>NZ_CM176882.1:0-4315000 GCF_058136335.1 Pseudomonas sp. 4CAES_32.4
GTGTCAGTGGAACTTTGGCAGCAGTGCGTGGAGCTTTTGCGCGAAGAGCTGCCTGCCCAACAATTCAACACCTGGATCCGTCCACTACAGGTCGAAGCCGAAGGCGACGAGTTGCGCGTCTACGCACCGAACCGTTTTGTGCTGGACTGGGTAAACGAAAAGTACCTGGGACGTGTCCTTGAACTGCTGGATGAGCACGGCGATGGCGTGGCGCCTGCGCTTTCCTTATTAATAGGCAGCAAACGCAGCTCGGCACCGCGTGCCGCACCCAATGCGCCGCTGGCGGCAGCGCAAGCTTCCCAGGCGCAGACCAATGCTGCGCCGGTGAACACGCCCGCCCCTGCGCAGACATCCGCACCGACAGCCAAGCGCTCGACGCAAAAAAGTCCGGAAGTCAGCGATGAACCGTCTCGCGACAGCTTCGATCCGATGTCCGGCGCCGCTTCGCAACAGGCCCCGGTTCGCGCCGAACAGCGCACCGTGCAGGTCGAAGGTGCGCTCAAGCACACCAGTTACCTGAACCGCACTTTTACTTTCGAGAACTTCGTCGAAGGTAAGTCCAACCAGCTCGCCCGCGCAGCGGCCTGGCAGGTGGCGGACAATCCCAAGCACGGTTACAACCCACTCTTCCTTTATGGTGGCGTTGGCTTGGGTAAGACCCACTTGATGCACGCAGTGGGTAACCACCTATTAAAGAAGAACCCGAATGCCAAGGTTGTGTACCTGCATTCCGAGCGCTTCGTGGCCGACATGGTCAAGGCACTGCAACTGAACGCGATCAACGAGTTCAAGCGCTTCTACCGTTCGGTGGATGCTTTGCTGATCGACGACATTCAGTTCTTCGCCCGTAAAGAGCGTTCGCAGGAAGAGTTTTTCCACACCTTCAACGCCCTGCTTGAAGGTGGCCAGCAGGTCATTCTCACCAGTGACCGCTACCCGAAAGAAATCGAAGGCCTTGAAGAGCGCCTCAAATCCCGCTTCGGCTGGGGCCTGACGGTCGCCGTCGAGCCGCCGGAACTGGAAACCCGTGTGGCGATCTTGATGAAGAAGGCCGACCAGGCCAAGGTCGACTTGCCGCACGATGCCGCGTTCTTCATCGCCCAGCGTATTCGTTCCAACGTCCGTGAGCTGGAAGGCGCGCTGAAACGCGTGATCGCCCACTCGCACTTCATGGGTCGCGACATCACCATCGAGCTGATTCGCGAATCCCTGAAAGACCTGCTGGCGTTGCAGGACAAACTGGTCTCTGTGGATAACATTCAGCGCACCGTCGCCGAGTACTACAAGATCAAGATCTCCGACTTGCTGTCCAAACGCCGTTCGCGTTCGGTCGCTCGTCCGCGTCAGGTGGCCATGGCGTTGTCCAAGGAACTGACCAACCACAGCCTGCCGGAAATCGGCGACGTGTTTGGCGGCCGCGATCACACCACCGTGTTGCACGCCTGCCGCAAGATCAACGAACTTAAGGAATCCGACGCGGACATCCGCGAGGACTACAAGAACCTGCTGCGTACACTGACCACTTGATGAACTCCAGCGCAGCTTATTAAGGCAAGGGACTAGACCATGCATTTCACCATTCAACGCGAAGCCCTGTTGAAACCCCTGCAACTGGTCGCAGGCGTCGTCGAGCGCCGACAGACCTTGCCGGTACTCTCCAACGTGCTGTTGGTAGTTGAAGGCCAGCAACTGTCGCTGACCGGTACCGACCTTGAGGTCGAGCTGGTCGGTCGTGTGCAACTTGAAGAGCCGGCAGAAACAGGTTCCATCACCGTGCCTGCGCGCAAGCTGATGGACATCTGCAAAAGCCTGCCCAACGATGCGCTGATCGACATCAAGGTCGATGAGCAGAAGCTGGTGGTGAAGGCTGGTCGCAGCCGTTTCACCCTGTCGACTCTGCCAGCCAACGATTTCCCGACCGTTGAAGAAGGCCCGGGCTCGCTGACCTGCAGCCTTGAGCAAAGCAAACTGCGTCGTCTGATTGAACGCACCAGCTTCGCCATGGCTCAGCAGGACGTGCGTTACTACCTCAACGGCATGCTGCTGGAAGTGTCTGAAGGCATCATCCGCGCTGTCGCCACCGACGGTCACCGTCTGGCCATGTGCTCGATGAAAGCCGATATCGGCCAGCCGGATCGCCATCAGGTCATCGTGCCGCGCAAAGGTATCCTTGAACTGGCGCGCCTGCTCACTGAGCCGGACGGCAACGTCAGCATCGTGTTGGGCCAGCACCACATCCGCGCGACCACTGGTGAATTCACTTTCACCTCGAAACTGGTCGACGGTAAATTCCCGGACTACGAGCGCGTGCTGCCGAAGGGCGGCGACAAGTTGGTATTGGGCGATCGCCAAGCGTTGCGTGAAGCGTTCAGCCGTACTGCGATTCTGTCCAACGAGAAGTACCGTGGTATCCGTCTGCAACTGGCCAGCGGTCAGTTGAAGATCCAGGCCAACAACCCGGAGCAGGAAGAAGCGGAAGAAGAAGTCGGCGTTGAATACAACGGCGGCTCGCTGGAAATCGGTTTCAACGTGAGCTATTTGCTCGACGTGCTGGGCGTGATGACCACCGAGCAGGTTCGCCTGATCCTGTCCGACTCCAACAGCAGTGCGCTGGTGCAAGAGTCCGACAACGACGATTCGGCTTACGTTGTCATGCCGATGCGTCTGTAATCAGCTGACTCTGGATGTCCTTAAGTCGTGTTTCGGTCACCGCGGTGCGCAATCTGCACCCGGTGACCTTCTCCCCCTCCCCCCGCATCAACATTCTTTACGGCGCCAACGGCAGCGGCAAAACCAGTGTTCTGGAAGCCATTCATCTGCTGGGGCTTGCCCGTTCGTTTCGTAGCACGCGGCTTTTGCCGGTCATCCAGTACGAACAGCTCGCTTGTACCGTGTTCGGTCATGTCGAATTGGCCGAGGGTGGCCACAGCGCTTTGGGCATTTCCCGTGATCGCCAAGGCGAGTTCCAGATTCGCATCGACGGCCAGAACGCCCGTAGCGCTGCGCAACTGGCGGAGATCCTGCCGCTGCAGTTGATCAACCCCGATAGCTTCCGCTTGCTCGAAGGTGCGCCGAAGATTCGCCGACAGTTTCTCGACTGGGGCGTGTTCCACGTCGAGCCACGGTTCATGGCCACTTGGCAGCGTTTGCAGAAGGCCTTGCGCCAGAGAAACTCATGGCTGCGGCATGGTACACTTGACGCCGTTTCGCAAGCGGTTTGGGACAGGGAACTGTGCCAGGCCAGCGCTGAAATCGATGAATACCGCCGCGCTTACATCAAAGCCTTGAAACCAGTCTTTGAACAAACCTTGAGCGAACTGGTTGAGCTTGAAGGTTTGACGCTCAGCTATTACCGAGGCTGGGACAAAGACCGGGAATTGAGCGCCGTACTGGCCGGTTCCGTGCAACGGGACCAGCAAATGGGTCACACCCAGGCCGGACCGCAACGTGCTGATTTGCGTCTTAGATTGGGCGCACACAATGCCGCGGACATTTTGTCCCGGGGTCAGCAGAAGTTGGTGGTCTGTGCACTGCGGATTGCCCAAGGGCACCTGGTCAGTCAGGCCCGACGCGGTCAGTGTATTTATCTGGTGGATGACTTGCCGTCCGAGCTGGACGAGGGCCACCGTCGTGCGCTGTGCCGCTTGCTGGAAGACTTACGCTGCCAGGTGTTCATCACCTGTGTAGATCACGAATTATTGAGGGAAGGCTGGCAGACGGAAACGCCAGTCGCTCTGTTCCACGTGGAACAGGGCCGTATCACCCAGACCCACGACCATCGGGAGTGAAGGCATTGAGCGAAGAAAATACGTACGACTCAACGAGCATTAAAGTGCTGAAAGGCCTGGATGCCGTACGCAAACGTCCCGGTATGTACATTGGTGACACCGACGATGGCAGCGGTCTGCACCACATGGTGTTCGAAGTGGTCGACAACTCGATCGACGAAGCCCTCGCCGGCCACTGCGACGACATCAGCATCATCATCCACCCGGATGAGTCCATCACCGTTAAAGACAACGGTCGTGGCATCCCGGTAGACGTGCACAAAGAGGAAGGCGTTTCCGCTGCCGAGGTCATCATGACCGTCCTCCACGCTGGCGGTAAGTTCGACGACAACTCCTACAAAGTATCCGGCGGTCTGCACGGTGTAGGTGTGTCGGTAGTGAACGCACTGTCCGAAGAGCTGGTACTGACGGTTCGCCGCAGCGGCAAGATCTGGGAACAGACCTACGTCCACGGCGTACCGCAGGCACCGATGGCCATCGTTGGCGACAGCGAAACCACCGGTACCCAGATTCATTTCAAGGCTTCCAGCGAAACCTTCAAGAACATTCACTTCAGCTGGGACATCCTCGCCAAGCGCATTCGTGAACTGTCCTTCCTCAACTCCGGTGTCGGCATCGTCCTCAAGGATGAGCGCAGCGGCAAGGAAGAGCTGTTCAAGTACGAAGGCGGCCTGCGTGCGTTCGTTGAATATCTGAACACCAACAAGACTGCGGTCAATCAGGTGTTCCACTTCAACATCCAGCGTGAAGACGGCATCGGCGTGGAAATCGCCCTGCAGTGGAACGACAGCTTCAACGAGAACCTGTTGTGCTTCACCAACAACATTCCGCAGCGCGACGGCGGCACTCACCTGGTGGGCTTCCGTTCGGCACTGACGCGTAACCTGAACAACTACATCGAGCAGGAAGGTCTGGCGAAGAAGCACAAAGTCGCCACAACCGGTGACGATGCCCGTGAAGGCCTGACCGCGATCATTTCGGTGAAAGTGCCGGATCCGAAGTTCAGCTCGCAGACCAAAGACAAGCTGGTCTCTTCCGAAGTGAAGACCGCGGTCGAACAGGAAATGGGCAAGTACTTCTCCGACTTCCTCCTGGAAAACCCGAACGAAGCCAAGCTCGTTGTCGGCAAGATGATCGATGCTGCGCGTGCTCGTGAAGCGGCGCGCAAGGCCCGTGAGATGACCCGCCGCAAAGGCGCGCTGGACATCGCCGGCCTGCCGGGCAAGCTCGCTGACTGCCAGGAAAAAGACCCGGCGCTGTCCGAACTGTACCTCGTGGAAGGTGACTCCGCGGGCGGCTCTGCCAAGCAGGGACGTAACCGCAAAACCCAGGCGATCCTGCCGTTGAAGGGCAAGATCCTCAACGTCGAGAAAGCCCGTTTCGACAAGATGATCTCTTCCCAAGAAGTGGGCACCTTGATCACCGCGCTGGGCTGCGGTATCGGTCGCGACGAGTACAACATCGACAAGCTGCGCTATCACAACATCATCATCATGACCGATGCTGACGTCGACGGTTCGCACATCCGTACCCTGCTGCTGACCTTCTTCTTCCGTCAGTTGCCGGAGCTGATCGAGCGCGGCTACATCTATATCGCCCAGCCGCCGTTGTACAAGGTCAAGAAAGGCAAGCAAGAGCAATACATCAAAGACGACGACGCCATGGAAGAGTACATGACGCAGTCGGCCCTGGAAGATGCGAGCCTGCACCTGAACGAAGAAGCCCCGGGCATTTCCGGTGAAGCGCTCGAGCGTCTGGTGAACGACTTCCGCATGGTAATGAAGACCCTCAAGCGTCTGTCGCGCCTGTATCCGCAGGAACTCACCGAACACTTCATCTACCTGCCGGCCGTGAGCCTGGAAAAGCTCGGCGACCACGCAGCGATGCAAGAGTGGCTGGCCCAGTACGAAGCGCGTCTGCGTACCGTTGAGAAGTCCGGCCTGGTCTACAAGGCCAGCCTGCGTGAAGATCGTGAACGTGGCGTGTGGCTGCCAGAGGTCGAACTGATCTCCCACGGCCTGTCGAACTACGTCACTTTCAACCGCGACTTCTTCGGCAGCAACGACTACAAAACCGTCGTCACCCTCGGCGCTCAACTGAGCACGCTACTCGACGAAGGCGCGTACATCCAGCGCGGCGAGCGCAAGAAAGCGGTCACCGAGTTCAAGGAAGCACTGGACTGGCTGATGGCTGAAAGCACCAAGCGCCACACCATTCAGCGATACAAAGGTCTGGGCGAAATGAACCCGGATCAGCTGTGGGAAACCACCATGGACCCAAGCGTGCGCCGCATGCTGAAAGTCACCATCGAAGACGCCATTGGCGCAGACCAGATCTTCAACACCCTGATGGGTGATGCGGTCGAACCTCGTCGTGACTTCATCGAGAGCAATGCGTTGGCGGTTTCGAACCTGGATTTCTGATCCCGGTCTGCGTCAAACAAAAAAGGCCAACGCATTGCGTTGGCCTTTTTTAATGGCTGGGATCTTTGATTTTTATTCTGACGCCGTCGCCACACTCTCCAACCGATACCCATACCCATAAATCGTCAGCAACTGCCAACCCCGATCCGCCGTCAGCCCCAGCTTGTTGCGCAGACGATAGATATGCGTATCCAGCGGTCGTGACGAGGCGATTTCCTCGTGTGGCCAAAACCGCTCATACAGATAGTCCCGTGACAACGGCCGACCCAGATTGCTGAACAGGCACCGCGCCAGTCGATACTCGCGTTCAGTCATGACAATCGGCTTGCCTTCGCGAGTGACGGTCAGTTCGGCGTCGTCGAAGGTCAAGTCGTTGAAGCTCAGCACTTCCGTCGCCGCCGCACGTTGCTGGCTGTGTCGACGCAGTACCGCAGTCACCCGCGCCTTTAACTCATTCGGCCGAAACGGTTTGCTCACATAATCATCAGCCCCCGCATTCAACGCCTGCACGATGTCACTCTCACCATCGCGACTGGTAAGCATGATCGCCGCGGGTGGCGCTTCCATATGCTCGCGAGTCCAGCGCAGCAGGGCCAGGCCGGTGAGGTCGGGCAGTTGCCAATCGAGGATCAGCAGGTCGAAGGTTTCCCGACGCAATTGCCGCAGCAGATCCTCACCGCGTTCGAAGCTGTGCAGTGACCACGGCTGCTCGCCGGCATCGGCCATTTGCTGCAGGGTTTGCTCGACCCGGCGCAGTTCGGCGGGTTCGTCGTCCAGTATCGCAACGCGCATTCGCGGTGATTCCTTGTTGCTTGGGCAGTTGGGCGTCAACCATAGTCGCTTGATCATCGCCTTGAAAGTAAGCAGCCCGCCATTGGTCGACGTCCGCTATGATTCTTCGGTCTACGTCTCAGACCTGTGGCCTATGAAACCATTCACACTGCCCTGCCCTTTTTCCTCATGAACCATGATCGTCGGCGGGAAAGCCGAGAACCGAGTCAGGTGCAGCGCCTGTTTCGTCAGTTGGTGCGCGAGTGGTTGTGGATAAGTCTAGTGCTGTTGCCACTGACTGCACTGCTGTCTTATCGCGCGCAGATCAACTTGCATGATGCGACGCCGCCAGCGGGCGCTCTGTTGTCGGTGGTGCTGGTTGCCGGGATTCTCGGGCTACTGCTCTGGCGCCCGCGCTGGGCGCTGTGGATTACATTGATCGGCATGGCCTGCGCGCTGCTCGCCAGTGCCGGCTTAGCAGAGATGCGCCTATGGTGGTCGCCGACGCCGGCGGTGCTGGGCATGTTGTTCGGTTATCTGATCTGGAACTGGCGGCGCTTGAGTGTGGTGCTGACCTATTTCGGTTGGGAGCTGGCACGGCTCGACAGCGAACCGAAGGTATTCCCTGAACGCCGTCGCTCGCAATTCACCGGCGCTGATCGTTTGCAGGGCCAGATCATGGCGCTCGAGCAGGCCATGAGCCGAACCCGTGATACCCGGCGTTTCATCGCAGATGGTCTGGAGTACTTGCCTGTCGCCACGCTGATCAGTGATCCCAAAGGCCAGATCCTGCTGGGCAACCGCAAGGCTCGCGCGCTGTTCGATGACCCTCTGGTGGGCGACGATGTGCTGGGTCAACTCGCCCGTCTCGGCTATCCGGAATTATCCACAGAGCAGCGCCCGCCACTGTCAGCCCTGCCGCTATTGGAGTTTCGCGATTACAAGGAACGCAGTCTGCGTCTGGAACGTGCTGCGCTGCTGCCGGTTGACGGCGACACGCCGATTGGCTGGCTGTTGAGCCTGACCGACCTCAGCGCTGAACGTGCGGCCGAGGAACAACGCAGCGTTTTGCTGCGCTTTCTCTCTCATGATTTGCGTGCACCGCACTCGGCAATCCTCGCTTTGCTCGATGTGCATCGGCATCAGGCCGGCGCCGACGCACCGCTGTTCGAACAGATCGAACGGCAGGTACGCCGCGCGCTGGATCTGACCGACGGGTTTGTTCTGCTGGCACGGGCCGAATCCGAGGCGTACCACTTTCAGCCGACGCTGTTCGCGATGCTGGTGCTGGACGTGTTGGATCAGGCGTTGCCGATTGCCCAGCAAAAACGCATCGAGCTGTCGCATGACATGGACGAGCCATCCCAGGAGCGCCTGATCAATGCTGACCAAGGTTTGCTGACCCGCGCCCTGTTCAACCTGCTGGAAAACGCGATCAAGTACAGCCCGCCTGACACCACGATAGAGCTGCGTGTCAGCTGCGGTGAAGAATGGCTGCGCTGTGAACTGACCGATGAGGGTAAAGGCATCGCTGCCGAAGAACTGCCTGACCTGTTCACCCAGTACCGGCGCTTTTCCTCTGCCCAAGGCATCGATGGCGTGGGGCTGGGTCTGTCGATGGTCAAAGCGGTGGTTGATCACCATGGCGGCGTCATCGAATGCCGCAGCGTGGTTGATCAGGGCACCACGTTCCTGCTCGAATTACCGCTGATCCCCGAGTGAACAGGCACAAAAAAACCGGCTATATCAGCCGGTTTTTTTACATCCGAAAAAAACTTATGCACGTTTTACAAGGTTTTATGAGCTTGAGAAATATATAAGCAGATCAATCACTTAAGATAAAAACTCAAGCCTATTCAACAAAACCGTACACAGGTTATCCACAAAATGTCAGGCCGGCACTTGCTCATCTGCAACGGGGGCCTGCGGGGTCGGTGGCAGCGAGCCCATTTCACGCTGAGTCTTCTCGTTCCAGGCTTGTACCCGGTCGTTCAACTCGGCGATGGCGCGCGGGCCCGTGCCTTCGGCATACATCGGCTCACCGATCACCACGGTGATCACTCCGGACTTCTTGCCCCAGCCGACTTTCGGCCAGAACTTGCCGGCATTGTGTGCAATCGGCAGTACCGGAAGCGCCGCATTTACCGCCAAAGCGCTGCCACTGCGGGAGAACTTGCCGACAGTGCCGAAAGGAACGCGTGTGCCTTCCGGAAAGATCAGCACCCAGACATTGTCCTTGAGCAGCTCATCACCTTTGGCCGCGACTTGTTTCAACGCAGCCTTCGGGTTGTCGCGGTCAATTGCGATCGGCCGCAGCATGGCCATGGCCCAGCCGAAGAACGGCACGTACAGCAGTTCGCGTTTGAGCACTTGGCTCAACGGCGAGAAATAAGCGGAGAGAAAGAACGTCTCCCAGGTGCTCTGGTGGTTCGATTGAATCACGCAGGGCCGGTCAGGCACGTTTTCCGCGCCTTTGATTTCGTAACGGATACCGAGAAACACCTTGGTCAACCACAAGGCGCAGCGGCACCAGTACACGTTGATAAACCGATAACGCGCCTTGAACGGCAGAAACGGCGCGATAAAAAAACTCAAGCTGCACCACAGCAGGGAGGTGGTGCCCAGCAGCAGGTAAAAGAGAAAAATTCTGATGGCCCGCAGTATCGACATAGTGACGTTTACCGTTACGGGGCAATGCCCGAGTGTTCAAGCGCACTCCCGATCAATCCCTGGTCAGGAATTTCAGAAGTACTCTAGTTGTGGATAAGTTCTGCGGCAATCGCCGCCAGATCGTCAAAAATCAGAGTGCCAACCGGCAGGGTTTTGCCCTGAGTCTTTTCGCCTTTTCCGGTCTTTACCAAAACTGGCTGTGAGTCGACGGCTTTGGCGGCCTCCAGGTCACCAAGGCTGTCGCCGACGAACCAGACATTGGCCAGCTCAACGTGGTAATGCGCCGCGATGGTTTTCAACATCCCCGGTTTCGGCTTGCGGCAATCGCAGCCTTCGTCCGGCCCATGCGGGCAATACACGATCAGCCCGACCTCACCGCCCTGTTCCGCCACCAGCTCGCGCAAGCGCGTGTGCATGGCATCGAGGGTGGCGAGGTCGTAATAGCCGCGAGCAATCCCCGACTGGTTGGTGGCGACCGCCACCGTCCAGCCGGCCTTGCTCAACTGCGCAATCGCTTCGATCGAGCCGGGCAACGGAATCCACTCCGCCACTGACTTGATGTAAGCGTCGGAGTCGTAATTGATCACTCCGTCCCGATCGAGAATCAGCAGTTTCAACAGCAGTCCCTCAACCCAGCAGCGAAATGTCGGCAACACCGAGGAACAGACCACGCAGACGCGCCAGCAGCGCGTAACGGTTGGCCCGCACATTGGCGTCGTCGGCATTGACCATTACCGCGTCGAAGAACGCATCCACCGGCTCACGCAATGCCGCCAGGCGTGCCAGCGATTCGTTGTACTGACGCGCTGCCGCCATCGGCTGTACAGCCTGATCCGCTTGCTGGATCGCCGAGTACAGCGAGAACTCGTTGGCGTTGTCGAAGTACTTGGCTTGGACCTCGGTCGGCACCGCGCCTTCGACTTTGCTCAACAGGTTCGATACACGCTTGTTCACGGCGGCCAACGCTGCCGCTTCCGGCAGTTTGCGGAAGGCTTGCACCGCTTGCACACGCTGATCGAAGTCCAGCGCCGAACCCGGCTTCAGGGCACGTACCGACAGGTAAGTGGCCACTTCAACGCCTTCGTCTTCGTAACGCGCACGCAGACGGTCGAAGATGAATTCCAGCACGGCTTCGTTGAGGCCGGCAGCCTTGACCTTGGCACCGAACGCGGCCACGGCGAAAGCCACGGCGTCGTTCAGGTCCAGATCGAGTTTCTTCTCGATCAGGATACGCAGCACGCCGAGTGCCGCACGGCGCAGGGCATACGGGTCTTTGCTGCCGGTTGGCAGCATGCCGATACCGAAGATGCCGACCAGGGTGTCGAGCTTGTCAGCGATCGCAACGGCTGCGCCGGTCAGGGTCGCCGGCAGTTCTGCACCGGCACCGCGAGGCATGTACTGCTCGTTCAGCGCCAGCGCGACGTCTTCCGGCTCGCCGTCATTGAGGGCGTAGTAATAACCGGCGACACCTTGCATCTCCGGGAACTCGCCGACCATTTCGGTGGCCAGGTCGCACTTCGACAGCAGGCCCGCGCGGGCAGCCCACGAAGCGTTGCCGCCAATGCGTGCGGCGATGTACGCAGCCAGTTTCGATACGCGTTCGGCCTTGTCGTAGACGCTGCCGAGTTTTTCCTGGAACACCACGTTCTTCAGGCGATCGTTGAACGCTTCGAGCTTCTGCTTCTTGTCTTGCTTGAAGAAGAACTCGGCGTCGGTCAGGCGTGGGCGAACCACTTTCTCGTTACCGGCGATGATCTGCTGCGGGTCTTTGCTTTCGATGTTGGCCACAGTGATGAAACGTGGCAGCAACTTGCCGTCGGCATCCAGCAGGCAGAAGTACTTCTGGTTGTCCTGCATGGTGGTGATCAGCGCTTCTTGCGGCACGTCGAGGAAGCGTTCCTCGAACGAGCACACCAGCGGCACCGGCCATTCAACCAGCGCGGTCACTTCGTCGAGCAGTGCCGGCGGAACGATTGCCGTGCCTTCCTGACGGGTGGCCAGCTCTTCGGTGCGCTTGCTGATGATTTCGCGACGCTCGTTGGCATCGGCGAGTACGTAAGCGGCACGCAGGTCAGCGAGGTAGCTCGACGGCGAACCGATGCGCACGCTTTCCGGGTGATGGAAGCGGTGACCACGGGAGTCACGGCCAGCCTTCTGCGCGAGGATGGTGCAGTCGATGACCTGGTCACCGAGCAGCATCACCAGCCATTGGGTCGGACGCACGAACTCTTCCTTGCGTGCACCCCAACGCATGCGTTTCGGGATCGGCAGGTCGTTCAGCGAATCTTCGACGATGGTTGGCAGCAGGCTCGCGGTCGGCTTGCCGGCGATGCTCTGGCTGTAACGCAGTTTCGGGCCGCTCTGATCAATTTCGCTCAGATCGACGCCGCACTTCTTGGCGAAGCCCAGAGCTGCCTGCGTCGGGTTGCCGTCAGCGTCGAACGCCGCCTGACGTGGCGGGCCGTCGAGGTTGATGCTGCGATCCGGTTGCTGGGTGGCCAGCGCGGTAATCAGCACAGCCAGACGACGTGGCGCGGCGTAGACGGTTTTGGTTTCGTAGCTCAGGCCAGCGGCTTGCAGGCCCTTGTCGATACCGGCGAGGAACGCGTCAGCCAAGGTGTTCAGGGCTTTCGGTGGCAGTTCTTCGGTGCCCAGTTCAACCAGAAAATCTTGCGCACTCATTGTGCAGCCTCCAGCTTGGCCAGTACTTCGTCACGCAGGTCCGGGGTCGCCATCGGGAAGCCCAGCTTGGCGCGGGCCAGCAGGTAGGCTTGCGCAACGGAACGCGCTAGGGTGCGTACGCGCAGAATGTATTGCTGACGCGCGGTCACCGAGATCGCCCGGCGCGCATCCAGCAGGTTGAAGGTGTGCGAGGCCTTCAACACCATTTCGTAGCTCGGCAACGGCAGCGGCTGGTCGAGTTCGATCAGGCGCTTGGCTTCGCCTTCATAGAAGTCGAACAGTTCGAACAGTTTGTCGACGTTGGCGTGTTCGAAGTTGTAAGTGGACTGCTCCACTTCGTTCTGGTGGAACACGTCGCCGTAGGTGACTTTGCCCATCGGGCCGTCAGCCCAGACCAGGTCGTAGACTGAATCGACGCCTTGCAGGTACATGGCCAGACGCTCGAGACCGTAAGTGATCTCGCCGGTCACCGGGTAGCATTCGATGCCGCCCGCTTGCTGGAAGTAAGTGAACTGAGTCACTTCCATGCCGTTCAGCCAGACTTCCCAGCCCAGACCCCAGGCGCCGAGGGTCGGCGATTCCCAGTTGTCTTCGACGAAGCGAATGTCGTGGACCAGTGGGTCCAGGCCGACATGCTTGAGCGAGCCCAGGTACAGCTCCTGGAAGTTGTCCGGGTTCGGCTTCAGCACGACCTGGAACTGATAGTAGTGCTGCAGACGGTTCGGGTTTTCGCCGTAACGGCCGTCAGTCGGACGGCGGCTTGGCTGCACGTAAGCGGCGTTCCAGGTTTCCGGGCCGATGGCGCGCAGGAAGGTCGCGGTGTGGAAAGTGCCGGCGCCTACTTCCATATCGTAGGGCTGAAGTACCACACAACCTTGCTCGGCCCAGTATTGCTGGAGCGCGAGGATCAAGTCTTGGAAGGTACGCACGGCTGGCGTAGGCTGGCTCACGAAATTCACCTGTTTCTTGGGCTGCGATTTAAAGAGCGGGAGTATACCCGATTCATTGCTGCGCACGCCCCCTGGAGCCTTATGCCACGCTGCTTTTGGTGTACCGAAGATCCGCTGTACATGGCTTATCACGACCAGGAGTGGGGCACGCCGCTACGCGATGCGCAGGGTTTGTTCGAGTTGCTTTTGCTCGAAGGGTTCCAGGCCGGGCTGTCGTGGATCACCGTGCTGCGCAAACGCGAGCGTTATCGCGAAGTGTTATTCGGCTTCGACGTACAACGCGTGGCGCAGATGAGCGACGCCGAAATCGACGAATTGATGCTCGATCCGGGGATCATCCGCAACCGCCTCAAGCTCAATGCCGCCCGGCGTAATGCCCAGGCCTGGCTGGCGCTGGAGGATCCGGTGGCCTTCCTCTGGTCGTTCGTCGGTGACCAACCGATCATCAATCATTTCAAGGATCGCAGCGAAGTCCCGGCGATCACCCCCGAAGCGCTGGCGATGAGCAAAGCCCTGAAAAAGGCCGGTTTCACGTTCGTCGGCCCGACCATTTGCTACGCGCTGATGCAGGCCTCGGGCATGGTCATGGATCACACCCAGGACTGCGACCGCTACGCGCAGCTCGCCTTCGGCGGTTAGAATGGCCGCCTCGCGCACCGCACAAGATCAGGAGTGACCTGTGGAAAAGTTTAAAGGCGCCTTGCTGGTAGGCGCTCTGCGGCTGTTTGCCCTGCTGCCATGGCGGGCCGTGCAGGCCGTGGGTTCGGCGATCGGCTGGATCATGTGGAAAACCCCCAACCGCTCCCGTGACGTGGTGCGGATGAACCTCGCCAAATGTTTTCCACAGATGGATCCGGCCGAGCGTGAGCGTCTGGTCGGGCAGAGCCTGAAAGACATCGGCAAGTCGCTGACCGAAAGCGCCTGCGCGTGGATCTGGCCGGCCCAGCGTTCGATTGACTTGGTGCGCGAAGTCGAAGGCCTCGACGTGCTGAAAGACGCGCTCGCCTCGGGCAAAGGCGTAGTCGGCATCACCAGCCACCTCGGCAACTGGGAAGTGCTCAACCACTTCTATTGCAGCCAGTGCAAACCGATCATTTTCTACCGTCCGCCGAAGCTCAAGGCTGTGGATGAATTGCTGCGCAAACAGCGCGTGCAACTGGGCAACAAAGTCGCTGCTTCCACCAAGGAAGGCATCCTCAGCGTCATCAAGGAAGTGCGCAAAGGTGGTGCAGTGGGCATCCCCGCCGACCCGGAACCGGCCGAATCCGCCGGGATCTTCGTGCCGTTCTTCGCCACTCAGGCACTGACCAGCAAATTCGTGCCGAACATGCTCGCCGGTGGCAAAGCGGTCGGCGTGTTCCTGCATGCGCTGCGCCTGCCCGACGGTTCTGGCTACAAAGTGATCCTCGAAGCGGCGCCCGAAGCCATGTACAGCACCGATACTGCCGAGTCCTGCGCGGCGATGAGCAAAGTCGTCGAGCGTTATGTCGCGGCGTATCCGAGCCAGTACATGTGGAGCATGAAGCGCTTCAAGAAACGTCCGCCGGGCGAAGAGCGCTGGTATTGAACTGATTGGCATGATCTGTGGATAACCTCACTGGCAAGGTTATCCACAACCGTTCATCAAAGGGCGCAACAAGATGTCCGAACAACGCAAATCCTTCCGCATCAAGATCACCCACGACAGCTTCGGCGAATGCCTCGGGCAAACACGCAACCTGTCGCCTACCGGGGTGTTTGTGCAGCATCCGACCTTGGCATCGTTGCCCAAAGGCGCGGTGGTCTATGGCCAGGTGCAGGGTTTACCCACAGGCGCACCAAGCGTACGAATGGAAGTGGTGACGGTGGATGCCGACGGTATCGGTCTTCGTTACCTCTGAATCACTGCGCCTGACGATCGAGCTTCTTCAAAAACACCGTCATTTCCTTCTCGGCCTGCTTATCGCCATGGGCACGGGCTGCTTCCAGGCCTTGTTCCCACGCATTACGCGCGGCGGCGAGATCGCCCAGCGCCAGCTGCGCCTTGCCCAACAATTTCCACGCCGCTGAATACTTCGGGTCGAAACCGACACAGCGCTGGAAATGCTCGGCGGCCTTGGCGTTTTCGCCCAGATTCATATATCCCTTGCCCAGACCGAAGCGCAAAAGGGAGTTATCCACACCCTTGGCGAGCATTTTTTCCAGGGATTCGAGCATTGGTGGATTCCTTTTCGGTGTTTCAGGGGAGATTTGTGGCGCCGCCATCGCTGGCAAGCCAGCTCCCACAGGGTTTTGGGTTGTTCACAAATGTGATGTACACCGAAGATCCATGTGGGAGCTGGCTTGCCAGCGATGAGGCCATAACAGACACAGAAAATTCCGCATCAGAAGAAGCTCAACCCCACATGGAACAGCTTCTCCACATCGCGAATATGCTTTTTATCCACAAGGAACAGAATCACATGGTCGCCCGCTTCGATCACCGTGTCGTCGTGGGCGATGATCACTTGTGCGTTGCGGATCACCGCGCCAATCGTGGTGCCCGGGGGCAGGCCGATCTTTTCGATAGGCTTGCCGATGACCTTGCTCGACTTCGCATCACCGTGGGCAATCGCCTCAATGGCTTCCGCCGCACCGCGCCGCAATGAGTGCACGCTGACGATATCGCCACGGCGCACGTGGGCCAGCAGCGTGCCGATGGTCGCCAGTTGCGGGCTGATGGCGATGTCGATGTCGCCGCCCTGAATCAGGTCGACGTAGGCCGGGTTGTTGATGATCGTCATGACCTTCTTCGCGCCCAGCCGTTTCGCCAGCAGCGAAGACATGATGTTGGCTTCGTCGTCGTTGGTCAGCGCAAGGAAGATGTCGGCGTCGGCGATGTTCTCTTCCAGCAGCAGGTCGCGGTCGGACGCGCTGCCCTGCAATACCACGGTGCTGTCGAGGGTGTCGGAGAGATAGCGGCAGCGCGCCGGGCTCATCTCGATGATCTTCACCTGATAACGGCTTTCGATGGCCTCGGCCAGACGCTCGCCGATTTGCCCGCCGCCAGCAATGACGATGCGCTTGTAGGTTTCGTCGAGACGGCGCATTTCGCTCATCACCGCGCGAATATTCTCACGGGCAGCGATGAAGAAGACTTCGTCATCGGCCTCGATCACCGTGTCGCCCTGCGGCAGGATCGGCCGGTCACGACGGAAAATTGCGGCGACGCGGGTTTCGACATTCGGCATGTGCTCGCGTAACTGGCGCAGTTGCTGACCTACCAACGGCCCGCCGTAATAGGCACGCACCGCCACCAGTTGCGCCGTACCTTCAGCGAAGTCGATCACCTGCAACGCACCGGGATGCTGGATCAGACGCTTGATGTAGTTGGTCACCACTTGCTCGGGACTGATCAGCACGTCGACCGGAATCGCTTCGTTCTGGAACAGCTGTTCCTCGCGATTGAGGTATGACGCTTCGCGCACCCGGGCGATCTTGGTCGGGGTGTGGAACAGCGTGTGGGCGACCTGGCAGGCGACCATGTTGGTTTCGTCGCTGTTGGTTACCGCCACCAGCATGTCGGCGTCGTCGGCACCGGCCTGACGCAACACCGATGGCAGCGAGCCACGGCCCTGCACGGTACGAATATCGAGGCGGTCGCCGAGGTCGCGCAGGCGTTCGCCGTCGGTGTCGACCACCGTAATGTCGTTGGCTTCACTGGCCAAATGCTCGGCCAGCGAACCGCCGACCTGTCCCGCACCGAGGATGATGATTTTCATCCAGTCACTCCGTTGAATCCGTTTAGCCGCGCGCGGCAGCGATCTTGATCAGCTTGGCGTAGTAGAACCCGTCATGCCCGCCCTGCTGGGCCAGCAATTGGCGACCATGGGGCTGTTTGATGCCGGCCGTGGTGGCCAGATCCAGTTCACGGGCGCCGGGTGTGCGCTCAAGGAACGCGGCGATGACCTCGGTGTTCTCTGTCGGCAGCGTCGAGCAGGTGGCGTACAGCAGGATGCCGCCGACTTCGAGGGTCTTCCACATGGCGTCGAGCAACTCGCCTTGCAGATGCGCGAGGGCGACGATGTCGTCCGGCTGACGGGTCAGCTTGATGTCCGGATGGCGGCGGATCACGCCGGTGGCCGAGCAAGGCGCGTCGAGCAGGATGCGCTGGAACGGTTTACCGTCCCACCATTTCTCGGTATCGCGACCGTCGGCGGCGATCAGTTCGGCGTTCAGACCGAGGCGTTCAAGATTCTCTTTGACCCGCACCAGACGCTTGGCTTCCAGATCCACCGCGACTACGCCGGCCAGCGCCGGTTCGGCTTCGAGGATGTGGCAGGTCTTGCCGCCGGGCGCGCAGCAAGCGTCGAGCACGCGTTGGCCCGGCGCCAGATCGAGCAGGTCGGCGGCCAGTTGCGCGGCTTCATCCTGCACGCTGATCCAGCCCTCGGCGAAACCCGGCAGGCTGCGCACGTCGGCAGCGGCTTCGAGGATGATGCCGTCGCGGCTGTACACGCACGGTGTCGCAGCGATACCCGCTTCAGTCAGCAGACCGAGGTAAGCGTCGCGGCTGTGGTGCCGGCGATTGACCCGCAGGATCATCGGCGGATGCGCGTTGTTCGCCTCGCAGATGGCTTCCCACTGTTCTGGCCAGAAGGCTTTCAGGGATTTTTGCAGCCAGCGCGGGTGAGCGGTGCGCACCACCGGATCACGCTCCAGCTCGGCGAAAATCGTTTCGCTTTCGCGCTGAGCGTTACGCAGCACGGCGTTGAGCAAACCTTTGGCCCAGGGCTTTTTCAGCTTGTCAGCGCAACCCACGGTTTCGCCGATGGCGGCGTGGGCCGGCACGCGGGTGTAGAGCAATTGGTAGAGACCGACCAGCAGCAGCGCTTCAACATCGGCGTCGGCAGCCTTGAACGGTTTCTGCAGCAGCTTCTCGGCCAACGCCGACAAGCGTGGCTGCCAGCGCGCGGTGCCGAACGCCAGATCCTGAGTGAAACCGCGATCGCGATCCTCGACCTTGTCCAGTTGCGTCGGCAGGGAGCTGTTCAGCGAGGCTTTGCCGCTGAGCACGGCGGCGAGTGCCTTGGCGGCGGCCAGACGCGGATTCATTGCGCGTCCACCGCTGCGCCGAGCACCGTGCCGACAGCGAATTTCTCGCGACGGCTGTTGAACAGGTCGCTGAAGTTCAGCGCCTTGCCGCCCGGCAATTGCAGGCGGGTCAGGCACAGCGCTTGTTCGCCGCACGCGACGACCAGGCCCTCCTTGCTGGCGCCGAGGATTTCACCCGGCGCGCCTTTACCGTCAGCGATGGTTGCCGCCAGCACTTTCAGCGCTTCACCGTTGAGGGTGCTGTGAGTGATCGGCCATGGATTGAAAGCGCGCACCAGTCGTTCCAGCTCAATCGCCGGGCGACTCCAGTCGATGCGTGCTTCGTCTTTGTTCAGCTTGTGTGCGTAGGTGGCGAGTTCATCGTTCTGCACTTCGCCTTCCAGCGTGCCGGCGGCCAGGCCGGCAATCGCTTGCACCACGGCCGGTGGGCCCATCTCGGCGAGACGGTCGTGCAGCGTGCCGCCAGTGTCTTCGCCAGTGATCGGGGTGACGACCTTGAGCAACATCGGCCCGGTGTCGAGGCCGGCTTCCATACGCATCACGGTCACGCCGCTTTCGGCATCACCGTGTTCCACGGCGCGCTGGATCGGCGCCGCACCGCGCCAGCGTGGCAGCAACGACGCGTGGCTGTTGATGCAGCCCAGACGCGGAATATCCAGCACCGCTTGCGGCAGGATCAAGCCGTAGGCGACCACCACCAGCAAGTCTGGCTTCAACTCGGCCAGCTCGGCTTGAGCGTCAGGGTTGCGCAATGTCGGAGGCTGCAACACCTGGATATTATTTTCCAACGCTAACTGTTTAACCGGGCTCGGCATCAGTTTTTGCCCGCGACCGGCCGGACGATCCGGTTGGGTGTAGACCGCAACGATCTCATAAGGGCTGCTCAGCAGGGCCTTGAGGTGCTCGGCGGCGAATTCCGGGGTGCCGGCAAAAACGATGCGCAGTGGCTCAGTCATGAAGGGAGTCTCATAAAAAGAAAAAGGCTTGCCGCAGCAAGCCTTTGAAGAGGGGCATCAAGCGTTCTGGCGGTGCTGCTTTTCCAGTTTCTTCTTGATCCGGTCGCGTTTGAGCGTGGACAGGTAATCGACGAACAATTTGCCGTTGAGGTGGTCGCATTCGTGCTGGATGCACACTGCGAGCAGGCCTTCGGCGATCAGTTCATAGGGCTTGCCGTCGCGGTCCAGCGCCTTGATCCTGACCTTTTGCGGGCGATCGACGTTTTCGTAGAAACCCGGCACCGACAGGCAGCCTTCCTGATATTGCTCCATTTCTTCGGTCAGCGATTCGAACTCGGGGTTGATGAACACCCGTGGCTCGGTGCGGTCTTCGGAAAGGTCCATCACGACGATACGTTTGTGCACGTTGACCTGGGTCGCGGCAAGGCCGATGCCCGGCGCTTCATACATTGTTTCAAACATGTCATCGACCAACTGACGCACTTCGTCGTCCACTACAGCCACAGGCTTGGCGATAGTGCGCAGACGCGGGTCCGGGAATTCGAGGATGTTTAAAATGGCCATAGGCTTTGATTGCTGCACACGTTGAGTAAAGTCGGGCGATGGCCTGGCAGGTCCGAAGATGCAGGCTACCGTTGTGAAGCGTAGCTTGTGCATTTTGCACAAGCGAGCCACGGGGGCTCTGACGGTTCACGCGAATGCACATGATAAAGGGATTCACTGCATGAGGAAAACACTACTCGCCCTGCTGCTGTTGGCTTCGGCTGGCGTGGCGCAAGGGCAAGTGCAACTCAGGGAAGGTTTTCCACAGCAATACACGGTGGTTTCGGGGGACACACTCTGGGACATATCCGGCAAATACCTGCGCGAGCCCTGGCAGTGGCCACAGCTGTGGCGGGCCAATCCGCAAATCGAAAACCCCAACCTGATCTATCCCGGCGACACGCTGACCCTCAGCTACGTCAACGGCCAGCCACAGTTGATGCTCAATCGCGGCGCGTCGCGGGGCACCATCAAGCTCTCGCCACGGATCCGCACCAGCCCGGTGGCCGAGGCGATTCCGAGCATTCCGCTGAAATCGATCAACAGTTTCCTGCTGAGCAACCGCATCGTCGACAAGGCCGAAGACTTCGACAAGGCGCCGTATATCGTCGCCGGCGATGCCGAACGGGTGCTCAGCGGCACTGGCGACCGCATCTTCGCCCGCGGCCATTTCGACCCGAATCAACCGGTTTACGGCATCTTCCGTCAGGGCAAGGTCTATACCGATCCCGAGACCAAGGAGTTTCTCGGGATCAACGCCGACGACATCGGTGGCGGTGAAATTGTCGCGACCGAAGGCGACGTCGCCACCCTCGCCCTGCAACGCACCACCCAGGAAGTGCGCCTCGGCGACCGCTTGTTCAGCGGCGAAGAGCGTTCGATCAACTCGACCTTCATGCCCAGCGCACCGACCAGCAAGATCAACGGCGTGATCATCGACGTGCCGCGTGGTGTCACCCAGATCGGCGTCATGGACGTGGTCACCCTGAACAAGGGCAAGCGCGATGGTCTGGCCGAAGGCAACGTGCTGGTGGTGATGAAAACCGGCGAAACCGTGCGCGACCGCATCACCGGTCAACCGCTGAAGATTCCCGATGAACGCGCCGGTTTGCTGATGGTGTTCCGCACCTACGACAAACTCAGCTACGGCCTCGTGCTCAACGCATCGCGCTCGCTGGCGGTGCTCGACAAGGTGCGAAATCCGTAAGCAAGCTTCACAAGTTACCAACAGAGTTATCCACAGCTTGTTCCGAATGGTTCGGGGCTTATAACGGTCAAGGATGATCCATGATGATGTCTGCCTGCACACCGCTTTCCCCGGCGGAACTGGAAGCGCGCCTGCGCCTGCACCGCTTGCCGGAAATCGGCCCCAAGCGTTTTAGCAAATTGCTCGAAGCCTTTGGCTCGGCCTCGAAAGCCATCAGCGCCCCGGCCACGGCCTGGCGTTCGCTGGGAATGCCGGCGGCGAGTGCCGAAGCGCGGCGCTCTCCCGAAGTACGCGATGGCGCCAGCCACGCAATGCGCTGGCTAGAGCGCCCGGAGCATCATTTGTTGATGTGGGATCAGCCGGATTACCCGGCGCTGCTGGCGCAGATTCCCGATCCGCCACCGTTGTTGTTCGTGGCCGGCGATCCACTGATTCTGGAAAATCCGCAACTGGCGATGGTCGGCAGTCGCCGTGCTTCGCGTCCCGGAATGGACACGGCCGCGGCGTTTTCCCGCAGCCTCGCCGGCGCCGGTTTTGTCATCACCAGTGGTCTGGCGCTGGGCATCGATGCCGCTGCGCATCAAGCCGCGTTGGATGTCGGCGGCTTGACTGTCGGTGTGTTGGGCACCGGGCTGGAAAATTTTTATCCACAGCGCAATCGTCGGCTGGCTGACGCGATGATTGCCTCTGGCAGCGCGGTGGTTTCGGAGTTTCCGCTGGACGCCGGGCCGACGGCGAGCAACTTCCCACGGCGTAACCGGATCATCAGCGGTTTGTCCCTCGGCGTGCTGGTGGTCGAGGCCAGCGTCGCCAGCGGTTCGCTGATCACGGCAAGGCTGGCGGCAGAACAGGGGCGCGAGGTTTACGCGATCCCCGGTTCGATCCATCACCCCGGCGCGCGGGGCTGTCACCAGTTGATTCGGGATGGCGCGGTGCTGGTGGAAACCATCGAACACATCCTCGAAGCGTTGCGTGGCTGGCAGCATTTACCGTTGTCCACAGACACACCCAAAGCCGAACACCCTTTGCTTGCCCTGCTCCACGCCGCGCCACACACCAGCGAAGCGTTGGCCGACAGCAGCGGCTGGGTGCTGCCCAAAATGCTGGCGGCGCTCACCGAACTGGAAATGGATGGCCGCGCCGTGTGCGAAAACGGTCGCTGGTTGGCCAGGACGAGCTAGGTTTTACAAGGAAGATCGGTAAACTGCGCGAAACCTGTTTGCGGAGAGTTTTTTCATGGTCAACAGTTGGCGTGTGCAACAAGCCGCGCGAGAAATTCGCGCCGGGGCGGTGATTGCCTATCCAACCGAAGCCGTCTGGGGGCTGGGTTGCGACCCGTGGAACGAAGAAGCGGTCGATCGGTTGCTGGCGATCAAGAATCGCTCGGTGGTCAAAGGGTTGATTCTGGTCGCCGACAACATTCGCCAGTTCGATTTCCTGTTCGAAGACTTCCCGCAAGAGTGGATCGACCGCATGGCCAGCACCTGGCCGGGGCCGAACACCTGGCTGGTGCCGCATCAGGGCTTGTTGCCGGAATGGGTGACGGGCATGCACGACACCGTGGCGCTGCGCGTCAGCGATCATCCGCAGGTGCGGGACTTGTGTTCGATGGTTGGGCCGTTGATTTCGACCTCGGCCAACCCACAGGGACGCCCGGCGGCGCGCACGCGGTTGCGCGTCGAGCAGTATTTCCGTGGGCAGATTGATCTGGTGCTGGGCGGGGAATTGGGTGGGCGCAAGAATCCGAGCCTGATTCGTGATCTGGCCACAGGCAATATCGTGCGCCCGGCTTAGAACCGAGTTGCTCCCATCGCTGGCAAGCCAGCTCCCACAGGTTCGGCGTTGTACATAAAATCTATGTCCACCGAAGATTCTTGTGGGAGCTGGCTTGCCAGCGATGGCGTCCTCAAGGCAACAGAATGGTCGAACCTGTGGTGCGGCGAGCCGACAACTCGGTCTGGGCCTTGGCCGCCTCAGCCAGTGAATAGCGCTGACTGATATCCGCCTTCAACTTGCCACTGATGATCATCTCGAACAGCTCATCGGCCATTCGCTGCAAATTCTCAGCGTTATTGGCATAAGTCGCCAAGGTCGGTCGGGTCACGTACAGCGAGCCCTTCGCCGAGAGAATCCCCAGATTCACCCCGTCCACCGCGCCCGAAGCATTACCGAAACTGACCACCAGACCGCGCGGCGCAACGCTGTCCAGCGACGTCAGCCAGGTGTCCTTGCCCACACCGTCATACACCACCGGGACTTTCTTGCCATCGGTCAGCGCCAGCACGCGTTCGGCGACGTTCTCGTGGCTGTAATCGATGGTCGCCCAAGCGCCGTTGGCCTTGGCCAGCTCAGCTTTTTCTTTGGAGCTGACGGTGCCGATCAACTTCACGCCCAGCGCCTTGGCCCATTGGCAGGCCAGCGAACCAACGCCACCGGCAGCGGCATGGAACAAAATGGTTTCGCCACCTTTCAGTTCATAGGTCTGGCGCAGCAGATACTGCACGGTGAGGCCTTTGAGCATCACCCCGGCAGCGGTTTCGAAACTGATTTCATCCGGCAGGCGCACCAGATTGGCCTCGGGCAGTACGTGCTGTTCGCTGTAAGCACCCAACGGGCCGCTGCCGTAGGCCACGCGATCACCGACCTTGAAGCGGGTCACGCCGCTGCCGACTGCGTCCACCACGCCCGCACCTTCGGCACCGAGGCCAGACGGCAACGCGGGCGGCGCATACAGACCGCTGCGGAAATAGGTGTCGATGAAGTTCAGGCCGATCGCCTTGTTCGCTACGCGCACTTGATTGGGGCCGGGCGCGGCGGGCTCGTAGTCAACATATTCGAGCACTTCGGGGCCGCCGTGGGCGCGGAACTGGATACGCTTTGCCATCTGCCTGCTCTCCTTGGGTCTTTCGTGAGCCCCCTATCCAACTCCCATGCTTGATCTTCGTCAACTGCGGCGCGTTAGTCTGCGGTGTTATGCTACGCGCCCATTTGCGTCGCCCGCCTGCGGGGCGCCGCCCGATTCAAGGTGAAGCCATGACGACCCGCACCGACGCCGTAAAGGCCTATCTGCTCGATCTGCAAGACCGCATCTGCGCCGCACTCGAACTCGAAGACGGCGGCACGCGCTTCGTCGAAGACGCCTGGACCCGGCCTGCTGGCGGTGGCGGTCGCACCCGCGTGATCGAGAACGGCACGCTGATCGAAAAGGGCGGCGTCAACTTTTCCCACGTCTTCGGCAGCGGCCTGCCGCCGTCGGCCAGCGCCCACCGCCCGGAATTGGCCGGTCGCGGTTTTGAAGCCCTCGGCGTGTCTCTGGTGATTCACCCACACAATCCGCATGTGCCAACGTCCCACGCCAACGTGCGCTTTTTCATCGCCGAAAAGGAAGGTGAAGAGCCGGTCTGGTGGTTCGGCGGCGGCTTCGACCTGACCCCGTATTACGGCAACGAAGCAGACTGCATCCACTGGCATCGCGTCGCCGAGCAGGCCTGTGCGCCGTTCGGGCCGGACGTCTACCCCCGTTACAAAGCCTGGTGCGACACCTACTTCCACATCAAGCATCGCCACGAACCGCGCGGCATCGGCGGTATGTTCTTCGATGACCTGAACGAGTGGGACTTCGACACCAGCTTCGCTTTCATGCGCGCCATTGGCGACGCGTACATCGATGCTTATCTGCCGATCGTGCAACGGCGCAAAAATGATGTGTTCACCGCGCAGCAGCGTGAGTTCCAGGAATTCCGCCGTGGCCGCTACGTCGAGTTCAACCTGGTGTATGACCGTGGCACGCTGTTCGGCCTGCAATCGGGCGGGCGCACCGAATCGATTCTGATGTCGCTGCCGCCGCAAGTGCGTTGGGGCTACGACTGGAAGGCCGAGCCGGGCAGCGAAGAAGCGCGCCTGACCGAATACTTCCTGCAAGACCGCGATTGGCTGGCCGAGGCCTGAGGATTTCTGATGGATCGTTACGTCGTTTTCGGTAACCCGATCGGCCACAGCAAATCGCCGATGATTCACAAACTGTTCGCTGAGCAGACCGGCCAGAGCCTCGACTACAGCACTTTGCTGGCGCCGCTCGACGATTTTTCCGGCTGCGCCACGGCGTTTTTCCAGGAAGGTCGCGGCGCCAATGTCACCGTGCCGTTCAAGGAAGATGCCTATCGATTGGCCAACAGCCTCACCGCCCGCGCACAACGCGCCGGCGCGGTGAACACCTTGAGCAAATTGGCTGACGGCTCCTTGCTCGGCGACAATACCGACGGCGCCGGGCTGGTGCGGGATCTGACGGTGAACGCCGGTTTCAGCCTGAGCGGCAAACGCATCCTGTTGCTGGGTGCTGGCGGTGCAGTGCGTGGGGCGCTGGAGCCATTGCTGGCGGAGAACCCGGCATCGGTGATCATCGCCAATCGCACGGTCGACAAGGCTGAATTGCTGGCGGAGTTGTTCTGCGATCTGGGGCCGGTGTCGGCCAGTGGTTTCGACTGGTTGCGCGAGCCGGTGGACGTGATCATCAACGCCACGTCGGCGAGCCTCACCGGTGATGTACCGCCGATTGCGCCGAGCCTGATCGAGCCGGGTAAAACCCTGTGCTACGACATGATGTACGGCAAGGAGCCGACCGCGTTCTGCCGCTGGGCCAGCGAGCATGGCGCTGCGGTGTCGATGGATGGTTTGGGGATGTTGGCTGAGCAAGCCGCCGAGGCGTTCTTTTTGTGGCGCGGTGTGCGCCCGGATACAGCGCCAGTATTGGCCGAACTACGCCGCCAACTGGCCCTTTAAGAGCATCGCTGGCAAGCCAGCTCCCACAAGGATCACCTAAATCCCTGTGGGAGCTGGCTTGCCAGCGATTGAAGTCGATACCGATATCAGATCAATCCTCAAACCGGATCGGACATTTCTCCGGGCCTTCAAGCTTCCTCAATTCCTCCACCACCTGCGGCCGCGCCCCGCGCAGCGTCAAACTGCGATGCTGGCTCAACAACCGCCGCGCCTCCTGATGCAGCATCTCCACCCCCGAATAGTCGATGAAGTTGATCTGCTGCGCCTCGATTACCACCCGCTCGCCGTGCATGCGTTGCAGGCGCACTTGCAGGTAGTGGCTTGCGCCGAAAAAGATCGAACCGCCGACGCGTAAAACATCATCCTCACCATCACGCCAATGCTGCACGCGCGGTTGCGAGGTGCGCTTGAGGTAGAAAAACAGCGACGCCAGCACACCCGCATAAATCGCCGTTTGCAATTCCAGCAGCAACGTCGCCAGACACGTCAGCGCCATCACCACGAATTCGGCACGGCTGACCCGTAGCAACGCACGAATGCCGCGATGATCCACAAGGCCCCAGGCGATCAACAGAATGCTGCCGGCCATGGCGGGAATCGGAATATGCGAAATCAGCCCCGCACCGAAAATCGCAAACAACGCCACCCAGATCGCCGAAAAAATTCCCGCCAGCGGCGAGCAGGCGCCCGCCTCGTAACTCAGTCCGGAACGGGTAAACGATCCGGCCGACAGCGAGCCGGAAAAGAACGCCCCGACAATGTTGGATAAGCCCTGCGCCCGCACTTCTTGATTGGCATCGAGCAACTGCTGCGACCGCGCCGAAATCGAGCGCGCGATCGACAGACTGGTGACCAGCCCGAGCATGCCCACCGCCACGGCGCTCGGCAGCAGACGCAGGATCAAGTCCAGGTCCAGTGGCAACGCACTGAACGGCGGCAATCGCCCAACGAACGCGCTGACCAGATGCACATGGCCAAACATCGTGGGCCACAGCCACACCAGCAGGCTGGCCAAGACTAGGGTTATTAACAGCGTCGGCCAGCGCGGCAGCAATTGTTTCAACACCACCCCGACGACCACTGTCGCCACACCGAGCAGCAGCGACGGTTTATCCACAGCCCGGAGGTGTTGCAGCAGATCCATCAGACTCGCCAGCGCCGTAGCCTGCGCCGGCAGGTCCAGCCCCAGCAGGTTCGGCAACTGCCCGATGGCAATCACCACCGCCGCACCGAGGGTGAAACCCAGTACCACCGAGTGCGAGACGAAATTCACCAGCGCGCCGAAGCGCAGCAAACCGAGCAGCCACTGGAAAATCCCGGCGAGGAAGGTCAGCAGCAGGATCAGGGTGATGTAGTCCTGCGATGCCGGCACCGCTAAAGGGCTGACGCTGGCGTACAACACAATCGAAATCGCTGCGGTCGGGCCGCAGATCAAATGCCACGACGAGCCCCACAGGCAAGCGATCAACACCGGGATGATCGCAGCGTAGAGGCCGTATTCAGGTGGGAGACCGGCGATCAGCGCGTAGGCAATCGACTGAGGTAACGCGAGAATCGCACCGCTGAGGCCGACGATCAGATCCCGTCCGACGCTGGCGCGGGTCTGTCGCGGTAGCCAGGTGAGAAAGGGCAAGAGTGAGCGGCGACTGGGGAAGGCCATGGGTCCTCGCGGTTGAAATTTTCAGCTAGGGTATCAGCCCTTCATGCGGATCGTTCCCACGCTCCGCGTGGGAATGCGGCCCGGGACGCTCCGCGTCCCATTCAAAGCCGAACGCGTCCGTCGAGGCATTCCCACGCAGAGCGTGGGAACGATCATCAGCGCCCGCTAAATCAGAGCTTGGCCTTGACCGCCGCCAACGCATCCTTGCCGTCAGCCGTCTTCACGCCATCGAGCCACTTATCCAGCACCGCCGGGTTCGCCTTGATCCACGCCTTGGCCGCCGCGGCGTTGGTGATCTTCTTGTTCACCACCTCAGCCATGATGCTGTTCTCCATCTCCTGAGTGAACGAAAGATTGGTCAGCAATTTACCCACATTCGGACAGGCCTCGGCGTAACCCTTGCGCGTCAGCGTAAACACGCTGCCGGTGTCGCCAAAGTATTTCTCGCCACCCTTGAGGTAATGCATCTTCAGTTGCACGTTCATCGGGTGCGGGGTCCAGCCGAGGAAGGTGACGAATTTCTGCTTCTTCACCGCCCGTGACACTTCGGCGAGCATCGCCTGTTCGCTGGACTCGATCAGCTTCCACTGACCCATGTCGAAATCGTTTTTCTTGATGATTTCCTGCAACGAGATATTCGCCGGCGCGCCGGAGCCGATGCCGTAGATCTTCTTGTCGAACTTGTCGGCGTACTTGTTCAGGTCGGAAAAGTTATGCACACCCGCGTCCCACACGTAGTCGGGCACGGCGAGGGTGAACTCGGTGCCGTCGAGGTTCTTCGCCAGTTGCGTGACGTCACCGGTGGCGACGAACTTGTCGTAGAAGCCCTGCTGCGCTGGCATCCAGTTGCCGAGGAACACGTCCACTTGGCCATCCTTCAAACCGCCAAAGGTGATCGGCACCGCGAGGGTGTCGACCTTGGCCTTGTAGCCCATGCCGTCCAGCAGAAACCCGGTGATGGCGTTGGTCGCGGCGATGTCGCTCCAGCCCGGGTCGGCCATTTTCACCGTGTCGCAGCTCTGCTCGGCGAATGCCGAGGCGCTGCTCAGGGCGAGCAGGCCGACCGTCACTACTGTGGATAACTTACGCATGGACTTCCCCTTAACATTATTGGTTTTGGCAGGGTTGTGGATAACGTGCTTTGCGTTCCAGATCATCGAGGTCGATGTGGTTGCGCATGTACTGCTGACTGGCATCCACCAGCGGCTGGTGATCCCAGCTCTTCAGCTTGCCGATGGTTAACGCGTCGGCAACAAATCGGCGGCGACGTTGGCTGGCCAGCACTTCCCGATGGATCGCCGGAATGTCCCATTTGGTCCGCGCTTCGGCGAGAAAATCGTCGAACAGCTGGCGATGTTGCGGCGATTGACTGAGTTCTTCCAGTTCCCGCGGATCGTTGCTTACATCGAAGAGTAGGCAAGGGTCGCTTTCACTGTAGATAAATTTGTAGGGGCCGCGACGGATCATCATCAACGGGCTGACCGTGCCTTCTGCCATGTATTCGCCAAACACTTCGTCGTGACCGCCCTGCCCTTGCAGATGCGCAACCAGCGAGCGGCCATCCAGCGGCAGGCCTGGCTCCAGTGTGCCCCCGGCCAGTTCAACGAAGGTCGGCAACAGATCGGCCGTCGACACGGCAGCGCTGACCCGGCCGGATTCGAACTGCCCCGGCGCGCTGATCAACAGCGGCACACGGGCGGCCATCTCGTACCAGTGCATTTTGTACCAGAGGCCTTTCTCGCCGAGCATGTCGCCGTGGTCACCAGAGAACACGATGATGGTGTCATCGATCAGCCCGGTTTCTTCAAGGGTTTGCAGAAGTTTGCCGACGTTGGCGTCGATATAGCTGCACGCACCGAAGTACGCCCGACGCGCATCGCGAATCTTATCCACAGGCAGCGGCTTATCCCACAGGTCGTAAACCTTGAGCAGGCGCTGCGAGTGTGGATCGAGTTCGTGTTGATCCGGTGTTGTGGGCAAAGGGATATCGGCATCGTCGTACAAATCCCAGAACGCCTTGGGAATCGTGTACGGATCGTGTGGGTGGGTCATCGAGACGGTCAGGCAAAACGGCTGATCACCGTCCTCGCGGATGTGATCGAACAAGTATTGCTGCGCCTTGAACACCACTTCTTCATCGAAATCGAGTTGGTTGGTGCGCACGCACGGCCCGGCCTGCAGCACCGAGGACATGTTGTGATACCAGGTCGGCCGCACGTCCGGCTCATCCCAATTCACCGCCCAACCGTAGTCGGCGGGATAGATGTCGCTGGTCAGGCGTTCTTCATAGCCGTGCAACTGATCGGGGCCACAGAAATGCATCTTGCCCGACAGCGCGGTGCGGTAGCCGAGACGGCGCAGGTAATGCGCGTAAGTTGGCACATCGGCAGGGAAATCGGCGGCGTTGTCATAGGCGCCGATCTTGCTCGGCAACTGGCCGCTGACCAGGGTAAACCGCGACGGCGCGCACAACGGGCTGTTGCAGTAAGCGGCGTCGAACACCACGCCTTGGGCGGCGAGGCGGGAAAGATTCGGCAGTTTGATCGGCGAAGGGCCGTAGAAAGGCAACATTGGCGCGGCCATCTGATCGGCCATGATGAAAAGAATATTCTTGCGCTTCATGTGATCGCGGCATTCCATAGTGAATATTTATGCGACATTGCTGCGACCGAGCATGGAGTCCATGCTGTATCCGGTAAAGCCCGCGCCGGACAATGACTAGGATAAGCACTGCTTATGTATGAAGCCTTGGGTGATTTGTCGCTCGACCTGTTGCGCGCCTTCGAAGCGGCGGCACGGCACCGCAGTTTTACTGCCGCGTCTGTAGAGCTGGGTACCACGCAACCGGCGATCAGCCAGCAGATCAAACGGTTGGAAGAACAACTCGGTACGCGCTTGTTTGATCGCATCTACCGGGGCATCGAGCTGACCGAGGTCGGTGTGATCCTGTTTGAACAAGTTACCCTCGGTTTGCAGAATATCGACGCCGGATTGAGCGCGATCAGCGCACAGCAGCAACATGAGGTGTTGCAAGTCGCCACCGATTTTGCCTTCGCCGCCTATTGGCTGATGCCGCGTTTGCACCGCTTCCATGAAGCCAATCCCCACGTCGACGTCAGCCTCGTCACCAGCGAGCGCAATCACAACATGCTGCGTACGGATATCGATGTAGCGATTCTGTTCGGCGATGGGCGTTTCAAGCAGGGCGAGAGTCACTGGTTGTTCAGCGAAGAAGTGTTCCCTGTGTGCAGTCCGCAATTGCTCAAGGATCGTCCCGCGCCCCTGCCCGCTCAAGCGCTGTTGGATTTGCCCCTGCTGCACCTGCGCGGGGAGAACAGCAGCAACTGGTTCGACTGGAGCGGTCTGTTTCGCGAATTAGGCATCACCACCCCGCCAGCACCGGGGCAGTTGCGTTTCGACAATTACACATTGTTGATTCAAGCAGCGATTGGCGGTCAAGGCGTGGCCATCGGCTGGCGGCACCTTGTGGATAACTTGCTGAGTCAAGGATTGCTCTGCCGGCCGATAGCCGAAACGATCCTGTCGCGATTGGGGTATTACGTGGTGTTGCCGCAACGCAAACGCCGGGGCGCGCTGATTCAACTGTTTGTTGATTGGTTGATGGCGGAGCAGGCGAGCAGCGCTGAGTCGCTTAATGGACTCGCACTGCCTTCGATCGCGGTTTGAAAGTCAAAGATCGCAGCCTGCGGCAGCTCCTACATTTGGAACGAAGTCCCCTGTAGGAGCTGCCGAAGGCTGCGATCTTTTACGAATCTGCAGCCGCGACAAAATTCACATGCTGCCCAACATGCAGATTCAGCCGCAGTTCATCGGCAATCCCCACCGCCACGCGATTCAGTCGCTCCAGCGGTTCGGCCAGGCCCGGCTCCAGATTGCCGCCGACTTGGCTGAAATGCTCAATCGTCAGCCCGGCCACACCGTGCGGGGCATTGACCAGCGTCCACTGCAGCGGACTGCTTTGCAGCGCTTCGCGGATTTCCTCGGCGGCGTGGCGTTGCAGGCGATCATCCAGGTCCGGCTCATCGAGTACGGCAAAATCGCCCACCAGAAACAGCCGCGACACATTGGCCAATTGCAGGCCATCGACCAACGCATCAACTGCCAGCACCTGTTCGACCGGCCCGAGCACGATGGCCCGCTCCACGTGATCGCTGCTGAATGGCAAACCTGGCGCATCCAACAGGCAAATCACTGCCGAGCTTCCCGCTACGCTTTGATTGACCCGCTCGACATCGAACAGATCACCACTTTTAGTACGCAGACCCGGACGCGGCGCGAGTGCGGTCAAATCGTCGAGAATGGCGATGACTTCATGCTGGCGGCGCAGCAACTCAGCCATCAACGCACCGCCCAGGCTGGCCATGGCACCATAGAGCACCACTTTCACCGTTGGGGTTTCGGCATTTTTCATGGCTGTTTTCCTTATTTTTGTCCTATATGGCGTGTGACGATGGAAAACGCCGAGGGTTCGAACCGATTCAGAGGGTTTCAGATGCAAGCGATCAAGGGCTACCACGCCCACGTCTATTTCGACGCCGACACCATCGATCAAGCGCGCGCGTTGTGTGAACAAGCCGCGCAGTTGTTTCCACTGAAAATGGGCCGCGTCCACGAACGCCCGGTCGGCCCGCACCCGGACTGGAGCTGCCAATTGGCCTTCGGCCCCGAGCTGATCAGCGATGTGCTGCCGTGGCTGGCGCTTAATCGCAACGGCCTCGTGGTGTTCCTGCACCCGGACACTGGTGATGATTTGCTCGACCATACCGAGCACGCGATCTGGATGGGCGCGATGCGGCCGCTGAATTTGTCTGTTTTTTGATCACAGCGTTTCTTCGGCTTCGCCCGGCAAATGCTCGTCCAGATGCAGCCACGGCAACTGACTGTCAGTCCAGATATGCCGCTCGGCGGTCGCCAACTCAGGCTGATCAAGGGTGGCGATGGTCACGTCGATACTGTCGGGGCTGAGCAACGTGATCAGTGCCAGTTGCGCGCCGCAGTTCGGACAGAAGAACCGCGCGCAACTCTGCGACGAGTCATAACGCGACGGCGTCCCGGCCAGCCATTGGAAATTCGCTGCGGGAACGGTGATCCACGTCGTGACAATACCGCCGCTGACCTTGCGGCAAATCGAACAATGGCAATGGGCGATGTCGTGCAACGGCCCGCTGAACTGATAACGAATGTGTCCGCAATGGCAGCCGCCGCGGTGCAATTGGCTCATGGCTGAAGTCCTCCCGCCCGTATTCATTGACTCGAATTCGCATCCGACGGTCGGTTGACCGTTCATTCAAAGCTTTCTACAGCGAAAGGTAGCTGAAAGCTTCCCCGATTAGGATCGCCTCACTTCCGGCAACAGACCGGTTGGCCAATGCGTGTGATGCCTCGCACGAACGGCCCAATTAACAACAACAATGGTGATTCTGATGTCCTCTGTAGCCCGCCTTCTCGCTCTGACTCCGCCCGTACGCCTCGTGCTTCCCGTTCTGCGCTGATCCCGCCCGATCCGCTCACTCAACTAGCCGCGCTACGCCTGGAGTATTCCCATGCTGACTTTCCTTGGCTTCGCCATGGTCATCCTGTTCATGTTCCTGATCATGACCAAGCGCCTGTCCGCGCTGATCGCTTTGATCATCATCCCGATCGTCTTCGCCCTGTTCGGTGGTTTCGCGCCGAAGATCGGCCCGATGATGCTTGAAGGCATCACCAAGCTTGCGCCGACCGGCGTGATGCTGATGTTTGCCATTCTCTACTTCGCGTTGATGATCGACTCGGGCCTGTTTGACCCGGCCGTGCGCAAGATTCTCAAACTGGTCAAGGGTGACCCGCTGAAGGTTTCGGTCGGCACCGCCGTCCTGGCGTTGGTGGTTTCCCTCGATGGTGACGGCGCGACCACTTACATGATCTGTGTGGCCGCCATGCTGCCGCTGTACAGCCGCATCGGCATGAGCCCGCGGATCATGGCCGGCCTGATCATCCTCGCCGGCGGCGTGATGAACATGACCCCATGGGGCGGCCCGACCGCCCGTGCGGCGAGTGCGCTGCATGTCGATCCGTCGGACATTTTCGTACCGATGATCCCGGCCATGGCTGCCGGTGTCGTGGCGATCCTGCTGATTGCCTACTTCTACGGTAAACGTGAGCGTGCGCGTCTCGGTGAACTGCACCTGGCTGGCGACGAGATCGACCACAGCGAAATCAGCGTCTCGCAATTCCCGGATGCGCGTCGTCCGAAGTTGATCTGGTTCAACGGCGCGTTGACCTTCGGCCTGATGTGCACCCTGATCGCCGGCCTGCTGCCATTGCCAGTGCTGTTCATGGTCGCGTTCAGTATTGCCATGATCGTCAACTACCCTTGCCTGCAGATGCAGAAGGATCGCGTCGCGGCTCACGCCGGCAGCGTGCTGGCAGTGGTCGGGCTGATCTTTGCGGCGGGTATCTTCACCGGTATCCTGTCGGGCACCGGCATGGTCGATGCGATGTCGAAAAGCCTGTTGGCGGTGATCCCGGATTTCCTCGGCCCGTACCTGGCCGTGATCACGGCGCTGGTGAGCATGCCGTTCACCTTCTTCATGTCCAACGATGCGTTCTACTATGGCGTGTTGCCGGTGTTGGCCGAAGCCGCCAGCCACTATGGGATCACCGCAGTGGAAATGGCCCGTGCCTCCATCGTCGGTCAGCCCGTCCACTTGCTGAGCCCGTTGGTGCCATCGACCTATCTGTTGGTGGCCCTGGCCGGTATTGATTTCGGTGACCACCAGCGTTTCACCCTGAAATGGGCGATCCTGGTGTGCATCTGCATCCTGATTGCTGCACTGCTGTTGGGGACTTTCCCGGTGTTCAGCACTCTATAAGCCCAAGACTCACCGTTTCGGGTCCTGGCTTCGCGGTTTGAAGCCCGGACCTTTTTCGGTTAAACAATTGCTCAAAGGAATACACATGGAATGGCTGACCAACCCCGAAATCTGGGTTGCCTTCTTCACCCTGACCGCCCTGGAAATCGTCCTCGGCATCGATAACATCATCATGATTTCGATCCTGGTCAGCCGCATGCCCAAACACATGCAGCAGCGCACCCGGATCTTCGGTCTTGGCCTGGCCATGATCACCCGCATCCTGTTGCTGCTGTCGATCACCTGGGTCATGCGCCTCACCGCCGACCTGTTCGAAGTGTTCGGCCAAGGCATATCCGGTCGCGACCTGATCCTGTTTTTCGGTGGTCTGTTCCTGCTGTGGAAGAGCTCGCAAGAGATGTACCACGCGCTGGAAGGCGAAGACGAAAGCGACGACACGCCTGGCGGCAAGGGCGGCAACTTCCTCTACACCATCATCCAGATCGCGATCATCGACATCGTCTTCTCGCTGGATTCGGTGATCACTGCAGTGGGCATGGTTTCCCACGTGCCAGTGATGGTAGCGGCGATTGTCGTGGCAGTGCTGGTGATGATGCTGGCGTCGGGCAAGATCAGCGAATTCATCGACAAGCACCCGTCGCTGAAAATGCTCGCGCTGTCGTTCCTGCTGGTGGTCGGTACGGTGCTGATTGCCGAGTCGTTCGACGTGCATGTGCCGAAAGGCTACGTCTACTTCGCCATGGCGTTCTCGCTGGCAGTTGAGGCGATCAACATCAAACTGCGCGGCGCAATGGCCCGCAAGAAGAAACAGCAAGACCCGGTGAAACTGCGCAAGGACGTACCGGGCCAATAATCCGGTAGTCCAGCAGCAATACAAAACCTGTGGGAGCTGGCTTGCCAGCGATAGCGTCGGGTCAGCGACATGAATGTTTGCTGACCCGACGCTATCGCTGGCAAGCCAGGCTCCCACAGGTTTTTGTGTTTATGCAGGAGGCACAAGATTGTCGAGGACCCGATTCACCGCCAACTCACCCAACATGATCACCTGCGCAATCCCCAACAACGAACTGCGCTGCGGCCCGTCGATAAACCCCGCCAGATCACTGGCCATGATGCCCGCCGACGCCAGTGACTCGCAGGCATGCACCAACAGGGTTTCGTTATCCACGGCGGGATCGATGAGGAAAATGTGGCTCGGTCTACGCGTTGCGGCGGGGTCTTGTTTGAGGCCGGGACAGAGATAGAAATCGAGGGCGCGGTCGGCGGCTTCTTTCATGCGTTGGGCTTCGAGGGCGGGGTCGTGCTGGGAGGGATCGGTGTTTGGTGGATCTGGCGTTATCTTCGACACGGGCTCAAACCTCTAAAGGTGAGGCTGCAACCAACTCGCTGCTAAACGATGAGGGTGGCAGCTGTACGCAGGTTAGCAGACCGATGAGCCACGCAATCGGCGCACCCGAAGGTGCCCTGCGCACAGCCACCATCAAGTGCAGGAACGGATACCTGACTGATAGAGACTTGTGCGGCGTGGAATCAGCGAGCTGCTAAACCCGACCACTGATGAGCAGTGGCCAGCCAACGATAGAACCCCGCCCCAAGGCGCACAAGCCGGCGGATTCTGGCGTAGCCGTAGGCAACGGCGCAAGGTTTTGTAGCCTTTCGGACGTAACACCGCGTGTGCTTAAACACCCAGCAAAATCCGCGTTTAAAACCTTCCAAGACATCACCACAAAACCTGTGGGAGCTGGCTTGCCAGCGATAGCGGAATATCAGCCAACATCAATGTCGACAGTGCCGCCGTCATCGCTGGCAAGCCAGCTCCCACAGGGTTTTCAGCGCTCCCACAGTGGCACATCGAAACCCTTTGAAACGGGATTCAAAGGTTGACGCCCCCCGCTCCGCTCGTTAGCTTCCCCGCTCGCCTCAAACGACAAACAAGGAGTGTTCATGTCTGGAAAACCCGCCGCGCGCGTCACCGACCCGACCACCTGCCCCATTCCCGGCCACGGCACCAACCCGATTGCCAGCGGCTCCGGCGACGTCTTCTTCAACGGCCTCGCCGCCGCCCGCCTCGGCGACACCTGCACCTGTGGCCAAGCCCTCAATGGCGGCTTCTCCGCCACGGTGTTCATCAACGGCAAGAACGCCATGACCCTCGACAGCACGGCCAGCCATGGCGGCGTTGTGGTCGGCGGCTCCGGTGACGTCATCATCGGCAGCTCGCACACGCCCGCGCCGTTTATCCCGCCGCTGCCGATCATTGGCCAGCCGCTGATCGAATTCAAAGCCGTCAGCGCCGGTAATGGCGAACCCATCGCCGCACAAGGCTACGAAATCGAAACCGCCGAAGGCCGCATCGTCAAAGGCCAGACCAACGAAAAAGGCATGACCCAAAGCGTCGCCACGCGCCAGCCAGACCTGGCCATCGTGCGCTGGACAGCCTGACTTTCAAGGAAGAACCATGACCGGACAATGCATCGCTCCAGACGACCTGGACATGAAAAAACTCTGGGACAGCACCTGCGAGCTCCCCACCTGCAAACGCGAAACCAACACCGCCGGCCCCAACCCGAAAACCCGCGTCGAAGTTCCGCTACTGACCTGCAACTGCCTGTGGCGCCGCTTCCAGAAAGAAGCCGAAGACTGGGTCGCCCCCGGGGGCGTCCTCATCGCCGACCCCCAAGCCCGCAACCGCAAAATCAACGCCGCTTACGCGCAGCTGTGGCTAGCGGATAACCGCTTTCAGTGGGCGGGATTGGCGGCGTTTGCTTCGAAGCAGGTGGGGTGTGGACTCGTGCATGCGGCCACTCTGGACCAACGAATCGAAGCGGAAAAGAAGGCTTACCGAACCCTTAAAGACAGCCAACCCAAGGATTTGTATGAGCGCATAGTGGTGAACAGATTGCGCTCTGACCCTGAGCTGTGGCGGCAGTGGGATGAGGCCAAGCAACAGAACCCGGTTCCTTTGGCGAGTGATCCTTTGTCTGGCGATGCGATTGCCTTTCTTCAAGAAGAATTGAAGTATGTTCACGAGATGCTGGCGCTAGGGAACACAGCACTCTTTTTAGACGTGTATCCGTTGCATCGTTTTTTTATGGTGCGCGGATTCAAGGAAATGGAAAAATGTCTGCCCGATCGCATCAAGCTCAAAAATGAAGTGCTCTGGCCCATCGCAGATAAAGTCGAGTTCGGTATTAATCACTCCGAAATCTCCGAAACGTTTCAGGCGATTGATGTCGGTGACGTTAGCGAGAGTGTCAGGTCGATGGCACGACATGAGCAGTTGAATATTCTTCAACCAGCTATGTACGACGTGCAGCATTTTGCATTGCTTATGAGAGGGACTCAGGCAGGTGACGTAGCCTCTGTAGTAACAGGCCTATTTTCCGGACTGCCGGAAGAAATTCAGTTAACGCTGGCAAGCCAGTGCAAAGCTCCTGACAGTCGAAAGGTAGCTTTCAGTCGCAACCCAGTCGCTGACTTGGCAGACAAGGATCAGCGAATGGAGTTTGTGTTACGTGCAGCAACGCAGTTCGACGCTCTGCTGAAAAATCCCATTACGCATGCTCAACTGAAAACCTCCATTTCGGAAATTGCCAGTGGGGGAGGAGTCAAGTGATGCGCAAATTGCCTTGGGGTTTGGCGATTGTTTTGTGTCTGGGGTTGATTGCTTACGCTTTGAGCGGGCCAAGACCCGTGGACATCATTTCCGTCCATATTGGGAAACCCTACGTAAATGTTGAGCGTGACTCGACATTTTCGGTCAAGGCAAAAACAGCTGTATACCCAAGTGATCCACCTGAGGTGGACTCCACTTGGATCAGCAGCCCTGTGGTGGTGAAATTTGACGACCCACAATATGGCTTCACCTTGCCGCCTACTAAGTTCGGCGCAGTGGGTTACAGAAAAGAAAAAGTCTCGACCATCACAACCTCTCCAATGTTGGAGACCGTCTCATTCGACCAGTTGGTGCCGTTGATTGAGCAGTTACAAGCAACACTGAAAGAAGCTGGGTGGCAGCCGCGAGATCGCGAAGACAATGCATGGCTCTCAGTCGATAACGAAGCGGATAGAAGCGCTCTGCAGAAGTTGCTATTCGATCAAGTCGTCCTCGTGATGCTGCTGGTGCCCCATAAATATGGTTTGGCACTCAACGTCAAATGCTACGCCCGGTGCGACGAGCGTGATCCGAAAACGGCGAAATATCTGATCGATGTCAGCGTAGGAAAGGATTACTACAGCGAATGAGGATCCGCTATTCGACTCGCCGGAGCTTTTGGAAGAGACCGCTGTTTTTTGCGCTGCTTCTCTGCATCACATCGTTTCATTATCCGATGGACGTCTTACGCGTCCACATCGGCAAGCATTACCAAAGCGTTGAAAGGGACTCGACCGCCGACCTGGAAAAAAATACTGCGATTTATCCCAGCGAACCTCCCCACCCGAGCTCCACCTGGATAAGCAGTCCCACAGTCGTTGAGTTTGACGATCCTGTTCATGGCTTCACCTTGCCACCTACCAAGTTCGGTGCAGTGACATACCGGAAAAGCCAAGTAGCAACCGTGACTACTTCACCAATGCTTGAAACCCTACCGTTTGAAGAGCTGGTGCCTCTTTTAGAGAGGCTTCAGCTCATGCTGAAAGCAGGAGGATGGGCTCCCCGAGATGCCGATAAACATGCTTGGGTGGAAGTACCAAGTGATGGCGAAAGAAGTGCGCTGCAAAGAAAGCTGTTCGATCAGGTCGTCATCGTGCTGCTACAGATCCCTCACAAATACACCCTGGCGCTAAACCTCAAATGCTACGTTCGCTGCGACGAGCGCGATCCAGACACCGCAAGGTATTTGATCGATGTCAGTATTGGCTCGGATAACTACAACAGATGATTTCTCGCATCACGGAATGGCGCTGCTATGGGCGCTGGCCGGCACTTTTCCTGCTGTACGTAACCCTGACGTCTTTTCACTATCCGCTGGATTTTCTGGTCGTTCACATCGGCAAGCCTTACGAAAGCGTTGTGCAAGATTCGACGTTTCCTGTGACATGGAAAACAGCTGTTTACCCAAGTGACCCACCTCACCCAAGTTCGACTTGGATCAGTAGCCCAGTGATCATCACGTTCGATGACGAACTACATGGGTTCACGTTGCCCGTCACAAAATTCGGTGCGATTGGCTGGTCTGACTTCAGAGCAATTACTCTTTCTACGTCACCTATGCTGGAGACGTTGCCGTTCGAGCAAGCAGTGAATCTGATGGGAGAGCTGCAGCAGATGTTCAAAAAGTCAGGTTGGTCGCCCGAAGCTGTTGAAGGGAATGATTGGCTCAAGACTGAAACCCAAGAGGACAAGGTGCGTCTTCAGACCAAGCTTTTTGATCAAATGGACGGTGTCATTCTGTTGATCCCACATAAGTACAGCCTGTTCCTCCACATCAAATGCTATGCACGTTGCGACGAGCGTAATCCAGAGACGGCGAAATATTTGATTGATGTAGGTTTTGGTGAAGATCATTTCAGCGATTGATTCGGCCACACCCTCAACCCCTGTGGGAGCTGGCTTGCCAGCGATAGCGGCATATCAGCCAACACCAATTTCAACAGTGCCGCCGTCATCGCTGGCAAGCCAGCTCCCACAGGGATTTTTGGTGATTGTGGAAGGGGGTGGATGAAGTGCTTTTCATGACACTTTTGTTTCAATCCACTCTTTAGCTGTGCAATGCTGGCGCCCAGTCCGTTAGCCAACTACAGCTTAAGTATCAAAAACGTAGAAACCGCGCGGTACCGTCAACTTGCTCCTCTGGGGCGCTGCTAATACAGGGGGTTTGCATGCTCACCCTGCTCAATCTGCTTTCTGCCGTGGCCTTGCTGATCTGGGGCACGCACATCGTTCGAACCGGCATCCTGCGGGTGTACGGCACCAATCTGCGCCATGTGATCGGCCAGAACATGTCCAAGCGCTGGCTCGCGTTCGTTGCCGGCATCGTCGTCACCGCGATGGTGCAGAGCAGCAACGCCACGGCCATGCTCGTCACCTCCTTCGTTGGTCAGGGCCTGATGGCGCTGACCCCGGCGCTGGCGACCATGCTCGGCGCTGACGTCGGTACCGCGCTGATGGCGCGGGTGCTGACGTTCGACTTGTCGTGGCTCTCGCCGCTGCTGATTTTCCTCGGGGTGATTTTCTTTCTGTCGCGCAAACAGACGCGGCTCGGGCAGATGGGCCGGGTGTCGATCGGGCTCGGGCTGATCATTCTCGCGCTGCAATTGATCGTCGAGGCCGCCGCGCCGATCACCCACGCCCAAGGGGTGAAGGTGATTTTCGCCTCGCTGACCGGCGACATCCTCCTCGACGCCTTGGTCGGCGCGCTGTTCGCGATGATTTCCTATTCCAGCCTCGCCGCCGTGCTGCTCACCGCGACCCTCGCTGGCGCCAGCGTGATCAGCCTGCCGGTGGCGATCGGTCTGGTGATCGGCGCCAACATCGGCAGCGGCATTCTTGCGTTCATGAGCACCAGCATGCAGAACGCCGCTGGCCGGCAAGTCGCGCTGGGCAGTCTGTTGTACAAACTGATCGGCCTGCTGCTGATCATTCCGGTGCTGGATCCGCTGGTGCACTGGATCGACGGCCTCGATTTCAGTCCGCAGGAAATGGTCATCGGCTTCCACCTGCTCTACAACACCGCACGCTGCCTGATTCTGCTGCCGAGCGTTGGGCCGATGGCGCGCTTGTGCGCGTGGCTGCTGCCGGAACGCCCGGAGGTCAACGGCACCGCCAAACCACGGCATCTCGACGCCACCGCGCTGGTCACGCCGAGTCTGGCACTGGCCAACGCCGCGCGGGAAACCCTGCGCATGGGCGATCTGCTGGAAAACATGCTCGACGCTACCCTCGATGTGCTGCGCGGCAAACAGACCGCCCTCACCCAGGAAATGCGCCGGCTGACCGACGACGTCGAGTCGCTGTACAGCGCGATCAAGCTGTACTTGGCGCAGATGCCCCGCGAGGATCTGGGCGAGCAGGACAGTCGGCGCTGGGCCGAGATCATCGAATTGGCGATCAATCTGAAACTGGCCGCCGACCTGATCGAACGCATGCTGCGCAAGATCCAGCAGCAGAAGACTTCGCAGCGCCGCTCGTTTTCCGAAGAAGGTCTGGAGGATCTGGCCGGGTTGCAGCAGCAATTGATCGCGAACCTGCGTTTGGGCCTGTCGGTATTCCTTAGCGGCGACCGGGAAAGCGCTCGCCAGTTGCTGCGTGAGAAACGCCGTTTCCGCGCACAGGAACGGCGTCTGGCCCATGCCCATGTCAGTCGTTTGCAACGCAAGATCGTGCAGAGTATCGAGACCAGTTCGCTGCATCTTGAGTTGATTGCTGACATGAAGCGCTTGAATTCGCTGTTTTGCGGCAGTGCCTATGTGGTGCTGGAAACGGCGGACACCGGGGCACTGGCGGCGGATGATATTGCCGACATTACGCATTCGCCTTGAACGTCTGGGGCTGGGGTCAGTCAGTAACTTTGATTCAGCCTTCAGGCCGCTATCGCGAGCAGGCTCACTCCTACAGGGGGACGCATTCCAAATGTAGGAATGAGCCTGCTCGCGATGGGGCCCTGACTGACGACACGGATCTCCAAATCAGCCGTATGGAAGCCTGTTATGCGTTGCCTGTTGTTCGCCTGTCTGTTGATCGGTTCCCTGCCCGCCTTTGCCCTGGATCGCTTTCAGGTCGAAGGCTATGCGCTGCCCAACGGCTTGCAGTTGCTGCTCAAGCCCGGCACCGAGCGTGGGCATGTGGCGATCCGCTTGGTGGTCGGCGTAGGGCTCGATGACTTCGATTGCGATGACAAAGAGCTGCCGCACCTGCTCGAACATCTGCTGTTCAGCGGCATCGACGCCACTGGCGAGGGTGGTCTGGAAGAACGCATGCAGGCGCTGGGCGGCGACTGGAATGCCTTTACCAGCAACGCCGACACCACATTTGTTATCGAAGCCCCGGCGAAAAACCAGCGCAAGGTCCTCGACCTGCTCCTCGATCTACTTACGCAAACGCGCATCGACGACAACGCGATCAACGCTGCCAAGCGCGTAGTCGAGCGCGAGGACGGCGGCCATTACACGCGTCTGCAGCGCTTTCTTGACCGCCAGGATCTCGGCCACACCGCGAGCAATCAGCTCGCCGTCGAGCTGGGCCTGAAATGCCCGCAACGCGCCGAGGTCGGTCACCTGACCCAAGAGCAACTGGAGAAGGTGCGCAAGGCCTGGTATGCGCCGAACAACATGACCCTGATCGTCGTCGGTGAACTCGACAAACTGCTGCCGGCCTATCTGGAACGCACTTGGGGCGCCCTCGAAGCGGTCGACCCCAGCGAGCATCGGCCGCTGCCGGACATCCGCACCAGTGCCGCCCATGAGCGCACCCTCACCCGTGGTTTCATCGGCGACAGCGCCAAGCTGCACTGGCTGGTGCCGGAACCAGTAATCGATGATCAATACGACCAGACCTTCGACATCCTCAAGGATTACCTCGACTGGGCGCTGTACCGACAGATCCGCCTCAATCACGGTTTGTCCTACGGGCCGTGGGCCGAGCGCGAAGTGTTTGGTGGCGTCGGCTTCATGAGCCTGAATGCCGACCTGGATCGTGATGACGTCGACGAGGCGATCCAGGTGCTCGAAGACCTCAAGGCTGACCTGCTGAAAAACGGCCTCGATCCGTCTACGTTTGCCCGGATCAAACAAGCTTCCATCGCCCATCAGGCGTGGGCGGTGCAAGGTAATAGCGCCATGGCGGATTATTACTGGAGCGCGCTCGGCGACTACGAGGACGGCCGCTTCGCCAACCCGGCGCGGGAGCTGCAAGGCGTGACGCTGGAAGCGGCGAACAAGGCCATGCGCGAGTTGCTGTTGCAGCCGGGGTATTTGCGGATTGAAAAGCCGTTGATCAGTGATGATCAGGTGTTGTGGTTGAGTGCGGGTGGTTTGGGCTTACTGCTGCTCATCCTGATCGGCTGGCGTTTGCATCGTAAGCGGGGTTGAAGATCAAAAGATCGCAGCCTTCGGCAGCTCCTACAGGAGGTTGCATTCCAAATGTAGGAGCTGCCGAAGGCTGCGATCTTTTGAGGCCCTGAAATACACCGAATAAGTGACCGGCAGCCTCGCCACATCGCCCGGCGGGCGCTACTCTGTCGAGGATTTTTCCTACAGCGTTGTGAACCCCGACATGCCGAAAATACAGCTCCTGATCCAGCGCATTCTCGAACTGATGAAGCGCTATCCCGGGGTCATTGCGCTCGGCGGTTTTATTTCCGGGGTCGGCAGTTTCATCATGGTCGATCGTCAGCAAGGGCTGGCGAGCTGGATCACCGTGATCATGCTGCTCAGCTGGATCTGGCTGATGCTGGAAAACACCCTCACCGGCCTCTTCACACGTATCTTCAAACGCGAGATTCCCCAGCCGCTGCTGCGTTACGCGACGCAGATGATCCATCAGGAAAGCCTGTTTTTCGTTCTGCCGTTTTTCTTCATTACCACGACGTGGAACAGCGGCCAGCTGTTCTTCACCGGCCTGCTCAGCGTCGCGGCACTGATCTCCATCGTCGATCCGCTCTATTACAAATGGCTGGCGCCCCGGCGCTGGGCGTTTCTCGCGTTGCACACGCTGACCCTGTTCGCCGCCCTGCTCACCGCATTGCCGGTGATCATGCACCTGACCACCTCGCAGAGCTTCAAATGGGCGCTGGGCATTGCCGTGCTGTTGTCGTTCCCGAGTCTGGCCTCGATCTTCCCGATCCGCACGGTGCGCAACGCCGTGGCGATCCTGTGCATCACCGTCGGCATTGGTGGCGTCGGCTGGGCGCTGCGTTCGTGGGTGCCGCCGGCAACGTTGTGGATGACCGACGTGGCGATCAGTACGCAAATGCAGGATCGCACCCCCGGCGCCAGTCTCGACGAAGTCAGCGCCGAGCAGATCCGCAACGGCGGGCTCTACGCCTACACCGCGATCAACGCGCCGCGTGGGCTCGATGAGCGGATTTATCATGTCTGGCAGTTCAACGGCAAAGAGGTCGACCGCATTCCGCTCGACATCCACGGCGGGCGCAAGGAAGGCTACCGCGCGTGGACGCACAAGCAGAATTTCCCCGGCAACCCAGCGGGTAAATGGCAAGTGCGGGTGCTGACCGAGGATGGCCAAGTGATCGGCGTGCTGCGCTTCGAAATCACGGACAGCACAGCGATCAAAGAAAAGTAATCCGGTTCGTGCTATTACGTTAGTTCGCATAAAGGCCGAACAAGCACGGAGCTTATGACCAGCAGCTCGATCAGCGGCAATGCCCAACTGGACACGTCGATCAGCCCTGCCCGCTTGCGGGTCACCGGGGACTGGACGCTTGCCCATTACGCCGAGCTCAAGACCCTGAGCGAAAAGCTTCACGGCCAGTACGACACCAATACCCAAATTGACCTCAACAGCCTCGGCGCCCTCGACACTGCTGGCGCGTCGTTGCTGGTCGAACTGCTCGGCTCCGAGCGCCTCGGCAAATCCGCCGAACACCCCGATTGCACCCTGACCTCCGCCGACCGTGCGCTGCTGCAAACCGTGTACTGCTCGATGAGCGACTTCTGCGTGCCGATCAAGGAACCGGAAATCAGCGTCAGCGTGCAGCTGCTCACGCGTATTGGCCGCGCCGTCGACACCGTCTGGCAAGACACCCTGCAACTGCTCGGCTTCGTTGGCCTGATTCTGGAAACCATCGCTCGCAACCTGTTCCGGCCCAAGCGCTGGCGCATCACGCCGATGATCGCGCACATCGAACAGACCGGCCTCGACGCCGCGCCGATCGTGGCGCTGCTGACCTTTCTGGTCGGCGCGGTGGTGGCGTTTCTCGGCGCTACGGTGCTGGCCAGTTTTGGCGCGACGATTTTTACCGTGGACCTGGTGGGTTTCTCGTTCCTGCGTGAGTTCGGCGTGCTGCTCACGGCGATCCTGATGGCCGGACGCACCGCCAGTGCTTTCACTGCGCAGATCGGCTCAATGAAGGCCAACGAAGAAATCGACGCGATCCGCACCCTCGGCCTCGACCCGATGGAGTTGCTGGTGGTGCCGCGTGTGCTGGCGATGCTGGTGGCGCTGCCGATGCTGACGTTTCTGGCGATGCTCTGCGGGATCATTGGTGGCGGCGTGGTCTGCGCGGTGTCGCTGGATATCTCGCCGGCGATGTTCCTGACGTTGTTGCAGTCGGACATCGGCGTGCAGCACTTTCTGGTGGGCTTGGTGAAGGCGCCGATCTTCGCCTTCATCATTGCCGCGATTGGTTGCCTGGAAGGCTTCAAGGTCAGCGGCAGCGCCGAGTCGGTCGGCGCCCACACGACGTCCGCCGTGGTGCAGTCGATTTTCGTGGTGATCGTGCTCGACGCGGTGGCCGCACTGTTCTTCATGGAGATGGGCTGGTGAGTCGTCTACCCCGCGTGTCCTCCGAGGCGGTGATCGAAGTCCGTGGCCTGTGCAATCGCTTCGGCAGCCAGAGCGTGCACGAGAACCTCGATCTGGATTTGTACAAAGGCGAAATCCTCGCCGTGGTCGGCGGTTCCGGCAGCGGCAAATCGGTGCTGCTGCGCAGCATTGTCGGTTTGCGCCGGCCCAGCGAAGGCATGGTCAAAGTGTTCGGCAAGAACCTGCCGAGCCTGTCCGAGCATGAGCGTTCGCTGGTCGAACGTCGCTTTGGCGTGCTGTTTCAGAAAGGCGCGCTGTTTTCCTCGCTGACGGTGACCGAGAATGTCGCCCTGCCCCTCATCGAACACGCCGGCCTGAGCCGCAACGATGCCGAGCACCTGGCTGCGGTGAAGCTGGCGCTGGCCGGGCTACCGCTGTCAGCGGCGGACAAATACCCGGCGTCGCTGTCCGGCGGCATGATCAAACGCGCGGCTCTGGCGCGGGCCTTGGCGCTGGATCCGGACATTCTGTTTCTCGACGAACCGACTGCCGGCCTCGATCCGATTGGCGCGGCGCAGTTCGATCAATTGATCCTGACCCTGCGCGATGCCCTCGGCCTCAGCGTGTTTCTGGTGACCCACGACCTCGACACGCTCTACACCATCACCGACCGCGTGGCGGTGCTGGCGCAGAAAAAAGTCCTGGTCGCCGGCCCGATTGACGTCGTCTCGGAAACCGACGACGCGTGGATTCACGAATACTTCCATGGCCCGCGCGGCCGCTCGGCGCTGGACGCCGCCAAATTGCTCAACGAGGTCTGACATGGAAACCCGAGCGCATCATGTATTGATCGGCCTGTTCACCGTGATTGTGGTGGCAGGCGCCCTGCTCTTCGGTCTGTTTCTGGCCAAGTCCAGCGTCGACACCGAGTTCAAGGACTACGAAGTCGTCTTCAACGAGGCGGTCAGCGGTCTGTCCAAGGGCAGTTCGGTGCAATACAGCGGGATCAAGGTCGGCGATGTGATCAGCCTGCGCCTCGACCCGCTGGACCCTCGCCGGGTGCTGGCGCGGATTCGTCTGGCCGGTGACACCCCGGTCAAGGAAGACACCCAGGCGAAACTGGCGCTGGCCGGGATCACCGGCACGTCGATCATCCAGCTCAGCGGTGGCACGCCGCAGAGCGCGAAGCTGCGCGGGCATGACGGTAATCTGCCGCTGATCGTAGCGTCGCCCTCGCCTATTTCGCGTTTGCTCAATGACAGCAACGATTTGATGACCGGCATTACCGCGCTGTTGCAGAACGCCAATCAGATGTTCTCCGCTGAAAACGTCGAGCGCGTGAGCAAGACCCTCGCGCATCTGGAGCAGACTACCGGGACCATCAACGATCAGCGCGGTGACATCAAACAGGCCATGCAGCAACTGGCAACCGTCGGCAAACAGGCCGGCAGCATGCTCGAACAGACCTCGCTGCTGATGCGCAACGCCAACGGTTTGATCAACGATCAGGGCAAACAAGCGTTGGGCAGCGCCGAGCAGGCGATGAAGTCGCTGGAGCAAAGCACGACGACGATCAGCAGCCTGCTCAACAAAAACGAAAACGCCCTCGACAACGGCATGCAGGGCCTCAATGGCCTGGCCCCGGCGATTCGCGAACTGCGTGAAACGCTGACCTCGCTGCGCGCCATCTCGCAACGGCTTGAGGCCAACCCCAGCGGCTATCTGCTGGGCCGCGACAAGAACAAGGAATTCACGCCATGAAGCTGACTCGCCTCGCCCTCCTCGCAGGCTTCACGCTGATCAGCGCCTGCTCGATTCTGCCCAAGTCCGAGCCATCGGACGTGTATCGCTTGCCGACCGCACAGGCGCCCACCTCGGCCAGTTCGGCGACTCAATCGTGGTCGCTGCGCTTGAACAAATTACAGGCCAGCGAAGCGTTGAACCGGCCGACGATTGCGGTGATTCCGCAGGGTGATGTGATCAGCAGCTACAAAGGCTCGCGCTGGAGCGATCCGGCACCGGTGCTGGTGCGTAATCGTTTGTTGGACGGCTTTCAGCGCGATGGCCGAGTGACGTTGCTCAGTACCGATGACAGCAACTTCGCGGCGGATCTGGAATTGGGCGGGAGTTTGCAGGCGTTTCAGACCGAGTATCAGGGCACGCAGGCCAGCGTCGTGGTGCGGGTCGATGCGTTGCTGGTGCGCGGTTATGACCAGCGGATTCTCGCCAGTCGGCGCTTTGAAGAGCGCCAGCCGCTGAACGATGTGCAGGTGCCGGCGGTGGTGACCGGGTTTGGTCAGGCCAGTGATCGATTGACCGCGAAAGTCGTCGCGTGGGCCGTCGACCAAGGCCAGAAACTGGCCCCCAAAAAACCTTAAGCCCAACACAGTCCCTGTGGGAGCTGGCTTGCCAGCGATAGCGGCGTGTCAGGCAACGTCAATGTTGGCAGTACCGCCGCCATCGCTGGCAAGCCAGCTCCCACAGGGTTTTCTATCAGCCGAAGAACCAGTAGCAGACCGCGATAGCGCCGACCACCCCGGCAAACTCCGCCAACAACGCACACCCCACCGCATGCCGCGCCCGTTGAATCCCCACCGCGCCGAAATACACCGCCAACACATAGAACGTCGTTTCAGTACTGCCCTGCACGGTCGCCGCGACCAGTGCCGGGAAGCTGTCGACGCCCGAGGTCTGCATCGTTTCGATCAACATCGCCCGCGCTGCACTGCCGGAGAACGGTTTGACCATCGCCGTCGGCAGCGCATCGACAAATCGCGTGTCCCAACCGGCCCACTCGACCAGATGGCGAATGCCGTCCAGGCCAAAGTCCAGTGCCCCGGACGCGCGCAACACGCCCACCGCGCAGAGCATCGCCACCAGATACGGCAGCAGATTCTTTGCGACGTCGAAGCCCTCTTTGGCGCCTTCAACGAACGCTTCGTAAACCTGCACTTTCCTTAACGCACCGATGATCAGAAACAGCATGATCAGCCCGAACAGCGTGAGATTGCCGAGGATCGACGACAATCCTGCCAAAGCCGTTGCCGAAAGGGTGCCCAGCAGCGCCATGAAGCCACCGAGGAGCAACGCGCCGGGAATCAGATAGGCCAACACCACCGGGTCCCAAATCCGCAGGCGCTGCATGAACGCCACCGAGAGGAAGCCAACAATTGTCGAGCAACTGGTCGCCAGCAGAATCGGCAGGAACACCAGTGTCGGATCCGGCGCGCCTTGCTGGGCGCGGTACATGAAGATCGTCACCGGCAGCAGGGTCAGCGAGGAGGCGTTGAGCACCAGGAAGAGGATTTGCGCGTTACTGGCCACGGTGGCGCTGGGATTGAGCTCCTGCAGCGCCTTCATGGCTTTCAGGCCGATCGGCGTGGCGGCGTTGTCGAGGCCCAAGCCGTTGGCGGCAAAGTTCAGGGTGATCAGGCCAAGGGCAGGGTGACCGGGCGGCACTTCCGGCATCAGCCGCAGGAACAGCGGGCCGAGGACTTTCGCCAGCCACTCGACGATCCCGGCCTTCTCGGCAATCCGCAGAAAGCCCAGCCACAAGGTGAGGGTGCCGAACAGCAGCACCATGACTTCGACCGAGAGCTTGGCCATGGCGAAAATGCTTTCCACCATCGCCGCAAAGATCCCGGCGTTGCCGCCGATCAGCCACTGCGCCAGCGCCGACACGGCTGCGACGATAAAGAAGCCAAGCCACAGGCCATTAAGCATCAGTCAAATCCCCCGAAGAATGCCGCGAATGATAGCGGGGTCACCAGAAACGACAAACCCCGGATTTCTCCGGGGTTCGTTGGTAGGCCTTGCATCAATCACTGTGGGAGCGGGCTTGCCCGCGATGGCGGTGTGTCATTCAGCGAATAGGTTGAATGTGCCGCCCTCATCGCTGGCAAGCCAGCTCCCACAGGGTTTTGCATTAATTTTTCGAGATTTCGCCCGCTGGCAGTTTTTCCTTGCTGCGCCAGTGCGGCAGGGAGTTCCAGTAGCGCTCGCCCTTGGCGTCGTCGTACATGCCTTCCCAGCGCGAGATAACCAGCACGGCCAGCGCGTTGCCAATCACGTTCAGTGCGGTACGGGCCATGTCCATGACGCGATCGACACCGGCGATGAACGCCAGGCCTTCCAGCGGAATACCGACGCTGCCCAGCGTGGCCAGCAGCACCACGAAGGACACGCCCGGTACACCGGCGATGCCTTTGGAGGTGACCATCAGGGTCAGCACCAGCAGCAGTTGCTGGCTGATCGACAGGTCGATGCCGTACAGCTGAGCGATGAAGATTGCGGCGATCGACTGATACAGGGTCGAACCGTCGAGGTTGAACGAGTAACCGGTCGGCACCACGAAGCTGCAGATGGCTTTCGGCGCGCCGTAGGCTTCCATCTTCTCGATCACACGTGGCAGCACGGTTTCCGAAGAGGCGGTGGAGTAGGCCAGGACCAGCTCATCCTTGAAGATGCGCATCAGCTTGAATACCGAGAAACCGAACATCTTGGCGATCAGGCCCAGCACCACGAAGGCGAAGAAAGCGATGGCGAAGTAAACCAGGATCACCAGTTTGGCCAGCGGCAGCAGCGAAGCGAAACCGAAGTTGGCCACGGTCACCGCGATCAGTGCGAATACGCCGATTGGGGCGTAGTTCATGATCATGTGGGTGACTTTGAACATGCTTTCCGATACGCCCTGGAACATCTTCACCAGCGGCTCGCGCAGGTCCGACTGCAGGCTCGACAGACCGAGACCGAACAGCACGGAGAAGAAGATGATCGGCAGCATTTCGCCGCGAGCCATGGCCGCGAAGATGTTCGACGGGATCAGGTTGAGGATGGTCTCGATGAACGCGTGTTCATGCTGTACTTCGGCGGCGGTCGCTTGGTACTTGGAGATGTCCACCGTGCCGAGGGTGCTCATGTCGATGCCGGAACCCGGATGGACCAGGTTGGCCAGCAGCAGGCCGACGACGATGGCGATGGTGGTGACGATCTCGAAATAGATGATCGTCTTCAGGCCGATACGCCCGAGCTTCTTGGCGTCGCCCACGCCGGCAATGCCGACAATCAGGGAAGAGATGACGATCGGGATCACGATCATCTTGATCAGACGGATAAAGATATCGCCTGCCGGTTGCAGGACGTTGCTGATCCACCAGGCTTTTTCGGCACTGAAGTGGTTGAGCAACGCACCGATTGCAATACCCAGAACCAGACCGATGAGGATCTGCCAGGCGAGGCTAATTTTTGCCTTCTTCATTATCTTTACCCTTACTTGCGTTTGACTCAGGCACATGCAGGAACTGGAACGCTCATTAGCGGAAAAGTCTGTGCATCTGCCTCCGTATAAGGTGCCCCGAAGCGCGTATTTACGGCTCTCCGGCAGGCGAAAAAAGGCGCAACTATTCCGATGCAAGGTTGCGCCGTCTAATGCCGTAAACGCCTACCCTATGCCGAATCGGCATGAGCTTTTTTAAATGAAACTGGCGTCCCAACCGGTTCGATTACGACATTTCAGCCGGCATAAGTGCCGTGAACCGGCCATTTCCGCGTAGGTTGGTTATTTTCTAAACGAGAAAATTCGACAAAAATTTGAGGAAAAAGCCTACGCAGGAAGACTAGAAGTCCTCTTGCTCAACAGGTTTCTTTCTCGATATACGGTCGCCAGGAAACACCGCGAAATGTTTTCGCGCGCAGTGTCAGCGATAAAAAGGATGAGCTGGACGCTCTGGATCAATATTTTCTTCAATTGAAAGCTCAGCGCAGATCCGTCGAACCACTGAGGGTCGGCGAACCTGCGACGCAGCTTTTACCCTGACCCGGCCCTTGCGCAGGCACTCCCTGTACCCGTAGGTCACTCCGACCCAGTAACAGTCAGAACGTCCCGGCCCCTTGGTCATGCGCCTGCCTTCCTCAGGTGGGCGCAATGGAAAGCAGCAGGGCTGCTGCCTTCGTGTTCAGATCAGTACCACTTTGGATCTTTCTTCAAGGTTTCCATCAGAAGATCCTGCATGCCCTGGTCGGGTTTGCCGAGGAAGCGGTAGGTGGCATGTCGCGTTGGCGACTTGTCCGCCGGCAATCCCTCGGGAACATCAACGAGCATGGCGTATGCATCTTTCTTGTCGAAACTGAAGGCGACGATCAAGCGGTGGTTCAGGCACTTGTCTGCGGATTCGCAGAGCGGCCCAACCAGATACTGGTCGCCGTCTTCAGTCACGGCATTCATCTGTTGGTCAGGCGTGCCGGACAGGTTCATCACCCATTCCGGCAGGCGCTCTTCCTTCTTCACCACGCCTTCCCAGGTTTCCCGATACTGCGGGTCGGAACTCAACAGTTCATTGACCCGCGCCTGGCCATCATTGGCCGCCATTGCCATGGCACTACCGCCCAGTAGCAGGGCGGCTGCCAATGTCTTCAAGACAGTCATCGTTAACCTCGGCCGCGACGGCCAAAGAAGAAGGAAGCGATGAACATCACCAGGAACACGACAAAGAGAATCTTGGCGATACCCGTGGCGGTGCCCGCGATACCACCGAAGCCCAGTACTGCAGCGATGATGGCAATGATCAAGAATGTAATTGCCCAGCTCAACATGGTGATTCTCCTTACTTCTCTATTTAGGGGTGTGGCGTGTTCCGGCGCGTAGCGCCCGAATTCATTCAATCAGTCAGAAAACCCAACGCTCTTCACGTGGCATTTGATCCAGTGGCTGCGCCTGATCGACATCCATCATGCGCATCGACGCGCTTTCGGCCTGGCTGCTGCTCACTGCGCTGAAGTGCGTTTGCGTGTTGTGCTGGATCGAGATCAGCGGCTCAACCTTCTGACTGTGTTCCCAGCTCAGGTATTGCTGGCAGGCAATCAGGGTGATCAACAGCGCCAATACGCTAAACAGACCTTGCTGGATGTGCAGTGGCGAGATACGCACTTGGGCGGCACGTGGGCGAGTCATCCTGGGTTCCTCACTCTTATTCGGTTGGGGCAGTTCATTGTCTGCCCGGGCTGTAAGAGATATTGCAGCCTGCATGCCAGTTTTTTGTTTGAAAAAAAGCTAATAAAATCAGTTAGTTAGAGGCGTGAGGAAAAGTGTTCGCGACGCATCCTGCACGATGGCTCATTTGGCATCGTGCGCAATGCACGATTTTTTCGTAGGAGAATTCATTCTTATGGAATTGAGAGCAGGGCGCAGATGTCAGAAAAGGACGCAGGTAATGCCCTGCAAATCGGTGATTGTTTAAATAACCAACAAAATCAATGTATTGGCCGTAATGGCAGGAGAGGGCTACCCTCCTATGGCTGGCATCGTTCAGAATCAACCATGCAACTTGCCCGATTTTTCCGGGACTAACCTCAGACCAATCACTATGGAGCGTAGGAAAAATGGAATCTGCCACTGAGCATCAAGGCCGCATTCTGCTGGTGGACGACGAATCCGCCATCCTGCGTACCTTCCGTTATTGCCTCGAAGACGAGGGCTATACGGTCGCCACGGCAAACAGCGCGGCGCAAGCCGACGCCTTACTGCAACGCCAGGTCTTCGACCTGTGCTTCCTTGATTTGCGCTTGGGCGAGGACAACGGCCTCGACGTACTGGCGCAAATGCGCATTCAGGCGCCATGGATGCGCGTGGTGATCGTCACCGCGCATTCGGCGGTCGATACTGCCGTTGATGCGATTCAGGCCGGCGCCGCCGATTACCTGGTCAAGCCGTGCAGTCCTGATCAATTGCGTCTGGCCACCGCCAAGCAACTGGAAGTGCGCCAACTGTCAGCGCGCCTTGAAGCCCTTGAAGGCGAAATTCGCAAACCCAAGGATGGCCTCGATTCCCACAGCCCGGCGATGAAAGTCGTACTGGAAACCGCCCGCCAAGTGGCGAGTACCGACGCCAACATTCTTATCCTTGGTGAGTCCGGCACCGGTAAAGGTGAGCTTGCCCGTGCGATTCACGGCTGGAGCAAGCGCGAGAAGAAATCCTGCGTGACCATCAACTGCCCGTCGCTGACGGCGGAATTGATGGAAAGCGAACTGTTCGGTCACAGCCGCGGCGCGTTCACCGGCGCCAGCGAAAGTACCTTGGGTCGAGTTAACCAAGCTGACGGCGGCACGCTGTTTCTCGACGAGATCGGCGACTTTCCCCTGACATTGCAACCCAAGTTGCTGCGTTTTATTCAGGACAAGGAATACGAGCGCGTAGGGGATCCGGTCACCCGCCGCGCCGATGTGCGCATCCTTGCGGCAACCAACCTCAATCTGGAAGACATGGTGCGTGACGGCCGCTTCCGTGAAGATCTGCTCTATCGCCTCAACGTCATCACCCTGCATTTGCCACCCCTGCGCGAACGCGCCGAGGACATCCTGACCCTGGCCGACCGCTTCCTCGCCCGTTTCGTCAAAGAATACGCACGTCCGGCGCGGGGCTTCAGCGATGAGGCTCGCGAGGCACTGCTCGGCTATCGCTGGCCGGGCAACATTCGGGAGCTGCGCAACGTGGTCGAGCGGGCGAGCATCATTTGCCCGCAAGAACGCGTCGAGATCACCCACCTGGGCATGGCCGAGCAACCGGCCAACAACGCACCGAGAGTCGGCGCGGCACTGAGTCTGGATGAGCTGGAAAAAGCCCATATCGGCGCGGTTCTCGCTACCGCCGGCACCTTGGACCAAGCGGCGAAAACCTTGGGCATCGACGCCTCGACCCTGTATCGCAAGCGCAAGCAGTACAACCTGTGAGCGTGCCGCGATGAAACTGGCGATGAAGTTGCGAACGCGGTTATTCCTGAGTATTTCCGCCTTGATCACCGTGGCCTTGCTCGGGCTTTTGCTCGGGCTGGTCAGCATGATGCAAATGGCCGGCTCGCAGGAAATGACGCTGCGCAACAACTTCGTCACCCTCGATTTAGGGCTGAAACTTCGGCAAACCCTGGGTGATCAACTGGTCCTCATGCTCGCCGAAAAGCCCGATCCGGTCGCCTTCGAAGCGTCCAAGCAGCAATACCTCAAGTTGCTCGATGACGGTATCGCCCAAGAGCAAACAGGCGATGGTCGTCAGTATGGTTTCAGTCAGGCCAAGGCGGATTACCTGAGTTTTCTTCAAGCCTTCGATGTGTCCCGTGATCCAGCGGCTGCGTTGAGCAGCAACGCCAGCCTGAGGGAGCGCTTTAACACGCTGCGTAATGGCTTGATCACCGAACACAAGCATGCGCTGGACAACATCAACGCGGTTCAGCATCAAGCACGCGACCGGGCATTGTTGATCGCCGGTCTGCTGGGGGTTGTCGGACTGGCGGTGCTGATCATCGGTTTCATCACGGCCCACGGGATTGCCCGGCGTTTCGGGGCTCCGATCGAGGCGCTGGCGCAAGCGGCGGACAACATCGGCCAAGGCAATTTTGAAGTGACCCTGCCGATTTCTTCGGCGATGGAAATGAATCAGCTGACCAAGCGTTTCGGCATGATGGCTGAGGCGCTGCGCGAGCATCAGGCAACTAACGTCGATGAATTGCTTGCAGGCCAACAGCGTTTGCAAGCCGTGCTCGACAGTATCGACGACGGCCTGCTGATGATCGACCGTCAGGGGCAACTGGAACACCTCAACCCGGTGGCCCAGCGGCAATTAGGCTGGGAGGACGATCGTCTCGGTCAGGGTCTGGGCACGGCACTGGAGCGCCCGGAGCTGGATGCGCAGCTGCAACTGGTGCTGCGCGGCGGCACGCTTGAGCGCGCGCCGGAGGATTTGAGTATCGAGGTCGACGGCGAATCGCGCCTGCTGACCTACAGCCTGACGCCGGTGAGTAATACACAAGGGCACATCCTTGGTGCGGTGATGGTGTTGCACGACGTCACCGAGCAGCGCGCTTTCGAACGGGTGCGCAGCGAGTTCGTCCTGCGCGCCTCTCACGAACTGCGCACGCCGGTCACTGGCATGCATATGGCGTTCGGCTTGTTCCGCGAGCGGGCGAAGTTTCCAGCGGAGTCGCGTGAGGCGGACCTGCTCGACACCGTCAATGAAGAAATGCAGCGCCTGATGCAGTTGATCAATGACCTGCTCAACTTCTCGCGCTATCAGAACGGTCTGCAGAAACTGACCCTGGCGCCGTGTTCCATCGAAGACCTGCTGGAACAGGCGCGACTTCGCTTTGAAGATTTTGCGCTGGGCAAAGGCATTGCCCTGAATGTCGAAGTGCAGGGGCCATTGCCTCGATTGCAAGCCGATCAGGCCCAACTCGACCGAGTCCTCGACAACCTCATCGACAACGCCCTGCGTCATACCGCCCGCGACGGTCAGATCCGTTTGCAGGCGCGACGCCATGGCGAGCGAGTGATCATCAGTGTTGAAGACAATGGCGAAGGCATTGCCTACGGCCAGCAGGGACGCATCTTCGAGCCGTTCGTGCAGGTCGGACGCAAGAAGGGCGGCGCTGGGCTAGGCCTGGCGCTGTGCAAGGAAATCGTGCAGTTGCATGGCGGGCGGATGGGCGTCTATTCGCGACCCGGACAGGGCACGCAGTTTTATATGGCGCTGTCGGTCTAGCTCAGGCTTCGTCGTCGAGTCGGCGCCCGGCGAGGCGTCGGCCTCGGGTGATCAATTCGATGAATTGCACCGCACTGAGGGCATGGGCGAACAACCAGCCCTGACCAAACTTCACACCCTCACTGCTGAGCAACTGAGCTTGTGATTCGAGCTCGATGCCTTCGGCAATCACCTTCAGGTCCAGCGCCTGCGCCATGTGAATGATGTGCGGGGCGACGCCGCTGCTTGCCGCATCGTGGCCGAGCGCATCAATAAAAGCCTTGTCGATTTTCAGGCAGTCCACCGGCAGGGTTTGCAGGTAGGCGAGGCTGCAATAGCCGGTGCCAAAGTCATCGATCAGCACCTGATGGCCCACATCGCGCAGGGCTTGCAGGTTTTCCCGCGCCACCACTACATCAATCAGACCCCGTTCGGTGACTTCGAAGGCGATTTGCCGGGCGGCGACCCGGTGCAACTTCAGCAGGCGCGCCATGACCAGACCGATGCGCGGTACCGTCACATCGCAGGCGGCGAGGTTCACCGAGATGTATAGCTGCGGATTGGCCCGAAGCAACTGGCCCAATTGCTCCAGCAAGCGCTGGAGGACGAAGTCGGTCATCTGGCGAATCTGCCCGGTATTCTCCGCCATCGGGATGAACAGGTCGGGACTGGTCAGCGTGCCATCTGGGCGACGCCAGCGCAGCAGGGCTTCGGCGCCAACGCAGTTGCGGCTGTCGAGGTCGAAGATCGGTTGGTAGAGCACCTGCAGCTCGCCACGGCGGATGGCACCGTGCAATTCGGCATCCAGCGACTGGCGCTGGCGAACCAGCAGGAACACCAGAAAACCGACAATGGCACCGGCCACCAGACAGACCGGAATCATCCACCACCAGACAGCGGGGATGTGCATGCCGGTACGCGGTGTGATCAGCACCAGTTGATATTCGGGGTTGTCGGTGGGCATGCGATAGATCAGCCGGGTTTGTGTGACCTGCAAGGCATCGCGGCTTTTCGGCGGCCAGTGCTCTGTGGGTGGCCAGATCTGTCCTGTACCCAGCACTGGAATGGCTCGAGTGCCATGGTCCAGCACCACCAACAGACTGCTGCCGGGTGACAGATCGACCATATCGGTCAGATGCCCGCGGGAGGTAGCGACGCGAAAGTTGCCGCGCCCCAGCATCAACGCCGCGCGGTTTTCATCGGGTTCGGTGGTGGTGTTCAGCCAATAGCTGTAGGTCGGGCCTTTGATGTCCGGCGCGCGAACAACGGACAGACCTTCCTGGCGCGGACGGTTGGAGCAGATCCGCGAAGCGTCCATGTAAGCGGCTTCATAGACGAAGCGATAGTTGAAGGTAACTTGCTGCAGGGTGGCGATCATTTCGTCGTCACAACTGCGCAGCGGTTGGGCTTCGAGGTCGTCGAGACTTTCGCGCAGTTGACCGAACAATTGTTCGAGGCGGGCCAGGAAACGTTCGCCCTGAGCGTTCATTTCCTGGCTTTCACGTTGCTCGACCTGACGCATCGCCACGAACATACCGCCGGCGATCAACAGACTGGCACTGAGGACAGCCGCGATCATCGCCAAAAACCAAGGGCGATAGAACCAGCTACGCAGAGTCTCTCGGGTAGCAACCATCATGGAATATCCGAAGAATTACCAATGAGTTATAGCTGCTGATGGCAATTTCGCCCTGACCGTCGGGCGGGCGTCATTATTTTGTCTGATTGAGTACCAGCAGCAGTGCTGCGGTTTGCGCGTCCGGCGTGCCGTCGAAACGCGAAGGGCGGAAATGCATCTGGAACGCGGCGAGGACGTGGCGTGTGGCTACGTCGAGTTCGCCGGTCTGCGGCGTGTCGTAGCCCAGATGCGCCAATTGCGCCTGGAACCAGCTGATGCTCGGCAGTTCACCGCTGTTGAACAGCATTTGCTGGCGCGCGACCGCCGCTTCGTTGGGCCACACGCCCAGGCCTTCAGCGGCGAGGCGCTTCCATGGGAACAATGGGCCCGGATCGAGTTTGCGCAACGGGGCGATGTCGCTGTGGCCGATGATGTGGCGCGGGCTGATGCCGTTGCGCTTGCTGATGTCCTTGAGCAGGACGATCAGCGATTGAATTTGCGCTTCGCTGTACGGATACCACAGGCGCCCGGTTGGCGTGTCCTTGAAGCCCGGGTTGACGATTTCGATACCGATCGAGCTGGAGTTGAGCCAGGTACGGCCCTGCCATTGGCTTTCGCCGGCATGCCAGGCGCGCTGATTTTCGTCCATCAGCTTGTAGATGGTGCCGCCCTTGTCGTCGCCGATCAGGTAGTGGCTGCTGACTTCGCCGTGGGTCAGCAGTTGCAGCGAGCGCTCCAGCGAGGTCGACGTGTAGTGGACGATCACGAACTGAATGCGACTGTCGTAGTTGGCCGAAGGATGGCTGGTGTCGTAGCGCGGACCGCTGGCGCAACCGGCCAGAACGAGCAGCGAAGCGAGAAGGGCAAAGAATTTCATGGCAGAAGGCAATACACGCAAGACAATAATGCAACAGTGTAACGTACTGCCTTGCGCCTCGACGGTCAGCGGGCGGAATTAAACAAAATGGAACAATTTGCTCAGCCCAGCTCGACGCGATTGCGTCCCGCGTTTTTTGCCCTATATAGCGCCTGATCGGCTCTTTTCAGCACCAGATCACTGTGTTCTCCGGCACGGAACGAGGCCAGTCCCATGGAAATGGTGATGGTCACGCGCTCGCCCTTGAAGTGGAAGGGGCAGGCTTCGATGGCCGCGCGCAACGTTTCCAACAGTTTTGCGCCGACTGCTGGCGGCGTGGCCGGCAACAACAACACGAATTCTTCGCCGCCAAAACGGGCAATGAAATCGGAACCGCGCAGGCGTTTGCGCAGCACGGTGGCGATGATCTTCAGCACTTTGTCGCCGGCCAGATGGCCATAGTTATCGTTGATCCGTTTGAAGTGATCGAGGTCGAGCATGGCTAGGCTGAGGGTGTTGCCGTGTTGTTGCCACTGCTGGATTTCTTGTTCGAGGCGTTCGCTCCACGCGGCGCGGTTGGGCAGGCCGGTGAGCGGGTCGATCATGGCTTTCTGGCGCTGGACTTCCAGGTGTTCACGAAAACCCTGGGCTTCCTGTTCCATATGCGCCACGCGCTCGGACAGGCTTTTGAGCCGTGTCGCCACTTCCTGCTCGCGAGCGTCGCGCTGCTTTTGATGCTGATCCATGGTGCCGAGCAGGCCCTCGAGATGGTTCTCAAGCACTTGCTTGAGGTCATCCAGATCCGCCGCTTCCTGGACGCTGGTCTGCAAACCGTCGACCTGCTCACGGATCTGCGTGTCCATTGCCCGCGCTGCCGAGCTGTTGTCGGCGTGACCTTCACTGGCGGCTTGCAGATTGCTCTGGAACGCTTCGAGGCGTTCGTTGAGCTGTTGCAGATAGGCTTCAAATTCATGCTGACCGCTGTCGGTGATCGCCAGCATCAACGTTGCGAGATCGTCGAGGATCGGGATCAGTTCGTACCAGTTCAAACCGTGTTTGAGGCGCTCGCGCATCGCTTCGGCTTGCGGACGGTGGCGCTCGGGCAGGGTCAGATCGTCGAGCAGACCGATCAGGGTGTCTTCGATGTGTTTGGCCACGGAGCTGTAGGACGGCTCCGGGGAATCCGGCAGGGCGAAGAGGATGTCGTGCTCGGATTGTTCCGGGTCGATGGCTGCCAAGGCCTGTGCCATCGGTTCGGGCAGGGGCAGGCTGTCGAGAATCAGCGGCGTCGGGTCGCCGGGGTGGATCAATTCGTCGGGGTTGAAGCTGGTGGCCATTGTCGGCGTCGGGGCGGTAGTTGGCGCAGTGACGGCTGCGGTCTCTGCCTCGTCGGTCGCTGCTTCAACCGCAATATCTGCTTCACGGGCGCTGGCGGGTGGTTCAAACGCAGCCACGTCAGGTTCCGCCTCGGGCTCTGAGAGCGGCGAGGGCGCCTCAGTTTCGGGCTCGGGCTGTTTGATAACGGCAGCGGCGATGACCGGCTCTGCAACAGCGGCAGTCTGCGCGGGCGCTGGTTCTGGCTCGGCTTCTGACGCGGCTGGCGTTTGCACCTCACGCGTTACCGGCGCCAGCACGGGCGCTTCTGCGTTCGGAGCTGGCGCTTCTTCGTTGTCACGAGTCCCAAACAAACGCTGCAGCAAGCCCGGGCGTCCCGGTTCGGCGGGCGTTTCCAGCTGACTCAACGCCTTGCCTTGCAAGCCGCTGAGCTCACTCAGCAGCAATGGCATTTCCCGCGCCGAACCGACGCGGCTATCCAGTTGCTTGGCGAATTTTTTCAGCGGCTGGGCGACTTCACGCGGCAGCGGCAACGCCTGCAACTGGCTGACCAGCGAGGTCAGTGCGGTGCTGACTTGATCGATGCGGGTTTCGCGGCGCTGCTCGGAATCGAGCACGGCTTTTTCCAGGCGCGGCAGCAGTGCGGCGAGGCCGGCGTCCATGTCGTCGGTACGCACTACATCGCGCATCTCTTTCATGCACTGATCCACGACCTTGTCGGTGCCCTCGGCAGCCAGCGTGCTGCGCACCAGGCCGCGTCGAAGCAAGTCGAGCCTGGCGGCCCAACGGCGTTCGAGTTTGTCCTGCTGTTCGATGCTTTTGAGGTATTTCTCTTTCCAGCGCTGGGCTTCGTCGCTCATTCAGGGGTTCCGCGAGGGGCAGGACTCATCGCGGGCAATGCATCGGCCGTGAGCGAACCCGGCAGACGAATCTCTACCGCGACCGGCAGGTGATCGGAAATCGGTTGGGCCAGCACTTCGACCTTTTCCAGGGTCAGGGTCGGGCTGAGCAAAATATGATCAAGGCAACGCTGAGGGCGCCAGCTGGGGAATGTCGCTTCCACCTGCGGGGCCAGCAAACCGAGATCGCGTAACGGTGACTGTTGTAGCAGATCGCTGGCGTGGGTGTTCATGTCACCCATCAATATCTGATGTTTATAGCCGCCGATCAACTCTCGAATGTAGCCCAGTTGCAGGCTGCGTGTACGCGCGCCGAGGGCTAGGTGCATCATCACCACCACTAGCGCTTCCGGGCCTTCGCCGAAGCGCAGCAGGATCGCGCCGCGACCTTTCGGGCCGGGCAGCGGATGATCTTCGATCGCCCACGGTTTCAGGCGACTGAGCACGCCATTGCTGTGCTGGGCCAGTCGACCGAGGTTGCGATTGAGTTGTTGATACCAGTAAGGGAAGGCGCCGAGGTGGGCCAGATGTTCGACCTGATTGACGTAGCCTGAACGCAGGCTGCCGCCATCGGCTTCCTGCAGGGCGACCAGATCGAAGTCGCCAAGCAGGTCGCCGATCTTTTGCAGATTGCCTGAGCGCCCGGTGTGCGGCAGCAGATGCTGCCAGCTGCGGGTCAGGTAATGCCGATAGCGCTCGGTGCTGATGCCGACCTGGATGTTGAAGCTGAGCAAGCGCAGACGATGGTCTGCTGGCAGGCCCGTTGACGCCAGGTGATGCTCGTTGACCTGCGGATCATGCAGGCCAACGAGGCGTTCAGACTTCCAGCGGCGCATGGCGGTTGCCGCGCTTAGTTGGCGGCTGCCTTGGTGGCCGCTCGCTCTTTGGCGACCAGTTGGTCAGCCAGTTGCAGCGCTTGCTCGGCACCACCGGCAGAGCCGATGTCGAAGCGGTATTTGCCGTTGACGATCATGGTTGGAACGCCAGTGATTTCATACTTCTTGGCCAATTCGCGAGCCTTGACGATCTGACCTTTGATTGCGAACGAGTCGAAGGTGGCAAGGAACTTGTCCTTGTCCACGCCTTGAGTGGCGAGGAAGTCAGCCATGTCGTTCTTGTCGGTCAGCTTCTTGTGTTCTTTCTGGATCGCATTGAATACGGCGGCGTGAACCTTGTGCTCGACACCCATGGCTTCGAGGGTCAGGAACATTTGACCGTGAGCATCCCACGGGCCGCCGAACATGGCTGGGATACGCACGAAGTTGACGTCGGATGGCAGCTTCTCAACCCACGGATTGATCACTGGTTCAAAGGCGTAGCAGTGCGGGCAGCCGTACCAGAACAGCTCGACCACTTCGATCTTGCCAGGCTCTGCAACCGGTACCGGGTTGGCCAGCTCGACGTAAGGGGCGGCTGGTGCTTCGGCGGCTTGAGCGGTCACGCCGAACAGGCTGGCAGCGACGAGGGCGGCGCTGATGATCAGATTACGCATGCTTTACTCCTGGACAATTTGGGTCGCCTCGCGCGACCTGTTTTCAGACAGATCCTGGCGGGCATGAGTTCTGTAGTGTAACGGCAGCGGCCACAAAAAAGGGCGGCCAAAGCCACCCTTTTTATACTTGCTGCGACGGATTAATCGAGCGTTAACATTGCAGGAGATGTCCATCCCCTGCAGGCCTCGATCCGCGGGCCTTAGTGCAGGCCCTGAATGTAGCTGGCAACGGCGGCGATGTCTTCGTCGCTCAGTTTGCGGGCGATGGTGCGCATGGTCATCGCGTCGCCGTCGTTGCTGCGCCCGGCCGCCGGATCTTCCTTGCGGAAGTCGGTCAGTTGCTTGGCGATGTATTGAGCGTGTTGGCCACCGAGGTGCGGGAAGCCAGCGGCGGCGTTGCCGGCGCCATTCGGCGAGTGGCAACCGGTGCAGGCTGGCAGGCCTTTTTCCAGGTTACCGCCACGGAACAGGGCTTCACCGCGAGCGACAATCTTCGGATCGGCGGCGCCGACACTGCCTTGCTGGCTGGCGAAATAGGCAGCGATGTCGGCCAGGTCCTGATCGCTCAGGTTGGTCAGCAGGCCTGTCATTTCCAGTACGGTGCGCTTGCCCGACTTGATGTCGTGCAATTGCTTGGTCAGGTAGCGTTCACCTTGACCGGCCAGTTTCGGAAAGTTTGGCGCCATGCTGTTCCCGTCCGGGCCATGGCAGGCTCCGCAAACGGCGGCTTTCGCCTGGCCCGCTGCGGCATCACCGGCAGCATGGGCGAAGCCCGAGATTCCCACGGTCAACAGCAGACTCACGATCAGTTTGTTCATCAGCTAATCCAACTACGGCTAAGGGTTAAGTTATGGACCGGGTTTACTCGCTCATCCAAAGGATGATGGCTTGGTAATCCTCGGCACTGCAGTCCATGCACAAACCACGCGGCGGCATCGCCTTGAAACCCTGGGTCACGTGTCGCACCAGCGTCCCCATACCTTTCGCCAACCTCGGCGTCCAAGCTGCCTGATCGCCTCTTTTGGGCGCCATGGGTAGTTGGCCGGAATGACAGGCACCACAAACACGGTTGTACACAGCTTCCGGATCCTGTGTAGCCTGTGCGCTGTAAAGCGGCATCAAGACTCCGGCAGCCAGCAGCCATTTCGTCATAAAACGACCTTTTCAGGGTTGAGAGCGTTCTGCGTTCTAATGCGCAATCAAAGTCTGTCGCTCTCGTGAACTTAATCCTACGCTGGGACAAAGCACACACAAAATCTGCGGCATTATATACTGGCGTCACTGAAACGGAAGCGACACCGCGTTCCGCGCCCAATCCCGGCGCCGCCCACATCGGAAATCCCATGCAACTCAAGAATCCCATCCTCGGCCTGTGCCAACAGTCCACGTTCATGCTCAGTGCCGCCAAAGTCGATCAATGCCCTGACGACGAAGGCTTCGAAGTGGCGTTTGCCGGTCGTTCCAACGCCGGCAAATCCAGCGCACTGAACACCCTGACTCACGCCAGCCTGGCGCGTACCTCGAAAACTCCGGGTCGCACACAGCTGTTGAACTTCTTCAAGCTAGACGAAGATCGCCGTCTGGTCGACCTGCCCGGCTACGGTTACGCAAAAGTACCGATCCCGCTGAAGATGCACTGGCAGCGTCACCTTGAGGCTTACCTCGGTGGCCGCGAGAGTTTGAAGGGTTTGATCCTGATGATGGACATCCGTCATTCAATGACCGACTTCGACCTGCTGATGCTCGACTGGGCCGTTGCGGCCGGCATGCCAATGCACATCCTGCTGACCAAGGCCGACAAGCTGACCTACGGCGCAGCCAAGAACACCCTGCTCAAAGTGCAGTCGGAAATTCGCAAGGGCTGGGGCGATCAAGTCACCATTCAGCTGTTCTCGGCGCCAAAACGCATGGGCCTGGAAGAGGCCTACACTGTATTGGCAGGCTGGATGGAACTGGCGGATAAAGGTGCTGAATTGCCTGCTGAGTAAATCGCAGGCAAAAAAAGCCCCGGATTTCATTGGGGAGGGAGAAATTCCGGGGTTTAAGTTCCGAACCGCTAGGGCGGGGTTCAGATATCTGCCAACACTTAACACAACATAGGAGCATCGAAGGGCTTCACCAGCCATTCAGTATCTCTGAGTGGTGTCCTTCCAGATTAGTTCAGATTTTTTTCAAAAAGCTTTGGAATAAACCCAAGCGCTTTTCGTAATAAGCAGGTTTTACCGGCGTTGCCGCGACAACGGGTCGCGGCAGACCGAGATCAATGGCTCAGTGAGCCTCATCCCAATTGTTGCCCACACCGACTTCGACCAGCAGCGGCACATCCAGTTTCGCCGCTTCGCTCATGTGTACGCGAATCTCGGCGCTGACCTGTTCGACCAGATCCTCACGAACCTCCAGCACCAATTCATCGTGCACCTGCAGAATGACTCTGGCGTCCAGCCCGGAGGTCGCCAGCCAGTTATCCACCGCGACCATGGCTTTCTTGATGATGTCGGCAGCCGTGCCCTGCATCGGCGCGTTGATCGCTGTGCGTTCGGCGGCAGCGCGTTCCTGCGGCTTGTTCGAGTTGATCTCCGGCAGGTACAGACGACGACCGAAGAACGTCTCGACATAACCCTGATCCGCCGCCTGCGCGCGGGTGCGATCCATGTACTCGCGAACGCCTGGATAGCGGGCGAAGTAGGTGTCGATGTAAGCCTTGGCGGTCTTGGTGTCGACGCCGATGTCCTTGCCGAGCTTCTGCGCGCCCATGCCATAGATCAGGCCGAAGTTGATCGCCTTGGCGCCACGGCGCTGGTCCGAGCTCACTTCGTTGAGCTCGACCTTGAACACTTCGGCAGCGGTGGCGGTGTGCACGTCGAGGTTGTTGCGGAAGGCGTTCATCAGGCCTTCGTCTTTGGACAGGTGCGCCATGATCCGCAGTTCGATCTGCGAATAGTCCGCCGCCAGCAGTTTGTAGCCTTTCGGCGCGACGAACGCCTGACGGATGCGTCGGCCTTCAGGGGTACGCACCGGAATGTTCTGCAGGTTCGGGTCGCTGGAGGACAAGCGACCAGTCGATGCCACGGCCTGGTGATACGAAGTGTGGATACGCCCGGTGCGCGGGTTGATCTGCTCCGGCAGGCGATCGGTGTAGGTGCTTTTCAGCTTGCTCATCGAACGGTGCTCCATCAGCACCTTCGGCAAGCGGTGATCGTCTTCGGCGAGTTTCGCCAGCACTTCTTCGGCGGTGGACGGCTGACCTTTGGCGGTCTTTTTCAGCACCGGCAGGCCGAGTTTCTCGTAGAGAATCACGCCCAACTGCTTCGGCGAGCCGAGGTTGAATTCTTCCCCGGCGATCTCGAACGCTTCGCGCTCCAGCGCGACCATTTTGTCGCCCAACTCGATGCTCTGCACGCCCAGCAGTGCCGCATCAACGTACGCGCCTTGGCGCTCGATGCGCGCCAGCACCGGCACCAGCGGGATTTCGATGTCGGTCAGCACGCTGGCCAGGCTCGGGATGGCGCTGAGTTTTTCGAACAGGGTCTGATGCAGACGCAACGTGATGTCAGCGTCTTCAGCGGCGTACGGGCCTGCCTGTTCCAGGGCGATCTGGTCGAAGGTCAGCTGCTTGGCGCCTTTGCCGGCGATGTCCTGGAAGCTCACGGTGGTGTGATCCAGGTACTTCTGCGCGAGGCTGTCCATGTCGTGGCGGGTGGCGGTGGAGTTGAGCACGTAGGACTCAAGCATCGTGTCGAAGGCGATACCGCGCACGGTAATGCCTTGGCTCTGATCGCCGCCGATGGCGCAGTTGGCCAGGATATTCATGTCGAACTTGGCGTGCTGGCCGACCTTGAGCTTGCTCGGGTCTTCCAGAATCGGCTTCAGCGCGCGCAGCACGGTGTCGCGATCCAACTGCTCCGGCACGCCGATGTAGGAGTGGGTCAGCGGAATGTACGCGGCTTCGTTGGCCTGCACGGCGAACGACAGACCGACCAGTTGCGCCTGCTGCGCGTCGATGCCGGTGGTTTCGGTGTCGAAAGCGAACAGCTTGGCGTTGTTCAACTTTTCCAGCCAGACGTCGAACCGTGCCTGATCGAGGATGGTTTCGTAAGCGGCTTCAGCAGGAGTGGCGGGCGCTTCGTCCGCTGGCGCGCTGAACAGATCGCCGGCCGGCGCAGGCTCGGCGGCTGCGCTCAATTCCAGACGTTTGGCGTCGCGATCCAGATCATTGATCCAGCTTTTGAATTCCAGCAGCGAGTACAGCTCGTACAGCTTGGCCGGGTCTTCTGCGCCCATTTGCAAGTCATCGAGTTCGATGTCCAGCGGCACGTCGATCTTGATGGTCGCCAGTTGATAGGAGAGGAAAGCCATCTCCTTGTGCTCTTCGAGCTTGGCCGGCAGGGTTTTCGCGCCGCGTATCGGCAGGGTCGGGACGATGTCGAGGTTGGCGTACAGCTCGGTGAGGCCGCCGTTGACCCCGACCAACAGGCCGGACGCGGTTTTCGGGCCGATGCCCGGAACGCCCGGAATGTTGTCGGACGAATCGCCCATCAGTGCCAGATAATCGATGATCTGCTCCGGAGCGACGCCAAATTTCTCCTTCACGCCTTCCACGTCCATCGAACTACCGGACATGGTGTTGACCAAGGTAATGTGGCCATCGACCAGTTGCGCCATGTCCTTGTCGCCAGTGGAGATGATCACCGGGCGATCCGCCGCCGCGCTGCTGCGCGCCAGGGTGCCGATGACGTCGTCGGCCTCGACGCCTTCCACGCACAACAGCGGGAAACCGAGGGCAATCACGCTCTGGTGCAGCGGCTCGATCTGCACGCGCATGTCGTCAGGCATGCTTGGGCGGTTGGCTTTGTATTCGGCGTACATCTCATCGCGAAATGTCCCGCCCTTGGCGTCGAACACCACGGCGAACGGGCTGTCCGGGTACTGCTTGCGCAGACTCTTGAGCATGTTCAGCACGCCTTTGACCGCACCGGTCGGCAGGCCTTTGGAGGTGGTCAGTGGTGGCAGCGCGTGAAAGGCGCGGTACAGGTAAGACGAACCGTCCACCAGGACGAGGGGGGCTTGGCTCATGAGCAGGATCAACCTTTTCGGCGGGTCCGGCGCTAGAATAGCGGGACCGTTGACGACAAAGGGACAAGGTTATCATGCGTACGTTAAATCGCTTGCTGCTGGTCGGTCTGATTGCTGCCTCACCGTTGGCCGCGATGGCGGCGGATGATGCGCCCGCTTCGGAGCCGGAAGTTACGATCAACACGCACACGGAAGGCGACAAGGTCATTCAGGAATACAGTCGCAGTGGCTTCGTCTATGCGATCAAGGTCACGCCGAAGGGTGGCAAACCGTATTTCCTGGTGCGCGCTGATGGTACGGACGCGAACTACATTCGCTCCGACCAGCCGGATATGCTGATTCCGTCGTGGGAAATCTTTACCTGGAAGTAAGATTCCCGACTTTTAATCGGCGTCGCCTGAGCGCGACGCCTGAACTGAGCAGTTTTTAACCATGTCTGTGTTCACTCCCCTGGCTCGGCCCGAGCTGGAAACCTTTCTCGCCCCTTACGGGCTTGGCCGTCTGCTTGATTTCCAGGGGATCGCCGCCGGCAGCGAAAACACCAACTTCTTCATCAGCCTGGAGCAGGGCGAATTCGTCCTGACCCTGGTCGAGCGCGGCCCGGTGCAGGAGATGCCGTTTTTCATCGACCTGCTCGACGTACTCCACGAAGCCGATCTGCCGGTGCCGTACGCACTGCGCACCACCGACGGCGTGGCGTTGCGTGAGCTGAAAGGCAAACCGGCGCTGTTGCAACCGCGGCTGTCCGGCAAGCACATCAAGGTCGCCAATGCCCAGCATTGCGCGCAGGTCGGCGAGTTGCAGGCGCACCTGCACCTGGCGACCCAGGGCGAGCGCATGATCAAGCGCAAGACCGACCGTGGTCTGGACTGGATGCTGGAGGAGGGCACGGAGCTGCTCTCGCACCTGAGCGATGAGCCGCGTGCCTTGCTGCAAAAGGCACTGGATGAAATCACCGAGCGCAAAGACAAGATTCTCGCGCTGCCTCGGGCGAACATTCATGCCGACCTGTTCCGCGACAACGCGATGTTCGAAGGCACGCACCTGACCGGGCTGATCGACTTCTACAACGCCTGCTCAGGGCCGATGCTCTACGACGTGGCGATTGCTTTGAACGACTGGTGCTCGGACGAGGACGGTTTGATCGATGGGCCGCGTGCCCGCGCGTTCCTTGGCGCTTATGCGGCGCTGCGCCCGTTCACAGCGGCGGAGGCTGAGTTGTGGCCGACCATGCTGCGCGTGGCCTGTGTGCGGTTCTGGCTGTCGCGGTTGATCGCGGCGGAGCAGTTTGCCGGGCAGGATGTGTTGATTCACGATCCAAAAGAGTTTGAGCAGCGATTGGCGCAGCGGCAGCAGGTCAATACACCGTTGCCTTTCGCGCTTTAAGATCAAAAGATCGTCCGAACGGGGCCCGAGCCTTCGGACGATCTTTTTCTATGGGTTTACAGAGACTCCAGGCACCCGGCCAAATCATTCCCCAACTTCTCCAGCACCTGCTCATACCCCTGAGCCGTCGCCGGCGTGTACCCGCCCAGCGCATCCAGCTCCGCCAGTTTTACTGGCAAACCCGCCACCAGGGTTTCAGCCAAGCGCGGGCGCAACGGTGGTTCGCTGAACACACAGGTCTTGCCGACTTCCTGCAAACGCTTGCGCATCGCCGCGACATGTTGCGCACCTGGCTGCACTTCCGCCGCAACGCTGAACACGCCGGTGTGCTTCAGGCCATAAGCCTCTTCAAAGTAATCAAACGCCTCGTGGAAAACGAAGTACGGCTTGCCTTCAACGCTGGCCAGACGCTTTTTCAAACGCAGATCCAGTGCATCCAGACGCTCATCAAATGCCTTGGCGTTGCTCTGATAGCGTTCGGCATTCGCCGGATCAGCAGCGCTGAGGTCAGCGGCCATTTTGTCGGCGATTACCCGCGCATTCACCGGCGATAACCACAAATGCGCGTCCAGCGTGCCCGGACGGTGATCGTGATCATGCTCGTCGGCGTCTTCGGCATGGGAGTGGCTGTCTTCAGCGAAACGGCGCAGCTTCATCCCCGGCAGGTCCTGCACCGCCACGCTTGGCAACGTACGACCGTTCAGCACGCGCGGCAGGAAACCTTCCATGTCCGGGCCGATCCAGTACAGCAGATCGACCGACTGCACCTTCCGTACGTCGGATGGCCGCAGCGCGTAATTGTGCGGCGAGGCACCCGGCGGCAGCAGCACTTCGGGAATTGCCACGCCGTCCTGCACGGCCGCTGCAATCAGCTGCAACGGCTTGATGCTGGTGAGGACTTTGACCTCGGCCTGAGCCGAACCGATCAGCAGAAAACTGGCGACAAAAGCCACAAAAACAGAAAAAAGTCGGGACACGATGACCACTCAAGGAGGCGAGAACGGGTAACATAATAACGTCTCTATCAAAACTCGTCGCCGCCCATGCCTATTACACCGATTGCCAGCCGTCCCCACGACCACTCTCATTGCGTGCACAGCGCTTTGTCCGAGGCCGATACCTTGTGCGCTCAGAAAGGCTTGCGCCTGACCGCGTTGCGCCGCCGGGTGCTGGAATTGGTGTGGCAGAGCCACAAGCCGCTGGGCGCCTACGACATTCTCGCCGTGCTCAGCGAGCAGGACGGCCGCCGCGCTGCGCCGCCAACCGTCTACCGCGCGCTGGATTTCCTGTTGGAAAACGGCCTGGTGCACCGCATCTCCTCGCTCAACGCCTTCGTCGGCTGCGTGCACCCGGAACACGCGCATCAGGGCCAGTTTCTGATCTGCCGCGATTGCCACGCCGCCATCGAACTTGAGCAAAAAGTGATCAGTGACGCGATCATCAACAGCGCCAAAGACGTTGGCTTCATCGTCGAAGCGCAGACCGTCGAAGTCGTCGGCCTGTGCTCCGGTTGCCAGGGGGCTTGATGAGCAATGCGCTGATCCGTCTGGAACAGGTCGCCGTCACGTTTGCCGGGCAGGCTGTGCTGGACAACATCGAGCTGAGCGTCGAGCCGGGGCAGATCGTCACCCTGATCGGCCCCAACGGCGCTGGCAAGACTACCTTGGTGCGCGCGGTACTCGGCTTGCTCAAGCCGGACAGCGGCAGCGTCTGGCGCAAGCCGAAACTGCGCGTCGGCTACATGCCGCAAAAACTTCACGTCGACCCGACCTTGCCACTCTCGGTGCTGCGCTTTCTGCGCCTGGTGCCGGGCGTTGATCGTCCGCGTGCGTTGGCGGCGTTGAAGGAAGTCGGTGCCGAGCACGTTATCGACAGCCCGGTGCAAAGCGTTTCCGGTGGTGAAATGCAGCGTGTGCTGCTGGCGCGAGCACTGCTGCGCGAGCCGGAATTGCTGGTGCTCGATGAACCAGTACAAGGCGTCGACGTCGCCGGCCAAGCCGAGTTGTATAGCCTGATTACACGTCTGCGTGACCGCCATGGTTGCGGCGTGTTGATGGTGTCCCACGATTTGCATCTGGTGATGAGTACCACCGATCAGGTGGTCTGCCTCAACCGTCACGTCTGCTGCTCCGGGCATCCCGAGCAGGTCAGCGGCGATCCCGCGTTCGTCGAGTTGTTCGGCAAGAACGCGCAGAGCCTGGCGGTTTATCACCACCATCATGACCACGCTCACGACCTGCACGGTTCGGTAGTCAAAGGGCCAGTTGTTGGCCAACCTCACGTTCACGGAGACAACTGCAAGCATGGCTGATTTTCTGTTGTATGCCCTGCTTGCAGGTCTGGCGTTGGCGATCGTTGCAGGTCCGCTGGGTTCGTTTGTGGTTTGGCGGCGCATGGCCTATTTCGGCGACACCCTGTCCCACGCCGCGTTGCTTGGTGTGGCTTTGGGCTTTTTGCTGGATGTCAGCCCGACGGTGGCTGTGACGGTCGGTTGCCTGCTGCTGGCGGTGCTGCTGGTGACGTTGCAGCAGCGTCAACCACTGGCGTCCGACACGCTGTTGGGAATTCTCGCACCGAGCACGCTCTCTCTCGGCCTAGTGGTACTAAGCTTCATGCATGAAGTGCGGATCGACCTGATGGCCTATCTGTTCGGCGACCTGCTGGCGATCAGCCCGACCGATCTGGCGTGGATCCTCGGCGGCAGCGCGGCGGTGCTGGTGTTGCTGGTCACGTTGTGGCGGCCATTGCTGGCGATCACCGTGCACGAAGAACTGGCCAGGGTTGAAGGCCTGCCGGTCGCCGGCCTGCGTATGGCGCTGATGCTGCTGATTGCGGTGGTGATCGCGGTGGCGATGAAAATCGTCGGTGTGTTGCTGATTACCTCGCTGTTGATCATCCCGGCGGCTGCGGCACAGCGTCACGCCCGTTCGCCGGAGCAGATGGCACTGGGCGCGAGCCTGCTGGGCATGCTCGCCGTGTGCGGCGGGCTGGCGTTGTCGTGGTTCAAGGACACCCCGGCCGGGCCGTCAATCGTTGTGACGGCGGCCGCACTGTTTCTGTTGAGTTTTGTTCTGCCCCGTCGTGGGGTGTAGACTTGGCCGCTTTTTGCGCAAATAGAGAGTCGCAGGAATGAAGCCGTTCGCCTCCCGTTATCTGCTCCTTGTCGCATTTTCAGTGCTGCTGGGCGCCTGCCAAAGCACGCCGCCGGTGGCTGAAGTCCCCGATGCGCGGGCTACGGCCATCGCACAGCTGGAGCAAAGCCTGGCCAGCAGCGAACTGGCCACTGCCGAAGACCAGTTGGCCGTTTTGCAGAAAGAAACCCCAAACGACCAATCCCTTGAGCAATACCAACGGCAGCTTGCCGAAGCGTATCTGCGTCGCAGCCAGATCGTGCTGCAGAAGGGAGATGTGAATGCGGCCGCCACAGCGTTGAGCCGTGCTCGCGCACTGATGCCGAAAGCCCCGGCGCTGACCGGTGGCGTCAACGGTGCCATCACTGAAGCGCGCAAGGCTGAGCTGGAAAAGGCTGAAGCTGCATTGTTGGCCGCCGAAGCCAAGCCGAAAGCCAAGGTGATCGATCCGACTGCCGAGAGCACCACGGTGGCGCTGAACATCACCGATAGCCGCAAACTTCGCCGGCAATTGGATGCCATCGCCGCCGATGTGGTGAATTATGAGTGTGGGGTGACCCTTCAGGCGCCACGCACGAATGATTATCCATGGTTGGCGACGTTGCTGACCAAGCGGGTGAAGAAGTTGAACCCGGATTTTGATCTGAAAATTGAGAAGCAGATCGTGCGTACAGTGCCGGCGCAGATGGTTCTGAGCCCGCGTAAACCGTAAAAAAGATCGCAGCCTGCGTCAGCTCCTACACAGTCATTCCCTGTAGGTGCTGCCGAAGGCTGCGATCTTTTGCTTTTAAGCCGGAATGGCTTTCGCCTTAGGCTCCCGATCCCAAACCCGATGCTGCCCGATCGCCGCAAAGAATGGCTTGGTCAACGCCGGCACATCCTTGCCCTGCAGCAAACCAGCATCCGCCTCCAGCTTCAGCAGATCCTGCAACTGCTTGGCATCCCCGTGCAACGCAATCGCCTTCAAGTGCTTGTACGCCTCCAGCAGGTAATGCAACGCCACGCCGTCGCCGCTCAACGCCTTGACCGACGCCGCGCCACCCGGCACAAACACCGCGTCGAAGATCACTGACGGCATGCCTTCCATGGACGCATCCACAGGCAACATCTTGCCGTCCGCAGTCTTCACCGGCGCCGAAGTCGGCCCCAGCAACTTGGCGTGCGCACCTTCAGCGGCCAGCGCCTTCTTCATTGCATCAATCGCCGCACCATCGACGCCGTTCGCGGCAAGAATCGCCACTTTTCGGGTTTTGATGTTCTCTGGCAGCAGATTTGCCTGGCTCAGTGCTGGCGAGTGATCGAAAGACACCTTGCGCGCATCCACCGTGCCTTTGGCAGGTGCAGGCAGACCCAGATTGGCCGCGACACGCTTGGCCAGTTCCAGATCGATGTTGGCGAGAATCTCGTTCACTTCCCGCGCACGGATAAATTCACGCTCTACTTTGCCCAGCTCGAAGCTGTAAGCCGCAATGATGTGCTCTTTCTCGTGGTCGCTCATGCTGTTGAAGAACAAGGTCGCCTGGGAGAAGTGATCGCTGAACGACTCGCTGCGCTGGCGGATCTTGTTGGCATCGATGCGCTCTGGATAACTCTCGAAACCACCATCCTGCGCCGCCGGTGGCGTTTCTTTCGGCCAGCCGCCATCAATCGAGTTCGGTTCATAAGAAGCGCGGCCCTTGTCGATCACCGTGCGGTGCTGCGCATCGCGCTGGCCATTGTGGAACGGTGCGACCGGGCGGTTGATCGGCAACTCATGAAAATTCGGCCCACCGAGTCGGCTGATTTGCGTATCGGTGTAGGAAAACAGCCGGCCTTGCAGCAGCGGGTCATTGGAGAAATCGATGCCCGGCACGATGTGGCCAGGGCAGAACGCAACCTGCTCGGTCTCTGCGAAGAAGTTGTCCGGGTTGCGGTTCAACGTCATTTTGCCCAGCGGCGTGATCGGCACGATCTCTTCTGGGATCAGTTTGGTCGGGTCGAGGATGTCGAAATCGAAGTCGTGCTCGTTTTCTTCTTCGATGACCTGCACGCCCAACTCCCATTCCGGGTAGTCGCCCATCTCGATCGCTTCCCAAAGGTCGCGACGATGATAGTCGGTGTCCTTACCGGCGAGCTTCTGCGCCTCGTCCCACACCAGCGAGCAAGTGCCGGCAGTAGGGCGCCAGTGGAATTTGACGAAGCGTGATTTGCCTTCAGCGTTGATCAACCGGAAGGTGTGCACGCCGAAGCCCTGCATGCTGCGCAGGCTTTTCGGGATCGCCCGGTCGGACATCGCCCAGATGACCATGTGCGCCGATTCCGGCACCAGGGAGACGAAGTCCCAGAAGGTATCGTGGGCCGAGCCGCCGGTAGGGATTTCATTGTGTGGCTCAGGTTTTACCGCGTGAACGAAGTCGGGAAACTTGATCGCGTCTTGAATGAAAAACACCGGCATGTTGTTGCCGACCAGGTCGAAGTTGCCTTCATCAGTGAAGAACTTCACCGCGAAACCGCGCACGTCTCGTACCGTGTCACCGGAGCCACGCGGCCCCTGCACCGTGGAAAAGCGCACGAACACCGGAGTTTTTTTCCCCGGATCCTGTAGGAAACCGGCCTTGGTCAGCGTCGAATGGTTCTCGTAGGCCTGAAAGAAACCATGGGCGCCAGTGCCGCGCGCGTGAACGATGCGCTCCGGGATCCGCTCATGGTCAAAATGCGTGATCTTTTCCCGCATGATGAAGTCTTCAAGCAGCGACGGCCCACGGGGGCCGGCCTTGAGGGTGTTCTGGTTGTCGGCGATCTTTACGCCTTGGTTGGTCCGCAGGGCCTGGCCGGTGGCGTCGGAGCGAAACTTCTCGAGGCTGTCGAGTTTGGCGTTGGTGTTGGCGCGATCCGGGGTATCGGTTCCGGCCATCTGGCTTTTATCGGTCGTAGGCTTCTTGCTCATCAGTCGTAAACTCCTCGGTTGACCCCGATGCTTGCCGGGGACTCTTGAGTGGTTCCCGGGCACGGCACCCAGGGTTTTCAAGTCGCTTAACTAGTGACTGACGGGCTGCTTTGGACGTTCCTTTTTTATGACCTTTGATCTTGTTATTGCCAAATCGAAGGTTAATTGCGAAATAAATGCTAAGAACCTCTATACGGACAGGCTAAAATGCGCGCCCGGCTAACCGCTGATCCTTTTCTAACGCGCCCCACAAGGTTCGCTACGTGATCGAGTTTCAAAACGTCCACAAGACTTACCGCGTCGCCGGTAAGGACATTCCCGCGCTGCACCCGACCAGTCTCTCCATCGAGAACGGGCAGGTGTTCGGCCTGATCGGCCATTCCGGCGCGGGCAAAAGTACCCTGCTGCGCCTGATCAATCGCCTGGAAGACTCCAGCGGCGGCAAGATCTTTGTCGACGGCGAAGAAGTCACTGCGCTGGACGCCAACGGCCTGCGCCGTTTCCGCCAGCAAGTCGGGATGATCTTCCAGCACTTCAACCTGCTCGCCTCCAAGACTGTCGCTGACAACGTGGCGTTGCCGCTGACCCTGGCCGGTGAACTGTCGAGCAGCGACATCGACAAGCGCGTCGCCGAGTTGCTGGCGCGGGTCGGCCTGTCCGATCACGCCAGGAAGTACCCGGCGCAATTGTCCGGTGGCCAGAAGCAGCGCGTCGGCATCGCCCGCGCCCTGGCGACCAAGCCGAAGATTCTGCTGTGCGACGAGGCCACCAGTGCCCTCGACCCGCAGACCACCGCGTCGGTCCTGCAACTGCTGGCCGAGATCAACCGCGAACTGAAGCTGACCATCGTCCTGATCACCCACGAGATGGACGTGATCCGTCGCGTCTGCGACCAAGTGGCGGTGATGGATGCTGGCGTGATTGTTGAGCAAGGTTCGGTGGCCGATGTGTTCCTGCATCCAAAACACCCGACCACCAAGCGTTTCGTCCAGGAAAGCGAGCAGGTCGACGAAAGCGAGCAGCGCGATGACTTCGCTCACGTGCCGGGCCGCATCGTGCGTCTGACCTTTCAGGGCGAAGCGACCTACGCGCCGTTGCTCGGTACTGTCGCCCGGGAAACCGGCGTCGACTACAGCATCCTCGCCGGTCGCATCGACCGCATCAAAGACATTCCGTACGGGCAATTGACCCTCGCCGTCACCGGTGGCGACATGGAAGCGGCGTTCGCCCGCTTCACCGCCGCTGACGTTCACATGGAGGTATTGCGCTAATGGAAGACCTGATCAGTTTCTTCACCAACATCGATTGGTACGAAATCTGGCTGGCCACCGGCGACACCATGCTGATGCTTGGCGGATCGCTGCTGTTCACCGTGCTGCTCGGCCTGCCGCTGGGCGTGCTGCTGTTCCTCTGCAGCCCGCGTCAGTTGCTGGAAAACCGTGGCCTTTACGCGTTCATGTCGCTGGCAGTGAACATTCTGCGTTCGCTGCCGTTCATTATTCTGTTGATCGTGATGATCCCGTTCACCGTGCTGATCACCGGCACGTCGCTGGGCGTGGCCGGTGCGATTCCGCCGTTGGTCGTCGGTGCGACACCGTTCTTCGCGCGTCTGGTGGAAACCGCGCTGCGTGAAGTCGATCGCGGCATCATCGAGGCGACGCAGTCGATGGGCGCGACCACGCGGCAGATCATCATGAACGCCTTGCTGCCGGAAGCCCGCCCGGGCATCTTCGCGGCGATTACGGTGACGGCAATTACACTGGTGTCCTACACGGCGATGGCCGGTGTGGTCGGCGCCGGTGGTCTGGGTGACCTGGCCATTCGTTTCGGCTACCAGCGTTTCCAGACTGACGTGATGATCGTCACCGTGGTGTTGCTGTTGATTCTGGTGCAAGTGCTGCAAATGGTGGGCGACCGCTTGGTCGTGCATTTCTCGCGCAAATAAGCAGTTTTGTATTGAACAGATGAGCCGGCCATTCGCTGGCAGGCGCCAGACGGGCGCCTCATAAGGAGTTAGCTGAATGAAAAAACTGATCGCTGCTTTTGCTGCCGTTGCAGCATTCTCGGCCCACGCCGAAACCCTGACCGTGGCCGCTACCCCGGTGCCGCACGCAGAAATCCTCGAGTTCGTGAAGCCGGCACTGGCCAAAGAAGGCGTGGATCTGAAGGTCAAGGTCTTCACCGACTACATTCAGCCGAACGTACAGGTCGCCGAGAAGCGTCTGGACGCCAACTTCTTCCAGCACCAGCCATACCTCGATGAATTCAACAAGGCCAAGGGCACCGACCTGGTCGCCGTGACCGGTGTGCACCTGGAGCCGCTGGGCGCTTACTCGAGCAAGATCAAGGATCTGAAGGATCTGCCAAGCGGTGCCAACGTGGTGATCCCGAACGACGCCACCAACGGCGGCCGTGCGCTGTTGCTGCTGGCCAAGGCTGGCGTGATCACTTTGAAGGACCCGACCAACATCCTGTCGACCGTCAAAGACATCGCGACCAACCCGAAAGACCTGAAGATCCGTGAACTGGAAGCCGCGACCATCCCGCGCGTGCTGACCCAGGTCGATCTGGCGCTGATCAACACCAACTACGCGCTGGAAGCCAAGCTCGATCCGTCCAAGGATGCGCTGGTAATCGAAGGCAACGACTCGCCGTACGTGAACATCCTCGTGTCCCGCCCGGACAACAAGGACAGCGACGGGATGAAGAAACTGGCTGCAGCCCTGCACAGCCCGGAAGTGAAGCAATTCATCACCGAGAAGTACAAGGGCGCGGTATTGCCGGCGTTCTGATCGCTCTTTCGGCTTGATCGTGCCCATGCTCCGCGTGGGCATGCATCCCAGGACGCTCCGCGTCCGCTGGGACGCAGAGCGTCCCTTGCTGCATTCCCACGCAGAGCGTGGGAACGATCAAAAAAAGGGGACGCCATGAGCGTCCCCTTTTTTTGTTTGAAATACCGACCCTGTAGGAGTGAGCCTGCTCGCGATCGCGGTATAGCTGTCACATCAATATTGGATGTGCCGACGTCATCGCGAGCAGGCTCACTCCTACAAGGGATCAACGGTGTTCTTATTTGCGGTTGAGCATCACCGGGAGTTGCGCGACCAGTTTGGCGTTGTTCAACGGCGCTCGAATAAACCCACGCTGAGTGCCATCCGGCCCGATCACCGCCAGATTCCCACTGTGATCCACGGTGTAATTCGGCTTGCTGGTATCCGCCGGAATAAACGGAATACTCACCGCATTCGCGACCTTCTGCAGCTCTTCAATCGAAGTCGGCGTCAGGCCAACAAACTGCGGATCAAAGTAGCCCAGATACTGCTTCAACTGCTTCGGGTTATCGCGGTTCGGGTCAACGCTCACCAGCACGATCTGCAACTTATCCACAGCGTCTTTCGGCAGTTCACTCTTGATCTGCCGCAGCTGCGCCAGCGTGGTCGGGCAGATGTCCGGGCAGAAGGTGTAGCCGAAGAACAACAGACTCCACTTACCCTTCAACTCATTGATCGCGACCGGTTTGCCGTCCTGATCGGTCATCGTCACGTCCGGCAGGGTGCGGCTCTGCGGCAGCAGGATGATGCCAGCGTCGATCAGCGCTGTGGGGTCGCCCTGGCCCTTGCCGCTCAGCACTTTGTTGACGGTCAGGCCGAGGATCAGCGCGATCACGGCGACGAGGATGAAGACGGTTTTCTGGGTTCGAGTCATAGGTTCAACAGTAAGTAGTGGTCTACGAGCAGGGCAATGAACAGCAGAAACAAGTACCAGATAGAGTACTTGAAGGTGTTGATCGCCGCGTGCGGCCGAGTGCCACGGTACAGCACCACCGCCCATTGCAGAAACCTTGCGCCCAGACCCAGTGCGCAAATCAGGTAGAGCACGCCGCTCATGTGGATCACGTACGGCAGCAGACTCACCGCCAGCAGCGCGAAGGTGTACAGCAGAATGTGCACTTTGGTGTAGTGCTCGCCGTGGGTGACCGGCAGCATCGGGATGTCAGCCTTGGCGTATTCCTCCTTGCGATGGATCGCCAGCGCCCAGAAATGCGGCGGCGTCCAGGCGAAGATGATCAGCACCAGCAACAACGGTTCGGCGCTGACATGGCCAGTGGCAGCCGTCCAGCCAAGCAGCGGTGGTGCGGCGCCGGCGAGGCCACCGATGACGATGTTCTGCGGCGTCGCGCGTTTGAGGAAACCGGTGTAGATCACTGCGTAACCGAGCAGCGAAGCGAGGGTCAGCCACGCCGTCAACGGATTGGTGAAGGTCAGCAACAAGGCCTGACCGAGCAGCGCCAACACCAGTGCAAAGGTCAGTGCCGCCGCTGGCGAAACTCGTCCTTCCGCGAGCGGCCGCTTGTGCGTGCGCGCCATCACCGCATCAATGCGCCGATCCACCACATGATTGACCGCCGCTGCGCCGCCCGCACACAGGGCAATCCCCAGATTGCCAAACACCAGCACCGTCCACAGCACCCCGGCGCGGGTGGCGAGGAACATGCCGACCAGCGAGGTGATCAGCATCAGCACCACGACTTTCGGTTTGGTCAGCTCCAGATAGTCACGCCACAGCGCTTGGGCGGGACGTTCGCCAATCAGAATCGCCACGGCGTTTCTCCTTTTATTGTGATGGGCGCGGCGGCGTGTTTGCGCGGGCTCAAGCGCCAGCGTGCGAGCACCGGTTGTTTCACCCGAACGAGACTGGTGCGCGCGTGGTAATTGACCAGCACCATGGTCAGCAGCAGCGCCGCACCGCCGGCGTTATGCGCGACCGCCACGGGCAGCGGCAGATGGAACAGCACGTTGCTGATGCCGAGGGTTATTTGTGCGGCGAGGGCAATCAGCACCAGACCGGCCAGGCGCGTCATGCCGACCACTTTCAATTGCCACGCGAGACCGAGCAGCACCAGCGTCACCAGCAAAGCGCCGATCCGGTGAGTCAGGTGAATCGCCGTGCGCGCATCACTGTCGAGTTGCCCGCCCAGATAGTTCGGGCCGATGTGTTGAGTCAGATGAAACCCATTGGCGAAATCTGCCGGCGGCAGCCATTGGCCGTGACAGGTGGGGAAGTCGATGCACGCCACCGCTGCGTAGTTGGAACTGACCCAGCCACCCAGCGCGATCTGACCAATCACCAGCAGCAATCCCGCCGTCGCCCAATACTGCAAACGCTTGGGCACGGTCAGCGCCGGTAGCACGCCGGACAATCTAAGCGTCAGCAAAAACAACAAACTCAACGTCGCAAAACCGCCGAGCAAATGCCCGGTGACCACTTGTGGCCAGAGCTTGAGCGTCACTGTCCACATGCCGAACGCCGCTTGCGCAAACACCACCGCCAGCAGAAACAGCGGCAGCTTCAACGGCTGCCCCGGATGACGACGATTGACCCACGCACGCCCGGCGAGAATTGAAATGAGCAGGCCGAGGGTGCCGGCGAAGTAGCGGTGGATCATCTCGTTCCAGCCCTTGTGCGCCTCCACCGGCGAGTCGGGGTAATGCAGTTCGGCATGGGCCAGTTGGGCTTCGCTTTTCGGCACGCTGATAAAACCGTAGCAGCCCGGCCAGTCCGGACAGCCGAGGCCTGCGTGGGTCAGGCGCGTATAGGCGCCGAGCAGCACCACAATCAGGGCCAGCAGGGTGGCAAACAGCGCGAGGCGAAATCCAGGTTTGGCCATGACGATGCCCTTATCCGATGTTCGACAGTTTCAGCAGGTGACGCAGGTCGTTGAGCAGTTCCTTGCCCTTCACATTCGGCTCGTAACGCAGCACGAGGTTGCCGTGCGGGTCGATGATCCACAGCTGTGGCGTGGTTTTGTCGCCGGTCGTCTTGTTGAACACAGCGGCGTCCAGCGGGTAGCGTTGCAGCTGTGGATATTCGCGGCTCAGCTTGGCGTCGTAATCGGCGCTCACCGGTTGCGCGGCGGCGAGGGCGTGGCTGGCGCGACCGGCGTCACGACCGAGGCCGATCTGAATCTGCCGTGCCAGATACACCAGTTGCTGGCAATCCACCGCGCAATCCTTCGGCGCGGTAATCAGCATCTGCCAACGATCTTCCTCGGCCTGCACGCCGAGGTCGGCGCGGGTCTGGCCGTTGCCGATCAGTTCGCCGTGATAGCTGCGACCTTCCGGCACCCAGAACTGCAATTTGTACATGCCGGTGGCGAGCACCATCGGGCCAATCACGCCGAGCAAAATCAGCAGTAACTGAATGCGCCCGCGACGGCGGCTGGCGGCAGGTTTCGCCTCAGACATGCTGGGTGGATTCATGGCCGTTCCCATGGTGTTTCTCCTTTGCATTGTGCAAGCCCAAATAGATATAGAGGCCGAGCAGGGCGGTGGCCATGGCAAACCACTGCACGGCGTAACCGAGGTGTTTTTCCGGGCCCATGGCAACCACCGGCCATTCGGCCTCGTAGCTGGCCGGGCCGGGTTCGGCGCGTAATTCGTAGGCGAAGCCATCACGGTCGAGGGTTTTCCACAGCTTGGCCGGCTCGACGGCGGTGATGGTTTGCGGCCAGGTACTGCTGACCGGATCGGCGTGCAACTGGAAAGTGGCGCCGGGTGCGATGTAGACCCAGGCGTCGACATTCAACGCCTCAGTGGGCGTGGTGAATTGCGGCGGTACACGGCGATCCGGCCATGGCAACCAGCCGCGATTGACCAGCAGCCAGAGGCCGGTGCGTTGATCCTGAAACGGTTGCAGCAACTCGACGCCGACCTTGCCGTTACGCTGACGGTTATCCAGCAGCAAGCTGTGTGCGGCATCGAACTGGCCGTGCAGGTGCACGCGGCGATAGGCCGGATCGGCGCTGTTAAGGAGTTCGCTGCTGGCCATCGGTTCGGCTGCGCGGCGTTCGGCGTAACTGGCGAGCAGTGCGCTTTTCTCGGCGCCACGGCTCAGTTGCCAGAAGCCCAAAGACACCAGCAACGGCAGCAATAACGCGACCACCACGGTCGGTATTACGCCCGGGCGAAACCGCTTCATGGCTGCGCCACAAAGTCAGTCGTTGCGCTCGCTATACTCAACTGCATCGCCTGTCCCCCGGAGTTCTTCCCATGCTCAAAACAGCGATCGTCCTGATGCTGATTGCCACGGTGATCAGCCTGTTCAGCGGCCTGTTTTTCCTGGTCAAGGACGACAGCAGTTCCAATCGCCTGGTCATCGCCTTGAGTGTTCGGGTGGCATTGGCCGCTGCAACCGTCGGCTTGATCGCCTGGGGTTTTTACAGCGGCCAATTGGTCTCCCACGTGACGTGGTAGCTACGAGCTTCTAGCTTTGAGCTGCAAGCTTGGAGCTTGAAGCTCGGCTGTTTTTAGAGCACATACACGAAGATAAACAAGCCGATCCACACCACGTCGACGAAGTGCCAATACCAGCTCGCCGCTTCGAAACCGAACTGGTGCTCGTTGTCGAAGTGGCCCTTCATGATGCGCATCAGCATCACAAACAGAATGATCGTGCCGATGGTCACGTGGGCGCCGTGGAAACCGGTGAGCATGAAGAACGTCGCGCCATAAATGCCCGAACCGAGGGTCAGGCCCAGTTCGTGATAGGCGTGGATGTATTCTTCAGCCTGGAAACCGAGAAACGCGCACCCGAGCAACACGGTGATCGCCAGCCAGATTTTCAGCGCGCCGCGATGGCCCTTCTTCAAGGCATGGTGGGCGATGGTGATGGTCACGCTGGAACTGACCAGCAGGATCGTGTTGATCAGCGGCAAGCCCCACGGGCTGATGACGTCCTTGGGCGGCGGGAACAGTTTCGGATCCGGCGTGTGCAGCAGCGGCCAGGTGAACTGAAAGTTCGGCCACAGCATGTGGGCGATGCCTTTCGGCCCTTCACCACCGAGTGCCGGCCCGGAGACGTGGCGCACGTAAAACAGCGCACCGAAGAAGGCGACGAAGAACATCACCTCGGAGAAGATGAACCAACTCATGCCCCAGCGAAACGAGCGATCCAGCTGCGCGCTGTAGAGTCCCGCGCGACTTTCCTTGATCACCGCGCCGAACCAGCCGAACAACATGTACGCCAGCAACAGGCCACCGACGAAAAAGATGTACGGGCCGTGGGATTCCGGGCGCGTCGCCTTCAGATCGTTGAACCAGACAGCCAGGCCGTACACGGTGATGGCCATGCCGAAGGTGGCGATGATCGGCCATTTGCTTTGGGCCGGAACGTAATAATGCTCATGAGTTGCCATTTATTGTTCTCCTTATCGGGCACGCTCAACCGCCAGTGTTTACAGCCACCGGAGGATGTCGGGCGGTGATATCGAACAGCGTGTAGGACAGCGTCAGGTGCTTCACATCCTTGGGCATGTCGCGGTCAACAATGAAGCGCACTGGCATCTCGATCTGCTGACCGGGCTGCAGCACCTGCTGGGTAAAACAAAAGCATTCGGTCTTGTGGAAATACGCCGCCGCGTTGCTCGGCGCGATGCTCGGCACGGCTTGCGCACTCATCGGTTTGTCTGTGGGGTTGCGCGCGATGAAGATCATTTCGTTGACTGCGCCAGGGTTGGCGGTGAGTTCGTCATGTTTGGGATAAAAATCCCACGGCATGTCGATGTTGTTGGTCGACAGAAACTGCACGCGCACCTGGCGCGAAGTGTCGACCACTTGCTCACCCTCGTACTGCCCGGCGGTCTTGCCGTTGATGCCGAAGGCTTTGCACATCACGTCGTAGATCGGCACCAGGGCAAAACCGAAAACGAACATCGCCGCCACGACACCCAGCAGGCGGGTGACGAGTTTTTTTGTCGAGATCGAGTCAGCCATGGTTTTCAGCCTCCACACGAGTCCCTGTGGGAGCTGGCTTGCCAGCGATGGCTGCCTGCCTGACACACTGCGCTGGCCCTATCGCTGGCAAGCCAGCTCCCACAGGGTTTGTCACAGGACTGATGGTGTTCATTTCACTTCCGGCGGTGTGGTGAAGGTGTGGTACGGCGCCGGAGACGGCACGCTCCACTCCAGACCTTCCGCGCCATCCCAAGGCTTGGCCGGTGCCGGCGGGCCGCCGCGAATAGTCTTGATCACGATGAACAGGAAGAAGATCTGCGTGGCGCCGAACATGAACGCGCCAATCGAGGAGACCATGTTGAAGTCGGCGAACTGCAGGTTGTAGTCCGGAATCCGTCGCGGCATCCCCGCCAAGCCCACGAAGTGCATCGGGAAGAAGGTCAGGTTCATGCCGACGAACGACAGCCAGAAGTGCAGCTTGCCGAGGGTTTCGTCGTACATGTGGCCGGTCCATTTCGGCAGCCAGTAATAGGTCGACGCGAAGATCCCGAAGATCGCCCCCGGTACCAGCACGTAGTGGAAGTGCGCGACCACAAAGTAGGTGTCCTGATACTGGAAGTCCGCCGGGGCGATGGCCAGCATCAGCCCGGAGAAACCGCCGATGGAGAACAGGATCACGAACGCCACCGCAAACAGCATCGGCGTCTCGAAGGTCAGCGAGCCTTGCCACATGGTGCTGGCCCAGTTGAACACCTTCACTCCGGTCGGCACCGCGATCAGCAGCGTCGCGTACATGAAGAACAGCTCACCCACCAGCGGAATGCCGACCACGAACATGTGGTGCGCCCAGACGATGAACGACAGGAAGGCGATGCTCGCCGTGGCGTAGACCATCGATGTGTAGCCGAACAGCGGCTTGCGCGAGAAGGTCGGGATGATCGAGCTGACGGCGCCGAAGGCCGGCAGGATCATGATGTACACCTCGGGGTGGCCGAAGAACCAGAACACGTGCTGGAACAACACCGGGTCACCGCCACCGGCAGCACTGAAGAAACTGGTGCCGAAGTGGATGTCCATCAGCATCATCGTCACGCACCCGGCCAGCACCGGCATCACCGCGATCAGCAGGAATGCGGTGATCAGCCAGGTCCAGACGAACAACGGCATTTTCATCAGGGTCATGCCGGGGGCGCGCAGGTTGAGGATGGTCGCGACCACGTTGATCGCGCCCATGATCGAACTGATCCCCATCAGGTGGATGGCGAAGATGAAAAACGTCACGCTTTCCGGCGCGTAGGTTGTCGACAGCGGCGCGTAGAACGTCCAGCCGAAGTTCGGCCCGCCACCGGGGGTGAACAGGGTCGACACCAGAATCAGGAACGCCGCCGGCAGCAGCCAGAAACTGAAGTTGTTCATCCGTGGCAGGGCCATGTCCGGCGCGCCGATCATCAACGGGATCATCCAGTTGGCGAGGCCGACGAACGCTGGCATCACCGCACCGAAGACCATCACCAAGCCATGCATGGTGGTCATCTGATTGAAGAACGCCGGCTCGACGATTTGCAGCCCCGGCTGGAACAGTTCGGCACGAATCACCATCGCGAACGTACCGCCGAGCAGGAACATGGAGAATGCAAACCACAGGTACAGCGTGCCGATGTCCTTGTGGTTGGTGGTCAGCACCCAGCGCATCAGGCCTTTGGCGGGGCCGTGGGCGTGGTCGGCATGACCGTGGTCATCGATGACAGCGCTCATGGCCGGTCTCCTTTACGTGAGTGGATGGGGCAGGCCGGGGCGCGCGGCCCCGACCGGTTCACGACGTACGCGATAGACCGGCTCATTTGCTTTCCGCCTGTTTCAGCTCCAGCACTTCTTTTGGCGTGACCATGTCGCCCTTGTTGTTGCCCCAGGCGTTACGTTCGTAGGTCACGACCGCTGCGATATCGACTTCCGACAGTTGCTTGCCGAACGCCGCCATGGCGGTGCCGGGCTTGCCGTGGAAAACAATGCTCAGATGGCCTTCTTTCGGTCCGGTGGCGATTTTCGAGCCCTTGAGCGCCGGGAACATCGGCGGCAGGCCCTGGCCTTCGGCCTGGTGACAGGCGACGCAAGTGGTGTGGTAGATCTTGTCGCCACGTTCCTTGAGTTCGTCGAGGGTCCATTCCTTGCTGGTCAGCTCTTTGAGCTGCGCGGCCTCGGCCTTGCGATCGGCGAGCCACTTGTCGTAGTCGGCCTTCTCCTTGACCTCGACCACGATCGGCATGAAGCCGTGATCCTTGCCGCACAGTTCGGCGCACTGACCACGGTAAATGCCGGGCTTGTCGATGCGCGTCCACGCTTCGTTGACGAACCCCGGAATCGCATCGCGTTTCACCGCGAAGGCCGGCACCCACCAGGAGTGGATAACGTCGGCGGACGTGACGAGGAAGCGCACCTTGGCCCCGGTCGGCAGCACCAACGGCTTGTCGACCTCGAGCAGGTAATGCTCGCCCTTGGCTTCCTTGTTGTGGATCTGGTCGGCGGGGGTGGCCAGGTTGCTGAAGAACTCGACGTCCTGGCCCAGGTATTTGTAGTGCCACTTCCACTGATAACCGGTGATCTGGATATCGATATCCGGCTCACTGGTGTCGTACATCTTGATCAGGGTGGCGGTCGCCGGCACTGCCATCGCCACCAGAATCAGCAGCGGCACGACGGTCCAGAGAATTTCGACGGTGGTGCTTTCGTGGAATTTTGCGGCGACCTGCCCGGTAGAACGGCGGTGCACCATCATCGACCAGAACATGGCGCCGAAGACGATGATCCCGATCACCACACAGATCCAGAAAATGGTCATGTGCAGGTCGAATACTGCGTGACTGATTTCAGTCGCTCCAGGCGCCATATTCACAGTCCAGGCAGCGTGTGCCGGACTGAAAATCGACCACAACAGGAGGCCCATCCAGACGTGTGGATGTCGCATCATTGCGGGTTCCCCTTATCGTTCTTGTTATCCCGCCGGCTTTCGCCTGCGGCAAGGGAGCGGCTGCATCAGACTACGAACTTGAATCGCCGGGCCTTGCTGCGGGTGCAGTCGGGCGTCATCAGCTAACTCCATTCATTGGCGAGTATAGACAGCGTCGGGAAATTGCAATGTGCCGAGGTAAATCATCTGAAACAGCTGGCACTTGCGTTCAAGGTCACGAATGGAGAAGGATGCAGACGAGTGGTGGCAAATCGATATAACGCAGGCGCATCAAGGATGAAATAATTATGACAAATGCGTCTTAGCAATTTTCGTAAGCCAGCTAACTTATGTCTTCCCTCTTTCATTGCCTTGTTTCCTGGAGTTTTCATGAACACCGCCGCATTGCGCGAGCAGATCCAAAAAGCCCAACAGCACGAAAAAGACACCGGCCTGCTGACCCGTCAGCTGGAAAGCAAGCTGCCTCATTTACACCCGGCCATCCAGTTGCCGGAAGCCGACGCCCAAGGCGTGCTGACGCGTTTTGTCGCCGCCTACATCGATGAAGTGCCAGACCTGCTAGATGCAGCCAATGAAGTCGCCAGGGAAGCGGGAATCGAATCGCAGATCAAACCGGTGCTGAAAATCGCCGAGCAGTATTTCCTCCAGCCGCCGGCGATCATGGCCGGGCACGTTGGCCTGGACAGCCTGCTCGACGAGGCCTATCTGGCGCACCGTTTTGTCGAAGAGGTCAACGACCTGTACATCAAGCATTTCGGCCAGCCATTGATCCCCTTGGACATGACGGTCGCCAACTTGATTGCTCACCAATTGATCGGTGAGGAATTTGCCAACCAACTGGACGAAGCGGTGCATCACGCCATCGACGAGATGCTCAACGACGAAAGTTTTGCCCTGGAATCGGTAGAAATCTACCGCGACAAACTCAGCAGCCCGGACACCGGCGCCGCGTGGAAACGCTGGCCGTGCATGGGCCGCCGACTGGGTGTCGGCCTGGAACTCGACCAGCCTGCTGCGTAATCCAGAGCTACACCCAAATACCTGTGGGAGCTGGCTTGCCAGCGATAGCGGTGGATCAGTCAACATTGTCTGTGACTGATAGACCGCCATCGCTGGCAAGCCAGCTCCCACAGGGTTTGTTTTTGGACTGGGAAATTTAACCGGCCGCACCGATACCAGTGTTCGTCCGAACCCGTCCCTCAAGCCTGCGCTTCAACCCGCGCGACTCGATCAACAGCTTCGAGCCCTTCGCCGCATTCGCCCGGCCCCATTCTTCCAGCAACTCCAGACACGAGTGGTCGATGTAGCTCAGGTTATTGAGTGGCACATGCACCGTCGTACCCACCGGAATACTGCCCAGCACTTGGGTGAGTGCCGGCACCTTGAGGAAGGTCGCCGCGCCGACCAGACGCAACTCCATCTCGCCGTCCTGAGGTAGGTCGATCAGGCTGATCTTCAACCGCGAAGCCTTGAACGCCAGTTTCAACAGGGTCAGACCGAAACCGAGCAGCACACCGGTCAGCAGGTCAGTGAAGATGATCGCCAACGCGGTCGCCGCGTAAGTGAACATCGGCATCCGCCCATAACGGCTCAAGCCGCGGAAGGCTTTCAGGTCGACCAGTTTGAAACCGGTGTACACCAGCACGCCCGCCAGACTCGCCACCGGAATGCTTTGCAGCACGCTCGACAGCAACAGCACGAACGCCAGCAGCCACAGGCCATGGAAGATCGTCGAATAACGCGTGGTCGCACCGGCCTGAACGTTGGCCGAACTGCGCACGATCACCCCGGTCATCGGCAGCGCCCCGAGCAGACCGCAGAGCATATTGCCGACGCCTTGCGCCGACAGTTCACGGTCGAAGTCCGAGCGTACGCCGCTGTGCATGCGATCCACCGCGGCGGCAGACAGCAGCGTTTCGGCGCTGGCGATAAACGCCACGGCGAAGGCAGCGATCAGCAGCGTCGGATCGGCCAGATTGAGCAGATCTGCCGGCCTCAGCCAATCAATGGCTTCCGCCAGATTCGCCGGCACCTCGACGCGCTTCACCTGCAACGCCAGCATCAAACTGGCAACCGTCGCCAGTCCCACCCCGAGCAGCGCGCCGGGAATAAAACGCAGCGAATGCGGGCGGAATTTTTCCCACACCCACATCACCGCAATCGTCGACAGCCCGAGCAACCCGGCCTGCCAGCCGAACGACGGCAACGCCTGTGCTACAGCTGCCGGGAACGCCGCGAGGTTATCCAGCCCGGAAGGTTTCGGCGATGCATCGAGCATCACGTGTACCTGAGAGAGCACGATCAACACGCCGATCCCGGCGAGCATGCCGTAGACCACTGCTGGCGCCGTGACCCGAAACCAGCAACCGAGCTTCAAGCGTCCGGCGACCAGTTGCAGGAAACCGGCGAGCAGCAGAATCGGCCCGAGCATCTCGATGCCGTGCTGGCGCACCAGCTCGAAGACCAACACCGCCAGACCCGCCGCCGGGCCACTGACCTGTAACGGCGAACCCGCCAGCCACCCGACCACCAGACCTCCGATGATCCCGGTAATCAAACCTTTGGCCGGCGGCAACCCTGAGGCAATCGCAATACCCATGCACAGCGGCAGGGCGACCAGAAACACAACCACTGAAGCGAGCAGCTCCCGTGGCAACACCGCTTTCAATTGAGCCGCACGCATGGCGATTCTCCCGAAGTTTTCTTCAGGCATGGCAAGGCCGGGCCGCTGAATCAGCGACCGGCGTCAAACCACACAGATGTTTAGGAGGATTTAGAAGCGCGCTTTGGGCGTCGCCACCGGAATCGGATGGCTGCCATCGAGCGGCAGGAAGCGTCCCTGATCCGCGTCGTAAGCTTTGATTTCGCTGGTTTCGATGTTGTAGACCCAGCCATGGATGAACAGATGACCGTTCGCCATGCGCGAGGCTACCGAAGGATGGGTACGCAAGTGCTGCAACTGGGCGATGACGTTCTCCTCGGTGAGGATCGGCATGCTTTCTTTTTCGTCGGCGCAGTGACAGTTGTCATGCACCATGGTTTTCGCGACTTCAGCGTGGCGCAGCCAGGCTTTGACCGTGGGCATTTTTTCCAGGCTGTCCGGGTTGAGCACCGCACGCATGGCGCCGCAGTCGGAGTGGCCGCAAATGATGATGTGCTGCACCCCTAGGGCTAGCACCGCATATTCGATCGCGGTGGACACGCCACCGTTCATCTGACCGTAGGGCGGGACAACGTTGCCGACGTTACGGGTCACGAACAGATCACCCGGGGAGCTCTGGGTGATCAGCTCGGGGACGATGCGCGAGTCGGCGCAGGTAATGAACATTGCTTTGGGCGCCTGGGCCGTGGCGAGTTTCTTGAAGAGTTCTTCCTGCTGGGGAAAAACCTCATGATGAAAATGCAAAAAGCCGTCTACGATCTGTCGCAGCGCTGCATCGGCGGATTCCGCTTCAGGGGTTTGCGCCGACGCAGCCAACGGCTGTTTATCCTTGTCACTCATGATTCATCCTCTTTGGCGGATTAGGGGAGTCGTTCCCATGTATTCCGGTATGAAGCCAGTGGCTGTTTAAAACATCCGGGTCATCCCGACCCGTCAGTCACTCGATGAACAAGGTAGCCGCCGAAACTTAACTCAAACTGAATCAAACGCTCTAGAACGTGTGTTCCAGGTCACAAAAAACGTGACTGGGTGATTTCGGCGGAAGGATTCCAACCCCTCAACCATAGGCCAATTGTCGCTAAATCAACGACATCTGGCGACCCGGCGGACAGAAGGCTGTGCAATCGAGGTTATAGCCTTCGCGATGATTCAGGCCCAGACGTTTGATCGCCTTGGCGAAGCGTTGCGCGAGCAGGTCGGCGAACACCCCTTCGCCGCGCATGCGTGCGCCGAAACGGCTGTCGTAGAGCTCGCCGCCACGGCTCTGGCGGATCAGGCTCAGCACATGCGCCGCCCGTTGCGGGTAGTGCGCGTGAAGCCATTCTTCGAACAGCGGCGCTACTTCCAGTGGCAGGCGCAGCATCATGTAGGCAGCGCTTTGTGCGCCGGCTGCGTGGGCTTCGGTGAGCAGGTTTTCGATTTCGCTGTCATTGATCATCGGAATCATCGGCGAACACAGCACACCCACCGGAATCCCCGCCTCGCGCATCACCCGGATAGCGCGCAATCGTGCTTTCGGCGCCGCTGCCCGGGGTTCGAGGATGCGTTTGAGTTCGTCATCCAGCGTGGTCAGGCTGATCATCACTGCCACCAGTCGTTGCTCGGCCAACTCGGTCAGCAGATCGAGGTCGCGCAGGATCAGCGAGCCTTTGGTGACGATGGTCACCGGGTGCTTATAGCGCAGCAGCACTTCGAGGGTTTGCCGGGTGATTTTGTGTTCGCGCTCGATCGGCTGATACGGATCGGTGTTGGAGCCCAGATTGATCGGCGCACATTGATAGCCGCGTTTGCTCAGTTGCTCTTCCAGCACCTGGGCGGCGTTGGTCTTGGCGATCAGCCGGGTTTCGAAATCCAGGCCCGGCGACATGTCCCAATAGGCGTGACTCGGTCGCGCGTAGCAATAGATACAGCCATGCTCGCAGCCGCGATAGGGATTGATCGAACGATCAAAGGGCAAATCCGGCGAAGTGTTGCGGGTGATGATGGTTTTCGCGGTTTCGATCATCACTTCGGTGTTTTGCGTCTCGGGCACCTCCTGAAACCAGCCGTCATCCTCGGCCACCGAACGATTCGGTGCGAAGCGATTGTGCGGGTTGGTCGCGGTGCCGCGTCCGCGAGGTGGCAATGGAGTAGACATGAAAACGCCCCGATACTGTGTGCATATACAGTATCGGGGCGTTGCACATCTGGCTAGTGCCGTCGGGCGCTTGGGAGCGACGTACAGGACATTTGATGAAACGTATGTTGAATGGATTCAGGGGTGAGATTCAGTAGTATTCGGCAGGCCAAGGAGGCAAATAAACCCGTCACAAAAAAGGATTTTTCATGTCATCTCTTGCTCGTGCACAAACTATTCGCGGCGTTTTTCTGGATAAAGTCGAGATCAGGCTGCCGCGTCCTGAAATCATGGTGAACATGCAGTTCGCGACCAAACAGGAACGCAAGGATCCTGAGACCAACGTTGTCACAGAGCGGTTGGTTGAGTCCCGGCAAATTTCGGCACTGTCATCCGATTACGGCAACACTTTTCGAGTGAGGCCACTCAGCGATATCGACGGCGATGGTGATATCGATGAGCACGACCGGGCGAAACTGGCGGCTTTGGCCAAAGCCTACTGCGCCATCGTCAATCCGTAATTGAGAAAGCCCTGCATGAGCGATCATGCAGGGCTTTTATTGGCCACCTCATTCAGGGCAAAACAGTTTTTACATCAATCCGTGCTGCGCAAATCGGCGACATCGGCGGCTTTCACCGGCGCGCCCTGGTTGCCCCAACTGCCACGGATGAAGCTGACCACGTCCGCAACTTCCTGATCCGACAGCCGCCAGGCGAAACCCGGCATGGTGAAGGTGGAAGGTGCAGTGTGCGTGGCCGGCAAGGTGCCACCCTTGAGCACGATATTGATCAGCGACGTCGGGTCTTCCGATTGCAGCACCGGATTGCCCGCCAGCGCCGGGAACACCCGGGTGTAGCCGTGACCGTCGGTGCGGTGACACGCCGCGCAGTTGTCGATGTACACCGAGGCACCGCGTTGGCTGTCGTCACCGTTCCACAGGGCTTTGGCGGCTTTCTCGTCGTATTGATGCGGTTGATCGGCAGGATCATTGGCCGGCAGCGATTTGAGATAGCGGGCAATCGCGGTCAGGTCAGCGTCGCTCATGTATTGCATGCTGTGGGTGACCACATCACTCATGCCGCCGAACACCGCGCTGCGATCGCTGCGACCGGTCTTGAGGAACTGCACCAGTTGCTCTTCGCTCCAGCTGCCGAGACCATCCTTGTGATCGCCGCGCAGGCTCTTGGCGATCCAGCCTTCCAGCGGCGCACTGCCGGCGAGGAAGTTTTTACCGTCTGCTGCGCTGAGGGATTTTTCCTGCATGGTCAGCGCGCGTGGCGTGTGACAGGCGCCGCAGTGACCGAGGCCTTCGACCAGATAGGCGCCACGGTCGATCACCGGGTCGGCACTCGTCGATTGGTAATCCTCGACCTTCGGCGCAAACATCCAGCGCCAGCCCATCAGCGGCCAGCGCATGCTCAGCGGCCACGGGATGTCGCTGGCCTTGTTCTCTTGCGCGACCGGTGCCACGCCGTGCATGAAGTACGCGTACAGCGCTTGCATGTCGGTTTCGCTGACACGGGCGTAGGACGGATACGGCATTGCCGGGTACAACGTACTGCCGTTTTTGGCGACACCGTGGCGCACGGCCTGATCGAAGTCCTCGAAGCTGTATTCACCGATACCGGTTTTATCCGGGGTGATGTTGGTCGAGTAGATCGTGCCGATCGGGGTTTCCATCGGCAGGCCACCGGCGAACGGCTTGCCGTCCTTGGCCGTGTGGCAGGCCACGCAGTCACCGGCACGGGCGAGGTATTCGCCTTGTTTGATCAATGCTTGATCAACGTCAGCCGCGTGGATTGAGGCACTGCCGAGCAGGGCCAGAGTCGCGATAACGAAATTCTTCATGGTCATCGCTCCTTAAGCCTGAACCAGCGGGCCGGGGTTTTTCAGGTATTGCTCGCGGATCGCTTTCGCCGACCAGTAGGTCAGTGCAGCCACCAGACCGGTCGGGTTGTAACCCAGGCCTTGCGGGAACGCCGAGGCGCCCGGCACGAAAACGTTGTGCACGTCCCAGCTCTGCAGATAACGGTTCAGCGCACTCTTCTTCGGATCGGTGCCCATGATCGCGCCACCGTTGAGGTGGGTGGTCTGATACGCCGCAGTGTTGAAGTGATCGCCGACTTTCTTGCCAATCACTGCAATGGCTTTCGGGCCCATCGCTTCGGCGACCTTGCCCATTTTCTCGACCATGAAGCGGTTCATCTTGATGTCGTTTTCCTGCCAGTCGAAGGTCATGCGCAGCAGCGGCAAGCCGTAGGCATCGCGGTACACCGGGTCGAGATCGAGGTAGTTGCCACGGTAGGACTGATGCGCACCGTGGGCATCCATCGACACCTGGTGGGTGTAGTAATCGGCGGTCGCGCGTTTCCAGTCACTGCCCCAGGCCGGGGTGCCCGGTGGGTTCGAGGTGCCGGCAATCGGCCGGCTGCCGGCCTGGTTGACCCACATCGGCGAGCCGCCGACGAAGCCGTGCGGGCCGTGGTCGAAGTTGTCGGCGTTGAAGTCGTCCAGCGCCACGCCATTGCCGCCCGCGCCGATGAAGTTGTTGGTGTGGGTGTCCTTGTCGAAGAACGCCTTGATGGTCGCCATGTTCTGGTAGGCGAAGTTACGCCCGACCACGCCTTCGCCGGTGATCGGGTCGTACGGTTTGCCGATGCCCGAAAGCAGCATCAAACGCACGTTGTGCAGCTGGAACGCGCCGAGAATCACCAGATCCGCCGGTTGCTCGATCTCGCGACCCTGAGCATCGACGTAGGTGACGCCGGTGGCTTTGCTCTTGGTGCTATCGAGGTTGATGCGCAAGACGTGGGCGTTGGCGCGCAGCTCGAAATTCGGCAGCGGTTTCAGCGCCGGCAGAATGTTCACGTTCGGCGAAGCCTTGGAATACATGTAGCAGACGTAACCACTGCAGAAACCGCAGAAGTTGCACGGGCCCATCTGCGCGCCGTAAGGGTTGGTGTACGGCCCCGACGTATTTGCGGACGGCAGGTTGTAGGGTTTGTACCCGACTTCTGTAGCCGCTTTGCCGAACAGCTGCGCGGACACCGTGTTCTTCTGTGCTTCCAGTGGGAACGGGTTGGAGCGATCCGGCGCATAAGGGTTACCACCCTTGCCCTGACCGACCAGTTGGCCTTTCACCGTCCACGCCTGGCCCGAGGTGCCGAAGACTTTTTCGGCGAAATCGAAGAACGGCTCCAGCTCTTCATAGCTGACGCCGAAGTCCTGGATAGTCATGTCCTTGGGAATGAAGCTTTTGCCGTAGCGCTCTTCGTAGTGGCTGCGCATGCGCAACTCGATCGGATCGACCCGGAAGTGCACGCCCGACCAGTGCAGGCCGGCGCCGCCGACGCCATTGCCCGGCAGGAACGCGCCCAACTGGCGGTTCGGCAGAGCAATATCGTTGACGCTGTGGCGAATGGTGACGGTCTCTTTGGAGATGTCCTGAAAGAGTTTTTTCCGCACGCTGTAGGTGAGTTCGTCGATCACCTGTGGATAGTTGCCGTCGGGGTAAGTGTCCTGCATCGGCCCGCGCTCCAGTGCCAGCACGTTGAGCCCCGCTTCGGTGAGTTCCTTGGCCATGATCGCGCCGGTCCAGCCGAAACCGACGATGACCGCATCTACCTTCTTCATTACCGTTGCCATGCTTACGCCCTCTCGCCGCGAATCGAAACTGCCGGGAAGGGGTATTGCTCGTTGCGTTCCACCCAATCCATGAAATCGGCGCGGGCGCCGGGGAAGCCGATCATGGTCCAGCCGACCATGCCTTTGTTGCCGCCATGGATCGGGTCGCAGAAGAACCCTTCCTTGGTGTTTTGCAGTAGCAAATTGAAGAAAATCTTCGCCGGAACCGCATCGAATTGTGGTTTGCCAGCTTCGAGTTGCTTGAGCAAATCGTCTCGGGTAGCGCTGTCTTGCTCAGCAAATACTTTACCGTTGAGGGATTTTGCCCACTGATCCGTGGCGGCGATGCCGAGGCGATAGATCTCTTTGGGCACCAGTTTGCTCTGCCAGCCCATTTCCGGCGCGGCGTCGGCATTGAACGGGCCTTGCATGTACCAAAGGGCGCCGGCGGCGTATGGCGTGTTCATCTGACGGTCGATGTATTCCGGCACGCCGGCTTCCAACGCGCCGGGGCCTTGGGCATCGTTGGGGATCAATTGCGCGACGGCGGCATTGATGAACGCCCATTCTTCGGCGGTGAAATAGCTCGGCTGATAAACATCGGCGTCGGCGCGAGCGGGTTGCGCAGCAGGCGCCGCTTCGGGTGCAGCTTGCAGGACGCTGCTGCCCAGGCCGGTGCCGGCCAGGGTGACCACAGGAATCAGGGTCAGGGATTTGCGCAAAAACTCACGCCGCGGGTTGTCTCGATCTTGATCAGACATGGGGGAAACCTCATCAGGCATTAAGGGTTGCAGCCATTTCTGCGAATGGCTTGAGGGTTTTTTGTCGCGACGGGAACGGATCTGACCCGATAAGTCGGGCCACGCCTGCAACATGATGTGACAAATGGTAGCAGGCTAAGCATCCGGATGAATCGATTCAGTGGAAAAAAGACCGTTTTCAACCGATGAAATCGACGAAACCCTGCAGATTCACGTTTCTTTGACAGGCGCCTCACGGGGCTTTGACCGGCCAGCGATCAAGCTGCGGTCTCTCTCATTGAAGAATCCCGATACGGTCAACCCAGCATGTCCCGAGTGCGTTTGCTTCCTGCTTTGTGTTTATCGGTTGTTGCGCTGCTGCACTGGATGCCGGCGCAGGCCGACGTCGCCACAGCGGTTCGTCCTGCCGAGTGGGCGCAACCGGTGGAAGTGCAATACAACCTGTTCCAGATGTCGCCGACGCTCTATCGCAGCGCACTGCCCGATGGCGGCGCGGTGCCTTTGTTGAAGAATCTCAAGGTCGCTACGGTGATCAACTTCCTCCCGGAAGCTGACAGCAACTGGTTGTCCGAGCCGGGTATCCATCAAGTGCAATTGCCCTATCGCACCAACCACGTCGACGACGCTGACGTGCTCAAAGCCCTGCGCGCCATTCAAGCCGCCGAAGCCGACGGCCCGGTGTTGATGCATTGCAAGCACGGCTCTGATCGCACTGGACTGATGGCGGCGATGTACCGCGTGGTCGTGCAAGGCTGGAGCAAAGAAGACGCCTTGAGCGAAATGACCCAAGGCGGTTTTGGTGAAAGCGGCCATTTTCGTGACAGCGTGCGCTATGTGATGCAGGCCGATGCCGACAAGCTGCGCACCGCGCTGGCCAATGGTGATTGCAGCACCAGCGCGTTCGCCACCTGCTCGATGAAGAGCTGGTTGCAGTCGGTCAATCTCAATTAGTCAGGCCGTGTCGAGGTTCGGTGCAGGCGAGGACAATTCAATCGGTCGCCCCAGAAAATTCTGTGCCGCACTCAACAGCGAGTGCGCATCGCCCGGCGTGAAGAAGGTTTCGCGAAACTCCCGGCCCGTCGTCGGGTTGAATACCCAATCCTGCTCAAACCGCTTGAACACCTCGCTGGCCAGCACCCGGGACCAGAGGTAGGCGTACACCATGGCCTGGTAACCGGTCACCATGTAGTCAAAACCGTTGGCGAACCGGCAGCTCTCCGGCAGCTTGAGTTGCGGGATCTTTGCTTGCACGTCCTTGAACACCTGCGCAACGCTGCGGCCATCGCCGTGACTGGCGTGCAGATCGAAGTCCAGCATGGCCATGGTCAGATGGATGGCGGTTTGGCGGCTGGCCTGGCTTCGCAGGGCGGCCAGTACGGCGTCGACGCGCTTCTCGCTCAAGCGTTCACCACTGCGATGGTGCGCGCCCAACCACAAGAGAAATTCCCGGGAATAGCACCAGCGCTCAAACAGCTCGCCGCTGAATTCCGCCGTCGCGCGGGCCATTTGCGAAATACCCGAGAGCGTGTGGTGTGGGGAGCGCGTCAGAATATGTTGCAGGCAATGGCCGAACTCGTGGAACAGCACGCGCAGATCAAGGTGTTCAAGCAGGGTCGGATGACCTTCAACTGCGGACGACAGGTTGCACGAGATCAGGGCGATCGGTAGCACTGGCCGACCTTCGGCGGTGATCCGACGGTTACGCAGAGTCATCGTGCCGGCAAAATCCAGGGTGTTCTCGCCCTTGAAAGGGTCAAGGTAGAGGTAGCCGAGGATCTGCCCGTGTTCGCTGATCTCGAACAGGCGCAGGTGATCGTGCCAGCGTTCAAAGGTTGTCAGCTCGGCAATGCGCACGCCAAACATGCGCTCAGAAAACAGGCACAGGCGACGCAGGGTGCCCTCAAGCGGGAAATAATCTCGCAGACCTTCGAGGGCGTCATCGAATTGCTCATTGCGTAGCTGTTCGACAAGAAACTCCTGATCCCAGCCCTGTACCTCAGCAATGCCGCGCGTGAGCGCATAGGCGTTGAGCGCCTCGGTATCCTGCCTGCGCACCTGTTCGCTGGATTCAGTCATACGTTGCATAAACGCACTGACGGCAGCTGTCGATTCCCCAGCCACCGAGGCCTGGCGCAATTGCGCGAAATTGTCGAAGCCCAGCAAGCGGGCCTTTTGATGACGCAGCGCGAGCAAGGATTCCAGCACTGGGCCGTTGTCATTCTGGCCTGAATGCGGACTTTGTTCTGATGCGCGAGTGAAGTAAGCGAGGAAGTACTCTTCGCGCAACGCACGGTTTTGCGCGTACGTCATCACCTGCAAGTGAGTATTGAGATCCAGCGGCAACAACCAGCCGCTGTGGCCGGCGGCCTCGGCCAGTTGGGCAAAGCGTTGCTGGGCGACGGCAGGCAGCCCCGCCAACTGACCGATGTCATCAATGCGCTTGTGCCACTTCGAGCTGTCGCCGTCGAGATTGCCGAGGAACAACGCTTCCAAGCGGCTGATTTCGCCATCCAGTCCGGCCAGCTCCTGTTGGCGTTCAACCGTCAATTCAATCCCGGACAAACGAAACTTGCGCAGGATTTTGCTCAGCGCGGCTTGACGAGAGGCATCGAAATTGCGTGCGATGGGGCTTTTATCGAGGCTCTGATAGGCACGGAACAGTGCTTTATTGCCCATTTTCCAGGCTTTGTACGCATCGACAATCTTGCTGCTCGCCGACGCGGCGAGGAGCCAGTCCACCTCATCGGAATAGGCCATCGAGAGTACTTCGATCACAGCGGTGGTTTGTTCAAGTCGTGCGTCGGTTTCATCGACTGCCAGCACCAGATCATCCCAATTGGGCATGGCCGACTGGCTGGCGACGATGTTGCTGATGGTCTGTCGATTGGTCGCGACGAGGGTGGTGAGTGCCGGCACCAGATGTTCGGCGCGTACGCTGGACCAGGGCGGCAGGTCCCAGTTTTGTAGCAGTGGATTGAAATCGGACATGGCGTCTTCCTTGACGTCTGGCGGAAAAGTCCAGATTAGGCAGGAAGCGCGGGGAGGGGGCGGTAGACAGATACCACCTTCCACCGCCGAAACAGTGAAAGGTGGGGCTGACTCAGTGTTGCTCGTCGGGCTTTTTCTTCAGTTTCGGGTTCGGGAAGAACTGCACCGCTTGCACGGTCTTGTCCGCTGCTGGCTTTTCGAGCGCGCTGGTGTTGACCCGCGTGCCGAGTTCTTTCGGCACCGACAGGCCCTGGGCATTCAACGTGTCGGAATAACCACAGGCCACGCATTCACGGTGCGGAACATCGTCCTCGCTCCACATCATCAACTTGTCCGGCTCGCTGCACGCCGGGCAAACGGCCCCGGCGATAAAGCGCTTCTTGGTAATCACAGGCCCCTCACTCATGCTGCCGCGTCCTCACTCAGGCCGCTGTGGCGCAAGAGTGCGTCAATCGACGGCTCACGGCCACGGAAGTCGACGAACAGCACCATCGGCGCCTGTGAGCCGCCACGGGCCAGAATCGCCTCGCGGAAGGCGCGACCGGTCTCTGCGTTGAGCACGCCGTCTTCTTCGAATTTCGAGAAGGCATCGGCCGACAGCACTTCAGCCCACTTGTAGCTGTAGTAACCCGCCGCGTAACCGCCGGCGAAGATGTGCGCGAAGCTGTTCGGGAAGCGGTTGTAGGCTGGCGGACGCATCACCGACACCTCGTCACGCACGCCTTCGAGCACTTGCAGCACGCTGCGGCCGTCGCCGTGGGTGGCGTGCAGTTCGAAGTCGAACAGCGAGAACTCCAGCTGACGGACCATCATCAGGCCGGACTGGAAGTTCTTCGCCGCGAGCATTTTTTCCAGCAGATCTTGCGGCAGCGGTTCGCCGCTTTCGTAGTGAGCGGAAATCAGCGCGAGGCCTTCGGGCTCCCAGCACCAGTTTTCCATGAACTGGCTCGGCAGCTCGACTGCGTCCCAAGCCACGCCGTTGATCCCGGAAACACCGGCGTGATCAACGCGGGTCAGCAGATGATGCAGGCCATGCCCGAATTCGTGGAACAGCGTGGTCACTTCATCGTGGGTCAGCAGTGCAGGCTTGCCGCTGTCGGCCGGGGTGAAGTTGCACACCAGATTGGCCACCGGGCTTTGCAGCACGCCGTCGACGGTGCGGCGACGGTCGCGGGCGCCGTCCATCCAGGCACCGCCACGCTTGTTGGCGCGAGCATAGAGGTCGAAGAAGAAGCGGCCGACGTGCTGGCCGTTCTCCTTGATTTCGAACAGGCGAACGTCCGGGTGCCAGGTGTCGAAGCCTTTCTGCTCGGCGATTTCGATGCCGTACAGACGCTGAACAATGGCGAACAGACCGCCAAGCACCTTGTCGATCGGGAAGTACGCGCGCAGGGTTTCCTGGGCGACGCTGTAGCGTTGTTCGCGAAGTTTTTCACCGTAGAAACCGCTGTCCCAGCTTTGCAGATCGGCGCAGCCCTGTTCGGCGGCGTACGCGCGCAGCTGTTGCAGATCCTGCGCAGCGAATGGCTTGCTGCGCTTGGCCAGATCGCGCAGGAAGCTCAGCACCTGATCGCTGGACTCGGCCATTTTGGTGGCGAGACTCAGTTCCGAGAAACTGGCGAAGCCCAAGAGTTTGGCCAGTTCCTGACGCAGGTCGAGGATCTCTTCCATTACCGGGCCGTTGTCGTTCTGGCCAGCGTTCGGGCCTTGGTCAGAGGCGCGGGTGCAGTAGGCGGCGTAGACTTCTTCACGCAGCGCACGGTCTTGCGCGTAGGTCATCACCGCGTAGTAGCTCGGGAATTCCAGGGTGATCAGCCAGCCGTCGAGGCCTTTGGCCTGTGCGGCGGCAGCCATTTGCGCCTTGGCCGAATCGGTCAGGCCAGCGAGGGCGGCTTCGTCGGTGACGTGTTTGGTCCACGCCTGCGTGGCATCGAGCAGTTGGTTAGAGAAGCGGCTGCCCAGCTCGGACAGTTTGCTCTGCACTTCGGCGTAGCGTTTCTGTTCGGCTTCCGGCAGGTCGATACCCGACAGACGGAAGTCACGCAGGGCGTGTTCCAGAATAGTCTTTTGCGCCACGTCGAAACCGGCGGCTTCCGGGCTGTTGGCCAGCGCTTCATAGGCCTGGAACAGTTCGCGGTTCTGGCCCATTTCGGTTGAGTAGGCGCTCAGGGCTGGCAGGCACGACTCGTAGGCTTCGCGCAGTTCGGCGCTGTTGCACACGGCATTGAGGTGGCTGACCGGGCTCCAGGCAGCGCCGAGGCGGTCATTGAGTTCGTCCATCGCCAATACCAGGCCGGCCCAGGTAGGGTTCTGAACCTGAGTCTTGAGGATTTCGGCAATGGCGGCGCGGTTGTCGGCCAGGATCGTTTCGATGGCGGGCAGGACGTGTTCGGCACGGATCGTGGAGAACGGTGGCAGGTCGTAGGACTGCAGCAGAGGGTTGTTCACGCTCACGGTTGGCACCTTGGCTGGGGAAACATTGCCCCATCTTAATTACAATCGGCACTCACCGCAGCTATCGGCGACAGAGAGAGAAATTATCGTGTCCCTTCGCAAGTACCAGAATCACACCCCCAGCCTGAGCAAAGGCGCATTTGTCGACAGCTCGGCGGTGGTGATCGGCGACGTCGAAATCGGCGCAGACAGCTCCGTCTGGCCGCTGACCGTGATCCGTGGCGACATGCACCGCATCCGCATCGGTGCGCGCACCAGCGTGCAGGACGGCTGCGTGCTGCACATCACCCACGCCGGCCCGTTCAACCCCGATGGCTTTCCGCTGCTGATCGGCGATGACGTGACCATCGCCCACAAAGTCATGCTCCACGGCTGCAGCGTCGGCAGCCGCGTGTTGATCGGCATGGGCAGCATCGTCATGGACGGCGCGGTGGTCGAGGACGACTTGATCATCGGCGCCGGCAGCCTGGTGCCGCCGGGCAAACGCCTGGCAAGCGGCTTCCTGTACGTGGGTAGCCCGGTGAAACAGATCCGTCCGCTGACGGACAAGGAAAATGCCTTTTTCACCTACAGCGCGGCGAATTACGTGAAGCTCAAGGATCTGCATCTGGCCGAAGGCTACGACACACTCTGAATCGAATTTGCGACTGCTCAGGAATACTCATGCATTACCAAACCGTACTGTTCGACCTCGATGGCACCCTGACCGACCCGCGTGAGGGCATCACCCGTTCCATTCAATTTGCCTTGGCCAAGCTCGGCATCGATGAGCCGGACCTGACCAAGCTCGAACACTTCATCGGCCCGCCGCTGTTGCAAGCGTTCATGCAGTTCTACGAGTTTGACGAGGCCAAGGCGTGGCAGGCGGTGAATTTCTATCGCGAGCGCTTTAAGGTCACCGGCCTGTACGAGAACCGTGTGTTTGAGGGTGTCACGCCGTTGCTGGAAACCCTGAGCGGGCAAGGTCGGCAGCTGTACATCGCGACATCGAAGCCGTGGGAATTCGCCCGCGAGATCGCCCGGCATTTCGACTTTGCCCGGCACTTCAAGGTGATTTATGGCAGCGAGCTGGATGGCACGCGAACCAACAAGGTCGAGCTGATTGCTCATCTGATGAAAGAAGAAGGACTGGATCCGGCGAATACGCTGATGATCGGCGACCGCAAGCATGACTTGATCGGCGCGCGCAGCAATGGACTGGATGCGGCGGCGGTGGGTTATGGGTTTGGCAGTTTTGAAGAGTTGAATGCCGAAGCGCCGGCTTATCACTTTGAAACACTGGGCGAGTTGCATCAGGCATTTCTGCGGCGCTGATCATTCAGCTATCGCCAGCAGGGCTGGCTCCCACATTGGATTTGTATACGACGCAAATCCCCTGTGGGAGCTAGCCCTGCTAGCGATGCCGGCCTGTCAGCCGCCAGAGATCGACGAGCCTGCCAACGCTTTCAGCGCCGCTTTGCGTTCTGCGACAGGCAGGGCCCCCAACCGCTCAACCTCTGCATAAAACCTCACCCAATCCCCACCAGCCTGGCGAAACAGAGCGGCAAACGCCGGCACCCACTGGTCATACAGCCCGAACGGCAACAGCCGCGCATTGTTCAGCGGCGCATTCACCCAGGCGTCATAGCGTTTATCCCCGGCCCACTGGCTATCGCGCATCACCCTGTAAGCCCGGCGAAATTGTTCGAATTCCGCCGCTTTGCGTTCGCGCATCTGTTCGGTCGACAGCGGCTGTGCATACAACTTTTCCAACCGTGACCGCACATCCAGCACCAACTCGATGAACTGATCGCGCTGCTTCAACCGTGAGTCAGTGTCCGCCGGCAACCCGCGAAACGCCCGCCACTGCCGCGTGCCTTCCTGCTCGACAAACGTCGCGAAGGACTCGTTGAACTCGGTGTCGTCCTGCACATAAAAACGTTGATGGGCCAGCTCATGAAAAATCAGCGTGGCCAGGCGCTCATCGCCCCAGCCCATCATCGAATTGAGGATCGGGTCGTTGAACCAGCCGAGCGTCGAATACGCCTCGACGCCGCCGATCGATACGTCCATGCCCTGCAAACGCTGAAGCGCCGCTTCACCGCGCGCCGCACTCTGGCTGTAGTAGCCGCGATAGGCCACGCAGCCGGCAATCGGGAAGCAATGATTCTGCGGTGTCAGGGAAAACTCCTGAGTGGAAAACACGTTCCACACCACAAATGGCCGGCCAATGTCGGCATACAGGCGATAGCTCTGGTTGTCCGGCAGGTGCAGATGCTCGCTGGCGAACGCCCGGGCCTTTTGTGACTGGGCCAGGTGCGTGCGCAATTTCGCATCGCGGCTCGGGTCGGCAATGACTTTTTCCACTGGCTCCCGCGCCCGCAGCAATTGCAGCTGGCCGCTGGCCAACTGGCTGTAATAGCTGACGCTGGCGCAACCGTTGAGCAACAAAAACAACACACCCGGAAACAAAATCGGAAAAACGCGATCAAGTAACCCAAGGCTTGGAAACGGCCTGATCAAAATAAGAAATCCCCCGGAGAGTCTGCTGGCAAGACTATCCCGCCTAAAGGAGCACCGCTATGCGCATGTTAATGCTGACAGGAGGCCTGCTGACGCTGGCCGGTTGTGCCAATTTCGGCATGCCCGATCCCGACCCTTCTCAAGCCTGGATCGACCTCGATGCCCGACAACAGGACACGGCGCTGCAAGCGCTGCAAGTCGATACCACCGCTGCGGTCGATAAACGCTACTTCGAAGTGCAACCCGGCAGCCATGAGCTGAAGGTGCGTTATCAATTTCCGGTTGAAGCGACCAACATCGGTCCAGACGCCGAACCGCTGTGGCGCGATTGCCAGTTGAGTGTGAAATTCAAGGATTTCAACGCAGGTCAGCGTTATCAGTTGCAGGCCGGCAGTATTGGTTTCCGGCCATGGGCCAAACTCTATGACGAGCAGCGCAAAGTCGTCGGCCAAGGTACGCCGGCGGGCTGCCAGAGCACTTGATCGGCGCTATGCTGAATATCCAGACCTGTGGATATTCGTCATGCGCACGTTGCCGTTGTTACTCGTTGCCAGTCTTTCGGCCGGTTGTCAGACGCCGCTGCCCCCGGTCGACCCGCAAATGGCCTGGGTCGACTTTTCGACGCCGACGCCGGGCGGCAAGTTGCTGATGGCCGAGCGCCTCGACAAGCAGCGCCTGAACGACGGGCGCTATTTTCAGGTCACCCCCGGCAGCCATGAATTGCGCGTGCGGTTTGATTTTGAAGTGTTTGGTGGTGGCGGCGCTTTGATGACTGGCCCGGTTGAGCGGTTGTGCTACATGTACATCCGTTTTGACCATTTCGAGGCCGGGCAGCGTTATCTGCTGGAGGGCCGTTCGCTGGCGTTCACTCCAAGCGCCCGGCTCTACAACGCCAAGCGTGAAATCGTCGCCGAGGATTACGACTACAACTGCATTATCTGAGGTGACTCAGCTGTCGTTCTTCTGATAGATGATCGCTTTGGTGCCGTTCTCACATGAACCGACCACCATGGCGATGTCATGTTTTGCGGCTTCTTCCTTGCTGACGATTTCCAGCGTGTAGGACGGCACTGCTTTAGCCTGAATCTTGACTTCGATCTCTTTCTTGAGTTCTTCGCAGTCTTTGGGTGCGGCAAAAACCGAGGTGGCCAGTGCACTGCAGAGGATCGCCAAGCCAATACGTTTCATGAGTGAAGCTCCCTGAGGCAGCGCGCACGGGCGTGCGCTGAAGCTGCTGTCATTGATTCGACCATATTTTTACAGCGGGGGTTCTGACTTCGCTCACAACTTGTGCGACTGTGCGTACGAAAATTTGCGGGCAACGAAAACCTTGTGGGAGTCTGGCTTGCCAGCGATGACGTCGGCACAGCAGCTATAGATGTCCCCAGACACACCGCTATCGCTGGCAAGCCAGCTCCCACAGGATTTATGTTGCTGTTACTTGAGCGGGTCGAATCAGCTGACCAGCGAAGCCTCAAGGGTAATCTTCGCATTCAGCACTTTCGAAACCGGGCAGCCTTCCTTGGCCTTGTTGCTCAGCTCTTCGAACTGCGCCTGCGTCGCCCCCGGGATCTTCGCCTTGAGAATCAGCTTCACCGCGGTGATCGCGAAACCGCCCTCAACCTGATCAAGGGTCACTTCCGCTTGTGTGTCGATGCTGTCGGCTGTCAGGCCCGCATCGCCCAGAATCATCGAGAACGCCATGGAGAAACAACCAGCATGCGCGGCGCCGATCAGTTCTTCCGGGTTGGTGCCTTTGCCGCCTTCGAAGCGCGCCTTGAAGCCGTAAGGCGCTTCTCTGAGGACGCCGGTTTCAGTGGAAATCGAGCCGATACCGGTTTTCAGATCACCTGCCCAATGTGCCGATGCTTTCTTCACGATAGCCATGTCTTCCTCCTCAATCTCTGGCGCGGAAACGCCGCGTCGTCGTGGTTTTTTGCTTGCAAGGCTTCTGAGGATAGACGTCGGAACAAAGTTCAGCCCGGTTGAATCGTTGACTTTTTTAGTAGGAAATTTCGACGCGGCTATTGAAACTCGGGTATATGCCCTCATTGCATAAAACACGCTTATGAATTCGGCAGGTTTTCGTTCGTATCAATAACCTGCCTCCCGACTCGGAGACGCAGGTTTATGAAGCAACTGTCCGACGTAAAATTTTCCACCCTCGATCTGGTACCAGTGCGCGAGAACGGCAGCCCGGCGCAGTCACTGCGCAATTCGCTGGACCTGGCGCAGCATGTCGAGAAATTCGGCTACACGCGGTTCTGGGTCGCTGAGCACCACAACATGGACGGCATCGCCAGTTCCGCGACTTCGGTTTTGCTGGGTTATCTGGCAGGCGGCACGTCGACCATTCGTGTCGGCTCCGGTGGCGTGATGCTGCCCAACCATGCGCCGCTGGTGATCGCCGAGCAGTTCGGCACGCTGGAAAGCCTGTATCCGGGCCGGATCGATCTCGGCCTTGGCCGCGCGCCCGGTTCTGATCAGATGACCGCTCGGGCGCTGCGCCGTGAACGCTCCGGCAGCGCTGATGATTTCCCCAAAGACGTCGCCGAACTGGTGCGCTTCCTCGGCCCGCGCACCCCGGATCAACGGGTGATCGCGATGCCTGGCACCGGCACCAATGTGCCGATCTGGTTGCTCGGCTCCAGCCTGTTCAGCGCTCAGTTGGCCGGTGAGCGCGGTTTGCCATACGCCTTCGCCTCACATTTCGCCCCGCGCTTCATGCACGAAGCGATTCGGGTCTATCGCAATCACTTCAAGCCGTCGGCGGTGCTCGACAAGCCGTACGTGATGCTCGGCGTGCCGCTGGTGGCCGCAGATACCGATGAGCAGGCTGATTATCTGGCTACGTCGGTGTACCAACGCATTCTGGCGTTGATGCGTGGGCAGAGCCTGGTACAGCGCCCGCCAGTGAAAACCATGGACGGCTTGTGGCTGCCGCACGAGCGTGAGGCCGTAGGGGATTTCCTTGGGCTGGCGATGGTGGGTGGCCCTGCGAAAATCCGTGCGAAGCTGGAGGTGTTGGTTGAACAGACTCAAGCGGATGAGCTGATTTTCACCAGTGATCTCTACGAACACGCCGACCGCGTGCATTCCTACGAGTTGCTGGCACAGGTCATGAAGGGATAACGCGCACCCCTGTAGGAGCTGCGGCACGCTGCGATCTTTTGATCTTCGGTTTGAAAAATCGGGATCAAAAGATCGCAGCGTGCCGCATCGCCTACACGGGACACAAAAAAGCCGACGCATTCACGTCGGCTTTTGTATTTCAGGCGCAATCAACCGCGCTTGTAGACGATTTCCTTGGTGCCACCTTCACAGGTGCCAACGACTTTACCGTCAGCTGCAGCGCCCTTATCGACTACTTCCAGCGAATAATTGGACGCGCCTTTGGCATCAATTTTCGCTGCGATCTCGCTCTTCAGCTCTTCACAAGGCTTACCGGCAGCAAACGCACCACCCGCAAGGCTCAACAAACCTACTGCCAACATGAACTTCTTCATCGGTCGCACTCCCTGGTCGGATTGAAAGAGGCGGGCATCGAGTCATCCACTCGATGCACTCACCCTGTAGCGCTTTGCCATTCCTATGGCACTCGGCCAGCGCGCAAGTTCAGAAGACTAGACCAAACTCAGCTGCTGGCAATCTTGAAGCCGACTTTCAACGTCACCTGAAAGTGCGCAACCTTACCGTTTTCGATATGACCACGGGTTTCGGTGACTTCAAACCATTCCAGGTTGCGAATGGTCTTGTTGGCTTCAGCCAACGCGTTGTTGATGGCGTCTTCGATGGTGGTGGTGGACGAACCGACCAGCTCGACTTTCTTGTACGTGTGATGGTCACTCATAACGATCTCCTTGGCGTGTGGAATTGAGACTAGCAGTGAATCTGTACTGTTGATTTCGGCGGCGCTGAGCAGGCGAAGTTCAGATTTTCTGCACTTTCTCAAACCACTGAAGTCCCAACCAACACACGCCACTCATCACCAATGCAGGAGAGCCACCATGGCCAACACCTCTTTACGTAAAGCCTCGTTGCAAAGCATGGAAGCCGAGATCGAGAGTCTGCTCAAGTCGTTGGAAAGCCTGAAGGACGACGCTTCGGACGAGTCGCGCAAGACCCTCAAGGCGCTGAAAAGCAATGCCGAAAGTGCGCTGAAACATTCGCGTCACCTGCTCAGCGATGCCTATGAAGAAGTCAAAGTGAAAACCCGCGAAACCGGGATCGCCACCCGCGATTACGCGCAGGAACATCCGTGGACGACTGCCGGTGTCGCAGTCGGTGCGATCGGCTTGCTCGCGGCTTACTTGCTGTTCAAGCGCGGCGAGTGATCGCTCTGGCGCAGCTCATTCTTGAGCCATTGCGCCAGTTGCCGAGCGCGCCCGTCTGCGGCGCGCTTGGGTAGCCACAACGCCAGTTGCGCCGGGGTTTCACAGAAGCCCCATGGCGCAACCAGGCGACCCGCCTTCAAATCTTCTGTCACCAATGGCTCCGGCGCGATCGCTACGCCGAGACCAGCGACGGCGGCCTCCAGCAAATAATACAAATGCTCAAAACCTTGCCCGAGTTTCAGCGCTTTGGCGTCGAGGTGGTTTTGCTGTGCCCAGCTCGGCCAGGCTTGTGGCCGCGAGGTGGTGTGCAGCAGCGGTTCATCGAGCAGCGCTGAGGCTGGCGCGGTTTTCAGGCGTTGATAGCCGCCGAACAGCGGACTCATCACCGGCCCAATGCGCTCGGCGGTCAATTCGTAAACCTGCATGTCTGCCGGCCATGGTGGCTCGGCGAACAGCAGCAGAGCATCCAGCCCCGGACGCCGAGGATCGAGATCGCCTTCACCCGCCGACAGATGCAGACGCAGATCGGGCAGATCGGCATTCAATCGGCCCAAACGTGGGATAAACCAGCGTGCGAGCAAGCTTCCAGAGCAACCCAGCACGAACGGAGCATCGGCAGTGTTTTGCGTGAGTTCAGCACAAACACTGCGCAACCGATCAAACGCCTCACCGCTTGCATCGCGCAAACGCAGACCGGCATCTGTGAGTTTCAGGCCGCGCCCGTCCTTGACGAAAAGGCTGACGCCCAAGTGCTCTTCCAGCACCTTGAGCTGCCGACTGACTGCACCATGGGTAACGTGCAGTTGCTCGGCGGCCTGACTGACGCTGTTCAGCCGGGCGGTCGCTTCGAACGCGCGCAGGGCGTTCAGCGGGGGAAGGTCGTGGCTCATGGTATCTGTGAGTTTTCCTGACAGGTTGTGGCGATCTTATCGGTTTTCAGCGTAGTAGGTCAGGGGTAGAGTGGTCGTCATTGTCTCTTGACCCGAATTCACCTGGAGCGACTCATGACCCAGACTTCGAACACTTCCAATCTGCGTAACGGCCCGGACGATAACGGCCTGTTTGGTTCGTTCGGTGGCCGCTACGTGGCGGAAACCCTGATGCCGTTGATCCTCGATCTGGCCCGCGAATACGAAGCGGCCAAGGAAGATCCTGCATTCAAAGAAGAATTGGCTTACTTCCAGCGTGATTACGTCGGACGTCCGAGCCCGCTGTATTTCGCTGAACGCCTGACTGAGTTCTGCGGCGGCGCGAAGATTTATCTCAAGCGCGAAGAGCTGAACCACACCGGCGCGCACAAGATCAACAACTGCATCGGCCAGATCCTGCTGGCGCGGCGCATGGGCAAAAAACGCATCATCGCCGAGACTGGCGCCGGCATGCACGGCGTAGCCACGGCCACCGTCGCTGCGCGCTTCGGTCTGGATTGCGTGATCTACATGGGCACCACTGACATCGAACGCCAGCAGGCCAACGTGTTCCGCATGAAACTGCTGGGCGCTGAAGTGATTCCGGTGGTTGCCGGCACCGGCACCCTGAAAGACGCGATGAACGAAGCCCTGCGTGACTGGGTAACCAACGTCGACAGCACCTTCTACCTGATCGGCACCGTGGCCGGCCCGCACCCGTACCCGGCAATGGTTCGCGACTTCCAGGCCGTGATCGGCAAAGAAACCCGCGATCAGTTGCAGGCTCAGGAAGGTCGCCTGCCGGACAGCCTGGTGGCGTGCATCGGTGGCGGTTCCAACGCAATGGGCCTGTTCCACCCGTTCCTCGACGACAAAAGCGTCGAGATCATCGGTGTGGAAGCCGCGGGTTACGGCATCGAAACCGGCAAGCACGCGGCGAGCCTCAATGGCGGCGTTCCGGGTGTGTTGCACGGCAACCGCACCTTCCTGCTGCAGGATGACGACGGCCAGATCATCGACGCCCACTCGATTTCCGCCGGCCTCGACTACCCAGGCATCGGTCCGGAACACGCGTGGTTGCATGACATCGGTCGCGTTCAATACACCTCGGTGACTGACGACGAAGCACTGGATGCGTTCCACAAATGCTGCCGCTTGGAAGGGATCATTCCTGCCCTGGAAAGCGCCCACGCCTTGGCCGAAGTGTTCAAACGCGCACCGAAGCTGCCGAAGGATCACCTGATGGTGGTCAACCTGTCGGGCCGTGGCGACAAAGACATGCAGACCGTCATGCATCACATGGAACACTCTCAGCAAGAGCAGTCAAAGCAGGAGAAACACTGATGAGCCGCCTGCAAACCCGTTTTGCCGACCTCAAAGAACAGAATCGCGCCGCGCTGGTGACCTTCGTCACCGCTGGTGATCCGGACTACGACACTTCGCTGGCGATTCTCAAAGGCTTGCCGGGTGCTGGCGCCGATGTGATCGAGTTGGGCATGCCGTTCACCGACCCGATGGCCGACGGCCCGGCGATCCAGTTGGCGAACATCCGTGCCTTGGGCGCCAAGCAGAACCTGGTGAAAACCCTGCAAATGGTTAGCGAGTTCCGCGAAGGCAACAGCGACACGCCGCTGGTGCTGATGGGCTACTTCAATCCGATCCACATGTATGGCGTTGAACGCTTCATCGCTGACGCGAAAGAGGCGGGCGTCGACGGTCTGATCGTGGTCGACATGCCGCCTGAGCACAACGCTGAACTGTGCGATCCGGCGCAGGCTGCGGGTCTCGATTTTATTCGTCTGACCACGCCGACTACTGACGATGCGCGTCTGCCGAAAGTGCTCAATGGCAGCTCCGGTTTCGTTTACTACGTGTCGGTGGCCGGTGTCACCGGTGCGGGCGCCGCTACGCTGGAACACGTTGAAGAGGCGGTGACCCGTCTGCGCCGTCATACCGACCTGCCGATCAGCATCGGTTTCGGTATCCGAACCCCGGAGCAAGCGGCGGCCATCGCACGTTTGGCCGATGGTGTGGTGGTGGGCTCGGCATTGATCGATCACATCGCCAACGCGACCACGCCAGCGCAAGCCATCGACGGTGTTTTGAGCCTGTGCTCGGCACTGTCTGAAGGCGTGCGTAAGGCCCGCGTCAGCTGAAGGTAAAGTTCCTGATACAGAGGAATTAGCACCTCAAAGCACAGACTAAATGAGCAAGACCGAGGGCTTCAGAACATCGTTCTGCAGCCCTTTTTGCTGTTTGTGCCGTGAGGAAAGACCCGATGAAAATGCCGAAACGTCTGATTGCCGGACTGGGTGTGTTGATGATCAGCGCGACCCCGCTGCTGGCCAGCGCCGATCCGCGCGACGATCACGACCACGGCGGCCCGCAGCAGGGCCAACACGACAACCGCGGCGACAACCATGGTGATGATCACCGCGGCCCGCAGAACAACCACCGTGGTGGCCCGCCACCGCGCGACTTTGGCCCAGTGCGCCAGACCATTCGTGATAATCATGGCTACTTCGTACGCGGCGCACCGCCGCCTCCGGGGATTCATCTGGAGCGTGGCCGGCCGTTGCCGCACGGGTATTACGGTGAGCGCCTGGACGGTCGCGCGTTGGGTCGTTTGCCGGTGTATCCGGGCTACGAATGGCGCCGGGCTGGGGGCGATATCGTGCTGATCGCGGTGGGCACCGGGATCGTTTATGAAATTCTGGATGGCGTCCTGTATTAATCATTAGGCAGTCAAAAGATCGCAGCCTGCGGCAGCTCCTACAGGGATATCCACAAATCCTGTAGGAGCTGCCGCAGGCTGCGATCTTTTGCTGTTAAGGCAGTTCCAGGCCGCCCGAGGCTTTGTGCAATTTGCGCAAATGCGCGCCGATCTGCTTCACATTTTCCTCGCTGGCGGCGATTTCGGCAGCGCGCTTGGGCTCCAGCAACTTGCGCACTTCTGCATCCAGATCACCGGACAGCACCAGCAGCTTTTTCTGCCGCTGGCTGCTTTCGTCTTCCAGTCGCTTGAACTCGCTCGGCTGTGGCAAACCATAACCGCGACTATCGAGCAACTCTGCCGGGCGACTGAGGAAGCCGCTATTGGCGAGAATTTCCTGCAACGTTGCGTTGGCCTTGTCCATACCACCGTTCTCCAGCTCCCGCGCGCCGAGGTAACGCTGCTTGACCTCGTCCTGAGCCAGCAGCAACTGGCGGCGGTAGCTGGCCTGCTCCAGCAGCAAAAGCGCGGCGCTGGTGCGTAGATCCGCACGCTCGAACCATTCGCGGCGTTCTTCGGCAGTCAGTGAAAGCCATTCCTCGACGGTGGTCTGCTTGATCGGCAACTGCTTCTTCAACACATCAAACATCGCCTGATAGCGATCGCGGAACGAGTCGAAGCGATAACCCAGACGCAGCGCTTCTTTCGGGTCATCCAGCACACTGGTATCCGCCAGACCACGGCCCTTCATCACTTCCAGCAAACCATTGGGCATGATGTTGTCCAGCGCTACGAACTGTGGGTTGTTGCTGCCGCTGCGCAACAGCTTCAGGCCTTCCACTGCGCAGTTGTTGGAGAGGAAGAAGTAGTTGCCGTCGTAGCTCCAGTGCATTTCGGCGGCGTGTTCGACCACGCCTTCGATTTCGTCCCGGGACAGGTTGATCGGTACGGAGGCGAGGCTGCGCAGCTCGGTCTTGGTGTATTCGTCGATGACTTGCGCCAATGGCAGCACGAACAGCCGCGACGGGTATTTGCCGACCAGCCCGTCCCAGCTCGACAACTGCACATCACCGACAAAGGCGCGGTACGACAGCACCAGATGCTGATCGAGATCGAGTCGGCAATCCGGCCCGCGTGGCCGCCCCGGTGCGCAGATCACCAGACGCAACATGCTGTGGCCCCAGCGGCTGACCCAGTTCTGATTAGCCTCGGCGAGCAGGTAGTCGACGGCGTAGACCCGTTCCGGATCGACTTGCCCTAAAGGTTGCTTGGCGAAGTCATTACCGGCATTGAGAAACGCGAAGGTCTTGCTGCAAGTGTCCTTGGCCGGCGGCGCCCAGCCGAAGTGTTGCTGGTAATAGCGATACAGGGCTGGCCGGCGGCAGGCGTAGCTCGGGTCGAGGAGGAAATACTCCATGTTGACCGCAACGAACTCTTTCGGGCTGGAGATTTCGTACAGATCCGGGCTGCGGGCGATCTGTCGGTTGTGTTGTTCGCGCTCACCGCGCCGGCCGACGTATTGCTGCCAACCGGCAAGGTCGAGCAGGCGCGGGTCGTCGCTAAGGGTGAAGCGGCGACCGTTCTGGCCACGACACTCATCGGGAATGCCGATCAGCCCAGCGCTGTTGAAACGCCGGGTGCAGCGCTGGATCAGCGTGCGTTCGGCCGTTGGCCAAAGGCGCGCGCGGTCATAAATATGGGTGATTTCGTGCAGCACGGTAGCGAGCATTTCCTCGCGCACCGTGCCGTGGGGGCGATTGGTTTTCTCTTTGGCCGCGCTGCCGTCGGTGAGGCCGTTGAGCAGTTTGCGGTTCAGATCGAGTTCGGAAACCAGCGTGGCCTGGCCGTAGGCATTGGCGGGCATATCGTCGGTCCAGCCGACATCGATGCGTCGATCCAGCCGCTCGATAAAGCTTGGCGGCAGTTTCTGCATCGCCTCATCGATCAGCGCCTGGCTGGCCTGTTGTTGGGCGGGGCTCAAACCGTCGGTCTTGAGCCGCAATTGCAGGCCGGCGTGGGCGCTGTTGCCAAGCAGCAACAACGCCCCGGCCAGTAGCCAGGCGCCAAGCGACCTCACAGTGCGAGGATGGCTTCGGCGAGTACCTGATCACTGGCATCGCGCGCTTCCGGTACGCGCGTGCGCAAGGTATTGAGCGCGGCTTCCAGGTGCGCGCCACGGATATCGCCGTTAGTGGCGACGAAACTGGCGGCGTCGTCGTGGGCTTCGCGGATGATTTTCGAATCGCGGATCGACGTGGTGGTATCCGAGGTGAAATCGATGGTGCGCTGGGAGGCACGAACGATAATGTTACTGGTGGCTACCAGGGTGTGCGCCTGGGCCACATCGGCCAACAAAAACAGGCCAAGGGCGGCAGCAATCAGCGGGCTACGCATGGAACGACTCCGAAAGGACAGGGATAGCTATTGGACGAGAATTGCCTCTGCCAGTTCAAGGTCGCTGACATGAAGTTTTGGCCGGGTTTTGCGCAGGTAATGCAGCGCTGATTCCAGCCTTGCACCTCGCCATTCGCCGTCAGTGGCCACGAATGCGGCGGCATCCTCGTGGGCCGCCAGCAGCAGTTTACGGTCGAAAGGGGCGGAAGACACCATGCTGGTGGCGTAACCACTGACGACGGTGCCTTGTGTCGATGCATTAAAAGCATCAAAGGCATCGACCGACGTCGCCCAGCAGGCGGTGAACAATACGGAAGGGATCAGGAGATTTGGAAGAAAGCGCATTGGACTCGATAACGGTTGGCGAGCCCAAAGGCTAGCGCAATGCCCGGGCCAGAGCCAGCGCCAAAGCATCGGGACACGTCCGGACGTGTCCCGAGATGCCGCAATCGCTTAGATCGTCAGGATGGCCTGAGCGAGTTGTGCATCGGTCGCTTGCAGCTGTGGCGCCTGGTGGCGGATGTGGTCCAGCGCGCTTTCCAGTTTCACGCCACGGATCTCGCCCTGGCTGGCGACGAAGCTGGCCGCGTCGTCACGTGCAGCGAGAACGATTTTGTCGTCACGGAAGGACGAAGTGACGTCGGAAGTGGCGTCCGACGATGATTTCAGAGCGCCAACCACGGCATCAGTGGTAACGATGAAGCTGGTAGCGCTGGCGTTGGCAGCCACGGCCAGCAGGGCAGCAGCGCTGAGCAGACGAAGACGGGACATAGGGGTAACTCCTGTGGATAAACCGTATTGAGAGGTGGCTCGGTATCTGAGGAGTCAGACGCCAGTGACACAGCATTCGCCACGTTCTGCATGGATATTAGGCTCACATTCGAACGCCAAACCAGCCTCCAGACGAAAAACCTTAGGAGCTGCCGAAGGCTGCGATCTTTGACTTTGGATTTTCAAGATCAAAAGATCGCAGCCTTCGGCAGCGCTTACAATTGTAATGGTCTTATTTAAAGATTGGTGAACTGTACTGGTTTGGATTTTTAAGAGGCCAAAACGACAAAACCCGCCGTGGTTTCCCACGACGGGTTTCGTTTGTTCAATTCGGGTTGCTGGCGGTGGGTCTAGCGACCAGAGCCAGCGACGCTACTTAGCGCCAGAACGGCTTGCTCAGCTCTTCGTAGCGTTGTGCTTCGCTGATACCGGCGTCAGCCAGCAGACGCGAATCCAGACGGGCCAATTGGTGGCGGCTGGAGATGCGGCGCTGCCACAACATCAGGTTGGCGATAACGCGCAGAGGCAGGGAAGCCTGGGTGTTTACAGCTTTGTCTTCGAAGAACAGTTCGGAACTGAGTGTACGTTCCATGGTTGACATCCTTCCGCTTGTGGCGGGATCAGGTAGTGGTTTGACTGGTGCCCATGATCCTCTCGTTTGCCTAGTCTCTCTAGATACAGTTCAACTGTATTGTGAGTGACCAGTTAACTGTTTATAGGGGGTGTACGGGTCAAAATTGAGCAAACTGTACCTGTCTGCACTTAAGTAGTGCATTTTGGCCTGATTTAGTCGAGTGCGTAGGTAATTGCTGTAGGAAATGACCGGTACAGCAGTACAGTTTTTGTCGGGTTGGAGGCTTTCGAAAGTCCGCTGACGCAAACTGTGTTTGCATCAGCGGTTTATCTGTGTGAATTACACGGCGAGCATGCGACCGGTTTCTTCCAGATTCATGTGCCAGCTCAACGCTTCACGCAGGATGTGCGGGGTGTGACCACCGATTGCACAGGCCGCGGTGAAGTAGTCATTCAACGCCTGACGGAAGTCCGGGTGCACACAGTTATCAATAATGACCCGCGCACGTTCCCGCGGCGCCAGACCACGCAGGTCGGCCAGACCGACTTCGGTCACCAGGATGTCGACGTCGTGCTCGGTATGGTCAACGTGGCTGACCATCGGCACCACGCTGGAAATCGCGCCGCCCTTGGCGATCGACTTGGTCACGAATACTGCCAGGTGCGCGTTGCGCGCGAAGTCGCCGGAACCGCCAATGCCGTTCATCATCCGCGTACCGCAGACGTGGGTCGAATTGACGTTACCGTAGATGTCGAACTCCAGCGCCGTGTTAATGCCGATGATGCCCAAGCGACGCACCACTTCCGGATGGTTGGAGATCTCCTGCGGCCGCAGTATCAGTTTGTCCTTGTACTTCTCCAGATTGCCGAACACGTCGCTGTTGCGGCGCTCCGACAAGGTGATCGAGCTGCCCGAAGCGAAGCTCAGCTTGCCGGCGTCGATCAGGTCAAAGGTCGAATCCTGCAGCACTTCGGAGTACATGGTCAGGTCTTCGAACGGTGAATCAATCAGGCCGCACATCACCGCGTTGGCAATGTTGCCGATCCCGGCCTGCAGCGGGCCGAGCTTGTTGGTCATGCGCCCAGCATCGACTTCCTGCTTGAAGAAGGTGATCAGGTGCTCGGCGATGGCATTGGTATCGACGTCCGGCGTAGACACGGTGGACGGCGAATCCGACTGTTGGGTGATGACGATGGCGACAATCTTCTCCGGCGGAATCGGAATCGCCGTGCTGCCTATACGGTCGTCGACTTTAACCAGCGGGATCGGCGTACGCGTCGGGCGATACGTGGGGATATAGATGTCGTGCAGGCCTTCGAGGTTGGCGTTGTGCGCCAGGTTGATCTCGACGATTACCTGCTTGGCGAAAATCGCGAAGCTCGCCGAGTTGCCCACCGAAGTGGTCGGCACGATGTGGCCCTGTTCGGTGATGGCCACGGCTTCGATGACCGCGATGTCCGGCAGTTTCAGTTGCTGGTTGCGCAGTTGCTCAACGGTTTCCGACAAATGCTGGTCAATGAACATTACTTGGCCGGCGTTGATCGCCTTGCGCAAGGTGCTGTCAACCTGGAATGGCATGCGTCGCGACAGTACGCCGGCTTCGGTCAATTGCTTGTCGAGGTCATTGCCCAGGCTGGCGCCGGTCATCAGACTGATCTGCAGCGGCGTGACCTTGGCGCGCTCGGCCAATGCGTGAGGGACGGCTTTGGCTTCGCCGGCACGGGTGAAACCGCTCATGCCGACGGTCATGCCGTCCTCAATCAGAGCGGCGGCGTCGGCGGCGCTCATCACTTTGTCCAACAACGAAGGCAGGCGAATACGGTCACGGTACATGGATTATTATCTCGGGAAGCGAGTAGCAGGATGCGCAGTCTAGTGAATTTGACGGGCGCCTGTCCCGCTACCAAGGTCGCAAACGAGGCGTCTATTTAGCGGGTTTCAAGTAAAACACCGTTACCGGATCTGCAACAACGCGGCAAATTGTCCGACGTTTTGCGCAAACAAAAACGCCCCGACGAGTCGGGGCGTTCGGTGCAGCCGAGGAGAATTATTCGACCGCTTTAACCATGTCTTCGATGACTTTCTTCGCGTCGCCGAAAACCATCATGGTCTTGTCCAGATAGAACAGTTCGTTGTCCAGACCGGCATAGCCGCTGGCCATCGAGCGCTTGTTGACGATGATGGTCTTGGCCTTGAACGCTTCGAGAATCGGCATGCCGGCAATCGGCGATTTCGGATCGTTCTTCGCGGCAGGGTTGACCACGTCGTTTGCGCCGAGCACCAGCACCACATCGGCCTGGCCGAACTCGGAGTTGATGTCTTCCATCTCGAACACCTGGTCGTAAGGCACTTCGGCCTCGGCGAGCAGAACGTTCATGTGCCCCGGCATACGGCCCGCCACAGGGTGAATCGCGTATTTCACGGTCACGCCACGGTGGGTCAGCTTCTCGGTCAATTCCTTCAGCGCATGCTGCGCACGCGCTACCGCCAGACCGTAACCCGGCACGATGATCACGGTGTCAGCGTTGGTCAGCAGGAAGGTTGCGTCGTCAGCCGAACCGGATTTCACCGGACGGGCTTCTTTCGCACCGGCAGGACCTGCATCCGCCGTATTGCCGAAACCGCCGAGCAGTACATTAAAGAAGGAACGGTTCATCGCCTTGCACATGATGTACGAGAGGATCGCACCGCTCGAACCCACCAGCGAACCGGCAATGATCAGCATCGAGTTGTTCAGCGAGAAGCCGATTCCCGCCGCCGCCCAGCCCGAATAGCTGTTGAGCATCGACACCACCACCGGCATGTCTGCACCGCCGATCGGGATGATGATCAGCACGCCCATCACGAACGCCAGCGCCAGCATCAGCGCGAACGCGGTGAGGTTGCCGGTGAACATAAAGGTCAGGCCGAGGGCCAGCGTCGCCAGGCCCAGCACGGCGTTCAGCTTGTGCTGACCGGTGAACTGTACCGGTGCGCCCTGGAACAGGCGGAACTTGTACTTGCCCGACAGCTTGCCAAACGCAATCACCGAACCGGAGAAGGTGATTGCACCAATGGCAGCACCGAGGAACAACTCCAGACGGTTACCCGCCGGGATCGAATCGCCCAGCTGTTTAACGATGCCCAGCGATTGCGGCTCAACAACCGCTGCGATAGCAATGAACACTGCCGCCAGACCGATCATGCTGTGCATGAAGGCGACCAGTTCCGGCATCTTGGTCATTTCAACGCGCTTGGCCATGATCGAACCGGCGGTGCCGCCTACCAGCAGGCCAACGATGACGTAACCAATACCGGCAGTGGCCAGCTCAGCTCCGAGCTTATAGATGAGGCCGACGGTGGTGAGGATCGCCAACCCCATGCCGAGCATGCCAAACAGATTGCCGCGCCGCGATGTAGTCGGGTGCGACAGGCCTTTAAGGGCCTGGATAAAGCAGATCGACGCGATCAGGTAGAGCGTCGTGACGAGATTCATGCTCATTACTTCGGCGCCTCTTCTTTTACTTTCGGGGCTTTCTTCTTGAACATCTCAAGCATGCGGCGGGTGACCAGGAAGCCACCGAACACATTGACCGCTGCCAATGCCACGGCGAGGGTGCCCATGGTTTTGCCCAGCGGTGTAACGGTCAGTGCGGCCGCCAGCATGGCGCCAACGATTACGATCGCGGAGATGGCGTTGGTCACCGCCATCAATGGCGTGTGCAGCGCAGGTGTAACGTTCCAGACCACGTGGTAACCGACATAAATCGCCAGCACGAAGATGATCAGGTTGTAGATACCGGGGGAGATAAGCTCTTCCATCGTCTGAATCCCTGCTTAGGCGTTTTTGCGGATGACTTGGCCGTCGCGGCACATCAGGCACGCGGCGACGATATCGTCTTCGAGGTTGACGTCGAACTGGCCTTCTTTGGTGAACACCAGCTTGAGGAAGTCCAGCAGGTTGCGTGCGTACAGCGCCGAAGCGTCTGCAGCGACTTCGCCGGCCAGATTGGTCGGGCCACAAATGGTCACGCCATTTTCGATCACGACCTGATCAGCCACGGTCAGCGGGCAGTTGCCACCCTGAGCCGCCGCGAGGTCGATGACCACCGACCCCGGTTTCATCTGCGCCACGGTTTCCGCGCTAAGCAGCGTCGGTGCCTTGCGGCCCGGAATCAGCGCGGTGGTGATGACGATGTCAGCCTGTTTGGCGCGTTCGTGCACGGCCTGCGCCTGACGCTGCATCCAGCTGGCCGGCATTGGACGCGCGTAACCGCCAACACCGACGGCGCATTCGCGCTCTTCATCGGTTTCGTAAGGCACGTCGACGAATTTGGCGCCGAGGGATTCGATCTGCTCTTTAACCGCCGGACGCACGTCGGACGCTTCGATCACCGCACCCAGACGTTTCGCCGTGGCAATCGCCTGCAACCCGGCCACACCGGCGCCAAGAATCAGCACGCGCGCCGCTTTCACGGTGCCCGCAGCGGTCATCAGCATCGGCATGAAACGCGGATAGTGGTGAGCGGCCAGCAACACAGCCTTATAGCCGGCAATGTTCGCCTGCGACGACAACACATCGAGACTCTGCGCGCGCGAGGTGCGCGGCGCCGCTTCGAGGGCGAACGCGGTAATCCCACACTCGGCCATCTTCGCGATGGTTTCGTTGTTGAACGGGTTGAGCATGCCGACCAACACCGTACCGCGCTTGATCAGCGTCAATTCGGCATCGCTTGGCGCGACCACTTTGAGAATCAGCTCGGCGCCAAACGCGTCATTGGCACTGCCAATGGTTGCGCCTGCCGCTTCATAGGCACTGTCGACAACGCTGGCTTTAACGCCGGCGCCGGTTTGCACAGTGACCTTATGACCTTGGCTGATCAGCTTTTTAATGGTTTCCGGGGTTGCAGCAACCCGTGTTTCACCGGTCTGGGTTTCGAGAGGAACACCAATGTGCACGTCAAATCTCCTGCGTGATCTTATTGAGTAAACCCATGCACTACGGATGGTGCGACTGGGGCGGCCGATCAGCACGATCCCGCCAAATCAGGGCGGGGCGCGGCATTTTGCAGGCGAACTTTATGCCCTTCAAGGGATTATGACGGGTGACGGAAAATTAACTACAAGTCATGCCGTGACCGAATGTCGCAGATGGCCAGCTGAATCCCTTGCAGGCCGTGCCTTGCAAGGATTCTGGCCGATTATGGAAAAATTTCTCATCGGTGACGTGAATAGGCAGCAATGCGTCGCCCATGAAGGCTCAAAGCCACGTCGTCAGGCGCTTGTGGGACGTCTGTACGACTTTCGGATACAGTCTGTCGAATTGCGACAATTACTTATATCTGTAGGGCTTTGATTCTCCTGACTACGGGGTTAGTTATCGCTGTAAGCCTTTATCCTTCTAGGCTGTAGCTCTGCGCCTGAATTACCAGCCAGTCACGAAATGCCTTTAATGACGCTGATTCGACCTTTCGTTCGGGAATCATCAGGTAATAGGCCTTGATGCTGGAGAGTGCCTGCGGGTTGGCAATCACCAGGCGTTTCTCTGCCAATTCACGCTGAATCAAGAACGGTGGAATCAGCGCAATGCCCATGTCGTGCATGGCGGCTTGGGCGAGCATGGAGAATAGCTCGTAGCGCGGACCTGTCATGTCGCGGGGGATATTCAGGTGTTGCGAATTGAACCACTGGCGCCAGGCATAAGGGCGGGTGGTTTGCTGCAGTAGCGGTAGCTCAGCGATAGCTTCCGCAGTCAGATGGGTCTTTCTACCCAGTAGGGCAGGGCTGCACACTGGCATCGGATTTTCGCCCATCAGCCTGTGGGATTCAGTACCGGACCAATCGGCGTCGCCAAAGTAGATCGCTGCATCGAATTCAGTATCGGCAAACAAGAAGGGCCGGGTGCGGTTGGTCAGGTTGACCGTCACTTCCGGGTGCTTGAGCTGGAAATCCTTGAGGCGCGGCAGCAGCCATTGGGTGCCGAAGGTTGGCACCACCGCCAGTTCGATCACGTTAGTGCCTTGTTGGCCCATCACGGAGAGGGTGTCGCGCTCAACCGCATCGAGTTGCGTGGCGACTCGGCGGCTGTAGGAAAGCCCTGCCTCGGTCAGTTTCACTCCGCGTCGCGAGCGTCGGAACAGTTCCACGCTGAGGAACTCTTCAAGACTGGCGATCTGTCGGCAAATGGCGCCTTGGGTGAGGGAAAGCTCTTCAGCGGCTCTGGTAAAGCTCTCATGGCGTGCGGCGGCTTCGAAGCTGATCAGGGCGGTGGTGCTGGGAATCTTCCTGCGCATGTACATCAACCTCACTAATGCGTCGCATAAAAGGCATTTCGCGACGTTTCGGAGTGAGAAATTAGCACAACAGAATGCGAAATCCTCGTTTGCCGCGCCGGCGAACCGCGCCTAGGATCAATGCCACGTTAATTCACCCGATTTGCGAGGACACACTCATGGGCGGTAAAGCTAGCTTCAACTGGATCGATCCCCTGCTGCTGGATCAACAGCTCACCGAAGAAGAGCGCATGATCCGCGACACCGCCGAGCAGTTCGCTCAACAGAGCCTCGCGCCGCGTGTTCTCGAAGCTTTCCGCCATGAAAAAACGGATCCGGCAATCTTCCGCGAAATGGGTGAAGTCGGCCTGTTAGGTGCGACCATCCCTGAGCAATACGGCGGCAGCGGCCTCAACTATGTCAGTTACGGCCTGATTGCTCGTGAAGTGGAGCGTGTCGACTCCGGCTATCGCTCGATGATGAGCGTGCAGTCCTCGCTGGTGATGGTGCCGATCAACGAATTCGGCACTGAAGCGCAGAAACAGAAATACCTGCCGAAACTGGCTTCCGGCGAATGGATCGGCTGCTTCGGTCTGACCGAGCCAAACCACGGCTCCGACCCGGGCGCGATGATCTCCCGTGCACGCAAAGTCGAGGGTGGCTACAGCCTGACCGGCGCGAAGATGTGGATCACCAACAGCCCGATCGCCGATGTGTTCGTGGTCTGGGCCAAAGACGATGCGGGCGACATCCGTGGCTTCGTACTGGAAAAAGGTTGGAAAGGCCTGAGTGCACCGGCAATCCACGGCAAGGTCGGCCTGCGTGCGTCGATCACCGGTGAGATCGTCATGGACAACGTATTCGTACCGGAGGAGAACATCTTCCCGGACGTCCGTGGCTTGAAAGGCCCGTTCACCTGCCTTAACTCTGCACGCTATGGCATCTCTTGGGGTGCATTGGGCGCCGCTGAGTTCTGCTGGCACACCGCTCGCCAATACACTCTGGATCGTCAACAGTTCGGTCGCCCATTGGCCGCGACTCAGTTGGTCCAGAAGAAGCTGGCCGACATGCAGACTGAAATCACTCTGGCCCTGCAAGGTTGCCTGCGCCTGGGTCGTATGAAGGATGAGGGTACAGCGGCGGTCGAAATTACTTCGATCATGAAGCGCAACTCCTGCGGCAAGTCGCTGGATATCGCCCGTATGGCGCGCGACATGCTCGGCGGCAACGGCATCTCCGATGAGTTCGGTGTGGCCCGTCACCTGGTCAATCTGGAAGTGGTGAATACCTATGAAGGCACTCACGACGTTCATGCGCTGATCCTCGGGCGGGCGCAAACCGGTCTGCAGGCGTTCTATTAATAGGAGAGCGACCATGGGCGCGCTGTCGCATCTGCGGGTACTGGATTTATCGCGCGTGTTGGCCGGGCCTTGGGCCGGGCAGATCCTCGCCGACCTTGGCGCCGAAGTGATCAAGGTCGAGCGCCCCGGCAATGGTGACGACACTCGCGCCTGGGGGCCGCCGTTTCTCAAGGACGCCTATGGCGAGAACACCTCTGAGGCGGCTTATTACCTGTCGGCCAACCGCAACAAGCAATCGGTGACCATCGACTTCACACGTCCTGAAGGGCAGAGGCTGGTGCGGGAGCTAGCTTTGAAGTCCGATATTCTCATCGAGAACTTCAAGGTCGGTGGTCTCGCGGCGTATGGGCTGGACTATGAATCGCTGAAGGCGATCAATCCTGATCTGATTTACTGCTCAATTACCGGTTTCGGTCAGACCGGGCCTTATGCCAAGCGCGCCGGCTACGACTTCATGATCCAGGGGTTGGGCGGACTGATGAGTCTCACCGGTCGTCCTGAAGGTGATGAGGGTGCCGGGCCGGTGAAGGTAGGCGTGGCGTTGACGGACATTCTTACCGGGTTGTATTCGACGGTGGCGATTCTGGCAGCGTTGGCTCATCGCGATCACGATGGCGGCGGGCAGCACATCGATATGGCATTGCTGGATGTGCAGGTTGCGTGTCTGGCGAACCAGGCGATGAATTATTTGACTACAGGCAATGCGCCTAAGCGCCTGGGCAACGCCCACCCGAACATCGTGCCTTATCAGGACTTTCCTACGGCTGATGGTGATTTCATCCTCACCGTGGGTAATGACGGGCAGTTCCGCAAGTTTGCCGAAGTGGCGGGGCAGCCGCAGTGGGCTGATGATCCGCGCTTCGCCACTAATAAGCTGCGAGTGGCGAATCGGGCGGTGTTGATCCCGCTGATTCGGCAGGCGACGGTGTTCAAGACTACGGCCGAGTGGGTTGCTGAGTTGGAGCAGGCGGGTGTCCCTTGTGGGCCGATCAATGATTTGTCGCAGGTGTTTGAAGATCCGCAGGTTAAGGCGCGTGGTCTGGCGATAGAGCTGCCGCATGCGTTGGCGGGGATGGTGCCTCAGGTGGCCAGTCCTATCCGTATGTCGCAGACACCGGTTGAATACCGTCGCGCTCCTCCTCTATTAGGCGAGCATACGCTGGAGGTTCTGCAGAGTGTGCTGGGCCTCGGGGCGGGTGCGGTTGCTGAGTTGAAGGCGGCAGGGGTGCTCTGAAGAACCCTTCTATATAGAAGAGCTAGCGGTTGCCTCCTATATATAGGTGTATTTGGTCGTTTTTTAACCGATCTGCAAGTGATTGAAAGAAAAGCGAAATTAACGGTTGACTGCAGATTTGAGATGTCTATAATTCGCCCCACTTCCGGCGCAGTCGAAACGGAAAACTCCTTGAGATTCAATGAGTTATGTAGGTTTCGGCAGCAGGTTGCTTCAGTTCATCGAAGCCGAAAGGAAGTTGAAAAAGAGGTGTTGACAGCAGCGTGTAACGCTGTAGAATTCGCCTCCCGCTGCAGAGAGATCTGAAGCGCAAGTGGTTGAAGTTGTTGAAGAATTCTTCGAAAACTTCTGAAAATAATCACTTGACAGCAAATGAGGCTGCTGTAGAATGCGCGCCTCGGTTGAGACGAAAGATCTTAACCAACCGCTCTTTAACAACTGAATCAAGCAATTCGTGTGGGTGCTTGTGGAGTCAGACTGATAGTCAACAAGATTATCAGCATCACAAGTTACTCCGCGAGAAATCAAAGATGTAACCAACGATTGCTGAGCCAAGTTTAGGGTTTCTTAAAAACCCAAAGATGTTTGAACTGAAGAGTTTGATCATGGCTCAGATTGAACGCTGGCGGCAGGCCTAACACATGCAAGTCGAGCGGATGACAGGAGCTTGCTCCTGAATTCAGCGGCGGACGGGTGAGTAATGCCTAGGAATCTGCCTGGTAGTGGGGGACAACGTTTCGAAAGGAACGCTAATACCGCATACGTCCTACGGGAGAAAGCAGGGGACCTTCGGGCCTTGCGCTATCAGATGAGCCTAGGTCGGATTAGCTAGTTGGTGAGGTAATGGCTCACCAAGGCGACGATCCGTAACTGGTCTGAGAGGATGATCAGTCACACTGGAACTGAGACACGGTCCAGACTCCTACGGGAGGCAGCAGTGGGGAATATTGGACAATGGGCGAAAGCCTGATCCAGCCATGCCGCGTGTGTGAAGAAGGTCTTCGGATTGTAAAGCACTTTAAGTTGGGAGGAAGGGCAGTAAATTAATACTTTGCTGTTTTGACGTTACCGACAGAATAAGCACCGGCTAACTCTGTGCCAGCAGCCGCGGTAATACAGAGGGTGCAAGCGTTAATCGGAATTACTGGGCGTAAAGCGCGCGTAGGTGGTTCGTTAAGTTGAATGTGAAATCCCCGGGCTCAACCTGGGAACTGCATCCAAAACTGGCGAGCTAGAGTATGGTAGAGGGTGGTGGAATTTCCTGTGTAGCGGTGAAATGCGTAGATATAGGAAGGAACACCAGTGGCGAAGGCGACCACCTGGACTGATACTGACACTGAGGTGCGAAAGCGTGGGGAGCAAACAGGATTAGATACCCTGGTAGTCCACGCCGTAAACGATGTCAACTAGCCGTTGGGAGCCTTGAGCTCTTAGTGGCGCAGCTAACGCATTAAGTTGACCGCCTGGGGAGTACGGCCGCAAGGTTAAAACTCAAATGAATTGACGGGGGCCCGCACAAGCGGTGGAGCATGTGGTTTAATTCGAAGCAACGCGAAGAACCTTACCAGGCCTTGACATCCAATGAACTTTCCAGAGATGGATTGGTGCCTTCGGGAACATTGAGACAGGTGCTGCATGGCTGTCGTCAGCTCGTGTCGTGAGATGTTGGGTTAAGTCCCGTAACGAGCGCAACCCTTGTCCTTAGTTACCAGCACGTAATGGTGGGCACTCTAAGGAGACTGCCGGTGACAAACCGGAGGAAGGTGGGGATGACGTCAAGTCATCATGGCCCTTACGGCCTGGGCTACACACGTGCTACAATGGTCGGTACAAAGGGTTGCCAAGCCGCGAGGTGGAGCTAATCCCATAAAACCGATCGTAGTCCGGATCGCAGTCTGCAACTCGACTGCGTGAAGTCGGAATCGCTAGTAATCGTGAATCAGAATGTCACGGTGAATACGTTCCCGGGCCTTGTACACACCGCCCGTCACACCATGGGAGTGGGTTGCACCAGAAGTAGCTAGTCTAACCTTCGGGAGGACGGTTACCACGGTGTGATTCATGACTGGGGTGAAGTCGTAACAAGGTAGCCGTAGGGGAACCTGCGGCTGGATCACCTCCTTAATCGACGACATCAGCTGCTCCATAAGTTCCCACACGAATTGCTTGATTCATTGAAGAAGACGAAAGAAGCAGCCCGAAATTGGGTCTGTAGCTCAGTTGGTTAGAGCGCACCCCTGATAAGGGTGAGGTCGGCAGTTCGAATCTGCCCAGACCCACCAATTTTGTGTGGGAAACGCCTGTAGAAAATACGGGGCCATAGCTCAGCTGGGAGAGCGCCTGCCTTGCACGCAGGAGGTCAGCGGTTCGATCCCGCTTGGCTCCACCACTACTGCTTCTGAAGTTTGAAAGCTTAGAAATGAGCATTCCATCGTGATGATGGTGAATGTTGATTTCTAGTCTTTGACTAGTTCGTTCTTTAAAAATTTGGGTATGTGATAGAAAGATAGACTGAACGTTACTTTCACTGGTAACGGATCAGGCTAAGGTAAAATTTGTGAGTTCTCTTAGTTGAGAAATTCGAATTTTCGGCGAATGTCGTCTTCACAGTATAACCAGATTGCTTGGGGTTATATGGTCAAGTGAAGAAGCGCATACGGTGGATGCCTTGGCAGTCAGAGGCGATGAAAGACGTGGTAGCCTGCGAAAAGCTTCGGGGAGTCGGCAAACAGACTTTGATCCGGAGATGTCTGAATGGGGGAACCCAGCCATCATAAGATGGTTATCTTGTACTGAATACATAGGTGCAAGAGGCGAACCAGGGGAACTGAAACATCTAAGTACCCTGAGGAAAAGAAATCAACCGAGATTCCCTTAGTAGTGGCGAGCGAACGGGGACTAGCCCTTAAGTGGCTTTGAGATTAGCGGAACGCTCTGGAAAGTGCGGCCATAGTGGGTGATAGCCCTGTACGCGAAAATCTCTTAGTCATGAAATCGAGTAGGACGGAGCACGAGAAACTTTGTCTGAATATGGGGGGACCATCCTCCAAGGCTAAATACTACTGACTGACCGATAGTGAACTAGTACCGTGAGGGAAAGGCGAAAAGAACCCCGGAGAGGGGAGTGAAATAGATCCTGAAACCGTATGCGTACAAGCAGTGGGAGCAGACTTTGTTCTGTGACTGCGTACCTTTTGTATAATGGGTCAGCGACTTATTTTCAGTGGCGAGCTTAACCGAATAGGGGAGGCGTAGCGAAAGCGAGTCTTAATAGGGCGTCTAGTCGCTGGGAATAGACCCGAAACCGGGCGATCTATCCATGGGCAGGTTGAAGGTTGGGTAACACTAACTGGAGGACCGAACCGACTACCGTTGAAAAGTTAGCGGATGACCTGTGGATCGGAGTGAAAGGCTAATCAAGCTCGGAGATAGCTGGTTCTCCTCGAAAGCTATTTAGGTAGCGCCTCATGTATCACTGTAGGGGGTAGAGCACTGTTTCGGCTAGGGGGTCATCCCGACTTACCAAACCGATGCAAACTCCGAATACCTACAAGTGCCGAGCATGGGAGACACACGGCGGGTGCTAACGTCCGTCGTGAAAAGGGAAACAACCCAGACCGTCAGCTAAGGTCCCAAAGTTATGGTTAAGTGGGAAACGATGTGGGAAGGCTTAGACAGCTAGGAGGTTGGCTTAGAAGCAGCCACCCTTTAAAGAAAGCGTAATAGCTCACTAGTCGAGTCGGCCTGCGCGGAAGATGTAACGGGGCTCAAACCATACACCGAAGCTACGGGTATCACCTTCGGGTGATGCGGTAGAGGAGCGTTCTGTAAGCCTGTGAAGGTGAGTTGAGAAGCTTGCTGGAGGTATCAGAAGTGCGAATGCTGACATGAGTAACGACAATGGGTGTGAAAAACACCCACGCCGAAAGACCAAGGTTTCCTGCGCAACGTTAATCGACGCAGGGTTAGTCGGTCCCTAAGGCGAGGCTGAAAAGCGTAGTCGATGGAAAACAGGTTAATATTCCTGTACTTCTGGTTATTGCGATGGAGGGACGGAGAAGGCTAGGCCAGCTTGGCGTTGGTTGTCCAAGTTTAAGGTGGTAGGCTGAGATCTTAGGTAAATCCGGGATCTTAAGGCCGAGAGCTGATGACGAGTTACCCTTTGGGTGACGAAGTGGTTGATGCCATGCTTCCAAGAAAAGCTTCTAAGCTTCAGGTAACCAGGAACCGTACCCCAAACCGACACAGGTGGTTGGGTAGAGAATACCAAGGCGCTTGAGAGAACTCGGGTGAAGGAACTAGGCAAAATGGCACCGTAACTTCGGGAGAAGGTGCGCCGGTGAGGGTGAAGGACTTGCTCCGTAAGCTCATGCCGGTCGAAGATACCAGGCCGCTGCGACTGTTTATTAAAAACACAGCACTCTGCAAACACGAAAGTGGACGTATAGGGTGTGACGCCTGCCCGGTGCCGGAAGGTTAATTGATGGGGTTAGCTAACGCGAAGCTCTTGATCGAAGCCCCGGTAAACGGCGGCCGTAACTATAACGGTCCTAAGGTAGCGAAATTCCTTGTCGGGTAAGTTCCGACCTGCACGAATGGCGTAACGATGGCGGCGCTGTCTCCACCCGAGACTCAGTGAAATTGAAATCGCTGTGAAGATGCAGTGTATCCGCGGCTAGACGGAAAGACCCCGTGAACCTTTACTATAGCTTTGCACTGGACTTTGAATTTGCTTGTGTAGGATAGGTGGGAGGCTTTGAAGCGTGGACGCCAGTTCGCGTGGAGCCATCCTTGAAATACCACCCTGGCAACTTTGAGGTTCTAACTCAGGTCCGTTATCCGGATCGAGGACAGTGTATGGTGGGTAGTTTGACTGGGGCGGTCTCCTCCTAAAGAGTAACGGAGGAGTACGAAGGTGCGCTCAGACCGGTCGGAAATCGGTCGTAGAGTATAAAGGCAAAAGCGCGCTTGACTGCGAGACAGACACGTCGAGCAGGTACGAAAGTAGGTCTTAGTGATCCGGTGGTTCTGTATGGAAGGGCCATCGCTCAACGGATAAAAGGTACTCCGGGGATAACAGGCTGATACCGCCCAAGAGTTCATATCGACGGCGGTGTTTGGCACCTCGATGTCGGCTCATCACATCCTGGGGCTGAAGCCGGTCCCAAGGGTATGGCTGTTCGCCATTTAAAGTGGTACGCGAGCTGGGTTTAGAACGTCGTGAGACAGTTCGGTCCCTATCTGCCGTGGACGTTTGAGATTTGAGAGGGGCTGCTCCTAGTACGAGAGGACCGGAGTGGACGAACCTCTGGTGTTCCGGTTGTCACGCCAGTGGCATTGCCGGGTAGCTATGTTCGGGAAAGATAACCGCTGAAAGCATCTAAGCGGGAAACTTGCCTCAAGATGAGATCTCACTGGAACCTTGAGTTCCCTGAAGGGCCGTCGAAGACTACGACGTTGATAGGTTGGGTGTGTAAGCGCTGTGAGGCGTTGAGCTAACCAATACTAATTGCCCGTGAGGCTTGACCATATAACACCCAAGCAATTTGCGCTTAAGAGCCAGATTGCGGTGTGTGAAGACGAAATGAACCGAAAGTTCGAAATTCTCACAAAACACCAAGCTGTCACATACCCAATTTGCTGAAGCGAGACCACCAGGTCGCGACTCAGTACCCGAATTTCTTGACGACCATAGAGCGTTGGAACCACCTGATCCCATCCCGAACTCAGCAGTGAAACGATGCATCGCCGATGGTAGTGTGGGGTTTCCCCATGTGAGAGTAGGTCATCGTCAAGATTAAATTCCGAAACCCCAATTGCGAAAGCAGTTGGGGTTTTGTTTTAGTAGAAACATCCGTTTTTGCTGGCTTGTTACCGTGTTGACGGGCCAGATACAGAATTTCTTGACGACCATAGAGCGTTGGAACCACCTGATCCCATCCCGAACTCAGTAGTGAAACGATGCATCGCCGATGGTAGTGTGGGGTTTCCCCATGTGAGAGTAGGTCATCGTCAAGATTGAATTCCGAAACCCCTGTCTGTTAACGCAGACAGGGGTTTTGTCATTTCAGCGCAGGTAAAACCAGCCATCAAATCCCTTTACGTGCCTTACTGTTGCGCCGTGCGAGCCATTTGCGCCACCAGATATAGACGCCAGTCCCCGACAACCCCGCAATCAAAAGACCTAGTACCGCGATCATCACCTGCCCGGTAACCCCAATGATCCGTCCACCATGTATCGGTAACTGCAACCGATAAAACTGCTCTCCTAACGTCCCCTGTCCTGCGATCTCCTGCCCTAACAATCGTCCATCCGTACCATGAAAGAACAACCAGGATTTGCCATGAGCGTCTGTATCGTGGTGGCCAAATCCTGCACCGTAAAAGTTGTATTCAAAGCTGTAGTACAACTCCCCGATCCCAGCTGTCAGTCCTAACCTTTTTCCCTCCTGTAATGCCCTCTCGTATGCCTGCTGGTAACTCAAATGCGTTACCCCTAGCTCACTAACAGGCATTCGCCCTCGTGCTTCGTAGACGCTTGGCTCGATCGGCGAAAACAATGACACCGCAGGCTTGAACACCTGACTCGGCAAATTCATCGCTACACTGCTGACAGCGATTGGCAGCAGCAACAGCCACAACCACAATCCCCCCGCACGATGCAGGTCGAAGTTCAGCCGATACGCATGCCCACCCTTGATCTTCCAGGCCGTCGACCACTTCTTCCAGAACGGCTTGCCACGCGGCAACGTCAGCCACAGAGCGATGAAACAATCGATCACCCAGGCGATGGCCACCAAGCCCATCAACCACAACCCCCAGTTGCCCGGCAATGTCAGGTTGTAGTGGAACTCGAGAATAAACGGGACAAAGTTTTCCCGCTGAAAACAACATTCCCCCCAGTAACGCTGCCCCTTCTGTTCAGCGTTCACCGGATCCAGATAAAACACCTGATTACGTTCAGCAAACGGCTTGCCCGTTGCCGGATCATTGCGCGGCACGGCTGCCAGCATCGCCGTATGCCCCGCCTCATGCGGATACTCCATGTACCAGACCTGCAGCCTTGGATGGGCAGCTTGCAGCGCTTCAACCAACTCGCCCGGCGGCAGCCGCGAACCCTGCGCAGAAGCTGAATAGAACTGCGGATTCAACCATTCATCCAGCTCATGGTTAAACGCCAGGATGCTACCGGTGACGCCGGCCAGCAGCAGAAACACCGCCGTGGCCAAGCCAATATAGCGGTGTAATAAAACCAGAAACGCACGCATTAAAAGTTCTCCACAGAAACGACAAAGCCAGCCCCTGAAACATCAGGGGCTGGCTTTTTCATGCACAGGACAAAAGTTTTAGAACTGGTAGCTGACGGTCGCCGCGACGTTGCGTTCTTCGCCCAAGTAGCAGAAGTTCAGACTGGCGCAGGACGCCACGTAGGATTCGTTGGTCAGGTTGTTCGCGTTCAGGCGTACGTCAACGCCCTTCAACCCGACCTTGCCCAAGTCATAACCAATCGAGGCGTCGAACAGGGTGTAGGACGGCACCTTCAAAGTGTTCTCCGCGTCCGCCCAGCTGTATCCGACATACCGCACGCCACCGCCCAGACGCAGGCCGTCGAGCGCCGCACTGTCGAACTTGTAGTCCGCCCACAACGACGCCATGTGTCGCGGTGCCTGCGTCGGCGAGTTGCCCTTGTTCTCGATCACATCGGTTGGCGTGCTCAACGTGCTGACCATCGATTTCGAATACTCGATGTCGGTGAAGGTGTAGCTGCCGAGGACTTTAAGGTTGTCGGTCAGTTGCATGTGCGCTTCCAACTCCAGACCTTGCGAGCGGACAGCGCCTACAGCGCGATAGAAGTTTTCCTGCGGCAGCTTGGTCGCCAGGTTTTCCTGATCAATGCGGAACAGCGATGCGGTGAACAGATTGTCAGTGCCCGGTGGCTGATACTTCAAACCGACTTCCCACTGCGTACCGTCGGTAGGTGCCAGCGGATTACCGGCGCTGTCGGCATAGGAATTCGGGTTAAACGATTCCGAGTAGCTGACATACGGCGCGAGACCGTTATCAAACAGGTACAACGCGCCGGCACGGCCAGTGAGCTTGGTGCGGCGGTCGTTGATCTCTGTCCCCTCCGGACGCTCTGCTTCGGCGATGCGGTTTTCGTCGGAGGTTTCGACCCAGTCCTGACGCAGGCCCAGCGAAAAGCGCCACTTGTCCATCTCGATCAGGTCTTGCAGGTAAACCCCGGTCTGTTCCAGGCGACGCAGGTAACTGGTGTCACCGAACACATCGATCGTCGAGTTGCCGTACACCGGATTGAACGCATCGATCGGTGCGAGCCCGCCACTGGTCCAGTCGACCACGGTTTTGCGCCGCTGATAATCCGCGCCCATCAACACCGTGTGCTTGGTCGCACCCGTGAAGAATTCAGCCTGAAGCATGTTGTCGACAATGAACGCATGCAGGCGCTCGTCACCACCGGTGTAGTAACGGTTCAACTCATTGCTGGTGGGTGTGGTCCAGCCATAGGCGTAGACCTGATCCATATTCACTTTGGAATCGAGGTAGCGGAAGTTCTGCCGCGCGGTGAAGACATCGTTGAAACGATGCTCAAACTGATAACCGAACGACTGCTGATCACGCGAGTAACCGTCGATCCCCGGCTCGCCTTCGAAGAAATGCGGGGAGATGCGGTTGCCATTGCGCTGATGAATCGTGCCATCGGCTGGCACGCCGCCGTGGTAGCCACCGTCCGGATCGTGTTGCAGATAAGCCTGCAAAGTCAGCGATGTGTCTTCAGTGAAATCGATGCTCAGCGTCGGTGCCAGGGCGAAGCGCTTTTCCTTGTTGTGGTCGAATTGCGTGTCGGACTGATCGGTTAATCCGGTCAGACGATAGGCAATGCGTTTGTCGTCATCGACCGGACCGCTGAAGTCAAAACCGACCCCGCGCTGACCCTGCGTGCCGACCGTGGCTTGCACTTGATGGTAAGCCTCGTACAAGGGTTTTTTGCTGGTCAGCGCCACCAGACCGCCCGGTGAACTGCGGCCGTACAGTACCGACGACGGGCCTTTGAGAATGTCCACACGCTCGAGGAAATATGGATCGACCTGCATGGTGCTGTAGGTGCCGCTGTCGCCCATCGACTTGAGGCCGTCGAGGTAGATGTTATCCACCGAGCCGTCGTTGAAGCCGCGCATCGCCACGTAGTCATAGCGATGAGTCGCGCCGTACGGGTTGGTCAGCACACCGGGGGTGTAGCGCATTGCTTGCGAGACGGTCTGCGAGCCTTGGTCGTCCATTTGCTCGCGAGTAACCACGGACACACTCTGCGAAGTTTCCAGCAGCGCGGTACTGGTTTTGGTGGCGATCTGGCTGTGGGTGGCGTTGTAGCCGTCCATGCTGCCCAGCGCGTTGCCGAGGGCGAAGCCTTTGATGTCGGTGGTCGGCAGGGCCAGCGCTTCGCTTTCCGCGATCGGGCGCAGGGTGTAGCTGCTGCCATCCTGGCTGATCGCTTCCAGTCCGGAACCGCCGAGCAAGTGACTCAGCGCCTGATCAGTCGAATACTCACCCTGTACGCCCGGCGATTGCCGTCCCTGAGTTTGTTGCGGTGTCATCGCCAAGGTGATGCCTGCCTGGCGCGCGAATTGATTCAGCGCTTCACCCAAGGGGCCGGCGGCGATGTTGTAACGATGGCCGACCTCACTGTTTACGGTGCCGGCGGCGACGCTCAGGTTCGGCAATACAGCCACGCCGAGCGCGGTCGATAACAGCGCCGCTCTAATGGCATGGCGCAACAGGCGCGATTCGCAGGTGAATTTCGGAGAGTTCTTACAGGTGGCGCGGACAGTCATTGTAGGTTTCCGTAGGAAGTCGCAAACGCTTGAGTTGAAGTGCTTACTGACTAAGCCGGACTGTCTGCAAAAACCCGCCAAAATAATTTCAGACGACACGTTCCAGGGTCACCCACCAGCGGGTGCGATAGCGCAATTGCACCGGCAAGGTCTGCGGCAGAATCGCCAGGAGCTTGTCGGTGTCTTCGAGGCGGAACACGCCAGACAGGCGCAAGTCGGAAATGTCCGAAGCGCAGGTCAGAAAGCCCTGACGATAGCGTCCGACTTCGCTGAGGAAATCACCGAGGCGCATATTGCGGGTGACGATTAAGCCATCAACCCACGCGCCGGCATCCATATCCAGTTCAGGCGCCACGCGAACCTGATGGTGGTCGATGAGATAACTCTGCCCGGCCAGCGCTTCAATGGTCGAACCAGCGGAATGAATGGCCACACGCCCACTGGTGACGCTGAGCCGCGTGCAATCGTGGTCCTGGCGGAGGATGAACCGCGCATCCTGCGGCTCGTAGACACCGTGGCGACTCTGCACGCGCAACGGTCGTTCGAAAGCCGCGCCTTCATCAGCGCCGCCACAGGTGACAATGATCTCGCCACGGGTCAGTTGGATCAGCCGCTGCTGCGCGGTGTAATCCAGATCCACGGCGCTGGCGGTGTTGAGTTCGATACGGGTGCCGTCCGGTAGCTGGAAGCCGCGACGCTCGCCGGTTGCCGTGGCGTAATCGGCGCTCCATTGCTGCCACGCAGCCGTGTCTTTGGCCAGCCATGCGGCGGAGCCCATCAGCAATGCGCCAGACAACAGTTTCAACGCCTGGCGCCGACCCAAACCCTGCGCGCTGTTTTCCAGCGTGTTGAACGCCACTTGTGCACCGGGCACCGCGCGCAGATTGCTGCTCAACTCGGCTTGCAGCGACTGCACCCGTTGCCAGGCCAATTCATGTTCATGATGCTCGGCGCGCCACTGCTCGCATTGGCGGTTCAACCGCGCATTGCCATGGTTGTTGCGCAAGCGCAGCAGCCAGTGAATGGCTTGTTTGACCACTTGCTGCTGCGGCTCGCCGCGACGTCCGAGAGAAACGTTATCCACAGGCATCAGCTTGCGTACCGCAGCACGTAGCAGTGATACAGCGCATCGGCGACGTAGCGTTCTACCGAGCGCAGCGACAAACCCATCTGTTCGGCGATCTGTTTGTGGGTCAAACCTTCGCACTGCGCCAGAAGAAATGCCTGACGTACTTTCGGCTTCAATCCTTCAAGCATGCGCGCGATGCTTTCCAGCAGCTCGATCACCAGTGCCCGGGCTTCGGCACTCGGCGTTTCGGCTTCGGGTAGATGCGCAATGGTTTCCAGATAGGCGCGTTCGATTTCCTCGCGACGCCAATGATCAATCACCAGACCGCGAGCGACGGTGCGCAGGAAGGCGCGTGGCGCCTTGAGTTCCAGGCGTTCGGTGCGTTGCAGCAGACGCACGAACGTATCCTGGGCGAGGTCTGCGGCATCCGCTGCATTGCCCAGCCGCGCGCGCAGCCAAGCGTTTAGCCAGCCGTGATGACTACTGTAAAGCGCCTGTACTGCAAGCTCAGGTGAGGACATGAACGCGAAGGTCACAAATGATAATTAGTCGCATTGTCATCAAGGGTTACAGATTTTGCAACTGCCGCACATACAACCGTCTTATAAAATCCTGCGCCGAGCGCTCTGGCGCACCGTTCGGCGGGAATCGGCCAAGAGTGTCATCCATTTCCTGCGCGACCCTAAGATTTCTCCCACACGTGCCGACAGACTGGTGAGACATGCGTGCACCAAAGTAGAGCGGCCAGAAGAACGCTGCCTGCGCTGTACATGGAATGTTGCATCCGGAACGCATCCCCACTTTTGGCATAAGAAGTCCCATGAAATGAATCTCAAGTTCAGCCATAAAATTCTGTTGGCCGCCTCGGGCGTCGTGGTCCTGGCGTTCGCGCTGTTCACCCTCTACAACGACTATCTGCAGCGAAACACCATTCGCCAGAACCTCCAGTCATCCGTGCAGCAGGCCGGTGATCTGACCGCCAGCAGCGTGCAGAACTGGATGAGCGGGCGGATTCTGGTGCTGGAGAACCTCGCGCAAAACGTCGCCCATCAGGGCAAGGACGCCGATTTCCCGAGCCTGGTCGATCAACCTGCTTTCACCTCGAACTTCCAGTTCACCTATGTCGGTCAGGCCAACGGTGTGTTCACCCAGCGCCCTGACGCGAAGATGCCGGACGGCTACGATCCGCGTCAGCGTCCTTGGTACAAACAAGCCGTCGCCGCTGATAAAACCATGCTGACGCCGCCATACATGGCGGCCGTCGGTGGCTTGGTGGTGACCATCGCCATGCCGGTGAAAAAGAACGGCGAACTGCTCGGCGTCGTCGGCGGTGACCTGAGCCTGGAAACCCTGGTGAAGATCATCAACTCGGTGGACTTCGGTGGCCTCGGCCATGCGTTCCTGGTCAGCGCTGACGGTCAGGTGATCGTCAGCCCGGACAAAGATCAGGTGATGAAAAACCTCAAGGACATCTACCCGAACAGCAACGTGCGCATCGAAAAGGGCAACCAGAATGTGCTGCTCAACGGCGAGGAGCGCATTCTGTCGTTCACCCCGGTCAGCGACTTGCCGAATGCGCAGTGGTACATCGGTCTGTCGATCGATCGCGAAAAAGCCTACGCCGCACTCAGCCAGTTCCGCACCTCGGCACTGATCGCGATGTTTGTCGCTGTCGGTGCGATTGCCCTGCTGCTGAGCCTGTTGATCAACGTGCTGATGCGTCCGCTGACTACCATGGGTCGTGCGATGAAAGATATTGCTCAGGGCGAAGGTGATCTGACCCGTCGTCTGGTGGTTGAGAGCAAAGATGAATTCGGCGAGCTGGGCAGTGCGTTCAACCAGTTTGTTGAACGGATTCACGCGTCGATTTCCGAAGTGTCCTCGGCGACTCGCCATGTACATGACCTGTCGCAACGGGTGATGGCGTCGTCCAACGCTTCGATCGTCGGTTCTGACGAGCAAAGCGCGCGCACCAACAGTGTCGCTGCGGCGATCAACGAGTTGGGCGCTGCCACGCAGGAAATCGCCCGCAACGCCGCCGATGCTTCGCAGCACGCCAGTGGCGCGAGCGAGCAGGCCGATGACGGTCGTCAGGTGGTTGAGCAGACCATCCAGGCGATGACCGAGCTGTCGCAGAAGATCAGCCTGTCGTGCACGCAGATCGAAACCCTGAACGCCAGCACCGACAACATCGGCCACATCCTCGATGTGATCAAAGGCATCTCGCAGCAGACCAACCTGTTGGCACTGAACGCGGCGATTGAAGCGGCGCGTGCCGGTGAAGCGGGTCGCGGTTTTGCCGTGGTCGCGGACGAGGTGCGCAACCTTGCCCATCGCACCCAGGAATCGGCGGAAGAGATCCACAAGATGATCACTTCCCTGCAGGTCGGTTCGCGTGAAGCGGTGAGCACGATGAACGCCAGTCAGGCGTCCAGCGAGCAGAGCGTGGAAGTGGCCAATCAGGCCGGTTTGCGTCTGGTCAGCGTGACCCAGCGCATCGGCGAAATCGATGGCATGAACCAGTCGGTGGCAGCGGCTACCGAAGAGCAGACCGCCGTGGTGGAAACCCTCAACGTCGACGTTAACCAGATCAATATGCTGAACCAGCAGAGCGTGGCCAACCTCAATGAAACGTTGAAGGATTGTGATGCGTTGTCGCAGCAGGCTAATCGTCTGAAGCAATTGGTCGACAGTTTCAAAATCTGACCGCGTTATCGTTCAATCGCTGGCAAGCCAGCTCCCACAGGGTCCGAGTCGTTCACAAATGTTGTGTTCGACAAAAATCCTGTGGGAGCTGGCTCGCCAGCGATAGCGGTGGTTCATACACCGCCGACGTTAAGCTTTAAACAAACAGCTTCAGCACATTCCCCATCCCATCATCCGCAAACCCCTGCACAAAATCCTTGAACCCCGGCAGCGCTTCCTCACCGCCGGAAGCAGGCTCGGCAATGATCGTCCACGTCGCCCGGGATTTGCCTGCGTCCAGCGATTGCACATCCATCGCCGCCCACAGATTCGCCACCCCCAACGTGTTGTAAATCGTTGTCCAGGTCATGCTTCGCGCTTGCTCATCGCGGGAGTTGAGTTGCTCGACGACCACGTTGCCATCCTTGAAGAACTTCTTGCGCAATGAGGACACGCCCTCACCGGTCATTTCGATGTGCGACAGCGCCGGAATGAAGCGGTCGAAACCGCCGAAATTGCCGACCACTGCCCAGACTTGCGCCGCATCCGCCGGCACCTCTACCGAAGAAACGACGTGATAGCCTTGCGGGTTTTTGATCAGGGTGTCGGGTTGCAGAGTGCTCATGGTGTTGCTCCTTGTTGTTGAGTCAGATGAAGTTGATTTCTTTCAGGTAATCGCAGCCGCGACGCAGTAGCGCCGGAGATTTCTGCGGGTAGTGCGCGCCCATTTGCTGCACGCCGGCTTGGGCGTTGGCATGACCGATCAGGGAGATATCGCCGATGTCTTCCTCGAAGCCGTTGAGGTAGAAACCGAGCACGCCGAACAGCGCGTTGTCGGCATCGACGCGCCCGAGTTGCTGCTGCCAGTCGGCGACGCTGACCAGCGAGAACTCGCTGCCGGTTTCGCGGAACGAAGCGACGTAGGCGTCCCAACTCAATGGCTCGGGGTTGTGCAGGTTGAACACCGCCCGGTCGGGCGAATAACGGCTGGCGTGGAAGGCAATGAAACGGGCGAGAAAGTCCACCGGCATCAGGTCGAAGTTCAGTGCGAAAGCCGGAACCTGACCGAGCTGGATCGAGCCTTTGAGCATCAGCATCAAACGGTTTTTGTGCGGCTGACAAACGCCGCTCAGACTGTTGAAACTGATGTTGCCGGGGCGATACAAATTGACCCGCACGCCACGCTCACGAGCCCGTTCCAGAACGCGTTCGCCAACCCATTTCGACAGGTTGTAGCCGTTGCGAATGTAGATCGGCGGAGTCGGCGCGGCGGGCAACTCCAGCACCCGGCCATCGGCATCGACTGTGCTGGAAGCCGACAGTGTCGAGACAAAATTGAAGACCTTTTTGCACTGCCCTTCACACAGGCGCAGCAGGGCGAAAATCGGCTCGACGTTGTCCGCTGCCAGTGACTCGTAATCGAGCACGTGATTGACGTTGGCGGCGTTGTGCACCAGTGCGCCGAACTCGCGATCCAGGCGTTGATAATCGTCGTCGCTCAAGCCCAGCTGCGGACGCGAAATATCTGCCGCGTAAACCCGCACCCGACTCAAATCCAGATGCTCCAGACGGTTCTGCCGCAGTGACTCGGCAAAGCGCTGCGCCGCCGTTTGCCCGCCGCCATCACGCACCAGACACGCGACTTCGCTGGCGCCCCAACCGAGCAATGCCTCGACGATATGCACACCGACAAAACTGTTGGCGCCGGTGACGATGACCTTGTGCACATCACCCATGCGACTGATCGGCAGCGGTTCGATGTCCAGCGAGCGCTCGGCGTCGGCCATGGCTTGAGTGCTGAGCACGGCGCTGTCATCAGTACCGCGCACCAACGTTGCGAGCTTGATGATGGTCGGCAGTTCGATGAAGCGGTTGATCGAAATGCTGCGGCCAAATTCCTCACGCAGCCGCAGGAGCATCCGCGACAGCAGAATCGAATGGCCACCGAGATTGAAGAAGCTTTCGTCGGTGGAAATGTCGCTGCCCGGCAGCTCCAGCAACTCGGCCCAGATTTCCAGCAGCAGCGCCTCATCAGCATTCGCCGGCAGGCACTTCGGGCCGCTGTCCTGCACGGTCACCGGCAATTCCAGCAGGGCCTTGCGGTCGACTTTGCCGTTACTCGCGAAAGGCATGCTCGCCAGTTCGGTCCATGCCACGGGTTGCATGTAGTCCGGCAAAAACTGCCGGGCGTGAGCCTTCAGGGCGTCGCGGGCGGTTGCCGATTGTGGTTGGGCGAGGAACGCCAGAATCCGCCGCTGATTGTCGATCACCACGGCGACCTGACGGTACAACTGGCTCTCGCGCAGGCAGCGTTCGATCTCTTCCGGTTCGACCCGGAAACCGCGAATCTTCACCTGATTGTCGCGCCGTCCGCACAGCTCGATGCCGTGCCCGCCCCACTTGGCCATGTCGCCGCTACGGTAGGCGCGCAGCGCTTGGCCGTCGGGCAATTGCAGCGTCAGATAACGTGCGGCGGTCTGCTGTGGATTGTTCAGATAACCGAGGCAAACCCCCGGGCCGACGATGAACAACTCGCCCACGGTGTTTTCCGGCACCGGTTGCAAATCGTCATCGAGAATCAGCACCTGGCTGTTGGCAATCGGCGCGCCGAGGCTGCGGTTGCTGTCACCCGGTTCGAGCTTACGCGCGGTGATCAGCACCGTGGCTTCGGTCGGGCCGTACAGGTTGTGCAGCGTGCCTTGGCGGGTCAGTTGCTCGATAACGAACGGCTCGCAGACATCGCCGCCGGTCATCACTTGCACACCTTCCAGTTGTTCCAGCGGCAGGATGCTCAGCAGCGCCGGCGGCAGGAACGCGTGGCTGAGTTGCCGACGACGGATCAGTGCGACCAGTTGCAGCGGATCGCGCCGTTGCGTGTCGTCGGGCACCACCAGTTCGGCGCCTGACAGTAAGGTCGGGAAGATGTCGATCAACGATGAATCGAAGCTCAACGAAGAAAACTGCAACACCCGACTCTCGGCGTGCAACTGCACGTACTCGGCGTACCACGCGGTGAAGTGCGCGAGGTTAGCCTGACTGAGCAACACACCTTTGGGATGGCCGGTGGTGCCCGAGGTGTAGAGCGCCATGCACGGCGCCTCAAGTTCGGGACGCTGGCGCATCAACGGCTGGCCGAAATCGGCTTCGACGCTGTCGATGCGACTGACGTCGAGCCCGGCCATCGTTGCGCTGAGCGGATGCTCACCATCGTGCAGCAGCAACAAGGCGCCGGCGTTTTGCAGAATGTATTGCTGGCGCTGCAGCGGATGGCTCGGCTCCAACGGCAAGTACACCGCACCGCTGCCGAGAATCGCCAGAATCGAGGCGAACAGCGCCGGACTTTTCGGCAGGCAGATACCGACCACCCACGGCTGCGGATGCTGCTCAAGGAATGGCAGCAAACGCTGTTGAATCGCCCGGCTGTGGGCGTGCAACTGGCCGTAGCTGATCGACTGCTCAGCGAGGTGCAGCGCCGGTCGTTGCGCGTGTTGAATCAAGCTCTTTTGCAGACGCTCAATGACTGGAACCTTCGCCTGTTCCAGCAGTGCCGCATTCGCGGTGTCGTTGCGGCGATGGACGTAAGCCAGGCTGTCGAGAAACAGCAGGTTTTCCATCCGCTCGAAATGCGGGGCTTTCAGCATTGCGGCCTGCTGAAAGTAATCCGCATCGCGAGAGAAGCGGCTGACCAGCAGCGCCACTTCGTCAACGATATGCGTCAGCACCCGCTGACGCAGTGCCTGACCGTTGCCGGACGGTTCAGCGCCAATCGGCACACGACTGATCAGTGATGAGCCGAGAAAGCACAGCAGATCGAGTGTCGGCAAACCCGCTGCGCTGTGCGCGCCGACGCCCAGACGCAAATGCAGGTGCGGGATGGCGCAGCGATCGCCGGCGCCGAGGAAGCCATCGTCGATGATCAGATCCACCGTCGATGCACCCGCAGCGCTGCGTTGCAATGAGTGACCGTGTTGTTCCAGTTCCTGCGCCAGATCGGTCATGGCCTGGCTGGCGCCAATCAGCAAAATGTCGAGACGTTTCATGTCGGCCTCCTCAAACCAGGTAGTCGCGCAGGGCGTGCTGCACACACGGTGTGTCGAGCAGCGAGCTGTTGTGGAAGAACTTGACGATGTTGCCCACCAGCGGGTGATGGCGATTGATCGGGAATGCCAGCCCGGCCATTTCATCCCTGAGCGAACGGCGTGTGGTCTCGCTGACCGGTAGCGCGTCGATCAGGCGCAGGTCGAAGGCTTTCTGGATGTCGTTGGTGAGGTAGTGGCCGATGAACACCGGCAGGATCTGCGCGATGGTTTCGCGATCCGCCACGTTTGCGGTGTGCCAATAGATGCGCACCATCCGCGCCCAGAAACTCGAATGACGACCTTCGTCGAGCAAGTGATCTGCCATCAGGCCCTTGATTGATGGCTTGACCGTGTCGTCGCGGGCAAACGCCGCGACATCGCCGGTCACGGTGTTTTCGGCGATGGCCACGCAGATCAGTTCGACGGCGCTGCGCAGGTGTTCCGGGGCCAGCGCCACGGCAGCGGGAATCGCTCGGCTCAGCTCGATTTCGTCCGGCAACTGAATGGGTTGGATGCCGGTCATCGCCACCGTTTGTTGCATGAAATCCATCGCCACCAAGGCGTGGTAATCCTCATCGACGACCACGGTCATCGCGTCGTAACGACAGGCAAACGGGAAGGCCACGGCGAAGCGATTCTTGGCGATGCTGCGCGCGGTCTTGTCGACGATCTCGGTTTCGAAAATCACCACATCGTTGATGAACTTGTAGAGCGTCTGCACCAAGGCGAAATCCCGTTGTTGCGGGCATTCGCGCAGAAAGGTTTCGCTGAGCACCAGCGGTTGGCGACTGAGCGGATAAATCAGCCGCTCATCGTCTTCCAACACCCGACGCGGACGGGTGCGGATGGTGGCGCGGGTCTCCCAGACGTCGGCAAAGGATTGATAGTCGGCGGCGTTCATTGGGCGACCTCCGCCAACGATTCGCGCATGCTCAGGCGCAGGCCGTCCCACAAGGCGATGCGGCTTTCGACGGCGGCGATGGCGCTGGCGTAGACCTCGGCTTCACGCTGCGGGTCGCCGTCGACCAGACGGTCAAGCAATTGCTCCGCCGCCGGGCCGTGGTCCTCGGAGTCGACTTCGATGTGCCGTTCCAGGTAATAGCGAAAGGTCGGTGCCTGCTCGATGCCGATGCCCCAGTCATCGAGAATGCGCTGGAACATGGTCGGGATCACGCTCTCGCGGCCATGCAGAAACGCCGCCGCGACGCTGTGTCCCGGGGCATGCAGGGCAATGCGCAAGGTGTCGCGAACAAACTGCGCCGCCGCCGGTTCGATCTCGACGCTTTGCAGGGCCACGTCATAGCTCACGCCTTCCTGTTGCAGGTTTACAAAGCGTTCCACGGCTGTGGTGCTCGCGCCGATTTCGCGCATCGCATCGAGGTACAACTCGAAATGGCTGTAGTGGCCGTCGGTCAGGCGATCATCCGACTCCTCACCGAGCACGATTTCATTGATCAGCCGTGCGGCGTGTGGGTCACGCGGTGGCAGCCAAGGCAATCGTGTGCAGGTCAGTTCCTGTTGCAGGCGTTTGGTCAGCGACATGAAATCCCACACGGCGAATACATGGGTTTCCATAAAACGCTGCAAGACCGATAAAGAACTGATTTCGGAAAAGATCGGATGAACACTCAGTTCAGCTTTTTTCAGGGCGAGTTGGTTCTTATTGGGCATCATGATGTCCTTTATCATTGATATGAAATGGAACGGCTCTTTCAACTACGCAATCAATGTATTAGCGACTTAATAGTCTTCAAGCAGCGAACAATAGGCTTCTTTGCAGATAAGTAAGCGTCAGATTGCGTTTCGGCGTTTACGGTTTGGCCCCACTACCATCCGCCGCTGTTGCGGGGGGTTGGGCTGGGTGCATCCGGGTTGAAGTGCAAAGTTCAAACTCGGCGAGGAAAAACTAATACAGGGCAACAGTAATTAACAAGTGTAATTTTGATTATTTTAAGTTGTGTGTTTTTCAAGTATGAGTGTGGCTGATAAAACTTTTTATATAAGTTTTATTTGGGCGTAGTTGCTCCTTTCGGCGAATAGCGGCCAAAATCGATAAATAAGAGTGAATGCCTCACTCGAAGCAACTTTCTAATAGAAGGAATTGATTGGTTTAAATGGGCGGAAGTTGGCCGTGACCGGCGCCGTTGACTTCCTTTTTTCCCGTGACAAGGCTCCTTCCGTAGGTTCCTGGTGCGGGGACTGTGCCGGCGGTGCGGCGCGTCGCCCGTTCTTTATTGGGTTGGCGGATCAAGAGTGCGGGTAAATTGCCATCTCGGCTATTACCGATTCGTCATCACGTCTGCAAATATCGGGCTGACGCGCGTGGGGGAGGGTAGAGCGCAAACGTCGACTTGCCAGCCCGTGGGTGGCAGATCGAAAGGAAGGATTTGTAAGCGGGTGAGTCGCCGGGCAGCCTTGCAGGGCTGCCCGATTCGGCTATTCAGCGTGCGGCTTTACGGCTTTGCGCCAACGGGCTGGCAAGATAACGGGTGATGACCTCGACGCCACGGTTGAGGTGCTTGACCAGCAGCGCTACCGAGCCTTCGACATCCCGGGCGATGGCCGCTTGCAGCATGGCGCGGTGATCGTCCTGAGACAGATTGCCCAGGCCCATGGCCTCAAGATTGAAGCGCAGGAAGCGCTCTTCCTCGTTAAGCCCGTCTTCGACCAGTCGCAACAGCCGCTGGTTAGGTGCCTTGCCGTACAGGGCCATGTGGAACAAGCGGTTGAGACGACCGATTTCGGTGAAGTCGTGCTGATTGGCGAGTTGTTCGATACATACCGCGGCTTGGGCATGATCAGCAGCGGTCAGCAACGGAATCGACTGACGCAGCGCTTCGGATTCGAGGAGGATGCGCAATTCATAGGTTTCGGTGGCATCACCCTGAATCAGTGGTGCGACCACCGCGCCTTTGTGCGCGGTAACGCTCAGCAGGTCCTGCGCTTCAAGTTGACGCAAGGCCTCTCGCACAGGCATGCGGCTGACACCAAACAGGTCGGCCAGATCCTGCTGGCGCAACGCGGTGCCGCATGGCAGGCGACCATCGAGGATCGCTGCGCGCAGGGTTTCTTCGATGATCGAGCGGGCGAGGTGCGCGGGAATCGGCCCATCGACTTTAATGCTATGCAGCGGCTTGGGCTTCTGAGTCACGACTACGCACCCTGTATGTCGGTCTTATTTGGATCCAAATGACACTAGTGATTGCTCTACAGGTTGTCAAACCGTGTAGAACAAACTGGTTACATTTGCAGCTTAGCGTGCCAGTGATGATCTCACCGTGCCATTGTTTTTTACCGGGCTAAGCTTCACCATCAAACGCTTTCTCTCCTGCCCCCTGGAAACCTGCTGTGGCGGTACGTTTCGCGATCCCTCGGACACTGCGCTGGCTAGGCTGCGCACTGTTGCTGGCCGGCATGCTGCTGGGCGGCCTGCATGCCGATTGGGATTTTTCCGCGATCAGCCGCAAAGCCTCGGCACTCTACGGACCCTTGGGCGCCGGCCAGCAACGGATCGATGCCTGGCAGAATCTGTTAGCCACGCAAAAACAAGTCAGCGAGATGGAAAAACTCAAAGTGGTGAACCTGTTCTTCAATAAACAGGTGCGCTATGTCGAAGACATCGATCTGTGGCACGAGGTCGATTATTGGGAAACCCCCATCGAGGCGCTCTGGAAAGGCGCCGGCGACTGCGAAGATTATGCAATCGCCAAGTATTTCAGCCTGCGCCACCTCGGGGTTTCCAGTGACAAGCTGCGCATCACCTACGTAAAAGCCTTGCGGCAGAACCGCGCGCACATGGTCCTGACTTACTATGCGACCCCTGATGCCATGCCGCTGGTGCTCGACAGCCTGATCGATCCGATCCAGCCTGCGTCCCAGCGAACCGATTTGCTGCCGGTCTACTCTTTCAATGCCGAAGGTCTGTATCTGCCGGGGGCCAAAGGCAATAAAAAGGTCGGTGACACCAAACGCCTGTCGCGCTGGCAGGATGTGTTGAAGAAAATGCAGGCCGAAGGTTTCCCGGTCGAGACGATTAACTAGGAGCATGCGCTCAGATGTCTTTGTTCAAACAGCTGTTGATCGCGATCTGTCTGTTCCTTGTGGTGGCCTTCACTGGCAGCTTCATGGTCAGCCTGGAGAGCTCGCGCACCCAGTACGTCAACCAGTTGCGCTCTCATGCGCAGGACGCGGCGACGGCACTGGCCTTGTCGCTGACGCCGAATATCGACGATCCGGCGATGGTTGAATTGCTGGTCAGCTCGATTTTCGACAGCGGTTATTACGCGAGCATCCGTGTGGTCGATCTGAAGACCGATCAGACCATCGTCGAGCGCAACGGCATTCCGGCCGTCAGCAATGTGCCGGACTGGTTCGTCAAACTGATTGGCCTGGAACCGGCCGGTGGCGATGCGCTCGTCAGCCGTGGCTGGGAGCAGGCAGCGCGGGTCGAGGTGGTCAGCCACCCGATGTTTGCCGTGGCCAAGCTCTGGCAGAGCGCGTTGGGTAGCCTCGGCTGGTTGCTGATCTGCGGTGCGATCAGTGCAGTGCTCGGCGCGTTGCTGCTGCGCCGGCAATTGAAGCCGCTGGATTACATGGTCAAGCAATCCCACGCCATCGCCCGGCGCGAATTCCTCAGCCTGCCGGATTTGCCGCGTACGCCTGAGTTGCGCCGCGTGGTGCAGGCGATGAATCAAATGGTCGAGAAGCTCAAGGCGCTGTTTCAGGAGCAGGCTGAGCGCAGTGAAAAGCTGCGTGCCGAGTCGTATCAGGACAACCTCACCGGTTTGGCCAACCGTCGCTATTTCGAAATGCAGTTGAACAACCGCGTGAGCAACCCGGAGCAGGCGAGTTCCGGTTATCTGCTGTTGTTGCGGGTCAAGGATCTGGCCGGGCTCAATCAGCGTCTGGGGGGCCAGCGCACCGATGAACTGTTGAAAGCGGTCGGAGAGCAACTGTCGCGTGAATGCGCCAAATACCCGGAAACCCAGAACCTCGTCACGCGGATTCGCGGTGGTGAATTTGCCGTGCTGGCGCCGGGTCTGGTGCGCGAAGAAGCGTTGCAACTGGCGCAGAACCTCGACAACGCGTTGAGCAGTCTGCACGCCACGGGCGCGACCGATGTGGCAGCGGTAGCGTCGATCGGCTTGGCGCCGTTTGCTCACGGCGATTCACCGCAATCGGTGCTCAGCCTCGGTGATCAAGCGCTGGCGCAAGCCGAAGGGCAGGGTGAGCAGAACTGGGCCTGCATCGATCAGAGCCTCACCGCGGACGTTGGCGACGATCATCACGCCTGGCATCGCCTGCTGGATCAGGCGTTGAGTCAGCAGCGTTTCGAGCTGTATTTCCAACCGGTGGTGGCCGCCGCAGACACGCAACTGGTGCTGCATTACAAAGTCCTCTCGCGTCTGCTCGACGAACAGGGCCAGACCATTCCGGCCGGGCGCTTTTTGCCGTGGCTGGAGCGCTTCGGCTGGACCGCGCGGCTTGATCGCTTGATGCTCGAACGCGTGCTGGAGCAGATGAAAGAGCACGAAGATTCACTGGCGCTGAATCTGTCTTCGGCGACCCTCGCCGATCCGCAGGCGCTGAACAAAGTCTTCGAGATTTTGCGTGCGCATTCCAACCTCGGCGCGCGGCTGACCCTGGAAATCGGTGAGGAGCAATTGCCCGAGCAAGCGGTGCTGGAACAGTTGACCCGACGCCTGCGCGAACTCGGTTTCTCCCTGAGCCTGCAGCGGTTTGGTGGACGCTTCAGCATGATCGGCAACCTGGCGCGGCTGGGCCTGGCGTACCTGAAGATCGATGGCAGCTACATCCGCGCGATCGATCAGGAGAGTGACAAACGGCTGTTTATCGAAGCGATCCAGCGGGCGGCGCACAGCATTGATCTGCCGCTGATTGCCGAACGGGTCGAGACCGAAGGGGAGTTGTCGGTGATTCGTGAGATGGGCTTGTATGGGGTGCAGGGGCAGTTGTTGGGTGAACCGAAGCCTTGGCAGTAATCTTCAGATTTTAAAGGCGAAAAGATCGCAGCCTTCGGCAGCTCCTACATGGAATGCATTCACCTGTAGGAGCTGCCGAAGGCTGCGATCTTTGCTTTTAGATCAACCCGCTTTCGTCTTCATCGATCAACTGGCTCAACCCGCCCAACGCCTCACGCGCCTGGGTCCGGTCCATCAGTTTGGCCTGGGCCGCCGGTGGCAGGTCAGTGACGCGGATCACGCCTTTCTGGGTCAGCACCTGAATCAGGTCGTCGAGAACCCGAATCATTTCAAAGTCGCTCTGCTTGAGCTGTTTGAGGCTGTTTTCCACGGCTTCGTTGGCGTACCACGCCTGGATTTCGTGGTGATCGGCCGGCAGCGTTTCCGTGGCCTCGGCGTAGGCCGCAGCTTCCACGCGAATCAACTGGCCTTGCGCATCGCGTTGCACGTAAAACATTGAGCATCCCTCAGAAATGAACCAGCGTCATGCTGTCAGCAGCATAGCCAACTGCGCGCGAGTATGCGGGGCGGCGACGCAATCGTCACCGCTGCGCACAGCACAAACGTGACGGCCGCCCCATGGGGCGGCCGTTTTTGTTCACGGATCAGCTGTTGTTATGGTCGACCTTGATGGTCGGGTCGCTGCCGGCAATCAGGTTGTGAATGTTGGCGCTGGACCAGTTGTTGCCTTCCAGTTTGATCGTCACGTCCGGGGTCGCCGCCGCGGCATCGCCGGAGTTGAACTTGCCCGCCGAGCTGACTTGCAGCGACGACGTGCCGTCGACCGTGGTGATCTTCAGGAAGTTGTCGATGGTGCTACCGGTCTCGCCCTGCAGCAGATCGCGCAGGTCGATACGGTCACCTTCACTGGCCTTGAAGTCCTTGATCACGTCGTTGCCGGTGTCGCCAGACTTCCAGACAAAGGTGTCGGCACCCGAACCACCGATCAGGATGTCGTTGCCCTGCCCGCCGATCAGCGTGTCGTTGCCGGTGCCGCCGAGCAGGATGTCATTGCCTTTGCCGCCGTCGAGCCAGTCGTTGCCGCCCGAGCCGAAGAGGATGTCATTGCCCGCGCCACCCAGCAGTGTGTCGTTGCCGTCATGCGCGCCGGACACATCGAACGCCTGATAGTGCTCGGTGATGTACTGGTGCACGTTGCTGGTGGTGACTTTGCTGACGTCGACCCCGGTTTCCTTGGCCACGAACGCCTGCATCGCCTGATAACCCTCGCCGGCAATGCCGTTGAAGCTCACCAGGTCGCCGAAGATGATGTCATTGCCGTCGCCACCGCTGACGGTGTCGCTGCCCGGCAGCGTCGCTTCGGTGTGGCCGATGATCGAGTTGGCCAGATCCTTCGGATCGATATTGGTTTGCGGCGTTTTGTCCGAGTCGTAAGGCTTCAGATCGTTGAGGCTGACGCCGCTGTTGAGGCCGATGGCTTCGACGTTCGACAGACCGCTGAGCAAGGCAAAGCTGCTGGTCGAGTTGTCGGTGGTGGTCGAGCTGGTGCTGTTGCCGCTGCCCGCCAGAGCCGACAGCTCGTAGGTGCCGTCGCCCTGGGCGTGAATGGTGCCCAGGCTGTTCCAGTTCCAGCTGCCGTTTTTGTACGTCTGCAGTGCCACGCTGCCGGCGCTGTTGATGCTCAGGTAATGAGTGCTGTCGATGTAGGTGCTGAAGCTGTCACCCAGCTTGTAGTTGCTGGTCGTCACCACGCTGTCGAGTTTCACTTTGTCGTACAGCGTCGGATTGGTCTGCTCGCCGCTCTGGTAGTAGGTCGGCTGGCCGTCGGTGATGAAGTACGTAAGGTTCTTCGCCCCGGTATTGGCCACGGCTTCGGCGCTCTGGAACCAGTTGGCCGTGGTCTTGAACACGTCCTCGTAGTTGGTACCGCCGCCGGACGCCATCGAGTCCAGCACGGCTTTGAGCTGCGTCAGCGCGTTCGGGTCATTGAGGTTCACCGACACCGACTTGTTGACCTGGGTATCGAAATCCACCAGGAAGATGTTCACCGTGCCCGAGTTGCTGCCGCCCAGGCTCTGCTTGAGGGTGTTGAACACCGACGTCAGCGAGTCCTTGGCCGAGTTGATTGACGAGCTGCTCATACTGCCGGAGCTGTCGACCATGAACGCGATGTTGTAGTTGGTGCCCGGCACCACGGTCAGGCCACCGATGTCGGCGACGATGATGTCGTTGCCATCGGTGCCGGTGACGGTGTCGTCGGCCGAGGTGGCGACAATCGCGTTGTAGACCGCCGGCACAACAGTGACCGGAATGGTCGCCGTGCTGCTCGCCGAACCGCCGACCTGTTCGGTGGAAGTCGAGGTCACGGTCAGGTTGAACTGGCCGTTGTAGTACGGCGGCGGGGTCACGGTCAGGCTGCCGAGGTTCCAGCCGGTGACGTTGGCGTCGCCACTGCTGGCGGTGACGGTGAAGGTATGACCGGCGCCGTCGCTGAGTACCGAGCCGACTGGAGCGCCGCTGATCTTCACGCTCAGTGTTTCCGAGCCGTCAGTATCGGTCAGCGCGGTGGTAACCGCCGACAGCTTCACGGTGGTGCCTTCGGCGCCGGTGTTGAGCTTGTAGCCGTCGTAATAACCTTCGCCGTTGGTGCCGTGCAGATCGGAAACGGTCACGCCCGAGTTCAGCAGATCCTGCACGCCGGTGTAGAGCGGTACGCCGGCGCTGCTCAGGTCGATCGCCGCACCGCCGTTGACCGACAGATTGACGTCGTAGCTGCCCGGGCCGCTCTGGTTGTGGTGGTAGATGTCCAGGGTGTAGTAGCCGCTGGTGGTCGGGGTGAACGAACCGTTGAGGTTGCCGCCCGCGCCCCACGTGGTCGAGGCCACGTTCTTGCCGCCAATGGTCACCAGCAGGCTGTCATCGCCGACACCGCTGAAGGTGTAAGTCTTGCCGGCTTCCAGATAGATCAGGCCGGAGGTTTTCGACGCTGTACCGGCGGTCACACTGCCGTCGGACTGGACGTTGTTCACATTCGTGCTGGAGTTCGGTTTGCCGCCAGCGTCGATGACGTTTTTCAGCGTGGTCGAATCCGCGCCGTTGCCGTTGGTGCCCAGGCCCGAGAGACCGGTCCAGACTTCCTTGATCAGCCCGGTGGACTTCACGCTGTTGTCAGCGACGCTCACGGTCGGCGCATCCGCCACTGGCGTGATGTCGATCTTCACGGTGCCGGTGTTGCCCAGCAGTTGACCGTCGGTTGGCTGGAACTTGATCTGCGCGTAGTCCGCCTGATTGTTGCCCAGGCCGGTGCCGCCGTAACCATTCACGCCCGACTCGTTGCTATCCGGCAGGAAGCGCAGCTTGCCGGCGTCGATGTCGGCTTTGCTGAAGGTCTGGTTGTTGGCGACGTCTTTCCAGGTCGATCCGTCCAGATACTGCAGTTTGCCTTCGCCCGGCAGCTGGGTGATTTTCACCCCGAGGCTGCTCGTCGGGCTGTCGATGTCGCTCACACCGAAGGTCGACCAGCCAAGGATCAGCGGCGTGTCTTCGGTGCCGGTGACGTTGACCGGTGCTGCAACCGGCGCATCGTTGATCGCCACCACGTTGACCGTGGTGGTCGCGGTGTTGGAGTAGTTGCCGCCATCGGTCACCGTCACGGTGATGATGCGCGGCACGGTGCTCGGGTCTTCACTGCTGTTGGTGAAGCTGATGTTCTTGATCGCCTGCATGTAATCGGCCAGCGTCGCGTTGCCCGACAAGGTCAGGGTCACGGTGCCGTTGGTGCTGTTGGCATTGATGGTGATGCCGTTGACGCTGTTGCCCAGGTTCAGCGCATCGCCGTCCTGACGGTTGGTCAGTACCACGGTGGCGCCGGTCAGCATGGTGCTGTCCGGGTCGGTGATCTTGATATCGGTGTCGGCAATCGACACACCCGCGCCCGGGGTGTTCTCGGTGAAGGTTACCTTGTAGTCGGCACCGGTGGCGCCACTGGAATTGTTGGCGTCCAGGTCGATGACCGGCGGCGCATCGTTGTCGATGATCGAGGTGCTGACGCTACCGTTGGTGGCGCTGACCGCGAGGTTCTCGAAGTTGCCGCCAGTGGCCGAATCGATCTTGACCACGAAGTTCTCGGTGCCTTCGGTGATCTTGTCATCGATGGTGGCGACGTTGAACTGCGCGCTGCTCGCGCCTGCCGGAATCTTCACGGTGTACACGCCGGTGAAGTCCGATCCGTCGGCGGCGGTGCCGCTGTAGACGATTTTCAGGGTCACTTCGGTTTGCGCCGGGTGGTTCAGGCTGACGGTGTAGCTGGCGGTCTGGCCTTCGGTTACCGAGGTGCTGCCGGTGATGCTGACAGTGGTGGTGTCGATGGTGTCGGTGACGCTCGTAACGGCTGGTGTATTGCTGGTCACCAGGTTCTCGAAGCCGCCGCCACTGGTGCCGGTGATGCTTGCCTGAACGTTGCCGGCGTCTTTGTAGACGTCGTCAGCGGGCGCCGGGACGGTCACGGTGCCGATAGTTTCGCCAGCCTTGATGGTGATCACCGAGCCGTTGCTCAAGGTCACGGTGACTGGCGAGCCGGCAGCGTTGGTCAAGGTTGCGGTGTAGGTGATCTGGCCACCTTCAGCCACGGTGCCAGTTGCGGACAGCGTCAGGTTGGTGGTGTCGATGGTGTCGGTGACGGTGGTGCTGACAGGGGTTTTATCGGCGACGAGATTTTCGTAGTTGCCGCCGGTCACGTTGGTGATCGAGTTGGTCAGCGGTGCATGGCCAGTCAGTGCGTCGTTCGGCGCAATGGTGGTTGCGGTGCCGGTGGTTTTGCCGACTTCGATGGTGATGCTTTGGCCGTTGGCCAAGGTCACCACGACCGGCGAGCCGGTCACTGGAGCACCAACAGTCGCGGTGTAAACGACGTTGCCGCCTTCAGCCGCTGTAGCGGTTGCGGTCAGTTTCACCGTGGTGGTGTCGATGGTGTCGGTGACGCTGGTCACGGCTGGAGCCGTGCTGGTGACGAGGTTTTCGAAGCTGCCGCCGGTAGCGGTTTTGATCGTTGCCTGGACGTTGCCGGCATCTTTGTAGACGTCATCGGCTGGTGCGGCGACGGTCACGGTGCCGGTGGTTTCGCCAGCCTTGATGGTGATTACAGCGCCGTTGCTCAGGGTCACGGTGACTGGCGAGCCAGCAGCGTTGGTCAGGGTGGCGGTGTAGACAATCGAGCCACCTTCAGCGACCGAGTTGGTAGCGCTGAGTGTCAGGTTTGTCGTGTCGACGGTGTCAGTGACAGTAGTCGAAACCGGCATCTTGTCGGCCACGAGGTTTTCGTAGTTTCCGCCAGTAGCATTGGTGATCGAGTTGGTCAGCGGTGCATGGCCGGTCAACGCGTCGTTAGGCGCGATGGTGGTCGCGGTGCCGGTGGTCTGGCCGAGGCCGATGGTGATGGTCTGACCGTTGGCCAGGGTCACGACGACAGGCGAGCCGGTCACTGGAGCACCAACAGTCGCGGTGTAAACGACGTTGCCGCCTTCAGCCGCTGTAGCGGTTGCGGTCAGTTTCACCGTGGTGGTGTCGATGGTGTCAGTGACGCTGGTCACGGCCGGAGCCGTGCTGGTCACCAGATTTTCGAAGCTGCCACCGGTGGCGGTCTTGATCGTTGCCTGAACGTTGCCGGCGTCTTTGTAGACGTCATCGGCTGGTGCGGCGACGGTCACGGTGCCGGTGGTTTCGCCAGCCTTGATGGTGATTACCGAGCCGTTGCTCAGGGTCACGGTGACTGGCGAGCCAGCAGCGTTGGTCAAGGTTGCGGTGTAGGTGATCTGGCCACCTTCAGCCACGGTGCCGGTTGCGGACAGCGTTAGGTTGGTGGTGTCGACGGTATCGGTCACGTTGGTGCTGACCGGGGTTTTGTCAGCCACGAGGTTTTCGTAGTTGCCACCAGTAACGCCAGTAATCGCGTTGGTAATCGGAGCATGACCGGTCAGCGCATCGTTCGGCGCAGTGGTAGTCACGGTACCGGTCGTTTTGCCGACTTCGATGGTGATGTTCTGGCCGTTGGCCAAAGTCACGACAACCGGCGAGCCGGTCACTGGCGCACCAACGGAGGCGGTGTAGGTGACGGTGCCACCTTCCGCTGCCGATTCGGTAGCGGTCAGTTTGACGGTGGTGGTGTCGATGGTGTCGGTGACGCTGGTCACGGCTGGTGCGGTGCTGGTCACCAGGTTTTCGAAGCTGCCACCGGTCGCGGTTTTGATCGTTGCCTGCACGTTGCCGGCGTCTTTGTAGACGTCGTCAGCGGGTGCAGCGACGGTCACAGTGCCGGTGGTTTCGCCAGCCTTGATGGTGATCACCGAGCCGTTGCTCAGGGTCACGGTGACTGGCGAGCCAGCAGCGTTGGTCAGAGTGGCGGTGTAAACAATCGAACCGCCCTCGGCCACGGTGCCGGTTGCGGACAGCGTTAGGTTGGTGGTGTCGACGGTATCGGTCACGTTGGTGCTGACCGGGGTTTTGTCAGCCACGAGGTTTTCGTAGTTGCCGCCAGTAGCATTGGTGATCGAGTTGGTCAGCGGTGCATGGCCGGTCAACACGTCGTTAGGCGCGATGGTGGTCGCGGTGCCGGTTGTCTGGCCGAGGCCGATGGTGATGGTCTGACCGTTGGCTAAAGTCACGACAACCGGCGAGCCGGTCACTGGCGCGCCGACGGTGGCGGTGTAAGTAACGGTGCCACCTTCCGCTGCCGACTCGGTTGCAGTCAGTTTTACGGTGGTGGTGTCGATGGTGTCAGTGACATTGGTCACTGCCGGTACGGTGCTCGGTACCAAGTTCTCGAAGTCGCCACCAGTGGCGGTCGAAATGGTCGCTTCGACTTTACCCGCATCTTTGTAAACGTCATCCGCCGGAGCGGCAACAGTCACGGTGCCGGACGTCTTGCCTGCTTCGATGGTGATTACAGCACCATTCGACAAAGTCACGGTCACTGGCGAACCAGCGGCGTTAGTCAGCGTGGCGGTGTAAACAATCGAGCCACCCTCAGCCACGGAACCGGTCGCGCTCAGCGACAGGTTAGTAGTGTCGACAGTGTCGGTCACGGTAGTGCTGACCGGGGTTGTATCGGCGACGAGGTTTTCGTAGTTGCCGCCGGTCACGTTGGTGATCGAGTTGGTCAGTGGAGCATGGCCAGTCAGTGCGTCGTTTGGCGCAGTGGTGGTTGCGGTGCCGGTTGTCTGGCCGAGGCCGATGGTGATCGTCTGACCGTTGGCCAAGGTCACGACTACCGGCGCGCCAGTTACTGGTGCACCGACGGAGGCGGTGTAAGTAACGGTGCCACCTTCCGCTGCCGACTCGGTTGCAGTCAGTTTGACGGTGGTGGTGTCGATGGTGTCAGTGACGTTGGTCACTGCCGGAGCGGTGCTCGGTACCAGGTTCTCGAAGTTGCCACCGGTCGCGGTGGAAATGGTTGCTTCGACTTTGCCCGCATCTTTGTAAACGTCATCCGCCGGAGCGGCAACGGTCACGGTGCCGGACGTCTTGCCGGCTTCGATGGTGATCACTGCACCATTCGACAAAGTCACGGTCACTGGCGAACCAGCAGCGTTGGTCAGAGTGGCGGTGTAGACAATCGAGCCACCTTCAGCCACGGAACCGGTCGCGCTCAGCGACAGGTTAGTAGTGTCGACAGTGTCGGTCACGGTAGTGCTGACCGGGGTTTTGTCGGCGACGAGGCTTTCGTAGTTGCCGCCGCTCACGTCGGTAATTGCGTTGGTAATCGGTGCGTGGCCAGTCAGTGCGTCATTCGGCGCAGTAGTGGTCGCGGTGCCGGTTGTCTGGCCGAGGCCAATGGTGATGGTCTGACCGTTGGCCAGCGTCACAACTACCGGCGAGCCAGTTACTGGAGCGCCAACCGTGGCGGTGTAAGTAACGGTGCCACCTTCCGCTGCCGACTCGGTTGCAGTCAGTTTGACGGTGGTGGTGTCGATGGTGTCGGTGACGTTGGTCACTGCCGGAACAGTGCTCGGTACCAAGTTCTCGAAGTCGCCACCAGTGGCGGTCGAAATGGTCGCTTCGACTTTGCCCGCATCTTTGTAAACGTCATCCGCTGGCGCGACTACGGTCACGGTGCCGGAGGTTTCGCCTGCCTTGATGGTGATTACAGCGCCGTTCGACAGGGTCACGGTGACTGGCGAGCCAGCGGCGTTGGTCAGCGTGGCGGTGTAAACAATCGAACCGCCCTCGGCGACGGTGCCGGTTGCGGACAGCGTCAGGTTTGTCGTGTCGACGGTGTCGGTTACGGTAGTGCTGACCGGCGTTTTATCGGATACGAGGTTCTCGTAGTTGCCGCCGCTCACGCCAGTGATCGCATTGGAAATCGGCGCATGACCCGTCAGTACGTCGTTAGGCGCAGTGGTGGTCACGGTGCCAGTGGTTTTGCCCACTTCAATCGTGATGTTCTGACCGTTGGCCAAGGTCACGGTAACCGGCGAACCGGTCACAGGCGCGCCGACGGAGGCAGTGTAAGTAACAGTGCCACCTTCAGCCGCCGACTCGGTGGCGGTGAGTTTAACGGTGGTCGTGTCGACGGTATCGGTAACGTCGGTCACGGCTGGCGTGGTGCTCGGAACCAGGTTCTCGAAGTTGCCGCCCGTGGCCTCCTTGATCGTGACTTCTACTTTGCCAGCGTCTTTGTAGACGTCATCGGCAGGTGCCGCAACGGTCACGGTGCCGGACGTCTTGCCTGCTTCGATGGTGATCACTGCGCCGTTCGACAGGGTCACGGTGACAGGCGAACCCGCCGCGTTGGTCAGCGTCGCGGTGTAGGTGATCTGGCCACCTTCGGCGACGGTGCCGGTTGCGGACAGCGCCAGGTTAGTGGTGTCGACGGTATCGGTGACGTTGGTCGAAACCGGCGTTTTGTCGGCGACGAGATTTTCGTAGTTGCCGCCCGTGACACCAGTGATCGAGTTGGTGACTGGCGCGTGACCGGTCAACGCATCGTTTGGCGCGGTGAAGGTCACGGAGCCAGTGGTTTTACCCACTTCAATGGTGATGTTCTGACCGTTGGCCAATGTCACGGTAACCGGCGAACCGGTCACTGGCGCACCTACGGTCGCAGTGTAAGTAACGGTGCCGCCTTCAGCCACGGAGGTGTCGGCGGTCAGTTTCACGGTCGAGGTGTCGATGGTGTCGGTCACTTCGGTGATCGCTGGAACAGTGCTCGTTACCAGGTTCTCGAAGTTGCCGCCGGTGGCGGTGGAAATGGTTGCTTCGACTTTGCCTGCGTCCTTGTAGACGTCATCGGCTGGCGCTGGAACAGACACGGTGCCTGTGGTTTTGCCGGCTTCGATGGTGATCACTGCGCCATTCGACAAGGTCACGGTCACTGGCGAGCCCGCGGCATTGGTCAATGTCGCGGTGTAGAGGATCGAACCACCCTCGGCCACGGAACCGGTCGCCGTCAGCGTCAGATCGGTGGTGTCGACGGTGTCAGTCACGTTGGTGCTGACCGGGGTTTCATCGGCGACGAGATTTTCGTAGTTGCCGCCGGAGACGCCAGTGATCGCGTTGGTAATCGGAGCATGGCCAGTCAACGCATCGTTTGGCGCAGTGGTGGTCACGGTTCCAGTGGTTTTACCGATTTCGATGGTGATGTTCTGGCCGTTGGCCAGGGTCACAATAACTGGCGAACCAGTCACTGGCGCCCCAACAGTCGCGGTATAGGTGACGGTTCCACCTTCAGCGGCGGTTTCGGTCGCAGTCAGTTTGACCGTCGAAGTATCGATGGTGTCGGTGACGTCGGTGACCGCTGGCGTGGTGCTTGGAACCAGGTTCTCGAAGTTGCCGCCCGTGGCGTCCTTGATCGTGACTTCTACTTTGCCAGCGTCTTTGTAGACGTCATCGGCAGGCGCGGAGACGGTCACGGTGCCGGTGGTTTTGCCCGCTTCGATGGTGATCACCGCACCGTTCGACAGGTTCACGGTGACCGGCGTGCCGGCCGGATTGGTCAGCGTCGCGGTGTAAACAATCGAACCGCCTTCAGCCACAGTGCCGGTGGCGCTGAGCGTCAGGTCGGTGGAGTCGACCGTATCGGTGACGTTGGTCGAAACCGGCGTCTTATCGGCAACAAGATTCTCGTAGTTACCACCGCTCACATCAGTGATCGCGTTGGTAATCGGAGCATGGCCAGTCAACGCATCGTTTGGCGCAGTGGTGGTCACGGTGCCGGTGGTTTTGCCGACTTCGATGGTGATGTTCTGACCATTGGCCAGGGTCACAACCACAGCCGAACCCGTCACTGGCGCGCCAACAGTCGCGGTGTAAGTCACGGTGCCGCCCTCAGCCGCCGACTCGGTCGCGGTGAGTTTGACGCTGATGGTGTCGATGGTGTCAGTGACGCTGGTCACTGCTGGAACGGTGCTCGGCACCAGGTTCTCGAAATTGCCACCGGTGGCGGTCGCAATGGTCGCTTCGACCTTGCCGGCATCTTTGTAGACATCGTCAGCAGGGGCTGCAACGGTCACGGTGCCGCTGGTCTTGCCTGCTTCGATAGTGATGACTGCGCCGTTCGACAGGGTCACGGTCACCGGCGTGCCGGCCGGGTTGGTCAGCGTCGCGGTGTAAACGATCGAACCGCCTTCAGCCACCGAATCGGTCGCGGTCAGGTTCAGGTTGGTGGTGTCGTTGGTGTCCGACACTGCGGTGTCGGCGGACTTGCCGTCGACTGCGAGTTTTTCGTAGTTGCCGCCGGTGGCGCCATCGATGGTCACGCTCAGCGAGCTGCCGCCAGCCAGTGGACTGTTTGGCGCAACGTAGTTCACCGTGCCGGTGGTTTCACCGACGGCGATGGTGATGGTCTGGCCGTTGGACAGGGTCACGACTACCGGCGAGCCGGTCACTGGTGCGGTCACGGTCGCGGTGTAGACCACGGTTTCGCCTTCGGCAACGTTGGCGGTGGCGGTCAGCGACACGGTGGAGGTGTCGATAGTGTCGTTGACGGTGGTAACCGCCGGAGCAGTGCTGGTGACCAGATTTTCGAAGTCGCCACCGGTTGCGCCCTTGATGGTCGCTTCAACGGTGCCGGCGTCTTTGTAGACGTCATCTTTCGGTGCGTCGACGGTGACGGTGCCGGTGGTTTCGCCAGCCTTGATGGTGATCACCGAGCCGTTGCTCAGGGTCACGGTCACTGGCGAGCCCGCCGCATTGGTCAGGGTGGCGGTGTAGGTGATCTGGCCGCCTTCGTCCACAGTGCCCGTCGCGGTCAGCGACAGATTGGTGGTGTCGGTGGTGTCGGTCACGGTGGTGCTGACCGGGGTTTTGTCGGCCACGAGGTTTTCGTAGTTGCCGCCGCTCACGTCAGTGATCGCGTTGCTCAGCGGCGTGTGGCCGGTCAACGCATCGTTCGGCGCGATGGTGGTCACGGTGCCGGTGGTTTTACCGATTTCGATGGTGATGTTCTGACCGTTGGCCAGGGTCACGACGACAGGCGAACCGGTGACAGGCGCGCCAACAGTGGCGGTGTAGGTGACGGTGCCACCTTCAGCGGCCGACTCGGTAGCGGTCAGTTTGACGGTCGACGTGTCGATGGTGTCAGTCACATCGGTAACGGCTGGCGTGGTGCTCGGCACCAGGTTTTCGAAGTTACCGCCAGTGGCATCCTTGATCGTGACTTCGACCTTGCCGGCGTCTTTGTAGAGGTCATCGGCAGGCGCGGCGACGGTCACGGTGCCAGTGGTTTTACCGGCTTCGATGGTGATCACCGAGCCGTTTGAAAGGGTCACGGTCACCGGGGTGCCGGCAGGATTGGTCAGGGTTGCGGTGTAAACAATCGAACCGCCCTCGGCCACGGTGTCGGTCGCGGTCAGCGTCAGATCGGTGGTGTCGACGGTGTCAGTGACGGTGGTGGAAACCGGGGTTTTGTCGGCGACGAGATTTTCGTAGTTGCCGCCGGAAACGCCAGTGATCGCGTTGGTCAGCGGAGTGTGGCCGTTCAACGCGTCGTTCGGCGCGATGGTGGTCACGGTGCCGGTGGTTTTACCGATTTCGATGGTGATGTTCTGACCGTTGGCCAGGGTCACGACGACAGGCGAACCGGTGACAGGCGCGCCAACAGTGGCGGTGTAGGTGACGGTGCCACCTTCAGCGGCCGACTCGGTAGCGGTCAGTTTGACCGTCGAGGTGTCGATGGTGTCGGTGACTTCGGTCACGGCGGGAACGGTGCTTGGCACCAGGTTCTCGAAGTTGCCGCCGGTAGCGTCCTTGATCGTCACTTCGACCTTGCCGGCGTCTTTGTAGACGTCATCGGCAGGCGCGGCGACGGTCACGGTGCCGGTGGTTTTACCGGCTTCGATGGTGATCACTGCACCGTTCGACAAGGTCACAGTGACCGGCGTGCCGGCCGGATTGGTCAGCGTCGCGGTGTAGATGATCGAACCGCCCTCGGCAACCGAATTGGTGGCGCTGAGGGACAGATCGGTGGTGTCGACGGTGTCAGTGACAGTGGTCGACACCGGAGTCTTGTCGGCCACGAGATTTTCGTAGTTGCCGCCGCTGGCGCCGGTGATCGAGGTGCTCAACGACGCCTGACCGTTCAGCGCATCGTTCGGTGCCGTGACAGTCACGGTGCCGGTGGTTTTGCCGACTTCAATGGTGATGCTCTGGCCGTTAGCCAGAGTGACCACGACCGGCGAACCGGTGACCGGTGCACCCACAGTCGCGGTGTAAGTGACGGTGCCGCCTTCAGCCACGGTGGTATCGGCGGTCAGTTTGACGGTCGACGTGTCGATGGTGTCAGTCACATCGGTAACGGCAGGCGTGGTGCTTGGCACCAGGTTCTCGAAGTTGCCTCCAGTCGCATCTTTGATCGTGACTTCGACTTTGCCGGCGTCCTTGTAGACGTCATCGGCCGGGGCCGCAACGGTCACGGAGCCGGTGGTCTTGCCCGCTTCGATGGTGATCACCGAGCCGTTCGACAGGGTCACGGTGACTGGCGTGCCAGCCGGGTTGGTCAGCGTCGCGGTGTAAACAATCGAACCGCCTTCAGCCACGGTGCCGGTCGCGCTCAGCGACAGGTTGGTGGTGTCGACGGTGTCGGTCACCGAGGTCACGGCAGGGGTTTTGTCGGCCACGAGATTTTCGTAGTTGCCGCCGCTGGCGCCGTCGATTTTCACGCTCAGCGTGTTGCCGCCAGCGAGTGCATCGTTCGGTGCGGTGAAGTTGACGCTGCCGCTGCTGGCGCCGACCGGAATGGTGATGGTCTGGCCGTTGGACAGGGTCACGACAACCGGCGCGCCGGTGACTGGCGCGGTCACGGAAGCGGTGTAAACCACCACGCCGCCTTCAACGGTGCTAGCCGTCGCGGTCAGGGAAACGGTGCTGTTGTCGATAGTGTCAGTCACGTCGGTGACCGCTGGAGTCTTGTCGACCACCAGATTCTCGAAGTTGCCGCCGGTGGTCTTGGTGATGCTCGCATCGACCTTGCCGGCGTCCTTGTACACGTCATCGGCAGGTGCGGCGACGGTCGCGGTGCCAGTGGTCGCGCCTTTGGCGATGTTGATCACCGCGCCGTTGCTCAGGGTCACGCTCATGGCCGTGCCAGCAGCGTTGGTCAGGGTCGCGGTGTAGACGATCGAGCCGCCCTCGGCGACCGAAGGGGTGGCGCTGAGGCTGATATTGGTGGTGTCGACGGTGTCGGTCACTTTGGTGACGACGGCGGAACGGTTGGCATCGACCTGCTCGAAGTTGCCGCCGGTGTGGTTGGCAATTGCGGTCTGTACCTTGCCGCCATCGATGTACGGCGTGTTCGCAGGCGCGGCGAAATTCACCGAGCCGCTGGTGGCGCCTGCAGCGATGTTGATCACTGCGCCGTTGGCCAGGGTCACGGTCATGGCGGTGCCGGCCGGATTGCTCAGGGTCGCGGTGTAGGTGATCTGGCCACCTTCGCTGACGGTGTCGCTGGCGCTGAGGGTCAGCGTGGTTTTGTCGATGGTGTCATTGACGGTGGTGCTGACCGGCGTTTTGCTGACGTCGAGTTTCTCGAAGTTGCCGCCAGTGGCATCGGTCATGGTCACGGTGAGCTTGCTGACGTCTTTGTAGACGTCATCGCTCGGCGCGGCGATGGTCACCGAACCGCTGGTTTTGCCAGCCTCGATGGTGATGGTCTGGCCGTTGCTCAGGTTGACGGTCACCGGGGTTTGCGCGGCGTTGGTCAGGGTCGCGGTGTACGTGATCGACGTGCCTTCGAGCACATAGCTTTCAGCGCTGAGGGTCAGGTGCGTGGTGTTGATCGTATCGGCAACGTTGGTCACCGCTGGCGTCGGATTGGCCACCAGGTTTTCGAAATTGCCGCCGTCGGTGCCCTTGATGGTCACTTCGACTTTGCCGGCGTCTTTGTAGACGTCATCGGCAGGGGCTGGAACGGTCACGGTGCCGGTGGTCTTGCCGGCGTCGATGATGATGGTCGAACCGTTGCTCAGGGTCACGGTCACTGGCGTGCCGGCCGGGTTGGTCAGCGTCGCGGTGTAGACGATCTGCCCGCCTTCGTTGACGTTGCCGGTGGCGGTCAGCGAAACGGTGGTGGTGTCGACGGTGTCGGTCACAGTGGTGCTGACCGGGGTTTTGTCAGCGACCAGATTTTCGTAGTTGCCGCCGCTGACGTTGGTGATCGAGTTGGTCAGCGGGGCATGGCCGGCCAGCACGTCGTTCGGCGCGGTGGTCGACACGGTGCCGGTGGTTTGGCCGACAGCGATGGTGATGTTCTGGCCGTTGGCCAGAGTCACGACGACAGGCGAACCGGTCACCGGCGCGCCAACTGTGGCGGTGTAAGTGACCGTGCCGCCTTCGGCGGCGGTCTCGGTCGCGGTCAGTTTGACCGTCGAGGTGTCGATGGTATCGGTGACGTCGGTGACGGCTGGAACGGTGCTTGGCACCAGGTTCTCGAAGTTGCCGCCGGTGGCGTCCTTGATGGTCACTTCAACTTTGCCGGCGTCTTTATAGACGTCATCGGCAGGCGCAGCGACGGTCACGGTGCCGGTGGTTTTGCCAGCATCGATGGTGATTACCGAGCCGTTCGACAGCGTCACGGTGACAGGCGAACCTGCAGCGTTGGTCAGGGTGGCGGTGTAAGTGATCTGGCCGCCCTCGGCCACCGTTCCGGTCGCGCTCAGCGTCAGATCGGTCGTGTCAGTGGTGTCGGTGACAGTGGTGCTGACTGGCGTCTTGTCGGCGACCAGATTTTCGTAGTTGCCACCGCTGACTTCGGTGATCGAGTTGGTCAGAGGAGCATGACCGGTCAGCGCATCGTTCGGTGCAATGGCGGTCGCGGTGCCTGTGGTCTGGCCGACGGCGATGGTGATGGTCTGGCCGTTGGCCAAGGTCACGACGACAGGCGAGCCCGTCACTGGTGCGCCAACAGTCGCGGTGTAGGTGACGGTGCCGCCTTCAGCAGCGGTCTCGGTGGCGGTCAGTTTCACCGTCGAGGTGTCGATGGTATCGGTGACTTCGGTGACGGCTGGAACGGTGCTTGGCACCAGGTTCTCGAAGTTGCCGCCGGTAGCGTCCTTGATGGTCACTTCAACTTTGCCGGCGTCTTTGTAGACGTCATCGGCAGGTGCGGCGACGGTCACGGTGCCGGTAGTTTTACCGGCCTCGATGGTGATCACCGAGCCGTTGCTCAGGGTCACGGTCACCGGGGTGCCGGCCGGATTGGTCAGGGTCGCGGTGTAAACGATCGAACCACCTTCAGCCACGGTACCGGTCGCGCTAAGCGTCAGATCGGTGGTGTCAGGGGTGTCGGTGACGGTGGTGCTGACTGGCGTTTTATCAGCCACCAGGTCTTCGTAGTTGCCACCGCTTACGCCAGTGATTGCGTTGGTCAGCGGTGCATGGCCATTCAGCGCATCGTTCGGCGCGGTGGTGGTCACGGTGCCGGTGGTCTTGCCGACTTCGATGGTGATGTTCTGACCGTTGGCCAGGGTCACGACGACAGGCGTGCCAGTGACTGGCGCGCCCACGGTAGCGGTGTAAGTGACGGTGCCGCCTTCAGCCGCACTTTCGGTAGCGGTGAGTTTGACGGTGGTGGTGTCGACGGTGTCGGTCACTTCGGTGACGGCTGGCACGGTGCTCGGCAGCAGATTCTCGAAGTTGCCGCCGGTGGCGTCCTTGATCGTGACTTCGACTTTGCCGGCGTCTTTATAGACGTCATCGGCAGGCGCCGCGACGGTCACGGTGCCGGTGGTTTTGCCGGCTTCGATGGTGATTACCGAACCGTTCGACAGGGTGACGGTGACGGGCGAACCTGCGGCGTTGGTCAGTGTTGCGGTGTAAACGATCGAACCGCCTTCAGCCACAGAACCGGTGGCGCTGAGCGACAGGTTGGTGGTGTCGTTGACGTCAGTAACCGTGGTCGATACCGGGGTCTTGTCGGCCACCAGATCTTCGTAATTCCCGCCGGTAACGCCAGTGATCGAGTTGGTCAGCGGCGCATTGCCGGTCAACGCATCATTCGGCGCAGTGGTTGTCACGGTGCCGGTGGTTTTGCCGACTTCAATGGTGATGCTCTGGCCGTTGGCCAAGGTAACCACGACAGGCGAGCCAGTCACTGGCGCGCCAACAGTGGCGGTGTACGTGACGGTGCCGCCTTCAGCCACCGAGGTATCGGCGGTCAGTTTGACGGTCGAGGTGTCGATGGTGTCGGTGACTTCGGTCACGGCCGGAACAGTGCTCGGCAGCAGATTCTCGAAGTTGCCGCCAGTAGCGTCCTTGATCGTGACTTCGACTTTGCCGGCGTCTTTGTAGACGTCATCGGCAGGCGCCGCGACGGTCACGGTGCCGGTGGTTTTACCGGCTTCGATAGTAATCACCGCGCCGTTCGACAGGGTCACGGTCACCGGCGTACCGGCCGGATTGGTCAGGGTCGCGGTGTAAACGATCGAACCACCTTCGGCCACGGTTCCGGTCGCTGTCAGCGACAGGTTGGTGTCGTCAATCGAATCGGTAATGGTAGTGGTCGCTGGCGTGGTGTTCGGCACCAGGTTTTCAAAGTTGCCGCCGGTAGCGCCGGTAATGGTGGTGCTGACGGTGCTGCCATTGTTGTAAACGTCGTTGGCCGCTGTCGGCACGTTGACGGAACCGGTGGTTTTGCCGGCTTCAATGGTGATGGTCGAGCCGTTCGACAGAGTGATCGTCACCGGCGTCTGCGCGGCGTTGGTCAGGGTCGCGGTGTAGGTGATCTGGCCACCCTCGACGACCGTGCCGGTGGCGGTGAGGCTCACGCTGGTGGTATCGATCGAATCGGTAACGATGGTGGTCGCTGGCGTGGTGCTCGGCAGCAGATTTTCGAAGTTGCCGCCCGTAGCGCCGGTAATGGTGGTGCTGACCGTGCCGCTATTGTTGTAGACGTCGTTGGCCGCAGTCGGCACGTTGACGGTGCCGGTGGTTTGGCCCGCGCCGATGGTGATGGTCGAACCGTTCGACAGGGTGACGGTGACCGGGGTTTGCGCCGGGTTGGTCAGGGTCGCGGTGTAAGTGATCTGGCCACCCTCGACCACGGTGCCGGTGGCAGTCAGGGTCAGGTTGGTGGTGTCGATCGAATCGGTGATGGTGGTCACCGCTGGCGTCGGGTTCGGCACCAGGTTTTCAAAGTTGCCGCCGCTGGCACCAGTGATTGTGGTAGTGACGGTGCTGCCATTGTTGTAAACGTCGTTGGCCGCAGTCGGCACGTTGACGGTGCCGGTGGTTTGGCCCGCGCCGATGGTGATGGTCGAACCGTTCGACAAGGTGACGGTGACCGGGGTTTGCGCGGGGTTGGTCAGGGTCGCGGTGTAAGTGATCTGGCCACCTTCGGTGACACTCGAACCCGCCGTCAGGGTGACGGTGGTGGTGTCGATGGTGTCGGTAACCTGCGTCGTGGCCGGAACGGTCGGCGGCGTCACGGTGATGCCGCCACCGCCGGTGGTGCCAGTGACGGTCACGTTGATCTGGGTCGGGTCGTTATAAACAGTGTCGTTCGGCGCCAGCGGCACATTGACGGTGCCGGTGGTGGAGCCGGCCGGAATCACGATCACCGCGCCGTTAGACAGGGTAATGGTCAGGTCGGTCAGCGGCGCCTGGGTCAGGGTCGCGGTGTACACCAGCACGCCGCCGGCTTCAGTGATGGTCGGCGTGGCGCTGAGGCTCAGGGTCGACTCACGCTGGGCATTCGCAGTGGTGTCGGTGGTCTGGCCGCCGGTGGTGTCCTGGGCGATTTGCCCGCCGGAGTTGATCCCCGCCGTCGGGAAACCAATGGTCGGGTCAACGCGACCGGCGGTGGCGTCGAGCATCACGAAACTGTGACCGCCACCCGCAGCGCCGCCCGTGCCTGCGGCGCTCGGGCCGGCAGCGGTGGCGTCCAGCGCGGTGGTCGGGTCGACGCCCGCAGCGATGGCTTGCTGCAGTTCTTCTACAGACGGCGCTGCCTGCGCAGTGGCTTCGGCCAGGTCAGTGCTGGAGTCGGGCGCGTTGGCGCTCCACTGGGTTTCGCGACCGAGGTCGAGGGTGCGGCCATCAGCCAATTCAAGCGACACGGCGCCGGAGAGGCCGGTGTCAATCTGATCGCCGACAAACAGGCGATCACCTTCAACGAGTACGCGACGCACGCCCTCTGGAGACACCACGAATACCTGACCAACAATGCTTTTGACGATGGCAACAACACTGCTCATTGAAGACTCTCCGGGGTGTCACGTTCAGTTGACTTCCATGGACCTGAAGGCATGGGCGCCGATTCAGTCTGGACGTACTTTAAAAATTTGCGAAACAAGTTTGACGCGTGTAATCGTCAATAATTTGGCTAGATTCTTTCGCTATTAACTTTATGCCAAACTATTGACCTTATGGGTGCCATCCTAAACAATCGCCCCACTAATGTCACATTGATATTTCCGCGGCGACCTGTCCTTTTGCGTGTGATCCAGTTCCTGTTTTGAACTTTCCGACATACGGTCAATCCAGTCGTCAATCATCCGACGCAGCAGCACGTTTAGCTGTGATTCAAGACAAGAAGTACTGGGAAATCTTTACCATGCGTTCGCATTTGTTCAAGGCACTACCCTTCGCTCTCGCCGCCTCGTTTGCACAAGCACAATCCTTACCAGAAGCCATGCAACAGGCCATGGATGTCCATCCGGAGATTCAGGCGGGGGTCAACAGTCGTTTGGCCGCGGATTATCAATTAAGAGCAGCGAAAGGTGGATACCTGCCGAAGGTCGATCTGCTCGGCGGTTATGGCCGTGAAGGCACCGACAGCGTGACCACTCGCGCTGCCGGAAACAGCAACCACTGGGAGACTCTGAACCGTAGCGAGTCAAGTTTACGTCTCTCGCAAATGGTCTTTGACGGTTTTGCGACGTCCAGCGAAGTGGGGCGTCAACAAGCCACCGTTAATTCCCGCGCTTATTCCTTGCTCGGCACTTCCGAGCGCACCGCGCTGACCGTCGCCCAAGTGTATCTGGACGTGCTGACCCGTCGTGAGTTCGTGCGTCTGGCCGAAGACAACCTCAAGAGCCACCAGCGTATCTACGACCAGATCCAGTTGCGCACCCAGCGCGGCGTCGGCAGCGGCGCCGACCTCGATCAGGCCGAAGCGCGGATGGCTCAGGCCCGCAACAACCTGATCACCGAGCAGACCAATCTGGCCGACTCGGAAACCAATTTCCTCAGCGCCGTTGGCCAGATGCCCGATCAACTTGAGCGTCCGGCACCGTTCATGGCGATGATGCCGGCCAACCTCAATGAAGCGCGCCAGCAGATGCTGGAAAACAGCCCGATCCTGCGTTCGGCCGAGTCCGACATCGCCGCCGCCGAGAAGCAGTACGAAACCGCCAAGTCGACCTTCTACCCGCGTTTCGACGCCGAACTGGGCCGCACCGCTGACAACGATCTCGACGGCCAGAACGGGCACAACAACGAATGGCAAGCCATGCTGCGCATGCGCTTCAACCTCTATTCCGGTGGCAGCAACAAGGCTGATCTGGAATCCAAGTCGTACCTGTCGAACCAGGCGCTGGACATCCGTAACAACGCCTTGCGTCAGTTGAATGAAGAGCTGGGTCTGGCCTGGAACGCCTTGAACAACGCCAATGCGCAGGTGCCCATCGCTCAGCAGTACGTTGACCACAGCACCTCGGTGCGCACCGCTTACCAGCGTCAGTTCAGCCTTGGCGAACGCACCCTGCTCGATTTGCTCGACAGCGAAAACGAGCTGTTCACCGCTTCGCGGCGTCTGGCGGAAATCAAAAACATTCAGTTATTTACTCAGTACCGAATCAAGGCGACCATGGGCGAATTGCTCAGAAGCCAAGGCGTTGTCGCGCCATTGGCATCCGTTGTGCAGAACGACGTGAAGCCCAAGGTTCAGCTGCCTGGGATGAATTGAGTCAGCCCTTTTCAACTGTCAAAGAGTGTCGAGCGTGGAATCAGAAGTCAGTCGAGTTCATCTCAGTCATGATCCACGCGCGTTGCACGACGATCCGTTACTGGACGGTCTGCTCGCCCTTTGCATGCTGCACCAGAAGCCCGCCAGCGCGGCGATGCTGACCACCGGTCTGCCGCTGCCCAAACAACGTTTGAGTGTCGAGTTGCTGCCTCGCGCAGCGGCTCGCGCCGGCCTGCAAGGTCGGGTGCTGCAGCGCAAACTGGAAGAAATTCCGGCGATCGCCATGCCGGCGTTGCTGCTGCTCAAGGATGGCCGCAGTGCCGTCCTGCTCGGCTGGCAGGGTGACAACGACGCGCGGGTGCTGCTCAGCGAAAGCGACGGCGGCGAGTCCGTGGTCAGCCGCGAGCTGCTCGTCGATGACTACACCGGCAAAGTGTTCTTCGCCCAGCCGCAACACAAATTCGACGTCAACCACGGCACGCTGATTCCGCGTGCGCGTTCGTGGTTCCGCGACACCCTCAAGCGTTCGCGCTGGCTGTATGCCGATGCGATTGCCGCCAGTTTCCTGATCAACATCATCGCCATGGCTGCACCGCTGTTCGTGATGAACGTCTACGACCGCGTGGTGCCGAATCAGGCCGAAGCGACCCTGTGGGTGCTGGCCCTCGGTATCACTGGCGCCTACATTTTCGACCTGATCCTCAAGAGCCTGCGCGCCCTGTGCCTGGATCTGGCCGGGAAGAAAACCGACCTGATCATTTCCGCGACGCTGTTCGAACGCATCGTCGGCATGGCCATGAAATACCGTCCGGCGCGAGTCGGCAGTTTCGCGCAGAACATCCACGAGTTTCAGAGCCTGCGCGACTTCCTCGCCTCGCTGACGCTGACCAGTCTGATCGACCTGCCGTTCACCATCCTGATCTTCATCGTTATCGCCATTCTCGGCGGGCATCTGGTGTGGATTCCGGTGCTGGCGTTCCCGATTGCCCTGCTGATCGGCTATGCGTTGCAGAAGCCGCTGGTGGCCACCATGGAACGCACCATGGCCCTCGGCGCCGAGCGCCAGTCGAGCCTGATCGAAACCCTCGCCGGCCTCGACGCGGTCAAGGTCAACAACGCCGAAAGCGAACGCCAATACCAGTGGGAACAAACCATCGGCACCCTCAGCCGCCTCGAGCTGCGGGTGAAAATGCTCTCCGGCCTGGCGATGAACATCACCCTGCTGATCCAGCAACTGGCCGGGGTGATCATGATCGTCTTCGGCGTGTACCAGATCATCGCCGGCAACCTGAGCATGGGCGGTCTGATTGCCTGCTACATGCTCAGTGGTCGTGCACTGAGCCCACTGGCCTCGCTGTCGGGTCTGCTGACCCGTTATCAGCAAGCCCGTGTCACCATGACTTCGGTCGACCAGATGATGGAGCTGCCGCAAGAGCGCAACTTCGAAGAACGCCCGCTGAGCCGCAAGGTTTTGCAAGGCGCGATCGAGTGCCGCCAGCTCAACTTCACCTACCCGGAACAACAGAACCCGGCGCTGAAGAACATCAATCTGGTGATCCGTCCCGGCGAGAAAATCGGCATCATCGGCCGCAGCGGCTCGGGCAAAAGCTCCCTCGCCAAATTGCTGGTGGGTCTGTATCAGCCGGATGACGGCGCGTTGCTGGTCGACGGTGTGGATATCCGCCAGATCGACGTCAGTGAGCTGCGCTACAACATCGGCTACGTACCGCAAGACATCCAACTGCTGGCCGGCACCCTGCGTGACAACCTGGTTTCCGGCGCACGTTATGTAGAAGACGAACTCGTCCTGCAAGCTGCCGAACTGGCCGGCGTCCACGAATTCGCCCGTCTGCACCCGCAAGGCTATGAGCTGCAAGTCGGCGAGCGCGGGCAAAACCTCTCCGGTGGCCAACGACAAAACGTCGCGCTGGCCCGAGCGCTATTGCTCAATCCGCCCATCCTGTTGATGGATGAACCCACCAGCGCGATGGACAACACCGGTGAAGAACGCCTCAAACAGCGCCTCGCCGCCGTGATCGAAAACAAAACCGTGGTGCTGGTTACGCACCGGGCTTCACTGTTGTCGCTGGTGGATCGTCTGCTGGTGATCGACCGTGGACAAATTCTTGCCGATGGCCCGAAAGCCGCCGTGATGGAAGCGTTGAAGAAGGGGCAGATCAGTGTTGCTTAAGTCGGGTTTCAAGGATTCGATCCGTCGCTACTTCAAGGGCTCGGCATCGCTGCAGGGCCAGCCGCTGCCGGAGGTCAACAAAGCGCTGATCGAGGACGCCCCGCGCGTCGTGCGCCTGACCATCTGGGCGATCATCGGCTTCTTCGTGTTCCTCATGCTCTGGGCCAATTTCGCCGTGATCGACGAAGTGACCAAGGGCGATGGCAAGGCGATTCCGTCGTCGAAGATCCAGAAAATCCAGAACCTTGAGGGCGGGATTGTCTCCGAACTGTTCGTCAAGGAAGGCCAGATCGTCGAAGCCGGCGCACCGCTGATTCGCCTCGACGACACGCGATTTGCCTCCAACGTCGGCGAAACCGAGGCCGATCGCCTGTCGATGCTGTTGCGCGTTGAGCGTCTGAGCGCTGAGGTCGATGACCGCCCGCTGAATTTCCCCGAGGACGTGCTCAAAGCCGTGCCCGGTCAGGCGAAAAGTGAAGAGTCGCTGTACATCAGCCGCCGTCAGCAATTGCACGACGAGATTGGCGGGTTGCAGGAACAGTTGATTCAGCGTCAGCAAGAGCTGCGCGAATTCGCCTCCAAGCAAGCGCAGTATCGTCAGCAACTCGGCTTGCAGCGCCAGGAAATCAACATGTCCGAGCCGCTGGTGGCGCAGGGCGCAGTGTCCCCGGTAGAAGTCTTGCGTCTGAAGCGCGCCGAGGTGGAAACACGCGGTCAGCTCGACGCCACTACGCTGGCCATCCCGCGCGCCGAATCGGCGATCAAGGAAGTGCAGCGCAAGATCGACGAGACACGCGGCAAATTCCGCAGCGAAGCGCTGACTCAGCTTAACGAAGCACGCACTGACCTGAACAAGGCCAGTGCTACCGGCAAGGCGCTGGAAGACCGCGTCAGCCGTACGCTGGTGACATCGCCGGTGCGCGGTATCGTCAACAAGTTGCTGGTCAACACCATCGGTGGCGTGATTCAGCCGGGCAGCGACATGGTCGAAATCGTGCCGCTGGACGACACCTTGCTGGTCGAAGCGAAGATCCGTCCGCAGGACATTGCCTTCCTGCATCCGGGGCAGGAAGCGATCGTCAAATTCACCGCGTATGACTACACCATTTACGGTGGGCTGAAGGCGCAACTGGAGCAGATTGGCGCGGACACCATCACCGACGAAGACAAGAAAACCACGTATTACGTGATCAAGGTGCGCACTGAGCGCAGCCACTTGGGCACCGATGAAAAGCCGTTGTTGATCATTCCGGGGATGGTTGCGTCGGTGGACATCATTACCGGCAAGAAGTCGGTGTTGAGCTACCTGCTCAAACCGATCATTCGGGCACGGGCTGAGGCGTTGCACGAGCGCTAGATCTTCATTGGCCTTTCTGGCCTCATCGCTGGCAAGCCAGCTCCCACAAGTTTTATGTCGGACACATAGAAGTGTTCTACCCAAAACCCTGTGGGAGCTGGCTTGCCAGCGATGACGGCAGCCCACACACCACATCCCAGTCAGTAAGTGACAAAAACCGTCACTCACCACTCAGTCCATTCCTCACCAATCGCCATATCGTTATTCATTAACGGTATTTAATTTCCAATTCTTATAGCTATAAAGTCGTCTCCCTGCGTACCTGCCGACCAATCGGCGCGCCGCACGAGCTGAACCAACACGCAATTCAGCGTGAGTGTCTGATCGACGAGCGCGCCCGTGAGCGCGCCGTGCGTGGGAGATGGAAAGATGTCCGCAGCTACTGCTTCCCCAAGCGCCGCGACCGCCGCGCCGCAATCCTTTGAAATCCGTCCTTTCAGTGGTGCCGTCGGCGCCGAAATCATCGGCCTCGACCTCAGTCGGCCGATCAATGATCAGGACTTTGCGCGCATTCATCGCGCGCATCTGGATCACCACGTTGTGGTATTCCGCGACCAACAAATTACCCCGCAACAACAAATCGACTTCAGCCGCCGCTTCGGCGTGCTGCAGATCCACGTGCTCAAGCAGTTCCTGCTGGTCAGTCACCCGGAAATCCTCATCGTTTCCAACATCATCGAGAACGGCCAGAACATCGGCCTCGGCGATGCCGGCAAGTTTTGGCACTCCGACCTCTCCTATAAAGAGTTGCCGAGCCTTGGCTCGATGCTGCATGCGCAAGAGCTGCCTTCCGAGGGCGGCGACACGTTGTTCGCCGACATGCACAAGGCCTGGGACAACTTGCCCGAAGCCTTGCGCAAAGCAGTCGATGGACGCCGCGCCGCGCATTCCTACACCGCGCGCTACAGCGAAACCAAATTCGAAGGCAACTGGCGTCCGACCCTGACCCCGGAGCAACTCGCTCAAGTGGCGGAAGTGGTGCACCCGGTGGTGCGCACGCACCCGGAAAATGGCCGCAAGGCGCTGTTCGTCAGCGAGGGTTTCACCACGCGCATCGTCGGCCTGCCGGAAGACGAGAGCCAGCAACTGCTGAGCGAGCTCTATGCCCACAGCGTGCTGCCGCAAAACATCTACCGCCATCAGTGGCAGCCCCACGACCTGGTGTTCTGGGACAACCGTTCGCTGATCCATCTTGCCGCCGGCTGCCCCGCGCACCTGCGCCGCAAGCTGTATCGCACGACCATCCAGGGCGACGCGCCTTTCTGATTCAGCGGAGATTGATCAAAAAATGAACGCTCCCTTGCCAGGCCACGCGGCCAGCAACCCGATCGCCCGCAGCGAAGCGCTGCTGGCCGTCGATCACGTCAGCCTCGAATACCGCACGCCGCAACGCGTGGTGCGCGCCACCCATCAGGTCAGTTTCGAAATTGATCCGGCCGATCGTTATGTGCTGCTCGGCCCGTCCGGTTGCGGCAAATCGACCTTGCTCAAAGCGGTCGCCGGGTTCATTCAACCGTGCGAAGGCGAGATCCGCCTGCAAGGCCAGCGTGTTGACGCACCGGGGCCGGACCGGATCGTGGTGTTTCAGGAATTCGATCAGCTGCCGCCGTGGAAAACCGTGAAGCAGAACGTGATGTTTCCGCTGCTGGCCTCGCGCACGCTGAAGAAAAAAGAGGCGGAAGAACGCGCACTGCACTATCTGGAAAAGGTTGGGCTCGCAGCTTTTGCCGATGCCTATCCGCATACCTTGTCCGGCGGCATGAAGGCGCGCGTGGCGATTGCCCGGGCGTTGGCGATGCAGCCGAAAATCCTCTTGATGGACGAGCCATTCGCCGCACTCGATGCGCTGACCCGCCGCAAGATGCAGGAAGAATTGCTGCTGCTCTGGGAAGAAGTGCGCTTCACCCTGTTGTTCGTCACCCACTCGATTGAAGAAGCACTGGTGGTCGGCAATCGCATTTTGCTGCTGTCGCCGCATCCGGGCCGGGTACGTGCCGAAGTGCACAGCCATCAATACGATTTGCACAGCCTGGGTGGCGTGGCGTTTCAGGAATCGGCGCGGCGTATTCATCGTCTGTTGTTCGACGAAGGCCAGTCGCCAGAAACCGAACGTGACCACGACTTCAACGATATTCGCATCGCCTATTGAGCGGCCAGGAGGAGTACCCGATGAGCCATTCATCATCCGTGCGTGAAGAATTCGAAATTGTGTTGGAGCCGCTGAAAGAGGTGCCGGTCGAGCGAGAACTGTCCCTCGGCACGCGGCTGTGGCAACAGGGCTGGCTGCGTAAAAGCCTGATCCTGATTGTGCTGGCGGTGCTGTGGGAAGTGGTCGCGCGGATCCAGAACAATGATCTGATGCTGCCGAGTTTTCTGCAGACCAGCCATGCGCTGTTCGATGGCTTGCTCAGCGGTGAACTGCTGGCCAAGGTGTGGATATCGCTGGTGGTGCTGATCAAGGGGTATCTGATCGGCATTGTCTTGGCGTTTGCCCTGACCACGTTGGCGGTGTCGACGCAGTTGGGCCGCGATCTGCTGAGCACGATGACCTCGATGTTCAACCCGCTACCGGCGATTGCCTTGCTGCCCTTGGCGCTGCTTTGGTTTGGCCTGGGGCAGAACAGCCTGATTTTTGTGTTGGTGCATTCGGTGTTGTGGGCCTTGGCGCTGAACACTTACGCGGGGTTTCTCGGCGTGTCTGAAACGCTGCGCATGGCCGGGCGCAATTACGGTTTGAAGGGTCTGCGGTTGGTACTGTTCATTCTGATCCCGGCGGCGCTGCCGTCGATTCTGGCCGGGCTGAAGATTGGCTGGGCGTTTGCCTGGCGCACGTTGATCGCGGCTGAACTGGTGTTTGGCGCGACCAGTGGCAAGGGTGGGCTGGGTTGGTACATCTTTCAGAATCGTAATGAGCTGTATACCGACAAGGTGTTTGCCGGGTTGGCGGTGGTGATTTTGATTGGCTTGCTGGTGGAGAATCTGGTGTTCGATACGCTGGAGCGGGTGACTGTCAAGCGGTGGGGGATGCAGCGGTAGTTTTGTGGCGTGCCGGCTGGCGGCATCGCTGGCAAGCCAGCTCCCACAGTGATGGGGGCGTTCACAAAACCTAGAACACCACAAAACCTGTGGGAGCTGGCTTGCCAGCGATGGCGTCCTGTCGGGCGCCTCCATATATCAAGGATGTTTGCTAGCATTGCGCACAGATCAATCCTGATCGGCCACGAGTGCTCAGCATGCAACTCCCGGACATGAACCTTTTGGTCGCCCTCGACGCGTTGCTCGACGAAGGCAGTGTGGTCGGCGCTGCGCGGCGGATGAACCTCAGCCCGGCCGCCATGAGCCGCACGCTGACGCGAATCCGCGAAGCCATCGGCGATCCGATCCTCGTGCGGGCCGGTCGTGGCCTGGTGCCGACCCCCAAGGCGCTTGAGTTGCGCGAGCAAGTCCGCGATGTGGTCGAGCAAGCCGCGCTGCTGTTCCGCTCCGCCGACACCGTGGAACTGGGCACGCTACGCCGGCGCTTCAGTATCCGCGCCAATGACTTTTTCATCGGCGTCTATGGCGGCAAGCTGTTCGACACCCTCGATCAACTGGCTCCGCACTGCGAATTGCGCTTCGTCCCGGAAGGCGATGGCGACGATGAAGCGCTGCGAGAAGGGCGGATCGACCTGAGTGTCAGCAACACCCGACCGGTCACCCCGGAAGTCAAAGTGCAAAACCTGTTTTCCACGCATTTCGTTGGCCTGGTGCGTGAGGACCATCCGTTGCTGGATGGCGAAATCACTGCCGAACGCTACGCCGGGTTTTCCCATATCAGCATGTCGCGCCGGGGCATTGCCCGTGGCCCGATTGATACCGCGCTGAATGCGCTGGGCCTGGAGCGGCGCGTGGCGGTGATCGCGCCGAGTTTCCATGCGGCGATGTTCGCGCTGCCGGATTCCGATCTGATTCTGCCGGTGCCCAAGGAAGCGCTGCTCAGCGTGCGTCGGCTCGGCTTGAAGCTGCGCTCGTTCGACCTGCCAATTCCATTGCCAACCCTGATGCTGACCCAGGCCTGGCACCCGCGTTTCGACAAGGATCCGGCGCATCGTTGGCTGCGTGAAACCCTAAAGACCTGCTGCGACGAAACGTGGTTGGCGGCACAGCCCTGAAGATCAAAAGATCGCAGCCTTCGGCAGCTCCTACATTGAAATGCATATCCCTGTAGGAGCTGCCGAAGGCTGCGATCTGTTGCTTTAATGATTGCGTCTGACGCACTTATAACCTGCCAATAAGTCAGTTTTCGTCATTGCCAAGCCCGACTAAGATGCTCCGGTATTTTTCCCTTCGGAGTGTGTATTCATGACATCCCTGACGGCGGCAGCGCCCATCGCTGCGGCCAGCCCGGCAAAGGCGATCACGCCACCGGTGTTCGGGGCGCGGATCATCATCGGCCTGGTCGGCGTATTGCTGGCGGTGCTGGTGTCGGGCCTTAACGAGATGGTCACCAAAGTGGCCCTGGCCGACATCCGTGGCGGGTTGAACATCGGTTACGACGAAGGCACCTGGCTGGTCGCCAGCTACACCGCCACCTCGGTCGCGGCCATGGCGTTCGCGCCGTGGTGTTCGGTGACCTTCTCGCTGCGCCGCTTCACCCTCTGCGCGATCGGTCTGTTCACCTTGCTCGGCGTGCTCTGCCCGTTCGCGCCGAACTACGAAAGCCTGCTGTTGATGCGCATCCTGCAAGGTCTGGCCGGCGGCGCGCTGCCGCCAATGCTGATGACTGTCGCGCTGCGTTTTTTGCCGGCCAACATCAAACTCTATGGCCTGGCCGGTTATGCGCTGACGGCGACGTTCGGCCCGGGCCTCGGTACACCGCTGGCCGGTTTGTGGACCGAGTACGTCGGCTGGCAGTGGACGTTCTGGCAGATCATCGTGCCCTGCCTGATCGCCATGGCCGCTGTGGCGTATGGCTTGCCGCAGGATCCGCTGCGTCTGGAGCGCCTCAAGTCGTTCAACTGGAAAGGCCTGCTGCTGGGCTTTCCGGCGATCTGCATGCTGGTCATCGGTCTGTTGCAGGGCAATCGACTGGACTGGTTCGAGTCGAGCCTGATCTGTGGATTGCTCGGCGCCGGTTCGCTGCTGCTGGTGGCGTTTCTGATCAACGAGTGGTCGCAGCCGATTCCGTTTTTCAAATTGCAGATGCTCGGCATCCGCAACCTGTCGTTCGCCTTGATGACCCTGGCCGGGGTGTTGGTGGTGCTGTTGGCGGTGGTGTTGATTCCGTCGAGTTACCTGGCCCAGGTGCAGGGCTATCGCCCGGTGCAGACCGCGCCGATCATGTTGATCGCCGCATTGCCGCAGTTGATCGCACTGCCGCTGGTGGCGGCGCTGTGCAACCTGCGCTGGGTGGATTGTCGCTGGGTGCTCGGCATCGGCTTGAGCATGTTGGCGTTGTCCTGCCTGGGTGGATCGCAACTGACTTCGCAATGGATTCGTGACGATTTCTACGTGCTGCAGTGGCTGCAGATTTTCGGCCAGCCGATGGCGGTGTTGCCGTTGCTGATGCTGTCGACCGGCAGCATCACGCCGCTGGACGGGCCGTTTGCCTCGGCGTGGTTCAACACCGTTAAAGGCCTGTCAGCCGTGGTCGCTACCGGCGTGATCGAGGCGCTGACCACCTCGCGCCTGCATTTCCATTCGAGCATGTTGGTCGACAGCCTCGGCAATTCGCCGATGACCGATCACAGCGATCCGGGCCTTGCCCATCGACTGCACGAACAAGCCGTGGTGCTGACCTCTTCCGATCTCTATGTGTGCATGGCCGGCGTCGCGGTGGCGTTGATCCTGCTGATTTTCTGGCTGCCGACGCGGATCTATCCACCGCGCGCGCCGACCTGATGGCTGTACTGAAACAGAAGGTTTTTATGACGACTCAAGCAAAGCAAAAACTCGCGGTGGCCGTGGCGGCCGCGCTGGCCGTAGGCGTGCTGGTGTACCTGGCGCTGCCCGGTCTGTTCGGCAAACGCACCGAGCAAACCACCAACGATGCCTTTGTCTCCGCTGATTACACGCTGGTCGTGCCGCGCGTGGCCGGGTTTATCAAGGAAGTGCTGGTGGAAGACAACCAGCAAGTCAAAGCCGGACAATTGTTGGCGTTGATCGATGATCGCGATTTGCGCGCTTCAGCCGAAGCGGCGGATGCGCAAACGCTGGTGGCGCGAGCGCAGTTGCAGAACGCCAAGGCGACGCTGGAGCGCCAGACGTCGGTGATCGCTCAGGCGCAAGCTTCGGTGGTTTCGGCCAAGGCTGAAATGGCCTTCGCCCAGCAAGAACTGAATCGCTACAACCATTTGGCCGGCGTCGGTGCCGGGACGGTGCAGAACGCGCAACAGGCGCGCACCCGCATCGATCAGGCCACGGCGCATCTCGACACGGCCACGGCGAAACTGGCGGCGGAGCGCAAGCAGGTCGATATCCTCAGCGCTCAGCGCGACGCCGCCGAAGGCAGTTTGAAGCACGCGCAAGCGGCGCTGGAAATCGCCAGTTTCGAACTCTCCTACACGCGCATCACCGCCCCGCAGGACGGCATGATCGGCGAGCGCGCCGTGCGCGTCGGCGCCTACGTAACGCCGGGCAGCAAGCTGCTGGCGGTGGTGCCGCTGAAACAGGCCTATGTAGTGGCGAATTTTCAGGAGACGCAGCTGACTGACGTGCAGCCGGGTCAGGAAGTGCAGGTGCGTGTCGACAGCCTCGGCGGCGAGGCGTTGAGTGGTCGCGTCGAAAGTATTGCCCCGGCGACCGGTGTGACTTTTGCGGCGGTGAAACCGGACAACGCCACCGGCAACTTCACCAAGGTGGTGCAGCGGATTCCGGTGAAAATCATGCTCGAACCGGGTCAGCCGCTGGCCGAACGGTTGCGCGTGGGGATGTCGGTGGAGGCGAGTATCGATACGCGCAGTTCGGCGACGTCGGTGCGTGAGGTGACTCAGCGATGATTGGTGTTGAATCGGCTGTCCTCATCGCTGGCAAGCCAGCTCCCACAGGGTTTCTCGGCGGGACTAGAGTTCTCGGACAACCTGCAAAGTCTCTGTGGGAGCTGGCTTGCCAGCGATTGGGCCAGTGGCAGCCACTCACCTTAAGTGCCTTGCTTGTGGTCAGCCTCACCGCCTGCACCGTCGGCCCGGACTTCCAAAAGCCTCAAGCCACACAAATCGCCGACTGGGCCAAACCGGCCAAGTCCGCGCCCAGCCAAGCCGTCAGCGAACCGTTGAACGAACGCTGGTGGGAGGTCTTTCGCGACCCGCAACTCTCCGCGCTCACTCAGCGTGCGGTGAAGAGCAACCTCGACCTGCAACTGGCCAGCAGCCGCCTGCAACAAAGCCGCGCCGCCCGCCAAATGATCGGTGCTGACCGTTACCCGAACACTGCCGCGAGCGGCAGTTACGGCCGCGAACGCAACAGCGGCAAAGGCCTGAGCGACCCGTCCGGGCATAACGGCGATTCCGCTTTCAATCTGTGGGACGCCGGTTTCTCCGCCTCTTGGGAACTGGATTTCTGGGGCCGCGTGCGCCGCGAAACCGAAGCCGCCGACGCCAATCTTGAGGTCGCCGAAAATGACCGTCGCGGCGTGTTGCTGGCGGTACTCGCTGACACCGCACAAAACTACATTCAGCTGCGCGGCGTACAGAACACTCGTGCGGTCACCGAAGAAAACCTCGACGTCGCCCGGCACAGCCTGAAACTCTCGCAACTGCGTTTGGCTGACGGCGTGGCGACTGACCTGGACGTCGCCGAAGCCGCCGCGCAAGTGGCCGCCATCGAATCGCGTCTGCCGGCGCTGGAACAACGTCAGTCGCAACTGATCAACGCCATCAGCCTGCTGATGGGTGAGCCGCCACAAGCGCTCGCTAAAGAGTTATCCACAGACGCCGCCGTGCCGCAGTCGCCGCTGCAAGTCGCCATCGGCCTGCCGTCGCAACTGGCCGAACGCCGTCCGGACATCCGTCAGGCCGAAGCGCGCCTGCACGCTGCCACCGCCAATATCGGCGTGGCCAAGGGCGATTTCTATCCGCGCATCACCCTGTCCGGCAACCTCGGCTCGCAAGCCATGCAACTCAGCGACTTCGGTTCGTGGGGCTCACGCGCCTTCGGCATCGGCCCGCAATTCAGCCTGCCGCTGTTCGACGGCGGACGCCTGCGCGGCGTGTTGCAATTGCGCGAAGCTCAACAGCAGGAAGCCGCCGTCGCCTACCAGCAAACCGTGCTGCGCGCCTGGCATGAAATCGACGATCAGCTGACCGCCTACAACGCCAGCCAACGCCGCCGCGACAGCCTCGCTGAAGCCGTCCGCCAGAACCAGATCGCCCTGCGCACCGCGCAACAGCAATACGTCGAAGGCGTGGTTGATTTCGTCAACGTGCTCACCGTGCAAGGCGCGTTGCTGGCGACGCAGGAGCAATGGGTTGAGAGCTCGACCGGGGTTTCGCTGGCGATGGTCGGGTTGTACAAGGCATTGGGCGGGGGATGGGAGTCGGTGTATCCGGCGCAAGTAACTACCAATAATCCGGTTTGATCGCTGGTTTTTTGTGAGTGGCTACTCGGTCAGGAAACTGATGGAGAAGCAATTCATCCGCAGTGATTACACGTCGCAACCAATGAGAGTGATCTTTCAGAGAGCCTGGAGTGGGCCGGTTCAAACCTGCCCTGTGCGGAAGGATCACGCCAACGGTTAGATGAGGAAAATCTGTCCGTATCGATCTCAATGCGGGAGTGATATCGGTGTCACTCGAAACCAGTACGAGTTGTTCGACACGCTCTTGCGTTGCGAACATCATCTGCTGGCAGGCGGTGCGGTACATGCTGATCGCTATATGAACGTCGGTTTCCTTTTCTTCAAGCTTCCAGATGTCGACCTTGTCCTGACGTGAGGCCTTGGTGTTTTTGTCGATGAATCGAGGCGCTTTAGCCTGTTCAAGGTGATGTCGACCAAAATGTACCCTGACATTGGTCGTGCGCAGTGCCCTTATATAAGTGTCTTGTGCCTCTTTTGAAATTCGGCCCAATGTCGCGAGCTCGGGTTTTATTGAGGAGGTGAAATAGTCAATCGAGACAACGGCGTTTTGCGGGTTTTCGATGTACGCCACATGGACCAGCAATCCTTCAAGATTGAGCCATTTATAGGGGGTGCCAGCGAGCAGCCCATAAAACAAGTTGTAGCCATCGACAAAGAAAGCAGTTCGCACAAATCATTCCTCAGAAACGAAAAAACCGGCCTAAGCCGGTTTCTTCACCCCAACTGCCAGCGAACTGAATCGCTACGTACGGGGTTGAGTAAGGCAATCCTAGATTGAGTGCGTCATGCAGGTCAATCACCAAATAATTGCGGGCTCACTCCACTGGTTTATTTCCAGCACCGGCTTGCCAGTTTTGGCTACCAATGCCGACTAGGGTCAAGCCATTTAAGGGCGCCAATATTAGAAGTTGTTGCAGAAAGAGGTACATTCGGCCCGCGTTTACTTCCATAGGTAGCCTGTCTATCGCCTTTTTCGCAATGCGCTATCGGTAGCATTCCTAACTCGTGTAGGAAGGCGGAGCGTGCCTACATCTCTTAAACGGTCATTGAGCGGCTGTCTCTTTTGAAACATTACATTTCCGAAGAGTGATGGCCTTTCGCTTGACGCTAATCCCCGCTGTCGTAGACTCCGCACATCCGTCAGGGAGTAGCGGTTATGCAGCGTTTTCGTGGTTGGGTTGTCGGATTGACCTTAGTTACGTGTGCAGTTCAGGCGCAAACGCCCGGGCCAGACTATCCGCTGCTGGATAATCCGGGGACGGCGGCGGCCACCGTGAGCAGTGAGGCGCGCGGGGTGTTGCGGGCGCGTGATCAGGCGACGCTGGCCAGTGAGCTTTCCGGGCGGATTGTCGAGTTGCCGTTCAGCGAGGGCGAGTCGTTCAAGAAGGGCGATACGCTGGCGAAGTTCGATTGTTCGGCCTATCAGGCGCAACTCAATGCCGCGCAGGCGGCCAGTCGTGGTGCCGGTGAAGAGCTGGCGCACAACAAGCAGTTGGCTGCACTCAATTCCGTCGGGCGTTTCGAAGTGGCGAGGGCCGAGGCCAAGGTCAGCGAAACCCAGGCGCAATCTCAGGTGTATCAGGTGCAGGTCAAACGCTGCAGCGTGATCGCACCGTTCGACGGGCAAGTGGTCGAACGCAAAGTGCAGCGCTATGAAAGCGTGCCGGCCGGCGCACCACTGCTTGATGTCGTCGATAACCGTACCCTCGAAATTCATTTGCTGGTGCCGTCACGCTGGATGGCCAGGCTCAAACCTGGCCAGACCTTCAGCTTCGTTCCCGATGAAACCGGCCAGCCGATCGATGCCACGGTCAAGCGCCTGGGCGCGCGAATCGATGAGGGCAGTCAGACCCTGTTGCTGGTCGCCACACTTCCCGACGCCAAAGGCTTGCTGGCCGGCATGAGCGGCACGGCACGTTTCCCGGAGCTTAAGTGAACGCCCCGGTGAGCGGCGGCGCCGAGCAGGTATTCGCCAGGTTTCTTGACCTTGAACGCCAGACCCGCGCTGCCCGCGACGCCTCGCAACTGGCCTACAGCCTGGTCAACGATGGCCAGGCGCTGTTCGGCTTTCGTCATGCGGCGTTGTTGATTGCCGGCAAGGTGCAGGCGGTCACCGGGGTCAGTGCGGTGGAGCCCAACGCGCCGTTCGTGGCCTTCGTCGAGCAGGCCGTGGCGCAGTTGTTCAAGCAGGGTGTGCTGCAGCAGGCACGGGTGATTGCCCCGGAATTGCTGAACGACAGCATCCAGGCTGACTGGCGCACGCTGTCGGCGGCGCAGGTGTTTTGGCTGCCACTGATTGATCGCGACACGCAAGTGTTTGGCGGCTTGTGGCTGGCGCGCGATGTGCCGTGGAATCCTTCCGAACAAGTCTTGCTGTCGCAGCTCGGTGACACCTACAGCCATGCCTGGCTGGCGCTGCAACCGCGCAAACCGTGGCGGCTGCGCTGGACCCGTAAGCGTCAGGTGGCGTTGGTCGCGGTGCTGTTGCTCGGACTGTTGCTTCCGGTGCGTCAATCAGTGCTGGCCCCGGCCGAAGTGGTGCCGCTGGGTGGTCGCGTGGTGGCGGCGCCGCTGGACGGAGTGATCGCCGATTTTCTGGTCAAACCCAATCAGACGGTGAAAACCGGCGATGTGCTGGTGCGTTTCGAAAGCACCACGCTGAAGGCGCAGGCCGATGTTGCTGAACGTGCGCTGGGAGTGGCCGAAGCTGAATTGAAATCCAATTCCCAGCGTTCGTTTGCCGACGCCGAATCGAGCTCAAAAGTTGACTTGCTTGCCGCCCGCGTCGAGCAGAAGCGCGCGGAACGTGACTACGCCCGCGAACTGTTGAATCGCAGCGAAGTGCGCGCCGAGCGTGACGGCATTGCGGTGTTCGCCGACGCCGAACGCTTGACCGGCAAACCGGTACAGACCGGCGAACGCCTCATGGAAATTGCCGATCCGAACCAGGCTGAATTGCGCATCGAACTGGCGGTGGGTGATGCAATCTCGCTGGAGCCCGGCGCTGAAGTGGCGCTGTTTCTTGATAGCGATCCGTTGAAACGCCATCTCGCCACACTGGAGCGCTCGGCATACGAGGCGCAGCCGACGGCGGGCGGTCAACTGGCCTATCGGCTCGACGCCAATTTTACCGAGCCGCCGCCACGCATCGGCCTGCGTGGCACGGCGAAAATCTTCGGCGACCGTGCGCCGCTGGCGCTGTACTTGTTGCGTCGGCCGCTGGCCGGTTTGCGTCAGAGCGTAGGCCTCTAGATGAATCTGCCGAGCCTGCGTGCCGACCTGCAACTGTCGTCCGCGGCGCCGGCATTGGACGGTTCGCCGCGCTGGACCCTCGCCGACCCTGTGCGCGGCCGTTACTTCAAGCTCGGCGCGGCGGCGATGCGTCTGCTGCGGCATTGGTCGCTGGGTGACGCCGAGCAAGTCTTGCGCGCCGCCAATCGTGAGCCGGGCTTGCCGCTGGACGGCACGGAGCTTGAACAGTTGCTGGAATTTCTTCGCGGCCACGATTTGATCTCTGCGCTCGACGATCAACAGCGCGCCAGCTACCGCCTCAAGGCCTTGGCGCAGAAGCAAAGCCTGTGGCAAATCCTCCTGCATCAATACCTGTTTTTCCGCATTCCGCTGTGGCGCCCGGACGCATTTCTCAATCGCGCGTGGCCGTGGCTTGCGCGCTTCGGTCCGCGCCTGCTGCGCTACGGATTACCGGCGACGCTGGTGTTGGGTGTGTTTCTGGTCTCGCGCGACTGGCAGCGTTTTGTCGGCACTTTTCCGCACTTGTTCAGCCTCGGCGGGGCAATGGCATTTGGCGTGGCGTTGTTCTTTGCCAAGCTCTGTCACGAATTCGGCCACGCGTTCATGGCCAAGCGCGCCGGGTGTCGAGTGCAGAGCATGGGAGTGGCGTTCATGGTTTTGCTGCCGATGTTCTATACCGATGTCAGCGACGCCTGGCGGGTCAATGACCGCCGCGCGCGGTTGCTGATCGGTGCCGGCGGTGTGCTCGCGGAATTGCTGTTGGCGTGTATCGCGTTGCTGGCGTGGTCGTTGTTGCCGGATGGGCCGGGACGCACGGCGGCGTTCATGCTCGCCAGCGCCACGTGGATCACGACGCTGGTGGTCAATCTCAATCCGTTCATGCGCTTTGATGGTTACTTTCTGATCAGCGACTTCTGGGAAGTCGACAACTTGCAGGGGCGCGCGTTTGCCTTGTGTCGCTGGCGCCTGCGGGAGTTTTTGTTTGGTTACGGCGCCCCGGCGCCGGAGCCGTGGTCGCCGAAGATGCAACGGCGTTTGCTGATCTGGGGGTATGGCTCGTGGTTATGGCGTGCGGCTTTGTTTTTCGGGATCGCGCTGGCGGTCTATCACCTGTTCTTCAAGGTATTGGGGATCTTCCTGATGCTGGTGGAACTGGTGTGGTTCATTTTTCTGCCGATCATGCGTGAGTGGCGCCAGTGGTGGAGCCGCCGTGAGCAGGCGCACGGCCCGCGCGTGCTGCTCAGTGCGTTGGCGCTGCTCGGGCTGTTGCTGGTGCTGATCGTGCCGTGGCGCAGTTCGGTGGAGTTGCCGACCATGCTCGAGGCCGGGCGCGCCAGTGTCCTGCATGCGCCGACGGCGGCAAGGGTCAAAGCGGTAAACGTAAAGGACGGACAAGAAGTCGCTCAGGGCGATGTACTGATTGAACTGCAATCCCCGGATCTCGAATCGCGGCTAGCCATCGTGCGCCGGGAAATCCAGATTCAGCAGCTATTGATGCGTCGTCAGGCCAGCCGCAGCGAAACCGCCGCCGATGCCGGCATTGTCGAGCAGCGTCTGGCGGAAGCGGTCGCCGAATACCGTGGCCTGAGCGCCCAGCGAGAACGCCTGCAACTGCGCGCGCTGCATGCAGGCCGCGTGCGCGATCTGCTACCGAACATGAGCGCCGGACGCTGGTTGTCGAGCCATGATCCGCTGGCCCGGGTGGTCGAGGACGGCGTGCGGCTGCGCGGCTATCTGGCGGAAGCCGAGCTGTGGCGAGTCAAAACCGGCGCCAGTGGCCGCTTCATCGCCGACGATCCGATGCACCCGGCGCTTGCCGTGCGACTGAATGAAATCGACACCAACGGCGTGGCCTATGTCGATCAGGAGGCACTGACCTCCGATCACCACGGGCCGATTGCCGTACGCCGCGATCAGCAGCAGCGGGCGGAGCCGGTGCAGGCGCAATATGGCGCGCGCTTGAGTGCGCTGGATGACGCCTCGACACCCGTGCAACCGCTGCGCGGCGTGGTGGTTGTGCAGGGCAGCGGCGAATCGTTGCTCGGTGTGGCATGGCGCCGGTTGGCCGCGCTGGGGGTCAGGGAAAGCGGTTTCTAACGGAGAGCACGATGGCGGACAACGCAGCAATGATGGCAAACGGTTTGGTGGTGCGACCTTCTCGGGCAACGGATGGGCCGTTTCTGCACAACCTGTATCAGACGGCGCGCCCGGACTTGCAGTTGATAGACGGCGAACAGGAACTGGTGCAACAAATCGTCGCCCAGCAATTTCAGGTGCAGGAACTGGGCATGGGCGAGAGCCACCCAAATGCCATGCACTACGTGGTCGAGAAACTTGGCACGGCCATCGGTGCGCTGAGCACCGACTTCGGCCCCAACGAAATTCGTCTGTTGTATCTCGCCTTCATCCCGCAGGCGCAGGGCAAGGGTTATGGCCGCGAGGTGCTGCTGGGCGTGCAAAAAGCCGCGCAACAGATTCGCTGCCCGGTGGCTACGGTGGTCTGGACCAACAATCCCCATGCGCGCCGGCATTACCTGGCGCTGGGGTTTACGGTTGAAGAAAGCAACCCGGCGGCGGAACGGCTGGTGTGGTATCCCGCCTGAAATGATGTGGAACCCTGTGGGAGCGGGCCCGATCGCTCCCACATGGGTTGATGTCGGTTCAGTTGAACACGATGTGGAAATAACCCAGCACCGGATCCCGCCCCATCGGCGGCACCCGCGATACGAAGATGCCGTCCACCCGACCCAGCTCCGGCAACTCCAGCGCACACAATCCATCGACAAATTCCGTCGGTTCCAGGCTGCTCAATTCAACGCTGAACGGCGTGCGTTCGCTGTAGCGCATTTTCGCCAGGGGCTTTTCTTCGAGTTGACCGATGTGGATTTGCAGCGCACTGCCATCGGGCAGATGCAGGGTGCCGACCCGGCCCTGAAGGGCCTCGAAATGTCGGCTTTGAACCGCTTGCAGCATGGTTGTTACTCCAGCAAGGAGGGGAGCCGGAGGAATGTGATCCCTCCGGTCGTCAGTTAATTGCGTGACGGGAAGATGCCTTCCAGTGCGATGCTGAAGTTGAGCACCAGATAAGGGTTCATGATCGGCAGTGGCAGGCCGTTGCCGGTGGGCGTGATGGTCCCGCTGATGCTGGTCGCAGCGCCTTTGAGGGGAACAGGCGAAGCACCCTGGGCATCGGAGAAGATATTGGCCAGCCCCGGCCCTGTACCTGAAGCACCGATATAGGCATTGGTAGCCGTTGGCGCGCCTGCCGGATTGCTCGCCGGATTGGCCAGTTGCACGGTGGTGGTGGCGGTGAGACCAGCGAGGGTGTGGGTGTGGTTTGGCAAGTTGTTGATGGTAGCGGTGACTTGCTCGGTGCCGGAGACTTCCCCCATGACCCGTAGCGTAAGGCCGGGGCCACTCCCCTGACAGACCGGCAAACGGCTCTGCAGGTTGGGCAGCCCGAAAGTCTGCTGGCCGTTACCGCCGTACACTGTCCCCAACAACGAAAAAAGCGCCTGATTCTGATTGATTCCGATGATCTGACCGTTGCACAGCGCCCATCCTCTAGGGGCAAAGTTGAAGGCAAACATCTGAACATTACCCAAGAAAACTTCCATAAAATCCTCATCCCTTCTGATTGGTTATCGGCGGGCCATCGTTGGTGTCCGGGCTGCTGATGTTGCCTTGGCACTCCGTGGCCAGTTCACGCCACGCCGAAGCGTAGACGCGGATTGGCAAGGTTGCCGGATGTCGTGAAGTCGCAAATCGGCATCGACGATTCTTGCGCGGCTGACCTAGAGTGACTGGCAGGCTCGGGCTCATGAGGCGTGGTGTTTTGGCACGGCAAGAGGAAACAATGGCGCTCAACAGAGTTACGCCGATGGGCGACACCCAGGATCCACACGCGACGCCGGGTTCGTGGTTTGGCGGCTTGCGTCTGATCCGTTGGGCAAGGGAGCACTGGCTACTGCCGATTCTGTTGTTGGCGACGGCTGTACGGTTCTACGATCTGACTGCCGCCGCCATCTGGGGTGATGAAGGCTCGAGTTTGTTGCTGGCGCGCTATTCGCTGGAGGAAATCTGGAATCACGCCGCCTTCGATGTGCATCCGCCGCTGTATTTCATGTTGCTGCACGGCTGGATCGAACTGTTCGGCGACGGCATTTTTGCCCTGCGCGGTCTTAGTGCGCTAGCGGGAATTGCGGCAGTTGGCGTTGGCATCTGGCTGGTGGATCGATTGGCCACGCGCCGCGCCGCGATCATCACTGGTCTGCTGCTGGCGCTGTTGCCAACGGCGGTGCGCTACAGCCAGGAAGTCCGCATGTATGCGCTGCTCGGTTTGTTGCTGCTCGCCGCGACGCTGGCGCTGGTCTACTGGATTCGCCGCCCGCAACGCCATCGCTATCTGGTGGTTTATGCGCTGCTGATGAGCGCGGCGCTCTATACCCACTACTTCGCCGTGCTGGCAGCGCTGTGTCACTGGACTTATCTGGGGCTGATTCGTATCCAGCGTGGCTATCGCTTGCGGCATGTCCAGCGCCCGGGCTGGTGGCTGGCGAACCTGGCCATTGCCGCGCTGTACCTGCCCTGGCTGCCGAAGCTGTTCAATCTGATGCAACACATGGAGCAACTCAAGGTCGGCGGAGATGTCGGCTGGGAAGATCCGGTGACGCTGGCCTCGCTGCCTTCGATGCTGTGGACGTGGCTGTTGCAGGACGATGGCGAACATTTGCCGTGGGTGGTGTTCGGCGCCATGCCACTGGCACTGTTAGTGCTGGGAACGGTGGCGGTGATGCGTGATCGCAGTGTGTCGCGCGGCAGTGTACTGCTCGCGCTGTACACCGGACTACCACTGCTGCTGGTGTTTGCGGTGTCGTTCATCACGCCCGTGTTCATCGAGCGTTACTTGACCGCGTATGCGATGGGGCTGCCGATGCTCGCGGCACTGGCCATCGACCGCTTGTACAGCCGTGTTCGGCTACTGGCGCTGGCGGTGCTGGTGTCGCTGGTCGGCGTCGAACTGGCCGGCTTGAACAACAACGCCATGGTCGACAGCAACGACCAGCTCGACCACGTGGTGGATTACGTCAACCAGCACTTCCAGACCGGTGACCGCATCGTCACCAGCGACATGCTCTGGTATTTGAGCTACGTCTACTACGATCGCACCGGCACACACATACGCCTGTTCACGCCGCCTGCTGCAGAAGGGCGCTCGACCCGTCCGAACGAGTATGGATTTGGCGCATTGGTCAGCGAAGACGTGTATCTCGACAGCCTTGGCGAACTGGCGGGCAATCAGCGGGTGTGGCTGGTCGGAACGCTCGACGATCCGGCGGAATTCTTGCCTTTGCCGGTGACGTGGAAGGTCAGCGCAGAATTTCATGCCGGGGGTGAACAGGCGCGATTACTTGTGCCGGCTTCATCGGTCCAATGAGTGTTGAGATGACTAAATCGATTCATCTTCAATTTCGCGATAAAAAACTACCAAGCTAGTTCTTTTTGCTCTGAGTGATATCAAAACACTACTAGGCGCAAGGGCTGCCGTTGAACTACGCTTTGCCGGACAAAAGGACTTCGATTACGGTGAAGGGATTGCAGCAGTTCCACTTTATCTCCGGTTTGCCGCGCTCAGGCTCGACCCTGCTTTCTGCGATTCTGCTGCAGAACCCGCGCTTTCATGCCGGCATGACCAGCCCGGTCGGTTCGCTGTTTTCCAGCGTCCTTGAACAATGCAGTGCCGGCAGCGAATACGGCGCGGTGATCGACACCGCCATGCGCCGCCGTCTGTTGCGGGGCTTGTTCGAATCTTTCTACGCCGACAAAGCCGACAAGCCTGTGGTGTTCGACACCAACCGGCAGTGGAGCTCGCGCCTGCCTGCGCTCAACGACCTGTTTCCCCAGGCTAAAGTCATCGCCTGCGTGCGCAATGTGGCGTGGGTGATGGACAGCCTCGAGCGGCTGTACCGCGCCAATCCTTACGAAAACACCAAACTGTTCGCCGATACCGCTGAACGAAATACCGTCTACAGCCGTTGCGAAACCCTCGCCCAGCGCAACCGTCTGGTCGGTTTTGCCTGGGCGGCGCTCAAGGAAGCCTATTACGGCGAGCACGCCGATTCCTTGCTGATCGTCGACTACGACCTGCTGACCCAAGCCCCGGAACGGGTACTGCGGCTGGTTTACGCCTTTATCGGCGAACCATGGTTCGAGCACGACTTCGAACATCTGGCCTATGACGCGCCGGAGTTCGACCAAAGCCTTGGCCTGGCTGGCCTGCACAAGGTCAAACCGAAGGTGGTCTTGCAGTCCCGCCGGACGATTCTGCCGCCCGACCTGTTCAAGCAATACGCCGATTTGTCCTTTTGGCTCGATGGTTCTGCCAGCGCCGCCAATGTCATTCGTATGAAGTCCGACGCCGCGATCAACTGATCGCGGCGTTTTTCATTGATGCCTTACGTACTTACGTTCGAGTTCGGGTGAGCAACATGTGGTGGTCTCTTTTTGGCGGTGCGAAGGTCAAGTCACGGACAACCGAAGGTCAGCGCTCGCTGGCATCGCCGATGATCATGTCGCTGGAGCCGCGCATGTTGTTCGACGGCGCGGTCGCCGCCACTGTCGCCGATACTGCCGCGCAGGCAGACAGCCATGCACCGACCGCTGCCGATGCGGCCAAGGCGCCCACGGCCGATCACCCGGTCGCGAGCAAAGACACCCACGGCCAGGCTGACGCCGCCCCCGCCGCCAGTCCTGTTGCCGTACCGGGCCAGAGCGTGGTCTTCGTCGACTCACGAGTGAAGGATGCTGACGCCCTGCTGCAAGGGATCGCGCCCGGCACGCAAGTGGTCAAGCTCGACGCTACCAAGGACGGCCTGCAGCAGATCGCCGATTACCTTGATCAACATCACGGCGTCAGTTCGGTGCAGATCATTGCCCACGGCAATGCCGGTGATTTGTGGCTGGGCAACAGCTATCTGTCCGCCGACAACGTCGCGCAACGCAGCGCGATTCTCGGCGAAATCGGCAAGGACATGAACGTCGGCGGCGACATCCTGATCTACGGTTGCTATACCGCCGAGGGCGATCGCGGCTTGAGTTTCGTCGACTCGCTGGCGCAGTTGACCGGGCGTGACGTGGCGGCATCGAACAACCGCACCGGCGTGGGTGGCGACTGGGATCTGGAGATCGCCACCGGCACCATCGAAAGCGCCAACGTGCTGTCGAGCAAAGCCATGAGCGAGTACCAGTGGGGCCTGGCCACCTGGACGGCGACCAACAACCTCAACTCGGGTGTCGGCTCGCTGCGCGCGGCGCTGGCTTCGGCGCAGAACGGCGACATCGTCACGTTCAGTTCCGGCATGACCATTCAGCTCACCTCTGAATTGCTGATCAACAAGAGCATCACCGTCGATGGCGACCTGAACAACGACGGCGTCGCCGACGTGACCCTCGACGGTCAATACAAGACTCGCGTGGTGGAAGTGACCTCCGGCAACACCGTGACCCTCGACGGGCTGGTGATCACCAAAGGCCTGGTGGCGGGCAACGGTGGTAATGGTGGCTCAGCCGCTGCGGGGGCCATGGGCGGCGGCATTTTCAACGCCGGGACTCTGACCCTGAACAACGTGACGGTGACCGCGAACGCCGCTTCCGGCGGTGGTGGTGGCGGTGGTGTGACCGGCGGTTATGTCGGCGGTGGCGGTGGCGGCGGTGCGGGTATCGGTGGCCAGACCGGTGGCCATGGCGGTACTTCTGGCCCGGGCACCGGCACCTATGCCGGCGGCGCGGGCGGTGCCAATGCCGGTGGTTATGGCGGTGGTTACAGCCCGACCGACATGGGTGGCCGCGGCGGCAGCAGCACCGGTGGCGTCGGCGGCAACGGCGGCAGCGCCGGTGCCGGTTACAGTCATGGCGGCAATGGTGGGTCGGCGACCAATGGCAGCCTTTCCATTGGCGGCGGCGGTGGCGGTTCCGGCTGGGACAAAGTCGGTGGCGTCGGCGGCAACGCGGCCGGCGGTATCTACAACGCTTCGAGCGGCACCCTGAAAGTCATCGGCACCTCGGTCATCAGCAACAACATTGCTGCCGGCGGCGGCGGTGGTGGTGGCGGTGGTGTCGGCAGCAACGGTGCCGATGGCGGTGCCGGCGGTCGCGGCGTCGGGGCGATCTGGAACAATGGCGGCGTGGTGCTGATCACCGCGAGCAACTTTGCCGCGATCAGCGGCAACGGCGCCGCCAGCGGTGGCGGTGGGCTTTCCAACGGTGGTTCGACCGGCACGACGCCGAGCGCACTGGTGGGGATCTACAACAACGGCGGTACGCTCAACACCGCTTACGTGGAACCACCCACAGCCACCGTCGTGGTCGCCGATACCGCGCTGAGAATTGGCGAAACCTCGCTGGTGACCATCACCTTCAGTCGTGCGGTCAGCGGTTTCACCAACGCCGACCTGACCATTGTCAACGGCACACTGACCAATGTGTCGAGCGCCGACGGCGGTATCACCTGGACGGCAACCTTTACGCCGACCAACAACATTACCGACACCACCAACCTCATCACCCTCGACAACACCGGGGTGACGGCGGTCTCCGACAGCGTGGCTGGCGTCGGCACCACCAATTCCAACAATTACGCGATCGATACCCAACGTCCGACCGCAACCATCGTGATGGCAGACACTGCCCTGAAAATCGGCGACACCTCGCTGGTGACCATCACGTTCAGCGAGGCGGTGAGCGGTTTCACCAACGCCGACCTGACCATTGCCAACGGTACGCTGACCAACGTCAGCAGCGCTGACGGCGGCATCACCTGGACGGCGACGTTCACCCCGAACGCGAGCATTACCGATGCCACCAACCTGATTACCCTGGACAACACCGGGGTGGCGGATCTGGCCGGCAACGCCGGCAGTGGCACCACCGATTCGGCCAATTATGTGGTCGACACCGTACGACCGACAGCGACCATTGTCGTTGCCGACACCAATCTGGCGGTAGGCGAAACCTCTGTGGTGACCATCACCTTCAGCGAAGCGGTGAGCGGCTTCACCGCCGCCGACCTGACGGTGGCCAACGGCACCTTGACCGGACTGAGCAGCAGCGACGGCGGCATCACCTGGACCGCCACGCTGACGCCAACCACGAGCGTCACCGACGCGACCAACCTGATCACTCTGGACAATACCGGGGTCAATGACCTGTCCGGCAATGCCGGCACTGGCAGCACCAACTCCAACAACTACGCGATCGACACCGCACGGCCGACGGCGACCATCGTGGTCGCCGACAACGCGCTGAAAATCGGTGAAACCTCGCTGGTGACGATTACTTTCAGTGAAGCGGTCAGCGGCTTCACCAACGCCGATCTGAGCATTGCCAACGGCACGTTGAGCGCAGTCAGCAGCGCGGATGGCGGCATCACCTGGACGGCGACGTTCACCCCGACCAGCAGCCTCACCGACGCCACCAACCTGATCACCCTGAATAACAGCGGGGTCGCGGATCTGGCGGGCAATGCCGGCAGCGGCACCACTGATTCCAACAATTACGCGATCGACACCGTGCGCCCGACCGCCACCGTGGTGTTCACGCAAAGCACCTTGAAAATCGGCGACACCTCGCTGGTGACCATCACCTTCAGCGAAGCGGTCAGCGGTTTTACCAATGCCGACCTGACCATCGCCAACGGCTCCCTGACGGCGGTCAGCAGCGCGGACGGCGGCATCACCTGGACGGCAACGTTCACACCGAGCGCGAACATCACCGACGCCACCAACCTGGTGACACTGGACAACACCGGCGTCGCCGACCTCGCCGGCAATGCCGGCAGTGGCACCACCGATTCGAACAACTACAGCATCGACACCCAGCGGCCGACCGCGACCATCGTGATCGCCGATCCCGCGCTGAGCGCCGGCGAAACGACACTGGTGACCATTACCTTCAGCGAAGCCGTCAGTGGTTTCACCAACGCCGACCTGACCGTCCCCAATGGCACGCTCACGGCGGTCAGCAGCGCCGATGGCGGCATCACCTGGACGGCCACTTTCACGCCGACCGGCGGGATCAACGACACCAGCAACATCATCACCCTGGCCAACACCGGTATCGCTGACCTGGCCGGGAACGCCGGCACGGGCACGACCAACTCCGGCAACTTCACCATTAACACCGTGGCGCCCACCGCGACCATCGTCGTCGCGGACAACAGCCTGACCATCGGCGAAACGTCGCTGGTGACCATTACCTTCAGCGAAGCCGTCACCGGTTTCAACAACGCCGACCTGACGATTGCCAACGGCACGCTGTCGGCGGTGAGCAGCAGCGACGGCGGTATCACCTGGACGGCGACCTTCACGCCAACCAGCAACATCACCGACGCCTCCAACCTGATCAGCCTCGACAATAGCGGCGTGCAAAACGCCTCCGGCAACGCGGGCAATGGCACCACCAACTCCAACAACTACGCCATCGACACCCAACGCCCGACCGCCACCGTGGTGCTCGCCGATTCAGCGCTGGGCGTCGGCCAAACCACTATCGTGACCATCACCTTCAGCGAGGCCGTCAGCGGTTTGACCCTGGCCGACCTGACTGTGGCCAACGGCACGCTCTCCGGGCTGAGCACCTCGGACAACATCACTTACACGGCGACGTTCACTCCATCGGCGGGCATCACCGACACCAGCAACATCATCACCCTGGACAACACCGGCATCACTGACATCGCGGGCAATTCCGGCAGCGGCACCACCGATTCCGCCAACTACGTGATCGACAGTCAGCGCCCGACCGCCACCATCGTCATCAGTGATACCGATCTGCGTCCCGGTGAAACCGCGCTCGTCACCATTACTTTCAGTGAGGCGGTCAGCGGCTTCGACAACAGCGACCTGAGCGTTGCGAACGGTACGCTGAGCAATGTCTCGTCGAGCGACGGCGGCATCACTTGGACAGCCACCTTCACGCCGACCATCGGCGTCAGCGATGCCACCAACCTGATCGTGCTGAACAACGCTGGCATCAGCGATCTGGCGGGCAATGCCGGCATCGGCATCACCAACTCGGCCAACTACGCGGTGCAGACCGAAGTGCCGACGGCGACCATCGTCGTCGCGGATACCGCGCTCAAGGCCGGCGAAACCTCGACGGTGACCATCACCTTCAGCGAGGCTGTCAGCGGTTTCACCAATGCGGACCTGACCATCGCCAATGGCACCCTGAGTAACGTCGCCTCCAGTGACGGCGGCATCACCTGGACAGCGACGTTCACGCCGACCGCCAACATCACCGACACCAGCAACCTGATCACCCTCGACAACAGTGGCGTGACCAACGCCTCTGGCAACAGCGGCGTCGGCACCACCGCTTCGAACAATTTCGCCATCGACACGGCGCTGCCGACCGCGACCATCGTGGTCGCCGACAATCGCCTGGGCATCGGTGCAACCACCACGGTGACCATCACTTTCAGTGAAGCGGTCAGCGGTTTTGATTTGTCGGACATCAGCGTCGCCAACGGCACGCTGTCGAACCTGGCCAGCAGCGATGGCGGCATCACCTGGACCGCCACGCTGACACCGACGGCCAACGTCAACGACACGACCAACCTGATGATCGTCGACACGGCCGGTGTGCAGGATCTGGCCGGCAACCTCGGCGCGAGCATTGCGATTTCCAATAACTACGCGCTCGACGCGACCCGGCCGACGGTGAATATCGTGGTCGCCAATCCCCACTTGGGCATCGGCCAGACCACCACGGTGACGTTCACCTTCAGCGAGGCGGTGAGCAACTTCGACCTGTCCGACCTGAGCGTGACCAATGGCGATTTGAGCAATCTGAGCAGCAGCGATGGCGGCAAGACCTGGACCGCGACGTTCACGCCGACCGCCAATGTCAGCGATCCGAGCAACTTCATTGCGCTCGACACCAGCAATGTCACCGATCTGGCCGGCAACGTCGGCAGCACAGTGGCGGTGTCGAACAACTACGCGCTCGACAGCGAGCGGCCGAGTGCGACGGTCGTCATTGCCAACCCGAACATCGGCCTCGGCCAGACGTCGCTGGTGACCATTACGTTCAATGAAGCGGTCAGCGGGTTTGATCTGGCGGACATCAATGTCGGCAACGGCACCTTGTCCAACCTGAGCAGCAGCGACGGCGGCAAAACCTGGACCGCCACTCTGACGCCGAACGCCAACGTCAACAGCTCAAGCAATGCGATCAGCGTCAACAGTGCCGGAGTCAGTGATGCGTCCGGCAACAGCGGCAGCGGTGTCAGCAGTTCCAACAACTACGCGATCAATACAGTGCCGGTGGTCGTGCCGCCCACCGTGCCAACTGTGCCGACCAGTGTCGTGATCCCGGATCCGTTGGTTCGCAGCAGCGACCCGGTGGTGCCGGCACCGCCATCAAACGTGCCGCTGCAACCGTTCATCTTCACTCCGCCAACCGGCGAACTCGGTTCACCGCTGACCTTTGCGCCGCTGTTTGAACAACGGGTGATCGGCAATGGCATTCGTCCACTTGGCGATATTTTCATCAATCACGGTGCTCTCAGCCGCAGTTACATCGCGCAAGTGTTCAGCAGCAGTGACAGCAGCGGCGATGGCTCCGGCCACGGGTTCCTCGGTTTTGGCGGTGGTGATGGCGGCGTATTCGCCAGCAGCACACTGGCGAGCCTGTTCAGTCAGGACCGTGCTGCCGAGCGGGATGCGGTGAACGCATTCGGCAGCCAGTCGCTCAAGGCCGGTGATGTTTCTCAGGGGTTGCGCGGCGTATTCGCCGCACCGTCTCTGGTGCAGCAACTGCAAGAACTCAAAGACAGCGAGCAGCAGCGGGTTGATAGCCTGGCGGCGGCTTTGCGACAGGTCGGCATCAGCGAAATTCCGGCCTGAACACACAACTACTCAACACTGTGCGGGACCTAGGGGCGATCCAGGGATGAAAAGAAGTCAGAAGTTGTTCGGCGCCAGTCTGCTGGCGCTGGCGATCAGCGGATGTGCAGTGACCAGTGAGCCGATTGAACGCAGCGTCAGTGAACAGCGGGCCAAAAGCGACCTGCAAAGCATGTACAAGGATCAGGAGCCTCTGCGCGGTCCGCTAACCTTGCATCAAGCCATGGCCCGCGCGGTGAAATACAACCTCGAAGGCCGTTTGAAAATCATGGAGGAAGCGCTGGCCAAGCGGCAGCTCGACCTTGCCAGTTTCGACATGCTGCCGCGCATGGCGCTTGACGCCGGTTACGTCGGGCGCAACAACGTCAACGCTTCCAGCAGCCAGAGCGTACGCACTGGCACCCAGTCCTTGGAACCGTCGACCTCGCAGGATCGCGACCGTGACGTCGCCGACCTGACCATGGTCTGGAACGTTCTCGACTTTGGCGTTAGTTACATCAGCGCCAAACAGCAGGGCGACCAGCGCCTGATCGTGCAGGAACGTCGGCGCAAGGTCATCAACACCATCGTGCAAGACGTGCGCTCGGCCTATTGGCGGGCGATGGCGGCCGAGCGTCTGCTCAAGCAGATCGACAGCCTGATGGCGCGGGTCGACACGGCCCGGCGCGACAGTGAAAGCATGAGCAGTCAGCGTATCGGTGACCCGGTGCAAGCGCTCGGTTATCAACGCTCGCTGATCGAAGCCACGCGGCAACTGGAAGAGCAGCGGCGTGCTCTGTCGCTGGCGAAAACCGAATTGGCGACCCTGATCAACCTGCCGTTGGGCACCGACCTGACCCTGGCCACCGATGATGGTTATCAGGTGCCTGAACTCAAGGTCGATCTGGCCAAGCTTGAACAAGAAGCCCTGACCAGCCGCCCGGAACTGCGTGAGCAGGATTACCAGACGCGCATCAGCGCCGCCGAAACGCGCAAAGCCATGCTGCGCTTGCTGCCCGGTCTGGAGTTTTCCGCTGGCGGGCATTACGACAGCAACTCGTTCCTCGTCGAACAGGGCTGGGCCGACTATGGCGTCAAAGTCACCTGGAACCTGTTCAACGTGATCTCCGCCCCGGCGGCGATTGACGTCGCCAAGGCCGGCGAAGAAGTCGCCAGCGCCCGGCGTCAGGCGATGTCGATTGCTGTGCTGGCGCAGCTCTATGTGGCTAATGCCAACTACCAGGAAGCCAAGCGCCAGTTCAAGACCAACCAGCAGCTGTCGGACATTGACGGGCAAATCGTCGACCAGTTGCGTAACCGCCATCAAGCGGCAGGCATTGGTGAACTGGAACTGATTCAGGGTGAGTTGAACAACCTGCAAGCGGACCTGCGCCGCGATCTGTCATACGCCGATTTGCGCAATGCCTACGGTCAGATCTTCGCCAGCGCCGGCCTCGATCCGCTGCCGGATCAAGTGCAGTCGACCGAAGTGCAGTCTATCGCCACTGCGCTGGCCAATCGCGAATCGGCCTGGGCGGCGGGGAATATCTCCGTGCCCGTGGTGGCGCATGCCCCGGCGCAGTGATGTGCTGGCGCCGTGCGCCAGTGTCAGTCGCCCGCAACGCGAGGCCCGCAACGGCCATCGCGGGGCAGCGATCCTGCTGACGGGCTTGCCCGCTGCGGGCAAATCGACGTTGGCGCAGGCGCTGCACGCCACGCTGTTCGGGGGGGGCTGGCACAGTGTGGTGCTCGATGGCGACAGCTTGCGTGTGGGTCTCAATCGGGATCTGGGCTTCAGCGATGCGGATCGCCAGGAAAACATTCGCCGTGCCAGCGAACTTGCCGCGTTACTGGTGGACAACGGCCAGATCGTGATTCTGGCGATGATTGCGCCGCTGGCCGAGCTGCGCGAAGTGTTCGCCCGGCGCTTGGGTGAAGACTATCGCGAGGTCTGGTGCAGCGCCTCGCTGGCAGTGTGTGAGCAACGTGATCCGAAAGGACATTACGCGCGCGCGCGGCGCGGTGAATTGGCCGAATTTACCGGCGTTTCGGCCCCTTATGAGCCGCCTCTGCACGCGTCGTTGGAACTCGACACCGGTGCTCAACCGGTCGAAGCTTGCGTTGATCGTCTGCTGACCTGGCTCGGCGAGTGTTCAGTGTTGCCCAAAACATGACACGACCGGCCTTCGCACGGTTGCCGGTGACGGTCGATTTGCCGCTGCTGTTGCAGGCGCTGGCAGCCATTGCCGACGAGGCTTGGCGCGGTCATTTCAACACGCAGTATTTCTCGGGCGACTGGAGCGGCGTCGCACTGATTTCAGCGGCCGATGCATTGACCGAGTTGTCCCCCGGACGCGGTGAACCCCAGCAGCGCCCGCCCTGGCAGCGTGATCCTCGGTGGTCACTGGCGCTGCAGGATCTGCCGCTGCAGATCGTCAGCGCGCGCCTGCTGCGCCTGGGTCCGGGCGGGCAGATTCATGAGCATCGCGATTATGATCTTGAGGGGCCGGATGCCGATTGGCGCTTGCACATACCGCTGCTCAGCCCGCCGCAAGTCGATTTCTGCCTGGACGGGCAACGTATGCCAATGAAAGCGGGGGAATGCTGGTTTCTCGATCTCGCGCGTGCGCACCGGGTGGATAACCGCGACACCACTGCGCGGGTGCACCTGGTTCTCGATTGTCGGCCCAGTACCTGGTTGATGCAGATGATTGCCGAAGGCTTGCCGGACACGCCCGAGCCGGGTTTGCCTGATACTGCATTGCAAAGTTTTCAGCGCCGAGTGGCTGAGGATGTCCTGCTGTCTGTCGAATTGCAGAGGCTGCACGATCCGGAAGTGTTCATCAGCCGAACGCTGGCATTGGCCGCTGAACAGGGCCTGGGGTTTTCTCGCGAAGAGCTGCGCGCCGCCATGCGCAGCGGTCGCCGGCAATGGAATGACCAATGGCGTTACTGAATTTCGACGGCTGGTTGCCCATTCGTATCTGGCCGCTTGCCGGGCAGTGGCAGGTAGATTGGTGCTGGTTCGGTGACACGCCGTTGCATCAGCCGTTTTTTCGCGAAGCCGTCGATGATGCGTTGCGACTGCCGTTCAATCTGGCCTTTCGTCGCCAGACGCCGCTATCGGCGTTGAGCGAATGGCAGGCGCAGAGTCCGGGGCTCCCACCGAGTGCCTTCATTTTGCACGCCTCGCGCTGCGGCTCGACGTTGATCAGCCAGATGCTCGCACGCCTCGACGATCACATCGTGGTGTCCGAGCCGCCGCCGCTGGACGCCTTGTTGCGCAGCAATTTACCGGCCACCGAACGCCGAGCCGCCATCACCGGGTTGTTATCGGCTTACGGTCAGCGTCGACGCGGTGGTGAACAACGCCTGGTGATCAAACTTGATGCCTGGAACATCGGCGAATGGCCGTTGCTGCAGGAATGTTTTGCCGACACACCCTGGCTGTTCCTCTACCGCGAGCCACTGGAGATCGCCGTCTCTCATCTACGGCGGCCAGGCATGCACATGGTGCCGGGGATGCTGGGCGATTGCGTATTGGAGGACGGTTTACCCTTCGAAGGGCGCGAAGATTTTATAGCCCGTCGTTTGGGGCGACTGCTCGACGCGGGTCTCGTGCATTGCCGGGAGTCGGCCGGTTTGCTGGTCAATTACAGCGAATTGCCGGAGGCGATGACGGGGCGTTTGGCGAGATTCTTCCGCTTGAACGATGAACAGCAACAGCAGGTTTTTGCCGCTGCAACACAGTACGCGAAACAACCTGCGCAAACGTTCGTCGCCGATGGCGAAGAGAAACGCCGCGAGGCTTCGGCGCTGCTGGAGAGTCGAGTGCGTCATTGCACCCGAGCACCCTATGAAGCACTCGAACGCTTGCGCCAGCTCATGACTTGCCGGACAAATCCGCCATGCCCTTGAGCAACTCAATCGGCAACGGAAAAACAATCGTCGAACTCTTGTCCCCGGCAATCGAACTCAAGGTCTGCATATAGCGCAACTGCATGGCACCAGGCTGGCGACCGAGCATCTCGGCGGCCTGCATGAGTTTTTCCGAGGCCTGCAGCTCGCCCTCGGCATGGATGACTTTGGCCCGCCGTTCCCGCTCAGCCTCGGCCTGTTTGGCGATGGCGCGCACCATCGATTCATTGAGGTCGACGTGTTTGATTTCGACGTTGGCGACCTTGATGCCCCAGGCATCGGTCTGGGCGTCGAGCACTTGCTGGATATCGATGTTCAGTTGCTCGCGCTCGGCCAGCAGTTCATCGAGCTCGTGTTTGCCGAGCACCGCGCGCAGGGTGGTCTGCGCCAATTGGCTGGTGGCCGATAGAAAGTCTTCAACCTGAATGATCGCCTTCTGCGGATCCAGCACGCGGAAGTACAGCACCGCGTTGACCTTCACCGACACGTTGTCACGGGTGATCACGTCCTGTGGCGGCACGTCGAGCACTACGGTGCGCAGGTCCACGCGAACCATTTGCTGCACCACCGGAATCAGCAGGATCAGCCCGGGGCCTTTGACCTGCCAGAAGCGTCCGAGCTGGAACACCACGCCGCGTTCGTATTCGCGCAGGATGCGAAACGTCGACCCGGCGAGGGCAATCACCAACAACAGCAGCGCAACAAAACCGATTTGCAGACCCATGATCACTCTCCGAGCGGCGCCGCGTCAGTCGCGGCCACTTGCAGCAACAATCCCTTGCGACCCACCACGCGCACCGATTGCCCGGTGTGCAGGGCTGTCGCGCTGAGCACTTGCCAGCGTTCACCTTGCAATTGCACCCAGCCGTTGCGCGCGTTATCCGGTTGCACGGTGGTGATCGCGGTCACGCTGCCGAGCAGGCCGGCATCGCCACTGACGGCATGGCGCGGGCGGGTTTTCAGGGCGCGAATCACCAGCGCGAGCAACAACAGCGCGCTGATCAGACCGAGGCCAATCATCATCGGCACCGGCAATTCGGCGTTACTCAGAATCAGCGCGCCGATGACGAACATGATGATCCCGCCCAGGCCAATCACGCCGTAATTGGGCAGCGCGGCTTCAGCGATCAGAAAGACGATGCCCAAGGTGATCAGCCACAGGCCGACGGGGCTCATTGCTGGCAGCGGAGTTTCGGCAGCGAGCGCTGAGCCGCTGAGCAACAGGAGCAAGGCAAACGCACAACAACGGCTGTTCACGTGACCCTCCGCGAGCGTCATGGGCTGGTTTTATCAGTCTAGTTGAGGGTTGTACTGGTTGAATTTTGATCAGTGTGAAGATATGTCCGGCGAGCGGATTTCCCTGCATCAGATACCCGCCGAACTAGACTCCAAGGCACGGGGGAGTTGAGACCACGCACCACATCTTTGAAGGAGTTCAGCAATGGAACAACCCATTCACAGCCTGCCATCCCTGTTCAAACAACTCGGCCTGGACAACGACCCGGTCAGCATCGACCAATTCATCGCCACCCACTCCCCGCTCAAACCCGAGCTGCATTTGGCGGATGCGTTTTTCTGGACGAAGAGCCAGTCGCAGTTTTTACGGGACGAGATTCTGGATGACGCCGATTGGGCGGAGGTGGTGGATCAGTTGAATGTGATGTTGCGGAAGGGGCGGGCGGGCTAATCGCTACTTAGGCAAAGGCCAGGCCCGTGCCGTATGAACCAGCGCCATAATCCAGATCACGTCCTGATCTGACTGGTAGACAAGACGGTAGCTGGGGTGGGGAATTAATTCGCGAGTGCCAGCAATGATGCCGACCGGGCCAATTTTGGGGTTTTGGGCCAGGCGCGAAGCCGCTTCGGTGAAGCGGCGATCCATGTCGAGCGCTGCGCCTGGATTTTCCGCCTGAAGGTAATCCCAGATTTTTTCGCGATCCTGTACGGCATTTTTACTCCAGATAATCTTCATCCTTGATTTTCTACCTGCCTGCGCCTGGCGGCGAATTGCGCTTCAACTTCCTCGTTGGAAACGCCTTCACCGGCTGCCATCGATTCTCGTGCGAGGTCGACTTTTCGTTGCAGGAAGACTTCGTATTCTCGGGCTTCCTGCTGTGTGCGAACAAACTGACGCATCATTTCTCGCATGATCTGCGAGGCAGGACGATGAGATGCCTCCGCCTCCGCCATGAACTGCTCACGCAGCTCCGGTTCAAGCTTCATTGTAAAAACGGCTTGTTTTGACATCTGCAGGCTCCTTCAGAATTTTGGTAATGACGACGTATATACATCGTCAGTACGTAGGTTAATAGGCTCGAGTTTTGGCGGGCGACCAATGGAGCAATTTGTTTCAAAACTTGACTGAAATTCCCCTCCAATGCGATATTGATAGTTAGCAAACTAACAGTGTGCATTTTCTCGTGCCGAACGAACTCGACGCTCTCCAAATGAACATCAGCAGTGCCATGGTGGTGGCCGCCAGGCATTGGCGGAAGATCTGCCAGACCACGCTGGTCAACTATGGAATCTCCGAAGCCTGTGCCGTGCCGCTCTTGATGATCGGCCGTTTGGGCGAGGGTGTGCGGCAGGTGCAGGTGGCGCAGGCGGCCGGGATGGAGAGTCCGTCGCTGGTGCGTCTGCTCGATCAGTTGTGTCATTCGGGTTACGTCTGCCGTACCGAAGATGCCCACGATCGCCGCGCCAAGTGTCTGAGCCTGACTGATACCGGTCGTGAACTGGTGCAAGCGGTGGAGATCGAACTGGTGCGCCTGCGTCATGAGGTGCTTGAGGGCATCGACCAGAGCGATCTGGAAGCTACGCTTCGGGTACTCAGAGCTTTTGAGGCGGCCCATCCGCCTGTGGTGATCAATTCTTGAACGGTTTTTTCTCCGGCATTCCGCCCGCCCGTGACTGGTTCTACGGGATCCGCACCTTTGCAGCGTCGATGATCGCGCTGTACATCGCCTTGCTCATGCAAATGCCGCGTCCGTATTGGGCGATGGCCACGGTGTACATCGTCTCCAGCCCGTTCCTCGGCCCGACCAGTTCCAAGGCGTTGTACCGTGCGATCGGTACTTTTCTCGGTGCGGCAGCGGCGGTTTTTTTCGTGCCGATGTTCGTGCAGAGCCCGTATGTGCTGGTGGTGGTCATCGCGCTGTGGACGGGGATTCTGCTGTTCATGTCCCTGCATTTGCGCACGGCCAACAGCTACGCGCTGATGCTCGCCGGTTACACCTTGCCGCTGATTGCCTTGCCGGTGGTGGATAACCCGCTGGCGGTGTGGGACGTCGCGGAAGCGCGCACCGAAGAGATTTTCCTCGGCATCGCCGTGGCGGCGGTGGTTGGCGCAATGTTCTGGCCACGGCGTCTGGCGCCGGTGTTCAACGATGCCGTGAGCAAGTGGTTCGCCGACGCCACCACCTACAGCCTGAAATTCCTCAGCCGCGACGTGCAGCCCGAAGAAGTCACCGCGCTGCGCATGGCCATGGTCGCCAACTTCAACAGCCTCGAATTGATGATCGGCCAGTTGCCTCACGAAGGCTCGCGACCGCAAACCGTGCGCAACACCAAAGAATTGCGCGGGCGGATGATTCATCTATTGCCGGTGATCGATGCGCTGGAAGACTCGCTCTACGCCCTCGAGCGGCGCACGCCGGAGCTTGTAGAAAAGTTCGAACCGCTGCTCGTTGCGACCCGCGAATGGCTCGGTCATCAGGACGCTGATCTCGACCGTTGGCAAGCGCTGAAAGATCAGCTCGAAGCCCTGCAACCGAGCGCCGAAGCGCTGGAAGATCGCCGACAATTGCTGTTCTCCAACTCGATCTATCGCCTCGGTGAATTCATCGATTTGTGGCAAGACTGCCGCAGCTTGCAAGACGCGATTCTCTGCGAACGGCAGGACAACTGGCGCGCGGTGTATCGCCACTGGCGTCTTGGTCGGCTGACACCGTTCATCGATCGCGGGCTGATGCTGTATTCAGTGGCCTCGACGATTCTGGCGATCATCACCGCGTCGGTGCTGTGGATTCTGCTTGGCTGGCCGGACGGCGGCAGCGCGGTGATTCTGGCGGCGGTGGCGTGCAGCTTCTTCGCCTCGATGGATGACCCGGCGCCGCAGATTTACCGATTCTTTTTCTGGACCGGCATGTCGGTGCTGTTCGCCAGCCTCTATCTGTTTTTGATCCTGCCCAACCTGCATGACTTTCCGATGCTGGTGCTGGCGTTTTCCATCCCGTTTATCTGTGTTGGCACCCTCACCGTGCAGCCGCGTTTCTACCTCGGCATGCTGCTGACGCTGGTCAACACTTCGTCGTTCATCAGTATTCAGGGCGCTTACGATGCGGATTTTTTCGCCTTCGTGAACTCCAATCTCGCGGGGCCGATCGGTCTGTTGTTCGCGTTTATCTGGACGCTGGTGGCGCGCCCTTTCGGTGCTGAACTGGCGGCCAAGCGCCTGACCCGTTTCAGCTGGAAAGACATCGTCCACATGACCGAGCCGGCCAACCTCGCCGAGCATCGGAAACTGGGTGTGCAGTTGCTTGATCGGCTGATGCAGCACTTGCCGCGTCTGGCGCTCACCGGTCAGGACACCGGCATCGCCATGCGCGAAGTGCGCGTCGGCCTGAACTTGCTCGATTTGCTCGCCTACACGCCACGGGTGACCGGTGCGCCGAACGTTTTGTTGCAGCAAGTGGTCAGTGAAGTCGGCGAGTATTTTCGCGCCTGCCTCAAGGCTGGCGAACGCTTGCCGGCGCCTGCGCCTTTGCTGATGACCCTGGATCGTACCCGTCGCGCACTCAATGGCCACGGCGACGATGAAACCCGTCTAAACCTGTTGCACGCCTTGAGCGGTTTGCGTCTGGCGTTGCTGCCCGGCGTCGAATTCGTCTCCAGCGCCGAGCCCGAAGAACCGCTGCCCGATGGAGCGCCCCTATGATCGGTGATCTGGACATCAGCGGCATATTCCTGCCGACCCTGCTGGTGTTGATGGGCATCACTTATGTGCTGTTTTTGCTGGTGCATGCCGTGCTTACGCGCGTGCACTTTTACCGTCTGGTCTGGCACCGGGCATTGTTCAACGTGGCCCTCTACGCCGTGCTTCTGTACGGCGTGGACTCACTCAGTCGATACCTGATGACATGAAAAAACCGTTTTTGACCATCGGTCGCGTGGTACTGACCCTGCTGATCGTGACTTTTGCCGTTGTCCTCGTCTGGCGCATGGTGATGTATTACATGTTCGCGCCGTGGACCCGTGACGGCCACATTCGCGCCGACATCATCCAGATCGCCCCGGACGTCTCCGGGTTGATCCAGCAGGTTGAAGTGAAAGACAACCAGCTGATCAAACGCGGCCAAGTGCTGTTCAGCATCGACCAGGATCGCTTCAAACTGGCCCTGCGTCAGGCCAAAGCGGCTGTCGCCGACCGCGAAGAAACCCTCGCCCAGGCCCAGCGCGAAGCCAAGCGTAACCGTGGCCTCGGCAACCTGGTGCCCGCCGAACAGCTGGAAGAAAGCCAATCGAAGGTTGCCCGTGCGCAATCGGCACTGGCCGAAGCCATGGTCACCGTGGACAGCGCCCAGCTCAACCTCGACCGCTCGGTGATCCGCAGCCCGGTCGACGGCTACGTCAACGATCGCGCGCCGCGTCCGCAGGAATTCGTCACTGCCGGGCGTCCGGTGTTGTCGGTGGTCGACAGCAATTCCTTCCACATCGACGGTTATTTCGAAGAAACCAAACTCGACGGCATTCATGTCGGCCAGTCGGTGGATATCCGTGTGATTGGCGACCGTGCGAAATTGCGCGGGCATGTCGAAAGCATCGTCGCCGGTATCGAAGACCGCGACCGCACCAGCGGCAGCAACCTGCTGCCCAACGTTAACCCGGCGTTCAGCTGGGTGCGGCTGGCGCAGCGGATTCCGGTGCGGATTGCCTTTGACGATGTGCCGGAAGATTTCCGCATGATCGCCGGGCGTACCGCCACGGTGTCGATCATTGAAGACTCAAAGGTCGACGATAAAAAGCAGGAGCCCGCGCAATGAGCAGGGCCCTGATGATCGCCGGGTTGGGCGTGATGTTGTCGGCGTGTCAGATGGTCGGCCCGGACTATCACGTGCCGGAAGATGCGGCAGTGCAACGCAAGGATTTTCAGGGCGAACTCGCCGTGGCCGGCAAACCCGTCGTATCCGCGCCAGTGCCGGCGGACTGGTGGCGGCTGTATAAAGATCCGCGCCTCGATCAACTGGTTCAGCAGGCTATGGCTTCCAACACCGATCTGCGCGTTGCGGCTGCCAATTTGCAGCGTGCCCGTGCTCAGGTCGATGAGGCCGAGGCCGCTGGTGGCTGGAGCGGCGGGGTGAAAATGGGTGCCCAGCGTTTGCAGGAGTCCGGTCAGGCGTTCTTGCTGCCGGAAAAAGTCCCGGTGGCGAATATCGGCGATATCGGCATCAGCGCCTCGTATCAGTTCGACCTGTGGGGCACGTTGCAACGTGGCATCGAAGGCGCGAAGGCCAATGCCGACGCGACGCAAGCCGCAGCGGATACGGCCCGGATCACTTTGGTAGCGGACGTGGTTCGCGCTTACACCCAGGTCTGCGCAGCCAATGAAGAGCGCGAAATCGCCCAGCATTCCCTCGACCTGCAGTCCCAAGGCACCACGCTGATCCAGCGTCTGCGCGACGCTGGCCGTGGCGATGAAACCCAGGTCACTCGTTCGCAAACCCAATTCAAATCCCTGCGCGCCGACATGCCGCGCTATGAAGCGGCGCGTCAGGCCGGGTTGTTCCGTCTGTCGATGCTGCTGGCGAAACCGGTCGATCAATTGCCGGCCGGCACCGCGACTTGCGCCGAATTGCCGAGAATCGCCCAGTTGGTGCCGGTCGGTGACGGTGCCGCACTGCTCAAGCGTCGCCCGGACATTCGTCAGGCTGAACGACGTCTGGCCGCCGCAACTGCCGGGATCGGTGTAGCGACCGGTGAGCTGTACCCGGACATCAGCATCGGCGCGACCATCGGCACCGTCGGTATTTTCGATGACCTCGGTGATCCATCGACCAACCGTTGGGGCTTCGGTCCGTCGCTGAGCTGGAAAGTGCCGACCAACGGCGCCCGTGCGCGCATTCGTGAAGCGGAAGCGACCACTCAAGGCGCCCTGGCACATTTCGACGGAGTGGTGCTCAACGCCATTCGCGAAACCCAAACCGGTCTGGCCCAGTACAGCGCGCTGCTGCAACGCCGTGATGCGCTGGCCGATGCCGAGCAGTCAGCGAAACTCGCAGCGGATCAGACACACCGCTTCTTCCAGGCCGGTCGCGAGTCGTTTCTTGCTGACCTGCAAGCAACCCGCACCTATACCGATGTCACCGCGCAACTGGCCGCCGCCAACACCCAAGTTGCGATGAGCCAGATCGATTTGTTCCTCGCCCTCGGCGGCGGTTGGGAAAGCGGACGAACGCACGCTCCAAGCCCGAGCAAACCCTGAGGCCATAGCTATGCTTTGAAGTGTTGGAAGGGCGCCCCGTGCAAAGCACCCTTCCAGCGCACATTGCTAGCGCTGGTCTAGGGGAAACCAATAATGAAAAACCCTTACGCTCTCGGCTTCTGGTGTGCCCTGGTAGCACTGGTGCTGCTATCGGCCACCTATTTCTACGGCATCATGCTGGCCCATCAGATCGACAAGGCCATGGTCTTTCTCGACAGCGCTGTCGCGCTGATCGCGGTCATGGCAATTGTGGTGGTGGCGTGGGCATCGGTTCAGGTGCAGCGGGTCAAGAAACGCCAGCTCGAACAGGGCAAGACTCTGGTACTGATCTGGGACACCAAAGTCGCCCTGCGCCGGGTTGAAACCGTGTTCGACCGGTATTTCTGGGGCAGCTACTGGCAGCCGGGGCGCACGTTCGCCGAAGTCATGGGCGAACTCACCGGCACGCCGCTGGAAAAAAGCCTCGAAGCGCTGAAAAAGCAGTGCCTGGAACTCGACAAGCAGATCGATAACGAGGGCTGGCATTGGCTGAACAATGCCCGCGAGTTGTCCGATGTCGCCACGGCCATGGCCCGCGAGCGTTATCAACTGGATTTCTGCGATCCGCGCGCCGACGGGCCGGGCGGTGCGGTGATCGATCGGGATTTTGAAGTGCTGGTTTATACCTGGACGGCGCGGTTGAAGAGTTTTGATCATCAACTGGATGAGATCGAGGTTCAGTATTCCTGATTCCCGCTGAATCGACTGGCCTCATCGCTGGCAAGCCAGCTCCCACAAGGTTTTGTGGTGTTCACAGAATTTGTGTTCGCTGAAGATCGTTGTGGGAGCTGGCTTGCCAGCGATGGCGTCCGCAAAAACAGCGAAACTCTCACGGCCTGCTCACTGTCCACTCTCCCCATAGACACTCTTTAACCTTTAAACATTGGGCCGTCTTGCGCCCCCGGTGCTAATCTCCATCGCTAATTTCAGCGGAGTCGAGCCGCGACCCGGTCACGGGTTCAGGGAAGACGACCACACTCACAGCCACGGAAATCGATCAGGTCATTCATGAATAAATCAGCAGGCGTGCTCCTCGGAATTGTTGTTGCCATTGGCGCGATCAGCGCAGGCGGGGCCTGGTACACCGGGACCAAGATCGAAGGCGTGTTGAACAACGCCGTCAGCAACGCCAACAAAGAGCTGCAGACCGCCATGGCCGGTTCCAACGGCACCGCGTCGCTGGAACTGGTGTCGCTCGATCGCCACACCTTCACCAGCACCGCGCACTACCGCCTCAAGGGCGAAGGCGAGATGTTTGGCGACAAGCCGGTCGAATTGCTCTTAGTCGACCACATCGAACACGGCCCGCTGCCGTTCTCGCGTCTGGTTTCGCTGAAGTGGCTGCCGGTCATGGCCACCAGCAATTACGAACTGGAAAAGAGCCCGGCCACCGAAAAATGGTTCGCTGCCACCAAAGGCGCGGCGCCGCTCAAGGGCGTGACCAACATCGGCTACGACGAATCCACTACGAGCACCCTCGAACTGCTGCCGTTTGAAACCGCGCTGGACGAACAATCGAGCCTGAAATTCTCTGGCCTGACCATGGACATCTCCGCCAGCGCCCAGGCGCAAAAGGTCAAAGCCAACGGTTACATGGACAACCTGAAACTGGTCACCGTGGCTGAAGATCAGGCGCCGGTGCAGGTCGAACTCAACGGTCTGACCCTGGCCAGCAACCTCGCCAAGAGCAGCTTCGGCTACTACACCGGCGAGAACACCCTGGAGCTGACCGACAGCAAAACCACCTTCGGGCCCAAGCAGTCAGTGCTGGGTGTGAAGAAGTTTGAAATGAAGAACCTCACCGAAGAAAACGGCAGCAGTGCCTCCGGTCGCGCCGATTACAAGATTGGCGAGGTATCCCTCAACGACAAGAAAATCGGCTCGGCCAACATGGCCATGAGCCTGAAGAACCTCGACATCCCGTCGACGATGTCGCTGATGCAGATCTACCAGACCAAACTGCAGCCGTATGAAAAAGCCGCTGCCGAAGCCGCTGCTCAAGGCTTGCCGGCTCCGGAGCTGAACCTCACCGAAGCTGAAAATGCTCAGGTCAAAGCCGACCTGCAGAAACTGCTGGCCGCCGGCCCGCAGTTTGCCCTGGAAAACCTCTCGTTCAACACCGCCAACGGCGAGAGCAAGGCCAACCTGGTGATCGACCTGACCAAGCCGCAGTCGATGGATCTGCCGCCGGATCAACTGGGCAAACAGCTGATTGCGCTGCTTGACCTGAATATCCAGGTGTCCAAGCCGATGCTGGTCGATCTGCTCAGCGTGCAGGCGCAGCTGGACGGCCAGACTGACGCCAAAGCCATCGTCGATCAGTCCAAGGAAGCCGCCGACATGTTCGCCGGCATGGCGGTGGGTTCGCAGTTGGCCGTCGTCGACGGAACCAATGTCGTGACCAAGTTGCATTACGCAGCCAATCAGGTCGAATTCAACGGCCAGAAGATGACCGTCGAGCAGTTCGTCGGCTTCCTGATGAGCAAGTTCGCCGGCGTCACGCAAGTGCAGTAATTCTGCGTTCTAAATAGCAACGCCCGGCCTCTGGATCCTCCAGACGCCGGGCGTTTTGCTGTCTGGCGTTCGGGTTTTGGCTGTCGCGGCGTAACCGTCGTGACGATTCTGAACAATTATTGTGTTCTGGATTTTGGTCTACGCTTGCGTGCAAGACTGCCTGACTAAGCTTGGCCGAGTGCTGTCATTTTCGGCCACCGTTACGAATGGGCAAGGAGGGCATTGCGACCCGGCTGGCCATGTAAGGATGCTGACGAATGCCGCGTATTGATGTTCCTGTATTGCATCGTGGTTTACGCCCGTTGTTCCGCGTTGCGCTGTGCAGCCAATTGCTTTGGCCGGCACTGGCGTTTGCCGACACCCCCTACGATCAGATGGTGCGTGATGCCCGTGCCGGACAAACCACGCCGGCGCTGACGGTATTGCGCCAAGTGCCGCCGGGTCAATCGACTACCGGGCAGATCAGCGATCACCTGCAAATCGCCAGTTGGGCCGGGCTCGACGCCGAAGTGGTGCAGGTTTATGAAACCCAGGGCCGTGATCGCGTGCTGCCGGTGCAGGCACTGACCGCCACCGCCCGCGCCTATCGCAATCTCAAGCGCTGGGATCAGGCAACTCAGGTTTACAACAAGGCCTTGGCGCTGGAACCGGATAACGCTGATCTGCAACTGGGCCTTGCCCTGACTCAGGCTGACGCCGGTAAACCTGACGAAGCGGTGACTCGCGCCAAAGCGCTGGTGGCGGCAAAGCCTGATGATCCTTCGCGCCGCCTCGCGCTGGGCTACGCCCTGACCCGCGCCGGCAAGCAATACGACGCGCTGTTCGAATACGACCAAGCCTTCAAACGCGCCGGCAGCAAACCGGAGGTCGCCCGTGAATACGTGGTCGCGCTGCAAAAGGCCCGTCTGCCAGAGCCCGCGTTGCGCTTGGCTAACCAACGTCCGGGTCTGATTGATCCCGTCACGCTACGTCGCCTCGAAGGTGATCTGGCTGCCGAGCGTGTGCGCCTCGCCGAAATGGCCAGTCGCAGCGAAAAAGAACGCTACGTCATCGCCGATCGTGCGCTGGCCGATTACGACAAACTCCTCGCCACCTGGACGCCAGACGCCAGCGCCAAGGAAGACGTGACCCGCTGGCGCATCGACCGCATGGGTGCGCTCAAGGCCCGCGCGCGAACTGCCGACGTCATTGCTGAATACCAAAAGCTGCAAGCCGAAGGCGTGAAGATTCCGACCTACGCGATGCGTTGGGTCGCCGCCTCATATCTGGATCAACGCGAGCCGGAAATCGCCACCGATCTTTATCGTCAGGTACTTTCCGCCCCGGACGCCGATGTCGGCAATCGCCTCGAAGACAGCACGGCGCTGTATTACGCGTTGCTGGAAAGTGACCGTGCCGACGAGGCGCGCAAAGTCGCCGAGGACGCCGCCAAGTCGCAACGCCCGCGCATCGAACTCAAGGGCTTGCCCGTCGGCAACCCGAACGATGAATGGATGGACGCCCAGCAACTGGCGGCGCAGGCCGGCACCTACGGTTCCGATCTGCCCCACGGTGAAGAGCGTTTGCAGGCCCTGGTCGATCAGGCGCCGGGCAACATCGGTTTGCGTCTGGCGCAGGCGGATTTGTATCTGGCCCGCAACTGGCCGCGCCGCGCAGAAATGCAGCTCAAGGAAACCGAGAGCATGGTGCCGCGCGACATGGGCCTGGAAATTGGTCAGGCGCATACGGCCATGGAACTGCAGGAATGGCGGCAAATGGATGCGCTGACCGACGACGTCGTCGCGCGGTATCCGGACAACCGCCAAGTGCAGCGTTTGGCCCGTGAGCGTGAAGTCCATGACATGTCCGAGCTGCGCGTCGAAGCCTACGGCGGCAAAGCCAACGGTGGCGGCGACAGCGATGCAGGCGCCGTCAGCGGCAGCCGCGATTTCGGTATCCAGACCACCCTTTACAGTCCGCCGATCGACGAAGACTGGCGGGTGTTTGCCGGGGCCGGTTATGCCACCGGCGACTTCACCGAAGGCACCGGTCACCACCGCTTCCAGCGGGTTGGTCTGGAGCGGCGCACCCGCGATATGACTCTCGAAGCCGAAGTCTCCAATCACGATTACGGCTTCGGTGACAAACAGGGCGCGCGCCTGGCGATCGCCCGCGACATCAACGACAACTGGCAGTACGGCGGCAGCCTCGAATACCTCTCGGCTGAGACACCGCTGCGCGCGCTCAACAGCGACATCAAGGCCAATGGCGGCAGCGGTTTCATCCGCTGGCGCGCCAACGAAAGCCGCGAGTGGCGCCTGTCGGTCAGCCCATCGCACTTCAGCGACGGCAACAACCGCGTCGAAGCCTTGCTCACCGGTCGCGAGGGTGTTTACAGCGCGCCGAACGTGCAGGTCGATGCGGGTCTGGAAGTCGGCACCAGCCATAACTCCAAATCCGATGACGTGCCGTACTTCAACCCAAAATCCGATCTCAGCGTGATGCCGCTGGTCAACGTCAATCACGTGCTCTACCACCGCTACGAAACCTCCTGGAGCCAGCAATTCCAGGCCGGTGCGGGCACGTACAGTCAGCGCGATCACGGCACCGGCGGCATGGGCCTGCTCGGTTATGGCCAACGCTACGCCTGGAACGACGTGCTTGAGGTGGGTGGCTTGCTCAGTGTGATCAACCGGCCCTACGACGGTGATCGGGAGACCGATCTGCGTCTGCTCGTCGACCTCACTTTCCGCTTCTAGAAGAGTTTGAAGATGCCTTTGATTTCGCGTTTCATCCTTCTGCTGGGAGTGCTGCTGATCAGCGCTTGCGCCCAGCAAGCCCCGGCCTTCGCGCCGCCGTCCGAGCGTCCGCTGGCGGCCAGTGAAAAACCGTGGCCGAAAAACCACGTGCTCGGCATCGCCTACCACGACATCGAGGATCGCGATCCCGATCAGGCCGTGGTGGCGGTGCGCACCGAACGCATGATCGAGCAACTCGCGTGGCTGCGTGAGAATGGCTACAAACCGGTCACGGTCGACCAGATCATGGCAGCGCGCAAGGGCGGCCCGGAGCTGCCGGCGAAGGCGATTCTGCTCAGCTTCGACGACGGTTATTCGAGCTTCTATACGCGCGTGCTGCCGGTACTGCGCGCCTACAACTGGCATGCGCTGCTGGCGCCGGTCGGCAGCTGGATCGACACGCCGCTCAATCAACCGGTGGATTTCGCCGGTGCCCCGCGTGCGCGTTCCGACTTTCTGACCTGGGATCAGGTGCGCGAAATCTCGCAATCGGGTCTGGTGGAAATCGCCGCGCATACCGACGCCAACCACAAAGGGATTCTGGCCAATCCGCAGGGCAACATGCAGCCTGCTGCCGCGACCCGGCGCTACGATCCGGTGACCAAACGTTATGAATCCGAGGCCGATTTCCAGGCGCGGATTCGCACTGACGTGAACAACATCTCGGAGAAAATCCGCAAGGTCACCGGCAAGAAACCGCGTGTCTGGGTCTGGCCGTACGGCACGGCGGACGGCACTTCGCTGACCGTGGTGGGCGAGGAGGGCTATGAAATGGCCCTGACCCTCGACGACGGCCTCGACTCACTCGACAACCTGATGAGCAGCCCGCGCTTCCTCGTCGCCTCCGACCCAGACGGTGAGCATTTCGCCAACAGCGTGGTGGCGGTGCAGTCCGATTTCGCCATGCGCGTGGTGCATGTCGATCTGGACAACGTCTATGACCCGGACCCGGCGCAACAGGACATCAACCTCGGCAAACTGGTGCAGCGCATGGCTGACCTCGGTGCCAACACGGTGTTCCTGCAAGCCTTTGCCGATCCGAAGGGCGATGGCCTGGTGCATTCGCTGTACTTCCCCAACCGTCATTTGCCGGTGCGCGCCGACTTGTTCGACCGCGTCGCCTGGCAACTGCGCACCCGCGCTCATGTGAAAGTGTTTGCGTGGATGCCGGTGCTGAGTTTCGGCCTCGATTCGAAGCTGCCACGCGTGACGCGCTGGGATCCGAAAACCGGGACTACATCAGTCGATCCGGATCAGTACAAACGCCTGTCGCCATTCGATCCGGAAGTGCGGCGGATCATCGGTGAAATCTACGAAGACGTGGCGCGACTGACGTCGGTCGACGGCATTATTTATCACGACGATGCGGTGCTTTCGGATTTCGAAGACGCCGGCCCGCAGGCGCTGAAGGTTTACGCCGCCAACGGTCTGCCGGGTTCGATCGCCGCCCTTCGCGATGATCCGGCGGCGATGCAGCGCTGGACGCGTTTCAAGAGCAAATACCTCATCGATTTCACTAACGAGCTGACTGCCAAAGTCCGCGCCATTCGTGGCCCGCAAGTGCAGACAGCGCGCAATATTTTCGCCGAGCCGATGATCAATCCGGCCAGCGAAGCGTGGTTCGCGCAGAACCTCGACGACTTCCTCGCGACCTACGACTGGACGGCGCCAATGGCGATGCCGTTGATGGAAAAACAGACGCAGGCGCAGTCCGGCCCATGGCTGGAAGCACTTGTCGAAATCGTCAAAAAGCGTCCCGGGGCACTGGATCGCACAGTGTTCGAATTGCAGGCGCGGGACTGGACGAAAAAGGACCAGGCCGACATCGATGCGGCGGTGATGGCGGACTGGATGGGGCGCCTCAAGCGTCAGGGCGCGACCAGTTTCGGTTACTACCCGGACAACTTCCTCGACAACCTGCCAGACCTGAAAATCGTAAGGCCTGCACTCTCCAACAAATGGAATCCATAACATGCTGGATAGACTGTTAGCCCTGCTTGTTCTGGCGCTCGTCCTCGGCGTGCCGCTGGGACTGATCTTCCTGGTGACCGGGCAGTTCCTGATGGACTTCGTGTTCTTCTACCCGTTGTTCATGTCCGGGTTGTGGATTGCCGGCGGCCTGTATTTCTGGCTGCACTGGGAGCGCCACTGGCCGTGGAAGGACGACACGCTGCCGCCACCGCTCGAAGGCGAGCCGCTGATCTCGATCCTGATCCCTTGCTACAACGAAGGTGACAACGCCGCCGACACCATTCACGCGGCGTTGGCCCAGCATTATCCGAACATCGAAGTCATTGCGATCAACGACGGCTCCAAGGACAACACCGCGCAAGTGCTCGACGCGCTGGCCAAGGAAGATCCACGGTTGCGCGTGCTGCATCTGGCGGAAAACCAGGGCAAGGCTGTCGCGCTGCGCATGGGCGCCATCGCTGCACGCAGTGAGTATCTGGTGTGCATCGACGGTGACGCGCTGCTGGCGCCGAACACAGCGGCTTATCTGGTCGCACCGATGCTGGATAACGCACGGCTTGGCGCGGTGACCGGCAACCCACGGATTCGTACGCGTTCGACGCTGGTCGGGCGGGTTCAGGTCGGTGAATTCTCGTCGATCATCGGCTTGATCAAACGGACTCAGCGGGTCTTCGGGCGGATCTTCACCGTTTCCGGGGTGATCGTCGCATTTCGCCGTAGCGCATTGAACCGGGTCGGTTACTGGAGCCCGGACATGATCACCGAAGACATCGACATCAGCTGGAAGCTGCAACTCGATCACTGGAGCATCTTTTACGAGCCGCGCGCGCTGTGCTGGATTCTGATGCCGGAAACCCTCGGCGGCCTGTGGAAGCAGCGTTTGCGCTGGGCCCAGGGTGGCGCCGAGGTGCTGTTCAAAAACATTCGTGGCATCTGGCAGTACCGCCATCGTTACCTGTGGCCGTTGCTGTTCGAATACTGCCTGTCGACCGGTTGGGCGTTTACCTTCCTGTTGTCGGTGATCTTCTGGGGCGTGGGCAAGTTTGTGGCGATGCCGGAAGCTATCGCTGTCGATCACCTGATGCCGCCGGCGTTCACCGGGCTGTTGTTGGCATTTGTCTGTCTGGTGCAGTTCGCCGTCAGCATCATCATCGACCGCCGTTACGAACCAGGCTTGGGCAAGACCATGTTCTGGGTGGTCTGGTATCCGATCGCATTCTGGTTTGTCAGTTTGCTGACGACCTTGGTCAGTTTCCCCAAAGTGTTGTTCGGCCAACATCAGAAACGCGCGCGTTGGGTCAGTCCCGACCGGGGCATCAAACCGATCGGCGACGACGAAGAGGAGGTCATCAAATGAAAATCATCCGGACCCGCCAGCGGCCTTTCCTGGTCGTGGTCGATGTGGTTCTTACCGTAGTGGCGTGGATCGGCTTGCTGTTCCTGCTGATACGCGGACTGTGGCCATTGATTGAACCCCATGTGGGTGGGCCGGGCGTCGACAACTCGGCGTTCGATGCATTGGGCACCCTGCAGATTTATCTGTGGGTGGCCTTGGTCAACGCGGTGATTCTGATCAGTTGGGCGCGTTATCAGCAGCGCAAAAGTCGCAGCTTCGCCCAGCGCCGTCTGCCGTCGCCGGTGATTGACGACGAAGGGCTGAGCAGGAGCTTTAAACTCTGCGATGACCGCTTTCAAAAGCTGCGCACGCCCGGGGTGATGACCATTCACAACGATCAGGAAGGCGATATCAGTCATGTGGTGACGCATTTCTGGCCGGTGCATCAGGAGGAATTGCCGCCGCCGCTGGCACCGCTGGAGCATCCGCGAGTGATCTTTTTGCATGCCGAGGATGATGACAATCGCGAGCCTCTGCCTCGTTAATTGATCGTTCCCACGCTCCGCGTGGGAATGCCTCTTGGGACGCTCTGCGTCCAGTGACGCAGAGCGTCACGGGCTGCATTCCCACGCGGGAGCGTGGGAACGATCAAACAGCGAATCGGTGGTCAGGCTTGGACCAGTGCCCATGCCTCTTCCATCGGCAATGGCTGCTTCATCCTTTCGGCCAACAGCGCCATCGCCCGTTCCTTCTCGCAAGCTACCGCAGCGACCAACACACCATTTCTACCAAACAGCCCAATGAACGGCGGGTGTTCGGGTTCGCCAAGAAACTCCACTTCATCCCAATGTTCGGCATGCCCGAGGTAGTCGTAGTTCTTGCCAAAATGCCAGGTCCAGAAGAACGGCACATCGAGGTAGTGCTCATCGCCACCGAGCATGTTCGCGGCAGCGATGCGTGCGTGTTGCTGGGCCAGGCGCCAGTGTTCGATGCGTTGCGGCTGGCCATGCAGCGGGAACGTGGCGATGTCGCCGATGGCCCACAAGCTTTCGCTCACGCGCATACCGTCATCGACGCGCAGGGACTGATCCTTTTCCCTCGGCAGTGATGCGAACGCCTCGGTCGCCGGGTGAACGCCGACTCCGGCCAGTACCAGATCCGCTGAGAGCCTTAATCCATTGTTCAGCAGCACCGCTTCGACTTTGCCGTCGCCAATGATTTCGGTCGCCTCATGATCGTCGATGAATTTCACGCCCTGTGCTTCATGCAGTGAGCGAATGGCTTTACCCACGGCTTCGCCGAATTGAGCGGCGAAGGGAATCGCGTGTCGAGCCAGCACCGTGACGTCGAGGCCATACTGGCGCAGGGCCGAAGCGCACTCGAGGGCGATGAAGCTGTCGCCGATGATCACGGCGCGTTGATCGGGGCTGGCGGTGTTCATGATCCGTTCGGCCTGAGCCTTTGAGCGCAGCACGAAGACTTGCGGCAGGTCCGCTCCCGGTAAATCCAATGGGTTGGGCTCGCCGCCGGTAGCCAGCACCGCCGCGTCGTAGTGCAGGACTTGGCCATCGCTCAGATGCAAAGCCTTATTGGTGGCGTCGAGCGAAGTGAGTTGTTTCTCCAGTCGCTCGATGCGCTGCTCTGTATAGAAATTTTCATCTCGCAGTGGCGGTGTTTCCTCGGGCGGCATTTCCCCGGCGAGGACAAATTTGCTCAGCACTGTGCGGTCGTAACCGGCGTCGGCCTCGCGGTCGATCATGACGATGCGGCCACCGAAGCCCTTTTCCCGCAACGCCGCCGCACACGCGGTGCCGGCCGCACCGGCGCCGACAATCACGAATGTGCGCGGGTCATCCGTCGGTGGGGTGTGCGGATCCGGCAATGGCTGATCATCAACCCAAACTTCATCGCCGCGCAGCTCCAGTGGATAACGCTTAAGGCTGTCGAGGGCGGGCGGCTCACACAGCGCGCCATCTTCTGCGCGAAAAGCTGCCTTGTGCCATGGGCAGATCAGCCGTCCATGACACAACGCGCCGTCAGCCAAAGGCGCACCGGCATGCGGGCATTCGCCCTGAAAGGCCCGCAACTGCTCGCCTGCGCGCAGCAGCACAATCTTGCAGTCGCCGATTTCAACGGCCAGGCCACGGTCGTGGGGGACATCTGCGCTACGGGCGACGCGGTGCAGGGACATGTTCGGCTTCCTCGCGGGCATTTCTCTTGTGAGTTTGCGCATCGGTGCGAGGTTCAGCCATTTGCCACTGCCACGGCACGAACGGTACAGCTATAGTTTGCAGGCCGACGACGGCCCAACTGCACAAGGTGCTCCCGGAATGCCCCGATTGACCTCTCTCAACCCCTGGCTGGCAGCCCTTGCTGTCACCCTTTGCGTGCAGTTTCCGGCGCAGGCCCAGGAACGTTTCACCCTCAGCATCCCGGGTGTGTCCGATAACCGTCTGTTCACTTCGGCTGCAGCCAGCGATGCGCCCGGTTGCGGCGGCAAGAACCAGTCGCCGGCGCTGAGCTGGAACGCTGGCCCTGCCGGCACTCAAAGCTACGCAATCGTCATGCATGACCCGGACGGCCAGAAAGGTTTGGGCGTCGATCACTGGATTCACTACGGCATCAAGTCCACCACGCACCAGATTGCGGCGGGCGTCGGCGCCAAATCCGCGTTCGAAGGTGTCGGCGGCACCAACAGCAAGGGCAACACCCATTACATGGGGCCGTGCCCGCCAGTGGGCGACAGTGCGCACCACTACATCATCCAGATCTACGCGCTGGATCTGGCTCCAGACGCCTTGCCCGCCGGTCTGACCCGCGCCGAGCTGATGGAAAAAATCAAAGGTCATGTGCTGCGTAACAGCAGTGCGGTGCGGCGTTATCACCGCTGAAAAAAATTTTTAGCGGCGTTTAACCCGAACTGAAAGGGCTGCCCGTCTCAGTGGATGAATGATCAATTTCATCCCCGAGGTCAGCCCCCATGTCTCTTCCTCTCTTACGCCCTGCTGCGGTTGCTGTGCTGCTGGCGCTCGCCGGTTGTGGTGCTTCTTCCACGCCCGATTCCGCTGCGGTGCCAGCGCCTGCGCAGCTTGAAGTGCTGGCTCAGCACGAAGCGATGCCGGCCGCTGGCGCGATGGCCAAGCGCATGGTCCGTTCGGCGCCCGTCGCCAGTTTTGCGCCGATGCCCAGTGCGGACAGTTATCCACAGGGCTATCGCGACGAGCAGCGCGAGCAATATCAGGCGCTGGCTGACAACCCGGTTCACAGCGTCGCCGAAACCCCGGTTTCAACCTTTAGCGCAGACGTCGATACCGGCGCGTACGCCAACGTTCGCCGCCTGCTCAATCAGGGACGTCTGCCGCCGGAAGGTGCCGTCCGGCTGGAGGAAATGGTCAATTATTTCCCCTACGACTACGCGTTGCCCAGCGACGGCTCGCCTTTCGGTGTGACCACCGAACTGGCCGCGTCGCCGTGGAACCCACACACCCGCTTGCTGCGCATTGGCATCAAGGCTTCCGATCGCGCCGTGGCGGAACTGGGCCCGGCCAATCTGGTGTTTCTGGTCGATGTGTCCGGCTCGATGGATCGCCGCGAAGGCCTGCCGATGGTCAAAAGCACGCTGAAACTGCTGGTCGATCAGTTGCGCGATCAGGATCGCGTGTCACTGGTGGTGTATGCCGGCGAATCCCGCGTGGTGCTTGAACCAACATCCGGACGCGAGAAGGCGAAAATTCGTACAGCCATCGAGCAATTGACTGCGGGTGGTTCGACCGCTGGCGCTTCCGGCATCGAACTGGCCTACCAAATGGCGCAGCAGGCCTTTCTCCCCCAAGGCATCAACCGCATCCTCTTAGCCACTGATGGCGATTTCAATGTTGGCGTCAGTGACTTCGACAGCCTCAAGCAAATGGCTGTGGATAAACGCAAAACCGGGATCTCCCTAACCACTCTGGGTTTTGCTGTGGATAACTACAATGAGCACTTGATGGAACAACTGGCCGACGCGGGCGATGGCAACTACGCCTACATCGACAACCTGCGCGAGGCGCGCAAAGTGCTGGTCGATCAGCTGGGTTCTACCCTCGCCGTGGTGGCGAAAAACGTCAAACTGCAGGTGGAATTCAACCCGGCGCAGGTCAGCGAATATCGCCTGCTTGGCTACGAAAACCGCGCGTTGAAGCGTGAGGATTTCAGCAATGACAAAGTCGATGCCGGCGAAATCGGCGCAGGACACACGGTGACCGCGCTGTATGAAATTGTTCCTGCGGGTGAAAAAGGTTGGCTGGAGCCGCTGCGTTACGGCAAATCGGCGTCGGTTGGTTCCGGAAAGAACGGAGAGTTGGCGATGCTGCGTGTGCGTTATCAACAGCCCGAAGGTGGGAAAAGTCTGCTGATCGAGCGGCCGATTGCCAATCAGGTCGCACCCGCCAGCGAAGACCTGCGGTTTGCCGCTGCGGTTTCCGCGTTTTCCCAGCAGCTTAAGGACGGTCGCTATACCGGCGACTTCAGCCTGAAAGACACCGAAATCCTGGCCCGTGGTGCGCGCGGCGATGACCGTTTTGGCCTGCGCAACGAGTTCGTGCAACTGGTCGAGTTGGCGCAGAGCTTGCGCAGCTCAACCGCATCGAACGCGCTGGCCACTGAGCGACGGATTGAATAAGTGAGTCGTCTGAAGGGGTTTATCAGTCAGCTGTTTGCCTCGGCAGACAGCTCAATCGCCAGCAGTGATGAATCGCTGCTGGCGCGTTATCGCGGGGGCGACAGCGCGGCGTTCGAGATCTTGTACGCCCGTCATCGTCAGGGTTTGTATCGGTTCCTGCTCGGGTTGAGCGGTAAAGCGGAATTGGCTGACGAAGTGTTTCAGGAGACTTGGCTGAGCCTGATCCGCAGCGCCAGTCAGCCACAAGGTCGGGCGACTTTTCGTACGTGGTTATTCCAGATTGCCCGCAATCGCTTGATCGATCACTGGCGCAAACACGGGGTTCACCAACCATTGCACGACAGTTATGACGAACAAAGCCACGCCGTCAGCGATGAGACGAATGATCCCGAACAGCTGCTGAGCCTAAGCCGCGATAGCCAACGCTTGGAAAGCGCTCTGCAAACCCTGCCCGCCGACCAGCGCGAAGTGTTCCTGCTGCGCGCCCACGGCGACCTCGACCTGGCGCAAATCGCCAGCCTCACCGAAACACCCCTGGAAACCGTCAAAAGCCGCTTGCGCTACGCCCAGCAAAAACTGCGTCGGCTGCTGGCCGAGGAGGTACTGACATGACTGACGCCCGCCAGACACCCGAAGATCCACTGATCAAGCATGTGCGCGAACAACACAACGCTGAACCGCCGGCTCACCTCGATGCGTTTATCCTCAACGCTGCCCGCCGCGAGGTCCCGGCGCCCCAGCCAAACCTGTGGCAACGCTGGCTCGATGCATGCCGCAAACCGCGCTGGCAAGTCGCATTCGCCAGTCTCGTTGGCGTCGCCCTGATGTTGTCGCTGGTGCAGCGCGCGCCAGAACCGCAAGGGCAATTCGACTTCGCCCCGGCAGCGAAACCCGCCGCACCGCTGGCGCGCAAGCAAGCGCCGCAAGCATTGTCGGCGCCCGCAGGTGCCATGCCCGCACCCGCACCGATGGCAGAAATGGCCGCACCGATGCAACGCGAAGCCATCAGTGCTGACCAAGCCAAACTCAGCAAACGCGCCGCCACCCCGGTCAATGGCCTCGACGCGCAACTGCGCGAAGTCCTGCGCCTGCGCGAAACCGGCCAGTCGCAAGCAGCAGACAGCCTGTTCAACAACCTGCACAAACGCTACCCGAACGCCGATCTCGACGCCCGACTCGAACAGTTGCAGAAAAAATGACCGCGTGACCCCTCAGCCATTTGGCATTGCCCCGCAAAAGCGCGCAATATCGGGACATTGCCAATACGCTGGAGGACAACGTGGCATCGAAAATTGACCGCATTGCCCAACTGCTCAACTGCCCGGAAAAGGGCGAAGAGATGCGGCGCGCTATTACTGAAGCACGTAAGGAATTTCTGCTGAACCAGCCGGAAGAAGACGTCGTTGATGAAGACGAGGTTTTTGGGGAGGTTGAAGAGGAAGAAGACGACGATGATTACGATGAGTTTGACTGGACGACTGAATAAATTGAGCGTCAGGCGCTGGTTCAGGTCTTGGTTGCCTGATCGAAGGCTGGGCTCAGTGCCGACTCTTTTGTGAAATGTGGCGAAGTGCTTCAATGGCGTCCCGTTCGCCTTCTTTCTCTTTCAGAGTCCTGCATCGTTCGGCATAGATTTCATATTCAGATCGGGCTTTTTCTTCGGCTGCTTGATTACTTGTGTGCCCCGATCCTTGCAAAATCTGGCGGCTGTTGAATTCCAAAAACTGGTTCAACTTCTCCTGCCAATCCCGTAGAAAAACCTGTTTGCGCATCAATGTTTGGTCTTCCGCGAAGTCCAGCCACATCGTAACGATGCGATTGAGAGCATTGATTTCTTCTTGGATGAGGTAGTTTTTAGCGATTGTTACATCGCTTTTACGCACTTCATCTCCCTTGAAGTTGGTTAGGCCCATATGTGTTTTTGAGGCGTCAACGCGCTGGAAGATTAACTCGGCGGCAGTCAGGCCCGTGCTGGCGAAATGAAGCTTGTTTTGGATGATCTGAAAGAACGCAGTCGTATCCTTGTTGGACGGCACGTAATCGGCCGCCATCGCGAAGATATCCTTCACCCTTAAATAAACCCGTCTTTCGCTGGCTCGAATATCCCGGATGCGCTCAAGCAAATCGTCAAAATAGTCAGGCACCTGTGAGTGTCCCACAGGAGGGTTTCTCAATCGCTCGTCGTCCATAGCGAAGCCTTTGACCAGATATTCTTGAATTACCTGAGTGGCCCATCGACGGAATTGGGTTCCTCGCTTGGAACGGACGCGGTATCCCACCGCAATAATCAAGGGCAGGCTGAAATACTTGACGTTGTATGGTTTGTTATCGGTGGCAGTTGTTCGGTAAAACCGAACAACTGAATCCTCTAACAACTCGCCCTCGGCAAAAATATGGCTGATATGTTCGCTGATGGTTGCTTTGGCTTTACCGTACAGTTCACAAATCATCGACTGAGATAGCCAAAGCGTTTCGGACTCGAATCGACATTCCAGGCGTACCTGGCCTTCGGAGCTTTCAAAAAGCAAAAGCTCCCCTTGAGGGGCTGCAGGATAGGCTGTGTCGTTCTGATCAATCATTGGGCTGTTCCGCGACCAGTTCTGGCGAGTCTTTACATTGATCGCAAAGGCTCAAGTGAGGCTACGTAGTGTGGCGAAAACCAATGGCCTAATGAACCCGATTGTCGTGTAATTTTGTTTCCAGCCAATTTTTTCTTAAAACCATCGCCCACAAAAAAGCCCCGGACCATCACAGTCCGGGGCTTTCTCGTTTCAATCAATGGTGCACCAGGCGGGATTCGAACCCACGACCCCTGCCTTCGGAGGGCAGTACTCTATCCAGCTGAGCTACTGGTGCAGCGGGCGACATCATACCTAGGTCGGCTCGGGGCGTCCATGCTGGGATTCGGCGCGGTTTGTCAGTGCGCGTGTCGGCGCAAAGCGCTGTATTCCATAAAGCTGTAACGTCCTGCAAAACCCTCGCTTGGCGCTTTGCCGGGGTTGATCTAAGGTTTTCCTGCGGCGGGGGCTTTTGGCTCGTTGATCTGAAAAATCCGGCAAAAGCGGCGTTTTTGTTCTTTTTTTCGAACGACCTATTGTCCTTTAACCCCTTTGATCCTACGATCCGTTTGAGATTTCAAACGCTCGTTGATGGGGTGTTGAAGCGCCGGTGGTTCGAATCGTCCACGGTTGATGCGCCACACCCGGTCACTGATTTCCCTGACGGCAGCCTTGCGAGGCGCCTTTCTACAATCATAATTTGCTCCGCGCAGGCCGCGGTGCTGTTAAGGAAAGCCGACATGCAGCTTAAAGACACCCAGTTGTTCCGCCAGCAAGCCTTCATTGATGGCGCTTGGGTCGATGCGGACAACGGTCAGACGATCAAGGTCAACAACCCGGCCACTGGCGAAATCCTCGGCACCGTGCCGAAGATGGGCGCCGCCGAAACCCGCCGTGCCATCGAAGCCGCTGACAAAGCGCTGCCGGCCTGGCGTGCACTGACCGCCAAAGAGCGTGCGGGCAAGTTGCGTCGCTGGTTCGAACTGATGATCGAGAACCAGGATGACCTCGCGCGTCTGATGACCCTCGAGCAGGGCAAGCCGCTGGCCGAAGCCAAGGGCGAAATTGTTTACGCCGCTGCGTTCATCGAGTGGTTCGCCGAAGAAGCCAAGCGCATCTACGGTGACGTGATTCCGGGTCACCAGCCAGACAAACGTCTGATCGTGATCAAGCAGCCAATCGGCGTGACCGCCGCGATCACCCCGTGGAACTTCCCGGCGGCGATGATCACCCGTAAAGCCGGCCCGGCACTGGCCGCCGGTTGCACCATGGTGCTCAAGCCTGCTTCTCAAACGCCGTTTTCCGCTTTCGCCCTGGCCGAACTGGCTCAGCGCGCGGGCATTCCTGCGGGCGTGTTCAGCGTTGTCTCCGGCAGCGCCGGCGACATTGGCAGCGAGCTGACCAGCAACCCGATCGTGCGCAAGCTGTCCTTCACCGGTTCGACCGAAATCGGTCGTCAGCTGATGGCTGAATGCGCCAAGGACATCAAGAAAGTTTCGCTGGAGCTGGGCGGTAACGCGCCGTTCATCGTGTTCGACGACGCCGACCTGGATAAGGCCGTCGAAGGCGCGATCATTTCCAAATACCGCAACAACGGCCAGACCTGCGTCTGCGCCAACCGTCTGTACATTCAGGATTCGGTCTACGACGCGTTTGCCGAGAAGCTGAAAGTGGCCGTGGCCAAACTGAAGATCGGCAACGGTCTGGAAGACGGCACCACCACTGGCCCGCTGATCGACGAAAAAGCCGTGGCCAAGGTCAAAGAACACATTGCTGACGCCGTATCCAAAGGCGCCACCGTGCTGGCCGGTGGCAAGGCGATGGAAGGCAACTTCTTCGAGCCGACCATCCTGACCAACGTGCCGAAAAATGCTGCCGTAGCCAAGGAAGAAACCTTCGGCCCGCTGGCGCCGCTGTTCCGCTTCAAAGACGAAGCCGAAGTGATCGCGATGTCCAACGACACCGAGTTCGGTCTGGCTTCGTACTTCTATGCTCGCGACCTGGGTCGTGTGTTCCGTGTCGCTGAAGCGCTGGAATACGGCATGGTTGGCGTCAACACCGGGCTGATCTCCAACGAAGTCGCGCCATTTGGCGGCATCAAGGCTTCGGGCCTGGGCCGTGAAGGTTCCAAGTACGGCATCGAAGATTACCTGGAAATCAAATACCTCTGCCTGGGCATCTAAGCCCGGACAAGGATCGCTGCAAACGCAAAGGGCACGAGAGCGCTGTCCCTTTGCGTCGTTTCAAACCGGAATTTTCTCTGCGGCCAGGAACGCCGTGGCAGTCGATCATCGCATGCTGCCACCGTCGATTTCTCCCGCTTAATCCTTGAACCACGCCGCCCGATGAGCGGCGAATGAGGACTGTAATGAGCAAGACTAACGCTGAACTGATGGCCCGCCGTACCGCAGCTGTTCCACGTGGTGTTGGCCAGATTCACCCGATCTTCGCTGAGTCCGCGAAGAACGCTACCGTGACTGACGTTGAAGGTCGTGAGTTCATCGACTTCGCCGGCGGTATCGCTGTACTGAACACCGGCCACGTGCACCCGAAAATCATCGCCGCCGTGACCGAACAGCTGAACAAGCTGACCCACACTTGCTTCCAGGTTCTGGCTTACGAGCCGTACGTAGAAGTGTGCGAGAAAATCAACGCCAAGATCCCAGGTGATTTCGCCAAGAAAACCCTGCTGGTCACCACCGGTTCCGAAGCTGTCGAAAACGCCGTGAAAATCGCCCGTGCCGCCACTGGCCGCGCTGGCGTGATCGCGTTCACTGGCGCTTACCACGGTCGCACCATGATGACCTTGGGCCTGACCGGTAAAGTCGTGCCTTACTCGGCCGGCATGGGCCTGATGCCAGGCGGTATCTTCCGCGCGCTGTACCCGAATGAACTGCACGGCGTGAGCATCGACGACTCGATCGCCTCCATCGAACGCATCTTCAAGAACGACGCCGAGGCGAAAGACATCGCCGCGATCATCATCGAACCTGTTCAGGGTGAAGGTGGTTTCTACGTCGCGCCGAAGGAATTCATGAAGCGTTTGCGCGCTCTGTGCGACCAGCACGGCATTCTGCTGATTGCTGACGAAGTTCAGACCGGCGCTGGTCGTACCGGCACGTTCTTCGCCATGGAACAGATGGGTGTTGCTGCCGACCTGACTACCTTCGCCAAATCCATCGCTGGCGGCTTCCCGCTGGCCGGCGTGTGCGGCAAGGCCGAATACATGGACGCCATCGCTCCAGGCGGCCTGGGCGGCACTTACGCCGGTAGCCCGATCGCTTGCGCCGCGGCTTTGGCCGTGATGGAAGTGTTCGAAGAAGAAAACCTGCTGGACCGCTGCAAGGCAGTCGGCGAGCGTCTGGTCACTGGCCTGAAGGCTATCCAGGCCAAGTACCCGGTGATCGGCGAAGTCCGTGCTCTGGGTGCGATGATCGCGGTCGAGCTGTTCGAAAACGGCGACAGCCACAAGCCGAACGCTGCTGCTGTGGCATCGGTTGTGGCCAAGGCGCGCGACAAGGGTCTGATCCTGCTGTCCTGCGGCACCTACGGCAACGTTCTGCGCGTACTGGTACCGCTGACCTCGCCGGACGAGCAACTGGACAAAGGTCTGGCGATCATCGAAGAGTGCTTCTCCGAGCTCTGATCACCCAGTGTGACCTGATCGACAAAAAACCCGCTTCGGCGGGTTTTTTTACGCCCCTTGAAACACATCCGGCGCTTTAGCGCTGTATCGAATGGCCAGCATTGGCTAAGGTTCAGGCATTGCAAGGGAGAGCGCGCATGACCGCCGTTGATTTACCCGCCGTACCAAGAGTGCTGATTGCTGAGGCCGACCCCTGGTCTCGCGACCTCCTCAAACAAGTGCTGTTGAACGTCCGTTGCGATGCGCGGCTGGATTTGTGCGCCGATGGCCAAGAGGCCATGTCGATGCTTCGCGAAGTGCCGTATGACCTCGCCATCGTCGATTGGGAGCTGCCCGGCATCGATGGTTTGAATGTGCTGCGCAGCGTGCGCCAGCGCAAACGCAATCCGCCGCTGCCGTTCATTCTGATGAGCAGCCGTAACGACAGTGCCAGTGTCCGTGAGGCGATTCCGCTGGCACCGACGGCGTATTTGACCAAACCCCTGAACATGGAAAGCCTGACCGAGCGGTTGCAAGGGTTGCTGCTCAATGGCGGGGAAGAAGTGTTCTGTGAAGTGCCGGCGCTGGCGCCGGGCATGACCTTGTCGGTGTTTCTGGAACGGCGCCGCGAGCAGGCTGACGGCGCGCCGTTGATGACCGATGTGCAGGTAGCCGTCAAACGCAGCCTCAATCCCAGTGGCCTCGATCTGAAGCTGCTGGAAGATGAGATCAAAACCGATCCGCAGATCACTGCCGTGTTGATCGCTGCGGCCAACAGCGCGGCGCAGCACCATGGCGCGCCGGTGCAGACACTGGCTCAAGCCCTGCATCGTCTGGGCACCGGGCAGAGCATGAACCTGATCCTCGGGTTGGCGCTCAAGCGCAGTGCCAAACTGAGTGATCCGTGTCTGGCCGACTATGCCGAGCGCTATTGGGGGCTGTCGCTGCACACCGCTGAATACGCACGGACGTTGGCGCGTCTGCTCGATCTGGATCAAGAGCGTTGTTACTGCGCAGGCATGCTCCATCGGCTGGGTGATCTGGCGTTGCTGCGGTGTTTGCAGGAGTGGCAGCAGGCCGGCGGCGCGCTCGATGAGCAGGAGGAGGTCGGCGAGGCGCTGGCGGCGTTTGGCGCTGCCTACGGTTCGGCATTGCGTACGCGCTGGCGGTTGCCGTTGGAGCTGCGGGAGTTGATTGCGTCGGTCTACCAGCTCGGTGGCGGGGTGTATTCCCGTGAGGCGCTGGTGATGAACATGGCGGCGCAAATGGCGCGCCTGACCGAGCATGAAGGTATTGAAGAACTGGCGAAGAGCCGCACGGCGCGGTTGCTCAAGATCGGCTTGCCGGAGTTGATGCGGATGCGCAAGTAACCCGGAACAATGCAAATCCCTGTGGGAGCGGGCTTGCCCGCGATGGCGTCGGCGCAGACAACATCTTTGCTGAGTGTGCCGGCCTCATCGCTGGCAAGCCAGCTCCCACAGGTTTTGTGGCGGATTCAAATAGGGTCTACGCAGAAATAATGCGGTTCTTGCCCTGCCGCTTGGCCTCGTACATTGCCGCGTCCGCACGGGCGAACAGGCTGTCGAGGCTTTCGTCTTCTGCGGTGAGACTGGTCAGGCCCTGACTGACAGTGATGCCGAACGTCTGGCCGTCGTGACTGAAACTCAATCGCTGAATCTCCTGCTGCAATCGCTCGGCCACTTGCATGGCCATGTCCGGCGCACAACCCGGAAACACTGCGGCAAACTCTTCGCCGCCAATGCGTCCAAACAGATCACCGCGCCGCAACGACCCACGTCCACATTCGGCAATCCGCTGCAGCACGTTGTCACCCTCCGGATGGCCGTAGCTGTCATTGATCACTTTGAAGTCATCGATGTCCAGCAGCAGAAATGCCAAGGGCGAGCCTTGCAGGCGGGCTTCTTCGAACTCGCGGTGGGCACACTCAAAGAAGTGCCGGCGATTGCTGCTTTGGGTCAGCACGTCGGTGGTCGCCAAGCGATGCAGCTCGGTTTCCATGTGCTTCTTGTCGGTGATGTCTTCGGCGATGCCGACGATGATCACCGGTTGTCCGGGTTCGTCCTGGCGATTGATGAAGCATTTGTCGCTGAGCCAGCGCACCTGGCCATCGGCGGCGATGATCCGGTACTCGCGATCTTCCACCGCGCCCTTGTGCAGCACTTCGGCGAGGCTGCGTTCGGCGTATTCAAGATCGTCGGGATAGATGCTGTCGCGCCACTGATTGTAGTCAGCCAGCAGAAGCGCTGCGGAACGACCGAAAATCCGTTCATAGGCGGGGCTGACGTACAACACCTGCCGGGTTTCCCAGTTGAAGGCCCAGAGTACGGCGTTGACGCTGACCAGCAGCGAGCTGAACAGTTGCTCGCGCTCGCTCAGGCGGGCGACTTCGCCTTGGGCGTGCATCAATGCCATAAGGGTTTGCGCGGCTTCTGGCCACTGCGGCAAGGATGAGTCTTTTTGGTTGTTATTGACCATCGGCACCAATCTCAAAAGGCGTGCCGGAAGTCGACAACGGCCACGGTACAACCCGCCGGAGGTGGCGAAGTGTCATTGAGATAGGGGATTGGAGGGGAAGTTCCAAAGGGTGCGCCCGGGTTGCGGGCGCACCGATCAATGGCTTCAGACCGCTGCTGGACGCAGCGAGTAGGTTTTCAACTGGTCGGCGAATTCACGCAAGGACTGGATGCCGCTGGCTTCCGCTTCGTGAATCCACTCTTTGATGGCGGCGAGCATGTCGTGGCCATTCGAGCTGGTCTTGACCCAGATCTGCTGCAGGGCCAGGCGTTTTTCGTAAATTACCTTCAGCGCCTGGCTGTGCTCAAGCATGGTCTGGATGCGCAAGTGGTGACGATCTTCCAGCAGGCTGGTTTCCCGCGACAGCAGACGTTTGGCGCGGTGGAACTGGTGACGCACCGAATGATCGACCTTGGCCAGCTCCTGCTTGACCAGTGGCCCGATCACTAACTTGCGGTACTGGGCCATGATCTGGAAGCGGTTGTTGAGGATCGCCATGGCGGTATCCATGTCCAGACTGCCCTTGCCTTCGACCCGGTGGGCAATCGGCGCGACACGCTGAACCTTGGCCAGACGCAGGAAACTGAAGACTTTGATCCATGCCCAACCGAGGTCGAACTCCCACTTCTTCACCGACAGCTTGGCCGAGTTAGGGTAGGTGTGATGGTTGTTGTGCAGTTCTTCGCCGCCGATCAGGATGCCCCATGGCACCAGATTGGTTGCCGCATCGCGGCATTCGAAGTTGCGGTAGCCGACGGCATGACCGAGACCGTTGATCACGCCGGCGGCCCACACCGGGATCCACATCATCTGGATCGCCCAGATGGTGATACCGATGGTGCCGAACAGCAGAAGGTCGATGACGCCCATGATCGCTACACCCAGCAGCGGGTAGCGGCTGTAGAGGTTGCGTTCGATCCAGTCTTCCGGACAGTTCTTGCCGTAGATGCGCAGGGTTTCCGGGTTCTGGGCTTCGGCGCGGTACAGCTCGGCGCCGGTACGCAACACCGTCGACAAACCCTTGATGACCGGGCTGTGCGGGTCATCTTCGGTTTCGCATTTGGCGTGGTGTTTACGGTGGATGGCGGTCCACTCGCGGGTGTTCTGCGCCGTGGTCAGCCACAGCCAGAAACGGAAAAAATGCTTCAGGCCGGCATTCAGCTCAAGCGAGCGATGGGCCGAGTAGCGGTGCAGATAGACTGTGACGGCAACAATCGTCACATGGGTCATCAGCAGGGTGACTGCGACCAGAGACCAGGCCGACAAGCCAAGAAAACCTTCGTACCACATAGGCTATAGGGCCCTCGATAAAGATAAAAACAGCCGTTGCATTATCACTAAGCACACAGATAAAACCAGTCGCCCTTTCAGATAAGAGTCGCTGGATGTTTCTTGACCTATAATTCCAACCTTTTTGTAGGGACATGGACAGCCGAATGTCTGCCACATATCGCGATGCCTTGCGTGCAGCGCTGCTCTATCTCGGGCTTGCCGTCGTCTGGCTGCAAAGTGCTGATCATTTATTAAACAATTTCTTCGATAGCTCCGTCGATCTGGCGCGATGGCAACTGATCAACGGTTACCTGTTTGCGGCGGTCAGCGCCGGTCTGATCTTTCTGGCGCGGGCGCGTTTGTGTGCGTTTCTCGGGATCGGTGCGCGTCTGCGTGAGCGGCATGCTGATCGCGAGCGCCTGCGCCAGGCTGCTGCGGTATTCGATTGCACCCGCGAAGGGGTGTTGGTCACCAACCATCAAGGGCTGATCGTCCACGTCAATCGCGCCTTTATGGAGATCACCGGTTATCAACGCGAAGAAGTCCTCGGGCAGCAGCCGAGCCTGTTCAAGTCCGGCCATCATCCGCCGGGCTTCTACCAGGCCATGTTCGCCACACTGGAGTCGCAAGGGGAGTGGAGCGGCGAAATCTGGAACCGGCGAAAAAGCGGCGAAATTTATCCACAGTGGCAAACCATCCGGGTCATTCACGATGATCAAGGCCGGCTCAGCCATTACGTCGCGGTGTTCTCCGACATCAGCGCGATCAAGGACTCCGAGCATGAGCTCAAGCATCTCGCCCATCACGATCCGTTGACCGACCTGCCCAATCGCCTGTTGTTCAGCGACCGCGCCGAGCAGGCGCTGGCGTATGCGCAAATTCACAAGCGCGGCTGTGCCTTGCTCATGCTTGATCTCGATCACTTCAAAATGATCAACGACAGCCTCGGCCATAACATCGGTGATCGCTTGCTCAAGGCTGTAGCGGCGCGTTTGCTGGCGTTGTTCGGCCCCGGAATTACCTTGGCGCGCCTCGGTGGCGACGAGTTCGCTGTGCTGGCGGAAAGTTGTCCACAGCCGGGGCAGGCAGCGGCGCTGGCGCAACGCATTCTCGATGTGTTCAAGGATCCGTTTCGCATCGACGGACATGAGCTGTTCATCAACACCAGCATCGGCATCAGCCTGTTTCCCAGCGATGCGCTGAGCGCCGAGCAACTGTTGCGCAATGCCGATGCGGCCCTGTTCAAAGCCAAGAGCAGCGGTCGTGACGGTTACGCCTTGTACACCGAAGAGCTCACCGCCCACGCCCAGCAACGGGTCGAAATCGCTTTCGAACTGCGCCGAGCGCTGGAGCAACAGGAACTGCGCGTCTACTACCAACCGGTGCATGACTTGAAAACCAGTCGCCTGATCGGTGTCGAGGCTCTGGTGCGCTGGCAGCATCCGCAGCGCGGTCTTGTGTCGCCGGCGGAATTCATCCCGATTGCCGAGCGCACCGGGCTGATCGCCGAGATCGACGCCTGGGTGATGCAGCAGGCCTGTCGGCAGATGTGTCAGTGGCAGCAGGCCGGCATCGTGCTGTCGTTTGTCGCGGTGAACGTTTCTTCGCGGCTGTTCGCCCGGCGAGAGTTGTATCAGCAGGTCGCGCAGGTGCTGCATGACACCGGGCTGAATCCGGCTTGTCTGGAGCTGGAAGTCACCGAAAGTGCGGTGATGGATGACCCGGAAGTGGCGCTGGAACAGATGCATCGTCTGCGCGAGTTGGGCATTCGTCTGGCCATCGATGATTTCGGTACCGGTTATTCGTCGCTGTTGCGGCTCAAGCGGCTGCCGGTGCAGAAGCTGAAGATCGATCAGGGATTCGTCGCCGGGCTGCCGTGGGACGAGGATGACGCAGCGATTGTCCGGGTGATCATTGCGCTGGCGCGGAGCATGGGCATGCAGGTGCATGCCGAGGGGATCGAACAGGTCGAGCAGGCGACGTTTCTGTTGGGACAGGAATGTGATCTGGGGCAGGGGTACTGGTTTGGGCGGCCGAGTCCGGCGCAGGAGATTGATTGGGCGAGAACTCCAGTGATTGGATAAAGCAGAGCAAATTTATCCGCGCGCTCAACGCGGGAATACCATTTGGGACGCTCTGCGTCCCTCAAAATCGCGCCGCAGAGCGCCGCCGGCTGCATTCCCACGCAGAGCGTGGGAACGATCAGCTTTTCAGTTATATAAACATTCTTAAATAGTCTTTTTAAGAATATCCGCGCCTCTCTTATATTGCTCCCACGCCGAACGCAGTGCCGCCCACTGCCAGGCACATCCCATTCAAAGGAGCAGCACCATGAGCGCATCCCTTCGCAGCGTTGACGGTCAGGACGAAAGCACCATCTTGCGTGAAATCCAGAGCGCCCTGCGCGATCTGCGTTTCGGCGCGGTGGAGATCACTGTGCACAACGCGCAAGTCGTGCAGATCGAACGCAAAGAGAAATTCCGTTTGCAGCAACCGGGCAAACAACCGGGCTGAGTGAAGATCAAAAGATCGCAGCCTGCGGCAGCTCCTACAGGGGGCTGTGTGTAGGAGCTGCCGAAGGCTGCGATCTTTAGCCGGCACAACCGATTCCAGATATTCATAAGAAAAAGCCACCACCAGAATTCCAGGAGCTTTCACCATGTCGTCGATTCGCCGTTACGCTTTGGCCGCCCTGGCCAGCGCTGTGTTTGCCGGTTCCGCGGTTGCCAAGGATTACGAACTGCTCAACGTGTCCTATGACCCGACACGCGAGCTGTATCAGGACTACAACGCTGAATTCATCAAGTTCTGGCAGAAAGACCACGCCGGCGACACCGTGAAAATCCAGCAATCCCATGGTGGTTCGGGCAAGCAGGGCCGTGCGGTCATCGACGGTCTGCGCGCTGACGTGGTGACTCTGGCCCTGGCCGGCGACATCGACGAAATCGCCAAACTCGGCAAGACCCTGCCCGCCGACTGGCAGAAGCGTCTGCCGGAAGCGAGCACGCCGTACACCTCGACCATCGTCTTCCTGGTGCGCAAGGGCAACCCGAAAGGCATCAAGGACTGGGGCGATCTGGTCAAGAACGACGTCTCGGTGATCACCCCGAACCCGAAAACCTCCGGCGGTGCGCGCTGGAACTTCCTCGCTGCATGGGCCTACGGCCTGAAAGCCAACGGTGGTGACGAAGCCAAAGCCAAAGAATACGTACAGACGCTGTTCAAGCACGTACCGATCCTCGACACCGGTGCGCGCGGTTCGACCATCACCTTCGTCAACAACGGTCAGGGCGACGTGTTGCTGGCCTGGGAAAACGAAGCGTTCCTGGCCCTGAAAGAAGATGGCGGCGCTGACAAGTTCGACATCGTCGTGCCTTCGCTGTCGATCCTCGCCGAACCACCGGTAGCCGTGGTCGACAAGAATGCCGAGAAGAAAGGCAACGAGCAGATCGCCGAAGCCTATCTGAAGCATCTGTACAGCCCGGCCGGTCAGGAAATTGCCGCGAAGAACTTCTACCGTCCGCGTGACAAGGACGTAGCCGCGAAGTACGCCCAGCAATTCCCGAAACTGGAACTAGTGACCATCGACAAGGACTTCGGCGGCTGGAAATCCGCGCAGCCGAAATTCTTCAACGACGGTGGCGTGTTCGACCAGATTTATCAGGCGCAGTAATCTGACCCACAACGAGCCTACTGTTTAGGCACACCACATGTGGGAGCGAGCCTGCTCGCGAAGGCGGTATTTCAGGCGACAGGGATGTTGACTGATACTCCCTCTTCGCGAGCAGGCTCGCTCCCACATTGATGCGTTTTTAACCAAGGACTTTTATGTCGCGTCGTATCTCCCCCGTCATACCCGGCTTCGGGCTGACGCTGGGCTACACCTTGGTGTACCTCAGCCTGATTGTGCTTATCCCGCTGGCGGCGATGTTCGTCCACGCCGCTCAACTCACCTGGGATCAGTTCTGGGCGATCATCTCCGCACCGCGTGTGCTGGCGGCGTTGAAGCTGAGCTTCGGCACCGCGCTGTGCGCCGCGATCATCAACGGCATCATCGGCACGTTGCTGGCCTGGGTGCTGGTGCGTTACACCTTCCCGGGGCGCAAGGTGATCGACGCGATGATCGATCTGCCCTTCGCGTTGCCGACCGCCGTGGCCGGTATCGCGCTGACCGCGCTGTACGCGCCGGCCGGTCTGGTCGGGCAATTTGCCGCTGATCTCGGATTCAAAATCGCTTACACCCCACTCGGTATCACCCTCGCACTGACCTTCGTCACGCTGCCGTTCGTGGTGCGTACCGTGCAGCCTGTGCTGGCCGACATTCCTCGTGAAGTCGAAGAAGCTGCGGCGTGCCTCGGTGCGAAGCCTTTGCAGGTGTTCCGTCATATTCTCGTCCCCGCGCTGCTGCCCGCCTGGCTCACCGGTTTTGCCTTGGCGTTCGCCCGTGGCGTCGGCGAGTACGGTTCGGTGATTTTCATCGCCGGCAACATGCCGATGAAAACCGAGATCCTGCCGCTGCTGATCATGGTCAAACTCGACCAATACGATTACACCGGCGCCACCGCTATCGGCGTGTTGATGCTGGTGGTTTCCTTCGTCCTGCTGCTGCTGATCAACTTGCTGCAGCGGCGCATCGAAACCCCATAAGGAGGCGCGAACAATGTCCCAATCGTCTATTGCGGCCGCCTCTTCGGCCAACGCTGCACGCCGTGGCAGCGCCACTTCGCGCAGAGTCCTGATCGGTCTTGGCTGGCTGGTCTTCTTCCTGTTTCTGCTGCTGCCGCTGTTCATCGTCGTATCGCAAGGCTTGAAGAACGGCCTCGGCGCCTTCTTCACCGCGATCTTTGAACCGGATGCTCTGTCGGCACTGAAACTCACGGTGTTCGCCGTACTGATTTCGGTGCCGCTGAACCTGGTGTTCGGCGTCAGCGCCGCATGGTGCGTGAGCAAATACTCGTTCCGTGGCAAGAGCATGCTGGTGACGCTGATCGACCTGCCGTTCTCGGTCTCGCCGGTGATCGCCGGTCTGGTCTACGTGCTGATGTTCGGCGCGCAGGGCCTGTTCGGCCCGTGGCTGCAGGATCACGATATCCAGATCGTCTTCGCCTTGCCGGGCATCGTGCTGGCGACGATTTTCGTCACCGTGCCGTTCGTGGCTCGTGAGCTGATCCCGCTGATGCAGGAACAAGGTACTCAGGAAGAAGAAGCCGCACGCCTGCTCGGTGCCAACGGCTGGCAGATGTTCTGGCATGTCACCGTGCCGAACATCAAGTGGGGCCTGATCTATGGCGTGGTGCTGTGTACCGCGCGGGCCATGGGTGAATTCGGTGCGGTGTCGGTGGTATCCGGGCACATTCGCGGGGTGACCAACACCTTGCCGCTGCACGTCGAGATCCTCTACAACGAATACAACCACGTGGCCGCGTTCGCCGTGGCGAGCCTGTTGCTGATCCTGGCGCTCTTCATCCTGCTGGCCAAGCAGTGGAGCGAAAACCGTATCAACCGCCTGCGCGCCAGCGCCGCAGAGGAATAATTCATGTCGATCGAAGTGCGTAACGTCAGCAAGAATTTCAATGCGTTCAAGGCGCTGGACAACATCAGCCTGGACATTCACAGCGGTGAACTGGTCGCGCTGCTCGGCCCATCGGGCTGCGGCAAGACCACGCTGCTGCGGATCATTGCCGGTCTGGAAACTCCGGATCAGGGCAACATCGTGTTCCACGGTGAAGACGTTTCCGGCCACGACGTGCGTGATCGCAATGTCGGTTTCGTGTTCCAGCACTACGCCTTGTTCCGCCACATGACCGTGTTCGACAACGTCGCATTCGGCCTGCGCATGAAACCGAAAAACCAGCGCCCGAGCGAAAGCCAGATCGCGGTCAAGGTTCACGAACTTCTGAACATGGTGCAGCTGGATTGGCTGTCGGATCGATATCCGGAGCAGTTGTCCGGTGGACAGCGTCAGCGGATTGCTTTGGCCCGCGCCTTGGCGGTCGAGCCGAAAGTGCTGCTGCTGGATGAGCCGTTTGGCGCGCTCGATGCCAAGGTGCGTAAAGAGCTGCGTCGCTGGCTCGCCCGTCTGCACGAAGACATCAACCTGACCTCGGTGTTCGTGACCCACGACCAGGAAGAAGCGATGGAAGTCGCCGATCGTATCGTGGTGATGAACAAGGGCGTGATCGAGCAGATCGGATCACCGGGCGACGTCTACGAAAACCCGGCCAGCGATTTCGTCTATCACTTCCTTGGGGATTCGAACCGCTTGCTGCTGAGCGACGACAATCACGTGCTGTTCCGCCCGCATGAGGTGTCGTTGTCCAAACATGAGCTGGAGGATCACCATGCGGCTGAGGTGCGTGATATTCGGCCGTTGGGCGCGACTACGCGGGTGACGTTGAAGGTTGAGGGGCAGACGGATTTGATCGAGGCCGAAGTGGTGAAAGACCACGACAGCCTGATCGGGTTGGCCAAGGGTGAAACCCTGTTCTTCAAGCCCAAGGTCTGGCAGAAAGTCGCCAGCCTTTAACTGATCGTTCCCACGCTCTGCGTGGGAACGCATCCCGTGACGCTCCGCGTCACAGTGGACGCGGAGCGTCCATGGCGGCATTCCCACGCAGAGCGTGGGAACGATCGAATGTAGGAGCTGCCGCAGGCTGCGATCTTTCAAGCGGCCTAAGCCGCCGCTTTACCGTTCGGATTGACCCGCACCACACCCGCCCGCGCCTCGATCTGCTCTTTCAATTCATGCCGCATGCCGAGCATGAACGCCAACTCGGCCACCACAAACAGCGGCCCGACGATCAGCCCCGACACGTCATCGACAAACGCCGGTTTGCGCCCTTCATAGTGATGGCCGACAAACTGGATCACCCAGCCGACCACAAACATTGCCAACCCGCTGCTCAGCCAGACCATGGTGCTCTGCTGCGCCAGCACATGCCCGGCCCAGACCGACAGGCCCATCAGCACGGTCATTAACACGCCAAGCTTCACCTCCAGGCGCAAGTAAAACCACGCCGAGGCCAGCGCCACGACAACCGCTGGAGATATCCACAACCCGCCCAGGGACCATTCCGGCCGCGACAACAAAACTGCCACGGCCACCACGATCAGCGGAATGCCGATAAAGTGGCTGGCGATGTTGCGCGGGTCGCGGTGGTAGGCGGCGTATTGACTGAGGTGGTCGACGAGGCTTTTCATTGTTGTTCCTCCGGTAGGGTTGATCGCATCATCCCTCGGGATCAGGGTTCGCTCTGTCAGGCAGGCGACAATCCAGGAGTGTTTATGCAAATACGTGCGCGATTGATGACCGGCCAGTGGTTCAGTCATCTGCCGGCGTCCTTTCAGGATAGCCTGCTGGCGGCGGCCCGGGAGCGGCGGCTGACGGCAGGGCAACGTTTGTTTCAGCGCGGAGATGCACCGTGCGGTTTGTACGCGGTGCTCGACGGCGCAGTGCGCATTGGTGCGGTGAGTGAGCAGGGCAAGGAGGCGTTACTGAGTCTGGTGGAAGCGCCGCACTGGTTTGGCGAAATCTGCCTGTTCGATGGCCAGCCGCGTACTCATGATGCCTATGCAGTCGGTCCGTGTACGTTGCTGAATATTCCGCAGGCTGCGCTGCTGAAACTGCTTGATGAGCAGCCGGTTTACTGGCGGCATCTGGCGTTGCTGATGAGCCACAAACTGCGCCTGACTTTTATCAACCTCGAACAACTGAGCCTGCTGCCAGCCCCGGCGCGCCTCGCTCATCGTTTGCTGATGATCGCCGAGGGCTACGGCGAACTCGACGCACCACGCCGTGTGCTGCAACTGCCGCAGGAGCAACTGGCGTCGATGCTGTCGCTGTCGCGGCAGACCACCAACCAGATCCTCAAGGATCTCCAAGGGCAGGGGATTATCGGGCTCGGGTATGGCGAGATCGAAATCCTCGACGCCACGCGATTGCGCGCCCTGGCCACGATCTGACAATGCACCCGAACCCTGTGGGAGCTGGCAAGCCAGCTCCCACAGGGTTTTCCACCGTCCACGATATCTCAGGCAAACCACAGAGCCTGTGGGAGTGGGGCTCAGGAACCGCGATAGGTCGAGAAGCCATACGGGCTGAGCAGCAGCGGAATGTGGTAATGCTGATCCGTCTGCTTCACTTCGAAAATCACCGGAATCTCCGGGAAGAAGGTGTCGTGCTTGACCTTCTTGAAGTACTCGCCGGTCTTGAACACCACACGGTATTCACCCGCTTCAAAAGGCTGTTTGGCCGGGAACAGTTCGGCAATCCGCCCTTGTTCGTTGGTTGTGCCTTGAGCCAACGGCTGCCAGTCCTGGCCGACGTGTTTTTCCAAAGTCACGTTGATGCCCGGCGAAGGCAGACCGTTTTCCAGATTGAGCACGTGGACGCTCAACGGGTTGCCGGCGGCCAGAGCCAAACTTGAAAAAGCGCTCAGGCCGAGCGCCGCAAAAGTCATGCGCAAAGTATTCATCGATGCATCTCCTTATTGGGAACGGGTGGTGGCCAGATCGGTTTTTTCGGCAGCCTTGATTGCACAGTTTTCGTCTTGCTCACCGCCGCCGGAACCGGCCACGCCCATGGCGCCCACCAGTTCAGCGTCGAGGAACAGCGGAATCCCGCCGCCGAGCAGCAGCAATTCGTCGAGGGTATTGAGATTGGCGGTTTCCGGATTGCTGCGGGCGCGTTCGGCGAATAATCGGGTCGCGGTTTTGGTCGACAGCGCGGTGTACGCCTTGCGTTGGCTGGCAGCGGTGTTGTGCGGGCCGACGCCGTCGCCGCGCAGGGTCACCAGCAAGTTGCCGCCACGGTCGAGCACCGACACCGTGCCGGTGCAGTTGGCCATGGCAGTGTCGGCGAGCAGCCGGGCGGTTTTCAGGTCGAGGTCGGCGTGACGCGGCAGTTCCGGGCTGGCGTAAACCCCGGCGCTAAGGCCGAGGGTCAGGCTGGCGAGCAAGAATTTCAGGGTCATGGGCAAGCTCCAGAAGCGAAGGCCGCCACCTTAATCGCCGGTCTTCGTCAGAACCTCGTCAGTCTGATTACAAGTTTGTAATGGGCAACGCCGCCGAAGGCGCCTAGCCTGTGTGTCTGAACAATCGAGGTGTGCCATGCGTTTGCTGGTCGTAGAAGATGAAGCCAAAACCGCGAATTTCCTCGCCAAAGGCCTGGGCGAGTCGGGTTTTGCCGTGGACGTGGCGCTCAATGGCCTCGATGGGCGCTACTTCATCGAGCAACAGGAGTACGACCTGATCATCCTCGACGTGATGCTCCCCGGCCTCAATGGCTGGCAATTGCTGCAGTTGATCCGCCAGCGCGGCGCCACGCCGGTGCTGTTTCTCACCGCCAAGGACGCCATCGAAGACCGCGTGCGCGGTCTCGAACTGGGCGCCGACGACTATCTGCTGAAACCCTTCGCTTTCGCCGAGCTGCTCGCGCGGGTGCGCACGTTGCTGCGGCGCGGGCCGATGCGCGAAGCCGAGTCGTACAGCATCGCCGATCTGGAAATCGACGTGCTGCGCCGCCGCGTCAGTCGCGGCGGCCAGCGCATCGCCCTGACCAACAAAGAATTCGCCCTGCTGCAACTGCTCGCCAGTCGCCAGGGCGAAGTGCTGTCGCGCACGCTGATTGCCTCGCAGGTGTGGAACCTGAATTTCGACAGCGACACCAACATGGTCGAAGTCGCCGTGCGACGTCTGCGCTCCAAAGTCGATGATCCGTACATGCCGAAACTGATCCACACCGTGCGCGGCGTCGGTTATCAACTGGAAGCCCCTGAAGATGCGCTCTAGGTCGATCGCCTGGCGCCTGGCGCTGGCGTTTGCACTGGTCTGCGCGTTGGTGTTGAGCGCGATTGGCGTGTTTCTCTATCGCTCACTGGCGTCGGAAATCGCCTACCGCGACGACCTCGCCTTGCTCGGCCGACTGGAGCAGGTGCGCGCCTTGCTCGCCGACAGCGACAGCCTCGATGCCTTGCAGGCTCGGCCACGGCTGTATCAGAACATGCTCGGCAATCTCGACAGCCTGCTATTGGTGCGCCGCGCCGACGGTTCCAGCGTGATCGCCATCAACCCGCGTCAGCGCGATCTGCCAACCCTCAACGCAATCCCCCGCGAGCAAACGCCACAGCGCCGCGACGTGCTGACGTGGCAAGCACCGGACGGTGCCGAGCTGGCGCTGTTATCCGGTGAAGCCCAAGGGCCGAACGGCGAACCGCTGATGATCATCGCCGGCAAGGTGCTGAGCGAGCGTGAGCAGATGCTCGGCAGTTATCGCCTGCGCTTGTACCTGTCGGTTGGACTGGGCGCGTTGCTCGCTTTTGCCTTGGGTCTACTGCTACTGCGACGGGGCCTGCAACCGTTGCGTCAGTTGAGCGAAGCGGTACGCGGCATCGATCTGCGTAGCCTCGACCAACGCCTTCCCGCCCATGGCACGCCCGCCGAACTGCTCGAACCGGTGCAGGCGCTCAACGGCATGTTGGCGCGGCTCGACGAAAGCGTGCAGCGGCTGTCGCAGTTCTCCGCTGACCTCGCCCACGAGATTCGTACGCCGCTGCACACCTTGCTCGCCAGCAACGGCCAAGCGTTGAATCATCCGCGCAGCACGGCGGAATATCAGGAGGTCCTGGCCTCGAACATGGAAGAGTTCGAACGGCTCAAACGCATGGCGGAAAACCTGATGTTTCTTGCCCGCGCCGAACAGGCCGAGAGGGCGCTCAATCTGCAAACGCTGGATTTGCACAGCGTTGGCGGTGAGCTGTGTGATTATTTTGAAGCGTTGGCCGATGACCGAGATTTGCGCCTGGACAATCAACTGCACGGTGAATTGCTTGCCGATCAGCAGTTGCTGCAACGGGCGCTTGGCAATCTGTTGGCGAATGCCGTGCGTCATGCCGATCCCGCCAGCGTGATCAGCCTGCGTCGCCGCGACGAGTCGGGAGTCTGCTGGTTGCAGGTGCACAACCTCGGCCCGGCGATTGCGCCGGAGCATCTGAGCAAACTGTTCGACCGCTTCTACCGCGTTGACCCTTCACGGGCAGAACCGGGGGATTCGGGTGGGTTGGGGTTGGCGATTGTGCAGTCGATCATGCAGTTGCATGGGGGGCAGGTGCGGGTGAATAGTGATGCTGACGGCACCGTTTTTGAGCTGGGGTTTGTGGTGAGCAAGTGATTTCTTCGTGATCACTCGGAACTAGGCTAATCTTGTTCAGTGAGTGCATCAAATACGATGCAAACTATACATATATCGAATTTTGCACCGTATTTGATGCAGGAAATCACATGGAACAGCTTGGCGAATTGATCAAAGCCCTGCGCAAGGCGAACAAAATGACCCAGCAGGCACTGGCTCAGCAATACGGAATGAGCCGCGCGACGATTTCGGGGATCGAAAACAACACCATTGCCGAAATCGGCCTGCGCAAAGTCGAAGCGATCCTTAACGGGTTTGGCTATGAGCTGACAGCGGTTCCACGTCAGTCTCGCCGCCCGACACTCGATACGCTACAAAAGGTCAACTTCCATGAGTGAGTCGTCGGATCGATTAAACGTCTGTGTCGGCGGGCAAGCGGTGGGAACGTTGGCGCGCGGGAAAGATCGAGTCCACAGCGTCTTCAGTTACCGCGAAGAAACCAGCGCTGAAAATGCCGTGTCACTGACAATGCCGTCCCGCCTAGAAAGTTATGGTTGGGAGCATGGCATTCATCCGGTTTTCGAGATGAATCTGCCCGAAGGCGCCCTTCGTGATGAGCTGGTTCGGCGTTTCAGCAAAGCGGTTCGCGGCTTCGATGACTTTGCATTGCTGGCCATTGTCGGCCCCTATCAGCTCGGTCGGTTATCCATTGCCAGCGCATCGATGACGGATCGCCCGCCGGAAACATCGCTGGCCGATCTGCTGGTGCACGATGGTGCGCAAGGCTTGTTCGAGGATCTGTTGCAAACCTATGGCCAGTATTCCGGAGTGTCTGGGGTGCAGCCTAAAGTGCTGGTACGTGACAGTGCGGCTGCGATTGATCGTCTGACGCATCGGGGATCGACCCATTTGGTCAAAGCTTTTCGGGCTGATGAATATCCGCAGTTGGCGACCAACGAATACTTTTGCATGCGTGCCGCACAACACAGCGGGCTTGAGGTGCCGCAGTTTGAACTGAGCGAACATGGCAAGTTTCTGGTTATCGAGCGCTTTGACCTGAGCGCTGCGGGTTACCTCGGTTTCGAGGACTTCTGCGTGCTCAACGGCTGGCCGTCGAAAGCCAAATACGACGGCTCTTACGAAGGCGCGGCCCGGCAGATCAAAGCATTTGTTTCGCCTGCATTGCTCAATCAGGCGCTGGAAGCATTTTTCAAGATTGTGGCTTTGTCCGCCGGCCTGAAAAACGGCGACGCTCATCTCAAAAACTTCGGAGTGCTGTACGAAGATTGTGGCGAGGAATCGAAAATCAGACTCGCACCCGCTTACGACATCATCACCACATCGGTCTACATAAAGAACGACAGTATGGCGTTGCTCTTGGGTGGCTCGAAGGCGTGGCCCAAGCACAAAATGCTGATGCGATTTGGTCGTACGGCCTGCAATTTGACTGAGGCGCGTTGCAACGAATTACTGCAGCAAGTCGCTAACGGTATGCAGGTAGCAATGGGCGAAATGGCGGAGTATGGCGCAAGTCATCCGGCGTTCGCCGAGATGGGTGCTGCGATGATCGAACAATGGTCATCCGGTATGGAACGCAGTCTGGCTAAAGGCTGACGATCAGCGCAACCCATCCCGAAACTGCCCCGGCGTCAACCCCGTCCAGCGCTTGAACGCGCGGCTGAAGCTGCTGGTATCGGCGAACCCGAGCAAATAACTCACCTCACTCAACGAACACTGTGGATCGCGCAGGTGCAACAGCGCGAGGTTCTCGCGGCTCTCGTTGAGCAACGTATCAAAGCGACAACCTTCATCCGCCAGATGCCTTTGCAAGCTACGCAGACTCAGGTGCAACGCCTGGGCAATCCGCTCGGCACTTGGTTCACCTTCCGGCAGTTGTTCTTCAATGGCATCACGAACCTTGCGCTCCCAGGTCAGCGGTTGGAGCTGGGCCATCGTGCGTTTGAGCACGGCCTCGTTGTGTTCCGCGAGTTCCGGGTTGGCGTCGTCGAGGTGGCTGTCAAAGTCGGCGAGGGCGAACTCCAGGCGATCCTCGGCACAGCCGAAATGCACTGGGGCGCGGAAGACTTTGTGCCATTGCTGCGCATCGGTCGGCTCCGGGCGGCGCAGATAAACCGCCAGCGGCGCGTAGTCACGACCCAAGCGATTGCGGCAGGTGCGCACGTAGATCGCGGTGAACGCGTCGATGGCTTCGAAGGCTGGCGCTGGATTGCCTGACGGAATTTTCAGACGAAATTGATAGCGGTCGTCGCCGCGACTCAGCTCCAGCTCCAGCGCATCGCTGACCACCGGGTGATAACGCACGATGCGTTCGAACACTTCGCGCAGGCTGCCACTGGCAACCAGTGCATAACCGAGGGCATGGAACGTAGTCGGGCTGACGAAGCGCGACACGCGTAGACCAAGCGCCGGGTCGCCGCTGACCTGCACGGCGATTTCCCACAGGCGCGTGGTGCCGGACAGCGGATAACGCGCGTTGGGATCGTCCATCAAATTGGGGTCGAGCCCGGCCTGTTGGCACAGGGCAATGCTGTCCAGCCCCAGCGCATCGAGTTGCTTGCGCAAGGCACGGGTCCAGCTGGCGAGAGAGGTCGGTTCCTTCATGCTGATTGGCGCTTCCGGTCAACAGGTTGGCGTTCTCGGCTACCGCAATTCAAGCCCCGGCGAGGCAGGATGCGAACATCATAAACCCGAGGATGGAAGCATGGACGGTACTTCTGCAAGTCCCCAGCGACACAATGCGGCCCAGCGATCAGCACATATTCGCCAAGTGGTGCTGGCCAAAGGCGTTGAATTGCGTGAGCGCTACCCGATTCTCCAGCATCAGGATGCGCTTGGGGCGGGGATTCTGGCCTTTGCCCTGATCGGGATGATCGGCTCGGCGACGCTTTACATCACCGGCCATATGGCGTGGTGGGCGTGCCTGTTGCTCAATGCGTTTTTCGCTTCGCTGACCCATGAGCTGGAGCATGACCTGATCCACAGCATGTATTTCCGCAAGCAACGCGTACCGCACAACCTGATGATGGGCCTGGTGTGGCTGGCACGGCCGAGCACAATCAACCCGTGGATTCGTCGGCATCTGCACCTCAATCACCACAAGGTTTCCGGCACTGAAACCGACATGGAAGAACGCGCGATCACCAACGGCGAGCCGTGGGGTTTTGCGCGCTTGCTGATGGTTGGCGACAACGTGATGTCGGCGTTCATCCGCATGCTGCGAGCCAAGACCTGGGCGCACAAGTTCAGCATCATCAAGCGCACGTTGAAGGTCTACGCGCCGCTGGCGCTGGTGCATTGGGGCGCTTGGTATGTGTTTCTCGGGTTTCATGCGGCCAATGGCATTGCCTATCTGCTGGGCGCGCCGATCGAATGGTCGGCGACGACGTTGTCGGTGATGCAGGTGATCGACATCGCCGCGGTGGTGATCATCGGTCCGAACGTGTTGCGCACGTTTTGCCTGCATTTCATCAGTTCGAACATGCATTACTACGGGGACGTTGAACTGGGTAATGTGCTGCAGCAGTGTCAGGTGTTGAACCCTTGGTGGCTGTGGCCGTTGCAGGCGTTCTGCTTCAACTTTGGCAGCAGTCATGGGATTCACCATTTTGTGGTGAAGGAACCGTTTTACATCCGTCAGATGACCGTGCCGGTGGCGCATAAGGTGATGCGCGAGATGGGGGTTCGGTTTAATGATTTTGGGACGTTTGGGCGGGCGAACCGGTTTGTTCGGCAGGCTGAAGGGGTGAGTGAAGAGGTGCGTACAGCTCAGGCTTGAAGGTTGAATTTGAGGGCCTCATCGCTGGCAAGCCAGCTCCCACAGGTTTTATGTCATTCATTGGTTTTGTGAACGGCATCGCACCCTGTGGGAGCTGGCTTGCCAGCGATAGCGTTATACCAGGCACCCTCAATCCGGCTGAAACGGCGACTCACTCAAAATCACCCCGGTCTCGTCGACATACTGCTGCCAATGCCCGATCAGCGCGCTGAGCTTGTCCGGCTGACTCCCCGCCAGATCATGAATCTCCCCCGGATCACTGCTCAAATCATAAAGCTGCCAGGTTGCTGGCCCTACCGGCCCCGGGATCCACACCGCTTTCCACGAGCCCTGCCGAATCGCCCTTCGCCCGAACAATTCCCAACCCGTCACCGTGTGCTCGTCATGCACTTGCGCAGTCTCGCCAGACAAGAACCCCAACCACGATTTGCCGCGCAACGGCGCCACCGGTTTGCCGTGCCAGAGCTTGCCCGGATGACGCACACCGGCCAGATCGAGAATCGTCGGCGTGATGTCCATCACCGTGCCGAAACCATGGCTGATCTGCCCTTTGATCGCCAGTTGCGGATAGTGCAGCAGCGCCGGCACGCGAATCCCGCCCTCAGTGGTAAACGCCTTGAACAACCGTGACGGGGCGGTCGCGACCTGCGCCCAGTTCGGCCCGTACCAGACGTAAGAGTTGGCGCGGCCAATATTGTCGAGGCTGTTGTCGTAGTGCTGGCTGAGATACGTCACCAGTTCCGGGCCGAATTTCGGGAAGGCTTCGAGCAGCGCGCCTTCGGCACCGTTGTCGGACATGAACAGGATGAACGTATTGTCGAGTTGGCCCTGCTGGCGCAGGTAATCGACGACGCGGCCAATGTTCCAGTCCATGCGCTCGACCATCGCTGCGTAGACCTCCATCGCCCGCGCGGAAATCTGCTTTTGCTCCTCGCTCAATGCGTCCCACTGCTGAGTCAACTGGATCAGCGGATGTGGCTCGACGTCCGGTTCGATCAGGCCGAGGGCTTTGAGTTTTTCCAGACGCTCGAGTCGCAGCACTTCGGGGCCTGCGTCGTAACGACCACGGTATTTCTCGACGATGTCAGCGGGCGCCTGCAGCGGCCAGTGCGGTGCGGAGAACGGCAGATATGCGAAGAATGGCCGGGTCTGATCGCGCTCCTTGAGGTATTGCAGCAACTTGTCGCCGAAGGCATCGGAGGAATAGAAATCCTTCGGCAATTCGTCGAGGAAGGTCTCGTCTTCGATGTACAGCGCCGGGGTGGATTTCAGCAGGCCAGGGGTTTGCTCGTCGTAGGTCGGCTCGAAACCGTAGTGGTTGGCCGCGCCCGGCAGCAGCGAGAACGAGCGCTCGAAACCCCGCGCGTGAGGCGCCAGTTCAGCCTTCAGGCCGAGGTGCCATTTGCCGCTCATCAAGGTTTGATAACCGGCCTCGCGCAGCAGTTCGGGCAGGGCGACGACGCGGTCGTTGAGATAGCCTTCGTAACCCGGTTTGCCGATCAGCTCCGGGGTCAGTGTCTCGGCCATGGTGCCGATGCCCGCGATGTGGTGATCGGTGCCGGTCAGCAGCATCGAACGCGTTGGCGAGCAGGTCGGTGCGGTGTGAAAATCGGTCAGGCGCAGGCCGTTGTTGGCCAATGCATCAAGGTGCGGCGTGGCGATTTCGCCGCCGAACGCACCGATGTCGGAGAAGCCGAGATCGTCGGCCAGAATCACCAGAAAATTGGGACGTTGCGGCATTGCGAAACTCCTGTTCAGCAGGCAATGAACGTCAGCGGCAGATCGCGGATCTGCACCGGCACGCTCGGTTGGTAATGGTCATCACTGGTCAGTTCGTGGAGCAGTTCTTCACGCAACTGATGGAAATCGAAACTGCTGCGCTGGCGCGGATGCGGCAGCGCAATATCGACCACTTGCTTGATCCGTCCCGGACGCGGCTCCATCACCACCACGCGGTCAGCGAGGAAGATCGCTTCTTCGACGTCGTGGGTGACGAGGATCGTGGTGATTTTTGCGCGGTCGCGGATCGCCAGCAGTTCGTCCTGCATCTGCTGGCGGGTCAGCGCATCGAGGGCGCCGAAGGGTTCGTCGAGCAGCAGAATGCGCGGGCTGGCGACCAGGCCGCGAGCAATCGCCACCCGCTGGGCCATGCCGCCGGAAAGTTGATGCGGATAGGCGCGAGTGAAGTCGCGCAGGCCGACCAGATCGATGAAGTCGTCAATGCGTTTTTGCTTTTGCGCAGCGCTCAGCGGCTCGTTGACCAGGCCCAGGCCGATATTGTCAGCGACGGTCAGCCACGGAAATAAACGGTGTTCCTGAAAGACAATGCCGCGCTCGCCGCCGATACCGCTGACGGCTTTGCCGTCCACGCTGATCTGCCCGCGAAACTGCGTATCGAGACCGATCAACAAGCGCAGCAACGTCGATTTGCCACAGCCGCTGGAACCGACGATGGCGACGAATTCGCCCTCGGCGATGTCCAGGTTGAATTCGCGAATCGCCTCCAGTTCGAAACCGTCGACGTCGAAGGATTTGCCTACATGGGTGAAGCTGACAATGGGTGCGTTCATGCGTGTCTCCAGCGGGTCGCGCGAATTTCCAGGCGTTGGCCAATAAGGTTGAGCAGGGCGCCGGTGAGGCCGACGAAGAGCATGCAAGCCATGATCAGATCCATGCGCAGCAGTTGTTGCGCGCCGATCATCTGGCTGCCGATGCCGCCGTTGGACGGCATGAAATATTCAGCGCCGATGGTGCCGAGCCAGGCGTAGATCAGGCTCAGGCGCAGACCGGCGAAAATCCCCGGCGCAGCGCCCGGCAGCACTAGCCGACGCAGGCGCTGACCGAGGCTCAGGCGCATGACTTGTGCGGCTTCGTTGAGTTGCGGCGAAAGGTTGGCGACGCTGCGTTGGGTGGCGATGAACAGTGGAAAGAACGCGGCGAGGGCGACGAACACCCACTTCGCCAGTTCGCCCAGGCCGAACCACGCGGTGAGCAACGGCACCCAGGCGAAGATGGCGATCTGGCGGAGGGCGGCGAGGGTCGGGCCGAGCAGTCGTTCACTGGTACGCGACAGGCCCAGCAGCAGGCCGAGGGCGAAACCTAGTCCGCCACCCAGCAACAAGCCGCCGAGGGTGCGGCCCAGGCTCAGAGCCATGCCGCTGATCAACGTGCCGTCGAGCACACCGTCCCAAGCAGTGATCAACACGGCCAGCGGGCTGACCAGAATGTTGTTATCGACCCACTGCTGATCGTTCGCCAATTGCCACAACGCCAACAGGCTCAGCGGCAGCAGCCACGGTTGCAGGCGTTGCCAGCCTTCATAACGTGGGCCGCGACGAATTTCGGCGGTGGCGGGATGCGGCCAGTGCACCAGTTTGCGGTCGAGCAGACCAATGCCGCGATCCATTGCCACGCCGATCAAACCAATCACCACGATGCACACGAAGACGATGTCGAGCATGAACAGCTGCCGCGCCCAGACCATCAGGTAACCGATGCCTTCGCTGGAGGCGAGCAGTTCGACTGCCAGCAGCGATGTCCACCCAGCCGCCAGTGCCAAGCGTACGCCGGCCATGAACGCGGGGAGGGCGGCGGGTAATACCAGTCGACGAATCAGCAGGTATGGCGGCAGGCGCAAAACGGCGGCAGCCTCGCGCAGTTTTGGCTGGGCGTCGCGCACGCCGACCAATGTGTGCAGGGTCACCGGGACGACGATGGCTTTGATCAGCACCACTAGTTTCAACACTTCGCCGATGCCGAAAAACACCATGAACAGCGGAATCCACGCCAGCGTTGGCACCTGCGCCAGACCGGCGAAAGTCGGGAAGATCAGGCGTTCCAGACGGCGACTGAATCCCAGCGCTGCACCGAGTACGGCGCCCGCCGAAATCCCCGCAAGCAAGCCCCAGAACAACCGTTGCAAGCTGATCCACAAGTGGCTCCATAACTCGCCTTGCGCCAGCTCGACGGCGCTGTTCCACACCAGCGATGGCGCCGGCAGGATTTGCTCGCTCATCCATTCGTTACGCGCTGCCAGCCACCACAAAACGAACAGGCCGATGGGCAGCAGCCATGGCAACAAACGTTGGTTGATGGTTGGTGAAATGCTTCGGCTTTTCAGTGGCGGCGCTGGCAGCGGCAAACTGAGCAGGGATTGACGGGCCATGGGTGACCTCCGTTGTCGGGTTGGATCGAGATCGAGTCAAGATCAAAAGATCGCAGCCTTCGGCAGCTCCTACATGGAGATTGCATTGCCCCTGTAGGAGCTGCCGAAGGCTGCGATCTTTAGCGGTATTAGCTACAAACAAAAAGTTATAAATAATTTATAAAAATGTATTTTTAGAGATAAGCAGCGCCATTTAAGGCTTCCCGTGCACGCGCATCCAATGCATTCGAAGAATATTTTCGATGCTGTTAATGCATACACCGCCGTAAGCCCCGTGACTGCTTGCTTAGCGCTAAAAGCTATAAAAATGTGCGTTTATAGTATTTAAGTGAATGTATGCATTCGGCCTACTTTCGGCTCCTCAACGCCCGTCGTGATCAAGGAGCTGTACCCATGAACCTTCCATTCAAACGTGTCATCAGTCTGTTTGCCGCCCCGGCGCTGGCGGGTTTCCTCGCGCTCACCGCTCACGCTGACGAACTCAAGGAAATCAGAATCGCCGTGCCCGACCTGAGCGCCGGCACGCAGCACAGTGGCGGTGGTGTGGTTGATGTGTTGCGCGATCAGCAGATCTTTGAAAAGGCCTTCGCCGATCAAGGCATCAAGATCCAGTGGAGTTTTTTCAAAGGGGCGGGGCCGGTGATTAACGAAGCGTTCGCCAATGGCCAGGTTGATCTGGCTTATCTGGGCGATCTGGCGGCGATCATCGGCAAGTCCAATGGCCTCGATACGCGGTTGCTCAGTGCCAGTGCGCGCGGGGTGAAGCAGTATCTGGGCGTGGTGCCGGGGTCGGGGATCAAGACGTTGCAGGATCTGAAGGGCAAGCGTGTGGCGATTTTCCGTGGCACGGCAACGCAGCTCTCGTTTGATGCGGCGCTGGCCAGCCAAGGTTTGAGCGAGAAGGATCTGAAAGTCATCAACCTCGACTTCACCGGCGCGACCGCCGCGCTGGCGGCGAAGCAAATCGATGCATCGTGGGGCAGTTCCGGGCTGGCGGCGTTGCAGATCAAAGGACTGGCCGAGTTGCCGCTCAACACCAAGGATCTCGGCGGTGCCGGCAGCGTCCAATCGGTTCTGGTCGGCACCGGCAAGTTTGTCGACGCCCATCCGGAAGCGGTGGCGAAATTGCTCAAGGCGCAGCAACAGGCGGTCGAGTGGCTGACCCAGGACAGCAACAAGGATGCCTATGTGCAACTGGTGTCGGGTCTGGCGAGTTATCCACCGGTGATCCTGACCCAGGATCTGAAAGATCAGAAACTCAGTGAAGTGTTCCCGTCGACGCTGGATCCCGCGTTCTTGGGCAACTTGCAGGACAAGGTGGATCTGGCGGCGCAGCAGAAACTGATTCGCAAGCCGTTCAAGGTGAATGATTGGGTCGCGCCTGAGTTGGCTGCTGCCAAGCTCTAACGTACGCCGATCGTTCCCACGCAGAGCGTGGGAACGATCTCTTCAAATCGCGACGCTGTCTTCCTGCCGATCCACCGCCACCAACGTCTCAATCATCGCCCGCGCCGCTGGCGACAACCTGAACCCGGTGCGACTGACAATCCCGCAGCGCGCATTCATGCTCTCCAGGTTCTGCGGCAGATTGCGCCAATGCAACAGCACCAGCGAACCCTTGGCAATGTCCTCGACAAACGCCTCTTCCGTGCCCACGCCGATCGCATTCGATTGCAGCACCACTTTCACCAGCGCCGGAAAGTGCTCGGTCTCGATGGTCGGGGAAAAATCGATGCGGCCACTGAGGTTTGCCAGCAGTTTGCGAATGCCCGGCGGGATCCGTGTGGTGGCCAGCGGGTAGTCGAACATGTCGTTGGTCGACAGGCTTTCCTTGGCCAATAACGGATGCCCAGGCCGGCAGAAAAACACCCCGCGTTTGGGTGTCAGCGCCTGGGTCTGGAAGTTCGGATCGGACTCGAAATGACGAATGTCGGCAATGAAGAATTCGATCTCCTCACGGCTCAGGGCGCGACTGAGTTTTTCCCAGTTATCCACCTGAAAACAGGTGCGCACTTTCGGGTGCGCATTGATGAATTGCGCCACCGCATCCGGCACCAGTTTCACCGCCGGCGCCGGGCCGCAACCGAAGTGCACCTCGCCGGCATCGAGCTTGGTCATCTGCGTCACTTCAGCACTCAGCATTGCCGCGCCCTGCACCAGGCTCAAGGCGTGTTGCAGCACCACCTGGCCCTCGGGAGTAGGGCGCAGATCCTTGTTGCCGCGATCCACCAGCACGCAGCCGAACTCTTGCTCCAGCCCCTGAATGCTGCGACTGAACGCCGGTTGAGTGATGCCCATCGCGTCCGCCGCACGGACAAAACTGCGGTGTTCGTTGAGGGCGATGAAGTAACGCAACTGGCGAAGATCCATATGCTTTTCCGGCATCCTAAAAATAGCTCGAAGGCATTTGCGACGAGGGTTGCTAGAGGTTTTAAATGCAAGCTCTTATTCCGTCAACGAAGCATGTGAATATCTATTAGATGTAAATGGAATATAGATAGAGCGATGTTTCGCTGCCGTCCAACCGTAAGCAGTCGATGAGGGTCTACCCATGAGCAATGCCGCACTCGCAGTAAAACCCGCTGTCCACGCACTGGAAATTCATCCGGTGGCCGGTCGTATCGGCGCCGAGATCCGTGGCGTGCACCTGTCCGGTGAGCTGGACGCCGCCACCGTCGAAGCCATTCAACAGGCACTGGTGCAATACAAAGTCGTGTTCTTCCGCGAACAGACCCAACTCGACGATCAACGCCAGGAAGCTTTCGCCCATTTGCTCGGCGAGCCAGTGGCGCACCCGACCGTGCCGTCGCGGGAAGGCACGCGTTATCTGCTTGAGCTGGACGGTGCCGAAGGTCAGCGCGCCAACTCTTGGCACACCGACGTGACCTTCGTCGACGCCTACCCGAAAGCCTCGATCCTGCGCTCGGTGGTCGCCCCGGCCTTCGGTGGCGACACGCTGTGGGCCAACACCGCGACGGCCTACAACGGCTTGCCAACCGAGCTGCGCGAACTGGCCGACAAACTGGTCGCCGTGCACAGCAACGAATACGACTACGCCAGCGCCAAGCCGGACGTCTCGGCAGAGAAGCTCGAGCGCTATCGCAAGGTCTTCACTTCAACCGTCTACGAGACCGAGCACCCGGTGGTGCGTGTGCACCCGATCAGCGGTGAGAAAAGCTTGCTGCTGGGGCATTTTGTCAAACGCATCAAAGGTTATTCGCAGGCGGATTCGGCGCATCTGTTCGGGCTGTTGCAGAGCCATGTGATCCGTCAGGAAAACACCGTGCGCTGGCGCTGGAAGGCGGGTGACGTGGCGATCTGGGACAACCGTTCGACGCAGCATTATGCGATTGATGATTACGGCACTCAGGATCGCGTGGTGCGTCGGGTGACACTCAAAGGTGAAGTGCCGGTGGGTGCGAACGGGCAGCGCAGTCAAACCATCAAAGGCGCGGATATCGTCGGCGTCTGATCGGGCCCCATCGCTAGCAGGGCTAGCTCCCACATGGATCTGCGTCGAACACAATGGATGTGACCGACGCAGAACCTGTGGGAGCTAGCCCTGCTAGCGATGTTTTTTCACCACACGCCGATCTGCACGACTTTCTCGGTTTCCGGCTCACCGTAGCGAAACCTCTGCCCACGCAAATCAATCTCCTGATGACTGATGGTCGTGCGCCGCTTCAGACCCCGCACCCACTCAAACAAATAACCCGCATGCTCCTCGCGTACCGCCGCGAATTCCGGGTCATCACCCAGATCACGCAGCTCCTGCGGATCATTCAGCAGATCAAACAACTGTGGGCGAAAACCGTCGTACGCCAGGTATTTCCAGCGCTCGCTGCGCACCATGGTCATCCGGCAACGATCGATCGGCTGGCCCAAACGCTCACGCGCTGGGGCCTGAAAGGCGTAGTCGTATTCGCTGATCGCATAGCGGCGCCAGTCCGGGTTTTCACCGTGTAGAAGCGGGATCAACGAACGCCCTTCCAACCGATGCGCCACCCCCGGCAATCCCAAGGCTTGAAGAAAGGTCGGCAACGCATCGATGGTTTCCGCGAGGCGATCATCCACCGTCCCGCGAGTGCCATCTGCTGCCGGCCGAGGGTCGCGCACGATCAGTGGCACGCCTACCGCCTGCTCCAGCAAAAACTCTTTCTCGCCCAGCCAGTGATCGCCGAGGAAGTCGCCGTGATCGCTGGTGAACACGATGAGCGTGTCATCCCAACGGCCATTGCTCTGCAGAAAATCGAACAGCCGTCCGAGTTGATCATCCACCTGCTTGATCAGACCCATGTAGGTGGGGATTACAGTCAATCGTACTGAATCGCGGGAGAAGTTGAGGCTTTCCTCATGCTGGCGAAAGGCAGTGTATACGGGGTGTTTGCTGGCTTCGGAGGGCGTCGAGCGGACCGCTTTGAGAATCGATTTCGTACTGTACAAGGCGTGGTACGGCGCTGGTACGATGTAGGGCCAGTGCGGTTTGATGTAGGAAAGGTGTAAACACCACGATTTCTCGCCTTGCTCGGTGATGAAATCGATGGCTCGATTTGTAGTGTAGACAGTCTCTGAGTGCTGCTCGGGAATTCGTGCTGGCAAATTCGCATGACGCATTTGCCAGCCGCTGAGGATTTCACCGTTCTCACCTTCGGCGGCATTGGCCCAGTCGTGCCAAGGGTTTTTGCCGTCGAAACCCTGTTCGCGCAGGTAATGGGTGTAAGGCGCGGATTCGCGTTTGTCGTCGAACAGCGGATCGTCTGGATAAATGCCGTCGTGGCGCATGTAGGGCTCGAAGCCGACTTCGTTGAGGATTTCGGCTTGTTCGCTATCGGGATTGATCGCCAGGCGTTGCAAGGCATCGACATTCGCCGTGGCGTGGGTCTTGCCGACCAGTGCGGTGCGAATGCCGTGGGGGCGCAGGTAGTCGCCAATCGTCAGTTCTTCCAGCGGCAACGGCACGGCGTTCCACGCCACTTGATGGCTACTGACGTAGCGCCCGGTGTAGGCCGACATCCGCGACGGGCCGCAGATCGTGCCTTGGGTGTACGCGCGGCTGAACCGTACGCCGGCGGCGGCGAGGCGATCGATGTTCGGCGTGTGCAAATGTGGGTGGCCGTAGCAGGACAGGTAATCGCGGCGCAGTTGATCGCACATGATGTACAGCACGTTGCGCACGGGGTTTGGCGAGTTGGACATGGGTTCACCGGTCAGTGGGACAGGCGAGGGTTTTCGCTTTCGGTGGGGGTGTTCGGCAAGTGCATTTGGGGAATGGGTTTTATGCAGGCAGTGCATCGGCGCCCTGGCTGGCTCTATCGCTGGCACGCCAGCTCCCACAGGTATCTGGGGTGTTCACATGATTTATGTTCGGCGCGAATCCTGTGGGAGCTGGCTTGCCAGCGATAGCGGTCGGTCAGACAGCAAGGTTCTGCAGTGAACACACCTCCTCATCCACCGCATCAATCGCTTTGATCTGCTCAATCATCGCCTCGGCCAACGGCGACAACCGATACCCCGCCCGGCTGACAACTCCATAGCGGGTATACAGCTCCTCCAAATCATCCGCCAACCCTTCAATACGCAAACACACCAGCTCCCCCTTGGCCTGGTGCAACGCATCCGAATACGCCCCGACAATCCCGATTGCATCCGAGCGCAGCACGACACTGAGCAGACTCGAGCTGTTTTCACATTCCACATTCGGGGTGAAATCCGGTCGCCCGCTGAGATCGACAATCACCTTGCGCAGGTTCGGCGGCCGAATGCTCACCGCCAGCGGATAGCTCATCAACTGCTCAGCCGTAACCCGATCAAAAGCAGCCAACGGATGTCCGGCGCGGCAACAGAAATGCCACTTACGCGGGCGCAAGCGGTGGGTCAGGTAATCCGGATCGGCCTCGAACTGCCGGGTGTCGGCGACGAAGAATTCGAACTCCTCGCTCAGTAGTCGCTTGCTCAAACGCTGCCAGTCATCGACCTGAAACTGCACCCGCGCTTTCGGGTAGCGACCGATGAAGCTGCCGATCGCCCGCGGGATCAAACCCGCTGCTGGTGCCGGCCCGCAACCGAAGCGCAATTCCCCCGCCTCCAGCCCATTGAACTGGCTGATCTCGTTGGCCATTTGCTGCGCGCCACTGACCAGCCGCCGCGCATGTTCGAGCAGCACCTGGCCTTGTTTGGTCGGCGGCAATTCCTTGCGACCGCGATCAACCAACTGACAGCCGACGCTGTGCTCCAGCGCCTGAATGCTGCGGCTGAAGGCCGACTGCGACAGGTTCACCGCCTGCGCGCCGGCAACGAAGCTGCGTTGTTCAGCCAGGGCGATGAAGTGACGAAGTTGCCGTAAGTCGATATGCATTTTTCACATAAAAAATATCCGGGAAATGCATTGGATATGCATTAGGTCGACTCCTTATAAAGGCAATCTCTTATGCAGTAAATATTTGTAAATCCATAAATAAATAACTTAAAAGAATATGCAGCGCTGAAGATGTCTGTGTGTTTTTTGACCAGGAGCCGCGCCATGAGTCCGTTGAACCTTGCGTCACCCTTAACGCCACGACGGCTCAAACGCCTGCCTTTGGCCCTGTTGCTGGCAGGGAGCGCCAGCTGGACTCACAGCTACGCCGCCGAAACAGAAACCCCGGCCCCGGTGCCCGCAGGCAAACCGGCGGCCAACAGTTCGCAGCTGGAAACCGTGACGGTGACCACCCGCCGTCGAGAAGAAAGTTCGCAGGATGTGCCGACCCCGATGAGCGTGGTCAGCGGGCAGAATCTGGAGACGCAACGGGTCTACCGCATTCAGGATTTGCAGCAACTGGTGCCGAGCGTCAACGTCGCCTACATGCATGCGCGGCAGTCCAGCGTGTCGATCCGTGGCCTGGGCAACAACCCGGCGAGTGATGGTCTGGAAGGCAGCGTCGGGCTGTACATCGACAACGTCTATCTCGGCCGTCCGGGGATGGCGGTGTTCGATTTGATGGACATCGAACAACTCGAGGTTTTGCGTGGACCGCAGGGCACGCTGTTCGGCAAAAACACCACGGCGGGGGTGATCAACATCAGCACCCGCGCGCCGACATTCACACCTGAGCGCAGCATCGAAACCTCGGTGGGCGAGGACGGCTATTTCCAGACCAAGGGCACGATTTCCGGGCCGCTCAACGACGAACTGGCCGGACGTTTTTCCGCCTATCGCACCCGTAGCGACGGCGACATCAAGAACGAATACAACGGCCATGATCTGAACGGCGGCTCACGCGATGGCTTCCGTGCGCAGTTGCTGTTCAAACCCAACGAAGACTTCAACCTGCGCTGGATCGGTGACTACAACGAAGAGGATTCCAGCGCCGGCACCCGCGTGCTGTACAACACCGGGCCGACCATCAATGGCGTCAATCTCTACTCCGCGCGGGCGGCTGCCGCTGGTGCGACGCTGGTCAACGGTTCGCACCGCAAGGTCAATCTGGACAACGACCAACACGTCACCGTGCATCAGGGTGGCACCTCGGTCGAGGCGAACTGGACACTGCCAAGCGATTTCACCCTGACTTCGATCAGTTCGTATCGCTTCTGGAATTTCACCCCGAAAAATGACGATGGTCTCAACGTCGCGGCGACTTACAACGCTGGTGTTTCGGTGGAAGACAAACAGTACTCACAGGAATTTCGCCTGGCTTCGCCCAAAGGTGAATTCTTCGATTACGTGGTCGGCGCCTACTACTTCGGCTCGGATCTGGATAACAAATCCTTCGCCTATTACGGCCCGCAAGCCGACATCTGGAACGGCACGCCGGCCGGTGCTTTGGCCAACGTTGACAGCGTCGGCAACGGCCACATCAAGACTGACAGTTTCGCGCTGTTCGCCCAAGGCACCTGGCACCTCACCGAGCGTCTGGATTTCACTGCCGGCGTGCGTGGCACCTATGAAGAAAAATCCGCGTGGGTAACGCGTGATGCGCCGGCCGGTGGCGCGGCAGTCACCGGTGCTGCCGCCACCGCGCGGCGCGGTCGTACCGGCGCTTACGATTCCGGCGATCTCAATCAGTACAGTTCGAGCCCTTCCGGTTTGCTCAACCTCAGCTATCGCATCACCGACGATGTGCTCGGTTACGCGACGGTGTCCCACGGCGAGAAATCCGGCGGCGTTAACCTCGCTGTCGGCTCTGCACCGACGGCGGGCGCCGATTCACTTTTGATTGGCACTGAGCGCGCCAACAACGCCGAACTCGGCTTCAAGAGCACCCTGTGGGATCACCGTCTGCAACTCAATGCCAACGTGTTCTGGACCCAGGTCAACGCCTATCAGACCAACGCCTACGACGACGTCAACCGCGTGCAATACCTGACCAACGCCGGTTCCGTGCGCTCACGCGGCGTGGAGTTTGAAAGCACAATCATCCCGCTGCGCGGCCTGACCCTGAACTTCAACGGCTCCTTCAACGACGTCAGCTACCTCTCCTACAAAGACGCACCGTGCCCGCCGGAAATCAGCCAGGCGCCGGGTGCTCCAGCGTCTTGCGACCTCAGCGGCCATCAGGTTGTCGGCGCCTCGAAATGGATCGGCAACGCCAACGGCGAATACAAATGGAATCTGGATAACGGCTTCGAACCTTACGTCACCGGCAGCTATGCCTTCCGCTCCAAAGCCGTCGGCACGGTCGAGGATTCCGATTACGGGCAGATCCCGAGCTACGCCGTGGTCAACCTGTCCACCGGCCTGCGCGGCGACTTCAACCAGGGTCAGTGGGACGTCTCGCTATGGCTGAAAAACGCCTTCGACAAAACCTACTACACGACCCTGTGGACGGGCGGCAACGGCGGCTATGAAGGCCTGCTCGGCACACCGCGCACATTGGGCGTCACCGGTCGCTACGACTTCTGATTGGTTATTCAAGGAGCTGCATCATGTTGCCCATCAAGATCGCTTTCCCGCTGTTGCTGTCTAGCGTGGTTTTCAGCGCCGGTGCCTTCGCCGCGCCCAGCGTTTACCCGACCGGCGTCACCCGTTACGACCCGGACAAAGCCTTCAACCAGTACGTAATTTTCAGCGGCGCTGACAAGCAGACGCACCTGATCGACATGAATGGCAACGAGGTCAAGAACTGGCCACAGGCCGGTTTCCCGTCCGCGATCATCGATCCGAAACTGGTGGGTGGCGAACGTGGCCACGTGCTGCTGCAACTGAGTGACAAGGACCCTGGCAAGCTCGGTTCTGCCGGTAATGGTCTGGGCAATCAGAGCGTCGGCGAATTGGACTGGAACGGCAAAGTCGTCTGGCAGTGGGGCGACAAGGCGCCCGGTGGCTCGGCGCAGCAGCATCACGATCAACGCCGGTTGAGCAACGGCAACACCGTGGTGCTGGCGAACAAAGTGCACCCGATCAAAGGCTTCAAAGTCCCCGAGGTGATCGACGATGCGATCTATGAAGTCAGCCCCGACGGTGCGGTGAAATGGCAGTGGCTGGCGTCGGAGCACCTCAACGAGTTCGGCTTCACCCCAGAGCAATTGAAACTGGTGCGCGGCAGCGAGGATGCGGACTACCTGCACATCAATAACCTCAGCGTAGTCGGGCCGAACAAGTGGTTCGATGCCGGTGACAAGCGTTTCAATCCGGACAACCTGTTGTTTGATTCACGCAACGCCAACTTCATCGCGATCATCGACAAAACCAGCGGCAAAGTGGTCTGGCGTCTGGGGCCGAACCTGCCCCTGACCAGCCCGAAAACCGCGCGGACGCTGCCTCGTCCGGTCGATCAATTTGTCGGTCAGCATGACGCCCACATCATTCCGGCCGGGCTACCTGGCGCGGGCAATGTGCTGGTGTTCGATAACCAGGGTTCGGCGGGTTATCCGAACGTCACCCTTGGGCTGATTTCCGGTTCGCGGGTGTTGGAAATTGATCCGGTAAAAAACGAAATCGTCTGGCAGTACAGCGCCGCCAATTCGAAGCAGCCGGGCTGGGCGTTCTACAGCTCGTTTATCAGCAGTGCGCGGCGGTTGCCCAACGGCAACACGCTGATCGATGAGGGCATGAACGGACGGTTTTTCCAGGTCACGGCCAGCGGCGAAAACGTCTGGGAATACGTCAGCCCATATCTGGGCAAAGCACCGGGCAGCGATGCCGTCAGCAACTGGGTGTATCGCGCGTTGCCTGTGAGTTATGACTGGGTGCCGCAGGGCACGCCGCGCTCCGAGACCGCTGTGATTGCCCCGGTGGTGGGCGTGCAGCAGACCAACGCCAGTCGTTAGCAGAGGCGCGCATCGGGTCTTTGCCGATGCGTTGCGCGAATACTTTCAATGCCTGAAAAGCATGCTGTTTTCGCCTGAAGGCTACAGCCCTTATGGGCCGTGGCTTTGGTGAAATTGATCAGTTCATATATTCCATAAGATTCTATGCACAACGTCAAAAATTACTTTCGGAGATAAGCGTCTCGCCCAATGATTCACCCATCGATCACGTTGGGGGATTCAAAAAACGGCGAATCGATTGCTTGGTACACAAAACGCAAAAAGACCGCAGGGAGTGAATCAATGGGCAATGTCCAGACCGCCGCCAGCGCAGAGCAATTGCTGTGGCGTCAGACGCCGAGTGGCGAACTGGTCGATCTCGGCCGGCCTCATCGGGTGCCGTTGGGGCAGCTGCGTTTGCAGCGAGCGCCAAAAGGTATTTTGAGCCGTCGCGAGGCGATCCTGCTTGGCGTCCTGGCGTTGTTGGCGCACGGCGCGGTGATCTACTGGATCAGCCAGAAACCGACGCCGGTGCTGCCGATCGTACCGCCGGAAATTCCGCCGATGACCATCGAATTCTCGCGTCCGGCGCCGCCCGCGCCACCGGTTGTCGTGCCGCCACCGCCTGCGCCAGTGGTCGAAACTCCGCCGCCGGTGGAAGACGAACTGGCGGTAAAACCGCCTCCACCGAAGCCGATTCCGAAACCCAAACCGGTGGTCAAACAGCCACCCAAACCAGCCCCCAAAGCTATCGAGCAACCACCGGCGCCGCCACAACCAACCGCCCCGGTCGCGGCTCCACCCGCACCACCGGCGCCAGCACCGGTCACCCCGGCTTCGGCCAATGCCGCCTACCTGAAAAACCCGGCGCCGGAATACCCGTCGCTGGCTCAGCGTCGCGGTTGGGAAGGCACGGTGTTGTTACGAGTGCACGTGTTGGCCACCGGCAAACCGGGCGAAATCCAGATCGCCAAAAGCAGTGGCCGGCAACAACTCGACGACGCGGCGCTCAACGCCGTGAAGCGTTGGAGTTTTGTCCCGGCCAAGCAGGGTGATGTCGCCCAGGACGGCTGGGTCAGCGTGCCCATCGATTTCAAGATTCATTAAACCGAAACCAAATTCGCGCGAAACGTTTACACGAGGAAATCATCATGACGTTACTGGCATCTCCACTGGAATCCATCGAAAGCGCGGTGATCTGGCTGCTGGTGGTTTTTTCCGTCGCCACCTGGGGCCTGGCGTTGCTCAAGGCTGTGCAGTTCGGGCGTCTGAAGGCGCAGGATCGGCGTTTTCATAAACGCTTTTGGGCGGCATCGAGTCTCGACGCCGCCGCTGAACTGAGCGAAACCCAGCCGGGCGCTGCGGCCCGTGTGGCGCAGGCCGGTTATGCCGCGATTCAAGTGGGCGAGGCGCCGCAGGCCAATGATTTGAGCCAGGCGATCAACCATCAGGATCGCCTGGAGCGCGCTTTGCGCCAGCAGATCGTTCGCGAACGGCGTTCTTTGGAAACCGGTCTGGCGGTAGTCGCCAGTATTGGCAGCACCTCGCCGTTCATTGGTTTGTTCGGCACGGTGTGGGGAATCATGGAGGCGTTGGAAGGCATCAGCGCGGCCGGTTCGGCAAGCCTGGAAACCGTCGCCGGACCCATCGGTGCAGCCCTGGTTGCGACCGGTGTTGGGATCGCCGTCGCGGTGCCAGCGGTGCTGGTTTACAACTACTTTTTGCGCCGGTTGAAACTGACGGCGGCGGATCTGGATGACTTCGCCCATGACTTCTATAGCCTGGCGCAGAAGAGCTCGTTCCGCGTGTTGATCCACCCGACCGCGCACAAGGTTGCAGCGCCGGGCAGCGCGGCAAAAGTGAAGGAGGCGTCCTGATATGGCCTTCTCCACGCAAGACAGTGACGAGGTGCTCAGCGAGATCAACGTGACGCCGCTGGTGGATGTGATGCTGGTGCTGCTGGTGGTGTTTATCGTCACCGCACCGCTGCTGACCAACGCGATCCCGATCAACCTGCCGAAGACTGAGGCGGTGGCGCCGGTCGAGCAGAAGGATCCGCTGGTGGTGAGCATCGATGGCGCCGGCAAACTGTTTATCAACAAGGATGAGATTCAGCCGGACTTGCTGGAATTCAACCTGAAGTCGGCCAAGGCCAAAGACCCGGAAGTGCGCGTGCAATTGCAGGCGGATGACGGGGTGAACTACGGCGAAGTGGCGCGAGCCATGGCTTCGATCGAGCGGGCGGGGATTACCAAGTTGTCGGTGATTACTGCGCGGTAACAGATTTTCATGTTTTTCCGGGGCCGTCTCCTTGGCAGGGTGCGGCCCTTTTTTTATTTCTCGAACATCAACCCTGTAGGAGCTGCCGAAGGCTGCGATCTTTTGATTTTGATTTTTAAAAAACAAGATCAAAAGATCGCAGCCTTCAGCAGCTCCTGCTTAGGTTTTGTATATGCAATTCAGATCTTAATAAATAGCTTCTTATTCCTTAACGAATATAAATCCCCTCCCTATACTCGTTCCAGAACAGACACGACGCAGGAGAGCTCCCCCATGCGCAACGAATCAATCCGCTACCTGATTGTGCCGGGCTGGCAAGGATCGCCAGATGATCATTGGCAAACCCACTGGCAGAACAGCCTGCCGAACAGCGCACGGGTCGAGCAGGCCGATTGGCTGACGCCGCGTCGCGAAGACTGGGTCGCGGCCCTGGCCGAAGCGATCAGCGCCGACAGTACGCCGGTGATCCTGATCGCCCACAGTCTCGGCTGCATCACCGTTGCCCACTGGGCCGCCACTGCGCCGCTGCAATATTTGCGTCAGGTGCGCGGCGCCTTGCTGGTCGCGCCGGCGGATGTCGAGCGCCCGGCCTGCGCGCCGGCGCTGCGCAATTTTGCGCCGATCCCGACTGACCTGTTGCCCTTCCCGAGCCAAGTGGTCAGCTCCGACAACGACGCCGCCGTCAGTGCGCCACGCGCGTTGGAACTGGCGCGCAACTGGGGCGCCGAGGCGGGGATTCTCGCCGGTGCCGGGCACATCAATGTGAAGTCCGGGCATCAGCGTTGGGAACAGGGTTTTGCTTATCTCTATCGCCTGCAGAACCGCATGGAACACCACGCACGCCGTCGTGCCTGATTTTTTTCTTTGATCGCCCCCGTCTCCCGGCGGTTTGGGGCGGGAGTCTGCCATGAGTTTTGAAACGTTCGGTCAGCCATTGCTGACCTTTCCCGATGCGGAAAAAAGCCCCCTGAGCATTCGCGCCAAAGCGCTGGTGTTCGTCGATCCGCGCTCGCGACAGTTGCGCGAAGAACTCGAGCAATTGGCGCCGCGCTCGACCTCGGTGTTGATCCGTGGCGAGACCGGCACGGGCAAGGAATTGCTTGCTCGGCATATCCATCGCGCCAGTGATCGCAGCGGCCTGTTCGTCTCGGTCAATTGTGGTGCGATCAGCCCGACTTATGCCGATGCCGAACTGTTCGGCTATGCCGCCGGCAGCTACAGCGGCTCGGCCAGCAGTCGCGCCGGTTGGTTCGGTTCGGCCAATGGCGGCACCTTGTACCTGGATGAAATCGGCGATTTGCCGTTGCCGATCCAGATCAAATTGCTCGCTGCTTTGGAAAATCACGAGGTCACTCGCGTCGGTGCGCATCAGCCGAGCCCCGTGGATGTGCGCCTGGTGGCGGCGACCAGCATCGATCTGGCGCAAGCGGTAGACGCTGGAAAATTCCACGAGCGGCTCTATCACTATCTCAGCGAAGGGCATCTCGAGTTGCCGGCGTTGCGTGCGCGGATTGGCGATATCTTGTCGCTGGCCGAATATTTTCTCGGCATCTACAGCCAGCGTTTGGATCTGCCTGTGCCGCTGATCAGCGAAGCGGCGCAGCACCTGCTCGAACAGCACAGCTGGCCGGGCAACACCCGCGAGCTGGAAAACGTCATTCACTTTGCCCTGTTGGTGAGTACCGGTGATGAGATTCTGCCGGAGCACCTGAATCTTCCCGAAGTGTCTGGGCCGCACCTGCAGATCGAACGGCTGGTGGCGCAAATCAACATCGGCGGCAGCGTGGTCGAGCGTAAGGCACTGAAAGAATTGCTGATTCATTTGAGTGAGGCGTTGTAACCATTTTGTTCAACATGAACAAAATGGAATATGAAGCTGAATAAACGTTATTGTCCGGGAATAAAAAATCCCGGTATTGTCCGACCCACGCCAGCGATATCACTTCACTGGCACACGTATTAAATGCCGTCGTCGATGACGACCGTGATTTTCGATAAGGACACTGCATGAAAAAGGTTCTGTTGTTTACCGCATTGGCGGCTGCTCTGACTGCTTCCCTGGCCAATGCCGGCGAGAAACTGGTGGTTGCTGCGACCCCGGTCCCGCACGCTGAAATCCTTGAGCTGATCAAACCGACCCTGGCCAAAGAAGGCGTGGATCTGGAAATCAAAGTGTTCACCGACTACGTTCAGCCGAACGTACAGGTGGGCGAAAAGCGTCTGGACGCCAACTACTTCCAGACCCTGCCGTACCTGAACAGCTTCAACCAGGGTAAATACAAGGACGACAAAGCCAAGTACCTGGTGACCGTGCAAGGCGTGCACGTTGAACCGTTCGGTGGTTACTCGAGCAAGTACAAAACCCTGGCTGAACTGCCGGACGGCGCGACCATTGCTATCCCGAACGAAGGCAGCAACAGCGGCCGCGCTTTGATCCTGTTGCAGAAGGCTGGCCTGATCGAGCTGAAAGACCCGAAAAACGCTCTGGCAACGCCGAAAGACATCGCCAAGAACCCGCACAACTTCAAGTTCAAGGAACTGGAATCGGCCCTGCTGCCGCGCGTTCTGAAGGAAGTTGATCTGGACATGATCAACACCAACTACGCGCTGGAAGCCAAGTTGAACCCGACCAAGGACGCCCTGGTGATCGAAGGCGCTGACTCGCCGTACGTGAACTTCCTGGTGGCCCGTGAGGACAACAAGAACAGCGACGCGATCCAGAAACTGGCCAAAGCCCTGACCAGCCCGGAAGTCAAAGCGTTCATCGAGAAGAAGTACAACGGCGCGGTATTGCCGGCGTTCTGATCTGACGCTTGCGTGAACCCCTTCAAGGTGTGAAAACGCCGATGGCCAGTGATGGGCATCGGCGTTTTTGTGTGTACTGGGTTTGTGGACTCGTAAATCAGAAGCCAGAAGCAAAAGATCGCAGCCTTCGGCAGCTCCTACAGAGGAATGCGATCACCTGTAGGAGCTGCCGAAGGCTGCGATCTTTTGATCTTTGATTCAGGCCACCTGAGCCTTCAACGCCCGGCGCAACGCCACGAGCAATTTGACAATGTCCTGCGGATCCAGTCGCTGCGGTACTTTTACGTCCATGTTGTCTTCCTTGTAATGGTTTGGCCGGGGAGTCTGGCCAAAAGCTGTTCGTCCTTGGAGGGCTTTCGTGAAAAAAAGATCCTTCCTACAGCGAAAAGGAAAATAGCCTTCTTATTCCTTCCCGGCAAACCCACAACATAGTTTTTTGGGTGATATCAATATGCTTTAACGGTATTTAAATTCTGGTTTTTATACCTATAAAGTCGATGCTTGCCGGACAGCCATCCGCTGCCCATGGACTGCATCACCGTCGCTTACCGAGCGGCGTCCAGGACGTTTCATGACCTTCGACTACGCATTTATCCTCAGCACCCTGCCGGCGTTTCTCAAAGCCGTGGGCGTGACGCTGCAGGTCGGATTTATCGCCATCGGCACATCGCTGCTGGTGGCGCTGCTCAACGCGACGATTCTGGTGTTCCGCACGCCTTACCTGCAAAAACTGGTCGGTCTGTATGTCGAGCTGGCGCGCAACACGCCGCTGCTGATTCAGTTGTTCTTCGTCTACTTCGCCTTGCCGGCCCTGGGAATTCAGGTGTCCGGCTTCACTGCCGCCATCATCACCATGACCTTCCTCGGCGGCGCCTATCTGACTGAAGTGCTGCGCGCCGGCGTCGATGCCGTGCCACAGGCGCAACTGGAATCCGGGCGTTCGATCGGCCTGTCCCACGGCCAGTTGCTGCGCTACGTGATCCTGCCGCAAGCGGTGATCCTCAGCCTGCCGTCGCTGTTCGCCAATTTCATTTTCCTGCTCAAGGAAACCACCGTGGTCTCGGCGGTGGCGGTGCCGGAAATTCTCTACACCACCAAGAGCTACATCGCGCTCTATTACAAAACCTACGAAATGCTCGCCGTGCTGACACTGATTTGCGTGTTGCTGTTCTTGCCGCTGTCGCTGCTGCTCAGCCGTCTGGAAAGGAGGCTCCAGCATGGCCAGTTCGGGTCTTGAATTGCTCTGGGTGTCGTTGCCGCAATTGGCCAAGGGCGCCGGACAAACCTTGGCGATTTCGTTTCTGAGCATCGCCATCAGCACCGTCGGCGGCGTGCTCTACGGCGTTTTGCGCACGCTCAACGTAACCTGGCTGAACGCGATTCTGCGGGTGTATCTGGAGTTGTTCCGGGCGATCCCGGTGCTGGTCTGGCTGTACCTGTTGTTTTTCGGCTTGCCGATTTTCTTCGGCCTGAGCATTCCGAGTTTCTGGTGCGCGGTGCTGGTGCTGTCGCTGTGGGGCGCCAGCGAAGTTGGCGAAGTGGCGCGCGGTGCGCTGCATTCGTTGCCACGCGGGCAGCGTGAAGCGGGATTGTCGATTGGCCTGAACGCGGCGCAGCTCTATGGCTACGTGCTGCTGCCACAAGCGCTGAAACGCATGACGCCGCCGACCATCAACGTCTACACGCGGATCATCAAGACCAGTTCCCTGGCCGTGCTGATCGGTGTGGTCGACGTGATCAAGGTCGGCCAGCAGATCATCGAACGCACTTACGAATCGGTGCTGATCTACGGCGCGCTGTTCCTGTTTTTCTTTTTCATCTGCTACCCGCTCTCGGCCGCCTCGCGCGTGCTGGAGCGGCGCTGGACGCAAGCATGAACGCATTGATCGAGTTTCACGGTTTCAACAAATTCTATGGCGAACAGCAGGTGCTCAACGGCATCGACCTGCAGGTGCAGAGCGGTGAAGTGATCGTCATCCTCGGCCCCAGCGGATGCGGCAAAAGCACCTTGCTGCGTTGCCTTAATGGCCTGGAAGTCGCCCATAGCGGCAGCCTGAAATTTGTCGGCCGCGAGCTGCTGGACAAGGCTACCGACTGGCGCGACATCCGCCAGCAGATCGGTATGGTCTTTCAGAGTTATCACCTGTTCCCGCACATGAGCGTGCTCGACAATTTGCTGCTCGGCCCGCTCAAGGTGCAAAAGCGTCAGCGTCGCGAAGCGCAGCAGCAAGCCGAAGCGTTGCTCGAACGCGTGGGTCTGCTGGACAAGCGCGATGCCTTCCCGCGTCAGCTCTCCGGCGGGCAGCAACAACGCATCGCCATCGTCCGTTCGCTTTGCATGAACCCACGGGTGATGCTCTTCGATGAAGTCACCGCCGCCCTCGACCCGGAGATGGTCAAGGAAGTTTTGCAGGTCATTCAGGGCCTGGCCCGCGAAGGCATGACCCTGTTGATCGTCACCCACGAAATGGCCTTCGCCCGCGCGGTGGCCGATCGCATTGTGTTCATGGATGCCGGGCGCATCCTTGAACAGAACCCGCCCGAGATTTTCTTTACGAACCCGCAAACCGCACGCGCGCAGCAGTTTCTGGAGAAGTTCTCCTTCGTTGCAACACTGCCAAAAACGAATCCGACAAAGGAACTGGAACTGTTATGAAAACTGCCGCTTTTTTTCTGCCTCTACTGAGCCTTGCGTTGCTTGCCGGTTGCAGCAAAACCGAAGAACCACCGAAGCCGAAAGTCGCCAGCGAGAGCGCCGCGCCGGCCGGTTATCTGGACAAGATCAAGGCTCGCGACAAGCTGATCGTCGGTGTCTTCACTGATAAACCTCCATTCGGTTTTGTCGATGAAGCCGGGCGCTACGTCGGGTTCGATACCGACATCGGTCGGCGTTTCGCCAAGGATCTGCTCGGCGATGAAAACAAGGTCGAGTTCGTGGCGGTGGAGCCGGCCAGCCGTATTCCGTTCCTGCAAAGCGACAAGGTCGACCTGATCCTTGCCAACATGACCGTCACCCCGGAGCGCAAGGAAGCGGTGGAATTCACCAACCCGAACCTCAAGGTTGCGGTGCAGGCATTGGTGCCGCAAAACAGCTCGGTGAAGAATCTTGATGACCTGGCGACCCGCACCACCATCGTCACCACCGGCACCACGGCGGACATCTGGCTGACCAAGAATCACCCGGACTGGAAACTGCTGAAGTTCGAGAAGAACTCAGAATCCTTGCAAGCCCTGGCCAATGGTCGTGGCGATGCCTACGCGCAAGACAATCTGGTGCTGTTCAGCTGGGCCAAGCAGAACCCGGGCTATCGCGTGCTGGAGGACAAGCTCGGTGCCGAAGCGCCGATTGCGCCGGCGGTGAAGAAGGGCAATATCGAATTGCGTGACTGGGTGAATACCGAGCTGACCAAGCTGGGTGAGGAGAAATATCTGCTCAAGCTGTACGACCAATATGTGCGTAAAGAACTGAGCGATGACACCAAGCCTGAGAGCGTGATTGTCGAGGGTGGCAAGTGGCAGGGCTAGTTGGATGATCGTTCCTACGCTCCGCGTGGGAATGCCTCCGGGGACGCTCCGCGTCCAGTGACGCGGAGCGTCACGGGCTGCATTCCCACGCACAGCGTGGGAACGATCAGTGGGGAGTCAATCCGGCCAGTTCCACGCCGGTTCATCCAGCACTCGCTGTCCAACCATCCCGGTCTGGCCCAAGGTTTTCTCCAGCACGATGCAATTGCACTCGGGATCTTCCTGCAACGCCGAAATCAACCGCCGCGCATGGGACACCACCCACACCTGACACTGCTCCGACGCACGAATGATCAACCGGGCCAACGCCGGCAGCAGATCCGGGTGCAGGCTGGTTTCCGGTTCGTTCAGCACCATCAGCGACGGCGGCCTCGGCGTCAGCAGCGCCGCTACCAGCAGCAGATAGCGCAGCGTGCCGTCCGACAGCTCCGCCGCCGACAATGGCCGCAGCAAACCTTCCTGATAAAACTCGATGGCAAAGCGTCCGCCGGTCAGCGGCTCGATCCGCAGGCGTGCGCCGGGGAACGCGTCGCTGATGGCGCCCTGCAAAGCCTCGGGATCGCCGATTTCAATGATGGTCTGCAACGCCGCCGCCAGATCTCGACCGTCGTGGTGCAGCACCGGTGTGCGCGTGCCCAGTTGTGGTTGGCGCACCGGCGCATCGGCATCGCTGCGAAAGTGATCGTAGAAGCGCCAGCGCCGGATGAACTCGCGCATCTGAAACACTTCCGGCGAGTTGCGCAGGCTGCCGACTTGATCGAACAGGCTGTCGAAGTTGGGTGTGTGCTGCGCCAGCAGATCCCAGCCGCGGCCTTCGCGCGCACGAATCATCGGGCCGTTGCGATCCACCAGCAGGCTGGCCGGGCGATACACGGGCCCGGCCCAGATGCATTCGCGCTTGATTTCCGGGTCGAGAGAGAAAAACGAGCGGCTCGGCTCGGGCAACCCCAAAGCAATCGAATAACTGAAATCCTCCCCGGCGAACCCCAGGCGCAGACGTTTCACGCCCTGACGCACCGTCGGCTCGATCGCCACCTCACCGTTGCGCATGCGTCTACTGATGGTTTCCGGCCCGGCCCAGAACGTCGAATCCAGCCCTCCCTCACGGGCCAGCGCATTGACTACGCCGCCCTGCGCGGTTTCCGCCAGCAGGCGCAACGCTCGGTACAGATTGGACTTGCCGCTGCCGTTGGGACCGGTGATCAGGTTCAGACGGCCCAGCGGGATCACCAATTTATTGATCGAACGGTAATTGGCCACCGCGAGAGTATTGAGCATGGAATTCCTTCTCTTCAGGCGCCCATTGTAGGTGCTGCCGCAGGGAAATATGGGCGACGAGCGGGCGAACGTTGAACCCTGTTCTAAGCTCACAGTCGTATCGTCACTTGCACGTTCGTACACAGGAAGGAGTCTGCATGGCGAGTCCCGGTTTGAAAACAGCGGTCATGCTGAGTCTGTTCACCTTGGTGACCGCCTGCGGCGAGAAAAAAGCCCCTGAGGAATACTTGCCCAGGGTCTTCGTACAAGAAGTGAAACCCATGGATTACGCGGCTTCGGTGACATTGACCGGTGACGTACAAGCACGCGTGCAGACTGAGTTGTCGTTCCGCGTTGGCGGCAAGATCATCCAGCGCACGGTCGACGTCGGTGACCGGGTCACCGCCAAACAGGTGCTGGCGAAACTTGACCCTAAAGACTTGCAGACTAACGTCGACTCCGCCCAAGCCCAAGTGGTCGCCGAACAGGCGCGGGTGAAACAGAGCGCAGCGGCGTTCGTGCGTCAGCAGAAACTCCTGCCCAAGGGCTACACCAGCCAAAGTGAATACGACTCCGCCCAAGCGGCGTTGCGCAGCAGCCAGAGCGCCTTGAGCGCGGCGCAGGCGCAACTGGCCAATGCCAAGGACCAACTCAGTTATACCTCGTTGATCGCTGACGCGCCGGGCGTCATCACCGAGCGCCAGGCCGAAGTCGGCCAAGTGGTCCAGGCCACCGCGCCGATCTTCAGCCTGGCCCGCGATGGCGACCGCGATGCGGTATTCAACGTGTATGAATCGTTGCTCGCCGAGCGTCCTGCGGACAACAGAATCACCGTCAGCCTGCTCGACAACCCCGAGATCAAAACCACCGGCACCGTGCGCGAAATCACCCCGGCAGTGTCGGCGCAATCGGGCACCGTGCAAGTCAAAGTCACCCTCGACAAGCTGCCGCCGGGCATGCAACTCGGTTCGGTGGTCAGCGCCACGGCCAAAGGCTCGGGCAAGTCGGCGGTCGAATTGCCGTGGTCAGCGCTGACGAAAAACATCAGCGATACCGCGGTGTGGATGGTCGACGACAAGGGCGAGGCGCAATTGCACAACGTCACGGTTGGCCGTTACCTGACCGGCAAAGTCATCATCAGCGAAGGCCTCAAGGGCGGCGAGAAAGTCATCGTCGCTGGCGGACAATTGCTGCACCCGGGCATGAAAGTCGAGATTGCCGAAAACACCTACAAGGATCTTCAGCCGGGAGCGCAGCCATGAAGTCTCTGTGGCTGTTACCCGTCGCTGTGTTGTTGGCCGCGTGCTCGAAGAAAGAGCCGCCGCCCGAGCCCGTCCGCCCGGTGCTGTCAGTCAAGGTCGAAGCGTTGAGCGAGGAAAACCTCGGGCGTTTCGCCGGCAGCATTCAGGCGCGCTATGAGAGCAACACCGGTTTCCGCGTCGGTGGCCGTATCGCCAGCCGTAACGTCGATGTCGGTGCCGAGGTCGAGAAGGGCACGCTGCTCGCCACCCTCGACCCTTCCGACCAGCAGAATCAGTTGCGTTCGGCCCAAGGCGATCTGGCGAGAATCCAGGCGCAATTGATCAACGCGCAAGCCAATGCTCGCCGCCAGCAAGCGCTGTTCGATCGCGGTGTTGGCGCGCAGGCGCAATTGGACGTCGCCAACACCGATCTGAAAACCACCCAGGCCTCGCTGGATCAGGCACGTGCGGCGGTCAATCAGAGCAAGGATCAACTCGGCTACACCGAGCTGCGCTCCGATCACCGCGCCGTGGTCACCGCGTGGAACGCCGAGGCCGGGCAGGTCGTCACCGCCGGTCAGCAAGTGGTGACCCTGGCGCAACCGGACATCAAGGAAGCGGTGATCGATCTGCCAGATACCCTGGTCGATCAGATCCCTGGCGACGTGGTGTTCTCCGTGGCCGCGCAACTCGACCCGAGCATCAACACCACGGCGATCATCCGCGAGATCGAACCCCAGGCCCAGAGCGCCACGCGCACCCGGCGTGCGCGTCTGACCCTGGCCGAGACGCCGGACGGTTTCCGTCTCGGCACGGCGATCAGCGTGACCCTCAGCTCAGCGATCAAACCGCGTATCGAATTGCCCGCGACGGCGTTGCAAGAGGTCGACGGCAAAGCTCGCATCTGGGTCATCGACACGCAGAACAAAACCGTCAGCCCCCGCGATGTCACCGTCGTCAGCCGTACCGACAGCAGCGTCGTGCTGGCTGGCGGGGTGAAGAACGGCGAGCGCGTGGTCAGCGCAGGCGTCAACAGCCTCAAACCCGGACAATCGGTAAAACTTGACGAGGACAGTCAATGAAAGGCTCTTTCAACCTCTCCGAATGGGCCCTCAAGCATCAGTCATTCGTCTGGTATCTGATGTTCGTCGCGTTGCTGATGGGCGTGTTCTCGTACTTCAATCTGGGGCGCGAAGAAGATCCGTCGTTCACCATCAAAACCATGGTCATCCAGACCAAATGGCCGGGCGCGACGCAAGAGGAAACCCTCAAGCAGGTCACCGACCGCATCGAGAAAAAACTCGAAGAACTTGATTCCCTCGACTACGTGAAAAGCTACACGCGCCCCGGCGAATCGACGGTGTACGTGTACCTGCGCGACACCACCAGCGCCAAGGACATCCCGGAAATCTGGTACCAGGTGCGCAAGAAGATCGATGACATTCGCGGACAGTTTCCCCAAGGCATTCAGGGGCCGGGATTCAACGACGAGTTCGGTGATGTGTTCGGCTCGGTGTATGCCTTTACCGCTGATGGCCTGACCATGCGTCAGCTGCGCGACTATGTGGAGCAGGCTCGCGCCGAGATCCGCAATGTGCCGGGGCTGGGCAAGATCGAAATGGTCGGCCAGCAGGACGAAGTGATTTACCTGAACTTCTCCACGCGCAAACTGGCTGCGCTGGGCATCGATCAGCGTCAGGTGGTGGACAGTCTGCAATCGCAGAATGCCGTAACCCCGGCGGGTGTGATCGAGGCCGGGCCGGAGCGGATTTCCGTGCGCACCTCCGGGCAGTTCGCCTCGGAAAAGGATCTGGCCGAGGTCAACCTCAAGCTCAATGACCGCTTCTATCGTCTGGCCGACATCGCCGAGATCAGCCGTGGTTACGTTGATCCAGCCACGCCAGAATTCCGCTTCGACGGCAAACCGGCCATCGGCCTGGCGATTGCCATGCAGAAGGGCGGCAACGTTCAGGAGTTCGGCAAGGCCTTGCATGCGCGCATCGACCAACTGACCGCGGACTTGCCGGTCGGCGTTGGCGTGCATACCGTTTCCGATCAGGCCGTGGTGGTTGAAGAAGCCGTTGGCGGTTTCACCAGCGCGCTGTTCGAAGCGGTGATCATCGTGCTGGTGGTGAGCTTTATCAGCCTTGGCGTGCGCGCCGGGCTGGTGGTGGCGTGCTCGATTCCGCTGGTGCTGGCGATGGTCTTTGTATTCATGGAATACAGCGGCATCACCATGCAGCGGATTTCCCTCGGCGCACTGATCATCGCCCTCGGCCTGTTGGTGGACGACGCGATGATCACCGTGGAGATGATGGTCACGCGTCTGGAAATGGGCGAGACCCGCGAGCAGGCCGCGACGTTCGCCTATACCTCGACGGCGTTCCCGATGCTTACCGGTACGTTGGTGACGGTGGCCGGTTTCGTGCCCATCGGGCTCAACGCCAGCTCCGCCGGGGAGTACACCTTCACCCTGTTTGCGGTGATCGCAGTGGCGATGCTGGTGTCGTGGGTGGTGGCCGTGTTCTTCGCCCCGGTGATCGGCGTGCACATCCTCAGCGCCAACGTGAAACCCCATGAAGCCGAGCCGGGTCGCATTGGCCGTGCGTTCAACGGCGGGCTGCTGTGGGCGATGCGCAACCGCTGGTGGGCAATCGGCATCACCGTGTTGCTGTTTGCCCTGTCGATTTTTTGCATGCGTTTTGTGCAGAACCAGTTCTTCCCGGCATCGGATCGCCCGGAAATTCTGGTCGATCTCAACCTGCCGCAAAACGCCTCGATCGACGAAACCCGCAAAGCCGTCGACAAACTCGAAGCGACGCTCAAGGGTGATGCGGACATCGTGCGCTGGAGCACTTACATCGGCCAGGGCGCGATCCGTTTCTACCTGCCCCTCGACCAGCAATTGCAGAACCCGTACTACGCGCAACTGGTGATCGTCAGCAAGGATTTCGAGGCCCGTGAGGCGTTGACCCAACGTCTGCGCGAGCGCCTGCACAAGGACTTCGTCGGCATCGGCAGTTACGTGCAAGCATTGGAAATGGGCCCGCCGGTTGGGCGTCCGATCCAGTACCGGGTCAGCGGCAAAGACATCGATCAGGTGCGCAAGCACGCCATCGACCTCGCGACCGAACTGGACAAGAACTCGCACATCGGCGAGATCATTTACGACTGGAACGAGCCGGGCAAAGTCTTGCGTATCGACATCGCCCAGGACAAGGCGCGCCAGCTCGGGCTGTCGTCCGAGGACGTGGCGAACCTGATGAACAGCATCGTCAGTGGCTCGCCGTTGACCCAGGTCGATGACGACATCTACCTGATCAACGTGGTCGGGCGCGCAGTGGATTCCGAGCGCGGTACGCCGGAAACCCTGCAGAACCTGCAGATCGTCACGCCGAGCGGCACGTCGATTCCGCTGCTGGCGTTCGCCACGGTTCGTTATGAACTGGAGCAACCGTTGGTGTGGCGTCGCGACCGTTTGCCGACCATCACCATCAAAGCCTCGGTGCGCGACGAGATCCAGCCGACCGATCTGGTGAAAATCCTCAAGCCGTCGATTGATGCCTTCGCCGAAAAACTGCCGGTCGGCTACAAAGTCGCCACCGGCGGTACGGTCGAGGAAAGCGGCAAGGCTCAGGGGCCGATTGCCAAGGTGTTGCCGTTGATGCTGTTTTTGATGGCGACGTTCCTGATGATCCAGTTGCACAGCGTGCAGAAGATGTTTCTGGTGGCGAGTGTCGCGCCGTTGGGGCTGATCGGCGTGGTGCTGGCGCTGGTGCCGACGGGCACGCCGATGGGGTTCGTGGCAATCCTGGGGATTCTCGCGCTGATCGGCATCATCATCCGCAACTCGGTGATTCTGGTGACGCAGATCGATGAGTTCGAGAAGAAAGGTTATGCGCCGTGGGACGCGGTGGTCGAGGCAACCGAACATCGGCGCCGACCGATCCTGCTGACTGCTGCGGCGGCGAGCATGGGCATGATCCCGATCGCCCGGGAAGTATTCTGGGGGCCGATGGCTTACGCGATGATTGGCGGGATCGTGGTGGCGACGTTGCTGACGCTGCTGTTCCTGCCGGCGCTGTACGTGGCCTGGTACAAGATTCGCGAACCGCAAAAAGAGGCGCAGTAAAAGCGAGCGCTTCGCGCTCATCGCTAGCAGGGCTAGCTCCCACAGTTCGAATGCAATTTCCTGTGGGAGCTAGCCCTGCTAGCGATAGCGTCGCAATCGACTACGCAGATTTACCCCAGACACTGGCCAACCAAGCCTGCTGCTCGCGCGGCAGCCCCGCCGGCCGGTAGTAATGCTCCAGCTCGACAAACCCCGCCGCGGTCAACAAGCCTTGCCAAGCCGCCAGATCGTGATACGAGCCATAACGCGGCCCGTTCCAGCCTTCACGGTTATCCCCACGCGGATTGGAACTGAACAACACGCCACCGGGCTTCAACGCGCCGTGTAATTGCTTGAGCACCCGTGGCAACTCCTGCAGCGGCACATGAAACAGCACCGCATTGGCGAAGATGCCGTCGAAGCGCTCGGCCGGCAGATCCAGCTTCAGAAAGTCCTGCTGCAACACTTCGCAGCCGCTGTCCTCGCGGGCCATTCGGGCGAATTCCTGCGAACCGTCGAGGCCGACCGCAACGTGACCCATGCGCGTGAACGTCTGCAAATCCCGGCCCGGGCCACAGCCGAAATCGAGAATCGTGAACGGCGCCGTGCCCTGAATATGCCGCAGCAATGCATCGATGTTCTGGCTGACATCGTGATCGCGAGTGCCTTCACGAAAGTCTTCGGCCACCGAGTTGTAGTGGCCAAGGGTGGTGGCGGTGATCTGGTCGAGATCGCTGGGAGTCTGCTTCATGGTCGGGATACGCGGGCAATTGGGATTCGCCGAATATACGCCATTGGGTTTGAGGCTGCTGCGCAGCCATCGCCAGCAGGGCTGGCTCCCGCAGGGGAACGCACTCCAAATCTGAGAGCTTGCTGGCTGTCACAGGGGAATGCATTCAAAATCTGAGAGCTTTCTGGCTGACACAGGGGAACGCATTCCAAATCTGAGAGCTTGCTGGCTGTCACAGGGAAGTGCATTCCAAATCTGAGAGCTTGCTGGCTGTCACAGGGAAGTGCATTCCAAATCTGAGAGCTTGCTGGCTGTCACAGGGAAATGCATTCCAACTGTGGGAGCTAGCCCTGCTAGCGATAGCGGTCTCGAAGTCGCTGAATGATTTCGGCCAGACTCAACGCTTGTTCAACCCCCGAGCCAACCGATCACCACCCAACTGAATCACCGCCACCAACGCCACCAGCAACACAATCACCGTCAACATGATCTGGCTGTCAAAGCGCTGATAGCCGTAGCGATAAGCGATATCCCCCAACCCGCCAGCACCAATCGCCCCGGCCATCGCCGACGAGTTGATCATCGTCACCAAGGTGATGGTGAAACCGCCAACAATCCCCGGCAGCGCCTCTGGCAACAGCACATGCCAGACAATGTGCCAACGCCGGCACCCCATCGCCTGCGCCGCTTCGATCAAACCATGATCGACCTCACGCAAACTCACTTCGGCAATCCGCGCAAAGAACGGTGTCGCGGCGATGGTCAGCGGCACAACGGCGGCCCAGACACCGTAGGTTGTCCCGACAATCAAGCGGGTAAAAGGAATCAGCGCAACCATCAAAATCAGAAACGGGATCGAGCGAAACAGGTTCACGAACGCGCCCAGGGCACGGTTCAACACCGGCGCTTCATAGATTCCGCCCTTGTCGCTGGTGACCAGGATCACTGCCATGGGAATCCCCACCAGCAGCGCAATCAATGACGACACGCCGACCATCAGGAACGTGTCGATAAAGCCCTGCAGCAAGCGATCAAACCACATAACCCAGCACCTCCACCCGTTGCGCCCAAGGTGCCGCGCGTTCGTGCAACTGCTCAGCGCTGAGCGACGATCCGCTCACCGCCAACAGCAGTTGCCCCAGCGCATGCCCCTGAATCCGTTCGACGCCGCCCTGCAGCAGCTTCACCCGGCCACCCAGTGCAGCAAACAGCGCCGCCAGATCCGGTTCGTCACTGGCGCTGCCGGTGAACTGCAAGCGCAGCACTACGGCGGCAGCGGAAGAGGGCGCGTGCGCGTGCAAGCGGCTCTGCAATTCTTCCGGTAGCGCGTGTTGCAGCGGCGCGAGCAAAGTCTGGCTGACCTCGTGCTGCGGATTGCCGAACACTTCCCACACCGGGCCTTGCTCGACGACGCGGCCATGCTCCAGCACTACGACGCGATCACAGATTTCGCGAATCACCGCCATTTCATGGGTGATCAAAACAATGGTCAGGCCCAGGCGCTGATTGATCTCACGCAGCAGGCCGAGGATCGATTGCGTGGTTTCCGGATCGAGTGCCGAAGTCGCTTCGTCGCATAGCAGAATATCCGGGTCATGCACCAGCGCGCGGGCGATGCCGACACGCTGTTTCTGCCCTCCAGACAACTGCGCTGGATAGGCCTTGTGCTTTTCTTGCAGGCCGACCAGTTCGAGCAATTCGCGAACCTTGTTCTCGCGCTGTTCCTTGGGAACCCCCGCCACCTTCAGCGGCAGTTCGACGTTCTGCCAAACGGTCTTGGCCGACATCAGATTGAAATGCTGGAAGATCATGCCGATCCGTCGGCGCAGCGCTACGAGACGGTCTTCGTCGAACTCGCCAATGTCGACCTGATCGATCAACACTCGCCCCGACGTCGGCTGTTCCAGGCGATTGATCGTGCGAATCAGCGACGACTTGCCAGCGCCGCTACGACCGATGATGCCGAACACCTCGCCGCGCTGGATCGCCAGATCGATGCCCTGCAACGCGGCGACCGGGCCTTGTCGACCGTTGTAGGTTTTGCCCAGACCGATGAAGCGCACGTGGGCGCGATTCAGCTCGGGGTGCAGTTCGGTTTTTTCAGCATTATGTGGCTCTGGAATTTCCAGTCGCCGTTGGATCGCGGCCGTCATGCTCAGCTTTCCCAACCGGCTTGATACAGCTTGCCGTGGGCTTTATCCAGCGCCGCGCGAACGACCGGCGAATGCTGGTAGATGTCGACGAATTTGATTAGGCGCGGATCGGTTTTGCTCTTCGGCTGAATGACGAACTGAATCACGTATTCCTTGTGGTCGAGACCATCGAACAGCAGTGCCGAACCGGCATCGAAGGTCTTCGCCAGGCGGATGTAGGCCGGGTAGCCCTGGACCAGATCGGCATCGTCGTAGGCGCGGACCAGTTGCACGGCTTCGACCTGGAGGATTTTTATTTTCTTCGGGTTGGCGACGATGTCGTCTTCGGTCGCTTTGTAGCCCACGCCCGGTTTCAGTGTGATCAAACCGGCCTTGGCCAGCAGTTGCAGGCCGCGCCCGCTGTTGATCGGATCGTTGGCGATGGCGACGCTGGCGCCTTCTGGCAGTTCGTCGAAGCTTTTGTATTTCTTCGAGTAGAGACCGACGTTGTTGATGATCCCCGGCGCGAACGGCACCAGGTCAAAACCGGCGGCGGCCTTGGCGTTTTCGAGGAACGGGATGTGTTGGAAGTAGTTAACGTCGATGTCGCCGGCGGCGAGGCTGACGTTGGGTGCGATCCAGTCGGTGAACTCGACCAACTCGACTTTGAGGCCTTGTTTGGAGGCCTCTTCGACGGCGGCTTCCAAGGGAATGGCGAAGGCGGCGGTGGTGCCGATTTTCAACGGGGCGTCGGCGGCGAACACGGCCGAGCTGAACAGGCCGAGGGCCAGGGCCAGTGCTTTGACTGGGTGGGACAGGCGTTTCTGGGTCATGATGGGTTTTCCAGTCAGTGCATTGATTTGTGGTGTCTGGTCGGGCCTCATCGCTGGCAAGCCAGCTCCCACAGAGATTTGCGGTGTTCACAAAACCTGTGGGAGCTGGCTTGTCAGCGATGCTTTTAGCGGCGGTACGAAGATCCTGTGTGTTGCTCAGGTAGCTGCGCTTCACCGTGAAACAGCTTCTCGCGCAAGCTGCCGCAGTCATACGCGGTCTTGTACGACCCGCGCCGCTGCAACTCCGGAATCACCAGATCAATGAAATCGACATAGCTTTCCGGCGTAACAATCCGCGTCAGGTTGAAACCGTCGAGACCGGTCTCGGCGATCCACGATTCCAGCTCATCCGCCACTTGTTCAGGCGAACCGACCACGGTGATGTAACGACCACCGAGGGCGTGCTGGTCGAGCAACTTGCGCCGGGTCCAATCGTTGTTCTGCAGGTTTTTCGTGGCCGATTGAATGGCGTTGCTTTTCACGTACTGGATCGGTTCGTCGAATTCGTACTGGGAAAAATCGATACCGGTGGACGCCGAGAAATGCGCCACACCGGCCTCGGCGCTGGCGTAACTCAGGTACTCGGCGTGCTTGGCCCACGCGGCTTCTTCAGTCGCGCCGACGATGACGTTGAGGCCCATGAACACCTTGATGTCCTCAGGATTGCGTCCGGCTTCGACGGCGCTGGCGCGGACCTTGTCGACCTGAACCTTGGTCGACGGCTTGTTCTGGCCACTGATGAACACGCACTCGGCGTGACGCCCGGCGAAGAGCAAACCGCGATCTGAGCTGCCGGCCTGAAACAGCACCGGTGTACGCTGCGGCGACGGCTCGCAGAGGTGATAACCCTCGACCTGATAAAACTCGCCCTTGTGTTCAACCTTGTGCACTTTTTCCGGGCTGGCGTAGATGCGCTGCTCGCGGTTGTTAAGCACCGCGCCGTTTTCCCAGCTGCCTTCCCAGAGTTTGTAGAGCACTTCCAGGTATTCGTCGGCCTGGTCGTAGCGGCGGTCATGTTCGACTTGTTCGCTGAGGCCCATGGCTTTGGCGGCGCTGTCGAGATAGCCGGTGACGATGTTCCAGCCGACCCGACCACGGCTCAGATGATCGAGCGTCGACATGCGGCGGGCGAACAGATACGGCGGCTCGTAGGTGAGATTTGCGGTGAGGCCGAAGCCGAGGTTTTTGGTCACCGCAGCCATCGCCGATACCAGCAGCAACGGATCGTTGACCGGCAACTGGATCGATTCTTTTAGCGGCACATCGACCGAGTTCTGATAGACGTCGTACACGCCGACGATGTCGGCGATGAACAAGCCGTCGAACAGCCCGCGTTCGAGCAACTGCGCCAGTTCCGTCCAGTATTCGATGGTGTTGTAGCGGGTCGAGGTGTCGCGTGGATGCGTCCACAAACCGTGGTTGATATGGCCGATGCAGTTCATGTTGAACGCGTTAAGCAAAATCTTCTTTTTCGCAACGCTCATCAGATCGTCCCTCGCAGCGGAGGGTTTTCATCGTTGAGGTAGTAATTGCCCACCGCGTGATATTTCCAGCGCACCGGATCGTGCAAAGTGTGCACGCGGGCGTTGCGCCAGTGGCGGTCGAGGCCGTGTTCGATCAGGGTCGCTTGGCTGCCGGCCAGTTCGAACAAGGTGCTGCCGGCGGCGAGGGAGATTTCGGTGCTGATCGCCCGAGCTTCCGCGACCGCAATCGATGCGGCGGCGACCGTATCGGCGTTGGTCTCGGCCTGCGCGGCGTCGAGGAATTCGCCGGCGCGTTCGAGCAAGGCTTCGGTGGCGTGCAGGCGAATGCTCAAGTGGCCGAAGCTCTTCAGCGTCAGCGGATCTTCGGTGGCTTTGTCGTTACCGGAATCGATCCACGGCCGGGTCTTGCTGCGCACGAAGTGCAGCGCGTCTTCGTAAGCGGCGCGGGCGATGCCGGTATCGATAGCCGCGTGAAGGATCTGCGCCAACGGGCCGACGGTGGTCGGGCGCTCGAAGGCGCTTTGAAACGGGATCACGTCTTCGGCGGCGACGTACACGTCTTCGAATACCACCGAACCGCTGCCGGTGGTGCGCTGGCCGAAGCCGCTCCAGTCGTCGATCACGCTCAGGCCTTTGCTGTCACGCGGCACGAAAGCCAATTGCTGCACACCGTTTTCATCGACAACCGACGTAGGAATGCGCTGCGCGTAAATCGCGCCGGTCGCATAGAACTTGCGGCCGTTGATGCGAAAGCCGTCGCCGTCGCGATTGAGGCTGGTGACGCGGTCGTGAGCGGTTTTCGTACCCAGTTCCGCCAGTGCATTACCGAAGCGTTGGCCGGCGAGTACTTCGGCGTATAGCCGTTGTTTTTGCGCATGGCTGCCGTTCACGCGCAACACTTCCAGTGCATAGAAATGGTTCTGCGGAATCTGCCCGAGCGAGCCGTCGGCCTGAGCGATCAGGGCGATGACTTTGCCCAGCGTCACGTTGGACACACCCGCGCCGCCATATTCCTTGGGCACGCTGATGCCCCACAGGCCCGAGCGGGAAAACACGTCGAGTTCCGGCAGTGGCAGGCGACGTTCACGGTCGCGCAGGGCGCTGTCGCGTTTGAAATCTTCGGCCAGGTCGCTGGCGACGATCAGGGCTTGCTCATCGCTGGTGATGACCGCGACGTGATGGGATAGCGTCATGTTTTTCTCCAGAGGTCTGGTCGTCTCAGATCCAGGAATGGCGAGCCGGTAAAGTGCCGTTGAGGCGATAGGCGCCGACCGCGTGATATTTCCAGCGCACCGGGTCGTGCAACGTGTGCACCCGGGCGTTGCGCCAGTGACGGTCGAGGTTGAATTCGGCGAGGGTCGCGCGGCTGCCGGCCAGTTCGAAAAGCTTTTCGCTGGCGAGCAATGAGATTTCGGTGGTCAACACTTTTGCCTCGGCCACGGCAATCGACGCGTGGGCGGCGGATTCGGCGGTCAGCGGTGCGGCGTGCACTTGATCTAGCACCTTGCCGGCCTTGCGCAGCAGCGCTTCGGCGGCGTGCAGTTCGATTTTCAGTTTGCCGATGTCGGCGATCACGTAGAGGTCATCACTGGCGCGATCAACTTTGGCGTCGATCCATGGCCGCGCGCGGGTTTTGACGAACTCGATGGCGTCGTCGATGGCGCCACGGGCGATGCCGGCATCAATGGCCGCTTGAATCAGCTGCGACACCGCGCCTTGAGTGTTGGGGATTTCGTTGATCTTCCAGTTGTCGACCACCAGGCTCGATTCGACGCGCACGTTGTTCAGCAGAATCGTACCGCTGGCGGTGGTGCGCTGACCGAAACCCGACCAGTCATCGACGATGCGCAAACCCGGCGTGCCGCGACGGACGAAGGCCAGCACTTGCTTGCCGTCATCGTTGAGCGCCTTCACCGCGACCCAGTGCGCAAACAGCGCGCCGGTGGAATAGAACTTCTGGCCGTTGATCACGTAATCGTCGCCGTCGGCGGTGATCCGTGCTTTCAGTTCCAGGGTGTTTTTAGTGCCGCGCTCCGGACCGGCATTACCGATGCGCCAGCCTTCCAGAACACTCTGGAACAGCTGCTTTTTCTGCGCCTCGGTGGCACTGCCGAGCACCAGATTGATAATGCCGAACTGGTTCTGCGGAATCTGTCCCAACGCCGGGTCGGCGGCGGAAATGATCGCGAACACCTCGGCCAATGTGACAAACGAAACCTGCGGGCCACCGTATTCACGCGGGATGGCAATGCTGCCCAGACCGCTACGGGTGAACTGCTCGATTTCCGACCACGGCAATTTGCGCTGACGGTCGCGTTTGGCCGCCTGCACGCGGGCGGCTTGTGCCAGCTCATGGGCAGCCTTGATGGCTTGGGCGTCGTTGCGCAAAATCTGCGCGGGCAACAACAACGGGGCGATGTCCAGATCGGACTGGACGTTTGCATCGGCCAGGCTGGACATCAGTGCCGCTCCTTGGCTGCACGCAATGCCCTGGCGATCTGCACTGGGGTGATTGTGTTCCGGACCATGCTACCTACCTCACATCTTATGAAAAACGCCGCAAAAGTGCGGCGAACGAAAGAATGTCCGGTGGTCCGGTTCATATACCCTAAGCGTGTATAAATATTAAATAAACTAACTTTTAGGAATATGCATAGAAGGGGTGATGGTCGGGTTGGTTAACTGGTTTTCCATGGCAGGGGAGATTCAGCGGCGAGGTAACCAACTCCCTCGCCACTATAGGAACGACTCAAGGCTTACGCGTTTCGGCGGCTTTGAGGACAGGTTTCAGCGGTACTTTGAGGTAAGGATTCACGCAGCCGATCTTCAACGTTCGCGGCGGCGCCCAGCGCGAGTTATTGCCGACCCGGTCGATGACGCAGTAAGTCACGTCGAGGCGCAGATCCTCGCCCGCTTCGACAATCACTGCGGGCGGCACCCAGACTTGAATTGGCAGGCCGACATCCGCTGCCGTGATCCGCGCCAGGTCCATGCGCACATCGCCCCAGCGCAGCGTGATTTCATCGTCCTCGGCCATGTTCAGGTACGGCTCGATGGTCAGCGGGACGCCGCGTTTGATCTGGTTGGGATTGACGCCCTGGCGGCGAATGGTATCGGGCAGCATCACTGGTGCCAGCTGCTGGTTTTCGTCCCCGCACAGTGCTGAAGGCTGGCCACCGGGGCAATCGAGTTTCACTTGTACCCGCGTCGCCGCCGACAGCGCGGGACCCTGGCCGACCTGCATCACCCGATAGTGAACGCGCGCTGAGCCGCTGATCACGAAACTCTCCGGCACCCGCAGGCTGACCGGCGCGTCGACATCTTCAGCGGTCAGGACGTGGGAGGCGACGTAGCAGTTGTTCCAGAACAGCTCGATCAGGTCGCCGGCGTCCATGCCGGGATAGGGCTGCACATCGACCAGCAGGTTCTCGGCCGCTGTCAGGTTGATACCGGTTTTTTGTGCGAGCGCCAGAGTCGGCGCTGCCAGTTCGAGGGTATGCGAAGTGCGGGTCATCGATTTCTCTCCTTGAAGCATAGCAACGAAGTCCGTTTCTGAATAAACCAAAAGGCGTGAATTAACAGGCAATACAACAGGCTGATTTTGTTGCCACAAAATGCGGGATGAATGAACTAATTTGAAGCGCTTGGCGACTAGATAAGAGGGTGCGGGAAGGGGAGTCAATAGACGGATTTAGTTAATCCATGAATTACGGATTAATCAGAAGCTTCCTACATTGCTCAGGGCTTCTGCCTAGGCTGGAAAGAGAATGGGGCTACAGTTTCAGGGGTTTTTTGCCGCCTTCAAGACACTTGCTTTTCAACTCTACTCCACAGTTTTAGGCGAATTAATAGCGCGTTGTAACTGTTGCAGAACATATATGTGTGGCGAACTTGATATGTTTGAAGGGCGGGGGGTGTTCAGCGTAGAGAAGTACAACTTCCATCCGTGGAAGTTGATGGTCTTGCGTTGAAAGTTCTCAGGCGTGATTCAGAAACTTGCTGAGAAACTGTTTGGTGCGTTCTTCTTTTGGATTGGCAAACAACGCTTTCGCTTCACCTTGTTCGACGATCACGCCCTTGTCGAAAAACACCACACGGTTGGCCACGTCGCGGGCAAAACCCATTTCGTGGGTGACGATAACCATGGTGCGTTTTTCTTCGGCGAGGCCGCGAATGGTCGCCAGCACTTCACCCACCAGTTCCGGGTCGAGGGCCGAGGTCGGCTCGTCGAACAGGATCACTTCCGGCTCCATCGCCAGCGCCCGGGCAATCGCCACGCGCTGTTGCTGGCCGCCGGACAGACGACGCGGATAGGCGTCCTCCTTGCCCGCCAGACCGACCTTGGCCATGAGCTTCTTGCCCAGGGCAACGGCGGCGTCGCGCGGCATCTTCTTGACCACAATCGGGCCTTCGATGACGTTTTCCAGCGCGGTGCGATGGGGGAACAGGTTGAAGTTCTGGAACACGAAGCCAACGTGCTGGCGCAGGTTGCGCACCAACGCTTGCTGCTGGTTCAGCGGGCGGCTGGTATCGATCTCGATATCGCCGACCTTGATCCGGCCGCTGGTGGGTTGTTCAAGGAAATTAAGGCAACGCAGGAACGTCGTTTTCCCCGAACCGCTGGGGCCGATGATCGCGACGACTTCGCCTTCCTTGACCTCGAGGTCGATGCCGTTGAGCACGACCTGACTCTTGAATTGCTTGGTCAGTTTTTCCACGACAATCATCGTCAGGACTCCTGGTCGTGCCGATTGACCCGCTCTTCCAACTTGTTCTGGAAGTGCGAAAGCACCGTGGCCAGAATCCAGTAGATCAGCGCGGCGGCAAGATACATGGTGAAGACTTCGAAAGTCCGGGCGGTAATCAATTGCGCCTGACGGAACAGCTCCGGCACCTGAATGGTGGCGGCCAGTGCCGTGTCCTTGACCAGTGAAATAAAGCTGTTGCCCAGCGGCGGCAACGCCGTGCGCATTGCTTGCGGCAGGATGGCCCGGCGCAGGGTTTGCGCGCGGGTCATGCCGATGCTCGCAGCGGCTTCCCACTGACCGCGTTCGATCGAACCAATCGCGGCGCGGAGGATTTCACAGGCGTAGGCGGCCATGTTCAGCGAGAAGCCGATCAGTGCCGCCGGCAGCGGATCCAGTTCGAGACCCAATTGCGGCAAGCCGTAATAGATCACGAACAGTTGCACCAGTAACGGCGTGCCGCGAAAGAACGACACGTAGATGCGCGCCAGCCAGCTCACCGATTTGAAGCGCGACAGGCGCATCAGTGCCAGGCCGAAGCCCAGCAGCAGACCGAAGAACATCCCGCCGAGGCTGAGGACTACCGTGTAATACGCGCCCTTGAGCAGGAAGGGCGCGGAGTCCAGTGCGAGTTGGAAAGCTTCTTCCATTATTTCGTGACGTCAGCGTTGAAGTACTTCTCGGACAGCTTCTTCAGGGTGCCGTCGGCACGCAGCTCGTCGAGGGCCTTGTTCACGGCGGCTAGCAATTCAGGCTCGCCCTTGCGCAGGGCAACACCAGCTTCCTGACGGGAAAAGGCTTCACCGGCAGCCACGGTTTTCGGCGCTTTCTTGGCGTATTCCAGCGCGGCCAGACGGTCGATCAGGATGGCGTCGGTGCGACCGTTGTTGAGGTCGGCGAACTTGGTCGGATCATCATCGTAGGTGCGCACGTCAGCGCCCGGCACGTTGGCGCGGACCCATTGTTCGTAGTTGGTGCCCAGGCCCACACCGACTTTCTTGCCGGACAGGTCATTGGCGGTCTTGATGTTCAGCGCCGCTTCTTTGCTCTTCAGCACCAGCGCTTGAATGCCGGAAACGGTGTACGGCTCGGAGAAGTCATACTTCTTCTTGCGCTCTTCGGAGATGGTCACCTGGTTGACCACAACGTCCAGACGCTTGGATTCCAGCGCAGCTAGAATGCCATCCCATTTGGTTGGCTGAACCTTGGCTTTGACGCCGAGTTTTTGTGCCAGTGCTTCCGACAGCTCGACTTCGAAACCGGACAGTTTGCCGTCGGCGTCGACGAAGCTGAACGGTGGATAAGTGCCTTCCAGGCCGACGTTGATAACGCCCTTGTCCTTGATCTGTTGCAGCTGCTCACCGGCCACTGCCTGGCCGATCAGACCGACGCTTAGGGCCAGGCCCAGCGAACCCACCAGCAGATTGCGACGTAGTGCGGAAAAATTCATGACGAGCCCCTGTGTTTTCTTATGGAAGACGCTAAAGGAAAGTTGGCGAATGGGTGATTCGTGCGCCTGCGTTATCGTGCCCTAAAGCAGCTTATGCGTCTTGCGCGAAATTCGCCTGCGGCGAGACTATAAGATGTCTTAGTTAGACTTGAAAATACTTAATAATCAAAATGTTATTCTTTATTGGAATATACAGCGTCTGTGGAAAAAGCTCGCAGCCTGCGGCAGCTCCTACCCGGTATCACCTGTAGGAGCTGCCGCAGGCTGCGAGCTTTTGATCTTGCTCTTAAAGAAAATCCTTGTAAGCAAACAACGCCGGCGCGCCACCGGTGTGCAAAAAGATGATCGGGCCTTCATCAAAACGCTGTCGGCCAATCCCATCGAGCAACCCAGCCATTGCCTTGCCGGTATAAACCGGATCCAGCAACACCGCTTCCTGACTGGCCAGCAACTTCACCGCCGCCAACGTCCCGGCATTCGGCTCGCCATAGCGCGGGCCGAAATATTCGTCCCACAACTCGACCTTGAAAGCCGCCGGCAGTTCGACGCCGAGCAGCTCCGCCGTACGTTCGGCCAGCCCCTGCACCTTCGGCCGCTGATCTTCTTCACTGCGCGAAACCGTCACGCCGATCACCGGCAACTGCGGCAACACTTCGCTCAGCGCCAAGGCCAGACCGCTGTGCGTCCCGGCGCTGCCCGAGGCTAATACCACCGCCGCGAAATCGAGCCCGGTGTCCTTGATCTGCTCGGCCAGTTCCAGACCGGCGCGCACATAACCCAGCGCGCCAAGGGCATTCGAGCCGCCAATCGGCACCAGGTACGGTTTCTTGCCGTTGCTTTGCAAACGCACCGCGAGGGCGGCCAGTTGTTCGTCGGCATTGTCGAGGTTGTCGACCAGTTCGACCTTGGTGTCGAACAGATCCAGCAGCAGACGATTGCCGTTGCCGGTGTAATTGCTGTCGTCGGTGCCCAGCGGATTTTCCAGCAGCGCCACACAACCCAGGCCGAGCTTGGCGGCGAGGGCGGCGGTCTGGCGAACGTGGTTCGATTGCAGCGCGCCGGCAGTGATCAGCGTGTCGGCACCTTGCGCGAGGGCATCGGCGGCGAGGTATTCGAGTTTGCGCAACTTGTTGCCGCCCATGGCCAGCGGCGTCAGGTCATCGCGCTTGATGAACACCTCGCGACCGAGCCATGCAGACAGGCGTTCGAGTTTTTCCAGCGGCGTCGGGTGGCCGAGCAGGTTGAGACGGTTAAAGCGTTCCAGCTGATTCTTAATCATGGTTCCGTACTGGCGGAGAAAGATGAAAGGACTATAGGCACGCGTTTTTGCAGGGGCAACCGTGAATCGCTTATAGCCAAATCGACTGAGGCCAGCACTATCGGTTCTTAATTCGCCCTCGCGACCTTGCCGTAAAGTAGGCGCCGTTGACGCGGCCAGACAGTCCGGCCGCCCGTGAGGAGTCTTTACCGTGAGCGAGCGTTCCAGCCATTGGCAATTGCAGACCATCGTCAGCCAACTGCGCAGCGCGCGGGATCAGTGGCGAGCACAGAACGGCCGGGCGTCCGGCGAGCAGGGTGGTCGCGAGTTGCCGTCGCGGGCGGCGATGGCGGAGATTCTTGAGGCGCTGTGCGGCGCGTTGTTCCCGATGCGCCTGGGGCCGGTGGATCTGCGCGAAGAGAGTGAAGATTTCTACGTCGGCCACACCCTCGATGTTGCACTGAATGCCTTGTTGGCGCAGACCCGCCTGGAGCTGCGTTACGTCGCCCGCCATAGCGCGCAGGCTGACACCGAGGTCGAGACCCGCGCCATTCAGATCGTGCAGGATTTCGCTCTGGCCTTGCCGGGCCTGCGCACGCTGCTCGACACCGATGTGCTGGCGGCGTACCACGGTGATCCGGCGGCGCGCAGTGTCGATGAAGTGCTGCTGTGCTACCCGGGGATTCTGGCGGTGATTCACCATCGCCTGGCTCACCATTTGTATCGCGCGGGTTTGCCGTTGCTGGCGCGGATCAGTGCGGAAATCGCCCATTCGGCCACAGGTATCGATATCCATCCGGGGGCGCAGATCGGCCGCAGTTTCTTTATCGACCACGGCACGGGTGTGGTGATCGGCGAGACGGCGATCATTGGTGAGCGCGTGCGGATTTATCAGGCGGTGACGTTGGGCGCCAAACGTTTTCCGGCGGATGAAGACGGCCAGTTGCAGAAGGGCCACCCACGTCATCCGATTGTTGAGGATGATGTGGTGATTTACGCCGGGGCGACGATTCTCGGGCGGATCACCATTGGCAAAGGCTCGACGATTGGCGGCAACGTGTGGCTGACGCGCAGCGTGCCGGCGGGGTGCAATCTGACCCAGGCGAATCTGCAGCATGATGACGGGACGCAGAAGTAGGCCTCTGAATTTGCTTCGCGTCTGCTGACCTCTTTGCGAGCAGGCTCGCTCCCACAATGGAATGCGTTTCAAATGTGGGAGCGAGCCTGCTCGCGAATGGTTTTCAGGCCAAATCGAGATAATGGCCTTCAGCCAATTCTGCAGTGAACGAATCCCCTCAAACCCACGTCATACCCCTCCTTGAGCTAGCGTAGGAAAACTACCGCCTGGCCGTACGATTAGTCCTAACCACCCCATCCATGTTTAACTTGAACGTTCATTCAAGTTAAACCGGTGGTTCGCTGCCCGCTCACAACAGGAGGCTTGCCTTTGCTGAGTCCGATCATTTCAGCCATGTTTCAACCCCTTGAGGTGCACGTTTCATGAGTGCATCGTCCACCCCCGCCAGCGGTCTGGTGCGCATGAATCCGCCGGTGTTCTATTTCGCCGCGACGGTCATTCTGCTGTTTGGTCTCGTTGTCATCGCCATGCCTGAGCAGGCCGGTGCCTGGCTGCTGGAAGCGCAAAACTGGGCGGCCAACACGGTCGGCTGGTACTACATGCTCGCGATGACCCTGTATCTGGTCTTCGTGGTGGTCACCGCCTTATCCGGCTACGGCAAGATAAAACTCGGTGCCGACCACGACGAACCCGAATTCAGTTACCTGTCCTGGGCCGGCATGCTGTTCGCCGCCGGGATCAGCATCACGCTGTTCTTCTTCTGCGTTTCTGAACCGCTGACCCACATGATTCAGCCGCCGCAAGGCGAGGCCGGCACCGCGGATGCGGCGCGTCAGGCGATGCAGATTCTGTTTCTGCATTGGGGCCTGCATGGCTGGGGCGTGTTCGCCTTCGTCGGCATGGCGCTGGCCTATTTCGCTTACCGCCACAACCTGCCGCTGGCCCTGCGTTCGGCGCTGTATCCGCTGATCGGCAAACGCATCAACGGCCTCATCGGTTACGCGGTCGACGGCTTCGGCATCATCGCCACGGTGTTCGGTCTGGGCGCCGACATGGGCTTTGGGGTGCTGCACCTCAACTCCGGTCTCGACTACCTGTTCGGCATCGCGCACACCCAGTGGATTCAGGTTGGCCTGATCACGCTGATGATGGGCGCGGCGATCATCGTGGCGGTCTCCGGCGTCGATAAAGGCGTGCGGGTGATGTCCGACATCAACATGCTGCTGGCCTGTGCGCTGCTGCTGTTTGTGTTGTTCGCCGGGCCGACTCAGCACCTGCTGAACACCTTGATCCAGAACATCGGCGACTACCTCGGCGCCCTGCCGATGAAGAGTTTCGACCTCTACGCCTACGACAAACCGAGCGACTGGCTTGGCGGTTGGACAGTGTTCTACTGGGCCTGGTGGATTGCATGGTCGCCGTTCGTGGGCCTGTTCATCGCACGGATTTCCCGTGGTCGCACCATCCGTGAATTCGTTTTCGGCGTACTGCTGATTCCACTCGGTTTCACCCTCGCGTGGATGTCGATCTTCGGCAACAGCGCCATCGATCAGGTACTCAACCACGGCATGAGCGCGCTCGGCATGTCGGCCCTCGACAATCCGTCGATGAGCATTTACCTGCTGCTGGAAACCTATCCGTGGAGCAAAACCGTCATCGCCGTGACGGTGTTTATCAGCTTCGTGTTCTTCGTCACGTCTGCCGACTCCGGCACGGTGGTGCTCTCGACCCTGTCGGCGAAGGGCGGCAACCCCGACGAAGACGGGCCGAAGTGGCTGCGGGTGTTCTGGGGCGCCATGACCGCGCTGATCACCAGTGCGCTGTTGTTCTCCGGCAGCATTGATGCACTGAAATCAGCGGTGGTGCTGACCTCGTTGCCGTTCTCGTTGATTCTGTTGCTGATGATGTGGGGCCTGCACAAGGCGTTCTATCTCGAGTCGCAGAAGCAAATCGCGCAGTTGCACTCGCTGGCACCGGTCTCTGGTTCGCGACGCGGCACGGGCGGCTGGCGACAGCGCTTGAGTCAGGCTGTGCACTTCCCGTCGCGTGATGAGGTGTACCGTTTCATGGACACCACGGTGCGCCCGGCGATTGAAGAAGTGACGGCGGTGTTCGTCGAGAAAGGCCTGAACGTGGTCACTCAGCCGGATCCGGCGAATGACAGCGTCAGCCTGGAAATCGGCCATGGTGATGCGCATCCGTTCATCTACCAGGTGCAGATGCGCGGCTACTTCACGCCGTCGTTCGCGCGTGGCGGGATGGGCTCGAAGCAGCTCAACAATCGTCGCTACTACCGCGCCGAAGTGCACTTGAGCGAGGGCAGTCAGGACTACGATCTGGTCGGCTACACCAAAGAGCAGATCATCAACGACATCCTCGATCAGTACGAACGCCACATGCAGTTCCTGCATCTGGTGCGTTGATTGGCACCTGAGCGCCGGGTCTTTTCAGGACTCGGCGCTCAGCACCATGAACAACACCATCGCCGCCAGCGGCACCCCAAACACCGCACTGCCAATCGCTATTTCCGAACCCACGGATTGGCCGGCATGCACCACACCTACCGCCCCGTTAATCACCGTCAATGCCAGCCACAGGGCGGCGAAGCTGTAGGCCATGGTCTGACGGCTGAAGCCGATGCGCTCGCCGATGTAGAGCATGAGGGCGAGCAGGGCCAGGCCGAAGAAGATGATGATGGCGGTGTGCATTGTGGTGCCTGCGGGATGTGCGGTGCCTGATCGGCCGCCATCGCGGGCAAGCCCGCTCCCACAGGGTTTTGCGTCGTTGCCAGATCTTGTATCCAACACAGAAACCTGTGGGAGCGGGCTTGCTCGCGATAGGGCCACCTCGGTGTCCTTTAGAGCATAGCCAATCCGGCCGCTGTCATATTCATCAGGTGCTTTCGCGTTCGATGACTTGGCACTGCAACAGATTCAAGCGTTGCACCTCGTCGCTCGGCAATACCCCAAGGCTTTCCAGAACGCGTATTGCGGCGAGTACGCCAATCTCCAGCGCCGGTGGTTTGATCGTGCTCAGGCTCGGCAGGAGCATTTCGGCGAAAGGGTAATCTCCGAAGCCGAGGACGGCGCAGTCTTCAGGGATTTTCAAACCCGCGCGTTGGCCGGCGAGCAGGCCGCCAGCGGCGAGGTTGTCGTTGGCGAAGATGATCGCGTCGGGGCGCGGAGAGGCGTTCATCAGGGCGTCCATCGCCTGTTTGCCGGCCTCGAATGGTGCACGATCAGCATCGGGGGCGAAGACCCACGGCTCCACGCCGGCCTCTCGCAAGGTCGCCGCGTAACCATCGCGGCGTTCCAGGGCGCTGAAGTCGCCCGGCGCGCTGTTCTGCACGAACGCAATGCGCCGATAACCTTTTCCCAGCAGATAATTTGCCGCCGTTACGCCCACGTCAAAATGCGAAAAACCGATCTGCATCGGCTCCCGCTCCGGTTGGTAATCCCAGGTCTCGATCACCGGAATATCCGCCTCGGCGATCATCTTTTCCGTGCCGGCGCTGTGAAAGTGACTGGTCAGCACCAGCGCCGCCGGCGACCAACCGAGAAACGCGCGCACCGCATTTTCTTCCTGCTCGGTGCTGAAGTAACTCGACGCCAGCAACAGCTGATAACCATGACGGCTGAGGGTGTCGCTGAAGCCCTGAATGGTGTTGGCGAAGATCGGCCCGGAGATGTTCGGAATGACCATGCCGACGATTTTCCCCCGCGCCGAGGCGAGCCCACCGGCCACCAGATTAGGCACGTAACCCAGTTCGGCCACGACCGCGGCAATCCGCTCGCGGCGCTCGGGCGAAACCTGCTCGGGCTGATTGAAATACCGCGACACGGTGATCGCCGATACCCCGGCCTCGCGCGCCACCGCATTCAGGGTCACGCGCCCGGCACCCCGGCGTTTGCGGGGCTTGTCTTCGCTCATGATTAGATTCTTCCTGAAAACCAAATCGCATATAAAACTAATTTTTCAGTATTGGACGGTCTATGTGCGGATCGCCAATATCGCTGATGTTAGCGCTAACAAAGCGCGTTGTCTGCTACTCGCTCGAGCGAATGCCCAAGACACCGATTCAGGCGCTGTCGTCGCAGAACGGCAGCGGATCAGGGCCAATTTCGAGCGGGCAGAACATGCACAACATTCCTGGGGCGACACACAAACTGGCGCAATCGATTCGCGCCGCTGGCTGGTTATTGACGGGGTTGGCGGCGCTGCCGCTGCCCAATGCATTCGCCGCTGACAATAGCGAGCAAGAGCCGACACTGAAGTCGGTGACCGTTACCGCCACTCGCCGCGAAGAGTCGCTGCAAAAGGTGCCGGTCGCGGTTTCTGTGATCGACGGCGAACAGCTTGAACGCGATAACCGCAACGGCGTGGCGAGCATTGTTCAGCAAGTGCCGTCGCTGAATTTCCGCACCGGCGCATCGAACAAGGACACCTCGTTGTTCGTGCGCGGCGTCGGCACGATTTCCACCTCGCCGGGCGTCGAGCCAACCGTGGCGACGGTGATCGATGGCGTGGTGTATGCGCGGCCGGGACAGGCGACCCTGGATCTGCTGGATCTGGAGCGCGTCGAAGTTTTGCGCGGCCCGCAAGGCACGCTGTTCGGCAAGAACGCCTCGGCTGGCGTGCTCAACATCACCAGCAAGGCACCGACCGCCGAGACTCACGGCTACATCGATCAGTCGTACTACAGCGGCAACGAAAGCCGCACCCGATTCGGCCTCGGCGGCAGCCTGATTCCGGACACGTTGAAAGGCTCGATCAGCACGCTGTTCGGCACCTACGATGGCAACGTCGATAACGAACATAATGGTCAGGAGGTCAACGGCTACAACCATCGCGGCGTGCGCGGCAAACTCGAATTCACCCCGAATGACGACGTCACCTTCACCCTGATCGCCGACTACATGCAGTCCCACGACGACGGCCCCAACGGCGTGGTCAGCAAGTCGCTGACCCCGGCCTTCGCCAATGCGCTGAACCCGGCTTATGCCTCCAGCCATAACCGCGACATCAACACCGACACCCGCTCTCACGTTGAAGACACCAACAAAGGCCTGTCCGGCCAGCTCGACTGGCAATTGGGCGATTACACCCTGACGTCGATCACCGCATGGCGCGGCTGGGACAACACCCAATATCAGGACGGCGACCGACTCGGCACGGTGACCGCAGCGTTTCCCGGCACGGCTGACAAAGGTGATCTGGCCTTCGATCAATATTCACAAGAGTTGCGTCTGGCCTCACCGAAAGGCGAGTTCCTCGAATACGTCGGTGGCCTGTTCTACATGCACGGCAAGGACGAAGAGACCTATCAGCGCACGCTTACAACCACCACGCGCACTGACCGTGGCGTCGCCGATTACAGCACCACCAGCGACAGTTACGCGGTGTTCGGTGAGAGCACACTGAACTTCACGTCCGACTTTCGCGGCATCGCCGGCCTGCGCTACACCCACGATGATCTGGAATACGATCATCGTCGCGTCTCGACTTCAGCGACCACCGTCAGCGGCATTCAACCGGCGACCAGCAGCTCAGGTTCTGTCGATGAAGATGGCTGGTCCGGCCGCCTCGGTGTGCAGTACGACTTGAGCGATGCCGTCACCACTTACCTGACCTACTCGCGTGGCTACAAAGGCCCGGCCTATAACGTGTTCTTCAACATGCAGCCGCGCGACACCGAAGCGCTCAAACCCGAGACGTCGAACACCTGGGAGGCGGGCATCAAAGCCACGTCCTGGAACAATCGCCTGACCACCAACCTCGCGGTGTTCCATAGCGACTACGACAACTACCAGGCGAACTTCTTCGACACTGTCGCCGGGCAAGTGGTGACGCGTTTGATCAACGCCGGCAGCGTCAGCACCGAGGGCGTCGAACTCGATTACGCTTTGCAGGCCACCCAGCAACTGAAACTGTCCGGCGCACTGGCTTACACCCGCGCGCGCATCGACGAGTTCGCCTGCCCGGCGGGCGCGGCGGCGTCGTGCAACGTCAATGGCAAACCGCTGCCGTTCAGCCCGGACTGGAAAAGCTACGTGCGCGCCGACTACACCATCCCGCTGGATAACGGTCTGGATATCGAACTCGGCACCGACTACAGCTGGCAGAGCGAAGTGCAGTACGACATCAGCCAGAACGTCGACACCAAGCAAGGCGCCTACGGCATCTGGAACGGCAGCATTGCCCTGGCCGATTACAGCAACGGCTGGCGCGTCGCGTTGCTCGGCAAGAACCTCACCGACAAATCCTATTCACCCGTGCTCGCCAGTGGTGGCAACTACATCTATCGCGCCGTGCCACGGGATGACGAGCGCTACTTCGGCGTGCAACTGCGCAAGGATTTTTAACCATGAGCAGACAGTTGAAACTCGGCGCGTTTCTCATGGCCACCGGGCACCACGTGGCGGCGTGGCGCCACCCGGAAGTTCCAGCAAATGCGGGACTGGATTTCGCTCACTACAAGCGTCTGGCACAGATTGCCGAGGCAGCGAAGTTCGATGCGCTGTTTGTTGCCGACAGCGTCGCCGCGCCGACCCAAGACATCGCCAGTCGCATGGCGCGCTCTGATCACTTTGAACCGCTGACCTTGCTCTCGGCGCTAAGTGCGGTGACCGAGCACATCGGTCTGATTGCGACGGCGACCACCAGCTACAACGAGCCGTACCACGTGGCGCGCAAATTCGCCTCACTAGATCACCTTTCGGGCGGCCGGGCGGGGTGGAATCTGGTGACCTCGGACAATGCTGCCGAAGCGCTGAATTTCGGCCGCGACGAACATATCGGCCACGCCGAGCGCTACAGCCGCGCGCGCGAATTTCATCAAGTGGTGACCGGGCTTTGGGACAGTTGGGAGGACGACGCCTTTGTGCGCGACAAGGCGAGTGGGGCGTATTACGACCCTGCGAAGTTGCATGTACTGGATCACGTTGGCGAACACTTCCGGGTCAAAGGCCCGCTGAACGTTGCGCGTTCGCCGCAAGGGCAACCTGTGATTGTTCAGGCCGGATCTTCCGAAATCGGGCGCGAACTGGCGGCGCAGACGGCTGAAGTGGTGTTCACTGCGCAAACCTCATTGGCTAGCGCTCAAGCGTTTTACGCTGATCTCAAAGGACGTCTGCCGAAATACGGTCGCAGCGCCGATTCGCTGAAAATCATGCCGGGTGTTTTTGTTGTGGTTGGTCGCACCGAAGCCGAAGCGCAGGAAAAATATGAAACGTTTCAGCAATTAGTCGAACCCGAGGTTGGCGTCGCCTTGCTTGGGCGTATGCTGGGCAACTTCGATTTGTCGAAGTACCCGCTGGACGGGCCGTTGCCCGACTTGCCCCTGACCGAAAGCGGCCAGCAGAGCCGGCAGAAATTGCTCACTGAACTGGCGGGCCGGGAGAACCTGACGCTTGCCGAACTCGGTCGCAAGATTGCTGGCGGACGAGGGCATTACAGCTTGGTTGGTACGCCCGAGCAGATTGCCGATCGCTTGCAGGAATGGTTCGAACAGGGCGCGGCGGACGGCTTCAACGTTCTGGTGCCGCACCTGCCGGGCGGCCTCGAAGACTTCGCCAACAGCGTGGTCCCGGAACTGCAACGGCGTGGGTTGTTCAGAACGGAGTATGAGGGTCGGACGTTGCGCGAGAACCTTGGCCTGGCACGACCCGGCAATCGATTTGTGTAACGCCCAATCGCTAGCAGGGCTAGCTCCCACAGGGGAGTGCATTGCAAGTGAAGGGCCGCATCCTTCAGCAGACAGCAATCCAATGTGGGAGCGAGCTTGCTCGCGAAGCAGTCGACACCCATTTCAAGACAGACAAGAGAGGATTCGATGACTTACACCGCTGCCGAAAACCGCTATGACTCCATCCCTTACCGCCGCGTCGGGCGCAGCGGTCTGGTGCTGCCGGCGCTGTCGCTGGGCCTGTGGCACAACTTTGGCGACAGCACGCCGATCGACACCCAGCGAGCCTTGCTGCGCACCGCGTTCGACCTGGGCATCAACCATTTCGATCTCGCCAACAATTACGGCCCGCCGTACGGCAGCGCCGAAATCAATTTCGGCCGCTTGCTGCGCGAAGATTTCAAGCAATACCGCGACGAACTGATCATCTCCAGCAAGGCCGGTTGGGACATGTGGCCCGGTCCTTACGGTCAGGGCGGCGGTTCGCGCAAATACGTGCTGGCCAGCCTCGACCAGAGCCTGCAACGCCTGGGTCTGGACTATGTGGATATCTTCTATTCGCACCGCTTCGACCCGGACACCCCGCTGGAAGAAACCGCCAGCGCCCTCGCCACTGCAGTGCAACAGGGCAAGGCGTTGTACATCGGCATCTCGTCGTATTCCGGGGTGAAAACTCGCGAGATGGCGGCGCTGTTGAAAGAGTGGAAAGTGCCGCTGCTGATCCATCAACCGGCATACAACCTGCTCAATCGCTGGGTGGAAAAAGATCTGCTCGATACCACCGATGAACTTGGCACTGGCGTGATCGCTTTCACGCCGCTGGCGCAAGGTCTGCTTACTGACAAGTACCTCAACGGCGTGCCGGCGGATGCGCGGGTCAATCGTCCGGGCGGTGGTTCGCTGCAGGCTTCGCACTTGTCCGAGGCCAACATCGCTCACGTGCGCGCGCTGAACGAGATCGCCAAGCGTCGAGGTCAGAGTCTGGCGCAATTGGCGCTGGCGTGGACGCTGCGCGATCCGCGAGTGACTTCGGCGTTGATCGGTGCGAGCCGGCCGGAGCAGATTATCGAGAACGTCGGGGCGCTGAAGAACTTGAGTTTTAGCGCTGAAGAGCTGGCGGAGATTGACCGGTTTGCCCAAGAGGGCGGGATCAATCTGTGGGAGAAGCCTTCGACGGCGGAGTGAGTGACTGGCGCCGGATTAGTCGGCGCCTGTTACATCGCAATCGCTAGCAGGGCTAGCTCCCACATTGGAATGCGTTCCCCTGTGGGAGCTAGCCCTGCTAGCGATGAGGCCATGAAAGGCAACAAAAAAGTCAGCGGAAGAAAGGTACATCCCCCAGCACCGTCGCCCGTTGCATCACCCGCCGCGCTGGCCGGTAATCGTCCACCGCGTAATGCTGAGTCACGCGGTTATCCCAGAATGCAATATCGTCCTGCTGCCAGCGCCAGCGAATGGTGAACTCCGGCCGCGTGGCATGGGCGAACAGAAACTTCAGAACCGCCTCGCTCTCGGTGTCCGACAGCTCATTGATCTTCGAGGTAAAGCCTTCGTTGACGAACAGCGAGCGTCTTCCGCTCACCGGATGGGTACGAATCACCGGATGCGACAGCGGTGGATTCTTGCGTCGCGCCTCTTCCCACTGCGCCAGCGCTTCCGGCGTGTTGCCGTAGCGCTCCAGCGGAAACGAGAGAGTGAAATCGTGAGTCGCCGTCAGCCCTTCGAGCAAGCTTTTCATCGGCGCCGACAGCGCTTCATACGCGGCAATGCCGCTGGCCCACAAGGTGTCGCCACCAAACTCCGGCAGCAACTTGGCGCTGAGCACTGCGCCCATCGCTGGCGTCGGCAGGAAGGTCACGTCGGTGTGCCAGATCGCGTTGTCGCGCACGTCGGTGACGGCGGTGTCGAGGATCAAGACTTCCGGTTGCTCCGGCACGTTCGGGTAGATCGGGTGGATGTGCAGGTCACCGAAGTAGGCGGCGAAACGCGCCTGTTGCGGTGGTTCGATGGGCTGGTTGCGGAAGAACAGCACTTGATATTTGAGCAGCGCCTGCTCGATGGCGTCGCGGTGGTCCACGCTCAATGGCTGACTGATGTCGACGCCGCTGATCTGCGCGCCGAGGGCCGAGCTTAATGGGGTGATGTTGAGGCTGCTCATGGTCTTTCTCGTCAATTCCGGATAACCACCCTCTGTAGGAGCTGCCGAAGGCTCGGGCCGCGATCGGACGATCTTTTGATCTTGATCTTTTTAAAAGCAAGATCAAAAGATCGCAGCCTGCGGCAGCTCCTACAGGGGGGTGATTCAAAAGATGTTTTAGTGCGCCTGGCCGTGCCACGGCACCAGTTTGCGCTGCAGGGCGCGCAGGCCCATTTCCATGGCGAAGGCAATCAGGGCGATGACCAGGATCCCCAGTACCACCACATCGGTGACCAGGAACTGCGCGGCCGACTGCACCATGAAACCCAAACCACTGGTGGCCGCGATCAGCTCAGCAGCGACCAAGGTCGACCAACCAACGCCTAGACCAATGCGCACACCGGTAAGAATGTCCGGCAGGGCGCTCGGCAAAATCACATGGCGAATAAGCTGCACGCGCGTTGCGCCCAACGACTGCGCTGCGCGCAATTTCGCCGGATCAACCGTGCGCACACCGGTCGCGGTAGCAATGGCAATCGGCGCGAAAATCGCCAGATAAATCAGCAGCACTTTCGACAACTCGCCGATACCGCACCAGATCACGATCAATGGCAGATAGGCCAGCGGCGGAATCGGGCGGTAGAACTCGATCAGCGGATCGAGCACACCACGGGCGATGCGATTGGCACCGATCGCAATGCCCACCGGCACAGCGGTCAAAATCGCGAAGCCGAGGCCCAGGCCAATGCGACTCAGGCTCGCACCAAGGTGCTGCCACAACGTCGAATCCATGTACCCAGTGGTCGCCAGCAACCAGCCCTTTTGCAGCACGGCGGACGGTGGCGGCAGGAACAGCGGTTCGATCAACCCAGTGGCGGTCACTGCCCACCAGATCGCTAACAGAGCAATCAGCGTCAGCAAACTGATCCAGCGCGTGCTGAGGCTGCGGCGCACTGGAATCACCACGGATGCGCTGACCGGTTTTACCGTAGCCGAGGAAACGTCGAAACTGCTCATGCGCGCTCCTGCCGTTGTCCGGCGCTGCGTTGCGAGAACACTTTGCTCAGCACGTGTTCGCGGGTTTCGATAAAACGCGGATCGGATTTGATCGCACGGGCGGACTCGCCAGCGGCGTAACGCTGGCCGAAATCCAGGTGCAGGCGTTCAACGATCTGCCCCGGATTCGGCGCGAGCAGAATCAGGTCAGTGGCGAGGAACACCGCTTCTTCAATGTCGTGGGTGATCAGGAAAACCGGCTTGGCGGTGCGCTGCCAGACTTGCAGCAGCAGCTCCTGCATCTGTTCGCGGGTGAACGCATCGAGGGCGCCGAAGGGTTCGTCCATCAGCAATACACGCGGATCAGCGGCGAGGGCGCGGGCGAGGCCGACGCGTTGTTTCTGGCCGCCGGAAAGCTGCCAGATCCGGCGACTTTCGAAACCGGAGAGATCAACCAGCGCGAGCATTTCACGGGTGATTTTTTCGCGTTTGTCTTTGGCGACACCGGCCAGTTCCAGGCCGAACGCGACGTTGGCCAACACATCCTGCCAAGGCAGCAACGCATCGTCCTGGAACACCACGCCACGTTCGGCGCTCGGGCCTTTGACCGGTACGCCGTCGAGGGTGATGCGCCCGGCGCTCGGTTCAACGAAACCGGCAATCAGGTTCAACAGCGAAGTCTTGCCACTGCCGGACGGGCCGAGGGCGACCAGCAATTGCTGAGGCCCAAGGGTCAGAGAAATATCCGCCAGCACCGGTTCCGGGCTGCCCGGGTACTGTGCGCTGATGCGCTCCAGCTGTAGCAAGGCCATCGCAGTTAACTCCCGATCAGTTGGTGATGAATTTGGCGCTGACGTACGGCGCGTAGTCCGGCAGAACGGCTTCGACCTTGCCTTGCTCCTTGAGGAACGCGGCGGTGTCGGTGATGGCTTTGGTGGTCGGCGCGCCGAGGGTAACGACCTGATCCGCCGCGAGCGGGTAGACGTTACCTTGCAGCAGCAGCGGAATGTCGCTGGCCTTGGCGCCGGAGAGTTTCACCAGTTTGTCGACGTTGGATTGATCGGCGAGCCAGGCTTTCGGGTCTTTGCGGTAGTCGGCGTAGGCATCGAGGGTGACCTTGGCGAACGCGGTGACGATTTCCGGGTGCTTCTCGGCGAAGTCTTTGCGCACGATCCACGCATCGAAGGTTGGCGCGCCGAATTTGGCCAGTTCGCCGGAGGTGATCAGCACTTTGCCGTTTTCCTTGGCCACGCCCAGCGCCGGATCCCAAACGTAAGTGGCGTCGATGTCACCGCGTTTCCACGCGGCGATGATCGCTGGCGGCGCGAGATTGAGCACGGTGACTTTCGATGGATCGATGTTCCAGTGCTTCAGTGCGGCGAGCAGGCTGTAGTGACCGGTCGATACGAATGGCACGGCGATTTTTTTGCCGACCAGATCCTGCGGGGTCTTGATGCCGGAACCGTCGCGCGCGACCAGTGCTTCGGCGGCGCCGATCTGAGTGGCGATGAGGAAGGTTTCGACCGGTACTTTGCGAGTGATCGCAGCGGTCAATGGGCTGGAACCGAGGTAGCCGATCTGCACGTCGCCGGAAGCAATGGCGGCGATGATGTCGGCGCCGTTGTCGAACTTGCGCCAGGCGATGTCGGCTTTGGTGGCTTTTTCGTAAGCGCCGTCGGCCTGAGCGACTTTCGCCGGGTCAACGGTGGTTTGGTAGGCGACGGTGAGGTCGGCGGCCTGAGCCAGAAAGCTTGCAGCAGCCAGAGAGGCCACAGCGAGCAGGCGAAGCGGGAAATTCAGTTTCATTGAACAGCTCCATATCAGGCGACCGAGCGTCGGCGTGAAAGGAGACTAAATGATCTAAGAATCAGTAAATAAATAACTTTTTCGAATGAGCTTATGAGCGGAAAAATCTAAGAGCTGGGTGAGATCGGTGGTGCAGATCGTTCCCACGCTCTGCGTGGGAATGCAGCCGGTGACGCTCCGCGTCACCTGGACGCGGAGCGTCCCTTGAGGCGTTACCACGCGGAGCGTGGGAACGATCAAGTGTAGGAGCTGCCGCAGGCTGCGATCTTTTTACCGACAACTTTTAATTACTGATCGCCAGAATACTCGCCTGATACGACCCAACAAACACATCAAAATCGCCCACTTCGTTCTGCTCAAGCTCAGCCTGCGCTGCCAGAGAAGTACGCGCCAATTCCTCAAACTTCGCCTGCTCATCCGCCGCCAAAGGCTCGCGACGGAAAAACTCCGCATGCGCCTGACTTTGACGCAGCGAGAACTGCGCGAAGCTTTCCTTATGCTCAGCCATCTCCGCTAGCACTTGCGCGGACGGTGTCAGGGACGGGTCGCTGACCTTGGCCAGTTGCACATCCAGCGCCTTGCTGTGGGCATCGCCGCCATGGCTCTGATCGAGCAACGCCGCTAGCGGGGCGATTTGCTCCAGCAGCTCGGCAGCCCAGGTCTTCATCTCGACCGACTCGCCGTCACGCTGTAATTGCAGGCCGGGACGACGACCTTCCTTGACCACGCTGAGGAAGTTCGACGTCGCGTTGCCGCAGGACGTGTTGGTCAGCAACGGACTGTCGTTGAGCGCGCAGTACAGGAGGAACGCATCGAGGAAACGCGATTCGGTCAGGTCGATGCCCATCGGCAGGAACGGGTTGATGTCCAGACAACGCACTTCGACGTACTGAATGCCACGGGCCACCAGCGCCTGAATCGGCCGCTCGCCGGTGTAGGTCACGCGTTTCGGGCGGATGTTGGAGTAGTACTCGTTTTCGATCTGCAGGATGTTGGTGTTGAGCTGCACCCACTCACCGTCCTTGTGCGTGCCGACTTCAACGTACGGCGGGTACGGCGTGGCCACGGCTTTGCGCAGGCTGTCGGTGTAGCTCGACAGATCGTTGTAGCACGGCGTCAGACCGGCCTGGGCGTTGCTCTGGTAACCGAGGTCGCTCATGCGCAGGCTGGTCGCGTACGGCAGATACAAGGTGTCTGGATCGAGTTGTTCCAGCTGATGCGAACGACCGCGCAGGAAACCGGCGTCCAGCGCCGGCGAGGCACCGAACAGATACATCAGCAGCCAGCTGTAGCGACGGAAATTGCGGATCAGTGCGATGTAGGAGACTGACTGGAAATCCCGGTCAGTGCCGACAAAACCTTCGGTTTCGCGCAGCAGCGGCCAGAGCTTTTCCGGCAGGGAGAAGTTGTAGTGAATCCCGGCGATGCACTGCATGGTCTTGCCGTAACGCAGGGCCAGACCCTTGCGATAGACGTACTTGAGCTGACCGATGTTAGAGGTGCCGTAGTAGGCGATCGGGATGTCTTCCTCGGCCGGCAACGGGCACGGCATCGATGGACTCCACAGGTACTCGTTGCCGAGTTTGCTGTAGGCAAAACGATGAATCTTGTCCAGGCTCGCCAGCGTATCAGCCGGATCCGGCAGGGCGGGCGTGATGAATTCCAGCAGCGACTCGGAGTAGTCGGTGGTGATCTGTTCGTTGGTCAGCGCGGAACCCAAGGCTTCGGGGTGCGGCGTTTGCGCCAGGCGACCTTCGCTGGTCACGCGCAGGCATTCACGTTCGATACCGTGCAGGCACTGCTCGAGCAGAGAGAGGTTAGCGCGCTCGCCGAGCAGAGCCAGGCGGCGGTTGAGAAGTTCGCTCAATTTGGATTCCTTCACGCGTCAGTCGCCCCAATATGGGGGTGGGCAGGACGGTCTACAAGGGTGAAGTTGAAACTGGCGTTATCGCCTGGTTTTGTAGCGGCAGGCCATTTGCCGGTCAGTCAGGAACTGCACAATCCCTGTGGGAGCGAGCCTGCTCGCGAAGGCGGTGTGTCAGCCAACATCTGCATTGCTGATACACCCTCTTCGCGAGCAGGCTCGCTCCCACAGGATTCGTTGCGCCGAAATTAACTCAAATTGATGGCGTCTAGCTACAGGACAGCGAACGTGCCTTGTGCTTTTGCGACCAGTTTGTCGCCTTGCATCACGTCGGCTTCGACCACCAACGTGCGGCGGCCCGGGTGAATCACCCGCGCCGTGCACATGACCTCGCCGTCGGAAACGGCGCGGATATAGTTGATCTTGCACTCGATGGTCGCGCTCTGCTGATCGAAACCGTGGGTGCTGGAACAGGCCAGCCCCATGGCGATATCGACCAGACTGAACAGCGCGCCACCGTGCAATTTGCCGCCGCGATTGCGCAGTTCCGGTTCCAGCACCAGGGCGACTTGCGCCACCCCGGTTTCCAGGCTGTGCAGGCGGCAGCCCAACAGCTTGAAAAACGCGCTCTCGACGAGCCCGGCCGGAATGTCCATCAGCGTTTCTTCAACTGCTTGGCGTTGGCGAACAGCGAGGCCATTGCATTGTTCACCGGTGCGGCGGTCGCGGTTTCCTTGCGCGGCGCGTTGTTCGACGGCTGGCGCTGGGCCGAGCCCGGACGCGAGCCACGGGCACCGTCGATTTTCTCGCCCGGGGTGTCGCCCATGCGCATCGACAGACCGACGCGTTTGCGCGGGATATCGACTTCCATGACTTTCACCTTCACCACGTCGCCGGCCTTCACCGCTTCACGCGGATCCTTGATGAACTTCTCCGACAGCGCCGAGATGTGCACCAGGCCGTCCTGATGCACGCCGATATCGACGAATGCGCCGAACGCGGTCACGTTGGTGACGACGCCTTCAAGGATCATCCCCAGTTGCAGGTCTTTCAGGTCTTCAACACCTTCCTGGAACTCCGCAGTCTTGAACTCCGGACGCGGGTCGCGGCCCGGTTTTTCCAGTTCCTGGATGATGTCGGTGACGGTGGGCAGACCGAAGGTTTCGTCGGTGAACTTCTTCGGATCCAGACGCTTGAGGAAGCTTGCGTCGCCGATCAGCGAGCGAATGTCGCGGTCGGTTTCAGCGGCGATACGCTGCACCAGCGGATAAGCTTCCGGGTGAACGGCCGACGAATCCAGCGGGTTGTCGCCGTTCATCACGCGCAAGAAACCGGCCGCCTGTTCGAAGGTTTTTTCGCCCAGACGCGCGACTTTCTTCAGTGCTGCACGGGTTTTGAACGCGCCATGTTCGTCGCGGTGAGCAACGATGTTTTGCGCCAGGGTCGCGTTGAGGCCGGAGATGCGGGCCAGCAGCGCTACGGAGGCGGTATTCACATCAACGCCAACGGCGTTCACGCAATCCTCAACCACGGCGTCCAGACCGCGCGCCAGTTTCAGCTGCGAAACGTCGTGCTGATACTGGCCGACACCGATGGATTTCGGATCGATTTTCACCAGTTCAGCCAGTGGATCCTGCAGACGGCGGGCAATCGATACCGCGCCACGGATCGACACGTCCAGGTCCGGGAATTCCTTGGCCGCCAGTTCCGACGCCGAGTACACCGATGCGCCGGCCTCGGACACCATGACCTTGGTCATCTTCATGGCTGGGTATTTTTTGATCAGCTCGATCGCCAGTTTGTCGGTTTCACGGCTGGCGGTGCCGTTGCCGATGGCGATCAGATCAACCGAGTGCTTGGCGCACAGGGCGGCCAGAATGGCGATGGTCTGATCCCACTTGTTGTGCGGCACGTGCGGATAAACCGTGGCGTGGTCGAGCATCTTGCCGGTCGAATCAACCACGGCGACCTTGCAGCCGGTACGCAGGCCCGGGTCGAGACCGAGGGTTGCGCGCGGGCCGGCCGGGGCGGCCAGTAGCAAGTCGTGCAGGTTGTGGGCGAAGACGTTGATCGCTTCGGTTTCGGCGCCGTCACGCAGTTCGCCGAGCAGGTCGGTTTCCAGGTGCGTGTAGAGCTTGACCTTCCACGTCCAGCGCACCACTTCGCCAAGCCATTTGTCGGCCGGGCGGTTCTGGTTCTGGATGTTGAATTGCTGGCCGATCATGCCTTCGCACGGGTGCATGGTGCCCGGCAGTTCGTCGCCGACTTTCAGCGCGGAGCTGAGGATGCCTTCGTTGCGGCCACGGAAAATTGCCAGCGCGCGGTGCGACGGCATGCTTTTCAGCGGTTCGTCGTGTTCGAAGTAGTCGCGGAACTTGGCGCCTTCTTCTTCCTTGCCAGCGATGACGCGGGCACTGAGGGTGGCTTCCTGTTTCAGGTAGTTACGCAGTTTTTCCAGCAGGCTGGCGTCTTCCGCGAAACGTTCCATGAGGATGTATTTCGCGCCTTCCAGCGCAGCTTTCACATCGGCCACGCCTTTTTCGGCGTCGACGAAGCGCGCGGCTTCGGTTTCCGGGGCCCGGTTCGGGTCATTGAACAGGCCATCCGCGAGGTCGCCGAGGCCGGCTTCCAGGGCGATCTGGCCCTTGGTGCGGCGCTTCTGCTTGTACGGCAGGTACAAGTCTTCGAGGCGGGTTTTGGTGTCGGCGAGTTTGATGTCGCGCTCGAGGGCAGGGGTGAGTTTGCCTTGCTCTTCGATGCTGGCGAGGATGCTGATGCGCCGTTCGTCGAGTTCTCGCAGGTAGCGCAGGCGCTCTTCCAGATGACGCAACTGGGTGTCATCGAGGCTGCCGGTGACTTCTTTCCGGTAACGGGCGATGAAGGGAACGGTTGAGCCTTCATCGAGTAGCGCGACGGCCGCTTCGACCTGTTGTGGGCGTACACCGAGTTCCTCGGCAATGCGGCTGTTGATGCTGTCCATAAAACCACCTGACATATTGTGAAAGCAGGCTCACAGGCGCGCAAATAAAGGCCCGGAGTCTGGTTGAGCGGCTAGAAAATTGCCGCTGCCTGGGTCGAAAGGCAGACCATTGACCCGTTAAATCGAACAATTACTGCGCAAGCCCGGAAAAAATCCCGGCCACCTGCGGTAACGATTCAGACGTTGCCTGGCACAAAACGCCGCGCATTATAACCAGCGTTCTGTCATTCGGGGGCGATGCAGTCTGTAGGCATAAACCCCGGTTTTCTGGCAGTGAAGGAAAAATCTGCTAACAATGCACACGGTGCGTATAACGGCAGCTACGCCATAATGCGCGCCGAGCTAAAAGGAGCATCCAATGAGCAGCACTGCACAAACTGCTGAAGGCGAAAAAATTCTCATCGTTGACGACGATCCGGGGCTGAGCAGCCTGCTGGAACGGTTTTTCGTCAGCAAGGGCTACCGCGCCCGTACCGTTCCGAACACCGAGCAGATGGATCGTCTGTTGTCCCGTGAAGTGTTCAATCTGGTCGTCCTCGACCTGATGCTGCCGGGCGAAGACGGCCTGACCGCTTGCCGCCGTTTGCGTGCGGCGAACAATCAGATCCCGATCATCATGCTCACCGCCAAGGGTGATGAGATCAGCCGCATCAAGGGCCTGGAACTGGGCGCCGACGATTATCTGGCCAAACCGTTCAACCCGGACGAGCTGATGGCGCGGGTCAAAGCGGTATTGCGTCGTCAGGCCGCACCGGTGCCAGGCGCGCCGGGCAGCGAAGACGAAAACGTCACCTTCGGTGATTACGTGTTGTCGCTGGCCACCCGCGAACTGAAACGCGGCGACGAAGTGCACATGCTCACCACCGGTGAGTTTGCGGTACTCAAGGCTCTGGTGATGAACGCGCGTCAGCCACTGACCCGCGACAAGCTGATGAACCTGGCCCGTGGCCGCGAGTGGGATGCCCTCGAGCGTTCCATCGACGTGCAGATTTCCCGTCTGCGCCGGATGATCGAGCCTGATCCATCCAAGCCGCGCTACATCCAGACTGTCTGGGGCGTGGGCTACGTGTTCGTACCGGATGGCGCCGCCACCAAGTGATCGGCGATTTGTAGGAGCGGGTCTGTCGGGCCCGGGTTGAATGACCCGGTCCGCAGACTCGCAATCCGCAATATGCGAGCATTGCTCGCTCCTGCAAGTGTGTAGCGGTTATTCATGAAAACCCCCGTCTGGTTCCCCCAAAGCTTTTTCTCCCGCACCCTCTGGCTGGTGCTCATCGTCGTGCTGTTTTCCAAGGCGCTGACCCTGGTTTATCTGTTGATGAACGAGGACGTGCTGGTGGATCGTCAATACAGCCATGGAGTCGCCCTGACGCTGCGCGCCTATTGGGCTGCCGACGAAGAAAACCGCGCGAAGATCGCTGATGCCGCGACCCTGATCCGGGTGGTCGGTGCCGGCGTGCCAGAAGGCGAGCAGCATTGGCCGTACAGCGAAATCTACCAGCGGCAGATGCAGGCGGAGCTGGGTGCCGACACCGAAGTGCGCTTGCGCATGCACTCGCCGCCGGCGTTGTGGGTGCGCGCGCCAAGCCTCGGTGATGGCTGGCTGAAAGTGCCGTTGTATCCGCACCCGTTGCGTGGCCAGAAAATCTGGAACGTGCTCGGCTGGTTCCTCGCCATCGGGTTGCTCTCGACTGCCTCGGCGTGGATCTTCGTCAGTCAGCTCAATCAGCCTTTGAAGCGTCTGGTCTATGCCGCCCGGCAACTCGGTCAGGGCCGCAGCGTGCGCCTGCCGATCAGCGATACGCCGAGCGAAATGACCGAGGTTTATCGCGCCTTCAACCAGATGGCGGAAGACGTCGAACAGGCCGGACGCGAGCGTGAGTTGATGCTGGCGGGGGTTTCCCATGATTTGCGCACGCCGTTGACCCGTCTGCGGCTGTCGCTGGAGTTGATGGGCGACCGCAATGACCTGACCGACGACATGGTGCGCGACATCGAAGACATGGATGCGATTCTCGACCAGTTCCTCGCGTTCATTCGTGATGGTCGTGACGAGTCCGTGGAAGAGGTCGATCTCAGCGATCTGGTGCGTGAAGTCGCGGCGCCGTACAACCAGAACGAAGAGAAAGTGCGCTTGCGCCTTGAGCCGATCCAGCCGTTTCCGCTGCGTCGGGTATCGATGAAACGCATGCTCAACAACCTGATTGGCAACGCCTTGAACCATGCCGGCGGTCACGTTGAAGTGGCGGCGTATGTGTCCGGTGACGTCAGCGCGCCGTATGTAGTGTTGAGCGTGATGGACCGAGGGGCGGGGATTGATCCTTCGGAGCTTGAGGCGATTTTCAACCCGTTTACCCGAGGCGATCGTGCGCGGGGAGGCAAGGGCACTGGCTTGGGCCTGGCGATTGTGAAGCGGATTGCCTCGATGCATGGCGGCAATGTCGAACTTCGCAATCGCGCCGGGGGTGGACTGGAGGCGCGGGTAAGGTTGCCGCTGGGGTTGATGTTGCCGCGCGATGCGGTATAGAAGCAGCGACGAGTTTCAAGCGGCAAGCTGCAAGCAAAAAGCGTTTTTTACTTGCCGCTTGAAGCTTGCCGCTCGAAGCTGACTTTTAGCCTTTGCCTTTGGTCCGGGTCATATTCGGCCCGCCATTCTTCTCAAGATGCTCGATGATGATCCCCGCCACGTTCTTGCCGGTGGTGGTCTCGATCCCTTCCAGCCCCGGCGACGAGTTCACTTCCATCACCAGCGGTCCGTGATTGGAACGCAGGATATCCACACCCGCCACCGACAAGCCCATGACCTTCGCCGCACGCAATGCAGTCATGCGTTCTTCCGGGGTGATCTTGATCAGGCTCGCGCTGCCGCCACGGTGCAGGTTGGAACGAAACTCGCCCGGTTTGGCCTGACGCTTCATCGCCGCGATGACTTTGTCGCCGACCACGAAGCAACGAATATCCGCGCCGCCCGCTTCCTTGATGTATTCCTGAACCATGATGTTCTGCTTCAGACCCATGAACGCCTCGATCACCGACTCAGCGGCGGTCGCAGTTTCACACAACACCACACCGATGCCCTGGGTGCCTTCCAGCACTTTGATCACCAGCGGTGCGCCATTGACCATGTCGATCAGGTCGGGAATGTCATCCGGCGAGTGCGCGAAACCGGTGACCGGCAGACCGATCCCGCGACGCGACAGCAGTTGCAGCGAGCGCAATTTATCCCGCGAACGGGCAATCGCCACCGACTCGTTGAGCGGGAACACGCCCATCATTTCGAACTGGCGCAACACCGCGCAACCATAAAACGTCACCGACGCGCCGATCCGCGGAATCACCGCATCGAAGCCTTCCAGCGGTTTGCCACGATAGTGGATCTGCGGCTTGTGGCTGGCGATGTTCATGTAGGCGCGCAGGGTGTCGATCACTACCATTTCATGCCCGCGCTCGGTTCCGGCTTCGACCAGACGGCGGGTGGAATACAGACGCGGGTTCCGCGACAGCACAGCGATCTTCATGCAACACCTGTGGAGGAGGTAGATACCGGGAACACCGGCTTGTCTTGTACATATTTGATGCCCGGATTGACCACCAATTGGCCATCGATCAGGGCTTTGGAACCGAGTAGCAAGCGATAGCGCATGGACTTGCGGCAGGCGAGGGTGAACTCGACCGGCCAGACCCGATCACCGAGGGCCAGGGTGGTGCTGATCACGTAGCGCACCTGCGCATGGCCGTTGGAGCTCTTGATGGTTTTGCGGGTTACCAGGGGCGCTTCGCAGCGGCGGTGACGCAACTGCACCACCGTGCCGAGGTGCGCGGTGAACCGCACCCACTTTTCACCGTCACGTTCGAACGGTTCGATGTCAGTGGCATGCAGGCTCGAGGTGCTGGCGCCGGTGTCGATTTTCGCCCGCAGGCCGGCGACTCCCAAATCCGGAAGCGCCACCCACTCGCGCAGACCGACAACGGTCAAATGGTCAAATGTCTTCAATAGGAAAAACCAACGATTAACGCTTCCAGGCCTCAGGTGAAACCTGGGCCAACGCTTTGAATGCAGGTCTGGCGAACCAGTAGCCTTGCATCAGAAATATTCCACAGTCCGCCAGGAAGTCCCGTTCACCGGCGCTCTCGATGCCTTCGGCAATGACTGTAACGTCCAACTCCGCACAGATTGTGACAATCCCCCGGACGATCGCCTGACGAACACGGTCTTGATCGACATCGCGGATCAGCGCCATGTCGAGTTTGATCAGGTCCGGTTGGAAATCAGCCAGCAGATTGAGCCCCGAATAACCGGCACCGAAATCGTCGATGGCGGTCTTGAAGCCGAATTCGCGGTATTCACGCAGAATATTGGTCAAATGGCGATAGTTATCTACGTGCTCGCTTTCCAGCGTTTCGAAAATCAGTCGGTCAATCGGAAAGTTGTGTTTTTTTGCCGCCTCCAGAGTGCTGCGAATGCATAGCTCTGGACGATAGACGGCGTTGGGCATGAAGTTGATCGACAAGTGTGTCTGCATATTTAGATGGGCCGCGCCTTCGATGGCGCGGGTGCGGCAGAGCTGGTCGAAACGGTAGCGATTTTCTTCTGTAACCTGGTCCAACACAGTGAACGCGCCTTCACCGGCCACACCACGAACCAGCGCCTCATGGGCGAAAACCGATTGGTCGCGCAGGTCGACGATGGGTTGATACGCGAAGGCAAAGTCGAAGCCCAGCGGCTCGCTTTGCTGGCAGCCCTGGCAACCGGCCTTGGGCGAGGTTAATGAAGATGGAAATTTTGTCACTCGATCTCTCCGTGCCGATGAACCGGCCAAGATCACAGTCTATCTGGGGGGCGGGTTGTTGCGCCCGACAGAAACGGTAGTACAGTTCCGACTACTGGCTGAGCGAGGAATTCAAATGGCACAAAAAAGCGAAGAAGACGACAAGGTCCGTCTCGACAAATGGCTGTGGGCCGCGCGTTTTTACAAAACCCGCGCGTTGGCCAAAGCGGCGATCGAGAGTGGCAAGGTGCATTGTCGGGGCGAGCGCTGCAAGCCTGGCAAAGAGCCCCGCATTGGCGATGAATTCGACATTCGTACTGGTTTCGAAGTGCGTACGGTGAAGGTTGAAGCGTTGTCGATTGTCCGGCGCGGCGCGCCCGAGGCGCAGACGTTGTACGCCGAGACTGAGGCGAGTGTCGCCAAGCGTGAAGCGGCAGCGGCGATGCGCAAGGCGGGCGCGCTGGGCGTGAGCACCGACGGCAAGCCAAGCAAGAAACAGCGGCGGGATTTGTTCAAGTTTCGCGGCAGCAGCAACGACGAATAACGGCGAAGGTTATGCGCTGTCTGTGCTGGCCTCATCGCCAGCAGGGCTAGCTCCCACAGGAGATCGCATTTCAATGTGGGAGCCAGCCCTGCTGGCGATTCGAGTGCGCAGCACTCGCAGGAAGCGACGCGGTATCAGGCGCTACGCATCACACTCATCCGCGACACCACCGGCAACTTGCCCAGCAACGCGAAGATCGGCGCTGTCACCTTCAACCAGAAATTCGCCGCGTGATAAGCAAACGGCGTGTAATACCCCCAGCCCAACGCCCACACCGCCAGCAGCACACCACCGATGTAATCGTCCTGGCCCCAATGCGCACCGGCCACCAGTCGCGGCAGCATGAACAGAACAGCCAGGCCCCACACCGTCAAAAACTGCCCAACCGTGCGGCTGAACACGCCCATGAACAGCGCCCAGATAAGCAGCACCGAAGCATGGTCCCCCGGAAAGCTCTGGCTCGAGCGATCCTTCAGCTCCCAGGTTTTTTCCAGATTCGGAAAGTAGTCGCTGAGGTGTACCGCGCCTTCCAGCACCATCGACGGACTGCTGTGCTGCCAATCCATGTAGTCGGCGAACTTGGAAAACAGCGCGCGAATCACCACCATCAACAACAGGATCGACAGAAAACCGAAAAAAGCCCGGCGCACGTCAATTGCCTTGAACACCCAGTCGCCCTTGATCAGCAGCGTCAGCAGAATCAAGCCGACGACAATGTCGAACGGACGCAGACTTGCAATTGCCCAGATGTGGAGCCATATGGGGTTGCTGGCCAGTGGTGCATTGAGCGAGCGGAACAGCCACTCGTCGAAAATCACACACAGCGAGTTGCCCGTAGGCCATAACCAGAAAGCCAGTAGCGCTAATGGCACTACGTTGCAGAGAACCAGCCGGCCGAGGTTCCACCTAGATTGGAACAAACCCGGATTGTTCATAAAATGCCTCCCATGGCAGAGCAGTCGGCACCAAAAAAGGGTGCCAAGAAGCGCAAATTTTCACGTCTTGTAACCATTTTGTCACCACATTCAGATACCCAGACCTATGACCGACCTACCGGATACCGATTTCACCCAACGCTTCATCTTCGATGACAGCGACACCCGCGGCGAACTGGTGGCGCTTGAGCGCAGCTATGCCGAAGTCCTCGCCAAGCACCCGTACCCGGAGCCAGTGGCGCAACTGCTGGGCGAATTGATGGCGGCCGCCTCGTTGCTGGTCGGCACCCTGAAGTTCGACGGCTTGCTGATTTTGCAGGCGCGCTCCGAAGGCCCGATTCCGATGCTGATGATCGAGTGCTCCAGCGATCGCGAGATCCGTGGCCTGGCGCGTTATCACGCCGAGCAGATTGCTGCGGACGCAACCCTCGCCGACCTGATGCCAAACGGCGTTCTGGCCCTGACCGTCGACCCGAATGTCGGTCAGCGTTACCAAGGCATCGTCGACCTCGACGGCGAAACCCTGTCCGACTGCTTCACCAACTATTTCGTCATGTCGCAACAGGTGGGCACCCGCTTCAAGCTGTTCGCTGACGGTCGCCGCGCCCGTGGCCTGCTGCTGCAGCAACTGCCCGCCGATCGTCTGAAAGACGAGGAAGATCGCGCCGCCAGCTGGCAGCACATCACCGCGCTGGCCAGCACTCTGAGCGCCGATGAATTGCTCAGCCTGGACAACGAAACCGTGCTGCATCGCCTCTACCACGAAGAGCAGGTGCGTCTGTTCGATGTGCAGAATCTGCGCTTCCGTTGCAGTTGCTCGCGGGAACGCTCGGGCAATGCGCTGGTCAGTCTGGGTCTGGAAGATGCGCAAGCCTTGGTCGCCGAACAGGGTGGCACCGTCGAGATCGATTGCCAGTTCTGTAACGAGCGCTACCTGTTCGATGCAGCCGATATCGCTCAATTATTCGCCGGCGCAGGTGTCGACACGCCATCCGACACCCGGCACTAAAACGGTTCAGCGCAGGTAAATTCACTGCTCAAACGCGCATTTACGCCGTTACGACGGGAGGGCCCTACTCTTTTTGGGCGTTTCTGGCATAATCCGGCCCACTTTTTGTCGCGGTAGTAGTGCACGACTTTCTACTACAAAACGTTTGGAGCACACTCGGCCACTGGCCGACGGGGAATCTCATGACGCAAGCCAATAACGCCGTGTACACCGATCTGAGTGTCGATGATCTGGTAAAAGAAGCCTTGAATCGCGGTGAGGGCGAGCTTGCCGATACCGGCGCTCTGGTTGTTCGCACCGGTCACCGCACCGGTCGTTCGCCAGTCGACCGTTTCATCGTTGAAGAGCCTTCCACTCAGGCCGCTATTGCCTGGGGCCCGATCAACCGCAAGTTCCCGGCCGACAAGTTCGACGCGCTGTGGGCTCGTGTCGAGGCGTTCAACAACGCGCAAGAACACTTCGTTTCCCACGTGCATGTAGGCGCAGCTGAAGATCACTACCTGGCCGTGAAAATGACCACCCAGACTGCCTGGCAGAATCTGTTCGGTCGTTGCCTGTTCATCAACCCGGCCCAGTACAACCCGGCCGGTCGTGAAGAGTGGCAAGTGCTCAACGTGGCCAACTTCGAGTGCGTGCCAGAGCGTGACGGCACCAACTCCGACGGTTGCGTGATCCTCAACTTCGCCCAGAAAAAAGTGCTGATCGCCGGCATGCGTTACGCCGGTGAGATGAAGAAAGCCATGTTCTCCGTGCAGAACTTCCTGCTGCCGGCCGCTGACGTGCTGCCAATGCACTGCGCTGCCAACATCGGCGAAGAAGGCGACGTGACCCTGTTCTTCGGTCTGTCGGGCACCGGTAAAACCACCCTGTCGGCAGACGAAAGCCGTTACCTGATCGGTGACGACGAGCACGGCTGGGGCGAAGGCGTTGTCTTCAACATCGAAGGCGGTTGCTATGCCAAGTGCATCGACCTCTCCGAGAAGAACGAGCCGGTTATCTGGAAAGCCATCAAGCACGGCGCGGTGCTGGAAAACGTTGTCATCGACGACGCCAAGCACGCCGACTATGCCGATGTCAGCCTGACCCAGAACAGCCGCGCGGCTTACCCGCTGGAGCACGTTGCCAAGCGTTCCGAGCAGAACCTGGGCGGCGAGCCAAACGCTGTAATCTTCCTGACCTGCGACCTGACCGGCGTACTGCCGCCAGTGTCGATCCTCAACGAAGAACAAGCGGCCTACCACTTCTTGTCCGGCTACACCGCGCTGGTGGGCTCGACTGAAATGGGTTCGGGCAGCGGCATCAAGTCGACCTTCTCCACCTGCTTCGGCGCACCGTTCTTCCCGCGTCCGGCTGGCGAATACGCAGAGCTGCTGATCAAGCGCATCCGCGGTTTCGGTTCGAAGGTTTACCTGGTCAACACCGGCTGGACCGGCGGCGGCTATGGCGTTGGCAAGCGCTTCAACATCCCGACCACCCGTGCGGTGATCGCAGCGATCCAGAGCGGCGCGCTGATCGGTGCTGCCACCGAACACCTCGACACCATCAACCTCGACGTGCCACTGGCCGTACCGGGCGTTGAAACCAACCTGCTCAACCCACGCAACACCTGGGCTGACAAGGCTGCGTACGACGAGGCTGCGAAAGCACTGGCCGGTCTGTTCATCGAGAACTTCAAGAAGTTCGAAGTGAGCGACGCGATCAAGGCTGCAGGGCCTAAGTTGTAAGATTGGTTTGTTGTGAATGAAAAAGCCGCCCTTTGGGGCGGCTTTTTTGTGGGTGAACTGAATTTCGATGTATTTGCCGCCATCACGGCCATTGCTGCCGAGCATGCATTATTCGAAGCACTTCTACACAATCATCTCTAAGCATGTAGACGATGACGTAGTTGGAAGCGGCGACAATTTCTCGTGTGCCCTCAAGTTTGCCCTTTCTGTATAACGTCGGGCGCTGTCGGGCGACTTCCCCTTTTGATTCGAAAACATCGTCGAGATCCGCAGCCGCTTCAGGGTTGTCTTGACCAATGTGGTTCATGATTCGGTCTCGGTCATCAAGCGCTTCCTGGCGCCAGACTAACTTCATCAGCGCGCTCGTTGACGCAAGGCATCACGCTTGGCGGCGAATATTCGGCGAGCATCTTCATCGCTGACGCTTGGTCTTGGATCGTCAATGCTGATTTGCACCTGCTGCTTGAACCATTCTTCGTATGCAGCAGCGTCATGAGCTTGTTTCAACGCTTCGGATCGATCCGGCCGGGCATAGGTTTTCAGTTGCAGCGGGTCGTAGCTGGAGGCATCCACACTAAAGCGGCTGATACCCAAGCCTTGCAAATAGCTCACCAGTGTTTCAAGCCGTTTGAACAGACGTACCTGACCACTGCGCTGCGCTGCCAGCGAATACTGTCTGCTTCCCTGCTGAATATGAATCGACCAGCCACCCGGTTGAGCGACGATATTTATGCTGCTGACGGACCCATTTTCAATCAAGCGAGCGAGAGTGCTGTGATCGATAGTTTCATTGGTCATGAAGGTGAGCCCTTGACTGAACAGTGGCGCCCATCGTACGCAATCAATAGTAGTTTGCAAATTTCAACTCCTGCTTTGGACGTTGGCTGTCGAGCATTCATGCTCTTTGGTGTGGCAGATTTTTACGCCGGCGCCTTCCAATTGAGCATCCGCTGCTGCGCAACCTGTAGCAGGTCACAGCCATCCTGCGTCAGCAGATAGAGGGCGTGAGTGATGTGGGGGATGTCTTCGACGTCGGCTTGTTTGAAGTTGAGGCAATAGAGGGTGCGAAGCAGGTCGCTTGACGCGCGCAGGCGCTGGACCGCGCATTCGAGGATGTCTTGGGGGTTGGCGCTTGTGTCGATGATCAGGGGTTTGGTGTCGGTGAGGTTGGATTCGAGTGGGCGGTAGCGATCGGTGGTGAATTGATTCCATGTTTTCATTATTTTTTGCCTCGTTTTGCGTCATGAGAATCCGCACCCACCGTGACCAAGCGATAGGTGGCGGACTGCGTTCGGGTTGGTCAACCGATGAGGCATTCACAACCGGCACGCCCGAAGGCGTCCCGAACACAGCCGCCATAAAGCGTGCTGACACAAAAAAGCGCCAGCAGCATACAACGACTGTGAATGCACATCTAATACGGGTGACCAAGCCCGAGCCGCTGATTAGCAGCGGCAGCCACAACTATAGGTTCACACCCTCAAGCGCCGATAGGCGACAAAGCGTCTGCTCCTGTAGGAACCGGACGAAGATTTCGCCGGACGTTCCTACTGCTTGATCAACACTTTTCAACGCAAATGCGCATACGCCGAAATATCCAGCAGGCTCGTCGCCAGCCCTGTCGCCGGCTGATAGATCGTGCCCTTCACCGTCGAGAAGGGCACGCCTTTGCTGCCCAGCGAAACCGAGCGCTCGCCTTTGTCCAGTTCGGTGAAGTAGGTGTAGGACTGGCCATGCATCAGTTGGTAGAGCGCTTCATTGCGAGCGATATTGCCGGTGAGGAGGTTCAGATCGGCGTCGGTCAGGTTCAGGGTTTTGCTCAGTTGAACGCCCCAGCGCTTCAGGCAGGTTTCTGCGAAGTGGCGGACGATGCGCCCAGGTTCGACCAGCCTTTTCAGGTCGTCGGTGTTAAGCGGAACACCACCGCTGGCAGTGGCATTACCCGCCATGGTCGCGTGGCGGCCGGCCATGGGATAGATGGAGGTTTTAGTGCCCGGGGCGGTTTGCGGGATGACGCAGCTGAAGCCTTTGGAGCGCTCGTCGCGAGCGTAAAAGCCCACATATTCTTTGACGTTGGCGCCGAGTTTGACGCGCTCTTCCTGGAAGTTGCCGATACCCGGCACAGGGTCGAGGGCAAATATATTGATCGGAATATGCTTAAGTTGTTGATCTTTTAACAGGGTGTTGGCCAGCATGTGGCAACTAATGCCACCCCGACTCCAGCCTACAAGATTGACTTGGGTTGGAATAACGCCGCCGCTGCGGAAGGTCTTGATTATTTGTTCCTGCAGTTTTTGTTGAGTAACGCTGCGATCGCCGTAGTTATATTTACGCCAGAACCACGAACCTTCGACTTTCACATCTTCGATAGGAATACCGGCGGCCTTCAGGCGGTTGTATTCGGCTTCGGTCAGTTGCTCGCGCTGCCAGTCACATTTGCCCTTGATGACATTGACGGCGTGCTGCACGTTTTCTTCCCAGCCCTTGCCGAACAAGGTGCCGGTAAGGCCGTATTCCGTGCTCTTGGTGAACAGGTCGTCGGCCTGCAGGTTGCCGCTGCCGGGGCCGTCGACGACGATCCATTCGGCAAACTCGCGACCGGCATGATTGCCGGCCAATGTGGAAACCAGCTCACCGTCGTGAAAGTTTTCATGAGCGGTGTCGAACTTGTTGGAACCCGTACCGCAAAAGAAAATAGTTAGAATTGTCATGCTGTTTTGCCCTTGGTTAAATATAAGAGCAAACAACTTAGTGTTGGTTGAGTTGATAAATAAAGAGTTCTGTTGTTTCCTGGTTTGTATAGGCAGCTATTCAGGGTGTTTGTGTTTTGCAACTTCCAACAGGTCGCAACCATCCTGCACTAACAAATAAAGTGCATTGACGATGTTGGGGATGTCTTTCGCATCGGCGTGTTGGAAACACATGCAGTAAAGGGTTTCCAGCAGATCGCTGGCTGCGCGCAATCGTTGGTCGGCGGCATCAAGCAAGTCGCCATGGCTGGATTGAGTGTCAATGAGCAGGACAGGGTTTTCGCTGTAACAGGTTTTGAGCGGGCGATAGCGGGTGATCATGGTGAGGCGTTTCCTTCGAAGGCACTCCGGCGGCGAATACGATTTGTCAGCCACGCCGGCCACTATAGAAGGCTGCAGAATGGCGGAACAAGAGAGCCAAAATGGACGGCGTTCGTAGGGGTTTTTCCGGGGTTCGGGCATTTGCCCTACGCGTTTTCAGGGCTCTTTCAAGGCAAAACCCTTAGATGCGAAATTTCCTACGGCTATATCAGGCGTTTCTCGACAAACCTCTGTATGGTGCGCGCCAGAATCTGTGGGACGTTTCCAAACGTCCGATACGCGCTTAAAGGGAATTAGGTATGCATTGGCTACGAACGGCCTCGATGGTATTGCTGTGGGCCAGCGGTTGCCGGTTTGCGATGGCGACCGAACTCGGCAATACACTGGCGGTGGATCAGTTGGATCGTACCGGGTGGCCGGACGCGCTCAGCACTCAGGAAAATCTCGACACGGCATCGCGCGCCGAAGTGTTGATGTTCGGCAAAGCCCTGCTGGCCAGTGAAGCGCTGGATGAGGCTGATCTGAAACAACGCTTGGGCGTGCCGCATGTGCACCTCAAGTCGATCAGGCAAGTGCGCGAGGGACTCTGGGATCGGTTGCTCAGTACCTATCGCAACGCCAGTCAGGACTGTGACGGGCAACCGTTTTGCCCGCGTGTGCGCAGTGTCACCGATCTGCGTCAGTTGGCGGCGGCGTTCACCGGCGACATCAGCCCTGCCCATGCGCTGTGGGCAAGCAAAAGCCAGGGCGTGCATGAGCAGGTGTTGAACGAGCAACTGCGCGTAGCGGTTCTGCATCCCTGATCTGAAAACTGTGCATTGCTGTGCCGGGCCTCTTCGCAAGGAGGCTCGCCCCTGCCTTCTACCGGGTGGATCCGCTGTATCATTCCGAATCGATTTGGCCCCGACCTTTTCTCGACTCGCTGCGATTGCCCGCTAGGCTGTTGGCATGGCAGCGGTCAAAGGAGTGACAGCGAATGCACAACACCCTGGAACAGGTTTTTGGTTATCCACAGTTTCGTCCCGGACAAGAGGCCGCGATCAGCGCGGTGCTGGCCGGGCGCTCGGCGGCAGCGATTTTTCCCACCGGTTCTGGCAAATCCCTTTGCTATCAATTATCGGCGCTGATGCTGCCGCACCTGACGCTGGTGGTTTCGCCGTTGCTGGCGTTGATGCAGGATCAATTGGCGTTTCTGCAACGCCACGCAATTTCGGCGGGCAGCATTGATTCGGCGCAGAGTCGCGATGATGCCAATGACGTGATGGCCCGCGCCCGGTCGGGCGAACTGAAAATCCTGATGATCTCCGTGGAGCGCTTGAAGAACGAGCGCTTCCGCAACTTTTTGCAGCAAGTGCCGATCTCGTTGCTGGTGGTGGACGAGGCGCACTGCATCTCGGAGTGGGGCCACAATTTCCGCCCTGACTACCTCAAGCTGCCGGACTATCAGCGCCAGTTCAACATCCCGCAGGCCTTGCTGCTGACGGCCACGGCGACGCCGAAAGTCATCGTCGACATGCAGGCCAAATTCGCCATCGCCGCTGACGACGTTGTGACCACCGGCTTTTACCGGCCCAACCTCAATCTGCTGGTGGAACCGGTACGGGGTCCTGACAAACGTCGGCGTCTGGTGGAGTGGATGAGTGAGCGTCCGGGTCAGCCAAGCATTGTCTACGTGACCCTGCAGAAAACCGCTGAACACATCGCCGAACACCTCGAACGCAATGGTATTCAGGCCGAGGCCTACCACGCCGGTTTGCCCCACGATAAGCGCGAGGCAATCCAGAAACGCTTCATGGCCGGGCAGTCCAATTGCATCGTCGCGACCATCGCTTTTGGCATGGGCATCGACAAGAGTGACATCCGCAATGTGGTGCACTTCGACCTGCCCAAATCCATCGAAAACTATAGTCAGGAAATCGGTCGCGCCGGACGTGACGGGCAGCCCTCGGACTGTCTGGTGCTGGCCAATCGCGACAGCCTCAACGTGCTGGAAAACTTCGTCTACGGCGACACGCCGGAACGCGAAGGCATTCGCTATGTGCTCGATGAATTGAAAGCCTCCGTGCCGGAAGGGCAGTGGGAGTTTTTGCTCGGGCCGCTGGCGGATCAAAGCAATATTCGTTCGTTGCCGCTGAAGACATTGCTGGTGCAACTGGAACTGCACGGCTTGATTGCGCCGCGTTATGCGTATTACGCCGAATACCGTTTTAAATATTTGTTGGAGCCCGAGGCAATCCTTCAGCGATTCGAGGGCGAGCGCAGGGATTTCGTCGCGGCGCTCATCCAGACCTCAAGCCGCGCACGCACCTGGGCCACGGTGAATTTCGACGCGATGTACGCGCAGTATTCGGCGGAGCGCAACCGGGTGGTGACGGCACTGGATTACTTTCAGGAGAAGGGCTGGGTCGAGCTTGAAAGCAAGCAGATGACTGAGGTCTACAGCTTGCTGCACAGCGATTTTGACAGTGACGTGTTGAGCGGCGAGTTGCATGGCTACTTCACCCGGCATGAACAGACCGAGGTCGCGCGAATTCACGCGATGCTCGAGGTGTTCGCCACCGAACGGTGCCTGGGTTATCGATTGGCCGAGTATTTCGGCGATCACAATGCGCCCGAGCATTGCGGGCATTGTTCGGTGTGTCACGGGCATGTCGCACTGTTGCCGGCGCCGCCGGAATTGCCGGCGCTTGTGGATAAAAACTTTGCGGCGTTGTGCGGCGATTTTATCCACAGGCATGAGCAGCACACTGGCAGTGTTCCCACCGCAGAGCGACTCACGCGGTTTTTGTGCGGGATCAGCGTGCCGCTTTTTACCAAGCTCAAGGCGCGGGCGATTTCCGGGTATGCGGCGCTGGAGGAATATCCTTACGCCGAAGTGCGCAACTGGGCGGACAACCATTTGCTCGACTGAACACAAAACCCATGTGGAAGGGATTATTACAAGGGTGCATCCATCCGCTGAATGTCGATCATCACGGTAATAAACTTCAAAAACCACGGCGGGCTGACTATGGTTGGGATCTGTCTTCGGATCGCCAACAAGAGAACAACATGAGCCAGACATCCTTCGATATTCAGCAGGCTGCCGTGATCGGTGCGGGCACCATGGGCCGTGGCATTGTCATGTGCCTGGCCAATGCCGGCGTTGCAGTGCAATGGGTGGACAACAATCCACAGATGCTTGAACAGGCACTCGCCACCGTCGCCGACAACTATGCGCACAACGTGCGCCAGGGACGGATTGATCAGGCCGAGGCCGATGCGCGCATTGCCCGAGTCAGTGCGGCGGCGGACTACGCGGCCATTCGCAATGTTGATCTGGTGATCGAGGCGGTGTACGAGAATCTCGAGCTCAAGCAGAAGATTTTCCGTGAGCTGGATGGCCTGCTCAAGCCTGAGGCACTGCTGGCGAGCAACACCTCGGCGCTGGATATCGATGCGATTGCCGCAGCGACAAAGCGTCCGGCTCAGGTGCTCGGCCTGCATTTCTTCAGCCCGGCGCACATCATGAAATTACTGGAAATCGTTCGAGGGGCACAGACTTCTCCGGCTGCGCTGGAAGCGGCGTTGGCACTGGGCAAACGAATGGGCAAGGTCAGCGTTGTATCCGGCAACTGCCACGGTTTTATCGGCAACCGCATGCTGCATCCGTATGTGCTGGAGGCGCGCAAGATGTTGCTTGAGGGCGCTTATCCACAACAGGTCGATGCGGTGTTGCAGGGTTTCGGTTTTGCCATGGGGCCGTTTCGCATGTACGACGTGGTCGGCATCGATCTGGAATGGCGTGCGCGCGAGCTGGCCGGCAAAGGCCAGGAGGCGCCAGAGGTTCAAGTGGATAATCGCTTGTGTGAGCTGGGCCGTTTTGGCCAGAAGTCCGGTAACGGTTACTACCATTACGAGCCCGGCAGTCGTCAGGCCGAGCATGATCCTGAGGTCGATGCGCTGGTGCTGCAGGTCAGCGAGGGCTTGGGCTTCCAGCGTCGTGAAATCGGCCCGGAGGAAATTCTCGAGCGCTGTCTGCTGGCCTTGGTCAACGAGGGCGCGAAAATCCTTCAGGAAGGCATTGCCGAATCGGCCCATGACATCGATCTGGTCTATCTGAATGGCTATGGCTTCCCGGCGGACAAGGGCGGGCCGATGGCGTGGGCGGATCAGCAAGGGCTGGCGGATATCCATCAGCGGCTGTTAGCGCTGGAGACCCGGCAGGGCGATCAGTGGAAACCGGCGCGGTTGATAGGTGAATTGGCGGCGCAGGGGAAGGGGTTCTCAGATCGTTAAGACCTGGCGGCTGTACTGACGTCTTCGCGAGCAGGCTCGCTCCCACATTGGATCTCGCTTTCCTGTGGGAGCAAGCCTGCTCGCGAATGGGGCACCACGGTTTCAATTAGACTCGTAAAAATACTTTCAGGGATTGCTGATCCATGTCCAACCCCATGCCACAACGCACCGACTACCCACACTTCCAGCCCATCACCACGCGCTGGCACGACAACGACGCCTACGGTCACGTCAACAACGTTACCTATTACAGCTTCTTCGACACCGCCGTGAACACATACCTGATTCAGGTCGGTGGTCTGGATATCCATGACGGCGACGTGGTGGGTTTCGTGGTGAGTTCGGCGTGTGATTACTTCGCCTCGGTCGCCTTTCCGGATCTGATCGAGATCGGTCTGTGGGTCGGCAAACTGGGCAACAGTTCGGTGCAATACGAACTGGCGGTGTTCAAGGTTGGCGAAAGCGAGGCCTGCGCAGCGGGGCGCTTCGTGCATGTGTTTGTCGACCGGGCGAGCAATCAGCCGGTGCCGATCCCTGCCGAACTGCGGCAGGCACTGGAATACCTGGTGGTGTAACAGGCAAAAAAAATCGCAGCCCTCGGGCTGCGATTTTTATTCAAGCACTCGCCTTAGTGATGGCGATAGTACTTGTGGTGCTTGCGGTGGCCATAGGCATGACCGCGACCACGGTGATCATCGCGATAGTAGCGACGGTCACGGCCGCGATCGTAATGACGATCGTCGTCATCGCTCTTGTTGCCCATGTAGTTGCCCAGCGCGCCACCGGCGCCGCCACCTGCTGCGGAGCCGATCAGGCTGCCGGTGGTGCCGCCCATGCTGCGGCCAACCACGTTACCGCCGGCGGCACCCAACGCACCGCCGATGGCGGCTTCGCCACGGCTGCGTTTGTCGGCGCCGACCGCACTACCACCCGCGCCGCCCAAGGCTGCGCCGATGGTGGAACCTGTATTGCCGCCTAACGACTGACCGACGACCGAGCCAAGAACCCCGCCTAATGCGCCGCCCACACCTGCTTCGGTGGTGCCGCCTGCAGACGCAAAACCACTGACCAGGCCAAGGGACAACAAGAGAATCTGGGAGAACTTCATAGAGGAGCCTCAAAGGGATGACGGCGCCGATCCTGAGGCTGCGTAAGAAGCGTGACAATCGAAATCCGACGAATAACACGACTTGTATACAATTTCGCAAGTGACTGTTTTGTATGCGGAACTTAACCGATTTTCGCCGGTCTTTAATTACTTCGGACAGGCCGCTTTTGTGAAAAAGCGGCCTTTTTTGTGGGCGTTTGAAATGTAAAAAAAAGAGATCGCAGCCTTCGGCAGCTCCTGCACTGATCCCTGCAGGGGCTGCCGAAGGCTGCGATCTTTTGATCTTGTGTTAAGCCGACTTGGCCATGATCAACCCCGTCTCACTCGCCGCTTCCAACCGAATCGCAATGAACTTCGATGTCGGCGTGTGGCTGCCATCCCCGGTGCTTTCCAATGGCACCAGCGGATTCACTTCCGGGTAGTAAGCCGCTGCCTGCCCCGCCGGAATATCAAACGCCAACAGCGTAAAGCCCTTCACCCGACGCTCGCGACCATCGTCCCACAGCGAAACGATGTCAGCCTTCTGTCCCGGGCGGAAGCCCAGGCGAATGATGTCGGCCTCGTTAACGAACAACACATCACGCTGGCCTTTCACGCCGCGATAACGGTCGTCGAGACCATAAATCGTGGTGTTGTACTGATCGTGGGAGCGCATCGATTGCAGGATCAGATCCGGCAATTGGCCGGTGGCGCGGGTGCGTTCGTGCACCAGATCTTTCGGCAGCAGGTTTGCGCGGAAATTGGCGCGCCCCGACGGCGTGTTCCACTTGCGCGCGCCGGCGCTGTTGCCGAGGTAGAAACCGCCCGGGTGCTTGACCTTCTCAGCGAAGTCCTTGAAGCCCGGGATGGTGTCGGCGATCAGCTCGCGGATGCGCCCGTAATCGGCCACCAGCCAGTTCCAGTCCACCGGTTTGCTGCCCAGAGTGGCGGCAGCGATGCCGGCGATGATCGATGGTTCCGAGCGCATCTGGTTCGACAGCGGCTGCAACTGGCCGTTGGAGGCGTGAACCATGCTGAACGAATCTTCGACGGTGACCGCTTGCGGGCCTTCGGTCTGGATGTCGATGTCGGTACGACCGAGGCACGGCAGGATCAACGCGTCTTTACCGTGGGCCAGGTGGCTACGGTTGAGCTTGGTGCTGATCTGCACGGTGAGGTCGCAATTGCTCAGCGCTTCGAACGTGCGCGGACTGTCCGGCGTCGCTTGCGCAAAATTGCCGCCCAGACCGATGAAGACTTTGGCGCGACCTTCGGCCATCGCGTGGATCGCCTCGACCACGTTGTGACCGTTGTGACGCGGCACCTTGAATTGGAAACGACGCTCCAGCGAATCGAGGAACGCCACCGGCGGACGCTCGTTGATGCCCATCGTGCGGTCGCCCTGCACGTTGCTGTGACCGCGCACCGGGCACAGGCCGGCGCCCGGTTTGCCGATGTTGCCGCGCAGCAGCATCAGGTTGGCGATTTCCTGGATGGTCGGCACCGAATGGCGATGCTGGGTGATGCCCATCGCCCAGCACATGATCACATTCTTGCCTTTGGCGTACATGCGCGCGGCTTGCTCGATCTCGACCAGAGTCAGGCCGGACTGCTCAACGATTTGCTCCCACGATGTGTCATCGACGACACCGAGGTAGTCCAGCACATTGGCGCTGTGGGCATTGAGGAAGTCGTGATCGAACACGGCGGGTTCGCCAGCCTTCTGCGCATCGCGCTCCCATTGCAGCAGGAACTTGGCCATGCCGCGCAGCACCGCCATGTCGCCGCCGAGTGCCGGGCGGAAGTATGCAGTGTTGGTCGGCTTGTCGCCGTTGGTGAGCATTTCGATCGGGTGTTGCGGGTGTTGGAAACGTTCCAGACCGCGCTCTTTCAGTGGGTTGATGCACACCACCTGCGCGCCACGCTTCACCGCTTCACGCAGGGGTTCGAGCATGCGCGGGTGGTTGGTGCCCGGGTTCTGGCCCCAGACGAAAATCGCATCGGCGTGCTCGAAATCGTCGAAGGTCACGGTGCCCTTGCCGACGCCAACGCTTTGCGCCAACGCGACACCGCTGGCCTCGTGGCACATGTTCGAGCAATCAGGGAAGTTGTTGGTGCCGTAGGCGCGCACAAACAGTTGGTACAAATACGCTGCTTCGTTGCTGGCGCGACCCGAGGTGTAGAACTCGGCCAGATCCGGGCTCGGCAGGTTTTGCAGGTGTTTGGCGATCAGCGCGTAAGCGCCGTCCCAGCTGATTGGCTTGTAGCGATCGGTTTCGGCGTCGTAGACCATTGGCTCGGTCAGACGGCCCTGATACTCCAGCCAGTAGTCGCTCTGCTCCAGCAGCGAAGTCACGCTGTGCTTGGCGAAGAACTTGGCATCGACGCGGCGCTTGGTCGCTTCCCAGTTCACCGCTTTCGCGCCGTTTTCGCAGAATTTTACCATGCCGCTTTCCGGCGAATCGCCCCACGCGCAACCCGGGCAGTCGAAGCCGCCGTTCTGGTTGGTCTTGAGCATCATGCGCAGGTTTTTCAGCGCGTTGTCGCTGGTCAACCAGGCCTGAGCCACACTGATCAGGGCACCCCAGCCGCCGGCGGCGCCTTTGTAAGGCTTGTAGCGCGGGACAGGTTTCTGGTCGGCTTGATGATGTTGGCTCACGCTTGATTCTCCATCGCGGGGCTGTACACCCGCGGCGCACTTTTCTGCGGCAGGTGGATGAGATTGAGGTTGTGTCGACGGGCCCATTGCACGGCAAGGCCCGTGGGTGCGGACAGGCTGACCAGGGTCTGGATGCCGGCACGCAAAACTTTCTGGATCAATTCGAGGCTGCAACGGCTGGTGACAATCGCCAGCCCGCCCTCTGTGGATATCTTCTGGCGGATCAGGCCGCCGATCAGTTTGTCGAGGGCGTTGTGTCGGCCGATGTCTTCGCGCCCGAGCAGCAATTCACCACTGGCGTTCATGAACACCGCCGCATGCACCGCGCCGCAATGCTGCCCCAACGGCTGAAACGCACCGATGCGTTGGCGCAAACCGTCGAGCCATTCAATCGGCGGCAACGGCGCGCCGGCCAGAACCTTGAGATCGGGCAGCGCCTGCTCCACGGCTTCAACGCCGCACAGTCCGCAACCGCTGGTGCCCGCCAGTTGCCGGCGCTGTTGCTTGAGGCTCCAGAACGCGCGGTTGGCGATGGTCACTTGCGCGTATTGCGCAGACCCGGCGCCGGTCAATTGCAGGTCGTAAATGTCTGTAGCGTCTTCGATGATGCCGCTGCCGAGGCTGAAGCCGACGATAAAGTCTTCAAGGTCGGTCGGCGTTACCAGCATCACCGCTTGGCTGATGCCGTTGTAGGCGATCGCCAACGCGACTTCTTCGGCCAGCGCGGTGCTGGCCGATTCCTCACGGGGTAAATCGCTGTAACTGTAGGTCTGGCTGGCGGTTGGCGCGGGCGTTTCGAGTGCTGGCGCCGCGCAGGCTGGGCGCTTGGCGTTCATGGCATCACCGACGGTTTGATCAACGTTAAGACTAGGCGCGGCAAGTTGTCGCGTCTAATCGCTAGTGTCGATCTGTCGATAGATGCCGTCGATCAAGTTGCCGGTGGCGATTGTTGGTAAAGGGCGATACAGGCCTCGGCGAGCGCCGAACGCGGGGCGCCGCGGCGCATGATCAGGCCTAGCGGCGCGAGAGTCTTGGCGTCTTCGATCGGTTGCAGGCGCAGGTGATCGGTGAGTTTTTCCAGGCCGGCGTCGAGCGGCATGATCGCGCAGCAAAAACCACCGTGCACGGCTTGTAACAATTGATGGACGGCATCGGTTTGCAGCAACGGTTGCGGCGTCAGGCCACGGCTGTGGAAGTTGTGGTCGATGGACTGGCGAAAGTGCATGCCGCTGGTGAGCATGCCCAGCGGCAGTTCGATCAGCGACTCCCAACTCAACGGCGCCTCGCCGAACGTGAAGGTGCGTTGATCGTAGAGCAGGCCCATGCGGGTTTCATTGAAGGCGAGGGATTCGAAGCGCTCATTGTCCAAACGATCCAGATAGGACACGCCGAGGTCGATGCGGTTGTTCGCCAGGTGTTCGAGGATTTGCTCGGAGCTTAAAGAGCACATCTCGAAACGCAGTTCCGGATGCGCAGCGTGCAGGCGTTGCATCAACGGCAGCGGATCGAAGCTCGATAACGGCACCACGCCGAGCCGCAACGTACCGATCAGGTTGCCGCGACAGGCCGCCGCTTCCGCGTGCAAACCGTCATAGGCCGCCATTACCGAGCGCGCCCACGCCAGCACGCGTTCACCCGGCGCGGTAAAACCTTCGAAGCGCTGGCCGCGGTTGACCAGCGGCAGGTCGAGTTCTTCTTCGAGATTGCGCAAGCGCATCGACAGCGTCGGCTGGGTGATGTGGCAACGCGCGGCGGCCTGGCCGAAGTGGCGGGTTTCGTCGAGGGCGATGAGGAATTTCAGCTGCTTGATGTCCATCTTCGCTCCTGGGCTTGGCGGGGTGAGGGATTCTAACCCGTGTGCACAAGCAGGGTCATTGGTCGGCTTGGGATCGTGTTTGTCCGGGGTGGTCTAGGCTTGGACGACTGACCCTGTATTCAATGGAGAGAAGACGATGAGCCTTTTAAGTTTTGTCAAAGAAGCCGGTGAAAAACTGCTCGACCTGCTGACCCCTGGCAATGCCAATGCCGGTGAGCAGCTAAAGGAACATATCGACAAGGTCGGCTTGGGTAATCCGAATGTGCAAGCAACGGTGGACGGCGACAAAGTCACCGTTACGGGTGAAGTGGCAAGCCAGGAAGAAAAAGAAAAGATTCTGCTGGCTCTGGGCAATATCGCCGGCGTCGGCAGCGTGGATGATCAAATCACCGTTACCGGTCCGGTGGTGACTGCCGCGCAATTTGTTGTGGTCAAGTCAGGTGACACGCTGAGTGCGATTTCTTTGCGCGTTTACGGTGACGCCAACAAGTATCAAAAAATCTTCGAAGCCAACAAACCCATGCTCAAGGATGTGAACAAGATCTATCCGGGGCAGACTTTGCGTATTCCTGAGTAACACGACACCCCTGTAGGCGCTGGCGAAGGCGGCGATCTTTTGTTCTTGGTCGTAAAAATCAAAATCCAAAGATCGCAGCCTGCGGCAGCGCCTACAGCAAATCAGAGTCCGGCAATCAAATCGCGATAATCCTCGACGGCGGCAAACTCAGCCGTGTCCTTTGGGCCCTTGCGGCTGTCCGGCTCTTTTACCGCCAGCAAATGCGCCACGCCAAAATCTCGCGCACTGCGCAGAATCGGCAAGGTGTCATCGATAAACAGGCTGCGCGCCGGATCAAAATCGATGTCCGCCTGCAGCGCATCCCAGAATTGCGGGTTCTCCTTGGGGAAACCGTAATCGTGCGAGCTGATCAGCCGTTCGAAATAAGGCGCCAGTTCGATCCGCTCCAGCTTCAACGACAGTGAGTCACGATGGGCATTGGTGATCATGATCACCCGTTTGCCCGCCCGTTTGATCGCCTCCAGAAACGTATCGGCATCCGGTCGCAGGGCAATCAGATGGGCGGTCTCCTGTTTCAGCTCGCGCACCGACAGCTTCAGTTCGGCACTCCAGAAATCCAGGCAATACCATTGCAACTGGCCGGCGTGGCGTTTGAACAGTGGCTGCAATTCCATCTCGGCCATGGCCCGGCTCACCCCGTGTAACTCGGCGTAGCGCTGAGGCAGGTGTTCCAGCCAGAAGTGGTTGTCGAAGTGCAGATCCAGCAGCGTGCCGTCCATGTCGAGCAGAACGGTATCGATGTCGGACCACGGTAATGAAGGCATGGCAACGTCTCGAACGGTAGAAAGATATCCGACATAAACAATCGGGAAAGCCGCGTTATAGTAGCGCGTTCACGCCAAGGAGCTTTGCATGCGCCAGAAACCCACCGTACTTGCCCGCGAGATCGTCGCCACCAGTCGCCTGTTCTGCGTCGAAGAACTCAAACTGCGTTTCTCCAATGGCGTGGAGCGCACGTACGAACGTTTGGTCGGCAAGGGTGCCGGGTATGGCGCGGTGATGATTGTGGCGATGCTCGATGCCGAACACGCAGTGTTGGTCGAAGAGTATTGCGGCGGTACTGACCAATACGAACTGTCTCTGCCCAAAGGCTTGATCGAGCCGGGCGAGGATGTGTTGGCGGCGGCCGAGCGTGAGCTCAAGGAAGAAGCCGGTTTCGGTGCACGACAATTGGAGCATCTGACCGAGCTGTCGCTGTCGCCCGGTTACATGAGCCAGAAGATCCAGGTGGTGCTGGCTACCGATTTGTACGAAGAGCGGCTGGAGGGCGACGAGCCTGAGCCGATGCGGGTCGACAAGGTCAACCTGCGTGATTTGTCATTGCTGGCGCAGAATCCGCAATTCTCCGAGGGGCGGGCGCTGGCGGCGTTGTACCTGACCCGTGACCTGCTGACGCAACGGGGTTTCTTTCAGTCATGAGTGAGATGTCGATGAATTTCCCCCATCCGTTGATGGCACCCGTGGTCGAGTTGGCCTTGCAGGCGGGCGAAGCGATTCTGCCGTTCTGGCGTGCGGGCGTTGAAGTCACGGCCAAGTCCGATGACTCACCGGTGACGGCGGCGGATCTGGCCGCGCATCATCTGATCGTCGCCGGGCTGACGGCGCTGGACCCGAGCATTCCTGTGCTGTCCGAAGAGGACGCCAATATTGCGCAAAGCGTCCGCGCCGGTTGGCAGCGCTGGTGGCTGGTGGACCCGCTGGACGGCACCAAGGAGTTCATCAGCGGCAGTGAAGAATTTACGGTGAATATTGCTCTGATCGACAACGGTCGGGTGGTGTTCGGTGTGGTGTCGATGCCGACCAACGGTCGTTATTACGTCGGCGGTGCCGGGCTCGGTGCCTGGCGTTGCGACCAGGGCGGCACGCCGGTTTCGATTCAGGTGCGTGATGTGCCGGGGCCGGGCGAAGCGTTCACTGTCGTCGCCAGCCGTCGCCACTCCAGTCCTGAACAGGAGCGTTTGCTGGCCGGGTTGAGTGCGAGTCTGGGCGAGCTGCAATTGGCGAATATCGGCAGCTCGCTGAAGTTTTGTCTGTTGGCCGAGGGTGCGGCGGATTGCTATCCGCGTCTGGCCCCGACTTCGCAGTGGGACACGGCGGCGGCGCAGGGTGTGCTGGAAGGGGCGGGCGGTGAGGTGCTGGATCTGCGCGGTGAAGCGTTCAGCTATCCGGCGCGGGAATCGCTGCTCAATGAGTTCTTTTTGGCGTTGCCGGCGAAAGCGGCTTGGCGCGCAAGATTGCTCGAATTGGCTCGCTCTTGAGATCAAAAGATCGCAGCCTTCGGCAGCTCCTGCAGGGAATGTATTTCACTGTGGGAGCTGCGCAAGGCTGCGATTTCTTGCTTTACCGGTGCAAAACGTACTGCCCGCTAAACGTCACGGCATCGTCTGCGCTGCCCTGATTGACGATCCGCGTGTGCAGCGTCAACCGCGCCCGTCCATAACGCTGATACATCGCCAGAAACTTCTTCCACACCTTCGCATCGGGCGCCGGGCAAATCGCCGTGGCATCGCCGGTGACGGGCAATGGATAACTGATCTGCCCCTCCTGAATCACGATGTGCCCGTCCTCGATCCCTTCTTCTTTCAAACGCAAATGCAGCCAGCCCCAACCGGCCAGCACCGCGCCGCAGTAGAGGCTGCCGCCGAACATGGTGCTTTTGTGATTGACGTTAGGTTCGAGTGGCAAGTGCAGGCTTAGCTGCTGCTCATGCCAGTCCAGCACCTTGAGGCCCATGTCTCGGGTCAGCGGAATGTCGTGATGCAGGACCGACTCCAGATAGCGAGTGTCAGTGCTCATTCGTTTTCCTCGGCATGGCTGCTGTCGCCGAAATTCAAACCGTGCTTGCGCAGTTTGTCGTGCAGGGTTTTGCGTGGAATGCCCAAGGCTTCGGCGAGGCTGCGCACCGAACTGTGCGAGCGCGCCAACTCTGCGGCGATCAGCGACTTTTCGAAATGTTCGACTTGCTCGCTGAGCCCACCGTTGATGACCTCGACGGAGCTGCCGCCGCTGCCTTCGACGCCACTGTTATCCAGCGCCAATTCCAGGCCAAGGGCGAAGCGCTCGGCGGCGTTTTGCAATTCGCGCACATTGCCTGGCCAAGTGTGGCGCAGCAGCAGGGCGCGTTGTGCCGGTTGCAGCTCGTGGGGCGGCAAGCCGTGGCGGGCACTGGCTTCGTCGGCGTAATGCTGGAACAGCATCAGCGCGTCTTCGCCGCGTTCGCGCAGCGGCGGGATGCGCAGCGGTGCGACGTTGAGGCGGTAATACAAGTCGGCGCGGAAACGCCCCTGATCGGCAGCCTGGCGCAGGTCTTCCTTGGTCGCCGCGATGACGCGGATGTCCAGCGGGATCAATTGATTGCCGCCCAGCCGTTCAACCACGCGCTCCTGCAGCATGCGCAGCAGCTTCACCTGCACATCCATGCTCATGCTTTCGATTTCATCGAGGAACAAGGTGCCGCCGTTGGCGAACTCAAACTTGCCGATCCGGCGTTTTTGCGCGCCGGTGAAGGCGCCGGGTTCGTGGCCGAACAGTTCGCTTTCCACCACTGATTCGGCCAGCGCGCCAGCGTTGATCGCGACGAACGGGCCGTTACGCCGGCTCGACAGATCGTGCAGGGCGCGGGCGACCACTTCTTTACCGGCGCCGGTTTCGCCGAGGATCAGCACGTCAGCCTTGGTCGCGGCCAGCGCGCCGATCTGCTCGCGCAGGCGCAGCATCGGTGCCGAGTGGCCGACCAGCCGCGCACTGAGTTCATTGCGGTCGCTCAGGGCCAGCCGCAGGCTGCGGTTGTCCAGCACCAGTCGGCGCAGCGACAGCGCGCGGCGCACGCTGTCGAGCAGTGCGTCGCTGGCAAAGGGTTTCTCGAGAAAGTCATACGCCCCGGCGCGCATTGCTTGCACCGCCAGCGGCACGTCGCCGTGGCCGGTGATCAGCAGCACCGGCAGCTCGGGATCTTGCGCGTGCAACTCGCTCAACAGTTCGAGGCCATCCATGCCTGGCATGCGTATGTCACTGACCACCACGCCGGGCCAGTCACGCTCCAGTTGCCCGGCCAGACCTTTGGCTTCGGCCAGTGGCAGGATTTTCAGGCCGGCCAGATCCAGTGTCTGGCCGAGGGCCTGACGCAGGTGTGGATCGTCGTCGATCAACACCACCTGAATGCGATTGTCGATGGTCATGCACTTCGATCCTCGGACGGTTGCAGGCTGACCCCGGGTGCGCCGGCGCGCAGCCGCAGGGTGATCAGGGCGCCGCCTTGCTTGTGATTGGCAAATGACAATTCGCCACCGAAGGCGCGCATCAGCGTTTCACAGATGGCGAGCCCCAGACCCAGACCTTGGGTGCGGGTCTTGGTGGTGTAAAAAGGTTCGCTGGCGCGGCCGAGTGCTTCCATGCAGAAACCCGGGCCGTTGTCGCGAATGTACAGATTGACGCCGTCCTCGGTGGATTCGGCACTCAACCACAGTTTGCGCGGCGGGCCTTTTTCGGTGAGGGCATCCAGCGCGTTGGCCAGCAGATTCCCCAGCACCTGACGCAAACGGGTTTCCCCGGCTTCAACCCACAACGTGGCGGCGGGCAGGTCGCGAATCAGCTCGACCTCCATGCTGCGGCGCCGTTTGGCTAGCAGCGCCAGCGCATCGTCCAGCGCCGGTTGCAGGGCTACGCTCTCCGGGGCGTGACGATCACGACGAGCGAAGGCGCGCAGATGGGCGATGATTGAGGCCATGCGCCCGGTCAGTTCGCTGATCAGTTTGAGGTTGCCGCGGGCATCATCGGTGCGTTGATGATCGAGCAGCACTTCGGCGTTTTCGGCGTAGCTGCGGATTGCGGCCAGCGGTTGATTGAGTTCGTGGCTGATGCTCGCCGACATGGTGCCCAGCGCCGACAGTTTGCCGGCCTGAACCAGATCATCCTGAGCGCGGACCAATTCCTGCTGTGCGGTTTCGCGCTCGAGCACTTCCTGCTTCAAGCGGCGGTTGAGGCCTTCGAGGTCGCTGGTGCGTTCGGCGACCCGCCCCTCCAGCTCCCGGCGCGCCTTGGCTTCGAACGCGATGCGTTCCAGATAGTGGCGACGACGCTGCATCATCAGTCCGACCAACAGCATGACCACTAACAACGTCGCGCCGCCGATGGCCACCACTGTGCGTACCGGACGATCGATCAGCGTGCGCGGCGCAAGGATGCTCACGCTCCAACCGGTCTCGGCAATGTCGTGGGTCTGGATCAGCCACGCGGTAGGGCTCAGGTTCAAGGGGCGTGGTTCGCGAGTTGGATAAGGCTGGATCGCGGTGATCGCTGAGCGCTCGCTGTCGCTCAAGTCACGGGTCGAGCGGAAGCGCCATTCCGGTCGCGAGGTGAGAATGACCACGCCGTTGTGGTCGGTCACCAGCAGTTGTTCCGGGGTTTTGCCCCACAGACTTTCGGTGTGATCGAGGTCGACCTTGATCACCAGCACGCCGATGATTTTTTCGCCGTTGCGCACGGCGGCGGCGAAGAAGTAACCGCGTTTGGCTGAGGTTGTACCGAGGCCGAAAAAGCGCCCGAGACGCCCGGCCATGGCTTCGCTGAAATACGGACGGAAGGAGAAATTGCGGCCGACGAAACTGTCGTGCTTATCCCAGTTAGACGCCGCCAGGGTCTGGCCGTTGGTGTCCATCAGGTACATGACTTCGGCGCCGGTCTGCGCGGCGATGTTCTTCAGCAATCGGTTGGCGTTGCCTTGGCTCACGCCATCGTCCGGTGCGCCGAGTACCGAGCGCAGAGCCGGCAGATCGCCGAGAATCTGCGGCAGCACTTCGTAGCGGTGCAGGGTGCCCAGCAGGTTGGCGACGTACAGGTCGAGGGTCTGGCGGTTTTGCCCGGCCAGTTCGCTACGGTAGTAGCGCTCGGCGAGATGTTCCAGCGGCCACAGCAACGGCGCCAGACACAGGGCCAGCAGGGCGAGGCTGCGCCAGCGAGGTCTGCGGGGGAGGGTGGGTTTCATAAGCCGGTTGCGCCTGAGGTGACAGGCGCATTATGCCCGGCCTCAGGCGAAGACGTCAGCGTCCTTGAGCAGCGCTGCGGCCTGATCCTTGGCCGACAGCTTCGGCGCTTCGTCCAGCTGCCAGTCGATGCCCAGCGCGGGGTCGTCCCAGCGAATGCTGCGCTCGGACGACGGGTCGTAGTAGTTGGTGGTCTTGTAGAGGAATTCGGCGAACTCGCTGAGCACCACAAAACCATGGGCGAAACCTTCCGGAACCCACAACTGACGGTGATTGTCAGCAGAAAGACGCACGGCTACGGACTTGCCGAAATGCGGCGAGCTGCGGCGGATGTCCACGGCGACGTCGAGCACTTCGCCGACGGTCACGCGGACCAGTTTGCCTTGGGTATTTTCCAATTGGTAATGCAGACCGCGCAGCACGCCTTTTTGCGAGCGCGAATGGTTGTCCTGGACGAATTGCGTATCCAGCCCGGTCGCTTCCTGGAACGCCTTGGCGTTGAAACTCTCGTAGAAGAAACCGCGCTCGTCACCAAAAACCTTGGGTTCGATGATCAGAACACCGGGTAGATCGGTGGTGATTACATTCATGAGGATTTCCATAGACAGGTGTGAATGGCTGCCATTCTTGCGCAAAGTGCCGGAGGGCGCGAGTGTTCGAATACAAATAGAGGCGAGCGGTGTACCGACGGTTAGGGGTTGCGTCTCGCCAGAAGCAATGGCGATATAGGCGCCTAATAAAATTTCAGGGGTCGTTTCATGCCGCTCGCCACGTTGATTCATCGCGCCAGTTTGCCCAGCCCGCAGGTTTCTGCGGAGCAGGCCCAGCAGTGGCTGGCAGAACATTACGGGCTCAGCGGTACGTTGCAGGCGCTTGGCAGCCAGCAGGATCTCAATTTCCGCGTCGACAGCGCACGTGGGCGGTTCGTGCTGAAAATCTGCCGTGGCGATTACGCACTGGTGGAATTGCAGGCGCAGCACGCCGGGCTCAAGTATCTGGCTGAACATTCCCATGTGCCAGTGCCTCGGGTGATTTTCGCCAACAATGGGCAGGACCTGTTGACGCTGGAAACGGCAGGCCAAGCGGTGCATGTGCGTCTGCTCGATTACATCGAGGGCCAGCCGCTGACCGATCTCGATCATCTGGGCCGGGAGGTGGTGTCCGGGTTCGGCCGGCTCTGCGGCGAGATGGATCTGGCACTGGCGGGTTTCGATCACCCGGGCCTTGAGCGCACGCTGCAATGGGATGCGCGCCACGCCAGCGCGCTGATCAAGCATTTGCTGCCGGTGATCAAGGATGAACAGCAGAGGGCATTGATCGCCGATGCCGCCGAGCAAGCCGAGCGTCGTTTGCAGCCGTTGCAGGACAAGCTGCCGGTGCAGGCGATCCACATGGACATTACCGACGACAACGCCGTTTGGGCGCGCGACGCTCAGCGTCATTGGCAGTTGCAGGGTGTGATCGATTTCGGCGATCTGGTGCGCACCTGGCGGATCACCGATCTGTCGGTGACGTGCGCGGCGCTGCTGCATCACGCGGGCGGCGATCCTTTTGTCATTTTGCCGGCCGTGCAGGCGTATCACGCGGTCAATCCGCTGCAGCACGAAGAGTTGCAGGCGTTGTGGCCATTGATCGTTGCACGCGCGGCAGTGCTGGTGCTCAGCGGCGAGCAACAGGTCAGCATCGATCCGGCGAATACTTACAGCCGCGACAACCTCATCCACGAGAGGGAAATCTTCCGCGTCGCGACTTCGGTGCCGCTGGCGCTGATGGAAGCGGCGATCCTGACTGCCGTCGGCCACGTTTTGCCGGTGATCGACAGCGCAGGTTTTGCTCCTCTGCTGCCGGGTCTGGTCGGGCGCGAATTTGCCTTGATCGATCTCGGTGTTCTCAGCCCGCATTTCGAGGCCGGTAACTGGGAACAGGACGGTATCGACCAGCGTCTGTTGACTGAAGCCGCGGCGGCGCATGGTTTGGCGGCAAGCCGTTATGGTCAGTACCGTTTGTCACGCACCCAGCCCGATAGCGCCGTTGAACCGGACACCTTCCCGTTGCACGTCGAACTGCGCGTGCCAAATGGCACGGCAGTGGAATCGCCGTTCGCTGGCGTCATGCATCAAGCAGCCGACGGTGCCTTGCAACTGGACGGCCCGCAGCTCAGCGTGCGGCTGTGGGGCGTAACGCCTTCGCTGCACAGCGGCGCAGCACTGGTGAAAGGTCAGGAGCTGGGCGCGGTCAGCGGCCCATTGCGGGTGCAGATGTGTCGCGGGTCGGATTTGAACGCGCCGCTGTTTTGCACGCCATCTCACGCAGCGGCTTGGCAGGCGCTTTGCCCCTCGCCTGCGGCGTTGCTGGGACTGGCCTGTGATGCCGAGCCAGAGCTGGACGGGAAAACCCTTCTGGAGCGGCGTGACGCCAGTTTCGCCCGCACGCAAAAACATTATTATGTCGACCCGCCGCGCATTGAGCGCGGCTGGCGCAATCACCTGATCGACATGCAGGGCCGTTCCTACCTCGACATGCTCAACAACGTCGCGGTGCTTGGTCACGGTCACCCGCGCATGGCGGCGGTCGCGGCACGGCAGTGGTCGCTGCTCAACACCAATTCGCGCTTCAACTACGCGGCAGTTGCCGAGTTCTCCGAGTGTTTGCTGGCACTGGCGCCGGAGGGCATGGATCGCGTGTTTCTGGTCAACAGCGGCAGCGAGGCCAATGACCTCGCCATTCGCCTGGCCTGGGCCTACAGCGGCGGGCGCGACATGATCAGCGTACTCGAGGCCTATCACGGCTGGACCGTCGGTGCTGACGCAGTGTCGACCTCGATCGCCGATAACCCGAAAGCCCTGGAGAGCCGCCCGGATTGGGTGCATCCGGTGACCGCGCCGAACACCTATCGCGGTGAGTTCCGTGGCCCCGATTCGGCAGCGGATTATGTGCGCAGTGTTGAGCATCACCTGGAAAAGCTTGCCGAACAGAAACGCCAACTCGCCGGATTTATTTGCGAGCCGGTGTACGGCAATGCCGGGGGGATTTCATTGCCGCCGGGATATCTCAAGCAGGTCTACGCCTTGGTGCGTGCGCAGGGCGGGGTGTGCATCGCCGACGAAGTGCAGGTCGGTTACGGGCGCATGGGCAAGTTCTTTTGGGGTTTTGAAGATCAGGGCGTGGTGCCAGACATCATCACCATGGCCAAAGGCATGGGCAACGGCCAGCCGCTGGGCGCGGTGATCACCCGTCGAGAGATCGCCGAGGCGCTGGAGGCCGAGGGTTATTTCTTCTCCTCGGCGGGCGGCAGTCCGGTTAGCTGCCAGATCGGCATGGCGGTGCTGGACGTCATGGCAGAAGAAAAGCTCTGGGAGAACGCGCAGGTCGTCGGTGGCCACTTCAAGGCGCGGCTCGAAGCATTGATCGATAAACATCCGCTGGTGGGCGCGGTGCATGGTTCCGGGCTCTATCTCGGGCTGGAGCTGATCCGTAATCGCGAGACGCTGGAACCGGCAACCGAGGAAACCGCGCTGCTCTGCGATCGCTTGCGCGAGCTGGGGATTTTCATGCAACCGACCGGCGATGATCTGAACATCCTCAAGATCAAACCGCCGATGGTGACCTCGCGGCGCAGTGTCGATTTCTTTGTCGATAGGCTCGATCAGGTGCTTGAGGAAGGTCTGTAAACCCACCGGATCTTCTGTGGGAGCGAGCCTGCTCGCGAAAGCGGAGTGTCAGACCAGGATATGCCGGTTGGTATGACGCCTTCGCGAGCAAGCTCGCTCCCACATAGGATTTGTGCGCATAGTTCGATTTGTATCGGGTTTAATTAGGTTATTTTAGACGGAAGACATTTTTTGAGATTTTAAATACGATATTTATCGGTTATAAAGTCGCCATCGCTTTGAAAGCCTTCGACGGTTCCCAGGAGTCCAGATCCCATGACCACTTTGAAAAGTACCCCGCGCGCTGACGGTTTCTATATGCCGGCCGAGTGGGCGCCGCAGACGCAAACCTGGATGATCTGGCCCGAGCGTCCGGACAACTGGCGGCTGGGCGGCAAACCGGCGCAAGCCGCCCATGCTGCCGTGGCCAAAGCCATTGCTCGTTTCGAACCGGTGACCGTCGCGGTTTCCGCCGGCCAGTACGAAAACGCCCGTGTCCGTCTCGACGTGCCGAATATCCGTGTGGTCGAGATGTCCAGCGATGACGCTTGGGTGCGCGACAGCGGCCCGACCTTTGTCATCAACAACAGCGGTGAAGTGCGCGGCGTAAACTGGGACTTCAACGCGTGGGGCGGTTTCGACGGCGGCCTGTACTCACCGTGGAATCGCGACTCGCAGGTCGGCGGCAAGATCCTCGAGATCGAGCGCAGCCCGCGTTATCGCACCGAAGGTTTTGTGCTCGAAGGCGGCTCGATTCACGTCGACGGCGAAGGCACGCTGATCACCACCGAAGAGTGCCTGCTCAACCGCAATCGCAACCCGCACCTGGGCCGCGAAGAAATCGAAGCGGTGCTGAGCGCCAATCTGGCTGTGGATAAAATCATTTGGCTACCGGACGGTTTGTTCAATGACGAAACCGACGGCCATGTGGATAACTTCTGCTGCTACGTGCGACCGGGCGAAGTGTTGCTGGCGTGGACTGACGATCCGCAGGATCCGAACTACCCACGCTGCCAGGCTGCCATGAACGTGCTGCAAAACAGCACCGACGCCAAGGGCCGCCCATTTACGGTGCACAAGATGCCGATCCCGGGCCCGCTGTATGCGACCGAAGAAGAGTGCGCCGGTGTTGATCCGATGGACGGTACGCAGGAGCGCAATCCATCCGTGCGCCTCGCCGGTTCCTACGTGAACTTCCTGATCGTCAACGGCGGCATCATCGCGCCAAGCTTCAACGATCCGATGGACGCGCCGGCGAAAGAAATTCTGCAGAAACTGTTCCCGCAGCACGAAGTAGTGATGGTGCCGGGCCGCGAACTGTTACTGGGTGGCGGCAATATCCACTGCCTTACCCAACAGCAGCCAGCGCCGCACAAAGAGTGAGTTGAGTCGTAACAGCTTGAGTTGATTACCAAATCAGCCAGGCAATGATTAGCTCGCTATGCACGTAGAGAAGCCCGCAGCCCGAAAGGACGGCGGGCTTCTTTGTATCCACTTGTCGACAAATGAGAAACCTTGGCATAGCTCTTGTATTCATCACCCGTGCACTAGGGAGGGGGGAGAACTTCAACAGTTCTGTCATAAACCTTGGATAACGTAGCCGCTCACGAACGGGGAGAGAGCGCTGAAATGAACGCCGAAGTGAACGTAATCAGCGAGCGGACTTTGCATCCCATGGCCGTCAACAGCGAATCGCTCCAGATTGTTGCGCACTGGTTGAAATCCAATGGAACGCGTCAGATCAGGGAACCTGATCCGCGCCGGATGATGATCGAGCGTTACCCCGCTGGCCTGTTCAGCGAGGCCGAACTGGAAGCGTTGTGGGATGTGATGGAAGGATAGGAATTACAACAGGGATTGGTAAAAGCGCTGCCGGGATGGCGGCGCTTTTTTATGCGCGACACGAAAACTACAGTAGGCATTAAACACTTGGATGATGCGGTGTCGGTGGATGCATTTAACCCACGAATTCACTGCAAGCCTGCATTTCCGTGCAAGGAGCCAGCGCAAAAATTACGTTTCTTAGACGTTTTTTACCTATTTAAAGACGATTCTTGAAATTGACACATAGTTCTGGGCGCGGCTACGATTCGGCCCAACGCCTGTGGCCAACCGCCATGACTCAAAAAAAATGAAAGGGCTCGCCAAGGTTTGGCTTTGGCGAGCCGTTTTATTTCGGGGTGAAAAGAAGAGTGCAAAAAGCGCCGTTTCAGCCGTTCGACACAGCGCGTTTCAACCCGTAATAAGGAAAACAAAATGTTGAACAAGCGGATCAGTCTGATCGCATTGGGGATGTTGAGCGCCACTCAGGCCATGGCTAACGACCAAGCCGAGTCCAAAGGTTTTGTTGAAGACAGCAGCCTCAAAGTGCTGCTGCGCAATGCCTACATCAATCGTGATTACAAAGATGGTAACGACGACAAAGCCGAGTGGGGCCAAGCGGCCATCGGTACGTTCTCGTCTGGCTTCACCCAAGGCACCATCGGTGTCGGCGTTGACGCCTTCGGTCTGTACGCACTGCGTCTGGATGGCGGCAAAGGCCGCAGCGGCGCCGGTGGTATCGACTTCTTCAAGCAAGACAACGGCAACGTTGCAGGCACGCACGGCGATGCTTCCAGCGATCTGGCCAAGGCTGGCGCAGCGGTAAAATTCCGCTTCTCCAACACCGTGCTGACCTACGGTGACCAGATGCCGGCTCTGCCGGTGCTGAACTACGACAACTCGCGTCTGCTGCCGGAAAGTTACACCGGTACTTTGATCACCTCCCGTGAGATCAAGGGCCTGGAGCTGAATGCCGGCCGATTCACCGCCGAATCGCGCAAGAGCGATGAAGGCCGTGACAGCGGTGGCCTGAAGTCGATCAATGTATTGGGCGGTAGCTACCAGTTCACTGAACACTTCAAGGGTGCGTTGTACGCTTCCGACGTTGAAGACGTGTTGAAGAAACAATACGTAAACGCCAACTACGTGTTGCCGTTCAACAAGGATCAGTCGCTGACTCTGGACTTCAACGGCTACCGCACCAAGCTGGACAACTCCTATGTCCGCGAAAACGGTGTGACCGGCGACGACAACAAGATCTGGAGCCTGGCTGCTACATTCGCTACGGGTCCGCACTCGTTCACCGTGGCGCATCAGCGTTCTACCGGTGACAGCAACCTCGGCTACGCCTACGGCGGCTACCAGAAAGATCAAAATCGTGTCGGTGACGGTGGCAACACCATCTACCTGGCCAACTCCTACTGGTCGGACTTCAACGCTGAAGACGAACGCAGCTGGCAGCTGGGCTACGGCCTGGACTTCGGCGCATTCGGCGTGCCGGGTCTGAGCTACAACTTCGCATACGTGCGTGGCGACAACATCACCACTTCCACCAGCACCGGTGGCACCGAGCGCGAAATCTTCAACCAGTTCAAGTACGTCGTGCAATCTGGCCCGGCCAAAGATCTGAGCGTGAAACTGCGTAGCTCGATCCTGCGCGTATCGCAGAAATCCAGCGAATACAACGTGGGCGGCAACGAAGTGCGCGTGTTCGTGGATTACCCGATCAACATCTTCTGATGATCGATCGAGTGTAAGAAACCTGAGAAAAACCCCGACTGGCTCGGGGTTTTTTTTTCGACGGTTTTTCGATGAAAACCGGAAAAAACCCGTGTTTTTGTCATGTAAAAGTTGTTTTTAAGTCGCTTCAAACTTCGTTTCAAACAGAGCTTTAAATGCCTGAAATTCTTTCTCATGGACGCAAATTCTCCACCTAATAGATTAGGCCGCTCAATGCAGCGGAGAATTTGGTAATGATCGTTTTGAACAGAGAAGTGGGCGAATCGCTACGGCGCGACAAATATGTCAACGTCCAGGGTGGTGACTTCAATCTCTACGGTCATTTCGCCGACTTCGTCAGACTGACCAAAAGTTGGGAAAACATGGAACCTGACAGTTACTACGGTCAGGCCGAAGCCGGCATGCGTTACCGTCGTTACAGCGACTTCGAGTACAACCCGAAGACGCGTGAATTGAAGCAACTCGAACACCGCGCGTACGTGCAGTCGAAGGAAAACAACGCTTATGTCGGCGGTCTGGTGCGGCACTTCCAGGATTTCTCCGATGAAGTGATCAGTTCTCCAGTCATGCGCAGCCTGATCGACACCGATTTCGAAGTGTACAAAAGCGTGCTGCCGGAAGAGTTGCACGATGAAATCTGGCAGTGCCAGATCCATCAGATCCGCATTGAAATTAAACCGGGCAAGCAACTTGAAATCACTCCGGAAGGGATTCACTGCGACGGTTACCCGTTCAGCGGTGTGCATTTCTGGGGGCGCAATAACGTTGAGGGTGCGGAGAGTCGTCTGTACGACATTCACGAGCATCAACTGGCGTCGACCACTTACCAGGAAATTCTCGACACCACTTATTTCCTCGACCGCGACATGCGCCACTACGTGACGCCAGCGCGCAACAGTCACACCCATGCCATGGCGTACCGGCAGATTCTGGCGATTTCCTTCTCGCGGCCCGGGACCGCTTTCGACATTGTTCGCTAATCAGATCACCCCAATCGACGGCGTCGAGTGCTCGACGCCGGTGGTGCTGCGACGCGCCACGGCCAAGGATGCGCAGCGCATGGAGCGCTTTTTCCGCCAGTTCGACGAAGTGTCCTTCTGCGAATGGCAGGACGCCAAGTGCCTGCGCGGCGTGCTGATCCAGAAAACCACGACGTCGTATCTCGGCTTCGACATCGCCGGCGAAATCGTCGGCGCAGTGCTCGGCGGCATGCTCGGCAGTCGCGGCACGATCAATCATCTGGCCGTCTGCCCGCGCTATCGCAGCCAAGGCGTCGGTCAACGTTTGGTTGAAGCCGCCTCGTCCGACATGAAGCGCGTGGGTGTGTTGCGGATGTTTCTGTTCGTTGACGATGCTAACCTCGCGGGCAAGCGTTTTTGGACTGCCCAGGGTTTTTGCGAGCCCCATGGCGAACGGACATTTGAGAGGGATCTATGAATGAAACGTCCGGCAGTGCGCCGCTGATGGCTGCCCATCAGCCGTCGCGCACGTTTGCCGAAGCCAGCCCGGTGGTCGCCGGGTACTTCACGGTGTCATTCGTGTTCGGGCTGATGGCCGTCAACGCCGGGTTGCCGATGTGGCTGCCGGTTGCGATGTGCTTGTTCGTCTATGCCGGCGCTTCGCAATTCGCCGCACTGGCGCTGATCTCCAGCGGCGCATCGCTGACCACCATTGTGTTGACCACCTTCCTGATCAATGCGCGGCATATGCTGATGTCGGTGTACATGGCCAAGGCCCTGCGTGCATTGGGCCTGAGCCGTATGGAGCGGTGGTGCTACGCCGGTGGCCTGACGGACGAATCCTTCGCTTTCCACAGTGTGAAGCTCGGCACGGGTGCGCCGGTCAACGTGCGCTACCTGATCGGCTTTAACCTGTTCTGCCACACCTCGTGGGTGCTCGGCGGTTTGCTCGGCGCGGTGTGCGCGCAGTACGCCGCGCACCTGATCAAATACCAGCTCGACTACGCACTGACGGCGATGATGCTCTACGTGCTGGTGTCGCTGTGCAATACGCGTAACAAACTCATCGCCGCTGCGGCCGCGGTGCTGTGCATGGGTGCACTGAGCCTGATCGGCAGTTCGCCGTTTAACGTTTTCATCGCCACGTTTGTGGGCTGCGGAGTGGGTGTATGCCTGACCAAACGTTCCTGATTCTGGTGGTCGCGCTGATGATGGCCGTGACCTTCCTGCCACGCGCCTTGCCGCTGCAAGTCAACACCGAGCACTGGCCGCCGTTTGTTGCGCGGGCGCTGGAATACTTGCCGGTGGCGATCGTCGCTGCGATCAGCCTGACACCCTTGTTGATCAAGGATCAGCACATACAGCTCGATCGCCCGGAATTCTATGCCGCGATTCCGACGTTGTTATGTGCGTATTTCAGCAAAAACCTCTTTCTCAGTGTGGCGGTTGGGACGGCTGCGTACATTGCGCTCGGCTCGTTCATGTAACGGCAGATCGACGACGTCGCTGAGCGCCTGGTTCGACAACTCCGGATTGTTCACCGCCAGGCGCACTTCGAGGAAATCCTCGAAACCGGGGAAAATCGTCAGGCCGTTTTTTTGTGCGGCCTCACGCGAGACCATGCCGACCGCGTCCATTTGCGTGATCAGCGACAGGGTCAACGTTTCACTGCACGAATAAACCATGCGTTGACCATTCTCGTGATTGCCCAACCCAGCGTCGAGAAAACGCAAAAAGCTGTGGGAATACGGACAATCTTCCGCAGGACGTACCTGAAACTTGTTGCCCAGCAACGTCAGCGGATCATTTTCCTGGCCGCAATGCGCGCCGACCACTTGCACCTGCACGTCCGGCAACACAATGCTCGGTAGACCCGGTCGTTGCGGGCCGATCAACACAGCAAGATCAAAGTCCTCGTTTTTCAGTTTGCTGAGGTTTTCCATCGACTCGGCGTAACTGAATTCCATCTGATAATCGGGAAACACCTCGATCAGGCGTCCGATCATTCGCCGGTTGAAATCGGGCGACAACGTATTGTTCAACGCCACCTTCAACGTGCGCTGGCCCGGCACCTTCAGCGCCTCAACCTTTTCTTCCATCTGTCGCGTGGCAATCAGCACTTTGTCCATGTAAGGCGTCAGCTCAGTGCCTTGCGGCGTCAGCGTCAGCCCTTTGTTGGAACGACGAAACAAGCGGAAACCGAACTGCTCTTCGACCTTGTTCAACTGCGCGGCCAACGCCTGCACAGTCAGGCACGAATGCTCGGCTGCGGCCGACAACGAGCCGGTCTGCACGATGCGCATGAGGTTGCGTAAGGTTCTGCTATCCATGGGTAATGCCCTCTAAAGTGGGCTGGGTATTGTTGTTTACGGGACTGCCGATCCGGCGCCATATGCTGGCTATATTCCTGTACCTGAGCATAGTTGTCGCGGGTTTAGTAGCGAATTGATGTCCCCGCCGATGGCTGGAGGCTGACACAGGATCGGGGTTTTTGGTGACGTCGGGGTGATGGAGGTCAAAAAAAGTGCGTGGTTTTGGTGCGTGGGGGCGGTTTTTCCGATGAGAAACGGCTTACATCTTCCGAGGTTTTTGCCTGCGTCACGCGCAGAACGATCTCAGGCAGAGTAGCGATTTAGCTGATAGCGCTTACCTGTCAAAGGAGTTGAAATAGATGCCTGGCCTTCGATCCATGGCGGTTAACAACCACCTATCCACTTCGCGTTGACCGACGAAGATCCCTCCGACCACAATGTAGAGGTAGCGCTGATGTAGCTACAAAATCACAACGAGGTAATTGTAATGGCTGCACTACTGAAAACTACCGATGTGCGTTGCCGCATTGATGAGGATTTGAAAACGCGTGCCACTGAAGTCTTAAACGCTTGCGGGCTGAGCATCAGCGACGCTATGCGACTTTTTCTGCGACAGGTTGTTGCCACTCAGGGGCTTCCCTTCGAGGTGCGAGTTCCATCAGAGAAAACGGCGCGCGCAATGATGGAAGCACGAGAAATCCGTCAGCGTTTCGACTCCATAGACGACATGCTGAGGACTGCTGATGGCGAAACCGGAGAAAACGCAAAAACGCGCTGATCGGCCTAAACAGTGTGCACAGACTTCTGAATTCAAGAAGTCTTGGGATCGTTATAACCGTGCCGGAAGGCGAGACATGAACGACGTCCGGAATGTGATGGCGTTGTTGTTCTTGGGGCAGCAATTACCGGCAGAATATCTGGATCATGCGCTGACTGGAGATTGGTCTGGATTCCGCGAGTGTCATATCGGTGGCGATTTTCTGTTGGTTTATGAGAACACACGCCCAGACCTGATCACGTTTGTGGATTTGGGGAGCCATTCGGAATTGTTTAGATAGCGCAGAAATACATAAGCCGGCTTGGCTCCGGCTTCTGTGCGTTTGATTGTTACGATTGTTCGTTTGTGTATCAAAACTCTAAAAAGTTACAGTTACGTACTAGTCTTCAGCTAAGACAAAACATCAGGAGGCGTCTATGCCTACCTCATCCCCAGCCCCAACCCCACGCGAACAACTCGACGCCCCCGAAGCCGGTCGCGTCGCGCTGAAGTTCTTCTTCAACCTTATGGAGCATTGGGGCTGCAGCGCCGAGCAGCAACGCACATTGCTCGGCGGCGTCGGCAACACCACGTTCTATAAATACAAACATCTGCCGAACATTCGTTTGCCCAACGATACCCTTGAGCGCATCTCGTATCTGATGGGAATTCACAAGGCGTTGAGCATCATCTTCAGTAACAGCCGAGAGCGCGCCTACACGTGGGTCAGTAGCTCGAACACGGCGGCGCCTTTCAACGGAAAAACAGCACTGGATTACATGCTCGCCGGGCGCGTAGTCGATATCGCCGATGTGCGTCGCTACCTCGACGGGGTGCGCGGTTGAAAGTGCCCGATTTGGTGGATGTGCAATGGTCGCGGGCCTACCGGATCGTCAACAGCAGCTTCCCGCCAATTGCGTTGTTCGAAGACGTGCTCGATCCTGAAGACCTGGAAGTTGCCTACGCGATTGAAGCACTGACCAATGATCGCCTGATAGAACAGGCCGGCGTACTCGCCCGCGTGCAACCCGAAGATCGACTTTCCGGCCCCGGCTCGACTCCGGTGATGGCTGCGTTCACCCACATCGGTAAACGCAGTCGTTTCTGCGATGGCACCTTCGGCGTTTACTACGCTGCAAGCAGTCAGGCTGCTGCCATCGCCGAGACCTGTTACCACCAGGAACGATTTCTTGCGGCGACCCAAGAAGCGGATCTCGAGTTGACCATGCGGACTTACGTTAATCGGGTGGTTAAACCGTTGCACGATATCCGCCACGAGCACCCTGAGCTGCACAATCCGGATCCGGACGCTTACGGGCCGTCTCAGCTATTCGCCCGACAACTGCGCGAAATCGAGTCGTGGGGACTTCTCTATAACAGTGTTCGCTTACCGGGTCACGAATGTATTGCGGCGTTTCGCCCGCCAGCCGTATCGATTCCGAAGCAGGGGAAGCATTTGCGCTATGTGTGGAGTGCGAGTCAGCAGAAGATTTCGTTTGTGCTCGAAATCAGTCAGGTCTGAAACGCAAAAAGCCCTCGCATCGGCGAGGGCATACACCACCACTCGTCCTTGGCCTTTTCTAAGCAACAAAACGAGGAGATCAGCGATGGTCGATGAACTGGAGCAATTCCAGCGGGGCTTACTGGAGTCTGTACGTCAGATGAAGGCCGGTGAGGCCGCACGCGTAACGCCGGTGCCGTTCTCTGCGGCGGAGGAACCAAGCGTCGAGGCATCAAGCACTCTTGGACTGGGAAACCCGGTTGTCATTGACTGCGCCGGTTCAGTGCGCTGAGAAACGCTGCTCATGCAATTTCACCGTTTTATGGGCAGGCCATAATTATTGCCAGTTCATAATTTGGCATAAAAGCGGAAATTCGGGCATTTTGGGCAAAAGCCGTGCTTTGTGGGAGAAGGGCGTCTGGCGATTAGATCGACGTGTGCGGAGGAAAGGCGCTATTTCTACTGAAGCTGAAACGCGGCTAAAAATATAACCACCCAGAAACAACAAAGCCCCTGCATTTCTGCAGGGGCTTCGTTTTGTATGGTGCCGGCACCAGGAGTCGAACCCGGGACCTACTGATTACAAGTCCGTGCATCCCTCCAATGATCGCTTGGAAAAGCAGAAAAAGCCATATTTTTCAGGTACATAATGGAAATGGATCGGCAATATTCCTCTGTGGTGTGGACAATTTGTGGACATTCGCAGGCTTAGTTTTTCCCTCTTTTTCCAAACGTCTCACAGTGTGAGACTGACCATATTGGCATCGTGCCCAGTAATCGCGCGCGCGCATCATGGTTTCAGCAGCTGTCGTTTTGCGCAAAAAAAGGACGAGAAGCCCGCCGGCGGGAGGGGGAAAAGTGCTTTTACACGAGGTTTTCTTTCTCGCCGTGAAAACGCTCTCTACATGTGGTCAGCGCATGCTTTCCTGATATTTCACGAGTGAAGCGAACCCTTTTTGGGCGCATTGCAAGTAACGCACTGAAGGGTTGTCAAGTTAGAAGCTGGGCAAGAGGCAAAAAAAAGCCCACAAAAAAGTGGGCTTTTAGTTATTGCGGCTACTTCCTTGTCGCAGAACCGAATACAAACCCCAATGCTGAGGTTGTTAGCCCATAAAGCCATTTACGGGCTTCGCTGAGTTCAGCGGACTGGGTGATAGCGAAGCTCGCGACGATCAACAGGGCTGAGATAGCAATCACAAACCCTGCAATGTTCGTTGGAGCTGCAGTATTAGTAGCCCCCCAAAATTTCCCCAACCATCCAAGGTTTTGCTGGTTGTGCTGTAAATGAAAATGCTCTTTACCGTTAGCAAAAAAGGCATTTTCATCATTTCCGGAACCGGTAGTTTGCCGCGATGCAGGTTCTACCGACGGGTCTATCTGAAGCGACCCGATTTTCCGCGTGTCAGGCCCTGCCTCTTCGGCACTCAAGCTTGGGCTGCCTGTTGAGTTTTTTGTACCGCTGTCTTGAAGTACGAGGCGATCTCAGGGAATGGGATATCAACACCACGCATCCCCTTGCATTTGCTCCAAGTAGTGTCCCAGGGCGTACCAGAAGCATGGGTCATCTCAGACAAGCGAATTCCCGAATACTGTCCATAGCTATTGAACACATTCTGTAAAAAAGTTCGAATATCTGGATCCGAGGGTGGCGATGCTTCTCTCACGCCTAGGGCGTCATACTCGATCGCCTTGCCTTCAATTGATCCCGACCCAAACCTTTTAAACTCATGATAAAGGGACGGGATCACCGGCCCATACTGCCAAGCTTCCACCGCTTCATTGATCAAAGGGCGATCGGTATATCCCGCGTACCATCCGTGTGCGTAATACACCAGCTTCTGCAGCTTCATCGGGCTAATAGACTGGCCACTGGCGGCGGCCAGTTCCAAAAAATAATTAGCTATCGATTTAGCACTGAACACGATGTCGTCCTCCATGTGTACAAAGGTAAGAGACCTGTTGAACCTACGTAATGCAGCCGACGAGATACGTGCAATTGGGGCTCTCACCCAAAAAACAACAAAAGCGCCTCAAGGGCGCCCTGCTCACAAGCTGGCTTTATGATCAAAATTTGCACAGCCAAGCTGTGAGCGTACCGGCCTCGTCGTTCGTTTTTGCGCCGGTAGCCCCTTTCGGATGCATGTGCAGTATTGCTTAGCGTTGCGTGTGACGCAATATTTGCGTACCTACAAAAAGGTTAAATTCTGTATATATATACAGATGACATGTCGCGCCGCCGAGCATTGGGTCTGCACTCATGTAGTTCCGACGTGATTCCGCCCTTTATCGATGTCACGCCGTTGAGAGCCTGAAGTTTTTTGAAGAGGGGAGGTGCCCCATCTGGCCAGCAATCGTGGTCGAGGTCTTGTGGAGCGGCTCTCTCATCGCAGCTAAAGCCTAGGCCAGCACGGGTTAGTGAGGCATTTCGTCGGCACAAATGGATGCAATTCGTCGCGACTGATTATACTGTTTAAGCATACAGTATTTCTAGCGTTGGTGCCGAGCCGTGAACAGACAACTTGTAAAAGCAATGCGAGACGAACCGAATAGGCTTACCCAATGGGGAGTCATGCTGAAAGATAGGACAGCGTTACTCGCCCAACCCGGTTCGCATCACAGGGCACTGCTGAGATGGGCTAATGCATTGCACCGCGACAAACTGATAGACAAAGATGATCTGGCCGAGCTGCTGGAACTGGCTGACAGTGCATTGGCCTACGCGATCGAATCCTTGCTCGACATCGACAGCGATGAATAGGGGCGTCCGCGTGCATATGTTGGTCACCCCGATGCGATCCCGTGGTATCGCGCTCGACGCCAAAGCACGGCGCCAGTACCCAGCGATAAGGGGCAATGTAATGGTCAATTCAAGCGTTTGCGAACAGTTAGGTAGAGCTGCCAACGTCGCTCGAGTGGAGGTGGCGATGCCCTTGGATCGAGATCCTTTGCCCCATCTGCTGGATGCGACCCTCGCTGGAATGGCTGTCACCGGATTCGTACTGAGCGGGATTGAGTACGTCGATGGTTGCGCTTACGCGCAGTCTTGGTGGTGCAGGCTTGAGTAACAAGTAGCTCACATTTTCAAATAGAAGCAGGGGCCGAAGCCCCTGTTTCATTACTGCTTTAGATATCCCGAGCGAGAATAACCAAGCGTATAGACCAATAAACGGCCTGCAAAGCTCGAATCATCTCTTCAGGAAGATACCGGTTTAGTAGTAGCTTCATGATGAGAACCTAGAAAGGTTAGTAGATACCGTTACCAAGCGAAGTAGTAACGGAGTTTCCCACTTTCCTGATGGCAATCCCGCTAGCATCACATTCCATTACCATTAGCGATCGTAGCTAGCAGCATTGTTTAGCTAAACTAAGATCGGAACTAACGATATTTTGGCACATTATCTAGCTTGACGAGCCATTCACAGAGCCATACCCTTCAAATTGTCCAGATTCAAAGATGTGTTGCTTTAAGTGGTGCAATAGGATGCTACCACAGGTCTTCCGAAAGGATATCAACTTGAAAGCGCCTACCCGAAGCCCGCCGCGTGCGGGCTTCGTCGTTTTTTAGCGGCTAAACCTATGCCGACCTATGGGGTAACATTCGGTCTAACGAGCGTTCTGCTTGGGCTTGGTCCGTTGCACCGTTTTGCCCACCTATATGTATACGAAACTCTAATGTTTCTCCTATATTAAAACAATCCGACGAGTGGTTGTCATAACTAGGCGGGCGCGCCTAAAATTTCAAGAAGTTGTTTTTCTGCTTGAAGAAATATGATGGCGTCACACGGAAAATATTGGTTATTTTTCCATATAAACGCTATTGAGTTTGGGAGGCGCCGTTAGCTGGAATTCTTTCTGAATGTCCACACCCGAATCCACCACCGTCCTCCGCGTATCGGTCAACCATTAATAGTTTCGAATTGGGCTGCAAATTGAAGCAGCTCTAAGTTGATACGGTCTGATTCTGGGGAGAAGTGTGCGTCTCGATGACAGTTCGGGCATAGAGCCACGCAGTTCCAGACCTGATCACCCATTTTTATCCCCAGGATGTGGTGGACATCGAGAAAGCCGCTGTAGGTACGTGCGTTTGAACACCCCTCCCTCTCGCAACCATCTGTGCGATTGAGTACGGCTTTCCTCACCCTACGATCTCGCGGGAATTCGGCACGAAGCACGTATCGTTGCGATGGCACATCGTTGCCGATTCTGGAGTAGTCAAGGGGCAGCGTGCAGTCGTCAATTGCGTCTTGATCATCCTCGGGCACGAAGAAAGGGAGTTTTGCCAAGTCGAGCACCCCCTCCCATTTCCAAAGGACGTCAGCGACTCGGTGCGCCTCAGGGGTCCTGTTATCCATCAACCAAATAGTAGGACTGCTACCGTTTTTGGAGTGGTTCTTCCTCAGACCTTTCATCTGCCCACTGTCGATCAGATCCTGGCTCACCAAGGATTGGGCGTCGAAGATGCCTTTCATTTGATCGCTGGGTATCAACGCAGCGAAAAGGATAACGGCACCACTCCGTTGAAGAAGCAGGTTGTGGGTGATCCCCTGCTCAAGATCGCGCTGCATTGTTTTATCTAACGTCGCGTTCCAGTCACCGTTGATCAAACGGGCACTCAACTGCGCGGCAGAGTAGTTCAAGTCCTTGGCGCTACGTCGTCGCCAGCATAGGCGCACACGCATTTTTATTCGCTCACCTTGCGGTGATCGTGCGGAAATGAGTTGTGTGATTGCGGAGCCAGAAATTTTCAGATTCTCGGATAAGTCCTGAAAACCATGAGCGGCCAGGAATGGCACCACTGCATCTCGAGTAATTTTTTCTGCCTGGATGCTTTCTTCAGTACGGAATGAGCGTTTCAAAATCGAAGTCTCCGTTTCGTTAGCTTTGCGAACAGCCTTGAAAACCTTGCAACAATCCTGACGAAAACAGGGGCCAAATGGCCCCCGTTTTGCGTTCACACCTCCTGAATTATCCTGATCAAACGAATCGACCAATAAGCAGCCTGAAACGCTCGAATCAGTTCTTCGGGAAGATATTTCTGAATGAAGGATCGCATGGGCGAATACTCCAAAAGGTTGGTGGAATTTGCTCCGAACAACAAACGGAGCAAACAACTTTCCACGTACGCAATGACAAAGCCGTAAACCAGCTCGTAAACTCGTCGCAATGATTAAAGGACGAATTAACGAATTAACGAATTAACGCACGGTTGACGGTTTGGCCACATGCCAATACCCTTTGAGATGCGAGTAACAAAGGTGTACGGCTGTAAATGGTCAGGTGAGATTACCATAGGTTTTCCTCAGGGAATCAACCACAAAAAATTTGCCCTCGGAACCCGCCTGCGTGCGGGTTTCGCCGTTTTTAGAGCTTAAAAATTCCAAATTATTCTGGAGGCCTTGGAAAACTGCGGGTTTCACGTAGGTAACACCTGTTTCGTCAAATAGGTCTAATAGGCAGGACTGCCTATTGGTTTACCATTTAAGGTAAACCTGTTATCCGACGAACGGTAGGCAGCTGCCACTAGATATCTAAAGATATCTTTTGGTAATCGTTTGTTTTGTAACTGAGTTGGGGTTTTTCCAGTTGTTCCATATAAAGAGCAGTGCTTCTCTATATAAAGAGAAAGCAGAAATACTTCTAAAGTCGAGAGATGAAAAATGCCTAAATTTTCGACTCGGTTTCGCTGGTGTCCTCTGCCCCAATCATCTTTGATTGGTAGGGTTTGCTCACTGCCGAGCGTGGCCGCTCGGCAGCCATCTACCTATAGTCTGATGGATTATCAGGAGGATATACCACCGGCCTCAACACACCCGGTGCACAGCCAATCTCAAGCGGTAAATTTCCCGGCTTGGACTTCAGCGTCTCCTGGAGATCGCTGGGTAAATTGCTCCACAACGTCAGTCCTGAACGTTGCTCAATGTCAGCCACCGTCACCTGATATTCGCAATAGTCGGCATCGCGTGGCGTGTTTTGCTCCATGATAAACGCGGCAAACCTGCCGTCGGCGGGTGAGTTGCCCAAAAATATGACTTTCCAGTAACCACTTGGGATCGTGTGGACTTTGTTGGTTCCCGGTAAGGTTCCAATTGACCTTTCGTACAGCGGACCTGTCGCCACATATACCGCTTCGATACCAGGCGTTTTGCCCAAGCGGCGTTCTTGATTCTCCAGCCGAGCCCAGGCGCCGCGGTTCAGGTCTTCTTTTTGCGGCGTAATGTTGCTCAGGTAGTTCAGAGGTTGCCAGTCCGTAATCCCCGCCATCGAAGCTAAATTGGCTTGATGCCCCTTGTCCAGGTCCAAGGCAACGTAAGCTCCGTTGTAATCCACCGGGTTCAGCGTTTCGTCTGGCGAAAGGTCAGGGTCAGTTTTCCAATTGCGTGGACGATTGGGGGCAGGGTTTCCTTTGTGATCTTGTAAGCGACCCAGTTGGCGAATTTTGTGGAACCGTTGTTATTCAGGGTGTAGGCATCGCGAATAATTGTGACCTCGCCACCGCCAGATGGGCACCCGACTGCACAGTTATCTACAATAGAGCGTCCAACTTTAGAAATTTGCGCACCGGAAAGCACCATATCCTGTTGTGGAAATTTACCGTCGACATCAACCGGCCTAGGGCTGGTGCACGCTGCTAGTAATGGCAATATGACGAGCAACAGCACACTGGTTTTTGGCATTCCTTGCATCATCAACTCCTTTAAAAGATCAGAATATAAGCTTTCCAATCTTATAGGACTAGACGCTCTACATCTCAAAAAAATTCAACTGCGCGCGGCTATCGCCTGGGGATTCTTACACCTGAAATTGGTGAGGCGATGGAATTTGCAAACCCTGAACAGTTAGGTGATTTGGTTATTAATATTGCACATATAATTTCTAATGATTCTGTTTCACTGTCATTTATGACAGGTGCTAATTTATTGTGGATTGATCACTCTATGACTTGGGAGCTTCAAATCTGAGTTCCCAAGTGCCCAAGGAGAGTGACTATGGCGGTCATGAAAGGTGCAATTAAAGTCTTAGCTGGCGGGTTCGCTTTTTCTTCAGCGGCGCTCACAAGTGCCGCTTCTCAGGTATTTATTAAGGACGACTACTTTTCCCCCCCCGAAGGAGTTAGCTCTGTGACTTTCACCCTTATTGGTGCTGGCGGCGGCGCGGGTGGAGGGGGCGGTGTGCAGTGGTCAACTAATTCCGGACACCTCGATAGGTGGTTTTGACGCCATCGCCCGCTCATAGACGGTCGGTGGCAGATATCCCAGTTTCGAGTGAAGCCGTTCGTTGTTGTAATACCCAACGATGTACTCGGTGATGTCGCGGATCGCTTCGGTATGATTGGCATAGTCACGTCGCCATACCCGCTCCATTTTCAAGCTCAGGAAGAAGCGTTCCATCACCGCATTGTCCCAGCAATTACCTTTACGGCTCATGCTCTGCTGCATGTCGTTTCTTGCCAGTAAATCTCTGTAAGTTGCACTCGCGTATTGGCTGCCACGATCCGAGTGGGCAATCAGGCCTGGCGGCGGTTGGCGCTGTGCGATGGCCAGTTGCATCGCAGTGCACACCAGCTCTGCCGGCATGTTCGGAGCCATCGACCAGCCCACGATCTTGCGTGAAAACAAGTCCAACACCACGGCCAGATACAGCCAGCCACTGCGGGTGCGGATGTAGGTGATGTCTGCCACCCAAGCCTTGTTTGGCGCCGCCGGATCAAATTTTCGGCTCAGTACATTTTCGGCAATCGGCAGATCATGATTGCTATCGGTCGTGTGCACAAACTTGCGCTTCCAAGCCGAACGTAGCCCATTGGCACGCATCAAACGGCGGATTTTATACAGTCCAACAGACAGGCCTTTGCCGCGCAAAGCGTCGCGCAAGGGCCGGCTGCCGTAGCAGCCACCACTCTCGGCAAAAGACGCCTTGAGTTGCACAACGACAGGACAACTCTGCCGGACGGGCGCATCAGCACGCTTTTGCGACTCATAGAAGCCCGAGCGACTGATGCTCAGTAACCGACAGACATGTGTCACTGAATAGGCCTTCTGTTGCAGCTGCCGAACCAGTCGATACCTTACTTCAGCTCGCGGGCAAAGAAGGCCGTAGCCTTTTTTAAGATGTCGTTATCCATCTTGAGCTGGCGATTTTCCTGTTCCAATTGCCGGATGCGCTGTTGCTCTGCCGTCAATGGCTTGCCGATTCCGGCCTGCCCCAGTTGCTCTGCCTCGTACTGTTGAACCCAGCGTCGAACGGCTGTCTCACCAATGTTCAGATCTTGGCAAACCTGCATAACGGTTAGCCCCTGATCCTTGATCATCTTCACGACTTGCAGCTTGAAGCTGTCGTCGAATGCTCTGCGTTTTTTGGTCATGAATAACTCCTCGATAGATGTATTTTCCACCTATCGGGGTGTCCGGGGAAATTAGACCACTGCAGTGGCTGGGATGCGCTTGTGCTTAAGGGAAGGGGGGCTGGTGGTGGAGGCGGCGGCGGTGCAAGTAGCGTTACTTGTAGAGTCAATCTCAATTCGAATCAAGAATTGCAAATACTTATCGGCCAAGGAGGTGCTGGCGGAAGTTCCGGTAGTCTTAGCGTGAACGGTGGTAGTGGCAGTGACGGAGGCAGCAGTAAGGTAGTTATTGGGACTCTAGGTCGAAGTAATGAGAGTTACATGCCGGGAACCTATTACGCAAATGGTGGGAAGGGCGGTGCCGGCGGTAGCGCAGGAGGAATGACAAACGATCCTGGTTCCGGTGGAGGTGGCGGTAGTCCTTCAGGCTCAAATTGTGCTCTTGGATGGGGAAACGTCGGTCAAACTGGGTTCAATGGTGGTGAAGGGGGAGACGGCGGCGCAGCAAGTTCAAGCGCGTGTAGTGGAGGGACTGGAGGTAAAGGGGGACATGGAGGGATGATTAATTCTAGTAGCCAACAAGCGCATGTTGGTCAGCAGGGAGGACGAGGCTCCAATGGTTGTATCATTATTGAATACTAAAAATGCATTTTGGTGTTTTTTCACTTAATACGTTAGATGTTGGGAAGTGAATCAGTCGGTGTGGAGTGGAAAGCAAAAACGGTATATGAGGCCATGGAGACCTATCGATTGATTCACCAGTGTATTGGGACTTGGCTGTAGGTCAGGCGCGTGGAGGATTACCCACGCGCCGCCACTCTGGCCTCAACGCACTTGAATCAACTGTTCTGCAATCCACTGCGCGATCTGCGTAACAACGGCGTTTCCGGCAGCGAAAGCCTCTGCAAGGTGGGCCTCATCCAGTCCGAGGCAAAACCCATCATCTTCAGCCGCTCGCTGCCGCTCAACCATCTGATGCCATCGGTTCGGGTGAGCGACGAAAGTGGTACAGCCCATAGCGATCTGGGAGCCGGCTTTGTTTGCCAATAGAGTATTGGCAGCCCAGGCATCCGCTGGGCGTGGCCATTGCTGCGATTGAGACGCTGGAGGTATTGCGTCCACTGGCGCGGCGTCAGCCAGGAACTCGAAGGGGGGCATGCGTCGATAACCGGCGACCAGGAATACGCGACGACGTTGCTGGGGGACTCCGAAATATTGAGCATTAAGCACTCGCCAGAATCCCACATACCCGCAGTCCGCAAGGGCCCGGATGACTGTTTCAAAGTCGTGGCTATCGTTGACAGCGAGCAGGTTAACGACGTTTTCAAGCACCACCCAGCGAGGTTGAGTTTCTTTGAGGATGCGTACGACTTCCCAAAATAATCCGCTGCGTTCGCCGCGCAGTCCGCGGGTGTCTCGATTGCTTTCTCGGCAACCGGCGATGCTGATGTCCTGACAGGGGAAGCCGGCGGTGAGGACGTCAACGCTGGTGAGGTTGTGAGCGCCACACTGGCGCACGTCTTCAAATTGCTGTGCATGGGGAAATCGATCGGCAAGCACAGCCCGGTTGATGGGGTTGAGTTCGACTTGCCAGGCGCTGCGGTATCCCGCGTTTTCAAATCCGACATCAAAGCCTCCTATGCCTGCGAACAGGCTGCCAAGGGTGGGTTGCGGCATTCATGAACTCGTTGTTCTGGATGCTCGCGGCACGCTGGGGGGAGGCTCGGGGCCTTCAGGTGGTTGAGTGTCCGGCAACGCGGGCACTTGATCTGTAGTTCGGTGAAGCCGCTGGCAGCGGCAAGTTTGCGACAGCAATGGCCGCAACGGATATCGTGCAAGTGGGCGTCCTTGAAGTTGTTTATGCCGAGATGGGTTCCAGTTCTGCGTACAACTCAGCAGCCTTCGCGGCATGAGCTGTGAAGGCTGCGGCGTTTGCCGGTGGCGGCGTGGGGCCGTGCTGGTGCGTGGCAATTGCGGTATTCATTTGTTCCACCAGATCGATCAGATCGCCCAAGACATACAACACGTTGACCGTTTCGGAACCCAGCCATGTGGTGGGTGCCTGGAGTCGCTGACTCACGGTTGCCAGGCTCTTGCGTACACCTTTGATCCGCTCGTTCATGTCGCCGCTCACTGCGGTGTTTTGCTGTCCTCCGATCGACAGGTTAAGGTCTCGGCCAGTGGTGATGTGTTGAAGCTTGAGTTGCCGGCGGGGCAGATGACTCATGTTTTACGGCACACGTTTGCCAGTCACTACATGATGAATGGTGGGGATATTCTGACGCTGCAGCGGGTGCTGGGGCATGCTTCGTTGGCGATGACGATGAAGTATGCGCATTTTAGCCCTGGGCATTTGGCGGAGGTGGTGAAGTTGAATCCGCTTTCGTTTGGGTTGGTGGATATTGGGGAGGTGGGGGATGGAGATTGATTGGTCGCCGTTGGTGGAGTCGTTGGCTGCTGCTAACTGGACTGCGATTGTGGTCGCAGTGGTATCAGGTGGGGTGGCGATAAAAGCGCCGCTGGTGCTTTTGAAACGGCAGGCGGAACGGGAAAGCGCCAGTGTTAAGGCGTCACTTCTGGCAGAGGTGGCGGCCCTTATTTTCATCGTTGAGCGCCGCAGATTTCTCCCTGTTCTCCGTGAAAAACAGGCTTTGCTCGCTCGCCGGCAGACTTCGGTTATGGGCGCATTCGTGGTTGCACCCGAATTTTTCCAAGTCCGTATCGATAGCCAGTTCAACAGGGTGTACCAAGGGAACGTCACAAAGTTAGGAGTGCTCACGGCTGATGAGGCGAGACAGATTGTTCGTTTCCATCAACTAGCTGACAGCGTCAGACTTGATGTCATTCCAGGAGGCGGCTTGGCTGTCGGAACCAACAATCCTGAGGAATTTCGCGAGACTGCGGATTTGCTGGAAATGATGTTGGAGATTGGCCACTCGTTGACGGATTCGAATGCCGAGTCGCCGCGCAAATAGGACCTGCAGGCGGAAGGGAGAAATCAAGTGTGGACACTTTGTGGACGTTTTCACGATTTGGCGTGAAGTCTTATTTAGGTCCAGAAACGACAAAGCCCCGCATTGCGGGGCTTTGAATATGGTGCCGGCACCAGGAGTCGAACCCGGGACCTACTGATTACAAGTCAGTTGCTCTACCAACTGAGCTATACCGGCGTGTGGGCGACGATTATAGCGACTGGATAATTTCTGTAAACCCCTGAATTCAGACTATTTTTGCATCTCTGTAAATCAAGCCTTTCTCAGTACATTTCGCAACGTTTGCACGGCCTTCACCGTGCGGCTGTTTTGCAGGGCGATCAGCTGTGCTTCGGCTTGTTCGGCGCGTTGCAGAGCGTTGGCCAGTTGTTGGGCGGTGTCGACTTCGCTGGCGCTGATCGGGTAAGCGAAGGCGTGACCTTTGCACAGTTGGAAGTTGTCGAGGTTGCACGGTGGGATGTCGAACGCCGGTTTCAGCTTCATATATTCGTCGGCGAGGAACCAGGTGTTGAGGCCGTCGAACAGGATCGCTTGGTAACCGGCGTCAGTCACCAGCGGTTCCCAGGTGTGGTCGCGCTCCCATGGGGTCTCGATGACGATGATCCAGGGGCGGAAGCGAGCGAAGTCCATGCCGCGCAGGACGCTTTCTTCGTGGCCTTCGACGTCGATTTTCAGAAAGTGGATGGGCCGGTCAGCAGCGTATTGTTCGCAGATCGAGGTCAGTGTGCGCGACTTGACTGTGAGGCTGCGCACGTCCATGCCTTGGTCTTTGTGGTGCTGGGCGACCGCTGGGTCGGCGGTAGACAGGCCGGTATCGGGGATGGCGTAGAAAGTCATTTCGCCGGGCTGATCGCTGGCAATGCATTGCACGGTCGCGTCGCGTGGGCGTTGCTGGCAGAGGGCGTCGTAATAGTCCTGCATCGGCTCGACGTTGACGCCTTTCCATCCGTGGTCATAGAAGGCTTTAGTGACCGAGTCGTGATTCGGGTCGTTGGCGCCGATATCGATATAGAAGCCGTTGTCGACCTGCTTGAGGGCTCGCCATAAGCGGACGTCTTCAAAATTCTGTGCGTAAGAAATGAACGTCACGGTCGCTTCCTGTCGGGATGATTGTTCTTGTTGGGGGGTACGCTGTGACCTTGTATAGCAAGGCTGGCGGAACGTCGCAATTGTTCGCTACGAACGGGTGGATTTCGGCAGTTATGTCGTTTTGATTGGCGGCTTATGCACAACGGACTGGCACGAAACCGCGCTTAGGCGAGTTTTTGTGGATGCGTTCTCATTTTGTTCGCAAATCCCTGTTTTATTGGTTTTTTATCCATGTGAACAAAAAATGAACAGTGCTGTTAAAGGCTTGAAACAGGCGTGAATATTGGATCCACGAAGATTTCATCAACAGAGTTATCCACAGGGCGTCAGTGGATTATGCGCGTTCGGACAATAGCAGCAAGTTGCGGGGTGTAAGGGATGTTGCGCAGAAGGTGCCGAGGCGTACGACGTAGCCCTGCTCGACGAGGAAAAGTGCCCGGTCGAGGTTCAGCCAAAGCTCCATTGGTCGTCGGAATAATCCGCGCATCAGTTCCAGGTTGCGAACTTCGGCCAACCGCCGCCAACCGGCCGCCTCCAGTGCTGTCCAATCTGGAGAACCAATTGTGGATAACTCTTTTAGGACTGCCAGATCGCGACAGTAATCGGCGAAGGGTTTATCCAGCCAGGCACTGGGCAGCGATGGCGTCGGCAGGTATTCGTCGACCCCTCGTGCTTGCCGTTGGAGCAGATCAAAGGCCAGGCGTCGAGCCATCGAGGTGTCACGCTGGCGTCGGATGCGTGCACCGGCGGTGACGGTTTCATTCATCGGCAACGCCAGATCTTCCAGCGAAAGCTGTAGGAGTGATGCCGATGCGGGTGAGGACAATGGCAGATATTCGCTGCAATCGATGCGGTTGTAGCAACAAGGCGCGATGGCCATTTGTGGGCAACCGACAGCACTGGCCAGTTGCATGAGGCGAACATGCAAATCGCCACAGGCGTGAAGGGCGACGGGCGTATGAGTCGCGCTCAATACGGCTGAGGCGTCTGCCGCCAGTACATTCTGTTCCACGTGCAAAGCGTGTAAATGATGACGCTGACTCAACGCCTGACCGCTGGCAACCAATGCAGGATCGTACTCAATGCACGTCAGCTGTTGACCCGACTCCAACAGGCGTCGACCCAAATGGCCTTTGCCCGAACACCAATCCAGCCAATGCGTCGGTCGCGTGGCAAACGACAAGCGGCTGGCAAACGCTTCGATCTGTTGCCACTTGCGCCCCGGCACATCGACATTCAAGCGATGGCCGGCGGCTTCGAGCGCGTGCCCGGGCAACTCGCCCACCGCACTGAGTTCAGCCGACAACGCTGCCAGTGAGGCAAAAGGCTCTGGCGCATCGCGGAGATCTGCAGGGGTGTTATGTGCGTTTTCCGCGTCTTCCAGTGACCTTGCCCGTAGCCATAAGGCCAACTCCGGGTAGGACGCTTCCCAGGGAAGCGAAAGATGCGTGAACGGTCGAGGTTTCCACAACGCCTGATGGGTTGTGAGAAATGTATCCAGCGCGGTGAAGCGGGCGAGTAGGTGCTCGCCCGTCAGCACGTGGGAAGAATCAACGCCCTTGGCAGGCATCGACGCGCAGCCAGCGCTCCAGCAGCTTGAAGCCGCGCACGAGCACGTAAGCCATCAGCAGATAGAACACGCCCGCGGCGAAGAAGATCTCCACCGGCAGATAGGTGCGAGCGATGATGGTGCGCGCCATGCCGGTCAGTTCCAGCAACGTCACGGTGCTGGCCAGTGCGCTGGCCTTGAGCATCAGGATCACTTCGTTGCTGTAGGCCGGCAGGCCGATGCGCGCGGCACGAGGAAGGATGATGTAGAACATCGCTTTCGGCTTGGACATGCCCAGGGCTCGCGCCGCTTCGATCTCGCCCGGCGGAATCGCCTGGATCGCACCGCGCAGGATCTCGGCGATGTACGCCGCTGTGTGCAGGGTCATGGTCACGGTCGCGCACCAGAACGGATCGCGCAGGTACGGCCACAACGCACTTTCACGCACCGCGTCGAACTGCGCCAAACCGTAATAAACCAGGAACAGCTGAACCAGCAGCGGCGTGCCACGGAAAAAGAAGATGTACGCGTAAGGCAGCGAGCGCACGTACCAAAGTTTCGAAGAGCGGGCGATGCCCAGCGGGATCGCCAGCAGCAGGCCAGCGATTACGGCGATTGCCACCAGCTCCAGCGTCAGGGTCGCGCCCTGTGCCAGTTTCGGCAACCATTTGATAATTACTTCCCAGTTCATGAAGCGCTCCTCGCAAAGCCGCGCCCGGCGCGTTTTTCCAGGAAGTGCATGCCGGTCATCGCCAGCACAGTCAGGCCCAGGTACATGATCGCGGCGACCATATAGAAGGTGAACGGTTGTTTCGATACGGTCACGCCGATTTGTGCGTGACGCATGATTTCTTCCAGGCCAATCACCGAGACCAGCGCGGTGTCTTTCATCAGGATCATGAACAGATTGCCCAGGCCGGGCAGGGCGATGCGCCACATCTGCGGCATGATCAGCCGGGTGAAGATCCGCCATTTCGACAGGCCCAAGGCCTGGCCGGCCTCACGGTGGCCTTTGGGAATGGCGAGGATCGCACCACGGAACACTTCCGTGGCGTAAGCGCCGAAGCACAGGCCGAGGGCGATCACACCGGCGGCGAAGGCGTTGAGTTGCAGGTCGGGGTTGCCGAAGAACTCACCGAGGGCGCGCATCAGGTTGACCGTACCGAAGTAGATCAACAGCACCCAGAGCAATTCCGGGACGCCACGTACCAAGGTCGAATAAGTGCCGCCAAGCCATTGCAGCGGCTTGTACGGGGAAGTCTTGGCCAAGGCGCCGAGCAGGCCGAGCACCAGTCCCAGGCACAGGGCCGTGAGGGCCAGTTGGACGGTCATCAGCGCGCCGGCCGCGAGGGCCGGGCCGAATCCGTAGAGGTCGATAATCATGGATTTCTGTTCAAATTGCGGCAGGCAAAGTCGGGAGCCGGCGCCGTAGCATCACGGCGCCAGTCCCACAGGTCAGAATCAGTAGATGCTGAACGGGAAGTACTTGTCGTTGATCTTCTTGTAGGTGCCGTCGGCGACGATTTCTTTCAAAGCGGCGTTCAGCTTCTCGCGCAGTGGATCACCCTTGCGCACTGCGATGCCGATCTTGTCGCTTTCTACAACCGGGTCGCCTTTGAACTCGTAGTTCTTGCCGGCGTCGCTTTTCAGCCAGTCATAGTTGGCGTACTTGTCGGCGAGGATCGCGTCGACACGACCGGAAGTCAGGTCGAGGTAGGCGTTTTCCTGGGTGTCGTAGAGGCTGACCTTGATGTCATCGGCGTAGGTGTCTTCCAGCCAGGTGCCGGCCAAGGTCGCACGCTGTGTCCCGATGGTCTTGCCTTTCAGCGAGTCCTTATCGGTTTTGAAGTCGACGTTTTTCGGGGCGATGAACTGCAGCTTGTTCGAGTAGTACGGGTCGGTGAAGTCGACCGCGCCTTTGCGCTCTTCGGTGATCGACAGCGAGGAGATCAGGAAGTCGAACTTCTTCGCGTTCAGGGCCGGGATGATGCCGTCCCAGTCGGAGGTGACCACGGTGCATTCGACTTTCATCTTCGCGCACAGGGCGTCGCCGATGTCTTTGTCGAAGCCGACCACGTTGCCGCTGGCGTCTTTGTTGTTGAACGGCGGGTAGGCCGCTTCGATGCCCATCTTCAGGGTTTCAGCCATGGCACCGGCGCTGAACGCGAGGGTGACGGCGGCGGCCAGGAAGACCTTCTTGAAATTCTGCATGCATGTTGCTCCGTTAGCGGTTGCTGGACATGAATTGTTTGCAGCGCGCCGAAAGCGGGTTTTCGAACACCTGCTGTGGCGATCCTTGCTCTTCTATAAGGCCTTGGTGAAGGAACACCACTTCGCTGGAGACCTGACGGGCGAAGCCCATTTCGTGGGTCACGAGCAGCATGGTGCGGCCCTCTTCGGCCAATGCGCGGATGACACTAAGTACTTCCTGAACCATTTCCGGGTCAAGCGCCGAGGTGGGCTCGTCGAACAGGATCACCTTCGGTTGCATCGCCAGCGTGCGGGCAATTGCCGCGCGTTGTTGCTGGCCGCCGGACAGTTGCGCCGGGTAGGCGTGACGCTTGTCAGAGATGCCGACCTTGGCCAGCAGCGCTTCGGCGACTTCGATGGCCTCGGCCTTGCTCTGGCCAAGTACGCGGCGCGGCGCTTCGATGATGTTGTCGAGGATGCTCATGTGCGGCCACAGATTAAAGTTTTGAAACACAAAACCAATCTCGGAGCGCAGGCGGTTGATCTGTTTGCCGTCGGCGGCAACCAGTTCGCCATTTTTGGCGGCCTTGAGCTTGAGTTCTTCACCGGCCACCAGGATCTGGCCCTGATGCGGGTTTTCCAGCAGGTTGATGCAACGCAGGAACGTGGACTTGCCGGAACCGGAGGAACCGAGGATCGAGATCACATCGCCGTCGCGGGCGGTCAGCGAGATGCCTTTGAGCACCTCAAGCTGTCCGTAGCGTTTGTGCAAGTTGCGGATTTCAAGCGCGGGCGTGGCCTCAGCCATGTGCGTTCCTCATATATGTTGCGCTCCAGCTGTTGGATGGCCTTCCTGGCGAGGCGGCCAAGCTAGCATAGCGTTTCAATGGCAGCCAACAGCGCTGCGAGCGGTAAAGGGTTGGCATGTGGCAGGTTGTCGCATCGGCACAGCAGACTGTCGCCCCGTCAACAACCGAACGGGTGTTTGATCGTGCAAACCCGTGGGTGTCGCGTAAAAAAAGGCGCGATGTTGCCAGCTTTGGCGGGGTGTTGGAAGCGCTATCCGGCCGAACGTACATGATTCGCCCTTTTATTGTGCGTCCGACACTTTTTCAGTGTGTTTCTGGTGCGCTGATTCGTCTTGAAAGTGAGTCGCAGGGTAACGCTCTGGCGAATAGCCATTAATCTCAAGGACTTGCGATGACCGTCCGGTCGCGAGCAAGACCCCGACCCAGAACACTTTGAAATATTTTGGCGCAATTATTGCGTGCAGAATAAGGAACGCCCCGTTGGTTTCTTTTTACGAGAAAGAAATACCAGACGGGCCGGACGCAATCGCTTTCCTCGCAAAGGTAGTTTCGATGAGCAGTACCCCAAGCTCCAATGGCCTCGAACAGGGGCTCAAACCGCGTCATGTGACCATGTTGTCGATCGCCGGTGTAATCGGCGCCGGTCTGTTCGTTGGCTCCGGCCACGCCATCGCTGCCGCTGGCCCTGCCGTGCTGCTGGCTTATGCCGCCGCCGGGACCCTGGTGGTATTGGTGATGCGTATGCTCGGCGAGATGGCCGTTGCCTCGCCGGACACCGGTTCGTTCTCGACTTACGCCGACCGTGCCATTGGCCATTGGGCCGGTTTCACCATCGGCTGGCTGTACTGGTGGTTCTGGGTATTGGTGATTCCACTGGAAGCCAACGCCGCCGCGACCATCCTCCACGCTTGGTTCCCGGGCGTAGGCATTTGGGCTTTCGCGCTGATCATCACCATGTTGCTTACGGTCACCAACCTGTTCAGCGTGAAGAATTACGGCGAATTCGAGTTCTGGTTCGCCCTGATCAAGGTGCTGGCGATCATCGGCTTTATCGGCCTCGGTCTCGCCGCCATTTTCGGCTTCCTGCCGAACAGCCAGGTCAGCGGTGTGTCGCACCTGTTCGACAGCGGCGGCTTCCTGCCAAACGGCATGGGTGCGGTGTTGGGCGCAATCCTGACCACCATGTTCTCCTTCATGGGTACCGAAATCGTCACCATCGCGGCCGCGGAATCGAAGGACCCGGGCAAGCAAATTTCCAAAGCCACCAACTCGGTGATATGGCGGATCGGCTTGTTCTACCTCGTCTCGATCTTCATCGTTGTGGCTCTGGTGCCATGGAACGATCCTACGCTGGCCAACCTCGGTTCCTACCAGACCGTGCTTGAGCGCATGGGCATTCCTAATGCGAAAATGATCGTCGACATCGTGGTTCTGGTCGCGGTAACCAGCTGCCTGAACTCGGCGCTGTACACCTCGTCGCGCATGCTTTTCTCCCTTGGCAAGCGTGGCGATGCACCGGCCATGTCGACCCGCACCAACAAAAGCGGCACGCCTTACTGGGCAGTGATGTTGTCCACCGGCGCGGCGTTCCTCTGCACTTTCGCCAACTACGTGGCCCCGGCCGCCGTATTCGAATTCCTCCTGGCCAGCTCCGGCGCCATCGCACTGTTGGTGTACTTGGTGATCGCGTTCTCGCAATTGCGTATGCGCAAACAGCGCATGGCACGCGGCGAGAAGATCGTCTTCAGCATGTGGCTGTTCCCGGGCCTGACCTACGCGGTGATCATTTTCATCGTCGCGGCCCTGACCATCATGCTGTTCCAGGAAGCGCATCGCGTGGAGATCCTCGCGACTGGCCTGCTGAGCCTGATGGTGGTGGCTGCCGGTCTACTGGTGGCGCGCCGTCGCAAGCTGGAAAAACGTTGCGCGGTGGTGTTGAACTGATCCGTAACGCGTGATGCAAAACGGCCGCTGTCAGTGATGACTAGCGGCCGTTTTTGTTTCTGAGCGTGATTTATTCGCTCTTGTCTTCCTGTGCTTCCACCGACTTGCCATAAGCATCCAGCGCAACCCCGAAATCGGTGATGAACTGTGGCTCGCTCAGCCAGGCCTGGGCTTCTTCGATCGTTACGCCTTCGGCCCACATGCGGTAGTCGATTAACATGTCGGCGGCCAGGTGGGTGGCGGCCATGCCTTCGTTATCGGCGTTTTCCATGTCCAGCAGCTCTGGATGGTCAACGATGACGAACGCCAGTTCGCGCAGCAGGGTCAGCAGCATTTCGTTGCGGCTGATGGCTTCGGCGTCGCGCATTTTGCTGAACATCGCCAGGACGTATTCCGGCACCGGCTCGGCGAGGTGGTCGAGGTCTTCGTCCTGTTCCAGCGGCTTGCGGCCGACCATACGGATTTGCTTGGCTTTGGCCTTGGCGCGTTTGGCGCGTTTCTGTTGCTTGTTCAGGGATGCCATGGGAGCTCAGTTCTTTGGTTGGGTTTGCGCGGCGATCGCGTCGGACGCCGCCACATAGTCGGCCTGGAAGGCCGGGGATTCGATCCACGCCAGCGCGCCGGCCTCGTCGGTTTCCTGCGACCACTGGCGATACTCGATCAGCGCGGCGAGGATGAAATCCATCGCGCCTTCTTCGCCTTCCTGTTCGTAAACCAGTTCGAGCAGAGGGTCTTCGAGGAATGCGCTGCACATCGCTTGCTGACTGATCTTCTCTGCGTCGATCATCTTTTTGAACAGTTCGGTCAGATCCACCGACTTGAAGTCGATGCGGTCGTCGTTCGGGTCCAGCTCGACCGGCGCTTCAGTGCGCTTGGTGCGGTTCTGCTTGGCCTTGGCTTTGGCCCGAGTGGCGCGTTTTTGCTGCTTGTTGGCGGAGGCCATGGTGTGTTCCGTCGTGCGTTGAGAGGGCTCAGCTGCGTGGGACTTGCCGCCCGGGTGTGTCGGGGGCCAGTGCGCCGGTTTGCAGCCAGGTCAGAGCGATGGGCCATAGTGTGGCTTGGTATGCGCTGCGAAAAAAGGCGAAATGTCCGACTTGTTGTTCGCCGATGTCCTGCGGCTCGATGCGCAGGTGGGTTTTGGTTGCGTTGCAGAAGTAGCCGAGCAGGCGGTCGATGGCCGGGATTGTGCCGTAGGGATCGTCGCTGATGCTGATAGCCAGGGTTTGTGCGCTTACATTGGCGAAGGGCAGGGCGCCGCTTTTTTTCCTCAGTGTGCGGCCACTCGGGCGCTGTTCGAAACGCGGGGCAGGCGTGCTCCAGTCGCGTACAACGCCCGTTGGCGTGTCTTCTAGCCAGCCGAGGCGTTTGCCGGGGAAGTAGCCACAGACCAGTGTGATCAACGGCATCATGACATGCCATTTGCCGAACATACGCCAGCGATGCTCAGGGGCGTAATCGCGCCAGTAAGCGAACTGTGCGCCGACAGTAACCAATCGTCGGATAACTCGTCCGGACTCGCCTAGCCCCGCCGCGCAACCGCCAAAGCTGTGGCCGACTACATCAATCGGCTGGCCAGGAAACTCCCGTTGCGCGCGTTTGAGCATCGCTTCGAAATCGAGTGCGCCCCAGTCGGTCCATGAGGCTTTCAAGCCTTTGATCGACGCGTGTCGCGATTCGCCAATGCCACGGTAGTCGTAGGTGATGACGTCGAAGCCGTTGCCGAAAAGATAGGCGGCGAATCGCGAGTAGTGGCGGCAACGCACGGAGGTGGCGGCGTTGATGATGACCACCGGGCGCTGAGCATCGGCTGATGCGTGACGCCAGGTGAAACCGCCCAGCACATACCCGTCGGCAGCCGCTTCCTTGAAAGGCTCACCTTGTGCTGCAGCCAAAGTCGGCGACTTTGACTGCGTGACCTGCATTGCGGGCGTGTCCTGACAGCTCATGACGATCGGCCTTGGCGGGTAAGTTGCCAACGATAGTCTTCGCGCCGTCCGGGAACAATCCGCAGGTTTATTCAGTGGATTCAGTGAGCATGCGTTCCTCGATCAATGCCTGTTCTCGGTTGAGTTCAGCGCGCAGCTCTTCTTCACTTGGCAGGATCGTCTTGTAACTGCTGGCGAACAGTTGCTCGTTACCTTTGAGCATTGAGTAGCGCGCCACCGAGTCATTGCTCTCGGCAGACAGAATGATCCCGACAGTCGGCTTGTCGCCCTCGCTGCGCATGAGCTCATCGTACATGCGCACATACATGTCCATCTGCCCGACATCACGGGCGCTGAGCTTGCCGCGTTTGAGATCGATGATCACAAAACATTTGAGCAGGTAGTTGTAGAACACCAGATCGATGTACAGATCGACGCCGTCGGTGCTGATGCGTTGCTGGCTAGCAACGAAGGAAAAGCCTTTGCCCAGTTCAAGAAGGAAGCCTTGCAGGTGATCGATCAGGGCTTGTTCGAGACTGCTTTCCCTGACCCTGCCTGCTGACGGCAGACCGAGGAATTCCAGCATGACGGGATCGCGGATGAATTCACGGGGATTGCATTTCATTGCTTCGATGTTGGTGGTGGCTTCTTCGATCACATCGGCTTTGTCACGGCTCATGAGGAGTCGTTCGTAGTAGAGCGTATTGATCTGGCGGTCGAGGGCGCGGCTAGACCAATTCAGGGTGGCGCATTCGTCCACGTACCAATGGCGCGCCTTTTCGCATCCGACCCGCAGTAGTCGGCGATAGTGGGTCCAGCTCAATTCGGGACGCAGTGCGTCTCGAATTGGAAATTTTTGATAAAACAGGCGCATCTTCCACAAGTTGGTTTCATCAAATCCTTTCCCGAACTGCCCAGTCAGGTCCTTCGCCAGCAGGCCAATCAGCTGTTTTCCATAGCCCGCACGCTGGGCACCTTGCTGTTCAAACTCGACGATATGTCGGCCGATCTGCCAGCAGGTCTGCACTTGGATCGTATCAACCGCTCGCAGCACTTTTTGCCGCGCCTGACGAATCAACTCGCCAAGCTCTCCCAGCAATGAATCGATTTTCGGGTCTTGCATGTCAGCAGGTTTTAGCTGGCTCATCGGTCTTCCGCGTCATTGGGAACAGAGGCAAAAGCATGCCAAGAGTTACCGTTTCGGTATGTCGGGAGAGGCGACGAAATCCGCAGGAAGAGGCGGTGGGTGTTGCAGGACATTGCCGAGTCAAACGGCTTTAACGGGCAAAGGCCTGTAGTCCATTTCGTACACCTGACGACAATCACTAGCGCGAACGAGGTTTGCGCTTGGCCTTGGTCGCAGGTTTTTCGATGCGTGTCAGTCGATGCCAAGCCAGACCTGCAGCAAGCAGCAAAACGCCGAAGAGTCCTTCAAAAAAAATATGAAACCAGTACGCACCCGGCTGCCCGGCGAGGGTATAGACCTTGGCCGGCCCGCCGCGAGTGGCGGTGGTGATGGTGTCGTGGATCAGGCCGTCGATGGTGGAGTAACTCAGCAGCGCGCCGGTAAAAATCAGAAACACGCTGATCATGATCGTCAATCCTCTCCACACCAGGCTTTCCTGGGGCGGAGACGGATGGGGCAGGGGGATGCGGCTTCGTTTCTGGCTCATCTAGGATGACCCTCTTCCGTAAGGGGCGGATCTCTGGGGAGGGATCGCGGTTTTTTTCTTGGGCGCGGCGCGATGGTGCTCAAAACGAGGCCACTGCCTGCGAGACCACAACGCGCAATGGGTTGCTTTCAATACTCAGTAGTTTGATGGCCAAGGCGCAGCAAACCACGATCAACATCGGTTTTATCAATCGCGGCCCGACCCGAACAGCGGCACGGGCGCCTAACTGAGCGCCGACAAACGCCGCCAGTGCCATGGCAATTGCGACTGGCCAGATAATCACGCCTTTGGTGATGAACACTGCCAGCGAGCCCAGATTGCAGGAAGCGTTGGCCAGCTTGGTAAAACTCATGGCGCGCATCATGCCCAAGCCGCACAGCAGGACAAATCCCACGATAAAGAATGAACCCACGCCCGGGCCGAATATGCCGTCGTAAAAACCCAGGATCGGCGCAACGGTGAATGAAAACAGCAGGATCCCTATTCTCTTGCGTCGATCTTCATTTGCCAGTTTCGGCGACAGCGCAAAATAGATCGCCACCAGAATCAACATGATCGGCACGCAGGCTTCGAGGTAGCGCTTGTCGATTGAGCTGACCAGTAACGCGCCGCTGGCACCCCCGACAAATCCGCAGATCGCCAGGAAGCGGCCTTCGCGCCATTCGATCATTCCTTTGCGGGCAAACGTGACCGTTGCCGAGACAGTCGCTGAGGCTGCCTGAAATTTGTTAGTGGCAATCGCACTGATCGGGTCCATGCCTGCCAGAAACAGCGCCGGCAGGGTGATCAAACCGCCTCCCCCGGCAATCGCATCAAAAAAACCGGCGCAAAACGCGACGAGTGCGAGCATGCCGATGATGTCCCAGGACATTGTGTTCCCTCTTTGTCAGGTTACTTCCGTGTTGTGAGGTCTGCTGTCGAGCTATGTGGCAACTCTTCATCGCATTCTGCCTAAACTGCGAGGGCGAGTATGTCGTCCATTTCCGCTATAGCCTACGGAGCGTTCTGATAGATTTGAGGGACTTCAGGGTAGGGCGATCTCGAGATTTGCAGGTCTCTACGCCTAATCGCGATCTGGTGCTGTTTGGTGGGCACCTAAAGAGGAGAGCGAAGCGTTGTCCGGCAATTTCGCTGGTGTGAAACCGTGCCTTAGCAAATCGCAGACATAAAAAAACCCTGAATCTTGCGATTCAGGGTTTTCGGTATTTGGTGCCCAGAGACGGAATCGAACCGCCGACACGGGGATTTTCAATCCCCTGCTCTACCGACTGAGCTATCTGGGCAACGGGGCGCATTAAAAGGGTTTTTCGGATTTACGTCAACGACTTTTTTAAAATTTCTTAAATTAATTCCGTCGCTTACGATCCGACCCCCGATTTCCGGGGTTTACTCTGCGGGCGGAACGTAGCCTTCGGCCTGGGCGTATTCCTCGCCGGAGAAGTACTTGTCCATTTCGCCCTGAAGAAATTTGCGATCTTCGGCGTTCATCATGTTCAGACGCTTTTCGTTGATCAGTAGGGTCTGGTGTTTCTGCCAGTCGGCCCAAGCCTTGGCGGAGACGTGTTCGAAAATGTCCTGGCCCTTGGCACCTGGGTACGGGGGGCGTTCCAGGCCTGGCAGTTCTTCTTTGTACTTGCGGCACATTACGGTGCGGGTCATGGCTACTCTCCTGCATTCAAGACGGCGGCCGCGCGTTCGAGCAAGGTTTTGACCGGGGCGGCGAGGCCCAGGCGCGGCGGGGTGGCGAGGTTATACCAGAGCCAGTCGGCCTCGGCCACGTGATGGCTGGCCTCCTGCACCTGAACCAGCCAGGGTTCGATGGACAGCTGGAAATGGCTGAAGGTATGGACGAGGCTCGGCAGCGCCTGCTGCTCGCCCATGGTCAGCGCGTGCTGATCGGCGAGATGTTGCAGGTCGTCGAGGTCGTCGAGTTCCGGCAGGCTCCACAGACCGCCCCACAAACCGCTCGAGGGGCGACGGTAAAGCAGAATCGCGCCGTCGCCGTTGGCGAGCATCGGCATCAGCGTGCGCTTCTGCGGGATGGCTTTGCGCGGCTTCGGGATCGGGTAGCGCGTCTCCAAGCCCAGCATGTGTGCCTCGCAACCACGCTCCAGCGGACACAGCAGGCAACTCGGCTTTTTGCGCGTGCAGAGTGTGGCGCCGAGATCCATCATCGCCTGGGTGTAGGCGTTGACCCGATCGTGCGGCGTAAAGCGCTCAGCGTTGGCCCAGAGCTGTTTGGCGACCTTCGGCTCGCCGGGGTAGCCCTCTTGCGCAGTAAAGCGCGCCAGCACGCGTTTGACGTTGCCGTCGAGAATCGGCGCACGCAAGCCCATGCTGATGCTGGCGATGGCGCCCGCGGTGGACAGGCCAATGCCTGGCAGATCCGTAAGTTTTTCGACGTCTCGGGGAAACTCGCCGCCGTACTGGCTGACGACGATCTTCGCGGTCTTCTGCAAATTGCGCGCACGGGTGTAGTAACCCAGCCCGGTCCACAGGTGCAGCACTTCGTCTTCCGGCGCTTCGGCCAGCGCTTCGACCGTCGGTAGTGCGGCCATGAAGCGGTCGAAGTAATTGAGCACGGTGCTGACCTGGGTCTGCTGCAGCATGATCTCCGACACCCACACCCGGTACGGGTTGATGTCCTGCTGCCAAGGCAAATCGTGGCGGCCGTGGCGGTCAAACCAGTCCAGCACCGCCGTGGAAAACTGCTCCGCTCTCATCGCTTGAACAGCCCCTTCAATGCGTTTTTCAATTCCGGGCTGACCTTGTCACCGAGTTTCTCGTCGATCTTCTCACTCAGCTTGTCGCCAGCCATTTTGGTCGCGACCTGACCCAGACGATCGTTGTCGATACGGCAGGCCTTGGCGCCGAGTTCCAGCGGGCCACGGCAGCGCAGTGGCCACTCGACGCCGACGAATTTGTCGCCGACCTGGCAGGCCGGATCCGGCATGGCGCTGGTGTCACCTTCGACGATGATACCGACGCGGTAATCCATGCCGAGCACGCGCAGGTCGATGTCGCCGTCACCGTTGACGGTCATGCCAGGGATGCGCACTTTCAGGTCCGGGTTGCTGGCGACGCCGTTGCGGAAGGTCAGGTTGCCCTTGAGTTCCTGGAACGGCGTGTCCTTGCCGCGTGGCTCACCGCTCAAGGTTTTGCGGTTGAGCGTGGCGATACCTTTGCACAGTTGCTGTTCAAGGTTGGCGTTGAGCAGCACGCCGTTGTTGATCACAAAACTGGCGTTGCCGTTGAGGGTGTCGATCAGTGCCTGCTGGCTGTTGCCGCTGCTGGTCACGTTGCTGGTGAGCGTCACCAGACCCTTGACCGGCGGGTTCTTGCCCTGGCTTTCGAGGATTTTTTCCGCGGGCACGCGGTTGAGTTTGGTCTGCAGGTTCAGCACCGGCGCGCTTGGGCGCACATCGAGGGTGCCTTTGGCCTCGAACCCGCCGTTGTACAACTCGCCGCTCAGATTGCTCAAGGTCAGCAGACCGCCCTGACCGGTGGCTTTCAGTGCGGCGTTCTGGATCGGCAGCTTGTCGAGGGTCAACTGGCCGAAGGTCAGATCGGCATCGACGTCGAGTTTGGCCAGACGCTCCACCGGCAGCAGGCGCTCGGTGCTCCAAGCGGTTTTGCTTGGCTTGTCCGGCAGCGGCGTGGAACCGGCGCCAGCCATCGCATCGGCTTCGGTGCTGGCGACTTCGGCCTGACGCACTTGCGTGGCGCTGTTGGCCTGCGCCGATTTCGGCGGCAGGTAACGGTCGACGTTAAAGGTGTCGGCCTTGAGCACTGCGCGCAGCGATTGCTTGGCGAAATCCTCGACGGCGATGCGACCGCTGAAGCTGCTGTCGTCGAGCTTCAGATTGATGTTGTCGAGCGCGACGCTGGTTGGCGTGGCGGCCACGCGGCTGACCAGCTCGACTTTGCTCAGGCTGCCTTCGGCCATCGCCGGAAGTTTCTGGCCGATGCTGTCGACGAACTTCGCCAGATCGAACTGGGCGATGGAGAGGCCGCCGGTGATCTGCGGAGTTTTGTCGAGGTCGTTGGCTTTCAGCTCGCCCAAGGCGCGCAATTGGTTGGCGGAAATCTTGATCCCGGTCCATTCGGCGACGTTTGCGGCTTTATCCAGCAACAACTGACCTTGTGCGGCGAAGGTCATGGTCTTGCCTTGCAGCGGATCGCCAGCCAGTTCACCGGACAATTTCATGTCTTCGAATTTGTAGCGCTGCAGTGCGCGCTCGATGCGCAGCTCGCCGGTCAACTCGGTGCGCACACGCAGAACCGGTTGATTGGTGCCGAGGAATGCGGTGGCTTTTACCGGGATGTTGGTCGAATCGTGTACCGGCCCCGTGCTCAACTGAATGCTTTCGGCGCTGAATTGCTTGCCGGTCAGTTCGTCGTTGTATTCAACGCGGGCGTTGTTGACGGTCAGACTGTCGATATCGAGACGGATCGGCTGTGGCGGTTTTTCCACCGCAACAGGGGTTTCGCTGGCCGGTTGCCCCGGTGTAGCGGCTGGCGGCGTTGCTCCAGCCGGAGCGGGTACCTTGCCGATGTCTTCCCAGTTGCCATGGCCGTTCTTGTCGCGATTCAGGCGCAGGTTCAGGCCTTCGACACGCACGTCACTCATCTGCACTTCGCGGCGCAGCAGCGGCAGCACGCGCACGGACAGGCCGAGCATCTGCAGGTCAGCAAACGGTTCGGCAGGTTTGGCCAGGGTGGCGACGCTGGCCTCGTGCAATTCCAGGCCGAGCCACGGAAACAGGCTCCAGCCGATATCGCCATTGAGCGTCAGCTCGATGTGGGCCTTGTCGCGGGCTATCTGGCGGATCTCGTCTTTGTAATCGTTGGGATCGAAGAGGTGGGTCAGGGCAAAACCTGCCGCCACAATGATCAGCAACAACCCGAGAAGTACCAGACCCAGGATTTTGCCGAACGCTTTCATGGGCGAGTCCTTGTAGTTAGTCGAATTCGTAATTTAGCCGGGGAGTATAGCGCTGCAATGGCCCGGTTCGGTGTGGCGTCATGTTGCCATTGCCACAAGCGGCACCTTTAACTTTGCGCAAAGGCCCTGAGCTTGAAGATGCCCGACAGTCGCCAAAAGACGCAATTCTACCCCCGCTTGCGACGCCATTTTCTGCGCTTGGTTCACCAGCCGTTCGGCTACTCCACGGTGGTGGGTAACTTTTCGTACGCATAATTCGGACAAGTACCAAACGTCGTGGTGCCCTCGCAGACGCCCGGTGCCGCGCAGTCGGTCGTTGAGGCGTCCAGCTATCAGCCAGCCGTCCATCAGCCCGTTTCCGATCAGCTCGCCGCCCCCGGATTACGGGGCATACAGCCTGTTTTGAGCGTCGCGCTAGATTTTCTGCAGATCCTCCCGACCCTGACAATTAGCGGCGTTCAGCGTCTGGACAATGAACGGCATGGCAGTTTCCTGAGTGATACGAGATCAGATGACTGAAAAAAGGTGATGTCAGTTTGGTTTTTCTGTCACCTGCAAATGGTAACCTTCGCCCGTTCGTCCGTCCTTCTGCGACTTAACGTCGCGCCTTCAAGGAGCTTCACCTTAAAAAACGGTCATGCCTGCGTGCATAAGTCCGAGGGTGAGCAGTGGCTGGCGAACCATACTAATAATTGGGGGATACACAATGAGCACGAGCATTACGGCGGACGGTCTCAAAGCCGACCAGCCCGCGTTCCTGTCCAAGGAACGCATCATCGCCAAGCCCGGTTTCAACCGTTGGCTGGTGCCACCGGCCGCTCTGGCCATCCACCTGTGCATCGGTATGGCCTACGGCTTTTCGGTGTTCTGGTTGCCGCTGTCCAAAGCGCTGGGCGTAACCGCTCCAGTAGCTTGCGCACCGGACATGAGCTTCATCGCACAGGTGTTTTCGTCGAACTGCGACTGGCCGATCTCGATGCTCGGCTGGATCTACACGTTGTTCTTCATCTTCCTCGGCTGCTCGGCAGCGATCTGGGGTGGCTGGCTGGAACACGCCGGGCCACGCAAGGCTGGCGTTGTATCGGCACTGTGCTGGTGCGGCGGTCTGCTGATTTCGGCGCTGGGGATTTATACCCACCAGATCTGGCTGATGTGGATTGGCTCGGGCGTGATCGGTGGTATCGGTCTGGGCCTGGGCTATATCTCGCCGGTATCGACCCTGATCAAGTGGTTCCCGGACAAGCGCGGCATGGCCACCGGCATGGCAATCATGGGCTTCGGTGGCGGCGCGATGGTCGGTGCACCGCTGGCGACTGCACTGATGAGCCACTTCGGCTCGGCTGAAGGTGTTGGCGTCTGGCAGAGCTTCGTGGCCATGGCGGCGATCTACTTTGTATTCATGATCGGTGGTGCTCTGGCCTACCGCGTGCCGCCAACCGGCTGGAAACCTGAAGGCTGGACTGCGCCGGCGAAGAAAGCAGCCAATGCGATGATCACCCACCGTCACGTGCACGTGAATGTGGCGTGGAAAACCCCGCAATTCCGTCTGGTCTGGCTGGTGCTGTGCCTGAACGTATCTGCCGGTATCGGCATCCTCGGCATGGCTTCGCCACTGCTGCAGGAAGTGTTCGGCGGCAAGCTGCTGGGTGTTGATGTGCCGTTTGGTCAGCTCGATGCCGGGCAACTGGCTTCGATCGCGGCGATTGCTGCCGGTTTCACCGGTCTGCTGAGCCTGTTCAACATCGGTGGCCGCTTCTTCTGGGCCTCGTTCTCGGACTACCTGGGCCGCAAAAATACCTATTTCGTGTTCTTCGCCCTGGGCTTTGCCCTGTACGCGCTGATTCCGAACATGGGCCATTTGGGCAACGTTGCGCTTTTCGTGGCGGCGTTCTGCATCATCCTGTCGATGTACGGCGGTGGTTTTGCCACGGTTCCGGCGTATCTGGCCGACCTGTTCGGTACGCAAATGGTTGGCGCGATCCACGGTCGTCTGCTGACTGCCTGGGCTGCGGCCGGCGTGCTTGGCCCGGTGCTGGTCAACTACCTGCGTGAGTATCAGTTGAGCATCGGTGTAGAACGCGCTGCCGCTTACGACATCACGCTGTACATCCTCGCCGGTCTGCTGGTGCTGGGCTTCCTGTGCAACCTGATGGTGCGTCCGGTGGCTGACAAATACTTCATGACTGACGCTGAACTGGCCGCCGAACAGGCGCTGGGTCACGACAAAGGTGCTGATGCCAGCACGGTTCTGGAGTGGAAAGCCGCACCGGGCAGCAAGCCGTTGGCGATTGCTGCCTGGCTGGCTGTGGGTATTCCGTTGGCGTGGGGTGTGTGGGTGACCCTGCAGAAGACGGCGGTACTGTTTCACTAAGTAAAAACGCAGTACCCCTGTAGGAGTGAGCCTGCTCGCGATAGCGGTCTGACAGTCACAGAAATGTTGACTGTGAGGCCCTCATCGCGAGCAGGCTCACTCCTACATTTGTTTTTGGTTGCCTCTAATGGCTTGTATGGACATGTCTACCCGCGACAGCCGGGCATTCTATCCGTCAGCCATCTCACCTCTCGTGTTTCTGTTTGCGCCCCGCGTGCCTATAATGGCTGCCTTTTTCGCCCAATGATTTTGCGGAGCTGGTGATGGCCGAACGTAAGGCTTCTGTCGAGCGCGACACTCTGGAAACCCAGATCAAAGCCTCGATCAACCTTGATGGCACCGGAAAGGCCCGATTCGATATCGGTGTACCTTTTCTTGAGCACATGCTGGATCAGATCGCCCGTCACGGGTTGATCGACCTGGATATTGAATGCAAGGGCGATTTGCATATCGACGACCACCATACGGTGGAAGACGTCGGTATCACCCTCGGCCAGGCGTTTGCCAAAGCCATCGGCGATAAAAAAGGTATCCGTCGCTACGGTCATGCCTACGTGCCGCTCGATGAAGCTCTGTCGCGCGTGGTGATCGATTTCTCCGGTCGTCCGGGCCTGCAGATGCACGTGCCGTACACCCGCGCCACCGTTGGCGGCTTCGACGTTGACCTGTTCCAGGAATTCTTCCAGGGCTTCGTCAACCATGCGTTGGTCAGCATGCACATCGATAACCTGCGTGGCACCAATACTCACCACCAGATCGAAACCGTGTTCAAGGCTTTCGGCCGCGCGCTGCGCATGGCCGTCGAGCTGGATGAGCGCATGGCCGGGCAGATGCCATCGACCAAAGGCGTTCTGTAATGCAGACGGTTGCAGTTATCGATTACGGCATGGGTAACCTGCACTCGGTGGCCAAGGCCCTCGAGCACGTCGGCGCCGGCAAGGTGCTGATCACCAGCGACGCCAACGTGATTCGCGAAGCTGACCGCGTAGTGTTCCCCGGTGTTGGCGCGATTCGCGATTGCATGGCGGAGATCCGTCGCCTCGGTTTCGATTCACTGGTGCGTGAAGTCAGCCAGGATCGTCCGTTCCTCGGCATCTGTGTCGGCATGCAAGCCTTGCTCGACACCAGTGAAGAGAACGATGGCGTCGACTGCATCGGCCTGTTCCCGGGCGCGGTGAAGTTCTTCGGCAAAGATCTGCATGAAGACGGCGAACACCTGAAAGTCCCGCACATGGGCTGGAACGAGGTGAAGCAGAAAGTCAGCCACCCGCTGTGGCATGACATTCCGGACATGGCGCGTTTCTACTTCGTACACAGCTACTACATCGCTGCCGCCAATGCGCGGCAGGTGGTGGGTGGCGGTCATTACGGCGTCGATTTCGCTGCAGCGCTGGCCGATGGCTCGCGTTTCGCCGTGCAGTTCCACCCGGAGAAAAGCCATACCCACGGCCTGCAATTGCTGCAGAACTTCGCCGCGTGGGACGGTCGCTGGTAAATGGCTGCCAAGAAATCCAAACCGCCGATACTGACCCTCACTCCCGAGCAGGAGAGTGACGCCAATCGCAAGATTCAGCGGTTCATGGAAGACCGTTTCGAACTGGACCTCGGTTCGTTCGAAGCGGCGGAAATTCTTGAGCTGTTTACCCGCGAAATTGCTCCGCACTATTACAACAGGGCGATTTTCGATGTGCAGACCCACCTCAAAGAGCGGTTTGAGAGCATCGAAAGCGACCTGTGGGCGCTCGAAAAAAATTAGGAGCAGCTGCAAGCCGCAAGCTTCAAGCTGCAAGAACTGGAACACCGCATGCTCGCAGCTAGTCGCTTGCAGCTTGCCGCTCTTTTGACGAAGGAAAAAGCATGCTGATTATTCCCGCTATCGATCTTAAAGACGGTGCCTGCGTACGTCTGCGCCAGGGCCGCATGGAAGATTCCACAGTGTTCTCCGATGACCCGGTGAGCATGGCTGCCAAGTGGGTGGAGGGCGGTTGCCGCCGTCTGCATCTGGTCGATCTGAACGGCGCTTTTGAAGGCCAGCCAGTCAATGGCGAAGTCGTTACCGCGATTGCCAAGCGCTACCCGAGCCTACCGATCCAGATCGGTGGCGGCATCCGCTCGCTGGAAACCATCGAGCACTACGTCAAGGCTGGCGTGAGCTACGTGATCATTGGCACCAAAGCCGTTAAAGATCCGGCGTTCGTTGCTGAAGCCTGCCGTGCGTTCCCGGGCAAGATCATCGTCGGTCTGGATGCCAAAGACGGCTTCGTCGCCACCGATGGCTGGGCTGAAATCAGCACTGTTCAGGTCATCGATCTGGCCAAGCAGTTTGAAGCCGACGGCGTGTCTTCGATCGTTTATACCGACATCGCCAAAGACGGCATGATGCAGGGCTGCAACGTGCCCTTCACCGCTGCACTGGCCGCTGCCACCAAGATTCCGGTGATCGCGTCCGGCGGCATCCACAATCTGGGTGACATCAAGTCGCTGCTCGACGCCAAAGCGCCGGGCATCATCGGCGCCATCACGGGTCGCGCGATTTATGAGGGCACGCTGGATGTGGCAGAAGCCCAGGCTTTCTGCGATAGCTACGCGACCAGCTCCAAGCTGTAAGCTGCGAGCTGCAAGTTAGAAGCGCGACCGCGTCCGCTCTTTCTTGCAGCTTGCAGCTTGAAGCTTGCAACTCTTAATCGGAGATTAAGCATGGCTCTGGCCAAACGCATCATCCCTTGCCTGGACGTGGATAACGGCCGGGTCGTCAAAGGTGTGAAGTTCGAAAACATCCGCGACGCCGGTGACCCGGTGGAAATCGCCCGTCGCTATGACGAGCAGGGTGCCGACGAGATTACCTTTCTCGACATCACCGCCAGCGTCGATGGCCGCGACACCACACTGCATACCGTCGAGCGCATGGCCAGCCAGGTGTTCATCCCGCTGACCGTCGGCGGCGGCGTGCGTACCGTGCAGGACATCCGCAACTTGCTGAATGCCGGTGCGGACAAGGTGTCGATCAACACCGCTGCTGTGTTCAATCCGGAATTCGTTGGTGAAGCGGCGCAGCATTTCGGCTCGCAATGCATCGTCGTCGCCATCGATGCGAAGAAAGTCTCCGGCCCGGGCGAAACCCCGCGCTGGGAAATCTTCACTCACGGCGGACGCAAGCCAACCGGTCTCGACGCCGTCGAGTGGGCGAAAAAAATGGAAGGCCTCGGCGCTGGGGAGATCCTGCTGACCAGCATGGACCAGGACGGCATGAAAAACGGTTTCGACCTCGGCGTGACCCGTGCGATCAGCGATGCGCTGGGCATTCCGGTGATCGCTTCCGGTGGCGTTGGCAACTTGCAGCACTTGGCTGACGGCATTCTCGAAGGCCACGCCAGCGCAGTGCTGGCGGCGAGTATTTTCCACTTCGGCGAATACACCGTGCAGGAAGCCAAGGCCTACATGGCCAAACGCGGCATCACGATGCGTTAAGCGTCAAAATCGATACAGGCCAGTGGACACCATGGCGCACCCAAGGCACTCTTGGGCACGCCATGGATTTCGGTAGCCCAACATGATCAAACGCCTGCTTCTAGTTCTCGCCAGCGCCTCTGTGTTGCTCATCAACACGGCCCGCGCCGAAACCAGTCCCGACACCGATCTGGTGCTCCTTACCGAAAACTTCCCGCCATACAACATGGCGAAGAACGGCAAGAACTTCGCCCAAGGCGAAAACATCAACGGCATTGCCACCGACATCGTTCGCGAGATGTTTCAGCGCGCCGGCATAACTTACAGCCTGACCCTGCGATTCCCTTGGGAGCGCGTGTATAAACTCGCCCTGGAAAATCCTGGCTACGGTGCCTTCGTGATGGCGCGCCTGCCGGATCGCGAAAAACTCTTCAAATGGGTCGGCCCGATCGGCCCGGACGACTGGATCATGCTGGCCAAGGCTGACAGCAAGATCAGTCTCGAAACCCTCGAAGACGCGCGCAAATACAAGGTCGGCGCCTACAAGGGCGATGCGATCGCTGAGACGCTGACCAAGCAGGGCTTGAAGCCGGTGGTGGTGCTGCGCGATCAGGACAACGCCAAGAAACTGGTCAACGGGCAGATTGATTTGTGGGCCACGGGCGACCCGGCCGGGCGCTATCTGGCGCGGCAGGATGGGGTGACGGGGTTGAAGACGGTGTTGCGCTTCAATAGTGCGGAGTTGTATCTGGCGCTGAACAAGGACGTGCCGGAAGAAACCGTGAAGAAACTACAGGCTGCGCTGGATCAGATGCGCAAGGATGGTGTGGTGGACGAGATCATGGGGCGGTATCTCTAATCCCGCATCACCAAAAGCCAATTGTGGGAGCGAGCTTGCTCGCGAAAGCGCTGGATCAGTCGATGCTCTGGGTGACTGAACCACCGCGATCGCTAGCAGGGCTAGCTCCCCAGGGGTTTTCAGTGTGTCGCCGGGTTAGCGGTAAACGCCATCCTTGCCATGGGCAGCCGTGGCCTTGTTACTACGCACACTGATCATCTGCCGGATATCAATCCACTCAATCCCCTGAGCCTTCAGCTTCGGCAGTTCGCGCTCCAGCACCGCCAGCGTCTGCGGATACGGATGGCCGATCATCACCGCCGAACCCTGCTTGTGCGCCAGGCTGATCGCCGTCTGCAACTGGGTGGAGATCGCCGCTTCGGTACGCTCGTCATCGAGAAACACATCCCGTGAAACACTCGCTAGATCGATCTTCTGCGCCTGCTGCGCAGCAACGGTCTGCGCACTGGTGCGGCTATCGACGAAGAACTTGTGCCGGCGCTGCAACTCGCCCATTAACCACGCCATCGCCACGGGTTGCGCAGTCATGCGGCTGCCCATGTGGTTGTTGATGCCAGCGGTGTAGGGGACCTTTTTGAATGCGGCGTCGAGGCGTTTTTCCAGCTCCTCGATCGGCAGTTCCGGGTGCCAGGCGTAGGGCCCGGTGGCCGGGTCCATGGGCATGTGCAGGATGACGATCTTGCCGGCGCGATGGGCTTCGCGGGCGAACTCGGTGGCGTGGGGTGTGTCGGGCATGATCGCCGTGGTCACCGGGCCGGGCAGGGCCAGCACGCGGCGATCCCGGGGCAGGTTCTGCCCCAGGTCATCGATGATCAGTGTCAGGTAGGCTTTGTGTGGCTTTGGGCTGACGGGCTCTGCGTGAGCAGCACCCGCCAGACAGCACAACAGAACGAAGACGAAACGCAAACACATCCTCAACGGCCGGACGTGATGCTCAGCCCTTTGAGCAGGCTCAGGGCCTGGGCCAACTGGTAATCGTCATCCTGCGGCATCGCTTTGGCCTTGGCGCCGGAACCGGTCGGCTTGTCCGCGCCGCCGTTGCCATTGCCCAAGTGACCTTGCAGGTCGGCTTCCTTGAAGTAATCGCTGTCGGCCTCGCTGGTGATCTTGGCCTTGCGCACTTCGATGTCCGGGACGATGCCTTGCGCCTGAATCGAGCGGCCATTCGGCGTGAAGTACAGCGCGGTGGTGATCTTCAGCGCGCGGTCGTTGTTCAGCGGCAGCACGGTTTGTACCGAGCCCTTGCCGAAACTGGTGGTGCCCATGACCACGGCGCGTTTCTGATCCTGCAGGGCGCCGGCGACGATTTCCGAGGCCGAGGCGCTGCCACCGTTGATCAGCACCACCATCGGCACCGCTTCGCTTTCGTCTTTGCCGGTGGCCGAGAAGCGCAGCTCGGAGTTGGCGATCCGGCCTTTGGTATAAACGATCAGACCTTTGGTGATGAAGTGGTCGACCACTTCTACCGCCGCCTGCAACACGCCACCCGGGTTGTTGCGCAGGTCGAGAATGATGCCGTTGAGCTTCTTGCCGTTGTCCTTGCGCAGCTTGGCCAGGGCCTTGGAGACCTCCTCGCCGGTCTTGACCTGGAACTGGGTGATGCGGATGTACGCATAACCGGTTTCCAGCAATTGAGCCTTGACGCTCTTCACCTGAATCACCGCGCGCGCCAAGGTCACGTCGAACGGCGTGCCGCCGTCGCGAACCAGGGTCAGGGTGATTTTCTGGCCGATCTTGCCGCGCATCTTGTCGACGGCTTCGGTCATGGTCTGGCCGCGTGTTGGCGCACCGTTGATCTTGACGATGAAGTCGCCAGCCTGAATGCCGGCCTTCGATGCTGGGGTGTCGTCGATTGGCGAGACCACTTTGATGAAGCCGTCTTCGGCGCCGACTTCGATACCCAGGCCGCCGAATTCACCACTGGTGCTTTCCTGCAGTTCGGTGAAATCTTCTGGGCCGAGGTAGGCCGAGTGTGGATCGAGGTTGCTGAGCATGCCCTTGATCGCGTTTTCCAGCAGGGTCTTGTCGTCCACCGGTTCGACATAGGCGGCTTTGATCCGGTCCATGACCTCGGCGAAGGTGCGCAATTCTTCCAGTGGCAGTGGCGCCTTGGAGGTCGCGGCAGTGCCTGCCGGAGCGACGGCCGGGGCCGGTTGAGCGGCGAACGCCAGAGGCGCGCCGATCACCAGGGCGATCGTCAGGGCCAGCGAGGTAAGGCGGGACAAATGCAGCATGTCGAACGAACTCCTGAATTAGGCGGTGCGCTTATCCTTGCGCACGACACCATTGCGCCGGATCACTCGGGTGACCCTGCTGACGAATAGCGAAATACAACGCTGGTGTGTCCTGACCGCCACTGTTACCGACAGTGGAGATCGACTCACCGGCTTTAACCACGTCCCCAGCCGACTTGAGCAGCGTCTGGTTGTGACCGTAAAGACTCAGAAAACCGTTGCCGTGATCGAGGATCACCAGCAGTCCGGCGCCACGCAACCAGTCGGCGAACACCACGCGACCACCGTGTACGGCATGCACCTGGCTGCCGGCGGAAGCGCTGATCATCACGCCGTCCCACTTGGTCCGGGCGTCGTCGCCACGGGTTTCGCCGAAGCGCGCCAGTAGTCGACCATCAACCGGCCAAGGAAGTTTTCCCCGTGTTGCAGCAAAAGGGCCACCGAAGGTCTCGCCGCTGCTGGAGACCAGTGCGCCGGGAGTGGATCTGGCGGGTTTTCGTGGGGCGTCGCTGTTTTCAGCCTGCGCCTCACGCAAGCGCTTTTTTTCCGCTTCCTGCTGGGCGATCAGCGCTTTCTGCCGCGCTTCTTCTGCCTCACGAGCCTGGCGGGCCAGGGTTTCTTCAATGGTTTTAAGGACTTTAGACAGGTCTGCCTGATCCTGCTCGCGCGCGGCCAGTTTCTGGTCGCGGGCTTTCACGTCATCGTTGAGCTTGGCGAGGACTTGCTGGCGTTCCTTGCGGACATTTTCCAGTTCGTCGCGCTGGGTATCGAGGGTGCTTTTCTGCACCAGCAATTGTGCTTGCTGGGCGGCAATGTCTTTTTCGACATTGGCCAGTTGGCGCAGGGTTTCGTTGAAGTTCTTCAACTGCTCCAGGCGAGCCTGGCTCAGGTAATCGTAATAGGTGAGGGTGCGGGCGAATTTCTCTGGATTCTGCTGGTTGAGCAGCAGCTTGAGGTATTCCTGCCGACCGTTCTGATAAGCCGCACGGGCCTGAATGGCGATCAGTCGCTGCTGTTCAGTGCGCGCGCTTTGGAGTTTTTTTTTCTCTGCATCGAGCCGCTGTAGCTCGGATTCGCTTTTCTGCAGTTCTTTCTGCAGCGCGTCGACCTGCTTCTGCAGCTTGCCCAGCTCGGTTTCAGTGCCTTTGAGCTCTTTCTGTACGCCAGACTTTTCTTCCTGGACTTTGCTCAGCAGCTTCTTCAACTCGGCAATGTCCTGACGCGTGGCGTCCAACTGCTGTTGGGTTTGCGCGCGCTCGTCAGCGAAGGCCGGTTGGAGCAGGCAGGTCAGAGCGAGGGCGATCAGGACGCGGAGCATAGAGGCGGGCGGCACCAGGGTAAGGGACGGCCTAGTATGCCCGCCCGAGGCTGCAAAAAAAACGCCCAATTGGGGCTGTGTGATAACTGGAGCTAGCAATAGACCCGATTCCATTTCGAAAACTCCATAAACCACTGTGGGAGCTGGCTTGCCAGCGATGGCATCTGCACATTCAACATAGATGTTGGCTGTCAGATTGCTATCGCTGGCAAGCCAGCTCCCACAGGGTTTTGCGGTGTTTTGGCGATCCGGGTCAGACCAGAATCGAAGTACCCGTCATTTCCGCAGGTTTTTCCAGACCCAGCAGTTTCAGCATGGTTGGCGCCACATCCGCCAGCACGCCACCTTCACGGACTTTCAGATCACGTTTACCGACATAAATGAACGGCACCGGTTCGGTAGTGTGCGCGGTGTGCGCTTGGTGAGTTTCTTCATCGGCCATTTTTTCGACGTTGCCGTGGTCAGCGGTGATCAGCGCTTCGCCGCCGACCTTTTCCAAGGCTTCAACGATGCGACCGACGCAGGTGTCGAGGCATTCAACCGCTTTCACTGCCGCGTCGAACACACCGCTGTGACCGACCATGTCGCCGTTGGCGTAGTTGACCACGATCACGTCGAAACGCTGGTTTTCGATGGCCTCGACGATGCGGTCTGTCACTTCGGGCGCGCTCATTTCCGGCTGCAAGTCGTAGGTGGCGACTTTCGGCGACGGGATCAGGATGCGCTCTTCGCCCGGGAACGGTTCTTCACGACCACCGGAGAAGAAGAAGGTCACGTGGGCGTATTTTTCGGTTTCAGCGATACGCAGTTGGGTTTTGCCGTTTTTCGCCAAGTAATCGCCAAGCACGTTTTCCAGACTGCCCGCGGCGAATGCCGACGGTGCCGGAATGCTTGCCGCGTATTGGGTCAGCATGACGAAACCGGCCAGTTTTGGCTGGCGTGCGCGCTCGAATTCCTTGAAATCGTCTTCAACGAAAACGCGAGTCAGCTCGCGGGCACGGTCGGCGCGGAAGTTCATGAACACCACGGCGTCGCCGTCTTCGACTTTCACCGGCTCACCGATGGTCGTGGCTTTGACGAATTCATCGCTCTCGCCGCGAGCGTAGGCAGCGTCCAGACCTTCCTGGGCGGTAGCGGCATTGAATTCGCTGACGCCGTCGACGATCAGGTTGTAGGCCTGGGCGACGCGATCCCAACGGTTGTCACGGTCCATGGCGAAGTAGCGACCGATGATGCTGGCGATGCGGCCCTTGCCGAGTGCCTGGAAAGTCGCGTCGAGCAGTTCGATCGACGAGGTGGCGCTTTTCGGCGGCGTGTCGCGGCCGTCGAGGAAGGCGTGCAGGTAGATTTTTTCAGCGCCGCGCTTGTAGGCCAGTTCGGCCATGGCGATCAGGTGATCCTGGTGGCTGTGCACGCCGCCATCGGACAACAGGCCCATGAAGTGCACGGCTTTGCCGGCGGCCACGGCTTTATCCACAGCGGCGCAGATGGTCGGGTTCTCGAAGAATTCGCCGTCGCGGATCGACTTGGTCACGCGGGTGAAATCCTGATACACCACGCGGCCGGCGCCGAGGTTCATGTGACCGACTTCGGAGTTGCCCATCTGGCCGTCCGGCAGGCCGACGTCCATGCCGCTGCCCGAGATCAAGCCGTTCGGCACGGTGGCCCACAGGCGATCAAGAACAGGCTTCTTCGCCGCGAAAACGGCGTTGGATTCGGGGCTGTCGCTGTGACCGAAGCCGTCGAGAATCATCAGGACCAAAGGTTTAGGCGTAGTCGTCATGGAATCCACTCGTGGCTAATAAAGAAGAGGGCGATGGAAAAGGGAGTTGGAGTTTAAAGCTAAGTTCCGACCGCGTCACCGCCGGACGGGGTTTGGCCGACCATAGTGGCTGTGTATACTGGCCGACATTTTAACGCCCTGGAACCTCCTTCGATGGTTGCTCACCTGATTGAATTTGCCACTAACCACTACATTCTTGTCGGTATCTTCGTCGTACTGCTGGCTCTGCTGCTGGCGCACACGATGCAGGGCGGCGGTAAAAGCCTGAGCACCGGCGAACTGACCGCGCTGGTCAATAAAGATGCAGGCGTGGTGGTGGACATCCGTCCGGCCAAGGATTTCGCTGCCGGCCACATCGTTGGCGCGGTGAACATTCCTCAGGACAAGCTGGCTGCGCGCACCGCCGAGCTGGAAAAGCACAAGGCCAAGACCATCATTCTGGTCGACGCCCTGGGCCAGACCGCTGGCACCCACGCCCGCGAACTGATGAAATCCGGCTTCACCGCCGCCAAGCTGTCCGGCGGGATTTCCAGCTGGAAAGGCGACAACCTGCCGTTGGTGAAGTGATATGAGCGAAGTCATCGTCTACTCCAGCGATTACTGCCCTTATTGCTCGCGAGCCAAGTACCTGCTCGAGAACAAAGGCGTGGCCTTCAAAGAGATCAAGGTCGATGGCAAGCCGCAGGTGCGCGCCGAAATGGCCCAGAAAGCCGGGCGCACGTCCGTGCCGCAGATCTGGATCGGCAGCAAGCACATCGGCGGTTGTGACGATTTGTATGCCCTGGAGCGTGCCGGCAAGCTCGACGCGCTGCTCAAGGCTTGAACGGCTGCACCCACGTACAGCACTCCCTAAAAGACCCAAGATCGATAAGGATCTGAGATGACTGACCAACAGAACACTGCAGCCAGCGAAGAAGAAACCGCACCGCAATTCTCCTTGCAGCGCATCTATGTACGCGACCTGTCCTTTGAAGCCCCGAAAAGCCCGGCGATCTTCCGCCAGCAGTGGGATCCGGCAGTTGCGCTGGATCTGAACACTCGCCAGAAAGCGCTGGAAGGTGATTTCTTCGAAGTCGTGCTGACCCTGTCCGTTACCGTGAAAAACGGTGAAGAAGTCGCCTTCATCGCTGAAGTGCAACAGGCCGGTATCTTCCTGATCAAGAACCTCGACGCGGCTTCGATGAGCCACACGCTGGGTGCGTTCTGCCCGAACATCCTGTTCCCGTACGCCCGCGAAACCCTGGATAGCCTGGTGACCCGTGGTTCGTTCCCGGCACTGATGCTGGCCCCGGTGAACTTCGACGCCTTGTACGCGCAAGAATTGCAGCGCATGCAGGAAAGCGGCGAGACGCCAACCGTTCAGTAAGACGGTTTAGCAACACCCCATGTGGGAGCGAGCCTGCTCGCGAAGAGGGCGTGTCAGATGACGGTATTGTCGACTGATACACCGCTTTCGCGAGCAGGCTCGCTCCCACATTTGTTTTGTGGTGTTACTTGAAGTCGTTCTGGCGCCAGGCTTCGTACACGGCGACCGCGACGGTGTTGGACAGGTTCAGGCTGCGACAGCCTTCGCGCATCGGCAAACGCAGGCGCTGTTCCGCCGGCAGGGCGTCGAGCACTTCTGGCGGCAGGCCACGACTTTCCGGGCCGAAGATGAATGCATCACCCGGGACGAATGCGGCATCATGAAACGGTCGCGAGCCCTTGGTAGTGAACGCAAACACCCGAGGGTTACCGATGCTCTCCAGGCAACTGGCGAGATCGGCATGGCGTTGCAGCGTGGCATATTCGTGGTAGTCGAGACCGGCACGGCGCAAGCGCTTGTCGTCCATCTCGAAACCCAGCGGTTCGATCAAATGCAGGTGGCAGCCGCTGTTGGCGCACAGCCTGATAACGTTGCCGGTATTCGGCGGAATTTCTGGTTGAAAAAGGATGACGTGAAACATGCACGGCTCCGAAGGTAAAGATGAGCGGCATTCTACGCCGCCTGTGGACAACCGTTCGAAACTATTCCCGCGCGTGATCGCTTCGCTGGCGATTGTCGGTGTAATGATCGGCTTGATGATCGGCCGCCTGACCACGCCGGACCCGACGGTACTGCAACAGGTCGAGGTGACGGATCAAGGGTTGGTGGTGTGGTTCAACAACGAACCCAAGCTGCATGGCGAAATCATCGACGGCACGGTGGCGCTGCTGTTTCAGGCTGAGGGCCCGGCCCAGAAAGGCCAGCTCAAGCTCAACGGCAAAGACGTCAATTGGCGTACGCGAGCGAGTGATGGGGGGTTGTTGCTGACGGTGCTGGCAGCGCGACCGCTGCAAGGGGACTGGGCCGGCAGCAAGGTCGATGACCGCTGGCGGCTGGAGATCCATCTCCGAGAGCAATAAAAGCGGGAATCCCTGACCTGCCTGTATCAGGGTTCCCAAAACAGGGTGGACTTCGCGTGTCGCGTCGGTCCGGTGTAAAGAGGGAACCCCCGGCCTGCCTGTACCAAGAGCCCCAAAAGGGTGAACTCGCCGCGTGGCGTGCGAGCCCGATGTAAAGAGGGGAATCCCCGGCCTGCCTGTACCAAGGTCCCCGAAAGGGTGGTGAAACCAATCACCTGTCAGAGGTATTGCAGGGCGCGTGCCAGGTTTTCATCTGTTGAAACAAAAAAGTTGATCAGAAACGCGAAAGCCCCGGAAATCGGGGCTTTCATGGTTTTTGACGGTTACTTTTTGAGTCCTGTTTGGGTGTTTTTTGATCAGGTGGTTATGCCCGATTGCAGGTCGCCGTGCCTTTTGGCGGTGCACGCAAACAAAAAGATCGCAGCCTGCGGCAGCTCCTACACGGGTTCAATGTAGGAGCTGCCGCATCTTTTCGCGGACGGCTAGAGCGCCGAATTAACCCTCATCCCCCTCATCCTCATCCGCACCATCAACCTTCATCCCCAACTCCTTGATCTTGCGCGTCAGGGTATTGCGCCCCCAACCCAGCAACACCGCCGCATCACGCCGACGCCCTGCCGTGTGCTTCAGCGCCGTCTCGATCATGATCCGCTCAAACGCTGGCACGGCGCTGTCGAGCAGGCTCGACTGACCGCGCGCCAGAGCCTGATCGGCCCACTGGCGCAGCGCCTGCTCCCAGTTGGTCACCGGTGCCGAGTCCTGCGGCAGGTTCAGCAGTTCCGGCGGCAGGTCGCTGATGTGCACTTCGCGCCCGGACGCCATCACCGTGATCCAGCGGCACGTGTTCTCCAGCTGACGCACGTTGCCGCCCCACGGCAGGTTCTTCAGGTATTCCTCGGTTTCGCTTTTCAGCAGCTTCGGCTCCACCGCCAGTTCTTGCGCGGCGCGGCTGAGGAAGTGCTTGGCCAGGGTCGGGATGTCTTCGCGACGGTCCGACAGGCGCGGGATGTGAATGCGGATCACGTTGAGGCGGTGGAACAAATCCTCACGGAATTTTCCGGCGTGCACCAGGGTTTCCAGATTCTGGTGCGTCGCCGCGATGATGCGCACATCGACCTTGACCGGCACATGTCCGCCCACGCGATAGAACTCACCATCGGCCAGAACGCGCAGCAAACGGGTTTGCGTATCCGCCGGCATGTCGCCGATTTCATCGAGGAACAGCGTGCCGCCATCAGCTTGTTCGAAGCGGCCGCGACGCAGGTTGGCTGCACCGGTGAACGCGCCTTTCTCGTGACCGAACAGCTCGGACTCCATCAGATCCTTGGGGATCGCCGCCATGTTCAACGCGATAAACGGCGAGGCCGCGCGCGGGCTGTGGCGGTGCAGAGCGTGGGCGACCAGTTCTTTACCGGTGCCGGATTCGCCGTTGATGAGCACGGTGATGTTGGAGTGGCTCAAGCGGCCGATGGCGCGAAACACTTCCTGCATCGCCGGCGCTTCGCCGATGATTTCCGGGGTGCGGGTCAGCGCCGGCACGACTTCCAGGCCTTGCTGCTCTTGCGCGTGCTGATTGGCACGTTTGACCAGCGACACCGCTTCATCAACGTCGAACGGCTTGGGCAGGTATTCGAATGCGCCGCCCTGATAGGAGGCGACCGCGCTGTCCAGATCGGAGTGAGCGGTCATGATGATGACCGGCAACCGTGGGTGCTGCTCGCGAATCCGCGCCAACAGGTCGAGTCCGCTGGCACCTGGCATACGAATGTCGGAAATGATCACGTCAGGTTGCTGACGGGCCAGACGACTCATCACGCCATCAGCGCTGTCGAAGCTCTGGGTGGTCATGCCTTCCTGCTGCAAGGCCTTTTCCAGAACCCAACGGATAGAACGGTCGTCATCGACGATCCACACGGTTTCACTACGGCTCATGTCGATGTGGCTCCTTGTTCCAGTGGCAGAAAGATCGAGAACGTGGTGTGGCCTGGATGGCTGTCACACTCGATCAAACCCTGGTGCTGGCTGATGATGTTCTGGGTAATGGCCAGACCGAGCCCGGTACCGTCCGGGCGTCCGCTGACCATGGGAAAGAAAATGGTTTCCTGAAGTTCCGCCGGGATCCCGGGACCGTTGTCGATGATCTCGATCTTGGTCACCAGACGATGGCGGATGTGGCCGATGGTGAACTGGCGCATGGCACGGGTGCGCAGGCTGATGCGGCCCAGCCGCAGCTCGTTCTGGCTGCTGATCGCCTGCATCGCGTTGCGCACGATGTTCAACACCGCCTGAATCATTTGTTCGCGGTCGATCAGGACGTCGGGAATGCTCGGGTCGTAATCGCGCACCAAGGTGATGCAGCCCTGACTTTCGGCTTCGACCAGATGGCAGACGCGCTCCAGCACTTCATGGACGTTACACATCGCCAGCGACGGCAGTTTGTTCGAACCGAGCATGCGGTCGACCAGATTGCGCAGGCGATCCGCCTCTTCAATGATCACATTGGTGTAATCGCGCAAGCTGTCTTCCGGCAGCTCGCGGGCTAGCAGTTGCGCAGCGCCACGAATGCCGCCGAGCGGATTCTTGATCTCGTGGGCGAGGCCGCGCACCAGCATTTTGCTGGTTTCCTGCTTGGACAGCTGCGCTTCTTCCTTGGTGATCCGCAGCAAGCGGTCACGCGGATGAACCTCCAGCAGGAGCATGGTTGCGCCATTGCTGAGGATCGGCGTCACCGCGTAATCAACGGTCAGGGTCTGGCCGGTGAGGGCGGTGAGCATCGCTTCGCGTTTGGTGAACGGATGCGCTTGTTCCACAGCCTGGCGCAGGGAATTCAGCGCCTCAGTGGATTCGGTGAACAGCTCGCTGATGAACTGCCCATGGCTACGCTGCCCGCTGATGGCGAGCAGCATCTCCGCCGCCGGGTTCATGTACTCAAGGCGCAATTCGGCGTCGAGCAGAATGGTGGCGGTGGTCAGGTTGTCGAGCAGCAAACGGTGGATTGCGTCGCTAATAGTCATCGGAGCCTCTTTTGGGGGCGGAGCGTGCGCAACAAGCAAGCGTCGGTGAACGGAAAATGCAAAAACCAAACCAAGGCTCCGAAAAGAAGCGTTCATCGCCTGAAACAGGCGTTTGACGCTCGTTTGCGTGGCAGTCGGCCAGCACGAACGGGAAGTTTCGAACCAAAATGGGTTGGAATCTGAGTACGGTGCAACCTATTGCACCAATATAGTGCGCAAAGCTGAACGGCGTTAGAAGAAACGCAGGAAGGGGTTTTTCGGTTCTTCGGGTTTGTCTTTCAGCGGACATTCCGGGCGCACGCCGTAGTCTTCGGCGACGCAGGGTTTGACCTGGCGTTTCTGCGCAAGGGAAATGCGCAGCATGTGGAAGGGTTGATTGGCGGTGCGTTCGACGGTGCGTCCTTCGGCATCGAGGATTTCCACCGAAAGGTTGTGGCTGCCTCGATCAATATTGTTCAGCGGGAAGACCGGGCTCAGTCCTGGTTCACCAGTGGCCTGGCCATCCAGCAGCAGGCGATAACGGTGGCCGCGTTGCAGGCCGGGTTCGCTGGTGACGCTGACGATGATTTCACCCGCGCTGCTGCGAATGGTTGCATCGGGCTCGGGCACCAGAATGCGCAGCATGTCGTAGTGGAACAGCGGCTGTTCAACGGATTTTTTTGCCGTAGTAATCGGCGCAGCGGCGGTGGGGTTGGCCGACATGCGATTGCTGGTGGCGATCGGCACACGTTTGGCGTTGCCGCGCGGTTGATCGGTGTAGACGCGATTGCCTTGCGCATCGGTGTAGGTGAAAACCTCTGCCGCAGCTTGCAGTGACATCAGCATCGACAGAACGAACAGCCACGCGCGGATCATGGTGTGTGTACCCGTTGCACGCTGAGGGGGACTGGCGGGCTCTGCTGGATGATCGTCTGACCGTTAATCACCTGCACTGCAAGTCGATGCTCGCCGCGGTCAACGTTAACTAACTGCAGAATCGGCACGTTGCTCGGCTGGCCATAGGGCATGTCATCCAGGACCAGTCTCAATTGATGCGGCGGTTGCAGGCGCGGCTTGATCAGCACTTGGACGGTGAACGTGCCGTTATTGGCGCGCAAGGCCTCTTCGCTGGGCAGGCCTGCAAGTTCAAGAATGTCGTAGGCATTGCGCGCGGGTTCACGGTTGTCGGCTTCGGGCGCGGGTGGTGCGCTGGGCGCCTGAGGCTCGACACGGTTGAGCGGCGGCAGCTCCACTGGCTGTGCTTGCACACCGTCTGGCGAGTGATCGCTGTACACCGTGTTGCCGTTGGCATCGGTGTACTTGTAGATCTGCGCGACGGCGGGCAGGGCGATCAGCAGCAGAATGTAGAGAAAGGTGCGACCCATGAAATCGACCGGGATTGAAAACGATGGGGTGCAGCATAGGTCAGACGCGGCGGTTGGCCCAACCCTGCACACATCCAGAGATCATTCAGAGACCACAATTGATCGTTCCCACGTTCTGCGTGGGAACGCCTCAAGGGACGCTCCGCGTCCAGTGACGCGGAGCGTCACGGGCTGCATTCCCACGCGGAGCGTGGGAACGATCAGCCAAAAGATCGCAGCCTTCGGCAGCTCCTACAGGGATAGATGTAGGAGCTGCCGAAGGCTGCGATCTTTTGATCTGCAATAAAAAAGGCCTCCCGAAGGAGGCCTCTTTTTGTCACGCCGAGAAACGCGGCGCTACCGGATCAGCAGCTGTAGTACAGCTCATATTCCAGCGGGTGTACGAAGGTGCGAACCTTGATTTCTTCTTCCGATTTCAGCGCGATGTAAGCATCGATGAAGTCGTCGGAGAACACGCCGCCCTTGGTCAGGAACGCGCGGCCCTTGTCCAGCTCTTCCAGGGCTTCTTTCAGGCTGCCGCAAACTTGTGGGATCTCTTTCGCCTCTTCAGGCGGCAGGTCGTACAGGTTTTTGTCAGCAGCGTCGCCTGGGTGGATCTTGTTCTGGATACCGTCCAGGCCGGCCATCAGCAGGGCTGCGAAGGCCAGGTACGGGTTGGCAGCCGGATCCGGGAAGCGGGCTTCGATACGGCGGGCTTTCGGGCTCGACACGTAAGGAATACGGATCGAAGCGGAACGGTTGCGAGCTGAGTAGGCCAGCATCACTGGAGCTTCGAAGCCTGGCACCAGACGCTTGTAGGAGTTGGTCGCCGGGTTGGTGAAGCCGTTCAGGGCCTTACCGTGCTTGATGATGCCGCCGATGAAGTACAGAGCGGTATCGGACAGGCCGGCATAGCCTTCACCTGCGAAGGTGTTCTTGCCGTCTTTCCAGATCGACATGTGTACGTGCATGCCCGAACCGTTGTCGCCGTACAGTGGCTTCGGCATGAAGGTCGCGGTGCGGCCGTAAGCGTCAGCAACGTTGTGCACAACGTACTTCAGGGTTTGGGTTTCGTCGGCTTTCTTCACCAGGGTGTTGAACTTGACGCCGATTTCGTTCTGACCGGCAGTCGCCACTTCGTGGTGGTGAACTTCGACGGTCAGGCCCATTTCTTCCAGTGCGTTGCACATGGAGGTACGGATTTCGTGGTCGTGGTCGAACGGTGGAACCGGGAAGTAGCCGCCTTTGACGCCTGGACGGTGACCCTTGTTGCCGCCTTCGATGTCCTGGTCGGACATCCACGAACCTTGCTCGGAGTAGATCTTGAACATCGAGCCGGAAATGTCCGACTTGAATTTCACCGAGTCAAAGATGAAGAACTCTGGCTCTGGACCAGCGAACACGGTGTCACCGATACCGGTGGCTTTCAGGTGCTCTTCGGCGCGCTTGGCGATCGCACGTGGGTCGCGGTCGTAGCCTTGCATGCTCGAAGGTTCGATGATGTCGCACACCAGAATCAGGGTGGCGTCTTCGGTGAACGGGTCGAGAACGGCAGTTTCGTCAACCGGCATCAGGATCATGTCGGAGGCTTCGATGCCTTTCCAGCCAGCGATGGAGGAACCGTCGAACATTTTGCCGACTTCGAAGAAGTCGTCGTCCAAAGCATCGCGAGCCGGCATGGTCACGTGGTGCTGAGTACCTTTGGTGTCCGTGAAGCGCAGATCAATCCACTTGACGTCATGATCTTTGATGAGTTGAACCGTCTTCGACATATGTCCTCCGGGTGGCTTCGGGCTTGGTAGTGGATGCCCTTGAATTTGGTTGATGCCGGCGCGAATACTCTGCCAAGGCAACCTGCCTCACAAGGGAGCAAATTGCATGCCAGTGCCCCAGCATGGGTTTTTTGCCCCAAATTCACGCTTATTAAGGCTCGGAACGCCTGAAAGCTAAAAATCTCGCCCTTTAATGTAGCGTCACAAATCGAAAATGACCTGTTTTGGTGCATGCAAAACCTTCTGCACATTAACTGGTTAAACCTTGAGCAATTTCCGCTATAATCCGCGCCCCCCTTTTTCGGCTGGCCGTTCGCGCGCTGTTTTCATGAAACTAATCGTAAAAGTCTTCCCCGAGATCACCATCAAAAGCCGACCTGTCCGGACGAAATTCATCCGCCAGTTGGCCAAGAACATCCGCACCGTGCTCCGTGACCTGGACCCGGCCGTGGTGGTGAACGGTGTGTGGGACAATCTCGAACTGGAAACCCGCGTTACCGACGCCAAAGCCTTGAAAGAGATGGGTGAGCGCCTGACCTGCATGCCAGGCATCGCGCACTTTTTGCAGATCGACGAGTACCCGCTGGGCGACTTCGACGACATCACCGAGAAGTGCAAAGAGCACTATGGCGCTGCACTGGCCGGGAAGATTTTCTCGGTGCGCTGCAAGCGTGCCGGCAAGCACACCTTCAGCTCGATGGACGTTGAAAAATACGTCGGCAGCAAGCTGCGCCGTGAGTGCGGTGCTGCCGGTATCGACCTGAAAGCGCCGGAAATCGAAGTTCGAATCGAAGTTCGCGACAAACGGTTGTTTGTGATCCACAGCCAGCACAACGGCATCGGCGGCTACCCGCTCGGCGCTTTGGAGCAGACGCTGGTATTGATGTCCGGCGGCTTTGACTCGACCGTTGCGGCCTACCAGATCATTCGTCGCGGTCTGATGACGCACTTCTGCTTCTTCAATCTGGGCGGTCGTGCCCACGAACTGGGCGTAATGGAAGTCGCGCATTTCATCTGGAAGAAGTACGGCAGCTCGCAACGCGTGCTATTTGTCAGTGTTCCGTTCGAAGAAGTGTTGGGCGAAATTCTCGGCAAAGTCGATAACAGTCATATGGGCGTCGTATTGAAGCGTATGATGTTGCGCGCGGCGTCGAACATCGCTGATCGCCTGCACATCGAAGCACTGGTCACCGGCGAGGCGATCTCCCAGGTGTCGAGCCAGACGTTGCCGAACCTGTCGGTGATCGACTGCGTGACCGACAAGCTGGTCCTGCGTCCGCTGATCGTAGCGCACAAGCAGGACATCATCGACACCGCCAACGAGATCGGCACCGCCGATTTCGCCCGGCACATGCCGGAATATTGCGGCGTTATTTCGGTCAACCCGAAGACCGCCGCCAAACGCGGTCGTGTTGAGCACGAAGAGAAAGAATTCGACATGGCGGTACTCGAGCGTGCGCTCGAAAACGCCAAACTGGTGCCGATCGATCGCGTGATCGACGAATTGGGCCAGGACGTACAGATTGAAGAAGTCAGCGAAGCACTGGCCGGCCAGATCGTGATCGACATCCGTCACCCGGATGCCGCCGAGGATGAGCCGCTGGAACTCGCTGGCGTAGAAGTACAGACGATGCCGTTCTACGCAGTGAACGCTCGTTTCAAGGAGCTGGATCCGACTCGCCAGTACCTGCTGTATTGCGACAAAGGCGTGATGAGTCGCCTGCATGCTCACCATTTGCTCAGTGAGGGGCATGCCAATGTGCGCGTTTATCGACCGAGCTAAGTGCCCGGGGCTGTTTGCCTGTGGCCTGCGTCACCGGCCCCCCGACACCGCCGTCAAGCTGTAACGGCCATGCCGGACACTACTGCTAATCGCTGCCAAGACTTGTCAGCAAACCGAATCCTCTGATCGAGATACACAAGTGATCGAAAATCTACGTAACATCGCCATCATTGCCCACGTTGACCATGGTAAAACCACCCTGGTAGACAAACTCCTGCGTCAATCCGGCACTCTGGAGCGCAACGAGCTCAACGACGAGCGCGTGATGGACTCCAACGACCAGGAAAAAGAGCGCGGTATTACCATTCTGGCGAAAAACACCGCCATCAACTGGAACGGCTACCACATCAACATCGTGGACACCCCGGGCCACGCCGACTTCGGCGGCGAAGTTGAACGCGTAATGTCGATGGTTGACTCCGTTCTGCTGCTGGTTGACGCTCAAGACGGCCCTATGCCGCAAACCCGTTTCGTGACCAAGAAGGCGTTCGAAGCCGGCCTGCGTCCAATCGTGGTAATCAACAAGGTTGACCGTCCAGGCGCGCGTCCGGACTGGGTTCTGGACCAGATCTTCGACCTGTTCGACAACCTCGGTGCTACCGAAGAACAACTGGACTTCCAGGTTGTTTACGCCTCGGCCCTGAACGGCATTGCCGGTCTGGATCACACCGCCATGGCTGAAGACATGACTCCGCTGTACCAAGCGGTAGTCGACCACGTTCCGCCTCCGGCCGTTGACCGTGACGGTGCGTTCCAGATGCAGATCTCCGCTCTGGACTACAACAGCTTCCTGGGTGTTATCGGCGTTGGCCGTATCGCTCGTGGTCGCGTCAAGCCGAACACCCCGGTTGTGGCTATCGGTGCTGACGGCAAGCGCCGCAACGGCCGTATCCTGAAACTGATGGGTCACCACGGTCTGCACCGCATCGACGTTGAAGAAGCTGCAGCTGGCGACATCGTTTGCATCAGCGGTATGGACTCGCTGTTCATCTCCGACACCCTGTGCCACCCGGACACCGTCGAGGCGATGAAGCCTCTGACCGTTGACGAGCCAACCGTTTCGATGACCTTCCAGGTAAACGACTCGCCATTCTGCGGTAAAGAAGGCAAGTTCGTGACGTCCCGTAACATCAAGGACCGTCTGGACAAAGAGCTGCTGTACAACGTTGCCCTGCGCGTTGAAGAAGGCGACACCGCTGACAAGTTCAAGGTTTCCGGCCGTGGTGAGCTGCACCTCTCGGTACTGATCGAAACCATGCGTCGCGAAGGCTTCGAAATCGCTCTGGGTCGTCCGGAAGTGATCATTCGTGAAGTCGACGGCGTCAAGCAAGAGCCGTTCGAAAACGTGACCATCGACATCCCTGAAGAAGCTCAGGGCAAGGTCATGGAAGAGATGGGTCTGCGTAAAGGCGACCTGAGCAACATGGTGCCGGATGGCAAGGGCCGTGTTCGTCTGGAATACAACATCCCTGCTCGCGGTCTGATTGGTTTCCGTAACCAGTTCCTGACCCTGACCAACGGTGCTGGCATCCTGACCTCGATCTTCGATCGTTACGACACCGTCAAGTCGGGCCACATGTCCGGCCGTCAGAACGGCGTTCTGGTTTCGGTTGAAACCGGCAAGGCACTGACCTACTCGCTGGAAACCCTGCAGGCTCGTGGCAAGCTGTTCGTAGAACACGGCCAGGAGATCTACAACGGTCAAATCGTTGGTCAGAACAGCCGCGACAACGACCTGGGTGTAAACCCAACCAAAGGCAAGAAGCTCGACAACATGCGTGCTTCGGGTAAAGACGAAACCATCGCTCTGGTTCCACCTGTTCGCTTCACTCTGGAACAGGCTCTGGAATACATCCAGGAAGACGAGCTGTGCGAAGTCACTCCTAAGTCCATCCGTCTTCGCAAGAAGATCCTGGACGAAAGCGAGCGTACCCGCGCTGCCAAGAAAGCCAAGAACTGAGTCATTAGTTCAGGCTGAATGAAAACGCCCCCGGTCGCGAGACCGGGGGCGTTTTTGTTTGTCTGGGGTTTAGGCGATATTTGTGCTGGCCCTATCGCTGGCAAGCCAGCTCCCACAGGGTTTTGGGTCGTATATAAAATATGTGTACGACCACAATCATTGTGGGAGCTGGCTTGCCAGCGATGGCGGCCGGTCAGCCGCTGAAAATCTCAGGGCCGATCAAAACTTCTCGATCGCGCGGAAATTCTGCTCGCGCACCACTTCCTTCGGCTTGTACGCGCAATACCCCGGCCGCGGGCCGATCTTGGGGTGATTGCGGCAGGTGTCCGGGCGCTTTTCATAAATGGTGCACAGGCGGCTCTTACGATCGAGGTAGTAGCAATCGTTGTTGCTCATGCGCTGCAGGGTGAAGATGCCGGACTTCTGATTGAAGCGCTCGACCAGACCTTCCTTCTGCAAACGCTTGGCGATGTTCTTCGGCGGGTCGCCCAGTTCGAACTCGTCGACCACGCCGATGCGCACCAGATCCTTGATCTTCACCTCAACCGGCAGCGTGCAGCAGCTGGAAATGCAGGAACCGCACATCGGGGCCGAATATTTCGCCCACGTATCGAGACGATCGATCTCGGCGGCGGCAATCAGGTTGGGCTTCATCATCGGGAGTTACCAGGCGTGTATGCATCAGGGCGCGCGATCATACCGGGACTGGTGGATTTTTGAACAACCTTTCGCCAGATTTTTTCTGCATGCAGGCACATTGCCGGGAAATTCGGCACGGCCCCTGCATTCATTAGCTCATCCGCCAGGGTAATGCCGGGCCAGCTCACAGTCTCAGGAAATACTGCCGAACCAGAGCCTCGACCGTCGGTCAGACCGTCTAGGCTCAGACAATTCCCCGCTCGCTCGAGGTCCTATCGATGACTCAAGAACCACTAGTTCGCGAAGCAGAGGTGGCCGCATTCCGCGACGCCGTCTTGACCAAACTCACCTATGCGGTGGGCAAAGACCCTGATCACGCCTTCGACCATGACTGGTTCGAAGCCATCGCCCTGGCAGCGCGTGATCACATGGTTGAACACTGGATGGATCACACCCGGCAGATCTATCGCAAAGGCCAGAAGCGGGTGTATTACCTCTCGCTGGAATTCCTCATCGGCCGTTTGCTCTACGACAGCCTGAGCAACCTCGGCCTGCTCGACGTCGCTCGTGAGGCGCTGACCGAACTCGGCGTCGACCTGGAACGCATCCGTTTGCTCGAGCCCGACGCGGCGCTCGGCAATGGCGGCCTCGGGCGTCTGGCGGCGTGCTTCATGGAGAGCATGTCGACCCTCGGCATTGCTGGCCACGGTTACGGCATTCGTTATGAACACGGTTTGTTCCGCCAGGCCATTGTCGACGGCTGGCAGCAAGAACAGACCGAGCACTGGCTGGATTTCGGCAACCCGTGGGAGTTTGAGCGGCCAGAGGTCGTCTACTCCATCGGCTTCGGCGGCAGCGTCGAGACGGTCACCGACGTTTCCGGCAAATCCAAACAAGTCTGGTCGCCAGCAGAAACCGTTCGCGCGATTGCTTACGACACGCCGGTGGTCGGCTGGCGCGGGGCGAGCGTCAACACCTTGCGCCTGTGGCGTGCCCGCGCCATGGAAGATTTGCACCTGGAACGCTTCAACGCCGGCGACCACCTGGGCGCTGTCGCCGAAGTGGCGCGAGCGGAAAGCATCTCCCGCGTACTCTACCCGGCGGACAGCACCGAAGCGGGGCAGGAGCTGCGCCTGCGTCAGGAATATTTCTTCGTCGCGGCTTCGCTGCAGGATCTGCTGCGTCGCCATCGCAACATGCACACCTCGGTGCTGACCCTCGGTGATCACGCGGCGATCCAGCTTAACGACACCCACCCCTCGATTGCCGTGGCCGAGCTGATGCGCCAATTGGTAGACGTCTACGACGTGGCGTGGGATGCGGCGTGGCAAGTCACCGTCGACACGCTGTCGTACACCAACCACACGCTGTTGCCGGAAGCGCTGGAAACCTGGCCGGTGGGGTTGATGGAACGCATGCTGCCACGGCACATGCAGATCATTTACCTGATCAACGCTCAGCACATCGATTCGCTGCGCGCCAAGGGCATTCACGACTTCGACGTGCTGCGCGCGGTGTCGTTGATCGAGGAAGACAACGGTCGCCGGGTGCGCATGGGCAACCTCGCGTTCCTCGGTTCGCACAGCGTCAACGGCGTGTCCGGCCTGCACACGCAGCTGATGCGCAAAACCGTATTCGCTGAATTGCACAAGCTGTATCCGGAGCGGATCAACAACAAAACCAACGGCATCACCTTCCGCCGCTGGCTGTATCAGGCCAACTCCGAATTGACCTCGATGCTGGTCGATGCGCTGGGCCCGGACTTGCTCGATAACCCTGAGGAGCGTTTGCTCGATCTCGAACCGTTCGCCGAGAAACCCGCATTCCGCAAAGCTTTCGCCGAGCAACGTCTGCACAGCAAAAAGGCGCTGGCGTATCTGATTCACGAACGCTTGGGCATCGCGGTCAACCCGGCGGCGATGTTCGATGTGCAGGTCAAACGTATTCACGAATACAAACGCCAGTTGCTCAACCTGTTGCACACCGTGGCGCTGTATCAGGCGATTCGCGCCGAGCCGGAAGTCGACTGGGTGCCACGGGTGAAAATCTTCGCCGGTAAAGCGGCGGCGAGTTATCACCAGGCGAAACTGATCATCAAGCTGACCAACGATATCGCGCGGGTGGTGAACAACGATCCGACCGTGCGCGGCTTGCTGAAAGTGGTGTTCCTGCCCAACTACAACGTCAGCTTGGCGGAGAGCATCATTCCGGCGGCGGACTTGTCCGAGCAGATATCCACCGCCGGTTTCGAGGCCTCAGGCACCAGTAACATGAAGTTCGGCCTCAACGGCGCGCTGACCATCGGCACCCTCGACGGCGCCAACGTCGAAATGGCCGAGCGCATCGGTGTGGAACACATGTTCATCTTCGGCCTCAGCGCGCAGCAGGTTGAAGCGCGTAAGCAGAATCATGAGTTCAGCGCCTTGCCGGACATCGCCGCCTCCCATCGTCTGAACGATGTGCTGCAAGCGATTCGCGGCGGGGTGTTCTCGCCGGATGACACGTCGCGCTACACCGGGCTGATCGATTCGCTGGTGGATTACGACCGCTTCCTGGTCTGTGCCGACTTCGACTCCTACTGGGAAGCGCAGAAGCGCGTTGAAGCGCACTGGCACGACGCCAACAGCTGGTGGCGTTCGGCAGTGCTCAACACGTCGCGGATGGGCTGGTTCTCTTCCGACCGGACGATTCGCGAGTACGCCACGGATATCTGGAAAGCATTGGAGTAACTTTCCACTCGGCTCGATATAATCGCGCGCCGGAAAAGATCGCAGCCTGCGGCAGCTCCTACACAGGTGTTCACATAACCCTGTAGGAGCTGCCGCAGGCTGCGATCTTTTTGGGTCAGGCTGCGCTAATCTTCCCGGATTGGCCTTCGCGCTTAGGGATATCGACCATGCAATGGATGTTCATGTTGATCGGGCTGGTGCTCGGCTGGCTGCTCGACGAGTCGTTCAGTGCGGCTTTGTTGGGCGCGCTGCTGGGGCTGGCGATCGGGCAGACGATCCGTATCGCTCGGCTTGGCTCGCTGGCGACGGCGCAACAGCAGCAACTTGAGCAGGCGAAGGTCGCTTTGCAGGGTGTCGAGCAACGTCTGTTTTTGCTCGAAGGCGCGCCCCTTCATGCTGCCCCTTCACCGAGTGCGACGCCGGTTACCGAGCCCGTCGTAGAACCCGTCAAAGCCGCCGAAGAAGCCCCGGCCCCCGAACTGGTCTGGGAACTGCCGCCCGAACTCGAACCGCTTTCCGCCGTGGCCAGTGAAACCAGCCAACCGCTGCCCGTCGATGTCTGGCGCCTCGATGCCGTCACGCCTGAACCGCAAAAACCTGCCGAACCCCGTGGCCCGAACCTGATCGAGCGCGGCATCAGTGCTGCGCGCAATTGGTTGTTCGGTGGCAACACGGTGCTGCGCGTTGGCGTGGTCTTGCTGTTTTTCGGTCTGGCGTTCCTGCTGCGTTACGCCACCGAAGGCATGGTGGTGCCGATTGAAGTGCGTTACGCCGGCGTGGCGGCCGCCGCGTTGAGCTTGCTCGCGCTGGGCTGGTGGCTGCGGCGACGCAACGCCAGTTATGCGTTGATGCTGCAAGGCACCGGGATTGCCGTGCTGTACCTGACGGTGTTTGCGGCGATGCGTCTGCATCCGTTGCTCGATCCGTCTGCCGCACTGGGATTGCTGGTCGCGGTGACGGTGTTCTCGGCGATTCTGGCCGTCACCCAGGATTCGCTGGCGCTGGCCGCCGTCGCTGCCTTGGGCGGATTCGCTGCACCGATCCTGACCTCGACCGGTGCCGGCAATCACGTCGCGCTGTTCAGTTATTTCGCCTTGCTCAACGCCGGCATACTCGCCATCGCCTGGTTCAAGGCCTGGCGCGTGCTCAACCTGATCGGCTTCGTCGGCACCTTCGGCATCGGTTTCGCCTGGGGCCTGCGCTCGTATACGCCGGAGCTGTTGTGGAGCACCGAGCCGTTTCTGATTCTGTTCTTCCTGATGTACCTCGCCATCGGCTTGCTGTTCGCCCGGCGCAAGTTGCGCGACATGCCAGACGCACCGGCGGATGACGACCGTGAGGCGCTGCTGCACTGGTCGGCACGCAAGGGCGATTATGTCGACGGGACGATGCTGTTCGGCCCACCGATCATTGGCTTCGGTTTGCAGTTTGCGCTGGTGCAGCATCTGGAATTTGCTGCGGCGTTCAGTGCGCTGGCGCTGGGCATGATCTACATGGCGCTGGCCAAGGTATTGATGGGCGGCCGCGCGGTGTTGCTGGGCGAAACCTGTCTGGCGCTCGGGGTGATTTTTGCCAGCCTGGCGATTCCGCTGGGGCTGGACGCGCGCTGGACATCGGCCGCATGGGCGGTGGAAGGCGCGGGGATTTTCTGGCTGGGTTTGCGTCAGCATCGACCGTTCGCAAGGGCCTTTGCGTTGCTGCTGCAACTGGGTTCGGCGTTGGCCTTTCTCAGTCAATTGCGCATGGGCGAAAGCAGTCTGCTCGACGGCGCTCCGCTGGGCGCGCTGATGCTCGGTGTGGCGTTGCTGTTCAGCTTCCATCAACTGCGCAAGGCCTCGCCGGAACAGGCTTCTGCGTGGGAGCGCCAAGGTCTGCCAGTGCTGGCTGGTTTGGGTCTGACGTTCCTTTATCTGCTGGCGCCGCTGTTCTTGTTTACCCAAGGCACGGCGATCAGTTGGGCGCTGGCCGGGCTGGCGACATTGTTTGTCGGCCTGCGGATTCAATCGCGCACATTCCTGTTCAGCGCGTTTGCCGTGCAGTTGCTCGGCGGCGCGCTGTTCCTGCTGCGTCTGCAAGGCGCGGGCGAAGATTCGGCGGCAGTGTTCAGCGCCGGTTGGAGCGGCTTGCTCAGTGCTTCGCTGATCGGTCTGGCGTTGATCGTCGGCATGCTGTTGGCGGCTCGCGATGAAATGGTGCGCGCGGATGTGCGCCTGCTGCGCGGTCTGTCGGTGGTGCTGTTGGCCGGTCTGGTGCTGATCAATCTGGCGGTTTTGTTCGTGCTGCCGTGGCAAACCGCGAGCGCAGTGTGGGCGGCCAGCGGTTTGCTGATCATCTGGCTGAGCCTGTACCTCAAGCAGCGCGTGAGTTTTGTCTTCGGCCTGCTGTTGCAACTGATCGGTGGCGCGGCGTTCTTGTTCGCAGGCCCTGAGTTGCTCGGGCCGCTGTCCAGCGAAGGTCTGAAACCCTTGGCCCATGGCGGATTCTGGACACCGCTGGTGCTTGGGCTGGCGGCGCTGATCGGTGCCTGGCGTCTGCAACTGGGTAATCACGCCTCGGCCTTCGATGCGCTGAGTTTGCAACGCCTGTCCCAAGTGTTGCTGGTGTGGGGCGCGGGTTGGTGGGCGCTGGCGTGGGTCAGTGAAGTGTTGCGCTTTGCCGCACCGAACCTGCAAGGCACGCTGCTGCTGTTGGTTGCAGCCGTCAGCGTCGCGTTGTGGACTGTGCTGTCGCTGCGCTTGAAATGGCCGGCGCTGGGCCTGCTCTGCACCTTGCTGATTCCAGCGGCTGCACTCGTGCTGCTCGGCGCATGGCATTCGCGTTATCACCCGGCGGCCGATTTCGGTTGGCTGGCGTGGGCGGCAGTGTTCGCCGTGCATTTCTTCAGTCTGCGCCGCTTGGCGCCGATGCTGCCGGCGCGAGCCTTGAGCACCGCGCATGTGCTGGGTTGCTGGCTGCTGATCGGCGTGCTGGCGCTGGAATTGCGCTACGGCCTGCTGCTGTTGTCCGAGCAATACAACGCTTGGCGCTGGCTGGGCTGGGCGATTCTCCCGAGCGTTTATCTGTTGCTGGCGGCGGCCCCGCGTTCTTGGCCGTGGCCGGTCGCAGCGTTTGCCCGCGAATACCGCTTGTATGCCGCCGCGCCGTTGGCGGTGCTGATGCTCGCGTGGTTCTGGCTGGCGAATGGCGTCAGCGATGGCAACGCCGAACCTTTGCCGTACGTGCCCCTCTTGAATCCGCTGGAGCTGGGCCTGCTGTTCGCATTGTTCGGCGTTTATGTGTGGTCGCGCAGCGCGGTATCGCAACTGTCAATTCGTCAGGACTACGCCGATTACGCGACGCAACTGATCGCCGGAGTCTCGTTGTTCGCCTTCTGCACTGCGCTGGTGACCCGCGCGGCTCACCACTGGGCCGGGATCCCGTTCGAACTGGATACGCTGCTCGCCTCGATGCTGGTGCAGGCCGGGTTGTCCATTGTCTGGACGCTGATGGCGCTCGGGCTGATGATCGGCGGCCATTTGCGCCATCGTCGCGAAGTGTGGCTGATCGGCGCGGCGCTGATTGCGCTGGTGGTCGCCAAACTGATTTTTGTCGAACTGAGCAACCGTGGCGGCCTCGCCCGGATCGTCTCGTTTATCGGCGTCGGCGTGTTGCTGCTGGTGGTCGGCTATTTCGCCCCGCTGCCGCCCAAACGTGTCGAAGCTGAACCGGCGGCGGACACACCGGCCCCGGACACCGAAGGAGTTTCATCTTGAGTCGCATGCTGAATCTGGGTTGGTTGGCGTTGGGCGTGGTGATGGTGGCCGGGGCTCAGGAAAAACCGGCGGACTTCGCCACGCAAGTGCCGCTGGCGGTGAGCGGCGACGGCCCGTGGTATCGCCTCGAACTGCCGCTGAGCGTGCAACTGCAGGCGCGCCAGACCGATCTCAGTGACCTGCGCGTGTTCAACGCCGCCGGCGAACCACAGGCTTACGCCTTGGCGCGCGAGTCGGCGCAGACCCGCGACGACGGTCAGTTGCATGAGGTGAAATGGTTCCCGCTGTACAACGCCGCCGACGCCAGCGAACGCGCGCCGAACGTGCGCGTGCAATCGACCACCAACGGCACGCTGGTCGAGGTGCAGCCGTCCAGTCAGCTGGAGGCGGGCGAAGAAGTGCTGCGCGGTTGGCTGCTCGATGCCAGCGCGATCAAGGCGCCGTTGCAGCAGTTGATTCTCGACTGGACCAGCGAGCGCGACGGCTTCCAGCGGTTCAGCATCGAGGCCAGCGATGACTTGCAACACTGGCAGCCGTGGGGCGAGGGGCAAGTGGCGCGGCTGACCTTTTCCGATGAGCGCATCGAACAGCATGAGGTGACGTTGCCGGGGCAGTCCGCGCGTTACCTGCGCTTGTTGTGGGAATCGCCAAACTCGGCGCCGATCCTGACGGCGGCACAATTGAAAAGCAGCGACCCGCGCGAATTGCCGCTGCCGTTGGTCTGGTCGCAAGCACTGGCCGGCAGCAGCACCAAGGCCGGGGAATACACTTGGCAGTTGCCGATGGGGCTCAATGTCGAGCGGGTGCAGGTTGAGCTGAAACAACCGAACAGCCTCGCGCCCGTCACACTGGCCGGACGTCGCGAAAGCAGCCTGCCGTGGCAAACGTTGAGCAATGGTTTGCTCTATCGCCTGACCCAGAATGGTCAGGATGTGGTGCAGAACGAGCTGCAGCTGTACGGGCAGACTGTGCAGCAACTGAAGCTGACTGTAGATGAACGGGGCGGTGGTCTCGGTGAGCAAGCGCCGAGCGTGAAATACGCGGTGCGGGCGACGCAGGTGATTTTCCTCGCTCGGGGCGACGGGCCGTACAGTCTGGCGCTGGGCAATTCGAGTGTGAAAACGGCGAATCTGCCGTTGGCGACGCTGATTCCGGATTTCAAGCCGGAGAAACTGGCGACGTTGGGCAAGGCTGCGGTGCAGGGTGAGGTGGTGGCTACGCAGACTTCGACGGCGACCACGGCAGCGGTGGCTGAGACCAATTGGAAGAAGATTGGGTTGTGGGCGGTGTTGTTGTTGAGTGTGGTTTTTCTCGGAGCCATGGCGTTTAGCTTGTTGCGCAAACCTCCGACCAATTCCTGAGAATGGCTGGCGCGGCGCGCCATTCGCTGGCAAGCCAGCTCCCACAGTGATCTCGGTTGTTCATCTGTCTGGTGTACACCCAAAATCCTGTGGGAGCTGGCTTGCCAGCGATGACGGCCGATCGAACAACAAAAATCCACAAACTGTCGCGCGCACCCTGCACCATCCGTCCCGATCCGGTCTACGCTAAACCCGCTACCTGAACTCTCTCCCCACATTCACGTCTCATGCAGGCAAATGCACCCTAGCGCACGTTACCGGGCGTCTTCGCTCGCTACGTTTTCAGACTCCCTGTAAACTGCGCGGGTTTTTAGCCCCCCATTCCACCGGAGCCGTCCATGTCCCGCGTTACCCTGAGTCGCTATTTGATTGAGCAGACCCGCAGCAACAACACTCCTGCCGATCTGCGCTTCCTGATCGAAGTGGTGGCGCGTGCCTGCAAGGAGATCAACCACGCCGTGTCCAAAGGCGCCCTGGGTGGTGTTCTGGGCAGCATGGGCACCGAAAACGTGCAGGGCGAAGTGCAGAAAAAGCTCGACGTGATCTCCAACGAGATTCTGCTCGAAGCCAATGAATGGGGCGGTCACCTGGCCGGCATGGCGTCTGAAGAAATGGACAATGCCTACCAGATCCCGGGCAAATACCCGAAAGGTGCGTACCTGCTGGTATTCGACCCACTCGACGGTTCGTCGAACATCGACATCAACGCTCCGGTCGGCACCATCTTCTCGGTACTGCGTTGCCCGAACGAATACCTGAGCCAGAACGAGCCGCTGAACGAGAAAGCGTTCCTGCAGCCAGGCACCCAGCAAGTGGCCGCCGGTTACGCGATCTACGGTCCACAGACCATGCTGATCCTGACCTTGGGCGACGGCGTCAAAGGCTTCACCCTGGACCGCGAAATGGGCAGCTTCGTGTTGACCCACGAAAACATCACCATTCCTGAGTCGACCCAGGAATTCGCCATCAACATGTCCAACCAGCGTCACTGGGAAGCCCCGGTACAGCGCTACGTCGGCGAGCTGCTGGCCGGTGAAGAAGGTCCGCTGAAGAAGAACTACAACATGCGTTGGGTCGCGGCGATGGTTGCCGACGTGCACCGCATCCTGACCCGTGGCGGTCTGTTCATGTACCCGCGCGACAGCCGTGAGCCATCCAAGCCCGGCAAACTGCGCCTGATGTACGAAGCCAACCCGATGTCGTTCCTGGTGGAACAAGCGGGCGGCGCGTCCACCGATGGTCACCAGCGCATCCTCGACATTCAGCCAGAAGGCCTGCACCAGCGCGTAGCGGTGTTCCTCGGTTCGAAAGAAGAAGTCGCACGCGCTACGGCTTACCACAAGGAATAAATTATGACTGCGCCCTGGCAGCCGTTGCTCGATTGGTGGTTCGGACAAGCCGAATCCCCGGACGAGATATCGGCTGACAAGGGCAAGTTGTGGTTCGGTAAGCGAGACAGCCAAGACCTCGAAGCGCGTGAGCGTTTCGGGGTCTTTGTCGATCAGGCCCTGGCCGGCGAATTGACCGAGTGGACGCAACGTCCCGAAGGTTGGCTGGCGGTAGTGCTACTGCTCGATCAACTGCCGCGAATGATCTTTCGCGACACCCCCAAAGCCTTCTCCGGTGATCTGCGCGCGCAGAAACTTGTCGCGCAAGGCATTGCCGCGGATTTCGATCGGCAGTTGAAACCGATTCAGCGCGTATTCATTTATCTGGTGTTCGAACACTGCGAAAACCTCGCGGTGCAGAACGAGGCGGTTTCCCGTTTTATCGAACTGGTGGCTGAACAGCCGGAAGCGCAGCGCGCAGTGTTTGCCGACAATCTGGATTACGCCGAGTGGCATCAAAAGGTGATTGCGCGGTTTGGCCGGTTTCCGCATCGCAATGCGGTGTTGGGGCGCGAGTCTACGGCGGAGGAGTTGGTGTTTCTCGGTCAGCCTGGGTCACGGTTCTAAATCAAGGGTTGTCTCGTAGAAGCCGTTTCATCAACAGGGCTGGTAGGCTTTTTCGCGTATCGACAATGATATGGATGAAAACCGTTTTTTCTCGCACCTCATAAATAATCCGGTTCATTCCCAAAACAATCTGGCGGTATTGGCAGAGATTGAGCTTCTCGATTTCTTCGGGGATTGATCCTGAATAAGGCAGATCTGCGAGACCAAAGATTGCAGTCTTGAGATCGGCATAAGTGCTTTGCCAAATTTGGCTTGAGAACTGTCTGACGAGGTAGGTGCGAAGTTCTTTGAGATCTGCTTGTGCGGACTGGAGAATAACGACCTTTAAACTCATTGATGATCGGCCTTATCCAGTTCGGCAAACACATCTTCAGCATCACTGAACTTGCCTTCTTCGATCTCCCGATTACCCATCGCCAACAGTTTCAGCAAAGCCATCGTGCCTTCTTGCTCTTCAAAGCTTTTCACATCCATAACCACTAGCTTGGCTTCACCGTTTTGAGTGATTACCAGCGGCTCGCGGCTTTCTGTGATTGATTTGACGATTTCGGCCGTGTGGCTTTTCAGATAACTGATCGGTTTGATTTGCGATGAAAGCTTCATGATTGAACCCCGCCAAATTTAACAGGACTGAGTTTAGTCCTAATTCAGTCCAGCGTCAGTGCGAGCTGACCAACGTGTTCCAATTTCCCCATTCCTTCGTCGCTGATGTCGCCTTCGCGAGCAAGCTCGGCTCCTACAATGGTTCTGTATCGCTCAGAGATCCACTGTAGGAGCCGAGCTTGCTCGCGAAGGGGCCAGACGCAGCGCCGCTTAAATGCGGAAACTACCGACCAACTGCTTCAACCGCGCCGCCTGCTGCTCCAGATCCGAGCATGCGCGCAGCGTCGCCTGCAAGTTCTCCACGCCTTCCTGATTCAGCGTGTTGATCTCGTTGATATCGACATTGATCGACTCGACCACAGCGGTCTGCTCTTCGGTCGCAGTCGCCACCGACTGGTTCATCCCGTCAATCTCGCCGATACGCTGAGTCACGCTGCCCAGGCGCTCGCCGGCCTGGTTGGCGATGCCGACGCTGCTTTCGCTCTCGCGCTGGCTCTCGGTCATGATGTTGACCGCCTGACGTGCGCCGACTTGCAACTCCTCAATCATCTTCTGCACTTGCTGCGCTGAATCCTGAGTGCGGTGCGCGAGATTGCGCACTTCATCGGCAACCACGGCAAACCCACGCCCGGCTTCACCGGCACGCGCCGCTTCGATCGCAGCGTTGAGCGCGAGCAAATTGGTCTGCTGGGAAATGCTGGTGATCACTTCGAGAATCTGGCCGATGTTCACGGTGTTGGCGTTGAGCGTTTCGATGTTGCCGCACGAATTGCTGATCTTCGCCGACAGCTGTTGCATGGCCGAAATGGTTTTATCCACAACCTGCTGACCGTCGACCGCGAGGCTGCGCGCATCGCTGGAATGCTGCGAGGCGAGGGCGGCGTTCTGGGCGATTTCCTGGGCGGCGGCGCCGAGCTGGTTGATCGCGGCGGCCACGCTATTGGTGCGGGTGGCTTGCTGATCGGAGTTGTACATCGACGAGTTCGACGCCGCGACTACGCGCAGGGCGACTTCGTTGACCTGGCCGGTGGCCGAGGACACTTCGCGAATCGAGGTGTGGATACGCTCGACGAAGCGGTTGAACGAAGTGCCCAGCGCGCCGAATTCGTCGTTGCCGTGAATCACCAGACGCTTGGTCAGATCGCCTTCACCTTCGGCGATGTCGTGCATGGCGCGGCCCATGGTCAGCAACGGTTGCATCAGCACGCGGATCAGCATGCCGAGCAGGGCGATGATGATCACCACGGCGATAATCATGGCGATCAATGCCGAGGTGCGGAACTCGCTGAGCATGGCGAACGCGGTGTCTTTGTCCAGCACCAGCGCCACGTACCAATCCGCCGACGGCACACCGTTGACGTGGGTGAAGGAGATCAACTGAGTCTTGCCGTCGAACTCGACTTCTTTCAGGCCCGGGCTGACTTTCGGCGCGCCGTTCGGGTAAGCCTCGGCGAGGGTCTTGAGCACCAGTTTGTTGTCCGGGTGAATCAGGATCTTGCCGTCGGCGCTGACGATGAACGCGTGGCCGTGGCCGCCGAAATTCAGCGAATTGATGATCGCGCTGACGCTGGTCAGGTCGATGTCGGCACCGGCGACGCCGAGCATCTGGCCCTGGCGCTGCACCGGGGTGGCGACGGTGATCACCAGCTTGCCCGAGGACGCGGCAATGTACGGTTCGGTGACGATGGTCTGTTGTGCACTGTTGGCGGCTTTGTACCAGCCACGGGCACGCGGATCGTAATCCGGCGCACGGTTGCCGGCCGGTACAGAGAACATTACGCCGTCAGCGCCGCCGAAGTAGCTGAGCTGGAAATTGCCGGTGTAGGCGGGCAGGTCGATGATGCGTTTCAGGCTGGCCGGCGCGTTACCGTCGACGGCGACTTGCTGCGACAGCGATTGCAGCAACTGAATGCGGCTTTCGAGCCACGTCTGAATGTTGCTGGTGGTCAGGCTGCCCAGTTCCTGCATTGAGGACTCTGTGCTGGTGCTCAGGGCTTCGCGCTGTCGATAGTCGTTGAACAAAATGAAACAGGCGAACGCAACGGCCACCACGAGGGCGGCAGCCAACAAGATCTTGTGGCTGAATTTCATGTTTCTGGTCATCGAATGAGCTACCGCGAAGGGGCTGGTCAAGAAAGGGCGGCAATTTTCCATCGTCGGAGCTTTGCGCTGCTTTTATGTCGACCGTTGCGCGCCAAAGATTAGGCGTCTTTTGCGAAAGACGACGAAATGCTCAATAGCCCTACAAAGTGTCTGATTTATCGGCAAATGCCGGACGGGCGGGCTAATAAATAGCCCTTTCCCCACGGAACCAGATGAGGGTTTTCTCTTCTAAGCTTCTGGTTGGCACCATGCCATCCCCCCTCGTTCCAGGAGTTACACCATGTCGCTGCGATCTCTCGCCCTGCTGTCGTTTTGCGTGCTGTTGGCCGCATGCAGCAAGGTCAATCAGGAAAACTACGCCAAGCTCTCCGCCGGTATGGCCAAGGCCGAGGTCGAGACTCTGCTCGGCAAACCGACCGATTGCTCGGGCGCGCTTGGCATGTCCAGTTGCACCTGGGGCGACAAGAACAGCTTTATCAGCGTGCAGTACGCCGGTGACAAAGTGCTGATGTTTTCCGGCCAAGGCCTGAAGTAAACCGGGGCTTCGCGCCCACGGAGAAGAAAAATGAAGCGGTTATTGCTGATCCTTTTTGCCGGCCTGGTACTGGCCGGCTGCGCCAGTTCCGGCGTCGACCCGTTGGCGCCGAAAACCGTCAACAGCGTCAATCTCAAGCGCTATCAGGGGACCTGGTATGAACTGGCGCGCTTGCCGATGTACTTCCAGCGCAATTGCGCGCAATCCGAAGCCCGTTACACCCTCAAGCCCGACGGCAATGTCGCGGTGCTCAATCGCTGCCTGACGCCGGATTGGCAATGGGAAGAGGCCAAGGGCACGGCTTATCCACAGGTGCCGGGCAAGACCGACAAGCTCTGGGTCGAATTCGATACCTGGTTCTCGCGTCTGATTCCGGGTGTAGCGAAAGGCGAATACTGGGTGTTGTACGTCAGCGACGACTACAAGACCGCCATCGTCGGCGACCCGAGCCGCAAGTACATGTGGCTGCTGTCACGTACGCCGACCGTCAACGGGGTGGTGCGTGAAGAGCTGCTGAGCAAGGCGCGTCAGCAGGGTTATGACACGACGCGATTGATCTGGCGCGCGTCGGATCGGCAGATGGCCAAGACCTCGAATTAAGCAACGGCGTAAATCAAATGTGGGAGCTAGCCCTGCTAGCGATTGCGGTGTGTCAGTTAACAATTTTGTTGACTGATACGCCCTCATCGCTAGCAGGGCTAGCTCCCACATTTTTTTGTGTCAGCCTAAAAGGTCGCGCAAGACTTGGGTGAATGCGCGCGCACTGTCCTCTTCCCCTGCATGCCGACCATCGCGCACCACCCACTGGCCGTTGACCAGCACATCGCGGACCTGCCGATCCCCACCGGCAAACAACCAGCGATTCAAAATCCCGTCGCCCGTGGCCGTTGCCAGATACGGATCACTGCCATCGAGCACAATCCAGTCCGCCCGCTTGCCAACCTCCAGCGCACCAATCGGCTGCCCCAACGCCTGGGCGCCGCCATCCAGCGCCGCGTCATACAGCGTGCGCCCGACCATCGGCTGATCCGCGCCATACAAACGGTTACGCCGCTGATCGCGCAGACGCTGGCCGTATTCCAGCCAACGCAATTCTTCCACGACACTGAGCGACACATGGCTGTCGGAACCGATGCCCATACGTCCGCCCTGCGCGAGGAAATCCACAGCCGGAAAAATCCCGTCGCCCAGGTTCGCTTCGGTGGTCAGGCACAGGCCGGCGATGGCGCGACTCTTGGCCATCAACGTCACTTCTTCGGGATTGGCGTGGGTGGCGTGAACCAGGCACCAGCGCTGATCGACTTCGGCGTTTTCATACAGCCATTGCAGCGGACGACGACCGCTCCAGCTCAGGCAATCGTCGACTTCTTTCTGTTGCTCGGCGATGTGGATGTGCACCGGGCATTGCTTGTCGCTGGCCGCCAACACTTCGCTGATCTGCTGCGGCGTGACCGCGCGCAACGAGTGGAAACACAGCCCCAGCGACTGCGCCTTCTGTTGCGCCAGCAATGGTTGCAAGCGCGATTGCAGATTCAGGTAATTTTCGGTGCTGTTGATAAAACGGCGCTGGCCGTCATTCGGCGTCTGGCCACCAAAACCGGAGTGGCTGTAGAGCACCGGCAGCAGCGTCAGGCCGATACCGCTTTCACTCGCGGCCTGACTGATGCGCAACGCCAGTTCAGCCGGATCGGCGTAGGGCTGACCATTGCTGTCGTGATGCACGTAATGAAATTCTGCGACCGAGGTGTAACCGGCCTTGAGCATTTCGATGTACAGCTGACGGGCGATAACGCCGAGCTGATCGGGACTGATTTTTCCGACGAGGCGATACATCAGATCGCGCCACGTCCAGAAACTGTCGTTGGGATTGCCGGCCACTTCCGCCAGCCCCGCCATCGCTCGCTGGAACGCGTGAGAGTGCAGATTGGGCATGCCCGGCAGCAACGGACCGCTCAGCCGTTCGGCGCCATCTGCAGTGGAATCGGCCTGGATTTGGGTCAGCAGGCCATCGGCGCTGACCTCAAGACGTACATTGTTGGCCCATCCGTTAGGCAGCAGCGCGCGTTCGGCAAAGAAGGCGGACATGGTTCAGCACCCCATCGTGTGTTATTTGTATATACATATACAGACGTTTGCCTGCCCGGTAAACTCCGGCAAGCTAGCAACCTTCATCCAATGAACAGGGATCAACCGTGCCGACTCCGCCTCCAGTCTCCCCGTTGGCCGCGAACATGGGCGACAGTCCGGCGCCCTTGTACGCCCGCGTCAAACAGATGATCACCCAGCAGATCGACAGCGGAAACTGGCCGCCGCATTACCGCGTGCCGTCCGAGAGCGAGCTGGTCAATCAACTCGGTTTCAGCCGCATGACCATCAACCGTGCGTTGCGCGAAATGACCGCCGACGGCCTGTTGGTGCGCATGCAAGGTGTCGGCACTTTCGTCGCCGAACCGAAGAGCCAGTCCGCGCTGTTCGAAGTGCACAACATCGCCGACGAAATCGCTTCCCGTGGCCACCGCCACACCTGCCAGGTCATCACCCTCGAAGAAGAAGCCGCCGGTTCCGAGCGCGCGCTGGCGCTGGACATGCGTGAAGGGCAAAAGGTCTTCCACTCGCTGATCGTGCATTACGAAAACGACATTCCGGTGCAAATCGAAGACCGTTTCGTCAACGCGCTGGTCGCCCCGGAATACCTCAAGCAAGACTTCACCCTGCAAACGCCTTACGCCTATCTCAATCAGGTCGCGCCGCTGACCGAGGGCGAGCATGTGGTTGAAGCGATCCTCGCTGAACCGTCCGAATGCAAATTGCTGCAGATTGAGAAGGGTGAGCCTTGCTTGCTGATCCGTCGCCGCACGTGGTCGGGACGCCAGCCGGTTACTGCTGCACGTTTGATCCATCCGGGTTCTCGTCATCGTCTGGAAGGGCGGTTCCATAAATAGAGAGCATAAATGAGTGCACTAAAGGTTTTACGCGCTGAAGGCTATCCGCGCATGCCGTGGAAAAACGGCGGCGGCAGCACTGAAGAAATCACCCGTGATGCAGGGGCAGGGCTGGACGGTTTCGGCTGGCGCCTGTCGATCGCGGACATCGCCGAGTCGGGCGGTTTTTCAACGTTTGCCGGTTACCAGCGCGTAATCACCGTGCTGCAGGGTAACGGCATGACCCTGTGCGTCGACGGTGACGATACGCGACCGCTGTTACCGCTCGACCCGTTTGCCTTCAGCGGCGAAAGCCAGGTGTCGTGCACGCTGCTCGGCGGTGAGATTCGCGACTTCAACCTGATTTACGCGCCGCAACGTTACAGCGCGCGGTTGCAGTGGCTGGACGGTGAACAGCGCTTCTTCAGCTCGGCGGGTACGGTACTGGTGTTCAGTGTCAGTGAATTGCTGCAAGTGCAGGTTGGTGACAGCGTTTCGCAGCTCGGTCGCCATGATTGTCTGCAACTGGACGGTAACGTCGGACTGGTTGAAGTCTCCACCAATGCCGCTTGCTGTGTCATTGAGCTGACTGCCCGCTAGTTAATCCTCCCCACTGATCGTTCCCACGCTCTGCGTGGGAATGCATCCCGTGACGCTCTGCGTCACCTCCATCGAAGCGGACGCGGAGCGTCCATGGCGGCGTTACCACGCAGAGCGTGGGAACGATCAGGTCCTGTTTCCATCCTCGCACCACTTTGTTACCGAACGCCCCAGCGTGGCGCAAAACCACGCTTATCTAACCCAGCCTCCACCGCACAAAATTCCCTAGCAAAATATTTCATCCACGCCAGAACCCTCGATTCAGGCGCTCTCCAGCCCTGTCCGCAACTTTTCTTGAACGCCCCTCCAATAAGTTGGCCGCTTGATTGCATATGCTTGTATGTACAAGTAAAGACGTATGCGTATGAGTCGTTCGAGACTCTCCGCAGCGTCCACTGATTCGCTTGTCGCGCATCGAAGCGCACAGGCTGCTTGCCCACTGCCAGGGTTGGTTTGAATTGATCGCTGAGGAGTCTCTTTCGTGACTGATAACAAAATGACTAAGTTTCGCGACGTCGAAATCCGTGCATCGCGCGGTAACAAGCTGACCGCCAAGAGCTGGCTGACCGAAGCGCCGCTGCGCATGCTGATGAACAACCTCGATCCGGAAGTCGCCGAGAACCCGAAAGAGCTGGTGGTTTACGGTGGTATCGGTCGCGCCGCGCGCAACTGGGAGTGCTACGACAAAATCGTCGAAAGCCTGACCAACCTGAATGACGACGAGACCCTGCTGGTGCAATCCGGCAAGCCGGTCGGCGTGTTCAAGACCCACAGCAATGCCCCGCGCGTACTGATTGCCAACTCCAACCTCGTCCCGCACTGGGCGAGCTGGGAACACTTCAACGAACTCGACGCCAAAGGCCTGGCCATGTACGGCCAGATGACCGCCGGCAGCTGGATCTACATCGGCAGCCAAGGCATCGTTCAAGGCACCTACGAAACCTTCGTTGAAGCCGGTCGTCAGCACTACAACGACAACCTCACCGGCAAGTGGGTACTGACCGCCGGCCTCGGTGGCATGGGCGGCGCACAACCTCTGGCCGCAACGCTGGCCGGTGCATGCTCGCTGAACATCGAATGCCAACAAGTCAGCATCGATTTCCGCCTGAAAAGCCGCTACGTCGACGAGCAAGCCAAAGACCTCGACGACGCTCTGGCACGCATCGACAAGTACACCAAAGAAGGCAAAGCGATCTCCATCGCCCTGCTGGGTAACGCCGCAGAAATTCTGCCGGAACTGGTCAAGCGTGGCGTGCGCCCGGACATGGTCACCGACCAGACCAGCGCCCACGACCCTCTCAACGGTTACTTGCCGGCCGGCTGGACCTGGGACGAATATCGCGCCCGCGCCAAGACCGAGCCGGCCGCTGTGATCAAAGCCGCCAAGCAGTCGATGGCGGTGCACGTCAAAGCCATGCTGGAATTCCAGAAGCAAGGCATTCCGACCTTCGACTACGGCAACAACATCCGTCAGATGGCCCAGGAAGAGGGCGTCGAAAACGCCTTTGATTTCCCCGGTTTCGTGCCGGCTTACATCCGTCCGCTGTTCTGCCGTGGCATTGGCCCGTTCCGTTGGGCGGCACTGTCGGGCGATCCGCAAGACATCTACAAAACCGACGCCAAGGTCAAAGAGCTGATCCCGGACGACGCGCACCTGCACAACTGGCTGGACATGGCCCGCGAGCGCATCAGCTTCCAGGGTCTGCCGGCACGTATCTGCTGGGTCGGTCTGGGCCTGCGCGCCAAGCTCGGGCTGGCCTTCAACGAAATGGTCCGCAGCGGTGAGCTGTCGGCGCCAATCGTGATCGGTCGCGACCACCTCGACTCCGGCTCGGTCGCCAGCCCCAACCGCGAAACCGAATCGATGCAGGACGGTTCCGACGCTGTGTCCGACTGGCCACTGCTCAACGCCCTGCTGAATACCGCGAGCGGCGCGACCTGGGTTTCCCTGCACCACGGCGGCGGCGTCGGCATGGGCTTTTCGCAGCACTCGGGCATGGTGATTGTCTGCGACGGTACGGACGAAGCGGCCGAGCGCATTGCGCGCGTACTGCACAACGACCCGGCCACCGGCGTCATGCGCCACGCCGATGCGGGTTACCAGATCGCCATCGACTGCGCCAAGGAACAGGGCCTGAACTTGCCGATGATTACCGGCAGCAAGTAACACAAATCCCTGTGGGAGCTGGCTTGCCAGCGATAGCGGTGGCACTGCTGGAAATGATGTTGAAGGTACCGACGTCATCGCTGGCAAGCCAGCTCCCACAAGGTCCGAGTAAGCCCGAGAGAACTATTAAAACAATCCACAGAGGTTGAATCATGGCTGTCAACACCGATCGTGCAAGCAACAAACCGTTGATCGAAAGGCGTTCGATCGACTACATCCCGGAAGCGGAAAGACACGGTCGTCTGTTCAGCCAATTCACCCTGTGGATGGGTGCCAACCTGCAAATCACCGCGATTGTCACCGGGGCCTTGGCCGTGGTGTTGGGCGGTGATGTGTTCTGGTCGTTGATCGGTCTGTTGATCGGTCAATTGCTCGGCGGTGGGGTGATGGCGTTGCACGCGGCGCAAGGGCCGAAGCTGGGCCTGCCGCAGATGATCTCCAGCCGCGTGCAGTTTGGCGTGTATGGCGCGGCGATCCCGATCGTGCTGGTGTGCCTGATGTACCTCGGTTTTACCGCGACGGGCACGGTGCTTTCCGGTCAGGCGCTAGGTCAGCTGTTTAACGTCAGCGACAGCGTCGGCATCCTGATTTTTGCCAGCGTTATCGTGCTGGTGACGGTGCTCGGCTATCGGGTGATCCACTGGATCGGCCGTGTCGCCAGTGTGATTGGCGTGATCGCTTTCGTCTTCCTATTCTGGCGGCTGATGAGCCAGACCGACGTTGGCGCACTCCTGCAAATTCGTCATTTCAGCTGGAGCAGCTTCCTGCTCGCGGTGTCGCTCGCGGCCTCTTGGCAGATCGCGTTCGGTCCTTATGTGGCGGACTATTCCCGTTACCTGCCGAGCAACACCTCGGCGGTGAAAACCTTCTTCGCCGCCGGTGCCGGTTCAGTGGTCGGCGCGCAAGTGGCGATGATCCTCGGCGTGTTTGCAGCGGCTTCGGCCAACGGCCAGTTCGCCGGTCACGAAGTTGCCTACATCGTCGGTCTGGGCGGCACCGGTGCTACCGCTGCGTTGCTGTACTTCAGCATCGCGTTCGGCAAGGTGACCATCTCGACGCTGAACTCCTACGGCAGCTTCATGTGCATCGCGACCATCATCAGCGGTTTCAAAGGCCACCTGACGGTTACTCGCATGCAGCGTCTGGTGTTCGTGCTGGTGATCGTCGGGGCTGCGACCCTGATCGCGCTGCTCGGTCAGCACTCGTTCCTCGGTGCGTTCAAGTCTTTCATCCTGTTCCTGCTCGCGTTCTTCACCCCATGGAGCGCGATCAACCTGGTCGACTACTACTGCATCACCCGTGAGCGCTACGACGTGCCGGCGTTGGCCGATCCGAACGGCCGTTACGGTCGCTGGAATCTGCTCGGCATCAGCGTCTATGTGTTCGGTGTGCTGGTGCAGTTGCCGTTCATCTCCACCAAGTTCTACACCGGTCCGCTGGTGGCCGCCCTCGGTGACGTGGATATTTCCTGGATCATCGGCCTGGTGCTGCCGGCGGTCGTTTACTACGTGTGCGCAAAAAAATGGCACAGCGCGGTGCCCGATCAACTGATTCTGCCGGTCGAGCAGAACAGCGTTGTACAACCTAAAACAAGCGGGGCCGGTCGCGCTGCGGCGCAGGCCTGATTTGGACGTGGACAGGGCTGGATGCCTCTTGACTGCCGTAAGCCAATTCATGATTAGGAGCGTCACAACAATGAAATCGAACAAGACCCTGCTGACCACTTTGCTGTCCATGGGCCTGTTGGCCGGTGCCGGCGCGACCCAGGCCGCCGGCTGGTGCGAATCGGGCAAGCCGGTGAAATTCGCCGGGCTGAACTGGGAAAGCGGCATGCTGCTGACCGACGTGCTGCAAGTGGTGCTGGAGAAAGGCTACGACTGCAAGACCGACAGCCTGCCGGGCAACTCCATCACCATGGAAAACGCCCTGAGCAACAACGACATTCAAGTGTTCGCCGAAGAATGGGTCGGCCGCAGCGAAGTCTGGAACAAGGCCGAAAAGGCCAGCAAGGTCGTCGGTGTCGGCGCTCCGGTAGTGGGCGCTGTCGAAGGCTGGTACGTGCCGCGTTACGTCATCGAAGGCGACGCCAAGCGCAAGCTTGAGCCGAAAGCCCCGGATCTGAAAAACATCGCTGACCTGGGCAAATACGCCGCCGTGTTCAAGGACGCCGAAGAACCCGCCAAAGGCCGTTTCTACAACTGCCCGGCCGGCTGGACCTGCGAACTCGATAACAGCGAAATGCTGAAAAGCTACGGCCTCGAAAGCAGCTACACCAACTTCCGTCCGGGCACCGGCCCGGCATTGGATGCAGCAGTGCTGTCGAGCTACAAGCGTGGCGAGCCGATCCTGTTCTACTACTGGTCGCCAACCCCGCTGATGGGCCAGCTTGATCTGGTCAAACTCGAAGAAAAACCGGGCGTCGACAAGTCCTTGAGCATCAAGGTCGGCCTGTCCAAGACCTTCCACGACGAAGCCCCGGAACTGGTGGCCGTGCTGGAAAAGGTCAACCTGCCGATCGACCTGCTGAACCAGAATCTGGGACGCATGGCCAAGGAACGCATCGAGTCGCCAAAACTGGCGAAAATGTTCCTCAAGGAACATCCTGAGGTCTGGCATGCGTGGGTCAGTGAAGACGCAGCCAAGAAAATCGACGCGGCGCTGTAGGTCGATACCTCCCGGCCCACCGAGAGGCAGGCCGGGAGATATGCCGTAAACGCTTGATTGAGATTTCTGATTGAGAGCCGCTTATGTTTCCCGAGAGCTTTACCTTTTCCATCGCCGACTGGGTCAACGGTTGGGTCGATTCGCTGGTCACCAACTACGGAGATGTGTTCCGCCATATCTCCGACACGCTGCTGTGGGCCATCGTCAACCTTGAAGGCCTGCTGCGTGCGGCGCCGTGGTGGCTGATGCTGGCGATCGTCGGTGTGATCGCCTGGCACGCCACGCGCAAGGTAGTGACCACCGCCGTCATCGTCGGTCTGCTGTTCCTCGTCGGCGCTGTCGGCCTGTGGGACAAACTCATGCAGACGCTGGCGCTGATGATGGTCGCGACGATCATTTCGGTGCTGATCGGCATCCCGCTGGGGATTCTCTCGGCGCGCAGCAATCGCCTGCGTTCGGTGCTGATGCCGCTGCTCGACATCATGCAAACCATGCCGAGTTTCGTGTACCTGATTCCGGTGCTGATGCTGTTCGGTCTGGGCAAGGTGCCGGCGATTTTCGCCACGGTGATTTACGCCGCACCGCCGCTGATTCGCCTGACTGATCTGGGCATTCGTCAGGTCGACGGCGAAGTGATGGAAGCGATCAACGCGTTCGGCGCCAACCGCTGGCAGCAACTGTTCGGCGTGCAGCTGCCGCTGGCCCTGCCGAGCATCATGGCCGGGATCAACCAGACCACCATGATGGCCCTGTCGATGGTGGTGATCGCCTCGATGATCGGCGCCCGTGGCCTGGGTGAAGATGTGCTGGTGGGGATTCAGACCCTCAACGTCGGACGTGGCCTCGAGGCTGGTCTGGCGATCGTGATTCTCGCAGTGGTCATCGACCGCATTACTCAGGCGTACGGTCGGCCACGGCATGAGGTGAGCAAATGAGCAACGCAACCGTGAGCAAGATCGAAGTCAAAAACGTCTTCAAGATTTTCGGCAACCGCGCCAAGGATGCGCTGGCCATGGTTGGTCAGGGCAAGACCAAGGATCAGGTGCTGAGCGAGACCGGTTGCGTGGTCGGCGTTAACGATCTGTCGCTGAGCATCGGCACCGGCGAGATCTTCGTGATCATGGGTCTGTCCGGTTCCGGCAAATCGACGCTGGTGCGCCACTTCAATCGGCTGATCGATCCCACCAGCGGCGCGATCCTCGTCGACGGCGTGGACATCCTGCAATACGACATGGACGCCCTGCGCGAATTTCGCCGGCACAAGATCAGCATGGTGTTCCAGAGCTTCGGCCTGTTGCCGCACAAGAGCGTGCTCGACAACGTCGCCTACGGCCTGAAAGTGCGTGGCGAGAGCAAGCAAATGTGCTCGGAGCGCGCGCTGCACTGGATCAACACCGTCGGCCTCAAAGGCTACGAAAACAAATACCCGCACCAGCTCTCCGGCGGTATGCGCCAGCGTGTCGGTCTGGCCCGCGCCTTGGCGGCGGACACCGACATCATCCTGATGGACGAAGCGTTCAGTGCGCTGGACCCGCTGATCCGCGCCGAGATGCAGGACCAGTTGCTGGAGCTGCAAAAGACTCTGCACAAGACCATCGTCTTTATCACCCACGACCTTGATGAGGCGGTGCGTATTGGTAATCGCATTGCGATTCTCAAGGATGGGCGATTGATTCAGGTCGGCACGCCACGCGAGATCCTGCACTCGCCGGCGGATGAGTATGTTGACCGGTTCGTGCAGCGGCGGGCGGCGGTGGTTTGATCTGAATAATGCAGTGCACTGACTGGCCCCATCGCTGGCAAGCCAGCTCCCACAGGGGTTGTGTGAACAATGAGGGCTGGCAGGCCCAGTTCCTACAGAGATTGTGTGAACACTGGAGATCCTGTGGGAGCTGGCTTGCCAGCGATAGGGCCGGTGAAGCTGCATCAATATTACGGTTGAGGTTTTAGATGTCCCAGGCTGAAAAAATCGTTATCACCGGCGCCCCTCTGCGTTGGCAGGATGTGGTCGCCGTTGCCCGTCACGGCGCGAATCTCGAATTGTCGAGCGACACCTGGGCGCGCATCGAAAACGCGCAAAACATCGTCCAGCGCATCGTCGAAAGCGGCGAGCGTGCCTATGGCGTCAACACCGGTCTGGGCGGTTTGTCCAACGTCTCGCTCAAAGATGAACAACTCAGTCAGCTCTCGCGCAACACCTTGCTCAGCCATGCCTGCGGCGTCGGCCCGGTACTCGCCGACGAGCAGACCCGCGCGATCATCTGCGCCGCCATTCACAACTACAGCCACGGCAAATCCGGTATCCACCGGCGGGTCGTCGAAGCGCTGCTGGCGCTGCTTAATCGCGGCATCACCCCGCAATTGCCGTCGCAAGGTTCAGTCGGCTATCTGACCCACATGGCGCACATTGGCATCACACTGCTCGGCGTCGGCAATGTCAGCTATCGCGGCCAAATTACCTCGGCACAACAGGCGCTGGCCGAGGAAGGTCTTGAGCCAGTGCAACTCGGCGCGAAGGACGGCTTGTGTCTGGTCAACGGCACGCCGTGCATGACCGGCCTCAGCTGTCTGGCGATTGCCGATGCCACGCGTCTGGTGCAGTGGGCCGATGTCATCGGCGCCATGAGTTTCGAAGCGCAACGCGGTCAGATCGACGCGTTCGATGCCGAGATCATCGCGCTGAAACCGCATCCGGGCATGAAGCAGGTCGGCATCAATCTGCGTGCGTTGCTCGATGGCAGTGAGGTGATTGCTTCGAGCAAAGGCATTCGCACTCAGGATGCGCTGAGCATCCGTTCGATCCCGCAGGTGCACGGCGCGGCGCGCGATCAACTGGAACATGCGATCAAACAGGTCGAAGCCGAACTCAACGGCTGCACCGACAATCCGTTGCTGCTAGGCACCCCGGACAATTTCCGGGTGATGTCGCAGGCCAATCCGCACGGTCAGTCGGTGGCAATGGCGGCGGATTTGCTGGCGATTGCCATGGCTGAAATCGGCTCGATCGCCGAGCGTCGCCTCGATCGTTTGGTGAACCCGCACGTCAGCGGTCTGCCGGCGTTTCTGGTGGCCAATCCGGGAGTGAACTCCGGAATGATGATCGTCCAATACGTCGCCGCATCGCTGTGCGCGGAAAACCGTCAATTGGCGCAACCGGCGGTGCTCGATAACTACATCACCTCGGGCCTGCAGGAGGATCACCTGAGCATGGGCACCAACGCCGCGCTGAAACTGCATCGCGCCCTGGAAAACTGCACGCAGATCCTCGCCATCGAATACCTGCTGGCGGCGCAGGCTTTTGAATTTCTCAAGGAACAACGCTTTGGCGCCGGCACCGATGTCGCTTGGCGACTGCTGCGCGAAAAAGTCCCGGCCTACGATCAGGATCGCTGGCTGGCGCCGGACATCGCTGCCGCTGCGAGGGTGTTGAAAAACCCGAATCTGCCGCACAACGTTTTACCGAATTTGCACTGAAAAATACCCACGCCAGCGTGCCAAGGCGCGACTCCCCAAAAGGCGAGACGCGACGGACAACGGACATCTCCGGAGCGTCTGGCGAGTTAATAACAAACTCTCAAAAGGAGCACAAAATGACTGCGCTGAACCTGATTCCCGGCCAACTGAGCCTGGCCCAACTGCGTGACGTCTACCTGAACCCGGTCAAGCTGAGCCTCGACAACAGCGCCTCGCAGCAGATCGAAGCCAGCGTTGCCTGCGTCGAGCAGATCCTCGCCGAGAATCGCACCGCCTACGGCATCAACACCGGTTTCGGCCTGCTGGCCTCGACCCGCATCGCCAGCGAAGACCTGGAAAACCTGCAGCGTTCGCTGGTGCTGTCCCACGCCGCCGGCGTTGGCCAGCCGATCAGCGACGAACTGGTGCGGCTGATCATGGTGCTCAAGGTCAACAGCCTCAGCCGTGGTTTCTCCGGTATCCGCCGCGTGGTGATTGATGCGCTGATTGCGCTGATCAATGCCGAGGTCTATCCGCACATTCCACTGAAAGGTTCGGTCGGCGCGTCGGGCGACCTGGCACCGCTGGCGCACATGTCGCTGGTGCTGCTGGGCGAGGGCAAGGCGCGCTACAAGGGCGAGTGGATGGAAGCTGTCGAGGCGCTGAAAGTCGCGGGTCTGACGCCGCTGACGCTGGCGGCGAAAGAAGGTTTGGCGCTGCTCAACGGCACTCAGGTTTCCACGGCGTATGCACTGCGTGGCTTGTTTGAAGGTGAAGACCTGTTTGCTGGCGCATTGGCGCTGGGCGGTCTGACGGTTGAAGCGGTACTGGGTTCGCGCTCGCCGTTCGACGCACGCATCCATGCGGCGCGTGGCCAGAAAGGTCAGATCGACGCCGCTGCGGCTTACCGCGATTTGCTCGGTGAGCGCAGCGAAGTCTCCGACTCGCACCAGAACTGCGAGAAGGTTCAGGATCCATACTCGCTGCGCTGCCAGCCGCAAGTGATGGGCGCGTGCCTGACGCAGTTCCGTCAGGCCGCTGAAGTGCTGGCGGTTGAAGCCAACGCCGTTTCCGACAACCCGCTGGTCTTTGCCGCTGAAGGTGACGTGATTTCCGGCGGCAACTTCCACGCCGAACCAGTGGCCATGGCCGCTGACAACATGGCGTTGGCCATTGCCGAAATCGGCTCGCTGAGCGAACGCCGCATCTCGCTGATGATGGACAAGCACATGTCGCAACTGCCGCCGTTCCTCGTCGCCAACGGCGGGGTGAACTCCGGCTTCATGATCGCTCAGGTGACCGCTGCGGCACTCGCCAGTGAGAACAAGGCGTTGTCGCATCCGCATTCGGTGGACAGTCTGCCGACTTCGGCTAACCAGGAAGACCACGTTTCCATGGCGCCGGCGGCGGGCAAGCGTCTGTGGGAAATGGCGGAAAACACCCGTGGGATTCTCGCGGTGGAATGGCTGGCAGCGGTGCAGGGCCTGGATCTGCGTAACGGCCTGAAGACCTCGGCGAAGCTTGAGCAAGCGCGGGCGATTCTGCGCAAGGAAGTGCCGTTCTATGAGAAGGACCGCTTCTTTGCGCCAGATATCAATGCAGCGACTGAACTGTTGGCTTCGCGCTGTTTGACCGAGCTGGTTCCGGTGAAGCTGCTGCCTAGCCTTTAACCCTACACACTGATCGTTCCCATGCTCCGCGTGGGAATGCCTCAAGGGACGCTCCGCCTCCAGTGACGCGGAGCGTCACGGGCTGCATTCCCACGCAGAGCGTGGGAACGATCACAAGACGAGGATTTGGGATGAAAACCCTCTGGCAACACTGCCACGTCGCAACGATGGCGCAAGGCGTCTACTCGATCATCGAGGACGCGGCCATCGTGACGTCCGGTGCGCACATCGAGTGGATCGGCCCGCGCAATCAATTGCCGTCCGGCGAATACCCGGCGGTCAATGACCTGCAAGGCGCGTGGGTCACTCCCGGCCTGATCGACTGCCACACCCATACAGTGTTCGGCGGAAACCGCAGCGGCGAATTTGAAAAACGTCTGCAAGGCGTCAGCTATGCGGAGATCGCCGCCTCCGGTGGCGGCATCGCCAGCACCGTGCGCGCGACTCGCGAAGCCACTGAAGACGAACTGTTCGCCAGCGCCGCCAAACGCCTGAAAAGCCTGATGCGCGACGGCGTGACCACGGTCGAAATGAAGTCCGGCTACGGCCTCGATCTGGTCAACGAACGCAAAATCCTCCGGGTCATCCGGCGTCTGCAGAAAGAGCTGCCGATCAGCGTGCGCAGCACCTGCCTGGCCGCCCACGCGCTGCCGCCGGAGTACAAGGATCGCGCCGACGATTACATTGATCTGGTCTGCAACGTGATGCTGCCAGCATTGGCCGCTGAAGGGCTGGTCGATGCCGTGGATGCGTTCTGCGAATACCTGGCATTCTCGCCCGAGCAGGTCGAGCGCGTGTTTATCGCCGCACAAAAACTCGGTTTGCCAGTGAAACTGCACGCCGAACAACTGTCCTCGCTGCACGGCTCCAGCCTCGCTGCGCGCTACAAGGCGTTGTCCGCCGATCATCTGGAATTCATGGACGAGGCCGACGCCATCGCCATGGCCGAGGCCGACACCGTCGCCGTGCTGCTGCCGGGCGCGTTCTATTTCCTGCGCGAAACCCAGTTGCCGCCAATGGAAGCCCTGCGCAAGCACAAGGTGAAGATCGCCATCGCCAGCGACCTCAACCCCGGCACCTCGCCGGCGCTGTCGTTGCGGCTGATGCTGAACATGGCGTGTACCTGTTTCCGCATGACCCCGGAAGAAGCCTTGGCCGGCGCCACCATTCACGCTGCGCAAGCGTTGGGCATGGCCGATTCCCACGGTTCGCTGGAAGTCGGCAAGGTCGCGGATTTCGTCGCCTGGCACATCGATCGTCCGGCGGATCTGGCTTATTGGCTCGGCGGTGAGCTGGACAAACGCGTCGTGCGTCACGGCGTTGAATCAAGTCTGTAGGAGGGCGGTTGTGGATAAGGTTCTGAACTTCAAACAAGGTCGCGTGCCGTTGCTGATCAGCATGCCGCATGCCGGTGTGCGTCTGACCCCTGTGGTCGAAGCCGGATTGATCCCGGACGCGAAAAGCCTGCCGGATACCGACTGGCACATTCCACAGCTTTACGACTTCGCCGAAGAAGTCGGCGCCAGCACCTTGGCGGCCGAGTACTCGCGATTTGTCATTGATCTGAATCGTCCGTCCGACGACAAACCGCTGTACGCCGGTGCCACCACCGGGCTGTATCCGGCGACGCTGTTCGATGGCATTCCGTTGTTCCGCGAAGGGCACGAGCCATCGAAAGAAGAGCGCGCAACCTACCTTGAGCAAATCTGGACGCCGTATCACCGCACGCTTCAGGAAGAGCTGGCTCGGTTGAAAGCCGAATTCGGTTACGCGCTGCTGTTCGATGCGCACTCGATTCGCTCGATCATCCCGCACCTGTTCGACGGCAAACTGCCGGATTTCAACCTCGGCACTTTCAACGGCGCCAGTTGTGATCCGCAACTGGCTGCGCAACTGGAAGCGATCTGCGCGCGCCACGGTGATTACAGCCATGTACTCAATGGCCGTTTCAAGGGCGGCCATATCACCCGTCATTACGGCAACCCGGCCGAGAACATCCACGCGGTGCAACTGGAACTGGGTCAGTGCACGTACATGGAAGAATTCGAACCGTTCCGCTATCGCGCCGATCTGGCCGAGCCGACGCAAGTCGTACTCAAGGAACTGCTACAAGGCTATCTGGCCTGGGCAAAGTCTCACTACGCCGACTGATCCACCCCTGTAGGAGCTGCCGAAGGCTGCGATCTTTTGATCGTTCCCAAGCTCCGCGTGGGAATGCAGCCCGTGACGCTCCGCGTCACTGGACGCGGAGCGTCCCAATAGGCATTCCCACGCAGAGCGTGGGAACGATCAAGTCCACAGGCATGCTCATTGACGTAAATCGGGTTTATGATGCCCAACGGCAGAATAATAGAAGTCCCCCCAGGGATGACCTCGACCCCTTACGGAGCGCGCAATGCAGACTTTGTTTCCGCAGATCAAACCTCACGCCCGGCACGATCTGGCTGTCGATGACACCCACACGCTGTACGTCGACGAAAGCGGTTCACCGGAGGGTTTGCCGGTTGTGTTCATTCACGGCGGCCCCGGCGCCGGTTGCGACGCGCAGAGCCGTCGCTATTTCGATCCGAACCTCTATCGCATTGTCACCTTCGACCAGCGCGGTTGCGGGCGCTCGACCCCGCACGCCAGCCTTGAGAACAACACCACCTGGGATCTGGTCGCCGACCTCGAGCGCATCCGCAAACACCTGGGCATCGACAAATGGGTGCTGTTCGGCGGCTCCTGGGGTTCGACCCTGGCGCTGGCCTACGCGCAAACCCACCCTGAGCGTGTTCACGGTCTGATCCTGCGTGGGATCTTTCTCTGCCGTCCGCAGGAAATCGAATGGTTCTATCAGGCCGGTGCCAGCCGTCTGTTCCCCGATTACTGGCAGGACTACATCGCGCCGATTCCGCTGGACGAGCGTGACGACCTGCTCAGCGCATTCCATAAGCGCCTGACCGGCAACGACCAGATTGCGCAGATGCACGCCGCCAAAGCCTGGTCGACCTGGGAAGGGCGCACCGCGACCCTGCGGCCGAACCCGCTGGTGGTCGATCGCTTCTCCGAGCCACAGCGCGCGCTGTCGATTGCGCGGATCGAATGCCATTACTTCACCAACAATGCCTTCCTTGAGCCGAACCAGCTGATTCGCGACATGGGCAAGATCGCCCATCTGCCGGGCGTGATCATTCACGGTCGCTACGACGTGATCTGTCCGCTCGATAACGCCTGGGAACTGCATCAAGCCTGGCCGAACAGCGAACTGCAGGTGATCCGCGACGCCGGTCACGCCGCGTCTGAACCGGGCATTACCGATGCACTGGTGCGTGCTGCGGGCAACATGGCCCAGCGCCTGCTCGATCTGCCGCCCGAAGAAGCATGAAGGGGCTTTTACAGCGCGTACGCGGTGCGCGAGTTGAAGTGGCAGGCGAAGTGGTGGGTGCGGTAGATCACGGTTTGCTGGTGCTGGTAGCGGTCGAACCCGACGACACGCGTACCAGCGCCGACAAACTTCTGCATAAGCTGCTTAACTATCGGGTATTCAGCGATGCGGAGGGCAAGATGAACTTGTCCCTCGCCGATGTAGGCGGTGGGTTGCTGCTGGTCTCTCAGTTCACCCTGGCCGCCGACACCAAAAGCGGGTTGCGCCCGAGCTTTTCGACGGCAGCGCCACCCGCCTTGGGCGAGGAATTGTTCGACTATCTATTAGGCAGAGCGAAACAGGTGCATGGCACTGTGGCATCAGGTAGATTCGGCGCCGATATGCAGGTGTATTTGGTCAACGATGGCCCGGTTACCTTTTTGTTACAGACCTGAAAGCGCTTGAAACACCTTTTTGGGAAATTTCGACTGTTTTTAAGGTGTTTTCGCGATAAATACTTTGTTACCCCTGATGCGTTGTCATGCGGGCTACTAGATAATCGCGCGCACTGGGATCGGCGTTCGCTGGTTCATTTTTGACTTAGGTAGAGACTTGTCTGGATCCGATTGGGGAATCATTTTGCCCCTGCGGAGTCGGAACAATGCTCGCCAACCTGGCATATAGATAGCTGGCCGTTGGTTTATTGATCTGTTTTCGGCGAGGGTTGCTCGTGATTGTTAGTCCCTGTAATGCAGCAAAATTGTCTGCCAAACGCGTGCGAAGTGCTCTGGTAGCGGGTTCGGCGCTCCTGTGCCTGCTCAGCGCCGGTCAGCTTTGGGCGTTCAATCTTGACGATGTATCGGCCAAGGCCAAAGAGCTGGCCGGGCAGAAATTCGAAGCCCCGCGCAGCAACCTGCCGAACGAATTCCGCGACATGAAGTTCGCGGACTATCAGAAAATCCGCTTCCTCACCGAAAAGGCTGAGTGGGCTGATCAGAAGACCCCGTTCAAACTGTCTTTCTATCACCAGGGTATGCACTTCGATACACCGGTGAAAATCAACGAAATCACGGCGAACACCGTCGAAGAGATCAAATATGATCCGACGCGCTTCGATTTCGGCGACCTGAAATTCGATCCGAAGGCCACTGAACAACTGGGTTATGCCGGTTTCCGTGTGCTGTACCCGATCAACAAGGCCGACAAGCAAGACGAAATCATGACCATGCTCGGCGCGAGTTACTTCCGCGTTGTCGGCAAGGGCCACACCTACGGCCTCTCGGCCCGTGGTCTGGCGATCGATACCGCGCTGCCGTCGGGCGAAGAATTCCCGCGTTTCCGCGAGTTCTGGATTCAACAGCCGAAGCCGGGCGACAAGCACCTGGTGATCTTCGCGCTGCTGGATTCGCCGCGTGCCACGGGTGCCTACCGTCTGATCCTGCGTCCGGGCAGCGACACCATTGTCGACGTCAAAGCGCAGATGTTCCTGCGTGACAAGGTCGGCAAACTGGGCATCGCGCCGCTGACCAGCATGTTCCTGTTCGGCGCCAACCAGCCGTCGAAAGTCCTCAACTACCGTCGTGAACTGCACGACTCCAGCGGTCTGTCGATCCATGCCGGCAACGGCGAGTGGATCTGGCGCCCACTGAACAACCCGAAACACCTGGCCGTAAGCAACTTCAGCATCGAGAACCCGCGTGGTTTCGGTCTGCTACAGCGTGGCCGTGACTTCAGCCACTACGAAGACCTCGACGACCGCTACGACAAGCGTCCAAGCGCGTGGATCGAGCCGAAGGGCGAGTGGGGCAAGGGCACCGTTGATCTGGTAGAAATTCCGACCGCCGACGAAACCAACGACAACATCGTTGCGTTCTGGAGCCCGGAAAAAATGCCGGAGCCAGGCCAGCCGCTGGACTTCGCTTACCGCATGCACTGGACGATGGACGAAGCGGCGATTCACGCGCCGGACAGCGCCTGGGTTTCGCAGACCCTGCGTTCGACCGGTGACGTCAAGCAATCGAACCTGATCCGTCAGCCGGATGGCAGCGTTGCTTACCTGGTCGACTTCGAAGGTCCATCGCTGGCCGCGTTGACCCCGGATGCCGACGTGCGCAGTCAGGTCAGTGTTGGCGACAACGCCGAGCTGGTTGAAAACAGCGTGCGCTACAACCCGGAAACCAAGGGCTGGCGCTTGACCCTGCGGATGAAAATCAAGGACCCGAGCAAGTCGACTGAGATGCGTGCCGCACTGGTTCAACCAGTCGTGACCGCTGATCTGGCGAAATCGGTGCCGGCGTCCAACTCGTCCGTCGCCAAGGCCGACAAGGTTGCCGCCAAGCAGCAAGAGAAAATCGACAAGGAAGCCAAGGCAGCCGAGGCCAAGCAGGCCGACGCCAAGCCAGCGGCAGAAGCCAAGGACAAGGCCAACAAAGACGCCAAGCAGCCTGTTGCTGCCGACGCGGCCCCAGCCACACCGGAATCGGCACCGACTGAAGAAGTCCTGACCGAGACCTGGAGCTATCAGTTGCCTGCCGATGAGTAACTCTCAAGTACAGCCAGAGACTCTGTCCGAGTATCTGGCGCATCTGCCGATGACCGACGAGCAGCGCGCGGAACTCGCGGGCTGCCAGTCGTTCAGCGAGTTGCATGAACGCCTGTCGTCCTCGACATTCGACGCTCCTGCCGAAGCCGCCCAGGCTTCGGTGGGCAAGCGTCTGATCCTGAGCACTGCCGAAGAACTGGAAGACGCGGAGATGCTGGTGCTCGACGCCAGCGGTCGCGTCAGCATGAAGGCGACGCCGCCGATCCGCCGGACCAAAGTCGTGCCGGAGCCTTGGCGCACCAATATTCTGGTGCGTGGCTGGCGCCGTATGACCGGCCGCACCAACCCGCCACAGCCGCCGAAAGACGAAAACGTCCTGCCGGCTGCGCGCTGGCGCACCGTCGGTTCGATCCGCCGCTACATTCTGTTGCTGCTGATGCTCGGCCAGACCATCGTCGCTGGCTGGTACATGAAAGGCATCATGCCGTACCAGGGCTGGTCGTTCGTCGATCTGGAAGAAGTCCTGCATCAGCCGCTGCTGCAAACCGCTACGCAAGTGCTGCCGTACGCACTGCAAACCAGCATTCTGATTCTGTTCGGGATTCTGTTCTGCTGGGTATCGGCCGGGTTCTGGACCGCGTTGATGGGCTTCCTCGAGTTGCTCACCGGTCACGATAAATACCGTATCTCCGGCAAAAGCGCCGGCAACGAGCCGATTGCCAAAGGCGCGCGTACCGCGCTGGTCATGCCGATCTGCAACGAAGACGTGCCGCGCGTGTTCGCCGGTTTGCGGGCAACGTTCGAATCGGTCGCCGCCACTGGTGATCTGGATCGTTTCGACTTCTTCGTCCTCAGCGACAGTAACGACACCGATATCTGCGTGGCCGAGCAACAGGCTTGGCTGGACGTCTGCCGCGAAGCCAAGGGCTTCGGCAAGATCTTCTACCGTCGCCGTCGCCGTCGTGTGAAACGCAAGAGCGGCAACCTCGACGACTTCTGCCGTCGTTGGGGCGGTGACTATAAGTACATGGTCGTTCTCGATGCCGACTCGGTAATGAGCGGCGAGTGCCTGACCAGTCTTGTGCGCTTGATGGAAGCCACGCCGGACGCCGGGATCATCCAGACCGCGCCGCGTGCGTCGGGCATGGACACCCTGTATGCGCGCATGCAGCAGTTCGCCACCCGAGTGTACGGCCCGCTGTTCACCGCCGGTCTGCACTTCTGGCAGTTGGGTGAATCCCACTACTGGGGCCACAACGCGATCATCCGCATGAAGCCGTTTATCGACCACTGCGCCTTGGCGCCGTTGCCGGGTAAAGGTGCGTTCTCCGGTGCGATTCTGTCTCACGACTTCGTTGAAGCCGCGCTGATGCGCCGTGCCGGTTGGGGCGTGTGGATTGCCTACGACTTGCCGGGCAGCTACGAAGAACTGCCGCCAAACCTGCTCGACGAGCTCAAGCGTGACCGTCGCTGGTGCCACGGTAACCTGATGAACTTCCGCCTGTTCCTGGTGAAAGGCATGCACCCGGTGCACCGCGCGGTGTTCCTCACCGGCGTGATGTCGTACCTGTCCGCGCCGTTGTGGTTCTTCTTCCTGGTGTTGTCGACCGCTCTGCTGGCGGTCAACACGCTGATGGAGCCGCAGTACTTCCTCGAACCGCGTCAGCTCTATCCGCTGTGGCCACAATGGCACCCGGACAAGGCGATCGCGCTGTTCTCGACGACCATCGTGCTGCTGTTCCTGCCGAAACTGTTGAGCATCATCCTGATCTGGGCCAAGGGCGCGAAAGAGTTCGGCGGCAAGTTCAAGGTGACCCTGTCGATGTTGCTGGAGATGCTGTTCTCCATGCTGCTGGCGCCGGTGCGGATGATTTTCCACACCCGTTTCGTCCTCGCCGCGTTCCTCGGCTGGGCCGCGACCTGGAACTCGCCGCAACGTGACGACGACTCGACGCCTTGGAGCGAAGCGGTCAAACGCCACGGCCCGCAAACCCTGTTGGGCTTCTTGTGGGCGCTGCTGGTGATCTGGCTGAACCCGAGCTTCCTCTGGTGGCTGGTGCCGATCGTCGGTTCGCTGATGTTGTCGATTCCGGTGTCGGTGATTTCCAGCCGTGTTGGTCTGGGCCTGAAGTCCCGTGACGAGAGCCTGTTCCTCATCCCTGAGGAATACAATCCGCCACAGGCGCTGCTGGCGACTGATCAGTACACCCACGAAAATCGTTACCACGCCCTCAACGACGGCTTCGTCCGCGCGGTGGTCGATCCCCAGCAGAACGCTTTGGCGTGCTCACTGGCGACCTCTCGTCACGGTCAGGCCGAGCCGATCGAGTGGCTGCGTCAGGAACGTGTGCGTCACGCGCTCAAGGTCGGCCCTGCGGGGTTGAACAACCATGATCGTCTGCAATTGCTGAGCGACCCTGTTGCCTTGGCGCGTCTGCACGAGCAGGTCTGGGCGGAAGGTCACGCTGAGTGGCTGGATGCATGGCGCGCGTCGGTGAAAGCCGATCCGCACGCGCCGCCATTGCCGTTGCGACCGCTGAGCCTGCAGGCTCAGCCGGCCTGATAAGGAAACCCCGCGAAAGCGGGGTTTTTTTTGCCTTCAACAACGCCAGCATCCGTCTCTAGACCAGCAAAAAACCTTGTGCAAACGAACGAGTGCGTTAGCATCCGTCCCCGAATTGGCGCACCCGGGCTTTTTTGCCCGTCACTGTTGGTTTTCGCGCCGCACACGCAATGGTTTTGGGGACTTGAAGATGAAGAAGTATCTGTCGATGCTGCTGGTCGGCGTCACGGCACTGGTTGCAGTCAATGCGGCACAGGCCGGCGCAATCGATGACGCGGTCAAGCGCGGCACGTTGAAAGTCGGTATGGATCCGACCTACATGCCGTTCGAAATGACCAACAAACGCGGCGAAATCATCGGCTTCGAAGTCGACATCCTCAAAGCCATGTCCAAGGCCATGGGCGTCAAGCTGGAACTGGTTTCCACCGGTTACGACGGCATCATCCCGGCGCTGATGACCGACAAGTTCGACATGATCGGCAGCGGCATGACCCTGACTCAGGAGCGCAACCTGCGCCTGAACTTCAGCGAACCGTTCATCGTGGTCGGCCAGACCCTGCTGATTCGCAAGGAGCTGGAAGGCACCATCAAGTCCTACAAAGACCTGAACACGGCTGACTACCGCATCACCTCCAAGCTCGGCACCACCGGCGAAATGGTCGCCAAGAAGCTGATCTCCAAAGCCAAGTACCACGGCTACGACAACGAGCAGGAAGCCGTGCTCGACGTGGTCAACGGCAAGGCTGATGCCTTCATCTACGACGCGCCGTACAACGTTGTTGCGGTGACCAAGGTCGGCGCTGGCAAACTGGTGTTCCTCGACAAGCCGTTCACCTACGAGCCTCTGGCCTTTGGTTTGAAGAAGGGCGATTACGACAGCCTCAACTTCATCAACAACTTCCTGCACCAGATCCACGAAGACGGCACCTACGATCGCATCCATGACAAGTGGTTCAAGAGCACCGAGTGGCTCAAGGACATGGAATAAGCCCGGTCGCATAGACCGAGTCGCCCCATTCGCGAGCAGGCTCGCTCCCACATTGGAATGCATTCCCCTGTGGGAGCGAGCCTGCTCGCGAAGAGGCCCTCCAGAGCAACACAAAATCCGGAACCTGCAATGAAACAGAAAAAAGCCCAATGGCCCTGGCACGTCCTTACTGTGCTGGTGCTGATCGGCCTGGCGGGCGCGTTGTATTACGCGACGTCGCTGATGTCCTACGAATGGCGCTGGAACCGCGTGCCGCAGTACTTCGCCTATCAGGCTGAAGAATCCCAGCGCGCCACTGACATCGCCACCGTCACCGAACTGGTGCGCAAGGGCAGCAGCGCGCAAGTCACCCTGCGCAATGATGCCGGTGACGAGCAGCACCTGACCGTCGACGAGAACAGCCTGCAATTCGCCCAGGGCGACGATGTGGCCGAAGGCGACGTGGTAGGCGTGACTCGACATTGGGCGGCAGGGCCGCTGTTGTGGGGGCTGTGGACGACGCTTTGGCTGTCGGTCGTCTCCGGCGTCCTCGGTTTGCTGATCGGTCTGGTCACTGGCCTTTGCCGGCTGTCGAACAACCCGACCCTGCGCGATCTCTCGACCATTTACGTCGAACTGGTGCGCGGCACGCCGTTGCTGGTGCAGATCTTCATTTTCTACTTCTTCATCGGCACGGTGATGAACCTGTCCCGCGAATTTGCCGGGATCGCCGCGCTGTCGCTGTTCACCGGCGCCTACGTGGCCGAGATCATTCGTTCCGGCGTGCAATCGATCGCCCGAGGCCAGAACGAAGCTGCACGCTCGCTCGGTCTGAGTGCCGGCCAGTCGATGCGCCACGTGGTGCTGCCGCAGGCGTTGAAACGCGTGCTGCCGCCACTGGCCGGACAGTTCATCAGTCTGGTCAAGGACACCTCGCTGGTGTCGGTGATCGCCATCACCGAGTTGTTGAAAAGTGGCCGTGAAGTCATCACCACCTCGTTCTCGCCGTTCGAGATTCTGTTCTGCGTCGCCGGCCTGTACCTGTTGATCAACCTGCCGCTGTCGAAAATCGCCAGCCGGCTAGAGCGGAGGCTCGCGCAAAGTGATTGAAGTCCGCGATCTGGTAAAAGTCTTCGACACCCGTGGCCAAGTGGTGCGCGCGGTGGATAGCGTCAGCACCACAGTCGCCAAGGGCGAAGTGCTGGTGGTCATCGGCCCTTCGGGCTCCGGCAAGTCGACATTCCTGCGCTGCCTCAATGGCCTGGAAGAATTCGATTCCGGCTCGGTGAGCATCGACGGGCTGCAACTGGCCGACCCGAAAACCGACGTCAACGCCTACCGCCGCGAAGTCGGCATGGTCTTTCAGCATTTCAACCTGTTCCCGCACATGACCGTGCTGGAAAACCTCTGTCTGGCGCAGAAAGTCGTGCGCAAGCGCGGCAAGAAAGAGCGCGAGGCGAAGGCGATGGAATTGCTGCAAAAGGTTGGTATCGCGCAGAAGGCCAACGAGTTTCCGTCACGCCTGTCCGGCGGTCAGCAGCAGCGCGTGGCGATTGCCCGGGCGCTGGCGATGGAGCCGAAGGTGATGTTGTTCGATGAGCCGACTTCGGCCCTCGACCCGGAAATGGTCGGCGAAGTGCTGGATGTGATGAAGAACCTGGCCGTGGAAGGCATGACCATGGTCTGCGTGACCCATGAAATGGGTTTTGCTCGGGAAGTGGCGGATCGGGTGCTGTTTTTCGATCATGGCAAACTGCTGGAAGACGCCGCGCCGGCAGAGTTCTTCGATGCGCCGAAGGATCCGCGTGCACAGGCTTTCTTGCGTCAGGTTCTTTAAAAGCAGCGGCCTTGGGGGCCGCTAATCGCTAGCAGGGCTAGCTCCCACAGGGGATTCGTGAGGTTCACACCATTTGTGCAATACCCCAAACCTGTAGCTGCTTCTGCAGAGGATTGGGGTGTATTGTGCAACACCAAAACCCCTGTGGGAGCTAGCCCTGCTAGCGATAGCATCGCCTCGGTCCACAGCGAACCGAGGCCGATGAATCACCTCAAACCTTGAAGCGACCGACCAGCGTCTGCAGGTGAGTACCCAGGCGCGCCAGCTCAACGCTGGACGCCGCCGTCTCTTCACTCGCCGCCGACGTCTGATCCGACACATCCCGCACATTCAGCACGCTACGGTTGATCTCTTCGGCCACTGCACTTTGCTGCTCGGCCGCTGCAGCAATCTGCTGGTTCATCGCCTGAATCGCCGACACGGTGCGGGTGATGCTTTCCAGTGAGCCACCGGCACGACGGGTCAGTTCGACGCTGCTGTCAGTCAGGGTGCGGCTGTTGTCCATGATCGTCGCCACTTGCTGGGTGCCGTTTTGCAGGCCGACGATCAGCTCTTCGATTTCTTCGGTGGATTTCTGCGTGCGCTGGGCGAGACTGCGAACTTCATCGGCGACCACGGCAAAACCGCGCCCGGCTTCACCGGCACGTGCAGCCTCGATGGCCGCGTTGAGGGCGAGCAGGTTGGTTTGCTGGGCCACGGATTTGATCACGTCGAGGACGCTGCCGATCTTGTCGCTTTCGCGCTTGAGTTCGCCCATCGCTTCGGTGGAATGCCCCACTTCAACGGCCAGACGCTCGATCTGTGCAATCGCTTCGCCAACGACTTTGTCGCCTTCACGGGCCTGCTGGTCAGCGGCAACGGCGGCTTCGGAAGCTTCCTCGGCGTTGCGCGCGACTTCCTGCACGGTGGCGGCCATTTCGTTCATGGCGGTGGCGACCTGATCGGTCTCGATTTTCTGATTGTTGACCCCGGCGCTGGTCTGCTCGGTCACCGCCGACAGTTCTTCAGCGGCGCTGGCGATCTGGGTGACGCCGTCGCTGATCCCGCCGACCAGCTCGCGCAGGCCTTGGGTCATGCTCTGCATCGAACGCTGCAACTGGCCGAGTTCGTCGCGGCGCAGGGACACCAGGTTGTGGGTCAGATCGCCAGCGGCGACACGCTCGGCAACTTTCAGGGTCTGGTTCAGCGGGATGATGATCTGGCGGGTGATCGCCCACCCGGCGAGCAGGCCGAAGGCCACGGCCAGCAGGGTGGCGATGATCAGCATGTTTTTCGCGTGAGCGGCGTCGGTGTCGCGCACCACGGTCTGGGAAATGGTCAGTTTTTTACTGGCATCGAGCAGGATGTCGCCCTGAGCAGCCATGCGGGCAACGGCTTTGCTGCTGGCCGTTTGCGAGTCGCGGAACTGCCCGACGGCGGCGCGATAAGCCTTCATCGATTCCGTGGCCTGCTGCAGGTTGGCAATGTGCTGTTCCGGTAATTTCGACGGCAGACTGTCGAGGTATTTCAGGACGTTTTCGATGGCATCGAGCGCGGGTTGCTCGGCATCGGCCTTGCCGCTGTAGGTGTAGCCGCGCACTTGGTAGCGCGCTTGCTGCAGCAGTTTGCTCAGCTCGACCACGCTGTTGAATTGCGCGACGCTGTCCCCTTGCAGCAGAGATTTTTCAACGTCCGAGACTTTCGCAACAGCGTTGTCGGCATTGGCGCCGAGCTTGCTGCGGGCGTCTTCGCGTTGTGTGGTGGCCTGGACCAGGTCGGCGAAGGCGCGTTTGTATTCGGCAACGGCAGCCAGTTGCTGGTCGACCAAGGCAATGTCGGCCGGTTGTTCGATCAGCGTGCGAGCGGTTTGCAGGCCGCTGTCGAGTTTGCCGAGCATGTCGTTGACCGCGCCCGGACCTTGTTCGCCACGGCGCGCATCGTAGTCGACGCGGGCCATGCGCAAGTCTTTGCTGTACTCATTGAGGCTGGAAATGAAGCCGAGCTTGTCGCCACGGCTGATGATGCCGCTCATGCCGGTCCAGCCGGTGAAAGTGATCAACAGCGTCAGCAACAGCACCAGGCCGAAGCCGATGCCCAGTTTGCGTTTAACGCTGACGTTTCCAAGATTCTCGGCTAACCAACGGTACATGCGACAACTCCCCGACCACTAATTGGACTTATGGCGAGGTTATCGGCTGGGTGATGGCAATCTGTAACGCCATTTGTCCGGGAAGTCAGGAGATTCCGGCGAGGGAGCAGGCGCCCCCACCAGCGGTTTAGAAGAGCCGGGCGAGAAGGGCGGTAACGGCGGTTTCGACGCGCAGGATGCGCTCGCCCAATTGCACCGGTTGCAGGCCGGATTTGCCCAGCAGATCGATTTCGTAGGGAATCCAGCCGCCTTCCGGGCCGATGGCCAGGGTGACGGGTTCGCTGAGCGCGCGTGGGCAAGCTGGGAAGTTACCGGGATGACCGACCAGACCAAGGGTGCCTTCGGTGATGGCGGGCAGGCGATCTTCAACGAACGGCTTGAAGCGCTTCTCGATGATGATTTCCGGCAATACCGTGTCGCGGGCTTGTTCGAGGCCGAGGATCAATTGCTCGCGAATGGCTTCGGGCTCAAGAAACGGCGTCTGCCAGAAACTCTTCTCGACCCGATAGCTGTTGACCAGAATCACCTTGGACACGCCCATGGTCGCCACGGTCTGAAACACCCGGCGGAGCATCTTCGGGCGCGGCAGGGCGAGTACCAGCGTCAGCGGCAGTTTGGCCGGTGGCGGCTGATCGAGGCTGACACGCAGCTCCGCTTCACCCGCCTCCAGGCGCAGCAGTTCAGCAGAACCCATCAAACCATTGATCCGCCCCACGCGCAGGCTGTCACCGACTTCCGAACGGTGAACCTCCTGCATGTGCGTCAGGCGTCGATCACGCAGGATCACACGGTCGGCCGCAATGAAATCGGCCTCTTCGAGCAACAGCAGGTTCATGCCTGAGTCGCTGGCGGCTGGTCGTTGTGATCGTCGGCCTGAGTTTCGTCCGGGCGTTCGCGCTTGCTGATCAAGCCACCGAACAGAATGCCGATTTCAAACAGCATCCACATCGGTACGGCCAGCAGGGTTTGGGAGAAGATGTCCGGCGGCGTCAGGATCATGCCGACCACGAAGCAGCCGATGATCACGTACGGGCGGATCTTCTTCAGGTATTTGACGTCGACCACGCCGATCCACACCAGCAGCACCACGGCCACCGGGATCTCGAACGCTACGCCGAAGGCGAAGAACAGCGTCATGACGAAATCGAGGTAACTGGCGATGTCGGTCATCATTTCCACGCCGGCCGGGGTGGCTGCAGCGAAGAATTTGAAGATCAGCGGGAACACGAAGTAATAGGCGAACGCCATGCCGGTGTAGAACAGCAGGATGCTCGACACCAGCAGCGGCACTGCGATGCGCTTCTCATGCTTGTACAGGCCCGGCGCGATAAAGCCCCAGATCTGATGCAGGATCACCGGGATCGCGAGGAACAGCGAGACCATCATCGTCAGCTTCAGCGGCGTCAGGAACGGCGACGACACGTCGGTGGCGATCATCGTCGCGCCGACCGGCAGGTACTGGCGCAGCGGCGTCGAGACGAAGGTGTAGATCTGTTGGGTGAAGGCAAACAGCCCGGCGAAGATGATGAAGATCGCCGCCACACAACGCAGCAGGCGGGTGCGCAACTCGGTGAGGTGCGAAACCAGCGGCATGTGCTGGTCGTTTTCGGGGAGATCGCTCATGGGGCTCGCGGCGGCAATGTTGGGTCGTGAGGCGCTGGCGTGATCGGCGCGGCGGTTGGGGATACATGTTCAACCGAGGTTTCTGCAGGCGCGGGCAGCGGTTCTGTCGGTGCTACAACGGCTGCGGGAGCCGGTGCTGGCGTAACGGGCGCGCTTGGCGCATGAATCGTCTGCTGCCCGACATGTTCAACCGGCGTCGGCTCTTGCTGAACCGGCGAGAAAATCTTCCGCGCCTCTTGCTCCAGCGACAGAATGTGCTCGTTGTGCAGTTGCCGACGGATCTCGTCGGCACCGATTTCACGTTCAACTTCCTGTTTGATCGCGTTGAAGCTGCGCTTCAGCCGGCCGACCCAGAGGCCAGCGGTGCGCGCAGCGCCCGGCAGACGCTCGGGGCCCAGCACCAGCAGGGCGACGAGGCCGACGAGCAGCAGTTCAGAGAAGCTGATACCAAACATTAGTCAGTGCTCACACGTCTTTGCGGATCGGCTCTTCGACTTTCTGCGCCTGCACGTCGATGGTGTGCGGCGGGTTGGCCTGAGCGGTGGCTTGCGGCTGCACCGGTGGCACCGGCTGCGCAGGCGTCACGGTTGGATCAGCAGTTGGCTTTTCATCGTCGTTCATGGCTTTGCGGAAGCCCTTGATCGATTCGCCGACGTCAGTGCCGAGGTTTTTCAGTTTCTTGGTGCCGAACACCAGCACCACGACAACCAGAATGACGATCCAGTGTTTCCAGTCAAAAATGCCCATGTTGCTGTTCCTCTCTAAAAATTGTTCAGGCGGACGGACGCGAGGCTTTCTCGACGTGTCCGGACAGGCCGAAGCGGCGATCCAGTTCATCCAGCACAGCCTGCGGATGCTGCCCCAGTTGGGCGAGCATGACCATGCTGTGGAACCACAGGTCGGCGGTTTCGTAGATCACATCGCTGCAGTCACCGCTGATGGCGGCGTCCTTGGCGGCAATAATGGTTTCGACCGACTCTTCGCCGACTTTCTCCAGAATCTTGTTCAAACCCTTGTGATACAGACTAGCCACATACGAGCTGTCGGCGGCTGCGCCTTTGCGCTCTTCGAGCACTTGCGCCAGGCGGGTCAGGGTGTCACTCATGTTTGTGTCCTGCGGAATAAATGGCGTGCGGGTCTTTCAGAACCGGGTCGACGGTCTTCCAGTCGCCGTTTTCGAAGACGCGATAAAAGCAGCTTTGACGGCCGGTATGGCAAGCGATGTCGCCGATCTGTTCAACCATCAGGATGATCACGTCGGCGTCACAGTCCAGACGCATTTCATGCAAGGTCTGCACATGGCCGGACTCTTCGCCCTTGCGCCACAGCTTGCCACGGGAACGTGACCAGTAGATTGCACGGTTTTCCGCAGCGGTCAGTTCGAGCGCTTCGCGGTTCATCCAGGCCATCATCAGCACGCGTCCGGTCTTGTGATCCTGGGCAATCGCCGGCACCAGGCCATCAGCGTCCCATTTGATCTCGTCCAGCCAGTTTTTCATCTTCAATTCCCGAAACGCAGCTACAAGCTTTGAGCTTCAAGCTGCAAGTAAAAGCAGATTGCGGTGTTCCAGTATCGTCAGGCTTGCAGCTCGCAGCTTATAACTTGCAGCTGATTCGTGCTATCGGCGAACGACCAGATACAAGCCCACGGCCACCATGATTCCGGCCGGCCAATGCCCCAATTCGTGTAGCGGGCCACCGATGGCAAGGATCACCCCACCGGCCAGATGCGCGCAACCGAGCAGGCGCAGGAACCAGTCGTCCTTGCGTTTGTGCCACGGCGGCGGCGGGTCGTAGGCGTGCGGCTGCGACATGCGTTCGAGCAGATCGCGGGCCATATTCGCCAGGTGCGGCAATTGTTCGAACTGGCTCTGCACGTTGCCGAGCAAGGCTTTCGGGCTGACGCGCTCGCGCATCCAGCGCTCGAGGAACGGCTGCGCGGTGTTCCACAGATCCAGATCCGGATACAACTGACGGCCGAGGCCTTCGATGTTCAGCAGGGTCTTTTGCAGCAGAACGAGCTGCGGCTGCACTTCCATGTTGAAGCGTCGCGCAGTCTGGAACAGGCGCATCAGCACCTGGCCAAATGAAATATCTTTTAACGGTTTTTCGAAGATCGGTTCGCACACGGTACGGATCGCCGCTTCGAATTCGTTGAGTTTGGTTTCCGCCGGCACCCAGCCCGAGTCGATGTGCAATTGCGCCACACGACGGTAATCACGCTTGAAGAACGCGAACAGGTTGCGCGCCAGATAATCCTGGTCTTCCGGGGTCAGGCTGCCGACGATGCCGCAGTCGATCGCAATGTACTGCGGGCTCCACGGATTGACGGTGCTGACGAAGATGTTGCCCGGGTGCATGTCGGCGTGGAAGAAACTGTCGCGGAACACCTGGGTGAAGAAAATCTCCACGCCACGTTCGGCGAGCATCTTCATGTCGGTGCGCTGATCGGCGAGGGTCGCCAGATCGGTCACCTGAATGCCGTAGATACGCTCCATCACCAGCACTTTCGGCCGGCACCAGTCCCAATAGACCTGTGGCACGTAGAGCAGCGGCGAACCTTCGAAGTTGCGCTTCAACTGGCTGGCGTTGGCCGCTTCGCGCAGTAGATCGAGTTCGTCGTAGATGGTTTTTTCGTAGTCCTGGACCACGTCGACCGGATGCAGCAGACGCGCGTCGGCGGAGAGCTTTTCAGCGGCGCGGGCAAGGATGAACAGCCACGCCAGATCCTGTGCGATCACCGTTTTCAAACCGGGGCGGATCACCTTCACCACCACTTCTTCGCCGGTTTTCAGCTGCGCGGCATGCACCTGCGCCACCGAGGCCGAGGCCAGCGGTTCGACGTCGAATCGGCTGAACACGTCGCTGATCTTCTTGCCGAGCTGTTCTTCGATCAGTTTGATCGACAGCTGCGGATCGAACGGTGGCACGCGATCCTGCAGCAACATCAGCTCATCGGCGATGTCTTCCGGCAGCAGGTCGCGGCGAGTCGAAAGAATCTGCCCGAACTTGATGAAGATTGGCCCGAGATCCTGCAACGCCAGACGCAAACGCGCGCCCCGGCTCAGCTCCAGCGGCTTGCGCGGGAACCAGCGCCACGGCAGTGCATAGCGCAGCGCCAGGAGAAACCACGGCAACGGCAGGTCGAACAGCAGGTCATCGAGGCGGTAGCGAATCACGACGCGCTGGATGCGCAACAGACGGCGGACGGCAAGCAGCTTCATGCGTTATCGCTTGGGTCGAGGGATCGGGAAAGGCGCTCGAAACGCGCCTCGAGACGTTCCAGATCAAGTTTGATCCGGTCCAGTTCGCTGAACCGCGCTTCGGCTTCACGCTGCCCGACGAGGGTGCGCGATTCTTCGGCGAGGTATTCGGCGAGGTTCTGGTTGAGGCTGGCAAATCCTTGTTGATACCAGCGTGCGCGGCTGCGCAGATGGCCACCGACCAGTTGCGTGGCGACCGGGCCGAGCCAGCGCGAGAGTTCGTACTCCCAGTCCAGCTCCAGGTCTTGCAGCACACCGGCCAGCTCCAGCAGCACGCCGCTGTCGCCGTCGAGCTCGACTTCCGGAGCGTGCAGCACCGCGGTCTTGTCTTTGCTCACGGCCAGTTTGATCAGGCTGGAGGCCGGCGCACGCAGGGTGCAATCGACACCGGTTTCCCAGTGCGAGGCCAGCATCAGGCCTTCGTCGCTCGGCAGAATGAAGAGTTGCAGCGCCGGGCTGCGGCAGTCGACGGCGATCACTTTGCCGGTCAAATGCGCCAGCCGCGGCAGCGCCGTGCTGTCGAGACGCAGCACCCGGTTGAGGCCGAGTTCGACGCTGGCGAGCAGCCCGGTGAGCAACATCAGGGCTTGATGCCGCGGTGCAGGGCGACGATGCCTGCGGTCATGTTGTGATAGGTCACTCGGTCGAAACCGGCATCGACCATCATCGACTTCAGCGTTTCCTGATTCGGGTGCATGCGGATCGATTCGGCCAGGTAGCGATAGCTTTCCGAGTCGTTGGTGATCAGCTTGCCCATCAGCGGCATGAAGGCGAACGAGTAGGCGTCGTAGGCTTTCGACATCAGCGCGTTGGTCGGCTTGGAGAATTCCAGCACCAACAGACGACCGCCAGGCTTGAGCACGCGCAGCATCGAACGCAGAGCGTCTTCTTTGTGCGTGACGTTGCGCAGGCCGAAGGCGATGGTCACGCAGTCGAAATGGTTGTCGGGGAACGGCAGTTTTTCCGCGTCCGCCTGAACGAATTCGACGTTGCCGGCAACACCCAGATCGAGCAGGCGATCACGACCGACCTTGAGCATCGACTCGTTGATGTCGGCCAAGACCACCTGACCGGTCGGGCCGACCAGGTGCGAGAATTTTTTGGTCAGGTCACCGGTCCCGCCGGCGATGTCGAGCACGCGATTACCGCTGCGCACGCCCGACAGTTCGATCGCGAAACGCTTCCACAAACGGTGCATGCCGCCCGACAGAAGGTCGTTCATCAGGTCGTACTTGGCGGCTACCGAGTGGAAAACCTCAGCGACTTTTTCCGCTTTCTGGCTTTCCGGAACGTTTTTGAAGCCGAAGTGAGTGGTGGGTTCGGCATCGCTGCCTTTGCGCTGATCAGTCATATCGCTGTCACCAAAAGAGAATGCGCGACATTCTAATCCCCAAGCCATGCTTTGTCTTGGAATGGCTAAAGGTAAGATGGGCAACCTTCGGGACGATTTGCCGCAGCGGCGGTCAAGATTTACCGACACATCTTTTTCTCCCCATTCAAAAAGCAGGAGTCAATCAATGGCCAAAATCACTGTTGAGCGTGCCCACAACCTGGGTAAGGAAGCCGCCCGCGAGAAGGCCGACAAGCTGGCGCAGAAACTCTCCGATCAATACGGACTGGAGCCGCAATGGGCCGGCGACACCCTGAACCTCAAGCGCTCGGGCGTGAAAGGCGCGGTGCATGTGGCGGACGATTCGATCAAGGTCGACGTGGAGCTGGGCATCATGATGTCGGCCATGAGCGGCATGATCAAAGCCGAGATCGAGAAAGCCCTCGATAAAGCGCTGGTCTGAACATCAAAAGATCGCAGCCTTCGGCAGCTCCTACAGAGATACACATTCCCCTGTAGGAGCTGCCGAAGGCTGCGATCTTTTCATTCAGGCACCACCGATTCATGTCAGTTGTTAGGGTGCCGTTTCTAATTTTTCTGCCTACTTTGTGCCAGAGCCCGACACTTTCCGGGCAGTTCCTCAAACCTTCTGCGCGTGAGGTGCACCATGGCCAAAGTTATTTTGAAGAAAAAAATCGACGCTTCGACTTCTGCTCTGAGCGACGTCAAATCCTATGCCCGCAAGATCTGGCTGGCAGGCCTGGGTGCCTACGCCAAGGTCGGCCAAGAGGGCAGCGACTACTTTCAAGAGTTGATCAAGGCTGGTCAAATTGTTGAAAAGAAAGGCAAAAAAGCCGTCACCGAAAAACTCGAAGCGGCCAACGCCGAGATCGACGAAGCCAAGGATGAAGTGAGTTCATTCAAGGGTCGTGTCGAGGTTCAACTCGACAAGGTCGAGAAGGCGTTCGACACCCGTGTAGCAAGCGCCTTGAATCGTATCGGCATTCCGTCTAAACATGACGTTGAGACACTCTCTGCTAAGCTCGATGAGCTGACGGCATTGCTCGAACGCGTCGCGCGTAAATCTTAAGGAGAACGGGATGGCTGGCAAAAAGACTACTGATAAAAAAGATAGCAGCTCGTGGGTCGGGAAGGTCGAATCCTACTCCCGCAAAATCTGGCTGGCTGGTTTAGGCGTGTACTCGAAGATCGACACTGACGGCAGCAAGCTCTTCGATACATTGGTCAAAGACGGCGAGAAAGCCGAGAAGCTGACCAAGTCGGCAGTCGGCAAAAAAGTCGATGCTGCCAAGGACTCTGCTTCCTCGGCCAAGTCGCGCATGAGCGGCGTGAAAGATCGCGCACTGGGCAAGTGGGACGAGCTGGAAGGGGCTTTCGACAAGCGCCTGAACAGCGCGATTTCGCGCCTCGGTGTCCCGAGCCGCAATGAAGTCAAAGCGCTCAACAGCAAGGTCGACACACTGACCAAACAGATCGAAAAACTCACCGGTCTGAAGGCTCAGCCTGTGGCGGCGAAAACCGCGGCAGCCAAACCGGCCGCCAAAACCGCAGCGGCAAAACCAGCGGCAAAATCCGCTGCCAAGCCACTGGTAAAAGCAGCCGCCAAGCCGGCAGCGAAAGCCAAAGCCGCCGCTAAACCGGCTGCAAAAACTGCCGCCGCCAAGCCTGCCGCTAAAGCCGCTGCCAAACCGGTTGCCGCTAAAGCCGCTGCGAAACCAGCCGCTAAACCTGCGGCAAAAGCAGCCGCCAAACCGGCCGCCAAGCCAGCAGCGAAAACCGCTGCCGCTAAACCGGCTGCCAAGCCAGCGGCCAAACCGGCTGCGGCGAAGAAGCCTGCAGTGAAAAAACCGGCCGCGCCGAAAGCCGCTGCGCCGAAGCCAGCAGCACCTGCTGCAGCCAAACCTGCCACCCCGGCAGCTCCGGTAAGCGCGTCGAACTCCGCCGCCGCACCGACTCCGGCGGCAACCCCGACTGCTGCATCGACCCCGTCGACGCCAACCAGTCAGTCCTGATTTTTCAGGGCAAAACAAAACGCCCGGCCTGTGAAGGTCGGGCGTTTTTGTTTGAAGATCAAAAGATCGCAGCCTTCGGCAGCTCCTGCAGAGGTACACATTCCTCTGTAGGAGCTGCCGAAGGCTGCGATCTTTTGATTCCGGGCTACTCGTGGTCTTCGAGGTATTGCAGAGCCATCCGCTCAGTCGCGACCTTCACCGGCGGCAGCAAATGCGGCGCCACCAGCATCATGATCTGATACACGACCAACCGCACCTCACCCTCACGATCCAGAATCCGCTGATAATCCAGCGAGAACAGCAGTGTCATGGTGATCTGCTCCACCAGTTGCCCAAGCGCCTGGGTATCGCTGACCAACTGGCCACCCGCCTTCAACCGCGCCAGTAACGACGCCAGCGTGCGCTTCAGCGCGTTGAGCAGATGACGAATCCCCTTGGCCAGTTTCGGCAACCGTCCCGCCAGGTTCGACAAGTCCTGAAACAGGAACCGGTACTGCGCCAACCGCTCAACGATCAAATGCAAAAACAGCCAGTAATCCTCCGGCGCCAGTTCCACATCCGAGGGTGGATCGAGCAGTGGCGCCAGTTCATTCTGAAAGCGTTCGAACAACCCGAGTATCAACGGCTCCTTGCCGTGGAAGTGGTAGTAGAGATTGCCCGGGCTGATGCCCATTTCGTTGGCCACCTCCATGGTGGAGACGTTCGGCTCGCCCTTTTCGTTGAACAGTTGCAAAGCACATTCGAGAATCCGGTCGCGGGTTTTCATCCAGTCTTCTTAGAAAAGTTCGGTTAAGCGTCAGCGCACACGCACGTAAGTACCGGGTGCTGCCTCCATCGGTGGATAGTTCGGGTTGCCGAGGGTGAACGAGGTTTCGTGCTGGGCGCCGGAACGTTGTTGAATCCATTCGAGCCACTGCGGCCACCAACTGCCGTCGACGTGTTTGGCGTCGTAGTACCAGGCGCGCGGGTCGCTGCTCATCTTGCCGTTCTCGACGTACGCGGCTTTCGGGTTGCTCGGCGGGTTGAGAATGCTCTGCACGTGGCCGCTGTTGGACAGCACGAAGCGTCGGTCGCCGCCGAGCAGCAGGGTCGAGCGATACACCGCATCCCACGGCGTGATGTGGTCGTTCATGCCGGCGACGCTGAAGCTGTCGACGGTGACTTTCTGCAGATCGATTGGCGTACCACACACCTCCAGCCCACCCGGATGGGTCAGCGGGTTGTGCTTGAAGAAGTCCAGCAAATCACCGTGGAGCGCAGCGGGCAGGCGCGTGTTGTCATTGTTCCAGTAGAGGATGTCGAAGGCCGGCGGCTCTTTACCCAACAGGTAGTTGTTGACGAAGTAGCTCCAGATCAAATCGTTGGGACGCATCCACGCGAAGACCTTGGCCATGTCGCGGCCATCGAGCACGCCTTTCTGATAGGAGCGACGTTTGGCCGCTTCAAGGGTTTGTTCGTCGGCAAACAGGGTCGCCGGGGTTTCGATCTGGCTGTCGAGCAGGCTGACCAGGTAGGTCGCGCTGGAGATGCGGCGCAATTGCCGTTTGGCCTGCAAGTGACCCTGCAGGGCGGCGATGGTCAGCCCGCCAGCGCACGCGCCCATCAGGTTGACCTCGCGGGCGCCGGTGATCGCCCGGCAGATGTTCATCGCTTCTTCCACGGCTTCGACGTAGGTCGACAGGCCCCACTCGCGATGGCGCACATCGGGATTGCGCCAACTGATCATGAAAGTCTGCAAACCGTTTTTCAGCGCGTACTGGACGAAGCTGTTGTGCGGGCTCAGGTCGAAAATGTAGTACTTGTTGATTTGCGGCGGCACCACCAGCAGCGGCTTGGCGTACTGTTTTTCGCTCATCGGTTTGTACTGGATCAGCTCGAGCATTTCGTTGCGAAACACCACTGAACCGGCGGTGGTCGCCACGGTTTTGCCGACTTCAAAAGCCTGTTTGGTGACCTGCCGGGGCAGGCCGTCGTTGTGCAGCAGATCATCGAACAAATGACTGAGACCGCGCACCAGACTGTGGCCGCCGGAGTTGAACAGCTCTTTGACCGCCAGCGGATTGAGCAGGGTGTTGGACGGCGCCACGGCGTCGTTGAGCAGGGTGAACGCGAAGTGTGCCCGGGCGCGATCTTCCGGGCTCATGTCGCTGTCGTCGATCCAGCTTTTGACCTGCTTCTGCCAGGCCAGGTAAGCCTGCAGGCTACGGCGATAAAACGGATTGAGGCTCCACGCCGGGTCGGCGAAGCGGTTGTCGTTCGGATTGGTCGGGTGCAGGGTTTCGCCAAGCAAGACGCGGCCCAATTGGCCGCCGAGTTTCAACGCGTGTTTCGCGCTGTGGATCGGGTTGCGCAAACCGTGAGCGGCCACGCTGCGCAAGGTCGAAATCAAATCCCGCCCACGCAGACCGGTGATCGCACTTTGTGCGTTGATGAACACGGCGGGGCTGGGCACTACGCCCGTCGCTGGTTTGTCGCGCATGACTCAACACTCCTTCGTCTTCAGGCCAAAAACACACTCACCGAACCAGAACACCATAGACGCTGTTGTGGGTTGCTGCCTGCGCGGCGTCCTGCCGCGCACTCTTTGCTAAAGACCTGCATAAAGCCTGCCGCTAGGGTTAACCGCCGAACGGTGTCGGATGCGGATGCATCACCGCGCGCTGACGTTCCTCCTGGAGAAACTTCATGATGATCGGCGCCACGGCTTCGGCGCGGGTGATCAGGAACAGATGACCATCGTCGATGATGTGCAACTGCGCATTGGGAATGCGCCAGGCGAGCATGCGCATGTTGATCAGCGGGATCAGCGGATCGTCGTCGCCAGCGAGCACCAGCGTCGGCTGATGGATCTTGTGCAGCCAGTGAATACTCGTCCAGCCGAGTCCGGCGAACAGTTGCCAGTAGTAACCGAGCTTGCCCGCCGAACGTACTTTTGCGGCATGACTGGCGGCCAGGGTCGGGTCGCGACGGAACGAGCCGCCATAGATCAGCGGGGCGATCCGGATTACGTGGGAGGGCTGAATGTAGCGCCGTGGACTGGCCATCATCCACAGCACTTTCGGTTTGCCCGGCACCATCACCGCCCCGGCCGCGGTCGCCGCCAGCACCAGTTTCTTGCAGCGTTCGGGATAGTCGTAGGCGAACTGCTGCGCGAGCGCACCGCCCCACGACACGCCGATGACGTTGACCTGACCGTAGTCGAGGTAATCAAGCATTCGCGAGGTCAGCTTGGCCAGGCCGGGAAAGCGGTACGGCCGGTTCGGCGTCGAGGAACCGCCGACACCGGGCACGTCGAACGCGATCACTTCCAGATCCGGGTCCAGCGCTGCGACAAACGGAAACACCAGCTCGAGGTTGGCGCCGATGCCGTTGAAAATCAGCAAGGGCGTCAAGTGAGGCTTGCCGGGGCGCACCGCGGTGCGGATGGTCTGGCCATCCAGATCGACGGTACGGAATATGAACGGTTGCGGCATGCGTCAGGCCCTTCGGGTTAGAGTGGAGCAGCTACAGGCCGCAAGCTTCAAGCAGAACCTGCTCAGCTTGCGGCTTGTAGCTTGTGGCTTGCCGCTATCTTTCATGTACGTAAGTGCCCGGCGAGGCTTCACCCGCCGGATACGCCTTGTTGCCCAGTTTCAGTGGGGCCTTTTTCAGGTTGCCCGAGCGCTCGGCCAGCCACGACTGCCAGTACAGCCACCAGGAATCGGTGTGCTTGGTCGAGTTCTCTTGCCAGTCATCGGCGTTGGCTGCCATCTCTTCGCTGGTCATGTAACGGGATTTCGGGTTGCCCGGCGGGTTGAGAATGCTCTGAATATGCCCGCTGCTCGACAGCACGAATTCGACCTTGCCGCCAAACAGCTGCGCCGACTTGTAGCAGGACTTCCACGGGGTGATGTGGTCGTTGGTGCCGGCCAGCGAGAAGATGTCGGCGGTGACCTGCTTGAGGTCGATCGGCGTGCCGCACACTTCCAGTGCATTGGGGCGAATCAGTGGGTTGTTTTTGAACATCTCGATCAGGTCGCCGTGGAACGCAGCGGGCAACCGGGTGGTGTCGTTGTTCCAGAACAGGATGTCGAACACCGGCGGCTCGTTACCTAGCAGGTAGTTGTTGACCCAGTAGTTCCAGATCAGGTCGTTGGGGCGCATCCACGCGAAGACCTTGGCCATGTCTTTGCCTTCGAGCACGCCGGCCTGGTACGAGTGACGCTTGGCGGTCTCCAGAGTTTGCTCGTCGACGAACAGGGCGACGTCGCTGTCCAGCGTCGTATCGAGCACGCTGACCAGCAGCGTGAGGGCATTGACCTTCTTCTCGCCGATCGCCGCGTAGTGGCCGAGCAGGGCGGTGCAGGTGATGCCGCCGGAGCAGGCACCAAGCATGTTGACGTCTTTGCTGCCAGTGATCGCGGTGACCACGTCGACCGCTTCTTTCAGTGCGTCGATGTAGGTCGACAGGCCCCACTCGCGCTGGGCCTTGGTCGGGTTGCGCCAACTGATGATGAACGTCGGCACGTTATTGCGCAGGCAGAAGCGCGCCAGACTCTTGTCCGGGCTCAAATCGAATACGTAGAACTTGTTGATCTGCGGCGGCACCACCAGCAACGGGCGCTCGTGGACTTGCTCGGTGATCGGCTTGTACTGGATCAGCTCCAGCACATCGTTGCGGAACACCACTGCGCCTTCGGTGACACCGAGGCTCTTGCCGACTTCGAACGCGCCCATGTTGACCTGGCTCGGCATGCCGCCGTTATGCACCAGATCCTTGGCCAGATGCGAGAGGCCATCGAGCAGGCTTTTGCCGCCGGTTTCGAAGAAGCGTTTGACCGCTGCGGGGTTGGCCGCCGAGTTGGTCGGGGCCATGGCTTCGGTCATCAGGTTGATGACGAAGTGGCCGCGCGCGATGTCTTTGGGTGACAGGCTGCTGTCATCTATCCAGGAATGGAGTTCCTTGCGCCACGCCAGATAGGTTTGCAGATAACGTTTGTAGAGCGGGTTCTGGCTCCACGCCGGATCAGCGAAGCGACGGTCATCGCCAGCCGGTTGCAGTTCGGATTTGCCAAACAGCACGTTCTTCAGTTCGAGGCCGAAATGGGTGACGTGCTTGACGCTATGGATCGGTTGTTTGATGGCCTGTTTCAGCACCATGCGAGCAGAGGCCAGCAGATCCTTTCCGCGTAGCCCAACGACGGGATTAAGCCCCAGGGTGTTTTCCGAGGCTTGGTACTTCAGGTCATCGTTATTCTTGTTACTCATCTACGACGCTCCATTGTCCTGAGACGAGTACCCGGTTTTCTGCTGTGCAGTTCCACAGCCAATGCCAGGTACTACTGCTCGGGTGACCGTTAATTCTGCATAGCTGCTTTACAGTCGTAGAGCACTGCAGGGAACTTGCCAGCTCCATTGGTTACCCGAGTTTAATTTTTTTCGCAAGCAGGCCGATCCTCGGCCACACAGCGGAGCATTCAAACAGATGAATTTAGAAAATGCCTTCTAATGAGCGCAAGGCTCGGGCTAGAGCATCAGCTTGACGATGGACTCGTTCGGGTCGCGGGTTTTTCCGGCGGCTTTGAGCTCGGCCAGATAATCGGCCCAGAGTGCGTCATGACGTCGCCCCAGCTCGTAGAGATAATCCCAGGTGAACAAGCCGCTGTCGTGACCGTCGTCGAAGGTCAGTTTCAGTGCGTAGTGACCGGCCGGTTCCAGTTTGCTCAGACCGACATTGATCTTGCCGAATTGCAGGATCGGTTTGCCGTGGCCCTGGACCTCGGCGGAGGGCGAATGCACGCGCAGGAATTCAGCGGGCAGGGTGTATTCCTCGCCGGACGCATAGGTGAGCGTCAGGGTTTTCGAGGCTTTGTGCAGTTTGATGTCGGTAGGAATCATAAAAACAGCCCTGAGCTGCAAGCAACAAGCTGCAAGCTTAACTCAGCTTGCCGCTTGTAGCTCGGAGCTTGCCGCACTACAGAATGTAGCGGGACAGGTCTTCGTTCTGCGCCAATTCGCCGAGGTGGCTGTTGACGTATTCCGCGTCGATCAGAATCGGCTTCTCATCGTGGGTGCTGGCCAGATCACCGGCGCTGAACGACACCTCTTCGAGCAGACGCTCAAGCAGCGTGTGCAAGCGACGGGCACCGATGTTCTCGGTCTTCTCGTTGACCTGCCAGGCGATCTCCGCCAGACGCTTGATGCCTTCCGGCTGGAACTGGATGTTCAGGCCTTCGGTTTTCAGTAGCGCGCAGTATTGCTCGGTGAGCGAGGCATGCGGCTCGCTGAGGATGCGTTCGAAGTCCGACGGGCTCAGCGCCTTGAGTTCGACACGGATTGGCAGACGACCTTGCAGCTCAGGCACCAGATCGCTTGGCTTGCTCAGGTGGAACGCACCGGACGCGATGAACAGGATGTGGTCGGTCTTGACCATGCCCAGCTTGGTGTTGACGGTGCAGCCTTCGATCAGCGGCAGCAGGTCGCGCTGCACGCCTTCACGGGAGACATCGGCGCCGCCGACATTGCCACGCTTGGCGACTTTGTCGATCTCGTCGATGAACACGATGCCGTGCTGTTCAACCGCTTCCAGCGCTTTGGCTTTCAGCTCTTCTTCATTGACCAGACGCCCGGCTTCTTCGTCGCGCACCAGTTTCAGCGCTTCTTTGACCTTGAGCTTGCGCGCCTTCTTCTTGCCCTTGCCCATGTTGGCGAACAGCGACTGCAACTGGTTGGTCATCTCTTCCATGCCGGGCGGCGTGGCGATTTCGATGCCAGCCACTTCGGCGACTTCGATCTCGATTTCCTTGTCATCCAGCTGACCTTCGCGCAGGCGCTTGCGGAACAGCTGACGGGTGTTGGAATCAGAGCTCGGCGCTTCCTCGTTGCTGAAGCCCATGCGGGCCGGCGGCAGCAGCGCGTCGAGGATGCGATCCTCGGCGGCGTCTTCGGCGCGATGGCGCACGCGGGACATTTCCTGCTCGCGGAGCATCTTGATCGCGGCGTCGGCCAGATCACGGATGATCGATTCGACGTCACGACCGACATAACCGACTTCGGTGAATTTGGTCGCTTCGACCTTGATGAACGGCGCGTTGGCCAGTTTCGCCAGACGACGGGCGATCTCGGTTTTACCGACACCGGTCGGGCCGATCATCAGGATGTTCTTCGGGGTCACTTCAACGCGCAGCTCTTCAGGCAGCTGCATGCGGCGCCAGCGGTTGCGCAGGGCAATCGCGACGGCGCGCTTGGCATCGTCCTGGCCGATGATGTGGCGGTTGAGTTCGTGGACGATTTCGCGGGGAGTCATGGACATAGTAGTTGACGGTCCTCAAGCAGAAACAAGCCGTGGCACAGGGCCGCGTCAGGCTTATTCAGCGAGATCCTGCTCCTCAATGGTCTGAGTGTGGTTGGTGAATACACAGATATCGCCGGCAATGCCGAGGGCGGTTTCGACGATTTCGCGGGCCGACAGGTCGGTCTTTTTCAGCAGCGCGCTGGCTGCGGCCTGCGCGTAACCGCCGCCGGAACCCATGGCGATCAGGCCGTCTTCGGGTTCGACCACGTCACCGTTGCCGGTGATGATCAGCGAGGCGTCTTTGTTAGCGACCGCGAGCATCGCTTCGAGGCGGCTCAGAGAGCGGTCGGTGCGCCATTCTTTAGCGAGTTCGACGGCGGCGCGCACCAGGTGACCCTGATGTTTTTCGAGTTGGCCTTCGAAACGTTCGAAGAGGGTAAAGGCGTCGGCGGTGGCACCGGCAAAACCGGCGATGACCTGACCGTGGTACAGGCGACGAACTTTTTTCGCATTGCCTTTCATCACGGTATTGCCGAGAGAAACCTGGCCGTCGCCGCCCATGACGACTTTGCCGTGACGGCGGACTGAAACGATGGTGGTCAAGGGAAGAGTCTCCACACAGCGGGGCGAAAGTGCCTTATGCCCATTCATATGGGGGTGCTGGAGAGGATTTCAACCGTAGCGCGGGAGAGGAGACGAGCGGCGTGTTGCACCTGATCATTCCCACGCTCTGCGTGGGAATGCAGCCCGGGACGCTCCGCGTCCCTTCACTGCTGGGACGCAGAGCGTCCCTCGAGGCATTCCCACGCAGAGCGTGGGAACGATCGGCGGTGATCAGCGGCTCTGGCGTTGTTGTAACAACAGGTTGCTGAACCCGGCACCGGCCAGTTGTTTCTGCGCGGTGGTCAGTTGTTCGCGGTTGCTGAACGGGCCGACCAGAACGCGGTACCAGGTTTCATCCTTCACCGTGCCGGACTCAACCGCCACCGCCTGGCCGAGCAAAATGATTTGCGCGCGAACCTTGTCGGCATCGGTTTCCTTGCGGAACGAGCCGGCCTGCAGGAAGAACTTGGTCACCGGCGCCGCTTTGCTCACGGGTGGCGCTGGCGGCGGAGTAATCCCGGCCAGAGCTGCCTGAGCGCGCGCGGTGTCGATCTTCGCCGCTTCCGCAGGCGTGACCGGCGTAGTTGGCACCGCTGGCACCTGTGGCGTCGGCAGAGTCTTCTCCGGCACAGCGTCCGGCGGCACGATCACTTCCGATTCCGGCAGCAGGGTGTAGAAGTCGTACTTCGGCTTCACAGGCTGGGTGGGGCTCGGCGGGGTCTTGTTGGCCTCGGCGATCTTCGACGCTTTCTGCTGTTGCGCTTGCTCGACCTTCTCACGCTTGACCGTGTCGCTGCCCTTGCCCGGCTCCAGCTTCATCAGAAACACGATGAACGCGCCGACCGTCAGGCCGATGGCCATCCACAGCCAACCCGGAATCGGTTGCTTCGCAGGAGCTTGATAACGGCTGGCGCCACGCTTGGGTGCAGGTTTTTTCTTGGCAGCCAACTTACATACGCTCCAGAGTTTCCAGACCCAACAGCTCCAGGCCTTGCTTGAGGGTGCGACCGGTCAGCGCGGCCAGACGCAGACGGCTCTGCATCTGGGCCTGGGTTTCGGCAGCGAGGATTGGGCAGTTCTCGTAGAAGCTGGAGAACAGACCGGCAACGTCATACAGGTAGGTGCAGAGAATGTGCGGCGTGCCTTTGTCTGACACGTTGTTCAGCACTTCGCCGAACTGCGCCAGTTTTGCCGCCAGCTCTTGCTCGTGCGCAGCTTCCAGCACGATCTGGCCGTCGACTTCGCTGAAGTCCTTGCCCAGTTTGCGGAACACACCGGCGACGCGGGTGTACGCATACAGCAGGTACGGCGCGGTGTTGCCTTCGAAATTCAGCATCAGGTCGAAGTTGAAGCTGTAGTCGCTGGTGCGGTGCTTCGACAGGTCGGCGTACTTCACCGCGCCGATGCCGACGACTTTGGCGATGTTGCGCAGTTCGTCTTCGGCCAGTGTCGGGTTCTTCTCTTTCACCAGGCTGTAGGCGCGTTCCTGCGCTTCGGTCAGCAGGTCGATCAGCTTCACAGTGCCACCGTCACGGGTCTTGAACGGACGGCCATCGGCGCCGTTCATGGTGCCGAAGCCCATGTGTTCCATCTCCATCGGATGGGTGACGAAACCGGCCTTGCGCGCCACGGCGAACACTTGCTGGAAGTGCAGAGCCTGACGCTGGTCGACGAAGTACAGCGCGCGATCGGCTTTCAGTTTGCCGCTGCGGTAGCGCACAGCCGCGAGGTCAGTGGTGGCGTACAGGTAGCCGCCGTCAGCCTTGACGATGATCACCGGCAGCGGATCGCCGTCGGCATTCTTGAACTCGTCGAGGAACACGCACTGCGCGCCGTTGCTCTCGACCAGCATGCCAGCGGCTTTCAGGTCGTTGACCACGTTGATCAGGTCGTCGTTGTAGGCGCTTTCGCCCATCACGTCGGCCATGGTCAGTTTGACGTTGAGCAGTTCATAGATCTTCTGGCAGTGCGACAGCGAGATGTCCTTGAACTTGGTCCATAGCGCCAGGCACTCGGCGTCGCCGGCCTGCAACTTGACCACCAGACCACGGGCGCGGTCGGCGAATTCTTCGGATTCGTCGAAACGCTGCTTGGCGGCGCGGTAGAAATTTTCCAGATCGGACAGCTCGTCGCTGGTGATCGGGTTTTCCTGTAGGTACGCCATCAGCATGCCGAACTGGGTGCCCCAGTCGCCGACGTGGTTCTGACGGATCACTTCGTCGCCGAGGAATTCGAGAACGCGGGCCACGCCGTCGCCGATGATGGTCGAGCGCAAGTGGCCGACGTGCATCTCTTTGGCCAGGTTCGGTGCCGACAGGTCGACCACGGTGCGTTGTGCAGGGCCAGCCTTGCGCACGCCAACGTTAGCGTCGGCCAGTGCGGCGTCGAGGCGCGAAGCCAAAGCCTGAGTGTTCTGGAAGAAATTGATGAAGCCCGGGCCAGCGATTTCGGCCTTGGTGACGTTCTCGTCAGCCGGCAGCGCGGCGATGATTTTTTCCGCCAGATCGCGCGGCTTCATGCCCGCAGGCTTGGCCAGCATCATGGCAATGTTGCTGGCGAAGTCGCCGTGGGTCTTGTCACGGGCGTTCTCCACCTGGATCGCCGGCGTCAGGCCTTCAGGCAACACACCTTCGTTGACGAGTTGGGTGAGGGCTTGTTGGATCAGCTGGCGAATGGTGTCTTTCATGGTCTTCTCTTTCGACCGCAAGCGCGGCGGGCGCATCGATGCGCGGGTGGAAAAACTGGGCATTATCCGTTGCGAAGACGGGCTTGCCAACCTTAGCAGGCAGGATGTGGATATGTGGTGACATTAAAAGCAAAAGATCGCAGCCTGCGGCAGCTCCTACACAGAATTTCGCATTTTTCTGTAGGAGCTGCCGAAGGCTGCGATCTTTTGAACTTCAATACAAATCTACAGGGTCGACGTCCAAGGACCAGCGCACCGCCCGCCCACTCGGCATCTGCTCCAGCATCAGCAGCCAACTGGCCAGCAATCGATGCAGCGGCGCCCGCGCCGTCGCCTGCAACAAAAGCTGCGCACGATAACGTCCGGCCCGGCGTTCCATCGGTGCCGGCACTGGGCCGAGCAGCTCGATACCGGTCAAATTCTGCTCAACCAGCAAGCGCTCCGCCGCGCTGCACGCCTCATCGAGAAAGCCTTCCGCCTGTCCCGGTTTGTGCGCTTCGGCACGCAGTAGCGCCAGATGCGCAAACGGCGGCAGCCCGGCGGCGCGGCGCTCGCTCAAGGCCTGCTCGGCAAAGGCGAAGTAACCCTGTTCAGTGAGTTGCACCAATAAGGGATGGTCAGCCAAGTGCGTCTGGATGATCACCTTGCCCGGCTCCTCCGCTCGCCCGGCGCGCCCGGCGACCTGCACGATCAACTGCGCCATGCGCTCGCTGGCGCGGAAGTCGCCGGAGAACAAACCGCCGTCGGCATCCAGAATCGACACCAGTGTCACCCGTGGAAAGTGGTGCCCCTTGGCCAACATCTGCGTACCGACCAGAATGCACGGCTGACCCTTCTGAATCGTCGCGAACAGCTGATTCATCGCGTCTTTGCGCGAAGTACTGTCACGGTCGACGCGCAAAACCGGGTAGTCGGGAAACAGAATCGCCAGCCGCTCCTCGGCGCGTTCAGTGCCGGCGCCGACGGGCCGCAGATCGACCTTGTTGCACTTCGGGCACTGGCGCGGCGTGCGCTCGACGTTGCCACAGTGATGACAGCGCAACTCGCCATAGCGCTGGTGCACGGTCATCCGCGCATCGCAGCGCGAGCATTCGGACATCCAGCCGCAATCGTGGCAGAGCAGCGTCGGCGCAAAACCGCGTCGGTTAAGGAACACCAGCACTTGCTGGCCGGCCGCCAGGGTCTGACCGATGGCTTGTTGCATCGGCCCGGAAATGCCGCTGTCCAGCGGACGGCTTTTCACGTCCAGACGCAGGAAGCGCGGCTGCTTGGCGCCGCCAGCACGCTCGTTCAGGCGCAGCAGGCCGTAGCGACCGGTGTAAGCGTTGTGCAGGCTCTCCAGCGATGGCGTCGCGGATCCCAGTACGATCGGGATGTTTTCCTGGCGCGCGCGCACCAGTGCCAGATCGCGAGCGTGGTAGCGCAAGCCTTCCTGCTGTTTATAAGAGCCATCGTGCTCTTCATCGATGATGATCAGCCCGGGATTTTTCATCGGCGTGAACAGTGCCGAGCGGGTGCCGATAATAATGTCGGCTTCGCCATCGCGGGCGGCGAGCCAGGCGTCGAGGCGCTCGCGATCATTGACCGCCGAGTGCAGCAAGGCGATGCGGGCATTGAAGCGCTGTTCGAAACGCGCCAGGGTCTGCGGGCCGAGGTTGATTTCGGGGATCAGCACCAACGCCTGCTTGCCGGCTTCGAGGGTTTCGCGGATCAGTTGCAAATAGACTTCGGTCTTGCCGCTGCCGGTAACCCCGGCCAGCAGGAACGCGTGATAACTGTCGAAGCCAGCGCGGATCGCTTCGTACGCGGCGCGCTGCTCGCTGTTGAGCGGCAGTTCCGGTTGCGCCAGCCAGTGTTCGTGGCGCACGCCCGGCGCGTGGCGGCGGATCTCGACCTGCACCAGACCTTTGGCCAGCAGCAGATCGAGGCTGTCCTTGCTCAGCATCAGTTTGCTCAGCAATTGATGGGCGACACCGTGCGGGTGCTGGGCCAGGGTCGCCAACGCCTCCCGCTGGCGCGGTGCGCGGGCGATGCGCGGATCATCGAGGCTGGCGCCGGGGGTGATCGACCAGAAACGCTCTTGCCGGGCCTCGGCCAGTTCGCCCTGGCGCAACAGCACCGGCAACGCCCAGCTCAAGGTGTCGCCAAGGCTGTGCTGGTAATACTGCGACGTCCACAGGCACAGCTTGAACAGCGCGGGCGGCAACGGCGGCGTGTCATCGAGCAGGGCCAGCGCCGGTTTGAGTTTTTCCGCCGGCACTTCGCTGGTGTCGGTGACCTCGACCAGAATCCCGATCATTTCGCGCCGGCCGAACGGCACCCGCAGGCGCATGCCCGGCTGCAATTGCTCGCGCCGCACCCCGGCCGGCGCTCGATAGTCGAACAGGCGGCGCAGGGGCGAAGGCAGGGCAAGGCGCAGAATGGCGTCGGGCACGCGGGGGGATCTCTATAAACAGACGGGCTAGGCACATAACCCTGTAGGAGTGAGCCTCGCTCGCGATAACGGTGTATCAGACGACACAAATGTTGAATGACACACCGTTATCGCGAGCAGGCTCGCTCCTACAGGGGATCGCGTATTGGGCCGGGAGCCTAGCAGACGGTCGGTCTCGGTGACAGCTTGCGTGATTGAAAAGGTCTGGTAGAATCCGCGGCCTAATTACGTGCGGTATTCAACAATAGTGTTGGGTGGCGGCACGCTAGCCTGAGGAATACACCATGAAAGCTGATATCCATCCAGAATACCCAGTCATTGCTGTTACCTGCAGCTGTGGCAACAAGTTCGAAACCCGTTCGACTTTCGGCAAAGCCATGCCAATCGACGTGTGCAACGAATGCCACCCGTTCTACACCGGTAAGCAGAAGACTCTGGACACCGGTGGTCGCGTTCAGAAGTTCGCAGACCGTTTCGGTGCTTTCGGCAAGAAACCTGCTGCAGAGTAAGGTTGAAGGGCCCGGTGGGCTTTTCCTCGTTGCTGAAAAAGGCGTCCCTCGCGGGCGCCTTTTTTGTGTCTGCGATTTGGCTGTCCGGCGCGCAGGCCTTCTGCCCGGCGCCTGCGCAGTTGACCAGCGTAGCGGTGCAGCGCGTGGTCGATGGCGACACCCTGCGGCTGAGCGACGGTCGCAGCGTACGCATGATCGGCCTCAATACGCCTGAGCTGGGCAAGCAGGGCCGCAGCGACGAACCGTTCGCGGTGGCGGCGCGCCAACGTCTGCAAGCCTTGGTCGATGCCAGCGGCGGACGTGTCGGTTTGCGCCCCGGCAAGCAACCCAAAGACCATTACGGTCGTACGCTCGCGCATGTTTACAGTGCCAGCGGCGCCAATCTCGAAGCGCAAATGCTCGCCGATGGCCTTGGTTTCCAGGTCGCGGTGGCGCCGAATGTCGATCTGGTCGCCTGCCAGCAAGCTGCCGAACGCAGTGCGCGACAGGCCCGCCGGGGCCTTTGGCGGCAAACGTCTGTACTGAAAGCGGAGCAGATTCAGCGCTCGGGCTTCGCCGTGGTCAGTGGGCGTGTGAGCAAGGTTCAACGCAATCGCGGCGGAATCTGGATCGAGTTGCAGGACTCGCTTGTATTGCGCGTTGCACCCAATCTGGTCGGACAATTCGACAATGCCCGCTTGCGAGCGCTGAAGGGCAGGCAGATCGAGGCGCGCGGCTGGATTGTCGATCGTTCACGACGGGGTGGCTTGAAACAGGGTCAGTCGCGTTGGCTGCTTCCACTGACAGATCCTTCGATGTTGCAAAGCACCCGCTGAATAAAAATTGTAGACATTTTTTATGTCGATTGTGAACAGTCAAGCCCTTGTGCGCCGTGGCTCTTGGCCCAAAGTCGTAGGGCAGGGCGCTTGACAGGGGTGACCGCTCAGTCTTGTGGGGACTTTGCGAGGCGCGTATCCTCGCTGACCAGTCTGTCCAACAGTAAAAAGCGGAATGCCAAAATGTCTGATCTGAAAACTGCCGCTCTCGAATATCATGCCAATCCTCGTCCAGGGAAGCTGAGTGTCGAGCTCACCAAGGCCACTGCTACCGCTCGCGACTTGTCGCTGGCCTACAGCCCCGGCGTAGCTGAACCAGTCCGTGAGATCGCTCGCGATCCTGAACTGGCCTACAAATACACCGGCAAGGGCAACCTGGTTGCAGTCATTTCCGATGGCACCGCGATTCTCGGCCTGGGTAACCTCGGCCCGTTGGCATCCAAGCCAGTGATGGAAGGTAAAGGCGTGCTGTTCAAGCGCTTCGCCGGCATCGACGTTTTCGACATCGAAGTCGACTCCGAAAGCCCGCAAGCCTTCATCGACACCGTTAAGCGTATCTCCATCACCTTCGGTGGCATCAACCTGGAAGACATCAAGGCACCTGAGTGCTTTGAGATCGAACGCGCTCTGATCGAGCAGTGCGACATTCCGGTATTCCACGATGACCAGCACGGCACCGCAATCGTGACCGCTGCCGGCATGATCAACGCCCTGGAAATCGCTGGCAAAACCCTGCCGGAAGCGAAGATCGTCTGCCTGGGCGCCGGCGCTGCCGCCATCTCCTGCATGAAACTGCTGGTGAGCATGGGCGCACGCATCGAAAACATCTTCATGGTTGACCGTACCGGCGTGATCCACTCTGGCCGTGACGACCTGAACCAGTACAAAGCGGTATTCGCTCACGCCACCGAGAAGCGCAGCCTGGCTGACGCACTGGCAGGCGCTGACGTGTTCGTCGGTCTGTCCGGCCCGAACCTGCTGAGCCCTGAAGGCCTGCTGTCGATGGCGGCCAACCCGATCGTGTTCGCCTGCTCGAACCCGGATCCGGAAATCTCCCCTGAGCTGGCACACGCCACCCGTAACGACGTGATCATGGCGACCGGCCGTTCGGACTACCCGAACCAGGTCAACAACGTACTGGGTTTCCCGTTCATCTTCCGTGGTGCCCTGGACGTTCGCGCCAAGCGCATCAACGAAGAAATGAAAGTGGCTGCAGCCAATGCCCTGCGTGAACTGGCCAAGCTGCCTGTTCCACAGGACGTGTGCGACGCCTACGGTGGCGCTCCGCTGGAATTCGGCCGTGAATACATCATTCCGAAGCCAATGGACAAGCGCCTGATCACCCTGATCTCCGACGCTGTGGCCAAGGCTGCAATCGAGACTGGTGTGGCGACCCTGCCGTATCCGAAGAACTACCCGCTGAAAAGCGTGGATGACGTGTTCAACGGCTAAGCCGTTGTAGCGCTTCAACCGAAAGCCCCGGCTCATGAGAGTCGGGGCTTTTTTGTGGCTGAGGGTTTTGTGTTGCTTTGCCGGGCCTCTCCGCGAGCAAGCTCGCTCCCACAGAGGGCAATGCGAGACACATACTCTAAACACACCACAAAACCCTGTGGGAGCTAGCCCTGCTAGCGATGAGGCCCGTTCAGGCACCACAAACCTAGAGGCAATAAAAAGCCCCGCACTTCAATCGAAGGCGGGGCTTTTCAGTGGCCGAGGATCAGAACAAATCGATCGGCGCCTGTTCATCCGCCGGCAGCGGGCTGCCTGGCGCCGTGCCGTTGCCCAACTCGTTCACCGATGGCGGCGTGTCTTCCGACTTGAACAGCTCGAAGTAAGCGCCCGGTGTGCTCGGTGTCGCCGCACGGCCACTGACCGGATCCACGCGCAGGCTCAGCAGACCTTCCGGCTCAGGCTGAACGTGCGGCGGCTTGTCCTTCAGCGCAGCCGACATGTAGTTCATCCAGATCGGCAGCGCCACCGTGCCGCCGAACTCGCGACGACCGAGGCTTTCCGGCTGGTCGAAACCGGTCCACACCGTGGTCACGTAATCGGCGTTGTAACCGGAGAACCACGCATCTTTCGATTCGTTGGTCGTGCCGGTCTTGCCAGCGATGTCGCTGCGGCCCATGGCCAGTGCGCGACGGCCGGTGCCGAGCTTGATCACGTCCTGCAACATGCTGTTGAGGATGTACGTGGTCCGACCATCGACGATCCGCTCAGCCACTGCCGGCGCTTGCGGTACAGCAGCGTTGCCCGGTGCTTCACCCGGAACCGGTGCGGCATCGACCGTGAACGATTGAGCATCTGGCGCAGCGATACCGTCCGTCGCCGAACCACCCTGTGGCACGGTCGGCGGATTGGCGACGAACAGCGTGTCACCGTTGCGGCTTTCGATCTTGTCGATGATGTACGGGGTGATCTTGTAGCCGCCGTTGGCGAACGTGCTCCAACCGGTGGCGATCTCCATTGGCGTCAAGGTTGCAGTGCCCAGCGCCAGCGACAGGTTCGGCGGCAGGTCCTGCTTGTTGAAGCCGAAGCGGGTGATGTAGTCGATGGTCTTGCCCACGCCCATCGCCTGGAGCAAGCGGATCGACACCAGGTTGCGCGACTTGTAGAGGGCTTCACGCAGACGGATCGGGCCGAGGAAGGTGTTGGTGTCGTTCTTCGGGCGCCAGACCTTGTCCAGGTATTCGTCGACGAACACGATTGGCGCGTCGTTGACCAGTGTGGCGGCGGTGTAGCCGCTGTCCAGCGCGGCGCTGTAGACGAACGGTTTGAAGCTCGAGCCCGGCTGACGCTTGGCCTGCATGGCGCGGTTGTAGTTGCTCTGCTCGAAGGCAAAACCGCCGACCAGCGAGCGGATCGCTCCGTTCTGCGGGTCCAGCGACACCAGCGCGCCTTGGGCCTGCGGGATCTGGCTGAACTTCAGCGAATTGTCTTTCTGACGTTGCACACGAACCAGATCACCGACAGCCGCGACATCCGACGGCTGACGCGGGTTGGCGCCCATGCTGTTGGTGTTGAGGAATGGACGCGCCCATTTCATGGTGTCCCAGGCGACGTGTTCTTCGCCGGTGCGAGTCAGCACTTGCAGGCCGTTCTTGTCGACCTGCGTGACGATGGCCGGCTCGAGGCTGCTGATCGTGCGTTGCTTGGTCAGCTCACTGGCCCAGGCCTCGCGGGTCTTGCCTGGCAGGCGCGACTCAGGGCCACGGTAGCCGTGACGCTGGTCGTAGGTCATCAAACCTTCGTGCAGCGCGGTGTTGGCCATTTCCTGCAGATTGCTCGGCACCGTGGTAGTGACGCGGAAACCTTCGGTGTAAGCCTCGCTGCCATAGCGACCGACCATTTCGGCGCGGGCCATTTCGGCGATGTACGGTGCGTTCACTTCTGGTGTCGGCACGTGGTAGCTGGCGTTCAGCGGCTCGTTGATCGCAGCGGTGTAATCCGCCTCGCTGATCTTGCCGAGCTTGTACATGCGCCCGAGGATCCAGTCGCGACGTTCTTTGCTGCGCGCCGGGTTGGCCAGCGGGTTGAAGCGCGACGGTGCTTTCGGCAGGCCGGCGATCATCGCCATCTGCGCCAGGCTGATGTCACGGATCGACTTGCCGTAATACACCTGCGCCGCCGCCTCAATGCCATAGGCGCGGTTGCCCAGATAGATCTTGTTCACGTACAGCTCAAGGATTTCGTCCTTGGTCAGCTGCCGTTCGATCTGCAGGGCCAGAAGAATTTCGGTGGTTTTGCGCGAGAAGCTGCGTTCGCTGGTCAGGAAGAAGTTCTTCGCCACCTGCATGGTAATGGTGCTGCCGCCGGACTGAATGTGTCCGCTTTTGACCAATTGGGTCGCGGCGCGCATCAGGCTGCTCGGATCGACGCCATAGTGGTTAGCGAAATTGTCGTCTTCAGCACTTAGTAACGCATTAATGAAATTGGGGGGAATGTCGGCGAAACGGATCGGCGTACGGCGCATTTCGCCAAACTCTGCGATCAACTTGTTATCGCTGGAGTACACGCGCAGGGGAATCTGCAACTGAATGCTTCTCAGCGCCTCCACAGACGGCAAACCCGGACTAAGGTAAAGAAACGCGCCGCTGAGACCTAAAAGCAGTCCGCAGAAAACGGCGACGATGGACCAACCGAAAAATTTCAGCAGACGAATCAAGGCGTTTGAACATCCAGGGCAAAGAATGAATTTGGCGACGGGGTTCCGGCTACACACAGAACAGTCCGCGCTGGCAGTAAAAAGCGGAAAAAAACGCTGGGCATTATAAGCACTTTTCCGTCGGAGGCGTCATTTGCGCTTCTGTCAAGACGGGATGAAGGAACGCAATGCGTATTACAGAGTCCGTAACTCACGGAAAGTCATAGGGAATTGGTAGTGCTGGGACTCTTCAATAAAAAGACCAATACGTTACTGGGGATCGACATCAGCTCCACCTCGGTGAAGCTGCTGGAACTGAGCCGTCAGGGCGATCGCTACCGGGTCGAGGCGTACGCGGTGGAGCCATTGCCGGCGAACGCCGTGGTCGAGAAAAACATCGCTGAGCTCGAAGGCGTCGGCCAGGCTCTCAGTCGGGTGCTGGTCAAGGCACGCACCGGGCTGAAAAGCGTGGCGGTCGCGGTGGCCGGTTCCGCGGTGATCACCAAGATCATCGAAATGGATGCCGGGCTGTCCGATGACGAGCTGGAAAACCAGCTCAAGATCGAAGCCGACCAATACATTCCCTATCCGCTGGACGAAGTTGCCATCGACTTCGAAGTCCAGGGTGTGTCGCCGCGTAACCCGGAGCGGGTCAACGTATTGCTGGCCGCCTGTCGCAAGGAAAACGTCGAAGTCCGCGAGGCCGCATTGGCCCTTGCTGGCCTGACGGCGCGGGTGGTGGACGTTGAGGCCTACGCGCTGGAACGTTCCTTCAGTTTGCTGGCGACGCAACTGGCGGCCTCTCAGGAGCGTCTGACCGTTGCTGTCGTCGATATCGGCGCGACCATGACCACCCTCAGCGTTCTGCACAACGGCAAGATCATCTACACCCGCGAACAACTGTTCGGTGGCCGGCAACTGACCGAGGAAATCCAGCGGCGCTATGGCCTGACGATCGAGCAGGCGGGATTGGCGAAAAAGCAGGGTGGCTTGCCCGACGATTACGTTGCCGAGGTCCTGCAGCCGTTTCGCGAGGCGCTGGTGCAGCAGGTTTCGCGTTCGTTGCAGTTTTTCTTCGCGTCCGGGCAATACAACGCCGTCGATCACATTCTGCTCGCTGGCGGCACGGCGTCGGTGCCGGGGCTGGACCGGCTGATCGAGCAACGCCTGAATACGCCGACCCAGGTGGCCAATCCGTTTGCCAACATGGCTTTGGGCAGCAAGGTCAACGCCGGGGCGCTGGCCAGTGACGCGCCGGCCCTGATGATTGCCTGCGGCCTCGCGCTCAGGAGTTTCGACTGATGGCGCGGATCAACCTTCTTCCCTGGCGCGAGGAACGTCGCGAAGAGCGGCGCAAACGCTTCCTGCTGGCGCTGATCGGCGTGGTGGTCGGCTCGATCGGCGCGGTATTGATCGCTGACCAGGTCATCAGTTCTGCAATCCAGCGACAAATGGCGCGTAACGATTACATCGGCAAGCAGATCGCCGTCGTCGATGAGCGAATCAAGCAGATCAGCGAGCTCAAGGCCCATCGCCAGCAACTGGTCGAGCGTATGCGCATCATCCAGGACTTGCAGGGCAATCGGCAGATCAGCGGGCGGATTTTCGACCAACTGGCGCGCACGCTGCCCGACGGTGTGTATTTCACCGACGTGAAGATGACCGGCAAAACCCTGTCGATCAGCGGGGCGGCGGAATCAAATAATCGTGTCTCCGAACTGATGCGCAATCTGGATGCCTCGGACTGGTTCGATGCACCAAGCCTTAATGAAGTGAAGGCGACGACCGCCGGTCAAGTGGATCAGGCCAACACGTTTGAGCTGACCGTTCGTCAGACTCAGCCGAAGACGCTGGAGGACGACCAATGAAGCCGTCCGAATGGCTGGAGAGCCTGCGCAACATTGACTTCAACGATCTGGATACCAACAACATCGGCTCCTGGCCGGCTGCGGTAAAAGCTATTGCCGGCGCGCTGCTCATGGCTTTGGTCCTGGGGCTTGGCTACAACTTTTTCATCAGCGACCTGGAAAATCAGCTCGATGCCAAGCGCGAAGAGGAGGCCACACTCAAGGAGCAATTCGCCAGCAAGGCGCATCTGTCGGCCAATCTGGAGCTGTACACCCAGCAAATGAAAGAGATGGAAAACTCTTTCGGCGTGCTGCTGCGGCAACTGCCCAGTGACACCGAAGTGCCGGGCCTGCTCGAGGACATCACCCGTACAGGTCTGGGCAGCGGGCTGGAGTTCGAAGAGATCAAACTGCTGCCGGAAGTGACCCAGCCGTTCTACATCGAACTGCCGATCCAGATCACCGTAACTGGCGCTTATCACGACCTCGCGACCTTCGTCAGCGGCGTTGCCGGGCTGCCGCGAATCGTGACGTTGCATGATTTCGAACTCGCGCCGATCAGCCCTGAGAGCGGGCCGAAACTGCGCATGAGCATTCTTGCCAAGACGTATCGCTATAACGACAAGGGGCTGCAAAAATGACCCCGATTCGTTATTTCGCCTTGGCGATGGCGCTGTTTGCGCTCAGTGGTTGTGGGGGCAGCGATGATTTCAGCGACCTCGACGCTTATATGAACGAAGTGCGCCTGAAGCCGGCGGGCAAAATTGAACCAACCCCGACATTTCGGTCTTACCCGACATTCACTTACAGCGCGGCCAATCTGCGCAGTCCGTTTTCGCGGCAGGTGCGCGTCGATCTGGCCGGGCAGAAACACGGCTCGCGCAACGTCAAACCCGATCCCAACCGGGTCAAGCAATACCTCGAAGGTTTCAATATCGAGCAGTTCGAGATGGTCGGCACGATCTCCAATGTTTCCGGGGCGTTTGCGCTGTTGCGCGGGGCGGGCGGGGTGCATCGGCTGAAAGTCGGCGATTACCTGGGGCGCAACGATGGCCGCATTGTCGCCATCAGCGCCACCCAGGTCGATGTGGTCGAAATCGTGCCGGACGGCCAGGGCGCCTGGCTGGAGCGCCCGCGCACCATTCCTTTGAAAGAGCACTCATAGTGGAAGTCGAACAATGAACAGGATTTTCTCCACCCTCGGTTTTTCGCTATGGATAGCGCTGATGTCGCCGATGGTAATTGCGGCCAACCTGAAGACGCTGGACGTCGCGGCGTTACCGGGGGATCGCGTCGAGCTGAAACTGTCGTTCGATGGTCCGCCGCCGCAGCCCAAGGGTTACACCACCGAGTCACCAGCGCGAATCGCCCTCGACCTGCCGGGTGTTGCCAGCCAGTTGGCCAGCAAAAATCTCGATCTGGGCAGCGGTAATGCCCGCACGGCCACGGTAGTTGAAGCGAAGGATCGAACGCGCCTGATCGTCAGCCTCACCCAGCTCTCGCCGTACAACATACGGGTTGAAGGCAACAATCTGTTCGTGGTGGTCGGGCAGGGTGCGCCGGTTGCTGCACCGCGTCCGGCCGTTGCGCCGCGCGCCACTACGGCGGCAGCCGCACCGGCCAAGGCATTCGTGCCGACCAGTCGGGCCATTCGCGGCGTCGACTTCCAGCGCGGCACGGCGGGCGAGGGCAACGTCGTCATTGATCTGTCCGATCCGACCATCGCCCCGGACATTCAGGAGCATGACGGCAAGATCATCCTCAGCTTCACCCGCACGCAATTGCCCGACAAGCTGCGGGTACGCCTCGACGTCAAGGATTTCGCCACCCCGGTGCAGTTCGTCAACGCCGGTGTGAGCGGTGATCGCACGGTTATTACTGTCGAGCCGAGCGGCACCTACGAATACTCAACTTTCCAGACCGACAACAAACTGACCGTCAGCATCCGCCCGATGACGGTCGATGACCTGCAAAAGCGCAATGCCGATCGCAACAGCTATGTCGGCGAGAAGCTTTCGCTGAATTTCCAGGACATCGACGTACGTTCGGTGCTGCAACTGATCGCCGACTTCACCAACCTCAATCTGGTCGCCAGCGATACGGTGCAGGGCGGGATCACGTTGCGCCTGCAAAACGTGCCTTGGGATCAGGCGCTGGATCTGGTGCTGAAAACCAAGGGGCTGGATAAGCGCAAGATCGGCAATGTCCTTCTGGTCGCGCCGGCCGACGAGATCGCTGCCCGCGAACGTCAGGAACTGGAATCGCAAAAGCAGATCGCCGAACTGGCGCCGTTGCGTCGTGAACTGCTGCAGGTGAATTACGCCAAAGCGGCAGATATCGCCAAGCTGTTCCAGTCGGTGACCAGTGCTGAGGCGAAAATCGACGAGCGTGGCTCGATCACTGTCGATGAGCGGACCAACAACATCATCGCCTACCAGACCCAGGATCGCCTCGATGAACTGCGGCGCATCGTGGCGCAACTGGATATTCCGGTGCGCCAGGTGATGATCGAGGCCCGCATCGTTGAGGCCAACGTCGATTACGACAAGAGCCTTGGCGTGCGTTGGGGCGGTTCGGTGCAGAACAAAGGCAACTGGAACACCTCGGGGGTCAGCAACGGTTCTTCGACGACCATTGGCACGCCGGGCAGCACCAGCACCAACTCACCGTTCGTCGACATGGGCACCGTCAATAACACCTCGGGGATCGGCATCGCCTTCATTACCGATAACGTTTTGCTCGATCTGGAACTGACGGCCATGGAGAAAACCGGCAACGGCGAGATCGTCTCGCAGCCGAAAGTCGTCACCTCGGACAAAGAGACCGCGAAAATCCTCAAAGGCACCGAGATTCCCTATCAGGAAGCCAGCTCCAGCGGCGCCACTTCGGTGTCGTTCAAAGAGGCATCGCTGTCACTGGAAGTGACGCCGCAGATCACCCCCGATAACCGCATCATCATGGAGGTCAAGGTCACCAAGGACGAACCGGATTACCTCAACAAAGTGCAGGATGTGCCGCCGATCAAGAAAAACGAGGTAAACGCCAAGGTGCTGGTCAACGACGGCGAAACCATCGTGATTGGCGGTGTTTTCTCAAATACTCAAAGCAAGGTCGTAGATAAGGTGCCATTTCTTGGCGATGTGCCGTATCTTGGCCGCCTTTTCCGGCGTGATGTGGTTTCGGAGAAAAAATCCGAGCTGCTGGTGTTTCTCACTCCGCGTATCATGAACAATCAGGCGATTGCTGTGAGTCATTGATTCTGTGCGAAATTTGATTCTTGTAGGACCGATGGGCGCTGGTAAAAGCACCATCGGCCGGTTGCTGGCCAAAGAGCTGCGCCTGCCGTTCAAAGATTCCGACAAGGAAATTGAACTGCGCACGGGCGCCAATATCCCGTGGATCTTCGACAAAGAAGGCGAGCCGGGCTTTCGTGACCGTGAGCAGGCGATGATCGCCGAGCTTTGCGCGTTCGACGGCGTGGTCCTGGCGACCGGCGGTGGCGCAGTCATGCGCGATGCCAATCGCAAGGCCCTGCACGAGGGCGGACGAGTGGTGTATCTGCACGCGTCCGTCGAGCAGCAGGTTGGTCGCACTTCGCGCGACCGCAATCGGCCGTTGCTGCGTACCGCCGATCCGGCGAAAACCCTGCGTGACTTGCTCGCCATCCGCGATCCGCTGTATCGGGAAATTGCCGATCTCGTCGTGGAAACCGACGAACGGCCGCCGCGCATGGTGGTGCTCGACATTCTCGATCGTCTGGCGCAGCTTCCACCCCGTTAAAGCATCGCACGAAATGCGCTATCCTCGGCGTCCTGTCACAGCCCGCCGAGGTTGTGGCGGATGGCGTGCGAGCGGCGTCATACCCGCTACAAGCCGCAGACAACCAATAATTCAGGGCAGGACGCCTGCTTCCATCTTCACTGTGGGGACACATGCAGACACTCAAGGTCGATTTAGGCGAGCGCAGCTACCCGATTCATATTGGCGAAGGTTTGTTGGATCAGCCTGAACTGCTGGCGCCCCATATCCATGGGCGGCAGGTGGCAATCATCTCCAACGAGACCGTTGCACCGCTCTATCTCGAACGTCTGACCCGCAGCCTCGCGCAGTTCTCGGTGATCTCGGTGGTTTTGCCGGACGGCGAAGCCTTCAAAAACTGGGAAACCCTGCAACTGATCTTCGACGGTCTGCTGACCGCCCGTCATGACCGCCGCACCACCGTGATCGCCCTCGGCGGCGGTGTGATCGGCGACATGGCCGGTTTCGCCGCAGCCTGTTATCAGCGCGGCGTCGACTTCATCCAGATCCCTACGACGTTGCTGTCTCAGGTCGATTCGTCGGTGGGCGGCAAAACCGGGATCAACCATCCACTGGGCAAGAACATGGTCGGCGCTTTCTACCAGCCGAACGTAGTGCTGATCGATACGGCGTCCCTGAAAACCCTGCCAGAGCGTGAACTGTCCGCCGGTCTGGCAGAGGTCATCAAGTACGGTCTGATCTGCGACGAGCCGTTCCTGACCTGGCTCGAAGACAACGTGGACGCCCTGCGCGCACTGGATCAAAAAGCCCTGACCTACGCCATCGAGCGCTCCTGCGCGGCCAAGGCTGCAGTGGTCGGTGCCGATGAAAAGGAAACCGGCGTGCGCGCCACGCTCAATCTTGGCCACACCTTCGGCCACGCCATCGAAACCCACATGGGCTATGGTGTCTGGCTGCATGGTGAAGCGGTCGCGGCAGGCACCGTGATGGCGCTGGAAATGTCCGCGCGTCTGGGCTGGATCAGTGATGAAGAGCGTGATCGCGGCATTCGTCTGTTCCAGCGCGCCGGTCTGCCGGTAGTGCCGCCGGAAGGGATGAGCGAAGCCGATTTTCTTGAACACATGGCAATCGACAAAAAAGTGATCGACGGTCGTCTGCGCCTGGTGCTGCTGCGCCAGATGGGCGAAGCGGTAGTGACCGCCGATTATCCGAAAGAGGTTCTACAGGCCACGCTGGGAGCGGATTACCGCGCCCTGGCTCAGCTTAAAGGTTAATAAGATTCCGATGACTAGTTTGCATGCCGACGAGGCGTTCCTCGGCCATTTCCAGTTAAGTCACGACCCCTTCGCGCCTCGGGTGCCGGGCTTCAAATTTTTCCCGGCCCAGCGCAAACCGGTGCTGGGTCAACTGCACCATTTGGCGCGTTATAGCCAATTGCTGCTGGTGGTCACTGGCCCGCAGGGCAGCGGCAAGACCTTGCTGCGTCAGGCGCTGGTCGCCAGCACCAACAAGCAATCGGTGCAGAGCGTGGTGGTTTCCGCCCGTGGCGCCGGCGATGCCGCTGGCGTGCTGCGCCAGGTCGCGCAGGCGCTGAACGTGGCTCAGGCCGAAGTGGGCGCGATTCTGGATCAGGTGGTGCAGCTCGCGCTGACCGGCCAGGAAGTCTATCTCCTGGTGGATGACGCCGAGCAGCTCGATGAGTCCGCCCTCGAAGCGCTGATGGCGCTGGGTGCCGGTGCACCGGAAGGTCGCCCGCATGTGTTCCTGTTCGGCGAGTCGTCGCTGATCGCGCAACTCGAGGCCTTGCACCTCGAGGAGGAGCGCTTCCACGTCATCGAATTGCAGCCGTACACCGAAGAAGAGACCCGTGAGTATCTCGACCAACGGCTCGAAGGTGCGGGCCGTGGTGTCGAACTTTTCACCGCGGATCAGATCTCTGATATTCACGAAAGTGCCGAGGGTTGGCCGGGCAACATCAACCAGGTCGCTCGCGATGCTCTGATCGAAGTCATGATTGCCAGCCGCTCTGCGGTGAAGCGTCCAAGTATGGGGTTCAACATGCCGAAGAAACACGTATTGGCGATTTCCGCCGTCGTTGTGGTCGCGGTCGCCGCCGCCTGGTTGATGCCGGGTCGCAACAAGGCGCCAACCACCGGCGCACCAGCCAATGAACAGGCGCAGTTGCCATTGGGTCAGGGCGCCGCGAACGGGGCTAATCCATCCGTCGAATTCGCCGGTAACACGCAGCCGATGCCGTTGCCGCTGGTCGGCAACTCGCAACCGGTCATGCGTGGCCCGTTGGCTGAAGAGGCCGGTGGCATCACTGAAGGCGACGACGGCGTGCCGCTCGAAGGCTCCAGCGCTACACCGCCTACCGTAACCACTTCCGCGCCACCGGCGGGCGTTCCGGCTGGCCCTTCGCCGACACCGGTTCCAGTTCCGGCGGCCAAACCGACTCCAGCGCCAACTCAGGTTGCCACCGCCAAGCCTGCTCCGGCAGCGCCAGCGGCGAAGCCGACTCCAGCGCCGACCAAGCCAGTTACTGCGGCCAAGCCGGCCGAGAAGCCGGTCACCGTCGCCAAAGCCGCTGGTGGTAGCTGGTACGCCGGTCAACCGACCGGTAACTACGTGGTGCAGATCCTCGGCACCAGCTCGGAAACTGCCGCGCAAAACTTCGTCAAGGAGCAGGGCGGCGAGTACCGTTATTTCAAGAAAGTCCTCAACGGCAAGCCGCTTTACGTGATCACCTACGGCAACTTCGCCAATCGTGATGCAGCCGTTTCTGCCATCAAGGCCTTGCCAGCGAAGGTTCAGGCTGGTAAACCTTGGCCTCGCACTGTCGCCAGCGTCCAACAGGAACTGGCAACAACTCGCTGAAGATTCGGCGGCCTTACCCAGGCCGCCTCTCCAAGCACCTCAAAATTTCTACGAGTGCGCGCCGCCTTCACAGGCCGCGTGCCTTGTGGTGTCTGCGTCACAGTAGTCTTTGAGTCGTTGCAGTCAAAATTAAAAAAGTTTTGACTAGCACAGCAGATCGCTTTAAACCTTTCACAAATGCGACATGAATTTGCGACATTTCGTCGTCAAATTTGTGAGCCTCTGTGTCGCTGTGTACAATGACCACCCTTTTGCCCCCGCTAAGCCGGCGTACGTTCGGCGCGGAATGCAAGTGGTTGAATTGAAAAGAAATTTGCCTCGTGAAGAGGCAGCCTGGTGAGAAAGTGTCTATGAAAGCAGGTCTGTACCAACCAGATGAATTCAAGGATAACTGCGGTTTCGGCCTGATAGCCCATATGCAGGGCGAACCCAGTCATACCCTTTTGACAACGGCCATCGAGGCCCTGACCTGCATGACCCACCGCGGTGGGATTAATGCCGACGGCAAGACCGGTGACGGTTGCGGTCTGCTGATTCAGAAGCCTGACGCGTTCCTGCGAGCCATTGCCCAGGAAACCTTCAGCGTCGAGCTGCCCAAGCAATATGCGGTGGGCATGGTTTTCTTCAACCAGGATCCGGCCAAGGCCGAAGCTGCTCGCGAGAACATGAACCGCGAGATCCTCGCGGAAGGCCTGCAGTTGATCGGCTGGCGCAAAGTGCCAATCGACACCAGCGTCCTCGGCCGCCTGGCCCTTGAGCGCCTGCCGCAGATCGAGCAGGTGTACATCGGCGGCGAAGGCCTGAGCGATCAGGACATGGCCGTGAAGCTGTTCAGTGCGCGTCGTCGTTCGTCGGTGGCCAACGCCGTCGACTCCGACCACTACATCTGCAGCTTTTCGCACAAGACCATCATCTATAAAGGCCTGATGATGCCGGCCGATCTGGCCGCGTTTTATCCAGACCTGAGTGACGAGCGCCTGCAAACCGCGATCTGCGTGTTCCACCAGCGCTTCTCCACCAACACCTTGCCGAAATGGCCGCTGGCTCAGCCATTCCGCTTCCTCGCCCACAACGGCGAGATCAACACCATCACCGGTAACCGTAACTGGGCGCAGGCCCGTCGGACCAAGTTCAGCAACGATCTGATGGATCTGGAAGAACTCGGCCCGCTGGTCAACCGTGTCGGTTCCGACTCGTCGAGCATGGATAACATGCTCGAGTTGATGGTCACCGGTGGCATCGACCTGTTCCGTGGCGTGCGGATGATCATTCCGCCAGCGTGGCAGAACGTCGAAACCATGGACCCGGATCTGCGTGCGTTCTACGAGTACAACTCGATGCACATGGAGCCGTGGGACGGCCCGGCCGGCGTGGTAATGACCGACGGTCGTTACGCAGTGTGCCTGCTCGACCGTAACGGTCTGCGCCCGGCGCGTTGGGTCACCACCACCAACGGTTTCATCACCTTGGCGTCGGAAATCGGCGTGTGGGACTACAAGCCGGAAGACGTGATTGCCAAAGGCCGTGTCGGCCCGGGCCAGATCTTCGCCGTCGACACCGAAACCGGGCAGATCCTCGACACCGATGCGATCGACAACCGTCTGAAATCCCGTCATCCATACAAGCAATGGCTGCGCAAGAATGCCCTGCGCATTCAGGCGACCATGGAAGACAACGACCACGGTTCGGCTTTCTACGACGTCGATCAGCTCAAGCAATACATGAAGATGTACCAGGTCACGTTCGAAGAGCGCGATCAGGTTCTGCGTCCGCTCGGCGAGCAAGGCTACGAAGCCGTGGGCTCGATGGGCGACGACACGCCGATGGCCGTGCTGTCGCAGCGCGTGCGCACGCCGTACGATTATTTCCGTCAGCAGTTCGCGCAGGTGACCAACCCGCCGATCGACCCGCTGCGTGAAGCGATCGTGATGTCGCTGGAAATCTGCCTCGGTGCCGAGCGCAACATTTTCCAAGAGTCGCCGGAACACGCTTCGCGCGTGATCCTCAGCTCGCCAGTGATCTCGCCGGCCAAGTGGCGCTCGCTGATGAACCTCGACCGTCCGGGTTTCGAACGGGCGATCATCGACCTCAACTACGACGAAAGCGTCGGCCTCGAAGCGGCGATCCGCAATGTCGCCGATCAGGCTGAAGAAGCCGTGCGTGCTGGGCGGACCCAGATCGTTCTGAGCGACCGCCATATCGCTCCGGGCAAGCTGCCGATCCACGCCTCGCTGGCGACCGGTGCCGTGCACCACCGCCTGACCGAAAAAGGCCTACGTTGCGATTCCAACATCCTCGTTGAAACCGCGACCGCCCGTGACCCGCATCACTTTGCCGTGCTGATCGGTTTCGGTGCCTCGGCGGTGTATCCGTTCCTCGCGTACGAAGTGCTGGGCGATCTGATCCGTACCGGTGAAGTGCTGGGCGACCTCTACGAGGTGTTCAAGAACTACCGCAAAGGCATCACCAAAGGTCTGCTGAAGATCCTGTCGAAGATGGGTATCTCGACCATCGCCTCCTATCGCGGAGCACAATTGTTTGAAGCGATCGGCCTGTCCGAAGAAGTCTGCGACCTGAGCTTCCGTGGCGTGCCGAGCCGCATCAAGGGTGCGCGTTTTGTCGACATCGAAGCCGAGCAGAAAGCACTCGCCAGCGAAGCCTGGAGTCCGCGCAAGCCGATCCAGCAGGGCGGTCTGCTGAAGTTCGTCCACGGTGGTGAATATCACGCCTACAACCCGGACGTGGTCAACACTCTGCAAGCCGCTGTGCAGCAGGGCGACTACGCCAAGTTCAAGGAATACACCTCGCTGGTGGACAACCGTCCGGTGTCGATGATCCGCGACCTGTTCAAGGTCAAGACCCTCGATACGCCGCTGGACATCAGTGAAATCGAGCCGCTGGAATCGGTGCTCAAGCGCTTCGACTCCGCCGGTATCTCGCTGGGCGCCTTGTCGCCGGAAGCTCACGAAGCTCTGGCCGAAGCCATGAACCGCCTCGGTGCGCGTTCCAACTCCGGCGAAGGTGGTGAAGACCCGGCGCGTTACGGCACCATCAAGAGCTCGAAAATCAAGCAGGTCGCGACTGGCCGTTTCGGTGTAACCCCGGAATACCTGGTGAACGCCGAAGTGCTGCAGATCAAGGTCGCGCAAGGCGCAAAGCCGGGCGAGGGCGGGCAACTGCCGGGCGGTAAAGTCAACGGGCTGATCGCCAAGCTGCGCTACGCAGTGCCGGGCGTAACCCTGATTTCGCCGCCGCCGCACCACGACATCTACTCGATCGAAGACTTGTCGCAGCTGATTTTTGACCTGAAGCAGGTCAACCCGAAGGCACTGGTTTCGGTGAAACTGGTAGCTGAAGCAGGCGTCGGCACCATCGCTGCCGGTGTGGCCAAGGCCTATGCGGACTTGATCACCATCTCCGGCTACGACGGTGGCACCGGTGCTTCGCCGCTGACCTCGATCAAATACGCCGGCGCACCGTGGGAACTCGGCCTCGCCGAAACTCACCAGACCCTGCGCGGCAACGACTTGCGCGGCAAAGTCCGGGTGCAGACCGACGGCGGCCTGAAAACCGGCCTCGACGTGATCAAGGCTGCGATTCTCGGCGCTGAAAGCTTCGGCTTCGGCACCGCGCCAATGATCGCGCTGGGCTGCAAATACCTGCGTATCTGCCACCTGAACAACTGCGCCACCGGCGTTGCGACGCAGAACGAGAAGCTGCGTAAAGACCACTACATCGGTACCGTCGACATGGTGGTGAATTTCTTCACCTACGTCGCCGAAGAAACCCGTGAGTGGCTGGCCAAGCTCGGCGTGCGCTCTCTCGAAGAGCTGATCGGTCGTACCGATCTGCTGGAAATCCTCGAAGGCCAGACCGCCAAGCAGAACCACCTGGACCTGACGCCGCTGTTGGGCAGCGATCACATCCCCGCGGACAAGCCACAATTCTGCGGCGTTGAGCGCAACCCGCCGTTCGACCAAGGCCTGCTGGCCGAGAAAATGGTCGAGATGGCTTCGTCGGCGATCAATGACATGAGCGGCGCCGAGTTCGATCTGGACATCTGCAACTGCGACCGTTCGATCGGTGCGCGGATCTCCGGCGAAATCGCGCGCAAGCACGGCAACCAAGGGATGGCGAAAGCGCCGATCACCTTCCGCTTCAAAGGCACTGCCGGTCAGAGCTTCGGTGTGTGGAACGCCGGCGGTCTGAACATGTACCTCGAAGGCGACGCCAACGACTACGTCGGCAAAGGCATGACCGGTGGCAAACTGACCATCGTGCCGCCGAAGGGCAGCGTTTATAAGACTCAGGAAAGCGCCATCATCGGCAACACCTGCCTGTACGGCGCCACCGGTGGCAAGTTGTTCGCCGCCGGCACCGCAGGCGAGCGTTTCGCCGTGCGTAACTCCGGTGCCCACACGGTTGTGGAAGGTACTGGCGATCACTGCTGTGAGTACATGACCGGTGGTTTCGTCTGCGTTCTGGGCAAGACCGGTTACAACTTCGGCTCTGGCATGACCGGTGGTTTCGCCTATGTGCTCGATCAGGACAACACCTTCGTTGACCGGGTCAACCACGAACTGGTGGAAATCCAGCGGATCAGCGGTGAGGCGATGGAAGCCTATCGCAGCCACCTGCAAAACGTGCTGAACGAGTACGTCGCGGAAACCGACAGCGAGTGGGGTCGTGAACTCGCCGAAAACCTCGATGACTACTTGCGCCGTTTCTGGCTGGTCAAACCGAAGGCGGCGAGTTTGAAATCTCTGCTCTCCAGTACTCGTGCGAGTCCGCAATAACGGCGCAGCTGCAAGCCACTGGCTTCAAGCGGCAAGCTGGAGCCAGTGCGCGCTGTAACGGACTAATGTGATTTTCTTGCAGCTTGAAGCTTGTAGCTTGGAGCTGTCGTGTAAGAGGTTTTGAAGATGGCCGAACGTCTCAGTAACGACTTTCAATTCATCGATGTCGGGCGCAAAGATCCGAAGAAGAAACTGTTGCGTCAACGCAAGAAAGAGTTCGTCGAAATCTACGAACCGTTCAAACCCCAGCAGTCGGCCGATCAGGCCCACCGCTGCCTGGGTTGCGGCAACCCGTATTGCGAATGGAAGTGTCCGGTGCACAACTTCATTCCGAACTGGCTGAAACTGGTGGCCGAAGGCAACATCCTTCAGGCCGCGGAGCTGTCGCACCAGACCAACACGCTGCCGGAAGTCTGCGGCCGCGTGTGCCCGCAGGATCGTCTGTGCGAGGGTGCCTGCACCCTTAACGACGGCTTCGGCGCGGTGACCATCGGTTCGGTCGAGAAGTACATTACCGACACCGCGTTCGCCATGGGCTGGCGCCCGGACATGTCCCAGGTCAAACCGACTGGCAAACGTGTCGCGATCATTGGCGCGGGCCCGGCGGGTCTGGGTTGTGCCGACGTGCTGGTACGCGGCGGCGTGACCCCGGTTGTGTTCGACAAGAACCCGGAAATCGGCGGTTTGCTGACCTTCGGTATCCCCGAGTTCAAGCTGGAAAAGACTGTGCTGAGCAATCGTCGCGAAGTCTTCACCGGCATGGGCATCGAGTTCCGTCTGAATACCGAAGTCGGTAAAGACGTGACCATGGAACAACTGCTCGCCGAATATGATGCCGTATTCATGGGCATGGGCACTTACACCTACATGAAGGGCGGTTTTGCCGGTGAGGATCTGCCGGGCGTTTATGACGCGCTGGACTTCCTGATCGCCAACGTCAATCGCAACCTGGGCTTTGAAAAGTCGCCGGAAGATTTCGTCGACATGAAAGGCAAGAAGGTTGTGGTGCTCGGCGGCGGCGACACGGCGATGGACTGCAACCGCACGTCTATCCGTCAGGGCGCCAAGTCGGTGACCTGTGCTTATCGTCGTGACGAAGCGAACATGCCCGGCTCGCGCAAAGAGGTGAAGAACGCCAAGGAAGAAGGCGTGAAATTCCTCTACAACCGCCAGCCGATCGCCATCGTCGGTGAAGACAAGGTTGAAGGCGTGAAAGTGGTCGAGACCCGTCTCGGCGAACCGGACGCCCGTGGCCGCCGCAGCCCTGAGCCGATCCCGGGTTCCGAAGAGATCATCCCGGCCGACGCCGTGGTCATCGCTTTCGGTTTCCGTCCGAGCCCGGCGCCTTGGTTCGAACAGTTCGAAATCCAGACCGACAGCCAGGGCCGCGTTGTTGCCCCGGAGCAAGGTCAGTACAAGCACCAGACCAGCAACCCGAAAATCTTCGCCGGTGGCGACATGGTGCGCGGTTCCGACCTGGTAGTGACGGCGATCTTCGAAGGCCGCAATGCAGCCGAAGGGATCCTTGATTACCTGGGTGTCTAAACCCGTCTAGCTGACTGCAATGCAATATCTGTGGGAGCTGGCTTGCCAGCGATAGCATCACCTCGGTTAATCTGGCACACCGAGGTGTCCGCATCGCTGGCAAGCCAGCTCCCACAGTGTTTTGTGGTGCTGCAAAATCTGCATTCCAACGCAATAAATTGACCCGATAGACAAAAGGCTGACCTGCATCCGTGCCTTTTGCGCCGCGCTCTGAGAAAATGCCCGCACTTTTTTTCCGGATGCCGACATGACTGCCCTGAAGAACGACCGTTTTCTCCGCGCCCTGCTCAAGCAACCCGTAGACGTCACCCCGGTGTGGATGATGCGTCAGGCCGGTCGCTACCTGCCGGAATACCGCGCCAGCCGCGCCCAGGCCGGTGACTTCATGAGCCTGTGCATGAATCCGGAATTCGCCTGCGAAGTCACGATGCAACCGCTCGACCGCTATCCACAACTGGACGCGGCGATCCTCTTCTCCGACATCCTCACCATCCCCGATGCCATGGGCCAAGGCCTGTACTTCGAGACCGGTGAAGGTCCGCGCTTCAAAAAAGTCGTCAGCACCCTTGCTGATATCGAAGCCTTGCCAATCCCTGATCCGCACAAAGACCTCGGCTACGTCATGGACGCGGTCAGCACCATTCGTCGCGAGCTGAACGGTCGTGTGCCGTTGATCGGTTTCTCCGGTAGCCCGTGGACCCTGGCGACCTACATGGTTGAAGGCGGCTCGTCGAAAGACTTCCGCAAGACCAAAGCGATGCTCTACGACAACCCGCAAGCCATGCACCTGCTGCTGGATAAACTGGCGCAGTCGGTGACCTCGTACCTCAACGGTCAGATCATGGCTGGCGCGCAAGCGGTGCAGATCTTCGATACCTGGGGCGGCAACCTGTCGGCGGCGGCGTACCAGGAGTTCTCGCTGGCCTACATGAAGAAAATCGTCAGCGGTCTGATCCGCGAACACGACGGTCGTAAAGTACCGGTGATCCTCTTCACCAAAAACGGCGGCCTGTGGCTGGAAAGCATCGCCGAGGCTGGTGCCGACGCACTGGGCCTCGACTGGACCTGCGACATCGGCAACGCCCGCGCCCGTGTCGGCGACAAGGTTGCCCTGCAAGGCAACATGGACCCGACCGTGCTCTACGCCAAACCGGAAGCGATCCGCACCGAAGTCGGACGCATTCTGGCCAGCTACGGTAAGGGCAGCGGTCACGTGTTCAACCTCGGCCATGGCATCACCCCTGAGGTTGATCCGGAGCATGCGGGTGCGTTCCTGCGCGCGGTGCATGAGTTGTCGGCGCAGTATCACGAGTGATCGCGTTGTAATAAAAACGCCCGGCCAATGCCGGGCGTTTTTTCAAGATCAAAAGATCGCAGCCTGCGGCAGCTCCTACATGGGACTAATGTAGGAGCTGCCGAAGGCTGCGATCTTTTGCTTTTAAGCTTTGACACCACCGAGAGGCGGCAACTTCGCCAGCTTCAGCGCCACCAGCAGCGCAATCAACAACAGCGAACCGATAAACAAGCCGATCCCGTTCCACCCGCCCATATGCCAGAACACCCCGCCCGCCGTCCCGGCAATGCTCGACCCGGCGTAATAACTGAACAGATACAACGACGACGCCTGGCCCTTGGCCTTGATCGCGCGGCGGCCGATCCAGCTACTCGCCACCGAGTGCGCGCCAAAGAAGCCGAAGGTGAAGATCAACATGCCGATGATTACCAGCAACAGCGGTGTAAACATCGTCAACGCAAGGCCGGCGAACATCAACGCGATGGTTGCCCACAACACTTTGCGCCGTCCCAGCTTGTCCGCCAACGATCCGATCTTCGCCGAGCTGTAGATCCCCGACAGGTACACCACCGACAGCAAGCCCACGAACACCTGATCAAGGTTGTACGGCGCCGCCAGCAAGCGATAACCGATGTAGTTGAACAGCGTGACAAACGCGCCCATCAGCACGAATGCCTCAAGAAACAGCAACGGCAGACCAGCATCGCGAAAGTGCATGGTGAAACCGTCGAGCAGGCTGCGCGGGTGCAGTGAACGCGAGCGGAAGTTGCGTGACTCCGGGAGGATCTTCCAGAACACCGCTGCGGCGATCATCGCCAGACCACCGATCACCAGCATCGCTGTGTGCCAACTGACGAAGTCGATCAACACACCGGTGATCAATCGCCCGCTCATCCCGCCAATCGCGTTGCCGCCGATGTACAGACCCATCGCTAAACCGATGTGCTGTGGATGAATCTCCTCACTCAGGTAGGTCATTGCCACCGCTGCCAGCCCACTCAACGACAGGCCGATCAGCGCCCGCATGATCAGCACGCCGTGCCAGCTCGGCATCATCGCGCTGGCCATGGTGCACAGCGCCGCCGCAAATAACGCCGCGACCATCACCGGTTTGCGCCCGACCCGATCGGAAATCGGCCCGGTGATCAGCAGGCTGATGGCGAGCATGCCGGTGGCCACCGAGAGGATCAGGCTGCTCTGCGCCGCATTGATGCCGTACTCGTGGGACAACAGCGGCATCATCGGCTGAACGCAGTAGAGCAGAGCAAACGTCGCGAACCCGCCGCTGAACAGCGCCAGCACTGTGCGCATGAACATCGGGGTGCCTTTCTCGATGTAGATCTCTTGCAGCTCGGCGACAACATCGTCCGCCGGAGCAGGCGGGACTTCATGGGCTAAGGGCGCGACAGCAGTTTTCACTTCAGACCTCGGGGGGGCACGGCCAGGCAGGCAATGAAAAAATCATATAGCTGGCTAATGTTTCTATCCAATATATTGTTCGACCTGTTTGATAGCTTTAACGACCTAATGGGATATCCATGGAATTTCGTCATCTGCGCTACTTCATCGCCGTCGCCGAAGAACTGCATTTCGGCCGCGCCGCACAGATGCTGGGCATCTCCCAGCCACCGCTGAGCCAGCAGATTCAGGCGCTGGAACAAGAGGTCGGCGCGCGACTGTTCGAACGGACCAATCGTCGGGTCGAGCTGAGCGAGGCTGGCCGATTATTTCTTGAAGAAGCGCGGCTGGTGCTGGCTCAGGTCGATAAAGCGGCGGACGTCGCCCGGCGTGCGCAGTTGGGGGAATTGGGCGAGTTGAAGATTGGTTTTACCTCTTCGGCGCCGTTCAACTCGACGATTCCGCAGGCGATTTTTGCCTTTCGTCAGCGCTTCCCGGCGGTGCACCTGAACCTGCGCGAGATGAGCAGCACGATGGTTGCGGATGCGTTAGTGGATCAGTCGATTGAGGTGGGGATCATGCGCCCGCTGGGGTTGCCGGATTCGCTGAGCGTGGTCGAGTTGATGCGCGAGCCGCTGGTCGCAGTGCTCGGTTCCAAGCATCCGCTGGCGCAGGGCAGTGAAGAAGGGCTGTTCCTCTCGGCGCTGGCGCTGGAGCCGTTCGTGTTCTTTCCGCGCAGTTACGGCAGCGGTTTGTATGCGCAGTTGTTGAGCCTGGCACGCGATGCCGGGTTCAGCCCGCACTTCGCGCAAGAGGCCGGGGAGGCGATGACCATCATCGGTCTGGTCGCAGCGGGGCTGGGAGTCTCGGTGCTGCCGGCGTCCTACCAGCGGATGCGCATCGATGGCGTGGTCTATCGACCGTTGCTCGATCCGGAGGCGGTGTCTGCGGTGTGGCTGGTACAGCGCAAGGATCAGAAATCCCCGATGGCCAAGGCGTTTGTCGAACTGCTCACGCGCAAGGTCGAGTCCGCCTAAAAGATCGCAGCCTGCGGCAGCTCCTACATTGATTGCTGTAGGAGCTGCGGCAGGCTGCGATCTTTTGATCTTGGCCGTTATGGCAACCGCACCAGATCCCCCTTCAACGCCACCCGCGTGACAAAAATCCCCGCCCGACACTCATACGTATTCAAATCCTTGCGCACATGCTGGTCGTAATAACTGACGAGATTGACCACCGCATTCGCCCCGACCCGCTTGGCATCGGCCTGCAACTTGATCAGATTCGATTGCAGCACCCAGGAACGCGACACACTTTATGGTAAATCATCATCTGGACTACACGATGTCAGGGATTTGCCTACATACAGTCCGGAAGCCGCTGTCTTGTCCGAATTCTTGATCGCCGCTAATTTCTGCTTCCTCCCTCACTGTCCAGAAAAAACCATGATCGAAAACTTCACGAGTTGGGACTCTGCCGATTACTTGCTGGCGGATGAGGATTTTGACGATTATCTGGAGGCTTGTTTGGATGAAGCCGGGGATGATTGCGGGTTCATGGTTAAAGCGCATGAAACGATGGCGCGAGCGCGTCTTAGAAACAACCAGTGACTGTTCCCGTAAGGGGCTTGTGAGACTCTGAGGATCCTGGGTAACCAGCTATCGCAGAGCCAGACAGGTAATCGGCCATGACAAGCCAACCTGTTTGTGAAAGGGCGCCAAAAGGCGCCCTTTGTCGTTTCTGACGGTTACTGAACCTTCGCCAGATCACCTTTCAACGCAACACCGGCCATGATCGCGCCGGCGTGGCATTCATAGGTCTGCGCATCCTTGCGCTCGTTGCTCTTGTAGAAGCTGACGATGTTGGTCACGGCATTGGCGCCGGCGCTTTTCGCGGCCTGGTGCAGGCTGATGATGGCCGACTGGGCGACCCATTCGCAGGCTTCTGCATCGGACTTGTTGAAGGCGTTGGTCTTCTTGTTGGTCACGGCGCCGGGGCTGACCACGGTGACCTTGCCGGCCGGGGTGTTGCCGGCCAGGTAGAATTTCACGCTGCCATCGATTTTGCCGGAGCGGGTGGCTTCGGCGACGGCTTTGTCGAGGGGCAGGTAGACCGCCGTGTCACGGGCCTGGCTGACCGCTGGCAGGGCGCAGAGCAGCAGGGTGGCGACAGCGAGTTTTTTGCAGTGCATGGAGGTCTCCTTGACCTGGATTAATTCGGTTGCGGCCAGCGGCGGAAAATCAACGAGGTGTTGACCCCACCAAAGGCGAAGTTGTTGTTCATCACGTAGTCGTGGTGCATCTGGCGGAATTCGCCGCGCAGGTAATCGAGTTTGCCGCAGTGCGGGTCGACCTCGTCGAGGTTGAACGTGTGCACGTATTGGTCGCGATTCATCATCTCGATGCTGAACCACGACTCCAGCGCCCCGCAGGCGCCCAGCGTGTGGCCGAGAAAGCTCTTCTGCGAACTGATCGGCATGCGTTCACCGAACAGGTTGCTGGTTGCCAGTGTTTCGGCAATATCGCCCTGTTCTGTCGCGGTGCCGTGGCCGTTGACATAGCCGATGGCGTCCGGTGTCAGTCCGGCGTCTTCCAGCGCCAGTTCCATGGCGCGGCGCATGGTCACCTGCTCCGGACGGGTGGTGTGCTGGCCGTCGGCGTTGCTGCCGAAACCGACGAGCTCGGCGTGGATGTGCGCGCCGCGCGCCAGCGCATGTTCCAGCTCTTCAAGTACCAGCATGCCGCCGCCTTCACCAATGACCAGCCCGTCGCGACCCTTGTCGTAAGGGCGCGGACTGGTTTGCGGCGCATCGTTTTTCAGGCTGGTGGCGTACAGCGCGTCGAAGACCATGGCTTCGGTCGGGCAGAGTTCTTCGGCGCCGCCGGCGAGCATCAGCGGCAGGCGACCGAACTTGATCGCCTCGTAGGCATAACCGATGCCCTGACTGCCGCTGGTGCAGGCGCTGGACGTCGGGATCAACCGCCCGGTGAGGCCGAAGAAGATGCTGATATTGGCGGCGGTGGTGTGCGGCATCATGCGCACGTAGGAGTTGGCGTTCAGCCCCTCGGCCACCGAATTGAGCAGCATGTTGCCGAACGCCTTGATCTCGTCGGTGCTGCCGGTGGACGAGCCGCAGGCCACGCCCATGCGCCCATCCTTGATCGACGGGTCGCCGAGCAGACCGGCGTCAGCGAGAGCCTGTTCCGCCGCACCCACGGCAAGACGCGAGACCCGGCCCATGCTGCGCAGCTGCTTGCGCGTCCAGTGCGCCGGCACGACGAAATCATCGATAGGGCCAGCCAGACGCGTATTGAGTTCGCTGAAGCGGTCCCACTCGTCCATCCGGCGAATGCCGCTGCGGTTGGCCGCGAAGTTGCCGGCGATGGTCTGCCAGTCGCTGCCCAGCGAGGTGATGCCGGCCATGCCGGTGACGACGACGCGCTTCATCAGCACAAGCCTCCGTTGACCGCCAGAACCTGGCGGGTGATGTACGAGGCTTCCGCCGACATCAGGAAATTCACCGCACCGGCCACCTCTTCAGGGGTGCCCATGCGTTGCGCGGGGATCATTTTCATCAGTTCTTCCACCGGCACGTTTTCGTCGAGCATCGCCGTGTCGATCAGGCCCGGCGCGACGCAGTTCACGGTGATTTTGCGCTTGCCCAGTTCAATCGCCAATGCCTTCGCGGCGCCGATCACGCCGGCTTTCGAGGCGCTGTAGTTGACCTGACCACGGTTGCCGATCAGCCCTGACACCGAGGTGATGCAAACAATGCGACCAGCGGCGCGGCGGCGGATCATCGGCATCATCACCGGGTGCAGAACGTTGTAGAAACCGTCGAGGTTGGTGCGCAAAACCACGTCCCAATCGTCGTCACTCAGGGCGGGGAATGCGCCGTCACGAGTCAGCCCGGCATTCAACACCACGCCGTAATAGGCACCGTGGGCTTCGACGTCGGCTTCAAGAATGGCTTTGCAGGTTTCGCGCTCGGCGACATCGAATTGCAGAATCCGCGCCTTGCGGCCCAGTGCTTCGATTTCAGCCTGCACGGCTTGTGCTTCGGCCATGCCATTGCGGCAATGCAGGACGATATCGTGCCCGGCCTGCGCCAGCCGCAGAGCAATTGCGCGGCCAATGCCACGGCTGGAGCCGGTGACCAATACGAATTCAGTCATCGTTCGACTCCTGTGTCTGTTGCAGATATTGAGTGGCTTCGGGCGGGCGAAACACGTTCAGTCGTGCGCTGGCGTGAATGCCCTCGCCGTTGATATGGCATTCGAACACGCCCATGCCGTTGTCGTCTTCCAGTGAACGCAGGCCATGAATGGTCAGGTTGCTACCGGCGGGGAAGGCGTCGACATTGCACTCGAACTTGCGTGTGCCGAGCAGAAAACCCAGCGCGACGGGATTGCCTTGCTGCCGCGCATGACAACCGGCGAACGCGGCGACGCTTTGCGCCATCAGCTCGATACCGATCCAGGCGGGCAGGCTGCCGTCGGGCAGGTTGAACAGGCCATCAGGCTTGACCGTCAGGCGAGTGAAAATCTGCTCCTCGTCAAAACTGAGGATGCTGTCGATCAGAATCATGTCGCCCGCATGGGGCAGCAGTTCGGCGAGCGGCCAGGTCGTCATGGGGCGTCTCCGATAATCAGGCTGACGTTGTTGCCGCCGAAGGCAAACGAATTGCTCATCAGGTAGCGGGGTGCAATGGACGTCAGGCGTCGGTGTGTGGTCACCCATTTCAGAGGCGGCAGCGCCGGGTCGGCCTGACCGTCCCAGACGTGCGGCGGCAAAGCATGAGCGGGGTTGTCGGCGCTGAGGCTCAGCCAGCAGAATGCGGCTTCCAGCGCGCCGGCAGCGCCGAGGGTGTGGCCGGTCATCGGTTTGGTCGACGAACACGCCACGCCGTCGGGGAACAACGCCGCGACCGCGAGACTTTCCATGGCGTCGTTGTGTTGGGTGGCGGTGCCGTGCAGGTTCAGATAGTCGATTTGTGCAGCGTGCAACTGGGCACGGCTCAAGGCTTTCTGCATCGCTTGCAAGGCGCCGCGACCGCTCGGTTCAGGCGCGGAAATATGGTGCGCGTCGGAGCTGGCCCCGGCGCCGAGCAGGGCGATGGCCGGGCCGTCGCCCGGTCGTTTACTCATCACGAACAGCACCGCAGCTTCGCCGATATTGATGCCGTTGCGATTGGCCGAAAACGGATTGCAGCGCTCGTCAGAGACCGCTTCCAGCGACGAAAAGCCGTTGAGGGTCAGCTTGCACAGACTGTCGACACCACCGCACAGCACCGCATCGCACAGGCCCAGATCCAACAGGCGTTGAGCGCTCATCAAGGCCCGGGCACTCGAGGTGCAAGCGGTGGAAATCACATAGGCCGGCCCGCTGAGTTGCAGCCAGTCGGCGAGAAAGTTCGCCGGGGCGCCGAGTTCTTGTTGGCGGTAATCGTATTCAGTCGGGAATTGCTGCTCACGGATGTAGTGCGCCAGACCTCGGCTGGCTTCGTCGATGCCCGAGGTGCTGGTGCCGAGCACAACACCGATGCGGTCGCGCCCGTAAGTCTGGATCGCTTGATCGATGTCATCGCGAATCTGCAGCGCCGCTTCCAGCAACAGCTGATTGTTGCGGCTGCTCTGCTCGGCGAGCGCTGGCGGGATTGGCGCCAGTTCACCGTGTACGGCTGCCACGGGCAACTCACGCTGCGGGATCCAGCCTGACTCGCGGCGCATGCCCGAGCAGTCGCCGGCGAACAGGTTGCGGGCCACTTCAGACTTGTCGCGGCCCAGCGCACAGATCACGCCGAGGGCATTCAGGTAAGCGGTCATGGCGTCGATTCACCGAGCGGAGAAACGCGATAGTGCGGGCCTTGGGGCAGATTCACTTCGAAGCTCAACGGTTGTGCATAACGGATGTCCCAGCGCGCCTCAAGGGAACGTTGTCCGGCCTGTTGATGCGCGCTGGGGTAGTTGCGCAGCAGTTCGCCGGACGGGGTCAGGGCGAACAACAGCGCAGCGAACAGTTCCCGGGCTTCCGGGTTCGGCGGCAGCAGACCATCGGCCTGCCAATGCCCATCGATCAATTGCTGACGCGCCTGCGGAATGCCCAGCGGGTCCATCATCGACCAACGGATGCCCGGGCCTTCGCGCTGGATCACCAGCAGCCAGTCCTGACGTTGCCCTGCCTGGTCGCGCTCAATGTGCAGTTGCAGGGGCAGGGGCAATGTCGCGTTGGCCACTGGCAACGGCGCTTGGCTGGCGCAGGCGCTTACCAAAAGCATCATGCTGACCACAAAAAGACGCCACACCGGGAACCCTGTGGGAGCTGGCTTGCCAGCGATGGCGGCGGCACATCGAGCATTGGGGTTGACTGACACGCCCCAATCGCTGGCAAGCCAGCTCCCACAAGGTTCCAGGTGTGCAGGTTGACGGTGTTGCATCAGATAGCACCCTCAAGTGGCTTGCGTGCCACAACATTGACCAACGTCTCCTCGCGCTGGCCAAACGGCTTCGGCTTGCGCAACCCAAACCGCTCCAGCAAACCAAAATCCTGCGACCGGCTCCACCACAGATACGGGTACGAGACGTTCTGCTCGGCAAACTCGAAACCCTGCCCGCGAATCATCTCAAGATACTGCGCGGCACTCTTCTGCACATGCATCGGGTGGCGGAACAACCAGCGAATCACCCAAGTATCAATGTAGGCCTCGGTGGATTCGGCGAACAGCAGATAGCCGCCCGGTTTCAGCACCCGATAGAACTCGGCCAGGGCTTTTTCCTGCTCGACCAGATGATGAAAGGTCTGATGACAGAACAGCAGGTCGACGCTGGCGTCGGGCACATTGAGTGTCGCGCAATCACTGCCGATCAGTTCAACATCGAGACCCAGACGCGCCGCTTCTTCGCCGCTCAATTCAAGGCTGTGCGGATCGGCGTCGACGCCGATCAAGCGCTGTGGCGCGAAGGTCTGGCGCAGGTGGGCGAACGACTTGCCCTGGCCGCAACCGGCATCGAGCAACACCGGGTTCTGTGGCAGCGACTCACTGAACAGCCCACGCAAATCGTTGATCGCCACGCGCAATACGTGATGCTGCCAGGTGTGGCTGCGCAGGAACCAGAAACCGAAGCGGGTTTCCTCGACGTAGCTGTCGCTCAAGTAATTCATGTGGCGTCCTTTGCACAGAGTTCGGAGATCATTTTCAAACGGCGCCGCGCTTCGCTGACGAACGGATTGCGTTCATCCCAGGCATAACCAGCGAGGATCGAGCAGATCATTCGACGAATGTCCGCCTGGCTGTCTTCGTAGAAAATCACGTCCTGAAAAGTGCCGGCATACCAGCCCTCGACGTAGCAGCGGAAGGTGTCGACGCCGCGCTTCAGCGGCTCGGCGAATTCGCTTTGCCAGTCGACCTTTTCGCCCTGCAACTGCCGGTGCAGCACGGCAGCGGCCATGCTCGCCGAGCGCATGGCGATGGTCACGCCGGAAGAGAACACCGGGTCGAGAAATTCCGCCGCGTTGCCGAGCAAGGCGAAGCCCGGCCCGTGCAAGGTTTTCACGTTGGCCGCGTAGCCGCCGAGGGTGCGCGCCGGCGTATCCCACACGGCGTTGTTCAGCACGCCGGCGAGGCTTGGCGTCTTGGCGATAAAGCTGCGCAGGCAGGCGTCGAGGTCGGCATCGCGACCGACGAAGTGTTCGGCGGCAGCGACCACGCCGACCGAGCATCGACCGTTGCTGAACGGGATCGTCCAGAACCAGACATCGCGATGCTGCGGGTGGGTGGTGACGAGGATTTTTTCGCGGTCGAACCCCGGGTTGTCGATGTGATCTTCGACGTGGGTGAACACCGCTTGGCGCACCGGAAAATTCGACGGTGCTTCCAGATCGAGCAAGCGCGACAGCACGCGGCCATAGCCACTGGCATCAAGGACGAAATCCGCTTCGACGCGGTATTCGCTGCCGTCCTCGCGACGCACATCCAACTGCGGTTTGGCCCGGTCGAAATCGACGCTGACGATGGCATCGCCATAGCGAATCTCAACGCCTTGCAGCGCCGCTTGATCGGCCAGCAGTGTGTCGAAATCGGCGCGCTGCACCTGGAATGTGGTCGGCTTGCCATCGGTAAAGGTGTCGCTGAAATCGAACGCGCTGTAGCGCTCGCCCCAAGCGAATGCAGCACCTGTCTTGCGCTGGAAACCAGCGGCGTTGACGGCGTCGAGCATGCCGGCTTCTTCGACAAAATCCAGGCAATGGCTCAGCAGACTTTCACCGATGGAAAAGCGTGGAAATTGCTGGCGCTCGATCACCAGCACATCGTGGCCCTTGCGCTTGAGCAATGCAGCAGCGATAGCGCCGGAGGGGCCTGCGCCGATGATCACGACCTGACGGGATTCCATTTCAACGATTGGCACGCGAGCTCCGGGGCAAAGGGTTTTTCAGATTCATGGGCGCGCTGTGCAGGCCGATCAGGGCCGGTAGCAGCGTCGCGATCAGGCCCATCAGCATCAGCGCGAAATACAGCGCCGGGGTGATGAGCTGTTGTTGCAGCAGTAAATTGAGAAAGACGATTTCGCTCAGGCCACGGATGTTCAGCAGTACGCTCTCGCGCCAGCGACTGGCGCCCTCGAACGAGGCGCCGGCCCAACCGAGGCCGAGCCAGTTGCCGAGCAGTTTACTGACAATCGGCAACAGCAGCAGCGCCGCCCATTGCACCGCGCCGAGACTAGCGAGAGCGCTGTGCACATCGATCTGCACGATGCCGAACGTGAGGATCAGCGGGATCGCGATCCACGTCTGCAAACGGCTCATCCAGCGCGCCGGCAACGGCAGCACCAGCGGCACTTTCAGCGCGGCCATGCACAGCAGATAGCCGATGCCGAAGATCAGCGCATTGAGTCTGTAATGCTCGGCCATCACCAACAGTGCGAAGAAGCCGAGGCTGTAGGTCAGCGGGCGGCGCACGCGGAACAGGTGCAGCAACAACGGCACACAGGCGAGCCCCAGCGGCAGCAACAGGCTGCTCAGGTGCAGACTGCCTTGGGCGAGGCCGAACAATGTCCAGCAGCTCAGGTCGATGAGAATCGCGGTTTGCACCAGGCGCCGGGTGGCGCCGGGCGGGTAATCGATGTGGCGCAGATACAGGTACAGCACCGGGATCGCGGTAATCGCAAAGACCAGCCCGATCGCCAAAGAGCTGAGCCACGGTTGCGCAGGCAACAGCCAGGAAGCCACTGCCAGACCGCAGACGAAGGGCACGATGAAACTCGGTAGGGCGATTTTTACACTCTGGCGATCCAGTTTCAGATCGATCACATCACTGAGGATATGCCCGAGCAGCAGGGCGAAACTCAGGCTGTAGAGGTTTTTCAGCCCGTCTGGAGCGATCAGTTGAGCGCCGCTGAGCTGCCAGCCCGGCTCGATCCAGAAATACATCAACAGCGGCAAGCCGAAGCTCGCGAGCAATAGCTGGCTGACAATCGGAATCAGACCGAAATGCCGACCGACGCGCGTCGCCACGGCGAACAACGCCAGGGCCAATAGCCAAAACCCAACGACCATCATGCTGCTGGCTCCGCAACACTGGCGCTGTGCACGTGGCGCCCGGCCCACGGTGCGAGGATGAAGCTGAACGCCAGACCGAGGCTCACCGACAAACCGAAGTTGCTGACGGCCGGCGTGCTGGATACCGCCAGCAGACCGAACGATAACCACGTCGTCACGGCGGCCAGCAACGTGCCGAGCAGGCTCACCGCCGCACCACCGACCTGCTCACGCATGAGGATCGCGTAGTCGACGCTGATCGCCGTCACCAATAGCAGACCGAACAGGCTGAACAGGGTCAGCGGCTGACCGAGCCAGCCGAGGCTGGCCAGGCTGCACAGCGCCGCCAGCAACGGCAGGGCAACGATGCGCAAGGCGCCGCCGAGGCCAAACGGCAGGATCAGCACCAGCACGATCAACACGCAAGAAGCGAGCTTCAGTTCGGCAGCGCTGATCTGCGTGGCGGCAAACACGTCATTCAACTCACCGAGACGATCGACCAGCATCACCCCCGGCAAATCCAGCGCCTGTATTCGTAGCAGTGCAGGGTTGTTCAAACCTTGCAGGCTGGTTATTGCCGCCACACCGTCTTCGGTCGGACCCAGCCAGAGCATGCGATAGGGTTCGCCGAGCGGGCCGGCGAGCGCGGTGTCGATGTCTTCGGCCGGCACGGTCTGCAACTGTTGCAACTCGGTTTGCAGCGCGGCGAGCGGCACGCCGAGGTCCAGCAGCGGCTGCCAGTATTGCGGCAACTTGTTCAGCGCCGCGCGCACCTCTTCTTGCTGGCTCGGCGGGCTGACCAGTTGATCGAGGGCCAGATAGCCTTGCAGCTTGTCGAGATTGACCAGTTGTTCCAAGCGCTCGCTCAGCGCGGCCTGGCGTTCCAGCAACTGCTGCTGATCGGCACCGCGCACGAGGAAGAATTGACTGGTGGGCTGATAGCCGGTGATCCTCGCGATGGTTTGCGCTTCATCGGTCAGCTGTTGCGGCGCACCGACCCACTGACGGATGTCGTTCTTGCTTTGCAGTTGCACCAGGCCGCCGACGCAGAAGGCGATCAGCAGCGCCAGAAGAACCGGTGTGCGTACGTATTCAAGGAGTTTTTCGCGCAGATTGACCAGGCGCTCGGCCAGATGCAGCGGCCATTGGGCGGGACGCAGTTCGACATTTTTCAGCAGTGCCGGCAGCAGGCACACCGCTGACAGATAAGCGCCGAGCAACCCGGCGGCGGAGAACACCGCGATTTGCGTCAGCGCCGGGAACGGCGTCCACGCCAGCGACAGATAGCCGAGGGCGCTGGTGATCAGGCTCAGGGTCAGGCCGGGCAAGGTCAGACGCAAGGCCGGCCAGCTGCGCCACGGCTTCAGGCTCCAGCTCTTCGACAGATAGTGCAGCGGGTAATCCACCGCCACGCCGATCAGGCTGGAGCCGAGTACCAGGGTCATCACATGCATGTGGCCAAACAGCGCCACGCAGGCCACCGCGCCGAACAGCATGCCGACCAGCACCGGCACGAACGCCAGCAGCACGCGCCAGCGACGAAACGCCAACAGCAGCAACAACAGAATGCCGACAGTGGCACCGCCGCCGACCCAGGTCATCTCGCGTGTCGCTTGTTGCTGACCATTGGCCGCATACAGCAGGCCACTGGCGGCAAGCAATTGCACGTCGGCTTTCGCTGCTTGTTCGCGGCTTTGCTTGAGCAGATCGGCCACTTGCAGCGGCAGATTCATGTCGAAGGCATTGCCAGTGGTGCGCGCACGCAGCATGACCCAACTCTTGCCGTCAGCATCGGCAACCAGTGCGCCGCTGCCGATGTCGAGTTGCACCGAACCGTGTTGTGGCTGACTGTTCTGGATGCGTGCGGTCAGGCCCAGCCAATCGTCCTGATTCGGCACCAGACTGAACCCGCTGAACGGGTCGAACAGCGCCTGCACTCGTTGATGGATGAACACATCGGGGTGTTCGGTGAGCAGTTGCTGATCGTCCGCCGACAACATCGCCAGGCGCCCCAGCAGCAGTTGCGTGCGCAGGGCCGGCAGATCCGCTTGCAGGTTCCACTGCACTTTTTCGAACAGGCCGCTGGCCTGCCATTGCTCGCCCAGGGTCTGCGCCATGGCCACCGCTTGCTGGCGATCGGCGTGGCCGACCAGCACGAGCATTTCGCGGTTGAGCGGTTCCTGCATGCGCTGTTCGGCACGCAGTTCGAGAGCGTCCGGATTAGTGCCGGGCACCAGTTCCATCAGATTCGCCGACAGCGGCGCACCGTCGCGCCACTGCCAACCCGCCAGCGCAACGACGGCCAGCAGCAGGATCAGAAACAGCCAGGGCAGCCTGCGTTCACTCGGCAAAGTCATGTTGCTCCGCGTCGCTCAACGGTTGCCCGGCGGTGCTGTCCTGCATGCGCAGCACGGTGCTGTCGCCCTGGGTTTCCAGCAGTTCGATGGTTTGCACCAGCGCGCCGCCGTCGATATTGATCTGCTTGAACACTTGCTTGAGCAAGACCGAGCGCGGTGTCAGCGTAAGTTTCCACTGTTGCGCGTCACCGCTCAGGGCCAGTTCGAAATCCCGTTGCAGGCCGCTGCTGTCCCCTTGCAGCACGGCGAGGAACAAGCGGTTCTGCTCGGCCCCGGCGCTCTTGTTTGGCAGCAGCTGCCAACCATCGCCGTCACGGCGGGCGATGCCTTTGGCGCTGATGCGATAGTCCTGTTGCAGCGGGGTTTTCAGCAGCCAGAGCAGGCCGTGATTTTTTGCGAGGACGAAACGGCCCTTGCTGATCAGCGGCTGTGGCAGGGCGCGCAGGTGTTTTTCCTGAGTGAACTGGCCGTGGATCACCTCCGGTTTCGCCAGTTGCTCACTGAGTTGTTGCAGGTCGAAGGCGTTGGCCAGTGTCGACATCGCCAGCAGCGCCAGTGCGCTCAGGCTTTTCACAAAAACATTCATCGCAGCATCCTTTCCACGGCATCGGTGAAGACTTTCGGCGAAGCGAGTTGCATCTCGCGGCTGCTCACTTCGACGGCGACCTGCACCGAGCTGGCGCGGGTCAGGCGTTCGCCGCTGTGCAGGTCAGTGATCAGGTAGTTGATCTTCAGACGGTTTTCCCATTCGACCAGACTGGCGCGCACATTCAGGCGCTGACCAAACACCGCGCCGCGCACATAGCGCAGTTGCAGGTCGATGATCGGCCAGGCGAACCCAGACTCGACCATGTGCGTGTAGTTGTGGCCGATCCTGTCGAGCAGCGCGCACCGCGCCACTTCGAGGTATTTGACGTAATGCCCATGCCAGACCACGTGCATGGTGTCGACGTCGAAAAACGGCACGAGGATTTCGGTGTCGGCGTGAAGTACTCCGGCGCTACGCATGCAGCCTCCAGTGTTGCGCGGCGATGCGCTGCAGGCACAGGCGCAGTTCGCCTTCCAGCGCGCGGTCTTCGATGACCGGCGGGAAGTCTTTGTCGAGTTCTTCGTGCATCGCGGCGAGCGATGGCGGCAGCGGTCGCGCGTCTTCAGCCTGAGCGCGCAGCCACACGCCTTGATTGGCGGCGAGCAGGGTGGCGGCGGCGACCTGTTCGGTCAGTTCCAGCACACGGATCGCATCGCGGGCGGCGATGGTGCCCATGCTGACTTTGTCCTGGTTATGGCACTCGGTGGAGCGCGAGAACACGCTGGCCGGCATGGTGTTTTTCAGCGCCTCGGCGGTCCAGGCACTGGTGCCAATCTGCACGGCTTTAAAGCCGTGGTTGATCATCGCGCGGTCCGCTGGCGCGCCGGACAAGTTGCTCGGCAGACCGTGGTTGTAGCGCTCGTCGACCAGCAAAGCGAGCTGGCGATCCAACAGGTCGGCGACGTTCGCCACGAGGTTTTTCAAGCTGTCCATGGCGAACGCGATGTGGCCGCCGTAGAAGTGCCCACCGTGCAAAACGCGCTCGGCTTCGGCGTCGATGATCGGGTTGTCGTTGGCGCTGTTCAGTTCGGTTTCGATGAACGAACGCAGCCAGTTCAAACTGTCGGCCAACACGCCGAGTACGTGTGGGGCGCAGCGCAGTGAGTAACGATCCTGCAAGCGGTGCAGCGGCGCGGTGGGCGCATCGATCGCCAGATCCTTGCGCAGCCACGCGGCGACCTGCATTTGCCCCGGATGCGGTTTGGCGGCGAACAGGCGTTCGTCGAAATGCTCGGGATTGCCTTGCAGCGCGACCACGTTGAGCGCGGTGATGCGCGTGGCCAGTTGCAGCAGGTAATCGGCGCGAGCGAAAGCGAGGCAGGCCAAGCCTGTCATCACGGCCGTACCGTTCATCAGCGCCAGCGCTTCTTTCGGGCGCAGCACCAACGGAGTCCAGCCGAGTTCGCGGTGCACATCGGCGGACTGGCGACGTTCACCTCGGAACATCACTTCACGCTCGCCGGACAGTGTCGCGGCGACGTAGGACAGTGGCGTCAGATCACCGCTGGCGCCGACCGAACCTTCTTCAGGAATCAGCGGCAGAATGTCGTATTCGAGGAACGCGTGCAGCCGCTCCAGCAGTTCGACGCGGACCCCGGAGACGCCATGGCACAACGACTGCAAACGCGCCGCCAGCACTGCACGGGTGGCTTGCGCGTCGAGCAGTTTGCCGAGGCCGCAACCGTGGAAAGTGTAGAGATGACGCGGCAACGCTTCGACGTGATGCAGCGGCACTGCCACCACGCAGGAATCACCGTAACCGGTGGTCACGCCGTAGATCACGCCTTCCTTGTCCAGCAGCGAATCGAGGAACCGCGCGCCTTTGGCGATGCGCTCGCGATACTCGGCGTCGCTCTGCAATTGCACGGGCGCCTGACGGTTGGCCAGGGCCAGCACGTCTTCGATGCGCAAAGGGCGTTCGCCGAAGGTTACCGGCTCATGGGTTGGCGTCGTCATCGGTCTTCCAGAAAGGGTAAAAGTTGAACCATTGTTGCGGCGCTTCGAGGCAATAGTGACTCAGGCGCTGCGCATAGCGGGTGGCCCACTGATGAATGACCTGCTCGCGCTCGCTGCGCTTCCACACCACGGCGTCGGCGAAGGGTTCGAGGGTCAGGCGATAGTGGCCGTCCGGTTGTTTCAGGCACATCAGCAGATTGACCGGGCACTTCAGCAGGCCGGCCAGCAGCCACGGGCCCTGCGGGAACGGCGCCGGGTGGCCGAGGAAGTCGACGGTCACGCTACGTCCGCCGTGCAGTGGCACGCGGTCGCCGGCAATCGCCAGCCACTCACCGCGTTCCAGGCGTTCGTGCAGTTGCAGCATGATCACCGGGTCGAGTTCGCTGACCTGGATCAGGCGCAGGTTGGTCGCCCCGGCTTCACCGAGCAGGCGGTTGAATTGCTCGGCGTGCTTGGTGTGCACCAGCACGTTCATGGTGACCTTTTCGCCGATCTCCGCCAGTGCGCGGCACACTTCGAGATTGCCCAAATGCGCGCCGACCAGCAGTTGCCCACGACTGCCGCGCAATTGATTGCGCAGCAGCGCCGGGTCGATGATTTCGATCTGTTCGATGCTTAGCTTGCCGTTCCACACGTCGAGCTTGTCGAGCATCGAATCGGCGAAGGCCATGAACTGGCCGAACACCCGCCAATGCGTCGGGCGCAAATCCTCGCGCTGATTCCAGTCAGCCAAGCGCTGCTGATATTGCCAGGCACTGCGCCGTGCGGTGCGACCGAACAGGAAAAAATACAGCACGATGCCGTACAGCAACGGGCTGAGCAGGCGTCGGCCCAACACCTTGGCGGCGAACGCGGTGAATTTCATCAGCAGGAAGCTGCCGCGTTCTTCGCGGTCAGCCCAGTGCTTCTTGTCGACCTCGTTGGTCATGCTCGCCACCGTCGCCAGAGGATCAGTGGAAAGCGCAGCAACATGCCGAAGAACAGCCGCGTGTGCATGCTCGAAATCAGCGCGTTGTCGTGGAACAGGCGGAAGTGCGACACGCCGTCCAGCGGGTAGTGCACGCTGGTTTGCAGCCAGCGCATCGGCTGATTGCGCCACGACAGGCGCACGAGAATGTCCGAGTCGAAATCCATGCGTTTGCCGATTTTTGCCGAATCAATCACCGCCAGCGTCGAGGCCAGCGGATAAACGCGAAACCCGCACATCGAGTCGCGGATCTGCAGTGACAGCGTGTTGATCCACACCATCACATGAGTCAGGTAGCGTGCGTACAAGCGGCCCTTGGGCACGCTTTCATCGAACAGCGGAAACCCGCAGATCAGCGCCTCGGGATGGGCACGGGATTCTTCAACGAAACGGGCGACGTCGTGAAGGTCGTGCTGACCATCGGCGTCGACCTGCAGCGCATGGCTGAAGCCCAGTCTTGAGGCCTCACGCAGACCGGTCATCACTGCGCCGCCCTTGCCCTGATTGGCGGTGAGGCGCACCAGATACACGTCGTCGCGAGTGGCCAACGTATCGAGCACCTTGGCGCAGGATTGGCTGCTGGCATCGTCTACCAGAATGCATGGCAGGTTTTGCGCAAGCAGGGCGTCGACCACGGTGCCGATCGCGGTTTCGTGGTTATAAACCGGGATCACGGCGCAGGGGTTATGCATGGGCAGCTCCCAGCAGAATGCGGCCACTGGAGCAGGTCGCCGTGTCATTGCGGTAAGCGAAATACAGTTTGCTGCGCTCTGGATCAAAGCGCAGGTGCAGCTGGATTTCATCGCCGGGGCGCACCAGTTGCTGGAATTTCAGCACTTCCATGCCGGCGAACGCGCCGGTCAGGTTGAGCAGCTGGCGGCCAAGATTCAGCGCCCATTCCACTTGCACGACGCCTGGCAGCACCGGGGCCTTGGGGAAGTGGCCGGTGAAATAGGCCAGATCCGCTGGCACGCTCAGTTGCAGGCTCCATTCACCCTCATTTTCGCTTTGCTCCAGCACTTCTGGGGCTTTCGGTCGCGGAGCAAGCAGCAATGCTTCGACGTCGGCCTGAGGCAGTTTGCCTTGGCTGTTCAGCGGCAATTGCCGCAGCAAACGCCAGCGCCGAGGCAGCGCCAGCGCTTCGCAATGTTGGCTCAGATGCTTGCGCAGGCTTTCCGTCAGGCTGCGCCGGCCGTGTTCGCGCAAGGCAAACAGACCGGACTCGCTGAGCACCAGCAAAGCGCCGAGGGACGCACGGTTTTCCTGCACCACACCCAGACGCGCTTCGGCGACCCAGTCGTGAGCGACCAAGGCTTGTTCGAGCATCGGTAGGGATATGCGTTTCTCTTCGAGTTTGACGATCCGGTCCAGGCGCCCGAGCAGTTCGAAGCGACCATCGGCGCCAATCCGCGCGGCGTCGGCGGTGTGTTCAATGTGCCCGGCGGGCAGGTAGGGCGAGGCGACCAGCAGCGCGCCGTCGTTGTCCTGACTCAGCTCGACACCGGCAAACGGTTGCCACAGTGGCTGGCCCTGACGCCAGGCGATACCGCCGGTTTCCGAGCTGCCGAGGATTTCTGTTGGCCATTGTCCCAGACGTTGCTGCAGGCTTTGTGCGGCTTCTGCCGGTAGCGCGCCGCCGGAGGAAAATACCCGACGCACAGCGCTGAGGGCCGGCCAGTCGAGGTTATCGCCCATGCGCTTGAGCAGGGCCGGGCTGGCGACCCAAGCGAAGGCTGGATATTCGCGACTGGCACGCTGCAAGTCTTCGGGGAACGCCAGTTGATTGCGCACAAACGGGCGCCCGGCGCACAGCGGCCACAACACACGAAACAGCAGACCGTAGATATGTTGGGTGGCGACGCTGCCGATGATGCATGCCTCACCAAGATCCGCGCCCCATAGCAGCTCCAGCGCTTCGACCTCGTTGGCCATTTGGCGCAGGGTCTTGTCGATACGCTTGGGTTCGCCGCTGGAGCCGGAGGTGCACAGGCTCAGGCAGCAGTGGTCGAGGTCCAGTTCGGCAGCGGGCAATGCCGGCAGATAGAGGTCATCGAGGTGTGCATCATCGGCATGATCGGTCAGCCACAGATCGACTTCAGCCGACCAGCGCTGGCGCGTCTGTGCCTGCAAATCGGCCGGCAGCAACACGCTGGCACCTGCGCGCCAGGCGCCGAGCAGCGCGACGGCCAGTTCGGCGGCATCTTCCAGGTGCACGGCCAGGCGCTTCACGCCCTGCGCTTGCAGGCCGGCGGCGACGCTCAACGCCTGCTCGCACAGTTGCGCGTGATCGAGTGCCGGCGCAGCGCAGATCGCTCGTGCCGGCACAGCCTTGAGCAATAGCTGCTCAAGTTTTATCCAGTTCATGTACGGCCTCTTACCCGTTGTCGTATCAGCCATTCAATGGCAAACATCAGGCCGATCAATCCATAGGAGATCAGGCCGGTGTACAACATCCACCAATTCAGCGGCGCCCACAGGGTGAGGAGGGCGGCGCATAAACCGTTGCAGAAGAAAAACACGCTCCAGGCCACGGTGACCTTGCGTGTGTAACGAATCGCGATGTCCGGCAGCTCTGGCTCGCGCAGGCGCGCCATTCGCTCGACCATCGGCGGGCCGTATTTCAGGCTCAGGCTGAACAGCACCAGCATGAAGGCGCTGATCAGCACCGGGTACCAGCGCAGCAACAGCGGGCTGTCGAACAGCGCCAGCAGCAGGCAAAACACGATTGCCACGCAGGCCATCCACAGGCTGCCGGGTTTGCGCTCGCCGGTCAGGGCCCGCGCCAGCCACAGGCTGCCGAGCAGCAGGCCGAACTGCCACGGAGCAAAATGCTCCATGCCGAAATACACCGCAAAGGGGTACAGCAGACCGGCCAGCAGCAGGCCGAGGCCGATCAATCGGCTCATGCGGCCGGTTGAACCAGACGGTACACCGCCTCGACCACGTCACCGACCGTGCGCACTGATTTGAATTCTTCAGCGGCAATTTTCTTGCCGGTCTGACGCTTGATGTGATCGATCAGATCGACCGCATCGATGCTGTCGATTTCCAGATCCTGATACAGGTTGGAGTCCAGGCTCACACGGGCCGGATCCAGTTCGAACAGCTCGACCAGGGCATCGCGCAGGGTGTTGAAAATGTCGTCACGAGTTTGCATGGTCCGGTCTCAAGCTGCCTGTTTTGCCGTGACGAACGCCGCAAGGCTGGCCACGTTGGTGAAATGGTTGCGGGTGTCTTTGGCGTCGGCGTCGATCTTGATGCCGTACTTTTTCTGGATCGCCAGACCCAGTTCCAGCGCGTCGACGGAATCCAGGCCCAGGCCTTCGCCGAACAGCGTTTGCTCATCGCCGATGTCGTCGGCGCTGATGTCTTCGAGGCCGAGGGCATCGATGATCAGCAGTTTGATGTCATGCAGCAGGCTATGAGTGTTCAGATCGCTCATCTTCGGCGAGCTCCTTAATAAAGTAAGAGTGCAAATAATCGTTGAGCTTGCGCGAGGCTTGCGGTGCAGGCCCCTGCGCGGCGAAGGCTTGTGGGTCTATATCGGCCCCGACGCGAAAACTGAAGTGCACGCGGCGAGACGGGATGCGATACCACGGCTCGGCTTTGGTCAGCGTGGTCGGGCTGACCTTGATCACCACCGGGGTGAGGATTTTCGCACCGCGCAGGGCAATCGCCGCCGCCCCCCGATGAAAGGCGGGTGCCTGACCCGGCTGGGTGCGTGTGCCCTCGGGGAAAATGATCAGGGTCTGGCCGCTTTGCAGCGACTCGGCAGCGGCATCGAGCATGTCCATGCTGCCGTCGTTGCTGATGTACTCGGTGCTGCGCAAGGGGCCACGGGTGAAGGGGTTTTCCCACAGGCTTTTCTTCACCACGCAATTGGCCTGGCGCACCAGACCGATGAGGAACACCACGTCGATCAGCGACGGGTGGTTGGCGATGATCATCTGCCCCGGGCGGCCAAGGCGTTCGGCGCCCTGAATGTCGTAGGTCAGCACGCCGGTGCGGGCCATGAACCGCACGAAAAACCAGAACAGCCGACTGACGGTCTGGCGCGCACGCTGGCGATGCCTGAGCGCGTCACCGGGCAGGCAGCCCAGCAGCGGAAACACCAACACACGCAGGCACAGCCCGCCGAAGCCGAACAGGGCGAAACTCGCTGCGGTGGCCAGCAGGCGCCAATAGTAGGCGTCGCGGTTATTCCCGGTCACAGGTTGCGTTGCCAGGTCCATACACGATTTTTCCAGGCATGTTGGCAAAGGGTTTGCTGACCGAGCAGGATTCGCAGCAGATTGAGCGCGTGGGGCCAGTGCGGTTTGGACAGTGCTTCTGAGGGGCTGTTCAGGGTCAGCCGCCAGTCGGTACCGGGAGTGAGCAGCAGGCCTAAGGCGTACGGAAACGGCACGTCATCGATCCACTTCGAGTAGGCGACGGGCGGCTGTTCTTCGGTGATCACCAGCAGCACGGCGGGGGCGCCCTCATTCAACAGGGCAGCGGCTTCGAGCATGCCGTGTTCGAGGCCATCGCCCGCCGCCGCGAGGGCGGTCATTTCGCTGGTCTCGCCGCGCATGATCGACCACAGGCCAATGATCGCGTTGTGCACCGAGAGGCTGAACTGGGTCGGCGACAGCGGTTGTTCGGTGGCCAGATCGCTGAGGATCTCGTAAGTGCGCGGGGTTTCACCATGACGCGAAACGAACACCAGCGGCAGATTCTCCCGTCCGTCGGCCAGAGGCCAGCCAACGCTGAACGCCATGCGGGCCAGTCGGCTGAGGCGGCGACGCTGCATGGCCGGCAAAAACGACACATCGGGCGCGGCATCACTGCTCTGGAGCACGACCGGTTGTCGGCTCCAGGCCTGCCAGGCGTCCACGCTGTCGAGCCCGGGGGCCCACGCGCGCCATTGGGCGATGTTGAAGTTGATCACGGACATTCATCCCGCCCCTGCGGGCTTTTATTGACGCGTTGAGTCACCAGAACCGCGACGGGCGTGGCGTGGCGCTTGGCGCCGAGTGGCGCGCATTATCCCGGTGCGACGAGTGTGTAGCAAATGCTGGTTACATTTTGTGCAGCGAAATGTACCGAGTGGTTCGCGATAAAACTGTCAATTGGCCATTATCCAGATTGTCAGCGGCTTGTCTGTCGGGCATGTCGACGATCAATGGCAGTTTCTACGCCGGGTATGCGCGGATATTTGCACCTGACTTTGTAGTCCGTGTCCGTGGAGGTAGCGAAGCGAGGCCGCGCGCATCTACACTCGGTCATTCTTTGATACACGGAGGTTTGGTCATGCGGCGCGTGGTGTTCAATCAGAAAGGTGGCGTAGGCAAATCCAGCATTGCCTGCAATCTGGCGGCGGTCAGCGCCAGCGAGGGGTATCGCACGTTGTTGGTCGACCTCGATGCCCAGGCCAACTCCACTCAATATCTGACCGGGCTCACGGGCGATGACATTCCGATGGGCATTGCCGACTTCTTCAAGCAAACCCTGTCTTCCGGGCCATTCTCGAAGAAGAATCAGGCCGACATCTACGAAACCCCGTTCGACAACCTGCACATCATCACCGCAACCGCCGAACTGGCCGACCTGCAGCCCAAGCTTGAGGCCAAGCACAAGATCAACAAGCTGCGTAAGTTGCTCGATGAGTTGTCCGAAGATTACGACCGCATCTACCTGGATACGCCGCCGGCGTTGAATTTCTACGCGGTATCAGCGCTGATTGCCGCTGATCGCGTGTTGATTCCTTTCGACTGCGACAGTTTTTCCCGCCAAGCCCTGTACGGGCTCATCGCGGAAATCGAAGAGCTGAAGGAAGACCACAACGAAGGTCTGGAAGTCGAAGGCATCGTGGTCAACCAGTTCCAGGCGCGGGCCAGTTTGCCGCAGCAGATCCTCGATGAGCTGATTGCCGAAGGGTTGCCAGTACTGCCGGTGTACCTGAACAGTTCGGTGCGCATGCGCGAATCGCACCAGGCCAGCATGCCGCTGATCCACCTCGATCCGCGGCACAAACTGACCCAGCAATTCGTCGAATTGCATAACCTGATCGAAGGTCACTGATCCCTGAGCGACGCAAATCCCCTGTAGGAGTGAGCCTGCTCGCGATAGCGTCCTTTCAGTCACTCAAGTGTTGGCTGACAGGACGCTATCGCGAGCAGGCTCACTCCTACATTGTTTTACGGTGTGTCAGATCCCCTGGCTACGCAGCCAAGCCATCAACTGTGGCAGCGGAAACGCACCACTCTGCCGCGCCACTTCCCGGCCGTTCTTGAACAGAATCAGACTCGGAATCGATCGAATCCCCAACTGCGCCGACAACTGCTGATTCGCTTCGCTATCGAGCTTGGCCAAGCGGCACTTGCCCGCCAGTTGCGCCGCCGCCTGCTCGAATACCGGCGCAAACGACTTGCATGGCCCACACCATTCGGCCCAGACATCCACCAGCAACGGCAGATCGCCTTTGATCTGGCTGGCGTAATCGCCTTGCTTGAGTTCGAACGGTTTGCTCAACAGCACGGCTGATTTGCAGCGGCCGCACTTGGGCTGGTCCGCAAGGCGCTCGGCGGGAATGCGGTTGAGGCCGTTGCAGGAGGGGCAGGGGATGAGGAGTGGGGCGGTCATGTTGGGCTCTCAGGCAGGAAGTCTATGAGACTGATCTGGAGGCAAAGTCACGATTATCAAGGAATTGATCTGTAGGTCATTACCTTCCTCAGTTGAGGAAAGGGCCTACGCACGGCTGCGCGGAGGCTGACTATCTGTATTTTATCTAATCGGTCATCTTGTGCAGACCTGAGCGAAATACTTTCCTATGACCGCCAAGACAGTTAAACGCCTTCCACTCTCGGAGCTTCTGAAGGGCTCTGAATATCTAAAAACCTTAAAGACCCGGACGAGCTCGCTCACCGGGGACTCTGTTGGCTTTGAAATTGTTTGCCTTGATTCCGATGCGGACCAAAGTCCGGGTCTCTTTACTCGTTTTCTGCAGTTGCCAGAAAACGAAGACGACTACGATGCCTTGGTGTTGGCTGTCGATGAACTGCTGGAAATTACCGGCGATGATGAGTCGCACCCGTTAATGAGCTTGGTCGACATCATCGGCGACTGGATCGAAGAATGGGATCACACCCATCACCCCATGGCCCAAGCGAGTGGCGAAGAGGTGCTTGGTTACATGATGCGCGAGCACGGCTTGACCCAGAGTGACCTGCCGGGTGTCGGCACTCAATCGGTTGTCTCGGAGATTTTGAGCGGCAAGCGCAAGCTCAACTTGCGCCAAATCCGCTGGTTGGCCGAACACTTTAATGTGCCGATCGACGTGTTCACCTGACCCTGCTCAGGAAGAACAACTGATCTCCAAGTGCTTGCCCCACTCCGGAGGCCGCTCGGCATAACCGTCCATCCCCGGCTGCTGTTCAAACGGTTTGCTCAGCACCGCGTGCAGCCGGCGTACCTCCGTGTAATCGCCTTGTTCTGCCGCATCGATAGCCTTTTGCGCCAGATAATTGCGCAGGATGTACAGCGGGTTGACTGCGTGCATGCGGGTGCGGCGCTGTTCTTGATCGGTGTCGCCATCGCGGGCAACGCGGGCGACGTAGCGCTCGCCCCAGGCATCGAAACCTTTGATGTCGACGAAGTCGTCGCGCAATCGGGCGACAGCCTCCCGAGGTGATTCCTCGCCGAGACGACGGAAGAACAGCGTGTAGTCGACGCCGCTGTTCTGCATCAGTTGCAGCAGATCCTCCAGCAGTTTCTGGTCGTCGTCTTCTGCAGTAGTGAAGCCGAAGCGGCGGCGCATCAGGTCGAGGTAATGCGCCTGAAACAGCGGCAAATACAAGCCGAGGGTTTCGCGCAGGGCTTCGACGCTGATGAATGGCGTGAGTGCCTGCGCTAGTGCGCTGAGGTTCCACTGGCCCACCGGCACCTGATTGCTGAACGAGTAGCGGCCCTGATCATCCGAGTGGTTGCAGATGAAGTTGGCGTCGAAATCATCGAGGAAGGCGAACGGGCCGAAGTCGAAGGTGATGCCGAGGATCGACATGTTGTCGGTGTTCATCACGCCGTGGCAGAAGCCGTAGGCCTGCCATTTGGCGATCAGTTCGGCGTTGCGCTCGACTATCTCGCGGAACATCGCCAGATACGGTTCCGGCTGTTCCAGACATTCCGGGAAATGCATCGCCAGCACATGGTCGCCGAGTTCTTTCTGCTGCTCGGGGCGTTTGGTGTAGTAGAAATATTCAAAGTGGCCAAAACGGATGTGGCTCGGCGCCAGACGCAGCACCATCGCTGCACGTTCCTGCTTTTCGCGCCAGACCGGGGTGTCGGAGCCGATCACGCAGGCTGCGCGCGAGGACGGAATGTTCAGCGCGTAAAGCGCTTCGGAAGCAAGAAATTCGCGGATCGACGAACGCAGCACGGCGCGACCGTCACCCATGCGCGAAAAAGGCGTTTGCCCGGCGCCTTTGAGGTGCAAGTCCCAATGCTCGCCAGCCGCGTTGTAGACCTCGCCCAGCAGCAAGCCGCGACCATCACCCAATTGCGGCGTGTAGCCGCCGAACTGATGCCCGGAATAAACCATCGCTCGCGGCTCGGCATCGGCCCACAGTTTGTGGCCGCCAAACACTTCGGCAAATTCTTGGGTTTCAGCGGTGGCGGGGTCGAGATCCAGCAAGGCCAGGGCCGCCGGGCTGGCGACGACCAGACGCGGGTTGTCGATCGGCTCGGGCAGCACGTGGGCTGAGAACGCGTCGCCCAGGCGGGCGAAGCGATTGTCGAAGGTCAGTTCGTCGAGGGCTTTCAAGGGCCTGCTCCAGCAGAATGTCCGAGCATTCTGCTGGGATTAGACCGGTTAGTCGAGTTTGGCTGGCGGCGGCTCTTGCAGCGGTTTCTGATCGTCGGCCAGCGGTACGATGGTTTTGGTTTCCGGCTCGATCGGCACCATCTTGTATTCCTGACCGTGGAGGTTCTTCAGGTAAACCTCCATCTGGCGGAACGAGATGTTGATGTGCTGTTTTTTGAACTCGCGGTTGATGAAGCGGTTGACCTCATCGAGTACCGGGTTGCGGTCACCGAGGTCGCGCACGTGCATGCGCAACTCGTGATCCAGCGTGCTTTCGCCGAAGTTGAGGAAGTATACGTGCGGCTCGGGTTCTTTCAGCACGCGCGGATTCTCGCGGGCAGCCTTGAGCAGCAGTTCTTTCACCAAGTCCAGATCAGAGCCGTAATCGACGCCGAGTTTCAGTGTCACGCGGGTGATGGTGTCGGTCAGCGACCAGTTGATCAGTTGCCCGGTGATGAACGTCTTGTTCGGAACAATGATGTCCTTGCGGTCGAAGTCGGTGATCGTCGTGGCGCGAATGCGGATCTTGCTCACCGTGCCCGACAGGTTGCCGATGGTGATGGTGTCACCGATCCGCACCGGACGTTCGAAGAGGATCATGATGCCGGAAATGAAGTTCGCAAAGATCTCCTGCATACCGAAGCCGAGGCCGACCGACAGCGCCGCCACCAGCCATTGCAACTTGTCCCAACTCACGCCGAGGGTCGACAGGGTCGAGACGAAACCGACGCCGGCGATCACATACGACAGTAACGTCGTGGTCGCGTAGGCACTGCCCTGCGCCAGATTGAGCTTCGACAGCACGAACACTTCGAGCAAGCCCGGCAAGTTGCGCGCGAGGGCGAAGGTGATGCCGATGATGATCAGCGCGCCGAGCATGTCGCCGATGCTGATTGGCACCATGCTCATGTTGGCGCCGGTGCCGCTGGTGTATTCGTACAGGGTGATGTTGTCGAGGTACGAGAACACCGAAATCAGGTCCGACCAGACCCAGTACAGCGCCGCGATAAAGCCGCCGAGCAGGGCCAGACGGATCAGACGCAGGGACTGTTCGTTAACCTTCTCGATATCCAGCGTCGGCTCTTCGATCACCGCTTCGCCGTCGCCGGCCTCTTTCGCCGCCTGCCGTTTGGCCAGGGCGCGCTGGTAGGCCAGACGCCGCGCGGCAACGCTGAGGCCACGAACGAAAGTGGCTTCGATCACCAGCCAGAACATCAGCAGGTACAGGGTATTGATCAAGCGGTCGCTGAGTTTCAGCGCGGTGTAGTAGTAGCCGAAGCACACCGCGACAAACAGGGCGATCGGCAGCAGGGTGAACATCACGCCGACGGCTTTGCGGAACAGCGAGGTGTTTTCGTGGGCCGGGCTGCTGATCAGCAAACGGCTGAGCAGCCATGCCATCAAGGCGTAACAGGTCAGCACCACTGGCATGCCGAGCACATCATCGGCCAGCGCAGCCGGTTGCAGTTCGGCGACGGCGACGATGGTCACCAGGGCCATCACCACCAGACCGAGTCGGCGGATCCAGCCTTGGAGGAATTCGACCTGGGGCTTTTCCCAGCGGAAGTGCAGTTCGGCCACACCGCCCGGCGCCAGAATCCGGTAGGCGGTGTAGAACACCAGCCATGCCTGAGCCATTTGCAGCAGCGCTGCGCCCATGTTGGCGTTCTGCCCACGGGCGTCGATCTGCAAGGCCAGGCCGCAAAGGGCCAGGCCCAGCGCCACTGGCATTGCCAGCAAGATATTGATCAGGATCGCCTGCGGTGTGTGCCATTGGCTGTCGCGTTTGAAGTGACCGATGTCCTGGTGAACCTTGTTCAGGCGCGCGTAGAGATTCTTGCGCCGCCACAGCAGTGCGCCGATCAACAGCGCCAACGGCAGGAACAGCAGCGGTCGCTGGATCAGACCATCGGTCAGCTCGCTCAGGCTGGAGGCCCATGGGAGCGTATCGATCTGACGCTTCAGGCGCTCCGGCACGCTGCGCATCCACTCGATATCCAGCGGCTTGTTGCTGGGAATCCAGAACATCTGCTCATCGAGGGTAGCGCGCAGGCTCTGCGCGGTGCTGAGCAGTTGTTTCTGGTTGAGTTGCAGGGTGATCGATTCGTTGAGCACCGCGCTCAGTTCGCGGTTCAGCCGCTCAAGCAGATCGGCGCGGGTGTTGGCCAGATCGAGCAGGCTTTTGCGCAGTTGCGAGGTGACTTGTTCCGGCGGCTGGGTGGCGAGCAGGTTGTCGACATAGGTGGTCGGACTGCTGAGCAATTCGCGTTGCTGGCTGACTTCGAACTGATAGAGGCGAATGTCGGCGATCTGGTCGGCGAGGTCGCGGTCGACCTTCAAGCGTGGCAGCGCCTGTTTCTGTTTATAGAGAATTTTTGACAGCAGCAGGCTGCCCTTGAGCACGTTGATCTGCTCGTCGAGGGCCGAATCGCTCTGGGTCAGGCTGTCGAGTTGCTGTTTGGTCTGCAGGTTCTGCTGGGTGACTTCGTTGAGACGGTCAGTGCTTTTCAGCAAGTAGTCGGAGAGCTTGAGGTTGGCCGTGCTTTCGCTGGCGAGCAGGCTGCTGCCGCCGGCCTTTTGCGCTTCGATGGATTGCTGGGTCACGGTTTCCTGGGACTGCGCCAGACGCTTCTGGTTGATCAGGGTTTGCAGTTCCTGGATCTCGCGGTCGAGGCGGTCGGATTTCTCCGTGAGCAAGTCATGCTGCGCGTTGCCGAGATCCTGCAGCTGGCTGTTGCCAGCCAGCTCCTGGCGGCGCAGCGGGATCAGCGCGTTCAATGCGGCGAGTTCGGCGTTCAACTGATCGCGCTGCTCGGCGGTGACCGTTTTGCCCGCGTCCTTGCCGGACTTGAGAATGTTGGTGATCTGCTGGATGCGTGTCTGGCTGGCGGAGATTTCTGCCTGGGCACGTTCCGGACGGGTCTGCGCGGTGATGATCAGGCTGTTGGCGTCGGCCAGGGCTTTTTGCAGATCACTTTGCTGAGTGGAGCGATCGGTGAGGATCTGCTCCAGTTGCGGAATCGATTCCTTGGGGAAACGCTGCGCCACCGGCACGATTGCCGTGGCCTTGAGACGGCTCAGCTCGCGGGCGTTTTCGATGGTCTGCTTGGGTGCGGTCGCCAGTTGCTGCTTGAGATCGATCAGCTTCTGTTCGTAATCACGCTGATTGTTCAGCTGATTGAGGGTGTTCTGCAGGACGGTTTGCAGGGTCTTTTTGTCGGCATCCGGCAGTTTGCTGTCGGCGAGTTTGTCCAGATTGGCCTGTACGGCTTCGCTGGACGGCGGTTCGGCGGCATAAATCGGGCCGACAGTAAGACTCAGGCCCAGCAGGGCCGCGGCGAAAAAGGAGCGCAGGGTAGGCATAGAGACCGGTCAAGCAAGTGATAGTGGACGCAGTTTAGAGGAAGAGCCCGGGGCCCGGGCGACTTCCTTCGGGGAATCTGACGCCCACTTTGCCGATCTTGTTCCCGTCCATGACCGCGACGGTCCAATGGGTGTTGTTCCACTCCACCTGGTCACCCACGATCGGCGCACCACCGACCTTGTGGGCAATGAAGGCGCCCAGGGTCATGTCCGGATCGATGCCGTCGGCCGGTAGGCCATACAGCGCTGCAACCGCTTTAAGCTGGGCGTCTCCTTCGAGGACGAAATCGCCGAAGAAACGCAGATCGAGGCCTCGTTGCGGGGCTTGGCTGAACAGTTTTCCGAGGGCGCCGAGGTTGTGTTCATGGCCGATAACACACAGCAAATCATCGACTTCCAGCACCGTACTACCCGACGGATGGAGCAGTTGCTGGCCACGAAACAGTGCTGCGATACGTGTGCCTTCGGGCATTTTCAGCTCGCGCAGGGGCGAACCGATGCACCATTTCTCCGCGCCGAGCTTGTAAACGAACAGCTCCCACTCGCTGGTGACATGGACTTCCAGCGCCGCCCGGGAAATCGGCGCAGGCTCTGGCGGCACCGTCACTTTCAGCAGTTTGGCGACCCACGGCAGGCTCGTACCTTGCACCAGCAGCGACACCAGCACGATGAAGAAGGCGAGATTGAAGTACAGCTGCGCATTCGGCAGGCCGGCCATCAGCGGGAACACCGCCAGAATGATCGGCACCGCGCCACGCAAGCCGACCCAGGAAATAAACGCCTTCTCGCGACCATGGAACGCCTTGAACGGCAGCAGGCCGACCATCACCGACAGCGGCCGCGCGAACAAGATCATCCACAGCGCCAGACCGAGAGCGGGCAGGGCGATCGGCAGCAAGTCATGCGGCGTCACCAGCAGCCCGAGCACGAGGAACATGCCGATCTGCGCCAGCCACGCCATGCCGTCGAGCATGTGCAGAATGCCGTGACGGCTGCGCACCGGGCGGTTGCCGATGACCAGGCCGCACAGGTAAACGGCGAGGAAACCGCTGCCGTGCAAGGCGTTGGTCAGGGCGAACACCACCAGACCACCGGCGATCACCAGAATCGGATACAGGCCCGCCGCGAGATTGATGCGGTTGACCAGTTGCAACATCAGCCAGCCGCCGCCGAGGCCGATCACGCCGCCAATGCCGAACTCGCGGATCAGATGGGTCAACAAACTCCAGTGCAAACCGGTCTGGCCACTGGCGAGCATGTCGATCAGGGTCACGGTGAGAAACACCGCCATCGGGTCGTTGCTGCCGGACTCGATTTCCAGGCTGGCGGTGACCCGTTCGTTCAGGCCTTTGCCGCCCAGCAGCGAGAACACCGCCGCGGCGTCGGTCGAGCCGACGATGGCGCCGATCAGCAGGCCTTGAATCAGGTTCAGGTCGAACAGCCACGCTGCCGCCATGCCGGTCAGCCCGGTGGTGATCAACACGCCGACCGTCGCCAGCGACAGCGCCGGCCATAACGCCACGCGGAAACTCGAGACACGTGTACGCAAGCCACCGTCGAGGAGGATCACCGCCAGTGCGAGGTTGCCGACCAGATAGGCCGTCGGGTAGTTATCGAAAATAATGCCGCCGCCATCGACCCCGGCGGCCATGCCGACCGCAAGAATGATGACCAGAATCGGAATGCCGAGACGGGAAGAAAGAGAACTGACGAGAATGCTTGCGCCTACCAGCAACGCGCCGATCAAGAACAGGCTGTTGATGGTCGTCGCATTCAAAGGCAGTACTCCAGAGACATAAAGACGGGCGCAAACTGACCATGCAGTCTGCGTGCCAGCGATTCTAACCTGTTGAAATGTGATGCTGTCAAAAAGGTTTTTTCAAGATCAAAGGATCGCAGCCTGCGGCAACTCCTACAGGGTGCTGATCGTTGCCACGCTCTGCATTACCACGCAGAACGTGGCAACGATCAAACAGGGTTCACATCAATCCCATGTAGGAGCTGCCGAAGGCTGCGATCTTTTGTTTTTAGAGGCTGAACCGCCCAACCATGTTGTTCAGGTCCAGCGCCAGGCGCGACAGCTCGTTGCTCGCCGCACTGGTCTGATTCGCCCCGGTCGCCGATTGCACCGACAGGTCACGAATGTTCACCAGGTTGCGATCCACTTCCCGCGCCACTTGCGCCTGCTCTTCGGCGGCGCTGGCGATCACCAGGTTGCGTTCGTTGATCTCGACGATGGCGGTGTTGATGGTGTCCAGCGACATGCCGGCGCCACGGGCGATGTTCAGCGTCGACTCGGCGCGCTCGGTGCTGTTGCGCATCGAATCCACGGCGTGTTCGGTGCCGCTCTGAATGCTGCCGATCATTCGCTCGATCTCGCTGGTCGACTGCTGGGTACGGTGCGCGAGGGCACGAACCTCGTCGGCCACCACGGCAAAACCACGACCGGCCTCACCGGCGCGTGCCGCTTCAATGGCAGCGTTCAGTGCCAACAGGTTGGTTTGATCCGCCAGACCGCGAATCACGTCCAGCACCTTGCCGATGTCGCGGGATTCGTTGGCCAGGTCACCGATCAACGATGCCGTGCTCTGCACGTCGGCGCTCATGCGTTCGATGGCGCTGACCGTTTCCTGCACCAGATCACGACCGTCGCCAGCCGAAGTGGTGGCGTTCTTCGAAGCTTCCGACGTGCTCACGGCGTTGCGCGCGACTTCTTCGACGGCGCTGGTCATTTCATTGACCGCTGTGGCCGCTTGCTCGATTTCGTTGTTCTGCTGGGTCAGGCCGCGAGCGCTTTCGTCGGTGACACTGTTCAGCTCTTCAGCGGCGGAGGCCAGTTGCGTGGCCGAACCGGAAATGCGCTGCAAGGTGTCGCGCAGTTTCGCTTGCATCTTGGCCATGGCCGCGAGCAGGCGTCCGGCTTCGTCGCTGCCGTCGACGTGGATCGGCTGGGTCAGGTTGCCTTCAGCGATGGTTTCCGCAGCGTCCAGTGCTTTGGAGATTGGCTGGGTGATGCTGACCGTCAGCAGCCAGGCGAACAGGAAGGTCAGGCCGGTAGCAATGACCAACAAGGTCACGACCAGATTGAACGACATCGAATATTGATCAGAAGCGCCTTGATCAGTCTCGGCGATCTGCTGGGTGTTGATCTCCAGCAGCCGTGCGAGTGCGGTGTTCACCGCTTCAGAGTTGGCCAGCAAATCGCTGTTGAGCATCTGCCGCAATTCGTCGACCTGATTGTTGCGCGACAGGGTTTTCATGCGGTCTTCAAGCTGACGGTATTGCGCCAGCAACTGCACGTACTGCTCGTAAGCCGCGCGTTCCTGCGGGCCGTCGATCAAAGGTTCGTAGGCGCGTTGGGCGTCGGCGATCTGCCGGTTGCGCATGTCGAACAGGTCCATGGTTTTCTGCTGCACATCCGCTTCGCGGTTGATCAGCAAGCGATAGGACAGCACGCGCAGACGCAGGGTCAGCTGGGTGAACTCATCGAGGGCTTTGATCGACGGCACGCTGGCGGTGGCGATGTCTTCGCCGGCCGCACGGATTTTGCTCATCTGGTTCAGGGCGAAGACGCCGAGGATCAACATCAGGCCGCCGATAAGGGCGAAACCGGTGAACGCCCGAGGGGCGATATTCATATTGCGAAGGGACATGGACTGGATACCGAGAAGGGCCGCATCCATGCGGGCTGAAACTGCTGTTGGATGACTTATCGGTCAGGCCAATGAACTCTTTAGTTCATGTGCGCATTTGTCGCAGCGGCCGTCCGGCGACGAAGTGCAGGAACAAGATCGGTAAATCACAGTCTTTAAAACTCGCGAGAACGGTCGCCCACCAGGAAAATCAAGGCCTTGCGCCGGTTTAACCCTGGCATCTGTGGTGACTTTTCTTTATCGTACGCGCCCTTTGAAAAACGCCTGGAAGATCAAAATGTTGGAAGCATCCCTCAGCCAATTGGAACAGCTCGTCAGCGACCTGGTGCAGCAAAACCAGACCCTCGCACAAACCAACCAGAACCTGTCCACGGAACTGGCTCAGGCCAAGGATGAAAACGAAAGCCTGCAACTGAACCTGATGGAACAGGAAGAGAAGCACGGCGCCACCGCTGCACGCATTCAAGCTCTGGTTGATCGCGTCAATGCAGGTCCGGTCAGCGCATGAACCACCAGACAGCAGGGGTAAAAGTCATCTCCATTCTCGGGGAGGACTATTCGATCAAGGCACCGGCCGGGGAAGAACAGACCCTGCTGGACGCGGCACTGATGCTCAAAGCCGCATTGGCCGACACCAAACGCAAATACCCGACACTGATCGGTGACCGCTTGCTGGTGCTGGCAGCGATGAATCTGTGCTCGCAGCAGATTGAAATGAAGAAGCTGCATCAGGAAGAACTCGACCGTTACCAAGAGCAAGTCAGCGCCACGGTCGACACCATCGCCAAGACCATCAATCAGGGTTGATGGGGTTGCGCACAACCAAAGAATAGATTGTCGATCAGGTTGTATACAATCGGCACGGCTGTTGCATTGCTTCCGCCACTTATTCTTTGGGGGTGCTCCATGCAGTTGTGGCGACGCAGTATTCAATGGCAGCTGATTCTCAGCATGGGCACCGCCCTGCTGGTCAGCATTCTGATCGTGGTTGGCATTTATACCCTGGTGGTCAACCGCCTCGCCCAGAGCTATCTGGTCGAACAAGCCCTGCCGTCGAGCATCGAAGCGACGCGCAACGACATCGAACGCATCCTCGTCCAGCCGCTTACCGCCGCCAAAGACATTGCCAGCAACACCATGGTCCGCGACTGGCTGGCCTCGGGAGAGGACGGCAGCAAAACGGTTGGCTTCGCGCAGTATCTGGAAGGCATCCGCGCCGAACACAAAGCGTTCACTGCGTTGATCATCGGCACTGAATCCAATCATTACATCACCGAAAAAGGCCTGGATCGCACCCTCAGTCGTTCCAAACCGGCCGATGCCTGGTTCTATTCTTTCCTCGACAGCGATCAGCCGCGCACCCTGAATATCGATAACGACGGGGCCACTGGAGAGTTGGCATTGTTCATTGACCTGAAGGTCGAGCAGGCCGGCAAAGTGGTCGGCGTCGCGGGGCTCGGGCTGAGCATGAAAGAGTTGTCGGAGCTGATCCACAACTTCAGCTTTGGTGAGCGCGGCAAGGTCTATTTGGTGCGTTCGGACGGTTTGATTCAGGTGCATCCCGAGGCGCAATTCAGTGGTAAACGCACCTTGACGGAGCAGATTGGTGCTTCGGCTGCGCAGACTGTCCTCGGTCAAAAAAATGCCGTCAGCAGCAACTTCCAGCGTGACGGAGAAGACTTTCTCGCCTTCAGCCTGCCTTTGCGCGATTTAGGCTGGACCCTGGTGGCCGAAGTGCCGCGGTCGCAGATCTACGCCGAAGCGCGCAAAGCGATGTGGATGAGCGGCGGCATCGGTCTGGCGGTGGCGCTGGTGTGCCTCGCCTTGGTGGTCTGGCTGGCACAGGGTCTGGTGCGACCGATTCGCCAAGTAACAGCGGCGCTGGTAGCAATCGGTAGCGGTGGTGGAGATTTGACCCACCGGTTAGATTCCAGCCGCGCCGATGAGTTGGGCGACCTCGCTCGCGGCTTCAACCGTTTCCTCGACAGTCAGCGCGGGATGATCGGCGAAGTGTTGACCACCAGCGAGCGTCTGCGCACGGCCGTCGGGCAAGTGGCGAAAGTGGTGGAGAACACCGCCGAGCGTTCCGGCCGTCAGCAGGAAATGACCGACATGGTCGCCACTGCCGTTCACGAGATGGGCCTGACCGTGCAGGAAATCGCGCAGAACGCCGGCAACGCCGCACTCGCCTCGCAAACCGCGCGGGATGAAGCGATGCAGGCGCGAGAAGTCGTTGGCGGTTCGATCCGGCATATTGAAAGCATGTCCGATGAGATTGGGCTGGCGGCCGGCGCGGTGGGTGAGTTGGCGCACCAGGTGGCGTCGATCGATTCGGTGCTGGCGGTGATTCGCGGGGTGTCCGAGCAGACCAACCTGTTGGCGCTCAATGCTGCAATTGAGGCGGCACGGGCTGGTGACATGGGCCGAGGCTTTGCGGTGGTCGCCGATGAAGTGCGCACCTTGGCGCGACGCACCCAGGCCTCCACTGACGAGATTCAACAGATGATCGGCAGCCTCAAGCAAGGCGCGGAAAACGCCGTGTCGTCAATGCGCACCGGTCAGGCTGCGACGGGCACCGGAGTTGAGTCGAGCCAGCGCACCGGTGCGTCGTTGACGGCGATTACCGGGCAGGTCGAGCGTATCAGCGACATGAACCACCAAGTGGCGACAGCGACGGAAGAGCAGTCGGCGGTGACTGAAGAGATCAACCGCAACGTGCAGGGCATTTCCGACCTGGCGCGGGCGACGGCTGGGGAGGTCCGGGCGTGTCGTGAGGATTGTCAGATGTTGCAGAAGCTGGCGGATGATTTGGCGCGGCAGATGGGCGGGTTTAAATTGAGCTGATGCTTCGTCAGTTCGGGCCCCTTCGCGGGCAAGCCCGCTCCCACAGGTATTGCGGCGGTTCACATGATGTGTGAACACCACCGAACCCTGTGGGAGCGGGCTTGCCCGCGAAGACGGCATCAGCCACTACGCATAATCCGGATCAGAACCACGCATCCTGCATCGCCAGACATGTATCATCCCGCGCCTCCAGCAACGCCAGTTCATGGTGGCAACCCGGTACTTCCCACGTCAGGAAATACCGCGCCGCCTGCAACTTGCCTTTATAGAAATCAGCATCCGCAGCATTGCCTTTGGCCAATCCTTCCTCGGCGCGAATCGCCTGTTCCAGCCAGCGCCAGCCAATTACCGCGTGCCCAAATACCTTCAGGTACAACGCCGAGTTCGCCAGGCTGCTGTTGACCTTGCCTTGCCCCAGATCGGTCAGCAAACCAATGGTCACCGTTTGCAGGCGTGCCACCAGTTTTTCCAGCGGCTCACTCAACGCCGTCAGCGATTCGTACGCCGTTGCGCGCTCAGCGGTGTTGGCGATCAGACGAATCAGTTGCTTGAGCCCCGCGCCACCGTTCTGCGCCAGTTTGCGCCCGAGCAAGTCCAGCGACTGAATGCCGTGAGTGCCTTCGTGGATCGGGTTCAAGCGGTTGTCGCGGTAGTACTGTTCCACCGGGTATTCGCGGGTGTAGCCGTGACCGCCAAGAATCTGGATCGCGAGTTCGTTGGCCTTCAGGCAAAACTCCGAGGGCCAGGATTTGACGATGGGGGTCAGCAGATCCAGCAACTCGTGGGCCTGTTTGCGCTCGGCTTCGGTTTCCAGTGTGGTGGTGTCATCGAACAGCCGCGCCGCGTACAAGCCGAGGTCAAAAGCACCTTCGACGTAGGACTTTTGCGTCAGCAGCATGCGTCTGACGTCCGCGTGCTGAATGATCGCCACTGGCGCAGTAGTCGGATCCTTGCTGTCCGGCACCCGACCCTGCGGACGCTCGCGGGCGTACTCCAGCGAGTACAGATAACCGGCATAACCAAGCATTACCGCGCCCATGCCGACGCCGATCCGCGCCTCGTTCATCATCTGGAACATGTAGCTCAAACCATGATGCGGCTTGCCTACCAGATAGCCGACACACTCGCCGTTATCGCCGAAGTTCAGCGCTGTGGAGGTGGTGCCGCGCCAGCCCATCTTGTGGAACAGCCCGGCCAGCAGCACGTCATTGCGCTCACCGAGGCTGCCGTCATCGTTGACCAAAAACTTCGGCACGATGAACAGCGAAATGCCTTTCACTCCTGGTGGCGCGTCCGGCAGTTTGGCCAAGACCATATGCACGATGTTTTCCGAGAGCGGATGATCGCCGCCGGAAATGAAAATCTTGTTGCCTTTGAGGCGATAGGTGCCATCGGACGCAGGCTCGGCGCGTGTACGAATATCCGACAGCGATGAACCTGCGTGGGGCTCGGTCAGGGCCATGGTGCCGAAGAAGCGGCCATCGATCATCGGCTGCAGAAAGCGTTGCTTCTGTTCTTCGGTGCCAAAGCTCTCGATCAGGTTCGCCGCGCCCATGGTCAGGAACGGATACGAAGTCGAGGCCGCGTTGGCCGATTGGAAATGCGCAAAACAGGCTTGCGATAGCAGCGTAGGAAGTTGCATGCCGCCGTCTTCGAAACTTCTCGCGGCGTTGAGGAATCCGGCCTCAAGAAAGGCATCCACCGCCGGTTTCACTTCGGGAATCAGAATCGCCTTACCGTCTTCATAGCGCGGCTCGTTCTCGTCGCCCTTGCGGTTGTGGGGGGCGAAGTACTTTTCGGCGATGTTGCGCGCGGTGCCGATGGCGGCGTCGAAGGTTTCGCGATTGTGCTCGGCAAAGCGCTCACGCCGGGTCAGGCCCTCGGCATCAAGGACTTCATACAGCTCGAAAGCCAGATTGCGGGAACTGAGCAGCGTCTCGGACATGGCGGCCTACCTGGAATGGGGTTGGGCCGAGTCTAGGCGTGCTGATAAAGGCTGAACAGGATGATTGATGGGCGTGATGTTGGAGCCGCGCGCCGACTTAACAACACCACAAAACACTGTGGGAGCTGGCTTGCCAGCGATGGCGGCAGATCAGTCAATATTAATGGTGACTGACACATCGATATCGCTGGGAAGCCAGCTCCCACAGGGATTGTTGCTATGCCGGGCACCGATACAGGCACCTGGTTTATCGGTATTAGCCGATGGTCATCAAGCTCGCATTACCACCCGCCGCAGCAGTGTTAACGCTCAATGCCCGCTCAATCACCAGACGCTCCAGCGCAATGTTGGTCTCGCCCTGGGACAAGCCCTGAACCCCAACGATCGCGCCAGCACGCTTGGCGATCTGCTGGCAAACGCCGCGCAACTGGTCGGAATGACCGTGATGCAGAACCGCATCAAATACCACCTCGTCTTTATTCCAGTCGGCAATCAGCTTGATCCGCGCCTGAATCTCCTTCGGCAGGCGTGCGAACAATGCCTTGCTGATGTCGGACTCTGGCCACACTGCCGAACCGCCTACGGCCAATACCGCAGCCAGTTGCGTCAGCAGATCACCTTCAACTTCCGCCAGGCACAGCACATGCTCACGCGGCAGGATCGCGTAGCTGTTTTTCTCGCCGGTCGGGCCGGCCAGCACGCGGGTGATGCCGCTTTGTGATTGCGCCGCGTACTGCGCGCACAGGGTGCTCAGCTCGGCGTACTTGTTGCTTTCAGCCCAGGCTTTCAAGGCGTTCAGCGGTTTGCTCATGGCGTCGCGCAAACGAACGTCCGGGGCGATAACGGCATCACCGCGAGCGAAGGATTGTTCGATGGCATCGGTAGGACGTGTCGCCAGCAAACGGTACAGGTACAGCGGGCCACCGGCTTTCGGACCCGTACCCGACAGGCCTTCGCCGCCGAACGGCTGCACGCCGACCACGGCACCGACGATGTTGCGGTTGACGTAGACGTTACCGGCGTTGACGTTGTCGATCACCTTGGCGATGGTCTCGTCGATGCGGGTGTGCACGCCCAGCGTCAGGCCATAACCGGAAGCATTGATCTGGCGGATCAGTTGATCGATCTCTTTGCGCTTGTAGCGCACCACGTGCAGTACCGGGCCGAAGATCTCGCGTTGCAACTCGTCGAAGCTTTCCAGCTCGATCAGGGTCGGCATGACGAAGGTGCCGCGTTTGACTTCTTCGGTATCGGCGATAGCCACCTGGTACACGGTGCGACCTTTGTCGCGCATGCCCTGGATGTGCTTGTCGATGCCAGCCTTGGCCTCGGCGTCGATCACCGGGCCGATGTCCACGGACAGGCGCTCCGGGTTGCCGAGACGGCTTTCCGCCATGGCACCTTTGAGCATTTCGATGACGCGATCGGCGGAATCTTCCTGCAGGCACAGTACGCGCAGTGCCGAGCAACGCTGACCAGCGCTGTCGAACGCCGACGACACCACGTCGATCACGACTTGTTCGGTCAGTGCCGAGGAGTCGACGATCATTGCGTTCTGGCCACCGGTTTCGGCGATCAGCGGAATCGGACGGCCCTGGCTGTCGAGACGGCCAGCGATGTTGCGTTGCAGCAGACGCGCGACTTCGGTGGAACCGGTGAACATCACGCCTTTGACGCGTTCATCGCCGACCAGACCAGCGCCGACGGTTTCACCGCGACCCGGCAGCAATTGCAGCACGCCTTCCGGGATCCCGGCTTCGAGCAGCAAGCGCACGGCTTGAGCGGCGACCAGCGGAGTTTGTTCAGCCGGTTTGGCCAATACCGGGTTACCGGCAGCCAGTGCGGCGGCGACTTGGCCGCTGAAGATTGCCAGCGGGAAGTTCCACGGGCTGATGCACACCACCGGACCCAGAGGGCGGTGGGCGTCGTTGCTGAAGTCGTTGCGCGCCTGCACCGCGTAATAACGCAGGAAGTCGACCGCTTCGCGGACTTCGGCGATGGCGTTGGCGTAGGTCTTGCCGGCTTCACGAGCCAACAGGCCCATCAACGGCTGGATCTCGCCTTCCATCAAGTCAGCGGCACGTTCCAGAATCGCCGCACGTTCGGCCGGCGGGGTGGCCTGCCAGATCGGTGCTGCGTTCAGCGCGCATTGAATCGCGTTGTCGACGTCTTCGACGGTGGCTTCCTGCACGTGACCGACCACATCACGGTGATCCGACGGGTTCAGAACGGCGGCTGGTGTTTCGTTGCTGGAGGCGCAACCGAGCATCGGCGCGGCTTTCCAGTCGGTGTGCGCGGTGGCAAGCAGGGCGCAGGACAGCGAAGCCAGACGATGTTCGTTGGCCATGTCGATGCCGCTGGAGTTGGCGCGCTCGGAACCGTACAGGTCACGCGGCAACGGAATGCGCGGGTGCGGCAAGCCGAAACCACCTTCCACGGTCGCCATCTGCTCGATCTGCGCTACCGGATCGGCCACCAATTCCTGAATCGAAATCGACTGATCGGCGATGCGGTTGACGAACGAAGTGTTCGCGCCGTTTTCCAGCAAGCGACGTACGAGGTAAGCCAGCAGGGTTTCGTGGGTGCCGACCGGTGCGTACACGCGGCACGGACGGTTCAGCTTGCCTTCGGAAACTTTGCCTACAACTTGTTCGTAAAGCGGTTCGCCCATGCCGTGCAGGCACTGGAATTCGTACTGGCCCGGGTAATAGTTCTGACCGGCAATGTGGTAAATGGCCGACAGGGTGTGGGCGTTGTGCGTGGCGAACTGCGGGTAGATGACTTCCGGCACCGACAGCAGTTTGCGTGCGCAAGCGATGTAGGAAACGTCGGTGTACACCTTGCGGGTGTAGACCGGATAGCCTTCCAGTCCTTCGACCTGGGCGCGCTTGATTTCGCTGTCCCAGTACGCGCCTTTCACCAGACGGATCATCAGGCGATGACGGCTGCGACGGGCCAGATCGATCACATAGTCGATCACGTACGGGCAACGCTTCTGGTAGGCCTGGATGACGAAACCGATGCCGTTCCAGCCAGTCAATTGCGGCTCGAAGCACAGGCGCTCGAGCAGATCCAGCGACAGTTCGAGACGGTCGGCTTCTTCGGCGTCGATGTTCAGGCCGATGTCGTATTGCTTGGCCAGCAGGGTCAGCGACAGCAGACGCGGGTACAGCTCGTCCATCACACGCTCGTACTGCGCACGGCTGTAACGCGGGTGCAGTGCCGACAGTTTGATGGAGATGCCCGGGCCTTCATAAATCCCACGACCGTGGGAGGCTTTGCCGATCGAGTGGATGGCTTGTTCGTACGAAGCCAGGTACTTCTGCGCGTCGTGCTCGGTCAGTGCGGCTTCGCCGAGCATGTCGTAGGAATAACGGAAACCCTTGGCTTCGAACTTGCTCGCGTTGGCCAGTGCTTCGGCGATGGTTTCGCCGGTGACGAACTGCTCGCCCATCAGGCGCATGGCCATGTCGACGCCCTTGCGGATCATCGGCTCGCCGCTCTTGCCGATAATGCGGCTCAAGGACGAGGTCAGGCCGGCTTCGTTGTGCGTCGAGACCAGTTTGCCGGTCAGCAGCAGGCCCCAAGTGGCCGCGTTGACGAACAGCGACGGGCTGTTGCCCAGGTGCGGGTGCCAGTTGCCGGTGCTGATCTTGTCGCGGATCAGCGCATCGCGAGTGCCCTTGTCCGGGATACGCAGCAGCGCTTCGGCCAGGCACATCAGCGCCACGCCTTCCTGGGACGACAGGGAAAATTCCTGCAGCAGACCCTGAACAATGCCTGCACGACCGCCGGCACTTTTCTGGTTACGCAGTTTTTCCGCGATGGAGGCAGCAAGCTTGTTGGTGGCTTCAGCCATGGCGATCGGCAGGCGAGCCTGCTCGATCAGCATCGGCACGACTTCTGGCTCAGGGCGACGGTAAGCGGCGGTGATCGAGGCGCGCAGAACGGATTGCGGCAGGATGCTTTCAGCGAATTCGAGGAAGCACTGGTGGGCGTGATCGGTGTGGACTTCGCCCGCCTCATCGGCGTCCTTGGCGGTCAAACCGTTCAGCTCGGTCAGGGTTGCACCACCCTCGAGTTTTTCCAGGTAATTGAAAATTGCCTGCTTGATCAGCCAGTGCGGCGTGCGATCAATCGAGGTTGCGGCAGCCTTCAGGCGCTCGCGGGTCGGGTCATCGAGTTTGACCCCAAGGGTGGTGGTAGCCATATTTTTATCCTCATGGTTGCCACAGTTGCGTGGCATCAGCTGGCCGCAAGATTAGCCGTGCGCTGAACGAGGTGCAACCGGGTGCAACCCTTTTTTTGTCGGAATAATAGGCAACTCGTCAGGAATTATTTTCTGGTACGAAAGTGCTGCTCCTGCTTGGTGCTTTTGCTTCTAGCAAAGGGCCATGACTGCCACAAAAGGGAGCAAAAACACGGTGATTGTCGATAAATCCGACTAGGTGCAACTAATTCTCGCGAAACTGGTTGCACCTTATTTGATTTGTTGCATAGCATTCGCGCCCAAGGTGCAACCGGAAATAATCCGGCGCACCGGCTGATGGCTTTCCTGGGGAAACATCAGTCCTAAATGCGCGGGATTCCGGATCGTCTGCCAAACGTCGTCGTTTGCGAGCGGTTCACCACTGCCGCTACATAAAAACAAAGCCAGGGCGTAACTCAATGAGCGTAAGCAATCCAACCCTGATCACGTTCGTGATCTACATCGCAGCAATGGTGCTGATCGGCTTGATGGCCTATCGCTCCACCAACAACCTTTCTGACTATATTCTCGGTGGTCGCAGCCTCGGCAGCGTCGTCACCGCGCTGTCTGCCGGTGCGTCCGACATGAGCGGCTGGTTGTTGATGGGCCTGCCGGGCGCCATCTATATGTCCGGTCTTTCCGAAAGCTGGATCGCCATCGGCCTGATCATCGGTGCCTACCTGAACTGGCTGTTCGTTGCCGGCCGTCTGCGTGTGCAGACCGAGCACAACGGCGACGCCCTGACCCTGCCGGACTACTTCGCCAGCCGTTTTGAAGACAAGAGCGGCCTGCTGCGGATCATCTCGGCGGTGGTGATTCTGGTGTTCTTCACCATCTACTGCGCTTCCGGCATCGTGGCCGGTGCCCGTCTGTTCGAAAGCACCTTCGGCATGTCCTACGAGACGGCGCTGTGGGCCGGTGCTGCGGCGACGATTGCCTACACCTTTATCGGTGGTTTCCTGGCAGTGAGCTGGACCGACACCGTGCAAGCCACGCTGATGATTTTCGCGCTGATCCTCACGCCGATCATCGTCCTGCTGGCCACCGGCGGCGTCGACACCACGTTCCTCGCCATCGAAGCACAAGATCCAAGCAACTTCGACATGCTTAAAGGCACCACTTTCATCGGCATCATCTCGCTGATGGGCTGGGGTCTGGGCTACTTCGGTCAGCCGCACATCCTCGCGCGTTTCATGGCGGCGGACTCGGTGAAGTCGATTGCCAAGGCACGTCGCATCTCCATGACCTGGATGATTCTGTGCCTGGGCGGCACTGTGGCCGTGGGCTTCTTCGGTATCGCTTATTTCTCGGCGCACCCGGAAGTGGCGGGTGCAGTCACCGAGAACCCTGAGCGTGTGTTCATCGAGCTGGCCAAGATCCTCTTCAACCCATGGGTTGCCGGTGTCCTGCTGTCGGCCATTCTGGCTGCAGTCATGAGCACCCTGAGCTGCCAGCTGCTGGTGTGCTCGAGCGCCCTGACCGAAGACTTCTACAAAACTTTCCTGCGTAAATCCGCGTCCCAGGTTGAACTGGTGTGGGTTGGCCGCGCGATGGTTCTGCTGGTTGCCCTGATCGCCATCGGTCTGGCCGCCAACCCGGAAAACCGCGTACTGGGCCTGGTGTCCTACGCCTGGGCTGGTTTCGGTGCTGCGTTCGGTCCGGTTGTACTGATCTCGGTTATCTGGAAAGACATGACCCGCAACGGCGCACTGGCCGGCATCATCGTCGGTGCAGTCACCGTGGTGGTCTGGAAGCATTTCGAACTGCTGGGTCTGTACGAAATCATCCCGGGCTTCATCTTCGCCAGCCTGGCGATCTACTTTGTCAGCAAGGCGGGCGAACCGACTCGCGGCATGGTCGAACGCTTCGAAGCAGCGGAAAAAGATTTCAATCTGAACAAGTAATGCACTGAGCTTCGGCTCACACGAAAGCGGCCCGTTTCCTACAGGAGACGGGCCGTTTTTTTGTGCCTGTGATTTCTTGCGGACACTGGAGAAACCTGTGGGAGCTGGCTTGCCAGCGATGGCGGTGCTTCAGTCAATGAATAAGTTGAAGGTGCCGACCTCATCGCTGGCAAGCCAGCTCCCACAGGGTTTTGTGGTGTTTGTTCGGATTTGTCTGTAGTCGGATGTGCCAATTTTCAGAGGGTTTTTCATCAATGAAAGTAGGGCAAATCTGATTTTTCCGTCGCCCATCGATCACCCCTTGCTCCTCATGCAGAATCGCCCGCCCTCACACTGCAGAGAGACATCGGATGTTCGCGCCTGCCAATCAACCGCGTTTCACGTTGACCCTCGAAGGCGCCCAGCATGACCTCAAAGTCCTTGAGTTCACGGGCAAGGAAGCCATCAGCCAACCGTTTCGTTTCGAGCTGGAACTGGTCAGTGAGCGGCCCGATCTGGACCTCGAAAGCCTGCTGCACTGTCAGGCATTTCTGAGTTTCGACGCCAGCGGTTCCGGCGTTCACGGTCAGATTTATCAGGCCGGGCAGGGCGATTCCGGGAAACGTCTGACACGTTATCACCTCAGCCTTGTCCCGCGTCTGACGTACCTCGCGCACCGCATCAATCAGCGGATCTTTCAGCATCAGACAGTGCCGCAAATCGTCGCGCAGATACTCAAGGATCACTCGATCCTGCGCGATGCTTTTGAATTCCGTCTCGGCAGTGAGTACCCACCCCGTGAATATTGCGTGCAGTACGCCGAGAGTGATCTGGCGTTCATTCAGCGGCTGTGTGCCGAGGTCGGCATTCATTACCACTTCCAGCACAGCCCCGAAGGACATGTATTGGTGTTCGGTGATGATCAGACGGTGTTTCCGCGCCTCGCCGAGCCGACGTTGTATTTGCCGGGCAGCGGCATGGCCGGTGGCGCGCCGGCGATCAATCGTTTCAATGTTCGCGTGGAAACCCGCACCAGCGTGGTGACCCGGCGTGACTACAACTTCATCAAGCCGCGACTGCAGTTGGAAAGCCGTGTCGACGGCGAGCAGCGCCCGGTGCTGGAGCACTATCACTTTCCCGGCCAATTCAACGATCGTGAAACCGGCAAGCACCTCGCGCAAAGAGCGCTTGAGCGACATGTCGCCGATTACCGTCAGGCAGAAGGCATCAGCGATGAATCCGCACTGGTTTGCGGACATTTCCTGCAATTGATCGACCATCCGCGTAACGACTGGAACGACCTGTGGCTGCTGACCACGGTCGAACACCACGGCCGACAACCGCAAGTGCTGGAGGAATCGGTCACCAGTGATGGGGAAGGATTCCAGGGTTACCGTAATACCTTTCGCGCGACCCCTTGGGAGGTGTTCTTTCGCCCGGCGCTGGGCCCGGAAAAACCACGGATGCTCGGCTACCAGCCCGCCGTGGTGACTGGCCCGAACGATACGGAAATCCATTGCGACGAGTACGGCCGGGTCAAGGTGCAACTGGCCTGGGATCGCGACGGTGAGTTGAACGAACACTCCAGTTGCTGGCTGCGCGTTGCCAGCGGTTGGGCCCATGACCGTTACGGCAGCGTGTTGATTCCACGGGTCGGCATGGAAGTGCTAGTCGGTTTCATCGATGCCGATGCCGACAAACCTTTAGTCATGGGTTGCCTGCCCAACGCCGCGACACCGGTGCCGCTGGATCTGCCGGCGGACAAGACCCGCAGCATCTTCCGCAGTCAGAGCAGCCCCGGCGGTGGCGGCTACAACGAGTTGCGCATCGAGGACAAGAAAGGCGCCGAGGAAATCTACCTGCGCGCCCAGCGCAACTGGACGCAGCACGTGTTGAACGACCAACAGGTGCAGGTCGACAACCAGCGCAGCATCGTCGTCACCGGCACCGCGCGACATGAATTGAAAGCCGATGAGCAACGCATCACCCATGGTCAGCGGCAGACCGAAGTGAAGCAGGATGATCATCTCAGCGTGATGGGTGATCAGCATATTCGCGTGAGCAGCCAGGTGCTCAACGCCAGTGCGCAAATCCATCTCAGTGCCGGCCAGCAAGTGGTGATCGATGGCGGCGCGAGTGCAACGATTCAGGCCGGCGGGCAGTGGATCAACATCGGCCCGGGCGGGATTTTCAGCAGCGTGCCGATCGTCGTCGGTGGTGCGCCGATGGCGGTAATCAGTGCGGCGCCGGTGGTACCGGGGTTGCCAGAGAAGCTGGCCGCTGCGCCAGCGGCCATGCTTACCGCTGCACAAATCATGAGTCTTAAAAGCGACGCGCCGTTCTGCGAAGAGTGTGAGCGTTGCAAGGACGGTGTTTGTGCAGCCTGATGTTCTCGACCCCCGCGTGTGGCTGGCGCAGGAGCCGCTGAAGCCGGCAGAGCAACTGTTCGCGATCTTCAGTAATGCCAGCGACGCCAACCCTGTGCTGGGTTCGCCGAGCCCGATCTGGGCGGACACGATCTACGCCGAGTGGGATGCGGTGATGCCCTTCGTGGGAATTGTCGCTGCCGACAGTGAGTTTCTCGATTGGGTGGCGACCACCGAGTCGCGGGACTGGGGTTGGCTGGCGGTCTCTACGGCAACGCTTGAAGAGGTGGTGGCGCACTTTCGCAGCCTGACGCAGGTGCTGATGCCTGACGGCAAAGCGGTGTTTTTCCGGTTTTGGGATGGGCGGTTTCTGGTGCCGATTCTGCAGTCCGATGAAGTGGATGCGGCGCAGATATTCCCGGTGATTGCGCGTTGCTTGATCAATGGTCAGGCCTTGCAAATCGGTGGAAGGGCGCAGGTTTCTGCACGGACATTCCCTTGGTGGAAAGTGCCGGAATCGGTGCTGGCACAGCAAGGCGACGAGGTTCGAACAACCAATGCGATGCAGTGGTTGAGCGAAGAAGCACCGGGTGTGTTCGAGGCGTTCCCCGAGGCGGTTTTGCGCTGCAAGGTCAGGCGGTTTTTTCAGGAGGCAATGTCGGAAGAATCCTCGCATTCGGTATTGTTGGCGTTTTTACTGGCAGAGTCAGAGTGAGTTTTCGGGGCGAAGGTCTCGGACGATTCCTTCGAGTTGCGGCGGTTTTCATGAACTGGTGGGCGATGGATTGCAGGGATAGTCTTTTCGTTGTCACTGCGAGAGTGGTGGCAGGGTGTAGGAACCCTCGCTTTCATGACGTTACAGTTCGTTGGATTTTTTACGGCACTTGATGCAAGTCCGTAAGATCATTCGCGGCGGCTGTGCGTGGGACACGCTTCGGCGTGACCGAGGTCCATGATTGCTCGGTTCCTACTCTTGCGCACAGCTGCCACCCAAACCTGTAGGAGGGTCAGTTGGCGGCTCACATTTATCAATCATGGAACGAACAAAATGACGAATATGCACCCCGATCCACCCTACGAAAAAATCATTCCCCATCCAGACAACCGCTTCATGGCCCTGACCGGCAATTGCAGCGACATGCCCACCCTGTTCGTCGACACCCACGTGCCCCTCGACATCCTCATGGACGCCGCCAACTACCGCATCCGCGCCGTGGTCCAGGTCCTGGAAAACATGTGCATGCGCGGCTCGGTCGAATGCGACTCCATCATCCTCAGCGACTTCGCCATGCTCTGCGCCATCCCGCTGCGCGATGGCTGTGATGTGCTCGATGTCATCGGCAAACGCCTGAGCAGCATGCCCGCCTGAAAAAGCAAAAGATCGCAGCCTGTGGCAGCTCCAAAATGGGTCACGCGCTGCCGATGGATGATCGTTCCCACGCAGAGCGAGGAAACGATCAGTGCGCAGGGAAGCCGCTCGGCTGCGAACCCCTGACTTGCCGCGCGGTAAAAGGTAAACTTTGCGCCCTTCGCAGGAGCAGCCATGAATTATCGTCACGCCTTCCATGCCGGCAATCACGCCGATGTGTTCAAACACCTGACCTTGACCCGCCTCATCGCCCTGATGTCGCGCAAGGAGCAGCCGTTTGCCTATCTCGACACGCACGCCGGCATCGGTCTGTATGACTTGCAGGGCGATCAGGCGAATCGCACCGGCGAGTACCTGGAAGGCATCGCGCGCTTGTGGGATCAGCCGGACTTGCCGGCGCTGACCGCCGACTACATGAAGGTGCTGCACGAGATGAACCCGGATGGCCAGTTGCGCTACTACCCGGGTTCGCCGGAGCTGGCGCGGCGTCTGACCCGGCCGCAGGATCGGGTGATGCTCAACGAGAAGCACCCGGAAGACGGCGTGCTGCTCAAGGACAACATGGCGGGTGATCGTCGGGTCAAGGTGCATCTGGGCGAAGGTTGGCACGTGTCCCGGGCGATGTTGCCGGTGCAGGAAAAACGCGCGGTGATGTTGATTGACCCGCCGTTCGAACAGCTCGACGAGATGCAGCGTTGTGCAGCGTCGTTGAAAGAGGCGATTGGCCGGATGCGCCAAACGGTGGCGGCGATCTGGTATCCGGTGAAGGACCAGCGTGCGCTGCGACGTTTCTACCAAGACCTGGCGGGCACCGGTGCGCCGAAGTTGCTGCGTGTGGAGTTGCTGGTGCATCCGCTGGATACGCCGAACAGCCTGAACGGTTCTGGCATGGCGATTGCCAATCCGCCGTGGGGGCTGGAGGAAGAGTTGCGCGAGTTGCTGCCGTGGTTGTCGAAGAAGCTTGGGCAGACCCAGGGCGGGTGGCAGATGGATTGGCTAATAGCGGAGTAAAGCTTCGAGCTACAAGCTACAAGCTACAAGCTGAAGCGAACGGAGCGCTTTCAGCTTGCAGCTTGACGCTTTTAGCTCGCAGCTTTAGTTCGGCATGCACACGCCGGTGCCGCCAATCCCGCAGTAACCTTCAGGATTCTTCGCCAGATACTGCTGGTGATACGCCTCGGCGAAATACACGGTCGGTGCCTGTTCAATGTCGGTGCTGATTTCACCCAGGCCTGCCTTCGACAGCTCAGCCTGATAGGTCGCCTTGCTCTTCAGCGCTGCATCGAGATGCTCTGGCGAGGTCGCGTAGATCACCGAGCGGTACTGCGTGCCGATGTCGTTGCCTTGGCGCATGCCCTGCGTCGGGTTGTGCAATTCCCAGAACATCGCCAGCAGCTCTTCGTAGCTGACTTTGGCCTTGTCATACACCACCAGCACCACTTCCGCGTGGCCAGTCAGGCCCGAGCAGACTTCTTCGTAGGTCGGGTTCGGCGTGTAGCCGCCGGCGTAACCCACGACCGTGCTGACCACACCTTCACGCTGCCAGAAGCGGCGCTCGGCGCCCCAAAAGCAACCCAGTCCGAAGATCGCAAAATCAACGTCCTGGAAAAACGGACCAAGCAATGGGGTTTCTTCGAAGACGAAGTGCTTTTCAGGCAGGGTCATCGCAGTTTCGCGGCCGGGCAGAGCTTGTTCTTTAGTCGGGAGCACGTTTTTGTTCACCAGAATTTCCGAGCGCAGAACCATGATCGTTCCTCTCAGTCAGGTTGGATGTAAAAAGTCAGACCGCCAGTGTGCCCAATGATGCCCGGTTAATCACTACCCAAAATATGCGGATACTCGATTGCCCTTTGTAGGAGTGAGCCTGCTCGCGATAGCGGTGTGTCAGCAATAAACTCTCTGACTGAACAACCGCTATCGCGAGCAGGCTCACTCCTACAAGGGATCGGTGGTGATCAGAGGCAAAGCGGCCCGCGCGGGTAGCGCTTGAGGGTGTGGATCAGTTCGTCGCCGGGGATCGGCCGGTCGAACAGGTAACCCTGGCCAACGTCGCAACGATGGCGACGCAGGAACGCCAGTTGCTCGGCGGTCTCGATGCCTTCGGCCACGACCTTGAGTTTCAGGTTGTGCGCCATGGCGATCACTGCTGAGGTGATTTCCATGTCGTCCTGGTTGTCGGGAATTTCGTGGATAAAGCTGCGATCGATCTTGATGATGTCGATCGGGAATTTCTTCAGATAGCTGAGCGACGAATAACCGGTGCCGAAGTCGTCCATGGCCAGCGTCAGCCCGAGGCGTTTGAGCTGATCGAGCTGCAAGTGGGTGTCTTCGGTGGCTTCCAGCAGCAGGCCTTCGGTCAGTTCCAGTTCGAGCAGGTGGGCCGGCAGCGCTTCTTCCTTGAGGATGTTGGCGATGGACGCCACCAGATCAGGGTCGGAGAACTGTTTTGGCGACAGGTTGATCGCCACTTGCAGATTGCCCATACCGGCGGCGGTGAGCGATTTGCTCATGCGGCAGGCCTGGCGGGCGATCCACTTGCCGATCGGAATGATCAGGCCGGTTTCTTCGGCGACGCTGATGAACTGGTCCGGGCGGATCATTCCGCGTTCCGGATGGTTCCAGCGCAACAGCGCTTCCATCCCCAGCAAGCGACCGCTGCGCAGGCACAGCTTCGGCTGATAGAACACGTCCAGTTCGTTCTGGGTCAGGGCGCGGCGCAGGTTGTTTTCGACGAACAGCTTGTAGCTGGCCTCGGCGTTCAGCGCCTCGGTGAAGACTTGTACCTGATGTTTGCCGTTGGCCTTGGCCTTGTGCAGCGCCAAACCGGCGTTACGCATCAGGGTCTGCGGATCACGACCGTGCAGCGGCGCGCAGGCCAGGCCCACGGAGCCGGTGACGCTGATCAACTGGTTGTCGACGAACATCGGTTTGTCGAGGGTCGCCAGCAACTGGTTGGCAATTTTCTGACCAGTCGCAAGGTCGGTCTCGTCGAGCAGCACAGCAAATTCGTTACTGGCGAAACGCGCGAGGCTGCCACTCGGGCTCAAGCTGTTGCGCAGACGCCGGGCCAGGCTGATCAGCAGTTTGTCGCCGGTCTGATGGCCGAGGCTGTCGTTGATCCGCTTGAAGTTGTCGATGTCGACCAGCAGCAGGCTGATCGGGGTATCGCTATCCCGGGCGAAGCGTTCGTCCAGATTGCGGATAAACGCCGGGCGGTTGCCGAGGTTGGTCAAGTTGTCGGTGTAGGCCAGACGCTCGATGCGCTGCTGCGCCAGTTTGGTCTGGGTGATGTCTTCGTAGATGCCGATGTAATGCGTCAGCTCACGGTTGTCGCCATACACCTTGGAAATCGATAACTGGCCCCAGTACGGTTCGAGGTTCTTGCGGCGGCTCTTGAATTCGCCCTGCCAACTGTTGCTCTTGGCCAGCGCCGAGGGCGCGTCGAACAGCAGTTCGCTGAGGTTCTCCAGAGCCGGCAGCTCGGACAAGCGCTGGCCGTGGACTTCCTCGGTAGTGTATTGGGTGATCGCGGTGAAGCTCGGATTGACGTACTCGACCACGCCGTCGCAGTTGACCAGCAAAAACGCGTTAGCGCTTTGCTCGACCGCGCGCTGGAACAGGTGCAGGGCGCTGGTGGCGGTGCGGCGGTTGTGATTGTTGATGACTTGCGCGAACTGGTCGGCCAGCTCACCGGCAAAGGCGATCTCATCGGACTGCCAGGCACGGGTAACGCCGGTCTGCTCCAGACACAGCACGCCGACCACCTGGCCGTCGACGCGAATACTGGCGTCGAGCATGGCGTTGACGTCGCGCGGGCGCAGGGCTTCGGCCATTTCCCGGGTGCGTGGGTCGCGCATCGCATTGTGCGCGTCGATCGCGCGGCTGCTGTGCAGCGCTTCCATGTAATCGGGGAAAGTGCTGACGTCGATGACGTCCGGCAGGATGTATTCCTGGGTCGCGCGGTGGTACGCCGAAATCGGCACCAGTTGCTGGCCTTCGAGGTTCCACAGGCTGGCGCAGTCGATTTCATAGATATCGCAGGCGCAACGGGTGATCAGCTCGGCCGCTTCCTGCAACGAATTGTGCGTGCTGTAGCGCTGACGGGCGAGCAGCAGAATCAAGTCTTGCTGGGCGCGCACGCGTTCGAGGTGTTGCAGTTGTTCCTGCTGGGCGCGCTGGTTCAGTTCGAGGGCTATTTGCAGGCGCGAGTTCTGGGTTTCCAGATCGACCGAGGGCGGCAGCGGCACGTCGGCAAACACGTCATCGACCGCCAGCAGATAGCCGCGCAGCAAATGTCGATTGTGTTGTTTGTAGGCTTCGCCGAGTTCGAGGATGCTCAAGGCGCCGGCCGGGGTGTGAAGGGTGTAACGCACCAGATAATGCGGGCTGGCGGTCAGCTGCTGCTGGATTGCGTCGTGCAGTTGATAGCGCGCTTCCGGCTCCATCAGGCTGGCGTAAGGCGAGCCGACCAGCGCGCAAAGCTCGACGGCCGGTTGGCCAAACTGGCGTTCGCAGTTGGGATCGAGAAAGAGCATTGCCCAACTGGCTTCATTCAAGCGCTCGAAACGCAGCATGCCGAGCCGCGAGGGCACAGGCAACTGCGTCACTACCTCGGCCGCCATACGGCTGGCGGCATCGGGTTGGCTCTTCATGAAGGGAACTCGCTTGGAAATATGCTGAACGCGCCGGGCTCTCGCCCTCTTAAACGTTGCCTGCGGCAAGGTTGCATCATTGCGGCACTGACTGACAAGAGAGATGAAGGCCAAGTGCTATAAGAATATGTCGGCTGCAGTGAACATTTCTCCAGCTAACGGCGAAAAGTAATGCCGCAGGCGTGGAAAAGTGCCGTTCCAGAGCGGTTTGCCACTGAAACGGCTTTTTATGGGGGCGGTTAACGCAAAGGGATTATGATCGATTGCAGCGGTTTGCCATCACGATCGTAGTAGTTGACCCGAACCTGATCAGCCTCGACCACCAGGTGAGCGAAGTTGTCTTGGCTGACGACCTCGCTGGTCAGCTCATGCTCATAGTCGCCCGCTGCAGTGCGTACCAGCGGCTGATCAAGGATGAACGTCGACGCCTTGGCGTACGGCAACAGTTTGCTGTTGCACAACGGTGAAGAAACGATGGTGTGCACTTCGAAGTCAGGGTCTTCGCTGTGGCACAGGCGCGCGGTCAGCGAGCCATGCACATCGCCAGACACGAACAGCACATTCTTGATCCGGTGCGTGCGAACGGTTTCCAGCAGACGCAGACGCTGTTCCGGGAAGGCTTTCCACGCGTCATCGCCATGCAGTTTGCGATCCGGGTAGAACATCACGCTGGTCACCACGAATTTGACCCGCGCCGGGCTGTTGATCAGCCACTTGAGTAACGCATGTTCCTGCGCTTCATCGAGAATGCGCCGGTCATCCGCCGACAAGTTGCGCCGAGAACGACTGTCCGTGACAAACCATTCGATATCGCCGTCGCTGAATTGATACCAATAGTGGGAAAGTTTCGAGCGGTCTATTGCGTTATTGTTTGTTAGTTGATGTGCCGGGCTGTGACTGGCTTGGTACAACTCATAGGCGGCCATAGCGTTGTGATATAACGCCGCATCGGACTTGCTGGCATTGGCTGGCCAGTTATCTTCTATTTCGTGGTCATCGAGAATCATGTAAGTGGAAGTTCCCGACATCAGTTGCTGTATGCCGGGTTGGGAGAACGCCGTACGGTATTTGCTGAGTATGTCTTTGTATTCGCGATCCGGCGCAATCAGATTCAAGTCATCAACATAGATTTGATCGCCGGTCATCAATACTGCGCTGACCGGCGGTTGTGCACCTTCAATCAACTGATTGATGGAAGTGAAAATCCGGTCACCCAGGCGCGGCAGCGAGGCGATGCCGGCGGTCATGCGCAAATAGCGGCAGGAGCCGACAATGTAGGCTCGGGGCTGCATGGCTTTGCTCGAGCGTGTACGCAGGCGGTAGATCTCCCGTGGCCATTGCAGGGGCAATTCGGCAACGCTGTCCGGGGTATGCACCGGACTCATCGGGCTGAACCAGCCAGCCTGGTATTCGTATTCAGTGTCGGCACTCAAGTTGTCGAGTACAAGAACTTCGGACATGTCCTGTAATTCGCTCAGTCGAGCAAAGGTGCCTCTTGACCAATGTTGTGCTCCGTAAGGGCGGTAGCGTACGGCGGCAAAAACCGTGGAGTTCTGTTGATTGTCTCCGCGAATAAAGATGCGTGCATGGTTAGTTGTTGTGTGGCCGATAATCGGGCCAACAGTCGGTTTTAACATATCGAATCCATTCGAATGAATATTTAATAAGTTTTTGTCTGTGTGCCGTTAAGTTAGTTGGCGGCATGGGCCAAGATTAGTTGCGCGGTGAATAAAAAGATCGGGGTGAAGTGGATTAGAGTTGTGGCCGATATCAGCGCAACGTGTGGGATAAATCTCTGACCGGTTTTCTTCGGGCAAAAAAAAGCCCCGTCAAACTGACGGGGTTGAGGTACGAGCGTGTGGCGCTCGAAAACGTGAAACACAAGCGGCCCTCCGTTGCCGGAGGGCCGCCTGGGATTACAGCAGGATGGTACGGATGTCCGCCAGCAGGCTGCCCAAACGCTGGGTGAAGCGTGCGGCAGCGGCGCCGTTGATCACACGGTGATCGTAGGACAGCGACAGCGGCAGCATCAGTTTCGGCTGGAAGGCTTTGCCGTCCCAGACTGGCTGGATGGTTGCCTTGGAAACACCGAGGATCGCCACTTCCGGCGCGTTGACGATCGGCGTGAAGCCGGTGCCGCCAATGTGGCCGAGGCTGGAAATGGTGAAGCAGGCGCCTTGCATGTCGTCAGCGGTGAGCTTCTTGTCGCGGGCTTTGGCGGCCAGCGCAGCGGCTTCGGCTGCCAGTTGCAACAGGCTCTTCTGGTCGACGTTCTTGATGACCGGTACCAGCAGGCCATCCGGGGTGTCGACAGCGAAGCCGATGTTGACGTACTTCTTGCGGATGATCGCTTTGCCGCTTGGCGCCAGCGAACTGTTGAAGTCCGGCAGCTCCTTGAGCATGTGCGCGCACGACTTGAGCAGCAGCGGCAGGATGGTCAGCTTGACGCCGGCCTTCTCTGCAACGGCTTTCTGCGCCACACGGAAGGCTTCCAGCTCGGTGATATCAGCCGAATCGAACTGAGTCACGTGCGGGATGTTCAGCCAGCTGCGGTGCAGGCTCGACGCGCCGATCTGCATCAGGCGAGTCATCGGCACTTCTTCGATTTCGCCGAAACGGCTGAAGTCGACGACCGGAATCGGCGGGATGCCCGCGCCACCGGTTGCGCCAGCAGCAGCGGCCGGTGCTTCCTTGGCCTTCTGCATCATCGCTTTGACGTAAACCTGCACGTCTTCTTTTAGGATACGACCGTGCGGGCCGCTGGCGCCGACAGCGTTCAGCTCGACGCCGAACTCGCGAGCCAGTTGACGCACGGCAGGGCCGGCGTGAACTTTCGCGCCCGGCTTGGCCGGGGCGGCGGCTGGAGCGGCAGCAGGTGCAGGTGCAGCGGCAGCCGGAGCAGCAGCGGCAGGAGCACTTGGAGCAGCGGCGGCAGCTGGCGCCGGGGCAGCAGCAGGGGCCGCGCCTTTGACTTTCAGCTTCAGAATCAGGTCGCCGGTACCGACTTCGTCATCCAGCTTGATGGAAACGCTTTCCACCACACCAGCGGCAGGCGATGGAATTTCCATGCTCGCCTTGTCGGATTCCAGGGTGATCAGCGACTGGTCAGCTTCAACGCTGTCGCCAGCCTTGACCAACACTTCGATGATCTTGGCTTTGCCCGACGAACCGATGTCCGGAACGTGGATGTCCTGAACGCTGTCAGCAACCGGAGCTGCTGGCGCGGCTGCCGGAGCAGGCGCAGCGGCAGCGGCCGGCGCAGCAGCCTGAGCCGGAGCGGCTGCAGCAGGGGCCGCAGCACCCGCCACTTCCAGATCCAGAATCAGGTCGCCAGTGCCGACTTCGTCGTTGAGCTTGACGCTGATGGCCTTGACCACGCCAGCGGCAGGCGACGGGATTTCCATGCTCGCCTTGTCGGATTCCAGGGTGATCAGCGATTGATCAGCTTCGACGGTGTCGCCGACCTTGACCTGAATCTCGATGATCTGCGCCTTGCCCGACGAACCGATGTCCGGCACGTGCACTTGCTGAACCGAAGCGGCAGCAGGGGCAGCGGCAGGCGCGGCAGCAGCAGGAGCGGCGGCCGGTTTTTCTTCAGCCTTTTTGGCCGGAGCAGCAGCCGGAGCAGGGGCCGCTTCAGCGGCGCCCTCGACTTCCAGCTCAAGCAGTTCGTCGCCTTCTTTCAGGCGATCGCCCAGCTTCACTTTCAGGCTTTTGATGACGCCGGCTTTCGGGGCCGGCACTTCCATGCTGGCCTTGTCCGATTCCAGGGTCAGGATGCTCTGGTCGGCTTCGATACGGTCGCCGACCTTCACAAACAGTTCAATTACTTCACCTTCACCGCTGCCGATGTCAGGTACGCGAATGAGTTCGCTCACAAAATGTCTCCTCAGCAGTCCAGTGGGTTGCGTTTTTCCGGGTCGATGCCGAACTTGGTGATGGCTTCAGCCACAACCTTAGGTTCGATATCACCACGGTCAGCCAGTGCTTCCAGGGCTGCCAACACCACGAAATGACGGTCAACTTCGAAGAAATGACGCAGTTTCTTGCGGCTGTCGCTGCGGCCGAAACCATCGGTGCCGAGGACTTTGAATTCCTTGGACGGTACCCACTGACGGATCTGCTCGGCGAACAGCTTCATGTAGTCGGTGGAGGCGATGACCGGACCTTTACGGCCGTTCAGGCACTCTTCGACGTAGCTCAGCTTAGGCTTCTGGCCCGGCTTCAGACGGTTGCTGCGCGCGACAGCGAGACCGTCGCGACGCAGTTCGTTGAAGCTGGTAACGCTCCAGACGTCAGCGCCCACATTGAACTCTTCACGCAGAATCTTCGCCGCTTCACGGACTTCACGCAGGATGGTGCCGGAGCCCATCAGCTGTACGTGGTGCGCCGCATCGCGGGTGTCTTCTTCGAGCAGGTACATGCCTTTCTTGATGCCTTCTTCGGCACCGGCCGGCATGGCTGGCTGCTGGTACGACTCGTTCATCACGGTGATGTAGTAGAAGATGTCCTGTTGCTCTTCGGTCATCTTCTTCATGCCGTCCTGAATGATCACCGCCAGCTCGTAGCCGTAGGTTGGATCGTAGGTGCGGCAGTTCGGGATGGTCGCGGCCAGCAGGTGGCTGTGACCGTCTTCGTGTTGCAGACCTTCACCGTTCAGGGTGGTACGACCGGCGGTGCCGCCGATCAGGAAGCCACGGGTACGGCTGTCGCCAGCGGCCCAGGCCAGGTCGCCAATCCGCTGGAAGCCGAACATCGAGTAGAAGATGTAGAACGGCAGCATTGGCTGGTTGTGGCTGGAGTACGAAGTACCGGCGGCGATGAACGAGCTCATGGCGCCTGCTTCGTTGATGCCTTCTTCAAGGATCTGACCTTTCTGGTCTTCCTTGTAGAACATCACCTGGTCTTTATCGACTGGCTCGTAGAGCTGGCCGACGGACGAGTAGATACCGAGCTGACGGAACATGCCTTCCATACCGAAGGTACGGGCTTCGTCCGGGATGATCGGAACGATGCGCGGGCCGATTTCCTTGTCCTTGACCAGTTGCGCGAGGATCCGCACGAAGGCCATGGTGGTGGAAATTTCACGGTCGCCGGAACCGTCGAGGATAGCCTTGAGGGTGTCCAGATCCGGAGTCGGCACGCTGAAGCTTTGTGCGCGGCGCTGTGGCACGAAACCGCCCAGTGCAGTGCGACGCTCGCTGAGGTAGCGGGCTTCGGCGCTGTTTGGCTCTGGCTTGAAGAACGGCAGGTTCTCCAGCTCTTCGTCCTTGACCGGGATGTCGAAACGATCGCGGAACAACTTCAGGCTGTCGACGTCGACTTTCTTGGTGTTGTGCGCAGTGTTCTTCGCTTCGCCGGCACCGGTGCCATAACCCTTGATGGTCTTGGCGAGGATGACGGTTGGTTGTTCTTTGTGGTTGACCGCTTCGTGGTACGCCGCATAGACCTTGTACGGGTCGTGGCCACCACGGTTGAGTTTCCAGATCTCGTCGTCGGACAGATCAGCAACCATCGCCTTGAGTTCTGGCGTGTTGAAGAAGTGTTCACGGACGAATGCGCCGTCTTTGGCTTTGTAGTTCTGGTACTCGCCGTCGATGACTTCGTCCATGCGACGTTGCAGGATACCGTCGACGTCCTTGGCCAGCAGTGGGTCCCAGAAACGGCCCCAGATGACTTTGGTCACGTTCCACTGAGCACCGCGGAACACGCCTTCGAGTTCCTGGATGATCTTGCCGTTGCCGCGAACCGGGCCGTCGAGGCGCTGCAGGTTGCAGTTGATGACGAAGATCAGGTTGTCCAGCTTCTCGCGGCCGGCCAGGGAGATGGCGCCCAGGGATTCCGGCTCGTCGCACTCGCCGTCGCCCAGGAAGCACCAGACTTTCTGTTTGCCTGGCTGGATGAAACCGCGGTGTTCCAGGTACTTCATGAAACGTGCCTGGTAGATCGCTTGAATCGGGCCCAGACCCATCGATACGGTCGGGAACTGCCAGAAGTCAGGCATCAGCCAAGGGTGCGGGTAGGACGACAGGCCCTGACCGTCGACTTCCTGGCGGAAGTTGTTCATCTGGTCTTCGGTGATGCGGCCTTCCATGAACGCACGGGCGTAAACGCCTGGCGAGGTGTGGCCCTGGAAGTAGATCAGGTCGCCGCCGTGTTCGTCGGTCGGGGCCTGGAAGAAGTAGTTGAAGCCGATGTCATACAGGGTCGCACTGGAAGCGAAGCTGGAGATGTGACCACCCAGGTCAGAATCTTTCAGGTTCGTACGCATTACCATGGCCATCGCGTTCCAGCGCACCAGCGAGCGAATGCGGCGTTCCATGAACAGGTCGCCAGGCATGCGTGCTTCGTGGGTTACCGGGATGGTGTTGCGGTAAGGCGTGGTGATGGCGTAAGGGAGTTGCGAGCCGCTGCGGGTCGCGAGTTCACCCATACGGGTCATCAGATAGTGAGCACGGTCTTCGCCTTCTTTGTCGAGAACCGATTCCAGGGCGTCCAGCCATTCCTGGGTTTCGACGGGATCGAGGTCTTGCATGGCTTGCTCCAGGGCGGAAAGGCTTCCAGAATCGGTTGCCTGAGTTTGCGACTGGCCTTGTGGGCAGACGATTTAAAATTCTTGGATTGCCGTCAGGTTGTTCCGGCGGCGTGTAGTTTTACTACAAATCTTCCGGCATTTCAGCCTTTCGGATGTATAGACGAGTAGTAAAACTACAGATGAAAGGCTTGTGACCTCCGACTGCGTTGTGAGAATAATCGTTAAGGTTGGTCGATTACCATCCGTAAAAGGTGAAACTTTGATGCTGGATGCTAAAGAAGAAGAAATTTCAGCTATTTCTAACTTTTGTTCGACAGTCCTTCGCGTAGCGGGTTTTCACCATTCACTACAAGCGGCCATTTACACGCCGATCAAGGATAGACCATGACCCTGCCCGTGCTTGCCGAACTGCCTGCCATTCTCCTGCCGTTGGTCACTCGATCCGAGCAGTCGTTCCGTACGGCCGTCGCCGAGCTTGAAGACGATCACGGCTTCGCCAATTGGACGCCAGAGCGCTGGGCGCAATTCGCCCGCGTCACCGCTGCCAGCGAGTTTGTCATTGAACAGAGCGTTCGTGACCCTTTGATGTTGTTGGCGCTGGTGCAGTCCGGTGAGCTCGACCGGGCCTTTGCGCCGGGTGAATTGTGTGCGCAGATTTCCGCTGCGGTGAACGCGGCGCAGACCGAAGACGAACTCGGTCGCGCCCTGCGTCGCCAGCGTGCGCGCCATCAAGTGCGGATCATCTGGCGTGATCTCACCCGTCAGGCCGATCTGGTGCAGACCTGCCGCGACCTCTCGGACATGGCCGACGCCACCATCGACCAGGCTTATCAATGGTTGTACAGCCGTCATTGCGAACAATTCGGTACACCGACCGGTCGTCGTAGTGGTTTGCCGCAGCCGATGGTCATCCTCGGCATGGGCAAGCTCGGCGCCGTCGAGTTGAACCTGTCTTCCGACATCGATTTGATTTTTGCCTACCCCGAGGGTGGCGAAACGGTGGGCGTGAAGCGCTCGCTGGATAATCAGGAATTCTTCATTCGTCTTGGCCAGCGGCTGATCAAGGCGCTGGATCCGATGACCGTTGACGGTTTCGTGTTTCGCGTCGACATGCGCCTGCGCCCATACGGTTCGTCCGGCGCGCTGGTGTTGAGCTTCAACGCACTGGAGCAGTATTACCAGGATCAGGGTCGCGACTGGGAACGCTACGCGATGATCAAAGCGCGGGTGGTGGCGGGCGATCAGGTCGCCGGCGCGCAGTTGCTCGATATGCTGCGCCCGTTTGTTTATCGGCGTTATCTGGATTTCTCGGCGATCGAAGCGCTGCGCACCATGAAGCAGCTGATCCAGCAGGAAGTGCGGCGCAAAGGCATGGCCGACAATATCAAGCTCGGCTCCGGCGGGATTCGTGAGGTCGAGTTTATTGCTCAGGCCTTCCAGTTGATCCACGGTGGCCGCGACTTGAGCCTGCAACAGCGCCCTCTATTAAAGGTGTTGAGCACGCTGGAAGGGCAGGGCTATCTGCCGCCGGCCGTGATCAGCGAGTTGCGCGAAGGCTACGAGTTTCTGCGTTACACCGAACACGCGATTCAGGCGATTGCCGACCGCCAGACGCAGATGCTGCCGGACGGCGCGCAGGATCAGGCGCGCATTGCCTTCATGCTCGGTTTCGCCGATTGGGATGCTTTCCACGAAAAACTGATGTTCTGGCGCGGCCGTGTCGCCTGGCATTTTGCGCAAGTGATCGCCGATCCCGACGAGGAAGACGGCACCGAAAGTGAAGTGGTAGTCGGCGGTGAATGGCTGCCGCTGTGGGAAGAAGAACAGGACGAAGAGGCGGCTTGCCGACAGCTGGAAGAGGGCGGTTTTGCCGATGCGAGCAAAGCCCTGAAGGCGTTGGCCGGTTTGCGCAGCAGCCCGCAACTGCGGGCAATGCAGCGACTGGGGCGCGAACGTCTTGACGCGTTTATTCCGCGTTTGCTGGCGCAAGCGGTTGAACACGCCAATCCCGATCTGGTGCTTGAGCGCGTGTTGCCGCTGGTGGAGGCGGTCGCGCGGCGTTCGGCTTATCTGGTCTTGCTGACGGAAAACCCCGGCGCGCTGCGACGCTTGCTGACGCTTTGCGCGGCGAGCCCGTGGATCGCTGAGCAGATCACGCGCTTCCCGCTGCTGATGGATGAATTGCTTAACGAAGGGCGTTTGTTCAAGCCGCCTCTGGCGCCAGAGTTGGCCGCCGAATTGCGCGAGCGTCTGACGCGAATCCCCGAAGACGATCTCGAACAACAAATGGAAGCCCTGCGCCATTTCAAACTGGCGCACCGCTTGCGCGTCGCCGCCTCGGAAATCGCCGGCAGCCTGCCGCTGATGAAAGTCAGCGATTACCTGACCTGGCTCGCTGAGGCGATTCTCGAGCAAGTGCTGGCCCTGGCCTGGCGTCAGACCGTGGCCAAGCATGGCACGCCGCTGCGCACCGACGGCACCTTGTGCGATCCCGGCTTCATCATTGTCGGTTACGGCAAAGTCGGCGGTCTGGAACTGGGGCATGGTTCCGATCTGGATCTGGTGTTCATCCATGACGGCGATCCGCAGGCGGAGACCGACGGCGCCAAGCCAATTGATGGTGCGCAGTTCTTCACGCGGCTGGGACAGCGGATCATTCACTTGCTGACGGCGCAGACCAACTCGGGCCAGCTGTATGAAGTGGACATGCGTCTGCGGCCGTCCGGTGCTTCGGGGCTGTTGGTGAGTTCGCTCGGCGCGTTTGCCCGCTATCAGGAAAATGAAGCCTGGACGTGGGAGCATCAGGCTTTGGTGCGCGCGCGGGTGCTGGTTGGCAGTCAGGATGTCGGTCAGGCGTTCGAGAAGGTTCGTGCGCAGGTGTTGGGCAAATCCCGAGATCTGGCGAAGTTGCAACAGGAAGTGAGCGAGATGCGCGCGAAGATGCGCGACAACCTCGGCACCAAGAGCACTGCGGCCGGCACAGCGGCAAATGCCTTCGACGCCACGGCGCCGTTCGACCTCAAGCAGGACGCCGGAGGTATCGTCGATATTGAATTTATGGTGCAATACGCGGCTCTGGCGTGGTCGCACAGCCACCCGCCATTGCTGCGCTGGACCGATAACATCCGCATCACGGAAGAGCTGGAACACGAAGGGCTGATGCCTGCCGAAGACGCCAGCCTGTTGCGCGAGGCCTACAAGGCCTACCGCTCCGCCGCCCACCGGCAGGCCTTGCAGAAGGACCCCGGAGTGATTGCCGGAGACCAGTTTGTCGAAGAACGGCGGCAGGTTTTGCGGATATGGAAAGAGATGGGGCTAAGCTGATTCACGGACTTGTGGCTAATGCAAAACCCTGTAGGAGTGAGCCTGCTCGCGATAGCGGAGTATCAGACAACATCAATGTTGAATGTAACGACCCCATCGCGAGCAGGCTCACTCCTACAATGGATCTGCGCTGAGTCGCAGATGTGTGAACAGATGCAAAACCCTGTGGGAGCTGGCTTGCCAGCGATAGCGGAGTATCAGACGACAACAATGTTGGATGTGAAGACCCCCATCGCGAGCAGGCTCGCTCCCACAGTAGATCTACAGTGTTTGTAGAATTCTCGAGGCGGGGAGGCGTAAATGCCTCCCCGGTTCGTTTTTGGAAACCACATGAATATTCTGATCGTTGGGCCCAGTTGGGTCGGTGACATGGTGATGGCGCAGACACTGTTTCAGTGTCTCAAGCAGCGCCACCCGCAATGCGAAATCGACGTGCTGGCCCCCGAGTGGAGCCGGCCGATCCTCAAGCGCATGCCCGAAGTGCGTAAGGCCTTGAGCTTCCCGCTCGGCCACGGCGCGCTGGAATTGGCGACGCGTCGGCGCATCGGCAAATCCCTGCGCGGTCAGTACGATCAGGCTATTCTGCTGCCCAACTCGCTGAAATCGGCGCTGGTACCGTTCTTCGCCGGTATCCCGAAACGCACCGGTTGGCGCGGCGAATTCCGCTACGGCCTGCTCAACGACGTGCGCACCCTCGACAAAGAACGCTATCCGCTGATGATCGAGCGTTTCATGGCGTTGGCCTATGACGCGAACGCCGAGCTGCCTAAACCGTATCCACGTCCAAGCCTGCAAATCGACCCGGTGACCCGCGAAGCGGCGCTGGCCAAGTTCGGCCTGAGCCTCGACCGTCCGGTGTTGGCCCTGTGCCCCGGCGCCGAGTTCGGCGAGTCCAAGCGCTGGCCCTCCGAGCACTACGCCAAAGTCGCCGAAGCGCGTATCCGCGAAGGCTGGCAGGTGTGGCTGTTCGGCTCGAAAAACGATCACGCGGTCGGTGAAGACATCCGTGCACGGCTGATCCCAGGCCTGCGTGAAGAATCGGTCAACCTCAGCGGCGGCACCTCGCTGGCCGAGGCCATCGATTTGATGTCCTGCGCCGACTCGGTAGTGTCCAACGATTCCGGCCTGATGCACGTCGCCGCCGCGCTGAATCGTCCGTTGGTGGCGGTTTACGGTTCCACTTCGCCGGGCTTCACTCCGCCGCTGGCCGAGCACGTCGAAGTGGTCCGTCTGGGGCTCGAATGCAGCCCGTGTTTCGACCGTACCTGCCGCTTTGGCCATTACAACTGCCTGCGCCAGCTGATGCCGGACGCGGTCAACGATGCCTTGCAGAAATTGCAGGGCTCTGTGGTCGAGGTTCATTAAGTTGCGGGTACTGTTGATCAAGACTTCATCGCTGGGCGACGTGATTCACGCGTTGCCAGCGCTGACCGACGCCGCCCGGGCCATTCCCGGGATCAAATTCGACTGGGTTGTGGAAGAAGGCTTTGCCGAGATTCCGACCTGGCACCCGGCCGTCGATAAGGTGATTCCGGTGGCGATCCGCCGCTGGCGCAAAAATATCTGGAAAACCATCACCAGCGGCGAGTGGAAACGCTTCAAGCAAAGCGTGCGCGCGAACAAATACGACTTGGTGATCGACGCCCAGGGCTTGCTGAAAAGCGCCTGGCTGACCCGTTACGTCAAAGCCCCGGTGGCCGGGCTCGACAAAGGTTCGGCCCGTGAGCCGATGGCCTCGCGTTTCTACGACCGCAAACTGGCCGTGGCCCGTGGTCAGCACGCCGTCGAGCGCGTGCGGCAGTTGTTCGCTATCGCCCTCGGTTACGACTTGCCCAAAGGTCTTGGCGATTACGGCCTCAACGTTGAACGACTGGTCGAGCTGCCGCGCAAAAACGCCTTCGTGGTGTTTCTTCACGGCACGACTTGGGACACTAAACACTGGCCGGAAGCCTACTGGCGTGAGCTGACCGAACGCGTCAGCTACCTCGGCGTCGGCGTCAAGCTGCCGTGGGGCAACCCGCAGGAAAAGGCTCGTGCCGAACGCATCGCCGCCGGTTTCAAACACGCCGAAGTGCTGCCGAAACTCAATCTGGCCGGCGTCGGCAAAGTCCTCGCCGGCGCGCAAGCCTGCGTCGCGGTGGACACCGGTCTCGGCCACTTGGCTGCGGCGCTAGACGTGCCGACCATCTCCCTGTTCGGTCCGACCAACCCGGGCCTGACCGGCGCCTACGGCAAATTGCAGATTCACCTGGCCAGCGACTTCCCGTGCGCGCCGTGCCTGCAAAAGAAATGTACCTATCAACCGACCGCGCAGGATGCCCGTCAGTTTGACCTGAAGCGTGAACAGCCTCTGTGCTTCACGCGTCTGAACCCCGAGCGTGTCGCCAGCCGACTGAGCACGTTGTTAATGGCTGAGGAGCTGCGCTGATGCAATTGGCATTCGTCCTGTACAAATATTTCCCGTTCGGCGGCTTGCAGCGCGATTTCATGCGCATCGCCCTCGAATGCCAGAAACGCGGACATCAGATCCGCGTTTACACGTTGATCTGGGAAGGCGATGTGCCCCCCGGTTTCGAAGTGCTGGTGGCGCCGGTCAAAGCATTCTTCAATCATCGTCGCAACGAAAAACTCAGCGCGTGGATGGCAGCGGATCTGGCCAAGCGCCCGGTGGATCGTCTGATCGGCTTCAACAAGATGCCAGGGCTGGACGTTTATTACGCCGCCGACGGCTGCTTCGAAGACAAGGCGCAGAACCTGCGCAATTCGCTATACCGCCGCTGGGGCCGCTATCGCCACTTCGCCGAGTACGAGCGCGCGGTGTTCGCCAAAGACGCGAAAACCGAAGTGCTGATGATTTCCGAAGTGCAGCAGCCCCTGTTCATCAAACATTACGACACGCCGCTGGAGCGCTTCCATCTGCTGCCACCGGGCATCGCCCAGGATCGTCGGCGTCCGGCAGATGCTGACGAAATTCGCGGCGGTTTCCGCGCCGAATTCAATCTGAAGGACGACGAACTGCTGCTGGTGCAGATCGGTTCGGGCTTCAAGACCAAAGGCGTCGATCGCAGCCTGAAAGCACTGGCCGCATTACCCGCCGAGCTGAAGAAACGCACCCGGCTGTTTGTAATCGGCCAGGATGACCCCAAATTGTTCCAGATGCAGAGCGCGACTTTGGGCTTGGGCGATAACGTGACGTTCCTGAAAGGGCGCAGCGATATCCCGCGTTTCCTGCTCGGCGCCGACTTGTTGATCCACCCGGCGTATAACGAGAACACCGGTACGGTTTTGCTCGAAGCACTGGTTGCCGGTTTGCCGGTGCTGGTCAGCGCGGTCTGCGGTTACGCTCATTACATCGCCGAGGCCGACGCCGGTCGAGTGCTGGACGAGCCGTTCGAGCAGGCGCAGCTGGCGCAATACCTGACCGAAATGTTGAAAGACGACGCTGCACGCGCGGCCTGGAGCCGCAATGGTCTGGCCTTCGCCGAAACGGCCGACCTCTACAGCATGCCGCAGCACGCGGCCGATGTGATTCTGGCGGAGCACGCTTAATGAAGTTGATGCTGGCTGAACCGTTCAAAAGCCTTTGGGCCGGACGCGACCCGTTCGCCGAAGTCGAAGGCTTGCAGGGCGAGGTATACCGCGAGCTGGAAGCACGCCGGACACTGCGCACGGAAGTCGACGGCAACGGATTCTTCGTCAAGATTCACCGTGGCATCGGCTGGGGCGAAATCTTCAAGAATCTGCTGACCGCCAAGCTGCCGGTACTCGGCGCGGGCCAGGAGTGGAAGGCTATCCAGCGTCTGCAGGAAGTCGGCGTGCCAACCATGACCGCCGTCGCCTACGGCGAGAAGGGCAGCAACCCGGCCGATCAGCACTCGTTCATCGTTACCGAAGAACTGGCGCCGACCATCAGCCTGGAAGACTTCAGCATCGACTGGATCAAGCAGCCGCCCGAGCCGAAACTCAAGCGCGCACTGATCGCCGAGGTTGCGCGCATGACTGGCATGATGCACCGCGCTGGCGTCAATCACCGCGACTGCTACATCTGTCACTTCCTGCTGCACACCGATAAACCGGTAACGCCGGAAGATTTCAAACTCTCGGTGATCGACCTGCACCGTGCCCAGACTCGCGCAAAGATCACCCAGCGCTGGCGCAACAAGGATCTGGCCGCGTTGTATTTTTCGGCGCTGGACATCGGCCTGACTCGCCGCGACAAGCTGCGTTTCCTCAAGGGCTATTTCCAGCAGCCGCTGCGGCAGATTCTCGCGGAAGAAGCGCCGTTGCTGAGCTGGCTCGAAGGCAAGGCCAATAAGCTTTATGCGCGCAAGCAGCGTTACGGGGATGCGCTCTGATGGCGGGTTGGATCCTTGAACCTGAATACAGCGATCTCGCCGACGACTTCGGCAGCCTCGAAGCGGTGTTCGCCCTGCAAGGCGAGCGCCTGACCCGCGACCCGCTGTCGGAAGTCATTCGCGTCGAGCGCAACGGCGTCAACTACTACGTAAAACGCTACGTCGGCGCCGGTAAGGGCTTGCGCCGTTACCTCGGCAAGCCGCGGGTAAAGATGGAATGGCAGAACCTAAAGCGCTTCGCCAAGTGGGGCATTCCCACCGCTGAAGTGGTGGCCTGGGGTCTGGAGCGACGCGGTGCGGCGTACAACCGTGGCGCGATGATCACCCGCGAACTGCCGCGCACAGAAGACCTGTCGGCGCTGGCCGAGCGCAACGATCCCAAGCTCAAGGATCGCGCCTGGGTTGATGGCGTCAGTCGGCAGTTGGCCGCTTACACGCGGACGATGCACGACCATCGCTTCACCCATAACGATCTGAAGTGGCGCAACCTGCTGATCGACGATCAGGCGCAGTTGTTTTTGATCGACTGCCCGAACGGTGATTTCTGGCGCGGTTTCTGGCTCAAATACCGCATCACCAAGGATCTGGCGTGCCTCGACAAGGTTGCCAAATATCACCTGTCGAACACCCAGCGCCTGCGCTTCTACCTGCAATACCGTGGGCGGGATCGCCTGAATGCCGCTGACAAGAAGCGCATTCGCCACGTGGTGAGATTTTTCGAGGGACGCGAATGACTGATTTTCTCGCCGCTGAAGACCGCGCGCTGCTTGAGCGCAATGGCCTCGGCACGTTTGACGCCCTGTGGGCCAAGCAGCTCGAAGCGGTGGACGAACCGAACACCGACGGTGGCGGCTGGAGCAGCGTGTTTCGCCTTGAGCTGGAAGGTCATGCCTACTACCTCAAGCGTCAGAGCAACTACCTGACGCGCACTCTGCACGCGCCATTCGGCGAGCCGAGTTTCGCCCGCGAATTTCGCAATATCAGCCGCTACAACAAGCTCGGGATCCCGGCGCTGCAAGCGGCGTTCTTCGGCCAGCGCAAGGTCGACGGCGAAGTCCGCGCGATCCTGCTGACCCGTGCGCTGGCCGGTTGGGACGATCTCGATTCGTTGTTGCAGCGCTGGTCGGAACTGACCACCACGCAGCAATCCGCGATCCTCAATGCCTGTGGGCAACTGGCGCGACGCCTGCATGGCTTGCGCCAGGTGCACGGCTGTTTTTACCCCAAACATATTTTTCTGCAGGCGGACGGCAGCGGCTATCAGGCGCAGTTGATCGACCTGGAAAAGACCCGGCCCTTGCTGTTCGGCATGCGTGATCGGGTCAAGGATCTTGAGCCGCTGCTGCGTCGCGCCCCGGAGTGGAACGAAGCGCAATTGCGCGAGTTGCTCGCGGCCTATCTCGATCAACCGGCGGACAGTTCGCTGGTCGACAGCTGGGTGACGCGTCTGACCGCGCGGCGCAGTCGCAAGGAAACTCGTTGATGCAATTGTCTGACCTGAAAAGCGCCGGGCGCACGCCCGCTCTGCCGCTGACGATTACTTTGGCCGATGCCGCAGGCCCGGCGGATTTGCAGTTGCTGACGCTGTTGCGAGTGTTGCCGGGGCAGCGTTATGTCGGTGCCGGTGTATGGCGCGGTCGACCGGTGTTGGCCAAGTTGCTGGTCGGCAGCAAGGCTGCGCGGCATTTTCAGCGTGAACTCAATGGCGTGAAGCTGCTGGCTGCGCAAGGCCTGACCACACCGCTGCTGTTGGCCGATGGCTTGAAAGACGGCGAGGGTGGTTGGCTGTTGTTCGAGTTTCTCGAAGGTGCCGAGAGCCTTGGCGATGCCTGGAGTCAGGTCGAGTCATTGCCGGTGCTCGCCGATGAGCAATCGGCGGTGCTGGCCGAAGCGCTCGGTGCGATCGCCCAACTGCACGGCAAAGGTCTGTGGCAGGAAGACCTGCACCTCGACAATCTGCTGCGCCACGACGGCCAGTTGTATTTGATCGATGGCGCCGGGATCTGCGCGGAAGCCGCCGGTCAGCCGCTGTCGCGGCAAAAGGTGCTGGAAAACCTCGGCGTATTTTTCGCCCAGTTGCCCAAGTCACTGGAGCCGTTCACCGAAGAATTGCTGGTGTATTACCTGCTGAGCAACGCCGAACACGCACTGCCGCTGGAAGCGTTGCAGAAGCAGATCGACAAGGTGCGCGCCTGGCGTCTGCGCGATTACCTGATCAAGGTCGGTCGTGAGTGCACACTGTTTGCCGTGCAACGCGGTGCATTCGGTCTGCGCGCCATTCGTCGCGAGGAAGACGCGGCGATGGTGCCGGTGCTGGAGCAGGCCGATGCGCTGCTCGATCAGGGCCATCTGTACAAGACCGGCGGCGCGGCGAGTGTCGGCAAGGTCGACGTGGCCGGGCGCACGCTGGTGATCAAGCGCTACAACATCAAGAATTTCGCCCATTGGCTCAAGCGCTTCTGGCGCCCGAGCCGTGCGTGGCATTCGTGGCGTGAAGGCAATCGACTGGCGTTTCTCGGTATCGCCACGCCGAAACCGCTGGCAGTGCTGGAAAAGCGTTTCTTTTGGCTGCGCAGCCGCGCTTATCTGATCACCGAATACCTGCCGGGGCCGGACATCATCGAGCGGTTTGCGCCGTATGTTGAAAGTGGCGAGGCGCCGGAGTCCGAGTTACACGCACTGGATCAGTTGTTCGCGCGATTGATTACCGAGCGCATCAGTCACGGTGATTTCAAGGGCCACAACCTGTTCTGGCAGGAGGATCGCTGGGCGCTGATCGATCTGGATTCGATGTGTCAGCATGGCTCGCTGGGTAGTTTTGCCCCAGCCTATGCCCGCGATCGTGCGCGATTCATGCGCAACTGGCCGGAGAGCAGCGCGTTGTATCAAGTGATTGATCAGCGGTTGCCTAAAGAAATCTCCAGCGCTGCCTGAGCCGCCTTCGCGAGCAAGCTCGCTCCCACATGAAATGCGTTCAAGATGTGGGAGTGAGCTTGCTCGCGAAGATATCTGCCAAAACACTACAAATCCCCATGGGGAAACGGTGGACAAACTCCACTGACTTCTCCTACAGCTTCTACAGAAGCCATGAACTGTGCGGCCTCCAGCCCCGATGCTAATTTGCCTGACGACTACGGAGGGCAACGCGTGAGTATCAAAAAGGCTGTGACACTGAGTGCTTTTTCATGGGTTTTATCAGGCTGCGGCAGCGCCCTGACCGTGCTGCAGGAAGATGCCGACGTCGCCCGCGACATGCGCAAACAAAAAACCTACTGCCAATCCATTCCACGGATCTACAGCGGTCTGGCCTATGACTTCTGCGTATTGAACGCACCTCCCGATCCCACGGGTTTCCTGGTGCCATTCGTGCTGCTGGACCTACCGCTGTCCGGGGTCTTCGACACAGTCTCCCTGCCGTACACGATTTATCGGCAGATCGAAGATGGCAATCTGAATATTTACTGGCGTTCAGGTGGCGGGTAACTGGTTTGCCTTCGATAGCCAAGTACAGCGATGTCAAGGCCCCAGCCATAATCCCTATCACCTCGCTCTCGGCTTTTGCCTGGAAACGCTCTATGAGTTCTTGCAGGAAAAGAATCAGCAAGGGGCAGTGACGCATGTGATTTTCGAGCGCCGAGGGAGGCGGGAAGATAACGAGCTTGAGTTGGAGTTTCGCAGGATGTGCGGTGGTGCGAATCGTTTGGGAATTCAACTGCCATTTGACATCGTCTTTGCCACAAAACAAGTAAATTCCACCGGTCTGCAGCTCGCTGATCTCATTGCGAGACCCATCGGCATGAGCGTTCTGGGGGCTGGTCAGGAAAATCGTGCTTTTGAAGTGCTCAAGCGAAAATTTTACTGCAGCGGCGGGCGGAACGAAGTCGGAAAGGGTTTCGAGAACTGGGGCTTGAAGTTTTTCCCTGCGCCAGAAAGCGAAAAGCCCCGGTGATCTCACCGAGGCATTAGCGCCGACCGGGATCCCCCAGTCCATTTGCGAACGAGCATATGACGAGAGGTACAGAGTGTCAACGCGCAGGCGCGGCAGTTCGGCTAGAGGCTTGTGGGCGCTTTTACGCTATAATCCCGCCCTTTAGCTGTCTCTCGCCCGGTGCGAGGGCACATCAATTTTCAAGGCGCATCGCGCCTGCATGCAGACTAAAGAGGCTAAACCCCTGTGGCATTGACGATTCTTGGCCTGTCCGGCGCCCTTAGCCATGATCCCTCAGCAGCCTTGTACATTGACGGCAAGCTGGTGGCGGCGGCTGAAGAAGAGCGCTTCGTACGCGATAAACATGCAAAGAACCGCATGCCCTACGAATCGGCAAAGTTCTGCCTCGAGCAGGCCGGTATCAAGCCGTCTGACGTAGACGTGGTGGCGATTCCATTCGCGCCGATCAGCCTGTTCGGCAAGGCCCGCTGGCACTACGCCAAGCGCTACTGGTACGCGCCGGATCGCGCCCTCGATGCGATCCTGATGGGCAACCGTCGCTACAAGCGCTATCGCAACAAGATCGTCTGGTGCCTGGAACAGCTGGGTTTTGATCCGAAAAAGATCAAGATCGAGCCGGTCGAACACCACCTGGCACACGCCTCCAGTGCCTACCACTGCTCCGGTTTCAAAGAGAAAACCGCGATCCTCGGTATCGACGGCAAGGGTGAGTACGCCACGACCTTCTTCGGTTATGGCGAAAACGGCAAGATCCACAAGATCAAGGAATTCTTCGATCCGGACTCCCTCGGCGGTCTGTACGGCGCAATCACCGAGTTCCTAGGCTTCGAGATGCTCGACGGTGAGTTCAAGGTCATGGGCATGGCGCCGTACGGCGACGCCAGCAAATACGACTTCTCGCGTCTGGCCTCGTTCGAGAACGGCGAATTGGTGATCAACACCGACTACGCCAACGTGATCGGCCTGCGCCGCTACAAAGAGAAGGGCAAAGGCTTTTACTTCTCGCCGAAGCTGATCGAATGGCTGGGTCCGAAGCGCGAAGGCGACATCGCCGACGAGCCGTACATTCACTACGCCGCGAGCATGCAAGCGCTGTTCGAAAAGATCTCGCTGCAGATGATCGACCACTACCTGGGCGACGTGCTCAAGGAAACCGGTAAGCTCGCGTTCGCCGGCGGCTGTGCGTTGAACGTCAAGCTGAACCAGAAAATCATCGCGCGCAATGACGTCAAAGAGCTGTTCGTCCAGCCCGCGTCCGGCGATGCCGGCACCGCTGTCGGCGCTGCCGCTTACGTGTCGCATGCCCGAGGTGTACCGGTCGAGAAGATGGAACACGTCTACCTCGGCCCGTCGTACAGCAACGAAGACGTGATCGCCGCGTGCGCCCGTCACGAGAACAAGCCGACCTGGCGCAAGCTGGACAACATGCCGGAGCAGATCGCCAAGATCATGGTCGATGGCAACCCGGTGGCCTGGTTCCAGGGGCGCATGGAGTTTGGCCCGCGCGCACTGGGCGGTCGTTCGATCATCGGTTGCCCGAGCATTCCGGGCGTGGCTGACCGCATCAACCACCAGATCAAGTTCCGCGAGCGCTGGAGGCCTTTCTGCCCGTCGATGCTCGACACGGTTGCACCGCAGATGATCAAGATCGATCACCCGGCGCCGTTCATGACCTTCACCTTCGAAGTCGCGGACGAGTGGAAAACCCGTGTACCGGAAGTCGTCCACGAAGACGGTACGTCCCGTGCCCAGGTGCTCAAGCGCGAATACAACCCGCGCTACTACGACATGATGAAAGCGCTGGAAGTCCTGACCGGCAACGGCGTGTCGCTGAACACCTCGCTCAACCGTCGTGGCGAACCGATGATCTGCTCGCCGACCGATGCGTTGAACATGTTCTTCGGTTCGGATCTGCAGTACCTGATCATGGAAGACATTCTGGTGGTCAAAGAGGGCGCAAACGCTTATGACTCGCTCGGCTGAACGCCATGTGCTGCAGTTCTGTCACGGCTATGACGGGCCGTTCCTTGACTGCGTACGGCAGTATGCCAGCCTGTTCGCGGGCACCGGTTATCGGGTGACCACGGTCTTTCTGACCGGGGCCGCCGATAGCGAGGTGGCCGCAGCGTGTGCTTCCGATGAAGTGTTGTTCATGGAATACAGCTCCAAGGCCATTCGTGGCCTGAAGCTGGGCGCCATCGGCGATCTGCGCAAGATCGCCGCTTCACGCAATTTCAGCTTCTGCATCGCCCATCGCTTCAAGCCGATCTATATCGCCTTGCTCGGCACTTCGTTGCCGGTGATTGGCGTGCACCACGCGTTTGACGATTACAAACGCGGTACGCGCAAACTGTTCGCGCATATTTTCCGCAAGCGTCTGAGCCTGCTCGGCGTGTCCGATGCGGTGCGCGACGACATGCGTCGTTGCCTGCCGAAGTGGCCGCAAGAACGTATTCAGACGCTGTATAACCGTATCGATGTGCCTGCGCTGCAATTCAGTCAGGTGTCCGCCCGCGAAGCCCGCGAGACCTTGGGTCTTGCGCCGGATGCGTGGATTGTCGGCAACGTTGGCCGGCTGCACCCGGACAAGGATCAGGCAACTTTACTGCACGGTTTTGCTGCTGCGTTGCCGGGGTTGCCGGGCAACAGCCAGTTGGTGATTCTCGGCAAGGGCCGTCTGGAGCAGGATCTCAAGGAACTGGCCCGCGAGCTGGGTATCGGCGATCGCGTGCTGTTCCTCGGTCAGGTGCCGGATGCACGCAATTATTTCCGTGCCTTCGATGTATTTGCCTTGAGTTCCGATCACGAACCGTTCGGCATGGTGCTGCTGGAGGCCATGGCTGCCGGCGTGCCATTGCTCGCCACCGCGTGCGGTGGAGCGAAGGAAGTGGTCGAAGGCGTAGGCATTCTGTTCCCGTTGGGCGATGCCGAACACTTGGCGCAAGGCCTGCAACATCTGGCCGGTATGGATGATCAACAGCGCCTTCAGTGCGCCGAGATGATGCTCGATCGTCTGCGTGAGCGTTTCTCCGACCGTGCGGTGCGTGACACCTTCTGGCGTCTGCCGCAAGTTATCGATCTGGCACCGAGGGGCTGATGCTCAACCGATTTCAAGGCTGGCGCGAACGTGGCTGGTCGCCCGTCGACGCCTCCACCTATGCAACCACCTGGCAGCGTTTCGGCGGCAGCGTCGCGACTCACCCGTTGGTGGTCGAGCGTCTGGCTGATCTCGCCGGCATCCCGGTGCGCTATCTGGCCTGGGAGCAACAAGGCGAGATCAAAGCGGCGATCCCGACCTGGGGCCGCGATCTGGCGTTGTCCAAGGACGTGCTCAAGCGCCATGGCAAAAAAGGCCTGTTCGACCTCGGCAATGCCGAGCTGATTCTGCCCGCTGCCGCTAATGCTCAAGCCCCACTGCGCCATCGAGCACGCTATCTGTCGGCGCTCAACGAAACCCGCTTCAGCGGCCTCAAGTTGCAGACCGAACAACTGGCCATGGCCCGTACCCCGGAAGAACTGTCGAAGAAGTTTCGCTACAACCAGCGTCGCGAATTGCGACTGCTGGAAGAGGCAGGCGGTGTTGTGCGTGCGGTCAGCGAGTTTTCCAGCGCCGAACTGGCGGCCATCTACTGCGATCTTTTCCAGCGTCGCTGGGGTTTCCCGGCCACTGGCGCGGCACGCATGGCCGAAGTGATTGAGCTGCTGCGCGAGCTGTTGATCGGCTCGGTGATCTTCCTTAACGATGCGCCGATCGCGATTCAACTGGTGTACCGCGTCGAAGCGCCGGAGTGGATCAGCGTCGAATACATCAACGGCGGCGTCGACCCCGAAACCCGCGAATTCAGCCCCGGCAGCGTGTTGAGTTTCCTCAATACGCAAAGCGCCTGGGAGCACGCGCGAACGCTGGACAAGCCGTTGCGCTTTTCCTTCGGTCGCGCCGACCGTGAATACAAGGATCGCTGGTGCAATCCTGTGCCGGTGTTCACCGTATGAGCCAGCCCATGAGCCGCAAACAGCAGTTGCTCAAGCGCCATCGGCGCAATAAACGCATCGGTCTGTTGATTGCCTTGGCCGTGTTGATCGCGGTCGGTGTGCTGGTCGCGTGGTGGTTGCCGCTGCTGCTGGCAGTGATCGGCTGGATCGCCCATGAGGCGTGGTTCGCCGATCACCTGTTTTATTCGCCAAAAGACGATTACCAGTACAGCTTCCCACCGTATACACCGCAGCCAAAAGTGCATCTGAACGGCGAGCAATTGCGTCTGGACGAAGGCGTGATGCTGGTCGATGACGCCACGCTGATTCTCGCCGTGCAGGTCAAAAGTACATGGCTGGGCCGCTTCTTCGATCCACGCATTGAGCTGGCAAGCGGGACGAATCCTGACGCGCAAACCTTCGAGCGCGGCGTCCACGGCCTGCGTTATCTGAACCTCAGCGGTCAGGCCCAAGCCTTGTCGCAAGGCGTGCTGCGCTTGCGCGGACGCTTTTGTCGCGCCTCCGGTGAGCCGGTGCTGTGGGCGCTGGAACAAACGGATTACCGCCGTTCGCGGGTGGTGGTGATTGCCCCGCACGCCGACGATGCAGAGCTGGCCGCCTACGGTCTGTACAGCCAGGCCGACGAAGCCTGGATCGTCACCCTGACCGCCGGCGAAATCGAAGCCGAACACTACCAGCAGATGGGCCTGAACAAGGTCGAAGCCGCGCGACTCAAAGGTCGATTGCGCGCCTGGGACAGCCTCGCGGTGCCGCGCTGGGCCGGTGTGCCGCCGGAAAACTGCGTGCAGTTGGGCTATTTCTGTCTGCAACTGGCGGCGATGCAGGCTGCGCCGAATCAAGCGATTGCTTCCCGCGAAGCCGATCTGAGTGATACCCGCCTGTTTCGCCAGTTGAATCCGTTTAGCTTGCCGAGCGATGTCGATGGCGCGCCGACCTGGAACAATTTGCTCGCCGACCTGCGTGAAGTGCTGTTGCGCGCACGTCCGGACCTGATCGTCCTGCCGCATCCGACGCTTGATCCGCACCCTGACCACCTCTGCAGTCAGCAAGCCGTGCTGCAGGTGCTAAGCAGCCTCGACTGGCAGCCTACCTTACTCGGCTACGCCAACCATTTGCACGACAACGATCGTTGGCCGATGGGCAATGCCGGAGAAGGCATCGCGCTGCCGCCCGCTTTCGACGCCACCGTACCCATGCAGCCGTTGTGCCTGCCACTGACGGTTGACCAGCAACGTGACAAGGCCATGGCGCTGGGCATGATGCATGACCTGCAGCCGCCGGCGCCGTTCAAGCGCCGTTTGCGTCGTTTGATTCAGCGCGTGTTGGCCGGTCGCAAGCCGTCGGTGTACGGCGAAAACGAATTTTTTCGAAAAGCGGTCAGGCGCCAGGAATTGCTTTGGCTACTGAAGCCGGGTGAGTCAGGCGCAAACCGGGGAGAGTTATGAGTCAACGGTCAAAGGTGCTGCAGTTGCAGCCTGACTACAACGTCAAATCCCATGATTTCGCCGACCTTGCCGAGCAGATCGTCAAGGCGTTGCCGTCGGATCGCTATGAGATCACGGCAGCTTTCCTGCGCGGTAAACCTGCGGCCGGTGAGCCAGTGAGTCGTGCCGACCGCTCGGTGTATTTCGAGTTTTCCGACAAGTCGCTCAAGGGCATGCGCCTGCGCGCGATGTGGCAGTTGTACAAGTTCTGCCGCCGGGAAAAGTTCGACGTGGTGATCTGCAACCGCTTCAAACCGGTGAACATGATGCTCACGCTCAACCGCTGGTTGAAGGTGCCGTTGTGCATTGGCATCTCCCACGGTTTCGGCGAGTACGACCGCTTCTATCGTCGTCGTCAGACTCAGCGGCTGATCGACCGGCACTGGCGTTTTGTCGGTGTCTCCCCGGCGGTCAAACAGTACCTGTTGGACTGTGACTGCGGTTTCACCGACCAGAACACTTACGCCATCACCAATGCCATCGACATCGAGCAGGCCGAAGGCTTGCAGCACAGCCGTGAAAAGGCTCGCGAGCTGCTGGGTATCGACCCGAATGTACGCCTGATCGGCGCGCTGGGGCGGCTGGTGTCGGTCAAGGGCCACACTTATCTGCTGCAAGCCTTCGCTGCGTTGAAGGACAAATACCCGAACACGCAATTGGCGATCATCGGCGCCGGGCGCCTGCAAGCGCCGCTGGCCGCCGAGATTGAACAACTGGGGTTGAGCGGTTGCGCGCACTTGCTTGGCTTCAAGGAAAACGCTCTGCAATACGTGCGTGCCTTCGATATCTGGACTATGCCGTCGTTGGCCGAAGGTCTTGGCCTGGCCCTGCTTGAAGGCATGAGCGGGCATTTGCCGGTCATCGCCTCGAACGTGCCGGCCATGCTGCCGCTGATCGAAGGCGCTGGTGGTCTGGCGATTACGCCAAAGGATGTGCCGAGCCTCGTTGCCGCGCTGGATCAGTATCTCGCGCTGTCCGACGCAGAACTCAAGGCCAAGGGCGAACAAGCCTACCGCTATCTGCAGGAGCAACATGACATCGAGGTGTTCCGTCGCGAGTACCTGGATCTGATCGATTCTGGCCTGGAACAGGCACGCAAGGAGCAACCGTGAGCGAAGCCAATGCCCTCGTCACCGTCATTATCGCGTCGTACAACCACGGCCCCTATATCGAGGAAAGCATTCTCAGCGTCCTCAACCAGACATACAAAAACATCGAACTGCTGGTCATCGATGACGGCTCGAAGGATGACAGCGTCGAGCGCATCAAGACTTTGCAGGCGCAGCATGGCTTCGATTTCCGTGTTCAGGAGAATCAGGGCCTGACCAATACGCTCAACGGCGCCATCGCCCGCGCCAAGGGCAGTCTGATCGTGCCATTCGGCTCAGACGACGTCATGTACCTGGAGCGCATTGCGACTCAGGTGGCTTACATGGACGGCAAGCCTGAAGTCGGAATCTGTGCAGGCAACATCGAGTTGATGGACGCTGATGGCAACCTCTACCCGGAAAAACGCCAGCGCCGTGAAGTGCCTTTCCGGCGTCTCGATTTCGATGACATGTTTCTCGAGCGCAAGCCCTATCCGCCGGCGCCGACCCTGATGATTCGTCGCGAAGCAATCGATAAGGTCGGAGGGTTCGATCCGTCAATTCGCCTCGAAGACTTGTACATCGAGCTAAAAGTGACGCGCGCCGGGTACTTCATCGATGGCTTGAACGTAGTGATGGCGCGCTATCGCAAACACGCCACCAACTCGTACAAGAATCATCGTTTCATGATCGAAAGTATCCTGAACACGTACGCCTTGTTCAGCGATCATCCGTTGTACAACGAAGTCCGCTACAAGTTTCTCAGTTCGATGTTCCTCAAGGCGTCCAACCGCGACCGCAAGTTGGCGCGCGAACTGCTGGCGCAGATCCCGTTCAAGGCGTGGAACAAGAAAACCTGGCGCGGCGTCGGCCGTCTGCTTTTCCTGCCGCTGGAAAAGGACTGAAACCAGACAGGTCGTTCGCTTTTAGCGGACGACCTGCTTGATGCGCGTGCGCAACGGCTTGGGTGTCAATGCACTCGAGCTTGGGCTTGGGCATTGCTCGCGAGCACTTGCTGCTGCAGCTTGTCGACGGCGGACTTCGATGCGGTCACCGCATAACCCTGCAACAGCGCGTCAAAGTGCTCCTCGAACAACCAGCGTTTGTCGACGGTGTAGCGTTGCATGTGGCGCAAATTGCGTTGGCGCAGGGCAATGCGCAGCGGCGAAGGATAGACGCGCAGATCGGCCAGATCGATCAGACCGAACTCACCATCTTCAAGTACCAGCACGTTACCCAGATGCAGCGAGCGGAAATACACCCCCCGCTCATGCAGTTGCGCCATGAATTTGCCAAATCGTTCCACCAGCGCCTGGCGCACCGCCGGCGCGGTGATACCTTGCAACACTTGGCGCAAGGTGTGACCCGGCAGCGGGGCGTAATGCACCGCGCTGCTGCCATCGTCCAGCCGATACAGCGCAAGCACTTGTGGCGTGGGAATGCCCGCCTGGCGCACTTGTTCGCTGTTGACCGCGAAACGCTCGGAATAAGGGTTGAAACTGCCCGAGGTGTACCAGCGACGACGGCGGAACAGCTTAAGGAAGCTGCCGTCGGCCAATCGCAGGACTTTCGGGCCGAGGCCATCTTCTTCGATCACTTGGGCGGCGCTGCTCATTTGCGCGAGTCCGGTAGTCGAGAGCGGCTGCATCGGCATTGTCAGCAGACGTCGTGCACGCTGGTTGATGCTCAGGGCAGCGATCAGTGCCAGCGGAATCCACAACAGGAACCAGTGTTCTTTGGGGCGGGAAATGATCCCGCCGCCTTCGGTCAGGCCGGCGCCCAAGCCGAAGACCAGCCACGTCGACGCCACGATCAGCAGCGGTTGCACGCGCTGGCGCCAACTGCTCAGCAGTGCCCAAGCGTGAAAGAATAGCCATGGCAGCAAGCCGATGATGCCGACGTAATACAGCACGCCAAGGATAAAACTGTGGGGCTCCTGGAAGCTGTAACCGACGCCCGGATCTATCGACAGGCTGGCGTTGTAACCGTGACCCAGCCAAGGGTGTTCGGCGATCTTTTGCAAGGCCAGATTCCAGATCTCCAGGCGATACGAGTCACCGCGTTCGATGATCAATTGCGCGAACACCGTGATGACTGCGGCGCCGCTCAGTACCAGAGCGAGCAGAAGACCGAGCGAACGCCGGTTCCAGCAGATGAAGCACAGCCACAGGGCTACCATGGTGAGCGCGACCAGCGGCGTTCTTGAACCGGTGCCGATCACGGCCATGAACATGATGGCCATCGCCGGCACGCTCAGCCACATCATCTGGCGACGCTTGCAGATCATGGTCACGCTCAGCCAGTAGGCACAGAAAAAACCGAACAGGTGCGAGCTCAGCAAGGGATTGTCGAAGGCGCCACCGCCGATCAGGCGCAGGCCCGGCTCATAAATGCGGGCAAAGGTGAACAGATAAACGACCGTGGCAATCAGCGCGACGATACCAGCGGCGAACAGCAAGGGTTGCAGGATGTCATTGCGATAACGCACCAGCAGGTAAGTGCCGGCAAACAGCATTACCGTGTGCAGTGGCGGCTTGAACGAGCCGTCGAGCGATTCTTCGGGAGGGCCCCAGATCAGACTCAGCAATGCCCAGCCGACAAACGCCAGCAGTGCGACGAAGATCGGTTCGCGCACCAGCTCTTTCAGTTCACGTGGACGCAGGCACAGGGCAATCAGCGTCGGGATGCTGAACAAGCCGTAAAACAGCTTGTGCAGAAGGCTGCGACCCGGCAGAAAAAACATCGCGCACAAGAGCAAAAAATAGCCAATGGGAAGCATCCACAGGCAGATGAAATCGAAAACTCGATTGGACGTATTGCTGAAGCCACGAAGTTGCATGCTGAGAGATTCAATCCTGAAGTTGGTCGGCCATTCCGTGATGGCTATTTGATACTGAAAAACATGCCTAACAATAACAGCCTTTCGCCGATTGCCAGAACCCCGGAGAAGCTGTGCTAAAGTCAGCGTCCTTTTTATCGACTCTCGCGTGATATGACCGACTCCAGTCCTGCCGCAAGCCCTTCGAGCTTGAAAATCTACTTCCGCCTGCTCGGCTATGTCCGGCCGTACATCAGTCTGTTCCTGATCAGCATCGTCGGTTTCCTGATTTTTGCCTCGACCCAGCCGATGCTTGGTTACATTCTCAAGTACTTCGTCGACGGCCTGTCCAACCCTGAAGCCGTGCTGTTTCCGAGCGTGCCCTATCTGCGTGACCTGCAATTGTTACAGGCCGTGCCGTTGCTGATCATCCTGATCGCCGCGTGGCAGGGGTTGGGATCTTATCTGGGCAACTACTTTCTGGCCAAGGTTTCCCTGGGCCTGGTGCATGACCTGCGGGTGCAATTGTTCAATAACCTGCTGGTGCTGCCGAACCGCTATTTCGACAAGCATAACTCCGGTCATCTGATTTCCCGCATCACCTTTAACGTGACCATGGTCACGGGGGCGGCAACAGATGCGATCAAGGTCGTAATCCGTGAAGGCATGACGGTGATCTTCCTGTTCGTCTCGCTGTTGTTCATGAACTGGAAACTGACCCTGGTGATGGTCGCGATCCTGCCGCTGATCGCCGTGATGGTGCGCACCGCGAGCAAGAAATTCCGCAAGCAGAGCAAGAAAATCCAGCTGGCAATGGGCGACGTCACACACGTGGCTTCGGAAACCATTCAGGGCTATCGCGTCGTGCGCAGCTTCGGCGGCGAAGTCTACGAAGAGAAGCGCTTCCTCAAGGCCAGCCAGAGCAACACCGACAAACAGCTGCGCATGACCCGCACTGGCGCGATCTACACGCCGATGCTGCAACTGGTGATCTACAGCGCCATGGCCGTGCTGATGTTCCTCGTGCTGTATCTTCGCGGTGACGCCTCGGCGGGTGACATGGTCGCCTACATCACGTTGGCCGGCCTGCTGCCGAAACCGATTCGCCAATTGTCCGAAGTCAGCTCGACCATCCAGAAAGGTGTGGCCGGTGCGGAAAGCATCTTCGAACAGTTGGACGTGACGCCTGAAGTCGACACCGGCACGATCGAACGTGACGCGGTCACCGGTCGTCTGGATGTGCGCAACCTGAGCTTCACCTACCCGGACACTGAGCGTCAGGTCCTCGACAACATCAGCTTCTCGGTCGAGCCGGGGCAGATGGTGGCTCTGGTCGGGCGCTCGGGCAGCGGCAAGTCGACGCTGGCCAATCTGATTCCGCGTTTCTATCACCACAATAAGGGCGAGATCCTGATTGACGGTGTGGAAGTCGAAAACTACAAACTGCTTAACCTGCGTCGTCATATCGCGCAGGTGACGCAGCACGTGACCCTGTTCAGCGACACCGTGGCCAACAACATCGCTTACGGCGATCTGGCCGGCGCGCCGCGTGAAGACATCGAGAAAGCAGCCCGTGATGCCTACGCAATGGATTTCATTGCGCAACTGCCAGAGGGTCTCGACACTCAGGTCGGCGAGAACGGCGTATTGCTTTCCGGTGGTCAGCGTCAGCGCCTGGCGATTGCCCGAGCACTGCTCAAGAACGCGCCGCTGCTGATTCTCGACGAGGCCACATCGGCCCTCGACACCGAGTCCGAGCGGCACATTCAGGCGGCACTGGATCAAGTGATGAAGGGCCGTACCACGCTGGTGATCGCGCACCGCTTGTCGACCATCGAGAAGGCGGACCTGATTCTGGTCATGGATCAGGGCCGGATCGTCGAGCGCGGCACCCACGATGAGCTGCTGGCGCAAAACGGCTACTACGCGCGTCTGAATGCCATGGGCCTCGATGCTCCGGCTGAGGACATCGCCTGAACCCGATCCTTGCCCTGCGAGCCTCCCCATAATGGCGACGCTTGACCGTGACGGGCGGCTTTTTTGTGCAAAAAATGCGCAAAAGAGCCGACTGTTTCATCCTCTTGCCAGCGGCGCGCTAGCAGGCGCCAACCCTGTGTTAATATCGCGCCCCTGTTCATTTTGTATGTGGGTTGCTCCATGAAGTTGTCCATGCCGCGATTCGATCAAGCCCCTGTCTTGGTGGTCGGCGATGTCATGCTCGACCGTTACTGGCATGGTGGTACCTCACGGATTTCCCCTGAGGCGCCGGTTCCGGTCGTTAAAGTCGAGCAAATCGAAGATCGTCCGGGTGGCGCTGCCAACGTTGCCTTGAACATTGCCGCGCTGGGTGCGCCGGCGTCGCTGGTCGGTGTGACCGGAGATGACGAAGCCGCTGACAGCCTGAGCAACAGTCTCAAGGGTGCCGGCGTTCGAGCATTGTTCCAGCGCATCGCGCATCAACCAACCATCGTCAAGTTGCGGGTCATGAGCCGGCACCAGCAGTTGTTGCGTATCGACTTCGAAGAACCGTTCGCGACCGACGCATTGGCGCTTGGCGCGCAGGTCGATGAATTGCTGGAAGGCATCAAGGTGCTGGTGCTGTCGGACTACGGCAAAGGTGCCCTGAAAAACCATCAGGCGCTGATCCAGGCGGCTCGGGCCAAAGGCATTCCGGTGCTGGCCGACCCCAAGGGCAAGGACTTCTCGATCTACCGTGGCGCGAGCCTGATCACTCCTAACCTCAGTGAGTTCGAGGCCATCGTTGGCGGTTGCGTCGATGAGCACGAATTGGTGAGCAAGGGCGCGACGCTGATGCACGACCTCGAACTCGGTGCCTTGCTGGTGACCCGTGGCGAACATGGCATGACCCTGCTGCGTCCCGATCATCCGGCGCTGCACCTGCCGGCACGCGCCCGTGAGGTCTTCGACGTCACCGGTGCCGGTGATACGGTGATTTCCACGCTGGCGGCGGCGATTGCCGCTGGCGAAGAACTGCCGCACGCGGTGGCGCTGGCCAACCTGGCGGCGGGCATTGTCGTCGGCAAGCTGGGTACCGCCGCGATCAGCGCGCCGGAACTGCGTCGCGCCATTCAGCGCGAGGAAGGTTCCGAGCGCGGTGTCCTGGGTCTGGAACAACTGCTGCTGGCAGTGGCTGATGCCCGTGCGCACAACGAGCGGATCGTCTTCACTAACGGTTGCTTCGACATTCTCCACGCCGGACATGTGACCTATCTGGAACAGGCGCGGGCGCAGGGTGATCGTCTGATCGTTGCCGTCAATGACGATGCATCGGTGAGTCGTCTGAAGGGGCCGGGCCGTCCGATCAACAGCGTCGACCGGCGTATGGCCGTTCTGGCCGGCCTGGGCGCGGTGGACTGGGTCATCAGCTTCCCGGAGGGCACTCCGGAAAACCTGTTGCGAGAGGTCAAGCCCGACGTACTGGTCAAGGGCGGCGACTATGGTATTGATCAGGTTGTCGGCGCGGACATCGTGACGGCCTATGGCGGCACCGTTAAGGTGCTTGGACTAGTGGAAAACAGCTCGACAACCGCGATTGTCGAGAAAATCCGTAGTCGATGATCAGATGATATTTTACTGTTATGCGTTGCGTGCGAACGGATTTTGCCTTGAGGGTCCCGAAGTCGGCAGGTTTGAGTTCGGTGCGCTTGCCTGCTTACGTTGCACGGACCTTACCCTATGAAAGTCATGCTCCTGGTGATGAACGAGCAGCGGGTCATTCTTGATCGGCTGTACGACATCGTGCAGCAGAGCTGCGATGAGTGCGTCATTTATCGTTTGAGCAAGCATCAACAGATGAACCTGGGACCCTTCCTGACGTCCGTCGACTATCAGACCTTCGACCGTGTGGTGATTTTCTCCCGGGTCAAGCGTCTGGTTCGCCAGGTGCGGGTGCTGAAGTGCATTCCCGGGTTGATCTTTCTCGAGCACGACGCCTACCAGAACTACATGCCGACCAGTAAGTACCGCAATGTGTACTCGCGTCTCTATAAGCGTCTGCCAAGCAGTCGCGCCTTGATATCCGGCGCGGTTGTCGCGCGACGCATGCACGACGAGGGCATCGATGCGGTATTCGTGTCCAAGGGCTATGACGAGCAGATGCTGCACAATACCGGCGTCGAACGAGACATTCCCATCGGGTTCCTCGGCAGCCTGAAAAGCACCGAATACGCCCAGCGCCGGGCCTTGCTGGAATCGCTGGCGCGGCGTACCGATATGCTGGTGACCCGCACCCGTTCGGGCACTGAATACCTGGAAACGCTCAACCGCATCAAGATTTTCGTCAGTGCCGATATCGGCATGAACGAGTTCATGATCAAGAATTTCGAAGCGATGGCCTGCGGCTGCGTGCTGCTGGCCTGGAGCCAGGGCGAAGAAGATCAACTGCTCGGCTTCGAGGATATGCACAACACTGTGTTTTATCGCAGCGAAGACGAGGCGGTGGAGAAGATCAATTTGCTGCAGAGCGACCCCGAGCTGGCGCAGCGTATCGCCAGCAACGGCCAGGCCTTTGCGCAGAGTCGTTATTGTTTCTCCCGCGTTGGCCAGGATCTGGCGGCGGAGATCCAGCGCGAGATGCGCCCATGGCAGCCGCCGTCGGCGCTCACGCGGTTCTGGGTCAAATTGCGCTACGGGATGCAGGTGCCAGTCTGAATGAAACAGCATGATGCGTCGCCGCCGGGTGAGTATATGGCGCTGGAAGCGCTGCCCGGTGGTGACCAGTCAGTGCTGCAGGCGCTGCCCGTGCCGTTGCGCGAATGCCTGAGCCGAGCCGCGCGTGTTGTACTGGTGGCCAACAATCCCGCGATCACGGCGGCCGACTTGCAAGCACTTGATCTGGGCGCCGATGACGTTGTCGTCAGCTTCAATCATTGCATCAAGGCTGCGCTCCTCTCTGCGCGAAGCGTCAATCTCTTCGTCCATGGCTACAACGCGCCGGATGCCTACTTTTTCGGTCTGCCTTACGGGCCGGACGTACAATGCCTGATCGATCAGGCGCAGAGCCGCTGCTTCAGCATGCTGGTCGGCTGCGCGGCCCCAATGTGCCCGTTGCCGCAGGTGGCCATGTATTGGGATCGCATCCCGTTGCCTCCACTGTGGAATTACCCGGTCGACCGCCCAGGAGGCAAGCGCTATGTCGGTCCTTCCACCGGGTTCAACACCCTCGTGTTGCTTGACTGGCTGCGCGATCACGCGGGTTATACCTATCAGTTGCTGACCCTCGGGTTTTCCAACGAGGCCGGGAAGCTGTGGGGGGGACACGCCTGGGACTATGAGCGGGCATGGCTGCAGAACTCCACCGTTATCGTCGTGCCGCTGCAGCCGAAGCGCTGGTGGCAAAAACTGTTTCGCCAAAAATGACCGGCGCTGACCTTCCGTATACGAACGGTGCCGAACCACTTTCAAAAGGTGCTGGTGAGTGTTGAAAATCGCAGTGGCTTTTTTCGGGATCCCGAGAAATTCCCAGATCTGTTTCCCTTCCATCGAGCAAAATGTCCTCGCACAACTACCGGCGGGTAGCGACGTACAGTGCTTTTATCACCTGTATCAGGTCGGTGAAGTGCAGAACACGCGCTCCGGTGAAAAAGGCGAACTGAAGGCTGACAATTACCAGCCCTTCGAATCCATGACCGGCTCCCTGACCTCGACTGACGGTGTGCTGGAACGTTGGGATTTCGAGCGGGTCAAGGCGCAGGGCGACACCTGGGCCGACGACTATGCTTCGTTGCGCAATCTGATTTATCAGCTCAATTCGTTGTACGCCGTGACCACGATGATCGAATCCTTCGCGCCGGATTTCGTCGTGTTCGTGCGGCCGGATAATTTCTTTCACACAGCGCTTCCCGGCTATGTGTTCGAGCATGCGCAGGCGCGGCGTCACCATGCGTACATTCCGGACTGGCAGTGGTGGGGCGGATTGAATGACCGGTTTGCCGTGTGCGGTCGCGATACCTATGTGGCCTACGGCAAACGCATCGAGCGCATTTTCGATTTTTGCTCGGCGACGGGCCGCAAGCTGCATTCCGAACGCCTGCTCAAATATGCGCTGCAACAGGTCGAGGCGAAGATTTGCACGCTGCCGACCCAGGCGTCCCGAGTGCGTATCAACGGTGCCTTTGCCGAAGAGTCGTTCTCGCCCAAGCGCGGCATGGGCAAGCGCGAAAACCGCTACTTCCATCTCTTCGCCACGTTGCGCACGTGGATGGACCGCCGGCGCTAACCGGCTATTTGCTGGTCCGGCCTTTGCCCAGACCGACCAGTTGCAGCGCCTTGATACTCAATTGTTTGAGTCCCGGGCGCGGCGCCTTCGCCGGTTGCAGCCCTTGCTGCGTCACCCAGTCCTTCCAGCGTATGCGCTCCTCCCGAACGGTCCAGCCGGTCTGGGTGGCAAAGCTTTCGGCCAGATACAGGCCTCGCGTGCTGGCGGGCAGGAGCTTGTCGCGTTTGAGCGTATAGAGTTCCGCCACTGGCGCGCCATCCTTGAGCGGCATCAAATACAAATCCGGTCGCTTGCGATCCAGCCGCGCCACCAGTTGATCACCCTCCAGACGCTCATCGACATGAAACAGGCTCAAGGATTTCGCCTCCTTGGGCACTTCCAGTCGCAGGTCGTAAATCAATTGCAGCGAAGCGGTGGGCAGATGCACATACGCCCGCGGGCGTTCCTGCAGTTGCAGATTGGCGCAGCGCACCGGGCGCGCCGACCCGGATAACGGCGTCAGGCGAAAGGGCAGGGCTTCGCGATAATGCAGGGCCGTGGCATAGGGCGCCGGCAGCCAGGTGTCGTTAAAACGCCCGCCGAGCCAGCCTTCCGGGGTTTCCAGCAGACATTCTTCAGCAATTTCCTGAATGGCGGTGTGCAGGGGAATGTTCAACTCGTGGGCCGGCACGTAACCGGAAATCAGCTTGAGCACCACATCGCCGCGATCCTGCCGGCGCTGGCGGACCAGCACCCAATAGTCGCGATTCTGCCAGTGCAGGGTCAGGCGCACCGACACCCCAAGGTTGGCCAGCTCCAGCGCAAAGCGCTCGGCGTCCGCCACGCTGACCGGTTTGCGCCGTTGCAAAGTCTGGGTGAAATTCAGCGGCATGCCGACGCTTTGATAGGTCAGGCCTTCAGGCGTGGCTTCGACGAACAATGGCAGAGTCTTGAAGTTGCTCGGGTTCTTTCTGATGAGCGTGCGCGGCATACCAGCTCCTGCTTAAGGCCGCGAGGCGGCGTCAGTGACCACGTAGGACCTGGGCAACGGTCGCAACGTTGTGGGCGAGGTGCAGCGGATTGATCGTGCCGACAATAGCACTGGCCACGCCAGGCTGGGCGAACAGCAATTCAAAGCTGGCGCGCACCGGATCCACGCCCGGGCTCAGGCAAGCATGACCGCTGGCCAAGGCTTTTTTCACCAGAATGGCTTTGCCATGGGCAGCAGCATAGTCAATGACAGCCTTCTCGTTTTGTTCGTTCAGATTGTAGGTGACCATCGCGCAGTCGCCTTGCTCCAATGCTTTCAAGCCGCCTTCGACGGTTTTGCCGGAGAAGCCGAAGCCGCCAATCTTGCCTTCGGCCTTGAGCGCCGCGAGGGTGGCGTACACCTCTTCGTGCTCGAGGATGGCCATGTCATTGCCGTCAGAGTGCACCAAAACCAGATCGATGAAATCCGTTTCCAGACGTTTCAGGCTGCGTTCAACCGACATGCGTGTGTGCGCCGCGCTGAAGTCGTGATGCGACAGACCATCGGCAAACTCTTCGCCGACCTTGCTGACGATCACCCAGTCCTGACGCTGGCCGCGCAACAGCGGACCGAGGCGTTCTTCGCTGCGACCGTAGGCCGGGGCGGTGTCGATCAGGTTGATGCCCAGTTCGCGCGCCTGCTGGAGCAACATCCGCGCGTCGTCGTCGCCGGGAATCTGGAAGCCGTTCGGGTATTTCACCCCTTGGTCGCGGCCCAGTTTCACTGTGCCCAGGCCCAGTGGCGAAACCATCAGGCCAGTGCTGCCCAGTGGACGGTGCAAGTCATGCAGGTTGGCGATAGTCATGGCAGCAGTTGCTCCCAGGCTGGAACGCCCAGCGGTGGTTGCGGCAGGGCGGGCAACGGTTCGTGGGCCTGCGGCTGGATGCCGTCGCGTTGCAGAGAGGCGATCACGCGGTCGGCGAAATCTGGCGCCAGCGCCAGTTTGGTCGGCCAACCCACCAGCAGCCGACCTTCTTCGGCGAGGAAGGCGTGGTCCGGACGAGTCAGCCCGGTTTGCAGCGGTTCAGCGCGATCCACACGCAGCGTCGCCCATTGCGTGGTGCTGAGGTCGATCCACGGCAGCAGTTGGGCGATTTCTTTTTGCGCGGTAGCGATTTGCTCGGCGGGCTCGCGATGTACACCTTCGCTCTCGGCGATGTCGCCGCCCATGTACCACACCCAGTTGCCATCCTTCGCCGGGTGCGTGGTCACGGTGATGCGCGGTTTGGTGCCGCCGCCCAGGCAGTGCGCGTACAGCGGCTTCAGGCCCGGGCCTTTGGCGATGATCATGTGCAGTGGCCGGCGTTGCATGGCCGGGCGGCTGAGGCCCAGGGTTTCGAGCAACCCGGCGGTGCCGGCGCCTGCACTGAGCACGATGCGCTGTGCGCGAATCTCGCGGCCATCGATGGTGAGGCCGACCAGCACGCCGGCTTCCAGCAGCGGTTCGATAACTTGTCCGGCAAGCAGGCCGTCGTCGGCCAGATCGGCCAGACGTTGAACCAGACTCGGCACATCCACGACCAGTTCGGCGAGGCGGTAGACCTTGCCTTTGAAACGCTTGTCTTGCAGCGCTGGCGGCAATTGCTCGCCCTTGACCTGATCGACCCGGCCACGCACGGCTTTACTGGCGAAGAAACTGGTGAGGTTGCCAGCGAGAGTGCCCGGCGACCACAGATAGTGGGCCTCGGACAGCAGGCGCACACCGGACAGGTCCAGTTCGCCGTCGCCGGCCAACGCTTCACGCCAGCGGCGCGGCATGTCGGCGATGGCCTCCGAAGCACCGGTCAACGCACCGTGCAGCGCGTATTTGGCGCCGCCGTGGATGATCCCTTGGGACTTCACAGTCTGCCCGCCGCCGAGGCTGGCGCTTTCCACCAGCACGGTCGAAAAACCCTGACGGCGCAGACGCGCATTCAGCCAGAGGCCGGCGACACCAGCGCCGACAATCAGAACGTCGGTGGAAATAACGGATGGCATGCAGCGACCTCGGGGCTTAGAGAAGCCGCAAGTTTCAAGCTTCAAGCCGCAAGCTGCAACCCGGCGCTGGAAAATCAGCTCTGCTTGCAGCTCGGGGCTTGATGCTTGTCGCTGCTTTTAATGGCCGGCAGTTTTCGAGAACAGCTGGATAACGACGACGCCCAGCACAATCAACGCCATCCCCAGCATCGCCGGCACATCCAGCTTCTGCCCGTAAATGAACAGCGCCGCGACGCTGACCATCACAATCCCCATCCCGGCCCAAACGGCGTAAGCGACGCCGACCGGCACCGTGCGTACCACCAGCGTCAGCATCCAGAACGCAATCGCGTAACCGACGATGACCAGCACCAACGGCAGCGGCGTACTGAAGCCTTTGACGGCTTTCATCGACACAGTGGCGATCACTTCGGCGCAGATGGCGATGGCCAGATAGGCGTAGGCGTTCATGGTTCATACCCTCAAGTGAAACGTTGCTTTCTGAGGCGGCATTCTAGAGATTCCTCAGATGGGGTAAAGTCATTACCTATCTGATTTGAAGATGGGTTGGTGGGTCAGCATGCAATGGAATCTGGAGCAACTTCGGCTGTTCGTCGGCGTTGCCGAGCAGCGTTCGTTTTCAGCGGTGGCACGCCAGCAGCGCAAGGCGCAGTCGGCAATCAGCAGTGCGATCGCCATGCTTGAGGATGATCTGGGCGTCAGCCTGTTCGAGCGTAGCAGTGGCCGTCAGCCGACTCTCACTGAAGCGGGGGAGGCGTTGCTGGAGGAGGCGCGGGAGGTGTTGCGCCAATGTGAGCGCCTCAACGGTCGGGCCATGGCAATGATGCGCGGCGAGGAAGCGCAGTTGCGCGTGGCCCAGGATGAGGCAATGCCGTATCAGGCGCTGGTGGAAAGTTTCGGCGCACTGGCCGAGCAGTTCCCCAGTCTTGAAGTGCAACTGACCAGCGCCGCCCAAGGCGAAGTCGCGCGCAAACTGGTGGAGCGCCGCGCCGATCTTGGCCTGCTGTTCTATCACGACGAAATCCCCGAAGCGCTGGAGCGACGCGTGCTCGGCAGCGTGGAAATGGTCACGGTCTGCGGGATCAATCATCCGCTGGCGACGCAGTCCTACGTCACCTGCGAGCAACTGGCGCAGCATCGGCAACTGCTGATGTCGACGCAAACCAGCGTCTACCCCGGCAACGAACCGGCCAGCCCGCAAGTGTGGCGCGCCGACAGCTTCTACGTGATGGCCGAATGGCTGGTGCGTGATCTCGGTTGGGCGTGGCTGCCCCGGCATGTGGTGCAATATTCGGCGTATCAAGGGCTGATGGTCGAACTCGACAGCGAATGGACACCGCCGGCGCTGGTGGTCGAACTGGTCTGGCGCCGCGACGAGCCCCTCGGCCCGGCCGCGAGGTGGCTGGCCGAACGTTTTGCCGTGCACTTGCGGGCGATCGGCGACAAAAGTCGATAAACTCCGCCGCCATGAATAGAACTCTCTACACCGCGCTGTTTTATCTGGGGCTGCCATTGGTGGCGATTCGGCTGTGGCTGCGGGCGCGCAAGGCGCCGGCATACGCCAAGCGCATTGGCGAACGTTTCTCCTACGGGATGCCGGCGCTGCAACCGGGTGGCATCTGGGTGCATGCGGTATCTGTTGGCGAGAGCATCGCCGCCGCGCCAATGATCCGTGCTTTGCTGCAACGTTATCCACAACTGCCGATCACCGTGACCTGCATGACCCCGACCGGTTCGGAGCGGATTCAGGCGTTGTTCGCCAACGAGCCGCGCATCCAGCATTGCTACCTGCCATATGACTTGCCATGTGCAGCGGCGCGCTTTCTGGATCGCGCGCAACCGAAGCTCGCGGTGATCATGGAAACCGAACTGTGGCCCAACCACATTCACCAGTGCGCCAAGCGCGGCATTCCGGTGGCGTTGGCCAACGGGCGTTTGTCCGAGCGCTCCGCCAAAGGCTATGGCCGCTTCAGCAAACTCACCGCGCCGATGCTTGCCGAGATGAGCCTGTTCGCCGTGCAGACCGAAGCCGAAGCCCAGCGTTTCCGCGATCTCGGTGCGCGACCGGAAACGGTCGAGGTCACCGGTTCGATCAAATTCGACCTGACCATCGACCCGCAATTGCTGCAACGCGCCGCCGAGTTGCGTGGTCAGTGGCAAGCGCAGGAGCGCCCGGTGTGGATCGCCGCCAGCACCCATGAAGGTGAAGACGAAGTGGTGCTCAGCGCCCATCGTCGCTTGCTGGCCAATCACCCTGACGCGCTGCTGATTCTGGTGCCGCGTCATCCCGAGCGTTTCAATTCGGTGTTCGAGCTGTGCCAGCGCGAAGGCTTCGCCACGGTGCGGCGTTCGACCGGGGTCAATGTCGATGCGCAGACTTCAGTCCTGCTCGGCGACACCATGGGCGAATTACTGTTTCTCTACGCCCTGGCGGACAGCGCATTTGTCGGCGGCAGCCTGGTGCCTAACGGCGGGCACAACCTGCTGGAGCCGGCCGCGCTGGCCAAACCGGTGATCTGCGGCCCACACCTGTTCAACTTCCTCGACATTGCCGCGCAGTTGCGTGAAGCCGGGGCGTTGGCGGAAGTGGACGATGCCGAAGGGTTGGCGGTGGAAGTGCAGCGGCTATTCGAGTTGCCGCGTGATGCACAGCGCATGGCCGAGGCCGGGCTGGCGGTGATGCGCCGTAATCAGGGCGCGTTGCAGCGGTTGCTGGATGGCTTGGCGCGGCTGATCAAATAAAGCAAAAAGATCGTCCGATCGCGGCCCGAGCCTTCGGCAGCGCCTACATTGGAATGCATTTTCCTGTAGGAGCTGCCGAAGGCTCGGGCCGCGATCGGACGATCTTTTGCTTTTAAGGCCGGGCCTTGAGCTGAGCTTCGGCTGCCTTGGCCAAATCCGGCGGGAGGAAATCCTTGTCCGGGTTGTAGTCGGCCTTCAGATAACGCCGCAGATCTTCCAGATCCCCCGGGTTCAACGTCCCCGCCGCCTGCTTCAAACGCAGGTTGTCGAGAATGTAGTCATACCGCGTGTTGTTGTAGTTGCGCACCGAGGTGTACAGCTGACGCTGCGCATCGAGTACGTCGACGATATTGCGCGTACCGACCTGATAACCGATCTCCGTTGCTTCCACTGCACTCTGGTTGGAGATGATCGATTGTTTGCGCGCCTGGACCTGCTCGACGTCGGTGTTCACCGCGCGATGCAGGTTGCGGGTGTTCTCGACGATCTGCCGACGCAGGGATTCGCGCTGCTGCTCGCTCTGATCCAGCTGCGCATAGGACTGACGCACTTGCGAACTGGTCAGCCCGCCGCTGTAGATCGGCACGCTCAGTTGCAGGCCCACGGTGGTCTGTTCAACGTTGCCACCGTAAGGCGCGCCGAACGAATTCGGGTTGCCGAAGCCGAGGGCGTCGTTGTCACCCTTTTCGTATTTAGCTACGGCATCGAGGGTCGGCAAGTGACCGGCCTTGCGCTGTTTCAAGGTCTCTTCCGCCGAGCTGACGGCGTAGTTACTGGCCAACAAATTCAGGTTCTGACGCGCCGCCGTATCAACCCAGGATTTAGCATCGTTCGGCGCCGGCGGCAGAATCGGCAGCGAGTGGACGATGCCCTGAATCGAGTTGTACTGACGGTTGGTCAGGGTGATCAGCGCTTCGAACGCATCATCAACCTGACGCTGGGCAACGATACGGTTGGCCCGTGCGGTGTCGTAACTGGCTTGCGATTGCAGAACATCGGTCTTGTCCGACAGGCCGACATCGAAGCGCTCGTTGGATTGGTCGAGCTGGCGCTTGAACGCGGCTTCTTCGGCCTTGGTCGAGGCCAGGTTGTCCTGGCTGCGCAGCACGTTGAAATAGCTTTCGGCCGATTGCAGGATCAGGTTCTGTTCGGTCGCCGAGAGTTGCAGCGCTGCCTGTTCGTTGACGTCCTTGGCGGCCTGATACTGGAACCAGCGATCGGCACGGAACAACGGTTGGGCGAGGGTCGCCTGATACGAGTGAGCGCTGCGATTGGCAATGGCTGAAGGCTGATCGATCGAAGTGCGCACATTGGCGGTTTCGGCGCCGCCCGACAGGTTTGGCAGCAAACCCGCGCGGGCCTGTGGCACCACTTCTTTCTGCGCGCCGTACTGGGCACGGGCGGCGGCCAGATCGGCATTGTTGTCGACCGCTTCCTGATAGACGCTGACCAGATCGGTTTTGGTCGACAAGGGCGCTTCGGCTGCCCAGGCCATTGCGTTGGACGCACAAGACACGGCAAGAGCCAGTGAGAGTTTGCGCAGCATGAGGCGATCCCTAGCATTAATATTATGGAAGTAATCCGGGCGCCAAAGGTACGGCGCAGGCCCCGCAGCGTCAAGGCGTGGCAGGGCAAAGCGAGTGTAGTTGCGCAATCGGTTCACAACAATCGGCCAAGCCCCTGTATTTGCGCCATTCATCATGGTGATTGCTGCGGTGTTGGCGTTCTTTGCCAGTTGTGTCTAGACTGGCCGGGTTCTTGTCGGGGTGCCTTGCTATGAGGCTGAGATCGAATAATTTCGGATCCCGTTGAACCTGATCAGGTTAGCGCCTGCGTAGGGAACAAGATTTCTCGTCACCCGGCGAGTCCTCTTGTGCTTCGTCCGGGAAATTGTTCGACAATCGAAAGCTCGACGACGATGCACAGCACCAGCCATGGTGCGTCCGTGCCTTTCAGGTTCTGCTCCGACAATCCACTGCCTGGATGCTGTCTGGAGAGCCCGTGATGACTACTACAAAATCAAAAAACGCGATCAACCTGAGTGACTCGGCCAAGGTCGACGAGCAATCGGTCAAGCCGTTCACCCGTTCGCAAAAAGTCTACGTTCAGGGCTCCCGCCCGGACATCCGCGTGCCGATGCGCGAAATCACCCTCGACGTGACGCCGACCGACTTCGGCGGCGAAATCAACGCGCCGGTCACCGTCTACGACACCTCGGGTCCGTACACCGATCCGAACGTGATCATCGATGTGCGCAAAGGTCTGGCCGATGTGCGTTCGGCGTGGATCGACGACCGTGGCGACACCGAGCGTCTGACGGGGCTGAGTTCCAACTTCGGCCGTGAGCGCCTCGCCGACCCGGAACTGACCAAACTGCGCTTTGCCCACGTCAACAACCCGCGCCGCGCCAAGGCCGGTGGCAACGTCACGCAAATGCATTACGCGCGTCAGGGCATCATCACGCCCGAGATGGAATTCGTCGCCATCCGCGAAAACATGAAGCTCGAAGTGGCCCGCGCCGCCGGCTTGCTGGATCAGCAGCACCCGGGTCATAGCTTCGGCGCCAGCGTGCCGAGAATCATCACCCCTGAATTCGTGCGTGAAGAAATCGCCCGTGGCCGCGCAATCATTCCGGCCAACATCAACCACACCGAACTGGAGCCGATGATCATCGGCCGTAACTTCCTCGTGAAGATCAACGGCAACATCGGCAACAGCGCGCTGGGTTCGTCCATCGAAGAAGAAGTGGCGAAACTGACCTGGGGCATCCGCTGGGGCGCGGACAACATCATGGACTTGTCCACTGGCAAACACATTCACGAAACCCGCGAGTGGATCATCCGTAACTCGCCAGTGCCGATCGGCACGGTGCCGATCTATCAAGCCCTGGAAAAAGTCGGCGGCGCGGCCGAAGACCTGACGTGGGAGCTGTTCCGCGACACGCTGATCGAGCAAGCGGAGCAGGGCGTCGACTACTTCACCATCCACGCCGGCGTGTTGCTGCGCTACGTGCCGCTGACCGCCAAACGCGTGACCGGTATCGTTTCCCGTGGTGGTTCGATCATGGCCAAGTGGTGCCTGGCGCATCACAAAGAGAACTTCGCCTACACGCATTTCGAAGAAATCTGCGAAATCATGAAAGCCTACGACGTCAGCTTCTCGCTGGGCGATGGCTTGCGTCCGGGTTCGATTGCCGACGCCAACGATGCCGCCCAATTCGGTGAGTTGGAAACCCTTGGCGAACTGACCAAGATCGCCTGGAAGCACGACGTGCAAACCATGATCGAAGGCCCGGGCCACGTGCCGATGCAGTTGATCAAAGAGAACATGGACAAGCAGCTGGAGTGCTGCGACGAGGCGCCGTTCTACACCCTCGGCCCGCTGACCACCGACATCGCACCGGGCTACGACCACATCACCTCCGGCATCGGTGCGGCGATGATCGGCTGGTTCGGTTGCGCCATGCTCTGCTACGTGACGCCGAAGGAACACTTGGGCCTGCCGAACAAGGATGACGTGAAGACCGGGATCATTACCTACAAGATCGCCGCGCACGCCGCGGACTTGGCCAAAGGACACCCGGGTGCACAGATTCGCGACAACGCCTTGAGCAAGGCGCGTTTCGAATTCCGTTGGGAAGACCAGTTCAACCTCGGTCTCGACCCGGACACTGCCCGTTCGTATCACGATGAAACCCTGCCGAAGGATTCGGCCAAGGTCGCGCATTTCTGTTCGATGTGCGGGCCGAAATTCTGCTCGATGAAGATCACCCAGGAAGTCCGCGAATACGCGGCCAACCAGCGGATCGAAGCGGTCGACGTGGACGTCGCCAAAGGCCTGGCAGAACAGGCCGAGCGGTTCAAGAAGGAAGGCAGTCAGCTTTATAAAAAAGTGTAAGCGGCAAGCTGCAAGCTGCAAGATAAAAGCAGATGCGAAACCTGCTTTTTCTTGCAGCTTGTGGCTTGCAACTTGTAGCTATCACTCCTGTGAGATCAACACCCTTGAGCATTCAACCCAGCACTTACTCCCCCGACCTCGCCGTGCCCGCCGACAAGCGTGTGTTTGGCGGTCGCGATCTGTTTTCCCTGTGGTTCTCCCTCGGCATCGGCCTGATGGTCCTGCAGACCGGCGCATTGCTTGCGCCGGGTCTGGGCCTGTCCGGTTCGTTGCTGGCGATTTTCCTCGGCACGCTGGTGGGCGTGCTGCTGCTGGCCGCCGTCGGCGTGATCGGCAGCGACACCGGCCTGTCGTCGATGGCCGCGCTGAAACTCAGCCTCGGCAGTAAAGGCGCGAGCCTGCCGGCGTTGCTCAACCTGCTGCAACTGATCGGTTGGGGCTCGTTCGAAATCATCGTCATGCGCGATGCCGCCAGCCTGCTCGGCACCCGTGCGTTCAGCGAAGGATCGCTGTGGTCGAACCCGATGTTGTGGACGCTGTTTTTCGGTGCGCTGGCGACGTTGCTCGCCGTTAGCGGCCCGTTGACTTTCGTGCGGCAGATCCTGCGCAAGTGGGGCATCTGGCTGCTGTTGGCCGCCTGCCTCTGGCTGACCTGGAACCTGTTCGCCAAAGCCGATCTGGCCGATCTCTGGTCGCGTGCCGGTGACGGTTCGATGCCGTTCGCCGTGGGCTTCGACATTGCCATCGCGATGCCGCTGTCGTGGCTGCCGCTGATCGCCGATTACTCGCGATTCGGCAAGCGTGCAAAGAACGTTTTCGGTGGCACTGCGGTCGGTTTCTTCATCGGCAACTTCTGGCTGATGAGCCTTGGCGTCGCTTACACCCTGGCCTTCGCGCCGAGCGGTGAAGTCAATGCATTGCTGCTGGCATTGGCCGGGGCCGGTCTGGGCATTCCGCTGTTGCTGATTCTGCTGGATGAGTCGGAGAACGCTTTCGCTGACATTCATTCGGCAGCGGTTTCGAGCGGGATTCTGCTGCGCCTGAAAGTCGAGCACCTGGCCTTGGCCATCGGCGTGATCTGCACGCTGATCGCACTGCTGGCGCCGTTGGCGCAGTATCAGAATTTCCTGCTGCTGATCGGTTCGGTGTTTGCGCCGCTGTTCGGCGTGGTGCTGGTGGATCACTTCATTCTGCGCAAGCGCAGCGCTCAGGTCGCGTCAGCCGCATTGCGCTGGCCGGCGTTGTTGGCGTGGCTGGGTGGCGTGAGCACTTACCACTTGCTGGCGAATCTGTATCCGGATGTCGGTGCAACCCTGCCGGCGCTGGTGCTGGCAGGGCTGTTGCAGCTAGTGCTGGGCCGGGCTTTCAGTTACGGCCGGGAAACAGCTCAGGCTTGAGAATGCCGTTCAGACGCGGGTAAGGAATCTTCAGTTCGACGTGGCCCAGCGCGTAAGGCGCAATGGTGGTCACGTCGTACTTGAGGATCACGCCGCCATAGGTCAGCGCCACGTTGGGGGTCTTCACGAACGGCCAGTTCGCCACGAACTCAGGCTCCTGATCGAGCTTGGTGCTGATCAACCAGCTGTTGTGCGCGACCTGCGCTGCCTTCCAGAAAGCGTCTTCCTGACCCGGCACCAGCATGTCGGACAGGTTCAGCACCTTGTGCTGCTGGCGCGAATAGTTGATGAAACCGCGACCCGGTGTGCCATGGGCGCCGCCGGTATCCAGGTAACTCGACACCTCGATGATCACCAAGCCGTCATGCTGCTCACGTACTTTCGCTTGCAGATAGCTGCTGTTGCGCGGGCCGGCAGTGGCCAGGAATTGATCGCGATAGGCCGCCAGAGTCGGCGCTACCGGGGCGTTTTTCTCGGTGCGGGTCATTTGCAACAGACGTTTTTCGATGATGCCGTCCAGTGCAGGTTCAGCCGGGAAGCGCAGGGTGTCGATGTTCACCAGCGGGCAATCGGGGTTGGAGCAGCCCGGTTTCAGTTGCTCTGATGCATCGCGGGTGGTTTCCAGCGGTGTGCGGTAGTTGGGCTGGAACAGGCTGGCGCACGCGCCCAGGGTCAGGGCGATGGCGGCCACGGAGGCAATTTTGAAAAGCGACATGGGCGTCCTTTCGAAAGCAAGGGAAGGCAAAAAGTTACCGCTTCGACTCTCAACGAAGCAGTCAGTTCGCCACTAAGCTAATTAGAGTGGGTTTCGCCGCCACCGTCCATCCCGCTGACGGTAAAGGGGCTGCATCAAACCATTCCGGCGCGTTAGGATGGCGCGAAGTCGAGGTTGCCAATCACGCAAAGCAACTTCGTAATGGACGTGCTGTAAAGAGGAAGCTTATGACTGATTTTGCCAACGCCATTCCGACCGCCGTCGATATCGTGCGGCGCGAAAAATGCTATGAGGGCTTTTACAAGCTCGACCGTGTTCACCTGCGCCATGAATTGTTCGCCGGTGGCATGAGCCGCGAAATCAACCGTGAAATCTTCGTGCGCCACGATGCCGTGTGCGTGCTGCCTTACGATCCGCAGCGCGACGAAGTGGTGTTGATCGAACAGTTTCGCATCGGCGCGATGGGCAAGACTGACAATCCGTGGCTGGTCGAACTGGTCGCTGGTCTGATCGACAAGGATGAGCAACCGGAAGAAGTTGCTCACCGCGAGGCGCAGGAGGAAGCTGGGCTGGACATCAAGGCCTTGTGGCCGATGACCAAGTATTTCCCGTCGCCGGGCGGCAGCAACGAGTTCGTGCATTTGTACCTGGGGCGTTGCAGCACCGACGGCGTTGGCGGCCTGCATGGCCTGGAAGAAGAGGCAGAAGATATCCGCGTCACGGTCTGGGCCTTTGAAGATGCCTTGCAGGCCGTCCGTGATGGACGCATTGCCAATGCGGCGAGCATCATCGCTCTGCAGTGGCTGGCGCTGAACCGCGCCGAAGTGAGGGGGTTATGGTCGTAAACAAGTTGCGCGATCGCTATCGAGTCGACCTCGTGGGGCTGCAAGCCGCCTGCGAGGCCAACTACGCGCGCCTGATGCGACTGGTGCCGGACATGCGCAACGAGCCCGAGGCACGGCGCATCGCCGTGACTCAGGGCGAGCAGATGCTCGGCGTGCTGGCCCTCGAAGTGCTGCAAACCTGTCCGTACACCACCACGTTGCAGGTACGTCAGGAGCACAGCCTGCCTTGGCTGCCGGTGCCGCAACTGGAAGTGCAGGTCTATCACGACGCACGCATGGCCGAAGTGGTCAGCGCCGAACATGCACGACGCTTTCGCGGCATCTATCCTTACCCGAACGCAGCCATGCACCAGCCGGATGAAAAGGCTCAGCTCAATCTGTTCCTGGGGGAATGGCTGAGCCATTGCCTGGCGTTGGGGCACGAGTACGAAGTCGTACGCTAGTTGTGAACTGCGTCCGGTTCGGCGGTTTCCTCTTTTACTGATCCCCCAGCATAATTGCGGCACTTGATCGATTCCGTGCTTTTGCCTTGGGAGAACGCCTTGCCGAGCGTATCCACGTTGACCTCCGCCGATCCGGCGTTGCTGGTGCAGTTGTCCGACAGCCATCTGTTCGCCGAAGCGGACGGCGCGCTGCTGGGCATGAATACCCGCGACAGCCTGCAAAAGGTCATCGAACTGGTGCTGGGGCAGCAGCCGCAGATCGACCTGATTCTGGCCACCGGCGATATTTCCCAGGACGGCACGCTGCAGTCGTACCAGCAGTTTCGCCAGATGAGCGCGCAGATCGATGCCCCAGCGCGGTGGATTCCCGGTAATCACGACGAACCGTTGATCATGGCCCAGGCCGCCGTGCAGAGCACGCTGCTGGAGCCGGTGGTCGATATCGGTAACTGGCGGGTGACGATGCTGGATTCGGCCGTGCCGGGTTCGGTGCCGGGGTATCTGCAGGACGATCAACTGCAACTGTTGGCGCGTTCGCTGAGCGAAGCGCCGGAACGCCATCATCTGGTGTGCTTCCATCATCATCCGGTGTCGATCGGCTGCGCGTGGATGGAGCCGATTGGCTTGCGCAATCCAGAAGCGTTTTTCGACGTGCTGGATCGTTTTCCACAGGCCCGCGCGGTGTTGTGGGGGCATGTGCATCAGGAAATCGACCGCGAGCGCAATGGCGTGCGCTTGATGGCCTCGCCGTCGACTTGCATTCAGTTCGAGCCGGGGAGTGAGGACTTCAAGGTCGGTGAGCAGGCGCCGGGGTATCGCTGGTTGCGGTTGATGCCGGATGGGCGGCTGGAAACCGGGGTTGAGCGTGTCACCGGTTTCGCCTTCACCGTCGATTACGGCTCCAACGGTTATTGAAAATCCGCGTAGGAGCTGCCGGAGGCTGCGATCTTTTGATCCTGTTTTTTAAAATCAAAAGATCGCAGCCTCCGGCAGCTCCTACAGGATGCAGGCAGGCATCATTTGGATGGCCCTTCCTGCCCTGACTCCCTGTAAACTCCGCTATCTTTGGCCGACACTCAGGGAGCTCAAATGTCCGGTTCGATCCTCTATATCCACGGTTTCAACAGCGCCCCGGCCTCAAAAAAGGCCTGTCAGCTGGTAACGGTGATGGAGCAACTGGGTTTGAGCGACAAACTGCGTGTTCCGGCCCTGCACCATCACCCGCGCGAAGCCATCGGTCAGTTGGAGCAAGCGATTGCCGAACTGGGCCGGCCGCTGCTGGTGGGAAGCTCCCTCGGCGGCTACTATGCGACTCACCTGGCCGAGCGCCATGGCCTGAAAGCCCTGCTGGTCAACCCGGCGGTCAGCCCGCACCGGATGTTCGACGGCTATCTGGGCACGCGGAAAAACCTGTATACCGATGAAACCTGGGAGTTGACCCACGACCACGTCACGGCCCTGGCCGAACTGGAAGTGCCGGCGCCGCAGGATGCCCAGCGCTATCAGGTATGGTTGCAGACCGGCGATGAAACACTGGATTATCGCCTCGCCCAGCAGTATTACCGCGCCTGTGCCTTGCGCATTCAGGCCGGCGGCGACCACAGTTTCCAAGGCTTTGCCGGGCAATTGCCGGCGTTGCTGAGTTTTGCCGGCATTGGTGCCGATGTGTATCAGGCAATCGATTTCACCGCACTGTGAAGTCTTGCCCCTATTTCATGAATGACTGACGACGAGACCCTATGGCCACTCCCAGCGCTAGCTCTTATAACGCCGACGCCATCGAAGTCCTCTCGGGCCTCGACCCGGTGCGCAAACGCCCCGGCATGTACACCGACACCAGTCGGCCGAACCACCTCGCCCAGGAAGTCATCGACAACAGCGTCGACGAAGTCTTGGCCGGCCACGCCAAATCGGTACAGGTCATCCTGCACGCCGACCACTCGCTGGAAGTCAGCGACGACGGCCGTGGCATGCCGGTCGACATCCACCCGGAAGAGGGCGTTTCGGGCGTCGAACTGATCCTCACCAAGCTCCATGCGGGCGGCAAGTTTTCCAACAAGAACTACCAGTTCTCCGGCGGTCTGCACGGTGTGGGTATTTCCGTGGTCAACGCCTTGTCGACCGAAGTGCGCGTACGCGTAAAGCGTGACGGCAACGAATATCAGATGACCTTCAACGACGGCTTCAAAGCCTCGGAGCTGGAAATCGTCGGCACGGTCGGCAAGCGCAACACCGGCACCAGCGTGTACTTCGCGCCGGATCCGAAATACTTCGACTCACCAAAATTCTCCATCAGTCGCCTGAAGCACGTACTCAAGGCCAAGGCTGTGTTGTGCCCGGGCCTGCTGGTCAGCTTCGAAGACAAAGGCACCGGCGAGAAAGTCGAGTGGCATTACGAAGACGGCCTGCGCTCCTATCTGGTCGACGCCGTCAGCGAATTCGAACGCCTGCCGAACGAGCCGTTCTGCGGCGCTTTCGCCGGTAATAAAGAGGCGGTCGACTGGGCGCTGCTGTGGTTGCCGGAAGGTGGCGACGCAGTGCAGGAAAGCTACGTCAACCTGATCCCGACGGCGCAGGGCGGTACTCACGTCAATGGTTTGCGTCAGGGTTTGCTCGACGCGATGCGCGAGTTCTGCGAGTTCCGCAGTCTGCTGCCGCGTGGCGTGAAGCTGGCGCCGGAAGACGTCTGGGAGCGTATCGCGTTCGTCCTGTCGATGAAAATGCAGGAACCGCAATTCTCCGGCCAGACCAAAGAGCGACTGTCGTCCCGTGAAGCGGCGGCGTTCGTCTCCGGTGTGGTCAAGGACGCCTTCAGCCTGTGGCTTAACGCCAACCCGGAAACCGGTCTGGCCCTGGCCGAACTGGCGATCAACAACGCCGGTCGTCGTCTCAAGGCGAGCAAAAAGGTCGAGCGCAAACGCGTCACTCAGGGCCCAGCGTTGCCGGGCAAACTGGCGGACTGCGCCGGGCAGGACCCGATGCGTTCCGAGCTGTTCCTGGTCGAGGGTGATTCCGCTGGTGGTTCCGCCAAACAAGCTCGGGACAAGGAATTCCAGGCGATCCTGCCGTTGCGCGGCAAGATCCTCAACACTTGGGAAGTCGACGGCAGTGAAGTCCTGGCCAGTCAGGAAGTGCACAACATTGCCGTGGCCATCGGTGTCGATCCGGGCGCGGCGGACATGAGCCAGCTGCGCTACGGCAAGATCTGCATCCTCGCCGACGCCGACTCCGACGGTCTGCACATTGCGACATTGCTCTGCGCCTTGTTCGTCCAGCATTTCCGCCCGTTGGTGGATGCCGGTCACGTTTATGTCGCCATGCCGCCGCTGTACCGCATCGACTTGGGCAAAGAGATCTACTACGCCCTCGACGAAGCCGAGCGCGACGGCATTCTCGACCGTTTGGTCGCCGAGAAGAAACGCGGCAAACCACAGGTCACCCGATTCAAAGGTCTGGGTGAAATGAACCCGCCACAGCTGCGCGAAACCACCATGGACCCGAACACCCGGCGTCTGGTGCAACTGACGCTGGGCGAAGACTTCGCGCAAACCTCGGAAATGATGGACATGCTGCTGGCGAAGAAACGCGCCCCTGACCGCAAGAGCTGGCTGGAATCCAAAGGCAACCTCGCCGAGGTGCTGGCCTGATGCGGTTTGGCTGGGCCTTGGCGGGTGCTTTGCTGCTGAGTTCGATGGGTGTGTCGGCGGAACCGTTGCAGGAATTGCGTGTGCTGTCCGAGCATCCGGTCGAGGGCATGCGCGGCGGCAACCTGTCGGGGCTGGCCTTGTGTGGCGGCGAGTTGTGGACGGTGTCGGACCGCGATGATGATCAGATCTACCGGCTCAATATCGCCGATCAGGTCTGGCAGGCCGAAGCCTTGCACATCGACGTGCCACTGGTGCCGGACACCGGTTTGCCATGGGGCTTGCGTTCGCGCAACTGGGCCGCGTCGTTCGTGCGCGGTGGCGATCTGGATTTCGAAGGCATCAGCTGCGACAGCGCCGGCAATCGTTACATCGTCAGCGAAGGCCATGCGGCAGTCTTGCAAGTGCCCGTCAGCGGCCCGGCCAACTGGCTGAAAATCTCGCCGATGATGGTGCGCGAAGCGCGGGCCAGCGGCATGCTCCTGCATTTCAATGCGATCTTCGAAGGCCTGGCGATCAACCCGGCGGGCGATCAAATGTGGTTGGCCGCTGAACGGCAAAGCCGCGGTTTGTTGCTGATCAAGCGCCAGCAGACGGTGTGGGATTGCGACGGTCGCTGCGTGCTGCTCAGTGAGGGCGGCAAAGAGATGCAACCGCCGCAGTTCCCCCACGCCAAAGCGGTCGATAAGGACTTTTCCGACATTTCGTTGTTCAACGGCAAACTGTTTACCCTGGAACGCAACGCCTTCCAGATTTGCCGGCGCGATGCGCAGACCTCCAAGGTCGAGCATTGCTGGTCGTACGCTGCCGAACTGCTACAGGCCAACCGCCGTTACGCGCAGAACTACGGGTTGGAAGAGGCATTGATCGTTGACGCTGAAGGCGCGTGGATCGGCGTCGACAACAATTTTGGCCCGCGCGCCGACGGTGAGGTTCGCCCGATCGTCTGGCGCTTCGCCTCGCCTGACGGTGGCTGGAGCGCCAAGCCGTGAGCCAGCAACCTCCAGGCAAACGCGCCGGCCGGGTGCTGATGATACTGGCCTGGTGCGCGGCGCTGTTTCTGGCCACGCGGTTTTTCGGCCAGTGGGAGCAGCGTCAGCAGAATCCGAACGTGGTGGTCAGTTCGGAGCAGGGCGAAGGTTTTATCGAAGTGAAGCTGGCCGGCAACGCCCAAGGGCATTTTGTCGCCAGCGGCCAGATCAACGGCGAGCCGGTGGAGTTCATGCTCGACACCGGCGCCACTGACGTGGCGATCCCGGCGGATCTGGCCAAGCGGTTGAAGCTGGAAGAAGGTTTCGGTGTGACCCTGAGCACGGCCAACGGCCTGAGCCAAGGCTATCGAACCAAAATTGCCCGCCTGCAACTGGGCGACATCGTGCTGCGGGATGTCCGCGCACTGGTGGCGCCGGGGTTGCATGGCGATCAGGTGCTGCTCGGCATGAGCGCCCTGAACAAACTTGAATTTACTCAGCGCGGTGGCACCATGCTGCTGCGCCAGACAACGAACCGATGAGGCCCGCATGAGCGACATCCTTGCAGACAGCTTAGACGGCGTAGAACGCCGGTCGCTGGCTGACTTCACCGAAAATGCCTACCTCAACTACTCCATGTACGTGATCATGGACCGTGCTCTACCGCATATCGGCGACGGCCTGAAACCGGTGCAGCGTCGCATCATTTATGCGATGAGCGAGTTGGGCCTGGACGCCGATTCCAAGCACAAGAAATCGGCGCGTACCGTCGGTGACGTGCTCGGCAAGTTCCACCCGCACGGCGACTCGGCGTGCTACGAAGCGATGGTGCTGATGGCCCAGCCGTTCAGCTATCGCTACACGCTGGTCGACGGCCAGGGCAACTGGGGTGCGCCGGACGATCCGAAGTCCTTCGCCGCCATGCGTTACACCGAAGCACGCCTGTCGCGTTATTCCGAAGTGCTGCTCAGCGAGCTGGGCCAAGGCACTGCCGACTGGGGCCCGAACTTCGACGGCACCCTGCAGGAGCCGCTGGTGCTGCCGGCGCGCCTGCCGAACATTCTGCTCAACGGCACCACTGGCATCGCCGTGGGCATGGCCACCGACGTGCCGCCGCATAACCTGCGTGAAGTGGCGACCGCTTGCGTGCGTTTGCTCGATGAGCCGAAAGCCACGGTCGAGCAGCTCTGCGAACACATTCAGGGCCCGGACTATCCGACCGAAGCGGAAATCATCACGCCGCGCGCCGACTTGCTGAAAATGTACGAAACCGGCAAGGGCTCGGTGCGCATGCGCGCCGTGTATCACGTTGAGGACGGTGACATCATCGTCACCGCGCTGCCGCATCAGGTGTCCGGCGCCAAGGTGCTGGAGCAGATCGCCGCGCTGATGCAGGCGAAACCGTCGAAAGCCCCGCAGATCGCTGACCTGCGTGACGAATCCGACCACGAAAACCCGTGCCGCATCGTGATCATCCCGGTCAACAGCCGCGTCGATCACGACGCGCTGATGCAGCACTTGTTCGCCAGCACCGAGCTGGAGTCGACCTACCGGGTCAACGTCAACATCATCGGTCTGGACGGCAAGCCGCAGCTGAAAAACCTCCGCGCCTTGCTGGTCGAGTGGCTGGAATTCCGCGTGCAGACTGTGCGCCGCCGCCTGCAATTCCGCCTCGATAAGGTTGAGCGTCGGCTGCACCTGTTGGACGGTTTGTTGATCGCTTACCTCAACCTCGATGAAGTGATTCACATCATCCGTACCGAGGAACACCCGAAAGCCAAGCTGATCGAGCGTTTCGCCCTTAGCGAGATTCAGGCCGATTACATCCTCGACACCCGCCTGCGTCAGTTGGCGCGACTGGAAGAGATGAAGCTGCGCGACGAGCAGGACGAATTGCTCAAGGAACAAGCCAAGCTGCAAGCGCTGCTGGGCAGCGAAGCCAAGCTGAAGAAGCTGGTGCGTACCGAACTGATCAAAGATGCCGAAACCTATGGCGATGATCGTCGTTCGCCGATCGTTGAACGTGCCGAAGCCAAAGCGCTGACCGAACACGATCTGCTGCCGAACGAGAAAGTCACCGTCGTGCTGTCGGAAAAAGGCTGGATCCGTTCGGCCAAGGGCCACGACATCGACGCCACCGGCCTGTCGTACAAGGCAGGCGACGGCTTCAAAACCTCGGCGGCGGGGCGTTCCAACCAGTCTGCTGTGGTGATTGACTCCACTGGCCGCAGCTATTCGGTCGCCGCGCACACCTTGCCGTCGGCCCGTGGCCAGGGCGAACCGTTGACCGGTCGTCTGACCCCACCGCCGGGTGCGACGTTTGAATGCGTGCTGATGCCGGAAGACGACGCGCTGTATGTGATAGCCTCGGACGCCGGTTACGGTTTCGTCGTCAAAGGTGAAGACCTGCAAGCCAAGAACAAGGCCGGCAAGGCTTTGTTGAGTCTGCCGAACAACGCGAAGGTGATTGCCCCGCGTCCTGTGACTGATCGAGAGAATGATTTGCTTGCCGCCGTGACAAGCGAGGGGCGTATGCTGGTCTTCAATATCAGCGATTTGCCGCAGTTGGCGAAGGGCAAGGGCAACAAGATCATCGGTGTTCCGGGTGACCGAGTCGCCAGCCGTGAAGAGTTTGTCACGGACATAGCGGTTATCCCGGCGGGCGCCACGCTGATCCTGCAAGCGGGTAAACGCCCTTATAAACTGAAGGCCGAAGACCTCGAACACTACAAAGGTGAGCGCGGTCGACGTGGTAACAAGCTTCCACGTGGCTTTCAGCGGGTCGATGCGCTGCTCGTCGAAAACCTCAATTAAGCGTCCTAGAGCGCTCGATCTACGATTTAACGCGTAGATCGACGCTTTGGCGCTGGAGTCGGAACGCATATTCACGGATGATATGGCCTTTCCAAGCGCCGGCGTGGCCGAGCGTTCTTCATAATTATTGAGTATTTTCACTGTGGTCAGCCTTGTGGCGGCCACCTGGACGGGATGATGACTGCGCTGCGCCTTCCACTTATTTTGTTACTCGCTGGCGTTCTTGGCCTGGCGGGTTGCAGTGTTCACCAGCCGGTGTCGCTGTATCAACTGGACAGCGGAAGTCCGGTTCAGCCTGCGCAAAGCGCGGGCATGGCGGTTTTGTTGGGCCCGGTGGTCGTAGCCGACTACCTGCAACGTGAAACCCTGCTGCAACGTCAACCGGACGGTAGTCTGCAAGCGGCGACCGATGGTCGTTGGGCTGGTAGCCTTTCGTCGGATATTGATCAGTTGCTGATGCGTCAGGTGGCTGGCCACCTGGATAGCCAACGTGTGGTGCTGGCACCGGCCACGACCGGGTTTACTCCGGATGTGCAGGTGCTGCTGACCATTACACGTCTGGATTCCGGTGCGAAACAACCGGCGATTCTCGACGCGCAGTGGCGTTTGATCGACCGTCGTGGTCAGGTGCGCGATAACCGTATCGTCCATCTGCAAGAGCTGCATGCCGGCAGCACGGCTTCGCAGGTACAGGCGCAAGGGATTCTGTTGCAGCGTCTGGCCGAGCAATTGTCCGTGGCACTCAAGCCGCTGGCCAATCAGCCGCCAGTAGCCGAAGCACCGCGCAAACAGGCCGCGAAACCAGCAGCGCCAGCGGCAGAAGCCGAGAAGCAGCCGAAGATTCCGATGGCGTCGCCGATTCGTACAGATATGGAAGTGTTCCGCTTCTAAGCCAGGATCGAGTTAAACAGAGCCCGCCTTGTGCGGGCTTTGTTGTGTCTGGGCTTCCAGATCTTCGTCGTCAGAGCTGCCCTCATCGCGGGCAAGCCCGCTCCCACAGGGTCTTCGGCTGTCTGCTCTTTTGTGGGCTCCCACGACCACTGTGGGAGCGGGCTTGCCCGGGATGGGGCCAGTGTGGTCCACAAAAAAAGCCCGCAGACAATCACTCGTCTGCGGGCTTCTTCACATCAGGCCTAAAACTTAAGCCCGGCGCTCATGCATCCGCGCCAATTGCCGTTCCAGCATTGACGGATAAGGCTCCATCAACCGCTCTACGCAGCAAGCGCCTTCAGGGCTGGCGATCGGGCGGATTCGCGCACGTTGGCGGATCAGCGTGTCGTCGCTGATCTTGCGCTCGACCAGCAGCAGGTTGCGGCTGTGTTGCGACAGGGCCAGTGCATCCTGCGCCGAGTCGGTCAGCAGCAGATCAATCTGGCTCAGGCCAAACAGTTCGTCACCCAAAGTCAGACCCAACTGCAATTGCAGGGTGATGCCGCTGTCGGCGACTTCGATCTGCAATTGATGCCCCAGCGCCCGCAGCAGCTCACCACAGCAGATCGCATTGGTCAGGTAATCGTCGCCGCTGTCTTCGGTGTGGAACAGCATCAGCGTGCTGCCGTCGTTCAGGGTTTCAATTTCGCCCTGATACAGCGAGGCGGCCTGATCGAGGCAATCGCGATAACGCTCCAACAACTCTTCCAGACGCGCACGCGGCAGGCGGCGCAGTTGTTCCTGCGAACCCAATTGCACCGCCAGCACCGCGCTGTGTTGCGGCACGCTTGGCGTGGCCTTGCGGGTTACCGGTTGCGGCGCGTTATCGAGCGATTCGTCGCGCAGATCGGCAAAGGCGTCGTCATCATCATCGTCTTCAACGGTGCTGACCACGTGGCGAGGCGCCGGTTTCTGCGCGGCCAGCGGACGGCTTTCGTCAAAGCTCGGATCACGCAAGTTGCGCACCTCGAACTCTGGCTCGTCGTCCTCTTCCTCTTCGAACTCGGGTTCCGGCTCAGGCATTGGCGCGGGTTCCGGGGCGAAGTCGGCGTGCAGCTGCCGCGCCAGATCGCCGATCTCGTCCTGACGATCGGTGCCCGGCGTATGTTCATCGATATGGCGCAGCCAGACGCGCAATTGCAGCAGCGGCGTCGACAGGTAGCGGCCCATGCGCAGGCTCAGGGCCAAGGAAAGCGCCAGCAGAATCCCGCTGAGAATGCCCATGCTTTGCAGGCTGATGGTCATCGGCTGCTGGAACTGATCCATGTCCAGACTGATGCGCAGTTGCCCGGCGGTCACGTCCTGGAAAGTGATCTTGCTCTCGTACATGCCTTCGGCTTCGCCCAGCAGGCTGTGCTTGGGGCGCTGACCGGACTCGGCGAGGATGCGGTTATCCACGCTGTAGATCGCCGCGTGGGCGACCAGTTTGTTCTTGGTCAGGTTGTTGAGCAGCACGTTGAGGCTGAGGATGTCGTTGGACACCAACAGCTCCGTGGCCGAGGTTGCGGTCTGCGTGGTCAGGCTTTCGCCCAGCGCATCGGCCTGCTGGTGCATGGCCTGCTTGAACTGCAGGCCCATCACGCAGGCATAGATCACCAGGGCCAGAGCGACCAGGATCACGTTATGGCTGGCAATGCGCAATGCAATCGGTACACGGCGATGACGCAGTGCACGGAAGATCAGCAGGAAGAAGTTATCGGTTTTAACTGGCGTGGGCCGGTTCACTGAGCTCGGCTCTTTTGTCCGTGAAGTTGACGCGCAGTATAGCGACAGGCCCTAGACCGGCAAAGCGCTCGCGGTGCCCGATGGTCACTGAAAGTGGGTAGAATGCGGTTTTTTTCCAGTTGCGGGGGTGCGCGTTGCGCGAAATCGTCCTGATTAACATCACGGGAGTCGACCGTCCGGGTCTGACGGCAGCCATTACCGGCGTTCTGGCACAAGGTGGTGTGAACATCCTCGACATCGGTCAGGCGGTGATCCACGACACCCTGTCGTTCGGCATCCTGGTGGAAATTCCCGACACCGAGCAGGGCAAGTCCGTACTCAAGGACATCCTGTTCAAGGGCTACGAGCTCGACCAGCAGGTGCGCTTCACCCCGGTGTCCGAAGAGGATTACCAGCAATGGGTGGGCAATCAGGGCAAGAAACGCCACATCGTCACCCTGCTGACCCGCAAAGTGACCGCCGGCCAGTTGCAGGCAGTGAGTTCGATTACCGCCAAATACGGTCTGAACATCGACCACATCGACCGTCTGTCGGGTCGCATGCCGCTGGACACGCCGGCCGACAAGGGCAAGGGCTGCATCGAATTCTCCGTGCGTGGCGAAGCAGCAGATCCGCAGGCGCTGCGTGCAGAATTCCTCAGCGTCGCCCAAGAGCTGAACGTCGACATCGCCTTCCAGGAAGATTCGCTGTTCCGCCGCAATCGTCGTCTGGCGGTGTTCGACATGGACTCGACGCTGATCGAAGCCGAAGTCATCGACGAATTGGCCAAGGCTGCCGGCGTTGGCGAGCAGGTGTCCGAAATCACTGAGCGGGCGATGGCCGGCGAACTGGACTTCCGCGCCAGCTTCAAAGAGCGTCTGGCCTTGCTCAAAGGTCTGGACGTCAGCGTGCTGGATTCGATTGGCGCCTCGCTGCGTCTGACCGAAGGCGCCGAAACGCTGTTCGCCGAGCTCAAGCGTCTGGGCTACAAGACCGCGATTCTGTCCGGTGGGTTCACCTATTTCGCCAAGCAATTGCAGGCCAAACTCGGCATCGACTACGTGTTCGCCAATGAACTGGAAGTGGTCGACGGCAAGTGCACCGGCGTGGCAATCGAGCCGATTGTCGATGCGCAGCGTAAGGCTGACCTGTTGAAAGAACTGGCGCACAAGGAAGGTTTGCGTCTGGAGCAGACCATTGCCGTGGGCGATGGCGCGAACGATCTGCCGATGCTGGCGATTGCCGGGTTGGGCGTGGCGTTCCGTGCCAAGCCGTTGGTCAAGCAGTCGGCGAAGCAGGCGATCTCGACGCTGGGTCTGGATGGGGTGCTGTATTTGCTGGGCTTCCGTGATCGTGATGGGCAGTTGTAAATAAAGATCAAAAGATCGCAGCCTTCGGCAGCTCCTACAGAGGAATATGCATTTCCCTGTAGGAGCTGCCGAAGGCTGCGATCTTTTGCTTTATAGCGATTTCCACAGCGAATCAAAATCCTCCTCGCTCCCGCCATTTTGCGCGGTCTCCAGCGAGCGGTAAGCAAACTGATTGAAACTGTGGGTGCTCGCCACCCGCCGATCCAGCCCGGCGCGGTGCTCCTCGCCTTGGGTATTGATCAGCACTTTATTGCCTTCCTGAAACGGCAATCGCGGTGCGAGCAACGTGGCGGGAAGATCAATCGCACTGATTTCCGGCAGTAACAACCCGCGTAAATACTGACTGTGATCGTCACGCGAGCGCACCAGTTGCAGGCCGCACGGCTGGGCATGGGGCGCCACCAGTTCGACGCCCATTTGTGTGCCGCCGCCGCGCACCTGACGAATCCAGCGGATCACCGCAATGCTCCAGCCCAGACTGGCGCTGTCCTGAATCCCGAGCATTTCCCCGGCCTGCAGTTCGGCAGGCACCTCATTTGGCCATGCCAGGCAATAACCACCGGGGCTGTGATTGATCACCGGCAAGGCATAGGTCGGGTAATGCGGTGCGCTGTCGGTGCTGCTTTCGTCATCGACCAAGTGGTCGTACTGGATTTCCTCGTAGGGCAAGAATTCATCGGCGTTGTTCTGTGGCGCGGCATCGAAGGCTTGGCTCCAGCTGTCTTTCTCGCCTTTGGCCACCGCACTGCTGAAATTCGCCGCACGGGCGCCGGGGTGTTTGAGCATATCGCTGAAACTGCGCTCGCCGCCGAGGTAGAAGTGCAGGGCGCTCATGCCGACGCACACGGTCAGATGGCCCTGGCCCACGGTGCGCTGGAAACTGCGTTCAGCCGCCTCGCCCCACGTCGCGTGCAAGTGTTGCAGGGTGTCGAAGCTGAGCCCCGTCGGAATCGGCAAAGGCGTCGAGGTGTCCTGATGCAGCAAGTGCGCTTCGAGGGTGTTTACCAGCGGTTGCGGATCGAAGCCGAGCAATCCGGCCTGCTGCTCGCTGCGAAACATGTTGCGATATCGCGGCCCGGCATCGATTTCTGCGCTGACCGCAAACAAGCCAGCGTCTGCACGCGCAGGGTGCAGTTTGAGCAGGGCACTCCACGGTTCAAGCACTTCGGCGAGGCGGGCGATCTGATTCTGCCGCAGTTGATTGCAACGAGCGCTGCCCAGCAGCAGGGCGGCGATGTAGGTTTGTTCCAGGCTCAACTCGGTGGTCAGGCTGGCCAGATCGTCATGCACCCGCCGCTGTTGCAGCTGCAACTCACACGCTGTGCGATACAGCTGATGAAGCTCCAACCACAGGTGTTCCGGCGGCGGGCTGTACAGTTGCGTGGCGCGCACGAGTTGGCCCTTCAAAGCATGGGCCGCGCGTTGCAGGGCGGTGCTGAGCAACGCTGCGCGATCCTTGCTGTATTTCGGTGCAATGCGCAGGACGATTTGTTTATAGCCGATGGCCAGATGGCTTTGCAGGGCCTGACACAGGTTGCTGATCTTGCGCGAGCGTTCGTCGAGCATGATCGCCTGATGCAGAAAGTGCCGCTCCAGATGTTGGCAGACGAAGTAAACCTCGGGCCGTAACAGCTCGAGCAGTTGCAGACGGTTGTCGCTGGGGGTGAGCAATTGATTGAGTTCGCCCAAGCCTTGGTAGAGCTGGCGGGCGGTTTCGCCGATATTGGCTTTGGGCAGGCCGGCGATCCAGCGCTTGAGGTCGCGCGGGCTGGCTTCGCAAAATGACAGGCGCGGCTGACTCGGGGTCGGGGCGCGCAGCTGTGGGGGAGAGATGGTCTGGCTCATGCCAAAAACCATAGCAGCAAAATTCGCGATCCGTCGGTATGACGCAACCTGTAGGAGCTGCCGCAGGCTGCGATCTTTTGATGTTGATTGTGAAAACCAGGATCAAAAGATCGCAGCCTTCGGCAGCTCCTACAGGGATTGCGTGTTTCTAGAATCAGGCTTTTGGCAGTGCCAGGCCTTGGCCCATCTGCACTGGCGAACCGGCGACCAGTTCTTCAGCCCACTTCACTTGATCCGGGCCAAACAGCACGATCGCGGTCGAACCCAGTTTGAAGCGGCCCAGTTCGGCGCCTTTTTCCAGATGGATCGGCGCACGCGCGGCTTCGTCGTAGCGGAAGGTTTTCAGCTCGCGCTTCGGCGGCGTGACCAGACCGGCCCACACGGTTTCGATCGAAGCAACGATCATCGCGCCGACCAACACTACAGCCATCGGTCCGCGCTCGGTGTCGAAAATGCACGCTACGCGCTCGTTGCGGGCGAACAGCTCCGGCACGTTTTCAGCGGTGGTCTGGTTGACCGAGAAGATCCGGCCCGGGATGTAGACCATTTCGCGCAGGGTGCCGGCCAGCGGCATGTGCACGCGGTGGTAGTCCTTCGGCGACAGGTAAATAGTGGCGAAGTCACCGCCCATGAACGGCGCAGCATTGGCCGCGTCACCGCCGAGCAGTTCCAGCACGCTGAAGCTATGGCCCTTGGCCTGGAACACGCGACCGTGTTCGATCGGGCCGAGCTGGCTGACCGCACCGTCGGCCGGGCTGAGGATCGCGCCCGGGGTTTGGTCCAGCGGACGTGCGCCGTCTTTCAGGGCGCGGGTGAAGAACGCATTGAAGTGCTCGTAAGCGGTCAGGTCTTCGACCAGCGCTTGCGACATGTCCACCTGGTAGCGTTTGGCGAACCATTGGGTGAAGGCATTCTTGAACCAGCGCACGCGGCACTCGGCAACACAGCCGGCCAGGCGCGACAGCAGGTGATGCGGCAGCAGGTACTGACTGAGGATAAACAGACGCTCTTTCATTAGTTGTCCTTAAAAACCTTAAATCTCTACAGGCGTGTCAGGGTGGTTGCCCCATTCGCCCCAGGAACCGGCGTAGCCCTTGACCCGCGGATAACCGAGGGACTTGGCCACCAGATAAGTGAAGCCCGACCGGTGATGGGTCTGGCAGTGGGTAATGATTTCTTTGTCCTTGGTGATCCCGAGGTCTTCGAGGATCTGCGGCATGTCCGTGCGGATGCGCAGCTGACGCGACTTGTCCATGCCCGCCGTCCATTCGAAGTTGACCGCGCCAGGGATGTGCCCGGCCTTGGCGGCCAGCACTTTCTCGCCGGAGTATTCCAGCGGTCCGCGCGCATCCCAGATTGCCAGATCGGCAGCGCCGAGACGGCTCTGCAGGTATTCGCGGGTCGCGGTCGGCTCTTCGTGCAGGGTCAACGGCAGTGGACCACCGCCGGCCGTGGGCAACTGGATCGACATCGGCATGCCATCCGCCAGCCAGGCCGGCAGACCCCCGTCTATATAGTGGTACTTGTCGTGACCGATCACGTCGAGCAGCCAGATAAAGCGTCCGGCCCAACCGCCGCCCTCATCATCGTAAACCACATAGACCGCGTCCTTGCGATGGCCCAGCTCTCCGAACAACGCTTCCAGATCGGTTTTCGCTGGCATCAGGCCCGGCGCCGGCGGCTGGCCGAGCTGGGTGCGTTTCGGGTCGACAAAGCGTGCGCCGGGAATATGGCCCTCGGTGTAACGCGCAGGACTGGTCAGGTCCACCAGAATCAGTTCGCCGGACTCCAGGCGCGGGAGCAGGTCGCTCGGTTCGATGACGAGCGGCAAGCCAGAGAAGTCAGACATGTGAGGTCTCCAGAGCACAAAGGGGAGGATTGTAGCGCAGCCTCATCGGCCACGGCTGCTAAAGCTGTGCAGGGCTTTTTCAATGCACTGCGCGGTTTTGCCAAAGGCTTGCACGGTGATGTCGGCAAACGGCCCGCCGCCCTGATCTGCGACAACGATCATGATCACCCGGCCATTGTTGACCAGTGAACGCAGGAACAGGTGTTCACCGCGAAACAGTGTGCGCAGGCTCGGCGGCAGCAGGGCGGAGAACTGGGCGTTGTTGTCCGGGTTGATGCGCACCTGCGCCTGTTGCGCGAGCAGGCGCTGCAGCACACTGCTTTGGCCGACGGCGAACGTGAGTGCCGCAGCTTCTTTTGGCAAACCATAGGTTTGCTGCACGCGCAGGCTGGATTGCGTGCGGTCGGCCATCAGGATCAGCACCCGGCGCATGCCGCTGGCGGCCAAGGCATCGCGGGCGGCGACGGTCAGGCTCATCGCATTGGTGAAGCGGCTTGGCTCGGCGAGCAGCTCGGCGCACTGCTTGCGCCATTGACCGAGGTCTTCAGCGGAGGGCGCAGCGGCGGGCAACATCCCGGCCGGCAAGCGCCGCGTGCCCCACGGCCACAGCAGCGAAACCGCCGGGTGCCACAGATCCGGCATCGCATGATAACGGGCGCTGTTGGCAGCCTGCTGGTGCAGTTGTTGCTGCACTTCATCCATCGAAATCTGTAAGTAAAGGCTGGTCAGATACTGCCAGCGCTCGCTGTGCGGACTGTCCCAGGCCTGTTGCGCCGACAGCGCCAGACCGTTGGCCAGCAGCACCGTGTTGGCCGGCTGATTGAGCCAGCGACGCAGGGTCGGATCTTCGTCGAGGCGGTTTTGCTGGCGCAGCGGATGCTCGCTGTCGCGGGCAATGCGCAGCACTTTCACCAGTTCACGCTGTTCACTGAGCAACAATTTATAGCCCTGCTGCACCCAGATCGGCAGATGCCAGGCCTCGACCAGCGCTTCTGCGATTTTCAGCAGGCGTACACCGAACAATTGCTTTTCGACCGTGCGCGCCGATTCGCCCTTGTGGATAACCCGCAACTCCCATTCTTCGAGCAACTGCGGAAAGGTCAGCGCCAATGGCCACAGCGGCGAGAGAAACAGCAGGCTGCCCCAATGAATGTCCTGCCACAGCCGCGCCAGGCGACTTGCAAAGAAACCATTGGCCTGTTGCGTCGCGTGCTGGCTGATCATTTGCAATTGGCGCAGGGCCTTGGGGATTTGCATCTGCGGTTGAGCAGGCAGGCGCGCGAGCAATTCTTCGGTGCGGGCAAGGCCCAGACGGTTGATGGCGACCTCGAGATTTTCCGCCGGCGCGGCCATGTTGCCGTGGGTGTGACGATTCGCCTCACGGATGATGCTCAAGGCCAGCGCCGGGCTGTCCTGCATCAGGTCGGCGATGTCGCGCAGAGAACTGCGGTTATCGCGGATGGCGCGGCAGACTTTGTCGTGAGCCTCTTGCGGCACGGGCAATAGAACGCCATCGAGCAGCTTTACCCAGCCGTCGAGGGTGGTCGGTTTTGCGTGTGGGACGTTCGTTTCATTAGCCATGTCTGGACGGGATCTTCACTGACTGTAGACGCGCCCGGCATGGGCTAAATTGGCTTTTCGCCTGAACTGGCTATAGTCTGGCGCAGTTTTGCCGATAAGTAGAAGAAGAGATTTTTTAACTTCCGAATATGACCTTGAACCCGACTCAGTAAGTACTTTCTACCTATGGCTAAAATTATCGGCATCATCGTCGTATTCGCGAGCGTGCTCGGCGGATACGTGCTCTCCCACGGCAAGATTGCCGCCCTGATCCAGCCCTTCGAGGTGTTGATCATCGGTGGTGCTGCACTGGGTGCTTTCCTGCAGGCCAACCCTGGCTACATGACCATGCACGTGCTCAAGAAATCCCTGAGCATGTTCAGCTCGCGCTTCAGCCACACGTTCTATCTGGAAGTGTTGGGGCTGATCTACGAGATCCTCAACAAGAGTCGCCGCGAAGGCATGATGGCCATCGAAGGCGACATCGAAGACGCCGCCGCGAGCCCGATTTTCGCCAAGTACCCGGCGGTGCTCAAGGACGAACGCATGACCGCGTTCATCTGCGATTACCTGCGCATCATGTCGTCCGGCAACATGGCTCCACACGAACTCGAAGGCCTGTTCGACATGGAGCTGTACAGCCTCAAGGAAGACCTCGAGCACCCATCTCACGCTGTGAACGGCATTGCCGACGCCATGCCCGGTTTCGGTATCGTCGCGGCGGTACTCGGTATCGTGGTGACCATGGCCTCCCTGGGTGAAGGCGATCAGAAGTCCATCGGTCTGCACGTGGGTGCGGCACTGGTAGGTACTTTCTTCGGTATTCTCGCGGCGTACGGTTTCTTCGGCCCGTTGGCGCACTCCCTGGCCCACGACGCCAAGGAAGAACTGAACGTCTACGAAGCCATCAAGGCTTCGCTGGTGGCTTCGGCTTCCGGCATGCCGCCATCGCTGGCGGTCGAGTTCGGTCGCAAGGTTCTGTACCCGGCCCACCGTCCAAGCTTTGCCGAGCTGGAACAAGCCGTTCGCGGTCGCTAAGCCATGGAAAATAATCAGCCGATTATCATCAAGCGCGTCAAGCGCATAGCCGGCGGGCATCACGGCGGGGCGTGGAAAATCGCCTTCGCCGACTTCGCCACGGCGATGATGGCGTTCTTCCTGGTGTTGTGGCTGCTGTCCACCGCGACGCCTGAGCAGAAGATCGCCATCGCCGGCTACTTCAAAGACCCGGTCGGCTTTTCCGAAAGCGGCACGCCGTACATCATCGATCTGGGCGGTACACCGACCTTGGCGCCGGAAAACACCCTCAACCCTGAGGTGAAGTCCCAGCCGCAACCGGACAAGGTCACGGTCGACACCGAACAGGTCGAAGGCATGGCCGAGCAGGTCGAGAAAGAACGTCTGGAACTGCTCCTGCAAGAACTGCAAAACAAAGTCGACGAGAACCCGCAACTGCAGAAATTCAAGGATCAGATCCTCTTCGAGATCACGCCGAACGGCTTGCGCATCCAGATCATGGACGCCGAGAACCGGCCGATGTTCGACTCCGGTTCTGCACGCCTGAAGCCGTACTTCGAAGACATCCTGCTGGCCATGGCCGACACCATCAAAGCGGTGCCGAACAAGATCAGCATCAGCGGCCACACTGACGCCAAGCCTTATATTGGCACTGGCGACTACGGCAACTGGGAGCTTTCGGCCAACCGTGCCAACGCCGCACGTCGTGCATTGGTTGCTGGCAGCTATCCGGATGCACAGGTGGCGCGGGTCGTCGGTTATGCCTCGTCGGCGCTGTTTGACCGGGAAAACCCGTTCAACCCGGTCAACCGTCGCATCGACATCGTCGTGCTGACCAAGAAAGCCCAAGCGGCCATCGAAGGTGCGCAAGGCGCCGATGCTGCGAAGCCGGCGGATCAAGGCCAGAACGGCGCCGCTCCGGCGACGCCGGTGGATCCGAACGCTCTGCCGGCGGATCAGCAACCGGTGCCTGCACACGAGTTGCGCGAACGCTTGAACCTGTTCGACGACGCCGCACCGAAACCGGCGGAACCGGGGAGTGCGGCGCCAGCGCCAGCGCCGGCTCCTGCGCCGAAGCAGTAAGAGACAAAAAAGCCGACAGTGATGTCGGCTTTTTTGTGGCTGGAATTTCACCTCGCCGATCAATTGCGTAACGTTACGAAATTGATCCGGAGCCAGGCAAGTGAGGTCTTAGAACCCTCGTCGAATCCTGCTCTTCAACTGATCATGAAACTGCTCGGCATTCCTCTTGTAAGTCCCCTTCATCGACTCACTCATCGAATCCAGCGTCATCGAGCGCTTGCTCGACACCTCTTCACGATACGCGTCGATAAAGAAATTCAGATCACTGTCCGTGCTCAGCTTCGGCCACTTGTCCAGGTACAACGGCAATTCCGCAGGGCCGGTCTTGAACGAGCAGATCCGGCGGTTGCTGATGGTTGCCTCACCAATTTCGAACGGCACCCACCACGACAAAGCGGTCCTCTCCGACACTACCGCGAGCAAGTGCGTGCACTCGGTGATGTTGCGCGTGATGACGCCGGTGATGTCGTCGGTGGTCTGCGATTCCGGGTCGAGCACATCCAGATAGGTTTTGATGTTGGCCTGTTTCAGGCGACTGTTGATCGCCATGGCCTGTATGCGATCCATATGGCGGTAGCTGATAAAGACGGGCATCAGAAGTGTCCTTTGATGGCGAGTTCGCGGTAGTAGGCGCCGAGCGCGGTGAGGCGGCAGCCGGTGGAGTTGATCGCCGCGTAATACATATGCTCGGCGTCGACCGGCTCGATCAGGCTGTGGCGATTGCACTTCTGCAGTTGCGCGAAGATCTCGCCGTGTTCAGGGTCGAAGCTGGCTTCGGTCGGCTCGTAGCTCGGGTCGAGCGGGTAGATTGATTCGGCTTCGGCGAACCATTCGGGCAGTTTGCGCAGGATCTCCTTCGGGATCAGCGGCGAGACTTCCCGCAGGGAAATGAACTGCGACACATTGGTCTTGAACACCGGACGTTGTTCCCAGGCGTCGAGCGCGTTGTCGACGAAGGAATACAGGCTGCCGGGAGTGATCTTGCCGAGGATGTTCGCCGCGCCACCGTGCAAAGCCTGTAGCAGCAGCCCGGTGAATACACCGTGTTGCGCGCCCTCCATCGCGGGCTCTTCTTTTTTGCACGCGGTCAGAATGGTCATGCCTTCGCCGACCACGCTGCTTTCACTGCGCAAAGCGCGCACCTCGCCGGCTGATCCGCTTTGGCAGCAGTCAAGAATGATGACTTTGTTTTTGATGCGGGTGGCTTTGGTGGCCCAATTGAGGATATCGCTGATGCGAATGCCATCCTTCGGGGTACGAAAGTCCTGCGGCAGCAGCATGCCTTCATCATTGTCGTTATCGAAGCCGCCATGCCCGGCGAAGTACAGGAGGGCGACGTTACAGTCGCCGGAAAACAACTCGCGGATCTGGTCCTCAAGTTTCTCCCGGCTCAGATAATCCTCAGCGGAAGTCAGCACGATGTTCTTGAAATTCGGATCGCCGTTGGCGTCGGTTTTCAACACCGAAGCCATGGCCATCGCGTCGTTGCTGCAACCACTCAGGCGCGAAATATGTTTGTAGTCGTTTATCCCGATAAACAATCCCTTGCGCATGATCAGGCCGCCGTATGCAGGCGGATCGCGCCGACGATGCTATTGGTGTTCCACGCGCATTCGGCGTGTGCGGCGTTACGCACTACCGTGGAAATGCGCTCGGCGCCGAAGGGTTTCACCGCAATGATCACCTTGCCCATGCGCTTGGCGATCTCGATTTCCTTGTTGATCCACTTGCTGTAGGTCGAGTACATGCCGGCCATGATCAGCACCGCCGAGCAGGGGCGGATCTTGTTTTCGATGGCTGCTTCAAGCTGTTTGTCGGTCAGCGCGCCCATGATCGGGTTGTGCGGCGGCACCGAAAAATTCTTGTAAGTGAAGGTCGGATGGGCGCTGAGCAGGCGCACCAGATTGTCGTGGGCGTGGGAGTAGTTCCACGAATGGCTGATGAACAAATGGTAGGTTTGCATGGGGTTCCTCGGAAGTCGCGGGCTGCGAGAGAGGAATCCAATGGTAGGCCTCTGGAGGGCGCCTACAAGGGCTGCGCGGCAAACCAGAAACGCCCTGCAAGCAGGCGCGCAAAGTCCTACAGGTAAGGCTGATGTTTAAAAGGTGAGCAGTTTTGTCAGGCGACATCCGACATCCGGCAGCACCTGGGGAAGGTGCCGCCGGCGCAGATGTTTAGTAACCGTTTTCCGGCAAACTGGCGATGATCGAGCGGTAGCTGTTCATCCGTTGCTGCTGCACGCGGCCATCTTCCAGTGCTTTGAGCAGTGCACAACCCGGTTCACGGTCGTGCTTGCAGTCGCGGAAGCGGCAGGTGCCGAGCAAATCATTGAACTCGATGAAGCCGGCTTCAACGTCGGCGCGGCTGACGTGACCGAGGCCAAATTCACGGATACCCGGGGAGTCGATCAGCTCGCCGCCGCCAGGGAAGTGGAACAGGCGCGCGGTGGTCGTGGTGTGCGTGCCCTGACCGGACAACTCGGACAGCGGCCCGACGCGGGTTTCCACTTCCGGCAGCAGGCTGTTGACCAGCGACGACTTGCCGACGCCGGACTGGCCAACGAAAACGCTGATGCGCCCGTCGAGCTGCTGTTGCAGTTGTTCCATGCCATTGCCGTGGTGCGCCGAGACTTCCAGCACCGGATAACCGAGCGTGCGGTACACCGCCAGCAGCGCATTGAGCGCCGGGGCGTTCTGCTCGTCGATCAGGTCGAATTTGTTCAACAGCAGCAACGGACGGATACCGGCATGTTCTGCCGCGACCAGATAACGGTCGATCAGGTTGGCGTGAGGCTCGGGCAGCGGCGCGAAGACGATGACAATCATGTCGACGTTGGCCGCAACGGGTTTGAGCTGGCCGCGGCTGTCCGGACGGCACAGTTCGGTGGTGCGCGGCAATTGCGCGACGATCACACCGATGCCTTGGTTGCCGGCGCGCCAGACGACCGTATCGCCGGTTACCAGCGCTGGCAGGTTGGCGCGCAAGTGGCAGCGGAAGACCTGGCCGGCCTGATCGCCGTCAACCGCCTCGACCTCGACCTGCACACCGAAGTGGGCGATCACCAGGCCGGTCTGTTCCGGGCCCAGGTCGCCGCCCTCCAGGGCTTCGACAGCCGAGGACTCGCGTTTGGCGGCGCGTGCGGCGCGCTCGCCTTGAATCTTTTCGATGCGCCAGTTTTGACGACGATTGAGTTGGCGTTTGGCCATGGGTGTTCCGTCTGAAGGATGCAGCGATTAGGTAAAACGGCCGCGAGTTTAGCACGCCCGGCCACCGGCCTAGGCTAAACTGCGCAGCATTGCCTAGGAGCCGAAATATGCAAAACCCGCAGAATCTGATCTGGATCGACCTGGAAATGACCGGTCTGGACCCGGACAACGACGTCATCATCGAAATGGCCACTATCGTCACCGACAGTGACCTCAACACCTTGGCCGAAGGTCCGGTGATCGCCATCCATCACAGCGACGAAGTCCTCGCGCGCATGGATGAGTGGAACACCCGCACCCACGGCAATTCCGGCCTGACCCAGCGCGTGCGCGAGAGCCGCATCAGCATGGCCGAAGCGGAAGCCGAAACCATTGCCTTCCTGGAAAAATGGGTGCCGAAGGGCAAGTCGCCGATCTGCGGCAACAGCATCTGCCAGGACCGTCGCTTCCTTTATACCCACATGAAAGGGCTGGAAAGCTACTTCCATTACCGTAACCTCGACGTCTCGACGCTCAAGGAACTGGCGGCACGCTGGGCACCGGACGTACGCGACAGCTTCAAGAAGGGCAGCACGCATCTGGCGCTGGACGACATTCGCGAATCCATCGCCGAGCTGCAGCATTACCGCAAGCACTTCATCAAGTTCTGATGCGATCCCTGTAGGAGCCTGCGGCAGCTCCTACAGGGATTTGTGTTTGCTGCGACGCCCTCTTTTGGTGCCGCCGCGAAATGGCTAGACTGCGCGCCTTCTTGCCTGGATCGCCACCATGTTGCTGATGCTCTATCTCGTCGCCATCACCGCTGAAGCCATGACCGGCGCACTGTCTGCCGGGCGTCGCGGCATGGACTGGTTTGGCGTGGTGCTGATCGCGTGTGTCACGGCGTTGGGCGGCGGTTCGGTGCGCGATGTGCTGCTTGGGCATTATCCGCTGACGTGGGTCAAACACCCGGAATATCTGGTGCTGACCTCGGTCGCCGCGATGTTCACCGTGTTTACCGCCCGCTGGATGCGTCACCTGCGCTCACTGTTTCTGGTGCTCGACGCGGTCGGCCTGGTGGCCTTCACCCTGATCGGCTGCATGACTGCACTGGAAATGGGCCACGGCATGCTGGTGGCCTCGGTCAGCGGCGTCATCACCGGGGTCTTCGGCGGCATCCTCCGTGACATCTTCTGCAACGACATCCCGCTGATCTTCCGCCGAGAACTGTACGCCAGCGTCTCGTTCGCGGCGGCGTGGTGCTACATGCTGTGCCTGTATCTGAACGTGCCGAGCGAGCAGGCGATTTTGATCACGCTGTTTGGCGGCTTCCTGCTGCGCTTGCTGGCGATCCGTTTCCACTGGGAAATGCCCAAGTTCGTTTACAACGATCAGCCCTGACGCGATCCCTGTGTAGGAGCTGCCGCAGGCTGCGATCTTTTGATCTTGCCCTTGAAAACAAAGAGCAAAAGATCGTCCGATCGCGGCCCGAGCCTTCGGCAGCTCTTACAGGGGTATTACGCGATTCCGTGTTGTTTCAGGGCCCATTCGACGTGTTCTTGCACCAGCTCCGACGGATAATCCCGCCGCGCCTTCAACGCTTCCAGTACCGGAATGCTCGACGGCGCGTTACCCAGTCCCACCGCCAGATTGCGCAACCAGCGCTCATACCCGGCGCGGCGCAGCGGCGAGCCTTCGGTGCTGCTGAGAAACTTGTCTTCATCCCACAAAAACAGCTCGGCCAGTTCAGCGTTGTCGAGATTGTGCCGTGGCTTGAAGTCGCTTTCGCCAGAGGGTTTGGCGAAGCGGTTCCACGGACAGCAAATCTGGCAGTCATCGCAGCCGAACACGCGGTTGCCGATCAGTGGGCGCAGGTCTTCGGGGATCGCGTTTTTCAGTTCGATGGTCAGATAGGAAATGCAGCGCCGCGCGTCCAGCACATACGGGCCGACGAAGGCGTTGGTCGGGCAGATGTCGAGACACGCGGTGCAGCGCCCGCAATGTTCAGTGCTGTGCGGCTCATCCACCGGCAGCGGCAGGTCGACGAACAGTTCGCTCAAGAAGAAATAACTGCCGGCCTTGCGGTTCAGCACCAGGGTGTTTTTGCCGATCCAGCCCAGTCCAGCCTGCTCGGCGATGGCTTTTTCCAGCACCGGCGCGCTGTCGACAAACGCACGAAAACCGAACGGGCCGATCTCGGATTGAATCTTGTCGGCCAATTGCTGCACACGTTTACGGATCAATTTGTGGTAATCGCGGCCCAAGGCATAACGCGACACGTAGGCTTTTTCCGGTTGCGCCAGACGTTTGGCCATTTCGGTATCGCCCGGCAGGTAGTCCATGCGCAGCGAGACCACGCGCAACGTGCCCGGCACCAGCTCTTCCGGGTGCGAGCGTTTGCTGCCGTGGGCGCCCATGTAATCCATTTCACCGTGGTAGCCGGCCTCGAGCCAGCGCTGCAGATGCTGCTCATGCTCGGCCAGATCCAGGCCGCTGATGCCGACTTGCTGAAAGCCCAGCTCGCGGCCCCAATCCTTGATCGATTGGGCGAGGGCGGGCAGGTCTGTGGTGATGGCGGACATGAGGCGAGAGAAACCGGAGCTGAGGTGCGTATAATTCTGCCAGACATCGGAGCCCGAAGACGCATGCCGCACACGAAAGATCAATTACCCGACGCGCTGTATGGCGCCGCACAGGTGCGCGAACTCGATGCACGGCTGATTGCCGCCGGCACGCCGGGCTTCGAGTTGATGCAGCGCGCCGCCCATGCAACGTGGCGCGCACTGGTTCGACAATGGCCGTCGGCGACCGAACTGACGGTGCTGGCCGGGCATGGCAACAATGCCGGCGACGGTTATCTGGTCGCGGCGATGGCGCAGCGAGCAGGCTGGCAGGTGCGGGTGTTGGCCGTCGGCGATCCGCAGCGTTTGCACGGCGATGCGGCGCAGGCCCATGCCGAGGCGCTGGCTGAAGGTGTTGCGGTGCAAGGTTGGCAGGCTCAAAGCGAACTGCGCGGTGTCCTTCTTGATGCCTTGCTCGGGACGGGTCTGAACGGTGAGGTTCGCGAGCCTTACCTCTTGGCGATCAACGCGATCAACGCCAGTGGTTTGCCGGTGACAGCCGTCGATATCCCTTCCGGGCTAAGCGCTGACACGGGGCAAGTGCTGGGCGCCGCCGTGCAGGCCGATCTGACCGTGACCTTTATCGGGCTGAAAATCGGTCTGTTTACCGGAGACGCGGCGGATCACGTCGGCCAACTGCTGTTTAACGATTTGCAGGCCAGCGCCGACATCTATCGTGACATTCCGGTCATCGCCCGACGGCTCAACCCGGCTAATCTTCCGAGGCTGGCGGCGCGTGCGACGACGTCGCACAAAGGCCGCTTCGGTCATGTGTTGCTGATTGGAGGCGATCACGGCTTTGGCGGGGCGATTCTGCTCAGTACGGAAACGGCTCTGCGCAGCGGCGCAGGCATGGTGTCGCTGGCGACCCGACCGGAGCATGTTCCGGCCGCACTGGCGCGAGTGCCGGAAGTCATGGCGCTCGGCACGTCATCGGCCAATCAGTTGATGGGGGTGCTGGAGAAAGTTTCCGTGCTGGTGGTCGGCCCGGGGTTGGGGCAGGCCAGCTGGGGCCGCGCGCTGTTGTCCGCCGCCGCCAATGCAGCCTTGCCGCAAGTGTGGGATGCCGACGCGTTGAACCTGTTGGCGAGAGATTTCGTCACATTGCCCAAGGATTGCGTGATCACGCCGCATCCGGGGGAAGCGGCCCGGTTGCTGGGAATCAGCACTGCCGAGGTTCAGGCGGATCGACCGGCAGCGGCGCTGGCATTGAGCAAAAAATACTCAGCGGTTGTCGTGCTTAAAGGTGCCGGCAGCCTGATCGCCCACCCCGATGACCGATTGGCTGTGTGTCATCAAGGTCATCCGGCCATGGCCACGGCCGGTCTCGGTGATGTGCTGGCCGGCTTGACCGGTGCGCTGTTGGCGCAAGGCATGGACAGTTTCGAAGCCGCTTGCCTGGCGGTCTGGCTGCACGCCAATGCGGGAATGCAGCAAGGTAAATTCGGCCGTGGGCTGGCGGCCAGTGATCTGATTCCAGCCATTCGTCAGTTGTTGGAGGAGCAAGCACCGTGTCTGAAGTAACCCTGTACCTGGCCGATGAACAGGCCATGAGCGACTTTGGTGCACGGATCGCCCGCGTGACCCAGGGCCATGGTCTGATTTTCCTTGAAGGCAACCTGGGGATGGGCAAAACCACGTTGTCGCGCGGGATCATTCGCGGGTTGGGCCACGTCGGTGCGGTAAAAAGTCCGACCTTCACTTTGGTCGAGCCCTACGAGATCGGTGACATCCGCGCCTTCCACTTTGACCTGTATCGACTGGTCGATCCCGAAGAGCTGGAGTTTCTCGGCATCCGCGACTACTTCGAAGACGACGCGATGTGTCTGATCGAATGGCCCGATAAAGGTGCAGGCTTTTTGCCAAAGCCTGACCTGACCATTACCATTAGCCCGCAAGACAGCGGGCGTTCGCTGAAAATTTTATCCCAGGGCTCGCGTGGCGAGGCCTGGTGTGCCGCTTTGGCGTTGGAATCCAATTAAATGATGGGGTTAGGTATGCGCTTTCGCGCGATGGTGGCTGCCGCTGGACTGATGTTGATGGCAGTAACTGTCAACGCTGTGGCCGATTCAAAGGTCAACAGCGTGCGCCTGTGGCGGGCGCCGGATAACACGCGACTGGTCTTCGACCTGAGCGGCCCGGTGCAGCACAGCGTTTTCACCCTGACCGCGCCGGATCGGCTGGTGATCGACATCAACGGTGCCACCCTCGGTGCACCGTTGAATGTGCAGACCGCGAACACGCCGATCACCGCGATGCGCTCAGCCCAACGCACGCCGACGGATCTGCGGGTGGTCATCGACCTGAAGAAAGCCGTCACCCCGAAAAGCTTCTCGCTGGCGCCGAACGCGCAGTACGGCAACCGCTTGGTGGTCGATCTGTTCGACAACCCGGCCGACGCCGCGCCGCCGCCTGCGCCAAGCCCGAAAGTCGCGACGGTGCCTGCTGTGCCCGTAACGCCGACCGAACCTTCGATCAAGTTGCCACCGGCCCCGGCGGGCAAACGCGACATCATTGTGGTGATCGACGCCGGTCACGGTGGCGAAGACCCGGGCGCGTCCGGCTCGCGTGGCCAGCGTGAGAAAGACGTGGTCCTGCAGATTGCCCGCGAACTGCAACGTCAGGTCAACGGCATGAAAGGCTTCCGCGCCGAATTGACCCGTACCGGCGACTACTTCATCCCGTTGCGTGGCCGTACTGAAATCGCTCGCAAGAAGGGCGCCGACCTGTTCGTTTCGATTCACGCCGATGCCGCGCCGTCTGCGGCAGCCTTCGGCGCTTCCGTGTTTGCCCTGTCTGATCGCGGCGCGACTTCCGAGACCGCCCGTTGGCTGGCCGACAGCGAAAACCGTTCTGACTTGATCGGCGGTGCCGGCAACGTCAGCCTGGATGACAAGGACCGCATGCTTGCAGGTGTGTTGCTCGACCTGTCGATGACCGCTTCGCTGACCTCCAGCCTCAACGTCGGCCAGAAAGTCCTGACCAACATCGGTCGCGTGACCCCGCTGCACAAACAGCGCGTGGAGCAGGCCGGGTTCATGGTGCTGAAATCGCCGGACATCCCGTCGATCCTGGTCGAAACCGGGTTTATCTCCAACGCCAACGAGGCGAACAAGCTCTCGGCATCGAGCCACCAGCAAGCGCTGGCGCGTTCGATCAGCAGCGGCGTGCGGCAGTTCTTCCAGCAGAACCCGCCACCGGGCACCTACATCGCCTGGCTGCGTGATTCCGGCAAGATCGCCCAAGGCCCGCGCGACCACCGTGTCGGCCCGGGTGAGACGCTGGCGATGATTGGCGTGCGCTATCAGGTGTCGCCGGCGACGTTGCGCAGCGCGAACAACCTGAAAAGCGATGAGCTGAAAGTCGGCCAGCACCTGACCATTCCTGGCACCGAACTGGCGTCCAAAGAATGAACGAAGTGCTGAACGCCGCCGCGCGCATCGAGCTGCTCAGCCCTCGGCTGGCGAACCAGATTGCCGCCGGTGAGGTGGTTGAACGCCCGGCCTCGGTGATCAAGGAGTTGCTGGAGAACAGCCTCGACTCCGGCGCCAAACGCATCGATGTCGATGTCGAGCAGGGCGGCGTCAAGCTGCTGCGCGTGCGTGATGATGGAAGCGGCATTTCCGCCGACGACTTGCCGCTGGCCTTGGCCCGTCACGCCACCAGCAAAATCCGTAACCTCGAAGACCTTGAACAGGTAATGAGCCTGGGCTTCCGTGGTGAAGCACTGGCCTCGATCAGCTCCGTAGCGCGCCTGACCCTGACCTCGCGCACCCGTGGTGCCGAGCAGGCCTGGCAGGTCGAAACCGAAGGCCGCGACATGGCGCCTCGGGTTCAGCCAGCCGCGCATCCGGTCGGCACCTCGGTGGAAGTCCGCGACCTGTTCTTCAACACCCCGGCGCGGCGCAAATTCCTCAAGACCGAAAAAACCGAATTCGATCACCTGCAAGAAGTGATCAAGCGTTTGGCGCTGGCGCGTTTCGACGTGGCGTTCCATTTGCGCCACAACGGCAAGACCATCCTCAGCCTGCACGAGGCCCATGATGATGCGGCCCGTGCCCGGCGTGTGGCGGCGATCTGCGGCTCGGGTTTCCTTGAGCAGGCGTTGCCGATCGAAATCGAGCGTAACGGCTTGCATCTTTGGGGCTGGGTGGGTCTGCCGACTTTCAACCGTAGTCAGGCGGACTTGCAGTATTTCTTTGTGAACGGCCGGGCGGTGCGCGACAAACTGGTCGCCCACGCCGTGCGTCAGGCCTACCGCGACGTACTGTTCAACGGTCGTCACCCGACTTTTGCGCTGTTTTTCGAGGTGGATCCGGCGGCGGTCGACGTCAACGTGCACCCGACCAAACACGAAGTGCGCTTCCGTGACGGGCGCATGGTGCATGACTTCCTTTACGGCACGCTGCACCGCGCGTTGGGTGATGTGCGACCGGAAGATCAGCTGGCCGGTTCGGTGACCACCGCCGTCGTCCGCCCAACCGGCCTCGATGCCGGCGAATTCGGCCCGCAAGGCGAAATGCGTCTGGCCGCCAATGCGCTGCTCGAGCAACCGCAAGCGCAACCGGCGTTCAACACCTCGTCCGGTGCCAGCGCTGGCGGCGCTTACCAGTATCAATACACGCCGCGCCCGCAATCGGCGGTGCCGCCGGCCGCTGAAGCTCAAGCGGCGTACCGCGAGTTTTTCGCGCCGCTGCCCGAGGCCAATGCCAACGCGCTCCCGGCCGGGCAGGAAGACATTCCACCGCTCGGTTATGCACTGGCGCAGCTCAAGGGCATCTACATTCTGTCCGAGAACGCCCAGGGCCTGGTGCTGGTGGACATGCATGCCGCCCACGAACGGATCATGTACGAGCGCTTGAAGATCGCCATGGCCAGCGAAGGCTTGAGCGGCCAGCCGTTGCTGGTGCCGGAATCGCTGGCGGTGAGTCAGCGCGAGGCCGATTGCGCCGAAGAGCACGCGGCGTGGTTCCAGCGTCTGGGCTTTGAATTGCAGCGGCTGGGCCCGGAAACCCTGGCGATCCGCCAGATTCCGGCCTTGTTGAAGCAGGCCGAAGCCAATCGTCTGGTCGGCGACGTACTGTCGGACTTGATGGAATACGGCACCAGCGACCGGATTCAGGCGCACCTCAACGAACTGCTCGGCACCATGGCCTGCCACGGCGCAATCCGCGCCAACCGGCGCCTGGCCTTGCCAGAAATGAACGGCCTGCTGCGTGACATGGAAAACACCGAGCGCAGCGGTCAATGCAACCATGGCCGACCGACCTGGACCCAACTGGGCCTGGACGATCTGGACAAACTGTTCCTGCGCGGTCGTTGATGAACCAGCTCCCTCCAGCGATTTTCCTGATGGGCCCGACCGCTGCGGGCAAGACCGATCTGGCCATCGAGCTGACCAAGGTGCTGCCGTGCGAGCTGATCAGTGTCGATTCGGCGCTGGTCTATCGCGGCATGGACATCGGCACCGCCAAGCCTTCGAAAGAACTGCTGGCCGAATTTCCCCACCGTTTGATCGATATTCTTGATCCGGCAGATGCTTATTCGGCTGCGGATTTCCGTCGCGATGCCCTCCAAGCCATGGCCGAAATCACCGCGCGCGGGAAAATTCCGCTGTTGGTGGGCGGCACGATGCTCTATTACAAGGCATTGGTCGAAGGTCTGGCGGACATGCCGGCGGCAGATGCGGGAGTTCGCGCACAGATCGAAGAAGAGGCTGCGCGCCTTGGCTGGCAAGCCCTGCACGATCAATTGGCCGTAATCGACCCGGTGTCCGCTGCGCGCATTCATCCGAACGATCCGCAGCGCTTGAGTCGCGCGCTGGAAGTGTATCGGGTCAGCGGTCAGAGCATGACTGCCCTGCGCGAACAACAATCTGCGCAAAGTACTGAAGCAGCCGCTTCGGGACTGCAACAATTGCCCTATACTGTCGCGAACTTGGCCATTGCCCCGGCAAATCGTCAGGTATTGCACGAGCGCATTAAACAAAGATTCACAAATATGCTGGAACAGGGGTTCATTGACGAGGTCGTAGCCCTGCGTAAAAGAAGTGACCTGCATTCCGGGTTGCCGTCTATACGTGCGGTAGGCTACCGCCAAGTCTGGGATTATCTGGATGGCACGCTGTCGTTGGCTGAAATGCAGGAGCGCGGCATCATTGCCACGCGTCAATTGGCCAAACGCCAGTTCACCTGGCTGCGCAGCTGGGAAGATATACACTGGCTGGACAGTCTTGATTGCGACAATCTGCCACGCGCCTTGAAATACCTTGGGACCATCTCCATATTGAGCTGAGTCCTTGCAATTGCCGTCTATCCTTGGGGGTGTGACGGCCAAAGCCATCTGAATTACCTATTTTTTATTATTGAATCCTTAAAGGAGTGCGGCACATGTCAAAAGGGCATTCGCTACAAGACCCTTACTTGAATACTTTACGTAAAGAGAAAGTTGGGGTTTCCATCTACCTGGTCAACGGTATCAAACTGCAAGGCACGATCGAGTCGTTCGACCAGTTCGTGATTTTGCTGAAAAACACCGTGAGCCAAATGGTTTACAAACACGCTATCTCGACAGTAGTGCCGGTTCGTCCAATTCGTCTGCCTAGCGCAACCGAATCCGAAGCAGGTGACGCTGAGCCAGGTAACGCCTGATAGGAGTCTCCTTTGTTCTTTGAGCGCCACGGTGGTGGTGAACGAGTAATCCTCGTTCACTTGGATGGACAGGACCCTGAGGCGCGCGAAGATCCGCAGGAGTTTCAGGAATTGGCTAATTCGGCGGGCGCCGAGACCGTTGCGTTTTTTAACGTGCCGCGTCATCGGCCAACCGCCAAATTCCTGATCGGCAGCGGCAAGGTCGAGGAACTGCGCGACCTGGTCAAGGCTGAAGAAGCCGATCTGGTGATTTTCAATCACATCCTCACGCCCAGTCAGGAACGTAACCTCGAACGTGTTTTCGAGTGTCGCGTGATCGACCGTACCGGTCTGATTCTCGATATTTTCGCCCAACGCGCCCGCACCCATGAAGGCAAGCTCCAGGTCGAACTGGCCCAGCTTGACCACATGAGCACCCGGCTGGTTCGCGGCTGGACTCACCTTGAACGTCAAGGCGGCGGTATCGGTATGCGCGGCCCGGGCGAAACCCAGCTCGAAACCGACCGCCGTTTGCTGCGGGTCCGCCTGCGCCAGATCAAGGGCCGGCTAGAGAAGGTGCGCAGCCAGCGCGAGCAATCGCGACGCGGTCGATCCCGCGCGGATATCCCTACCGTGTCTCTGGTGGGTTATACCAACGCCGGGAAATCCACGCTCTTCAATAACGTGACGAAATCTGACGTCTACGCGGCTGACCAATTGTTCGCCACGCTCGATCCGACCCTGCGCCGTCTCGATATTGACGACCTGGGGCCGATTGTTCTGGCCGACACGGTAGGTTTCATTCGGCACTTGCCGCACAAGCTGGTCGAGGCATTTCGGTCTACGCTCGAAGAGTCGAGCAATTCCGACCTGCTGTTGCACGTGATCGATGCGGCTGAACCGGATCGCATGTTGCAGATTGAACAGGTAATGGTGGTGCTGGGCGAGATTGGGGCCCAGGACTTGCCGATCCTCGAGGTCTATAACAAACTCGATTTGCTTGAAGGCGTTGAACCGCAAATCCAGCGCGACGAGAACGGCAAGCCCCAGCGGGTCTGGCTGTCGGCGCGTGATGGTTCGGGTCTGGAGCTGCTTGAACAAGCCATCGCCGAATTGCTCGGCAGTGATTTGTTTATCGGTACCTTGCGTTTGCCGCAACGATTCGCTCGACTGCGTGCGCAGTTCTTCGAACTCGGTGCGGTGCAGAAAGAAGAGCACGACGAAGAAGGCATCAGTTTGCTCGCCGTTCGTTTGCCCCGTGTCGAGTTGAATCGACTGGTAAGCCGCGAAGGATTGCAGCCGATGGAATTCATCGAGCAACACACTTTGCAATAAAAGCCTGAAAAAGCGGTTGTGCCGTGACGGCAGGCATTCTGTAGCATTGGTCGGCGCGCCGTGGGTGCGTCTTTGCTTTATCAGATGGAGAGCGCTATGGCTTGGAATGAGCCGGGTGGCAACTCGAATAATCAGGATCCTTGGGGTGGCAAGCGCCGCAATAACGGCGACCGCAAGGGGCCACCAGATCTCGACGAGGCCTTCCGAAAGCTGCAGGAAAGCCTGAACGGGTTGTTCGGTGGTGGTAAGAAACGTGGTGATGACGGTGGTGGTTCGGGCAAGAGCAGCGGCGGCTTCGGCGGTCTGCTCGGCATCGGCCTCGTCGTGCTGGCGGCCGTCTGGCTGTACAGCGCGGTCTACGTAGTCGACGAGCAGGAGCAGGCCGTGGTGCTGCGCTTCGGCAAGTACTACGAGACTGTCGGCCCGGGTCTGAACATCTACTTCCCGCCGATCGACAAGAAGTACATGGAAAACGTCACGCGTGAGCGTGCGTACACCAAGCAGGGCCAGATGCTGACCGAAGACGAGAACATCGTCGAAGTGCCACTGACCGTGCAGTACAAGATCAGCAACCTGCAGGATTTCGTGCTGAACGTCGATCAGCCGGAAATCAGCCTGCAACATGCAACCGACAGCGCCCTGCGCCACGTGGTGGGTTCGACCGCCATGGACCAGGTGCTGACCGAAGGTCGTGAATTGATGGCCAGCGAAATCAAGGAGCGTCTGCAACGCTTCCTCGATACCTATCGCACCGGTATCACCGTCACTCAGGTCAACGTACAGAGCGCAGCGGCACCGCGGGAAGTGCAGGAAGCCTTCGATGACGTGATCCGCGCCCGTGAAGACGAGCAGCGTTCGCGCAACCAGGCGGAAACCTACGCCAACGGCGTCGTGCCGGAAGCCCGTGGTCAGGCCCAGCGCATCCTCGAAGATGCCAACGGTTACCGCGACGAAACGGTCTCGCGCGCCAAGGGTGAGGCTGATCGCTTTACCAAACTGGTCGCCGAATATCGCAAGGCACCTGAAGTCACCCGCCAGCGTCTGTACCTGGACACCATGCAGGAAGTCTTCAGCAACACCAGCAAGGTTCTCGTGACCGGCAACAAGAACGGCCAGAGCAACCTGTTGTACCTGCCGTTGGACAAGATGATTCAGAACAATCCGGGCAGCAGCGGGCCGGTGACCGGTTCGGCCGCCGCCAGCAACAACACGGATGTCACGCCGCACGTCACTGACCTGCCGCAGTCGCGCACAAGGGAGACCCGCTGATGAGCAATAAATCGCTGATCGCCCTGATCGTTGGCGTCGTGGTGGTACTGGTTGGCTGGAACTGCTTCTACATCGTCGCTCAAACCGAGCGTGCGGTGCTGCTGCAATTCGGTCGCGTGGTTCAGGCTGATGTTCAGCCTGGCCTGCATGTGAGGGTGCCATTCGTTAACCAGGTGCGTAAATTCGACGCGCGTCTGATGACGCTGGATGCGCCGACACAGCGCTTCCTGACCCTGGAAAAGAAAGCCGTGATGGTTGATGCCTACGCCAAGTGGCGCGTGAAAGATGCCGAGCGCTTCTACACCGCAACTTCCGGCCTCAAGCAAATCGCCGACGAGCGTCTGTCCCGTCGTCTGGAATCCGGTCTGCGTGACCAGTTTGGTAAGCGCACCCTGCACGAAGTGGTGTCGGGCGAGCGTGATGCGCTGATGGCTGACATCACCGCGTCGCTGAACAAGATGGCGGAAAAAGAACTGGGTATCGAAGTGGTCGATGTTCGGGTCAAGGCCATCGATCTGCCGAAAGAAGTGAACCGCAGCGTGTTCGAACGTATGAGCACCGAGCGTGAGCGTGAAGCTCGCGAGCACCGCGCCAAGGGTAACGAGCTGGCCGAAGGCATCCGTGCCGACGCCGATCGTCAACGCCGCGTGCTGCTGGCTGAAGCCTATCGTGAATCCGAAGAGGTTCGCGGTGATGGTGATGCCCAGGCCGCTGCGATCTACTCCAAGGCCTACGGTCAGGATCAGGAGTTCTACGGTTTCTACCGTAGCCTGCGCGCCTACCGTGAAAGCTTCGCGAACAAATCCGACGTCATGGTCCTCGACCCAAGCAGCGACTTCTTCCACTACCTGGAAAAAGCCAAGCCTTGATACGACGTTGACCTGAAGCACTCCGCCCGGCGGCTAAAACCTCGGGCGGGGTGATCCTTTGGGAAAACGTGTGTATGATGCGGCAGCCGGGAAATTCCCGGCTTTTTTGCGTCTGCACGTTTGATTGCTGTTTTTGGCTGCAGACATCGGGTTGAATGACCCGAGAGTAATTCGAGGAAAGTGATGGGCGAAGCCGGTAACAGGCCTTTCGCCGCGTCGTTCATGCGCGTGCGTTTTGAACGGATCGGTCATTTTCTGCTTCACTCAAGGCTCGCCCGCAGGCTGGCCGCCCGGATCAAAGGGGAATGGCGTAATGGCAACGGTAGACCGCTGGCTGCTGCCAGATGGCATCGAAGAAGTACTGCCACCGGAAGCGGCGCGCATTGAAGTCGCGCGTCGTCAGGTGTTGGATCTGTTCCAGAGCTGGGGTTACGAGTTTGTCGTGACCCCCCATATCGAGTACCTGGAATCCCTGCTGACCGGCGCGGGCCAGGACCTGGATCTGCGTACCTTCAAGGTCATCGACCCGCAATCGGGCCGGCAGATGGGGTTCCGTGCCGACATCACGCCGCAAGTGGCGCGCATCGATGCGCACACCCTGCGCCGCGAAGGCCCGAGCCGTCTGTGCTACGCCGGCAGCGTGCTCCATGCTCAGCCGCGTGCACTGTCGTCATCGCGCAGCCCGATCCAGTTGGGCGCCGAGTTGTACGGCGACGCCAGCCCGAGCAGCGACGTTGAAGTGATCAGCCTGATGCTGGCCATGCTGCAACTGGCCGATGTGCCGGATGTGCACATGGACCTCGGTCATGTTGGTATCTACCGTGGTCTGGCGCGTGCCGCCGGTCTGTCCGGTGAAGTCGAGCAGCAGTTGTTCGACGCGTTGCAACGCAAGGCCATCGACGAGGTCATTACCTTGACCGAAGGGTTGCCGACCGACTTGTCCGGCATGCTGCGCGCGCTGGTCGATCTGTGCGGTGGCCGTGAAGTTTTGAGCGCCGCCCGCGAGCGTCTGGCCAATGCGCCGGCGCCGGTACTGGAGGCGCTGGAAGACTTGCTGGCGATCGCCGAGCGTCTGTCGGCGCGCTTCCCGGAGTTGCCGCTGTACTTCGATCTGGGCGAGCTGCGTGGCTACCACTACCACACCGGTGTGGTGTTCGCGGTGTTCGTTCCGGGCGTTGGCCAGTCTATCGCTCAGGGCGGTCGCTACGACGACATCGGCGCCGATTTTGGTCGCGCCCGTCCAGCGACAGGCTTCTCCACCGATTTGAAAACCCTGGTGACCCTGGGGCGTGCTGACATCGAGCTACCGTCTGGCGGTATCTGGATGCCTGACAGTACGGATGCGGCACTCTGGCAGCAGGTTTGTCAGTTGCGCAGTGAGGGTCAGCGTGTCGTTCAGGCTTTGCCTGGGCAACCTTTGGCCGCCGCCCGTGATGCGGACTGCGACCGGCAATTGATTCAGCAGAACGGGCTTTGGCAAGTATCGCCACTGGCTTCTTGAGTTTTCCTGCCGGCCATCGCCGGCACCAAGTTTGCGCGAATGAGGACAAGTGTTATGGGTAAGAATGTCGTAGTCCTGGGCACCCAATGGGGTGATGAGGGCAAAGGCAAGATCGTTGATCTGCTGACCGAACATGCTGCCGCCGTAGTGCGCTACCAGGGTGGCCACAACGCTGGTCACACACTGGTGATCGACGGCGAAAAAACCGTCTTGCACCTGATCCCGTCGGGCGTGCTGCGCGAAGGCGTGCAGTGCCTGATCGGCAACGGCGTGGTGGTCGCACCTGACGCCCTGCTGCGCGAGATCACCAAGCTGGAAGAGAAAGGCGTACCGGTGCGTGAGCGTCTGCGTATCAGCCCGTCCTGCCCGCTGATCCTGTCCTTCCACGTGGCGCTGGACCAGGCCCGTGAAAAAGCCCGTGGCGAGCTGAAGATCGGTACTACCGGTCGCGGCATCGGCCCGGCTTATGAAGACAAGGTTGCTCGTCGTGGCCTGCGTGTTGGCGACCTGCTGAACATGCCGCGCTTCGAAGACAAACTGCGTGAATTGGTGGATTACCACAACTTCATGCTGGTCGGTTACTACAAAGAGCCAGCCATCGAGTTCGAAAAAACCCTGGCCGAGTGCAAGGAATACGCTGAGCTGCTCAAGCCGCTGATGCTCGACGTCACTGCCGAGCTGCACGACCTGCGTCGCGCCGGCAAAGACATCATGTTCGAAGGCGCGCAGGGTTCGTTGCTCGACATCGACCACGGCACCTATCCGTACGTGACCAGCTCCAACACCACCGCTGGTGGCGTGGCGACCGGCTCGGGCGTTGGCCCGATGTTCCTCGATTACATCCTGGGCATCACCAAGGCTTACACCACTCGCGTTGGTTCCGGTCCATTCCCGACTGAGCTGTTTGACGACGTTGGCGCGCACCTGGCCAAGCAAGGTCACGAGTTCGGTGCTACCACCGGCCGTGCCCGTCGTTGCGGCTGGTTCGACGCCGTTATCCTGCGTCGCGCTATCGATGTGAACAGCATCTCGGGCATCTGCCTGACCAAGCTGGACGTACTCGACGGTCTGGAAACCATCAACATCTGCGTCGGCTACAAAGATGCCGAAGGCAACGCTGTTGCTCCGACCGACGCGGACAGCTACGTAGGCCTGCAGCCTGTGTACGAAGAAGTGCCGGGCTGGACTGAATCGACCGTGGGTGCCAAAACCCTGGAAGAGCTGCCGGCGAACGCTCGTGCCTACATCAAGCGCGTTGAAGCGTTGATCGGCGCACCGATCGACATTATTTCGACGGGCCCGGATCGCAACGAAACCATCGTTCTGCGTCACCCGTTTGCTTGATAAGTCGTTGATGTAAAAAACAAAGGCCCCTTAATTGGGGCCTTTGTCGTTTATGCCTGTTGGACGGCATGACCTTTGCTGTGATTCTTCCTACAAGAGTGCCATCAAATTAATGGCGTCAGAAGTAGAGGTATTCACAGTGTCGGCCGTTCTCTCACTGTTACAAAGCCGTTTGTTGCGCCCAGTCTTCGTTACCCTTGGTATCGCTCTTTTGGTGCAAGTGTTGGTGGCTGTTGCCCTGACCCGGAGCACCGTCACGGCGCTGGAAGCTGATCTGGCCGTGCGCCTCGGTGCTGACAGCCAGAAACTCTCCGGCGAGCTGGAGCAGGCCGGGCGGGAAGTCACGTCGAGTCTCGATAATCTGTCCTCGAGTACGCGTCAGCGCCTGACGGTCGGTTTATCAGCGCGCCTGAAGGACGAGCAGGCGCAACTGCGGGCGACGCTGGAAAAGGATTTGAAGGATTCGGCCAATGACATGGCCCAGTTGCTCGCCTCGGTGGCGCCGCGCGCCATGTGGGACAGCGACGTGCCGACCCTGTCCGAGTTCGCCCGGCGTGCCCAGCGCAATCCCAACGTGTTGTTCGTGGTGTACGACGATGCGACCGGCCAGCACCTGACCCGTTATCTCAATCGCGAAAACCCGATCAACAAGGCCTTGCTGGAAAAAGGTCAGGGCGAGCGTGCGCTGGATAAAGTGCTGGATGCGGCGAAGAACGATCCGTCGGTCTACTACCTCGAGGCTTCGATCAATCCCAACGGCGTGGAAATCGGCAAGGTGCTGATGGGTGTTTCCACGGCCTCGGTGGAAACCGATCTGGCCGCGCTGGACAAGCGCTTCTCGGCGCTGATTGCCAGCAGCGATCAACTGGTCGGCGACAGCCTTCAAGGTGCCGCGGCTGATAGCGCCAAAGCCATGCAGGCACGTCTGCAATCGGCGCAATCCACCGCCGCTGAGATGAAGGCCAATACCGCGAGCACGGTGCAAGAAGCAGCGGCGACCCTGCGCTGGAGAATCGGCATGGGCCTGGCGCTGGTCGGTTGTGGCGTGCTGCTGTTGCTCGCCGTTGTGCTCGGCCATCGCGTGGTCAATCGCCTGAAGATGCTCAACGCGGCGATGGATGATCTGGCCGCGGGCGAGGGTGATCTGACCAAGCGCGTGCAGATCAACAGCAAGGACGAGATCGGCGACATGGCCTCGGCGGTCAATCGCTTTGTCGATAAGTTGCAGCCGATCGTGCGCGAGGCCGGCGATGTCGCTCAGCGTACTGGCGTCGAGATTGGTGCGATGACCCTGCGCAACGCCGGTGCCGATGCGGCTGCCGGCATGCAGCGTGACGAGGTCGCGGAAAGCCTGCGCGCACTGTCGCAAATGGCTGATGAGGCGCAGTCGGAAAGTCACGCGATGCAGGCCGCGTTGAAGCAGGTGGTGGATATTCGCCAAGCGACTGACGAAAACACTCGCACGTCAGCCAAGGTCGGCAGCCTGATCGAAGCGCTGGCCGGGCAGGTCGATACCGGGGCGAAAGTCATTGAGCGGCTGGCGCAGCAAAGTGAACAGATTGAAGTGGTGTTGACGGTGATTCACGGGATCGCCGAACAAACCAATCTGCTGGCGCTAAACGCTGCCATTGAAGCGGCGCGTGCCGGTGAGACCGGGCGCGGGTTTGCTGTGGTGGCGGACGAAGTCCGAGCGCTGGCGAGCAAGACGCAGAGCTCCACCGGCGATATTCAGGCGCACATCGTCGCGTTGCAGCAGGGCGCGCGTGAGGCGGTCGAGGCGATCGGCCAGGCCGGGCGGCAGGCCAGCGAAGGTTTGCTGGTGTTGCGCGACAGTGCGCGGTTGCAGCAATCGGTACAGGCTTCGGTTGAGCAAGTGCATGCGGCGATTGGCCTGGCGACGCAGGCGGCTGCGCATCAGGCGCAAGGTGCGCAGGCGGTGCGTGGGCGGGTTGAGACGATTCATGCGCAGGCCGAGAAAGCGGCGCAGGCGGTGGTGGAAACCACGGCGAGTGGCAAGGTGCTGGATGGTCTGGCGGCGCAGCTGAAAGCCAGTCTGGGGCAGTTCCGGGCTTGATGTTGTCTGGTCGGGCCCCATCGCGAGCAGGCTCACTCCTACAGGGGGAACGCATTCCAATGTAGGAGTGAGCCTGCTCGCGATAGCTATTTCAGCGGCTCAAATACATCCGAGTCGTCAGCAGATAGACCGGCAACCCGGACACCAAAATCAACAACGCCGCATAAGGCGCTGCCGCCGCAAACTCGACATTCGCGGTATGCGCCCAAACCTCGGTCGCCAAAGTATTGAGCCCGGTCGGGCTCAACAACAGCGTCGCCGTCAATTCCTTCATCGCATCGAGAAACACCAGCGCAAACGCTGCGCCCAATGCCGGGAAGATGATCGGCAGCGTCACGCGACAAAACGCTGTGAACGATGAAGCGCCCAGCGTACGTGCAGCCTCTTCCAGTTGCGGCGCGGCTTTGTTCAGCGCTGTACGGATCGGCGCCTGTGCCAGCGGCAAAAACAGCAGCGCATAGGCAATCAGCAGCAGCCCCGAAGTCTGGTACAGCGCCGGCACGTAATGCAGGGCGAAATACACCAGTGTCAGCGCAATCACCAGTCCCGGCAGGGCATGCAGCAGATACGGCAAGCGCTCGGCCCAGATCGCCAATTGGCCTTTGTAGCGCACCACCAGCAAACCGACCGGCACCGCCAGCACCAAGCAGAGCGCCGCGCCGCCGAGCGACAACGCCAGCGACGACAGCAGTGCTTCGGTAATTGCTGCCACCGGGAAGGCCGCCGAAGAGCCCACCGCCAGCCAATACGCCAACATCCCCAATGGAATCCCGCTGCCGACGATCGCCAGCATCAGGCAATACAACTGACCGACTGCTGCCCAAGGCCCGAGTCGAACCTGTTCCGCACGCCGCGCCGCACCTTGTCCGGTGCGCACATGCCGACCTTTGCCGCGTACGCGCAGCTCCAGCCACAACAGCGCCAGACACAACGCCAGCAGTACGGCAGACAGCATCGCCGCGTTGGCATTGCTGAATTCCAGCTCGAATTGCTGGTAGATCGCCGTGGTGAAAGTCTGCAGGCCGATGATCGACAGCGCGCCGAATTCCACCAACATGTGCAGGGCAATCAGCAGCGAACCGGCCAAGAGCGATGGCCACAGCAGCGGCAGGGTGACGCGGAAAAACACGCCCCAGCGATTCTGCCCAAGCGTGCGCGCCGACTCTTCAAGGGAAGGATCGAGATTGCGCAGGGTCGCCGCCACTGGCAGGAAGATCAGCGGGTATTTCGACAGGCTCATCACCAGAATCGCCCCGCCAAGGCCCTCAAACTGTGAACTCAGCGAGACCCAGGTGAAGCTGCTGACAAACGCTGGCACCGCAAATGGCAGGCACAAGATTACGCCCCAGAGGCGGCGTCCCGGTAGATTGCTGCGTTCCAGCAGCCAGGCCAACGACAGGCCGACCACACCGCACGTAAGGGTTACGCCAACCATCAGCGCCAGAGTATTGCGCAGCAGGCCGAATACATACGGGCGCCACAACAAGTGCAGCGCCTCGGCCCAGCCGGCCTGCCAGGCTTTGAGGCCGACATAGGCCAGTGGCAACAGGCTCAGCACAACCAGCAAAAGCACCGGCAGCACCAGCCAGATCGACGGCCGTTTGCCTCGTGGCACGTAACCCCCGCGCACGGCGGGGGCGGATAACGATGCGGCCATCAGTTCAACCCAACTTCACGTTCCAGTTCCAGCGCTTCTTCGGCATTGCCCAGATCGGCCGGTGTTACATTCGGCGCTTCCAGCTCGCTGAACGGCTTGAGCCCGCGATCCGATTCCATGCCTTTGTGCAGCGGGTATTCGGCGGTGGTCTGAGTGATCACGCGCTGACCTTCTTCGCTGGCCATGTAGGCAAGGAATTGCTGGGCTTCTTTTCGATGTTTGCTGGATTTGAGTACGGCAGCGCTGGATACGGTGATCAAGCCGCCAACGTCACCACCAGTGAAGTAGTGCAGTTTCGAATCAAGCTTGCCTTTCTCGCGCTGCAGGGCGAACCAGTAATAGTTGTTCACCAATACAGTGGCAACTTCGCCGTTTTCCACGGCTTTGAGGGCGACCATGTTGTTGCTGTAGGTCTTGCCGAACGCGCGCAGGCCGGTCAGCCATTCTTCGGCGGCATCACGACCGTGCATTTTTATGATCGCGACAGCCTGTTCCTGGAACGCGCCGCTGGTCGGTACGAAGCCGACCTTGCCTTGCCATTGTGGATCGGAGAATTCCATCACCGATTTCGGCAGGTCTTTTTCATCGACCAGTTTCGGGTTGTAGGCAACCACGCGAACACGCGCCGTTATGCCGATCCAGGTGCCGTTACCGGCGACATATTTTTCCGGCAGAACGGCCAGAGTCGCGTCATCGGTCTTGGCCAGCAGGCCCAGTTCGCCGAGATTGTTCAGCGGTGGCGATTCTTCGGTGTAGATCACGTCGGCGGGGGAGCGGTCGCCTTCTTCGATGATCTGGCTGGCCAGCTGATTGCTGCTGCCCTTGCGCACGTTGACGTGAATGCCGGTCTTGGCTTCGAAGGCTTTGGCGATCGCGTCGCCGACTTCCTTGTGCTGGCCGTTGTAGAGAGTCAGGGAAACCGCATCGGCAGCCTGGGTGAGGGGAGTGGCGAGCGCCAGGCCGAGGAGTGTAAAGGTCAAGCCTCGGCGCAGGGTATTTCGAAACGTCATTCGCAGGGTTCCTCACTGTCGCATTGCAAAAACTTGCAACAATGATAAACGATATTGTTTCTCAAGTGCGCCTTGCGGTGGGGCTGGCGGTTTGATAGGCGGGTGTGTTTGATTTTCTGGAAGCCAGAAACGCAAAAACCCGCTTTCGCGGGTTTCTGTGAAATCCAAGGTCGTAACCTTGAATTTGAATTGGTGCCCAGAAGAAGACTCGAACTTCCACGACCTTGCGGTCACCAGCACCTGAAGCTGGCGTGTCTACCAATTTCACCATCTGGGCAATCATCGCTAGCGTTGCCGCTGTTGATGTGGCGCACTATACGGAGCGTCTTTTGATCTGTAAACCCCTGATTTAATTTTAATAAATCAGTTTTAAGAAAACCCGGGCTTAGAATGCAAAAAACCCGCTTTCGCGGGTTTTGTGTGAGTCTTGAAACTGATCTAGTCTCAAACTCGAAATTGGTGCCCAGAAGAAGACTCGAACTTCCACGACCGTAAGGTCACCAGCACCTGAAGCTGGCGTGTCTACCAATTTCACCATCTGGGCAGTATCGGCAACGCTTGTACGTCGTCGATGGCGCGCACTATACGGAGCGTGTTTTTAACTGTAAACCCCTGTCAGCAAAAAATATGATTTTTTTTACCGGCGGTGGTCAAAACGGCTTTCGGGCGTCGATACAGGCCCTCAGTTGGGCCTTATATAGTCGGAAATTTCCCGTTTCATGGCGCCTATGCCAAACTAACCCGCATATAGACAAGGTGAAAACTCTCTAATGGCCGATTGGCAGTCCCTCGATCCCGAGGCCGCTCGTGAAGCGGAAAAATATGAAAACCCTATTCCTAGCCGCGAACTGATCCTGGCGCATCTCGCCGATCGGGGTTCGCCTGCTGCCCGCGAGCAACTGGTCGAGGAGTTTGGTCTGACCACAGAAGACCAGATCGAAGCCCTGCGACGCCGCCTTCGCGCCATGGAGCGCGACGCTCAACTGATCTACACCCGTCGTGGCACGTACGCGCCGGTCGACAAGCTCGACCTGATCCTCGGTCGCATCAGCGGCCACCGTGACGGTTTCGGCTTCCTGGTGCCGGACGACGGCAGCGATGACCTGTTCATGAGCCCGGCGCAAATGCGTCTGGTGTTCGATGGTGATCGTGCACTGGCCCGTGTTTCCGGCCTCGACCGTCGCGGTCGCCGTGAAGGCGTGATCGTCGAAGTGGTTTCGCGTGCTCACGAAACCATCGTCGGTCGCTACTTCGAAGAAGGCGGCATCGGTTTTGTCGTTGCCGACAACCCGAAGATCCAGCAAGAAGTGCTGGTGACGCCGGGTCGCAACGCCAATGCGCAGATCGGTCAGTTCGTCGAGGTGAAGATCACCCATTGGCCGACGCCGCGCTTCCAGCCGCAAGGCGACGTGGTCGAAGTGGTCGGCAATTACATGGCGCCGGGCATGGAAATCGATGTGGCCCTGCGTACCTACGACATTCCGCACGTCTGGCCTGAGGCCGTTCTGAAAGAAGCGGCCAAGCTCAAGCCGGAAGTCGAAGAAAAAGACAAAGAGAAGCGCGTCGATCTGCGCCATCTGCCGTTCGTTACCATCGACGGCGAAGATGCCCGCGACTTCGACGATGCGGTTTATTGCGAAGCCAAACCGGGCAAGCTGCGCCTGTTCTCCGGCGGCTGGAAGTTGTATGTGGCGATTGCCGACGTTTCCAGCTACGTGAAAATCGGTTCGGCGCTGGACAACGAAGCGCAAGTGCGCGGCAACTCGGTGTACTTCCCCGAGCGTGTTGTGCCGATGCTTCCTGAACAGCTGTCCAACGGCCTGTGCTCGCTGAACCCGCACGTCGATCGTCTGGCCATGGTTTGCGAGATGACCATCTCCAAGTCCGGCGAAATGACCGACTACTGCTTCTATGAAGCGGTGATCCATTCCCATGCTCGTCTGACGTACAACAAAGTCAGCGCGATGCTGGAAACGCCGAAAATCACCGAGGCGCGTCAGCTTCGCGGTGAATACAACGACGTTCTGCCGCACCTCAAGCAGCTTTATGCGCTGTACAAGGTGCTGCTGGCGGCCCGTCACGTACGTGGCGCGATCGATTTCGAAACGCAGGAAACCCGAATCATCTTCGGTACCGAGCGCAAGATTGCCGAAATCCGTCCGACCACCCGCAACGACGCGCACAAGCTGATCGAAGAATGCATGCTGGCGGCCAACGTGGCCACCGCCGAATTCCTCAAGAAGCACGAAATTCCTGCGTTGTATCGCGTCCACGACGGCCCGCCACCGGAGCGTCTGGAAAAACTCCGCGCCTTCCTTGGCGAGCTCGGCCTGTCCCTGCACAAAGGCAAGGACGGCCCGTCGCCGAAGGACTACCAGGCTTTGCTGGCGAGCATCAAGGATCGCCCGGATTTCCACCTGATCCAGACCGTGATGCTGCGTTCGCTGAGCCAGGCGGTGTACAGCGCTGACAATCAGGGCCACTTCGGCCTGAATTACGAAGCCTACACCCACTTCACTTCGCCGATCCGCCGTTACCCGGACCTGCTCACGCACCGCGCGATCCGCAGCGTGATCCATTCGAAACAGGACACCCCGCACGTTCGTCGTGCCGGTGCGATGACCATTCCGAAGGCACGCATTTATCCGTACGACGAAGCGGCGCTGGAGCAACTCGGCGAGCAGTGCTCGATGAGCGAGCGCCGCGCCGACGAAGCGACCCGCGACGTGGTGAACTGGCTCAAGTGCGAGTTCATGAAAGATCGCGTGGGCGAGTCGTTCCCGGGCGTGATCACCGCCGTGACCGGTTTTGGTCTGTTCGTCGAGCTGACCGATATCTACGTCGAAGGCCTGGTGCACGTCACCGCGCTGCCGGGCGATTACTACCACTTCGATCCTGTGCATCACCGCTTGGCTGGCGAGCGCACCGGTCGTAGCTTCCGTCTCGGCGATACCGTTGAAGTGCGCGTCATGCGCGTTGACCTCGACGAGCGCAAGATCGACTTCGAGATGGCTGAAAAAACCATCAGCGCGCCGATCGGTCGCAAAAAGCGTGGCGCTGAAACTGCTGCACCTGCCGCCAAGGTTTCGGAAGAAAAGGCTCCGGCAAAAACCGCTGGTCGCCGTCCGGCCAAAGAGAAGGCTGCCGAAGCCTATCGCCCAAGCGACGCCGTGGCGAAAAACGCCGAGCTGCGCAAAAGCCGTGAAATGAAGAAAGCCCTGCTTTCCGACGCCAAAAACGGTGGTAAAGCGGCGTCCGGGGGAAAGACCGGACGGTCGGCGCCTGAAAAGGCCTCCGGCGGCAAGCCAGCCAAACCGAGCAAACACCGTAAAGGCCCGCCAAAAGCGGGTTCGGCTCCAGCCAAAAGTGGCGGGGCACGTAAACCGAAGGCGAAGTCATGAGTCAGTTGGAAAAAATCTACGGCGTTCACGCGGTAGAAGCATTGCTGCGTCACCACCCGAAACGCGTCAAGCAGATCTGGCTGGCTGAAAGCCGCAACGATCCGCGGGTGCAGACGCTGGTTGAGCTGGCCAACGAAAACCGTGTGCAGGTCGGTCAGGCCGAGCGTCGCGAAATGGACGCTTGGGTTGAAGGCGTGCACCAGGGCGTGGTCGCAGAAGTGAGCCCGAGCCAAGTCTGGGGCGAAGCGATGCTCGATGAGCTGCTCGATCGTACCGAAGGCGCGCCACTGTTGCTGGTGCTCGACGGCGTGACCGATCCGCACAACCTCGGCGCCTGCCTGCGTTCGGCGGACGCTGCCGGTGCGATGGCAGTGATCGTGCCGAAAGACAAGTCGGCCACCCTGACGCCTGTCGTGCGTAAGGTCGCTTGCGGCGCGGCGGAAGTGATTCCATTGGTGGCGGTGACCAACCTCGCTCGCACCCTGGAAAAACTCCAGCAGCGCGGTCTGTGGATTGTCGGCACGGCAGGCGAAGCCGAGGTCAGCATCTATGACCAGGACCTGACCGGCCCGACGATTCTGATCATGGGCGCCGAAGGCAAAGGCATGCGTCGCCTGACCCGCGAACACTGCGACTATCTGGTGAAACTGCCGATGGCCGGTAGCGTCAGCAGTCTCAACGTCTCGGTAGCAACCGGCGTCTGCCTGTTCGAAGCTCAGCGTCAGCGTGGTGCGAAAGCCAAGGCAAGCGCTTCGCGCAAGCCATAAGCCTATAGCTGCAAGCCTCAAGCTAAAAGCGGACCCGCTTGCAGCTTGAGGCTCGATGCTTACAGCTGCTGTTCAAATATTCACCAATTGCCTTGCACCTCTTCTGTCCCTTCTCTACAATTGCGCCCCTTGCTGTGACGGCAGGTACGCATGTGCCCCGCGCCAGCAAGTCCATAAGTGTCATTCACTCCTTGTCTGACCGTTTTTGAGCGGCAGGCTACAACCCGTAAGGAGCATTCATGCGTCATTACGAAATCATCTTTCTGGTCCACCCGGATCAGAGCGAGCAAGTCGGCGGCATGGTTGAGCGTTACACCAAGCTGATCGAAGAAGACGGCGGCAAAATCCACCGTCTGGAAGATTGGGGCCGTCGTCAACTGGCCTACGCAATCAACAATGTTCACAAGGCTCACTACGTGATGCTGAACGTTGAGTGCACTGGCAAGGCTCTGGCCGAGCTGGAAGACAACTTCCGCTACAACGATGCAGTGATCCGTAACCTGGTCATCCGTCGCGACGAAGCCGTAACTGGCCAGTCCGAGATGCTCAAGGCTGAAGAAAACCGCAGTGAGCGCCGTGAGCGTCGCGACCGTCCTGAGCACGAAGGCGCTGATAGCGCTGATAGTGATGACAGCGACAACAGCGATAACGCTGACGAGTAATCCACGGACCTTTTAAGGAGCCTATCAAATGGCACGTTTCTTCCGTCGTCGTAAATTCTGCCGCTTCACCGCTGAAGACGTGAAAGAGATCGATTACAAAGATCTCAACACTCTGAAAGCCTACGTATCCGAGACCGGCAAAATCGTTCCAAGCCGCATCACCGGTACCAAAGCTCGTTATCAGCGTCAGCTGGCCACCGCTATCAAGCGCGCCCGCTTCCTGGCCCTGCTGGCCTACACCGACAGCCACGGCCGCTGAGACCGGGCAGTCGACAAGTAGCAAAGGATTGAATGCATGCGTGCCTTAGCTGAGTTCATCATGCGAGGCCGTATGCAGGCCACTCTCGTGGTGGCCGGATGTGCAACATTGCCGTTGTTGTATTGGTTGGGTGCTGCCGCCGGGAGCCTTGTGCTGCTGCGGCGCGGATTGATGGACGCCCTAGGCGTTCTGTCACTGGGACTGCTGCCGGCCTTGATCTGGTGGCTGTATGCCGATGACCCACGGGCACTTCTGGTGCTGCTGGGGTCTTCGGGACTTGCGTTGGTTTTGCGCGCAAGTGAATCCTGGGTTCGCACGCTGCTGGTCAGCGTAGTGATTGGAGTGGTGTTTTCGGTGGTGCTCGGGGCCGCGTTTGCAGCCCAGATCGAGATGCTCGCGCAGGCCTTGATAAAGGTCATGCCGGCGCTTCTCGGTGAGACTTACAAGCAATTGTCGGTCGAAGAGCAAGCGCGTTTCGCGTCCCTGATAGCGCCAGTCCTGACCGGACTGATTGCGGCGTTGTTGCAGATCGTCAGCGTGCTGAGCCTGATTGTCGGGCGTTATTGGCAGGCGTTGTTGTACAACCCGGGTGGTTTTGGTCGCGAGTTTCGCGCCATCCGGATCCCGCTGGGGCCGGCGATGTTACTGCTGGCGTTGATGCTTCTGGGCCCGAATCTCGGTGCACAGATGGCCATGTTGACGCCGTTGTGCAGTGTACCGCTGGTGTTCGCCGGACTTGCCCTGATTCACGGGCTGGTCGGGCAGAAGCGACTGGCCGGTTTCTGGCTGGTGGGGTTGTACGTCACGCTGTTGCTGTTCATGCAGCTGATCTATCCGTTGCTCGTGGTTCTGGCCATTGTCGACAGCCTGATTGATTTTCGCGGTCGTCACGTGTCGAAAGACACCGATAACGCGAACGGTGAAGGTTAAAAGTTAAGAGGATTTCCACATGCAACTGATCCTTCTGGAAAAAATCGCCAACCTGGGCAACCTGGGCGACAAAGTAAACGTTAAGGCCGGTTACGGCCGTAACTACCTGCTGCCTTTCGGCAAAGCTACCGCTGCGACCGCTGCCAACCTGGCTGCGTTCGAAGAGCGTCGTGCTGAGCTGGAAAAAGCTGCCGCAGACCGTAAAGCATCGGCTGAAAGCCGTGCTGCCCAACTGGCCGAGCTGGAAGTGACCATCACTGCCACCGCTGGCGACGAAGGCAAGCTGTTCGGTTCGATCGGTACTCACGACATCGCTGACGCACTGACCGCTTCCGGCGTTGAAGTGCAGAAGAGCGAAGTTCGTCTGCCGAACGGCACCATCCGCAACGTGGGTGAATTCGACGTGGCTGTGCACCTGCACGCCGAAGTTGAAGCCACCGTACGCGTTGTCGTGGTAGCAGCTTAAGCAACACCTGATCGGCTGGCGGCTTGCCCGTCAGACGGTTAACATCGGGCACGATCCTGTTTACAGGTCGTGCCCTTTGTCTTTCTGAATTCCCTGCTTTTCACTAATACTCAAGTGGCCATGAACGATATTTCCGCTCCCGAGCAATACGATCTGCAAACCGCTGCCCTGAAGGTGCCGCCGCATTCCATCGAGGCCGAACAGGCTGTTCTCGGTGGTCTGATGCTGGACAACAACGCCTGGGAACGCGTGCTGGATCAAGTCTCCGATGGCGATTTCTATCGACATGACCACCGTCTGATCTTCCGTGCGATCGCCAAACTGGCCGATCAGAACTCGCCGATCGACGTCGTGACCCTTGCCGAACAACTCGACAAGGAAGGTCAGACTTCGCAAGTCGGTGGCCTCGGCTACTTGGGCGAACTGGCGAAAAACACGCCGTCCGTCGCCAACATCAAGGCCTATGCGCAGATCGTCCGCCAGCGTGCGACGTTGCGCCAACTGATCGGCATCAGCACCGAGATCGCCGACAGTGCCTTCAACCCGGAAGGTCGCACCGCCGAGGAGATCCTCGACGAAGCCGAGCGGCAGATCTTCGCAATTGCCGAAGCCCGGCCAAAAACCGGTGGCCCGGTGGGTGTGAATGATCTGCTGACCAAGGCCATTGATCGCATCGACACGCTGTTCAACACCGACAACGCCATTACCGGTCTGTCCACTGGCTACACCGACCTTGATGAAAAGACCAGTGGCCTGCAGCCGGCTGACTTGATCATCGTCGCCGGTCGTCCGTCGATGGGCAAAACCACCTTCGCGATGAACCTGGTGGAAAACGCCGTCCTGCGCAGCGACAAAGCGGTGCTGGTGTATTCCCTCGAGATGCCAGGTGAATCGCTGGTCATGCGTATGCTCTCCTCGCTGGGCCGCATCGACCAGACCAAAGTGCGTTCTGGCCAACTGGAAGACGACGACTGGCCGCGCTTGACGTCGGCGGTCAACCTGCTCAATGACCGCAAGCTGTTCATCGACGATACCGCCGGTATCAGCCCATCGGAGATGCGTGCGCGTACCCGACGTCTGGCGCGGGAACACGGTGAGATCGGTCTGATCATGATCGACTACCTGCAACTGATGCAGATTCCAGGTTCCGGCGGCGATAACCGAACGAACGAGATTTCTGAAATCTCGCGTTCCTTGAAAGCCTTGGCCAAGGAATTCAACTGCCCGGTGGTGGCGTTGTCCCAGCTCAACCGATCCCTTGAGCAGCGGCCGAACAAACGTCCGATCAACTCTGACCTCCGGGAATCCGGAGCGATCGAGCAGGACGCCGACGTGATCATGTTCGTTTACCGCGACGAGGTGTATCACCCGGAAACCGAACACAAGGGTATCGCCGAAATCATCATCGGCAAGCAGCGTAACGGCCCGATCGGTTTTATCCGCTTGGCGTTCATCGGCAAATACACCCGCTTCGAGAACCTCGCGCCGGGCAGTTACAACTTCGATGATGACGAATAACCAGACGTAGCCCGTTCGTCGGAACTGTCAGAGTTGACAGTGTCGCCATCCTTTGAGAAGGCCTGATAGTTTCTGTCAGGCAGCTCAAAGGGACTGGTCATCATGAGTGAATGTTACCGCTCGCTCTGCAAACACCTTCAACCTCTGGTCAATAGGGAGCAATTGTCGGTTCGTGCATCCGCGCTTTTGCATCCCGACCCTGTTCTCTATCAGTCCCAAGCCCTCTCGGGCGTTTCGCGAACCTTCGCCTTGACCATTCCGCAATTGCCAGCCGAATTGGCGACGGTGGTCACCCACGCCTATTTGCTCCTGCGGCTTGCCGATACGATCGAAGACGAACCTGCATTGACTCCCGGGCAGATCCGGTTTTATGAAGACGCCTTCTTGGAGGTGGTGAGCGGACGGCAAGATGCTCGTCAATTCAGTGACCAGGTGTGTGCGTTGTTAACGGAGCAGACACAAGAAACCGAGCGGGCGCTCATGCATCATTTACCGTGGCTGATGCAGGTCGACCGGCACTTGAACGCGGTTCAGCGTGAGGCGCTACTTGATTGCTTGAGAGTCATGACCCATGGAATGTCGGAGTTTCGAGTCGGACTGGGGCTTGAGGGGCTGAAAACACGGCACGATCTTGACCGCCTCTGTTACTGCGTATCGGGCGTGGTAGGTGAAATGTTGACGGAGTTTTTCATCGATTTTGATCCGTCGCTTTCAATCAAACGCGCCACCCTGCAGCGTTTGTCGGTTTCTTTCGGCGCGGCTTTGCAACTGACGAACATCCTCAAGGACCAGTGGGAAGATCGCGCCCGAGGCGTCTGTTGGTTGCCTCAGGATTTATTTGCCGAGCATGGTGTGCAGTTGTGTTCATTGAACCCGGATCAGACAGATGTGCGCTTCGACAGTGCGCTCTCGGAGCTCATTGGCACCGCTCATGCGCATCTGCGGCAGGCTTTCCAATATCTTTTGCTTATTCCGTCCACGCTTCCAGGGATACGCCGGTTTATCGCCTGGACATTGGGACTGGCATTAATGACTTTGCGTAAGGTGCACGCAAACCCGGGTTTTGGTTCAGAGTCGCAAGTCAGGGTTTCTCATGCTGAAGTTTTCTTGATCATGCGTTCGGTACGTTGCGCACAGCGGTCGGATCGAGCCTTGTCAGTACTGTTCAAGCTCGCCTCACAGGGCCTTCCGTTTACTCCGCTGAGCGCGCAGTGGCAGGAGACAGCTTGGCTCGCCAACCCATGGCCGCGCCATTCAATTCCCTTCCTTGAGCAGCCGTTGAAGTAAACCCCGCAAGAGGCGGCCGTGAACCCGCGCTGGGCGAAAGCGTTCGCCCAGCACGGGGGGTGTGTTGTTGCGCGAATTACCGAGTTGCAGCAGCGGTTTTGCCGTCACTGTTCAGGGTCGAGTGTTCGCTCAGTTCCTGGCGAGTCAGCGTTTCGCTCAGCGCTGCTTCCTTGATTGCCAGCGAGGTTTGCAATGCCTTCGCCTGCGCTTCGTATTCGGCGAGCACAAGGGTTTTATCCGCGTACGAATCGTCGAGCGCCGCCTGCTGATCTTGAAACGGCTGGCGTTGCGCTTCGAATTGCGTGCGGTATTTATGCGTGATGAAGTCCTGCCAGAACTCCCTCGACATCAATGCCTCGAACTCCTCTGGCGAGTTGTCCAGCGCTTTGACTCGGGTGTACGCGGCATCGAGGGTCGCCTGCGAGACATTGGCCATGTGCGTATACGCCACTCGTTCGGGCTGGCCGGGCAACTGCAGTCGATCCTTCAGGCCATAGCGGTAGGCGAGCCTGATTTCGACTTCCTCGCTGACAAGATGCTCATGCGCGTCGCCCCCTGCCGCACCTGGCGATTGTCTGATGCTGGCTTCGCGTTGAGCGATGTCGGCGGAAGCGATTTTATCGACCTCATGCAAACGAAACAGTCCTCTGGACAGTGCGGACAGTTGCGGGCCTTGTGCCTGATCCCGAGCCTGCACGCGAGCGTTGTAGATCATGGTTCGGGTTTCAAGATTGGCAAATGTGAATGCCGCGCGATCACAGCAGGTAGCCGCTCCCGCACGATCAAACAGCTCCCTGCGCAGACTCTCGGATTCCGGGCTGTTTTCGGTAATGCTGTCGATGACTTTCCAGACCCTGCGCTGCAGTTCCTTGTGCCCGGCCGGGTCCTGAATCAAGCGCTCCAGCGTGTTGAACAGGCCGTCGGAGCCCTGCTGACCACGCAGCAGTTGCCATTGCCGTCTACGTGTCACCAGCTCTTCTGCGGAGAGATCGGCAGTCCAGCGCATCATCGAACCGGCCGCCGTCGTTCCGCCCGGATCGGTCTGGTGCAGGTTTCTGACCATGGAAGCCCACATCGCATCTCGAATATGCGTCTGGCTAAGGGCGCTGTCGATTAAGTTGTACTGCCCGGTCAGGGCTGTTCCGGCATCCCTCAGACGGTCGCCGTATTGAGTCAGGCGGTTGCGGGTTTCGGCGGACAGTGGATTGTTATTGATGCGGGTCACGTTGTTGAGTCGCACCGAGAGCACAAGGCGCTCGTCTGGTGGGTCGATAACCGCATCGGGAATATGGGTGATCCGGTTGTTGCTCAGATCAATGGTGTCCAATGACGGCTGCTCGGCGAGGCCGGTGGGGAAGGTGTCGATGCCTGTGTTCGCCAGCGTTAGCGTACGCATATCGGGTATTTGGCTGAAGTCCGGCGCGATGCCCAGTTGTGGATTGTGTTGCAACAACAATGCTCGCAAGGTCGTTCGGGTAGACAGGACCTGGGCGCTTTCAGCTGTCAGGGAAATTTGATTGTGTTCCAGGGACAGACGAGTCATTGCGTTCATTTCACCAATCGCTGGAGGCAATTCCCGTAGTTGATTGTGCGAAAGATCCAGCCAGCGCACATGACGGAATCGGGTCAGAAAACCTTCCGGTGATGTGCTCAGATTCATGTTGCTCAGCTTTAGCGAGCCAACATGGCTGAAGTCGACGTCGATGTCCGGCAGGCTCGGAAGCCGCAAGCCGCCAAGATCCAGTTCCAGGCCAATGGGAGTCTGATCGTTGGCCAGCATTTGCGGTGTTTCACGTCGCCAGCAGGCGAGGATTCGATCACGGGCCAGCGCACGATCGTCGCGCGTCTGCGCGTTGAACTGAATCTGATTGGCGCGGATGTACCGCCCCCGATCTCCTCCGCCCGAAAAGACCCATGCATCGAGCTGACCTTTGAGCAGGTTGAACGTTTGTTCAAGACTGGCGAGGCGGGTTTGTGCGATTTCCGGGTCGAGACCGTAGATGTAGTTGCGGCAATCTTCGATGCTTTTGCCCGGATAGAGGCGCCGATAACGCTGGCCGGCCGAGCCTTCCATATCGAAATTTTCGGGATGTGCCGATTTCAGCCATGCGGGATTCGCGGCGCGGATGCGTCGCCAGTAATCATCAAATTGATTCGAATACCCGGGCGGAAAGTCGTTGCCCGTGAGCCGTGTGACATTGTTGATCCGAGCAATTTCTGCGAGTTTTTCCTGTGTGGGGTTGAGGTGGGTTTGCGGCACTTCTGTGAGCTTGTTATTGCTCAGATCGATTTTTAACCAGGTTCGGTTGGCTTGCAGTGCGCTCGGCCATTGACTGATCCCGGTATGACTCAGATCGAGCAGCGTCAGTCGGGAAAAGCGGCTGAAGTCCGGCACCGTGTCCAAAGGATTTCTCGCAAGGTTGAGGCCTTTGAGGTCTTCAAGACTGCTCAGGCTGAAAGCACTGACAGGATCGAGCCGAAGATTGTTCGAACTCAGATCAAGGGTTTTCAGCTGACTCAGCTTGCCGATGGCGGCGGGGAGCTTGTCTAGTCCGCAATGGGTAATGGCCAGGTGTTCCAGCCCGCGGAAGTTGCCGAGAAAAGTATCGGCGTTGTCCGACCATGCCGCCGATTCCAGTTCGAGTGAACGCACATGGCTGAAATCCGCCGTCAACGCCGGTAGCGTCATGCCTTCGGCGGGCAGTCGCAACCGGGCCTTGGTTTCGTGACGCCAGCAACTGGTGATGAGCAGAGCGACTTGCCTGGCCTGGTTTTTTGCCGAAGCGGATGTTGCGGGAAAGTCCTTGGCCCAGTTGAACAGGTCTATTTTCAGGGTTTTGTATTCGGCCTCCTTCAGGCTCAGGGCTCCGCCGACGTCGTCACCCAATGTCTGCAGCCAGGTTTTGATCTGGGCGTCATTGAAGGTGGGGAACAATTGACGCACTCGTGCTTCGTGTCTGTGCGGCCGGTTGAGGAGCGCCGAGAAACGATCGGCCAGACGCTGGCGGAGCGACCGTTGCGGTTCGCTGCGGCGCATCCCGCCCTGGCCTGCGACGTTGACCCCGATCCAGCCTTCTTGAGGATCCAGTGCGACAGGTTCAGATCGTCCGGGGCGCGTGGCGACGTAGACGTTGGCCTCATCCATGGCCACGGGATCGTCGCTGCGCACGATCCGCATGACGGACACTTGCGGCGATGAAGCCTCGAGATCACGCAGGACCTGATACGCATGATCATGAATGACCACGTACAGCTTGCCGTTGTGATGAATCAGACCTTCGTTGTCGGCTTCGACAGTGGTGAGGTCCAGGTCCGTGCGAAAAGCCGCCAAACGAGTTTCTGACAGCGTGAAGATAATCGACTCAAGGTCATCCCGTGGCTGCCAGAGCCCGGAATCAGGATCGCGCACCAGCACCGGGCCGGAAGGGGATTGTTCGCTTTGCAGTTTGGCCCGGTAGAGCCCGGTTTGCCGGTCTACGCCGATCTGCGCGACTGCGCCGTCGGGCAAATCGACGAACTGGCGGCCCTTGAATGTACGCAGGCCTTGGGCGTCAGCGGCCGGCAGCGAAGCCGCTGGCATGTTTTTGTAGTGTTCGAGCGGCTTGTGCGGCGTTGTCGGGAGGCGATCTGCGCTTGCCAGTTCGCGAACGGTCACTTGCGGGGCCGGTTCGATAGCGTCTGCGTCGCTAGTGACAGCCCGGGTGCCTGCCTTCGGCAGCTGATCGGCTCCCGTTACGATATTCGGTTCGATGCGAACCCGAGGCGGATCGGGTATCAAGCGAGGTGGTTGCGCCGCAGGGTCCGGTCGGATGTGGACATCAACGGTTGTGACTCCTTTGACAGGCGGTTTGCTCTTCACTTTTTTCTTCCTTGTACAGGTATCCCTTCAGCGCCCGTTGAAGGGCGATGGCAGGATGTTCGGCGTCATTGCCTGATGAATCGTGGTTTTGCCATTTCAAGCGGTCAGTTCGAATATCTTTCGTGCTGTTCTTCCGTCGAACGTTTCCCGCCAGATGGCGACGTGTGGCAGCCCGGCGTTTTCGTCCCGGCGCTGTGAGCCTAGGCCCCGGCCAGACTGCTCCAGCGTTTTCAGATGGCCGCCCCTGACCGCGAAACCCATTGCAGGGCTGTCCTTTTTGTCGTAATGGAAATGTGCCTCCCACAACGGTGTATCGGTGGCGCGGTCCTTGATGACGTATACATCGAGAAACGATTTGCTCTGGCCCTTGCCCTGAGGTTTGCGCTCAACCGTGCGGAGTGCGCTGAGTTCTGCGTGATCAAGCAGATAGTTCAGGCGCAGGATGTCCAGCACCTCGCGATTTTTATACATGCGGATCAGAGTGTTTTGGCCTTCGCGGCTCAGGCGCTCGCTGGCCGATGCCAAGCGCTCGATCAACTGTGCAACATGGGCATCGTCGGACGCGGCGTTGGTCTCGCTTAGGCCTCGGGCCAGTTGCTCAAGCCTGTCGGCCCTTGCGGCGAGAAGCTCGACAATGTTGGTGGGGTTGGCTTTTTGCTGTTCCTGTATCTGGGCCATGCGCAGGTGTTCGTCGACCTGGCTCAGCGACTGGTTGGCATCACTGATCAACTGGCCTTTGTCGGGCGTCACGCGGCCGATGGTGATCGGGCGCCATTCCCCTTGATGTTTTTCGTAGCGCTGTGCCGGCATGTGAGGTTTGTACGGATCGGGAACCTTGACCGTGACACTGCCATCGGACGCGGTTTCCGTTTCTCCCACCAATACTTTGTAGCTGCCCTGCTCACGGGTTCGGAACACCTTGCGCGGTGCAACAGGGGGCGAGTCCTTGGGCTGTTCGGGCAGAAAGTCGAAATCGATATCGTGACCGTACTCGGGCAACTGCGTGTTGCTCTCCAGCGTTTGATAGATGTCCGCGAGCTGCTTTTCGATGCGCGCCTCGAAGGACTCCAGGAGGGGAATGATCTCTTTGATGTACTGGGCTTTCTCGGCAGGTTCGGATGCCAGCAGGATCTCGAAGCGGTTTTTCTCCATGTTGATCTGTTCCAGGAAAAGCCGTAATGCCAACGGATTACCCACCCCTTTGGCATTTCTCATGTCTTCGATGGCGCGCATCGCCCTGACCGTATACAGGCCCACGCTGGGCAGCGAGTCGAGATCCCCGGTCAGCAGGTGCAGATAGCAGTGGTATTTATGAATGCGGATTTTTTCCGCGTCGGGCACATCGCCGCTGAGCATTTCAAGATCGTGATCCGCATCGCGAAAGCCTTTTTTGATCTGGTCGATCACGATTTGGCGGTCCTGCAGCACCAGCAGTTTTTTGTCCAGCAGGGCCAGTTTGTGTTTGCTGGATTCCAGAGTGTTGCTGGCAATCATGGGCGCCGCTCGCAGATCCATGGTCGCCATGAGTTTGTCCATGTAATCAACCCGCAGCATTTGCTGTTCCAACAACTCCTTTTTGTAGATGCCACCGGCTTTCAGATAAACCAGCCACTCCTTGTGCTCGATGTACATGGCGACGAAGTCGGCCTGCATGCGGATGTGCTTGCGTACATGGACCTCCAGGGCGACCAGGGCTGCGGTTCGCTCCGGGCCCTCTTCGGCAATTTTGTAGGATTGATCGCGCAGCTGATTGAAGCGCACCGTGGATTGAATGAGGTCTTCACAGGCTTTCCTGATGGGTTCGTAGCGTTGCAGCAGGAGCGTCACACCCTCGGTCGTCGAAGGGTGGCGGCGCATCCCTCCGACCAGACCGACGACAACGGAAAGCCAAAGGCCCCGTGCCCCGCGCGTGATCGTCAGGGTCTCGCCGCTGCGACTGGCGTGGTAGACATTGTGAGCGTCATGAGCCACAGGGTCTTTCGCATTGACGATGCGCCATACCCGGCGCTCGGGGGATGAGGCGTCGGCGTCCCGCATGACTTGATAGGCATGGTGTTCGATGATCGCGTAGAGCTTGCCATCGAGCCGATAAAGGTTGTCTGCGTCGAGTCGGGCACCGTAGAGGTCGATAGCAGCCCGGAAGGGTTCCAGGCGTGAGGCGCTCAATGGAAGCGTCGGGGGCGTGTCGTCATCCAGCGCGAACCAGCGTTTGCTCTGCGGATCCTGGAGAAGCACCGGGCCCGAGGCGCTCGATTCGGTTGGCAGTTTGGCGCGAAACAGGCCGCTGCGCGGATCCAGCCCGGCATGCACGATGCCGCCGGGCACATCGACAAACAGTCGACCCTTGGCGGTTCGCAGCCCCTCGCTGTCTGGCGCCGGAATCTGATGGGTGGAGGTGACCCGGTAATCCTTCAGTGGGCGCTGTGCAGGCGCGGGTACAGCGGTTGGTGACGAGAGCTCGCTGACGGTGAGAATGGGGGCTGGCGTGATGGCATCCAGGTCCGCTGCCCGTGCAACGTTTTCGGGCTGTCGAGGGGGCAGCGGCATCCGCGGGAGGTCACTATGAAGTCCGTGATCGGGGCGAACCTGCGGAGGTTCGGGCAATCGGGGCGGTGTGTGTATCTCTACGGTGACAGTTGTTTTTGGCGGTTTTACAGTCATGAGTGTTCATCCTTGAACGGTTGTCACAGGGTGCTTCCACAATTGGAAACAGACGGAATCAACGGCTCGACTGCCGTTTTTGTGCGCGAAGCACACCGTGTATCGAGCGCGCTGGGGCGGCGGGGGGAGCGTTGCTAAAAACCGACCAGTGCCGTCGGAATTGGTCAAATTTTGTGCTATATTCCGCGCCCGCGATTTTTCACTTCAACACCGGTCGTCGACATGCAAGCAGCCAAGCCGTTATTTGACTATCCAAAATATTGGGCCGAATGTTTCGGGCCAGCGCCATTCCTGCCAATGAGCAGGGAGGAGATGGATCAGCTTGGCTGGGATTCCTGCGACATCATCATTGTTACCGGTGATGCCTACGTCGATCACCCGTCGTTCGGCATGGCGATCATTGGCCGGCTGCTGGAGTCGCAAGGCTTTCGTGTCGGGATCATTGCCCAGCCAAACTGGCAGTCCAAAGACGACTTCATGAAGCTCGGCGAGCCGAACCTGTTCTTCGGCGTTGCAGCGGGCAACATGGACTCGATGATCAACCGCTACACCGCGGACAAAAAAATTCGTTCCGATGACGCGTACACGCCGGGCGGTATGGCCGGCAAGCGTCCGGACCGCGCGAGCCTGGTTTACAGCCAGCGCTGCAAAGAGGCTTACAAGCATGTGCCGATCGTCCTCGGCGGCATCGAAGCCTCGCTGCGCCGCATCGCGCACTATGACTACTGGCAGGATCGCGTGCGTAACTCGATCCTGATCGACGCCAGCGCCGACATTCTGCTGTACGGCAACGCCGAGCGCGCGATCGTCGAAGTCGCCCAGCGTCTGTCCTACGGCCACAAGATCGAAGACATCACTGACGTTCGCGGCACCGCGTTCATCCGCCGTGACACGCCGAAAGACTGGTACGAAGTCGACTCGACGCGTATCGACCGTCCGGGCAAGGTCGACAAGATCATCAACCCGTACGTGAACACCCAGGACACCCAGGCCTGTGCCATCGAGCAGGAAAAAGGTCCGGTTGAAGATCCGCAGGAAGCCAAGGTCGTACAGATCCTGGCCAGCCCGCGCATGACCCGCGACAAGACTGTGATTCGTCTGCCGTCGGTTGAAAAGGTCCGTGGCGACGCCGTTTTGTATGCTCACGCCAACCGCGTGCTGCACTTGGAAACCAACCCGGGCAACGCCCGCGCGCTGGTGCAGAAGCACGGCGAAGTCGACGTCTGGTTCAACCCGCCGCCGATTCCGATGACCACTGAAGAAATGGACTACGTGTTCGGCATGCCTTACGCCCGTGTTCCGCACCCGGCGTACGGCAAGGAGAAAATCCCGGCCTACGACATGATCCGTTTCTCGGTGAACATCATGCGTGGCTGCTTTGGCGGCTGCACCTTCTGCTCGATCACCGAGCACGAAGGCCGGATCATCCAGAACCGTTCCGAAGAGTCGATCATTCGCGAGATCGAAGAGATCCGCGACAAGGTCCCAGGCTTCACCGGCGTCATTTCCGACCTCGGCGGCCCGACCGCGAACATGTACCGCATCGCCTGCAAAACGCCGGAAATCGAATCCGCGTGCCGCAAGCCGTCCTGCGTGTTCCCGGGCATCTGCCCCAACCTGAACACCGACCACTCGTCGTTGATTCAACTGTACCGCAGCGCCCGTGCGCTGCCGGGTGTGAAGAAGATCCTGATCGCCTCCGGCCTGCGTTACGACCTCGCGGTCGAGTCGCCGGAGTATGTCAAAGAGCTGGTGACCCACCACGTCGGTGGTTACCTGAAGATCGCCCCGGAACACACCGAGGAAGGTCCGCTCAACCAGATGATGAAGCCGGGCATTGGCAGCTATGACAAGTTCAAGCGCATGTTCGAGAAGTACACCAAGGAAGCGGGCAAAGAGCAGTACCTGATTCCGTATTTCATCGCCGCCCACCCGGGCACCACCGACGAAGACATGATGAACCTCGCGCTGTGGCTCAAGGGCAATGGCTTCCGTGCTGACCAGGTGCAGGCGTTCTACCCGTCGCCGATGGCCACCGCCACCGCGATGTACCACTCGGGCAAGAACCCGCTGCGCAAGGTCACCTACAAGAGCGACGGCGTGACCATCGTCAAGAGCGAAGAGCAGCGTCGTCTGCACAAGGCGTTCTTGCGTTATCACGACCCGAAAGGCTGGCCGATGCTGCGTGAAGCGCTGATCCGCATGGGCCGTGCTGATCTGATTGGTTCGGGCAAGGATCAGTTGATCCCGACGCACCAGCCGGCGACCGACAGCTACCAGAGCGCTCGTCGCAAGAACTCGACGCCGGCCGGCAGCCATAAAGTGGCGAAGGACGGCAAAGAGAAGACCACCAAGATCCTCACCCAGCACACCGGCCTGCCGCCGCGTGCCAGTGACGGTGGTAATCCTTGGGACAAGCGTGAGCAGGCCAAGGCTGCGGCATTTGCCCGTAACCAGCAGGCGGCCAAGGAGCGTAAGGACGCTGCGAAAGGCAAAGGGCCGAAGCCGACGCGCAAGCCTGTCGTCCCACGCTAAGTTGCTTTTTAGCTGAACAGAACGCCAACCTTCGGGTTGGCGTTTTGCGTTTCAGGCCTAAGGAAATGCAGTGAGCCTGGCCCCATCGCTGGCAAGCCAGCTCCCACAGGTATCTTCAGTGGCCACCGTTCTGTGAGCGACAGAGAAATCTGTGGGAGCTGGCTTGCCAGCGATGGGGCCCGCTCAGACATTCCCATCAATCAATGTCTGCCACAAATAGAAGCAAACTCGCCAAACCATTTCCCCGCATCGCCCGATTTTGGTGCTGTACTGCGCTAAGCATTCCGGGAAAGCGCCCAAGCCTATGCATGGCATAAGTCTTGCGCGCTTTCGAATACGCTTAGGCTCGCAGGAGGCACGCCGTGTCGATTCATGTCGCATTGCATCACGTCACGCATTACCGCTACGACCGCGCTGTCGAACTCGGCCCGCAGATCGTACGCCTGCGCCCGGCCGCCCACAGCCGCACGCGGATTTTGTCGTATGCGCTGAAAGTCTCGCCCGAGCAGCATTTCATCAACTGGCAGCAGGACCCGCAGGGCAACTACCTGGCCCGGCTGGTGTTCCCCGAAAAAACCGATGAGCTGCGGATAGAGGTGGATCTGCTCGCCGAAATGGCGGTGTTCAATCCGTTCGATTTCTTCCTCGAACCCTATGCAGAGAAAATCCCCTTCGCTTACGCGGCCGATGAGCGCAAGGAGCTGGCGCCGTATCTCGAAACCCTGCCGCTGACACCGAAATTCAAAGCCTATCTGGACGCCATCGACCGAACGCCATTGCCGGCGGTGGATTTTCTCGTGGCGCTCAATCAGCGCCTCAGCGAAGACATCGGTTACCTGATCCGCATGGAACCGGGCGTGCAAACCCCGGAACACACCCTTGAACATGCCTCCGGCTCGTGCCGTGACTCGGCGTGGTTGCTGGTGCAATTGCTGCGCAACCTTGGCCTGGCCGCACGGTTTGTTTCCGGCTACCTGATTCAACTGACGGCGGATGTGAAGAGCCTCGACGGCCCGTCCGGCACCGAAGTGGATTTCACCGACCTGCACGCCTGGTGCGAGGTGTATCTGCCGGGCGCGGGCTGGATTGGCCTCGATGCCACGTCCGGGCTGTTCGCCGGTGAAGGGCATATCCCGTTGGCCTGTAGTCCCGATCCGTCCTCGGCGGCACCGATCAGTGGCATGGTCGAGCCGTGCGAAACGCAGTTCAGCCACGAAATGTCGGTGGAGCGCATCTGGGAGGCACCGCGCGTCACCAAGCCTTACACCGATGAGCAATGGCTGGCGATTCAGGCACTCGGTCGCCAGATCGACGCCGATCTGCTGGCGGATGACGTGCGCCTGACCATGGGCGGCGAGCCGACCTTCGTGTCCATTGATGACCCGGATGGCGCCGAGTGGAACACCGCCGCGTTGGGTGCGGATAAACGCCGGCTCTCCGCCGAACTGTTCCAGCGCATGCGCAAACACTACGCGCCCAAAGGGCTGGTGCATTTCGGTCAGGGCAAGTGGTACCCCGGTGAGCAACTGCCACGCTGGTCGCTCAACTGTTACTGGCGCCGCGACGGCGTGCCGATCTGGCACAACGACGCGCTGATCGCCGACGAACAGCAGGATTACGGTGCCAATGGTGAGTTGGCCGGGCGTTTTCTCGCCAGTGTCGCCGAGCGCCTGAAATTGCCTACGCGTTTTGTGTTCCCGGCCTACGAGGACAATTTCTATTACCTCTGGCGCGAGGGCACATTGCCAAGCAACGTCAGCGCCGAAGACTCGCGTCTGGAGGAGCCGCTGGAGCGCGCACGTCTGCGCAAGGTCTTCAGTCAGGGCCTGAACAAGGTGATCGGCCAAGTGCTGCCGCTGGCGCGCACCGCCAAGGGCGATCAATGGCAGAGCGGGCGCTGGTATTTGCGTGACGAGCACTGCCGCTTGGTGCCGGGGGATTCGCCGCTGGGCTATCGCTTGCCGCTGGGTTCGCAGCCGTGGGTGAAGGCGGCTGAGTATCCGTTCATTCATCCTCAGGACCCGAATCAGGATTTCCCCGAACTGTCGGATGCCACGCAGCTCAACCATCACGCCGAACCAGCGACAGCCGATGAGCGTGCACCAAAAATCGATGAATCCGCCGACTGGCTGACCCGAACCGCGTTCTGTGCCGAAGCCCGCGAGGGGCGTCTGTACCTGTTCATGCCGCCGCTGGAGCAGGTCGAGGATTATCTGGAACTGGTCGCAGCCATCGAAGCCACCGCCGAAGAACTGCATTGCCCAGTGTTGTTGGAAGGCTACGAGCCGCCCAGCGATCCGCGCCTGAGCAACTTTCGCGTGACGCCGGATCCGGGTGTCATCGAGGTCAACGTGCAGCCCTCGGCGACGTGGGACGAATTGGTCGAGCGCACCGAGTTTCTTTATGAAGAGGCGCGGCAGACGCGGCTGACTACTGAAAAATTCATGATCGACGGTCGCCACACCGGCACCGGCGGCGGTAACCATTTCGTGCTTGGCGGCGCGACACCGGCGGATTCGCCATTTCTGCGGCGCCCCGATCTGCTGCGCAGTCTGATCAGTTACTGGCACAACCATCCGTCGCTGTCGTATCTGTTTTCCGGTCTGTTTATCGGCCCGACCTCGCAGGCGCCGCGTGTCGACGAGGCGCGCAATGACTCGCTGTACGAACTGGAAATCGCCTTCGCGCAGATGCCCGAACCGGGCGAGGAATGCGCGCCGTGGCTGGTTGATCGCCTGCTGCGCAACCTGTTGATCGACGTCACCGGCAACACGCACCGGGCTGAGTTCTGCATCGACAAACTGTATTCGCCGGATGGCGCCACCGGACGTCTCGGTTTGCTCGAGCTGCGGGCGTTTGAAATGCCACCCCACGCGCGCATGAGTCTGGCCCAGCAGTTGTTGCTACGGGCGCTGGTCGCACGGTTCTGGCGTGAACCCTATGCGCCGGAAAAATTGGCGCGCTGGGGCACTGAGCTGCACGATCGTTTCTTGCTGCCGCACTTTATCGAGCAGGACTTCGCTGACGTCATCGTCGAACTGAACAGCGCCGGTTATCCGCTGCGGGCGGAATGGTTTGCCGCGCATCTGGAATTTCGCTTTCCCAAGGTCGGCGATTACGCGGTCAATGGCATCGAACTGGAGCTGCGTCAGGCGCTGGAACCGTGGCATGTGCTGGGCGAGGAGGGCGCGGTGGGTGGCACGGTGCGCTACGTCGATTCCTCGCTGGAACGCTTGCAGGTCAAGCTCAAGGGCTTGCCGCCGCAGCGCTATCTGCTGACCTGTAATGGCATCGCAGTACCGTTGCATCCGACCGGGCGCGTGGGCGAGTTCGTTGCCGGTGTGCGTTACCGCGCCTGGCAACCGGCCAACTGTCTGCAACCGACGATTGCGGTGCACGCGCCGTTGGTATTCGACTTGCTCGACACCTGGATGGGCCGTTCGCTGGGCGGTTGTCAGTACCACGTCGCCCATCCGGGCGGACGCAATTACGAGACGCTGCCGGTCAATGCCAACGAAGCCGAGAGCCGGCGTATGGCGCGTTTTTTCCGCGTCGGACACACGCCGGGGAAACTTCCTATACCGAATGTGGAAATCAGTGACGAGCTGCCGATGACAATCGATTTGCGACGTTTCTAAGTCCTGCACGACACGCGGATTTTTCGTATATCCGCGCGTCATGTGCCTGCGTTAGTCTGACCGTTCCCTGCTGTCTGCCGAGCTTTCCATGCCTGACCTGCTAGACCGCTACCCGCTTACGGCGGGCACTTACCACGAACTGCTCGACGGCAGTGGCGCGGTGCGTCCGCATTGGCGACGGCTGTTCGATCAGTTGCAGCGCAGCACGCCAGCGCAACTGGTACAGCGGCAGGCGTTGCTGGCGCGGCAGATTCAGGAAAACGGGGTCACCTATAACGTTTACGCCGATCCAAAAGGCGCGGATCGGCCGTGGGAACTGGATCTGCTGCCCCATGTGATTGCAGCGGATGAATGGCAGCAACTGTCGGCCGGGATCGCCCAGCGTGCGCGACTGCTCAATGCCGTGTTGGCGGATCTCTACGGCCCGCAGCGCTTGATCAGCGAGGGTTTGCTACCGGCGGAACTGGTGTTCGGTCACAACAATTTTCTCTGGCCGTGTCAGGGCATCGCGCCGCCGGAAGGCGCGTTCCTGCACCTTTATGCGGTGGATCTGGCGCGCACGCCGGACGGCCGCTGGTGGGTCACGGCTGATCGTACCCAGGCGCCGTCGGGCGCCGGCTATGCGCTGGAAAACCGCACCATCGTCTCCCGCGCCTTTCCCGAGTTGTACCGCGATCTGAAGGTGCAGCATCTGGCCGGGTTCTTCCGCACCTTGCAGGAAACCCTCGCGCGTCAGGCGCCGGGTGACGATGAAACGCCGCTGGTGGTGTTACTCACGCCGGGGCGCTTCAATGAAAGCTATTTCGAACATCTCTACCTCGCGCGCCAGCTCGGTTATCCCCTGGTCGAGGGCGGCGACCTGACCGTGCGGGATGCCACGGTGTACCTGAAAACCCTCAGTGGCTTGCGTCGGGTGCACGCGATCATGCGCCGGCTCGACGACGATTTCTGCGATCCGCTGGAGTTGCGCACGGACTCGGCGCTCGGCGTGCCCGGTCTGCTTGAAGCGGTGCGTCAAGGACGGGTGCTGGTCGCCAATGCGCTGGGCAGTGGCGTGCTGGAGTCGCCGGGGCTGCTGGGTTTTTTGCCGAAGATCAATCAATACCTGTTCGGCGAAGAGCTGATCCTGCCCTCCATCGCCACATGGTGGTGCGGCGAACCGCCGGTATTGGCGCAGGCGCTGGAAAAACTGCCGGAGCTGTTGATCAAACCGGCCTTTTCCTCGCAAACCTTCGCCCCCGTATTTGGCCGCGATCTGAGTGAAAAGCAGCGACAGAACCTCGTCGAGCGCATACAGGCGCGGCCTTATGCCTATGTTGCGCAAGAATTGGCTCAGCTCTCTCATGCGCCGATCTGGCAGGCGGAAAACGGCCAGCTCCAACCGCGGGCCATTGGCATGCGCATGTACGCCGTTGCCAGTGCAGATGGTTATCGAGTATTGCCCGGCGGTCTGACCCGGGTAGCCGCCGAGGCCGATGCCGAAGTGGTCTCGATGCAGCGTGGCGGCGCGAGCAAGGACACCTGGGTGCTGGGTGAGCGCCCGCCGAGCGGCGAACAGTGGAAAACCCAACGCAATGTCGGGGTGCACGACCTCGTCCGCCGCGATCCTTATCTGCCCTCGCGGGTGGTGGAAAACCTGTTCTGGTTTGGCCGCTACTGCGAACGCTGCGATGACAGTGCGCGACTGCTGCGGATCATGCTCGCACGCTATGTCGATGGTGATGACCCGCAAGCGCTGCAGGCGGCTGTCGACCTCGGCGAGCGGCTGACGTTGTTGCCGGACGAGGGCGATTTGCCGGAGCGCTTGCTGGCCGCGCTGCTCGGCGATGACTGGTCGTTCAGCCTGCGCTCAAACCTGCAACGCCTGCAGTGGGCGGCTTCGCAGGTGCGCGGCAAGCTTTCGCGGGAAAACTGGCAGGCGCTGGTCGAATTGCAGCGTGAAGCAATGGAGCTGGACACCGATGAGCCGGATTTCGGCGAGTTGCTGGATTTCCTCAACCGCCTGGTGATGTCGCTGGCGGCGCTGTCCGGTTTTGCTCTCGACGACATGACCCGCGATGAAGGCTGGCGCTTTCTGATGATTGGCCGGCGTATCGAGCGCCTGCAGTTTCTCAGCCGCAGTCTGGCGGCGTTTCTGCGCGGTGCCGGGGCGTTCGATCAGGCCGGGCTGGAATGGCTGCTGGAGCTGGGCAACAGCAGCATCACCTACCGCTCACGTTATCTGGCGGTGGCGCAATTGATTCCGGTACTCGACTTGTTGCTGCTCGACGAGCAGAACCCTCACGCGGTGTTGTTCCAGTTGAAACTGGTGACCCGCACGTTGAAGCGTTTGAACGATGATTTCGGCGTCCCACGGGAGGCCGGGCTGGCGCGATTGGTCGAACGTCTGGCGCAGTTCGATCTGGGGTGTCTGGAGAACCCGCTGTTCGGCGAGTCCAGCGTGCGTGCAGCGCTCAATGGTCTGGCGGATCTGCTGCAGGAAATCGCCGAAGCCAGCGGTCAGGTCTCGGATCGTCTGGCCCTGCGCCATTTCGCTCACGTCGATGATGTCAGCCAGCGCACGGTGTCGGTCTGATGAGCGCGCATTATCAGATCCTTCACGACACCTGTTATCACTACGACAGCCCGGTGTCGCTGGCGCAGCAGCTGGCGCATCTGTGGCCCCGCGAGTGCACGTGGCAGCGCTGCACCGAGCAGCAATTGCTGATCAGCCCGCTGCCAACCGCTCGGCGGGATGAACTGGATGTGTTTGGCAACCCGCTGACCCGACTGGCGTTCGAGCGGCCCCACGACGAGTTGCAGGTCAATGCGCGGCTGACTATTGAAGTACTCGCGCGCCCGGCGCTGGATTTCAGGCAGTCGCCGGCCTGGGAGCTGACACGGGATGCGCTGACCTACAGCAGTCAGCCGCTGTCCGCCGATCTGCTGGAAGCCTGTCGCTATCGGTTCCAGTCACCCTATGTGCATTTGAAGCGCAGCTTCGTTGAGTTTTCGCACGACTGTTTTCCGCCGGGACAGCCGTTGCTGCTCGGTGTCCAGGCTTTGATGCAAAAGATCTTCAGCGAATTCACTTTCGATGCCGAAGCGACCCAAGTGGCGACGCCGCTGGTGGAAGTGCTGGAGCGGCGGCGTGGGGTGTGTCAGGACTTCGCCCATCTGATGCTGGCGTGCGTGCGCTCCCGGGGATTGGCGGCGCGTTATATCAGTGGTTACCTGCTGACTCAGCCGCCACCGGGGCAGCCGCGTTTGATCGGTGCCGATGCATCGCATGCCTGGGTGTCGGTGTTTTGCCCGGTGCTGGGCTGGGTAGATTTCGATCCGACCAACAATGTGCAGCCAGCGCTGGAGCACATCACATTGGCGTGGGGGCGGGACTTTTCCGATGTGTCGCCGTTGCGCGGGGTGATTCTCGGTGGCGGCAACCATGACCCGGAAGTGCGGGTTACCGTGATGCCAATCAATGAGTGATAAAAGAAACCTGTGGGAGCGGGCTTGCCCGCGATGGCGGAGTATCTGTGACGACTTTGTTGACTGTGCCGCAGTCATCGCGGGCAAGCCCGCTCCCACAGGGATTTGTGCCGAATTCTGATGGGAAGGGCTGTGAGGGCCGGCAGTGAAACCGCCAGCCCCGTCACAAATCCGCAGGGTCTGATTCGATCATCAAACCCGGTGGGGCTCAGGCGTCGGGCGCCTGATCTTTCGGTGCTTCAGTTGCATCGGTTGCATCAACATCGTCTTCCGTTGCCACTTCACCCTCAGGGTTCAGTGCTGCTTCTTCAGCTGTTTGTTTCTTGCGCTGAAGCTTTTCCTCTTTCTTCTGTTCCTTTGCCAGGTCTCGTTGACGTTTGGCGAAGGAGTAATTGGGTTTGGCCATGGGCGATCCTCTAGGGTCGAAGGTGAGGTTGAGCGGCACGTATTCTGCCCTGTATCGGTGCCCGACGGTTAACCGGGTTTTTGATCAACCCACTTTGGCGTCACGGTGGGCTTCCACTGATCAAGGGCATCGAGCAGCGTTTGTGGTGATTCGCTCACCTGCAGCATGTCACGGTGTGGCGCGCGAACGAAGCCTTCGCCGACGATGTGGTCAAGAAAAGCAGTGAGTTTGCTGTAAAAACCGTTCACTTCCAGCAAACCCAGCGGTTTGCCGTGGTAGCCGAGTTGACCCCAGGTCCAGACCTCGAACAATTCTTCGAGGGTGCCGAGGCCGCCCGGCAGGGCGATGAACGCATCGCTGAGCTCAGCCATCCGCGCCTTGCGCGCATGCATGCCATCGACCACTTCCAGGCGTGTCAGGCTTTTGTGGCCGATTTCCTTGTCCATCAGGCTCTGCGGAATGATGCCGATGACTTCACCGCCAGCGGCCAGCGCAGCGTCAGCGACAATCCCCATCAAACCTACGGCGCCGCCGCCGTACACCAGCGTCAGCTTACGCTCGGCGAGGGCGCGGCCAAGGGCGATGGCGGCTTCGGTGTAAGCCGGATCGGTGCCGGCGTTGGCACCGCAAAATACACAAACGGAATTCAGAGACATGCCTTTCTCCTGAGTCGATCCGCCACAGGGTAATGGCTGGCACGCCTTGTTCCAAGGGCTAAACTTCGCGTTCTGGCGATTCAAAGGTGCCGCTGGCGCCACAGGCGTAGGCGGCGAGCAAACTGCACAACAAACCGTTAAAAAACATGACAGGCACTCCGTTTCAGTAGGTGGGCCGATCATAGGGCCGGGCGGGAATTCTGGCCGTTAGATTGTGTCGATAAGGGTCATAGCCTGAAAGTTGTATACAATTTTTGACTCAAGTCATAGGAACTTGCGAAAATTTCAGGCAGTCTTTCCACCATTCGTGTGTTTGTTAACCCTGCCTTGGAGATTCACCATGTTTTCCAAAGTTGTTGCGGTATCCCTGCTGGCGCTGGCCAGCAGCCAATTGATGGCTGCCGAGTGCAAAACCACCGTTGACTCCACTGATCAGATGTCCTTCAACACCAAGGAAATCGTGATCGACAAGAGCTGCAAAACCTTCACCGTCGAACTGACCCACTCCGGCAATCTGCCGAAGAACGTCATGGGCCATAACCTGGTGATCAGCAAAGAAGCTGACATGCAGCCAATCGCCACCGCTGGCCTGGCCGCCGGTATCGACAAAAACTACTTGCCGGAAGGTGACGCGCGGATCATCGCTCACACCAAAATCATCGGCGCCAAGGAAACCGACTCGCTGACCTTTGACGTGGCCAAGATTGCAGACGGCGGCTACGGCTTCTTCTGCTCGTTCCCGGGCCACATCTCGATGATGAAAGGCACGATTACCGTCAAGTAATCGAGTCAGGCATAAAAAAAGCGTCCCTCGGGACGCTTTTTTGTTTTCTGTAGGAGCTGCCTCAGGCTGAGATCTTTGCTCTTGATCTTCAAAGCAAGATCAGAAGATCGCAGCCTCGTTTCACTCGACAGCTCCTACAGGGGCTTTCAACTTACGGCGCAAACGGCATCACGCGTTTGTGATGGGTCTTGTTGTAGGTCGCGACGATGATGTCGAACGCTTCCTGACGTACCGGCTCGCCATGCAGGAACGCGTCGATCTCGGCATAGGTGACGCCGTGGGATGCCTCGTCCGGTTTGCCCGGCGACAGGTCTTCCAGATCCGCCGTCGGCACCTTCTCGACCAACGATTCCGGCGCACCAAAGCTGCGGGCAATCGCGCGCACCTGATTTTTCACCAGACCGCTGAGCGGGGCCAGATCGCAGGCCCCGTCGCCAAACTTGGTGAAGAAGCCCATCACCGCTTCCGCCGCGTGATCCGTGCCGATCACCAGCCCCTGCGCCGCGCCGGCGATGGTGTACTGGGCGACCATACGCATCCGCGCCTTGGTATTGCCGAGCACGAAATCTACTGACACGGCGTGCTTGCCTTCGAACGCGGCGACTTCACTGGCCAGCGACTTCACTGCCGGGCCGATGTTGACGGTATGGCGTTCGTCCGGGGCGATGAAATCTACCGAGGCCTGCGCATCGTGCTCGTCGAACTGGGTTTCGTACGGCAGGCGCACGGCGATGAACTTGTAACTGTCGTCGCCGGTTTGATCGCGCAGCTCACGCATCGCGCGCTGGGCCAAAAGGCCTGCGGTCAGCGAATCAACGCCACCGCTGATGCCCAGCACCAGCGTCTTGAGCCCGGAATTGACCAGGCAATCCTGAATAAAGGAAACGCGCCGGGCGACTTCGGCCTGCAGGGCCTGGTAGTCGGCGAACGGCGGTTGCACCTTGAGCTGTTCAGCAATCTCACGCTGTACGGCTTGCATGAATTCACTCCTTGCTAGATAGACTGGAATCGGCAGGAACCTGGAAAACATGTCGCAAGTAGGCGACGAAATTCGGGTCTTTGCAGTGGGACTTGCCTGGCTCGTCGGAGATCTTCGCCACCGGTTGGCCGTTGCAGGCGGTCATTTTAAGCACGATGCTCATCGGTTCGACACCCGGAATGTCACAGGTGAGGTTGGTGCCGATGCCGAAGCTGACGTTGATCCGACCGTGCAGCGCGCGGAAGATCTCCAGCGATTTGGGCAGGGTCAGGCTGTCGGAGAACACCAGCGTCTTGCTCATCGGGTCGATGCCGAGCTTGTGGTAGTGCGCGATGCATTTTTCGCCCCATACCACCGGATCGCCGGAGTCGTGGCGCAGACCGTCGAACAGTTTGGCGAAGAACAGATCGAAATCGCCGAGGAAAGCGTCGGTGGTGATGCAGTCCGTCAAGGCAATCCCCAACAAGCCGCGGTATTCGCGGACCCAGCAATCGAGCGCAGCAATCTGGCTGTCGATCAACCGTGGGCCGAGCTGTTGATGGGCCATGATCCACTCATGGGCCATGGTGCCCAGCGGTTTCATATCGAGTTCGCGGGACAGATGCACGTTGCTGGTGCCGACAAAGCGACCGGGGAAATCGTGCTTGAGCACGTTCACCACTTCTTCCTGCACGCGGTAGGAAAACCTGCGTCGTGTGCCGAAATCGGCTACTTGCAGTTGCGACAATTCGTCAGCGGAAGCGTTGGCGGTCAGCCAGTCGAATTTGCGGTAGAGCTGCTCGCGGGCCTGTTCGAGCACGGTTTCTCGGTAGCGATAGCGGTTGCGCACTTCGCTGACGATCGCCAGTAGCGGCACTTCGTAGAGGATCACATGCAGCCACGGCCCGCGCAGGCGGATGAACAGCTCGCCGTTCTCGATGCCGGTGTGCACGTAGCGCAGGTTGAAGCGGAACAGGCCGAGGAAACGCAGGAAATCCGGTTTGAGGAAGCTGATGCGCTCAAGGAAACTCAACTGATCGGCGCTCAGGCTCAGTTCCGCCAGACGCTCGATCTGGTAGCGGATCTCGGCCAGATACGGGCGCAGATCCTCGCTGTTACGGCAACGAAACTCCCATTCGACTTCAACGTTGGGGTAGTTGTGCAGCACCGCCTGCATCATCGTCAGTTTGTAGAAGTCGGTGTCGAGCAGGTTCTGCACGATGCGATCGGCAAACACACTCTCGCTCATAACGGGGTCTCCAGGTGCGCCGCGCCGTGGCGCGGTCTCAATCAATGGCGCTAGTGGCGCATATCAGCGGTGGGGATTACCAGTAATTTCTGCTGTGCTTTTGTAGGAGCTGCCGCAGGCTGCGATCTTTTGATGTTGGTTTTGAAGATCAAAAGATCGCAGCCTTCGGCAGCTCCTACAGGGGATTGTCGATCTGCTCGAGCATCCATTTGACGAAGTCGCGCACCTTCGGCACTTCCGCCGCATGCTCCGGGTACGCCAGGTAATAGGCGTCGCTGCTCGGCATTGCATGCTGCCAGGGAATGACCAGTTTGCCGTCGGCCAATTCCTCTTCCACCAGAAACCGTGGCAACAGTGCGACACCACAGCCGACCTGCGCGGCGCGAATGCACATATAAAAGGTTTCGAAGCGTGGGCCGTGGTAGCTGTGTTCGGTCTGGTAGCCCTGACTGTCGAACCAGTCGTGCCACGCCTGTGGGCGCGAGGCATTTTGCAGCAGGACCAGCTCGGTGAGCTGCGTCGGATCAGTAAACGGGGTGTCCGGCAGACTGCCCGGCGCACACACCGGCACCAGCTCTTCGCCGAACAACTTCAGGCATTCCGTGCCGGGCCGCGAGCCCTGGCCGAAATAGAACGCCAGATCGCTGCGCCCCTGCAGCAGATCATCCGCTTCCTGTTCGTTGCACAAATCCAGATGAATCGATGGATGACGCAGGCGCCAACCCTTCAGACGTGGCACCAGCCAACGGGCGCCGAAGGTCGACGGTGTAGAAACGCGTAAGACTTCGGTCTCGCCGCCGTAGGAACGCAGGTAATGAGTCGACATTTCCACCTGCGTGAGGATTTTTCGTACTTCAACCAAGTACAAGTCCCCAGCCGGGGTCATCTGCAAGCGCCGACGCACGCGGCGGAACAACAAGTGCTGTAACAATTCTTCCAGCTGCGCGACCTGCTTGCTCACTGCGCTCTGGGTCAGGTTCAGTTCCTCGGCAGCGCGGGTGAAACTCAGGTGCCGGGTCACGGCCTCGAAGCACTGCAGGGCAGTGATCGAGGGCAAGTGGCGTTTGTTCAGCATGGCCGATCCTTTTCTTGTCTTTCTGTGCGCAGCATGAATAAACGGAATGATATCTCGCGTAAAGGTCGTTTGTTGCCTTGCCATTGTGACGCTACAACTAAAGGCCTGCCCGGTCGCGAAAAAGCGTCCGCACACATTCAGTTTTTTGCTTGAGGAGTGACCCATGGTTGCCGCATTGCTTGATCGTCTTGGTGTGAACCCGGCCCTTTATCAGAACGGCAAAGTGCCGGTGCATTCGCCCATCGACGGCAGCCGCATTGCCGCCGTCAATTGGGAGGGCCCGGCCGAAGTCGAGCAGCACATCAGTCGCGCAGATCATGCGTTCGAACAGTGGCGCAAGATCCCGGCCCCGCGTCGCGGCGAGTTGGTGCGCCAATTCGGTGAAGTATTGCGCGAATACAAGGCCGACCTTGGCGAACTGGTTTCGTGGGAGGCGGGCAAGATCACTCAGGAAGGTCTGGGTGAAGTGCAGGAGATGATCGACATCTGCGATTTCGCCGTCGGCCTGTCTCGTCAGTTGTACGGTTTGACCATTGCCTCCGAGCGTCCGGGCCACCATATGCGCGAAACCTGGCATCCGCTGGGCGTGGTCGGGGTGATCAGTGCGTTCAACTTCCCGGTCGCAGTGTGGGCGTGGAACACCACACTGGCGCTGGTCTGCGGCAACCCGGTGGTATGGAAGCCGTCGGAGAAAACCCCGCTGACCGCGCTGGCCTGTCAGGCGCTGTTTGATCGTGTGGTGAAGAATTTTACTGATGCGCCGGCGAACCTTTGCCAAGTGATCATCGGTGGCCGCGATGCCGGCGAAGCACTGGTCGATGACCCGCGGGTCGCGCTGATCAGCGCCACCGGCAGCACGCGCATGGGCCGCGAAGTGGCGCCGAAAGTCGCCGCGCGATTTGCTCGCAGCATTCTGGAGCTGGGCGGCAACAACGCGATGATCCTCGGCCCAAGCGCCGATCTCGACATGGCAGTACGCGCAATTCTGTTCAGCGCCGTCGGCACCGTCGGCCAGCGCTGCACCACGTTACGTCGCCTGATCGCTCATGAATCGGTCAAAGAAGAAATCGTCACCCGTCTCAAAGCCGCGTACTCGAAAGTCCGTATCGGCAATCCGCTGGAAGGCAATCTGGTCGGCCCACTGATCGACAAGCACAGCTTCGAAAACATGCAGGACGCGCTGGAACAGGCGTTGAGCGAGGGCGGTCGAGTGTTTGGCGGCAAGCGCCAACTCGAAGATCAGTTCCCCAATGCCTACTACGTTTCGCCGGCCATCGTTGAAATGCCGGAGCAAAGTGACGTGGTCTGCAGCGAAACCTTCGCGCCGATTCTTTACGTGGTCGGCTACAGCGATTTCCAGGAAGCGCTGCGCTTGAACAATGCAGTGCCGCAAGGCCTGTCGTCGTGCATCTTCACCACCGATGTGCGCGAGGCTGAGCAGTTCATGTCGGCAGTGGGCAGCGACTGTGGCATCGCCAACGTCAACATCGGTCCGAGCGGTGCCGAGATTGGTGGTGCGTTTGGTGGTGAGAAAGAAACCGGTGGGGGGCGTGAGTCGGGCTCGGATGCATGGCGCGGCTACATGCGTCGCCAGACCAACACCGTGAACTATTCGCTGGAGTTGCCGCTGGCGCAGGGCATTACATTCGATTAAGCAGCGGCAAGCCTCAAGACCCAAGCTACAAGCAGATCGGCTTGATGCTTGTAGCTTGGGGCTTGCAGCTGCTCCGACAGGAGCTTGGCAATGCCGTTACGCGAAGAATGTCTGTGGGAAAAGCTCACGCCGCAACGCCCGGATAACACCGCGCTCAGGGGCGAAGTCAAAGTCGATGTCTGCGTGATCGGCGCCGGGTTCACCGGGTTGTCGGCGGCACTGCATCTGTTGGAAAAAGGCAAGAGTGTCTGCGTGCTGGAAGCCCATCGCGCGGGCCATGGTGGCTCCGGACGCAACGTCGGTTTGGTCAACGCGGGTATGTGGATTCCACCGGACGAGATCGAAGCCGGTTTCGGCGAAACGGTCGGCAGTCAGCTCAATCGCATGCTCGGCGCGGCGCCGGCGTTGGTGTTCAGCCTTGTGGACAAGTACAACATCGATTGCCAGTTGCGCCGCGAAGGCACCCTGCACATGGCGCACAACGCCAAGGGCGAGGCGGATTTGCGCAGTCGTGAGCAACAATGGAAACGCCGTGGCGCACCTGTCGAGCTGTTGACCGGCAAGGCCTGCGAACAGGCCACCGGTACGCAAAAAATCGCCGCCGCATTGCTTGATCGCCGCGCCGGTACACTCAACCCGATGGCTTACGTCACCGGGCTGGCGAATGCCGTGATCGGCCTTGGCGGGCAGATGTTCGACCATTCCCCGGTTACCCGACTCGAGCGTCAGGGCGCGAAATGGTCAGTGCAAACCGAGCAGGGCTCGGTGCTCGCCGAACAAGTGGTGATCGCTTCCAACGCGTACACCGAAGGTGACTGGACCGAACTCAAACGCAACTTCTTTCCAGGTTATTACTATCAGGTCGCCTCGGTGCCACTGACCGAGGACGCCGCGCAGGAAATCCTCCCGGACGGGCAGGGCTCGTGGGACACCCGCCAAGTCCTGAGCAGCATCCGCCGCGACAAAGAAGGGCGGTTATTACTCGGCAGCCTGGGCAACGGCAATCAGAAACCGACCTGGTTTCTCAAGGCCTGGGCCGACCGCGTGCAGCAACATTACTTCCCCAATCTGAAGCCGGTCGAATGGGAATGCACCTGGACCGGGCGCATCGCGTTTACCCCCGATCACCTCATGCGCCTGTTCGAACCGGCGCCGGGGCTGGTGGCCGTCACTGGCTACAACGGTCGCGGCGTCACCACTGGCACCGTGGTCGGCAAAGCCTTCGCTGATTACTTGTGTAACGGCAATCCTCAAGCGCTGCCGATTTCTTTTGCACCGATGCAGCCCTTGGCCGGCGTGGGTTTGCGCAGTTGCCTGTACGAGGCTGGGTTCTCGCTGTATCACGCGGGCCAGTGCCTGCGCATTGTGATTTGAGTGTTGAAATATGTTGCCGGAAGCGGCGCTTTTCGATGCAGCGACTAGCCTGTAATGGTGCGGGTTGTAGCAGTCCCGCACCAGCAGTGTGCAGTTCGGTGACGCGGGCTGTTACAGGCTGGTTGCACGTCGTTTGGTGCCGCGGTTGCAATGATGGCGCAGGCGGGTTGCGCCTGAAAAAATAAATGGTTTCACCTTCCGCGGTTTAGACGGTTGCACGCCCAATGAAAATGGGAACGAAACAGTCGAAATAACAAGAAAGCAGCGACTTTTTGAAGAATAAAAAACCGATGGCACGGGCCTTGCTCTGAGGTTTCAGTGAAGTGAAGTCGCAGTGCCAACTAAAAAAACCTTGGAGCACCACCTCATGTCCCAGACGTTTTACAAGAAAGGCTTTCTGGCCCTCGCAGTGGCTACTGCGTTGGGTGTTTCTGCGTTTGCTCAGGCTGACATCAAAATCGGTGTAGCGGGTCCAATGACGGGCGCCAACGCGGCATTTGGCGAGCAGTACATGAAGGGTGCACAGGCAGCGGCTGACGCGGTCAACGCGGCAGGCGGCGTCAACGGGGAAAAAATCGTACTGGTCAAAGGCGATGACGCCTGCGAACCGAAGCAAGCGGTGACGGTCGCCAAGGACCTGGTCAACCAGAAAGTCGCCGGCGTGGTCGGTCACTTCTGCTCTTCTTCGACCATTCCAGCGTCGGAAATCTATGACGAAGCCGGCGTGATCGCGATCACCCCGGGCTCTACCAACCCGCAAGTGACCGAGCGTGGCCTCAGCGCCATGTTCCGTATGTGCGGACGTGACGACCAGCAGGGCATCGTCGCCGGCGACTACATCGTCGACGTGCTCAAAGGCAAAAAGGTTGCCGTGCTGCACGACAAGGACACCTACGGCCAGGGCCTGGCAGATGCCACCAAGGCTCAGCTTGAGAAGCGTGGCGTGAAACCGGTGCTGTACGAAGGTCTGACCCGTGGCGAGAAAGACTTCAGCGCCGTGGTCACCAAGATCCGCGCCGCCGGTGCCGACGTCGTCTACTTCGGCGGCCTGCATCCGGAAGCCGGTCCACTGGTCAAGCAACTGCGTACCGAAGGCCTGAAAGACGTGAAGTTCATGTCTGACGACGGCATCGTGACCGACGAACTGGTGACCACCGCAGGCGGCCCGCAATACGTCGACGGCGTGCTGATGACCTTCGGCGCCGACCCACGCATGCTGCCGGAAAGTAAAACTGTCGTGGATGCCTTCCGCAAAGCCGGCACCGAGCCAGAAGGCTACACCCTGTACGCCTACGCTTCGGTGCAAACCCTGGCTGCAGCGTTCAACGGCGCCAAGTCCAACAGTGGCGAGAAAGCCGCCGAATGGCTGAAAGCCAACCCGGTGAAAACCGTGATGGGCGAGAAAGCCTGGGACAAGAAGGGCGACCTGAAAGTCTCCGACTACGTGGTGTACCAGTGGGACGCGACTGGCAAATATCACCAGCTGGAAAAACAGAAGTAAGGGCTGACGCGATCAGTTGATCCCACCAATAACTGTGGGAGCGGGCTTGCCCGCGATGGCGTCAGGTCAGTCGACACACAGGTTGGCTGACCCTCCGCTATCGCTGGCAAGCCAGCTCCCACAGGGTGCGGTGGTGATCGGGTAAATCGCGCTCTGACATTGCTCCGACGTAAATCTGTATTTTCCCTAGAAGAACCGCCCACCCACAGGTGGGCAGGTTCTCACTGCGTGAGATTGCGTTATGGATGGTATTTTCCTGCAGCAACTGGTCAACGGTCTGACCCTCGGGTCGGTCTATGGCCTGATCGCCATCGGCTACACAATGGTCTACGGCATCATCGGCATGATCAACTTCGCCCACGGCGAGGTTTACATGATTTCCGCTTACCTGGCGGCAATCAGTCTGGCTCTGCTGGCTTACTTCGGTATCGAATCTTTCCCGCTGCTGATGCTCGGCACCTTGATCTTCACCATCGTCGTCACGGCGGTGTATGGCTGGGTCATCGAGCGAGTCGCTTACAAACCCCTGCGCAACTCCACCCGACTGGCCCCGCTGATCAGCGCCATCGGTATTTCCCTGATCCTGCAAAACTACGCCCAGATCAGCCAGGGCGCCCGTCAACAGGGTGTTCCAACGCTGCTCACCGGCGCCTGGCGCGTCGACATCGGCACCGGTTTCGTTCAGCTCACCTACACCAAGATCTTCATTCTGGTGGCCGCATTTGTCGGCATGGGTCTGCTGACCTACGTGATCAAGTACACCAAGCTCGGCCGCATGTGCCGCGCCACTCAGCAAGACCGCAAGATGGCCTCGATTCTCGGGATCAACACCGACCGCGTGATCTCTTACGTGTTCATTATCGGTGCAGCGATGGCGGCATTGGCTGGCGTGCTGATCACCATGAACTACGGCACGTTCGACTTCTACGCCGGCTTCGTCATCGGCATCAAAGCGTTCACTGCCGCGGTACTCGGCGGGATCGGCTCGCTGCCGGGCGCGATGCTGGGCGGGATCATCCTCGGCATCTCCGAGTCGCTGTTCTCCGGTCTGGTCAACTCCGACTACAAAGACGTGTTCAGCTTCTCGCTGCTCGTACTTGTTCTGGTCTTCCGGCCGCAGGGCCTGTTGGGCCGTCCTCTTGTGTCGAAGGTGTAAGCGATGTCTTCAACCACTAAAAAAACCATCGATATCAAAAAAAGCCTGGTTGAGGCGATTCTGGCCGGCCTGATTGCCCTGATCGTATTCGGGCCGATTGTCGGCGTCGTACTCGAGGGTTACAGCTTCAATCTTGAGCCGACACGCGTCGCATGGCTGATCGGCATTGTCATGATCGGCCGCTTTGCCATCAGCCTGTTCCTGCAAACGCCCAAGGGCCTGAAAATTCTCGATGGATTCGAAAGCACCGGTTCCGGCGTGCATGTCCTGCCCGCCGATCACAAAACTCGCCTGCGCTGGATCATCCCGCTGCTGATTGTGCTGGCTATCATCGTGCCGTTTGTTTCCAACTCCTATCTGCTGGGCGTGGTCATCCTCGGGTTGATCTACGTGTTGCTGGGACTGGGGCTGAACATCGTGGTCGGTCTTGCGGGTCTGCTCGACCTCGGTTACGTGGCGTTCTATGCCATCGGTGCCTACGGTCTGGCGCTGGGTTACCAGTATCTCGGTCTGGGTTTCTGGACGGTGCTGCCACTGGCGGCGATCACCGCGGGACTTGCCGGTTGCATCCTCGGCTTCCCGGTGTTGCGTCTGCATGGCGACTATCTGGCGATCGTGACCCTGGGCTTCGGTGAAATCATTCGCCTGATCCTCAACAACTGGTTGTCCCTGACCGGCGGCCCGAACGGCATGCCGGCACCGTTGCCGACCTTCTTCGGTCTGGAGTTCGGCAAACGGGCGAAGGATGGCGGGGTGCCGTTCCACGAGTTTTTCGGCATCGCCTACAACCCGGACGTGAAGTATTACTTCATCTACGCAGTGTTGTTCCTGGTGGTATTGGCCGTGCTGTACATCAAGCATCGTCTGGTGAAGATGCCGGTCGGTCGCGCGTGGGAAGCCCTGCGTGAAGATGAAATCGCCTGTCGTTCGATGGGCCTCAACCACGTGCTGGTCAAGCTCTCGGCGTTCACCATCGGTGCGTCGACGGCAGGTCTGGCGGGTGTGTTCTTCGCAACCTACCAGGGCTTCGTCAACCCGACCTCGTTCACCTTCTTCGAATCGGCGCTGATCCTCGCCATCGTCGTGCTCGGCGGCATGGGTTCGACCATCGGCGTGGTGATCGCAGCCTTCGTGCTGACTGTCGCCCCGGAACTGCTGCGTGGCTTCGCTGAATATCGCGTGCTGCTGTTCGGCATCCTGATGGTGTTGATGATGATCTGGCGACCACGTGGGCTGATCCGCATCAGCCGTACCGGGGTCACTCCACGCAAAGGTGCCATTCACTATGAGAGGACTGCGCCATGAGTGAAGTCGTACTCTCTGTTGAAAAACTGATGATGCATTTCGGTGGTATCAAGGCGCTGAGCGATGTCAGCCTGAAGGTCAAACGCAACTCGATCTTCGCCTTGATCGGCCCCAACGGCGCCGGCAAGACCACGGTGTTCAACTGCTTGACCGGGTTCTACAAAGCCACCGGCGGCAAGATCGAACTCAACGTGCGCGGCCAGCAGACCAATGTCATCCAGTTGCTGGGCGAATCGTTAAAGCCGACCGACTTTGTCTCGCCGAAATCCTTCCTCAGCCGCATGTACTACAAGATGTTCGGCGGTACGCATCTGGTGAACCGTGCTGGCCTGGCGCGAACCTTCCAGAACATCCGTCTGTTCAAGGAAATGTCGGTACTGGAAAACCTGCTGGTGGCGCAGCACATGTGGGTCAACCGCAACATGCTCGCCGGCATCCTCAACACCAAGGGCTATCGCAAGGCTGAAAGCGACGCGCTGGACGTCGCGTTCTACTGGCTGGAAGTGGTCGATCTGGTCGACTGCGCCAACCGTCTCGCCGGTGAACTGTCCTACGGCCAGCAGCGCCGTCTGGAGATTGCCCGGGCGATGTGTACGCGGCCGCAGATCATCTGCCTCGACGAACCGGCCGCCGGCCTCAACCCTCAGGAAACCGAAGCGCTGAGCGCGATGATCCGGCTGCTACGCGACGAGCACGATCTGACCGTGGTGCTGATCGAACACGACATGGGCATGGTTATGAGTATTTCCGACCACATCGTGGTGCTGGACCACGGCATCGTCATCGCCGAAGGCGGGCCTGAAGCGATCCGTAACGACCCGAAAGTGATTGCCGCCTATCTGGGCGCCGACGAAGAGGAGCTGGTATGACGCAACCGATCCTCGAACTCAAAGACCTCGACGTGTTCTACGGACCGATCCAGGCGCTCAAAGGGGTTTCGCTGCAGATCAACGAGGGGGAAACCGTCAGCCTGATCGGCTCCAACGGTGCCGGCAAATCGACGTTGCTGATGTCGATCTTCGGCCAGCCACGGGCGGCGGGCGGGCAGATCCTTTATCAGGGCGTCGACATCACCCAAAAGTCCTCGCACTACATCGCCTCCAATGGCATCGCGCAGTCGCCGGAAGGGCGGCGGGTGTTCCCTGACATGACCGTCGAGGAAAACCTGCTGATGGGCACTATCCCGATTGGTGACAAGTACGCCAAGGAGGACATGCAACGCATGTTTACGCTGTTCCCACGCCTGGAAGAGCGGCGCACGCAGCGGGCGATGACCATGTCCGGTGGCGAGCAGCAAATGCTCGCGATTGCGCGTGCATTGATGAGCCGGCCAAAGCTGTTGCTGCTTGATGAGCCGAGCCTCGGGTTGGCACCGATTGTGGTGAAGCAGATCTTCGCGACCCTGCGAGAGCTGGCAAAAACCGGGATGACGATTTTCCTTGTCGAGCAGAATGCCAACCATGCGCTCAAGCTGTCGGATCGGGCGTATGTGATGGTCAACGGCGAGATTCGCCTGACGGGCACCGGTAAGGAGTTGCTGGTGAACGAGGAGGTGCGTAACGCCTATCTGGGCGGGCACTGATTCTTTTACGTTATGCACAGCCCCGGCGACGCGAGTCCCGGGGTTTTTTACATCTGAAAACCACCACAACCCCTGTGAGAGCTGGCTTGCCAGCGATAGCGGTTCATCATTCAACAATGATGCCGGGGGTGACGGCCTCATCGCTGGCAAGCCAGCTCCCACAGGTTAAGCGATGACCTTAAGTGGAATTGTGGAAAACAAATTCCCCAAGCTGCCAAAGCGCGACATATAGACGCTGCAAATGGCTGTTTTTCCACAGTTTTGACTTGTCCCCGTTTGCTGTGGAGCTGGCTGTGAATAACGTGGGTGTATCTGGCTGCACGCCACGTATAACGTGGCTTGCGAAGGTGTGATTGTTTTTTGATCAGGCATTTTTACGGAGCTTGAAGTCGTCGTTGTCAACCTTTTTATCAAGGCGTCCAGCGAGATATTGAGCGGTGAGCAATCCTGTGGATAAGTCTGTGATTAAACTCTGGAAAGACTCCGCTAAGGGCCGTAATGACTGGCCTCGCGCAATCACTGTGCTGGCCGGGCAATCGTGCAAAATGCCATCTCCCGCACATCCGCTGCTTCAGGGTCAAGCAAAAAACTTTCTATTTCCGCCGCAAAGCCTTGTGTGGCGTGGCTTTGCGCGTTTCCACTTGCCCCCGGAAACTGTGGAAGGGACTGTGGATAACATGCGTGCACATGGCTACAGGCCACGGTGGCTGTGGCGTCGGCGGGGTTGGTTGTTTTTTGAACACTTTGTAGCGGTTGCCCGTAAGTGCCGGGCCGGGCATGCTGCCTGCTGATTTTCTATTCCAAGGGCTGCTCAGGCGGCCGAAGCAAGGAGAACACGATGTCCAACACCCTGTTTATCACCGGCGCAACGTCCGGATTTGGTGAAGCCTGCGCCCGCCGTTTTGCCGAGGCTGGCTGGAAACTGGTGCTGACCGGTCGTCGTGAAGAACGCCTCAACGCGCTGTGCGCAGAGCTGTCGAAGCAGACCGAAGTGCACGGCCTGGTACTCGACGTGCGTGATCGCAAGGCGATGGAGGAGGCGATTGCCAACCTGCCGCCGTCGTTCGCCAAGCTGCGCGGGCTGATCAACAACGCCGGTCTGGCGCTGGGCGTCGATCCTGCGCCGAAATGCGATCTGGACGACTGGGACACCATGGTCGATACCAACGTCAAAGGCCTGATGTACGCCACGCGCTTGCTGCTACCGCGCCTGATCGCCCATGGCCGTGGCGCCGGCATCGTCAACCTCGGCTCCATCGCCGGCAACTATCCGTACCCGGGCAGCCATGTGTATGGCGCGACCAAAGCATTCGTTAAACAGTTTTCGCTGAACCTGCGTTGCGACCTGCAGGGCACCGGCGTGCGGGTCAGCAACATCGAGCCAGGGCTGTGCGAGAGCGAGTTCTCGCTGGTGCGTTTTGCCGGCGATCAGGAACGCTACAACGCGACCTACGCCGGAGCTGAGCCGATCCAGCCGCAGGACATCGCCGAGACGATTTTCTGGGTGATGAATGCGCCGGCACATATCAACATCAACAGCCTGGAACTGATGCCGGTGAGCCAGACTTGGGCGGGTTTTGCCATCGAGCGTAACAAGGCCTGATACCGCGTCACGGCCAATCGCTGGCAAGCCAGCTCCCACAAGTACCGAGTCGCTCACAAGATTCGTGTGCACCGATAACCCTGTGGGAGCTGGCTTGCCAGCGAAGAGGCCAGAACAGGCAAAAAATGGCGATAAGGTAAACTCCCCTCGCAACAACCCAACCGCACCCCGCGGTTTTCAAGGTTTTCGAGGAGTCAAAGTGAGTAACCGAGGTGAGCAGGCACTGCTCAAACAATCGACCATTCTGATGTTCGCCGTGGCGATCGCCGGGATCGTCACCGGTTTTGTTTCTGGTTCGCAATCCATCCTGTTCGATGGTTTTTTCTCGCTGATCGCCACCTTCATCAAAGTCCTGATGCTGATCACTGCCAAGTTGATCGCCAAGGAAAGCAATCACCGCTTCCAGTTCGGCTTCTGGCATCTGGAACCGATGGTGCTGTTGATCGAAGGCAGTTTCCTGCTGCTGATCGCGATCTATGCGTTTCTCAACGGCGTGTTTGGCATCATCAACGGTGGGCGCGAGATCGAGCTGGGGCTGGTGATCATCTACGCAGCGGTGTTTACCGTTGTTGAATTCGCCTATTTCTTTTACGTGCGTCGGCGTAACCGCAAGCTCAAGTCGAGCCTGATCCAGTTCGATAACATCAGTTGGCTGGTGGACGCTATGTTGTCCGTGGGCCTGTTGATCAGTTTCCTTGCGGCGCTGCTACTCAAGTCTCAGGGCTATGGCGAGTGGGCGGCCTATGTCGATCCGTTGATCCTGATCGTGCTGGCACTGACCATGCTGCCGCCGGCGTTCAAGATTCTTGGCCCGGCGCTACGCGATGTGCTCGGCATTGCCCCGGACACCCTGGATGACCAGGTGCGCCAAGTGATGGATGCGGCGAAGGTCGAGCATGGTTTTGATGACTACGTGTCGTACGTGCAGAAGCACGGGCGCGCGCGGTTTATCGAGATACATGTGGTGTTGCCGGCGGACTATGCGCTGAGCCATGTCGGGCAGCTGGATGCCTTGCGCGAAGAGATTTCGTCGAAGCTGGGCAAGGCGGATGCGGCGCGGTGGTTGACCATCAGCTTTACCGGGGACAAGAAGTGGATTGCCTGAAGACCGTGTAACGGCTAAAAATCGCTAGCAGGGCTAGCTCCCACAGGGGAATCCATTTCAAATGTGGGAGCTAGCCCTGCTAGCGATGGCGGTCGAGCAATCAGCGAAGATATTCCGCCAGGCCGTGGTAGCAAGTCGCCAAGTGATAAGGCGTGGTCGAAGGCATGTCCTTGCGACTGACTTCCCCCAACTCATCCCGACACTCGTGCCAGCCACCGGCATGCAGAAACCGCTGCTGCAACGCCTGCAGTTGACGCAACACCACCGCTTCACTGCCCTGACGCAAGGTCAGCGCGCGCAGATATTCCGCCTGAGCCCAGATCCGTTGGGTCGAATCCCGTGGGCGTCCGTTGGTTTCCAGATCAAGCATCGCGCGCACCGCGCCAGATGGCTGCACCACACCGTATTGCTCGGTGAACGCAAATGCCCGATCCAGCGCCGCGTGAAGTTTCGAGCCGCGCAGCAGCGCAGACGATTCGAGCAGGAAGTACCACTCGAACTGATGCCCCGGCTCATACCAGTTATCCACAGCCCCGAGCGGCTTCTCCATCAAAACGCCATATTGGGGATCGACGAACTGCTTGTGCATGGCTGTGCATAACTCGAGCAGCGCCTTCTGCGTCTGAGCATCTTCACGCACTGCCAAAGTGGCGAGGAACGCTTCGGCCAAGTGCATCAACGGGTTCTGCAGCGGTCCGGTTTCGAGGGTTATCCAGTCGCGATTCAGGCACGCTTCGTACAGGCCATCGCCGGTGGCGAAGCGCCGACCAATGATTTCCAGTGCAGCATTCAGGGTCGACTCGACCAGCGGATCACCGGATTTTGCCCAGTAATGCGCGCAGGCAAACAGGATAAATGCGTGGGTGTAGAGATCCTTGCGCTGATCCAGCGGCTTGCCCTGCGCATCGATGCTGTAGAACCAGCCGCCATGCACGGCATCGTGGAAATGCCGTTGCAAGGAGCGGAACAGCGCCGCGGCGCGGACATCAGCGTTATCCACAACCCCGATCAGGCTGGAAAACAGGTACAGCTGCCGCGCGCAGGCCATCGCCCGATAGCGCTGCGGTGGCAGCGGCTGATGCGCAGCGTCCAGCGCCTCGTAGGGTAGCGCCATGTCAGCGTTCCAGCCCGGGCCTTGCCAGAGGGGCACGATCACGTTGACGAAGTGCTGCTGCACATCGCGAAACAGGGCGGTCAATTCAGGCAGGGCGGTGGAGCGGGAAGCGTGGGGCATGGGCGGACGTCGTCACGGGCAGGGGCGATTGCGCGACATGGTAGCAGAGCGGCGGCCTTTAGAGACGCGGTGTCTGTCAGACCGCTATCGCCAGCAGGGCTGGCTCCCACAGTGGATTTGCGCCCAACACAAAACCTGTGGGAGCTAGCCCTGCTAGCGATGAGGCCGGAACAGGCGATAAAGATCAGCCTGCCAGCAACCAGGCACCGGTCACCGCCGACGCCGCACCGGCCAATCGCACCAAAGGCGCAGCAGCCTGAGGCAGGAAGCGCACCACCGCATAACCTGCGGCATGCAACGCAGCGGTCGCGGCGACAAAACCAGCCGCATACGCCCAAGGACTGCTCATCTCCGGCAATTCCAGCCCATGCGCTACACCGTGGAACAGCGCAAACACCGCCGTCGCCACCACTGCCATCACCAACGGCGGACGCACCACCAAGGCCACCGCCAGACCCAACGCCAGTACCGACGCGGCAATCCCGCTTTCCAGTGCCGGCAATTCCAGCCCTTCAAAACCGAGCATGCCGCCGATCAGCATGGTGCCGACAAACGTGCACGGCAGCGCCCAGCGTGCCGCGCCCCGTTGCTGCGCCGCCCACAACCCGACTGCCAACATCGCCAGCAAATGGTCGAGGCCGCCGATCGGGTGGCTGATGCCGGCGATCAAACCACTGTCGCCGTGGCCCGGATGAGCGAAGGCCAGCGCCGGGGTCAGCAGCAGCGCCACGGCGCCGAAAATGCGTTTGAGTGTCATGAATAAGCTTCCTTGTTGATAAGTGAATCAGGCTGCGGTCAGCAGGCCCTGGCGTTCGATGAAGGCGATGATGGCTTCAAGACCCTGACCGGTTTTCTGGTTGCTGAAGACGAACGGCTTGCCGTTGCGCATGCGTTTTGTGTCGCTGTCCATCATTTCCAGCGACGCACCCACCAGCGGCGCCAAGTCGATTTTGTTGATCACCAGCAGATCCGACTTGCAGATCCCCGGACCGCCCTTGCGCGGCAGTTTGTCGCCAGCGGAAACGTCAATCACGTAGATGGTCAGGTCGGACAGTTCCGGGCTGAAGGTCGCCGAGAGGTTGTCGCCGCCGGACTCCACCAGAATCAGATCGAGCCCCGGAAAACGCCGGTTGAGTTGATCGACCGCTTCAAGGTTGATCGACGCGTCTTCGCGGATCGCCGTGTGCGGGCAGCCGCCGGTTTCCACGCCGATGATCCGCTCCGGCGCGAGGGCTTCGTTACGCACGAGAAAATCGGCGTCTTCGCGGGTGTAGATATCATTGGTGACCACGGCGAGGTTGTAGCGCTCGCGCAGGGCTAGGCACAGCGCCAGGGTCAACGCGGTTTTGCCGGAACCGACCGGGCCGCCGATGCCGACGCGCAGAGGTTGTGTGTTCATGAATGTTTCTCCTAGGAGCGAAAGAGGCGGCTGTACTGGCGCTCGTGGGCCATGCACGCCAGGGACAGGCCGAACGCGGCGCTGCCCATGTGTTCGGGTTCGATTCGGGTCGCGTCCTGCTGGGCTTGTTGCAGCAGCGGCAGCAGTTCGCTGGTCAGGCGTTGGGCTGCTTGTTGGCCGAGCGGCAGGGTTTTCATCAATACCGCGAGCTGGTTTTCCAACCAGCTCCACAGCCACGCGGCGAGGGCGTCCTGTGGGGTGATGCCCCAGGCGCGCGCGGCCAACGCCCAGCACAGGGCCAGATGCGGTTCGCTGCATCGTTCGAGAAAGCTTCGGGCGGGCGCGTCGAGTTCCGGCAAACCGTTGAGCAATTGCTGCAACGAATAGCCCATCTGCCGGCTCTCCAGATGCAACTCGCGGGTTTCACGGCTGGCGCGGTGGCTTTCGCAGAGGCTCGACAGTTCGGCCCATTGTTCATCGGCGGCGGCCTGGCAATGGGCGAGCAGCAGCGGCGCTTCAAAACGCGAAAGATTGAGCAGCAACTGATCGCTGATCCAGCGCCGAGCGCTGTCCGGGTTGTGCACGCGGCCGTTATCCACCGCCATTTCCAGGCCTTGCGAATAGCTGTAGCCACCAATCGGCAATTGCGGACTGGCTAGGCGCAGCAGCGCCCAGGCGGGATTCACAGGCGTACGCCGAACTGATGGAGTTTTGGCGCGTAATTGAAGTCTTCGTCGCCGTGTCGTGAATGGTGATGGCCGCCGCCATAGGCGCCGTGTTCCGGCTGGAACGGTGCTTCGATGGCTTCGACTTGTGCGCCGAGCTGTTCGAGCATGGCTTTGAGCACGTAATCGTCGAGCAGACGCAGCCAGCCATCGCCGACTTGCAGGGCAACGTGACGGTTGCCCAAGTGATACGCGGCGCGAGTCAGTTCGAAGGCATTGGCGCAGGTGACGTGCAGCAGTTGCTCAGGGCGGGCGCAGACACGGACGATGCGGCCGTCTTCGGCCTGCAGGCATTCGCCGTCGAACAGTGGCGGCTGACCACGCTCCAAAAACAACCCGACGTCTTCGCCCTCGGCACTGAAACAGCGCAAACGGCTTTTGCTCCGCGCTTCGAAGGTCAGGTGCAACTCGGCGGCCCAGACGGGTTGAGGGTCGGTTCTGCGGTGAATCACCAGCATCGGAAAGCTTCCAGCTATGGACAATACTCTGGCTAGAGCAAGGGCCTTGCCAATCGGACGAGATGTAGGAAATCCCTGTCGGAGCGTGGTGGATGTTTCAAGATGCTGCGCAAATATGGAAGGTTTTGGTGCGTGAAGATTTTTTAATGCACCAATTTGCAGCGGGCAAAAAAAGATCGCAGCCTTCGGCAGCTCCTACATGAAACGCAATCTCTGTAGGAGCTGCCGAAGGCTGCGATCTTTTGATCTTTACTCAGTACTGCCCAGGCCCTGCCAATGCTTCAGGCCAATAAAGATAAAGCGCAGTTGCTGGGTGATCTTCACTTGCGGGGTCAGATGCTCCGGAAGCGCTTCGGCAGGCGGATCGATGATGTCGGGGAGGGTGGCGAATACCGATTTGACGATCAGGTCAGCCATCACGCTCAGGCCTGCGGCATCCAGATGCTGCAGCTTGGGCATCATCGTCAGGTCGGAAGCGAGGTCGGAACTGATGTCCTCGCGCAGCCGCCCGATGGCCTGACGCACCGGCAGCGAGCCACCGTACTGCTCGCGGGCGAGAAACAGAAATTGCGAGCGGTTGGCGCTGACCACGTCGAGGAAGATCCGCACCGACGCATCGATGATGCCGCCCATGACGAATTCGTTGTGCCGCACCAGGCGGATGGTCTCGCGGAAGGTCTGGCCGACTTCACTGACCAGCACCAGGCCCAGCTCATCCATGTCGGCGAAGTGGCGGTAGAAACCGGTGGGCACGATGCCGGCGGTTTTCGTCACTTCGCGCAGGCTCAGGCTGCCGAATCCTCGGCCGCTTTCCATCAAGTGGCGGGCAGCGTCCATCAGGGCGTTGCGGGTCTGTTGCTTCTGTTCGGCGCGGGGCAGCATCGCAGGGTGTGTTCTTCGGCAGGACAAGCGCCGCACTCTAGCAAATCAGCTTTGTCGGCGTCGAACGGGAGGGCATGCAGCGGAAGATTTCAGCGAGGTTTAAAAGTCAAAAGCCCAATCCGGTGATTGGGCTTTTTTTCGAGGCCGCCATGGGCTTAGCTCAGTTTGCTGTTGCGTTCGATCACACGGTCACCACCACCTTCGGCGAGTGCTTGACCCAGTGGGGTTTTGTCGAAGCCGTCATCAGCCAGGGTTTGACCTTGTGGAGTGCGGTCGCCGCCGTCGGAAGCCAGGGTTTGGCCCTGTGGAGTGCGGTCGCCGCCGTCGGAAGCCAGGGTTTGGCCCTGTGGAGTGCGGTCGCCGCCGTCGGAAGCCAGGGTTTGGCCTTGTGGAGTGCGTTCGGTGCCGTCGGATGCCAGGGCTTGGCCTTGTGGTGTGCGATCGGAACCGTCTTGAACCAGACCTTTCTCTTCGAGGCGATCACGGCCACCTTCGGCTACGGTTTGGCTGAACACCGATTGGCTGGATTTCACTTGCGGAGTGGCTTGGTCAGCAGCAGGCAGGGCAAAAGCAGTGCTGGCTAGCATCGACAGGGTAAGGCTGAGCAGTAATTGGCGTTTCATGATGGTTGCTCCTTGGGAGGGCGATAAAGTGGGTACGAGGGCAATGCTACTCTCGATAAGTCGATATAAAAGTTCATAAACGCAATGGTAATAATCAACAGAATTGATTGTTCTGCCGGGAGGCTCTAGATCGCGCCTTTCAGAGCCTCGGTTTTGCACCGAGGTGGGTAGTTTCGACCCACTCGCGCCTCGCAACCGTGCGGGTCGCGGTAACGTCGCTCGACTGACTGGTCAGCTTTCACGCAGGTTTTTGCGCCTTAATCGGTTTTTCGGTTAAACCTGCGGGCCTTTTGCCAGTCACAGACTTCATAGGGGCTGCTTTAGCCCGCCGTTTCAGCCGTGCGCCGCGATGACAGGGCGCACGTGATCAGGAGCTTTGTGCATGACGCGCACTGGAAAAATCTTCAGTTGGACCTTCGCCATCCTCGTGCTGCTACTGGCCGTGCTGGTCTTGATCATCGTGTTCTTCGACTGGAACCGGATCAAACCGCCGATCAACGCCAAAGTCTCGGAAGAATTGCATCGACCGTTTGCCATCAACGGCAACCTCGCGGTGATCTGGCAGCGCGAGCCGGACGAGGGCGGCTGGCGTGCCTGGGTGCCATGGCCGCATGTGGTCGCCGAGGACCTGAGCCTGGGTAATCCGGACTGGTCAAAAAAACCGCAGATGGTCACGCTAAAACGTGTCGAGTTGCGCATTTCGCCGCTGGCTTTGCTGGCGCAACGGGTGGTGATTCCACGCATTGACCTGACGGAGCCGAATGCAGATCTGCAGCGCTTGGCCGATGGCCGCGCGAACTGGACGTTCAAATTCGATCCGAAAGACCCGAATGCCGAACCGTCGAGCTGGGTGGTCGACATTGGCGCCATCGGTTTCGACAAGGGCCACGTCACCCTCGATGATCAAACGCTGAAAACCAATCTCGATTTGCTGATTGATCCGCTGGGCAAGCCGATTCCATACAGCGATATCGTCGGTGACAAAGCGGCGAAAACTGCGCAGGACAAGGGTGGTGCACCGCAGGATTACGCGTTCGCCTTGAAGGTCAAAGGCCAATACCACGGCCAGAATCTCACCGGCCAAGGCAAGATCGGCGGGCTGCTGGCGCTGCAGGACGCAAGCAAGCCATTCCCGTTGCAGGCTCAGGCGAAGATCGGCGACACCAGCATCGAACTGGCCGGCACGTTGACCGACCCGCTGAATCTTGGTGCACTCGATCTGCGCCTGAAACTGGCTGGCGCCAGCCTCGGCAACCTCTATCCGTTAACCGGTGTGACCCTTCCGGACACGCCGCCGTACTCCACCGACGGCCATCTGATCGCCAAGCTGCATGACGCCGGCGGCGCGAAATTCACCTATGAGCAATTCAACGGCAAGATCGGCAGCAGTGATATCCATGGCGACCTGACTTACGTCGCCAGCCAGCCACGGCCAAAACTCAGCGGCGCGTTGCTCTCCAATCAACTGTTGTTCGCCGACCTCGCACCGCTGATCGGCGCCGACTCCAACGACAAGCAAAAGGCGCGCGGAGGCGAGAGCAAGCAGCCGGCGGACAAAGTCCTTCCCGTCGAGGAGTTCAAGACCGACCGCTGGCGTGCGATGGACGCTGACGTCGAATTTACCGGCAAGCGCATCGTGCATAGCGAGAAGCTGCCGTTCAATGACCTCTATACCCACCTGAAACTCAACGACGGCGAACTGAGTCTGGAGCCGCTACGCTTCGGCGTGGCTGGCGGCAATCTTGACGCGCAGATTCGTCTCAATGGACGCACGGAGCCGCTGGAAGGCCGGGCCAAACTGACCGCGCGTCGCTTCAAACTCAAAGAGTTGTTCCCCACTTTCGAGCCGATGAAAACCAGCTTCGGCGAACTCAACGGTGACGCGGATATCAACGGTCGCGGCAATTCGGTCGCCAAGTTGCTCGGCGGTGCTAACGGCAAACTGAAGATGTTGATCAATGACGGTGCAATCAGTCGCGAACTGATGGAGCTGGCCGGGCTCAACGTCGGCAACTACGTGGTCGGCAAGATCTTTGGTGACAAGGAAGTGAAGATCAATTGCGCAGCGGCGGATTTCGACATCAAGACCGGTCTGGCGACCACGCAGCTGTTTGTCTTCGATACCGAGAACGCGATCATCTACATCGACGGCACGGCAAACATGGCCACCGAACAGCTGGATCTGACGGTGACGCCGGAATCGAAGGGCTGGCGTTTGATCTCCCTGCGCTCGCCGCTGTACGTGCGCGGCAAGTTCATCAAACCGGATGCGGGTGTGAAGGCTGTGCCGCTGATGCTGCGCGGGGCGGGGATGGTTGCACTGGGCGTGATTGCAGCGCCGGCGGCGGGGCTGTTGGCGCTGGTCGCGCCGAGTGGCGGTGAGCCGAATCAGTGTGCACCGTTGCTTGAGCAGATGAAGGCGGGCAAGGCGCCAGTGACCGTAAAACCTACTAAATAATCGGTTCCCGGTCGTTCCCACGTTCTGCGTGGGAACGCCTCAACGGTCGCTCCGCGCTTGGCATAAAAAAGGCACGCAGAGCGTGCCGGGCTGCATTCCCACGCAGAGCGTGGGAACGATCAGTCATCAGGTATCAGAGGTCGTTCAGGATGTCAGCCATGTCATCGGCATGCTCTTCTTCCTGGGCCAGAATATCTTCGAAGATCCGACGGGTCGTCGGGTCTTTCTCGCCGATGTACTGGATGATTTCACGATAGCTGTCGATGGCGATTCGCTCGGCCACCAAGTCTTCGTAGACCATTTCTTTGAGGGTGTTGCCGGCCACGTATTGCGCGTGGGACATTTTCGACAGCAGGTCGGGGTTGAACTCCGGCTCGCCACCCAATTGCACAATGCGCTCGGCCAGACGGTCGGCGTGCTGGGCTTCCTGAGTGGCATGTTCGAGAAACTCTTCGGCAGCCACGTGGGCTTTCACGCCATTGGCCATGAAGTAGTGGCGCTTGTAGCGCAACACGCAGACCAGTTCAGTGGCCAGCGATTCGTTCAGCAAGCGCAGCACCTCTTCACGGTCGGCGCTGTAGCCCTCGGTGACGGCGCCGTTCTCGACGTGTTGGCGCGCACGATCGCGCAGGGTTTGAACATCTGACAGATGCAGGTCGTCGCTCATTTTAATCTCCAGGAGGCTAATCCGATGGGCGCCACGTTCTGCGGACGTAGTCGCTACCCAAGTTGTGAGTCCTGAGCGAAGCAAAAAGTTTTATCGGTTTTACCCCGGCCTGGCGGGTGATGCCTCAGGCCCGATTGCTCAGCCTCGCCCGGGCGTTCTTTTGCGTGTTTATGGCAGGGGTGGTGGGCCTGAAGTAGGCTGGTGGTCGAGTTGTCATCATCAGGGAGGATGCTTGGCGGGCGTTTTGCACGCCTTGTCTCCACTCACCGACCACAAGGATGTTTGCCCATGTCGACGCGTTATCCACTCGTTCTGGTGCCGGGCATGCTCGGGTTTATCCGGTTGGTGCTCTATCCGTATTGGTACGGAATCATCAAGGCATTGCGTCGTGGTGGTGCAACGGTGATTGCCGTGCAGGTTTCGCCGCTCAACTCGACTGAAGTGCGCGGCGAGCAATTGCTGGCGCAGATTGACGAGATCTTGCGGGAGACTGGTGCGGCCAAGGTCAACCTGTTCGGCCACAGCCAGGGTTCGTTGACGGCGCGTTATGCAGCGGCGAAACGGCCGGATCTGGTCGCTTCAGTCACGTCAGTGGCCGGCCCTAATCATGGATCGGAACTCGCCGACTATCTGCAAAGACACTATCCGGCGGACAGTGCCAAGGGCCGTCTGCTTGAGGCGTTGCTGCGTTTTGTCGGATGGCTGATGGCGTTACTCGAGACCGGTTATCACGGGCCGAAATTGCCGGTGGATATTCACGCCTCGCATCAATCGCTGACGACCGAAGGTGTGGCGCTGTTTAATCAGCGTTATCCACAGGGGCTGCCTGAAACGTGGGGTGGCCAGGGACCGGAGGAGGTCAACGGCGTACGCTATTACTCGTGGTCGGGTACGTTGCAACCGGGCAAGACTGATCGTGGCGGCAATCTGTTTGACGGGACCAATCGCAGCTGCCGGTTGTTCGCGAAAACTTTTGTGCGTGAGCCGGGGCAGTGCGACGGCATGGTCGGGCGCTACAGCTCCCATCTGGGCACGGTGATTGGCGATGACTATCCGTTGGATCACTTCGACATTGTTAACCAGTCGTTGGGCCTGGTCGGCAAAGGGGCGGATCCGGTGCAGCTGTTTGTCGAGCATGCGGCGCGATTAGAAGCTGCCGGGGTTTAACAGTCAGACCGCGTTATCGTTCATCGCTGGCAAGCCAGCTCCCACAGTGGAACGCATTTCAACAGAAGGAACGCGGTCACCTGTGGGAGCTGGCTTGCCAGCGATGGCCCCCGATCAGGCAACGCTGATCCGGCGGCCAAGCACGGTGGTCCAACGCTCAGACAGAATCACCCCACCCAACGTCAACAACCCCCCGACCAGGTGATACATCGCCAACTGCTCCTTCAACACCACTGCGGCAATCAGCGCGGTAATCAGCGGCAGCAAGTTAAAGAACAATGTCGTCCGGCTAGGCCCCAGACGCTGCACCGCCTGCATCCACGCCAGCGGCGCAACCATCGAGGCCAACAGGCACGCATACAACACCAGCGGAATGTTCTGCAGGGTCAAACCGGTTTTCGGTGAAGCGGCATACAGCGGAAACAACACGACAATCGCCACCAGCACCTGCAAATACAGCAAAACCAATGGCGGTAAACGCAGCTGCCATTTCTTCAACAACGTGCTGTAAATCGCATAGGCGAGGGTCGCGATCAGCATCATCGCGTCGCCCATGTTCACCCCGTGTTGCAACAGCGCGCCGAGGCTGCCGGACGACACCACCACCAGCACGCCGGCGAACGACAGCACGGCGCCAATCAGTGCCCCAGCCGTCAGACGCTGACCTAGGCTGATGATCGCCATGGCCAGCGACATCAACGGCATCAGCGACAGAATGATGCCCATGTTTGTCGCCGTGGTCAGGGTGGCGGCGAAGTAGGCGAGGCTCTGATACACCGCCATGCCGAGCACGCCGAGGACGAAAATCTTGCCTAGGTTCGGACGGATCTGCGGCCAGTGCGCGATCACCGCTCTGAGCATGAACGGCGTGAACAGCAGGCCGGCGAGCAGCCAGCGGTAGAAACCAATCTCGGCCGGGAAGATTGCCCCGACCGCCAGTTTGTTGATCACGGTATTGCCGGCCCAGATAAAAATCGCCAGCAGCGGAAAAGCGTATTGCATGCGTTGAAACCAGTACGTTGATGAAGCGCAATTATCCCTTGTCTGGATGCAGGCCTATACTTCGAACCGGACAACCTGCCTCTGAAACCGGACAGCATGAACAGTAAACACATCGATCTGCTGGATTTCAGCGAGCTGCCGTCGGCGGTGTATTTCCGCTATGCCGATTTCAACGCCCATGAATTTGCTGCGCCGCACCGGCATCCGTGGGGCACGCTGGAATATGCCGCCCACGGTGTGCTGCATATGGATGTCGACGGCAGCCGATTCATGTCCCCGCCGCAATACGCGGTGTGGGTGCCGCCGCAGGTCGAGCACAGTTTCTACAGCCATCAACCGGTCAACTATCGCGCGGTGTGTCTGGATTCCAAGGTCTGCGTCGATTTGCCCCGGCGTGCGTGCACCTTGGCGATCAGCGACATTCTCAAGGCGATTCTCAAGGACTTCGCCGCCCGCGATGTAAAGATCCCCGAACTGGACGCTGACCAGCGCCTGGCGCAGGTTCTGGTTGATCAATTGCAACAGGCACCGGTGCACGAGTGTTATCTGCCGTACGCCAGCAGTCCGGGTTTGCTGGCGATTCTCGAAGCCTTGCAGGCCGAGCCGGGCAACAATCAGCCATTGGCGCATTGGGCCCTGCAAGTGCATGTCAGTGAACGCACGTTGGCGCGGCAATTCGTCCGTGAGCTGGGGATGAGTTTCGGTGAGTGGCGTCAGCGTCTGCGTTATCTCGCCGCGATCGAGGCGCTGGAAACCTCGCGCAGCGTGCAGGAAATTGCTTTCGATCTTGGCTACAGCAGCGGCTCGGCGTTTATCGCCATGTTTGCGCGGCAGGCCGGCTGCACGCCGGAGCAGTACCGGCGTAGTCACCTGGACGGCAGGAAGGTGTAACAAGCTTTGACTACACTCCAGCAGAGGCCGCCCCCATCGGTGCGGCGACAAGGAGAAAACTCCATGAAGATGTTGCGTGTGCCTTTGTTGATGATTGGTTTGCTCCTGTGTTCCCAGGGTTTCGCCGCCACGGCGCAACAGAACAAAATGACCACCTGCAATGCCGATGCGACCGCCAAGAGTCTGAAGGGCGATGAACGCAAAACCTTCATGAGCACCTGCCTCAAGGCAACGCCAGCGGCCAACGACGGCAAGGCTCTGACCCCGCAGCAGGAAAAAATGAAAACCTGCAATGCCGACGCGAAAACCAAGGCGCTGACCGGCGATGCGCGCAAGACCTTCATGAGTGATTGCCTGAAGAAAAAATAATCATCTGAATCTGTGGTGGCTGGGCTGGCCTCATCGCGGGCAAGCCCGCTCCCACAGGGATTTCGGCTGTTCACTGAGTTTGTGTTCCACACTTGACCTGTGGGAGCTGGCTTGCCAGCGATGGGGCCTGAAAGGTTGGCCTCCATATTCCTAGTGCTCCCCCCGGAACGCTGGCAGACTGCCAATCCTTTTACGCCGTTCGTTTTGAGGCTGTATGCCAACGTTTTCTGAGCGTCATGTAGTGTTCTGGGTCAGTTGCATCATTATTTTCGGCGGATTGCTGCTGGTGCTGCCGTTGCGCTTGTTACCAAGTCTGTTGGCCGGACTGTTGGTTTATGAACTGGTCAACATGCTCACCCCGCAACTGCAACGGCTGATCGAAGGCCGCCGCGCCCGCTGGCTGGCGGTCGCGTTGCTGGGCACGCTGGTGGTGAGTGTGCTGGCGCTGATTTTCGCCGGGGCGATCAGCTTCTTGCTGCATGAGGCGGAAAATCCCGGCGCTTCGCTGGACAAATTCATGGGTGTGGTTGACCGCGCGCGCGGGCAATTGCCGCCGTTCATCGATGCCTATTTACCGGCCAGCGCTGCCGAGTTTCGTGTCGCGATTGGCGAATGGATGAGCAAACACCTGTCCGACCTGCAACTGGTCGGCAAGGACGCGGCGCACATGTTCGTGACGTTGCTGATCGGCATGGTGCTTGGCGCGATCATCGCCCTGCAGCGCGTGCCCGACGTGACCAAACGCAAACCGCTGGCGGCGGCGCTGTTTGATCGTCTGCACCTGTTGGTGCAAGCCTTCCGCAACATCGTTTTCGCGCAGATCAAGATTTCCCTGCTCAACACCTTCTTCACCGGGATCTTCCTCGCGGTGGTCCTGCCGATGTTCGGCATCAAGCTGCCGCTGACCAAAACCCTGATCGTGCTGACTTTCCTGCTCGGCCTGCTGCCGGTGATCGGCAACCTGATGTCGAACACGCTGATCACTATCGTCGGTCTGTCGCTGTCGATCTGGGTGGCGATTGCTGCGCTGGGTTACCTGATCTTTATCCACAAGCTGGAATACTTCCTCAACGCGCGGATTGTCGGCGGGCAGATCAGTGCCAAGTCGTGGGAGTTGCTGCTGGCGATGCTGGTGTTCGAGGCCGCGTTCGGTTTGCCGGGGGTGGTGGCGGGGCCGATTTATTACGCGTACTTGAAGAGTGAGTTGAAGCTGGGCGGGATGGTGTAACAGAGGGGGCAGTGTTGCCTGATCTAATGCTATCGCTGGCAAGCCAGCTCCCACAGGTCATGCGCCGCTTCTGAAAGTGGCGTTAATCCTGTGGGAGCTGGCTTGCCAGCGATAGGGGCAACTCGATATCAGATCAGTTCATGGCGCCGTAGCGCTTCATGGCTTCAATCGCCAAGCCGCTACCAATGCTGCCGAAGATATTCCCTTCAACATGCCGCGCATTCGGCAGCATCGCCGAGACGCTGTTGCGCAGCGCCGGAATCCCGCTCGAACCGCCGGTGAAGAACACCGTATCAACCTGATCCACCGCCACACCGGCATCGTTCAACAGCTGCGTGACGCTGCCGCGCACGCGCTCCAGCAGCGCATCGATTGCCGATTCAAACAGCGCCCGGCTCAGTTCCACGCTCAAACCAGCTTCGATTCGATCCAGCGGCACATGGCGGCTGTCGGTGTGGGTCAGCTGGATCTTGGTTTCTTCGACTTCCATCGCCAGCCAGTGCCCGGCGCGCTGTTCGATCAACTTGAACAAGCGATCGATGCCGCCGGTGTCTTCGATGTCGTAGCGCATGCTGCCCAGCGCCAGGCTGGATTTCTGCGAGTACACCGAGTTGATGGTGTGCCAGGTCGCCAGGTTCATGTGGTGGCTGGTCGGCATGTAGGCGCCGCTCTTCATGCGGCTGCCGTAACCGAACAGCGGCATCAGGCCTTGCAGGCTCAGCTGTTTGTCGAAGTCGGTCCCGCCGATGTGCACGCCGCCGGTGGCGAGAATGTCATCGTGACGGTTGTCGTAACCACGCCGCTCCGGCGACAGGCGCACCAGCGAGAAGTCGGAGGTACCACCGCCGATGTCGACGATCAGTACCAGCTCTTCTTTCTCGATGGTCGACTCGTAATCGAAGGCTGCTGCAATCGGTTCGTACTGGAAGGACACTTCCTTGAAGCCGATCTTCTTGGCCACGTCGACCAAGGTGTCTTCGGCTTCCTGATCCGCGAGCGGATCGTCATCGACGAAGAACACCGGACGACCGAGTACCACTTGTTCGAATTCCCGACCGGCGGCGGTCTCGGCGCGAGTTTTCAGCTGACCGATGAACAGACCGAGCAAGTCCTTGAACGGCATCGCGGTGCCGAGAACGCTGGTGTCGTGCTTGATGAGCTTGGAACCGAGCAGGCTTTTCAGCGAGCGCATCAGCCGGCCTTCGTAGCCTTCCAGGTACTCGTGCAGCGCCAGACGACCGTAAACCGGGCGGCGCTCCTCGATGTTGAAGAAGACCACCGACGGCAGGGTGATCTTGTCGTCTTCCAGCGCGATCATTGTTTCCATGCCGGGGCGCAGCCAGCCGACGGTGGAGTTGGATGTGCCGAAGTCGATGCCGCAGGCACGGGCTGGAGAGGCGTCTTTCATGTCTTTCGGTTCCGGTCAAAAAAACGGCCGCGCAGTGTATGTCAGTGCGCGCCAGAATCGAAGGCCGGTCATCAGCTATTTCGCGACTAGACTGCTTGAAAGTCGCAGCTTTGCCCCAAACTTGCTGGCATGGGCCGGCAGAACCACCGGCGGTCGCAAGAACCGTCGTCCACTGCCGATAAACTTCTGCTGCGCCACCCGGTCACAACCTTGAGATCGGTCAACCCGGCACGCGCGAATCGGCGCATGCTGGCATCGGCGCGAAATCGATAACGGATGGTGATTCCTTCAATGGACTTCAAAGACTATTACAAGATACTCGGCGTGGAGCCGACAGCAGACGACAAGGCGATCAAAGCGGCCTATCGCAAGCTGGCGCGCAAATACCACCCCGATGTCAGCAAGGAAAAAGACGCCGAGTCCAAATTCAAGGACGCGTCGGAAGCCTATGAAGCGCTGAAAAGTGCCGACAAACGTGCGGAATACGACGAGCTGCGCCGTTATGGCCAGCACGGTCAGCCGTTCCAGGGGCCACCGGGCTGGCAGAGCCGTGGCGGCTTTGGCGGCGGCGGTCAGGACACCGGCGATTTCTCGGACTTCTTCAGTTCGATCTTCGGCAATCGCGGCCCCGGTTTCGGTGGCGGCGAAGGTCGGCAACAACGCAGTGCAGGGCGCCGAGGGCAAGACGTGGAAATGGAACTGCCGATCTTCCTCGAGGAGACGCTCGCTAACGAATCGAAGAAAGTCACCTTCCAGGTGCCGCAATACAACGCCAACGGTCAGCACGTCAGCAACACCACCAAAAGCCTCAACGTGAAGATTCCGGCAGGCGTGACCGACGGCGAGCGTATCCGCCTCAAGGGCCAAGGCGCACCGGGCGTCGGTGGCGGGGCGAATGGCGATCTGTACCTGACCATTCGTTTCGCGCCGCACCCGAAATTCGATGTCGAAGGCGACAACCTGATCATCACGCTGCCGCTGGCACCGTGGGAGCTGGCGCTGGGCACCGAAGTGGCGGTGCCGACGCTGACCGGCAAGATCAACCTCAAGGTCCCGGCCGGCAGCCAGAACGGTCAGCGCATGCGCGCCAAAGGCCATGGCTTGAAAAACAAGGCCGGCGAGCGCGGTTACCTGTTTGTGCAACTTAAAGCGGTGATGCCGAAAGCGGCCGACGACGAGGTCAAGGCGCTGTGGCAGGAACTGGCAAAGAAAGCCGCGTTCAACCCGCGAGAGAACTTCTGAATCCGACGACGGAGTAGCCCATCATGAGCAGCCCCCTGATCGTTCAACTGGACCTGGCAGAATTCTGTGAGGCGGCCGATTTGTCGGACGTCTACGTGATCGAAATCGTCGAACACGGCATCCTCGAACCTCAGGGCGCGCAGCCCCGGGAATGGCGGTTCACCGATTACGAATTGGCCCTGGCCAAGCGTGCGGCGAAGTTACGGCATGACCTGGAGCTGGAGTGGGAAGGGGTTGCGCTGGCGCTGGATCTGCTGGAAGAGGTGCGCGAGTTGCGTGCCGAAAACCGCATGTTGCGGCAGCGGTTGGGGCGGTTGGTGGTTGAGTAGGTCAGTCTGATGTTTTCCCGGTTGGCTGATCTGACCTCATCGCTGGCAAGCCAGCTCCCACAAGGTTTTGAGTTGGAACATGGATTTCAGTTCGACTCAGAAACTGTGGGAGCTGGCTTGCCAGCGATGAACGAAAACGCGGTGTAACTGGTAAACAAACAAAAGGCCCCGAAGGGCCTTTTTTTGTGGTCAGAACAGAAAGTACCGCTGCGCCATCGGTAACGTTTCCGCCGGCTCGCACCACAGCAACACACCGTCAGCCTTGACCTGATACGTCTGCGGATCAACATCGATGTTCGGCAGATAGTCGTTGTGGATCAGGTCGGTTTTCTGCACATCCCGGCATCCCTTCACCACGCCGATTTTCTTCTTCAACCCCAACGCTTCCGGCAACCCGGCCTCCTGCGCCGCCTGGCTGATAAAGGTCAGGCTGGTGGCGTGCAGCGAGCCACCGTAACTGGCGAACATCGGGCGGTAGTGCACCGGTTGCGGCGTTGGAATCGAGGCGTTGGCATCGCCCATCAAGCTTGCGGCAATCGCGCCGCCCTTGAGGATCAGCGTCGGTTTCACACCGAAAAACGCCGGGCGCCAGAGCACCAGATCCGCCCACTTGCCGACTTCGATCGAACCGACTTCATGGCTGATGCCATGGGTGATCGCCGGGTTGATCGTGTATTTGGCGATGTAGCGTTTGGCGCGGAAGTTGTCGTTGCCTTCGCCGTCCTGCGGCAGCGGGCCGCGCTGCTTTTTCATCTTGTCGGCGGTCTGCCAGGTGCGCGTGATGACTTCGCCGACGCGGCCCATGGCCTGGCTGTCGGAGCTGATCATCGAGAACGCGCCGAGGTCGTGGAGGATGTCTTCGGCAGCAATCGTTTCGCGGCGGATGCGGCTTTCAGCGAAGGCGACGTCTTCGGCGATGCTTGGGTCGAGGTGGTGGCAGACCATCAGCATGTCGAGGTGTTCGTCGATGGTGTTACGCGTGAACGGCCGCGTCGGGTTGGTCGAACTCGGCAGCACGTTAGGAAAGCCGCAGGCTTTGATAATGTCCGGTGCGTGACCACCACCAGCACCTTCGGTGTGATAGGTGTGAATGGTGCGGCCCTTGAACGCGCCGAGGGTGGTTTCGACGAAACCGGACTCGTTGAGGGTGTCGGTGTGGATCGCTACCTGCACGTCGAACTGATCGGCAACGCTCAGGCAGTTGTCGATGCTTGCCGGGGTGGTGCCCCAGTCTTCGTGCAGCTTGAGGCCGATGGCGCCGGCCTTGACCTGTTCGATCAATGGCTCCGGCAGGCTGGCGTTGCCTTTGCCGGTGAGGCCGATGTTCATCGGGAACGCATCGGCGGCCTGGAGCATGCGCGCCAGATGCCACGGGCCCGAAGTGCAGGTGGTGGCGTTGGTGCCGGTGGCCGGGCCGGTGCCGCCGCCAATCATGGTGGTGACGCCGCTCATCAGCGCTTCTTCGATCTGCTGCGGGCAGATGAAGTGGATGTGCGTGTCGATGCCGCCAGCGGTGAGGATCATGCCTTCGCCGGCGATCACTTCGGTGCCGGCGCCGATGGCGATGGTGACGTTGGGTTGCACGTCCGGGTTGCCGGCCTTGCCGATGGCGGCGATGCGCCCGTCCTTGAGGCCGACGTCGGCTTTGACGATGCCCCAGTGGTCGATGATCAGCGCGTTGGTGATCAGCGTGTCGACCACTTCGGCGGCGAGCAACTGACTCTGGCCCTGGCCATCGCGGATGACTTTGCCGCCACCGAATTTCACTTCTTCGCCGTAAGTGGTGAAGTCTTTTTCGACTTCGATCCACAGCTCAGTGTCGGCCAGGCGCACCTTGTCGCCGACGGTGGGGCCGAACATGTCGGCGTAGGCTTGTCTGGAGATTTTCATGTGTCTGCCTTAGTTGATCGTTCCCACGCTCTGCGTGGGAATGCCGCCATGGACGCTTTGCGTCCGCCGTTATGTGACGCGGAGCGTCACGGGATGCATTCCCACGCAGAGCGTGGGAACGATCAGTTAGTCGAGGTCACCCATGATTCTTCCGGCAAACCCGAACACCCGGCGATGCCCGGCGTAATCGACCAGCTCGACCTCACGGCTCTGCCCCGGCTCAAAACGCACCGCGGTGCCCGCCGGAATATTCAGGCGCATGCCCCGGCTGGCGGCGCGATCGAAGGCCAGCGCGTCGTTGGTTTCAAAAAAGTGATAGTGCGAACCGACCTGAATCGGCCGGTCGCCACTGTTGGCGACTTTCAGGCTGATGGTGCGGCGGCCGACGTTGAGCTCGATGTCGCCGGGCTGGATCTGGTACTCGCCAGGAATCATCACTGGGCTCCTTGCAGAATCTTGTAATAGAGGGCGGTCGGGCGATACGTGCCGTTCGGGTCGCAGGCGTAATCAGGAATTGCGCCGGCGCGGATGTAACCCAACGCTTTGTAGAAATCCTCAGCCGGCGAACCCGCTTCGGTGTCGAGGTAGAGCATGCCGCGCTTGTGATGGCGGGCCTCCAGCTCCAGCGCGCTCATCAATTGCTGACCGAGGCCACGGCGACGGGCGTGTTCGCGCACCAGCAGTTTTTGCACTTCGGCGCGATTCAGGCCGTTGGCTTTCTGGCACAACCCCAGTTGCACACTGGCCAACACTTGCTCGTCCTTGACCACCACCCAGAGCAGCACGCTGCCTCTGTTCACATTGTCCTGAACGTCATCGAAATAGGCGTGAGCCTGCGCCGCATCGAGATCGGCCATGAAGCCGACGCTGGCGCCGTAACCCACGGCATCAAGCAACAGGTCGATCAGGCCCTGACGATAGTGGGCAAAACTTTCAGCATTGACGCGGCGCAACTGGGCGGCGTTCATCGTGTCACTCCTTGTTGGCGTCAGGCGGCTCCGCGCCAGGATTGAGGGTCAGTTGCATGAAAGTCAGGTCGAGCCAGCGGCCAAACTTGGTGCCGACTTGCGGCATCTGCCCGGTGATGCTGAAACCAGCGCGTTCGTGCAGACGAATCGAGGCGGCATTACCGCTTTCGATGGCGGCGACCATGATGTGTTTGCCGCAGGTCTTCGCCCGTTCGATCAGCGCCGTCATCAGTTGCGGGCCGAGGCCGTTGCCGCGTTGGTCGCTACGTACGTAAACCGAGTGTTCGACGGTGTGGCGGAAACCGTCGAAGGGCCGCCAGTCACCGAACGAAGCGTAGCCGAGCACGCTGTTCTCGCCGTCGACGATCACCAGAATCGGATAGGCCTGAGCCTGACGTGCGCTGAACCACGCCTGACGGTTGCCGAGGTCGACGGCCTGTTCATTCCAGATCGCCGTGGTGTTGAGCACCGCGTCGTTGTAGATGTCGCGGATCGCCGGCAGGTCGGCGTGAACGGCATCGCGAATGGAGTAAGTCATGGCGCGGCCTCAGACGATCGGTTGGTGGACGGTGACCAGTTTGGTGCCGTCGGGGAACGTCGCTTCGACCTGGATCTCCGGGATCATTTCCGCGATGCCTTCCATCACTTGTTCGCGGCTGAGCAGGGTGGTGCCGAAGTGCATCAGCTCGGCCACGGTCTGGCCGTCACGGGCACCTTCGAGCAGCGCGGCGGAGATGTAGGCCATGGCTTCCGGGTAATTGAGTTTCACGCCGCGCGCCAACCGCCGCTCGGCGACGAGGCCGGCGGTGAAGATCAGCAGCTTGTCTTTTTCGCGTGGGGTCAGGTCCATTGTGGGAATCCAATATCGGCAGTTAAAAATAATGTCGTACACCCTGTAGGAGCTGCCGCAGGCTGCGATCTTTTGATCTTGATCTTTAAAAACAAAATCAAAAGATCGCAGCCTGCGGCAGCTCCTACAGGTGAATGCATTTCAGGTGTTCCAGATTCGCGGTGGCTGGGCTTCGCGGCCCAGCAGCACCGGGCGTAGCAAGCGCCATAAATCGATGAGCCAGGCTCTTGCGAGCAATGCTTCAGACGCCAGGCAGCGGGCTACCAGAAGCCCCGGCAATTGAGTCAAATCCCCGCGCACTTCATGGCCCAGCGAGCGGCAACGCTCCAACAACTCAGCATCAATCTCGCCGGTGACCAACAACGTGGCAAACACCGGATTGCCATCCAGCCCGATCGGCGAATCCAGCAAACCGTCACCGCCGACAATGCGCTGGCGCTCATGCCAGAGCAATTGACCGTCACGACGAATATCCAGATGCGCCTGAAAATGCCCGCGATCAAAACGCTCGCCGCTGGCCGGGCGACCCAACGCGACCACGTCCCAATAGAACAGCCGCGCATCGCCTTCAAGATCAATCGATGTCGTCAGCTCAGCCTGCGCGGCGCTGTAGACGATGGTTTCCTGCGGCAGCCATTCCAGCGTCGCGCCGGCCGCCACTTTCAAGTCGAGCTTTTGATAAGCCGGCCCGCCGGCGCGATACCACTTGGCCGCGCCGGGGCTGGTGATCTGCGCCCAAGCGCCAGGTTCGACGCGGGCGCTGATGTCCAGTCGATCACCGCCGGCAATCCCGCCCGGCGGGTGGACGATGATGTGCTGGCAGACCTCGGGGCCTTCGGCGTACAGGTGCTTTTGCACGCGCAGCGGGCCGAGGTGCCGGCGCATGACCGGGCGCGTGCAATCGCCGAAACGGGCGTAAGCGAGTTCCAGCTCGGCGTGCCAGCTCGGGGTAAACAGGGCAGGTGAAACAGTCGAATTCATGGTTTGTAATTATCGTTAGGAAGCTACAGATTAGTTCGTTGTACTAGATCGTTACCAGCCCGCGTACACCCTCGGCCTCCATATTTTCACCGCGACCCTGCTGGACGATCTCGCCCCGGGACATCACCAGATACTGATCGGCCAGTTCTGCGGCGAAATCGTAGAACTGCTCGACCAGCAAAATCGCCATGTCGCCGCGCTCCGCGAGTTTCTTGATCACCGCGCCGATCTCCTTGATCACTGACGGCTGAATGCCTTCGGTGGGTTCATCAAGAATCAGCAAACGCGGGCGGCTGGCCAAGGCGCGGCCAATCGCCAACTGCTGTTGCTGACCGCCGGACAGATCGCCGCCGCGACGCTGCTTCATTTGTAGCAGCACCGGGAACAATTCATAAATGAAACTTGGCACTTCTTTGGCTTCACTGCCGGGAAAGCGCGACAGGCCCATCAACAGATTCTCTTCCACGGTCAGGCGCCCGAAGATCTCGCGACCCTGCGGCACATAGGCGATCCCGGCGTGAACGCGCTGATGCGGCTTGAACGTGGTGATCGGTTTGCCTTCCCAGTTCACCGCGCCTTCTTTGGCCGGCAGCAAGCCCATCAGGCATTTGAGCAGGGTGGTCTTGCCGACGCCGTTACGGCCGAGCAGGCAGGTGACTTCGCCGACCTTCACGTCGAAAGACAGGCCACGCAGGATGTGGCTACCGCCGTAGTACTGGTGCAGCTTGTCGACTTGCAGCATGTTCAAAATCTCCCTCGATGATCGTTCCCACGCTCTGCGTGGGAACGCATCCCGTGACGCTCTGCGTCACATAACGGCGGACGCAGAGCGTCCATGGCGGCATTCCCACGCAGAGCGTGGGAACGATCTAGGTCTTCATCGGCCGAGATAGACCTCGATCACGCGCTCGTTTTCCTGCACCTGCTCCAGCGAGCCCTCCGCCAAAACGCTGCCCTGATGCAACACCGTCACATGGTCGGCAATCGAGCCGACGAAGCCCATGTCATGCTCCACCACCATCAGCGAATGCTTGCCCGCCAGGCTCTTGAACAGTTCAGCGGTGAACTCGGTTTCCGCATCGGTCATGCCCGCCACCGGCTCGTCGAGCAACAGCAATTGCGGGTCCTGCATGAGCAACATGCCGATCTCGAGAAACTGCTTCTGACCGTGGGACAACAACCCCGCCGGGCGATTGACCGACGTGGTCAGGCGAATCGTTTCCAGCACTTCGCTGATCCGGTCCTTCTGCTCACCACTCAGTCGTGCGCGCAAACTGGCCCACACCGACTTGTCGGTTTTCTGCGCCAGTTCGAGGTTTTCAAACACGCTGAGAGCCTCGAACACAGTCGGCTTTTGAAACTTGCGACCGATGCCGGCCTGAGCGATTTGCACTTCACTCATCTGCGTCAGGTCCAGGGATTCGCCGAACCACGCCTTGCCGTGACTGGGCCGGGTCTTGCCGGTGATCACGTCCATCAGCGTGGTTTTGCCCGCGCCGTTGGGGCCGATGATGCAGCGCAGTTCGCCGACGCCGATGTACAGATTCAGATTGTTCAGTGCGCGAAAGCCATCGAAGCTGACGCTGATGTCTTCCAGCGTGAGGATGGTGCCGTGACGGGTGTCGAGGCCCGGGCCAACGCGTTGGCCGAGGCCGATGGAGTCGCGGCTGGTGCCGGCGTCCTTGTTCGGCTCCACGGGAAAGAAGGCCGGTTCCAGCATGAATTCAGCGCTCGCCGTGACTCTCATTGTTCACCTCGTTTCTTCAGCAGACCGATCACGCCTTTGGGCAAGTACAGCGTCACGACGATGAACAGCGCGCCGAGGAAGAACAGCCAGTATTCCGGGAAGGCCACGGTGAACCAGCTCTTCATGCCGTTGACCACCCCGGCACCGAGCAACGGGCCGATCAGCGTGCCGCGACCGCCAAGAGCCACCCAGACTGCGGCTTCAATCGAGTTGGTCGGCGACATTTCGCTCGGGTTGATGATCCCGACTTGCGGCACGTACAACGCACCGGCCAAGCCACACAACACCGCGCTCAACACCCAGACAAACAGCTTGAAACCGCGCGGGTCGTAGCCGCAGAACATCAAGCGGTTTTCCGCATCGCGCAACGCGGTCAGCACGCGACCGAACTTGCTCTGCGCCAGGCGCCAGCCAATGAACAGGCTCGCCACCAGCAACAACACCGTGGCCAGAAACAGCACTGCGCGAGTGCCCGGTTCAGTGATGCCGAAACCGAGAATCGTGCGGAAATTGGTGAAGCCGTTGTTGCCGCCAAACCCGGTCTCGTTACGGAAAAACAGGAGCATGCCGGCGAAGGTCAGGGCCTGGGTCATGATCGAGAAATACACGCCTTTGATCCGCGAGCGGAAGGCGAAGAAACCGAACACCAGCGCCAGCAACCCCGGCGCCAACACCACCAGACACATGGCCCAGACGAAGCTGTTGGTGCCGGTCCAGTACCACGGCAATTCGCTCCACGACAGGAAGGTCATGAACGCCGGCAGACCATCACCGGCAGCTTGACGCATCAGGTACATGCCCATCGCATAACCGCCGAGGGCGAAGAACAATCCGTGGCCCAGCGACAGCAAACCGGCGTAACCCCAGACCAGATCCAGCGCCAGCGCGACGATGGCATAGCAGAGGATTTTGCCGACCAGGGTCAGCGTGTACGCCGAGACCGACAGGGCATTTTCCGCCGGCAACAGTGACAGCAGCGGCAGGGCGATCAGCAGCGCGAGGACCACTGCGCCGACCGCAATCGTGACCTTCGGCCCGGCCTTTCGTGTAGCGGTAACAAGCAGAGGCTGGTTCATCAGTCGATCACCCGTCCTTTCAGTGCGAAGAGGCCTTGCGGACGTTTCTGGATAAACAGAATGATCAGCGCGAGGATCAGGATCTTGCCGAGCACCGCACCGATCTGCGGTTCGAGAATCTTGTTGGCGATGCCCAGGCCGAATGCCGCGAGCACGCTACCGGCGAGTTGCCCGACGCCGCCGAGCACCACGACAAGGAACGAGTCGATGATGTAGCTCTGGCCAAGATCCGGGCCGACGTTGCCGATCTGGCTCAGCGCCACACCGCCGAGGCCGGCGATGCCCGAGCCGAGGCCGAAGGCGAGCATGTCCACGCGCCCGGTCGGCACGCCGCAGCAGGCGGCCATGTTGCGATTCTGGGTGACGGCGCGGACGTTGAGGCCCAAACGCGTTTTATTCAGCAGCAGCCACGTCAGCACGACGACGAACAAGGCGAACGCAATGATCACGATGCGGTTGTACGGCAGCACCAGATTCGGCAGCACTTGAATGCCGCCCGACAGCCACGCCGGGTTGGCGACTTCAACGTTCTGCGCGCCGAACAACAGGCGCACCAGTTGAATCAGCATCAGGCTGATGCCCCACGTTGCGAGCAAGGTTTCCAGCGGGCGGCCGTAGAGGTGACGAATCACCGTGCGCTCCAGCGCCATGCCGATTGCGGCCGTGACAAAGAACGCCACCGGCAGCGCGATCAGCGGGTAGAACTCAATCGCTTGCGGTGCGTAGCGCTGGAACATCAACTGCACCACGTACGTCGAGTAGGCACCGAGCATGAGCATCTCGCCGTGGGCCATGTTGATCACGCCGAGCAGGCCGAAGGTGATCGCCAGACCGAGCGCCGCAAGCAACAGAATCGAACCGAGGGACATGCCGCTGAAGGCCTGACCGAGGATCTCGCCGATCAGCAGTTTGCGTTTGACTTGGGCGAGGCTGGTTTCGGCGGCGGTGCGCACCGTGGCATCGGTTTCGACGCCGGGTTCGAGCAAACCTTCAAGGCGTGTCCGCGCTAGTGGATCGCCGGTTTCGCCAAGCAATCGCACGGCGGCGAGGCGCACGGCTGGGTCGGTGTCGACCAGTTGCAGATTGGCCAGCGCCAGACTCAGGGCGGCATGAACGCTTTCATCTTTTTCACCAGCGAGTTGCTGGTCGAGGAATTTCAGCTGCGCGGGTTTCGCGCTTTTCTGCAATTGCTGCGCGGCAGTCAGACGGATTTTGGCGTCGGCGGCGAGCAATTGGTGGCTGGCCATGGCAGTGTCGATCAGGCCCCGCAGGCGATTGTTCAGGCGCAGGGTTTTGGGTTGGCCGTCGATGGTCAATTCGCCTTGTTGCAGGGCGTTGATCAATTCGATACGGGCCGGGTCGGGCTGCGCAGCCCAGGTTTCGAGGAGTTTGGCCTGTTGCACGGGATTGGCCGCGACGAAATCTTCGGCGTCGCCGGCGTGGGCGAGCATCGGCAGCAAGAGTGCGATGGCACAGATGAATCGGTAGAGGGCAGTGGGCATAGGTAGGGCCTTGCTTGTTGATCGTTCCCACGCTCCGCGTGGGAATGCCTCACCGGACGCTTCGCGTCCACTTTTGGACGCAGAGCGTCCTCAGCTGCATTCCCACGCGGAGCGTGGGAACGATCAGGTTGAGCGGGATAACTCAGTTGCTCTTCACCGCATAATCCGGCTTCTTGTCGTTGCCCTGAATGAACGGGCTCCAAGGTTGCGCGCGGATCGGCCCTTCGGTCTGCCACACGACGTTGAACTGACCGTCCGCCTGGATCTCGCCGATCATCACCGGTTTGTGCAGGTGGTGGTTGGTCTTGTCCATGGTCAGCGTGTAGCCGGACGGCGCGGCAAACGTCTGCCCGGCCAGCGCTTCGCGGACTTTGTCGACGTCGGTGGATTTGGCTTTTTCAGCCGCTTGCGCCCACATGTGGATGCCGACGTAGGTGGCTTCCATCGGGTCGTTGGTCACGGCTTTGTCGGCGCCCGGCAGGTTGTGTTTCTTCGCGTAGGCCTTCCAGTCATCGACGAACTTTTTGTTCTGCGGGTTCTCGACGGATTCGAAGTAGTTCCACGCCGCGAGGTTGCCCACCAGCGGTTTGGTGTCGATGCCGCGCAGTTCTTCTTCGCCGACCGAGAACGCTACAACCGGTACGTCGGTGGCTTTCAGGCCCTGATTGGCCAGCTCTTTGTAGAACGGCACGTTGGAGTCGCCGTTGACGGTCGAGATGACGGCAGTCTTGCCACCGGCGGAGAATTTTTTGATGTTGGCAACGATGGTTTGATAGTCGCTGTGACCGAACGGCGTGTAGACCTCTTCGATGTCCTTGTCGGCGACACCTTTGGAGTGCAGGAACGAGCGCAGGATCTTGTTGGTGGTGCGCGGGTAGACGTAATCGGTGCCGAGCAGGAAGTAGCGCTTGGCGCTGCCGCCTTCTTCGCTCATCAGATATTCCACCGCCGGGATCGCTTGCTGGTTCGGCGCGGCGCCGGTGTAGAACACGTTTGGCGACATCTCTTCGCCTTCGTATTGCACCGGGTAGAACAGCAATCCGTTGAGCTCTTCGAACACCGGCAACACCGATTTACGCGACACCGACGTCCAGCAGCCGAACACCACGGCAACCTTGTCCTGAGTCAGCAACTGCCGGCCCTTTTCGGCGAACAGCGGCCAGTTCGATGCCGGGTCAACCACTACCGGTTCGAGCATCTTGCCGTTGACGCCGCCCTTGGCGTTGATCTCGTCGATGGTCATCAGCGCCATGTCTTTGAGCGACGTTTCGGAGATCGCCATGGTGCCGGACAACGAATGCAGAATCCCGACCTTGATGGTCTCGGCGGCCTGGACAGTCCAGGTCATGCCCATCGCGGCAATCGATGCCGTAAGTGTGAAAGCCTTGATCAAACTGCGACGCTTCATTGTGCGATCTCCATGAACATTTGAAGTTTTTTTGGTTGGCAGATGCGGACGACTGAAGGGGCTTTAGCAAGGGCTGTGCCTAAGGCGCAACAAGCCCGGTCTGGAGCGGTGGCGCGAGCCTTCTGCGGTCACCGCCGCACCAAGGTTGGGCGCTTTGCACGGGCATGGGCGCGTCGGTGCACTCGCGTGGGGCTTGCTCGTGAGGTGAAAGCAAAAGCGATAACTATGTACCGCCAGCGAGGCGCACGGAGTGTTCAGTCTAGGGGCTCGCCTTACCCCCTGAAACTGCACAAGGAAGCAACTCAATGGATCAATTTTCCTGGCCTGTCACGGTGAGCGTCGGGCCCGCGCTGAGCCGCAACTTTCTCTCGGCGGATGACGCCGCTCGCCATGCCCATGAGCAAGTCGGCCAGCGCCGTGAGCGCCGTTATGCCAGCTGCATTTTCCAACGCTCCGACGGTCGATTCGTCGTCAGCGAACCTGTAGCGATGACCCAGGGCACCCTGGATAACCGGCTTCTGTATGGGAAGGATGCGCAGGGCAAACCGCAATTACCCAAAGAACACACCCTGCACAGTCTGTTCTATTCCCATGTGGCACTGTCGATGCTCGACGTGCAGACCGTCGCCGAGCGCCGCTGGAATCGTGATGATGCGGCGACCAGCCTGTTCATGTTCAGTGTGGAGCAGTTGCGTTTTCTGCTGGACGAGCAAATCACCGCGTATGTGTCCGGGGCTGAGGACAGCCTGCTGATGTTCAAGCCCGACGCTGAAAAAATGGCATCGCTGCGTGAACAGCTGGGCACCGAGCAGCTGCCCGGGCCCCTTGCCGAAAGCCTTAAAAGCGGCGCGCTCAAGCCTGGACGGCTGGTGACCCAGGCAGCCGCGGCAGGGACGCTGGAAGTGGTGGTCAGCAACGGCAAGTGGCGGCCGCGAGGCACGCTGCCCGCGCATACCATCGTCGCTCACGCGTGGGAGCGCACAGTGCCGGAGCGAGTCGCCTATGGGGCGATTTTCTCGTCGGCGGACGAGGCTGCGCAGGATTGTTATTTGCGCGATACCGCGTCCCACGATCAAGACCGGACATGGTTTGGATTCATCCTCAAGCAAAAAGGCGAAGCGCACTACATCGCCACCGAGCTGGTCCCCGTGAATGGCGATCGGGATGTGTTGTATGCCCTGGCCAGCCTGTTTCCCGCCGGCAACGTCGCGCGTGGCTATCGCTTTCCCGAGTCCTTCGCCATTCATTCTTATTTTTATGCACGCCCACGGGTGAGGCATGCTGAAGGCACTTCGAAGAACTGGCTGGCGGATAATTTCATCGTGCCCCAGGACCTCTACCTGTCGGTCTACTACTCAAAGAAATACCCACAGGTCGAAACCGGTGCATCGCTCAGTACTTACATTGCGCCCAAGGATGGCTCCCTGCTCAAGTACACGCCGCGCGCCAACACCCGACTGTTCGACAACGACATGCCGCTGCTAGGACTGGAGACGATTCAGGCGAACCTTGCCTCGGGCAAAGTGACCCCCACTGACTTTGTCAGGGTGGTCGCCAACAGCGGTGAGTTGAGTGTGCTGCGCACCAGCCTGTGCTGGGATCGCAATGGGCCGATCGATCGCTATTGGTTCCCCGGCCGGCATTTTCAGCGCCTGGCCCTGGGGCCGGCGTTTGTCAGCGCCGATGATGCGGCCATACACGCGCGCCAGCACCTGCCCTCAGCTGTCGGCCGTGCCTTTGGCGGGCTGATCTTGCGACGCGTCGACGGCTTGTTCGTGGCCACTGTCCCCATCGCCGTGTTCGAAGAAGATTTTTCCATCGATTTCATTTTTCCGGACTCCAGTGTCAGTCAGGGAGCGTTTCCGGAGGGCTGCACCATCGTTGGCCGTTATCGTTCCCGAGTGGCCCGGGAGCTGCCGATTCTGCTGAACGCCGGCGATAAACAGGTGTACCTGAACATGCTGTCGACGGAAGTGGTGTGCTCATCCTTCCTCTGGGAATCCAAGCGCCTGGACGAGTATCTGTTCTGCCCCGACGGCGCCATCATCCGCTACCGGGCGAACGCCGGGGATCAATTCGTCACCGGGTTGCTGGCCAAGGTGGGGCTCGACTCTTTCAATGGACTGAGGCCTGCGCCGATCAAGCGCAAGATCTACGAAGGTTGGCTGTTGCCACGCGACTGGGTCAACAAGTTGCTGGGCAGCGGCAAACTGGACGTCGTGGTGGGCAGCAAGCTGTGGGGCGCCTCCGGGCCCGTGAGCAAATTTGCGCCTTTCCCGCCGGTGATCGCCAACGCAGAGGCCACTCGCGATCCAGTCTGCGGCCCGGTGTTTGCACAGGAAGCGGCCGCCGCCGGGTATGTTCACGAACAGGGCGAACGCGGCGGAGCCTTGCAGTTCGGCGCGATTCTGGGCGATAGCCGCAGACACCGCTATCTGGCCAACCTGCCCGTCGTGGTCGAAGATGAAAACCTGGCGCTGACGAAGATTTTTGCGCAGGGCTCCATGCCGGCCCGTTTCGCGCTGCAGGCGCTGTACCTGTACGCCCCGGCACACTCGGCCGGCATTGCCGATCACGATTACCGACACTTCTTCTCGCCACTGGACGTGTGCCGGGCGCACGCCCTCGTCAACTCGGCGCAAGGCTTCAAACCGATCTATTTTTCCTGTGCCGATGGGGCCTTGCTGCGCTACGAAATGGCGCCTTTCGACCCTGATCTGCCGCTGGATAATTTCGGTCAGATCAAGCTCGTGGCCAATCCCTTCGCCTCAATGGCCAGAGCCCAGGATGATTGGCAGCGTGTTCTCAAAGGCAGCTTCGAACTTCGGCGTTACATTCGCCGTATGGCCAGGGCCGGGAAGCTGGAAGTGCTGGTGCCCAGCGCATTCTGGTCACGCAAGGGTGCAGTCGGTAGCGACTGGGCGCCACGCATGAAGGATCTTTCGCCTGACGAACACTGGGCGAACAAACCGGAACTGGCTTTGGGGCCCATTTTTCATCATGCCGACGATGCCGCCCGCCATGCACAGTTTCGCGCCGGCAGTGCCTATGAGCAGCAGACGGTTTATGAGAGCGCGATTCTGAGCTCGACAGGAACCCCTGCCTATGTCGCGCTGGAGCCGCTGGCGGAAGACGATTCGCTGCGATCGCTGGCGCGCATTTTCCGCACAATGAAAGACTCGGACACGACGGTCAGAAACAAACCGCCGAGGTTTCCCGACGGCTATACGCTGATTGCCGGACATCAGCTGTACGCCTCCGGCAACAGCACGCTGAGTGCGGACCCGGAAAAGGTGTACGCCAACTACGCGTCGCCAGCGATGGTGTTCGCCCACACGTTCGCCTTGAAAGGCAAAGGATTCGACATCAAGTCACACTATTACTCGACGCCGCACGGTGCGCTGATCAAATACACGCCTTACTACTCCGAGGCCGAGCGGCTCTTGCTGTCGACGCCGGCTGTCGAGTTTGTCGGCGGGCAGTGGAAAACGGTGCTGTCGCCCGGCGCGTTTATCTCGCAATTGTCCAACATTGGCGATTTACGCGTGCTGAAGGCGGCGTACTACTGGAACCAGGAAGGTCGTCTTGGCGCGGATTGGCGAGCGTCGCGACAACAGGGGCCGGCGAAAAGCTATAGAACCTCGAGGGACGAGTTGTAATCGCCGGCTCTGTTTATTCAAGCGTTGCTTGATACAGACAGGCTCGGGATCAGCAATTGATCCCGAACCTGTCTGACGTCGGTCAAGCGGATGCGTTCGCCGCAACCGATCGGGAAAGTACCAAGCGGTCCAGCAGCCACACCACCACCAGCGAAGCCCCCACCAGCGGGAACACCACGGCCAGGGCGAGCATGATCAGCACGCCGGTTTTCCACTTCGGCAGATCATGACGCAGGGCTGGCACGCCGAACTTGCCTTGTGGCCGACGCTTCCACCAGATCACCACGCCGCTGACGGCACTGAGCAGAATCATCAGGCAGATCAGCAGCACGACGATCTGATTGAAGGTGCCAAACATCTTGCCTTCGTGGAGCATCACGCCGATTTCCGTGGCACGGGCAACGGTGCCGTAGTGCTCGAAACGCACGTCGGCGAGGACTTTGCCGGTGTACTGATCGACATGCAGCGTGGCGTCGTTGCGCGGGTCATCGGCGAATACGGCAATGGTGAATACGCCGGTGGCGGTGGTCGGCAGGGTGATGCTGTAACCCGGTTCGACCTTGCGCTCGGTGGCGATGTTCTGCACGTCCTGCAGGCTGATAACCGGCGCGGCAGGGCCGGCGTTGGCGCCGCCATGGGCCATGTGTTCGGCGTGATCGCCGGACATCGGCATCGGCGTGTTTTCCATCGCCCATGGCACGGTCTGACGGGTGGCGCTGTTGAGGCTGCGCGCTTCGACGTCAGAGGTCGGGACGTTGTCCCACATCGCCGCCGGGAACACGTTCCACACCTGCGCATATTGCTTGCCCCAAAAACCGGTCCAGGTCATGCCGCTGAGCAACATCACCAGCAGCAACGTCGCGCCCCAGAACCCGGTCACCGCATGCAGATCCCGCCACAACACACGACCGCGACTGTTTAGCCGTGGCCACAAAATGCCAGCGGCCTGACCGCGCGGCCACCACAGGAAAACCCCGGACACCACCAGCACCACGCCCCAACCGGCGGCCATTTCGATGAGCCGATCACCGACGGTGCCGATCATCAGTTGCCGTGAATGGCGCGGGCGATGGCCTGCAGATTCTGCTTGGCATCCTGTTCGCCAAGGATGTCGCCGTGGTAGGGATCGACGAACACGTTGAGTTCGTGGCCGGCGTTAGTCACGACGAATTGCGCGCTGCGTTCGGCGTTGACCGGCGGCAGGTACTGGGTGATCTGGCCTTGTGGATAAGCGCTTTTCACCCGTTGCAGCAAGTCATCGGCCGGCACCGTGTGATGGCCGGCCGGGACATTGAGCAGGCTGCTGTACATCAGTGAATCGAGCTGCGGCTTGAACAGGTAGATGATGCCGGTCAGGGCCAGCATCACCATGAACGGGGCGACGAACAGGCCGGCGTAAAAATGCCAACGCCAGGCCAGATTGTAGAAATTCGGTTTGGGCTGTTTCATCACGTGTGCTCCGCTGGGCGAATTTTTTAGATCAAGAGATCGCAGCCTTCGGCAGCTCCTACAGGGGTACATGCGGGCTGCGATCTTTTGACTTTTCTTGTTAGAAACTCATATCCACTTTGGTCCAGAGCGTGCGCCCCGGTTCGTTGATCGCTTGCGGGTCGTTGGCCGGGTAGCCGAATCCGGCGTTGCCCGCCAGGTTCAGGTGTTCGGCGTAAGCCTTGCCGAACAGGTTGTCGACGCCGCTGCTGACCTTCCAGTGCTTGTTGATCCGATAGGCGCCGTTGAGTGAGAACACGCCGAAGCCCGAACTCTTGTCGTAATCCTTGCCGACCACGTTGCCCTTGTTCTGGTCGATACGGTTTTGCGCGGCAACCACCCTCCACAGTGCGCCGGCGCTCCAGTTGTCTTTGGTATAGGTCAGACCGAAGCGTGCATCCAGCGGCGGCATTTGCGGCAGGGCCGAACCGTCGCTGCTGTTCTTGCCCCAGGCGTAGGCCAGGGTCGCATCGGTCTTCCAGTTGTCGGTGAGTTGATACGCGGCACCGAGTTCACCGCCCATGATTCGCGCGTCGATGTTCTCGGCGCGGGAGGTGCTCATGCCCATCATTCCCGGGGTGTAGTCGAAGAGGATGTAATCACGCACCACGCCGACGTAACCCGAGGCCCAGGCTTCGAGGTCGGCGCTCTTGTAGTTCGCGCCAAAATCGAACTGGGTAGTCTTTTCCGGTTTGATCGAATCGAACGCATTGACCGAACCGACCGGGCCGTTGCTTGCCGAGAACAGCTCCCAGTAATCCGGGAAGCGTTGCGCGTGACCGAGGCCGGCGTAGAGCGTGGTCGGGCTGTCGGCGAGGTCATGCTCGTAGCGCACGAAGCCGCTTGGCAGGGTGTCGGCGCGGGTGTCGTCGGCGGTCGGGTTGGCGCGGGTCATCATTCCCGAGTCGGTGGTCTGCCGGTAATCCTTGGCCGAAGCGCGGTCAACGCGGGCACCGGTGATCAACCGGTCACGGTCAGCGGCGTACCAGGTCATCTCGCTAAACACACCGTAGTTATGGAAATCGGCGTCCTTGCTGTAGGGCAGATCCTTGTAGGTATCGATGCCCATCGAACTGCGCTCACGGTGTTCGTTGGTTTGTGCGTCGAGGCCGGTGATCAACTGAATATCGGCCCAGCGCCAGGTCGCCTTGACCCGCGCGCCGAGGGTGCGGCGGTCGACATTGGACGCCATGGGCCCGGCCATCATGCCGGTGCCGGACGGCGTGCGCAGGGTGTAGTTGTCCATCACGTGGTCGGCGTAGTTGTAGTAGACCTGCGCTTCGAGCTTCTCCAGCACGTCAGTGATGTTGGATTTTTCGAAACGCAAGCCGAGGCTTTCACGCAGGAACTGCGAGCCGTCCATGCCGCGCCCGGCGTAGCGTGCTTCACCGTCGCCCTTGCCGGCGGTGAGTTCGATCAGGGTGTCGGCGTCCGGGGTCCAGCCGACGGCGACGTCACCGTTCCACTTGTCGTAGCGCGAGGCGACGATGTCGTTGTTGCCGTCGCGGTAATCGTCGGAATGCGCGGTGTTGCCGATCACCCGCACATAGCCCAACGGGCCACCGGCAGCGGCGTCGACGACCTTATCGAAACGTCCGTGGGAGGCGGCCAGCACGCTGGCGTTCACACGAGTACCGAGTTCGCCGAAGCTCTCCGGTTCACGATCAAACAACACCGTACCGGCCGATGCACCAGGGCCGTAAAGCACGGTCTGCGGGCCTTTGATCACGGTGAGTTTGTCGTAGGTCTCCGGCGAGATGTACGAGGTCGGCGCGTCCATCCGGCCCGGACAGGCGCCGAGCATCATGCTGCCGTTGGTGAGAATGTTCAGACGCGAGCCGAACATGCCGCGCAGCACCGGATCACCGTTGGTGCCGCCATTGCGTACCAGCGCGAAACCGGGAATGGTCTTCAGATAATCGCCGCCGTCGCTGGCCGGCACCGGTTGGCGCGGATCCTTGGGATTGGTGACGATGGTCAGTGGCGAGCTCGGTGCAATCGCCGTGATCACCGTCGGGCTCAATTCCTGGTCGTGGCCGACGTGATCATCGGCCAGCACCAGCGGGGACAGCAGGACGCCGCAAAGGACGGCGGTAGCGTGCCTGAAACGAATCCGTGATTCGTTCAAAGCGAAGGACGCCGGGGCAGCACCCGAGCGTGGAACAGCAGCAAACCTGGACATGACAATTTCCATCAAACAGTCGTAAACGACACGGCCGGCAGCCTGAAGCTGTCTTCTCAACCGTGTGCAATCAAAGGTGCATGTTTACGCGGCGATGGGCGGGGCGCGGCTGCGGGCGCCGGGGAAAAAGGTCTGCCGGGCATGGCCCAGACGCGGGGAGGGCGGAGTGAAGGTGTTCTGCGGAGGGATATTGAAAGCGACGAAATCGCCACCGCCGGTCAGCGCCGGGCAATTGAACAGCAGGCTGCAGTAGCCGCATTTTTCCCACAGCACGTGGTGCGAGGATTGTGGCGGGCAGTGTTCGGCGCTCGGTTTCGCGTCATGCCCCGAGTGATCCATACCGGGCATGTCCATCGACATGTCCATGCTCATCGGCATCGAAGTCGAGGCGTGTTGATCCATCGGCATCGACTGAGAAATCAGTGGGCCGATGAAGATCATCAACATGGCGAACAGGGCGATCCAGCTGCCGCGAGTCAGTGTTTGAGTCTGACGGCGTTGCCGGAAGGGCCTGGCGCTCAGCGGGCGCATGGGCGGAGTCTGCCGCAGGGCTTACTGAGCGTGTGCGTGAGTCTGTGTGGTTTCCGGGGGCTTTTTCTGCACCGAAACTTCGACGGTGACGTCGCCGGCCTTCTCGAAATGCATCGTCAGCGGGAAGCGTTTGCCATCGCTGAGCAGACTGCGATCGGTCGGGTTGAGCAGCATCACGTGATAGGCCATCGGCGCAAACGTCACGTTGCCGCCAGCCGGAATCTCCACGCTCGGCACTTGCTGCATTTTCATCAGATCGCCCTGCATGACGTGTTCGTGCAGCTGCGCTTCTGGAGCAATCGGCGAGTCGACGCTGAGCAGGCGGTCATCCGTATTGCCGGCGTTGTGAATGATGAAATAGGCGGCGACCGTCGGCGCATTCGGTGGCAGTTCCTGCGACCACGGATGAGCGATTTCCAGTTCGCCGGCCTTGTATTCATGGGCATGGGCAAAGCACGCCGGCAACAGCAGCGCAGCGACGACGATGAGTTTGTTCAACATGGCAGTTCTCCAGAACGATTTGAAACGCAGGTCAATTGCGCGAACAAATCAAACCAGAGGGGAGGCACGGGGATTGAGACTCGGCCATTGCTGGCGCGGGGTAGGGGTTTGCAGTGAAAGCGGCGCGACGCTGCGATTGCTTTCGTAGCGGGCGAAATACAGCTGCGGCGAATGCCCCGGCAACGCCACCAATGGCGCTGAGCCTGAGCAACACCAGCAATGCTGCATGTTCGAATGCGTGTCTTTGAGCGGAGTTTTTTGATCGGTGGCGCCAATGTTGATCGCCACCATTTTCGTCCCGCTACCGGTGCAGAAACTGCTCCAGAGCAATTGCTCGGCCGGTGAACTGGCCGCCTGCGCCATCGCCCCGGTCATCGGCATGGCGAGCATGTTGAACAGCACTGCAAAGCAGGCGATCCAGGCAATTGCTAGCCGTTGTCGGTTCATGGGACAGATCCATTGGGTGGGCGATCAGGCGCGGGCTATTTAGCCTGATCAGGGCCGATAAGTAAAAAAGCGTCGTGCGGTTTGGTGTCGCAGCGCTTCCTGCAAGAGCTTGAGAAGCCTGCGCCCCAGCTCGATTTCGCCGTTATAAATGAGTGTAGCGGCTTCAATTCGCATTGCCTGAGCGAAATTCGGGTCGTTTTCTATTCGTGCGCGAATGGTCTGCTTGACGTCTCGAAGTGCTACCCGGTTGAGCTGCCCATCGCCGGAGTCTTCGATCTCACAGGATGTGCAAACTTTGCCGACGTCTTCGCGAGCAGGCTCGCTCCCACAGTGGTCGGTGGCGAACACGTAGTCTGTGTACGTCGCGAACCTTGTGGAAGCGGCGGTGCGACGATTCGACTTGCTCGCGAAGGCGTCCGTGAGAACTGCGCTTGTTTTTAGATAAGGTTAAGGGGCGCAAGGGCCATGAGAATTTCGTCGACCGAGGCAAACTCCCGATCAACTTCTGGCAACCCCGGCCGCTTCAACACCAGCACCGGAATCCCACGCTCGCGCGCCACTTCCAGCTTCGACTCGGTGGCGGTGCTGCCGCTGTTCTTGCTGATCAGCACATCGATATGCCGCCGTTCGAACAGTGCGCGCTCATCCTCCAAGAGAAACGGCCCACGGGCGCCGATCACTTCGCAGCGTTCGTTGCCGGGATAGACGTCGAGGGCGCGCAGGGTCCAGAACTGGTCCTGAGGGATTTCATCGAGGTGCTGCAGTGGTTCGCGGCCGAGGGTGAACAGCGGTCGGCGAAACGGCTTGAGCGCGGTGATCAGCTCAGCCCAGTCGCTGACTTCGCGCCAGTCATCACCGGGCTGCGGCTGCCAGGCCGGACGGCGCAGGGCCCAGCAGGGGATGCCGGCCAGTCGCGCAGCGGTCGCGGCGTTCTGGCTGATTTGCGCGGCATACGGATGCGTGGCATCCAGCAGCAGACCGATGTCTTCGTCGCGGATGAACTGCGCCAGACCTTCGGCGCCACCGTAACCACCGACACGCACCTGACAGGTCAGATCTGTCGGCACCCGGCCCACACCGGCGAGGCTGTAGACATGTTGCGGCCCAAGAGTGCGGGCAATCGCCAGCGCTTCCGTCACGCCGCCCAGCAGCAGAATCCGCTTCATGCAAAACCTCCGGCCTGTCCGACGATGCCACCCTGACGATCAATCGCAAACACCTCGACCTGCACCTGAGCTGGCACCACGCTGCGGGCGAACTCCAAGGCATGGCGACAGACTTCATCTCCAAGTGCGATCCCCGCCGCACTGGCCATTGCCAACGCCTGCTGACTGGTATTGGCCTCGCGAATGCCTTGCTGCAAGGCCTCATCGGCGCCAATCGCGGCGGCCCACTCCGCCAGTTGCGGCAAATCGATACTCGAATGCCGCGAATGCAGATCCATGTGCCCAGCCGCCAGTTTGCTGATCTTGCCGAAGCCGCCGCACAGGCTGAGCTTATCCACAGGCACTTTGCGTAAATGCTTGAGCACCGCGCCGACGAAATCGCCCATCTCGATCAGGGCGATTTCCGGCAGGTTGTAGACCCGACGCATGGTGTCTTCGCTGGCGTTGCCGGTGCAGGCGGCAATGTGCAGATAACCGTTGGTCTTGGCGACGTCGATGCCCTGATGAATCGAGGCGATGTATGCCGCGCAAGAGAAGGGCCGGACGATGCCGCTGGTGCCGAGGATCGACAAGCCACCGAGAATGCCCAGACGCGGATTCATGGTTTTCAACGCCAGCGCTTCGCCGCCCTCAACGTTGACCGTCACGTCGAAGCCGCCGCCATAACCGGTTTCGGCGGCAAGCAGCGTCAGGTGATCGCTGATCATTTTACGCGGCACCGGATTGATCGCCGGCTCACCGACGCCGAGCACCAGTCCCGGTCGGGTCACGGTGCCAACGCCGGCGCCGGCATTGAATCGAATCCCCGGTTCGGCCAGCAGCCGAACCCGCGAGTAGAGCAGGGCACCGTGGGTGACGTCGGGATCGTCGCCCGCATCCTTGATTGTCCCGGCCTCGGCGCCGTCGCTGGTGAGGCGGCAGAATTCCAGGCGCATCTGCACCTGTTTGCCTTTGGGCAGAACGATCTGCACGGCATCCGCCGACTGCCCACCGAGCAACAGACGCGCGGCGGCAAGGCTGGTGGCGGTGGCGCAGCTGCCGGTGGTCAGGCCGCTGCGTAACGGCGCGGGTTGTTCGGCGGTTTCGTCACGCATCGAGGGGTTTGACCAGATCGAGCAGGGTGATCGGCAACGCCTGGCGCCAGGTGTCGAACTCGCCGAGCGGCTGCGCCTGAGCGACATGGATGCGCGTCAGCTCGCCACCGTAACGTTCACGCCAGCTCATCAGGGTGACTTCGCTTTGCAGGGTCACTGCGTTGGCGACCAGACGGCCGCCGGGTTTGAGGTGTTCCCAACAAGTTTCGAAGACGCCCTCACGCGTGACGCCGCCGCCGATGAAAATCGCGTCGGGGCGTTCCAGTCCGGTCAGAGCTTGCGGCGCCTTGCCGCGAATCAATTGCAGGCCGGGTACGCCCAAGGTGTCGCGGTTGTGTTCGATCAACTGCTGACGACCGTTATCGGCTTCGATGGCCAAGGTGCGACAACTCGGGTGCGCGCGCATCCATTCGATGCCGATCGAGCCGCTGCCGGCGCCGACGTCCCAGAGCAGTTCGCCGGGGGTTGGCGCGAGGCGGGCGAGGGTGATGGCGCGCACATCGCGTTTGGTCAGTTGGCCGTCATGCCGGAAGGCTGAATCGGGCAGGCCGGCGAGACGCGTGAGTCCGGCAGTGCCGGTATCAGCCAGGCATTCGAGGGCGATGACGTTGAGGTCGGCTGTCGGCGCATCGTTCCAGGCGTTGGCGGTGCTGTCGATGCGCCGCTCGGCGTCGCCGCCCAGGTGCTCCAGAACAGTCATCCGGCTCGAACCAAACCCACGTTCGCGCAACAATTGCGCGACCGCCGCCGGGCTCTGGCCGTCGTTGCTCAGCACCAACAGACGCACCCCGCTGAACAGCTGCGCATTGAGCGCCGCCAGCGGTCGGGCGACCAGCGACAGCGTCACTACGTCCTGCAACGGCCAGCCGAGGCGCGCTGCGGCCAGCGAACAGGACGACGGCGCGGGCAGGATCAGCATCTCTTCGCTCGGCAACTGCCGTGCAAGGCTGGCGCCGACGCCATAGAACATCGGGTCACCACTGGCCAGCACGCACACCGCTTCGCCGCGCCGCTCCAGCACCGGCGCGAGGGAAAACGGGCTGGGCCACAACTGGCGTTCACCGCGAATGCACACCGGCAGCAAATCCAGTTGGCGCTGGCCACCGACGACCCGCGAGGCGTTCATCAAGGCGCGCCGGGCGTTTTTGCCCAGGCCCTTGAAGCCGTCTTCACCGATTCCCACTACCGTCAGCCAGGGTGACATCTATATTCCTCTAAACAGGCCGTTCCGACGGGCAGACTTTTCATGCCACCGGACAAAGCAGGCATAATACCGCGCCTTCGCCCGCGAAGCGCCTTTCCCACGCAGCCGGTCAGCCCCTTGAACGAACGCCCGATGTCCATCGCCTTACGCCCCTCGGCCTGTCCGGGGTTGTTGCGTATCGTCCAGGCGCTGGATGGCGGCATTTGTCGGATCAAACTCAATGGCGGATCGCTCAGTGCCGATCAGGCCGATGCGGTGGCCGATGCCGCCGAACAGTTTGCGGGCGGGGCCATTGAAGCGACCAACCGCGCCAATCTGCAGATTCGCGGGATCGGTGAGCAATCCGCTGAACTGATCGAGAGTCTGCTGGCGGCCGGTCTTGGCCCGCGCACCGCCGCCGGTGACGACGTGCGCAACCTGATGCTCAGCCCGACTGCGGGAGTCGACCGGCAGATGCGCTTCGACACCCGCCCTCTTGCCGCGCAGGTCCTCGAGACGTTGCAAAGCCACCCGCGTTTTCACGAGTTGAGTGCCAAGTTCGCTGTGCAACTGGATGGCGGCGAGGCTTTGGCGATGCTCGAGCACCCGCATGACTTATGGTTGTCGGCGTTTGAACGCGACGGCGAAACCTTGCTGGCGTTCGGTCTGGCCGGATGCCCGAGGGACCGTGCCGCTGGCGCAGTGACCTTGGAAAACAGTCACGCGCTGGTGGTTGCGGTGCTGGAGTTGTTCCTTGATCTGGCTCGGCCGGAACAAACGCGGATGCGCCATGTGCTCGACGAACTGCCGATGCTGGCGTTTCTCGAGCAGCTCAGGGCCCGGGTGCCGATCAAAGCAGTCAGCGCCTGGACGCGCACGTCGACAGCAAACGATTTGCACATCGGTGCTCACCCGCAAAACAGCTCAGGCCGGGTGTACATCGGTGCAGTTCCAGCGCTGGGGCGTCTCGATCCTTCAAGGCTGCGCGGCGTTGCGCAACTGGCGCGCCAGTTCGGTGATGCAACGCTGCGCTTCACGCCCTGGCAAAGTCTGCTGCTGCCGAATGTCAAAGAGACCGACGCCAGCGCCGTCCTCAAGGGCTTTGAACGACTGAACCTGCTGAGTCGCGCGAGGGAGCCACTGGCACACCTGATCGCCTGTACCGGTTCCGCCGGGTGCGCCAAGGGATTGGCCGATACCAAACAGGACGCCCGTCATCTGGCGACGTTGCTGCCCTCGGCACTCGACGTGCACCTCTCCGGTTGCCGACGTTCCTGCGCCGCTGCCCACTGTGCCTCGACGACCTTGCTGGCGGTCAGTCCCGGTCATTACGACCTCTATTATCGCGATGCAACGCAGCCGGGTTTCGGCGCGTTGCACGCACGCAACCTTACTATTGAAGCGGCCGCGACCTTGCTCGCCGGCCGCGCTCGGAGCCCCATCGATGCTTGATTACATCCGCGACGGTCAGGAGATCTATCGCAACTCCTTCGCGATCATTCGCAGCGAGGCCAATCTGGCGCGCATCCCGGCCGATCTGGAAAAACTCGCGGTGCGGGTAATCCACGCCTGCGGCATGGTCGAGGCGATCGACGGTCTGCAATTCTCCGACGGCGCGGGCAAGGCCGGGCGCGATGCGCTGGCGGCTGGTGCGCCGATCCTCTGTGATGCGCGGATGGTCTCCGAAGGCGTGACCCGCGCACGCCTGCCAGCCAACAACGAAGTGATTTGCACCCTGCGCGATGACAGCGTGCCAGAGCTGGCGCGTGAACTGGGCAACACACGCTCGGCCGCAGCGCTGGAGCTGTGGCGTCCGCACCTGGAAGGCAGCGTGGTGGTGATCGGCAACGCGCCGACTGCACTGTTTTATCTGCTGGAAATGCTCGACGCCGGTGCCCCGAAACCAGCGCTGATTCTCGGCTTCCCGGTGGGCTTCGTCGGCGCGGCCGAATCGAAAGCCGCGCTCGCCGCTGACAGCCGTGGCGTGCCGTTCGTGATCATGCAGGGCCGCCTCGGCGGTAGCGCGATGGCCGCCGCTGCGGTCAATGCCCTCGCCACGGAGATCGAATGATGCAGGCCAAAGGACGTTTGATCGGCCTGGGCGTCGGCCCCGGTGATCCGGAACTGATTACCGTCAAGGCCCTGCGCCTGCTGCGCGAATCGCCGGTGGTGGCGTACTTCGTCGCCAAGGGCAAGAAAGGCAATGCATTCGGCATCATCGAAGCGCATTTGCAGGACGCGCAAAACCTGTTGCCGCTGGTGTACCCGGTAACCACAGAAGTGCTGCCGGCGCCGCTCTCGTATGAGCAAGTCATCAGCGACTTCTACGATGAAGCCGCCGAAACCGTGGCCGCGCATCTGGATGCCGGTCGCGACGTGGCGGTGATCTGTGAAGGCGATCCGTTCTTTTACGGTTCCTACATGTACCTGCATGACCGCCTCGCCACACGTTATGAAGCGCAAGTAGTGCCGGGCGTCTGCTCGATGCTTGGTGGTGCTTCGGTGCTGGGCGCGCCGCTGGTGTATCGCAACCAGAGCCTGTCGGTGCTGTCCGGCGTGTTGCCGCACGAAGAATTGAAGCGCCGTCTCGCCGATGCCGATGCGGCGGTGATCATGAAGCTGGGGCGCAACTTCCCCAAGGTGCGGCAGGTGCTGGAAGAACTCGGTCTGGCCGAGCGGGCCCTGTACGTCGAGCGCGCGACCATGGCCAATCAGAAGATTGTGCCGATGGATCAGGTCGAGCCGATGTCCTCGCCGTACTTCTCGCTGATTATCGTGCCGGGCGAACGGTGGCAGGGCTGATGACTCAATCCACACCCGCCATCGTCATTCTCGGCCAGAGCGCGCTGGCCACGGCTCGGCGCATTCAGCAGGTCTATCCGGCGGCGCAGATCCATGGTCTTGCCGGCCGGGTTGAAGGCGCCGATCTTGCTTACCCGGAATTCGGTAAAACCCTGCGTGAACTGTATCAACAGGACATGCCGATCATTGCCCTGTGTGCGGCGGGCATTGTCATCCGCACATTGGCGCCGTTGCTGATCGAGAAGGGCGCGGAGCCTGCGGTGCTCGCCGTTGCCGAAGACGGCAGCGCCGTGGTGCCGCTGTTGGGCGGGCTGGGCGGGGTGAACGTCATGGCGCGCAAGATCGCTGACGCGCTGCAAGTGTCGGCGGCCATCACCACCAGTGGCGAATTGCGTTTCGGCACCTGTCTGCTCAATCCACCCAGCGGCTATGCGCTGGCGGACCTGGAGCAGGGCAAGCGCTTTGTCTCCGATCTGTTGGCCGGGCACAGCGTGCGCATCGAAGGCGCGGCGCCATGGCTGGATCAGGCGCAGTTGCCAGAAGATCCGCAGGCGCAGCACTCGATTCATGTCAGCAGCGCTGAACGTGAAGTCAGCGCCAACGAATTGCTGATCTATCCGCGCAGCGTTGCGGTGGCGGTCAGTGCAGAAATCGTGGATCTGCCAAACGCCGTTCGCGCAGCGTTGCAGCAGGCGAAAGTCGCGCAGCAATCGCTCGCCTGTCTGCTCGCTGCTGACCGTGACATGGCCTCGGCGAGCCTGCGCGAGGCCGCGCTTGAACTGGGCGTGCCACTGAGATTTGTGGCAGCGCCAAGTGACCTCGAAGCTCTGGCGACAGTGGCCGTACCGGCGGCGAAGATCGTCCGCGCGAACAGCCTGGCCATTGCGATTGCCGAGCAGCCGCTGGACGTTGCGAGCATCGGTCGGCCACGCGGGCGTCTCGCAGTGATCGGCCTCGGCCCCGGCGCTGCCGAGCTGATGGTGCCCGCCGTCAAAGCCGAATTGGCTCGCTGCACCGACGTGCTCGGCTATGAAACCTACGTGCGCATGGCCGGCCCGTTCCGCGACGATCAAGTGCAGCACTGCACCGACAACCGCGAAGAGATGCAACGCGCCCGCCATGCCTTCCGGCTGGCGGCCGAGGGGCGTTCGGTGATCGTGGTGTCGTCCGGTGACCCCGGCGTGTTCGCCATGGCCGCAGCGGTGCTCGAAGCGCTGCACGAATCGGACGATCCGGCCTGGCACAGTGTCGATCTGGAAATCCTGCCGGGTGTTTCCGCTTCGCTCGCCACCGCCGCTCAGGCCGGTGCGCCGCTGGGTCATGACTTCTGCGTGATGTCGCTGTCGGACAACCTCAAACCGTGGTCGATCATCGAGAAACGCCTCGATCTAGCCGCCGAAGCGGATCTGGCGCTGGCGTTCTACAATCCGATCTCCCGCGCCCGTCCGTGGCAACTGGGGCGCGCGCTGGAAATCGTCGCGCAGCATCGCCAGCCGCAAACACCAGTAGTTCTGGGGCGCGACATCGGTCGGCCCGGGCAAACGTTGCGCACTACGACATTGGGCGCATTGACCCCGGATCAGGTGGACATGCGCACAATGGTGTTGATCGGATCGTCCACTACTTGCACGTTCCCTAGAGCCGCCGGCGGGGATTGGGTCTACACGCCGCGCTGGTATGGCGAAAAACCGGTTTCCTGATGTTCAGCGGCCCGTCGGGCCGCTTCCCTCTTGCTTTGGGATGCAAACTTCCCACTTGTTGTGCAGTTGCAAGTCAGACGTGTGTCGATGGCGGGTCGGTGCTCGATACAATCTGAATATGAGCGCGCGTATCTGCTTGAGATCTTTAAAACCTGGTGATCCAGATCAAAGCTAAGCGCTGTTAAATAAGTTGATCTTCTGCTCCGTTGGAGTTTCTGGGCGGTAACGGAATCTGCGCCAAAAATACTTGAGTAACTGTTGATGTTGTTTCGCTGTATTTTTTCTGGTTCGGACTAATATTGTTTTGTGCGTATTTTTTTACTTGGTAAGGGCTGTAATTATTTATAACTTATTCGTGCCGGGTTTGGTTTGACTGGCGTGTCGGTCTTTGGTTAATTTGAGTCTCCACATTAAGTGGTGCATGTTAATTATATCAAGGAAGTTAATTATGAATACTGAAGTTAAAGTTGCATTTGATCGCGTTGCACAGGAGCTTTACTTTAAAGATGTCGGGCTAGAACTGGCTCAGCGACCTAAAATGCGCTCTGGTCTGTTTTCTGTTTCCGAGCCCAAGCGTGTGGGTAGTTCGTCCGGTGATATTATTGGCGACGGTGTTGTTGTCTACGAAGAAACATTGAGCGCACAGCAGCGCCAAGACGCGGGCGACAGTTTGTTGTTTGCTGAAATGCGCGCAGATGCTGTCTGCAACAAAAACCGGAAGGATCGGGAAAAATGGTATGCCGAGTATGATCGTGCGCTGCTGAATTGCGGCTTCCGTCTAAAAGATCTGACCTTTACCGATTTTAAAAGCAAGGAAACAAAGCTGACGGTCAACAAGGCAATTCTACAAATTCTTCAAACGATCGCAGGCCCTAATCCAGCCAAGATTATGAATATGATGTCGATAGCTTTCGGCACGCTTAAGGAGGATGAAGAGGGCCTGAAGTTGATTGAACGAAAGTCTAGCGAGAATAATGGCGGTACCTTCAAAGGTGTCCCTTGCATCCTCGATGGCGGTGAATTGACAGTGTTGATGGCTTGCCTGGACCTGAAGAGCAAAAACACCTTGGTCAATGGCTTCTGGGGTGAATACAACGCAGAAGAACTGAAAATCTATCGTGCGGCAGGAGCTCGAGTCATCAATCAGGATGCCTTTGGTTATGTGCGTGATCGAGTGCGTGGTTATATTTACGGTAGTCAGGATGACTATTTCAAGAATCTTTGATTTTTGAGCTTTGGGGGTCTGCCGCGCGGACCCCTTTTGATTGATTTTGGTAAGTAAGGAGTTTTTTTTGAATTACATGGAAGATATTTGTCCACAAATGATTAACTCAAGCGGCGGCTACGCGCTTGGCGGTGTTTCAGTCGTCGGTGATTGTCTGGTTTCATTCTCTCGCGAAGTAACCCCTCAGGATCGCCAGGATATTGAAGATTCACTTCTTTACGCGGAACTGGAAGCGAACGCGAAATATGACCGAAAAAAAGATGGTCAGAAATGGTTTCTCGAATTTTGCACTGTTCTGGTGAGTATAAATTTTGCCCCCCGTAGCCTAGTACCTCGCACGCGGAAGGTTATTAATAGTACACAGGAGCTACGAGAAAACATCATTGAAATCGTTGGCAAAGAGAGCCCTCGATTGGCGGAGTTTACAAGGCAGACATATGAGGCGCTGAAATTGAATGATTTGGCGAAGGATTTTTTCAAGGGTGATCTTGTAGATGGTCTGGCGGGTATCGTGAGAAATGCGCCTTGTGAAGTCGTCGAACCGGACACTGTTTCGGTTTTTCTATGCGCTATACATTACAAAGCGGTTGCAACGTATCTGGATTATTTTTTCTGGGAGGATATAACGCGAACGCTGGAGATCGTTTCTGATGGCGGGCAGTACGTATTTGATCGTAAGAGGTTCAATGTCTACCGAGAGCCCGTGCGAAGAAAAATCGCAGCTCATGTAGATAAGTACATGAGACTCGCATAAATCAAACGATACTTTTCTGTTGTTTCAATGAATCAAATAACCCTTGATGCCGGTAAATATAATCTGCGCCGCCAATGCGCAAACAAACAGTCCCATCAGCCGGCTGACAATCTGCAAGCCCTGATCGCCCAGAATCCGTTCTATGCGATTCGACAGATACAACACCACGCCAACGGTGAAGCTGGCGAGCGCAATACTCATGATTGCGGTGATCTTGTCGTCCCAGTGCGGCTGGCTGACACCCATTACCAAGAGCGCACCGATAGTGCCGGGGCCAACCGTAATCGGGATGGTCAGCGGCACAATGGTCACGTCTTGCTGCACGTTGTCGGCCTGTACCGCTGATTTGCCTTGTGCCATGCCCAGCGCCGAGATGAACAACACGCTGCCTGCACCGATCCGGAACGCGTCAACCGTAATACCGAAGACGTCGAAGATCACCCGCCCGAACAAATACAGCAAGACACTGGAGATCAGCGTGGCGATGGCGACTTTCCAGGCCAGACGCCGTTGTTCCTTGCGTGAATAACCGCGGGTGAGGGTAATGAAGCACGACAACACGAAGAACGGGCTGTAAAGCACCAGCATCTTCAGGTAAACGCTGAACAACACATGGAGCATGGTGCAGGCTCACTGGCGAGAAAAGTCGTGGAGGAGTCTATCAGGCGCTTGCGGGTCTGTCGGTCACGACGGTTGCGTTGTGGCGCGGATCTGCTGATCACGTTGCGCCACCCAGTGCTCGATCAACTCGCGCAGTTGCGACAGTTCCACCGGTTTGGCCATGTGTCCGTCCATGCCGGCCTGGCGTGCGCGTTCCTTGTGTTCGGCAAGGATGTGCGCGGTCAGTGCGACGATCGGTGTACGAATGCGCTGGTTGCTGACTTCCCACGCACGCAATTGCTGCGTTGCGGAAAAGCCATCGAGGATCGGCATTTCGCAATCCATCAACACCAGATCGTAGCGCTGGGCCTTCATCGCTTGCAGCGCTTCTTCGCCGTTGCTGGCGGTGTCCGGCTGCAGGTTGAGCTTGCCGAGCATGCCGCGAATCACTTTGGTCGAAATCGTGTTGTCTTCGGCGACGAGGATGCGGAAATCGCTCGGCACTTTCGCGGCCGTGGCCGGGGTCACCACTTGCGGCTGGAACACCACCTGGCCTTTGTTGCGCTGGTTGAGTTCGTCGGCGAGGGTGGTCTTGAGGGTATAACCGGCCACCGGTTTGGCCAGAATCCGTTTGATACCCGAGTTGCGCGCGATGATCTTGCTCGGCGCGTTGCTGATGCCGGTAAGCATGATCAGCAGGATGTCGTGGTTCAGGCTCGGGTCTTCCTTGATCTTGGCCGCGAGCTGCATGCCGGTCATGCCGGGCATGTTCTGATCGAGCAGCACCACATCAAAGTAATCACGCAGATGCGCCTTGGTACGCAGCAACGCCAGCGCCTCCTTGCCCGAAGGCACAGCGCTGACATTCAGCCCCCACGCACTGCATTGCTGGACCAGCACTTTGCGGCAGGTGTCGTTGTCATCGACCACCAAAACCCGCGCGCCTTGCAGCGGACCGTCGAGGTCTGAGGTCGGATGTTCGAGGCGATCCGGGTCCAGCGGCAAGGTCAGCCACAGTGTGCTGCCCTGGGTAGCACCGCTCTTGATACCGAACTCGCCTTGCATCAGGCGGATCAGTTGCCGTGCAATCACCAGCCCGAGATTCCCACCCAAGCGGTTGGCCGACAGGAAGTGCTTGCTGTGCAGTTCGGCGTGCATCAACGCGTCACGCTCTTCCTGCTCCATCGGTGCACCGCTGTCCTGCACAGCGATGCGCAGGCGCGGTTTGCTGCTGCGCTCGTCGAGAGCAACGACGATCAGCACTTCACCTTCGTCGGTTTTTTTCAGGGCGTTTTCCAGCAGGCTCAACAGCGTCTGGCGCAGGCGTGTCGGATCGCCGCTGATGACCCGTGGGACTTGCGGCTGGATGAAGCTGATCAGTTCGACGTTTTGCTGTTCAGCCTTGGCGCGGTAGATGCTCAGGCAGTCATCGATCAGGGCGTTAAGGTCGAACTGCACATCATCCAGTTCGATCTGCCCGGATTCGAGCTTGGAGATGTCGAGGATCTCATTGATCAACGTCAGCAATTCATTGCCGGCGCTATGGATGGTTTGTACGTAGTCGCGCTGTTTGACCGACAGTGGCGTGCCCAGCAACAGCTCGGTCATGCCCAGCACGCCGTTCATCGGCGTGCGGATTTCGTGGCTGATCTTGGCGAGGAATTCGGCTTTGGCGTTGATCTCGGCGTTGCTCGCGGCGAGGTCGCGGCTGACGCTGAAACGGCTTTCGGTGATGCTGCGCTGACGCTCGCCCAGCGCAATGCTCATGAGCAGGCCACTGATGCAGACGAACACCATCAGCGTCATGATCAAGCCCTGTGGCGACACGAGGGTCAGGCCCAGCAGCGCGGGCAGGATGATCAGCGTGCCGATGTTGAACACCACCATGGCGGCCACGAAAAGCCGCGCCGGGCGGTAGCCTTTCTGCCAGTGATAGAACGCGACGAACAACATGCTCAGGCCGGCCAGTGCTACCAGCGCATAGGTAATGATGTTCAGCGGCAAGGTGTTGACGAACAACAACAGCAGGCTGCAGGTGACGATGAACAGGATGTCGCCCAGCAACAGTTTGTTCAGCGGGTGCGGGCCGAGCGGGGCGAAGAATCGATAGGCGAACATCAACCCGGCCGGAGCCGTCATCAGCAACGCCAGATAGGCGCCGGGAGTCTGGATCGCGTGCCAGTTCGGCAACCACGGGCCGACGAGGTTGAGCAGCAGCAACAGGCTCAACCCGAGCAGGCCCTCGCAAAGCGCCAGCCACAGGCTGCTGCGCGAGCGGGAATAGGCGTAGCGCACCAGGTTGTGCAGCAGCAGCATGCCGAGGCAGCCGAACAACAGGCCGAAGAGTAGCGTCTGATTGTGGTTGGCCGCACTCATGACGGCTGATTGCAGGGTCACGTGCGGGCGCAGTTGATGGTCGGAGACCATGCGCAGATAGACATCGAGGGGTTTGTCGCTCAAGGGCAACGGCAGCATGAAGTCGCTGCTTGGCAGTGGCCGTTCGGCCTGAGGCTGGTCGGTGCCGGTGTTGCGTTGCTCGATCAGCTTGTCGCCGTCGAGCACGTAGAGATTGAGCTGTGACAGGTCCGGGGCGAAGATCCGCAGCACTTGCTCGTGCTTGCCGGGCGCCAGTCTGAAGCGCAGCCACAAGGCGCCATCGGGCTCGGCAGCCGTGAGGCGCTCAAGGTCGATGGGACTGAATTGATTGGTGTAGCGAGCCGAGCGGATATCGCTCAGTTGCAGACTGCCTTGGTCGTCAAGCAATACAGACCAGCCACTGCCTTGCGCGGCCTGGGCCGGGAGCATGCAGAGCAAGGTCAGCAATGTGACGGTGAAGCTTATGGCAATCCTGAGCCAGCGCACGGCGAAATCCCTTCGTAGGTTGATGCCAGAATATAACGATGCGCGGCGGCGGAACAGCCCGGCGAGGAAGGGTATCCCTCGCCGGACTTGATGCACAGCTTATTCCTGGGTTTCGCCACGTTCACGGGCAATGGCGCGGTAGCCAATGTCCTTGCGGTAGAAGCTGCCTTCCCAGTCGATGGCCGCCGCCAGCTTGTACGCTTGCTGCTGAGCTTCACCGACGCTTGCGCCCATTGCAGTGGCGCAGAGTACGCGACCACCGGCAGTGACGACCTGGCCATCTTGCAGCGCAGTACCGGCGTGGAAGACTTTGCCTTCCAGCTTCGCTGCCGCGTCCAGACCGTTGATCGCCGCGCCTTTGGCGTAGTCGCCCGGGTAACCGCCAGCGGCCAGCACGATGCCGACGCTCGGGCGTGGATCCCACTGCGCTTCGACCTTGTCCAGCGCCTGCGCCAGAGCAGCTTCAACCAACAGCACCAGGCTCGACTGCAGACGCAGCATCACCGGTTGGGTTTCCGGATCGCCGAAGCGGCAGTTGAATTCGATAACCTTAGGGTTACCGGCCTTGTCGATCATCAGACCGGCGTAGAGGAAACCGGTGTAGACGTTGCCTTCTTCGGCCATGCCGCGCACGGTCGGCCAGATCACCAGATCCATCACGCGCTTGTGTACGTCGGCGGTGACCACCGGGGCAGGGGAGTAAGCACCCATGCCGCCAGTGTTCGGGCCGCTGTCGCCGTCGCCAACACGTTTGTGGTCCTGGCTGGTGGCCATCGGCAGCACATTCTTGCCGTCGACCATAACGATGAACGACGCTTCTTCGCCGTCGAGGAACTCTTCGATCACTACGCGCGACCCAGCGTCACCGAAAGAGTTGCCGGCGAGCATGTCGCGTACGGCGTCTTCGGCTTCAGCCAGGGTCATGGCAACGATCACGCCTTTACCGGCGGCCAAGCCATCGGCCTTGATCACGATCGGAGCGCCCTTCTCACGCAGATAAGCCAGGGCCGGCTCGATCTCGGTGAAGTTCTGGTAGTCGGCGGTCGGAATCTTGTGGCGCGCGAGGAAATCCTTGGTGAAGGCTTTCGAGCCTTCCAGCTGCGCAGCACCGGCGGTCGGACCGAAGCAATCCAGGCCACGGGTGCGGAACAGGTCGACGACGCCAGCCACCAGCGGCACTTCCGGGCCGACGATGGTCAGGGAAACGTTTTTCTCGGCGAAGTCGGCCAGTTGCTCAAGAGCCAGCACGTCGATGGCGACGTTCTCGCACTTGGCTTCGATGGCGGTGCCAGCGTTGCCCGGAGCGACGAACACCTTCTGTACGCGCGGATCCTGAGCCACTTTCCAGGCCAGGGCGTGTTCACGGCCACCGCTGCCAATGATCAAAACATTCATTTCAAAAACCTCGGATGACGCTAATTCTGTTGAGCGCCGCAGGGCGCTTTTCTGTGGGAGCTGGCTTGCCAGCGATGCAGGCGACTCGGTTCATCAGTTGGACCGAGGAGATGCTATCGCTGGCAAGCCAGCTCCCACAGTGGATCGTGTGATTAGTGGCGGAAGTGGCGCATGCCAGTGAAGACCATGGCGATGCCGGCTTCGTCGGCTGCAGCAATCACTTCAGCATCACGCATCGAGCCGCCCGGCTGGATCACTGCGGTGATACCGACCTTGGCCGCGTTATCCAGACCGTCGCGGAATGGGAAGAACGCGTCCGAGGCCATCACCGAACCTGCAACTTGCAGACCGGCGTGCTCAGCCTTGATCGCGGCAATACGCGCCGAGTTTACGCGGCTCATCTGGCCAGCGCCGACACCGATGGTCTGACGGTTCTTGGCGTAGACGATGGCGTTGGACTTAACGTACTTGGCGACTTTCCAGGCGAAGATCAGGTCGTGGATTTCCTGTTCGGTCGGGGCGCGCTTGGTCACGACTTTCAGGTCATCGGCGCTGATCATGCCGATGTCACGGCTCTGTACCAGCAGACCGCCGTTGACGCGCTTGTAGTCCCACGCAGCAGCGCGGTCAGCCGACCACTCGCCGCAGGCCAGCAGGCGCACGTTGGCTTTCGCCGCAACAATCGCGCGGGCTTCTTCGCTGACGCTTGGAGCGATGATCACTTCAACGAACTGGCGCTCGACGATCGCTTTGGCGGTCTCGGCATCCAGTTCACGGTTGAAGGCGATAATGCCGCCGAACGCCGACTCGGTGTCGGTGGCGTAAGCCAGTTCGTACGCCTGACGAATGCCGCCTTCAGCGTCCGGACTTACAGCCACGCCGCACGGGTTGGCGTGCTTGACGATGACGCAGGCTGGCTTGACGAAGCTCTTCACGCATTCCAGCGCGGCGTCGGTATCGGCCACATTGTTGTACGACAGCTCTTTGCCTTGCAGTTGGGTCGCGGTGGCGATGCCGACTTCGGCAGGCTTGGCTTCCACGTAGAACGCTGCACTCTGGTGCGGGTTCTCGCCGTAGCGCATTTCCTGAGCCTTGATGAACTGGCTGTTGAAGGTGCGCGGGAATTCGCTGCGGCCTTCAGTGCTCAGGGTCTCGGCAGTCTGATTCACGGTGCCCATGTAGTTGGCGATCATGCCGTCGTAGGCCGCAGTGTGTTCGAACGCCTTGAGCATCAGGTCGAAGCGCTGAGCGTAGGTCAGGCCGCCGGCTTTCAGGCCTTCGAGGACGCTGGCGTAATCGCCGGCATTCACCACGATCGCTACGTCTTTATGGTTTTTCGCTGCTGAACGGACCATGGTCGGGCCGCCGATATCGATGTTTTCGATGGCGGTCGGCAGGTCGCAGCCTGGCTTGTTGATGGTGGCTTCGAACGGGTAGAGGTTGACGGCAACCAGATCGATCGGCTTGATGCCGTGCTCGCTCATGATCGCGTCGTCGGTACCGCGACGACCGAGGATGCCGCCGTGGATTTTCGGGTGCAGGGTTTTCACCCGACCGTCCATCATTTCGGCGAAACCGGTGTAATCCGCGACTTCCACTGCGGCAACACCGTTGTCGCGCAGCAGCTTGAACGTCCCGCCGGTGGAGAGGATCTCGACGCCCAGAGCTTCAAGCTCCTTGGCGAATTCGAGGATCCCGGTCTTGTCGGAAACGCTGATCAAGGCGCGGCGGATCGGCAGGCGGGTAGTCTGGTCGGTCATCTCAATTTCCATCAAAAGCAAAGGAAGTCAGCAAAAAAGGCGACCGTTTTTTACGCGGGCGCCTTTCTGGTTTGATTGAATGCTTACAGCAGATCGTACTGCTTGAGTTTCTTGCGCAGCGTGCCGCGGTTAAGTCCCAGCAGCTCACTGGCCTTGGTCTGGTTGCCCTTGACGTAGTTCATCACGCTTTCGAGCAGGGGAGCCTCGACTTCGGAGAGCACCAGGTTGTACACATCCGTGACGGACGCGCCCTCAAGGTGGGCGAAATAATTGTGCAGCGCCTTCTCGACACTCCCGCGAAGGGTCTGACCTTCTTCGCTCGGGGTATTGAGGTGCTGTTTCAAATTCACGTTGTCGCTCACGGGTGCTGTTCCACTCACTAAAGTCTCGGTCATCATCGTCATGCGGCCACCCCTTCTTCGTCCCCTGTCAGGCTCTTGTAACGCTCGGCGAAGAACTCCCGAACGTTGGCGCATTGTGTTTCCGTACCATCCAAACGATTGAAGTGGGCGCGAAACTCCTTGGCGCCCGGCAAGGTTGCGAGATACCAGCCCACATGCTTTCGAGCAATGCGCACGCCCATCACGTCCCCATAGAAAGCGTGAAGTGCAGCCAGATGCTCTAGCAGAATGTGTTCCACCTCGATCAGTTCCGGTGCCGGCAATTTCTCGCCTGTGCGCAGGTAATGATCGATCTCGCGAAAAATCCATGGCCGCCCTTGGGCGGCGCGGCCTACCAACAGGCCATCGGCACCGGTCGCGTCGAGCACGTAACGGGCCTTCTCTGGCGAATCGATATCGCCATTGGCAAACACCGGAATCGACACCGCCTGCTTGATCGCGGCAATCGTGTCGTACTCGGCTTCGCCCTTGTACAGATCGGCGCGAGTGCGGCCATGCACTGCCAGCGCGGTGATCCCGGCCTGCTCGGCGATCTTCGCCACGGTCAGCCCGTTCTTGTTGTCGCGATCCCAACCGGTGCGGATCTTCAGGGTCACCGGCACATCAACTGCCGCCACGACGGCGTGCAGGATCTCGGTGACCAGTGCTTCGTCCTTCAACAACGCGGAGCCGGCAGCCTTGTTACAGACCTTCTTCGCCGGGCAACCCATGTTGATATCAATAATCTGTGCGCCGAACTCAACGTTGGCCCGGGCCGCATCCGCGAGCATCTGTGCATCGCCACCGGCAATCTGTACCGAGCGCGGCTCGGGATCGCCTTCGTGGATCATGCGCAGGCGCGACTTGCGGGTGTTCCACAAGCTCATGTCGCTGGTGACCATTTCCGAGACTACGAGCCCTGCGCCCAAACGCTTGCACAGCTGACGAAAGGGCTGATCGGTGACGCCCGCCATCGGGGCGAGGATCAAGCCGTTCTGCAATGTATATGGGCCGATGCGTACCGCCGACATAGGACTTCCCTGAAGTGGGGCCGGATCATGAGAGTTCGAAAAAGGGTTGGCATGATACCCGCTCTCGATGACTGGATAAAGGCTGAATTGAACAAAATCTGAACAGTTATTCTGTTATTGCCAGTGGTTTGGTTGCACCACGTGCAGTCAGAAATCTGCCGTCAATCGGGAAACGGTGAAGCGATTCACTCGGGCGAATGAAAACTCAGGCTGTAATTCACCGCTTTCGGGCCTGGATCGAGGATATCCAGCGCGATGTGGATCGGCGTCTGCGGCGGCATTTCCGCCATGCCTTCAAGATCGCCATTGAGGTATTCGCCGGGTTTGAAGCGACGACTGGCGATCAAGTGGCCGTTGAGGTCGGCAAAGCGCAGTTCCAGCAAGGGAAACGGCTGGGAGAACGTCGCACGGTTATAAATGATCGCATCGACCACCAGCGCACCGCTGAATTCAGGGTGACTGCGCACGACCAGATTGCTGCTCTTGATCCGCGCGATGTCGACCTTGGACGGCACTGTGCAGCCGATCTGCGGGCAAAGTTGCTGGAACCAGGGCCGGTATTGATCCTGGCGCGCCAGTTCCTCGAAATGATAGGCAACATATTGGCCTCCCAGACCGGCGGCGGCGATGAGTACCAGCAACAGCCAAAGCAGGCGTCGACCCCAAGGGGAGCGACGCTTCTGCCAATCAAGTTGCAGTGGATCGTCAGTCAGATCCCGAAGCGCTTCGGCCCGCACGCTGGTTTCTGCGCGTTCGCGTTTTTTACGCAGCGGCGCGATCGACGGGAGAGCGTCGTCATCACTTTCGTCGCTGGCCGCAAAGCGTTCGCGGCGAGCGTTCGGGTCGATCGGGTCGTGCAGGCGCAGTTGCGGAATGGCCGGCTCGTCATCCAGATCCACCGGTTCCAGCGAAAGCGAGGGTTCGGTGCGCTCGGATTTGACCGGTTCGATGTCGGCGACTTCTGGCTCGTCTGCCTCGGGCTTGGCCGTGTGCTCATCGGCGCGTTCGCTGAACAGGCTGTCGCGCCAGACGGTTTCGTCCGGCTCCGGGCTGTCGCGGCGTGCGCTCAGGGAATCTTCGCGTTGACGACCGAATTCGGTGGTCGGCTGGATTTCCCGTTGTTCGAGGCGAGCGAGTTCCTCGTCCAGATCAAGACTGTCGAGGTCCAGCTCCGAGGCGCTCCATTGCTTTTGGCTGATGGCGCGCGGCACAGCTGGTTCGACGACGGGCGGCGGCTCGATAACGGGAGCAGCCTCGATGATCGGTAGTGGCTCAACAATCGATGGCGCAACCGGCGTCACCGCGTCCTTGCCGGCGTGTTGTTCCAGCAGCTGTTTGGCCGCGTTGAACACTTGCAGGCAGGAGCCGCAGCGAACCACCCCGCGGGCCACGCTCAATTGAGCATGGCTGACACGGAAACTGGTTTGGCAATGCGGGCACTGGGTGACGAAGCTGTCGGTCATGCGGCGATCCGGATTATGCAGGCGGACATATTAGCGCCGACGGCCGGTGATGCGCACCCAGCCATCGCGATTGGCGATCGGATCGAGATCGAAGTCCTGCGCGTAAGCGGCGGCGACTTCATCACCTTGCTCGGCAAGAATGCCCGACAGCGCCAGACGCCCGCCGGACTTGACCAGCCCGGACAGTTGCGGCGCCAGCGAAACCAGCGGGCCGGCCAGAATGTTGGCGACCAGCACGTCGGCTTGGACCTGCGGCAGATCTTCCGGCAGGTACAGCGGGAACAGCTCGTCGGCGATGTTGTTGCGCCCGGCGTTGTCGCGCGAGGCTTCCAGCGCCTGCACGTCGATGTCGGTGCCGACGGCTTCTTTGGCGCCGAGCAGCAGGGCGGCAATCGCGAGAATCCCCGAGCCGCAGCCGAAATCCAGCACGTTGCAGTCTTTCAGGTCTTGGCCGTCGAGCCATTCCAGGCACAACGCGGTAGTCGGGTGCGTGCCGGTGCCAAAGGCCAGGCCCGGATCCAGCAGCAGATTGACTGCATCAGGCTCAGGCGCGGCGTGCCAGCTCGGCACGATCCACAAGCGCTGACCGAAACGCATCGGTTCAAAACCGTCCATCCAGCTGCGTTCCCAATCCTGATCTTCGATGACTTCGCTGTGATGCTCGGGCAGCGGGCTGCCGGTCAGCAGTTCCAGGTGGGCCAGAACCGGTGCCGGTTCAGTGCCGCCTTCGAACAGCGCCAGCAAATGGGTGTGCGCCCACAGCGGCGTGGTGTTGAGTTCCGGTTCGAAGATCGGCTGATCTTCGGCGTCCATGAAGGTCACCGACACGGCGCCCACTTCAAGGAAAGCGTCTTCGTAGGTTTCGGCTTGTTCCGGGCTGATGGCGAGACGTACTTGCAGCCAAGGCATGGCGGGCACCTTTGAAAAAATATTGATTGCAGCCTAGCGGCCTGCGAGAAGCGCGCAAGTTTACGCGAGCGCGCGGCAGAACACGAACATGGTTGAAGATCAAAAGATCGCAGCCTTCGGCAGCTCCTACACTGAAATGCGATCCCCTGTAGGAGCTGCCGAAGGCTGCGATCTTTTGATTTTCTTTACTGCAGAAACAACAAAGCCGCCCGAAGGCGGCTTTGTCTGGTGCGGGCTGAAGCTTAGTGCTTCTCGCCAGCCAGCTTGTGCTCGAGGTAGTGAATGTTCACACCGCCCTTGCAGAAGCCTTCGTCACGAACCAGATCACGGTGCAGCGGGATGTTGGTCTTGATCCCGTCAACCACGATTTCGTCCAAGGCATTGCGCATGCGTGCCATGGCTTCGTCGCGGGTCGCGCCGTAAGTGATCAGCTTGCCGATCAGCGAGTCGTAGTTCGGCGGAACGGCATAACCGCTGTACAGGTGCGAATCGACGCGAACGCCGTTGCCGCCTGGCGCGTGGAAATGCTTGACCGTACCCGGGCTCGGCATGAAGGTTTTCGGGTCTTCAGCGTTGATCCGGCATTCCAGCGAGTGACCGCGGATCACCACGTCATCCTGCGTGAACGACAGCTTGTTGCCAGCGGCGATGCTGAGCATCTCCTTGACGATGTCGATACCGGTGACCATTTCCGAAACCGGGTGCTCCACCTGAACACGGGTGTTCATTTCGATGAAGTAGAAACGACCGTTCTCGTACAGGAACTCGAAAGTGCCCGCGCCGCGGTAACCGATGTCGATGCACGCCTTGACGCAACGAGCCAGGACTTCCTGACGCGCTTTCTCGTCGATGCCCGGTGCCGGCGCTTCTTCGAGAACCTTCTGGTGACGACGTTGCAGCGAGCAATCGCGGTCGCCCAGATGGATGGCGTGGCCCTGACCGTCGGACAGAACCTGCACTTCGACGTGACGCGGGTTGGTCAGGAATTTTTCCAGATACACCATCGGGTTGCCGAACGCCGCGCCAGCTTCGGTGCGGGTCAGTTTGGCGAAGGCGATCAGGTCTTCTTCCTTGTGCACCACGCGCATGCCGCGACCACCACCGCCGCCAGCGGCTTTGATGATCACCGGGTAGCCGACTTCACGACCGATGCGCAATGCCGTTTCTTCGTCTTCCGGCAGTGGGCCGTCGGAACCTGGAACGGTCGGTACGCCCGCTTCGATCATCGCGTGCTTGGCCGATACCTTGTCGCCCATCAGGCGAATGGTGTCGGCTTTCGGGCCGATGAAAGCGAAGCCGGAGTTCTCGACCTGCTCGGCAAAATCGGCGTTTTCCGCGAGGAAACCGTAGCCTGGGTGGATGGCGGTGGCGCCAGTCACTTCAGCAGCAGCGATGATGGCCGGGATGTGCAGGTAGGACTGAGCGGCAGACGCCGGGCCGATGCAGACGGATTCGTCTGCCAGACCCAGGTGCATCAGCTCTTTGTCGGCCTTGGAGTAAACGGCGACGGTCTTGATGCCCATCTCTTTGCAGGCACGCAGAATCCGCAGGGCGATCTCACCGCGGTTAGCGATCAGAACTTTTTCCAACTTCGCAGTCATCAAAGGCTCTCCGCAGTTCAAACGATGGTGAACAGCGGTTGGTCGTACTCAACCGGCTGGCCGTCTTCGACGAGGATGGACTCGATCACACCGCTGGTTTCAGCTTCGATGTGGTTCATCATCTTCATGGCTTCGACGATGCACAGAGTGTCGCCTTTCTTCACGGTCTGGCCGACTTCAACGAAGGCTGGCGAGGCTGGCGAAGATTTACGGTAGAACGTGCCGACCATCGGCGAACGGGCTACGGTGCCGTTCAGCACTGGAGCAGCAGCGGCAGCCGGGGCTGCAGCAGCAACCGGAGCAGCAACAGGCGCAGCGGCCGGTGCTTGCATCGGAGCCGGCGCGTAGTACTGCTGAGCCGGGGTCTTGCTGTGACGGCTGATGCGTACGGACTCTTCGCCTTCCTTGATCTCGAGCTCGTCGATGCCGGACTCTTCCAGCAATTCGATCAATTTCTTAACTTTACGGATATCCATGAATCATCAACTCCCAAGGGTCGGTCAGGGGCGTTTAACGCTTGTAAATCAAGTCGTTGCCTGTGTTTCAAGCTGTTCTAGCGCAGCCTCCAGGGCCAGTCGGTAACCGCTGGCGCCAAGGCCGCAGATCACTCCCACCGCTACGTCGGAGAAGTAAGAGTGATGGCGGAAAGGTTCACGTTTGTGCACGTTGGACAAATGCACTTCGATGAATGGGATGCTCACTCCCAGCAACGCGTCACGTAATGCGACGCTTGTGTGCGTAAAAGCTGCTGGATTGATCAGAATGAAATCGACGCCTTCGCCACGTGCGGCGTGGATGCGGTCGATCAATTCGTACTCGGCATTGCTTTGCAGATACAGCAGATGATGGCCGGCTTCACGGGCGCGACGTTCCAGATCCTGATTGATCTGCGCCAGGGTCGTTGAACCATAAGTACCGGGTTCGCGGGTGCCGAGCAGGTTCAGGTTGGGGCCGTGCAGCACCAGTAGGGTTGCCATCTGCGTTGTCCTTGTTATGGGTGAGCAATGTTCAGAACCCGGCGACTATGCCGCAAAGACTTTGTGACTGTCCAGTTCTATGCAATAGCCAGCACGATGGGCGATGTTTGCGTGAAATATTTGACCAAGTGATTTGATCCGGTCATTCCGCAAGATATGTGGTGATACGAATGACGCAATCGCGAGCAGGCTCACTCCTACAGTTGGAATGCGTTCCCTTGTAGGAGTGAGCCTGCTCGCGATAGCGGTCTATCAGACGCGAAAGGCCTGAACGGCGGTATGCAATTGCCCGCCCAATGCCAGCAGATTCTCACCTTGTTCACGCCCTCGACCGATCCTCACCAGGTTATCCCCACCCAACTGATGAATTCGCTCGCTGTGATCGCGAATCTCGCTGACCGCGCCGCTCTGCTGTGCCGTCACGTCGGCGATGCGGATCGCCGTGTCGGAAATGGTCTGGATCGCGCCGACAATTTTATCCAGCGCGCCATCCGCCGCTTGTGCCTGATTGGCTGTCGCTTCGGCATGTTCAACCTGCGCGCGCATGCCTTCGACGGATTGCCGGGCGGCGGTTTGCAGGCCGGCAATCAACGTTTGAATCTCCGCCGTCGCCCCGGCAGTCCGCTGCGCCAGCGAACGCACTTCCTCAGCGACCACAGCAAAACCACGACCCATTTCCCCGGCGCGGGCCGCTTCAATCGCCGCGTTCAGGGCCAGCAGGTTGGTCTGGTCGGCAATCGAGCGAATCACCGTCAACACACCGCCAATGGTTGCCGACTCTTCGGCCAGATGTTCGATCATCTGCGCGTTGCCCTGAACTTCGCCGACCAACGCGTGCAGCCCGGTCAAGCTTTGGCCGATCACGGTCTGGCCGTGCTCAACGGCCAAACCTGCATGACGGCTGGCGTCGGCAGCCTGCTGCGCATCGCCGGCCACTTGCTGAATGGTCGCTTCCAGTTCGCCGAGGGAATCGCGGATCAGCGCGGTGTCGCCGGCCTGATGTTCGGCGCCGCTGTGCAAGTCGTTGCTCAGTTCGGCCAGGGTGCGACTGCTGCCCGCGACTTGTTCGGCATTGCCACGAATGGTCCCGACCAGATCGACCAGATAGGCGCGCAAGCGGTTCAACGAGGCTTCGATGTCGTGCAATTCACGATTGGTTTTGCCCAAATGAATATCGCAGCTGAAGTCGCCTTCGGCCCAGGTCGACAGGGCCGGCGCGAGGTTGGTCAGGGTGCGCGAGAGTCGGCGCTGCAGGGTGTCGATGAGCAGCGCAATCAGCAGAATCAGACCGATCATCACGCCCTGTATCAGGCGTACTTCGCCTTGAATCTGCCCGTGCTGGGCGCGTACCACCGGCTCAAGACCGGCGATGGCCTGCTGCACGGCGGCGATTTTCTGGTGAGTCGCTGTGCTGAGGTCTGCGCGTTTCTGGATCTGATCGCGAGTGCGTGCCAGCTCCGCCGGGTAGCGCCCGAGCAGACTGTTCAGTTCGCGTTTGAAGCTGACACCGGCATCTTCGGCGGCGGTTTTTTCGGTGTTCTCGATACCCATCATTGCGGCGAAATCATCACTGCCCGACTCGCTGCTGGCAACCACGCCAAGCAAGGGCAGGGCATCGATCACCTGCGCCTGTGCGCGAATATTGCTGACCTCTCGCTCGACGTCGGCGGCCAGTTCACTGCGTCCGCTGCTGACCAATTTGTCTCGCGCCAGCGACAGTTTGCCCAAGTGCTGAGAGGCGACAAGCAGCGGCGTCATATAAGCCGCGTTGCCGCTGGCGTAGGTGCTGAGCTGATCGAGACTGGCGCTCAATTCGCGCTCGGCCTGCAACAGCAAGGCTTGCGGATCACCGGCCAGTTTGCCGGCCGCGAGCAGGTCGGTTTTGCTGAATTCATCCAGGCTCGTCAGGCTCGGGCGCAGGGTGTCGGCCAGCGCGGGCGGCAATGCACTGAGGTCTTTCTGCAACGCTTCGATGGACTGGCTGGCGCTGCTCAGGCGCAGGGCATCGCCGCTGGCGAGGTAATCCTCGACGTTGCGTGCGACCTCGTTCTGAAATTGCTGCGACAACCCCAGATAGCGTTCCATCAACAGGTACGGGCGTTCGAGGGCTTTTTGCGACCACCACAGCGTGGCGCCGAGTGCGAGGCACACGGCGACCAGCAGCAGCGTATTGAGATTGGTGAGCAACTTCAGGCGCATGACGGCTACCAACGGCAGAAATGGTAAGCGCCTGAATTTATTGCGGTTCTGTTACAGGGTTATGACCGAATCAGTGGATTCCGATGAAAAAGTGGCACTTTGCTTTGATTCCCGCGCCGACTGCACGCGATTACGTCCGGCGCCCTTGGCACGGTACAGCGCCTCGTCGGCCTGACTGGCCATCATCAGGCTGTCGCAGTCGTCGTGCATTTCCACCACGCCGGCACTGAAGGTGCACCACAAATCCTGTGGCTGCGCCGGGTAATGAATTTCGGCGAAGCGCTGGCGGATTTCATCGAGGACTTTGTGCGCGGCTTCTATATCCGTGTCAGGCATGACGATGGCGAACTCTTCGCCGCCATATCGGCCAATGAAATCGGTCTTGCGCAGACGCTGTTTGAGAAACAGCGCCAGGCTCTTGATCACCCGGTCGCCCATCGGGTGGCCGTGGCTGTCGTTGACCCGTTTGAAGTGGTCGATGTCGAGCATCGCAAAACTCAGCGGCTTGTTCTCGCGGCGCGCACGGAACGAGCAGTCTTCGAGCAGTTGCAGAATGTGCGTGTGGTTATACAAACCGGTGAGGCTGTCGCGGACCATCCGAGCTTTCAGATTACGTGCGCGGGCGGCGCGGTTGCGCACGGTGGTGATCAGGTGGCGCGGCTTGATCGGCTTGGTCAGAAAGTCATCGCCGCCCTCGCTCATCGCGTCGAGCTGCTTGTCCAGATCGTCCTCTGCCGACAGATAGATGATCGGCACGCTGACATAACGGTCGTTGTGGCGAATCACCTTGGCCAGTTCTGTGCCGGTGCAGGCCGGCATGTACATGTCGAGGATGATCAGGTCGGGCTGGAAATCCGCCAGTTCGGCCATCGCCTGAATCGGTTCGATCAAGGTGCGGGTGACGATGCCGGCGCTGTTGAGCAGGCGTTCGGTGTGCAAGGCCTGCGCACGCGAGTCGTCGATGATCAGCACTTTATAAGGTTCGTACTGGGCGACGCAGGTGAGGACTTCGATCTTCTCCAGCAGGCTCGACGCTTCGAGGGTGCCGGTGAGAAATTCCTGACCACCGGCGCGCACGGCGGCGAGACGGGTCGGGGTGTCGGTTTCATGCAGGCTGAAAAACAGCAGCGGCAGCGGTTCGTCCAGGCCGACCTGGGCTTCGGCGGCGAGCTTCAGGCCGATGCCGGCGCCGCTGAAATCCACGTCCATGACGATCGCCGCAGGCAGGCGCTCGACCATCGACGAACGAAATGCTGAAACACTGTCCAGCGCCTGCGCGCTCAACCCGAAGAATTCCAGCTGCTTGGCCAGCCGCTCGGCACGGTCGTGATCCTGCAACATCACGTAAATCGGTTTGCGCAGCGGCGGCAGGAAGGTCTGATCGAGTTGATCGCCATGGCGCAGACCGGTGCGCGACAGACGCTGCATCAAACGATTGAGGTCGGTGATCAGCCCGCTGCTGAGGCGGCCGCGATTGGCGTCCACCGCTTCCAGCGACTGACCGATGTGCCGCGCGAGTTGCGTGTGTTCCGGCTGTTCGAAACGCTCGGCGAAACGCAGCAGGCGCAAGTTGGCCTCGCTCAGTTCGGCGAGATCGACGGTGGACCACTCACTGCGTTGCAGGCGCTGCCATATCTCAAGAATCTGACGTGCCTGATGAATTACCCGCTGGGCAAAGTGGTGCTTGAGACGCTCACGGCTGGGGTCTTCTGGCTCGGTCATATCCTGACTACTAGTTAGGCTGCATGCTGAGATCGACTGGTGGCTCTATGCTAGCACCTCTTTTCCCTTACACGAATGTCGTACGTCAATAATCTGCAGTGCGACACAATTCAGTTTCTGACCGAGCGGTTTTGTTTTCGACCTGTTCGTCGGTGAAGTCCCGGTGCAGCGGGGGTTTTAAGTAAGGAGGGTGGATTTCTAACAGTTTTTTTGCCTCGGCTTTCACCTGCGTGCTGGATGAGCTTTTCGAGTGTTTTCAATGTCTTGCCCGGATCGGCAAGCGCGTCGGCATCAGGGAAACCCTGAGCTCAATGCGAAGCGTCATTCGCCCATACGATTTGCGGCTTATCTTTACTCGCGGGTGCCCGGCCTTGGCACGTTGTTGTATGGTTGTGGTCGAACCGTTGAACCCAAGTGATTGAAAGGATATCGCCATGCTGGACTGGAAAAACCGCGCGGGCAGCGCGCCTGAACGTGCCGCTGAACCCAAGTCGGCCACCCGCAGCTATGTTGGCGGAGTGCTGTTCAGCCGTGCTTTGGCCACGCTGATCGGCCTCTATCTGCTGGTGACCATCGGCCTTGGCTGGTACTGGAGCCAGGAGCCGGCGCTGTTTCCGGTCGCACAAAACGCGCAAGTGGCTGCCGAGAAAGAAGGCAAGCAGATGGTGATTGGCTACACCACGGTCGAAACCCTGAAGACCGTTGCCGGCACGCTGCTCAACAAGCCGGGCGGCTACATTTCCAACGACCGCTTCCCGCCAGGCCTGTGGATGGACAACACGCCGAGCTGGGAATACGGCGTGCTGGTGCAGGTGCGTGACCTGACCCGCGCCTTGCGCAAAGACTTCGCCCGTTCGCAGTCGCAGTCGGCGGAAGATGCCGATCTGGCCAAAGCCGAACCGCGTTTCAACTTCGACAACAAGAGCTGGATCCTGCCGTCCAGTGAGTCGGAGTACCAGGAAGGCATCAATTCCCTGAGCCGCTATCAGGCGCGTCTGTCCGACCCTACTCAAAAGAACGCGCTGTTCTATGCCCGCGCCGACAACCTGAACAACTGGCTCGGCGATGTTGGCACCCGTCTCGGTTCGCTGTCGCAACGTTTGTCGGCCAGTGTTGGCCGGGTCAAACTCAACACTGCACTGAAAACCGAAGTCCCGGCCATCGGCGAAGTGCCGCAGGTTGACGAAGAAGTCGTCGAGACTCCGTGGATGCAGATCGACAACGTGTTCTACGAAGCACGCGGTCAGGCCTGGGCGCTGTCGCATCTGCTGCGCGCCATCGAAGTCGACTTCGCCGACGTACTGGCGAAGAAGAACGCCACGGTCAGCGTGCGTCAGATCATCCGCGAACTGGAAGCCTCGCAGGAACCGGTCTGGAGTCCTATGATTCTTAACGGCAGCGGCTTCGGCGTGCTGGCCAACCACTCGCTGGTCATGGCCAATTATATTTCCCGAGCCAACGCTGCTGTGATCGATTTGCGTCAACTGCTCAATCAGGGCTGATTCATGAGTCAGAACGCCAAAGAGGCGGCCCATCGCGCCGCCTCCGATGCTGAACAGATCGCTTGGGTCGACGAACAGGACAACCTGCTCGGTGCTCTTGTGCGTGCCGATCTGCGCGAGCGCGGGCTGATCGGACGCGGCACCTACATCATGCTGTTCAATTCCGCCGGTGACCTCTGCGTGCATCGGCGCACCTTGAGCAAGGCGATTTATCCCGGTTACTGGGACGTCGCGGCGGGCGGTATGGTGCAGGCCGACGAAAGCTACGCCGAGTCGGCGGCCCGTGAGCTGGAAGAAGAGCTGGGTGTCAGCGGCGTCGAGTTGACTGCCCACGACCATTTCTACTTCGAAGACACCGGCAACCGACTGTGGTGTTCGGCGTTTTCCGCAGTGTGGGACGGCCCACTGAAACTGCAGCCGGAAGAGGTGCTGGAGGCGCGGTTCATTCCGGTCGAGCAGGTCATGCGGGAAATTGCGCAAAAGCCTTATTGCCCGGACTCTCTGGCCGCGCTCAAGCGCTATCTCAAGGCGCAGCAAAGCGACGTCGCAAAGAACACATAAATTGGCGCTGATTGGCACTTAGCAATCGGGATTTTTGCCGTTACACTGCGCGACCTTTTCAAGCTGTGCCGAATAGTTTGAGGTTGGCCTGCTGACCCACCGTAGGAGCTGCCGAAGGCTGCGATCTTTTGATCTTGTTTTTCAAGAGCAGGATCAAAAGATCGCAGCCTTCGGCAGCTCCTACAGTTCAGCAGTCTCGTCGCCAAATTCCGGCGCAGTAGCGCTGCCCCTGCCTGAGTGGGGCTTCGCGGTCGCTGACCTTGCCCAAGGTTGCGATCAGTCTTTGTCCTCCCAAGAGGATTGCCGGTGGCCAAAAAAGCCGCATCCTTCGCCGCCCTTGGTGGCCTGGTATTTTCCACCGACGCAGGTCGTCATTGCCCGGAATGCAGTAAGCCGGTGGACGCCTGTATCTGCAAACAAACCGTGATCCCGGCCGGCGACGGCATCGCCCGCGTGCGTCGCGAGAGCAAGGGCCGTGGCGGCAAGACGGTGACCACCATCACCGGCGTGCCACTGGCCGAAGATGCGCTCAAAGAGTTGGCGACGACGTTGAAGAAACGTTGCGGCACTGGCGGGGCGTTGAAAGACGGCATCATCGAAATCCAGGGCGATCATGTCGAGCTACTCTTGGCTGAGCTGATCAAGCACGGTTTCAAAGCGAAGAAGTCCGGCGGCTAGCAGCCTCTGTGAAATCCATCTGCGGCTTGATCCGGCTCTGTAACACTGCAGATCCGGCGTCGTCTCCATGGTTTTCACAGAGCCTGTTCATGACCGGTTTCTAAACTCCACGCGGTCAGCGCGGTCTACCGCCGCGCTGACGAACCGTCATTTTCATTCTTTAGACTGCGCCGGCCTGAGATCAGGCGACGCACTATGACTTCTTTATAGGGGACTTCGATGTCCGTACGACGCACACGCAAAGACGATGGCAGCCAATGGACAGTTGCGGACAGCCGCAGTGTTTACGGGATTCGCCATTGGGGGGCCGGGTATTTCGCGATCAATGAAGCCGGTCGCGTCGAAGTTCGTCCGAACGGCCCGAGCAGCTCGCCTATCGACCTGTTCGAGCAAGTCGACCAACTGCGCAAAAGCGGTTTGTCCTTGCCGTTGCTGGTTCGTTTCCCTGACATCCTGCAAGACCGCGTTCGCCAGTTGACCGGTGCCTTCGATGCCAACATCGAGCGCCTGGAATACCAGAGCAAATACACCGCGCTGTACCCGATCAAGGTTAACCAGCAAGAAGCGGTGATCGAAAACATCATCGCCACACAGGACGTCTCCATCGGTCTGGAAGCCGGCTCCAAGCCTGAGCTGCTGGCCGTGCTGGCGCTGGCGCCGAAGGGCGGCACCATCGTCTGCAACGGTTACAAGGACCGCGAGTTCATCCGTCTGGCGCTGATGGGCCAGAAGCTCGGCCACAATGTGTTCATCGTGATCGAGAAAGAATCCGAAGTCGCTCTGGTGATCGAAGAAGCCGCCTCGCTCAAGGTCAAGCCACAGGTCGGCCTGCGCGTGCGTCTGTCGTCGCTGGCCTCGTCGAAGTGGGCGGACACCGGTGGCGAGAAATCCAAATTCGGTCTGTCGGCGGCGCAGTTGCTGTCGGTGGTCGAGCGCTTCCGCGCGGCCGGTCTGGATCAGGGCATTCGTCTGCTGCACTTCCACATGGGTTCGCAGATTGCCAACCTTGCTGACTATCAGCACGGTTTCAAAGAAGCCATTCGTTACTACGGCGAGCTGCGCAACCTCGGTCTGCCGGTCGATCACATCGATGTTGGCGGCGGTCTGGGTGTCGATTACGACGGCACGCACTCGCGCAACGCCAGCTCGATCAACTACGACATGGACGATTACGCCGGTGTCGTGGTCGGCATGCTCAAGGAATTCTGCGACGCGCAGAGCCTGCCGCATCCGCACATCTTCTCCGAAAGCGGCCGCTCGCTGACCGCGCACCACGCCATGCTGGTGGTGCAGGTGACTGACGTCGAGAAGCACAACGACGAAATCCCGCAGATCGAGAATAAAGAAGCGCTGCCGGAAACCGTGCAGTGGCTGGTCGACCTGCTCGGTCCGACCGACATCGAAATGGTCACCGAAACCTACTGGCGCGCCACCCACTACATGAGCGACGTCGCTGCACAGTACGCCGACGGCAAGCTGACCCTGGCCGAAAAGGCCTTGGCCGAGCAATGCTATTTCGCCGTGTGCCGTCGTCTGCACAACTCGCTGAAAGCGCGTCAGCGTTCGCATCGTCAGGTGCTCGACGAGCTCAACGACAAACTGGCCGACAAGTACATCTGCAACTTCTCGGTGTTCCAGAGCCTGCCGGACACCTGGGCGATCGATCAGGTCCTGCCGATCATCCCGCTGCATCGTCTCGACGAAGAGCCGCTGCGCCGCGCGGTGCTGCAGGATCTGACCTGCGACTCCGATGGCAAGATCAACCAGTACGTCGACGAGCAGAGCATCGAAACCAGCCTGCCGGTACACGGTTTGAATGAAGGCGAAGATTATCTGCTGGGCGTGTTTCTGGTCGGCGCCTATCAGGAAATCCTCGGCGACATGCACAACCTGTTCGGTGACACTGACTCGGTGAACATCTACCAGAACGCCGATGGCAGTGTGTACCACGCTGGCATCGAGACCCACGACACCATCGAAGACATGCTGCGTTACGTGCACTTGTCGCCGGAAGAACTGATGACCCACTACCGCGACAAGTGCGCCAGTGCCCGCATCAGTGCCAGCGAGCGCACGCAGTTCCTCGATGCCTTGCGTCTGGGCCTGACCCGTTCCTCCTACCTGTCTTCCTGACATCAGGATGCCTGCCCATCGGGTTGTCTGAAATTTTCCCGCAAGCTGCGGAAATTTCGGATGACTCGGTGGGATCCTTCCCAAAATCCACGCGAAATACTGGTCGCCCCTGGCCAGCAAAGTCATTCGGTCTGCTTTTCGCGTAGGTCATTTCCTAAGTTGTAGTTGCGCTCTCTACTCAGCCATGGCTCTCGGCGAGAATCCCCGACCGCCCCTCCTGTAGAGATTCCGCCAATGTTCGATCCCACCAACGAGTCGTCGTTTCGTCTCGATGTAGCGGGTCTGCCCGACCCCTTCGAAGTCCTGGCCTTTACCGGTAACGAGGCTCTGAGCGAACCGTTCGCGTTTGAAATCGATGTCGTGATCGAAGATCCGCAACTGGACCTTGCCAGCTTGTTGTACCGATCGGCGTTCCTGTGTTTTGGCGCCTCGCAAGAGGGGGTGCACGGCCAGTTGCAGAGCCTGATCCAGTATGAACATGGCAGCGGCTCGCGGTTGTGCCGGGTGCAGCTCGGGCCCCGACTGAGCTGTCTGGCGTTGCGCTTCAGTCAACGCATCTTCAGCGGTCGAACCGTGGTGCAGATCCTTGAGCAGGTGCTCAAGGAGCACGGCATCATCGCTGGCCAACGCCGCTTCGACGGTTGCGCCGAACACCTGCCCCGGACCTTTTGCACTCAGTACCAGGAATCGGATCTGCAGTTTCTCCAGCGCTTGTGCGTGCAGGCGCATATCCACTATCACTTCGAACACCGTCGCGATGGTCATTGCCTGGTGTTTGGCGATGACCCTGCCGGTTTGCCGAAGACGGCAGTGGCACGGTTTGCCATGGCTGATGAAGACGCCGTGCCGGCTGTTCGGCAATGGCAATTACAAGCCAACGTAGCGAACGCCGAGACGACGCAAACGCTGCGGACCGCTGAAGGTCAGACCGATCTGGCGCGGCTGCGCAGTGGTCAATGGCTGCCCCTGACCGGTCACCCTTTCGCCGAGTGCAATCGGCGCTGGTTGCTGACCCGAGTCGAACATCATGCCGATCAACTTCAGGAGCCTGCGTACAGCAACCGTATCTTTGCGCTTGAACAAGCTTCGGAGTGGGTGGTGGATGCGCCACCAAGGCGACGCATGCACAGTCTGCAACGGGCCTGGGTTGTAGCGGTCGACGAGCCGCGCCCGGATCGCTCGCGTCCGGTCGCCGTGCAATTCGACTGGCTGTACCAAGGCGAAGGCGCCGCCCCCAGCCATTGCTGGCTGGCGTTGACGCCGGCACTGGCGGATACGCCGATCGCGACACTGGGCGAAGGTGTCGAAGTGGTGGTGAGTTTCCTTGAAGGGGATCCGGATCAGCCAGTCATCAGTGGCGTCCTGCAACGTCCCGCCGCCGTGGCCGACCCCGAGGAGGCGCTGCCGTTGCCGGCAACACCGATGCCGCTGAATGAGGGCACGCAGCGCCTGTTGCAATCGGCCGAACCGTTGCTGCTGTTATGCCTGATACCCGGGGGCGGCAGTTTTGCTCACTGTGCGCAAACGGTGTGCACCTGCCGATTGGTCACCGCCCTTGAACAGAGTGGCGGACGATGAGCGGCCCGGGGCGCGATGCCCCTGCGCAGTGGCTGCTGCTCGACAGCGTGGAGACCTCTCTGGCCATGCGTACGCTGCGTCAGGGATTCTCCGGCGTGCAATGGTTCTGGCTGTTTGACGCTACCGAGTTTCAGTCGTCGCGTGAGCTCGGGCCGCTGTTGATCAGGCTGCAAGGTTGCCCGGCGTTGATCGCGCTGTGTCAGCGCGATCCGCAGACCTGGCGCGGTCTGTTGCTGCAAAGTCCGGCGCCGGCGGATGAACTGCTCGCGCATTTGCGCCGCATGCTCACGGTTTCCTTCGGCCTCAGCCACCGCGCGTTGCTGAGTTACTACAACCGCCAGACCGCCAGCTATTTTTTCGATGCCTGCGATGCCCGCGAACTGAGCCGCTGGCTCGGGCCTATCCAGCAACTGCAGTGGTTTGGCGGCACCTGGGCGGACCGTGCGATCGGCAGTGAAGGCTGGCAGCAGCTGCGCAATCCACGCTTGGCCGTTGCCCCGCTGGGCATTGAAGAATCCCTCAGTCGTCGGCAGCGCGAACGCCTGCAAAGCTGTCTGCTGGAACAACATGCCTACCGCTGGAGTCAATCGCTCAACGTCGCTTATCCACTGCTATGGCGGCACGTCCAGCAGGGTCTGGTGCTGGGATTCACTGATCGCAGCGTGCTCGATGACTGGCTATGGCTACGCTTGCAGCATCCGCGGGAGGTGTTGCCGCCGCTGCCGGAAGGGCTGACTCAGCACGAGCGACTCGAGCATCTGCGTCGACACTGGCAGCAGGATCATCACTAAGACAGGACGGATATGGCACGTACCTACCGAGCATGGTTCGGCGCAATGATCAGCGCACTGGTGTTGCTGGCACTTGGCGGTTGTTCGCCGGTGAAGCTGCTCAACGCCCTGACCCCGGAGGCGTCTTTCACCCGGACCGCGGGCATTGCCTATGGTGAAGATCCGCGGCAGAAGCTGGACGTGTATGTCCCCCGGCATCCGCTCGCAGACGCGCCGGTGGTGGTGTTCTTTTACGGTGGCAGCTGGAACAGTGGCCAGCGCGAGGATTACACCTTCGTCGGCGAGGCCCTCGCGTCGCAGGGCATTGTCGCGGTGATTGCCGATTATCGGCTGTATCCGCAGGTGCGTTATCCATTGTTTCTGGAGGACGGCGCGCAGGCAGTGGCGTGGACCCGGGCGCACATTCGCCAGTTTTCCGGCAACCCGCAGCGCCTGTATCTGATGGGCCACAGTTCTGGCGCCTACAACGCGGCCATGCTGGCGCTGGACGCGCGATGGCTCGTGCCGGTGGGGATGTCGCCCCAGGATTTGAGTGGCTGGATCGGATTGGCCGGGCCTTACGACTTCCTGCCAATCGAAAACCCCGATGTGCGTCCGGTGTTTTTCTGGCCCGACTCACCACCGCAATCGCAGCCGATCCATCATGTCACTCGCGGCGCACCGCCTGCGTTGCTGATCGCCGCGACCGAGGATGATCTGGTCAACCCGACACGCAATACCGGCGGCCTCGCCAGCAAGCTGCGCGAAGCCGGGGTGCCGGTGCAGGATCTGTATTACTCGCGACCTAGCCACATCACTTTGGTGGCGACGCTGTCGCGACCATTGCGCCGGTTGGCGCCGGTGCTTGAGCAAGTCGTCGGGTTCATCAAGCACACGCCCGGTCAGTGAGCGCCGCCGCTGAACCAGCCATCGTTGCGTTTGAGCCACCAGGCCATTGCTCCGAGCGTCAGGCTGCGCAAAACCATGAACAGCAGAAACGTTATCCACAGGCCGTGATTGCCCAAAACTTGCAGCGCCCAGGCAAACGGCAGCAGCAGGACGACGGTCAGCAGCATGCCATTGCGCATTTCCCGAGCGCGGGTGGCGCCGATGAACAGGCCGTCGAGCAGGTAACTCCACACCGCAATCAACGGCAGCACGGCGAGGTAGGGCAGGTAGATGAACGCGGTCTCGCGCACGCTCTGGATATCCGTTTGCATCTCGATGAACAGGTGTCCGCCCAGCAGAAACAGCGCGGCAAACCCCACGCTGGCGATCAGTGACCAGCCACCGGCCACCACCAGAGAGCGGCGCAGCGCCAGCCGATCACGGGCGCCGATGGCGTGGCCACACAATGCTTCAACGGCGTGCGCCAGTCCGTCCAGTGCGTGGGCCGTGAGAAGCAAACCGTTGAGCAGCAGCGCATTGGCGGCGACCGTCGCATCACCCAGCCGTGCGCCTTGCACGGTGATCATGAAAAATACCGACTGCAGCGCCAGGCTGCGAATGAAGATGTCGCGGTTGACCGCCAGCAACGGTCGCCAGCTCTGCCAGACTTTCAGTGCAGCCCAGACGATGTGCCCCGGATACGCGCGCAAAGCCTTGCGAGTGAGCAGCAGGCCGAGGAGGGCACCACTCCACTCGGCAATCACCGAGGCCCGGGCTGAACCGACCACGCCCCAATCCAGGCCGATGACGAACCACAGGTTGAGGACGATGTTGATCAAATTGGTGGTCAGCAGAATCGCCAGCGGCGCCCGGGCGTTTTGCGTGCCGAGGAACCAGCCGACCAATGCGTAACTGGCCAGCGCTGCCGGCAGACCGAACAGCCGTGTGTGAATAAAATCGCGGGTGAGCTGATCGAGTTCCGCCGACGGCTGCATGAAGTGCAGCGCGATCCCGCTCAACGGTACGCCGAGGGTGCCCAGCACCAGCGCCAGCCCCATCGCCAGCAACAGGCCCTGCAGAAGAATTTGCCGCAACGCCGCACCGTCGCTGCGCCCGGCGGCTTGTGCAGCGAAGCCGGTGGTACCCATGCGCAGAAAACCCATGGCCCAAGCGAGAAAGGTGTACAGGCTGGCGCCGACCGCCACCGCCCCCAATTGATGGGCGTGGGGCAAATGGCCGATGACGGTGCTGTCGACCAGCGCCACCAGCGGCACGGAGATATTGGAAAGAATCATCGGCGCGGCCAGCGCCCAGACCTTGCGGTGAGTCGGGCGGTCGCGCCAGTCGGCGGTCAGGTTGGACATGCGGGCTCCTTGGGGGAGCGGCATTGTAGCGATTAACGCTATCCCCTGTAGGCCTTCGCCTGCTCGCGATAGCGTCGGTCCAGTCACAACAGCGTCGAATGACACTCCGCTATCGCGAGCAGGCGAAGGCCTACAAGGTTTTGTCTCAGTGAATAATCCAGCTCAGCAACCACAACCCCAGCAACAACCAGATGATCCCGGCAATGATCGAAGCGTTCATGAACGCCCGAATCGCCGACCACAACAGCATTAACCCGACGATCAGCGCGATGATGCTGATGATCGACGTGTCCATGCCCAGCGTCTTTGCCAGCCCGTCGACGAAGTTGCCGCCAGCATTGCTCAAAATATTGAAAAGCCCACTCAGGCCATCGACGATAAAGCGGATGACCGACCCGAGCGCCTGTCCGAGCCATTCGAAAAAGCTTTCTACCTGCATGTGTTCATCCTGATGAAAGAGCTGAGCCTTGGGCCACAACGCAGGTGGCCGAGTTCCCTGCCACGAGTATGGCCCAATGCAGCGCCGAACGTAAAACCTGTAGGAGCTGCCGCAGGCTGCGATCTTTTGATGTTGTTTTTCAAAGATCAAGATCAAAAGATCGCAGCCTGCGGCAGCTCCTACATGGGCCTTGCCTTCAGCGGGTATCCGCTTGAAGCTATACGCCTTCAGGAGAACCCGATGAACCTTGTTGAACTGACCGAGCGCCTGCACGCCATTCGCGATCGCAATGACTGGCGGCAATTTCACAGCCCGAAAAACCTCGCAATGGCCGCCAGCGTCGAAATGTCCGAGCTGGTGGAAATTTTCCAGTGGCTGAGCGAAGACCAGTCGCGCCAGTTGCCCGCTGACAAACTCGCCCACGCCGGGCAGGAAGTCGGCGATATCGTGCTGTACCTGTTGCTGCTGTGCAGCGAGTTGGGGTTGGACATGAATGAAGTGGTGCGTGCCAAGCTCGCCGACAGCGAACGGCGGTTCAGCTGATGAGCGACCGGCATTTCGATCAGTTGGCGACGCGTTTCGCCGAAAAAATCTACGGTGGCGCCAAAGGCGCGATCCGCCTCGCGGTGTTGCAGGCCGACCTTGCCGAAGCCCTGCCGGATCGCCCGTTGCGGGTGCTCGACATCGGCGGTGGTCTCGGCCACATGTCGCTGTGGCTGGCCGAACGTGGCCACGACGTGACCTTCACCGAACCGGCGGAACCGATGCTCGAAGGTGCCCGCCAGCGTTTCGCCGAAGCCGGGCAGACCGCGACGTTTATTCAGGCGCCGTGGCAGGAATTGCTCGGGCAACTCACCGAACCTTACGACCTGGTGATCTGCCACGCGGTGCTCGAATGGCTCGCCGAACCCCACGCGATCCTGCCGGTGCTGCATCAACTGACCAAGCCCGGTGGCTGGTTGTCGCTGGCGTTCTACAACCGCGACGCGCTGATCTACCGCAACCTGCTCAAAGGCCATTTCAAGAAAATGCGCAAGAACGACATGGCCGGTGAAAAGCAGAGCCTGACCCCGCAACAGCCCCTCGATCCTCGGGAATTGGCAACGCAACTCCACGGCTTGTGGCAGGTCGAAACCCAGAGTGGGATTCGGGTTTTTCACGACTACATGCCGGTGGAATTCCAGGCCCGCGCCGAACTCGTCGATTTGCTCGAGATGGAGCTCGCTCACCGTCGCCACCCAAGCTTCGCCGGGCTTGGGCGTTACTTGCACTGGATCTGTCGGCCGATCTGATCGGAGCGCGAAATGAAAGCTCAATCCGGGTTATTGCTGATCTGTCTGGGGTTGGCCGCCTGCCAGGGCAGCAACCCTTACGTGGCGCAGTCGCGGCCCTTGCCTCCGGCACCGCCGCAAGCGGCCAAGACCTTTGATCGCAGCGCCTACCCGGCGCCGCCACGCGATTACGGGCGTTACCGCAGTTGGGCCTGGCTCAACGGGCAGTTGCCGCCGGGCACCGCGTGGGCGGATTCAGCGCAAGTCGCCGAAGCCGTGAGCAATGCGCTGGATCAGCGCGGCCTGCGCCCGTTGCACGACAATCGTCCGGCCGACCTGTTGGTCAGCGCTCGTCTGAGTCTGCAAACCCGCTTGCGTCAGGTTCAGGACGATTACGGTTACTACGGCGGCGGATACGGTGGCTATGATCGTTATGGCCGCGGCGTCGGCATGTACAACAGTGTGCCGGTGGTGCGCACGTATTCGGAGCAGGTCGTGGTCGTGCAGGTCGATCTGTTCGACGCCGGCACCGGCCAACCGGTGTGGAGTGCCAGCGCTGAAACCGGCGCCAAGGGCAATCAGATCGATGGCACGGATGCGATTCGCGAGGCTGTGGAAAAGGCCATGTCGGCGTATCCTCCCAGTTAGCTTCCGGCAAATGAGAAGCTCTAGCAGGTTCATGTCTTCAACCGGAGAAAAACCATGTTCCGCCGTCTCGTATTACTGACCATGGCCGTGCTGCTCAGTGCTTGCGCCGCCAACCAGGTCAATCATGACTTCGACGCCAGCCGCGACTTTGCCGCTTATCGCAGCTGGAGCTGGAAAGACCCCGCCCTGCAATATCGCCCCGATGACCCACGGATCAAAAGCGACCTGACCGAGCAACGCATCCGTCAGGCCGTCACCGATCAGCTCGATCAACGCGGCTTGCGCCCGGCGGCGGCGGGGGCCAAGGGTGATTTGAGTGTGCAGACTTACCTGATCGTCGAGGATCGTCAGCAGCAAGTGACGACCAATTACGGCGGCGGTTGGGGCGGCCCGTGGAATGGCTACTGGGGCGCGCCGATGTACAACGAAACGCGCAACATCACCTACAAGGTTGCGACCATCCAGATCGACCTGCTCGACGGCAAGGACGGCAAACTGGTGTGGCGCGGCAGCGACGAGCAGATGCTCGCCAGCAAACCGAATCCAGAAGATCGCAGCAATGCCATCCGCGAGACGGTCGCCCGCATCCTCACCAACTATCCACCGCGCTGAAATACAAATCCTGAGGACGCCTCGGTCACTGTGGGAGCCGGGCTTGCCCGCGATGACGGCGGCACATCCAACATTGATGTGTCAGACAGTCCGCCATCGCGGGCAAGCCCGCTCCCACAGGTTTTGAGTTGTTCAGAAAATGTGTGTTGATGGCTGGCGCGTTGCCAGCAGCTTCACTGAGCCCGTCTACACTCAACTGCACCAATGGAGGTAACGGCAAAGGAGTGCGCCATGTCGCCTCGCTCGCATTTCAACGGCCCGGCGCGGCAACGCGGGGCGATCGGCCTGATGGCGGCGCTGACCCTCGGTCTTGCGCTGGTGTGCATGGTGCTGGTGGTCGACAGCGGTCGCCTGTACATGGAACAACGGCGCTTGCAGCGGGTGGTCGATGTCGCCGCGCTCGAGGCGGTCTCGCGCAGCGGGGATTGTCTGACCGGCCTCAGCGCTGCGGCTTATGCCACTGCCAGTGCGGCGCGCAACGGTTTTGCCGTGGCAGCGGATACGACCCTCACCGTCACCTGTGGCACCGTGCAGCCGGGTGCAAACAATCTGCGCGCCTTCACGATGGATGCGAGCAAAAAAGCAGCAATCAGCGTCGTCGCCACACGCGTGGTACCCACCAGTGTGGCTGCCGCTCTGTATGCGCTGTTCCAGCCGGGCAGGGTGTCGCCAACGACACGTCTGCACGCAAGGGCGGTCGGCACTTCGGCCATTCTGCCGCCGCTGGCGCAACTGACCATTGGCACTACCGCGCTGACGGTCGACGCGAGCAAGTCGGCGGCGTTGAATGCGCTGTGGGGCGGCTTGCTCGGTGGCAGCCTCAACCTCAGCGTTGCCGGTTGGCAAGGCCTGGTCGATACCAATATCAGTCTGCTCGGCTATCTGAACCAACTGGCGCTCGATCTGCACGTGGACGCCGGCAACTACACGCAGGTGTTGAGCCAGAGTATTCAGGTCAACCAACTGCTCGACACCGCCATCACCGTATTGACCAAGGGCGGCACCACCACCAGTGTCGCGGTCAGTGGACTGGTCGGATTGAAAGCCATCGTCGGCAACACCTCGGTGGTGCTCGGGCAATTGCTGCAACTGCAGACCGGCGCCACCTCGGCCGCGCTCAATGCCAATCTGCAAGTGTTCCAGTTGCTCGAAGCCGTCGTGCAACTGGCCAACAGTCAGAACGCCCTGACGGCCAGCGTGCCGCTGAGCATTCCCGGGCTGGTCAACGGCTCGGTGAAAGTCAAAGTGATCCAGCCGCCGCAGTTGTCGGCGGTCGGCAACCCGGCGCTGGCCAAGGCTGACCCGATGGGCGCCAACCGCATCTACGTGAAAACCGCGCAGGTACGCACATTGATTTCGCTGAATCTGCCGGTGCTGGGCAACGTGTCCGGGCTCGCCAACGCCATCGTCAGTACGCCCTTGGTGGGCGGTCTGACCGACACTCTCAACAACCTGTTGCACTTGAACATTGCCGGCACACTGAACTCGTTGTTCTGCGCCCTGGGTGGCACCTGTCAGCGCACCAATCTGCAGATTCTGCCCACTTCCAGCATCGACATCTTGCTGGAGGCCGCCGCGGCCGACAGCCACGTCACCGATTTCAACTGTGTCAGCGATGCGAGCAAAAGCCTGACCACCCAGACCAACTCCTCATTGGTCAAGCTCAAGGTCGGCAAGATCGACGCCGCCAATGCTTTCTCCTCTTCGGCCGATGTCACCGTACAGCCGCTGGCATTGATTGATGTTGGCGTCATCACCTGCACCATTCCGTTGCTCGGGCTGGGCTCGGCGACGTGTGATCAGAGCACGCGCAAACCGTTTTATGGCGGCGGTCTGGGGGTGAAGGTTGATACCTCCGTGGCGAGCATGCAAAACATTCACACCTACAACCAGCCACCGGAAATCAAGCAAACGCCAATGACCTACAGCTTCGGCACACAAAGCGTGGTCAACAGTTTGAAAGGCACGTTGAGCGGGGTTCAGGTGCAGGCCTACAAACCCACCGGCTCAAGCCTGTTGGGTGGCTTGCTCACGACCACGGCGGACGTGCTGGCGGGCGTCAACAGCACGCTCGGCGTGGTTATCGACAACCTGCTCAGCCCGGTGCTTGACCCGATACTCGATGGCTTGCTGGCCAACCTCGGCATCACCCTGAACAAGGTTGATGTCGGCGCTAACCTCAGTTGCAAGCCACCCGGGCAACCGATGCTGGCGATCTAATCGGGCAGCGCAATCGGCAGTTCGATGCAGAACCGCGCGCCCTCATCACCGTTGCGCACGCTCAGGCGTCCGCCCATGTTTTCGACGATGCCGTAACTCACCGACAAGCCCAGACCGGTGCCGACACCGACCGGTTTGGTGGTGAAAAACGGCTCGAAAATCCGCTCCAGCAAACGTGGGTCAATGCCGCCGCCGTTGTCCTCGACCCACAGCCGCACCACGTGCTCGTCGCACTCGGCGTGCAGCGCAATCCACGGCTGAAAGTCGCGATCGGCTTCGCGTTTGCTGAGCAGCGCATCGCGGGCATTGACCATCAGGTTGATCAGAACTTGTTCGAGCTGATCGACGTAGCCGCGCACCTGAACCTGGAAGTCCGCTTCTTTGATCCGCAATTCCACGCCTTTGCCGCGCAAGCCTTCCGACAGCAGCGACAGCGTGCCCTCGATCGCCTCCAGCGGATTGAACGGATGTTGTTCGATTTCCGAGCGCCGCCCGAACACGCGCATGTGATCCACCACTCGGGCCGCCCGTTGCACCTGCGCATCGATGCGTTTGAGTTTGTCGGTCAGGTAGTCGATCTGCACATCGCCGTTGCTCAAGCGCTTGAGCACATTGACGATGGCCATGCGCATCACGTTCAGCGGTTGATTGATCTCATGGGCAAGCCCCGTGGCCATTTCGCCGAGGGTGGCCATTTTTGCGCTTTGCGTCAGTTGCTGCTGCGAGCGCCGCACTTCGGTGTTGTCGCGGCCCACCGCTTGTACCTCGACCAGCGTGCCGTGCTCATCGAACACGCCGCGATCGGACCAGACCCACCAGGCGTGTTCACGGCCGGGCAGACGCAGATTGATTTCGGCGGTGCTGACAGGCATTTCCGGCGTCAGTTGCGCCAGGCGCTGCACGAAAGCTTCGCGCTGTTCATCCGACATCCAACTGCCCAGATTCACCCCGGGCAATTGCTCGGGGGCGCACTCGAGATACATCGCCAGTGGCCGGTTGCCGAAGGTCAAAGTCAGGTCGGGACGGTAACGACAAATCATCGCGGGCGAGTCTTCCACCAGAATCCGGTAGCGCTCTTCACTGACCTTGATCTGTTCGGCGGCGAGGGTCGCATCCGTCACGTCGAGCCACAGACCGACGGCCTCCACCGGTAAGCCGAGATCGTCGCGCAGCAATTTGGCCTCATCGAGCAGCCAGTGCACATTGCCTTGGCGGTCGAGCACCCGATAGCGTGCGCTCACCGAACCTTCGCGCAGCAATTGCCGGGTACGTTCGAAATAGCGCGGGCGGTCTTCCGGGTGCACGTGTTCAACCAGGCGACCGTCGTCACAATCGACGAGAGTCCAGCCTAAAAGCGCTTGCAGGCTGGCGCTGAAAAAACTTGGTTGCAGCGCGCCTGCCACGTAGCGCTGCACGTAGATCACTGCCGGTGAACTGGCGATCAGATTGTCCAGCCGCGCATGGGCGGCGGCGGCCTGTTGTTGCTGATTCTTGATGTCGCTGATGTCGAGCATGAACCCCACCAGTCGACGCTGGGCACCGATGCCCAAAGACTGACCTTGCAAGCGATACCACAATGGCAACGTTTGCTCGGCGGTTTGCCAGCGCACGCACACTTCCAGAGGCGCGCCTTCATCCTGCAAAGTTTGCAGGCGACTGCGCAGCTCATCGCGGTCGGCGGGATGCACCTGATTGAGCCAGTCCTGAACCGGCAATTGCGTTGTCGCCAAGCCGAGACTGTGCGCCAGTGTCGGCGCCAGTTGCACTTGGTTGCTGTCGCTGAATACTTCCCACCAACCGGTGCCGAGCAGCGCTTGCAGGGTGTCCAGGCGTTCCAGTTGCTGCTGATGACGATGCTCACGCAGCCTTTCCAGTAACGGCGCGGCCACGGCGGCGGCGAGTAGAAGCCAGTCATGATCACTGAGGTCAGGCGCCAGTTGCTGCACGTTATAGTCGGCGCACACCAGCCAGGCAGCCACACCCTGCGCATCGCGATAGGGCACGGCAAAACCTTCGTTCAGACCGAAAATGGCGCTCAGGCGCGGCTGCTCGCGGGCCAGCAAACGCTGGGGCGACGCACCGTCGAGACTGTCGAGCCCGGTGCCCAGATGTTGCTGTTCTCGCCACAGGCGCGGCGCATTCAATGCCGTGTAGTGCTGATGAATCTGCCAGCCCAGGCCTTGCTCATCGAGCAGCGCCACGGCCAGACACGGGATATGCAAGTGCTGGCTAAGCCGTTGCAGTTGCTCGCCCAGCGCATCAGGCAGGCGGGCCAGGCTGCAAAGGCGCAGCTGGTCGCGAATCTGCGTGGCGAGCAACTGCGCTTGTTCGCGGCTGCGCGCCTGGCGTCGCTCACCGAGTAAGTCGCCGATGTCGAGCAGTTGCAGAAGCCAGCCGCCGTCGTGCGCCTGCACCCAACCGCGCAAGTGCAGAGGCGGACCGGCCTGGCTGAAAAAATCGAGGTCGAGCATTTGGCCTTGCCAGTCGGCCGGTTGGCCTTCGACGCTCAGGCTGCTGTGCGGCAGCAAATACGTCAGCAAATGCGCGGGTTGCGCCCCCGACAGCTGCGCGGCCAACACATGGCGTAACGGCCCGCTCAGATGATTGACGTAACCGTCGCCGTCCAGATACAGCTGCAGACCCACGCTTTGCACCACCGCCGATTGCTGAGTCGGGGAAGCGCCGAGAGGTCGATTGAGCAGGCGGCCGAACAGCTTGTCACCGGAACTCAAAATTGCAGGCTCGACGAGGCGCGCAGTGTGGCGGGCAGACGCGGTACCGTGCCGACGCCGGGCAGCACCAGAAACGGCAACGCCTGATTCAATTTGCTTGTGGGGTAATTGATGGTCACCGTCAGCACGCCGCCGGTATAGGTGATGGTGCTGTCAGTGGCAGCATTGAAATTCAGCGCGGCGGGCAGCCAGGCCAATTGCCGGCCGAGTTCGGTCCGCGCGGTCGTGGTAATGGCGGTCGAATAATTCGCTGAGGCAGGATCCAGCGCCACGCTGCGGCGTACGGCTTCGGCGGTGGACTCGTTGAATGATTGCATCAACAACAGCGGCAAGCTGTAGCTGACCAAGCCATAAAACACGGCGAAAAAGATCACGAACACCAAGGCGAATTCGATGGCGACAGCGCCTTTTTGTTTACGGGGGAGGCCGGATTTCATGAGTGCGTCTACCCTGACATTCACTACGTAATATCAGCATAGAATCATTCAGCCAAAACGGACGTTTTTTACCGCATGCACTGCTTTGTTCTTCTGATCTGGCTGACGCTGTGCGCGGCGCAGGATGCTCGACAGCGGCATATCGCCAATGTGCTGACCCTGGGTGTCGGTGGGCTGGCGGCGGGGTATCTGTTGGTCACTGGCCACACCTGGCTGGGTGCCGAAGCGGTGCAGGGTGGCTGGGCGTTTTTACTGGCGCTGTTGTTGACGCTGCCCGGTTACTGGCTGAAGCGTTTCGGCGCTGGCGATGTGAAACTAATGACAGCTTTAGCCCTTGCGACGGACGGTATCCACCTGCTCGGCGCGTTCATCGGCGCGGCGCTCGTCAGTGCCTTGTGGATCGTAACTGTGCCAAAACTCTGGCTGTATATGAGTCAACGGCTTAGGGAACATCTTCGATATCTAGCCCCTGAAATGTCAAAAAAGCTGCCATTTGCACCATTCGTGCTGATGGGGACAATCCTGACGTTGGTTTGGATCCATTAGTCGCCCCATGCCACTAGTCCTATGTACATAGTCGGAAAGTGGGTCTACTTTCAAATCAGCGTTATTACAGGAACGGTCAGCCTTTGACCTGGGCATGGAGTGGCAAGTGAACAAGCTTACGTCTGCTGTGAAAGTTCTGGTTGTCGACGATCAGCCGTTGATCGTTGAAGAACTCTGCGAATTTATCGAGAGCAGCGGCTACCGTTGCGTGCCGTGCGAATCGAGCCAACAGGCGATCGAGCAATTCAGCCAGGATCCCGCCATCGGTCTGGTGCTGTGCGACCTGCACATGCCCGACATGGATGGCATTCAGCTCGTCCAGGAACTGCAACGGCTGGCAGGCAAACAGCGGATGTTCGAAGCCATCATGCTGACCGGGCGTGCCGACAAGCAGGACGTGATCAAAGCGTTGCGTGCCGGGATCGCCGACTACTACCAGAAACCGGTGGATCTGGACGAACTGCTTGAAGGGCTGCGCCGCCAGGAAGCGGTATTGGCGGAGCGCCAGAAAACCCTGCAACTCGGCCACCTGAATCAGAAGCTGCAATACCTCTCAGAGTCGATCGACGATCTTTATCAGGACCTGGACAAAGTCCGCCGTGGTCCCGAACCCGCCAGTGAAGAAGCGCAAGGCGAGGGCGAAGGTGTAGAGATCCCGGCGATCTTCAATCAGCTGTCGCCACGCCAGCTCGACGTTGCGCGGTTGGTGGGCAAAGGCCAGACCAACTACCAGATCGCCTGCGAACTGGGGATTACCGAGAACACGGTCAAACTCTACGTGTCGCAAGTGCTGCGCCTGACCCACATGCATAACCGCACCCAACTGGCCCTGGCGTTATCGCCAAGCAACTCGGGCATGCGTCAACGGGTGACTGCGCACTGAACGCCCTTGACCCCGGCCACCGCCGGGGTACAAAACCTCAACCGCTGTGCGCCTTGGACTTGGGAAACAGGTTGTCGAGGGTTTCCAGCAATCGGTCGTAATAGATCGGCTTGCGGAACAGGTCCAGCACCTGCAGGCGCAGCATATCGCTGACATCCTCCAAGTCTGCATGCCCGGACGTCACGATCACTGGCAGATGCTGACGCGCAGTGTGTTCACGCAGGCGCTTGATCAGCGACATTCCGCTTTCTTCCGGCATGCGCAGATCGGTAATCACCAGGGCGATATCGGGATGGCGAGTCAGGTGGTGCAAGGCGAGTTTCACTGATGTTGCGGTATGACAGGTGAAGCCTTCGCCCTCCAGCAACTCCGCCAGCTCCAGCAGTGCGTCCTCCTCATCGTCGACGAGGAGCAACTGCTGGCGAGAAGTGTGTGGAGAGTTCATAGGCAACACCTGCAATGGACTGAGTGCTGACGTTAGAACCCAATGGCCGCATTGACAAGTTATCGGTCCGATCAGGGAGTGGGTGTGAGTGCGGTCTGGATCGCAGTCAGTATCGCGGTGACCTGGGTGCCGATGCCGTTACCGAAGGCTGCAATCACCAGCGCGACAAGACCGACGACCAGCGCATATTCAATGGCTGATGCACCTTCGGTGTCTTTGGCCAGACCTTTGAAGAAATCGATTTCGGCTTTGAATTTTTTAACCAATTGGGAATACGACATGAGGATTCTCCTTGAGCACGCCAGGTGTTGCGCGTTCGCAACATGATTTCCCTGTGCCAGCATCAGCATTGTCGGCATTCCCCGCGCCTACAACTGTAAGAACGAATTAACCCGAAAGTAGTAGTTGGTCCAATTACAGTAAAAAACCATGTTTGGCGCTTTAGCCTCCTACTTTCGTTGGATATTTAACCGCTGTTAATGGCGTTTTGTTCGCGCTGGACTACCGTCAAATAGCGAAATAGTTACTTGTTCATTGCTGCCTGATTGCGAATTTATCTCGTTGAAAGTGACGGGTCATTGCATAAGAAAGAACGCGCAGCGGGAAAGGGAGAGCCGTCATGAACAGTCGCGTCACTCTGGGCCTGGCCGGCTTGTTTTTGCTGGGCGCCATCATTGCCGGGTATTGGGGGCTGACCTTGAGTCGTCAGCCGGCCGTCGAACCGGTCGCAGCACCCGTTGCCGTCACCCCGGACGTAACGCCTGCAATGCCTGCGCAACCTGTTGAAGATCCGACTCGTCAACCCGTGGTGGTATTGCTGCGCGACATCGCGCCGTTCGTGAAAATCACTGCAGCCGATGTCGCCGTGGAAAAACTGCGCACTGCCCCCGTTGGCAGCCTGGCGAATGTCGATCAAGTCATCGGTCGTACGCCGTGGCGCCCGTTGAGCGCCGGCAGTTGGCTGAACGAAGAAAGCTTCGAACCGGGCAGCCAACTGGCACGGATGATCCGTCCCGGTGAGCGCGCACTGGCGGTGTCCGTTGATGAAGTGGTCAACGTCGGCGGGCAAGTGGCACCGGGCGATTACGTCGATGTGCTGCTGTTTTTGCGCAAGGACGAAAACAATCCACAGCCGTCAGCGCAGTTGGTCGTGCCGGCGGTGCGCGTGCTGGGTGTCGGCAGCCAGATGGGCCTGACCAACGATGGTCAACCCGCCAGCCCCGCGCGCAGCGACGATGAACGACTCAAGCAGGAACAACAGCGCATGGCCGCACGCAGCGTGGTGCTGGCGGTGCCCGAAGCGTTGCTCAGCCGTTTGATGCTGGCCTCGGGTGCCGGTGTCTTGCGCCTGGCGGTTCGCAGCGCCGACGAGCAGCAACTGGCGAAATACTGGGCCGGCGAAAACGACGTCGCCACGCAGCTCGATACGCCGCGTCGCGCGTTGCTCGAGTTCAGCCAGTTATCACTTTCGCCCGCGCCCAAACCACTCGCCGTAGCCGGGCAACCGACGGCGCGCAAAGCGACCGTGGAAGTCATTCGCGGTGCTGAAAACGCTCAACCCACTCCCTGATTCGAGCAAGGACGCCTTTACATGCGCAAATGCTTCACGCCCCTGTTCAACGGTTTGCTCCGGGCCTCGCTGCTGAGCGTTGCTTCGATCGGCAGCGCCGTCGCAGCCGCCAGCAACTGCGCTGCGCTCGGTTCGTTGCCGGCGACACTGGAAGTCGGCGAAGGCCTACAGCAGGCGCTGCAATCACCGGTGCCCATCACTCGGGTGGCGGTGGGCGATCCGAAAATCGCCGACGTGCGTGTCACCAGTGATCAAGGCGTGCTGCTCACGGGCGTTGCGCCGGGCGCCACCACATTGATGATCTGGAGTGCCTGCGCCAGCGCGCCGCGCCAGAGCATGGTGTTCGTGCAGGGCAAGGCAAGTGCGGCGATGACGGTCTCGTTGCCTGCCACCGACGATCCGACGTTGCCTTCGCAGGTGCAGACCGACATTCGCTTTGTCGAAGTCAGTCGCACCAAATTGAAGGAGGCCGGCACGCAGATCTTCGGCAAGGGCTCGAATAACTTTCTCTTCGGTGCTCCGGGTACGGTGCCCGGCACGGGCGTGACGCCCGGCGTCGTGCCTTTGCGCAACATCGATCCGCGCATCGCCGTGCCGAGCATCCCGTTGGTTAACGACGCGTTCAACATTGTCTGGGGCGGCGGCAGCAGTAAATTCCTCGGCATCGTCAATGCGCTGGAGGGCAGCGGTTTCGCCTACACCCTGGCGCGGCCGAGCCTGGTGGCGTTGAGCGGGCAGAGCGCGAGCTTCCTCGCTGGCGGGGAAATTCCGATCCCGGTACCGAGCGCCAACAGCAACAGCTACTCCATCGAGTACAAAGAGTTCGGTATCCGTCTTACTCTGACACCGACCGTCGTTGGCCGCGACCGCATTGCTCTCAAGGTCGCGCCGGAAGTCAGCGAGCTGGACTACAACAATGGCGTGACCATTGGCGGCACCACTGTTCCGGCCTTCACTATCCGCCGCACCGACACCAGCATCTCTTTGGCCGATGGCGAAAGCTTTGTGATCAGCGGCTTGATCAGCACGCAAAATGCGTCCCAAGTGAACAAGTTTCCCGGCCTTGGCGACATCCCGATCATCGGTGCGTTTTTCCGCAACTCGTCGATCAACCGCGAAGAACGCGAATTGCTGATGATCGTCACTCCGCACCTGGTGCAGCCGCTGGCCGCCAACGCGCCATTGCCGTCGCTGCCGGGTGAAAAACTGCGCAATTACGACCCGAACTGGTATCGCCTGTACTTCCTTGAAAACGGCAACTTCGATAAACGCAGCGGGTTATCGCAATGAGCCAGAGCCTCAGCCAGACCTTCCTCGCCATCACCCGCAACGATACCGATCTTGAGTGGTTGCAAGGTGCGCTCGCGCCGCTCGGTCAGGTGGTCAGCGCCGGTGGCGGCAGCCTCGACGAGTTGCTCGCGCTGGTCGACGTGACCTTCGCCAGCCTGGTGTTCGTCGGGCTTGATCGCGATCATCTGGTCGCGCAGAGCGCCCTGATCGAAGGCGTGCTCGAAGCCAAACCGATGCTCGCCATCGTCGCGCTCGGCGACGGCATGGACAATCAACTTGTACTCAACGCGATGCGCGCCGGTGCGCGAGATTTCGTCGCTTACGGCTCGCGCTCCAGTGAGGTCGCCGGGCTGGTGCGGCGCTTGAGCAAACGCCTGCCAGCGGTGACGCCGAACACTCAACTCGGCGGACTGACCGTGCTCTATGGCGTGCAAAGCAACGCCGACGGCGCGCTGTTGGCCAACCACATGGCGCTGGTGGTGCAGAAGAGCGGCCAGCAGACGTTGCTGCTCGATCTGGGCTTGCCCCGTGGCGACAGCCTGGCCTTGCTTGGCCTGGAAAGCTCGTTCCATTTCGGCGACGCGCTGCGCCACTTGCGGCGTCTTGATGCAACGCTGATCGACAGTGCATTCACCAGTGCCGAAGCGGGCCTGCGCATCCTCGCTTACGCCAGCTCTGACGAGCCGCTGGAGCGCACCAGCGCCGCCGAGTTGTACATGTTGCTCAGCGCCTTGCGCCAACACTTCCAGCACATCGTCGTCAACCTCACCGGGCAGCCCGACAGCGAAGCGCTGCGCACGTTCGTCAGCCATTGCGACAAGCTGCTCTGGTACACCGATCAGAACGTGCTCGACTGCCGGCGCAATCTTGCCGTGCTCAATTTGTGGCGCGAGAAGGGCATGAAGCTTGATCACGGTCGATTGCTGATTGACCGCTATCTGCGCAACGTCGCACCGGATTCCGACACCCTCGGCAAGACCTTCGGCCTGGAAGTAATTGCCGTGCTCGCCTACAGCCCGGAGATTCGCCTCAACGCGAAAAACCAGGGCGTGACCCTGTTCGAACTGGCCCCGCGCGAAGCCATCAGCCAAAGCCTGCGCACCCTCGGCGAACGCCTGGCAAAACGTTCCGAAGGCCTGGCCAAACCCAAGGCTAACTGGTTCAACCGCTTGCGAGGCACCTCATGAGCAGCGAACAACTGTTCGGTGGCCCGCAGCGCCACGCGAGCGGCAACACCGACCACGATGGCCTGAAACTGGTGCTGCACCGCTACATCATCGACGCCATTGAAGAGTCCGGGAAAAACCTGCTCGAGGGCTCGCGGCAGGTGCTCTCGCAATTTGTCATCGACAAAGTCGCCGAGTACATCGCACGGCTGCACCTGGCGATTTCCCGTTATGAAATGGAGCGTCTGGCCGAAGAGATCGTCGACGAACTGACCGGTTTCGGCCCGCTCGAAGTGTTGCTGCGCGACAGCGCCGTGACCGAGATTTTGGTCAACGGCCCCCACCGGGTATTTATCGAACGCGATGGCGTGCTGCACTTGAGCGACCTGCGCTTTATCGATGCGCACCACGTCGAACGGGTCATGCAGCGCATTCTCGCGCCACTGGGGCGACGTCTCGACGAATCGTCGCCGATGGTCGATGCACGCCTGCCGGATGGCAGCCGGGTCAACGCGATCATCCCGCCGATCGCCCTCGACGGGCCGTGCCTATCGATCCGAAAATTTCGCAAGGACATGCTCAAAAGCAGCGACCTGATGGCGATGCAAACCATCGATCAGGCGATCTACAACTTCATCGAAGAAGCGGTGGGCAAGCGCTGCAACATTCTGATCAGCGGCGGCACCGGCACCGGCAAGACCACGTTGCTGAACATTCTCAGCCAGTTGATCAACCCCCATGAGCGACTGGTGACCATCGAAGACGTCGCCGAACTGCAGCTCGGCCATCCGCACGTTGTGCGCCTGGAAACCCGTCCGCCGAATGCCGAGGGCCACGGCGAAGTGAAGGCCAGCGACCTGATCCGCAACGCCCTGCGCATGCGCCCCGACCGGATCATCCTCGGTGAGATTCGTGGCGTCGAAGTGGTCGATGTGCTGACCGCCATGAACACCGGCCACGACGGCTCGATGAGCACCGTACACGCCAACAACGCGCAAGACGCTTTGCTGCGTCTGGAAACCCTCGTCGGCCTCACTGGCCGCACCATCGCCGAACGCACGCTGCGCCAGATGATCTGCGCCGCCCTCGACGTGGTGATTCAACTGACGCGTATGCCCGATGGTCGTCGCTGCGTCAGCGAAGTGGTGGAAGTGGTCGGCGTACGCGACGACGTCTACGTGACCAATACCTTGTTTCGCCTCGACCGGCGCACAGGCTTCGGCTTCCTGCGCGAAGCGGTCAACCCGGCGGGCGACAAGCTGCGTCGCGAACCGACGCTTGCGCACTGAGGGCCACGGCATGCTCAAACCGCTGCTGCTGATCGTGATTTGCCTGACGCTGCTGGGGTTGTCACTGCGCCTGTTCTACAACGGCTGGCGTCAGGGCGGTGCCGAGCGCGTGATCGATCGGTTGAATCAAGGACAGCCGCAACTGGCGGTGGACGCGCCACGCTGGGTCGGCCTTGAGCGAGCGTTTTTACGTGCCGGGCTCGGTCGGCCTACAGACCGGATCGGCTTGTGGTTGATGTTGTGGGCGTTCGGCGTGCTGATCGGATTTGCGCTCGCCGGGGTGATCGGTTTGCTGGTGCTGCTCGTGGTGCCGCCGCTGGCTTTGCGCCTGTTTGTCAGTTGGCGCTATCAACGTCGGCTGCGGCGGATGATCGAACAATTGCCGCAACTGCTCGATTACACCGTGCGCAGTTTGAAGTCCGGACGCACCCTCGCCGATGCCGTATTGGGTGGCATCGAGACCAGCGAAGATCCCTTGAAAAACGCCATGGGCCGGGTGCAGCGCAATGTGCAGTTGGGCGTGAGTCTGCCGGATGCGGTGTCGGATCTGGCCGAGCTGTACGAACGTGATGAGTTTCGCCTGTTCGCCCTCGGCCTCAAGGTCAATCACCGTTACGGCGGCAACGCCAGCGAGCTGCTGGAAAACCTCATCAAGATGATTCGCGAGCGCGATCAGGCCTCGCGCCAATTGCGCGCCATGACTGGCGAAACCCGTCTCACCGCGTGGGTCCTGGGTTTGCTGCCGATTGCCATGGCCGGGTATTTCCTGATGGCCAATCCGATTTACCTGGTCGCCATGTGGCACGACCCCTCCGGGCAGCGGATGCTGGCCACGGCGTTCGGCATGCAGGTGATCGGCAGTCTGTTGCTCTGGCGGATGTTGCGCAGCCTATGACCACGCCCTTGATGATCAGCGCGCTGCTTCTGCTCGGCGCCGCCGCGTTACTCCTCACCAGCCTGCTGGAGCAGCGCCGGCGGGCGCGACAGATCAGTCGTCGACTGGAGGGCGACCTGATCCGCGAGAACCGTTTCGGCAACCTGCTGCAAGTGCTCGGCGACAGCAAGGTCGGTCAGCACAGCGTCAAACTCGACAACGAAACCCAGTCGCTGCTCAACCGCCTCGGTTGGCGCAGTGCGCGTCAACGTTCATTGTTTGCCGCGTGCCAGATCGGCTCGCCACTGTTGCTGCTGGCGCTGACGCTGCTACTGCAATCGGTGTTTTTTCCTGCCGTGGAAAAACAGTGGATCGCGCCGTTGTTCGCCCTCGGCGTCGGCTATCTGTTGCCCAAACGCCTGCTGGTGATCGCCGTAACGCGTCGGCAAAAACAACTGGCCAGCGAGATCGGTACGTTCATTCCGCTGCTGCGCATTCTTTTCGAATCCGGCATGGCCGTGGAGCAGGCGTTGCGTGTGCTCAGTCATGAAGGTCAGGCGCTGTTGCCGGTGCTGACGTACGAATTGCGCCTGGTGCTGAGCCGCGTCGACTCCGGTCTGGAGCTGGGCGAAGAACTGAACAAGGCCACGCAGTTATTGGCGGTGGATGAGTTCACCGACACCTGCGTGATTCTTCAGCAGTTGCTGTATCAGGGCGGCGGGGCGATGAAGTCGCTGCTGGCGCTCAAGCAATTGCTCGATGACCGGCGCCTGACGCGCCTGCAGGAATACATTTCCAAGATGTCCGCAAAAATGTCCGTCGTGATGATGCTGTTTCTCTTCCCGGCGTTATTGATTGTCCTGGCCGGCCCGGGCTTCACTGCCCTGGCGAAGGCGCTGGGAGCCTAGAGGGATCGTGATGAAAGCAATGATTGCAGGTGCCTGTTTTCTGCTGCTCGGCGGTTGTGCCAACACCGGGCAAACGCCGTGGGATGCGCTGACCAATTCTGCCAGCTGCGCCAAGTTGAGCTCCGATCAACAACTATCGCTGAACCTGGCCGACGACATGGCCAACGACGGCAAACTGCACGCCAGCCTCGCCAACCTGCAAAGCCTGCCGGACAACATTGCCGACGTGCGCCTGCGCAAGGCCAAGGTTTATCGCTTGCTCGGTCGCAGCGAGGCCGAGCCGCTGTATCGCAGCCTGCTCGGTTCGTGTCTGGCGGCGGAGGCGGAACACGGTTTGGGGCAGCTCGCCGCCGCGAAATCCGACTACGGTCAGGCGCAGGCGCATTTGCAGCGCGCCGCGCGTCTGGCGCCCACTGACGAAAAAATCCGCAATGACCTCGGTGTGGTTTACCTCAATCAGTTGCGTCTTGAAGATGCGCGCTTCGAGTTTCTCACCGCCATGGAGCTCAAGCAGAGTGATCAACTGGCGGCGCTGAACCTGGTGACGTTGTTGTTGTATCAGGATGACTGGAATCGTGCGGCTGAGCTGGTTAGTCGTCTTGGCCTTAGCCCGGCGCAATTCAGCGAGGCGCAGGGGCGGGCGGAGAAACTCAAGCTGCCGAACCGGTCCACTGTCGCCGTTACGGCGATGCTCAAGTAGGGGGCGCGATGATGAAAGCCATTTTTGTCTGTCTTGGTTTGTTCGCGGTGCCGTTGATCAGCCATGCCATTGATGCTGGTCCGGCTTCGGCTCAGCAGCAGGAAACCGAGGGTTGGTTGCAATTGCAGGCGCGTAACAAGGTTGCTTCGCCGACTCTGCAGACGTTGACTCCGGCGGAACGGGAGTTGGTCATGCAGCGGTGGTTGAAAAGTTATCAGCATGAGATTCCGGAGTTTTTTGATCAGGAGCAGGGGGGGAAGGTTGATAGTGGTTCTGGGGGGGGTGGTTGATTTTCTGTAGGAGCTGCTGAAGGCTGCGATCTTTTGATCTTTTGATCTTTTGATCTTTTGATCTTTTGATCTTTTGAGAGGGGGATTGAGTACATATCCGTTGCTGCGGTTACGGCGGCTCAGGGTTCCGCCCTTACGGCGGGTCACTTTTTCCAGACGCCGAAAAAGTAACCAAAAAGGCTTGCTCCTACGTCCGGCCCGCTCGCTGGGGCTCGGGGTTCCTTCGCTCCGGGATTGATCCGGGCGCATCGCCTCCGGTTTGCTTCGCTGCACCTCCTCTCGATGTGTTCGACTTCGTCGAACGGTCGCTGCGCTCCCACCCCCGGATCAATCCCTCCACTCAGCCTTCCGAAGTCGCCCGTGGATCAAGATCAAAAGCGAGGCGAGCTGACACTCGGCCTATTGGCTGACTTCACTCAATCCCTGTGGGAGCTGGCTTGCCAGCGATGGCGGCCTGACAGCCGACCATGCTTTGACTGAATGCACCCGGTCTAATAGTGGGAGCCAGCCCTGCTGGCGATGAGGCCTGACAGCCGACCATGCATTCGACTGAATGCACTCGGTCTAATTGTGGGAGCCAGCCCTGCTGGCGATGAGGCCTGACAGCCGACCATGCTTTGACTGAATGCACTCGGTTTAATTGTGGGAGCCAGCCTGCTGGCGATGGGGCCTGACAGCCGACCATGCTTCGACTGAATGCACTCAGTCTAATTGTGGGAGCCAGCCTGCTGGCGATGGGGCTGACAGCCGACCATTCTTCAACTGATTGCACTCGGTCTAATTGTGGGAGCCAGCCTGCTGGCGATGGGGCTGACAGCCGACCATGCTTCGACTGAATGCACTCAGTCTAATTGTGGGAGCCAGCCTGCTGGCGATGGGGCTGACAGCCGACCATTCTTCAGCTGAGTGCACTCGGTCTAATTGTGGGAGCCAGCCCTGCTGGCGATGCGGCCTGACAGCCGACCATTCTTCAACTGATTGCACTCGGTCTAATTGTGGGAGCCAGCCCTGCCAGCGATGGCGGCCTAACAGCCGACCATGCATTCGACTGAATGCACTCGGTTTGGTTGTGGGAGCCAGCCCTGCTGGCGATGAGGCCTGACAGCCGACCATGCTTCGACTGAATGCACTCGGCCTAATTGTGGGAGCCAGCCTGCTGGCGATGAGGCCTGACAGCCGACCATTCTTCGACTGAATGCACTCGGTTTAATTGTGGGAGCTAGCCCTGCTGGCGATGAGGCCAGTCCATCGATCCGATGACTTGAGCCTGTTTAATTCTGTGTCAAACAAGCAGAACCTTCCCACAAGGTTTTCAGGTTGTCCGTCAGACGTGCGTTCTCTAGCCTTGGGGTTGTCGCTGAATGCTCAGCGGCCAGGTGTGGAAACCTGAAATTCAAGTAGATGCATTGCACCACCACCGTAATCGTTGTCGGCGACTTCTTTCGTCTGCAAACTGTGTCGCGGCGGCTGTGCGTGGGCAGGCTTCGGTCTGGCCGGTTGCCTACTTATCGGTATTTCCACCCTGCGCATAGCTGCCACCTTTTGTTGTGTGGAAACGACAAGAGATGGCTTCCACAGCCAAGTAGGAGTTTTTAATGGACAAGCTAATTCCCGACCCGCCCCCCGAAACCAGCACCCCGCTCGAAGACGCCATGCGCATCGACGATCAACTCAAAAACCGCGAGGCCATCAAGCGCGCTCTCGACTTTTACCTTTGCCCCAAACCTGCAAAACCTTACCAGCCCAGTACGATGTTCCTCGTGCAGCCGAACATCGACACCGAAAGTTTGCTGGCTCATGCCTGTGAGTCGCTGGCGTCGGCCAACGTCATGGCCAGTGATTTTGCCGACCAGCTCAGCCGGCCGCAGCGCAACACGGCGCTGGCGATTCAGCAAATTGTGATGCTTGCCGAGCTGGCGGTGAGCCGGGCGCTGGACCGGATTGATCCGCAAACCTGAGCCTCTGTCAATTGCCTGGATAAGGACGCCGTCGGTCAAGCGGATGCCATCATTTTGACTTTTAAGTGGTGTCAAAATGATGGCTCGTGTACATTCCCCGCGCCCGAACCAGGCCAACTGGAGGGTCGGTAGGGATGCCAGTTGAATGTGAGCCCTGCTGAAACTGTTTCATAAAGTTTTAGAAGGGAATCTCGCTTGAATACCGCACGCTTGCGCCAATCGTTGCTGGCGCTCTCTATTGCTGCTGCGACGCTGCACACCTCTGCCGCTGTGGCCGCCGACCTGAACTACGATCTCAGCGGCGGACCGCTGAACAGTAACCTGCAGACCTGGGGCCTGATCGAGCTTAGCGGCAACGGAACGATGGCTCCCGGGGCGCCGTCTACGTTCACCTATGGCGCTCAGTTCGCGGGACTGACGGCCACCCAGTTGCGCAACAACGGTGCTATCCGCATTGAGGGTGCCAACCATGGTGTGGGTATCAACCTGGGTTCCTCGGGCGCCGTGCCAAGCAAAATTACCAATAACCTGATTAACGCTGGCTCGATTTCGGTTCACGGATTGAGCGGTTCCGGCGATTCCACCGGTATTGGCGATACCGGCAGCACGATAGGTGGGGCGATCTCAAACACTGGTGTTATCGACGTCAGTGGCGAGCGCGCCAGCGGCGTCATGCTGGTGCACACCACCTTAGGCGGAATCAACAACAGCGGCACGATCAGCGCCAGCGGTGCCGATGCGCTGGGCGTGTTTCTCGACGGCGCGACGCTGACAAACCCGATCAACAACAGTGGCACGATCCGCGCCAGCGGCAGCAATGCCGAAGCTGTGACGCTGGAAGGTGTGAAGTTCACCCCCAGTGGCTGGCTGTACAACAGCGGTACGATCTCCGGTGAGTCCATCGGTATTCACGTCAGTGGCCAGACGGCGGGCAGCGGTCTGTCGAGGATTTATCAGCTGACGGGCTCGATCGAGGGCGGTACGGCGGCGATTCAGGTTGATGACGGGCAAACGTATTTCGACTTCTTCGGCGGTACGGTCAAGGGCGATATGCTTGGTTTGGCTGGCGTGCTGGTCGATGGCGATGCGACGTTCGACGGTTCGACCATCAGGTCCGGTTACGTCACCATTGAAGAAGGCACGCTGACGCTGGTGCGCCCGCACACCACGATCATCGGCGACTTCGACATGGAAGAAGCCAACTCGGTACTGGAGTTGTATCTGGGCAATGACACCAACCCCGCGCTGCCGGTGTTGAAAGTCACCGGGACCACCGACATTGCACCCGGCGCGCAACTGCGTTTGCTGGCGCGCTCCAGCGACTTTCGGGTGACCCCCGGCGGCACACGCTACACCTTGATCAGCTCGGGCAATCTGGTCGGCGGGAGCAATCTGACCATCACCTCGAGCTCTGCGCTGCTCGACGTGAAGAGTTTCGGCGTCGACGGCAATGACATCACTTCCGTGGTCACGACCAAGTCCGATGAGACGTTGGCAGCCAATACGCTGGCGGCGGGCGGTAGCCGTAACGCAGCGACGGCGGTGGGGCGTCTGGCCAGCGTGATGTCGCGCATCGACGAGCAGGATCCGGTGTTCCAGGCGTTCGCCAATGCTGGCAGTGATGTCGAACTGGCGCGCCTGTCCGAGGTGCTCAGCCCGGACGTCAGCCGTGGCGTGTTGCATGCCGCAACCAACAGCCAGACGCTGGTTTCCGGTGTCATCAACGGGCGCTCGGCACGCGCTCGGACGCAGTCGGGATCGAATGAAAAAGGTGTCTGGCTGCAAGCCTTGAGCAGTGATGCCAACCAGGACGAGCGCCGTGGCGTGAGCGGTTATGACGCCGACAGCCACGGGATCGCGGTGGGTGCCGACGGCCAGTTGAACGCCGATACGACCCTGGGCCTGGCCTACAGCTACCTCGACACCGACGTGAAATCCGATCTGGGCAGCAAGACCCAGGTCACCGGGCATGCGCTGACCCTGTACAGCAATTGGCTGCACGACAATTGGTTCGTCGATTCTTCGCTGATGTATGGCTGGAACGACAACGAGTCGAAACGCTACATCGCCGGGACACGCGCCAAGGCCCATTACGACAGTGATGTTTTCGGCGTGAGCGCGCTGGCCGGTTACAGCTGGCATTTGACGCCGGCGGTGGTCCTTGAGCCGCAGGTCGGTGCCCGTTATGCCAACGTCGGCATGGATGCGTATCGCGAGAAGGGCAGTTCGGCGTCGTTGAATGTCGGCAGCCAGCGTTACGAAGTCGGTGAAATGGGCGTGGGTGCACGTCTGGCCGCTGCGTTTGCGGTCGGCACCGGCAGTCTTGAGCCGGAAGCGAAAGTCATGGCATGGCACGACTTTATCGGCGACAAGGTCGGCACCACGTCATCGTTCGTTCTGGGCAGTGATTCGTTCACCAGCCGTGGCACCACGCCCGTGCGTGACAGCTATGAACTGGGTCTGGGCGCCAATTACCGCATGGGCGCCTGGAGTGTTGGTGGATCGTACAACTACGTCACGGCCAGCGGCTTCGATTCCGACGGGTTCTCGGCAAAAGTGCGTTACAGCTTCTAAGCGGTGTAGGAGCTGCCGAAGGCTGCGATCTGTTGATTTGGCTTTTAAAAAAACAACATCAAAAGATCACAGCCTGCGGCAGCTCCTACACGTGGACGGTTTTAGAGTTGATAGCTGAAACTGATGCTATACCGCGCTCGACGATTGAACGTATCGAACGCTTCATCCGACATCGCCTTCGCCGCCTCCAATGCAATGTTGTAGTACTTGGCATCGCCGAAACGCAGACCGATCGCCGCCGACGACAGGCTGTTGGCTTGTACCGGCAATTCGTTGAACCAACTGCGCGAGCGGTCCAGCACAAAGTACGGTTGCAGGATGCGCACCCAGTTGCCGTCGCGATTGAAGCTGTAGTTGACCTCGTAAGCCACCCCCCATCCCTTGTCGCCGGATGCCTGATCGTCAGGATAGCCGCGACCGAAGTTCTGCCCGCCGAATACCGCGCGTTCGCTGTCGGGCAAGGTGTCGTCGCTCCAGTACAACGCCGCCGATAACACGCCCTGCCAGTTGTCGAGGAATTTGTTGCTCTGCACCCCGGACAGGCGCACGCGGAAGAAGTCGAGGTCGATGGCGCTGTTGTTGGTTTTTGCGCCCATGCTGTCGACGCCCTGGTACACACCGCCACTCAAAATCCGCAGTTGTCGGGCATCAGCCTTGCGCCAGTCGCTTTCGAACGCGAGGGCGCGTATGTCGGTGCGCTCTTCGACGCTCAACGGGTAGCCGACCACCTTGTAGCGGGTTTTGTCGTTGACCGCGTAAAGGCGTGAGCCGGCGGTGAGCAGTTCGTTGGAGGCAGCAATCAGCGGCAAGGTGAAACCGATCGAATAGCGGTCGTTCTCGCGATGGGGTTTGAGTTCCAGACCGTTGTCGAGGAACAGGCTGGTGCCCGGGTCGGCGCGGTAGCGCGAAGCGGACAGGGCCAGTTGTGCACCTTCGCTGTTGATGAACTGGTTGTAGTCCAGGCGGTAGTAATGCTCTTGATCATCGCCCGGCGGGAACAGGCCGCTGAGAGTCAATTGCTCACCCATCGACGTCTGCGAATTGCTGCTGACACCGAGCAAGGCCTGGGTGCCGTTGCGGTTGTCTTCGGTGGTGCTCAGGGTGCTGGTGAACGGTTTGCGACTGGCTTCGGCGACCAGTGTGGTCGCGCCGTCGGTGGTGCCCGGCGGCGGTACCTGCGCCTGAATCGTCACGCCGGGGATGCGCGTCATCAGCGTGGTGTAGCGCTCGAACGTCTTGCGGGTCAGCGGACGTTCGGCCTGGATTTTCGCGGCCAACTCATCGATCAGGCCTTTGACGCGGCCGATGTCGCCCTGCATTTGCACGTCGCGCACGTAACCTTCCACCAACACCACCCGTGCCACGCCGTCGTCGAAATTCTGTTGCGGCAGGAACGCGTACGACAGCAGATAGCCGTCCTGCTGATAGCGCCGGGTGATATTGCGCGTGGCTTCGATCAGCTCGGCGAGGCTGGTCTCATGGCCGATCAGCGGTTTGTAATTCTCCGCCAGTTCGGTCAGCGGGTAGATCGTGCCGCCTTCGATCTGCACGGTTTTCAGATTGACCTTGGTGCTCATCATCAATGGCTGCGCAGCAGTCGCACCGGCATCCGGTACTTGCACCGGCGCGGCACTCGGGCGATAGGCATCGGCCGGCAAGTTGGGCACAGGCAGGTTGCGGATGGTTTCGTTACTGTTGAGAAAGCTGGGCAGGGTGTCGGCGAGAGCAGCGGAACTGAGGCTGAGGAACAGCAAAGACGCCATAACGCGCATAGGACACTCCATGGTCAGGTCACAGCTTGAGGCTGTTTTTTCCTAAGAAAAAAGCGGAAGACTCGTGGGAATCTTCCGCCCTCAACCAAGCGTAGGCGCTGTAGGTAAGGCCGTCGAATCGGCCAGGTGCAATTTAGCGTTTGTTGCCTCCCAGAGCGCCGGTCAGACCGCCGACGATACCGCCCAATCCGCCGCCCACACCACCGGTGGCGCCCCCGCTGGCACCGCCGTTGACCAGGCCGCCGACTGCAGCGACGGTACCGCCGACGTTGTTGACCAGGCCACCGACCGCCGTGGTCACTGGATTGTTGGTGGCGGCGATGGTGTTGCCGATGCCGCTGACTGCCGCGCCGACCTGGCCAGTAAGGCCGGCTACTGGCGAACCGAGACCGGTAGCGGCACCCAGTTGTTGAGTCACGTTGGTGACGCCGCTGGTAACCGGGTTCAGCGCTGTGCCCAAAGTGGCGCCCACGCTGGCCAGTGGTGAGGTCGTAGCCGTGATCGGTGAGCCCGAGCCGCCCAGCACAGTGTTCAGCGAAGCAACGGTATTACCCAGGCCACCAGCGGTAACGCCACCGGCGCTGACCACACCATTGCTGCTACCGGCATTCAGACCTGCGCCGACATTGACCACTGCGCCGCCCACGGTTTGCAGCAGGCCAGTGCCGCCGAGGCCACCACCGAGGCCACCACCGAGGCCACCGCCAATACCGCCGGAGCCAGTGCCGGAACCGGTGCCGTTGGACACCAGCCCGCCGGCCTTGCCAACCGCGGTCCCGGTATTGCTCAGCGCGCCGCCGAGGGTGTTAGTCAGCGCATTGCCGTTGCCTGCATCGGTAACTTTGTCGCCCACGCCGTTAACGGTATCGCCGACTTTCTGGATCACGCCTTTAAGCGGATCGCCCAGACCGGTCGCGCTGCCGATTTTGTCGGTGGTGCTTTCGACCATCGCAATCACCGGCACCAGATTTTTGCCGAGCTGATTGGTCAGTTGGCTGGTCGGGCCATTGGTCAGCGTGGTGTCGAGGGTGTTGCCGAGCATGGTGACTTTCTCGCCAACGCCATCCAGCAGCGGCGCGACTTTTGTCACCACGCCACCGACCACTGGCACGCTGCCGGTGGCGGTCGCCAGTTTGCCGCTGAGGTCGGACACGCCGTTGCCAACATCCGTGACCACCCCGCCCACCGAAGCGACGGTGGTGGTCAGACCATTAGGGTCGGTGGCCAGTTTGCCGATGCCGTCGGCCACGCCGTCACCCAATGTGCTTACGGCATTGCCAGCGGTGTTGGCCACGCTTTGCACAACGCCACCGACCACGGGAACGGTGCTCAACGAGTCGCCAATCTGACCGACGCCATCGCCCACGCCGGCGACGGTAGTGCCGACATCCTGCACCAGCGTTGTGGTCACCAGCGGCGTCGTTGTCGGATTGGTCGGGTTGGTTGGATCAGTAGGATCTGTCGGGTTGGTTGGATTGGTCGGATCGGTTGGATTGGTACCGCCAGTACCACCGGTTCCGCCTGTTCCGCCAGTGCCGGCGGTATCACCTGTGCCGCCAGTACCACCGGTGCCACCCGTTCCAGCGGTGTCGCTGGACGGCGAAGAGCTGCCGGAACTGCTGTGATGGCCGCCACCGCCGCTGCTGCAGCCAGCGAGGCCAAGAGAGAAAATCAATGCCAGAGCGATTGCCGATTTGCACCACACGTCTTGAGTTTTCATGATCGAGATTCCTTGCACCTGTCACAACGTTCGTTGCCTTCGATGGCTCACCGATCTGTCGCCGGTGATGCCTCGTCCGTGGCTGTAATTTCAGTCGGTGCGCGGATTTCAACCATTCTCAAGTTGGTATTAACGCCTTTATATATAAGCGCCTGTGCACTGCGTAATGACTAATACCGAGGATATAGACGGGCAAAAAAAGGCCTTGAAAATCAAGGCCTGGGGTTTTTCGCAAAGGGCGAGGAACGCGCGGAAAACTTAAGTGATATATACACAATTTAAGGGTGTTCGCCGGTCCCCCGGAGCGTCAGGCAATCGGTTGCCACTGACCTGCCATGTGTTCCAGGTCTCCCGCGCCCATCAACTGCAACTCGCCACTGGAGCCCGCTGCGCTGGCCAATAACCTGACCTCGCTGGGCAGGCGCACGGGTTTGCGAAAATGCACGGCGATTTCCAGATTGGCCTTGGGCAACTGATCCGCCAGCGCTGCCAGCGTGCGTGCCTTGTTCCACAAACCATGGGCGATGGCGGTGGGGAAGCCGAACAGTTTTGCGCTCGCCGCACTCAAGTGAATCGGGTTGTAGTCGCCGGACACCTTGGCATATTGCCGGCCAATGTCGGCCGGAGCGTGCCATTGCGCCACTTCCGTCAGCGCCTGACTCGGCCGCCACTCCTGCTCGAGCGCCTCGCCTTCGAGTTTCACCCCGCGACAGAGCATCTGGCTTTCTGCCTCCCACAGCGGCCCGAGTTGATCATCGAACGTGGTCAACAAATCAAACGTCGCACCTTTGGGATGCGGCTGCAGGTTGTGTACCCGCACACTGACTTGCGCGCGGCTGATCCCGCCCATCGGCCGTAACACGCGGATGCGATTGCTCAGGTGAATCAGCCCCAGCAACGGAAACGGGAAGTCGTTGGCCGTGAGCAACTGCATCTGCAAGGCAAAGGCGAGGATGTGTGGATAAGTCGGTGGCAGCAGGCCGTCATCGGCAAATCCGCAGACCTTGCGATACGCCGCCAGACGTTGGCCATCGACCTCGACCCAGCAACGCAAACCGCTGTCGGGCAGTTGTGTGCCGGTGATTTTGCGTCGCGTCGCCGCCCGCACGTAGAGCCCCGGCAAACTCGGTTCGCGATCCAGTGTGTGCCATTCAATGCTCATGCCTTAGGCCCCCAGAACACTTTGTCCACAGACCCGCAGCGCCTGCCCGGTGAAGGCGCCGGTGCCCGGTTGTGCCAGCCACGCGACGGCTTCGGCGACGTCTTGTGGCAAGCCGCCCTGGCCCAGCGAACTCATGCGCCGCCCGGCTTCACGCAGGCCAAACGGGATGTGCGCGGTCATCTGCGTTTCGATAAAACCCGGGGCCACGGCGTTGATGCTGATGCCGCGTTCGAGCAGCGTCGGCGCCCACGCTTGCGCCAGACCGATCAATCCAGCCTTGCTCGCCGCGTAGTTGGTTTGTCCACGATTACCGGCGATACCGCTGATCGAGGCGAGCAGCACCACCCGTGCGTTATCGCGCAGCGTGCCGCTGTCGAGCAGGGCTTTGGTCAGCACTTGCGGGGCGTTGAGGTTCACCGCCAGCACCGCGTCCCAGAATTCCGGGGTCATATTGGCCAAGGTCTTGTCGCGGGTGATGCCGGCGTTGTGCACCAGAATGTCGAGGCCATCAGGCAACTGTTCGATCAGTTGACTGGCGGCGTCTTCGGCGCAGATATCAAGGGTGATGCTGCGGCCACCGAGGCGGGAGGCGAGGGCGTCGAGATCGCTTTTCGCCGGTGGCACGTCGAGCAGGATCACCTCGGCGCCGTCGCGCGCCAGGGTTTCCGCAATGGAAGCGCCGATGCCTCGCGCCGCGCCCGTGACCAACGCCTTGCGCCCGGCCAGTGGTCGCGTCCAGTCCGTTACCGGTGTCGCACAGGCGGTCAAGCGAATCACCTGGCCGGAGACGAAGGCGCTTTTCGGTGAGAGGAAAAACCGTAGCGGTCCTTCCAATTGATCTTCGGCTCCTTCGCCGACGTAGATCAATTGCAACGTGCCGCCGCTGCGCAATTCCTTGGCCAGTGAACGGGAAAAACCTTCCAGCGCTCGCTGGGCACTGGCGGCGAACGGCTCGCGCAGGGTTTCCGGGGCGCGTCCAAGAATCACCAGGTGCGCACTGGATTCGAGGTTTTTCATCAACGGCTGGAAAAATTCACGCAGTTGCTTGAGCTGGTCGGTGTGCTGCAACTCACTGGCGTCGAACACCACGGCTTTGAGTTTCGGGCCATGGCCGGGAATCCACTCGGTGGCGCTTGCAGGCTGATCGCCGTAGCGATAAATGCCGTCGGTCAAGCGGTTGGCGAAGCTGCTGATGCGCTCGGCCAGCGGACCGCCGCCGATCAGCAGCGCACCCTCCACCGGACGCAGACGCCCGGCCTGCCAGCGTTCCAGCCGCACCGGCGACGGCAGGCCCAGTGCCCCGACCAGACGATGGCCGATGGACGAGTTGGCGAAGTCGATATAGCGGTCAGACATGGAACGCTCTCCAGAAGTTGGGGTTCAAAGTGTGGACTATCGACGGCAATCAATCGTTCGATCCACGCAATACGGCCTACGCTAGAACAGCAGAGTAGACCACCGACCCTGTGGGAGCTCGCTTGCCAGCGATGGCGGAGTGTCAGCCACTGCAGAGGCTGAATGTGCCGGCCCTATCGCTGGCAAGCCAGCTCCCACAGGGATCTCAATGAATCCGGATCAACAAGGAGTTATGCATGAGTCAGCTGCGCCGCGTCGCGATCATTGGCGGTAACCGTATTCCTTTCGCCCGTTCCAACGGGCCGTACGCCACGGCCAGCAATCAGGCGATGCTCACCGCCGCCCTAGAAGGTTTGATCGAACGCTACAACCTGCACGGCCAGCGCATCGGTGAAGTGGTGGCCGGTGCAGTGCTTAAATTGTCACGGGATATGAACCTGACCCGCGAATGCGTGCTCGGCTCGCGTTTGTCGCCATCGACGCCTGCGTACGATATCCAGCAAGCCTGCGGCACCGGTCTTGAAGCGGCGATCCTGGTGGCGAACAAAATCGCCCTCGGCCAGATCGACAGCGGCATTGCCGGCGGCGTCGACACCACTTCCGACGCGCCGATCAGCGTCAGCGAAGGCCTGCGCCGAATCCTCCTGCAAGCCAACCGTGGCAAAACCACCGCTGACAAACTGAAAACTTTTCTGCAGCTACGGCCAAAACACTTGATCCCCGAATTCCCGCGCAACGGCGAACCGCGAACCGGCCTGTCGATGGGGCAGCACTGCGAGCTGATGGCGCAGACCTGGAACATTCCCCGCGAAGATCAGGATCAGCTCGCGCTTGAGAGTCATCACAAACTGGCAGCGTCCTATGCCGAGGGTTGGCATAACGATCTGATGACGCCGTTTCTCGGCCTGACCCGCGACAACAACCTGCGCGCTGACCTGACTTTGGAAAAGCTCGCCTCGCTGAAACCGGCCTTTGAGAAAAGCGCCAAAGGCACGCTCACGGCAGGCAACTCCACACCGCTGACCGATGGCGCCTCGGTGGTGCTGCTGGGCAGTGAAGAGTGGGCGAAGGAACGAGGCCTGCCGATCCTCGCGTATTTGCGCGATGGCGAAGCGGCAGCAGTGGATTTCGTCAACGGTGCCGAGGGCCTGTTGATGGCGCCGGTGTATGCCGTACCACGCTTGCTGGCGCGCAACGGACTGACCTTGCAGGACTTCGACTACTACGAAATTCACGAAGCGTTCGCCGCGCAAGTGCTGTGCACGTTGAAAGCCTGGGAGGATCCGGAATATTGCAAAACCCGCTTGGGCCTCGACGCGCCGCTGGGCTCGATTGACCGCAGCCGCCTCAATGTAAAGGGCAGTTCGCTGGCGGCGGGGCATCCGTTTGCCGCGACTGGCGGGCGGATCGTGGCGAACATGGCCAAGCTTCTCGATGCCGCAGGCAAAGGGCGAGGCCTGATCTCGATCTGCGCCGCCGGCGGTCAAGGCGTCACCGCTATCATCGAGCGCTGACCGTATCTCCTGTGGGAGCTGGCTTGCCAGCGATAGGGCCGGCACATCCATCCTCTGCAGTGGCTGACACTCCGCTATCGCTGGCAAGCCAGCTCCCACAGGTTTACTGGCGTAATGGCAAAGCAGATGTCAGATTCTGTCGCAAATGCCCTCGACGGCCGATAACGCTAAGTGACCCGGGCTCGGCTATGATTCGCAACGGTCGATTTTTTTCGGCACAGTGTATGCATTCATAGGGTTCACAGGTCGGCAACCCCTCCCCGTGGTGCGAGGATTGCCGTATAACGAGTGACATTCGCGTGTTTGGTAATAAAGGACCCACAATAAAAGCTGATGAAGACTCCAAAACGCATTGAACCCCTGATCGAGGACGGTCTGGTCGACGAAGTGCTGCGCCCACTGATGAGTGGCAAAGAAGCAGCTGTTTATGTAGTGCGCTGCGGTAATCAGTTACGTTGCGCGAAGGTCTACAAGGAGGCGAACAAACGCAGTTTCCGCCAGGCGGCCGAGTATCAGGAAGGCCGCAAGGTTCGCAACAGCCGACAGGCGCGGGCGATGGCCAAAGGCTCCAAGTTCGGTCGCAAAGAGACCGAGGATGCCTGGCAGAACGCCGAAGTGGCGGCGCTGTTTCGGTTGGCCGGTGCCGGTGTACGAGTGCCCAAGCCGTACGACTTCCTCGACGGCGTGCTGTTGATGGAGTTGGTCGCCGATGAATTCGGCGACGCGGCGCCGCGTCTGAACGACGTGGTGCTGGAGCCGGATCAGGCGCGCGAGTATCACGCGTTTCTGATTTCGCAGATCGTGCTGATGTTGTGTACCGGTCTGGTGCACGGTGACCTCTCCGAGTTCAACGTGCTGCTGACACCGACCGGCCCGGTCATCATCGACCTGCCGCAAGCAGTCGACGCTGCCGGCAACAACCACGCGTTCAGCATGCTTGAGCGTGACGTTGGCAACATGGCTTCGTATTTCGGTCGCTTCGCGCCGGAGTTGAAGCAGACCAAGTACGCGAAAGAAATGTGGGCGCTGTACGAAGCCGGCACCTTGCACCCGGCCAGCGTGCTGACCGGCGAGTTCGATGATCCGGAAGACCTCGCCGATGTTGGCGGGGTGTTGCGCGAGATCGAAGCGGCGCGCCTCGACGAAGAGCGCAAGCAGGCGATCCGTGCGGCAGACGACGAGCCCAAAGGCAAGTCCGACGAACCACCGCCACCACCGTGGATGCAGTGATCGCTTGATGAGAAACCCGGCTTCGGCCGGGTTTTTTGTGCCCTGCAGTTCTCCAGAAATCACCAAAAAAACCTGTGGGAGCTGGCTTGCCAGCGAAAGGGCCATTACAGCCAACACATCTTCTCAGGCTGAACCACCGCTATCGCTGGCAAGCCAGCTCCCACAGGGGTAGTGGTGTTGCTGAAAGTTGTGTGGGAATCTGACCGGCCTCCGCACACTCAAGGATTGAATGTGAGCACCCCGCGCAACACGCACCTGATCGTCACCGCCCGATTGATCTCCGATTTCGGCGCTTTCCTCAACATGGTCGCGCTCGCCACTTACGTCTACCTGCTGAGCAACAGCGCCATGAGCGTCGGGATTTTTCTTGCCAGCCGTGTGGGCGGAGGGATTGTTGCCAGCCTGATCGGCACCGCGTTTTACCGCCGCTGGGGTGGGCGCCTGCCGTTGATTGCCTTCGATCTGCTGCGCGCCAGCCTGCTCGGTTTGCTGCTGGTCGTGCCCGTCGGACAGCAGGCGATTTTCTTGCCCGTGGTTGCTTTCGGCCTGGGCTTGGGCAATTCGATGTTCGCCATTGGCCTCAACAGTCAGTTACCGCGTTTAATCCCCGCCGAGCAATTGCTCAGGGCCAACGCCTGGATCACCTCGGCCTCTTCCGCCGCCATGGTGGGGGGCAGTCTGGTTTCCGGTTTGCTGGTGGCCGCTTTTGGTTTCGAGACGGTGTTCGTCCTGAATGCGCTGACCTACCTGTTGGCGGCCGTGCTGATCGTGCCGCTGCGTTTCGAAAAAAACAGCGTCGACGAAAAAACTGATCGCAGCGAATGGTCAGCCTTGATGCACTGCCTGCGCAGTGCGCCGGTGATTGCTGCGATGCTGGCGGTGAGCATGGGCGACACCCTCGGCAGCGCGGCGCACAACGTCGGTTTTCCGATCATCTCGAAATTGCTCTCGCCGGATTCAGCGAGCACCACATTGGGCCTGATGCTCGCGGTGTGGGCCAGCGGCAAATTGCTCGGAGCGCGAATCGCCAGCCGCCTGAAGGGCTCGGACAACGTTCATCTGGAGCGCCTATTCTTTTTCGGTGTGGCGCTGATGTCCTGCGGCTTCATCCTGATGTTTCAGCAGCACAGCCTTTTCGGTTTGCTGCTGTTTTCGCTGCCGGCAGGGCTGGGCGACGGTTTTTCCGAAGTCGGCCTGATGTCACGTCTGCAGCGAGAACCGGAATCTTTGCGCCTGCCGATCTTCAGTTTTCTGACGCTGCTGCAAATGACCGGGTTGGGTGTCGGTATGCTGATCGCCGCGCCGTTCTACGCCTGGTGGACACCGGGTGCCGTGGTCATGCTGTTCCACGGCATTCCCCTCGGCACTTTGCTCGCGGTGAAGCTGTTGGCCCTCAGACGCGGGCGGGTTGCGCGCAGCAGCCCGACGCCAGTTCCTTGAGGATCGGACAGTCGGGGCGATGGTCGCCGTTGCAGTGTTCGACCAGGTCTTGCAGGGTGTCGCGCAGCTCTCCGAGTTCGCGAATCTTTTGATTCAACTCGTCGATGTGCTGGCGCGCCAACGCCTTCACATCGGCGCTGGCGCGCTGGCGATCCTGCCAGAGGGTCAGCAGTTTGCCGACCTCTTCCAGCGAAAAGCCCAGATCCCGCGAGCGCTTGATGAACGCCAGCGTGTGCAGGTCGTCATCGCCGTAGACCCGATAACCGCTGTCGGTGCGATGGGCCGCTTTGAGCAGGCCGATCGATTCGTAGTAGCGGATCATTTTCGCGCTCAGGCCGCTGTGTTTGGCCGCTTGACCGATGTTCATCGGTGCACCTCCAGATCCTTGGGTTTCCAGGTTTTCAACAGTAGCGCATTGCTCACCACGCTGACGCTCGACAGCGCCATCGCCGCGCCGGCCAGCACCGGGTTAAGAAAGCCGAACGCTGCCAGCGGAATGCCGATCAGGTTGTAGACGAAGGCCCAGAACAGGTTCTGGCGGATCTTCGCATAGGTCTTGAGACTGATCTCCAGCGCCGCCGGCACCAACCGTGGATCGCCGCGCATCAGAGTGATGCCCGCCGCGTGCATGGCGACGTCGGTGCCGCCGCCCATGGCAATGCCGATGTCGGCAGCGGCAAGGGCCGGGGCGTCGTTGATGCCGTCACCGACCATGGCGACCACGCCGGTTTTTTTCAGCTCGGCGACGGTCGCAGCTTTGTCGGCGGGCAGCACTTCGGCGTGGACATTACGGATGCCCAGCGCCTCGGCGACCACCCGAGCGCTGCCACGGTTGTCACCGGTCAGCAGGTGGCTGTGGATATCGCGCGCGGCAAGTTGCTGCACAGCTTCCAGTGCGCCAGGTTTCAAAGTGTCGCCGAAGGCGAACAAGCCGAGCACGCGCGGTTCAGGGCTTTGCTCGATCAGCCACGACAGGGTGCGACCCTCGGTTTCCCAGGCTGTGGCAGATTCGGCGAGGTCACCGGCGCTCAAGCCGCTCTCCTCGAGCATCCGCCGATTGCCCAGTGCAAAGCGTCGGCCGTCAAGATTGCCGGCGATGCCGCGCCCGGTCAGGGATTGGCTGTCGCTGACATCCGGGACGGTCAGTTCACGTTCGGCTGCAGCATCCAGCACCGCTTTGGCCAGCGGATGTTCGCTGCCACGTTGCAACGCTCCCGCCAGTTTCAGCAGATTGTGTTCATCACCATCGACGGCTCTGAAATGGGCGATACGCGGGGTGCCGGAGGTCAGCGTGCCGGTCTTGTCGAACACCACGCTGCTGACTTCATGGGCACGTTCCAGCGCTTCGGCGTCCTTGATCAGAATGCCGTGGCGCGCCGCGACACCGGTGCCGGCCATGATTGCGGTGGGCGTCGCCAGACCCAGTGCACACGGGCAGGCGATGACCAGAACCGCGACGGCATTGATCAGCGCGGTTTCCAGCGGCGCGCCGTACAGCCACCAACCGATCAGCGTCGCCAGAGCAATCAGCAATACGGTCGGCACGAAGATCTGGCTGACTTTATCCACCAGTTTCTGGATCGGTGCCTTGGCGGCTTGAGCGTCTTCGACCAGGCGAATGATCCGCGCCAATACCGTTTCCGCGCCGAGCGCTTGAGTGCGCACCAGCAAGCGACCTTCACCATTGATCGCACCACCGGTGACCTTGTCCCCCGGTTGTTTCGGCACTGGTAGGCTTTCGCCACTGATCAGCGCTTCATCGGCGTGGCTCTGGCCTTCGATGACTTCGCCGTCCACCGGAAAGCGTTCGCCGGGTTTCACCAGCACCACATCGTCGAGGCGCAGGGCGCTGATGGCGACATTCTGCTCGCGACCGTCGATGACTTGAATCGCCCGCTCCGGACGCAATGCTTCGAGGGCGCGGATGGCACTGGCGGTTTGGCGTTTGGCGCGACTCTCCAGGTATTTGCCGAGCAGCACCAGAGCGATGACCACCGCCGATGCTTCGAAATACAGATGCGGCATACGCCCGGCGGCGGTGGCCCATTCATAAAGGCTCAAGCCATAACCGGCGCTGGTGCCAAGGGCGACGAGCAAGTCCATGTTGCCGGCGCCGGCACGCACCGCTTTCCATGCGGCGACATAGAAACGTGCACCGAAAATGAATTGCACCGGCGTGGCGAGTGCAAATTGCGCCCAGGCCGGGAGCATCCAGTGGATGCCGAACGGTTGCAGCAACATCGGCGCCACCAGCGGCAGGGCGAGTGCAATCGCGCAGATCAGCGCCCAACGTTCATGCGTGAGTTTCTGTTGCTGGGTATCGGTTTGCGGATGTTCGGCTTGCCAGACGCTGGCGGAGTAGCCGGCCTTGTTGACGGTGTCGAGCAGGGTTTGTGAATTGACCTGACCGAGCAATTCGAGGTGCGCGCGCTCGTTGGCCAGGTTGACGCTGACGCTTTTCACGCCGGGGACTTTGTTCAGGGCGCGCTCGACGCGACCGACGCAGGAGGCGCAGGTCATGCCTTCGATGTTCAGTTCGAAAGTTTGCTGCGGCACGCTGTAACCGGCGCGCTCAACCGCGTCCATCAAAGCCGCAAGACTGTCGACCGGCGCCTGCACTCGGGCCTGCTCGGTGGCGAGATTGACGCTGACGGCACTGGCGCCGCTGACTTTGCTCAAGGCCCGCTCGACACGCCCGGCACAACTGGCGCAGGTCATGCCGGCAATCGGCAGGTCGAAGGTGATGGAATCTGACATCGGTCGTACTCCCTGTAGTGGATGCCTACAAGGATCAACCTTGCCATGCGGGCAAGGTCAAGCGCCAATCTTCCTACCGTGATCGTTCCCACGCTCTGCGTGGGAATACCTCTTGTGACGCTCTGCGTCACGCTTCGGGACGCAGAGCGTCCATGGCTGCATTCCCACGCAGAGCGTGGGAACGATCTCTACTTACTTAATATTCGAGATCGGCGCGTTTCAGATAGACGCCTTCCGAATTCATCGCCAACCGATACTTCAAAACATCACCGGCACGCAATTTGATCTCCTGCGAGCCCGGCGCAAGCATCCCCGGATTGCACCCGGCGACTTGTCCCGGCAACAACTTCAGGCGCAGTGATACTGTGCCCGGTGGCAGGTTGAAGGAAATGCTTTGCTCCTGCAGCAACCGCGCCGAGAGCTGATCCTGGATGTACACGCCGATCTCGCAGGAGGTCGACACTTCCAGACGCTCGCGGGAAATGATCAGCACCGCGTAATCCTCACCGGCGGCTTGCACTTGAGGGACGGCGGCAAAGAGACTGAGAAAGCCAAACAGGCTGAAAGCTGACCAGCGCATGGCTGAATCTCCTGAATCGAGTCATTGATGTACGCAGCTTGGCCGAGCGCGGCGCCGATTGCCAGCCCGGCAGTTTATTCAAGAACTTGACCTTGCCATCGTGGCAAGCTCGAGACTGTCGGCAACCTCACTCAAAGGAGTCTTCCCATGCAAGTGTTCAACGTTCAAGGCATGTCCTGCGGTCACTGCGTCAAAGCCATCACCAACGCCGTGCAGGCCAAGGATCCGGCGGCCAGCGTGCGGGTCGATCTGGCGGCGAAAGAGGTCGGCGTCGAAAGCGCGCTGAGCGCCGAACAGGTGATCGAAGTCATCAGCGAAGAAGGCTATGCCGTCAAGCTCGTCTGATTTTTTTAGTTAGCGAGCTATCGGAATGTTCAAGGCGTCCGGGCACGGCTAAACTGTCGGGCTGCCGACTTGCCTGACTGGATGCCTGATGAACTTCCGTACCATTCTGATTCTCGGTGCCTTGACCGCCTTCGGGCCCTTGGCAATCGACTTCTACTTACCCGCATTTCCCTCGATGGCGCTGGCGTTCGGCACTGATGAGAAACATGTGCAGATGACGCTGGCGGCGTATTTCGCCGGCCTGTCCATCGGCCAATTGGCGTATGGCCCGGTGGCGGATCGCTTTGGTCGGCGCGTCCCGCTGCTGGTGGGCCTGACGCTGTTCACCCTGGCATCGCTGGCCTGCGCTTATGCGCCGAACCTCGAATGGCTGATCGGCGCGCGCTTCGTGCAGGCGTTGGGCGGTTGTGCGGGCATGGTGATTTCCCGGGCGGTGGTCAGCGACAAGTGCGATGCGGTCGGTTCGGCAAAAGTCTTCTCGCAGTTGATGCTGGTGATGGGCCTGGCGCCGATTCTGGCGCCGATGCTTGGCGGTTTGCTGGTCAACACCACCGGTTGGCAGTCGATCTTTCTGGTGCTGACCGGTTTCAGTGCCCTGGCCGCCCTCGCGGTTGCCCTCGGTCTGCCGGAAAGCATGCCAGCGAGCATGCCTCGCCAACCGTTGTCCGGTGCTTTTCGCCAGTACGCGCGCCTGCTGAGTGATCGCGTCTACCTCGGCCATGCCCTGACCGGTGGTATCGCCATCGCCGGGATGTTCGCCTACATCGCCGGTTCGCCGTTCATCTTCATCAAGCTGTACGGCGTGCCCGCCGAGCATTTCGGCTGGTTGTTCGGCACCAACGCGGCGGGTTTCATTCTGGTGGCGCAGGTCAATGCGCGACTGTTGGCCAAGCGTGGCCCGGCGTTCCTGCTGGCGCGTGCGGTGTGGGTTTATCTGGCGGCGGGGCTGACGCTGCTCGCAGTCAGCGCCATGCACACCGAATCCCTGTGGCCACTGCTGATTCCGCTGTTCATCTGTGTGTCCAGCCTCGGTTGCATCAGCCCCAACGCCGCAGCCTGCGCAATGAACGGGCAGGGCGGCCGCGCCGGCAGTGCTTCGGCGTTGCTCGGTTGCATGCAGTTCAGCGTCGCCGCTGGCGCTTCAGCGCTGGTGGGGGTGTTGCACGACGGCACGGCTGTACCGATGGCGATCGTCATCAGTATTTGCGGTGTACTGGTGGTGTGCGTCGCGATGCTCACCCGCCGTCTGCAGAACGCGCGGGCGCTGGCGCAAGCCCAGGCCGAGGCGTGAATCCTCAGCCGGCAGCGCGCTGCTGGCTGCGGTCGGGAAACGGGTGGGGCGCGCAAATTCGTGCTTCGAGGGTGCGGGTGAAGGCCAGTGCTTCGGCTTCACTGCGAAATGTCACGGCGTGTTGGTCCAGACGAACCTGCCATTGAGACTTTGCCACTTCTTTTATCAGGATCTTCATTGCTGACCTCCCTTGCGTAAAAGATGTATCGCAGAGGCTTCGATTGTAGTCCTGAATACGATCGCAATTGTGACAAGGGTCAACTGTCGGACTGACGGCAAAAAGCCCTCGCAGCCCTTGTAAGCGCTGCCGAGGGCTTCGTTTTTTCGATCTTAGAAACCTTCTAAAACAATTTTCCCCTTGGCTTTGCCACTTTCCAGCAGCTCATGAGCGCGGCGCAGGTTGGCGGCATTGATAACGCCGAAATGCTCACCCACCGTCGTCTTCAACGTCCCCGCATCAATCAGCTCAGCCACACGATTGAGCAGGTTGTGCTGCTCGATCATGTCCGGCGTTTCGAACAGCGAGCGGGTGTACATGAACTCCCAGTGCAACGACAGGCTCTTGCGCTTGAGCTTGGAAACGTCCAGTGATTTCGGATCGTCGATCAGCGCCAGTTTGCCTTGTGGCGCCAGGGCTTCGACCAATTGATCCATGTGCTGGTCGGTCTGGGTCAGGCTGGCAACGTGGGTCACGTGGTTGATGCCTGCGCGTTTCAGTTCTTCGCTCAGTGGCTGGCTGTGGTTGATCACCAGGTCGGCACCCAGTTCTTTTACCCAGTCACGAGTCTGCTCGCGGGACGCAGTGCCGATCACTTTCAAACCGGTCAACTGCCTGGCCAGTTGCGTCAAAATTGAACCCACGCCACCCGCCGCGCCGACGATCAGCAGGCTTTGCTCTTGATCGGTTTTGCCTTCGCGAATTTGCAGGCGTTCGAACAACAGCTCCCAAGCGGTGATCGCGGTCAGCGGCAGCGCGGCGGCTTCGGCGAAATCAAGCGACTTGGGCATATGGCCGACGATGCGTTCATCGACCACGTGCAGCTCACTATTGCCGCCAGCACGGGCTATGGAGCCGGCGTAGAAGACTTTGTCGCCAGCCTTGAACAGCGTCACGTCGCTGCCGACAGCCTTGACCACACCGGCAACGTCCCAGCCCAGCACTTTCGCCGCGCCGTTTTCCGGTGCCACGTTCTGCCGCACTTTGGTGTCGACCGGGTTGACCGAGATGGCTTTGACTTCCACCAGCAGGTCGCGCGGGCCGGCGACCGGCTCCGGCAGTTCGATGTCTTGCAGGGATTTGGCGTCGCTGATCGGCAGGGAAGCGTAATAGGCGATGGCTTTCATGAAGGGCTCCGTACAGTTAATAGAAGAAGGGCTCAGGCAATCGCGCCGAGGCGTTTGAGCTGGAAGTGTTCGATGGTGTGGCCGGCACTGGCCTGGAAGTGCTGAAAATGCGCGCTGGCGTTGTGCGCTTCGAGTACCGCTTCGCTGGCCCAGTGTTCAATCACGTAGAAAACCTGCGGGTCGGCGAGGTCGCGGTGCAAGTCGTACTGGCTGCAGCCGGCTTCGGCGCGGCTCGGCTCAACCAGGGCGCGCAGGCCCTGTTCGAGTAGATCCTGTTGGCCGGGTTTGGCGACCAGTGTGGCAATGGCGGTGAATGGCTGGGACATGCTCGGCTCCAGAGCAGCGGGATGAATGCGATGGAGCGATGATTGGCTATTTCTCTGCAAGATAAAACCGGCTAAAAGAGCAGTCTCTTTCAATATTTTTTTGATAATCGAGGCTGAAGATGTTGCGTTTCGATGACTTGCAGTTGTTTGTCCGGGCGGCAGATCTGGGCAGTCTGTCGGCGGCGGCGCGGGTGATGGACATGTCCGCAGCGGTGGCCAGTGCGGCGTTGAAGCGCATCGAACAGCAGCTCGGCGCACGCTTGCTTGCTCGCTCGACCCGCAGCCTGCGCCTGACCGCCGAGGGCGAAGGCTTTCTCGAATACGCGCGGGCGGCGCTGAGCAATCTGGATGAAGGCCGGCGCTTGCTCGCCAGCGGGCAGGATCAGGTCAGTGGCGTTTTGCAGCTGTCCGCGCCTTCGGACTTCGGCCGTAACCTGTTGCTGCCCTGGCTCGACGAGTTCCAGCGCGAACACCCGAAGCTGACCGTGCGGCTGTTGCTCGGCGACCGCATTGCCGACCTGTTCCGCCAGCCGGTGGACATCGCCTTGCGCTATGGCGAGCCGGAAGATTCGAGCCTGGTCGCCTTGCCCATCGCCCCGCACAACCGTCGCGTGCTGTGCGCCTCCCCGGCGTATCTGGCCCGGCACGGCGAACCGCGTCAGCTCGAACAACTGGCCCAGCACAACTGCCTGCTGTACATGCTCGGCAGCCGGGTTCATGACCATTGGAGTTTTCACGATGGCAAACGGGAAGTCGGGCTGACCGTTAGTGGAGACCGTTTCAGTGATGATGCCGACGTCGTGCGTCTGTGGGCAGTCGCCGGCGCCGGGATTGCCTACAAGTCGTGGCTGGATGTGGGCGCCGATGTGCTCGCCGGGCGTCTCAAAGTGCTGCTGCCGGAGTTGCTGTGTGAGCGTGCTCCGCTGAATTTGTTGTGCGCCCATCGCGCACAATTGAGTAAGCCGGTGAACCTTCTAAGGGAAATGCTCGCCAGCCGATGCGCTGAATTGAGTAGTCAATTTCCCGCTTTTTCGGAAGTTGATCATTAGTCGCAGCTAAATAGCGAAATTTCTGTCAGGAACAATCACCACCTGCGCAGGCCCCGGCGCGGGACGCGGGGGCTAACCCGCTTATACTAGCGCCCGCCTCAGACCTGCACCGACCCCCGGCCCGGAGACTCTTGCACCGCGCCACCCAGTATTCGAGTGACGGTCGCGCGACTGCTACGGGTTCTGCGCCGGAGCAGGCTGCGTCAGTGGCCTGCCTTGCCCCGGTTCATGGCGATTTTCGCGTCTTGGCCGATGACTCATTAGCGGCCAAGATGTCTCCGAGCAGTAGACGATACGATTCAACAGGGAGTGAACACATGGAACATGCACCTTGCATCAGCCAGATCGCCACGTTGCTGGCCGACCCCAAGCGCAGCGCGATGATGTGGGCGTTGATGGATGGCTCGGCCCGGCAAACCGAAGAGCTGGCGCTGCTGGCAGGACTCTCGCCATCGTCGGCCAGTGCCCATCTTGGGCGTTTGTCCGCGGGCGGTCTGTTGAAGATCGAAATTCGCGGTCGCAAACGTTTCTTTCGCCTGGCCGCTCCCGAAATCGGTGCCGCCATCGAGGCGCTGGCCAGTGCAACCATTGCCAGCGCTCCCCGGGAAGTGCCTGAGGTCTTCAAGCGCAGCACCCCGATTGCCAAGTCCCAGGCTGCGCCGTCGTCGTTGCTGCGTGCACGTTTCTGCGATGACCATTTGGGCGGCACCCTCGCTGCCGACCTCTACCAGCGTCTGCTGGATGCCGGCTGGATCGAGCAGCTCGAGCAACGCGTGGTGGTGACCTACAAGGGTTCCACACAACTGGCCAAGCGTGGAGTGTTCATCCAGGCCCTGGCCCACCGTAATGTGCAGGTGGCGTGCGCTTGTCCGGACTGGAGCGAGAGACGTCCGCACTTGGGCGGAACACTCGGGGCGGCGTTGCTACAGCTGTTCATGCAATCGGGCTGGCTGTCGTTGCCCAACGATTCCCGCGCGCTGCAATTAACCGCCACCGGGCAGCGGGAAATCCATCGTTTTGCCAAGGAAACCGAGCTGGAAATGGCGTTGTAGAGAGGTCGTCGTGCAGGCTTTGCTGATTGACGTCGTCCACGAATGCAAGCAGGTCGCAATCAGTACGACCTTCGAATGACCATCGCGCACACTCGATCCGGGGATTTTTCCAGATGGGGGAGCACGGCATGGACACTCAACGCTTTAGCGCGGCAGAACGACTGGAACGTCTGCCAGTCAGCGGTTATCACCGGGTCATTTTCATCATCATCGCCTTGGCGTTTTTCTTCGACTCCATGGATCTGGCGATGATGACGTTCCTGCTGGGCTCGATCAAAGCCGAATTCGGCCTGAGCAGTGCCCAGGCCGGATTGCTCGCCAGCTCGAGCTTTTTCGGCATGGTCCTGGGAGCGTCGCTGTCGGGAATGCTCGCCGATCGTTTCGGGCGCAAACCGGTGTTCCAGTGGAGCATCGTGTTGTGGGGGCTGGCCAGTTACCTGTGCTCGACGGCGCAGACGGTCGAGACGCTGACGCTGTTCCGGATTCTCTTGGGGATCGGCATGGGCATGGAGTTTCCGATTGCCCAGTCGATGCTCTCGGAACTGATTCCGGCGCAACGGCGCGGGCGCTATATCGCCTTGATGGACGGTTTTTGGCCGTTGGGTTTTGTCGCGGCGGGCGTGCTGTCGTACTTTCTGCTGCCGCTGATTGGCTGGCGCGACATCTTCCTTGTCCTCGCGGTGCCGGCGGTGTTTGTGCTGGCGATCCGTTTTTTCATTCCCGAGTCACCACGCTGGCTCGAACAGGCCGGACGCGAGGAGGCGGCGGACAAAGTGTTGAACGGCATCGAAACGCGGGTGCGTGTTTCGTTAGGCGGCGCAGCATTGCCGCAACCGATTCGTCTGCCGCGCACGGTGACGCCACCGGGCAACTTCTTCTCGGCGCTCAAGCAGATCTGGTCGCCGCAATATCGCCAGCGTACGACGATGATCTGGAGTTTGTGGTTCTTCGCCTTGCTCGGCTTCTACGGGCTGACGTCCTGGCTGAGTGCGCTACTGCAACAGTCGGGTTTTGCCGTGACGCAGTCGGTGTATTACACGGTGCTGATTTCGCTGGGCGGGATTCCCGGGTTTCTCATGGCCGCGTGGCTGGTCGAGCGCTGGGGGCGCAAACCGGTGTGCATCGTCACGTTGCTCGGCGGTGGGGTGATGGCGTTTCTCTACGGCCAGAGCGCGGTGTTCGGCGGCAACGTAGCGCTGCTGATCAGCACCGGATTGTTGATGCAGTTTTTCCTGTTCGGTATGTGGGCGGTGCTTTACACCTACACGCCGGAGTTGTATCCGACTTCCGCGCGCGCAACCGGCTCGGGGTTTGCCTCGGCGATTGGCCGCGTCGGTTCATTGCTCGGGCCGTTGGTGACCGGGCTGGTGTTCCCGATAACCGGGCAGGGCGGGGTGTTTGCGCTGGGCGCGGCGTGTTTTGCGATTGCGGCGGGGGTGGTGTGGTTGTTCGGGATGGAGACGCGGGGGAAAACCCTCGAGGAACTGACTGAAACCCAATCCATCGGCTAACACCGATCTAATGTAGGGGTGAGCCTGCTCGCGATAGCGGAGTGTCAGATACAAATGTTTCAACTGACACTCCGCTATCGCGAGCAGGCTCACTCCTACAAGGGTTTTGCGGTTTTGCTTACGGTTTTACCAGGCGCGCATCCAGGCTGTTCTGCGCCAGGCGCTTGGCCTGATCCTGGGTCATGCCCAAATGCTCGTACAGCGCATGGAAGTTCTCGGTCACATAACCACCGAAGTACGCCGGGTCATCGGAGTTCACCGTGACCTTCACGCCACGCTCGAGCATGTCGAGAATGTTGTGCTGCGACATGTGATCGAACACGCAAAGCTTGGTGTTCGACAGCGGGCACACGGTCAGCGGGATCTGCTCGTCGATGATTCGCTGCATCAGGCGCTCGTCTTCGATGGCGCGCACGCCATGGTCGATACGCTGAATTTTCAGCAGGTCGATGGCTTCCCAAATGTACTCCGGCGGGCCTTCTTCGCCGGCGTGGGCAACGGTCAGGAAGCCTTCGTGGCGGGCACGATCAAACACACGCTGGAACTTGCTCGGCGGGTGGCCCATCTCGGAACTGTCCAGACCGACAGCGACAAACGCGTCACGGAACGGCAGCGCTTGATCAAGGGTTTTCTCGGCTTCTTCTTCGCTCAAGTGGCGCAGGAAACTGAGGATCAAACCGCTGGTGATACCCAGTTGCTGTTCGCCATCCTTCAGCGCGGCGGCGATGCCATTGAGCACCACTTCAAACGGGATGCCCCGATCGGTGTGAGTCTGCGGGTCGAAGAACGGTTCGGTGTGAATCACGTTCTGCGCCTTGCAGCGCAACAGGTACGCCCAGGTCAGGTCGTAGAAGTCCTGCGAAGTGCGCAGTACATCAGCGCCTTGGTAATACAGGTCGAGGAATTCCTGCAGATTGTTGAAAGCGTACGCCTTGCGCAGGGTTTCCACGTCGTTCCACGGCAGGGCGATCTTGTTGCGTTCAGCCAGGGCGAACAGCAGCTCGGGCTCCAGCGAGCCTTCCAGGTGCAGGTGCAGTTCAGCCTTGGGCAAGGCGTTGAGCCAGTCGTACATATTCTTTTCTCATCAGGTGCAATGACGGCATTCTACAGATGCGCGCCGAAACAATTGGCAAAACCTGACCAAGCGATCCATCAAACGGCTTCCTGCTCGCGGCGATAAGCGTAGGTATCGGCGAAGCGCGACAGCAGGAATTCGGCGCAAGTGGTCGTCGGATATTTCGCTGGATGCTGTGCGTCCTGACAACCGGGCAGGCATTCGATGCGGGTGTCCGGGTGCGGTTCGGCGAAGAACGGCATCGAGTAGCGATCCACTCCGAGCGGACTGATGACGCGGTGCGGGGTCGAGCGATAACGGTCGTTACTCCAGCGCGCCATCATGTCGCCGAGATTGACCACGAACGTGCCATCGATCGGTGGCGCGTTGATCCATTCACCTTTGACGTTCTTCACTTGCAAGCCGCCGGCGCTGTCCTGATAGAGCAGGGTGATGCAGCCGTAATCGGTGTGCGCGCCGGCGCCTTGTTGCTCGGCGCAGCTGGCGGTGTGGCGCGGTGGATAATGGATCATGCGCAGCACGCTGACCGGATCCACGAAGCGGCTGTCGAAGAAATCACGTTCGATGTTCAGCGCGATGGTCATCGCGCGCAGCAGGGTCTGCGCGAGGGCCTGCATGTCGAGGTAATGCTGTTCCATCAAGTCCGCCCAACCCGTTAGTGACGGATGCCGGTTAGGACCGCGCAACGGTTTTTCCGCGAGCACATCGGGGTGGACGGCCGGCAGGTGCAGGCCCATGTCGAAGGTTTCTTTGAGGTCGCTGGGTTTGCTCGGGTCGAGTTGCTCGGTGGCGATGGCGCCGTAGCCGCGATGGTGGCGGGTCTGGGTGATGTCGATCTGGAGTTTTTCCTCTGCTGGCAGAGCAAAAAAACGTTGCGTGTGATCGAGCACGGCGTCGATGCGCTGCGGCGAAATCGGGTGACCCTTGATGTAGAAGAAGCCCCATTCACGGCAGGCGTGGTCGATCTGCTCGGCCACGGCGGGCCAGGCGTTTTCGTCGTTGGAATAGAGGGGGCTGATGTCGATGATTGGAAGCTGATCCATACAGTTGTCCTGAAGAAACGTTAACTTGAGAACACTGAAAACCCCTGTGGGAGCTGGCTTGCCAGCGATGAGGCCATCACATTCAATATCAATGCAGCCTGTCAGACCGCTATCGCTGGCAAGCCAGCTCCCACAGGAACGGTGTGTTTTGCGGAGGATTACTTCGGCATCTCCGCCTTCATCCCTTCAACGTAATAGTTCATCGACGCCAGTTCCGCGTTGGTTGCGCTCACGCCCGCCGGGATTTTCTCGACGCCGGCCTGATCCTTGATCGGTCCGGTGAACGGTTGGAAGGCGCCACTCTTGATGTCGGCAATGATCTGCTCGGCTTCGGCTTTCACCGGTGCCGGCACCAGATCGCTGATCGGCAGTTCAACCGTGCCTTCCTTCAGCCCGCCCCAGTAATCCTGGGATTTCCAGGTGTGATCGATCACGCTCTGCGTCGCTTGAATGTAATGCGGCGCCCAGTCGTTGACGATCGAGGTCAGCACCGCTTTCGGGCCGAAGTGCGCCATGTCCGAGGCGTAACCCACCGCGTAGACGCCGCGACGTTCAGCGGCCTGAATCGGTGCCGGACTGTCGGTGTGCTGGAATACCACGTCGACGCCCTGATCGATCAGCGCGTTGGCCGCGTCGGCTTCCTTGCCCGGATCGAACCACGAGTTGACCCACACCACTTTGATCTCGGTGCCAGGGTTGTACTTGTTCAACGCCAGTTGAATCGAGTTGATGTCGCGGATCACCTCGGGAATCGGGAACGAAGCGACGTAACCGATCTTTTTGGTCTTGGTCATTTTGGCCGCGAGGAAGCCGCCGACGTAGCGACCCTCGTAGGTGCGCGCCAGATAGGTGCCAAGGTTCTTGTCCTGTTTGTAGCCGGTGGCGTGTTCGAACGTCACTTTTGGAAATTGCTTGGCGACTTTCAGCGTCGGGTTCATGTAGCCGAAGGAGGTGGTGAAGATCAGGTCGTACTTGTCCTTGGCCATGTTGCGGATCACCCGTTCGGCGTCAGCACCTTCGGCGACGTTCTCGACGTAGTTGGTGGTGATCTGATTGCCGAATTTCTCGGCGAGTGCCTTGCGCCCCTGTTCATGCTGATACGTCCAGCCGTGGTCACCGATCGGGCCGATGTAGACGAAACCGACCTTCAGCGGATCGGCAGCGCTGGCGCTCAGGCTGATCCCCAGACCGAGGGCGGCGCACAGCAGTTTGTGCAGCGGACGTATTTGCATGAATTGGAGCTCCATTTTGTTGTGTGTGGTCAGGGCCAATGCAAATTGCTGACCAACAGGACAACAAACAAAAAAGATCGCAGCCTTCGGCAGCTCCTACATGGGAATGCACAACCTGTAGGAGCTGCCGAAGGCTGCGATCTTTTCAGCGCCAGAACCAACGCAGTGCAACTCAACGGATTCACGCCATCGCTTGGTGCGCTAAGGTGTAACGAAACGTTAGCGCCGCTCCGCAGTCAGTAGCTCATTCGCACTCTTCGGCAAAAAGGCCCGCCATGTTCCCGATTCTCAAGCAAGAAAGCTTTCTGCTACTGGCCGTCATCGCCGCGTGCGTCGCCTATCCGTTGGAACACTGGATGCTGCACAGCGGCCAGATCGTCGCGCTGACTGCCGGCCTGGTGCTGATCGCTTTCATCGTCGCCGCCTCGATGCGCGTCGCCCACCACGCTGAATTGCTCGCCGAAAAGGTCGGCGACCCGTACGGCACGATGATCCTCACACTGGCGGCCGTGCTGGTCGAAGTGGTGATTCTGGCAATCATGATGAGCAACGAAGCATCGCCCACGCTGGTGCGTGACACGATCTATTCGGCGGTGATGCTCGACATCAACGGCATCCTCGGCCTCGCCGCGCTAATGGGCGGGATCAAGCACGGCGAACAGTCCTACAACGACGATTCCGCGCGCAGCTACAGCGTGATGATCCTCACCGCCATGGGCGTGTCGATGGTGGTGCCGGAGTTTATTCCCGAGGCCAACTGGAAGATTTATTCAGCGTTCACCATCGGCGCGATGGTCGTTCTTTACGCGTTGTTTCTGCGCATGCAAGTCGGCCCGCACAGTTACTTTTTCAGCTACAGCTACCCCGACAAACGCCGCAAGAAAGAACCGCAGGACGCGCAGGCGAAAGCACCGAGCATCGGCCTGTCGATCGGCATTCTGGTGTTTGGCATTGTGGTGATCGGCGCACTGGCCGAAGTGATGTCGAAGACTCTCGATCTGGGCCTGGAAGGCACGGGCGCACCGCCAGTGATCACGGCGATTCTGGTGGCGGCGATTTCCGCAGCGCCGGAGATTCTGACTGCGTTGCGTGCAGCCTTGGCCAACCGCATGCAGTCGGTGGTGAACATTGCGATGGGCGCGTCACTGTCGACGGTGATTCTGACGGTGCCGGTGATGGAAGCGATGGCGCTGTACACGGGGCAGCCTTTTCAAATGGCGATGACCCCGGTGCAGACGGTGATGATTTTCCTGACGTTGATCGTCAGCGCGATCAACCTCAATGACGGCGAAACCAATGCCATCGAAGGCATGACCCACTTCGTACTGTTTGCGACGTTCCTCATGTTGTCGCTGCTGGGCCTTTAGGCCTACCACAAAACACTGTGGGAGCTAGCCCTGCTAGCGATGCGATATATCAGCAACATTTCTGTTGACTGACACATCGCAATCGCCAGCAGGGCTAGCTCCCACAGGTTTCATCAGTGGTGGATCAGGTGCCGGCGATCAACTGGCGAGCCGCCTGACTGTGATCGGCGATCAGGCCTTTCAAGTCGAGGCCTTCCACCTGGCCGTCAACCACGCGCCACTTGCCACCAATCATCACCCGATCCGCACGATCCGCGCCGCACAACAGCAGCGCCGAAATCGGATCGTGACTGCCGGAGAAGCGCAGCTCATCGAGCTTGAACAACGCCAGATCCGCCTGCTTGCCCACGGCAATCTCGCCAATATCGGTACGACCCAACAAGCTCGCCGAACCCTTGGTCGCCCAGCCCAGCACGCGCTCCGGGGTGATCTTCTCGGCGCCGTAACGCAGACGCTGGATGTACAGCGCCTGACGCGCTTCGAGAATCATGTTCGACGCATCGTTGGACGCCGAACCGTCGACGCCCAGACCAAACAACGCACCGGCGTCAGTCAGATCGATACTCGGGCAGATGCCGGAAGCCAAGCGCATGTTGGAGCTCGGGCAATGGCAAATACCGGTGCCCGCCTCGCCGAGACGCGCGATTTCGTCCGGGTTGAAGTGGATGCCGTGAGCCAGCCACGTACGTGGACCGAGCCAGCCGACGCTGTCGAGATAATCGACGGTGCGCAGGCCGAAACGCTGCAGGCAGAAGTCTTCTTCATCGAGGGTTTCGGCGAGGTGAGTGTGCAGGCGCACGTCGAGTTTGTTCGCCAGTTCAGCACTGGCCGACATGATTTCCGGGGTCACCGAGAACGGCGAGCACGGCGCCAATGCGATCTGGATCTGCGCGCCGTCGCCGCGTTCGTGGTACTCGTGAATCAGGCGCTGACTGTCGTCGAGAATTACCTGACCTTCCTGCACGGTCTGCTGCGGCGGCAGGCCGCCGTCCTTTTCGCCGAGGCTCATCGAGCCGCGAGTGAGCATGGCGCGCATGCCCAGTTCGCGGACGCTTTCGACTTGCACGTCGATGGCGTTTTCCAGACCGTCCGGGAACAGGTAGTGATGGTCGGCAGCAGTGGTGCAACCCGACAACAGCAGTTCGGCCAAGGCAACTTTGGTCGCGAGCGCGAGTTTCTCAGGCGTCAAACGCGCCCAGACCGGGTACAGGGTTTTCAGCCACGGGAACAACGGCTGATTGACCACCGGCGCCCAGGCACGGGTGAGGGTTTGATAGAAATGGTGGTGGGTGTTGATCAGGCCCGGCAGGATCACATGCTCGCGGGCATCGAACACTGCATTGCACGGCGCCGACGGTTGTTGACCGGCAGCGAGCACTTCGACGATGACACCGTCTTGCACGACAAGGCCGCCACGGGCATCGAGCTCGTTGGAGGTGAAAATGGCGAGGGGGTTTTTTAACCAGGTACGGGTCGCGGGCATGTTGCCGGCTCCTCTGAAAATTGGGTTCAGGGTTGCCAGCTCAGTGATGCCCTGTCTGCTGATCCAGGGTCGCCGCGGGGACGAGGTGCGCAGTTTCAAACAAAAGCGCTTTCCGGGCAAGCCCAACCCGACCGAACAACATCACACCGTCCCTGTGGGAGCTAGCCCTGCTAGCGATGACGGTGTGTCAGATCAAAAATAAGATGACTGACACACCGCTATCGCTAGCAGGGCTAGTTCCCACAGGGGATCATCAGTTACCAGGGAATCGTTTCACCCTTGTAGTTGATGAAGTGATGCCCACCCTTGCTGGCATACGCATTCACCTGATCCACCAGCCCACGGGTGCTGGTTTCCACGTCCAGGTCCGCACCTTCGCCACCCATGTCGGTCTTCACCCAGCCCGGATGGAGCGACAACACCGTCAGCTTCTGCTCGCCCAATTGCGTGACAAAACTGTTGGTCATTGAATTCAGCGCTGCCTTGCTCGCCTTGTACAACGCCAGTTCCGGCGCGTCCGGCACCGTCACGCTACCGAGCCCGGAACTCATGAACGCGAGCACGCCGCTGCCGTCACGGATCTGCCCGGCAAAGCGTTGGGCCAGATTGATCGGCGCCACGGCGTTGGTGAAAAACAGCTGACCGACTTCGGCCAGTGTCGCGCCGCCCGGGGTCTGATCGGCCGGGCCTTTGACCCCGGCGTTGACGAACAGCAGGTCGAAGGTTTCGCCCTTGAGCTGTTGGCTCAGCGCGATCACCGCTTGCTGATCGTCCATGTCGAGCTTCTCGATCCGCACCTTGCCCAGCGCTTGCAGCGCCTCGGCGTTTTGCGGATTGCGCACGGTGGCGGTGACCTGCCAGCCGTCGGCCAGCAGGGTTTTCACCAGGCCGAGGCCAAGGCCCCGGGAGGCGCCGATGATCAGTGCGTTTTTTGCAGACATGAGGGGCTTCCTTGATGAATGAGGATCATGGATTTAATGGACAGGCTTGACCGAGCCGAAGTTGCAGCTCCTGACGCAGCACGTCGAGTTCGCCCATGCGGGTTTCGATCAGTTGCAGTTTGTCGCGCAGCAATTGCGCCACGGCGTTGTCCGGATCGGGGGCGTTCCACAACGCGGCGACGCTGTCGCCAATCTCGCCGAGGGTAAATCCCAAGCGCTGCGCGGTTTTTATGTAGAGCACCAGCTGCACCATCTCCAGCGGATAGTCGCGATAACCGTTGGCACTGCGCTGCGCCGCGATCAGCCCGCGCTGCTCATAGAAACGCAACGTGTCACGGCTGACTGCGCTGGCCTGGGCTAATTCACCGATGCGCATGGCGGCTCTCAAAAGGGCTATTGACCCTGGAGCATACTCCAGGCTTTACCGTGCTTGCTCCCTGAATTTCTGGAGCAAGGATGATGTGGACTTCAACACAGTATCGCAACGTGGTGCGCGGCAGTGCCTGGTATGACCTGGTCGTTACAGCAGCGTTTGCCACGCCGTGGAGTTTTGCGCTTGTGCACGGGTTGTTGAGCGCACTGAATTTGCCAGGCGAACTGCCGGCGTTTCAGCCTGTGCATATGTTGATGGCGAATCTATTGGGTTCGGTGGTGTGCGTATGGGCGGTGCTGCGGATTCGTGATCCGCAGGCGCTTTATGGACGGTATGACGCGGTGGCCAGATTTCTGTTTGCGGCTTGGCAGGCGTATGCCTTGTTGCATGGCGCCAGTTCGATATTGCTGGTTTTCCTGGTCTTCGAACTGGCGTGGGGCATTGCTCAGGTGTTGCCTGTGAGGGCGTCATCGCTGGCAAGCCAGCTCCCACAGTGTTTGTGTCGTGCACAAAATTTGTGATCACCACTAAACCTGTGGGAGCTGGCTTGCCAGCGATAGGGCCATTGAAATCACCGCACTAATGCCCGGCCTGCCAAGGCTGCCCCAACGAAACCGGTGCATACAACCGCGTACGCAGCGCATCCCGCGACAACAGCACCAACACCACAATGGTCGCCACGTACGGCAGCATCGCCAGCAAACTCGACGGAATCGCCAGCCCCAACCCCTGCGCCACCAGGTGCAGGATGCTGGCGAGGCCAAACAGATACGCCCCAAGCAACAACCGCCACACGCGCCAACTGGCAAATACCACCAGCGCCAGCGCGATCCAGCCGCGCCCGGCGGTCATGTTTTCCGCCCACATCGGCGTGTAGGCCAGCGACAGATACGCCCCGGCCAACCCGGCCATCGCCCCGCCAAACAGCACTGCCAACGTGCGCACGGTCAACACCGGCAAGCCCATCGCACTGGCCGCATCCGGGTTCTCACCCACGGCCTGAATGATCAACCCGACACGACTCTTGATGATTACCCACGCCACCAGCGCAAACAGCGCGAACGACAGATACACCAGCAAATCCTGCGCGAACAACATCCGCCCGATCAGCGGAATCTCACTCAGATAAGGAATCGCCAGCGGCTCAAAACCGGCCAGCGGTTTGCCTACCCAGGCCGCGCCGACAAAGGTCGACAGCCCGACACCAAAAATCGTCAGGGCCAAACCGGTTGCCACTTGATTGGCGTTGAACACCAGCGCCACCAAGGCAAACAGCGACGACAGCAGCATGCCTGCGAGCATCGCCAACAACACGCCGAGCCACAGGTTGCCGCTGTTCAGCGCAACGATAAAACCGATCACCGCGCCAAACAGCATCATCCCTTCCTGCCCGAGGTTGAGCACGCCGCTCTTCTCGCAGATCAGTTCACCCAACGCCACCAGCAACAGCGGCGTGCCGCAACGCACCATGGCGTAGAAAATATTGCTCAACAGATCGATATCCATCACAGCGCTCCGGCGGTTACGGCAGTGGTCGAAGTGCGCTTCGCCCAGCGCAGGTTCAGGCGTGGCCGATAGAGGATCAGCACGTCACAGGCGAGCAGGAAAAACAGCATCATTCCCTGAAACAACTGGGTGATCGCTTGTGGCAGATTCAGGCTCATTTGTGCGCTCTCGCCACCGATGTACAGCAGTGCCATCAACAGGCTGGAGAACAAAATCCCGATCGGATTCAGTCGCCCGAGGAACGCCACGGTGATCGCCGCATAGCCATAACCCGGCGACACCTGCGGCACCAATTGGCCAATCGGCCCGGTCACTTCGCAGACGCCCGCAAGCCCGGCCAAGCCGCCGCTGATCAACAGCGCCAGCCAGATCAGCCGCTTCTCGCGAAAGCCGACAAACCCTGCCGCTCGCTTGTCCAAGCCAAGCACTTTGATCTGGAAACCGACGAAGCTTTTCTGCAACAACACCCACACCGCCACCAGTGCGAGCAAGGCGAAATACACGCCGGCATGCACGCGGCCATCCTCCATCAACAACGGCAAACGACTGGCGTCGCCGAACATCGCCGACTCGGGAAAGTTGAACCCAGCGGGATCTTTCAACGGCCCGTGTACGCAGAACAACAACAGGTTCAGCGCGATGTAATTGAGCATGATGCTGGTGAGGATTTCGTTGGCATTGAAGCGGGTGCGCAACCACGCGGTGAGTCCGGCCCATGCCGCACCAGCGAGGGTGCCGGTGAGCAGAATCAACGCCAGCGCCCAACGGCTTTGCATGTCGATGATGTTCACCGCCAACGCGCTGCCGACGAGTGCGCCAAGGAGCAATTGACCTTCGGCGCCGATGTTCCAGATCCGCGCCTGATACGCCACCGCCAGGCCCAATGCACAGAGCAAAATCGGCAGTGTTTTCACCAGCAATTCGGAGACGCCGTACAGGTCGCTGACTGGCGCGATCAGCAACGTGTGCAACGTTTGCAGCGGATCATGGCCGAGGGCGATGAACAGCAGCGAACCGCAGCCAAGCGTCAGCGCCGCCGCCAATAACGGCGAACACCACAACATCAATCGCGATTGCTGGCCGCGGGACTCGAGGGAAAGCAGCATGTTTTGAAACTCCGTTAAACCTTGACGGCTGAAGGTGGATTGTCGAACTGTCCGGCCATCCAGCCGCCGACATCGCTGAGTTGTGTGCCGCCGGTGGCGTGCAACGCCGACAGACGTCCGCCGCACAAGGCGCCGAGGCGGTCGCTGATCTGGAACAGTTCATCGAGGTCTTCGGAAATCACCAGAATCGCCGCGCCGGCATCGCGTAGCGCGATCAAGGCCCGGTGAATGGTCGCGGCGGCACCGACGTCAACGCCCCAGGTCGGGTGCGCGGCGATCAGCAGTTTTGGTTGCTGGAGGATTTCCCGACCGAGGATGAATTTCTGCAGGTTGCCGCCGGACAGGCTGCGTGCGGCGGTCTGCGTATTCGGAGTTTTCACGCCGAAGCGCTGGATGATTTGCTGGGCGAGAGCTTCGACTTTGCCGCGTTCGATCAGGCCGTGGCTGACCAAGCCTTGCTGGAAAGCGCTGAGCAGGGCGTTGTCCGCCAGACTCAACTCCGGCACCGCGCCGTGGCCGAGGCGTTCGGCGGGCACGAACGCCAGGCCCCGTTTGCGTCGTGCGTCCGGGCGTAAATCGCCGACGTCCTGCTCAGCGAATCGAATGGTGGCCGCTTCGGCCCGAGGCAAGGTTTGTTCGCCGCTGAGCAGGGCGAGCAATTCATCCTGACCGTTGCCGGCAACGCCAGCGATGCCAACGATTTCACCGCTGCGCACTTCCAGGTCGATGCCTGCAAGCGAGCAGCCGAACGGGTCCGGGTTAGCCCAACTCAAACCGCTGACCTGCAAAAATGCCGCGCCGCCGCTGACCTTCGGATAATCACCGATCAACGCCGCCGCTTCGCCGACCATCAATTGCGCCAGTTGCTGATCCGAACACTGCGCCGGCACGCAATGCCCGGCCACGCGTCCGCCACGCAAAACCGTGGCGCTGTGACACAACGCCCGGACTTCACCGAGCTTGTGGCTGATAAACAGAATGCTGCAGCCCTCGGCGGCGAGGCGGCGCAGGGTGATGAACAACTCGTCGGCCTCCTGCGGCGTCAGCACCGAGGTCGGTTCATCGAGAATCAGCAGACGGATGTCCTGCATCAGGCAGCGAATGATTTCCACCCGTTGCCGCTCGCCAATCGACAGGCTGTGGACAAGTCGTTCCGGCTCCAGCGCCATGCCATAACGGCGCGACACTTCGCGAATCTTTGGTTCCAGTTGTTTCGGCGTGCCTGCCGCCGCGCCCATCGCCAAGGCAATGTTCTGCGCCACGCTGAGGGTTTCGAACAGCGAGAAATGCTGGAACACCATGCCGATCCCCAACTGCCGCGCCTGCGCCGGGTTGCGGATATTGACCCGTTGACCTTGCCAGAGCATCTCACCTGAATCGGCCTGGGTGACGCCGTAGATGATCTTCATCAAGGTACTTTTGCCCGCACCGTTTTCGCCGAGCAGGGCGTGGATTTCTCCGGGAGCGATGGTCAGGTCGATGGCGTCGTTGGCCAGACAACCGGGGTAGCGTTTGCTGATATGGCGCATTTGCAGGCGCGGGGTTGCAGGAGCAATGGGCATGACAGGCTCGACTTGCTTGGAGTTGTGCCTGTGGATAAAGCAATTTCCTGGCCATTGAGTCAGGAACCCGAGCGGACGGCGGTTGCCGGTGGCTGGCGCAGAGCGTTCTGTTGCAAATCGAGCGCAGGCACAGCACCAAATCAGCGCAAAGCCGTTGATCGGGCTCCAGTTTTGCCCGCTATTGACTGATCAAAAAACGAGCAACCGTCCGGGAGCTAGGCCGTACCTGCGACAGAGGCGGTCATGAACGGCTTATCCACAGGTTGTTCCACAGTTATTGTGCGCAAGCTGAAAGACCGGGCATAAGCACTGAGGTGCTTTCTTCTAATGGTGCTAAACGTAGCTAACTGTTTGTTTCTAATTGGGATTTACATTTCGTCGGGCGAATTGAACGAAAAGTGAACAAACCGCGCAAAGCCGCGTGACAGAAGGGTTACAGCGTTATGTGCTCAGGTTATCCACAGTCGGGTGCACAGCAGATGTGGGCAAGTCTGGGGAGTTGGGGAAAAGGGTGATGCCCTAAAAGATCGCAGCCTTCGGCAACTCCTACAGGGGCACGCATTTTAAATGTAGGGGCTGCGGAACGCTGCGACCTTTTGATCTTTTATCGTTGCAGCAAAATCCGTCCCCGACTCAGATCAGCAAGCTGCGTCTGCAAGACATCAATCTGCGCTTCGCCTACGGCCAACTGCAATTCAACGCCGTTCGCCGTGAAGTTTTCTTCAATAACCAATCCGCCGAGATCGGCCACCCGCAACTTCACCAGCGCCAGTTCGGCAAACCCGCAAGCGCAACTCAACGGCACCCGGCTGATCAGCTCAACCTTCGCTGCCGTCTGCAAACATTTGTTCGCCCCACCGCCATACGCCCGGGCCAAACCACCGGTGCCCAGTTGAATGCCGCCGTACCAGCGAATCACCAGCACCGCGACCTGATCGCAATCCTGCGCTTCAATCGCCGCCAGAATCGGTCGCCCAGCGGTGCCGCCCGGTTCGCCATCGTCGTTGCTGCGATATTGATCGCCGAGTTTCCACGCCCAGCAATTGTGCGAGGCGTTCAGATCGCTGTGCTGTTCGAAGAACGCCTGCGCGTCGGCAGGGCTGCCGATCGGCGTGGCGAAGGTGATAAAGCGGCTTTTGCGAATCTCTTCGCGGTACTCGCAAAAACCGCTGAGGGTGAAAGGCATAAACGTCTTATACAGAAGGAGTGAGGCCGCAGCCTTTGAGGATAATGCGGATCAGGTTGTTGCCGGCGTCTTCCATGTCCTGCTTGGTCAACTTGCTGCGACCGCTGACGCGACAGATCTGCGTGGCGAAGTCGGCGTAATGCTGGGTGCTGCCCCACAACAGGAAGATCAGGTGCACCGGATCGACCGCGTCCATTTTGCCCGCATCGATCCAAGCCTGAAACACCGCCGCACGGCCAGTGAACCAGGCGCGGTAATCCTGATTGAAATATTCGGTGAGACATTCGCCGCCGCTGATCACTTCCATCGCAAAGATCCGCGAAGCTTGCGGCTGGCGACGGGAGAATTCCATCTTGGCGCGGATGTAGCGGGTCAGCGCTTCGGCTGGATCGTCCTCGGCGGTGAGGGTGTTGAAGGTGCTGTCCCACAGCTCAATGATGTTGCTCAGCACTGCCACGTACAAACCGAGTTTGTTGGTGAAGTAGTAATGCAGGTTCGCCTTGGGCAACCCCGCATTCTGCGCGATGGTGTTCATGCTGGTGCCTTTGTATCCGTGACGGGCGAACTCGTCTTCGGCGGCTTTGAGGATGGTCTCTTCGTTTTTCTGACGAATGCGGCTGGCGGGTTTGCCGCCGTGGGCTGGGACTTCAAAGGTCATAGGCACTTCCGGGTTTGTCTGTGGGTGCAACCAGTTGCGTTGATAGCGCACCCACAGGCATCCGACAAGTCCTTGCGCGATAAAACCGTTACGCCTGTTCGATCTTGTTCAGCGGCGCGGGTACTTCAGCGGCCTCGGTTTTCGACTCCGGCAGTAACAGGCACAGGATGATCGCGGTCAGACCGCCGCTGGTGATCGCCGAGTCGAACAGGTTCTGCACCAGTTTCGGCAGCAGGTGCAGCAGGTTCGGTTGCGCAGCGATGCCCAGGCCCACGCCGAACGAAGTGGCAATGATCAACATGCTGCGCCGATCCAGCGGCGACTGCGCGAGGATGCGCACGCCGGCAGCGGCCACCGCGCCGAACATCACCAGGGTTGCGCCGCCGAGTACCGGTTTCGGAATCTGTTGCAGCACCGCGCCGATCATCGGGAACATGCCGAGACAAAACAGGATTGCACCGATGTACAAGCCAACGTAGCGGCTGGCAACGCCGGTCAACTGGATCACGCCGTTGTTCTGCGCAAACGTGGTGTTGGGGAAGGCGCTGAAGGTCGCCGCGATCATGCAGCTCACGCCATCACCGAGCACGCCACCGCGCAGACGGCTTATATAAGAAGGGCCGCTGATGGGTTGGCGGGCGAGCATGCAATTGGCAGTGAGGTCGCCGACGGTTTCGATGGTGCTGATCAGATAAATCAGCGCGACCGGCAGGAAAGCCGTCCAGTCGAAGCTGAAGCCAAACTTGAACGGCGTAGGAAAACTCACCAGCGGCAAGTCAGGCAATGGCTGCGGCACCAGTTTCCCACTGAACCACGCGGCCAGACTGCCGAGCACCAGACCTATGATGATCGCCGACAAACGCACCCACGGCGTGTTCGAGCGGTTGAGCAAAATGATCGTCAGCAACACAAACACGCCGAGCGCCAGATTGCCCGGCGCACCGAAGTCCGGCGCATTGAAACCGCCGCCCAGATCAGTGATGCCGACCTTGATCAGGCTGATGCCGATCAGGGTGATGACGATACCGGTCACCAGCGGCGTAACGACTCGACGCAATTGGCCGATGAAACGGCTGAGGACGATCTGCACCAACGCGCCGAAAAAGCACACACCGAAAATCATCGCGAGAATGTCTTCCGGGCTACCGCCGCGTTGCTTGACCAAAAAACCAGCCGACAGCACCGCACCGAGAAAGGCGAAACTGGTGCCTTGCAGACAAATCATTCCTGCGCCAATCCCGAACGGCCGCCGCGCTTGGATAAACGTACCGACACCGGAAACCATCAACGCCATGCTGATCAGATACGGCAAATAGGCGGTCAGCCCGAGCGCCGAGCCAATCACCAATGGCGGGGTGATGATGCCGACGAAACTGGCGAGCACGTGTTGCAACGCCGCGAGCGTGGCGGCAAGCGGTTTGGGGCGGTCGTTGAGGCCGTAGATCAGGTCGCTGGACGGTGCGGAATCTGGCTGCATGGCTTAGGGCTTCTTGTTGAAGGATCGGGGTTGATCCTGCTTTGCAAAAAGCTGTCCACTTGCTCAGGTTATGGAGTGATTTAGTCAACAAGGCCCAACACAGCCGGGCCTGTCAGGATTTTTCAGCGCGTCGCCGCCAGGCTCTCCAGAAAGCTTTCCAGCACCAAATGAGGGCGGCGACCCTTGCGCGTGACCGATGCGAGGCTTAGGTCGTAGAAACGCGTTTGCGATTTAAGCGCACGCAAGCGACCTTGTTGCACCCAAAGGCTGGCGTAGTGATCCGGCAAATATCCAATGTAACGCCCGGTCAAAATCAGAAACGCCATGCCTTCCCGGTCGGAAGCGCTGGCCGTGCAATTGAGCGCTTGGTAATGCGCCTGGATATCCGCTGGCAAACGAAACGTCGGCGCAATCGCGTCCTGACTGTTTAAACGCTCGTCATCGAGTTGTTTGTCATCGACATAAAACAACGGATGACCCACCGCGCAGTAAAGCAGCGAACGTTCGCTGTACAGCGGCTGATATTCCAGTCCCGACAACGCACTGGCCTGTGGCACCACGCCGACATGCAGACGCCCATCGAGCACGCCTTGCTCGACTTCGTTCGGCGCAATCATGCGGATCTGGATTTGCACATCCGGCCCGCGCTCTTTCAACTGGGCGAGGGCATGGGTGATGCGCATGTGGGGCAGGGTGACGAGGTTGTCGGTCAGGCCAATGATCAACTCGCCTCGCAAATGCTGGTGCAGGCCGTTGACCTCGGTGCGAAAGCTTTCCAGTGCACTTAGCAGTTGCAGCGCCGATTGATACACCTCGCGACCTTCCTCGGTCAGCGAAAACCCGGCGCGCCCGCGCTGGCATAAACGCAAACCGAGGCGTTGTTCCAGATCGCTCATCTGCTGGCTGATCGCCGAGCGCCCGATGCCGAGCACGGTTTCCGCCGCTGAAAAGCCGCCACATTCGACCACGCTGCGAAAAATCCGCAGCAGGCGAATATCAAAGTCACTGACCTGGGCCAGCGGATCGGGACGGCGGCTGCTCATCTTATTGTTCTCATTGTTTAGCGGAGTTCTAACTGAAGGTTAGAAGAGTTGAATTTCACCGACTTTATCCGCGTGGCAATTTAGCTGCAACAACGCTTTTTATCTCCCTGACGCTTATGCCCTGCGAGGTTTTGCCCGATGAACATGCCTGAAAACGCTCAGTCGCCACTGGCCAGCCAATTGAAGCTGGACGCGCACTGGATGCCGTACACCGCCAACCGTAACTTCCAGCGCGATCCGCGTTTGATCGTTGGCGCCGAAGGCAGCTGGCTGATCGACGACAAGGGCCGCCGGGTATACGACTCGCTGTCTGGCCTGTGGACGTGCGGCGCTGGCCACACCCGCAAGGAAATTCAGGAAGCGGTCTCCAAGCAGTTGGGCACCCTCGATTACTCGCCGGGCTTCCAGTACGGTCACCCGTTGTCGTTCCAGCTGGCCGAGAAAATCACCGAGCTGACTCCGGGCAATCTCAACCACGTGTTCTTCACTGACTCGGGTTCCGAGTGCGCCGACACTGCGGTGAAAATGGTGCGTGCCTACTGGCGCCTGAAAGGTCAGGCGACCAAAACCAAAATGATCGGTCGTGCCCGTGGCTACCACGGCGTGAACATCGCCGGCACCAGCCTCGGCGGCGTCAACGGCAACCGCAAACTGTTCGGTCAGGCGATGATGGATGTCGATCACCTGCCGCACACGTTGCTGGCGAGCAATGCCTTCTCCCGCGGCATGCCGGAGCAGGGCGGTATCGCTTTGGCCGATGAGTTGCTGAAGTTGATCGAGCTGCACGATGCCTCGAACATCGCCGCCGTCTTCGTTGAACCTATGGCCGGTTCCGCTGGCGTGCTGGTTCCGCCGCAGGGTTACCTGAAGCACCTGCGCGAGATCTGCGATCAGCACAACATCCTGCTGGTGTTCGACGAAGTGATCACCGGTTTCGGCCGCACCGGCAACATGTTCGGCGCCGACACCTTTGGCGTGACCCCGGATCTGATGTGCATCGCCAAGCAAGTCACCAACGGCGCGATCCCGATGGGCGCGGTGATTGCCAGTTCCGAGATCTACCAGACCTTCATGAATCAGCCGACGCCGGAATACGCCGTGGAATTCCCACACGGCTACACCTACTCGGCGCACCCGGTGGCCTGCGCCGCTGGCCTGGCGGCACTCGACCTGCTGCAAAAGGAAAACCTGGTGCAGAGCGTCGCCGAAGTCGCGCCGCATTTCGAAAACGCGCTGCATGGTCTGAAAGGTTCGAAGAACGTTATCGACATTCGTAACTTCGGTCTTGCCGGCGCGATCCAGATTGCCCCGCGTGACGGTGACGCGATCGTGCGTCCTTTCGAAGCGGGCATGGCCCTGTGGAAAGCCGGGTTCTACGTGCGCTTCGGCGGCGACACCCTGCAGTTCGGCCCAACCTTCAACAGCAAGCCGCAAGACCTCGATCGTCTGTTCGACGCGGTCGGCGAAGTGCTGAACAAGCTCGACTGATTTTTCCCTCTATATATAAGTACAAACAGTCGGCGCCCCTCGCGGGCGTCTGCGGACAAGAATTCAGGAGTTTTCGATGAGCGTTATCCCGCATTTGATCAATGGCGAACTGGTGACCGAGAACGGTCGCGCGGTTGATGTGTTCAACCCGTCCACCGGTCAGGCGATCCACAAGCTGCCACTGGCCAGCCAGGCAACCATCCAGAAAGCCATCGATGCCGCAAAGGCCGCGTTCCCTGCCTGGCGCAACACGCCACCGGCCAAACGCGCGCAGGTGATGTTCCGCTTCAAGCAACTGCTGGAGCAGAACGAAGCGCGTATCTCGCAATTGATCAGCGAAGAACACGGCAAGACCCTGGAAGACGCCGCCGGTGAATTGAAGCGCGGTATCGAGAACGTCGAGTTCGCCTGTGCAGCCCCGGAAATCCTCAAGGGCGAGTACAGCCGCAACGTCGGCCCGAACATCGACGCATGGTCGGACTTCCAGCCGCTGGGCATCGTGGCCGGTATCACCCCGTTCAACTTTCCGGCCATGGTCCCGCTGTGGATGTACCCGCTAGCGATCGTCTGCGGCAACTGCTTCATCCTCAAACCGTCCGAGCGTGATCCAAGCTCGACACTGCTGATTGCTCAGTTGCTGCTGGAAGCCGGTCTTCCGAAAGGCGTGATGAGCGTAGTGCACGGTGACAAGACTGCCGTTGACGCGTTGATCGAAGCGCCGGAAGTCAAAGCGCTGAGCTTCGTTGGCTCGACGCCAATTGCTGAATACATCTATGCAGAAGGCACCAAGCGCGGCAAACGCGTTCAGGCACTGGGCGGCGCGAAGAACCACGCGGTGCTGATGCCGGATGCCGATCTGGATAACGCTGTCAGCGCACTGATGGGCGCGGCGTACGGTTCGTGCGGCGAGCGCTGCATGGCGATTTCTGTTGCCGTGTGTGTTGGCGACCAGGTGGCCGATGCGCTGGTGGCGAAACTGGTTCCACAGATTCAGGCGCTGAAAATCGGTGCCGGCACTTCGTGCGGTCTGGACATGGGCCCACTGGTGACTGGTCAGGCGCGCGACAAAGTCAGCGGTTACGTTGATGACGGCGTGACGGCGGGCGCGACCTTGGTGGTCGATGGTCGTGGTTTCAGCGTCGCCGGTCATGAAGAAGGCTTCTTCCTCGGTGGCTGCCTGTTCGACAACGTCACCCCGGAGATGCGCATCTATAAAGAAGAGATCTTCGGCCCGGTACTGTGCATCGTCCGTGTGAACAGCCTGGAAGAGGCTATGCAACTGATCAACGATCACGAATACGGCAACGGCACCTGCATCTTCACCCGTGACGGTGAAGCGGCACGTCTGTTCTGCGATGAGATCGAAGTCGGCATGGTGGGTGTCAATGTGCCGCTTCCGGTGCCGGTGGCTTACCACAGCTTCGGCGGTTGGAAGCGTTCGCTGTTCGGTGACCTGCACGCCTATGGTCCGGACGGTGTGCGTTTCTATACCCGTCGCAAGGCGATCACTCAGCGCTGGCCGCAGCGTGCGAGCCACGAGGCTTCGCAGTTCGCATTCCCTAGCCTTTAAGTAGAAGGGCAGGACAAAGAAGGCCGACCCCTTGGGGTCGGCCTTCGTGTTTTCGGGGTTTTTTGACCGATGTGACAGATTTATGAAAATAGGTGTTGACGGCAGATCTCAGGTGTCTATAATTCGCCCCACTTCCGGCGCAGTCGAAACGGAAAACTCCTTGAGATTCAATGAGTTATGTAGGTTTCGGCAGCAGGTTGCTTCAGTTCATCGAAGCCAAAAGGAAGTTGAAAAAGAGGTGTTGACAGCAGCGTGTAACGCTGTAGAATTCGCCTCCCGCTGCAGAGAGATCTGAAGCGCAAGTGGTTGAAGTTGTTGAAGAATTCTTCGAAAACTTCTGAAGATAATCACTTGACAGCAAATGAGGCTGCTGTAGAATGCGCGCCTCGGTTGAGACGAAAGATCTTAACCAACCGCTCTTTAACAACTGAATCAAGCAATTCGTGTGGGTGCTTGTGGGGTCAGACTGATAGTCAACAAGATTATCAGCATCACAAGTTACTCCGCGAGAAATCAAAGATGTAACCAACGATTGCTGAGCCAAGTTTAGGGTTTCTTAAAAACCCAAAGATGTTTGAACTGAAGAGTTTGATCATGGCTCAGATTGAACGCTGGCGGCAGGCCTAACACATGCAAGTCGAGCGGATGACAGGAGCTTGCTCCTGAATTCAGCGGCGGACGGGTGAGTAATGCCTAGGAATCTGCCTGGTAGTGGGGGACAACGTTTCGAAAGGAACGCTAATACCGCATACGTCCTACGGGAGAAAGCAGGGGACCTTCGGGCCTTGCGCTATCAGATGAGCCTAGGTCGGATTAGCTAGTTGGTGAGGTAATGGCTCACCAAGGCGACGATCCGTAACTGGTCTGAGAGGATGATCAGTCACACTGGAACTGAGACACGGTCCAGACTCCTACGGGAGGCAGCAGTGGGGAATATTGGACAATGGGCGAAAGCCTGATCCAGCCATGCCGCGTGTGTGAAGAAGGTCTTCGGATTGTAAAGCACTTTAAGTTGGGAGGAAGGGTTGTAGATTAATACTCTGCAATTTTGACGTTACCGACAGAATAAGCACCGGCTAACTCTGTGCCAGCAGCCGCGGTAATACAGAGGGTGCAAGCGTTAATCGGAATTACTGGGCGTAAAGCGCGCGTAGGTGGTTCGTTAAGTTGAATGTGAAATCCCCGGGCTCAACCTGGGAACTGCATCCAAAACTGGCGAGCTAGAGTATGGTAGAGGGTGGTGGAATTTCCTGTGTAGCGGTGAAATGCGTAGATATAGGAAGGAACACCAGTGGCGAAGGCGACCACCTGGACTGATACTGACACTGAGGTGCGAAAGCGTGGGGAGCAAACAGGATTAGATACCCTGGTAGTCCACGCCGTAAACGATGTCAACTAGCCGTTGGGAGCCTTGAGCTCTTAGTGGCGCAGCTAACGCATTAAGTTGACCGCCTGGGGAGTACGGCCGCAAGGTTAAAACTCAAATGAATTGACGGGGGCCCGCACAAGCGGTGGAGCATGTGGTTTAATTCGAAGCAACGCGAAGAACCTTACCAGGCCTTGACATCCAATGAACTTTCCAGAGATGGATTGGTGCCTTCGGGAACATTGAGACAGGTGCTGCATGGCTGTCGTCAGCTCGTGTCGTGAGATGTTGGGTTAAGTCCCGTAACGAGCGCAACCCTTGTCCTTAGTTACCAGCACGTAATGGTGGGCACTCTAAGGAGACTGCCGGTGACAAACCGGAGGAAGGTGGGGATGACGTCAAGTCATCATGGCCCTTACGGCCTGGGCTACACACGTGCTACAATGGTCGGTACAAAGGGTTGCCAAGCCGCGAGGTGGAGCTAATCCCATAAAACCGATCGTAGTCCGGATCGCAGTCTGCAACTCGACTGCGTGAAGTCGGAATCGCTAGTAATCGTGAATCAGAATGTCACGGTGAATACGTTCCCGGGCCTTGTACACACCGCCCGTCACACCATGGGAGTGGGTTGCACCAGAAGTAGCTAGTCTAACCTTCGGGAGGACGGTTACCACGGTGTGATTCATGACTGGGGTGAAGTCGTAACAAGGTAGCCGTAGGGGAACCTGCGGCTGGATCACCTCCTTAATCGACGACATCAGCTGCTCCATAAGTTCCCACACGAATTGCTTGATTCATTGAAGAAGACGAAAGAAGCAGCCCGAAATTGGGTCTGTAGCTCAGTTGGTTAGAGCGCACCCCTGATAAGGGTGAGGTCGGCAGTTCGAATCTGCCCAGACCCACCAATTTTGTGTGGGAAACGCCTGTAGAAAATACGGGGCCATAGCTCAGCTGGGAGAGCGCCTGCCTTGCACGCAGGAGGTCAGCGGTTCGATCCCGCTTGGCTCCACCACTACTGCTTCTGAAGTTTGAAAGCTTAGAAATGAGCATTCCATCGTGATGATGGTGAATGTTGATTTCTAGTCTTTGACTAGTTCGTTCTTTAAAAATTTGGGTATGTGATAGAAAGATAGACTGAACGTTACTTTCACTGGTAACGGATCAGGCTAAGGTAAAATTTGTGAGTTCTCTTAGTTGAGAAATTCGAATTTTCGGCGAATGTCGTCTTCACAGTATAACCAGATTGCTTGGGGTTATATGGTCAAGTGAAGAAGCGCATACGGTGGATGCCTTGGCAGTCAGAGGCGATGAAAGACGTGGTAGCCTGCGAAAAGCTTCGGGGAGTCGGCAAACAGACTTTGATCCGGAGATGTCTGAATGGGGGAACCCAGCCATCATAAGATGGTTATCTTGTACTGAATACATAGGTGCAAGAGGCGAACCAGGGGAACTGAAACATCTAAGTACCCTGAGGAAAAGAAATCAACCGAGATTCCCTTAGTAGTGGCGAGCGAACGGGGACTAGCCCTTAAGTGGCTTTGAGATTAGCGGAACGCTCTGGAAAGTGCGGCCATAGTGGGTGATAGCCCTGTACGCGAAAATCTCTTAGTCATGAAATCGAGTAGGACGGAGCACGAGAAACTTTGTCTGAATATGGGGGGACCATCCTCCAAGGCTAAATACTACTGACTGACCGATAGTGAACTAGTACCGTGAGGGAAAGGCGAAAAGAACCCCGGAGAGGGGAGTGAAATAGATCCTGAAACCGTATGCGTACAAGCAGTGGGAGCAGACTTTGTTCTGTGACTGCGTACCTTTTGTATAATGGGTCAGCGACTTATTTTCAGTGGCGAGCTTAACCGAATAGGGGAGGCGTAGCGAAAGCGAGTCTTAATAGGGCGTCTAGTCGCTGGGAATAGACCCGAAACCGGGCGATCTATCCATGGGCAGGTTGAAGGTTGGGTAACACTAACTGGAGGACCGAACCGACTACCGTTGAAAAGTTAGCGGATGACCTGTGGATCGGAGTGAAAGGCTAATCAAGCTCGGAGATAGCTGGTTCTCCTCGAAAGCTATTTAGGTAGCGCCTCATGTATCACTGTAGGGGGTAGAGCACTGTTTCGGCTAGGGGGTCATCCCGACTTACCAAACCGATGCAAACTCCGAATACCTACAAGTGCCGAGCATGGGAGACACACGGCGGGTGCTAACGTCCGTCGTGAAAAGGGAAACAACCCAGACCGTCAGCTAAGGTCCCAAAGTTATGGTTAAGTGGGAAACGATGTGGGAAGGCTTAGACAGCTAGGAGGTTGGCTTAGAAGCAGCCACCCTTTAAAGAAAGCGTAATAGCTCACTAGTCGAGTCGGCCTGCGCGGAAGATGTAACGGGGCTCAAACCATACACCGAAGCTACGGGTATCACCTTCGGGTGATGCGGTAGAGGAGCGTTCTGTAAGCCTGTGAAGGTGAGTTGAGAAGCTTGCTGGAGGTATCAGAAGTGCGAATGCTGACATGAGTAACGACAATGGGTGTGAAAAACACCCACGCCGAAAGACCAAGGTTTCCTGCGCAACGTTAATCGACGCAGGGTTAGTCGGTCCCTAAGGCGAGGCTGAAAAGCGTAGTCGATGGAAAACAGGTTAATATTCCTGTACTTCTGGTTATTGCGATGGAGGGACGGAGAAGGCTAGGCCAGCTTGGCGTTGGTTGTCCAAGTTTAAGGTGGTAGGCTGAGATCTTAGGTAAATCCGGGATCTTAAGGCCGAGAGCTGATGACGAGTTACCCTTTGGGTGACGAAGTGGTTGATGCCATGCTTCCAAGAAAAGCTTCTAAGCTTCAGGTAACCAGGAACCGTACCCCAAACCGACACAGGTGGTTGGGTAGAGAATACCAAGGCGCTTGAGAGAACTCGGGTGAAGGAACTAGGCAAAATGGCACCGTAACTTCGGGAGAAGGTGCGCCGGTGAGGGTGAAGGACTTGCTCCGTAAGCTCATGCCGGTCGAAGATACCAGGCCGCTGCGACTGTTTATTAAAAACACAGCACTCTGCAAACACGAAAGTGGACGTATAGGGTGTGACGCCTGCCCGGTGCCGGAAGGTTAATTGATGGGGTTAGCTAACGCGAAGCTCTTGATCGAAGCCCCGGTAAACGGCGGCCGTAACTATAACGGTCCTAAGGTAGCGAAATTCCTTGTCGGGTAAGTTCCGACCTGCACGAATGGCGTAACGATGGCGGCGCTGTCTCCACCCGAGACTCAGTGAAATTGAAATCGCTGTGAAGATGCAGTGTATCCGCGGCTAGACGGAAAGACCCCGTGAACCTTTACTATAGCTTTGCACTGGACTTTGAATTTGCTTGTGTAGGATAGGTGGGAGGCTTTGAAGCGTGGACGCCAGTTCGCGTGGAGCCATCCTTGAAATACCACCCTGGCAACTTTGAGGTTCTAACTCAGGTCCGTTATCCGGATCGAGGACAGTGTATGGTGGGTAGTTTGACTGGGGCGGTCTCCTCCTAAAGAGTAACGGAGGAGTACGAAGGTGCGCTCAGACCGGTCGGAAATCGGTCGTAGAGTATAAAGGCAAAAGCGCGCTTGACTGCGAGACAGACACGTCGAGCAGGTACGAAAGTAGGTCTTAGTGATCCGGTGGTTCTGTATGGAAGGGCCATCGCTCAACGGATAAAAGGTACTCCGGGGATAACAGGCTGATACCGCCCAAGAGTTCATATCGACGGCGGTGTTTGGCACCTCGATGTCGGCTCATCACATCCTGGGGCTGAAGCCGGTCCCAAGGGTATGGCTGTTCGCCATTTAAAGTGGTACGCGAGCTGGGTTTAGAACGTCGTGAGACAGTTCGGTCCCTATCTGCCGTGGACGTTTGAGATTTGAGAGGGGCTGCTCCTAGTACGAGAGGACCGGAGTGGACGAACCTCTGGTGTTCCGGTTGTCACGCCAGTGGCATTGCCGGGTAGCTATGTTCGGGAAAGATAACCGCTGAAAGCATCTAAGCGGGAAACTTGCCTCAAGATGAGATCTCACTGGAACCTTGAGTTCCCTGAAGGGCCGTCGAAGACTACGACGTTGATAGGTTGGGTGTGTAAGCGCTGTGAGGCGTTGAGCTAACCAATACTAATTGCCCGTGAGGCTTGACCATATAACACCCAAGCAATTTGCGCTTAAGAGCCAGATTGCGGTGTGTGAAGACGAAACGAACCGAAAGTTCGAAATGCTCACAAAACACCAAGCTATCACATACCCAATTTGCTGAAGCGAGACCATCAGGTCGCGACTCAGTACCCGAATTTCTTGACGACCATAGAGCGTTGGAACCACCTGATCCCATCCCGAACTCAGCAGTGAAACGATGCATCGCCGATGGTAGTGTGGGGTTTCCCCATGTGAGAGTAGGTCATCGTCAAGATTAAATTCCGAAACCCCAATTGCGAAAGCAGTTGGGGTTTTGTTTTGCCCGCAGGAAAGTTCTTACAGCATTCGCGGACGTCGTCCGGCTGCCACAACCCGCCGACAATGCTAAGGTTCTGCCCTAGCTTTTGTACTTTTCCAAGGAAGCCTTTATGCCGGACGCCCAGTCCCTCAACGCTGCATTCATGGTGGTTCAGAGCAACAGCCTGGACGAACTGCGCAGCCTTGTGATCAGCATCATGCGGCGTTATCCACTGGCGCCCCTGGAAAACGAAATTGCCTTGGTGCAAAGCAACGGTATCGCTCAATGGCTCAAATTGGCGTTAGCGGAAGACCCGGAGGAGGACGATCTCGGCGGCTGCGGTATTGCCGCAGCGATTGATGTGCAACTGCCCGGCAGTTTTATGTGGCAGCTCTACCGAATGATTCTTGGTCGAGAAGAAATTCCGGCCAAATCCCTGCTCGATAAAGCCCCGCTAACCTGGCGCCTCATGCGACTGCTTCCTCAGGTCATCGACCGCGCGCATTTCGAGCCGCTGCAGCGGTTCCTCACTCATGACACTGACTTGCGCAAGCGCTATCAGCTCTCCGAGCGCTTGGCGGATCTCTTCGACCAATACCAGGTGTATCGGGCTGACTGGCTTGAAGACTGGGCTGAAGGGCGGCATCAACTAAGGAATGTCAGAGGCGAGGTTAAGGCATTGCCAGCCAGCAGTTGCTGGCAAGCCGAACTGTGGCGAGCGTTGCTGGACGACGTGGGTGAACAAGGCATGGCACAAAGTCGCGCCGGTGTTCATCAACGATTCATCGAGCGCGTCAACAACCTCACAGAAGCTCCGGCAGGGCTCCCCTCACGAGTGATCGTTTTCGGGATTTCTTCACTGCCAGCACAGGTCCTTGAGGCGTTGGCCGGGCTCGCCCGTTTCAGCCAGGTTTTGCTCTGCGTACACAATCCTTGCCGTCATCACTGGGCCGATATCGTCGCCGACAAGGATTTGCTGCGCCACCAATACAAACGACAGTCCCGCAAGAGCGGAATGCCTGTTGTCCTGGATCCCGATACGTTGCACCAACATGCCCATCCGCTCCTGGCTGCTTGGGGAAAACAAGGTCGCGACTACATCAACCTGCTCGACAGTTACGATGATCCCAACAGTTACCGCGCAGCGTTTCGCGATGGGCGCATCGATCTGTTCAGCGAAACTCAGCCGCACAATCTGCTCAATCAACTTCAGGACGATATCCTGGAACTGCGCCCGCTCAACGAAACTCGCGAGCATTGGCCTGCTATTGATCTGACAAAAGACGACTCGATCCGTTTTCACATTGCCCACAGCGCTCAGCGCGAAGTTGAAATCCTCCACGACCAGCTCTTGGCCCGTTTCAGCGCCAACCCCGAATTGCGTCCTCGGGATGTCATCGTGATGGTGCCGGACATCGACAGCTATGCACCGCATATCCGCGCGGTATTCGGTCAGCTTGATCGGCATGATCCACGCTTCATTCCTTTCACATTGGCGGACCAAGGCCAGCGTGGCCGCGATCCGCTCCTGATCGCGGTCGAGCATTTGCTTAAACTGCCGGACAGCCGTTTTCCCGTCAGCGAGATCCTCGACCTGCTAGACGTTCCCGCTCTGCGAGCCCGTTTCGACGTGGAAGAACGCGACTTGCCGACGCTGCATCGCTGGATCGAAGGCGCCGGTGTCCGTTGGGGCATGAACGCTGAGCAACGAGCCGGACTGGGCTTACCGGACGAACTGGAGCAGAACAGCTGGCACTTCGGCCTGCGCCGGATGTTGCTTGGCTACGCCGTCGGCAGTGCGGGCGCCTGCGCAGGGATCGAACCCTATGATGAAATCGGTGGTCTGGACGCCGCACTGATCGGGCCGCTAGTGGCCTTGCTTGATGCATTGGAACTCGCCCACCAAGAGCTTACGCAGCCGGCCCAACCCAAAGAGTGGGGGCGACGACTGCAGGCGCTTATGCAACTGTTCTTCAAAGCCAGTAATGAACACGACGATTACTTGCTGACCCAACTCGAAGAGCTTCGCGAAACCTGGCTGGATACCTGCGAATCGGTTGGGTTGGTCGACGATTTGCCGCTGACTGTCGTGCGAGAAGCTTGGCTCGCCGGGCTGGATCAGGGCCGTTTGTCCCAACGTTTTCTGGCCGGCGCGGTGAACTTCTGTACGTTGATGCCGATGCGCGCCATCCCCTTCAAACTGGTGTGTTTGCTGGGCATGAATGATGGCGATTACCCCCGCGCGCAACCGCCATTGGATTTCGACCTGATGGGAAGCGACTATCGTCCGGGTGACCGTTCCCGGCGGGAAGATGACCGCTATCTGTTACTTGAGGCGCTGCTGTCGGCGCGCAATCAGCTCTATATCAGCTGGGTTGGTCGCAGCATTCGCGACAACAGCGAACGACCGGCGTCGGTGCTGATCGGCCAGTTGCGCGATCACCTCGCCAGCGGCTGGCGATTGCTCGACGAAAGTCAGGATCTGTTGAGCGCCATGACAGAGGAGCATCCGCTGCAGCCGTTCAGTGCGCGCTATTTCCACGAAGGCGATCAACTCTTCAGCTACGCCAGCGAATGGCAGGTACTGCACCAACAGCATTCGCCTCAACATAATGCGGAGTTACTCGCTCCCTTTATTCAGGACGAGCCGCTGAGCCTCGCGCTACTACAGGATTTCCTGCGTAACCCGGTACGACATTTCTTCAATCAACGATTGAAGGTGTATTTCGAAGCCGCCGAAGCGCCGCTGGCCGATGAGGAGCCTTTTGTCCTCGACGCATTGCAGCGTTATACACTCAGCGACAGCCTGCTCGAAGCGGCGCTGAGGCAACCGGACAACGTTGATCAAGCGCTTGAGGTCCAAGCCCGTCGTTTGCAAAACAGCGGTCTGTTGCCAATGGCCGGCTTCGGCGAATGTTTGCAGCGAGAGCTGATCGAACCGCTGCCAGACCTGCTGCAGCGTTATCAACAGCTGCTGACCTTGTGGCCGACGCCCCTGACCAGTGCAATCCCGATCAGTCTCGATTTGCACGGGTTACGCCTTGAGGGCTGGATCTCCGGTTTGCATCAGCGCGCCGATGGTGGTCTGTTGTCAGTCACGACCATTCCCAATAGCATCGGCTCGATCAAAAGTCGCAAGTGGCATCGGTTGACCAAACCGTGGGTCAATCATCTGGTCGCCTGCGCCAGCGGGCTTTCGTTGACCACGGCGTTGGTCGCCAGTGACGACACATTGCTGCTTGAGCCGATGGAGCTAGAGCGAGCGCTGCGTTTTCTTGGCGATCTGCTGCTAGCCTGGCAGGCCGGCATGCGCCAGCCGTTACCGATCGCCGTCAAAACCGCATTCGCCTGGTTGTCCCAGACCGATCCGCTCAAGGCCGAAGTGGCTGCGCGCAAAGCCTACGAAGGGGACGGTCAGACCAGCGGAGGCGAGCGTCGTGAGAGCCCGGCGTTGTCGCGACAATTTGCCGACTTCGACGCACTGCTGGCGGACGAAACATTCTCCGGCTGGTGCGACGCCTTGTACCGCCCATTGCTTGAAGCCCCTTGGCGTTCATTGTCCAGTGAAGGGGCACGCGCATGAGTACGAAGACTCCACTTGCCCTGGCATTCCCCCTACGTGGCAGCCAGTTGATCGAGGCGAGTGCCGGTACCGGCAAGACCTTTACTATTTCTGCACTTTATTTGCGCCTGATCCTGGGGCACGGAGCTGAGGCCAACAGCTTCGGTCGCGAACTGTTGCCACCACAAATCCTCGTGGTGACGTTCACCGATGCCGCGACCAAAGAGCTACGTGAGCGGATTCGCACACGACTGGCCGAGGCTGCGCGATTCTTCCGCAACGAGACGCCGGCACCGGACGGATTGATCGCCGAACTGCGCGAACAATTCGAGCCTGCGCAATGGCCCGGTTGCGCCAATCGTCTCGATATCGCTGCGCAATGGATGGACGAAGCCGCCGTCTCGACCATCCACAGTTGGTGTCAGCGCATGCTGCGTGAGCATGCGTTCGACAGCGGCAGTCTGTTCACCCAATCCCTGGAAACCGATCACAGCGATCTGCTGGGCGAAGTGTTACGCGATTACTGGCGGCTGTTCTGTTATCCGATGCAGGGTGATGCGCTCAATTGGGTTCGCAGCAACTGGGGTGGTCCTGCGGCATTGTTGCCACGGGTCCGCGGCCTGTTCGCCAGTGAACGCGACAGTGATGAAGGCAAGGCGCCCGCAGAACTCATCGAAGCGTGCTTGGAAGAACGCCGCGCCGCATTGATCGAACTGAAAATGCCTTGGCGTCAGTGGGCAGACGAGTTGCTCGCCATCTGTCATCAAGGCGTTGCCAGCAAGACCGTCGATGGTCGCAAGATGCAAGCGCGCTACTTTGAACCGTGGTTCGAAAAGCTCAAGGCATGGGCCGAAGACGAAGCCATGGAACAACTGGACATCGGCTCCGGTTTTACCCGATTGACCCCCGACGGTATGGCTGAGGCCTGGAAAGGCCAGGCCCCGAGTCACCCAGGTCTGGACGCCATGCCCGGCCTAAAGTCCAGTCTCGATGCATTGCCGACACCCGACGCCGCTGTCCTGCAACACGCCGCCAAGTGGGTCGGTGCGCGCTTCGAAGAAGAAAAACGCCGCCGTGCCGAAATGGGTTTCGACGACATGCTCCTGCGCTTGGACGCGGCGCTGCAATCGGAGGGTGGCGAGCGTCTTGCGACGTTGATCCGCGAGCAATTCCCGGTCGCGTTGATCGACGAATTCCAGGACACCGACCCGGTGCAGTACCGGATCTTCGAAAGTATCTATCGCATCGAAGAAAACAGTCCTGAGACTGGCTTGTTTCTGATCGGCGACCCCAAGCAGGCGATCTATGCTTTTCGCGGTGCGGACATCTACACCTATTTGCGTGCACGTCAGGCCACTGTCGGCCGCCTGCACACGCTGGGCACCAACTTCCGCTCCAGCCATGGCATGGTCAACGCGGTCAACCATGTATTCGAACGCGCCGAGTCCCGAGAACAGGGACGCGGCGCGTTTTTGTTTCGCGAGAAAAACGGCGACAACCCGGTGCCCTTCCAGTCCGTCGAGTCTCAGGGCCGCAAGGAAAAACTGCAGATTGGCGGGCAGGACGTTGCGGCATTGAACGTGTGGCTGTTGCCCAGCGATCAGCCATTGTCAGGCGCGGTCTATCGGCAGCAATTGGCAGCGGCCTGCGCCAGTGAAATTACCGCGCTGCTTAATGGCGGACAAATCGGCAGCGCGGGATTCACTCAGGACTCTAAAGAATTCAGAGGTCTGCGCCCCTCTGACATCGCGATCCTCGTTCGTGACGGTAAAGAGGCTCAGGCCGTGCGTGGTGAACTCGCCGCTCGGGGAGTGCGCAGCGTCTATCTGTCCGACAAGGATTCAGTATTCGCCGCCCAGGAAGCCCATGACCTGTTGTCCTGGCTCAAGGCCTGCGCCGAACCGGACGTCGAGCGTTCGCTGAAAGCCGCGCTGGCCTGCATCACCCTGAACCTGCCGCTGGTTGAGCTGGAACGGCTGAACCAGGACGAGCTGGTCTGGGAAGCGCGCGTCATGCAGTTCCGAGGCTATCGCGAACTCTGGCGCAAGCAAGGCGTGCTGCCGATGTTGCGCCGCCTGCTGCACGACTTCCATTTGCCGCAAACCTTGATGACACGCAGCGATGGCGAGCGGGTGCTGACCAATCTTCTGCACCTGTCGGAACTGATGCAGCAAGCCGCCGCAGAACTTGATGGTGAACAGGCGCTGATCCGCCATCTGGCCGAGCTTCTGGCATTGTCCGGCCAAGCCGGCGAAGAGCAGATCTTGCGCCTGGAAAGCGATGAGCAACTGGTCAAAGTGGTGACTATCCACAAGTCCAAAGGCCTCGAATATCCACTGGTGTTCCTGCCGTTCATCTGCTCGGCAAAACCGGTAGACGGCAGTCGATTGCCGCTGCATTACCACGACGCATCGGGCAAGGCGCAAGTCAGTCTCCAGCCAACCGCCGAATTGATTGCACAAGCGGATGAAGAGCGTCTCGCCGAGGACCTGCGCTTGCTCTACGTTGCCCTGACCCGTGCGCAACACGCCTGCTGGTTGGGCGTGACGGATCTCAAACGCGGCAATAACAACAGCTCGGTGCTGCATCTTTCGGCATTGGGTTATTTGCTGGGCGGCGGTGCGTCGTTGGGAGAGTCCAATGGGCTCAACCGATGGCTGCAAGACCTGCAGCAGGATTGCCCGGCAATCAGCATTGCAGACATGCCGCAACCCACTGATGAGCATTACCAGCCTCCGCGCAATGAAGCCGTCCTCAGTGCCACGCTAATGCCCAAGCGCAAGGCCAGCGAAAACTGGTGGATTGCGTCCTACAGCGCGCTGCGCATCAGTGACGTGTTGAGCGTCGGCAGTGATGAAGCGCCGGACAGTCCGCAAGCGCAAAAGCTGTTCGATGACGAACGCCTCGACCCGAACGCCCCGCGCGAAATCATTGCCGGCGGTGCCGATATCCATCGCTTCCCCCGGGGCCCGAATCCCGGGACGTTTCTCCACGGTTTGCTGGAATGGGCGGGGGACGATGGCTTCGCCGTATCTCGCGAGATGCTAGAGGATGCCATTGGCCGCCGCTGCAATCTGCGCGGCTGGGAAGGCTGGATTGTCACCCTCAGTGACTGGCTGCAGCATCTGCTCAAATCGCCGTTACCGATTGCGGGCGAGCAGCCGCCGGTGATTCTCGAGCAACTCAAGCAGTACCGTGTCGAGATGGAGTTCTGGTTCGCCAGCCATAAAGTCGACGTGCTCAAGCTCGACGAACTGGTGCGTCAGCACACACATAATGGCGTCGCCCGTGTTGCGGCGGAACCGGTGCAACTCAACGGCATGTTCAAAGGCTTCATCGACCTGACGTTTGAACACAATGGTCGTTATTACGTGGCCGATTACAAATCCAACTGGCTCGGTGTGGATGATCTGGCCTACACCGAGCAAGCCATGGAACAGTCGATCCTCGACAACCGCTACGACCTGCAATACGTGTTGTATCTGTTGGCGCTGCATCGCCAGCTCAAAGCCCGCTTGGCCGACTACGATTACGACCGGCATGTCGGTGGCGCGCTGTATCTGTTTCTGCGAGGCACGCGCGCCCAAAGTCGCGGCGTTTATTTTGCCCGTCCGCCGCGCGAGTTGATCGAACGCCTGGACCGGATGTTCCAGGGCAAGCCCGAACCCAAGGCCGAACCCGCATGGGAACAGGGAGTCTTGCTATGAGCCGCACTTTCGCTGATTTGCTGCCGACCCCGTTGGCCGCTGACAGCCTGTCGAGACTTTCGCCGCTGACCCGTGCAGAGGATCTGCTGCTGTTACTCACCCGCTGGGTCGAGCGCGGCTGGCTGCGTGCTCTGGACAAAGCCTTCGTCGCGTTTCTTTACGAACTCGAGCCTGACACCGATCCGTTGGTGCTGCTCGCCGCCGCACTGACCAGCCATCAATTGGGGCACGGCCACGTTTGTCTGGATCTGTTCGAAACCCTCAAGGCTCCGGATTTTGCCCTGTCGTTGCCGCCCGAAGGCGACGTGCAAGGGGGCGTCCTGCTGTTGCCCTCGCAGTTGCTTGAAGCGCTCGATGGCGGGCATTGGTGCAAGGCGTTGGCCGGCAGCGATCTGGTCGCGCTGGCGGCTGATGACCGAGACGTGGCGCAGCAGCGTCCGCTGGTGCTGTCCGGGAAACGTCTGTACCTGCGACGTTATTGGGCCTACGAAAGACGCATCGATACAGCGTTGCGTCAGCGTCTCGAGCAAACCGAGACAACACAGGAAGACCTGCCGCAACGGCTGAATGAACTGTTCGGATCGGCCAGTTCCGCCGATGTGATCGACTGGCAGAAACTTGCCTGCGCGCTCGCCACTCGCAGTGCGTTCAGCATTGTCACTGGTGGCCCGGGCACTGGCAAAACGACGACGGTGGTGCGCTTGCTCGCGTTGCTGCAAGCGCCGGCAGTTGAGGCCGGTCATCCACTGCGAATTCGCCTTGCCGCGCCGACAGGTAAAGCGGCGGCACGCTTGACCGAGTCCATCAGTCAGCAAGTTCAGTCGCTGGAAGTCTCCGAAGACGTGCGGGCAAAAATCCCCTGCGACGTGACTACCGTGCACCGTCTGCTCGGCAGTCGTCCGGGCACGCGACACTTCCGCCATCATGCCGGCAACCGCTTACCACTCGATGTGCTGGTGGTCGACGAAGCGTCGATGATCGACCTGGAAATGATGGCCAACCTGCTCGACGCGTTGCCGGCCCATGCGCGTCTGGTGCTGCTGGGCGACAAGGACCAACTGGCCTCTGTGGAGGCCGGTGCGGTACTCGGTGACCTGTGCCGTGATGCCGAGCAAGGTTGGTACAGTCCGCAAACCCGCCAGTGGCTGGAAGTTGTCAGTGGGGAATCGTTGCAGCAAAGTGGTTTGCGTGAAGACGTCGACGGCTCCCATCCACTGGCGCAGCAAGTGGTGATGCTGCGTCATTCGCGGCGATTCGGTGAAGGCAGCGGCATTGGTCAGCTCGCGCGCCGGGTCAATAAGCAACTGCCGGACGAGGCGCGTCAACTGTTGGCCGCCGGGCACTACGACGATGTGTTTTCACTGCCGCTCAAGGGCGAGCACGATCACAAACTGGAGCGTTTGCTGCTCGAAGGTCACGGGGACGGGCCGCAAGGTTATCGGCACTATCTGAGCGTGCTGCGCAATCAGCGTCCGCCAGCCACAAGGCCCCTTGAACATCCAGACTGGACGGACTGGGCTCGTGACGTCTTGCAGGCATTCGATACCTTTCAATTGCTGTGCGCCGTGCGCAAAGGGCCCTGGGGCGTCGAAGGTCTGAACCAGCGCATCACCGGCGCATTGCTCAAGGCTCGTCTGATCGAGAACGACCAGCAATGGTACGAAGGTCGCCCCGTACTGATGACCCGCAACGACTACGGCCTGGGCTTGATGAACGGTGACATCGGCATCGCCCTCAAGCTGCCCGAGCGCGACGGGCCTGATACCGGTAAACCGGTATTGCGCGTGGCTTTCCCGCGCAACGATGGCCAGGGCGGAGTGCGCTTCGTCTTGCCGAGCCGGCTTAACGACGTGGAAACCGTCTACGCGATGACGGTGCACAAATCGCAGGGCTCGGAGTTCGCCCACACCGCGCTGATCCTTCCGGATGCGTTGAACCCGGTGCTGACCAAAGAACTGATCTACACCGGCATTACCCGCGCCAAGCATTGGTTCACCCTCATCGAGCCACGTGCCGGGGTGTTTGAAGAAGCCGTACAGCGCAAGGTCAAGCGTCTCAGCGGACTGATGCTGGAACTGGAGGAGGGCAGCGAGCCTCGACAGTGAAAATCTGGATGATGGACGGCGTTTACTGACCAGTCAGTCAGGGGGCGCTGCCTCGCTGGCGTTCTAGCGCTGTGCTATCGTTGCGGCATCATTTCGCTACGATCCAAGAGAATCCCTGCATGAAGGTGTCTGTCTGGGCGACAGAGCGCGTAGTTGGCTGCAAACTCGCGTGGCTTGTCGGTCTGCTCTGGCTGTTGACGGGCGTGTCCGTCACGCAAGCGCAAACGCCGCCGGGCATGGCAGAGCATCGTGCGCAGTCGGTCACTCAAGTGGTCCTCGGCATCCTCAGTTATGCACGCTGGCCGGTGGAACCTGCGCAACTGCGCCTGTGTATCGTTGGCCCTACCGAATACACCGACGACCTGGTCAAAGGCACCACGCAGGCCACTGGCCGACCGGTCATCGTCCGTCGACTGTTGGCCGACAATCCGGCGATCGTCAACGAATGCGATGCGGTGTACATCGGCAAACTCACGGCGGATGAGCGCAGCCGTCTCTTCGCATCCTTGATTGGTCACCCGGTGCTGAGCATCAGCGAAGGCGGCGATCAGTGCACGGTGGGCAGTCTGTTTTGTCTGCGCGTGGGTGACGAGCAGGTGTCCTTCGAGGTCAATCTCGACTCCGTAGCCCGCAGCGGCGTACGCATTCATCCAAGCGTGCTGCAATTGTCGCGTCGCAAACCGGCGGCACCATGAGACTGTTCAGATCGAATAGCCGCCCAACACTGGGCTCTGTGCTTGGCCGTGGACATTTGGCCGTCGCGCTGATGGCGGTGGCGATGGCCAGTGTCTCGCTGACCCTCCTTGGTGTGCTGGCATTGCGCGTGTATGCCGATCACAACCTGCACCTGATTGCTCGCTCGATCAGCTACACCGTGGAAGCGGCGGTGGTGTTCAATGATAAAAGCGCCGCTACCGAAGCGCTGGCGCTGATTGCCTCCACCGAAGAAGTGGCGGATGCGCAGGTGCTGGATGCCCAAGGTCGATTGCTCGCACGCTGGCAACGCCCGGAAAACGGCTTGTTCTCTGAACTGGAGATGCAGATCACTCGCGCCCTTCTGGAGAAACCGATCAGCCTGCCGATCGTCCATCAGGATCGCGAGATCGGCCATATTCTGCTCACCGGCCATGGCGGCAGCCTGATGCGTTTTCTGCTCAGCGGTCTGGCCGGGATTCTCCTTTGCACGGCCATCAGTGCATGGGTGGCTATTTACCTGGCGCGGCGCCAGTTGCGCGAAATCATCGGCCCGCTGCGCAGCCTTGCAACAGTGGCCCACGCCGCGCGCAGCGAGCGCGCATTGGATCGGCGCGTGCCGCCGGCGCAAATCGCCGAGCTCGATAACCTTGGTAACGACTTCAATGCCTTGCTCGATGAGCTCGAGTCCTGGCAAAGCCATCTGCAAAGTGAAAACGAAACCCTCGCGCACCAGGCCAGTCACGACAGCCTCACCGGGTTACCGAACCGTGCGTTTTTCGAGGGACGCTTGATTCGTGCCTTGCGCAATGCCAGCAAACTCAATGAGCGTGTGGCTGTGCTGTTTCTCGACAGCGACCGCTTCAAGGACATCAACGACAATTATGGGCATGCCGCCGGTGACGCGGTGTTGGTGGCCATCGCCAATCGGGTGCGGGCGCAGTTGCGTGAAGAAGATCTGGTGGCCCGTCTGGGCGGTGATGAATTCGCCGTGTTGCTTACGCCGTTGCAAAAGATCGAAGACGCCGAACGCATTGCCGACAAGATCCTCACCAGCATGGACATGCCCATCGCCCTACCGGGCGACACCCGTGTCGTGACCTCGCTCAGTATCGGCATCGCGGTTTTCCCGGATCATGGCGCCACCCCTGGCGGCCTGCTCAATGCCGCGGATGCGGCGATGTATCAGGCCAAACGCCTGTCGCGCGGCGCTCAATTCACGGCTGGGTCGGAGCGCCCGGTCGATCCCGTTCAAACCAGGAGCTAATCCCGTGTTCACACTTCCAATCCGACTGTTCTCCGCGTTGCTGTTGATGGCCGCACTGACATTGACCGGTTGCCAGACTGCGCCACAAAAAGGCCTGACCCCGGCGCAAGTCGCTGTGCTCAAACAACAAGGTTTTGAACTGACCGAGGAAGGCTGGGAGTTTGGCCTGTCGGGCAAAGTGCTGTTCGGCAGCGACGTCGAAAGCCTCAATAAAGAAAGCACCGAGATCGTCGAACGCATCGGCAAGGCCTTGTTGGGCGTTGGCATCGAGCGCGTGCGGGTCGATGGCCACACCGACGCGTCGGGCAAGGAAACCTACAACCAGCAATTGTCACTGCGCCGCGCCAAGAGCGTAGCCAACGTACTCAGCACGGTCGGCATGAAACAGGAAAACATCCAGCTGCAAGGCCTCGGCAGCAAAGAGCCGGTGGCCTCCAACAGCACGGCAGCGGGGCGTACCGAAAACCGCCGGGTGGCGATCGTGGTCAGCAACGACTAATCGGCGAACTGCATTTCTCCGGTTTCACCCATCAACAGCGCCTGATTACGCTCAGTCACTTCACGGATGTAGTCCCACAACAGGGTGATCCGTTTCAACTTGCGCAGATCCTCCCGGCAGTACATCCAGAATTGCCGGGTGATGTCGATGTCCTGCGGCAGTACCGGCAGCAAACGCGGATCCTGCGCGGCGAGGAAGCAGGGCAGAATCGCCAGGGAGCGCCCTTGCTGCGCGGCGACGAATTGCGCGATCACGCTGGTGCTGCGCAAGTTGGCGCTGGCGCCGGGCAACACGTTCGCCAGATAGAGCAGCTCCGAGCTGAACGCCAGGTCATCCACATAACTGATGAATTGATGCTTGCCCAAGTCTGCCGGGCGGCGGATCGGTGGGTGTTTGTCCAGATAGTCCTGGGTCGCGTAGAGCTGCAAACGGTAGTCGCAGAGTTTGCAGCAGACGTACGGCCCATGCTCCGGGCGCTCTAGCGCGATAACGATATCGGCCTCGCGCTTGGACAGGCTGATGAAGTGCGGCAGCGGCAGGATGTCCACCGAGATCGCCGGGTAGGCGTCGACGAAATGGCTCAACTGCGGGGTGATAAAAAAACTGCCGAAGCCTTCGGTGCAGCCCATGCGCACATGCCCGGACAGCGCCACGCCGGAGCCCGACACCTGCTCGCAGGCCATGTGCAGCGTGCTTTCAATCGACTCGGCATAACCGAGCAAACGCTGGCCTTCAGTGGTCAGCACGAAGCCGCTGGTGCGCGACTTTTCGAACAGCAAAGTACCGAGCGCCGCTTCCAGCGAGCTGATCCGCCGCGACACGGTTGTGTAGTCGACAGCCAGCCGTTTGGCGGCGGTGCTGGCCTTGCGGGTGCGGGCGACTTCGAGGAAAAACTTGAGGTCGTCCCAGTTCAGCGAGCCTAGAGAGGTGATGTTTTTTTGCATGATGGACGGGCTTATATGTGCGTTCTTATTAGAAGTTTGCACATCTATACTCCAAAAACCGTCCGACAACCAATTCGTGACACACGCCTCATCTCAAGGCGAACCTTTCGCCTTGGCTCCTAAGATAAAAACAAGTTTTGGAGACCAGCATGAACGCATCGCTTACGCCCAACGAAACCACGCTGCAGACAGTCAAGCTGCTGATCGACGGTGAATGGGTCGAGTCGCAGACCACCGAGTGGCACGACATCGTCAACCCGGCGACCCAGCAAGTGCTGGCAAAAGTCCCGTTCGCCACCGCCGCCGAGGTCGATGCTGCCGTCAGCGCCGCACAACGTGCGTTCCAGACCTGGAAACTGACGCCGATTGGCGCGCGCATGCGCATCATGCTCAAGCTGCAAGCGCTGATCCGCGAACACTCCAAACGCATCGCTATCGTCCTGAGCGCCGAGCAGGGCAAAACCATTGCCGACGCCGAGGGTGATATTTTCCGTGGCCTGGAAGTGGTCGAGCACGCTTGCTCGATTGGCAGCCTGCAAATGGGCGAGTTCGCCGAAAATGTTGCGGGCGGTGTCGATACCTACACCCTGCGCCAGCCGATCGGCGTTTGCGCCGGCATCACGCCGTTCAACTTCCCGGCGATGATTCCGCTGTGGATGTTCCCGATGGCCATCGCCTGCGGCAACACCTTCGTCTTGAAGCCTTCGGAACAGGACCCGCTGTCGACCATGCTGCTGGTCGAGTTGGCAATCGAGGCCGGCGTTCCGGCGGGCGTGTTGAACGTGGTTCACGGCGGTAAAGAGGTGGTCGATGGCCTGTGCACGCACAAGGACATCAAAGCGATTTCGTTTGTCGGTTCGACGGCGGTTGGCACTCACGTTTACGACTTGGCCGGTAAACACGGCAAACGCGTGCAATCGATGATGGGCGCGAAGAACCACGCCGTGGTACTGGCCGATGCCAATCGCGAGCAAGCGCTGAATGCCTTGGTCGGCGCCGGTTTCGGTGCGGCCGGGCAACGTTGCATGGCCACCTCGGTGGTGGTGCTGGTCGGCGCGGCAAAACAATGGCTGCCGGATCTGAAAGCGCTGGCGCAGAAACTCACGGTCAACGCCGGCAACGAGCCAGGCACCGATGTTGGCCCGGTGATCTCGAAGAAAGCCAAGGCGCGGATTCTCGATCTGATCGAAAGCGGCATCAAGGAAGGCGCCAAGCTGGAACTGGACGGTCGCGACATCAAGGTGCCGGGCTACGAGCAAGGCAACTTTGTCGGCCCGACCCTGTTCTCGGGCGTGACCACCGACATGCAAATCTACACCCAGGAAATCTTCGGGCCGGTGCTGGTGGTGCTGGAAGTCGACACCCTCGATCAGGCCATCGCGCTGGTCAACGCCAACCCGTTCGGCAACGGCACCGGCCTGTTCACCCAGAGCGGCGCAGCGGCGCGTAAATTCCAGACGGAAATCGACGTCGGTCAGGTCGGCATCAACATTCCAATCCCGGTGCCGGTGCCGTTCTTCAGTTTCACCGGTTCGCGCGGTTCGAAACTCGGCGACCTCGGTCCGTACGGCAAGCAAGTGGTGCAGTTCTACACGCAGACCAAAACGGTAACGGCGCGCTGGTTCGATGACGACAGCGTCAACGACGGCGTGAACACCACCATCAACCTGCGCTGAGGAATGGCCATGAAAATCGCATTTATCGGTCTGGGCAACATGGGCGCGCCGATGGCGCGCAACCTGATCAAGGCTGGTCATTCGCTGAATCTGGTCGATCTGAACAAAACCGTGCTGGCGGAACTCGAGCAACTGGGCGGCACCATTCGCGCTTCGGCTCGCGAAGCTGCGGAAGATGCAGAGCTGGTAATCACCATGCTCCCGGCGGCTGTGCATGTGCGTAGCGTCTGGCTGGGTGAGGACGGCGTGCTCGCAGGCATCGGCAAAGGCGTGCCGACGGTGGATTGCAGCACGATTGATCCGCAGACTGCCCGTGACGTGGCTGCCGCTGCCGCGAAACAAGGCGTGGCGATGGCTGACGCACCGGTCTCCGGCGGCACGGGCGGTGCGACCGCTGGCACCCTGACCTTCATGGTCGGCGCCACCCCGGAACTGTTCGCCACCCTGCAACCGGTGCTCGCGCAGATGGGTCGCAACATCGTGCATTGCGGTGAGGTCGGCACCGGGCAGATCGCCAAGATCTGCAACAACCTGCTGCTGGCAATTTCGATGGTCGGCGTCAGCGAAGCGATGGCGCTGGGCGATGCATTGGGCATCGACACGACGGTGCTGGCCGGGATCATCAACAGTTCGACCGGGCGTTGCTGGAGTTCCGAGATGTACAACCCGTGGCCGGGGATCGTCGAAACGGCGCCGGCGTCCCGTGGTTATACCGGTGGGTTCGGTGCCGAATTGATGCTCAAGGATCTGGGGCTGGCGACCGAAGCGGCGCGTCAGGCGCACCAACCGGTGATGCTCGGCGCGGTAGCGCAGCAGTTGTATCAGGCGATGAGTCAGCGTGGGGACGGCGGGAAAGATTTCTCGGCGATCATCAACAGCTATCGCAAGCCTGCTGCAATAGAAGGACAGCGCTGAAAAAACTGTGGGGGGCTAGCCCTGCAGGGCAATGGTGTGTGTTTGAGATTGTTTGCCGGGAAATCACGTCGGGTGATCTCCCGGCTTTTTTGCATCAGGCGAACACGAAATATTTGCGCACGGTTTCGACCACTTCCCATGTGCCTTTCATGCCCGGCTCAACGACGAAGATATCGCCGGCGCGCAGGTGAATCGGCGCCATGCCGTCCGGGGTGATCACGCAGTAGCCTTCCTGGAAATGGCAGTATTCCCACTTCACGTATTCAACGCGCCATTTGCCCGGCGTGCAGATCCACGTGCCCATGATCTTGCTGCCGTCCTCACTGGTGTAGGCGTTGAGGTTGACGGTGTGCGGATCACCTTCGAGTTTTTCCCATTTGCAGGCATCGAGTACCGGCAGCGGATGGGTGTCGCGCAGAACGGTGATAGGGGCGGTCGCGGTCATGAGGACTCCGGGCATTGGGCTTGAGAAAGAACTCGCACCCTATAGCGCCCGGTCGGTGCTCAGTTGTCTGGGGTCGACATCAAGCTGCTCAGAAACGCGCATCAGTAAGCGCGTCCAGCAAGGCTTTGGCATAACCCGGCAGGGCGCCGAAATCCCTCGCGCACAGTTGCAGCGTGCGACGCGCCCACGGTTCGTTGAGCGCTACGCTTTTGAAACCGCATGGCGCCGCGCGCTCGACAGCGGCCAGCGGCACGATGGCCAGCCCGGCACCTCGGCCGACCATGCGCATCACGCCGTCGAAACCGTCAGCCCGGATCCGCACCTGCATACGCGCACCGCTGTGCAAGGCTTGTTCTTCAAGGTAGATCGCCAAAGCACTGTTGGCGCTGAGCCCGACAAAGTCGTGGTGCAATGCCTCGCTGAAACTGACCTCGTTGGTGTCAGACAACGGGTGATCGAGGGGCAGAATCAGCACCAGTGGATCGTCGCGAAACGGTTGTGTCTGCAGGTCGCTGGTGTCTACCGCATCGGAGACGATGCCGAGGTCTGCCGCACCTTGGCGCAAGGCGTGGGTGATGCGCGCGCTCGGCAGTTCTCGCAGGTCGATGTCGAGATTGGGGTGGTCGCGCAGGAAATCGGCGAGCACCTCCGGCAGGTATTCGGTGATCGCCGTGGTGTTGCACAGTAGCCGCACCTGACCTTTGACACCTTGGGCGTAGTCGGCGAGATCCTGCTGCATGCGTTCGGCCTGTTGCAGAAGGATACGCGCGTGGTGGGCGAGGGCGTTGCCGGCGGGTGTCGGGGTGACGCCACGGCGCCCGCGCTCAAGAAAATCTGTGCCGAGCGAGGCTTCCATGGCGCGGATTCTGGCGCTGGCTGCAGCGAGGGATAAATGGCTGCGCGCGGCGCCAGCGGTGATGTTGCCGGTGTCGAGGATGTTCAGGTAGAGGCGCAGGTCGGTGAGGTCGAAGTGCATGGGGGAAGCCGGTTTTTGTGGAGTTTATGCCAGCCCCATCGCTGGCAAGCCAGCTCCCACAGGATTTGTGTGGTTCTCAAATTTTGTGATCAACACTAAACCCTGTGGGAGCTGGCTTGCCAGCGATGAGGCCATCAGCCTCTCAAAAAAGCAGAGGCAACCTCAGTATATGGCAGATTTTCAGCCAACCTCGACTCGCGCACAGTACGCCCATGAACACACTCACCGACTTCTACCAAAACCTCGGCCTTGCCCTGTCCTTGCTGGTCATCGCCACTTTCATCCTTGCCGGCCTGATCAAAGGCGTGATCGGCCTCGGCTTGCCCACCGTCGCCATGGGTTTGCTCGGTCTGGCTATGGCGCCGTCGCAGGCTGCCGCTTTACTGATCATTCCGGCCACGCTGACCAATGTCTGGCAGCTGGCGTTCGGTGGTCACTTGAAAGGCCTGATCAAGCGCCTCTGGCCGATGTTGTTGATGATCTTCCTCGGCACCGGCATCGGCACGCTGTGGATCGGCATGGCGGGCGGGCACTGGGTGGTGCGCGGGCTCGGCGCGGCGCTGTTGCTGTATGCGTTGAGCGGATTGTTCCTGCCAACGCTGCACGTAAAACCTCGCCATGAGCGCTGGCTCGGTCCGCTGTGCGGTTTGATCACCGGCGTCATCACCTCAGCCACTGGCGTGTTCGTGATTCCGGCTGTGCCGTATATGCAGGCATTGGGTTTGAACCGTGATGAACTGGTGCAGGCGCTGGGTCTGTCCTTCACCGTTTCGACGCTGGCGTTGGCCGCTGGACTGCTCTGGCGTGGCGCCCTCGGCGGCGGCGAATTGAACGCTTCGTTGCTGGCGCTGATCCCCGCCGTCCTCGGCATGCTGCTCGGCCAATGGTTGCGGCAACGCATCAGTGCGGAGTTGTTCAAGCGAGTGTTCTTTATCGGACTGGGCGTGCTCGGCGCCCACTTGCTGATCAGCGGTTAGCCGAGGCTTCGCTGAGCATGTCGATGGCGCGGATCTCGAAGTCGCGTTCCAGATAATCCATGCGCCGTTCAAAAAATGCCTTCATGTGTGGCAGATTCGAATGCACGTCGAGATGTGCCTGGGATGCCCAGATCTCGTAGAAGATAAACAGCGACGGATCTTCCTTGTCGCGCAGCATGTGGTATTCGATGCAGCCCGGCTCCGCGCGACTCGGCTCGACATAGGCGCGAAACAGTGTCTCAAAGGCCTCGGCTTTCTCCGGGCGGGTCTTGGCGTGCAGGATAAAACCCTGGCGTTCACTCATCGCAACAACTCCTCAAATTCAGATGGCTGCGGATGCTATTGCAATAATCGGCATTCGATTCGTGCTTTTCAGTCAAATGTATTTTGCGTAATCACGGCTTATTCCGCGCGAGGCGGACCGTTAATCTGCCGCCATTCCATTTTCCCTTCTCCACCCAGCCCAATGGCTGCGCCGAGGTCTTCTGATGAAAAAAGTATTGCTGCTCAATGGCGGTAAAAAATTCGCCCACTCCGACGGTCGCTACAACACCACCCTGCACGAAACCGCACTGAGCGTGCTGGATCGCGGCGGTGTCGACGTCAAAACCACATTCATCGATGAGGGCTACGACGTCGCTGAAGAAGTGGCCAAATTCCTCTGGGCCGACGTGATCATTTATCAGATGCCGGGCTGGTGGATGGGCGCGCCGTGGACAGTGAAAAAGTATCTCGACGAAGTCTTCACCGAAGGCCACGGCAGCCTTTACGCCAGCGATGGCCGCACACGCTCCGATGCATCGCAGAAGTACGGCAGCGGTGGTCTGATTCAGGGCAAGCAATACATGCTGTCGCTGACCTGGAATGCACCGCAGCAGGCCTTCGATGACCCGACTGATTTCTTTGAAGCCAAAGGCGTTGATGCGGTGTACTTCCCGTTCCACAAGGCCAACGAATTTTTGGGCATGACCGGGCTGCCGACGTTCCTCTGTGTCGACGTGATGAAGCGTCCGAATATCGAGGCCGATGTAGCGCGGTATGAGCAGCACCTGACCGAGGCGTTTAGCCTTAAGGCTTAAGTGGTTTAGGGCTACTATCGGTGAACAGCAAAAGATCGCAGCCTGCGGCAGCTCCTACAGAGTTCACATGTAGGAGCTGCCGCAGGCTGCGATCTTGGCGATCTCAAAGAGGACACCCGTGAAAGCCAGATCCGATGAGTTGCAGATTTTCGTCTGCGTGATCGAATGCGGTTCGATCTCCGCAGCCGCCGAGCAAGTCGGCCAGACTCCATCAGCCGTCAGCCGCACGCTGTCGAAGCTGGAAGCCAAACTCGACACCACGCTGATCAACCGCACCACGCGGCGCATGGACCTGACCGAGGAGGGCAAGTACTTCTTCGAGCACGCCAAGCTGATTCTCGATCAGATGGATCAACTCGAAGAACGCCTGTCTTCGCGCCAGCAAACGCCATCCGGACGTTTGCGGATCAACGCCGCTTCGCCGTTCATGCTCCACGCCATCGTCCCGTACATCGATGAATTCCGCCGGCTCTACCCGGACATCCAGCTCGAACTCAACAGCAATGACCTGATCATTGACCTGCTGGAACAAAGCACCGACGTCGCCATCCGCATCGGCACCCTCGCCGATTCGACGTTGCACGCACGTTCGCTGGGTTGCAGTCCGCTGCTGATTGTCGCCAGCCCGGCCTATCTGGAAAAACATGGCGCGCCGCAGCAAGTGGCGGACTTGAGCGAACACACCTTACTCGGCTTCACCCAGAACGAAGGCCTCAACCAATGGCCGCTGCGCTATGTGCACGGCGACCGCTGGCCGATCACCCCGGCGATCAGCGCTTCCAGCGGCGAGACCGTGCGCCATCTGGCGCTGGAAGGGCAGGGCATCGCGTGCTTGTCGCACTTCATGACCATCGACGACATCCGCGCCGGGCGCCTGAAAGTCCTGCTCGGTGAATTCAACAGCGGTTATCGCCAGCCGATCAACGCGGTGTACTACCGTAACTCGCAACTGGCGCTGCGCATTCAATGCTTCCTCGACTTCATCCAGAGCAAACTCGCCGCCTACGCCAGCGCCGATTTCAAGGGCTGATTCGTGACCTCTGCGCAACAGTGATTTGGGTGAGGGCGGGTGTTTCCCTTGGGCTCACGGGCCGATACTCGTCCCATCACTTACTCACGCAGGGAGTTACTCCATGAACGTATTCGTCACCGGCGCTGCCGGTTTTATCGGCGGCTCGATCGCTACCGGTCTGGTTCAGGCAGGGCATAAAGTCACCGGTCTGGTTCGCAGCGCTGAACAGGCAGCCGAGCTGAAAGCACTTGGCATCACCGCGGTCATCGGCACGCTTGATGACAAATCACTGCTCGCCGAACGGGCCCGCGCCGCCGACGCGGTGATCAACGCCGCCAGCAGCGATCATCGTGGCGCGGTGGAAGCGTTGCTTGATGCTTTGCGCGGTACCAACAAAGTGTTTCTGCACACCAGCGGTTCGAGCATCGTTGGCGATGCGTCGGGTGGTAAGTCCAGCGACGTCATCTACTACGAAGACAACCTGCCGGAGCCGACCGTCGACAAGGCTGCACGCGTGGCCATCGACAATCTGATCCTCGCGGCGGCGAAGGATGGCGTGAACTCCGCCGTCATCTGCAACACGCTGATCTACGGCCACAGCCTGGGCGTCAATCGCGACAGCGTGCAACTGCCGCGATTGCTCAAGCAAGCGCGCAAAAGCGGTATCGTTCGCCACGTTGGTACCGGCCAGAACATCTGGTCCAACGTGCACATCGAAGACGTCGTCGCCCTCTACCTGCTGGCGCTGACCAAAAACGTCCCGGGCACGTTCTACTTCGTCGAAAGCGGCGAAGCGTCGTTTATCGACATGACCACCGCCATGGCCCAAGCGCTGAACCTGGGCCAACCGCAAGACTGGCCATTGAAAGAAGCCGAAGCCGAATGGGGCTACGAAATGGCCAACTACGGCCTCGGCTCCAACAGCCGAGTGCGCGGCAAACATGCCCGCGAACTGCTGGGCTGGGCGCCGAAGCGCACGTCGGTGGTTGAATGGATTCGTAACGAAATGGTGTGACGCTTACGCCAACCTTGTAATCACCACCGAACCTGTGGGAGCTGGCTTGCCAGCGATAGCGGTCGATCAGTCAGCATCTATGTTGAACCTGCAGCCGTTATCGCTGGCAAGCCAGCTCCCACAGGTTATCCGCGTTGTATCTGACGCAATCGCGAGCAGGCTCACTCCTACAGGGGCTGTGTGGCTGCATAAGCATGAAAATCCCGCCCCGCGATTTTCATTAATCGCGACAAGACATATCCATTAGCGACACGCCTTACCTCTCCACGAAAATTACTTTCATGCGGTTTGAAATCTCGATCTCGAAATGATTTATGAGTTTCACAACCCATTCGAACGTGACCCTTTCGAGGAGTACCGCATGACGCCTGACTTCGGCTATTGGCTGCTGGTTTATGCAGCCGTTGCCATCATCGCTTTGATCGTCCTGATCGCCCGTTACCGGCTCAATCCGTTTATTGTCATTACCTTGATTTCCATTGGCCTGGCGCTGGTGGCCGGGATGCCAGCCTCGGGTGTGGTGGGGGCGTATGAGGCTGGGGTTGGCAAAACGCTGGGGCATATTGCGCTGGTGGTGGCGCTGGGGACGATGCTTGGCAAGATGATGGCCGAGTCCGGGGGCGCCGAGCAGATGGCGCGCACGCTGATCGATAAATTCGGCGAGAAGAACGCGCACTGGGCGATGGTCTGCATCGCTTTTCTGGTTGGGCTGCCGCTGTTCTTCGAAGTCGGTTTCGTCTTGCTGGTGCCGATTGCGTTTACCGTGGCACGGCGGGTTGGCGTGTCGATTCTGATGGTCGGTTTGCCGATGGTCGCCGGCCTGTCGGTGGTGCATGCGCTGGTGCCGCCGCACCCGGCGGCGATGCTCGCGGTGCAGGCCTATCAGGCCTCGGTCGGGCAGACCTTGCTGTATGCGATTGCCATCGGCATTCCAACGGCAATCATTGCCGGGCCGCTGTACGCCAAATTCATCGTGCCGCGCATTCAGTTGCCGGCGGATAACCCGCTGGAAAAACAATTCCTCGACCGCGAACCACGGGACAAACTGCCGGGTTTTGGCATCACCATGGCGACCATTCTGTTGCCCGTGGTGTTGATGCTGCTCGGGGGCTGGGCCAACCTGATTTCCATGCCGGGCAGCGGCTTCAATCAGTTCCTGCTATTCATCGGCAACTCGGTGATTGCGCTGTTGCTGGCGACGTTGTTGAGCTTCTGGACGCTCGGGATTGCTCAGGGTTTCAACCGCGAATCGATCCTCAAATTCACCAACGAATGCCTGGCGCCGACAGCCAGTATCACCTTGCTGGTCGGCGCTGGCGGCGGCTTGAACCGGATCCTGGTCGACGCAGGCGTGACCGATCAGATCGTCGGCCTCGCGCACGAATTTCACCTGTCGCCGCTGATCATGGGCTGGCTGTTCGCCGCGTTGATGCGCATCGCCACCGGCTCCGCGACCGTGGCGATGACCACCGCGTCCGGCGTGGTCGCGCCGGTGGCCATTGGTCTGGGATATCCGCACCCTGAGCTGTTGGTGCTGGCGACCGGCGCCGGCTCGGTTATCTTTTCCCACGTCAACGACGGCGGCTTCTGGTTGATCAAGGAATACTTCAACATGACGGTCGCCCAGACTTTCAAGACCTGGACTGTATTGGAGACCCTGATTTCGGTGGTCGCTTTTGCAATGACCGTCGGTCTTTCTTACCTGCTGTAACCGGAGCCCACCGCCCATGGACATCCTCTACCAGATCCGTGCCCGCCAGGATTCCTTCAGCGCCGGCGAAGGCCGCATCGCCCGGCTGATGCTCGACGACGTCGGTTTTGCCGCGAGCGCCAGCCTCGAAGATCTGGCGCAACGTGCCGAAGTCAGCACCGCCACGCTGTCGCGTTTCGCCCGCACGGTTGGTTGCCGCGACTTGCGTGATCTGCGCCTGCAACTGGCCCAGGCCAGCGGCGTTGGTAGCCGTTTTCTCGACCCGGCGGGCACGCCTGAACAGTCGGCGTTCTACGGGCAGATCGTCGGCGACATCGAAACCACGCTGCGCCAGCATCTGGCCGGATTCGACGAGTCACGCTTCGCCGACGCAGTGAAACTGCTCGGCCAGGCGCGGATGATTCACGCCTTCGGCATGGGCGGTTGCTCGACCCTTTGCAGCGACGAATTGCAGGTACGCCTGGTACGTCTCGGCTACCCGATTGCGGTGTGTCATGACGCGGTAATGATGCGCGTCACCGCCGCCAGCCTCAACGCCGAACAAGTGCTCATCGTCTGCTCGCTGACCGGCATCACCCCGGAACTGCTCGAGACCGTCGAACTGGCGCGCAATTACGGCGCACGCATTCTCGCCATCACCCGCGCCGATTCGCCGCTGGCCGAACTGGCCGACATCGTCCTGCCGCTGCAAGGCGCCGAAACCTCGTTCATCTACAAACCGACGGCGGCGCGCTACGGCATGCTACTGGCCATCGACGTGCTCGCCACCGAGCTGGCGCTGGCCAATCCTGAAGACAATCAAGAACGTCTGCGGCGGATCAAACTCGCCCTCGACGAATACCGAGGCGGCGACGATCACCTGCCGCTGGGAGACTGACATGCTGTACGACACCCTGATTCGCAATGCCCTGATCATCGACGGCAGCAACACGCCCGGATACAAGGCCGACGTGGCGATTCGCGAGGGCCGCATCGAGCGCATCGGCGACTTGCACGATGCCACGGCGCCCGAAGAAATCGACGCGGCCGGCCGTGTGTTGGCGCCGGGTTTTATCGACGTGCACACCCACGACGACACCGTGGTGATTCGTCAGCCGGAAATGCTGCCCAAGCTCAGCCAGGGCGTGACCACGGTGATTGTCGGCAACTGCGGGATCAGCGCTTCGCCCGTGAAATTGAAGGGCAATCCGCCGGATCCGATGAATCTGCTCGGCACTGCGGCGGCCTTCGTTTATCCGCGATTCAGCGATTACCGCGCGGCAATCGAAGCGGCGAATACCACGCTGAACGTGGCAGCACTGATTGGCCACACTGCATTGCGCAGCAATCATCTGGACGACCTGTTTCGCACCGCCACGCCGGAAGAAATAACTGCGATGCGCGAGCAGTTGCGCGAAAGCCTTGAGGCCGGTGCATTGGGTTTATCCACAGGTCTGGCCTACGCCAGCGCCTACAACGCGTCGACCGATGAAGTGATGCAACTGACTGAAGAGCTGACGGCATTCGGTGCGGTATACACCACCCATTTGCGCAGCGAATTCGCCCCGGTTCTGGAGGCGATGGATGAGGCCTTTCAGATCGGCCGCCACGCCAAATCGCCGGTGATTATTTCCCACCTCAAGTGTGCCGGCGTGGGTAACTGGGGGCGCAGTCCGCAATTGCTCGCATCATTGGAAGAAGCCGCGAAAACCCACCCGGTCGGCTGCGATTGCTACCCGTATGCGGCGAGTTCTTCGACGCTGGATTTGAAGCAAGTCACCGATGCGCATCGCATCACCATCACCTGGTCGACGCCGCACCCGGAAGTCAGCGGTCGCGACCTGATCGACATCGCCGCCGAATGGAATCTGCCTCTGCTCGATGCCGCCAAAAGTCTGCAACCGGCGGGCGCGGTGTACTACGGCATGGACGAGGCCGATGTACGAAGAATCCTCGTGCATCCATTGTCGATGGTGGGTTCTGACGGACTGCCGGAAGACCCGTTCCCGCATCCGCGTCTGTGGGGCGCTTTCCCACGGGTGCTCGGACATTTCAGTCGCGATGTCGGCCTGTTTCCGCTGCACACCGCGGTGCACAAGATGACCGGCCTGTCGGCGGCGCGATTCGGCTTGAAGGAGCGGGGCGAGATTCGTGAAGGCTATTGGGCGGATCTGGTGTTGTTCGACCCGGCGACCGTGCGTGATGTGGCGGATTTCACTGATCCGCAACGCGCCGCGCAAGGCATCGATGGGGTTTGGATCAACGGCGTGTTGAGTTATCGCGAGGGACAGGCGACGGGCCGTCGTGAAGGTCGTTTCCTTGCGAGGCAGGGCGATTTACGCGGCGGATTTACCTCGCCTTAGAAGGCGCTGAAGGCTGCAGTAGACGAATGATGGCACATTGGAACTAAAGATTTTATCGGCCAAGCCGAATCGCTGACATTCAGTGGATTTGGCGTTCGTCGCCGAGGGAGTTTCATGTATCGCGTTTGTTTGCTTGTCGCCGTCACGCTCTTGAGTGGTTGCGTCGCCACCCCGCAAGATAAACAGGCTGCCGCAGGCGCTGGAGACAGTGGCATCCTGTTGCGTCCGATCGTGACCGATTCGATTATTCGTGAAGGCGATGTCCTGAGCTTTCAAGTCAGCGAGAGCGGCAGCAATCAAGCAGGCTCGGGCATCCTTGCGCAACTTGAAGCCTCCTGCACGGCGGATCGCGGCAGTTTGCTTTACCTGACCAGCTCTGTCCGTCGCTACCTGGGGACCAATAGTCGCCAGTACAGCGAGGGCTTGCCCATTCCTGCGGCGGTTTATCCGGCGCTCAGGCGTAACCCTGACTTTATCCGTGCCTGCGCACAGACACCGCAGCCCGACTGGCGGGTGGTCAAGGGCTCGGGCGAAGAACAGTGGGTATTGATCGATCGCAACAGCCTCAAGAACGAAGGCGGTGAGCTGAAATTCTGGGCTGCATATGACAACCCTTTTGTTGCGTTTGATATGCCTTATGACGCGCCCTACGCACAAAAGCGCGAGCAGTACGCGGTCAATTGCACAAAGCAGGTTTTCCGTCAGGTCGCCGGGTATGACCTGAATGCCGCCAACACGGTGACCGATGGCCAGGATCGCACTTCCCTGACGTCTACTGCGATCGCCGGCGGCAATGCCGAATACGAAATGCTGTTCAAACTGGCGTGCGAAAAACCACAATCCATCGCGCAACTGCCGGTGTTCGTGCCGCGTGCCAAGAAGACCCTTCCGGTCAGCCTGCCGAAGGTGCCCGAGGAGGCGCTCTCCGCCATCAAGCGCCTGAATATGCCCCCGGTCAGCAAGCCCCTCAGCTACGTGGAAGTGGTGGGCAAGTCCACCTACAAATCCACGACTTCGGACATGCGTGAGGAACGTTTCCTGGAAGTCGACGCTGCCAGCGGTCAGTTTTCCCAGCGCTTGACGGCCAAGCGTTACGAAGGCAACAGCGTGACTTTTCGCGGGCTGTTCGATCTCGTCAGGCAATCCCTGTACGGCAAGGGGAGTTCTTCGACGATGAAGGACGGTTCCAGCATGGAGGAACTCCATTTCACCGGCGACTGGCAGCATATGCCGGTCAACGGCAAACTGGGTTACACAACGCGATCGCGCTCGTTCAACTCGCTGATCGGCAAGTCCAGCGATATCAGCCGCAGCAACGAATGTACGGTCGTGCGTGAACTGTCCGCTGGTGAGCTTAATGCCACGCTCAGCGGCGCGGCCAAAGAGCTTTTCTGCCGGCAAGATAACGATGAGTACGAACGGGTCGACACGTATTACTACCTGCAGGACTATGGTTACTTTTTCTTCGCACGCACCGACAAGAACAGTTTTTACTACCATGACGTCACGCTCAAGACAGTACGCTGAGCCGGCAGTTTGAATCCGACACGCCCGCCTCAGACGGGCGTACCCCATACGCGAGAGCATGCCCATGAGCTTCGGTAAAACCACTCCGATACTGCGAATTTTCGATGAGCGCAAAGCACTGGAATTCTATGTCGACTTCCTCGGCTTCAAGATCGACTGGCAGCATCGCTTCGAGGCGAATTTTCCGTTGTATCTGCAGGTGTCGCGAGGCGAGTGCGTGTTGCATCTGTCCGAGCATCATGGCGACGCGAGCCCGGGTTCGGCGTTGCGTATCGAGACCGATGAGCTGGAAGCGTTTCAGCAGCAGTTGATCGCCAAGGACTACAAGTTTTCGCACCCGCAGATTCAGGCGATGCCGTGGGGCAGTCAGGACATGACGATTGCCGATCCGTTTGGCAATCGGTTGGTGTTTACCAATGCGATCAGCCTCTGAGGTGAAGCGAAAGCGCTACTTCAGCCAACGCAGGTGTTGAATGTCACACCGCCATCGCTGGCAAGCCAGCTCCCACAGTGTTTGGTGTCGTGCATAAAATTTGTGATCACCGCTGAACCTGTGGGAGCTGGCTTGCCAGCGATGAGGCCAGAACATTCATCCCCGATGCATCTGCCGAAATTTCCCCGGCGGGATCCCGCATCGGCTCTTGAACGTGCGGTGAAACGACCGCGGTTCGGTAAACCCCAGATACTGGGCAATGTCCTGAATCGGCAGCGTGCTGTTGAGCAGATAATGCTCCGCCAGCTCCTGACGCAAGTCATCGAGAATCTGCTGATACGACGTTCCCGCCTGATGCAACTGCCGCTGCAACGTACGCACTGAAACAGCGAGCTGTTCGGCTACCTGTTCCTTGCGCGGCAAGCCTTCCTTGAGCAATTGGCGCAGGATGTTTTTCACCTGCTGCTCCAGCGACGCATCCTCCAGCGCCGCCATCAATCCCAGCGCATGTTCTTCCAGCGTCCGCAGTAATTGCGCATCGGCCTGGCGCAACGGCAGCTGCAAATAAGCCAGCGGCACCACCAGCGCTGAATAGGGCTGATCAAACCACACCGGGCAATCAAAAAACGCCTCGTACTGCGCCGGTGTCGCCTCGGCCGGGCAGGCATGTTCGAACCAGACAGCGGCCGGCGACAACTGCGTATCAGCAATCCAGCGCGCATAGTGCAGCCACGAACCGAGGACGTTCTCCACCAGATGCCGACGAATCCGTGCGCGCTGATAACGGCACGTCCAGATCAGATGCACGTGGCCATCCAGCACCTCGACGCGACTGACGCCCATGTCACCGACCAGTTTCTCGAACGGCATGATCCGGCTCATCGCATCGCCCAGCGTGGCGCAGTTCATGGTGATGTAGCCGAGCACGCTCCACGAGTTGGGCAGGACGAAATTCGCCGCGTGGAGCCCGAACAACGGATCGCCCGAATGTTCGCAGAAATAATCCAGCAAGCGTTCATGCGCCTCACCGGGCAAGCGCAGGGTATTGTCGCTCAGCTGCTGCGCCTGCAAACCCGCCGCTGCCAACGCAGGCTCGATGGCCATGCCCAGTTGTTCGGCGTGGCGCAGGTACTTGAGCAACGGCGGAACCGAGGTGAAGCCAAGCGATTGCATGATCGCATTCCTTTGATCAACGGCAGCGGAGGCGGACGAATTGCCTGAAAGGTAATTTGAAACCCCGACTAAAGTAAATGGCTGACGCTGGCGCGACGTTTGACTCAATTGGCTACACGAACTGGCCGGATGCGACCACGGTGACGAGCAAAGAGCGCTTCAGTAGCGCAAGCCATAACGCAATCGCGGGCAAGCCCGCTCCCACAGTTAACGAGTCGAACACAACCTCTGTGTACGACTCAAAACCCTGTGGGAGCGGGCTTGCCCGCGATTGGTTTTTTGCTTCAGCGCTAAATCAGGATCAAACGCGGAAGTGGCTGACCATCTGCTGCAACTGACCACCCAAGCGTGCCAGTTCAACACTCGACGCTGCGGTCTCATCACTCGCTGCGGCGGTCTGTTCCGACACGTCGCGGACGTTGATGATGCTGCGGCTGATTTCTTCAGCCACGGCGCTCTGCTGTTCAGCCGCCGCGGCGATCTGCTGGTTCATCGACTGGATGTTCGACACCGTGCGGGTGATGTTTTCCAGCGATGCGCCGGCCTTGCGCGTCAGGGCCACGCTGCTGTCGGTCAGCGCGCGGCTGTTGTTCATCACCGCCGAGACTTGCTGGGTGCCGTTCTGCAGACCGGCGACCAGGCCTTCGATTTCTTCGGTGGATTTCTGCGTGCGCTGAGCCAGACCACGCACTTCGTCAGCGACCACGGCAAAACCACGACCGGCTTCACCGGCACGTGCCGCTTCGATCGCGGCGTTCAGCGCAAGCAAGTTGGTCTGTTCGGCAACTGCCTTGATCACGTCCATGACGCTGCCGATCTTGTCGCTTTCCTGTTGCAGCACGCTCATCGCTTCGGTGGAACGCACCACTTCGCTGGCCAGACGTTCGATCTGTGCGATGGCTTCGTTGACCACTTTGTCGCCTTCGCGGGCTTCACCGTCAGCAGCGGCGGCGGCTTGCGAAGCTTCTTCGGCATTACGCGCGACTTCCTGCACGGTGGCAGTCATCTCGTGCATGGCGGTGGCGACCTGATCGGTCTCGACTTTCTGGCTGTTCACACCGGCGCTGGTCTGCTCGGTCACGGCCGACAGTTCTTCGGCAGCGCTGGCAATCTGGGTGACGCCGTCGCGGATGCCGCTGATCAAGTCGCGCAAAGTCACGCCCATGCGCGCGATGCCTTGCTGCAGCACACCGAGTTCGTCGCGGCGGGTGACGGTGACGTTCTGGGTCAGGTCGCCGCTGGCGATGCGCTCGACCACGGCCAGGGTTTCTTGCAGCGGGCGGGTGATCTGACGGGTGATGATCACCGCGGCGATCACGCCAACCAACAGCGCGAGCAGGGTGCTGATCAACTGCAGCGTGCGCGCCTGAGCGCTTTCGACATCGCGGCGGTCGAGCTGGATCTGATACAGCTGCTCGCTGGTGGTGACGATCGCGGCGCCTTGATCGGTCATTTCCTTACGCGCCTGCACAGCGTCAGTGTTGGCGTTTTTAAACGCCAGCAATGCGCTGCGGTAGTTGCCGAGCGCGGTTTCCAACTTACGCAGAGCGTCTTGCTGACTGTCAGCAAAGTGCACGTTCAATTGCTTCAGGCTGGCGATGGCCACATCGAGTTGGCCGACGGCTTTCTGTTCGGTCTCGGCGTTGGTGGTGGCCATGTAACCGCGCACTTCGTAGCGCGTGAGGATGAACGCTTCCTTGGCGGTGGTGATGGCCTGGAACTGTTCGAAACGCTGCTCGCTGATGTCCATCTGCTGCACGCGTTTGCTGATCGCTTCAATCAGGCTGTAAGCGGTTTGGGCATTGGTGTTCATGGTGTCGCGCGCAGTGTTGCCGGTGCGATAGGCATTGCGCATTTTGTTCAGGGACGTCTGGTATTCAGCGATGGTCGCTGCCTGCTCCTTGAGCAGTTTGACGTTTTCCGGGCTCTTGAAGCTGCTGATCAGCTTTTGCTGTTGGGCAGCAAACGCTTCCAGGGTGGTCTGCACGTTTTGCGCGGCAGTTTCATCGCCGTTGGTCAGCATGTACTGCAGGCGCACCACGCGCAGTTTGGTCAGCCCCGAATTGAGCTGGGTGATATCGCTCATCCAGTTGCTGCGGTCAATCAGGCCGCCCAGGCTGGTCCAGCCCGTCAAGGCCAGCACGCAGGTCAGGGCCAGCACCAGGCCGAAGCCCAGGCCCAATTTCATGTTTACGCTGATGTTGCCGAACCAGCTATTCATCACAAATCCTCCAGAAACGTTGGGTTTCTTGGTCGTCGGTTAGGCTGGAAGATTGTTGTTTTTTTGAGCCAGCAAGGGTGTTAGCAGGTTTGTATCGGCAGCAAAGCCGAGAGCTGAAAGGATTTTGTCCGACAGAATTTGTAACAAGCGCTCCCAAGACTTTTTTCACATGGGTTTCACTGGCTGCCAACGCCCGCCTCTGTACCTTCGCCGCATCGAATGACAAGTGATAGATGCCGGCGAGGCGGCTTTTTGTGGAATTGAGACTGAAACTGTTCGGCGTCAGACGCGCCATCGATCTGAGCGGTTTGGCGCGTTTTCGCAACACCTGGGTGGTGTTGGCGGCCTCGGTGCTGATGATTCCGTTGACGCTGTGGCTGCTGGCGCCCGCAGCTGTGCCGGATCTGGCCCACGGCAATGTGGCCGGCGCGCAGGCGTTGGCGCAGGGCTGGGCCGAAGGCGACGTGATCGTGCTGGTGCGCCACGTCGAGCGTTGCGATCACTCCAAAGCGCGCTGCCTGAGTGGCAATGACGGCATTACCGAGCGTTCGCGCAGTGTCGCAGGCGCAGTGGGCTCGCAGTTCGAACAACTGGGGCTGAACAACGCCGATCTCTACAACAGCCCGATAGAACGCACCGTGCAGACGGCCGGCCACATGTTCACCAAACTTTCAACCGCCGCCGATTGGCTGATCAGTTGCAAGGGACGCATGTTGCAAGAGGCGCTGGCGCACAAAGTGCCAGGGCGTAACTTGATTCTGGTGACCCACAGCGAGTGCATCGCGCAATTCGAGAAAGACCTGAAAGTGCCGGCGTCCGACCCCGGTTATGGCTCTTCGTTGTTTGTTTCCGCTGCAAATCCGGCGGCTCCGAAAATGCTCGGCTTTATTGAAGCCTCCGACTGGCGCACGGTGACCACCCGATGAAATCCCGTTTCTACGCATACAACTTCGGCATTGCGCTGCTCTGCGCAGCGGCGGTGTTTCTGATGTTCGACATGACCCGAATCGACATCGCCTTCAGCAATCTGCTGTTCGATCCGCTGACCCAGACGTTCCCTCTCGACAAAATTCACTTCTTCGAAAAACTCACGCACAAGTGGGCGCGAATCATTCCGAACTGGACAGCAGAAATCGCCCTGATCGGCGCAATGCTCTCGGTGATCTGGCCGCTGGTCAATCCGCAGAAGCAACCGCGTCTGGGTGCGTTCCTTGAGCGCAGCAGAGTCGCGCCTGTACTGCGCTTTACAGCTGATCACCGTCGGGATTTTTTCTTTATCGTGGTGGCGTTCGCCGTCTGCACTGGCGTGATCCATTTCCTCAAAGCCCACACCAGCGTTTACTGCCCGATCGAGACCACGTTATATGGCGGCAAAATGGCTCATATCGAGTGGTACGAAAATTTTCAGCTGTTCCATGAAGCGGGTGATGGCCGTTGCTGGCCGGGCGGACATGCGTCCGGCGGCTTCACCATGCTGGCGTTGTACTTTGTTGCGCGGCGCTATCAGTCGCGGTTTTCCAAGGCGATTTTTTGGGGCTCGATATTGCTCGGTTTCGTTTACGGCACGACGCGGGTTCTGCAGGGCTGGCACTACATGTCCCATACGCTCTGGGCCGGGATCTTCGTGTGGCTGGCGTGTTTGCTGACGGCAATGGCGTTTTATGGTCGGGCGCGACTGGAGAAACCGGTGTTGCGCACATCCGCAACACCGGCCGTTCTGCATCAATCCGAATCGGTGGCCTGACGTTCGAGGGCGGCCAGCGCGGTGGGCGTGAGGATGGTCAGCACCAGGCGTGAAGCGAAGTCGGCGCTCATATGTACCGTATTGGTAGCGAGGCGTTTGCAGGTTGCCTGACCTTCAGCTTCGCCGCTGTTGGGGTTGACGTCGAAGTGCGGAAAGTTGCTGCTGGCAATATCCAGCCGCAAGCGATGTCCGCGCTTGAACAGGTTGCAAGTGGCGAATGGCTCAATCACTACTTTTACCCGCTGTCCCGGCACCAGGGCCTGCGGGTTTTCCCATGAGTCGCGATAGCGGCAGCGCACGATCCCGTCGGTAATGTTCATCGCGTAGCCGTCCGGGTAGACGTCGACCAGTTTGGCGGTGAAATCCGTGTCGAGGCCGTCGCTCTCCACCCATAATTCAATGCTTAGCGGGCCGGCGACGATCAGGTCTTCCTTCAACGGTGCAGTCTCGAAACTCAAGACATCGGCGCGTTCGGCCAAGGGTCTGTCATCAGCCGTGGTGCCGAAAAAATCGGCGCGCTCGCGTTGATCGAAAGCGCCGCCGACAAACACCGGGGCGCCGGAAGTCAGGGCGCCGCCAATGGTCGGGACCGGATGATCGGGGTCAGCGTGATAGCTCAGTTTCGACTCCCTTGCTGAAGGCGTGTCCTCGCTCAATTGCCGCTGATCATTCAGATAAAGGTTGAACGGCTGACTGCCGGGCAACGGCCACTGCGAACTCCGCAGCCAGCGTCCTCCGTGTTGCAAACGACCGTTGTCATCCTTCTCGCCATCGCCGCCGCCCATCAAAAACACCTGAACGGGTGCCGTTGTTTCAGGGGCGAGAGACTGATCCTTGAGCGAGCGCTCAAACCAGTCCAATCGGCAATCGAGCCAGGTGCGCGCGACATTGCCATCGAAGTTGGCCGCTGCGCCGAATTCAGCATCGCCGCTGTGGCTGATGTTGCGATCGCCGTGTAGCCACGGGCCCATGATCAAATGCTGGGGGCTGCGGTTGTGACGGTTGAAGGCATGGTAATTGGCCAGTGTCGAACTGACATAAGCGTCGTACCAACTGGACATGAACAACACCGGAATATCCGGCAGGTTATCGTAATGACCTTCGGCGTAGATGCCCGACTTGCGCCAGTAATCCGTGAAGCTGCCCTGCGCCCATTGCTCCAGCAGATAGGCTTCGTACTCCGGCACATGGCGAATCGGCGAGTGGCCGGCCTGCCAAGGCATGCGCGAAAACCACTGGTGAATGTCTTCCTGCTCCAATGCGGCGCGCACCTGCGGGTCGGCGAGGGCGGCAGGGCTTTCTTTCGCCTGACGCCAAGCCCAGGTTGCCTGCTTCAATTCAAAAGCTCCGCCCTGACGAATGCCGCACTGGAACGCATTCGAAAAACCACCGGAGTCGAGAACCATGCTGCTTAACCCCGGCGGATGCAGACAGGCCATCGCCAATTGCGTGTGCGCCGCATAAGACAAACCCATGCTGCCGATCCGACCGTTGCACCAGGGTTGCTCGACGATCCAGGCGAGGGTGTCGAAACCGTCTTCGCCTTCCGAGGTGTATTTGGTGAACACACCCTCGGAGGCATAGCGCCCGCGACAGTCCTGAAACACCGCAACAAAACCGCGCGCGGTGAAACGCGCGGCCATGGCTTCACGGGAAATGTGCAGACCGTCGAGTTGCTTCTCCGAGCGCGACGGTTTGCGCTTGTCGTAAGGCGTGCGTTCGATCACCACCGGCCAAGGGCCTGTGCTGTCGGTCGGCAGGTAAATATCGGTGGCGAGGCGGATGCCGTCGCGCAGCGTAATCATTTGATCGGGCAACAACTGCATCGCCGGGCCAACCTGTTCGCAAAGGGAATTCATATCAGAACCTTGTAGAAACCGGCGCCTGTCGCGTTGGCTGCAGGCGCCCGGATACTCAATAACCGGTAGACACGGCCACCGCCAGCAGCACCATCGCCAGCACCGCATAGATCAGGAAAAGCGGCAGGATGTAGCGCGCCCACTGGCCCCAGCCCACTTGTGCGGTGGCGAGCAGCACCAGCAAACCGCTGGAAGTTGGCGTGATCATGTTGGTCAAACCGTTGCCCAGCAAAAACGCGTACACCGTGGTTTGCGGACTGACACCGGAGAGCTGGCCGAGCGGGCCGAAGATCGGCATGGTCACGGCGGCCTGACCGGAGGTGGATGGAATCAATACGTCCAGACCCAGTTGCGAGAAGAACATCGCGTAGGCCGAAACGACCGGGCCGTGGTCGCTGACCACGCTGGCCAAGCCGTTGACGATGGTGTCGAGCACCTGGCCGGTGCTGAGGATGATTTCCACCGCCGTCGCCAGCCCGATCAGCACGCCGGCGATCAGAACCTTTTTCATCCCGTCGACAAAAGCGCTGGCGGCGGTGCTCGCGCCCATGCCGTGGATCGCCGCGAAGACCACGCTCAGGAGCAGATAGAACGCCGACAGCTCATGGTATTTCCAGCCCCAGCGATGCGAGGCAAACACCATGAAACCGACGCCAAAAGCCAGCACCAACAGGTTGAGCAAATGGCGCAGCGGCAGCGGTTTGTGTTCGAAGGTGATGACGGCGCTGTGGTCGTAGCCGTGGCGACGAATGCTCCACAACACAAACACGATCCCGACACTGAGGAACAGCGCATAAGCCGCGATGCGCATGCTCATCCCGCTGAAAATCGGCAGGCCGACCATCGGTTGCGCTACCGACAGCGCGACCGGATTGGTGATCGACGCCAGATAGCCGATCTTCACCGAGATGCACACGATGGCCAGGCCGATCAGGTTCGACAGCCCCAGCCGATTGGCCATCGCCACCATCAGCGGCACGATCAGAATGAATTCCTTGGCCAACCCCATAAACGTACTGCCGGCTGAGAACACCAGCATCAGCATCGGTACCAGTACATAGATGTTGCCGCGGGTCATGCCGAGCAAGCGTTCGAGCCCGGCGTCGATCACTCCGGCCTTATTCAGCACGCCAAACATGCCGCCGATAAACAGCACCATGAAAATCAGCCCGGCACGCTTTTCGATGCCTTGCGGAATCGCCATGAAGCCTTCGATCAGTGACACCGGTCTGGCGACCGGGTCCTTGGCCACGCGCGGCTCGACAGCGAACAGCTGGCTGAGGGAATGGCTCTTTTCCAGGACTTGATAGGAGCCCGGCACCACCAGCCCGTTCTGGCGCTCGAAAGTGCCGGAGTGGACCGCATAGGTGAAGCCGACCGCGAGCAAAACGATGCTCAACAGGATGATCGCCGGGTTGATGGTTTTACGTGGAGTCTGCTTGTCCGGCTGCGACTGACTGTCGGCAGCATCCGGTTGGGTGAGGCTGATCTGGGACATGGCGGTGAGCCCTTTGGCGTTTTTGTTTTGGGTGTCGACACTTCGATGGGGCAGACACTAGGGCAAACGCCAAGGGGCGACAACGTTATGCGAGGAGCGGGTCAGGCTATGCGTTTTCTGCTTTGAGCGAGCTTATTGCACGGGATTGATCGACTCGCCCAGACGTTGTTTGAGGTGGCTGGCGAATGCGCTGACGAGGGGCGAACGCTGCTCGTCGCGGCGGAATGCCAAACCGAATTCATAGCGCAATGTTGGCTGGAAGGGGCGCGTGACGATGGGCAAATGGGCGAAGTGACTGGCGAGCAATCCGTTGACGATCGACACTCCCAAACCTTGCGCGACGAAGCTGCATGCGGCGCCGACCGAGTGCACTTCGATACGCACTTGCGGCGTCAGGTTGACCGCGCGAAACACCTGATTGAGCTCCGCACGCAAGGCCCGTTGCCGGCCCAGCAACACCAGCGGCACATTGCGCAGATGCTGCACGTCGATCACCGGGTAGCGCGTCAGCGGATGATCAGCGGGCATCACGCAAACACCTTCGGTTTCCAGCAGCGGCTCGATGTCGAAGTCCGGCAGTTCGGTGGGCAGGCGGACAAAACCGAGATCGGCAGAACGGTCGAGCACGGCGCGCTCAATGGTGTCGTAGGAGCCGGTGAGCAACTCGACCACGATGTCATCGTGACTCTTGAGAAATTCGGCAACGATTTTTGGTAGCAGCTCTTGGGTCATGCTGGTTGGAACGGCAACCTTGAGCAGACTCTTGTGCGAGCGACCGATGCGCAATTCATCGGCCATGCGTTGAATGCGCTGCAGGCCATCCACTAATCCTGAGACCTCGGCGAGCAGCTCTTCGGCTTCCGGTGTGGCCATCAAACGCCCCTTCTTGCGCAGGAACAAAGCGAAGCCCAGGGTCTCTTCGAATTGTGTCAGCAAGCGACTCACCGCCGATTGCGAAAGCCCCATGCGAGTGGCCGCGCCGATGGTCGAACCGGTGGCCATGATGGCTTTGAAAGCCTCGAGTTGTTTGAGGTTCACGCTGACGATTCCCATGGTTCTGTAACGGTGCAGGCCTGCGAAAAACCCGCTTTCGCATAGCTTGATGCGCTTCTCGCATAACGTTGTGGACGCGCTGTCGAGCCGTTAGTGTCCGCCGCAATGCGCTGTTGAGTCCAGCCGTGCAGCACTACAAAAACCAGATCAATCCCGCTTGCGGGACCTTTGCGACTGCCCATAAAACCGACAATGCGGGGCTGAGGAAAACACCATGCGTGGACTGTTCACGAGAGGCGGCATTGTGTCCGCAGGATTGCTGGCGAGCTTGTCGCCAGAGCTGATGGCTGAAGGTTTCTTTGCCGATTCGCAAGGCAAACTGACCTTGCGCAATTACTACTTCAACGACGGTTATCGCGATGGCGGCGAAGATCGCAAAGAGTGGGCCCAGGGCTTTCTGCTCAACTTGCAATCGGGCTACACCGAAGGTGCGGTCGGCTTCGGTCTGGACGCATTGGGGCTGGCCGGTCTGAAACTTGATTCCAGTCCAACCCACGCCGGCACCGGTTTGCTGCCGGTGCACGATGACGGTCACGCAGCGGACGGTTTTTCCAGTCTGGGAGTGACCGCAAAAATGCGCATTGGCGAAGCGGTCATCAAGACCGGCAACCTGATGCCGAAGATTCCGGTACTGGTCTACAACGACGGTCGCCTGTTGCCGCAGACGTTTCGCGGCACGCAAATCGAGTACAGCGGCATCCGTGACCTGTATTTGCACAGCGGTCATCTGGACAAATTCAAGCAGCGCAACTCCACCGACAGCGTCGATCTCTATCCGCAGGGTTACTCCGGCAGCAAAGGCACCGACTTCGATTTTGCCGGCGCCAGCTACAAGTTCACGCCGAACTTGAGCGGTACCTGGTATTACGGTGAGATGCGCGAGTTCTATCGGCAGCAGTTTCTCGGCCTGGCGCACAAACTGCCGCTAGGCGGCGGCAGTCTGACCAGCGATTTGCGCTACTTCATCAGCGACGATGCCGGGGAAGCACGCAACGGCGCGGTCGATGCCGATATGTTCAGCGGCTTGTTCACCTATCGCCTCGGCGCGCATGCCTTGGGCGTTGGCTATCAAAAGGTCAGTGGCGACACCGCATTGCCCTACACCAGTGTGTCTACGGTGTACTCCTTCTCCAACGCAGGTGTCGGAAAATTCATCCAGGCTGGTGAACAAACGTGGATGCTGAGGTACGACTATGACTTCGCCGCCATTTTGCCCGGCCTGAGCCTGATGACCCGTTACTACAAAGGTGAGAACGGCGACTACAAGGGCCGCGACGCCAGGGAGTGGGAGGCTGACACCAACTTGCGCTACGTCATTCAAAGCAGCGTACTCAAAGGCTTAGGCATTGAAATGCGCAAGGCCACTTATCGCTCGACCTATGCCAGTGATCGCGACAACTATCGCCTGTACCTGACCTATGACATTGCCTTGTGGTGATTCAGTAACCGACGAAGTAATACGCCTGCCGCCCGACCTTCATGGTCTTCAGCACTTTCACTGGGGCGGTGGGTTCGATATCTGCGGCAATAACCGCCACATTGGTTGAAGAAACGCTAAGAAACTCCCGCAACTGCGCCTCGGTATCCAGACCCTTTAGCACGCTCTGCGTATAGAAAACGCTGGCGCCGCCCACTCGTTCGTTGGCTTGAAACAACGCCACCTGATGACCGTCCGCTTGCAGCGCTTGAATGTGTTCGGTCAGCGGCAGGAACGACAGGTGTTTATCGGCGTTTGGCAACGCCCATTGAGCGGCGCCGAGATAGCTGGCGATCACCACGGTCAGAATGCTGGCTGCCAATGTCTGACGATGACGAGCGATTCGGCCGACAAAGCTGTGGCTCGATTCGTAGGCTTTCAGCTTGTCGAAGAGTACGCCTGCGTACTCCGCCGCAATCACCGCTGCCGCCGGGGTTATCGACATCAGGTACACCGTGCGTTTGCTCGACGCCAACGTCAGCATGATGAACTGCGCAACCATCCACAGGCTGAAAAACAGCAGATAACGATTGGTCTTGAGCTGTTTGCGGAAATGCCACAGCCCCAGATACACCAGGATGTTCCACGGCAAAAACGCTTGCGGCAGTTTGGCGAGGTAGTAATAGAACGGCTCGTAATGCCCGGCCTCGATGAACGACCCGCTGAAACGACCGACGCTGTTGGTCAGCAACACTTCTCTGACCGCTTGCGCTCCGCCATGCTGATAAAGCACAACCAGCCAGATCAATAGCGGAATCAGCCCGACCACGGTCAGCAGCCCCGGCCGCACCCAATCAGCGATTTTCAGGCGTTTTTCGATCAAGGTATCGGCCAGCAGATAAGCGAAAATCACCACCCCCGGCATTGCCAGCCCCAGGACACCCTTGCTCAATGTGGCAATGGCGATCCCAATGACGAACAGCAGCGAGTTGCCGGCGGTCAATGCACGTTGCGCCTGGAAGAACGCCAGCAATGCCATCGTCACGCCGAGCGCGAGCAGCGCGTCTTCGCCGACGCCGCGCACGTTGCTCCAGTAGCTGGCCATGGTTGCCAGCAAAATCCCCGCCGTCCACGCGATCCGCTTCGGCCGTTCGAAACGTCGCAACAGGCCATACAGCATCATCACACTGAGCAATCCGGCCACCGCCGATGCCAGCCGAACCGACCAAGGCGATACACCGAACACGCGCATGGCGCCGGCATCAAGCCACAGACTCAGCGGCGGTTTTTCCAGAAACGGTTCGCCGAACAGGCGCGGCGTCACCCAGTCGTTGTCCAGGTGCATTTCCATGGCGATGCCGGCGACGCGGGCTTCGGTGGAACCCTGCAATTGATGACCGCCCAACGCGAAGAAAAACAGCAGGGCGGCAAGCAGAAACAGCGAAGAGGCGGCACGCGACATGGTTTCAGGCTACCGAAGGAAGCGGGACCCTCGAGCATACGTCGCCATTGCTGAACAAATCGTGAAGCTCACGCCAATGATCGTGACCAGCGCTTGTCCGGCGTTTCGAACACGGGATTGACCAGCGACGTCAGCACATGATCCTGCCAGCGCCCGGCAATGTTCAGGTAGGCCTTGGCATAACCCTCCCGTTCAAACCCCAGTTTCTCCAGCAGTCGCGCGCTGCGTTCGTTGCCGGGAATGTAGTTGGCCATGATCCGGTGCAGGTTCTGCGTGTCGAACATATAGCCGATCCCGGCCTCCAGCGCTTCGCGCATCAAACCCTGGCCCTGATGGGCTTCGTCGATGTGATAACCGAGATAACAGGCCTGAAACGCGCCGCGAATGATGCCGCTGAAATTACACGCGCCAATCATTTGCTGGCCATCCTGAGTCAACAACGCGAAATGCATCGCCAGCCCGGCCTCAAAGGCGCTGGCCTGAATCTCCAGACGTCGGCGAATCTGCTCGGTGGAAAAATATTCAGTGGTGCGAATCGGCGACCAAGGGGCGAGGTGGCGCAGGTTGCGTTGGTAGAACGCACTCTCGAGACCGGCCTGATCCGGGGCGAGAATCGCCAGCGTCAAGCGTTGGCAGGGCAGAGACAGCAGCGGCATCGGGCACTCCTTGGCGAAGGGTCTACCGGCAGCGTCGCGCAATTGCCTGGGGGACGGCAAGTGGTGATGATTTTCAGGCAAAAAAAAGCCCGCGGGAGAGCCGCGGGCGAACCGTAGTTTCTTGAATGAGCGAGCCGACTTTACAGGTTTGAATGTGAAGGGGCAGTGAAGAAAAATTCATTTCAGTAGCGGCCGCTCTAGCCCAGTTCAAGGCAGATAGGCGGCGGCGAAATCAGCTTCCGAGCGTGCGCGCAGATGGCCCTTGCGACAGGCCAACTGGAAGCGTTCGAAGTCGCGTTCGTTCTGCGAGGCGTAGTGTTGCGCGTACTTCAGCAGGGCATCGGCCAGGGCCTCGCCCTTGCCGATATAACCGCTGATCTGCGCCGCCAGCCCCGACGCCTTGGCATGGGCGCGAGCCAGCGCACGGCCACACACCCGACCATAGGCAGCGAAGGTTTCGGTGTCGAAGGTTTCCAGCTCGGCAGAAATCTTCATGTCGCGCAATTGCCGGACATAGAAATGCCGACCATGAGGCCCCGTGGCCCAGCCGAGAAACAGGTCGCTGGCCGCTTGCATCAAACGCTGGCCCTCAACCACTCGCTGACCCTCGTGGCGGACCCGTGATTTGCTTTTCACATAAGCGGCGAGCACCGAACGCCGCGCCTCCTTGAATTGCAGGAACAGCGGAAACCCCTGATCGTCAGTCAACAACGCCACCAGACAGCGCGTGCCGACACTGCCAACGCCGACCACTTTGAACGCCATGTCGTGCACATGAAAGCGCGACAACAGCTCGCGCCGATCGGGTTGTAGCGTGCCGCGATAATCGCGCATGAACGTGTCGTACAGCGGACGCCAATCCGACAGTCGCAGCCAGTCATCCTCGGCGTCCAGTAGCGTAGTGTTTTTGTGCAGATGGAAAATTTCCGGCAAGTCATCGCGAATGATCAGACGCCCATCCTGGTCGCGCTCGCTGATCTTCGGCAGCAGCTCCGCGTGCGTACGCCGCTCGGCTTTCTCGATGGCACGCTCGACATGCTCAAGGGTGCTCTTGCGCGCCTGAGCCAGCAGGTCGTTGTAGCTGATCGACTCGTACCAGTTCTCCAATGAGCTTTGCTCGGCGCACTCCAGCAAAGTTGCCTGATAGGCGCCGACCATATCGCGGCACACTTCTTCCTCGACTGAGTTGCCATGGCGCAGATCCCGCGCAGCCACCACAAAACTCGCCGCCAGGCGCTTCAGATCCCACTCCCAAGGCCCGGGATGCGCCTCGTCGAAATCATTGACGCTGAACAACAGGTTGCGCTCCGGCGTAGCGAAACCACCGAAGTTCATCAGGTGACAATCACCACAGATCGGCAGATTCAGCCCCATGGTCGCCGTACTCGACAGATCGTGTGCCTGCAGCAACGCGTTGCCGCGAAAGAAAGTGAACGGTGACACCAGCATGCGCCCATAACGCAGCTCGACCAGCGACTCGACCCGGCCCTGGCTTGACGCCTGGATCAGCGGGATCGGATCACGGTTCATTTTGCCGGCGACAGCCTGAGAACTGCGTGGGCAGTTCTGGCGAGCGTCTTTGCCTTGTTGCAGGCGGTCTTTCAGGGAAGTCATGAGGACTCGGTTCGGCGGAGGGCGCGCTGTGAGTGTAGAAGCGTTTTGTGCTTTTATCCGCTGATATCAGAGCTTGCCGCCGGCATAAAAAAGCCCGGCGTTTTGCCAGGCGTTGGGGATACGTTTCCGGGAGATCAGCCGCAGCGCGGGATCTCCAGATGCGACAAAGCCCGCACTTGGCGGGCTTTGTTGTTGAGTTGGTGGAGCCGGGGGGATTTGAACCCCCGTCCGCCAGTACTCCGCTGTCGGTACTACATGCGTAGCCGTTTCTATTAAGTTAACCCTCAGCGACCCGAAGGGCAGGGTGCTTTGGGCGAGTTGTGTAAGTTTTAGCCGCTTCGTCCACAACGTACTGCACGGCGATTCTGTTCTATATGACAATCACTTTGGGTTTACAGACATCCCCTGGTGATTGCTGGACCCGAAGGTACCAGAAGCTCAGGGCTAAGGCTGCTTACGCAGCGAGAGCGAATTCCTGGCCGTAGTTTTCGTCATTGGCAACTATAAGTAGTTGCAACAGTGGATTTACGACTTCTGTTACCAAGTCGGCATGCACCTAAAGTTTCGCAACCGGCGTCGAATCCTAAACGGCCCCGAACTCATTGCTCAGTACATCTGTTTGAGCAACAAGCGTGTGCAGTGTACGCCAATCAGCCCCTAAGGCCAACCCGAAGGTTGGCCGGGCGCTGATCAGTTGTTGGTGCCGGCTGCTTTTTGAAGGTCCGAGATGAGTTGCGAGGTTTCCGCAACGCAGTTATCGATTTGGCCTTTAGCCTTGAGGTCGTGCGCTCTGGTCACAGTGGCTTCTGCTTTTTGGCTCAGTTCTGGCTTTGCCGCCAGTTGGCCCTTCATATTGTTGATGGTCTGAATATTGGCATCACACAGGTCAGCAGGCTTGTCGGCGGCAAAGGAAGTGGAAGCCATCATCGATGCAGTAACGAACAGACCTAACAGTACAGAACGTTTCATGTGTATCTCCTTGAACCGAGTGGGGGTCCAGACTTCGCTGGCCGTCAGGACGGGCAACTGAATGGATGAAAAACCCCGATCAGTCGGGGTTAATCTGTGGACTACAGCCGGACTCAAGGGTTCTATTTTTCTTCAGCAGGTCTTTGCACGCGTCACTCGGTCCACCAGATAGACCAGCCCGTGATAGTCGATTCCGCCGTGTTGCGTCAGACCGATCTCGCAGGTACGGCTGGTGGAAATCCCCTCGCTGCAATGCTGCACCGCGTCCTTGAGCGTGCGCAGCGAATGGCTGTTCAGCTCTGGTGTGGTGAAGCCTTTATCGCCAGCAAACCCGCAGCAATGTATGCCTTCCGGGATCACCACGGTTTTGCTGCACTTGCGCGCCAGATCAATCAACGCCTGGCTTTCGCCCAGATGCTGGGTGCTGCAGGTCACGTGCACGGCGATTGGTGCGTCTTGCGGGGTGAACTCCAAACGATCAAGAAGATGCGTACGGATGAAGCGCACCGGGTCGTACAGATCCAGACGGGTTTCTCCTACGTCCTGCACCAGCCGCAGCGTGCATGGACTGGTGTCGCAATAGATCGGATCGAGTCCGCCGCGACTGGCCTGCAGTAGCGCGCTGATCAACTCTTGGCGCTTGTGTTCGGCCTGTTCGGCGTAGCCTTTCGAGGCGAACGGCTGACCGCAGCAGAGGTTGTCCTGATTGTCCGGGAAGACCACTTGGTAACCGGCCTTTTCCAGTAACCCTCGGGTTTTGTCGTACAGCGACATCTGCTCTTTATCGCCCGCCGCCGGGCCCATGACCCGCGACACACACGCGGCCAGATACACCACGCGCGGGCGTTCGTCCGAAACGCTGGGGCAGAAGCGAATGGCTTTCTCGGGTTGCGGCATCGCATTGGTCCACAGCGGCACCTGGCCCTTGGACAGGCGCGTAATCGTTGCCGAAAGTTTCGCCAGACGCGGTGCGCCGAGCATCATTCGCGCACCGTTGGCCACGTGCAAAGTGAAGCGTGCGCCCTGCAGAGTCTTGGCGAAATTTCCTTCAATCCAGTCAGCGGTTTTCTGATGCGTTGCGTGTCGGCCACGCAGTTTTTTCACCAGCTCACCGGTGTTGATGCCTACAGGGCAACGTTGCGCACACAGGCCGGTGGCGGCGCAGGTTTCGATGCCTTGGTACTCGTAGGCTTTTTCCAGTTCCGTGGTGTCGACGCCGGCACGTTTCTTCGCCTGAATGTCGCGCCAGATCACGATGCGTTGCCGCGGGCTCAAGGTCAGGCCTTTTGACGGGCAGACAGGCTCGCAAAAGCCACACTCGATGCACTTATCCACAATCTCATCGGCTGCAGGCAGCGGTTTCAGATGCTTGAGATGGATCTGCGGATCTTCGCTGAGCACCACGTCCGGGTTGAGAATGCCGTTTGGATCGAGCAGACGTTTGAGCTGCCACATCAGTTGATAGGCGTCGCTACCCCATTCCAGTTCGACGAATGGCGCCATGTTGCGCCCGGTGCCGTGTTCCGCCTTCAACGAGCCGCCGAATTCCACAGCGACCAGTTGCGCGACGTCGTCCATGAACGCTTGATAGCGTGCGACTTCTTCCGGGTTGTTGAAGCCTTGGGTGAAGACGAAGTGCAGATTGCCTTCCAGCGCGTGTCCGAAAAGGATCGCTTCGTCGTAGGAATGTTTGTCGAACAGCTCGATCAAGCGATTGACGCCGATGGCCAGTTGTTCGACCGGGAAGGTCACGTCTTCGATGATCACCGTGGTGCCGGTTTTGCGAACTGCGCCGACGGCGGGGAAGGTGTCCTTGCGGATCGCCCAGAGCTTGGCGTTCTCGGCAGGGTCTTCGGTGAAATCGACCTGCTTCTCCACCGGAAAACCGCTGAGCGAGGCCATGATCTGCGCCAGTTGTTCCTGCAGCAAAGTGGAAGAAGCCGCGCGGGATTCGATCAGCAGCGCGCAGGCATTGTTCGACAGTTGTTGTACGAAAGCAGGCATGCCCGGTTTGTTTTGCACCGAGCGCAGGCTGCGGCGATCAAGCAATTCTACGGCGGAGACCGGTTGGCTTTTCAGCACAGTCACTGCGTTGCAGCAGGTTTCGACATCCGGGAAAACGATCAGCGCCGAGGCTTTGTTCGGGTGATCGATGACGGTGTCATAAGTCACCGCACTGATGAATCCGAGGGTGCCCTCGGAACCGACCAGCAAGTGGCTCAAGATATCCACAGGCTCATCGAAATCCACCAAGGCATTCAGCGACAGGCCGGTGGTATTTTTCAGACGGTATTTGTGGCGGATTCGTGCAGCCAGTTCGGCGTTGGCACGAGTCTCGCGGCCTAAAGTCGCCAGCCGTTCGAGCAGTTCGCCATGGCCGGCGTGGAATGCCGCGACACTGGCAGCGTCTTCGGTATCCAGGCGCGAGCCATCGGCGAGCACCAGGCGAATGCCGGCCAAGGTGTGATAGGTGTTTTGCGCGGTGCCGCAGCACATGCCGCTGGCGTTGTTGGCGACGATGCCGCCGATTTTGCAGGCGTTGATCGACGCCGGATCCGGGCCGATCTTGCGCCCGAACGGCGCCAGCCAGGCGTTCGCCTGTGCGCCGATCACGCCCGGTTGCAGACGAATCTGCGTGCCTTGGCCGCGGATTTCGCGAGCGTTCCAGTTATCCCCAAGCACGATCAAAATCGAATCGCTGATCGCCTGTCCGGACAGGCTGGTGCCGGCCGCACGGAAGGTCACCGGAACGTGGTCGCGCTGAGCCAGTTTCAGCAGTGCCACCACTTCGTCTTCAGATTCGACGCGAATCACCAGTTGCGGAATCAGCCGATAAAAACTCGCATCGGTGCCGAAAGCCAGCGTCGATAACGGATCATCAAAGCGGCGCTCGGACGGAATCAGTTGCTGCGCATCACGCAGGAAATTCACTGGAAGCGTCATTGGTCCTCCAGAATCAGAACCACCAGGTCCTTCGGTCCGTGGGCGCCGTAAGCCAGTACCTGCTCGATGTCAGCGGTTTTCGACGGGCCAGAGACCAGCAACGCGTTGGTCGGCATGCCTTGCGCCCATTCGAATTCCTGCTGCACCTGATAGAAGTTGTCGCGGATTTCACTGGCCTTGAGCAAAGCGAAGTGCACCGGAGGCACCAGGCTCATCAATCGCGGTTCCTCACGGGTTGGCCACATGATCAGGCTGCCGGTAGCGGCGATGGCACCGAGGGTGCCGGTGAGGCTGGCCGGGGTATCGTTGAACAACTCGGCTTTCCATTCTTCCATCGGCCGATCGTAGGATTTCAGCGTCGGCAGGTCGGGATTGTTCGCCCAGTGCTGTGTGATTTTTTGCCCGTGGGCTGTCGTCGGCGCGATCAACAGGCTCGGCAACTGACGATCACGCAGTAATTGGGCAAGCAACGCCGGCCATTCTTCTGCCGAAGTCAGGTGGATTTCGGTGTGCACCGCCTCCATCAGTTTGCGCAGTTGCGGGATGCGTTGTTCGGCGCTGTAGGTGTAAGGCTGCGTCACCAGATCGACATCGAAGTTGTCGGCAATCGGTGTGGTGCCGGTCAGACTTTTCCGCAGTTTGCCGAGGATATTTTGCTTGGCGCTCATCAGCGGTCTCCCTCTTTGGCCAGATGCTCGCGGGCCATGTCATGCAGTGAGCGGGCGGCGGGTTTCGGCGCGCTGTGGTTTTGTGTCCACGGGCCGACGTTGCTCGGGGTCAGTGCGCGCAGGCGCGTGGCGAAGAAACCGAACACTCGATACAAGGTTGGCGAGCTGTTGAGCTTGGCCCAGGCATTCCAGATAAAACGTTCCTTGCGCGAATACTTGCTGCCCTGGCCGCGCATCACTTGATTCGGGCTGTCAGGGGCTTTGACGTTTTCTTCGCGCAGGCGCCGGAGGATCGCCGGGATCGGAATTTTTACCGGACAGACTTCACCGCAAGCGCCGCACAGCGATGACGCGCTCGGGTGATCCGGGACTTTCGCCAGACCGACCATGTGCGGCGTGATGATTTTGCCGATCGGTCCTGGATACACCTCGCCATAGGTGTGGCCACCGACGCGGGTGTACACCGGGCAATGATTCATGCAGGCGCCGCAGCGGATGCAGTTCAAGGTCTGGCGCAATTCGCTGTCGGCGAAAGCCTGGCTGCGACCGTTGTCGAGCAACACCAGATGCACTTCCTGCGGGCCGTCGAGTTCATGCGCCTTGCGCGGGCCGGAGATCATGTTGACGTACGTGGTGATCGGAATGCCCAGCGCCGAGCGCGTCAGCAGTGACAGCAGCGGCACCACGTCACGCAGGTTTTCGACAACCTTTTCGATCCCGGTGACGGCGATGTGCACTGGCGGCACGGTGGTGGTCATGCGGCCGTTGCCTTCGTTTTCCACCAGCAGCAGGGTGCCGGTTTCGGCCACGGCGAAGTTGACACCGGAGACGCCGATGTCCGCTTCGAAGAATTTCTGCCGCAGGACTTTGCGACCGATCTGAATGAGTTGGTCAACGTCCTTGGTGTATTCCACGCCAAGTTTGTCGTGGAACAAGGACGCGACCTGACCGGCATTCTTGTGGATCGCCGGCATAATGATGTGTGAAGGCTTCTCGTGGTCGAGCTGGACGATGTATTCCCCCATATCGGACTCCAGACATTCAATGTCCCGAGCCTCGAGGAAATGGTTCATCTCCATCTCTTCGCTGACCATCGATTTGCCCTTGATCACTTGCCGCGCCTCGTGAGCGCGGATGATCGATAAGACGATGCCATTGGCCTCGTCCACCGTTTCCGCCCAGTGCACTGTCACACCGTTGCGGGTCAGGTTTGTTTCCAGTTGCTCGAGCAGGTCGGGCAACTTGGACAGCGCGCGGGCCTTGATCGAATTGCCCAGTGCGCGCAAATGCTCTCTTTCATGGGGATCACTGAAAGCGGCTGCCCGCTTGACCATCAGTGAATCCATGGCAGTGCGGAAGTTGTTCCGTAGCTGCTGATCACCCAAGGCGTTGTGCGCCCGGGTGCGGAAATCTTCTTCTACGGCGACCGTAGGAATAATCGCGGAAGTGCTCATTGCGCACCCCCGGTTCGTTGCCACAAGAAGCTGGCGAGATGTTGCCCGCGCAGCGCTTCTTTTTGTTTCTCCAATGCGCCGTTGATGTTCATCAAACAGCCACAATCAGCGCTCAAGACCTTGTGCGCGCCGGAATCCTTCAACGCTTTGGTCTTGTCAGCCACCATCGCCCCGGAAATGTCTGGCATACGGACGCTGAATGTCCCACCGAAGCCACAGCATTCGCTTTCGTGGTCGTGGTTGACCCGTTCCACGTTGCTCAACTGCGCCAATAACTCGCGGCCGTGCAGGTGAGTGTTCATCTCGCGGCGTGCTGAACACGAAGTGTGCAGCGCGACTTTGACCGGCTCGCCGCTGTCCTTGAGCTGCACCTTGCAGACGAACAGCAGAAACTCGGCCAGTTCATAGGTACGAGCCGCGAGGGCCTGAACCTGTTTCAACGTTTCCGGCTCGTCCCTGAACAAGTCGGCGTAATGCTCGCGCAGCATGCCGGCGCAAGAACCTGACGGCACCACCACCGGATAATCTCCGGCAAACAGCGCCAGTTGCGAGCGCGCCACGGTCCGCGCCTGCTCGGTGTAACCCGAGGTGTAGGCGGGTTGGCCGCAGCAACTCTGCCCTTGCGGGTACTCGACCCGGATGCCTTCGCGTTCCAGCAAGTGGATCGCGTCCATCCCGGCTTCGGGGTAGAACAGGTCGACCACACACGTCCCGAACAGATAGACCCGCGACGGTTTCTCGCTGGGGTATTGCCGAGGTTCGGGCAGTGGCGGTGCCACGCGTGTAGCGTTCGGCACAGCGTTGTAAAAAAGCTCGCTCATCAGGCGTGTCTCCGGGTGGTCCCGGTTATCCGTCTGTTGCGGCTGCTGAATATAAAGAGCGTTGCTTTCAGCAGCCTTACAGACCGGGTTGTGAATTGCTGACGCCGGCATCACGAACCGGCGTCGGTTTTTTCTGTATTTTTTTAGGTTTAGTGCACCAGCATGCCAGTGAACCAGTAGGCCTGAGCCAGGGTGATCAAACCGACAATCGTTGCAAAGAATAGGCTGTGCTTGAGGGTGAAGCGGAACAGATCCGATTCCTTGCCCACCAATCCGGTCGCGGCGCAGGCCACCGCGATTGATTGTGGCGAGATCATTTTGCCGGTGACGCCGCCGCTGGTGTTCGCTGCGACCAGCAGGGTGTCGTTGACGCCGATCTGGTGCGCAGTGGTTGCCTGCAGCGAACTGAACAGCGCGTTGGACGAAGTATCCGAGCCTGTCAGGAACACGCCGAGCCAGCCAAGGAATGGCGAGAAGAACGGGAACGCCGCGCCTGTACCGGCCAAAACCAGGGCCATGGTCGAAGACATGCCTGAATAGTTAGTGACGAAAGCGAAGGCCAGCACCATGCCGATCGACAGGATGGGCCAGCGCAGTTCGTAGAAGGTCTCTTTCAAAGTGGTCAGACCAGTTTTGAAATTGATCTTCAAGACCAGCATCGAGATCAGTGCGGAGAAGAAAATCGCCGTGCCGGTCGCGGAAATCGGATCAAGTTTGAACACTGCCGGAATGGCCGTTGGAGTGGCCACGATCGGTGCGGTCTTGATCACCAGTTGATCAAGGTGCGGAATCGCGAAGTTGAACACCCAGCTGTACATCGAGCCGCCAGCGGCGAACATCGCTTTGAAAGGCTTCAGCGTCCAGATGGTCACCAGCACGGTGAGGATCAGGAACGGCGACCAGGCTTTGAAAATTTCCCCGAGGCTGTAGGGCGAAGCCACGGTGGTGCGTTTTTGGCCGAAACCGCCGACGCTGGCGGTCACCACCGAAGCAGAAACGGCACCGGCGATGTGCTGGCCGGCGGCGCGTTTTGGCTGCCAGACTTTCAGGAACAAGGTCAGCGAGATCAGGCTGGCCAGGGCCGAGGTGATGTCCGGCAGTTCCGGGCCGATGAAGTTCGAGGTGAAGTATTGAGTGACGGCGAAACTCAGCCCCGCGACCAGCGCTGCCGGCCAGGTTTCGCGAACGCCACGCAGGCCGTCCATCATGAACACCAGCCAGAACGGCACGAACAGTGACAGCAGCGGCAGTTGGCGGCCGGTCATGGCGCCGATCTTGAACGCGTCGATGCCGGTGACTTGGCCGGCAACGATGATCGGAATCCCCAATGCACCGAATGCCACCGGCGCAGTGTTGGCGATCAGGCACAGGCCGGCGGCGTACAGCGGATTGAAGCCCAGTCCTACAAGGAGTGCGGCGGTAATCGCCACGGGTGCGCCGAAACCGGCAGCACCTTCCAAAAACGCACCGAAGCAGAAGCCGATCAGCAGCACTTGCAGGCGCTGGTCGTCAGTAATCGATAACACCGAACTGCGAATGACCTCGAACTGACCACTTTTGACCGTCAGTTTGTAGAGGAATACCGCCGCGACAATGATCCAGGCAATCGGCCACAGACCGTAGGCGAAGCCATAACCGGCGGCGGCGAAGGCCATGTCGACCGGCATCTGAAACGCGAAGATCGCTACGGCAATCGACAGGGCGAGGGTGATGCTGCCGGCCACATGGCCTTTGAGGCGGAACACCGCCAGCGCGAGGAAAAAGAACACGATGGGAATGACGGCCGCGAGCGCGGACACGCCGAGGCTGCCGAGCGGGCTGTAGAGCTGTTGCCAGGTTTGCATATGGGGTGGCCCCTAATTGTTGTTGGTCAGGCACTGTCAGCGTTCTTGGATAATTGGTAAGACCAATTTACAATCGCTGTTGGCTAGGGTAAAAGCCTTGATATCGGTGTGTCAATTTGTCGCCCTAAAACTTTTGTCGAACAAGCGGCGCAGTTCGCATCTGATCCGGTTTCGGCTGGTGGCGCGTGGTAGGTGTCGGCAAGGCGCGGATAGGCCAGAATAGAGAGCCCGGCGAGCGGTCGGGATCGTGGAGAAATGAGTTATGGGGTTTGATCAGATTCGGCAGCGCCGTTTGTCTGACGATATTGTCGAGCGACTCGAGGGGATGATTCTTGAGGGCACGCTGAAGTCCGGTGAGCGGCTGCCGGCGGAGCGCACGTTGGCCGAACAATTTGGCGTATCGCGGCCGTCGCTACGGGAGGCGATTCAGAAACTGGCGGCGAAAGGCTTGCTGGTCAGCCGGCAGGGCGGCGGCAATTATGTGGTCGAGAGCTTGGGCTCAACGTTCAGTGATCCGCTGCTGCATTTGCTCGAAAGTAACCCCGAGGCACAGCGCGACTTGCTCGAGTTTCGGCACACATTGGAGGCATCGTGCGCTTATTACGCAGCATTGCGCGCGACTGATGTTGATCGCGAGCGGCTGACGGCGGCGTTCGAAGAATTGCAGGACTGCTACTCGCGTCACGACGAAGTCAGCCGGGCGGAAGAGGGCGCGGCGGATGCGAAGTTTCACTTGGCGATTGCCGAGGCCAGTCACAACGCGGTGTTGCTGCACACCATTCGCGGCTTGTTCGATTTGCTCAAGCGCAACGTGGTCACCAACATTGGTGGCATGTACAAGCAGCGCACGGAAACTCGCGACATGCTGATCACTCAGCATCGGGAATTGTATCTGGCGATTATCGAAGGTCGCGCGGAGCAGGCGCGGGAAGTGTCCAGCCGACATATTTTGTATGTGCAGGAAGTGCTGGAAGAGGTGCGGCAGGAGGTTCAGCGCATGGCCCGGGCGGAGCGGCGCAAGGGGATGTGATTTTTTAAAGCAAAAAGATCGTCCGATCGCGGCCCGAGCCTGCGGCAGCTCCACAGGGAAATGCGAATTCCTGTGTAGGGGCTGCCGCAGGCTCGGGCCGCGATCGGACGATCTTTGCTTTCAAGGGGGAAGACTAGTCTTCCTTGCCCTTGTTGCGCACTGCACGCTGCAGTTCACGTCCGGCATCGCGTTCGCGCTCGGTGTCACGCTTGTCGTATTCCTTCTTGCCCTTGCCCAGAGCAATCTCGCACTTGACCATGTGCTTGCTCCAGTACCAGGACAGGCAGACGCAGGCGTAACCCTTTTGCTGCACCATCGCTGCAAGCTTTTCCAGCTCGCGGCGGTTGAGCAGCAACTTGCGCGTGCGCACCGGGTCAGCGATGACGTGGGTGCTTGCGGTCATCAGAGGCGTGATGTGGCTGCCGAGCAACCACGCTTCGCCATCCTTGAGCAGGACATAGCTGTCGACCAGCTGTAGCTTGCTTGCCCGCAGACTTTTTACTTCCCAGCCGGCCAGGACCAGACCAGCCTCGAACTTGTGCTCGATGAAGTAATCGTGTCGCGCCTTTTTGTTCTGCGCGATGGTCCCTGTTGGGTGTTTCTTCTGTTTAGCCATAGGGGCGGCATTATATGGAGATAAACGGCTGTCGGCTACGGTGATGCTGCGTGCTTGAGCAGGTTGAGTGAATCCCGGACAATGCGGCCTCTTTTTCTAACGCTTGGGCGTGATAAACGATGTCGACAGACAAGGTTTCTGTCCACGGCAGTTGGGCTAGCCGCTGGGTTTTCATACTCGCCGCGACCGGTTCGGCCGTGGGACTGGGTAGTATCTGGAAGTTCCCCTACATGGTCGGGGTCTACGGCGGCGGCGCCTTTGTGCTGATGTTTCTGGCGTGCATCGCGTTGATCGGCATCCCGGTCATGCTGGCTGAAACCCTTATTGGCCGGCGCGCCCGGCAAAGTCCGGCGAACGCCTTGAAGGTGCTGGCGCTGGAAGCCGGGCACTCGGGCAAGTGGTCGTGGGGGGCATTTGCCGGGATGATCACGGCGTTGCTGATCCTGTCTTTCTATAGCGTGGTCGGCGGTTGGTCGCTGGACTACATCGTCGACATGGGCCGCGGTGACTTCCAGGGCGCCACAGCCGATCAGGTCGGTGCTTATTTCGGCAATGTCATCTCCAATCCATGGCGTCTGACACTTTGGCACACGATTTTTATGCTGTTGTCGGCCTTCGTCATCGCCAAAGGCGTGGTCGCGGGGCTTGAGCGCAGCCTGCGCATCATGATGCCGCTGCTGTTCGTGATGATTCTGGTGTTGCTGGGTTACAGCATGACCACCGGGCATTTCATGGAAGGCGTGCATTTCATGTTCGACTTCCATCCGGAGAAAGTCCTCGACGGCTTGCTGCCAGCGATGGGGCACGCGTTCTTCTCGCTGAGCGTAGGTGTCGGTTCGATCATGATCTACGGCGCTTACATGCCGAAAAGCTCATCGTTGTCGGGCACAGTTGTCGGCGTGGCGCTGCTCGATACCTTTGTTTCGCTGATCGCCGGTCTGGCGTTGTTCCCTATTGTGTTTGCCGGAGGCTTGAACCCTAGCGAGGGGCCGGGCCTGATGTTCGTCAGCCTGCCATTTGCCTTTGGTAACGTGGCTTTCGGTCAGTTGATGGGCGTGGTGTTCTTTGTTCTTGTGGCGATCGCCGCCTGGAGTTCGGCGATTTCCTTGCTGGAACCGATGGTTGCCTATCTGGTTGAGCGCACTAAAGTCAGCCGCGCCTGGGTGACTTTCTGGCTTGCTTTCACTTGCTGGTTCGTCGGTCTGGGCACGGTGTTCTCCTTCAATATCTGGAAGGAAGCCAAATTTTTCGTGAACGAAGGCGGGGTGTTCCAGCTCTACCAGTGGGGAGCGAAGAGCGGTCTGGACTTCTTTGGCGTGATCGATTTCTTCACTTCGCGGATCATGTTGCCGCTCGGTGGCCTGTGTTTCGTGCTGTTCGCCGGATGGGTGATGGGGCGTGATGCGGTGCGCGACGAGTTGTCGATCCGCAACCCGGCACTGTTCGCCCTGTCTTTGTTCTTGATGCGCTACGTGGCGCCCATCGGCATTCTTGTAGTGTTTGCCGCTCAGCTCTGGAAGTAACGCTCACATGACGACACATATTCAACGATCGGCATTGCTGCCGTACCCGGCGCAATTTCTCTACGACCTCGTCAATGACGTGGCGCGTTACCCGGAATTTCTGCCGTGGTGCTCCTCCGCTGAAGTGCTGGAAAGCTCGCCGGAACATATGCGCGCCAGTGTTGGCGTGGCCAAGGGTGGGCTCAGTCAGCATTTTGTGACGCGCAATACCTTGGTGCCGGGACAGTCGATCGAGATGAACCTGGAAGAGGGGCCGTTCAATCAGTTGCACGGTGTCTGGGTGTTCAAGGTGTTGAATGAGAAGGCCTGCAAGATCAGTCTGGATCTGTCGTTCGACTATGCCGGGCCGCTGGTACGCGCTACGTTGGGGCCGTTGTTCAATCAGGCGGCCAATACGCTGGTGGATGCGTTCTGCCAGCGTGCCAAGCAAATGCATGGTTGAGCCGGTGATCGAGATAGAGGTCGTCTACGCGGCTGTGGATCGTCAGGCTTTGCGCTCGGTCAGTGTGGCGCCGGGAATGACGGTTCGGGCGGCGGTGCTTGCATCGGGTATCGGTAGCGAGTTTCCTGAGCTGAATCTGGCGGAGTGTCCGTTGGGTATCTTCGGCAAGGTGGTGTCTGACCCGGAGAATCGGCTGGTTGAGGCGGGGGAGCGCATCGAGATTTACCGTCCGTTGCTCGCCGATCCTAAAGAGGTGAGGCGCTTGCGTGCGGCCAAGGCTGCCGAAGCCAAGGCTCGGAACGCTTAAAAACCAAATCGAAGGCAATAAAAAACCCGGAATTTCCGGGTTTTTTATTGCGTCGCAAATTATTGCGGCGAGGTGTCCAGCGGCTCTGGTGTTGGAACCGGAACGGTTTCTACACCATCGACGTCCTTCTGGATCTGATCCAGCAAGGAACCTGGCTTGGCCGGTTTTTCCGGCTGTGGCTTCTCGGCGTTTTCAGCAGGAGAGGTGACTGTGGTGCCACTGTCCTTGCCGAGAATGGCTTCGTCACGGCTGACGCCCGGCATAAAGTCACCGGACAAGCTGACAAGCTGGTCGTTTGAGTTGAAAATAACGCTAATGCGTTCCTGTTGGCGTTCACCGCCACCCGGTTGCAGGCTGTACAGATAATCCCAGCGATCGGCATGGAACGTGTCGGCAAGCAGAGGGTTACCCATGATAAACCGTACTTGCGGCCGGGTCATTCCCGGGCGTAACTGGTCTATCATGTCCTGCGTGACGACATTGCCCTGCTGGATGTCGATTTTGTAAACCCCGGGGAATGAACAACCGGCGAGTGCGAGCAGTCCCACAAAGGTGAAACTGGTTAGCAAGAGCTTGGTGTTTTGCATCGGTGGGCGACTTCCACTATCTTGGCTGGGACAACGTAAACGCCGATCATACCCGCATTAAGAGAAGCTGCGAAGCAGCATCGCGAGAAAGCTGACCATGGTTGAAAATAGCGAACTACGCAAAGCCGGCCTCAAAGTGACCCTGCCACGGGTCAAGATCCTGCAAATGCTCGACTCTACCGAGCAGCGTCACATGAGTGCCGAGGACGTCTACAAGGCGTTGATGGAAGCTGGTGAGGACGTCGGTCTGGCCACGGTTTACCGTGTACTGACTCAGTTCGAAGCGGCTGGCCTCGTGGTCCGTCACAACTTCGACGGTGGCCACGCGGTATTCGAATTGGCTGACGGTGGCCACCACGACCATATGGTCAACGTGGAAACCGGTGAAGTCGTCGAATTCGTCAGCATTGAAATCGAAAAGCTCCAGAAGGCAATTGCCGAGGAGCACGGTGTCGAGTTGGTTGATCACAACCTGGTGCTGTACGTCCGCAAGAAAAAGTAAGCATGTCGCGCGAATTTCACATTCGCGAAACGAACGAAGGCGACCCAAGGGTCGCCTTCGTGCTTTCTGCCGTTCTCAAGCCTTCGCGGTAACGACCATTTTCTTCGCGTGAGCCAAGGATTCCTTGGTCAGATCAATGCCGCCAAGCATCCGCGCCACTTCTTCGATGCGATCGTTCTTGCTCAGCTTGGACACGGCGGTGTGAGTCGCCTGTTCACCGCGCACCTTGTGCACGAACAAATGCTGATGGCCCTGCGCTGCCACTTGCGGCAAGTGGGTGACCGTCAGTACCTGCCCGCGATCGCCGAGGCGCCGCAACAGTTGGCCGACAATTTCAGCGGTCGGGCCGCCAATGCCTACGTCTACTTCGTCAAACACCAGCGTTGGAACGCGGGACGTCTGTGCGGTGATCACCTGAATCGCCAGGCTGATCCGTGACAGCTCGCCGCCGGAAGCGACTTTCGCCAGTGCCTTTAGAGGCTGGCCCGGGTTGGCGCTGACGAGCAACTCAACCTGTTCCAGTCCATTGGGCAGCAACTCATCGCTGCTGTTGGCCTTCAATTCGATAGTGAATCGACCGCCAGGCATACCCAGTCGCTGAATCTCCTGTTCAACCGCGCTGGCGAGACTGCCGGCGGCCTGATGGCGCAGATCGCTCAGTTCTCGTGCCTTTTCTTGATAGTGCCGGGCGTAGGAGGCCAGTTCTTCGCTCAAGCGTTCAATGGATTCGTCATTGGCATTGAGGGTTTCGATTTCATCCAGCAGTTTTTGCTGCATTTCGCCGACTTCAGTTGGTTGAATCCGGTGTTTGCGCGCCAGGGTATAGATAGCGTCGAGGCGCTCTTCCAGATATTGCAGGCGTGCCGGATCGGCATCGAAGTTATCGAGGAAACGGTTGAGTTCGCCGACTGCCTCTTCGACCTGGATTTGCGCACTGGTCAGCAGACTGCTGGCTTCTCCCAGTGCGCCAACCGAATTATTCACACTCGATAACCGATTGAGGCTCGCGGTCAGCGCGTTCAGCACATTGCCGGAATCGCTTTCACTGCATTGCTCGACCACTTGTCGGCAGATGCCCAGCAGGGTTTCGGCGTTGGTCAGGTTTTTGTGTTCCTGTTCCAGCTGTTCGAGTTCGTTATCGCCGAGGCCGAGATTTTCCAGCTCTTCCAGCTGATAGCTGAGCAGTTGATGGCGTGCGCGTTGCTCATCGCCGGAGTTGGAAAGACGCTCCAGTTCCTGGCGGGTCTGACGCCAGCGCTGGGCAGCGAGTTGTACCTGGCGGGCCAGATCGGTGGCGCCGGCGTATTCGTCCAGCAGCCGCCGATGGGTATCGGTTTTCAGCAGAGATTGGTGTTCGTGCTGGCTGTGGATGTCGATCAGCAATTCGCCGAGGGACTTCAGGTCGCCAAGCGGACAGGGGGTGCCGTTGATATAGCCGCGCGAGCGTCCTTCCGAGGTGATCACCCGTCGCAGGATGCACGGGCCGTCGGTTTCCAGGTCGCGCTCGGCCAGCCAGGCGCTGGCTTCGGGAATATCGGCCAGATCGAAGGTCGCAAGGATATCGGCCTTGTCGGCACCGGGACGAACCACGCCGCTGTCGGCGCGATCGCCCAGGGTCAGGCCCAGGGCGTCGAGCATGATCGACTTGCCAGCGCCTGTTTCCCCTGTGATCACGCTCATCCCGCGATCGAGTTCAAGATCGAGGTGTTCAACGATGGCGTAGTTATGTACGGACAGGTGCACCAGCATAAAGGCCGCTCCCAAGCGAAAGGTCTGGTTATTTATACAGTGTTTTGTTTCGAGCTGACAATGCCCTGTCTTAGCTCGATTCGCTTGAATCAAGAATCTTCTTAGCGCATCCGGGAATGAGAAAGCGGCACTTTTTTGTAGGGTTAATCCTTGAAGGCCCTTGAAGCCTGATTTTGCGGCCCCATATATCGGCACAGAAGCGCGAGTCAGGCTCGCGGACGAAATTGAAGGAGAATTCTATGGCTGACGAACAGACAGTAGATACGCAAAACCCAGATGCCCCTCAGGCGCCGGAAGGTTCGAGTGATGACCTGGCGACCCGTGTGCAAGTGCTCGAAGAGCAATTGGCCGCAGCGCAAGATCAATCTCTGCGCGTAGCTGCCGATCTGCAGAACGTCCGCCGCCGTGCCGAACAGGACGTCGAGAAGGCGCACAAGTTTGCCCTGGAGAAATTCGCCAGCGACTTGCTGCCGATCGTCGACAGCCTGGAGCGTGGCCTTGAGCTGTCGAACCCGGACGACGAAAGCATCCGTCCGATGCGTGAAGGCATCGAGCTGACGCTGAAAATGTTCCACGACACCCTCAAGCGTTATCAGCTTGAAGCGATCGATCCGCATGGCGAACCGTTCAACGCCGTTCACCATCAGGCGATGGCCATGCAGGAAAGCGCCGACGTAGAACCGAACAGTGTTCTGAAGGTGTTTCAGAAGGGCTACCAGCTCAACGGTCGCCTGTTGCGCCCGGCCATGGTTGTGGTCAGCAAGGCGCCAGCGCCAATTTCGCCTTCGATTGACGAGAAGGCTTGAAATTAGCCGCAAGGCCCCCATTTAGAAGTCAAGCGTTTAAGTGCTACCGCAGTCAGCCACCACTGCTGCGGCATCCAAATCCAAAGTTTCGGGAGAGTGAACATGGGCAAAATTATCGGTATCGACCTGGGGACTACCAACTCCTGCGTCTCCGTGCTGGAAAACGGCAAAGCAAAAGTTATTGAAAACGCTGAAGGCGCGCGTACCACGCCGTCGATCATCGCTTACGCCAACGATGGCGAAATCCTGGTAGGTCAGTCGGCCAAGCGTCAGGCTGTGACCAACCCGCACAACACTCTGTACGCAGTAAAGCGTCTGATCGGTCGTCGTTTCGACGAAGAAGTTGTGCAGAAAGACATCCAGATGGTCCCTTACAAGATCGTCAAGGCTGACAACAACGACGCCTGGGTTGAAGTGAACGGCCAGAAAATGGCACCGCCACAAATCTCGGCTGAAATTCTGAAAAAGATGAAGAAGACCGCCGAAGACTACCTCGGCGAGCCAGTGACCGAAGCGGTGATCACCGTTCCGGCCTACTTCAACGACAGCCAGCGTCAGGCGACCAAAGACGCCGGCCGCATTGCCGGTCTGGACGTAAAACGTATCATCAACGAACCAACCGCAGCCGCTCTGGCTTACGGTATGGACAAGGCCAAGGGCGATCACACCGTGATCGTTTATGACCTCGGTGGCGGTACTTTCGACGTTTCCGTGATCGAGATCGCTGAAGTTGATGGCGAGCACCAGTTCGAAGTACTGGCCACCAACGGTGACACGTTCCTCGGCGGTGAAGACTTTGACATTCGTCTGATCGACTACCTCGTCGACGAATTCAAGAAAGAAAGCGGCATGAACCTCAAAGGTGATCCGCTGGCCATGCAGCGTCTGAAAGAAGCCGCTGAGAAAGCCAAGATCGAGCTGTCTTCCGCTCAGTCGACCGACGTCAACCTGCCGTACATCACTGCAGACGCGACCGGTCCTAAACACCTGAACGTGAAGATCTCGCGTGCCAAGCTGGAAGCACTGGTTGAAGACCTGGTTCAGCGCACCATCGAACCTTGCCGCATCGCCATGAAAGACGCTGGTCTGGATGTTGGCGCGATCAACGACGTAATCCTCGTCGGTGGTCAGACCCGTATGCCACTGGTGCAGAAGCTGGTGACCGATTTCTTCGGTAAAGAAGCTCGTAAAGACGTTAACCCGGACGAAGCTGTTGCCATGGGTGCCGCGATTCAGGGCGCCGTTCTGGCCGGTGACGTGAAAGACGTTCTGCTGCTCGACGTCAGCCCGCTGACCCTGGGTATCGAAACCATGGGTGGCGTGATGACCGCGCTGATCGAGAAAAACACCACGATTCCTACCAAGAAATCGCAAGTGTTCTCGACTGCTGACGACAACCAGGGCGCTGTGACCATTCACGTGCTGCAGGGCGAGCGTAAGCAAGCCACTCAGAACAAGTCCCTGGGCAAGTTCGACCTGGCCGACATTCCACCTGCTCCACGTGGCGTGCCGCAGATCGAAGTGACCTTCGACATCGACGCTAACGGCATTCTGCACGTTGGCGCGAAAGACAAGGCCACCGGCAAGACTCAGTCGATCGTGATCAAGGCCAACTCCGGTCTGTCCGACGAAGAAATCGAGCGCATGGTGCGTGACGCCGAAGCCAACGCTGAGGAAGACCGCAAGTTCGAAGAACTGGCCGCTGCCCGTAACCAGGGCGACGCACTGGTTCACTCGACTCGCAAAATGATTGCTGACGCGGGCGACAAAGTTACCGCCGAAGAGAAGACTGCGATCGAAGCTGCTGTGGTTGCTCTGGAAGCCGCTGTCAAAGGCGACGACAAGGCTGCTATCGAAGCGAAGGTTGAAGAGCTGTCGAAAGTCTCCGCTCCGGTTGCTCAGAAGATGTATGCCGAACAGGCTCAGCCAGCTGATGGCGCAGCCCCGCAAGGCGAATCGGCTGAGAAGGCTGACGACGTTGTCGATGCAGAGTTCGAAGAAGTCAAAGACCACAAGTAAGTTGTTGGTCGGCCGGTTGACTGCCTTTAGGCAGTGACTGGTAGGATGTCGCCGCGCGGGAGCTAGCTCCCGCGTTGGCGTATCTGGAATACGCGAATTTTTACAGCATGCGACAACGTTCGGATGTTGGCGGTATGGCCGGGAATGCTCCTGCTTTTCGCGCTACAAGTACCGCAAGAATCAAAGACCAGGATCGTTGAATTGACGTGAGTTGGGTCCGGGCCTGTATTGGGGCTCAACGAGTTTGGCCATCCTCAGGAGGGGTTTGCCGAACGTCCTCAAGAGTGCAGAAGACTTATGGCAAAGCGTGATTTTTACGAAGTATTGGGTGTTGAGCGCGGCTCAAGCGATGCAGACCTGAAGAAGGCCTATCGCCGTCTGGCGATGAAGCACCACCCCGATCGTAATCCCGGTGACAAAGCATCGGAAGACATGTTCAAAGAGGCCAACGAGGCCTACGAAGTACTGTCCGATTCCAGCAAGCGCGCAGCTTACGACCAGTACGGTCATGCCGGCGTCGACCCAAGCATGGGTGGCGGCGGTGCCGGTTTTGGCGGTCAGAACTTCTCTGACATCTTCGGTGATGTCTTCAGTGATTTCTTCGGCGGCGGTCGCGGCGGTTCTCGTGGCGGCGCTCAGCGTGGCAGCGATTTGCGCTACACCCTGGAGCTGAATCTGCAAGAAGCGGTGCGCGGTACTACCGTGAATATCCGCGTTCCAACGCTGGTCAACTGCAAGCCTTGCGATGGTTCGGGTGCGAAGAAAGGCTCCTCGCCTTCCACTTGCCCGACTTGCGGCGGCATCGGTCAGGTACGCATGCAGCAGGGCTTCTTCTCGGTGCAGCAGACCTGCCCGCGTTGCCATGGCCAGGGCAAGATCATTTCCGACCCGTGCGATTCCTGCCACGGTGACGGTCGCGTCGAAGAGTACAAAACCCTGTCGGTCAAGGTGCCAGCTGGCGTTGATACCGGCGACCGCATTCGTCTGTCTGGCGAGGGCGAGGCGGGTACGCAGGGCGGCCCGACTGGCGACCTGTATGTAGTCATCAACGTGCGCGAACACGACATCTTTCAGCGCGATGGCAAGCATCTGTTCTGCGAAGTGCCGATCAGCTTCGTCGACGCAGCATTGGGCGGCGAGTTGGAAATTCCGACCCTCGACGGTCGCGTCAAACTGAAAATCCCCGAAGGCACCCAGACCGGCAAGCAGTTCCGTGTTCGCGGTAAAGGCGTGGCGCCGGTGCGTGGCGGTGGTGCAGGCGATTTGATGTGCCGCGTTGCGGTCGAAACGCCGGTCAACCTGAACCGTCGCCAGCGCGAATTGCTGGAAGAGTTCCGCAGTTCGCTGGCGGACGACAACAGCCACTCGCCGAAAACCACCGGTTGGTTCGACGGTGTGAAGCGTTTCTTCGGCGATCTGTAAGGAGTCGGCATGCGACGTATAGCTGTGATGGGCGCTGCTGGGCGCATGGGCAAAATTCTGGTCGAAGCCGTGCAGCAGCGCGCGCCGCTGACCGGTTTGACCGCTGCCGTGGTTCGTCCTGGCAGTACGCTGATCGGCGTCGATGCCGGTGAGTTGGCGTCGTTGGGTCGTATTGGTGTGCCGCTGTCCGGGCATATCGAAGCGGTCGCTGAAGAGTTCGATGTCCTGATCGACTTCACCCTGCCGGAAGTAATGCTGAAAAACCTCGCCTTCTGCCGCAAGGCAGGCAAGGCCATGGTCATCGGCACCACCGGGCTGGATGCGGCGCAGAAGCAGTTGCTGGTCGAGGCGGGCAAGGACATTCCGATCGTCTTCGCGGCCAACTTCAGCGTCGGCGTCAATCTGTCGTTGAAACTGCTCGATATGGCGGCGCGCGTGTTGGGTGATGATGCGGATATCGAAATCATCGAAGCCCATCACCGTCACAAGATCGATGCGCCGTCGGGTACCGCGTTGCGCATGGGCGAAGTGATCGCCAATGCCCTGGATCGTGATTTGCAGAAAGTCGCGGTCTACGGTCGTGAAGGCCACACCGGCGTCCGTGAGCGTGAAACCATCGGTTTCGCCACCGTGCGTGGTGGTGATGTGGTGGGTGATCACACCGTGCTGTTCGCCTGCGAAGGTGAGCGTCTGGAGATCACACACAAGGCGTCGAGCCGCATGACGTTTGCCAAGGGTGCGGTGCGTGCCGCGCTGTGGCTGGACGGTCGTGAGCCAGGTCTGTACGACATGCAGGATGTGCTCGACCTGCGTTGAGCCGTTGTTGAATCCGGCGCAAACGCCCTGTTTGCGCTGGTTTTTCTCCGCTGAGCGACGTCCTGTCGCATTCTCCGGCCTTTTAGGCTCTTTAGCGGTGGACCAAAAAAGCCTTTTTCTGTAAGCTACAGCTTTAGTGTGTCCACTAAAAGCGCGCAGAATAATTCAGTGAAGAAGCGGGGTGACGTGTCCATACGTCACTCCGCTTTTTTACAACCTGCGATCGCCCTTTCATGCGTTATTTACGGGAGGTCTTCTTGACTAAGCCAGCCATACTTGCCCTTGCTGATGGCAGCATTTTTCGCGGCGAAGCCATTGGTGCCGACGGTCAAACCGTTGGTGAGGTGGTGTTCAACACCGCAATGACCGGCTATCAGGAAATCCTTACCGATCCTTCCTACGCCCAACAGATCGTTACCCTGACTTACCCGCACATCGGCAACACCGGCACTACGCCGGAAGACGCCGAGTCCGACCGCGTCTGGTCCGCTGGCCTGGTCATCCGTGACCTGCCGCTGGTAGCGAGCAACTGGCGTAACACGATGTCCCTGTCCGACTACCTGAAAGCCAACAATGTTGTGGCAATCGCCGGTATCGACACCCGTCGCCTGACTCGCATCCTGCGTGAAAAAGGCGCACAGAACGGCTGCATCATGGCCGGCGACAACATTTCCGAAGAAGCGGCAATTGCCGCTGCGCAAGGCTTCCCTGGCCTGAAAGGCATGGATCTGGCGAAAGTCGTCAGCACCAAGACCCAATACGAATGGCGCTCGACTGTCTGGGATCTGAAGACCGACAGCCACGCGACCATCGACGCTTCCGAGCTGCCTTACCACGTGGTTGCCTACGACTACGGCGTCAAGGTCAACATCCTGCGCATGCTGGTCGAGCGCGGCTGCCGCGTCACCGTGGTGCCGGCTCAAACCCCGGCCGCTGATGTGCTGGCGCTGAAGCCGGACGGCGTGTTCCTGTCCAACGGCCCTGGTGATCCGGAGCCATGCGACTACGCGATCAAGGCGATCAAGGAAGTGCTGGAAACCGAAATTCCGGTATTCGGTATCTGCCTCGGTCACCAACTGCTGGCCCTGGCCTCCGGCGCCAAGACCCTGAAAATGGGCCACGGCCACCACGGTGCCAACCACCCGGTGCAGGATCTGGACACTGGCGTTGTGATGATCACCAGCCAGAACCACGGTTTCGCGGTAGATGAAGAAACCCTGCCAGCCAACGTGCGTGCGATCCACAAATCGCTGTTCGACGGCACCCTGCAAGGCATCGAGCGCACCGACAAGAGCGCGTTCAGCTTTCAGGGCCACCCTGAAGCGAGCCCGGGCCCGAACGATGTTGCGCCACTGTTCGACCGCTTCATCAACGAGATGGCCAAGCGACGCTAAGCGTTCGCCTTGAGACTGTAGAGAGAAGCCCTCGAGGGCGGCCCCGGCACCGGCGGCCCCTTCGAGACTTCAGAAATCGATCAAGACGGCTTGCCGACTGACCTGCGGATTTGAGTGACAAACCCATGCCAAAACGTACAGACATTAAAAGCATCCTGATTCTCGGCGCTGGCCCGATCGTTATCGGCCAGGCCTGCGAATTCGACTACTCCGGCGCCCAGGCCTGCAAGGCCCTGCGCGAAGAGGGTTATCGCGTCATCCTGGTGAACTCCAACCCGGCCACCATCATGACCGACCCGGACATGGCCGACGCGACCTACATCGAGCCGATCAAGTGGCAGACCGTTGCCAAGATCATCGAGAAAGAACGTCCGGACGCCGTGCTGCCAACCATGGGCGGCCAGACCGCTCTGAACTGCGCCCTGGACCTGGAGCGCGAAGGCATTCTGGAGAAGTTCGGCGTAGAAATGATCGGCGCCAACGCCGACACCATCGACAAGGCTGAAGACCGTTCGCGCTTCGACAAGGCGATGAAGTCCATCGGCCTGGCGTGCCCACGTTCCGGTATCGCCCACAGCATGGAAGAAGCCAACGCGGTTCTCGAAACCCTGGGTTTCCCGTGCATCATCCGTCCGTCCTTCACCATGGGCGGCACCGGTGGCGGTATCGCTTACAACCGTGAAGAGTTCGAAGAAATCTGCGCCCGCGGTCTGGACCTGTCGCCGACCAAAGAGCTGCTGATCGACGAATCGCTGATCGGCTGGAAAGAATATGAAATGGAAGTTGTCCGCGACAAAAAGGACAACTGCATCATCGTCTGCTCGATCGAAAACTTCGACCCGATGGGCGTGCACACCGGTGACTCGATCACCGTGGCTCCAGCACAAACCCTGACCGACAAGGAATACCAGATCCTGCGTAACGCCTCGTTGGCGGTACTGCGCGAGATCGGCGTCGAGACCGGCGGTTCCAACGTGCAATTCGGTATCTGCCCGGACACTGGCCGTATGGTCGTGATCGAGATGAACCCGCGCGTATCGCGTTCCTCGGCACTGGCTTCGAAAGCCACCGGTTTCCCGATCGCCAAAGTCGCGGCCAAACTGGCTGTGGGCTATACCCTCGACGAACTGTCGAACGACATCACCGGCGGCAAGACCCCGGCGTCCTTCGAGCCGTCGATCGACTACGTCGTCACCAAGCTGCCACGTTTCGCCTTCGAGAAATTCGCCAAGGCAGACGCGCGCCTGACCACTCAAATGAAGTCGGTCGGTGAAGTCATGGCGATCGGCCGTACGTTCCAGGAATCCCTGCAGAAAGCCCTGCGCGGTCTGGAAGTTGGCGTTTGCGGTCTGGACGAGAAGCTCGACCTGAGCAATCCGGAAAGCATGAGCGTGCTCAAGCGCGAACTGACCGTGCCAGGCGCCGAGCGTATCTGGTATGTCGCTGACGCTTTCCGCGCCGGCCTGTCGGTCGAAGACATCTTCGGCATGAACATGATCGATCCGTGGTTCCTGGTGCAGATCGAAGATCTGATCAAGGAAGAAGAGAAGGTCAAGACCCTCGGTCTGTCCGCGATCGACCGCGACCTGATGTTCAAGCTCAAGCGCAAAGGCTTCTCTGATCAGCGTCTGGCCAAGCTGCTGGGCGTGACCGAGAAGAACCTGCGCACGCACCGTCAAAAGCTGGAAGTGTTCCCGGTCTACAAGCGCGTTGACACCTGCGCCGCCGAGTTCGCCACTGACACCGCTTACCTCTACTCGACTTACGAGGAAGAGTGCGAAGCTGCGCCGTCGGGCCGCGACAAGATCATGATTCTGGGCGGTGGTCCGAACCGTATCGGCCAAGGCATCGAGTTCGACTACTGCTGCGTTCATGCGGCCCTCGCACTGCGCGAAGACGGCTACGAAACCATCATGGTCAATTGCAACCCGGAAACGGTTTCCACCGACTATGACACTTCCGACCGTCTGTACTTCGAGCCGGTAACCCTGGAAGACGTACTGGAAATCTGCCGCGTCGAGAAGCCGAAAGGCGTGATCGTCCAGTACGGCGGCCAGACTCCACTGAAACTGGCTCGCGCTCTGGAAGCCGCTGGCGTGCCAATCATCGGCACCAGCCCTGACGCCATCGACCGCGCTGAAGACCGTGAGCGCTTCCAGCAAATGGTTGAGCGTCTGAACTTGCGTCAGCCGCCAAACGCCACCGTGCGCAGCGAAGACGAAGCTGTTCGTGCTGCCGCGAAAATCGGTTATCCGCTGGTGGTGCGTCCGTCCTATGTACTGGGCGGCCGTGCGATGGAAATCGTTTACAAGGAAGACGAGCTCAAGCGTTACCTGCGTGACGCGGTGCAAGTGTCCAACGACAGCCCGGTGCTGCTCGACCACTTCCTCAACTGCGCCATCGAAATGGACGTGGACGCAGTCTGCGACGGCAAAGACGTGGTGATCGGCGCGATCATGCAGCACATCGAGCAGGCTGGTGTTCACTCCGGTGACTCCGCGTGCTCGCTGCCGCCGTACTCGCTCCCGGCCCACATCCAGGACGAGATGCGCGAGCAGGTCAAGAAAATGGCCCTCGAGCTGGGCGTTGTCGGCCTGATGAACGTGCAGCTGGCTTTGCAAGGCGAAGACATCTACGTCATCGAAGTCAACCCGCGCGCTTCGCGTACCGTACCGTTCGTGTCGAAGTGCATCGGTGTCTCCCTGGCCATGATCGCTGCCCGCGTAATGGCCGGTAAGACCCTGAAAGACATCGGCTTCACCAAAGAAATCATCCCGAACTTCTACAGCGTGAAAGAGGCGGTGTTCCCGTTCGCCAAATTCCCTGGCGTTGACCCGATCCTCGGCCCAGAGATGAAGTCGACCGGTGAAGTGATGGGCGTCGGTGACACCTTCGGTGAAGCATTCGCCAAAGCCCAGATGGGTGCCAGCGAAGTGCTGCCGACCGGCGGTACTGCGTTCATCAGCGTGCGCGACGACGACAAGCCGCTGGTTGCAGGCGTGGCCCGTGATCTGATCAACTTGGGCTTCGAAGTGGTTGCCACTGCCGGCACTGCCAAGCTGATCGAAGCGGCAGGCCTGAAAGTGCGCCGCGTGAACAAGGTGACCGAGGGTCGTCCACACGTGGTCGACATGATCAAGAATGACGAAGTCACCCTGATCATCAACACCACCGAAGGTCGCCAGTCGATCGCTGATTCGTACTCCATTCGTCGTAATGCCTTGCAGCACAAGATTTACTGCACCACCACCATTGCTGCTGGCGAAGCTATCTGTGAAGCGCTGAAGTTCGGTCCGGAAAAGACCGTGCGCCGCTTGCAGGATCTACACGCAGGATTGAAGGCATGAGCATAACCAAGTACCCAATGACTGTTCAGGGCGCTCGCGCCCTGGAAGAAGAGCACACTCACCTGACCAAGGTCGTTCGTCCGAAGCTCAGCCAGGACATCGGTACGGCCCGCGAGTTGGGTGACTTGAAAGAAAACGCTGAATACCATGCCGCTCGCGAACAGCAAGGCATGGTCGAGGCGCGGATTCGTGACATCGAAGGCCGGATTCAGAATCAGGTCATCATCGACGTCACGACCATTCCTCACACCGGCAAGGTGATTTTCGGCACCACCGTCGAAATCGCCAACGTCGAGACCGATGAAAGCGTCACTTACCACATCGTGGGTGAGGATGAGGCTGACTTCAAACTCGGCAAGATTTCCGTCGGCTCGCCTTTGGCCCGTGCCTTGATCGGCAAGGAAGAGGGCGATGTGGTCGCCGTGAAAACGCCTGGTGGCGTTATCGAGTACGAGATTGTCGAAGTCCGTCACATCTGAAAACGGGCGCCCGCTGCATGCGGGCGCCATGCTTTGGCAACTGACCCAGATGCTTTGGGTCGGTGGCCTATGGCTGATTCATCTCGGTTTGCAGCCGGCGTTGGGCAAAATCGGCCTCGCGCCGTTGCTGATCGATGAAGTGGCCAGTGCATTTGAAGTGCTGGTGGTGGGGTTCGCCGCCGCCTGTGTGATTTTTCAGGTTTTGGTGCTGGTACAGGCCGAGGGTCCTGCCAGTCTATGGCGGGATTTTCGCGGGCAGGTGCTGTTGATGGCGTTGTATGCGTGTGCGATGTTCGTCGCAGTGCGTGTCGGCTGGCCGGATGCGCAGCGCTGGCAGGTGTTCAGCTTTCTGATTCTGGGCTTTTCCGGGCTGGTCCTGGTGTTGCAGCCTGTACCGGGGTGGAGTGGCAGGGTGCGCGAAGCACACCCTTGACCCTTGTCATCACTTGAAGCGATGCACGTTCGACAGCTGCTTGTTGACGCTGAAGTTCTTGCGGTAAACCAGTGCCATCTTGCCGATGACCTGTACCAGATCCGCTTTGCCGACTTTACACAGCTCTGCGATGTGCGCCAGGCGCGATTCGCGATCGAGGATATTGAGCTTGATCTTGATCAGCTCGTGATCCGCCAAAGCGCGTTCGAGTTCGGCTAACACGCCTTCAGTCAAACCATTGTCAGCCACCGTCAAAACCGGTTTCAGGTGGTGGCCAATGGATTTGTATTGTTTCTTCTGCTCTGGAGTGAGCGGCATAATCTGACCCTTTCGTCTGGATTCTGTAAAATGGCGGCCATTTTACCCGAGGGTTCGTGGATCCGCCCAATTAATCACGACCCTAATCATCGAGGTGCCCAATGGCGCGTTCCAAGACAAGCCTTGGTTGGCTGAAACGACATGTCAACGATCCCTATGTGAAGCAAGCGCAGAAGGATGGCTACCGCTCGCGTGCGAGTTACAAACTTCTGGAAGTCCAGGAAAAGTACAAGCTGATCCGCCCTGGCATGAGCGTTGTCGACCTCGGCGCAGCCCCCGGTGGCTGGTCGCAGGTCACCAGTCGTCTGATTGGCGGTCAGGGGCGCCTGATCGCCTCGGACATCCTGGAAATGGACAGCATCCCTGATGTGACCTTTATTCAAGGTGACTTCACCGAGGACGCAGTGCTCGCGCAGATTCTGGAAGCCGTCGGTAATTCGCAGGTAGACCTTGTGATTTCCGATATGGCCCCCAATATGAGTGGTACGCCTGAAGTGGATATGCCCAAAGCCATGTTTCTGTGCGAGCTGGCGCTCGATTTGGCTGAACGGATACTCAAGCCGGGTGGTAATTTCGTGATCAAGATTTTTCAGGGCGAAGGCTTTGATGTGTATCTGAAGGATGCTCGCAAGAAGTTCGACAAGATCCAGATGATCAAGCCGGACTCCTCACGTGGCAGCTCTCGCGAGCAATACATGCTGGCTTGGGGGTATCGCGGGCGTAGTGAGTAAAACGGGATTTTTTTGCGGGGTGATAGGTTTTTAGTATTTCGCCCCGAGCGCATTAGCGAATATTGTGTAGAAAGTGTTTCACAAAGGGTTACAGACGGCGGCTGCCAGAGTTGTAGGTAATGTAGTAAGTTAGGCCGGTGAATATCATGCGAAGCGCGCGCCAGTAGCGGAGCTTGCTTCAGAGGGTAGTTAATTGAACGATATGGCAAAGAATCTGATCCTGTGGTTGATCATCGCGGCTGTCCTGGTGACGGTGATGAACAACTTCTCCAGCCCTAACGAGCCGCAGACCCTCAACTATTCCGACTTCATCCAGCAGGTCAAGGATGGCAAGGTCGAGCGCGTAGCCGTTGATGGTTATGTGATTACCGGTAAGCGCAACGATGGCGACAGCTTCAAGACCATTCGTCCGGCAATTCAGGACAATGGCCTGATCGGCGATCTGGTCGACAACCACGTTGTGGTCGAAGGCAAGCAGCCTGAGCAGCAAAGCATCTGGACCCAGCTTCTGGTGGCCAGCTTCCCGATCCTAGTGATCATCGCGGTGTTCATGTTCTTCATGCGCCAGATGCAGGGCGGTGCCGGCGGCAAGGGCGGACCGATGAGCTTTGGCAAGAGCAAGGCCCGCCTGCTCTCCGAAGATCAGGTGAAAACCACCTTGGCTGACGTTGCCGGTTGCGACGAAGCCAAGGAAGAAGTCGGTGAGCTGGTAGAGTTCCTGCGTGACCCGGGCAAGTTCCAACGTCTGGGCGGCCGCATTCCTCGCGGCGTGCTGATGGTGGGTCCTCCGGGTACCGGTAAGACCTTGCTGGCCAAGGCTATTGCCGGCGAAGCGAAAGTGCCGTTCTTCACCATTTCCGGTTCTGATTTCGTCGAAATGTTCGTCGGTGTTGGTGCCAGCCGTGTACGTGACATGTTCGAGCAGGCGAAGAAGCACGCGCCTTGCATCATCTTCATCGACGAAATCGACGCCGTCGGTCGCCACCGTGGCGCCGGCATGGGCGGCGGTCACGATGAGCGTGAGCAGACTCTCAACCAATTGCTGGTTGAGATGGACGGCTTCGAAATGAACGACGGCATCATTGTTATCGCTGCTACCAACCGTCCAGACGTACTCGACCCAGCGCTGCTGCGTCCGGGCCGTTTCGACCGTCAAGTTGTGGTTGGTCTGCCGGATATCCGTGGCCGTGAGCAGATTCTCAAGGTTCACATGCGTAAGGTGCCAATGGGTGACGACGTTGCTCCGGCGGTCATCGCGCGTGGTACTCCGGGCTTCTCCGGTGCTGACCTGGCCAACCTGGTCAATGAGGCGTCGCTGTTCGCTGCTCGCAGCGGCAAGCGCATCGTAGAGATGAAAGAATTCGAGCTGGCCAAGGACAAGATCATGATGGGCGCCGAGCGCAAATCGATGGTCATGTCGGAGAAAGAAAAACAGAACACGGCTTATCACGAAGCGGGCCACGCTATTGTTGGTCGCGTCGTGCCTGAGCATGATCCGGTTTATAAGGTGTCGATCATTCCGCGCGGTCGTGCGTTGGGTGTGACGATGTTCCTGCCGGAAGAGGATCGCTACAGCCTGTCCAAGCGTGCGCTGATCAGCCAGATCTGCTCGCTGTACGGCGGTCGTATCGCTGAGGAAATGACTCTGGGCTTCGACGGTGTAACCACCGGTGCCTCCAACGACATCATGCGTGCCAGTCAGATTGCGCGGAACATGGTGACCAAGTGGGGTCTGTCGGAAAAGCTCGGCCCGTTGATGTATGCCGAAGAAGAGGGTGAAGTATTCCTCGGTCGCGGCGGTGGTGGTCAGGCAGCCAGTTTCTCTGGCGAGACAGCCAAGCTGATCGACTCCGAAGTGCGCAGCATCATTGATCAGTGCTATGGCACGGCCAAGCAGATCCTCACGGACAACCGTGACAAGCTTGACGCAATGGCTGATGCGCTGATGAAGTACGAAACGATTGATGCTGAGCAGATCGACGATATCATGGCGGGTCGTACGCCTCGCGAACCGCGCGACTGGTCGGGTGGCACAGGTACGCCTCCGCCTCCTGTCGTTCGGGATGAGCGTCCGGAAACACCGATTGGCGGTCCGGCTGCTGACGTTTAAGGTTTGAAATGACTTCTGTACAGTCCCTGACCCGGTTGCCTTGCGGCAACCGGGTTCTTGATTTGGCCCGGACGCATGTCATGGGCATTCTCAATGTAACCCCTGATTCCTTCTCTGATGGCGGCCGATACAGCCAGCTCGATGCAGCCTTGCGCCATGCGCAGGCGATGGTGGCAGCCGGTGCGACGCTGATCGATGTCGGTGGCGAGTCCACTCGGCCCGGTGCGCGTGCGGTATCGCCGCTCGAGGAGCTCGAGCGCGTGGCGCCGATCGTGGAGCTGATCAATCGCGAGCTGGATGTGATCATCTCGGTCGATACTTCGACGCCAGCCGTCATGCGCGAAACCGCACGGCTGGGTGCCGGGTTGATCAACGACGTCCGATCGCTTCAGCGCGATGGTGCGCTGGATGCGGCGGCGGCGACAGGTTTGCCGGTCTGTCTTATGCACATGCTGGGAGAACCCGGCGATATGCAGGATAACCCGCACTATCAGGATGTCACCCGGGAAGTGGCTGAGTTTCTTGCCGAGCGCATGACTAAATGCGCGCAGGCGGGAATTCCTGCCGAGCGCATCATCCTTGACCCTGGTTTCGGCTTCGCCAAAACCCTGCAGCACAATCTAAGCTTGTTCAAGCATATGGAAGCCTTGCATGCGCTGGGTCGGCCTTTACTGGTGGGTGTCTCCCGAAAAAGCATGATCGGCCATGCGTTGAATCGCCCGGTGGGTGAGCGTTTGCATGGGGGGCTTGCACTGGCGGCACTGGCATCCGTCAAAGGTGCGCGTATATTGCGCGTCCATGATGTGGCGGAAACGGTGGACGTGGTGCGGATGATCGCAGCCGTGGAATCAGCTGAATAAGAATGATGGAGCACTTATGAGCAAAAAATATTTTGGTACCGACGGCATTCGTGGTCGCGTCGGTGTATATCCGATTACTCCTGACTTCATGCTGAAGCTCGGCTGGGCCGCTGGTATGGCGTTCCGCAAGATGGGCGCCTGCAAGGTCTTAGTTGGGAAAGACACGCGGATTTCCGGTTATATGTTCGAGTCCGCACTTGAGGCCGGCCTGACGTCGGCTGGCGCTGACGTGATGTTGCTGGGCCCGATGCCGACTCCGGCCATTGCCTATCTGTCGCGCACGTTTCAGGCTGAGGCCGGTATCGTAATCAGCGCGTCGCACAATCCGCATGACGATAACGGCATCAAGTTTTTCTCCGGCAAGGGTACCAAGTTGCCCGATGAGCTGGAGTTGATGATCGAAGAGTTGCTCGATGCACCAATGACCGTCGTTGAATCGAGCAAGATCGGCAAGGTTTCGCGAATCAACGATGCCTCTGGTCGCTATATCGAATTCTGCAAGAGCAGCGTGCCAACCGGCACCAGTTTCTCTGGCCTCAAGATTGTCATCGACTGCGCTCATGGTGCGACCTACAAGGTGGCTCCAAGCGTATTCCGTGAGTTGGGTGCTGAGGTCGTCGTGCTGTCGGCTCAGCCGAATGGCTTGAACATCAACGATAATTGCGGCTCGACCCATATGGATCAGTTGCAGGCTGCTGTACTGGCTGAGCACGCTGATTTGGGTATCGCTTTTGATGGTGACGGTGATCGGGTGCTGATGGTTGATCACACCGGCGCTATCGTCGATGGTGACGATTTGTTGTTTATCATTGCCCGAGATCTGCATGAGCGCGGCAAGCTGCAGGGCGGTGTCGTCGGTACGCTGATGAGTAACCTCGGCCTGGAGCTGGCGCTTGCGGATCTGTCGATCCCTTTCATCCGGGCGAATGTCGGCGACCGTTATGTCATTGCTGAGTTGCTGGAGCGTAATTGGCTGGTGGGGGGTGAGAACTCGGGGCATATCGTGTGCTTTAACCACACCACGACCGGTGACGCGATCATCGCGGCCCTGCAAGTGTTGATGGCCCTTAAAACGCGCAATGAAGGCCTGGCTCAATCCCGTCAGGCGCTGCGCAAGTGCCCTCAGGTACTGATCAATGTGCGTTTCGGTGGTGGTGAAAGCCCTCTGGAGCATCCGGCTGTCAAGGAAGCCAGTGCTCGCGTAACCCAGGCAATGGCGGGTCGTGGGCGTGTGCTTTTGCGCAAGTCCGGGACAGAGCCTCTGGTGCGCGTCATGGTTGAAGGCGAGGACGAAACTCAGGTTCGCAGCTATGCCGAAGAACTGGCAAAACTGGTAACTGAAGTTTCTGCCTGATACGGCTTGCAAGCCATGATTGTGTTGGGTAACATCTGCGCCCACTTTGACCGACGAGGTACAGCATGCGTCGCCCTATGGTAGCTGGTAACTGGAAGATGCACGGTACCCGCGCCAGCGTCGCTGAGCTGATCAACGGCCTTCGTCATCTGGCCTTGTCTAGCGGTGTTGATGTCGCGGTATTCCCGCCTTGCTTGTATATCAACCAAGTGGTTGATGGCTTGAAAGGTAAGTCGATTTCGGTCGGTGCGCAGAATTCTGCGGTGGAATCCATGCAAGGTGCATTGACCGGTGAAATTGCACCGAGTCAGTTGGTGGATGCAGGTTGTTCCCTGGTGCTTGTCGGGCACTCCGAACGCCGTCAGATAATGGGCGAGCGAGACGGAATGCTGAATCGCAAGTTCGCAGCGGCACAGGCATGTGGCTTGATTCCGGTGTTGTGCGTAGGGGAAACCCTCGAGCAGCGCGAAGCCGGGAAAACTCTTGAGGTTGTCGGGCGTCAGCTGGGCAGCATCATTGAGGAGCTGGGTGTTGGTGCTTTTGCCAAGGCAGTCATTGCTTACGAGCCGGTCTGGGCCATTGGCACCGGGCTGACTGCAACGCCGCAACAGGCGCAGGATGTGCATAAAGCCATTCGCGAGCAGTTGGCGGCAGAGAATTCTGAAGTCGCACGAGGTGTGCGGCTTCTATACGGCGGCAGCGTGAAGGCGGCCAATGCGGTCGAACTGTTCGGCATGCCGGATATCGATGGGGGGCTCATTGGTGGAGCTTCCCTGAATGCAGATGAGTTCGGTGCGATCTGTCGCGCCGCGGGAAACTGAAAAAATGCTGGAAACAGTCGTAGTCGTTTTTCATCTGCTGGGTGCATTGGGCGTAGTTGCTCTGGTTTTGCTGCAGCAGGGTAAGGGTGCGGACGCTGGCGCGTCTTTCGGAGCAGGTGCTTCAAATACTGTGTTCGGAAGCCAAGGTTCCTCTACCTTTCTTAGTAAGTTTACTGCTATACTTGCCGCCGGTTTCTTCATAACCAGCTTGGGGTTAGGTTACTTTGCTAAAGAGAAGGCTCACCAGCTGACTCAAGCAGGTCTCCCAAATCCAGCAGTGTTGGAAGTACCTAAGCAACAACAACCGGCTTCTGATGATGTCCCGGTGCTTCAAGAGCAAAAGTCGGCTACTCCAGCGACTGACGTACCTCCAGCTCAAGAGCAGAAGTAAGAAGGGTTTCAAACGTAGTTTTGCCGAGGTGGTGGAATTGGTAGACACGCAACCTTGAGGTGGTTGTGCCCATAGGGTGTAGGGGTTCGAGTCCCCTTCTCGGTACCAATTAGTCAGGAGAGCCCGCTGTTGCGGGCTTTCTTGCAGGTGGAAGGTTACATTGACCCTATAAGGGATCGGTCGTATACTTCCGCCCCAGCTTTGTCGCGGGGTGGAGCAGTCTGGTAGCTCGTCGGGCTCATAACCCGAAGGTCGTCGGTTCAAATCCGGCCCCCGCAACCAGTTTAAGGAGCCCCTTTTAAGGGGCTTTTTGTTAGCTGGACACTTTCAACGCCGCTGTTCGACGGCGTTTCAAGGATGGGCGTTTCGCCCATTTTTTTATTTTGCAAAGCATGCACATATCATGCACTAGGGGGTTCAGGTGTCGAGCAAGCTAGAAGAGTTGCAGGCCTTGCTGGCCCCGGTGGTCGTGGCCCTGGGCTATGAATGCTGGGGTATCGAGTTTTCGGCTCAGGGTCGTCACTCGATGTTGCGCGTTTATATCGATAAAGAGGGTGGCGTGCTGGTGGACGATTGCGCCATTGTCAGCCGTCAGATCAGCGGTGTGCTGGATGTTGAAGATCCAATCACTGTTGAATACACCCTCGAAGTTTCCTCGCCTGGCATGGAGCGCCCACTGTTCACTCTTGAGCAGTTTGCAAAATTTGCCGGTGAACAAGTGAAGATCAAGCTGCGCTCGCCTTTCGAAGGTCGACGCAACTTTCAGGGCCTTCTGCGCGGTGTAGAAGAACAGGATGTCGTGGTGCAGGTAGAAGACCATGAATTCCTGTTGCCGATCGATATGATCGACAAGGCCAACATTATTCCCAGTTTTGACTGAGACGCGGATCCCGCGGATCCAATGGCTTGCGAAAGGCGAGGCGTACGATGAGCAAAGAAGTACTGCTGGTTGTTGAGTCGGTATCCAATGAAAAGGGCGTACCGGCAAGCGTAATTTTTGAAGCGCTGGAGCTGGCTCTGGCCACTGCTACCAAAAAGCGTTTTGAAGACGAAGTTGACCTGCGTGTGGAAATTAACCGCCACACCGGTTCTTACGAAACTTTCCGTCGCTGGACGGTCGTCGAAGAAAATGATCTCGACGATCCGGCCATCGAAACCTGGCCGAGCAAGGTTGCGCTAACGCATCCGGGTGCCAACGTTGGCGACGTCGTCGAAGAAAAGATCGAGTCCATCGAGTTCGGCCGCATTGCTGCACAGACTGCCAAGCAAGTCATCGTGCAGAAAGTGCGTGAAGCCGAGCGCGCTCAAGTGGTCGACGCTTATCGCGAGCGCCTGGGAGAAATCATCTCCGGCACCGTGAAAAAAGTGACCCGCGACAACGTGATCGTCGATCTGGGCAACAACGCTGAAGCGTTGCTGGCTCGTGAAGACATCATTTCTCGCGAAACCTTCCGTGTCGGCGTGCGTTTGCGTGCGCTGCTCAAGGAAATCCGCACCGAGAACCGCGGCCCGCAGCTGATCCTGTCGCGTACCGCGCCGGAAATGCTGATCGAGCTGTTCCGTATCGAAGTGCCGGAAATTGCTGAAGGCCTGATCGAAGTGATGGCTGCGTCCCGTGATCCGGGTTCGCGCGCCAAGATCGCCGTCCGCTCCAAGGACAAGCGCATCGACCCGCAAGGTGCTTGCATCGGTATGCGCGGTTCGCGCGTCCAGGCAGTGTCGGGTGAGTTGGGCGGCGAGCGTGTTGATATCGTGCTGTGGGACGACAACCCGGCCCAGTTCGTGATCAACGCCATGTCCCCGGCTGAGGTTGCGGCAATTATCGTTGACGAAGATGCCCACGCAATGGACATCGCCGTTGGCGCAGACAATCTGGCTCAGGCCATCGGTCGCGGTGGTCAGAACGTGCGTCTGGCTAGCCAGTTGACTGGCTGGACCCTGAACGTGATGACCGAATCGGACATCCAGGCTAAGCAGCAAGCAGAAACCGGCGACATCCTGCGCAACTTCATCGACGAGCTGGAAGTCGACGAAGACCTGGCACAGGTGCTGGTAGATGAAGGCTTCACCAGCCTGGAAGAGATTGCCTACGTACCGTTGGAAGAAATGCTCAACATCGACGGCTTTGACGAAGATACCGTCAACGAGCTTCGCGCTCGTGCCAAGGATCGTTTGTTGACCAAAGCCATCGCTACTGAGGAAAAGCTGGCAGACGCCCATCCGGCCGAAGACCTGCTCTCGCTTGAGGGTATGGACAAGGATTTGGCGATGGAACTGGCGGTGCGCGGCGTAATTACCCGCGAAGACCTGGCCGAGCAGTCTATTGACGACCTGCTCGACATCGACGGCATTGACGATGATCGTGCCGGCAAGTTGATCATGGCCGCCCGAGCCCACTGGTTCGAGTAATTAGGCGCGGCCTGAGGAGAGAAGTGCATGACGCAAGTCACGGTGAAACAACTGGCCGATGAGGTCAAAACACCGGTAGAGCGCCTGTTGCAGCAGATGCGTGAGGCAGGTCTGCCGCACACCGCCGCCGAAGAAAATGTGACTGACAGTGAGAAGCAGTCCCTGCTGACTCACTTGAAAAGCAGCCACAAGGCGAAAGTGGAAGAACCACGCAAGATCACGCTGCAGCGTAAAACCACCAGCACCCTGCGTGTGGCTGGTAGCAAGAGCATCAGCGTAGAAGTTCGCAAGAAGAAAGTTTTCGTACAGCGTAGCCCGGAAGAAATCGAAGCCGAGCGCAAGCGTGAACTGGATGAGCGTCGCGCAGTAGAAAATGCTGCCCGTCAAAAGGCTGAACAAGAAGCCAAGCAGCGCGCCGAAGAAGAAGCGCGTCGCCAGCCTGCTGCTGCGCAAACTGCTGCCACCGACGCCGTTTCGGCGCCGGCTGCCGCTGCCGAACCTGTACGCGAAAGCGCACCGGTAGTCGCCGCTGCTCCAGCGCCGTCCGCTGAAGTTCGCAACAAGCAGAACGAACAGCGCCGTCCGGACAAACCACGTGCTGACGATAACAATCGTCGCAGCGGTGGTGGTGATGGCGAGCGCAAAAACGCTCCGCATCGCGCCTCGGTTAAAGAAAAAGCACCGGCGCCACGTGTGGCACCACGCACTACCGACGAAGAAAGCGACGGCTTCCGTCGTGGTGGTCGCGGCAAGGCCAAGCTGAAGAAGCGCAACGCCCACGGTTTCCAGAGCCCAACCGGCCCTGTCGTGCGTGATGTGCAGATCGGCGAGACCATCACTGTTGGCGATCTCGCCAATCAGATGTCGGTCAAGGCTGCTGAAATCATCAAGTTCATGTTCAAACTGGGTACTCCAGCGACCATCAACCAGGTGCTTGATCAGGAAACTGCTCAACTGGTAGCCGAAGAACTGGGCCACAAAGTGACCCTGGTCAGCGACACCGCTCTGGAAGATTCCCTGGCCGAGTCCCTGAAGTTCGAAGGCGAGACGTTCTCCCGTGCACCGGTCGTGACCGTAATGGGCCACGTTGACCACGGTAAAACCTCGCTGCTCGACTACATCCGTCGTGCCAAGGTAGCTGCTGGCGAAGCCGGTGGTATCACCCAGCACATCGGTGCATACCACGTTGAAACCGAACGCGGCATGGTTACCTTCCTCGATACCCCGGGTCACGCCGCGTTTACCGCAATGCGTGCTCGTGGTGCCAAGGCGACCGACATCGTGATCCTGGTGGTTGCAGCGGACGACGGCGTGATGCCGCAGACCATTGAAGCTGTTCAGCACGCAGTAGCGGCTGGCGTTCCACTGGTTGTAGCGGTGAACAAAATCGACAAGCCGGGCGCCGATCTTGATCGCATCCGTAGCGAACTGTCGGTTCACGGTGTGACTTCCGAAGAGTGGGGCGGTGATACGCCGTTCGTACCTGTGTCGGCGAAAGTCGGTACTGGCGTGGACGAGTTGCTTGAAGCCGTTCTGCTGCAAGCTGAAGTTCTCGAACTGAAAGCGACTCCATCGGCTCCTGGCCGTGGTGTTGTGGTTGAATCGCGTCTCGACAAAGGTCGTGGCCCGGTTGCAACCGTTCTGGTTCAAGACGGTACCCTGCGCCAAGGCGACATGGTTCTGGTCGGTTCGAACTATGGCCGCGTGCGTGCCATGCTCGACGAGAACGGCAAGCCAATTAAAGAAGCCGGTCCATCCATCCCTGTCGAGATCCTCGGCCTGGACGGTACCCCGGACGCTGGCGACGAGATGAGCGTTGTGGCTGACGAGAAGAAAGCCCGTGAAGTGGCTCTGTTCCGTCAAGGCAAGTTCCGCGAAGTCAAACTGGCTCGCGCTCACGCCGGCAAGCTGGAAAACATCTTCGAAAACATGGGTCAGGCCGAGAAGAAGACGCTCAACATCGTCCTCAAGTCCGACGTCCGTGGTTCGCTGGAAGCTCTGCAGGGCGCATTGAATGGCCTGGGCAACGACGAAGTGCAAGTGCGCGTAGTCGGTGGCGGTGTCGGTGGTATCACCGAGTCCGACGCTAACCTGGCACTGGCTTCCAACGCTGTACTGTTCGGCTTCAACGTGCGTGCTGATGCTGGCGCACGGAAGATCGTCGAGCAGGAAGGTCTGGATATGCGTTACTACAACGTGATTTACGACATCATCGAAGACGTCAAGAAAGCCCTGACCGGTATGCTCGGCAGCGATGTTCGCGAGAACATCCTGGGCGTTGCAGAAGTGCGTGACGTGTTCCGTTCGCCGAAGTTTGGCGCGATTGCTGGTTGCATGGTGATCGAAGGTGTTGTGCACCGTAACCGTCCGATCCGCGTACTGCGCGAAGACATCGTTATCTTCGAAGGCGAGCTGGAATCCCTGCGCCGCTTCAAGGATGACGCTTCGGAAGTACGTGCCGGCATGGAGTGCGGTATCGGCGTGAAGAGCTACAACGACGTTAAAGTCGGCGACAAGATCGAAGTCTTCGAGAAGGTTCAGGTTGCTCGCAGCCTCTAACTCGCGCACTTCAGGAGCCGTGATGGTCGGCCGCACTCAAGGGTGCGGCGCATCACCCGGACTCTAAACGCAACGCCCGGTCTGGCTTTTGTCAGGCCGGGCGTTTGCCGCTTTCAGACCTGGCGGGTTTCACCGCCGGGCAGTAACAGGTAACAAAATCATGGCAAAAGAATACAGCCGTACCCAACGTATCGGCGATCAGATGCAGCGCGAGCTGGCTCAGCTGATCCGTCGCGAAGTCAAAGATCCACGTGTTGGCCTGGTCACCATCACTGCAGTGGAAGTCAGCCGTGACGTCGGTCACGCAAAGATTTTCATCACTGTGATGGGTCAGGACAACGCTGAAGACATCGCGCAAAGCATCAAGGTGCTCAACGCCGCCGCAGGTTTCCTGCGCATGCAGTTGGCCCGTGAAATGAAGCTGCGCAGCGTGCCGCAATTGCACTTCCACTACGACGAATCCGTCGTGCGTGGCGCACACCTGTCCGCACTGATCGAGCGTGCTGTGGCTGAAGACAATCAGCATCCGGTCGCTGCTGAACCTGAAGACACCAAGGAGTAACTCGGTGGCTCAGGTCAAACGTATCCGTCGTAATGTCAGTGGCATCATCCTGCTCGACAAGCCGCTGGGCTTCACCTCCAACGCCGCGTTGCAGAAGGTTCGCTGGCTGCTGAATGCCGAGAAGGCTGGCCACACCGGCAGCCTCGACCCGTTGGCCACCGGCGTGCTGCCGCTGTGCTTCGGTGAGGCGACCAAGTTCTCGCAATATCTGCTCGATTCCGACAAGGCTTATGAAACCCTGGCCCAGCTCGGCAAGACCACCACCACGGCAGATGCCGAGGGTGAAGTTCTGCAGGAGCGCCCGGTGACCGTTGGTCGCGCCGATGTCGAAGCGGCTTTGCCGAAATTTCGTGGGCAAATCAGTCAGATACCGCCGATGTACTCGGCGCTCAAGCGTGATGGCCAGCCGCTGTACAAGCTGGCTCGTGCAGGCGAAGTAGTGGAGCGCGAACCGCGTTCTGTTACTATTGCGCGCTTGGAATTACTGGCCTTCGAGGGCGATACTGCGCGTCTTGCGGTGGACTGCAGCAAAGGCACCTATATTCGCACCCTGGTGGAGGATATCGGTGAGCAACTCGGTTGTGGTGCGTACGTCGCTGAACTGCGTCGTACCCAGGCCGGGCCTTTCACCCTGGCGCAGACCGTGACCCTCGAAGAGCTCGAAGCGGTACATGCCGAAGGCGGCAACGAAGCGGTCGATCGCTTCCTGATGCCATCGGACAGCGGCTTGCAGGATTGGCCGTTGCTGCACTTCTCGGAAGCGAGCGCGTTCTACTGGCTCAACGGCCAGCCGGTACGTGCCCCGGACGCTCCGAAATTCGGCATGGTGCGGGTACAGGATCACAATGGTCGCTTCATCGGTATCGGTGAAGTGAGCGAAGACGGGCGCATCGCGCCGCGTCGACTGATTCGGTCAGAATGACCGGAACCGGCCTGTGTAACAGCAGGTCGGCGAGTGTGGCTGTTAACAGGCACGGTCACGACTCATTTATAGATACAGGGATTTGTCCCTGGCCTGTTGAAACTGTTTTTCTGAAACAGTTTCCTGATAAAAGGATTGCCTCATGGCTCTCGACGTTCAAGAAAAAGCTCAAATCGTTGCTGACTACCAGCAAGCTGTTGGTGACACTGGTTCGCCAGAAGTGCAAGTTGCACTGCTGACCCACAACATCAACAAACTGCAAGGTCACTTCAAGGCCAACGGTAAAGATCACCACTCGCGTCGTGGTCTGATCCGCATGGTAAACCAGCGTCGCAAGCTGCTGGACTACCTGAAAGGCAAGGACGTGAGCCGTTACAGCGCTCTGATCGCTCGCCTGGGTCTGCGTCGCTAATCAGCGATTGCGCTATGAGGTTGGTTGTCTGTCAGACGTCGGTGGTATTCCACTGGCGCCTTGCAGGCTCCCAGCCTCAAGTTTTATCTGGATACACGTTTTACCCTGGACAGGCGTTGGGCCGATTCCCGACATTGCCCAAGAATTCGCAAGAGACCGTTTTCCCCAAGAGCCACAAAGAAGGTAGGACACCGTGAACCCGGTAATCAAAAAATTCCAGTTCGGTCAATCGACCGTTACCCTCGAGACTGGCCGTATCGCCCGTCAGGCCTCCGGCGCAGTATTGGTCACCGTTGACGACGACGTCAGCGTATTGGTGACTGTAGTCGGTGCAAAACAAGCCGATCCGGGCAAGGGCTTCTTCCCTCTGTCCGTTCACTACCAGGAAAAGACTTACGCTGCCGGTAAGATCCCTGGCGGTTTCTTCAAGCGTGAAGGCCGTCCTTCCGAGAAAGAAACCCTGACTTCCCGACTGATCGACCGTCCGATCCGTCCGCTGTTCCCAGAAGGCTTCATGAACGAAGTGCAGGTTGTCTGCACCGTCGTTTCCACCAGCAAGAAAACCGATCCGGACATCGCTGCGATGATCGGTACCTCGGCTGCCCTGGCTATCTCGGGTATCCCGTTCGACGGCCCGATCGGCGCCGCTCGCGTTGCTTTCCACGAAAGCACCGGCTACCTGCTGAACCCGACTTACGAGCAGCAAGCTGCTTCGAGCCTGGACATGGTCGTTGCCGGTACTTCCGACGCCGTACTGATGGTTGAATCGGAAGCCAAAGAGCTGACCGAAGACCAGATGCTGGGCGCGGTACTGTTTGCTCACGACGAATTCCAGGTTGTGATCAACGCCGTTAAAGAACTGGCCGCTGAAGCTGCCAAGCCAACCTGGAACTGGGCTCCGGCGCCAGAAGCCACCGAACTGCTGGGTGCTATCCGTGCCGAGTTCGGCGACGCGATCTCCCAGGCTTACACCATCACCATCAAGGCCGACCGTTACGCTCGCCTGGGTGAGTTGAAGGATCAGGTTGTTGCCAAGCTGTCCGGTGAAGAAGGCCAGCCTTCGTCCAGCGAAGTCAAAGCTGCTTTCGGCGAAATCGAATACCGCACCGTTCGCGAAAACATCGTAAACGGCAAGCCACGTATCGACGGTCGCGATACCAAAACCGTACGTCCGCTGAACATCGAAGTCGGCGTTCTGCCGAAGACTCACGGTTCGGCGCTGTTCACCCGTGGTGAAACCCAGGCTCTGGTCGTCGCGACTCTGGGCACCGCCCGTGACGCACAGCTGCTGGACACCCTGGAAGGCGAGAAAAAAGACCCGTTCATGCTGCACTACAACTTCCCTCCGTTCTCGGTGGGCGAGTGTGGTCGCATGGGTGGTGCTGGTCGTCGTGAAATCGGTCACGGCCGTCTGGCCCGTCGTTCGGTTTCGGCCATGTTGCCAGCCGCTGACGTGTTCCCGTACACCATCCGTGTGGTTTCGGAAATCACCGAATCCAACGGTTCGAGCTCGATGGCTTCCGTTTGTGGTGCTTCCCTGGCCCTGATGGACGCTGGTGTGCCGATGAAGGCGCCAGTTGCCGGTATCGCCATGGGTCTGGTTAAAGAAGGCGAGAAATTCGCAGTCCTGACCGACATCCTCGGTGACGAAGATCACCTGGGCGACATGGACTTCAAAGTAGCCGGTACCGCCAAAGGCGTTACTGCACTGCAGATGGACATCAAGATCAAGGGCATCACCGAAGAGATCATGGAGATCGCTCTGGGCCAAGCCCTGGAAGCGCGCCTGAACATCCTCGGTCAGATGAACCAGATCATCGGCCAGTCGCGTACCGAACTGTCGGCCAACGCTCCGACCATGATCGCGATGAAAATCGACACCGACAAGATCCGTGACGTTATCGGTAAAGGTGGCGCGACCATCCGTGCGATCTGCGAAGAAACCAAAGCTTCGATCGACATCGAAGACGACGGCTCGATCAAGATCTTCGGCGAAACCAAAGATGCAGCAGAAGCGGCGCGTCAGCGCGTTCTGAGCATCACTGCAGAAGCTGAAATCGGCAAGATCTACGTCGGTAAGGTTGAGCGCATCGTCGACTTCGGCGCATTCGTCAACATCCTGCCGGGCAAGGACGGTCTGGTTCACATCTCGATGTTGAGCGACGCTCGCGTTGAGAAAGTGACCGACATCCTGAAAGAAGGCCAGGAAGTGGAAGTGCTGGTATTGGACGTGGACAACCGCGGCCGTATCAAACTGTCCATCAAAGACGTGGCAGCGGCCAAGGCTTCGGGCGTTTAATCACCCCCAGGCTTTAGCGCAATAAAAATGCCCCGCCGTGAAAACTGCGGGGCATTTTTTTGTCCGGGCAAAAACATGGGAGCAAGTTGCCGGACCCTGAGACCGGTGCTAGGTTTAGCCCACCGCCCGTGTAGCTCAGCCGGTAGAGCAGCGCACTCGTAACGCGAAGGTCGCAGGTTCGATTCCTGTCTCGGGCACCATCCTCCTTATTTCACCTTGCGGCTCAGATCCTCGACAGTACGTTTGAGCTGATCCATCGCCCGATCCTGATCGCTGATTTTCTGTTTCAGACTGGAAATCTCGCTGCTGTTCGAATTAGAGCTGGAGCCGCTGTTGCGCTTGAGGTCTTCCACCTGACGGCCGAGGGTTTCGAGCTTGCGATCCTGTTCCTTGACCTTGTTTTTCAGTTCCTCGATTTCCTTGCCGCTGGAACTGGAGCTCGAACCGCTGCTGCGCTTGAGTTCTTCGATTTGGCGTGATTGATCGCTGACGGTGTCGCGCATTTTTTTCAATTCATCGACGCTGAAATCGCTGCGGATCACCACTTCTTTGCCATAGTCGTTGTGAATCAACGAAAATTTGTCCCCGTAGGATGGGCTGCTGGAACTCAGCTCCAGTGCCATTGCGCTCGCGGGAAGAGCCATAGCAGCGATCAGAGCGGTGGTGGAGACAACAGCGGACATTTTCGAAAAGCTGCGCATCACTGGTTTTCCTTGTGAACAGCGAAGATGAGTGCCGAAGTGGCACATCGCTATGACTCGGATTTCGTATTTATGTTCCGCAGGTCAACTTTTTGTGCGAGAGATGTAAAGAGCCGTGTAATTCGTCATGCAAACGTCCTATATTCGGTGCCTGCATGAGCATCGCTTAGCAGTTTTCAGATGATCCCGAATGGTTCCGAAGGCCGGACAAATCCGCGTCAGAGAGATCCTTGATGATCCAGATCCATCCTCCATTCTTACGATCAGCGAGAACGCCATGACCGAATTAACTCAAGAGCAACGTCACGAACAAGCGCTGGAAAAGTACAAGCTAGACGCGCCGCAGCTGTTGGAAGAGATCAAGGATCTCAGTCCTGATGATCAGAAAGATCAGATTCAGTGGGCGTTCGAAGACGAAGCCGAGGCTCAGGGCCTGCAGCCGTGGGAGCTGACGCTCAAGTACACGAGCACGCCGGAGGAGTTCGAGGCGCAGCGTCTCGTGCTGCACAAGGAGGCGGCCGAAGTGCTGGGTGTCGAGTGGGACGAGTACTGCGAGATGAATAATCTGGTCGTATAAAATCAGTTATGAGCTTCAAGCGGCAAGCTACAAGTCAGAGCAAAAGCGCTGTGGCTTGCAGCTTGCAGCTCAAGACTTGCCGCTGCTGTTAAAGGCTTAAGCGCATCGACAGGTCGACGGCTTTGACATCCTTGGTCATCGCGCCGATCGAGATGTAATCCACACCGGTTTCGGCGATGGGCAGCAACGTGCTTTCGTTGATGCCTCCGCTGGCCTCCAGTTTCGCCTTGCCGCCGTTCAGGCGCACGGCTTCGCGCATGTCATCCAGGCTCAACTCATCGAGCATGATGATGTCGGCACCTGCTTGCAACGCTTCCTTCAGTTCTTCAAGGCTTTCCACTTCGATTTCCACCGGTTTGCCCGGCGCGATCTTGTGCGCGGCGGCAATCGCCTGCGGGATGCCACCGCTGGCGGCGATGTGGTTTTCCTTGATCAGGAACGCGTCGTATAGACCGATGCGGTGATTGTGGCAGCCACCGCAGGTGACGGCGTACTTCTGCGCCAAGCGCAGGCCCGGCAGGGTCTTGCGGGTATCCAGCAGTTTGACCTGCGTCTGCCCGACGAAATCTGCCAGATACTGCGCGCGTGTGGCCACCCCGGAAAGCAATTGCAAGAAGTTCAGCGCACTGCGTTCACCGGTCAGCAGCGACCGCGCCGGACCTTCCAGATGAAACAGCGGCTGATTGGCTTTGACCCGCTCGCCATCGACCACTTGCCAGTGCACTGCAACGCGGGGATCGAGCTGACGAAATACTGCATCGACCCACGCCGTGCCACAGATGACGGCCTCGTCGCGGGTGATGATGGTGGCTTTGGCCAGGCGTTCGGCCGGGATCAGTTGCGCGGTGATGTCGCCGCTGCCGATGTCTTCGAGCAACGCACGGCGCACGTTGGCTTCGATTTCGGCGGTCAAATCGGCGAGACGTAGATTCGGCATAACGGGCTCCACAAACAAAGTGGTTCGATTATAGGGGCAGGGGATCGGCCAACCCAAGGCGAGAACGTGCGTGCCTGACTGCATCCGGTCGAATTTGTTTGAGCAAACCGCGTTGAGCCGTGGTCACTGGAAGGGCGCCGGTATAGGGGAAACCCTGACGGCTATAGCGCCGGGGACATCTTTTGCAAGATAATCCGCCTTGCATTTGACGTCATAGCTTTGACGTCCAAAGAATCACCGTTCCAGGAGGCTTGGATGCACAACGACGGGAAAGTGGTGCCTTTGCACAAAGGCGCTATCGATCAGGCGAATCACTCGCCGCTCGCCCGCCTGCCTGTGATTCTGCTTCAGGTTCGCGACAAGGCCGCGCAGCAACTGCGCCACGGCTTGCAGGAGCTGTTCGATAACGCCGACGACACGCTGTTTGAAATGGCCGATCGGGCGCGCAATGACGTCGAGCAGAACATCTTTTTCGAAGCCATGCGCGACCTGCGCCTCAAGCGTAAAAATATCGAGCGCGGATTTCTCGAGCTGTTTTTCGAAGCCTTCGTCGGTCTTACCCAATACGACCCCACGCATAACACGCTGCCGCGCACGCTGATGTTCGAAGATACGGCGCCGCGCACTGATGACATGGAGCGCAGCGTAGCGGTCGAAACCATGGTCGGTCGGGTCCTCAAGCGCGATGGTTTCGCCCTTGATCAATTGACCCTGCGGCTCAATGCCTTGCTCGGCCATACCCTCGACGATCAGCACAACCCGCTCGGCCCGGCGATGCTGTGCGAGTTCTTCTTGCAGGCCGGGCGCAATCTGGGCGTGGAGATCAAGGTCAAGTTGATCCTGCTCAAACTGTTCGAGCGCTATGTGCTGGCCGAGACCGAACAGCTTTACGCTGAAGCCAACCAGTTGCTGCTTGCCACCGGCGTGTTGCCGGCGTTGAAACCGGCACCGGCGCGGCGCGCTATTGATCGTGCGGCCGCCAGCGTCTACAGCGAAGAAAGTCATGAGCCGACGCCCGCCGACGAAGGCGTGCAGGAAGTGTTCGCCGCGCTGCAGGAGTTGTTGTTGCATGTGCGCGGTAGCGTGGCGCCGACATTGGAAGCCAGCAGCGCGAGCCAACCGATCACCACGCGTGACCTGCTGCGCCTGCTTTCGCATTTGCAACAATACGTGCCAGCGCTCGCCGCGCAGGACGACTTCGATCTGCGCCATCAACTCGAACAACTGCTGACGCGGGTCAGCGTCAAAAGCGGCAAGTCGCGGATCGTCGGCGGTGCAGACGAAGATGTGATCAACCTGATCGCGATGGTCTTCGAATGTATCCTCGAGGACCGTAACGTGCCGGATTCGCTCAAGGCGCTGATCGCCCGTTTGCAGATCCCGATGCTCAAAGTCGCCGTGCTCGACAAAAGTTTTTTCAGCCGCAGCAGCCATCCGGCGCGGCGCCTGCTCAATGAAATCGCCGATGCAGCCATGGGCTGGGGCGACTGCGACAGTGCCGAGCGCGACAGTTTGTACGTGCGCATCGAACAAGTGGTACAGCGCCTGCTCAGCGATTTTGTCGATGACCCGGCGATTTTCTCCGAGCTGCTCGCCGACTTTCTCGCCTTTACCAGCGACGAGCGCCGCCGCAGCGAACTGCTGGAGCAGCGTTTGCGCGATGCCGAAGAAGGCCGCGCCAAAACCGAACTGGCCCGGCGCCGGGTCGAACAGGCATTGAATCAGGCATTGCTGGGCAAAGTCCTGCCGCCGTCGGTGGTCACCTTCATCCAGAACGCCTGGAGCAAAGTGCTGCTGCTGACGCGCCTCAAACATGGCGATCAGTCCGCCGAGTGGCAGGCCGATGTGCAGACCATGGAGCAATTGATCTGGAGCGTGCAGCGCCATGATGATCCTGAGTCCAGTCTGCGTTTATTGGCTCTGGTGCCGGGTTTGCTCAAGTCTCTGCGTGATGGCCTGACCAGTATCGCGTTCGATCCGTTCGCCACCAGTGAGTTTTTCAGCGAGCTCGAAGCGCTGCACGTCAAGGTATTGGAGCGATCGGTGGAGTCCGATCAAGCGACGGCGATGATCGAAGTGTCGCAGCAGATCGTTTTGCCGAACGCTGACGAGGGCCCGGTGGAACTGGCCTCAGTACGTTTGCCTCACGACGACGCGGGGCTGCGCCAGGTTGACCAGTTACGCCTCGGCAGTTGGGTGGCGTTTGCTGAAGACGACGAACACAGCTTGCGCTGCAAACTGGCCGCCATTATCGAAACGACGGGCAAGTACATCTTTGTCGATCGTACCGGGACGAAAGTGCGCGAACGCAGCCGCACCAGCCTCGCTCTGGAGTTGCGCCGTGGCGCCGTCCGTGCGCTGGACGATACGCTGCTGTTCGACCGGGCGCTGGAGTCAGTGCTGGGCAATCTGCGCCGACTCAATAGCGGCAAGTGATCGCGCGCCAGGGGGCGATCACGGCATACTGGTCGCCAACACAGTCGGCGTTGAAGGAATCGGTATGCAGTTGGATCCCGCTAGCGGGTGGTGTCACGGGGTGCAGGTTTGCCCATCGCCCAACTTCAATGAACGCCCTGCGGGCGAAATCTCCCTGTTGGTCATCCACAACATCAGCCTGCCGCCGGCGCAATTTGCGACAGGCAAGGTGCAGGAATTTTTCCAGAATCGTCTGGATGTCAGCGAGCATCCCTATTTTGCAGGGATCGCCGACCTGCGCGTCTCGGCGCACTTTCTGATCGAACGTGACGGCAAGGTCACCCAGTTTGTCTCCTGTCTTGAACGGGCATGGCATGCTGGCGTGTCGGTGTTCGAGGGTCGCGAAACCTGTAACGATTTTTCCGTGGGCATCGAACTCGAAGGCACCGATGATCTGCCGTTCACCGATGCGCAGTATCAAGCGTTGACGGCGCTGACCCGCCAGTTGCAAACAGCATTTCCGGCTATCACCGGCGCCCGTATTTGCGGGCACAGCGACATTGCTCCCGGGCGCAAGACCGATCCTGGCCCGGGATTCGACTGGGCGCGCTACCGCGCCGCCCTGGCACAAGAGGAAGGACAATGAGTTTTCTGGTGTTACTGCTGGCGGTCTGGATCGAGAAGTTCTCGGCCCTGCGCCATCGGCTTCAACGCGATGGCGGATGGATCCGCGAACTGCACAAACTCGAAAGCAGCCAGCGACTGGCCGACAAGCCGTGGCTGGTACTGACGATTCTGGTGTTGCTGCCGGTGGCGCTGCTCGGCTTGTTGCTGTTAGTGCTGGAGCCGGTGGCTTACGGCCTGCTGGCCTTGCCAGTGCATTTGCTGGTGGTGATTTACAGTCTGGGACGAGGCGACTTGCTCGGCGGCCTGGGGCCGTTTCGCGATGCCTGGCGCCGCGAGGATCTGCAAGCGGCGGCCCACGTCGCCAAGCGTGATCTGGATATCTGCGCCGACAGCGGCGAGCAATTGCTCGATCGCGTGCAGGGGCATTTGCTCTGGGAGGCCTACCAAAGTTTCTTCGCGGTGATTTTCTGGTACTTCCTCCTCGGGCCGGTGGCGGCGTTGGCCTATCGCTTGCTGGCGCTGGCCGAAGAACGCAGCAAAAATCCCGCACTGGTCGAGCGCGCCGGGCAATTGCGCCATGCCTTCGACTGGGTGCCGGTGCGCTTGCTGGCCGCCAGCCTGGCGCTGGTCGGCAACTTTGTTGCGGTCAGCCGGGTGATGCTGCATGAACTGCTCAACTGGAACATCAGCGCTGCGCAACTGATCAACAAGGTCGGATTGGCTGCTGGAGAGATCCCGCCGCCAGCGGTCGGGCCGGACGGCATCAACACCCTCGATTGTCTGTGGGAACTGCTGCTGCGTGCGGCAGTGCTGTGGTATGCCGGGTTTGCCTTGTGGACGGTTCTGGTTCACTGATTTCAAGAAAGATCACAAGATCGCAGCCTGCGGCAGCTCCTACACTGGGATTGTGTGTTTCCTGTGGGAGCTGCCGCAGGCTGCGATCTTTTTCGTTGTTAACCTTAAGTTACAAAACCTCCCTTCGATTTGAGCTATACAGAGACAGCGCCCGATAGTGGCTATCTGCTGTCGTCCTGCGCCTGCCAATAAAAACAAGAAAAACCAAGGGAGACTTCCAGTGAAGAGCTTGCTCTATCCCGCCGTCTCGCTGATGAACCGTCTGAGCTTCGGCATGAAGTTCAGCTTGATCAGCGTGCTGTTCCTGGTGCCGATGCTGGTGACCAATTTCTATCTGGTGCGCGATTCCTATCGCGAATTCCAGGGCACTCGGGTCGAGCTGCAAAGCCTCGACCTGCTGGGCAACAGCCTGACCCTGCGCCGGGATCTGGAAACCCTGAACAATCTGGTGCAGATCAACGTCACCCTTGGCCAGTCGGGCAAGGCCGGCAACCTCGAATCGAAAATCACCACGCTCGAACAAGCGGTGTTGGCGCGCCTGCAAGGTCTGACGGCGATGACCGACGATCCCGAGCAGATCAAGGTCTTCGATGGCAAACGCGATGAAATGATTGCGGCGTTCAAGGCCCAACAGGTCGAAAGCTCACTGCAAAGCAAAAGCGCCTTGATCGGCAAACTGGTGACCAACGCGCAGATCTTCAGCCAGGTCATCACCAGTCAGGCCGGTTTGAGTCGGGACAATCAGGGCGATATCCGTCAGCTCAGCGAACTGGTCACCCTGATCACGCCGAGCATTACCCAGACCGTCGGCGAAGGCCGGGCGATAGGTTCGTATTCGCTCGCCCAGGGTTTTCTCAACAGTGCCTCTAGTACGCGTTTCGATGAGTTGCTGGTGAAAATCGAAAAACTTCAGGCGGAATACGGCTTGAAACTGCAGGACGCCCTTGGCTCCAGCAAAGCCGCCCGCGAATCACTCAGCGCCCAGGCCGACGACAGCAAGGCCTCGCTGAAGCAGGCGAGCGAGCTGTTCGAAGATCAAGTGGTGATGGCCGATACCCTCGATGCACCGTGGCAGGCGTTCTACGACCAGGTCACCGCGCTGATGGACAAAACCTACGCGCTTAATGAGTCTTCGCTGAAATTCCTCGACAGCCAATTGCAGCAGCGACTGGCGCAGAACCGCACGCACATGATCTTGCAAGCCTCGGCGTTGTCGGTGGTGTTCGTGCTGATTTTCTATCTCTATGGCGGTTTCTACGCCTCGACCCGCACCACGCTCAAACGCCTCGGCGCGATGATGGACAAGGTCGCGGCGGGCGACATGACCGTCAATTTCGTCGCCCATAGCCGCGATGAACTCGGTGAGTTGGGCGAAGTGTTCAACGGCACGGTGAAGAAGATTCACGACTTGATTGAGCGTGTTGGCCAGACTGTCGGCGAAGTTGAACGTCAGGCCGGTCAGGTTGAAAACGTCTCCGCGCAAAGCAATCAGGCGGTCGCCGGGCAACGCACGCAGATCGAGCAAGTGGCGACGGCGATGAACCAGATGTCGGCGACGTCACTGGAAGTCGCGCGCAGTGCAGCTGCCGCAGTGAGCAGCGCCCACAGCGTCAACGACGAGACCATCAGTGGCCGTGGCCTGGTGGAGTCGCAGCAGGGCAGCATTGCTGCGCTGGCGAGCGAGATCGATCAGTCGGTGTTGGTGATCAATCAACTCGCCAGCGACAGCCAGTCGATCAGCCGTGTCCTCGAAGTGATCAAGAGCATCGCCGAGCAGACCAACTTGCTGGCGCTAAACGCCGCGATCGAAGCCGCCCGTGCCGGCGAGCAGGGACGCGGTTTCGCCGTGGTTGCCGATGAGGTGCGCACCCTGGCCAAACGCACCCAGCAATCGACCGAAGAGATCGAGCAGATGATCGCCAAGTTGCACGGCGGTGTCGGCGCGGCGGTGAAAGCCATGGGTGTCAGCCATCAGATGGCCAATGGCACGGTCGGGCAGTCGGAAAAGGTTCAGCAGGCGCTGGAAAACATCCTTGGCGCTGTGGGCATGATCGTCGATCAGAACCAGCAGATCGCCGCTGCCGTTGAGCAGCAAACAGCGGTGGCCCATGACATTGACCAGAACATCGTCGAGATCAACCGCGCCGGCGAGCGCACGGCCCACGGCGCCCATCAGACTGAAGATGCCAGCCGCGCGTTGTCCGCTCAGGTCGTGGAACTCAAACAACTGATCAGCGCCTTCCGCGTCTGAGCCGGACACAAAACCCCTGAGGAGCTGCGGCACGCTGCGATCTTAAAGATCAAAAGATCGCAGCGTGCCGCAGCTCCTGCAGGGGCGATTATTGCCAGCCAAACACTTCACAGCTGTTCGCGGTGCTGGCGGCGGCGAGTTGCTCCGGGCTGATTTTCATCAGCTCGGCCAAAGCCGCGCAGATCGCCGGCAAATGCGCCGGCGTATTGCGAACACCGGGAAACATCGCGGGCGCCATGTCCGGTGAGTCGGTTTCCAGCACGATAGACGCCAGTGGTAACTCCGCCAGCACGCGATGCATGCGCAGTGCCTGCGGCCACGTCGGTGCGCCACCCAGACCCAGTTTGAAGCCGAGCTTGATGTATTCCCGTGCCTCTTCGCGGCTGCCGGCAAACGCATGGATGATTCCGGCACGTTTGAGCTTGAAGCGCTTGAGGGTGGCAATCACCGCCGCGTGGCTGCGGCGCACATGGATCAGCGCCGGCAATTCGAAGTCCGCCGCCAGTTGCAGCTGTGCTTCGAACAGCGACTGTTGGCGCTCGCGATCCAGCGTTTCGATGAAGTAATCCAGACCGATTTCGCCTACCGCACACAGCTGTCGATGACCGTGAAAGCGCGTCAGCCAATCGCCGAGTGCCGACAAATCTTCCGGGCGATGCTGATCGAGATACACCGGGTGCAAACCAAACGCCGCGTACAAATCGGCATCGCTCTGCACCAGATCCCACACCCGTTGCCAATTGCCCTCGTAAACCCCCAGCACCACCATCCGCCGCACTCCGAGGGCACGGCTGTCGGCCAGCAACACCGGACGATCAGCATCGAAGTCGGGGAAGTCGAGGTGGGTGTGGCTGTCGATCAGCTCCACGGTTCAGTCCCGGTGAATACGCTGCTTGAAGGTCCGCGCGATGGCTTGCACGCCGGGCTTGTACTCCGACTGCTCGACGGCGGCGAGCGCCAGTTCCAGCGCCTTGTCGGCGATCAACTGGTGCTGCTGGGCCATGGCGTTGACCGGCAGTGGCAGGAAATCCAGCAACTGCGTATCGCCGAAGGTGCCGAGGCGCAGCGGTCGTGATTTCAGCGGGAAGTCATGCAGCGCATCGAACACGCCCTGCAGCAGCACGTAGGACGTCGTTACCAGTGCGTCGGGCAAATGCCCCAGGCGCTGCAGGAGTTCTTCCATCAATTGCTTGCCGCACTCACGGCTGAAGGATTCAGCGTGCTCGACCAGCACTTCGCCTTTGAAGTCGACCAGCGCCTGTTTGAAACCGGCAGCACGTTCCTGGCTGATGCTCAGTTCCGGGCGCGCGCCGAGCAGTACGATCTGCTTGAGTGGCGGATCGAGCAGACTCTGGGTCAGGTGCAGGCTGGCCTCGCGGTCGTCACTGATCACCGAGCAGAAATGCTCGGGTTCCATGACCCGGTCGATGGCGATGATCGGTGTGCCTTTGGCCTGCAATTGCCGATAACTGTCGTCACCGGCGGGCAGGCAACTGGCAACGATCAGCGCATCGCAACGACGTGCGCGGAACAGTTGCAGCAACTGGCGCTCGCTTTCAGGTGCATCATCGGAACTGGCGATCAGCAACTGATAACCGCGAGCCCGCGCACCTTGTTCCAGCAGTTTGGCGATCCGCGCGTAACTGGGGTTTTCCAGATCCGGCAGAATAAAGCCCAGCGTGCGCGTATGCCGACTGCGCAGCCCGGCCGCTTGAGGGTTTGGCGTGAAGCCGTGCAGTTCGACCACCGCCCGCACGCGCTCGACGGTCGCGGTACTGATGCGTTGCTGTTCGGCCTTGCCGTTGATGACGTAGCTGGCGGTGGTCACGGACACTCCGGCCAACCGCGCGATATCACTGAGTTTCAACCCGGGATTTCCTTGTTTTTTCGAGCTTGCCGCAACATTTTCGCCAATCCTACCCGATTAGGGCAGGCGACTATTGTCGCAACGCATCCGACAAGTTGGACTTCAAGGATGGGACATTATCGAGTAACGTGCCGATCAATCTAGATTAAACGTTTCAGCAGGCGTATTTTCTACGTTTTAGACGCCTTTGGCCGGTTCTGCCGTGAAACCGCCAAAACAGCCGCTGAAAAGCAAAGCTGTCCAGCGCCTAAGCTGCAACCATTCAAAACAATACCTGGCACCTCATGTGCCAAAAAGGAGATCGCATGCTCGAGCTCACTATAGAGCAGATATCCATGGGCCAATCGGCTGTGGATAAACCCGCCGCCCTGCAATTGCTGGCCAATCATCTGGTCGCCGATGGGCTGGTCGCCGACGGCTATCTCGCTGGCCTGCAGGCCCGGGAAGCCCAGGGCTCGACCTTTCTCGGTCAAGGTATTGCCATTCCTCACGGAACCCCGGAAACCCGCGATCAGGTCTTCGCCACTGGCGTGCGCCTGATGCAGTTCCCCGAGGGCGTGGATTGGGGCGATGGCCAGATCGTTTATCTGGCCATCGGCATCGCGGCCAAATCCGACGAACATTTGCGTCTGCTGCAACTGCTGACCCGCGCCCTCGGCGAGACCGATCTGGGTCAGGCCCTGCGTCGTGCAAGTTCCCCCGAAGCGTTGCTGAAACTGTTGCAAGGCGCGCCGCAAGAGCTGGCGCTGGATGCGCAGATGATCGGCCTCGGTGTGTCGGCGGACGATTTTGAAGAACTGGTCTGGCGTGGCGCGCGCCTGCTGCGCCAAGCCGATTGTGTGAGCAACGGATTCTCGGCGGTGCTGCAACAAGTGGAAGCGCTACCGTTGGGCGACGGTCTGTGGTGGTTGCACAGCGAGCAAACGGTGAAGCGTCCGGGGCTGGCGTTCGTCACCCCGGACAAACCGATGCGCTACCTCGGCCAGCCACTCAGCGGTTTGTTCTGTCTGGCCAGCCTCGGCGAAGCGCACCAAGCGCTGCTCGAACGTTTGTGTGCGTTGCTGATCGAAGGGCGCGGCCATGAATTGGGCCGTGCCACCAGCAGTCGTAAAGTACTTGAAGTGCTCGGCGGTGAATTGCCTGCCGACTGGCCGAGCGCACGCATTGCGCTGGCCAACGCCCACGGCTTGCACGCGCGTCCGGCGAAGATCCTCGCGCAGCTGGCGAAGAGTTTCGATGGCGAAATTCGCGTGCGCATCGTCGACGGTCAGGACAGCGCCGTGTCGGTGAAAAGTCTTAGCAAACTGCTCAGCCTCGGTGCCCGTCGTGGTCAGGTGCTGGAACTGATCGCCGAGCCGAGCATCGCCGCCGATGCCTTGCCGGAGTTGCTCGCGGCTATCGAAGAAGGCCTCGGCGAAGAAGTCGAGCCGCTGCCCGCGATTAGCGAACAGCGCGAAGTCTTTGCCGACATCGCCGAAGTAGTCATTGCCCCGGCGTCAGGCACTCAGTTGCAAGCCATTCCTGCCGCGCCCGGCATTGCCATCGGCCCGGCGCACATTCAAGTGCAGCAATCCATCGATTACCCGTTGCGGGGCGAGTCTGCTGCCATCGAGCGCGAGCGCCTCAAACAAGCGCTCAGCGATGTGCGCAGCGACATTCAAGGCTTGATTGAACGCAGCAAGGCCAAAGCCATCCGCGAGATCTTTATCACCCATCAGGAGATGCTCGACGACCCGGAACTCACCGATGAAGTCGACACCCGCCTCAAGCAAGGCGAGAGCGCCGAAGCGGCGTGGATGGCGGTGATCGAAGCGGCGGCCAAACAACAGGAATCACTGCAGGACGCGTTGCTCGCTGAACGTGCGGCGGATCTGCGTGACATCGGCCGCCGTGTGCTGGCGCAACTGTGCGGAATTGAAACGCCGAACGAGCCTGAGCAACCGTACATTCTGGTGATGGACGAGGTCGGCCCGTCCGACGTTGCACGGCTGGATCCGGCGCGTGTCGCGGGGATTCTCACCGCACGCGGCGGCGCCACCGCGCACAGTGCAATCGTTGCGCGAGCGCTCGGGATTCCTGCTTTGGTTGGCGCTGGCGCCGCAGTGTTGTTGCTGGCGCCAGGCACGCCGTTGCTTATCGATGGCCAACGCGGTCGTCTGCATGTCGACGCCGATCCTGCGACCCTGCAACGCGCCGCCGAAGAACGCGACACCCGCGAACAACGCCTGAAGATTGCCGCCGAACAACGCCACCAACCGGCACACACCACCGACGGTCACGCCGTCGAAGTGTTCGCCAACATCGGCGAAAGTGCCGGCGTGATCAGCGCGGTGGAGCAGGGCGCCGAAGGCATCGGTCTGCTGCGCACCGAACTGATTTTCATGGCCCATCCGCAAGCACCGGACGAGGCCACGCAAGAAGCCGAATACCGCCGCGTCCTCGACGGTCTCGCCGGGCGGCCGTTGGTGGTGCGCACGCTGGATGTCGGCGGCGACAAACCGCTGCCGTATTGGTCGATCGCCAAGGAAGAAAACCCGTTCCTCGGCGTGCGCGGCATTCGCCTGACCCTGCAGCGACCGCAGATCATGGAAGCGCAGTTGCGCGCCTTGCTGCGTTCGGCGGACAACCGTCCGCTGCGGATCATGTTCCCGATGGTCGGCAGCGTCGAAGAGTGGCGTCAGGCCCGCGACATGACTGAACGCCTGCGCGTGGAAATCCCGGTCGCTGATCTGCAATTGGGGATCATGATCGAAGTGCCGTCCGCCGCATTGCTCGCGCCGGTATTGGCCAAGGAAGTCGACTTCTTCAGCGTCGGCACCAACGACCTCACCCAATACACCCTGGCCATCGACCGCGGCCACCCGACGCTGTCGGCGCAGGCTGACGGCCTACACCCGGCGGTACTGCAACTGATCGACATCACCGTGCGCGCCGCCCATGCCCATGGCAAATGGGTCGGCGTCTGCGGCGAACTGGCGGCGGATCCGCTGGCAGTGCCGGTGTTGGTCGGCCTCGGTGTCGATGAGCTCAGCGTGTCCGGGCGCAGCATCGCCGAAGTCAAGGCACGCATCCGCGAACTCAGCCTGACCCAGGCACAAACCCTTGCTCAACAAGCCCTGGCCGTGGGCAGCGCCAACGAAGTGCGCGCATTAGTGGAGGCCCTGTAATGGCCAAGATTCTTACCCTGACCCTAAACCCTGCGCTCGACCTCACCGTCGAACTGCCACGTCTGGAGGCCGGTCAGGTCAATCGCAGCGACGAGATGCACACCCACGCCGCCGGCAAAGGCGTGAACGTCGCGCAAGTGCTGGCCGACCTCGGTCATCAACTGACGGTCAGTGGTTTTCTCGGCGAAGACAATCTGCAAGCGTTCGAAACCCTGTTCGCCAAGCGCGGTTTTGTCGACGCGTTTATCCGCGTGCCGGGCGAGACGCGCAGCAACATCAAAGTCGCTGAACAGGATGGTCGCATCACCGACATTAACGGTCCGGGGCCGGTGGTCGATGCGGCCGCGCAGCAAGCGTTGCTTGAGCGTCTGGTGCAGATTGCACCGGGGCATGACGCGGTTGTAGTCGCCGGCAGTTTGCCGCGTGGCGTGACGGCGCAGTGGTTGCGCGAGTTGATCAAACGGCTCAATCAACTTGGCCTGAAAGTCGCCCTCGATTCCAGCGGCGAAGCGTTGCGCGAAGCGTTGAAAGCCAGTCCATGGCTGATCAAACCGAACACTGAAGAACTCGCCGATGCACTCGGTTGCGAGGTGGTTTCTCCCGTCGCCGAAGCGCAGGCTGCGGCGCGCTTGCACGCGCAAGGCATCGAACACGTGGTGATCTCCCACGGCGCTGACGGCGTGAACTGGTTCAGCGTCGGTTCTGCGCTGCATGCGACGCCGCCGAAGGTCAGCGTCGCCAGCACGGTCGGTGCCGGTGATTCATTGCTGGCCGGCATGCTTCACGGTTTGCTCAGCGCCGACACGCCCGAGCAAACCCTGCGCACCGCCACCGCGATCGCCGCGATGGCGGTGACCCAGATCGGTTTCGGCATCAACGACCGTGCGCAATTGGCGCAGCTCGAACAGGGCGTGCGCGTGCGCCCCCTGACAGAACAATAAGAGGGTTTGTCATGAAATTAGCCATTGTTACGGCTTGCCCGAACGGCATGGTCACCAGTGTGCTCTGCGCGCGATTGCTCGATGCGGCGGCGCAGCGTCAGGGCTGGAGCACCAGCGTTGAAGTGGTCGATGCCGCGCACCCGGAACGCGAGTTGTCGGCGGCGACGATCGCAGCGGCGGAGTGGGTTTTGCTGGTCGCCACCGGCGCGGTCGACATGACGCGTTTTGTTGGCAAACGGGTTTTCCAGATTGCTCCGGCGCAGGCGCTGCAGGATGTTGAAGCGGTGCTGCGACGTGGCGCGGAAGAGGCATCAGTCTACGTCGCCAGCACGGCGGAACCGGTTGCGGATACGCCACGCGCACCGCGCATCGTCGCCATTACCGCGTGCCCGACAGGTGTTGCTCACACCTTCATGGCCGCCGAAGCCTTGCAGCAAACCGCCAAGCGTCTGGGCTATGACTTGCAAGTCGAGACCCAAGGCTCGGTGGGTGCGAAAACCCCGTTGAGCGCAACAGCGATTGCCGAGGCAGACGTGGTGCTGCTGGCGGCGGATATCGAAGTCGCCACCGAGCGTTTCGCCGGCAAGAAAATCTATCGTTGCGGTACCGGGATTGCGTTGAAGCAGTCCGAAGCGACGCTGAAAAAAGCGCTGGCCGAAGGCAAGGTGGAAAGCGCTGCCAGTGATGGAAAATCTGCGACCAGGTCAGAGAAAACCGGGGTCTACAAACACCTGCTGACCGGCGTGTCGTTCATGCTGCCGATGGTCGTGGCGGGCGGTTTGATGATCGCGTTGTCGTTCGCATTCGGCATCAATGCTTTCGAAGAGCAGGGAACGTTGCCGGCTGCGCTCAAGCAAATCGGTGATGCGGCATTCACCCTGATGGTGCCGTTGCTGGCCGGTTACATCGCCTATTCGATTGCCGATCGGCCAGGCATCGCGCCCGGCATGATCGGCGGTGTTCTGGCGAGCACACTGGGCGCGGGCTTCATTGGCGGCATCATCGCCGGTTTCCTCGCCGGTTACAGCGCCGCCGCGATCAGTCGCTGGCTGCGTCTGCCGCAATCGTTTGATGCGTTGAAGCCGATTTTGCTCATCCCGTTGCTGGCCAGTCTGGTTGTCGGCTTGATCATGATCTATGTGGTGGGGCAACCCGTTGCAGGCGTGCTCGCCAGCATGACCACGTTCCTCAAAGACATGGGCACCGCCAACGCCGTGCTGTTGGGCGTGGTACTCGGCGCGATGATGTGCGTTGACCTCGGTGGGCCGATCAATAAAGCGGCCTATGCGTTTTCGGTCGGCCTGATGACGTCGGCCAATGCCAGCTATGCACCGATTGCCGCCGTCATGGCAGCTGGCATGGTGCCGCCAATCGGTATGGGCATCGCCACTTTCCTCGCTCGACGCAAGTTCGCTCAGACTGAGCGTGAGGCGGGTAAGGCGGCGTTGGTATTGGGCATGTGCTTCATCTCCGAAGGGGCGATTCCGTTTGCTGCGAAAGATCCGCTGCGGGTGATCCCTGCGAGCATTCTCGGTGGCGCGCTGGCCGGCGCCTTGTCGATGTATTTCAGCTGCAAACTGATGTCGCCGCATGGCGGTTTGTTCGTGATGGTCATTCCCAACACGATCAACCACGCGTTGCTGTATCTGCTGGCGATTGTGGCGGGGAGTTTGTTAACCGCCGTGGTCTACGCCACAGTCAAACGCCCGGAAGCCGTCGAATTGGCGCTGGATCCTGCCAAGGCTTAATAGCCACCGCAAAACCTTTGTGGGAGCTAGCCCTGCTAGCGATAGAAATCTGGTCTGTGCCATCGATGTCGCCTGACACACCGCCATCGCCAGCAGGGCTGGCTCCCACAATAATATGTGCCAACCCTGTCACTCTGTGATCACCGTAAATCCCCTGTGGGAGCTAGGCCTGCTAGCGATAGCAATCTGTCTGTGACATTGATGTCGCCTGACACACCGCCATCGCCAGCAGGGCTGGCTCCCACAATAATGTGTGCCAATCCTCACATTCTGTGAGCACCCTAAATCCCCTGTGGGAGCTAGCCCTGCTAGCGATAGCAATCTGTCTGTGCCATCGATGTCGCCTGACACACCGCCATCGCCAGCAGGGCTAGCTCCCACAATAATGTGTGCCAATCCCGTCACTCTGTGATCACCGTAAATCCCCTGTGGGAGCTAGGCCTGCTAGCGATAGCAATCTGTCTGTGACATTGATGTTGCCTGACACATCGCCATCGCCAGCAGGGCTAGCTCCCACAATAATGTGTGCCAATCCCGTCACTCTGTGATCACCGTAAATCCCCTGTGGGAGCTAGCCCTGCTAGCGATAGCAATCTGTCTGTGACATTGATGTTGCCTGACACACCGCTATCGCCAGCAGGGCTGGCTACCACAATAATGTGTGCCACTCCTCACATTCTGTGAGCACCCTAAATCCACTGTGGCAGGTGTCATTTGCGGGTCATGTGAGCGTGCTTAAGTTTTCCTTTTTCCAGGGAGAACACCATGAGCGATTTCAATCCCGGTCGCCGGCGTGTCGTGCAAGGTATCGGCGCCGGGCTGCTGATGCCGGGGCTGGCGCCGGCGGTGATTGCTTCGGTCAAGGATCGCCCGCAACTGACCGATGGCGTGCAGTCCGGTGACCTGCAAGGCGACCGCGCGATGATCTGGAGCCGTAGCGATCGCCCCGCGCACATGGTGGTCGAGTGGGACACCCGCAGCCAGTTTCGCAATCCACGTCGACTGATCTCCGCACTCGCCGATGCGCGCACAGATTTCACCGCCCGCGTTGAACTCAGCGGGCTGCCCACCGATCAGGCGATTTTCTATCGGGTGTATTTCAAGGACGCCCGTACCGGCGCCGCCAGCGAGCCATGGCTTGGCCACTTGCGCAGCGCACCGATGGCGCGGCGCAACATTCGTTTCGTCTGGAGCGGCGACACCGTCGGTCAGGGCTTCGGCATCAACCCGGACATCGGCGGCATGCGCATCTACGAGTCCATGCGCTTGCGCCTGCCGGACTTCTTTATCCACAGCGGCGACACCATCTACGCCGACGGTCCGGTGCCCGCTCAGCTCACCACCGAGGGTGGGCGCATCTGGCGCAACATCACCACCGAAGCCAAGAGCAAAGTCGCGCAGACTCTCGATGATTATCGCGGCAACTACCGCTACAACCTGATGGACGAAAACATCCGTCGCTTCAACGCCGAAGTGCCGCAGATCTGGCAGTGGGACGACCATGAAGTGGTCAACAACTGGTCCCCCGGCAAGCAGCTCGACGAGCGTTATCAGGAGAAAGATATCCACACCCTGGTCGGGCGCGCGCGCAAAGCGTGGCTGGAATATTCACCGATGCGTTTGCAGGCTGCCGACGGAGGCGGGCGGATTTATCGCAAGATCAATTATGGCCCGATGCTCGATGTGTTCGTGCTCGACATGCGCAGTTATCGCGGCGCCAACGACGACAACCTCGGCGCGGCAAAACCGTTTCTCGGACGGGAGCAACTGGACTGGCTCAAGCACGGTTTGAAGAAGTCCAAAGCGCAGTGGAAGGTCATCGCCGCTGACATGCCGATCGGGCTTGGCGTGCCGGATGGCGAGGTCAGTCCGGGTGTGGCGCGTTGGGAAGCGGTGGCCAACGGTGATCCGGGACCGGCGCAGGGGCGCGAACTGGAAATCGCCGAATTGCTCGGTTATCTGCGCGCACAGCAGGTGCGCAATTTCGTCTTCCTGACGGCGGACGTGCATTACTGCGCGGCGCATCACTATCACCCGGATCGCGCGGCGTTTCAGGACTTCGAACCGTTCTGGGAATTTGTCGCGGGGCCGTTGAATGCCGGGAGTTTTGGGCCTAATCCGCTGGATAAAACCTTCGGCCCGGAAGTGGTGTTCGAGAAGGCGCCGCCCGCGCAGAACACCTCGCCGTTTGCCGGGTTTCAGTTTTTTGGTGAGGTGAATATTGAAGGGCAGAGCGGGGAGATGAGTGTCGTGTTGCGGGATTTGGATGGGGTGGCGGTTTTCGAGAAAAAACTACAACCCGTCTGACCCCCTCTGTAGGAGCTGCCGCAGGCTCGGGCCGCGTTCGGACGATCTTTTGATCCTGCTTTTGAAAAGATCAAGATCAAAAGATCGTCCGAACGCGGCCCGAGCCTGCGGCAGCTCCTACAGGGAAAGCGGTGTGTCAGTAGACGTCGCGGCGGTAGCGGCCCTGCTCGATCAGGCGCTCGACTTCGGCGCTGCCGAGAATGTCATTGAGTACCTGATCCACGCCCGAAGCCATGCCCTGAAGGCTGCCGCAGATGTAGATAACGGCCCCATCCGCCAGCCACTTCTTCAACTCACCCGCCGACTCGCGCAAGCGATCCTGCACGTAAATCTTCTCCGCCTGATCCCGCGAAAACGCCAGATCCAGCCGTTCCAGATCACCATTGACCAGCCATTCTTCCAGCTCGGCACGGCAGAGGAAATCGTGTTCACGATTGCGCTCGCCAAACAGCAACCACTGGCGCTGCTGACCATCGGCAATCCGCGCCTTGAGCAAACTGCGCAACCCGGCCAGACCGGTGCCGTTGCCCAGCAGAATCATCGGCAGCGGTTCATTGGGCAGATGGAAACCACTGTTGCGGCGCACGCGCAGGCTGATACTGCCACCCACTGGTGCATGTTCGGTTAACCAGCCGGAAGCGATACCCAAGCTGCCATCGGCATGCTGTTCCTGACGCACGATCAGCTCTAGCACACCGTCCGCCGCAATCGAGGCGATCGAGTATTCGCGCATGGCCAACGGCACCATCGCGTCGACCAGTGATTGCGCGTGAAGGCCGACCAGATGTGCGCGGTGTTCAGGCAATTGGCGCGAGGCCAGCGCGACTTCCAGTGGCTCGTCGAGGCCATTGATTTTCACCGTGGTCTCGCCACGAATGCCGAGTCCGTCGAGGAAATGTTCGATGGCCCACGGGCAGTTGCGTGGCAGCACTTCGACCAGATCGCCAGCCAGCCAACTGCTGGTGTTCGGTGCACTCAAGCCCAGCAGATAAACCGGCGAACCGCTGCTGTCCGGGTTCATCAGTTCGCGGCGTGTCAGCGTCCAGTTGTCGTAGCTCGGCGCTTGCCAGGTATCGACCGGCGCCTGCCCGGTGAGCAGGCCGAGTTGTGTCTGCCAGTGACGCAGCGCATAGGGATCGCCGCTGTCGACTTCCACCGGGGCAAACAGCGTCTTGCCACCGTGTTCGCCCAGCCACTGATGCAGGCGTTTGGCGAAACCGCAGAAGTGCTGATACTGACGATCACCGAGACCGAGCACCGAGTAGTTCAAGCTGTCGAGTGTCGAGGCTTTGCTCAAGACTTTGCGCTCGAAACCACGCGCGCTGTCCGGTGCTTCGCCGTCGCCGAAGGTGCTGACCACAAACAGCGCGTTGTTCGATTCACGCAAATCCTGCTCGCTGACATTGGCCAGCGGTTGCACTTTCACCGGCAAACCGGCGGCCTGCAATTGCCCGGCGGTTTGCCACGCCAATTGCTCGGCGAAACCGCTTTGACTGGCGAATCCGATCAGCCACGCCGAGGCGTCGTCGGCCGGTTGGTCGAGACCTTTGCGTGCATCCTTGATCTGCTTTTTCTTGCGTCGACGGTCGAGATACAGCAGCCATCCAGTGATGAAAAACAGCGGCATGCACACCGCCGCGAGCGTGATGATGATCCGCCCGACGAGGCCGAAATAGCTGCCGACGTGCAGCGCATAAATGCTGGTCAGCAGTTGTGCCTTGAAGCTCTTGTCGGCGTAGCGGTCGACCCTTTTGACGATGCCGGTGGCCGGGTCGAGGGTGATCTGGTTCAGTGCACGATCATGTGGCGAACTTTCCAGCAGGTAGAACACCGTCGCCGGTTGACCGGCCACCGGCGGCATCCGAATGTTGTAGGCAGACAGGCCTGGGCCGGCAGCGCTGTAGATGCTGCTCCACATCGCCGCGTAGTCGGCGGTCGGTGCCGGGCCTTCCGGTGCCGGGCCGCGACCCCCGCGCACGCGCTCGTTTTGCGGCGCGTCGGAAAGCAATTTGGTCAGGCCTTTGTTGTACCACTCGTACGACCACGACAACCCGGTCAGCGCCAGCAGCAGATACACCAGCAGACACCAGGTGCCCGCCACCGAGTGCAGATCCCAATTGAAGGCGCGGCCCTTTTTCTTCCAGTCCAGCGTTAGCCATACACGCCAACTGTTCCACTGACGCGGCCAGCGCAGGTACAAACCGGAGAGGCAGAAAAACAGCAGGATCAGCGTGCAGGCGCCGGTGATGTTGCGGCCGGTATCGCCCATGGCGAGAAAGCGGTGCAGTTGCAGCATCAGGCCGAAAAAGTCCTGGCCGACGGCATCGCCCATGAACTCGCCGGTGTACGGGTCGAAGTAGCGCATTTCACCGCGACGTTCGCCCTTGGGCGGGGTGAAAAACACTTTCGCCGCGTTGCCGCTGTCGGTCTCGACCCAAAGCATCGAGACTTTTTTACCCGAGGTGGCTTCGATGCGCTCGACCAGTTCAACCGGGGGCAGGACGCCGGCGACTTGTTTTTCCACTTGCAGGACGGACGGATTGATCGCCCGCAGGATTTCGTCCTGAAACGAATAGGCCGCGCCGGTGATGCCCATCAAGGCCAGCACCAGGCCTGCGGTGATGCCAAAAAACCAGTGCAACTGGAACAGGGTTTTCTTCAACACGTCACTCGCCGTCCATTCGGAAATTGTCTTCACGGCGCGCATTATGCCGTGGGTTATCGAGAAGCGTTCTTTATTACGCAGAAAAGCCCCGTTCAATTGAATGAACGGGGCCGGATCTGTTTTGCAGATCTCCTGTGGGAGCTAGCCCTGCTAGCGAATGCGATTTGTCAGTGACATGGATGTTGACTGACACACCGCTTTCGCTAGCAGGGCTAGCTCCCACATTTACAGCGTTGTTTAGAAGTGGAAATTGGTGCTCAACAGCGCCGTACGGCCCGCCGCCTGGTTGGCGAAGTGGGTCGAGAAGGCTTTGTCGTAGTAGTTCTCGTTGGTCAGGTTCTGCACGTTGAGTTGCAGGTCGACGTTCTTGGTCAGCTTGTACGCTGCCATCGCGTCGTAGCGAACGTACGAATCGACCATGGTGGTGTTGGCCACGCTGCCGAACACGTCATCCACGTAGAACGCACCGCCACCGATGGTCAGCTTCGGCGTGACCTGGTAAGTGGTCCACAGGCTGGCGCTGTTCTTCGGCGTGTTCGGCAGTTCGTTGCCATCGTTGGCCCGGCCCAGCGGACCGCCATCGACCTGTTCGCTGTCCATGTAGGCGTAGCCGGCGAACACTTGCCATTTGTCGGTGATCTTGCCGCTGGCCGACAGTTCGACACCTTGCACGCGGGTCTTGCCGGCGTTTTCGTACGACGAAGTATCGACTTGCACGCGAGCGTTTTCTTTCTCGGTGCGGAAGATGTCAGCGGTCAGCGACAGACGATCGTTGAGCAAATCCCACTTGGTGCCGATTTCGTAATTCTTGGTGGTTTCCGGCTCCATGTCGCTGCTCAGCAGATTGCCGCTGCGATCTGCCGTGCCGCCCAGCGGGTTGCCTTCCTGACCTTCACCCAGCGTGTTGCCCGGTGGAGTCGCCGAGGTCGCGTAGGACGCGTAAATGCTGCCGTTCTCTGCTGGCTTGTAGACGACACCGAACTGACCGGTGACGAACTCGCTGGTGTCAGCACCCTTCGAAGTGGTGGTGCCGGCGTTGGTGTAAGTCTTGTAGCCGGTTTCGAAGTGGTCGTAACGCAGGCCCATGTTCACCAGCCATTGCTCGGACAACTCCAGGGTGTCGAATACATACAGTGCGTACGTATCGGACTGGGTGTCAGTGCCGGCGTAGTTGCGCGAGATCGCGCCGTTCCACGGATCGTTCGGGGTCGGGTTCGACAGCGAGGTGCAGTTGTAGCCGCTGGCCGCGCCGATCAGACCCGGGTTGCAGTTAGTGGTCGCTGCGCTGGTGCGCGGCGTGGTGTCGGTGTTGACGTTGTACGAGGACTTCTGGCTTTCCTCACGGGTGTATTCAACGCCGGTGGAGAAGCTGTTCTTGAAGCCCGCAACGTAGAAGTTGCCGAACAGGTCAGTCTGGTTGGTGGTGGTCTCGGTGTTGCTCACCCGAGTATTGGCACGACGCCAGACGCTGCCGTTGTTGACGTTGCCCTTGCTGTCATCCGGCTGGGTGAGGATGTAATCCTGCATGCTGGTGCCGTGACGCAGGGTGTTCTTGAGGGTCAGCGAGTCGCTCAGGTCGTGCTCGATGGCGAAGGTCGCGGTGTCGGTGCGGCCCTTGCGGAAGTCGCGATCCAGACCGTAGAAGTTGCTGTGATCGCCACCCGAGTACGGCTTGTCCGGGTTGGACTTGGTGCGTGCAGCCGAACCGCCGGTTGGAATGGTGTACGGCACGCCCGAGTCCGGGGTGTCGTTGCTTTCCAGATGGTAGTAATCGAGGTTGACGCGGGTGTCGGTGCCCAGGCCAAACGCTAGGGACGGGGCGATACCCCAACGGTCGTAATCGACCTTGTCGCGACCGGCGACGTTGCTCTCGTGGCTCATCAGGTTCAGACGGCCAGCGGCGGTGTCGCTGAACTGGTAGTTGCCGTCGAGGGTGTAGCGCTGGGTCTGGTCGGAACCCCAGGTGAAGCCACCGTCGAACGAGTTGCCCAGGTGCGCTTTTTTGCTCACCAGGTTGATGCTACCGCCCGCTGCGCCGCGACCGCCGATAGCGGAGTTCGGGCCCTTGCTGACTTCAATGTTTTCCACGGCGAAGATTTCGCGGCTCTGCGAACCGGTGTCGCGCACGCCGTCGAGGTAGGTGTCGCCCTGGGCGTCAAAACCACGGATGAACGGACGGTCGCCCTGTGGGTTACCACCTTCACCGGCACCGAAGGTGATGCCCGGCACGGTACGCAGCGCGTCCTGCATGTTCAGGGCGCCGGTGTCTTTCAGAACCTGTTGCGGAATCACGGTCACCGAGCGCGGCGTGTCGACCAGCGGCGCGGTGTACTTGGGCGAGGAGGCTTTTTCGACCTGGTAGGACGTCGAGTCCTGGGCTTCGCCGGTGATGGCGGTGGCGTCCAGGGCGATGGCATTGCCGGAGGCTTTGCTCTCGGTTTTTTCCGCAGCGAAGACCATGTGGCCAGCGGAGCCTGCGGTGATCGCTACACCAATTGCCGAAGCGAGCAGACGTGGTGAACTGACCGGTAATTGTGCGTGTTGACGTGCCATTTTTATTCCCCTCCCCAAGGATTTGAGGCGGCGGAATATAGGGTAAACAGGTATTCGTATCAATTGCGAAACATTGCTAACTGCACTGAATTTACATTCTTTACAATTTAACCTTACGGTTTCTGCCAGTTCGTTCGTCTCCCGGGTTTTACACAGCCAATAAGAATCAATACCATTGCCGCCTCTTTGCCATCAGGTGACATCACCATGCTGCTGCACATCCCCGCACTGTTCGCGAAAGACGAGGTGCAGCGCATTCGCGAGGCACTGGAGCAGGCCGATTGGGCTGATGGCAAGATCACCGCTGGCTTCCAGTCGGCCAAGGCCAAGCACAACCTGCAATTGCCTGAAGGCCATCCACTGGCCAAGGAAATTGGCGCGGCGATGCTTGAGCGGTTGTGGAAAAATCCGTTGTTCATGTCGGCCGCGCTGCCGCACAAAGTCTTCCCACCGTTAGTGAACTGTTACACGGCCGGCGGCAGTTTCGATTTCCACATCGACAACGCCGTGCGCCAACCGAAGGGCAGTATTGAGCGCGTGCGCACCGATTTGTCGGCGACGTTGTTCTTCAGCGAGCCTGAGGATTACGACGGCGGCGAGCTGGAAATCCACGACACCTACGGCACTCAGCAAGTGAAACTGCCTGCCGGCGATATGGTTTTGTACCCCGGCACCAGTCTGCATAAGGTCAACGCGGTTACCCGTGGCGCGCGCTATGCCTCATTCTTCTGGACGCAGAGCCTGGTGCGCGAAGACAGCCAGCGCGCGCTGCTGTTCGAGATGGACGGCGCGATCCAGCAGCTCACCCAAGACATGCCTGATCATCCTTCACTGATCCGCCTGACCGGCACCTATCACAACCTGCTGCGCCGCTGGGTCGAGGTATGAGTTTCCTGCTACGTCGCGAGGAAGTCCTCAGCGGCGAACAACTCAGCGCCATGCTCAGCGAAAGTCCGGCCCGCGCGGCGCAGGCGATTTTGCTCGCGGCGGGCGAGGGCGAGGTTGAAGCGCAGGCGTTGCTTGGACAGATTCTTCTGGATGGCCAAGGCATCGCCAAGGATGAAGCGCTGGCGCTGCGCTGGTTCGGCATCGCCGCCGGGCGCGGGCATCTGATGGCGCGCAATATGCTCGGGCGCTGTCATGAGCACGGTTGGGGTTGTGCGGCAGACCCGGCGATTGCCGCGCAGCATTATCGGATTGCTGCGAATGTCGGACTGGATTGGGCGATGTACAACCTCGCCAATCTGCTGGCGACCGGGCGCGGAGTTACCGTGGATCATCTGCAGGCGCTGGCGTTGTATCGACGCGCGGCTGAGTTGGGTCATGCGAAGTCGATGAATCTGCTGGGGAGATATCTGGAAGAAGGGCAGGTGTGCCCGGCAGACCCGCGAGCGGCTCGCGACTGGTATCGGCGTTCGGCTGAGGGCGGGGATTTTCGTGGGCAGTTCAGCTTTGCGGCGGTGCTGGCCGATGAAGGCAGGATCGATGATGCCGTTCTGTGGTTGCAGAAAGCGCTGGCGGGGGGGAACTTGAACTTCCTGCGCACGAGTGCCGAGTCATTACTGAAAGCACAACATCCTAAAGTCCGTGAAATGGCGGATGCCTATCACGCGCGTCTCGCTCAGTGGACTACGGTGTAAGGCGTTATTAGTAGGGTTTGTTTTCTCGATGAAAGTGCAAGAAATTCAACTTTCCAGGTCCGTGGAAGGCCGAATTGTGCGGCAGTGGTTGTTAGGCCTTAGTTGGTTTTGTCGATAGGGGTTGTTGTCGTATTTTAGAACATTTTAAAAGTTGTGGGATTCGCACGTTGACGATTAATGTTGTTTGGCACTTCGCTAGTTTAATTGGCGGGTGACTAACTTCAAGTATTAGTTGTTGACGCCCGATATGGGAAAGGATCTCAAGGATGAACGGTAAGATATTTGATGCGGCGGCTAAAGCGCCAAAGCTATTTGTAAACGCTTCGGCGGGTGAGGGAGACGAATATACTCGTGAGCCCGGACTGCAACTAACCAAAGAGCAGATTATTGATCTGCGCAAGTATGAAGTCTTGGGGCTTTCGCTTCCGGTCAATCTCCATGATGTAGGCGTGTACCTGGATTATGGTCAAGGTGAATCAGGTGGGGCTGGTCTGACCGCCGCAGACTTTCTGGTAACGTTCAAGAAAACATTCGAGCACGCCAGACGCTGGTCGCCGTTGCGGGAAAAAATAATGCTGACCGGCACGGATCTGAAGATCTTCGCTGGCAGCATTCTTTTGACTGGCAATGCGATTGTAGAGATCTATGAAGATCTCAAGGTTTCCAAGTACCTTGAGGAACATGATATCAATACGCCGGAAGAGTATTTGAAGTTGAAGCTGCAGAACCCGGCTCTTCCCGATCTCGGCTTGCCTGCCGGCGATGTGCCTGAACTGAAGTTGTACCTTGACGACATACTCAAGAAAGTCCGCGATGCTCACGTACGGGCCGAAAACGTACGGGAGGAGTTGGATAACTTCGGCAAAGACATGCGCGAAGACGTACTGCCACAAATCAAACTTCGATTGAAAGCTGTGGCGAGCAATACCTATCAAAAAGATGTCAAGGAACTGCAGGATCAAATTGATGAGCGCTCTAAAGAAATTGATGTCCTTAATAAACAATATGATCAGATGGTTCAGGAAGCGATCAAGTCGGCGGCAGGGCTGAATATCGGTGGGCTGATCCTTGCCATTTACACTGGCGTTAAAGCTGAAGGTATTCGCAAGCAGCGAAACGCGCTCAGGGAAGAGCAGCAGCGGGACAACCAGAAAATGGCGGCCAAAAGCAAAACGCTAAGTTCGCTGAACCGGGTTCGTGATGATCTTCAAGAACTCACCAGCGTGGCGATCGATGCGGAAGTTGCGACGCAAAATCTCATGCTGGTCTGGAACGCGCTGAGCCTGTTTATCGGCGAATCGAAAAAGTCTGCTGACTTGCTTGAGGATGCGACCTCGTTGAGGCGTTTCAAGAATCAGATCATCAGTATTGTCGAGCCTTGGGAGCAGATCAAAACCAGTTCGGATCAACTGCTGAATGTGTTCGTGCAGGCTGATAAAGAATACGAGCGTGGTCGAATCAATTTTTCTGGGAAGGTAAGTATGTTCAGGTCTTTTAATGGCTCGGCCGATTTCGACGTGGCCAAATTGCGCGCTTCTAACACTGAGTTGCAAAGCAACAATACGACGGCGCAGATGCTTTTCGAAAGATACAACTACGCCCCTGGCGCCGTTCAGACGATTAATAATCTGGCCGTTTCTGCAAATACGGCAACTGTTGATGTGCGGGTGCAAAGTCAGACCATTGCCTTCAATCTGCAACGCTCGCAAAACAAGCTGGAAGAGTATCAGGAGGAGGTCAAGAATCCCGACGACGCGGAAGAAGTTCGTGAGGACATGGAGATTGAACTGAAAAGTCTGCTCGGCAAGCTATCGACGGAAACCCGAAATTTCAAGAGTGTTCATAAGAACCTGCAGTCGCCCTACAGTCGAGAGGATTCGGCCAAGTTGGTGACTACCCTGCAAGACGATCAAGCCTTTGCGGAAGAGCGAAAGGGTAAAATCGATTCGCAGTTGCAAGAACTGGAGAAGGAGGTCAAGTCGGTATCCGAGGCCATCGACCTGATCGTTAAAGCAGGGATCGAGAAAATCGGTGAAGAAGCAGCCTTATCGCTGGACAGCTTGAAAAGCCTCGGGTTGGCTCCGCCCCAGGTGCAAGTCGCGATGCTGGCCATGGACACGCTGAAGAAGTTGGTCGCGGGTATCGGCGAGGCGATTAACTTTCTGCAGATGGTGGCGGCATATAACCAACTTAGAGGCAAAGTCGCCACCCTGAAAGCACAGTCGAAAAAGTGCGTGCAGGATGTCGAGTTGGCCATGGGACGAATAGAGTTGCTGGAAACACTGGATAAAGTTGACGGCGACCGTCAGATGTTCGTCGATGAATATGCCAAGTTACCGGCCTACTTCGAAGGTGTGCTTGACCAGTTTGCGCAGATCAAATCGAAAGCAGTCGAGGAGCGCGTTGATTTTGCCATCGGCACGCTCCCTGCCATTGGCAAGTATCTGAAAACACTGACTGTATAACGAGGAGGTGAGGGCAGCGTGTTTTTGCACGCTACCCTCTTCAGGGTATATGAATACAGTCACCTATGAGTTCACCGGGGAACAACGTCGGGTACTGGATCGCTTTACGTTTATGCTGGGGCAGTTTGTCCCGACCCATGACAAGGCCAATCTTGTACTTGAGCGTCGCGCAAAAAGCGGCCACCAGGCGGCCTATTTGCCTTACGACTCACGTTTGAACAGCGTTGTCTTCAATGAGCGAAATCTGCAAGGCGTTTGGCGGCGTATCGAAGAAGTGAGAAACCGGGCATATGGCAGCGCACGCGCACTGGAGACGTTCACCCGTGAAGCTTCAGAGATCACGGCGCAGACGTCCAGAAGCGTACCGGTTGATCAAGTGGATTTTAGTTACTTCACCCAGTCCCCGATCTGGAGTTCGAATCCGCCGCGCACGATCAAAGCGCTGGTGAGCGGGCTTGGGAGTTTGTTTTATGCGCTCAAGGGCGACCTGATTACAACTGATCAGTCAATCCAGGCGGTGTATGAAAATTCATTCGGGTTGAAATCGGTTTTTATCAAGGAGATGGGATATCGCACCTGCGAGTGCCACGCCCAGCCTGTTGTTGCCTCGGAGATGTTCAAGAGTTTCGATACGACACCTATCTGGCAGATCAACTACTCGTCGCCTGATCCTGTGATCAGAGCACGCGAGTACGTGGCTGATGTGTCGCAAGTCTTCGATCAGTTCGCGATATTGGCAACTCACTGGGGGGTATTTATCGAAGAAATCTCCCAAAGCCTGGATCGCCTGCGACTCGCACTGTCGAAAACCGATGACATGGAGACCCTGGGCAGATTGAATTTCAAACTGGCCACTGTTCGGGAGGATGCTGAAGGCGCTATGAGTAAGTTGACTCATCTCGAGACGTGGTTAAGGAAATAAAAAAAGGTCCATTTACATGGACCTTTTTTCTGGATCAGGGGGCTTAAACGTAGAACGATTTCAACGGCGGAAAGCCATTGAACTCAACCGCGCTGTAACTGGTGGTGTACGCACCGGTCGACAGCCAGTACAGGCGATCACCGATCGCCAGGTTCAGCGGCAGACCGTACTTGTAGTTCTCGTACATGATGTCGGCGCTGTCGCAGGTCGGGCCGGCGATGACCACTTCTTCCATCTCGCCTTTCTTCTCGGTCCAGATCGGGAACTTGATCGCTTCGTCCATGGTTTCGATCAGGCCGGAGAATTTGCCCACATCGGTGTACACCCAACGCTCGACCGCTGTGCGCGACTTGCGGGCAACCAGTACCACTTCGCTGACCAGAATGCCGGCGTTGGCGATCAATGAACGGCCCGGCTCGAGAATGATTTCCGGCAGGTCATCACCGAAGTCTTCTTTCAGGAAGCGGATGATTTCTTCGGCGTAGGTTTCCAGGCTGTTGGTGCGGGTGATGTAGTTGGCCGGGAAGCCACCGCCCATGTTGATCAGCTTCAGGTGGATGCCGTCTTCTTCTTTCAAACGCTCGAAGATCACTTTGACCTTGGCGATCGCCGCGTCCCAGACGCTGATGTCGCGCTGTTGCGAACCGACGTGGAACGAGATGCCATAAGGCACCAGGCCGAGGTCGCGAGCGAGGATCAGCAGGTCCATGGCCATGTCGGTCTGGCAGCCGAATTTGCGCGACAGTGGCCAGTCAGCCGTGGTCGAGCCTTCGGTGAGGATACGCACATAGACTTTCGAACCCGGTGCAGCCTTGGCGATGTTGCGCAGGTCGGCTTCGGAGTCGGTGGAGAACAGACGCACGCCCTTCTCGTAGAAGTAGCGGATGTCCTTGGATTTCTTGATGGTGTTGCCGTAGCTGATACGGTCGGCGCTGACGCCGCGATCCATCACCTTGTCCAGCTCGTAGATCGAGGCGATGTCGAAGCTCGAACCTTTCTCTTTGAGCAGGTCGATGATCTCGACGGCCGGGTTGGCCTTGACCGCGTAGTAGACCTTGGCGAATTCGAAACCGGCGCGCAGGTCGTCGTAGGCCTGGCTGATCATCGCGGTGTCGATCACCACGAACGGGGTTTCCTGTTTGTCGGCGAACGCCTTCATTTTGTCGAATGTAGCGCGCGCGAAATAGTCTTCGACCTGGATCGACATGCTGGGAACTCCTACTGGCAAACGTCGTTAATCAATGGGTGCAAATGAACGCCCTCCGTATCCCCACTTTGGTTCGCCTACTTCCCAAGGCATGTCGCCGAAAGCAAAAAGGCCATGGGCGGATTTGCCCTTGGCCTTGCTGTCTCGTCGTCAGTACTTGAGCCGGATGGATCGTTTCCAGCATGGACGTTCGGCGCGAACTTTAGGGCGTGAGGGGCCTGAGATCAACTAAAAATGTCGCGTTTTTGCACGCTTCTGACGTGCGTTGCTTTCAACTCTCTTTGTAGCCGACCGAGATGACGGACAGATGTTCCCCTGGAATTTCGCAGTGTTAAAAATACCTGCACGTTCGCCGCTGTTGTCAGCTAAGTCGTGGGTAAGTGTGATGGCGTCAACATCGGCGACGTTGGCGGCGAGAGGCGGGTGTGAAGGGGATTTTGGCTGTTTCGAGCAGCAGGTTCGGGAACAATTCAGAGGGGCGGGTGTTGAGATTCTTTTCCGCCTTGTAATGACGAAAATTCATACCCGGTTCTGTAGGAGTGAGCCTGCTCGCGATGACATTTTTTCAGTCAACATCTTCATCGACTGAAATTGCCAATCGCGAGCAGGCTCACTCCTACAGGGATTTGTGTTTCCTATCCGAAAATCAGGCGACCACAGCCTCAGCTGGCGAGACGATACTGGTCTTGCCGCCGCGAGATTTGCCGGAGCTCAGATACTCGGCAATCGACTCCTGCGTGACCTCGCCGAGGAACACCCGTTCGGCATCCATCACTGGCAGCCACGCGCGATTGAACTCGTACATGCGCGACAACAGAATGCGCAAATGCTCGTCATACGCGGCGGTGGCGTTGAACTCACGCAGGAACTGCGCGCAAGTGCCGGTCTGGCGGTGCAGGTCGCGGCGACGCACGTAACCCAGCGCCTTGTTATCAGCACAAGTGACGACGACATAACGACGGTCATGTTCGTCCATCAGCTCCAGCGCATCGGCCACCGGGGTTTCCGGACTGACCGACGGCGCGTTGTCCGCCGCGTCTTCTGCTTTTACCAACAGCAGGCGTTTGAGCGTGCTGTCCTGGCCGACGAAGTTGCTGACAAAGTCGTCCGCCGGGTGCGCCAGCAATGTGTCCGGATGATCGATCTGCAGCAGTTTGCCGGCGCGGAAAATTGCAATCTTGTCGCCGAGTTTGATCGCTTCGTCGATGTCGTGGCTGACCATGATCACAGTCTTGTTCAGCGCACGCTGCATCTCGAAGAACTCGTTCTGGATCATCTCGCGGTTGATCGGGTCGACCGCACCGAACGGTTCGTCCATCAGCAACAGCGGTGCGTCGGCGGCCAGTGCGCGGATCACGCCGATGCGCTGTTGCTGGCCACCGGACAATTCACGCGGATAACGATGCAGATACTGCTTGGGCTCCAGCTTGATCATGCTCATCAATTCGCGGGCGCGGTCGTGGCATTTCTGTTTGTCCCAGCCGAGCAGTTTCGGCACGACGACAATGTTTTCTTCGATGGTCATGTTGGGGAACAGACCGATCTGCTGGATCACGTAACCGATATTGCGACGCAGGGTCACTTCGTCGAGATCGGTGGTGTCTTCGCCGTTGATGAGGATCTTGCCCGAGGTCGGTTTGATCAGGCGGTTGATCATTTTCAGCGTGGTGCTTTTGCCGCAACCCGATGGCCCGAGGAACACACAGATTTCGCCTTCATTGACGGTCAGGCTCACCGAGTCCACGGCTTTGACATCTTTGCCGTTGCTTTGGAAAGTTTTGCTGAGGTTTTGAAGTTCGATCATTTGAGGAGTCCTTTTGGAGTCAACGAGCGTTGCAGCCATTGGAGAAACAGGTCAGCGAAAATGGCCAGAAGACTGACCAGCAGTGCACCGACGATCAGCATCGACATGTCACTGCGGCTGATGGAAGCGAGGATCAACACACCGAGGCCGCCAGCGCCGATGGTCGCGGCGATGGTCATCACGCCGATGTTCATCACCACGGCGGTGCGCACGCCAGCGAGGATCACCGGCACGGCGATCGGCAACTCGACCATGCGCAGACGCTGGCCGAAAGTCATGCCGATGCCGCGTGCCGCTTCACGGATGCCCGGCTCTACACCAGTCAAAGCGAGATAGGTGTTGCGCATGATCGGCAGCAGCGAATAAAGGAACACGGCGGTGATTGCCGGCATCGGGCCGAGGCCCTGGCCGAACTTGGAATAGAACGGCAGCAGCAGGCCGAAGAGGGCAATCGACGGCACGGTCAGCAGCACCGTGGCGCTGGCCTGCAAGGGACCGGCGAGGGTCGGGAAGCGCGTCATCAGGATGCCCAGCGGCACGCCGATGAGGATCGCCAACGTCACGGCGATGCCGACGAGGGTGATGTGCTGCCAGGTCAGGTGCATCACCTGCTGCCAGTCGAGATGGGAAAAGGCGTTGAAAAATTCCATGACTTTTCCTCCTTTAGTTCAGCGGATGTTGGCGCAGGAAATCGGCGGCAACGGACGATGGGCTTTCGTGATCGACATCGACCCGCGCGTTGAGCTGGCGCATGGTTTCGTCGTCGAACAGTTCGGCCAGCGGCTTGAGTTGCTCGGCCAGTTTCGGGTTGGCGTCCAGCGTTGCCTGACGCACCACCGGCGCGGCGGTGTAGTCGGGGAAGTAGTGCTTGTCGTCTTCCAGCAACTTCAGGCCGAAGGCGTTGAGGCGACCGTCGGTGGTGTAGACCAGACCGGCAAACACCTGACCGTTGCGTAGCGCCGTGTAGACCAGGCCCGCGTCCATCTGGCGGATGTTCTTGCGGCTCAGGTTCATGTCGTAGAGATCGACCATGCCGATCAGGCCGTCGGAACGGTTGGCAAACTCGGTGTCCAAAGCGACCAGATGATTGGTCTTGGCTTCAGCGCGCAGCACTTCATTGAGCTGGCTGATGTTGTTGATCTGCGGATATTCCTCGGCGACTTTTTTTGGCAGCGCGAGGGCGTAGGTGTTGCTGAACTTCGACGGGGTCAGCCAGATCAGGCCTTTTTTCGCGTCGAGCTCTTTCACTCGAGCGTAGGACTGGGCGCTGTCGAGTTTTTCCGTGACATGGTTGTAGGCCACCAGCGACACGCCGGTGTATTCCCAGAGCATGTCCAGTTGTCCGCTTTCGTGGGCGCTGCGGGCGAGGTTGCTGCCCAGACCGCCGGTGATCTGTGCGTCGTAACCTTTGCTGCGCAGGTATTGCGCGGTGATTTCCGCGAGCAGGGTTTGCTCGGTGAAGACCCGGGCGCCGAGGCGGATAACCGGTTTTTCAGCGGCTTGTGCGATACCTGCGAACAGCAGGGCACTGCTCAGCATCAGGCCTAAGATCAAGCTAAGTCGTTTCATATTCATTCCTTCGCAAAAGCCTTAAGACGGGCGCAAACCGCGTTCCAGCCAGAGACGGCTGGCGAGGGTGACGACGCCATCGAGCAGCAAGGCCAGCAGCGCGGTGCACGCGGCGCCGAGCAGCAGTTGCGGCTGATTGTTCAAGGCGATGCCAGGGAAGATCAGACTGCCGAGGCTGTTGGCGCCGATCAGGAACGCCAGCGGCGCGGTGCCGACGTTGATCGCCAACGCCACGCGCACACCACCGACGATGATCGGCACCGCGTTAGGCAATTCGACTTTCCACAGCACTTGGCGCGGGGTCATGCCAATGCCGACGGCCGCTTCTTTCAGCGAGCCCTGGACATTTTTCAGGCCTTCGTAGGTGTTGCGCACAATCGGCAACAAGGAAGCGAGGAACAAAGCGAAGATCGCCGGGCCACTGCCGATGCCGAGGATGCCCAGGGCAATCGCGAGCACGGCCAACGGAGGCACGGTGTTACCGATATTGAAGATCTGCATGAAGCGTTCGGCGCGTCCGACCATGGTCGGGCGACTGAGGAAGATGCCAGCGGGGATGCCCACGACAAGGGCGGCCAGCATTGAAGCGAGGACGAGAATCAGATGAGCTTGCAGGTAAAACAACAAATCGTCGCGGTAGTGTTCGATCGTGTTGATGCCGATCCAGTGGACCAGCAGGGCCAGGAGCGCGATCACCACCGCACCTCCCATCAGCCCTTTGCCATAGCGGATAGCCACAGGCGGACTCCTTTTTTGTAGTCGGCGAGCGCACTCCCGAGTGGCATGCCAAACCTTGGCCGCCGAGAGCGTCGTTCGCGAAAAGTAGCCGTTTTTCAGGACCGGAAAAGCGGTCTGAAAGCGAGCCATGAGCGCAGCCTCGTCAGGCTAACTTGCTGATTTTTCAGCCCCTGACGAAATGTCGTAACAGGGGATGGACGTCTCCGTGCTTTAAAAGGTTCCCATCTGAGGCAGCATTTGGCCACCCCTAATGTGCTCAACGGTTCGGTTATTGCATCGAGTTGGGCTATAATCGCGGCCCTTTTTTGAATCACCGCCAGGCGATTTCCCATGACCAACCAGGCCGCCGAAGTCGCGAAACGCCGCACTTTCGCCATTATTTCCCACCCCGATGCCGGTAAAACCACGATCACCGAAAAGCTCCTGTTGATGGGCAAGGCGATTGCAGTGGCCGGTACGGTGAAATCCCGTAAATCCGATCGCCATGCGACATCCGACTGGATGGAGATGGAGAAACAACGGGGTATTTCCATTACCACGTCGGTCATGCAGTTCCCGTATCGCGAACACATGATCAACCTGCTCGACACCCCGGGCCACGAAGACTTCTCCGAAGATACCTACCGCACCTTGACCGCGGTGGACTCGGCCTTGATGGTTCTCGACGGCGGTAAAGGTGTCGAGCCACGGACCATTGCACTGATGGACGTCTGCCGTCTGCGTGATACGCCGATCGTCAGCTTCATCAACAAACTCGACCGTGACATCCGCGACCCGATCGAACTGCTCGACGAAATCGAAGCCGTTCTGAAGATCAAGGCCGCGCCGATCACCTGGCCGATCGGTTGCTACCGCGACTTCAAGGGCGTGTACCACCTGGCTGACGACTACATCATTGTCTACACCGCCGGTCACGGTCACGAACGCACCGAAACCAAGATCATCGAGAAGCTCGACTCCGAGGAGGCGCGTGCGCACCTGGGCGACGAGTACGACCGCTTCATCGAGCAGCTGGAACTGGTTCAAGGCGCCTGCCACGAATTCAATCAGCAGGAATTCCTCGACGGTCAGCTGACCCCGGTGTTCTTCGGTACCGCGCTGGGCAACTTCGGTGTTGACCATGTCCTCGACGCTGTCGTTGATTGGGCGCCGCGTCCGCTGGCCCGTGTAGCCAACGAGCGTACTGTCGAGCCGGTGGAAGAAAAGTTCTCGGGCTTCATCTTCAAGATCCAGGCGAACATGGACCCGAAACACCGCGACCGCATCGCCTTCATGCGTATCTGCTCCGGCAAGTACGAAAAAGGCATGAAGATGCGCCACGTGCGTACCGGCAAGGACTTGCGTATCGGCGACGCCCTGACGTTCTTCTCCTCCGAGCGTGAGCAGCTGGAAGAAGCCTTTGCAGGCGACATCATCGGTCTGCACAACCATGGCACGATCCAGATCGGCGACACCTTCAGCGAAGGCGAAGTCCTTGGTTTCACCGGCATCCCGCACTTCGCCCCGGAACTGTTCCGTCGCGTGCGTCTGCGTGATCCGCTGAAGTCCAAGCAACTGCGTCAGGGCTTGCAGCAGTTGGCCGAAGAAGGCGCAACGCAGGTGTTCTTCCCGGAGCGCAGCAACGACATCATTCTCGGCGCCGTCGGTGTGCTGCAGTTCGATGTGGTCGCCAGCCGTTTGAAAGAGGAATACAAGGTTGAGTGCTCGTATGAGCCGATCACCGTGTATTCCGCGCGCTGGATTGAGTGCGCTGACAAGAAGAAGCTTGAGGAATTTTCCAACAAGGCTGTGGAGAACCTGGCGTTGGATGGCGGTGGGCACCTGACCTATCTTGCGCCGACGCGGGTTAACCTGGCGTTGATGGAAGAGCGTTGGCCGGATGTGAAATTCCGCGCGACGCGTGAGCATCATTAAGCGTTGAGCTTTGTGGTTCGAGAGCCCCCAAGGTTTTGGCCTTGGGGGTTTTTTCGAGGAGTTCCGGGTCAAGACTTTGGAGAACCTCGCGGTAGACGGCAGCGGTCTAGTGACTTACTGGCCCCGCCCCGGGTCAAGCTGGCGCTAATGGACAATGGCAGTGAAGGCCTCATCGCGCGCAAGCTCGCCCCCACAGGTTTGAAATTAGTCAGCCTAAAGTGAACGGCAGTCGTCTCTTGGGATGCATGTCCCCTGATAGAAAACCATCTGCCATGCGTTTGGGATCAGCCAATACCGATCTCTTCTTTGAACAGATCCAGAAAACCTTTCAACCGGTCATGGCGAATCTGCGCCAGACGCTGTCCCGTCGCGGTCTGGAAACCATCTGCCAAATGCAGCAACTTGGTCTGAAAATGATCAAGGCAAAATCGTTTGTCGTCGTAGACTCGCTGGCTGGCTTCGGGGTCCTGCGGGTGGTATAGCGCGCGACCTAAGCGTCCGCCAACGTAGAACACGCGTGCGACTCCTACCATGCCTAAGGCGTCCAGGCGGTCAGCGTCTTGCATGATTTTCGCTTCCAGCGAGTTCGGGGCGATGCTGGCTGAAAAACTATGGGCTTCGATGGCATGGGCGACAGTGTTGATTTTTGTGCTCATCCAGCCTATCTCCGCCAACACCTGTGATGCTTTTTGCGCCGCTAGCATTGACGCTCGTGATCGTAGCGGCGAGTTTTTTTCCACTGTCACGCAATCGTGCATCAGCACCGCTGCCAAAAGCACTTCAAGATCGCCACCCTCTTGCGCATGAAGCGAGCGGGCGTTGTTCCACACCCTCTGTAGGTGCGACAGATCGTGAGCACCGTCCTCCGACGGTTCCAGTGCATGAGGCAGCAGCGTATCGGCGAGAGATTGCAACGGAGCAAAAACAGTTGTGATCATCAAATATCCCTTGATTACAAACGTGCTTGTTTTGGGAGGCCTCCATGCGCAAGTCGTCAATCCTGCGATGAATTATCAACGTGCGCAAGGATCTGGGCCCGACGCGGGTTAACCTGGCGTTGATGGAAGAGCGTTGGCCGGATGTGAAATTCCGCGCGACGCGTGAGCATCATTAAGCGTTGAGCTTTGTGGTTCGAGAGCCCCCAAGGTTTTGGCCTTGGGGGCTTTTTTTTGGGGTTGGGTTTGGGGGTATATCCGTTGCTGCGGGTTTGCTGATTACGGTTTCGCCCTTACGGCGACTCACTTTTTTTACAAACGCCTAAAAAAAGTAAGCAAAAAAACGCTTGCTCCAACGTTCGGCCCGCTCGCTAAAGCTCGGGGTTCCTTCGCTGCGGGATCGATCCGGGCGCAGCGCCTCCGGTTTGCTTCGCTGCACCTCCTCTCGCTGTGTTCGACTTCGTCGAACGGTCGCTGCGCTCCCACACCCGGATCAATCCCTCCGCTCAGCCTTCCGACGTCGCCCGTGGATCAAGATCAAAAGCGGTACTCGAGCTTGCGCTCATTGTGTTGAGTGGGGCGGCTTTGCCGCGGGTTGGTGTAGGAGCTGCCGGAGGCTCGGGCCGCGATCGGAGGATCTTTTGATCTTGCTACTGCTTTTCTGTGGGAGCGAGCTTGCTCGCGAAAGCGGTCTGACAGCCGACCTTTCTCTGGCAGATGTACTCGGTCCCTGTGGGAGCTGGCTTGCCAGCGATGGCGGCCTGCACGCAAACCATTCTCTAATTGAATGCACCCAATCCCTGTAGGAGCCAGCCCTGCTGGCGATGGCGGCCTGCAAGCCGACCATTTCCCGACTGACTGCACCCAACCATCCGATCTGCCAAAGGCTGCTCCTACATCGCTCTGTAGGGCGTCTCTGTTTTCGTTGTCTGACGCATTCTGAGGCGCGACAACTGCCTCGCTGGCCGTTAGTGTTCCTGCTCCCCCAAGTCGCTCTGAGAGGTCAATGGAATGACGAGTCGTCTGACTCACCTGCTGCGCCTCGGCGGTTATTTCGGCGTGATGGCCTGGGTGCTCGCGGCGTTGTTGTTCATCAATCGCCTGAGCAGCATGGTCAAGTTGTTCATGGCGTTGTACCTGCGCCAGGAGCTGGGGCTGGCGATCGAGACGGTCGGCTGGTTGCTATCGGCGTACGGTGCGGGGTTGCTGGTTGGGTCGATGCTCGGTGGCTGGCTCAGTGATCATGTGCGCACGGCGCGGCTGACGGCGGCTTTGTTTTTCGTTTCGGTGTGGGTGTTGATTCTGCTGGGGCTGGTGACGCACGTGCCAGGGCTCGCCGCGTTGCTGTTGCTCAGCGGGACCATTGATGGCGCCATTCGCACACTGCATCAGCGCCTGATCATGGAGTATTGCGAGGTGGCGCAGCGTTCGCGTGCGCAGGCGTTGAGTCGGGTGGCGCGCAATCTCGGCATGGCCGCCGCCGGTGTCGCGGGTGGGGTGTTGGCGCAGACGGATTTTCGCTGGGTGTTTTTCGGCAGTGCGGCGATGACGTTGTTGGCGCTGTTATGGTTTGTCCGCACCACGTGGCGGCGGCCGCTGCTGATGGTCGAGGAGAAATCGGCGACCGGCGTGAGTGGCTCGAGTACGCCTTTTCGCGACAAACCCTTCCTCTGGTTGCTGGCAGCGACGGCCGTGCTCGGCATCGCGTTCGACACGGTCTATAGCACGCTGGGCAACTATCTGCGTGATTACTATCAATTGACGACCGAGGCGATCGGCTGGCAGTTCGGGCTCAATGCGCTGCTGGTGATCGCGCTGCAGATTCCGCTGTCGCACTGGGGCGAACGCTGGGGCTCGCGGCGACAAATGGTGGCGGGCAGTCTGCTGCTGGCCTGTGGGCTGGGCATGTTGCCGTTCGGTTCCGGACTGGCGTTTGTCTGCCTGTCGACGCTGATCTGGACCTTGGGCGAGGCGCTGTTCATGCCGCCGCTGAATGTATTGGCCATGCAGTTCGCCCAGCGTGGCAGGAGCGGTCAGTACTTCGGCCTGTTCTTCATGAGCTGGAGTGCCAGCGCGCTGCTGTCGCCGGTGCTCAGTGGTCAGCTGTACGGCAACTTCGGCGGTCATAGCGTGTGGCTGGCCAGTGCTGCGCTGCTGCTGATATCGATCCCTTTGACCTGGCAAGCGACCCGCTCGCTTAGCTGATCCGGTTATTGAGCTTATTCGAAAGCAATCTGTCTGCCGACGGCATTTCTGCGCGCCCGTTAGCGTCCTAACTGGTGAGCCCGGCTGATCGGAACTAGATTTCACACAGCGCCAGTCCGGCACGAATGTCTCACCTGAAAATGGATGGAGTCGGCTATGAAAAGCAGGTTGCTACGGGTTTTATTGCTGTTGAAAGTGATGGTCATGCTGTCCCTCGGCACCGCAACGGCCTGGGCCGAGTGCGAGGATCACGATTCTCAGGCGTTCAACGGGCAGGTCGGGCACAGCGGCTTGATGCTCGCCAAATCGGAGTCCGAGCCAGGCGATCAGGGGCAGGGTGGCAGCGCCGATGACGACGACTCGACCACCGACGAGCCGGACACTGACGATCCGGATGACGAAGGCGACAGCCAGACGTAAATCGCAGGCAAAAGAAAACCCCTTCTGACTCGACTGATGCGCAGTCGAGGTGGAAGGAGTTTGCTCAGTACTTTATTCCGGAATAAACGCGATTTCTGTAGGAGCTGCGGCACGCTGCGATCTTTTGATCTTGATTGTGGAAATCAAAAGATCGCAGCGTGCCGCAGCTCCTACAAGTTTTACATTTACCTCAGAAATACTTACGCCGCGCCGTCGAGGAACTGCTCGGCGTAGTGGCAAGCCACCTGCCGGTTGTCCAGCGGACGCAACAACGGCTCTTCCGTGCTGCAACGCTCAATCGCATACGGGCAGCGCTTGTGGAACGCGCAGCCTGGCGGCGGATTGAGCGGGTTGGGCAGTTCACCGACGATCTTGATTTTCGGCTTGTTCGGGTCCGGGTGAATGGTCGGGGTTGCCGACAGCAGCGCCTGGGTGTACGGGTGCAATGGACGCTCGTAGATGTCGTTCTTCGGACCCATTTCCACCGGGCGCCCGAGGTACATCACCATCACGTCATCGGCCACGTGCTGCACCACCGCGAGGTTGTGCGAGATGAACACGTACGCGGTGTTGAACTCCTGCTGCAGATCCATGAACAGGTTGAGCACCTGCGCCTGAATCGACACGTCGAGCGCCGAGGTCGGTTCGTCTGCCACCAGCACTTTCGGCTGCAACATCATTGCCCGTGCCAGCGCGATACGCTGACGCTGACCACCCGAGAACATGTGCGGATAGCGCTGATAGTGCTCAGGACGCAAGCCGACCTGCTTCATCATCGCCTGGACTTTCTCGCGACGTTCAGCAGCGGAAAGATTGGTGTTGATCAGCAGCGGTTCGCCGAGCTGGTCACCGACTTTCTGCCGTGGGTTCAACGACGCGTACGGGCTCTGAAACACCATCTGCACGTCTTTGCGCAGTTGCTTGCGCTGGGCCTTGTCGGCGCCGGCGACTTCCTGGCCGGCGATTTTCAACGAGCCAGACGACGGGTCTTCAATCAATGTCAAAGCGCGGGCGAGGGTGGATTTGCCGCAGCCCGACTCGCCAACAACGGCGAGGGTCTTGCCGGCTTCCAGTTCGAACGACACGCCGTTGAGTGCGCGTACGGTCGCATGGCCCTTGAACAGGCCACGGGAGACTTCGTAGTGACGGGTCAGGTCGCGGGCGGTAAGTACGACGGCCATTACGCCACCTCCTGGTTCAACGGGTAGAAGCAGCGGGCGAGGCTGTGGGCTTTCGGATCAAGGCCTGGACGCTGCGCGCGGCAGCTGTCTTGCACGTACGGGCAGCGCGGCGACAGCAGGCAGCCTTGCGGACGGTCGTAACGACCCGGGACGATGCCCGGCAGGGTGGCCAGACGAGTCGCGCCGAGGCTGTGCTCGGGAATCGCCTTGAGCAATGCTTCGCTGTACGGGTGTGCCGGGATGTCGAACAGTTGCGGCACTTGGCCGACTTCAACGGCTTGGCCGGCGTACATCACGCAGACGCGCTGAGCGGTTTCCGCCACAACCGCGAGGTCGTGAGTGATCAGCACCAGGCCCATGTTCTGTTCTTTCTGCAACGCCAGCAGCAGATCCATGATCTGTGCCTGAATCGTCACGTCCAGAGCCGTGGTCGGTTCGTCGGCGATCAGCAGTTTCGGCTCGCCGGCAATCGCCATGGCAATTGCAACACGCTGGCTCATACCGCCGGACAGTTGATGCGGGTAGGCATCCATACGGCTGGCGGCGCCGGGGATTTCGACTTTTTCCAGCAGCTCGATCGCACGCTTGCGCGCTTGCTTGCCGGACATTTTCAGGTGCAGGCGCAGCACTTCTTCGATCTGGAAACCGACGGTGTAGCTCGGGTTCAACGCGGTCATCGGGTCCTGAAAGACCATCGACAGGTCTTTGCCGACGATCTGCCGACGCTGGCGGTTGCTCAGTTTGAGCATGTCTTTGCCGTCGAAGCTGAGCGAGTCAGCGGTAACGATGCCGGGATGCTCGATCAGGCCCATCAGCGCCATCATGGTCACGGATTTACCCGAACCCGACTCGCCCACGATGGCCAGCACTTCGCCTTTGTCGACTTTCAGGTCGAGGCCATCGACCACCGGCGTAGCGGTTTTGTCGCCGAAGCGAACGTTGAGATTCTTGATTTCTAGCAGTGACATGGGAATCTCCTCAGGCGGCGTTCTTGAGTTTCGGGTCGAGCGCATCGCGCAGACCGTCGCCCATCAAGTTGATTGCCAGCACGCTGAGCAAAATGGTCAAACCAGGCAGACTTACCACCCACCAGGCGCGTTCGATGTAGTCGCGAGCCGAGGCCAGCATGGTGCCCCACTCAGGGGTTGGCGGTTGTACGCCAAGGCCGAGGAAGCCCAGCGCAGCGGCATCGAGAATCGCCGAGGAGAAGCTCAGGGTCGCCTGCACGATCAGCGGCGCCATGCAGTTCGGCAGCACGGTGATGAACATCAGACGTGGCAGACCGGCACCGGCCAGGCGCGCGGCGGTCACGTAGTCGCGGTTCAGTTCGCCCATCACGGCGGCACGGGTCAGCCGCACGTACGACGGCAACGAAACCACGGCGATAGCGATCACGGTGTTGATCAGGCCAGGGCCGAGGATGGCGACAATCGCCACAGCCAGCAGCAACGACGGCAGGGCCAGCATGATGTCCATCAGACGCATGATGGTCGGGCCGATCATCTTCGGGAAGAAACCGGCGAACAGACCGAGCAGGATCCCCGGAATCAGCGACATCACCACCGACGACAAACCGATCAGCAGCGACAGGCGCGAACCCTGGATCAGGCGCGACAGCAAGTCACGACCCAGTTCATCGGTGCCGAGCAGGAATTGCATCTGCCCGCCTTCCAGCCACGCCGGCGGCGTCAGCAGGAAGTCGCGGTATTGCTCGCTCGGGTTGTGCGGAGCGACCCACGGCGCGAACAGCGCGCAGAAAACCACCAGCAACATGAACAGCAGACCGGCAACCGCGCCTTTGTTCTTCGAGAAGGCTTGCCAGAATTCTTTGTACGGAGACGGGTACAGCAGGCTTTGATCCGCGTTGGTGGCGGACGTCGCTACTGAGGAAGTTGGAGTGCTCATTGAATTGGACCTCAGCGCTGATGACGGATGCGTGGGTTGGCAAAGCCGTAGAGGATGTCCACTACGAAGTTGACCAGAATCACCAGGCAGGCGATTAACAGGATGCCGTTTTGCACAACCGGGTAGTCCCGGGCGCCGATGGCTTCGATCAGCCATTTACCGATGCCGGGCCAGGAGAAAATGGTTTCGGTCAGAACCGCGCCGGCCAGCAATGTGCCGACTTGCAGACCGACCACGGTGAGTACCGGAATCAATGCGTTACGCAGACCGTGAACGAACACCACGCGCGACGGCGACAGGCCTTTGGCCTTGGCGGTGCGGATGTAGTCTTCGCGCAGCACTTCGAGCATCGACGAGCGAGTCATCCGCGCGATCACCGCCAGCGGAATGGTGCCGAGCACGATGGCCGGCAGAATCAAGTGATGCAGGGCATCAAGGAACGCGCCCATGTCATCGGCCAGCAGCGTGTCGATCAGCATGAAACCGGTGCGCGGCTCGATGTCGTAAAGCAGGTCGATGCGCCCGGAAACCGGGGTCCAGCCCAGGCTCACCGAGAAGAACATGATGAGGATCAGGCCCCACCAGAAAATCGGCATCGAATACCCCGCGAGGGAGATGCCCATCACCCCGTGGTCGAACAGGGATCCTCGCTTGAGTGCCGCAATCACCCCGGCCAGAAGCCCGAGAATGCCGGCGAACAGCAGGGCGGCCATGGACAGTTCCAGGGTCGCCGGGAAGAGAGAGGTGAACTCGGTCCAGACGCTTTCACGCGTACGCAGTGATTCGCCGAGATCGCCTTGAGCCAGTTTGCCGATGTAGTCCAGATACTGGGCATACAGTGGCTTGTTCAGACCTAGGCGTTCCATTGCCTGAGCGTGCATTTCGGGGTCGACCCGACGTTCGCCCATCATCACTTCCACGGGGTCGCCCGGAATCATGCGAATCAACGCGAAAGTCAGCAAGGTGATGCCGAAAAACGTGGGGATCAACAACCCCAGTCGGCGGGCAATAAAACTAAACATCTTGTGTGGTACCTCATCAGCCGGTTAGGCGTGCCCGGCGTCCCTGGGGTCAGGGACACCGGGAGTTTCTTATCTACTTCACCTGGGTAGTGGCGAAGTTATTAGTGGTGAGAGGGCTGATGTGATAGCCCTCTACGTTGTTGCGCATTGCGGTAAACATCCTGGTGTGGGCCATGCTGATCCATGGCTGATCCTGATTAAACAGCACTTGCGCCTGTTCGTAGAGTGCGGCGCGTTCGGCCGGATCTACTTTAGCCCGTGCTTCATCCAGGAGTGCCTGGAATTTTTCGTTGCACCAGCGTGCATAGTTCTCGCCGTTCTTGGCCGCTTCACAACTGAGCATAGGCGTCAGGAAGTTATCCGGGTCGCCGTTGTCGCCCGCCCATCCGGCAGACACCATGTCGTGCTCACCGTTCTTGGCGCGCTTGAGCATTTCGCCCCATTCCATCACGCGGATGTCGATCTTGATCCCGACTTTCGCCAGGTCAGCCTGCATCATTTGTGCGCCCAGCATCGGGTTCGGGTTGGTCGGGCCGCCGCCGTTGCGGGTAAACAGAGTAAACACGGTGCCATCCGGAACCCCGGCTTCCTTGAGCAGGGCGCGAGCCTTGTCGAGGTCACGTGGCGGATTCTTCAGGTCATGGTTGTAACCGAGCAAGGTCGGCGGGTACGGGTTGACCGCCACCGAGGCGTTGCCTTTGCCGAACAGCGCGTTGACGTAGGCTGCCTTGTCGAAGGCGATATCGATGGCCTTACGTACGCGCACGTCGCTCATGTATTTGTGCTGGGTATTCATGGCGATGTACGAGACGGTCATCGCGTCCAGTTCGTCGACTTTCAGGTTGCTGTCTTTCTTGATGCTCGGGATGTCATCCGGTTTCGGATACAGCGCGATCTGGCACTCGTTGGCCTTGAGCTTTTGCAGGCGCACGTTGTTATCGGTGGCGATGGCCAGGATCAACGCGTCAGCCGGTGGCTTGCCACGGAAATAGTCCGGGTTGGCCTTGAAGCGTACCTGAGCGTCTTTTGCGTAACGCTGGAAGATGAACGGGCCGGTGCCGACTGGCTTGTTGTTGAGGTCGCCGGTCTTGTTGGCCTTGAGCAACTGGTCGGCGTATTCGGCCGGGTAGATCGAGGAGAACGCCATCGCGATATCGGCCAGGAACGGCGCTTCGCGGCGGGTCAGGGTGAACTTGACGGTGTTGTCGTCGACTTTTTCTACGCTTTTGAGCAGCTCCTTGAAGCCCATGCTCTCAAAGTACGGGAAGCCCACGCTCGACAGTTTGTGCCACGGGTGATTCGGGTCCAGCTGACGCTGGAAGCTCCAGACCACGTCGTCGGCGTTCATGTCGCGGGTCGGCTTGAAGTATTCGGTGGTGTGAAACTTGACGCCTTTGCGCAGGTGGAACGTGTACGTCAGGCCGTCTTCGCTGATGTCCCAGGACTCGGCGAGCGCCGGGATCACTTCAGTGGTGCCGGGCTTGAAATCGGCCAGGCGATTGAAGATGGTTTCGGCCACTGCATCGGCCGTGACTGCAGTTGTGTACTGGACCATATCGAAGCCTTCCGGACTGGCTTCGGTGCAGACCACCAAGGGTTTGGCCGAGACGCCGACAGCGACACTCAGCAACGCAGCCGCGATGGCCGCACGTAGGGGAAGCATTTTCATCGATAACCCTCTGCAATCGGTTGAAGACAAAAAGCCGAACGGCCGACTCGTCATGAGTCAGCCGTCGGCTGGCGTTTTTTACAGGATGTTGAATGGAATCGTGGTCACGAGACGGAACTCGTTGATGCTGCCGTCAGCCTGGTTTTCGCTGGCGCGGTGGGTGGTGTAGGTGCCACGAATGGTGGTCGCCTTGAGCGGGCCGCTTTGTACGGCATAGGTCGCACCGACGCCGTATTCATAATGGTGCTCGCCGTCCATCGCTTGCACGCCGTCGTAGCCGCCACCCTTGTAGTGAGTGCCGTCGATGCCCCAGCCGCGCGCTTGGTAGATATTGAACTTCAGGCCCGGTACGCCGTATTCGGCCATGTTGATGCCGTAGGAAATCTGGAAGGATTTCTCGTTCGGGCCGTTGAAGTCCGAGAGCAGGGAGTTGGCCAGGTAGATGCCGTTGGTTTCGTGCAGGTAGTCGAAGTACTCGTTACCGTTCACTTCCTGATACGAGAAGGTCAGGGTGTGGGCCAGGTGAGTCAGGCCGAACGACAGCGAGTAGGTGTCGTTGTCGATCTCGCCCAGCAGCTTTTTGCCTTCGTCGACAGTCTTGTAGTAGTTCAGGCCGGTGGTCAGGCTCAGCACGGAGCTATCACCCAGTACGTGGGTGGCGCCGAAGTAATACTGGTTCCACAGGTCTTCAGCCTGAGTGCCCCACAGGCTGGTGGTCAGGCTGGCGAACGGCTGGTACGAGATACCGGCGGTGTTCACGTGGTCGGCTTCAGCGTCGATGCTGCCGTATTCGGAGCGGAATTTGCTGAGGCTTTCTTCGGTACGTGGCGAGACGCGGTCGAAAGTGGCCAGGTCGAAGGACAGATTGTTCAGTTCTTCGCTGTGGATCGCGATCCCTTCGAAGCTCGATGGCAGCGGACGGTTGCCGATCACATCGACTTGCGGGCTGCTGAAGTTCATGCGGCCGGCGGTCAGGGTGGTGTTGGAGATACGCGCCTTGACGTTAGCCAGACCCAGTTTGCTCCATTGACCGACAGCGTCACCGCCTTCACGGGTCAGGGTACGGTTGTTGCCCGCGCCCGGACGGGTGCCCGGTGCGCCGCCGTTGTTGGAAGCGAGGTTCTCGCGATCACGCTCCAGCGCGATGGCGTTGTACGCAGCCACTTCGGTGCTGAAGCCGACAGTACCTTCGGTGAAGCCCGAGTTGTACTTGATGATCGTGCCTTGCACCCAGTTGATACGGCGGTCGGTTTCCGCCGATTGGCCGTTCTTGCGGTAAGCGAACTTGCCGCCACGCTTGAGTTGCTCGTTGGCGTACCAGTTACGGGTCGAACCGCTGATCGATTGACCTTCGAGGAAGCCAGTGGCTTCCGCTTGGGCACTTTTCTCGTTGACGGTCACCGGGGTGAACGCCTGACTTTGGTTTTCTGCGTACGCCGTGGCGGTGACGCTGCTGATGGCCAGGGCCAGTATCGCGGTGCTGCTCAGTTTCATGGGTGAAGCTCCTTTACTTTCTTTTTATGCCGGCTTTTTTTGATATGCCGGTTATTGGTTTAGAACTCATTCACACATCGCAAACGTTTGCAAAAGGCCGTTTTGGCGAATTTCGGCAAAGCGCTTGCGTGAGGGGATAGACAGCTCCCCTCAGCGTTGCGGCTAATCGGTTGGTTTAATCGATACTGACACCCGAGAACACGTTGCGGCCGAACGGGCTGACTTTGAACCCTTCAACCTTGGTGTTTAACGGTTGGTTGACCGTCGAGTGAGCGACAGGCGTGATCGGCACTTGCTGTTTAAGCAATTGCTGGGCCTGTTTATAGAGCACGGTGCGCTGGTCGCGGTCGGTGACGACCTTGGCCTCTTTGATCAGCTTGTCGTAAGCCGGATCGCACCACATGGAGTAGTTGTTGCCGCCGATGGCATCGCAGCTGTACAGCGTGCCGAGCCAGTTGTCCGGGTCCCCATTGTCACCGGTCCAGCCGATCAGGCTGATGTCGTGTTCACCATTTTTGGTGCGCTTGATGTACTCGCCCCATTCGTAGCTGACGATCTTCACTTTCAGACCGATCTTGGCCCAGTCGGCCTGGAGCATTTCGGCCATCAGCTTGGCGTTCGGGTTGTACGGGCGCTGCACCGGCATCGCCCACAAAGTGATTTCGGTGCCTTCCTTGACGCCGGCAGCCTTGAGCAGCTCTTTGGCTTTTTCCGGGTTGTAGGCGGCGTCCTTGATGGTGTCGTCGTAGGACCACTGGGTCGGCGGCATGGCGTTGACCGCCAGTTGGCCGGCGCCTTGATAAACGGCGTTGAGAATCCCTTGTTTATTCACCGCCATGTCCAGCGCCTGACGCACTTCGAGCTGGTCGAATGGCTTGTGGCGCACGTTGTAGGCGATGTAGCCGAGGTTGAAACCAGGCTTGGTGATCAGTTGCAGTTTCGGATCATTCTTCAACGCTTCAACATCGGCCGGGCGCGGGTGCAGGGTGATCTGGCACTCATTGGCCTTGAGTTTCTGCACGCGCACTGAGGCGTCGGTGTTGATCGCGAAAATCAGGTTGTCGAGTTTGACCCGGCTCGGGTCCCAGTATTGTTTATTACCGGTGTAACGGATGTTCGAATCTTTCTGATAACTCTTGAACACGAACGGGCCGGTGCCGATCGGCTTCTGATTGATGTCGCTCGGCTTGCCTTCGGCCAGCAGTTTGTCGGCGTATTCGGCGGACAGGATGGCGGCGAAGCTCATGGCGATGTTCTGAATAAACGCGGCGTCGACGCTGTTTAGCGTGAATTCAACAGTCAACGGCCCGGTCTTTTCGACCTTGGCGATGTTCTTGTTCAGGCTCATCCCGTTGAAGTACGGGAACTCGGTCGGATAAGCCTTTCGGAAAGGCTGCTGTGCATCAAGCATGCGGGTAAACGTGAAAACCACGTCATCGGCGTTGAAATCGCGGCTTGGCTTGAAGTACGGCGTTGTATGAAATTTCACACCTTCACGCAGGTGAAAAGTGTACTTGAGACCATCCTCGGAAATGTCCCACGTGGTGGCCAGACCCGGTACGACATTGGTCGCGCCTTTTTCGAACTCGACCAGACGGTTGTAGATCGGTTCGGCGGCGTCGTTATCGGTCGCTGTCGTGTATTGCGCGGTATCGAAACCCGCCGGGCTGCCTTCGGAGCAGAACACCAGGCTTTTGCTGGCGGCGAAACTCGCGGACGAAGCGGCCAACAGGCCGGCGCCCAGCAATGCGGAAAAAACCAAGGTATGGCGCATGACGCTCCCTCTTTTTTAGTGTTGTTCAATGCGCCGCGATCTCATCCAGAGAAGGGGCGGCGCATTGATCTCAATCCAGTACGCAGGCAAACCGGGGGCCCACGCAGAAACTGGTCAGAACCGACGGTAGTGGCCGTTGGTCTGGCAGTAAATGCGTAATTGCCTTAAACATCGTAGGAAAAGTCGACGCGTCCTATTCCTCAGCAGTAATCCGCTGCGGAACTGGATGTAAGAAAATTCCTAACTTCCCGGCAGGAAAAACGGCGGCAACGTTCAAAACGTTGCCGCTGCAGTGCCTTATTTGCTGACGCTGACGCCGTAGAAGGAGTTCAAGCCGAATGGGCTGATCTTGAAATCCTGCACGTTGGCGCGCATGGGTTGGTACACCGTCGAGTGAGCGATAGGTGTCATAGGGACTGCATCTTTGAGGACGTGTTGTGCCTCTTTGTACAGTTCGGTGCGCTTACCTTGGTCGGTTGTGCGCTTGGCTTCTTTGACGAGGCCGTCGAACTTCTTGTCGCACCACTTGGAGAAGTTGTTGCCGCTGAGCGAGTCGCAGCCGAACAGCACGTTCAGCCAGTTGTCCGGGTCACCGTTATCACCGCTCCAGCCAATGATCATGGCCTGGTTCTCGCCACCTTTGGAGCGCTTGATGTACTCGCCCCACTCGTAGCTGGTGATTTTCACTTTCAAGCCGATCTTGGCCCAGTCGGACTGGAGCATTTCGGCCATCAGTTTGGCGTTCGGGTTGTACGGGCGCTGAACCGGCATCGCCCACAGCACGATTTCGGTACCTTCCTTGACGCCGGCTTCCTTGAGCAGCTGTTTGGCTTTCTCAGGATCGTACTTGGCGTCTTTGATAGTGGTGTCGTAAGACCACTGGGTCGGTGGCATGGCGTTAACGGCCAGTTGGCCCGCGCCCTGGTAAACCGAGTCGATGATCTGTGGCTTGTTCACAGCCATGTCCAGCGCCTGACGGACGCGCAGGTCAGCCAGCGGGTTAGCCTCGTTGCTGCCCTTGACCTTGTCCATCACGTTGTAGGCGATGTAGCCGAGGTTGAAGCCAGCCTGGTCAGGCATCTTCAGGGCTTTGTCTTCTTTCAGTGCCTTCAGATCTGCCGGACGCGGGAACAGGGTGACCTGGCACTCGTTCTTTTTCAGCTTCTGAATACGCACCGACGGGTCGGTGGTGATGGCGAAGATCAGGTTGTCGATCTTCACGTCTTCAGGCTTCCAGTAATCCTTGTTGCCGGTGTAGCGGATATTGGAGTCTTTCTGGTAGCTCTTGAACACGAACGGGCCAGTGCCGATCGGCTTCTGGTTGATGTCGGCAGCCTTGCCGTCCTTGAGCAGCTGGGCCGCGTACTCGGCGGACTGTACCGACGCGAAGCTCATGGCCATGTTCTGGATGAACGCGGCGTCAACTTCTTTCAGGGTGAACTTGACGGTGTGGTCGTCGACTTTATCGATCTTGGTGATGTTGGTGTCCATCCCCATGTCGGTGAAGTACGGGAATTCGGTCGGGTACGCCTTACGGAACGGGTCATCCTTGTTAATCATGCGATTAAAGGTGAACAGCACGTCGTCGGCGTTGAACTCACGAGTCGGCTTGAAATACGGGGTGGTGTGGAACTTGACGCCTTCACGCAGGTGGAAGGTGTAAGTCAGGCCATCATCGGAAATGTCCCACTTGGTCGCCAGGCCAGGAATCACGGCGGTGCCGCCGCGCTCGAACTGGGTCAGACGGTTGAACATGGTTTCGGCTGAGGCGTCGAAGTCGGTTCCGGTGGTGTACTGGCCTGGGTCGAAACCGGCCGGGCTGCCTTCGGAGCAGAACACCAGGTTAGTCGCAGCGGATGCGAAAGGTGCGGAGGCTAACAAGCCTGCGCCGACTAAAAACGGAATGACCGCGTGTTTAAGCATGTTGGCCTCATGATTTGTTGTCATTTTTTAGTTGTGAGGTACGACCTCGTGAGTCGTGCCTGCGGATACTTATGCAGGGGCCATACCCATTGCAAGATCCAGAGTGACTGCCGGCCTCAAAGCGTGGCACGAACGTACCTTAATGTCGCATCTGTATAACTTCTGACGCATTTGACCGTTTGCGAGTGGTTTTTACGGTGCAAATGAAGCCCCAAAACGGTGCGCTGGTCACGTTGTGCGCGCCGCCTTGGGGCTCGGTGTTACTTATTTATACCCACGCCATAGAAGGGGGTTAGACCGAAAGGGCTGATACGGAAATCAGTGACTTCCTTGCGCAGCGGCTGGAACACCGTGGAGTTGGCAATCGGTGTAATCGGCACTTGCTGTTTAAGGATCAGTTGCGCCTGTTGATACAGTTTTACCCGTTGCTGTTTGTCAGTGGACAGCTTGGCCTGTTGCACCAGGTTGTCGTAGGCCGGATCGCACCATTTGGCGTAGTTGCTGCCTTTTACCGCTGCGCAGCTGTACAGCACGCCGAGCCAGTTGTCCGGGTCACCGTTGTCACCGGTCCAACCGTAAATCATGGCGTCGTGTTCGCCATTTTTCGCCCGTTTGATGTACTCGCCCCATTCATAGCTGACGATGTTGGCCTTGATGCCGACCTTTTCCCAATCCTGATGAATCATCTGCGCCGACATGCGCGCATTCGGGTTGGAGGCGCGTTGCACTGTCATTGCCCAAAGGTTGATGGTTGTACCCGGCGCAACCCCTGCTTCTTTCAGTAGCACCTTGGCTTTTACCGGATCGTAGGGAGCGTCCTTGATGTTCGGGTCATAGGACCATTGCGCCGGCGGCAGGGCGTTTTGCGCCAACTGTCCGGCGCTCTGGTAAACGGCTTTGATGATCGCCGGTTTGTCGATGGCCATGTCCAGTGCCTGACGCACTTTGAGCTGGTCGAGTGGCGCGTGGGTGGTGTTGTAGGCGAGGAAGCCAAGGTTGAAACCGGCCTGTTTGAGCACGCGCAGGTTCGGGTCTTTCTCCATCACTTCGATGTCGGCGGGGCGTGGGTAGCCGCTGACTTGGCATTCGCCGGCCTTGAGTTTTTGCAGGCGCACGGCAGCGTCCGGGGTGATCGAGAAAATCAGGTTGTCGATCTTCACGTCCTCGGGTTTCCAGTAGGCCGTGTTGGCGACGTAGCGGATCTGCGAGTCCTTTTGGTAGCGCTTGAACACGAACGGGCCGGTGCCGATGGGCTTTTGGTTGAGGTCGGCGGCTTTGCCCTCCTTTAACAGTTGCGCGGCGTATTCGGCCGATTGCACCGATGCGAAGCTCATGGCGAGGTTTTGTACGAACGCGGCGTCGACGTTGTTGAGGTTGAAGCGCACGGTCTGGTCGTCGAGTTTTTCCACTGATTTGATCGTGGTGTTCAGGCCCATGTCGGTGAAGTACGGGGATTCGGCGGGGTAGGCCTTGCGGAAGGCGTTGTCCGGGTCGAGCAGGCGCTGGAAGGTGAATACGACGTCGTCGGCGTTGAAGTCGCGGGTGGGTTTGAAGTAGTCGGTGGTGTGGAATTTTACGTTTTGGCGCAGGTGGAAGGTGTATTGCAGGCCGTCCGGGGAGACGTCCCATTTTGTCGCCAGGCCGGGTTCGATGTCGGTTCCGCCGCGTTTGAATTGGGTGAGGCGGTTGAAGACGGTTTCGGCGGAGGCGTCGAAGTCGGTGCCGCTGGTGTATTGGCTGGGGTCGAAGCCTGCGGGGCTGGCTTCGGAGCAGTAGACCAGGGTGGTGGCGGCGTTGGCGATTGGGGTTATGGCTGTCAGGGCGAGGGAGATCAAGAGCGGTTTCATGGTGGATCTTGGCATGGGGTCCCCGGGGAATCGGCGGTGGTTGTTGGTTGAGGTTAGCGGGGATTTGGGGATGTTCGGAAATATCGTTTTTTCTGTTGGAGTGTCTATCTCGGTATATGTGGGTGCTTTTGTAGGGGGGCATATCCGTTGCTGCGGTAACGGCGGCTTAGGGTTTCGCCCTTACGGCGACTCACTTTTTTTCAAACGCCAAAAAAAGTAAGCAAAAAACGCTCGCTCCTACGTGCGGCCCGCTCGCTGGGGCTCGGGGTTCCTTCGCTGCGGGATCGATCCGCTCAGCCTTCCGATGTCGCCCGTGGATCAAGATCAAGAGCTGCAGCCGAGCTTGCGCTCATCCTGCGAGTGGTGCGGCTGCGCCGCGGGCTTGATGTAGGAGCTGCCGAAGGGGCGGGGTGTTTAAAAGGGTTTTTAAATGGGTGAACCTTCCCACAAGGTTTTCAGGTTGTCCGTCGGACGCGGGCTCTCTAGGCTCTGGGTGTCGCTGAATGTTCAGTGATCGGGTGTGAGAACCTGGGAAAAATTAGTGATTCGGTCCCTGTATCCGCATAATTGCCGCCAGCTTATTCGCTGTCTGCAAATGCGCTATGGCGGCTGTGTGTGGGCAGGCTTCGGTCTGGCCGGTTTTCCTATTTTTCCGGTTTCTCACCCCGCACATAGCTGCCACCCCTCTTCGCCGCGTGAGAAACGGCAAGGGCTGGCTCCCATTTGCAAAATAGGGTTTCCAATGACTAAGCCAGTTCCCGATCCACCCCTCGAATCCACAACCCCGCTCGAAGACGCCATCCGCGCCGACGATCAGATCAAGAACCGCGAAGCGATCAAGCGCGCGCTGGATTTCTACCTCAGCCCCGAACCGTGTAAACCGCGATCCCCCTCCGCGATGTTTCTTGTTCACCCGAACATCGACACGGAAAGTCTGCTCGCGCATGCCTGCGAATCGCTGGCTTCGGCGAATGTCATGGCGGGTGATTTCGCTGATCAGCTCAGTCGCCCGCAGCGCAGCACGGCGTTGGCGATTCAGCAGATTGTGATGCTGGCGGAGTTGGCGGTGAACCGGGCGCTGGATCGGGTTGATCCACAGACCTGATTGGTCGGGTACCGCGTTATCGTTCATCGCGGGCAAGCCCGCTCCCACAGGGTTATATGCAATTTTCAAAACACCGCAGAACCTGTGGGATGCTGGCTTGCCAGCGATGGCGGCAGATCATTCACCCCAAAATTCGGGCACAAAAAAACCGGCGACCATTCACTGATCGCCGGTCTTTCATTCAGCCCACATCAAATCACTGCATCAACACTTCAATCGAGCCATCAGCGGTCATGCTCACCTGGCTGGTGCCGGCTTCTACTTCAGGTGTCACCGGTGCCGAGTCCATCGCTGCCGCTTTCATCATCATCGGTGCGCGCAGGTACGGTTGTGGGTAGCCGTTGCTGTTGAGGTTCAGGTTGACGATTTTGTAGCCTTTGCCGCCCAGTGCATCGGTGGCCAGTTGGGCGCGGGCCTTGAAGGCGCTCACGGCTTCTTTGAGCAACTGATCTTCGCTGGTTTTGCGGGTCGGGTCGGCGATGGCGAAGTCCATGCCACCCATTTTCAGGTCGCCGAGCAGTTCGCCGGTGAGTTTGGACAGGGCGGCGAAGTCGGAGCTTTCCAGGCGCAGCTCGGCGCGTTCACGCCAGCCGGTGATCTTCTGGCCTTTGGTGTCGTAGATCGGGTAGCTGTTGCGGCTGCCTTGGCGCAGGGTGATGTCTTTGACTTGCTTGGCCTGGGCCAACGCCTTGTTCATGGTGGTGCTAACGTCGGCGGCGAGTTTGCCCGGGTCGGTGTTTTGCTCTTCGGTGTAGAGGGTGACGATCATCAGATCGCGGGCGACTTCCTGGCTAACTTCGGCGCGCAGGGAAATCTGGTTGTAGTGCAGCTCATCGGCGGCCAGGGCCGGAAGGCTGGCGATGCTGCCGACGGTCAGGGCGAGAAGAGCGGCGCTGCGGCGAAAGGTGTGCATGAAGGCTCCTTGAATAGGGCGCAGGTGATGGTTCGGGGGCCTGCGTGAAACCATCAGACTCTATAAAGCAGCGTCAAGTTGCAAGCGTCGAGCTGCAAGCTAAAAGCTTTTACTTGTAGCTTGTAGCTGGAAACTTGCAGCTTCCGGGCTGTGGTCGTTTGCCGCACTTTCGCCTCTAGGGCGCGTGGCTTGGTTATACTCCGTGCGATCCGCCTGGAGCGCTCATCAGGAGAGCTCATGCTCGCCCCCGTACAACTGACTTCCGCCACTCGCCAGAACCTCTGGCGGCTGACTTTCATCCGCACGCTGGTGCTTGCCGCGCAGGCCGGCTCCGTAGGCCTGGCTTATTGGCTGCAACTGTTGCCGTTGCCGTGGGTGCAACTGGCGATGACCCTCGGCTGCTCGACGCTGCTCTGCGTGTTCACCGCCGTGCGTTTGCGCACCTCGTGGCCGGTGACCGAACTTGAGTATGCGCTGCAACTGGCCTGCGACCTGGTGATTCACAGTGCGCTACTGTATTTCTCCGGCGGTTCGACCAACCCGTTCGTTTCTTATTATCTGGTGCCCTTGACCATCGCGGCGGTGACGTTGCCGTGGCGTTATTCGGTGATCCTGTCCGGTATCGCGCTGGCGCTGTACACGGTGATGCTGACGCGCTTCTACCCGCTGGAAACCTTGCCGGTCGCCCGCGAAAACCTGCAGATCTACGGCATGTGGCTGAGCTTTGCCCTGGCCGCTGCGGTGATCACATTCTTCGCCGCACGCATGGCTGAAGAGCTGCGCCGTCAGGAAGAATTGCGCGCGATCCGCCGCGAAGAAGGTCTGCGCGATCAGCAATTGCTGGCCGTCGCCACCCAAGCCGCCGGTGCCGCCCATGAACTGGGTACACCGCTGGCGACCATGAGCGTGCTGCTCAAGGAAATGCAGCAGGATCATCCCGACCCGATGCTGCAGGACGATCTGAAGGTGCTGCAGGATCAGGTCAAACTGTGCAAAGAGACTTTGCAGCAACTGGTTCGCGCCGCCGAGGCCAATCGTCGCCTGGCTGTCGAGATGCAGGACGTCACCGACTGGCTCGACGAAGCACTCAACCGCTGGCACCTGATGCGCCCGGAAGCCAGCTATCGCTTCCATCGCCTCGGCCAAGGCACCGTGCCGCGCATGGCGCCGCCGCCGGATCTGACGCAGGCACTGTTGAATCTGCTCAACAACGCTGCCGATGCCTGCCCGGAAAACCTCCAGGTCACGCTCGACTGGGATGCGGAAACCCTGACCATCAGCATTCGTGACCACGGCGCCGGTGTGCCGCTGGCCATCGCCGAGCAGATCGGCAAACCGTTTTTTACCACCAAGGGCAAAGGTTTCGGCCTGGGCCTGTTTTTGAGCAAGGCCAGCGTGACACGCGCCGGCGGCTCAGTGAAACTCTATAGTCATGAGGAAGGCGGCACGCTCACCGAGCTGCGCCTGCCCCATGGCGCCCGAGGAGACCAACATGAGTGACGAAATCCAAGTCGAAGGCGAAGAACTGCCGCATTTGCTGCTGGTCGACGACGACGCAACGTTCACCCGCGTCATGGCCCGTGCCATGGCCCGTCGTGGCTTTCGCGTCAGCACCGCCGGCTCCGCCGAAGAAGGCCTGACCATCGCCCAGGCCGATCTGCCGGACTACGCCGCGCTCGACCTGAAAATGGACGGCGACTCCGGTCTGGTCTTGCTGCCCAAGCTGCTGGAGCTGGATCCGGAAATGCGCGTAGTGATCCTCACCGGTTACTCGAGCATTGCCACCGCTGTCGAAGCGATCAAGCGCGGCGCCTGCAACTACCTGTGCAAACCGGCCGACGCCGACGATGTGCTGGCCGCGTTGCTGTCCGAGCACGCCGACCTCGACAGTCTGGTGCCGGAAAACCCGATGTCGGTCGATCGCCTGCAGTGGGAACACATTCAGCGCGTGCTCACTGAACACGAAGGCAACATCTCCGCCACTGCCCGCGCCTTGGGCATGCACCGCCGCACCCTGCAGCGCAAACTGCAGAAGCGCCCGGTTCGTCGCTGAACCTGCGCTGAACGACTATCGGCAGCCCTCGCGATAAAACGCACCGATCTACTATGATCGGTGCGTGTCTGTTCTTTTCTATATCGAGCCTTATCCATGAATCAGAACGCTGAATATTCCGCGGTCAACGATGCTGTGCGCGGGCAGTTTTTTCGCAAGGTGTGGGCGATGACCACGCCCTACTGGCGCAGCGAAGAGAAGGGCAAGGCCTGGACATTGCTGATTGCCGTGATCGCGCTGTCGCTGTTCAGCGTGGCGATTTCGGTTTGGATCAACAGTTGGTACAAAGACTTCTACAACGCGTTGCAGAAGAAAGACGAGGCGGCGTTCTGGCAGTTGATCCTGTATTTCTGCGGCATCGCCACGGTGGCGATCCTCGGTGCGGTGTATCGCTTGTACCTGACGCAGATGCTGACCATCCGCTGGCGGGCGTGGCTGACCGAGAACCACTTCAAGCGCTGGCTCGGCAACAAAAACTACTATCAGCTGGAGCAGGGCGGTTACACCGATAACCCTGACCAGCGGATTTCCGAAGACCTCAACACCTTTACCGCCAACACCCTGAGCCTGGGTCTTGGGCTGATCCGCACGGTGGTCAGTCTGGTGTCGTTCTCGATCATTCTGTGGGGCGTGTCGGGCAGTATCGAAGTATTCGGCATCGAGATTCCCGGCTACATGTTCTGGTGTGCGCTGATTTATGCCGCTGTCGGTAGCTGGCTGACCCACCTGATCGGTCGGCGTTTGATCGGCCTGAACAACCAACAACAACGTTTCGAAGCTGACCTGCGTTTCTCCATGGTCCGCGTGCGTGAGAACGCCGAAAGCATTGCGCTGTACAACGGCGAGCCGAACGAAAATCGCCGCTTGAGCAATCGTTTCGGGCTGGTCTGGCACAACTTCTGGGACATCATGCGCGTGTCCAAGCGCCTGACGTTCTTCACCTCCGGTTACGGCCAGATCGCAATCATCTTCCCGTTCATTGTTGCGGCGCCGCGTTATCTGGCGGGCAAGATCGAACTGGGCGAGCTGATGCAAATCAACTCGGCGTTCGGCAACGTGCAGGAAAACTTCAGCTGGTTCATCAGCGCGTATTCGGACCTCGCGGCGTGGCGCGCCACCTGTGATCGTCTGCTCAGTTTCCGCCAGGCGATGACCGATAACGAAGAGCGCACGCCGGCCATCGACGTGCAGAATCAGGGCAACGCGTTGAAGGTGCACAACCTCGGACTGGATCTGGCCGACGGTCGTCATCTGTTGACCAATGCCGACATGACCGTCGAGCCGGGTGATCGTGTCATGCTCAGTGGTCGTTCCGGCAGTGGCAAGTCAACCCTGCTGCGGGCGATGGGGCATTTGTGGCCGGCGGGCCACGGCAACATTCGTCTGCCAGCGGCGCGTTACCTGTTCCTGCCGCAGAAACCTTATCTGCCGATCGGCACCCTGCGCGAGGCGCTGAGTTATCCACAACCGGGCGACACCTACGCGCCGGAACGTTATGCACAAGTGCTGGAAACCTGCCGCCTGCCGCATCTGGTCGCGCGGCTTGACGAGGCCAATCACTGGCAGCGCATGCTCTCGCCGGGTGAGCAGCAACGACTGGCCTTCGCCCGCGCAATGCTTTATGCGCCGCAGTGGTTGTATATGGACGAAGCCACGTCGGCGATGGATGAGGAAGACGAAGCGACCTTGTATCAAGCGCTGATTGATCAGTTGCCTGGGCTGAGCATTGTCAGCGTCGGCCATCGCAGCAGCTTGAAACGCTTTCATCCACGGCATGTACGGATCGACAGCGGTCATCTGGTGGAGCAAACCGTAACCGCCTGATCAGCACCATCCCATGTGGGAGCTGGCTTGCCAGCGATGGCGTTGGTTCAGTCGACATTTTCATCGACTGGTATGGCCTCATCGCTGGCAAGCCAGCTCCCACAGGTTTTGTATGGAAATGGAAAGTGATCGTACAACCCGCTTGAGCTATCATGCCCACAAGCCGAATTTTCGAGACAAGATGCAGACCATGGAAAACCTGATCGACACCCCGCGTCTCCCGCGCAAGCGCCGCAGCCTGGCCCAGGAACTGGTGACGGTGCTAAGCGAGCAGATCCGCGACGGCTTGCTCAAGCGCGGCGACAAGCTGCCGACCGAGTCGGCGATCATGGAAGCTCATGGCGTTAGCCGCACCGTCGTGCGCGAGGCGATCTCCCGTTTGCAGGCTGCCGGCCAGGTGGAAACTCGCCACGGCATCGGCACCTTCGTTCTCGACACGCCGAGCCCGAGCGGTTTCCGCATCGACCCGGCCACCGTCGTTACCCTGCGTGACGTGCTGGCGATTCTCGAATTGCGCATCAGCCTTGAAGTGGAATCCGCCGGTCTCGCCGCGCAACGTCGCAGCCCCGAGCAACTGGCAACCATGCGTGCTGCCCTCGATGCGCTGAACGACAGCGTTTCCCATGCCAGTGATGCAGTCGCATCGGACTTCGCCTTCCACCTGGAAATCGCGCTGTCCACCGGCAACCGTTATTTCACCGACATCATGACCCACCTGGGCACCAGCATCATTCCGCGTACACGGCTGAATTCCGCGCGACTGGCCCATGATGATCAGCAGCACTACATGAACCGCCTGAGCCGCGAGCACGAAGAAATCTACGAAGCGATTGCCCGTCAGGATTCCGATGCGGCCCGCGCGGCGATGCGTCTGCATCTGACCAACAGCCGCGAACGACTGCGCCATGCCCATGAAGAGGCGCAGGCGCAGGGGTGATGAGCGTTTTATAGGTTGGCGCACCGCTTCGACGAACGGTGTTAGCCAATATCAGGCTTCGATTTGCAGCCGCAACGGCGCCGAATACGGCTCCATGCTCGACTCATCCTGAAACTTGTAGCGCAGTTCGATGGTTGTATTCAGGAAGGGCAGGAGTGCTTCTTTCGGAATCTGCAGCTCAATGCCCGTGAGTTTTTCCATCTCGTCTTCAGCGTCATCCCATGTCCCGGTGTCGACTTCTTCACCTATCCAATCGGGTTGCTCGGGGTCGTTGCCAAGAATCGGGTAAACGCTCCAGTTCGGCGCAAAGTCGCTGGAGTCCGGAACACGCACGATCAGGATTTCGGGCAGGAGCGATAACTGCAGGGTGGTTTGCTCAGGGTGGAGTGATGACAGTTGCGCGAGGGTAGGGGCGGCGTAATTCATCAACATTTCATTCTCCTTCGAAAGGTCCGCCACGATCCTTCGTGGCAGTCGTCACACCTTACCCGGCGTTTCGCAGGCGCTCAGTAAACGAATCTTGACCAGACATTTCCGCGATTCAGCCCAGTCATTACGGGCCTTTGCGCATATCCCTCGTGCGTTTTAAACACAATTGTCCGACAAAAAAACACCTTCAACGATGAAATGCAGTTGACGGTTATCTTTTAAGTTGTACGATGACCTACAACTTCAGCGAAGGCTGAACGGACCAATCACAAAAACGTTGCTACCAGGGTGTTCGAATAATGAATCCACAAGAACTGAAGTCCATCCTCTCTGCCGGCCTGCTGTCCTTCCCGGTGACCGATTTCAACGCGCAGGGCGATTTCAACCGCGCGGGCTACATCAAACGCCTGGAATGGCTGGCTCCGTATGGCGCTTCAGCCTTGTTCGCCGCCGGTGGCACGGGTGAGTTCTTCTCCCTGGCCGCCAGCGAATACTCGGAAATCATCAAGACTGCCGTCGACACCTGTGAAACCAGCGTGCCGATTCTGGCCGGTGTCGGCGGTTCGACCCGTCAGGCCATCGAATACGCACAAGAAGCCGAGCGTCTGGGCGCCAAAGGTCTGTTGCTGCTGCCGCACTACCTGACCGAAGCGAGCCAGGACGGTGTTGCCGCTCACGTTGAAGCCGTGTGTAAATCGGTCAACATCGGCGTGGTCGTTTACAACCGCAACGTTTGCCGCCTCAACGCGCCGCTGCTGGAGCGTCTGGCCGAGCGCTGCCCGAACCTGATCGGTTACAAGGACGGTCTGGGCGATATCGAGTTGATGGTGTCGATCCGTCGCCGCCTCGGTGATCGCTTCAGCTACCTGGGTGGTCTGCCGACCGCCGAAGTCTACGCCGCTGCCTACAAGGCGCTGGGCGTGCCGGTTTACTCCTCGGCGGTGTTCAACTTCATCCCGAAAACCGCGATGGACTTCTACCACGCGATCGCTCGCGAAGATCACGCCACCGTCGGCAAGATCATCGACGACTTCTTCCTGCCGTACCTGGATATCCGTAACCGCAAGGCCGGTTATGCCGTGAGCATCGTCAAGGCAGGCGCAAAAATCGCCGGCTACGACGCGGGTCCTGTACGTGCACCGCTGACCGATCTGACTGGCGAAGAGTACGAAATGCTCGCCGCGCTGATCGACAAGCAAGGTGCGCAGTAACACCCGACAAAAACGCGGCCGCTGAGTAATCAGCGGCTTTTTGCGTAAAGGCTTTTAGTTTTGAGGGCTGCTCTGTGACAACTGCAAAACGCTACGATAACTACATCAACGGTGAATGGGTTGCCGGTGCCGACTACTCGGCCAACATCAACCCTTCCGAACTGAGCGACACCATCGGTGATTACGCCAAGGCTGATCTGACTCAGGTTCACGCCGCCATCGACGCCGCCCGCGCAGCATTCCCGGCGTATTCGACTTCGGGCATTCAAGCTCGTCACGATTCGCTGGATAAAGTCGGCACGGAAATCCTCGCCCGCCGCGAAGAACTCGGCACCTTGCTGGCCCGGGAAGAGGGCAAGACCCTGCCCGAAGCCATCGGTGAAGTGACCCGCGCCGGCAACATCTTCAAGTTCTTTGCCGGTGAATGCCTGCGTCTGTCCGGCGACTACGTGCCGTCGGTGCGCCCGGGCGTCAACGTCGAAGTGACCCGCGAAGCACTGGGCGTGGTCGGTCTGATCACCCCGTGGAACTTCCCGATCGCGATTCCTGCGTGGAAAATTGCCCCGGCGCTGGCCTACGGTAACTGCGTGGTGTTGAAGCCGGCCGATCTGGTTCCGGGCTGCGCCTGGGCGCTGGCGGAGATCATCTCCCGCGCAGGCTTCCCGGCCGGCGTGTTCAACCTGGTGATGGGCAGTGGTCGTGTGGTTGGCGATGCGCTGGTGCAGAGCCCGAAAGTCGATGGCATCAGCTTCACCGGTTCGGTGGGCGTGGGTCGGCAGATCGCGGTCAATTGCGTGTCGCGCCAGGCCAAGGTTCAGCTGGAAATGGGCGGCAAGAACCCGCAGATCATTCTCGACGACGCCGACCTCAAGCAAGCGGTCGAGCTGTCGGTACAGAGCGCGTTCTACTCCACCGGCCAGCGTTGCACTGCGTCGAGCCGTTTGATTGTTACTGCGGGCATTCACGACAAGTTCGTTGAAGCGATGGCCGAGCGCATGAAGTCGATCAAGGTCGGCCACGCCCTGAAATCCGGCACCGACATCGGTCCAGTGGTTTCCCAGGCGCAGCTTGAGCAGGACATGAAGTACATCGACATCGGCCAGTCCGAAGGTGCACGTCTGGTCAGCGGCGGTGGTGTGGTGACCTGCGACACCGAAGGCTACTTCCTCGCGCCAACGCTGTTTGCCGACAGTGAAGCGTCGATGCGTATCAGTCGCGAAGAAATCTTTGGCCCGGTGGCCAACATTGTTCGCGTGGCCGATTACGATGCGGCGCTGGCAATGGCCAACGACACCGAGTTCGGTCTGTCGGCGGGTATCGCGACCACTTCGCTGAAATACGCCAACCACTTCAAACGCCATTCGCAAGCCGGGATGGTCATGGTCAACCTGCCGACCGCTGGTGTCGATTATCACGTTCCGTTCGGTGGCCGTAAGGGTTCATCCTATGGATCACGTGAGCAAGGCCGCTATGCGCAAGAGTTTTACACGGTCGTGAAGACCAGCTACATCGGATCGTAACCCGCTGCACCCGCGCCGGGCCTTCGCCTGAGGCCCTGCGCGGCACAAGACCAAAGAATGTTTTACCCGCATAAAAATAATCAGTGGGAGTACATCTACATGCAATCGTCCAAGCCGACTCACGTCCGCTATTTGATCCTGCTCATGCTGTTTCTGGTGACCACGATCAACTACGCCGACCGCGCCACGATCGCCATCGCCGGCTCCAGCCTGCAAAAAGATCTGGGCATCGACGCGGTCACCCTCGGCTATATCTTCTCCGCATTCGGTTGGGCCTACGTGGCCGGGCAAATCCCCGGTGGCTGGCTGCTCGATCGCTTCGGCTCGAAAAAAGTCTATGCCCTGAGCATTTTCACCTGGTCGCTGTTCACCGTGCTGCAAGGCTTTGTCGGTGAGTTCGGCATGTCCACCGCCATCGTTGCGCTGTTCATGCTGCGCTTCCTCGTCGGTCTGGCTGAAGCGCCTTCGTTCCCCGGCAACGCGCGCATCGTAGCCGCTTGGTTCCCGACCGCTGAACGCGGCACCGCCTCGGCGATCTTCAACTCGGCGCAATACTTTGCCACCGTGTTGTTCGCACCGCTGATGGGCTGGATCGTTTACTCCTTCGGCTGGGAACACGTGTTCATCGTCATGGGCCTGTTCGGTATCGTCTTCTCGGGTATCTGGCTGAAGGTTATCCACAGCCCGCGCCAACACCCGATGGCCAACGAAGCCGAAGTGCAGTTCATTGCCGACAACGGCGGCATGGTCGACATGGACGTGAAGAAGGGCAAAAAGGCTGACGGCCCGAAATGGGATTACATCCGTCAGTTGCTGACCAATCGCATGATGCTCGGCGTGTATCTGGGCCAGTACTGCATTAACGGCATCACCTATTTCTTCCTGACCTGGTTTCCGGTGTACCTGGTGCAAGAGCGTGGCATGACCATTCTCAAGGCTGGTTTCATCGCCTCGTTGCCGGCAATCTGCGGCTTCATCGGTGGTGTACTCGGCGGGGTGATTTCCGACTACCTGCTGCGCAAGGGCCATTCGCTGACCTTCGCCCGCAAAGCGCCGATCATTGCCGGCCTGCTGGTTTCCAGCAGCATCGTTGCCTGCAACTATGTCGATGTTGAATGGATGGTCGTCGGCTTCATGGCCCTGGCCTTCTTCGGCAAAGGCGTTGGCGCACTGGGCTGGGCAGTGGTCTCCGACACCTCGCCTAAACAGATCGCCGGTCTGAGCGGTGGCCTGTTCAACACCTTCGGCAACATCGCTTCGATCACCACGCCGATCGTGATTGGCTACATCATCAGCTCCACCGGTTCGTTCAAATGGGCGCTGGTGTTCGTCGGTGCCAACGCACTGGTCGCGGTGTTCAGCTATCTGGTCATCGTTGGCCCGATCAAACGTGTGGTCCTCAAAGAGCCGCCAACCAACGGCGGTGTTGAAGCCACCGGTAAATTGTCTCAAGCGCATTCCTGAGGAGCGGCGTCATGCAGTTGATTGAACATTCCGACTCGCCGCGCCACATCCGCCTGCACGAGCGGGACAATGTGGTGGTAGTGGTCAACGACCAGGGCGCACCGGCCGGCACTGAATTTGCCGATGGCCTGGTGACGCTGGAATTTGTGCCGCAGAGCCACAAGGTCACCCTCGAAGACATCCCCGAGGGCGGCCAGGTGATTCGCTACGGTCAGGTGATTGGCTACGCATTGCAGCCGATTCGCCGTGGCAGTTGGGTCAAGGAAGATCAACTGCGCATGCCGACCGCGCCGCCGCTGGACAGCTTGCCGCTGTCCACCGACGTGCCGGACGCGCAGGCACCGCTGGAAGGCTTCACCTTCGAGGGTTATCGCAACGCTGACGGCACCGTCGGCACGCGCAATATTCTTGGCATCACCACCACGGTGCAGTGCGTCACCGGCGTGCTCGATCACGCGGTAAAACGCATCAAGGAAGAGCTGCTGCCGAAGTACCCGCACGTCGATGATGTGGTGGCGCTGACCCACAGTTACGGTTGCGGCGTGGCGATTACCGCCACCGACGCTTACATCCCGATTCGCACCGTGCGCAATCTGGCGCGCAACCCGAATCTCGGTGGCGAGGCGTTGGTGATCAGTCTGGGCTGCGAGAAATTGCAGGCCGGGCAGGTGATGCACGAGGACGACGCGTCGGTGGATCTCAGCGATCCATGGCTGTATCGCTTGCAGGATTCCAGTCACGGTTTCACCGAAATGATCGAGCAGATCATGGAACTGGCCGAGGTTCGTCTGAAGAAGCTCGACCAGCGCCGCCGCGAAACCGTGCCGGCGTCCGAGCTGATTTTGGGCATGCAGTGCGGCGGCAGCGATGCGTTCTCCGGGATCACCGCCAACCCGGCGTTGGGTTATGCCTCGGACTTGCTGTTGCGTGCAGGGGCGACGGTGATGTTTTCCGAAGTCACCGAAGTGCGCGATGCGATTTATCTGCTGACCTCACGCGCCGAAAGCAAAACCGTGGCTGAAGAGCTGGTGCGTGAGATGGACTGGTACGACCGTTACCTGGCCAAAGGTGAAGCGGATCGCAGCGCCAACACCACGCCGGGCAACAAGAAGGGCGGGTTGTCGAACATTGTCGAGAAGTCGCTGGGCTCGATCGTCAAATCCGGCAGCAGCGCGATCAATGGCGTGCTCGGCCCCGGCGAGCGTTTCAAGCAGAAGGGGCTAATTTTCTGTGCGACCCCGGCGAGCGATTTTGTTTGCGGGACGTTGCAGTTAGCGGCCGGGATGAACCTGCATGTGTTCACCACCGGGCGAGGCACGCCGTATGGTTTGGCGATGGCGCCGGTGGTGAAGGTTTCGACCCGTACGGAGTTGGCGCAGCGCTGGCCGGATCTGATCGATATCGACGCCGGGCGGATTGCCACCGGGCGCGCGACCATCGAGGAGCTGGGCTGGGAGTTGTTTCACTACTATCTGGATGTTGCCAGCGGCAAACAGCAGACCTGGGCGGAGAAGCACAAGCTGCATAACGACATTACGTTGTTCAACCCGGCGCCGATTACCTGATACCGCGCGATTGATCGTTCCCACGCTCCGCGTGGGAATGCAGCCCGGGGCGCTCCGCGTCCCAAAAGCGTGACGCGGAGCATCACAGGAGGCGTTCCCACGCAGAGCGTGGGAACGATCAGGGTGAAAGTGGCTTATCATTAGCCCCCTAACGACGCTCACCCAAGGCTCCCCGGCATGCTGGCAATCTTCCTCGAAACCCTGAACATCACCGCGCCGGTGTTTGCCATGCTGTTTCTCGGTGTGCTGCTCAAGCGTATCGACTGGATCAACGACAACTTCATCCACACCGCCTCGTCGCTGGTCTTCAACGTGACCATGCCGGCGCTGCTGTTCCTCGGCATTCTGCACGCCGACTTGCACGCGGCACTGCAACCGTCCCTGCTGATCTACTTCTCCCTCGCCACCCTGGTGAGTTTCGCTGTGGCCTGGGGCTGGGCGATTTTCAAATGTCCGCGTGAAGATCGCGGCATCTACACCCAAGGTGCCTTTCGCGGCAACAATGGCGTGATCGGTCTGGCGCTGGCCGCGAGCATGTACGGCGATTACGGGATCTCCCTCGGCGCGATTCTCGCGGCGCTGGTGATTCTGTTCTACAACACGCTGTCGACCATCGTCCTGGCGGTGTACAGCCCGGTGATCAAGTCCGATCCGTGGAGCATCTGCAAAAGCGTGTTCAGCAATCCGTTGATCATCAGCGTGATAGCGGCGGCGCCGTTTGCCTATTTCAAGATCGGTTTGCCGGGATGGCTGGAGACGTCCGGGCAATATCTGGCGCAGACCACCTTGCCGCTGGCGTTGATCTGCATTGGCGGAACCTTGTCGCTGGCGGCGTTGCGCAAGAGCGGCAACATGGCGCTCAGTTCGAGCCTGGTGAAGATGGTCGGTTTGCCGGTGCTGGCGACGCTGGGCGCGTGGTTGTGGGGTTTCCGCGGCGCTGAGCTGGGAATTCTGTTTCTGTACTTCGGCAGCCCGACGGCTGCAGCGAGTTTTGTCATGGCCCGCGCGGCGCAGGGCAATCACGAACTGGCGGCGGCGATTATTGTGCTGACCACGTTGATGGCGGCGATCACCACCAACGTCGGGATCTTCGTTTTGCAGTGGGGTGGGTGGATCTGAATTTGATTTTTGCGGTGTTGCTTAGGGCCTCATCGCTAGCAGGCTAGCTCCCACAGGGATTATCAGTGTTGATGAAATTTGCTGAATAACACCAAACCTGTGGGAGCTAGCCCTGCTAGCGATAGCTGTTTCCGCAGCACTGAATCACTCAGGCTTTTGATAGGTATCAATCACTTCCTGCGCCGCGCGAAACGCATCAATCGCCGCCGGCACGCCGGCATACACCGCGCAATGCAGCAACGCCTCGCGAATCTCGTCCACGGTGCAGCCGTTGTTCAACGCGCCGCGCACATGGCCCTTCAGCTCTTGCGGGCACTTCAATGCGGTCAGCGCCGCCAGCGTAATCAAACTGCGAGTCTTCAGCGGCAGACCTTCGCGATTCCACACGCCACCCCACGCGTGTTCATTGACGAAATCCTGTAGCGGCTGGCTGAAATCGGTGGCGTTGCCCAAGGCGCGATCAACAAACGCATCGCCCATTACCTGGCGGCGGACATCGACCCCGGACTTCTTCGATTCGGTCATGGCATATCACTCTTGTGGTGTTGGCGGCGCCAGGCGCGGATCGACGTGAACAACAAATACGCCAACAGCGGCGGCAGGACATAAAACAGCATCAGGCGCTCCAGTTTGCCGGCCAGCGGCATGCCGGTGGTGAACGACACCACATGCAGCCCATAGACCAGATACAGACCGAGCAGCAGCAAACCTTCGACACGGGTCACGCGGTAGCCGGAATAGAACACCGGCAGGCACAGCGCGGCGACACCGAGCATCACCGGCAAGTCGAAATCCAGCGCGTTCGGCGACACCGACAACGGCGTCGGCGCGATCAACGCAGTCAGGCCGAGCACGCCGAGCAGGTTGAACAGGTTGGCGCCGATCACGTTGCCCACGGCGATATCGCGTTGTCCGCGCAGTGCAGCGATCAGCGAGGTCGCCAGTTCCGGCAGCGACGTGCCGACGGCGACCACGGTCAGACCGATCACCCGTTCGGAGAAACCCAGATCCGTCGCCACCACCACCGCCGCGCCGAGCAACAGATGTCCGGCGAAAACCAACATCGCCAGACCGACGATGATCATCAGCGAGCTGCCAATCCAGGACTTCTGCGCGGCGTCTGTCTGTGCTGAATGCGGACGCGTCGAGTGCCGCGACTGACGCAACAGCAGAGCGAGGTACAGCGCCAACGCAGCCAGCAAAAGGATGCCGTCGAAGCGCCCGATTTCTTCATTCCACGCCAACACGAACACCAGCAGGCTGGCGCCGATCATCAGCGGAATGTCGAGGCGCACCAGTTGCCGCGACACGCGCAACGGGATGATCAGCGCCGACAGGCCGAGGGTTACAAGGATGTTGAAAATGCTGCTGCCAACCACGCTGCTGACGGCGATGTCGGGGTTGTGCGCCAACGCCGCTTGCACACTGACCGCCATCTGTGGCGCGCTGTTGCCGAGGGCGACGATGGTCAGGCCGATGATCAGAGGGCGAACGTGCAGACGTTCGGCCAGGCGCACTGCGGCGCGCACCATCAGTTCGGCACCAAAGATCAGCAGGCACAGGCCGGCGAGCAGTTCGATCACGCTGATCAGCGGTAAATCGCTCAGTCCGTAAATGGTCAGCGCTCCATCAGTCGAGAGCCTGCACGCGAACCCGCGCGGTGCCGCTGCGCAGCATGCCAAGCTGTTCGGCGGCCTCGCGGGAAACGTCAATCAGACGCCCACGGGTGTGAGGGCCGCGGTCGTTGATGCGGACCACAACAGATTCATCGTTTTTCAAGTTGGTGACCTTCACCCGCGTGCCGAACGGTAGTTGGCGGTGGGCGGCGGTCAGGGAGTTCTGGTTGAACGCTTCGCCACTGGCGGTGCGTTTACCGTGGTGCCTGGCACCGTAATAAGAGGCGACGCCGGTCTGGTCGTAACCGTGCGGGTCGATGATGTCGGTGCTGGCGCAACCGGCCAGTAAAGAGAGCAGGGCGCAGGCGCCGAGCAGACGTTTCATTCAGATACTCCAAAGTGATCGTTCCCACGCTCCAGCGTGGGAATGCATCCCGTGACGCTCTGCGTCACACCGCAATGGACGCGGAGCGTCCGGGGCGGCATTCCCACGCAGAGCGTGGGAACGATCCCCGAGCGCGGGGCCAGAATCAGCCTTCGAGCTTGCTTTTCAGCAGTTCGTTCACTTGCTGCGGGTTGGCTTTGCCTTTGGACGCTTTCATCGCCTGGCCAACAAAGAAGCCGAACATCTTGCCGCGCTTGGCTTCATCAGCCGCACGATATTGTTCAACTTGCTCGGCGTTGGCCGCGAGCATTTCGTCCAGCACCGCCGAGATCGCGCCGCTGTCGGTCACCTGCTTCAGACCGCGTTTTTCGATGATCTCGTCTGCGCTGCCTTCACCGTTGGCCATCGCTTCGAACACCACTTTGGCGATCTTGCCGGAGATGGTGTTGTCCTTGATGCGCAGCAGCATGCCGCCCAACAGTTCAGCGGAAACCGGCGACTCGTCGATGTCCAGGCCTTGCTTGTTGAGCAGGCTGCCCAACTCGACCATCACCCAGTTCGCCGCCAGTTTGGCGTCGCCGCCAATGCTCGCGACTTTCTCGAAGTAATCGGCTTGCTCACGGCTGGTGGCCAGCACGCTGGCGTCGTAGACCGACAGACCGAATTGCTCCTGGAAGCGCTCGCGTTTTTGCGGTGGCAGTTCCGGCAGGGTGGCGCGCACCTCGCCGAGGAACGACTCTTCGATGACCACAGGCAGCAGGTCCGGGTCGGGGAAGTAACGGTAGTCGTTGGCTTCCTCTTTCGAACGCATCGGACGGGTCTCGTCCTTGTTCGGATCGTAAAGACGGGTCTGCTGGATCACTTTGCCGCCGTCTTCGATCAGCTCGATCTGCCGCTGGATCTCGGAGTTGATCGCCTTCTCGATGAAGCGGAACGAGTTGACGTTCTTGATCTCGCAGCGAGTACCGAACTCGACCTGACCTTTCGGACGGATCGACACGTTGCAGTCGCAACGCAGCGAACCTTCGGCCATGTTGCCGTCGCAGATACCCAAGTAACGCACCAGCGCGTGGATCGCCTTGACGTAAGCCACGGCTTCCTTGGCGCTGCGCATGTCCGGCTCGGAAACGATTTCCAGCAGCGGCGTGCCGGCACGGTTCAGGTCGATGCCGGTGGCACCGTTGAATTCTTCGTGCAGGCTCTTGCCGGCGTCTTCTTCCAGGTGCGCGCGGGTGATGCCGACACGTTTAACGGTGCCGTCTTCCAGCGCGATGTCCAGGTGGCCCTTGCCGACAATCGGCAATTCCATCTGGCTGATCTGATAGCCCTTCGGCAGATCCGGATAGAAGTAGTTTTTGCGGGCGAACACGTTGTGCTGACCGATCTCGGCGTCAATCGCCAGACCGAACATCACTGCCATGCGCACCGCTTCCTGGTTCAGCACCGGCAGAACACCAGGCATGCCCAGATCGATCAGGCTGGCCTGGGTATTCGGCTCGGAACCGAAGGTGGTGGAACTACCGGAAAAGATTTTCGACCGGGTAGTGAGCTGAGTGTGAATCTCCAGCCCGATCACGACTTCCCATTGCATGTGTGTCTCCTCAGAAGCCGGTTGGGGTGCGGGTGTGCCAGTCAGTGTTGAGCTGATACTGGTGCGCAACATTGAGCAAACGGCCTTCCTGGAAATACGGCGCAAGCAGTTGCACGCCAACCGGCAGACCGTCGACAAAACCGGCCGGCATCGACAGGCCCGGCAGGCCCGCGAGGTTGGCGGTGATGGTGTAGACGTCTTCCAGATAGGCAGCAACCGGGTCACTGTTCTTGGCGCCAAGCTTCCAGGCCGGGTTCGGCGTGGTTGGGCCGAGGATGATGTCGACTTCATTGAAGGCAGCCATGAAATCGTTCTTCACCAGACGACGGATCTTCTGCGCTTTCAGGTAGTAGGCGTCGTAGTAACCGGCGGACAGCGCGTAGGCACCGACCATGATCCGGCGCTGCACTTCCGGGCCGAAGCCTTCGCCACGGGAGCGTTTGTACAGGTCGATCAGGTCTTTCGGTTGCTCGCAGCGATGGCCGAAACGCACGCCGTCGAAACGCGACAGGTTGGAAGAGGCCTCAGCTGGCGCGATCACGTAGTACGCAGGAATCGCGTGCTGCATGTTTGGCAGGCTGATTTCCTTGATCACGGCACCGAGCTTCTGCAGCTCTTTAATGCTGTTCTGGATCAGCTCGGCGATGCGCGGGTCGAGACCGGCGCTGAAGTATTCCTTCGGCACGCCAATACGCAGACCTTGCAGCGATTCGCCGAGGCTGGCGGAGTAATCCGGAACCGGTTCATCGATGCTGGTGGAGTCGTTCTGATCGAAGCCGGCCATACCTTGCAACAAAATTGCGCAGTCTTCGGCAGTGCGCGCCAACGGGCCGCCCTGATCGAGGCTGGAGGCGTAAGCGATCATGCCCCAGCGCGAAACGCGACCGTACGTCGGTTTCAGGCCGGTGAGGTTGGTGAAGGCCGCCGGCTGACGGATCGAACCGCCAGTGTCAGTCGCCGTTGCCGCCGGCAACAGACGCGCGGCAACCGCCGCCGCCGAACCGCCGGACGAACCGCCCGGTACGTGTTCCAGGCTCCACGGGTTTTTCACCGCGCCGTACCAGCTCGACTCGTTGGCCGAACCCATGGCGAATTCGTCCATGTTGGTCTTGCCCAGAGTCACGGCGCCGGCAGCCGCCAGTTTCGCAACAACAGTGGCGTCGTACGGGGCTTTGAAGTTGTCGAGCATCTTCGAACCGCAGCTGGTGCGGATACCCTGGGTGCAGAACAGGTCTTTGTGGGCGATCGGCGCGCCGAGCAGGGCGCCGCTCTCACCGTTGGCGCGGCGCGCATCGGCGGCTTTCGCCTGCTCGAGGGCCAGCTCTTCGGTGAGGCTGATGAAACTGTTGAGCTGCGGATCGAGCTGGGTAATACGCGCCAGCAGGACTTTGGTCAGCTCTTCGGAGGAAAACTTTTTATCGGCGAGACCGCGGGCGATCTCGGCCAGAGTCATTTGATGCATTGCAGGCTCTTTCCCTTTAGTCGATGACTTTCGGAACCAGATACAGGCCGTTTTCGACCGCTGGTGCGATGGACTGGTAAGCCTCGCGGTGATTGGTCTCGGTCACGACATCGGCGCGCAGGCGCTGACTGGCTTCCAGCGGGTGGGCCAGAGGCTCGATACCGTCGGTATTGACCGCCTGCATTTCGTCGACCAGCCCGAGAATGCTGTTGAGGGCGGAAGTAATGTGTGGAAGATCGGCATCATTGAGGCCAAGGCAGGCCAGATGTGCGATTTTTTCCACGTCGGAGCGTTCTAGCGCCATCGGGATTCTCCTGTGGAAAACAGAACGGACGACGTCCGTGTGTTAGATTGTCGGAACACTACCGCACTTCTACGGTCATAAGGCCGCGATTGTGGGGCTTGGTGCACAGAAAAGCGGCCAATTTAACATATTGGCGCCTTGCCCAAAATCCCTGTCGTTGTTAGAGTTTGCCGCACTTTTTTACCCACGCGTTGCCTAGGGTCCCTTTCCCATGTTCAAGAAACTGCGTGGCATGTTTTCCAGCGATCTTTCCATTGACCTGGGCACTGCCAACACCCTTATTTACGTGCGCGAGCGCGGTATCGTCCTGAATGAGCCATCGGTTGTGGCCATTCGGACACACGGTAACCAGAAAAGTGTCGTTGCTGTCGGCACCGAGGCCAAGCGCATGCTCGGCCGTACGCCGGGCAACATTGCTGCCATTCGTCCGATGAAGGATGGCGTGATCGCCGACTTCAGCGTCTGCGAAAAGATGCTGCAATACTTTATTAACAAGGTTCACGAAAACAGCTTTCTGCAGCCTAGCCCTCGTGTGCTGATCTGCGTTCCATGCAAATCCACCCAGGTTGAGCGTCGTGCCATCCGTGAATCGGCCCTTGGTGCCGGTGCCCGTGAAGTATTCCTGATCGAAGAGCCAATGGCTGCTGCGATCGGTGCCGGCCTGCCGGTAGAAGAAGCACGCGGCTCGATGGTCGTGGATATCGGTGGTGGTACTACCGAAATCGCGCTGATCTCCCTGAACGGTGTGGTCTATGCCGAATCCGTCCGCGTTGGCGGCGACCGCTTCGACGAAGCGATCATCACTTACGTGCGTCGTAACTACGGCAGCCTGATCGGTGAATCCACCGCTGAGCGCATCAAGCAAGAAATCGGCACAGCCTACCCGGGCGGCGAAGTTCGCGAAGTCGACGTTCGCGGTCGCAACCTGGCCGAAGGCGTTCCACGCGCATTCACCCTGAACTCCAACGAAGTGCTGGAAGCTCTGCAAGAGTCCCTGGCCACTATCGTTCAGGCCGTGAAAAGCGCCCTGGAGCAATCGCCGCCGGAACTGGCTTCCGACATCGCCGAGCGTGGCCTGGTGCTGACCGGTGGTGGCGCGCTGCTGCGTGACCTCGACAAGTTGCTGGCCCAGGAAACCGGTCTGCCAGTGATCGTTGCCGAAGATCCGCTGACCTGTGTTGCTCGCGGCGGTGGCCGTGCATTGGAAATGATGGATAAGCACACCATGGATCTGCTCTCCAGCGAATAAGTGCTGGGTTGCAATACGTGGGTGAACGCGCGCAGGCAGCACTTTGCAGTGCTGCCTGTTGGCGTTTATCTTCTGTCAGTCTTCATCCAGGCCGGTTTGATGCCGTATGAATAAACAGAACATTTGCCTGGGAGGAGCGGCTTATTAAACCGCTTTTCGCCAAGGGCCCTTCGTTGGGTGTGCGCCTGTTGGTGCTGGCCGTGCTGTCGGTCGCGCTGATGGTGGTCGATGCCCGCTTTGATCTGCTCAAGCCTGCGCGCAAACAAGCGTCGCTGGTGCTGATGGATGCCTACTGGATCACTGACCTGCCCGGACGTTTGTGGGAAGGGATTGCCAGCCAGTTCGGCAGCCGCACCGAGCTTGTCGCCGAAAACGAAAAACTCAAGACCGAAAACCTGCTGCTGCAGGGTCGCATGCAGAAGCTTGCCGCCCTCACCGAGCAGAACGTTCGGCTGCGCGAGTTGCTCAATTCTTCCGCACTGGTCAACGAAAAGGTCGAAGTGGCCGAGTTGATCGGCATGGACCCCAACCCCTTCACTCATCGCATCATCATCAATAAAGGTGAGCGTGATGGCGTGGTGCTCGGTCAGCCGGTGCTTGATGCTCGCGGTCTGATGGGTCAGGTGGTCGAGTTGATGCCTTACACCTCGCGTGTATTGCTGTTGACCGACACCACTCACAGCATTCCTGTGCAGGTGAACCGCAATGGTCTGCGTGCGATCGCCAGTGGCACCGGTAACCCGGAGCGTCTCGAGTTGCGTCACGTCGCCGACACCGCGGATATCAAGGAAGGCGATCTGCTGGTCAGTTCCGGTCTTGGCCAGCGCTTCCCGGCGGGTTACCCGGTCGCCACGGTGAAAGAAGTCATCCACGATTCCGGTCAGCCGTTTGCGATCGTTCGCGCGGTGCCGACTGCTGCGTTGAACCGCAGCCGCTACCTGCTGCTGGTGTTCAGCGACAACCGTACGGCCGAAGAGCGCGTCAACGATGCCGCCCAGGCTCAGGAAAATCTCGATGCCTTTGGCGGCGGCCCCGTCATTCCGGCCACGTTGCCGAAAAACGTGACTGCGCCTGCCGTCGCGCCGACCCCGGCGCCGACTGCCACGCCTGCTGCGACCACTGCACCAGCCAAACCGGCTGCAAGCAAACCACCGGCAGCGACGCCGGCGGCCAGCAAACCTCCAGCTGCCCAGCCAGCGGCGCGACCAGCGACGAAACCGCCAGTCAGTGCCCCGGCTACTACCGGGAGACAAGAATAATGGTCGGCGCTACCGCATCGCGAAACGGCTGGATTGTCTGGCTGACATTTCTTGTTGGCTTGCTGCTCAGCGTCTCACCGTTGCCGATTTTCATGGAGATCCTGCGCCCATTGTGGCTGGCCTTGCTCCTGACATTCTGGGCGCTGTACATGCCGCACACGGTCGGTATGGTCACGGCGTTTTGCCTGGGCCTGGCCGAAGACGTGCTGCAGGGCGACCTGTTCGGTCAGAACGCGTTGATCCTGACGCTGATCACTTTCCTCGTGCTGTCGTTGCAGCAACGCCTGCGGATGTTTCCGATGTGGCAGCAATGTCTGGTGATCCTGGTGATCTTCGGCCTCGCGCAACTGGTGCAATTGTGGCTCAGTGCTTTGACCGGTAACCGTCAACCAACCCTGGCGCTGGTGCTGCCGGCACTGGTCAGCGCCTTGCTCTGGCCTTGGGTCAGCTTTGCCTTACGCGGATTACGCCGACGCTACAGAATCAATTGAGCCGGTGAAGCAGGGCACTGAACAGGGAGATGTTTTGATGAAGCCGCTTTACCTCGCCTCCGGATCGCCGCGTCGACGTGAATTGCTCACGCAGATCGGCGTTCCGTTCTCCGCCATCAGCGCGGATATCGATGAAACCCCATTCCCCGAAGAATCGCCCTCGGCCTATGTCGAACGCCTGGCGCGTGGCAAAGCCGAGGCCGGGCGGCGCACGGTCGTGGCCGCGCAGACGTTCTGTGTCCTTGGGGCCGATACCGCCGTGGTGCTCGACGGCAAAATTCTCGGTAAACCGGTGGACGAAGCCGACGCATGCGCCATGCTGATGATGTTGTCCGGCAAGGAACATGAAGTGCTGACCGCCATTGCGGTGCTCGAAGGCGAGCGCTGCGAGTCGCGGGTAGTCCGCAGTCTGGTGCGGTTCCGGCCGATCAGCCGCGAGGAAGCCGCCGCCTACTGGGCCAGCGGCGAGCCGCGCGACAAGGCTGGCGGTTATGGCATTCAAGGCCTCGGCGCGGTGTTCGTTGCCGGGCTCAATGGCAGCTATTCGGCAGTGGTCGGGTTGCCTGTTTGCGAAACCGCAGAACTGTTGGGCCATTTCGGCATACCCTGTTGGCAAAACCTGAACGCGCAATAAGCGTCGTACGAACCCAGATGCGGCCATTATCGTGAACATGCCTGAACGAGATCCTGCCATGAGTGAAGAGATTCTGATCAACATCACGCCGATGGAGTCGCGCGTGGCGGTGGTCGAAAACGGTGTGCTGCAAGAAGTCCACGTCGAGCGCACGCAAAAACGCGGGATCGTCGGCAACATCTATAAAGGCAAGATTGTCCGGGTGCTGCCGGGTATGCAGGCGGCATTTGTCGACATCGGCCTGGATCGTGCCGCGTTCATTCACGCCGCTGAAATCTCCCTGCGCGAAGGCCCGGCGGTGGAAAGCATCAGTGCGTTGGTGCACGAAGGCCAAAGCCTGGTGGTGCAAGTCACCAAGGATCCGATCGGTTCCAAAGGTGCGCGCCTGACCACGCAGCTGTCGATCCCGTCGCGCTATCTGGTGTACATGCCGCGAACCGCCCATGTCGGCATCTCGCTGAAAATCGAAGACGAAGCCGAGCGCGAACGGCTCAAGCAAGTGGTCAGCGATTGCGTGGCCAAAGAGGGGATCAAGGAGGCCGGCGGCTTCATTCTGCGTACGGCCGCCGAAGGCGCTGGCGCTGATGAAATTCTCATGGACATCCGCTACCTGCGACGCCTGTGGGATCAGATCAACGAGCAGATCAAAACCATTACCGCGCCGAGCGTGATTTACGAAGACCTCGGTCTGGCGCTGCGCACGCTGCGTGATCTGGTCAACCCGAAGATCGAAAAGATCCGCATCGACTCGCGGGAAACCTTCCAGAAAACCACGCAATTCGTCGCCGAACTGATGCCGGAAATCGCCGATCGTCTGGAACACTATCCAGGTGAACGTCCGATTTTCGATCTGTACGGTGTCGAAGACGAAATCCAGAAAGCCCTCGAGCGCAAGGTGCCGCTGAAATCCGGCGGCTATCTGGTGGTCGATCCGGCGGAAGCCATGACCACCATCGACGTCAACACCGGCGCCTTCGTTGGTCATCGCAATCTTGAGGAAACCATCTTCAAGACCAACCTCGAAGCCGCGACGGCGATTGCCCGGCAACTGCGCCTGCGCAACCTGGGCGGGATCATCATCATCGACTTCATCGACATGGAAGACGAAGAGCATCAGCGTCAGGTGCTGCGCACCCTGGAAAAACAGCTGGAGCGCGATCACGCCAAGACCAACATCATCGGTATTACCGAACTGGGTCTGGTGCAGATGACCCGCAAGCGCACCCGCGAAAGCCTTGAGCAAGTCCTGTGCGAGCCGTGCAGCAGTTGCCAGGGGCGGGGCAAGCTGAAAACTCCGGAAACCATCTGTTACGAGATCTTCCGCGAGATTCTGCGTGAGGCTCGCGCCTATCAGGCCGAAGGCTATCGTGTACTGGCGAACCAGAAAGTCGTCGACCGTTTGCTCGACGAAGAATCCGGTAACGTCGCCGAACTCGAAGGGTTCATTGGCCGCACCATACGCTTCCAGGTGGAAACCATGTACTCCCAGGAACAATATGACGTGGTGCTGCTCTGAACCCCTGCATCACCCCTTTTTCACCGCGGCTGGCCTCAGCTTTTCGCAGTATTTTTGCCATGGGAGCCAACTGACATGGAACGTCTGACACGCATTTTGGCCGCAATCACCCGCTGGGGGCTGGGCCTGTGCGCGTTGGTTTTGGTGTTGATGGCGTTGTACGTCAGCCTCGGCCGAGAGCTGACGCCGCTGGTGGCCGAATACCGTGCCGAGATCGAAGACAAGGCCAGCGCGGCCCTCGGGATGCCGTTGCAGATCGGCGAGCTGGAAGGCAACTGGAGTGGTTTTGCACCGATCCTGCTGGCTCATGATGTGACGCTCGGCGACGGCGCCAATGCCCTGCGCCTGGATCGGGTACGAGCGGTGCCGGACCTGTGGGCCAGTTTGTTGGCTCGTGAAGTGCGTATCGCACATCTGGAACTCAATGGCCTGAAGATCAGCCTCAAAGAAGCCGAGGACGGCCGCTGGGCGCTGGAAGGTCTGCCGATGCAGAATGATCAGCCGCTCGATGCGCAGCAGTTGTTCAATCGTTCGCAAATGATTCAGCAACTTTCGGTGCTCGACAGTCAGGTCACCCTGCAGCCGCAGGATCACGCGCCGATGACCCTGACCTATGTCGGCCTCAATCTGAAGACCGGTGCCAGTCGCCAGCGCCTTGATGCCCGTTTGACTTTGCCTGACGGTCAGCCGGTGGCCATCAACCTGCGCACGCGCATCCGCCCGGAGCAATGGCAGGACAGCACGGTCGAGGGCTACGCCAGTCTGCCGCAAAGCGACTGGGCGAAATGGCTGCCCGAACGCCTGACCCAGCAATGGAATTTCACCGAGCTCAAGGCCGGTGGTGAAGTCTGGATCGATTGGGCCAAGGGCACGCTGCAAAACGCCGTCGTGCGCTTGAATGCCCCGCAACTGACGGGCGCTTATGGTGAGCGCAAGCCGATCCGGATCAACAACCTCGCCATTAATGCGTACTACCACGACAGTGGCGATGGGGCGACGGTTACCTTTGATTCGCTGGCGATGAACTTCGGTGAAAACCGCTGGGAATCGCACATCCAGCTGCAACAGACCCGTGCCACCGACAAGGTTGAAGAGCTCTGGCACCTGCAGGCTGATCGCCTCGATCTGACGCCGATCACGCCGCTGCTCAATGCGCTTGGACCGCTGCCAAAGGGTTTCGCTGAGGTGGTCGATCATTTGAACGTGACCGGCGGCCTGCGCAACGTGCTGCTGGATTTCCGGCCTGCGGCCACTGACGGCACAAAATTCAGCTTTGCCGCCAATCTCGATCAGGTCGGCTTCGATGCCTATCACGGCGCTCCGGCGGCAAGAAATGTCAGCGGCAGCCTCACCGGTAACCTCGACGGTGGCGAGTTGCGCATGGACAGCAAGGATTTCGTCCTGCACCTCGACCCGATCTTTGCCAAGCCGTGGCAATACCTGCAGGCCAATGCGCGCCTGACCTGGAAGCTCGATAAAGAAGGCTTCACCCTGATCGCGCCGTACCTGAAGGTGTTGGGCGAGGAGGGCAAGATTGCCGGTGACTTCCTGATCCGCCTGCATTTCGATCACAGCCAGGAAGACTACATGGACCTGCGGGTCGGTCTGGTCGATGGCGACGGTCGCTACACCGCCAAATACCTGCCTGAAGTCTTGAGCCCGGCGCTCGACGAGTGGCTGCGTACAGCGATTCTAAAAGGCGCGGTCGATCAGGGCTTCTTCCAGTACCAAGGTTCGTTGAACAAGAATGCGGGCGAGGCTGACCGCAGTATCAGTCTGTTCTTCAAAGTGCATGACGCCGAACTGGCGTTCCAGCCGGGCTGGCCGCATGTCAGCAAGGTCAGCGGCGATGTGTTCATCGAAGACAGCGGTGTGCGCATCTGGGCCAGCAAAGGCCAGTTGCTCGACACTCAGGTCAAAGATGTCTTCGTCAATATTCCCCATGTGCCGAGCGGGCAGAACACTCACATGTTCCTTGACGGGGCGTTTGCCGGTGGTTTGGGTGACGGGCTGAAAATTCTCCAGGAAGCACCGATCGGCACGGCGGACACCTTCGCTGGCTGGGAAGGTGCAGGCGATCTGCAAGGCAAGCTCAAACTGGATGTGCCGCTGGCCAAGGGCGATCAACCGAAGATCCTCGTCGACTTCAAGACCGCCAATGCGCGGCTGAAACTGGCCGAGCCGAAGCTGGAACTGACTCAGCTCAAAGGTGATTTCCGCTTCGACAGCGCCAAGGGCCTCAGTGGGCAGAACATCGCCGCGCGCGCTTTCGACAAACCGGTCACTGCGCAGATTTTTGCCGACGGCAGTCCCGGCAAGCTCAAGACTCGCGTAGCCGCGTCGGGGCAAGTCGAGGTGAAGAAACTCACCGATTGGTTGGGCGTGACGCAGCCACTGCCGGTTTCCGGGACGATTCCGTATCAGTTGCAGCTGAACCTCGACGGTGCGGACAGCCAGTTGATGGTCAGCTCCAGCATGCAGGGGGTGGCGGTCGATCTGCCGGCGCCGTTCGGCATGACGGCGGAAACGGGGCGCGACACGGTGTTCCGCATGACGTTGCAAGGGCAGGAGCGGCGTTATTGGGTCAACTATGACCAACTGGCTAATTTCACCTTTGCCGCGCCGCCAAGCAATTTTGCCGACGGTCGTGGCGAATTGTTCCTCGGCGCCGGCGAGGCTGTGCTGCCGGGGACCAAAGGCTTGCGGATTCGCGGCGTGCTGTCAGAGCTGGACGTGGCGCCGTGGCAAGATCTGGTTAGCAAATACGCCGGACAGGATCCGGGCGGCAGCGCAGGTAAGTTGCTTAGCAGTGCAGACTTCAAGGTCGGCAAACTGACGGCGTTCGGCACCACGCTGGATCAGGCTTCGGTGCAGTTGAATCGCAAACAGGCGGCGTGGAATCTGGCGCTCGACAGTCAGCAGGCCAAAGGCACGGCCAGTCTGCCGGATGCCAAGGGCACGCCCATTGCGGTGAACCTGCAATACGTGAAACTGCCGGCGCCGGATCCTACGGTGCAGGCTGACGAGAACGCTCCTGATCCTCTGGAGTCGGTCGATCCGACCAAGATTCCGGCGCTGGATATCACCATCAATCAGCTGTTCCAGGGCCAGGATCTGGTCGGAGGCTGGTCGCTCAAGGTGAGACCGACAGCCAAAGGCATCGCGCTGAACAATCTCGATATGGGCCTCAAAGGTATCCTGTTGCAAGGCAATGGCGGCTGGGAAGGGGCGCCGGGCTCGACCAATAGCTGGTTCAAGGGGCGGATTGGCGGCAAGAACCTCGCCGACGTGCTCAAGGGTTGGGGGTTTGCGCCGAGTGTGACCAGCGAAGAGTTCCACATGGACGTCGATGGTCGCTGGCCGGGCTCGCCGGCGTGGCTGGCGACCAAGCGTTTCTCCGGCACCCTTGATGCGTCACTGAACAAGGGGCAATTCGTTGAAGTGGAGGGCGGTGCGCAAGCATTGCGGGTGTTCGGTCTGCTCAACTTCAACTCCATTGGCCGACGCCTGCGCCTGGATTTCTCCGACTTGTTCGGCAAAGGCTTGAGCTACGACCGGGTCAAAGGCCTGCTGGTGGCGACCAACGGTGTTTACGACACCAAAGAACCGATTCGCCTGACCGGGCCGTCGAGCAATATTGAGCTCAACGGCAAGCTGGATCTGGTGGCGGAACAGGTCGACGCCAAGTTGCTGGTGACCTTGCCGGTGACCAACAACCTGCCGATTGCCGCGTTGCTTGTGGGCGCCCCTGCGGTCGGCGGTGCGTTGTTCCTGATCGACAAGTTGATCGGTGATCGCGTGGCGCGCTTTGCCAGTGTGAAATACACCGTCAAAGGCCCGTGGAAAGAGCCGAAAATCACCTTCGACAAGCCTTTTTAACTAGCAGACACTACCCCGGTAGGTGCCGAAGGCTGCGATCTTTTGATTTTGTTTTTTAAGAGCCAGATCAAAAGATCGCAGCCTGCGGCAGCTCCAACAAGGTTGTGTGCAGACTCCGAGGAGCGGGCATGTCTTTAGCGGTGATTCAAATGGTCAGCCAGAGCGACGTGCTGGCCAATCTGGCTCAGGCCCGACGCCTGCTCGAACAGGCGGCGGCGGGTGGCGCGAAGCTTGCGGTACTGCCGGAAAACTTCGCCGCCATGGGCCGTCGCGACGTCGCCGACATCGGCCGTGCCGAGGCTATGGGCGAGGGGCCGATCCTGCCATGGTTGAAACAGACCGCCCGCGACCTCACGTTATGGATAGTGGCCGGGACTTTGCCGTTGCCGCCGGTGGATCAGCCGACAGCCAAGGCCAATGCCTGCTCGTTGCTAATCAATGAACACGGCGAAATCGTTGCACGCTATGACAAGTTGCATCTGTTCGATGTCGATGTGGCGGACAATCGCGGCCGTTACCGCGAATCCGATGACTATGCTTATGGCAGTGGCGTAGTGGTCGCGGACACTCCGGTCGGCAAACTGGGTCTGACCGTGTGTTACGACCTGCGCTTTCCGGAGCTGTACAGCGAATTGCGCGCTGCCGGTGCCGAATTGATTACCGCACCGTCGGCGTTTACTGCGGTGACCGGCGCAGCCCATTGGGATGTGCTGATTCGGGCGCGGGCCATCGAGACTCAATGCTATGTGCTGGCCGCAGCGCAGGGCGGGATCCATCCGGGACCGCGGGAAACCTTCGGGCATGCGGCGATCGTCGACCCGTGGGGCCGCGTGCTGGCGCATCAGGATCAAGGCGAAGCGGTGTTGTTGGCCGAACGCGACAGTATTGAACAAGCGTCCATCAGGGCGCGAATGCCGGTGACGCGTCATCGGCGGTTTTTCTCGCAGGGCGCACAGCGACCTGCTTCAGAACACGAATTTAAGGCGTAAACCTATGAGCGAGTTGTTGTCCTCAGTCAGTGATCATCTTCTGGCGCCCGGTGGCGTGACGATCGAGAGCCTGCAAGGCGTGCTCGGCGATCTGGCCGGGCCTGGCATCGATGCCGCCGACCTGTATTTTCAGGGTCAGATTTCCGAGTCGTGGGCGCTGGAAGACGGCATCGTCAAGGAAGGCAGCTTCAACCTCGACCAAGGTGTTGGCGTGCGTGCGCAGTCCGGTGAAAAAACCGGGTTTGCCTACAGCAACGCGATCACCCTCGAAGCTTTGGGAGCCGCGGCCCGCGCCGCACGTTCGATCTCCCGCGCCGGGCAAAACGGCACGGTGCAGGCGTTCACCACTCAAGACGTAGCGCAGTTGTACGCGCCGGATAACCCACTCGAAGTCCTGACTCGCGCTGAGAAAGTCGAGCTGCTGAAACGCATCGATGTCGCGACCCGTGCGCTCGATCCTCGCATTCAACAAGTCAGCGTGAGCATGGCCGGGGTCTGGGAACGCATTCTGGTGGCTTCCACTGACGGTGGCCTGGCGGCCGATGTACGACCGTTGGTGCGCTTCAATGTCAGCGTGATCGTTGAACAAAATGGCCGTCGCGAGCGCGGCGGGCATGGCGGCGGCGGGCGTACCGACTACCGCTATTTCCTCGCCGAAGACCGCGCCATGGGTTACGCCCGTGAAGCGTTGCGTCAGGCGCTGGTGAACCTCGAAGCGATTCCTGCGCCGGCCGGTACGTTGCCGGTGGTGCTGGGCTCGGGCTGGTCTGGCGTGTTGTTGCACGAAGCGGTCGGCCACGGTCTGGAAGGCGACTTCAACCGCAAAGGCAGTTCCGCCTACAGCGGACGCATGGGCGAAATGGTTGCCTCGAAACTCTGCACGATTGTCGATGACGGCACTTTGAGCGGTCGTCGCGGCTCGCTGAGTGTCGACGACGAAGGCACCCCGACCGAGTGCACTACGCTGATCGAAAACGGCGTGCTCAAGGGTTACATGCAAGACAAGCTCAACGCGCGTCTGATGGGCGTGGCCCGTACCGGTAACGGTCGTCGTGAGTCTTACGCGCATCTGCCGATGCCGCGCATGACCAACACTTACATGCTCGGCGGCGAAAGCGATCCGGCGGAAATCATTGCTTCGGTGAAGAAAGGCATTTACTGCGCCAACCTCGGTGGTGGTCAGGTCGACATCACCAGCGGCAAGTTCGTGTTCTCCACCAGCGAGGCGTATCTGATCGAAGACGGCAAGATCACCGCCCCGGTGAAAGGCGCCACGTTGATCGGCAATGGCCCCGAGGCGATGAGCCGGGTGTCGATGGTCGGTAACGATCTGTCGCTGGACAGCGGTGTGGGCACGTGTGGCAAGGATGGGCAATCGGTGCCGGTGGGTGTCGGTCAGCCGACGCTGAAGATCGATGCGATCACCGTCGGTGGGACGGGCGCATAAACAGAGGTGGAGCTTCGGGTGGCGCGCAGTGCGGCCACCCGTTGACGAATCTCAGCGCAGACCGCGTTGAGTATCGTCCAGCTCGCGGATGTACTTGAAGATTTTACGGCTGGAAGCGGGAGGTTTGTTTTGCGCAACCTCGTGCTGAGCCTGACGGATCAGGGAACGCAGTTGCTGGCGGTCGGCGTCCGGGTACTCGACGACGAATTTCTCCAGCACGGCATCATCGCCCGCGATCAAGCGGTCACGCCAGCGTTCGAGATTGTGGAAACGCTCGTTGTACTGACGAGTGGAGGCATCGAGTTGATCGAGCAGCGTGAGAATCGCGTCAGTGTCCTGATCGCGCATCAGCTTGCCGATGAACTGCAAGTGCCGTTTACGCGCGATGTTCGCGGTGTGCTTCGGCGCATCGGCCAGCGCCCGGCGCAAAGCGTCGGTCAATGGCAGTTTTGCCTGCAAGTCGGGCTTGAGTGTTGTAAGGCGCTCGCCAAGGTCAACCAGAGCATGCAGCTCGCGTTTGACCTGAGATTTGCTTTTTTCTCCCGTATCGAGGGAGTCGTCGTAAGAATCAACCATGGTGGCAGTCCGCAAAGAAACGCCGCCATGATAACCAGTCGGGGGCCGCTTGTCCGGCCCGGTCGCTCGATGACCCTAGCCGAAAGCAGAATTTGAGTGGAGATGAGCATGAGTGCAGTTGAAAGCGTCGGCCCGCAGGCATTGCCGGCACTGCAGGGTCAAGTCGAGCAGATCATCGCCGAAGCCAAGCGTCAGGGCGCCAGTGCCTGCGAAGTCGCGGTGTCGCTGGAGCAGGGCCTGTCGACGTCGGTGCGTCAGCGCGAGGTCGAGACGGTCGAGTTCAACCGCGATCAGGGTTTCGGCATCACGCTGTACGTCGGTCAGCGGAAGGGCTCGGCCAGCACTTCCGCCACCGGACCTGATGCCATTCGTGAAACCGTCGCCGCCGCACTGGCGATTGCCAAGCACACCTCGGAGGATGAGGCCTCGGGCCTGGCTGATGCAGCGCTGATGGCCCGCGAGCAACAGGATTTCGATCTGTTCCACGAATGGGACATCACCCCGGAGCAGGCCATCGAGAAGGCGTTGCTCTGTGAAGCGGCCGCTTTTGACGCCGATGCGCGGATCAAGAACGCCGATGGCACCACGCTCAGCACCCATCAGGGCTGCCGGGTTTATGGCAACAGCCACGGGTTTATCGGCGGCTATGCATCGACCCGACACAGCCTGAGTTGCGTGATGATTGCCGAGGCCGATGGCCAGATGCAGCGCGATTACTGGTACGACGTGAGCCGTCAGGGCACTTTGCTGGCCGATCCGGTAAGCATTGGTCAGCGTGCAGCGCAACGCGCGGCGAGCCGTCTGGGCGCGCGTCCGGTGCCGACTTGTGAAGTGCCGGTGCTGTTTTCTGCAGAACTGGCGGGCGGCTTGTTCGGCAGTTTCCTCTCGGCGGTTTCCGGCGGCAGTCTGTATCGCAAGTCGTCGTTTCTTGAAGGCACACTGGGGCAGAAGCTGTTCCCGGAATGGCTGACCATCGATGAGCGTCCGCACCTGATGCGCGCCATGGGCAGCGCCTCTTGCGACGGTGATGGTCTGGCGACGTACGCTAAACCGTTCGTCGAAAAAGGTGAGCTGGTCTCGTACATTCTCGGCACCTACTCCGGGCGCAAACTCGGCATGCCGAGCACGGCCAATGCTGGCGGCGTGCATAACCTGTTCGTCACCCATGGCGACGAAGACCAGGCGGCGCTGTTGAAGCGTATGGGTCGTGGCTTGTTGGTGACTGAATTGATGGGCCATGGCCTGAACATGGTCACTGGCGATTACTCGCGTGGGGCGGCGGGTTTCTGGGTCGAGAACGGTGAAATCCAGTTCGCGGTGCAGGAAGTGACCATCGCCGGCAACATGCGCGACATGTTCAAGCAGATCGTTGCGGTGGGTAATGACCTGGAACTGCGCAGCAACATTCGCACCGGTTCGGTGTTGATTGAGCGGATGACTGTCGCGGGCAGCTAAAGCTCAGCCGTCCTACACAAAAGGCGCGCTACCTCATCGGGTGGCGCGCCTTTTTTATTGGCTCCACACAAATCCAATGTGGGAGCGAGCCTGCTCGCGAAAGCGATTTCACGGCCGACCGCGTTGGTGACCGGCACGACGCCTTCGCGAGCAGGCTCGCTCCCACAATGGACTCTGTGTAATTCGGCGCTCTTGTTTTGGTTCTCATTATCATCTAATAATAAATCTCATTATCGGATGAGCCCCGGATCATGAGTTCTGCCTTACACGAGCAGCCCTACCTCGAAAGCTGGCGCTGGATGAGCCGTCAGATCCGTTGCGCGATGGATCCCGACGAGCCGCGCCTGATCGAACACTATCTCGCCGAAGGCCGCTATCTGTCCTGTTGCACCGCGACCTCACCCTGGACGGTCGCCGAAACCTCCTTCCGTTTGCTGCTCGACACGGCCACCGACATCGCTCTGCCGTGGCACTGGCGCAGCCTCTGTCTCGATCAAGCCTGGCGCCCATTGCGTGAAATGGAGCGCCTCTCTTTATGCAATTGCCGGCTCAAGCGCTGGCAACGCTACACCTGGCAGCTCGCCACTTGCGATCTGCTTCCATCGATACCTCTCATTGAACTGGTGCAAGGATTTTCAGATGACCAAGACTCGTATTGAGCGCGACAGCATGGGCGAACTGCAGGTGCCGGTTGACGCTCTCTACGGCGCGCAGACCCAGCGCGCAGTGGATAACTTCCCGATCAGCAGCAAACCGATGCCGACGCAATTCATCCGCGCGCTGATCCTCGCCAAAGCCGCCGCTGCTCGGGCCAACGTTGAACTCAACCAGATCACTGCCGCCCAGGGCAAAGCCATCAGCGACGCCGCGCAAGGCCTGCTCGAAGGCGATTTCATGCAGCATTTCCCGGTGGATATCTTCCAGACCGGTTCCGGCACCAGCTCGAACATGAACGCCAACGAAGTGATCGCCACCCTGGCCAGTCGCTTGCTCGGCGAATCGGTGAACGCCAACGATCACGTCAACTGCGGCCAGAGCAGCAACGACATCATCCCGACCACTATCCACGTCAGCGCCGCGCTGGCCCTGCACGAACAACTGCTGCCGGCCCTGCTGCACCTGGTCCAAGTGATCGAGCAAAAAGCCGGGCAGGTGCATCACCACGTCAAAACCGGCCGCACGCATTTGATGGACGCGATGCCGGTGCGCATGAGCCAAGTGCTCAACGGATGGGCGCAGCAGCTCAAGGCCAACATCGGCCACCTGCAAGATCTGCTACCGAGCCTGCAATCCCTTGCGCAGGGCGGCACGGCGGTCGGCACCGGGATCAATGCGCATCCTGAGTTCGCCGCGCGTTTCAGCCGCCAGTTGAGCCAACTGACTGATGTGCAATTCACCCCGGGCAAGGACCTGTTCGCGCTGATTGGCTCGCAGGACACCGCCGTTGCCGTCTCCGGCCAGCTCAAAGCCACCGCCGTTTCGCTTATGAAAATCGCCAACGATTTGCGCTGGATGAACTCCGGCCCGCTCGCCGGCCTCGGTGAAATCGAACTCGAAGCCCTGCAGCCGGGCTCGTCGATCATGCCGGGCAAGGTCAATCCGGTGATCCCGGAAGCCACCGCCATGGTTGCCGCGCAAGTCATCGGCAACGACTCGGTGATCACCATCGCCGGTCAGTCGGGCAACTTTGAGCTGAACGTGATGCTGCCGATCATCGCGCAGAACCTGTTGAGCAGCATCGAACTGTTGGCCAATTCCAGCCGCTTGCTGGGCGACAAGGCCATTGCCAGCTTCAAGGTCAACGAGTCGCGCCTCAAAGAAGCGCTGTCGCGTAACCCGATTCTGGTCACCGCGCTCAACCCGATCATCGGTTACCAGAAAGCCGCCGAAATCGCCAAGCAGGCCTACAAGGAAGGCCGCGCAGTGATCGACGTTGCTCTGGAGCACACCGACCTGTCGCGCAGCCAACTGGAAGAGTTGCTCAATCCCGAGAAACTCACCGCCGGCGGCGTGTAAACCCCGCAACCGCTTTGGAGGCTCACCATGGAGCACTGGAAACGCACGATTGAACGGGCTAATCGCTGCTTCATGCTGGGCGAGCTGATCGACGCCCGAGAGGCTTATCTGCAAGCCCTGGCCCTGGCGCAAGTGTTGTTCGAACGCTGGGCGGATGCCGACGAAGCAGTGGCGGCTTGCGTCATCTCCCATCACAACCTGGCGGATCTGCACTTGCGCCTGAACCAGCCAGAGGAGAGCGCTGAGTACCTCTGCGCCATCCACCAACGGCTGTTGCAGACCATGCAGGACGAGCGTCAGCGCCTGGCATTGCGTGAAGCAGCGTTGCGCCAGAGCAGCAAGACCTACGTCGAGCTGCTGAATTTCATCAGCGAACATGGCGAGTACCCACGCACCCAGCGTTTGCTGCACCCGGATACCGGCAATGCGCGCCGCGCGCCTGCCCCACATCACCATGGAGTCCATTGAAATGGCTTTTACCTTGCCTGCCTTGCCTTACGCCTACGACGCCCTCGAACCGCACATCGATGCGCAGACCATGGAGATCCACTACACCAAGCATCACCAGACTTATATCAACAACCTCAACGCGGCGGTTGAAGGCACCGAATACGCTGAGTGGCCGGTGGAAAAACTGGTCGCCAGCGTTCAGCAATTGCCGGAAAAACTCCGCGCAGCGGTGATCAACCAGGGCGGCGGACACGCCAACCACTCGTTGTTCTGGGAAGTGATGGTGCCCAACGGTGGCGGCAAACCTGATGGCGCATTGGCCAAGGCTATCGATGAACATCTGGGTGGCCTCGACAGTTTCAAGGAGGCCTTCACCAAAGCCGCCCTGACCCGTTTTGGCAGCGGCTGGGCTTGGCTCAGCGTGACCCCGGAGAAAAAACTGATCGTGGAAAGCAGCGGCAACCAGGACAGTCCGTTGATGAACGGCAACACGCCGATCCTCGGTCTCGACGTCTGGGAGCACGCTTATTACCTGCGTTATCAGAACCGTCGCCCGGAATACATCAACGCGTTCTACAACGTAATCAATTGGCCTGAAGTTGCTGCGCGCTATCAGGCCGCACTGGTTTAAGTCTTCTATAAAAACAATCCAAGGCTGACTATGGGCACTGAAACACTGGCGATCGGAAGTGGGCGTATGTTTCGTTACGCAGTGGGATCGCTATTGCTGTTGGCGGGTATGACCTTGCTGGTCGCCCACGGGCTGGAATGGCTGAATCTCGAGCCGAGGCTGTCGCGGGCGTTGCAGGGCGGTGCAATCTGCGCCCTGGGCACAGCGCTTGGGGCTGTGCCGGTGCTGGTGATTCGGCGGATGCCTCAGGCGCTCAGCGACACCTTGCTGGGTTTCGGTGCCGGAGTGATGCTGGCGGCGACCGCGTTTTCGCTGATCGTGCCAGGTATCGCTGCAGCCGAAAGTCTGGGCATGACCCCATGGGGCGCCAGTGGTCTGATTTGCTTCGGGATCATGCTCGGTGCCTTCGGCCTGTATCTGGTCGATCGCAAGGTGTCCGGCGCGTCTCCGGAAATGCTCGTCGGCACTGTCGAGCACCCGGTGATTCCACCGCGCATCTGGTTATTCGTCTTCGCCATCATTGCCCATAACATCCCTGAAGGCATGGCCGTCGGTGTTTCTGCCGGTGGCGGCATGCCGGATGCCGACAGTCTGGCCATGGGCATCGCTTTGCAGGATGTGCCGGAAGGTCTGGTGATTGCGCTGGTATTGGCCGGGGCAGGGATGTCGCGAGTCAAGGCGTTCCTGATCGGTGCCGCGTCAGGTTTGGTCGAGCCAGTATTTGCGCTGCTGTGTGCGTGGCTCGTGAGTCTGGCGCAGGTGTTATTGCCGTTGGGGCTGGCGCTGGCGGCCGGGGCGATGTTGCTGGTGGTGACCCACGAAGTCATCCCGGAGTCGCGACGCAATGGTCATGACAAGCTGGCCAGTCTTGGCTTGCTGATCGGGTTTTGTCTGATGATGGTGATGGATACGGCGTTGGGTTGAAACAAGCGGGGAGGGAGCAAGCTCCCTCGACTGCAGATCAACCGCCCTCGTCAAAATAGTTGTTGATCAATGCCACCAGCGCATCCAGCGCTTCCTGTTCCTGATGCCCTTCAGTGCTCAGGTAGATCTTGGTGCCCTTGCCTGCGGCGAGCATCATCATCGCCATGATGCTTTTGCCATCGACCGTGGTCTCGGGCGTGCGGCCCACTCTGATCGTGCAATCCGGATACTGCCCGGCCACGCCAACGAACTTGGCCGACGCGCGGGCATGCAGGCCCAGTTTGTTGATGATTTCGATTTCCAGAGCAGGCATCGCGGTGTGAATCCTTTAAGTGAGGTCGCGGTGGCGAACCTGGACGTTCTTCAGGGTTTTCTGCAGGGCCTGACCCAGGCGTTCGGTCAGGTAGACGGAGCGGTGATGCCCGCCGGTGCAGCCAATGGCAATGGTCACGTAGGCGCGATTGCTGGCGGCGAAGCGCGGCAGCCATTTGTGCAGGTAGGTGAAGATGTCTTGGAACATCTCTTCGACCTCGGGCTGCGCTGCCAGATACTCGGCGACCGGCGCGTCTAGACCGGATTGCTCGCGCAGCTCCGGTTTCCAGTACGGATTGGGCAGGCAGCGTACGTCGAACACCAGGTCGGCATCGACCGGCATGCCGCGCTTGAAGCCGAATGACTCGACCAGAAACGCTGTACCCGGCTCCGGCTGATTGAGCAGGCGCAACTTGATGGTATCGCGCAGCTGATACAGGTTCAGATTGGTGGTGTTGATTTTCAGGTCGGCGAGGTCGGCTATCGGGCCGAGCAGGGCAGTCTCATCGTGGATCGCCTCGGCCAGCGAGCGGTTGGCGTTGCTCAGCGGGTGGCGACGACGGGTCTCGGAAAAACGCTTGAGCAGGGTTTCCTCATCGGCGTCCAGGTAAAGCACATCGCACTGGATATGCTTGCTTCTGGCGTCTTCAAGCAGTTCGGGGAAGCGTGACAGGTGGCTCGGCAGGTTGCGCGCATCAATCGACACGGCCACCAGCGGCTGCGCCAGTTCTGTGTGAATCAATGCGCGCTCGGCCAGCTCCGGCAGCAAACCTGCGGGCAAGTTGTCGATGCAGTAGTAACCGTTGTCCTCCAGGACATCCAGTGCCGTACTTTTACCCGAGCCAGAACGGCCGCTGACGATGATCAAGCGCATGATTACTGCCCGTTCTGCTCGTCCACAACAACCTGATACAAGGCTTCGTTGCTCGAAGCGCTGCGCAATTTATCGCGCACATCCTTGCGATCCAGCATGCTCGCGATCTGGCGCAGCAACTCCAGGTGTGCATCGGTCGCGGCTTCCGGCACCAGCAATACAAACAGCAGGTCAACGGGAGCGCCGTCGATGGCGTCAAAATCGATAGGTGCTTCAAGGTGCATCAGCGCGCTGATAGGCGACTGGCAACCCTTGAGGCGGCAGTGAGGAATGGCGATGCCGTTGCCAAAACCGGTCGAACCCAGTTTTTCACGGGCAATCAGAGCCTCGAAGACATCTTGCATCTCCAGATCCGGTACTTCCCGGGCGATCAGGTTGGCAATTTGTTCGAGGGCTTTCTTTTTACTGCCGCCCGGCACGTTCACGAGGGAACGGCCGGGGGTCAGGATACTTTCAAGTCGGATCATGGAATGGGGGGTTATCGACCGGTCGCGCCCTGTAGGAGGCTTTGGGTCTTTTCCTTATGCTTTTTGAGTTGGCGATCCAGCTTGTCGGTCAGTGAGTCGATCGCAGCATACATGTCGGTATCTTCTGCGTTGGCGACCACTTCGCTGCCGGGAATATGCAAGGTGGCTTCGATTTTCTGCTTCAGCTTTTCGACGCACATCGTGACTTGCACGTTGGTGATCTTGTCGAAATGGCGCTCCAGTCGTTGGAGTTTTTCCTCGATGTAGGAACGCAGAGGTTGGGTCACTTCCAGTTGGTGTCCACTGATGTTGACTTGCATACAGCTTCTCCTTCGTTGCCAGTGCATAAAGCGGCAGGCTGGATAGCCTGCCACTGGAACGCTGTAACGTGGCTTACATCAACCGCTTGCGTTCGCTCGAAGGCGCGATCCCGAGGGACTCGCGGTACTTGGCGACGGTGCGGCGAGCCACCTGAATGCCTTGTGCCTCCAGTAAACCAGCGATCTTGCTGTCACTCAACGGCTTTTTCTGATTTTCCGCCGCAACGAGTTTTTTGATGATCGCGCGGATCGCCGTGGACGAGCATTCGCCGCCTTCGGAGGTGCTGACGTGGCTGGAGAAAAAGTATTTCAGTTCATAAATACCGCGCGGGGTATGCATGAATTTCTGCGTGGTCACACGGGAAATCGTCGATTCATGCATGCCCACCGCTTCGGCGATGTCATGCAGAACCAGCGGCTTCATGGCTTCGTCGCCGTACTCCAGAAAACCGCGCTGATGCTCGACGATCTGGGTGGCAACTTTCATCAGGGTTTCGTTGCGGCTCTGCAAGCTCTTGATGAACCAGCGGGCTTCCTGCAACTGATTGCGCATAAAGGTGTTGTCGGCACTGGTGTCGGCGCGGCGCACGAAACCGGCGTACTGTGCGTTGACCCGCAGGCGGGGCACCGACTCCTGATTCAGTTCGACCAACCAGCGCTCGTTGTCCTTGCGCACGATAACGTCCGGCACCACGTATTCGGCTTCGGTCGATTCGATCTGCGAGCCTGGGCGTGGATTGAGGGTCTGTACCAGTTCGATGACCTGGCGCAGTTCATCTTCCTTGAGTTTCATGCGGCGCATCAACTGGCTGTAGTCGCGGCTGCCAAGCAGGTCGATGTAGTCGCTGACCAGGCGTTTGGCTTCCGCCAGCCACGGGGTCTTGGCCGACAGCTGGCGCAATTGCAGCAGAAGGCATTCGCCGAGGTTGCGTGCGCCGATACCGGCCGGTTCGAACTGCTGGATGCGGTGCAGGACGGCTTCGATTTCGTCCAGCTCGATGTCCAGTTCCGGGTCGAACGCTTCGAGAATTTCTTCGAGGGTTTCGTCCAGGTAGCCCTGATTGTTGATGCAATCGATCAGGGTCACAGCGATCAGGCGATCGGTGTCGGACATGGGGGCCAGGTTCAATTGCCACAGCAGATGACTTTGCAGGCTTTCGCCAGCGGAGGTACGGGTGGTGAAGTCCCACTCGTCATCATCGTTGCTCGGCAGGCTGCTGGCGCTGGTCTGGTAGACGTCTTCCCAGGCCGTGTCGACCGGAAGTTCGTTGGGAATGCGTTCGTTCCATTCGCCGTCCTCGAGGTTGTCTACCGTCGGGGCCGTTTCCTGATAGGAGGGTTCCTGGATCTCGGTGTTGGGCTTCTGCTCGATGTTGTGGGCCATCGGATCGGAATTGTCGAAGTCGTCGCCTTCTTCCTGGCGTTCGAGCATCGGATTGGATTCCAGCGCCTCCTGGATTTCCTGTTGCAGATCCAGGGTCGACAATTGGAGCAGACGGATGGCCTGTTGCAGCTGCGGTGTCATCGTCAGCTGCTGGCCCATTCTCAAGACTAGCGATGGTTTCATGGCAGGGGCTTAACACCTTATTCGCCGGCGCTATGCGCCATCCACTACAGGGCGCCGGAGCGCCAAACTTAAGCAAATTATATGCCTGAAACTGAAGTGTTTGCCTAGAGCGCTGTAACAATTAAAGCGTATAAAAAGCTGCTTCATCGATACAGCACCCTCGCGAATCACCCGGATGCTGTCGCGCTTACAGGCGGAACTCGTGCCCCAGATAGACTTCCTTGACCAGATCGTTGGCCAGGATGGTTTCTGCATCACCTTCGGCGATCAATTGACCGTCGTTGACGATGTAAGCGGTTTCGCAGATATCCAGCGTTTCACGGACGTTGTGGTCGGTGATCAGAACACCGATACCCTTGGCCTTGAGGTGGTGGATGATCTGCTTGATGTCGCCGACCGAGATCGGGTCGACACCGGCGAACGGTTCGTCGAGCAGGATGAATTTCGGGGCGGTTGCCAATGCCCGAGCGATTTCCACCCGGCGGCGTTCACCACCGGACAAGCTCATGCCGAGGTTGTCGCGGATGTGGCTGATGTGGAATTCCTGCAGCAGGCTTTCCAGCTCCTTGCGACGACCGGCCTTGTCGAGTTCCTGGCGGGTCTCGAGGATCGCCATGATGTTGTCGGCCACCGACAGTTTGCGGAAGATCGACGCTTCTTGCGGCAGATAGCCGATACCAGCCTTGGCACGACCGTGCATTGGCTGATGGCTGACGTCCAGATCATCGATCAGGACGCGGCCCTGATCGGCCTGCACCAGGCCGACGATCATGTAGAAGCACGTGGTCTTGCCGGCGCCATTGGGGCCGAGCAGGCCGACGATCTGGCCGCTGTCGATCGACAGGCTGACGTCACGCACGACCTGGCGGCTTTTGTAGGCCTTGGCCAGGTGCTGAGCTTTCAGAGTTGCCATTACTGGGTTTTCTCGTCGGTTTTCTTCTTCGGCTGGATCACCATGTCGATACGCGGACGCGCTTCGGTGACTTTGCTGCCGGTAGCGCGACCGGCGCTGGCCAGTTTCTTCACCGTGTCATAGACGATTTTCTCGCCCTGAGTGGTGTTGTTGTCCTTGTCGACAACCTTGGCCTTGTCGATCAGTACGACGCGGTTTTGCGCGGCATGGTACTGAATCGTCACGCCCCAGCCCTGTACAGGCTTGGTGTCGCCAGCGGTCTGCAGCTGTTCGAAGTAGGCGAGGTTGCCGACCGAAGTCACCACGTCGATATCACCGGTCGGGGTACGGGTGATGGTCACGGTGTTGCCGGTGACCTTCATCGAGCCTTGGGTAATGATCACGTCACCTTTATAGGTCGCAACGCCGTTTTTGTCGTCCAGCTGGGCATCGTCGGCCTGAATGCGGATTGGCTGCTCTTGATCGTTCGGCAGAGCCCAGGCGCTCACGCTTCCCAGTGCTGCGCCCAGACTGAGCAAAATAGGGAGGGTTTTAACGAGCCTCATACTGTCCTCTTACGTTCGATAGCAGGTGTATCCTGCTTTCCTTCAGGTACGCTTTCATTCCAACGCCAGTCGATACACCGCCAGCGCCGTCGATTCTAACGGGTTGCTCGGTCTGCGCATATTGCTCCTGCGGGAACACTGTCATGCGCGTGGAGGTGACCAGCAGATCGCGTTTCTTTTCATCGGTACGTTTGATGCGTACCGAATCGATCAATTCAACCTGGGTACCGCCCGAGTTCACTTCGCCGCGCTCACTGGTCACGTGCCACGGAAAATCTGTGCCGCGGTACATGTTCAGGTCGGGTTTGGTGACCAGGGTGATATCGGTGGCCTTGACGTGTTCGGCCTTTTCGGACGTCATTTCATACTGCACCTTGCCGTCTGGCAGGTATTGCAGGGTATGCGTGTTGGTCGCATACCAGTCGATAGGGTTGTCTACTGTCGACACGGGGGGCTTGTCGAGGAAGCGTTCCGGGCTGATGTTCCAGTAGCCGACAGCGGCGAAGATCGCCGCGATGCAGCCGAACAGCAGAAAGTTACGAAATTTTTTGCTAAACATGGTTTGGCTCACAGATACGCAGCGTTGGCGGCATCGAGGCGGCCTTGGGCGCGCAAGATCAATTCGCAGAATTCGCGGGCGGCACCTTCGCCACCGCGGGCGCGAGTGACGCCGTGGGCGTGTTCGCGGACGAAATCGGCAGCGTTGGCAACCGCCATGCCCAGACCAACGCGGCGGATCACCGGCAGGTCAGGCAGGTCGTCACCCAGATAGGCGACTTCTTCATAGCTTAGGCCCAGTTGCGCGAGCAGGCCGTCGAGTACGACCAATTTGTCTTCGCGCCCCTGAAACAAATGCGGGATCCCCAGATTCTTCGCGCGGCGCTCGACCACCGGGGTCTTGCGACCGCTGATGATGGCTGTTTGTACGCCGGCATTCATCAACATCTTGATGCCTTGGCCATCAAGGGTGTTGAAGGTCTTGAATTCGCTACCGTCTTCAAGGAAATACAAACGGCCATCGGTCAGCACGCCGTCGACGTCGAAAACCGCCAGTTTGATCGCTTTGCCGCGTTGCAGCAGATCGTTGCTCATTACATGACTCCTGCGCGCAGCAGATCGGAGAGGTTGAAGGCGCCGATCGGGCGATCCTCCTCGTCGACGACTACCAGTGCGTTGATTCGATGGTCTTCCATGATTTTCAGGGCTTCGGCGGCGAGCATCTCGGGCCGTGCAGTCTTGCCGTGTGCGGTCATCACCTGATCGATGGTGGCGCTGCGGATGTCGATGCTGCGATCCAGCGTGCGGCGCAAATCACCGTCGGTGAAGATCCCGGCCAGTTTGCCGTCGGCTTCGAGGATCACGGTCATGCCCAGACCCTTGCGGGTCATTTCCATGAGTGCGTCCTTGAGCAGCGTGCCGCGCTGCACCTGCGGCAGCTCCGCGCCGGCGTGCATGACGTTTTCCACTTTCAACAGCAAGCGACGACCCAATGCGCCGCCCGGATGCGAAAAAGCGAAATCTTCAGCCGTAAAACCGCGTGCTTCGAGCAGGGCAACCGCCAAGGCGTCACCCATGACCAGAGCGGCGGTAGTCGAGGAGGTTGGCGCCAGATTCAGCGGGCAGGCTTCATGCTCGACGTGAACGTTGAGATTGACCTCCGCAGCCTTGGCCAGCGGCGACTGCGGGTTGCCGGTGACGCTGATCAACTGGATCCCCAGGCGTTTGATCAGTGGCAGCAGAGTCACGATTTCATTGGTCGAGCCGGAATTCGACAGGGCCAGGATCACGTCATCGCGGGTAATCATGCCCATGTCACCGTGGCTGGCTTCAGCCGGGTGGACGAAAAAAGCAGGGGTGCCGGTGCTGGCCAGGGTCGCGGCAATCTTGTTGCCGATATGGCCGGACTTGCCCATCCCGACCACGACCACGCGGCCTTTGCTGGCCAGAATCAACTCGCAAGCGCGTACGAAATCGGCGTCGATATGGGGCAACAAGCCTTGTACGGCTTCCACTTCGAGGCGGATGGTGCGTTGTGCCGATTGAATCAGGTCGCTGGTTTGGCTCATGTCAGAAATCGTATAGCCCGATGAAAAGGCGGCGATTATAGCGGTTATGTTGCAAAGCCTCACGCAAGTTCGTCGTGCTTTGTCATTACTCGTTACCAAAAGCCCTTAAAAGTCGCTTCGGCCCTGTCGCGTCGCTGATTACGGCAGGGTTCATGGTTGGGCGCTTGGCCTTTGCAGTGATATAGTTCGCCGCCAGTTCGGCCTGCCCGGGATGTAGGTGCTTTCAGAAGAAAGCCAGGCGTCCGAGTGAGAGGCTGCATCGCAAGGAGTTTAGATGAGTGCCGATAACGCCTACGCGGTCGAGCTGAAGGGAGTCTCCTTCAAGCGCGGTGCGCGCAGCATTTTCAATAACGTCGATATTCGCATCCCGCGCGGCAAGGTCACCGGCATCATGGGGCCTTCCGGGTGTGGCAAGACCACGCTGCTGCGGTTGATGGGCGCACAATTGCGTCCCACCAGCGGCGAAGTCTGGGTCAACGGTCAGAACCTGCCGCAGTTGTCGCGCAGTGATTTGTTCGATGCGCGCAAGCACATGGGCGTGCTGTTTCAGAGCGGCGCGCTGTTCACCGATCTCGATGTCTTCGAGAACGTTGCTTTTCCCCTGCGCGTTCATACCGAGTTGCCGGAAGAAATGATCCGCGACATCGTCCTGCTCAAATTGCAGGCGGTCGGTTTACGCGGTGCTATCGAGCTGATGCCCGATGAGCTGTCCGGCGGCATGAAACGTCGTGTCGCGCTGGCACGAGCCATTGCGCTCGACCCGCAGATTCTCATGTACGACGAACCGTTCGTCGGTCAGGATCCGATCGCCATGGGCGTGTTGGTGCGCCTGATCCGTCTGCTCAACGATGCGCTGGGGATCACCAGTATCGTGGTCTCCCACGATCTGGCCGAAACCGCAAGCATCGCCGATTACATCTATGTAGTGGGTGATGGTCAGGTATTGGGGCAGGGCACGCCGGACGAATTGATGAATTCGGATGAGCCGCGTATCCGTCAGTTCATGACCGGTAATCCCGATGGCCCGGTGCCGTACCATTTTCCAGCGACGGATTACCGCGCAGATCTTCTGGGGAAGCGCTGATGCGCAGAATTTCATTAATAGAACGCGTTCGCCGGTTCGGCGAAGCGGCGATCGACGCCATTGCGGTGTTTGGTCGTGCCACGCTGTTCCTGTTTCATGCCTTGCTGGGGCGCGGCGGTATCAGCGGCGGGTTTGGCCTGTTGGTCAAACAGCTGCATTCAGTCGGCGTGATGTCGCTGGTGATCATTGTCGTTTCCGGCATTTTCATCGGCATGGTCCTCGCGCTGCAGGGCTTCAGCATTCTGTCGAGCTACGGTTCGGAGCAAGCCGTGGGGCAGATGGTTGCCTTGACCTTGCTGCGTGAACTCGGCCCGGTCGTGACGGCGCTGTTGTTCGCCGGACGTGCCGGTTCGGCGCTGACCGCAGAGATCGGCAACATGAAGTCCACCGAGCAGCTTTCCAGTCTGGAAATGATCGGTGTCGACCCGCTCAAGTACATCATTGCCCCGCGCCTGTGGGCCGGCTTCATTTCCCTGCCGGTGCTGGCGATGATTTTCAGCGTGGTCGGCATCTGGGGCGGTTCGTGGGTGGCTGTCGATTGGCTGGGCGTGTATGAAGGTTCCTACTGGGCGAACATGCAGAACAGCGTGAACTTCACCAGTGACGTGCTCAACGGCGTCATCAAAAGTATCGTTTTCGCCTTTGTCGTGACCTGGATCGCCGTATTCCAAGGCTATGACTGTGAGCCCACTTCCGAGGGCATCAGTCGCGCCACTACCAAGACCGTGGTATTTGCTTCGCTGGCAGTGCTCGGCCTGGACTTTATTCTGACCGCTTTGATGTTTGGAGATTTCTGATGCAAAACCGCACCCTGGAAATCGGTGTCGGCCTGTTCCTGCTGGCAGGGATCCTGGCTTTGCTGCTGCTTGCTTTGCGGGTCAGTGGCCTGTCTCCGACTTCGACCACCGACACTTATAAACTTTATGCGTATTTCGATAATATCGCCGGTTTGACGGTCAGAGCCAAAGTGACCATGGCCGGTGTGACCATCGGCAAAGTCACGGCCATCGATCTGGATCGCGACAGCTTCACCGGTCGGGTCACCCTGCAAGTGGATAAAAAGGTCGACAACCTGCCGACCGACTCCACAGCGTCTATCCTGACCGCTGGTCTGTTGGGTGAGAAGTACATCGGTATCAGCGTCGGCGGGGAAGACAAACCGCTGAAGGATGGTGGAACCATTCACGACACGCAGTCGTCACTGGTACTGGAAGACCTGATTGGTAAATTCCTGCTCAATACCGTTAGCAAAGACGCCAAATGAGGAGCTTTTGAATGATCTCTATCTTGCGACGTGGCCTGTTGGTGTTGCTCGCGACACTGCCGATGATGGCTAACGCTGCTCCTGGGCAATCCGCGCACGATCTGGTTCAGGACACCACGAACCGGATGCTGGCCGATCTGGCAGCCAACAAAGAAAAGTACAAGCAGGATCCGACTGATTTCTACGCAGCGCTCAACAGCATCGTAGGACCGGTTGTGGATGCCGAGGGCATTTCCAAGAGCATCATGACCGTCAAGTATTCGCGCAAGGCTACGCCGGCGCAGATGCAGCGGTTCCAGGAAAACTTCAAGCGCGGCCTGTTTCAGTTCTACGGTAACGCCTTGCTTGAGTACAACAACCAGGGCATCACCGTTGATCCTGCCAAGGATGAGTCGGGCGACCGCACCAGCGTCAACATGACCGTCAAGGGCAGCAGCGGCGCGATCTATCCTGTGCAGTACACGCTGGAGAAGATCAACGGCGAGTGGAAACTGCGCAATGTGATCATCAACGGTATCAACATTGGCAAACTGTTCCGTGATCAGTTCGCCGACGCGATGCAGCGCAATGGCAATGATCTGGACAAGACCATCGACAACTGGGCGGGTGAAGTGGCCAAGGCCAAGGAAACCACCGAGAAAGCTGCCGAGAAACCAGCACAATGAGTGAGGCCGCAGTTCGTATGAGTGATGTCGACGAGCTTCTGCTCAGCGGAGTGCTGGATTACCGCACCGGCCCGGACTTGCGCAAGGACGGTCAGGCCCTGATCAAGTCGAGCAAAGCGGCAACGCTGGTCATCGATTGCTCGGCGGTGAAGAAGTCCAGCAGCGTCGGCTTGTCGTTGCTGCTGTGCTTCATGCGCGATGCCAAGGCGGCCGGCAAGGCTGTGGGCATCCGCGCGATGCCGGAAGATATGCGCGAAATCGCTCAGGTCAGTGAACTGACCGAACTGTTGGCGCACCCCTGAACCCACATCTATAAAGAAGCCCCCCGTCAGAGTCCTGCCATGCGGGGTTCGCAGGCGCGGGGCTTTTTTGTATGATGTCCGACCCGTGCGCACAGGGCGCCGATTGAGGTTGAGCATGCAGGCCGTAGAAGTGAAGAGCTTCCTTGAAGGAAAGCTGCCCGGAACGTTGGTAGAAGTTGAGGGCGAAGGCTGCAATTTCCAGCTGAACGTGATTAGCGATGAACTGGCGGCGTTGAGCCCGGTGAAGCGTCAGCAGCAGGTCTATGCCCATTTGAACCCGTGGATCACCGATGGCAGCATCCACGCGGTCACTATGAAATTTTTCAGCAGCGCGGCCTGGGCCGAGCGCACCTGAGCCTAAGGGCGTCGAGATTCTTATGGATAAATTGATTATTACCGGTGGCGCTCGTCTTGATGGCGAGATCCGCATTTCCGGCGCAAAAAACTCCGCCCTGCCGATCCTGGCCGCTACCCTGCTGTGCGATGGCCCGGTGACCGTTGGTAACCTGCCGCACCTTCACGACATCACTACCATGATCGAGCTGTTCGGTCGCATGGGCATCGAGCCGGTGATCGACGAGAAGCTCAGCGTCGAAATCGATCCGCGCACCATCAAGACCCTGATCGCTCCGTACGAACTGGTGAAAACCATGCGTGCGTCGATTCTGGTACTGGGTCCGATGGTTGCCCGTTTCGGTGAAGCCGAAGTTGCACTGCCTGGCGGTTGCGCCATCGGTTCGCGTCCGGTCGATCTGCACATCCGTGGTCTCGAAGCCATGGGCGCGGTCATCGACGTCGAAGGCGGCTACATCAAGGCCAAGGCGCCTGAAGGCGGCCTGCGCGGCGCACATTTCTTCTTCGATACCGTCAGTGTGACCGGTACTGAGAACATCATGATGGCTGCTGCGTTGGCCAAAGGCCGTAGCGTGCTGCAGAACGCCGCTCGCGAGCCTGAAGTGGTCGACCTGGCCAACTTCCTCAACGCCATGGGCGCCAAGGTTTCCGGCGCTGGCACCGACACCATCACCATCGATGGCGTCGAGCGTCTGGGTTCGGCTTTCTATAAGGTCATGCCTGACCGTATCGAGACCGGCACCTACCTGGTGGCTGCTGCTGTGACCGGTGGCCGCGTCAAGGTCAAGGACACCGATCCGACCATCCTCGAAGCCGTTCTGGAAAAACTTCGTGAAGCCGGCGCAGAAATCACCTGCGGTGAGGACTGGATCGAGCTGAACATGCACGGCAAGCGTCCGAAAGCAGTGAACGTGCGCACCGCGCCGTACCCTGCGTTCCCGACTGACATGCAGGCGCAGTTCATCTCGCTCAACGCCATTGCCGAAGGCACCGGTGCGGTGATCGAGACAATCTTCGAAAACCGTTTCATGCACGTGTACGAACTGCACCGCATGGGCGCCAAGATCCAGGTCGAAGGCAACACGGCCATCGTCACCGGTACTGAAGTCCTCAAGGGCGCGCCAGTGATGGCCACCGACCTGCGTGCTTCGGCCAGCCTGGTGATCTCGGCACTGGTTGCCGAAGGCGACACGCTGATCGACCGCATCTACCACATAGACCGTGGTTACGAGTGCATCGAAGAAAAACTGCAGATGCTGGGCGCCAAGATCCGTCGCGTTCCGGGCTGATTGCTGCATTGGGACACAGGGACGTGTCCACTGAGTTTAAGAGTCGAGCCGGTTTCCGGCTCGATGTGTGTCCGGCGCCGATTGCGACCGGACATGAGTACCTTGATAAGGACTGACGTTTCCCATGTTGACCATCGCACTGTCCAAGGGCCGCATCCTTGACGACACCCTGCCGCTTCTCGCCGAAGCGGGCATCGTGCCGACCGAGAATCCGGACAAGAGCCGCAAGCTGATCATCCCCACGACCCAAGACGACGTTCGTCTGCTGATCGTGCGCGCTACCGATGTGCCGACTTATGTCGAGCATGGCGCGGCCGATTTGGGCGTTGCCGGTAAAGACGTGCTGATGGAATACACCGGCCAAGGCCTGTACGAGCCACTTGACCTGCAGATTGCCCAGTGCAAACTGATGACCGCCGGCAAGATCGGCGCGCCCGAGCCCAAGGGCCGTCTGCGCGTGGCGACCAAGTTCGTCAACGTTGCCAAGCGTTACTACGCCGAGCAGGGCCGTCAGGTCGACATCATCAAGCTGTATGGCTCGATGGAGCTGGCGCCGCTGATCGGTCTCGCTGACAAGATCATCGACGTGGTCGACACCGGCAACACTCTGCGCGCCAATGGCCTGGAACCTCAGGAACTGATCGCCACGATCAGCTCGCGCCTGGTGGTCAACAAGGCTTCGATGAAAATGCAACACGCCCGAATCCAGGCGTTGATCGATACCCTGCGCAACGCAGTGGAATCGCGACACCGCGGCTGATTCACCTGCGCGACGTTAAGTCGCGCCCGTCTATCCGCCTCATAGCCAGAATCTCAGGTGCCCAAGCGGAAACGACTGCTAAGTTAGGGCGCCTGAGTTTTTGCCATTCCTATGAGGCTCTCGCTATGACCGCAACGACTGCAATTCGCCGACTCAACGCTGCTGACCCGGATTTCGCGCATCATCTGGATCATCTGCTGAGCTGGGAAAGTGTGTCTGACGACTCGGTCAATCAGCGGGTGCTGGACATCATCAAGGCTGTTCGCGAACGCGGTGACGCGGCACTGGTCGAGTTCACCCAGAAATTCGACGGCCTCGAAGTCGCGTCGATGGCCGACCTGATCCTGCCGCGCGAGCGTCTGGAGCTGGCCCTGACGCGCATCACGGTGGCGCAGCGCGAAGCGCTGGAAAAAGCCGCCGCTCGCGTGCGCAGCTACCACGAAAAACAGAAACAGGATTCTTGGAGCTACACCGAAGCCGACGGCACGGTGCTGGGCCAGAAGGTCACGCCGCTGGATCGTGCCGGTCTCTATGTGCCGGGAGGCAAGGCGTCGTACCCGTCGTCGGTATTGATGAACGCGATTCCGGCCAAGGTCGCCGGTGTGACCCAAGTGGTCATGGTCGTGCCGACCCCGCGTGGTGAGATCAACGAGCTTGTGCTGGCGGCCGCTTGCATCGCTGGCGTTGACCGGGTGTTCACCATCGGTGGCGCACAAGCGGTTGCGGCTCTGGCTTATGGCACCGAAAGCGTGCCGCAAGTCGACAAAGTGGTCGGTCCGGGCAACATCTATGTCGCCACGGCCAAGCGCCACGTATTCGGTCAGGTCGGCATCGACATGATCGCCGGTCCTTCGGAAATCCTCGTGGTGTGCGACGGCCAGACCGATCCGGACTGGATCGCCATGGATCTGTTCTCGCAAGCCGAGCACGACGAAGACGCCCAGGCGATTCTGGTCAGCCCGGACGCCGAGTTCCTCGACAAGGTTGCCGCCAGCATCGACAAACTGCTGCCGACCATGGATCGCGCGACCATCATTGAAACTTCGATCAATGGCCGTGGTGCGCTGATTCACGTGAAGGACATGGCGCAAGCCATCGAAGTCGCCAACCGCATCGCTCCGGAGCACTTGGAGTTGTCGGTCGCTGACCCGCAAGCCTGGCTGCCGCAGATCCGTCACGCCGGCGCGATCTTCATGGGCCGTCACACCTCTGAAGCGCTGGGCGATTACTGCGCAGGCCCGAACCACGTATTGCCGACTTCCGGCACTGCGCGGTTTTCGTCGCCGCTGGGTGTGTACGACTTCCAAAAACGTTCGTCGATCATCTTCTGTTCAGAAGCTGGCGCATCCGAACTGGGTAAAACCGCCTCCGTGCTGGCCCGTGGCGAATCGCTGAGCGCCCACGCGCGCAGCGCCGAATACCGCATCAAAGACGAAGACTTTCTACAAGGGCAGGGGAACTGAGCGATGAGCAAATTCTGGAGCCCGTTCGTTAAAGATCTCGTGCCTTACGTGCCGGGCGAACAGCCGAAGCTGACCAAACTGGTCAAGCTCAACACCAATGAAAACCCGTACGGCCCGTCGCCAAAAGCCTTGGCGGCGATGCAGGTCGAACTCAACGACAACCTGCGCCTGTACCCGGATCCGAACAGCGATCTGCTGAAATCTGCGGTCGCCCAGTATTACGGCGTGCAGAGCAATCAAGTGTTCCTCGGCAACGGTTCGGACGAAGTGCTCGCGCACATTTTCCACGGTTTGCTGCAACACGGTCAATCGCTGCTGTTCCCGGACATCAGCTACAGCTTCTATCCGGTTTACTGCGGTCTGTACGGCATCAAGTTCGATGCGGTGCCGCTGGATGCGCAGTTCCAGATCGACCCCGCCGACTACTCCAAGCCGAACGGCGGGATCATTTTCCCCAACCCGAACGCGCCGACCGGTTGCCTGCTCGCGCTGGAAGCGGTCGAGCAAATCCTCAAGGCCAGCCCGGATTCGGTGGTCGTGGTGGATGAGGCTTACATCGACTTTGGTGGCGAGACGGCGATCAGTCTGGTGGACCGTTATCCGAACCTGCTGGTAACCCAGACCCTGTCCAAATCGCGCTCGCTGGCCGGCCTGCGCGTGGGTCTGGCGGTGGGGCATCCGGATCTGATCGAGGCGCTGGAGCGGATCAAGAACAGCTTCAACTCCTACCCACTGGATCGTCTGGCGATTGTCGGCGCCGCGGCGGCATTCGAAGATCGCGAGTATTTCGACAAGACGTGCCGCTTGGTAATCGAGAGCCGTGAGTGGGTGATCGCGCAGTTGCAGGCCAAGGGCTTTGAAGTGCTGCCGTCGGCGGCGAACTTCATCTTCGCCCGGCATCCGCAGCATGATGCGGCGGGGCTGGCGGCCAAGTTGCGCGAGCAAGGCGTGATTGTGCGGCACTTCAAGCAACAGCGGATTGCGCAGTTCCTGCGGATTTCGATTGGCACGCCGGAGCAGAATCAGGCGTTGATCGATGGACTTGGCGACCTCTAATAGGCGCTGAACCTGTGGGAGCGAGCCTGCTCGCGAAAGCGGTTTTTCATTCGACATCAATGCTGAATGTTAGCCCCCTTCGCGAGCAGGCTCGCTCCCACATTATTGTGTGGTGGTTACTCGTGATGCGGCTCGCCAAGGAACGTCAGTGAACTGAACAACCCACGACTATTCACATCTACACTGTCCTTCACCGGCACCTCAACCTGCGCCGCAATCACATTCAATCCTTCATTTCTCACCAATACCTGCGCACGACCGTCCTTGTCGGTCTCGGTGCTCAAGGTGTTCGGCGCACTGCGATAGTCGCCAATCAACTTCACCCCTGCCGCTGGCTTGCCATCCAGCAACACCCGCACCGGCAATGATTTCCCAGGCCCCACAGTCAGCGGATCAACCTCCGGCAGGATCAGCAATTTGATCTGCTCGAGTTTCGGCAACTTCGCCCCCGGCTGATAAATCGCCAGGCTGTACTTGAACGTCTGGGTGGACTCGACAGCCCCCGGCACTTTGCTGCGACCTTCGTTGATCCACTTCTTGTCGGCGGTTTGCGACCACATGCCATTGTTCAGTGCCACGGCCAGCACCGCCGGCGTTTTCAACGGTTTCAAACGGGCGTGATCCGCCAGACGCTCAACGCTGACCGGAATCATCTTGCCGCTCGCGTCATAAGCCCATGCGCCGCTGATCTTCTGTGCCTTGAAAGCATTGTCTTCGGCGCCGTGGCCGTAAACCACTTCGATGTTGCCACGCCGTTGTTCGGTCCAGAGACCATGGGCCGAGACTTCGCCTGCGAATAGCGCGGCGAAGAGCACAAAGGTTTTGCCGTATTGCATGGTGACGTCCTTTTACAGGTTGAGTGTCAGGCTGACGGTGAAATTGCGCGGCTCGCCGGGGTTGACCCAGTAGTTGCTGTAGGAGCGCTCGTAATACTTTTCGTCGAAGAGGTTGTTCAGGTTCAGGCCGACCGTGACGTTGTCGCTGGCTTTGTAATGGGCCAGCAGGTCGACGGTGTGATAGGCCGGCAATTCGAAGTCGCTGCCGGATTCACCCGAGCGGTCGCCGACATAAGTGAATGCGGCGCCGACATCCGAGCCGCGCAGATGGCCATCCTGAAATTCATAAACCCCGAGCAGACTGCCGCTGCGCTTGGCCACGCCGAGGATGCGGCTGCCGGTGGGAATCACCGCGTCGCCTTGGGTCACTTCGGCGTCGATGTAGGCAAAGGCGCCGATGACCCGCACGGCGTCGGTGACTTGCCCGGTGACTTGCCAATCGAAACCGCGACTGCGCGCCTTGCCCAGCGCACGGCTGGTGTCGGTGGCCGGGTCGAGGGCGAGGACGTTTTCCTTGTCGATGTGGAATAAGGCGAGGGTGCTGCTCAGGCGTTCGTCGAACAGCTCGTTCTTGATGCCGACTTCGTAGCCCACGCCTTCTTCCGGATCGAAGGATTTGCCGGATGCATCGAGGCCGTTATTCGGTTTGAACGAGGTCGAGGCGTTGGCGAACAGGCCGGTTTCCGGCGTCAGTTGATAGAGCAGGCCGGCGCGCTGGGTGAGGGCGTCATGGCGCTGGCTGCTGTTGGCGTTACGGCTGTGATCGGCGATGCGCTGGTCAAAATGCTCGAAGCGCGCGCCGATCATCCCGCGCAGTTTGTCAGTGAAGACGATCTGATCCTGCAGGTTCAGCGCATGGCTTTCGACGTGTTCGAAAGTATCCGTGCCCGAGCGTGCACCGTTGGGTTTCGGCTGGCCGTAGACCGGGTTGTAGATGTCGATCGCGTAGGGGCCGCCAGCAATCGTGGTGACGCGCTCGTTCTTGCGGAAGTTTTCGTATTCGGTGCCGATCAGCAGTTCGTGCTGCCAAGGGCCGAGATCGAACAGACCGCGCAGCTCAAGCTGGGTGATGCTGTCGTGCCAATTGGTATCGCGCTCGCGATAGCGGCGGTTGACGGTGCGGCCATCGGCATTCAGCGGACGGGCCTCCGAGGCGAACCCCCAGAGTTTGCCTTCCTTGTAGTGGCTGGCCAGGCGCAATTTCCAACTGTCGTTGAGGTGATGTTCCAGCGTGGCCTGAAGCAAATTGTTGTGGTTGTCGATGTTGCCGTCGTTGGGTTCGCCGAGGAAGGTCGAGCGCGACACGCCGCTCCATTTGTTGCTCGGCGCAACGATGCCGCGATCAAACGTGGAGCTGTGACGAACGATCTCGCTTTCTACCAACAGCGACGTGTCCGGGTTCAACTGCCAACTGATCGAGGGCGCGACGAACACGCGTTTGCTGTCGACGTGATCGCGGAAGCTATGGTTGTCTTCGACCGCGAGATTGATCCGCGAGAGCACATCGCCCTGATCATCCAGCGGCGTGTTGACGTCCAGTGCGGTGCGATAGCGATCCCAGCTGCCGGCGCTGGTTTGCAGGGTGGTGAAGGCTTCGGGCTGCGGTTTTTTGGTGACGATGTTCACCGTTCCGCCGGGATCGCCTCGGCCATACAGACTGGCGGCCGGCCCTTTGAGCACTTCGATGCGCTCGATATTGGCCGCATCCGGCGTGCTTGGATAACCGCGATTGGCGCTGAATCCGTCTTTGTAGAATTCCGAAGTGGTGAAACCGCGCACGCTGTATTCGTAAAGGGTCAGCCCACCGAAGTTGTTCTGCTTCGATACACCGCCGGCAAAATCCAGCGCGCGTTCGACGCTGGTGCTGCCCAGATCCTTGAGGACACTGGCGGGCACCACGCTGATCGCTTGGGGAATGTCGCGGATCGCCGTGTCGGTTTTGGTCGCGCTGGACGAGCGCGTCGCACGATAGCCTTGGACCGGGCCGGTCGGCGATTCGTAGTCGGAGATGACGCTGATGGCGTCGAGTTCGAGGGGTTTTGGTTCTTCGGCGAAGGCTGGATCGACCAGCAAACCGAGGCTCAAGCCCAGCAGCGAGGCCTTTGTTCGAGACGACATGTTATGTTGTTCCAATTTCTATAATTGAAACAATATAACATGCCCGTTGAGAATGTCTGTTATTCGCGCATTTAGCGCGAACAAAGTTTTATTCTTCTTTTTCTTTCACCGGTGCCGGTGGTGGACGCAGGCCGATTTCAGCCGTGAGCTTCAGCTCTTTGCCGTTGCGCATCACCTGAATGGTCACTTTGTCGGTCGGTTTGATCCGCGCGACCTGGTTCATCGAACGACGACCATCGCCGGCCGGCTCGCCATCAATGCTCAGAATCACGTCACCCAATTGCAGGCCGGCCTTCTGCGCCGGGCCATCGCGGAAGATCCCCGCGACGACGATCCCTGGGCGCCCGGACAAGCCAAATGACTCGGCGAGTTCCTGGGTCAGCGGCTGCACTTCAATGCCCAGCCAGCCGCGAATCACCTGACCGTGTTCGATGATCGACTTCATCACTTCCATCGCCAGTTTCACCGGAATGGCAAAACCGATGCCCTGCGAGCCGCCGGATTTGGAGAAGATTGCCGTGTTGATGCCGGTGAGGTTGCCGTTGGCATCGACCAGCGCGCCGCCGGAGTTGCCCGGGTTGATTGCCGCGTCAGTCTGGATGAAGTCTTCGTAGTTGTTCAGGCCCAACTGGTTACGCCCGGTGGCGCTGATGATGCCCATGGTCACGGTCTGGCCGACGCCGAACGGGTTGCCGATGGCCAGCGCGACGTCGCCGATGCGGATGTTGTCGGAGCGACCGACCGTGATGGACGGCAGGGTTTTCAGGTCGATCTTCAACACTGCAAGGTCAGTTTCCGGGTCGCTGCCGATGACGCGGGCGAGGGTTTCGCGACCGTCCTTCAAGGCCACGACAATCTGATCAGCGCCGCTGGTCACGTGATTGTTGGTCAGAATGTAGCCTTCCGGGCTCATGATCACGCCGGAACCGAGGCTCGATTCCATGCGTTTCTGCTTCGGCGAGTTATCGCCGAAGAAGCGCCGGAATTGCGGATCTTCGAACAACGGATGCGCCGGTTTGTTGATGACTTTGGTGGTGTACAGGTTGACCACCGATGGCGCGGCGATCGTCACCGCATCGGCGTAGGACACCGGTCCCTGCTGCACGCTGGTGGTTTGCGGGGCCTGTTGCAGGTTGACGTCGAGGCTCGGCAGCCCCACCCACTGCGGGTAACGCTGAATAATCAACAGAGCGATAAGCACGCCGGCCAACAGCGGCCAGCCCATAAAACGTAGCGCCTTGAACATTAAGCACGTCCTGGAAGAGTTGCAGGCGGGGTCAGACCGCCCATAATGTCGCGCATTATACGAGGCCGCGCGTGCCTCTGAACGGGATATTTAGGAGTCTTTCATGGCCGTTGCCCTCAGCACCCTCGTCGAAGAAGCCGACCGTTACCTTGGCAGTGCGAAAATTGCCGATTATTGCCCCAACGGCTTGCAGGTCGAAGGCCGGCCGCAGGTAATGCGCATCGTCAGCGGCGTCACCGCCAGCCAGGCGTTGCTCGATGCAGCGGTCGAGGCCGAGGCTGATCTGGTGCTGGTGCATCATGGTTATTTCTGGAAGGGTGAGAACCCGTGCATCATCGGCATGAAACAGCGCCGCCTGAAGACCCTGCTCAAGCACGACATCAGTTTGCTCGCGTACCACCTGCCGCTGGATTTGCATCCTGACGTCGGCAATAACGTGCAGCTTGCTCGCCAACTGGACATCACTGTCGAAGGCCCGCTGGATCCAGACAACCTGAAAATCGTCGGTCTGGTCGGTTCGTTGAACGAGCCGATGACCGCGCGCGATTTCGCCCGCAAGGTGCAGGATGTCATGGGCCGCGAACCGTTGCTGATTGAAGGCAATCCAATGATTCGTCGGGTTGGCTGGTGCACCGGCGGCGGCCAAGGCTATATCGATCAAGCCGTCGCCGCAGGCGTCGATCTGTATCTGAGCGGCGAGGCGTCCGAGCAGACGTTCCACAGCGCCCGCGAGAACGACATCAGCTTCATCGCCGCCGGCCACCACGCCACCGAACGCTACGGTGTGCAGGCGCTGGGCGACTATCTGGCGAAACGCTTTGCCGTTGAACACATCTTCATCGACATCCCGAACCCGATCTGACGAGCACCACTCCCCTGTGTAGGAGCTGCCGAAGGCTGCGATCTTTTGATCTTGTTTTTTAGAAGGCCAGATCAAAGGAACGCAGCCTTCGGCAGCTCCTGCAGGACCGTCATCGCCCAAACGAGCGGGCATATTCATATACCCTTTCGATCTAGTTGGCGTCCTGATTAGAAGAGGTCGCTGTGCTAGGATTCCCCGCTCGAACACGGCCCGCTGGCCGTTCATAAGAAAGCTTTCGTGAGTAGCCATGGTCGACAAACTGACGCATCTGAAACAGCTGGAGGCGGAAAGCATCCACATCATCCGCGAGGTGGCAGCCGAGTTCGATAACCCGGTGATGCTGTACTCCATCGGTAAAGACTCCGCCGTGATGCTGCACCTGGCACGCAAGGCGTTCTTCCCGGGCAAACTGCCGTTTCCGGTGATGCACGTCGACACCCGCTGGAAATTCCAGGAGATGTACAAGTTCCGCGACAAGATGGTCGAAGAACTGGGCCTGGATCTGATCACCCACATCAACCCCGATGGCGTGGCGCAGAACATCAACCCGTTCACCCACGGCAGCGCCAAACACACCGACATCATGAAAACCGAAGGCCTGAAACAGGCACTCGACAAGCATGGTTTCGACGCAGCGTTCGGCGGTGCCCGTCGCGATGAAGAGAAATCCCGCGCCAAAGAGCGCGTCTACTCGTTCCGCGACAGCAAGCACCGCTGGGACCCGAAAAACCAGCGCCCAGAACTCTGGAACGTCTACAACGGCAAGGTCAACAAGGGCGAATCCATTCGTGTGTTCCCGTTGTCGAACTGGACCGAGCTGGACATCTGGCAGTACATCTACCTCGAAGGCATCCCGATTGTGCCGCTGTACTTCGCCGCCGAACGCGAAGTGATCGAGAAGAACGGCACGCTGATCATGATCGACGACGAGCGCATCCTCGAACACCTGTCCGACGAAGACAAAGCGCGCATCGTCAAAAAGAAAGTGCGTTTCCGTACCCTTGGCTGCTACCCGTTGACGGGCGCCGTGGAGTCCGAAGCCGAAAGCCTCACGGACATCATTCAAGAAATGCTCCTGACGCGAACTTCCGAGCGCCAGGGCCGAGTCATCGACCACGATGGCGCAGGCTCAATGGAAGACAAAAAACGTCAAGGCTATTTCTAAGGGGTTGTCATGTCGCACGTATCTGATTTGATCAGCGAGGACATCCTCGCCTACCTGGGCCAGCACGAACGTAAAGAGCTGCTGCGCTTTTTGACTTGCGGTAACGTCGATGACGGCAAGAGCACCCTGATCGGGCGCCTGCTGCACGACTCGAAAATGATCTACGAAGATCACCTCGAAGCGATTACCCGCGATTCGAAGAAAGTCGGCACCACCGGTGACGACATCGACCTGGCATTGCTGGTCGACGGTCTGCAGGCCGAGCGTGAGCAGGGCATCACCATTGATGTGGCTTACCGCTATTTCTCCACCGCCAAACGCAAATTCATCATCGCCGACACCCCCGGCCATGAGCAGTACACCCGCAACATGGCCACCGGTGCGTCCACCTGTGACCTGGCGATCATTCTGGTCGACGCCCGTTACGGCGTGCAGACCCAGACTCGTCGCCACAGCTTCATCGCCTCGTTGCTGGGGATCAAACACATCGTCGTCGCCATCAACAAGATGGATTTGAAGGGCTTCGATGAAGGCGTGTTCGAGTCGATCAAGGCTGACTACCTGAAGTTCGCTGAAGGCTTGAAGATGAAGCCGACCAGCATGCATTTCGTGCCGATGTCTGCCCTCAAAGGCGACAACGTGGTGAACAAGTCCGAGCGCTCGCCTTGGTACAAAGGCCAGTCGCTGATGGAAATTCTCGAGACTGTGGAAGTCGCGGGCGACCGCAACTTCACCGATCTGCGTTTCCCGGTGCAGTACGTCAACCGTCCGAACCTGAACTTCCGCGGTTTCGCCGGCACGCTGGCCAGCGGCATCGTCAAGAAGGGCGACGAAGTCGTGGTGCTGCCGTCGGGCAAGAGCAGCCGCGTGAAATCCATCGTCACCTTCGAAGGTGAGCTGGAACACGCCGGTCCAGGTCAGGCCGTAACGCTGACCATGGAAGACGAAATCGACATCTCCCGTGGCGACCTGTTGGTGCATGCCGACAACGTGCCGCCGGTCACCGACAGCTTCGAAGCGATGCTGGTGTGGATGGCTGAAGAGCCGATGTTGCCGGGCAAGAAATACGACATCAAACGCGCCACCAGTTACGTGCCGGGCTCCATCGCCAGCATCGTCAACAAGGTCGACGTCAACACGTTGGAAGAAGGCCCGGCGAGCGCGTTGCAGCTCAACGAAATCGGCAAGGTGAAAATCGCGCTCGACGCGCCGATCGCCCTCGACGGTTACGAAAGCAACCGCACCACCGGCGCGTTCATCATCATCGACCGTTTGACCAACGGCACTGTCGGCGCCGGCATGATCGTCGCGCAGCCAGTGACGCATGGCACTGCCACGCACCACGGCAAACTGGCGCACGTTGCGACTGAAGAACGTGCTCAGCGCTTTGGCCAGCAACCGGCGACCGTGCTGTTCAGCGGTCTGTCGGGCGCGGGCAAGAGCACGCTGGCCTATGCGGTCGAGCGCAAGCTGTTCGATATGGGCCGTGCGGTGTTCGTACTGGATGGTCAGAACCTGCGTCACGACCTCAACAAAGGTCTGCCACAGGATCGCGCCGGTCGCACTGAGAATTGGCGTCGTGCCGCGCACGTGGCGCGTCAGTTCAACGAAGCCGGTCTGCTGACCCTGGCCGCGTTCGTAGCGCCGAGTGCTGAAGGTCGCGAGCAAGCCAAGGATCTGATCGGCAAGGATCGTCTGCTGACGGTCTACGTGCAGGCCTCGCCGGCCGTGTGCGCCGAGCGTGATCCGCAAGGTCTGTATGCCGCCGCGGGCGACAACATCCCGGGCGAATCCTTCCCGTACGACGTACCGCTGAATGCCGATCTGGTGATCGACACGCAGACACTGACTCTGGAAGACAGCGTCAAGCAAGTGCTGGATCTGCTGCGTCAGCGTGGCGCGATCTAAGCAATAAAGCAGCGACAAGCTTCTAGCTTCAAGCTGCAAGAAAAGCCCGCCGATGAGTGATCATCGGCGGGCTTTTTTATTCGGGCCAACTCGGTCAACTGTGGGAGCTAGCCCTGCTAGCGATGGCGATTATCCAGTCAGCAGATCTGTTGAATGTGCATCCGCTATCGCTAGCAGGGCTAGCTTCCACAGGGGGATCAGTGTTTGGTCGGATATTCGCGGTGCATCTGTTCCAGCAACGCATCCTTGTCCAGCCACAGCTGATTGATCCAGCCCTGAAACTGCAAACGATACTCGCCGTCCTGATCGTAATTCTTGCCGATGAATTGCTGCGGGATCTTCAGCTCTTCAAAGTGCACCACCACGTCGCGCACATTGCCGCAGAGCAAATCCCAGAACCCCGGACGACCGGCCGGATAGTGAATCGTCACGTTAACGATCGACTCGAGTTGCTCGCCCATCGCATCCAGCACAAAGGCAATCCCGCCAGCCTTCGGCTTGAGCAAATACTTGAACGGCGACTGCTGCTGCGCATGCTTGCCGTCGGTAAACCGCGTGCCCTCGACGAAGTTAAAAATCCCCACCGGGTTATGGCGAAACTTCGCGCAGGTTTTGCGCGTGGTTTCGAGGTCTTTGCCTTTCTTCTCCGGGTGCTTGGCGAGGTACGCTTTGGAGTAGCGCTTCATGAACGGAAAGCCCAGCGCCCACCAGGCCAGACCAATCACTGGCACCCAGATCAGCTCCTGCTTGAGGAAGAATTTCAGCGGCTGAATCCGGCGGTTGAGCACGTATTGCAGCACCAGAATATCGACCCAGCTCTGGTGGTTGCTGGTGATCAGGTACGAGTGTTTGTAGTCCAGACCTTGCAGGCCGCTGACGTGCCAGCGGGTGCGGCGCACCAGGTTCATCCAGCCCTTGTTGTTGCTGATCCACGCTTCATGGGTGTGGCTCATCAGCCAACCGGCGATGCGCTGGGTTAAGGCAAATGGCAAGGCCTTGACCAGCGCCACGCAGAACAGAAACGAGCACAGCAGAATCGTGTTGAGCGCCAACAGCAGCGAGGCGATCACGCCGCGCACGGGTGCAGGTAGAAAATCCAGCATTTAGACATCCATAGGTCGGTTGGCGGCTTGAATCGCGGTGAGGGCGATGGTGTAGACGATGTCATCGACTTGCGCGCCGCGCGGCAAATCGTTCACCGGTTTGCGCAGGCCTTGCAGCATCGGCCCGAGGCTGACGCAATCGGCGCTGCGTTGCACGGCTTTGTGCGTGGTGTTGCCGGTGTTCAGATCGGGGAATACGAACACCGTAGCGCGCCCGGCGACCTGACTGTTTGGCGCCAGTTGCCGGGCGACTTCTGCGTTGGCGGCGGCGTCGTATTGCAACGGGCCGTCGATCAGCAGCGAGTGCTGTTGTTCGTGGGCGAGCAGGGTGGCTTCGCGGACTTTCTCGACCTCTTCGCCGGTCGCCGATTCGCCGCTGGAGTAACTGATCATCGCCACGCGCGGGGTGATGCCGAATGCCGCAGCCGAATCCGCGCTTTGCAGGGCGATCTCGGCCAGTTCGGTGGCGCTCGGGTGCGGGTTCATTACGCAGTCGCCGTAGACCAGCACTTCTTCCGGAAACAACATGAAGAACACCGACGACACCAGCGTGCAGCCCGGTGCGGTCTTGATCAGTTGCAGAGCCGGGCGGATGGTGTTGGCGGTGGTGTTGATCACGCCGGAAACCAAGCCGTCGACCTCATCCAGTGCGAGCATCATGGTGCCGATCACCACAGTGTCTTCCAACTGTTGCTCGGCCATCGGCGCATTCAGGCTTTTGGTTTTGCGCAGGGCTACCATCGGCTCGACGTAGCGCTCGCGGATCAGATCCGGATCAAGAATCTCCAGCCCCGGCGGCAACACGATGCCTTGAGCGCGAGCGACGGCTTCGACGTCTTCCGGTTTGGCCAGCAACACGCAACGAGCAATTCCGCGTTCCTGACAGATCGCCGCCGCTTGCACGGTGAACGGCTCGCTGCCTTCGGGCAGGACGATGCGCTTGTTCGCCGCTTGCGCGCGTTGGATCAGCTGATAGCGGAACACTGCCGGTGACAGGCGCATTTCCCGTGGCGTGCCGCAGCGCTGATGCAGCCACTTGGCGTCGAGATGGCTGGCAACGAAATCGGTGATGATCTCCGCACGCTCGCGGTCATCGATGGGGATTTCCTTGTTCAAACCGTTGAGCAGGTTCGCCGTGTCGTAAGAGCCGGTGCTCACCGACAGCACCGGCAGACCGGCCTGAAGAGCGCCACGGCACAAATCCATGATGCGCGGATCGGGCAGGGTGTCGCTGGTCAGCAACAGCCCGGCCAGCGGCACGCCGTTGATCGCGGCGAGGCTGACGGCGAGGATGATGTCGTCGCGATCCCCCGGCGTCACCACCAGCACGCCGGGCTTGAGCAACTCGACGGTGTTGCGCATGGTCCGCGCGCAAATGATGATTTTGGTCATCCGCCGGGTTTCGTAATCACCGGCGTTGAGCACTTGCGCTCCCATCAGGTCGGCGACGTCGCGGGTGCGTGGCGCGTTGAGTTCCGGTTGATACGGAATGCAGCCAAGCAAGCGGAAATCCCCGCTGCGCAGCAATGGCGAATGCTCCTTCAGACGCGCGGCGAAGGCGTCCATGCTTTCTTCGGTTTTGACCTTGTTGAGGATCACACCGAGGACTTTCGGGTCTTTCGGACCGCCAAACAATTGCGCCTGCAATTCGACGCGGCCGGAGAGTTCGGCGAGCACTTCGTTTTCCGGTGCCGAGACCAGAATCACCTCGGCATCGAGGCTCTTGGCCAAGTGCAGGTTGACCCGCGCGGCGTAACTCGCACTGCGAGTCGGCACCATGCCTTCGACGACCAGCACGTCTTTGCCGATGGCGGCTTGCTGATAGAGGGTGATGATTTCTTCGAGCAGCTCATCAAGCTGACCGTCGCCGAGCATCCGCTCGACGTGGGCCAGGCCGAGCGGTTGCGGCGGTTTCAGGCCGTGGGTGCGCGCCACCAGTTCGGTGGAACGCTCAGGGCCGGTGTCGCCCGGGTGCGGCTGGGCAATCGGTTTGAAGAAGCCGACTTTCAGCCCTGCGCGCTCAAGCGTACGCACCAGCCCGAGGCTGATGGAGGTCAGACCCACGCCAAAATCGGTGGGGGCGATAAAAAAAGTTTGCATGCGAATTCTCTAAAGTTGCATGGCAATGGTGGTCGCTTATAGCTGACGACCTACCGAAATTCAGTCGCCAAGGTTATCGCTAACCGAGCCTTGTGCGCACCAACCGCAGGCAAAGGGTTGGCCTATTTTTTCAATACGTTGCGCAGGGTCGAGCACCCAGACGCGAGATTGCCAGGGCGGCTGATGGCGCAGGTGCTGGGTGTGGCCACAGGAAAGCTCGGCCACCCAATGGCCCTCTTCGTCTTGATGGAAGCCTGCGATCGTCGAAACCCGTTTGTCCGGGTTGTGTTCGCTTTCGCGCGATTGCTTCGCTAAACTTGGCCTTTCTATATTCTTCTGCAAAAGGTCTCGCCCCATGCTGATCGCCGCCAATAAGGCTGTCTCCATCGACTATACCCTGACCAACGACGCTGGTGAGGTCATCGACAGCTCCGCCGGCGGCGCTCCGCTGGTCTACCTGCAAGGCGCAGGCAACATCATCCCGGGCCTGGAAAAAGCTCTGGAAGGCAAAGCTGTTGGTGACGAGCTGGAAGTTTCCGTTGAACCGGAAGACGCTTACGGTGAATACGCCGCCGAGCTGGTCAGCACCCTGAGCCGCAGCATGTTCGAAGGCGTTGACGAGCTGGAAGTCGGCATGCAGTTCCACGCTTCGGCGCCGGACGGCCAGATGCAAATTGTCACCATCCGTGACCTCGACGGCGACGACGTAACCGTCGACGGTAACCACCCACTGGCCGGTCAGCGCCTGAACTTCAAAGTGAAGATCGTCGCTATCCGTGACGCCAGCGAAGAAGAAATCGCTCATGGCCACGTCCATGGCGAAGGTGGCCATCACCACTGATTTTCTGCGCTAAGCTTTCGAGAACTGGAGAGGCGCCTGCGGGCGCCTTTTTAGTCCGCGGCTGTCCTTGGTAGCCTCGCCAAGTGGCTGTTTCGAGAAGAACACGGGAATCCTGGAGTACGTCATGAGTGCTTTTCACGACCTTAAGTTGACAGCCCTGGATGGTCAGGAGCTACCGCTGGCACCGTTCAAGGGCCAAGTCGTGCTGGTGGTCAACGTCGCCTCCAAATGCGGCTTGACCCCTCAGTACGCGGCGCTGGAAAACCTCTATCAGCAGTTCAAAGGCAAGGGCTTCAGTGTATTGGGCCTGCCGTGCAACCAGTTTGCCGGCCAGGAACCAGGCACCGAACAGGAAATTCAGGACTTCTGCAGCCTCAACTATGGCGTGACATTTCCGTTGTCGAGCAAGCTCGAAGTCAACGGCCACGATCGTCATCAGTTGTACCGTTTGCTGGCGGGCGAGGGCGCGGAGTTTCCCGGTGACATCACCTGGAATTTCGAGAAGTTCCTGCTCGGCAAGGACGGTCGGGTGTTGGCGCGATTCTCGCCACGCACGGCGCCGGATGATCCAACGGTGGTTCAGGCGATTGAAAAAGCCCTGGGCTGAACCGCAAGAATCGCAGCCATCGGGCTGCGATTTTTTTTGCCTGCCTTTTGACCCTTAATCATTCAGATCAATAATGCTTTCGCGTTGGCGTCATCACGCATATTATCGCCGTCATATGGTTTTATGCCCTGTCGATAACGTTTTCGTGGAGCCCTTCGATGCCCGTTCAAGCCTTGTTCAAACCGTTCCAACTCGGTGCCCTCGAACTGCCGACCCGTGTGGTCATGGCGCCAATGACCCGTTCTTTCTCTCCGGGCGGCGTGCCTAATTCGAAAGTCATCGAGTACTACCGTCGTCGCGCGGCGGCCGGCGTTGGCCTGATCATCACCGAAGGCACCACCGTCGGTCACATTGCCTCCAACGGCTATCCGAACGTGCCGCAATTCTTTGGTGAAGCGCCATTGGCCGGCTGGAAAAAAGTCGTAGACGCCGTTCACGCAGAAGGCGGCAAGATTGTTCCGCAACTGTGGCACGTCGGCAGCGTACGCCGCATCGGCACCGAACCGGACGCCAGCGTGCCGGGCTACGGCCCGTCGGAAAAACTCAAGGACGGTCAGGTCGTGGTGCACGGCATGACCCAGCAAGACATCCAGGACGTGATTGCTGCCTTCGCCCAAGCGGCCAAGGATGCAAAAAACATCGGCATGGACGGTGTGGAAATCCACGGTGCCCACGGTTATCTGGTCGATCAGTTCTTCTGGGAAGGCAGCAACCAGCGCACCGACGAATACGGCGGCAGCCTGGCCAACCGTTCGCGCTTTGCCATCGAGTTGGTTCAAGCGGTACGTGCTGCGGTCGGCGAAGATTTCCCGATCATCTTCCGTTTCTCGCAGTGGAAGCAGCAGGATTACACCGCGCGTCTGGTGCAAACCCCGGAAGCGCTGGGCGAATTCCTCAAGCCGTTGTCTGACGCCGGGGTGGATATTTTCCACTGCTCGACGCGACGTTTCTGGGAGCCTGAGTTCGACGGCTCTGACCTGAACCTGGCGGGCTGGACCCGCAAGCTGACCGGCAAACCGACCATCACCGTCGGCAGCGTCGGCCTCGATGGCGAGTTCCTGCAGTTCATGGTCAACACCGACAAGGTCGCGCAACCGGCCAGTCTGGAGAACCTGCTGGAGCGGCTGAACAACGAGGAATTCGATCTGGTGGCAGTCGGCCGTGCGCTGCTGGTCGATCCGGATTGGGCGCTGAAAGTCCGCGAAGGGCGCGAGCAGGATATTCTGCCGTTCAGCCGTGAGGCGTTGATGTCGCTGGTTTAACCAGCGCTCTCACTGACGCTATCGCTGGCAAGCCAGCTCCCACAGGGTTTGAGGTGATCACAGTTGTTGTGAACACCAGTGAACCTGTGGGAGCTGGCTTGCCAGCGATGGCGGCTTCAAACTCAGTAAAAATTCAGGGCAGTGTCTGAGCCCCAGGCACCACCAGCTCCCCCAAACACGCCCCACGCAAATGCCCCTCAAACTGCTCAATAATCGCCGCCCACCCTTGGCGACTCGCGTGCTGCCGCGCATTCAGCCGTACGCAACGCAACGTCTCATCTTCCTCCAGCAACCACGCCGCCGCCTCGCAAAACGCCTGCTCATCACCCGGCATCGCCAACACGCCGTTGTAGCCATGGCGAATATGCTGCGCCGCCGCGGCCTGATCGTAAGCCACCACGCCCAGCCCTGAAGCCAGCGCTTCAAGCACAACATTGCCGAAAGTTTCAGTCAGGCTCGGAAACACAAACAGATCCCCGGACGCGTAGTGCGCCGCCAACGCTTCACCGCGCTGAGCCCCGCAGAAAATCGCCTCGGGCAGTTCCTTTTCCAACGCCAGCCGTTGCGGCCCGTCGCCGACCACGATCAGTTTCAGATTGCGTTGTGGATAAGTCTCGCGCAGGGTTGCGAAGCTGCGCTTGAGCAAGCGCAGATTTTTCTCCGGGGCGAGGCGTCCTACGTGAATCACGGCGATATCGCGCTCGCCCAGACCCCACTGCTCACGCAAGGCGTTCAGGCGTTTGCTCGGATGGAACAACTGACTGTCGACACCACGCGACAACAACGCCAAGCGCTCGAAATGCCGCCGCTCCAGTTCCAGGCGTTGGCTGACACTGGGCACCAGCGTCATCGCCGAGCGATTGTGGAACCAGCGCAGATAATGCGTGAGCATCCGCGTCAGCAGACCGAGCCCATATTGACTGGTGTATTGCTGAAAATTGGTATGGAAACCGCTGACCACGGAAATCCCCAAACGCCGTGCCGCACGCAGCGCCGACAGGCCCAGCGGCCCTTCAGTGGCGATGTACAACACGTCCGGGCGCTGACGCTTCCAGCGACGCAGCAGTTTGTGCATCGACGACTGACCCCATTGCAGCCCCGGATACCCCGGCAACGGCCAGCCTCGGCACAGCAGCAGCGCGTCATCTTCACCGCGCTGTGGATCGCTGGCCTGACGCGGGCGCACCAGGTCGACACGGTGCCCGCGCGCGCGCAAGCCGTCGCACAAGCGGCCAAGGGTATTGGCCACGCCGTTGATTTCAGGAGGGAAGGTTTCGCTGATGAGGGTGATGTGTAGAGCTGTCGTCATGACCTCAGTGTCGACTGAGGCCATGTCGTGCTTGTGACGTTCGGATGATGGATTTGTGACGCCGCTTCAGCGCTGCGTCACGAGATTCTCGGCGCCGCGCTCACGTACCCAGAACAGCGTCGCCCCAGCGACAGCCGCCGGCATCATCAGGATGTTGACCACCGGAATCAGCAGCACCAGATAGACAATCCCGCCGAAGCTCATGCTCTGCCAGCGCTTCTGTCGCAGCCAGGCGAGCATCTCGTTCCAGCCCAGTTTGTGGTTGTCCGCCGGGTAGTCGATGTACTGGATCGCCATCATCCACACGCCGAACAGCAACCACAGCGGCGCGGCGATGATGTTCACCACCGGGATGAACGAGAGGATGAACAGGCCGATGGCACGGGGCAGGAAATAGCCGAGTTTGCGCATTTCCCGAGCGAGGGTGCGCGGGACCATGGCGATCAGTTCGCCCCAGCTGAACGCCGGGAAATCATCAGTGCCGCGCACCACCACTTCGACTTTCTCCGCGAGGAAGCCGTTGAACGGTGCGGCGATCACGTTGGCCAGCATGGTGAAGGTGAAAAACACCATCAGCGCCACCAGCACCACGAACAAAGGCCAGAGGATGTAACTGAGGAAGCTCAGCCATTCCGGTAGCGATGGCATCAACGTGTCGACCCACAGGCTGAACTGGTGGCCGGCCAGATAGATCAATCCGACGAACAGCATCAGGTTGATCAGCAGCGGCAACAACACGAACAGGCGCAAGCCTGGGCTCAAGACCAGTTTGAGGCCTTCGCGCAGGTATTGCGGGCCGGACAGAACAGGGGCGGGCATAAGGTGCTCCGAACAAGGGAAAACGCGCCGACCTTACCGACTTTGCCACGGCTGTGAAAGCGCGGTAGAGCGATCGACATTCACTGTAACAAAGACGTCCATCTCGTCAGTGTGTCGGCATAGAGACCACCTATGAGCTGGATTGTTAAACCGTATTTCCTTAATCTTGCCCCCCTCGATACGCTGCACCCAACTTTTTACAGGACTGTCGAGCCCAAGCCTTCCCCAAGGTTTTCCACGGTCCTTTTTTATTTCCGCCGGCAGTCCGGCGATCCGTGCCAGTTTTTTCGGCCCGGTCAACAGGAGCAGGTCATGTCTGAAGTCCGTCATTCGCGAGTGATTATTCTCGGTTCCGGCCCTGCCGGTTACAGCGCTGCGGTGTACGCGGCCCGTGCCAACCTCAAGCCACTGCTGATCACCGGCATGCAGGCCGGCGGTCAACTGACCACCACCACCGAAGTCGACAACTGGCCGGGCGACGTCCACGGTCTGACCGGTCCAGCCCTGATGGAGCGCATGCGCGAGCACGCCGAGCGTTTTGAAACCGAGATCGTTTTCGATCACATCAACGCTGTGGATTTCGCTGCCAAGCCTTACACCCTGACCGGCGACAGCGCGGTTTACACCTGCGACGCCCTGATCATCGCCACCGGCGCCAGCGCTCGTTACCTGGGCCTGCCGTCGGAAGAAGCGTTCATGGGCAAAGGCGTTTCGGCCTGCGCAACCTGCGACGGTTTCTTCTACCGCAACAAGCCAGTGGCTGTGGTCGGCGGCGGCAACACCGCGGTTGAAGAAGCGCTGTACCTGGCCAACATCGCCAGCACAGTGACCCTGATCCACCGTCGCGAAACTTTCCGCGCCGAGAAGATCCTGATCGACAAGCTCAACGCTCGCGTGGCTGAAGGCAAGATCATCCTCAAGTTGAACGCCAACCTCGACGAAGTCCTGGGCGACAACATGGGCGTGACCGGTGCGCGTCTGAAGAACAACGACGGCAGCTTCGACGAAATCACTGTCGACGGCGTGTTCATCGCCATCGGCCACACCCCGAACACCTCGCTGTTCGAAGGCCAGCTGACCTTGAAAGACGGCTATCTGGTAGTGCACGGCGGCCGTGAAGGCAATGCCACTGCGACCAGCGTCGAAGGCATCTTCGCTGCCGGTGACGTGGCTGACCACGTTTACCGTCAGGCCATCACCTCGGCCGGCGCCGGCTGCATGGCGGCACTGGACACCGAGCGTTACCTGGACGGTCTGCAGAACGCTTCGTTCTAAGATCGCAGGCACAAAAAAACCGGCCAGATTGGCCGGTTTTTTTGTGTCCGCAGTTTCAGCTACGTGATGATCGTTCCCACGCTCTGCGTGGGAATGCCTCATCTGGACGCTCTGCGTCCGTTGGGACGCGGAGCGTCCCCCAGCTGCATTCCCACGCAGAGCGTGGGAACGATCAGGGTGTAGGAGCTGCCGAAGGCTGCGATCTTTTGATCTTAATCAGCGGCGAGTCAGGGGCTGGGCGGTGAATTTCACGCCGGCCAGACCGTGCTTGATCAACGCACGAATGTTGCCGTGATCACTGCCCTCAGGCGTGGCCACTACCGAGCGATAATGCTCGCCGAACGCCAGCAGCGCTTCTTCATCGCTCAGACCTTCCAGCAACGCCAGGCCCAGAGTCTTGCACGAGCCTTCGTTCTGCCCGGCGGCGTTTTCCACGCCACCGTTGTTGAACGCCTGCGGCTGATAATCGTAGCCGGCGGCGATGAAGGCCAGGGTGTCGGCGAAAGCGTGTTCGCCGCTCTTGAGACTGGCGCGCAGGGTATTCAGGTCACTCATGGGTTTTTCCTTTGGCGAACGCCACTTGTTGATCGGCGCTGGCTTCTTGCTGAAATTGGGCTTTCCACTCGGCGTACGGCATGCCGTAAACCACTTCGCGGGCGTCGTCGAGGCTGACCTCGATCTGGCGCTCGTCGGCTTCGGCCTTGTACCACTTCGACAGGCAGTTGCGGCAGAAGCCGGCGAGGTTCATCAGATCGATGTTCTGCACGTCCTTGCGGCTGTCCAGGTGGGCGACCAGCCGGCGGAAGGCGGCGGCTTCGAGTTCGAGGCGTTGTTGATCAGTCATGGAGGTCTCTGCGAGACAGCTTTGAGCGGCGAGCTTCAAGCTGCAAGATAAGTGGCGGTGACGCGAAGTTTACAGCTTGGCGCTTGAAGCTTGAAGCTAGCGGCTCGCTGCAAGCGTTATCGACACCGACTCGGCAAACCGCAGCGCATGTGGCTTGTCGACTTCGACTTCGGCGTACAGCACCGAACCGTTGCTCATCACCAGATCGAGCAATTCCTGCGTCAGGCGTTCAAGCAGCGCGAAACGGTTGCCCTCGACGTGGGCGATGATTGCCTTGGTAATCGTTCGGTAGTTCAGCGCGTGATCGATGTCGTTGTCACGCACCGCTTCTTGCGCGGCATACAGAATGGTCAGGTTGATCAGCACATCCTGCTTGTTGAGGATTTCGTCCTCGTTGATCCCGATAAAGGTGCGCAAGCGCAGATCCTTGACCCGGATGCGCGCCATTCCCGGTTGAAGTTGTGGCATTTACTTGCTCCGTCCAATCAATTGCAGGAACTCCTGGCGGGTGTTGCTCGACTCGCGGAAGGCGCCGAGCATGACCGAGGTGTTCATCGTCGAATTCTGTTTTTCCACGCCGCGCATCATCATGCACATGTGTCTGGCTTCGATGACCACGGCGACACCGGCGGCGTCGGTGACCTGTTGCACCGCGTCGGCGATTTGCCGGGTGAGGTTTTCCTGGATCTGCAGGCGTCGGGCGAACATGTCCACCAGCCGTGCGATCTTCGATAACCCCAGCACCTTGCCCGTCGGAATATAAGCCACATGGGCCTTGCCGATGAAGGGCAGCAGGTGATGTTCGCACAAAGAATACAGCTCGATGTCGGCGACGATGATCATCTCGTCGCTGTCCGAGGCAAACAGCGCGCCATTGACGATTTGCTCGACGCTCTGGTCGTAGCCGTGACACAGGTATTGCATGGCTTTCGCCGCACGTACCGGGGTGTCGCGCAGTCCTTCGCGGTCAGGGTCTTCACCGAGGCCGACGAGGATGTCGCGGTAGTTTTCAGGCAGAGAGCGGGTCATGGGCAGCCTCGCAGGCGGGTGTTATTTGACGTGCCTTCCGCCGTTGACGGTCAGGGTCGTACCGGTGACATATGGGTTGTCGAGCAGATAGCGCAGGCTCTGATAGATCACCTCGCTGCCGGGTTCGATGCCCAGCGCGGATTTGGCCAGGGCCTTGGCGCGGTACGCCGCGTCGTCGTCGGGATTGAACAATAGCAGGGCCGGCGCAATGCCGTTGACCTTGATTGCCGGCGCGTAGCGGGCGGCGAAGGACAAGGTCAAGCTGTCGAGCCCGGCCTTGGTCGCGCAATAACCGATGTGCTTGCTGCTGCCCTTACGCGTGACGTCGTCGCTGATGTGGATGATGTCGGCAGGCGTCGAGCGATGCAGCAAATCGGCGCAATGCAGGTTGATCAGATAGGGCGCGAGCATGTGAATACTGAACATGCGCGTGAAGGCATCGGCTTCATGTTCCGGCGTTTCTTCCAGCCACTCAGAGGCGTTGTGCACGATGGCGCGCAGGCTGTCGGTATGGGTTTTCAGTTCAGTGATGAAGGCGAGAATCCCGGCTTCGCTGGAGAAGTCGGCGAACAGGCCAATCGCGCCCAGATCACGCAGCGTCTGTACGCCGGGACGTTCGCTGCGGTAAGTGAAGATGACGCGATGACCGTCTTCGAGCAAACGCTGCGCACAATGCAGGCCGACACGCTGGCCGGCGCCGGTGATGAGGATCGGGGCTGCGGAATTGGACATGAACGGCTCGCATCGCGGGTGGAGCAAAAACTATAACAGCGACCAGAGCCGTACACCTATCGTCGGCGTTGCCAATCCCACAGGGCATTCAGCGGTTCTGCGAGACTGGCTCGGCAGGCACACGCCGGGCCGGAACGCTGTTCAGCCAATTGGCCAGCAACCGCGTCGACAACGGAATGAAGAAATACACCATCAACGGCGTCAGGCACGCGGTGCTGATCAACACACGCGGCAACAAACTCATCTCCGCGAGCAGCGGGCCGAGGACAAAGTTGAACAACAGTGAAACCGGAAAGAACGCCAGCCAGATCGCAACCGCCTGCTTCCAGCGCGGTGGGCGCTGACCGGCCGCGCCGAACCAACCTTCGATGCCGCTGACCCGATGCTCCTTCGGATGGGCAAACAGGTCGCTGCCACGATCCAGCCAGGCCGTGCGCGAAACCGAGTGTTCCCACGCATGCAAAGTCTGTTCATCGACGAAACGGAAAATAATCTGGAATTCGTTATCGCCGGGCGGCGGAGCGAGCACGCCTGAGCCGAGATAACCGGGAAAATCGGTGGCCAGTTGTTCGCCTTCGCGCAACCAGGCAATCAGATCCTGATAACGACCTTCAGCAACACGACGAGCGACCATCAGCGTGACGGGGGAAGTAGACATTTTGTATCTCCGCATTACGAATGCGTCATTCCGGGTAGGAATTTCGCCTGACGCAGGGCCTGGGTAGAGGCCTGCGCTTTTCAACAAGCAAGGATTATTCCTGATTTTCGTGAATTAACCATAGGCTTTCGTCGCAAGATCCCTCTTGAGCATGAAAGTGACATCAGGGTTAGAATGGATCCAATAACCCTAACAAGGAAGTTGATCGCGCAATGCCTGTCCTGACTGACCTCCCACCCGTTTCGCAGGCCGTAGCCTCACTTGAGCGCGAGGACTTGTTCCCCATCCGCGAAGTCGCACGGCTCACAGGTATCAACCCGGTGACCCTGCGCGCTTGGGAGCGCCGCTACGGTTTGATTGTGCCGACCCGCACCGAAAGCGGGCATCGTCTGTATTCGATGAACGATATCGAGCGCGTGCGCAGCATTCTCGACTGGATTGGACGCGGCGTGGCCGTGAGCAAGATCGGCAAGATCCTGGCCAAGACCGAACCGCTGAAAGTGTTGGCAAGTTTCATTTCTGACGATCAGGTGCAGAGCGATTACCTGCAATGGCAGACGCAAATCCAGCAGGCTGTGAGTTCGTTCGATGACCAGGCACTGGATCGCGTCTATTCGCAGATCTTTTCGTCTTACGCGCTGCCGGTGGTGTTTCAGGACATCCTCATGCCGCTCTGGCTGCAGTTGCTGCAACGTCAGGAAGCGTTCGGGCAAACCAGTGAATGGCTGTTCTTCGATGGTTTTCTCAGGGCGCGAGTCCTGCAGCGCATCATCATGCTGCGTGGCGCCCAACCGCGTCGGGTGATCGTCAGCGCGCTGTCGGGGCAATGTCGGGAACTGGAGTTGCTGGTGGCAGCGCTGTTCCTCAGTGGCAATGACTCGGGGGTTCGCGTGTTGACCACGGGTCAGCCATTCGATGAGCTGACCCTGGTTTGCGAAAAGACCCGGCCGGACGCACTGGTACTGTTTTCCAACCATGCACCGAGTGCCGAACTGCCTCGGCGCCTGAACCGGTTGGCGATGGGTCTGGATTGTCAGTTGATGCTGGCGGGCGATGCGTCCGATCTGGCTCGGGAAAGTCTGGCGGGATCATCCGTCGCTTGTCTGGGCAACGAAGGTTCGACCATGCGTCAGCGCATGGTGCAGTTTCTGGCGGGGAAACTGGATACCTGAATCAGGTGTGCAGCGCAGGATGAGTCAAGCGATGTTGTTGCAGAATGAACTGACGCAGGCGCTCGGTTTCATCGGCGTCGGTCTGACTCAGTTCATAGGCGTAGAAACCGCTATCGGTTTCCCGTTCGAAATTCCCGCGCAATGAAATCCGCTCGTACCCCGAAGGGCTGAACCACAAGGCGAAGTGTTTGGGTGGTTTGGTTTTGTTGCGCATTTCCAGCAGCACACCTTTGTGCGACACCTCGTGCACCCACATCATGCCTGGCTGGCCTTTGGCGTTCTCCAGCGCTACCGGTTCCTCGAGCACCAGCCGCCATGGGCGTACCATCGGGCCGTCTTCGTAAATGCTCGGTACGCCGAGGCGCAAATGCAGCGCATGAAACTCGTCTTCGACCAAGTGCAGCGGGAAGGTCATTTGCTGGTTTTCGAAGTTGGCCTGGATGGTCACCTGCTCGTGAGCGGCCAGACGCGTGAGCAAATCACGGATCTGCGAACCGCCATTGACCAGCAGACTCGACGTCGCATCCCGCACGTTCAGTTGCGGGTTGTGCTGCATGGTCTGGATGAAATCCAGCTCATCCTGAGTGAGGAGGGCGTCACGCTGCATGGCTAACTCGAAAGGAATAGTTACAAAGTCATTGGTGATTGTAGTTAATGACAATTAGTTCGCTGTTTTGTTTGAACCGTTCGTCGCTTTCAGTTCCGCCAGCTCTGCGCGCAGCGCCGCAACCTCGGCCTCAAGCTGCACAACACGCTGCTGAGCCTTGACCTGAACCGTCACGTCTTTCTGCACGCCGACGATATAAGTCATTCCGTCATCAACATTCTTCACCGTTGAAAGCGACAGTTCATTCCAGAACGGCGTGCCGTCCTTGCGATAGTTGCGCAGCGTTTCCCGACACGACCCATTGCTGCGCAGTACCTCACGAATTTTCGCCAGTGCTGGCTGATCACGGTCTCCAGCCTGCAGAAAGCGGCAGTCCTGATACAGAATCTCTTCACTGCTGTAACCGGTCAGACGCTCGAAAGCCGGGTTGACGTAAATCAGGATGGTGTCCTGCTCGCCCTCCTTTTCCGCTACGACGATGCCGTCGTTAGACGCGTTGATCACCATTTGCAGCAAGCTGGCATTGATCATCTGTGAATCCGGGCAGAGTGGTCGACGGCAGGCATTCTAGAAGAACCATCGGCGCTGTCTACTGGCCATTATCGGCAGATGAGATCCAATCGCAGCTTTGCAGCGCAGGCTGCTACTATCGCCGCTCATTTTTTCAGTTTCAGGATCAGATTGATGAAAGTCGCCATCCTCTCCGGTTCGGTCTACGGCACCGCCGAAGAAGTCGCCCGCCACGCCCAGAACCTGTTGAAAGCCGCTGGCTTTGAAACCTTCTATAACTCGCGCGCCAGCCTGGCGGACCTGCAAGGGTTCGGTCCTGAAGCATTGCTCGCCGTGACCTCGACCACCGGCATGGGCGAGTTGCCGGATAACCTGCAACCGTTGTACTCGACCATTCGCGATCAGTTGCCGGCAGCCTGGCGCGGTTTGCCGGGCGCCGTTATTGCGTTGGGCGACGCCAGTTATGGCGACACATTCTGCGGCGGCGGCGAGCAGATGCGTGAATTGTTCGGTGAGCTGGGCGTGGTTGAGGTGCAAGACATGTTGCGCATCGACGCCAGCGAAAGCGTGACCCCGGAAACCGACGCCGAGCCTTGGCTGGCGCAGTTGATCGACGCGCTCAAGGGCTGATCGGCCGCTCGCGCAGGAGTGCCAGCCACGCCTGCGCGGCGTTCGACAGATAGGCGCCCTGACGCCAGATGAACGCGATGTCCCAGCGCAGATAGTCCGGCGCGCGCAACGTCAGGCGCACCACACCTGGCCGCACCAGCCCGCGCGCGACGACGCTGGGCAACAACACCACGCCTTGCCCGGCGGCCACCAGCGCCGCAAGAAAATCCGCCTGGCCGCTGCGCCCGCCTTCCTTCGGCGTAAAACCCATTTGCTGGCACGCCTGCAGCAAACGATCGTTGAGCACGAAGCTGCGCTGATACAGCAGGAACGGCGTGTCGGCCAATTCCTCCAGTCCGATTTCGCCGCGCTCGGCCAACGGATGATCGACCGGTAGCAGCGCATCGAGCTTCTCATCGCAAAACGGCTGACAGTCGAACTGCGGATCCTTCGGCAGCAAGCTGCCACCCAATTCCAACTCACCATTGAGCACGGCTTGCTCGATATTACGGCTACCGCCCTCGAGCAACTGCACGCTGATGTTTGGGTAGCGCCGACGATATTCAGCAAACAGCCCGGCGAACAAAGCATCACTGCCCAACAGCGGCAGGCCCAGGCGCAGCTCGCCACGGGCCAGATGACTGAGGTCGTCCAATTCGACCAGCAGCTCATTGCGCAAACGCAGCATGGCTTCGGCGCGCTGCAGCACCACGCTGCCAGCGGCGGTCAGGCGCAGCTGTGAGCCGAGCCGCTCGAGCAGCGGCGTGCCGAGGCTTTGCTCCAATTGCGCGACCTGTTTACTCACCGCTGATTGACTGATGTGCAGGGTTTTCGCCGCTTGGGTGAAACCGCCCTGGTGCATGACTTCGACAAAACTGCGCAGCTGTTTGAATTCCATGAGCCTGATTCCAGTTTGGAATGGCTGCGAGTCTAACAATTCGCTTCGGGGATGGCAGGTCGCTTCGTAAAATAGGCCTCTGTAAGGAGCCAACCTCATGAACGCCGCCAGATTCAAACACCTTTCCCGTCTGTTCGCCGAACTCGCCGTGCTGCTCGGTCTCTACTTGCTCGGCTGCCAACTCGCGGCGTGGTTGCCCTGGCCGATTCCCGGCGGCGTGATCGGTATGGCGCTGTTGCTGCTGGCCTTCGCATTCGGCTGGGTCAAACCGGCGGCGCTGCAATTGGGCGCGGGCCTGCTGATGGCCGAGATGTTGCTGTTTTTCATTCCCGCGCTGATGAGCCTGCTCGATTACGGCACGTTGCTGCGCGATGACGGCTGGCGGATTTTACTGGTGATCGCCGCCAGCACCTTGATGGTGATGCTGGTGACCGCGTTCACCGTGGAACTGGCCGTGCGCGCGAGGCGATCCCATGAAGCTTGAATGGATGCCGATGTTCTGGCTCGCCTTCACGTTGTTGGCGTACTTGTTCAGCCGCTGGGTTTATCGGCGCACCGGGCGTTATGTGTTGTCGCCGCTGATTCTGGTGCCGGCGTTGCTTCTCGCGCTCGCCGTGCCGCTGCACACCGCGTACGCCGAATATTCCAGCAACACTCATTGGCTGATGCTGGTATTGGGCCCGGTGACCGTCGCCTTCGCCGTGCCGATCTGGCAGCAACGACGTTTATTGATGCGGCACTGGTCGGCGCTGATGTTGGGCATGGTGGCGGGCAGTGCGGCTTCGATTGGCACCTCGTTCGGCTTGGCCAAGGCATTGGCGCTCGACAGTTCGGTAACGATGTCGCTGGTGCCACGCTCGATCACCACGCCGTTCGCCATGCCGCTGGCGCAAAACCTCGGCGGTGTGCCGGAGTTGACCGCGGTGTTCGTGATGTTCACCGGTGTTTTCGGTGCGATGCTTGGCGGTGTGCTGCTCAAATGGTTGCCGCTGCGCAGTGCCTTGGCGCGGGGCGCGTTATTTGGCGTCGGCGCACACGGCGCCGGTGTCAGTCGCGCCCATGAAGTGGGCGGTGAGGAAGGCTCTGTTGCCGGGCTGGTGATGGTGCTGACCGGCCTGCTTAACCTGTTTGCCGCGCCTTTGTTGGCGTCGTTGCTTTGACGTGGATCCAAGCTGTTTGCATGGCTGACCCGGTCAGTCATCAAGCTGGCTGCCAATGCAACTACGCGATTGCCTGCACCTGACTAGACTGCTGTCACGTGCAGAACAATAAGAACGCAGAGGTGCATACAGTGAGCGTAGCCCCCGTCCAATCGTCCCTTCATGTCAAAGACCAGGTCAGCGCCGCCGAGTGGCAGGCCCGGGTTGATCTCGCCGCTTGTTACCGTCTGGTCGCGTTACATGGCTGGGACGATCTGATCTTCACCCACATTTCCGCCAAGGTGCCGGGCACCGAAGATTTCCTGATCAACCCGTTCGGCCTGATGTTCCATGAGATCACTGCGTCGAGCCTGGTGAAAGTCGATCAGGCCGGCAACAAGCTCATGGACAGCCCTTACGAGATCAATCCCGCCGGCTACACCATCCACAGCGCGGTGCACGAAGTGCGGCACGATGTGGTTTGCGTGCTGCATACCCACACCGCATCCGGCGTCGCGGTGTCGGCGCAAAAGCAAGGCGTGTTGCCGATCAGCCAGCAGTCGCTGTTCGTGCTGTCGAGCCTGGCCTATCACGCCTACGAAGGTGTCGCGCTGAACCACGAAGAGAAGGCGCGCTTGCAGGCCGACCTCGGCGAAAACAATTTCCTGATGCTGCACAACCACGGTCTGCTGACCTGCGGCGGCACCATCGCCGACACCTTTCTGATGATGTTCACCTTCCAGCGCGCCTGCGACATTCAGGTTATGGCGCAAACCGGTGGCGCTGAACTCATCGCCATCGAACCGCAGATTCTGGCGGGCGCCAAAGCGATGATTGCCGGCGTCACCAAAAGTGCTCAAGGCATGGGTGGCGCGTTGGCCTGGCCAGCGTTGCTGCGCAAACTCGATAAACAAGACCCCGGATATAAACTCTAATGCCTCTTGCCGAGATTCCTCTGTGTGTCTGGCGTAAACGCAGCCAGACGTTTGTCTTTCGTGGCCAGCCGATCCGTTACTGGACGGCTGGGCAGGGTGAGCCGCTGCTGCTGATCCACGGCTTCCCGACCGCCAGTTGGGACTGGCATTACCTGTGGCAGCCACTGGCCCAGCGTTATCGGGTGATTGCCTGCGACATGCTCGGTTTCGGCGATTCAGCCAAGCCGATCAACCACACCTACAGCTTGTTGGAGCAGGCGGATTTGCAGCAGGCGTTGCTCGCGCATCTGCAGATCGAGCAACCGGTGCATGTGCTGGCGCACGATTACGGTGACAGCGTCGCGCAGGAATTGCTCGCGCGGCATTACGAGGACCGGATTGAAATCGCCAGTTGTGTATTTCTTAACGGCGGACTGTTTCCAGAAACTCATCGCCCGGTGCTGATGCAAAAACTGCTGCTGAGCCCACTGGGCTGGATGATCGGTCGCGCGTTTACCCGCGATGCACTGGTGAAAAGTTTTCGGCAGATCTTTGGGCCGAACACTCGGCCTACAGAGAGCGAACTGGATGATTTCTGGAGCCTGGTCGACAGCAATCGTGGGCCACGCATCATGCACAAGCTGATCAGCTACATCCCCGAACGCCGGGTCCAGCGTGATCGTTGGGTGGCGGCCATGCAGCGTGGCGAAATTCCGTTGCGGTTGATTGACGGTGAAGTTGATCCGATTTCCGGTGCGCATATGGTCGAGCGCTATCGGGAATTGATTCCTGACGCAGACACGGTGCAGTTGCCGGGTATCGGTCACTATCCACAGACCGAAGCGCCGGTGCAGGTGCTTAAGCACTATCTGGAATTTCGCGAGCGTCAAGTGCTGCCGCCGCGCAAAGTGGCCTGTTCCTGAAGATCAAAAGATCGCAGCCTTCGGCAGCTCCTGCGTAGATTTGTGTAGGAGCTGCCGAAGACTGCGATCTTGTGCTTTTCAAACCTGACTATCCCTCAGCCTTATCGCACACCATTCAGCCCCAACCGTGTTCATTGTGACCAAAAGCCCCGTGCGTGACACTCGGGATCAATGTTCTATTGGCCTGTTGGAGTTGCCCTGATGAATGAGTCTGTGCGTTTCGAAGATAAAGTCGTAATCGTCACCGGAGCCGGTGGTGGCCTCGGACGGGCGCACGCTCTGTTGTTCGCCAGACAAGGCGCGAAAGTGCTGGTCAACGACCTCGGCGGCTCGGCGCAGGGCGAAGGCGCCAATGCCTCCGCCGCCGACCGCGTGGTCGCGGAAATCCGCGAGGCCGGCGGTACCGCCGAAGCCAACCACGACTCCGTTACCGACGGCGACAAACTGGTGCAGAACGCCCTCGACGTCTTCGGCCGTGTTGACGTCGTGGTGAACAACGCCGGCATCCTGCGCGACAAGACCTTCCACAAAATGGACGACGCCGATTGGGATCTGGTTTATCGCGTCCACGTCGAAGGCGCCTACAAGGTCACCCGCGCGGCATGGCCGCATATGCGCGAGCAAAACTACGGGCGGGTGATCTTCACCGCCTCGACCTCGGGCATCTACGGCAACTTCGGCCAGTCCAACTACGGCATGGCCAAACTCGGCCTGTACGGCCTGACCCGCACCCTGGCCATCGAAGGCCGCAAGAACAACATTCTCGTCAACGCCATCGCGCCAACCGGCGGCACGCGCATGACCGAAGGCCTGATCCCGCCGCAAGTGTTCGAACAACTCAAACCGGAACTGGTCAGCCCGCTGGTGGTGTACCTGGCGAGCGAGCAATGCCAGGAAACTTCCGGGCTGTTCGAAGTCGGTGGCGGCTGGATGGGCAAAGTGCGTTGGGAGCGCAGCCTGGGAGCCGGGTTCGATCCGCGCGTAGGCTTCTCGCCCGAGGATGTCGCGGCGCATTGGCAGCAGATCTGTGATTTCGAAGGCGCGGCGCATCCGAAGGACAATATTGAAGCGCTGAAGGAAATGATGGCGAATTTGCAGAAGTATTCGCTGTAGCCGGACATAGAGCGGGCAGGCATAAGGTGCCTGCCCGCTCTTTTTTTATTCTTCGGCTTTGAATCCGGGTTTTCCGTTGGCGGCGCGCCAAGCTTTAATGGTTTCTAATGCGCCTTCCGGGCTGTCCTCAACACCCTCTTCCGGGTAGTACAAAATGTCGGAGCCGTTCGGATGCTCGGAGGTGGCTACAATATTGGCAACTATCGCATCGTGTTCTCGTTCTGAAGAATAATCTCCGCTAACCAAGCGATTTATCAATGCTGCGTATTCCGCCTCTGTGTATTGTTCGAATTTATTCTTGAGAATCATTTTTTTGTTCTCTCATCCTAGAGTGGGTTTCGATGTGCTGTCTCGGTGTCAGTATGCGAAGGTTATCAATGTCGTAGACTGCGCCACCTTCAGATATAGGCTCAATATGATGAATATCGAGCTTTATTTTTCCTCCAATTTGTTCAGATTTTGGCGCACGGGGTGCAAGACCATTCTTAACGTCAAATTTGTTGAAGGTAGTGAAATGGTCAAGCAATGAAGGTTCGCTTCCTACGGCCTTCCAAAACGCCCTTCGAAATGCCCTGAAACTCGAAAACTCCCTGTCTCGAAGCTTATCCGCAATCTGCGTTGGAACGGGCGCACCTTGTTGTGTGGCCGCCGACCCCAACCAATTACCTGAAACCGTTTGCCCCCTCCCGGTTGCTACGCCGGGATCTTGCCGGCGATCCCTGAATACTGTGAGCACCGGCGGGATGCCGGAGTCGATCGGAAAGACTGTGATGTGTCCATCAAGCCCGTACAGGTCCAGTTCAGGAAACGGGTCTATTCGCCCGGCGACGGGTTCGACTGTCGCACCCTCATAGATTGGCAACTGACGGTCGACCAGAGGAAATGACGACGACTGATCAAGTTGCTCGATCAGCGGGGTCCAGGTGACGATGGGGCCGTTCAAATCGGCGGTGCCAGCGCTGGATACGTAAGCGTTTTTCCCTGCATCGAAGTGAGCAAGTCTTACCGGGATACTGCTGGGCACCGTGATGCCGTCGGTGGTGACAATGACAATTTCTACGCGGTTGCCTATCGTTCTGGTGCCTAGTCGTACAGGTAGATCCAGGTGGCCGTTGTTCGCTGCCACTTCATACAGATCGCCTGTCAAATCAGGTGCAAGTTCGGATAGCGCGATGCCTGCGGAAAAGAGATCACCGTTGCCCAGTTCAGACGGGACGAGCAGGGCGGCAAATCCAACCAGAACAGGCGCTGCGAAAGTGGACGCTGCGGAGATTGCGGTGGCGATACTGGTTCGAAGTGCGTTCGTGAGCGCCAGAGACGTCACTCGATCGGTGGCGATATTGCCAAGTGTTCCCGAAAAAGTCGGCCCGAATTCAACGGCTGAACCGACGTGGGCGAACTCAGGTTTTTCCCATCGCGCCTCTATCTGCATTCGCCATTTGATTTTTTGACGTGCCAGTTCTGCCTGTCGCGTGGCTTCGGCTTCGGCATCCAGCGCTGCCTGCGCTCGCCGTCTTTCCTGTGCCTCCAGCTCAGCCTGCAACAACCGCTTGCGACGGTTCTTCTCGGCTTGCTCGCGAATGACTGCCTGCTCTGCACGCAGTGCTTTCTCGCGCTGATGCTCGCGCTGTTCTTGTTGAGTCCGATACGCTCGTTCGATGCGTAGATTCTCAGCCTCGGCTTGCCGATGTTTTTCTGCGAGCGCCTCAAGTCGTGCGTGTTCCGCCCTCACTTGGCGAGCCGCTGCTTCAGCGGCAGTTCGTGCTAGCTCCTCAGCAAGACGACGGGCCTCTGCCAGCGTGGCAAGGCGTTCCCGCTCACGAACAAGGATTTCCTCGTGGTCTCGGCGTGCCTTCTCGGCAGCGGCTCTGTGGCGTTGCAGCTCCGCAGCAATGCGCTCGCGTTCGGCTGCCAGCCGTTGGGTTTCTGCTGCAGCTGCCTGGGCCTGATTATTCGCCTGTACGGCGTTCAGCCAATTCTGCACATTGATCTGCTGCTGATGCAGAACCGCGAGAGTCTGTGCCAGCAGCTGTGCCTCCTGGGCGGACCGGTAAGATTGCCGCCATTGGGTAAACGCCGGTCCGTTGGGCCTGAGGTGACGGTCAAATGTTGCAGCGCGGGCGAGAAATTGATGCGCTGTTTTGCCTATGGGGTCTTCACCGTAGAAATGTTGAGCGATTGCAGTGTGTTGCTGAAACTCAAGATTCTTTCGTTGAATAACGGTATTGCGGACGGCCAATTCGCGAATGATCGATTCGGCGGGTGGAAGTGCGTGAGTTGAGCCTTCGAGGCGAACCGTAGCCAGATCAGCTTCGATAGTTTGATTAATCTGCGCGCTTCTCTGGGCGAACTCATTTGTCAACGGAATAATAAAGCTCTGAACTTGTTGTTCGTATTTGCTGTGATTTCCCGGGGTACCAAACACGCCGCTGCGCAATAGTTCAACTTCGGTTTCTTGCGGGGATTTGAAGCGGGGAGGCTGCACTGCTGTGATGACAATAGGATCTATTTCGTAAGACGTAGGCTTCTGCATATTCATATCCTTTTGAATGTGCGTGATTTCCGCTAAATACCGATCAGAAGTGATGGCATTCGCGAATAATTGATTCGTTTCAAGTTACAAGAAACTTGCGGTTAACGAGTCCGAGAAGACCGTAAGTAACAAGATGTTGTTTTGTGCGAACTTTCGAGGGCGGATAATTTCGCGAGGAGAATTCTTTCGCAAAAAAAGAAATCTCCGACATGGTTCGCGCAAAACTATAGGCAGCGTGCGTTTTGACGTTTCTGCAGGCATAAAAAAGGCCGCTGCAAACGCAGCGGCCAAGGTAAGACGTTGGATCAAGGAGCTACAAATCAACGTCAGTGAACACGGGGTTAAGAAACCGAATCCTTCGATTCCTCTGAAGTCTGTTGCCAATCGCTTCAGTGACTCAGCGTAGCTGGCTTCGCGCTTTCCGGCGGCTGCCGTGAAAGCGCGTTCAGAATAAGGTCTTGAGCGTGTAGGAAAAATACCGATTCCGGACATGCACTGTTGCGGGGCATGCAACAGTCCCGTGACCCGATGTGCGCCATGCGCTGCATTGATGATCCTCCATCCAGCTCACTCATGAGTCGCGCAGAGCCACGGCCCGTGTGGGCATTCATCCTTTCGAGCGACAACGCGAATACCTCCTTGGTGCGCTTATCGACCCGGTTGCCCGGCAGTAGGGTGGGGCCTTCTGTCACTCACCGGGGAAGACGCATGACAAAAACAACAATGCGCGCCATCTTCACACCGCAGGCGCTGGCCGCTGCGGTGGCTCTGGGTTGCTGTGCCCAGGCGCACGCGGTTTCGTTCAATATCGGCGAGATCGAGGGGACGTTCGACTCGTCGCTTTCGGTCGGAGCCAGTTGGGGCATGCGCGATGCCGACAAGTCGTTGGTCGGCACGGTCAACGGTGGCACCGGGCAATCCTCCACCGGTGATGACGGGCGCCTGAACTTCAAGAAGGGCGAGACCTTCTCGAAAATCTTCAAAGGTATTCACGACCTCGAACTGAAGTACGGCGACACCGGTGTGTTCGTGCGTGGCAAATATTGGTACGACTTCGAACTCAAGGACGAAGACCGCGAGTTCAAGCAGATCAGCGACAGTGGCCGCAAGGAGGGCGCCAAGTCGTCCGGCGCGCAAATCCTCGATGCGTTCGTTTATCACAACTACACCATCGCCGATCTGCCGGGCACCGTGCGGGCGGGCAAGCAAGTGGTGAGCTGGGGTGAAAGTACCTTCATCGGCAACTCGATCAACAGCATCAACCCGATCGACGTTTCGGCGTTCCGGCGCCCCGGAGCAGAGATCAAGGAAGGCCTGATCCCGGTGAACATGCTGTTCGGTTCGCAGAGCCTGACCGACAAACTCTCGGTCGAAGGTTTCTATCAACTGGAATGGGATCAGACCGTTCTGGATAACTGCGGCACGTTCTTCGGCGTCGATGTGGCGGCGGATGGCTGCAACAACGGCTACACCGTTGGCAGCCCGGCAGTCGCGCCGCTCGTGCCTTTGACCACCGCGTTTGGCCAAGGCATTCAGGTGACGCGCGAAGGCGTGGTGATTCCCCGTGGCGGCGACCGCGATGCGCGGGATTCCGGGCAGTGGGGCACGGCATTGCGCTGGCTCGGTGACGACACTGAATACGGTCTCTATTTCATGAACTACCACAGTCGTACGCCGTCAGTGGGCACCACCACCGCTGGGCTTTCGACGCTGTCGGCATTGCCGGCGATGGTCGGCATCGCCAACGGTCTGGCCCCCGGCAGCGGGGCAGGGCTGGCGCAAAGCGTGATGCTCGGGCGCGGTCAGTATTATCTGGAATACCCGGAAGACATTCGCCTCTACGGCGCCAGTTTCTCCACCACGCTGCCCACCGGCACCGCGTGGACTGGCGAGATCAGCTATCGGCCCAACGCACCCGTGCAGGTCAACACCAACGATCTGACCCTGGCGCTGGTCAACCCGATTGCCGGCGGCACCGCTTCGCCGCTGAGCACCTCGCCAGGCGCCGACAACAAGGGTTACCGCCGCAAGGAAGTCACGCAGATTCAGAGCACCCTCACGCACTTTTTCGATCAGGTCTTGGGCGCCGAGCGTCTGACCGTGGTCGGTGAAGCTGCGGTGGTGCACGTCGGCGGTCTGGAGTCGCGCAGTCAGTTGCGCTATGGCCGAGATTCGGTGTACGGCCAATACGGTTTCGGTGGCGACACCGACGGCTTCGTCACCTCGACGTCGTGGGGCTATCGCGCCCGGGCCATCCTCGATTACGCCAACGTGATCGGCGGGATCAACCTCAAACCCAACCTGTCCTGGTCGCATGACGTTGCCGGTTATGGCCCCAACGGCCTGTTCAACGAAGGCGCGAAAGCGATCAGCGTCGGCGTCGATGCCGACTATCGCAACACCTACACCGCGAGCCTCAGTTACACCGACTTCTTCGGTGGTGATTACAACGTCCTCGAAGACCGTGACTTCGTGGCCCTGAGCTTCGGCGTGAACTTCTGATCTGCCCGAGAAGGATGACTGCAATGCGCAAAACGATTCTGCAATGTGGCGTGCTGGCCCTGAGTCTGCTGGCAGCCAATGTGATGGCGGCGGTGTCGCCAGATGAGGCTAATAAACTCGGCACCAGCCTGACCCCGCTGGGCGCCGAGAAGGCCGGCAATGCCGACGGCTCGATTCCGGCGTGGACTGGTGGCCTGCCAAAAAACGCCGGGGCGGTGGACAGCAAAGGTTTTCTCGCCGACCCGTTTGCCAGTGAAAAACCGTTGTTCACCATCACCGCAGCGAACGTCGACAAGTACAAGGACAAACTCTCCGACGGCCAGGTGGCGATGTTCAAACGCTACCCGGAAACCTACAAGATCCCGGTCTATCCGACCCATCGCACCGTCGCCGCACCGGCGGACATCTACGAGTCGGCCAAGCGCAGCGCGCTGAATGTGACCACGATCAACGACGGCAACGGCCTCGCCAATTTCACTGGCAATCGTTACTACGCGTTCCCGATTCCGAAGAACGGCGTCGAGGTGTTGTGGAACCACATCACCCGTTATCACGGTGGCAACGTCAAACGCATCATCACTCAGGTGACCCCGCAAACCAATGGCAGCTACACGCCGATCCGCTTTGAAGAAGTGATCGCCGTGCCGCAATTGATGAAGGACATCGACCCGGACAAAGCCGCCAATGTGCTGACCTTCTTCAAACAGTCGGTGACCGCGCCGGCGCGTCTGGCCGGTAACGTGTTGCTGGTTCACGAAACCCTCGATCAGGTGAAGGAACCGCGCCTGGCGTGGATCTACAACGCCGGCCAGCGCCGCGTGCGTCGCGCCCCGCAAGTGGCCTATGACGGCCCGGGCACGGCGGCCGATGGCCTGCGCACATCCGACAACTTCGACATGTTCTCCGGCGCCCCGGATCGCTATGACTGGAAACTGGTTGGCAAAAAGGAAATGTACATTCCGTACAACAGCTACAAACTCGATTCGCCGAGCCTCAAGTACGACGACGTGGTCAAGGCCGGGCACATCAATCAGGACCTGACCCGCTACGAACTGCACCGTGTCTGGGAGGTGATCGGCACCGTCAAGCCGAACGAACGGCACATCTACGCCAAGCGCCACATGTACATCGACGAGGACAGCTGGCAAGTGGCGCTGGCTGATCACTACGATGGTCGCGGGCAACTGTGGCGTGTCGCCGAAGGTCACGCGCAGTATTACTACGATCACCAGGCCCAGGCTTACACGCTCGAAGCGCTCTACGACATCATTGCCGGTCGCTACATTGCCTTGGGGATGAAGAACGAAGAGAAGCACAGCTTCGAATTCGGCTTCGAAGCCAAAGCCGCCGACTTCACGCCATCGGCCCTGCGTACCGAGGGCGTGCGGTAACGGTCTGGATACATCGGCAAGACAAAAGGCGACCGTATGGTCGCCTTTTTTATGGGCATCAATCAGCGCGCTGAATACTCGTCAACAACCTGCTCGCAGAGGGCTAGGGTTGCCGGACAACTATAAAAAGGCGCACTGCGATGACCGCTATGACCTCGTGCCTGGATCGCCCGGGATTCTTGCCCAGACTGTCGTCCCATCATCAATCGCGTGGGCGCTTGAGCGGGCCATTGCTTGAGTCGATGGCGCGGGTGCGATTGCTGTGTGCACCGGCGGGCAGCGGCAAGAGTGCGTTGCTCACCGAATGCATGTTGCAGGCCCCGGCGTCGTGCGCCGTACGCTGGCTTGCCCTGGCGGGCGCAGCGCTGAGTGTTGAAGGTTTTTGTCAGCGTCTGGGGCAGGCGCTGGGTTTGCCCGATGCTGATGAAGAGGACATTCGCGCGGCTTTGCATCGCGTATCGCAACCGACCTGGCTGGTGCTCGACGATTATTGTCGGCAACCCGAGCCTGCACTCGATGCCCTGCTTGATCGCCTGTTGTCCCTGAACAATCCGGCGCTCACCTGGTGGATCGCCACACGTCGGCGTCCGCCGTGCAACTGGCCGCGCCTGCTGCTGGATGACGAACTCCACGAGTGTGACAGCACGACGCTGGCGCTGACCCCGGAGGAGATTGCCCAGGCGCTGACACATCTGCCTGCCGAGCAGGTCTGCAGCGTGGCTTCGCGCATCGTGCAGCGCACCGGCGGCTGGTGCGCGGGCGTGCGCATGGCGCTGCTGCAGAAGTGCGACTGGGCGCAAAACCAGCCGCCGCAGCAGCAGCGCATCGACACACTGTTCGACTACCTGCAACACGAACTCTTCAGCCATCTTTCCCCGGAGCTGGCCGAAGCCTGGCGAGTACTGGCGCACCTGCCGCGTTTCAACGCGGATCTGTGTGAGCATTTGTTTGGCGCCGGTGAAGGTGCGCAGTACCTGCGCGAGTTGCAGATGCTGGGTTGCTTCATCGAACCGTGGCAGGCATCAAACGAGTGGTTGCAGGTTTTTCCGCCGTTGACCCGGGTGATGCAAGAAGCACATTGGCCACAGGGGCGATCCTGGCATCGCCTGGCGTGCCAATGGTTTTGCGCGCGTGAGGACTGGCGGGCGGCATTCGAACAAGCCTTGCACGCGCAAGAAAATGAAGTGGCGATCAGCCTGTTGCAGCATTTCACTTTCGAGGACCTGTTCGAAGATCAGACCGTGGTGCTGTTGCTGCGTCTGCACGAGCAACAGGGCGAAGAGTTGACCCTATGCTCACCGCAACAGGTCGGGATGATCACCGCCGCATTGCTGTTTGCCGGACGTTTCGAACAAGCCGCCGCCTGCATCGAACACATGGCGCGATTCGTCCCGCAACCTTCAGCGCGGCAGCAGCGGCAATGGATTGCCCGCTGGCAGGCATTGCAGGGTTGGCTCTTGCATTTGCAGGGGCGGATGACGGCGGCTCGCGAGCATTTCCAGGAGGCGCTGGCGGAGTTGAGCGCTGACGCCTGGACGGCGCGGCTGTTGTGCCTGTCGGGGCAAACCCAGCAAGCCTTGCTCTGCGGCGAACTGGAACTGGCGTATGCGATCAACCGCGAGGCGTTGTGCCTGGCCAGGGCGCAGGGTTCATTGTTGTTCGAAGGCCTGCTTGAGCTGGATCATGCGCAATGGCTCGAACAACGTGGCGCCCCGGCACGGGCCGAACAGTTGCTGGCCAACATGCAGGCATTGCTCGAACAGCGCGAATCTCCACCCGTGCCGTTGCGCGGGCGCATTGCCTTGCGGCGCGGCCGATTGGCCCTTTGCATGGGCGAGGAGGCCCGCGCCGCCGGGTTTTTCCGCAGTGGCCTGGACGATTGCCTGCGCAGTCATGACAAACGGGTGCTCTACGGTTTTCTGGGGCTGGCACAATTGGCGGCCAATCATGAGGATTACGCACAAGCCTTCGGCCGGCTGCGCGATGCCGAGCGATTGATGCAACAGCGGCAGATTCCGGACACGGTTTATCGCGGAGTCTTGCTGCAAGTCAGCAGTCAGTTCTGGTTGCAGCAGGGACGGCCGGAGCTGGCTGAAGAAGCATTGAGCCGAGTGTTGCGGCACTTTCGTGGTGATCAGGCGCGACAGGCACCACCGGCAACTCTGGAGTTGATAGCGCGCATTGAATATTTACTGCTCATCGCGCAAATGCACCAGCGAGTCAGTGACAGTGATTACGCTGTACTGCTTTCGCAATTGCATAAGGCACAGCGGAGCGGGTCCGTGCTGCTGGAGGTTGAGCTGTTCTTTGCTTTGGCAGATGCCGCTTCCTTGTTATCAAGGGCACTCGTCGCCCAAGAGCATCAACGGCAAGCACTTGAGCTTATTGATAAATATAATTTGCAACAGACGCGTCGAGAATTTGAATTGCGTCAAGCGCAGTCGTTCTTAAGTGGCGCGATTAAAGTTGCGAAAAATAATAGCCATTTATCAGGGTCGGAACGAGGCTCGCTAAGTCAGCGAGAACTTCAGGTGTTGCAGATGATTGCGCTGGGTGATTCGAATCTGCAAATAGCTCAGAAGCTTTTCATTTCATTGCATACTGTTAAGACGCATGTAAGAAGAATATACGGAAAGTTGGGCGTTACGCGCCGCACACACGCAGTGGCTACGGCCAGAATGCATGGTTTCATGAGTTGATTTTATTTGTAAAACTGGATGTCGTGTATTCGGCTTCACTTTTCTTCAGGTTTTGAAATCTATTTTGCATATCCGTAGCTTTGTTCTCTGAGTTAGTTTGATTTCAAGTGATGGGCGCAGTTTGCTTCTATCGAAAATCAAGTTAACAAGGAAGCGGTATGAATAATTCTACTAGTAATCTTTCCAGGGTTCGTGATGGGCTTGACGCGTTACGCAGTGAGATCGGTCGCATTCCATCGTTCCGGAGTACAGTCCAGGATTGTTTGCTGACTGAGCTCCAGAAGAGCAATCCTGATGTTTTTATCAGTAAGTTATTTATTAATTTGCGTTCGGGTGTAAGTGCGCAGGGCAATCCGAAGCCGCCGGTCGGCAGTTTGCTTGAGGTGTTTCTGGAATGTCTCGAGTCTGGTCGTTCGGCTCAATATGACGCGTCGCGTTATGCCGTCTATGAGTTTGCAAACTCCACACGGGCTGAGCACATCGTGCAATCACCGGGCATTGCCGTAGTCGAGAAAGTCATTCGCGAAGTGCTGAATGTTTTTTCCTCGAAATATCTTTCGACGGTTGAGGGTTATTGGAGCCGAACCTATGCGAAAACCGCGACGGCTGTCAGGGGCGGTTCGCGGAGGGCGGAACTGGCGAATGTGCAAGAAAATCTGTTCTGGGAAGAAATGCACGTATCGGGTGGGGAATTCGGTATCAAGTCCGATGACCTTCGCTCGCTTGCGTTTCTCACGCAAAGTGGGCGGCGACATGATTTTTACGATGTACGCATTGAAGATAAAAATGGCCATTACGTTGTGCTGCCGGGCGCTTTCGCGGTTCCTCTGGTTGACCCGGTACTGGACGAACTGACGCCTCGTGGCGGCAGGAAAATATTCCTCTATACGCCCAGCCACGGCGGTGAGGTGTTCGCTGACTCGCTGAGTTTGCAACGATCCCTTGAGCAGCGTCTGACGCAAACAGACAGTCGTGACATTACGCTGCTCGCGCTGGCCGCTGAAGAAAGCGCCTCTATTACTGCGGCAGCTAAAATCCGCTTTCTGAAAGTGAGTGGAGATTTGTTCGAATACGGCTGTGACAGCGTGCTGAACACACTTAAAAGGGATCTTTCCCGTGTGCTTGAGGGGTTTAAATCAAGCAATCAGGAGTTCAACGGCACCGTTACACGGGTAGAACAGGCACAGCGCCTGCAAAATTTACCCCGCCTTGCATTTTCGCGGCACGCGCGAATAGTCCGACTGATGCAAAAAAGCGCGTGGCCAAACTGGCTGAAAAACACCAACGACGTTAACCAGGAACTATTCCTCGGTCTGGAGCAGCGTCTGCTGGAGAGCCAAGTCAAATTTCATGAGTTAACCAAGGACGTAACATCCCTTAAAGACTATACCCGCGCCGCTGTCGAGGAATTCATTTCCCCAGGTGCCGACGAACTGGTCGATCCGGATACGATTTATGTAATCGTTACGCACACGGTGAGGTTGGCGGACGGTAAGCGAATTGAGTTGAAGGAAAGAAAAACACTCACGCAAGCCTTTATGTATGGCGCTCACGATGAAAAGGGACAGTATGCAATTGAGGTCGTGGGGAGAACTGATAATCCAAAATTGACTTCGGCCAATATTCTCCGGGCTATCAAACAATCTAATATGCGCAATAATTATATTGTCGCGAGGGCGTTTGTTTTTGCTGATGATGACGTTGTCGAATCCTTGCGCGAGGTATTGGGACGCAAAACAGCGCTGAGTATTTTCTCTGCGGTTGTGCAAAGGCAAGTCACATCGGTAGCCAACGATATGGTGATGCGTTACAACTTCGGCGATACCAGCATTGAGACGAAACGACTGGCGGCCGGGCCAGGTTTTGGCTCGTGCAAGGATCTGGTGGTTTATCGCCGACGAGGCGTCACCGCTGATCGCGACCTTCATGTGCTTAATGCCCCGGGGTTTCCATCGGGTCAGGAATGGTTTCAGTTCGCCGATATCGACACGTTGCGGCGAACGGTATTCGGTTGGTTGAAGGCAACGGGTACAGCAGAGTATCTGGAACGCCAAGGTTATTCATTTAAAAAGCCATTACCCCGGGGCGAAACTGCAGTTCGACAACCCAATATCAATTTTGATGGCCTGATGTTGGATGTTGTTGAATTGCGAAATGAAGATGAACCCGCACCGCTGTATGCCAGTGCGCAAAATCTGGTGCGATGTGAAAGTCATGAGATAGGCTTGGCTACTCCAGGCTGGTATCGAAAAGCTACTTTGGCAGACCAAGGCCTGCACACTCGATTGAACTCCGATTACAAAGCGCTCTATGAGGCTTCGAGGGAAAAGCTTGAGGTTACCCCTTTCAAGAAGTTTTCCTGCGATCTGGTGAAAAAAACAGTGACTGAGTATTTGAGTCGCTCGGGAATCAATATCGATATCAATCCCGATGAGGTATGGGTCAAGTTTCATACTCAGTCGAAAATCAGTCTGACGGAATTGTTTATCCAATGGCAGATGTGGCGATCCGATGTCTCGATTTTTGAAAAGCTGTTCATGGGCGGATACAGATTGCCAATCGGTAGTTCCAACGATGCTTTGAAGGATGAGCTGCGGCAGGCGACTTTCTGGTCGTTCAGTAACCAGCCTATCGCTGCGCTGAATGCCAGACTGATAAACGATCTGATCGATTTGATGCCGGGTGAGAAGTATCTCGCATACATCCGTTCGAAGTTCCTCAATGCCAATGATGTTTCGACGAAAGCAGAGCTTTATCGCAAGGTGAAGCAAAACGAGATGCACCGCGCAGCTGTTCTGCAAAAGATGAAAGGTGAACTTTCGCAGGAACAGTTCAATTGGGTGACTGGCTTGATCGATAGCCTGGATACCGATTTGCCCCGACTGGGAGGGATTGTGACCGGTCAGGCGCCAGGCGACGGCGTATGGGAATTGACGTTAGAGGGGCGGAAACTCGAGGGAGCTTACGTCTTCAGTCGCACTGTAAATGGTCGAAAGGAGTCGATCATCTACGTCCCTAATACCTACAACGACAAGGATTTCTTTCCCGTAGAACAACTGAGCGCTCAGTTGGAGAATCCTTCTTTCAAGAAAGATATTCTGAAAGTTACACGCTTTGAACATCTGGAGGTCATCCAGAACGTGTTGGCCAAGTATCTACACTACAAGCCAGGTGCAACACCGGCACCCGTATTGCGCGACAGCTATCAAATTCGATCATTCCAGCAAGAGTACAAAGAGATGATCCAGCGTTTCATCGCAGACGTGGATTATCAAACGACCAGTCCTTCCGAAGCCGTGTGGAAAGACGCGAAAATCCTCATCGATTTTGCACTGGATGTGGCTTCAATGTTCATTCCACCGCTGGGTCTTGCCGTGAGTGTGTTGCGCATCACTCATTTGGTCGTTCAAGGGATCATGGCCGCGAGCCTGGGCAGCGACGAAAAGGCTAATGCGTTGTTCGCCAGTGCCTGGCGCGGCGCGATTGTTCTCTACGTCGGCAAGGTGGCGGGCATTGGCAGTTCGGTCAACCCACTCGCGATGTTGTCGACTATCCGAGACATTGCCGATCTTGTATCGGCGGTCACCGGCGTTCCAGTCGGTATCAGCTATGTCACGGCGGCTGTTGCAACGCCCCCCGCAGTGGATGGAACCGTGCGCATTCTGGGTTAATCCAGGTCAGGTGCACCTCGACGTAGCGTTTATCGATGTTACTGGCGGCTAGCGGATGACTCAAAACCCATCCGCCAACTGACGGCCCGCGACGCAGCCAATAACCGCTGCGCCGCCGGGCCGTTTTCGTCGGCGTGAAACAGCGAAGTCGGGCCGACGATGGTCAGTACCGCAGCGATCTGGCCGACGGCGTTGAACACCGGTGCCGACAGCGCATCCACACCCGGCATCAGCAAACCATGCACATGATGCAGGCCACGTTCGCGGATCTGTTCGCACTGCGTTGTGTAGGCCTTTTCGTCTTTTAGCGGATGTTCGGCCACGGCGATTTCCTGCTCACGCAGTTCATCGGTCTCCCGATGCGGCAGATACGCGCTGAACACCAATCCCGTCGAAGAACTGAGCAGTGGCAACACCGAACCCAGTTGCGTCACCACGGTCACCGCACGCACCGCCGGTTCGATGTGCACCACGGTTGCGCCCTGATTGCCCCACACCGCCAAAAAGCAGGTTTCATTGAGTTCGTCGCGCAGCTCGGCCAAGGGCAGGGCAGCGACTTTCAGCACGTCCATACTGTTGAGGGCGGCCAGGCCCACGCGCAACGCTTCACGGCCGAGGCCGTAATGATTGGTGGCGGGGTTTTGCTCGGCGAACCCTGAGGCGATCAAGGCCTGTAGATAGCGGTGGACCTTGCTCGCCGGCATCTGCACGTGTTCGGCCAGACGCGACAGCGAAGTCGAGGGCGACAACTCGGCCAGAGCCTTGAGGATGTCGGTGCCGACTTCGGCGGAGCGGACTTTCTGTTTGCCGTTACTGTCGCTGGTTTTTTCCATGGTGCGGCCGGGTTCCGAAACGAATGGGCGTCTTTATAGCTTGACGCTGCATAGCGAGCAAATTACGTTATGCGTAATCGAATTACGATAATAACAACCCCGGCGTGCCGAAACCTCTGAGCCAGAGCGATGGGCCACTGCCGACTCCCTGTTCAGGAGGCTCCATGAACCTCGATTCAACCGCTCAGGCGCTGGCGTACCAGTCCGGCTTCGGCAACGAATTCAGCACTGAAGCGTTACCCGGCGCGCTACCCGTCGGCCAGAATTCCCCGCAAAAAGCCCCGTACGGCCTCTACACCGAATTGTTTTCCGGCACCGCGTTCACCATGACTCGCAGTGAAGCGCGGCGCACCTGGATGTACCGCATTCAGCCGTCGGCCAATCATCCGGCTTTCGTCAAACTGGAACGGCAATTGGCCGGTGGGCCGCTGGGAGAAGTGACGCCGAATCGCCTGCGCTGGAATCCGCTGGAGATCCCGGCCGAGCCAACTGATTTCATCGATGGCCTGGTGAGCATGGTGGCCAACTCCGCCGCCGAAAAACCGTCCGGCATCAGCATTTACAACTACGCCGCCAATCGTTCTATGGAGCGGGTGTTCTTCAACGCCGACGGCGAACTGCTGCTGGTGCCGCAACTTGGCCGTCTGCGTATCGCCACTGAATTGGGTGTGCTGGAAGTCGCGCCACTGGAAATCGTCGTGCTGCCACGTGGCCTGAAATTTCGTGTGGAATTGCTCGATGCGCAAGCTCGCGGCTACGTCGCCGAGAACCACGGCGCGCCGCTGCGTCTGCCGGATCTGGGGCCGATTGGCAGTAACGGTCTGGCCAATCCGCGCGACTTTCTGACTCCGGTCGCTGCATACGAAAACCTGCAGCAACCGACCACGCTGGTGCAGAAATTCCTCGGCCAGTTGTGGGCCACCGAACTCAATCACTCGCCGCTGAACGTGGTCGCCTGGCACGGCAACAACGTGCCGTACAAATATGATCTGCGCCGGTTCAACACTATCGGCACGGTGAGTTTCGATCACCCGGATCCGTCGATCTTTACCGTACTGACCTCGCCGACCAGCGTGCACGGTCTGGCCAACCTCGATTTCGTGATCTTCCCGCCGCGCTGGATGGTTGCCGAGAACACCTTCCGGCCACCGTGGTTCCACCGCAACCTGATGAACGAATTCATGGGCTTGATCCAGGGCGAATACGACGCCAAGGCTGAAGGCTTCGTGCCCGGTGGCGCCTCGCTGCACAGTTGCATGAGCGCTCACGGCCCGGATGGCGAGACCTGCACCAAAGCGATCAACGCCGAACTCAAACCGGCGAAGATCGACAACACCATGGCATTCATGTTCGAGACCAGCCAAGTGCTGCGCCCAAGCCGCTTCGCCCTCGACTGCCCGCAACTGCAATCCACTTACGACGCCTGCTGGGCCACGCTGCCCGCCACGTTCGACCCGACCCGGAGATAACCCATGACGCAGAATTCCATCACCCGCAGCTGGGTCGCTTCAGCCAACGGTCACGCAGATTTCCCGCTGCAGAACTTGCCGCTCGGAGTGTTCAGCATCGACGGTTCGGCGCCGCGCGCGGGCGTGGCGATTGGCGAGCAGGTTTTTGATCTGCAAGTGGCGCTGGAGGCTGGGCTGTTTGACGGAGCGGCGCGCAGTGCAGTGGAAGCCATGCATGGCGGGCAGTTGAACGCATTCTTCGAACTCGGCCGTGAGGCACGTGTTGCGTTGCGCGAGCGTTTGCTGGAACTGTTCAGCGAAGGCAGCACGCACCGCGGCAGCATCGAAGCCCAAGGCGCAAAACTGCTGCCACTGGCCGCCGATTGCCAGCTGCATCTGCCGGCACGCATCAGCGATTACACCGACTTCTATGTGGGCATCGAGCACGCGCAGAACGTCGGCAAACTGTTCCGCCCGGATAACCCGCTGCTGCCGAACTACAAGCATGTGCCGATTGGTTATCACGGTCGCGCCTCCACCGTGCGTGCCTCCGGCACCGACGTACGCCGCCCGAAAGGTCAAACGCTGCCGGCCGGCCAAACCGAACCAACCTTCGGCCCGTGCGCACGTCTGGACTATGAACTGGAGCTGGGCATCTGGATCGGTCAGGGCAACGAGATGGGTGATTCGATCGCCATCGGTGATGCTGCCGATCACATTGCCGGTTTCTGCCTGCTCAACGATTGGTCGGCGCGCGATATCCAGGCTTGGGAATACCAGCCGCTGGGCCCGTTCCTGTCGAAGAGTTTCATCACCAGCGTCTCGCCTTGGGTGGTCACGGCGGAAGCGCTGGAGCCGTTCCGCACCGCACAACCGGCGCGCCCTGAAGGCGATCCGCAACCGCTGCCGTATCTGTTCGACAAACGCGATCAGGATGGCGGCGCTTTCGACATCGAACTGGAAGTGCTGCTGCTCACTGAAGCCATGCGCGAGCAGAATCTGCCGGCTCATCGCCTGACCCTGAGCAACACCCGCTACATGTACTGGACCGTCGCGCAAATGGTCGCGCATCACAGCGTCAACGGCTGCCAGTTGCAGGCCGGTGACCTATTCGGTTCGGGCACCTTGTCCGGCCCGGAAAACGGTCAGTTCGGCAGCCTGCTGGAAATCACTGAGGGCGGCAAAAAACCGATCGAACTGGCTTCTGGCGAAGTGCGTAAGTTCCTTGAGGACGGCGACGAAATCATCCTGCGTGCGCGTTGCGCCCGTGACGGTTTTGCCTCGATCGGCTTCGGCGAATGCCGTGGCAAAGTGCTGGCGGCGCGCTGACGGGAGCGGTTCATGGATCTCTATACCTACTACCGTTCGACCTCTTCGTATCGCGTGCGCATCGCGCTGGCATTAAAGGGGCTCGACTATCAGGCGCTGCCGGTCAATTTGATCGCACCGCCCGGTGGCGAGCATCGACAGGCGGCGTATCTGGCGATTAATCCACAGGGCCGGGTGCCGGCTCTGCGCACCGATGACGGCGAGTTGCTGATTCAGTCGCCGGCGATCATCGAGTACCTGGAGGAGCGTTATCCACAGGTGCCGTTATTGCCCGAAGACCTCGTTGCCCGCGCGCAGGTGCGAGGTGTGGCGGCGGTGATCGGTTGCGATGTCCATCCGCTGCACAACGTCAGCGTACTCAATCGCCTGCGCCAGTCGGGGCAGGATGAGCCGCAGGTGGTCGAGTGGATCAGCCACTGGATCGGCCAGGGGCTGGCGACGGTGGAGCAGTTGATTGGCGACAGCGGTTTCAGTTTCGGCGAGTGGCCGTGCGTGGCGGATGTGTATTTGATTCCGCAGTTGTATGCGGCGGAGCGCTTTAATGTTTCGTTGGAGGCGTACCCAAAAATTCGCCGCGTTGCTGCATTGGCGGCTGAGCACCCAGCGTTCATCAAGGCCCATCCCGCCAACCAACCCGATAGCCCATAACACTGTGGGAGCGACCTTGCTCGCGATAGCGGTGGATCAGTCAGATCATTGCTAAATGACACACCGCTATCGCGAGCAGGCTCACTCCTACATGAGATTTTCGCTGTACACACAATCATAAAAACAAAAAAGGTACCTTGCGATGCACAACCAGATTGCCAGCTTTCGCGCGGCACTCGACGCCCGTCCTGTGTCCCGCTATCAGTGGTTGCTCTTGATTCTGCTGGCTCTGTTGCTGGTCACTGACGGCTACGACGCCCAGGTGCTCGGTTACGTGGTGCCAGCGTTGGCCCAGGATTGGGGGCTGGAAAAATCCGCGTTCGGGCCTGTGTTCAGCGCTAACCTGCTTGGCCTGACTCTGGGTTCTCTCCTGGTAACACCACTGGCCGACCGCTTTGGCGTGCGGCGAATCCTGCTCGCCTGCGTGCTGATCTACGCCAGCCTGACTGTGCTGATGGTCTTCGCCGATTCCCTCAATACGCTGATGATCGCGCGGTTTATCTGCGGCATCGGCATGGGCGGGGCAATGCCGAGTGCGATGGCGCTGATGTCGGAATACTCGCCGCCGCGCCTGCGTACCTTGATGGTGACGCTGGCCGCGTGCGGCTTCTCGTTCGGTGGTGCGGCGGGTGGTTTTGTTGCAGCGGGTTTCATTGATCAATTCGGCTGGCAGGCGGTATTCCTCGCCGGTGGCGTGACGCCATTGCTGCTGTTCCCGTTCCTGTGGTGGATGTTGCCGGAATCCCTACCGCGCTTGCTGCGCGATGCACCGCCGTATGTGCGGCTGAAAAAAGTCACGGCAAGAATGCTGCCGGATTGGCAGGTGCCCGTCGCGACCGTGGAACAGAACGAACGCGAGCAGGGCAGCAGACTGACCGTGGTCGAGTTGTTTCGCAACGGCTATGCGCGGCCGACGCTGCTGATCTGGGCAACGTTTTTCGTCAGCCTGATTCTGCTGTATTTCATGATCAGCTGGTTGCCGTCGCTATTGCTGGAAAGTGGCCTGAAACTCAACGAAGCCAATCTGGTGACGTCGATGTTCCTGTTCGCTGGCACTCTCGGTGCGATCTGCATGGCCTGGTTCGCCGATCGCTTGAAGCGCAAGGTGCGGCTGTTATCCGGCGTGCTGGCAGGTGCGGCGCTGTGCACGATTCTGCTGGGGATCAATCACGACAATCCGCGTTATCTGGTGACTTGTGTCTTCGCTGCCGGGTTTTGCATCATCGGCGGACAACTGACCTTGAATGCCTTCGCCAGCAATTTTTATCCGGCACATGTGCGTGCCACCGGCACCGGTTGGGCGCTGGGCGTGGGCCGTTTCGGTTCGATTCTCGGGCCGCTGTTCGGCAGCCTGTTGCTGGCGATGCACATCCCGGTTGAACAGATTTTCTTCTTCTGCGCGATCCCGGCTGTGATCGCCGCGCTGCTGATCATTCAGGTGCGTTCGCCCAATGACACCCCACCGCCCCCGGTGGGAGCGAGCCTGCTAGCGAAGAACGATAACGCGGTGTAACTCAGAGACCGGGTCGCCTGCATCGCCAGCAGGGCTGGCTCCCACAGAGATTTCTGCTTGAGCATAAGGCCCCGACTCAGCGCAAACCCTGTGGGAGCTAACCCTGCTAGCGAAGAACGATAACGCGGTGTAACTCAGAGACCGGGCCATCTGCATCGCCAGCAGGGCTGGCTCTCACACGGAACTCAGTGGACGATCGAGTTGGGCGGGAGGTGGCCGAGGCGCTCGGTCAGGCGCAAGCGCTGGATCGGGTCGTCGCTGAGTAGCAAGGCATGCTCCAGATCGAAGCGCTCGGCATTCGGGCAGTCGAGCCGCTGATACAGACTGGCTCGAGCCAGATAATCGGCGGCGCCAGCGTCACCGAGTTCGAGCACGCGTTCGGCGTCGATCAGTGCGGCAATGAAATCATCGTGGGTCAGGTACAACTGCCGCAGATTGCGCGACAGCCGCTGCAGCATCTGCACGGGCGTAGCGGTCGCCAGGTGCTCGGCATTGAGCTTCATGTTCGGCCCGTACTGGCGCTGCAACAGCTCACGACAATCGTTGGGGTACAAGCGGCGGCCACCGCAGGGATCGAGCAGATGATCGGCGCCGGGCACGCGCAATAGAAAGTGCCCGGGGAAATTGACGCCAACCAGCGGAATCTCCAGACCCCGCGCCAGCTCAAGCGCGATCAACGCCAGCGCCAAAGGCTGACCCCGGTGGGTCTGCAACACTTTATGCAGCAACGCCGCTTGCGGGCGCAGCGGCAGGAAATCATCCTGGGCGAATCCCAGTTCAATCATGCGCCGTAACAGCGGCTGTGCCAGCTCACTCACCGGTAGCATCGGCAAACCGTAACTGATGCGCTGTTGCAGCTCTTTGAAGTCTTGCAGCAGCGCAGCGGGATCCACTTCTTTTTCGTGCTCGGCAGCAATCCACAGCGCAGCTTCCAGCAGCGCGGGCGGTGAACGGTGCAGGCACTCGAAAAAACGTTGGCGCGGACTCATCGAAATCTCCGTCGAATGCCTCGTTTTAGCCCCGTCCGTGCCATTCGTCCAGTGTCCGGTTTTACGGGCGCGGGGTTATGCCGTAAAGCCATTGACCCTGGGGTCGCTTATTCCGGTGCGCTCCAGCAATTTTCAGGCGCAAGCCTATACTGGCGTTCTACAAGAAGTGATTCGGGAGCCCAACGATGTTTGCTCTCATGCAAAGCACTCGCCTGGATTCGCTGCACCTTAGCGTCGACCCGGTCTCCGGGTTGAAGGCGGTCATTGCCATTCATAACAGTCGCCTCGGGCCTGCTCTTGGCGGATGTCGTTATCTTGCCTATCCCAATGACGAATCTGCCGTCGAAGATGCCATTCGCCTCGCTCAGGGCATGAGCTACAAGGCTGCGCTCGCGGGCCTGGCGCAGGGCGGTGGAGTCGCGGTGATCGTGCGCCCGGCCCACGTGGAAAATCGCGGGGCGCTGTTCGAAGCCTTTGGCCGCTGCATCGATCAGCTCGATGGCCGCTACATCACCGCCATCGACAGCGGCACCTCAGTGGCGGACATGGATTGCATCGCCCAACAAACCCAACATGTCACCAGCACCACGTCGGCGGGCGATCCGGCGCCGCACGCGGCGATGGGGGTGTTCACTGGTATTCGCGCAACGGCCATGGCCCGTTTGGGCAGCGATAATCTGGAAGGCTTGCGTGTGGCGATTCAGGGCCTGGGCAACGTCGGGTTTGCCCTGGCCGAACAGCTGCATGCTGCCGGGGCCGAACTGCTGGTCAGCGACATCGATCACGGCAAGGTGCAATTGGCGATGGAACAGCTCAACGCCCATCCCATTGCCAACGACGCGCTGCTCAGTACGCCGTGCGACATTCTCGCCCCGTGCGGCTTGGGCGGTGTGCTCAACAGCCACACCGTCACGCAATTGCGTTGTTCGGCCGTGGCCGGATCGGCGAATAATCAGCTGACACATCTGGACGTGGCCGATCAACTGGAGCGGCGCGGGATTCTGTATGCGCCGGACTATGTGATCAATGCCGGTGGCTTGATCTATGTTTCGCTGAAACATCGTGGTGAAGAATTGCCGACGATCACCGCGCATCTGTCGAAGATCAGTTCACGGCTGACCGAAGTGTTCGCCCACGCGCAGGCAGAAAAACGTTCGCCGGCGCGGGTGGCGGACGAGTTGGCAGAAAAAGTTTTGTATCGCTGAGTTTCACAAGCATGAAAAAGGCCCTGAGCCATTCGACTCAGGGCCTATTCAATTCGGGCATCGCTTACTTCGCCGCTTTTGCCGCTTTGGCTGGCTTCGCCGGCGCTTCCGCAGGTTCTGCAGCTTCAGCATTTTCGACCGGCTCGGCCGGAGCATTGATCAGCTCGGACAGTGCATCCGGCTGGCTCTTGAATGCCCGGGCGAACACATCGCGGTTCTTCGCCATGTAGATCCCCGCTTCTTCCACTTGCTGTTCGGTCAGGGACGGAACGGCTTTTTGCAGCACATCGGCCAGATATTCGGCCAGTTCGAGCATTTTGTCATGACGGTCAGCTTCGGCTTTATCCATGAACAAGCGCTCCAGATCTCGGCTGCTGCGGTATACCACTTCGACGGCCATTCACCACCTCACATGCCTTCACATTAAGTTGTCTTGACGACTACTGTATCCATATACAGCGAAAAGGATAAGCGAATCCCTGCGCCATGGGTAGTGGCTTTTCAATGTAGACCGAATTTGCTGTTTGTCAGGGGCGCGCGCGGGTGGTGCGACCAAACGCCACGGCGCGGGTTTCGCGGCGGCTCGCCATGATGGCGTGGCCTCTTTTCTGCATGAAAACGGCTACGTGCAGAAAAACCGTCACGTCCAACACGCATCATCCGCTCGAATCGGGCTAAGGAACATCATCGTGAAAATCAACTGGGCCGAGAAACTGCGGCAAAACGTGCATCAACTGGCCGAGTCCCTGGGCAATCTGTTCGTTGAAACCTTCCACTATCTGGCGCTGTTTGCCATCGGTGCGGTGACGGCATACGCGGCCGTGATGGAGTTTCTCGGCATGCTCGAGGAAGGCCACATCAAGATCGATGACATTCTGTTGCTGTTCATCTATCTCGAATTGGGAGCGATGGTCGGGATCTATTTCAAGACCAACCACATGCCGGTGCGCTTTCTGATCTACGTGGCGATCACCGCGCTCACGCGTTTGCTGATCTCCAACGTCTCGCACCACAACCCGCCGGACATGGGCATCATCTATCTGTGCGGCGGGATTCTGCTGCTGGCGCTGGCGATTCTGGTGGTGCGTTACGCCTCGTCGCAATTCCCCTCGGTGAAGATCGAGAAACCGCAGCGCACACTGGGTAGCGGTTCCAGCGAGCATCCTGAAGTCGAGAAGGGCGAGCTTTAAAGTCCTGCCGCCTGTCGCGGCTGGCCAATGACCCGTGGCGGTGGCGGGGCCAGCCCGTCGCCGCTGGTCATGGCTTCGAGAATTGCCATGGCGCTGTGGCCCTGTTCGATGGCAATGCCGAATTGAATGCTTTGCACCAGACGTTTGAGGCGCGCCGGATCATTGCGCTGCTCGGCGCTGATCATGCGCTTGGCCACAATGTGGCCGCTGTTGGACAAGGTCAGCATGATGCTGCCGTCCAGGCCCTGAATACTCAGGTTGATCTGATAGTCCGGCGCGAAGGCATCGGTAATGATCTGAAATGGGTTGTCCATGATGCGTCACCGCCTGATTGAACGTGCAGTTGTTGACCGGCCATGATCGGGTTGGTTCGCCAAACCTGATCACTGGCCATTCCGTGTCCTGTTCTGGTTACTCATGTAGGAGCTGCCGCAGGCTGCGATCTTTTGCTCTTCAATGTTTTGATTTCGGTCATGAAGGTCAAAAGATCGCAGCCTCGTTTTACTCGACAGCTCCTACAGGGGGAGTTTGCAAGGGCTGTGCCGGAAAAATTGTCGAACAATAAACACGGCGATAAAAAAGGCGAGCCACGTGGCTCGCCTTTTTTTGTGGCCCGTTTTCAGGGCAGAACCGAGTAGATGATCGCAGACAGTGCAATCAGGCCGATCAACACCACAAACACATTGGAAGCCTGTCCCGAATACTGGCGCAAGGCCGGCACGCGGCGGATGGCGTACATCGGCATCAGGAACAACAGGCAGGCAATCACCGGCCCGCCGAGTGTTTCGATCATGCCGAGAATGCTTGGATTGAACGTCGCCACCGCCCAGCAACTGAGGATCATGAACAGCGCGGTCGCTCTGTTCAGCCAGCTCGCCGACATCACCCGGCCACGGCTGCGCAGGCTTTTCACGATCATGCCCTGAAAGCCTTCGCTGGCGCCGATGTAGTGACCGAGGAAGGATTTGGTGATCGCCACCAGTGCAATCAGCGGCGCGGCGTAAGCGATTACCGGGGTCTGGAAGTGGTTGGCCAGGTACGACAGGATCGAAATATTCTGCGCCTTGGCTGCCGCCAGATCCGCCGGCGACAACGCCAGCACGCAGCTGAAGCAGAAGAACATCACCGTGACGACCATCATGCCGTGAGCCATGGCGAGAATGCCGCTGCTCTTGCGTTCGGCCTGCTCACCGTAACGTTGCTTCTGATCAACGGCGAAGGCGGAAATGATCGGCGAGTGGTTGAACGAGAACACCATCACCGGGATTGCCAGCCACATTGTCTTGAGGAACACCGACATCGGCATCGCCTCCTGGGCGCTGGCGAAAAACGCGCCATTCCAGTTCGGGACCAGGCTGACCGCGAGCAGCAGCAACGCGGCGACGAACGGGTAAACCAGCACGCTCATGGCTTTGACGATTACGCTCTGGCCACAGCGAACAATGGCCATCAGACCCAGAATCAACGCCAGCGAGAGAATCGCCCGAGGCGGCGGGGCGATGTGCAGTTGGTGTTCGAGGAAACTGCTCAAGGTGTTGGTCAGCGCCACGCTGTACACCAGCAGGATCGGGAAGATCGCGAAGAAATACAGCAGCGTGATCAACTTGCCAGCGCCGATGCCAAAGTGTTCTTCAACCACTTCGGTAATGTTCCCGGAGCGCCCGGACAAGACAAAACGGGTCAGGCCCCTGTGGGCAAAAAACGTCATCGGGAAGGCCAGCACGGCCAGAATCAGCAACGGCCAGAAACCACCCACACCGGCATTGATCGGCAGGAATAACGTGCCGGCACCGATTGCCGTGCCGTACAGGCCAAGCATCCAGGTGGTGTCGAATTTGCTCCAGCCCTTGTGGGCCGTTTCTGTGTTGCTTGTGCGGTCTACAGCGGGATTTTCGGCAGCAGGTGTACGTACATCGGTCATCGGTATCGCCTCGTTATTATTTTTGCTCGGGCTCACGGTTGGCAGACCGTCGAATGCGGTCTGCCGGGGCAGTCAGGGAATGCGCCTCAGCACTCCACCCAGTTCACAGCCAGGCCGCCCCGTGAAGTCTCTTTGTATTTGTCATGCATGTCGGCGCCGGTATCGCGCATGGTGCGGATCACCCGGTCGAGGGAAATGAAGTGGTTGCCGTCGCCGCGCAGAGCCATTTGCGTGGCGTTGATCGCTTTTACCGCGGCGATGGCGTTGCGCTCGATGCACGGCACTTGCACCAGGCCACCGACCGGATCGCAGGTCAGGCCAAGGTTGTGCTCAAGGCCGATTTCGGCGGCGTTTTCCAGCTGCTCCGGGGTTGCGCCGAGTACGTCGGCGAGGCCGGCAGCGGCCATCGCGCAGGCCGAACCGACTTCGCCCTGGCAGCCGACTTCGGCGCCGGAAATCGAGGCATTTTTCTTACAGAGAATGCCGACGGCGGCCGCACCCAAGAAGAAATTGACTACGTCATCGTCTGACGCATCCGGGTTGAATTTCATGTAGTAGTGCAAAACTGCCGGAATGATCCCGGCGGCACCGTTGGTCGGCGCGGTGACCATGCGCCCACCGGCGGCGTTTTCCTCGTTGACGGCGAGGGCGAACAAGTTGACCCATTCCATCGCCGACAACGTCGAACTGATCACATTCGGTTTACCGATTTCCAGCAGACTGCGGTGCAGTTTCGCGGCACGGCGCGGCACGTTCAGACCGCCGGGCAGGATGCCTTCATGGCGCAAACCCTGTTCGACACATTCGCGCATCACCGACCAGATATGCAGCAGGCCCTGACGGATTTCCGCGTCAGTTCGCCACGCACGCTCGTTGGCCATCATCAGTTCGGACACGCGCAAATTGTGCGTCTTGCACAGTGACAGCAGTTCCGCAGCGCTGGAGAAATCGTACGGCAACACCACATCACCGGCCGGGGCCACACCGGACTCCGCTTCTGCCGCTTCGATGATGAAACCGCCGCCGACCGAGTAGTACGTGTGCTTGAACAGCTCAGCGGTTTCGCCAAAGGCTGTCAGCGACATGGCGTTGGGGTGGTAGGGCAGGCTCTCGTCCAGCAGCAGGAGGTCGCGTTGCCAGTCGAAGTCAATCCAGCGTTGCCCGGCGAGGGACAGCTGGCCGGTCTCGCGCAGTTGCTGGATGCAGGGATCGATGGTCGACGGATCGATGCTGTCCGGCCACTGGCCCATCAGACCCATGACCGTAGCGCGATCGGTAGCATGGCCGACGCCGGTGGCCGACAGCGAACCGTATAAACGGATTTCAACGCGACTCACATCGTTCAACAAATGCTGATCAATCAGCGCCTGGGCGAAGGTCGCGGCAGCACGCATCGGACCCACGGTGTGGGAGCTGGACGGGCCGATACCGACTTTGAATAGATCGAAAACACTGATAGCCATGCTAAACCCTTACAAGCAATGGAGTAGGAATCGCTGCCATTTTTTGTAGGACAAGCGCAATGTCGGCGATACTGCCTACCTCGGTCCTACGTGACTAACGAAACTTCCTAAGTAAGCCTTTAGCAGGACTAAACGATGAGTCGTCAATTGCATGCCCAGACCTACGTCTGGCTGCAGGTGTTTTCCTGTGCCGCGCGGCACCTGTCGTTCACCCGCTGTGCGGAAGAACTACACATCACGCCGGGAGCGGTCAGCCAGCAGATCCGCCAACTCGAAGAGCGCCTTGGCTTTCGCCTGTTTCATCGGCGTGCGCGCGGTGTGGAGTTGAGTGCAGAAGGACAGCGGCTGGCCATTACCGTCAACGAGGCATACGGCAGCATTGATGCGGAATTGCGTCGACTGGATGCCGGGATGATCAGCGGAATCCTGCGGGTGCGTTCGATTCCCTCGTTCTTGAGCAAGTGGCTGACGCCGCGTTTGCCACGTTTGCAGCAGCGCTACCCGGACATTCAGCTACGGCTGGTCGCCGAGGACAGCAGCGTGCCGTTGCACGAGGGCGACTTTGATCTGGCTATCGACTTGAACGACGGCAGTTACCCGGGGCTGTTATCCACAGCGTTGCTCGATGAGCAGATTTTCCCGGTCTGCGCGCCGAGCCTGTTGCGTGGACGACCGCCGCTGCACGGGCCGGCGGATCTGGTGCATTTCCCGCTGCTGCACGACATCACTGCCTGGCGGGGCAGTTATGAATACGCGGAGTGGGAGTTCTATTTAAACGCGATCGGCTTCGAGGGCGCCGACGTACGGCGCGGGCACACGTTCAATCGCAATCACCTGACCATCGAAGCGGCGATTGCCGGTATGGGCGTGGCGATTGCCCGGCGCACATTGCTCAACGATGAGCTGGAGCGAGGCACGCTGATTGTGCCGTTCGGCCTCTCGGTGCCTAACCATAAACGTTACGTGTTGCTCTATGCGCCGGGGGCGTTGAGCCATCCGGGCGTGCGTGCGGTGCATGATTGGCTGGTGGAAGAGGCGGGGATTTTTCGCAGCTTGCACCCGTTGAACGACGGGCAATTGTGAGCAAATTTTGCCGGGTTGCGAGGCGACCCAACTCCCGACCTTACCAGCGCTTTGCTCGGTTGTCCGGCTTTTTTTGCGAATGAATATTTATCTTTTTTCAGGGGTTGAAATGTTCGTCAGTCGGGCCGATTGTTGTAACCAAGGGGTCAGGAAATTCAATTCAGGCCCCTCGCGAGCTAGCTGAAATAAGGGATGAACTATGCAAATCCAAGTCAACAGCGATAACCATGTTCAAGGCAGTAAACGACTGGAGGAGTGGGTACGTACAACCATTGAGAGCACGCTCGACCGTTATGAAGAAGACCTGACCCGTGTCGAAGTCCACCTGAGCGACGAGAACGGTGACAAACCAGGTCCCCATGACTTGCGCTGCCAACTGGAAGCGCGGCCAAAAGGCCATCAACCGATTTCCGTGACCCATAAAGCCGATTCGCTGGAACAGGCAATCGACGGCGCTGCCGAAAAACTCGAGCACGCACTGGAGCACCTGTTCGGCAAACTGCGAGGTAAACCACGCGCCGCTGTAGTGCCATTTACCGGCAAGGCCAATGACAAGCTGTTGGCGGAAGAGTTTGACGAGAATGAACAGGCAGCGATCAACAGTTGATGCGCTGATTTTATAGCCACCCAATGAGAACGGGCCTGCGAAAGCAGGCCCGTTTTTGTTTGTGTTACATGATCACAATTTGATATTAACCAGGAAAGTTCTGGACTTTGTATCTGAAGAAATACATATTTTTTTTACATTTAAAGCTTGCCTGCACGTTCTAAATAACAAGTTAAAAAATTTAATTGGAAGTTGTACAAGTCAAGGATGACTGTAATGAAAATTACTATGAGTGGTTCGATCTCCTTTGTCCGTACGATCATAGTCGGCGCAGCACTTGGAATGTGCAGCAGTTACGCTCAGAGCGATCCGGTTGATGTCAGGGAACTGACTATCACGCAAATCAAACAAGGCTTCGAGGATGGACGATATACTTCGGAGCAACTGACAAAAGCCTTTCTGTCTCGCATTGAGCAATACAATCCCTATTACAACGCCTTCACCGTAATGAACTCGGGGGCGCTGAATGAAGCGCGTGACATTGATCGGCGGCGCAAGGCCGGAGAAAAACTGGCGGTGATGGCGGGCATTCCGGTGGTCGTGAAGGACACCATGGACATGGCCGGATTTGCCTCCACCGCCGGGTATGCGCCGCTCTCATCCAAGGCCGGTGGCATCGACCTGATTCCGGAAAAAGACTCTGCCGTGGTTCAGCGATTGCGAGCGGCCGGGGCGATCATTCTGGCCAAAACCAACGTACCGGTATTTTCGGGAAGCCCTGCCAATGCCAATGACAGCTGGGCGGGCGTGACGTATAACGCGCTCAATCGCGCCTGGTCGCCGGGCGGCTCCTCGGCAGGCTCTGCGACCGCCGTCGCGGCGAACTTCGCCGTGGTCGGGCTGGCCGAAGAAACCGGTGGTTCCATTCAGAATCCGGCGGCGGCGCAGAGTCTGGTCGGGATCAAACCGACGTTTGGTCTGATTCCCAATTCCGGTGTCATTCCGCAAGCGGGTTCCACCCGCGATGTTGTCGGGCCGATCGCGCGTACGGTGCGCGACGCGGCCATCACTCTGGACGTGTTGGCCGGTTACACCCTGGACGACCCTAAAACCACGGCAGCCTTCGGCAATATTCCCCAGGCAGGCTATGCCGCAGGTTTGCAAACGGGATCACTCAAGGGCAAGCGAATCGGATTATTCGGCGCGGGATGGAACAAGTCCTTTGCCACTTTACCCGCAGAGACGAAAACACAGTATCGCAAGGCGGTCAGTCAGCTTCAGGCGCTAGGCGCGGTGGTGATCGCCGACCCGTTCAACGGATCGGGTCTGGTTGATCTGGCGCCGGCTGACGGCAGTTATGACGCGCGTGGATCGGATGCCCATGCTTATGATCTTGATCGTTATCTGCGCAAGCTGGGCGCCACCGCAGAGGTTCATTCCCTTGAGCAATTGCAGGAGCGAATCGGCGTAAAGCTGTTCGAGTCCGATGGGCCACTGGAGTACTACGTGACGCAGTTGCCCGTGCTGGCAGGGTCATACCAGACACCGGCCAACGCACCTGATCTTTCCGAATTTGCCCGCCTGCGCGAGCGCTATTTGCGCATCATCAACGGCGTCATGCGTGAACACGATCTCGATGCGATGGTATTCCCGCAGATGTTCGAGCCCTTGGGCGATGTCTATGAGGGATTCATGGACGCGACAACCACTTCGGTCATCAATATTGCCGGCATTCCCGGGGTGGTGGTGCCCAGTGGTGCGTATCCCGGCGGTCAGCCTTTTTCGTTGATCTTCGTCGGTCGCATGTGGAGCGAGCGCGAGCTGATCGGCTATGCCTATGACTACGAGCAGTCCGTCAAAGGCCGACTGGTTGCGGGTGATCTGCAAACGACGCCCGGGCCCAAACCTGAATCCTGAAGGTGTGCCGGCGAACTCGGCCCATTGCACCGGGCACGGGTTCGACGGGCTATCAATCAAGGTGCCAACAACTCAGAACGCTACGGATGTCTGCACATACACCGTGCGCGGTTCACCCACATACTTGCCCTTGTTATTGTCATCAAACGAACGCGTGAAGTACTGCGTGTTGAAGATGTTCTTCACCCCCACCGCGACATTCAGATCCGCCAGCTGCGGCCCGAAGTCATATCCCGCGCGGCTGCTGAACAGCATGTAGCCCGGAATCTTGCCGGTGCTGCCGTCGGCACTTTCCTTCGAGGTGTTGGCGTTGTCGGCGAACTGGTCGCTCTGGAAGCTGCTGTCCAGGTTCAACTTCCACGGCCCTTCGGTGTAACCGACGCCAAACGTGCCTTTGTGCTTCGAGGAAAACGGCACGCGATTGCCTTTGTTCGGGCCGTCTTCGCGAATGGTCGCGTCGACATAGGCGTAAGTGGCGTAGACATCGAAACCGGCCAGCGCAGGGCTCAAGTCGTCCAGCGCGTAGTTGACGCTGGTCTCGATGCCTTGATGGCGAGTTTCGCCACGGGCGATCACCGAGTCGTTGGTCTGGTTGCTTTCGTACTGGTTGTCGAAGTTGATCAGGAACGCACCGATCTCCGCCCGCAGCGCGCCGTTGTCATAGCGCGTGCCGAGTTCCCAGGTGCGGGCCTTTTCCGGTTTCACTTCGCCGCTGCTCACGCGGTTGGGCATCTGGCTGTACTGCACGCTGCCGAACGAACCTTCGGTGTTGGCGTACAGGTTCCAGTTATCGGTCAGATGATAGAGCACGTTCAACGCCGGCAACGCGGTGTTGTAGTCGCCCTTGTATTTGACGTTGGTCAGGTTGTTGGTCTGCTGCGAGTCGATCATCTCGTAGCGCACGCCCGGGGTGATCGTCCATTTGCCGATGTCGATACGGTCGTCGACGAAGAACGCATTGGCTTCGGTGCCGCCGCGGGTGTCGCGGTCGTTGCGGCTGTTGGTGGTCGGGTATTCGTTGCTGCTGATTGGCGTGCGATAGCGCAATTCGTGGCCGGCTTCGTTGATATAGCGGTAGCCGACGCCGACTTCATGACTGGTCGGGCCGAGGTCGAAGCCTTGGGCGAAACGGGTTTCCAGACCGCGTACCCAGTACTCGCGCGGCGACAGCGAGAGAAACGAGCCCTGATCCAGATAGCCGCTGCGCAGGGTCTTGGTGAAGAACGTGTTGGCGGTGAACTCGCGGCGATCTTCCTGATAGCGATAGCCAAAGTTGAACATGGTGCGGCGGCCCCAGAACTGATCTTTGAGGCGCGTCGACTGATACGGATCGGCGTCGTAATCGGCAACGTTCAATCCACCCGGCATGTCGGCTTTGCCTTCGTAATACTGGGCCATGGTGTTGAAGCTGTTGGCCTCGTCGAGCTGATATTTACCCTTGAGGATCAAGTCGTCGATTTCCGTGTCGCTGTGCTCGCGCCAGTCGCCGCCACGGGTGCCGGAGTACAGCAGCGCGCCGCCGAGACCGTTGGCGTTGGTGCCACCGGCCAGCAGATTGGCGCTGGTCTTGAAACCGTCGTGGCTCGATGAAGGGCTGGTCTCAGTCTGGAAACCGCCCTTGACCGTTGGCTCGTCGGGAATCGCGCGGGTCACGAAGTTGACCACGCCGCCGACGTTCTGCGGGCCGTAACGCACGGCGCCGCCACCGCGTACCACGTCCACGGCATCCATGTTGCCCATGCTGATCGGTGCGAACGACAACTGTGGCTGACCGTACGGCGCGAACGGCACCGGGATGCCGTCCATCAACACGGTCGAGCGTGCCGCCAGACGCGGATTCAAACCACGAATACCAAAGTTCAGCGCCATGTCATGGCTGCCGGTGCCGTTGTTTTCCGGGGCGTTGACGCCAGGGATACGGTTGAGCACATCGCGCGCCTGAGTCGCACCCTGACGTTCAAACTCTTCACGACGGATCACATCACGCGCACCAGGGTGTTCGAAAACGTTGATTTGCGCCGCATCGCCCAGCCAGTCGCCGACGACTTTCGAGGTGTCCAGTTCCAGCGCGGCATCCGCCACCGGTTGCAGACTGAACGCATTATTGCCCTCGGCGCGTGCTTGCAGGCCGGTGCCTTCGAGCAGCGCATTCAAACCTTGCTCAGGGGTGTAATTGCCTTCCAAGCCACGGCTTTGCACACCGCTGGTGACTTGCGAGCCGAAAGAAATCAGCACGCCGGCTTCACGACCAAACTGGTTCAGGGCGTTTTCCAGCGACGCTGGCGCAATGTGATAAACCTTGGCGTCGGCCGCCAGTACGGCAGGCACGGCGCTGAAGCTCAGGCTGGCGCCGAGGACGAGATTGCGCAGGCTGCGAGCCAGTGGCGTGAGGCGGGTGGGGTGCATGTCGGATGATCCTGAGAAGGTTGAATCAAGGGGGCTTTCCTTCTCTGTCACGCCAGATCTGAAAAACGGCTCATTTATTTTTCAAGGATCAAAAGATCGCAGCCTTCGGCAGCTCCTACAGGAAATATGCATTTCCAATGTAGGAGCTGCCGAAGGCTGCGATCTCTTGATCTTGCTCTTTAAACCCGCGCTTCGACGGTCACCCAGTAACGCGTGAAGCGCTTCACTTTCACCGGCAGACTGATTTCCAGCAGGTCAAGAATTCGCTCGCTGTCGTCCAGCGGATACGTCCCGGAGATCAACAGATCGGCGACTTTTTTATCGCAATTGAGCTGCCCGCGACGGTAACGGCCGAGTTCATCGAGGAAGTCGCCGAGACGCATGTGCGCCGCGACCAGCATGCCGTCGACCCAGGCGCCGCTGTTGGCATTCAGCGGTTTGGCTGCGCTGACGGATGTCGAGGTGAAACTCATTTCGCGCGCGACCGGCAGCACCATGGGCGCGCGTCCATTGCTGCTCAGTTCGACTCGACCGTCGAACAGCGCGACCTGCGTACGATCGGCAAACTGGCGCACGTTGAGACGTGCACCCTGAGTTTTCAGAACGCCCTGCGCCGTGCGCACTTCGAAGGATTGCGCGGCAGTCAGGAGGATTTCGCCTTCGAGCAATTGGATCAGGCGTGCCGAGGTGTTCACATCCACCGCACTGGCCGTGTTGAGCTGCAACTGATCGCCGCTGCCCAAGGCAATTTTGCGCCGCTGGCCGACCGGACTGCGGTAATCGGCGAGCATTGACGGCAGCGGGTTGTGTTCGCGCATGCCCCAGGTGACGGCTGAGCCGGCGCCGAGAATCAGCAGCAGCTTGAGCGCCTGTCGACGGCTACCCGACTTCGGCCCGTTCAGCGCCGCATGCGCCAACGGTGAAGACACACCGCGCAAGCGCTGGTTGACGCGCTGAATGTGTTCCCACGCGCGCTGATGTTCGCTGTGTGCGTCCAGCCATTGTTGCCAGGCCTGTTGCTGACGCGGGGTGAGCGCGCCTTGCTGCATTTCCAGCAGCCAGTGCACCGCCTGTTCGGCCACTTGCGAAGAGAAATCCGGGGCGCGATTCATAAGGCGAAGTAGCAACGCATGGCTGCTTTATTCAAATGCCGTTTGACCGTGGCCACGGAAATGCCGAGTTCGGCGGCGATTTGTGGATAGGTCAGGCCATCGACCTGTGCCAGCAAAAAGGCGCGTTTGACCTGGCGTGGCAAACCGTCGAGCAGTTCATCCAGCTCCATCAGGGTTTGCAGGATGATTGCTTTGTGTTCTTCCGACGGCGCGACCATTTCCGGCATCTGCGCCAGCGTGTCGAGGTAGGCGCTTTCGAGATCCTGACGGCGGTAATGATTGAACAGTACGCGCTTGGCCAACGTTGTCAGAAAGGCGCGCGGCTCGATGATTACTGGCGGCTCGCGGGCGGTCAGCACCTTGATGAACGTATCCTGAGCCAGGTCCGCCGCGCTGTCCGGGCAGCCGAGTTTGCGCCGCAGCCAGCCAGTCAGCCAGCTGTGATGAGCCTGATAGAGCGATTCGACGGGGTGGGCGGACGACAACGGTGGACTCCGGGCGCTTTCTTGACGCGGTAGAGAGTACGTTAGAGAACAAGAACTGTTCGCATTGTAGGGGGCGAAGCGCTCGGCCGGCAATCAGATGCTTTTGCATATGAGAATATTTATCATTAATATTGCTCGCCTATCAGTCCGGCACATCGGCCGGACGTTTTTCGTTTCAGGGTCGAAACATGAAAGGCAAACTCGCCACACTTCCCATGTCCTACCGTCTGGCTGTCACCTCGCGAGTATTGGCGGCGGTGTTCGGCGGCTATCTGGTTGCCGCGCTGGCCAGCGTTACCCTGACCTTGTGGTTGCCGTTGAGCCGCGCCGAAGCTGTAGTCACCGGCATGACCATTTCGTTTCTGGTCTATCTGGTCGCCGTGTTGTGGTGTTTCGCCTGCCGCACCGCATGGTCGGCGTGGGTCGGCTTGTTGGTGCCGAGCGTGATTCTGGCGACCATTTCCGGCGCCGCACGTGGTTTGGGGCTGGCATGAAAGAGGGTTTCCGTCAGGCGATGGCCTGGCTGCACACCTGGACCGGATTGGTGTTCGGCTGGTTGCTGTTTGCGATTTTTCTGACTGGGACGCTGGCCTATTTCAAGGATGAAATCAGTCACTGGATGCAGCCGGAAATCCCGGCGCGCTCGGTGAGTGGCGAGACGAGCCTGACCCTGGCCCAGGATTATCTGCAGCAACACGCTGCTGGCGCCTCACGCTGGCTGATCGATATGCCCAGTGGCCGCGATCCCGGGCTGACCGTGCGCTGGCAGCAAGCGCCGGCCAATCCCGGTGAGCGCGGGCGCTTCGAATCGAAAACCCTCGACGCACAAACCGGCACCGAAGTGCAGGGCCGCGCAAGCATGGGCGGCGAGTTCTTCTACCGCTTCCACTTTCAATTGCAGATGCCTTATCCGTGGGGCCGTTGGCTGGCGACCATCGCTGCGATGGTGATGTTCGTCGCCCTGATCACCGGGATCATCACCCACAAGAAAATCTTCAAGGACTTCTTCACCTTCCGCCCGCGCAAGGGCCAGCGCTCCTGGCTCGACGGGCATAACGCGGTGGGCGTGCTGGTGCTGCCGTTTCACTTGATGATCACTTACAGCAGCCTGGTGATTTTCATGTCGATGGTCATGCCGGCGAGCATCGTCGCGTCTTACGGCAGCGACGTGCGCAAGTTCTACGACGAAGTATTTCCCGCCTCAAAGACTCCCGAGCGGGCCAACGTTGCGGCACCACTGGCACTTATGGCGCCGCTGCTGGCCAAGGCCAGCGAGCAATGGTCGGGTGGCGACACCGCACGCCTGTCAGTGAACAATCCGGGCGACGCTAATGCCAGCGTGGTGCTGTCACGCGCCAGTGACCGTGTGGTGCATGATTTCGGCAGTGCCGTGACTTTCAACGGCGTCACCGGCGAACGGCTCGGCAGCACACCGGATCAACCGGTGGCGATGGCCGTTGGCGGCGCGTTCTATGGTTTGCACATGGGCCATTTCGCCGGTCCGGTTTTGCGCTGGCTGTACTTCATCTGTGGCCTGGCCGGGACGGCAATGATCGGCACCGGGCTGGTGATCTGGCTCGGCAAACGGCAACTCAAACACGCCAAGAGTGGCGTGATGCCGTTCGAGTTGCGAATGGTGGAAGTGCTGAACATCGCCAGCATGGCCGGGCTGGTTTCGGCGGTGGCGGTGTTCTTTCTGGCTAATCGTCTGTTGCCGGTGAGCCTTGCCGGACGTGCGGATTGGGAAGTGAATGCGTTCTTCATCGCTTGGGGTTTGAGTGTGGTGCACGCACTGTTGCGTCCGGGGCGCAAAGCCTGGGTCGAGCAGCTTCTATTGGGCGCCATGTTGTTTATCTCGGTGCCGTTGATCAATGCACTGACCACACCGTGGAATCTCGCGGTGAGCCTGATACAGGGAGACTGGACGCTCGCCGCTTTCGATCTGACCTGCCTTGCCACCGGCGCGTTTCTGGGCTGGGCTGCGTGGAAAATGCAGCGCGCCGGTAGCGCCGGTAGCGCCGCCAGCGCCGCCAGCGCCAAAAAGCCCCGTCGCGAAAAGGCTGCGCCGATCATCCTTGAGCAAGGGGCGAACTGATGCTTTTGCCTTTGTTGCTCACCTACGCCGGCTTCACCGCGTTGTGCCTGTCGATGCCGCGACATCACGATGAACTGCTCGGCCACAAGCCTTCTGAGCGACGTCGTCAGGGCCTGAAAATCGGCGGATGGCTGTTGCTGTGCTTGTCGCTCGCGGCAGCGGTGAAGGCCAACGGCTGGAGCTTCGGTCTGGTCGACTGGTTCGCCGTGCTGATGCTCAGTGCGCTGGCCTTGGTGTTGCTGCTGCCGTATCGCCCGCGTCTGGCCTTGACGCTGGCCGGATTGAGCCTGTTGGCCAGTCCGGTCGCAGCCTGGGCGCAGTGCTGAGGTGCTGATCGGTCTGCCGCCGGAATCCCGCGACGACGAGCCGCGCGGGGCGCGTGCGCATTTTCTTCAGGTGTTCCTGTCCCAGCGTTCGCAAATGGAAGCGTTGGTGAACCGGCGCGTCGGTTGCCGGGCGACGGCGGCGGATCTGGTGCAGGATCTGTTTCTGCGCTTCTGGCGGCGGCCATTGGTGCAGGTCGAAGAACTCAGCACTTATCTTTTGCGTTGTGCCGGCAACATCGCCATCGACCATATTCGCAGCGAAGGCACGCGCACCCGCGTCAACGAAGGCTGGCAACCGGATGAACCGGACAGCCACGGCAGTGAGCCGCAAGCTGCGCTGGAAGCCGGCAACGATCTGCGCCATGTCGAAGCAGCGTTGCGTGCGTTGCCCGAGCGCACGCGGCAGATCTTTTTGCTCAATCGCATTCACGACCGCAAGTACGCTGAAATCGCCAAAGCTATGGGCCTTTCCCAAAGTGCTGTGGAAAAACATATGATGCGCGCCCTCGAGGCCTGCAAGGCCAGCCTGCGCGAACCCGCGCCACGCTTGCCAGGGAAAGCACCGTGAAGCCATCAGAATCCCTCACCCCGACGCTCGCTCAGGAGCAGGCCGCATTGGCCTGGCTGAGCCTATTGCATGATCGGCCGAGTGCTGGCGATCAATTGATTTTCAGCCAATGGCTGCGCGCCGATCCGGCCCACGCTGAAGCTTACGCGCAGGCGCAAGTGCTCTGGGAGTTGAGCGAAGGTCCGGCGCAGACCTTGGCCGCTGAAGATGCGTTGGCGTTGCAGGGTTATCTCGATGCGATGGATCGCCCGCGTCGTTCTCCGCTGTTGCGTTGGTCCGCAGCGCTGGCGATGGCGGCGTGTCTGGTGCTGATGGTTAGCGTCGGTACAGGGTGGCAACCGCAGCGTTGGATCGATGATCTCGGCGCGGATTACGTCTCGGCCCCCGGTGAAATTCGCACGGTGACCCTGGCCGATCAATCGCAAGTCACCCTCGATGCCGACAGCGCCATCGCCGTTTATTTCAGCCATGGCGAGCGGCATGTGCAGCTGCGTCGCGGCGCCGGTTTTTTCAGCGTGACGCACACCGGTGGTCCGTTTGTGGTCGAGGCAGAGCAGGGCGAGGCGCGGGTGCTCGGTACGCAATTCGAAGTGCGTCTGCAGCCACACGGCGCGCAGGTCACGGTGCTGTCCGGGCGCGTTGGCGTGAAGGCGGATCATCAAGGCGAGCAGCAGATTCTCACGGCGGGGCAGCAGGCGGCTTACGGTGAGGGCGCGGCGGAAAAACTTCATGCCGTGGACAGTGAGGCGCAACTGGCCTGGCGCCAGGGTTGGCTGACTTACTACAAGTCGACGCTGGCGGAGGTGGTGGAGGATTTGCGCCGGTATTACCCGGGGCGGATTGTGGTGCTCAATGATCAGTTGGCGGCGCGCAAGGTCAGTGGCAGTTTTCCGAGCAAGGATCCGCAGGCGGTGTTGAATTCTCTGCAAGGGGTGCTGGGGTTTGAGCAGCATCAGGTGTTGGGGCATTTGATTATTTTGCGTTGAAGCGGCTAAAGCCATCGCGAGCAGGCTCACTCCTACAGGGGAACGCATTCCAAATGTAGGAGTGAGCCTGCTCGCGATGGCGCCCGATCGAACACCTCAAAAAATAATTTTCAAATGTTGGTGAGGTAAACCCAATCCCCATCCGTGTAGTGACTGAAACTGCGATCCATTCGCATCCGTAGCGGTTCTACACAGGTCATTGAGCAATGAAGTCCAGGGCAAATTCGGGTTCGATCAAACAGTGGTTGAGCGTCTCGGCGTTGAGTTTTTCGGCATTGGCGTTGTTGCCGATGAGCGTGGCGCTCGCCGCTGAAACGGCCAGCAGTCAGACGCAAAAGCAGTTCAATTTCGCGCTGGCCGCCAAACCGCTGCCCCAAGCCCTCAGCGACTTCAGCCGTGTCACCGGGCAGAGTGTGGTCTACACCGATGAAGCGCCGTATGGCCTTACCGCGCCGGCAGTCAACGGCCAGATGAGCGCCGAACAAGCGCTGCAGCGCCTGCTCAGCGGCTCCGGCCTGAGCTTCCGCCGCACCGACAGCCACACGTTGGCGCTGGAACCGAAACCGACCGAAGGCGCGCTGAACCTCGGCGCCACCACCATCACCTCGCTGCGCGACGATTCGACGAGCTACCAGCCGCCGGAAACCAGCTCGGTGATGCGTTCTTCGGCGTCGTTGCAGGAAGTCCCGCAGACCGTCAACGTCATCCCGGCGCAGGTCATCCGCGATCAGGCGCCGCGCAATCTCGACGATGCGCTGGCCAACGTCAGCGGCATCACTCAGGGCAACACGCTCGGCAGCACGCAAGACTCGGTGATGACCCGCGGCTTTGGTGACAACCGCAACGGTTCGATCATGCGCGACGGCATGCCGATCGTGCAGGGCCGTGGCATGAACGCCACGGTCGATCGCGTCGAAGTGCTCAAAGGTCCGGCTTCGTTGTTGTACGGCATTCAGGATCCGGGCGGCGTGGTCAACCTGGTCAGCAAGAAGCCTGAACTGACGCAGTCCAACGCCTTGACCCTGCGCGGCTCGACCTACGGCGATGGCAAGAATGGCAGTGGCGGCACCTTCGACAGCACCGGCGCGCTGGGCGATTCCGGGCTGGCCTATCGCATGGTGCTCGACCACGAAGATGAAGATTACTGGCGCAATTTCGGCACCCACCGCGAAACCCTGATCGCGCCGTCGCTGGCCTGGTTCGGCGAAAGCACCAAGCTGTTGTTCGCCTACGAACACCGCGAATTTCTTACGCCGTTCGACCGTGGCACGCTGATCGATCCGCGCACCAATCATCCGCTGGATATCTCGCGCAACGAGCGTCTGGACGAGCCGTTCAACAACATGGAAGGGCGTTCGGACCTCTACCATTTCGAAGCTGACCACGAACTTAACGATGACTGGAAAGCCCACTTCGGCTACAGCTGGAACCGCGAAACCTACGACGCCAGCCAGGTGCGTGTCACCGCGATCAACACCAAAAACGGCACACTGACCCGCAGCATGGACGGCACGCAAAACGCGATCAGCACCGACCGTTTCACCACCGCCAGCCTCGAAGGCAAAGTCAACGTGCTGGGCCTGCAGCATGACCTGGTGTTCGGCGTCGATGACGAGTACCGCAAGATCTACCGCGCCGACCTGATCCGCCAGAAAAGCCTGAGTACCTTCAGCTACGTCAACCCGGTGTATGGCCGTGAAGTCGAAGGCACCACGGTCAGTGCCGCCGACAGTGCGCAGACCGATGAACTGCGCAGCGATTCGATCTTCATGCAGGACTCGATTCACCTCACCGACCAATGGATTCTGGTCGCCGGCGGGCGCTTCCAAGAGTACGACCAGTACGCCGGTAAAGGCGTGCCGTTCAAGGCCAACACCGACAGCAACGGCCAGAAGTGGGTGCCCCGTGCCGGGCTGGTGTATCGCTACACCGACGCCGTGTCGTTTTACGGCAGCTACACCGAATCGTTCAAACCCAACTCGACCATCGCCCCGCTGAGCGGCAGCAGCACCGTGCTCGACGGCAGCATCGCACCCGAAGAAGCCAAGTCGTGGGAACTCGGCGCGCGCCTCGATATGCCGGGGCAAATCACCGGCAACATCGCGTTGTTCGACATCAAGAAACGCAACGTGCTGGTGGCCAACTCTGAAGGCCCGACAACGATTTACAGCGCCGCCGGTGAAGTGCGCTCGCGGGGGCTGGAAATGGATCTGACCGGTCAACTGAGCGAGCGCTGGAGCATGATCGGCAGCTACGCCTACACCGATGCCGAAGTGACGGAAGACCCGGACTACAAGGGCAAGCGTCTGCAAAACGTAGCGAAGAATTCCGGCTCGCTTTCAGCGGTGTATGACTTCGGCAGCGTGATTGGTGGCGATCAATTGCGTGTCGGTGCCGGGGCGCGTTATGTCGGTGAGCGGGCGGGTAACGCGGTGAATGATTTTGATCTGCCGAGCTATACCGTGGCGGACGCGTTTGCGACTTACGACACCCAGGTTGAAGGGCAGAAGGTCAAGTTTCAGCTGAATGTGAAGAACCTGTTTGATCGCACGTATTACACCTCGGCGGCGAGCCGGTTCTTTGTGTCGATGGGGGATTCGCGGCAGATCTCCTTGTCCAGCACCTTGGAGTTTTGATCCCGAACCGCGTCATCGTTCATCGCTGGCAAGCCAGCTCCCACAGGACTTTGTGGGAGCTGGCTTGCCAGCGATGAGGTCCTGACAGACAACAGACAATCCGGCTCTAACGCAAAAACGCCTGCCGATACTCGCCCGGCGTCCCACCCAATACCTGCTTGAACCGATTGGTAAAGTGGCTCGCACTGGCAAACCCACACGCCAGCGCAATCTCCCCCAACGGCAACGCCGAGCCGCGCAACAACTCCCGCGCCCGATCCAGACGTCGCGCCAGCACATATTGATGCGGCGGCAGGCCGAAGCTCGTACGGAACATCCGCGCAAAATGGTATTCCGATAGCGCACACAGTCCGGCCAATTGACCGAGGCTGATCGGTTCGGCCAACTGACTGTCGATGAACTCCACCAATTGCCGGCGCTGATGCGGCGCCAGTCCGCCCTTTAACCGCAAGCCCTGACGCGCGCCAACCTGGCTGAGCAAGGTGTGGCTGATCAATTCGTGGGCGAGGCTGCTGGTCAGCAGGCGTTCAGCGGGTTCGTCCCAGTTCAGCGTCAGCAGTTGCCGAAAGCGCTGGGCCTGCTGCGGGTCTTCGAGAAAGGTCTGCTCGCGCAGCTGCATCTCTCGGGGTTCGCGATCAAGCAAGGTCACGCAACCGAGGGCAAATTGCTCCGCGCTGAAATACACATGAGCCAAGCGGATATCGCCATTGATCACCCAGCCCGATTCGTGATCGGCGGGCAGGATGCACAATTTGTCCGGCCCGCCCTTGTGCCCCGGTTGGCCGCGACGAAACGTGCCGGTGCCGCCGGCGATGTAGCAGGACAGTGTGTGGTGGCTGGGCGCTTCGTATTCCTGAGCGTCGTGGTGGTTGGTCCACAACGCTGCAGACAAGCCGTCACCGAGCTCGGCGCTGTGCACAAGGCGTGCGTTCGGCGAGCGGTTAAGGGCTTGAAAGACTTGCAGGCTATCGATAGCGGTCATGATCGGCTCTCTTCAACGCTTTGCATCCTACTCCGTAGACGTCGCGCTGCCAGCCTGCCGACAGACAAAAGCGCAAGAATCTGCAAGTGCGCAGGACTGCCTCAGGCACACACTCAAAACCTATTGAGGAGTGTGTGCCATGAACTTGTCGTTGTATCTGCTGACCGTACTGATCTGGGGCACCACCTGGATTGCCTTGAAATGGCAGTTGGGCGTGGTGGCGATTCCGGCCTCGATCGTCTATCGCTTCGGCCTCGCCGCGCTGGTGTTGTTTGTGTTGCTGCTGCTCAGCCGTCGACTCCAACCGATGAACCGGCGCGGTCACCTGATTTGTGTGGCGCAGGGCTTGTGCCTGTTCTGCGTGAACTTCATGTGTTTCCTGACTGCCAGCCAGTGGATCCCCAGCGGTCTGGTGGCGGTGGTGTTTTCAACCGCAACCCTGTGGAACGCGTTGAATGCCCGCGTGTTCTTTGGTCAGCGCATCGCACGCAATGTGTTGATGGGCGGCGCGTTGGGTTTGTTCGGTCTGGGCATGCTGTTCTGGCCCGAGCTGGCCGGGCATCAGGCCAGTCCGCAAACCTTGCTGGGACTGGGCTTGGCGTTGTGCGGCACCTTGTGTTTCTCGGCGGGCAACATGCTGTCGAGCCTGCAACAGAAGGCCGGCCTCAAGCCGTTGACCACCAATGCCTGGGGCATGGCGTACGGTGCGGCCATGCTCTCGGTGTGGTGTCTGGTCAAAGGCATTCCGTTCGACATGGACTGGTCGCCACGATACGTCGGCGCGCTGCTCTATCTGGTCATTCCCGGATCGGTGATCGGTTTTACCGCGTACCTGACGCTGGTCGGACGCATGGGTCCGGAACGCGCAGCGTATTGCACGGTGCTGTTCCCTGTGGTCGCGCTGAACGTCTCGGCGTTTGCCGAGGGTTATCAGTGGACGGCACCGGCGCTGTTCGGGTTGGTGCTGGTGATGCTGGGGAATGTACTGGTGTTTCGCAAACCGAGAACAGCGCTGGTGCCGCCACAAGGCAAGTTGGCTTGAGGCACGCGAGCGCTGATGTTCAGCGCTCGACTCTCAATGTGATGTAAATCATCACGGGGAATATGAAATCAACAATATGGCGTGCCCAGTCTTTTGCATTCCAGGCTTGCGAAGTGTCCATGTCAAACCATTCGACGCCAACGGTTTGCAGGCATACGTAATAGATGAAAATGGCCACCAGTATTCCCATGATCGAGAACTTCTTGGCCTCATGAAACGCTTCTGCCGAGTCGTTGATCTTGCGGTACAAGTGATAAGTTCCCATGAGACAGAGCACGGTGTAGGTGACTTCCATCGTGATGATGAACCAGTAAATCCGGTGATGCAGGTAGGGTGATTCGATCGCCCGGTACATGATGTTTTCGTTAGCGGTTGTGGTGTCCATGCTCAGGATGTGAGCGACATATACGTAGTTCGAGTTGTAGTCGAAAAAGTTATGCATCATTACCAATAAGCCAAAGAAACTGATGTAAGCCATCAATATTACTTTGCTGTAGCGGATAAGTTTGTCTGTGGTCAGGCTGTTCAAGGTTATTGCTCTCCATGGCGTTCTATCGTTAATTCGATAGTGTGCAGAGCTTATAACGCTGAAGTTTCAATGGGGCTGTTGTTGGATTTCAAGTTGTGTATTGAAGTTATAGCGGGCAAGTGCATGTTTGCACTTGCCCGTTGATGTTTTATCCGCGCCAGACCTGCGGATTGACCAGATCCTGAGGGCGTTCGCCAAGCAGAGCGCTGCGCAGGTTGGTGAGGGCGCGGTTGGCCATGGCTTCACGGGTTTCGTTCGTGGCCGAGCCGATGTGCGGTAGGGTCACGGCGTTTTTCAGTTGAAACAGCGGCGACTCGGCCAGCGGTTCTTTTTCGTACACGTCCAGGCCAGCGCCGCGAATGCGGTTGTTTTGCAGGGCTTCAATCAACGCGGGTTCATCAACGACCGGGCCACGGGAGATGTTCACCAGGATCGCGCTCGGCTTCATCAGTGCGAGTTCGCGATGGCTGATGAGGTGGCGGGTCTTGTCGCTGAGTGGCACCACCAGGCAGACGAAATCGGCTTCGGCCAGCAGTTGGTCGAGGCTGCGAAATTGTGCGCCGAGTTGTTGTTCGAGTTCGGGTTTACGGCTGTTGCCACTGTAGATAATCGGCATGTTGAAGCCGAAGTGACCACGGCGAGCGACGGCAGCGCCGATGTTGCCCATGCCGACGATGCCGAGGGTTTTGCCGTGCACGTCGCAGCCGAACAGCGGGGCGCCGACACTGGCTTGCCATTGGCCGGCCTTGGTCCATGCGTCGAGTTCGGCGACGCGGCGGGCGCTGCTCATGATCAGGGCGAAGGCGAGGTCGGCGGTGCTTTCGGTGAGGACGTCGGGGGTGTTGGTGAGCATGATCCCGCGTTGGTTGAAGTAATCGAGGTCGTAGTTGTCGTAGCCGACGGAGACGCTGGAGACCACTTCGAGTTTTGTCGCGGTTTCGAGTTGGGCCTGGCCGAGTTTGCGGCCGACGCCGATGAGGCCGTGGGCGTGGGGCAGGGCTTCGTTGAATTGGGCGTTGATGTCGCCGGTTTTTGGGTTGGGGACGATGACGTCGAATTCCTGTTGCAGGCGTTCGATCATTGGGGGGGTGATGCGGCTGAAGGCCAGGACAGTCTTTTTCATCGTTTTTGGCTCTTGTTCGGGCTTGATGCCAAGCAAGCTAACATTTTCTCGCTTTGATTGTCTTGGGGGGCTTGGCGGCCTGCGGGCCGACCATGCTTTCGGTTTTTTTGAGTGTATATCCGTTGCTTCGGGTGCTGCGGCTGGCGGTTTCGCCCTTACGGCGAGGCACTTTTTCCAGACGCCGAAAAAGTACCCAAAAAGGCTTGCTCCTACGTTCGGCCCGCTCGCTGGGGCTCGGGGTTCCTTCGCTGCGGGATCGATCCGGGGGCAGCGCCTACGGTTTGCTTCGCTGCACCTCCTCTCGCTGTGTTTGGCTGCGCCAAACGGTCGCTGCGCTCCCACCCCCGGATCAATCCCTCCACTCAGCCTTCCGACGTCGCCCTACAGATCAAGAGCGGTACTCGAGCTTGCGCTCATTGTGTTGAGTGGGGCGGCTGCGCCGCGGGGGGTGTGTAGGAGCTGCCGGAGGCTGCGATCTTTTGATCTTGATTTTGTGGGAGCTGGCTTGCCAGCGATGGCGGCCTGACAGCCGACCAAGGTCTTGCAGATTGCATAAGGTCCAATTGTAGGAGTGAGCCTGCTCGCGATAGCGGCCTGGCAGCCGACCAAGGTCTTGCAGATTGCATACGGTCCAATTGTAGGAGTGAGCCTGCTCGCGATAGCGGCCTGCCAGCCGACCATTCTCCAACTGATTGCACTCGGTCTAATTGTGGGAGCTAGCCCTGCTGGCGATAGCGGCCTGACAGCCGACCAAGGTCTTGCAGATTGCATACGGTCCAGTTGTAGGAGTGAGCCTGCTCGCGATAGCGCCCTGCCAGGCGACCATTCTCCAACTGATTGCACTCGGTCTAATTGTGGGAGCCAGCCCTGCTGGCGATGGCGGCCTGCCAGCCGACCATTCTCCAACTGATTGCACTCGGTCTAATTGTGGGAGCTAGCCCTGCTGGCGATAGCGGCCTGACAGCCAACCAAGGTCTTGCAGATTGCATACGGTCCAATTGTAGGAGTGAACCTGCTGGCGATGCCGGCCTGACAGCCGGCCATTCTCCAACACTCGCCTGTGGTCAAGACCAAAAGCTGCAACCGAGCTTGCGCTCCATCTGTGTCGAAGAAGCTGCCGAAGGCTGCGATCTTTTGATCTTGATTAACGCAGTGATTAGTCGACAATCTCGAGGCCTTGGACATCGATGTGGGCGTCGTGAACCTGATGCACTTGATCTGTATCGAAGTCTGTAAAAGTGAAGTTGAACGAAGCTTTGAGAATCCCCTTTTCGATGCTGAAGTCTTCTATATCTATAAAGCCTGCATTTTTCTCAGAGCTGTAAGTTTTTATGACCGCGTTGGTTCTCCAGGAGAACCTGAACGGACAGGGAAAATGCTCCGTACTGAATTCATGTCGACCTTTCTTTATGTTTGCATGAAATCTCAAGTCGATTTCAAAAGAACCATCTTGCGGCTTAGCGTAACTGGCTCTCAGCACCACGATCTTATTGTTGGTTACAAAGTCCGAGGGGATCCCATCGTATTCGCCGGTAATGTAGTCTTTGTTGATTTTTGCCTTGATGGTGCCCGTGCCTGATTGTTTGCGGTCATCGAGTTTCAAATCGTTAATAGACATACCTTGCTCCTTGTTGTTAATCGAGTCATGAGTTACCGATTGAACACGGGTTGTAATCGGAGAGGTACTGTCAGATTTGACAGGTTTAATAGATCAATTGGCGATTGATAGGTGTTCGATAAGTAATATAAAAAAGATTAATTCAACGCAGGGTGGTGGGAGACAGAGCTGCTCGCGAATGATGTTAGTTAGAACCTTCGATGCAGAAGGTGCTGACGCCTTCGCGAGCTGGCTCGCTTCCACGAAGGTCAGTGTTGTGGTTGGCGGGTTTCGACGTTATCCAGTACCTGATTCACCGCCAGTTCGGCCAGCATGATGATTTGCTGGATGGCCAGGATGGTGTGGCGCTGTGGTGGGTCGACGTAGGCGGCGATGTCGCTGGTCATGATGCTGGCCGAGGCGAGGGATTCGCAGGCGTGGGCCAGGAGGGTTTCGTTGTCCTGATCGGGGGTGATCTGGAACATGGTGCTGGGTTTGTGAAAGCGCAGGGTGAGTGCGTTGGGTTTGAGGTAGTGGTCGAGGGCGCGTTCGGCGGCGTCGTGGAGTTTCTTTGAACCGGGGAATTCGTAGGGTGTGATGTCGTCCGTTTCGGGCGGATTGGGTGTGACTTTGAACATGACTAAGATCCTTTTATTCAATTGGATCTGCCATCTTTCGTTTTCCAGACGATAAGGGTGGCAGCTGTACGCGGACTGGAAAAACCGGCAAAGGATCAAACCCGGCAGACCCGAAGGTCTCCCACGTACAGCCGCCATAACAAAACATCGGCGCCGAAAAAGCGCGGCATTATGTCATGTGCTGTGATCCTGCGGGTTTTCCAGACCCGGTCGCTGATTCGTCAGCGACACCCAAATCCTAGCCAGCTCACTTCCGACGGACAACCGTCAAAACCTGTCGGAAATATCCGCGAAATCCCCGTTCTGTAGGAGCTGCCGTAGGCTCGAGCCGCGTGCGGACTTAAACAAGAAGATCAAAAGATCGCAGCCTGCGGCAGCTCCTACACGGGCGTGGTGTGTTTAATAATTAGTTGGCTACTCGGGCGCCGGCGAGGCTGCCGCTCAGTTCATACGCCGCCAATTCCGCCTGATGCGCCGCCAATATTTCTGGCAACGATCCGCGCAAATACTCGACCCACGTTTTGATCTTCGCATCCAGATACTGCCGCGACGGGTAGATTGCATACAGGTTCAGCTCTTGCGAGCGGTAGTTCGGCATCACCCGCACCAGTGTGCCGCTGCGCAGGCCTTCTATCGCCGCATACACCGGCAGCACGCCCAAACCCATGCCGCTGATGATCGCGGTTTTCATCGCGTCGGCGGAGTTCACCAGGAACGGCGAGCTGTTGATGGTGACCACTTCCTGACCTTCCGGGCCGTCGAAGGCCCATTTCTCCAGCGGGATCACCGGGCTGACCAGTCGCAGGCAGGCGTGGTTGAGCAGGTCGCTGGGCTTTTGCGCGGCGCCATTGGCTTTCACGTAGGCCGGGGAGGCGCAGACGATGCTGTAGGTGATGCCCAGGCGTTGCGAGACGAAACCCGAATCGGGTAGTTCGCTGGCGAGCACGATGGACACGTCGTAACCCTCGTCGAGCAAATCCGGCACGCGGTTGGCCAGGGTCAGGTCGAAGGTCACGTCCGGGTGGGTCTTGCGGTAGCGGGCGATGGCGTCGATGACGAAGTGCTGGCCGATGCCGGTCATGGTGTGCACTTTCAGTTGTCCGGCCGGGCGCGCGTGGGCGTCGCTGGCTTCGGCTTCGGCTTCTTCGACGTAAGCGAGGATCTGCTCGCAACGCAGCAGGTAGCGTTTGCCCGCTTCGGTGAGGGCGATGCGTCGCGTGGTGCGGTTGAGCAAGCGGGTTTGCAGGTGGGCTTCCAGGTTGGAGACCGCGCGCGAGACGTTGGCGGTGGTGGTGTCGAGTTGCACGGCGGCGGCAGTGAAGCTGCCGGCCTCGGCCACGCAACTGAAGGCGCGCATGTTTTGCAAAGTGTCCATGGGGTGCTCTCAAGGGAGATGGCAAATTGTGACACGAAGTTTCAGGGGCTGAGACCCCCGACCAAGGGATTATCTCGTTAACCGTAACAAAGATTCACAGAAATCCCAGCTTATCGCCGTTCAGGGCGTTCCCTAGAATTGCGCCCACCTCGCTTTCTACCCTTCTCAGGAATTCGCAGCTGTGCCGCGTCGCATCAACAGAGCGCTTTTGCCGCTCAGTGTTCTGGCTTTTACCCTGGGTCTCAGCGGCTGCATCTCAACTGACGGAATTGCCCCGCAGGGCAAGGCGTTGGAGGCCAATTCACTGGCCACCGATGACGCCATCGCCCACGCTGCCCGTGACGCCAACTGGCCCACCGCGCAATGGTGGCAAGCCTACGGTGACCCGCAACTGAATCGCTGGATCGACCTCGCCGTGCAGGGCAGCCCGAGTATGGCCATGGCCGCCGCGCGGGTGCGTCAGGCCAAAGCCTTGGCCGGTGTTGCCGAGGCGGCGGAGTCTTTACAGATCAATGGCGAATCGACGCTCAAACGGCACAACTGGCCGACCGATCAGTTCTACGGCCCGGGCGACCTGGCCAACACCACCACGTGGGACAACAACGCCGCGCTCGGTTTCAGCTACGCCCTCGACCTTTGGGGCCGCGAAAGCAATAGCAGCGAGCGCGCGGTGGATCTGGCGCACATGAGCGCGGCCGAAGCGCGATTGGCGCAGCTGGAATTGCAGAACAACATCGTCCGCACCTACATCGAACTGTCACTGCATTACGCCCAGCGCGATATCGTCGCGGCGACGCTCAAGCAGCAACAGCAGATTCTCGATCTGGCGCAGAAACGCTTGAACGGCGGGATCGGTACGCATTTCGAAGTCAGCCAGGCCGAGACGCCGTTGCCGGAAACCCATCGGCAAATCGATGCGCTGGACGAAGAAATTGCCCTCAGTCGTAATCAATTGGCAGCGTTGGCCGGTAAAGGGCCGGGCGAGGGCGCGCAGTTGCAACGCCCGACCCTGTCCCTCGGCGCTGCGCTGAAGCTGCCGTCGGCGTTGCCGGCCGAATTGCTCGGCCAGCGTCCGGATGTGGTCGCCAGTCGCTGGCAGGTCGCGGCGCAGGCGCGCGGGATCAACGTGGCGCACGCCGGGTTTTATCCCAATGTCGATCTGGTCGGCAGCCTCGGTTACATGGCCACCGGCGGTGGCGCGCTGGAGTTTTTGACCGGCAAGAAACTCAACTACAACGTCGGTCCGGCGATCTCGCTGCCGATCTTCGACGGCGGTCGTTTGCGTTCGGAGCTGGGTGAAGCCTCCGCCGGTTACGACATCGCCGTGGCGCACTACAACCAGACGCTGGTGAATGCGCTGAAGAACATTTCCGATCAGTTGATCCGCCGCGAGTCGATGGACAAGCAACAGGGCTTCGCTGCCGAATCCGTGGCCACAGCGCAGAAGACTTACGACATCGCGATGATCGCTTACCAGCGCGGCCTCACCGATTACCTCAACGTGCTCAATGCGCAGACGTTGCTGTTCAAGCAACAGCAAGTGCAGCAGCAGGTGCAGGCGGCGCGGTTGAGTGCGCATGCCGAATTGGTGACTGCGTTGGGTGGTGGCCTCGGTGCCGGTAACGATGTGCCGACCTCTGAACAGACCGCAGCCCCGAAAACCCCGGCGCTCCTGCGTTGAACACACAACCTGTGGGAGCGCGCTTGCTCGCGAAAGCGGGTGTGTCAGGTGGCATTCAAGTTGGCAGACACACCGCTATCGCTAGCAGGGCTAGCTCCCACAGGTTTCGATTGCAGATTGAACTCTTGAGCACAATTTAATGACTCCCTTGCCCGCACCTCTGCGCTGGCTCTACTCCCTGGAATGGCGCCGGGGTTTTTTCGACTGGGCGCGCAGCGATGGCGTGACCTGGGTCTATATCTTCAAGGTGCTGCTCGCCGCGTTCCTCACGCTGTGGCTGGCCATGCGCCTGGAATTGCCGCAGCCGCGCACGGCGATGATCACCGTGTTCATCGTCATGCAGCCGCAGAGCGGTCAGGTGTTCGCCAAGAGTTTCTATCGCTTCCTCGGCACGTTGGCCGGTTCGGCGATGATGGTCACGCTGATCGCGTTGTTCGCGCAAAACACTGAACTGTTCTTGGGTTCGTTGGCGATCTGGGTTGGCATCTGCTCGGCGGGTGCCGCGCGCTGCCGCAACTTCCGCGCTTACGGTTTTGTCCTCGCCGGTTATACGGCGGCAATGGTCGGTTTACCGGCACTGGCACACCCGGACGGCGCGTTCATGGCTGCGGTGTGGCGGGTGCTGGAGATCTCGCTGGGGATTCTCTGCTCAACCCTGATCAGCGCCGCGATCCTCCCGCAAACCGCCAGCGCGGCGATGCGCAACGCCTTGTATCAGCGCTTCGGCGTGTTCGCATTGTTTGTCACCGATGGCCTGCGCGGGCGCAGCAAGGCCGACGCTTTCGAGGCAAGCAACGTGCGTTTTATCGCCGAAGCGGTGGGGCTGGAAGGCTTGCGCAGCGTGACCGTTTTCGAAGACCCGCACATGCGTCGGCGCAACGGTCGGCTCAGTCGTTTGAACAGCGAATTCATGGGCATCACCACACGCTTCAACGCCTTGCATCAATTGCTTGAACGCCTGCGCGTCAACGGCGAAGAGCACGTCGTCGCGGCAATCAGACCGGGCCTGCAAGATCTCGCCGAAGTGCTCGACGGCTTCAGCGGTCGTGCCCTCACCAGCCCCGATGCTGCACGCTTGGCGACAGCGCTGGCGAGCTACAAGGAAGGCCTTCCGGCACGCGTGCGAACCTTGCGCGGGATCTTTCAGGACACCGACCCGAGCGAAGCCGAGCAACTGGATTTCCACACCGCGTACGAACTGCTTTATCGCTTCGTCGACGACCTGCACAGTTATGCACAGACTCACGCCTCGCTGGCCGATCACCGCCACGAACGCGAGCGCTGGGACGAGCCGTTCACCCCACAAACCAACTGGTGGGCAGCAGCGGCATCGGGGATTCGCGCCTCGTTCATTCTGGTTGTGCTGGGCAGTTATTGGGTCGCGACCGCGTGGCCAAGTGGCGCGACGATGACCCTGATCGCCGCCGCCACCGTGGGCCTTTCGGCGGCCACACCGAACCCGAAACGCATGGCATTTCAGATGGCTTGCGGGACCTTCCTCGGTGCGCTGATCGGCTTCGTCGAGATGTTTTTCATCTTCCCGTGGATCGACGGTTTTCCACTGCTGTGCGTGATGCTCGCGCCGGTGATCGTGTTGGGCTCGTTCCTCACGTCGCGCCCGCAATACGCCGGTGTCGGCCTCGGTTTGCTGATCTTCTTCAGTACCGGTTCAGTGCCGGACAACCTGACGATCTACAACCCCTACACTTTCATCAACGACTACATCGCGATGGTCATGGGCATGCTCGTTTGCGCGGCGGCCGGGGCGATTATTTTGCCGCCGAACAGCCGCTGGTTATGGAAACGCCTTGAGCAGGATCTGCGCGGGCAAGTGGTCTACGCGATCAGCGGCAAACTCAAAGGTCTGGCCTCAAGCTTCGAAAGCCGCACCCGCGATTTGCTGCATCAGGCCTACGGTCTCGCTGCCGGTGAACCGAAGGTGCAGAAGAACCTGCTGCGCTGGATGTTCGTGGTGCTGGAAGTCGGCCACGCGATCATCGAGTTGCGCAAGGAACAGGCGATCCTGCCGGTGCACCCGGCCTATGCCGAATCGCAGCCGTGGCGGCAGGCAATCCGCGTGATGGGCCGTGCGCTGGTGCGCCTGTTTTTGCAGCCGAACGCGAGCAATCTGGAGCGCGCACTGGTGGCGGTCGATCACGCGATCAGTCGCGTGGCGGCGACCGACGAGCCATTCGCGCCGCACTTCGATACCTCCGCATTGCGCCGGGTGAAAAGTTATCTGCACTTCATCCGCACCTCGCTGCTCGACCCGCAATCACCGCTCGCCGCGTTCGTCCCCGCCAAGCCCGAAGGACTTGCCCATGCCTCGTGAAATCGCCTTCCACGGCGTGTACATGCCGACCATGACTTTGATGTTTTTCATCGCAGCGGCATTGGCCTGGGCGGTGGACAGGTTCTTGTCCGGCTTCGATCTGTATCGCTTTTTCTGGCACCCGGCGCTGCTGCGTCTGAGTCTGTTTACTTGTCTGTTCGGCGCCATGGCGCTGACTGTCTACCGTTGAGAACGTCCCGATGAAAAAGTTTTTCAGCCTGCTCGCGACCCTGCTGGTGCTGGCCCTGGCGTTGTGGATCGGCCGCACGTTATGGGAGCACTACATGAACACGCCGTGGACCCGCGACGGCCGTGTGCGCGCCGACATCATCAACGTCGCCGCCGACGTTACCGGCGAAGTGATCGACGTGCCGGTGCGCGACAACCAGTTAGTGAAGAAGGGCGACTTGCTCATGCAGATCGACCCGGAGCACTACCGCATCGCGGTGAAACAGGCGCAGTCGCTGGTCGCTTCGCGCAAGTCGACGTGGGAGATGCGCAAGGTCAACGCCCATCGCCGCGCCGATCTGGACAACCTGGTCATCTCCAAGGAAAACCGCGACGACGCCAGCAACATCGCCGACGCCGCGCTCGCCGATTACCAGCACGCACAGGCGCAACTGGAAGCCGCCGAACTCAACCTCAAACGCACCGAAGTGCGCGCCGCCGTCGACGGTTATGTGACCAACCTCAACGTGCATCGCGGTGACTACGCGCGCATCGGCGAGGCGAAAATGGCCGTGGTCGACATGAACTCATTCTGGGTTTACGGCTTTTTCGAAGAGACCAAACTGCCCCACGTGAAAGTCGGTGATAGAGCCGACATGCAACTGATGAGCGGCGAAGTGCTCAAGGGCCATGTGGAAAGCATCTCCCGTGGCATCTACGATCGCGACAACCCGGAAAGCCGCGAGCTGATTGCCGATGTGAACCCGACGTTCAACTGGGTGCGCTTGGCGCAGCGAGTGCCGGTGCGGATTCATATTGATGAAGTGCCGGAGGGCGTGTTGCTGGCGGCGGGGATTACTTGCACGGTGGTGGTGAAGCAAGATTCCGTGGACAACTGATGAACCGCGTCGTCTGCATCGCGAGCAGGCTCACTCCTACACTGGATCTGCGTCACACCGAAGATCACCTGTAGGAGTGAGCCTGCTCGCGATAAGGGCAACTCGGTGTATCAGCCCAATACCGGTAATCAATCACTCAGCACAAAACGTCTCCTGCAGATGCCGCCAGATCACCCGCCCGGATTCGGTCTGTTCAAACACCACCGTCGCCCGCCGATCCGAATGCAGCCCGCTCGCGTCGGTCTGCCGCTCGCGGTAACTGACCGTCGCACCGTGCTCATGCCATGCAATCCCGTGGAGTTCACTGAGCTCAATCCTGAAGCCGTTTTTCTTGCCCCCAGCCATCCCGAACAGCGCCGCCAGCGCGTCAAAATCCAAGACCCGGCCCAGCGGCGAAACCATCGAAAACGCTGGCGAAAAGCGGCTCAACAATTGCCTCAATGCAGCGTCATTTTCCTCCACGGCAAACCATCGCTCGATGGCTTCGTGGGCCTGAATCACTTCTTCAAAATAGGCGGCGTAATCGCTCATGCGGATGTTTCCTCAAGGGGGGATGGGTTCAGCAGCGCGAGCACAGTGGTCGAATCAAAGCGCAGAACACTGGCCATCGGGATCAGCGTGAGCAGCGCGGCAGCAGCAAAACAGGCGTGGAATGCGTGGCCGCCGAGGGCGCCCAGCAGTGAACTGAGCAGTGCCGCACCGAGGCAAAAACCGAGCTGGCGATTGATGTTCCACAGGGCGCTGGAGTGGCCCATTTTTTCCGCGGGTATGCCGACGAAGGCCAGGGTCTGCGCGGTGACGCTGCACAGGCTGCCGCCCAGGCCCATCATTGCGTAGGCGAGAATCAGCGGCGTGCTGGCGGGTTGTTCGATGCGCATCAGCAGGACGATGCCGATGCATTGCAGGAGCAGGCCGACGCTCAGCAATGGCTTGGGGCCGAGGCGATTGAAACTGCGTTTGCCGAGCATGATCGCCACGCCAGAACCGGCGGCCCACGGCAGCATCAGCGCACCGATTGGTGCGGCGCCGACGCCGAGGTTATGCAGGTACAACACGGCAATCATGTGGGTGCCGGTGAACACGCCCGGCACGCACAGGTAGATCAGCATTGCCAAGCGCAGTGAGGGATTCTTGATCAGTTGCAGATCGAGTATGGCGCCGGGTTTACGCCAGCCATCGCGCAAGTAGAAACACAACGTGAGAGCGCCGAGTATCAGGACAACCGCGCCGATCATTCGGCTGTCGGCGGCGCTCAGCAGACTGACGGCGATCAGCAACAGACTCAGGGCCGACGCCGCCAGCAACAGGCCACGGGCGTCCAGGGTCGGGCGCTCATGATTGGGCTGATCGGGTTTCAGCCAGAACGCACCGAGCGCGAAAGCCAGTAACGCGACCGGTAGATTCAGATAGAAAATCCAGCGCCACGACAACGCCTGCACAATCTGTCCACCGGCGGCCGGCGACAGTGCCGGCACCAGCAGCGCCACCAGCAACACCACGCCGGTAAAATGCGCGCGCTGCGACGGCGGAAACTGCCGATAAGCCAACGCCTGTCCGATCGGCAGCAGCAACCCGCCACCCAGCCCCTGCAGCAGTCGCCAGCCGATCAGGCTTTCAATCGATCCGGCCTGCGCCACCAGTGCCGAGCCAATGCCGAACAACAGCAATGAAGCGAGGATCAGCCGGCGCTCGCCCACCCGTGTCGCCAGCCACACGCTCAGCGGAATCACCAGCGTCAGGCCGAGCATGTAGGCGTTGGTGATCCACGCCAGTTGCGTCACCGAGGCGTGTAATTGCTGAGCAATGTCCGGGTAGGCAATGCTGGCGACAAACATGTTGAGCAGGTCGAGGGCGAAACCCAGCAGATACACGAGCGCGACTTTCGAGCGATAAGCCATGGCAACTTCCCTGTGATGAGACGTGCAGGGTAGGGCGCTTTTAGCCATAGGAAAACGCTGGTTTGGCTGCTAGTTTGTCAAAATTATTTTGACAAGGAGCGCCGCTGAGTATGGTCAGCCTGGACCGTTTTGACACATTCAAAGCCGTGGTCGAGGCCGGTTCGTTGACCGCTGCCGCCGAAACGCTGGGCCAGACGCGCGCGGTGGTGAGCTTCAATCTCAAGCGCCTGGAGGAAGAGCTGGGGGTGACCTTGCTCACCCGCAACACGCGGCAACTGGCGCTGACCGATGCGGGCGAACGATTTTATCGACGCTGTCTGCGCACCTTGGACGAAGCACGGCTGGCGATCGAAGAAGCGCGTTCGGAGCATTCGCAACTCAAGGGCACGCTGCGCATCACCACCACCGTGGAGTTTGCCTTGGCTCAGGTGGTGCCGGCGCTGGAGGTGTTTCGCCAGCAGCAGCCACAGCTGAATATTCATCTGTCGACGTCTTCGACCCATGCCGATCTGATCTCCGAACGGTTCGACATGGCGATTCGTCTTGGGCGCATGCACGACTCCAATTTGCGGGCGGTGCAGTTGTCGACATTCGAAGTGTTTGCGGTGGCTGCGCCTGGGTTGATCGAACGCTTCGCACCAGTGGCCACGTTGGCAACGCTGGAGTCGATGCCGACGCTAGGGCATGGCCGAGTGCCCGAGATGACCGTCACTGATCCGCACGGACTGGAGCATGTCTACCAGCCGAAACCGGGAACCACCGCCATCGTCGCGGACAACTCGGCGACCTTGCGGGCGTTTGCGTTGACCGGACAGGGCGTGGCGATTCTGCCGCAATGGCTGATCCAGGAGGATCTGGATGCCGGGCGATTAACGCGTTTGCTGGCGGATCATCGCTTTGCGCAGCAAGGGGTGTACGCGTTGTACCCGGACACCCGGCATCTGCCGCTGAAAGTGCGGGCGTTTATTGATTTCATGAAAGGTTGGGGCTGAATTCCGTGTTGTATGTTCTGGCCCCATCGCCAGCAGGGCTGGCTCCCACAGGGGAGCGAAGTCGTTCACAAAACCCTGTGGGAGCTAGCCCTGCTAGCGATCGGGGCGACGCGGTTTCAGAGCTGCCCGCGCAACTCAAACCGCTTCCACAGAGGAGCGATGTCGTTAACAAATCCCTGTGGGAGCTAGCCCTGCTAGCGATCGGGTCGACGCGGTTTCAGAGCTGCCCGCGCAACTCAAACCGCTTTCACAGAGGAGCGATGTCGTTCACAGATCCCTGTGGGAGCTAGCCCTGCTAGCGATCGGGTCGACGCGGTCTCAGAGCTGCCCGCGCAACTCAAACCGCTCCCACAGAGGAGCGATGTCGTTCACAAAACCCTGTGGGAGCTAGCCCTGCTAGCGATCGGGGCGACGCGGTTTCAGAGCTGCCCGCGCAACTCAAACCGCTTCCACAGCGGAGCGATGTCGTTAACAAATCCCTGTGGGAGCTAGCCCTGCTAGCGATCGGGTCGATGCGGTTTCAGAGCTGCCCGCGCAAGCCGAACCGCTTCATCAACGTCGATTCCAGCAAACCTTTGGGCAACAACGCCGCCAGCAACGGCAACGCGCGGCTGCCATTGCCGATGCGGACCAGCCGTGGCGGTTTGCTCTGCTGCACAGCCTTGAGCAACTCAGCAGCAAACTCGCTGGCCGGCGTCGGTTTGTCCTGTGAGGCCTTGGCTCGGGCGCGGATCCCTTCGCGCAGCGGAAACCACGGCGATTGTTCGTTGATCAGCTGCTCGGCTTCATGGCCGGCGTTTTTGGCGAAGCTCGATTGAATCGCCCCCGGCTGGACTTCCAGCACGCGAATGCCGAAGGGCGCCAGCTCCATGCGCAAGGCATCGCTCAACGCATGTACCGCGGCTTTTGAAGCGCAGTAAGCACCGGCAAACGGCGTGACCAAAACACCGGACACGCTGCCGATATTCACCACCAGTCCCTTGGCCCGGCGCAGCACCGGAAACAACGCGCGAGTGACTCCGACAATCGAAAATACGTTGGTTTCGAACTGGCGCTGCATGGCCGGCACGCCGCCGTCGAGCAGCGGACCCATGGCCCCGTAACCGGCATTGTTGATCAACACATCGAGGCCGCCGTGTTGCTGGTTGATTCGCTCAGCGAGTTGCTCCAGCGCGGCGCCGTCATTGACGTCCAGTTGCACGGCGGTGAATCCGGCAGCGCCGAGGGCGGCGACGTCTTCGCTCTTGCGCGCACTGGCCCAGACTTCGTAACCGGCGGATTTGAACGCATCGGCGAGGGCGCGGCCGATGCCGCTGGAACAACCGGTAATCAACGCAACGGGCATGGCGCATTCCTTGTGCAGCAATTTGGGGGAAGAGGATCAGTCGGAGAAACTACCTTGCAAGCGTTCGGCGCGAAACTCCAGGGTTTGCGGGCGATAGCCGGGACGCAGCGGTGGCAGCGGCAAACAATCTTCCCAGTTGCCACCGGCCTGCAGTTCGCCCGGGCCACGATAACGCGGCGCGGTGTATTGATTGTCGGCCAGATTGACCGTGTCGCCGGGCGCATAGGCCGCAATGCGCCAGCGCAGTTCGGTCAGCGGCACGCTGTTGCCGTTGTTCATCTTCAATTGCAACGGGCGATCGGCCGGGCACTGCTGGGGCGCATAGCTGATGCGCAGCTCAAGGCGCGCCAGTTGTTTGATCTCGCGGTTGTCCAGCCACACCACCCACATGGCGACCAGACCCAGGCCAATCGCAGCCGCCACCGACACCGGCAAGGCCTTGGCCGGATAGCGCAGCAGCAAAACGAGCCAGGTGATGACCAGCAAAACGCCGATGAACATAGGGGAACGCTCCTTGAGTTCGTGGCTTCCATCCTACCGAAGGGCCACGCGAATGGACATTCGCCTGGTCACGCAATGCACCGTTGGTCGGAACTGTAATTTCTGACAGTAGGCACCCGTTCTGGCGCCTGCTCAGATAGCCAAAGGCCAAAAAAGGATTCGGGCACCCCCATGGGTACGCACAGCAAAACGCCGACACTGGCGGTCATCGACCCGCGTGGTCTGGAGATCCGAACGGTGAGCTACTGGCGTGCCGATGATGGCGCGCCGGCGCAGTCGCGCATCAGCCGTACTTTGCAAGACGCCGCCGGGCGCGCAGTGCAGCAATGGGATCCGCGCCTGTGGCGACTGCAAGCGGCGGATCCGCTGGCGCCGGCCAGTCTGACCACGGTATATGCGTTGAGCGGGCAGGTATTGCGTTCGGACAGCACCGATGCCGGCATGCAGATCGACTTGTTTGGCCCCGGCAGCCAGAGGCTATCGGGATGGGATAGCCGTGGCACCCGCTATGAGGCTGAATTCGACGGTTTGCTGCGCCCGCTGGCGAAGTTCGAAGCCGGCGATGGCGAACCTCGACGTTGTGCCGAGCGCTTTCTTTACGGCCAACCGGATCACGCCGAGCCGCAGCGCAATCAGCTCGGTCAGTTGATCCGCCACGACGATCCGGCCGGTAGTGTGCTGTTCGAGCAGTTTGCGATCACCGGGCAATGCCTTGAAAACACCCGGCATTTCACTCTGGATGCGGTCAGTCCCGACTGGCCATTGCCGATCGAGGAGCGCGCGCGTCAGCTCGAACCCGGGTCGGGTGCGACCACGCAATGGCGCTATGCGCCGCTCGGGCCGCTGCTCGAACAACTCGATGCGAAGGGGCACCGGCAAACCTTTGTCATGACCCTGGAGGGGTGCTTGCGCAGCGCCGCTTTGCAATTGCAGCATCAGGCCACGTCGCAGATGCTGGTCAGTGACATTCATTACAACGCTGAAGGTCGGGTCGAGTACGAAATTGCCGGCAATCGCGTCAGCTCGACGTTGCGCTATAGCGCGCAGGATGGTCGGCTGCTGGCGCGCCGGGCTATCAATGAGCGGGGCGTGGCGTTGCAGCATCTGCTTTATCAATACGATCCCATGGGCAATATCCTCAGTATCGAAGACCAGGCATTGCCGGTGCGTCATTTTGCCAACCAGCGTATCGAGCCGATCAGTCGTTTTCGCTACGACAGCCTTTATCAGTTGAGCGAAGCGAGTGGCTGGGAGGCGGGTGAGCAGGGGGACGCGGCGCCGGCCAATTATCGTCAGCACTACCGCTACGACGACAGCGGCAACTTGCTCAAGCTGAGCCACGTTGGCGCCCAAGCGCCCGGGCATGATCTGCACGCTGCGCGCTATAGCAATCGTTGCCTGCCCTGGCGCAACGGCGTGCCGCCCGGTGAAACCGAAATCGCTGCGGCGTTCGATGCTCGAGGTAATTTGCGCGAGCTGGCAGCGGGCCGGTCGCTGGCGTGGAATTTGCGCAATCAGTTGCAATCGATCACCCCGGTGCAGCGGGATGACGGCTTGAGTGATCAGGAAGTGTATGGCTACGACGGCCAAGGCCTGCGTGTGCGCAAGATTCGCGCGTTGCAGACCGGCGCGCGAACGGTCGTCGCACAGGTGCGCTATCTGCCCGGACTGGAGCTGCGCAGCGACAGCGGCACGGGCGAGGAGCGGCAGGTTATCGTCGTTGCGGCCGGACTCAATAGCGTTCGGGTCATCCATTGGGACAGTCCGCCACCGTCCGGGGTCAACGATCAGTTCCGCTATCACTTCAGCGATCATCTGGGCTCGGTGGGGCTTGAACTGGCCAAAGATGGCCGGATCATCAGTCGGGAAGCCTTCTACCCGTTTGGCGCAACGGCATGGCATCAAGCGTCCGAGGTCAGCTACCGAACCATTCGCTACAGTGGCAAGGAACGCGATGCGACGGGGCTGTATGACTATGGCTATCGCTATTACATTCCATGGCTGCAGCGCTGGCTGAACCCTGATCCCGCGGGGGCGATCGACGGGCCTAATCGCTATCGTGCGATGCGCAACAATCCGCTGTTTTACCGCGATCCCGATGGACTCAATAACGGCCCGAAACATGAAGACCGGACGTATCAGGATCTGGCGGACAACGGCTTCGTAAATGCCTTCCAGGCGAATGGCATGCAGCCCGTGCGCAATTTTTTTGCCGATGACCCGGACCAACGAGTCCAGGCTTATCGTCAAGCCATCCCCGAAGAGGTGGAAGTACTGGGTCGCCACAGTAATTCGCCGTTCAACACGCATCAGGCGCATGTGCGTGCCGCCGCCAGAACCCAGACATCGCCGCCCTCCGGGCCAGTGTTGTATCACGCAGGTGAGGTGCTTTCCTCCGTCATGAACACGGCGCTGGGCGCGAGTATCACCAGCCAGATCATGGGCCCCCTGTCGGTCGCGTTCAACAGCCCGGTCGAAGACCCGCAAGTTCTTACGCAGCGGCGCGGCGCGGTGGCCTCAACATTCCAGCACGGAGGCAGACTGTTGATGGCTACCAAAAATCCGGCGGTGCAAGTGGTTGGTGCAATGAGTGTCGCGATGGGCAACATGATGGACATTTCGGAAACCCAGACGCGGATTCAGTATCGACAGTTGACGATGCCGTCCGCGCCCGTCGCGCCGATGTCGAGTGCACCGGAGAGCACCGTGCGCAACGTCGGCTCAATGGCAGTCGCTAATCAAACCTCATTGTTTGCATCGACCTCGCAAGCGCCAAGCCCTTTGGCGCAGAGATTGTTTCTTGCGGGCTTCGGGCAGCCATCGACCGACGTTATCCACAGTGACTTCACCGACGCTTTCGAAAGCCGTCCACGTCGAGGCTCAAATGCCGGGTAGAAAAAAGCCCCCACCCAACCCGCTGCGGATAGGGGACGCAGTGGGCTGGACGGGGGCTTCTTATTGCAGATCGATCACTGCGCGATGGTTTTCACCGAGACGCCGCGTTCGATCGGGGTGGAGCGGCCGTAGATATCTTCGAAGCGTTCGATATCGTCTTCACCCAGGTACGAGCCCGACTGAACTTCGATGATTTCCAGCGGGATCTTGCCCGGGTTGCGCAGGCGATGCACCGAGGCGATCGGGATGTAGGTCGACTGGTTTTCGCAGAGCAGGAACACGTTTTCATCGCAGGTTACTTCAGCGGTGCCGCTGACCACGATCCAGTGTTCGGCGCGGTGGTGGTGCATCTGCAACGACAGGCACGCGCCCGGTTTCACCGAGATGTGCTTGACCTGGAAACGCCCGCCCATGTCCACCGAATCGTACGAACCCCACGGACGATAGACTTCGCAGTGGTTCTGGGTTTCGCTGCGGCCCTGCTCGTTGAGCGTGTTGACCATCTGCTTGACGCCCTGAACCGAGTCCTTGTGGGCAATCATCATGGCGTCTTTGGTTTCGACCACGACGATGTTTTCCAGACCGATCACCGACACCAGTTTGCCGTTGCCGTGGATCATACAGTTCTTGCTGTCCTGAATGACCACGTCGCCTTTGCTGACGTTGCCATTGGCGTCTTTCTCGTTGACTTCCCACAGCGACGACCAGCAACCGACATCGCTCCAGCCTGCGGTCAGCGGCACTACGCAGGCACGCTGGGTTTTTTCCATCACGGAATAGTCGATGGAGTTGTCCGGGCAGCAGGCGAAGGTGGCTTCGTCGAAGGTCACGGTGTCGTTGTCCTGCTCGCTGCGCTCAAGGGTCAGCAGGCAGGTGTCGTAGATGTCCGGATCGTGCTTTTTCAGCTCTTCGAGGAAGCGGCTGGCGCGGAACAGGAACATGCCGCTGTTCCAGTAGTAACCGCCGGACGCAACGTACTCGGTAGCGCGTTTGACGTCAGGTTTTTCGACGAAGTGCGAGACACGGCTAACGCCTTCGGGCAGCAGCGAATCGCCGGTGGACTTGATGTAGCCGTAACCGGTTTCCGGTTTGGTCGCCGGCACGCCGAAAAGGACCATTTCGCCGTTTTCGGCAGCGACAGTGGCGAGGGCGAGGGCGCGTTGCAGGGCTTTCTGATCTTCGAGGACGTGGTCGGCCGGCAGCACCAGCATCAACTCGTCACGGCCTTCATTGACCAGCATCATCGCGGTCAGCGCCACGGCGGGCGCGGTGTTGCGACCGAACGGTTCCATCAGGATGCGCTGGCATTCCAGATTGCGGTTGGCCAACTGCTCGTTGACGATGAAGCGGTGATCCTTGTTGCAGACCACGATCGGGGTGTCCATGCCTTCGAACACCAGGCGTTCGAGGGTCTGCTGGAACAGTGTGTGTTCGCCGGTCAGGGCGAGGAATTGCTTAGGGAACTGCTTACGCGAAAGCGGCCAAAGACGTGAACCGCTACCACCTGACAAGATCACCGGAATCATATTGTTTACTCCATAAAATGCAGTTGAGAGCTGCAAGCTGCAAGCGGTGAGTTAGAAGCACGTCACTTGCAGCTTGAGGCTTGTAGCTGATAGCTCGAGCGATTAGCGAGTCGATACCGGGCGTTTCACCCAGACTGGCGACAGGCTGCTGCCGCTGCCGGTGACGTACAGCACTGCGGCTTCACCGCGCTCCAGGGCGACCGGTTTTACGTCGCCGACTTTCTTGTCACCTTCGTACAGCGCCAGGCTGACTTTCACCGGGTTGATTTCACGTTCGCCACGGCCCTTGGCGGCCACGTTTGGCACCACGTCGGTCTTGCCATCGGCGGTCTTCAGGGTCAGCGGCTTGTCGCTGAGGTTCTGCACGCGCACCAGGGATTTCTGCTTGTTCTTGAACGGCGGCTCTTCGATCAGTTGCGGCGCGCCGGAAGCGTTGTTGACCAGGGTGTAGTAGTGGTCACCGGCGAGTTTCACCGGCAGGGTCTGGCTGCCGACTTTGGCGCTGTAATCACCGCCCGGCATGAAGCTGAAGTCGCTGCTGGCCAGTGGCGCAACATCGCTCAGGTTGGTGCTGCCGACAGTGGCGCTGACTTCAGCGTTGCTGGCGTTGTAGACACGCACGAAGGTCGAGCCTTTCGGTGCGGTCGGGCCGTAGAGCGCGGCGTCGCCACCGGCAAAGGCAGGCACGGAAAGTACGCTGAGGCCAGCAACCAGTGCGAAGCTTTTAGCGAGACGACGAGGAGTAGTAGTGAAAGTCATGGTGTACCTCTCTTTCAGTTTTGCGCCCGATCGGGCGTCTCGGATTTAGTGTTGATTGCTACGTTTTGTTGGCGCGCGCCGGCTTGTTTAAGCTCTGCGACCCACTGCGGGTCGGCGTCGCCGATTTCGTTGTTCACAGGCAGATAACGTTCAGGAAACTCCCAGATCAGCACCTGTGGCGGGCTGTTCTTGAAGTCTTCGCTTTTCAGGTAGCTGAGCATCGGCAGGATCGGGCCGTGGCCGTCTTCGGCGTAGCTCACCACGTCGCTGTGCAGCGCTTGTTTAAGGGCACCGACGAAGTTCCAGTTGGGGTTGGCGCTGTAGCTGGTGCCGACCAGTGCCACCGGCACTTCATTGCTGGCGAACAGCGCGTCGTCGCCGGCAGGCTGATCGCCGGCCGCGACGGTGTTGCGTTTTTGCAGCGGCTCTTGCGCCGGCATCAGGTTTTCGAACAGCGGATCGAGCGGCAGGAACAGACGCAGATCCCCCTTGTGCGTGACCTTCTCCGCTGGCGTGGTGACGAAGCGCTGTGGCTCGCCGCTGAGCGGGAACTTGTCGGCGATGGTTTTCGCCAGGGTGTTGGCGGCAATCTCGGCGCCTTCCGGCGTCCAGTGCGTGTCGGTGCGCAGGAACACTTGTTGACCACTTTGCTTGGCCTGCTGGAACGGCTTGAGCAGGTCAGGGGCGAGGATCTTGTCCGCCGCCACGCGGTGGTGGAAATCCTGATAGAGGTTTTCGTGAATGCTCGCCGGTTTCACTTCACCCAGATGCTCCGGGTACAGACGAACCTTGGCCGGCACGATCGCCATCACCAGTTTCACGCCTTTTGCTTTCAGGGTCTGGCGCACGCCTTCGACCAGCGCGTAGTTGCCTTGCAGGTTCAGCTCTTCGTTGACGATCGGGTTGAATTCCTCATCGCTGTACAACCACTGATCGCGACCGAGCACCACGCCCGGACGACCTTCATTGAACAGTTTGAAATCCAGCGCGGCCCAGAGGTTGGTGCCCAGACGCTTGATCGGGAATTCATCGTCGTAGTGCGTTTCCACCGCCTTGGTCCAGCGGCCATTGAGCACGGTTGCATCGGCGTTGGTGCTGAAGCCAAAGAAGCTGCGAACCGACCACAGACCGAGGACCAACAGCGTCACCAGGAACAGGGCGATGTAGAAGATGCGTAATGAGCGGGTCATGTCAGATCCCTCAGAACTGGAAGTAAAGGAACGGCGAGAAGCTTTGCGCCGAGAGTTTGAGAATCGAGGCGATGAACAGCAGCAGAATCAGGCCGCGCATCACATAGCGGGACCAATCCGCGCTCCAGTAGGCCGGTTGCACCTGGGCTTCGACGCCGACGGTGTAGCCAGGCTCATGGATGCTCGCCGGGTTTTCGCCAGGCGCGGCTTTGATCATTCCCGGCGTCGCTGTGGCAGGGCCGTTGGCCTCGACGTTGACTTCAGGTTTGGTCTTGGCCGGCGGCTGATTGGTGTACAGATCACGCAGACCAAAGAACGCCAGCGTCACGTACGCCACTACCAGGGTCGCCACTTGCAGACCGGTGAGGCTGGCCTGATTGAGTTCCGACAGCGACCAGTCGCCGAAGCTGAACATCGCGCCGTACATACGACCGGCAACGTGCAGGTTCTCGGCGCGGAAGATCACCCAGCCCATGACCACCAGCAGGAAGGTCAGCGCCCAGCGGATCGGGTTGAGGCTGCGCGGCGAAGTGTTCAGGCCCAGCGCTTTTTCAATCGCCAGCCACATGCCGTGCCAGGCGCCCCAGACGATGTAGGTGATGTTCGCCCCGTGCCACAGACCACCGAGGAGCATGGTCAGGAACAGGTTGCGATAAGTCATCAGCGTGCCTTTACGGTTACCGCCGAGGGTGATGTACAGATAGTCACGCAGCCAGGTGGAGAGGCTGATGTGCCAGCGACGCCAGAACTCGGTGATCGACTGGCTGATGTACGGCTGTTTGAAGTTTTCCATGAAGCGGAAACCCATCATCAAGCCCAGACCAATGGCCATGTCGCTGTAACCGGAGAAGTCGAAATACAGCTGCGCGGTGTAGGCCAGCGCGCCAAGCCAGGCATCACCCGTGGTCGGGTTTTGCAGGGCGAAGCAATGGTCAGCGACCACCGCGAGGGTGTCGGCGATGAAGACCTTCTTGATGAAACCTTGCATGAACCGTGTGCAGCCCTCAGAGAACTTGTCGAGGGTGTGCGTGCGGTTGTTGAACTGGTCGGCGAGGTCGCGGAAACGCAACACCGGGCCGGCAATCAAGTGCGGGAAGATCGCTACGAACGCGGCGAAGTCGATCAGGTTGCGCGTGGCCGGGGTGTCGCCGCGATACACGTCGATGATGTAGCTGATCGATTCGAAAATGTAGAACGAGATACCGATCGGCAGCAGCACGTGGGTGAGGATGAACGGCTCAAGACCGACCGAGGTCATCATCGCGTTGATGCTGTCGACGCCGAAGTTGGCGTATTTGAAGTAGCCGAGGATGCACAGGTCGACTGCGACACCGAGCAACAGCCAGCGCTGCGCCGGTTTGGTTCGTACGCCAGCGGCACCGACTTTGAGGCCGATCCAGTAGTTCCACAGCGTGACGGCGGCGAACAGCGCGAGGAAGTCCACACGCCACCAGGCGTAGAACACATAGCTGGCAATCAGCAGCAGCAGGTTGCGATAGCGTTGCCCGCTCAAGTAGTACAAGCCGAGAAAGATCGGCAAGAACAGAAACAGGAACACGTTGGATGAAAATACCATCCCGATCTCTCCATGTTTGAACCAACAGTCAAGGGCCAAAGCCCCCCCAAACCCCCCACGAAAAACCCGGGGGATGTATTGCATCCAGATTCACCACAACCCTTGTGGGAGCTGGCTTGCCAGCGATAGCGTCGGGTCAGTCGACATCGGTGTTGAATGTCGGAATGCAATCGCTGGCAAGCCAGCTCCCACAGGGTTTTGTGTCCTGCCTTACGAACCTTTGTTGCCCTTTTCATGGGACGGGTCGTAGACCTTGGTCAGGTCGCCGCCGAGGCGGAAGGTCTTGAACGGCTGCATGCCGTGCTTCTTCTCGATCACATCCGGCGCACAGGTGTAGAGCGTGCAGAACGGTTCCAGCCAGGCGAGTTTCATGTCCTCTTTCAAATCGGTCATGTCCTGCTCTTTGCCGTTCTTCTTCTCGAATTCATCCGGGTCTTTCACCCCCGACAACACCCGATCACCGAGACGCTTCAGCGCACCGTTGTTTTCCTGGCGCAAATCAACACCGTTGACTTGGGCGAAACTGGCGATCATTGCCAGCGGCGGCAGGGCGTAGTTGTGATAGGCGAGGGCGCGTTGCTGGCGTTTGAGTTCGTTCGGCAGGAAACCGTCGGCATCGACTTGATTAACGCCAACCTTGTATTCCTTCACCGCCCAGTCAAACAGGTCGCGGCGGTTGGTCGCGACCGAAGTCGCCATCACCGACCATGCGGCCCAGTAGGAGTGGTTGTTGGTTTTTTCCAGCGGCAGGTTGTCCCAGTCGCTGACGACCTGATCGGCCATTTTGCTGAACCACGCCTCGATCAACTGCGCTTCCTGCTGATGCTGCGCCAGCGGATGCGAGTCGGAGAACTTCAGGCGAATGTACGAAGAGGCCATGCTGCCCAGCGCCCATTTGCGCATCGACTTGCCGGTGTGGTTGAAGTCTTTCGACATCAACGCATCGGCCTTGGCCCAGGCGGTCAGCCAGTTCAGCGTGCAATCAAGTTGTTCCGGACGACCGTCGCGCATGAACTGCATCACGCGTTTGGCGGTGCCGCGTTCCAGCGTGGTGATGTCTTTGGTGGTGTCGCGAAAGGCTTTTTCCGACTGCACGTTCAGCGTCGCGCGGGCCTTGTCCGAACCTTCGTATTTGCTGCGAAATTGCAGCGGTCCGGTGTACGGCGTCGGCATCGCATCACAGCCTTCGCTGTGGTCGCCGGTCTTGAATTTATCCACAGGCGCGAAATAGCCCTGAGGTGGACGCAGTGGCGCGGCGGCCTGCGCGGTGCCGGCGAAGATCGCCAGCCCGAGCAGCGTCGGCGCTAAAAGAGTTTTCAGTTTCGAGTTTCGCATAGCAGACCTCATTGCCCGACCTGAGCGGTTTGTGGCCCAGCGCCCGGGAATACGTTGCGTTTGCAGATTTTCGCTTCGACTTTCTGCGGCGCGGTGCCCGCTTCCGGGCCTTGGACTTCAACCGCCAGCAGGTTTTGCGAGGCCCAGTCTTCGTCCGTGCGCAGCTCAAAGGCGAAACGACCGTCGGTGTCGGAGGTTTCCGGTTTCTCGATCTTGATGTCCTCGTGGCGACCGTTCATGTACCAGAGGGTGGCTTGCAGGGTTTTCACCGAAGGGTCGGCGAAGCGGATGTCGACCTGATGGCTGCTGTTCTGCAGGTTCAGGTTCTTGCTGTTGACCAGCAGTTCTTGTTTGCCGCCCGGCTTGAGCGTGGTGCTCGCGGACATTTGCGCGTCTTTGCCTTCGCAACCGTTGTCGAGAAGGGACATCATCTGGCGGTAGATGGTTTCCTGGTCGAGGCGGTACAGCGGCGAGAATTCCCAGATCAGAATCTTCGGTGGGGTCTTCTGGAATTCATCGCTGCCGAGGTACTGCAACATCGAACCTTCCAGACCACCGCCGGGGAACGCAACGTTGAGAATGTCCGCGCCAATGGCCTCTTCGAGGAAGCCTGCGAAGTTGTAGTTCTTGCCGCTGTGCGACGTACCGACGAGGGTGATTTGCGGGTTGCCGGAATCGCCGAACAGGTCGCCGTCACCGGCCTCGCCCTTAGGCTCGGTGGTGAACTGGTCCATGTACTGGATCGCGTAACTGGTGCCGCACAGCTGCCCGGCCATGTTGTGCAGGGTGCCGGTCTTGCCCATGCGCCCGGAGCGCTTGGTCTCGAATTCACGCTTGGGCACGTCGGCGAAGGCCGGGATCTGCTTGACCTTTTCGGCGACGATTTTCGCCGTGCGCTGCGCACCGTATGGTGTCCAGTGTTGGTCACCACGGAAGTAGAAATCGTGGGCGGGCAGGGTGTCCGGCAGCGACTCATTGGTCAGCGGCGACAGGTCCGGCACCACGTAACCCATCTTGGCGAAACGGCCGAGCATGGTCTTGTAGTTGCCCAGCGCTTTCTCGTAATCGAACGCGGCTTTTTCCTGCGGGTTGAGCTTGTTGCGGTTCACCAGGCCACGCGTCGGCTGATAAACAATCACCAGCTCGACGCCTTTTGCCTTGAACGCATCGTGCAACTGTTGCAGACGCTTGTAGCCGGCCGGAGTGGTGTTGAACTCGGTGCGCAGGTCTTCCTGCGTCCGGAACAGCCAGTCGCCTTGCGCCTGCACCAGCGTGGTGAAGTTCTGCTGATAACGCGTGGTGTAGTTCTTCGCGTCGTGTGCAGCCGGGCACAGGTTGCAGCACGGTTCGGCGCTGAATTTTGGCGGCGTGGCTGCGGCGCTTTCGTCGGCGCGGGCGCCGTTGCTGGCCGCGAGAATGCCCACGGTCAGGGCCGACAGGCTGAGTAATTTGATCAAGTGTGGGTGCATAAAATTATCCTCAGTCCTGCATTTCGGTCTGGCGTTCGACAGGGTCGATCAGCACGGCTTTCTGCTGGCGCACCAGCAGGTCGAGAATTTCATCCTGGCGCTCGCCGAGGATGCCGTTGAAGCTGATGCCGCTGGATTTGGTCGGCGCCAGCATCGACACGCGATACAGCTCGACACTCAAAGGCGAATCGATCGACAGCGGGCCGCTGCCGTTGGCCGCTAGCTCACCGCCAACGACAATCAGCGACACTTGCGCATCGAACGGGTCGAGCTTGATGTCACGGTCGGTGTCGGTGAGGTCTTTGATGTGGCCATAGACGCCGGTCAAACCGTTGGCCATGGCGACGTTTTCGTAGAGGCGGATGTTCACGCTGTTACGAATGCGGATGCCGTGGCGCTTGTTGCTGATGACCTCATTGCCCCACAGCAGGTTGTCGGCGGACTCGTAGAGGGTGATGCCGTCGGTGTGGTTCTTGTAGATCTCGTTGTAGGCAATGATGTTGTTGACGCTGTTCCGGTCGATCACCAGGCCCGAGAGATGGTTGTCGAAACTCTTGTTGTTGAAGATGAAGCTGTCGTTGACCTCACGGGAAATAATGATCCCGTGCTTCTTCTTCGTGCCGTGCACGGTGTTCTCGGCAATGATCAGACCGTGGGAACGGTCGTGCGGGTCGATGCCGTAAACGATGTTGTCTTTGTAGGTGTTGCCCTTGACCACGAAGTCGCGGGTCTCGTAGCAGTAGAAGCCGTACCACATGTCGGAGAACTCGGAACCGACGATCCAGCCAGTCGGTTCAGGGCGCTTGAGCACCTTGGCCATGTTCGGCGTGTACTGGGAAATACTCACGCCGTACGACTTACTGTTGGCGTAACCGAAGCTGGCCATCTTGCTGTTGACGATGTAGGTCTCGGTGCCGCCCCAGGCGAGCAGGAACGGACGGAATTCCTTCGGCGAACGGAACGTTGCCGGGCCGTTTTCCTTCTCGCGCCAGCCAGTGATTTTGGTGTCACGGACGAACAGCTGACCGTCGTTGACCAGGAACGAGCCGGCCTCTTGCGACAGACGCAGTTCCTGGGTCTGGCCATCGATTTCGAGAATGCCTTTACGGCCGACGACGATCGGCAGCTTCGACAGGTACACGCCCGGTGAGGTCTCGCTGAAGTACTGCTTGGGCAGTTTCTTCGCCAGATCCTTGAGGTTCATGTAGCCGTCGTCGACGAAGATTGCCTGCGGGATGCCGTGCTGACGCACCACCCATTCGGCCATCTTGTTGTCGCCGCCGATGAAGTCCTTCAGCGCGTCTTCCTGCATCATCCGGCGCACGCTGATCTTGCCCGGTTTGCTGCGGACGATCTTCGCCGCAGCGGCTTCGGCGGTGAAGCCGGACAGGTCAGGCAATTTCGGCGCGGCCAGATTCAGCGCGTCGGTCGGCGCGCTGCTGACGGTGTAGGTCTTGGCTTGTTGCAGTTCTTTGGCCACGGTGGCCGGCTTGGCCGGTTGTGGCGCCGTCGGCTCCACGTTGGCGAAGGCGCCGGCGCTGGCCAGCAGCATCGCGCCGGCCAGCAGGCTGAGTGAGCCTATCCTGGTGCTGATCATGTCGGGCACTCCCTTGGCGGTTTGCATCAGAAGCGCCAGATCACGTCGATGAACGCGCGGTGCATGTACGAATCAACCTGCTTGCCGTAGGCATCGCCCGGTTTGAATACACCGCCACGGAAACGCACGAGGGCCGAAGGCTCGTCGATTGACTGGCTCAACGCCGCCGGCAACAGGCCTTGCTTGAAGTACTTGGTGACGACCAGGTCCATCTCCTGACCGAGATCCTTGTTGCCGTCTTCAAGCGGCAGCGAGGTGCTGGAAAGGATGGCGCCGGTGACGTCGTCGGTGTTGTTTTCCACCGCGTTGATACCGTTGCTGCCGACTGGCTTGTTGCCGTCGACACGCCAGAATTTGTGGTAGATCAGGCTGGCGTCGTACTCGTCGTTGACCATCCACGAACCGAACAGCGTTGCGGTCTGCATGTTGTTCATTTCGCCACGGAACGCTTCGCCGAAACGGTGAACCCGCGAGCGCGTACCGGTGTAGTTGGAGCGGTTGCTCTCCAGACCGTTCTGCTCGTAATCGGCGCTGGCGCGGGCATACGCACCGCCGACTTGCCATTGCGGATCGAGGCGCAGACGCACACCGATGTCAGTAGCCCAGCCGTTAACGTCATCGCTGCGCTTGGCTTGCGCCGGGCGCGAACCATCGGCGTTCAGCGCGTTGACCGTGTCGCGGTCGCCGCTCATGCCGGTGATGCTGCCCCAGTAGTTGACGGTGTTGGTGTTGCGCCAGTTGTAGGCGTCGCTGTCGGCGGTCAGGCCGAGCCAGCTGATGTCGCCGTTCTCGGTTTTATCCAGCGAGTCGCGCGGAACGCCCGGCTCGGCGTAATCGAGTTTGCCGTCATCGTGGGTGTGATGACCGCGTATGCCGACCCACTGGCCAGGCGTCCACTGGTAGGCGGCATCGGCGTAGGCGTGCAGGCGATCCTTGTCTTTCGGCGCCAGCTCTTTCAAGTCGGTGCGGTATTCGCTGAAGCGTTCGGCGACACCGGCGTTGGCGCGCAACAGGGTGGTGTCGAAGGTCCAGTTCAGCGCTTCGATGTTGGTGTCGCGCCATTGGCCATCGTCATTGCGCAGACGCTGGCGACCGAACTTGAGCATCTCGCCCGGGTACGGTGTGAAGCCGCTGTAGCCCACCCAGAATTCGCGCATCGCCAGGTAGTTTTTCTTGGTTTCACGATCACCGCTGTCGGTGGTTTGTTCACCGTCGGATTGTTGCAGGGTGTCGGTTTCGATGATGTCGGTCGACGTCACGGCCTGACCCATGGCGTAGGCGCTCCACGCGCCGCTTTCGCCGTAGATCCACGGACGCAAATCGAGGCCGACGCCGTTGACGTCGCCGCCGCTGGCGGTGCCGAGGTCACGGTCGTCTTCGGACTGGCCGGTGACTTTCACTTCGAGGCCGAAGTTCTTGGTTTCAGTCATCGCGGCCAGTGTCGGGCAAGACCAGATCAGCGCGAAGGTGAGGCCAATACCGGCCTTCACGAATGGATTCAACTTCATAATTTTTCCTCGCCGTCTTCTTCTTGCAGGGCGTGCAGTTGCAGCGTGTTCTGGTTCAGAGCGCCACGGCTGGCTTGCTCTTGTTGCAGCAGACGTTGGGCTTCGGCCAGACGCTCGGGCGGCAATTGCGCGGCGAGGGTGGTCGCCAGCTCATCGGCTTGCGGGGTGTTTTGCGCCTTGGCCAATTGGCTGAATACGTAGGCGTTGACCGGGTCGGGTTGAGTGCCCTTGCCCTGGGAGAACAATTGGGCGATGGCGAAATCGGCGCTGTTCTGGCCGTTGCGCGCAGCGGTCAGCAAGTGGTCGAGAGCCTTCTGCGGATAGACCTTGCCGAGGTAGCCCCGACGATAGATCTGCCCGAGGTAGTAGTCGGCGGCGACTTCACGGCCAACGGCTTTCTGGAAATGTTCTTCGGCGACTTTGGCGTCTGCCGGGACCATTTTGCCTTCGTAGTAGAGCTTGCCCAGCAACAGTTCGGCGCGCGGCTGATCGGCGGCGCGGCCGTTGTCGAGGTTCTTCATCATCTGGTCGACGTCGCCCAGTTCCGGGTAGTCGTACAGCAATTGCGCGAGGGTGACCCACGACGCCGGGTAGCCGGGAGCGATCGGCTCAAGCAACGACTGCGCGGTTTTTTCGTCAGGCTTGCCCAGGGTCGAATCGGCCAGTACACGGGCCACGGAATCGACGCGCTGCGCGGTGACGGTGCCACGGCTGTAACCGGCCTGCATCTGCTTGATCAGCTCGGCCTGTTGCTCAGGCTGGGCGCGTTTCTGGTACACGGTGGCCAGTTCGACGTAGCAGATGTCAGTGGTGTTGAGCGCGGCTTTGCAGATCTTTTCCACGTCATCCAGGTGCTGGTCGTAGGTGCCCTGAGTGCGATACAGCAGCACCTGGGCCAGACCCGCTTCCGGGTAGCCGGATTTGCGCCACTGATCGATCTGCTGCTGGGCGTTGATGTTGGGGAAGCTGTGCGGGTATTGCAGGTACAGCATCGCCAGCGGGATCAACGTGTTGCCTTCGCCATTGGCGGCGGCTTTTTTCAGCAGGCTTTCGGCTTCTTGGTGCTCGGCTTCGGTGGAACCCGGCTTGGCCACCAGCAAGCGACCGAGACGCGCCTGAGCGCGCGGCGAAACACTGGCGGCGGCGCGGTAAGTCGCCTCGGCCTGTTTCATTTGCTCGGGGTCGCGGCTGTCGACCTGGATATCAGCGAGGCCGACTTGCGCTTCGCTGTAACCGAGATCGGCCAGTTGCTGATAATTCTGCGCGGCGGTGGCCGTGTCGCCACGCTTGAGCGCTTCGTTGGCCAAGCGCTGATCGGGCAAGCCGGCGCAACCGGCCAGAGACACTGCCAGCGCCAGCGAGCACACCACATGAACTCTGTGGGAGCTGGCTTGCCAGCGATTCAGGCGACTCGGTATTTCAGCAGGACCGCATTGATCCGATCGCTGGCAAGCCAGCTCCCACAGGGATCGTGGCGTTCTGAAAAGACTGGTGATAGTCACAGGCATGTCCTCGACTTAAAGACCGGCAGCCATGGCTTTGTCGATCAGCCAGTTCAGGTTCGGGCCACGGTCGCTGTTCACTTCCACCGGTCGGCCGGCGAGGCTGCTGTCGAGCGGCTCGTCAGGCTTGATCTGCACGCGGATGTCGGAGGACAGGTCTTCGCTTTTCAGGCTGGTGCTGCTGACGATCTTGCCGGTGCGGGTCTTGTCTTCGCCGGCGATCTGGAAGCTCACTGGGGTGCCCGGACGCACGTCGCCGAACTGGCGATAGGAGAAGCGCGCATCAACGTTGGCCAGGGTGTTGCGCGGCACCAGTTGGAAGATCACGTCGCCCTTGCTCGCGTACTGACCGTCAGCGACCAATTGCTGGGCCACGGTGCAATCGCACGGCGAAGTCAGGGTGCCGGTCATTTGCTTGCCAAACAGTTCTTCAACCTTGGCCGGCGACAGTTGATCTTCTTCCAGATGGCCTTTGAGCACGTCGAGCATGCTGGTGCTGAAGGTCGCCAGTGGCGCGCCTTTGGCGGCGACGCCGTCGGACTTGACCAGGCTCTGCACGGTGCCGTCGCGCGGCATGGTGATGTTCATCCCCGGCACGCTGACCAGACCGGCCTGCGCGTGGCTGACGAAGTACATGCTGTACACCGATTTGAAAATGAACCCCGCTGCAACCAGGCCGACCGCGAAGATACCGGCGCTGAAGGTCACCGCTTTCAGACGCCCGAACGGGGTCATGCCGGAACCGCCATCCTTGACCTTGCGCGCCTTGGTGAAGTTGTCGCGCTGCAGGGTCGCCAGCACTTCGCCGATGCTGACGATGTCGCCGGCCAGGTGCGAGGTAATCAGGTGGCGCAGGGTGGAAATGTCCTGCTGCTCGAGGTTCTGGAACTGGCAACCGACGCGACCGGTCGGGCGGTCGTAGGAACGCACTTGCAGTTCAACGTCCATCGCCAGACCGAGGTTGTCGATGACGAATTGCAGACGCGCCTTGTACACCTCGCCGATGGTCAGCGGCAGTTGCCCGGCGTTGAACGCCAGACCACCGGCGGACAGGTCGATGACCCGCGCTTCGACCGGTGTCCGGTCCGGACCGAAGAAGCGCAGTTTGGCCGGGATTTTCACGCGGGCGTGTTGGCGCTGGGCTTCGGATTCATGCACTACGTTGACGTTCACGGCGGTATTCATAGGGGCGATTTCCTTGTTAATTCAATAGGGGCGGGTCAGACCATCATCAGCAGCACGGCGACAAAAATGCTGCCGGCGGAGAAGGTCATGGTCCGAGACGACCAGGTGTTGAACCAACGTTGAAAGCTGGCGAGATCACGGGTCAGGGAAGTGGGTTGGCGTGTCCAGGATTGTTGGTCGAGGCGGAAGAACACGTAGATCTTCACCAGCGCGCCAACGATCTGGTTGTAATAAAGAATCGCTGGGTAAGCCGGGCCGATCCGGTGACCGGAGCACGACAGCAGCAGGGTCAGAATCAGGCGGGTGATGCCGATCCACAGCAGGTAAACGAGGATGAACGCGGTGCCGTATTTGAAGCTGGCGATGATCGCCACGGTCAGACCGAGCAGCGAGGTCCACATCGAAACGCGTTGATCGAACAACACCACCGAGGTGAAGGCGCCGAGGCGTTTCACACCCAGGCCCAACGCTCGCGAATTCTGGCGCAGGTTGTTGCCGTACCAGCGGAACATCAGTTTGCGGCTGGCCTTGATGAAGCTCTTTTCTGGCGGGTGTTCAACGGTGTTGATCGCCGCGTCAGGCACGTAAAAAGTGTCGTAACCCAGACGCATCAGGCTGAACCAGCTCGACTTGTCGTCGCCGGTCAAAAACTTGAAACGGCCCAGGCGCCAGTGTTGCAGCGAGTCGCTTTCAACGTCGGCGATGAATTCCGGGTTGGTCACCACGGTGGCGCGGAACACCGACATGCGTCCAGTCATGGTCAGTACGCGTTTGGACAGGGCCATCGAGCACATGTTGATGTGACGCTGGGCGAAACGCAGCTTGTGCCATTCGCTCATGATGTAGCCGCCGCGCACTTCGCAGAATTCGTTGGTGGTCAGGCCGCCGACGTTGCCGAACAGCTGGAACCACGGCACGGTCTTGCGCACGGTGCCTTCGCCGAGCACGGTGTCGCCATCGATCACGGCGACCACGGCGCGGTCGTCCGGCAGGTGACGGGAGATCGCGCGGAAACCATAGGCCAGACCATCGCGCTTGCCGGTGCCGGGAATGCGCACGAAGTCGAGCTTCACGCGTTCAGGCGGATTCATCCGCGCCCACATTGCCTTGACCAGCAGCTCATCGGACATTTCGACGATCGAGCAGACCACGGTGGTCGGCAGTTCGCAGTCGATGGCTTCGCGGATCACCGAGCTGTAGACCTGCGCCGTGGTCAGCGCGTCGATTCGGAAACTGGTGACCATCAGGAACACATGCGACGGATCCGCCGCTTTACCCAGCTTGCGCACTTTGCGGCGCAGGTGCGGGTAAACGATGTAGAGAAAAATCATGCCGCGCACAAAGTGCGTTGCACCCATCGAGTAGCGCCAGATACCCACGGCGCCAATCAGGAAAATGAAGTCCTTCGACTCGGAGTCGAATGTGGACGTGGGCAGCATCAAGGCCAGGCCCATCAGCAGACTGAGATAAAAAAGCCAGCCGGCTGATTGCAGAAAAAAATGTTTGAGCTTGCTCATCAGCGTCATCCGAAGGTGATGGAGGCTTCAAGCCGCAAGCGTGGTGCTTTTGCTTGCGGCTTGAAGCTTGAGGCTTGCTGCTGCCTTACCAGCAAATGCCTTCGGTACGGGTGCCAGCGTCGGTGGCCTTGGCCATGAAGCCGACCAGGTCGATGACCTGCTTGCCGTGCGGCGCCTGCTGGGCCAGCGCACGGAATTTCTCGTCGCGGTTACCGAGGATGATCACGTCGGAGTTGTCGATCACCGAATCGAAGTCCGCGTTGAGCAGGGACGATACGTGCGGGATTTTCGACTCGATGTAGTCCTTGTTCGCGCCGTGAACACGGGCGTACTCGACGTTGCTGTCGTAGATGCTCAGGTCGTAACCCTTGCCGATCAGCATCTCGGCCAGTTCAACCAATGGGCTTTCGCGCAGGTCGTCGGTGCCAGCCTTAAAGCTCAAGCCAAGCAGGGCGACTTTGCGTTTGTCGTGGCTTTCAACGATGTCGAAGGCGTTCTGTACTTGCGATTCGTTGCTGCGCATCAGCGAGTTGAGCAGCGGTGCTTCGACGTCCAGGGAACCGGCGCGGTAGGTCAGGGCGCGCACGTCTTTCGGCAGGCACGAACCGCCGAAGGCGAAGCCCGGGCGCATGTAGTACTGGGACAGGTTGAGAGTCTTGTCCTGGCAGACCACTTCCATCACTTCACGACCGTCGACGCCGACGGCCTTGGCGATGTTGCCGATCTCGTTGGCGAAGGTCACTTTGGTCGCGTGCCAGACGTTGCAGGTGTACTTGATCATCTCGGCAACGGCGATGTCCTTGCGGATGATCGGGGCGTCGAGTTCTTCGTACAGCGATTGCAGAACGTCGCCCGAAGCCTTGTCGAACTCGCCGATGACGGTCATCGGTGGCAGGTCGTAGTCGGCAATGGCGGTGGATTCGCGCAGGAACTCAGGATTGACCGCAACGCCGAAGTCGACGCCAGCCTTTTTGCCCGAGCAGTCTTCGAGAATCGGGATCACCACGTTGGCAACAGTGCCCGGCAGAACGGTGCTGCGCACAACGATGGTGTGGCGGGTGGTTTTTTCACGCAGAACAAAACCGATCTCGCGGCACACGGCCTCGATGTAGTTCAGTTCCAGGTCGCCGTTCTTCTTGCTCGGCGTACCGACGCAGATCATCGACAGGTCAGTGTCACGAATCGCTTCGGCGAAGTTGGTCGTGCCACGCAGACGACCGGTCTGGATACCCTGTTGCAGAAGTTCGCCCAGGCCCGGTTCAACAATGGGGGATTTGCCAGCGTTGATCATGTCGATCTTGTCTTTGGCTACATCGACGCCAACTACGTCATGGCCCCGTGCAGACAGGCAACCGGCACATACTGCGCCAACGTAACCCAAACCAAATATGCTGATGCGCATCGCAATTACCTCTGTATATATCAGGCCTTAGAAGGCCGGAGTTAATGGTGTTCAGCGGTCACTAGTGCACTCGAAAGTGCGGCTTACAGGCGCCACAATGCCGTGTGCAGGCATACTAAGTTCCGAGTGTCTAAATAAGTGCACTCAAGATGTGCGCAACCAGGCCTTGTAGTTATGACTTGCCCTGTTATGCAGCGGATCTTCTTTGTGGAAGACTCTGGTGCATTGGTCTTATGCGCTCGATGTCGGGCGAAAGGCCCGTGGATCAAGCGGTTGGGTGCTCAGGCGAGCACGTTTATAGGGGCGCGGCCATGGCCTTGTAGGGGATATTAATGCTGCCTATCTCCTGTCCTTCAGTGTGGTTTCAGACTAGTTAGTCATCTAGGCAAGTTGCTGTGACAACTTGGTTACATGGCTTTTTGTCCTACGTAAGTTATCTCGTACAAACTCGGCGAGAATCGTTACCGGTGGTATGAGCTACGCATTTGGACATAGTTCCTGTCCGCTCATCGCGCCATCTGAAATTTCTTGAAATATTGACAAAGATGGCACTGGTCTCAATTTGATAGCACTTTCCGTTTCGCCCTTTATTGATAGGGAGATACTAGCGGTAGATAGTTTTGTGCCACTACTGAGAAAAAATTTAGGTGCCACTACTGAAAAAAATGATCAGTGTCGAGTGAAACTAATCTTAGAAAGGACAGGGAAAGATTTCTGACGCCATTAAAATGGCGAAAACTGGCGAGGGATTTTTGACATCGTGCGAGGTGCACGACTCTATATAGAAAGAGTCGTGCATTAGGCATGCTTTATTCGGGGGCGTGGTCGCGCAGAAATACCAGATTGTCGGGTTTCGATTGCTCGGCACTGAAGCGATAACCCTGCACATCGAACTGCTTGAGCTGCGCCGGATCGTTGATTTTTTCCTGAATCACGAAACGGCTCATCAGGCCCCGCGCTTTCTTGGCGTAGAAGCTGATGATCTTGTACTGGCCGTTCTTCTGGTCCTTGAACTCGGTGTTGATGATCCGCGCGTTCAGCGCGCTGCGTTTGACCGCCGAAAAGTATTCGTTGGAGGCGAGATTGAGCAGCACGTCGTCGCCCTGGTCCGCCAGCGCTTCGTTCAGCCATTCGCTGATACGCGTACCCCAAAAGGCGTAAAGGTCTTTGCCACGGGCGTTGGCCAGCTTTGTGCCCATTTCCAGGCGATACGGTTGCATCAAGTCCAGCGGACGCAGCAGGCCATAAAGACCGGAGAGCATGCGCAGGTGTTTTTGCGCGTAGTCGAAATTGCCTTCGCTGAAGGACTGCGCGTCGAGGCCGGTGTAGACGTCACCCTTGAAGGCGAGCAGGGCCTGCTTGGCGTTCTCCGGGGTGAACGCGGGCGTCCAGCTGCCGAAACGCGCAGCGTTGAGCCCGCCGATCTTGTCGGACACGTGCATCAGTTCGCTGATCTGCGCCGGCGTGAAGTCGCGCAATTGCTGGATCAGTTCCTGAGAATGGTCGAGGTATTGCGGCTGAGTGAAGCGCTGGGTCGCCGGCGGTGTTTCATAATCGAGGGTCTTGGCGGGGGAAATCACCATCAGCATGAAGTCGTCTCCTTTAATCGTGGGGGCGATTCTAGGGGGTTGTCGGTGTTGACTCCAGCTATCAAGCCCATAGGTGATCGACGGCTTGGCGATGATCGTTCCCACGCTCTGCGTGGGAATGCCGCCTGTGACGCTCTGCGTCACCGTCGAGCTGGACGCGGAGCGTCCGGGGAGGCGTTACCACGCAGAGCGTGGGAACGATCATCCGCGGCTAAGGGGAATCGTGCCGGATCAGCTATAGTGCCGCGCGGGTTTTGTTACGGAGACATCCCTTTGCGCATTGTTCTTTTATTCACCGCGTGGCTGTTGAGCTTCGGTGCCGTGGCGGCGCCTGGCGATGCGGCGACGCTGGATCGCAGCACCTGGCCTGAACAGCTCAGCAACCCGACCCTGTTTGACGTGGCGTCCCGGGCAGAAATCCTCATGTTCGCCCGTGGCCTGCTCGGCACCGAGTCGATTGACGAAGCTGCGCTGGCTCAGCGACTTGGCCTGCGCACGATCAATATCGACGCGGTCAACAGCCTGCGTCAGCAACTCTGGCAGCGTTTGTTGGCCAACTACAACTACGCCCAGCAAAGCTGCGATCAGGATGCCTCGTTCTGCTTTCTCGTCGAAGACCTGCCGACCTTGCGTGAGCAAGCCGCCAAGTTCGTGGTCAGCGACGACAGCTATTACACCAAGTGGGCCGAGCCGAGCCGGATCTTCCATTTGCAGTACCTGGACGAGTTGATGCGCAAGGCCGCGCTGTCGCCGCAGACCAGCAATGAATTCGATCGTTTCGGCGACTACGAGCGCAACGGCGACGAGATGCACGACCGGCTGTTTCTGCTGACCTTCGACAGCGCCGCGAACCTGCAACCGGACAATACCGAATGGCTCACCGAGTACCTGCGCAAGTCGAACCTCAGTGGCACGTTCTTCGTGTTGGGCAAGGATATTCAGGCGCGGCTGGCCGATCGTTCGGTCACCAGCCTGCAGGCCGGCTTCTCGAAACAGTGCGTCGGTGTGCAGGGTTGGGAGTTCCGCTCTCACAGTCACTGGCAGGACTGGCAGGATTCAGTGCGCCGCAGCGCCGATCTGGTAAAGACCAAACTGCCGGAAAACTACGTGCCGCTGTTCCGCCCGCCGGACGGTCAGCGCCGCAGTGACGCACAAGGTTTCTTCAACACCCAGGGCCTGCAAGTGGCTCTGTGGGACATCGATGCCCAGGACGGCGCCGGCAAACTCAAGGGCGCGCCGAGTGCGCAACGGGTGCTGACCCTGATGCTGTTGTGGCGTCACGGGGTGATCAATTTCAACATGAAGCAGGACGCGGTGAAGACCTCGTTGCCGTGGCTGATCACACAAACCGCGCAGAGCGGCATCGGTTGGGAAGACTGTCAGGACGCGTTTCGCTGAGAAACGGCAAAAGCCCGGAAACATTGGGCTTGGGGTGATTTTTTAAGAGAATTTGCTGCAGGTGGACTTCCGACTCTAACGGTGTCGACGGAGTCCGCCAAGGGCTTTTCGTCACTTTGCAAAATAAACTTAAAAAAACCGTCAAAGTACTTTTTTATGTCATCGGTTTTGGAGTATTACGAAGACAGACCGCCGAAACCTGCAACACAGGTGGCGTCTTCCAAGACCCGTTTGTTTGCAGTCACTTGAATCTCCGCAGGTGAGATTTCGGCAGTCACTTCGAGGCGCAGCACCGCTCAGGTATTGCGTCTACTGGCTCTGACATAGGTGACCGAGTATGGATGATCACGGACGTAGCCCTTCCTCCAACCAGCCAATCCTGTATGTACTCGATACCAACGTATTGATTCACGATCCAAACGCCCTGCTGAATTTCGAAGAACACCACGTCGCGATCCCGATGACCGTGCTTGAAGAGCTGGACAAGCTCAAGAGCGGGCATCACAGCGTGGCCGCTGAATGCCGTCAGGCCATCCGGTTGATCGACAAGACCCTGGGCGATGCGTCCCCGGAAGATGTCGAACTGGGTGTGCCGATCCAGCGCGGCAAGGGCGGGCCGAAAGGCTTGCTGTCAATTCTGATGAGCAAGCAGGCTGAATCGAACCTGATTCTGCCCGAGCACCTGAACGACAACAAAATCATCAACCAACTGATCGACCTGCACACCCGTGAGCCGAAAAAACCGGTGGTGCTGGTCACCAAAGACATCAACATGCGCCTCAAGGCGCGCGCTTGCGGTATTGCATCCGAGGACTACAGCACCGACCAACTGGTCGACGACGTGTCCCTGTTGCCCAACGGCTACCACAACATGACCGGCTCATTCTGGGACCGCGTGAGCAAGGTCGAAACCCGTCAGGACCACGGCCGCACCTGGCACCAGGTACAACTGATCGACAACCTGCCGGCCGTTCACATCAACGAGTTCATCATTGATGAACAGGGCTTCGTCGGCTGGATCAAGGAGATTGAAGAAGACCGCCTGCTGATTCTCGACCTGCATCAGGAACCGCTGCTGCACCAAGAGGCGTGGGGGCTCAAGCCACGCGACATTTATCAGAGCCTGGCGCTGTATGCGCTGCTCGACCCGGACATTCATCTGGTCAATCTCTCCGGTGCCGCCGGCTCCGGTAAAACCATTCTGGCGCTGGCCGCTGCGATCGAGCAGACCATGGTCAGCAAACGCTATCGCCGCATCATTGCCACCCGTAGCGTGCAGGGCCTCGACCAGGAAATCGGCTTCTTACCCGGTACCGAAGCGGAAAAAATGGAGCCGTGGCTGGGCGCCATCACCGACAACCTCGAAGCCTTGCACATGGATGACGAAAACACCCATGGCAGCGTCGATTACATCCTCAGCAAAGTGCCGTTGCAGTTCAAATCGCTGAACTACATTCGTGGTCGCAGCTTCCAGCAGAGCCTGATCCTGATCGACGAATGCCAGAACCTCACCCCGCACCAGATGAAAACCATCATCACCCGTGCCGGCGCCGGTTCCAAAGTGGTGTGCCTGGGCAACCTCGCACAGATCGACACCCCTTACTTGTCCGCGACCAGTTCCGGGCTGACCTACCTGACCGAACGCTTCAAGGATTTCCCCAACGGTGTGCACATTACCCTGCAAGGGGTGCCTCGCTCGATACTGGCGGAATACGCTGAAACCCATTTGTAACTGCATCACAACCAAAACCGGGCGGCCTTTAAAGCCGCCCGGTTTTTAACCGCTGCCTTTATTTTGAATTAATCATGCCTGTACTCCTAACCGCCCTTTGAAAGTCTATTATCTGTATATTTTATAAATCTAAATTTACAATCCTCCAACCTTCCAAAACCAAGGCAGTAGAGTTTTGCGCTGATTATTTTCGGAACTATTTATTCGTTTACGATGCGACTTGTCTCTGCGGAAAAAATGTCGCGGTATTTTATGTGTAAAAACGCACCTAGCAATATGGCGCTAGCACCTGAAGAAACAAGAACACCTCCGATTGACAAGAACGTTGAAAGCCATGCCCCGAAAATTGGTCCTGTAATCATAAATATCAACATCAAACTGCGGCTGGAAGCTGATACTGTTCCCAGATTAGATAGAGGGCAGTATTTTTGAAGGGTTACGCCAAACCCTAAAGATGTTAATCCATAGGCATATCCAGCAATGGAAAATACTAGTATTAGTAATGCTAGTGTTGTCATATTGCCAGGTTCCTTTAATAATCCCGCTATTACTACCATCACACCGAACGTAAATAGGGAGAAAGTTGAGCAGAAGAAGATTTTATGGGGATAAACTAATTTAAAGCTCAAGCCTGCAATAATTCCACCTAGTGCGGTGGAGCTAACGACAACTCCAAATACGTATTCGTCAAGCCCCAAGTTTTTTATATGCAGACTCAGTAGCGAGTCATAGCATCCCAGTACAGCAGATTGGATTAAGGCACAGATAAAAAATAGTTGTGTGGATGGGCCGGAGCTTAGTAATACTTTCAAGGCCTTGAAACTGCCAAAGGACCGCTTATCAGATGTGTGTATGTTTTTTTGCCGGTTACTCATCGAAAGAAAAATCACGCAGAATATCCCTAGCAGTGAGAAAAGCGCGGAAATTAAAAAGCCATACGCTTTATCTGACATGCTTGCAATAACACCTGCAGCTAAAGGTGAGCAGACCTTGATAAATTGATCCATTACCGTGATTAGTGAAATATTACTGATCAATTCTTTGTTTGTGAGAAGCTTCCTCGTCAAGATAATTTCTGCCGCACCAGACCCAAGGTTCGATACGCCCTTAAAGAAGACTAATGTTAAGAAAACAGATTCAGAGTTTGCTCCAAATAGAAGGCAGGCAACGATAAATCGAAAGGTGAAACTTATTAGTAAAAATTTTATAGGGCTAGTATGGTCTGCTAACGTACCAATTAATGGCCCCAGGAAAAGTGCTGGTAAGCCATACATTGCCGCAGCATATCCCAAAGTTTGTGGGGACGCGTCATATGTGAATGTAAGGACAGTGAAAATTAAAATAAAGTCCACCCAGAGTGTTACAGAGCTACTAAATCTCACTCCACAAAGATAACCGTATCCTTTCACTTGGGGAACGCTCACTGCGCTATCCCCTTGGAGTGGTACATTACGTCATCTACAACAAAGGTGGATATATTGTTAGTTGAGCAAAATAACTCAAGATCTGAGAGTTTGTTTATAAAACCTTTGCCTTTGAAATTCAGTGAAGTATTGCAAAGAACGCTGACGCCCGACTATTTTTTGAACTCCAGTAGTAGATTGTACATTTTATTGTTATCTTGAAAGCTGACGGTCTGAACTCTTGCTGTTCCATCGACGTGAGTAATTGCTTTAAGTCGTTTGTCAATTACATGATGAAATGACAGCATGAATTTACTTTGAGTGCAGTTTTCAAAGTAAAGCCTTGCATCTTCCTCTATGCAGATAGGTGCTACTGGGCGATAGTGTTCTCTTTTTTTTATGGAGTTAAGCTTTTCAGTTGTTTTCGCAGAAAATGGTGCCGCTATTATTGATCTATTGCCGAGGGCCCTAGGGCCTATTTCACAATTTCCCTGTACCCAACAAATAATTTCTCCAGCAATAAGCGCTTCGCACACATGTTCGAGTACCAATGGACTTGGTGAAAATGAGGAGTTTTTTGTGGGGTTGAGGATGAAAGTTTGTCCTGAATATACGGACCATTCAAGTTTTGCTTTACCAGTTAATAAGTTTTGGGCAATGGCGGACGCCCCGATGCCGACGCCAGTGTCATTTGTGCAAGGTGGAATAAAAACCCCATCGAATAATTCGGAGGTTTCCCATTTTTTGTTCCAATCACAGTTCAAGCCACAGCCGCCTGCAATTAAAAGCGGAAGCTTTTCTGTAATGTGTGTACTGATGAAATCATAAAACTCGCTAAAAAGCTTGTCTGATAGCTTTCTTGCCAGGTTGCAAAATTTCGCTGTGTTGACGCCTATGTTGTAATAGCCGCTATCTTTTAGGTCAAATTTGTTTAATGTGTCTATTGCCGATTCGCAGTTCATAATGTAGTCAATAACCGTTGACTCAAATGCATCTGGTTCACCATTTGTTCCAAACGCAGCTAATGCCATCATTTTTCCCGCATCACCGAGTCTGCAATATCCTTTTTTCAAATTAAAAGTTGGATCGGCTATGCCGAAGGTAAATGCATAGCGAAGGCCTGGTCCTTGCAGAATATTGCCTATAGTTTGAATCGACATGTCCGGGTTGATTTTATAAAAATTGCCTATGAAGCCTTCCCAAAGTAATACGTAGCACGATGTTTTGTCCGCATATGGGGATAAGGCATAAGAGGCAAATATATGTGATATTTCATGGCTGCAGTTTATCCACGCTATATTTTTTCCACCGAAAGTACAGATTGATTGTTCGACATCTAAGCCAATATAACCGCCTTCAGTTGGGTGATTTCTGGGGTCCATACCTTCAGCCCATCCGCTTACAGCGATTGCGTCGAGATCTTCTATGTTTTGAACTGCGTGGGTTATTGCTGAACTCAGGGAAAGCGGAGCGTACCTATTGCCGCCATTCTTTTCCGACTCATAGCTGAAAATTAATTTTCCATTTTCAATGAGACATATGTGACCGTCATGACCCGTGTTTACGCCTAGTATTTTCATTGTTGTTTCCTTATGGGTTTTAACCAGAATAGGTACATTTCACTGAAAAAATTTGGGTTAAGGGTTTCGAATAACTCCCAAGCGCCAAAAAGAGAGCCCATGTTCGAATGCTCGTTGAATTTTCTAAACGCAGGGGATTTGTTTTGTTCTTCCTTTTCAAAGCCTGCAAACTCACAGTCTAAAATTCTTATAAGTGAGCGAATGTCACGGGTTGTGAACGTTTTCTCCAGGGGATTGAAAAGTAAATCCATGCACCCACTTCTACTATAGAAGTCTTGTGAGTTAACTATTTCCCTTATTCTTTTGTATTTGTAGTTTTGAATTGATAAATTTCGTATTTTTTCTAAATTGCTCGGTGCGTAAGGTATTTCGTTTTTAGACGCAAGGTTGGCTAAGTCTGCAATAGGAACTCTAGCGTATGTGCTATACAGTCCTATTTTAGCAATGCCACCATTTTCGAGTGCTGAGAGAATTACTTCGCATCCTTTCAAAGGATCTTGTAAGTGATGCAGAACTCCAATGCACTCAATAAGGCTGAATTTCATATTTAGAGAGGGAATATTATTTATGTCGCCGCAGATGAATTTCAAGTTTTGAATGTTATATTCGTGTCTCTTTTGTGTGGCATATTGCAAACTTGCTTTGCTAATATCCAGTCCTAAGATTTCTGTGTGCGGATAAGTTAAGGCGAGTTGAATTGCGTGACGCCCAGTTCCACATCCTGCGACTAATATGTTGTTGCTTGGTGGTGCTTGCTTTAGGTTTAGCTTTTTGAAAAGCTCATCAAGTGTCGATTCAGAATGTTTTGGTTTGGATGTCCAGGTTGGGTACGGATTTGATTCATAAAAACTCTGAATAGGAGTTTCGCTTTCCAGGATGGCAGGGAGTGTAGTTTCATTGTTTTGTTTTTGAGTGATCCGGTAATCCAAATGGTTTTGATTTTTTAATTGGTTTTTAGAAGGTTCGTCTGAGTAAGATTCCAGTATTAATTGTGCGGCAATTTTTATTGCTGGTGACTCTTTTAGGTATTTGTCTTTTAGTTTTTCAACGTTTGACATCTCTTCTTTGTCAGTCAGATAGATGAAATCATTTAGTTCGCATTGTTTTTTTAGGGCTCGGAGGAAGATTTGGTGTATTGGTTTGTAGTTGTTGTTGAGTATGGATTCTATAAGTTTTTTTCTTATGCTTATAATAGTTTCCTCTATGATGTGGTTGGAAATGAGTCTGCTACTTAAAAATTCTAATGCGATTGGATCTGATTCAATTATGTCCAGAGCTAGTGTGGCGTAGTCTTCTTTTGCACGTGTAATTTTTTCAAGTTTGAGTGCCAGCTGAGAAAAATACACTCGGGATAGTGCGTCAGTGTCTATTCCTTCTGTGTTAAAAAGTGCCACTAGGCTGGCGAATGTTGCCGCGTCAAACGAGGTCAGGTGCAACGACTGAAGTAATTCAAGATAGTTAAAGGCAACTCTGCTTTTTGTGAAGCCTTCTATTTTTGCGGCTGATTGGTATGTCCAAAGTGCAGCATTGTTTTTTCCATTTTTTTCTTGTATGGATGCTAGGTTTTGATGAAACTTAAGTTTGTCCGCTGCTGAAGCCTCTGGTAAGTTGCAAGCCAGCTTGTAAAGGCGTTCCGATTTGTTTTTTTCACCCAGTTCTTCGCATAAAGCCGCAAAATTGTTCAACGCTTTTACGTTTTTTGAATCTTTTTTAATACTCAATTCGTATAGTCGGGCAGCTACTTTAAGCTCGTTGTTTTTAAAATTAAAATCCGCCATTTTTCTTATTTTTTCGGAGTATTCTTTTTTTCTCAACGTATCATCGTGCATGCGAGCACCTAAGGCTAATTTGTTTTATTTTACTGCCTTCAAAAGTTTTGCAACTCCGGGGCTAAGAGGATCTTGCAGGCCATGTCCGCCGGCTAAAACAAATAACGAATGTTCATTGAATCCATCAATCTTTATAAGTTCATTTAGTAGGTTGTCTATAAAATATCCCGTTAGCCAAGTGTTAAGTTTGTGAGCTGTGGCTACAAGATTGAATGTCTGAGATAAATGTCCAACATCCATTAAAGCTGATCTATAAGCACGTGAATGTGGGTATTTCCACCAAAGCTTATCAAATCGCGAACTCATTACTATTAGAAAGGCCGCTTCCACTGCGAAGTTTTGATGGCATAATATCTGTGTCAGATCGGCGTTTATTCCACTATCCAATTTTGTTAACACGTGCTGGTGGGACCTATAGTGATAGATCCCTCTCTCTAGATTGCTAACATTTAAAGCAATCAAGTATGCCTCGGTTGCTTGCAAGCACCCGGCACTTGGTGAGGATCTACGATAGCCAACAGTTGAAATACCGCGCTCAGCGAGATTTTTTTTATGTGAGTCGCCGTGAATCTTTCCGAATGTAGTGAATAAAATATTAGATACAGTTTCCAGAGGGACAGACTCACCATTGAAATTTCGAGTTGTTGTCCTCTCCCATAAGCTTTTCTTTAGGCTATAGGTGTCAATTGCGTCAATGTTCAAAGGCGGGAGTTTGATTAACTCTCCTTCTCGTTCAATGTCGAGGTTTGGGGCTCTTTCTGCGATGCTTTTGCAGAAGTCCACATAGCCTATCTCATTGTTTTCTTCAGTGTTTGTCAGGTCGCTCGGAAAGTTGTGATTGCTTCCAAAATGAAATATTTTTGAAATAGGGTCCCAACCCCAAGGACCATTAGCTTTTTGTGTATTTTGATACTTTTCGGCTTTTTCGCCTATTAGTAATATCTCTGCTTCAATCAGTATTTCATCCTCCGGTTTCGATGTATAAGGCATGCCAACTAATTCGTTGAGCTCGAAAATTCTGTCAAGATATCGTCGTTCGAATATTTCGTACTGTTCACCTGTTGCCAAGTTCCATAATCCGAAAACTCCTTCATTCAAGGTAATTGTCAGATTTTCATTAACATTGAACTCACTCATCTTCACGTGCTCCGTAAAAGTTATGCCGAGGGAGTCTGGTGGCTCCCTCGACATTGGCCGAGATTAACTGGCTAGTTTTGATTCAGGTTTTGCTGGTGTAATTAGAATGTTGTAAGCGTTATTGGAAAGAGCTGTTAATCGAGTTTGCAGATTTGCTTTGCGCATAATAAGAACCTCTTGAGTTTTAGTCTGTTTGGATTGAAGTCATAGGACTTCATTTGCGAAGCTAGTCGCGTTGTATTTGCTAGTCAATAACTGGGCTTGTAGGATGGTTCGTGGCTGGGTGCTTGATAAGTCTTACACTGAATTCCTACTGGTAACTATTTTGTTAAGCTAATCAATTTATTGCGGTTATGCATTTCAACTACATTCGCTTCGATGCATTCTGAGAAAGTCTTAATCGGTAGTATTTAGTTACGTAATGGCTACCTTGGGGGCGGCGTCAGCCAATTCCAAAACAAATGGGCCAACAGGAGGAGAATCCTGATCGACGAATGCCAGAACCTTACGCCGCACCAGATGAAAACCATCATCACCCGTGCCGGCGCCGGTTCCAAAGTTGTGTGCCTGGGCAACCTCGCACAGATCGACACCCCTTACTTGTCCGCGACCAGTTCCGGGCTGACCTACCTGACCGAACGCTTCAAGGATTTCCCCAACGGGGTGCACATCACCCTGCAAGGGGTGCCTCGCTCGATACTGGCTGAGTACGCTGAAACGCATTTGTAACCCTTCACCCAAAACCGGGCGGCCCAGCAGCCGCCCGGTTTTTTATGCCAGCAGACAAACCAAATGTAGGAGCTGCCGAAGGCTGCGATCTTTTGATCTTGTTTTTAAAAATCAAAGTCAAAAGATCGCAGCCTTCGGCAGCTCCTACACGAAGAACACCACATTCGTGCGTGCGGAAATTTGACCTGCAGGTTTACAATCCCCGCTCCTGATCAGGAGTAATCCCGTGCTGACTCATCTCGATTCCCAAGGTCGCGCCAACATGGTCGACGTCACCGAAAAAGCCGTGACGTTCCGTGAAGCGACGGCCCAAGCGCTGGTGCGCATGCTCCCCGAAACCTTGCAGATGATCGTCAGCGGCGGCCATCCCAAGGGTGACGTGTTCGCCGTGGCGCGCATTGCCGGCATTCAAGCGGCGAAGAAAACCAGCGATCTGATTCCCCTGTGCCACCCGCTGATGCTCACTGGCGTCAAAGTCGAACTCAGCGCCGATGGCGAAGACACCGTGCGCATCGTCGCCCGCTGCAAGCTGTCCGGGCAGACCGGCGTCGAAATGGAAGCGCTGACCGCCGCCAGCGTCGCCGCCCTGACCATCTACGACATGTGCAAAGCCGTCGATCGCGGCATGACCATCGAAAGCGTGCGTCTGCTGGAGAAAGTCGGCGGCAAGAGCGGGCACTTTCAAGCGGAGCAGCCATGAACCTGACCGTGAAGTTTTTTGCCCGTTACCGTGAAGCGCTGGGCGTCGATTCGGTGAAGGTTGAAGGTGATTTCGCCACCGTCGATGACGTGCGTGCATTGCTCGTGCAACGGGATGGTGCGGAAGTACTGAGCGAGCAGAACCTGATGTGCGCACGCAACGAAGACCTCTGCCAGCTCGACGAGCCGGTGGTCGATGGCGACGAAGTGGCGTTTTTCCCCACCGTGACCGGAGGCTGAGCCATGGCGATTCGTGTGCAGGCCACGCCGTTCGATCCGGGCGCTGAAGTCAATGCGATGCACGCGGCCAACGTTGGCGTCGGCGCGGTGGTGAGTTTTGTCGGCTACGTGCGCGACTTCAACGACGGGCTGGATGTGGCGGGGATGTTCCTCGAGCACTATCCGGGTATGACCGAAAAAGCCCTCGGCAAAATTGCTGTTGAAGCCGAACAGCGCTGGCCATTGCTGAAGCTGGAAGTGTTGCATCGCATCGGCGCGCTGGAGCCGGGCGAGCCGATCGTATTCGTCGGCGCCGCCAGCGCCCATCGCCAGGCCGCCTTCGATGCCTGCGCATTTGTCATGGACTATCTGAAAACCCGTGCACCGTTCTGGAAGAAAGAAAACACCAGCGACGGGCCGCGTTGGGTTGAAGGGCGGGACAGTGATCATGCAGCGGCCGATCGCTGGAACAAGTAAGTCCTCTAGCGCCTTCAAATCCGCTATCGCTGGCAAGCCAGCTCCCACAGGATCTTTGGTGTACACAAAATCTGTGTACGACTCGATCACTGTGGGAGCTGGCTTGCCAGCGATGGGGCCCTCTGCAACACCCAAAATCTCTCTTTTCTTTAATTGACGATATGTACCTGCGAGTCCAATATGGATTTATAAGTACAAAAAAGCATTGCCTCCCGTTTCAGCTCTTTCTTGCCAAACCAACAACAACCCGCGAGAGAACGAACATGAAGAAACTCCCCCTCATCACCGGTCTGGCCCTGAGCCTGTTGGCCTCGGCCAGCGTGTTCGCCGCCGAGCAAACCCTGCGCATCGGCATCGAAGCCGCTTATCCGCCATTCGCCTCGAAAACCGACAAAGGCGAAATAGTCGGTTTCGACTACGACATCGGCAACGCCCTGTGCGCGCAGATGAAGGTCAAGTGCGTGTGGGTCGAAGGCGAGTTCGACGGTCTCATTCCTTCGCTGAAAGTGAAGAAGATCGACATGGCGCTGTCCTCGATGACCATCAACGAAGACCGTAAGAAGTCGGTGGATTTCAGCCACAAGTACTACTTCACTTCGTCGCGTCTGGTGATGAAGGACGGCGCGACAGTCGACGATCAATACGCCAGCCTCAAGGGCAAGAACGTCGGCGTACAGCGCGCGACCACGACTGATCGCTACGCCACCGAGGTGTTCGAACCCAAGGGCATCAACGTCAAGCGTTACAGCAACAACGAAGAGATCTACATGGACCTGGCGGCGGGACGCCTCGATGCGATCTTTGCCGACACCATTCCGTTGAATGACTTTCTGTCGATGCCACGCGGCAAGGGCTATGCGTTTGTCGGGCCTGAGTTGAAGGATCCGAAGTACGTCGGCGAGGGTGCGGGGATTGCAGTGCGCAAGGGTAATGCCGAACTGGTCAGCCAATTGAATGGTGCGATTGATGGCATTCGCGCGAGTGGCGAATATCAGAAGATTTCCGAGAAGTATTTCAAGTCTGATATCTACGGCGACTGATAGTCCGCCATCGCTGGCAAGCCAGCTCCCACAGGGATTAGCGGCGTACACAAAACCTGTGGGAGCTGGCTTGCCAGCGATGGGGCCAGATCGGTCAACGCAAATTTCTAGCCCTTCATTTCCTTCAAATGCTTGTACACCGTCGCTCGCCCCATGTTCAGCACATTGGCCACATAGTTGGAGGCGCTTTTGCCCTTGAACGCGCCCTCGGCGTGCAGCGCCAGCACCAGTTCGCGTTTGTGATCGCGGGTCAGCACGTTCAGGCTCAGTTGCCGCTCGCGCAGCCAAGCGTGGAGAAAGGTGTTGATGCGTTCCTGCCAGTCATCGCGAAACAGTGAGTCCGGTTGCGGGATCAGTTTGCTTGGCGACAAGAACAGGTCCAGCGCAGCCTTGGCATTCTCGAACAGCGAAATATTCAGGTTGATGCACAGCACTGCCAGCGGCAGACCGTCGCTGTCGCGCAGGACGCTGCTCAGGCTGCGAATCTTCTGACCGTCCCAGTTAAGCTTTTCGTACGGCCCGATATTCCGGTCGCTGACATCCTCGCTGAGCATGTCTTCCAAGGAAGAGTCGTCACCGATCTCGCGCTTGGACAAGTTGTTGGCGATGTAATCGACCTTCTGCGTGCGCAGATCGTGCAGCACCACTTCGGCGTGCGGAAAGAACAGCGTGGCGATGGCATCGGCGATGGCACGGAAATTATCCAGGGCCGGGTCGAATTCAGGGGCGGTCATGACAGTGGAACTCCAGGCAGCGTCAACGCCTCCGTGATCAGGAGGCGCTGCGAGTGTGCCGCAATCCGTTGGGCGCGTCATCCGGGTGGGCGATCAGGCGAGGCGTGCAGGGGCGAGCATGGCGCTGCTCAGGCCGAAGTCACGCAAGTGCTCGGGCAAAGGCTCGCCACGCACCAATGCCGCACTGGCCTGGCCCATCGCCGGCGAAGTCTGGATGCCGTAGCCACCCTGCGCAGCAACCCAGAACAACCCCGGCACCTGCGGATCGAAACCGCTGAGCAGATCACCGTCCGCGACAAAACTGCGCAGACCGGCCCAGGTGCGGGTCGGGCGGCGGATGGTCAGCGTGGTGGCTTCTTCGATCTGGTAGATGCCCATGGCGATGTCGAGTTCTTCCGGTTGCACGTCGTGGGGTTCGACCGGGTCGGCGTTGGCCGGTGAACCGAGGAACATGCCGGCGTCGGGCTTCATATAGAAGGACTCGTCGAGGCTGACGAGCATCGGCCAGTGATGAATGTCGACGCCTTCGGGGCCGGCGAAAATGAACGCGGCGCGGCGTTTCGGTTGCAGGCCCAGCGGCTTGGCGCCGGCCAGTGCGCCGATCTTGTCGGCCCAGGCGCCGGCGGCGTTGATGAGCACTGGCGCGCTGAAGGTCTGGCCGTTGGTTTGTACTTGCCAGAGACCGTCGGTATCGCGACTCAGACCGAGTACTTCGCAATCAGTATGGACTTCACCGTTGTTGCGACGGATGCCGCGCAGGTAACCCTGGTGCAAGGCGTCGGTGTCGATGTCGCTGGCACTCGGGTCGTAGATCGCACCGTGGACTTTTTCCCGACGCAGGATCGGCAGCCGCGCACAGGCTTCGTCGGCGCTGAGCCGTTGCATTTCCGGCACCGTGGCTTTGGCGCTGAGGTATTGGTTGTTCAGTTCGGCGGGGTCACCGGTGAAGTCCACGGTCATTTCGCCGCGCGGGGTCAGCAATGGATGTTCACAGAAACCACTTGGCGGGTTGTCGAAAAACGCTCGGCTGGCCTGGGTCAGTGCGCGCACTTGCGGCGTGCCGTAGGCGGCGGTGAACAGCGCAGCGGAGCGGCCGGTGGAGTGATAGGCCGGGTGCGATTCACGTTCGAGCACGATCACTTTGCCGTGGGGCGACAGCCAGAAACCGGTGGAAGCGCCGGCAATCCCGCCGCCGATGATGATGAAATCTGCCTGGCTCATGAAAAACTCCAAAGCTATCGTGGTTCTCTGGGGATCTGTCATTGGCAACTCCCCATTGGAATGCGATCCCTGTAGGAGCTGCCGGAGGCTGCGATCTTTTGATCTGGTTTTTTAAGATCAAGATCAAAGATCGCAGCCTTCGGCAGCTCCTACAGGGGATTTATGGTGTTAGTGGGTTAGGTGGTAAACCGCATTGGCGAGGGCAATGTCTTCCAGGCCCAAGCCGATTGAGCGGAAAAACACGTGACGGTCGTAACCCGGGCGCTGGACTTTCTCGCTGAGCAAGTCGGCCAGATCGCCAACAATCGAATCCTGGCTCCAGCCATGCTGCTCAGCGGCAATCAACATCTCACCCGCCGACCCCGGCGTGGTCAGACGATAGTCGCAGAACACTTGCATGTCGTTGAGACTCTGCGGCGGCACTTCGTGGGCGCGCGGGGCGTTGGTGCTGATCGAGGTGATCAGCGCCGGTTTACTCAGCTCAGCCGGATCGATCACCGGCCCCGCTGACGAGGTGCAAAGCATGATCACGTCAGCGTCGGCGAGGGCGGCTTCACGGCTGTCAGTGATCTTCAGGTTGGGGGTGATAGCTTTCAACAAGGCCTGGGTTTGCGCGTCGGCGGACAGGCTCGGCGAATACAGACTGATGCTCTGCCATTCACGCAGGGACTTCACGTAATGCAGATGCGCCTGGGCAACCTTGCCGCTGCCGATGATCGCCAGCCGCGAGGCATTTAACGGCGCGAGGGCGTCGACCGCCACGGCGGTGGTCGCGGCGGTGCGCGCGGTGGTCAGTTCGCCGGCATCACAGAGCAGCAGCGGCTGACCGGTTTTCATCGACATCAACAGCGTCCATGCCGTCACCAGCGGGCCTTGCTCGCGCACGATGTACGGCGAAGTCTTTACGCCGTAGATGCCATCCTCGGCCAGCACTCCCAGATAGTTGATGAAGTCGCCGGCGCCCTGTGGGAACTCCACCAGTTGCTGCGCCGGCTGCACGGCGTTACCCGCTGCAAGATCTCGGAACAGTTTGCGCAGGATCTGCGGCACATCAATGCGCGCCAGCAGCTCGCGGGCCTGATGGTGGTCGATCACGTAGGGCGTACTGGACATGTCAGGCTCCGGAGTCTGGGTCTAAACTAATTTGTCCATTATGGACTTTTAGTCGTCTCTCGCAAGCACCTGTCAAATGCCGGGCAAAAAAAAGCGCAGTCCGTTGCCGGCTGCGCTTTTCATTTAAACGTCGCCTACTGTGGACGTTTGCGCTCTACCGCACGCAACAGATGCGTCGGTGGCGTTTCACAGCTGATCTTGCGACCGAGCTTTTCTTCGATGGACGGCAACTGATAGGAGTCGTCTTCACCGGCGAAGCTGATCGAAACACCGTCGGCGCCCGCACGACCGGTGCGGCCGATGCGGTGCACGTAGTCGTCCGGGACTTCCGGCAGGGTGAAGTTGATCACGTGGCTGATACCGTCGATGTGGATGCCGCGACCAGCGACATCGGTGGCGACCAGCACGCGGATCTTGCCTTCGCGGAAACCTTCCAGGGTCTTGATGCGTTTGTGCTGCGGTACATCGCCGGACAGTTGCGCAGCATTCACACCGTCGCGCACCAGACGCTCTTCGATGCGGCGAACTTCGTCCTTGCGGTTGGCGAAGACCATGACCCGCTCCCAACCATTATCGTTGACCAGGTTGTAGAGCAGTTTGTACTTGTCGGCCCCGGCCACGGCGTAGATGTGTTGCTCGACGTTTTCGCTGGCGACGTTAGTGACTTCGATTTCGACGATCGATGGATCGGTCGTCCATTGCTTGGCGAGGTTCATCACGTCTTCGGTGAAGGTCGCGGAGAACAGCAAGGTCTGGCGCTCGGACTTCGGCGGCGTCTGCCGAATGATCTGCCGTACTTGCGGGATGAAGCCCATGTCGAGCATGCGGTCGGCTTCGTCCAGCACCATCACTTCGACCATGTCCAGATGCACATCGCCGCGCTGGTTGAAGTCGAGCAGACGGCCCGGAGTGGCGACGAGAATGTCGCAATGGCGCGCTTCGAGGTGCTTGAGCTGTTTGTCGAAGTCCATGCCACCGACAAACGTCATGACGTTGAGGCCGGTGTACTTGGTGAGGTCGGCAGCATCCTTGGCGATCTGCACCACCAGCTCGCGGGTCGGCGCGATGATCAGCGCACGGGGTTCACCCATGTAGCGTTCTTTCGGCGGCGGTGTTTGCAGGAGCTGAGTGATGATCGAGATCAGGAACGCGGCGGTCTTGCCGGTACCGGTCTGTGCGCGACCGATGGCGTCTTTGCCGGCGAGGGTGAAACCCAGCACCTGTGCCTGAATCGGCGTGCAATAAGGAAAGCCCAGATCCTGGATGGCATGCATCAGCTCTGGCGACAGCTTGAAATCGTGAAAACGGGTTTTGCCTTCCTGCGGCTCGACGACGAAGTCTTCGAGTTTCCACGGAATGACCGGAGCCTTGGGCTTCGGTTCGCGGCGTGGCCGGGCCGGTTTCGGCGCTTCGCTGCGCGCAGGTTCGGCGGCGATGGCGGTTTCCGGGGCAGGTGTCGATTGTTGCTTCGGTGCCGCTACGGGAGCGGGGCGGTCGGCCTGCGGTGCATCGTTGCGATGACCGGGGGCGTGCGACGGCGCACTGGGAACTGGCGCGAGCTGCTCAGCCTCGCTTTTACCGAACATTTTCTTGAGTGCTTTGAGCACGGTCATCTCATCAATTGATTAAGGAATGTACGCCGGCCAGTGTAATGCAAGAATCGGGCGCGGCGTAGGGGGAGGGATCAAAGGGTGATTTTAAACACGACGCTTAGCGCAAGCGTTCGCTCAACCAGACACCGATGTCGCGAATTTCCTCGGGTAACACTTCGTGCTCCATTGGGTATTCCTGCCATGTCACGGTGACACCATGCTTCACCAAATGCTCATAGGCACTGCGGCCCATCGAGTTCTGCACCACGCCGTCGAACTGGCCATGCAGACAAATCGCGGGAATGCGCTGCTGACTGGCTGACAACTCCAGCTCATCGCTGAAGGTCGGCGCATACGTCGACAGGGCCAGTACGCCCCCCAACGGTCCCTGCCATTTCACAAACGCGGTGTGTAAAACCACCGCGCCACCCTGGGAAAACCCCGCGAGGAAAATCCGCGAGGCGTCTATTCCGCTGGCGCGCTCGTTTTCGATCAATTCGATGATGCGGTCGGCGGACGCTTCCAGCTCATCGCGATCGATCGCTCGCGCCGGGCTCATGGCCTTGATGTCGTACCAGCTCGGCATGGCATATCCGCCATTTATCGTCACCGGACGTGTTGGCGCCTGCGGCAAGACAAAACGCGTGCTTAGCAGGCTTTCCTGCAGCGCCTCGGCCACCGGCAGGAAGTCGTAGCGGTCGGCGCCGAGGCCGTGCAGCCAGATCACGCAGGCGTCTGCGGGTTTAACAGGCTGAAGAATCAAGGGCTCGGTCATGGCTGCTCCAAATATGTGCGGGCGCTCTCAATGAGTGCGTGATTTGCGTGCGCGCCCGGTTGATCCGTTAAGAAGATGTCGCAAGGGTACAAGTTTTGCTATTGACCTGTCGCTCAAACGCTTCAGCGGCCGGTGTGGTACGGGCTTTGCTATGGCTTCCAGCGTGCAACCGATCCCGCCCCTGGCGGTAACACTATCAGTGTACCCCTTGGGACGGGATGCAAAGAATCCGGTGATGGATGTTCGCCAATGGCCGCTACGGGCTTAGCGAACGTGAAAGGGCTACAGCCCGTTCGGCCGATTGGTGAGAAGTGAGTTGTCCATGATGTGGATTTTCTCCTGAAAGACTCATAGCGAAGGTCCTGACGTCGGTTGACCCCAAAAAAAGCCAACACGGGTCAACAACGCCTCAAAAGGGTGCGACTGGACTCAAGCTCCGACACAACAAGAGCAAAACTGGAGGTTTGAATGAAGATGTTGAAATCCACCCTGGCGATCGTGACTGCAGCAACAGTACTCGGCGTCAGCGGGTTCGCTCAGGCGGGTGCAACCCTGGATGCAGTGCAGAAGAAAGGTTTCGTGCAATGTGGCGTGAGCGACGGTCTGCCGGGCTTCTCGGTACCGGACGCCACCGGCAAGATCCTCGGGATCGACGCTGACGTTTGCCGTGCTGTGGCCGCTGCCGTATTCGGCGACGCCAACAAGGTCAAATTCAGCCAGTTGAACGCCAAGGAGCGCTTCACCGCGCTGCAATCCGGCGAGATCGACATTCTGTCGCGCAACACCACCATGACCAGTTCGCGTGACGCGGGCATGGGCCTGAAATTCCCGGGCTTCATTACCTACTACGACGGCATCGGCTTCCTGGTTAACAACAAGCTGGGCGTGAAAAGTGCCAAAGAGCTGGACGGTGCAACCATCTGCATCCAGGCCGGTACTACCACCGAGCTGAACGTTTCCGACTACTTCCGCGGCAACGGTCTGAAATACACCCCGATCACTTTCGACACCTCCGATGAAAGCGCCAAGTCGCTGGAATCCGGTCGTTGCGACGTGCTGACCTCCGACAAGTCCCAACTGTTCGCCCAGCGCAGCAAGCTGGCCTCGCCGAAGGACTACGTGGTTCTGCCGGAAACCATTTCCAAAGAACCACTGGGCCCGGTCGTACGTAACGGCGACGACGAGTGGCTGGCCATCGTGCGTTGGGTTGGCTACGCGCTGCTCAACACCGAAGAAGCCGGCATCACTTCGAAGAACGTCGAAGCCGAAGCCAAGTCGACCAAGAACCCGGACGTCGCCCGTATGCTCGGCGCTGACGGCGAGTACGGCAAAGACCTGAAACTGCCGAAAGACTGGGTTGTGCAGATCGTCAAACAAGTCGGCAACTACGGCGAAATCTTCGAGAAAAACCTCGGCAAGAGCACTCCGCTGGAGATCGACCGTGGTCTGAACGCCCTGTGGAACAACGGCGGCATTCAGTACGCACCACCAGTGCGCTAATGGTTCTATCGCCCGGCGGGCCAACCGCCGGGTGATGTTCTTGTTCCATTTTTTCCGGGGCACTTCATGCGAAATTCAATCGGCGCACCAAAGCAGAGGCTCAGCCTCAGCGATCCACGAGTGCGTGCGTGGCTATTCCAGATCATCACCATCGTGGCGGTGGTCTCGCTGGGCTGGTACTTGTTCGACAACACGCAAACCAACCTTCAGCACCGGGGCATTACCTCCGGTTTCGACTTTCTGGAGCGCAGTGCCGGATTCGGCATCGCTCAACACCTGATCGACTACACCGAAGCGGACAGCTATGCCCGCGTCTTTGTCATCGGTCTGCTCAACACCCTGTTGGTGACGGTGATCGGCGTGGTTCTGGCGACGATCCTCGGTTTCATCATCGGTGTGGCGCGGCTGTCGCAGAACTGGATCATCAGCAAACTGGCGACCGTGTACGTGGAAGTCTTCCGCAACATTCCGCCGCTGCTGCAGATTCTGTTCTGGTACTTCGCGGTCTTCCTGACCATGCCAGGGCCGCGCAACAGCCATAACTTCGGTGACACTTTCTTCGTCAGTAGTCGTGGCCTGAACATGCCGGCCGCACTGGCTGCCGACGGTTTCTGGGCGTTCATGATCAGCATTGTGGTGGCCATCGTCGGCATCGTGCTGATGTGCCGCTGGGCCAACAAACGCTTTGAAGCGACCGGCGTGCCGTTCCACAAGTTCTGGGTCGGGCTGGCGATTCTGCTGGTGATCCCGACCTTGTGCGCATTGATCTTCGGCGCGCCGCTGCACTGGGAAATGCCCGAGCTCAAAGGTTTCAACTTCGTCGGCGGCTGGGTGCTGATCCCGGAACTGCTCGCGTTGACCCTCGCCCTGACGGTGTACACCGCAGCGTTCATCGCTGAGATCGTGCGCTCCGGGATCAAGTCGGTCAGCCACGGCCAGACCGAAGCGGCGCGTTCGCTCGGCCTGCGCAACGGCCCGACCCTGCGCAAGGTGATCATCCCGCAAGCCCTGCGCGTGATCATTCCGCCGCTGACCAGCCAATACCTCAACCTGGCGAAAAACTCTTCGCTGGCAGCCGGTATCGGTTACCCGGAAATGGTTTCGCTGTTTGCCGGCACCGTGCTCAACCAGACCGGTCAGGCGATCGAGGTGATTGCCATCACCATGAGCGTTTACCTGGCGATCAGTATCAGCATTTCCCTGCTGATGAACTGGTACAACAAGCGCATTGCGCTGATCGAGCGGTAAGGAAAAGCGCATGAGTACTCATACTTTCAAACCCGACATGCCCCCACCGAACAGCAGCATCGGCGTGGTGGCGTGGATGCGCGCGAACATGTTCTCCAGCTGGCTCAACACCCTGCTGACATTGTTTGCGTTTTACCTGATCTACCTCGTCGTGCCACCGATCCTCAGTTGGGCAATCATTGATGCCAACTGGGTCGGTACCACCCGCGCCGACTGCACCAAGGACGGCGCTTGCTGGGTGTTCATCCAGCAGCGTTTCGGCCAGTTCATGTACGGCTACTACCCGGCAGATCTGCGCTGGCGCGTCGACCTGACCGTGTGGCTGGCGGTCATCGGTGCGGCGCCATTGTTCATTTCCCGTGTCCCGCGTAAAGCGATCTACGGGCTGAGCTTCCTGGTGCTGTACCCGATCATTGCTTTCATCCTGCTGCACGGCGGTTTCGGTCTGACCAACGTGGCGACCAGCCAATGGGGCGGCCTGATGCTGACCCTGGTGATCGCCACTGTCGGTATCGCCGGCGCCTTGCCGTTGGGGATTGTGCTGGCGCTGGGCCGTCGTTCGAATATGCCGGCAATTCGGGTGGTCTGCGTGACCTTCATCGAGTTCTGGCGCGGCGTGCCGTTGATCACGGTGCTGTTCATGTCCTCGGTGATGCTGCCGCTGTTCCTGCCTGAAGGCATGAACTTCGACAAGCTGCTGCGGGCGCTGATCGGCGTGATCCTGTTCCAGTCGGCCTATGTGGCTGAAGTGGTGCGCGGCGGTCTGCAAGCGATCCCCAAAGGTCAGTACGAAGCGGCTGCGGCGATGGGCCTCGGTTACTGGCGTTCGATGGGCCTGGTGATTCTGCCGCAAGCCCTGAAGCTGGTGATTCCCGGCATCGTCAACACCTTCATTGCGCTGTTCAAGGACACCAGCCTGGTAATCATCATCGGCCTGTTTGACCTGCTCAACAGCGTCAAGCAAGCCGCTGCCGATCCGAAATGGCTGGGCATGGCCACCGAAGGCTACGTGTTCGCCGCCCTGGTGTTCTGGATTTTCTGTTTTGGTATGTCGCGCTATTCCATGCATCTGGAACGCAAGCTCGACACTGGCCACAAGCGTTAGGAGTTCTCTGTAAATGAGCGAAGCAATCAAAAAGCCAGTGGGCCCTGAAGGCATTATTCAGATGCAGGGCGTCAACAAGTGGTACGGCCAGTTCCACGTGCTGAAAGACATCAACCTCAACGTCAAACAGGGCGAGCGTATCGTCCTGTGCGGCCCGTCGGGTTCCGGCAAGTCCACGACGATTCGCTGCCTCAATCGTCTGGAAGAGCACCAGCAGGGCCGCATCGTCGTCGACGGCGTGGAACTGACCAACGACCTCAAGCAGATCGAAGCGATCCGCCGCGAAGTCGGCATGGTGTTCCAGCACTTCAACCTGTTCCCGCACCTGACCATTCTGCAGAACTGCACCCTGGCACCGATGTGGGTTCGCAAGATGCCCAAGCGCAAGGCCGAGGAAATCGCCATGCATTATCTGGAGCGCGTACGCATTCCGGAGCAGGCGCACAAGTATCCGGGGCAACTGTCCGGCGGTCAGCAGCAGCGTGTGGCGATTGCCCGCGCACTGTGCATGAAGCCGAAAATCATGCTCTTCGACGAACCGACTTCAGCACTGGATCCGGAGATGGTGAAAGAGGTACTCGACACCATGATCGGTCTGGCGGAAGACGGCATGACCATGCTCTGCGTAACCCACGAAATGGGCTTTGCCCGGACTGTGGCGAACCGTGTGATCTTCATGGACAAGGGCGAAATCGTTGAGCAAGCGGCGCCGAACGACTTCTTCGATAATCCGCAGAATGAGCGGACGAAGTTGTTCTTGAGTCAGATTTTGCATTGATCTGACCTACGTTCTGAAATAAACCCGGACCGAGTTCCGGGTTTATTTTTGCCAGATTTTGTCAAGGCGCCGGTGCCGTCTCCTGTTCCGGGAAGCGCGCAGCGAGCAATCGCCGCAATTCACTGCCTTCGTTCATCGCGTGTATTTCGGCGAGCAGGTGAGGGTGCCGGTCTAGCAAGCGCATAAGATTGAACAACGGTTGAGGCGGTGAAAGCTCGCCGCGTTCGTAGCGGGAAAAAGCGTTGTGACCTCCGCCGGATAGCAATTTAACTGCTTCTTTTTGAGTGAGATGCAATTTGCGGCGGATGCGTTTCATCTCGGTGCCCATTACGTGGAAGCATTCTTCGAGCAATTTATCGCCGGCGTCAGAATAGCGTTCGGCGCTGTCAGTATCATTATCAAAAATGATCTCGCCGCAGGCTTTGCATTCCCACCCTGCAATGCCGTGCACCCAACGTGAAACATTCTTGTAGTTGACAGTCAAACTGCGACGTTCGAAATGTTGCATCGCCTCTTGAGTGCCACAGCTCAAGCATTGCCGTGTATTCATAAATTCTTCTCCTTGAAAGAGATCACGGGAGGACCGCCGTTGGGGCAGTAGGTGATTTTGATATACAACTCCAAGTCGTGAAATCCAATGTTGTAAACATCCTGCCAGTGTCTGTGGTTGGTGTAGCAAGTCATGGACTTGTAGAACATTCGGCGATCCAGCGAGCAGATGGCTTGCTGCATACGTTTGAGGTTTAACCCCATGCCCTTGCCCGAGCTCATCGCGCTTCCAGTAAAGGCTTTAGCGCCCAGTCTGATGACTTCTTGCTTCACTACCACCAAGTCGTAATGGGGTGTGTTCTTTTCCATAAGAAAGCAAAACCCTTTCCCTGAAATTACCCTTAAAGGGTAATTTTGACCAATCGAAAATACCGCTCCATGTGTCTCCAATTGACCCTAGGTGGTTGCCGTCCTACATGGGTCTGACTAACATGTCAGAAAATTCATCCTATGATTGGATGAAAGGGCGAATCCTATGTCAGACATTTCTCCACTCATCAAACGATCCTTGGTCGATCAGGCCTTGGATCAGCTCCGTCAGCGCATCAACAGCGGTGCCTGGCAGGTTGGCGAGCGTTTACCGACCGAGCCGGAGCTCTGCGCCGAGCTGGGCATCAGTCGCAATACCGTGCGCGAAGCCATGCGCGTGCTGGCGTTTTCAGGGCTGATCGAGATTCGCCAGGGCGACGGCAGTTACCTGCGCGCGGTGGTCGATCCGCTCGACACGCTCAAAGCGTTGTCGCGCTGCTCGCTGGAGCAGGCGCGGGAAACGCGGCATATCCTCGAAGTCGAGGCGATCGGTCTGGCGGCGTTGCGCCGCACTGACGAAGATCTCGCCGCATTGCGCGAGGCCCTTGGCACCAGCGGCAGTCACTATCACGGCGATCTCGACACTTATATCGCTTGCGATCTGGTGTTCCACCGGCGTCTGGTCGACGCCGCGCACAACCCGACCCTCAGCGAGCTGTATCGCTATTTCTCCAGCATCGTCGGCGCGCAATTGCGCCAGACCCTGAACATCGTCCCGCGCCGTCAGGAAGTGTTCGACTTGCACATCGAGTTGCTCGATGCCGTCGAACAACGCGACCCGGAACGGGCCAAAGCCTTGTCGAGGCAGTTGATCAATGAACCTTGAAACCGAGAAATCCATGTCCCGCCACGAGATATCCACAACCCCGAAACGCACGGCAGAGCTAGAAGAGCTGCTGATCGACGCCGAGGCCGATGACGAGCAAGTACAGCAAAGCCATCCGCTGGTGCGCCGGCCATGGCTGTTGTTGCTTGGTTTGATTCTGGTCGCGTTGAACCTGCGGCCGGCGCTGTCGAGCATGGCGCCGCTGCTCAGCGAGGTGTCGAAAAGCCTCGGCTTGTCGGCCGCGCAGGCCGGGTTGCTGACCACGCTGCCGGTGTTGTGCCTCGGTTTGTTCGCCCCGCTGGCGCCGATTCTGGCGCGGCGTTTCGGTGCCGAGCGGGTGGTCTTGGGGATTCTGCTGACACTGGCCGGCGGCATCATTTTGCGCAGCAGCTTCGGTGAGATCGGCTTGTTCGCCGGCAGCGTGTTGGGCGGCGCGAGCATCGGCATTGTCGGCGTATTGCTACCGGGTATCGTCAAACGCGACTTCGCCAAACACGCCGGCACCATGACCGGCGTCTACACCATGGCCCTGTGCCTGGGCGCGGCGATGGCGGCGGGCACCAGTGTGCCGTTGAGCGAACACTTCGGCGGTGACTGGAAAGTCGGCTTGGGTTTCTGGGTCATCCCGGCGCTGGTGGCTGCGCTGTTCTGGCTGCCGCAAGTGGGGCAAAAACACGGCGCACACAATGTCGCCTATCGCGTGCGCGGATTGCTGCGGGATCCGCTGGCCTGGCAGGTGACCTTGTATATGGGCCTGCAATCGTCGCTGGCCTACATTGTGTTCGGCTGGTTGCCGTCGATTCTCATTGGTCGTGGTCTGACGCCGACTCAAGCGGGGCTGGTGTTGTCCGGCTCGGTGATCATCCAGCTCGCCAGTTCACTGGCCGCACCGTGGCTGGCCACTCGCGGCAAAGATCAACGTCTGGCGATTGTCGTGGTCATGGCGTTGACCCTGGGTGGTCTGTTCGGTTGCCTGTATGCACCGATTGAAGGGCTGTGGGGCTGGGCGATTCTGCTGGGTCTGGGGCAGGGCGGTACGTTTAGTCTGGCGTTGACTTTGATTGTGCTGCGCTCGCGCGATTCCCATGTCGCGGCGAATCTGTCGAGCATGTCCCAGGGCTTCGGATATACGCTGGCATCGATGGGACCGTTCGCGGTTGGTGTGGTGCATGACTGGACGGGCGGTTGGAATGCGGTGGGCTGGATTTTCGGCATCATCGGTACTGGCGCGATCATCGCCGGCCTCGGTGCCGGGCGTGCGCTGTATGTGCAAGTGCAAAGCGAAAGAATCTGAATGTACACATTTTAAATGAGGGAGCGAGCCTGCTCGCGAAGGCGATTTAACATTCAGCATCTGTGTTGACTGACACGCCGCTTTCGCGAGCAAGCTCGCTCCCACATTAGTTTTGTGTGTTGTTGGTATTCGGTAAGCGAATGCCGATAGTGTTTCCGCGCATTGCAGATTATGGTGCTGGCAATCTGTACCTATTTGGAGATTGCCCATGAGTGAAGCTCACGCCGCGTTGATCACCCGTTTCTACCAGGCTTTCCAGCGCCTCGATGCCGAGGCCATGGCTGCGTGCTACACCGATGACGTGGTGTTCAGCGACCCGGCCTTCGGCGAACTGCGCGGGCGCGATGCTGGCGACATGTGGCGCATGCTCACCACCCGCGCCAAAGACTTCTCCCTGACCTTCGACAACGTCCGCGCCGATGAGCGCAGCGGCGGTGCGCACTGGGTCGCGACCTATTTGTTCAGCCAGACCGGCAATGTTGTCATCAACGATATCCAGGCCCGCTTCGTCTTCCGTGACGGCAAAATATGCGAGCACCACGATCATTTCGACCTGTGGCGCTGGTCGCGCCAGGCTCTGGGTTTCAAAGGCCTGCTCTTGGGCTGGACACCCTTGGTCCGCAATGCCGTGCGTGCGCAGGCACTGAAGGGACTGAAGGCATTTCAGGCCGGTCGCTGATAAGATCGCGGCCTGTTTTCCTACATGTCTTGATCCCGAAGTGTCCAGCCTGAGCGAAAAATCTGTCGACGTTGCCGAACCGGTGAGCAAGTCCTGGTTCGTCTACCTCGTGCGCGCGGCCAACGGTTCACTGTACTGCGGGATCAGCGACGACCCGGTGCGCCGCTTCGCCAAGCATCAAAGCGGCAAAGGCGCACGGTTCTTCCTCTCAAGCCCGGCCATGGCGCTGGTTTATACCGAGCTGTGCCGCGATAAAAGCGATGCGTTGCGCCAGGAACGGCTGATCAAAAAACTCAGGAAGAGCGCCAAGGAATGTCTGGTCGCGTCTTATCAATCTGACTGATTGGTTCCCATCAGGCAGATCTGTAGGCTGCTAAGCAAATGCACGCTAAGCTGCTGGCTCACTATTTGAGCAGCGGAGCCGAGCATGTCCGAGTTGATTCTCCACCATTACCCGACCTCTCCATTTGCCGAGAAGGCCCGTCTGCTGCTGGGCTTCAAAGGCTTGTCCTGGCGCTCGGTGCACATCTCGCCAGTCATGCCGAAACCGGACCTGACTGCCCTGACCGGTGGCTATCGCAAGACCCCGGTGCTGCAAATCGGCGCCGACATCTATTGCGACACGTCGCTGATCGCCCGTCGACTGGAGCAGGAAAAAGCCCTGCCGAGCTTCTTTCCTGAAGGTCAGGAAATGACCACCGCCAGTTTTGCCACCTGGGTTGATTCGGTGGTGTTTCAACATGCCGTGAGCCTGGTGTTCCAGCCGGAATCGGTGGCCGTACGTTTCGGCAAATTGCCGCCGGAAGCGATCAAGGCTTTTCTCGCCGACCGTGCGGGCCTGTTCAGTGGCGGCAGCGCCACGCGTTTATCCGCCGAGCAGGCCAAGCATCAATGGCCGACGATCATGGCGCGGCTGGAGCAGCAATTGCAGCGCGAGCAGGGCGACTTCCTCTTTGGTGAGCCATCGATTGCCGACTTCGCGCTGGCGCACCCGCTGTGGTTCCTCAAAGCGACTCATGTGACCGCGCCGCTGGTGGATGAGTATCCGGCGGTTTCGGCGTGGTTGGGTCGAGTGTTGGGCTTTGGCCACGGCGCCGCGAGCGAGATGACCTCCGAGGAGGCATTGGAGGTGGCGCGCAATGCGACGCCAGCGGCATTGCCGAACGAGCAGTTCGTTGACCCGAACGGGTTCAAGGCTGGCCAGCAAGTGGCGATTTCGGCGACGGATTACGGGGTTGATCCGGTGGTGGGTGAGTTGCTGTTTGCCGGTAGCGAGGAATTGATCATCCGTCGTGAAGACGAGCGTGGCGGCGTGGTGCATGTGCACTTCCCGCGCTTTGGTTTCCGCATCGAAGCCCAATAAAAGCAAAAGATCGCAGCCTGCGGCAGCTCCTACACAAATCTCATGTAGGAGCTGCCGCAGGCTGCGATCTTTTGATCTTGCTGTTATTTCAGGGCGGCGAGAATCTCGTCCGGGTCAAACCCGCGAATCAACGTGCCATTCACGTCGATCAGCGGGATACCGCGTCCACCCAATGCTTCATACGCCTTGCGCGCCTCGGCGTCCTTCTCGATATCGAACTCTTTGAAGGGAATCCCCTTGCTGTCGAGAAAGCGTTTGGTCTGCTTGCAGTAGCCGCACCAGTCGGTGGCGTAGAGCACGACATTGGCCTGCGCCCGCGTCTGCTCGGCAACCATCTGCGACGGGTTGAAAACCCGCTCGATCTTGCCCCAGTTCTGATAAACCACGACCACCAGCAGAACCAGTGCAACCTTCTTCAGCACATTGCCGAGCATCAGTTGCGGCGCTTCAGCTGATCGGTGAGCGAGGTTGGCAGGCCCTTGATCACCAGGGTTCCAGCCTCTTCGTCGTACTCGATCTTCGAGCCCAACAGGTGCGCTTCAAAGCTGATCGACAAACCCTCGGCGCGACCGGTGAAGCGGCGGAATTGATTCAGAGTGCGTTTATCCGCCGGAATCTCCGGCGACAGGCCGTAATCCTTGTTGCGGATGTGATCGTAGAAGGCCTTGGGGCGCTCCTCGTCGATCAGCTCGGAGAGTTCTTCCAGGCCCATCGGCTCGCCGAGTTTGGCTTGGCTGCTGGCGTAATCGACCAGGGTCTTGGTCTTCTCGCGGGCGGAGTCTTCCGGCAGGTCTTCGCTCTCGACGAAGTCACTGAAGGCCTTGAGCAGGGTGCGGGTTTCGCCGGGGCCGTCGACACCTTCCTGGCAGCCGATGAAGTCGCGGAAGTATTCGGAAACCTTTTTGCCGTTCTTGCCCTTGATGAACGAAATGTACTGCTTGGACTGCTTGTTGTTCTGCCACTCGGAGACGTTGATGCGCGCGGCCAGGTGCAACTGGCCGAGATCGAGGTGGCGCGACGGGGTCACGTCCAGCTCATCGGTAACCGCCACGCCTTCGCTGTGGTGCAGCAGGGCGATGGCCAGGTAATCGGTCATGCCTTGCTGATAGTGGGCGAACAGCACGTGGCCGCCGACCGACAGGTTCGACTCTTCCATCAGCTTTTGCAGATGTTCGACCGCGACTTTGCTGAACGCGGTGAAGTCCTTGCCGCCGTCCATGTATTCCTTCAGCCAGCCACTGAACGGGAACGCGCCGGATTCCGGATGGAACAGACCCCAGGCTTTGCCCTGTTTGGCGTTATAGCTCTCGTTGAGGTCGGCGAGCATGTTCTCGATGGCTGCAGACTCGGCCAGTTCCGTATCACGGGCGTGCAGAACTGCGGGCGTGCCGTCGGGTTTTTTGTCGATCAGGTGGACGATGCAATGACGGATCGGCATGGGCTTCTCGGCTGGTGGAAGAGAGGAGGGCTGGCTCCCCCGAAAAAGCGCCCAGTGTACCGCAACCACTGGTTTTGGCGCGGGTTGCAGGGCAAAACCGGGGCGAGGATTGGCGCTTATGCAGTTTTTTAGCGGTTTAGAGCAATAAAGCTGACCAAATGGGTAGCTAGAGGCGGATATTTCCTTGTCTCTGTGCTAGTTTTGCCCGGTCTTACGCGAAGTCACTGCGTTAAGCGTGCACTCAGCATTTGTCAGGTCGAACCAAACCCTGATTTCGGTATCTATAACCCGACTCGTCGTGGTTATCGCCGAGGGTGCCAGATCCAGAAGATCGGGCTCGATGGCTGACACTGCACTCTGCAATCCATATGAATTTGATAGGGAAGGAACACTACATGGCTCTTACTAAAGACCAACTGATCGCCGACATCGCTGAAGCTATCGACGCGCCGAAAACCACCGCGCGTAACGCTCTGGACCAACTGGGCCAAATCGTTGCCGATCAGCTGGAAAACGGCGGCGAAATCACCTTGCCAGGTATCGGCAAGCTGAAAGTGACCGAGCGTCCTGCCCGCACTGGCCGTAACCCTTCGACTGGCGCTGCCATCGAAATCCCTGCGAAGAAAGTGATCAAGCTGGTTGTGGCCAAAGGCCTGACCGACGCTGTGAACAAGTAAGACGCAGCAATAAAAAACCGTGCACCGGAGCGATCCGGGCACGGTTTTTTTGTGTCTGCGATTTGACGCTTTACCCTGTAGGAGCTGTCGAGTGAAACGAGGCTGCGATCTTTTGATCTGTTCTTCAGGATCAAGATCAAAAGATCGCAGCGTGCCGCAGCTCCTACATGGGTCCAGAGCGGAGTTAGCGAACCCAGCGCTCGCGACGCCAGATCTGCTGCTCCGACTTGGTCTGGAAGGTCCAGGCAACGAAGCGGCTTTGCTTCTGCCCTTGCGACATTTCCACGACCTGGCTTTCCAGTACCCCGGCCTTTTTCAGCGCGGTTTCGATGGCGGGCAGGTTCGAGGCTTTCGACACCAGGGTGCTGAACCACAACACCTTGTGCTGGAAGTTTGCGCTCTCGGCGATCAGTTGCGTCACAAAGCGCGCTTCACCGCCTTCGCACCACAATTCCGCCGACTGGCCGCCGAAGTTCAGCACCGGCAGCTTGCGTTTCGGATCGGCCTTGCCCAAGGCGCGCCATTTGCGCTCGCTGCCCTTGGTTGCTTCGTCCATCGAGGCGTGGAATGGCGGGTTGCACATGGTCAGGTCGAAACGTTCACCGGGCTCAAGCAAACCGATCAGGATGTGCTTGCGATTCTCCTGCTGGCGCAGCTGGATCACTTTGCTCAGATCGTTGGACTGAACGATGGCCTTGGCAGCGGCCACGGCCGTCGGGTCGATTTCCGAGCCGAGGAAGTGCCAGCGATATTCGCTGTTGCCGATCAGTGGATAAACGCAGTTAGCGCCCATGCCGATGTCCAGCACGTTGACGATCGCGCCACGCGGGACTTTGCCGTCGTTCATGCTGGCCAGCAGGTCGGCGAGGAAATGCACGTAGTCGGCACGGCCCGGAACAGGTGGGCAGAGATAATCTGCGGGAATATCCCAATGTTGAATGCCATAAAACGACTTGAGCAGCGCCCGGTTGAACACACGCACCGCGTCGGGGCTGGCGAAGTCGATGCTTTCCTTGCCGTACGGATTGATGATCACGAACTTCGCCAGTTCCGGCGTGGTTTTGATCAGCGCCGGGAAGTCGTAACGACCCTGATGGCGATTGCGCGGATGCAGGCTGGCCTTTTCACGCGGCTCGACGGCTTTGGCCGGGGTCGCGGTGTCAGGCTTTTTGCGCGCAGGTTTGGGGGTGCGGGGGGCGTTCATGGGCGTGGTCGATTCGGGTATGGCTGAAAGTGGCGGGCATTGTCCCACATAAAAGGGGAGAGCGCGGTTGATCGGGTTTGTCCGTATGAGGAATGGACCCGTCAGCCGCGCCGAATCGTCAGAACGAATCAGCTCTGATGAAGGCGTGTGTTTTCTGCCTGGTTTTTAACAACTGATAAAAACTGTAGGTGATTCAAACTTCGTCTGGATCGCTCATGTATGGCGTATTGCGTTGCAGAATGTTCATGTTCAATAACAACGGTAGTTGGCCGCCTAATTCAAAGCGCGCCGGAAAGTCAGCCCAGCCAAACTCCGAGCGCAAAATCTTTCCTTGTGTGGATAATTGAATGACTTGATTTTCGCCAGTGATGTCATTGAGTGTAATGGTCTTGCCGTCAATATCGAGCATGTTGAAGTTGACATGGCTCTGCGTGCTGCTGCCGGTAAAGACGAGCCCCTGCTGATCGATGACCTTGCCGAAATGCTCACCTTCCGAACGGACGTAAAGAGTGTACTGATCGCCCGTGCAGCGGAAGTAAAAGGTGTCGGCAATGCCCGCATAGGTTTTCGCCAACACCACAGGCTCGCCGGCGTAGCGTGTGGTCAGTCGTACGGGATGGTTGCCGACGGTCAAGGTTGCGAGAAAAGATTTTTGTCGATTAGTGATCATGCTGAAATCCTTTTCAGTATTAATAGGGGAAGTTGATGTTGCGGTTGCAGGTTATCGGTTATTTGCAGGGTGTGGGTGAAATTAAATATTAAGTAAATATCCAATAAAAAACGCCCCGAAGTTCGGGGCGTTTCAAGTTTTTGCTAAGTTGCAAAAAGTTTATTACAGGCTGGAAATTCGCGCATGTTGTTCTGCAAGTTTACCCAGTGCCTGCTCAGCTTCCGCCAACTTGGCGCGTTCCTTGTCGATGACTTCGGCCGGGGCCTTGTCGACGAAACCGGCGTTGGACAATTTGCCGCCAACGCGCTGAACTTCACCCTGCAGACGCAGGATTTCCTTGTCCAGACGCGCCAGCTCGGCGCCCTTGTCGATCAGGCCGGCCATTGGCACCAGTACTTCCATCTCGCCAACCAGAGCGGTAGCGGACAACGGTGCTTCTTCACCAGCCTGCAGAACGGTGATCGATTCCAGACGCGCCAGTTTCTTCAGCAGCGCTTCGTTCTCGGTCAGACGACGCTGGTCTTCAGCGCTGACGTTCTTCAGGTAGATCGGCAGTGGCTTGCCCGGGCCGATGTTCATTTCGCCACGGATGTTGCGCGTGCCGAGCATCAGTTCCTTCAGCCATTCGATGTCGTTCTCGGCGGCCGGATCAATGCGTTCTTCGTTGGCCACTGGCCACGCTTGCAGCATGATCGTCTTGCCCTGAATGCCGGCCAGCGGCGCGATGCGCTGCCAGATTTCTTCAGTGATGAACGGCATGAACGGATGCGCCAGGCGCAGCGCCACTTCCAGTACCCGCACCAGCGTACGGCGGGTGCCGCGTTGACGCTCAACCGGCGCGTTTTCGTCCCACAGCACTGGCTTGGACAGTTCCAGGTACCAGTCGCAGTACTGGTTCCAGATGAACTCGTACAGCGCTTGAGCCGCCAGGTCGAAACGGAACTGATCCAGCTGACGAGTCACTTCGGCTTCGGTGCGTTGCAGCTGCGAGATGATCCAGCGGTCCGCCAGCGACAGCTCGTAGGCTTCGCCGTTCTGGCCGCAGTCTTCGCCCTTGTCCAGAACATAACGCGCGGCGTTCCAGATCTTGTTGCAGAAGTTGCGATAGCCTTCAACGCGGCCCATGTCGAACTTGATGTCGCGACCGGTCGAGGCCAGCGAGCAGAAGGTGAAGCGCAGGGCGTCAGTGCCATAGCTGGCGATGCCGTCGGCGAACTCGTCGCGAGTCTGCTTTTCGATCTTCTTCGCCAGTTTCGGCTGCATCAGGCCGGAGGTGCGTTTCTGCACCAGTTCTTCCAGCTCGATACCGTCGATGATGTCCAGCGGGTCAAGGACGTTGCCCTTGGACTTGGACATCTTCTGGCCCTGACCATCACGCACCAGGCCGTGTACATAAACGGTCTTGAACGGCACCTGCGGGGTGCCGTCCTCGTTCTTGATCAGGTGCATGGTCAGCATGATCATCCGGGCAACCCAGAAGAAAATGATGTCGAAGCCCGTCACCAGTACGTCGGTGGAGTGGAATTTCTTCAGGAATTCGGTCTGCTCAGGCCAGCCCAGGGTGGAGAACGTCCACAGGCCGGAACTGAACCAGGTGTCGAGTACGTCGTTGTCCTGTTGCAGCGCAACGTCCGGGCCAAGGTTGTGCTTGGCACGCACTTCGGCTTCGTCGCGACCGACGTAGACTTTGCCCGACTCGTCGTACCAGGCTGGGATCCGGTGGCCCCACCACAGCTGACGGCTGATGCACCAGTCCTGGATGTCACGCATCCACGAGAAGTACATGTTTTCGTACTGCTTCGGCACGAACTGGATGCGACCGTCTTCAACGGCAGCAATCGCAGGCTCGGCGAGCGGCTTGGTCGACACGTACCACTGGTCGGTCAGCCACGGCTCGATGATGGTGCCGGAGCGGTCGCCTTTCGGCACTTTCAGGCCGTGGTCGTTGACGCTGACCAACAAGCCGGCGGCATCGAATGCAGCCACGATCTGCTTACGCGCTCCAAAACGCTCAAGGCCAGCGTATTCAGCCGGGATCTTGCCGTCGATGCTGTCGTTCAGCGTGCCGTCGAGGTTGAACACCTGAGCTGCCGGCAGCACGTTGGCGTTCTTGTCGAAGATGTTCAGCAGCGGCAGGTTGTGGCGCTTGCCGACTTCGTAGTCGTTGAAATCGTGGGCCGGGGTGATTTTCACGCAACCGGTGCCGAATTCAGGATCGCAGTAATCGTCGGCGATGATCGGGATGCGGCGGCCAACCAGTGGCAGCTCGACAAACTTGCCGATCAGGGCCTGGTAGCGTTCGTCGTTCGGGTTCACTGCGACGGCGGAGTCGCCGAGCATGGTTTCCGGACGGGTAGTTGCGACGATCAGGAAGTCGTTGCCATCAGCGGTTTTAGCGCCGTCGGCCAACGGATACTTCAGGTTCCACAGGAAACCTTTCTCGTCGTGGTTTTCCACTTCGAGGTCGGAAATCGCCGTGTGCAGTTTGGTGTCCCAGTTGACCAGACGCTTGCCGCGATAGATCAGACCGTCTTCGTGCAGGCGCACAAACGCTTCTTTAACTGCTTCCGAGAGACCGTCGTCCATGGTGAAGCGCTCGCGGCTCCAGTCGACGGACGAGCCGAGGCGACGGATCTGACGGCTGATGTTGCCGCCGGACTGATCCTTCCATTCCCAGACTTTCTCGAGGAATTTTTCGCGGCCCAGATCGTGGCGATTCTGGCCGGTGGCTTCGAGTTGACGCTCCACCAGCATTTGCGTGGCGATACCGGCGTGGTCGGTGCCCGGCTGCCACAGGGTGTTGCGACCCTGCATGCGGCGGAAACGGATCAGGGCGTCCATGATCGCGTTGTTGAAACCGTGACCCATGTGCAGGCTGCCGGTGACGTTCGGCGGCGGGATCATGATGGTGTAGGAGTCGCCCGCGCCTTGCGGGGCGAAGTAGTTCTCGGACTCCCAGGTGTTGTACCAGGAAGTTTCAATGGCGTGCGGCTGGTAGGTCTTATCCATGCGCGGCGGGACCCTATTGGCATTTATTCAGGAAAAGCCGGGAAGTATAGCGGGGCATGGGGCCGAGGGCGAGCGGGGCAGGCCGGATGAAGATCTAATTGTAGGAGCTGCCGAAGGCTGCGATCTTTTGATCTTGTCTTTAAAAAACAAAAGTCAAAAGATCGCAGCCTGCGGCAGCTCCTACAGGGAGCTTTATTCGTATTGGCTCAACAGCCGTTCCATCCGCGCATCGAGGCGGCGTTTGATTTCGGTTTCGATGTGCGGGGCGAAGTCGTCGATGACGTCTTGCATGATCAATTGCGCGGCGGCGCGCAGTTCGCTGTCGAGGTGGAGCAAGGCGTCGGGGCCTTTATCCACAGGTGCGGCAGGCTGTGCAGCGGGGGCTGGCACTGGCGCGGGTGGTGGTTCGACGGCCGGCGATTCATTGCCGACAGAATCGAACAACATCGGAATCTGTTCCTGTTCGCCTTCATCGACCGTGTCGGTCAGCAGTGGCGGTTGCAGGTTGTCGTCGCCGAGCAACTGGCGGATCGACTCGAGATCGTCCAGCAGGTGTGTCGGCTTTTGCTGCGGTTTCGGAGTGTCCATTGGAATGCTCAGAGTCGCTGTAAACGGTGATCTTGCAGAGGATAGCCCTGTTCGCGGTAGAAGCGAAAACTCTCCCGCGCGGCGGCTCGAATCGTTGGGTCTTCGACCACCACTTCCGCCACTCGGGCGAACTTGTTGGCGAAGGCCGGGACTTTCAGGTCGAGATTGACCAGCAAATCCTGATGCTGACCGCAGTCATCGCCCAGTCCCAGCACGATCAAGCCGTCCGGCTCGGTGTCGGCAGGGCCGTGCGGCACGAAGCTTTCGCCCTTGAACGCCCACAGGCGCGCATCGAGATCGTCACGCTGAGCGGCATCGCTGCAATGCAGGTAGATGCGGTGGCCCATGCGCCAGGCTTTCTCGGTGAGCTTGCAGGCAAAATCCAGACGAGCCGATGGGTCGGCGCTGGGCAAGATATAGAAGTCGACTTTGGTCATTGCGGTTCCAGAACGGCAAGCGGCGTCACCGGAAAGTGACGCCGCCGTCCATCAACGGGTTCAGGCTTTGGCGCGATCGAGCAGGTACTGGGTCAGCAGAGGCACCGGACGGCCAGTGGCGCCCTTGTCCTTGCCGCCGCTGGTCCATGCGGTACCGGCGATGTCCAGGTGCGCCCAGTTGAGGTTCTTGGTGAAGCGCGACAGGAAGCACGCCGCCGTGATGGTGCCGGCTTTCGGCCCGCCAATGTTGGCGATGTCGGCGAACGGGCTGTCCAGTTGCTCCTGGTATTCATCGAACAGCGGCAGTTGCCAGGCGCGGTCGTCAGCCGCCTTGCCGGCGCTGAGCAGTTGGTCGATCAGTTCATCGTTGTTGCCCAGCAGGCCCGAGGTGTGCGCGCCCAGAGCAACGACGCAGGCGCCGGTGAGGGTGGCGATGTCGATCACCGCTTGTGGCTTGAAGCGCTCGGAGTAGGTCAGCGCGTCGCACAGCACCAGACGGCCTTCGGCGTCGGTGTTGAGGATTTCTACGGTCTGGCCGCTCATGGTGGTGACGATGTCGCCCGGACGGGTCGCGTTGCCGCTCGGCATGTTTTCCGCGCAAGCGAGGATGCATACCAGGTTGATCGGCAGTTTCAGCTCAAGCACGGCGTGCAGGGTGCCGAACACGGAGGCCGCGCCGCCCATGTCGTATTTCATTTCGTCCATGCCGGCGCCCGGCTTCAGGCTGATGCCGCCGGTGTCGAAGGTGATGCCTTTACCGACCAGTGCGTATGGCTTTTCGGATTTCTTGCCGCCGTTGTATTGCATGACGATCAGGCGCGGCGGCTGCTCGCTGCCTTGGCCAACGGCGTAGAACGAACCCATGCCGAGGGATTTGATCTTCTTCTCGTCGAGGACTTCGACTTTCAGATCCTTGAACTCTTTGCCCAGATTCTTCGCTTGTTCGCCGAGGAAGGTCGGGTGGCAGATGTTCGGCGGCAGGTTGCCCAGGTCGCGGGTGAAAGCCATGCCGTTGGCAATCGCGGTGGCGTGGTTCACGGCGCGCTGCACTTCAGCCTGAGCAGCCTTGATGGTCAGCAGGGTGATTTTCTTCAGGGCGCGCGGTTCGGCTTTCTGGCTTTTGAACTGGTCGAAGGTGTATTGCCCGTCCACCAGGGTTTCCGCCAACAGACGGGTTTTGCCGTAGCTGTCGCGGTTTTTGACAATGACTTCGTCCAGCGCCAGCACGGCGTCGCTGCCGTTCAGACCTTTCAGGGTGTTGAGGATGCCGGCAACGATTTTGCGGAATGGGCGGTCGCCCAGTTCTTCATCCTTGCCCACGCCAACCAGCAGCACGCGCTCGGCTTTGAGGTTTGGCAGGCTGTGCAGCAGCAGGCTTTGACCGACCTTGCCGGCCAGATCGCCACGTTTGAGCACGGCGCTGATCGCGCCACCGCTGAGTTCGTCGACCTGTTTGGCGGCGACGCCGAGTTTGCGGCCTTCACCGACGGCAACCACCAGGGTGGCGGTTTTCAACGTTTCTGGGCTAACGCTTTTTACAACCAGTTCCATGTCCGGATCCCTGAATGAATGGTCAACACGCAGGCGTTCGACGGTGTCCGCAGTCGCCTGCTTATAGATAGAAGAGGCGCAGGCCAAAGCCTGCGACAAGGGCCGCAGTTTGAACCTCGCTCCCCGCGCCTGACAACCCTCGGTTGTACGATCTGCACCGGATTACAGACATGGATGAGTGTGCGCAGTGACAGGCGCCCCCAATCACAGGATAATGCCGCATCTTTTTTCGACGGCTCTGCGTTGCGGGCCGGTCGATGTGTTTGCTTGTTTGGCCGCCTTAGCCTGACAACCCTGGAGTGTCTGGTTTGATCGTCTTCCGTTATCTGTCCCGCGAAGTCCTGTTGACCCTCAGTGCCGTGAGTGCCGTGCTGCTGGTCATCATCATGAGCGGTCGCTTCATCAAATATCTGGCTCAGGCCGCTGCCGGCCAGCTCGATCCGGGCTCTTTGTTCCTGATCATGGGCTATCGTCTGCCGGGCTTCATGCAGCTGATTCTGCCGCTGGGCCTGTTCCTCGGGATCCTGCTGGCCTACGGTCGCCTGTACCTCGAAAGCGAAATGACCGTGCTCTCGGCCACCGGCATGAGTCAGCAGAAGCTGTTTCGCATGACCTTGTTTCCGGCAACTCTGGTGGCATTGGTAGTGGCATGGCTGAGTCTCGGTCTGGCCCCGCAAGGTGCCAACCAGTTTCAGTTGCTGCTGAACAAGCAGGACGCCCTGACCGAATTCGATACCCTCGAGCCGGGCCGCTTTCAGGCACTGCGTGATGGCACTCGAGTGACCTACACCGAGAGCCTGACTGATGATCGGGTCAATCTTGGCGGCGTGTTCATTTCGCAAAAGAACCTCGGTGCCGACAAGAAAGATCGCGGCATTTCCATTCTGGTGGCCGAGAAGGGCCGTCAGGAAGTTCGCCCGGATGGCACCCGCTACCTGATTCTCGACAATGGCTACCGTTATGACGGCAGTCCGGGGCAGGCCGATTATCGGGCAATTCATTACGAGCTCTATGGCGTGCAACTGCCGAAGCCGGATGTCAGCGAAGAGGTCACAGACCGCGATGCCATGCCGACATCGACCTTGTGGGGCAGCGACGACATTCGCTCTCGCACCGAGCTGCAATGGCGTCTTTCCTTGCCGCTGCTGGTGTTCATCGTGACCCTGATGGCGGTGCCGCTGTCGCGCGTCAACCCGCGCCAAGGGCGTTTCCTCAAGCTGCTGCCGGCGATTCTTCTTTATATGGCTTACCTGACCATCCTGATTGCCGCCCGCGGCGCCCTTGAAAAAGGCAAGATCCCGCCGGCCCTCGGCCTGTGGTGGGTGCATGCGATCTTCCTGTTCATCGGCCTCGGCCTGCTTTATTGGGAGCCTCTGCGCCTGAAGATGGCCAGCCGTCGCAGCGCTGCGCTGGAGGTGGCCCGTGGTTAAACTCGACCGCTACATCGGCAGCAGCGTGTTCATGGCGATCATCGCCGTGCTGGCGATCATCCTCGGTCTGGCGACCTTGTTTGCCTTCATCGATGAAATGGGTGACGTCAGCGACACCTACACCCTCGTGGATGTCCTGAGCTTTGTATTGCTCACCGCGCCACGTCGTCTCTACGAAATGCTGCCAATGGCAGCGCTGATCGGCTGTCTGATCGGTCTTGGCAGCCTGGCCAGCAGCAGCGAGCTGACGGTCATGCGTGCGGCGGGCGTTTCGATTGGCCGGATCGTTTGGGCCGTGATGAAACCGATGCTGGTGCTGATGCTGGCCGGCGTGCTGATCGGCGAATACGTTGCTCCGGCCACCGAAAGCATGGCCCAGGCCAATCGCTCGTTGGCGCAAGGCAGTGGCGATGCACAAAGTGCCAAGCACGGTATGTGGCACCGCCAGGGTGACGAATTCATCCACATCAACGCCGTTCAGCCCAATGGCCTGCTCTATGGCGTGACCCGTTATCACTTTGACAAAGAGCGTCACTTGCTCAGCTCCAGCTTTGCCAAGAAAGCTGAGTTCGACGGCAATCACTGGCAGCTCACCGATGTGGCAACCACGGTTTTCCACGAGCGCAGCACTGAAGTGGTCAGCACGCCAACAGAGCGCTGGGACGTGTCGTTGAGCCCGCAACTGCTCAGCACTGTAGTCATGGCCCCGGAATCGCTGTCGATCAGCGGATTGTGGGGTTACATCCACTATCTGTCCGAGCAGGGTTTGAGCAACGGTCGCTACTGGCTGGCATTTTGGGTCAAGGTGTTGCAGCCGCTGGTAACCGCCGCGCTGGTGCTGATGGCAATCTCGTTCATTTTCGGTCCGCTGCGTTCGGTGACCCTCGGTCAGCGCGTATTCACCGGCGTGCTGGTCGGCTTCACCTTCCGTATTGTTCAGGATTTGCTCGGCCCTTCGAGCCTGGTGTTTGGTTTCTCGCCGCTGTTCGCGGTGCTGGTGCCGGCTGGCGTCTGTGCCTTGGCGGGTGTCTGGCTGCTGCGAAGAGCCGGTTGATGCGCGCATTTTTGCCAGTGCTGTAATCTTGAAAACGCCCCGGTCGACAGATCGGGGCGTTTTTGCATGCAATCCGGGTGACAGGCGAACGTGACGCTTGCGCCGTGTATCAGGTACAATTCCCGGCTATTTTTCGGCGGGCTATGCCTGCAGCCTTTTTGAGTGTTGATCCGTGAGTGATTTGAGTCATATCCGCAATTTCTCCATCATCGCCCACATTGACCATGGCAAGTCGACGCTGGCCGATCGCTTCATCCAGATGTGCGGCGGCCTGGCCGAGCGTGAAATGGAAGCCCAGGTCCTCGACTCCATGGAGCTGGAGCGTGAACGCGGGATCACCATCAAGGCCCACAGCGTTACCCTCTATTACACCGCCAAAGACGGCATCAAGTATCAGCTGAACTTCATTGACACCCCGGGCCACGTCGACTTCACCTACGAAGTCAGCCGCTCCCTGGCCGCGTGTGAAGGTGCTTTGCTGGTGGTCGATGCCGGTCAGGGCGTTGAAGCCCAGTCCGTGGCTAACTGCTACACCGCAATCGAGCAGGGCCTTGAGGTCATGCCGGTGCTGAACAAGATCGACCTGCCGCAGGCCGATCCTGATCGCGTCAAGGAAGAGATAGAGAAGATCATCGGCATCGACGCCACCGACGCCGTCACCTGCAGCGCCAAGACTGGCCTGGGTGTCGACGAAGTGCTCGAGCGTCTGGTGCACACCATCCCTGCGCCGACCGGCAACATCGAAGATCCGCTGCAAGCGTTGATCATCGACTCCTGGTTCGACAACTACCTGGGCGTTGTCTCCCTGGTGCGCGTGCGTCATGGCCGCGTGAAGAAGGGCGACAAGATCCTCGTCAAGTCCACCGGCAAGGTGCACCTGGTCGACAGCGTTGGCGTGTTCAACCCCAAGCACACCGCGACTTCTGACCTGAAGGCCGGTGAAGTGGGCTTCATCATCGCCAGCATCAAGGACATTCACGGTGCACCGGTCGGTGACACCCTGACCTTGAGCTCGACCCCGGACGTTGAAGTGCTGCCCGGCTTCAAACGCATCCAGCCACAGGTTTACGCCGGTCTGTTCCCGGTCAGCTCCGACGACTTCGAAGACTTCCGCGAAGCGCTGCAGAAGCTGACCCTCAACGACTCGTCGCTGCAGTACACCCCGGAAAGCTCCGACGCACTGGGCTTCGGCTTCCGTTGCGGCTTCCTCGGCATGCTGCACATGGAAATCATCCAGGAGCGCCTCGAGCGCGAGTACGACCTGGACCTGATCACCACCGCGCCAACCGTAATCTTCGAACTGGTGTTGAAAACCGGTGAAACGATTTACGTCGACAACCCATCCAAGCTACCGGATGTGTCGTCGATCGAAGACATGCGCGAGCCGATCGTGCGGGCCAACATCCTGGTGCCGCAAGAGCATTTGGGCAACGTCATCACCCTGTGCATCGAGAAGCGTGGCGTCCAGGTCGACATGCTGTTCCTCGGCAATCAGGTGCAAGTCACCTACGACCTGCCGATGAACGAAGTGGTGCTGGACTTCTTCGACCGTCTCAAATCCACCAGCCGCGGCTATGCTTCGCTGGATTACCATTTCGATCGCTACCAATCGGCTAATCTGGTGAAACTGGACGTGTTGATCAACGGCGACAAGGTCGATGCCCTGGCGTTGATCGTGCACCGTGACAACTCGCACTACAAAGGTCGCCAGTTGACCGAGAAGATGAAAGAACTGATTCCGCGTCAGATGTTCGACGTTGCGATTCAGGCCGCCATTGGTGGTCAGATCGTCGCCCGGACAACCGTCAAGGCACTCAGAAAGAACGTATTGGCCAAATGCTACGGTGGTGACGTCAGCCGTAAGAAGAAACTGCTCGAGAAGCAAAAGGCCGGTAAGAAACGCATGAAGCAGGTCGGCAACGTGGAAATTCCACAGGAAGCCTTCCTTGCAGTGCTCAGGTTGGATAGTTAGGTCCTATGTCACTAAATTTCCCGCTGTTGCTGGTCATCGCCGTGTTCGTCTGCGGCCTGTTGGCGTTGCTTGATCTGTTGATCCTGGCACCGCGTCGGCGTGCCGCCATTGCCTCTTATCAGGGCAGTGTCGGTCAGCCTGATGTCGTGGTTGTCGAGAAACTCAACAAAGAGCCGCTGCTGGTCGAATACGGCAAGTCGTTCTTCCCGGTGTTGTTCATCGTGCTGGTGCTGCGTTCGTTCCTTGTGGAACCGTTCCAGATCCCGTCCGGTTCGATGAAACCGACCCTGGACGTCGGTGACTTCATTCTGGTGAACAAGTTTTCTTACGGGATCCGCCTGCCGGTGATCGACAAGAAAATCATCGAAGTCGGTGATCCGCAACGCGGCGATGTCATGGTGTTTCGCTACCCGAGCGACCCGAACGTCAACTACATCAAGCGTGTAGTCGGCCTGCCGGGCGACACGGTGCGCTACACCGCCGACAAGCGTCTGTTCGTGAATGGCGAATCGATTGCCGAGCAAATGATCGGCTCCGAGCCGGGCACGCTGGGCAGCGCCGAGCTGTACAAAGAGAAACTGGGCGCCGCCGAGCATCTGATCCGCAAGGAAATGAGCCGCTACCGCACGCCGCCGGATCACACATGGACCGTGCCGGCCGGGCACTACTTCATGATGGGCGACAACCGCGACAACTCGAATGACAGTCGCTACTGGGATGATCCGAACATTCCCAAGGATCTGCTGGGTATGGTTCCCGACCAGAATATCGTCGGCAAGGCCTTCGCGGTCTGGATGAGCTGGCCGGAGCCGAAACTCAGTCACCTGCCGAATTTCTCGCGGGTTGGCCTGATCAAGTAATTACACACGGCGCTGTTGAACACAGCGCCGAATGCATTTTTGGAGTCGGCACAATCGGCTTCGCAATCGCCAGGATTTAATTTTTGAACACAGCGTTAATTGTCCCAGGCCTGCGCCGTATCCCGGCGATGGCAGTGGAATCCAGCCACGAACTCAGCGTGGGTAAACCGTGAGCGTTTCTCTAAGCCGTCTCGAGCGCCAGCTCGGTTACACCTTCAAGGATCAGGAGCTGATGCTGCTGGCCCTTACGCACCGCAGTTTTGCCGGGCGCAACAACGAACGCCTGGAATTCCTCGGTGATGCCATTCTCAACTTCGTTGCTGGCGAGGCGCTGTTCGATCGCTTCCCGCTGGCCCGCGAAGGCCAGTTGTCGCGTTTGCGCGCACGCTTGGTGAAAGGTGAGACGCTGGCCGTACTGGCCCGTGGTTTCGACCTTGGCGATTACCTGCGACTGGGTTCAGGTGAGTTGAAGAGTGGCGGTTTCCGTCGCGAATCGATTCTGGCCGATGCCCTCGAAGCCTTGATCGGTGCAATCTATCTCGACGCCGGCATGGACATGGCGCGTGAGCGAGTGCTGGCCTGGCTGGCTGGCGAGTTCGAAGGCCTGACGCTGGTCGACACCAACAAGGATCCGAAAACCCGCCTGCAGGAACACCTGCAATCGCGCGGTTGCGATCTGCCACGCTACGAAGTGGTGGATATCCAGGGCGAGCCGCACTGCCGAACCTTCTTCGTCGAGTGCGAAGTTGTCTTACTGAATGAAAAAAGCCGAGGTCAGGGTGTGAGCCGTCGTATTGCCGAACAGGTAGCGGCCGCTGCAGCACTGATTGCCCTGGGCGTGGAGAATGGCAATGACTGATACAAACGCAACTCGCTGTGGCTATGTTGCCATCGTCGGCCGTCCCAACGTCGGTAAGTCGACGCTGCTCAACCACATCCTTGGCCAGAAGCTCGCGATCACTTCGCGCAAGCCGCAGACCACTCGCCACAACATGCTCGGGATCAAGACCGAGGGTGACGTGCAAGCGATCTACGTCGACACCCCCGGCATGCACAAGGGTGGCGAAAAGGCCCTGAACCGTTACATGAACAAGACCGCTTCGGCCGCGTTGAAAGACGTCGACGTGGTGATCTTCGTCGTGGACCGCACCAAGTGGACCGACGAAGACCAGATGGTGCTCGAGCGCGTGCAGTACGTGACCGGCCCGCTGATCGTCGCGCTGAACAAGACCGACCGCATCGAAGACAAAGCCGAGCTGATGCCGCACCTGAGCTGGTTGCAGGAGCAGTTGCCGAACGCGCAGATCATTCCGATTTCCGCGCAGCACGGCCACAACCTCGAAGCACTGGAAAAGGTCATTGCTGACCATCTGCCGGAGAACGATCACTTCTTCCCGGAAGACCAGATCACCGACCGCAGCAGCCGCTTCCTCGCCGCCGAACTTGTACGCGAGAAAATCATGCGCCAGATGGGTGCCGAGCTGCCGTACCAGATCACCGTCGAAATCGAAGAGTTCAAGCAGCAGGGCAAGACCCTGCACATCCACGCGCTGATCCTCGTTGAGCGTGACGGCCAGAAGAAGATCATCATTGGCGACAAGGGCGAGCGCATCAAACGCATCGGCACCGAAGCGCGCAAGGACATGGAGCTGCTGTTCGACTCCAAGATCATGCTCAACCTGTGGGTCAAGGTGAAGGGCGGCTGGTCCGACGACGAGCGTGCGCTGCGTTCGCTGGGTTACGGCGACCTGTAAGCGATTCGAAGATCAAAAGATCGCAGCCTTCGGCAGCTCCTACAATGTCTTGTTTACACCTGTAGGAGCTGCCGAAGGCTGCGATCTTTTTTTGCAATCCCGACCGGGAAAAACATTCATGTCGCAAAACCCGCCTCCCGCCCAACCCGCCTACGTCCTGCACTCCCGCGCCTACCGCGAAACCAGTGCGCTGGTGGATTTCCTCACGCCGCAAGGTCGGCTGCGGGCGGTGTTGCGCAGTGCGCGGGGCAAGGCCGGGACATTGGCGCGGCCGTTTGTGGCGCTTGAAGTAGAGTTTCGTGGCAAAGGTGAGTTGAAGAATGTCGGGCGCATGGAAAGCTCCGGCACTTCGGCGTGGCTTAACGGCGAGGCGCTGTTCAGCGGTCTTTACCTGAATGAGTTGCTCATCCGTTTGCTGCCCGCCGAGGATCCGCACCCGGGCGTATTCGATCACTACGCCGCCACCTTGCTGGCGCTGGCCGAGGGTCGTCCACTGGAGCCGTTGTTGCGCTCCTTCGAATGGCGTCTTCTGGACGATCTCGGCTACGGCTTTTCCCTGAACACCGATATCCATGGCGAACCCGTCGCGGCGGACGGTCTCTATCGTCTGCAGGTGGATGCGGGGCTGGAGCGCGTCTTCCTGCTGCAGCCCGGCCTGTTCAACGGCGTCGAATTACTGGCCATGGCCGAAGCCGACTGGACCGCCCCCGGCGCGCTGTCCGCCGCCAAGCGTCTGATGCGTCAGGCACTGGCCGTTCATTTGGGCGGTCGTCCGCTCGTCAGTCGCGAACTGTTTCGCAAGCCCTGATCACCCCGTATGCTGTGCGCCGAATCTCTCAATTCAGGAGCGCATCCGTGACCACCAGCAATCGCATTCTTCTCGGCGTGAACATCGACCACGTCGCCACCCTGCGTCAGGCCCGTGGCACGCGCTACCCGGATCCGGTCAAGGCTGCACTGGACGCGGAAGAGGCGGGCGCCGATGGCATCACCGTGCACCTGCGTGAAGACCGCCGGCACATCCAGGAGCGCGATGTGTTGCTGCTCAAGGATGTGCTGCAAACCCGCATGAACTTCGAAATGGGCGTCACCGAAGAAATGATGGCGTTCGCCGAGCGCATCCGCCCGGCGCACATTTGCCTGGTCCCGGAAACCCGTCAGGAGCTGACCACTGAAGGTGGTCTGGACGTGGCAGGGCAGGAAGAGCGGATAAAGACAGCGGTTGAGCGTCTGTCGAAGATCGGCAGCGAAGTGTCGCTGTTCATCGATGCTGACGAGCGGCAGATTGCGGCTTCCAAGCGCGTCGGTGCGCCGGCAATCGAGCTGCACACCGGTCGTTATGCCGATGCTGAAACCCCGACTGAAGTGGCCGAGGAATTGAAGCGCGTGGCGGATGGCGTTGCGTTTGGTCTGGCCCAAGGCTTGATTGTTAACGCCGGTCACGGCTTGCATTACCACAACGTTGAAGCCGTGGCTGCGATCAAAGGCATCAACGAGCTGAACATCGGCCACGCGCTGGTGGCGCATGCGTTGTTCGTTGGCTTCAAGTCTGCCGTATCGGAAATGAAAGAGCTGATTCTGGCTGCCGCTCTCAAGGGCTAAGATCAAAAGATCGCAGCCTTCGGCAGCTCCTACAGGTTATGTGGACACCTGTCGGAGCTGCCGAAGGCTGCGATCTTTTGCTTTAAAGAGGGGCAGGTTCTTGCGCGGGTTTTGACTTGTCGATGGCCGGCACATGCAAATTGCCTTCAGCCACCTGATCGCCCTCAAGCTGCGGCTGGGTTACCCAAGTCAGAATGTCGTAGTAGCGACGGATGTTCGCCACGAAATGCACCGGCTCGCCGCCTCGGGCGTAGCCATAACGCGTCTTGCTGTACCACTGCTTCTGCGACAGACGCGGCAGAATCTTCTTCACGTCCAGCCATTTGTCCGGGTTCAAACCTTCCTTGGCCGTCAACTTGCGCGCGTCATCCAGGTGACCGCTGCCGACGTTATAGGCTGCCAGGGCAAACCAGGTGCGATCCGGTTCCTTGATCGAATCGTCGAGCTGATCCTTCATATAAGCCAGGTACTTGGCGCCGCCCATGATGCTCTGCTTGGGGTCGAGGCGGTTGGACACGCCCATCGCCTGCGCGGTGTTCTGGGTCAGCATCATCAGGCCGCGCACACCGGTTTTCGAGGTGACGGTCGGCTGCCACAACGATTCCTGATAGCCAATGGCGGCCAGCAGGCGCCAGTCGACTTTCTCTTTCTTCGCGTAATTCTTGAAGTGCTGCTCGTACTTCGGCAGGCGCTGCTGCAAATGCTGGGCGAAGGTGGTGGCGCCCATGTAGCCGAGAACATCGACGTGACCGTAATAGCGATCCTTCAGGCGTTGCAGCGTGCCGTTTTTCTGCACCTTGTCGAGGTAGGCATTGATTTCATTGAGCAGGCTGTTGTCTTCGCCCGGGCCTACCGCCCAGCTCTGGCTGCGCGCATCGCCGAGGTCGAAGGCCACACGAATATTGGTGAAGTACACCTGGTTCATCGCCACTTCGTTGGAGTCGACCAGGGTCAGGTCGATCTGGCCTTCATCGACCATGCGCAACAAGTCGACCACTTCAACCGCATCGGATTCTTCGTACTCGATGCCGGGAAATTTCTGTTTCAGCTCGGCCAGTTGCTCGGCGTGGGTGCTGCCCTTGAGCACCATGATCTTCTTGCCGACCAGATCGCCCGGGTCGGTCGGCCGCGATTGGCCGTTGCGGTAGATGATCTGCGGGGTGACTTCGAGGTAGGAATGCGAGAACCGCACCTGTTTCTTGCGCTGTTCGCTGCTGACCAGACCGGCGGCGGCCAGTACCGGGCCGTTCGGTTTGCCGATCTGATTGAACAGGTCGTCGAGGTTGTCAGCGGTCTCGATCTTCAGTTCCACACCCAAATCGTCGGCGAAGCGCTTCACCAGCTCGTATTCGAAGCCGGTTTCACCGCTGCGATCCTGAAAGTAGGTGGCGGGGCTGTTACGGGTAATCACCCGCAGCACACCATCCTCCTTTACGCGCTCGAGTGTGTTGGGTTTATCAACACAACCACCGAGCATCAGGAAGAGTCCGGTTGCGATCAGCCATTTGGCGTACCGCGGACGCAAAGCCGTTGGGAAAAACATCTGCGCAGTATACGCAAACGGCCACGGGCGCCATATCTCGACAGCGTAGGACGAGTCTGCTATTGATCACAGAATCGAGCGAAACCCCACAGGAATGGGACTTCGCGGCTTTTTGTTACAGTAAAAATAAGCCGCCGTTGCGCGGTCGATTTATCTGACTCTGGAGGCAGAAACACAGATTGGTGTCCGAGTGCAACCGTGCGTAGCGTTTCGGGTGATGTTGAGGGCGGTTTAGGCTAGAATGCACGGCCTCAAAGCACACCCCTTCCCGAGGCTGTCCCGAAGATGTTGATCCTGCGCGGCGCTCCTGCCCTTTCTGCCTTTCGCCACAGCAAACTCCTTGAGCAACTGAGCCAGAAGGTTCCAGCTGTCAGTGGCCTGTATGCTGAATTCGCTCACTTCGCCGAAGTCACCGGCGTCCTGACCGGCGACGAACAGCAGGTGCTTGCGCGCCTTCTGAAGTACGGTCCAAGCGTTCCGGTTCAAGAGCCGACCGGCCGTCTGTTTCTGGTGTTGCCGCGTTTCGGCACCATCTCGCCATGGTCGAGCAAGGCCAGCGATATCGCTCGCAACTGCGGCCTGAGCAAGATCCAGCGTCTGGAGCGCGGTATCGCCTTCTACGTGGCCGGTCAGTTCAGCGAAGCCGAAGCGCAGCAGATTGCCGACGTATTGCATGACCGCATGACCCAGATCGTGCTGGCCAATCTCGAGCAGGCCGCCGGTCTGTTCAGCCACGCCGAACCGAAGCCGTTGACGGCCATCGACATCCTTGGTGGCGGTCGCGCCGCGCTGGAAAAAGCCAACACCGAGCTTGGCCTGGCCCTGGCTGAAGACGAAATCGACTATCTGGTCGACGCCTTCAACGGCTTGAAGCGCAACCCGCACGACATCGAACTGATGATGTTCGCCCAGGCCAACTCCGAGCATTGCCGCCACAAGATCTTCAACGCCAGTTGGGATATTGATGGTGAGAACCAGGAAAAAAGCCTGTTCGGCATGATCAAGAACACCTACGTGATGCACAGCGAAGGCGTTCTGTCGGCTTATAAGGACAACGCCTCGGTGATCGTCGGCAACGTTGCCGGCCGTTTCTTCCCGAACCCTGAAACCCGCCAGTACGGCGCGGTGCAGGAGCCGGTGCACATCCTGATGAAGGTAGAGACTCACAACCACCCGACCGCGATCGCTCCGTTCCCGGGCGCGTCGACCGGTTCCGGCGGCGAGATCCGTGACGAAGGTGCAACCGGCCGTGGCGCCAAGCCGAAGGCTGGCCTGACCGGTTTCACCGTGTCGAACCTGCAGATCCCAGGCTTTGAACAGCCGTGGGAAGTGCCGTACGGCAAGCCTGAGCGCATCGTTACCGCGCTGGACATCATGATCGAAGGCCCGCTCGGCGGCGCTGCGTTCAACAACGAATTTGGTCGTCCGGCCCTGACTGGCTACTTCCGTACCTTCGAACAGTCGATCACCACTCCGCATGGTGACGAAGTTCGTGGTTACCACAAGCCGATCATGCTCGCTGGCGGCATGGGCAACATCCGCGAAGAACACGTCAAGAAAGGCGAGATCGTCGTTGGCTCCAAGCTGATCGTCCTTGGCGGCCCGGCGATGCTCATCGGTCTGGGCGGCGGCGCCGCTTCTTCGATGGCCACCGGCACCAGCTCGGCGGATCTGGACTTTGCTTCCGTACAGCGTGAAAACCCTGAGATGGAGCGTCGCTGCCAGGAAGTCATCGACCGTTGCTGGCAGCTGGGTGACAAGAACCCGATCAGCTTCATCCACGACGTCGGCGCGGGCGGTCTGTCCAACGCCTTCCCGGAACTGGTCAACGACGGCGACCGCGGTGGCCGTTTCGAACTGCGCAACATTCCTAACGACGAGCCGGGCATGGCCCCGCACGAAATCTGGTCCAACGAATCCCAGGAACGCTACGTTCTGGCGGTCGGCCCGGAAGATTTCGAGCGCTTCCAGGCGATCTGCGAACGCGAGCGTTGCCCGTTCGCCGTTGTCGGTGAAGCTACTGCCGAGCCACAACTGACCGTGACCGACAGCCACTTCGGCAACAACCCGGTGGACATGCCACTGGAAGTGTTGCTGGGCAAAGCCCCGCGCATGCACCGTTCGGTGGTTCGTGAAGCCGAGCTGGGCGATGACTTCGATCCGTCGAACCTCGACATCAGCGAATCCATCGAACGCGTTCTGCATCACCCGGCCGTGGCCAGCAAAAGCTTCCTGATCACCATCGGCGACCGCACCATCACCGGCCTCGTGGCCCGTGACCAAATGGTCGGCCCGTGGCAGGTTCCGGTGGCCGACGTTGCCGTCACCGCGACCAGCTTCGACGTCTACACCGGTGAAGCGATGGCGATGGGCGAGCGCACTCCGCTGGCACTGCTGGACGCTCCGGCGTCGGGCCGCATGGCCATCGGCGAAACGCTGACCAACATCGCTGCTTCGCGCATCAACAAGATTTCCGACATCAAACTGTCGGCGAACTGGATGTCGGCTGCCGGCCACCCGGGCGAAGACGCGCGTCTGTACGACACCGTGAAAGCGGTCGGTATGGAACTGTGCCCTGAGCTGGGCATCACCATTCCGGTGGGCAAGGACTCGATGTCCATGGCCACCCGTTGGAACGACAACGGCGAAGAAAAAACCGTGACCTCGCCGATGTCGCTGATCGTGACCGGTTTCGCGCCAGTGGCTGACATCCGTCAGACCCTGACCCCGGAACTGCGCATGGACAAGGGCACCACCGACCTGATCCTGATCGACCTCGGTCGCGGTCAGAACCGCATGGGTGCTTCGATCCTTGCTCAGACACACGGCAAGCTCGGCAAACACGCACCGGACGTCGATGACGCCGAAGACCTGAAAGCCTTCTTCGCCGTGATCCAGGGCCTCAACGCCGACGGTCACCTGCTGGCTTACCACGACCGTTCCGACGGTGGTCTGCTGACTTCCGTGGTGGAAATGGCTTTCGCCGGCCACTGCGGTCTGAGCCTGAACCTCGACAGCGTTGCCGAGTCCTCGGCCGAAATCGCTGCCATCCTGTTCAACGAAGAACTGGGTGCCGTCATCCAGGTTCGTCAGGACGCCACGCCAGACATCCTCGCGCAGTTCAGCGCGGCCGGTCTGGGCGACTGCGTGTCGGTGATCGGTCAGCCGATCAACAATGGCCAGATCAACATCACCTTCAACGGTGACACCGTGTTCGAAGGCCAGCGCCGTCTGCTGCAACGTCAGTGGGCCGAGACCAGCTATCAGATCCAGCGTCTGCGTGATAACGCCGACTGCGCCGAGCAAGAATTCGACGTGCTGCTGGAAGAAGACAACCCTGGCCTGAGCGTCAAGCTGAGCTACGACGTCAACCAGGACATCGCCGCGCCTTACATCAAGAAAGGCATTCGCCCACAGGTTGCCGTGCTGCGTGAGCAGGGCGTCAACGGTCAGGTGGAAATGGCGGCTGCGTTCGACCGCGCCGGTTTCAACGCGATCGACGTGCACATGAGCGATATTCTCGCTGGCCGTGTCGACCTGAACGAGTTCAAAGGTCTGGTGGCGTGCGGTGGTTTCTCCTACGGCGACGTTCTTGGCGCCGGTGAAGGTTGGGCCAAGTCGGCACTGTTCAACAGCCGCGCCCGCGATGCGTTCCAGGGTTTCTTCGAACGTAACGACAGCTTCACCCTCGGCGTGTGCAACGGTTGCCAGATGATGTCCAACCTGCACGAGCTGATCCCGGGCAGCGAGTTCTGGCCGCACTTCGTGCGTAACCGCTCCGAGCAGTTCGAAGCGCGCGTAGCGATGGTGCAGATCCAGGAATCGAACTCGATCTTCCTGCAGGGCATGGCCGGTTCGCGTATGCCGATCGCCATCGCTCACGGTGAAGGTCACGCCGAGTTCTCCAGCGAAGAAGCACTGCTGGAAGCCGATCTGTCCGGTTGCGTGGCGATGCGTTTCGTCGACAACCATGGCAAGGTCACCGAGCGTTATCCGGCCAACCCGAACGGTTCGCCGCGCGGGATTACCGGTCTCACCAGCCGTGATGGCCGTGTGACGATCATGATGCCGCACCCGGAGCGTGTGTTCCGTGCCGTGCAGAACTCGTGGCGTTCGGAAGACTGGAACGAGGACGCACCTTGGATGCGTATGTTCCGTAATGCTCGGGTCTGGGTTAACTAAGGCCTGTGTACAAGTTGGCGTTTTTTGTTCCTGACAGTCATGTCGAGGTGGTCAAAGGGGCTGTGTTCGCTGCGGGTGGTGGGCGGATCGGTGACTATGACCACTGTGCTTGGCAGGTGCTTGGGTCTGGTCAGTTTCGACCTTTGGACGGCAGTCAGCCGTTTATGGGTGAGGCGGGGCAGGTTGAGCGGGTTGAGGAATGGAAGGTTGAGCTTGTGGTGGCGGATGAGTTGATCGTTGCTGTTGTGGCGGCTTTGAAGCTTAGTCATCCCTACGAGACACCGGCTTATGAGGTGTGGCGGCTGGAAGATTTCTGATCTTCCTTGCGGCTGAAACAGGAAACCCGCAGATGAGTGATTGTCTGCGGGTTTTTTGTTGCCCCCGATTTTGTGGGTGATCTCATTCCACTGTGGGAGCTGGCTTGCCAGCGATGGCGCCCTGACAGGCGGCCATGTTCTGGCTGACTGGGTGAATATCCGTTTCTTCGGTTGCTGCGGCTGACGGTTTCGCTCTTACAGCGAGTCCCTTTGGCAAACGCCCCAGAGGAACCAAAGGTCTGTGCCCCAACGTTCGGCCCACTCGCTAAGGCTCGGGGTTCCTTCGCTCCGCAATTCATCCGGGCGCATCGCCTCCGGTTTGCTTCGCTGCACCTCCTCTCGATGCATTTGGCTGCGCCAAACGGTCGCTGCGCTCCCACCCCCGGATAAATCCCTCCACTCAGCCTGCCGACGGGGCCGGTGGATCAAGATCAAAAGCCGCAGCCGAGCTTGCGCTCATCCTGTGTAGGAGCTGCCGACGGCTGCGATCTTCTGATCTTGATTTTGTCGGAGCTGGCTTGCCAGCGATGGCGGCCCGCCAGCCGACCAATCTCTGTCTGAATGTACCTTCTCCAACTGTGGGAGCTAGCCCTGCTGGCGATGGCGCCAGTCCAGTCACCAAAGAAATCTGATCTGTTTAAATCTGTGTCGAATTCGCCGAACCTTCCCACATGGTTTTCAGGTTGTCCGTCGGACGCTCGCTCTCTAGTCTTTGCCTGTCGCTGCCAATTCAGCGACCGGGAGGTGAGATACCCGATTTGGATCCCCAGACAAGTGCCCCCATAATTGCGGCCAGCTAATGCTGTCAGCAATTCCTTATGGCGGCTATGTACGGGCGGACTTCGGTCCGGCCGGTTTTGGGGTTCTATCGGTGATCTCACTCCGTACATGGCTGCCACCTCTTCTTCGAGTGAGATCGGGAGCAAGTGGCTGCAACACTTAAAGGACTTGTTCGATGGACAAACTGATCCCCGATCCACCCCCCGACACCACCACCCCACTCGAAGCCGCCATCCACGCCGAAGACCTCGCCAAAAACCGCGAAGCCATCAAACGCGCCCTCGATTTCTACCTCAGCCCCGAACCCTTCAAACCCCGACAACCCAGCACCATGTTCCTCGTCCACCCCAGCGTCGACACCGAAAGCCTGCTCGCCCACGCCTGTGAGTCGTTGGCCTCAGCCAACGCCATGGCCAGCAACTTCGCAACCGAGCTAGGCGGCTTGCAACGCAGCACGGCACTGGCCATCCAGCAAATCATCATGCTCGCCGAACTCGCGGTAAACCGGGCGCTGGATCGAGTCGATCCGCAAACCTGACGACCGCGTCATCGTTCATCGCCAGCAGGCTGGCTCCCACAAGGTCGTGCACGATTTTGAGAACAGTGAAGAACCTGTGGGAGCCTGGCTTGCCAGCGATGACGGCCTGAAAGTCAACCGGTTCTCGAAGCCTCAACACAACTAAAACTGTGGGAGCGAGCTTGCTCGCGAAGCTCTTCTGACTAAGCTGCAAGACTATCTGGAGAAAGCAGATGACGAAGCTGAATGACGCTCACGTCCTCTCATCCGCATTAGACACTCTCGTTAGAAGCCCTCTGAATCAGGCCGATGACGTTGCACTAGTGAGGGCTGCGAAAGAAGTCTGGTACTCGGATTCAAATGTTGAAAGCGAGGTGAAGGCCTTTCTGAAACATCATAGCGATGACATTGAACGTCGCCGCGCCGCCTACCTGTTGGAGCGATTTACGCGTTTCTCGTGTGTCTCGGATACCCGCGTATTGGAAACGCTTCATGCGTTGGAGCTTTTCGCACACTCGACACCGAAGCAGGATGTTGAGCCTCAAACGAAGGTTTCATTACGCAATCGCAAAGATGAATTGGCCGTCTCTTGGGGGTTAGCAGAAAGTCTTGGATTGAAGGTTCAAACACTGATGCCATTTCAGACCCGCCATTACCAAGCGGAACAGCATTCATCCTGAGCCGAATTTGTTGGTGATGAAAAACCCGGCCTAAGCCGGGTTTTTTGTGTCGATTAAACCTTCACGCTAACTTCGCTACGACTCACCAGGCTTTCCAGTGCCCCACTCAAACTCGCCGCCTTATCGCCCACCAGCAAATGCCAAACCCCACCCTCCAACTGGCTGACACCGTGACAACCCAAATCCTTCAACTGCGCCTCAGACATCGCCTTGCCATCCGCCAGTTGCAACCGAATCCGCGTCATCGCAATACAATCCAGTTGCAGCACATTGTCGCCACCGCCCAATGCGTTCAGCCATTGCTGCGCCTCGGAACCGGCAACGGCCATAACTTTCGGCTCATCAGCAACAGCCGTTTCAACCAAAACTGCACGCCCCAGCGCTGGCATCGCCAAGCGAATCTCATCGGCAATGCTGTCCGCCATCGGCCCGACCACAACCTGCAAACTCCCGCCTTTGCCCGGACGCACAACCGCCATCGCGCCCAGCGCTTTCAGATCAGCATCCGAAGCCTTGTTGCGATCGACCATCTCCAGTCGCAACCGCGTGGTGCAGGCGCCAACTGTCAGCAGATTTTCAGCGCCGCCCAATGCCTTGATGTAAGCACTGGCCCGTTCGTTTTCAGTGAGCACCGCTTTCTCGGCAGTAGCCACATCCTCACGCCCCGGCGTTTTCAGATTGAAGCGACGAATGCAGAAGTCGAAGACGACGTAGTAGATCACCGCGTAGGCGAGACCGACCGGGAACACCAACCACCCATTGGTGGATTTGCCCCAGCCGAGAATCATGTCGATAAAACCACCGGAGAAGGTGAAGCCCAAATGGATGTTCAACCCGTTGGTAATCGCCATCGATAACCCTGTCAGCAGCGCGTGCAGTAGATACAGCAGCGGTGCCAGAAACATGAAGGCGAATTCGATCGGCTCGGTCACCCCGGTCAAAAACGACGTCAGCGCCATCGACAGGAAAATCCCGCCCATGACTTTGCGGCGTTCCGGCAGTGCGTTGCGGTACATCGCCAGGCACGCGGCCGGCAGGCCGAAGATCATCATCGGGAACATGCCGGTCATGAACTGGCCGCCCTTCGGATCGCCAGCGAAGTAGCGCGACAGGTCGCCGGTCACTAGCGCACCGGTGGTTGGATCGGTGAAGTTGCCGAACACGAACCACGCCATGTTGTTGAGAATGTGGTGCAGGCCGGTGACGATCAGCAGGCGGTTGAACACGCCAAACACGAACGCGCCGATGCTGCCGCTTTCCATCATCAGCGCGCCGAAGGCGTTGATGCCGTGCTGGATCGGCGGCCAGATGTAGCCGAACACCACGCCCAGACCGACCGCCGCAAACCCGGTGACAATCGGCACAAATCGCCGACCGCCGAAGAATGCGAGGTACTCCGGCAACTTGATGTCCTTGAAACGGTTGTACAGCGCGCCCGCCATCAGGCCGCTGACAATACCGGCGAGCATGCCCATGTTGATGGTCGAATCGAGCACCTTGAGCGTCGAGATCATCACCAGATAACCGATCACCCCGGCCAGGCCAGCGGTGCCATTGTTGTCCTTGGCGAAACCGACGGCGATGCCGATGGCGAAGATCATCGCCAGGTTGGCGAAGATCACTTGGCCGGCGTCGTGAATGATCGCGATGTTCAGCAGGTCGGTGTCACCCAGACGCAGGAGCAGGCCGGCAATCGGCAGGATCGCGATCGGCAGCATCAGCGCGCGGCCGAGGCGTTGCAGGCCTTCGATGAAGAGTTGGTACATGGCGTTTGTCCTTGTTGTTTTTGTTAGCGCAGAGGCCAATGTTGATGACAGGCGTGGCGCACGGCGGCGGCGCTGCTCAATTTGAGCAGGTCGCGGCTGAGGCGCTGGCATTCGGCTTCGTGCACCTGGCGCACGCGATCCTTGATCTCACCGATCTGCACCGGGCTGACCGACAGTTCGCTGACGCCCAGGCCGATCAACACCGGCGTGGCCAGCGGATCGGAGGCGAGGGCGCCGCACACACCCACCCAACGCTTATGCACCGCCGCGCCTTCGCAGGTCATGGCGATCAGCCGCAGTAGCGCCGGGTGCAAGGCGTCGACGCGGGCGGCCAGACCGGCGTGATCGCGATCCATGGCCAGGGTGTATTGCGACAGATCGTTGGTGCCGATGGAGAGGAAGTCGGCGTGCTCGGCGAGTTGTTCGGCTTGCAGCGCGGCGGCGGGGACTTCGATCATCACGCCGATTTCCGGGCGCTGGCTCACGCCGAGCTCGATACACAGCGCATCCACGCGTTGGCGAATGTGCAGCAGCTCGTCGACTTCGGTGACCATCGGCAGCAGGATTCGGCAGCGGTGCAGCGGGCTGACTTGCAGCAGCGCGCGCAATTGCTGATCGAGGATTTCCGGGCGGGCCTGAGCCAGACGAATGCCGCGCAGACCGAGTACCGGGTTGGCCTCGATGGGCAGTGGCAGGTAGTCGAGTTGCTTGTCGCCGCCGACGTCGATGGTGCGGATGATCACCGACTTATCGCCCATCGCATCGATCACGACTTGATAGGCGCAGCGCTGTTCCTCGACATCCGGCGCGGTCTGGCGATCGACGAAGAGAAACTCGGTGCGCAGCAGACCGACGCCATCGGCACCGTTGGCAAAGGCATCGGCTGCTTCAGCGCTGGAGGCGACGTTGGCGACGACTTCGATGTGCACGCCATTTCGCGTTTCGGCGGGCAAGTGAGCCTTGGCTTGTTGCGCATCGCGACGCTGCTGACGGTCGATTTGCGCCTGCTTAACTTCAGACAAACGTTCAGCATTTGTTGCCAGTTCGAGACGTCCACCGTCAGCGTCGAGCACTACTGATTGGCCTTGCGGCTGATCAAGCAACGCCGAGCCCAGCGCCACCATGCACGGCAGACCTTTACCGCGAGCGAGAATCGCCACATGCGAAGTCGCGCCACCCTCGGCCATGCACAACCCGGCGACGCCTTGGGCGCTGAGTTGCAGCAGATCCGAGGGCGTCAGCTCATGCGCGGCAACGATGGCGCCGGCCGGAACGTCGTAGTGCCAGGCTTCGCCGAGCAATGCGCGCAGAACACGTTGTTTGAGATCGCGCAGATCATTGGCGCGCTCGGCCAGCAGTGCGCTGCCGGTGTGTTGCAGCACTTCGCACTGCACATCAATCGACTGGCTCCAGGCGTGAGTTGCCGCAGCGCCTTGTTCGATGGATTGTTGTGCGGCGTCGAGCAGTGCCGGGTCTTCGAGCAGTGCCAGATGCGCGGCGAAGATTGCTTCTTCGTCGGCGTTCTTGTGCTGTTTCGCTTGGGCGAGGGTGCTGTTGATTTCGTTGCGCACCAGAGTTAGCGCCGCATCGAGCACCTGCTGTTGTTGCAGCGGATCGTGATTGCCCGCATCCATTGGCAGACTGATCGCGTTCAAGCGAAACAGCGGCCCGCCGACCAGTCCTGGCGCAGCGCACACGCCGTGCAACACACCCGCTTCGGCTGGGCGCTTAACCGGCGCAACACTGACTGGTACCGCCGCGTGATGATCCTCCGGCAGCGCCGTCGCCAATGCCGTGAGCAATGCTTGCAGCGCCGCTTCCGCATCCGGGCCCTGACAGCTGACCTGCACTTCATCCTGCTCGCCCACTGCCAGGCCCATCAAACCGATGAGGCTGTTGCACGGCGCCGATTTGCCGGCGAAGTGCAGTTGCGACTGGCTGTTGAAACCCTGCGCAGTTTGCCGAATCAACGCGGCAGGGCGCGCATGCAAACCACCGCGATGGGCCACTAACACATGCCCGTGAACTTCTGGCCCGCCAACCTCTGCAACATTCGCCGTCAAACCGTTGCGCGCCACAATGTGCAGCAGCGGGTCGCCGACTTTCACCGATTTCAGCGTGATCGGCCGCACCTGAAAATCCTGGCTGTTGGTCAGGATCAACAGGCTGACCAGGCTTTTGCATTGCTGGCCGACCTTGTCGAGGTCATAGCGCAACAACGGCTGACCCTTGGTCACGCGGCCACCTTGCTTGACCAGCATCGAGAAACCTTCGCCGTTCAACTCAACGGTGTCGAGGCCCAGGTGCAGGAGGATTTCCGCGCCATTGTCGGCGCGCACGGTGAGTGCGTGGCCGGTACGCGCGACGTGGATGATCACCCCGGCGCACGGCGAGTACAGCGTGTCGTTGAGCGGGTCGATGGCGATGCCGTCACCCATCGCGCCGCTGGCGAACACCGCGTCCGGGACTTTGGCGAGCGTGAGCACCGGGCCGCTGAGCGGGGCGCTGAGGGTCAGCTCTTTATTGTTGTTGTGCATGGCTCGGTCTCATCGGTTAGATCTCGGTTCGATGTCCCCTGTAGGAGCTGCCGCAGGCTGCGATCTTTTGATCTTGTGTTTCTGTGAATCAAAATCAAAAGATCGCAGCCTTCGGCAGCTCCTACAGGGTTGTGCATCAATCAGCAGTTGTTAGTGCGTGCGGGTAACTTTGCTTAGGTGACGCGGCTGATCCGGGTCCATGCCACGGGTCACGGCCAGGCCGGCAGCCATCACGTAGAAACTCTGGATCGCCAGAATCGGATCAAGGGCCGGGTGTTCGGCGCGGGTCAGGGTCAGGTCGCGTTCGCTCACATCGTCCGGCGCGGCCAGCAACACACGGGCGCCGCGTTGACGCATTTCGGCTGCCAGGCTCAACAAGCCAGCCTGCTCGGCACCGCGTGGGGCGAAGACCAGCAGCGGATAGTGTTCGTCGATCAATGCCATCGGGCCGTGACGAACTTCGGCGCTGCTGAACGCTTCGGCCTGAATTGCCGAGGTTTCCTTGAATTTCAGCGCCGCTTCCTGAGCGATGGCGAAACCGGCGCCACGGCCGATGACCATCAAACGCTCGCAATCGCGCAGCGCTTCGATGGCGACGCTCCAGTCTTGTTGGGCGGCTTCGCGCAGGCCTTCGGGCAGGGCGTTGCCGGCCTCGAGCAATTCGCTGTCCTCTTTCCAGTGCGCGATCAAGCGGGCGCTGGCGCTGAGGGTGGCGATAAAACTCTTGGTCGCGGCGACACTGCTTTCCGTCCCCGCGAGCAGCGGCAGGCTGAATTCACATGCCGCTTCCAGTGGCGAATCGGCGGCGTTGACCATCGACACACTGAGCGCGCCGCGCTTGCGCAGCAGACGCAGACTGTTGACCAGATCCGGGCTCTGCCCCGATTGCGAAAAGGCGAAGGCGACCTGACCGCTGACTTTCAACGGCGCCTGCTGCATGGTCACCACCGACATCGGCAACGACGCTACCGGTACGCCCAGTTGCTGCATGGTCAGATAAGCGAAATAGCTCGCCGCGTGGTCGGAGCTGCCACGCGCGACGGTCATCGCCACTTGCGGCGGCTGACGGCGCAGGCGCCCGGCGATCTCGATCATTTGCGGGTCGAGCTGTTGCAGCTGGGCTTGCACGGCCTCAAACGAGGACAGTGCCTCCTCAAGCATTTTTGAAGTCAATGTCTTCTCCTTCGACCATGACGGCGGTCAGTGTGAGTGAGCGATCGAGCCGCACGCAGTCGGCCCAGGCCCCGGGTTGCAGGCGCCCGCGTTCGTTGATGCCGAGGTAGTCGGCGGGGAATTGCGAAAGACGTTGCGAAGCCTCGGCAATCGGCAAACCAATCTTCACCAGGTTGCGCAGGGCCTGATCCATGGTCAGGGTGCTGCCGGCGAGCGTGCCGTCGGGCAGGCGCACGCCGCCCAGGCATTTGGTCACGGTGTGGCTGCCCAGTTTGTATTCACCGTCGGGCATGCCGGCGGCAGCGGTCGAATCGGTCACGCAATACAGGCACGGTATCGAGCGCAGGGCCACGCGGATCGCGCCGGGATGCACGTGGAGCAAATCCGGAATCAATTCGGCGAATTTGGCGTGGGCCAATGCCGCGCCGACGATGCCCGGCTCGCGGTGATGCAACGGGCTCATGGCGTTATAAAGGTGAGTGAAACTGGTCGCGCCGGCATCCAGTGCGGCAACGCCTTCCTCATAACTGCCGAGGGTGTGGCCGATCTGCATGCGCACACCACGGCTGCTCAGTTCGCGAATCAACGCGTCGTGGCCGGCGATTTCCGGGGCGATAGTGATCACCCGGATTGGCGCCAGTGCCAGATATTCTTCGACCTCGGCCATCAACGCGGTGTGGGCAAAGTTCGGTTGCGCACCGAGTTTGCCGGGGTTGATGTACGGGCCTTCGAGGTGGACGCCGAGGACGCGCGCGGCACCTTTCGGACGCTGTTCGCAGAATTCTCCGACTTCCTTCAGGACGCTGGAGATCTCGGCACTCGGCGCGGTCATGGTGGTGGCCAGCAGCGACGTAGTGCCGAAACGCACATGGGTCTTGGTGATGGTTTCGAACGCGCTGGCGCCTTCCATGATGTCTTTGCCGCCGCCGCCGTGAACGTGCAGATCGATGAAGCCGGGCAGCAGATACGGCAAGTCATTGCTCGCTGGATCGCAGGACACGCCTTCGATCGCCACGACTTTGCCGTGCTCGTGGATCAGCCGGCCGCGAATCCAGCCGTCAGCGGTGAGGATGTTGTCTTCGGACATTTTGATTCTCGCTTTTGGCTGCTCTTATCGACGCAGCTCTGCAACAAAGTCGTAGTAGTCGTTGCGGCAATAGGTGTCGGTGACTTCGATGGGTGTGTTGTCTTCGAGGTAGCCGACCCGGGTCATCAGCAGCATCGCGGTGCCGGGGGCGATGCCAACCAGCGCGGCGAACTCGTCCGAGGCGTTGATCGCCTGGATGTGCTGCAGGGCGCGGACGATCGGTTTGCCGATACCGTCGAGGTATTCGTAAAGCGAATCGCCGACCTGTTGCGGCTTGGGCATGATCGCGGCGGGCAGGGTGCTCATTTCGATGGCCATGACCGTGTCATCGGCTTTGCGCAGACGCTTCATGCGCGCGACCTTGTCGTTCGGCGACAGGCCGAGGCGGATCAATTCTTCGTGAGTCGGCAGGGTGATTTCGCGTTCCAGCCATTGCGAACTGGGCACAAAGCCTTTCAAGCGCAGCATCTCGCTGAACCCGGAAAGGCGCGACAACGGTTGTTCAAGACGTGGCGTGATGAACGTGCCGGAACCTTGCAGGCGACGGATCAGCCCTTGATCGAGGAGCACTTCCAACGCTTTGCGTGCGGTGACTCGGGAAATGCCGAGCAACTCGCTGAGGTTGCGCTCCGAAGGCATCGCCTGCTCGGACTTCCACTGGCCGGCATGGATGGCGGCTTCAAGGTTGCGCGCCAGTTGCAGGTACAACGGTGTCGGTTGAGTGTCGTCGGGGCGTAAGGCCTGGAGGTCATTCATGTCAGTCGTTTCCGGCACCGATGTAGGATTGTTTTAAGTCGGCTGTCGGGCGAAAACTAATACCACTTGAATACCATGTCAATGCGGTGAAATCGGCTGTAGCCCGCGAATATCGGGGCTTTGAGGGGTGGTGGTTTTAAGTGGTATTACAGGCGGGTGCTGAAAAGCAAAAGATCGCAGCCTTCGGCAGCTCCTACAGGTTGAAGTGGTATCACCTCTGTAGAAGTTGCCGCTGGCTGCGATCTTTTGATTTATTTTTTTGCGGGTGACCAGCGGTCGGAGTTTACGGGCGGATTTCGATCATGGTGCCGTCCGGCACCATGTTCCACACTTCGCGCATGTCGACGTTGCGCATGGCGATGCAGCCATCGGTCCAGTCCAGGGTGTGGAACAGGTTTTCCGGGTTGTCTGCCGAATCCGGCGTGCCATGGATCATGATCATCCCGCCAGGCTCGACGCCTTCGCGGCGGGCGCGGGCCGAATCGGTGATGTTCGGGTAGGAGATGTGCATCGACAGGTTGAATTTGTCGCTGGTCTTGCGCCAGTCGATCCAATAGAAACCTTCCGGCGTGCGTTTGTCGCCTTCAATCAGTTTCGGGCCTTTTTTCGCGCCCTTGCCCAAGGAGATGCGATAGGTCTTGAGTGGCTTGCCGTCGGCGATCAACTGCAGTTGATGAGCCGATTTGAGCACCAGGACTTTCTCGATGAGCGGGGTATTCGCAGGCGTCACGGTAGTCACGAATGACGCTTGGGAGACGGTAACGAACGACAGGCAGAACAGGGCAAGCAACCAGCGCATTGAAACGATTCCCCAAGAGTGAAGCAAACAGGTTTTGTGTAGGAGCTGCCGCAGGCTGCGATCTTTTGATCTTCTAACCGACAATCACCGGCTGCACCAGCGGAGGAATCGATTCCGAACGAACCGGATACGTCTCAACACGCCGATCAGCGAAGAAGCATTCTAAGGTACGCCCCACCGTGCGGAAAGCCAGCTCGTCCCAGGGAATGTCGGCTTCGTCGAATAGTTGCACTTCAAGGCTCTCGGGGCCGGCGGCAAAGTCGAGATCCACCAGCTCGGCGCGAAAGAATACATGCACCTGACTGATGTGCGGCACGTCGATCAGCGTGTAGATGCTCAGGTTGCGTACGCGGGCGCAAGCTTCTTCAGCCGTTTCACGAATCGCGGCTTGCTCGATGGTCTCGCCGTTCTCCATGAAACCCGCGGGCAATGTCCAGTAGCCGAGGCGCGGCTCGATGGCGCGACGGCACAACAGCACTTTCGTGCCCCAGGTCGGCACGCAGCCGGCGACAATATTGGGGTTCTGATAGTGAATGGTCTGACAGCTGTCACAGACAAATCGCAGCCGCGAATCGCCTTCGGGAATGCGTTGGGTGACCGGGTTACCGCAGTGGCTGCAAAATTTCATGCTGGGGTTCCTGAATGCTGCGCCTATCTTGGCGTGCAGCGGTGTCGGTCGGCAAGTTGTCGTTTCGCGACATGGCGAGTTTCGGGGCTTGGGCGGCCGCAATGATTGGTGCATGATGCAGGGTAAGGCACTGATCGAGAACACTCATGCTGGACGAGCTACTGCATCGGGTAAGCAACCACACACCGCGCACGCTGGAGACCGACAAACGTTTCCCCGAGGCCGCCGTTCTGGTGCCGATCACCCGCAGTGACGAGCCGGAACTGGTATTGACCTTGCGCGCCAGCGGGCTCTCGACCCACGGCGGCGAAGTCGCTTTCCCCGGTGGCCGCCGCGATCCCGAGGATCCGGATCTGATCTTCACCGCGCTGCGCGAAGCGGAAGAGGAGATCGGTCTGCCGCCGGGACTGGTCGAAGTCATCGGCCCGCTCAGTCCGTTGATCTCCCTGCACGGTATCAAGGTCACGCCTTATGTTGGCGTGATCCCCGATTTCGTCGAGTATCAGGCCAATGATGCCGAGATCGCCGCCGTCTTCAGCGTACCGCTGGAATTCTTCCGCAAAGACCCCCGCGAACACACCCATCGCATCGACTATCAAGGTCGCAGCTGGTACGTGCCGAGCTATCGCTATGGCGAGTACAAGATCTGGGGGCTGACGGCGATCATGATTGTCGAGTTGATCAATCTGCTCTATGACGCCAAGATCAGCCTGCACCAACCGCCTAAAAGCTTTATCAACACCTAAGCCATCGTTCGAATGGCCGCTACCGTGAGCCCTGAGGAAAACAAGATGAAATACCGCTTGGGCGACGCCCGTGTCGAGACCCATCCACAGAGCTGGGTCGCCCCCAATGCCGTGCTGGTGGGCAAGGTCAAACTGGAAGAGGGCGCCAGCGTCTGGTTCAACGCCGTGCTGCGCGGCGACAACGAACTGATCCTGATCGGCAAGAACAGCAACGTGCAGGACGGCACCGTGATGCACACCGACATGGGCTATCCGCTGACCATCGGCACCGGCGTGACCATCGGCCACAACGCCATGCTGCATGGTTGTACCGTCGGCGATTACAGCCTGATCGGTATCAACGCGGTGATTCTCAATGGCGCGAAGATCGGCAAGAACTGCATCATCGGCGCCAATTCGCTGATCGGTGAGAACAAGGAAATTCCTGACGGCTCGCTGGTAATGGGCTCACCGGGCAAGGTGGTACGTGAGCTCACCGAACCGCAGAAGAAGATGCTTGAGGCCAGCGCCGCCCACTATGTGCATAACTCTCAGCGTTATGCGCGCGATCTGGTTGAGCAAGAAGAATGACGACCCCCGAAAGACCCGTCGCCTCGCCCTGCGTGAATATTTGTGCGCTTGATGAGGATGACATCTGTACTGGCTGCCAGCGTACGGTGGCAGAAATTACCCGCTGGGGCCGCATGACCAATGACGAGCGCCGCTCGGTGCTGGGGTTGTGTCATGAGCGGGCGAAGGCCAGTGGGTTGGTGTGGATGATTGGGTCAGCCCCGCACAAGTAGCCAAGATCAAAAGATTGCAGCCTTCGGCAGCTCCTACACAGGAACGCATTTCAAATGTAGGCGCTGCCGAAGGCTGCGATCTTTTGATTCTGCTGCGTCTACAGTAACCTGTGCGCCAAATTGACAGGTCGCCCGCATGATTTTCCTCATCGCCTACATCAGCAGCGTCGTGCTGATCAACTTCGCCTTCTCCACTGCGCCACACCTGGACATCATCTGGTCGGCCTGGGGCGGTCTGGTGTTCATACTGCGCGACATGGTGCAAACCCGTTTCGGTCACGGTGCGCTGGTGGCGATGCTGGCGGCTTTGGTGCTGTCTTATGTCACTTCCGATCCGTCCATCGCGTTGGCCAGCGCCACGGCCTTCGCGGTGTCGGAGATCATCGACTGGCTGGTGTTCAGCATCACCAAACGGCCGTTGCGCGACCGCTTGTGGATCAGTTCGGCGCTGAGCATTCCCCTCGACACCTTCATCTTCTTCGGCATGATCGACCTGATGACGCCACCCGTGATCATCACGGCGCTGCTGTCGAAATTCGCCGGCGTCACCGCCGTCTGGCTGATCATGGCCTGGCGCGATCGCAAACAGGCCGTCGCCGGCTGAAGCCAAAGCCTCAGGTTCATGTAAAATGCCGCGCTTTCTCCCCATGGAAAGCACGTCTGGCGTTGCTTTCCTCGATGATCCGCTTCTTTGAGGACCTGAGATGACCCGTATCGGAACTCCATTGTCGCCAACCGCGACCCGCGTATTGCTGTGTGGCTGTGGTGAGTTGGGCAAGGAAGTGGTGATCGAGCTGCAACGCCTGGGCGTTGAAGTGATCGCCGTTGACCGCTACGCCAACGCGCCGGCCATGCAAGTCGCCCATCGCAGCCACGTGATCAACATGCTCGACGGCGCTGCCCTGCGTGCCGTGATCGAAGCCGAGAAGCCGCACTTCATCGTGCCGGAAATCGAAGCCATCGCCACTGCCACTCTGGTTGAACTGGAAGCCGAAGGCTTCACCGTGATCCCGACCGCGCGTGCCGCGCAACTGACCATGAACCGTGAAGGCATCCGTCGCCTGGCCGCCGAAGAGCTGGACCTGCCGACCTCGCCGTATCACTTTGCCGACACGGTCGAGGACTACAGCAAAGCCGTCGAAGACCTGGGTTTCCCATGCGTGGTCAAACCGGTGATGAGTTCGTCGGGCAAGGGTCAGAGCCTGCTGCGCAGTGCCGATGACGTGCAGAAAGCCTGGGATTACGCGCAAGAAGGCGGTCGCGCCGGCAAAGGTCGGGTGATCATCGAAGGCTTCATCGATTTCGACTATGAAATCACCCTGCTGACCGTGCGCCACGTTGGCGGCACCACGTTCTGTGCGCCAGTTGGTCACCGTCAGGAGAAGGGCGACTATCAGGAATCCTGGCAGCCACAAGCCATGAGCCCGATTGCTCTGGCTGAATCCGAGCGCGTTGCCAAAGCCGTAACCGAGGCGCTGGGTGGCCGGGGTCTGTTCGGCGTCGAGCTGTTCATCAAAGGTGATCAGGTGTGGTTCAGCGAAGTCTCGCCGCGCCCGCACGACACCGGTCTGGTGACGCTGATTTCCCAGGATCTGTCGCAGTTCGCCCTGCACGCTCGCGCCATTCTGGGCCTGCCGGTGCCGCTGATCCGTCAGTTCGGGCCATCGGCTTCGGCGGTGATTCTGGTGGAAGGGCAGTCGACGCAGACGGCATTCGCCAATCTGGGTGCTGCGTTGAGCGAGCCGGACACGGCACTGCGTCTGTTTGGCAAGCCAGAAGTGAATGGTCAGCGCCGCATGGGCGTCGCGCTGGCGCGGGATGAGTCGATCGAGGCTGCTCGTGCCAAAGCGACCCGTGCTGCTCAGGCGGTTGTTGTAGAGCTGTAAACCGCGTCGCGGCATTCGCTAGCAGGGCTAGCTCCCACATAGGATTTGGGTGAACACAGATCTGTGGCCAACCAATAACCCTGTGGGAGCTAGCCCTGCTAGCGATGCTTTTGCATCAGGCAACCTGATTCAGATCGTTATTGCGCGTTTCCTTCAGGCACAGCACCGCAATCAAACTCAGCACCGCCGCTGCCGACACATACCCGCCGACATAACTCAAACCACCCATCGCCACCAGTTTCTGCGCAAAGAACGGCGCCGCCGAGGCCCCGACAATGCCGCCCAGGTTATACGCCGCCGAAGCGCCGGTATAACGCACGTGGGTCGGGAACAGCTCTGGCAACAGCGCCCCCATCGGCGCGAACGTCACGCCCATCAAGAACAGCTCAATGCACAGAAACAGCGCCACGCCCCAGGTCGACCCCTGAGTCAGCAGTGGCTCCATCAAGAACCCGGAAAGAATTGCCAGCACGCCGCCGATGATCAGCACCGGTTTGCGTCCATAACGGTCGCTCGCCCAAGCGGACAACGGTGTGGCAGCAGCCATGAACAGCACGGCAAAGCACAGCAATCCGAGGAACGTCTCGCGGCTATAACCGAGGGTGGACACCCCGTAGCTCAAGGAAAACACCGTCGAGATATAGAACAGCGCATAGCACACCACCATCGCCGCTGCGCCCAGCAAGGTTGGCGCCCAGTATTGACTGAACAGCTCGACCAGCGGGATTTTTACCCGCTCCTGACGGGCGATGGCGTTGGCGAACACCGGCGTTTCGTGCAGTTTCAATCGTACGTACAGACCGACCATCACCAGCGCCGCGCTGAGCAGAAACGGAATCCGCCAGCCCCAACTGCGGAACTGCTCATCGGTGAGGGTCATGGCCAGGGTCAGGAACAATCCGTTGGCCGCAAGAAAGCCAATCGAGGGCCCAAGCTGCGGGAACATGCCGAACCACGCGCGTTTGCCTTTCGGCGCGTTTTCCGTGGCGAGGAGAGCAGCACCGCCCCATTCGCCGCCCAACCCCAGCCCTTGGCCGAAGCGCAGCACACACAACAGAATCGGCGCCCATGCGCCAATGGTGGCGTAACCCGGCAGCACGCCAATCAGCGTCGTACACACGCCCATCAATAGCAGCGAGGCAACCAGCGTCGACTTGCGCCCGATGCGGTCACCGAAGTGGCCGAACAGCGCCGACCCCAGCGGGCGGGCGAGGAAGGCGATGCCGAAGGTCAGAAATGCCGACAGCATCTGCGCGGTGCCTGAGGTCTGCGGAAAGAACACCGGCCCGATCACCAGCGCAGCCGCCGTGGCGTAAACATAGAAATCGTAGAACTCGATCGCGGTGCCGATAAAACTCGCCGTCGCCACGCGGGTGGCGGAGTTGGTTGGTTGGGCAGGCGCGGTGTCGCTGTAAGCGGTACTGGTCGTCATGCGGTGATCCCTGACAGTCATGAAATTATTATGGTCGAGCACCCAGGGATGTGGGATGAGGCGCGGTCGCTGTTTCAGGTAGGAACAATCGCCGGTGTAATGCAGAAATGGCCGAATCCTGTCAGGTGCGGGGTAAGCACGCGGTTCGGCGGCGCTTGGGTAAGCGCCTCGATTATAGGAAGGGGGCTAACGATTGAACAAGCGCAAAAAAAATCGTCTATCGAGCAGGCGTCAGAGCAGGCACGGCAGAGGTATGCCAGATCAGCACCTTGCTCACCCGGTTCTCCTCGGTCTCGAGAATCTCTAGCCGATAACGCCCGATTTTCAGGCAAACCGCGCTGTCCGGAATGGTTTCCAGCGCCTCGGTGACCAGGCCATTGAGGGTCTTCGGCCCGTCGCTCGGCAAATGCCAGCCCAGGCATTTGTTCAATTCGCGGATCGAGGCGGCACCTTCAATCACCATGCGGCCATCGGCCTGAGGATGAATGTGCGGATTATCGAGGCTGTGCTCGCTTTCGAATTCGCCGACGATCTCTTCGAGAATGTCTTCCAGGGTGACGATCCCGAGTACTTCGCCGTACTCGTCAACCACCATGCCCAGACGCCGTTGTTGTTTGTGGAAATTCAGCAGTTGCAGTTGCAGTGGCGTGCTTTCCGGGACGAAGTACGGTTCGTAACTGGCTGCCATCAAGGCTTCGAGCGTCAGATCGCCGTTGCCCAGCAGATGACGGATCTGTCGGGTATTGAGTACGGCTTCAACCTGGTTGATGTCACTGTGGAACATCGGCAGACGCGTACGTTTGTTGTGGCGCAGTTGCTCAATGATCTCTTCGATCGAATCGTCGAGGTTGATGCCGTCGACGTCACTGCGCGGCACCAGGATGTCGTTGACGGTGATGTTGTCCAGCGCATGAATGCCCGAAACCGGGTGCGCGTGAACCGGGTGCTCCGGATCGTCGTAACGGTCGGCGGGTGCGTCATCTTCGCTCTGCTGGACGACTTTGACCTTGCGCACAAACGGACTCATCAGCAGGCCGCTAATACGACTGAACACCCAGGCAAACGGGTAAACAATCTTCAGCGGCACCGCCAGCAAGGTATTGCCGAATGCCAGCACAGCATCGGGATAACGCTGAGCGACAGTGCGCGGGAAGTAATCGGCAAATACCAGCAGAATTGCCCCAGCGCCAAGGCATGCTGCCCATGGGCCGTTTTCTTCGCAGAGGAAAATCGCCAGCAGCGTCGCGATCACCACCGCGAGCGCGCGGCACAGGGTATTGCAAAGGATGAGGCTGTCGAGCGGGAAGCTCAGCTTCGCCAGCGGTTTATCGCTGGCGCGTGAGGCGGTGCGTTGCGCGAGCAGGTGCTGCTGCGCGATTTCGACGGCGGTAAACAGCCCCGACCATAAAATCAGCAGGACAAATACCGCGAGCATCGGCCCTATGGGCAAACCGTCCATTTATGCCGCCCGTCAGATGTGCAGGATGTATTCGCGAACCAGCTTGCTGCCGAAATACGCCAACATCAGCAGGCAGAAACCGGCGAGGGTCCAGCGGATCGCCTTGTGACCGCGCCAACCGAGACGGTTGCGGCCCCACAGCAGCACGCTGAACACAATCCAGGCCAGGCACGCCAGCAGAGTTTTATGTACCAGATGCTGGGCGAACAGGTTCTCGACGAACAGCCAGCCGGAGATCAGCGACAGCGACAGCAGCGTCCAGCCAGCCCAGAGGAACCCGAACAGCAGGCTTTCCATGGTTTGCAACGGCGGGAAATTCTTGATCAGCCCGGACGGATGCTTGTGCTTGAGCTGGTGGTCTTGCACCAGCAGCAGCAAGGCCTGGAACACCGCGATGGTAAACATGCCGTAAGCAAGGATCGACAACAGAATGTGCGCAAGGATGCCCGGCTCTTCGTCGATGATCTGCACCGTGCCGGTCGGCGCGAACTGCGCCAGCAGCACGGTGATCGCGCCCAGCGGGAACAGCAGCACCAGCAGGTTTTCCACCGGGATTCGTGAGCAGGCGATCAGGGTCAGGGCAATCACCGCCGCCGCGATCAGGCTGGAGGCGCTGAAGAAGTCCAGGCCCAGACCGATCGGCGTCAACAAGTGAGTGAGCAGGCTGGCGGCGTGGGCCACCACGGCGAGCGCGCCGAGGCTGACCAGCAGGCGCTTGTTCGCCTTGGCGCCGGTGGCCAAGCGGGTGCTCTGATAAAGGGTCGCAGCGGCATATAGAAGGGCGGCGGCGAGGGTGGTCAATAAGCTGGGTGACAAGGGGAGCATAAATCCTGTTAGGCAAGCCCGAAAGGGGCTGAGTTTGGCATAGAACCGCCATGGCACGAAAGACTCAGGAAGCTGACAGCGAGGTGTCCGCCAGCCGCAGTCTTCGCTATAATCCGCGACCTGCCCACGCCGCAGGCTCGCCGAGCACATGTTGATTCCGGTCTGGGCCGCCATTATCCCGGTCTACACAGGGCCTGAAAGGATCGCGCAATGTTTGAAAACTTAACCGACCGTCTCTCGCAGACGCTGCGCCATGTCACCGGCAAGGCGAAGCTGACCGAGGACAATATCAAAGACACCCTGCGCGAAGTGCGCATGGCGTTGCTCGAAGCCGACGTCGCCCTGCCGGTGGTCAAGGACTTCGTCAATTCGGTCAAGGAGCGCGCTGTCGGCACCGAGGTGTCGCGCAGCCTGACGCCGGGCCAGGCGTTCGTGAAGATCGTCCAGGCCGAACTCGAAAGCCTGATGGGCGCGGCCAACGAAGATTTGAACCTGAGCGCCGTGCCACCTGCCGTCATTCTGATGGCCGGTCTGCAGGGCGCCGGTAAAACCACCACTGCCGGCAAACTGGCGCGCTTCCTCAAAGAGCGCAAGAAGAAGTCGGTCATGGTCGTGTCGGCGGACGTTTACCGTCCTGCGGCTATTAAACAGCTGGAAACCCTGGCCAACGATATCGGCGTGACGTTCTTCCCGTCCGACCTGAGCCAGAAGCCGGTCGACATCGCCACGGCGGCTATTAAAGAAGCAAAACTGAAATTCATCGACGTGGTAATCGTCGACACCGCCGGTCGTCTGCACATCGACGAAGAGATGATGGGCGAGATCAAGGCGCTGCACGCCGCGATCAACCCGGTCGAAACCCTGTTCGTGGTTGACGCCATGACCGGTCAGGACGCCGCCAACACGGCCAAGGCCTTCGGTGATGCTCTGCCGCTGACCGGTGTGATCCTGACCAAGGTCGACGGCGACGCCCGTGGCGGTGCCGCATTGTCTGTACGCGCCATCACTGGCAAGCCGATCAAGTTCATCGGTATGGGCGAGAAGAGCGAAGCGCTCGATCCGTTCCACCCTGAACGTATCGCCTCGCGCATCCTCGGCATGGGCGACGTGCTCAGCCTGATCGAACAGGCCGAAGCGACCCTCGACAAGGACAAGGCCGACAAACTGGCCAAGAAGCTGAAGAAGGGCAAGGGCTTCGACCTCGAAGACTTCCGCGATCAGCTGCAACAGATGAAGAACATGGGCGGCCTCGGCGGCCTCATGGACAAACTGCCGAGCATCGGCGGCGTCAACCTGTCGCAAATGGGCAGTGCCCAGAATGCCGCAGAGAAGCAATTCAAGCAGATGGAAGCCATCATCAATTCCATGACCCCGGCCGAGCGCCGCGACCCTGAGCTGATCAGCGGTTCGCGCAAACGCCGGATCGCCATGGGTTCCGGCACTCAGGTGCAGGACATCGGTCGCTTGATCAAGCAGCACAAGCAGATGCAGAAGATGATGAAGAAATTCACCGCCAAAGGCGGAATGGCGAAAATGATGCGCGGCATGGGCGGAATGTTGCCCGGCGGCGGCATGCCAAAGATGTAAAGACTTCGCCGGTCGTCGCACCGGCGCAGACCCTGCAAGGACGCAGGATCAACAGCAAACCCGCACTCGGCGGGAGCTGACTGGCCGTTTTCATCGACGGCTCTATATGCAGATCTGCACGGCATGCCATAGGCGCCGGAAAAAGTCATTTGCAAAAGTCCGGATATTCCTTAGAATATGCGGCCTTTCGGGCACCCATGCCCGCTGTGCATTTAGATTTGCAGCACCGACTACAGGAACGATGTTCACATGCTAACAATCCGTCTTGCCCTTGGCGGCTCCAAAAAGCGCCCGTTTTACCACCTGACCGTAACCGACTCGCGTAACCCGCGTGACGGCTCCCACAAAGAACAGGTTGGTTTCTTCAACCCTGTTGCCCGTGGTCAGGAAATCCGTCTGTCCGTGAACCAAGAGCGCGTAGCCTACTGGCTGAGCGTTGGTGCACAGCCTTCTGAGCGTGTTGCTCAGTTGCTGAAGGAATCTGCAAAGGCTGCGGCCTGAGCAATATGAACGCGACGCCTGCTGTTGCCGATGATTTGATCGTTATTGGCAAAATTTATTCTGTTCATGGCGTTCGCGGCGAAGTGAAGGTTTATTCCTTTACTGATCCGACTGAAAACCTGTTGCAGTACAAAACCTGGACGCTCAAGCGCGAAGGCAATGTCAAACAGGTCGAGCTGGTCAGTGGACGCGGGAGCGACAAGTTCCTGGTCGCAAAGCTCAAGGGTCTTGATGATCGTGAAGAAGCTCGTCTTCTGGCCGGTTATGAGATCTGCGTGCCGCGCAATCTGTTCGCTGAATTGACCGACGGTGAGTACTACTGGTACCAGCTGGAAGGTCTGAAGGTAATCGACACCCTTGGGCAATTGCTCGGGAAAATCGATCATCTTCTGGAAACCGGCGCCAATGATGTAATGGTAGTCAAGCCTTGCGCTGGCAGCCTGGATGATCGCGAACGCCTGTTGCCCTATACGGAGCAATGCGTGTTGGCCATCGACCTGGCAGCGGGCGAGATGAAGGTGGATTGGGACGCGGACTTCTAAGCGTGGCTAACTTGCGCGTAGAAGTGATCAGTTTGTTTCCCGAGATGTTTTCCGCCATTGGCGACTACGGCATCACCAGTCGTGCGGTCAAACAGGGGCTCTTGCAGCTGACCTGTTGGAATCCGCGAGATTACACGACGGATCGGCATCACACTGTGGACGATCGCCCGTTTGGCGGTGGTCCGGGCATGGTGATGAAGATCAAGCCCCTGGAAGATGCTCTGGTTCAGGCCAAGGCAGCAGCCGGGGAGGCGGCGAAGGTGATTTACCTGTCCCCCCAAGGCCGTCAACTGACTCAGTCGGCGGTACGCGAGTTGGCACAATCGGATGCATTGATCCTGATTGCCGGCCGCTATGAAGGCATTGACGAGCGTTTTATTGAAGCTCATGTCGATGAAGAGTGGTCGATTGGCGACTATGTACTGTCTGGCGGCGAGCTGCCGGCGATGGTCCTGATCGATGCGGTTACACGACTGCTGCCTGGAGCTTTAGGGCATGCGGACTCCGCCGAGGAAGATTCCTTTACGGATGGTCTGCTGGATTGCCCGCACTACACCCGACCTGAGGTGTATGCGGATCAGCGTGTACCCGACGTGTTGCTGAGTGGCAACCACGCGCATATCCGGCGTTGGCGTTTACAGCAGTCCCTTGGTAGGACCTTTGAACGACGCGCCGATCTTCTGGAAAGCCGCTCGCTTTCTGGAGAAGAGAAGAAGCTGCTCGAGGAATACATCCGCGAGCGGGACGATAGTTAACAACGTATCGATGGTAGATCGAACGATTTACCTTAGGAGCACAGCATGACTAACAAAATCATCCTTGCACTCGAAGCAGAGCAGATGACCAAAGAAATCCCTACCTTCGCCCCAGGCGACACTATTGTCGTTCAGGTGAAAGTGAAGGAAGGCGATCGTTCCCGTCTGCAAGCGTTCGAAGGCGTTGTAATCGCCAAGCGTAACCGCGGCGTGAACAGTGCGTTCACCGTTCGTAAAATCTCCAACGGTGTTGGCGTAGAACGTACTTTCCAGACCTACTCCCCGCAGATCGACAGCATGGCTGTTAAACGTCGCGGTGACGTACGTAAAGCCAAGCTGTACTACCTGCGCGATCTGTCGGGTAAAGCAGCTCGCATCAAGGAAAAACTGGCTTAAGTCCAGCTTCCGATGCAGAAAAAAGCAGCCTACGGGCTGCTTTTTTGTTGCCTGCAATTTATTCACCGTACTTTCGTTTCAGGCCAGAACCATGACCACCCGCGACCAGGAAATCGAACGCCGCACCGAACTCTCGGTGACACGCGTAACCAAAGCCGTCTTCCCGCCGACCACTAACCATCACAACACCCTGTTCGGCGGCACTGCGCTGGCGTGGATGGACGAAGTGTCGTTCATCACCGCCACTCGTTTCTGTCGTTTGCCGTTGGTGACCGTTTCCACCGACCGTATCGACTTCAATCACGCGATCCCGGCGGGCTCGATCGTTGAGCTTGTGGGGAAAGTGATCAAGGTCGGCAACACCAGCCTTAAGGTCGAGGTGGAAGTGTTTGTCGAGAGCATGAGTTGTGATGGTCGCGAGAAGGCGATCCATGGGCAGTTCAGCTTTGTCGCCATTGATGATGACAAGCGGCCGGTGCCGGTGCTGCCGGGTTTTGCGGCTTGATTTGATACCGCGTCGCTACCATCGCTGGCAAGCCAGCTCCCACAGGTTATGTGTCGAGCATAAAAGCTGTGAACTACACAATATCTGTGGGAGCTGGCTTGCCAGCGATTCGATTTAAGCAGCGCCGCTGCTCTCAGGCTGAATCAACGCCAACAGCGTCCACCCCGACCCAGGCTTCACCGCCGTCTCCGGCGTCACCACGTGCACCCAGCCACTGTCGTCACGCATGAACAGCAACGTCGCACGGCTACCATGCAGCGCCTGGTAGTCCTCCCAGCCAAAACCATCAGTCAACGTTGTGCTGTACAACTCGGCACCCTGGCCCATCTGGCTGGCCAGTTTCGCGTAGGTGAACGCCTCGCTGCCCAATTGATTGCCACGATGCTCGAGGCTCGCCCGATGCTTGTCGCTACGCCGGCTCTCATGGCCGCTGGCCAGGCCAAACAGTCGCTGGTGGCCGAAATCATGACGAAAGCGCATCGCTGCCAAGGTATTGAGTTCACCCGACGGCGACAGCGCCAGCAAATGCCCCAGCCCGACCAGATCCAGATGCGCATCGGCATGCTGCGAAGCCGGGTTGCCGAAATACGTCGGCAAGCCTTCCATGCGCGCGGCACGAATGTTTTCCCAGCTTGAATCCGTCAGCAGCACGCGGCTGCCCAGTTGCTGCAGCGATTTGCCCAGCTCCCGCGCCGGGCCATTGGCGCCGACGATCAGGAATCCACTCGGTGCCGGTTCGGCGACCTTCAGCAGGCGTGCCAGCGGTCGCGCCGTGGCGCTTTGCAGCACGACGGTGCCGATGATCACGGCAAAGGTCAGTGGCACCAGCAGCAGCGCACCTTCATGTCCGGCTTCGTGCAGGCGAATCGCGAAAATTGCCGATACCGCCGCCGCAACAATCCCCCGTGGCGCAATCCAGCACAGCAACGCACGCTCCCGCCAGCTCAGGCTTGAGCCAGCCGTGCTGAGCAAAACGTTCAGTGGCCGGGCGATCAGCTGGATCACCAGCAGCAGAATCAATACCAGTGGCCCGAGGCCGATCAAGGCGTACAAGTCCAACCGTGCCGCCAACAGAATGAACAACCCGGAAATCAGCAGCACGCTGAGATTTTCCTTGAAGTGCAGAATGTGTCGCACGTCCACACCCTTCATGTTCGCCAGCCACATGCCCATCAGCGTGACCGCCAGCAGGCCGGACTCGTGCATCACTTCGTTGGCGGCAATGAAAATCCCCAGCACCGCCGCCAACGACGCGAGGTTGTGCAGGTATTCCGGCAACCATTGCCGACGAATAATCGTCCCCAGCACCCAGCCACCGACAATCCCGAACACTGCGCCGCACAGAATCACTCCGCCGAAGGTAAACAGACTCTGTTTGAGCCCATGGCCCTCGGCGCTGGCGATGATGAAGCTGTACACCACAACGGCGAGCAGGGCGCCGATTGGATCAATGACGATGCCTTCCCAGCGCAGGATGTTGGCGATCGAGGCTTTCGGCCGCACCACACGCAGCATCGGCACGATCACCGTCGGGCCGGTGACCAGTGTCAGGCTGCCGAAGAGGATGGCCAGCATCCAGTCGAAGCCGAGCAGATAGTGGGTGGCGACCGCGATAACCACCCAGGTCGAGAGCGCGCCAATGGTCACCAAGCGATGGACGACGCTGCCGATCTCTTTCCATTCCGACAGGTGCAGGGTCAGGCTACCCTCGAACAGAATCAGTGCCACCGCCAGTGACACCAGCGGCATCAACAGCGGGCCGAACATTTCCTGCGGGTCGAGCCAGCCCAGTACCGGCCCGACCAGAATGCCGGTCAACAACAGAAACAGAATCGCCGGCAGCTTCAGGCGCCAGGCCAGCCATTGGCAACCCAGCGCTGCTGCGCCTATCCCGCCAAATGCCAATAGAATTTGCTGCTCGTTCATTGATGCTCCCTGTTCCTTGAAATTGCGGGCTATGAAAGACTAGCGCCCATTCCTACAGTTCACTCTACATTTGCGCACAGTCCTTGAGACTGTGTGTCTTGAGCGCCCATGCCTGCCATCGACCATCCACTGATTGATCAATTCCTCGACGCGTTATGGCTGGAAAAAGGCCTGTCCGACAACACCCGCGGCGCTTATCGCAGCGATCTGGCGCTGTTCAACGGCTGGCTGCGGGAAAAGAACCTGGAGCTGATCAACGCCGGCCGTGAGCTGATCCTCGATCATCTGGCCTGGCGTCTGGAGCAGAATTACAAACCGCGTTCCACGGCGAGATTTCTCTCCGGTGTGCGTGGCTTTTATCGCTATCTGCTGCGTGAAAAAATGATCAGCGTTGATCCGACCTTGCGCGTGGAAATGCCGCAACTGGGTCGGCCGTTGCCCAAATCCTTGTCGGAAGCCGACGTCGAGGCGCTGCTCAAGGCACCCGATCTGAGCGAAGCCATCGGCCAGCGGGATCGGGCCATGCTTGAAGTGCTGTACGCCTGCGGTTTGCGGGTGACCGAACTGGTCAGCCTGACGCTGGAGCAGGTCAACTTGCGCCAAGGCGTGCTGCGGGTGATGGGCAAGGGCAGCAAGGAACGGCTGGTACCAATGGGCGAGGAGGCGATCGTCTGGGTCGAGCGCTACATGCGCGATGGTCGCGGCGAGTTGCTCGGCGGGCGGCCCAGCGATGTGCTGTTCCCCAGCCAGCGCGGCGAGCAGATGACCCGCCAAACGTTCTGGCACCGCATCAAGCATCAGGCCAAGGTCGCCGGGATCGGCAAGTCGCTGTCGCCGCACACCTTGCGTCACGCGTTTGCCACGCACTTGCTTAACCATGGCGCGGACTTGCGCGTGGTGCAGATGTTGCTCGGCCACAGCGACCTGTCCACCACGCAAATCTACACCCACGTCGCCCGCGCCCGATTGCAGGAGCTGCACGCCAAACATCATCCGCGCGGCTGAACACACGATTGTCTGTAGGAGCTGCCGAAGGCTGCGATCTTTTGATGTTGTTTTTCTTGAAATCAAAAGCAAGATCAAAAGATCGCAGCCTTCGGCAGCTCCTACATAAAGCGGTGTGATCTATGGCGACAGGCGCATTCGGCCACCGTGACCTTATGTGTTAGGCTTTGCCGGTTTGCACGATGGACGGTTATGACCCGGTGTTCCGGCACGGGCGTTCTGACCGTTTCATTTGTCCGCCTTCAGGAGTTCTCATGCGTCTGACCCAGATTTTCGCCGCCGCAGCCATTGCGTTGGTCAGCACCTTTGCCGTCGCCGATGACGCGGCTGATAAAGCTATTCGTAAAAGCCTGGAAAACCTCCAGCTCGAAGTTCCGGTCGAGAGCATTTCCGCCAGCCCGTTGCCGGGCATGTACGAAGTCAAGCTCAAGGGCAGCCGTGTGCTGTACGCCAGCGCCGACGGCCAATACGTGGTGCAGGGCTATCTGTTCCAGCTCAAGGACGGTAAGCCGGTCAACCTGACCGAGAAGACCGAGCGCCTGGGCATTTCCAAACTGATCAACGACATTCCGGTTGCCGAAACCGTGGTCTACCCGGCCGTGGGCGAAACCAAATCGCACATCACCGTGTTCACCGACACCACTTGCCCGTACTGCCACAAGCTGCACGCCGAAGTGCCGGAGCTGAACAAGCGCGGCATCGAAGTGCGCTACGTCGCGTTCCCGCGCCAAGGCCTGGGCTCGCCGGGTGACGAGCAACTGCAAGCCGTGTGGTGCTCGAAAGACAAGAAAGCGGCCATGGACAAAATGGTCGATGGCAAGGAAATCAAGGCCGCCAAGTGCGAGAACCCGGTTTCCAAACAGTTCGCCCTCGGTCAGTCGATTGGCGTGAACGGTACACCGGCCATCGTTTTGGCTGACGGACAAGTCATTCCGGGCTACCAGCCTGCGCCACAAGTCGCCAAACTGGCACTGGGCGCCAAGTAATTCGCATCGTCACGGTCAGCCTTTGACGATCATGGTCCGGCAGCGACATCGCCGGGCCATTAATAGAGAGCCGCGAGCACGCGGTTGTTTTCCGGCCGACCCTGAGTCGGCCGTTTTATGGGGAGTTCACAGTGAATCCGGTCAAAGTAGGCATCTGTGGGTTAGGGACCGTCGGTGGCGGGACCTTCAACGTACTTCAGCGCAACGCCGAGGAAATTGCTCGTCGTGCCGGGCGTGGGATTGAAGTGGCACAAATTGCCATGCGCACGCCAAAGCCTCAGTTCCAGACGACCGGTATTGCGATTACCAACGATGTCTTCGAAGTGGCCACGAACCCTGAGATCGACATCGTCATAGAGCTGATGGGCGGCTACACCGTTGCCCGCGAGCTGGTACTCAAGGCCATCGAGAATGGCAAGCATGTGGTCACCGCGAACAAGGCTCTGATTGCCGTTCACGGTAATGAAATTTTCGCCAAGGCACGCGAGAAAGGCGTGATCGTGGCGTTCGAAGCGGCCGTGGCCGGTGGCATTCCGGTGATCAAGGCGATCCGTGAAGGCCTGTCCGCCAACCGGATCAATTGGGTCGCCGGGATCATCAACGGCACGGGCAACTTCATCCTCACCGAAATGCGTGAGAAGGGCCGTACCTTCGAAGACGTGCTGGCCGAAGCGCAAGCGCTGGGTTATGCCGAAGCCGATCCGACCTTCGACGTTGAAGGCATCGACGCCGCGCACAAGCTGACGATTCTGGCTTCCATCGCGTTCGGCATTCCGCTGCAATTCGACAAGGCTTACACCGAAGGCATCACCAAGCTGACCACTGCTGACGTTAATTACGCTGAAGCACTGGGCTATCGCATCAAGCACCTCGGTGTGGCGCGCAGCACTGCCGCTGGCATCGAGTTGCGCGTTCACCCGACGCTGATCCCGGCTGATCGTCTGATCGCCAACGTCAACGGCGTGATGAACGCGGTGATGGTCAACGGTGACGCCGCTGGTTCCACGCTGTTCTACGGCGCTGGCGCTGGCATGGAGCCAACCGCTTCCTCGGTGATCGCCGATCTGGTCGACGTGGTTCGCGCCATGACGTCCGATCCGGAAAACCGCGTGCCGCACTTGGCCTTCCAGCCGGATTCGCTGTCGGCTCACCCGATCCTGCCGATCGAAGACTGCGAAAGCGCTTATTACCTGCGCATTCAGGCCAAGGACCATCCGGGCGTACTCGCTCAGGTGGCGAGCATCCTCTCGGAGCGCGGCATCAACATCGAGTCGATCATGCAGAAGGAAGTCGAGGAACACGACGGTCTGGTGCCAATGATCCTGCTGACCCACCGCGTGGTCGAGCAGCGTATCAACGATGCCATCGCCGCCCTCGAAGCGCTGGCCGGCGTGAATGGTCCGGTTGTCCGGATCCGCGTCGAGCACCTGAACTAAACAGAAGCAGCTGCAAGCCTCGAGCTTCAAGCTGCAAGTAAAAGCACAGCCGCTTTTCACTTGTAGCTTGCAGCTTACGGCTTGAAGCCCAAACCGAAGGTTTGAAATCATGCGTTATATCAGTACCCGCGGCCAGGCACCGGCCCTGAATTTCGAAGACGTCCTGTTGGCTGGTCTGGCGACCGACGGCGGTCTGTACGTTCCGGAAAACCTGCCACGTTTCACCCAGGAAGAAATCGCTTCCTGGGCCGGCTTGCCGTATCACGAGCTGGCTTTCCGGGTCATGCGCCCGTTCGTCACCGGCAGCATTCCCGATGCCGATTTCAAAAAGATCCTTGAAGAAACCTACGGCGTGTTCGCCCACAGCGCCGTGGCGCCGCTGCGTCAGCTGAACGGCAACGAATGGGTGCTGGAGCTGTTCCACGGCCCGACCCTGGCGTTCAAGGACTTCGCCCTGCAACTGCTCGGTCGTCTGCTCGACTACGTGCTGGAAAAGCGCGGCGAGCGCGTAGTGATCGTCGGCGCCACTTCCGGTGATACCGGTTCGGCCGCCATCGAAGGCTGCAAGCACTGCGAAAATGTCGACATCTTCATCCTGCATCCGCACAAGCGCGTGTCGGAAGTGCAGCGTCGGCAGATGACCACGATTTTCGGTGAGAACATCCACAACATTGCCATCGAAGGCAACTTCGATGACTGCCAGGAAATGGTCAAGAACAGCTTCGCTGACCAGAGCTTCCTCAAAGGTACGCGTCTGGTTGCGGTGAACTCGATCAACTGGGCGCGGATCATGGCCCAGATCGTTTATTACTTCCATGCGTCCCTGCAGTTGGGCGGCCCGGCGCGTTCGGTGTCGTTCTCGGTGCCGACCGGCAACTTCGGCGACATCTTCGCCGGCTACCTGGCGCGCAACATGGGCCTGCCGATCAACCAGTTGATCGTCGCCACCAACCGCAACGACATCCTGCACCGCTTCATGAGCGGCAATCAGTACGTCAAGGAAACCCTGCACGCCACGCTGTCGCCGTCGATGGACATCATGGTCTCGTCGAACTTCGAACGCCTGCTGTTCGACCTGCACGGTCGCAACGGCGCGGCGATTGCCGGTTTGATGGATTCGTTCAAGCAGGGCGGCGGTTTCAGTGTCGAGCAAGAGCGCTGGACCGAAGCGCGCAAACTGTTCGACTCGCTGGCCGTGGATGACGCACAAACCTGCGAAACCATCGCTGAAGTCTACGAGCAGACCGGCGAAGTGCTGGATCCGCACACCGCCATCGGTGTGAAAGCTGCGCGTGAATGCCGTCGCAGTCTGGACATCCCTATGGTCATCCTGGGCACCGCTCACCCGGTGAAATTCCCTGAGGCCGTAGAGAAAGCCGGTGTAGGAAAAGCGCTCGAGCTACCTGCACATCTTTCTGATTTGTTTGAGCGAAACGAGCGCTGCACCGTTCTGCCAAACGAGCTGAAAGCCGTGCAAGCCTTTGTCAGCCAGCATGGCAACCGCGGCAAGCCGCTTTAAGCCTGTAAAAGCTGTCACATTTTGAAGCCCGTCTCCTGACGGGCTTTTTTGTTTCTGCTGCCACACTGCTCGGGTTTTCACCTACGAAGGACGGGTGAGTCGATCACGAAGGATGTGGCAATGGGGTTTGAGCAAGGATTGAGACCAGTCTTGAACTGGGTATTTTTTTTAAGCTGGCTGCTGGTCGGCGCCAGCAGTAGCGCTGCACAGTTGGTGCGGCACGAGACAAGCAAGTTGCCAAACATCGAACCGATCGCCCTCGATGCCCGGGAGCGTCAGTGGATACGAGACAACCCACGGGTCGTTGTCGCTTCGGTGCAATATCCGTTGTATCTGTTTCAGGATGAGCATGGCCGCTGGAGCGGGCTGAACAACGATGTACTGCAGCGCATCAGCAGCATGACCGGTCTGCGTTTCGAGCACGAAGAGTCATTCTCCACCGACCAGATGCTTGAACGTCTGGAGAACGGTACGGCTGATATGAGCACGACGCTGGCAATGACAGAAACACGCAGGGAGTTTCTTGAATTCAGTCATGCGTTCGGCGGCGCGGGTTGGGTAATTGTCGGTCGCGTGAGTGAGCCGCGGTTGAGTTCGCTGGAGCAACTGGCTAAACGGGTATTGGTTTTACCGGCCCGGCATGCGCTGGAAGAAATCATCCGCCGGGAGCATCCATCCATCGAACTGCGGCTGGTCAAGACGTATGCGGAGGCCCGTGCATTGGTGGAAAGTGGCGAAGCCTACGCCACGATCGAGAACGAAATCGGCGCCCAGTTACATCCCTCAGGGCTGCTCAAGGTGGGCGACGTGCTTGAGGGCAGATGGGAGGCGGATCATCTGGCGATACGCAAAGGGCAGCCGGAGTTGTTGAGTGTGATCAACAAAGCGCTGAGTGCGTTTTCAGCGACGGACTTGCGCGCCATTCGCCTGAAATGGCTGGATGGCATTGCACCACCGCCGGAGCCTCCGCTCTGGCAGCGAATCATCGAGCCAGGCTGCTGGGCAATGGGTGTCGTCGGTTTTTTCGGATTGCTGTCGATGGTCTGGAATCGCCGCCTGACCGCTTTGATCAAACAGCGGCGAGAGGCCGAGCGTTCCCTGAGTGATCAGTTGGCTTTCCAGCATGCGCTGATCGATGCGATGCCTGATCCGATGTTTGTGCGTGACCTCGAAGGGCGGCTGATCATGTGCAATCGCAGTTACGAAGAAGCACTTTCAGTGCGCCAGGATCAAGTGCACGGGCGCTTGCTGTTCGAGGTCGACGCGCTCCCCCAGGCGACGGCGATGATGCTCCACGACGAGTTCATGGCGCAGTTACAGACGCGCAAGCCACGCTTCAGCAAACGCCAGTTACTGTTCAACAACGGCCCCCGCGACATCTACCAATGGACCGTACCGTTCTATAGCGCCGACGGCCAATTGCGTGGCTTGCTCGGCGGCTGGACTGACATCAGCCAGCGTCGCGCCGAGAACGGCTGTCGATGTCTGCAATGAAGTTGGGAAAAGTCCTATGTGATGTGACGCCTTTTCCGATGTGAGGCTGAGGAAGGCTGTCCTAGAGTGGACAGCCACTGCGGTGGCAAACCGCGAATGTCGCTCAGAGGTCGCCCATGCGTTCGCTAAAAGTCCTGATCCTCGAACACAATCCGTTTCAGTTGATGGCTTTGCATCAGATGCTCAATGCTATCGGCATCTATGATGTGTTGACGGCGCCCACACTCGCTTCAGCGTTACGCTCACTGCGGCATCGCGGCGACGTCGACATCGCGATCTGCGATCCGCAGCTCAAAGGCGGCGAGGGGGTGGCGCTGATTCGGCATCTGTGCCAGCGGCAACAGGCGCATGCCTTGATTCTGCTGGGGCGCGCGTCTCCAAGCCTGCTCAAGGGGCTCGACTTCATTCTCCTCGAACACGAACTCAAACTACTGGGGCGTCTGCAAACGCCGGTGTCGGCGGTGCTGATGCGCAGTCTGGTGGATGATTATTTGCTGTCCAGCCGACGGGCAGCCAGTGTTTGACGCGAGCCGTTATGTTTCTGTCATCTTCACTCGGCATGCTCTGAAAGACCGGTGACGCTCAAGGAAGACGCCCGGGTTGCAGAACTTTCTTCTCGGGCCGGCGGTCATTTAATGTGAACACGCCCCAGGCACACAGTTTTCGGACTAATGAGTGGAGATCGAGATGGAAAGTATCAGTCTATTGCTCGGTGAGGCTCTGAGCCCGTATCAAGTGACGTTGACCCCTCGCGGTAGCCATGGCGAATGCCTGGTGACGTTGAAGAACAGTAGCGGCGCGATCGTGGTGGAGCGCGAGTTCAATCAGGCTCAGTTGAGCGACAAACGCTTGCTGACCGATGTGGTTGACGGCTTGCACCGTGATGTCCTGATCGCCGAAGGGCGGCTTGAGCCCTGTGTCATCGCGGCATTGCGCAACGCAGCCCTGGATAAACGTCCGGCGCTGTAAAGATGAAATATTTTTTGTGGGAACCTTCCTGCATCCCTGTCAGTCAGACCTCGTAACAGCAGGATCAAGCATTGTGCTCCGGTGCTTGTCGCTTGCTGCTACGGGTCCTTTGTAGACCACGTTTAACCCCGAGTCGTCTCCCCACTTCTCGGGGTTTCTTTTGCCCGGCGTTTGCCTATTGTGCTGCCTGATGCTCAAAAAACAGGCGGGCCTGCTCCAGATAATCCTCGCGCCTGTCGGGATCGAGCCACGCGGCGTACAGCTCATTCAGACGATCGTGGGGCAGGGTGCGCAGCAGATGGTTGATCTCGGTGATGGCTTGACGTCCCTGGGTGGTGTCGGAACATGCCACGTAACCTGACAGATATTTGCCGTTGCCCTTAATCGGGTAAAACTCCAGCTCATCTTCATTGATCTGTGCCTGTTTCGCCTGATAGCGAATCTCCGGCCAATAGCCCAACACCACCTGCAACCGGCCCAGTCGCTGCATCGACAGTAGATTGCTCAGCGCATCGTTGCCGTAGTGCGCTGTCAATGCGCCGCTGGGTGCTTGATGCAACCGGGTGTCAATGAACTCTCCATAGCTGCGCTCGGCAACGACGCCGACTTTGCGGTCAGTCGCGGCCAGCAACGCCGAAAGATCCACTTCACCGTCGATCAGATACGGTTCGAGCACATCGCGATCCTGTTGGCGCACCACCAAGCCATTGGCCACCGCGCGAATCGCCGGGATCGAATACGCCACCCACTGCGCGCGCTCTTTGCTCCACAGCAGAGCGGGGTCGCAGGCGAAGGGGTTCTCATGAAGCATTTGCAGGCCGCGGGCGCGATTGACCCGCATCACTTTGTGTTCGTATTGGGGCATGCCGGCCATGAGCATCGGCATCAGTTGATCGATCACGCCCTGACCCTTTTTAGGGCCTTCGAAAATGGTCAGGGGCGGCAGATCACGCAGCAACCAGATCAACGTCGGTTTTGCTTGAGCCCCGGCGGACAGGGCCAGCAGAAATAACAGACCGAACATCCGCCATGTCCACCAGTGCCGGGCGCGGTTGTCGGGTGATGATGGCTGGCGCTTCAGCTTAAATGGCTCCGTCTTCGCGCAGTCGGGCGATCTGTGTCTCATCGTAGCCAAGATCGTTAAGTACCTGCGCATTGTGTTCGCCGAGTTGCGGTCCGACCCATTCGGAAGAGCCCGGTGTCTCAGAGAGTTTCGGCACAATGCCGGGCATCTTGAAGTCCTTGCCGTCCGGCAGCTTGGCATGCAGGAACATTTCCCGAGCCAGGTACTGCGGATCGTTGAACATGTCTTCGGCACTGAAGATCCGGCTGACCGGCACCTCGGCCTGATTGAGCAGGTCGAGTACGGATTGCAGCGGCAGCGAATTGACCCAGCGATCGATCACGCCATACAACTCGTCGCGGCGACTGTCGCGGCCGTCGTTGCTGGCCAGCGTCGGGTCGTTGGCGAGGTCTTCGCGACCGATGATCAGCATGAAGCGCTTGAAGATCGCATCGCCATTGGCGCCGATCTGCACGTGCTTGCCGTCGGCGCTGGTGTGGATGGAGGAGGGCGTAATGCCGGGCATGATATTGCCGGTGCGCTCGCGGATGAAGCCGAATACATCGAACTCCGGCACCATGCTTTCCATCATTGCGAAAATCGCTTCGTACAAAGCCACATCGACCACTTGGCCGGTGCCGCCGTTGACTTCACGATGCCGCAGCGCCATCAGTGCGCCGATCACACCCCACAGCGCGGCAATCGAATCGCCAATGGAAATCCCTGTGCGCACTGGCGGGCGGTCTTCGAAACCGGTGATGTACCGCAAGCCTCCCATGGATTCGCCGACCGCGCCGAAGCCGGGCTGATCTTTCATCGGCCCGGTCTGACCGAAACCGGACAGGCGCACCATCACCAGTTTCGGGTTGAGCGCGTGCAGGGTTTCCCAACTCAGGCCAAGTTTTTCCAGGACACCGGGACGGAAGTTCTCGATGAGGATGTCGGCTTCAGCGAGCAGCTTTTTCAGAATCGCCAAACCGTCCGGGTGTTTCAGGTTCAGGGTCAGTGACTTCTTGTTGCGCGCCTGCACGAACCACCACAGAGAGGTGCCTTCGTACAATTTGCGCCACTTGCGCAGGGGATCACCGCCGTCCGGCGATTCGATCTTGATCACTTCAGCGCCGAACTCGCCGCAAATACGCGAGGCAAACGGGCCGGCAATCAACGTACCCAATTCAATGACTTTCACACCCGAGAGCGGTTTGTTGGCGAACGGCATACTGAATCCTGTAGGACAAGGCTGTGCGGATACAGCGTTTTAACATAGCCGGCTGTCAGACGCCGCAGCTTGATCGCCATCAATTCGATGATTGCCTACCGCATCGGTTAGACTTGCCGACTTTCCTCGTATCAAGAAGCCCGTTCATGGCCCAGCCGTCCACTACCTACAAGTTTGAACTGAACCTCACCGATCTCGACCGCAGCGTCTACGAGAGCGTCAAGCAGACCATCGCCCGTCACCCTTCGGAAACCGAAGAACGCATGACCGTGCGGCTGCTGGCCTATGCGCTCTGGTACAACGAGCAGTTGTCGTTCGGCCGTGGTCTGTCAGACGTGGATGAACCTGCGCTGTGGGAAAAGAGCCTGGACGACCGTGTTCTGCACTGGATCGAAGTCGGCCAGCCAGATGCCGATCGCCTCACCTGGTGCTCGCGTCGCACCGAGCGCACCAGCCTGCTAGCCTACGGCAGCCTGCGTGTCTGGGAAACCAAGGTGATCCCGGCGATCAAGAACCTGAAGAACGTCAACATCGCCGCCGTCCCGCAGGAAGTGCTGGAGACGCTGGCCAAGGACATGCCTCGCGTCATCAAGTGGGACGTGATGATCAGCGAGGGGACGATCTTCGTCACCGACGACCGTGGTCAGCACGAAGTCCAGTTGCAATGGCTGCAAGGCGAGCGCGGCTGATCCTGCGCTACTGCTGATTATTCCCACGTATTCAAGAGAAGTCTCCGTCACCCCATGCGTATCGAACCTCGTCAACTGCCTGCCACTTTGCCCTTTCTCGGTGATATCCCGCCGCTGCTGACCCGCCTGTATGCGGCACGGGGCGTGCAGTCCGAGGCAGAACTGGACAAGAGCCTGGCGCGGTTGATTCCGTTCCAGCAGCTCAAGGGCATCGATGCGGCGGTGGACTTGCTGGTGACGGCGCTGGAGCAACGTCAGCGCATCCTCATCGTCGGCGACTTCGATGCGGATGGTGCGACGGCCAGCACGGTCGGCATGCTCGGCTTGCGTTTGCTCGGTGCGGCGCACGTCGATTATCTGGTGCCGAACCGCTTTGAATATGGCTACGGCCTGACCCCGGAAATCGTCGAAGTCGCGATGACCCGTGAGCCGCATTTGCTGGTCACCGTCGACAACGGTATCTCCAGCGTCGAAGGTGTGGCCGCCGCCAAGCGCCATGGCCTCAAAGTGCTGATCACTGACCACCACTTGCCGGGCGATGAACTGCCGCAGGCCGATGCGCTGGTCAATCCGAACCAGCCGGGCTGCGAATTTCCGAGCAAGGCATTGGCCGGCGTCGGGGTGATTTTCTACGTGTTGATGGCATTGCGCGCGCGGTTGCGCAGCCTCGGCTGGTACGAGAACAAGCCGCAGCCGAACATCGGTGAGCTGCTGGATCTGGTGGCGCTGGGTAGCGTTGCCGACGTGGTGCCGCTGGACGCCAACAACCGGATTCTGGTGCATCAAGGTCTTGAACGCATTCGCGCCGGTCGCGCACGGCCGGGGATCAAAGCGATCCTTGAAGTGGCCAAGCGAGACGCCGCCCGCATCACTTCCACGGATCTGGGGTTTATCGTCGGCCCGCGCCTGAACGCCGCCGGGCGTCTGGACGACATGAGCCTGGGCATCGAATGCCTGCTCACCGCCGACGCCAACAAGGCCCGGGAAAAGGCCGCGCAGCTGGACGGCATGAACCAGGATCGAAAATCCATCGAGCAGGGCATGCAGCGTGAAGCGCTGGCGCAGCTCAAGGACTTGCCGGTGGAATCAATGCCGTTTGGTCTGTGTCTGTTCGATCCAGAGTGGCACCAAGGCGTTATCGGTATTCTCGCCTCACGCATGAAAGAACGTTATTTCCGTCCGACCATTGCCTTTGCCGATGCGGGTGATGGTTTGCTCAAGGGCTCGGGGCGCTCGGTGCAGGGCTTCCATATTCGTGACGCGCTGAGCGTCGTGGCGGCGCAGCATCCGAACCTGATCGCCAAGTACGGTGGCCATGCGATGGCCGCCGGTCTGACCTTGCCGCAAGAGAATTTTCCGCTGTTCGCCGAGGCATTTGACGCTGAGGTGCGTAGGCAACTTCGCGAGGAAGACCTGACCGGGCGCATGCTCTCGGACGGCACGCTGGCGGTGGAAGAATTCCACCTCGAACTGGCCCGCGCCCTGCGCCACGCCGGGCCTTGGGGGCAGCACTTCCCGGAGCCGCTGTTCCATGGCGTGTTTCAGTTAGTCGAGCAGCGTGTGGTCGGCGAGCGACACCTGAAAGTCGTGCTGAAAAGCGAGTGTGGCTCGGTGAAGCTGGATGGCATTGCGTTTGGGATTGACCGCGATATCTGGCCGAACCCGACGATTCAGTGGGTTGAGCTGGCTTATAAGCTCGACGTTAACGAGTTTCGGGGGAATGAGACTGTTCAGTTGATGATTGCTCATATCGAACCACGCTGAAGCCGAAAGCATCCGTTCACACACTGAATCACTCTGAACCCTCCCTCATCCTCGGTTGTCGACTAGGCTCTAAGCACTGCTTGATTGGCCTTGTGACGTCTTGTCGAATTTTTTGCCCGCGGGGGCGGGTGCTGCACCTTTTCCTGTCACTCGTCGACTATTCAAACAGAACCCTGGAGCCTGCCCACTGATTTGAGAGGTGCCCCATGAGTCTGCTGCTTGAACCCTTCACCCTTCGCCAACTGACCCTGCCCAACCGCATCGCCGTGTCGCCGATGTGCCAGTACTCCAGCGTCGACGGCCTGGCCAACGACTGGCATCTGGTGCACCTCGGCAGCCGCGCGGTGGGTGGCGCAGGCTTGGTTTTCACCGAAGCGACGGCAGTCACCGCCGACGGGCGAATTACCGCCGAAGACCTTGGCCTGTGGAACGACGAACAAATTGAGCCGCTGCAACGCATCACCCGTTTCATTACCTCCCAAGGCGCGGTCGCCGGCATTCAACTGGCCCACGCCGGGCGCAAGGCCAGCACCCATCGGCCGTGGCTCGGCAAGCATGGCAGCGTCAAACCCGATGACGGCGGCTGGACACCGGTCGGGCCCTCGCCCATTGCCTTTGACCCGCAACACACGCAACCGAAACAGCTCGATGAGGGGCAGATCGCCGACGTCATTCAGGCCTTTGTCGATGCCGCCAAACGTGCGCTGAAGGCGGGTTTCAGTGTGGTTGAGGTGCACGCGGCGCATGGTTATCTGCTGCATCAGTTTCTCTCGCCGCTGAGCAATCAGCGCCGGGATCAGTACGGTGGTTCGTTTGAAAACCGCATTCGTCTGGTGCTGCAAGTGACTGAAGCGGTGCGGGCGGTGTGGCCGGAGGAACTGCCGGTGTTTGTTCGCGTGTCGGCCACTGACTGGGTTGAAGACGGCTGGAACCCGGATGAAACCGTGGAGCTGGCGCGCCGTCTGCATACCCTTGGCGCCGATCTGATCGACGTATCTTCGGGCGGAACCGCCGCCAACGCCGAGATTCCGGTGGGGCCGGGTTATCAGACGCGCTTCGCCGAACGCGTGCGCAAAGAGTCAGGCATCGCCACTGGCACGGTGGGAATGATTACCGAACCGGCACAGGCCGAGCACATTCTGCGCACCTGTCAGGCCGACATCATTTTCCTCGCCCGCGAGCTGCTGCGTGATCCGTACTGGCCGCTGCATGCCGACGATGATCTGGGTGGGCGCCAAGCGGTGTGGCCGGCGCAGTATCAACGCGCGACGCATCGAGATCAGCCGATTCATGAGTCTGATTTGCGTGATTGATTAAGTAGCGACGAAGCAAAAAGCCCCGGGCAGTGATGGCCGGGGCTTTGTTTTGTCTGATGGTTTTTTGTTGAAATGCTGCCGTCATCGCTGGCAAGCCAGCTCCCACAATGGTTGGCGTTGAATACGGGTTTTGTGTATCGCACCGAACCTGTGGGAGCTGGCTTGCCAGCGATGAGGCCCGTCCAGGCGCCTCAATCCCTCAAGGGTATTTACGCTTATCCGGCGCCGGCGGGAAGTACTGGTACAACCAGGTCTCGCTCAACGTGCGATCGTTGGTGCGGATAAACAACCGCAGCTCCACCGGCTCGACGCTGTCGCTGGTCGGGTACCAGTCAAACAGAATCCGGTAACCCTTGATGTCATCCAGCACCAATACGCTGAAGTCCTGCACCTTGCCGTGAGAGCACGTCACCACTGGCTCGATCCCGGTGCCTTGCGGCAGTCGATCCAGACCGCCACCCGTGAAGTCCACGGCAAAACGACGTGCCCACACCGGCGGGTAATGCTCGCCCGGTGCCCAGCCTTCGACGAAACCGCCCATGCCGGAACGAGTCGCCTGCACCCGCGCCAGTGGCGTGCTCACCGGCGGCAATGCGCTCCAGTAAAGCTTGTAGCCATAGTTCAGCGAGTCACCGGCAGCCACCGGTTTTTTCGGCGTCCAGAACGCCACGATGTTGTCGAGGGTCTCGCCGGTGGTCGGGATTTCCAGCAGATCGATAGAGCCTTCGCCCCACGCGGTCGTCGGTTCTACCCACAGGCTCGGGCGCTTGCTGTACCAGTCCACAGTGTCCTGATAGTTGGCGAATTCATGGTCGGTCTGAACCAGACCGAAGCCCTTCGGATTGGTATCGGCAAACGCATTGAACTGCAGCGTCGCCGGATTGTTCAGCGGACGGCAGATCCACTCACCGTTGCCGCGCCACATGGCCAGGCGATCCGAGTCGTGGATTTGCGGATGAATGGTGTCGCACATGCGCCGTTCGTGGTTGCCGCAGCTGAACATGCTGGTCATCGGCGAGATGCCCAGTTGTTCGATGGCGGTGCGTGCATTGATGTGCGCGTCGATCTCCATCACCACGCGCTCGGCCTGGCAATCGATGTCGAAGCGGTAAGCGCCGGTGGCACTCGGCGAGTCGAGCAGGGCGTAGACCACAAAACGCGTGGCGTTCTGATCCGGGGTCTCGAACCAGAACTTGGTGAAATCAGGGAATTCTTCGCGTTTCTTGGCGTAAGTGTCGATCGCCAGGCCGCGAGCGGAGAGGCCATATTGGCCAGTCGCATCCACCGCGCGGAAATAACTGGCACCGAGAAACGACACCACGTCATGGCGATCCAGTTCTGGCGCCTTGAACAGCTTGAAGCCGGCAAAACCCAGGTCGCCCTTGAGCTGCTGGGTGTCGACCGACGTGTTCTCGTAATTGAACAGCGTCGGGCGGAAATGCACCTCGCGCGCGGTGCGGGTCTTCGGGTCGACGCTGTACATGCGCACCGGCTGACGGAAACCCATGCCGACGTGGAAGAACTGCACGTCGAGCTGGCCCTTGTTCTCCTTCCACAACGAATGATCGCCGTCGTAGCGGATCGCATTGAAGTTCTGCGGGGTCATGGTAGCCAGCGTTGGCGGCAGCACCTGTTTAGTGTCCTGATAGGCACTGCCAGCGAGCTGCTTGGCCTGGCGCTTCAGCGCTTCGAAATCGAAGGCCTGCGCCTCGCCATCCGCAGCGCCGCCACTGGCCGCCCACGCGCGGGTCGCCAGCAGGCCGGTGGCCGAAAGACCGGTGTAAGCCGCAATGGCCATGGACGCTTTGAGCAAATTCCTGCGGTGCATAAATACAACCTGTCGTGTGCAATCCCGCGCCGTTCCTGGCACGTGCTGGATCAGAAATAACGGTTCGGACAAGCCTTCGGCCAAACGCAACGGACTATAAACAGATGCCCGCTAGCTTAAACCGTTCGCTCGCAATGCAAAATTCGTTGATTCGGTGCGACAGGGTGTCAATGAAACAAGACATGTCGGTTAAAAATCTGACAGGACCTTCTGATTTACACGGCATATCTGCTTTTCTCGACTAATTACTCTAAAAACCCCTTTTCAGCGCCGAATAAATTTCTATTCTATGGGCATGACCGGCGCGACCCATTTGGCCGGCAGGGCACAAGGCGCTGCTGTAAGGGGCAGGGCGATGTGGTGTTTAGGCAATTCTTTGCGGTACTAGAGAAGGACATCGTCCATGGCAAAAATACAAGGCATTACCGACATGTTGGGCATCTTTCCTTGCTTGGGCAGCGGGCGCAGAAGGCGTCGGCTGAACTCGGAGGAGTTGAAGCTGGTGGAGCGTTATCGCGAGCTTTCGGAGAGTGACCGGATTGCGATGCGGTATCTGGTGGATGCGATGCGGAGTGTTTCGCGGTTTTAAGAGAAGATAAAAAGGGGCGGACTGAGAAGTCCGCCCCTTTTTCATGGAATCAGCTTCACGTTCCCAGTACGGGGTACGGCCGCTGGCTGTGCATCAACTCCGGCACATCCCGCCATTTGACCCACGCCTGCTGTTGCCAGTGCAGCAGCGGCACGGTGACGCCTGCCCAATGCATCGAACTCAGGCTCGGGTGGTTTTCCATTGGGCTTGAATAAGTTTCACGCAGCATCGGGATGACTTCATGGCTCAACCATTGGCGCAGGTGTCGGTTTTCCGGGACGAAGTGATGGACGAGCAGGGCGAACAGGCCGGACTCGCTGACCATCGCGCAATCGACGATTTCGCCATCCTTGCGCAGGAGGACATTGCGACGCTGGTCGGGATCGAGTTTCAGGGTGAGGCGTTCGTTCAGGGGGTAACCCATCAAGCGACCGAGATCTTGCACGCAGAACCAGGCTTCGTGGTCTTGCATGAAGGCGTGGAGGAAGCGGTTGTGGCGGGTGAAGATGGTGGGGGTGAAGAAAGCGGAGCTTTCAGAAGGAATTTGTACGCAGTTAGGCATTTGTCGACTCCAATATTGAGAATAGAGCCGCCACTCACATGAGTGCGGTCACGCCGTGTTGATATTTATTCCGGCTCCGACACCGGGCCGCTGATTTCGCCGCCGAGAGAAAGCCTATCGGCTAGCCACCTACTACGCCAAGTCGGCTCTGTCGATACCTGCTGTAGGAAAGCGGGCTTGTCTCTGAAGGCAGTATCTGTAGGAAATGCCTGATTTTGCAGTGTCAGCAGCAACCGACCGCCCAAGCCGTAGTTTTTCCTTTATCTATTCGGATCCACGGAATGAACTGCATGAGTGCCATCAGGGCTAAGAGGTCGAGGACTGCAATCCGGTAAAAATAATCCTGCGATAAGCGGCGGTTGCAGATATCTCGATCAAGTAATACGTTGTTCCATTGAGTAATACTTTAGGGGTATGACATGTCGACGACCATGACCAGCAAGGGGCAAGTTACAATCCCCAAGCCAATTCGTGATGCTTTGCATCTTACGCCGGGCTCGGCCATTGAGTTCAGCGTCAATGATCATGGCGAAGTAGTTCTGCATAGTGCTAAGCGCGAATCGGGAAAAGCGCGAGCTCCTGATCGATTTGATGCCGTAAGGGGCAAAGCCGATATCAAATGGCGAACCGATGATTTAATGGCATTGCTCCGAGGGGATGATTGATGGTGCTGGTCGATACGAATGTGTTGATTGATGTGCTCGAAGACGATCCGGTCTGGGCCGATTGGTCGATTCAGCAACTTCGTGCTCAATCACTGATCCATCAGTTAGCCATCAACCCGATAGTTTATGCAGAGCTATCACAGACATTTTCGACGTTTGAGACATTGGACGGAGTAGTGAGTCAACTGGGATTGGTCATGCAGGACATTCCTAGACCCGCACTGTTTTTAGCTGGTAAGGCCTTCGTGAAGTATCGGAAGGTTGGCGGTGGAAAGCATAATGTTCTGGCGGATTTTTTCATCGGAGCACATGCGGCCGTAAAAAAATTACCCTTGTTGACGAGGGACTCCAAGCGTTACCGCAATTATTTCCCTTCAGTCGAATTGATAACGCCGTCCTGAGCTTATGGATTGCTACACGACGAGCGGTCTCGCAAATCGCCCCGATAAGAATGAACCTACCGGGGCGATTCTGCTTTAGCGACTCACCTTCCACGCATCCCCAGCCGGGGCTTTACCATGGTCATACGGCTTGCCAATCCACATATAAACCAGCCCCAAGCCAATCACGATCGCGGTGCTCAACACCATCGCATAGTTCACATACCACGCCGCATCCGGCGTACGTGGCCAGGCCATGTTGATGATTGCGCCAACGCCATACACCAGCGCGCCGATGTTCACCGGCCAGCCCCATGCGCCGAGGGTGAATTTGCCGCTCGGTTTCCAGCCTTTGCTGCGGGCGTACAGCGCGGCCAGGACGATCATCTGGAACGCGAGGTAGATGCCGATGGCGGCGAAGCTGACGATGGTGGCGACGGCGTCTTGCAGGAAGAAGCCGAGGGCGATGATCAGGGCCGGCAGGACGCCAGACACGAACAGTGCGGCAACCGGTACTTGGGTGGTAGGAGAAATCTTTTTCAGCAGTCGGCTGCCGATGACCATTTCGTCGCGAGCGTAGGAGTACAGCAGACGGCTCGCCGCGGCCTGTAGGCTGATGACGCAGGAGATGAAGGAAATCATTACCACGCCCATCACTACTTTCGAGCCGACCGGGCCGAAGGCGTTGTTGAGGATGGTGGTGACCGGGTCTTTGTCGGTGCCGTTGATAACGGCTTGCATGTCCGGCACGGCGAGGATCAGCGCCAGGCAGGCGAACATCGCCGCGATGCCGCCGATGTAAATGGTCATGCGCATGGCCACCGGAATTTTTGCGCTCGGGTTCGGGGTTTCTTCGGCGACGTCGCCGCAGGCCTCGAAGCCGTAGTAGAGGAACATCCCTGCCAATGAAGCGGTGAGGAACGCCGGCAGGTACGAGCCGTCGACGCTGATGTCGAAGGTGTTGAACAGCACGCTGAGCGGTTGATGGCGTTCGAATACCAGCAGGTAGACGCCGACGATCACCGCGCCAACCAGTTCGCAAAGGAAGCCGAACATGGCGATGCGCGCCAGCACTTTGGTGCCGCTGAGGTTGACCAGTGTGGCGAACAGGGTCAGTACCAGGGCGATGACGATGTTGGTGTTGTTGCTCGGATCAAAACCGAGCATGGCGGCCAGGTACGGGCCAGCGCCGACCGCAACGGCAGCGATGGTGACGCAAAGGGCGATGGAGTAGATCCAGCCGACCATCCATGCCCATTTTTTACCGACCAATCGGCGTGCCCAAGGGTAAACGCCGCCGGAAATCGGGAATTGTGAAACCACCTCGCCGAAGATCAGGCACACCAGCAACTGGCCGCAACCGACCAGCAAGTAGGCCCAGAACATCGGTGGGCCGCCAGCGGCGAGGCACAGGCCGAAAAGGGTATAAACCCCTACAACCGGTGACAGATAAGTGAAGCCTAAAGCGAAGTTTTCCCACAGGCTCATGCTGCGGTTGAAGTTCGAGGTGTAGCCCAGTTTGCGCAGTTGTTCGGCATCGCTGTCGGCAACGGCTGTGGCGAGATCGGGTGAGGAACTCATGTGTGTTTGCTCCGTGAAATCGGCAGATTTCGGATGGCCGAGGCCGTGGCGGGGCCATGCAGGCGCCGCCCGGTTCGGTAGTTATTGTTTTGGGATCCTGGTGGTGCGTAGTGCCGGTTTCCTTCCTGAAACCGAGGTGACGCCATCGCCAGCAGGGCTGGCTCCCACAGGGAAATGCATTCCAAAAAATGTGGGAATCAGCCCTGCTGGCAATGCCTTTTAGTGCTTGAACATCACATGCCGAACCGTGGTGTAGTCCTCCAGCCCATACATGGACATGTCCTTCCCGTAGCCGGACAATTTCTGACCGCCATGGGGCATTTCGCTGACGAGCATGAAGTGCGTGTTGACCCAGGTGCAGCCGTACTGCAAACGCGCTGACATGCGGTGCGCGCGTCCTACATCGGCGGTCCACACCGAGGACGCGAGGCCGTAGTCGGAATCGTTGGCCCACTCCAGCGCCTGCGCTTCATCGGTGAATTTGGTCACCGAAACCACCGGGCCAAACACTTCGCGGCGAACGATCTCGTCGTCCTGCTGCGCATCGGCCAGAACGGTTGGTTCAAAGAAGAAACCATTGCCATCAACAGCCTTGCCGCCAGTGATCAAACGAATGTGCGGCTGCGCCACAGCACGCTCGACAAACCCGGCAACACGGTCGCGATGTTGTGCGGTGATCAACGGCCCCAGCTCGGTCGACGGATCATCCTGCAAGCCGTACTTGATACTGCTGACCGCCGCGCCGAGCTTCTCGACGAACTTGTCGTAGATGCCTTGCTGCGCATAGATCCGGCACGCGGCAGTGCAATCCTGCCCAGCGTTGTAGAAACCAAACGTGCGAATGCCTTCCACCGCCGCCTCGATATCGGCGTCGTCGAAGATGATCACCGGCGCCTTGCCGCCGAGTTCCATGTGCATGCGTTTAACGCTGTCGGCAGTGCTGGAAATGATGTTGGCGCCCGTGGCGATGGAGCCCGTCAGCGAGACCATGCGCACTTTCGGATGCGTGACCAACGGGCTGCCCACGGTAGGCCCACGACCAAACACCAGATTGAGTACACCGGCCGGGAAGATTTCCGACGCCAGTTCGGCCAGTCGTAACGCGGTCAGCGGGGTTTGCTCCGACGGCTTGAGCACCACGGTATTACCCGCAGCCAGCGCCGGGGCGATTTTCCAGGCGACCATCATCAGCGGGTAGTTCCACGGCGCGATGGAGGCGATGACGCCAACCGGGTCGCGGCGGATCATCGAGGTGTGGCCGGGCAGGTATTCGCCACCGGCCGAACCGCTCATGCAACGGCTGGCACCGGCGAAGAAACGGAACACGTCGGCAATCGCCGGGATCTCGTCGTTGAGCGCGGCGCTGTAGGGTTTGCCGCAGTTGTCGGATTCCAGTTTGGCCAGCTCTTCGCCGTGGGCTTCGATGGCGTCGGCGAGTTTGAGCAGCAGCAGCGAGCGGTCTTTCGGCGCGGTTTGCGACCACTCGGCGAAGGCATTGTCGGCGGCGCGCACGGCGGCATCGACCTGGGCTTCAGTGGCTTCGTTGATCTCTACCAGGACTTCGCCAAGTGAAGGGTTGAGCACCGCTTGCGCCGGGCCTTCGCCGTTGACCAGTTGCCCGTTGATCAAGAGTTTGGTTTGCATGTCTGTTGTCCTCACTAACACTTTATTGTTCTGCCGAAACCGAACCCCTGTAGGAGCTGCCGAAGGCTGCGATCTTTTGATGTTGCTTTGAAGATCAAACTCAAAAGATCGCAGCCTTCGGCAGCTCCTACACGGGATTCGGTTAGTTCGGTTATTCGGTTATTTACCGCCGCTGCCGGCGACACTTTCGCCGCCGCGCGTCAGGTAATACGCGCCAAGGATCGGCAGCATCGTCACCATCATCACCAGCATCGCGACGACGTTGGTCACCGGCACATCCCGTGGCCGGCTCAGTTGATTGAGCAGCCACAACGGCAACGTGCGTTCATGCCCGGCGGTGAACGTGGTGACGATGATTTCGTCGAACGACAGCGCAAACGCCAACATGCCGCCAGCCAGTAATGCCGAGCCGAGGTTCGGCAGGATGATGTAACGGAAGGTCTGCCAGCCATCGGCACCGAGGTCCATCGAGGCCTCAATCAAACTGTGCGAAGTACGGCGCAGGCGGGCGATGACGTTGTTGTAGACGATCACCACGCAGAAGGTCGCGTGGCCGACGATGATGGTGAACATCCCCGGCTCGATCCCCAAGGTCTTGAACGTCGCCAGCAACGCTATCCCGGTGATGATCCCCGGCAATGCAATCGGCAGAATCAGCATCAGCGAAATGCCCTGTTTGCCGAAGAAATCCCGGCGATACAGTGCTGCCGAAGCCAAGGTGCCGAGCACCATCGCAATCAACGTGGCGATGGCTGCGATCTGCAATGAAAGCTTGATCGACTCCAGAACATCCGGCCGCGAAAACGCAACGCTGAACCAGTGCAACGTGAAGCCCTTCGGCGGAAAACTGAACGCGGCTTCTTCGGTGTTGAAGGCGTAAAGGAAGATGATCAGGATCGGGAAGTGCAGAAACACCAATCCGCCCCAGGCTGCGATTTTCAACCCAATTGAAGCCCTTTCAGAGCGCATCGAAGGCCCCCAGTCGTTTGACGATGGACAGGTAAACCGCGATCAATACAATCGGCACCAGCGTGAACGCTGCCGCCATCGGCATGTTGCCGATCGCACCCTGCTGCGCGTACACCATGCTGCCGACGAAGTACCCCGGCGGCCCGACCAATTGCGGCACGATGAAGTCGCCCAGGGTCAGCGAAAACGTGAAGATCGAACCAGCGGCAATGCCCGGAATCGATAGCGGCAAAATCACCTGCATAAAGGTCTGACGCGGCTTGGCGCCAAGGTCGGCGGAGGCTTGCAGCAGTGACGGCGGCAAGCGCTCCAGCGACGCCTGAATCGGCAAGATCATGAACGGCAGCCAGATATAAACGAACACCATGAATCGCCCAAGATGCGAGGTCGACAAGGTGCTGCCACCGACGCCGGGAATCCCCAGAATGAACTGCAACACCGGCTCCAGTCCCAGGTGCTGCACGAACCACTGCGCCACGCCGCCCTTGGCCAGCAGCAACGTCCACGCATAGGCCTTGACGATGTAACTGGCCCACATCGGCATCATCACCGCGATGTAGAAAAACGCCTTGGTTTTACCGGTGGTGTAGCGCGCCATGTAGTAGGCAATCGGGAACGCGATGATGGCGCTGGCGATCGACACGACGATGGCCATGCTCAGCGTGCGCAGGATGATGTCGAAGTTCGACGGCTGAAACAGCGCGGCAAAATTGGCCAGGGTCAGGTCAGGGGTGACCGCCATGGTGAAGTCGTCGAAGGTGTAGAACCCTTGCCACAACAGCACCAGCAACGAGCCGAGATAGATTGCGCCAAACCACAGCAGCGGCGGCACCAGCAGCATCGACAGATATAGATTCGGCTTGCGGTAGAGCAGATTGGAAAACCTGCGCAACGGCGGCGATGCAGTCATCGCGAGCGTGCTCATGTCACACCCCGCTCGCCACGGTGTCGTGCAGCGGAATCATCGCTTCCCGCGCCCAACGCGCGCTCAGGCGCTGGCCGGTCTGGTGTTGCGCGCTGCTGTCGATCCACTGATTGTTGGCGTGGCTGATGCTCAGGGTCAGGCCGTTTTCCAGCTTCAATTCATAACGCGTGGCGCTGCCTTGATACTGGATATCGTGAAGCAGGCCGCTGACTTCGATCTCGTGGCTGGCCAGAGGACCTTCGGCAAACCGCACGTGTTCCGGGCGGATTGAAAACGGCTGCGGATGGCCACTGATTTGGCGGGCCAGATCGCCACGAATCACGTTCGAGGTGCCGACGAATTCGGCGACAAACGTGGTGGTCGGTTTCATGTACAGATTGCGCGGGGTGTCGACTTGTTCGATGCGGCCCTTGTTGAACACTGCGACGCGATCGGACATCGACAACGCTTCGGTTTGATCGTGGGTGACGAAGATGAAAGTGATGCCGAGCTGACGTTGCAGCTTTTTCAGTTCGCTTTGCATTTGTTCGCGCAGTTTCAGATCGAGCGCGCCCAACGGCTCGTCGAGCAACAGCACGCGCGGACGATTGACCAGGGCACGGGCGAGGGCCACACGCTGACGCTGACCGCCGGACAACTGCACCGGTTTACGCGCGCCGTAACCGCCGAGGGCGACCATATCCAAGGCTTCCTCGGCGCGTTTATGCCGCTCGGTTTTGCCGACGCCTTTGACCTTCAAACCGTAAGCGACGTTGTCGAGGACGTTCATGTGCGGGAACAGTGCGTAATCCTGAAACACCGTGTTGACGTCGCGTTGATACGGCGGCAAACCGGCCGCTTCGGCGCCGTGAATGCGGATCGAGCCGGCGCTCGGTTGTTCGAACCCGGCGATCAGGCGCAGGCAGGTGGTTTTGCCCGAGCCGGAAGGGCCGAGCATGGAAAAGAACTCGCCGTCCTCGATATCGATGGAAACCCGGTCAACGGCTTTCACTTCGCCGAACTGCCGGGAAACGTTGGTGAACTGGACTGCAAGCGTCATGGTGCGGTGCTCCGGTAAAGCGGGCTTTCAAAAAAAGTCGTGTGTGCGTCGAAAAGATCGCAGCCTGCGGCAGCTCCTACAGGAGAGCGGTGCAATTGATCGTTCCCACGCTCTGCGTGGGAATGCAGCCTGTGACGCTCTGCGTCACCTCATGCGAATGGACGCGGAGCGTCCGGTGATGCATTCCCACGCAGAGTGTGGGAACGATCGGCATCGAGTGAAGACTAGCGGCCGCCCATGATCGCGATGTAGTCCTGAGTCCAGCGGCTATACGGCACAAACTTGCCGCCCTCAGCCTGCGGGGTTTTCCAGAAGGCGATCTTGTCGAACTGGTCGAAACCGTTGGTCTTGCAACCTTCAGCGCCGAGCAATTCGCTCTCCTTGCACGCCGCCGGAACCGCCGGCAACGAGCCAAACCACGCCGCCACATCACCCTGGACTTTCGGTTTCAGCGACCAGTCCATCCACTTGTACGCGCAGTTCGGGTGCTTGGCCTCGGCGTGCAACATGGTGGTATCAGCCCAGCCCGTAGCGCCTTCTTTCGGAATGGTCGAAGCAATCGGCTGCTTCTCGTTCATCAGGCCATTGACCTGATACGGCCACGCGCTCGACGCGACCACGCCTTCGTTTTTGAAGTCGCTCATCTGCACCGTGGTGTCATGCCAGTAGCGGTGGATCAACGGCTGCTGCGCGCGCAGCAGGTCGAGCACGGCTTTGTATTGATCTTCGGTGAGTTGGTACGGGTCTTTGATGCCCAGTTCAGGCTTGGTCGATTTCAGATACAGCGCCGCATCGGCGATGTAGATCGGGCCGTCATAGGCCTGCACGCGGCCCTTGTTCGCTTTGCCGTCGGGCAGATCCTGGGCGGCGAACACCACGTTCCAACTGGTCGGCGCGGTTTTGAACACGTTGGTGTTGTACATCAACACGTTCGGGCCCCACTGGTACGGGGTGCCGTAAGTCTGCTGGTTGACCACGTACCACGGCGCGTCTTTCAGGCGCGGGTCGAGGGTGTTCCAGTTCGGAATCAACGCGGTGTTGATCGGTTGCACACGCTTGCCGACGATCAACCGCAGCGAGGCATCGCCCGACGCGGTAACCAGGTCGTAACCGCCCTTGGCCATCAGGCTGACCATTTCGTCGGAGGTTGCAGCGGTCTTCACATTGACCTTGCAGCCGGTTTCCTTTTCGAAACCGGTGACCCAGTCGTAAGCCTTGTCGCTCTCGCCACGTTCGATGTAGCCCGGCCACGCAACGATATCCAGCTGACCCTCGCCAGCGCCGACAGCCTTCAGCGGCTCGGCAGCTTGCAGGCTGGCACTGGCCAGCAGGGCTGTGGTGATTGCACTGAGCAGTGCGGTCTTGTGCACGAACATGGTTGAACCCTCTTCTTTAAATTATGGTCGGGGCAGTTGTGAACGCGGTGAAGCATGCCGTTGGCGGCTTGTTATTAGCGTAGTCAGAGATGCTGGCCGTGGCGGGCCATGATGTGCCGCACCACGCTGTAGTCCTGAAGCGAGTCACTGGATAAGTCTTTGCCGTAACCGGAGCGTTTCAGCCCGCCGTGGGGCATTTCGCTGACGAGCATGAAATGGCTGTTGATCCACGTGCAGCCGTATTGCAGACGCGCGGCGACCTGCATCGCTTTGTCCAGATTCTGTGTCCACACCGACGAGGCAAGGCCGTATTCGGAATCGTTGGCCCAGTCGACGGCCTGCGCGAGCTCGTCGAAACGGGTCACGGTGACCACCGGGCCGAATACTTCGCGCTGGACGATTTCGTCGCTCTGTTTGCAACCGGCCAGCAGGGTCGGTTGATAGTAGAAACCGGCACCGGAATGCACGGCTGCACCGGTCACGCGTTCGATGTGCGGCTGACCGAGGGCGCGCTCGACGAAACTGGCGACGCGGTCGCGCTGGCGGGTGCTGATCAGCGGGCCGATCTCGTTGTCGGCGTCACGTTTGCCCGCAAAGCGCAGGCTGCTGACAGCGGCGCCGAGTTCGGCGACCAATTTGTCGTGAATTCCGGCCTGCGCGTAGATCCGGCACGCGGCGGTGCAATCCTGCCCGGCGTTGTAGTAACCATAGGTGCGCACACCTTCGACCACGGCTTGAATGTCGGCGTCATTGCAGACGATCACCGGAGCTTTGCCGCCGAGTTCAAGGTGGGTGCGTTTCAGGGTTTTCGCGGCGGCCTGGAGGATTTTCTGTCCGGTGACGATATCGCCGGTCAGCGAGACCATGCGTACTTTGGCGTGGCCAACCAAGTGGCTGCCGACGCCTTCGCCGCCACCGCAGATGATGTTGATCACCCCGCGCGGGAGGATTTCAGCCAGTGCTGGCGCCAGGGCGAGGATCGACAGCGGAGTGTGTTCTGACGGTTTGAACACCAGCGTGTTGCCGGCGGCGAGGGCCGGAGCGATCTTCCACGCGGCCATCATGATTGGGTAATTCCACGGCGCAATCGAGGCGACCACGCCAATCGGATCGCGGCGCACCATGCTGGTGTAGCCCGGCAGGTATTCGCCGCTGAGCTGACCGGTCTGGCAACGCACGGCCCCAGCGAAGAAACGAAACACATCAACGGTCGCAGTCAGATCATCCTGACGCGCCAGGTGCAGCGGCTTGCCGCAATTCAGCGATTCGAGGCGGGCGAGGTGGTCAGCGTGCTTTTCAACGGCGTTGGCGATATCGAGCAACAGGTTCGAGCGTTGCTGCGGCGTGGTGCGCGACCATTCGGCGAAGGCGCGGTGGGCGGCGAGGATGGCGGCTTCGACTTGCTCGGTGCTGGCCTCGGCGATGTGCGTGAGGATTTCCCCGGTGGCCGGGTTGATAATCGGCTCGACGAAACCTTCCCCGGCGACCAATTCGCCATCGATCAACAACGCGGTACACATCGGGGTCTGCGCGCCAGCCATTTTCCGCGTTCTCTTTTCTTGTGTGGCCATTGTTGCTCCCTGATATCGGGAGCCGACCGTCTTATAGATGCAGCAAGACTAGTGCGCGGCTCCGAGGTCGACAAATTCTAAATACTGAAGGCTGCGTTCGATTAAATAGATGGCTTGCGCCCGCCATGAGGTTGCTCGCGTGCAACGGTCAGGAATGGATCGACCAGTGCCGGACGCGCAGTGCCACGACGCCAGGCCAAGCCGACGTCGAGGGTCTGGTTGAGGTCGGCGATGGGTCGCGCTTCGATGATGTCGCCCTCCAGTGACCATGGGCGATAAGTCATGTCCGGCTGGATCGAAACGCCCAAACCGGCGGCGACCAGGCTTCGCACGGCCTCGGTGGACGCGGTTCGCAGAGTGATCTTCGGTTGCAGCCCGGAACCGCGCCAGAAACGCTGGGCATTGCGATCCATTTCATCGACGTTGAGTTGAATCAACGGCTCGCGGGCGACGTCGGCGAGGTTGATGCTGTCGTGTTCCAGCAAAGGATGCTGGGCTGGAAGCCACAGCCGATGCGGCGAGTGGGTCAGTACTTCAGTCTGCAACGCGTGGCGATCCTCCAGATTGGAAAGGATCAACACGCCGACATCGATCTCGCCACTGACCAGCAGATGCTCGATATAGGGGCGCTCGTCTTCCATTACGCGAATTTCGACGTTGGGATAAGCGCGTTGAAATCGCGTGAGCAGATCCGCGAGGTAATAACCGGCGACCAGGCTGGTCACACCGACGATCAACTGCCCGGCGACTTGATCGGTGCTCTGCTGGAGGCTGCGCTTGGCGTTGTCCACGGTCGCGAGAATCAGGTGCGCCTGACGTAGGAATTGATGGCCCTGGTGCGTAAGAGTCATGCCCTTGGCGTGGCGGCTGAACAGGCTGACGCCGATTTCCTCTTCCAGTTGCTGGATCGCCAGGGTCAGGGTCGATTGGGAAATAAACGCGGTTTGCGCGGCGGCGGAAATCGAGCCGGTCTCGGCCACAGCGATGAAGTGTCGGATCTGACGCAAGGTCATCATGAGACAGGTACCCGGTGGGCGGTTTTTATAGATTGGCCTGAGTGTATATCTATTTTCGCGAAGGGCCTGCGCCTCCTGAGCAACATCTGGAAGCACACTCGCAGCCGGGTCACGGGCACTTTCGAACTAGGCTGGAGGCCTTATAGATCCGGATAACCCCTGTTTTGGAGGCGGAACATGAACACCCGTGGATTGCTCGATCAACTGCTCAAATCCGGCCAGGATCTGCTGCAGAACAAGGCTGGCGGAACGCAGAAAAAATCGGCTGCCGGTGGCTTGGGCGGATTGCTAGGCGGCGCTGCTGGCTCCGGTGGCCTCGGTGGCCTGTTGTCAGGCGCGGGCGGCGGTGCGTTGGCGGCTGGCGCAATGGGCCTGCTGCTCGGTAACAAGAAAGTGCGCAAGGTCGGTGGCAAAGTCGCGATCTACGGCGGGCTCGCTGCACTGGGCGTATTGGCTTACAAAGCCTATGGCAACTACAACGCTCAGAAAGGCACCGCCCCACAAGGCGAACCGCAAACCCTCGACCGTTTGCCGCCCGCACAGGTCGAGCAACACAGCCAGGCCATTCTCAAAGCACTGGTCGCTGCCGCCAAGGCCGACGGCCACATCGATGACCGCGAACGGCAATTGATCGAAGGCGAATTCACCAAACTCGACAACGATCAGGAACTGCAGCACTGGCTTCACGCCGAACTCAACAAACCCCTCGACCCCACCGACGTCGCCCGTGCCGCGAGTACGCCGGAGATGGCGGCGGAGATGTACATCGCCAGTGTGATGCTGGTGGACGAGGAGAACTTCATGGAGAAAAGCTATCTGGATGAACTGGCGCGGCAGTTGAAGCTGGAGCCGGGATTGAAGGTGGAGTTGGAGAAGCAGGTGCGGTTGGCGACTGTTTAGGATTGCATTTCAGAAAAACCGCAGTTAAGGGCTGCGGTTTTTCTTACGCGAAGGCGCCGTATTTTTAGCTGGCCGTGTTTCCGGCCCACGCCACCTTGAGGCTCGCAAAGCCCAACGCGGCAAGAGACCATGTTGTCCGCGTTTTAATGGGTTTCACTCTGCCGACTCTGCTTTTTTCAGCAAACTGTGAAGTTCGGGTTCAACCTCATTATCAGGAAGAACTTCAATGATTTTTTTTATGACTTGTGAGTATTTTTTTTCGATGGCTACGTCGGCCCAGTCTAGTTGATAGATGGCGATGATTTGCACATCTTGGTAAATCGAATTTAAGAGTAATAGCTTCAGGATTCTAATGGCAGAATCTGATCTGTCTTCACCTAACGAAACAGCACATCGCTGTTGCCAATATTCCGGCCTTGTGAGGATTTCCTCCTCTAAGCGCGCCCAGTGGGTGGGCTGAAAGTCCACGAGCACAGTTTTTGCGACGAGCTGGGTGCTGTATTCCGTCCAGTTTGAGTCTTCAGAATCTCCTATCCATGAACAAAGTTTGTCATAAATATTTTCGTGATTTGCAATCGTCATGGAGTTGCTCCTGTTGGATAGGAAGATGTCACTACACCATTCTCTTTGATTACCTGCCACTGAACTCCATCCACAATTTTCGTGTGTTCGGTGACTAATGCTCCGGGATCATCGCGCATAACCCTTCCTGGTTCCAAAGCTACTTCGTCAGTGGTTTTAAGTATCTTCGCATCACTCCATTCTTTCGGAGCGAATGTATGTCTGTTGGGTGATTTTGTAGACGACCAGCCGGTATTTCCGTCCTTTCGTTCCAGAATCATCTTGAAGTCTTTTACGCTCGTTGTTCCGTCCTTGTTTGTGCTCACGACGTTGAACTGATAATCAGGTGAGTTCATTACCCGGGGAGAGTGGCCTCCTATAGGCTTGTTTGATCCCGCGCTCCGAGTGCCGTACAGGATTTTCTCCTGCATGGCTTTTGGAATAGAGCCTGTGTAAGGCGCGATAGGGCTGCCTTCGTCGACTTTACTTTTTTCTTCAGGCCTATCTGAACGAATGGTTGTCTCTTTTTCGCCTGCGCCTGGGCAACAATTCAACCCCAACGGATCCACCCACCCGGTAGGGTTAGGCACGTACTGGTAGCTGTTCAACCCACCCGCAAGCTTGATCGGGTCTGGCGTCAAAAACCGCCCTGTCCCCGGATTGTAGTAGCGGTGTCGGTTGTAATGTAACCCGGTTTCGGCGTCGAAATACTGGCCTTGGAAACGCAGCGGATTGTCGATTTCGCCCACGTCCAGTGTGGCAACATTCCCGTAGGCCTTATATCTCGCTGACCATATGATTTCACCGCCATAGTCGGTGAGTTCCTGCGGTGTGCCAAGTTGGTCGAGCTGGTAATAGAACGGCGTGGCCTTGCGCGGGCCTTCACCATCGAGCATCACCAATGGGCGGAAGCTACCCGGTTCATAAATATAGCTGCGGTAGCGATTGTCGGCGCTTTCGGCGATCAATCGTTCGCCTTGCCAAAGGAATTCGGTGGTGTGGCCGTCGACGTTTTTTTCGATGCGACGGCCGAAGGCGTCGTACTTATAGCTAGCGATTTTGCCGTCCGGCAGGCTGGCGCCGATCAGTTGGTGCTGGCAGTCGTAACGGTATTCGGTGACGAGCTTTTGACCGGCGCCACGACGTTCGCGAACAAGGTTGCCGTAGGCGTCGTAGTCGTAGTGGCGGTCGCCTTGCATGAGCAAGCGGTTGCCTTTGACATTGGCGAGGTTGGCCACGGGCAGATCGTTCTGGCCGAGGAGATTGCCCGCCGGGTCATGGGCGAAGCTTTCCGGCATCCCACCACGGACACTGAGGAGACGATCCAGCGGATCGTAATGGTAGCTGCGGTTACCTTTGCGGCTGTCGTCGACGCCGGTGAGGTTACCGTTCGCCGCGTAGTTATAACGACGTTGAAACAGGTTTTTATCCCGCTGACTGACGCGATGGGCTTGCAGGCGACCCTGTTCATCGTATTGGTACTGGCTGAGCAGCAGACCTTGCTGGCGTTGCTGTTCGCGACCGGCGCTGAACTGGTGAGAGGTCAGGCGTGAGCCGTTGAGGTCGATGCTGCTCAGGCGTCCGCCGGGCAGATGGCGGTAATCAAGCTTGCTGCCGTCCGGCAAACGACAGTGGCTCAGTTGGCCGACGCTATCGTACTCATAACGCGTTGTGCCCCAACTCTGATGCTCGGTGATCAGCCGATCCTGCACGTCGTATTCGTAGGCGAGCGGCCAGATGCCGTCATTGACGTTTACCAGACGCCCGAGGACATCGTAGCTGTAGTGAATTTCCTCGCCATCGGGCAGGGTCTTGACCAGCAGTCGCCCAGCGGCATCACGTTGATATTTGGTGACCATTTCGCTGCCGTCGTCACCGAACTCGGTTTTCTTCAGCAGTTGGCCGTTGAGATCGTATTCATACGCGGTACGGTGTCCATCGAAACCGGTTTCCTGCTGAATCAAGCCATTGGCGAAGTAATCGAGGTGGTATCGCTCACCACGCTCGTTTTCGATGTCCGTGAGCAGCAGGCCAGCATTGTCGTAGCGATAACGTAGCTGGCTGCCGTCCGGATTGATCCGACGGCTGACGAGATGCAGGTTATCGGCGTATTCGTAACGGGTGATCCGCCCAAGTTCATCCCGTTCAGCCGTGACGCGACCGTAAGGGTTGTAACTGAAGGCCCGGGTGGCGCCGCCGGGCAGGGTGATCTGAGTCAGGCGATCAACAGCGTCCCATTGGTAATGACTGATGGCACCGAACTCGTCCTGTCGAGTGATTTGCCGGCCGAGTGCGTCGTAGCGATATTTGCGTTGTCCGCCGTCCGGCAGGCGCTCTTCCAAGAGTTGACCCAAGTTGTTCCAGATCAGTAGGTGTCGGCTGCTGTCGGGGTGCCGAATCTCCAGCAGTCGACCTTGGTGGTCGTAGCTGTAGTGGGTCTCGTTTTTTTCGGGATCGATTTGTCTGGTGATATCGCCTTGGCGATTGCGCTCGTACTTCCAATGGGCCTTGCCTCTCTCTACATTAGTGAGCTGGCCGTTGAAGTAGTTGTAATAAGTCGGTTCTCCCTCCGGAGGAAACACGGCCATCAGGCGGCCGGCGTCGCTGTACTGATATTGCGTAATGGCGCCCATCTGATCTTTTACAGCGATCAGACGACCATGATCGTCATAGGCGTTTTGAGTCTCCCCGCCATCTGGCGCGGTCTCGCTGACCAGGCGTGCATTGTCGTCATGGACAAAGACCTGCTGGCTACCGTCCGAGTTGTAAGCAGTGACCGAGCCCTTGTCATCCCACTCGTAACTTGCTTCAAGTTGCGAATAGTTGGCCCAGTGCCGAACGCAGCGGGAGCGTTTGCCTTCTCGTTCCCATTCCCAGAAGAAGCAGGCGCCACCGGCCAATTGCCGTTGCTGAATGACATGTTGATCGTTGTAAACGTAATGCTCGGTTTCGCCTGCAGCATTGGTTGCGCAGACGAGTTGGTTGTGAGCGTTGTAACGGTAGGTGACTAACGTCTGGAGCGTCAGCCATGCATCCTGACGTTCACCACGATCGTTGTACTCCGCGCGCTGTTGTTGCTGATCGACCGCCACAATGTGTCGATCGTCATAACGTAGCAGCAGGGATCGTCCTGCACCGTTATCGATGCGCTGGATACGCTCAACAAGGTCATAGCTGATATGCAGGCGATTTTCATAGGCGTCACTGATGGTTGTCAGTCGCCCGGCGCAGAAATGGTAGAAGCGTGTTTTGGGCCCGGCCTGGGTCAGAATCAGCTCGCCGGGCGCGTCGCCCAGAAAGATTGCCGCTTGCGCCAGACTATTGATGATAGCCGGACGTTGCCTTGTCGGCATCGGGAAGCGAGTTTGCCGATTTTCATTATCCGTCCAGACCACGTCTTCATTGTCGATGTGCAATCGATGTGACAGCGAGTGGCTCCAGCCATGGCCTAGACGACTGTCTGTTTCCACGGCGCTGCTGCGATAGAGTCGCGTCCATTTCAGAGGCAGCGTACCGAGGAGCTCACCGTCAGTCAGGGTCAGCAGCTCTTCCCCGGTGACCATCGAAACAGGATCATCTTTCGCGCAGGTTTTTTCGACTCGCTGCGCCGGCTGACCAGCCGGGTTTTTGGACTGTGCGGGCGCGGTATCGACCTTCTCGTCCTGGACAAGACGGGTGTCGGAGTGGGTCTTGCTCCGCACGTGATTTTGCGCATTCGGTATGACTTCCCCACTCGCGATGGGTGAAGGGGACGCCCCCGAGGTAGTCATTTTGGCTGCGGTGTGGGGCGTGGCAGTGATCGTTGCTTTGCTGCTGGTGCTCGCGATCGTTTGTCCATTCAAACGCAATGGAGCATTAGCCTGTGCATGGGCGGTAAAATGCTTTCTGCTGATATTCACCAGGCCGGCGATCAGGCTTTCAATCAATTCGAGTGCTTTATCGGCTTTTGCCATCACCGCAACGGCTTTTACGCTGCCCCGAATGGCGATGCCAAGCCCGGCGGTGAATATGATGCTCAAGATAACGTAGAGAATTTCCGTTTTTAACCTAGCCAATACTTCCGTGCGAGTTTGAGGCGGCAGCATTGATACCCTGGCCCAAGCAGCAGAGATATAAATCCACAACAACGGTTCGTCGCTGGCAATCAGCAACGCTGTCCGGCGCGCCTCTGTTGCAGCGTCATAAACTCGCTTGATTTCGTCTTTGGAAAAATATTTCTCTAGTTTTTCGACGTGCTCCAGTGGGTCGCTTACGAAGCTGTAGATATCCTTGATATCGTCCCAGATGCTTCTGATGAATCCGACGACCCCGGTTGTTTCAGCCCACAACTGTTGGAATACGCGTCCCGCCGTGGACGCACTGGAGTGTTCTTCCCAAAGGGGCTTGAACGTCTTCCATTCCTCACCGAGCCACTTGCTGGTGTCCGTAATTACGGCATCGTATGACTTGAACAGACGGGCAAGGTCATCTTCTGTGGGGTTGGGGTAAAAGGTAATCAGGTATCGCTGAGAGGGCAGGAGATCGGGAACTTCTGCAGTCCCGTTTGCACCCAGCCTGATGTCAGTGGCTGGGCCTGTAACGTTGTTTTTTGCATCAATGGGCTCCAGCCGCACAGGCGTTTCACCGATCGGCACGAAGCGTGCGGACTCAAAGCTGTGGATCAGGGTGAGCTTGCCGCTCTTAGGGCAGGCGGCGACATATTTGGCTTCGGCCTTGGAGTCGATTGACGTGGAAGTTCTGACTTCATCTCCGACTTGAAACTGCTGTTCAACACTCAGTCCTGAAAAAATCCTGGCGGTTGATTTGTACTTCGTCAGACAGGCTTGGAATTCAGCAATGATTTGTTCGGGATCAGGCTGCTCTTCAAATATCGGGGTCACGAACAGATTCATGCGGCCACCTCTTTCCTTGAGTGCGCCAACCAAAGGGAGGCGATGTTTTCTTCCATGAGTGGGTGTTTTGGATAAAGAGTTTTCAGTGCTTCACAAGTCGCTGCGCTGATAATCAAACACAGGCATTTATCGGCCTGCAAAGGGGGGCTGGAGATCCAGGCTTGTGGAGTAATCCGTTGAACCGTCACGACACCTCCTTGGTGTAGGTAACTGGGGGGGCTATCGCTGCGATTCAGATACAACTCCTGTTGTTCTCGGTTGCCCGGCTTTAATGCGAATCCAACCTGTTCGCGCGCAAGCGAAGTTTCCTATAGCCGGTAGGGCTTGGCCTCGGTTTTCCTGTTGCGAAAAGTTTCAGCACTGCCGTGCTGTCAGGTTCGCAGGATTGATGACGCTGCAAAGCGTCTTATAAATGAAACACCGCCCTCGGCTATACTCCCCGCATTTCGACTAGGCACGAGGACTCACTGTGAAGAACTGGACGTTGCGCCAACGCATTTTGGCGAGCTTTGCGGTGATTATCGCCATCATGCTGTTGATGGTTGTCGTCTCGTATTCACGGCTGTTGAAGATCGAGGCTGGCGAGCAGAGCGTGCGTCAGGACGCGGTGCCGGGTGTGTATTACAGCTCGATGATCCGCAGTGCCTGGGTCGACAGCTATATGCAGACGCAAGAGTTACTGGGCTTGAAGAGGGGGCAGGGCATCAGTGCCGAAGACGCTGCGGACTTCAAGGCTTTTGAAGCGCGTCTCGAAGAGCAGATGGGCAACTATCAAGGCACGGTCACCACCGACGAGGACAGGTCCGAGTTCGCCCTGTTCAAACAGGAAGTTCTCAACTTCAACAAGATCCAGGCGCAAGTGCTCGATCTGCACCAGCGCAATCTCGATGATGAGGCCACAAAGCTGTTCAACGAACAGCTGACCCCCGCCTGGACGGCCGGGCGCATGAAACTCAACGACATCATCCGCGAAAACAAATCGGTGGCCGACGTCGCGATGAACAACATCGATGATGCGGTGGCCGCCGCGAAAGTCAGCATGGGCGTTTCCCTGCTGGTGGCGGTGCTGGCCGCAGCGGCCTGCGGTCTGTTGTTGATGCGCGCGATCATGGCGCCGATGAATCTGATCGTGCGGATTCTCGACATCATGCGCACGGGTGACCTCAGCACTCGCCTGAATCTCGACCGCAAAGACGAGTTCGGCGCTGTCGAAACCGGCTTCAACGACATGATGACCGAGCTGACCGCACTGGTGTCCCAGGCCCAGCGCTCCTCGGTGCAAGTAACCACGTCGGTGACCGAGATCGCGGCCACCTCCAAGCAACAACAGGCCACTGCCACCGAAACCGCCGCGACCACCACCGAAATCGGCGCGACGTCCCGAGAGATCGCCGCGACGTCGCGGGATCTGGTGCGCACCATGACCGAAGTCTCCACCGCTGCCGATCAGGCTTCGGTGCTCGCCGGCTCCGGTCAGCAAGGCCTGGCTCGTATGGAAGACACCATGCATTCGGTGATGGGCGCGGCGGATCTGGTCAACGCCAAACTGGCGATCCTCAACGAGAAGGCCGGCAACATCAACCAAGTGGTGGTGACCATCGTCAAGGTCGCTGACCAGACCAACCTGCTGTCGCTCAACGCCGCAATCGAAGCCGAGAAGGCAGGTGAATATGGTCGCGGTTTTGCCGTGGTCGCCACCGAAGTGCGACGTCTGGCGGATCAGACCGCAGTCGCTACTTACGACATCGAACAAATGGTCCGCGAGATCCAGTCGGCGGTGTCCGCTGGCGTGATGGGCATGGACAAGTTCTCTGAAGAAGTGCGCCGAGGCATGTCCGAAGTGCAGCAAGTCGGCGAGCAGCTGTCGCAGATCATCCACCAAGTGCAGGCGCTGGCGCCGCGCGTGTTGATGGTCAACGAAGGCATGCAGGCTCAGGCCACTGGCGCCGAACAGATCAACCACGCGCTGGTGCAGTTGGGTGATGCCAGCAGCCAGACCGTCGAGTCGCTGCGTCAGGCCAGTTTCGCCATCGACGAACTGAGCCAGGTGGCCGTCGGGCTGCGCAGCGGCGTTTCGCGATTCAAAGTCTGATGAGCGAAATCATCGCCAAACGCAGCGCCGCACCGGTGGCGAAGCAGGCGTTGTTCCTGTTGTTTCGCATTGGCAGCGAGCGTTACGCCTTGCGCGCCACCGAAGTAGCGGAAGTGCTGCCGCGCCTGCCGTTGAAGCCGATTGCCCGTGCGCCGCAGTGGGTTGCCGGGGTGTTTGCCTATCGCGGTGCGGTGGTGCCGGTGATCGATCTCAGCGCGCTGACCTTCGGCCATCCCGCCGAGGCACGCACCAGCACGCGCCTGGTGCTGGTCAATTACCGGCCCGATGAATCGCAACCGGCGCAATGGCTGGGGCTGATTCTCGAACAGGCCACCGACACGCTGCGCTGCCATCCGCAGGATTTTCAGCGTTATGGTCTCGATAACCGTGAGGCGCCGTACCTCGGCCCGGTGCGCGAGGACGCCCAAGGCCTGGTGCAATGGGTACGGGTCAATGACTTGCTCGATGAGACGGTGCGGACTTTGCTGTTTCCCAATCCACCACGGGATCCGGCGCAGCTTGAGGCGCAGGCATGAGCAGCGATCAGCGCTTTTTCGACTTCCTCAAGGAACGTATCGGCCTCGACGTGACGTCGGTGGGCCCGGCGATCATCGAACGCGCCGTACGCCATCGCACCACGCTTTCGCAGGCGGCCCACGCCGATGAATACTGGCAGTTGCTGCAGGGCTCGCGAGATGAACAGCAGGCACTGATCGAAGCGGTGATCGTCCCCGAGACGTGGTTTTTCCGTTACCCGGAGTCCTTCGCCACCCTGGGAAAACTCGCCAGAAACCGCCTCAAAGAACTGAACAATATGCGCGCGCTGCGCATCCTCAGCCTGCCGTGTTCCACCGGCGAAGAGCCTTATTCGATTGCCATGGCTTTGCTCGACGCCGGGCTCAAGCCCCATCAATTCAAGGTCGACGGCATGGACGTCAGCCCGCTGTCGGTGGAGAAAGCGCGGCGGGCGTGGTACGGCAAGAATTCCTTTCGCGGTCAGGATCTGGAGTACCGCGAACGGCACTTCACGCCTGCGCAGGACGGTCACCGGGTCAACGACAACGTGCGTGAACAGGTGCGCTTGCAGGTCGGCAATGTGCTGGATCCGACCTTGCTGACGAGTGAGCCGGCGTTCGACTTCGTGTTCTGCCGCAACCTGCTGATCTATTTCGATCAACCTACCCAGAAGCAAGTGTTCGAGGTGCTCAAGCGCTTGACCCATTTTGACGGCGTACTGTTTATCGGCCCGGCCGAGGGCAGTCTGCTCGGGCGTTTGGGCATGCGTTCGATCGGCATCCCGCAGTCGTTTGCATTCAGCCGCCACAGTGATCCGCACCCCGAACCGCTGCCGACAGCGCAACCGGTCGCCATGCCTGCCAGCCCGCCGCCACGCAGCATGCCGTCAGCGCCGGTGCGTCAGCGTCCGTTTGCCACAGTCACGCCGATGCCGACGTCCAGCAAAGCGGCCAACCCTGACGCCGCGACCTTGTTGGCCAACATCGCCGCATTGGCCAATGAAGGCAAAAGCGCCGAGGCCCGCGCCGCGTGCGAACAGTATTTGCGCAGCCACGAGCCGGTGGCCCAGGTGTTCTACTGGCTCGGTCTGCTCAGCGATGTCGCCGGGCTGACCCTCGAAGCCCAAGGCTTCTATCGCAAGGCGTTGTACCTCGAACCGCAACACCCCGAAGCGTTGATGCACCTGGCCGCGTTGCTGCAAGCGCAGGGTGACAGCGCCGGTGCCAGACGATTGCAGGAGCGCGCCGCCCGCAGCGGCCGCACCGCCGACAGTGAGCGTAAACGATGATCCCGTCCGACACCTTGAACGTCACCCACGAAGACGCCCGGGCCATCGACGATTGCTGGAACCGCATCGGTATCCACGGCGACAAGTCCTGCCCGCTGCTCGAAGAACACATCCATTGCCGCAATTGCTCGGTGTATTCCGCCGCCGCCACGCGTCTGCTCGACCGTTATTCGCTGCAACAGGACGAGCGCGACCCGGTGGCGACTGCCGTCGAAGCCGATGTCAAAACCCGTTCGCTACTGATGTTCCGCCTCGGCGAAGAATGGCTGGGACTGGCGACGCGCAGTCTGGTGGAAGTCGCGCCGATGCAGGCGATTCACTCGTTGCCGCACCAGCGCTCGCGGGCCTTGCTCGGCGTCGCCAACGTGCGTGGCGCGCTGGTGGCGTGCCTGTCGTTGGTCGAACTGCTCGATCTGGACGCCAGCGCCGTCCCGACGGCCAGCGGGCGCATCATGCCGCGCATGTTGATCATCGCGGCCCATGGCGGGCCGGTGGTGGTGCCGGTGGACGAGGTTTACGGCATCCACGCGATCGATGAGCGAATCCTCGACGCCGCGTCGCAATCCGGTGCGCAGGCCAGCGCCAGATTCACCCGTGGCGTGTTGCAATTTCGCGGTCGCAGCCTGCGTTGGCTGGATGAAGAACAGCTGTTGTCCGCCGTGTCCCGGAGCCTGACATGACCCCCGAGCAAATGCGCGACGCCTCGCTGCTGGAGCTGTTCAGCCTCGAAGCCGAAGCCCAGACCCAAGTGCTCAGCGCCGGGCTGCTGGCGCTGGAGCGTAACCCGACCCAGGCTGATCAACTCGAATCGTGTATGCGTGCGGCGCACTCGCTCAAAGGCGCGGCGCGGATCGTGGGTATCGACAGCGGCGTCAGCGTTGCCCACGTTATGGAAGATTGTCTGGTCAGCGCGCAGGAAGGGCGCTTGCTGCTGCGGCCCGAGCACATCGATGCGTTGCTGCAAGGCACCGATTTGTTGATGCGCATCGCCACGCCGACGAATGCGCCGCAACCGGCTGACATTGACGCGTACGTGGCGTTGATGGCGCGGTTGCTCGATCCATCGTCCGCGTCGGCAGCGGTTGCCGCGCCAGTCATGGCTGAGTTGCAGCTTGAAGCACCCCGCATCGAGCCGGCGCCAGCGGCGCCTGCAATTGAGCCCCCGGTCGAGTCGCCAGAACCGGCGCCGCGCAAGAGCAAACGCACCACTGAGGGTGGCGAACGCGTCCTGCGCGTGACTGCCGAGCGCCTGAACAGCCTGCTCGATCTGTCGAGCAAATCGCTGGTGGAAACCCAGCGGCTCAAGCCGCATCTGGCAACCATGCAGCGCCTCAAACGCATGCAGAACAACGGACTGCGCGCGCTGGAAAATCTCAATGTGCACCTCAAGGAACATGCGCTGAGCCTTGAAGCAGTGGAAGCGCTTGAAGATGCGCGCCGTTTGCTCGCCGAATCCCAGCAACTGCTCAGCGAGAAAAATGCCGAACTGGACGAATTCGCCTGGCAGGCCAGCCAACGCGCCCAAGTGCTGTACGACACCGCGCTGGCTTGCCGCATGCGGCCGTTCGCTGACGTGCTCACCGGTCAGGTGCGCATGGTCCGTGACCTGGGCCGCAGTCTCGGTAAACAGGTGCGGCTGGAAATCGAAGGGGAAAAGACTCAGGTCGACCGCGACGTGCTGGAAAAGCTCGAAGCACCGCTGACGCATTTGCTGCGCAACGCGGTCGATCACGGCATCGAAACCCCGGAGCAACGCCTGCTCAAAGGTAAACCCGAAGAGGGCCTGATCCGTTTGCGCGCCTCGCACCAGGCCGGTCTGTTGGTGCTGGAGTTGAGCGATGACGGTAACGGTGTCGATCTGGAAAAGGTCCGTCGCAGCATCGTCGAACGGCAGTTATCCCCAGCCGAAACGGCTGCGCAATTGAGCGAGGAAGAACTGCTGACCTTCCTGTTTCTGCCCGGTTTCAGCCTGCGCGACACGGTCACCGAAGTCTCCGGTCGCGGCGTCGGGCTTGATGCTGTTCAACACATGGTTCGCCAATTGCGCGGTGCCGTGGAGCTGGAGCAGACGGCGGGCGAGGGCAGTCGCTTCCATCTCGAAGTGCCGCTGACGTTGTCGGTGGTGCGCAGTCTGGTGGTGGAAGTCGGCGAAGAGGCTTACGCCTTCCCGCTTGCGCACATTGAACGCATGTGTGATCTGGCCCCTGAAAATATTGTGCAGGTCGAAGGCCGCCAGCATTTCTGGCACGAAGGTCAGCATGTCGGCCTGGTCGCGGCCAGTCAGTTGCTCAACCGCCCGGCCAGCCAGAACAGCGGCGAAACCCTCAAAGTCGTGGTGATTCGTGAGCGCGATGCGATTTACGGCGTGGCGGTCGAGCGCTTCATTGGCGAGCGTACGCTGGTGGTCTTGCCACTCGACGAGCGTCTGGGCAAAGTGCAGGACATCTCCGCCGGGGCGTTACTCGACGACGGCTCGGTGGTGCTGATCGTGGATGTCGAAGACATGCTGCGTTCGGTGGACAAACTGCTCAATACCGGGCGTCTGGAACGCATCGCCCGCCACGGCAATCAGGCCGCCGAGGCCGCGCGCAAGCGGGTGCTGGTGGTCGACGACTCGCTGACCGTGCGTGAACTGCAACGCAAGCTGCTGCTCAATCGCGGCTACGACGTTGCGGTGGCGGTGGACGGCATGGACGGTTGGAACGCGCTGCGTTCGGAGGACTTTGATTTGCTGATCACCGACATCGACATGCCACGCATGGACGGCATCGAACTGGTCACGCTGTTGCGCCGTGACAACCGCCTGCAATCGCTGCCGGTGATGGTCGTGTCGTACAAGGATCGTGAAGAGGATCGCCGCCGTGGACTGGACGCCGGCGCCGACTATTATTTAGCCAAAGCCAGTTTTCATGACGACGCCCTGCTCGACGCAGTGGTCGAGCTCATCGGAGGAGCGCGGGCATGAAGATCGCAATCGTCAACGACATGCCAATGGCAGTGGAGGCGCTGCGCCGTGCGCTCGCCTTCGAGCCGGCGCATCAGGTGGTCTGGGTCGCTCGCAACGGCGCCGAGGCGGTGCAACTGTGCGCCGAAAATACCCCGGACCTGATCCTGATGGATCTGATCATGCCGGTGATGGATGGCGTCGAAGCCACGCGGCGGATCATGGCTGAAACGCCGTGCGCGATCGTGATTGTCACGGTTGATCGCCAGCAGAACGTCCATCGCGTGTTCGAAGCCATGGGCCATGGCGCTTTGGACGTGGTCGACACCCCGGCCCTCGGTGCCGGCGATGCACGGGAAGCCGCCGCGCCATTGCTGCGCAAGATCCTCAATATCGGCTGGCTGATCGGCGAGAAAACCCCGCGCTCGCGACCGGCGCCGACACCTCCGCGCAGCTCGGGCTCGCGCCAGCGACTGGTGGCGATCGGCTCCTCCGCAGGCGGGCCGGCAGCGCTGGAAGTGCTGCTCAAATGTTTGCCAAGGGATTTCTCGGCGGCAATAGTGCTGGTGCAGCATGTCGATCAGGTTTTCGCCGCCGGCATGGCCGAATGGCTGGCCAGCGCCAGCGGTCTCGATGTGCGTCTGGCCCGCGAAGGCGAGCCGCCGCAGGCCGGCGCGGTGCTGCTGGCCGGCACCAACCACCATATTCGCTTGTTGAAAAACGGCACGCTGGCTTACACCGCCGAGCCGGTCAACGAGATATATCGACCCTCCATCGACGTGTTTTTCGAAAGCGTGGTCGCCCACTGGGGTGGTGATGCAGTCGGGGTTTTATTGACCGGGATGGGACGCGACGGGGCGCAAGGGCTTAAGCTCATGCGCCAACAGGGTTACCTGACCATCGCGCAGGATCAGCAAAGCAGTGCGGTGTACGGCATGCCCAAGGCCGCTGCAGCCATTGATGCCGCCGTAGAAATTCGTCCGCTGGAAAAGATAGCGCCACGATTGCTGGAGATTTTCCCCAAATGAACAGGTTTACCCGCAATCCTGGCCCCCGCAGTACTCAGGTGACCGCCCATGAATGACTTACAGATCGACGACATTAAAACCGACGAAAACGCCGCCATGGTGTTGTTGGTGGACGATCAGGCGATGATCGGCGAAGCCGTGCGCCGTGGGCTGTCGAATGAAGAGAACATCGACTTCCACTTCTGCTCCGATCCGCATCAGGCCATTGCCCAGGCCGTGCGGATCAAGCCGACGGTGATCCTGCAGGATCTGGTGATGCCCGGTCTCGATGGCCTCAGCCTGGTGCGCGAATACCGCAATCACCCGGCGACCAAGGACATCCCGATCATCGTCCTGTCGACCAAGGAAGACCCGCTGATCAAGAGCGCGGCGTTTTCGGCCGGGGCCAACGATTATCTGGTGAAACTGCCGGACACCATCGAGCTGGTGGCGCGCATCCGCTATCACTCGCGTTCCTACATGACCCTGCTGCAGCGTGATGCCGCCTACCGTGCACTGCGCGTCAGTCAGCAGCAGTTGCTCGACACCAATCTGGTGCTGCAACGCCTGATGAACTCCGATGGCCTGACTGGATTGTCCAACCGCAGGCACTTCGACGAATACCTGGAACTGGAATGGCGCCGCTCGCTGCGCGATCAGAGCCAGTTGTCGCTGCTGATGATCGACGTCGATTACTTCAAGTCCTACAACGACAGCTTTGGTCACGTCGAGGGCGACGAAGCGCTGCGCAAAGTCGCCACGGCGATCCGCGACGCCACTGCGCGGCCGTCGGACTTGCCGGCACGCTATGGTGGTGAGGAGTTCGCTCTGGTGCTGCCGAACACCTCGCCGGGCGGCGCGCGACTGGTCGCGGAGAAACTGCGCCAGACCGTCGCCTCGTTGAAGATTGCCCACAATACGCCGGCTGAAGGGGCGAGCCTGACCATCAGCATTGGCCTGGCGACCATGGTGCCGCAGTCGGGCACGGATTGCCGCTTGCTGATTTCGGCGGCGGATCGCGGGTTGTACCTGGCCAAGAACAATGGGCGTAACCAGGTTGGGATCGAATAACCACCGCAATCCCCGTAGGAGCTGCCGCAGGCTGCGATCTTTTGATCTGTTTTAAAATCAAAGTCAAAAGATCGCAGCCTGCGGCAGCTCCTACAGGTGAAATGTGTCAAGCGAATCGCCTCAACACCCGCCAGACGGGCTGCCGTGACAGGCTGATTACGTTATACTCGCCGGCTTTCAAAAGTTCGCCAACGAGTGCTGCCCGTCATGGAAATCAACCCGATCCTGAACACCATCAAGGACCTGTCCGAGCGCTCCGAAACTATTCGGGGGTATCTTTGACTACGATCAAAAGCATGAGCGTCTGACTGAAGTCAATCGCGAGCTTGAAGATCCGAGCGTCTGGAACAAACCTGAATACGCCCAAGAGTTGGGCCGCGAGCGCGCTGCGCTGGCGCAGATCGTCGACACCCTCGACGAACTGAACGCCGGTCTGGCCGATTGCCGCGACCTGCTGGACATGGCCGTCGAAGAAAACGACGAAGGCGCAGTGGGCGATGTCGTCGCCGAGCTGGCCCGTCTTGAGGAAAATCTGGCCAAGCTGGAATTCCGCCGCATGTTCAGCCATGAAATGGACCCGAACAACGCCTACCTGGACATCCAGGCCGGTTCCGGCGGCACTGAAGCCCAGGACTGGGCCAACATCCTCCTGCGCATGTACCTGCGCTGGGCGGATAAGCGCGGTTTCGAAGCGACCATCATGGAACTGTCGGCCGGCGAAGTCGCCGGTATCAAAGGTGCGACTGTGCACATCAAGGGCGAATACGCCTTTGGCTGGCTGCGTACCGAGATCGGCGTGCACCGTCTGGTGCGCAAGAGCCCGTTCGACTCCGGCAACCGTCGCCACACTTCGTTCTCCGCGGTGTTCGTCTCGCCAGAGATCGATGACAAGGTCGAAATCGAAATCAACCCGGCAGACCTGCGGATCGACACCTATCGTTCCTCCGGTGCCGGTGGTCAGCACGTAAACACCACCGACTCGGCCGTACGTATCACTCACGTACCGACCAACACCGTGGTCAGCTGCCAGAACGAACGTTCCCAGCACGCCAACAAGGACACCGCCATGAAAATGCTGCGGGCCAAGTTGTACGAGCAGGAGATGCAGAAACGCAACGCCGCGTCGCAAGCGCTGGAAGACACCAAGTCCGACATCGGCTGGGGTCACCAGATTCGCTCTTACGTGCTCGATGCGTCGCGGATCAAGGATCTGCGTACCAACATCGAACGCAGCGACTGCGACAAGGTGCTCGACGGCGATATCGACGAATACCTGGAAGCCAGCCTGAAGTCCGGGCTGTAAAAAGACGCGATACAGCATCGGCTGATTCAGCACGATCCCTGTAGGAGCCAGCCCTGCTGGCGATCCCCGGGCCGCAAGGTCCGGGGGCAACGAACCTGATGGAATATCTAAAGACATGAGCGACCAACAACTCGACCCGCAAGCACTGCAACAGGAAGAAAACTCCCTGATCGCCCTGCGCAAGGAAAAGCTTGCTGCCGAGCGCGCCAAGGGCAACGCCTTCCCGAACGACTTCCGCCGCGACAATTACTGCGATGCCCTGCAGAAACAGTACGCGGACAAGACCAAGGAAGAGCTGGCAGAGGCTGCAATCCCGGTCAAGGTTGCCGGTCGCATCATGCTCAACCGTGGCTCGTTCATGGTGATTCAGGACATGACCGGTCGCATCCAGGTCTACGTCAACCGCAAGACCCTGTCCGAAGAAACCCTGGCCGCGGTGAAAACCTGGGACATGGGCGACATCATTGCCGCCGAAGGCACCCTGGCGCGTTCCGGCAAGGGCGACCTGTACGTTGAAATGACCAGCGTACGTCTGCTGACCAAATCGCTGCGCCCGTTGCCGGACAAGCACCACGGCCTGACCGACACCGAGCAGCGCTACCGTCAGCGTTACGTTGACCTGATCGTCAACGAAGAAGTGCGTCAGACCTTCCGCGTACGTTCGCAAGTGATCGCGCACATCCGCAGCTTCCTTATGAAGCGCGACTTCCTCGAAGTTGAAACGCCGATGCTGCAGACCATTCCGGGCGGCGCTGCGGCCAAGCCGTTCGAAACCCACCACAACGCGCTGGACATGGAAATGTTCCTGCGTATCGCGCCTGAGCTGTACCTCAAGCGTCTGGTGGTTGGTGGTTTCGAGAAAGTCTTCGAAATCAACCGCAACTTCCGTAACGAAGGCGTTTCGACGCGTCACAACCCTGAATTCACCATGTTGGAGTTCTACCAGGCGTACGCCGATTACGAAGACAACATGGATCTGACCGAAGAATTGTTCCGTGAACTGGCGCAGCTGGTTCTGGGCAGCACCGACGTGCCGTACGGCGACAAGGTGTTCCACTTCGGCGAGCCGTTCGTACGCCTGTCGGTGTTCGACTCGATCCTCAAGTACAACCCTGAGCTGACTGCCGATGATCTGAACGACATCGACAAGGCCCGCGCCATCGCCAAGAAGGCCGGTGCCAAGGTGCTGGGTTTCGAAGGTCTGGGCAAGCTGCAGGTGATGATTTTCGAAGAACTGGTCGAGCACAAGCTGGAACAGCCGCACTTCATCACTCAGTACCCGTTCGAAGTGTCGCCGCTGGCCCGTCGCAACGACGACAACCCGAACGTCACTGACCGTTTCGAGCTGTTCATCGGTGGCCGTGAAATCGCCAACGCCTACTCCGAGTTGAACGACGCGGAAGACCAGGCCGAGCGCTTCATGGCGCAGGTGGCCGACAAGGACGCCGGCGACGACGAAGCGATGCACTACGACGCCGACTTCGTTCGCGCGCTGGAGTACGGCATGCCGCCAACGGCCGGTGAAGGCATCGGCATCGACCGTCTGGTGATGTTGCTGACCAACTCGCCGTCGATCCGCGATGTGATCCTGTTCCCGCACATGCGACCGCAAGCGTAAACGTTTCAGTTAAAAAGCCGCCTAAAACAGGCGGCTTTTTATTGCCTGTCTGGTACAAATGTATCAATTGGTTAATTTCGCAATAGCAGAGGAAGTTCTGTCGTGATGGGTGCAATAGCTCAAGAAGGTGCAGCGGGTATCGCCACTGCGGTCGCTGAAAGCGTTCAGTACCAGGGCCGCAAGGCCAGCCGACAGGGCAGTGAGCAGCGTCGCCAGGACATTCTCGACGCAGCGATGAGGATTGTCGTGCGTGATGGCGTGCGCGCCGTGCGTCACCGCGCAGTGGCTGCCGAGGCTGGTGTGCCGCTGTCGGCGACCACGTATTACTTCAAGGACATCGATGATCTGCTGACCGATACCTTCGCTCAATACGTCGAGCGCAGCGCGGCGTACATGGCCAAGTTGTGGGTCAACAATGAAGGCTTGTTGCGCGAAATGGTGGTCAGCGGCGACGGTAGCCCGGAGTCGCGCTCGCAATTGGCCGACGACATTGCGCGGTTGATGGCCGACTACGTGCATCGGCAATTGGTTAACCGTCGCGAGCATTTGATGGCCGAGCAGGCGTTCCGCCAGGAAGCGCTGCTCAACCCGCGTCTGGCGATTCTGGTGCGCTCGCACCAGCAGATTCTGCTGCAGGGCACCTGCCAGTTGTTCCAGGTATTGGGCTCGCGCGAACCGCAACAGGATGCCAAGGTGTTGACGGCGATTATCGGTCGGATGGAATATCAGGGCCTGCTCAACGACGCCGAGCCTTTGGCCGAAGAGGACATGCTCGGCATTCTGACGCGCTACATGCACCTGGTGCTCGCATCGGTGTAACGCAATCGTTGCCGCGTGACGCCGATCCCAATGTAGGAGCTGCGGAAGGCTGCGATCTTTTGATCTTGCTTTTAGAGATCAAGATCAAAAGATCGCAGCCTTCGGCAGCTCCTACAGTGGAAGGTGTTTCAGATTCATAGGGAGTCTTGAATGAAAGCCTGGCGTGGCGTGCTGATCGCCTTGTCGTTCCTGCTGCTCAGTGGCTGTCTGGTGACCTTCAAGGAACCGCTGGCCGCCAGTGATCCGGCGCCCAAGGGCCTGCTCGGCAAATGGTCGAGCACCAATGCCTGGGGCGACTCCATGAACCTTGAGCTGACGCGACTGGGCAATGATCGCTATCAGGCAGTCACCTACTTCAAGGCCAAACCCCATGAACGCGAGGCCCATCCGTTCACCGTGGCGCGTCACGGCAGCCGCTGGTATCTGTCGGCGAAAGTCCCGGCGCAGTACGGCGGCCATTACACCATCGCCGGTTTCGAACTCACCGACAAAGGCGAACTGGTGATCTACAACCTCGATCTCGAACAGATCAATCAAGCGATCAAACAGAAAGACCTCGACGGTCAGGCCTTCCAGACCGACGATGGCGACGGTGTGCAAGTCGACAGCAGTCTCGACAAGGTCTTTGCTTACCTCGACGATCCAGCCAATTCCGATGTCTTCGTCGAAGCCGTGCGCTACCAGCGTCGGGCCAGTGCCAAATAATTTCACACGTCAGGTGTTCTACAGGAGTTTCGGGTGGACGATTACCAGCAGACGATACGCATGTTGTCCGACCGCATTGTGCTGGCGCAGACGCCGATCCGCGTACTCGACGCGGTCAAGTGGGACGAGAGCATTCGCAAGGGCTTCCTCAAGGCCAAAGGCAAGGAAATGCCGGCGGTGGATCGTGACTACTACCTCAATCGGCCACTGAGTTTCGATTCGAGCAAGGTCAAACTGGAATTCCAGAACATCGAGCGTGACATCACCCGCCAGCTCGGCCAGTTCAACCCGGTCGGGCAGATCATGCGGCGCATGTGCAAGGAATACCGCATGGTGGTGCGCATGCTTGAAGCGCGCGGCACCGAGGATTTCGGCCTGATCTCGCAGGAGCTCTACGGCGCCGCGTCCGATGCCTTCCACGCCGGTGACCCGACGCTGGCCGACCTTGGCCTGATGATGTCCGACTATTTGAACAATATCGATGGCCGTGGCGATCTGAAGGATGAGCCAAAACTCCTCACCGCCAAAGACGCGGTGCATCTGCTGCAGACCCGTCTGAACAAGGTGTTTGGTGAAGCTGAAGAAACCATTCGCGTGTTCGAGTCCGACGGCATCGTCGCTGACGCGGCGGCGGGCGCGGACTACATCAAGATCCGCACCGACGCGATGTTCAACGATCGCGACGTGCGCGCGCTGGAAGTCCACGAAGGCCTGGTGCACGTCGGCACCACGCTCAACGGATTGAACCAGCCGATCTGCACCTTCCTGTCCAAAGGCCCGCCGTCGTCGACGGTGACCCAGGAAGGCCTGGCGATCCTGATGGAAATCATCACCTTCGCTTCCTATCCGAGCCGTCTGCGCAAGCTGACCAACCGCACCCGCGCGATTCACATGGTCGAGGAGGGCGCTGATTTCCTGCAGATCTTCGAGTTCTTCCGCGAGCAGGGCTTCGAAATGGCGGAAAGCTACGGCAACGCCAGTCGCGTTTTCCGTGGATCGACACCGAACGGTCTGCCATTCACCAAAGACTTGTCCTACCTCAAGGGCTTTATCATGGTTTACAACTACATTCAGTTGGCCGTGCGTAAGGGCAAGCTTGAGCAGATTCCGTTGTTGTTCTGCGGCAAGACCACGCTGGAAGATATGCGTACGTTGCGCCAATTGGTGGATGAAGGGCTGGTGGTGCCGCCGAAATACCTGCCGGACCAGTTCCGTGATTTGAACGCGTTGTCGGCGTGGATGTGCTTCTCCAACTTCCTCAATCACTTGAGCCTGGACCGGATCGAAGCGGATTACTCCAACATTCTCTAGACCACACACAATTCCTGTGGGAGCTGGCTTGCCAGCGATTGCAATCTGTCAGTCAATATTAATGTTGGCTGACCCGCCGCCATCGCTGGCAAGCCAGCTCCCACAAGGTTTTTTATTGCCACAATCATTGTGTTCCAACCTGAACTTTTGCGAGGTTTCACCGGATGAGAATCCTCGGCCTCTTCTGCCTGCTCCTGACCCTCGGCGGTTGCAGTTCGCTGCTGTTCTACCCCGAGCCAGGGCAGATCTTCACCCCGGAAAAAGCCAAGCTCGAATACCGCACCGTGACGCTGGTTACGGCTGATGGCCTCAAGCTCAGCGCCTGGTGGCTGCCGGCCAAACCCGGCGTCGAAGTCAAAGGCACCGTGCTGCACCTGCACGGCAACGGCGGCAATCTGCCGATGCACCTCGGTGGCAGTTGGTGGTTGCCGAAGAACGGCTATCAAGTGCTGTTGGTGGACTATCGCGGCTATGGCCTGTCCGAGGGCGAGCCAAGTTTGCCGGCGATCTATCAGGACATCGACGCCGCGTTCGCCTGGCTCGACAAGGCGCCGGAAGTCAAAGGCAAACCGCTGGTGTTGCTCGGTCAGAGCCTCGGCGGTTCGATGGCCGTGCACTGGCTTGTGCAGCATCCCGAGCGACAGAAACAGCTCAAGGCACTGGTGCTCGACGGCGTGCCTGCCAGCTATCGCAGCGTCGGCCAATACGCGCTCAGCACCTCGTGGCTGACCTGGCCATTCCAGGTGCCGCTGTCGTGGCTGGTGCCGGATGGCGACAGCGCGATCAACTCGATGCCGCAACTCAACGGTGTGCCGAAGCTGATCTTTCACAGCATCGACGATCCGCTGGTACCGCTTTCCAACGGCATCCGTCTGTATCAGGCTGCGCCGCCCCCGCGTGTGCTGCAACTGACCCGTGGCGGGCATGTGCAGACCTTCGGCGATCCGGTGTGGCGCCAGGTCATGCTGCGCTATCTGGACGATCCCGAGCATTTCAACGGCCTGCGCCGCCTCGGCGAAATCCCCAATTACCCGACACCCCCGAATTCTGAAGATGAGAGTCCGCAATGAGTGAAGAACGTAACGCCATCCCGCTGATCATCACGGGTATCTGCAGCATCCTCGGCACCGTCGGGGCGCTGTGGTACTACGGTTACCTGCACTTCGCCAAACCCGAAGATGCGTTGCTGCTCAACGAATTCACCATGCTCAAGACCGTGCCCGGCGAAGACTACAAAGTCTCGCTCGACCCGGCGCCGCAAGTGGCGCAGTGCATTGATGGCGTGCTGGTGTTGTTCGATACCGAGCAGAAAGGCCTGACCGGCGTACTGATCAATGCGCAGAAAAAAGCCGTGCGCTGCATGGGCGAAGAGACCCCGCAAAAACTCCAGCCTTAAAAGCATAAGATCGCAGCCTTCGGCAGCTCCTACAGGGAACGCATTCCCATGTAGGAGCTGCCGAAGGCTGCGATCTTTTGATCTAAAAAAGCCCCGCCTGACTCAGTCAGGCGGGGCTTTTGCGTTACCGCGAGCGGCTTAGTTCGAGCTGACAGCCGAACGTGGCATCACTGGCTGGTTGTCGTTGGAAATGGTCACTTCCACACGACGGTTCATGGCACGGCCGGAAGCGCTGCCGTTCTCGGCAACCGGGTATTCCTTGCCGTAGCCCTGAGTGACGATGCGCGCTGGATCAACGCCCATTTTCACCAGTGCGGTGCGCACGGAGTTGGCGCGACGCTCAGACAGCGACTGGTTGTGGCTGGCAGTACCGGTGCTGTCGGTGTAACCCTCGACGATCACTTTGCGATCCGGGTTTTCCTGGAGGAATTGCGCCAGTTTGTTGATGTTGACCAGACCGCTGGACTTCAGGTCAGCGCGGTCAGTGGCGAACAGCACGTCACCGAAAGTCACCAGCGTACCGCGATCGGTCTGCTTGGCGTTGAGGCTGTCCTGCAGCTGTTTGATCTGCTGATCGCGGGCATCCAGACGTGCCTGGGCGCGTTGTGCCGACGCGTTCTTCAGGTTGGCTTCAGCGGTGCGCAGGGCGATGGTCTGCTTGGCCACTTCCACACGCTGGTTGGTCAGGTAGGCCAGTTGGTCAACCTTGGCCGCGTCTTGCTTGTCCAGATAAGCCTTGTCGGCCTTGTCCAGGTAATCGCTTGCGTCTTTGGTTTCCAGCGCCGCAACTTTGCTCGCCTGCGGATTGGATTGCAGGCCGGCGTAGTTGGTACGCGCCTGTTCCAGATTCGGGTTAGGCGGGGTAGAGCAGGCAGCCAGAGCGACACTTGCGGCCAGAAGAGCTGGGATCATCAGTTGCTTACGCATAATTTTTCGTCCTTTCTATCGATAAAGTTTCAGCATTGCGGTCGGGATGCGCGCTTACTGCACGGTGCGCTGACTTTCCTGACGCAGTTCCTGAACACCTTTCTGGGAATCCTTCACGGCTTGTTCGGCTTTCGCTGCCTGAGCCTTGCGTTCGGCTACGCGAGCGTCCCACTCGGCTTGCTCGGACAGGGTGCGAGCTTCGTCATACTTCTTGTCGTGCATGGCGATTTCGGCTTGTTTGAGTTTGTCTTGCGCTTGCTTCATTTCAACGGCAGCAAACTCTGTACCGCCGGCGCTGACCGCGCTGTTTACCGCAGACTGGGTAACGGCGTATTGCTCGGTCGGTGGGTTACCAGCGCAACCGGCCAGTACGAAGCTGGTGCCGATCGCCAGAGCAGCCAGTTTCAGACCGCGCAGGTGGGTAAACGAGGTTTGGTTTTTCATGGTCTTCAACTCCATTAGGCATCTCCTGAAAACATCTGAATCCATCCTGGTCGAGGAGCCGAAAATGTCGTATCCAAGTGCGTTATTTGAAACGCTCGTTCCAGGCGTGGTTACAGCTTCCGACCGGAGCGATTTTTCAAAAGTTCAGAAAAGATGGCTCATCGCCAAAATAATTTCTGACTGAGTGGACAAGGCTCTAAAGCGGGAACTTTGGCGGGATGGAGCGGTACGCGCGGGGGGGGAGAGACGCAGTTTTGAAGGCAAAATAGAGTCCCTGTGGGAGCTGGCTTGCCAGCGATGGGGGCATCAGATTCAACACGTCAGTGACTGAACTAACGCTATCGCTGGCAAGCCAGCTCCCACAGGTTTAACGCAATGTCGGATCAGTGCTTTTGCTTGCCTTCAACCGCCGAGAGGTCATGCAAATGCCGTCGCGACAACGCCAGAAAACGCGGCGTAGGCCCTACATCTTCATACAGCGGATCACCTTCCTCATCGGTCGCCACCACTGTCGAACCCTTCACATACGGCAGGCTCGCTTCAAACTCTTCAAGCGCTGCGCCGATCAGTTCGCCGAGCAGTTCTTCGGCATGCCGTTTGGGGTACATCTCGGCAATAGCTGCCAGTCGTGCAGCGGCTTCAACGTCCAGATGAATCGTGTAGCCGGTATCGGTCAGGCGACCCTTGGCGTTTTCTTCCCAATGCTGGGCGAGTTCACGAATTTTCATGATGACCTCATTTCGCGCCTGCTCATGGCAGGCCTGGGTGAGTGTCCGGCAGCGCCGGCGGCAAGCCGTTGTACGGCTTACTGTTGAGACTAGCTTTCGCCCGCAAGGTTTAAAGTCCCTTCGTCGGCTGCTTGTAAGAAGCGTCGCAGAGCGGCACTCTCTAGGTCATGCACTCGTTTCTAAGCCGTCCGGATTACTGCTGGGGAATTGCTGATGACCGATATTGATGCACGCTTGCGCGAAGACGTTCACCTGCTCGGAGAGCTGTTGGGCAACACCATTCGAGACCAGTACGGCGAGGCCTTCCTCGACAAGATCGAGCAGATTCGCAAGGGCGCCAAGGCCGACCGCCGCGGCTCGATGGACGCTGAGCTGAGCGCCAGCCTCAATCAATTGAGCGAGGACGAACTGCTCCCGGTGGCGCGGGCGTTCAACCAGTTTCTCAATCTGGCTAACATCGCCGAGCAGTATCAGTTGATTCATCGGCGCGAAGAGTCGCAGCCAGCGCCGTTCGAATCCCGCGTGTTGCCGGAATTGCTCGCGCGTTTGCGCAACGAAGGCCACAGCGCCGAGTCGCTGGCGCGGCAATTGGCGCGGCTGGAAATTGAACTGGTGTTGACCGCGCATCCGACCGAAGTGGCGCGGCGCACGCTGATCCAGAAGTACGACGCCATCGCCGGGCAACTCGCCGCGCAAGACCATCGCGACCTGACCACAGCCGAACGCGAACAGATCCAGAACACCCTGCAACGGCTGATCGCCGAAGCCTGGCACACCGAAGAAATCCGCCGCACGCGACCGACGCCGGTTGATGAAGCGAAGTGGGGTTTCGCGGTGATCGAGCACTCGCTGTGGCAGGCGATTCCCAACCATATGCGCAAGGCCGACAAGGCCTTGTTTGAAGCGACCGGCCTGCGTTTGCCACTGGAGGCGGCACCGATTCGCTTCGCTTCGTGGATGGGCGGCGACCGTGACGGCAACCCTAACGTCACCGCCGCAGTGACCCGCGAAGTGTTGCTGCTGGCGCGCTGGATGGCTGCCGATCTGTACCTGCGCGATGTCGATCACCTCGCCGCCGAACTGTCGATGCAGCAGGCCAGCGATGCGCTCAAGGCCAAGGCCGGCGACAGCGCCGAACCGTACCGGGCGGTGCTCAAGCAATTGCGCGAACGCCTGCGTGCCACGCGCAATTGGGCGCACGCTGCACTGACCGCGCCAACCCCGGCCCCGGCTGATGTGCTGAGTAACAACCGCGATCTGCTTGATCCGCTGGAGCTGTGCTTCAATTCGCTGCACGAGTGCGGCATGGGCGTGATCGCCGACGGACCGCTGCTCGATTGCCTGCGTCGTGCAGTGACCTTCGGTCTGTTCCTCGTGCGCCTCGATGTTCGCCAGGACTCGTCGCGCCACAGCTCGGCGATGACCGAAATCACCGATTACCTCGGGCTCGGTCGTTACGAAGACTGGGACGAAGAGCAGCGCATTCGTTTCCTCACGCAAGAACTGAGCAATCGCCGCCCACTCCTGCCAGCGCACTTCAAACCATCGGCCGAAACCGCCGAAGTGCTCAACACCTGCAAGGAAATCGCTGCTGCGCCGGGTGCTTCGCTCGGTTCCTACGTGATCTCCATGGCCGGCGCTGCTTCCGATGTACTCGCCGTGCAACTGCTGCTTAAAGAGTCCGGCGTGCTGCGGCCGATGCGTGTGGTGCCGCTGTTCGAAACCCTCGCCGACCTCGACAACGCCGGGCCGGTGATGGAACGGCTGTTGCTGTTGCCGGGTTATCGCGCGCGGCTGCAAGGCCCGCAGGAAGTGATGATCGGTTACTCCGACTCGGCCAAGGACGCCGGCACCACCGCTGCGGCCTGGGCGCAATATCGTGCGCAGGAACGCCTGGTGGAAATCTGCCGTGAACAACAAGTCGAATTGCTGCTGTTCCACGGTCGCGGTGGCACTGTGGGCCGTGGCGGTGGCCCGGCTCACGCGGCGATTCTGTCGCAGCCGCCGGGTTCGGTGGCGGGGCGATTCCGCACCACCGAGCAGGGGGAAATGATTCGATTCAAATTCGGCCTGCCGGACATCGCCGAGCAAAACCTCAATCTGTATCTGGCGGCGGTGCTTGAAGCGACCTTGCTGCCGCCTCCGCCACCGACACCGGAGTGGCGCCACTTGATGGATGAATTGGCGGCTGACGGTGTCAGTGCTTACCGCCAGGTGGTGCGGGAAAATCCGCAGTTCGTTGAGTATTTCCGCCAGTCCACGCCGGAGCAGGAACTGGGCCGTTTGCCGCTCGGCAGTCGTCCGGCCAAACGTCGTGCGGGCGGTATCGAAAGTCTGCGGGCGATCCCGTGGATTTTCGGCTGGACGCAAACGCGCTTGATGCTGCCGGCATGGCTGGGTTGGGAATCGGCGCTGTGCAAAGCGCTGGAGCGCGGCGAAGGCGAATTGCTCGGGCAGATGCGCGAGCAGTGGCCGTTTTTCCGTACGCGCATCGACATGCTCGAAATGGTCCTGGCCAAGGCTGACGCGGATATCGCGCAGTCCTACGACGAGCGTCTGGTCGAGGCGGATCTGCTGCCGTTGGGCGCGCAGTTACGCGACCTATTGTCGCAGGCGTGCGCGGTGGTGCTCGGCCTGACTGGTCAGTCGCAGCTGCTGGCACATAGTCCGGACACCCTCGAATTCATCCGTTTGCGCAACACCTACCTCGACCCGCTACATCTATTGCAGGCCGAGTTATTGGCCCGTTCACGGCAACAGGATGTCGAGCAGGGCAGCCCGGTGGAACAGGCGTTGCTGGTGTCTGTGGCGGGGATTGCCGCCGGTTTGCGCAATACCGGCTGAGGTTTTTGGCGTGGCGCGCGGCACCGGCTGGATGCACCGGTTGCCGCTTGGCCTGACGGGCGAAAGTGCCGGCAGGCGACAGTTAATGATGGGGTTGCGACTTGGGTTACCGCGTCACAAGGTCGCGAGAGGCTGCGGTTTCTCCGACTTTTGGCGTCTTGTGTGGGCGCAGCCTGCTGTGTATCTTGATCAGCCTTTGGCCGTTTCTGCGGCCACGACCCGTATTTTCAGGATTCGTCCCAAGAGGCGAATCCTTTGTTTTGTAAAAGCTTTTTATAAAAAAATTGAGGAGCACATCTAATGCGCGTCATTCTGCTGGGAGCTCCCGGGGCCGGTAAAGGTACTCAGGCAAAGTTCATCACCGAAAAATTCGGCATTCCACAAATTTCCACTGGCGACATGCTGCGTGCAGCGGTCAAGGCCGGTACTCCGCTGGGCGTTCAAGCCAAGAGCATCATGGATGCCGGCGGCCTGGTGTCGGATGACCTGATCATCGCACTGGTACAGGATCGTATCGCTCAGCCAGACTGCGCCAACGGCTTCCTGTTCGACGGCTTCCCGCGCACCATTCCGCAGGCTGAAGCACTGGTTTCTGCCGGCGTCGAGCTGGATGCAGTGGTTGAAATCGCTGTTGAAGACGAAGAAATCGTTCAACGCATCGCCGGCCGTCGTGTTCACGAAGCCAGCGGCCGCGTTTACCACATTGTCTACAACCCGCCGAAAATCGCCGGCAAAGACGACATCACTGGCGAAGAACTGGTACAGCGCAAGGACGACACTGAAGAAACCGTGCGTCATCGCCTGTCGGTCTACCATTCGCAGACCAAGCCGCTGGTGGAGTTCTACCAGAGCCTGTCCGCCAAAAACGCTGGCAAGCCGAAGTACAGCCATATTCCGGGCGTCGGTTCGGTTGATGCGATCACCGCCAAGGTGCTGGCTGCGTTGAGCTGAAAAGTCTGATCGGCTGCATCATCCACGGCCCGCTTGCGGGCCGTAGTTGTTTATACTGACGCACTTTTTCCCACCCCTGTTTTGGAAACATCGATGAGCACCTTGCTGGCCCTGGACACCGCGACTGAAGCTTGCTCCGTTGCCTTGCTGCATGACGGCAAGGTCACGAGCCATTACGAGGTGATCCCGCGCCTGCATGCGCAGAAGCTGCTGCCGATGATTCAGCAGTTGCTGGCGGACGCTGGCACCACGTTGCAAGCGGTCGATGCGATTGCTTTTGGTCGCGGGCCTGGCGCGTTCACTGGTGTGCGGATTGCGATTGGTGTGGTGCAGGGTTTGGCGTTTGCGCTCGATCGTCCGGTGTTGCCAGTGTCCAACCTCGCCGTGCTGGCGCAGCGTGCGTTGCGTGAGCAGGGTGTGAGCCAGGTCGCAGCGGCCATCGATGCGCGGATGGATGAAGTGTATTGGGGCTGCTATCGCGAGACGGCGGGGGAGATGCGTCTGGTCGGCGCTGAAGCGGTGTTGCCACCAGAAGTCGCGGCGTTGCCGGCCGATGCCAGCGGCGACTGGTTCGGTGCCGGCACCGGTTGGGGTTATGCCGAGCGCATCGCCGTCAATCTGAAGGGCTCCGACGCCGGCATGCTGCCCCACGCCGAAGACCTGCTGACCCTGGCGCGCTTCGCCTGGGAGCGCGGCGAATCGATCCCGGCGGACGATGCACAACCGGTTTATCTGCGCGATAAAGTTGCCACCCCCAAGGCTCGTTGAGCCTTTAAAAGATCGCAGCCTTCGGCAGCTCCTACAGTTGGAATTTGATCCCCGTAGGAGCTGCCGAAGGCTGCGATCTTTTGATTTTCAAAACACCAATCGTCAGTTTCTAACCCCTCGCTTTAAACCTTTTGCGCTTTATGTGTTCTAGTTATCACTCGGCGGTTTGCTAAGTCGGTCAAGTGCCGCTAAATTGCCATCATCGATACCGAGCATGAAATTATGCGTATAGACGGCCTCTCCTCTCAGTCCTATCCCATCAAGCGCAAGCCTCGCAGAGGCCCCGTGACTGTGGATGAATCTGTCGATGATATCGACGGCGAGCTGGAATTTCCGACTGAAGAGCAACTGGCCGCCCGCGCTGCCAAAGCCTCGGCGCAACGCCTGAGCAATCTGCCCGCCCGCCAACAAGACATGATCTACCACCGCGCCATGAGCAAAAGCGTAGCGATGGCCCTCGCCAGCTACCTGAGCACCGCCGGTTTTGTCGATTGGGATGCAGACGTGCTGGGCCTCGATCTGTACATCTGATGGATCTGCCTTACTACCTCGGTTGCCCGTCCTGGAGCGAAAACGCCTGGCGCGAGTATCTCTACCCGGTAGACGCAAAAACCTCTGACTTCCTCAGTCTCTACGCTCAAGTATTCAACGCCGTTGAAGGCAACACGACCTTCTACGCCAGCCCGTCGCCGGCCACCGTGCAGCGTTGGGCCGAGGTCATGCCCGAACACTTTCGCTTCACCGCCAAATTCCCCGGCGACATCAGCCACAGCGGTGATCTGCGCGATCAATTGACCGCCGCCGAAACCTTCCTGCAATTACTCAAGCCCCTCGGCCAACGTGTTTCGCCGCTGTGGTTGCAGCTGTCGAAAAGCTTCACGCCGCAGCGCTTGCCGGAGCTGGCAGCGTTCATCGATGCGCTGGATTGCCCGCTCGCGGTGGAAGTGCGACATGAACAGTTCTTTGCCAAAGGCGAGAGCGAACGCCTGCTCAATCGGCTGCTGCTGGATCGTGGCGTCGAGCGCATCTGCCTCGATCCGCGTGCGTTGTTCAGTTGCCTGTCGACCGAGTCTTCGGTGATCCACGCGCAATCGAAAAAGCCCCGCGTGCCGACGCGTCCGGCGGCGTTCACGCAATTCCCCCAGGTGCGCTTCATCGGCCATCCTGAGCTTGAGGCCAATGACACGTTCCTCGTGCCATGGGTGGCGAAAATCGCCGAATGGATCGAAGAAGGGCGCACGCCTTACATCTTCCTGCACACCGCCGACAACCTGTTGGCGGCGAAACTGGCGCAACGTTTTCACGCACAATTGATGCAACGTTTGCCTGGCCTGCCGCCGTTGCCTGAGTTATACAGAGAGCCCGCCGCCGAGCAACTTGGCCTGCTCTGAGGCGGATTTTTCCTGCCCAGGAGCCTGCCGATGGACGCCCAAGCCCTTCAAGAACAAGTCCGCAAAGCCCACGCCTTCAAAGCGCTGCATGAGCGTCCGGAGATTTTCGTCATTCCCAATCCGTGGGATGCAGGTTCGGCGAAGATGCTCGCCAGTCTCGGCTATCAGGCCTTGGCGACGACCAGCGCCGGTTATGCATTTTCCCAGGGCAAGGCCGATGGCGCGTTGAGTCTGGATGAGACCTTGGCCAATGTTCGGGCGATTGTCGCCGCGACCGATTTGCCGGTGGCGGTGGATCTGGAAAACGGTTTTGCCGATGACCCGCTCGAATCCGCTCAAAGCCTGATTCGTGCAGCCGAGGCGGGCGCAGTCGGTGGCTCAATCGAAGACGCCACGGGCCGTCCGGATGCGCCGATCTATTGCTTCGAACATGCCGTGGCGCGCATCGAAGCCGCCGTCGCCGCCGTGCGCACGTTGCCATTCCCCTTCATCCTGACGGCCCGTGCGGAAAATTATCTGCACGGCAATCCCGATATCGACGACACCATCCGCCGTTTGCAGGCTTTCGCCGAGGCTGGCGCCGACGTGTTGTACGCGCCGGGCTTGCGCAACGCCGAAGAGGTGCTGGCGGTGGTACGTGCGGTGGCGCCGAAACCGGTGAATGTGTTGATGTCCGGTGGCTTGAAGCTGACCGTGCAGGAGCTGGCAGAAATGGGTGTGCGCCGCATCAGCACCGGTTCGGCACTGGCGCTGGCGGCGTTCGGTGAATTCTTCCGCGCCGCTGAAGAGATCCAGCAATCCGGCACGTTCGGCTTCACCTCGCAGTCGATGCCGTACGCCAAGGCCAATCAGTTCTTCAAAGGCTGAACATGGGGCGATGGATATTCTGGCTGGTGCTGCTGATGATTGGCGGCGCGGCGGTTGGTGTCTGGCGCGGCTGGCTGGATGTGCCGTCGCAATGGAATCCGTGGGCGCCACTGGACGTCGAAGCCGCACCCAACTGGCTGACCGGCTACAAGCTGATGCGTTTGCGCAGCGATCCCGAACTCTGTGCGCAGGCGCTAAGCAGCTCTGAACTGCGCGTCACGCGACAATCCGACAGCCCCGACGCCAAGTGCCCACTGATCGGCGCCTTGCGCGTGCAGCGCGGTGAGGTGGCGCTGAGCAGCAGTTTCCTCGCCAGTTGTCCGTTGGCGGTGGCCTACGCGATGTTCGAACACCACACCCTGCAACCCGCCGCGCAATCTGTTTACGGGCAGAAGGTCGCGCGTCTCGATCACGTTGGCAGCTTCGCTTGCCGCAATGTCTACAACCGCGAGAGCGGGGCGCTCAGTCGTCATGCCAGCGCCGATGCGCTGGACATCGCCGGTTTTCGCCTGGCTGACGGGAGAAGCATCAGCGTGCTCAAAGACTGGTCCAGGCAAAATCGGGATGCGCAGTTTCTGCGTCAGGTGCGCGATGGTGCCTGCGAGGCGTTCAGTGTGGTGTTGAGCCCGGATTACAACGCCGCCCATCGCAATCACTTTCATGTCGATGTCGGGCGCTGGAGCGTGTGTCGCTAAGGGATCAGGCGGCGATGCGCAGGTTTTGCAGAACGATTGGACGTGCCCAGCCGTTATCGAAGTCCAGCGCCTTCTGCTGCTCGACGATCTCTTCCGGCGGGAACGGCGGGTAAGGCTTCTGCAGCAGATCGAGATCGAATTCGGCAATCGGCAGGTACAGCGGTTTTTTCTGTGGCGCAGGGCCAGGTTCCGGGATTGGCTGGCCGTTGTTGATCACCACCGGGCGAACCCAACTGCTGTCGAAATCCTGTTGTTCTTGCTGGGCCTTGAGTTCTTCTGCCGGGAACGGTGGGAACGGCTTGTCCAGCAGCTCCATTTCGAACTCGGCGATCGGCAGGAACAACGGCTCTGGCGGACGCACTTGGGTCTCGACCACATCGCATTCGCGCTGGCTGACAATGTGCGCGTGCAACTCGCTGCCGACGGTCGGTTCTTCCGGGCTGTTCAGGTCAACCGGTGGAAATGTGCCACACGCCGGCACCACTTCACTCGTCTGTTCGGCCATCGCCTGGGCAAAGAAATCCTGCCACAGGTGACTGACGCCGCTCAGTGCTTGAGTGTTTTGACGGCTGAAGTCGCCATGGGGCGAAATGTAGCCAATCGATGTGGGAAGAATGCCTGACATTTTTTTCGGTTGACGCTCAGCTCTGGCAAAATGCGCGTTGAATGAGTTATCGGCGGTTTTTGCCGCTCCTTGAATTTTTGAGCGTGTTTTCCATGATTGAGCAACCCGCGGCCTGCCGCATCCATGTCGAAGCCCTCGGCGCGACGTTTGAAGCGCCAGCGCAGCAGTGGGCCGAGCGTCTCGGTCTGCCGCGTGAAGTGGCGGACGGCGAGTTCGCCTTGCAGGTTGGCGAGCAGGGTTTGCAGCTGCAACAGCTCGGCCCGGACGCACCGGGGCCGGTGCGCGTGGACTTCGTCGAGGGTGGCGCAGCGCATCGGCGTTTGTACGGGGGCGGCAGCGGCCAGATGATCGCCAAGGCTGTCGGCGTCGCCCAAGGCGTGCGCCCGCGGGTGCTGGATGCCACGGCGGGGCTGGGCAAGGATGCGTTTGTGCTGGCCAGTCTGGGTTGCGAGATGAGCCTGATCGAGCGCCAGCCGCTGATCGGCGCGCTGTTGGAGGATGGGCTGGCGCGTGGTGCGGAAGATTTTGAAGTGGCGCCGATCGTGGCGCGAATGAAGCTGCTCAAGGGCAATTCCATTGAGGTCATGCAGAATTGGGAGGGTGAGCCGCCGCAGGTGATCTATCTCGACCCGATGTTTCCGCACCGTGAGAAGACCGCGCTGGTGAAGAAGGAAATGCGCCTGTTCCGACCGCTGGTGGGCGATGACCCGGATGCACCGGCGCTGTTGCAGGCGGCGCTGGCGTTGGCGACGCATCGGGTGGTGGTCAAGCGACCGCGCAAGGCACCGTGCATCGAAGGGCCGAAGCCGAGTCATGCGCTGGATGGCAAATCGAGCCGGTATGACATCTACCCGAAGAAAGCGCTCAAGGCTTAAAACCGAGTCGCCTCAATCGCTAGCAGGGCTAGCTCCCACACTGGATCTGTGGCGCGCACACAATATCAAAGGGAGCTTGTCTTGCTCCTACACTGGATTTGTGGCGCACACAAAATCCCTGTGGGAGCTAGCCCTGCTAGCGATGGGGCCAGTCAAAGCACCGCAGAAATCAGGGCCGATAGGCGCGCATAAACAATCCCACCACTTCCTCAATATGGCTCTCCGAAGCCTCTTCACTCAATGGCTCCCCGCAGCCATACAACAAGCGAAAATTCCCCGCACCCTTGATCAGGCAAAAGAAATGCTCGGCTGCATTGCGCGGCAGGTCGATGCTCAGCACGCCGCTGTCATGAATCTGCGTCAGTAACCGCTCCATGCCCTGCACCATGCGCTGCGGCCCGGCCTCGAAGAAGATCAGCGACAGTTTCGGATCCTGAACCCCCAGCGCCATGATCAAACGGTGCAGATTCACCGACTCATCGCTGTTGATCAGGTGATGAAAGCCTCGGGCAATGTTCAGCAACACATTTTCCACGGCAATGCCTTCGGGCAATTCGAAGAACAGCGGCGGCAATTGCTCCTCGCATTTGGCCACCACGGCGGCGGAGAACAGCGTCTCCTTGTCGTTGAAATGGCTGTAGACCGTCAGCTTCGACACGCCGGCCTCGCTGGCGACCGCGTCCATGCTGGTGTTGGCATAGCCATGACTCAGAAACAGAGTTTTCGCCGCGTCGAGGATCGCTTGGCGCTTGGCCAGATCCTTGGGGCGGCCCGGGCCGTTTGGAGCTGAAAGATTGTTCGACATTCTTCGCTTTTAATACTGGACTGGTGAGTTTGCTATTAATACCATACCCGCCAGTATAATTATTCCAAGCACCATTAGCGAAAGGTCCGTCACCATGTTCCGCCATGCGTTGTCCCTCGCGTTGCCAGTGAGTCTGGCGTTCCTTCTGTCAGCGTGTGGTCAGGAAGAGGCGACGCAAGTCACCGTGCGACCGGCCATGGTGGTGCAGCCAGAGCCTTCGGCGCAGGCGCTGGAAAGTTATCCGGGCGAGGTGCGCGCTCGTTATGAACCCGATCTGGCCTTCCGTATTGGCGGCAAAGTCAGCCGACGACTGGTCGATGAAGGTCAGCGCGTGAAGGCCGATCAGCCGCTCGCTGAACTCGATCCGCAGGATGTGCGCCTGCAACTGGAAGCCACCCGCGCCCAGGTCGCCGCCGCCGAAGCCAATCTGAACCTGGTGCGTGCCGAGCGTGATCGCTACAAGACCCTGATGGATCGGCAGATGGTCAGCCGCTCGGCTTACGACAACGCCGAAAACCTTTACCGCTCCGGTGAAGCCCGCCTTAAACAAATCAAAGCTGAATTCAACGTTTCGACCAATCAGGCCAGTTACGCGGTGTTGCGTGCACCGCAGGATGGCGTGGTCGCCAAGCGTTCGGTGGAAGTCGGCCAAGTGGTTGCGGCCGGGCAAACCGTGTTTACCCTCGCCACCGATGGCGAACGCGAGGTGCTGATCAGTTTGCCGGAGCAGAGTTTCGGTCGCTTCAAGGTCGGTCAGCCGGTGACTGTCGAATTGTGGACCCAGCAAAACCAGCGCTTCGCCGGGCAGATCCGCGAACTGTCGCCCGCCGCCGATCCACGCTCGCGCACCTTCGCCGCACGGATTTCCTTCACCAGCGGCAAAGTCCCGGCCGAGCTGGGCCAAAGCGCCCGTGTGTTCGTGCAATCGGCCGATAGCGTGTCGCTGTCGGTGCCGCTCTCGGCACTCACGGCGGAAAACGGCGCGACCTACGTCTGGGTCGTCAACGGCAACAACACTTTGAAGAAAACCCCGGTGCGCATCGGCCCGTTCGGCGAAAAAACAGTACCGGTGCTCGAAGGGCTGAACGCCAGCGACTGGGTGGTCGCCGCTGGCGTGCATGTGCTTTTGGAAGGTCAGCAGGTGCGTCCGGTGGATCGCTCCAACCGTGTGGTCAATCTGGCGGACAAGGAGTAAGTCCCGATGCGCTTCAACCTTTCCGAATGGGCGCTGCGTAATCGCCAGATCGTACTGTTCCTGATGCTTTTGCTGGCCATCGTTGGCGCGTTGTCCTACACCAAACTCGGCCAGAGTGAAGACCCACCGTTCACCTTCAAGGCGATGGTGATTCAAACCCGCTGGCCGGGGGCGACGGCGCAAGAAGTCTCGCGCCAGGTCACCGAACGCATTGAAAAGAAATTGATGGAAACCGGTGAGTACGAACGCATCGTCTCGTTCTCGCGTCCCGGTGAATCACAGGTCACGTTTATCGCCCGCGACTCGATGCATTCCAAGGAAATCCCCGACCTCTGGTATCAGGTGCGCAAGAAGGTCGCCGACATCCGCCACACGTTGCCGCCGGATATTCAGGGGCCGTTTTTCAACGATGAATTCGGCACCACGTTCGGCAATATCTATGCGCTGACCGGTGACGGTTTCGATTACGCAGTGCTCAAGGACTACGCCGATCGCATCCAGATCCAGCTGCAACGGGTCAAGGATGTCGGCAAGGTCGACCTGCTCGGGTTGCAGGACGAGAAGATCTGGGTCGAGCTGTCCAACGTCAAACTGGCGACCCTCGGCTTGCCGCTGGCGGCGGTGCAACAAGCGCTGCAAGAACAGAACGCGGTGTCGACCGCCGGGTTCTTCGAAACTGGCAGCGAGCGATTGCAGCTACGGGTCTCGGGGAATTTTCAGACAGTCGATGAGATCAGAAACTTTCCGATCCGGGTCGGCGATCGTACGTTCCGTATCGCCGATGTCGCCGATGTGCGTCGCGGTTTCAACGATCCACCGGCGCCGCGCATGCGCTTCATGGGCGAAGACGCCATCGGTCTGGCCGTGGCGATGAAGGACGGCGGCGACATTCTGGTGCTCGGTAAAGCGCTGGAAGTCGAGTTCTCGCGCATCCAGAAAAACCTTCCCGCCGGCATGCAGTTGCGCAAGGTTTCCGACCAGCCGGCGGCGGTGAAAACGGGCGTGGGCGAGTTCGTCCAGGTGTTGGTCGAAGCGCTGGCGATCGTCTTGCTGGTGAGCTTCTTCTCCCTCGGCGTGCGTACCGGCATGGTGGTGGCGCTGACCATTCCGTTGGTGCTGGCGATGACCTTCGCCTGCATGTATTACCTGAACATCGGTCTGCACAAGATTTCCCTTGGCGCGTTGGTACTCGCCTTGGGCTTGTTGGTGGACGACGCGATCATCGCCGTGGAGATGATGGCGATCAAAATGGAGCAGGGCTTCGACCGCATCCGCGCGGCGAGTTACGCCTGGACCAGCACTGCGTTCCCGATGCTCACCGGTACGCTGATCACTGCCGCCGGGTTTTTGCCGATTGCCACCGCGCAGTCCGGCACGGGCGAATACACCCGCTCGATCTTCCAGGTGGTGACCATCGCGTTGCTCGCGTCTTGGGTCGCGGCGGTGATGTTCGTGCCGTATCTGGGGGAAAAACTCCTGCCGGATCTGGCGAAAATTCATGCGGCTAAACACGGCACTGGCGGTGGTCAGCCGGATCCGTATGGCACACCGTTCTATCAGCGGGTTCGGCGTCTGGTCGAGTGGTGTGTGATGCATCGCAAGACCGTGATCGTGCTGACGGTGGGGCTGTTTATCGCTTCGGTGATGTTGTTTCGTTTCGTTCCGCAGCAGTTTTTTCCGGCGTCCAATCGCCTGGAATTGATGGTCGATCTGAAGCTGGCGGAAGGCGCGTCACTGGCTAATACCACTGGCGAAGTCAAACGGCTGGAGGCGATGCTCAAGGATCACGCCGGCATCGATAATTACGTCGCTTATGTCGGCACCGGATCGCCGCGTTTCTACCTGCCGCTGGATCAGCAATTGCCGGCGGCCAGCTTCGCGCAGTTTGTGGTGTTGGCGAAGACCATCGAGGAGCGCGAGGCGCTGCGCACCTGGCTGATCGACACGCTGAACGAGCAATTCCCAACCATGCGCTCGCGGGTGACGCGTTTGGAAAACGGCCCGCCGGTAGGTTATCCGGTGCAGTTCCGCGTCACCGGTGAACACATTGAAGAGGTTCGTGCGCTGGCGCGCAAAGTCGCGGCCAAGGTTCGCGAGAATCCGCACGTGGTCAATGTGCATCTGGATTGGGAAGAACCGAGCAAGGTCGTGTACCTGAACATCGATCAGGATCGCGCCCGGGCGCTGGGTGTAAGCACCGCCAACCTGGCGAAATTCCTGCAGAGTTCGTTGACCGGTTCGAGCGTCAGTCAGTATCGCGAAGATAACGAGTTGATCGAGATTCTGCTGCGCGGCACGGTGCATGAGCGCACCGAGCTGTCGTTGTTGCCGAGCCTGGCGGTGCCGACGGACAACGGTCGCAGTGTGGCGTTGTCGCAGATCGCCACGCTGGAATACGGCTTTGAGGAAGGGATTATCTGGCATCGCAATCGGCTGCCGAACGTGACCGTGCGCGCCGATATTTATGGCAAGGAGCAGCCGGCGACGCTGGTGAAGCAGATCATGCCGACGCTGGACCCGATCCGCGCCGAATTGCCCGATGGTTATCTGCTGGATGTCGGCGGCACGGTGGAGGATTCCGAGCGTGGGCAGAAGTCGGTGAATGCCGGTGTGCCGATGTTCATCGTCGTGGTGCTGACCTTGTTGATGGTGCAACTGCGCAGTTTTTCGCGCACGGCGATGGTGTTTCTCACGGCGCCGCTGGGCTTGATCGGGGTGACGTTGTTCTTGATGGTGTTCCGCCAGCCGTTCGGGTTTGTGGCGATGCTGGGGACGATTGCGTTGTCTGGAATGATCATGCGCAACTCGGTGATTCTGGTGGATCAGATCGAGCAGGACATCAAGTCCGGACTTAAGCCCTGGCAGGCGATTATCGAGGCTACGGTTCGACGCTTCAGGCCGATTGTGTTGACGGCGCTGGCGGCGGTGTTGGCGATGATTCCGTTGTCGCGCAGTGTGTTTTTCGGGCCGATGGCGGTGGCGATCATGGGCGGGTTGATTGTGGCGACGGCGCTGACGCTGTTGTTTTTGCCGGCGTTGTATGCGGCTTGGTTCCGGGTGCGTAAGGAAGCTTGATTCTTTTGTGACGTGGCGGCCTTCGGGCCGACCATGTTCTTGGGGTTTTGGGTGTATATCCGTTTCTGCGGGTGCTGCCGCTGGCGGTTTCGCTCTTACAACGAGTCACCTTTTCCAAACGCCGAAAAGGTTACCCAAAAGGCTTTGCCCTGACGTTCGGCCCCTCGCTGAGGCTCGGGGTTCCTTCGCTCCGGGATCGATCCGGGGGCATCGCTTCCGGTTTGCTTCGCTGCACCTCCTTTCGATGTGTTCGACTTCGTCGAACGGCGCTGCGCGCCTACCCCCGGATCAATCCCTCCACTCAGCCTGCCGACGGGCTCTCAGATCAAGATCAAGATCAAGAGCTTTACTCGAGCTTGCGCTCATTGTGTTGAGTGGGGCGGCGTTGCCGCATGGGGTATTCGCAAATCAAAATTGTGGGAGATAGCCCTGCGGGCGATGGCGGCCTGACAGCCGACCGGACTCTAACTGCATGCACTCAATCCAACTGTGGGAGCTGGCTTGCCAGCGATGGCGGCCTGACAGCCGACCAGTCTCTAACTGCATGTACTCAATCCAACTGTGGGAGCTGGCTTGCCAGCGATAGCGGCCTGACAGCCGACCACTATCAAACTAAATGCACTCAATCCAACTGTGGGAGCTGGCTTGCCAGCGATGGCGGCCTGACAGCCGACCACTCCCTAACTGAATGCACTCAATCCAACTGTGGGAGCCAGCCCTGCTGGCGATGGTGGCCTCACAGCCGACCACTCCCTAACTGAATACACTCGATCCAACTGTAGGAGCTAGCCCTGCTGGCGATAGCGGCCTGACAGCCGACCACTATCAAACTGAATGCACTCAATCCAACTGTGGGAGCTGGCTCGCCAGCGAAAGCGGCCTGACAGCCGACCACTCCCTAACTGAATGCACTCAATCCAACTGTGGGAGCCAGCCCTGCTGGCGATGGTGGCCTCACAGCCGACCACTCCCTAACTGAATGCACTCGATCCAACTGTAGGAGCTAGCCCTGCTGGCGATAGCGGCCTGACAGCCGACCACTCCTTAACTGCATGCACTCAATCCAACTGTGGGAGCTGGCTTGCCAGCGAAAGCGGCCTGACAGCCGACCAGTCCCTAACTGAATGCACTCGATCCAACTGTGGGAGCCAGCCCTGCTGGCGATGGTGGCCTCACAGCCAACCACTCTCTAACTGAAATTCTACTTACCCAAGCCTGCGAAACGCTTGCCTCTGCGAATGTCATGGCCACTGAGTTGGCATTCACGCTGAACGGACTCACATGCAGCGCGCTGTTGGGCATTCAGCAAATGATTTTCCTCGCGGAGTCATCGGTGAATCGGGTTCTCGATCAAGTCGATCCGCAAACCTGACACCCAATAAAAAGCCCGTTGGACCTGAGAGGTCCAACGGGCTTTTTTATCGTTCAGAACCTTACAACGTCCCAAACACCTTCTTCGCCAGGCTGGTCGCCGCTGCAGCCGGGTTCTGGCGGATGGTTTCTTCCTGTTTGCCGATCATTTCGAACAAGCCGTTCAGCGCCTGTTCGGTCACGTAGTTCTCCACATTCGCACTCTTCGCGTCTACCACACCGAACGCGGCAGCCTGGCCGGCGAACGAGTTGTACTTCTGCGCCACGCCAACTTTGTCGGTCGCCTGTTTGACGATCGGCAGGAACTTGGCGCGGATCTGTTCGCGGCTGGACTTGTCGAGGTATTGCGTGGCCGAGTCATTGCCGCCGCTGAGGATGCCTTTGGCGTCTGCCACGCTCATTTTTTTCACGGCATCGACGAGGATTGGCTGGGCCTGCGTCACGGCGCCTTCGGCCGCTTTGTTCATCGCGGTTTCCAGTTCTTCAACCTGGGCGCCCATGCCGAAGGCTTTCATCTTGCTGGCGGCTTTGCCGAGTTTGCCCGGCAGTTCGATCTTCACGTCCGGGTTGTTGCTGAAGCCACCCGGGGTGCCGAGCTGCTTGACGGCGATTTGCGCGCCTTGGGTCAGGGCATCCTTGAGGCCGCCAGTGGCGTCTTTCTGCGACAGGTCGCTCAGCGAGAGGGCGAGGGCATTGGCGCAGATCATCAGGCCCGCGCACAGGCCGGCGAAGTGAAGGGTAGGGCGGAGCATGACGGCTTCCTTGTTGCGGGATGGGGTTGCGGAAAATAAATCAGCGAATGGCGTCGACGCGGATTTTCAGCGGCTGCGGGTCGTTGCCGTCGAGTTGCACGGCATGGTTTTCGGTGGTGATGAACATCAGCTCGCCGTTGACTTCGATGCGTGCGCTGACCGAATAGCGGTGGCCCGGTTTGACCTGGGCGGGATCGTAGCTCAAGTGGAAGGGCAAGGGCACCTGGCCTTGAACCGGACCCTTCTGCTCGTCGAGCACCACTGCCGGCGCATCCGCCAGGGAAACATCCTGCAGGCTTACGCTCAAGGTAGCGCTCGGTGGCAGGGCGATGCGTTGCAGATAGAACACTTCACCGTCGAGGCTGTTCTTGCCGGCTGGGGTGGTCGATTGGCAGGCGCTGAGCAATGTAGCAGCAGCGAGCAGGGTCAATTTTTTCATCGGAACCTCTAATACTTTTGCGCCGGAAGAATCCCGGCGCCGAAGGGAAATCTAGCGGATTTTGCCATTAGCGTCAGTGAACAAACGTAATGGTTTTTCCAGGCGTTGCGAAATCCAATGCGATAGCCGCGCACGCAAGTTACGTGAAACCGGGGCAAGTTCGACATACCACGGCGTGACCGGAATGGATTGGTGGTAGCGGTTTTCAATGCCACTCAATGTATAGCGTTTCCCCGCAATGACGCTGTCAGGATCGTATTCCATATAGAACGAAGTGGCTTTTTGTTCATCGTGGGTGGCACTGGCCAGTTCAGCATTGGGGTTGTCCGCATCGTGCAAACTGATCGTCACGGCTTCATGCTCGGCAATAGCGCGAGGCTCTTGCACTTCGACATACAAAAAGCCGATCGGGCTCAGATGCAGGGTTTGCCGGTGCGGGGCTTTATTGACGATGACGAAATAGTCCAGTTCCACCAGCAAAGGCTGTTGGTCATGGAACATCTGCACGTTGATCTGGTACTTCACGCCGACATCGCTGTAATGATGCGGGAATGAAAACTTCCAGCCAACATCGAAGATTGAAGAGTGTCGCCAGTCTTTGACGTTTATGGGCGATTTGGAATTAACGACTTTGACGCTGACGACCGTTTCATTCTCGCCGCCTTGTGGTGCGCGGAAGTTAGCGGGCAAACGGAAGTCGACAGTAACGATGGGTGTTTGTTCGTGTAAAAGGCTCATCTCGATATCCTTATCGTGATTATTAAAGTAAGCCTATTTATCCACGAATCAACTAACGAGAAAACCCGACGGGCTCCTCGTTAGTTGTCGGCAAGTTTCAGACCTCGGCGGTGACCGCCGTTTCTGCCGCATCTTCACTACGATGCAAGGCGACCTGGCGGATCGACAAACGAATGTCCGCTGGCAGCACACGCTTGGCCGCACCTTCGGCCAGTTCGCCGAGCAGTTCGTGATAGCTCAGCTTGCCAGCCTCGTCGCGGCGCAACACGTCAAGGTCGAGCATTGTCTGGATGAAGTGGCGGAACAGACTCTTGTCGAAGAACTCCGGAGCGTTGAGGCCATGGAGGATCGACAGGCGTTGGGCCATGACGGTGCAGAGGTCTTCCAGCTCTTCGGCGCTTATGCTGTGCTGCCCGCTGTTGAGCAGCAAAGACACGGTCATGTAGAAGCGCTGCAAGGTCTGGGCGATGCTCTTCGACAGCAGCGTCAGCAGCACGAAATGCCGCGAACTTGGCGCCGGACGCAGATAGACGTCTTTCTCGAAACGCAGCAGGCCTTGCTCGACAAACGCTTCCAGCCACTGATCGACAACGCCGTCGAGTTCGTCCAGCGACCAGCGAATAAACAGCTCCGACTGCAAGTACGGATACAGCGCGCGGGTGTAGCGCAGGATCTGTTCGCGGCTCATGCGCGAAGCACTCTGGAAGAAGCTCGCCAACAGCGCCGGCAGGGCGAAGATGTGCAACACGTTGTTGCGGTAGTAGGTCATCAGGACGGCGTTCTGCTCATCCAGATAAAGAATCTTGCCCAGCGCATCGTTCTGCTCGGACAGCAGATCCATGTCCTTCACGTGCTCGATCAGCGCGCGGCCATCGCCTTCCGGCAAGGTGGTGTGCGGCGAGTAAGGGACTTTGCGCAGCAGCGCCAGATAAAGATCCAGCACGCGCGCCATGGCGCGATCGTCCAGCGCCAGGCGCGTGGTCGACAGCAACGCCAGCGCCACCAGATTGACCGGGTTGATCGCCGCCGCTTCGTTCAAATGCTGCGCGACTTTTTCGCCGAGGCGATTGGTGGTTTCGTTGAGCCAGGCCGGTTTGTACTGCGGGCCGAGTTCCTGCTGACGCCAATCCGGTTGCTCGGCGTCGAGGAACTCCGCCAGTTTGATCGGCTCGCCGAAGTTCACCGCGACCTGACCGAAGCGCTGCTTGAGCGCACCGATGACTTTGAAGATGTCGAAGATCGATTCTTTCTTCTTGCTCGCCCCGCGCAGCTCTCCAAGGTAGGTACGACCTTCCAGTACGCGCTCGTAACCGATGTACACCGGCACAAACACGATCGGCATCCGCGACGAACGCAGGAAGCTGCGCATCGTAATCGCGAGCATGCCGGTTTTCGGCTGCAGCATGCGCCCGGTGCGCGAGCGGCCTCCCTCGACGAAGTACTCGACCGGGAAACCTTTGGTGAACAGGGTGTGCAGGTATTCGTTGAACACCGAGGTGTACAGCGGATTTCCCTTGAACGTGCGGCGCATGAAGAACGCGCCGCCACGCCGCAGCAGACTGCCGATCACCGGCATGTTCAAGTTGATCCCGGCGGCGATGTGCGGCGGGGTCAGGCCATTGCGGAACAGCAGGTACGAGAGCAGCAGGTAGTCGATGTGGCTGCGGTGGCACGGCACGTAGATCACTTCGTGACCCTGTGCGACTTTCTGCACGCCTTCGATGTGGTTGACCTTGATGCCGTCGTAAATCTTGTTCCAGAACCAGCTCAGCACTACTTCGAGGAAGCGGATCGCGGTGTAGGTGTAGTCCGAGGCGATCTCATTGCCGTAGCGCAGGGCCTGGGCCTTGGCTTTCTCCGGGGAGATGTTTTCGCGCTCGGCTTCGTCGAGGATCGCTTGCTTGACCAGCGGCTGATTGAGCAGGCCTTTGACCAGATTTCGACGGTGGGAAATGTCCGGGCCGATCACCGCTGCTTTGAGATTGCGGAAGTGCACGCGCAGGATTCGCTGGGCCATGCGCACGGTGCGTTCGTGGCCCTTGTTGTGCTCGATCAACTCGCGCAGATGGATCGGCGCGGAGAACTGCACGCGGGTTTTGCGCCCGAGGACGATGATGCTCAGCAATCGACGCAAGCGCCCGGTGACGGCCCAACTGTCGGCGAACAACAATTTCCACGGACTGTTTTCGCTGTCCGGTGATTGGCCCCAGAACACGCTGACCGGAATGATCTGCGCGTCTTCGGCGGCGTTCTGGGTGAGGGCGCTGACCAGTCGGGTCAGGGTCGGCGGCGCACCGCGTTTATCCTGACGACCGAGCCAGTCTGGATCCGGCGTCAGGTAGAAAAACGCTGCTGGCTCGATCAGAGGACCCACTGACACCGGCAGCACCGGACGCGGCAGGCCGGCCTTGGTGCACTCGGTGTCGAGCACGGCCAGGTCGGTCAGCGAAGGGTTTTGCAGGACGTAGAACACCGGACGACTGCGGTCGAGGTTGAGGGTGAACGACGACTGGTTGATCGTCTCCGAGCGAACCCAGAGGTACAACAGTCGGCGCAGGGTGCCAAACACAAGACGGCGGAACGGGGAACGGGTCATACGGCTTCTGCGTGAGTTGATAAACCGAGCGGTTGCTCGGGAGGGCGACAGTTTGCCGTATTAGGCGAAAATCGGCAAAAAAGCGGCGAAGTAATCTCCTGTTGAGACTTTTTGCGCCTGTCATATACTCGGCGCTCTGTCGCCGGGGCCCTTTAATGGACGTCGCGCGCAGGCTGACGTTCCGCAAAGGCTTTCCTGCGAAAAGCCTGTTCAATAATAAGAAAGGAGTATGAACAGATGGCAACACGTGAAACCGGCAACGTGAAGTGGTTCAACGACGCCAAGGGCTACGGCTTTATCCAGCGCGAAGATGGGGTGGACGTGTTCGTGCATTACCGCGCGATTCGCGGCGAAGGGCACCGGTCGCTGACTGAAGGCCAGCAGGTTGAATACGCGGTGATTACTGGCGAGAAAGGATTGCAGGCGGAAGACGTTGTAGGCTTGTAACAGCAGCTTCAAGTTTCAAGCTGCAAGCCACAAGCTATAAGCAGTTTCGCTTGAGGCTTGCAGCTTGCAGCTCATAACTTGCAGCTGCTTTTAAGCCGTTTTCCAGGTGATTTCTTCTTCACCGTCTGCGCTGATGCGCATCCAGCGATCCGCCGTTTCCTCACCTTCTTCCTCGACCCACGTCCCCGGCGCGCAACGCACTTCCACGTTCAGCGCAGCAAACGCAGCGCGGGCGCAGGCGATGTCGTCGTCCCATGGGGTCTGGTCGCTTTCCAGGTACAGGCTGTTCCATTTGCCCACGGCTTTCGGCAGCCAGGTCACCGGCACGTTGCCGGCCTTGCACTTGTAGGTCTGGCCTTTCTGTACCCAATCGCTGCACGGGCCAAGGGCTTCGCCGAGCCAGGCGGAAATGGCCTTGTGGTCGACGTCGGCGTCTTTCAGGTAAATCTCGATATCCGGTTGGCGCATGGATGTCCTCACTGCGGGTCTGAAAAATCCATTCGCGGATTTAGCCGGCCCCGGGCACTCGCCCGAGACCAAAAGTTTATTGAAGAACGAAATAATCGTAGCGCATCGACACGGTGGTCTCGAACGGCTCGGCCTGATCGATCACCGCCGCGCGACGCTCGGCACTGGCGCGCCAGCCGTGGGGCGTCATCGCCAACAGGTTGGCGCGATCCTCGGGCTTGTCCAGCGTCAGTTTGAATTCCAGGGTTTCACTGTGCGCCAGCGCCATGCCTTGCGGCACCAGGGCCAGATGCTTGTCGTCGGTGTACTCGCGCACTTCGTCGTACAGGCGTTCGCGCAGTTCCATCAGATGGCCGCTGGTCGGGCCGACTTTCATCAGGCCGCCGCCAACACTGAGCAGGCGCTTGGCCTCTTCCCAATCCAACGGGCTGAAAACGCTGGCGAGAAACTGGCAACTGCCCGACGCCAACGGCACCCGGGCCATGCTGGCGATCAACCAGCTAAGCGCCGGGTTGCGTTTGCAGGCGCGTTTGACCGCTTCGCGGGAGATGTCCAGCGCGTAGCCATCAGCGTTCGGCAGGGCCTCGGCGATCTGCGCGGTGTAGTAACCCTCGCCACAACCGATGTCGACCCAGCGATCCGGCGCGTAACTCGCCGCCAGTTCGGCCAGTCGCTTGGCCACCGGCGCGTAATGCCCGGCGTTCAAGAAGTCGCGACGCGCCTCGACCATGGCCTGGTTATCGCCAGGGTCGCGGCTGTTCTTGTGCTGCACCGGCAGCAGGTTGAGGTAACCCTGGCGCGCACGGTCGAAGCGGTGGCCGGCGGGGCAGACCACGCCGTTGTCCACCGCATTCAGCGGTTCACTGCAAATGGGGCAAGCAAGCATCAGGCGAGCAACTTGATCAGGGTCTGGTAGTAGATCTCGGTCAGCACGTCGAGATCCGCTGCCAACACACGCTCGTTGACCTGGTGAATGGTCGCGTTGACCGGGCCCAGTTCAACAACCTGTGTGCCCATGGTCGCGATGAAACGGCCATCGGACGTACCGCCGCTGGTCGACGCTTTGGTCTCGCGACCGGTGATGTCCTTGATGCTCGCCGACACCGCGTCGAGCAGTGCGCCCGGTTCGGTGAGGAACGGCAGACCGGACAGCGCCCAGTCGATGTGCCAGTCCAGATCGTGCTTGTCGAGAATGTCGGCCACGCGTTTCTGCAGGCCTTCGACGGTCGATTCGGTGGAGAACCGGAAGTTGAACACCGCCACCAGATCGCCCGGAATCACGTTGGTCGCGCCGGTGCCGGAGTTGACGTTGGAGATCTGGAAACTGGTCGGCGGGAAGAAATCGTTGCCATGATCCCAATGCTCGGCGGCCAGTTCGGCCAGCGCCGGAGCGGCGAGGTGGATCGGATTCTTCGCCAGGTGTGGATAGGCGACGTGACCCTGAATGCCTTTGACGGTGAGCTTGGCGCCCAGCGAGCCGCGACGGCCGTTTTTCACCACGTCGCCAACCAAAGTGGTGCTGGACGGTTCGCCGACGATGCACCAGTCCAGACGCTCGTTACGCGCCGCCAAACGCTCAACCACGGCTTTGGTGCCGTGGTGCGCCGGGCCTTCTTCGTCGCTGGTGATCAGGAACGCGACCTTGCCCTTGTGGTTCGGATAATCGGCGACGAAACGCTCGGCGGCCACGGTCATCGATGCCAGGCTGCCTTTCATGTCCGCTGCGCCACGGCCGCAGAGCATGCCGTGTTCATCGATCAGCGCGTTGAACGGGTCGATCTGCCACGCGGTGACCGGACCGGTCGGGACCACGTCGGTGTGGCCGGCGAAGCACAGCACCGGGCCGTCGTGGTTGCCGTGAGTCGCCCAGAAGTTATCCACATCCTCGATGCGCATCGGCTCGAGGGTGAAACCGGCATCGCCCAGGCGCTGCATCATCTGCTTCTGGCAATCGGCGTCGACCGGCGTCACGGACGGACGGCGGATCAGGTCGATGGCGAGTTGGAGGGTCGGCGAAAGGTCGGCGTGGGCCGTCATGTAATAACTCCGGGTGCGCACGGTAAACCTGTAGGAGCTGCCGAAGGCTGCGATCTTTTGATTTTGTTTTTTAAAATCAACAGCAAGATCAAAAGATCGCAGCCTTCGGCAGCTCCTACCGAGTTTGTTGGCATTGAAAAAGGCGGTCATTCTAAAGCAAAACGGCGGCCCGAAGGCCGCCGTTTGACGTTATCCGTTACCGATTATGCTGTTGCCGGCTCAGGCTTGGCCGCAGGTTTTGGCAGCGACGACAGGAACGCCATGATCAGCGCCGCCAGGTACGGCAGCGACTGCACCAGCAACATCACCACCCAGAAACGCATGTCGTTGCTCGGGATGCCGTTGACCAGATAGATCCCAAGTGCCGCGCCCCACAACAGCAGCATGATGAACAACTCTTCCCGCGCTTCCGAAATTGCCACCCAGAAGCCGTGGTTGTCGGCGTTTTTCGGCGTGCGGAAGAACGGAATGCTGCTGGTGAAGAAGCCGTACAGCACCGCTTTGGCGATGGTGTGCGACAACGCCAGCCCGGCCAGTGCCGCGCAGAAGGCATCTTTCAGGTTCACGCCGACGGCGCGACGGTAGAGGAAGATGATCTTGCCGACCTTGAACACAAACAGCGCCAGCGGCGGGATTGCGAAAATCAGCAGCGGCGGATCGACCCGCTGCGGCACGATGATCATCGCTGCCGACCACAACAGTGCGCCGACGGTGAAGAAGATGTTCATGCCGTCCGCGACCCACGGCAACCAGCCCGCAAGGAAGTGGTAACGCTGGCCGCGCGTCAGTTCGGTGTCCTTGCCGCGCAGCAGGCTGCGGGTGTGGCGCTTGATGATCTGGATCGCACCGTAGGCCCAGCGGAAACGCTGCTTTTTGAAGTCGATGAACGTATCGGGCATCAACCCTTTGCCATAACTGTCGTGGTAATACGCCGCCGACAGGCCTTTTTCGAACACGCGCAGACCGAGTTCGGCGTCTTCACAGATGCACCAGTCAGCCCAGCCCAACTCTTCCAGCACCGAACGACGGGTCATGGTCATGGTGCCGTGCTGGATGATCGCGTCACGGTCGTTACGGGTGACCATGCCGATGTGGAAGAAGCCTTTGTATTCGGCGTAGCAAAGTTTCTTGAAGGTGCTCTCGTTCTGATCGCGATAATCCTGCGGCGACTGCACCACAGCGATTTTCGGATCGGCGAAGTGCGGCACCATGTGCTTGAGCCAGTTTGGGTGCACGCAGTAATCGGAGTCGATCACGGCGATGACTTCTGCGTCCTTGGCGGTGTGCGGAATCAGGTAATTCAGCGCGCCACCCTTGAAACCGGCCAGGGGCGACACGTGGAAAAACTTGAAGCGCGGGCCGAGGGTGGCGCAATAGTCGCGCACCGGTTCCCACACCGCCGGGTCCTTGGTGTTGTTGTCGATGATCAGGACTTCGTAGTCCGGGTAATCGAGGGCGGCAAGGGCGTCGAGGGTCTGTTTGACCATCTCCGGCGGCTCGTTGTAGCAAGGCACGTGGATCGAGACTTTCGGGCGATAGCTGGAGTCGCCCTCGACCGGCAGGAATTCGCGCCGACGCTTGTGAATCCACACCGCTTCGGCCAGCTCATGCGCCTCCGTCAGCAAGACGATAAACACCCCGAGCGCGCCGAGCGCCAAGAGGAAACCGACCGTCAAACTGAACCAGGTGCTGTATTGCAGGCTGTAGTCGTAACCGATCCACACCAGCACCGAACCGCAAAGGAAGGCGATAAAGGTCAGGAAGATTCGCCCACGCTGACGCAGGGCCGAGCCGTCGATCATCAGCAACGTCAGCGACAACAGCGCCAGCACCACCGAGCCGATCGCCAGCACGCGCCATTGCGGAATCGCCACGACCGGGCCTTCGAAGTTGAATTTCTGCTGGCGCGCGGCGTTGAACACGCCCCAGTACGCGCCGACCGAGCCTTCGTCGCTGGCCTTCCACGGCTGGTCAAACGCTTCGATCACGAAGTAGTTGAAGCCTTGGCGGTTAAGCTTGTTGACCAGGTTGCGCAGGTAAATCGCTTGATCCGCCGGCGATGCATCGGCGCCACCGCGCATGCGGCCGTTGCTCGGCCAGCCGACCTCGGAGAGCAGCAGCGGTTTCTTCGGGAACAGCTTTTTCAAGTCGCGAGCGCGGTCGAACACGAACTGGCCAGCCTTGTCGACCGGGATGAACTCCCAGTACGGCAGAACGTGGGCGGCGATCAGGTCGACGTGCTTGGCCAACTGAGGGTATTTCTCCCAGATGTGCCACTGCTCGGAGGTGGTGACCGGTACTTTGACGGCAGCACGCACGCGATCGAGCAAAACGATCAACGCCTCTGGGGTGATCTCTTCACGGAACAGCGCCTCGTTGCCCACGACCACGCGAACCACACTGCGCGAGGAGTTGGCGAGTTCGATTGCGCGCTGGATTTCCCGCTCGTTGCGCTCAAGATCAGGGCTGATCCAGATCCCCAGCGTCACGCGCAGGCCGAACTCTTCAGCCAGTTTCGGGATGTCTTGCAGCGAACCGTCGACCGAGTAGATGCGGATGTTGTCCGTCAGCTTGCTCATGATCTCCAGGTCGCGGCGCATTTCTTCGTCAGACGGATACTGATCCTTCTGCGGATATTGTCCCTGCTGGAACGGCGAATAGGAGAAACCGGAGATCTGCTCCGGCCAGTTCGGCGCGGAAACCGGGCGATTGATCAGCGCCCAGAAGCCGGTGAACAGGGCAGCGATTGCCAGAACCACCACCAGGTTGAGTCCAAATTTACGCGATGACATAGCTATTTCGGGTTCCAAAGGCTGTGGAACGAAGGATCGGTCGGCTAGACGCCCGAGGGGCGCGCATCCTACACCGGCAGTTCACAAGTCGTACATCAGACAGGGAAATGCCCGACATTGGGCAGCCGACTTTGACTTAAGTTCTTACACTTGTAGCTGCAGGCTTAGAACTTGTCGCCGCGTGGCCCTATAATGCGCGCCGGTTTTTGGGGTAATGGTCATGAGTACAGAAGATCCGCGGTTTGCAGGCATCGCCCGTTTGTATGGCATCGAGGGCCTGGAGCGCTTGCGCGCGGCCCATGTGGCGATCGTCGGCGTCGGTGGCGTCGGTTCCTGGGCGGCGGAAGCCATGGCCCGGTGTGGCGTCGGCGAGATTTCGCTGTTCGACCTCGATGACGTCTGCGTCAGCAACGCCAACCGCCAGTTGCACGCGCTGGACAGCACCGTCGGCAAACCCAAGGTCGAGGTCATGGCCGAGCGCCTGCGCGGGATCAACCCGGACTGCACCGTGCACGCGGTGGCGGATTTCGTCACCCGCGACACCATGGCCGAATACATCACGCCGAACATCGACTGCGTGATTGACTGCATCGACGCGGTCAACGCCAAGGCTGCGCTGATTGCCTGGTGCAAGCGCCGCAAGATTCAGATCATCACCACCGGCGGCGCGGGCGGGCAGATTGATCCGACGCTGATCCAGGTCTGCGACCTCAACCGTACATTCAATGACCCGTTGGCCTCGAAAGTGCGCTCGACGTTGCGTCGTGACTATGGCTTCTCACGTACCGTGACCCGCCATTACAGCGTGCCGTGCGTGTTTTCCACGGAGCAACTGCGCTATCCGAAGCCGGATGGCAGCATTTGTTTGCAGAAGAGTTTTGTTGGTGATGGCGTGAAGCTGGACTGCGCGGGTGGGTTTGGTGCGGTGATGATGGTTACGGCGACGTTCGGCATGGTCGCGGCGACCAAGGCTGTGGACAAGATTGTGGCGGGTGTTAGGCGTCCTTCAGATCGGGTCAAACCTCAAGTTTAATCTGTGTGGCTGATGGCCCCATCGCTGGCAAGCCAGCTCCCACAGGGTTCTATGGTGTTCACAGACAAGGTGAATCCAATGAAATACCTGTGGGAGCTGGCTTGCCAGCGATGGCGATTAACCGGCCAACTCATTCATTCGCTGGAGCACGGCATTCAGGCCATTACTGCGCGACGGCGATAGCTGGCGCGAAAGGCCTAGATGATTGAACCAGTCCGGCAAATCCACCTGCTGCAACTCAGCGGCCGACAACCCGTTAACCCGCAACAGCAACAACGCCACCAACCCGCGAATCATCCGCGCATCGCTGCTGGCGCTAAATTGCCAGTGACCGTCACGCAACTCCCCAACCAGCCACACCTGACTCTCACAGCCATGCACCCGGTTGGCCTCGCACTTGTCCGCATCGCTGAGCGGCGGCAAACGATCACCAAACTGCATCAACAACCGCGCGCGCTGTTCCCAGCCCGCCGCGTTCTGAAAAGTCTGCAGCGCCTCAGCGGCTTCGACCGGCAAACTCATCGCAACAACTCCAGCGCCTGATCCAGCGCTTCAAAAAAGCGCTCCAGATCCTCGGAATCGTTGTACAACGCCAGCGACACGCGAATCGCCCCGGCCAGCTCAAAGCTTTTCAGCAGTGGCATCGCGCAGTGATGGCCGGCGCGTACGGCGATGCCTTGCTCGGTCAGCAAATGCGCCAGATCGGCGTTATGCACACCCTCGACGACAAAACTGGCCAAGGCCAGTTGCGGCTTGCCGAGCAGGCGAATGCCATTACGCGCCGCGAGGCCGCGCAGCAGATAGTCGTGCAGCGCCGCTTCATGGGCCGACACCGCGTCTTGATCCAGACCGGTCAGATAATCGAGGGTCGCGCCGAGGCCGATCACGCTGGCAATCGGCGGTGTGCCCGCTTCGAAACCCAGCGGAGCGGGGCGGAAGCGCGAATCCTGGTAGTTGGCTTCCAGCACCATCTCGCCGCCAAACTGCCATGGCTTCAACTGCTCAAGCGCTGCGGTGCGCCCGAACAACACGCCGAGACCATCGGGGCCGTAGAGCTTGTGACTGGAAAACACATAGAAGTCGCAGCCCAGCGCCTGTACGTCATGGCGACCATGCACCACGCCTTGCGCGCCATCGACCACGGTCAACGCGTTCTGCGCTTTGGCCATGCCCAGCAGTGCCGGCAACGGTTGCCAGGCACCGAGCACGTTGGACAACTGACTGACCGCGAGCAATCGCGTGCGTGGGCCAATCAAATGTACGGCGGCGGCAAGGTCGATCAAACCGTCGGCGTCCAGCGGCAGGATCACCAGTTTCAGATGGCGACGTTGCGCCAGTTGCTGCCACGGCAGCAGGTTGGCGTGATGCTCCAGGGCGCTGATGACAATTTCATCGCCCGGGTGGAAAAGATGTTCCAGGCCATAGGCCAGAAGGTTCAGCGCACTGGTGGCGCCGTGGGTAAAGATGATTTGCCCGCTGTCACCGGTATTCAGCCACTGGGCAACCTTGCGCCGACTGTCCTCGAACGCCTGCGTGGCATGAGCGCCGGGCAGGTGTTGCGCGCGATGCACATTGGCCGCGCCGTTCGCGTAGTAATGCGTCAGTGCGTCGAGCAGGGCTTGGGGTTTTTGCGTGGTGGCGGCGTTGTCCAGATAAGTCTGGTCTTGCCGTTGCAGTGCGGCGATGGCCGGGAAATCGGCACGCCAGGGGGAGGGAATCATCACGGTTTCTAGCCCTGGTGAAGAGGGGCGGGATGTACGCCAAATCCTGTAGGAGTGAGCCTGCTCGCGATGGCGTCCGTGAGGGCGCTAAAAGCATCGCGAGCAGGCTCACTCCTACAATGGATTATTCAAGCACTTAGTTGTGAGCGTGCAGCGCTTCGTTCAGTTCGATCGCCGACTTGTGGGTTTTGCATTCCACAGCGCCGGTTTCCGAATTGCGACGGAACAGCAGGTCAGTCTGACCGGCCAGCTCACGTGCTTTCACGACTTTAACCAGGTTGTTGTTTTCGTCCAGCAGCGCAACCTTGGTGCCAGCGGTCACGTACAGGCCCGACTCAACAGTGTTGCGATCGCCCAACGGAATACCGATACCAGCGTTGGCGCCGATCAGGCAGCCTTCGCCAACCTTGATCACGATGTTGCCGCCGCCCGACAGGGTGCCCATGGTCGAGCAACCGCCGCCCAGGTCCGAACCTTTGCCGACGAACACGCCAGCCGATACGCGGCCTTCGATCATGCCCGGGCCTTCGGTGCCAGCGTTGAAGTTGATGAAACCTTCGTGCATCACGGTGGTGCCTTCACCGACGTAGGCGCCCAGACGCAGACGCGCGGCGTCAGCGATACGCACGCCGGCCGGAACCACGTAGTCGGTCATTTTCGGGAACTTGTCCACCGAGAAAACTTCCAGCAGCTCACCGCGCAGACGGGCTTCCAGTTGCATTTCGGTCAGTTCGCTCAGGTCGATGGCGCCCTGGCTGGTCCACGCCACGTTCGGCAGCAACGGGAAAATACCGGCCAGGCTCACGCCGTGTGGCTTGACCAGACGGTGCGACAGCAGGTGCAGCTTGAGGTAGGCCTCAGGCGTCGAAGTCAGTTGAGCATCTTCGGCCAGCAGGGTGGCGACCAGTGGCTTGTGGCTTTCGGCCAGACGGGTCAGCAGCTTGCCTTGCACGGCATCTATGCCTTTCACGGCTTCAGCCAGTTGCGCCGCTTGTGCGGTAGTGAAAGTGATGGCCTGGTTGCCTTCGGTGTAACCGAGGATCGGCGCAACAGCAGCGACCAGTTCGGCCGAAGGATTGAGCAGTGGCTGTGCGTAGAACACTTCCAGCCAGGCGCCTTGACGGTTCTGAGTGCCGACACCAAAGGCGATGCTGAACAGGGAATTGGACATGTGAATACACCTCTACAAAGAGTGACGGGCTGCTTACTTCAGAGCGGCCGCGTAGATATCTGGCTTGAAGCCAATCAGGGTTCGGTCACCGAGATCGAGCACCGGGCGCTTGATCATCGAGGGTTGAGCGAGCATCAGTTCGATGGCTTTCGACTGGTCGAGATCGGCTTTGCGTTCGTCGTCGAGTTTGCGAAAGGTCGTGCCTGCGCGGTTCAACACCGTTTGCCAGCCGTGTTCGTCACACCATTGGGTCAGGTGCTCACGGTCGATGCCGGCGGTTTTGTAATCGTGAAAGTCGTAGCTGACAGCGTGTTCATCGAGCCAGGTGCGCGCCTTCTTCATGGTGTCGCAGGCTTTGATGCCGAAAAGGTGCAACGTTTTACTTGAAACGGTCAAGGAATCGCCCCCTTTACAGGTGCTGGAGAAAAATGGTGACGGATTATGCCATGACCCAGAAGCTAAAGCGCAAAACCCTGCAGGAGCTGTCGAGTGAAACGAGGCTGCAATCTTTTGATTCTGTTTTTAACGATCAAAAGATCGCAGCGTGCCGCAGCTCCTACAAAAGGGGTGTGCGACATAGGTGCAACGGTCAGACACAGCCTAAGCGGCTAATATGGCAGTTCAACGCTGTCGATTGTCTGAGATTTCCGCTTTATGCAAACCGCCTACACCGTTCTGATCCTGCTGATGCTGGTCAGCGTCTCGCGTCTGGTCGGTCGGGTCATCCCGCTGCCATTGCCTCTGGTACAAATCGCCGCCGGCGCCTTGCTCGCCTGGCCAACGCTCGGTCTGCATGTAGCGCTGGACCCGGAGTTGTTCCTTTTTCTGTTCCTGCCACCGCTGCTGTTTTCCGATGGCTGGCGCATGCCCAAGCGCGAGTTCTGGCATCTGCGCGGACCGATCCTGACGCTGGCCGTGGGGTTGGTGCTGTTTACAGTGGTGGGCGCCGGTTACTTCATTCACTGGTTGTTGCCGGCAATTCCGTTGCCGGTGGCATTTGCACTGGCCGCTGTGCTGTCGCCGACTGACGCCGTGGCGGTTTCGGCGATTTCGCAGAACCGCTTGCCGACACCGCTGATGCACATTCTGCAAGGTGAGGCGCTGATGAACGATGCGTCGGGTCTGGTGACCTTCAAGTTCGCCCTGGCCGCAGCCATCACCGGCGTGTTTTCGCTGACCAACGCCAGCCTGACCTTTGTCGTCGTAGCGCTGGGCGGACTGGCGGTCGGTGTGGCCCTGAGCTGGCTGGTCGGGCGTCTGCGGGCGTGGATGATCGCGCGCGGTTGGGACGATCCGGCGACTCACGTGGTGTTCATGCTGCTGTTGCCGTTTGCCGCGTATGTCTTGGCCGAGCGCCTCGGCGTCTCGGGCATTCTGTCGGCGGTGGCGGCGGGGATGATGCAGAGCTGGCTCGATCTGTTGCCCCGGCAGACCAGCACTCGCTTGCTCAACCGCAGCGTCTGGTCGTTGCTGGAGTTTGCCTTCAACGGTCTGATCTTCCTGCTGCTCGGCCTGCAATTGCCGGACATCATCAAAGCCGTGGTCAGCCACGAGCCGACGTTGTGGCCGACGCTGTTTTATCGCTGTCTCGATGTCGTGGCGATTTTCCTCGCCCTGGTGCTGTTGCGGTTTATCTGGGTGCAGAGCATATGGCGCTTGTCGGTACTGTTGCGCCGTTGGCGCGGGAAGGGCGATCTGACCCAAGTGCCGACCGCGCGCTCTTGCTGGCTGCTGACCGTCGGTGGCGTGCGCGGGGCGGTGACGCTGGCGGGTGTGATGTCGGTGCCGATGTTGATGGGCGCAGAGGCATTTCCCGAGCGTGATCTGCTGATCTTTATTGCTGCGGGCGTGATTCTGCTGTCGCTGATCTCGGCCTGTATCGCTCTGCCGTTGTTATTGCGTGGCATCGAAAAAAGCCCGGACGACAAGCGTCGTCAGGAAGTTCGCGACGCTTGGCGCAAAACCGCAGAGGCGGCGATCCACGCGCTTGAGACTGAAGAAGCCGCCCCTCAGGATGCGGCTCAAGCGGCACTGGCCACAGAGCTGAAGGCGCGGATCATGTCCGAATATCGCCATCAACTCGAAGTGTTCAACGACTCGGCCGAAGCCCAGGCGCTGGCGTTCCAAATGGATCTGCTGGAGCGCCGTTTACGTTTGAAGGCGCTGCGGGCACAGCGCCTTGAGCTGTATAGCCTCAGTCGTCATCACCAGATCGGCGATGACGTACTCAGGGAAGTGCTGGCAGATCTTGATCTGAGCGAAGCCAATCTGGGGCAGATCAAATAGTCTCAGCGCAGTCGCTGGCGGGATAAGCTTTTGCCATAAAGGCTTTATCTTTCTCGCTGAGCTCCAGGTTCAAAAATAGTTGAAAGTCACCGTGTGTCCACGATTGATGAATCTGGTAGTGCATGATGGATTTCGGATCGTACTTCGAATAATTGACTTCGCTCTTATCCAGAAGATTGAAGTAACGCTCGTCAACGGCCTTGCGCTGGAAGTTCTCTTCATCGGCATCCTCGGGAACCCAGTGCGCTTCGTAAACCGCACTTTTGTTCCATGGGATGTTGGCCTCCGGGTGTAAATGCTCATGTTCTGCCCCCAAAGCGTGACCAAATTCATGCATGACGTAGTGAGCAAATAATTTCGGCTGGAGCATCCATTCTGCAATCTCCATGGTCGGGCCTTCTGTTTCAAGCAAAGCGTCCGTGCCGACTTTCGACCAGTACTGGCCTTGCCCGGCTTGAATTCGTATATCGCCTTCAGGCCCTTCAACGAAATCGAACTTCAAGTTGATGTGGGGCAGCCACTGACTGGCGGCTCGCTTGACGGCATCTTTGAATGCCTCGCTTCCACTCAGAAAAGCAATTCGCAGAGTACGTCCCGGTGCCCAGAACTTTGTATGCCGGACGACGCTGCGCTTTTTTCGGCCAGAAGAGGGGGCAGAACTGTTTGCGGGGTTTTCGCTAATGGCTGTTGCATAGGAGGCAGCAATGTCCGAGGGCTTCAGTGCTGTACACGCATTGGGTGTGTTCATTATTAACAATCCTTGTTATTTGTTTGAAAAATAGCTGTTTGAGTGTGAGCCGTTTAGTGCTTTATTTCGGGTAAAGCAATCGCATCAGTTGTTTGTCTTTTTTGCTGATTTTCCGGTTGATCGAGGTTTTCCAGTTACCCAGTGTCAGGCTGTTAAGCACGGGGTAGTGCATGATCGACTTCTTGTCGTAATCAAGATACAGCGCCTCGAATGAGTTGAATGGTGTGAAAAGGTTTTGATCCACTTGCTCTATTGTCAGCGGGTTCATCTCGCGGGTTTGATAGTGTTGATAAACTTTCGGCTTGTCCCACGGGATGTTGGCTTTCGGGTGCTGGTGTTCATGCATTGCGCCAAGTGCGTGGCCAAACTCGTGCAGTACGATGGTCACGAAGTCTTCATGATCAGGCTTGACGGCAAGGCTCAGAGTGGCCTGGTAAGGCACGATGATCAGCGCGTCGGTGCCCAGGACCGAGCTGTTGTAGGGAGTCTCGGTCGCAATGCGAATATCACCTTCCTTGCCCTCGACGAAATCAAACGTCAGGTTCACGTATTGCATCCACTGGCTGGCAATATCAATGATCTTTTGTTTGTGCCCGGCTTCTGGATTATCCATAAAGGCGATTTTCAGCGTTCGACCGTTTGCCCAGAGCTTCGAGTAGTTCACCAGGGAGCGCTTGCGACGATTGCCCGTGGTTGCGCCAGCGTTGGCTGGATTTTCGTTAATCGCCGCTTCGAAAGAAGTTTGTTCATCTAAGGCAGGGGGTAATTGCAAATCCAGAATCGAATGCATGTCGGTTCTCTTCCTGGTGGTCAAAGTTTGTTTGTTTGAAATGAGTAAGCACTTCAAGACTAACTTTGGTCTGCAGGCGGAGAAAGCCGGGAAATAGTTTGATATGTAACCTGGCAATTAAGCCGGCGCGCCAGATTGCCTGGCGCGGGCACTTTGTAGTTACTTGCGACGAATAATAAAGTCGCGAATTCGTTCAGCCGCTTCTACACATTCGGCCAGCGGCGCAACCAGCGCCATGCGCACGCGACCCGCACCTGGATTGACGCCGTCAACGTCGCGCGACAGGTAGGAGCCCGGCACCACGGTGACATGCTCTTCAGCGAACAGATCGCGGCAGAATGCAGCGTCATCACCCTGCACGTTCGGCCACAGGTAGAAGCTGCCATCAGGGCGCTGCACATCCATCACCGGGCTGAGAATCTCCAGCACCGCGTCGAACTTCTCGCGGTACAGCGCACGGTTGGCGCGCACATGGACTTCGTCGTTCCAGGCCGCGACGCTGGCCAATTGCGTTTGCACCGGCATCGCACAGCCGTGGTAGGTGCGATAGAGCAGGAAGCCCTTGAGGATGTCAGCGTCGCCGGCGACAAAACCGGAACGCAGGCCTGGCAGGTTGGAACGCTTGGACAAGCTATGGAACACCACGCAACGCTTGAAGTCGTTGCGACCCAGTTCGACGCAAGCTGTCAGCAGACCGGGCGGTGGCGTTTGTTCGTTGAAGTAAAGCTCGCTGTAGCACTCGTCGGCGGCGATCACGAAGTCATATTCGTCAGCCAGCGCGATCAGCTTTTTCAGCACGTCGACTGGAATCAGTGCGCCAGTCGGGTTGCCCGGCGAGCACAGAAACAGGATCTGGCAGCGCTGCCAGATGTCCGGGGAAACGGCGTCGAAATCCGGGTTGAAGCCATTTTCGTCGAGGCACGGCAGGTAGTGCGGTTTGGCCCCGGCGAGGAACGCCGCGCCTTCGTAGATTTGGTAAAACGGGTTCGGGCTGACCACCAGCGCGTCGTCGCGACGGTTGACCACGGTCTGGGTGAAGGCGAACAACGCTTCGCGGGTGCCATTGACCGGCAGCACGTTGCGCGCCGGATCGATCCAGCCGCTCGGCACGCCGAAACGACGCTCGCACCAGCCGGCAATCGCTTCGCGCAGCGCGGGAATGCCAAGGGTGGTCGGGTACACCGCCATCTGATCCAGACTGTTGGCCAGCGCTTCGGCGACAAAGCTCGGCGAGCGGTGTTTCGGCTCGCCGATCGACAGGGCGATCGGGCGTTTGTCCGGGTTCGGTGTAACGGTGCCGAGCAGAGCGCGGAGCTTTTCGAACGGGTAAGGCTGGAGCTGGTTCAAAGCGTTGTTCATGGGGGCTGGGTCTCGTGCTAAGCCATTTGAATCCGTGCGCGCCATCAGATGCTGAGGCGCGAAAGCTTGATATCGGGTTCCTGATTGACGCTCAGTTGCTCAACGATCGCATCCTGCAAGCGGCTGCACAGCAGCGGGTCGGACAACGGCTGGTTGTGCGCGTCGGTGATGAAGAATACGTCTTCTACTCGCTCGCCCAGGGTCGCAATTTTGGCGTTCTGCAGCGACAGGTCGAACTCGAGGAAAATCCCGCCGATCCGCGCCAGCAGTCCCGGGCGATCAGGTGCGGTCAATTCCAGCACCGTCACCGGGCGTTGTGCGTCGTTGTGGATCGTCACCTGGGGCGCAAAGGCGAAATGCTTGAGCTGGCGCGGCACCCGGCGCTGAATGATCGTCGGGTAGTCATCCGGGTTGCGCAGGGCTTCGGTCAGGCCTTCGCGGATCTGCTTGACCCGCGCCGGGTTGTCGCCGATCGATTCGCCTTCGTTGTCGAGCACGATGTAGGTGTCGAGCGTGAACTGGCTGCTCGACGTGATGACCCGTGCGTCGTGAATGTTCAGGTTGAGCTGATCCATCGCGGCCACGGTCACGGCGAAGAAGTCATGCTGGTCTGGTGCATAAATGAAGATCTGCGTGCCGCCCTCGAACTCGCGCTGAGTGGTTTCCTTGATCAGTACCAGCGGCCCGCCATCGACGGGCTGCTGCAGGATCGCGTCGCTGTGCCAGGCCACATCGCCAGCGGTGTGGCGCAGGAAATAGTCATCGCCCAACTGCGCCCACAATTGCTCGACATCATCAGGATCGGTGCCGCCGCGCACCAGAATATCCAGTGCAGCGCTTTGGGTCTGGCGGATCTGTTCTTCGCGGTCGACGGGATTCTCCAGCCCGCGACGCAAGGCGCGTTTGGTTTCGGTGTAGAGCTGGCGCAACAGGCTCGCTCGCCATGAATTCCACAGTGTCGGGTTGGTCGCGTTGATGTCGGCGACGGTCAGCACGTACAGATAATCGAGGCGTGTTTCATCGCCGACCGCCTGCGCGAAATCATGGATCACCTGCGGATCGGACAAGTCCTTGCGCTGGGCGGTGGTCGACATCACCAAGTGGTTCTGCACCAGCCAGACGATCAGGCGGCTGTCCCACACTGGCAACTGATGGCGCTGGCAGAACGCCTCGGCATCGACCGCGCCGATCTCCGAGTGGTCGCCGTGTCGACCCTTGCCGATGTCGTGGTACAGACCGGCCATGTAGATCAGTTCGGGCTTGGGCAGCTTGGCCATAAGCTTGGCGGCCAGCGGGAATTTTTCCGACACTTGCGTGTACTGCAATTTGCGCAGGTGCTTGATCAGGTTCAGCGTGTGCGCATCGACCGTGTAGATGTGGAACAAGTCGTGCTGCATCTGCCCGACGATAAAACCGAACTCCGGCAGATAGCGGCCAAGGATGCCGTAACGGTTCATCCGGCGCAGGTTACGATGGATGCCGATCTTGCACTTGAACAGCTCGATGAACAGGCTGGTGTTGCGAATATCGTTGCGGAAATTGTCGTCGATCAGGTGACGGTGTTCGCGCAGCAAGCGAATGGTGTCGGCGCGCACGCCTTTGATTTCCGGTTGTTGCGCCATCAACACGAAGATCTCGAGCATGGCGAACGGTGTGCGACGGAACACGTTGTCGTTGCGCGCCTCGATATAGCCGTCATGCAGCTGGAAGCGCGCGTTGATCGGCTGCGGCGGTGCTTCGTCTTCCGGGGCGAGGATGACCTCTTCGAAATGCTGGATGATCAGGTCGCTGAGCTGGGCGATGCTCATTACCACGCGGAAATACTGTTGCATGAAGTTTTCGACTGCCTGTTTGGCGTCGTCGCCTTCAAAGCCGAGCAAACCGGCAATGGTGCGCTGGTGGTCGAACAGCAAGCGGTCTTCGGAGCGACCGGCGAGCATGTGCAGGGCGTAGCGCACCTTCCAGAGAAATTCCTGAGAGGAGGCGAGGAGAGCATTTTCGCTCTCGACCAGGAAGCCTTCGCCGGCGAGGGCGCGCAGATTCAGGGTGCCGTATTGGCGACGGGCAACCCACAAAATGGTCTGAATATCTCGCAGACCGCCCGGCGAGCCTTTGACGTTGGGTTCCAGGTTGTATTCGGTGTCGTTGTACTTGTGGTGGCGAGCCTTTTGTTCGGCGCGCTTCGCGAGGAAAAACTCCTTGGCCGGCCACATGTGCGCGGTGCTGGTGACATCGAGCATGCGCTGGCGCAGACGCTCGGGGCCGCAAATGGTGCGGCTTTCCATCAGGTTGGTGACCACGGTCAGGTCGGCGCGGGCTTCTTCGGCGCATTCATCGACAGAGCGAACGCTCTGACCGACTTCCAGGCCGATGTCCCACAGCAAAGTGAGAAAACGCTCGATGGAATCGCGGAAGACTTCGTGATCGGCGCTGTCCAGCAGGATCAGCAGGTCGATATCGGAATAAGGATGCAACTCACCGCGACCATAACCGCCGACCGCGACCAGCGCGATGTCAGCGTCTTCGCTCCAGTTGAACTGGTCCCAGGCCTTTTGCAGGATGTTATCGACGAACCAGGCGCGGTCTTCGATCAGGCGGCGAATGTCGCGGCCATTGCGAAAACGCGTGTCGAGTACCTCGCGAGCCTGGCGGATCGCCTTCTTGAACGCCGCGATAGGACTCGCTTTAAGGGCCAGTTCAGCCTGGAACTGGCCGCGGTCGAAGAGTTCGGGATCCACCTGCGGCATCGATTGGCTTTCCTTCTATAAGGCTGGGAGCGTTTTCTGGATCAGGCCGAGATGCGCGGGATGGTGTCGTCGGCGCGCAGAGTGAAGATCTCGTACCCGGTATCGGTCACCAGCAGGGTGTGTTCCCACTGCGCCGAGAGCTTGCGGTCCTTGGTGATCGCGGTCCAGCCGTCGCCCAATACTTTGGTGTCGGCCTTGCCCTGGTTGATCATCGGCTCGATGGTAAAGGTCATGCCAGCCTTCAGCTCCATGCCGGTGCCGGCGCGACCGTAGTGCAGGATCTGCGGCTCTTCGTGGAAAACCTTGCCGATGCCGTGGCCGCAGAACTCGCGAACCACGGAGAATCCGTTCTTTTCAGCGTGCTTCTGGATCACTTCGCCGATGTCGCCGAGGCGGCAGCCGGGTTTGACGATTTCGATCGCCTTGTACATGCATTCCTGAGTGGTCTGCGACAGACGCTCGGCCCAGACTGGCACTTCGCCGACGTGGAACATGCGGCTGGTGTCGCCGTGGTAGCCGTCCTTGATCACGGTCACGTCGATGTTCAGGGTGTCGCCGTTTTTCAGCGGCTTGTCGTTCGGAATCCCGTGGCAGACCACATGGTTGATCGAGGTGCAGATCGACTTCGGGTAGCCCTTGTAGTTGAGCGGGGCAGGGATGGCTTGCTGCACATTGACGATGTAGTCATGGCAGATCTGGTTCAGCTCATCGGTGGTGACGCCCGGTTTGACATGTTCGGCAATCATTTCCAGCACATCGGCGGCCAGTTTGCCGGCGACGCGCATGCCAGCGATGTCCTCGGGAGTTTTGAGGTTGACGGTCATACAGGCTCTCTCTGCGCTCGGCGGCGCTTGCTGATACGAATGGGGTGGCAAGTGTTCGTTTTGCGACCCTGAAAAACGCGATTCTAACAGACGCACGGCGCAAATCCGCGCTCGCGTGCATCGCTTCTCTCTATACAATGGTGCGCCTGACGCCGATTCCAAGGGGGCTGCGCTCATGTCCTTGGTGCGAATACAGATTTCGTGTTCCGTTTCTGCGCACCCTGTGGTATAAAATGCGCCGCTTTCCGGGGATACCCCGAAAGGCTTAAATCCACACACGTGTCGACACGATGACCTGGGTGCCCTTGGCTTAATGCCATTGGTTGGTCATTGGGATACGTGGAGGCCAAACCCGACTTATTAAGGAACTATCATGTCCCAAGTCAACATGCGCGATATGCTGAAGGCCGGTGTGCACTTCGGTCACCAAACCCGTTACTGGAATCCGAAAATGGGTAAGTACATTTTCGGCGCGCGTAACAAGATTCACATCATCAACCTTGAAAAAACCCTGCCAATGTTCAACGAAGCTCTGACTTTCGTAGAGCGTCTGGCCCAGGGCAAAAACAAGATTCTGTTCGTCGGCACCAAGCGTTCCGCTGGCAAGATCGTTGCTGAAGAAGCAGCACGTTGCGGTTCGCCGTACGTCGATCACCGCTGGTTGGGCGGCATGCTGACCAACTTCAAAACCATTCGTGCTTCCATCAAGCGTCTGCGTGACCTTGAAGTTCAAGCCGAAGACGGTACTTTCGCCAAGCTGACCAAGAAAGAAGCGCTGATGCGCTCCCGTGACCTGGAAAAGCTGGATCGTTCGCTGGGCGGCATCAAGGACATGGGCGGTCTGCCAGACGCACTGTTCGTGATCGACGTTGACCACGAGCGCATCGCGATCACCGAAGCCAACAAGCTGGGCATCCCGGTCATCGGCGTTGTCGATACCAACAGCAGCCCGGAAGGCGTTGACTACATCATCCCAGGCAACGATGACGCAATCCGCGCTATCCAGCTGTACATGGGTTCGATGGCTGACGCAGTTATCCGCGGTCGCAACAACGTTGCTGGCGGTACTGTTGAATTCGCAGCTGAAGAAACTCAGGCTGCAGCTGAGTAATTGACGCCCTGGCGTTGACTCAGTAAGCAAAAAGGGGGCTTGGCCCCCTTTTTGCCACCTCGAAAACCATTTGTCGGCAGCGCAGCTACAGCTCCTGTAACGTGCAGCAGCTACAAAGTGGGGCTCGGGACGAATTGAACGCCCGTTCGATCGGGTGGAATGGTTGAAAACCTATCCAAGAGGAATTTGAAAATGGCAGCAATTACTGCAGCGTTGGTCAAAGAACTGCGCGAGCGTACCGGCGAAGGCATGATGGACTGCAAGAAAGCCCTGGAAAAGGCTGACGGCGACATCGAAAAAGCCATTGATGACATGCGTGCTTCGGGCGCGATCAAGGCTGCGAAGAAGGCTGGCAACGTTGCCGCTGAAGGCGCAATCGCAATCAAGGACGACGGTAAAGCTGCCGTTATCCTGGAAGTGAACTCGCAGACCGACTTCCTGGCTCTGCAAGACGACTTCAAAAACTTCGTTGCTGCCAGCGTTGAAAAAGCCTTCGCTGACAAGCTGACCGACGCTGCTCCGCTGATCGCTTCGCAAGAAGCTGCTCGCGAAGCACTGGTTGCCAAAGTAGGCGAAAACGTCAACATCCGTCGTCTGACCCGCATCGAAGGTGACGTTGTAGGTTCGTACCTGCACGGCAACAAGATCGGTGTTGTTGTGGCTCTGAAAGGCGGTGACGTCGAGCTGGCCAAAGACATCGCGATGCACGTAGCTGCAAGCAACCCTGAGTTCCTGCTGCCTTCGCAAGTTTCGGCTGAAGCGATCGAGCGTGAAAAAGCTGTGTTCCTGCAGCTGAACGAAGAGAAGATCAAAGGCAAGCCAGAAAACATTGTTGAGAACATGGTCAAAGGCCGTATCAGCAAGTTCCTGGCAGAAGCAAGCCTGGTTGAGCAGGCGTTCGTCAAGAACCCTGAAATCAAGGTTGGCGAGCTGGCCAAGAAAGGCGGCGCAGAAATCGTTTCCTTCACTTACTACAAAGTAGGCGAAGGCATCGAGAAGCCGGTCGACAACTTCGCTGAAGAAGTTGCTGCCCAGCTGGCTGCCGCCAAGCAATAAGACAGTTTTCAACTGTCGCCCGAAAGAGGCTGCCCGCTCACGCGCGCAGCCTCTTTTCAGATGGGGTAACCAATTTTTAATTGGTTTACTTCTGGAACTGACTTACAAAGCCATGTTCCGATGGCGCTGAAGCAGCGCCAAGCTAGAGTGAACGCCAGCTGTAAACAGCTCGCAAAGAATTTTTAAAATACGCCGCAGGAGAGATTCGCAATGGCTCAGCAGGGCAGTGGTTATCAGGCTCGCTATAAACGCATTCTACTCAAGCTTAGCGGCGAGGCCCTGATGGGCTCGGAAGAGTTCGGGATCGATCCGAAAGTACTGGATCGCATGGCGCTGGAAGTCGGCCAGCTGGTTGGCATCGGCGTACAGGTCGGTCTGGTGATCGGCGGTGGCAACCTGTTCCGCGGCGAAGCCCTGAGCAAAGCCGGTATGGATCGGGTAACAGGCGACCACATGGGCATGCTGGCCACTGTGATGAACGCCCTGGCCATGCGCGATGCGCTGGAGCGTGCCAATATCTCGGCCATCGTGATGTCGGCCATTTCCATGGTTGGCGTGACCGATCACTATGATCGTCGCAAAGCCATGCGCCACCTGAACTCCAAAGACGTCGTGATCTTCGCGGCCGGTACCGGCAATCCGTTCTTCACCACGGATTCGGCAGCCTGCCTGCGTGCAATCGAAATCGACGCCGACGTTGTGCTCAAGGCGACCAAGGTCGATGGCGTTTACACTGCAGATCCGTTCAAGGACCCGCATGCCGAGAAGTTCGATCATCTGACTTATGATGAAGTACTGGATCGCAAGCTGGGCGTGATGGATCTGACCGCTATTTGCCTGTGCCGCGACCACAAGATGCCGTTGCGCGTATTCAACATGAACAAGCCAGGTGCCCTGCTGAACATCGTCCATGGCGGCGCTGAAGGCACCCTGATCGAGGAAGGTCAACAATGATCAACGAAATCAAAAAAGACGCTCAAGAGCGCATGCAAAAATCCCTGGACTCTCTGACCCACGCTTTTGGTCAGATTCGTACCGGCAAGGCTCACCCAAGCATTCTGGGTAGTGTGATGGTGCCTTACTACGGCGCAGACACTTCCATCACTCAAGTGGCCAACATCACTGTTAAAGACTCGCGCACCCTGCAAGTCGTCGCGTTCGAGCGCAACATGCTCGCAGCGGTCGACAAGGCAATCCAGAGCGCTGGCCTGAACCTCAACCCGACCAACCTGGGCGAGTTGTTGCTGATCTCCATGCCTGCCCTGACTGAAGAAACCCGCAAGGGCTTCACCAAGCAGGCGCGCAGTGCTGCCGAAGATGCGCGTGTTGCCGTGCGCAATATTCGTCGTGATGCCTTGGGCGAGCTGAAGAAGCTGGTCAAGGACAAGGAAATCAGCGAAGACGAAGAGCGTCGTGCTGCTGCCGATATTCAGAAGATCACCGACAAGGCTGAAGCTGATATCGACGCAGCGACCAAGCAAAAAGAAGCGGATCTGATGGCCGTATAAGGGTCGAGTTTTTAATGGACAAGACCAAGCAGACTGCGCCGTCCGCGGTGCCGCGCCATGTCGCGATCATCATGGATGGCAATAATCGCTGGGCAAAAAAACGCTTTATGCCAGGTGTCGCCGGGCATAAAGCGGGCGTGGATGCTGTGCGGGCGGTGATCGAGGTGTGCGCCGAGGCCAAGGTCGAAGTGTTGACCCTGTTCGCCTTCTCCAGTGAAAACTGGCAGCGCCCGGCCGATGAGGTCAGTGCCTTGATGGATCTGTTCTTCAAGGCGTTGCGTCGTGAGGCCAAGCGCCTCAACGACAACAACATCAGCCTGCGTATCATCGGTGACCGCTCGCGCTTCCATCCGGAGTTGCAGGCGGCGATGCGCGAAGCCGAAGCCATGACCGTCGGCGCCAACCGCTTTGTGCTGCAGATCGCTGCCAACTATGGCGGTCAGTGGGATATCGCTCAGGCTGCACAGCGTCTGGCGCGTGAAGTCCAGGCGGGCCATTTGCGCCCGGAAGACATTACGCCGGATCTGCTGCAGACCTGCCTGGCGACGGGTGATCTGCCGCTGCCTGATCTGTGCATCCGCACCGGTGGCGAGCATCGCATCAGCAACTTCCTGCTGTGGCAGCTGGCTTACGCCGAGTTGTATTTCTCCGACCTGTTCTGGCCGGACTTCAAACACGATGCCATGCGCAATGCGCTGGCCGATTTCGCTTCACGCCAACGTCGTTTCGGTAAAACGAGCGAACAGGTCGAAGCTGGAGCCCGGGTTTAATGCTTAAACAACGAATCATTACTGCACTGATCCTGCTGCCGATCGCCTTGTGCGGGTTCTTCCTGCTTGAAGGTTCCGGCTTTGCGTTGTTCATCGGTCTGGTCGTGAGTCTGGGTGCCTGGGAATGGGCGCGCCTGGCAGGCTTCACTGCACAATCGTTCCGTGTCGGCTTCGCCGCCGTGGTCGCTTTGATGCTGTTCGTCATGTACATCCTGCCCGGCCTCGCTCCGTGGGTCCTCGGTGCGTCGGTGCTGTGGTGGGCGGTGGCGACCTGGCTGGTCCTGACCTACCCGCGCTCCAGTGGGCATTGGTCCAGTGCTGCCACCAAACTGGTGATTGGTTTGTTGATCCTGTTGCCGGCCTGGCAAGGTCTCGTGCAGATCAAACAGTACCCGTTGGGTAACTGGCTGATCATGGCGGTAATGGTGCTGGTGTGGGGCGCGGATATCGGTGCCTACTTCTCGGGTCGTGCCTTTGGCAAGCGCAAGCTGGCGCCGCAAGTCAGCCCGGGTAAAAGCTGGGAAGGTGTTTACGGTGGTCTGGCGTTGAGTCTGGTGATTACTGCAATCGTCGGCCTGGTGCGCGACTGGACCGTAGCCGAATTGCTCAAGGGTTTGATCGGCGCGGCGTTGATTGTGTTCATTTCGGTGGTGGGCGACCTCACTGAAAGCATGTTCAAGCGTCAGTCCGGCATCAAGGACAGCAGTAATCTGCTGCCCGGCCATGGCGGTGTGCTGGATCGTATCGACAGCTTGACCGCAGCCATCCCGGTGTTCGCCGTATTGCTCTGGATGGCGGCGCCGTGAGTCGTCCTCAGCAGATCACTGTTTTAGGGGCCACCGGTTCGATCGGTCTGAGTACCCTTGATGTCATCGCTCGTCATCCTGAGCGTTATCAGGTTTTCGCGCTGACAGGCTTCACTCGACTGAGTGAGTTGTTTGCGCTGTGTGTACGCCATGTGCCGCAGTTTGCGGTAGTGCCACAGGTCGAAGCCGCTCGCGGTCTGCAGGATGATCTGCGCGCCGCCGGGTTGCCGACTCGCGTTCTGGTTGGGGAAGAGGGCCTGTGTCAGGTCGCTTCCGCGCCAGAAGTCGACGCCGTGATGGCAGCGATTGTCGGTGCGGCGGGCCTGCGTCCGACGCTGGCAGCAGTCGAGGCAGGGAAGAAAATTCTTCTGGCCAATAAAGAGGCGCTGGTGATGTCCGGCGCCTTGTTCATGCAGGCCGTGCGCAAAAGCGGTTCTGTTTTGCTGCCGATCGACAGCGAGCACAACGCGATTTTTCAGTGCATGCCACAGGATTTTGCCCGTGGGCTGAGTTCGGTAGGTGTGCGTCGGATTTTACTGACAGCTTCCGGCGGCCCTTTCCGGCAGACGCCGATGGCCGAGTTGGCGCATGTTTCACCTGATCAGGCCTGCGCGCATCCGAACTGGTCCATGGGGCGCAAGATCTCCGTGGATTCGGCGAGCATGATGAACAAGGGGCTTGAGCTGATTGAGGCCTGTTGGTTGTTCGATGCCAAGCCTGCACAGGTTGAGGTGGTGATCCACCCGCAAAGCGTAATCCATTCGCTGGTCGATTACGTGGATGGTTCGGTGCTGGCGCAATTGGGCAATCCCGATATGCGTACACCCATCGCCAATGCGCTGGCCTGGCCGGAGCGCATCGATTCTGGCGTGGCACCCCTGGATCTGTTTGCGATCGCACGCCTGGACTTCGAGGCACCCGATGAAGAACGCTTCCCTTGCCTGCGTTTGGCGCGGCAAGCTGCTGAAGCGGGCGACAGCGCCCCGGCCATGTTGAATGCCGCCAACGAAGTCGCTGTGGCAGCGTTTCTCGACGGACGGGTTCGCTACCTGGAAATCGCGAGTATCATCGAGGACGTCTTGAGCCGTGAACCGGTTGTTGCGTTGGACGATCTCGATGCCGTATTCACGGCGGACGCCAAGGCACGCATTCTGGCTGAGCAATGGCTGAGCCGACACAGTCGATAGGTTTTGCAACACAATGGCTACACGCGGCACTGAACGGGATTGCGGAGAAAGTAGATGAGCGCGCTCTATATGATTGCCGGCACCCTGATCGCCTTGGGTGTGCTGGTCACCTTTCATGAATTCGGCCACTTCTGGGTCGCGCGTCGCTGTGGCGTCAAGGTTCTGCGTTTCTCCGTAGGCTTCGGCATGCCACTGTTGCGCTGGCATGACAAGCAAGGCACCGAGTTTGTTGTTGCCGCGATACCGCTGGGCGGCTACGTCAAGATGCTCGATGAGCGCGAAGGCGAAGTGCCGGTCGATCAGCTCGATCAGTCGTTCAATCGCAAGTCGGTGCGTCAGCGTATCGCTATCGTCGCCGCCGGCCCTATCGCCAACTTTTTTTTGGCCCTGGTGTTCTTTTGGGTGCTGGCCATGCTCGGCAGCGAGCAGATACGCCCGGTTATCGGTGCGGTCGAGTCCGGCAGTATCGCCGCCAAGGCGGGTTTGACGTCAGGTCAGGAAATCGTCGCCATCGATGGTGAGCCGACTTCGGGTTGGGCTGCGGTCAATCTGCAACTGGTGCGTCGTCTCGGCGAAAGCGGTTCTTTGCAATTGATGGTGCGCGATCAAGGCTCCACCGCGGATTCGCCGCGTGAGCTGGCGCTGGACCACTGGCTGAAAGGGGCTGATGAACCGGATCCGATCCGTTCGCTGGGTATCCGCCCATGGCGCCCGGCTTTGCCGCCGGTACTCGCGGAGCTTGATTCGAAAGGTCCGGCCCAGGCTGCAGGCCTGAAAACCGGTGATCGTCTGCTGTCGCTCGATGGTCAGGTTCTTAATGACTGGCAACAAGTTGTTGATACCGTTCGTACGCGTCCTGATACCAAAATCATGCTGCGCATCGAGCGCGACAATGCTCAAATCGACGTCCCGGTGACCTTGGCGGCGCGTGGCGACAGCAAATCGCCAAGCGGTTATCTGGGTGCCGGGGTAAAAGCTGTCGACTGGCCACCGGAGATGATCCGCGAAGTCAGTTACGGGCCGTTGGCCGCGATTGGCGAGGGCGCCCGTCGCACTTGGACCATGAGCATTCTGACGCTGGATTCACTGAAGAAAATGCTGTTCGGCGAGCTCTCGGTAAAAAACTTGAGTGGACCGATAACCATTGCTAAAGTGGCGGGCGCTTCTGCCCAGTCGGGCGTCGCTGATTTCCTGAATTTCCTTGCTTATCTGAGTATTAGCCTGGGTGTTCTGAATTTGCTGCCCATTCCGGTACTGGATGGGGGGCATTTGTTGTTTTATCTGATCGAGTGGGCGCGTGGTCGTCCCTTGTCGGATCGGGTGCAAGGTTGGGGGATACAGATCGGTATCAGTTTGGTGGTCGGGGTGATGTTGCTTGCTCTGGTCAACGATCTGGGTCGACTGTAACGCTTCGCTGAATTGCGAATCTGCCGCATTTTGCGGCAGTTTGTTTATTGCCAGTTGGAATAAGAAAGGACTTCATGAAACGTCTGCTGCTAACTGCGGTTCTCACCGTATTGATGATCGCCGAAGTTCACGCCGAGTCCTTCACTATCTCTGATATTCGCGTCAATGGCCTCCAGCGGGTCTCCGCGGGTAGTGTCTTTGGTGCCTTGCCGTTGAACGTCGGCGAGCAGGCGGATGATCGTCGCCTGGTGGAATCCACTCGTGCGTTGTTCAAAACCGGTTTCTTTCAAGATATCCAGCTGGGCCGCGAAGGCAACGTACTGGTAATCACGGTTGTCGAGCGTCCATCCGTCGCCAGTATCGAGATCGAGGGTAACAAGGCGATCTCCACTGAAGACCTGATGAAGGGCCTCAAGCAATCCGGTCTGGCCGAAGGCGAGATCTTCCAGCGTGCCACCCTCGAAGGTGTACGTAACGAACTGCAACGTCAGTACGTTGCGCAAGGCCGCTACTCGGCTACCGTCGATACCGAAGTGGTCTCGCAGCCGCGTAACCGCGTGGGTCTGAAAGTCAACATCAACGAAGGTACCGTTGCCGCCATTCAGCACATCAACGTGGTGGGCAACACGGTGTTCCCCGAGGAAGACCTGACCGACCTGTTCGAACTGAAAACCACCAACTGGCTGTCGTTCTTCAAGAACGATGACAAGTACGCCCGTGAAAAACTGTCCGGTGACCTGGAGCGTCTGCGTTCCTACTACCTGGACCGTGGCTATATCAACATGGATATCGCTTCGACCCAGGTGTCCATCACCCCTGACAAGAAGCACGTCTACATCACCGTCAACGTGACTGAAGGCGAGAAGTACACCGTTCGTGACGTCAAGCTCAGCGGTGATCTGAAAGTCCCTGAAGACCAGGTCAAATCCTTGCTGCTGGTGCAGAAAGGCCAGGTGTTCTCGCGCAAGCTGATGACCACCACATCCGAACTGATCACCCGTCGTCTGGGTAACGAGGGTTACACCTTCGCCAACGTCAACGGCGTGCCTCAGCCACACGATGATGACCACACTGTCGACATCCTGTTTGCTGTCGATCCGGGCAAGCGTGCCTATGTCAACCGCATCAACTTCCGTGGCAACACCAAGTCCGAAGACGAAGTGCTGCGTCGTGAAATGCGTCAGATGGAAGGCGGCTGGGCTTCGACCTACCTGATCGACCAATCCAAAACCCGTCTTGAGCGTCTGGGCTTCTTTAAAGAAGTCAACGTTGAAACCCCGGCTGTGCCAGGTGTCGACGACCAGGTTGACGTGAACTACGCCGTGGAAGAACAGGCTTCCGGTTCGATTACCGCCAGCGTCGGTTTTGCCCAGAGTGCCGGTCTTATCCTCGGTGGTTCGATCACCCAGAACAACTTCCTCGGTACCGGTAACCGCGTCAGCGTCGGTCTGACTCGAAGCGAATACCAGAGCCGCTACAACTTCGGCTACGTTGACCCGTACTGGACCGCCGATGGCGTGAGCCTGGGTTACAACGCGTTCTATCGCACTACTGACTACAAAGACCTCGACGTCGACGTAGCAAGCTATGCGGTAGACAGCCTGGGTGCCGGCGTTAACGTTGGTTACCCGATCAGCGAGACTTCGCGTCTGACCTTTGGTCTGTCCGTTCAACAGGACGAGATCAAGACCGGGACCTACACCGTTGACGAGATTTTCGACTTCGTTAACAAGGAAGGCGACAAGTACCTGAACTTCAAGGCGTCGGCCGGCTGGTCTGAATCGACCCTGAACAAAGGTGTGCTGCCGACCCGTGGTCGTTCGCAGAGCCTGACGCTGGAATCGACTATTCCAGGCAGCGACCTGTCGTTCTACAAACTTGATTACCGTGGTCAGCTGTTCCAGCCGATCACCGAGAACTACACCCTGCGTCTGCATACTGAGCTGGGTTATGGCGACGGCTACGGTGGAACCGACGGCTTGCCGTTCTATGAAAACTACTATGCTGGTGGTTTCAACTCGGTTCGTGGCTTCAAGGACAGCACCCTTGGCCCGCGCAGTACGCCGAGCCGTGGTAATAACCCGGGTACGCTGGCTGACCCGGACCAGGATCCGCTGCCGTTCGGTGGTAACGTCCTGATCCAGGGTGGCGTCGAGGTTCTGTTCCCGCTGCCATTCGTCAAGGATCAGCGTTCCCTGCGTACTTCGGTATTCTGGGATGTGGGTAACGTATTTGACTCGCAGTGCAAGGACACTACCAATGCTAACGGCTCGACGTCGAACACCAAGTGCAACGACATCAGCCTGAGCAACATGGCCAGTTCCGTGGGTGTGGGTGTGACCTGGGTCACCGCACTGGGTCCTCTGAGCTTCGCGTTGGCCATGCCGATCAAGAAGCCGGATGAGGCTGAAACTCAAGTGTTCCAATTCTCCCTCGGCCAGACGTTCTAAGCGTCTGACCCAAGATAACGACAATGGATTTTGTAGGAGTGCATCGTGCGTAAGTTGACTCAATTGGTTCTCCTGGCCTCCTTGATGGTGGCAGGCCCGGCATTTGCCGACATGAAAATCGCTGTTCTGAACTATCAGATGGCCTTGCTCGAATCCGACGCCGCCAAGAAGTACGCCGTGGATGCCGAGAAGAAGTTCGGTCCGCAACTGAGCAAGCTGAAAACCTTGGAGAGCAGCGCCAAAGGCATTCAGGATCGTCTGATGGCCGGTGGCGACAAAATGCAGCAAGGCGAGCGTGAGCGTCTGGAGCTTGAATTCAAGCAAAAGGCCCGTGACTTCCAGTTCCAGTCGAAGGAACTGAACGAAGCCAAAGCTGTTGCTGACCGCGAAATGCTCAAGCAACTGAAGCCGAAACTGGATAGCGCAGTGGAAGAAGTCATCAAGAAAGGTGGTTTTGACCTGGTGTTCGAGCGTGGCGCAGTGATTGATGTCAAACCTCAGTACGACATCACGCGCCAGGTTATCGAGCGCATGAATCAGCTGAAGTAACCCATGACCGCGACTATCAAACTCGGCCAGTTGGCCGAGTTCCTCGGCGCCACCCTGCGTGGCGACCCGGAGAAGCAAATTACTGGGCTGGCCACTTTGCAAGAGGCCGGCCCAGCTCAGTTGAGCTTTCTGGCAAACCCTCAATACCGCAAGTTTCTTGCCGGCTCCCAAGCAGCAGCTCTGTTGCTCAAAGAGGCCGATGCCGAGGGTTTTGCCGGTAATGCGCTAGTGGTGCCTGATCCTTACCTGGCCTATGCGCGTATCTCCCACCTGTTCGATCCGAAGCCAAAAGCCACGGCGGGTATCCATCCGTCAGCGGTGATTGCGGATGACGCTGTGGTTGATCCAACCGCCAGCATCGGTCCCTTCGTGGTGATCGAAGCAGGCGCGCGAATCGCTGCGCAGGTAACACTGGGCGCGCATTGCTTCATTGGCGCGCGCAGTGAAATCGGTGAAGGCGGCTGGCTCGCACCACGCGTGACGCTCTATCACGACGTGCGCATCGGCAAGCGAGTGGTGATCCAGTCTGGTGCCGTGCTCGGTGGCGAAGGCTTCGGCTTTGCCAACGAAAAAGGCATCTGGCAGAAAATCGCCCAGATCGGCGGCGTGACCATCGGCGACGATGTGGAAATTGGCGTGAACACTGCCATCGATCGCGGTGCGCTGGCCGATACCGTGATCGGCAACGGCGTGAAGCTCGATAACCAGATTCAGATTGCGCACAACGTCCAGGTCGGTGATCACACCGCCATGGCCGCGTGCGTGGGCATCTCCGGCAGCACCAAAATCGGCAAGCATTGCATGCTGGCCGGTGGCGTTGGTCTGGTCGGTCATATCGATATTTGCGACAACGTTTTCCTGACCGGGATGACCATGGTGACTCACTCGATTACCGAGCCGGGTGCCTATTCTTCCGGAACAGCCATGCAACCGGCGGCCGAATGGCGCAAAAGCGCGGCCCGTATTCGTCAGCTCGATGACATCGCGCGACGTTTGAAACAGCTGGAAAAGCGCGTAGGGGAAGTGACCCCTGACGGCAATGCTTCATCAGATGGCTGATACCATTTCCATATCAAGTGTGCACAGCCTCTAGACTGCCTCCTTGATTTGCTAGAGGAGTGCGCGTCAGTCGCGCTCCCAATCTTTACATAGGCTTCCCCCCGAAATGATGGACATCAACGAGATTCGCGAATACCTGCCTCACCGTTACCCGTTCCTGCTGGTGGACCGGGTGGTGGAACTGGACACTGAAGGCAAGCGCATTCGCGCCTACAAGAATGTCAGCATCAATGAACCGTTCTTCAATGGTCACTTCCCGGCGCATCCAATTATGCCGGGCGTGCTGATCATCGAAGCAATGGCTCAGGCTGCCGGGATCCTCGGTTTCAAAATGCTTGATGTGAAGCCTGCCGACGGCACGCTTTACTACTTCGTCGGTTCCGACAAGCTGCGCTTCCGCCAGCCAGTGCTGCCGGGCGACCAGTTGATCCTCGAAGCCAAGTTCATCAGCTGCAAGCGTCAGATCTGGAAATTCGAGTGCCAGGCTTCGGTCGACGGCAAGCCGGTCTGCTCCGCTGAAATCATCTGCGCGGAACGCAAGCTATGAGTTTGATTGACCCTCGCGCAATCATCGATCCGTCGGCCGTTCTGGCTGACGGCGTCGAGGTCGGCCCGTGGTCGATCATCGGCGCAGGTGTGGAAATCGGCGAGGGTACCGTGATCGGGCCGCATGTAATCCTCAAAGGCCCGACCCGCATCGGCAAGCACAATCGCATCTACCAGTTTTCCTCGGTAGGCGAAGACACGCCCGATCTGAAGTACAAAGGTGAAGAAACCCGTCTCGTCATCGGTGACCATAACGTCATCCGAGAGGGCGTGACCATTCACCGTGGCACCGTGCAAGACCGTTCGGAAACCACGCTGGGCGATCACAACCTGATCATGGCCTATGCCCACATCGGTCACGACAGCGTCATTGGCAACAACTGCATTCTGGTCAACAACACCGCGCTGGCTGGCCACGTGCATGTCGATGACTGGGCGATCCTCTCCGGTTTTACTCTGGTGCATCAGTACTGCCACATTGGCGCGCACAGTTTCTCCGGTATGGGCACCGCGATTGGCAAGGATGTTCCGGCGTTCGTCACCGTGTTCGGCAACCCGGCCGAAGCGCGCAGCATGAACTTCGAGGGCATGCGCCGTCGTGGTTTCAGCGAAGATGCGATTCACACCCTGCGTCGCGCCTACAAAACCGTCTACCGCCAAGGCCTGACGGTCGAGCAGGCATTGGCTGAGCTGGCCGAACCTGCCGCACAGTTCCCGGAAGTCGCGATATTCCGCGATTCCATTCAGTCGTCGACTCGCGGCATCACCCGCTGATCATGGCCAGTTTGCGTATTGCGCTGGTGGCGGGTGAAGCTTCCGGTGACATTCTTGGCGCCGGTCTCATGCGCGCCCTCAAGGCGCAGCATCCGGCGGTCGAGTTCATCGGTGTCGGTGGCCCGTTGATGCAGGCTGAAGGCCTGACGTCCTATTTTCCCATGGAGCGCTTGTCGGTCATGGGCCTGGTGGAAGTCCTCGGGCGTCTGCGCGAGCTGCTCAAGCGCCGCAAAGACCTGATCGCCACGTTGATCGCTGAAAAGCCGGATGTGTTCATCGGCATCGATGCACCGGACTTCAATCTCAATATCGAACTGAAGCTGCGTCAGGCCGGGATCAAGACCGTGCATTACGTCAGCCCGTCGGTGTGGGCGTGGCGGCAGAAACGCGTGCTGAAGATCCGCGAAGGCTGCGACCTGATGCTCACGTTGCTGCCGTTCGAAGCAAAATTCTACGAAGAAAAAGGTGTGCCGGTGCGGTTCGTCGGCCACACGCTGGCCGATACCATTCCGCTGGAAGCCGATCGCGCTGCGGCGCGTGCCGAACTGGGCTTGCCCGACGGCCCGCTGGTAGCGTTGATGCCCGGCAGCCGTGGCGGCGAAGTCTCGCGACTGGGTGCGCTGTTCCTCGATACCGCCGAGCGTTTGCGTGCGATGCGTCCGGGGCTGCGTTTCGTCATCCCTTGCGCCAATGCCGAGCGCCGAGCGCAGCTAGAAGAGCTGCTTGCCAGCCGCGACCTGCCGGTGACCCTGCTCGACGGTAAGTCGCATCTGGCGCTGGCTGCGTGCAACGCCGTGCTGATTGCCTCTGGCACCGCCACCCTCGAAGCGCTGCTATACAAGCGGCCGATGGTGGTGGCTTATCGTCTGGCGCCGCTGACGTTCTGGATCCTCAAGCGCATGGTCAAGAGCCCGTACGTGTCCCTGCCAAACCTGTTGGCCCAGCGTCTGCTGGTGCCAGAATTGTTGCAGGATGATGCTACGGTCGAAGCGCTGGCCCAGACCCTGTCGCCGCTGATCGAAGGCGGCGAAGAACAGACCCGTGGTTTCGATGAAATCCACCGCACGCTGCGGCTGGATGCCTCCAATCAGGCGGCGGACGCCGTCCTCAACCTGATCGGTCAGACACGATGAGCAAGACAAGCATGCAGATGGGCCTGGATTTCACCCTGGTCGCCGAAGTCGAAGAACTGGTCGCCGGCGTCGATGAAGTTGGGCGCGGCCCGTTGTGCGGTGCAGTGGTGACGGCAGCGGTGATCCTCGATCCCAACCGGCCGATCCTCGGTCTCAACGACTCGAAAAAACTCACCGAGGCCAAGCGCGAAAAGCTCTACGACGAAATCATCGAGAAGTCCCTGAGCTGGTGCATCGCCCGTGCCGAAGTCGAAGAAATCGACGAGCTGAACATTCTTCACGCAACCATGCTGGCCATGCAGCGCGCGGTTGCCGGGCTGCACATTCAGCCGAAACTGGCGATGATCGATGGCAACCGCTGCCCGCAATTGCCGATGCGTGCCGAAGCGGTGGTGCAGGGCGACGGCAAGGTGCCGGCCATCGCTGCCGCGTCGATTCTGGCCAAGGTCAGCCGCGATCGTGAAATGGCTGCATTCGAATTGATCTACCCGGGTTACGGCATCGGCGGCCATAAGGGCTACCCGACGCCCGTTCATCTGGAAGCGTTGGTGCGTCTCGGCCCGACGCCGATTCATCGGCGCTCGTTCGCCCCGGTGCGTCAGGCTTATGAAGCGCTCGAAGGCCTGACGCAGGTTTAGTCGCAAGGCTGATGTTTTGTTCGAGGCCCGGTACAATCCGGGCCTTGTTGTCTCTATGTAACTGGACAGGATCACTATGCCGGCTTCATTCGTTCATCTACGCCTGCACACTGAATACTCCCTGGTCGACGGGCTGGTGCGGATCAAGCCACTGGTCAAGGCCCTGACTGGCATGAACATGCCTGCCGTCGCGGTCACCGACCAGAACAACATGTGTTCCCTGGTCAAATTCTATAAAAACACCATGGGCGCGGGCATCAAGCCAATCTGCGGTGCCGACCTGTGGCTGTCGAACAAAGACCCGGATGCACCGCTGAGCCGGCTCAGCCTGTTGGTGATGAACGCCAAGGGCTATCGCAACCTCACCGAGTTGATTTCGCGCGGCTTCATTGAAGGCCAGCGCAACGGCATGATCATCGTCGAGCGCGAGTGGGTCGCCGAGGCCAACGAAGGCCTGATCATGCTGTCCGCCGCTAAAGAAGGCGAGATCGGCATGGCTATGATCGGTGGCAACCCGGCCGAAGCCGAAGCCTTGGCCCGTGAGTGGATGTCGGTATTCCCGGATCGTTTCTATCTGGAGATCCAGCGCACCAACCGCCCCAACGACGAAGAGCAACTGCACGGTGCTGTCGCTCTGGCTGACAAACTCGGCGCGCCGCTGGTGGCGACCAACGATGTGCGCTTCATCAAGCAGGAAGACTTTGCCGCCCACGAAACCCGCGTGTGCATCGGTGAGGGCCGCGCTCTCGACGATCCGCGACGTTCGAAGAACTACAGCGATCAGCAATACCTGAAAAGCGCCGAGGAAATGATCGAGCTGTTCAGCGATATTCCCGACGCCATCGAAAACACCGTCGAGATCGCCAAGCGCTGCAACATCGAAGTGAAACTGGGCACTCACTTCCTGCCCAACTTCCCGATTCCCGATGGCATGACCATCGATGAATATTTCCGCAAGGTGTCCTTCGACGGTCTCGAAGAACGCTTGACGGTTTTGCTGCCGAAAGACACTACCGAAGACTACGAAGCCAAGCGTCAGGTCTACGTCGACCGCCTGAATTTCGAGCTGGATATCATCATCCAGATGGGCTTCCCCGGTTACTTCCTGATCGTTATGGACTTTATCCAGTGGGCCAAGAGCAACGGCGTGCCGGTAGGTCCTGGCCGGGGTTCGGGTGCCGGTTCGCTGGTGGCTTATGTGCAGAAGATCACCGACCTCGATCCGTTGGAATACGACCTGCTGTTCGAACGTTTCCTTAACCCGGAACGGGTATCGATGCCCGACTTCGACGTCGACTTCTGCATGGACGGGCGCGACCGCGTCATCGATTACGTGGCCGAGAAATATGGCCGCAACGCGGTAAGCCAGATCATCACTTTCGGTTCCATGGCCGCCAAGGCTGTGGTGCGCGACGTGGCGCGGGTGCAGGGCAAGTCCTATGGCCTGGCGGATCGTCTGTCGAAGATGATTCCGTTCGAAGTCGGCATGACCCTGGAAAAAGCCTACGAGCAGGAAGAAATCCTCCGAGACTTCATCAAGGTCGATGAAGAGGCCGCGGAAATCTGGGAGATGGCGCGCAAGCTTGAAGGCGTGGTGCGTAACGTTGGTAAACACGCCGGTGGTGTGGTGATCGCGCCGACCAAGCTGACTGACTTCTCGCCGATCTATTGCGACGAGGCTGGCGACGGTCTCGTAACCCAGTTCGACAAGGACGACGTTGAGGCGGCCGGTCTGGTGAAGTTCGACTTCCTCGGTCTGCGGACGTTGACGGTGATCGACTGGGCGCTGAAGACCATCAACCGCGACCGCGCCAAGATCGACGAGCCGCCGCTGGACATCGCGTTTATCCCGCTCGACGACAAACCGACGTACACGCTGCTGCAAAAAGCGGAAACCACTGCGGTGTTCCAGCTTGAATCCCGCGGCATGAAAGAGCTGATCAAAAAACTCAAGCCCGACTGCCTGGAAGACTTGATCGCACTGGTGGCCCTGTTCCGTCCGGGCCCGCTGCAATCGGGCATGGTTGACGACTTCATCAACCGTAAGCACGGTCGCGCCGAACTGGCGTACCCGCACTCGGACTACCAGTACGAAGGCCTCAAGCCTGTTCTGGCGCCGACTTACGGCATCATTCTGTATCAGGAACAGGTGATGCAGATTGCCCAGGTCATGGCCGGCTACACCCTCGGCGGCGCAGACATGCTCCGTCGCGCCATGGGTAAGAAAAAGCCTGAAGAGATGGCCAAGCAGCGCGGTGGTTTCATTGAAGGTTGCAAGACCAACAATATCGACGCCGACCTCGCCGGTAACATTTTCGACCTGGTGGAAAAATTCGCCGGTTACGGCTTCAACAAGTCTCACTCGGCTGCTTACGGTCTGGTGTCGTACCAGACCGCCTGGCTGAAAACCCACTACCCGGCGCCGTTCATGGCCGCGGTACTGTCGGCGGACATGCACAACACCGACAAGGTCGTGACCTTGATCGAAGAAATTCGCACCATGAAGCTGCGTCTCGACGCGCCGGATGTGAATACTTCGGAGTTCAAGTTCACGGTGAACGACGAAGGCCGCATCATTTATGGTCTTGGCGCAATCAAGGGTGTGGGCGAGGGGCCGGTTGAGGCGATCACTGAGGCGCGCGAGGGCGGGCCGTTCAAGGATCTGTTCGATTTCTGCGCCCGGGTCGACCTCAAGCGCATCAACAAGCGCACGCTCGACGGTTTGATCCGCAGCGGCGCTCTGGATCGCCTTGGCCCGTACTTCCACGATGAGCAAAAAGCCTACCAAGCCAACATCGACCGCAACCGCGCGGTGCTGCTGACGGCCATGGAAGAGGCGATCAAGGCCGCCGAACAAACTGCACGCACTCAGGACAGCGGGCACTCGGACCTGTTCGGTGGACTCTTCGTCGAAGAAGACGCTGACGTTTACGCCAACCATCGCAAGGCCAAGGAGTTGACGCTCAAGGAGCGGCTCAAAGGGGAGAAAGACACCCTGGGCCTGTACCTGACCGGTCACCCGATTGATGAATACGAAGGTGAAATCCGTCGTTTTGCCCGCCAGCGCATCATTGATCTGAAACCGGCGCGAGATACCCAGACCGTCGCAGGCATGATCATTGCGCTGCGGGTCATGAAGAACAAGAAGGGCGACAAGATGGGGTTCATTACCCTGGATGACCGCTCTGGACGCATCGAGGCCTCGCTGTTTTCCGAGTCGTTCCATGCGGCGCAGTCGTTGCTGCAGACTGACGCGATGGTGGTCGTAGAAGGCGAGGTCAGCAATGACGACTTCTCCGGCGGCCTGAAGCTGCGGGTCAAGCGCGTGATGAGCATGGAAGATGCGCGCACCAACCTCGCCGAAAGTCTGCGCCTGAAGCTGCAGACGCAGGATCTGAAAGGCGATCAGCTACGCTGGTTGGGCGATCTGCTCAAGCGTCATCGCGGCGCGTGCCCGATCACCATGGAGTACACCAGCCCGGATGCGAAGACCTTGCTGCAGTTCGGCGAGACTTGGCGAATTGATCCGGCGGATGCCTTGATTCAGGCTCTGCGTGACCAGTTCGGGCGAGACAACGTCTTCCTCCAATACCGTTGACCGGCAGGTGCCATCATTGCGCCTGCCCGCAACCTGAATTTTTAATCTCGACCTCAGCGCGCCTCTCCCTTAAGGTAGGGCGCGAATAGACAACCGGCCGGCCCAAGCTCATTTGGGACACGACCCAAGACGGACGCCTATGAACCCGAATTTTCTAGATTTCGAACAGCCGATCGCCGACCTGCAAGCCAAGATCGAAGAGTTGCGCTTGGTCGGTAATGACAATTCGCTGAATATCGGCGATGAGATCTCCCGCCTGCAGGACAAGAGCAAAACGCTGACCGAAGACATCTTCGGCAAGCTGACCAGCTGGCAGATCGCACGCCTGGCGCGTCACCCGAAACGCCCGTACACCCTCGACTACATCCAGCACATCTTCACCGAGTTCGACGAACTGCACGGCGACCGTCATTTCTCTGACGACGCGGCAATCGTCGGCGGTATCGCCCGTCTGGAAGACCAACCGGTGATGATCATCGGTCACCAAAAGGGCCGTGAAGTCCGCGAGAAGGTACGCCGCAACTTCGGCATGCCGCGTCCGGAAGGCTACCGCAAGGCTTGCCGCCTGATGGAAATGGCCGAGCGTTTCAAAATGCCGATCCTGACCTTCATCGACACCCCGGGTGCCTACCCGGGTATTGACGCTGAAGAGCGCAACCAGAGCGAAGCGATTGCCTGGAACCTGCGTGTGATGTCGCGCCTGAAGACCCCGATCATCGCCACCGTTATCGGCGAAGGTGGTTCCGGCGGTGCACTGGCCATCGGCGTCTGCGACCAGTTGAACATGCTGCAATACTCGACCTACGCGGTGATCTCGCCGGAAGGTTGCGCTTCGATTCTGTGGAAAACCGCAGAAAAGGCCCCGGATGCTGCTGAAGCGATGGGCATCACCGCCGAGCGTCTGAAAGGCCTGGGCATTGTCGACAAGGTGATTGGCGAGCCTTTGGGCGGCGCCCACCGTGATCCGGCGGCTGCGGCTGCATCGATCCGTGCCGAGCTGAGCTCGCAACTGGCGATGCTGAAGAAGTTCGATAACGAAGCGCTGTTGAAGCGTCGTTATGATCGACTGATGAGTTACGGTCTCTGAGTCGAACGCAATACCTCTGTAGGAGTGAGCCTGCTCGCGATGAGGGCGTAACATTCAACCAATGTGTTGGCTGTCACACCGCTATCGCGAGCAGGCTCACTCCTACATTTGTTTTGGGGCAAAGAGCTAGATATGGGTCAGTCCATGATTGATTTGCCTTCCCGGCTTCTGCTGAACCTTGAGCCTTGGCGCAATGCCGCTCACTGGCGCGTCGCGTTCTCCGGTGGCCTTGATTCCACTGTCCTCCTGCATCTTCTTGCCCATCTCGCAACATCCGAATCCCTCCCTCCGTTAAGCGCAGTTCATATCCATCACGGCCTTCAGGCTGTGGCTGATGCGTGGCCGCAGCATTGCCAGTCGGTCTGCGATGGGCTGGGCGTGCCGCTGTTGATCGAGCGCGTGACAGTTCGGTCGGGCGCGAGTCTGGAGCGGGCGGCGCGGGATGCGCGGTACGCGGTGTTCAGTTCGCTGACCCAGGCCAATGACGTCTTGCTGACTGGCCAGCATCGCGATGATCAGGCAGAAACGCTGCTGTTTCGTCTGTTGCGCGGTGCCGGTGTGCGTGGACTATCCGCGATGCCGCGACAGCGTCCGGTAGGGCAAGGGACGCTGATTCGTCCATTGCTCGATGTTTCCCGGACTGAACTCGAAGCGTATGCCCAAGCTCATCAATTGAGCTGGATCGAAGACCCGTCGAATCAAGATCGGCAGTTCTCGCGCAATTATTTGCGGCATCAGGTCATGCCGTTGATGAGCGAGCGCTGGCCGCAAGCGCAGGCGAGCCTGGCTCGCAGTGCTGCGCATCTGCGTGAAGCCCAAGGGCTGCTGGATGAGCTGGCGCTGATCGATCTGACGCAAGCCTCCACCGCTCATCAATTCGAATGGCTGGGATTACCGTCTCTGGAGTTGGCGCCGCTGGCGGTGTTGTCTGCCGCCCGCCAGCGAAACGCCCTCAGTCACTGGCTTGAGCCGCTGACGCGCCTGCCTGACACCGACCATTGGTCGGGTTGGGCGGATCTGTGCGATGCCGCTCCTGATGCGTCACCGATCTGGTGTCTGGCCGATGGCGAGTTGCACCGCAGTGCCGGTCGTCTGTGGTGGCTCAGCGGTGACTGGCTGCGTACGCCAGTGATCGGTTGCGAGTGGCAGACCCCGTCTTCAGCGCTACGCTTGGCCGATAACGGACGTGTCATGTTCAGCGGGCAGACTCCCGTCGGACCTTTGCAGATTCGCTACCGACAGGGCGGCGAAGTGATGCAGTTGGTGGGTCGCGGTCATCGCGACCTCAAGCGCTTGCTCAATGAACGTGCGGTGCCGGGTTTTGTGCGTGGCAGATTGCCGCTGCTGTTTCGCGGCGAGGAACTGCTCGCAGTGGCGAACCTGACGGGTCTTGACGGCCCTGAGCACGGCGCGTGGAAATTGCATTGGCAGCCAACAGACGAAGATCAAGGTTTGAGCTGAAAGGAGCATTCCGGTAGACTACGCTCCCTTCTTGATACAACTTCTGTGGATTCGCCTGAATTACAGGAGTTGCCGATTACCAAGCAGTCTTTGCTGGGCGATTCCAAAAAATGTGTAGCGAGCAACGTACCGGTGTTTCATCTGCCGGTCTGTCCCAACGCGGCGGTTTTTTTGAAAGGTGCACTGTGATTAATGCAGGTGATCGGGGGCTTCGGCCTTCCTTCGCTTTCCCCGGCGGCTCGTACCGCTTTAACGCAGACTTCTAGGGTTTTTCATGACGCGCTACATATTCGTCACGGGCGGTGTTGTTTCTTCTTTGGGGAAAGGCATTGCATCGGCTTCATTGGCGGCCATCCTGGAGGCGCGGGGACTTAAGGTCACCATGCTGAAGCTGGACCCGTACATCAACGTCGACCCGGGCACGATGAGCCCGTTCCAGCACGGTGAAGTGTTCGTCACCCACGACGGCGCCGAGACCGACCTGGACCTGGGCCACTACGAGCGGTTCATCCGCACGACCATGACCCAGAACAACAACTTCACCACTGGCCGTGTCTACGAACACGTGCTGCGCAAAGAGCGCCGTGGTGACTACCTGGGTGCAACCATCCAGGTGATTCCGCACATCACCGACGAAATCAAGCGCCGCATCATCAAGGGTGCTGGCGACGCTGACGTGGCCATGGTCGAAATCGGTGGCACCGTCGGTGACATCGAGTCGCAACCGTTCCTCGAAGCCATCCGTCAACTGCGTTTCGAAGTCGGCGCCAAGCGCGCGATGCTGATGCACCTGACGCTGGTTCCTTACATCGCCACCGCTGGCGAGACCAAGACCAAGCCAACTCAGCACTCGGTAAAAGAGCTGCGTTCGATCGGCCTGCAGCCAGACGTGCTGGTGTGCCGTTCCGATCACCCGATCGACATCTCGTCGCGTCGCAAGATCGCCCAGTTCACCAACGTTGAAGAACGTGCGGTGATCGCGCTGGAAGACGCCGATACCATCTACAAGATCCCGGGCATCCTGCACTCGCAGGGTCTGGACGATTTCGTTGTCGAGCGTTTCGGCCTGCAATGCGGCAGCGCTGACCTGTCCGAGTGGGAAGCGGTGGTTGACGCCAAGCTGAACCCGGAACACGAAGTGACCATCGCCATGGTCGGCAAGTACATGGAACTGCTGGACGCCTACAAGTCGCTGATCGAAGCGATGAGTCACGCCGGCATCAGCAACCGCACCAAGGTCAACCTGCGTTACATCGATTCCGAAGACATCGAAAATCAGGGCACTGCGCTGCTCGAAGGTGTCGACGCGATCCTCGTACCGGGCGGCTTCGGTCTGCGCGGCGTGGAAGGCAAGATCACTGCCGTTCAGTACGCTCGCGAAAACAAGGTTCCGTACCTGGGTATCTGCCTCGGTATGCAAGTGGCGGTCATCGAGTTCGCCCGTAACGTGATGGGCTGGAAAGACGCCAACTCCACCGAGTTCGATCGTGCCAGCGGCCACCCGGTTGTCGGTCTGATCACCGAGTGGGAAGACGCTACCGGTGCCGTTGAAGTGCGTACCGAATCGTCCGACCTGGGCGGCACCATGCGCCTCGGCGCTCAGGACTGCCTGCTGGAAGCCGGTTCCAAGGTGCACGACTGCTACGGCAAGGACGTGATCGTCGAGCGTCATCGTCACCGCTACGAAGTGAACAACAACCTGCTGCCACAGCTGATCGAAGCCGGCCTGAAAATCTCCGGTCGCTCCGCTGACGCGGCGTTGGTTGAAGTGGTTGAAGCACCGGATCATCCATGGTTCGTGGCTTGCCAGTTCCACCCTGAGTTCACCTCGACCCCTCGCGATGGCCATCCGCTGTTCAGCGGTTTCGTCAAAGCAGCTTTGGCTCAACACCAGAAGAAGGCGTAACCCCGATGGCACAGAAGATCATCCGCGTCGGCGACATCGAGATTGCCAACGACAAACCCATGGTGCTGTTCGGCGGCATGAACGTGCTGGAAAGCCGTGACATGGCCATGCAGGTTTGCGAAGAGTACGTGAAGGTCACCGAGAAACTCGGTATCCCTTACGTGTTCAAGGCCAGTTTCGACAAGGCCAACCGGTCTTCTGTGACCTCTTATCGTGGTCCTGGCCTGGAAGAAGGCATGCGCATCTTCCAGGACATCAAACAAGCCTTCGGCGTACCGATCATCACCGACGTCCACGAGCCTGAACAGGCCGCGGTCGTCGCTGAGGTCTGCGACATCATTCAACTGCCGGCCTTCCTGTCGCGCCAGACCGATCTGGTCGTCGCGATGGCCAAGACCAATGCAGTGATCAACATCAAGAAAGCCCAGTTCCTCGCGCCTCAGGAAATGAAACACATCCTGAACAAGTGCGTCGAAGCGGGCAACGATCAACTGATCCTCTGCGAGCGTGGTTCGAGCTTCGGCTACAACAACCTCGTGGTCGACATGCTCGGCTTCGGCATCATGAAGCAGTTCGAGTACCCGGTATTCTTCGACGTGACCCACGCGCTGCAAATGCCGGGTGGTCGTGCCGACTCCGCCGGCGGTCGCCGTGCGCAGGTGCTGGATCTGGCCAAGGCGGGCATGAGCCAGTCGCTGGCGGGTCTGTTCCTCGAAGCTCACCCGGATCCGGACAATGCCAAATGCGACGGCCCTTGCGCCTTGCGTCTGGACAAACTGGAGCCATTCCTGGCCCAGCTCAAAGCTTTGGACGAACTGGTGAAGAGTTTTCCGACGGTAGAAACCGCGTAGCACTCAATTCTCCGGTAAAGTACCGCACGATTTGTCGCACATGCCCTCGGGCATGTGCGTTGTCGTCTGCAAGCTGCCCGCTGCACACCACTTGCCGACGGTAAAAAGATTTCCTCTAGCTGCGTCGTTTTCGTCAACTTTGGAGTGTTTACAACAATGGCAAAAATCGTCGACATCAAAGGTCGTGAAGTTCTCGACTCCCGTGGCAATCCCACCGTGGAAGCGGATGTGCTTCTCGACAACGGCATCATCGGCAGCGCGTGCGCGCCGTCCGGTGCATCCACTGGCTCGCGTGAAGCGCTCGAGCTGCGTGATGGCGACAAGAGCCGTTACCTGGGCAAGGGCGTGCTCAAAGCGGTAGCCAACATCAACGGTCCGATCCGCGATCTGCTGCTGGGCACCGACCCAAGCGACCAGAAAGCCCTGGATCACGCGATGATCAAGCTCGACGGTACCGAAAACAAAGCAACCCTGGGCGCCAACGCCATCCTCGCCGTGTCCCTGGCTGCGGCCAAGGCTGCTGCGCAGGACCAGGACCTGCCGCTGTACGCACACATCGCCAACCTCAACGGCACTCCGGGTGTTTACTCGATGCCGGTACCAATGATGAACATCATCAACGGTGGCGAGCACGCGGATAACAACGTCGACATCCAGGAATTCATGGTGCAGCCGGTTGGCGCCAAGTCGTTCTCGGAAGGTCTGCGCATGGGTACCGAGATTTTCCATCACTTGAAAGCTGTGCTGAAGGCTCGTGGCCTGAGCACCGCCGTTGGCGACGAAGGCGGTTTCGCACCAAACCTGGCCTCCAACGAAGACGCACTGAAAGTGATCTCCGAAGCAGTGGCCAACGCCGGTTACAAGCTGGGCACCGACGTGACCCTGGCCCTGGACTGCGCGGCCAGCGAATTCTACGAAGACGGCAAGTACAACCTGTCCGGCGAAGGCCAGGTGTTCACCGCTGAAGGTTTCGCTGACTACCTCAAAGGTCTGACCGAACGTTATCCGATCATCTCGATCGAAGACGGTCTGGACGAGTCCGACTGGGCTGGCTGGAAGATCCTCACCGACAAGATCGGCGAGAAGGTTCAACTGGTGGGCGACGACCTGTTCGTGACCAACACCAAGATCCTGAAAGAGGGCATCGATAAAAACATCGCCAACTCGATCCTGATCAAGTTCAACCAGATCGGCACCCTGACCGAAACCCTGGAAGCCATCCAGATGGCCAAGGCCGCCGGTTACACCGCAGTGATCTCGCACCGTTCCGGCGAAACCGAAGATTCGACCATCGCCGACCTGGCTGTGGGCACCTCGGCTGGCCAGATCAAGACCGGTTCGCTGTGCCGTTCCGACCGCGTTTCCAAGTACAACCAACTGCTGCGTATTGAAGAGCAGTTGAATGGCAAGGCCAAGTACAACGGTCGCTCTGAGTTCCGCGGCTAAGTTGTAAATGGTAAAAAGACACCGGATTGTGTCGGAAAAGTCGTGACAGCGATGGATTTGCCACTAATCTGATGCCTTAACAGCACAAGCCTGGATCTTCCAGGCTTCGTGCTATCAGATGCTTCAAATTTTTGGCGTGGCTGTCTTTTTTCACTGGATACCTGATATTCGATGCGCAGTCCTTACTGGTTGTTTCTCGTTTTGCTCTTGCTGCTGGCCGGTCTGCAGTACCGCCTGTGGGTGGGCAATGGCAGTCTGGCGCAGGTCGCCGAGCTGAATCAGCAGATTGCTGATCAACATGCCGAGAACGAAGGTTTGCTGGAGCGCAACCGAGTGATGGACGCTGAAGTCAGCGAGTTGAAAAAGGGCATGGAGACCGTTGAAGAGCGGGCTCGTCACGAACTGGGCATGGTCAAGGACGGCGAAACCCTTTACCAGTTGGCCCAATGATCAATTCCCTGCCGGCCTTCTGGGCCGTGATTCCTGCCGCGGGCGTCGGTGCCCGAATGGCCGCGGACCGTCCCAAGCAATACTTGCAACTGGGTGGGCGCACAATTCTCGAACACAGCCTCGGCTGTTTCCTCGATCACCCAAGCCTCAAAGGGTTGGTGGTCAGTCTTGCTGTTGATGATCCGTACTGGCCGAACCTGGCGTGCGCTGGCGACTCGCGAATTCAGCGCGTTGAAGGTGGAGCCGAGCGTTCTGGCTCGGTGCTCAATGCCTTGCTGCATCTGCATTCGCAGGGCGCCGATGATGAAGATTGGGTGCTGGTGCACGATGCGGCACGACCGAATCTGAGTCGCGAAGATCTCGATAAATTGCTCGATGAACTGGCGGATGACCCGGTCGGCGGATTGCTCGCGGTGCCTGCGCGCGACACGTTGAAGCGTGTTGACAAGCACGGTCGTGTGGTCGAAACCGTTGATCGCAGTGTGATCTGGCAGGCTTATACGCCGCAGATGTTCCGCCTCGGTGCGTTGCACCGGGCGTTGGCGGACAGTCTGGTCGCCGATGCCGTGATCACCGATGAAGCTTCGGCGATGGAGTGGGCCGGGCTGAAGCCGCGACTGATCGAAGGGCGCGCGGATAACCTCAAAGTTACGCGGCCGGAAGATCTGGAGTGGCTGCGTCAGCGTTGGGCTAATCGCCGCTGAAGGCTGTGGTGCCTCGTCCGCAGCCTTCGCGAGCAAGCTCGCTCCCACATTTTAATCTGCGCCTGACCCCAAATTTGCATTCTCCGTCGATTCCTGTGGGAGCTAGCCCTGCTAGCGATAGCGTCTGCTAAGGCACCGCATAACTTAGCTTCGATATTCCGGCCGTTCAGCCAACCCCTCCTTCAAAAAATCCACCAACTTGCGCACCTTCGGCGACAAATGCCGTTGCTGCGGATACAGCGCCCACACCGCCGTATTCGGTGGCTGATGCGCCTCCAGCAGCGAAATCAACGCGCAACTGTGCAAATGTTCCAGCACGTAATAATCCGGCAACTGACACAACCCTACTCCCTGAAGCGCCGCGTCCAGTACCGCTTGCCCACTGTTGCAACGCCAATTTCCCTGAACCCGCTGGGAAAATTCCCGCCCATTCTGCTCAAGCTGCCAGATGTCCGTACTACCGATCAGGCAATTATGCCGGGTCAGTTCCGACAAACTGTGTGGGCGTCCATACCGCTCGATGTAGGACGGTGACGCGCAGAGAAACATCCGACGAGGCGCCAGCCGCGTCGCGACCAGGCGCGAGTCCTGCAGCCGACCCAAGCGAATCGCCAGATCCAGCCCCTCATGCACCAGATCGAGTTGGCGATTGCTCAGCTCGATATCGATGCGCAGTTGCGGGTACAAACCCATGAACCGCGTCACCAGCGGCACGATGAAGCGTTCGCCATAGGCCACTGCGCAGGTCATGCGCAGCATGCCTTTCGGCTCGCTGGTCAAGTCGCCGACCGCGCGCAAGGCTTCTTCGCGACCGTCCTGCAAACGTTGGCAATGCTGGAGGAACGTCTGGCCAGCCTCGGTCAGCGTTACTCGGCGAGTACTGCGATAAAGCAGGCGCGTCTGCAAGCGCTCCTCCAGCCGTACGATTTGTCGACTGACGTGTGAGGAAGAGACGCCAAGACGCTCGGCTGCAGCGGTGAACTGGCTGCACTCGGCAACGGCGACGAACTCGTCGATGCCTTCCCAGCGATTTTCGGACATTGGGACTATCCCTGTATGGCAATAATGTTTTGCTTTTGTCCTGATTATTCATCGTAGAGCCATGTATTACACTCCTTGTCTGCTTTTTTATTTCAATGGATTCACTGGAGAGTCAGCATGATCAAGTCGCGCGCCGCCGTAGCCTTCGAGGCCAAAAAGCCGCTGGAAATCGTAGAAGTCGATGTCGCCATGCCCAAGGCCGGTGAAGTTCTCCTGCGTGTCGTCGCTTCCGGTGTTTGCCACACCGACGCCTACACCCTGTCCGGCGCTGACCCGGAAGGCATTTTCCCGTCGATCCTCGGTCACGAGGGTGGCGCCATCGTTGAAGCCATCGGCGAGGGCGTGACCTCGGTTGCCGTGGGCGACCACGTCATTCCGCTGTACACCCCGGAATGTGGCCAGTGCAAATTCTGTAAGTCGGGCAAGACCAACCTGTGTCAGGCGATTCGCGCGACTCAGGGCAAAGGCCTGATGCCGGACGGCACTTCGCGTTTTTCCTACAAGGGCGAAACGATTTTCCACTACATGGGTACTTCGACGTTCTCGGAATACACTGTGCTGCCGGAAATCTCCGTGGCCAAGATCTCCAAAGATGCGCCACTGGAAAAGGTTTGCCTGCTGGGTTGCGGCGTCACCACGGGTATCGGTGCCGTGCTCAACACGGCCAAGGTCAAACCGGGTGACACCGTGGCCATTTTCGGTCTGGGCGGCATCGGTCTGTCGGCGGTAATCGGCGCGGTGAAAGCCAAGGCTGCGCGCATCATCGCCATCGACATCAACCCGGCCAAATTCGAGATCGCCAAACAACTCGGCGCCACTGACTGCGTGAACCCGAAAGATTTCGATCGTCCGATCCAGGAAGTGATCGTCGACATGACCGATGGCGGCGTTGACTTCTCCTTCGAGTGCATCGGCAATGTGCAACTGATGCGTGCAGCGCTTGAGTGCTGCCATAAAGGTTGGGGCGAATCCGTGATCATCGGTGTGGCCGGTGCCGGTCAGGAAATCGCTACCCGTCCGTTCCAGTTGGTCACCGGTCGCGTCTGGCGCGGTTCGGCGTTCGGCGGCGTGCGCGGCCGTACCGAATTGCCAAGCTACGTCGACATGGCTCAGAGCGGCGAGATCCCGCTGGATACTTTCATCACCCACACCATGGGTCTGGAAGATATCAACAAGGCGTTCGACCTGATGCACGAAGGCAAGAGCATCCGTACCGTCATTCATTTCTAAAAGCAGCGGCAAGTTACAAGCTTCAAGCTACAAGTAACTGCGCTTTTGCCTGTTCTTGAAGCTCGGAGCTTGCTGCTTGCAGCTGGGAGAATCCCCATGAGTCTGGAAAACATCTCCTGTCAGAAGAGTTTCGGTGGCTGGCACAAGCGTTATCGCCATCGCTCCGACGTGCTCGGTTGCGACATGGTGTTTGCCGTGTACCTGCCGCCGCAGGCGGAGCAGGGCGGTAAGTTGCCGGTGCTGTACTGGCTGTCAGGCCTGACCTGCACCGACGAGAACTTTATGCAGAAGGCCGGCGCGATGCGCATGGCCGCCGAACTGGGTTTGATCATCGTTGCGCCGGACACCAGCCCGCGTGGGCCGGATGTGCCGGGCGATCCGGATGGCGCGTGGGATTTCGGCCTCGGTGCCGGGTTTTATCTGAATGCCACGCAGGAACCTTGGTCGCGCCACTATCGGATGCATGAATATGTCGTGCAGGAATTGCCTTCACTGGTTGAAGGGCATTTCCCGGCATCGGACAAACGCAGCATCAGCGGCCACTCCATGGGTGGTCACGGTGCGTTGGTCTGTGCGTTGCGCAATCCGGGTCGCTATCAATCGGTGTCGGCGTTTTCGCCGATCAACAATCCGATGGATTGCCCATGGGGGCAAAAAGCTTTTTCCCGTTTCCTGGGCGAAGACCGGTCGAAGTGGAAGGAGTGGGATGCCTGCGCATTGATCGCCGAGGCGGAGGAAAAACTGCCGCTGCTGGTCGATCAAGGTGATCGCGACGACTTCCTCGAGAAACAACTCAAACCCGAAGCCTTGCAACAAGCGGCAAAACAAGCGGGCCATCCGCTGACGTTGCGCCTGCAACCGGGCTACGACCACAGCTATTTCTTCATCTCAAGCTTCATAGACGACCACTTGCAGCATCACGCACGCGCCCTGCGCGGTTAATGCAGGTAGAATCACGCCCTGACAAAAATCGGGGCGTTTTTTTATGCGTATTGGCCACGGCTATGATGTGCACCGTTTCGCTGAAGGCGATTTCATTACTCTGGGCGGCGTGCGCATTGCACACAGCTTCGGGCTGCTCGCTCATTCCGACGGTGACGTCCTGCTGCACGCCTTGAGCGATGCCTTGCTCGGCGCGGCCGCGCTGGGCGATATCGGCAAGCACTTCCCGGACACCGACCCGCAATTCAAGGGCGCCGACAGCCGTGCGCTGCTGCGGCATGTGGTCACGCTGATCCATGCCAAAGGCTGGAAAGTCGGCAACGTCGACAACACCATCGTTGCCCAGGCGCCGAAAATGGCCCCGCATATCGAATCGATGCGCGCGCTGATCGCGGCGGATCTTCAAGTTGAGTTGGATCAAGTGAACGTGAAAGCTACCACCACCGAAAAGCTCGGCTTTGTCGGTCGCGAAGAAGGCATCGCCGTGCACTCCGTTGCCTTGTTGCTGCGCGCATGAACGAACTGCAATTGCTCGGCCCGCGTGCCTATGGCGAAGCCCTCGGCACTGCGGTACTGAAAGCCATCGCTGAAGACTTCCAGGTCGATGAAGTGCTCGACATCCCATTCAGTGGCGATGGTGAGCACCTGTGGATCTGGGTGGAAAAGCGTGGCCTGAACACTGAAGAAGCGGCCCGGCGCATCGCCAAGGCTGCCGGCGTGCCATTGCGCACTGTCAGCTATGCCGGTCTCAAGGATCGTCAGGCGCTGACCCGTCAGTGGTTCAGCGTGCAACTGCCGGGCAAGGCTGACCCTGATCTGTCGGCGGCAGAAAACGACACGCTGAAGATCCTCAAGACCACGCGCCACAAGCGCAAGCTGCAACGCGGTGCGCATTCGGCCAACGGTTTTACCTTGCGCCTGACCCAGTTCGCGGGCGACAAAGACGCGATTGAACAGCGTCTGCAACGGATCGCCAAGCAAGGCATTCCCAATTATTTCGGCGCCCAGCGTTTTGGCCATGACGGCGGCAACGTCGTTGATGCGCGTTCGTGGGCGGCACGCAAAGCCTTGCCGGAGCAGCGCAATGTGCGTTCGCGCCTGCTCTCCACCGCGCGCAGCTATCTGTTCAACAAAGTGCTGGCGGCGCGTGTGGCTGATGGCACCTGGCAACAAGCCCAGGTCGGCGATCTGCTGGCCTTCACCGACAGCCGCAGCTTTTTTCCGGCCGGTGAGGCTGAATGCAGCGACCCGCGCCTGGCGATTCTCGATCTGCATCCGACCGGCCCGCAGTGGGGCGAAGGTGACTCGCCGACTGCAGGCGCTGTCCATGAACTGGAGCAGCGGATTGCCGCTGGTGAGGCGCAGCTGCGCGATTGGTTGATTCACGCCGGCATGAGCCACGAACGTCGCATCCTGCGACTGCCCATTGCCGGGTTGACGTGGCATTATCCCCAGCCTGACATTCTGCAACTGGAATTCGTCCTCCCGGCCGGATGCTTCGCCACTGTATTGGTGCGCGAACTCGTTGATCTGGTGCCGGTGGGGCAGACGGACAGCCCATGCGTATTCTGATTTCTAACGACGATGGGGTAACCGCACCCGGTCTTGCCGCGCTTTATGCTGCGCTGGCGGATTACACCGAGTGCGTGGTTATCGCCCCGGAACAGGACAAGAGCGGCGCCAGCAGTTCGCTGACGCTCGACCGTCCGCTGCACCCGCAATACCTGGCCAACGGCTTCATCAGCCTCAACGGCACACCGACCGACTGCGTGCACCTGGGCCTCAACGGCTTGCTGGAGCGCCAAGCGGACATGGTGGTCTCCGGGATCAACCTCGGCGCCAATCTGGGTGATGACGTGTTGTATTCCGGCACCGTCGCGGCAGCCCTCGAAGGGCGCTTCCTCGAACGTCCGTCGTTTGCCTTCTCACTGGTCTCGCGTCAGGTGGATAATCTGCCGACGGCGGCCTACTTTGCGCGCAAACTGGTCGAGGCCCATGCCGGGCTCGATCTGCCGCCGCGCACGGTGCTCAACGTGAACATTCCCAATCTGCCCATCGACCACATTCGCGGTATTCAGCTGACCCGACTCGGCCACCGGGCCCGGGCGGCGGCGCCGATGAAAGTGGTCGATCCGCGTGGCAAGGCCGGGTACTGGATTGCCGCTGCCGGTGATGCCGAAGATGGCGGGCCGGGCACTGACTTCCATGCGGTGATGCAGGGCTATGTGTCCATCACGCCATTGCAGCTTGATCGCACCTTCAACGATGCGTTCAGAAGCCTCGATGGCTGGCTGGAGGGACTGCGCTGATGTCCCGCGAACACGAAGACAGATTGCGCAGCGGGATCGGCATGACCTCCCAGCGTACCCGGGAGCGGCTGATCCAGCGCTTGTATGAAGAAGGTGTTTGCAACGCCAAGGTGCTGGAAGTCATCCGCCGCACGCCGCGGCACCTGTTTGTCGACGAAGCGCTGGCCCATCGCGCCTATGAAGACACGGCGCTGCCGATCGGCAACAACCAGACCATTTCCCAGCCTTATATGGTAGCGCGCATGAGCGAGCTGCTACTGGAGGCGGGGCCGCTGGATAAAGTGCTGGAGATCGGCACGGGCTCCGGCTATCAGACTGCCGTGTTGTCGCAACTGGTCGAGCGCGTGTTTTCGGTCGAGCGCATCAAGGTGCTGCAGGACCGGGCCAAGGAACGTCTGGTCGAACTGAATTTGCGCAACGTGGTGTTCCGCTGGGGCGATGGCTGGGAAGGCTGGCCGGCGCTGGCACCGTATAACGGCATTATCGTGACAGCCGTGGCGACCGACGTACCCCAGGCATTGCTCGATCAACTGGCACCCGGTGGACGCATGGTGATTCCGGTCGGCTCGGGAGAAGTGCAGCAACTGCTGCTGATCGTGCGCGAAGAAAACGGCTTTTCGCGACATGTACTAGGTGCTGTTCGATTCGTGCCTTTGCTCAACGGGCCACTGGCCTGAGCATTTATTGGCAGGCGCTGAATTCCTTTCGTTCGCCCATGTCTTACTCGGGCAACGATGGTTTAAACGCGCAGATTGTCAGCTTGCAAACGTGTGCGCGAAGCGATTTCGCTTCATTAAGGGTAAAGCCGATTCGGCCCGTTATACTTGCGACACTTCATGCCGGAATCCGGCATTCCAAATTTTTCAGCCACCACAAAGGGAGCGGCGGGTGAGTCTCACAGTCATTGCGCAGCGTATGGGTAACACAAGCTTTCAGCGCCTGGTGACTGGCCTTGTCTTGAGCACCTTGCTGGTGGGTTGCTCCAGCACCAAATCGAACAACGTGCGCGTGGTCGATCGCAACAACACGGTTGCACAACGTCCTACCGTGACGACCGGGCAGTATGTAGTCCGTCCGGGCGATACGATGTTTTCGATCGCATTTCGCTACGGCTGGGACTACAAAGCCCTCGCTGCCCGGAACAATATTCCTACGCCGTATACGATCCATCCGGGTCAGACAATTCGCTTTGATGGCCGTACCGGTTCAACGCCGACTGCGGTGGTTAGCAACAGCAGTTCTTCGCCATCTTCCTCGAGTAAAACCACGGTAATCCGGCGCCAGGCAAATGGCACGACGACCACGACAACCACCGGTTCTACAGGGGTTGCACCGTCCGTCGGCAACAAATCAACGCCTGCTCCGATGCCTCCTGCAGGCCCGGCCCCGACCGGCTGGGGATGGCCATCTAATGGCATTCTGATTGGAAAATTCTCTTCAAACGGTAGTTTGAATAAAGGAATTGATATCGCCGGAGATTTGGGACAGCCTGTTTTAGCTGCGTCTGATGGGACGGTGGTTTACGCCGGGAGTGGCTTAAGGGGCTACGGCGAATTAGTCATCATCAAACACAGCGAAACCTACGTCAGTGCTTACGGACATAACCGCAGGCTGTTGGTTCGGGAGGGACAGCAGGTCAAGGTCGGACAGACAATTGCCGAAATGGGGTCAACGGGTACAGACCGGGTGAAACTGCATTTTGAGATTCGCCGCCAAGGTAAACCTGTAGATCCGCTGCAGTTCCTGCCAAGACGTTGATTTGTAAGTCAGCCTGTTCCATCGCGTAGAGGGGACAGGCTCCAGCGCTGCCAAGGATAAAGGCGTCGCTTGAGCTTGGGGTCGAACTCACCAAAGGACTATAACAATGGCTCTCAGTAAAGAAGTGCCGGAGTTTGACATCGACGATGAGGTTCTCCTTATGGAGACCGGCATCGATTCGGATTCTTCGATGTCGAATGATGAAGGGGCTGCTCCACCTTCCGTTCGTTCCAAATCCAAACACTCCGCTTCACTTAAACAGCATAAGTACATCGACTACACGCGGGCACTCGATGCCACGCAGTTGTATCTCAACGAAATCGGCTTTTCCCCATTGCTCTCCCCGGAGGAAGAAGTTCATTTTGCGCGACTGTCGCAAAGTGGCGATCCGGCCGGGCGCAAGCGCATGATTGAAAGTAACCTTCGACTGGTGGTGAAAATCGCCCGGCGTTACGTCAATCGGGGGCTGTCGCTGCTGGATCTGATCGAAGAGGGCAACCTCGGACTGATCCGCGCGGTTGAGAAGTTCGATCCCGAGCGCGGCTTCCGCTTCTCGACCTACGCGACCTGGTGGATTCGTCAGACCATCGAGCGCGCGATCATGAATCAGACCCGGACCATCCGGCTGCCGATTCATGTGGTCAAGGAGCTCAACGTGTACCTGCGGGCTGCACGTGAGCTGACACAGAAGCTCGATCACGAACCTTCACCCGAAGAAATCGCCAACCTGCTGGAAAAACCGGTGGGTGAGGTCAAGCGCATGCTGGGCCTGAACGAACGGGTTTCTTCGGTCGACGTCTCGCTGGGTCCGGATTCGGATAAAACCCTGCTGGACACCCTCACCGATGATCGTCCGACCGATCCATGCGAACTGCTGCAGGATGACGACCTGTCGCAGAGCATCGATCAATGGCTGTCGGAGCTGACTGACAAGCAGCGCGAGGTGGTAGTACGCCGCTTCGGCCTGCGCGGTCACGAAAGCAGCACGCTGGAAGACGTAGGCCTGGAGATCGGCCTGACTCGCGAGCGGGTGCGGCAGATCCAGGTGGAAGGCCTCAAGCGCCTTCGTGAAATTCTGGAGAAGAATGGCCTGTCGAGCGAATCGCTGTTCCAGTAAGCGCCTCAAACGACCGCCCGCAAAAAGCCCCGACTGGTTCGGGGCTTTTTGTTTTCCGGGAAAGCCATTGGTCTGATCGAGACTGATGTAGTCATTCGCTGTAAGCCTTTGCTTACTGTTTCGTAAGTGTTCGTTATTTTTACACTGCGGAAGACGACGATCATGTTCAAGCTAAGTAATTAACTTGTTGAATTTCATGCTTATTTTTTAATGTGAAAGGCATATTACGGCCCGTTTCAGCGGGGAGGAGCGATTGCTCTTGTCAGGGAACTCTCTAGTATCCGGGTTGTGTCGACGGACAGACACGCCCTTCAAGGAAGAGGGGAACGGACATCGCAGGATGCGATTCATCAGGATGATGAAAAGGAATACAGGGAATAGGGAAAAAATGTGGGCGGGTCATACCGCCCCTTTTTTTGCCTGTAGAAAAGTAAAACGCAGAAAAGCAAAAAGGCCCGCAAGGGGCCTTTTTATCCCGCGCGCAACAGATCAGCGTTCGAGGTCTTTAAGCTTGCTGCCGACAGACTTGTTGATAACGCGGTCGAATGCTTCAGCGTCAGGCAACGAATCTTTCTTCTCGGTGATGTTCGGCCAGATTTCTGCAAGATCAACGTTCAGCTGAATGAATTCCTGCATGTCCTCTGGGACTTCGTCCTCGGAGAAAATGGCCACGGCCGGGCATTCTGGTTCGCACAGGGCGCAGTCGATGCACTCATCCGGGTGAATCACCAGGAAGTTCGGGCCTTCGTAAAAGCAGTCCACCGGACAGACTTCTACGCAGTCGGTGTACTTGCACTTGATGCAGTTGTCGGTGACGACGAAGGTCATTTCTAATTTTCTCCTCAGGCGGCGGCAGCGTTGCCCCTTCACGGTTGGGGTCGCCAGGTTCGGGAGCGATACCTGCTGGCCAGGCTATTAGCCAGCAGCATCCCAAACCGCGCGAGATTCTAACAGCTTGAAGCGGTTTGCGTTATATCCGCTTCTTCAGTGCTTATATCCGGTTCTTCAGTGCATAGAGCATTTCGAGCGCTCGGCGTGGGGTCATGTCATCCAGATCGACTTTCGCCAGCTCGTCCAGCACCGGATGCGGCAGGCTGGCGAACATGTCGCTTTGCTGCGGCGTCGACGGCTTGCCCTTGACGGCGGGTTTAGCTGTCTCGTGGGGCAAAGCCGTGTCTTCCAGTCGGCTCAAGTGCTCGCGGGCGCGCACGATCACTTCGCTGGGCACGCCTGCCAATTGTGCCACGGCCAAGCCGTAGCTTTGGCTCGCCGGCCCCGGCAGCACGTGATGCAAGAACACGATGCGTTCGTTGTGCTCGGTCGCATTGAGGTGCACGTTGGCCACCAGCGGTTCGGCTTCCGGCAATACCGTCAGCTCGAAATAGTGCGTGGCAAACAAAGTATAGGCGCGCAGCTGTGCCAGACGCTCGGCCGCTGCCCACGCCAGCGACAGGCCGTCGAAGGTGCTGGTGCCGCGACCGACTTCGTCCATCAGCACCAGGCTGCGCTCGGTCGCGTTGTGCAGGATGTTGGCGGTTTCGCTCATTTCGACCATGAAGGTCGAGCGGCCGCCGGCCAAGTCATCGCTGGAGCCGATCCGGGTGAAGATGCGATCCACCAGCGACAGTTCGCAACTGGCCGCCGGCACGAAGCTGCCGATGTGCGCCAACAGCACGATCAACGCGGTTTGGCGCATGTAGGTGGACTTACCGCCCATGTTCGGGCCGGTGATCACCAACATGCGCGTGTTGTCATCCAGGCCCAGGTCGTTGGCCACGAACGGCGTGGTCAGCACTTGCTCGACCACCGGGTGACGGCCCTGAGTGATGCGCATGCACGGCTCGCTGACGAAACGCGGGCAATTCAGATCAAGATTCAGCGCACGCTCGGCGAGATTGCTCAGTACGTCGAGTTCGGCCAACGCACCGGCGGTGTCCTGCAATGGCGGGAGCTGGCTGATCAGATCTTCCAGCAGCGCTTCGTAAAGCATTTTTTCCCGGGCGAGCGCGCGGCTCTTGGCCGACAGCGCCTTGTCTTCGAACTCTTTCAGCTCCGGCGTAATGAAACGCTCGGCGCCTTTTAGGGTTTGCCGGCGAATGTAATCCGCTGGCGCCGACTCGGCCTGCTTGCTCGGCAGTTCGATGAAGTAGCCGTGAATGCGGTTGTAGCCGACCTTCAAGTGGCTTAGGCCGGTACGCGCCTTTTCCCGTGCTTCCAGATCGATGAGAAACTGGCCGGCGTTTTCGCTCAGCGATTGCAGCTCGTCGAGTTCACTGTCGTAACCGGTTTTGAGCACGCCGCCGTCACGGATCACCGCGGGCGGGTTATCGATAATGGCTTTTTCCAGCAATGCCGCCAGTTCCGGGTAAGTGCTGGTGGTGGTCGCCAGAGCTTGCAGGTGCGGTGCTTCCAGATCGGTCATCGCCACTTGCAATTCGGGCAGGGCGCCGAGCGCGTCGCGCAGGCGGGCGAGGTCACGGGGACGCGCATTGCGCAGGCCGATTCGCGCGAGGATCCGCTCGATGTCACCAATTTCCTTGAGCTGCGGTTGCAGCTTTTCGAAGCGGTAGCGATCAAGCAGGCAAGTGATCGAGGTCTGGCGCGCCAGCAACACCGTCAAGTCGCGCAATGGACGGTTGAGCCATCGGGTCAGCAAACGGCTGCCCATGGCGGTCTGGCAGCGATCGACCACCGATTGCAGGGTGTTGTCGCGGCCACCGGCCAGGTTAGTGTCGAGTTCAAGATTGCGGCGGCTAGCGCCATCCAGAACCACGGTGTCGTCGAGACGCTCGTGGCGCAGGCTGCGCAAATGCGGCAGGGCGGTGCGCTGGGTTTCCTTGGCGTAGGCCAGCAGGCAGCCCGCAGCGCCGATGGCCAGGGTCAGGTTCTCGCAACCAAAGCCTTTCAGGTCTTGGGTCGAGAATTGCTGGCAAAGGCTTTTCAGCGCGGAGTCACGCTCGAAATCCCACGGCGCGCGACGGCTGACGCCACGGCGTTTTTCCGCCGGCAGATCACGTGGCCAGTCATCCGGGATCAGCAACTCAACCGGATTGATCCGCTCCAGTTCCGCCAGCAGATTTTCCCAGCCCTTGATTTCCGACACGCTGAAGCTGCCGCTGGTGATGTCCAGAACGGCCAGGCCGAACAAGCGCTCGTCACCCAACAGTGCAGCAATCAGGTTGTCGCGGCGCTCATCGAGCAGCGCCTCGTCACTGACTGTCCCCGGCGTGAGAATACGCACCACCTGACGTTCGACCGGACCTTTGCTGGTCGCCGGGTCGCCGACCTGCTCGCAGATCACCACCGACTCGCCGAGCTTGACCAGTTTCGCCAGATAGCCTTCCGCCGCGTGGTAAGGAATCCCACACATCGGAATCGCCTGCCCCGCCGACTGCCCGCGCGCGGTCAGGGTGATGTCGAGCAACTTGGCAGCCTTCTTCGCGTCTTCATAGAAGATCTCGTAGAAGTCGCCCATGCGGTAGAACATCAGCTGATCCGGGTGCTGATTCTTCAGGCGCCAGTACTGCTGCATCATCGGAGTGTGGGAGGACAGGTCTGAAATAGCTTTATTCATCAGGGGTTTAGCTTTACCGGAATGAGTGACAAGGCAAAAACGGGGGCATTCACATCTTCAAAATGGCGGTTGTTTGCCAGCGATGCGACCCGTGGGTTGATTCAGTGGGGCCGAGTATGAAGTTTTTTTGAGGTGGATGCAGCAACGCGCCGCCGCTCGGGGGGGCATTGTGTCCTATAGTGCCGAAAAGCTATCGAATGTTCGGAATTCGTCGATTGCAGGTCAGTTGAGGACACAGTTTGGAACAGTCAGAGGGCATCGGATCAGGAGCATCTTCGAGCGATTGTTTCTACGATGCGGAAAAAATGACCCTCAGTCGGGCAGGACGATCAGCCTGTCTGGGCAGCAATGAAAGTGATCTGTTACTGGCATTGATCGCCGGCGTGACCGATAAGGAACAACTGATCTCGCGGGTGTGGGGCGAGCGCGGGCTGGTGATTTCCGACAGCAGTTACTACAAAACCCTGCACATGCTTCGCGCACATTTCGCCGACGTGGGTTTGCCAAGGGACAGCCTCAAGACTTTGCCGCGCCGCGGCGTGGTGTTGCTGTGTGAGATTCGGTTGGTCAGCGCAGAAGTTACGAAGCCTGAGTCCGAGACGGCGATGTTAATGCCTGACGAGCAGGCGTTCATCCCCGTGACGAAGCCGTTGCGCCGCTACTGGCGCTATCTGTGGCCCGCAGTCGTTGTACCCGCGATTGTTTTTCCGCTGTTTTACGCTTACTTGATCTTCAAGAAACCCGCCGACCTGGAAGAGTGGAAACTCATCTGGCAGGAAGGCGAGGCCAAGTTATATGTGGAAGAAAGTGAAAGGATGTCGAAGGACGAAATACTGAAAGCTCTCAGCGAGTTCGAACCGCCCATTGTTTTGTCCGATACCAATTACTATGTGCGGAAGCCGCTCTCCCAATTATTGATCAAGTGCGTCAAGCCTGAAAGTAAAGGGGAGGCCATATGCGTGAACTACCAGCTCGTTGGAAAAAAATAATCGCGCTGTCGGCCGTTTCTTCGGTATTGATTTTCGGCGCATTGATCATCAGCTATTTTTATTCGATCAATCGCGATATTCCGCGTGCACCGTGTTTCGCCTCCATCGACTTTGTACATACCCATGACCACAAAGTTCGTTGGCATGGCGTCGGTGATATGACGATCGATCCGAAAGAAGGCGCTCTCTATGTGTACTACGTGGTTAAAGCGCCCGAGGGTAAAGTCTTTACCTATGACCGCAAGTTCGACATTGCCCTCACTCATCTCGATACTTCCAGGTTTCTGTTCAAGACGCGATCCATTGTGAAGTTTGATTCCGACACGGCAGGAGATGAACTGCCGTTTATGGAAGGAGGTTTCCAAGGCGGTATGGTCACCTTCAACTACTTCTCTGATACCGAGTATTACTACAACATCAACAATCTCATCAATGGCGTCTGCCACGTCCCGCGCTAGCGAAAACCCAAGGGTGCAAGGCCTTGGAGCGAATGAGTAAGACTGAGTAAGACGCCAGTAAGGCCTCGACGACCCTGCGTTGTTAATGTGATTCACGTCAAGCCAACAGCCTCTGCGACTGTGCCGAAGAGCCAGCACAGCAGGCTGTTTTTATTGTCTTGAAGAATGTAATGACGGTTGGGTTATCAAGGGGGCTTATCGATGCTCTGGTTTTGTGTGCGCAGTTCTCATAGGGTTCAAGCCCCGGCCTGGAAACGATCCATTGCCATTAATAGAGAAGGCACTGTATTTGTTGCCGCGGCAATTGGTGGCAAAGAGAAAGACGTGAGTCTATCCACGCTGTCTGACTGTACGCCGGTGTTACTGTGTTTTGATCATGTTTATGTGCCAATGGCGTGGATGGTGGAGCACTTCCCAACGTGCAAGACATGCTGTCGTGAAATGGTTTCGGCCGCCTTATACGGTCTACAGAAAACCTTGAATTGCCGTGATGCCTGGAATCGGGTCAGTTATTTCTGCGGTCGTTCTGACGAGAAGCGCTACTTGGAGTTCGTTTGATGAAGCTGAGTATTTTTTGCAGCCTGATGCTGGTGGTCAGTTGCCTTTTAATCGTTGAGCGTTCATTCGCCGACTCGCGCCAAAGTTGCGCCGATCGCCGCATTGAACTTGTTCGGCAAATAGAACGCGCGGATGCGGCGGATAATGTTTACCGCAAGGCCGGCCTGGAGCAAGCGCTGGCGAATGTCGAGCGTTACTGTCGTGAGTCCTCTGCAGAAGATGACCACGAAAGAGCCATTCAGAAGGCCGAAGCGGAAGTTCGGCGCAGACAAAACCATTTGAAGGCGGCGCGTCAGTACGGTGATGTGAAAGTCATCAAGAAGCATGAAGCCAGGCTCGAACGTGCCGAAGCGAAGTTGCAAGCGCTGTTTGATGATTAAGCGCCAACTCAGCTGTAAACCCACGTCTATATCAGTGACCTGCGGAAATTCGACAATGAAAAATGCATTTATCTTTGCTTCTCTCTTTACCTCTGCTGTTTTGATTTCGGGTTGCACCGCTACCGATTGGGTATACGCCGCCGGTGGCATCATGGGCGCGAAAGACGACTACGACAAAAAAGCCCGAAGCGATCGGCTCAAGCGAGCCAACGCGGCAGCACGTCGGGTCAAATCGTGATTTATGCATCACTTATGCAAAACAGCATTTGTCTTCGCGAATAACTTCAAGCATTATGCGCGTTATGCAAAAACGCAACGTAGCCTCCGTCTTAAGAGCACTGCTCGACCAGCACGGGATCTCCCCCACGGAGCTCCACCGTCGCACCGGCGTGCCTCAATCCACTCTCTCGCGGATTCTCAGCGGGAAGATCGTCGATCCCTCGGATAAACACATTTCGAAGATTGCCGAGTACTTCAATGTCAGTACCGATCAGTTGCGCGGGCGCGCGGATGTCGCGCAGGCGGCAGGCGCCACGCGTGATGCCGTGCACGCGGAACTCAAGGACATAATGCTGTGGGACGACGATACGCCTGTCGATGATGACGAAGTGTCGGTGCCGTTCCTTCGCGAGGTTGAATTGGCTGCTGGATCAGGAAGATTCGTCATTGAAGAGAGCGAGCGCTCTAGCTTGCGCTTCGGCAAGCGCAGTCTGCGCCACAATGGTGTGCAGTTCGACCAGGCCAAATGCGTGACCGTGCGTGGCAACAGCATGTTGCCGGTGCTGCGTGATGGCGCCACAGTGGGTGTAAATGCGGGCAAGTGCGGCATCGGCGACATCATTGATGGCGATCTCTATGCGATCAATCACAACGGCCAGCTGCGCGTTAAACAGCTTTATCGCCTGCCGACCGGCATCCGCCTGCGCAGCTTCAATCGCGACGAGCACCCGGATGAGGACTACAGCTTCCAGGAAATCCAGGAAGAGCAGATCGTCATCCTCGGACACGTCTTCTGGTGGGGCATGTACGCCCGCTGATCTGATCGACTTCAAATGAAACCCGCCCTCCCGGCGGGTTTTTTTTCGCCTGCAGAAAATCCTCAAGGCCTTTCTGGACGGGGCCTCCATGCGCCTGTGCATTTTAAACGCATAAATAAATGCATTTACGCATTGACTGTATATGCATCCATGCATATTCTTGCCACCAAGCCGCTCGACAAAGCGGCTGGCAAGACAAGCTCTTTAGTTCCACAAGAACAGGCAGCGATGAACCGGCCTTAACGGTTCAGAGGGTTGGCAACTGACCCGGGTGTGCAGCGTAAAGCACCAGAAGCAGTTATCCGGCGGGCAGGGACCGCGGTCGGAAAAACAATTTGAATGGACTCGTACCGCGCCAGTAGCGCCGAAAAGTCAGCTTCCTTCTTGAACACAGGATTTGAAGGAAGGCGAAGGAGCGCATTACTGAAAAGCCCGGTGCATTGCCGGGTTTTTTGGAATGCCTGCCAGGTTTCATCGCAACACCCACTTGAAAGGACAACCCATTGAGGAGTTTCAAATGAATCTCTATTTGCCCGGCAAGTTGCCCGGCTTCACGGACTGCCTGGTGGACGTTCAAGAAGTTCGCAGGTCGGCCGCTTTGGGCGCTCGAAATCATCGGAGGCAAGGACAATGAATCGTTACGTTTTGGTCGGGACTGTTTACAAAACCGGTTATCAGGTAGCCCTGCAGATTCTGGAAACGGAAGATGCCATGCCCACCACGCTTCCGGACGGCGTGTCGGATGGGTGGTGGTATGACATCACCGGATATACAACCGCTCATGTCGGCTGGAAGGTTTTTGATCTGGATGCGGAAGGTTTGCTCTTTGTCGAACCGACTGACCTGGAGCATCGCAAAATGACCAATGCGCGTATGCAGGAACGGTTCGACGTCGCCGCGCAATGGATAGTGTTCAACCCACTGCAATACAAAGTTGATCTCGGTGTAGCGGCGCCAGCAGAAGTAACGACGTTGGCGCTTTACAAACAGTACTGGATCGACGTCAGCGAAGTCCGCAATCAGTCTGGGTATCCATCTGCGATCAACTGGCCTGTTGCCCCTTTCTAGTCGAAGGGATGAGAGCGCATTACTGAAAAGCCCGGCCCAGTGCCGGGTTTTTCGGAATGCCTACCTCAAGAGAAATCGATTGAACCCAACACACACCACTCATCCATCACACCAGGGGGCGTGACATGACAAACGAGCAACAAGCGTTGGCCGACATGCCGATCTGGCTGGTCATCCTTCTCGCCGTAGTGGGCGGGGTGTCCGGCGAAATGTGGCGTGCCGACAAGGAGGGCGCCCGTGGCTGGTCATTGCTGCGGCGTCTGGCATTGCGTTCTGGCGCCTGCATGATCTGCGGCGTGTCGGCGATCATGCTGCTGTATGCCGCCGGCATGTCGATCTGGGCTGCCGGCGCCTTCGGCTGCCTCACCGCAATGGCCGGTGCCGACGTGGCCATCGGTCTGTACGAACGCTGGGCCGCCAAGCGCATCGGCGTCTGCGAAGTTCCACCCCGCGACCAGCCTTAACCTTGAATGTCATTCGTGCCGCCCTTTGGGCGGCAGGGCTGCGCGTGGACGATTGAAAAGGAGGTCATGTATGCCCACACCGATCCAGCAGCCGTCGCAATTGTTCACCGCCATCGCGACGACGCTGCGCAACACCGCCGGACTCAATATCAGCGTCGGCAATCACGACGAATTCACGGCGCCGGGCGATCAGGCCTGGGTGCTGATCGACTTCGACCGCAATGCACCAGGAGTGCGTGCCGCTGACGGGCGTATCGCTCATGTCATGACGGTGTCGCTGCAAGTCGTACCGGCGCTTTCTGCAACCGCGTTTGCAGCGTGCGATCTGATTGCCGTGCTGAAAAACCTGATCACCGATAACCGCTGGAACTTGCCCGGTGATCAATGTGATTTGCCGACCAACATCGATGGCTTGCCGTCATTGTTCGGCGAGCAATTCAAGGCCTGGACCCTGACGTTCGAACAGACCCTCTACCTCGGTCCGACCTTGCTTGACGACCCGCTCGGCACGCCAAAATTCGCCCGTACCTGGGAGGTCAGCAACATCGACGATCCCGATCAATACACCGCGCTGGAGGGCTGATCGATGTTCGACGCATTACTGCGCATGCAACTGGGGCCGATCATCGAACGCCTCGCGGAAATGGAAGCGGAGATCGAAGACCTTAACCGCCGCGCCGAGAGCTTCTGCCGCATCGGCATTTGCCAGACTGTCGACGCCGCGAGCAACACCTGCCAGGTCAGCCACGGTGGTTTGCTGACGCCGGCCATCAAGTTCTTCAACCCGAGTGCCGGGGCGCAGAGCGAATCGCGGATCCCGAGCGTGGGCGAGCAGTGTCTGCTGTTCAACTACGGCAGCGGCGAAAGCGGCGCGCAGAGCGTGGCTCTATTCGGCCTCAACAGTGACCGTTTTCCACCGGCCTCCACGGTGCCGACGTTGACTCGTCGTGTGCATCAGGACGGCAGCGAAAGCGGCTACGACGACGCCACCCACACCCTCCATTGGCAGAACGGCCCGGCTTTTTTCAGCGGTTCTCGTGAAGCGCTGGAACTGAGCATCGGCCCGGCCAGACTGGCCATGACGCCACAACTGATCACCCTGCAACTGGGCGCCGTCGGCCTGACCATCGACGCCTCCGGCGTGCACTTCAGCGGCCCGTTGGTCGATCACCAGGGCCGTGTCATTAGCCCCTGATTCAAGAGTTTTCCATGATCGGAATCGATAGAGACAGTGGGGCCACGGTCGACGACTGGCTGCAGTTTGTGCAGCGCGCGACCCGGGCCCTGACCACGCCGCTGGGCACCCGGCAAAAACGGCCCTTGTACGGATCGCTGATCCCCTCGCTGCTGGGGCAGAACCTCGGTGACGACGTCCTGCTGCTAGCGCAGAGCCACGCCGCGCAAGCGTTCTATAACGCACAAAACGGCATCAGCGATTTTCAACCGCAAGTGATCGTCGCCAGCCGTCAGGGCGCTGGACTGCTGCTGCGCTTCGCCGGCACCTGGAAAAACCGTCAACAAACCTTCGAGGTCGTGACATGAGCATGTTGATTCCCGGCCAGAACCAATTGGCCGAACCCGCCCTGATCACCGTCGACGCCTTTGAGGATTTGCTCGCCGAGTTCAAATCGTTCGTCGTCGAATACGTCGCTGCGCGCTCGCCGGACAGTGCGGCAAAACTCAAGATCAGTCTCGACAACGAAAGCGAGTTGCTGACCCTGGCGCTGGAAGCCTTTTGCGTCCGGCTGCAAACCCATGAACGCAAATACAACGCACGCATCAAGCAGATGCTGGCGTGGTGGGCGACCGGCAGCAACCTCAATGCGCGGCTGGCAGACATGGGCCTCGAACGGCAGTTGCTGGATGCCGGCGACCCGGCGGCATTCCCGCCGGTGCCGCCGATTTATGAAAGTGACGACGATGCGCGTTTGCGTTATTACCTGGCGCCCCATGCTCCGGCAGCAGGTTCGCGAATGCAGTATCGCCGCGAAGTGTTCACCCTCGGCGAGCGGCCAACGGTGAGCGTCGAATCCAGCGATGCCGGTGTGGTGAACGTCACGTACACCTTCAACCCGAACGGCCTCGCCGCGCAGGTCAAGGATGGCAACGGCCGGCGCACCGCGCCCGGCGAAGTGCAGGTCACGGTGCTGGCGCGAGAGGGCGACGGCACCGCGTCCGAAGCCCTGCTTGAGGGGGTGCGTCAGCACTTCGCCCGTCCCGACGTGCGACCGGAAACCGATCTCGTCACCGTCAAGTCTGCCGACATTCAGCGCTACAAAATTCGCGTCGTCGCCAAGATCAATTCGGGCCCTGATTCCGGCCTGACAAAAGTCGCGGCGCAGCAGCAATTACAGGCCTACGCCGACAGCTGTCATCGTCTCGAAGGCCGGGTCGATCCGAGCTGGATCGACTTCACGCTGCACAGCGCCGGAGCCGTGCAATTGCAGATTCTGGAACCGCTGGCGCCGATCGTGACCACGGCGTTTCAAGCGCCGTACTGCACGGCGGTTGAAGTCGAGGTGCTGACGCTATGAGTGAAAAAACTCAGCGCGCGACGCTGTTGCCCGCCAACAGCTCGGCCCTCGAGCGCGGTCTGGATCTGGGCTTCGCTGCATTGCTGGATCGCATCGCGCCGCCGTTCCCCGAATTGATGAACCCCAGCGAAACGCCGGTCGCTTTTCTGCCGTATCTGGCAGCGGATCGCGGTGTCGCCGAATGGAGCACCGATGCGCCGGAAGCGGAAAAACGCCTGACCGTTGAACTCGCCTGGCCCACGGCACGTCAGGCCGGCACTCGCAAGGCATTGGAAAACGCTGCCAAGGGTTTGCAACTGCGCCCGGAAATCCGCGCTTGGTACGAACAGACACCGCCCGGCGCGCCGTACAGCTTTTCCGTGCGCGCCTTCAGCGAACAACCCTATAGCGAAGCCATCGACGCCCGTCTCGACCGACGCCTGGCCGATGCCAAAAGCGAGCGGGATGTGCTGACGGTCTCGGTGGGGCTCAGCGCGTTCGGCAATCACGTCATCGGCGCCGCGACGTTCTGCGGTGAGCTGACCACGGTTTATCCGATCGTCATCGAAGGGCTCGAAACCTCGGGCGAAGCGTTCATGGCGGCGGCGCTCTACACCGTCGAAACATCCACTATTTATCCTCAGGGGGCCTGAATGGCTGACTATTACACCCTGCTCACCAACGCAGGGATTGCCTACGAAACGGCGTGCAAAGCCGCAGGCACGCCGATCAAGTTGACGCAGATTTCCGTCGGCGATGGCGGCGGCGCGGTCTACAACCCGGCGGCCACCGCCACTGCGCTGAAGCGCGAAGTCTGGCGCGGACCGCTCAATGCGCTGTTCCAGGACGAGAAAAATCCGAGCTGGCTGCTCGCCGAAGTGACCATTCCGCCGGATGTCGGCGGCTGGTATGTGCGAGAAGCGGGGCTGTGGACTGATACCGGAGTTCTCTACGCCATCGTCAAATATCCGGAGTCGTTCAAACCGGTTCTGGCCACTTCTGGCTCGGGCAAAGAGTTCTATATTCGTTCGATTTTCGAAACGAGTAATGCATCGCTGGTGACGTTGTTGATTGATGACACGGTGGTCAAGGCCACGCGTGCTTGGGTCATGAGTTACCTCGCCGAAGAACTCGGCAAACTTGATGGCAAGCAATCGGTGCGTGTCGCCGCGACGGGCAATGTCGTGCTGAACGGCGCGCAGCAGATTGACGGTGTCGCGGTGGTCGCTGGTGACCGTGTGCTGTTGCCGAGTCAGACGCTGGCGAAGGACAACGGCCTGTGGATTGTCGCCAATGGCGACTGGCTGCGGGCGACGGATGCCAACAGCAACGCCAAGGTCACGCCGGGCCTGACGGTGATGGTCGAGGAGGGTACGGCGAACGGAGATTCATTGTGGCACCTGACCACCAATGCCCCGATCACCCTCGGCACAACTGCGCTGACGTTCAAGATGCTGGCGGGGCGTACCGGGATTGCTGCCGGGACTTACAAGAGTCTGACGGTTGATGAATATGGTCGGGCGACGGCGGGTGCGAATCCTGAAACGTTGGCTGGGTTTGGTATCAAGGATTCGTATACCAAGGCTGAAGTTGAAGCACTGATTGCCAAAGCATCGGCATTGCCGGTGGGTTCGATTGTGGCGTTCCCGGTTGATTCGCCACCGCCGGGTTTTCTCGAGCTGGATAACAGCGTCAAGAGCAGCGCGACTTACCCGGACTTGAGTGCTTATCTGGGCGGCAAGTACAACAAAGGGGATGAGGGGGTTGGTAATTTCCGCCTGCCTGAGGGGCGTGGGGAATTTTTGCGTGGTTGGGATCATGGGCGTGGAATCGATGAGGGGCGTCAGATAGGCACTCTGCAACTGGACGCTATGCAACGGCTGACGGGCGGGATTTCTGCCGCAGACTCCACGGGACTCGGCCAGGTGGTTAACGGCGTATACAGTGGTTCAAAGTCCGGGGTTGCAAAGGGTACGAGTGCTGCGGCTGATGCCTATACCAACTTGAATTTTGACAACGCGCGACAGGCCCGGACAGCCACAGAAAACCGTCCGCGTAACGTCGCGGTGATGTGGTGCATCAAAGCCTGGAACGCCCCGGTCAATCAAGGAAACATCGACGTAGCGGCACTGGTCGAGGAAGTATCTCGGCTTGGATCTGCCGTGCCGGTCGGTGCGGTGATGGCTTTCCCGACGGGCATCGTGCCGCCCGGTTTTCTGGAACTGGATGGCAGTGTGCAGAGCATTGCGACTTACCCGGATCTGGCTGCGTACCTTGGTACCACCTATAACAAAGGGAGTGAGGGTACCGGCAACTTCCGCTTGCCCGAGTCGCGCGGTGAATTTCTGCGCGGTTGGGATCATGGGCGAGGCGTGGATGCTGGACGTGAGATGGGCAGTCAACAGAAAGGTTCGCTTTCTGGTTATGACGCGGATTCGAACGGTCTCACTGCCGCAATGGGTATGGGGGCAGCCAGCGGTAGCAAGGCTGCCGAGTTTGGTCTGGATGCACTATCGGCTGCAGGAAATACGTACCCAGTAACCATGGGGTACGCCACTTTGATTGGCTCAAGTGTGCCGAGCGATCTGTACGCTGGCATTGTCCGGCCGCGCAACCTTGCGGTTATGTGGTGTATCAAAGCCTGGAACGCACCGATCAATCAGGGAAACATCGATATCACTGCGCTGGCGACGCTGGCGCAACAAGCCTCCGAAACCAATCAAGGCACAGCACAAGTTGCGACTCAAGTGCAGGCGGATGCAGGCGCAGACGACAAAACGATCGTAACTCCGAAGAAACTGCGCTGGGGATTCTCCATCAGTGTATCCGGCGACATGAGTGGCAGCTACGTCATCTTTCCAACCTGGCTGGGAGGTTTGATTCTGCAATGGGGCATGACGCTCGCTATTCCATCTGGAGGCAACTATGTACAGGCTTTCCCGATAGCCTATCCGTTGGTTAATCCATCAGTTTTTACCACTTATCCCAATACCGCTACGGACGCTCCCGTAGGCTCGACCTATATCGGGCAAATCAAAGGGATCAGTAAAGCTAACGTGACTATTCGCAATACGGGTCAGGCTGCCGGCCAGTTTTACTATTTTGCAGTTGGTCGCTAACACACCGAGAGGTGAGGATTAATCATGAAGTTCGCAACATTTGATGAGAACGGAACGCTGACTGGTCGATATGACTCGGGCATTCACAGCGTTATTCCCGAGCATGCTATTGAACTCAGCGAAGCGGTGTTTTTAGCGACAAGAACTGATATGGACGGTATCTGGAAGCTGATCGATGGTGACGTAGTCAAAGTACCTATTCCGAAGGTCGAAACGAATTACGCCGCATTGTTCGCAGCAGAGCGTTTCGCACATGAGGCATCAGGCATCACTGTAGACGGCGTGAGCATCGAGACCACGCGTGATAGTCAGGCACTCATCGCCAGTACCGGCCTGTCGGCGATTCTCGACTCGGAGTACCGCTGCAATTTCAAAACGCTGGATGGGTTTGTCCAGATCAACGCAACGCAAATTCTGGCCATCGCTCAAGCTGTTCGTGCTCATGTCCAGGCCTGTTTTGACCGAGAGCTAGACCTTTTGAATGCGCTTGAGTCAGCTACTTACACCGATGAAATGCTCAAGGAAGGCTGGCCCGATTCTTCGGCGGCTATGCCAGTCACCACGCCCCAATAAACGCCCCGCACCCCGGGGCGTTTTCTTGTCCGCTTAAAACCATTCAACACCCGCCAAGCCCCTCCCTACGAGGGGCTTTCCCGTTTATGGAGAAACGAAAAATGGCAACCCGCCAAACCTACACCGTGCTCGTCCCATTCCCCACCGGCGGTGGGCACTGGTCGAGCATCGGCCAAGACCTTGATCTGCTCGACGTCGAAGCGAGTGCCTTGCACTTCGCCGGTCGACTGGAACTGAAAACCCAATCCACCCAGGCCAAAAAGGCCGCTGCCAAGAAGGCTGACTGAACATGGCTGAGGTTTTGAACTTCGAGCACAACGGCATTACCGTCAATGCCACCGAATCCCCCGAGGCCATGGGTGGCCTGGGTGACAACGTCATCGGTCTGGTCGGCACTGCGCCGAACGCCGATCCGCTGATTCCGCGTAACGCAGCGTTTCGCATCAACAGCTTCACTACTCATGCGCTGCTCGATCCGACCGGTGCGGAAGAGGGCACCCTGTACCACGCGGTTTACCAGATCCTCAAAGTGGTCAAGGTGCCGGTGTACGTGGTCATCGTCGAAGCGGGCGCGACCCCGGCCGACACCGTCAACAACGTGATCGGCGGCGTCGATCCGCTGACCGGTCGCAAGCTCGGTCTGGCCGCGCTGGGCAGCGTTCCGGAAGACCTGACCATCATCGGCGCGCCGGGCTTCACCGGGACCAAAGCAGTGGCTAGCGAGTTCGCCTCGTTCGGCAAGCGCATCAAGGCCCGTGTGGTGCTGGACGGCAAGGACGCCTCGGTCGCCGATCAGGTGCTGTACAGCCAGGAATTGGGCGGCGCCGACCTCGGTTTCGACCGTTGCCTGGTGGTGCACAACATGCCCGCCGTGTACTCGAAAGCGGCGAAGAAAAACGTCTTCCTGTCGCCGTCCAGTCTGGCGATTGCTGCGCTGGCGAAGGTCAAGCAGTGGGAGAGCCCGGGCAATCAGGTGACTTACGCCGAAGACGTGTCGCGGGTCGTTGAATACAACATCCTCGACACCTCCACCGAAGGCGATCTGCTCAACCGCTACGGCGTCAGCTACTACGCCCGCACCGTGCTTGGCGGCTTCTCGCTGCTGGGTAACCGCTCGATCACCGGCAAGTTCATCAGCTACGTCGGTCTCGAAGATGCGATCAGCCGCAAGCTGGTCAAGGCCGGCCAAAAAGCCATGGCCAAGAACCTGACCAAATCCTTCATGGATCAAGAGGTCAAGCGCATCAACGACTGGCTGCAAACCCTGGTCGCCGACGAAACCATTCCTGGCGGCAGCGTGTACCTGCACCCGGAACTCAACAGCGTCGAGAAGTACAAGAACGGCACTTGGTACGTGGTCATCGACTACGGCCGCTACGCGCCGAACGAACACATGGTTTATCAACTCAACGCCCGCGATGAAATCATCGAGCAGTTCCTGGAGGACGTTCTCTAATGTTTACCAACCGCGTAAGACAGGCCATCGCGGCCACCCTGCAAGGCCTGCCGTTGTCGGCGACCGTTGAAGAATTCACCCCGCCGAAGATTGACTTCGACATGGAAAGCATGACGGGCGGGCGCTTCATCGTTGAGGAAATGGCCAAGAGCGCGAAGGCGCTGAATGCCACGCTCAAGCTGCAAGGCACCGGTGCTGAAGTGTTGCTGGCGATGGGCGTGAAACTAGGCGACGACATCCTGCTGAACGTGCGTGAAGCCGGACAGGATCAGGACGGCAACACCTGGTTCACCTATCACACAGTAGGCGGCAAGCTGAAATCTCTGGCTGAAGATGCGCTGAAAATGGGTAGCAAAGCCATCACCACACTGGAACTGTCCTGCCGTACCTACAACCGTCTGGAAAACGGCGTGCCGGTGATCGACATCGACGTGCGCACCCAGAAGTTCGTACTCAACGGCGTCGACATTCTCGGTGATGCCCGGCGTGCGGTGCTGATGCCGTAACTCAAGGCCCAACACAAAACCCTGTAGGAGTGAGCCTGCTCGCGATGACGTCAGTCCATTCGACATGGATCTGACTGAAGGATCGCTATCGCGAGCAGGCTCACTCCTACAAGGGAATAGCGATACCCCCTAAAAAAGAATCACCAAGGAATTCATACATGTCGTGGATGCCACCCCAGCATGAGCTGCTGTCGCCAATCACTGGCGATGACGGTTCGCAGATCAACCAGATCCAGCTCAAGCCGCTGTTCTACGCCGCGCAAAAAGAAGCGCTGGAACGCGCCGGCGATGATGAAGACGATCAATTTTTCGAACTGGCGTTGCTCGCCACCGGCCTGTCGGTCAAGGAACTCGACCAGCTCAAGCGCCCGGACTACGTGAGCATCGCCCAGTACGTGCACGAGATGTCGACCCAACCGTCTTCGCATTTTCTCGACCAGGTCGAAGACGCGGAAAAGTCCGCCGATCCCGATCAGGTGCAACTGCTGCAACCGCTCGCCGTGACCGGCCGCACCGTGACTTCGCTGAGCCTGGAAATGCCCGTGCTGCGCGCGACCAAAGTGATGAAGAAACTGAAAACGGCCAAGGAACGCGCCGAGTTCATCACCGCCCATTGCACCGGCCTGATGATCCCTGATCTGGCCCTGATGACCGTCCCGGACTGGACGCAATTGCAGGTGCGCATCGACGATTTTTTAAACCAGCCGGCGGCCTACTTTCGGAACGCGACATCGAAGTAATCCTCGATATCGTCCCGCTCATTTACCCGGTAAGTGAAGCGGAGATTCTGGAATGGGACGCCGAAAAGGCGTTGCGCCGCTACGACATAGCGATCACTCGCCTTGGCGTAAAACAGGAGTAGAGCGGCATGGCAGAGAGCAAATATGCGCTCACGTACGCCGGTGAGGGCGGCAATACAACGGGCGGATTTACGCTGCCCGACAACCTCGGCAAACCGCTGCAGGATTTGAACGTCACGTTGGCTTTGGCAAGCGTGGATATTCGTTTGCTGACTCAGGAGCAGATCAAGCTGCGGGAGCTACTGGTCAGCCAGCAGTCGTTGTTCAAGGCTGGCGCTACAGCCCCTGCTGCAAGCGCTGAGCCGAAGTCCAAACTCAAGGCCGAGATTGAGCAGCGTCCGCCGCCAAAAATCACTCAGTCGGCAATGGCCAACGAAACGGCGCTGGTTGAATTGAATCAGGTGCTGCACCTGAGCAACGAATCGCTTCAGGCACTCTCGGAAAAGAGCCTGGAAATTGCCAGTGATAAACGGGTTGCCTCCAGTGGGTCTACTGGCGCGGATTTGCTGCAAGTGCAACTGGCAGCATTGCGGTCCGGCATCAGTGATGGTCTGAAGGGCGAGCAGAAAAAGGAGGCATTACAGGACTTCTCTCGTGATGCCGCCATCAATGCCTCGGCCTTCAAGATCGATGTCAAGGCTGCTGGCGAGATGTTGGCGGGCTGGCACACCGCTCTGAAGCTTGATCGGGTGCAGAGCCAGGACTTGGCAGACGCGACCAGCTACCTTGGCAACAGTGGCCTGAACGTCAAAACCGCTGACATCGGTTCCGTCGTTCAAAGTGCCGGGGAGGGCGCCAAAGCCTCAGGGATGACCCCCGAGCAGGTGGCTGCACTTGCGGCGGCATTTCTCAACAGTGGCGCTAACAAGACAGATGCCGCAGCGGCGCTGAAGAGTTTCACGACGGTTCTGAGCAAGGGTGAATCCGCCTCATCGGCGCAGCGCTCGGCCTGGGCCGAAATGGGGCTGAACCCCGAGTCGCTGGCGCGTGGGATGAGTGACGATGCCCCCCAAACGATCAATTTGGTACTGGAAGAACTCAAGAAACAACCTGAAGAGAAACAGGCTTCACTCACAAAAACGTTGTTTGGCAACAACGATGCAATCCTTGAGTTGTTGAAGAAGCCTGAGGATGCTCAAACTGCGTTCAAACTGGTTTCTGACAAGTCCCTGTATGCAACATCTAAACGCGGTGAGGATGCAGGTTCGGCGGCACAAACCGCTGAGGCTTATGGCAATACATCGCAGGGACGCTGGAATGCGCTGGATGCGAGTCTGAACAGGCTGTCCACGGCGGTCGGCAATTCATTGGCCCCGGTGACAGACGGCTTTGCAGTCGGGCTGACTGCGGTGGTCAATGAACTGAGCGCGGCGGCCGAATCCTTCCCGTTCGTCACCGCTGCACTGACTTTGCTTGGGGTAGCTGCCACGCCGTTCGTAGCAGGCGCGCTGAAGACCGGTGTGTCCTCAGTGCTCGACGCGGTTTCCACAAGACTTTTGCGCCTGGCGGCTGCGCGTTTACCGTCTGAAATTGGCGAAATGATCGCTGGTGAGGATGACGACAATGGCGGTCGCAAAAAGAAACGATCAGCACGCAGGCCGGGGCAAGGCAAACGGGCCAAGACCCCGGCGAAAAGTGCTCCGCCGCGCACTCCAGCTGCTCGCCAAAGCCTGGGCAATCGCTTACGCGGTGCAGCGCTCAAGGTAATGCCTGCCATCAAAAGCACGGCTGCCAAGGTCTTGCCCGCAGTGCGGAGCGCAGGCGCCAAGGTTATGCCTATGCTGTCTCGCGCTGCGCCTATTGTGGGTAAAGTTGCTGCACCATTGATGATTGCACACGCCGCCTACAAAGGCCTGAAAGGCTGGCGTGAGGGTGATGACAAAGCCGTGGGAGCGGCAACAGGTGAGTTAGCGGGTACAGCCATTGGCGCGGCCGTCGGCTCGCTTTTTCTTCCCGTTGTCGGTACAGCCATCGGGGGAGTCCTGGGTGGATTAGCGGGATCATACCTGGGGGAAAAACTCGCCAGCCCGCCCGCCGACAAACTCTCTTCGCCGGGAGATGTCGCGAAAAATCTGGTCAACGCTCCCTCCCAAAGCCAAAACCAGCAAGTCACCTTCTCGCCCTTGATCCAGGTCACCTGCCCGGCACCAGATACTGCCGAGCAAATCCGCACAATCATCGGGCAGCAACTGAGTGGACAATTCCACGGCCAGTTCCTGCCGCTGTTGACCAACAACCCCCTCGCCACCCGCCGTGACGCAGCCCTCACCGATGGAGTCGCCTGATGAAACAACAAATGGCACTGGGCAGTTTCATTTTCGGTCTGTCGCGCAACTTCGCGTACCACCAGTTGTTGCGCAAAACCGATGGCGGCTGGATGGATTTGCCCATCCTCACCAGCAAGCCCAAATCCAGTCAGACCGGACAGAAAGCGGAAACCCTGACCATCACCGGCAAGTCGATGTACGCCGTGGCCATGGATCGGCTCGATGAATTGCGCGCCTTGCAGGCACTGCGAATCCCGCTGCCGCTGATTGACGGCATCGGTCGAAACTGGGGCCTGTGGCGGATCAACAACGTGCAGGAAACCCAGACCCAGATCATCGATGACGGCACGGCGATGGTGCTCGATTGGGTCATCGAATTAGCGGAGTTCAACAATGCGTAAGGTTCGAAGCGTGGCCGGTGATTCGGTGAATCTGCTGCTCTACCGCGAAACCGGGCGCAGCGATGACGCCGCCGAACAAGCGCTGTGGAAACTCAACCCGACTTTGGCCGAGCACGGCTCGGTGCTGCCCGCAGGCATCTGGATTGTGCTGCCTGAACTCGACAGCAAACCCACCCCGCTCAAAGCGCTCACGGCTTGGGATTAAGGAGGTTGTATGGCACTGGGTTTTACCCCGGTCGTGCAGATTTATGGCGAAAACGCCGATCTGCTCAACCAGCGTCTGATCAGTTGGGAGCACATTGACGCCGCCGGTATCGAGTCGGATCAACTGACCCTGATCATTGATCTGGAAGGTCTCGAAGGGCTGCCAAGTCTCGGCGGAAAAATCGGCCTGCTGGTGGGTTACCTGGAAATGGAGGAGATGGTCGACAAAGGTCAGTTCAAAGTCACTCGCCTGACGCCGACTTTGTTTCCGTTTCGCCTGACCCTGGTGGCCACGGCAGCGCCATTCACCAAGGATGATGAAACCGGCTTCAAGCAGCGCCGCACCGCCAGTCATGGTCCCACGACGCTCGGTCAATTGTTCAGCAAACTGGTGACGCAGCACGGTTTTTCATCGCGTGTTGCAGCGGACGTGGCGATGATCAAGATCGCCCACGTCGACCAGTCCAATGAAACCGACATGGGCTTTCTGACGCGGCTGGCGAAGAAGTACAACCTGGTCGCCAAACCCTATGGCGATGCGTATGTGCTGGCGCGGCCCGGTCAGATCAAATCAATCTCGGGCCAGGATCTGCCGGATGTGACGTTGTCGGTCACCCACGACAATCGTCCCGGCGATCAGGCCTTCATCAGCGCCACCCTGGAAGAGGCCGCGCGCGAGCAGACACAAGGCTGCAAGACCTGTTTCTGGGATGCGGCGGCGGCTGTGGTGCGCTGGATTGAAACCGGTGTGGCGCCGCACAAGGTTATCCGCCAGCAGCAGCCCAACGAAGCCGATGCCATCGCGGTCGGCGAGGGCGAGGTGCGCAAGATGCTGCGCAAAAAGTACAAGGTGAAAGTCACCTGTCCGGGCAATCCACTGCTGACGGCTGAAGGGCTGTTGTTGCTCGACGACACCTGGCCAGACTTCATGCGTGGGCGCTGGTCGATCGAGAAAGTCACTGCCAGCGGCAATCGTGAAAACAGCTATCGCTGCGTGATTGATGCCGCGTGCCTCGACCCCAAGGCCGCAGCAAAGGACTGATTCCCCGCGTTCTCACTGCGATGAAGATCCCTGTGGGAGCGGGCTTGCCCGCGAAGAGGCCAGCCCGTTCAAAAGAGATGCCGGTTGACCCACAGCCATCGCTGGCAAGCCAGCTCCCACAGGTTTTGCAGTGTTCTGCAGACCGAATTTTATTCAACTCTGGAACACCCCCATGAAGATCACCCCGATCCTCACGCAACTGCGTGGGCAATGCCCAAGCCTGGCCAATCACTTTTCGGTGGGCGTCGATCTGGCGTTGCTGCAAGGCAATGCCGATCTGCCGACACCCTCGGCCCACGTGCTGCCGCTGGCGGATCTCGCCAGCATCAGCAGCGCGCAAAACCTCACCACTCAACCGATCCGCGAACGCTTCGAAATCGTCCTGGCGCTTGACGCCAGCGACGCTACAAAAGCGCTGGATCTGTTGCACGACCTGCGCGCCGAACTGTGGCGCGCACTGGTCGGGTTCAAGCCGGACAACGACTACAGCGCCATCGTTTATGACGGCGGCGAACTGGTCTCGATCAACAGCAGCCGCGCCTTTTACCGGCTGCGCTTTTTTGCCGAGTTCCAGCTCGGCCGCAATCTGCCGAGTCAGCCTGCGGAGAGTTGGCACGAACGTGAACTGGACGGTTTGTCGTCCTTTACCGGGGCCACCGTGCGGGTCGATGCGATCGACCCCGCTGACCCCAATCTGAAACGCCCGGGCCCCGATGGGCGCGTGGAAATGACTTTCTCTGGAGACGTAACCCCATGAGCAACCGCATCACCGTACTGCCGGCCGCTGGCCGCGTCGTGCCTGACCCGGAGGCCGGCGATCTGCTGCCGCTGGAAGGCCGTGAGGTGCTGGACAGCGCCTGGTGGCGCCGGCGTCTGGCCGACGGCGACATCACTCTCAAAACCGCACCAGCCAAACAAAAGGGAGCCAAATAATGGCGATCGGATTCAGCAACATCCCCGCGGACATTCGTGTACCGCTGTTCTACGCCGAAATGGACAACTCGGCCGCCAATAGCGCGAGTTCGACCCTGCGTCGTTTGATCGTCGCTCAGGTCAACGACAACATCGCGCCGACCGAGGTTGGCAAACTGGTGTTGGTGTCCAGCGTTGCGCTGGCGAAAAGCATCGGCGGTCAGGGCTCGATGCTCGCCTCGATGTACGAGACCTTCCGCAAGGCCGACCCGATTGGCGAGATCTGGTGCCTGCCGCTGCACAACGTTGAAGGCGCCATCGCCAAAGGCGTGCTGACCCTGACCGGCACCGCGACTCAGGCTGGCGTGTTGAATCTGTATGTCGGCGGCGTGCGAGTGCAAGCCACCGTGGTCAACGGTGCCAGCGCTGCGCAAGCGGCCACCGCACTGGCGCAAAAGATCAACGCCACGGCCGACCTGCCGCTCAGCGCTGCCGCTGCCGAAGGTGTGGTCACCCTGAACGCCAAATGGACCGGCGACAGCGGCAACGACATCAGCCTGCAATTCAATCGCCTGGGCAAGAGCAACGGCGAAGAAACCCCGGCCGGCCTGACCACTGCGATCACCGCCATGACCGGCGGTGCCGGTGTGCCGGATCAGGTTGACGCCATCGCGGCGCTCGGTGATGAGCCGTTCGAGTTCATCGCTCTGCCATGGTCGGATCTGGCGACCCTCAACACCTGGCAAGCCGTCATGGATGACAGCACCGGTCGCTGGTCGTGGGCCAAGCAATTGTTCGGTCACGTCTACAGCGCTAAACGCGGCACTGTCGGCACTCTGGTTGCTGCCGGCCAGGCACGCAACGATCAGCACATGACCATTCAGGCGCTGGAGCCGGGCGTTCCGCAACCGTTCTGGGTACAAGCGGCAGCACTGGCCGCACGCACCGCGGTATTCATCTCCGCCGACGCCAGCCGTCCGACGCAAAGCGGCAGTCTGCCGGGTGTTGATCCGGCACCGGCCAGCGAACGCTTCACCCTGACCGAGCGTCAGTCGCTGCTCAATTACGGCATCGCTACCGCGTACTACGAAGGCGGTTACGTGCGTATCCAGCGCTCGATCACCACCTACCAGAAGAACGCTTTTGGCCAGGCCGACAACTCCTATCTGGACAGCGAAACCATGCACCAGTCGGCGTTCATCGTCCGTCGTCTGCAAAGCGTGATCACCAGCAAATACGGCCGGCACAAACTGGCCTCCGACGGCACCCGTTTCGGCGCCGGCCAGCCGATCGTCACCCCGGCGACCATTCGCGGCGAGCTGATCGCCCAGTACGCCAAGCTCGAACTGGAAGGCCACGTCGAGAACGCCGAGCTGTTCGCCGAGCACCTGATCGTCGAGCGCGACGTGCAGGATCCGAGCCGTGTGAACGTGCTGTTCCCGCCGGATTACATCAACGGTCTGCGCGTGTTCGCACTGCTCAACCAATTCCGTCTGCAGTACGACGCCGCGGCTTGATCCGCACGTTTGACGGCAAGCATTCAGCCCACCTCGCGTGGGCTTTTTTATTCAAGGGAGTAACACCATGGGTCAACTGATTGCAGGCACCTGCTACGTCAAGGTCGACGGCGCACAACTGACCATCAATGGCGGCTGCGAAGCCCCGCTGATGGCGGTCAAACGCGAAACCGTCGTACCGGGCTTCTACAAGGAAACCGACATCGCGCCGTCGTTCAAAGTGACCGCGCTGCACACCGCCGACTTCCCGCTGAAGAAGCTGATCGAAGGCACCGACATCACCGTCACTTGCGAATTCAGCAACGGCAAAGTCTACGTGCTGGCCGGGGCCTACCTGGTCGAAGAGCCGGTCTCCAAGGGCGATGACGCCACCATCGAACTGAAATTCGAAGGCATCAAGGGGACCTGGCAATGAGCGGCGCCGTGAAGCTTCAGGTTGCGATCGAAGCTCACGGCGAGCCCCTGACCGAACTCGTCCTGCGCCGTCCGACGGTGCAGGAAGTGCGAGCGATCAAGGCGCTGCCGTACAAGATCGACAAGAGCGAAGAAGTCAGCCTCGACATGGACGTGGCGGCCAAATACATCGCCGTGTGCGCCGGCATTCCGCCGTCGTCGGTCAACCAGCTGGATCTGGCTGACCTCAATGCGCTGAGCTGGGCCGTTGCGAGTTTTTTCATGAGTGCGGCGTCGGCGCCATCACCGACCTGATTGCCGTCGCCTATGACCTGGCCTGGTTCTGGAAGGTTGACCCCGAACAGATGATGGCCAGGCCACTGGATGTGCTCCGCGAATCGCTGGAGCACGCGCAACGGATCAATGCGATGCAGCAGGTGCAGTGATGGCTATTACACAGATAAACGCGATCCAGCAAAACGTTCAGACCACGGTCAACATGCTCGTGGTCATGCAAGGTCTGCAGAAAATGGAGACCGAGATGAAGGGCGTCCGGGGCAAGGTCGCGGCGTTCAAGAAAAGCCTGGAAAGCACTGGGATCAAGCCGCTTGATCTGTCCGGGTTCATCTCGGGCGGCGGCTTGCTCAAGCCGTTTCAGGAGGGCTTGAAAAAGGCGATCAAGGCCGAAGACGAACTGGCGAGCAAAAGCAAAAGTCTCCAAGCCCCGACGCTGGGCAAAGACGCGCTGCTTCCCGCGCCGTTGAGCACACCAGCGACGGCACAAGTGCCCGCAGTGGTGAAGGGCGAAACATCCACCAACCTTGCGAAATTCAACGTTTCCCTTGATGACATTTCGTTGAAGATCGGTCACGCCTTGTTGCCTGCGGTCAATGGGCTGGTGACGGCGCTGGTGCCGGTCATCACCTCGGTCGGCGAGTTTGTCGCCGATCATCCGCAACTGGTCGAAGGGTTGGCGGCAGCAGCCGTAGCATTCACCGTCGTCACGACGGCGGCGGCGGGTTTCAGTGCTGTGCTTACGCTGCTCGCTTCGCCTATCGGGCTTTTTGCCGCCGGGGTTGCATTGGCGGCAGGTTTGATCGTCGCCAACTGGAAACCGATCTCGGCGTTTTTCGCCCGGCTATGGCAAGAGATTGCCCCGGTGGTAATGCCGATGGCCGGTTTTTTCCGGACGCTGTTCGGCTTCACGCCGATGGGGATGCTGATCAACAACTGGGGGCCGGTCAGTGGTTTCTTTGCGGGGCTGTGGGGCGTACTCAAAGCGCTGGCGGCGCCGGTCATCGACTTCTACGCAACGTTGTTTGCGTACTCACCGCAGGCGCTGATCCTGAAGAACTGGCAGCCGCTGGTGGGTCTGTTTGCATCGATCTGGGATTTGCTCAGGGCGGTGTCGGTGCCGGTGGCGGCTTTTTTTCGGGACCTTGTGGATTACATGAGTTTGCCGATTCTCGCGCTGTACGGCGTTATCCGCGAGCAATTGGGCTGGTCGCCTCTGGAGATGTTTATTCAGGCCTGGGACCCTTTGACCGCCTGGATCAAAAAGTGGAGCGACACGTTTTACGAAGTGCTGGCGCCGATCAGGGATTTTTTCAACGGAGGCCTGGGCAAACTCGCGGCCGAAGCATCGGCCAAGGTCGACGTATTGACCCGCTCACAGGAAAAAACCAATGCCGAAGGCAAAGGTGAATGGGCGCCGCAATTCCTCGGCTCCAGCACGGACGTTACGTCCCCAACCCCGTTATCGGCGGGGTCGCTGACGCAATCCTCCAGCTCACTGACGCAATCCACTACCTCGCTGACGCAGACGTCCAGCGCGCTGATTCAACAAAGTGCAATCAACAACCGTACGCAACTCGAAGGCGGCCTGACCGTGCGCTTCGAGAACGCACCGGCCGGGTTGCGCACTGATCAGCCACAAACCAATCAACCGGGCCTGGCGCTGTCTTCGCGCATCGGCTATCGCTCGTTGTCCGTGGGAGGTTCCAATGAACTGGCGTGACCGTTTGTTACCGGCATCCTTTCGCGGTGTCGGTTTCTGGATCGACTCGGCGAAAACCCCGGTCGGCCGCAAAGGTCAGCTGCACGAGTATCCGCAGCGTGACTTGCCGTACTTCGAGGACCTTGGCCAGCAGGCGAGGATTCACGATGTCACCGCGTTCATCGTCGGCGCCGATTGCCTGGAGCAGCGCGACAAGCTGCTCAAGGCGTTGGAGGCGGGCAGTGGCGAGCTGGTGCATCCGTGGCTCGGGCGCCTGCAAGTCAAGGTCGGTGAATGCGACATGACCCACACCCGCCAGGACGGCGGGTTGGTGACCTTTACCCTGAAGTTCTATCCCGACAAGCCGTTGCCGTTTCCGACCGCGACTGTCAGTACCCAAGGGGTAATACTGCTCAAGGCCGGGACTTTTCGGGCTTCTGCCCTCGCGCGTTTCGAGGAGGCGATGACGCTGATCAAGGCGGCGCGTATCGGCATTGCCAATCTGCGCAACAGCCTCGCAGGGGTCTACGGCATCATCAAAGAGCAGCTTCAGCCGCTGATCAAGTACTACAAAGACATCACCGACTTCGTCAAAGCAGTCAAGGAGTTGCCCAAGGAGCTGGCGGCGGAGTTCAACGGCTTGCTCGGCGATATCAAGGAGCTGAAGACGTTTGCGAAGGAAGGCTACCGTGGCGTGATTGCCGACGTGTCGCAACAACTCGAAGCCATCCGCAACGCCGATGCGCCGAAGCTCACCACCGGCAAGGACACCAATGCCGCGGCGCAAGCCATGGCTGATTTGGTGCAGGACACGTTGATCGTGAAAGCGGCGCAGTGGATCGCTTCCATGCCGGTTGCAAGCAAACCGGTGAAATTGCCGTCGACGCCTTCCGTGGGCTTGCAGGTGAACCAACCGATCAATCGTCAGGATGTGCCGTCGACAGACGATACGCTGGCGATGTTGAAGAGTCTGGTCAGCACGTTTGATCTGGTGAAGAACAAATCCAGTGCTGCGCATCACCAGGCCGCCAGCGATTTGCAGGATGCGTTGGTCACGCACCTCAAGGCCGTTGCATCCTCGGGTATACGGGTTGTCACCAAAACCATTCAGGAAAGCGCGCCGTCACTTGTGATCGCCTACAAGTACTTGGGCGATGCCACGCGGGCCCTGGAAATCCAGCAGCGCAACCCGACGAATCATCCCGGGTTTTCGCCCAACGAAGTGAAAGTTCCCGGGGAGTAAACCATGAGCGAGATGGACAACCGCGTCACGCTGACGGTCAACAACCTGGAATACGGCGGCTGGAAAAGCGTGGAAATTACAGCTGATCTTGAGCGCCAGTTCCGGACTTTCAAGCTCGACATCACCTGGCAATGGCCGGGGCAAACGGTAGACAAACCGATCAAGCCTGGTGACCCCTGCGAGGTGAGAATCGGCAATGATCTGGTGCTCACCGGTTACGTGTTCAAAGCGCCGATTCGTTATGACGGGCGGCAGATCGGCCTGACCATCGAGGGCAGTTCCAAGACTCAAGATCTGGTCGATTGCGCGGCAACCAACCGGCCTAATCAATGGCAGGAACAATCGTTGCTGAGCATCGTCCAGGCGCTGGCGATGGAGTATGCGCAATCGGTGGTCAACGAAATTCCCGAGACCGCACGACTGACCAAACACACCATCGTGCCGGGTGAAACGGTGTTTCAGTCAATCGATCGATTGCTCTCGCTGTTGCGGGTGTTTTCCACCGATGACGAACAGGGGCGGCTGGTGTTGGCCAAACCCGGTAGCGGTGGTCGGGCCAGCGATGTGCTGGAGCTGGGCAAGAATATTCTCTCGGCCAGCGCGGCGATGGATTACAGCCAGGTGTTCTCCGAATACCGGGTCATCGGCCAGCAAAAAGGCTCGGACAGCAAAAGCGGCGCGGCGGTCAGCGAAGTGGAATCGACGGCGGCTGACCTGACCTTCAAGCGTCGGCGCACCACGATCATCAACGAAGGCACGCAACTGACCTTCGAGCTGGCGCAGCAGCGTGCGCAATGGGAAAGCGCCACCCGCATGGGCCGGGCGCAGGCCACCACCTATCAGGTACAGGGCTGGCGTCAGTCCAACGGCGATTTGTGGCGGCACAACACGCTGGTGCGGGTGAAGGATCCGGTGCTTGGCTTCGATGGCGACATGCTGATTTCCAAAGTCACCTATTCGTTGTCGGCCCAGGGTTCGCTGACCACCCTTAACGTGGCGCCGCCGCATACCTTCGATGCCAATCCAATGCCCCCGAAAAAATCCCCGGCCTGACACCGAACCTGACTGGCATCACTTGCCCCTGTGGGAGCGGGCTTGCCCGCGATAGCGGTGGTTACCGCAAACACTTCTTTGCCTGACACACCGCCATCGCGGGCAAGCCCGCTCCCACAGGTTTTGTGTTGGCAAAGTCTTAAGGACAATTCATGAGCCTACTGACACGCCTGCTGGCGCGCGGCACTGTCGTGCTCGCCAATTCGGCATCCAAGCTGCAATCGCTGCAAATGCGCCTCACCGCCGGCGAGGTCAACGACGACCTCGAACACTTCGAACCCTACGGTTTCACCAGCCATCCGCTGGCCGGTGCCGAAGGCGTGGTCACGTTTATCGGCGGCGACCGTTCCCATGCTATTGCCCTGGTCATCGCTGACCGCCGCTATCGCCTGCAGTCGCTGGCAGCCGGCGAGGTGGCAATCTACACCGACGAGGGCGACAGGATTCACTTCAAGCGCGGGCGGATCATCGACATTGAAACGGCCACGCTGAACATTCGCGCCAGTTCGGCGGTGAACTTCGATACGCCCGTCATCAACCAGACCGGCAAGATTGTTTCCACCGGCGATCAACTGGCTGGCGGCATCAGCCAGATCAACCACGTACACGTCGGCGTCCAGGCCGGCAGCGGCCAGACCGGCGCGCCGGCAGGAGGCAAATGATGTTGATCAGCCCCAATCTCCACGCCGCGCTGACCCGCGCCGTGCTTATCAGTCTGTTCACCTGGCGCCGCGCTGCCGATGACGACGCCCTCGACGATGACGAACGTTTCGGCTGGTGGGGCGACAGCTTTCCGACCGTCGCCGACGACCGTATCGGTTCGCGGCTGTGGCTGTTGCGCCGGGTCAAGCTGACCCGACAGACCCAAATGGACGCCGAATTCTATGCCCGCGAAGCCCTGCAATGGCTGATTGACGACGGTCACTGCAGCGCCATCGACATCATCAGCGAACGCCGCGACGCCCAGCGCCTGAACCTGCGCACGGTCCTGACCCTGGCCGACGGCGAACGCCTGGACATCAACCCTGATAACAGTTGGCAGGTGATCTATGCCGTTTGAAACCCCTTCGCTGCCGGTGCTGATCAAGCGCACCCAAAGCGACCTGGCCGGCGATTCGCTGCGCCAGTCCGATGCGCAAGTGCTGGCCCGAACCCTCAGTGGCGCAGCCTATGGCTTGTACGGGTACCTCGACTGGATTGCCGAGCAGATTCTGCCGGACAAGGCCGACGAGTCGACTCTGGAGCGCATTGCTGCACTGCGTCTGAACCAGCCGCGCAAACCCGCGCAAGTGGCCACCGGCACGGTGAGTTTTACCGCCACCGCCGGTGCGGTGCTCGACGTTGATACGTTGCTGCAAACCAACGATGGCCGTACCTATAAAGTCACCGCCGCACGCACCACGGTCAATGGCAGCAACAGCACCACCATCGCCGCACTCGACGCCGGCAGCCTGGGCAATGCCGATGCCGGTCTGGCGCTCTCCCCGGTGCAACCGATTGCCGGTGTTGTTGGCAGCAGCTTCGTCGTGGCTGAGCCGGGCCTGAGTGGCGGCGTCGCCCTGGAAAGTCTGGAGTCGCTGCGTTCGCGGGTGATCCGTTCCTACCGGGTCATTCCCCATGGTGGTTCGGCCAGCGATTACGAGACCTGGGCATTGGAAGTGCCGGGCGTGACCCGCGCGTGGTGCCGAGGCGGGTTGCTCGGCCCCGGCACGGTGAGCCTCTACATCATGCGCGACGATGACCCGCAACCGGTGCCAAACGCCGAGCAACTGGCTGAAGTGCAGGCGCACATCGAGCCGTTGCGTCCGGTCACCGCCGAGGTGCATGTGCTGCCGCCTGTGCAGGTGCCGGTGACTTACAAACTCAAGCTGACACCGGACACCACGGCTGTACGCGCGGCCGTCGAAACCCAACTGCGCGACTTGCACAACCGTGAAGCCGACCTCGGCGAGGACCTGCTGATCAGCCATATCCGCGAAGCGATCAGCAGCGCCGCTGGTGAAACCGATCACGTGCTCAGCGCGCCGACCGCTAACGTCGCCGCCGACGACAGCGAACTGCTGACGTTCGGGGGTTGCGTATGGGGGTGATCAGAACCGCCGCACAATACCAGGCGCAACTGCGTGCGCTACTGCCCAGTGGCCCGGCCTGGGATCCGGAACGCGTTCCGGAACTTGAGGAGGTGCTGCAAGGCGTCGCCGTCGAACTGGCGCGCCTCGACGCCCGCGCCGCTGACCTGCTCAACGAAATGGACCCGGCCGGCGTCAGCGAACTGGTGCCGGACTGGGAGCGGGTGATGGAGCTGCCCGACCCTTGTCTGGGGGCCACACCGTTGTTCGACGACCGCCGCCTCGCCGTACGCCGACGCCTGCTCGCGGTCGGCAGCCAGGCCGTCGGTTACTACCTCGACATCGCCAAAAGCCAGGGCTATCCCAACGCCACGATCACCGAACTCGAAGCCCCGCGCATGGGCCGCTCGCGCTTCGGCTCGGCGCATTGGGGCACGTGGGAAGCGCAGTTCATGTGGACGCTCAACACCGGCGGGCGCTTGCTGCTCGGTCGGCGTTACGGCGCGAGCTATTGGGGCGAGCGCTTCGGCGTTAATCCGGGTTCGGCACTGGAATGCCTGATCCACCGCAGTGCGCCGGCGCATACCAAGGTGCATATCAATTATGACTAGGGAGTAAGCGCGATGGATTATCCGAAGAGTGTGCCCGGTTCAGGTCTGGTGAATGGCCAGTTCGTTGATGAGAATCCGTTGACCGGCACGCCGGGATCGCTGATTCCGGCGACTTGGGGCAATGCGGTCACCGAGGAGCTACTGACCGTCATTCGCGCGGCGGGACTGGTGCCTTCCGAGAGTGAGTCGAATCAACTGCTGAAGGCGCTCAAGAGCGTGCTATCGCAGGATGCCTTGCCCTTCGCCGGGTTGGCATTTCCAACGGTGGCCACGGCGGATGGACGCATTGCAGTGACCGCTGCCAGCGGCTTGGCGGGCGGGATTGTGTCGGTGCCGGGCGGGGTTCTGGTCAGTCTCTGCGAGGAAGTGATCGTTGGCATGACGGCCCGTCCGCGTGCGTTGTTGACGCCGGTGTGGGCATCGCCCCTGCTAGACATCAACAGTACCTATTTTTTGCGAATGCAGGTGCGTGACGGAACGCTGGTCTGCTACACGCAAAAAGGTACGGACACCGATGCGGTTCCGACGTCAATGAAGGGCGGATCCGGTGTCAGTGGCGGTGGCTTCGACTCCACCTGTATCGACATGTTGGTGGCCAGAATAGCGACCACGGGTGCAGGAACTTTGCCCACGCTGACGCCGTTGGCGAACAAGGCACGCCTTGAGGCTGTCGGCGTCTGGTCAGGTGCCAACGGCAATTACTCGGTGACGTTGAACTGGGCGCGTAAACCACGTGCCTACCTGGCCGGTATTTTTGACTTTGATGACAACGTCAAAACCGATTACGGCGTAATCAGTGAGGACACGGGCGTTAGCTTCGTTGGCACACAATTCATGCCGGCGGGTGGGTTTACTGATCGTTATACGGGCCGGGTGGCCATTACAGCGTGGGCACAGAACCTGAATGCCGTCGGCCGCGTCAATGCCCGTGTCCGATGGGAGGTTTGACAATGAAAGCGATGATCGAAAATGACGTGGTTACCGGTTTCGTGACCGGTGATATCGACTGCGGTATTGCGGTTCCGGCAGGCACACCCGTTTGCGCCGGTTGGTTCTACAAGGACGGCACCTTCAGTGCACCGGCCGATGATCCAGCGCCGCTCGAGGCTACCTCAAGTGTGGAGCGTCTGTGGCGCACGACAGCGCTGACCCGATCGGACTGGCTGGTGACCCGCCATCGCGACGAATCGGATGCCGGAGTACAGACCAGTCTGAGCAGCAAGCAGTTTGCGAAGTTGCTGGCCCATCGTCAGGCTTTGCGCGATTGGCCCGGCGGCAACGATACCGCTGACGCCGAATCGCGGCCGCAAACACCTAAGTGGCTGGCGCGGATGTCCTGACGGCCGCTTGCAAACTTCCTCGCGCAGCACCCGAGCCCACTTCGACGTGGGCTTTTTATTTGCAGAAAACCGAGCGTGAATCCACCGCGCAGCAGTCGCTGGGTCTGCACGGGTCATTTGTCATTTCAAAGGAACGAACAACCCATGGATTATCCAAAAAGTGTCCCCAGCGTCGGCCTGGTCGATGGCCGCTTCGTCGATGAAAACCCGGTGGCGGGCACGCCGGGTTCTTTGATTCCGGCGGTGTGGGGCAACAGTGTCACTCAGGAGATTCTGAGTGTGATTACTGGTGCCGGGTTGGTGGCTGCCGAAGCGGACACCGCCCAGTTGTACAAGGCGATTCAGTCGATTATTGGTAATTCCAGTCCGATGCGTTCGGTCATTACTCGGGTTGGCACCTCCAGGTCTCTGACCATGGATGAGTTGGGCCTGGTTCTGATCGATGCCGGGGCCGGGGCAGTGAGCGTCAGTTTGCCGCCATCCAATACCAGCCTGGGCGTGCGTGATGTCATTGTACGACGTGTCGATAACAGCGGTAATCGCCTTGTCGTGAAAAGTTCAGGCGGCGACTTGATCAGGTTTCACACCCACCTGAATGTTTCGGGTTATCCGTTTTTCGTATTGATGGGGGCAGGTGACTGGTGGCATTTGCGCAGCGATACAGCGGGCAATTGGTGGCCGATCGGTCGTCTGGACGGAGCTTCGCTCGGCTACGTAGCCTTTGAAACCACTCTGGCTGTAATGCCCGGTGGCTATGCAGTGCTGAATGGTTCCTTACTCAATCGCTCGGAATGGCCATGGCTCTGGGATCACGCACAGCAGTCGGGCATGTTGCGTTCTGAAGCCGATCGGGGCGGCGCGTGGACGCCTGGAGATGGCGCCGCGACGTTTCGTCTGCCAGAAGCCCGTGGCGAATTTTTGCGCGTACTGGCCGAAGGCCGTTTGGTCGATACCGGGCGTGCACCGGGGTCTTGGCAAAAAGGCTCTTTAGTTCAGGGTGACAACGGCATTGGCGACAATATTCTGTTCGCGACACACATCAGTACGCAGAAGGCCCAACTGGGTTTCGATATGGGCGAATACGCCGATTACGCGGGCTCCACCGTCAAATACATCACTCCTGCAGCGCCGGTTACGCCAATCACTGACGCTGATTTGCTGAACCATGGTGGTATCACGCGTCCTCGAAATATTGCTTATCCGGGTCGAATCAAACTTATCTGAGGTGTCCATGTTCAATTATCTGATTGATGGCTCGGGCGCTCTGTCCGGCCCCGTCGAGTTTCCTGTCACGCCCGGAATCGGCATTCAGCTTCCCGCCAACGCAATCGAACTGTCGTTTAAGTTGCCTGAGCCTGAAGCCGGTCGTAGCTGGGCACTGATCAATGGCGTACCCCGTGAAGCGATCGATCGCCGCGGTGGGGTTTATCGCAAGGACGGGGGCGCCCAACAGATCTGGACCGAACTGGGGGCGTTGCCCGAAACCCTTACGTCACAGCCTTGGCCCGGCGAGCTCCATGTCTGGCGCGACAACGCCTGGGTGCTGGATGAGCAGGCTCGTTTGTCGAGCGTCAGCCAACAGTCTCTCGCCAAGCGTGATGTGTTGCTGCGCGAAGCCGTTTTGCGCATTGCACCTCTTCAGTACGCCGAAGACATCGGCGATGCCAGTCACGAAGAACAACTGCAATTGCTCGAATGGAAACTCTACAGCGTCGAACTCAATCGCCTCGAAAAGCAGGGCGGGTTTCCTGACGAGATCACGTGGCCGATTGTCCCCGGCGCTGCCGTGAACGGCTGATTTCTACAAGGAGAAGTGAAATGGATTATCCAAAAAGTTTGCCCGGCACCGGCCTGGTCAACGGCAGGTTTGTCGACGAAAACCCGTTGACCGGGGCCATCGGGTCTTTGATTCCTGCGCAGTGGGGCAATGCTGTCACTGAGGAAGTGCTGAATGTGATTCAGTCGGCTGGCCTCGCAGCGGATGAGCAGGACAACGCTCAATTGAAGTCTGCCATCGAGCAGAAAATCACCCAGAGTGTGGTGCCTGTGGCCAGTGTTCAAGACGCGGAGCAGGGAACCGACAACGTTAAACGCATGACTCCGTTGCGGGTTTTTCAAGCCATTGCCAAGCGCGTGGTGCAGGCGAGTGAAAGCATTGCCGGGATGGCGAAGATAGCAACTCAGGCGCAGACCGACAGTGGCGCGGATACCACCACGATCGTGACGCCGAAAACGCTGCGCTTTGGCTTTTCTGCCAGTCTGACCACCAACGGCTACATTGTTTTTCCTTCCTGGCTGGGTGGTTTCATCATTCAGTGGGTCGGGCTGTCGACCTTAGGAATTCAAGGGGCATATTCGAGTTTTACCTTGGCGTTTCCCAACGTTTGTCTTGCGGTATTTCCCTCCACTTTGAATGGATCGGCTCCGGGCAGTGTTTCGCTGGGTGCGAAAAATCAGAACGGTTTCACGTTGTACTCGGAACTGTTGCCTTGCGGCTTTTGTGCAATCGCGTTCGGACGCTGAGGAGTAACCATGAACCGTTTTTATAGTCAGTCCACAGGCTGTGTATACCTATCCGGGATCAATCCAAGCATGCCGAGTGATGCAGTACCGATCACTGAGGAGCGTTTCATCGCTGTGATCGCAAACCCGGCGCCCGGCAAAATCCGCAGCCATGATGCCGATGGTCTGCCAGTGCTGATCGATGCCGCGCCGCTGTCGGATGCCGAGCTTTCGATGCTGGCGCGCAAGTGGCGCGACGGGCAGCTGTTGGCCAGCCAATGGCTGGTTGATCGTGATCGGGATGAGGAGACCGCAGGCAGACCGATGAGCCTGAGCATCGAGGACCATCACGAGCTTCTGGACTATCGCCAGGAGCTGCGGGACTGGCCGTCGAGCACGGGTTTTCCCGCAGACGCGAGTCGACCCTTACCGCCGGACTGGCTGATGCGAATGCTGGCTGTGGCTTGATGTCGCGAGTTAAACAGAGTGTTACAGCAATTTTTGCCAACGCCCGCTTATGCGGGCGTTGGCGTTTCATGCGACCTGAAAGGAGCTGAAAGTGGATTACCCAAAAAGCGTTCCCGGCTCAGGCCTGGAGAACGGCAAGTTTGTCGATGAAGACCCGATCGCGGGAAAGCCTGGCTCGTTGATCCCGGCCAGTTGGGGCAACAGCGTTACCCAGGAAATTCTCAGCGCGATCACTGCCGCCGGTTTAACCCCGGATGAAGAGCAGACCAATCAACTGGCCCAGGCGATTCGGCAGTTAGCGAAACCCGACCCTTTGCAGCAATTCCCGGTGCAGGTGTACCGCAAGAATCTGTTGATCAATGGTGGCTTCGATATCTGGCAACGCGGGACGACCAATCAGGCACCGAATGTGGGTGGTTACGTGGCAGACCGGTTTCGCTGTGACTGGAGCGGCAATGCGGCTGTGGCTATCAGCCGGCAGAGTTTCGTCCCGGGGCAAACCGAGGTGGCTGATGAACCGGCCTCTTTTCTGCGCTGGCAGCAGACGACGGCGGGCGTTGGCGCAACGGAACACAAAATCTCCCAGGCCATTGAATCGGTGCGAACCCTTGCCGGGAAAACCGCTACCGTCACGTTCTGGGCAAGATCTGATGCGGCGCGCGAACTGAAAGTAGCGGTTACGCAGTTTTTTGGCGCAAGTGGTTCGGAACCCGTGACCAAAGCGGTCGAAGCCTTTCAGTTGAACACTGCCTGGACAAAATACACGGCGACATTTCAGGTACCGTCCATTGCGGGAAAAATGCTTGGCACGAACGATTTCCTGAGACTGGCGTTCGACCTGCCGCTCAACGTCGTACAGACGGTTGATCTGGCGCAGATCCAGTTGGAAGAGGGGCCTGTTTCCACGCCTTTCGAATACCGTCCGGTTGCTGAAGAATTGATGCTTTGTCAGCGTTACTTCGAGAAGTCGTTCGCCAACCGTCTACCGATTCAGGCGAACAACGGCGCCGGCACGTGCATTCTTTCGTTTAGCCAGTCCGCAGGAGGCAACGCTGGTCAATATGGCTTGGCCATCCACATGCAGGTACTCAAGCGAGTGCAACCGACTGTTGTGCTGTATTGCCCTGCAAATACCAGTAATCAGGTTTGGAACTTCACCGCACAAACAGCGTGTACGGGGACATTCATACACGGGGTGACCCAGCGTACTTTCGCGATCAGCACGCTAACGCCCCCCAACAGCGTGCCCGGTCAAGCATTGCAGATTGAATGGACAGCCGACGCTGAAATCTAGGAGTGAACTCATGACCTATCAACTGGCTCCTTGCGGCGTATTGCGCATGGAGGATTTAGCATTCATCCCGCAGGACCCGACCAATCGCGACTGGGCTGAGTATCAGGCTTGGCTGTCATCAGGCGGGCAGGTGCTTCCATTGGACGAAACACCTGAGGCGGCAGCGGGCACCCTGAAAACTCTGGCAAATAAATGGCTGGCAGGCATTGGCCGTCAGCCGTGATTCAATCGGGGGAATATCCAGGGAGGATCAAGCATTATGCAAATAACCGAAAACAACCTTATCGACATCATGCCCAACGCCCGCTCCCAAGCGGGCGTTTTTGTTTCGGTGCTCAACGCCGCCATGACGCGGCGTCGTATCGACACGCCCAAACGCATGGCTGCGTTTCTGGCGCAGGTCAGCCACGAGTCGGGGCAACTGCGCTATGTGCGCGAGCTGGGCAACAACCAATACCTGAGCAAATACGACACCGGCACATTGGCGCTGCGTCTGGGCAATACGCCAGAGGCTGATGGCGACGGGCAAAAGTATCGCGGACGTGGGCTGATACAAATCACTGGCCGTAGCAACTATAGGCAATGCAGCCTCGGCCTGTTTGGCGATGAGCGGCTGTTGTCGTTGCCCGAGCTGCTCGAGCAACCGCAATGGGCGGCTGAATCCGCTGCATGGTTCTGGGAGCAGAACGGCTTGAACGAGCTGGCCGACCGTGAGCAGTTCAACACGATCACCCGTCGCATCAACGGCGGGTTGAACGGTTTGCAGGATCGCCTGGAAATCTGGGCGCGGGCGAGGGCAGTGTTATGCCAATCCCCTGGCGCATGATCGGCATCTTGCTGTTGGCGCTGGCGGCGTTTGCCGTGGCCTGGCAGTTTCAGAATTGGCGCTACGGACAACAATTGGCCGAGCAGGCGCGGTTAAACGCCGAAACCCTCAATCAACTGACCCAGGCCGCCGCCACCGCGCAACAGGTTGAGCAGGATAAACGTCTGGCGCTGGAGCAACGGCTCGCGACCAGTGAACAAAGCCATTACCGAGCACTGAGCGATGCCCAACGTGATCAGGATCGCCTGCGCGATCGTCTTGCCACTGCTGATGTGCGCCTGTCAGTCCTTCTCGACGCCAGTGATAGTGCCCCAGGCTGCAACGTGCCTGCCACCACCGGCGCCGGCCGCGTGGATCCTGCAACCGTACGCGCCCGACTTGACCCGGCGCATGCTCAACGAATTATCGCCATCACCGACACCGGCGACCGCGGATTGATCGCCTTGCAGGCCTGTCAGGCATATGTCAGAGCGCTGTCGCCCGAACATTTTGAATGAGTCTGTATATTGAAAGCGCAACCGGCTCGTGTACGGTGGAGGCATTCCACACGATCCGGAGCATGCCGTGAAAGAGACCACCCAATTGGCCGCCGAACTGGGCCGACGTCTGCAAGTGCTCAATGCCCACGTCACCACCGCCGAGTCCTGTACCGGCGGCGGCATTGCAGAAGCGATCACCCGTATTCCGGGTAGTTCGGCGTGGTTCGAAGCCGGTTATGTGACGTATTCCAACCGGCAGAAAACCCAGCAGCTGAATGTCCCGCACGAGTTGTTCGGGACGGTGGGCGCGGTCAGTCCTGAAGTGGTCGAAGCGATGGTGCGTGGCGCGCAGGAAAAAAGCCTGGCGCGGTTTGCCGTGGCGGTCAGCGGCATTGCCGGGCCGGACGGGGGCTCTCCCAACAAGCCGGTCGGCACGGTGTGGCTGGCGTGGGGTGTTGGCGAAACGGTCACCAGTGAGGTTCAGCACTTCCCTGGCAACCGCGATGAAGTCCGCCGACAAACGGTGAAGGCCGCGCTAGAGGGGCTCCTGCGACTAGCGGCACGAGAAATCGAAAATCAGGGGTAGGCGATCCGCGAACGCTGTGGAATAATACTGGCTACTTATACAGGTGTTGGCCGTCAGGCCTTATTGATTACGTGAGGACTTTAATGGACGACAACAAGAAGAAAGCCTTGGCTGCGGCCCTGGGTCAGATCGAACGTCAATTCGGCAAGGGTGCCGTGATGCGTATGGGTGATCAGGACCGTCAGGCGATCCCGGCTATCTCCACTGGCTCTCTGGGTCTGGACATCGCGCTCGGCATTGGCGGTCTGCCAAAAGGCCGTATCGTTGAAATCTACGGTCCGGAATCTTCCGGTAAAACCACACTGACATTGTCCGTGATCGCCCAGGCTCAGAAAGCCGGCGCGACCTGCGCATTCGTCGACGCCGAACACGCCCTCGATCCTGAGTACGCCGGCAAGCTGGGCGTCAACGTCGACGACCTGCTGGTGTCCCAGCCGGACACCGGTGAACAGGCTTTGGAAATCACTGACATGCTGGTGCGCTCCAACGCTGTTGACGTGATCATCGTCGACTCCGTGGCAGCCCTGGTACCGAAGGCTGAAATCGAAGGCGAAATGGGCGACATGCACGTGGGCCTGCAAGCCCGTCTGATGTCCCAGGCGCTGCGTAAAATCACCGGTAACATCAAGAACGCCAACTGCCTGGTGATCTTCATCAACCAGATCCGCATGAAGATCGGCGTGATGTTCGGTAGCCCGGAAACCACCACCGGTGGTAACGCGCTGAAGTTCTACGCTTCGGTTCGTCTCGACATCCGCCGTACCGGCGCGGTGAAGGAAGGCGACGAAGTAGTCGGCAGCGAAACCCGCGTCAAGGTTGTGAAGAACAAGGTCGCTTCACCGTTCCGTCAGGCCGAGTTCCAGATTCTTTACGGCAAGGGCATCTACCTCAACGGTGAGATGATCGACTTGGGCGTGTTGCACGGTTTCGTCGAGAAGTCCGGCGCTTGGTATGCCTATGAAGGCACCAAGATCGGTCAGGGCAAGGCTAACTCGGCCAAGTTCCTGGCAGACAACCCGGAAATCGCCGCGAAGCTCGAGAAGCAACTGCGTGACAAGCTGCTGACTCCGGCGGTGATCGATTCCAAGGCTTCTGCAGTCAAAGAGACTGAAGACGACCTGGTCGACGCTGACATCTGATTGCAGCGATGACCACCGCCGTACTCGATACCCTCGTCGCGGTGCGGCGAACCGCGATGGACCTGCTCGCACGCCGCGAGCATGGTCGAGTCGAGCTGACGCGTAAATTGCGTCAGCGCGGCGCCGAGGCGGAGATGATCGAAACAGCCCTCGACCGTTTGACGGAAGAGGGGCTGCTTTCCGAAGCCCGTTATCTTGAAAGCTTCGTTTCCTACCGTGCCCGTTCCGGTTATGGCCCACTACGGATTCGTGAGGAGCTGAGCCAGCGCGGTTTGCAGCGTGCCGATATCGAACTCGCCCTGCGCGAAAGCGGTATCAGTTGGCAGGAACAACTTCAGGACACATGGCGCAGGAAGTTCTCCGGACATTTACCGATTGATGCAAAAGAACGGGCCAAGCAAGGCCGGTTTCTGGCGTATCGAGGGTTTTCGATGGAGATGATCAACCGCTTGTTCAGCGGTCGAGGCATGGACGATTAATCCGATTCAATAAAAACGGCCCGCTATGAAAATAGCGGGCCGTTTTTTTTGCCTTCAAATTACCTGCGACGGTTCGCGGCCGCGTTGCGCCGTTTGCGGTTTGGAATCCGCCCAGTTTTCCGGCAGGTTGATGTAGTCGATCAGCTCCCGCAGGCGGCCATGAGTGCGCGCGTTGAAGGCGAAGGCCAGTCGCGCCAGATGGCTGAATTGTGCTTCGTCGTGTTCCTCGCCGCTGTAGGTGTGTTGATGAAACTGGTCGCTGAGGCACAGATCGGCGAACGCTTCCTGCATGTGGGCCAGCGCCTGATCGCTGAGCTTGTGATGCATGCGAATCACAAACTGACGCTTGAGCCAGCGGCTGGAGTGGAAGTTGCTGTAGAACTGATTGATCTGTTCCACCGCCTCTTCGACGCTGTAAACCAGGCGCATCAGTTTCATGTCGGTCGGCAGGATGTAACGGTTGTCCTCCAGTTGCTGGCGAATGAAGTCCATCGCGCCTTGCCAGAACGTGCCGCCCGGCGCATCCAGTAAAACCACCGGCACCAGCGGACTTTTTCCGGTCTGGATCAGCGTCAACACTTCCAGCGCCTCATCCAGCGTGCCGAAGCCACCCGGGCACAACACCAGTGCATCGGCTTCTTTGACGAAGAACAGTTTTCGGGTGAAGAAGAAATGGAACGGCAGCAGGTTGCTGGTGCCGTCGACGGTCGGGTTGGCATGTTGCTCGAAGGGCAGGGTGATATTGAACCCGAGGCTGTGATCGCGACCGGCGCCTTCATGGGCTGCAGCCATGATGCCGCCTCCGGCGCCGGTGATGACCATCATGTCCGAGCGCGTCAACGCCGCACCGAGTTCTCGGGCCATGGCATACAGCGGGTGTTCGACCGGTGTACGTGCCGAGCCGAAGACGGTGACTTTGCGTCGACCCTTGAATTGCTCCAGCACCCGGAACGCTTGCTCCAGTTCGCGCAGGGCTTGCAGGGTGATCTTGGCGTTCCAGCGGTTGTGGTCTTCCTGGGCCATGCGCAGCACGGTCAGGATCATGTCGCGGTAGATGGGAAGGTTGGGGCTGTTGGGGGAAACACGGCTGAGTTGTTCTTCAACCTGGGTGATGAGGTCGGGACCGCTTTCCTGAAAATGACGACTTAAGAGGTCATTCGGTTGGTAAGGCATTCAACGTCTCCTTTTGCACAGAGCGGATGGCCCTGACGAGCGACGTCAGTGCCGCGCTGCAAAAAACACACGATCAGCAGTTCCTTGCCTGCCGTTGAAAAAAGATCGTGAATACTCTGAATCTAGACGCTTGCGAGGATTTGCGCCGACTCGATCATTGCGCCGCAACGTTGGGGCTGGCAACCGTTTATTGTTTTCCGCCAATGCCGACACCGCTCGTCTGAACGTGCGCCGGGTGGCAATCGCTCTGATTAACTAACTTACAGGCGCCGTACGACAGCTTTGCGTCAACGACCGTACGCAAGGTGCACGCTATTCAAGGATTTGCGGGTGGCAAGGAGGCGGGACACATGGCCAGAGTGATTCTGGAAATCGATACGCAGCTGTATCGAATGTTGAAGGCATCAGCCGAGACCCATCAGGTCAGTCTCGAAGAAGAGTGCTGCCGGCGGTTGGCGGGCGGCGAGCGGCGGTCGCACTATCTACAGGCCTTGCTGGCCGAACTGCGCGCCGAGGATGAACAGCGGCGCGCCAATTCGCGATGATTACTTCTTCTTCGCCGGGCCGGCTTTCGGGCAATCCGATTCCTGGTAGCTGGCGGAGCCGATCGCTTTGTTGGTTTTCACTTCCGTGAAGTCGTAACGCATGATCGCGCCCTTGGCCATCAGCTTGCGGAACGACGGGTTGTTGCACACCGAGGCGCCCAACTGGAAATACACGGCTTTAGGGTCTGCGCGCATTTTGTCGGCGTGGCTCTTCTGCACGCTCAGGTGGTTGATCAACTGCGTGCCTTCAACGGTGAAGCCCTGATCAAGAATGTCTTCGCTGATGGCGCGTGGCGTGCCGACGCTGCTCTGAGCGGCGACGTTGCGCAGCTCGCGGTTCAGATTCTGCTCACTCAGGGAGGCGGCCTGAGCGGTGAAGGACGACGCCAGCAGAATGGCAGCGGTGGGAACGATAAGGCGCAGCATGAAACTCTCCTGATTCGGTGACTGGTGGTTCGACCAGCCTCGGGGCTGTGCGTTCAGTGGCGGCGAATTATAGGGGAGCCGGTCGGGAGGGTACAGGCTTGTGCCCGTCGCTCTGGTAAACTGCCGGCCTTTATTGCCCTGCCGAGTGTTGTTCGTGTCGAGTTTTCCTGCTTTTCGGCGTTATCCACGATGAACCATGCCCCCAACGCCGTCGCCCGTCTGCGCGACCAGCGCGAAGATGAGGGCATCAAGCCGATTCAGGCCCGTGGCTTTCGCTCCGAACGTTGCCGCGACTGCCGGGTGATCATCAGCCATTGCCTGTGCGCGTGGCGCCCGAGCGTCGACACCCGTTCGGGCGTGTGCCTGATCATGACCGGCAAGGAAGTGTTCAAACCGAGCAACACCGGTTGGCTGATCGCTGATGTGGTGCGCGATAACCACGCGTTCATCTGGTCGCGCACCGAGCCCGATCCGCAGATGCTCGCACTGCTCAATGACCCGCAATGGCAGCCGTACCTGGTGTTTCCCGGCGAATACGTCGAGCCGTCGCGGGTGACCAACACCGTCGCTGTCGATAGCAGCAAGCGCCCGCTGTTTATTCTGCTCGACGCAACGTGGACTGAAGCGCGGAAGATCTTCCGCAAGAGCCCGTATTTCGACCGTTTGCCGATCTTGAGCCTGCTGCCCGACAAACTCTCGCGCTACCGCTTGCGCCGTTCGACCCGCAGCGAACATCTGTGCACCGCCGAAGTGGCTGCGCTATGTCTCGAACTGGCGGGTGACAGCGACGCGGCTTCTGCGCTGGACGCCTATTTCGACGTGTTCAGCCAGCACTACCTCGGTGCCAAGCAACAACTGGACATGAATGAATCGACCCCCGCGCACGCCGAGCTGCTGCCCTATATACGAAAGCCGCAGCCGGAGTTGGCCCAATAGTGGCCCATACTGTACGCAGTGGCGGCCGTGCTGCTTGACCACCCTGTCTTCGCTGGGCATGCTTGGCGCCGATTAGGGTGCGGCCAAGGTTTGAAACGCCGTGTTTGCTGTTGATTGGCGTTGAACGTGCCCCTGTGGATATCGCTTCAAAAGCGGCATCTTGAGTTGCTTTGGCCAGACCGGAATGCACCGCGTCTGCCATCAAAAAACAGGATCATTTGAAAAATGGCCACATACGACATCCTGATTGCCGATGATCACCCTCTGTTTCGTAGCGCTCTGCATCAAGCGGTGACGCTGGGCCTTGGCCCGGATGTACGCTTGGTTGAAGTGGCGAGCATCGCCGAACTGGAAACCCGCCTGACCGAAAAGGCTGACTGGGATCTGGTCCTGCTGGACCTGAACATGCCCGGCGCCTATGGTTTTTCCGGGCTGGTGCTGCTGCGCGGGCAATACCCGCAGATTCCGGTGGTGATGGTTTCGGCGCAGGAAGAAGCGTCGGTGATGGTCAAATCCCGTGAGTTCGGCGCCAGTGGCTTTATTCCCAAGTCCAGCGACCTCAGCGTGATTCAGGAAGCCGTGCGCAAAGTGCTCGATGGCGATGTGTTCTGGCCGCCACAAGCCTTCGAAGCGGTCGCCGTTTCCGATGAAGCCAAAGCCGCCAGTGACGGGCTCGCCAGCCTGACCCCGCAGCAGTTTCGCGTGCTGACCATGGTCTGCGAAGGTCTGCTGAACAAGCAGATTGCCTACGAGCTGAGCGTGTCGGAAGCGACCATCAAAGCCCACGTCACCGCGATCTTTCGCAAGCTGAATGTGCGCACTCGCACGCAAGCGGCTTTACTGCTGCAACAACTTGAGTCAATTCCGAGCCAATAAAGGCTGGCGTCTTCACGCTTTTTTGACTTTTGTTGATCTAGCTTTCCCACTCCTTTTTGGTTGGTTTCTACCTTATGTCACCTTTCAAGGGCCAGACCGGCCTGAAACGCATCCTCAACGCCTCCGGTTACTCGCTGGACGGTCTGCGCGCAGCCTTCACCGGTGAAGCGGCATTCCGCCAACTGGTGTTGCTCAATGTGGTGCTGGTTCCGTTGACGTTTTTTCTGAATGTCAGCCGTGTCGAGCAGGCCGTGCTGATTGCCGTGTGCCTGCTGGCGCTGATCGTCGAGCTGCTGAATTCGGCGGTGGAAGCGGCCATCGACCGCATCTCGCTGGAACTGCACCCACTGTCGAAGAACGCCAAGGACATGGGCAGCGCCGCGCAATTCGTCGCGCTGAGCATGATCGGCCTGGTGTGGGCAGTGATTCTGCTTTAAGCGATCGTCGGCAAAACGATCTCGTCGCTGCGCTGCACCCCGGCGGTGAACGCGCGGCACAGCTCAAGAAACTCGCGCATGGCAGAGGTCTGGTACTTCTGCTTGTGCCAGATGAAGTAAAACTGCCGGGCCAGGTCCAGGTCCGGCGTTTCCACCGGCACCAGACTGCCGCGTCGAAACGCATCGCGCAGCGCCAGCCGCGAAATACAGCCAATCCCCAGTCCTGACTCCACCGCGCGTTTGATCGCTTCGGTGTGTTCCAGCTCCAGACGGATATTCAGCGCACTGCGATGGTGACGCATGGCCTGATCGAAGGTCAGCCGTGTGCCGGAACCTTGTTCGCGCAAAATCCACGCTTCATGCGTCAGCTCTTCCATGGTTGCGCTGCCGCGCTGGGCGAGCGGATGTTGCGGCGCACAGAACACCACCAGTTCATCCTCGACCCAGCTCTGCACTTCGATGTCCGGGTGGCTGCAATCGCCTTCGATTAGACCCAGATCAATTTCGTAATGAGCGACTTGTTGCACGATATTGGCAGTGTTCTGCACATGCAGCTTCACCTGACTTTCCGGGTGACGCTGCATGAAGCTGCCGATCAGCAGCGTCGCCAGATAATTGCCGATGGTCAGCGTCGCGCCCACCGACAGTGAGCCGAAACCGGATTTGCCGTTGAGCAAGTCTTCGATTTCCTTGGCCTGATCGAGCAGGGCTACCGCCTGCGGCAGCAGCTGTTTACCGAGGGCGTTGAGGCTCAGTCGCTTGCCGGCGCGGTCGAACAGTTGGCAGCTGGACTGGCGCTCCAGTTCGGTGATCGAGGTGCTGGCGGCCGACTGCGAGAGGTTGAGCAGACCCGCAGCACGGGATACGCTTTCCTGCTGGGCGACGGCGACGAAGACTTGCAGTTGACGGAGAGTAAATCGCATATCGATATAACCGATAACCCTTATCTTAATAATCCAGTTAACAGATATTGTCGTCGCTATTAGAATGCGATGCAATTGCGCACCGTCGCCTTCAAAAGCCAGCGCAGACCCAATCTCCAGGAGTCAAACGTACATGAGCAACATGAACCACGAGCGTGTCCTCAGTGTTCATCACTGGAACGACACTCTGTTCAGCTTCAAGTGCACCCGCGATCCGGGCCTGCGCTTCGAGAACGGTCAGTTCGTGATGATCGGCCTGCAACAGCCTAACGGCCGCCCGCTTATGCGCGCTTACTCGATCGCCAGCCCGAACTGGGAAGAGCATCTGGAGTTCTTCAGCATCAAGGTGCAGGACGGCCCGCTGACCTCGCAGTTGCAGCACTTGAAGGAAGGCGACGAGATCATCATCTCGAAGAAGCCTACCGGCACTCTGGTGCTCGACGACCTGAATCCTGGCAAGCACTTGTACCTGCTGAGCACCGGCACCGGCCTGGCGCCGTTCATGAGCGTGATTCAGGACCCGGAAACCTACGAGCGCTTTGAAAAAGTGATCCTGGTTCACGGTGTGCGTTACGTCAACGAAGTCGCCTACCGCGAATTCATCACCGAGCACCTGCCGCAGAACGAATTCTTCGGCGAAGCGCTGCGTGACAAGCTGATCTATTACCCAACCGTGACCCGCGAGCCTTTCGAGAATCAGGGCCGTCTGACCGATCTGATGCGCAGCGGCAAGCTGTTCAGCGACATCGGTCTGCCACCGATCAACCCGCAGGACGACCGCGCGATGATCTGCGGCAGCCCGAGCATGCTCGACGAGACCAGCGAAGTGCTCGACAGCTTCGGCCTGAAGATCTCGGCGCGGATGCGCGAGCCGGGTGATTACCTGATCGAGCGTGCGTTCGTCGAGAAGTAAACATCACGGAAAAGCCCCCATTGCCTGAATTGGCAATGGGGGCTTTTTTATGGCCGAAACATTTCCCTGTAGGAGCTGCCGCAGGCTGCGATCTTTTGACTTTGATTTTTCAATGCAAGATCAAAAGATCGCAGCCTGCGGCAGCTCCTACATGAGCGACGCATCAGGCGTCGGCGGGGATAACTTCGAGTACGCGGATCTGTTCGGGCGTCGGGTAATGCCAGCGCACATCCAGATCCCAGAACTGCGCGCCATATTCACGCTCCGGCGCTGGCGTCTGGTATGCCGGTCGCGGATCCTGGGCCAGACACTGTTCGATCAGCTCAACCAATGGCTCGTCGAGGCGCTGAGCGTGTGTATGCGCTTGTTGCAGCGCCAAGTCCGTCCACTGCACCTCAATCAGCTGTGGCGCGGCGCTGGCGATGCTGTTGGCGGCGTTAGGGACGATATCGGCGTATGGCACGTAAGGTTTGATGTCGAGCACCGGCGTGCCGTCGAGCAGGTCGATACCGGAGATAAACAGCCGATTGGCTTCGACCTTGTCCAGTTTCACCACGGATTGACCGATCCCATTAGGACGGTGCGTGGCGCGGGTGGCAAACACGCCCATGGACTTGTTGCCGCCTAGTCGCGGTGGGCGGACTTTCAGCCGTGGTTTTTCTTCCAGTGCCTGATGAAACAGGAACAGCAGCCACACATGACTGACCTGTTCCAGGCCTTGCACGGCGTCACCCTGATCGAACGGCGCCACCAGTTCCAGCACGCCACGGGCGGCGGGGGCCAGTTGTGGTTGGCGGGGGATGGCGAATTTCTCCTTGAAGCAGGAGCGCACGAAGCCGATGGGGGAGACGCTGTAAGTCATGGTTTGCATTCGAAGCGGAGCGGGGTGGGCATGATAACCCGGCGGGCCTCAAGTCTGGTGGTGACAGCGCTGGCGCCATCGCTGGCAAGCCAGCTCCCACAGGGTTCTCGAGCGTTCTCGTAACCGTGTACACCGAAGAACCTGTGGGAGCTGGCTCGCCAGCGATAGCCGCACCGCCAATGTCAGAGGCTGAACCCACCATCCAACGGAATTATATTCCCGGTCATATAAGCCCCGGCCGTACTCGCCAGACTGATCGCCAACGCCGCCATCTCCTCTTCACGCCCCCAACGCTTCATCGGAATCAGCGCCGTGTCCTCAGCCAACGCCTGCTGATCATTGCCAATATGCTGAGTCATCTTGCTCGGAAACCGCCCCGGCGCGATCACATTGACGTTGATGTGCTGACCCACCAGTTCGCGAGCGAGAATCCGCGACAATTGGTGTAGGGCGGCTTTACTCGGCCCGTAGGCATAGGCCTGCTCACCAAAGGAAGAAATACCGGCCACCGAACCAATGTTGATAATCCGCGCCGGATTCGCCGCCGAGCCTGCCTTGCGCAACAGCGGCAGAAATTGCTGGATGCAGGTGAACACCGAGGTCACGTTGAGCTGCATGACCTTCTCCCAGCCCTTGACCGGGTAACTCTCCAGCGGGGCGCCCCAAGTAGTGCCCGCGTTGTTCACCAGAATATCCAGATGGGTGATTTGCTCGCCCAGCCGCGCGGCCAGCTCCTGTACGCCTTCTTCCGTCGCCAGATTCGCCGCCACGCCATGACATTTGCCCAAGGCGCCAAGTTCTTCAGCGGTTTGATGGCAGGCCTCGGCATCGCGCGAGCAGACGTAAACGCGCGCGCCAGCCTCGACAAAGGCTTTGGCGATCATTTTGCCGATACCACGAGTGCCGCCGGTCACCAGAGCGGTGCGGCCTTGCAGGGAGAAATACGGGTGCATGGCGAGTCCTGAAGATTAGGGATCAGTACACCCTAGTCGTCAGCCACGAAAAGCGGAGCCACTATTTTCTAACGGAATGGAGGGCCATGCGGCCAGCTTCGAGTTGCAAGCTACAAGCGGCAAGTTAAAGCAGGGTTGCAGCTTCAACTTGCAGCTTGCGGCTCGAAAACTGTTTTACGCTCTCACGCGCAGCGTGAGCCCTTTGAGGAAGTTACGCAGCAACTGGTCGCCGCACGGGCGATAGTTGGTGTGGCCAACCTTGCGGAACAATGCGCTCAGCTCAGGCTTGGACACCGGGAACTCGGCAGCCTTGAGAATCGCGTGCATGTCGTCTTCTTTCAGTTCGAAGGCCACGCGCAGCTTTTTCAGAATGATGTTGTTGGTCACCGGCACTTCGATCGGCTGCGGCGGACGGCTTTCGTCCTTGCCACGCTTGAAGATCACCAGGCCGTCGAGGAAGTGCGCGATGACTTCATCCGGGCAGCGCACGAAACCTTCTTCGTCTTCTTCTTTCTTGTCGAGCCAGGTCACAACGTCGGCGAGCGCTACTTCCATGCCGCCGAGCTTGATGATCTCGACAACCTTTTTGTCGCTGATGTCGAGCATGTAGCGCACGCTGCGCAATACGTCGTTATGAATCATGTGAGTAATCCTGATAAGCGTTGTGGGCAGCACGCTGGCGCGCTGCCGGAATGTGTGGCGGCAGTGGAAGCCTTAGAACTTCTCTTTGCCGGACAGGTAGCGCCATTGGCCGACCGGGACTTTGCCGATCGAGACGCCGCCGATGCGGATGCGGCGGATGCCGACGACCTTGAGGCCGACCGCTTCGCAGAACTGGGCGATGATCCCCGGCTGCGGGTTTTTCATGGCGAAGCGCAGACGGTTTTCGTTCTGCCAGCTGGCCTTGACCGGCGGCAGCTCCTTGCCCTTATGGGTGAGGCCGTGCTGCAGGCGATTGAGGCCGTGAGCGACCATGTCACCTTCGACTTCCACCACGTATTCCTGCTCGATCTTCGCGGCGTCGGCGGTGAGCTTGCGCAGGATTTTCCAGTCCTGGGTGAACACCAGCAGACCGCTGGCCTTGGCCTGCAAGTCGGCACTGGCGGTGAGGCGCAGGAAGTGCCCACGCAGGGGGCGCTTGCTGAAGCGGTGTTCTTCGCTGAGGGTTTCGGCGCTGAGCGACTGCATGGCGGTATCGATGTCCATGCCAGCAGGGGCATTGAGCAGGATGGTCACCGGCTCCGGCGCAGTGGCCTGGGCGTCCTTGTCGAGTTCGACCTTTTGGTCGCCGACCTTGAATTGCGGCTCGTCAATCACTTCGCCATCCACGGTGACCCAGCCGCCCTCGATGAACAGCTCGGCCTCCCGGCGGGAGCAACCGACCAGTTCGATGAGGCGTTTGGAGAGGCGAATCGGGTCAGTCATGACAGGGCCGTAACAAAAAAGGGGTGGGCATTGTACCTGTGTGGCGCCGGTTAAGCCCGGTTCCATTTACACGGTGTCCGTATTCCCTGTGGGAGCTGGCTTGCCAGCGATGGCATCACCTCGGTGGATCTTTCAGACCGAGGCGTCTGCATCGCTGGCAAGCCAGCTCCCACAGGAGTTCCTTGGTGTGTCAGGCGTGGCTTGAGCGTTGTTGATTTTGCCGTAGGCGCATATGTAACAACGGGTACGGCTGACCCATGCCATCCACTTCAGAGCGGCCGATCACTTCAAAACCCTGTTTGAAGTAGAAACCCAGTGCCTGCGGGTTCTGTTCGTTGACGTCGAGTTCATCGGCGTTCAGGTGCTGCATCGCGTAGTTCAGCAGTTTTTTTCCCAGACCCTGACCGCGATGCTCGGGATCGATGAACAGCATCTCGATCTTGCCCGCCGCGACACCGGCAAACCCGGTGATGCGCTGGTCGGCGTCCTTGGTGCAGATCAGCATCACCGCATCCAGATAACGCGTGAGTACCAGATTGCGCAGCAACTCGATATAGCTGTCCGGCAGAAAATCATGGGTGGCGCGGACCGAGGCCTCCCAGACCCGGGTCAGTTCCTGATAATCGCTGAGTTTCGGCGTGTGGATGACCGAATGGTGACGCATGCCCGTTGGCCTCTTGTTCGTTTCAAGGGAGTCCGTCCCCCGCTAAACGATAGCCGTAAAAAAGCCCCGCATCTTGTAAAAAGAGCGGGGCTTTTCAATACAGCGTTATCGCGAATCCCTGTAGGAGCTGACGAGTGAAACGAGGCTGCGATCTTTTGATCTGGTTTTTTCACATCAAGATCAACAGATCGCAGCCTTCGGCAGCTCCTACAGGGTATGCGGTGTTAGATCTGTTCAGCCCACAGGTCATATTCGTCAGCGTCAGTCACTTTGCACCAGACCTTGTCGCCCGGCTTCAGGTTGCTGCCGTTGTCGATGAACACGTTGCCGTCGATTTCCGGGGCATCGAAGAAGCAGCGGCCAACCGCGCCTTGCTCGTCGACTTCGTCCACCAGCACTTCGATTTCACGGCCAATGCGCATTTGCAGGCGTGCCGAGCTGATCGCTTGCTGGTGCGCCATGAAGCGATCCCAACGATCCTGCTTGACCTCGTCCGGAACGATTTCCAGATCCAGATCATTGGCCGGAGCGCCTTCAACCGGCGAGTACTGGAAGCAGCCAACGCGGTCGAGCTGGGCTTCGGTCAGCCAGTTCAGCAGGTACTGGAAGTCTTCTTCGGTTTCGCCCGGGAAGCCGACGATGAAGGTCGAACGGATGATCAGGTCCGGGCAGATTTCGCGCCAGTTCTTGATACGCGCCAGGGTCTTGTCTTCGAACGCCGGGCGTTTCATCGACTTCAACACTTTCGGGCTGGCGTGCTGGAACGGGATGTCCAGGTACGGCAGGATCTTGCCGGCGGCCATCAGCGGGATCAGTTCGTCAACGTGCGGGTACGGGTAAACGTAGTGCAGGCGGACCCAGACGCCGAGGGTGCTCAGCGCTTCACAGAGTTCGGTCATGCGGGTTTTCACCGGCGCGCCGTTCCAGAAACCGGTGCGGTATTTCACGTCAACGCCGTAAGCGCTGGTGTCTTGCGAAATCACCAGCAGCTCTTTAACGCCGGATTTGACCAGACGCTGAGCTTCGTCGAGCACATCGCCAACCGGACGGCTGACCAGTTTGCCGCGCATCGACGGGATGATGCAGAACGAGCAGCTGTGGTTGCAGCCTTCGGAAATCTTCAGGTAGGCATAGTGGCGCGGGGTCAGCTTGATGCCTTGCGGCGGCACCAGGTCGATCAGCGGGTTGTGATCTTTACGCGGCGGCACGACTTCGTGCACGGCGTTGACCACTTGCTCGTACTGCTGCGGACCGGTCACGGCCAGCACGCTCGGGTGCACGTTGCGGATGTTGCCTTCTTCCACGCCCATGCAACCGGTGACGATCACCTTGCCGTTTTCCTTGATCGCTTCGCCGATCACTTCCAAAGACTCAGCCTTGGCCGAATCGATGAAACCGCAGGTGTTGACGACTACAACGTCGGCGTCCTGATAGGTGGACACCACGTCATAACCTTCCATGCGCAGCTGGGTCAGGATGCGCTCGGAGTCGACCAGTGCTTTCGGGCAACCCAGAGATACAAAGCCAACCTTTGGATTGGCCGGCGCAGGAGTGGTGGACATGTCTAACCTCGGTATTTTGTGACATCGCTTTCTGGGTGGGAAAGCCGACGGACGGGCGCTTAGGGCGCGCCTCTGATCAAAAAGTGCGCAATTCTAGCGGCGAGCAACGCACTTGACCAGCTTTATGCAGGGAAATACGACGAGTGCTGCGCTATGCTTCGCGCCGATGAGCTTTACCAATTTTTTACAGTCAACAAAACGTCTGTAACAACAGGTAAAACAGCGCATGCTGCACCACAAAGCATAGTGCTTCATTCAAAGAAGCCGGTTCTAAAATCAGGAGTGTTGGATGGGTCAGGCAAGTAGTCATGCGGCAGGCGCCGAGGGTTCGGCCTCCAGGCCGCTGAGCATGCTGGTCGCGGCGGTCGGGGTAGTCTACGGCGACATCGGCACGAGCCCGTTGTACACCCTCAAAGAAGTGTTTTCCGGCGGTTACGGCGTACCGGTCAACCACGACGGCGTGCTGGGCATTCTGTCGTTGATCTTCTGGTCGCTGATCTGGGTCGTGTCGATCAAATACATGATGTTCGTGCTGCGCGCCGACAACCAGGGCGAGGGCGGCATCATGGCGCTCACCGCACTGGCACGGCGTGCGGCGGGGCATCGCAAGAAGCTGCGTTCATTATTGGTGGTCTGCGGACTGATCGGCGCGGCGCTGTTTTACGGCGACAGCATGATCACCCCGGCGATTTCCGTGCTGTCGGCGATTGAAGGTCTGGGGCTGGCATTCGATGGCATCGACCATTGGGTGGTGCCGCTGTCGCTGGTGGTGCTGGTCGCGTTGTTCCTGATTCAAAAACACGGTACGGCGCGGATTGGCATTCTGTTCGGGCCGATCATGGTCACCTGGTTTCTGGTGCTCGGCGCCCTCGGCGTCTACGGCATCAGTCACACCCCGGAAGTGCTGCATGCGATGAACCCGATGTGGGCGGTGAATTTCTTCGTCGTCCATCCAGGCATGGGCGTGGCGATCCTCGGCGCCGTGGTGCTGGCGTTGACCGGTGCCGAGGCGCTGTACGCCGACATGGGCCACTTCGGGCGCAAGCCGATTGCCCGCGCCTGGTTCATCCTGGTCTTGCCGGCGCTGGTGCTCAACTACTTCGGTCAGGGCGCTCTGTTGCTGGACAACCCGGACGCGGCGCGCAACCCGTTCTACCTGTTGGCACCGAGCTGGGCTTTGATTCCACTGGTCGGTCTGTCGACCATGGCCACGGTGATCGCCTCGCAGGCGGTAATTTCCGGCGCGTTCTCCCTGACGCGTCAGGCGATTCAGCTCGGCTACATCCCGCGCATGTACATCCAGCACACCTCCAGCGACGAGCAGGGCCAGATCTATATTGGCGCGGTGAACTGGGCGCTGATGGTCGGCGTTGTATTGTTGGTGCTGGGTTTCGAATCCTCCGGCGCACTGGCCTCGGCTTACGGCGTGGCGGTGACCGGCACCATGCTGATGACCACGATTCTGGTGTCGGCGGTAATGCTGCTGCTGTGGAAATGGCCACCGATCCTTGCGGTGCCGGTGTTGCTCGGCTTCCTGTTGGTGGACGGCCTGTACTTCGCCGCCAACGTGCCGAAGATCGTTCAGGGCGGTGCATTCCCGGTGATCGCCGGTATCGCGCTGTTTGTGCTGATGACCACCTGGAAGCGCGGCAAACAACTGCTGGTCGAACGCCTCGACGAAGGCGCGCTGCCGCTGCCGATTTTCATCAGCAGCATTCGTGTGCAACCGCCGCATCGGGTGCAGGGCACCGCCGTTTTCCTGACAGCGCGCTCCGACGCCGTGCCGCATGCGTTGTTGCACAACTTGCTGCACAACCAGGTACTGCATGAGCAAGTGGTGTTGCTGACCGTGGTCTACGAAGACATCCCCCGCGTACCGCCATCGCGGCGTTTCGAGGTCGAAGCGCACGGGGAGGGCTTCTTCCGGGTGATCCTGCACTTCGGCTTCACCGACGAACCGGACGTGCCGCAGGCGTTGAAGCTGTGCCATCTGGAAGATCTGGATTTCAGCCCGATGCGCACCACCTACTTCCTCAGCCGCGAAACGGTGATTGCCTCGAAGCTGGAGGGCATGGCGCGTTGGCGTGAGGCGCTGTTTGCGTTCATGTTGAAGAATGCTAATGGCAATTTGCGCTTCTTCAATCTGCCGTTGAACCGGGTGATTGAGTTGGGGACGCAGGTGGAGATGTAAGCCTGGCTTCAACTGAAAAGCCCTCGTTGGCCTAGTGGCTGGCGGGGGCTTTTTTGTGTCCGCTGATAAACCTCAAATCCACCACAAATCCCCTGTGGGAGCTGGCCTGCCAGCGATGAGGCTGGCACATTCAGAATCAATGTCGACTGAATCACCGCCATCGCTGGCAAGCCAGCTCCCACAAGGTTATGAGGTGGGTTCAGCCTGTTCGGTTTCTGATTCGGTTTCGGTCTTCGTCCGCGCAGGTCGTGGCATCAGTGTCTGTATCACATCATCAAGCAAAGCCTTGCCCATCACCGTCAGGTAATGCGCAGCCCAGGCATGGCGGTCGGTGTCTCTGATGAAGGCGGCGTCTTCTGCGAAGGATTTGGCGAGGTATAGCAGGTCGGAGGATTGGGACAAGGCATCGATGATCGGGATGCCGGCGCGGACATTGAAGAACGCTTGATCCGCGTTGTAGAGGAAAGGGGTGAAGCCGATGGTTGTAAGGTCTGAAGGCGTTGACGGAATTTCTTTGCTCATTGTTTTACTCCCTAAAACGAGGAGCTGCCTCATTCGTTACCACACGAATGGGTGGCAGCTGTACGCAGGGTGGTAAACCGGGAGAGCAAAGAAACCGGCAGACCCGAAGGTCTCCCACGTACAGCTGCCATGACAGTGAATTACAGGCGTAAAAGAACGCCTGATGTCGTGATGGAGCACTGTTGCACTTTGCCTAACCGGGTTACCACACCCGATCGCTGAATGGGTCAGCGACGTCCGGAGAGTATCCCGTCAAAAAACAGCGCAATAGAGCGGCAAAGCGCCCGAACACGAGTTTCGGAGTTTGCCTACAAGGTCTGTGGGCGTCATCTGATATTGCGAGACTGGAAGTAAACGATACTAAACGTCACGCACGAACCGTCGTGTGCAAATCATTCAGGTACGTATGACCGCATCAGCGGAACAAAAGGGACAGGATGAACCGAAGGACCTTCGGATCGAAAAGAAGGCCAGTGAACGATTGCTCATCTTTGATCTGGCCCACGCAATCAGCCATGACGATATGCGGGCAAGGTATGCCGCGATAAGTGATCCACCCAAGGGCTTGACGACCCTCCCTGGGTAGTGAGACAAGTGTCCACGTTTTATGGAATGTGGACACTTGGGGTTTGGAGCTAAATGAAGAGTCAAGACATTTTGCTTTTGTTCAAAATGGCCAGTCTCCACGCTCAGGAAGAGAATCTCTTGGGTAAGATGGAGGCGGAATCCAATTCGGACAGGGTCGAAGAGCTGATCAAGCCTTATGTCGTCAGCCGAATGACCGCAGGGGAGAGTGTGGGGAAACCCTTGGTCACCTATTCCACTGATGGGGAAGACACAATCTTCCGTCGCCGCGAATTCGACTCGTCATTCGCTGATGGTGCTGGCTGGGAGGGATGGGCGGAACCAGCAATTGATACACCTCTGACAAGTTGGAGTGAGCGGTACTCTCTGCGTGCGCTGTCTGCCTCTCTCGGACTGAGCAAAAGCGAAGTCTCAAATGCTCTCGCCCGATGCCGGGAATCCGGATTGCTCATCCATGACTACGACACCGGGCTTGCCAAGGTGAACCGCCGGGAACTACTGAAAATTACCGAGCACGCGCTGAAGTACTTCTTCCCGGTCAAGGCAGGCGCGATGGTTCGTGGCATACCCACGGGCTTTGCGGCACCTGCGCTGTCCAAAAGCATCAAGAGTGCGGGTGGTTTGATTCCGGTCTGGCCCGATGCGCAGGGAACCGAGCGAGGCCAAGCGATAGAGCCGCTTTACAAAACAGTGCCGGAAGCGGTGAAAAAAGACCGGATCCTGTACCACTATCTGGCGCTCGCTGATGCAATCCGTCTGGGGGGGCCGCGTGAGTGTGGTGTGGCAATCAGTATTCTGAAGGCAGGGATGGGGCTGAAATAACATGTCGTCAAACGCGGATCACAACTACGAGCTTATTGAGTTCGTGGCTGAAGGCTTGGGCGAGGCGTTTCTCGCCGAAGTTGCTTTTGTTGGCGGTTGCACAACCACCATGCTGGTTACAGATACAGCGGTGCTGGACGACATTCGTTTCACTGATGACGTTGATCTAGTGATCGAGTTGGCCGGAGTCAGCGCTTGGAACCATCTGACCGAACGGCTGGCGGCCAAGGGATTCAAGATCACCGGTGAGGACGAGGTTAATTGTCGTTTTCGCTTCAATGACGTTGTCGTGGATGTCATGCCTTCCGACCCTGCAGTGCTCGGCTATGCCAACCGCTGGTTCGTCGAGGGGCTGGCGAGGGCGGATAAATTCACCCTGCCCAGCGGCACGGTCATCCAGGTATTCCAGCCCGCGTATTTTCTGGCGACGAAACTGGAAGCTTTCGCCGGTCGGGGAAATGGTGATCCTTATCACAAGGATGTCGAGGACATGATCATCTTGATCGATGGTCGGCCTGAGCTGTTGGAGGAGGTGCGCCAGGCTGACGAAGACCTCAAGGCGTTCATCACCAAGGGAATCCAAAAGCTGATGGCGCTCGATGGGGTTGGCTACGTGATCGAAAGTTCAGGCTCGGTGCAGGCGAATCCAGGCAGAGGGCAGATTATTCACAGGCGTATGAAAGCGCTGGCCAGCGCATGAGATACCTCTCCCGATCAATCACTGGGCAAGCCAGCAGAGCAAATAATGACTATGCCGGAGCGACCTGTGAGGGTGACGGTGGTTTTTTTGTTGTCACGGATGGCACTTCCAGGCGCGGCAGTGGACAGTTGGCTGAAAGCTTCGTAAGCGGCATGTTGGCGGCTCATTCCACACAGATGGAGCAGGGGAGCTATCCTGCAGAGCCCGCAGCTGTTGAGCGTCTATTGGGTTCAATACTGGCGGATTTCCATGCGTCGTTGCCTGCTGATCAGGCGGGAGCCATCTGTTACTTGATTGGCTTGGTCGCTCATGGCCGACTCACCGTTGCATACGAAGGTGACTGTTCATGCGGGATTGTGACGCTGGCGGGAGCCATCGAGTGGATTACGCCACCTCACTGCAAGGCCAATTGGCGGCGCGACCGTTCGCACTGTGAGTTGGCGCAAGACCCCGCGCGAAATTCGGTAACACGATGCTTGAAGATCAATCGGGTTCCGAACCCTGACTTTGTTTGGTGTGGACTGGACGCTGTTGAGCGCCTGGTATTTGTCACTGATGGCTTTTGGGCGGACTTGACGCAAGCCCAGCAAAGCAGTTTGTTGGCGGCACCGGATAGCGACTTTAGCGTTGGCGACGATGATGTCACGTGGATAGATGTTCAGCTTGGCCGGTGAGACTGACGAGCTGTCTGAATCCAGCGCCATCCCTTGTAGGAGCGAGCCTGCTCGCGAAGGCGTAGTGTCAGTCGACGAATCTGTAAACGGACCCACCGCTTCGCGAGCAGGCTCGCTCCCACAGGGGATTTAGGTGGCTGCTGGAATGTAAAAAGCCCCCGCAACTGCGAAGTTGCGGGGGCTTTTTATGGGCGTGGCTCAGATCACTCTTCGGCGACCGAGTCCTTGCTCTGGCGCTTCTCGATCAAATCCACCAAGCGCTTGGCTAGCGCCGGGTAGTTCTCGTCGAAGTGGTGGCCGCCGGGCAGTTTCACTGCTTCGCCAACAGCAGTCTTGTCCGTGCAGCCACTTTCATCGGTTTCTTCTTCACCATAGATGCACACGACCTTGGCCGGTGGCAGTTTGGCCATTTCCGGCCCGGTGGCGGCTTCTTTGCCGGCGTTGCCCAGCCAGCCTTCGACTTCGATTTCGAAGCTGCCAGTGCGGGCGAAGGCCAGCAGGATGATCGCGTCTACGCGTTGCTGCTCGGTGTCTGGCAGACGGTTGTAGATCGCCGGCAGGACGTCAGCACCGAACGAGTAACCGGTGAGGATGAAGCGTTTGGTGCCCCATTTCTGCCGGTAGTGCTGCATCAGTTCGGTCAGGTCCAGGGCGCTTTGCTCCGGGCTCTTGTGCTGCCAGTAGTAGCGCAGAGTGTCGATGCCGACGACCGGATAGCCGATCTTGGCCATTTCACCCGCCACGTCGCGGTCGAGGTCGCGCCAGCCGCCGTCACCGGAGAGGAACAGGGTCACGGTGTCTTTGGCCTGACCGGCCGGCACTTCAACCACCGGAATCGCCAGGCCGCCATTGGCCTTGTCGCCGCCGACGAGGATCTTGCGCAGTTCGTTGTTGAGCACTTGCGGCAGGTTGATGTCGTAGTCGCTGATGCTGGTTTCGGCGTTCGGTTGATCGCGCACGAAACCTGCGCTGGCGTCGTCCGGGTTGTCGTTCCACGCTGCCAGCCAGTGGCCGTGGGCGGCGGATTTCGGCAGCAGGTGGGTACAGCCACCTTTTTCCAGAGCAAGGTCGACGGACACAGCTTGCGCCTTGTCGTCTTTCTGTTCTGCGAGCCAGCGCCAGGCCAGTACGGCGCCTGGGCCGATGCCGCTGACCAGCGTGGCCGGGCCATTCAGTTCACGCAGACCCGACTGCAGAGCGCGGCTTTGCAGCAGGCAGTCTTTCGGCAGAATCACTTGAACGATCTGCGCCGAAGCGCTGCGGCTCAGGGTGGTCAGTTGTTTTTCGGAGAGTTTCTGGTCGTCGTTGACGGCTACCAGCACCTGCGCCTTGGGCTTGGTGCCGGGAATGACGCGGGTCATGGCCGCGCCATCGGCCGGAGTCAGCTGTTCTACGGTCGGTTCCGGTGCCGGACGTTTGAGGTACCAGTAACCGCCGCCGGCAATCACGGCCAGCACGATCAGTGCGGCCAGGATGTACTTCAGGGAGCGTTGAATCATCAGCGTTTCACCAATCCAGTCAAGCCGCCCGCGATCAGGGCAGCAGTGTCGGCCAGCGCCACCAGCGGATCGAGTCCGGCGGGCACGGCCATATAACGGGGTTCCCAGTCAGGCTGGAACTTGTCTTTGAAGCGGCGCAAGCCTTGGAAGTTGTACAGCTGCTCACCACGGCGGAAAACCATCGAGCCCAGACGCTGGGTCAGCGGTGCACCACGCCGGGGTTGCAACCCCGACAACGGCACCATGCCCAGGCTGAAACGCGCGTATCCGTGACTCTTATAATGTTGAATCAGGCCGACCATCATGAATTCCATGGTCAGCTTCGGCGCATCCGGGTGCGCGCGCATCAGGTCGAGACTGGCCAGGTCATGGCTGTAGGTCTCGAGCAGGTTGGCGAACGCCACCGGGCGGCCTTCGAAGCGAATCACCGCGATGCGGAAATGCTTCAGGTAATCGTCGCTGAAACGGCCGAGGGAGAAGCCTTTCTCACGCACATTCTTGCCGGTCAGCCATGCATCGGAAATCACTTTCAGCTCATCCATCGGCGCCTGACCCGGTTCGTGTATTTCCAGCGACAAGCCATCGCGGGTGCCACGGTTCCAGGTGTAACGCAGATCTTTCATCTCTTTGCCCTTGGCTTCCAGGTCAAAGCGATGCAGATCGACTCGGGCTTCTTCGCCGAGTTTGATCGCAGTCAGGCCGATGTCCATGTAGTACGGCAGGTTCTCCGCACGCACCTGGTAGAACACCGGGCGAGCGTGGTGAATATCGCAGAGGTCGCGGAACTGCCAGATCATCTCGGCACGTTGCTGGCCGGGGCCGATCGGGTCATACAGCGCAACTAGGCTGCGGCCACGGCGTGCGTACATCAGGAAGGCTTCGTCGTTCTGGTGAAACAGCAACGCCTTGTCACCGGTCAGCGCGAGGCCACCATCGGGTTGCGACGACGCCATCAGGATCTTCGCCGCGCGATCGAGTTCTTCAGGCGTCGGCAAATGAATGACCGGGCGCGCGGTGCGCAGCAGCCAGGTCAGCGCGATCACCAGCAACAGCACAGCGGCACCGAGCAGCGAGCGCAGGCCTCGCGGCGCGTCAGCATCCAAGGTGAACTGCCACCACAGCTGATGGCTGTACGGCACGTCTTGGTAGGCGAACAGCAGCAACCACGTCGAGGCACCGAGTACGCACAGGCTGGCCACCATATACAGCGGCGAGAACGGCAGTTCGGTCAGGCGGCTCGGGCGATAGAACGAGCGGCGGAACACACCGAGCAGCGCTGCCGTCAGTGTCATCAGCGTGGCTTCTTCCCAGTCGAAACCTTTGAGCAGCGAGAGCAGGGCGCCGACCAGCAGCAGAATGGTGGTGAGCATCCACGCCGCCGACAGGCGACGGCGCAGGCCCTGAGCGAGCATCAGGCAGAGCACGCCGATCAGGCTGGCGCCGAAGTGCGAGGCGTCGACCAAGCGATGCGGGATCAGAAAACCGATGTGTTCCAGACGTGTGTCGATTTCAGGGGTGGCGCCGGAAAACAGCAGCACCACGCCAGACAAGAACACCAGCACCGCCAGAATCGGCGCGGCCAGACCGGATGCCGCACGCATGGTCTGGGTCTGGAACAGGCGCTGGCCTTCGTTGATCAGCAGGAATACGCAGGCGACCAGCAGCGGTAACACCACGTAGATCAGGCGATACAGCAGCAGCGCCGCGGCCAGTGGTGCGGCACCGAGCTTGTCGGCGAAAGCGGCCAGCAGAATCGCTTCGAACACACCGACGCCGCCGGGTACGTGGCTGAGTACGCCGGCCGCCAATGCCAACAGATACACCAGCAGGAATGCACCGAACGGCGGCGCTTCTGGCAGCAACAGATAAAGGACCGTGGCAGCAGCCGCAACGTCGAGGGCGGTAATGATCAGTTGCAGGAAAGTCAGGCGACGCCCCGGCAAACGCAGCGTGCGGCGGCCAACCCTGACCAGCAGGTTGTCGCGCAACGGTTGTTCCGGCAGGCGCCGACGGTAGATGCCGATAGCCAGCACTGCGCCAAGCAACAGCACGACAGCGGCGACAGTGCCCAGCAAACCTTCGGACAAACCTAGCGCTTGAGAGGCAGCAGGCAGGTCGCTCAGCGTTGCCAGTGCAGCCAGCGGCGGCAAGGCGCAGCCCAGCGACAAACTGGCGAACAAGGTCATGTGCGCGACTTCCGACGCCCCTAGACCTAAACGCGCATATAAACGGTAGCGCACCGACCCGCCGGACAGCAGCGACAGGCCGATTGCATTGCCAATCGCGAACGCGGTGAATCCGCCCAGCGCCAATGTGCGCGGTGGCAAGGTTACGCCCGCATAGCGGCTGGCCGACCATTCGTAGCCGAGCAGAATAATGAAGCCGACCACGGTCGCAGCGAAGGCGCCGAGCAGGGCGGGTTTCGGCACGTCGAGAATCGAGTCGTGCAAGGCATCGAGATCGAGTTCGGCGAGCAGATGACGACAGGCAATCAGCGCAATCGCGAACAGCAGCAATGTGACCGCCAGACCGATCGGTTGACGATATTTGCTCAACCGATCCAGCAAGCGCAGGCGCTCGGGTTTGATCGGATGTTCCGCTGTGACGGTGTCTTGTGGATCAGACGAGTTGGCGCGCATCAATCACCTCTTGGATTGTGCGCGACAGGATGGAGGTATCCAGCCAAGTTACCAATCCCTGTAGAAAAAAATAATCACAAAATACTACGCCTCTCCCCGGGTATCGGCGAGGGCAGTTCCTGGATTGCAGAAGCCTTGCCTGCGACTCAAGCATAGTCGCAAGTCAGAACGTCTGAAGATCCCAAGCGGTTCACTGCACAGTGACAGATCATTGTTGCGAAAGGACTTTTTCAACAGATACAAAAAAGGCCACTCTTTCGAGTAGCCTTTTTTGATGTTTGGTTGCGGGAGCCGGATTTGAACCGACGACCTTCGGGTTATGAGCCCGACGAGCTACCAGACTGCTCCATCCCGCGTCTGTGTGGCGGCATTTTACAGACGAACGACGGGGTGTCAACCGCTAATCCCGTAAAGGGTCAAATAAGTGTGATATCGCGTCAAACGGTCGCAGGTGGAGGCTTAAGTTTCGGAAATGCAAAGAATTCCTGTTTGGCGGCCGCTTCTCGATAAGAAGAGGAAATCCACAAAACAGACGCGCACAAAAAAGGCCACTCTTTCGAGTAGCCTTTTTTGATGTTTGGTTGCGGGAGCCGGATTTGAACCGACGACCTTCGGGTTATGAGCCCGACGAGCTACCAGACTGCTCCATCCCGCGTCTGTGTGTCGGCATTCTACAGAGGAACGCCGGGGTGTCAACCCGCAATCTGAATAAAATCTGTTGAGGTTCAATCGGTTAGCGTTTTTTCTCGGGTGTTTTTCCGGGCGCAGGGCAGGCAGGGCAAGGCTTTCAGCTCTATTGACGGCCGTTTGTCGATTGAGAAAATAAATTCAAAGTTCTTTTCCTACACGAGCAAAAGAACATTCGTACCACTGGTGCTATATACAGGTGTCAGTGAGATACTGCCGATCCGGCTCGCCACGTTTCCTTTTCTGACATGACTCAGCGAAAAATCATCCACATCGACTGCGATTGTTTCTACGCCGCCATCGAGATGCGCGATGACCCGCGTCTGGCGGGCAAGCCGTTGGCGGTGGGTGGTTCGGCGGACCGGCGTGGGGTGATTGCTACCTGCAATTATGAGGCGCGGGCTTACGGTGTGCGCTCGGCGATGGCTTCGGGGCATGCCTTGAAGTTGTGTCCGGACCTGACCATCGTCAAGCCGCGAATGGACGCCTATCGCGAAGCCTCGAAAGAAATACACACGATCTTCAGCGATTACACCGACCTGATCGAACCGCTGTCGCTGGATGAGGCCTATCTCGACGTATCCGACAGTGCGCATTTTGGCGGCAGCGCCACGCGAATCGCTCAGGACATCCGTCGCCGGGTCTCCAATCAATTGCACATCACCGTGTCGGCGGGTGTGGCGCCGAACAAGTTTCTGGCCAAAATCGCCAGCGACTGGAAAAAGCCCAACGGTTTGTTTGTGATTACGCCGGATCAGGTCGAAGACTTTGTCAGTGGTTTGCCGGTGAGCAAGTTGCACGGTGTCGGCAAAGTCACCGCCGACAAGCTGGGCAGGCTCGGTATCGTTGATTGCTCGCAGTTGCGTGAGTGGAACAAGTTGGCGCTGGTGCGCGAATTCGGCAGCTTTGGCGAGCGATTGTGGAGTCTGGCTCGTGGGATTGATGACCGTTTTGTGCACAACGACAGTCGGCGTCAGTCAATCAGTGTGGAAAACACCTACGACGTTGATCTACCGGATCTGCGCAGTTGCCTGGATAAGCTGCCCGAGCTGCTGGAAACCCTGAAAACCCGCATGGCAAGGATCGACAGCAGCTATCGACCGGGCAAGCCGTTCGTCAAAGTGAAGTTTCATGACTTTACCCAGACGACACTGGAGCAGGCCGGGGCAGGGCGGGATCTGGGCAGTTATCAATTGATGCTGACGCAGGCGTTCAATCGCGGCGGTAAACCGGTGCGGTTGTTGGGGGTTGGGGTGCGGCTCGAGGATTTGCGCGGAGGGTTTGAGCAGATGGAGTTGTTTGAGCGGTAGATTTGCGGCGTATGGCAGATAGTCATCGCGGGCAAGCCCGCTCCCACAGTGTTCGATGGTGAAACACATATTGTGTGAACACCCATAAACCCTGTGGGAGCGGGCTCGCCCGCGATGCTGTTAGCTTTTAATTCGGGCCAGGATCCGCCACCAGGCGCCCGGCATCCTTGGTCAGCGACTTGAGAAACTCAGTCTGCAACTCAGGATCGTTACGCGTCAGTTCGATCAGGCTTTGTTCCAGTTCACTGGCTTCTTCTTCCAGACCCAGTTCCGACAGACGCTTGACCCGGTGCACCCACTGGCTCACTTCGTCGTCTTCCAGGTCGTCGTAAATCAGCCCGTGCGCTTCCAGCAGCTTGCCGCGCAGGTGACTGCTGATCAGCAGCGATGAATCGGAATGCACGTCATCCTTGGCGTCTTCGACGCTGATCTGCAATTTGCCGACATGATTGAGATCATTTTCGGCAAAAGGACTGTCCAGCAGGTTCAGACGCAGCACGCCGTTGCGGTCAGTGGTCATGTCGAAGGTCTGTTTGCCAGCCTTGACCTGTACCGGGCGCTCGCTCCACGGCAGGCTCGAATACTCCGTGCGCTTGTCGCGCTGGACTTCATCGATACCCGCGAGGTTTTGCTGCGCACGACCGTTGGACTGCACGTTCATGAATGGATTGAGCCCGGCAAAACCGTAGCTCAGCCAGTCTTTGGTGACGCTGTCCGGCAAGTTGCCCAAGGCAAAGACGTTGACCACGTTGGCGCCGACGCCACCGACCACGGCCACCACGCCCAGCGGGATCTCGTAGACCTCCCGCCAAGGCTGGTATGGGGTGTAGCGGTCATAACGACGGGTGACCTCGAACTCGGTGACTTCAAAAGTCTTCTGTTCGTTGATCTTCACGCGTCGCTGCGGCAGCTCAAGCGCCTTAGGCTCACCGACATCAATCTGCAGGCTGTGGTCGAGCAATTTTCGCTCGACCCGCTCTTCGTGCTCGCTGCGTTGTGACATGTGATTGGCACAGCCGCTGACCAGCAGGGCACCGCACAGGGCGGTGCCACCGAGGCCTAAGGTGTTTCGCTTGAACATGACGTCTCTATCTGGTTTCAGCGGCGGATACGGGCCTGCAGGAAGGACAGTACATCGGCGACCGGCAATGCTTGCGCTTCGCCTTCGGTACGACTCTTGTATTCCAGGTTGCCTTCGGCGAGGCCGCGGTCGCTGACCACGATCCGGTGTGGAATGCCGATCAGCTCCATGTCCGCGAATTTGATGCCCGGGCTGGTTTTCTTGTCGCGATCGTCCAGCAGCACTTCGAAGCCGGCAGCCGTCAGTTCGGCATACAGCTTGTCGGTGGCTTCGCGCACCTGCTCGGTTTCATAGCGTAGCGGCACCAGAGCGATCTGGAACGGCGCCAGTGTGTCGCTCCAGATGATGCCGTTTTCGTCGTTGTTCTGCTCGATGGCGGCTGCTACCACGCGGGATACGCCAATGCCGTAGCAACCCATTTCCAGGGTCACTGGCTTGCCGTTCTCGCCCAGCACTTCGCACTTCATCGCTTTGCTGTACTTGTTGCCCAGCTGGAAGATGTGCCCGACTTCGATGCCGCGTTTGATTTCCAGCGTGCCTTTGCCGTCCGGGCTTGGGTCGCCGGCGACAACGTTACGCAGGTCAGCCACGGTTGGAACTGGCAGATCGCGCTCCCAGTTCACGCCGAAGTAGTGCTTGTCGTCGATGTTCGCGCCGATACCGAAGTCGCTCATCAGCTCGACCGAACGGTCGATGATGATTGGCAGTGGCAGGTTCAGCGGGCCGAGCGAACCGGCGCCGGCGCCAATGGCGTCACGCAGTTCGGCGTCGGTGGCCATGACCAGCGGGTTGGCCACGCCAGGTTGCTGGGCGGCCTTGATTTCGTTGAGCTCATGGTCGCCACGGATGACCAGCGCGATCAGCTTGCCTTCTTCTTCGGCGCGCACGATCAGGGTCTTGATGGTCTTTTCAATCGGCAGATTGAATTTTTCCACCAGTGCGGCGATGGTCTTGGTGTCTGGTGTATCGACCAGACGCAGCTCTTCAGTCGGTGCTGGACGCGAGGTTTCGCGTGGCACGGCTTCGGCTTTCTCGATGTTGGCTGCGTAGTCGGAACCGTTGCTGAAGACGATGTCGTCTTCGCCGGATTCGGCCAGTACGTGGAACTCGTGCGAGCCGGCGCCGCCGATCGAACCGTTGTCGGCTTCCACCGGACGGAATTTCAGGCCCAGACGCGTGAAGATGTTGCAGTAGGCTTCATGCATGCGGTCATAGGTGATCTGCAACGACGCCTGATCCGCGTGGAAGGAGTACGAGTCCTTCATGATGAATTCGCGGCCGCGCATCAAACCGAAACGTGGACGGATTTCGTCACGGAATTTGGTCTGGATCTGGTACAGGTTGATTGGCAGCTGTTTGTAGCTGCTCAACTCGTTGCGCATCAGATCGGTGATCACTTCTTCGTGGGTCGGGCCCGCGCAGAAGTCGCGACCGTGGCGGTCTTTGATGCGCAGCAGCTCAGGGCCGTACTCTTCCCAGCGGCCCGATTCCTGCCACAGCTCGGCCGGTTGGGTGCTCGGCATCAACACTTCGAGAGAGCCGGCAGCGTTCATTTCTTCACGAACGATGGCTTCAACCTTGCGCATCACCCGCAGGCCCATGGGCAGCCAGGTGTACAGGCCGGAGGCGAGCTTGCGGATCATGCCGGCGCGCAGCATCAACTGATGGCTGATTACGACCGCATCGGAAGGCGTTTCTTTCTGTGTGGCGAGCAAAAATTGACTGGTGCGCATGGTTGGCCGTTGTCGGTTGCTATGACTGGAAATGACGCAGCAGTGTACCGGCGAGTGTTGCCGACGTACAGGCGTGCGGTCGGTGGGTCAGCACGACGGCGGGATTCCTCCCGCCGTTGGCGAAATCTCTTACGATTCTTCGACGGCAGGCGTCGGAGCCGGCTCGGGCGTGGGTGTCGGCCCTTCGCGGCGGCGTTCCTGAAACCAGTGCACGGCGATCAGCACCAGCGTCGGCACGCCAAGCAGTGCGGTGATCAGGAAGAAGCTGTGATAACCGAACTTCTCTACCAAAACTCCGGAGTAGCCGCCCATCAGCCGCGGCAGCAGGAGCATGATCGAGCTGAGCAGGGCGTACTGGGTCGCCGAGAACTTCAGGTTGGTCAGGCTCGACAGGTAGGCGACGAACGCCGACGTGGCCAGGCCTGAGCTGAAGTTGTCCAGGGAAATGGTCACCACCAGCATCTGCAGGTCTGGGCCCATGTCGGCAAGCATCACGAACAGCAGGTTGGTCGCTGCCGAGGCGACACCGCCGATAAACAGAATCGGCAGGATGCCGAAGCGGACGATCAAAAGGCCGCCCATGCCGGCACCGACGAGGGTCATGATCAGGCCGAAGATCTTGCTGACACTGGCAATCTGATCCTTGGTGAAGCCCTGGTCGATGTAAAACACGTTGGCCATGACGCCCATCACCGTGTCCGACATCCGATAGGTCGCGATCAGGCCGAGCAGCAGCAGTGCCTGCCAGCGATAACGCAGGATAAAGTCGTTGACCGGCGTCAGCACTGGCGCGAGGCCGCGACGGCCCATGGCCGACAGGCACAGGCCAGTGAGCAGCGTATAGAGAATCGCGCGCAGGAACGCTCGGTCTTCGAGCAGCAGGTCGAGCGGGCTCATGGTGCCGAACAGCACACTGGCGAAGTCGGTGTTGTAGAGCTGGGTGAACATCGCCGGTACGGAGACCAGCAATACGATCAACACGAACACCGACATCAATTGATGCATGAAGGTGTAGCGCCCGGCCTGCAACTGCGTGCGCAGCGGCACGGGCGGCTCCCGCATGAACAGCGTGGTCAACAACGCCGGGATCATCAGTGCGCCGAACAGCACATAGGTGCCGGTCCAGGCCGAGTGCTTGTAATTGAAACCGGTAGAACCGAAGCCTTCGGCGAAAAACAACGCGCCGGCCGTCGCGAGCAGGGCGGCGACCCGATAACCGGACATGTAGCTGGCGGCGAGGGCGGCCTGGCGGTTGTCTTCGGCAATCTCCAGTCGATAGGCATCGACCGCGATGTCTTGGGTGGCAGAGGCAAATGCGACGACAACGGCAATGGCGATCAGCCAGGACAGGTGTTTCTGCGGATCACAGAAGCCCATGCCGATCAGGCCGAGAATCACCAGCGTTTGCGAGAGCACCAGCCATGAGCGGCGACGGCCAAGTTTACCCAGCAACGGCAGACGCCATTGGTCGAGCAGCGGTGACCAGACCCATTTGAACGCGTAAGCCAGGCCGATAAGACTGGCGTAACCGATGGTTTCACGGGCGACACCCGCCTCGCGCAACCAGACGGACAGCGTTGAAAACACCAGCATGTACGGCAGGCCGGCAGCGAAACCGAGCAACAACAGCACGAGCGTCGAAGGACTGGCATAGGCGGCGAGCGCGGCGCGCCAGGTTTTACGGGGCATGGGCTGAAGTCTGCCTCAAGATTGCGAAAACAAAGCGCGCACTCTAACCGCTGTGCTCTACCGGACGCCAGCCATGGCGCTGAATATCCACACGATTGTTCAGGACGGTGATGCCTTCCATGCGCAATCTGGCCCGTTGTTCGTCGCCCGACGGGCTGCCCACTGGCAGGCTGATCCGCCCACCGGCACCCAGTACGCGGTGCCAAGGCAGTTTGGTATCACCCGGCAATTGGCTCAAGGTGCGGCCAACCCAGCGGGCGGCGCGGCCCAACCCGGCCAGTTCGGCCAATTGGCCATAGCTGACGACTTTGCCTTCGGGCACTTGCGCGAGGGTCGAGTAGAGCGCCGTGCGTCGGATTTGCGCTTCGCTCTCTCCATCGTGGATCGGGTCTGTCACGGGCGTGGTTCCTGAACTTCGGCGTAGTTGTCGCTTCAAGGGTAATCCGTGACTGCGCAGTTGAGAAATGAACTCAATAGAAATAGTCCGGTCAGTCCTTGTCAGGGTCTTATTCCTACGGATAATGCCGACCTTTTTTCGCAAACTTGAGCCTTTGATTCGCTTATGTTGTCCAGATCCTTGCTGTGCCTAGCTGTTTTCAGTGCGTCCACGCCCCTGCTTGCCGACACCGTCTGGTTGAAGAACGGTGACAAGTTGAGCGGCACCATTACCGTGTTCGATGGCGGCAAGCTGTTGATCCAGACCAAATACGCTGGTGCGGTCACGATTGACTGGAAAGAGGTCAAGACGCTGGACAGCGATCAGCATTTGCTCGTCAAGCAAGATGCCTACACCGGGGAAGTGTCCAAGTCGCTGACCGCTGCGGAGGACGGCAAGGTTACCCTGGCCAATGGCGAGGCGCCGAAGACCGTCGAGCTGGCAAGCATCCAGCAGATTCTCAAGCCGAAACCGGTGGTCGAAGATCTGGTCTGGAAGGGCAACGTCGACCTCGCGCTGGACTATCAACGTGCCGAGAAGGATACCGATGACTACGATGTCGGCTTCAAGACCACGGCGCGGCATGGCCGCTGGCGGCACATCGCGGAAGGTGAGTACAACCGCGAAGTGCAGGACGATGTAACCACTACCGACAACTGGCGCGCTGAATACTCCCTCGACCGCTTCCTCACTGATCAGTGGTTCTGGCAGGGGCGTGTGAATTACAAGCGTGATCACATCGAAGAGCTGGCTCGCCAGCGCGTGGTCGGTACCGGTCCCGGTTACCAGTTCTGGGACGATGAACTGGGAGCGTTCTCTCTCGGCTCGCTGCTCAACCGCACCGATTACGAGTATCGCGACGGCAGCAAGGACAACTTCTATTCCGTCGCGATGAAGTGGGACTACAACCGCTACCTGATTGGCAAGAAAGTCGAGTTCTTCACCAACGGTGAAGTCGGCAAGCCGTTGTCTGGCGTGGCTGACTACGCACTGGATGCCGAGATGGGCTTGCGTTACAAGGTCACCGACTGGGCCTCGCTCAATCTCAAGGCCGAGCGTGACATCATCAGCGGCACCAATGATGCCGATCTGAGCAAGACCCGTTATACCGCAGGGTTTGGCGTGGCTTGGTAAGCGCCGGATAAAAAATCGCAGCCTCGATGGGCTGCGATTTTTTTTGCCTGTGCAAAACAGGCGCCCACAAAAAAGCCCCGCTTTTAAGGGCGGGGCTCTTTTCTAAAGAAGCTACAAGTTAGATAACTTGTACTTCTTCAGCTTGCATGCCTTTCTGACCGCGGGTAGCGATGAAAGAAACCTGTTGGCCTTCTTTCAGGCTTTTGAAGCCGTCGGATTGGATAGCTTTGAAGTGAACGAACAGGTCGTCACCGGATTGTGGAGTGATGAAGCCGAAGCCTTTTTCATCGTTGAACCACTTAACGGTACCGGTTTGGCGATTAGACATGGTGTAACTCCTTGAACAAAGATAACTGCGACTCAGGAAGAACCCTGGCCGAGACTGAGTGCAAAGAGCAGGAAAAATTCTTGTAGATGGTTGGATCGAAATTCAACATATCGTGTAGAGATTCTCAGTGACACAAGCAGCACAGTGGCGCCACCTTAACCCTTTTTCCGGGAAGTGCCAATGCTTCTTGCGAAGGTTTCTTTGTTTTAGGGATCGGCGGTGTGACGGTTCGTCGCCAGACCGCGTAAATCATGGGGGATCGCCGAGAATTGCAGGCCGCACTTTGAACCCGGCGGCGCGCCCGGTAAGATGCCGGACAGAATTTTTCCACCTCGCTATTCAGGACACCCGCCATGAGCATCAAATCGGACAAGTGGATTCGCCGCATGGCGCAGGAACACGGCATGATCGAACCGTTTGTCGAGCGCCAGATGCGCGGCAGCGACGACAGCCGGGTGATCTCCTACGGTGTGTCGAGCTATGGCTACGACGTGCGTTGCACCAACCACTTCAAGGTGTTCACCAACATCAACTCGTCCATCGTCGATCCGAAAAACTTCGACCCGGGCAGCTTTGTCGACGTCCACAGCGACGTCTGCATCATTCCGCCGAACTCGTTCGCGCTGGCCAGCACCGTCGAGTACTTCCGCATTCCGCGCAATGTACTGACCATCTGCCTGGGCAAAAGCACCTACGCGCGCTGCGGCATCATCGTCAACGTCACGCCGCTCGAGCCTGAGTGGGAAGGTCACGTCACCCTGGAGTTCTCCAACACCACCAACCTGCCGGCGAAAATCTACGCCAACGAAGGCGTGGCGCAGATGCTTTTCCTCGAATCCGACGAGGAGTGTGAAGTTTCCTACAAGGACCGTGGCGGCAAGTATCAGGGCCAGCGTGGCGTGACGCTGCCGCGTACCTGATCCGTCCATTCGACAGATCACGGGAATTCTTTGGCGGGCAGACACTCTATGGGGTGTACTGCCCGTTTTTGCTTCTGGCAAAACGGGCCTTCGCCGAGGAGTGCCCTATGAAGATCGATCCGCAAATCACTGCCGAACTGGCAAGGCTCGAGCCCAATCAGATTGGCGTATTGGCCTGGTCCTTGTTGGCGCATCCGCCGTTGAGCATGGCCGGCGGAATTCCCGGACAGCCTGATCCCGATACCCCCAACGAACAACCGACCGAGCCGGGCGAGCCAACACTGCCGGACGAGCCACCACCGGCGCCTGTCGCCTGATTCGCCGGGAAATGCATGGCCAGTCAGCTGAGGTCTGTAAAGACTTCAGCTGACTGGCCATATTTCGTTATCGCCGATGACAAAAATTTTGCAGCTATTGTCCCTTTCGACTGGATAACCCCCGGTAAACGCACCGAACGCTGGCATCAGGCTGACGCGTTCGCCCAATCTGAAACACGCCAGCCGCAGACTTTGCCGGCCCTTGCCGTGTAACCGGTAAACGGGATGCACGTGACCGGCCAGTACATGCCGTTCAGGATGCGGGTCGGGTTCGTGTTGCAGGGCGAAGGGACCCAGTAGCAACGGCTCTGGCACCACGCGGATATTCAATGACGCGGGTGGATCCCCGGCGCGCTTATCGTGATTGCCGCGGATCAGCGTCATGGGCAGGTCGGCGTGGCGAGCGCGCCATTGCGCCAAGGCGCCTAACGTTCCCGGCGCATGCGAGCCGGGGCCATGCAGAAAATCCCCGAGAAATATCAATTGCCGGCAGGGCAGCTTTGCCAGCAGCCGATCCAGCACCGCGATGTTGCTTGCCGTAGTGCCCTGTGGGACGGGCTGGCCGAGGCTTCGATAGGCCGCAGCCTTGCCGAAATGCACATCGGCAATCAGCAGCGCCTGCTGTGCTGGCCAGTACAGGGCTTTTTCCGGCAGCAGCCAGAGTTCTTCGCCCGCCAGCCGCACCGGGTACGGCGCACTCATTGCGAGCTACCCTTGTCGGCGCTTTTCTCCAGATCACCGACCATCCGTCTGATCCGGTCAGCGAGTTTTTCCGAACTCATGCTTTCGCGCATGCGCTCCACCAGTAGTGGAAAGCCCAATGGCGTAGAACGTTTAATCAGATGCACGTCCAGTTTCATCCCGTTGATTCGCTCCAATGTCTGCTCCAGACGACGAATATCCAGTTCTTCCCGTAGGACTTCTTCCCCGGCCTGCGCCAGCAGCAAGTTGTCGGCGTCGTATTGCTTGAACACCTGGAAGAACAGTCCGCTGGAGGCCTGCACCTGCCGGGTGCTTTTCGGCGCACCGGGGTACCCGGCAAAGACCAACCCGGCAATCCGCGCGATCTCGCGAAAACGCCGCAGGGCCAGCTCACCTGCGTTGAGGCTGGCCAGAACGTCGACTAACAGATCATCGCCATTGAACAACTCGGCATTCAAATGCTCGGCCCAGTCGATCGGTGTGGCGCTGAGCAGTTCCAGGCCGTAATCGTTCACCGCGATGGAAAATGTCACCGGCTGGCGCTGACTGATGCGCCACGCCAACAGGCTCGCCAGCCCCAAGTGCACCTGACGCCCGGCGAACGGATAGAGGAAAAAATGCCAGCCTTCGCGGGATTTCAGCACTTCGGCCAGCAGGTTTTCGGTCGTCGGCAAACCTGACCAGCGCACTTGTGTTTCCAGCAACGGTCGCAAGGCGTGCATTTCCGGGCCGGCGAATTCACCTTGGGCGGCGGCACTGAAACGCTTGACCACGGCTTCGGCCAATTCGTTGGAAAGTGGCATTCGCCCGCCATTCCAGCGTGGTACAGCAGCTTTTTTTGCGGTGCTGCGTTTGACGTAAGCCGTCATGTTTTCCACGCGCACCAGTTCCAGCAAACGTCCGGCGAAGAGAAAACCGTCGCCCGGTTTGAGTCGGGCGATAAAGCCTTCCTCAACACTGCCCAACTGCTTGCCGCCGCCACCCTTGCTCCAGAACTTGAGGTTGATGCTGGCGTCACTGACGATGGTGCCGATGCTCATGCGGTGGCGCCGCGCCAAACGCGCGTCCGGCACTCGCCAGACGCCGTGTTCGTCCGGCTCGACCCGGCGATAATCCGGATAGGCTGTCAGAGACATCCCGCCATGGCGTACGAATGCCAGCGCCCAGGCCCAATCCGCCAGCGTCAGATCGCGATAAGCCCACGCCAGGCGGACTTCTTCGTACAGCTCCTCCGGTAAAAACCCACCGCCCAGCGCCATGCTGACCAGATGCTGCACCAATACATCCAGTGGCTTGTGCGGCGACAGTCGCGGCTCAATGCGCCGTTGTTCGACGGCATCGCGAGCGGCAGCCGCTTCGATAAGCTCCAGACTGTGCGTCGGTACTAACGTCACCCGTGAGGTGCGCCCCGGTGCGTGGCCCGAGCGCCCTGCACGCTGCATCAAACGCGCGACACCTTTCGCCGAGCCAATTTGCAGGACGCGCTCCACCGGCAGGAAATCCACCCCCAGGTCCAGACTCGAGGTGCAGACCACCGCTTTCAGCTGGCCGTCCTTCAAGGCTTTTTCCACCCAGTCGCGGGTGTCGCGTGACAACGAACTGTGATGCAAGGCAATCAACCCGGCCCAGTCCGGCCTGGCTTCCAGCAACGCCTGATACCAGATTTCCGATTGCGCCCGGGTGTTGGTGAATACCAGCGTGCTGGCGCAGGCCTCCAGTTCGGCGACCACTTGCGGCAACATTTTCAGACCGATGTGCCCGGCCCACGGAAAGCGCTCGATGGCCGGTGGGAGAAGAGTGTCGACCTTCAGCGATTTTTCGCTTTGTCCTTGAATACTGACGCCACCGCCCTGTGGGATCAGCACCTCTTCTGCGTGGGATTGATTACCGAGGGTGGCGGACACGCCCCAGACGATCAACTCGGGTTGCCAATGCCGCAGCCGGGCGAGGGCGAGTTGCAGTTGCACGCCGCGTTTATTGCCGAGCAATTCATGCCATTCATCAACAACGATCATGCGCAGCGTCGACAACGCCACCTGCGCATCGGCGCGGGCGAGCAGCAAGGTCAGGCTTTCCGGTGTGGTGATCAGCGTGGTCGGCAAGCGCCGGCTCTGCCGGGCCCGTTCGCTGGTGCTGGTGTCGCCGGTGCGCAGGCCGATATTCCATGGGAGCTGCAAGTCATCGACAGGCGTTTGCAAAGCGCGCGCAGTGTCGGCGGCGAGGGCGCGCATGGGCGTGATCCACAGAACTGTCAGCGGTTCGGCAGGCGCCTTACGTTTACGTGGCGGTGCATCGACAGGGATGGAATGGGCGAAGCGATTGAGCGCCGCGAACCACACGGCATAGGTTTTACCAGCGCCGGTGCTGGCGTGGAGCAAGCCGGATTCGCCGTTTTTGACCGCTGCCCAGACCTGTTTTTGAAAGGCAAACGGCTTCCAGTCGCGAGCGCTGAACCAGGTTTTTGCGTGGTCGGGAGATTTCGCCATGCGGGCTGCGCGCGCTCTGGAGGTGTTCTTCCAGTGACCGCGTAGACAAGCGAAAGGTTTAAAAACAACGCGAACCCCTGTAGGAGCTGCCGCAGGCTCGGGCCGCGATCGGACGATCTTTGGATTGTAAAAAACAAGATCAAAAGATCGCAGCCTGCGGCAGCTCCTACATGAGCAAAGGGTTACTTGAGGTTTCCGCTGAGAAATTGCTTCAAGCGTTCGCTTTTCGGGTTGCCCAACACATCCTCGGGCGCACCTTCTTCCTCAACCAGGCCTTGATGCAGGAACAACACCTGGCTGGAAACCTTGCGCGCAAAGCTCATCTCATGGGTCACCATGATCATCGTCCGGCCTTCCTCAGCCAGACCTTGAATCACCTTCAACACTTCCCCAACCAACTCCGGGTCGAGCGCCGAAGTCGGTTCATCAAACAGCATCACCTCCGGCTCCATCGCCAGCGCCCGGGCAATCGCCACGCGCTGCTGCTGACCGCCAGAAAGAAACGCCGGGTATTGATCCGCCACCCGCGCCGGCAAGCCGACCTTGTCCAGATAACGCCGGGCGCGGTCCTCGGCTTCCTGTTTGCTGCAACCCAGCACCCGGCGCGGGGCCATGGTGATGTTTTCCAGCACGGTCATGTGGCTCCACAGGTTGAAGTGCTGGAACACCATCGCCAGCCGCGTGCGCAAACGCTGCAGTTCATCGGCGTCGGCGACGTGCATGCCGTGGCGGTCGGTGACCATGCGAATCGGCTGGTCATCGAGGCTCATAGCGCCGTCGTTGGGTTGTTCGAGAAAGTTGATGCAGCGCAAAAAGGTGCTCTTGCCCGAGCCGCTGGCGCCGATCAGGCTGATCACGTCGCCGGTTTTGGCCTTGAGCGAAACGCCTTTGAGCACCTGATGATCGCCATAGCTTTTGTGCAGGCCTTCAACGGTCAGTTTGTACATGGGACAGACATCCTCAAGGCGAAAGTAGGTAGCCGCTGCGATAGGCTTCGGTGCCTGCAACGTGGGCGATGACCATGCCGGCCGTGGCCATTCGCCGCAGCGAGCGGGCGTACATCAGCCCGGCCGTCGCGCAATGAATAGGGGTGATGCGGTCGTGGATCGGATCGATGATTTCGGCGATCTGTTGCCCGGCTTCCAGGTATTGGCCGGCCACCGCCGTGTACACCAGCAGACCGCCGACCGGCGTGGTCACCGGCTCCACACCCGCCAGTGGCGTGGCGGGATAGGGCAGTGGCGGTTGCGGTTTGGTCTCGCCGACGATCGCATCGGACTGGATCAGATAGTCGATCAGCGCCTGACAGTCGCGGCTGGCCATCGGGTGATTGACGTCGCCCTGACCGCGCAACTCGACGGTCACCGAAAAACTGCCGAGGGGAATCTCGAAGTGTTCGCCGAAGCGTTCCTTCAATTGCCACCACAGCAGGGTGAAGCATTCGTCGAACGACTGGCCGCCAGAATCAGTGGCCAACAGGCTTGCCTGGGATTCGATGTAGCGTGCCAGCGGTTCGACCTGCGGCCACGCTTCGGGCGTGGTGTAGAGGTGCACCACCGATTCGAAATCGCAGTGCAGGTCCAGCACCATGTCGGCATCGCAGGCCAGCCGTTGCAGGGTCAGGCGCTGGGATTGCAGTTGCGTGGTGGCGGTCTGGCGGGCGAGGGCGTTCCGCAGATGGCTGCGGATCAGCTCAAGGTTTTGCTGCGGATCGTCACTCAGCTTGCCCTCGATGGCATTGCCGATTTCCTCGCTGAGGTCGACGAACCAGCGGTTGAAGTTCTGCCCGCTCTCCAGTTCGTAGCGGCCCAGCGGCACGTCCATCAGCACTTGTTCGAGGCCGACCGGGTTGGCCACCGGTACAAGCACGATCTGACTGCGCAGGCGGCCGGCGGCTTCCAGCTCGGTCAGACGCTGCTTGAGGTGCCAGGCGACGAGCATGCCCGGCAATTCGTCAGCGTGCAGCGAAGACTGGATGTAGACCTTGCCCTTGGCCTGCTCCGGGCCGAAGTGGAAGCTGTGAATCTGTCGTGCGGTCCCCGGCAGCGGGGCCAGCAAGTCATGAATCAGGTGGCGCATTGCAAAGGTGTCCTAGTGAGTCGGGCCGAGGAAGGCCAGCCATCGGCGTTCGGCAAGGCGGAACAGGCCGACCAGCGCAAAGGTAATGGTCAGGTAGATCAGCGCGGCGATGCCGAACGACTGGAAGGTCAGGAAGGTCGCCGAGTTGGCGTCCCGCGCCACTTTCAGGATGTCGGGGATGGTCGCGGTGAAGGCCACCGTGGTCGAGTGCAGCATAAGGATCACTTCGTTGCTGTAGTAAGGCAACGAGCGGCGCAGCGCCGACGGCATGATCACGTAGGCATACAGCTTCCAGCCGGTCAGACCGTAAGCCTTGGCCGCTTCGACTTCGCCGTGGTTCATGCTGCGGATCGCCCCGGCGAAAATCTCCGTGGTGTAGGCGCAGGTATTCAGAGCGAAAGCCAGAATCGTGCAGTTCATCGCATCGCGAAAGAAACTGTCGAGCAACGGCTGCGCCCGCACGGCGGCGAGGCTGTAGATGCCGGTGTAGCAGATCAGTAACTGGATATACAGCGGCGTGCCACGGAACAGGTAGGTGTAGAACTGCACCGGCCAGCGAACGTAGAAGTGCGGGGAGACGCGCGCGATCGACAGCGGAATCGATACCAGGAAACCGATGAAGATCGAGGCGCTGAGCAGCCACATCGTCATCGCCAGTCCAGTGATGTTCTGGCCATCGGTATAAAGGAAGGCGCGCCAGTATTCCTGCAGGAGTTCGATCATCGTACGGCCTCCCGGGAACCGGCGGCATAACGGCGTTCGAGCCAGCGCAGAATGAAGTTCGAAGCACTGGTGATCAGCAGGTAGATCAACGCAGCGAGGACCAGAAAGTAAAACAGTTGATAGGTGCTTTTACCGGCGTCCTGCGCGGCTTTGACCAGATCGGCCAAACCGATGATCGACACCAGTGCGGTGGCCTTGAGCATCACCATCCAGTTGTTGCCAATGCCTGGCAAAGCGAAACGCATCATTTGCGGGAACACCACAAAGCGAAAGCGCTGGCCGCGTTTGAGGCCATACGCGGTGGCGGCTTCAACCTGACCACGCGGTACAGCGAGGATCGCGCCACGGAAGGTCTCGGTGAAATACGCACCATAAATGAAGCCCAGGGTCAGCACCCCGGCGCTGAACGGGTCGATCTCGATGTATTCCCATTCCATGTAGTCGGTCAGCGACGTCAGCCAGGTTTGCAGGCTGTAGAAGATCAGCAGCATCAGCACCAGATCCGGCACCCCGCGAATCAGCGTGGTGTAGAGCTGGGCGGGCAGGCGCACCAGTTTGACTTTTGACAGTTTGGCACTGGCGCCGAGCAGGCCGAGCAACACGGCCACCAGCAGCGACATCGCTGATAATTTGATGGTCATCCAGGTGCCTTCCAGCAGCAAAGGACCAAAGCCCTTGAGGCTGAAGGCGGAGAGCCCCAGATTTTGCAGGAGGGTTTCGAACATAAATCAGCAACCTGAGCGGATGGAAAAGGCGCCCATCGAAGATGGGCGCCGGGGCATTATTTGCCGCTGTACAGATTCAGATCGCCAAAGTGTTTCTTTTGAATCTCGGCGTATTTGCCGTCGTCGTGTAACGCTTTGATACCTTTATCTAAAAGCGCCTTCAGCTCAGTGTTACCTTTCTTAATACCGACAGCGGTTTTGGCTGGCAGCAATTCGTTGTCGACAGGCTTGCTGACGTCGTAGTCAGCGCCCTGTGGCGACTTCAAAAAGCCCAATTCGGCTTGCAGCATGTCCTGGATACCGGCGTCGAGACGGCCGGAGGTCAGGTCGGAGTACACCTGATCCTGGTTCTGATAGGCCTGGGTTTTCACGCCGGCCTTGTCCAGCACGGCTTTGGCGTAGGCTTCCTGAATGGTGCCTTGCTCGTAGCCGACGGTTTTGCCCTTCAGCGAGGCGACGTCAGCGGTGATGCCCGAGCCTTTTTTCGACACATAAGCCGTCGGGCCGGAGAACAGCTCGCTGGAGAAGTCGATGACTTTCTCACGGGCCGGGGTCACGGTCATCGACGAGATCACGCCGTCGAATTTATTGGCCTTCAGGCCCGGAATCATGCCGTCGAAATCACTTTCGACCCACTTGCACTTGACCTTCAGTTCGGCGCAGATCGCGTTGCCCAGGTCGATGTCGAAGCCCACCAGGCTGCCGTCGGCCGCTTTCGACTCAAACGGTGCATACGAAGGGTCAACGCCAAAGCGCAGCTCTTTGTATTCCTTGGCCAGCGCGGAGCCAGCGGCCATGCACAACGCCAGTGCAGAAAGGGTCAGCAATGCTTTTTTCATTATTCAATCCCTAAGAACCAATATGAGCGCTTGTGGCGCAGAATTATTGTTACTGGAACGCGTACGACCTATAGAAAGTAGCAATTTCCGAACCATAGTCCCGAACAAGTGTTTTAAAAGGTTGGCGCAGCGATTGGATGAGTGAATCAGTGCCCGCAAACGGGCACTGAAAATAGCTTGCACTGATTTAGGGCCGATCGTTCCCACGCTCTGCGTGGGAACAATCTTCGCGTCATGTTGAGGTCAGGCGAGCAGATCCTGCAAAGTGGCAAGGCTATCCGCTTCATCCACGGTTTTATCCTGCCGCCAGCGCAGCATCCTCGGAAACCGCACGGCGATCCCGCTCTTGTGCCGACGCGACAGGGCAATGCCCTCGAAGCCCAATTCGAATACGAGGCTTGGCTTCACACTGCTGACCGGGCCGAATTTTTCCACGGTGGTCTTGCGCACGATGCTGTCGACCTGACGCATTTCCTCATCGGTCAGTCCTGAATAGGCCTTGGCGAACGGCACCAGTGAGCGCTGGCTGGATTCCGGTGGCCCGTCCCACACGGCGAAGGTGTAATCGCTGTACAGACTGGCCCGGCGACCGTGCCCGCGCTGCGCATAAATCAACACCGCGTCGACACTGAACGGATCGACCTTCCACTTCCACCACACGCCCATGTCCTTGGTGCGCCCGACCCCGTACAGCGAATCCCGCGCCTTGAGCATCATGCCTTCAACACCCAGGCGCCGAGAGGCTTCGCGCTGGCGGGCGAGGTCGAGCCAGTCGCTGCCGGTCAGCACAGGAGAGGGCAGTAACACCGGACTGTTACAGCGTGCGACGACCTCTTCCAGTTGCGCACGGCGCTTGGCTTGCGGCTGGTTGCGCCAGTCTTCCCCCTGCCATTCCAACAAATCGTAAGCGAGCACCACCACTGGCACTTCTTCGAGAATCTTCTTGTCGAGGGTTTTGCGGCCAATTCGCTGTTGCAGCAGGGCGAACGGTTGCACCGCTGGCGGCTCGCTCGATTGCGGATCGAAAGCATCTTCGGTGGTCGGATGGGTGCTTTTCCACACGACGATCTCGCCATCAATCACCGTGCCGTCGGGCAAGCCGTGCACCAGAACATCCAGTTCAGGGAAGCGCTCGGTGACCAGTTCTTCGCCGCGCGACCACACCCACAAGCGGCCCTCGCGCTTGACCACTTGCGCGCGGATGCCGTCCCATTTCCATTCAATCTGCCAGTCGCTGGCGGGGCCGATCAGGGCTTCGAATTCTTCGACCGGTTGCGACAACGCGTGGGCGAGGAAAAACGGATATGGTTGCCCGCCGCGCTGTGCATGTTCGTCGGCGGACTCTGCAGCGATCAGTTTCAGATAGCTGGCGGCGTTCGGCCGGTTCGACAGATCGGTATAGCCCACCAGACGCTGAGCGACGCGCTTGCTGTCGAGCCCGGCCATCGAGGCCAGAGCCCGGGTCACCAGCAGTTTCGACACGCCGACGCGGAAACTGCCGGTGATCAGCTTGATGCACAACATCAGGCTGGGTCGATCCAGTTGCGCCCAGAATGCGGGTAACTGCCGCGACAGAAATTCCGCAGTTTCACCGCGCAAGGGCAGCAATTTGTCTTCGATCCATTCAGCGAGGCCGGCGGTGGAGGAGTGCGGGTTCTCCGGGAGTACCAGCGAGATGGTCTCCGCCAGATCGCCCACCGATTGATAGCTTTCTTCGAACAGCCAGGGCTCCAGGCCTGACACCGCGACCGCGACTTCACGCAGTATTCTCACCGGCACCAATTGCCGAGGCCTGCCGCCGGACAGAAAGTACACTGCCCACGCCGCGTCATGGGGTTCAGCCTGGGCGAAGTAAGCCTGCATCGCCGCCAGTTTGGCGTTGCTCGAGGTGGTGGCGTCGAGTTCGGCGTAGAGATCGGCGAAGGCTTTCATGCAGGCGTCTCGGCGACGGTGGGCGGGGTGGCGATGTTGTCTTCTTCGTCATCGCCGTATTCGGTGTTGAAACCTTGAGCGTCGAGACCGCGTTCGCGCAGATGTCGCACCAGGACGCCAATCGAACCGTGAGTGACCATCACCCGCTCGGCGCCGGTCTGCTCGATGGCCCACAGCAGGCCCGGCCAGTCGGCGTGGTCGGACAGGACAAAACCGCGATCGACACCGCGCCGACGTCGCGTGCCGCGCAGGCGCATCCAGCCGCTGGCGAAGGCGTCGCTGAAATCGCCGAAACGGCGCATCCAGCTACTGCCGCCGGCCGAGGGCGGGGCGATGACCAGTGCCTCACGCATCCGTGGATCATTTTTGGCGACGTCACCGGCGTAGATTGTCGGCGGCAGGTACACGCCGGCCTCGCGGTAGACCCGGTTGAGCGGCTCGACCGCACCGTGGCTGAGAATCGGCCCGAGGCTTGCGTCGATGCCGTGGAGAATCCGCTGGGCTTTGCCGAACGAATAGCAGAACAGCACGCTGGCCTTGCCGGCGGCGATGTTGGCTGACCACCACTGATTGATCTCAGCGAAGATCTGCGCCTGCGGTTGCCAGCGATAGATCGGCAGGCCGAAGGTCGATTCGGTGATGAAGGTGTGGCAACGCACCGGTTCGAACGGCGCACAGGTGCCGTCCGGTTCAATCTTGTAATCCCCCGACGCGACCCAGACTTCGCCGCCATATTCGAGGCGCACCTGGGCCGAACCGAGGACGTGGCCGGCGGGATGAAAACTCAAGGTGACGCCGTGGTGGGTCAGGCGCTGACCGTAGGCGAGGGTTTGCAGGTTGATGTCTTGGCCGAGTCGTGCGCGCAGAATCCCTTCGCTGGCGCTGCTGGCCAGGTAATGCTGGTTGCCGGTGCGCGCATGATCGCCGTGGGCATGGGTGATCACCGAGCGCTCGACGGGGCGCCAGGGGTCGATATAGAAATCCCCGGCAGGACAATACAAACCTTCGGGGCGCGCGATAACAAGGTCCATGTCGTTACCTGAATGGGGGGCTTGTCAGTTATGAGGCTGGCGCTGAGCCGGAAGTTCTATCGACTTTCAGGATGACGTATTGCGACAGATCGTTCCCACGCTCCGCGTGGGAACGCATCAACGGACGCTCCGCGTTCGGCTTTGGATGGGACGCGGAGCGTCCCGGGCTGCATTCCCACGCGGAGCGTGGGAACGATCATTGCGAGCAGGGAGCTACGATTATTTGCCGGGAGTCAGGGTCAATCGGGTCTTGCCGTACACCCGATCGAAATTCTGCGGCTGCATCGGCAAACCAATGTATTGCCCCTTCAACCACGCATCGATGCCGTTCAGGTAGTTCGGGCTGACCGGATTACCCGACTGCCCCGTACCGTTCTGACCCATCAACGGTTCGGTCTGGCTGAAGTCGACGATGAAACGCATCGACGGCGCGCGGGTGGTGGTGAAGTCCTGGCCCCAAGCGAATGCCGAGGTGTTCAGCGTGGTGTGATCGCCACCCGCTGCGAGTGGCCCGCGCACGGTCTGACCATTGCTGTTCTTCCAGGCATAGCTGTGCAATTTGCCCCACTGCCAGGCGCGGTGATCGCCGCCCAACTGACTGTCGCCGGCGCTGATCGCGGCGGCGAGGCTACGGGCGAGAATCACCGCTTTGTCTTCTTTCTGCGGTGTGCGCAGGTCATCCCAGAACGGACTGTCTTCGCGCCCCAGCAGATGGTCGGCCTGCGCCGCGTAGGACAAATCACCGTTGGCGATAAACGCTTTCCACGCCGGGCTCGATTCCGGGCCGAGTTCGTCGAGGAAAATCTGCTTCATGCTTTCTTGCAGGAACAGTTCATAGATGGCCGCATCCGCCGACGTCGGGCTGAGCTTGCCGTCGAACGCCATCAACCGCGTAAATGCTTCACGGGCCTTGCTGCGATCCGCTTCCGGCAGGGCATCGATGGCCTGCTTCAGCGGCTGCTTCATGCCCGGTGCTTCGAAGACTTTTTTCAGCTTGGCGGCGAAGGTGGTGGTCTGGTCGTACTGCATGGCGATCACGCTGCGGCTGTCGTGTTTGCCGCTGCCGGCCAGTTCTGCCAAGCGTTCACCGCGTTCCGGCGCGGCCCAGGAATTCGACAACTGCATGCCGTAACCGTGAGGAATCACGCGTTGGTTGGCGGTGCCGAGCCAGCCTTGCGCCGGATCCTGATCGTACGGGTGCAGCATCGGGTCGGCGTAACCGTCCCAATCGTAGCGACCCTCCCAGCCCGGCGATGGCAACAGGCCTTCGCCTTCACGACGGTTGGGAAAACGCCCGGTGACCTGCCAGCCAATGTTGCTCGCATCGGCGAACACCAGATTCAGCGCGATGGCGCGGATCTCGCGGCTGGCGTCGGAAGCACGTTCAACGGTTTGTGCGCGGGTCAGATCGAAAAACGCGTCCAGCGATTTGTCGTCGGTGAAGCTCGGCGTCTGCAGGGCCAGGCCGAAACCGTTGCCTTGCACCGCAGCCTGAGCACTGTTGAGCAGCGCGCCGTGGCGGGTTTCGTACACCGCCTCACGAATCGGTCGCTGACCTTTGACGAAGTAGGTTTCGTTGCGCACGCCCAGTGGCTGCCATTTGCCATTGACCTCATAGGTCAGGCTGCTGCCCTGGCGACGGATTTTTTCCAGAAACAGGTCCTGGTTGTCGCCGAGCACACTGGTGGTGCTCCACGCCACTTTGCCGTTGAAGCCTCCGAGGACCAGCGGCAAACCGGCGACGGTGACACCGGCGGCTTGATATTTCGGTGCGCGAATCTGCACAAAGCTCCACAGCGAAGGCGCGGCCAGCGGCCCGTGGGCGTCGCTGGCCAGAATGCTCTTGCCGCTGCGGCTGCGTTGCGGGGCAATCGCCCAGTTATTCGAAGACGGCGTGCCGAGCAGGTTCAGTGCCGCGAGTTGCTGGCTGGCGTTGCTCAGCTCGGTCAGGCCGGGAATCTGCCCGTTGAGCTTGAGCCCTTGCAGCTTGTCGGCTTCGGCCACTGGCAGGTTTTCGTCGGGGGCGGACGGCGTCAGCCAGGCGAGTTTGTCGCTGGTGACGGTTTGCGCGAGCACCAGCGAGGAAATTTCTTCCGGCAGGTTGGCCGACTGGCTGAAATTCAGCAGAGCGAAAATCAGCGCTGAATCTTCCGGTTTCCAGTATTCAGGCTTGTAACCGCTGGACGCGAGGTCGCCCGGCAACTTGTCGGCGTAGCGGAACAGGTAGGCGTTGACGCCCCGCGCATAGACTTCGAAGAAGCGCTTGAGGCGTGGCGACGAGGCCTTGTACAGCTCGCCGGCGCTTTTCTTCAGATTGACTGCGCGCATGTAGCGGTCGGCATCGAGCATCGACGCACCGGACATTTCCGCCAGCCGGCCCTGAGCCAACAGACGCAGGGTGACCATCTGATTGATGCGATCGCTGGCGTGTACATAGCCGAGGCTGAACAGCGCGTCATGGAAGGTGTTGCTTTCGATCAGCGGCATGCCCATGGCATTGCGACGCACCGAAACATTCTGTGCCAGGCCCTTGAGCGGTTGCACGCCGGAGGTCGGCGGGAGCGTGTCCTGGGCGTTCCAGGTCTGGCAACCGGACAGGCCCAAAACACCGGCCACTGCTGCGGCAACGCCGAACCGGGGAAGAAAATGAGTAAGGGCTGGCGAGGCCATGGCAAAGCTCCTGCGGGGGTGTAGAGGCTGGGGGCGCAATAAAGCCGCTACGTTAGTGAGCAGGAGGTGGCCGCGCAAGCGGGGGCGGGGGTTATTTGTGTATTTCTGTCGAATGGAAAAGATCGCAGCCTGCGGCAGCTCTTACAGGGACGCGCATTCCAGTGTAGGAGTTGCCGCAGGCTGCGATCTTTTGAGCTTCATTCAGGCTTTCGGTGGATTGATCTTCTGCACCAGCGCATACGCCTTCACGGTCGCCGGGCGATCTTTGATGTGCTTGAACCAGCGCTGCACGTGCGGGAAGTCTTCGAGGTTCTGGCTCTGCCACTGGTGCGAGACGATCCACGGATAAATCGCCATGTCGGCGATGCTGTACTCGCTGCCGGCGACGAAATCGTTGTTGGCCAATTGTTTGTCCAGCACGCCGTACAGCCGCGCCGTCTCATCAATGTAGCGCTTGATCGCGTAGGGGATTTTTTCCGGCGCAAACTGGCTGAAGTGATGATTCTGCCCGGCCATTGGGCCCAAGCCGCCCATTTGCCAGAACAGCCACTGCAACGCCGTTTGCCGGCCACGCAGATCCTTGGGCAGGAACTGGCCGGTTTTTTCGGCGAGATACAAAAGGATCGCCCCGGATTCGAACAGCGACAACGGTTCACCACCGTCAGCCGGCTCGTGATCGACGATGGCGGGGATGCGGTTGTTCGGCGCGATCTTCAGAAAGTGTGGCTGGAACTGCTCACCCTGGCTGATGTTGATCGGATGAACGTTGTACGGCAGGCCGGCTTCTTCAAGGAACAGGGAAATCTTGTGGCCGTTGGGGGTGGTCCAGTAATACAGGTCGATCATGGAGAACTCCAAAGCAGAAATGGACTTGCGTGCGGACAGCAAACGCCGGCGTCAGGTGATCCCGTGTGCGTTCGAAAGCTTGCCTGACTGGAAGAGGTGATGCTGAACTGGGGCAAATTCAATGACCCGACATGAGAAAAAATTGCCATGGAGCTTCAGGCCAACGCTGCACTGATCATCATCGACCAGCAAAAAGGCATCCTGCAGCCGCGTTTGGGGCGAAGAAACAACCCTCATGCGGAAGAGCGAATCCTTGATCTGTTGGGGCTGTGGCGGCGTAGTGCAAGGCCGGTGATTCATGTGCAGCACCTGTCGCGGGAGCCGGATTCAGTGTTTTGGCCCGAGCAGGAGGGGGTGGAATTTCAGCAGCGGTTCTTGCCGCAGGATGGCGAATGGCTGATTCAGAAGCAGGTGCCGGATGCGTTCTGTGCCACCGGGCTGGAGGCGCGGTTGCGCGAGGCGGGGATCGGGCAGTTGATCATTGTCGGTGTGGCGACCAACAACTCGGTGGAATCAACGGCGCGCACGGCGGGCAACGTGGGGTTCGATACGTGGGTCGCGGAGGATGCGTGCTTCACCTTCGACAAGGCTGATTATTTCGGCACATTGCGTACGGCTGAAGAGGTGCACGGGATGTCGCTGGGGAATTTGCAGGGGGAGTATGCGACGGTGGTCAGTGCTGTCCTGATTTTGACAGCCGACTGATAAACCTGTGGGAGCTGGCTTGCCAACGATAGCGGTGTGTCATCTGACATCAATGTTGAAGTTGCCGGCCTCATCGCTGGCAAGCCAGCTCCCACAGGGGCTGCGGATATTCACAAAAAATGTGACCGGCGCAGATCAAATGTGGGAGCTAGCCCTGCTAGCGATGGCGATGGTTCAGGCGAAGAAAATCTTCGCCCCAGGCATCACGCCCCGTGGCACTTCTTGAATTTCTTGCCGTTGCCGCAAGGGCAAGGGTCGTTGCGGCCGACGTCTTTCAGGGCGTTGCGCACCGGTTCCTGGTGGGCGTGGCCGCAGTTCGGGCCGTGCACGTGGCCGTGGTCATGATCGTGGTGATGGTCATGATCATGATCGTGGTTGCAGTCAGGGCCATGGACATGAGGTTGCTGAGTCATCGGTGTTGCTCCGGAATTAAATCGGCGGGGATTATCACGCCATTACGCTCAAGGTGCACGTAGTGGGCGATGAATAAACCGGTTTCCATTTCCCCTTGCAGGCGATAGGGAATTTGCTGGCTCGGGCTTTTCAGCATTTTCACCACGTCTTTTACCCGAGGCCACAGGTTGGTGCGGATTGGCACTTTGAAATAGGCACTGCGTTTCGGTCCGACGGTGAACCAGTGTTCATGCTCGCCTTCGGCCAACAGCATGTCGGCCAGATGAATGCGGTATTCCAGACCGCGCACGGTCAGGTCGCTGTCATTGGGGTTGTCGACGCGAAAGTGCAGGATGAACTTCTGTTCGAGCAGTTTGGCGCGTACCACTTCGACTTTCACCAGATGCACGGCGGGTTCGACGCTGTCATCGCTGAACCACGACGCGCAACCGCCGAGGTTGAGGAACAGCGTGAGCATCAAGAATTGGAATATGCGCCTGCAACCGAGCATGTGATAACTCCCTTTGGTGCTCAGTCTAGCCTTAAAAGATCGCAGCCTTCGGCAGCTCCTGCAGGAGATTGCGTTTCTTTGCAGGAGCTGCCGAAGGCTGCGATCTTTTGATCTTCTACATTAAGCGCCGAAATACCCTGCACAACACTTCTTGATGTGTTGCAACAATTCACTACATGACGCTAGGACTGCCACGGTAGCTGCTGGGCTCAGGATGCAAGCATAGCCGGTAGGTGGTCACGTGGTGTTGCCTCTACCGTGTCACTTTGAATGCGGAATCAATAGGGCAAAAGCGCCAAATGTAAGCATGAAAGCGACATTGGCACGTGTTTTGCCTGCTGGTGGATTGCAATTTCCAAGTTCCGTGGTATAATTAGTATACAGAGACAGTAAATTTATTCGCTCTCTGTTCTACTCCAAATTCAGAACACTTAAACCGAACCGGCAAGTTGCCGAGTTCGGTTTTTCTGTAGGCCAAGGAACCCTTTAGTCCTGTCACGTTCTCGACAAGTGGGCGGGCCGATACTTGTCACCACTAGCTGGACTGCTCCTAAGGGAGTTCAGCTGAGAGGAAGTTGTTAGATCCTTCCTCCCCCGTCAATCCTACGGGTAGCCCTTCATAGCCAGCTGGGCATGGATAATTAATTACGCGTCATCCTTCATGACTTTAACCGGACACGTTCCGGTTATTTTTTGTCTGGGGGTCGTTATTCGGACAACTAACACAATTAAGCGGAGGCCAAATGGCTTTGACCGTTGTAAAACCGTGCGTGGTCTGTGGATCACCTATGGAAACTAAACGAGCATCGAGGCAAACATGCAGCGAGAAATGCTCGAAGCAACACTATCGCGCTCAACAGCGTAAACAACAAGAAACACACCTACATAAAACCAAAGAGGAAACACCAGTCATGAAAGAATCGCAATTGTTTCAACCATCAGCAGCGCATCTAAAGCGTCTACAAGATATCGAAGTGGATTTCTACAAGGATCGCACTCAGTGCAATATCCAAGGGCGTGAGCAACTTGGAATCATGGAAGAGTTCGAGGTGCAAGGATTGCAACAAGCACTCGACCGCTATGCCGAATTGACCACCGTGCAAGGCTACCGGGCGACCGGAGAAATCGCTCATCTGCCCAAGCTGATTGCAGGGCCAACAGTAGATTGGGTAGTTCTCTCGCTTCGTAAGCCAGAATCACAAGTCGAGCAAGAGATTGCTCAAATCAAGGCTCAAGTTGAGGCTGTCTATCTTGCCCAGCTAGCCGAGGCTAAAGCTGCTTGTGTGGTGAAGGAAGTAGAGTCGCTATTGGCTGGCGAGAAACGCAGAAAGCAACAGGTCGAATTGGATGCCAAAGTGGCGCAAGAAGCGGCAGAGTACGCTAGGGTTGAAGCTGAAGTGCTGGCAGCGCTGGGAGGTAAGCCGTGAATAAGTGGCAGCTAGAAGAAATCAAAGAAATCATGACACGCCAACTTTATGCAGAAGTTGAAAGGCGAGGAAGGGATGAGACGCTGACTGATGGAATACTGAAGGTTGAGGTGGCGTTGCTTGTTGAGCAGGCTTCGCTAGTGGAACTTTTGAAGCTGCCTCAAGATTCCGAGGTGATTTCCGTTGTTGAGAGTACACGCTCCACTATTAAGCAGTTACAGCTCTTGAGTTGTGCGGAGAGAATTCCTCAGCTTGTTGGTTTGATTGAGTTTCTAAAATGATTGATGGCACAACTAGGATCTTGCTTGAGAAGTATGATCCATCTAACGAGGCTCTGAAGCCCCCTGTAAGCGCTGTTAAGAGTGAACCCTCGCAAGCGGAAGGGCAATCAACTAACGCTGCCCCTGCAAGCTCTCAGGAGGTTGTATTCAAATCTAATGGCCGTGCCGCTGTTATGACTGTGCTAATGAGTGCCGAGAAGCATCCAGATGCTGTGATTACAGCAGCTTGCACAGCCTTTAACAAGCTTAACCCCAAGACAATGAGCCAGTCATACCAACTACCCACCGAGTTCGAAGGCATCGCCTCAGGATCATGGGTATTTATCAGCTACCAAGAAGGGCAATAATGGAAAAAGCTGTACCGCAACACACCGGGCTGAATAAAGCCCCGCAACAATACTACGCAGTTTACAGAGTTACACACCCCGCTAGTGTTACATCCTTCTTGGGTCTCGCCCATGCATATGTACAGCGTCGCAATGGAACCGACTTCGCACACCATTGGTTTATCGAGAGTGCCGATTCAACCATCATCACCGTACAGGGTAGTCGTAACGCTCTGAGTCTTCTGGGTGAATACTTCAGCTCTCACGCGCGCTATATCTCTGGTGTGGAAATTGTCTACCACGGATGGGGTCTGAAAACGTTCAAGGCTATTGCTGATGATCTTTACGCTCGCCGTCTTGGCCTACGTGAAGGAGCCAGCCGATGAACAGTGAAATTATCGCCAAGCTAGTTGGTGTCCTACAGTTCCAAGTTGATATTTCTGGTCTTCAACGCTTTGAGCGTGGCCTGTCCCAAGCACGCCAGAAGATGATGGTTCTGTCTCGTGAGGCAGATGTTCTAGGTAAGAAACTGGGTGCCAAGATGGGCATCAAGGTCGATAGCGCCGGACAGGAAAAGCTAGCCAAGACTGTAAGAGCCAACCTCGACCGAGAGCTAAAGCTTGAACAGGCCGTTCAACGCACCAGACGTGCAACGTTCACCGCTGAACTACAGGGGCAGAAGCTCATCAACCTTCGCCAGAAAGAAGGGGCTGCGATCCAGTCCCAGGCCCTGCGCGACAGGATCGCTCAGGCCGTTCTAGATGCCAAGTCAGCGAAGGCCGAAGGGGAGCGTTTGAAGGTGTCGGGCGCAGCGCTTAAACAGGCTCAATCTGTTGAGCAACACAAGGCCCGCCAAGCTCGTTGGGAAGCCTTGCTCACCCAGCAGCAGCAAAAGACCGCCATCCAGCAACAGAAGCAACTTCAAGCCATGACGGCCACCCAGAAAGCCGAATATGTCCTCCAGCAAACCCGAGTTCGTGGGCAACGAGCAGCGGAGAAATTCGCTGCATCACAGGAGGCCGCAAAGATCCGTGCTCAGCGCCTTGATGTGAGTCATGCCCAGAAGGCCGAGCGCTTCCAATGGGCTCAAACCCGGCAAGCTCATTGGGAGGCAAAGCGTAACGAGCCTAGCCCCTCTACAGGTTTTATGGGGCTTGGAACAGGTGCGTTGGCCCTAGGCGGTGTCACCGCTGGCCTAGCTGCCATCGTGGGAGCTGTAAGCGCCCTTGGAGACCGTCTCTCCGCTACACAGGCCCGAGTGTCTGAGAGTCAGCAACTTGAAAACGTCCTGTCTCAGGCGGGGGGTAAGAACCCAGCAAACGCGGAGTTCGCCAAATCGGAATGGCTACGGATCAACGCCAAATATGGCACTGAGGCCAGCCTTGAATCCGCCAAGGCGTATCGAACATTCCTAATGGCGGAAATGGCTCGTGGCCGTAGCATCAGCCAAGCCACCGGCACATATGAAACACGCCAAGCAGCCTTTCGCGGTGCTGGGATGACTGCCGAGGAACAGCGCCGTGCAAACCTGCAACTCCAGCAGATTGCGAGCAAATCACAGGGCGATAGGGAAGACCTGAACACCTTCTCCGAAGCAGCGCCATTGCTGGTGGAGCCAATCCGTCGTGCATGGGCTGAACGTAACAAGCATGCCCTTGACGCCAATCTAGAGAAGGATTTCAGAGCAAGCACCAAGACAGGCAACTTGAAGGCAATCGACTTTACAAAAGGTATTGAGTTGTTCGTGAAGGAAAACGCCGCTGCAATTGAACGCCAGAGTGGCAGCATCGATGCAAACGCAACTCGTCTTTCCAATCAGAAATTCTTGCAGCAGCAAGGGTTGGATCAGAGTCCGGAATTGATCAACTCGATTAATGAAAGGATCAAGAGTGAGATGGAACTGACAGAGGCATTGAAGCCTTTGAAAGAGGCTGCGGTACAGGCTGACATTGCTCTCAACAAAATGGCTGCATCTTTTGCTCGGTTTATCTTCGGGAAAGATGATACTCCCGAGCAGGCAGCTAAAAAGATCGACGGCCTATCACCTGATCAGCCTGCGATTGATGTAAGTGCGCTCAGTACGCCTAAGCCATCTACCGGTGAGAAACCTCAAGATCCAATTAGCCGCCTGTTCCGTTGGATGACGAACTCTCCTGATTACGATGAAGGCCCTGCGAACAAAGTTAGAGCGCCGCAAATGAACACGCTAGGAATGCAGTTTCCGAAGCTTGATCTATCTAAACTAAGGCTTGACATCGATATGGGTCAATTGGCTGAGCGAATTGGTGAATATCAACGCTTCCGCGCTGACACATTTGAGCCAATCACCTCAAGAGACATGATGCGGACGTCTGGCTCATCTGTTGAATATCCAGTGCAGCAAATCACCACAACCAATGAACACGTTACCAATAACAACAGCACAATCGCACCAACGATTAACGTGACTGTAAACACTGTTGGCGGTGATGAAGTGCTAGGCAAAGTGATCGGTGACGAAGTTGATGCACGGATGCAAAGAATGTTGAGAGAGACACAAGCCAATCAGAAGGAGCTTTACTGATGGTTTCCGTTATTCGGGCGATTGTGCTGGCTGCAATCGCTCAGGTGATGATTCTGGCGCTTCTCATTGGCTACTTGTTTGTGCACACCGATAACATGGCGAAAACCTACGCTCTCCTGGCAGAGCGTAACGCCAACTCATTTACAACTGAGCTAGTGCACGATCAATACAACCGGTTACAGGTTGAACGGAGTCAAGAGCGTGAGGATATGCGTCGGTTTGTAGACCGACGTATTGACTTGAAGCTATCCGAGGCTTTGAGTCGAGGTCAGAACAGGTAGTCATCCTGCTTCAAGTCTACAGGGGGGAAATTTCCCTATGTACACAGGGGAAAATCCACTACGTCACAGGGGGGAAATTCCCCTACTAATAAGACTGATAATAACAAGAAAGAAATAGTAAGACTGAATGCGGTGTGTGAGTTCGCTCGCTGCGTTCGCTGCACCGTGTGCACCCTCTGGGTTTCTTGCACCTACAAAGCAGCAGAGCTTTTTTGTTCTGTGTAGAGAGTTGTGATTGATCGTGCAAGGATCATCAATCAGCGGTGCACATACCCTATGGAAATAACATTGAGTCCAAGCAGGTCATTCTGACCGCTGTGAGATTTTACCGTGCAAGGAGAAATGAAATGAACATTCAATTTCGTCAACACAGCCGTGAATGGTTAAAGGCCGGTAACGGCAATGGTGGCCCTAGTGCAGCAGCTCGTGTTGCACAGATGATTGAAATGATTGCCCTCTACCGAACTGGGGCAATGGAAGAAGCCAAGTTCTTGGAACAGATGAAAAACCTATAACAGTAAATACGAGGAATACGATGACCGAAACATTTTGCAAGCTTACACACGAAATTATGCGTGCTACACACTGGGTCAGTAAAGTTACCGGCCAACGCTTCAAACTCACTGGGACACAGAAAATCGTCTGGGTGCACATGACCAGTCGCTACGAGTTTTTCCGCTCGCTAGGCAAGGAATGGTTTGATGATCAAGAAGACATTGCCAAAGATACGGGGTGCGACGTTAGCACGGTGAAGGGATTCATCAAGTTGCTAGTGGATCACGGTTACCTGTTAGTTGAGCGTAAGAAGCTACGCGGCTTTGTACATTCGAATAGTTACAGGATCGTTGCTTCCCTACAACTACATAATAAACACGCATCTGTAAGCGCTCCCGTGCAGCCTTCTAGTGATGTTAGGGCTCCAAGTGGTGCTATGGTAGTCCTTGAGGGTGGCGGGGCTGTAATCGCATCACAAGAGGTCGCAGTGCAGCCATTGCCAATCTTTGAAGATGTTCCGCTAGAGGCATATATCGACAAGGCACCAGAGGCGCCTGTAATCGTACATCATACATTGCGTGGGTTCGCCGACACATTGGATGAGGAGATTAAGTTCGATGTACCTGTATTGCCTAACGGGTTTGCTGAACGCTCAAGCGATCCAGATCTATGGGGATGATTCGGTTGTTTCAGTTCCTGGCCCTACAGTGTAGGGCCAACACTGTGTATCAGTCTTCTACGCTGTCGATAGCGAAATTGATGAAGGCTGAACAGCAGATGAGCATGAACCGAGCATCCGCCTTGGTTAGTTCCGAATTCTCCATCAAGGCGTGTCGGATTCCATCGGAATCATTGGTATATCCATATAGCGAAGAAAACGCTTTCTTAAGCGCCGGATGCAATTTGTGACTCTTTTCAAGCACCTTCAATGCACCATCTAGAGTCGCCGAGGGCACGCCAACCAATTGCTTCGCCAAAGACTCAACAGCGCTGATGCTCTCCTTGATTGAGTTCCGATAATCCGGATTCTGCCTATCAGTGAGCATTCCAAGCGAAGTTTGAAGATGCGTTCTTACGCCAGCGTATTGGTCAGAGCCCGAAATAGCCTGTTCAATCTCTTCGATCTCATCGTTCGATGTGATTGGAGTCACTTTTCCAGAAACGAAGCGATATGCTGAGTTCTCACGTTCGAGAACCCGATTAAACTCCTCGACAAGGATTTGGGCTGAGCCCCTGTAATTCAGATTTACCACAAACTCCAAAAAACTATATACACGATGCCACTTCATCTTGAAGTAGTTCTCCCGTATAGCTTTTTTGAATTCCGACCACTTATAAGGAATGGTGTCTACCGGAACTTTATGGAACTCGGAGAAAACCAGCTCCGAAAACTCTTGGAAATTTGACCCGCGCAGATTGTCCGGATAATGCGCTTTTGGCTGCTTAAATCTTGCGAAGAGATTGAGAGTTAGTACATTCCACAGTGCATTCTGCAACGCAGTATCTATAGCATCGACTTGCGCTACTTTGACAACTGTAGTTAGTCCCATTCGTTGCGAGAAATCCATTGTCACCATGGCACCCCATTTTTTATATTTTCGTCAATCGCCCTCAACTCAAGGCGCCTGATCGGCATGAGCATTGTACATGCTGGCGGGAGGCCATTGGCGTTCTGCTGCAACCTTGGCGATAACCTCTGGAAACCCTCCTGAAACCGCATGTAAACCGTGCTCTTAACTTGTTCTATCAGCGTCTCTGTATAGATAGATATGCTCTATACGCTAGAGTTTCCGGGGTTTGGGCTGAGTCATGGCCAAGCTCGCAACGGTGAATATGCTTTAACCTGAGGTTTCTACGCCAAAACGGCAGATTTGAGCCGGAATCACCGTTTTCTACAAAACCACGCCACTCATCCCCAGCCTACCCAGAGCTGCGCTACGATTCCTGCACCACCCCTCAAGGACGAACACCAATGACCACCCAGAATCAGGCTGTAGCCATGGCCGACGCGCTGACGTTGATCCTCAACCAGCAACACGGAATCGCAGCGGCGATAGAAGAACTCGCCGGATGGATTGCCAGCCAAGGTGGAAGCGTTGCCGCCGAAAATGCCTTAGTGGCGCTCGAAGGATTGGATTTGCACGCCAATGCTCTGACCCATGCAATCAACCAAGTGCGAAGTGCCTAACGTATTCAAATGAGTACACCCTTACGACCACTTGTCGGTGAATACGGATTCTGTATTCATTAGGGTTGCTATTGGATAATGAGTACATTCATACTCCTAGACTCTAGAGGTAAATGAATACGGGAGTGCACATTATGGCGAGCATCGGGTACATCAGGGTTTCATCGGTCGATCAGAACACCGGACGCCAGTTGGACGGCGTTGCACTGGATGAGGTGTTCACAGACAGGGTGTCAGGCGCCACAACAGACCGCCCTGAGTTACAGGCGATGCTTCGCCACATCCGCAAAGGCGATGTTCTCCACGTTCACAGCATCGATCGTCTTGCTCGCTCACTCGAAGACCTGCTCTCACTGGTCAAAGGGATGATCGCCGAGGGCGTGGCGGTCTCGTTCCATAAGGAACAACTTCACTTCACTGGTGAGGCCAATCCCATGCAGGAGCTGATGCTCGGCCTATTGGGTAGTGTTGCTCAGTTCGAGCGTGCATTGATCCGTGAGCGTCAGGCAGAAGGCATCCAGAAGGCCAAGGCAGCAGGTGTCTACAAAGGACGTGTTAAGACGGTGGATGACGAAGCCATTCGCAAAGCAATGGCGGAAGAGGGCGCATCATTCCGCAAGGTGGCAAAGGCCCTTGGCGTAAGCCTGAGCAGCGTGCAGCGTGCCATGAAGAACTAGCCTTGCTAACCCTGTCTATCAGCCCGCCTAGTGCGGGCTTTGTTGCATCTGGGTATCAGCGTTGAGGTGAGATGTGCAAGCGCATTGAGAGCGCTGTAGGGGCTCTGGTGGAGAGGTTATTTCTAGATTTCTGCTGACTAGACTAGCCCCCATCGCACGCCGTTAAGCAGCGCGGGCAAGACTGAGCAAGGTGCGCCAGCCTTATTTTCTCACCATGAATTCGAAGCGCTGCGAGAGTTGCGCTTGTCTCGGCGGGGCGGGCTGGTTTCGGGAAAAACGGTTCGGTCACTTACATGGGAAGGCTTCTTTAAAGGCATACATAGTGACCGCTGTTTGGTTTTCGCTGAGTTGGTTCGGATGATCGTCCAAATACTTGATGATGATCTTCGCGCCCTGAATATTACTCATCCCGCTTTCTTTCCAACACACCTGAGCCTTACCTGCTGGAAGGGCGGTTTGTAAGACAGCGATGGTGTTTTTCACGCCCTCAATCAGCCCTAGGCATAGCCCAACTCTCAACATATTGGTGCCGGGAGGGATCGTACTGCTTTCACTTACCTTCAATGCTTCCTTGCAGTTTCGGTACAAGTCTTCAGCAGTGCTTGTTATAGGCGCTGCCTGCGGTGCTGTGGCGTAGAGCGCGATCAAGACGGTTAACGTTGCCCATGGTTTCATTTCAAAATCCCTGTCATAAATACGACAAGGATACAGAGCTAGTTTGCACGGTGCCATCCCATCACACATTGGGCCAGGTACGCGTGCCTGCACATCGGGCTCAAAGGTCTCGGTAACAAAAAGCCCCGTTTCCGGGGCTACGTCGTTTAGTGGAGAGTCCCACCGTTGAGGTTCATTTCAAGCCACTTGTTCACGTCCGAATCCCCGTGACCAACAGTGCTATCAATCTTCGAAACGTAAAGGCTCTCGTCGTGCTCAATGTACGGTTTGAGCCGTTTGAAAACCTCCCTCGGCGAACAGTCCGTCTGAATTACGTAAACAGACGGCGTAAGCCTTGTCGCCGGAAATTTGTAGATTTCAGCGATCATTTGCTGGCGCTTAACGCCCAATTTACCTGCGTTGCAGGTGATCAGTAGTGTCGGCATGGCCGATATCTCCACGAACATAGCCTTGGTTTTGCCAGTCCGTTGGGTCACATCGACCGTTATTAACGATTGCCAAACGCTTGTACATTTGGCTCAATGAGTTACCCAACAGGACTGACGATTCATTTCGGTTTTAGGTTCTGGATTGGTGCGGGTGGATACGGCTTTAGTTGTGGCGACCGAGACCGTATTCACCTGCAAGCTTTTTTCCTTTCCCCAGCCTCTGACATGAGGCCCGATAGTCGCTAAATCCCTACATATAGGGGCTTTTCCGCGACTGGCTACAAGATAATGCGTTTTGCGGGGGCTTACAACGTACTGCCTGTGGATAACCCTGTGCGTAAATTGTGTTTGAAGCGGGGAATTCTCTCGCAGACCGCGAGCTTGCTGCCTTTGGCCGTTTGTCACTGTTTTTTCGCCGAGAAAAATGCTGTAGCGGATTTTTAAGGGCGCGAACCCTATCACAAGAAAGCCAGCTCGAAAGCGGCTATCTGCACACTTGATTTCACTTATTTTCGTACGCTCCGTAGGCGTATCCGAGTGTCGGGGTGTTCTGTCGGTCAGCCTCGTAGCGGTCGCTCAAGCACCGGCTAATTCTTTGGTTTTCAACCTTGAGTGATGACAGCTCCGCAACACTTCCCCGATACATAACAATCAGCTTTGCAACATTCTTGTGTGCTTGCCGAAGGTCGCGCCGTGTGGTGTCCAATTCCACATGCAGCAAATCGCACTCGTGCCTCAGCATGTCTTCAAGGGTGGGCATGCCCAGCTCAAAACCAGAATCATCGATCAAATCATCTTTCATCACGCACGCACCAGACATAAATCAAATACTGTATGTGCGTACAGTATCGCTCCGCGTACTAGGGCTTCAATGGTGATGTGACGGGTGGCGGGAAAGCGCAGTGTAATTTCGTTGATTCATACAAAATTCTATAAGTCAATAGCTGGGTTGACTTTTTTCCCGCTTTCGCGTACATTCACGCTCAATACATGGAGACGGGTAGCTCGCCCCATCCCAGACGCAACGGCGTACACACCGCACATCAGGAGTGCAGCCATGAACCGTCCAACGCAGTGCCGTTCTTTAACAACGTGGAATGCAACAGTGCTCGTAATGGGGCGGGCACAGTTGCGAACTTAATGGCTGGCTTCCAGTGGCGGAGATGACGTTTAAGGTCTGAAAGGTACTTTGATTTCCTTCATCAGGTGCCTCGACGTCAACTGCCATTTTGGCAAGTCGCCATGTACTCTCTGGAGTTCTTCAAACGCCTCTGATGCGCTGTCGATGCGTATCTGCTTGTTGTAGTGGGTTATTACGCCAATAACGGATGGTTCGGGGTCATCAGCCGTCTTCACCGCGATCAAATACGTTTCATTACAGCGTCCGTTCTTTCGAACATAGATTTGAGTTCCTAGCCTTTTAGTCAGGTTGTTCGCAGCAGCGCGTCCTTCGAAGGATGTGAGGTCGAGCTTTTCAAAGAAGTCTGATTTGCTCACTACCCGGTCAACTGCCATCTGCTGGCGTAGGCTGTCTTTCTCGGCGTCGATGGTAGAAAGCTGGCTTTCAAGCTCGTGCAATAGCTTCGCTGTTGTCCTGCTGGGATATTCGTTGTGTGCGTCTTCGGCTGCTGCAAATTTGGCCCGTAGTTCTTCACTACGACCTTCTGCAACATCGAGCTTCTTGGCGATTGCTCCTGAACTGCCTTGAACAAGGCTCAAGGAGTCCAGCTTCGCGAGAATTTCCCGGAATACTGTTTCTGTCCGTGTGGCGCTAACAACTCCCGCGCTGCACATTCCACGGATGCTGTGGCTGCACTTGTAATACTTGTGGCCTCTCTGGCTTTGCAGGTGCATGGCAGCACCACAATCAAAGCAAAAGAAGATGCCCGCCATTACATTGAAGTTGGCCGTCTGTTTCGTGATTTTGTGCAGACGCCGTGAGCCTCGTGCAGCCTGTGCCCGGTAAAAGGTTTCTTCATCCACTACAGGTGGGAAAAAGCCCTTGATGGGTTCGCCATCTGGCGTCCTGACTCCGTCAATGAAGATATGGGGCTGATACTCGCCCAGCGTGGTGCGGCTATCTAGGATGTGGCGAACGGTGCTGAATCCCCAGAGGCCGGAGAAGTTCTTTCGGCCCGCAGAGAATGCCGGTATGCCTTCCTGATTCAGCGTGGCTGCAATGTTGCGTGATCCGTGCCCTTGCGTTGAGAGATCGAAGATCCGTCGCACCACTTGAGCATGGTCGGCGTTGAGGGTGTAACCCTCCGGGGTGACATCTAGCCAAAGCGGCCTGAGCTTTCCTAGAGGCTTGCCGGTAGCACGAGCATCAGCCTGTTTCTTCCGCCACGCAGATGAAACCCGGCTTCCTTTGGTGGCGCTTTCTTCGTGCGCCCGCGACATGCTGATTATCGACACGAGCAAGTCAGTCACGTCGAAGTCTTTTGTGTAGAGCCGCTGATCTAGGCTCGTGAAGACATTGATGCCCTTCGCGAGCAGGTCGAGGAAGCGGGGCAGGGCATCACGCACCTTTTCCCGGCTCAGCCTGTCTAGCGATTCGATGACAAGGAAGCTACCTGTGGGAATGGTGCCGTCTTCGACGTAGCTGAGAAACCGGGCTAGCTCACTCGTGTCATCAACGTGCTTACCTTTGTAGGCAGAGCGCCCGGCATCGAAGAACAGATATTCCTTTGGGTCTGCGAGTTCTAGCTCTTTGCTTGCGGCGAATGCCTTGGCTGCTTTGGTTTGGCGCTCGTAGCTGTCACCCGCTGACTGCTTAGCGCTACTAAACCTGACATATGAAAATACCTTCGCCATCGTGCCACCTACTGATTCAATTTCCTTGTAGGTAGTTGTAGCAGCATTTCTTGAACTTCTGCCCGCTGGCGCACGGGCAACTGTCGTTGCGCCCCAGCTTCAACTGTACTGTCGGATCAATGAAATACCAGCGTCCGGTGTTCTGCACAAACGAGGAGCGCTCGCGATGGCTGTGTTCACCCTGATCGTCGTGCCAGCGCGCGGTGAAGGTGACGAAAGCATGTTCCGGCTGGCCGCCAAACACTTCCGAACTCTCCACCTCAAGGCCGAGCCAGGTGCTCTGCGCGCTCCAGTCGCTGATCGACTGACGATTCAGTCCCGCTTGTTGAGCAGGCAGAGTGGTCGCCACAAGGTAATCGATCAGGCCCAGCACGTAAGCGCTGTAGCGCGAGCGCATCAGGGCTTCGGCGCACGGCGCAGGGTGGCCGTCGTGATAGTGACCGCAGCAGGCATCCAGCAGATTACCGCTGCCGCACGGGCAAATGGCTGTACTCATTGCATTACCACCAGTATTTCCCGAAGTTTTCCGGATTGGCCCAGAAGCGTGAGTTGAGCCAGTCGGGGACTTGTTTGTATTCAAGCAGATCATAGGTGAACAGGGTCAGCACTTGATCGTCGCGCTGGAAACGTTCGCTGGCCTGCAGCGCCAGCGAATAGAAGTCGGTTTCCTGCCAGCCGCTGGCTGCCAGATCCGCCAGCACCGCAATGCGACTGGCGTTGAGATTGCGAATGCCGCCTAACAGGTTCAGGCCATCGCGCTTGGGCAAATGTTCCAGGCAATCGACCACCAGCGCCAGATCGAAACGCTGCGCCGCCAGTTCGGCGGGCAAGGCGCCCGGTGCGGCGTGGGCGACGATGGTGTCCGGGTGCGCCTCTTTAAAGGCGCTCAGGGCCGGAAACTCGCTGGCGCCGATCAGCAGCAGACGCGCCGGGGCGTAGCGATCCAGCAAAGCGGCCAACGCCTGTTGCGGCGTGCGGGAAGAAATGGCGACGTTCATCGAAGCTCCTCAATCAGACCGCCAAGACTAGCCTGCCTGACTGCAGCGGCAAAGGGCCCTGTTTCGCCGGTTTGCGGCAAAAGCGTCAAAGTCCTGTGAACACGCTCGCAAACAGCAGTGGCCTATTGCTGGCGGAGATTAAAACTCCGGTCTTTACTCCCTGAATCGGTTCTAAGCCGATCCCTCAGGAGAAAACCAGATGAGCATAGTTCGGACAGCATTACCTTTGATTCTGCTAACCAGTGTGTTGACTGGTTGCGCAGGTTTGCAGAAAACCGACTGGCCGACCTGCGCGGCGGTCGGTGGTGTTGTCGGTGCCGGTCTCGGCGCGACGGAAAGTTCAGCGTGGGCCGGCTACGGCGCGTTGCTGATCGGCGGTACCGCAGCAGCCTATTGCTGGGTGCACGGTGATGGCGATGAAGACGGCGATGGTGTGCCGGACAGTCGCGACAAGTGCCCGGGCACGCCTAAAGGCGTACAGGTCGATGCTGACGGTTGCCCTCCACCAGCGCCTGCGCCAGTGGTCGAAGAAGCTGTAGTGGTCAAGGAAGAAACCATTGTTATCCGTGATGTGCACTTCCAGTTCGACAAAGCCACGTTGACCGGTCCAGACAAACAAGTGCTCGACAAGGTCGCTACCCGACTGAAACAGGAATCCTCGACTGCGCAACTGACCGTGACCGGTCATACCGACAGCGTGGGCAGCGATGCCTACAACAAGAAACTGTCGGATCGTCGTGCGCACTCGGTGGTGGACTACCTGATCCAGCAGGGTGTGCCACGCGCCAGCTTCGTTTCGGTGTCCGGTCTGGGTGAAAGCCAGCCTGTGGCCGACAACAAAACCGCTGACGGTCGCGCGCAAAACCGTCGTACCGAAATCAAAATCCAGCGTTGAGCCCCTCTCGCATCCGCGGCTTGTGCAGTCGCGGATGCGGGTCTTTACTCCTGTGTAACCGGTATGGGCCGGTGACACAGGAGCTTTCACAATGACTGTTTTCTCAAGGTCCGTCTTGCCGGTACTGCTGCTAGGCAGCTTGCTCACCGGTTGCGCCACTCACAGCGATGGCGATGCCCCCCTCAATCAACGTACATGGCCGATCTGCAGCCTTATCGGCGGGCTGGTCGGTGGCGGTCTAGGCTCCATTGAAAGTGCTGGCTGGGCCGGTGGCGGCGCGGCACTGGGGATTCTGACTGGCGGACTGATCTGTTACGCCCAGGACGGCGATGAAGACGACGACGGCGTGTTCGACCGCCGCGACCGTTGCCCGGATACCCCGGCCAATACCCCGGTCGATCACCGTGGATGCCCATTGCCGCAATATCCGGTCACCGAAAAAGTGCCGGAGCCTGTACCGCAAACTGAAGTCATCACCCTCAGCGATGCTGGCAACGTTTTGTTCGATTTCGATAAATCCGACCTGACCCCGGCCGCCAAAGCCCAGCTCGATACGCTGATGGACAAGCTGCGCAATGCCGATGTGGTGAGCATCAAGGTCATTGGCCACACCGACAGCAAAGGTTCGGATGCGTACAACCAGGCATTGTCGGAACGGCGTGCGAGCAGTGTCGCGGCGTATCTGCTGAGCCAGGGCCTGGCGCCAAACAAACTCACCAGCGAAGGTCGCGGCGAAAGCGAGCCGGTAGCCGATAACGCCACCGACGAAGGCCGTGCGCAGAACCGCCGAGTGGAGTTGCACATCAATCGTTAGGACGCGTCTGTAGGGCGCAGGCTAGAGCTGCCGGACGACGATCAGCGGCGTTTCGGCAGCCATTTGGCAGGCGACAGGATTTTTTTCAATTGCCCCTCTGGCTTATCCCCCGCAGAAGCCGTTACTGTGCGCCCAAAGAATAATTCGCAACACGGGGGAGCGTATGAAAGTGTTCTGGGGGCTGGGGCGTTTGCTGACCCTGCTGTTCTGCTGCGTGGTGCTGGCCAATCAGCTGGTGCCGTTCGTACATCCGCTGCACCTGCTGGTCAATCTGGCCGGCGGTCTGTTGTTGCTGATCCACGTACTCGAAGTGCTGCTGTGCAACCGCAGCCTCAAGGGGCGTCCGCACCCTTGGCGCGACCGTGGCCGCATCCTGCTGTTCGGCGTATTCCACCTGCAAACCATCCCGGCCCCGGCCGCTCCGGAGGCTTCTTCCCATGCGTAAACTTTGCTTGCTCGCTGCATTCATCAGTCCACTGGCCTGCGCCCAAGTGGTCAGCGTCGAAACCAATTCGCTGATGCGCCTGCCCAACACTGCCAGCACCTTGCAGCTGGAGAAACTGGAAGTAGCCGATTACGGCACCTTGCTGATACCGTCCAACGTGACCGAGTTGAGCGTCGGCGAACTGCGTCTGGGTCATGAAGCGCGGATTGCGATCGTGCCGGGTGAACAGGCGCTGGACGTGAAAGTCATTCGCGCAGAATTGAGCGATGGCAGCCAGATTACTGCGCGTGGTGCGCCGGGCACCTATGAAAAAGCGGCCCGTGCGGGACGTAATCTGAATCTGCAATTCAAGGCGTTGAGCGCGCCGCAACTGCTGGTCGATGCCCGTGGCGGCACCGGCGCGCCGGGGTTTGTCGGTCTGGACGGCGGCAACGGTGAAGACCCGGGCTGCACCTACGGCTCGGCCGGGCATGGTTTTGACGGCAGCAACGGCAGCGACGGTCAGCCAGGCGCACCGGGTGCGCTGGTGCGCCTTGAACTGCCGCGCGAATTTCCCGCCGAACTGATCAAGGTCAATGTGGCTGGCGGTGCCGGTGGCCCGGCGGGTGTTGGCGGCAAGGCCGGGAAGGGCGGCAAGTCCAAGGGCTGCCTGGTGTACCGCGCCGATGGCGGCAAGAATGGCAAGGCCGGGGCGGATGGACAGCCTGGGCCGGTGGGGGCCGAGGGGGCTGTGACTGTGCAGCGCTTGTAAGATCACTGATTGTTCCCACGCTCCGCGTGGGAACACAGCCCGTGACGCTCTGCGTCACTGGACGCGGAGCGTCCCTTGCGGCGTTCCCACGCAGAGTGTGGGAGCGAGCAAATTCAGAACATGGGCCTCGCCGCCGCAATCGCCACCAACAGCAACCCGACAATCAGATTAAGCCCCACCACCCGGCGAATCCGCCCCAGCACCGCTGCACCCGTCGGCCAGTCCTTCGCGTCTACCGCCTTACGCAACTCCGGCAGCATCAACCCCTGAATCCGGATAAACAGCGCGGTCATCACCACGTACAACCCGATCATCACCTGCACGTATTTCGGCGCGGTCTCGAAACCGACCTGCTGCAAATGCAACATGCCCACGCCGCTGATCGGCAGCAGGATCACCGCGACCCAGACCCAACGAAAAAAACCTTGAAACACTTCCACCCACAAAGTCAGTCGGGCAGGGCCGTCAAGGGCCTTCACAGCCGCAGGGCGCAGGACCATCCAGGCGAAAAACATGCCGCCGACCCAGACCAGCGCGGACAGGACATGCAAGGGGTAAACAAGGCTAAAAGGTGTCATTGGGGCACTCCGTTCTGCGCGGGATTAATTAGCGGGGTATGATAGCCGCCATCCGAAACCACTGAAAATTTATCCAGCGTTTTTTGCGCCCGACAATCCATGATCAGCACTGAACTCAAAACCACGATCCAGGGCGCCTACTCGCGTTTTCTAGAGGCCAAGAGCCTCAAGCCGCGTTACGGCCAGCGCTTGATGATCGCTGAAATCGCCAAAGTTCTCGGGGATATCGACACCGACGACGAAGGCCGGCGCAGTGGCGACCCCGCGATTGTCGCGGTGGAAGCCGGCACCGGTACTGGCAAGACAGTGGCCTACAGCATGGCGGCGATCCCCACGGCCAAAGCTGCCGGCAAGCGTCTGGTCATCGCCACGGCGACCGTCGCGCTGCAAGAGCAGATCGTCTACAAGGATTTGCCCGACCTGATGCGCAACAGCGGACTGAATTTCACCTTCGCGCTGGCCAAGGGCCGTGGCCGCTACATGTGTCTGTCCAAGCTCGACATGTTGTTGCAGGAAGGCCACGCGCAAACCGCCACCGCGCAGTTGTTCGAAGAAGAAGGCTTCAAGATCGAGGTCGATGAGGCCAGTCAGAAGCTGTTCACCAGCATGATCGAGAAACTCGCCGGCAATAAGTGGGATGGCGACCGCGACAGCTGGCCGAATGCGCTGGAAGACGCCGATTGGGCGCGTCTGACCACCGATCACAGCCAATGCACCAACCGTCATTGCCCGAACTTTGGCCAGTGCGCCTTCTACAAGGCCCGCGAAGGCATGGGCAAGGTTGACGTCATCGTCACCAACCACGACATGGTGCTGGCTGACCTGGCCCTGGGCGGCGGTGCGGTGCTTCCTGATCCGCGTGACACCATTTACGTGTTCGACGAAGGCCACCATTTGCCGGACAAGGCCATCGGCCACTTCGCCCATTACACGCGCCTGCGCTCCACCGCCGACTGGCTGGAAACCACCGCGAAGAACCTGACCAAATTGCTGGCCCAGCATCCGCTGCCGGGCGATCTCGGCAAGTTGATCGAACAAGTGCCTGAGCTGGCGCGGGAGATCAAGGCCCAGCAACAGTTCATGTTCAGCGCCTGCGAGCAGGTTGCCGACTTCAAACCCGGCGAAGACGTCGAGGGCCGTGAGCGGCCGCGCTATCGTTTCGTCGCCGGGGTGATTCCCGAGCACATCCGCGAAATGGGCATCGAGCTGAAGAAAGGCTTCTCGCGCCTCAACGATCTGTTCACGCGTCTGACCGACCTGCTCAAGGAAGGCATGGATGGCGAGGTCAACATCGGCATCGCCAGCAATCAGGCCGAAGAGTGGTATCCGCTGTTCGGCAGCCTGTTGTCCCGTGCCTCCGGCAACTGGGAACTGTGGACCGCGTTCACCGCCGAAGACCCGGAAGACAGCCCGCCAATGGCGCGTTGGCTGACCCTGGCCGAGAGCGGTTCGCTGTTCGACATCGAGGTCAACGCCAGCCCGATCCTCGCCGCTGAAACCTTGCGTCGCAGCCTGTGGAACGTCGCTTACGGTTGCTTGGTAACGTCGGCAACGCTGACTGCGCTGGGCACGTTCGACCGTTTCCGCATGCGCGCCGGCTTGCCGAAAAAAGCCGTCACCGCCGTGGTGCCGAGCCCGTTCCACCATGCTGACGCCGGTGTGTTACGCGTGCCGGATCTGAAGGCCGATCCACGGGATGCCGCCGCCCACACGGCAGCGATCATTCGTGAGTTGCCGGATCTGGTCGAAGGTTCGCGCGGCACGCTGGTGCTGTTCTCATCGCGCAAACAGATGCAGGAAGTGTTCGATGGCCTCGATCGCGATTGGCGCAAGCAAGTGTTCATTCAAGGCAACCTGTCGAAACAGGAAACCCTGAACAAGCACAAGGCGCGGGTCGATGGCGGTGATTCCAGCGTGCTGTTCGGTCTCGCCAGTTTCGCCGAAGGGGTGGATTTGCCGGGTGCCTATTGCGAGCACGTGGTGATCGCCAAGATTCCGTTCTCGGTGCCGGACGATCCTGTCGAAGCGGCGCTGTCGGAATGGATCGAGGCCCGGGGCGGCAATCCGTTCATGGAAATCTCGGTGCCCGACGCCTCGCTGAAACTGGTGCAGGCCTGCGGGCGTCTGCTGCGCACCGAAGAAGACCGCGGCACCATCACTTTGCTGGATCGGCGCCTGGTCACTCAGCGCTACGGCAAAGCGATCCTCAATGCGTTGCCGCCATTCCGTCGTGAAATATCCTGAGACAACGGTGGGCAGTTTTGCCCGCCGCGCTGTCTATCTCTCTGCCATGCTTTTCCATTGGCCTTAGTTGGTCGTTAGGGAGAACTCCGTTCTTATGATCCGCCGTTCGTTGCCTGCCGTATTCGCCTTGATCTTCGCTGCGCCATTGCTCGCGGCGCCCGCCGGTCAGCAGACCCTGTTCAACTTTGTCCGTCCTGCCGACGTGGTGAAAATCGTCACTGAAAACGCTGATCTGCCGCAAGCCAACGCCGAGCAAACCCCTGAGGGCGAAGTGCTGCGCCGGGTGACGTTCAACCCGGTGGCCCGCCCGACCTTGCGTTTGACGCCGCAGACCGGTGCGTGGGACTGGTCGCAGTCGGGGATGATGACCCTGCGCCTGCAGAGTGCGATGAACTGGGCGGTTACCGTTTACGTGCAAATCCAGAGCAATGACGGCCGCACACTGGTCAGCCGCGTCGACCTGCCGGCCGGTCCTGCGCAGACGTTGCTGGTGCCACTGGTGGCTACTGCGCCGTTGAGCCAAGGCATGAAGGCCGGCCCGCCGATGCCGATGACTGTCGATGGTCAGCGCATTTTGCTGGCCAGCAGCAGCGGTGAGATTGATCGCAGCCAAGTGGTGTCGGTGAGTTTGTCGATGGATCAGCCGAAAGTTGCGCAGAGCTTGCTGCTCGAACGTTTTGGCGTGCAGGACGGCGAGTCGGTCACCCAAGCGGTGTACGGCAATCTGGTCGACGCCTACGGCCAATCGACCCGCAGCAAATGGCCGGAAAAAATCAGCAGCGACGAACAACTGAAATCAGCCGCCGCCAAGGAACAGCAACAACTGAAAACCTGGCTGGCGGAACGCGAGAAGTCCTCGCTAGACAAGTTCGGCGGCTGGAACAAAGGCTCGGCGTTCAAGGCCAGTGGCTTTTTCCGCACGGAAAAGCGTGATGGCCGCTGGTATCTGGTCACGCCCGAAGGCCATCCGTTTTACTCGCTGGGCGTGAACACCGTCGCGCCGGACGTCAACCAGACCTACGTGGCCGGTCGCGAGTACATGTTCGAATCGCTGCCTAAACAAGGCGAATCGCTGGCCAGTCACTTCGGCGAAGGCGATAACCGTGGCGGCAATGGCGCCGATCAAGGTCGGGGCTACGGCAACGGGCGCTGGTACGACTTTTATGGGGCCAACCTGCAGCGTGTCTACGGCGACCCGTGCAAAGCCGACAGCGAAAGCAAATCCGGGGTCGCGGAAGCTGCGAAGGCAGACGCGGCTGAAACCGCCGCCGCCAACGCTACCGAGCCTGCCGCCGTCCCGGTCGAGCCAAAGTCCGGTGTCGCTGAAGCGGCCAAGACTGACGCGGTGCAAGTGACCACCGAAAAGGCTGCCACACCGTGCAAAGCGACCATCGACGAACAGCAATGGGCCAATCACACGCTGGATCGTCTGCAAGCCTGGGGTTTCAACACCGTCGGCAACTGGAGCGCCGATTCGCTCAGTGAAGCTGAGCGCGTGCCGTACACGTTGCCGCTGTCGATTGTCGGCGACTACACCAGCATCAGCACCGGCAACGACTGGTGGGGCGGCATGCCGGATCCGTTCGATCCGCGTTTCGCCATGGCCACCGAGCGTGCCGTGGCCATCGCCGCCCGCGACCATCGCGATGATCCATGGCTGATCGGCTATTACGCCGACAACGAACTGGCCTGGGCCGGGCCCGGCGACGATCCGAAATCCCGTTACGCCTTGGCTTACGGCACGTTGAAAATGACCACCGACGTGCCGGCAAAACGCGCGTTCCTCAAGCAGTTGCGCGACAAGTACCGCAATCAGGCCGGGTTGTCGAAGGCTTGGGGCATTGATCTGCCGGCGTGGGAACTGATGGAAGACCCGGGCTTCGAGCCGCCCTTGCCAAGCCCGGAGCATCCGGAAATCGAGGCGGACTTCAAATATTTCCAGAAAGTTTTCGCCGACACCTACTTCAAGACCATTTCCGACTCGCTCAAATGGCACGCGCCGAACCAGTTGCTGCTCGGTGGCCGCTTCGCCATCAGCACGCCGGAAGCGGTGGCGTCCTGCGCACAGTACTGCGATGTACTGAGTTTCAATATGTACACGCTCAAGCCGCAGGATGGTTATGACTTTGCCGCGCTGGGGGCCTTGGATAAACCGGTATTGATCACTGAATTCAACTTTGGCTCTGTGGATCGTGGCCCGTTCTGGGGCGGCGTGACGCAACTGGCCAGGGAAGAAGATCGCGGCCCGGCCTATGCCAACTTCCTCAAGCAGGCCTTGAGCGAGCCTTCGATTGTCGGCGTGCACTGGTTCCAGTATCTGGATCAACCGGTGACCGGGCGTTTGCTCGATGGTGAGAATGGGCATTTTGGTTTGGTCGGAGTGACCGATCTGCCGTATCAGGATTTTGTTGAAGCTGTGCGCAAGAGCAATCTTCAGGCCACTGATCAACTCGGCAAAGAAGCCGAGAAAGCCGCTGCGGCAGGGCACGAAGCTGAGGGCGGCCGTAAGGGCGAGGCTGGTAAAGGGCCGGGGGCAGGGCATGCCGGTGGGCATTCGAGGAATGGTCATTAACGGGTGATGGCCTGAAAAGAACGCAGCCTTCGGCAGCTCCTATATGGGAACGCATTTCTCTGTAGGAGCTGCCGCAGGCTGCGATCTTTTGACTTTTGCTTTTAACCGTCTGGCCCGCAGCTGTTCCCAAATCCCCCAAGGGCTGGAACAATGCGGACCACTTTGTAGAGCGTTTTCGCGGGGGAGTTGCGGGTGCAGATTCAGGGACATTACGAGCTTCAATTCGAAGCGGTGCGCGAAGCTTTTGCGGCACTGTTCGACGATCCCCAGGAACGCGGCGCAGCCCTGTGCATTCAGGTCGGTGGAGAAACCGTCCTCGACCTCTGGTCCGGCACCTGCGACAAGGACGGCGCCGAGGCTTGGCACAGCGACACCATCGCCAACCTGTTCTCCTGCACCAAAACATTTACCGCCGTCACCGCCCTGCAACTGGTCGCCGAAGGCAAGTTGCAACTGGATGCTCCAGTCGCGCGCTACTGGCCGGAATTCGCTGCTGCCGGCAAGGAATCCGTCACCCTGCGCCAATTGCTCTGCCATCAGGCCGGTCTGCCGGCCCTGCGCGAACTGCTGGCGCCCGAAGCTCTTTACGATTGGCAAACCATGGTCGACGCTCTCGCGGCCGAAGCCCCGTGGTGGACGCCGGGTGAAGGCCACGGTTATGCGGCGATTACTTACGGCTGGCTGGTCGGCGAACTGCTGCGGCGTGCCGATGGCCGTGGGCCGGGTGAATCCATCGTCGCGCGGGTGGCCAAGCCGTTGGGCCTGGATTTCCACGTGGGGTTGGCTGACGAAGAATTCCATCGCGTGGCGCACATCGCCCGTGGCAAGGGCAATGCTGGCGACGCCGCAGCGCAACGCTTGTTGCAAGTGACCATGCGCGAACCGACCGCGATGACCACCCGCGCGTTCACCAATCCGCCGTCGGTGCTTACCAGCACCAACAAGCCAGAATGGCGACGTATGCAGCAACCGGCGGCCAACGGCCACGGCAATGCGCGCAGCCTCGCCGGGTTCTACGCCGGTCTGCTCGACGGCAGCCTGCTCGAAAGCGACATGCTTGAAGAGCTGACCCGTGAACACAGCCTCGGCGAAGACAAAACCTTGTTGACCCGCACCCGTTTCGGTCTGGGCTGCATGCTTGATCAACCGGATGTGCCTAATGCCACCTATGGCCTCGGCCCGCGAGCGTTTGGCCATCCGGGGGCGGGCGGCTCCATCGGTTTTGCTGACCCCGAGCATGACGTCGCCTTCGGTTTCGTGACAAATACCCTCGGGCCTTACGTTTTGATGGATCCGCGCGCGCAGCAGCTCGCACGGGTGCTTGCCACTTGTCTGTAAAGCATCAGAAGAGGTTCCAGGGTCGGAACCTCGACAGGTTTTTGGTTTCAAATCGATCGTTTATCCGGGCGAAAGTGCTCTGATTTTTCATTACTTCATTTTGTGGATTTTCAATGTCATCTAAAAAGACCCTCGCCCTGGCCCTGTGTGTAGCGATCACCGGTTGCGCACAGACCCCGAAAAACGATGCGGACGGCAGCAGTTGGTGGCCGTTCGGTTCCTCAGACAAAGTAGCGGCCAAAGAGCCGGCGCCGGCTGCGTTGAAGCCTGCCGCTAGCGCACCAGTGGCCAAAGCTCAAAGCAGCAACCCTTGGTATTGGCCGTTCGGCTCCGATGATGAAGCGGTCAAGGCCGACATGAAGGCCGAAGTCGCTCCTGAAGCGAAAAAACCGGTCACCGTCGCCAAGGCTGACGCCGACACCGGTAGCAAATGGTGGTGGCCGTTCGGTGGCAAGGATCAGCCAGCCACCAAAGCCGTGCCGATGCCGGATCCGAAAGTGACTCAAGCCTGGCTCGACGACTACGAGCCGCGCCTGCGTGAAGCGGTCAAGGACAGCAATCTGCAACTGGAACGCCGTGAAAACGTGCTGGTCGTGACCGCTCCGGTAGAAGGCTCGTTCAACCCTGACCGTCCGGCCATGTTGCTGCCTGTCACCCTCGGCCCGTTCACCCGCGTGGCGAAAATCCTCGAAGCTGACCCGAAAACCGCCGTTCTGGTTTTGGGCCACAGCGACACCAGCGGTTCTGCGCCGGCCAACATCAAGTTGAGCCAGGAACGTGCCCAAGCCATTGCGGCGATTTTCCGCCTCAGCGGCCTGCAGCGTGATCGGCTGATGCTGCGCGGCATGGGTTCCGAAGCGCCCCGTGCGGCCAACGACAGCGTTGAGGGCCGTGCCCTGAACCGCCGCGTCGAATTGATGGTGACCCCGCAGAACACCATGGTTGCGCTGCTGAGCAAGTACAACATGCCGGCACCGAAGCCAGTGACGATGGTCGCCGCGCAGGACGTCAAGCCAGTGGCCAAACCGGTGACCCCGGCTCCAGCGGCGAAAAAAGCCGCTGTGCCTGCCGCGAAAAAAGCTCCAGCGAAGAAAGCCGCTGCCAAGGCGCCGGCTAAAAAAGCCCCGGCCAAGGCTCCAGCGAAGAAAACCACGCCAGCCAAAGCCGCCGCGACGGACAAGAAAGTCGCCGCGACCGATACCACCAAGAAGTGATCCGCTAACGAAAAGGAATGCGCCATGACCCAGGCTCTGGCAGATATGCGTCGTGATTACACCCGTGATGGCCTGACCGAGGCGCAAGCCCCGGCCGAGCCTTTTGCGCTGTTCCACCAGTGGTTTGCCGACGCGGTGAAAACCGAACAGGCGCCGGTGGAAGCCAACGCCATGACCTTGGCCACGGTCGATGCGGATGGGCGTCCGCATTGCCGCATTCTGCTGCTCAAGGGCCTGGACACGCAGGGCTTCACCTTCTTCACCAACTACGACAGCGCCAAGGGCCAGCATCTGGCGGCCAATCCGTTTGCCGCCATGACCTTCTTCTGGCCGACCCTCGAGCGCCAAGTGCGCATCGAAGGGCGGGTGGTGAAAGTCACGCCTGAGGAGTCCGACGCGTATTACCAAGTGCGTCCGCTGGGCAGCCGTCTCGGCGCCTGGGCATCGCCGCAGAGCCGGGTGATCAACGGGCGGGGTGAACTGGAAGATCTGCTCAAGGCCACCCAACAGCGTTTCTCCGATAGCCAACCCGACTGTCCGGAACATTGGGGCGGTTACCGCTTGCTACCTGAGCGCATCGAATTCTGGCAGGGCCGTCCGAGCCGTCTGCACGATCGCCTCAACTACCGTGTGCAGGGCGCCAACTGGATTCTTGAACGTCTGGCACCCTGAACAGTCTACCGAGCGGGATACTCTGCTGACGCGGCCTCCAGCCACTTCGGCAGATCCCGGCGCCTGATCTTCTGCGCCCGAGCGCGAGCCAATTGGTCAAGCATGAAGGCGCGTTTGCCTTCGTCCTTGCCGGCCAGTGACAGCGCCAGGTCGCGATCCATCCAGCGCTTGATCCGCACGTACAACCACCAGTGGAAGTACAAGCCGGCGGCAGTGGTGACGACGATGATGAAGTAGTCCATGAAAATCCTTGGTCTCGATGGCGCAGAATCAGCAAATTGGCGCTACTGTAGGGCTATGTCAGGGAACGCGTGCAGGCGTCTGTACCGCGCCTGAATGAAAGCGAATTTGTCCGGGTTGCGTCGTGACAGGCGTCAAGCCACGGAGTTTAATGAATATATGTTCCTTTGGAGTTGATGCTATGCGTAAGTCTGTTCTGCTAATTGCTTCCTTTTCCACGATGGCGATGTTGCTTACCGGCTGCCAATCGAGCCTGACCGGTGACTCCTACTCCCGTGACGAAGCGCGTCGCGTGCAGACGATTCGCATGGGCACCATCGAATCCCTGCGCCCGGTCAAGATCGAAGGCACCAAAACCCCTATCGGCGGCATCGCCGGTGCAGCGGTCGGCGGCGTTGGCGGCAGCGCCATCGGCGGCGGCAAGGGCAGCATCGTAGCTGCAGTCATTGGTGCGGTGGCAGGTGGTCTGCTCGGCTCGGCGACTGAAGAAGGCCTGACCCGTACTCAAGGCGTGGAAATCACCGTGCGTGAAGACGACGGCAGCATGCGTGCCTATGTGCAGCAGGTACAGGAGAATGAAGTGTTCCGCGTCGGCGAGCGCGTGCGGATTTCCACTGTTGGCGGGACCAGCCGCGTTTCGCACTAAGCGGGATGTAGGATGAAGAAAAACCCCGATCAGGTGACTGGTCGGGGTTTTTTCTTTGCCCGTATTAACTGTAGTCAAACGAAATTTGATAGTCGCTGTTAGTCAGAGCGATTTGATGTTGGAAGTACGGTTGAATAGTAGAGACCCACTTTTCGACGACGTTGAAGCTGCCATTATTGATGTTGCCCGCTACCGGAATGCCTAAGGCATTCAGTACTGATTCATCCTCGCCCAGATCTTTCGACGACTCCTCGCCTTTCAATTGCAGTGTTGCTGAGTCGTACCACTCCAATCTCAGTTCCAGTCCCATCTCTTCCTCACAGATAGCTTTTTTTGATGCTTCTTTCTTTTATAGGTCCTTCGCGTTGCTCACCTGTGAAGGGATCGAAGGCTCCTAGGTGCGTTCCATCGCTTCGGTACATCTCTAGCTCTCCACCTTGAATCCCATTCGTAAATTTTCTTCCCTTTGGCATCTGTCCACCGCTTACGAAGTCCACCTCCGCCCTGAACCGGATTCTTGTCCTTAACCTTTTTCAAGTCTGGAAATGCTGTGATTTGTTCTGTAGTCGGCGGTTTATGGTAGCTGTGGCCAGCAGGTGCCAAGCCTTTTCGTGCTGTGTTCAGTACAACGTATAACGGTTTTACTCCGGAGTGCGCCGGAAAAACCAAAATGAAATCCCGGTATTCCGGTGGGTAAACCGGATTCACCAACATCCCGTCAACCGCTTTCGTCGGCGGATACACCCAGATATGCGGTGCTTGCGGTGCAGCCTCCAGCGCTGGAATACCGAGGATGTCCGAACCGTCCACCGCCGGCGTCCAGATCAGTTCGACGCCTTCGCCCAAGTCAGCAATGAACTGGCTGCCACGTTCACTGAACTGCACAACATCAACCATTTCCCAATCGCGATTCTTGCCGGTGTAGAAGCCATAGCCCTTCAGACTTCCGTCGGCTTGTTGCTCCACCCGCAGGCGCACGCGGGTTCGGGCCTGTTTGAGGCCGCGGAGTTGGTCTTCGGTATAAAGCGCGCTGTCGCCGAGTGTGGGTGTCCAGACCATTGCGACAAGCCCGGTGAGCAGAGCAGCTCCCGTTGCACCGATGACTGCAGCGGCACCCAAGACTGGAACTGCGATGGCGGGCGTGCGCAGGGCGAGTTGACCAACGCAAGTGCGACAGTGCTGCCGCTGATGGTTTGCAGATTCACCAGGCCCGCATCGTCAACCTCACGGCCGCCCAGCAGAATCAGCTCGCCGTAATCCTTCAGACTGTCAGTCGGCACCATGCCCGAGGGATTGCTGTAATCAATAATCGCATCCGGCAATTTGCAGGACTTGGCGAATACGCAGCCAGCCCGAACGGGCGCTGCCTTTTTGATCGCCACCTCACGACTACGCTCGAAAGCCTCCTGCCGCGCCAGCATGGCATCGTAAGCGTCTTGTCTGGCGTCACGCTCAGCCAGTTCACTGACCGTCATATAGCGGTAGGTGACGTGATGCCCGTCGCCTTGCGGTGGGTTGGAAACCCGGGGAATGTCCTTGTTGCCAGCCACTGATCATCCTTTCGTTCATCATCGACAGCCCTTCGCAAAGGGCTGCGCAACGTTAACGAAGCAGGAAAAGTGTGGCTGTAGGACGTGTCTCTAAAGACGTGGGGATTGTTCGACGCGGATGGATCTGTAGACAGGCTGTTGTTTGAAACTCAGGGTGCCGATCCCGCAGGAAGGTTCAGCGCACTATAGTAATTTGTCGAGCACGAACTCTTTGAACCAAGGAGGCTGAGTATCTGATTTTATTTCAATCAGATCGCCATCAGTGATCTCCGCAATCTGCGTGAGGCCTTCGCTACCTTCGTCCGAGTTATCGAAAATATAAGCTCTGTTGGACGTCAGGATGGCGTCAGATAGAAGCTCCAAAGATCTCCAGTACCGTGCTTCTATTTTTTCAGGAGGAACGCTGTGCCCACCTTGTGATACTCGATAGGCAACCCTGGCAATGTTGATCTGAGGATCGGCTGTAGCAACATAGTAAACATAGACCCTGTAACCGGAGGCATGAGCTTCAGCGAGCAGTTTGACCTTGTCAGAGGAAGACATGACGGTTTCGAACGTAAAGCTGATGCGCTCTTTGATCAGTGATCTTCGTATGAAGTCGGAGAGGGCGGATGCGACGTACGAATCGATTTCAGTATTTGCAAAACTGAGCCGTTCACCGTCGATTGTCAGAAGATCCAGCTTTACCAATGACTGAGGGTCTTTCTTCAGCAGGGCGTGTTCACGGAGAAATTCGAAAACACCTTCTTTGTGACCTTCGATGCGATAGGAGGTGAAGTCAAAATACCCCGTATCTTTGATTGCGCGCTCTATATCATCAGGATTTATGTAGTTGCCCAGTAGATGCGCGGGAACCAATCGATTGAAAGTGCTTTTTCCTGACCCGTTGGGCCCGGCAAATATCCGTATTCTCGGTGTGCTCAAGAAGTAACCTGTTTCGAGGATTTATTGATCTGCAGACGGGTACCGCTTTTCAGATTTCCATAGGTGCCGATTGTGCGCAAAGCAACGGAGCTCTTCTCTGTGACTTCGAACAACTGACCATCCTTGGCGACAAGCACTGCGGCGCCATTGGCGAGCGCTATCTTGTAGGCGTTACTGAATGCCTTCAGGGCGATGTCCGGAATCCGCGACTCTTGGATGGAAATCTGATCGTCCGTCATCGGGCGTTTTTCTGCTTTACGTGACATGGATGACTCCGGAAGCGGTACTGAGAGGGTGCGACTGTCAACGAAAGATATAGCACACTTGCAAGGTTCAGAGCCAAGCCCCTCTAAATGGAAGGGCATGGTTTTATGTAGAAATATGCGTTTCAGGCGTTTTGCATGGTATTGCGCCGACTCGCCGCCGCCGTCACCGCATAACCAATCAACGCCGCCAGAATCGAGCCGGTCAAAATGCCCATTCGGTCCATGCCCGCGTAATCGCTCACACCTGGTTCAAATGCCAGTGAGCCGACAAACAGGCTCATGGTGAAGCCGATCCCGCAGAGGATCGCCACGCCCAGTACCTGACCCCAATTGGCGCCTTGGGGCAGGGCAGCGATGCCGATTTTCACGGCCAGCCAGGTCAGGCCGAACACGCCGACGGTCTTGCCCAGCAGCAGGCCTACTGCAATGCCCATCGGCACATGATGGGTGAAGCTTTCGACGGTCACGCCGCTCAGCGACAGGCCTGCGTTGGCGAAGGCGAACAGCGGCAGGATGCCGTAGGCTACCCACGGATGCAGCGCATGCTCGAGGGTCAGCAGCGGCGACGGTTCGGCGTTTTTCGTGCGCAGTGGAATGCAGAACGCCAGGGTCACACCGGCCAGCGTCGCGTGAACACCGCTCTTGAGCACGCAGACCCAAAGGATCAACCCGATGATCATGTAAGGCCCGAGCTTGACTACCCCAAGCCGGTTCATCGCTACCAGCGACGCAATGCACGCCGCCGCCAGACCCAGCGACAGGGTCGACAGTTCGCCGGAATAGAAGATCGCGATGATCACGATGGCACCAAGGTCATCGATGATTGCCAGGGTCATCAGAAACAGCTTCAACGACACCGGCACACGCTTGCCGAGCAGGGCCAGCACACCGAGGGCGAAGGCGATGTCGGTAGCGGTCGGAATCGCCCAGCCATCAAGCGCTGCCGGATTGTCGCGGTTGAGGAACCAGTAGATCAGCGCCGGCACCAGCATGCCGCCAACCGCTGCCGCACCCGGCAGGACGATCTGCGACGGCTTGGACAGCTGACCGTCGAGCACCTCGCGCTTCACTTCCAGGCCGATCAGCAGGAAGAACATTGCCATCAGACCGTCGTTGATCCACAGCAGCAGGGGTTTAGCGATTTTCAACGCACCGATCTGCGCCACCACCGGGGTGTCGAGCAGGCCGGTGTACAGCCACGACAGCGGCGAGTTGTTGATAATCAGGGCCAGGACGGCTGCGGCGATCAATAACAGACCGCTGGCAGCTTCCAACTGAAAGAAACGCGTGAAAGTGCTACGCAGAGGCAAGGTCGCTCTCCATCGATAAAGTCAAAAGGTGGGACACCCTAACCCGTACTGTTAGTTGTTAAAACAAAAGTTATATTCTTTTTTGTTATATGTCGTTACAGGGTGTCTGGCCCAGGCCACGCTGAGCCTAGCAGTTGCCTGACACATTGAGACTCAGCTGTATCTGTGCGCGCTATAGGAATTTTCCTAAGCTGATGAGCGAGCCTTTCGAACCGCTCCATCTCCTGCCCGATTCAACGAGAACCATCACCATGAGTGACAACCGACAGTGGGCCCGCGAAGCCATCCGCATCATCGAGGCGGATTTCCAGCGCAGCGCCGACACCCACCTCATCCCCTTGCCGCTGCCAGGTTTTGCGGGCATCGAGTTGTATTTCAAGGACGAGTCCAGCCATCCGACTGGCAGTCTTAAACATCGCTTGGCCCGTTCGCTGTTTCTCTACGCGCTGTGTAATGGCTGGTTGAAACCCGGCGCGCCGGTGATCGAGGCGTCCAGCGGTTCGACGGCGATTTCCGAGGCGTATTTCGCGCGGATGCTCGGTTTGCCGTTTATTGCGGTGATGCCGGCGACCACCTCCAAAGAGAAGATCGCGCAGATCGAGTTCTATGGCGGCAAAAGCCATCTGGTAAAAGATCCGACGCAGATCTACGCCGAATCCGAGCGTTTGGCCCGTGAACACGATGGTCACTTCATCGACCAGTTCACCTACGCCGAGCGCGCCACCGATTGGCGTGCAAACAACAACATCGCCGAATCGATCTTCCAGCAGATGCGCTACGAAAAGCACCCGGAACCGAGCTGGCTGATTTCTAGTCCCGGCACCGGCGGCACGACCGCGACCCTCGGTCGTTACGTGCGTTATCGCCAGCACTGCACTCGCGTGTTGTGTGCCGATGCCGAGCGTTCGGTGTTCTTCGATTTCTACCAGACTGGCGACGCGAGTCTGCGCCTGGAGTGCGGTTCACGCATTGAAGGCATTGGCCGACCACGGGTGGAAGCGTCGTTCCTGCCCAAGGTGATCGATGCGATGGTCAAGGTGCCAGACGCCTTGTCGCTGGCGGCCATGCATTATCTGGCGCAACGTCTGGGCCGGCATGTTGGCGGGTCGAGCGGGACCAATCTGATCGGCGCCTTGATGGCGGCGCAGCAGATGAAAGCGGCGGGGGAGTCGGGGTCGATCGTGGCGATTCTGTGCGATGGTGGAGAGCGTTATGCCGACACGTATTACGATCAGGATTGGCTGAAGGCGCAGGGGTATGAGTTGAGTGGGTTGATCGAGGCGGTGGCGGCGAGTGCCGAGCGTGGTGAGGCGCTGCCGACTTCAGTCCTGCGCGCCAATATCTGACGCACCGAAATCAAATGTAGGAGTGAGCCTGCTCGCGATGGCGCAATAGCATTCAACATTGATGTTGAATGGACTACCGCTATCGCGAGCAGGCTCACTCCTACAGGGTTTTGTGTCAGTCAGTCAGACCGAGAATGTCTCGCGCAACGGCTTCGGCAATACGAATCCCGTCCACACCCGCCGACAGAATCCCACCCGCATAACCCGCGCCTTCACCGGCCGGGAACAAGCCTTTGACGTTCATGCTCTGCAGGGTTTCGTTACGGGTAATGCGCAACGGCGACGAAGTACGCGTCTCGATCCCGGTCAACACCGCATCGTGCAGCGAATAGCCGCGAATCTGCTTCTCGAACGCTGGCAACGCTTCGCGGATTGCTTCGATGGCAAAGTCCGGCAGCGCCAAGGCCAGATCGCCCAGCGCTACACCTGGTTTGTATGACGGCTCAACTTCGCCCAGTTCGGTCGAAGGAATGTCGTTGATGAAGTCGCCCACCAGTTGCGCCGGCGCTTTGTAATCGCTACCACCCAGAATGAAGGCGTGGGATTCCAGGCGTTCCTGCAACTCGATCCCGGCCAGCGGGCCGCCCGGATAATCGACTTCCGGGGTGATGCCGACGACGATGCCGGAGTTGGCGTTGCGCTCGTTACGCGAGTACTGGCTCATGCCGTTGGTAACCACGCGGTTTGGCTCGGAAGTCGCCGCGACCACGGTGCCGCCCGGGCACATGCAGAAGCTGTAGACCGAACGACCGTTCTTGGCGTGGTGCACCAGTTTGTAGTCGGCAGCACCGAGTTTCGGGTGGCCGGCGTACTTGCCCAGACGCGCACGATCAATCAGCGATTGCGGGTGTTCGATACGGAAACCCACCGAGAACGGCTTGGCTTCCATGAACACACCACGGCTGTGAAGCATGCGGAAGGTGTCGCGGGCGCTATGACCGAGGGCCAGAACCACGTGTTTCGAATGCAGGGTTTCACCGCTGGCCAATTGCACGCCGACCAGTTGGCCGTCTTCGATCAGCACGTCAGTGACGCGTTCCTGAAAGCGCACTTCGCCGCCGAGTTCGCGGATCTGCTCGCGCATGTTTTCAACCATGCCGGTCAGACGGAACGTACCGATGTGCGGCTTGCTGACGTAAAGGATTTCTTCCGGCGCGCCAGCCTTGACGAACTCGTGCAGAACTTTGCGACCGAGGAACTTCGGGTCTTTGATCTGGCTGTACAGCTTGCCGTCAGAGAACGTGCCCGCACCGCCTTCGCCGAACTGCACGTTGGACTCAGGGTTAAGCACGCTTTTACGCCACAGGCCCCACGTGTCCTTTGTGCGCTGGCGGACTTCGGTGCCGCGTTCGAGAACGATCGGCTTGAAGCCCATTTGCGCCAGCAACAGACCGGCGAAAATCCCGCACGGGCCAAAACCGACAACGATCGGACGCTGGCTCAGGTCGCTCGGCGCTTCGCCGACGAATTTGTAGCTGACATCCGGCGCCGCGTTGACGTTACGGTCGTCGGCGAACTTGCCCAACACCTTGGCCTCGTCGCGCAATTCGAGGTCGATGGTGTAGATGAAGCACAGTTCGGAGGACTTTTTGCGCGCGTCGTAGCTGCGCTTGAACAAGGTGAAATCGAGCAAGTCATCGCTGGCGATGCCCAGGCGCTGCACGATGGCAGGGCGCAGGTCTTCTTCGGGATGGTCGATTGGCAGCTTGAGTTCAGTGATTCGTAACATGGCGAGGATCCGGGTTCGCGGGGCGCACAACTGCGCCAGGGCGTTTGAAGGCCGCGATTATAAGCCGCAAAGGCTGGATCCGGTGAGGCTAAAACGCTCAGTCGTCGCGCGATCCGCCGAAATACCCGCAACCGCGTTGCACCTGGCCGTCGATGCGCAGTTCGGCGCTCATGTGCTGCACACTGCCGGTGCTGCTGTCGACGCAGCGTTGCGGCGCGACCCACAATTCGATGCGTTGATTGTTGGCTTCGCTGCTCAGGTTGAAGCGGCCGTCGCCCAGTTGTTCTTCGACATAAGGCACGGCGAGCGGTGGCTGACCTTCGCGGTCGATGACCATGCCTCTGCCGCTGACTTTGACGTTCCATTCCGGGCCGTGACCGGTGGCGCGCAGGATCAGCAGTTTGAAATTCGGATCATCGCACGCGGTGCCGGAGCGCTCGACGCGATACAGCTGCGTCAGATCGAGACGATCGCCCGAGACCTTGCCGCGCACATCGGCAAACAGTTTGCCTTGCTCGTCGGCCAGCGTGGCGGCCTCTTGCAGAACGCTGGTGCCGCCGATGTCATTGACGATGAGTTGGCGCTGATCCTGGCACGGCTGGAACACCAGTTTGCCGTCAGCGGCGGTCAGTTGCCCCTGCATCCGCGTCTGCCCGACGTGCGAGGCACTTTCTCGCTGGCCATCGAACAACTGGCAAGCGGCAAACAACGGCAGCAGGGCAACAACGACTAACGAACGGGCAACACGCATCTTCGGCTCTCCAGACAAGTGCCGCCACGTTACGCAGCCTGACCGTTCATCACAAGGGTTTAACCGACGTGAAACGTCTGACCGGTTTGCAGGCCTTCGACACTTTTCGCGTAGGCCAACGCCACTTCGGCCGCAGGAACCGGCTTGTAGCCACGGAAGTACGGTGCATATTTACCCATCGCTTCGAGCAACACGGTCGGGCTGACCGAGTTAACCCGCAGCCCGCGAGGCAGTTCGGTGGCGGCCGCGCGGACGAAGCTGTCGAGAGCGCCGTTGACCAACGCTGCCGAAGCGCCACTGCGAATCGGATCGTGGCTGAGCACGCCAGTGGTGAAGGTGAACGAAGCGCCGTCATTGGCGAACTCACGGCCGATCAACAGCAGGTTGACCTGGCCCATCAGCTTGTCTTTGAGGCCGAGGGCGAAACTGTCTTCATTCATCTCGCCAAGCGGGGCGAAGGTCACGTTGCCGGCAGCGCAGATCAGTGCATCGAACTTTCCGGTCTGCTCGAAGAGTTTGCGGATCGATGCGCTGTCACTGATATCGACATTGAAATCACCGCTGTTGCGACCAATACGGACCACGTCGTGACGCTGCGAGAGTTCTTTGTCCACCGCCGAACCGATGGTGCCGCCAGCGCCTATCAACAGAATTTTCATCGTGCTGTACCTCAAGTGATTGAACGAGGTTTCAGTCTAGAGTGGTTTTTTCTGCGGATAAGCGCACTAATGGGCAACCTTTGGTTTTCAAATGGAAACAATCCATGAGTGAAATGGATGACCTTGCGGCCTTCGCGGTGTTGATTGAGGCCGGCAGTTTTACCTTGGCTGCGCAGCAACTGGGTTGCAGCAAAGGGCAGTTGTCCAAGCGCATCAGCCAGCTCGAAGCGCAGTTTTCCGTGGTGTTGCTGCAGCGCACCACACGGCGCTTGAGCCTGACGGCGGCGGGTGCGGCGCTGTTGCCTCAGGCGCAGGCGCTTGTCGTCCAGGTGGAAAAGGCGCGTCAGGCCTTGGCGCGCTTGAAGGAGGATATCGCCGGCCCGGTGCGTATGACGGTTCCGGTGTCGCTTGGGGAAACCTTCTTCGATGGTTTGTTGCTGGAGTTTTCGCAGCAGTATCCCGAGGTGCAGATCGAGTTGGAGCTGAACAACAGTTATCGCGATTTGTCCCGGGACGGGTTTGATCTGGCGATTCGTTCCGAGGTGGCCAATGACTCACGCCTTGTGGCGAAACCGCTGCTGGCCTGGCAGGAAATGACCTGCGCGAGTCCCGCCTATCTGGATCAATTTGGCGAACCGGCGACGCCGCAGGCACTGGCCGAGCACCGCTGTTTGCTCAACAGCCACTACAGCGGTCGTGAGGAATGGCTGTATCACCAGCAGCACGAATTGTTGCGAGTGCGGGTGTCGGGGCCGTTCGCCAGCAATCACTACAACCTGCTGAAGAAAGCCGCGCTCAGCGGCGCCGGCATCGCCCGGTTACCTTCTTACCTGTTGCAGGCGGAATTGGCTGACGGTCGATTGCGCTGGCTCCTGCGCGATTTTCAGACGCGGCGCATGCCGATGTACCTGGTGCATCCGTATCAGGGCGGCTTGCCGAAACGCACCCAAGTGTTGGCGGATTATCTGATTGGCTGGTTCAAGCGCAGCGGCGAGGCGCTGGATCGATTGCAGCGCTGAACCTGAACACCATTCCCAGTAGGAGCTGCCGAAGGCTGCGATCTTTTGATCTTGATGTTAAAAAGCAAAATCAAAAGATCGCAGCCTTCGGCAGCTCCTACAGGACAATGTTCAGTTCGCAAAGCGCCGGGCGATCAGATGATCGATCGACAACTTGCCCGGCCCGTTCGCCATCAGGTACAGCAACACCGCCGCCCAGGTCCCGTGAGTCGGATAGGCATCCGGGTACACAAACAGCTGAATGGTCAGGGTCATGGCCAGCAGTGCCAGCGCCGAAAACCGCGTGGCGAAACCGATCAGGATCAGCACCGGAAAGAAGTGCTCGGCGAAGGCGGCCATGTGCGCGGCGATTTCCGGCGACAGCAGCGGCACGTGGTATTCGCTCTGGAACAGCGGAATCGTCGAGTCGGCCAGACGCGGCCAGCCCAGTTGAAATGTGCCGTCGATCAAGTCGATGGCCAATCCCTCGACCTTGGTCTGCCCGGACTTCCAGAACACGGCTGCAATCGAAAAGCGCGCAATAAAGGCGATCAGGCTATGCGGGATTGTTTCCAGCAGCGCGATGGCGCGGACGATGAGGTTGTTCATGGCAGTTCCTTGTTGTTCAAGTGAGTAATGGCGTTGTGCGCGATCAGCACGCCGAGGGTTTGCGTCAGATCGAAAGGCGGGCTGACTTCTACCGCCAGCAGCAGTGGCTGGCCTTGGCTCAGGTGGCGGATAAACACGCTGGCGCCGGGTTCGATGACCATCACTTCAACGTCGAGATGGTTGCGCAGCACCAATGCGTGCTGTCCCTGCTGCAAATCGATGCCCGCGAGGCTTGCCTGCCGTTGATGCGCCGCCCAGATCGCAACCACCGGCCAGGCTGAATGGAGCTGATACACGGACGGATGCAGCTCGACGCTGAGCGTGCTCAGCGTTTGCGGATGGGCGAGTGCGGCTGTGATTTCTTCCGGTCGAACCGGTAACGCATCGGCGGCGTGATAGGCACGCGTGCGCAGATGCTCAAGGCGCGCCACGTCGGCCAGATACGGCACGCTGGACGCCGGTTCGAACGCGGCAATGAAGTCGGCAAAGTCTTCGCCGTAACGGCTCATCAAAGGACTTTGCGGTGGTTGGGCCTGGACGAATATGGCCGCCATCGCGCGAAAGAATTCTTCTCCGACCAATTGCGTGACCACCGGATAACCATCGGCCAGCGCGTTGATCAGCGAACTCAGCACGTTGTTGCGGTACACCGCGAATCGGCTGGCCGGGTCGCCACCGTTGCTGCTGAACAAGCCCTCGGGGCAGGGCGATTGCGCGTCTAGAAGGGCCGCAGCAAATGCCGCATGAGTGCTCACGGCCGACTCCCGGCCAGCATCAGCAGCTTCTCTGCCTGATGCGCTTCGGCCAGCAAAACGTCAAATGCCGGCAGCTGATTGTCTCGCTCGATCAGCGTCGCCACGGGGCCGATGCGTTCCAGTGCTTGTCGGTACAAACACCAGACGGCTTGATCGATCGGCGCACCATGATCGTCGATCAACAGACGGTCGCCAACGCTATCGCAATCCTCGGCGAACCCCGCCAAATGAACTTCACCGACCGCATGCAGCGGCAACGCATCGAGATAGGCCAGTGGGTCACGCTGGTGATTGATGCACGACACATAGATGTTATTCACGTCGAGCAACAGGCCACAGCCGCTGTGGCGAATGACTTCATTGATGAAGTCGGGTTCGTCATAGGTCGAACGTTGGAACCCGAGATACGTCGCCGGGTTTTCCAGCAACATTGGCCGTTTGAGAAAGTTCTGCACCTGGTCGATGTGCGCGCAGACGCGGTTCAGCGTTGGCGTGTCGTAGGCCAGTGGCAGCAGGTCATTGAGAAACACCGGGCCGTGGCTCGACCACGCCAGGTGTTCGGAAAAAGACTGGGGTTGATAGCGTTCGATCAGTTCGGCAAGGCGTTTGAGGTGCTGTTGATCCAGCGCCCCTTCGCCACCGATGGACAGTCCGACACCGTGCAGCGACAGCGGATATTGCTGGCGAATCAAACCCAGGAAGTGATGAAACGGCCCGCCGTCGACCATGTAGTTTTCGGCGTGGACCTCAAAGAAACCGATGTCCGGCTGGGAACCGAGCACTTCACGAAAGTGCCCGGTCTTGAGCCCCAGCCCGGCTCTGGGCGGGAGCTCGGTGCGGGCTGCCTGAGTGCCGGGAAGGGTGGCGCGGTGAGTTGTGAACATGATCGTCACTCAAGCAGACCCGAAGATCAGGACTTGGCTTTGAAGGCTTCCATCTGACCGAAACCGGTCGGCGAGGTCTTGCTCTCGGTGGTCGCGCAGGTGCCTTTCGGAACGAGTTTCCAGGCGTTGGCCTGGTAATCCATTTTCGCCGTGCCGGCACAAGTGGTGCCTGCACCGGCGGCGCAATCGTTGTGACCTTTCATGGCCACGCCGAAGCATTTTTCCATGTCGTCGGCAGCGTGGGCGGTGGAGACAGCGGCGATGCTCAGGGCAGAACCAAGGGCCAGAACCAGGGCGGTGGCGGACAGGGTGCGGGTGGTAGCAGTCATGATGTTTCTCCAGTTTCGTTGAGGGTTTTTACAAGCGTTTTGCGCTTGCTTGTCCCTCTAGAGAAACGAGGTGGCGTTGCGTTACAGCCCGCTCGAAAGTTTTTTTTGATGGGCAAAATGCTCATGACCATTCGTCGCTTTTAGGTGCCTACCTGTAATTTCTGACAGTAGCCAATTATGGATTGCGGGTGTTCCATGGCTATCAGGACGGCCGGTTGGCCATTGACCAAGGACGGTATCTGATGACGAACCTTCGCACGGCTTTAATGACGCTGGCCTTGCTCCCTTTGGCGGTCACAGCCATGGCGGCACCGACACCGCCGGATCCGCTGGAGACGCTCAAACGCATCAACCACAACTACAACACCCTCACGCAGGCCTGCGCGGAACCCGACATCGGCGCCGCGCGCGGGCTTTATTACTGCAACGGCGTGACGTTGCGCATGGTCAACGACGGGCCGTTCAACCCGTGGGATTACAGCCCCTATGCGGTCAAGATCGGCGCGACGTCCTACTCGTGGATTCGCAAGGACCTGAGCACGCGGATCCTTATCCACCCGGCCGGTCTGATCCTGCGCACGCCCACCGATGCAGCGACATTGGGGCTGCCGGTCAAAGAACAGGGCTTCATGTGCATCTACGCCTTCGATGGCGGCACCGGCCCGGAGCGCAAGTGGTACGGCTGCGGTTTCTTCGACAATCGTGAGCCGCCCCGCACGGCGCAAGGAGAGATGAACAATCGCAACGCGGCTTTGGCCTACGGCACCTGTGCGGAGGCTGGCGTCAGCACTGCCGAGCAATGGACGAAGAAATACACCGGGGTGATGAAGGGACCGATCCAGTTCGACCAGTGTTCGTGGAATGCAGAAAAACCCGAGGACTGGAACGCCATGATCAAGGTGCACGAGTCCCGGCGCACCACCACCAATCGAGACCCTTATTCGTTCAGTGCGCAGGTCAATGAGTTCATGTTGAAAAATGCCTCGGCGACCAACGACGGCAGCGAGAACATGAAGTACATCGACGCCTTCATCTACAACGTCAACACCACGCAGAACTTCGCCACCCGTGGCGATCAGGCGCCGCCCAAGCCTGAAAACGGTTTGAACAGCGCGCGCAATTTCCAGAAAAAACTGCATACCCAAGGCTTCAGCGTGCCGGTCCTGCGCCTGGATTTCACCAAGCCGCCGGAGCAGCGTTTCAGCTATATCGCCGCCGATCAGGCGATTGACGAGATGGTGGTGGCAGGTGCCCCGGCGCCCAGCTACATCGCCGAAGCGGTGTGGATCGAGCGCTACGATCCCGGCAGCAAGAAAAACGAATGGTCGCTCAAGGTCACGCCAACCGCCGACGGCAAGGCGATTCAGGCGAGCAATCAGGACGTCTTGTTCAGCGAGCTGTTCGCCCTGCGTGGCGCTGATAGCCAGTGGCGCGACAACGAGAAAGCCACGGGCAGTATGCGCCAGCAACTGAGTTGCCTGATCCAGCACTATCCGGCCAAAACCGAATGGAACATCGAACCTTTCCGTCCGGTGGTCAGCCCGCAAGAGGCGGCCAAGGCCGGGTGCAATCCGCTCCCGGCGCAGTACATCGCTTCGGCTGACTGGATCAAGCGCTTCGACCCCGGCGCGGGCAAGGATGAATGGACGTTGAGCGTGGTGCCGACGGCGTCTGGAAGGGCTTTGCCCGCCGATCAAATCGGCGCTCTGTACGAGCAATTGTTCGCCCGCAACGGCGCAGACAGCCAATGGCGTGAAAACGAAACCTCCGCTGGCAGCATGCGCCAGCAGTTGATCTGCGTCTTGGTCAACTATCGCAACAAGACGCCGTGGAATCTTGAGCCGTTCAGGCCGGCGTTATCGGACGCCGAGACCCGGGCCGCCGGTTGCAATCCTGTTCCCCGTTGAATGTGTGTTGGCTAATCAAGGAGATGCATGCCATGAAAAAACGTCTGATCAGAACCGCGCCACTGCTCATGTTGCCGCTGCTGTTGCACGCGGCATGGGCCAGTGCCGAATCTTGCGACGAGACGCTGAAGAAAGTCGAAAGCCTGTACAACAAAACCGTCGACAGCTGCGGGCAGGACCCCGCGTCCGACTGTTCGGGACTGCTGGTTCGTGGCACCCATCGGGCCGACCCGGCCAAGGGCCAGAAATGGGATGTGTGGAACCCCAGCCCGAAAGCTCTGGAACTTGGTACCTTCGCCGCGTCATACATGCGCGCCGATGGGATCAGCTATGAAGACCCGGGCATGAGCACACAGAACGGTTACCTGATTACGCCAAGAGATCTGATCCGCGACCCGGAAACCCCCGTGCACGTTTATTGCGCGTTTCCCAACGATGCCTGGACTGATTTCCGTGATGATCGCGGCTGTGGCAACAACAAGAACACCTCGCCCACAGAAGCAGTTTGCCAGGCGATGAAGCCTCCGATTGTGACGCCAAGTGCTTGGGTCGCGCACTTCACCCAGTTCAACAACAATCGCCAGCAGGACCAGTTGCAGTGCGGTTTCAATATGCGCAATCCGATGAGCAGCAAGGAACGTGTCGATGCGTTTCGCAACTTCCTCGGTGCGCGTCAGGTCATCAACACACGTGAGTTTCAGACCCAGACAGAACTGCGTCTGAGCAATCCGAAAACCGATGAGTTGCCGATCCTGGCGTTTTTCTACAGTGACCAACGCGGCTTGAAGGATGCCATGGCCAATCAGCGCGATTACAAGGCCAAGACCGGTAAGGATCGCAACATCGTCAAGATCGACTTCCCGAAAACCCCGACGGGCAAAGCGACCTTCTCATGCGGGCAAAGCGCCCCGGCGCCGACGCAATTCTGCGAGAAGTACATCGAGTCGAGCACCTGGATCAAGCGTCCCGATCCGAAGCTGGGGCCGGACACCTGGTCGCTCTCGGTGGTGCCGACCGCGTGCGGACGTGCGATCAAGGATGACCAGACCGACCGCATGTTTGCCGAGTTGTACAACAAGCATAAGGACGACGCGCAGTGGCGTGAGTACAGCATCAACGGTGGCTCACTTCGTCGGCAGTTGGTCTGTCATCTGGCCGCCACGTTCGACGGCCGGCCGGCGCGCAACAAGCCTGAGTGGAACCTTGAACCGGCGCGGCCGTATGTCGATCAGGCCAAGGCTGTCGCGATGCAATGTAATCCGTACTGACACCGATATCCTGTAGGCGCTGCCGCAGGGGAAACGTGGGAGGCACAAAAAAACGGCCCGAAGGCCGTTTTTTTGTTGGGCGAAATCCATCAACCGCCGAGGTACGCCTCGCGCACTTTCGGGTCGGTCAGCAGCGCTTCACCGGTGCCTTGCATGACCACACGACCGTTCTCCAGAACGTACGCCCGGTCAGCGATTTTCAGCGCCTGGTTGGCGTTCTGCTCGACCAGGAACACCGTCACACCGTCCTTGCGCAGCTGTTCGATGATGTCGAAGATCTGCTGGATGATGATCGGTGCCAGGCCCAGCGACGGCTCGTCGAGCAGCAGCAGTTTCGGCTTGCTCATCAGCGCACGGCCGATGGCGAGCATTTGCTGTTCGCCGCCGGACATGGTGCCGCCACGCTGGGCAAAACGTTCTTTCAGGCGTGGGAAAAGTCCGAGAACCTTGTCCATCTGTTCCTGATAGTCGCCCTTGTCGGTGAAGAATCCGCCCATGGCGAGGTTTTCTTCAACGGTCAGACGGGCAAATACCCGACGACCTTCCGGCACCACGGCGATGCTTTTGCGCATGATCTGCGACGAGTCCTGGCCGACCAGTTCCTCACCCATGTAGCGGATGCTGCCGCTGTGCGCTTGCGGCGAACCGCAGAGCGTCATCAGCAGCGTGGACTTGCCGGCACCGTTGGCGCCGATCAGCGTGACGATTTCGCCCTGACGGACTTCGACGTTGACGCTGTGCAGGGCCTGAATCTTGCCGTAGAAGGTGGAAACGTTTTCGAACTGCAGCATTTACGCTTCCCCCAGGTAGGCTTTGATCACTTCAGGATTGTCGCGGATCTGTTCCGGCGTGCCGTCAGCCAGAGGCGTGCCCTGGTTGATCACGACGATGTGGTCGGAAATGCTCATGACCAGTTTCATGTCGTGTTCGATCAACAGCACGGTGACGTTGTGCTCTTCACGCAGCACGCTGATCAGCGCCTTGAGGTCTTCGGTTTCCTTCGGGTTCAGGCCGGCGGCCGGTTCGTCGAGCATGAGAATCCGCGGACGGGTCATCATGCAACGAGCGATTTCCAGACGTCGTTGCTGACCGTAGGCCAAGGTGCCGGCGGTACGGTTGGCGAACTCCTTGAGGTTGACCTTTTCCAGCCAGTACTCGGCAAACTCCATGGCCTCGCGCTCGCTTTTGCGGAACGCCGGGGTCTTGAACAGGCCGGACAGGAAGTTGGTGTTCAGGTGACGATGCTGGGCGATCAGCAGGTTTTCGACCGCCGTCATGTCCTTGAACAACCGCACGTTCTGGAAGGTGCGCACCACGCCTTTGAGGGCGATCTTGTGGCCCGGCAAACCCTGAATCGGCTCGCCGTCGAGCAGGATGCTGCCGCCGGATGGCTTGTAGAAACCGGTCAGGCAGTTGAACACGGTGGTCTTGCCCGCGCCGTTCGGCCCGATCAGTGCAACCACCTGTTTCTCTTTGACGGTCAGGGCCACGCCGTTGACCGCCAGCAAGCCGCCGAAGCGCATGCTCAGGTTTTCAACTTTTAAGATCTCGCGGCTCATTTTCGCAACTCCATGTGTGGGCGTTGCATCGGCAGCAGACCTTGTGGACGCCAGATCATCATCAACACCATCAGCGCACCGAACATCAACATGCGGTACTCGCTGAACTCACGCATCATTTCCGGCAACAGGATCATCACCACGGCCGCGAGAATCACGCCCAGTTGTGAGCCCATGCCACCCAATACGACGATGGCGAGGATGATCGCCGACTCGATGAAGGTGAACGATTCCGGGGTCACCAGACCCTGACGGGCGGCGAAGAAGCTACCGGCAAAACCGGCGAATGCAGCGCCGAGGGTGAACGCGGAGAGCTTGATGATCGTTGGATTCAGACCCAGTGCACGGCAGGCGATCTCGTCTTCACGCAGCGCTTCCCACGCACGGCCGATCGGCATGCGCAGCAGGCGGTTGATGACAAACAGCGCCGCCAGCGCCAGCAACAGGGCGACCAGGTAAAGGAAGATCACCTTGTTGATCGAGTTGTACTGCAGGCCGAAATACTCGTGGAAGGTTTGCATGCCTTCCGCGGCTTTACGTTCGAAGGTCAGACCGAAGAACGTCGGTTTCTCGATGTTGCTGATGCCGTTCGGGCCACCGGTGATGTCGGTCAGGTTACGCAGGAACAGACGGATGATCTCACCGAAGCCGAGGGTCACGATCGCCAGATAGTCACCGCGCAGACGCAACACCGGGAAGCCCAGCAGGAAGCCGAACGTCGCCGCCATCAGGCCGGCAATCGGCAGGCAGATCCAGAAGCTCAGGCCGTAGTAATGCGACAGCAGCGCGTAGCTGTAGGCACCGACGGCGTAGAAGCCGACGTAACCGAGGTCGAGCAGACCGGCCAGACCGACGACGATGTTCAGGCCCAGGCCGAGCATCACGTAGATCAGGATCAGCGTCGCGATGTCCACCGCGCCACGGGAGCCGAAGAACGGCCACACCAGCGCCACCAGGATCAGCGCAATGATGAAATAGCGCTGGGTGGTTGGCAGGGTCAGGAAGTTGCTCGCCTTGGCCGGGATCAGCGGCAGGCCCGGCGACGAACGCCAGGCTTTGCTGATCTGCTGATTGAACAGCACGCGCAGGAACATCAGCACCGAGCAGATGGCGATGGTCGCCAGCACGGCCGGGCTGGTGTTGTGCACTTCCAGGTTGATGCCGACGATGGTCAGTTTCAGACCGAGTACCGGGTAGGCCACGGCCCACACCAGCAAAGCGCTGAACAGCGCCTGTTTAAGATTCCTAGTCATACTTTCTCAACCTCCGGACGGCCCAGAATGCCGGTCGGACGGAACAACAGCACCAGAACCAACAAGCCGAAAGCCACGACGTCCTTGTACTGGTCACCGAAGATATCGGCGCCAAACGCTTCCGCCACCCCAAGCACCAAGCCGCCGAGCATGGCGCCAGGGATGCTGCCGATACCGCCGAGTACCGCTGCGGTGAAGGCTTTGAGGCCGACGAGGAAACCGGCGTTCGGGTTGATCACGCCGTATTGCATGCTCAGCAGCACAGCCGCAACGGCTGCCAGCGCGGCACCAATGACGAAGGTCAGGGCGATGATGTTGTTGGTGTTGATGCCGAGCAGGTTGGCCATCTTGATGTCTTCGGCGCAGGCGCGGCAGGCGCGACCCAGGCGAGAGCGGGAGATGAACAGCGTCAGGCCGAGCATGGCGATCACTGTCACCACGAACACCACGATTTGCATGTAGGAAATCAGCACTTCTTGTGCGCCACCTGGGCCGAAGGCAAGGTTGCCCGGAATCAGGTTGGGGATAGCTTTGTCCTTGGAGTCTTGCGCCAGCAGAACCGTGTTCTGCAGGAAGATCGACATACCGATCGCGGAAATCAGCGGGATCAGACGGTTGCTGCCGCGCAGGGGGCGGTAGGCGATCCGTTCGATGCTGTAACCGTAGGAACTGGTGACGACGATGCTGGCGATAAACGCTGCGGTCATCAACAGCGGGACACTGTCGAGTCCCATCATGGTCAGCCCGGCAATGGCGATGAACGCCACGTAGGAGCCGATCATGTACACCTCGCCGTGGGCGAAGTTGATCATTCCAATGATGCCGTAAACCATCGTGTAGCCGATGGCGATCAAGGCATACATGCTGCCAACGTTCAGGCCGTTAACCAGCTGTTGGAAGAAGTGATAGATGTCAGGCATTACAGCGCTCCTAAAAACCTGATACGCATTTCACTGGTGGAGTCATTTTCCCGCCCGGGCCCCGTGGATCTTTATCCACTTCGAATCCGGGTTTTGCCAGCGAACCGCTGATGACGGTTTTGAGATTTTCAGGTGGGGAGACTGGCGGATCACGCCAGCGCGGCCCATTACATTCGTAAAACAAAGCCCACGGCACGCCGTGGGCTTTATTGGCAGTCAGTCAGGCAACGCCTTACTGAGGCGATACTTCAGTTTTAGGCTTGCCGTTGTGCCACTCGTAGACCACGAATTTGAAGTCTTTGAGGTCGCCCTTGGCGTCGAAGCTCAGGTCGCCAGTCGGAGTCTTGAAGGTCCCGGCGTGAATGGCTTCAGACACTTTGGTCGCGTCTTCGGACTTGGCTGCCTTGATGCCTTCGGCAATCACTTCAACCGCCGAGTAGGACGGGAACACGAACGGGCCGCTCGGGTCTTCTTTCTTCGCTTTGAAAGCGTCGGCCAAGGCAATGTTGGCTGGATCCTGGTCGAAGGATTTCGGCAGGGTCACCAGCAGGCCTTCGGACGCGTCCTTGGCGATCTGGGTGATCGAGTCGTTACCCACGCCTTCCGGACCCATGAACTTGGCTTTCAGGCCTTTTTCCTGGGCTTGACGCAGGATCAGACCCAGCTCCGGGTGGTAGCCGCCGTAGTAAACGAAATCGACGTTGGCTTGCTTGAGCTTGGCGATGATCGCCGAGAAGTCTTTGTCGCCGGCGTTGACGCCTTCGAACACGGCAACCTTGGTGCCTTTCTTCTCGAGGGTCGATTTCACCGCGGTGGCGATGCCTTCACCGTACTGCTGCTTGTCGTGCAGGACGCCGACAATTTTCGGTTTCACGTGGTCGGCAATGTAGTTACCGGCGGCAGGGCCCTGGGCGCTGTCCAGACCGATGGTGCGGAAGACCATTTTGTAACCACGGGCGGTGATGTCCGGGCTGGTGGCAGCCGGGGTGATCATGATCACGCCTTCGTCTTCGTAGATGTCCGAAGCCGGTTGAGTGGAGCTGGAGCACAGGTGACCGACCACGAACTTGACGCCGTCGTTGACGACCTTGTTCGCAACGGCTACCGCTTGTTTCGGATCGCAGGCATCGTCGTATTCAACGGCTTCGAGTTTCTTGCCGTCGACGCCGCCCTTGGCGTTGATTTGCTCGATGGCCATTTTCGCGCCACTGAACTGCATGTCGCCGTATTGGGCTACTGGACCGGTCTTGGGACCGGCGATACCGATTTTGATGGTGTCAGCTGCGAACGAATGGCTGGCAACCCCGGCCAGAACCATAGCGGCAAACAGTTTGGAAATCTGCTTAGTAGCCTTAGTCATAGTGCTCCACTCTTACTGTTGTATTTTTTTAGAGTCCTGGCGCCGTAGCAGCAGAACCGGGTCAGATATCTTTGCGATACCCTCCGGAAATGCCCCCGGCAACTGTACCGGTACAGTGTAGAGCGCCGGTTGTTAGCCTGGGAAGCGGGCGCCGAGGGGCAAAACTTGGGGGTGTCGCATTTTTGAATGAAAAAGACAGAATTGCGGCGGGGCGTTCGTGGGCATATATCCCAATCAGCAGCATTCCTTGGCGTTCCTGCTCTTTTCGTTCGGTGAAGCGATTTGCAACCGGGTTTTTCTGGCGGACCACCGACGTTATCATTCGCGTCGATTTCTTTTCCGGACAGCGCCCATGAATCAAGAACCTAGCACCCTCTATGCCAAGCTGCTTGGTGAAACCGCATCTATTACCTGGAAGGAGTTGGAGCCGTTCTTCGCCAAGGGTGCCCTATTGTGGGTCGACCCTGCGCTGGATCTGATCGCTGCCGCCGAGGCCGTGGCGTCGGATGAGGGCGAGAAAGTGGCTGCCTGGCTGGCCGAAGACAAAGTCTCCAAGCTGTCTGAAACGCGGGCGCTGGATATTTTCGAACGTGATCCGGCGTTGTGGGCGGTGGTGGTTTCGCCGTGGATTCTGATCCAGGAAAGGGCAGCCACTTCCGACGTCGCACCTTGATGGTGCGTACGGCCGTCAGCGAAAAGTGTGTAGCGGAGTAGCGTGATGGCACGTTGCCGTAGAGAAACACCCCAAGCGAGGGTGGCATCACGGTGACGTAAACGTAACGGGAACAGTTGAGTGAGCAGCCTGAGGGCTGCTTAATTGTTTCTGGATATTGGAAAGGCAGGATCTTTAGTGAATCCGAGGGCCTCATCGCTGGCAAGCCAGCTCCCACAGGTTTCGTGGTTTACACAATAATTGTATTCACTCGGACCCTGTGGGAGCTGGCTTGCCAGCGATGGTGGCGACTCGGTAGGACGTCAGACCGAGAACGACTTCCCGGTATGGTTATTAAGAGAAATAACCTTGGTCTTGCCAATCCGGTGACGATAGATCTCGCGCAGGTACTTGATCGACTTCTTCACGCAATCGCGTGACAGACGAATGTCGTTGATCGAGACAAACTTCTCTTTGTCGTTGATCAGCTCGCGGTACTTCTTCTCGTACATCGGCTTGATCGCGTACCAGTTGGTGTCGAGGATCTTCGCCGGGTTTTCGAACTCGTTGAGCAGGTCGTCGATGCGGTCTTCGTCGAATTCTTCGTTGATGATGAAATCGAGGATCGAGTTGTCCAGGGTCTCGTCGAAACGGTACGGGTTCTTCGCGAAGCAGCGCTTGATGAACGCCACGATCAAAGTCAGGAAGTCGTCCGACAGGCAGGGGCTCTTCGCGATCAGCGTGGTCAGCGACAGGTTGGCCGAAGCGCCGATCACCAACGCGTAACGCTTGAGCGTGGTGTTGGGAAACAGGCTGTTGAGGTGGGTCTTCAACCGGTTCAAGTCCATGTACGACAGTTTGTAGTCTTTCGGCAGCGAGACAATCGAAACCACCGACGAGCAGTTCTTGAAGAAGTGCAGGTCGTGCAGCGCTGCAGCGTCGTAGCCGGAATTCTTGTACTGCTCAAGCGAAGCGCGATAACGCTTGGACTCAATCGGCAACAGGCTGATGCCTTCGATCGCCTGCGTCACCTTGTTGAAGTGCGGCAGGTCGATCGAGCGGAAGAACAAATCATCGATGTTCAGACGCTGCGGCTCTTTGTCGAACACCTTGAATTTGTCGCTGCTCGGCGGCGGCGTTTCCGGCACCACCGATTCGGCGTAGGCAATCGCCACCGGGCCGGCCAGACTCATGAACAGGTCGTTGGCGTCGAGGCGAATGGTCTCGCCGATGTCGATGCCGGCGCGACGGAAGTAGTTCTGGTCGTAGTCGGTGGTAACCGCTTGCGCCGTGAGAATGTTGAAAATCTGCTGCGAGATGTACTGGTTGGCGTGCTTCTCCATCGCATTGACATCAATGTTCTGGATATTGCCGTCATCGCTCTCTTCGGCGTAACGCATGATGTCGTTGGAGATCAGCATCATCGCGTTCCATGGGCGAATACGCCCCATGACGCTGGCTTCGCTGCTGTCTTCATTGGCGAAGTTGTAAGAGAAATCCCATTCTTCCGAAAGGTATTTGCACAGCAGGCGACCGGCGTTGATGTGCAGCGCCTCGGACATTTCGCTGCGGTGATCGGAAATGTTCGGCAGCACGCAAATGCCGCTGGTGAAGATCGGCTCGAACACGAACGAATGACCGCTCTTGCCGTCATGCTCGTCCATCGGCTTGGTGTCGAACGTCTTGTTCATGTACGAGTGCTGCTGGGCCAGACCGAATTCCGAGGCCATGCCGGAACCGGTACCGCCGCCGGCACTGAAGATCGAGAAGTACAGGCGCGACTGGTTGGCCTTGATGCCGCAGCTGTCGATCAGGTACGAATGGATCATTTTCCAGTCTGGGCTGGAGAAGCGCTGGGTGTCCTTGTTGAGGATGATCTTCGCCAGGTACTGGCCGAGGATCGGCGCGTTACCGGCGCCACCGGCGTGGACTTCGGACAAGTCCATGATCTTCATTTTGCTGTAGTCGCGCAGGAAACCGCTTTTCTCGCCCTTGCGCGAGAAACGGATGCGCCCGGCGATGTCCTTGTCGAGGTCGCCGAGCATGACCAGCGGTTCGACCAAAAACACTGGTTTGCTTGCCTTGTTGTTACCGATGCGCAGGTTGTTCTTGATCCACTGCGCCGGGCTGTAGCCCTTGTCGGCGGAGCGTCGGTCACTTGCCGGACGATCTTCGTTGTTGAATTCGTTGAGGTAAAACTTGCGCGCGTTGTACACCAACTCCGCCACGTCGAGGGCGATGTTGGAGCCGCAGCGACCGAGGCCGATCAGGCACACCGAGGGGAATTCCTGGTCGTTGTGCTGTTCGTTGTCGCCTTCCAGGTGGGGTGGGCGCGGGAACACCAGATCACGCAGGCCGTCGAGGTTATCGAGGATGCGGTCGGTATTGGTTTCGGTGAAGTACAGGTATTGCTGGGTCGACAACGGGCGCGACGGAACCGATGGCTTTGAAGACGACGGGCTGTTGGCGGCGGGGCTCAGCGTCAGATCGGCTACCGCTGTGGCGGGATTGTTTTTAGAAGTCATTGTGCGCCATATACCTGGACTGGGTCGGTTCGCAGGCCAGGTGCCGGCGAACCTCACGGAATAAGATCTCGCGTCTTTTTTGCGCGAATTGGGCCCGAGCGCCAGGGTTTTAGCCTGATTGTCGCAGGGGGGAATCCTTTCCTGATCGTTGATAAATCGGCCATTATTCGGCGATCTTTAATCGAAAAGAGGCAAAATGATGTCAACGCTACCTTCGTTGGGGTTCGCCGGAATCGGTCTTATGGGCCTGCCCATGTGCCGGCGTCTGTTGGCAGCGGGCTATCCGTTGACCGTGTGGAATCGCAACCCGGCCAAGTGCGCGCCACTGGTCGAAGCCGGTGCCCGGCAGGTGGCGACCGCCGCTGAATTGTGCGAGCACGCCGACGTGGTGATGCTGTGCCTGGCCGATACGGCGGTGGTGCGCGACGTGGTGTTTGGCTCGGCCGGTATCGCCGAAGGGGCGAAAAAGGGCCAGTTATTGGTGGATTTTTCCAGCCTTGAACCGACCGCTACCCGCGAGATGGCAGCCGAACTGGCGCAGAAAACGGGGATGAGCTGGATGGACTCCCCGGTATCCGGTGGCGTGGTCGGTGCCGAGGCGGGGAGTCTGGCGATCATGGTCGGCGGCGAGGCGGCGGATCTTGAGCGGGTGCGCCCGGTGTTGCTCAATCTCGGTCAACGGGTCACGCACATGGGTGGCATCGGCGCGGGGCAGGTGACCAAGGCCTGCAATCAAATGATCGTCGCCTGCAATGCGCTGGTGATTGCCGAAGTGGTCGCGTTGGCCGAGCAGGCGGGTGTTGATGCCAGTCTGATTGCTGAGGCCTTGGCCGGTGGCTTTGCCGATTCGAAACCGTTGCAGATCCTCGCCCCGCAAATGGCTGAGAGCCGTTTCGAACCGATCAAGTGGCACGTGCGCACGCTGCTCAAAGATTTGGATACAGCGGTGAAATTCTCTCGCGAACAGGGTTCAGCCACGCCGATCAGCGGATTGGCCGCACAGTTGATGCGCCTGCATGGGGCGCAGGGTTTCTTGGCGAAGGATCCAGCGACGCTGGTGCAAATGTACCGCGCGCCAGAATCAGTGGATTGACCGAATGTGAATGTTTGCGCTGATTGATTTCTTCCAGCACCGGGACCAGTTCCTCCAGCGGCACCGGACGACTGAGCAGATAACCCTGGATGAAATCGCAGCCCGATCGCTCGAGAAATTCGTACTGCTCCAGGCTTTCCACGCCCTCGGTGACCACCTGCAAATGCAGGGTGTGGGCCATGACGATGATCGCCTGGACGATCTCCATGTCCGCCGTGGCTTTGGGGATGTCGAGGATGAACGAGCGGTCGATCTTCAGCGTGTTGAGCGGCAGGCGCTTGAGGTAGGCCAGCGACGAATAACCGGTGCCAAAGTCATCTATCGACAGCGACACGCCGAGGGCGCGGATCTGCCGCAACAGCACCAGGGTGTTGGCGATATTGCCCATCAGCGCGTTTTCCGTGACTTCCAGCTCCAGCCGCTCCGGTGCGACGCCGGCAGTGCGCAAGGCGCTTTCGATTTCGTCGGCGAGTTCTTCCCGGGCGAGGTTCAGCGGCGAGCAATTCCAGGCGATTTTCAACTCGTCGCAGCCATGCCGTGACAATTCGCCGAGGTCCTTGCAGGCCTTGCGCAGCACCCAGTTGTCCAGTTCGGCGATCAGCCCGTTAGTCTCGGCGATGGCGATAAAACGGTCGGGTGCGAGCAGACCGTGCACGGGATGCTGCCAGCGGATCAGCGCTTCGAGCTTGGTCACTCGGCCGGTTTTCAGTTCATAGATCGGCTGGTAGTAGAGCATCAGGCCGTTTTCTGCGCGCAAGGCGTGGCGCAGTTCTTCTTCCAGTTGCAGCTCCATGCTGGCGCGGGTCTTCATGTTCGAACTGAAAAAATGCAGGCCGTTACGCCCGGCGCCCTTGGATTGGTACAGCGCCAGATCGGCGTGCTTGAGCAGTTCGTCGCAAGTCGTGCCGTCCTCGGGATACAGGCTGATACCAATGCTGGTGGTCATCACCATGCGCCGCCCCGCGAGTTCGATGGGCTCCTTCATTTTCAGCATGATGCGTTGCGCCATGTTGCGCGCTTCTTCGCGATCCCGCAGGCCGATGAGGATGCAGAATTCGTCACCGCCAAAGCGTGCGACCACGTCTTCATGGCTGCGCACCGAGCCTTTGATGTGATCGGCGATGACTTTGAGCAAGGCGTCGCCGGCATCGTGACCGAGACTGTCGTTGATCCGTTTGAAGTGATCGATGTCGAGAAACATCACCGCGAGCATGCCGCCCTCGCTGGCTTTCTGGCTGAGTTTCTCGGCAAAGATCTGGTTGAACCCGCGACGGTTGATCAGGTTGGTCAGGGCGTCGTAGTTGGCCACTTGTTGCAACGACATGCGCGCCTGATCGAGTTGGCTGAGCAGAGCGTTGACCCGGCGCAGGTCACGCTCCTTGTTCTGCAGTTTTTTGTCCGCCAGTGCCGCACTGATCGCACTGCCCAGAATCAGCAAGATGATCAGCGCAACGGTCAGGCCCAATTGCAGATGGCTGGTTTCGCTGGTGATCGACGCCGCGCTGCCTTCGGGCAAGACCAGATGCAACGCCGCCATCCCGGTGAAATGCATGCTGAAGATGCCGGCGCCGAGAATCAGCGCGGCGCTGTACTTGAGCATCTGATGGAATACGCCGCTGCCTTCGCGCAGATAACCCGCGACCCACAGCGCGGCGAAACTGGCGCCGATGGCAATGGCAATCGACAACAGGAACAGGCCGGGTTGGTAATAGGCGATGGCGCTCGATTGCATGGCCGCCATGCCGACGTAATGCATGCCGGCGATGCCCAGGCCGATCACCAGCGCAGTCTTCAGATAGTGCACCAGGCTCGGCTGCACCTCGCTCAGCGTATGCATCGCCAGCCATGAAGCGAGCAGGGCGATCAGGAGAGAGAACAGGGTAATCGGCAGGTCGTACTGGATATCGATCGGCGCCTGGAACGCCAGCATACCGATGAAATGCATGGCCCAGATGCCGCCGGCCAGACAGGTCGCGCCGATCCAGCGCCACAATCGCTGCGAGCCAGAGTCTTCGGCGTGACCGACCCGCTCGGCCATGTCGAGGGTGGCAAAACTCGCCGCGCAAGCGACCAGGTAGGCCGCCAGCACCAGCAAGGGATTATGTGTGCAGTCGAGAATGACCTGCCCGCTCTCCGGCAGCTCGGTAACAAATTGCAGACCAAGCCACTCCATAGCATGCCCCATTTCTGAAGTCGTCCTTACTGCGCGGTCAGCGCAGGCGAATGACTGGAGTATAGAGGCGCTTTTTGCAGCGGAATGGGTAGTGGCACATTGGCGCTAATGATTTCGGCATTAGCGTCATAGCGATTGGCGCTAAAGGCTTAGGCGATCTGTTCGAAAGGGATTTGCGCCCAGTCTGGTTGCAATGGTGGCAAGCCGAAGCGGGCGCGGGCCTTGTCGCAATCGACATTCTGCTCGCCGTTTTCCCAGGACGACTCGAATTCGCGGCAGGGGCTGGAGCGCAGCTCATAAATCGAGCACTTCACCTCGCTACCGACCTCGCCGACCAACGCCGTGCAACGCGGCGATTTGCAGTCGGTGCCGTTCATCGCCACCCGGCTGGGGCTGATTTGCGTGACCAGGTCATCGGGCACCGTGCCACCGGAGGAAGCGCACTCACCCCAGAAAAAAGACACGCGAAAATGGGAACAGCAGGCACCGCAATTCAGACACGGACTGACTTCGGACATGGGCGAGGGTATCAAAGGGATTGATCGAAAGATCCGGACGGATCCGGCGGCCATTCTAGGCTTTGCCGCAGACTTGGGAAGGGGGGCGCGAAACTATTTTTTTGTGCCAAGGTTTTGCCACAAAAGCCCCGGTTTTCGGGGGATTGCAGACTTATCAAGGGCTTACGTTTCTTTACATTGCCATGGCCCGATATCAGGCAGACGAATGATCACAGACAGCTTCCGACGGGCTGACTAGATTGCAGGTTCCGGGCTCGGATGCGTTGGCAGTGAAGCCCCATAACAATAAAGAGACGGACCCATGCAGAACTCGACCCAAGCGGCGAATGCCTGGCGCATTCTGTTCCTGCTGTTCCTCGCCAACCTGTTCAACTTCTTCGACCGCACCATTCCGGCGATCATCATCGAACCGATCCGCATGGAATGGCACCTCAGCGACTTTCAGCTGGGAATCGTCGGTACCGCGTTTACCATTGTTTATGCCATCGCCGGCCTGCCGCTGGGGCGGATGGCCGACACCGGTTCGCGCAGCAAGCTGATGGGCTGGGGCCTGGCGACATGGAGTGCGCTGACCGCCGTCAACGGTCTGGTCGGCAGCTTCTGGAGCTTTTTGATCGTGCGCATGGGCATCGGCATCGGCGAGGCCAGTTATGCGCCGGCGGCCAACTCGCTGATCGGTGATTTGTTCCCGGCTCACCGTCGGGCGCGGGCCATGGGCATTTTCATGCTCGGTCTGCCGCTGGGCTTGCTGCTGGCGTTCTTCACTATTGGCTGGATGGTCAAGGCGTTTGACAGCTGGCGCGCGCCGTTCTTCATTGCGGCGGTGCCGGGACTGATTCTGGCGATCTTCATGTTCTTCATTAAGGAACCGAAGCGCGGGGCGGCGGAGACCGTGCAGGTTTCGCAGGAGAAAGTCGACAAACCGATCCGCCGAATCCTCGCGGTGCCGACCTTTCTCTGGCTGGTAATGGCCGGGCTGTGCTTCAACTTCGCCACCTACGCCTGCAACTCGTTTCTGGTGCCGATGCTGCAGCGCTATTTCCTCATGCCATTGCAGGAAGCGGCCGTGGCGACCGGTGTAATTGTCGGCGTGACCGGGCTGGTCGGGTTGACCCTGGGTGGCTTGATCGCCGACAAGATTCACCAGCGGGTCGCGAATGGGCGACTGTTGTTCGCGGCGTTCAGTCTGATTATTTCGACGCTGTGCACGGCGTGGGCGCTGCATTCCGGGCGCATCGAGATCGGTGTGTTTGTTGCGGTCTTCAGTGTCGGCTGGCTGTTTGCCTACAACTTCTACACCTGCGTGTACACGGCGATTCAAGACGTGGTCGAGCCGCGCTTGCGAGCAACGGCGATGGCGTTGTTCTTTGCCGGTTTGTATCTGCTGGGCGGTGGTTTGGGGCCAGTGGTGGTCGGCGGCTTATCGGATCATTTCGCGCACACGGCGATGCTGGCGGCGGGGGCTGAGCAGATGACCGAGGCGTTCAAAGCCGTCGGGCTGCATGACGCGATGTACCTGATTCCGGTGGCGCTGTTTTTGACCATGGTGTTTCTGTTTCTGGCGGCGCGGTGTTTTGTGCGCGATGCGCAGCGAATGAAGGAGGGATTGGTTGCGGTGGTTGAGCCAGAGATTGCAGCGGCGACTGCATAACCGCTATCGCTGGCAAGTCGAATCGTCGCACCGCAGCTCCCACAGTGACCGAGTCATACACATACTCTGTAAACGACCCTAAACCTGTGGGAGCTGGCTTGCCAGCGATGAGGCCATCAGCATCAGCTGAGAAATCACAGGCAACAAAAAAGGCCCGCATCGCTGCGGGCCTTGTTGTTTTCAGCGGTAGAGCAGGGCGGTTTAACCCGCCACCAACACCCGAATCGCTTCAAGGCGTAACGCAGCCTTGTCCAGCATCGCCAGACCCTGCTCACGCTGCTGGCGCAGCGCATCCAGTTCGCTGTCACGCACGGTCGGGTTGACCGCTTGCAACGCGGTCAGGCGCGCCAGTTCTTCGTCGGTGTCGGCCGCCAGACGGCGACGGGCCTCGGCCACACGCTCGGCGTGACGCGGGGCAATCTTGTCTTCACCGGCGTTGATCCGTGGCGTCAGCTGATCACGCTGGGCCTGGATGAACTTGTTGGCGCTGGCGCGTGGCACGCTTTCCAGCTGATCGTTCAGGGTTTCGAACGAGACGCGTGGCGACAGATCGTTGCCATTGGCATCGAGCAAGCAGCGCAGGGCAGCCGGCGGCAGGTAACGGCCCAGTTGCAGCGCACGCGGGGCAACCACTTCGCTGACATACAGCAATTCCAGCAGCACGGTGCCCGGCTTCAATGCCTTGTTCTTGATCAGCGCGACGGCGGTGTTGCCCATCGAACCGGACAGCACCAGATCCATGCCGCCCTGCACCATCGGGTGTTCCCAGGTGATGAACTGCATGTCTTCGCGCGACAGCGCCTGGTTGCGGTCGTAGGTGATGGTCACGCCTTCGTCGTCGCCCAGCGGGAAGCTGGCGTCGAGCATCTTCTCGCTCGGCTTGAGGATCAGGGCGTTTTCCGAATGGTCTTCGCTGTCGATGCCGAACGCGTCGAACAGGGTTTCCATGTAGATCGGCAGGGCGAACTGATCGTCTTGCTCAAGGATGTCCTCGACCAGCGCTTCACCTTCGCCAGCGCCACCGGAGTTGAGCTCCAGCAGACGGTCGCGACCGGTGTGCAGCTCGGCTTCCAGACGCTCACGCTCGGCGCGTGCTTCGTCGATCAGCGCTTGCCACTCGCTGTCGTCGGCTTCTTCGAGCAGCGGCAGCAGGCGCGGGCCGAACTGGTGCTGCAAGGCGTTGCCGGTCGGGCAGGTGTTGAGGAACGCGTTCAACGCTTCGTGATACCACTGGAACAGGCGCTCTTGCGGGCTGGTTTCCAGGTACGGCACGTGCAGTTCGATGATGTGCTTCTGGCCGATCCGGTCGAGACGACCGATACGCTGCTCGAGCAGATCCGGGTGCGACGGCAGATCGAACAGCACCAAGTGGTGAGCGAACTGGAAGTTGCGACCTTCACTGCCGATTTCCGAGCAGATCAGCACTTGCGCGCCGAACTCTTCATCGGCGAAGTAAGCGGCGGCGCGGTCACGCTCAAGGATGTTCATGCCTTCGTGGAACACCGTGGCCGGGATGCCGGAGCGCACGCGCAGGGCGTCTTCCAGGTCCATCGCGGTTTCGGCGTGGGCGCAGATCACCAGCACTTTGGTGCGCTTGAGCATTTTCAGCTGATCGATCAGCCACTCAACGCGCGGATCGAATTTCCACCAGCGCTCTTCTTCGCTGGCGTCCGGCTGGGCCTGGAAGCTGACCTCCGGGTACAGCTCGGCGTGTTCGCCCAGCGGCAGTTCGAGGTATTCGTCCGGGCACGGCAGCGGGTACGGGTGCAGTTTGCGCTCCGGGAAACCCTGCACGGCGGCGCGGGTGTTACGGAACAGCACGCGGCCGGTGCCGTGACGGTCAAGCAGTTCACGCACGAGGCGGGCGCTGGCTTCGGTGTCGCCATCGTTGACCGCGGTCAGCAGGGCTTCACCTTCGTTGCCGAGGAAACCCTGAATGGTTTTGTGCGCTTTGGCCGAGAGACGGCCCTTGTCGAGCAGTTCCTGAACGGCTTCGGCCACCGGGCGATAGTTTTCGCTCTCGGCGCGGAAGGCGGCCAGGTCATGGAAACGGTTCGGGTCGAGCAGGCGCAGACGGGCGAAGTGGCTGTCCTGGCCGAGTTGTTCCGGCGTCGCGGTAAGCAGCAGCACGCCCGGAATGGTTTCCGCCAATTGCTCGACCAGCGTGTATTCAGGGCTGGCCTTCTCTTCGTGCCACACCAGGTGGTGCGCTTCGTCGACCACCAGCAGATCCCAGCCAGCAGCGAACAGCGCGTCTTGCGCCTTCTCGTCGTCGACCAGCCATTCCAGGGCCACCAGTGCAAGCTGGGTGTCTTCGAACGGGTTGCTGGCATCGCTTTCGATGAAACGTTCTTCGTCGAACAGCGCGACCTGCAGGTTGAAGCGGCGGCGCATCTCGACCAGCCACTGGTGCTGGAGGTTTTCCGGAACGAGGATCAGCACGCGGTTGGCGCGGCCCGACAGCAGTTGGCGATGGATCACCAGACCGGCTTCGATGGTTTTACCCAGACCTACTTCGTCCGCCAGCAGAACGCGCGGGGCGATGCGGTCGGCGACTTCACGGGCGATGTGCAATTGGTGCGCGATCGGTTGCGCACGCACGCCACCCAGGCCCCAGAGCGAAGACTGCAACTGGCGGCTGGTGTGTTCGAGGGTGTTGTAACGCAGGGAGAACCACGCCAGCGGGTCGATCTGCCCGGCGAACAGGCGGTCGCTGGCCAGACGGAACTGAATGAAGTTCGACAGCTGGGTTTCCGGCAGGGTGACGGCTTCGTTCTGCTCGTTGAGACCGTGATAGACCATCAGGCCGTCGACATCGTCGACTTGCTGCACGGTCATTTTCCAGCCTTCGAAGTGGGTGATGCTGTCACCCGGCGAGAACCGCACGCGGGTCAGGGGCGCATTCCGTAGCGCGTACTGGCGGGTTTCGCCAGTGGCCGGGTAAAGCACGGTCAACAAGCGGCCGTCCTGTGCCAGAACGGTGCCTAAACCAAGCTCTGCTTCGCTGTCACTGATCCAGCGTTGCCCCGGTTGATACTGCTGCGCCATGCTGCCTGACTCCCACCTTGAAAAAGCGGGCTATCTTAACGGAATGCGACCCTGAGGCCAAAGGATTAGGAGCGGTTGCGAGCTTTTAGCTGCAAGCTGCAAGTCGAAGCAGGCGGCGGTCATGCGTCGGTTTTACGAGAGAACAGGGCACCGGCGAGTGTTAACCCGGTCACAAGTTTGCGACCGACGGCTCAAGGCGCCTTTGCCGCAGCCGATAGCCTGCTGACAGGAGACCCTTTATATGTTGCCACCGATGCTCCCCCTGAGCGCTGTGCCGATCACTTCCCAGCAGGATCCGATCCGCCAGCGGCCGGACATTCCTCCGGTGGTGCCGGTGCAGGAAAGCTCCAACGAAAGCACGATCGATCTGCAAAAGCGCGATCCGGAAGAGGATCGACTGCTGGCGCGTGAGGAACAGCGCCGTCAGCAGGAGCGTGATCGTCGCCGCCGCGAGGCCGACGAAGACCCGGAAGAACACCTCGCTGTGCCCGGCACTGAGCTGAATGCCGACAATACAGTGCCAGTGGTGCCGCTGATGGAAGATCAGCCGCGACAGGGTTTGTGGGTCGATATCGAGATCTGATGTTCGATTACATGAATTGTTTTAGAGCGTTTAAGTCGGCGACTGGTCAGCGCTGGTGTGACGTTGCATTATTGGCGCAGTCCTGCCGGTGATGTGGCAGTTGTGATTCTTTCAAGCGATGCACTGAACGCCATGAGCCAAGACGACAAACTGATCGACCTCAGCACCGAACGCGCCAAGCGGGTGCATGACATCAAAGAGAAGCGCCTGAACGAAGTACGCCAGGCTTTCGAGCAGGCAATGCCGTTGGGCAAAACCAAGAAAAAATCGAAGAACAAGCCGAAAAAACGGTGATCTCCCCCTGCATCCGTTGATGCAGGTCAGTTATTTTCCCTCCTTTATTCCCCTCCGTTGCGGACATTGATCCTGGTCAATGTGTGCGGCCGTGTGTTTGGTAACTTAGTCCCATCGCAGCAAAGCAGGGGCCAGGAGGCCAGTCATGTTTTTCGATAACGTGGTGTTTGCCGGGGTCCTGACTGTAGGGCTGATGGTTCTGTTTTTTGCAGGGTTTGGATTTTTTATCTGGAAGGATGCGCATAAGCGTAAGAAGTGATTCTTCTGGATTGATGAGCACGCAAGGCATTTTGGGGCGACTTCGGTTGCCCCTTTTTTTGTGCCTTGGCGGCCTGTGGGCCGACCAGGCTTTGGGTGTGCTTTGTGAATATCCGTTGCTGCGGTGACGGCTTATTACGGTTTCGCCCTTACGGCGACTCACTTTTTTTCAAGCGCCAAAAAAAGTAAGCAAAAAACGCTTGCTCCTACGTTCGGCCCGCTCGCTGGGGCTCGGGGTTCCTTCGCTGCGGGATCGATCCGGGCGCAGCGCCTCCGGTTTGCTTCGCTGCACCTCCTCTCGCTGTGTTTGGCTGCGCCAAACGGTCGCTGCGCTCCCACCCCGGATCAATCCCTCCACTCAGCCTTCCGACGTCGCCCTACAGATCAAAAGCGGTACTCGAGCTAACGCTCATTGTTTTGAGTGGTGAAAAAGCCGAAGCGATACGAGTATCTGAATTTGAACTCAATTCCTGTGGGAGCTGGCCTGCCAGCCGACCAATCTCTCACTGAATGCATCCAATCCACCTGTGGGAGCTAGCCCTGCTGGCGATGGCGGCCTTCCAGCCGACCAATCTCTTGAAGTGAAAAAATCCTATGTAGGAGCTGCCGAAGGCTGCGATCTTTTGATCTGCTTTGGCTTTTGATCTGGCTTTTGATCTGGCTTTTGATCTGGCTTTTGATCTTTTTCCCCTTCCCCCGGTGTCAGGGTAGTTGTCGTGTCTCCGGTTTTTTAAAAAGCGTTCCGGGGGCGGCAAGAGTATGGTCATGCCTTTCTATTCACCTGAACGTAAAGCTGCACTGCTTAAAATGATGCTTCCGCCCCTGAATCTCTCAGCGGCGGAGGTCGCACGTCGTGAAGGCTGCAGCGACATGTCTCTCTTTTATTGGCGCAAGCAAGCTGCTGCCAGAGGCACTCAATTGTCCGACGCCAAGCAACCAGCAGAGAGTTGGTCCGCCGAATCGAAGCTGTCGATCATCATAGAAACCTCAGCTTTATCGGAGCTGGAAATCGGAGAATATTGCCGGCGAAAAGGCATTTTTCCTGAGCAGATTACTGATTGGCGTAACGCGTTTATCGCCAACAGCTCCAAGCAATCGGCTGTTAAAAATGTAAACGCCGGTCAGTCTCGAGACGATAAAAATCGCATCCGAGAACTGGAGCGTGAGCTGCGCCGCAAGGATGCCGCTTTGGCTGAAACCGCGGCTTTGTTGGTACTGCGAAAAAAGCTCAATGCCTACTGGGGGAGCGACGACGAGGACAACTGACCTTGTTGCCAGAACGGTATTTACTCGTTGGGTGGCTCAATGAAGCCATCTTGGCGGGCGCCCGCAGGGCGCCTGCTTGTCAGGAGGTAGGCATTTCACTGAGAACGCTGCAGCGATGGAACTTGCCGGAAGAAATCCTGGCAGATGGGCGTACAACGACGCTGAGGCCGATACCAAGCAACGCGCTCAGTGAGCTTGAGCGACAAGCCATCGTTACGCTGTGCAACAGCAAAATCTATGCGCATCTGCCGCCGTGCCAGATCGTGCCGCAGTTGGCCGACGAAGGGCGTTATGTGGCCTCGGAGGCAACTTTTTACCGTGTCTTGCATGCCGCAGGTCAGCAGCATCACCGCTCCCGAGCCAAGCGGCCGCATCGCCATGAGGCGCCAACCACTTACGCAGCAACATCGGCCAATCAGGTGTGGTCATGGGACATCACCTACCTGCCATCGCCGGTTCGGGGGAAGTTTTACTACCTCTATTTGATCGAGGATATCTATAGCCGCAAGGCTGTGGGCTGGGAAGTTTATGAAGCAGAGAGCGGTGAGAAGGCAGCAGCGTTGCTGCAACGAAGCGTGACTCAGGAGAAGTGCTGGCGCCAGCCGCTGGTGCTTCACTCGGACAACGGCGCGCCGATGAAATCGGTGACTCTACTGACCAAGATGTACGACTTGGGCATCACGCCGTCTCGCGGTAGACCACGAGTCAGCAACGATAACCCGTACTCGGAATCTCTGTTCAGGACGCTGAAATACTGCCCGCAGTGGCCGCAAGATGGGTTTGCCAGTCTGGATGACGCGCGTATCTGGGTGAGGAATTTTATGACCTGGTACAACACCGTGCACCGTCATAGCCGGATCCGCTTCGTGACACCGGCTCAACGCCATGACGGAAAAGATAAGGAAATCCTGGCACGTCGAGACAGGGTTTATGGGCTTGCACGTGAAAGAAAGCCGGAGCGATGGTCGGGTCAAACACGTAACTGGAATCCGATCGGCACGGTGTATCTGAACCCTGAAAGGGAGCTAACCGTAGTGGTAAAAGTCGCGTAGCGAAACGGTAGACGCGACAACTACCTTGAAAAACGCCGCCTTCGGCAGGCCGAGCGGAGGTGTTCATCAGGGGGTGGGAGCGCAGCGACCGTGCGGCGCAGCCGCATACATCGAGAGGAGGTGCAGCGAAGCAAACCGTAGGCGATGCCCCCTGATGGACACCGTAGCGAGGGAACACTGAGCCTCAGCGAAGTGCCGTACGCCGGGGGTAGCCTTTTTGGTTACTTTTTCGGCGTTTGGAAAAAGTGACCCGCCGTAAGGGCGGAACCCTAAGAAGCCGTTACCGCAGCAACGGATATGCCCGCAATCCCAATCCCAACCCCAACCCCAACCCCCAAACAAAAAAAAGGCGCGATCCTCACGAATCGCGCCCTTCTCATGCACAGCTATCTATCAACTACCCAAAGCCTTCGAAGCCAGCCAGAACAACCCAGCCGACAGCGCAACTGTCGCCGGCAGGGTCAACACCCACGCCAACAGAATCGTACGAACCGTGCCACCCTGGAGGCCGCTCTTGTTGGCGACCATGGTGCCAGCCACGCCAGAAGACAACACGTGAGTGGTCGACACCGGCAGGCTGAAGATGTTGGCCAGGCCAATCAAACTGGCAGTGGTGATCTGCGCCGACATGCCTTGGGAATAGGTCATGCCTTGCTTGCCGATCTTCTCGCCGATGGTCAGTACCACACGCTTCCAGCCAACCATGGTGCCGAGGCCCAAGGCCAGGGCGACCGCTAGAATCACCCAGAACGGGGCGTATTCAGTGGTAGTGGTCAGGTCCTTGCGCAGCTTGTCGAGGTCAGCCTTTTCACGCGGCTCCAGGCCAGGCAGCTTGCCAACCTTCTTCGCGGTGTCATCCAGGCACAGCAGGTAGCGACGCACTTCGATGCGGCTATCCGACGACAGCGAGTGGTAGTCCGCTACACCTTTGAGGGTATGCAGCAGGGCGGAAATGGTCGGTTCGGTCTGCTGCGGGTTGCAGCGGAATTTCTCCGGCAGATCGCCTTCTACGCTTTTGCCCAGGGCCAGGAATTCACCCAGCGAATCGGCATTGCGCTGGTAGAACTGGCTCAGGTGCAGGGTCGCGTCGCGGGTGCGTTCGATCTGGTAGGTGGTGCTGTTCAGGTCGAGCACGAACTGCGCCGGGACGATACCGATCAGCACAAGCATGATCAGGCCGATGCCTTTCTGGCCATCGTTGGAACCGTGCACGAAGCTCACGGCCATGGCCGAGATCACCAGGACCAGACGGTTCCAGAACGGTGGATGCTTCTTGTCGTCAAGCTTGCGGCGCTGTTCCGGCGTCTTGTGCATTTTCGACAGTGGGCGCCACCATTTCAGACCGATCAGGATCAGCGCGGCGATCAGGAAGCCAGCCATCGGCGAGAACACCAGCGAGGCGCCGATATCGATCGCTTTCTGCCAGTTCACGCCATCTGCCAACGGAATGTCGTTGATCAGGGCGTTGGCCAGGCCGACACCGAGGATCGAACCGATCAGCGTGTGCGAGCTGGACGCCGGGATACCGAAGTACCAGGTGCCAAGGTTCCAGGCGATTGCCGCGGCGAGCAACGAGAACACCATCGCCAGGCCATGGCCGGTGTTCACATTGATCAGCAGCTCAACCGGGAGCAAGTGGACAATGGCATACGCCACGCCAACGCCGCCCAGCAGCACGCCGAGGAAATTGAACACACCGGAGAAAAACACCGCCAGGTGAGGCGGCATGGCTTTGGTGTAGATAACAGTGGCTACCGCGTTAGCGGTGTCATGAAATCCATTGATGAACTCGAAGGCGAGGACAAACGTCAGGGCGAGCAAGAGGCTCACAAGCACCCAAGCATCCAGTCCGCTGAATAAATCGATCATGAAGGTTTTCTGACCCGGTCGTAAGGGGGCGCGATTATGCCAGAAAAGACTGGAAATCGATGCCCTCCCTGCTCATCGGTAACACTCTTCTTTCATTTAATTTGTTGCAGCGCGTTAAAACCCAGTGTCGTGCAGGGTTTTTCAACTCGTTGATTTTGCTGGAAAAGTGCTTTTTTGACAGGCGTTTTTTCAGGCGCGTGAAAGGCTCAAACGCTTGTCTGAAATATCTGTGAAACCTGTAAGAAGCACCTCTTCGCCCTGTAGGACGAGGAGATAGCTGCTGCCCGCGGGTAGCGGGCGCGCAAGGCATGGTCTTACATCGCGTTTGTCAGCAATGCGCACGTCGACTCTGAAAACCGATCAAAACCGGGCTTATGGCTCTTCGGCTTTGAGTTCCTTCTCGATTTTTTCGATTTCCTGCTTGAAAACCTGATCCTGAACAGTAGGGCGCTTGCGCCATGCCTTGCGTTCCGGTTCTGGCTGAGCGGCGTAGGTGGTGACTTCCCCGCCGTAAACTTCCTTGTAACGTTGTTCCTGGCGCTCAAGTTCCGCGCGCAGTTCGTCTTTCGTCACAGTGCTACCTGTTTGAGTTGAGTTAAATGTCTGGTGACACGCTCTGCAACGAATCGATTGAACGAACCCGATCAAAGCGCAACGCCTTAACAGGCATCGAGCGCATCGGTGGGCGATCAAGACTTCCGTGTTACAGGCGGCTGCAGCACCAGATTGAAACTGACGCAGCTTCAGTGTCCTGTTTCAGCAAGCGCTGGCATTACATGGATGATGAGTGTCAGGCGCTGGCCGGGGCTGTCGGCGATGGACATCGCGTCAGCAGGTGGCGACCACGGCGATAAAAACGCGGCCCCACTGAACGCATTATAGCGGTCGATTCAGGAATGACTATCTTTGCCAAGTTAAAAACGGTTCGGGATGTGTGATTGTTTTGTTACTCGCAACTTTCCTGAGTAGTTCAAGTGCAGGCAAACGTTTACTTGCCCGTGCTTTGTTTTTGGCGCCATTTAGTCGATCAACTAAATCCTGGTGAAGATTGCCGAAAAGTTGCACAAACGTCTCAAATGGCGGAGTGAGGCCGGGCGGTTCGATTGCGATTATCGGGCGGCGGTTCGATAATCGCCCAATGTTGATGGCCCGCTGCTTGTGCATCGGTCTGCGAGCCGTTTGTATAGCCATTGATCCGTGCCGGATATAAGGACAAGAAATGAACGATCAAATGCGCAATTCCTTCACCTCCGTGGCGCCGCCGATCGTCGCCTCGCCAGCCAAGCGGATTCAGGCGCTGACCGGCGACCCGGATTTCATGACCTCGCTGGCCCGTGGCCTGGCCGTGGTGCAGGCCTTTCAGGAGCGCAAACGCCATCTGACCATCGCGCAGATCAGCCACCGCACGGAAATTCCCCGCGCCGCCGTGCGCCGTTGCCTGCACACCTTGATCAAACTCGGCTACGCCACCACCGACGGGCGCACCTATTCATTGCTGCCGAAAGTGCTGACCCTGGGCCACGCCTATTTATCTTCAACGCCTTTGGCCGTGTCCGCGCAGCCCTACCTCGACCGCATGAGCGAGCAATTGCACGAAGCCTGCAACATGGCCACGCTCGAGGGCGACGACATTCTCTACATCGCGCGCTCGGCCACCACGCAGCGGCTGATTTCGGTCGATCTGTCGGTGGGTGGACGTTTACCGGCGTATTGCACCTCCATGGGGCGGATTCTGCTCGCAGCACTGGACGACACGTCGCTGCGCGAATATCTCGATCACGCCGAACTGGTCGCCAAGACCAGTCGCACGATCCATACCCCCGATGCATTGCTCGAATGCCTGCAGGAAGTGCGGCAACAGGGCTGGTGCATCGTCGATCAGGAACTGGAGCAAGGCCTGCGCTCGATTGCCGTGCCGGTCTACGATGCCTCGGGCCAAGTCGTCGCAGCGCTCAACGTCAGCACCCACGCCGGTCGTGTCAGCCGTACCGAGTTGGAACAACGCTTCCTGCCGAGCCTGCTCAGCGCCAGTCGCGACCTCAGCGCGCAGTTGTTCGCCTGAGGAAGCTGTTCGATAAACGCACAGTGTTGCGTTTATCGAATTGACGCTAAAACCCTCGGATCATTAATGTCGCGGCAGCGTCATCCGGCGCAGATGTGAATGAGCCTGCCGGACTGTCGACTCCCATAATAATGACAAGAGGCAACTCACCATGCGCACGCTCCCCGACTGTCTCCGCTCTAACCGCTGTTGCCGGGTTCACCGCAACGCCTGATTCCAACCTTCTATTCTTGTAGCTGTGCCGCTCCCTGGCCGGCCGCCGTTCGACTGCGTTTTTTGCGTGGAATAAAAATAATGAACCAGCCTCAGTCCGCTGTGGGTAACTGCCTCGACGTGCAGACCTTCATCAATGCCCAACCGATCTCGCGCTATCAATGGCGGGTGGTGATTCTGTGTTTCCTGATTGTGTTCCTCGATGGCCTCGACACCGCCGCGATGGGCTTCATTGCCCCGGCGCTGTCGCAGGACTGGGGCATCGACCGCGCCAGCCTCGGCCCGGTGATGAGCGCCGCGTTGATCGGCATGGTCTTCGGCGCACTCGGTTCCGGCCCTTTGGCTGACCGCTTTGGGCGAAAAGTCGTACTCGTCGGTGCCGTGGTTCTGTTCGGTGCTTTCAGCCTCGCGTCGGCGTACAGCACCAACGTTGAACAACTGCTGGTGCTGCGCTTCCTCACCGGCTTGGGTCTGGGCGCCGGGATGCCGAACGCCACCACGCTGCTCTCGGAATACACCCCGGAGCGCAAGAAGTCGCTGCTGGTGACCAGCATGTTCTGCGGCTTCAACCTCGGCATGGCCGGCGGCGGGTTCATTTCCGCCAAGCTGATCCCGGCGTTCGGCTGGCACAGTCTGCTAATGATCGGCGGGATCCTGCCGCTGATCCTCGCCGTGGTGTTGCTGTTCTGGCTACCGGAATCGGCGCGCTACCTCGTCGTGCGTAACCGTGGCACTGACAAAGTGCGCAAGACCCTGGCGCCGATCGATCCGGTCACCGTCGCCCAAGCCTCGAGCTTCAGTGTGCCGGAACAGAAAACCGTCAAGGCGCGCAACGTGTTTGCGGTGATCTTCTCCGGCACTTACAGCACCGGCACTTTGCTGCTGTGGCTGACCTATTTCATGGGCCTGGTGATTGTTTACCTGCTGACCAGTTGGCTGCCGACGCTGATGCGTGACAGCGGCGCGAGCATGGAGCAAGCCGCGTTCATCGGTGCGTTGTTCCAGTTCGGCGGGGTTTTGAGCGCAGTGGCTGTGGGATGGGCGATGGATCGCTTCAATCCGCACAAGGTCATCGGCGTTTTCTACCTGCTGGCCGGGGTGTTTGCCTACGCGGTGGGGCAGAGCCTGGGGAATATCACCTTGCTGGCGACCTTGGTGCTGGTGGCGGGGATGTGTGTCAACGGCGCGCAATCGGCGATGCCGTCGCTGGCGGCGCGGTTCTATCCGACCCAAGGGCGGGCGACTGGCGTGTCGTGGATGCTCGGGATTGGCCGGTTTGGCGCGATTCTCGGCGCATGGATGGGCGCCACATTGTTGGGCCTGGGCTGGAATTTCGAGCAGGTGCTGACGGCGTTGGTGATTCCGGCGGGTCTGGCGACAGCGGCAGTGCTGATCAAAGGCATGGTCAGCCATGCGGATGCGACCTGAGTTTGAGCACCTGATCGTTCCCACGCTCCGCGTGGGAACGCCTCATTGGACGCTCCGCGTCCGCTTTTGGGACGCGGAGCGTCCCGGACTGCATTCCCACGCGGAGCGTGGGAACGATCATTGTTAGGCAAACAACAATCTGTTCGATAAACGAACACTCAGTCGATTATCGGATTGTTTGGCGATTTTCCCAGGCTTAATCTGCAGTGACTCCGGCGCTGAACCTCGCGCCTTTTTATCACTGGCGATTCATTACAAAAACAGGAGCCCGCTCCATGGCTGAGATCCTTTCGCTGCACGACGCGGTGAAGCAATTCGTCAACGACGGCGACACCGTCGCACTCGAAGGCTTCACTCACTTGATTCCGACAGCTGCGGGTCATGAAATCATTCGTCAGGGCAAGAAGGATCTGACACTGGTGCGGATGACGCCTGACCTGATCTACGACCAACTGATCGGCGCCGGTTGCGCCCGCAAACTGATTTTCTCCTGGGGCGGCAACCCTGGCGTGGGTTCGCTGCACCGTCTGCGCGATGCGGTCGAGAAACAATGGCCGCAGCCGCTGGAAATCGAAGAACACAGCCACGCCGACCTGGCGAATGCCTACGTCGCCGGCGCCTCCGGCCTGCCGTTCGCGGTGCTGCGCGCCTATGCCGGTTCCGATCTGCCGAAGGTCAATCCGCTGATCAAGACAGTGACCTGCCCGTTCACCGGTGAAGTGTTGGCGGCCGTGCCGTCGGTGCGTCCCGATGTGACCGTGATCCACGCGCAGAAAGCCGACCGCAAGGGCAACGTGTTGCTGTGGGGCATTCTCGGCGTGCAGAAAGAAGCCGCGCTGGCCGCCAAACGCTGCATCGTCACCGTGGAAGAAATCGTCGACGATCTCAACGCGCCGATGAACTCTTGTGTATTGCCGACCTGGGCCTTGAGCGCGGTCTGCCACGTACCCGGCGGCGCACATCCGTCCTACGCCCACGGTTACAACGAGCGTGACAATCGTTTCTATCAGGCGTGGGATCCGATCGCCCGCGACCGTGAGACGTTTACCGCGTGGATCAACGAATACATCCATGGCTGCGCTGATTTCAGCGAGTTCCAGGCCAAGTTGGCCGCTGCTTCGGAGGCCAAGTAATGACTTACACCACCAATGAAATGATGACCGTCGCGGCGGCCCGTCGCCTGAAGAACGGCTCGGTGTGCTTCGTCGGCATCGGCCTGCCGTCGAAAGCCGCCAACCTGGCGCGCCTGACTTCTTCGCCAGACGTGGTGCTGATCTACGAATCGGGCCCGATTGGCGCCAAGCCGAGCGTATTGCCGCTGTCCATCGGTGACGGCGAGCTGGCGGAAACCGCCGACACTGTCGTGCCGACCAGTGAGATTTTTCGCTATTGGTTGCAGGGCGGGCGCATCGACGTCGGTTTTCTCGGTGCTGCGCAGGTCGACCGTTTCGGCAACATCAACACCACCGTGGTCGGCGATTACTTCTCGCCGAAAGTGCGTCTGCCGGGTGCCGGTGGCGCGCCGGAAATTGCCGGTTCGGCGAAAAGCGTATTGATCATCCTTAAACAGTCGGCGCGTTCGTTTGTCGACAAGCTCGATTTCATCACCTCGGTCGGTCACGGCGAGGGCGGCGATTCGCGCAAACGTCTGGGCCTGCCGGGCGCCGGGCCGGTCGGCATCATCACTGACCTGTGCATCATGGAACCGGAAGAAGGTACTCACGAATTCGTCGTCACCGCTTTGCACCCGGGCGTGACCCGCGAGCAAGTGGTCGCGGCCACCGGTTGGGCGATTCGTTTTGCTGACAGCGTCGAAACCACCGCTGAGCCGACCGACGTCGAACTGACCGCGCTGCGCGATCTCGAAGCGCGCACCGCCGCCGCCCACGGCCAGGCACCGGGAGAAGCATGATGCGTGACGTTTATATCTGCGACGCGATTCGCACGCCGATCGGCCGTTTCGGCGGCGGATTGTCCGCCGTTCGCGCCGATGACCTGGCCGCAGTGCCGATCAAGGCCCTGATGGAGCGCAATCCCTCGGTGGACTGGAACGCCATCGACGAAGTCTTCCTCGGTTGCGCCAATCAGGCCGGCGAAGATAACCGTAATGTCGCGCGCATGGCGCTGCTGCTGGCGGGCCTGCCGGAAACCGTTCCGGGCGTGACCCTCAATCGCCTCTGCGCTTCGGGCATGGACGCGATCGGCACCGCATTTCGTGCCATCGCCAGCGGCGAGATGGAGCTGGCGATTGCCGGTGGCGTCGAGTCGATGTCCCGCGCACCGTTCGTGATGGGCAAGGCTGATGCAGCGTTCTCGCGCAACATGAAACTCGAAGACACCACCATCGGCTGGCGTTTCATCAACCCGCTGATGAAGGCGCAATACGGCGTCGACGCCATGCCGCAGACCGCCGACAACGTCGCCGACGACTATAAAGTGTCGCGCGCCGATCAGGACGCTTTCGCCCTGCGCAGTCAGCAACGTACCGCCGCCGCGCAGGCTGCCGGCTACTTCGCCGAAGAAATCGTCGAAGTGCGGATCGCCCATAAGAAAGGCGAAACCGTGGTCAGCCAGGACGAACATCCGCGTGCCGATACCACTATTGAAGCGTTGACCAAGTTGAAACCGGTCAACGGCCCGGATAAAACCGTCACCGCCGGCAATGCTTCCGGCGTCAACGACGGTGCCGCCGCGCTGATTCTCGCTTCCGCCGAAGCGGTGAAAAAACATGGCCTGACCGCCCGCGCGAAAGTGCTCGGCATGGCCAGCGCCGGTGTGGCCCCGCGAGTGATGGGCATCGGCCCAGTGCCGGCGGTGCGCAAGTTGATCGAGCGTCTCGGCGTCGCGGTCAGCGATTTCGACGTGATCGAACTCAACGAAGCGTTTGCCAGCCAAGGCTTGGCGGTGCTGCGTGAACTGGGTCTGGCGGATGACGCTGCACAGGTCAACCCGAACGGCGGGGCGATTGCTCTCGGCCACCCGTTGGGCATGAGCGGTGCGCGTCTGGTGCTGACCGCGCTGCATCAGCTGGAAAAGACCGGCGGCAAGAAAGGTCTGGCGACCATGTGCGTCGGTGTCGGCCAAGGTCTGGCCCTGGCCATCGAACGCGTCTGACGCAAGCCGTGACGAAAAAGAACAGAGGAAAGCGACATGTCTGACAAGCCTGGTTACCGTCGTCCGCAGGAAGGCACTCAGCCTGAGTACCTGCACCCGACGTATCAATCCACCAACCTGCGTTCGCCGTCGAAGCCGTTGGTGTTTCTGCCGCATTCGCTGTCGGAAATCACCGGGCCGACCATCGGCGCCGAGCGTGTAGGCGATACCGATAACGACCTGACCGCCCAGCATGAAGGCGAACCACAGGGCGAGCGCATCATCATTCACGGCCGCGTGCTCGACGAAAATGGTCTGCCGGTGCCGGGGATTCTGGTGGAGATCTGGCAGGCCAACGCTGCCGGTCGTTACAACCACAAGCGCGACGTGCACGACGCGCCGCTCGACCCGAACTTCACCGGCACCGGCCGCACTGTCACCGATGCTGACGGCTGGTATCAGTTCCAGACCATCAAGCCCGGCGCCTATCCGTGGGGCAACCACCACAACGCCTGGCGTCCGGCGCACATCCACTTTTCGCTGTTCGGGCCGAGCATCCTGACGCGACTGGTCACGCAAATGTATTTCCCGGGCGACCCGCTGCTGGCCTACGACCCGATCTACAACTGCGTGCCGGACACCTCGGCCAAGGAACGCCTGATCGCCAGTTTCGATCTGGAAAAAACCATTCCGTCCTACGCCCTCGGTTATCGCTGGGACATCGTGCTGCGCGGGCGTGAAGCCACGCCGATGGAGAAATAAGATGACGCTGACTGCGACCACGTCCCACACCGTCGGGCCGTATTACCACATCGGTCTGACCTGGCTGAACCGCGAAGACCTCACCGTCGAACAAACCCTCGGCGAGCGCGTGGCGATTACCGGGCAAGTGGTGGATGGCAATGGCGATGTCGTCAACGATGCCATGCTCGAAGTCTGGCAGGCCAACGCCGCCGGCAAATACGACCACCCGGAAGACGAACAGGACAAACCGCTCGATCCGAATTTCGAAGGCTTTGGCCGGGTGCCGGTGGACGCTGAAGGGCGTTTCCGTTTCACCACGATCAAACCGGGTACGGTTGAAGGGCTGAAGGGCTCGACTCAGGCGCCGCACTTGGTGGTGCTGGTGTTTGCCCGTGGTTTGGTCAAGCACCTGCTGACGCGGATTTATTTTGAAGGCGAGCCGGCCAACGTTGATGATCCGTTGCTCGAATGTGTGCCAGCCGAGCGTCGCAGTACGTTGCTGGCGAAGAAGGATGCGTCGGGTGTTTACCAGTGGAATGTGATTCTGCAGGGCACCGATGCCGAGACCGTGTTCTTCGATTATTGAGATCAAAAGATCGCAGCCTGCGGCAGCTCCTACATGATTGTTCCCACGCTCCGCGTGGTAATGCCGCCATGGACGCTCCGCGTCCACTGTGACGCGGAGCGTCACCGGATGCGTTACCACGCAGAGCGTGGGAACGATCGATATAGGATGTGGAACGGGACTGTTGCAAAGTATGTCTAGACTCTCACTGTCCCTATCGAGTGAAAAACAATGACAACCACCACCTCCCATTACACCGGTGAAGAGCGCAGCAAGCGCATCTTTGCCATTGTCGGCGCTTCGTCCGGCAACCTCGTCGAATGGTTCGACTTCTACGTATACGCCTTTTGCGCGATCTATTTCGCCCCGGCGTTTTTCCCCTCCGACAACCCCACCGTACAACTGGTCAACACCGCCGGCGTGTTCGCTGCCGGCTTCCTGATGCGCCCGATCGGCGGCTGGATTTTCGGTCGGGTCGCCGATAAGCACGGGCGCAAGAATTCGATGCTCATCTCGATTCTGATGATGTGCTTCGGCTCGTTGCTGATCGCCTGCTTGCCGACCTATAAAGATATCGGCGTCTGGGCGCCGGTCTTGCTGTTGTTTGCGCGTCTGCTGCAAGGCCTGTCGGTTGGCGGCGAGTACGGCACCACCGCGACCTACATGAGCGAAGTCGCGCTCAAGGGCCAGCGCGGATTTTTCGCCTCGTTCCAATACGTGACCCTGATCGGCGGGCAACTGCTGGCGGTGTCGCTGGTAGTGATCCTGCAGCAATTCCTCACCGAAGAAGATTTGCGCGCCTACGGCTGGCGGATTCCGTTCGTGGTCGGTGCGGTGGCGGCGCTGATTTCGCTGTTCCTGCGTCGTTCGCTGAAAGAAACCACCAACAAGGAAACCCGCGCGCACAAAGACGCCGGCAGCATCAGCGCGCTGTTCCGCGATCACAAAGCCCCGTTCATCACCGTGCTTGGTTATACCGCCGGTGGCTCGCTGATTTTCTACACCTTCACCACGTACATGCAGAAGTATCTGGTCAACACTGCCGGCATGCACGCCAAGACCGCCAGCTACATCATGACCGGCGCGCTGTTCCTTTATATGTGTATGCAGCCGCTGTTCGGCATGCTCGCTGACAAGATCGGTCGACGTAATTCGATGCTCTGGTTCGGCGCGCTCGGCACGTTGTTCACCGTGCCGATTCTGTTGAGCCTGAAAAGCGTCAGCAGTCCGTTTCTCGCGTTTGTCTTGATCACTGTGGCGCTGGCGATTGTCAGTTTCTACACCTCGATCAGTGGTCTGGTGAAAGCTGAAATGTTCCCGCCGGAAGTCCGCGCCCTCGGTGTCGGTCTGGCCTATGCGGTGGCGAATGCGATCTTCGGCGGTTCGGCGGAATTCGTCGCCCTGAGCCTGAAGAACATCGGCATGGAAAACTCCTTCTACTGGTACGTGACGGCCATGATGGCGATCGCCTTCCTGTTCAGTCTGCGCTTGCCGAAACAGGCAGCGTACTTGCACCACGATCTCTAACCCGATGCGCGCGGGCCGTGATGGCCCGCGCCTGCAAGGACTGTTTATGACTCAGCGACCGGGCAATCAATTGTTCGATGCCTACTTCACTGCCCGCAATATGCGCGAAGTGTTCTGCGATCAGGGCCGTGTGCAGGCGATGCTCGACTTCGAAGCCGCGTTGGCCAGGGCCGAGGCGCGGGTCGGGTTGATTCCGGCTTCGGCGGTGGCGCCGATTGCGGCCGCTTGCAGCGCTGATCTGTATGACTTCGCAGCGCTGGGCGAGGCGATCGCCACGGCGGGCAATTCGGCGATTCCGCTGGTCAAGGCGTTGGGCAAGCAGATTGCGGCTAGCGATTCTGAAGCCGAACGTTACGTGCATTTGGGCGCAACCAGTCAGGACGTAATGGATTCCGGGCTGGTGCTGCAATTGCGTCAGGCGCTGGACCTGATTGAAAGCGATCTGGCGCAACTGGCCGAATCCCTCGCGACCCAGGCGCAACGTCATGCCACTACGCCGCTGGCCGGACGCACCTGGCTGCAACACGCGACGCCAGTGACTTTGGGCATGAAAATCGCCGGGTGGTTGGGGGCTGTCACTCGCAGCCGCCAACGTCTGCGCGAACTCAAACCGCGCCTGCTGGTGCTGCAATTCGGCGGCGCATCGGGGACGCTCGCGGCACTTGGCGAACAGGCCCTGCCGATTGCAGAAGCTTTGGCGGAGGAGCTGCAACTGACTTTGCCGGAACAGCCGTGGCACACCCAACGTGATCGCGTGGTCGAGTTCGGCGCGGTGCTCGGTTTGATCGCCGGCAGCCTCGGCAAATTCGGTCGCGACATCAGCCTGTTGATGCAGACCGAAGCGGCAGAAGTGTTCGAGCCATCGGCGCCGGGCAAGGGTGGCTCATCGACCATGCCGCACAAACGCAACCCGGTGGGTGCGGCGGTGTTGATCGGCGCGGCGACGCGGGTTCCGGGTCTGGTCTCGACGCTGTTCAGCGCGATGCCGCAAGAGCACGAACGTAGCCTCGGCTTGTGGCATGCAGAATGGGAAACCCTGCCGGAGATTTGCTGCCTGGTGTCGGGTTCGCTGCAACAGGCTCGCTTGTTGGCCGATGGTCTCGAAGTGGACTCCGTACGCATGGCGCGCAACCTCGAATTGACCCAAGGGCTGGTGCTGGCCGAAGCGGTGAGCATCGTGCTTGCGCAACGGGTTGGCCGCGACACCGCGCATCATCTGCTTGAACAATGCTGCAAACGCGCGGTGGCAGAGCAGCGCCATTTGCGCGCCGTGCTCGGTGACGAACCGCAAGTCACCGCTGAACTGAGCAGCGCTGAACTGGATCATCTTTTGAACCCCGCCCATTACCTCGGTCAGGCGCAAACCTGGGTCGAGCGTGCGGTGGCCGAACACAACGCATTGTCTGTCTGAAAGGAGAGGGCTGTGGCTTTCGTTCAACTCGCCGATGGCGAACTGCACTATCAAATCGAGGGCCCGGTCGATGCACCGGTGCTGGTGCTGTCCAACTCGCTGGGCACCGATCTGCACATGTGGGACGCGCAGATGCCGGCGTTCACCGAGCATTTTCGCGTGCTGCGTTTCGACACCCGTGGCCATGGTCAATCGCTGGTGACGCCAGGGCCGTACAGCATCGAACAACTCGGTCACGACGTCCTTGGCCTGCTGGATGCATTGCACATCGAGCAAGCGCATTTCTGCGGGCTGTCGATGGGCGGCTTGATCGGCCAATGGCTGGGGATCAACGCCGGGCATCGTCTGCACAAGCTGATCGTCTGCAACACAGCGGCAAAAATCGGCGATCCGTCGGTGTGGAATCCACGCATCGAAACCGTGCTGCGCGACGGTGCGGCAGCGATGGTTGCGCTGCGTGATGCGTCGATTGCCCGTTGGTTTACTCCTGACTTTTCCGCAGCGCATCCGGCGGTGGCCAAGCAGATTACCGACATGCTCGCCGCCACTTCGCCTGAAGGTTACGCGGCCAATTGCGCGGCGGTGCGTGATGCCGATTTCCGTGAGCAACTGGCCTCGATCAACGTGCCGCTGCTGGTGATTGCCGGCACCGAAGATGCGGTGACGCCGCCGTCCGGTGGGCATTTCATCCAAGAGCACGTGCGCGGTGCCGAGTACGCCGAGTTCTACGCGGCGCACCTGTCCAACGTGCAGGCTGGCGCGGATTTCAGTGATCGTGTGTTGGCGTTTCTGAACGCCTGATAAGGGGATTTTCGTGGACGAGAAACAACGTTACGACGACGGCATGCAGGTACGCCGTGCTGTGCTCGGTGATGCGCATGTCGATCGCAGCCTGACCACGCTGACCGAGTTCAACTCGGAGTTTCAAGAGATGATCACCCGGCATGCCTGGGGCGATATCTGGACGCGTCCGGGCTTGCCTCGGCACACCCGCAGTTTGATCACCATCGCCATGCTGATCGGCATGAACCGCGAAGGTGAGCTGAAACTGCATTTGCGCGCGGCGGCGAATAATGGGGTGAGCCGTGGCGAGATCAAGGAGGTGATCATGCAGAGCGCGATTTATTGCGGGATACCGGCGGCGAATGCGACGTTTCATCTGGCTGAGTCGGTGTGGGATGAGTTGGGTACCGAATCCCGCGAGTAATGTTGCCTGAGCTGGCGCCATCGCTGGCAAGCCAGCTCCCACAGGGATTTTCAGCGAACACATATTTTGTGCACACCTGAACAACCTGTGGGAGCTGGCTTGCCAGCGATAGCGGCAGTGGCCGCGACGAATTAAACCGTGGCGACAATAAATATCCGCTTGAACGCAAACAACGTATGCCCATCCGCCTCCTGCGGATAATGCGCGTGCACGCGCATCAGAAAATGATAGATAAACCGCGCCTGCTCCTCTGAATCCAGCGCCTGCATCACCGGCCGCAGCGCCGAGACCTTCACCCAGTCGTACACCGGCGATTTACCGTCAATCACCTGCAATTGCTCGGTCTCCCAGATGTCCAGCGACGTGGTCATCGGCGCAAGCAAGCGGTAGTAATCCTCCAGCGCCAGCAACGGTCGCGCCGCCATGCGCTGGCGCAGTTCTCGTGTGCCCAAAGGTGTGCCGGCGGGTCCGCCGTCTTCGAGCGTGTCGAGCATCAGCCGATACCACAACGCGTCGCGCCAGTCGGGCATGTGCGCCGCCAGACAGCCGCCCGGATTGAGCTGGCCCAACAGGCGCGGCAACAGCGTTTCGTGGTCGTCGATGAAGTGCAGCACGGCGGCGAACAGCAGATCCGCGGGTTGTTCCGGTTGCCAGTCGAGCACATCGCAGTGTCGCCATAACACCTCGATCGGCAGGCACCGTGCCTGGTCCAGCATCTGCGCGGAACTGTCGATGTCTTGCAACTGTGCACGGGGCCAGCGCTCGGCCAACAATTGCGTGGCGATGCCGGTGCCGCAGCCGAGGTCGATGATGCTTTGGGGATTTTGCAGGTCGATGCGGTCGAGCAATTCGTTGACCGGGCGTTGCCTGAGACGGGAAAACTGCTGGTACGCCTTGGCGTCCCAGTCGGGTGCTGCTTTGAGTCGAGTGATCATGAGGTGGTCCTCTGGTGATCGATGCTGTCTTCCGATGACAACCTGGCTCACTACTGGGGGACCAACTACAACAAACGGAAGCGGGAAGGGTGAAGCGCCTGAATCCTTCAGGTTTTGTCACTCTACCCGGCGGCCAACAAAGCGCCACTTCTCCTGACCAATGGCACAAAACCCCTGTAGGAGCTGCCGAAGGCTGCGATCTTTTGATCTTGTTTTTAAGATCAAAGTCAAAAGATCGCAGCCTTCGGCAGCTCCTACAGTGGGGGTTACAGGAGGCTGATCGGGTAGCTGACGATCAAGCGGTTCTCATCGAACTCGTTGTTGCTGAAATCACGACGCATGGTCGAGTTGCGCCATCTGAAGTTCAGATCCTTGAGCGTGCCGCTCTGCACGGTGTAGCCCAGTTCCGATTCGCGGCCCCATTCCTTGCCATCGGTGATCGTCCCGGTGTGTACGTTGTCGCCGCTGATGTAGCGGTTCATCAGGGTCAGGCCGGGGACGCCGAGCGCGGCGAAGTTGTAGTCGTGACGCAGTTGCCAGGAGCGTTCCTGTGCGTTGTCATAACTGGCGTTGTAGCTGTCGTTGGCCAGGGTGCCGCCACTGGTGCCGTTGACGCGCATCCACGCGCTGTCACCGGTGAGTTTCTGCAGGCCAACGTAGAAGGTGTTGCCGCCGTATTTGGCCGAGAACATTCCCGACCAGGTCTTGTTGTCCAGATCGCCGGCGCGGGCGCTGCCGTCGTCCTTGCCATAGAAAAAGCCAAGGTTGGCGCCCAGCGTCCAGTCGCCGAGCGGCTGGCTGTGGATCAAATTGATGTATTGCTGGCTGTAGATGTCCTTGAGTTCAGCGTTCCACAGGCCGATCTGCGTGCGCTTTTCATTGAACACGTATTCGCCGCCCTGAAAGTTGAAGCGATCAGAGGTGAACGCAGGTTTTCCGGTCATCGACATGTCAGTCATGCTGCTGTCGTCGCGCGGGCTGTTGGCGCGGAACTGGCCGCCGTAAAGGGTGAGGCCGTCGATTTCCTTCGAGGTGATCTGGCCGCCACGGAAAGTTTGCGGCAGCGAGCGACCGTCGTCCGAACGCAGGATCGGTAGCACGGGCATCCACTCGCCGACCTTCACTTCGGTCTGGGAAAGCTTGGCCTTGAAGGCGACATTGGTGCGACCGAAGTTGTCTGCCGGTCGGCCATCGCGATCCAGCGGCAGCAATTGCGTGCCACCGGTGCCTTTACCGCCATCGAGTTTCACCGAGTACAAGCCCAACACGTCCATGCCGAAACCGACGGTGCCTTGGGTGAAGCCGGATTTGGCGTCGAGGATGAAGTTCTGTGTCCACTCTTCAGCCTTGCCCTGGGCCTTGGTCGGGTTGGTGAAGTTGCGGTTGATGTAGAAGTTGCGCAGGTTCAGGTTGACCTTGGCGCCCTCGACGAAGCCGGCTTCTTCAGCGGCAACGGGCAGCGCCGCGCCGGCCAGGGCCAGTGCGATCAGGCCGGGAAATGCGTAAGGCGCAGGGGAGGTGGTCATGGCTCGGGTCTCTCTTGTTTTTTTAGGGCGAACGGGGGGTGCTGCGGCCGTTTTTTTACGGTGCAGATGTGAGCGGTCTTCAGGGGATGAAACGAAGGTAGTCAGCCGGATCGGGCAGGGCGCGGGAGCATGGTGTCGAACCTGATGTTATTGGTTTTGTTGGTCGAATGGTGCGGGGGGCGGAGGTTTTGATTCAATTGGTAAAAGCGGGTTTTGGGCGATTATCGAACGCAAGATTGAGCAGGATTTTACGATAGATCTCAGGGCCTCATCGCTGGCAAGCCAGCTCCCGCAGGTTTTTGCGTCGTTCCCAATTGTGGGTACACCACAGAACATTGTGGGAGCTGGCTTGCCAGCGATGGGGCCAGTGCAGACACCTGCATTTTTCCGCAGACAACAAAAAGCCCACCAATCGGTGGGCTCCTTGTGTTCACGCGATGATGATCAGAACAGCTTCATCTTCGGTGCTTCTTCTTTCAGCGATTCGTTCTGCGCGGTCTGCGCATTCCAGCCACCACCCAAGGCCTTGTACAGGTTGACCGCACTGGTCAACTGCGCGAGGCGGTCGGTGATCAGCGCTTGTTGCGCGCTGAACAACTGACGCTGGGCATCGAGGAAGGTCAGGTTGCTGTCGACGCCGATACGGTAGCGACGTTCGGCCAGACGGTAGTAATCCTGGTTGGCCTGAACGAAGTCACGCTGCGCTTGCAGCTGCTCGGTGTAGGTCTGGCGGGCGGCCAGGCCGTCGGCGACTTCCTGGAAGGCCGTTTGAATGGACTTCTCGTAGTTCGCCACGCCGATGTCCTTCTGGATCTCGGCGGCATCGAGGCTGGCGCGCAGGCTGCCAGCGTTGAAGATCGGCAGGTTGATCTGCGGCGCGAACAGCCATGTCCCCGATCCACCCTTGAACAGGCCGGACAGGTCCGGGCTCAGGCTGCCCGCGTTGGCGGTCAGGCTGATGCTCGGGAAGAACGCAGCACGGGCCGCGCCGATGTTGGCGTTGGCCGCTTTCAGGTTGTACTCGGCTTGCAGGATGTCCGGACGACGTTGCAGCAGGTCCGAAGGCAAACCCGGCGGTACGTCGCTGAGCAGGTCATCCGACAACGGTTTGGCCGCTTGCAGATTGGCCGGGATACCGGTGCCGAGCAGCAGGGTCAGGCTGTTTTCGTCCTGTGCCACCTGGCGGGTGTAACGCGCCAGTTGGGCCCGGGCGTTCTCCACGGAAGTGCGCGACTGCGCCAGATCCAGCGCCGAAGCCACACCGACTTCGTTGCTGCGCGAGGTCAGCTTGTAGCTTTCTTCGAAGGCACCGAGGGTGTCTTGCGTCAGCTTGAGCAGTTCCTTGTCCGCTTGCCAGGTCAGGTAAGCGTTGGCGACGCTGGCGACCAGACTGATCTGGGTGCTGCGACGCGCTTCTTCCGTGGCGAAGTATTGTTGCAAGGCTTGTTCGCTCAGGCTGCGAACCCGACCGAACAGGTCGAGTTCGTAGGCACTGATGCCGACGGTGGCGGAGTACGAGCTGGTAATGCCCGACTCGCCAGTCTGCGAGGCACGCGCCGGCAGACGCTGGCGGCTGCCGGCAGCGTTAGCCGACACCGCCGGGAACAGGTCGGCGCGCTGGATGCGGTATTGAGCCGCGTAAGCGTCGATGTTCAGCGCCGCGACACGCAGGTCGCGGTTGTTTTCCAGAGAGACCTGGATCAGCTGTTGCAGCGCAGGGTCATGGAAAAACTGCTTCCAGCCCTGCTCGGCAGCGGCCTGCGCCGGTGCCTGGGCCGGCGAATACGCCGGCCCCTGCGGGTACTGACCTGCGACCGGAGCCTCAGGCTGCTGATAATCAGGTATCAGCGAGCAACCGCTCAGCACGAAGGCGGCGACTGCGATGGAGAGTAGCGACTTGCTCATTGGCCAGCCTCTTTAGGAGTTTCAGTCGTCTCATCCTCGTCAGCGACTTTGCGCTTGCCGATGGACGAAACCGTAACGAAGAACAGTGGGACCCAGAAGATCGCGAGTACGGTAGCGGTGATCATACCGCCAATTACCACGGTGCCGATGGCATGCTGGCTGCCCGAGCCGGCGCCTGTGGAAATTGCCAGAGGCACTACGCCGAGGATGAACGCCAGCGACGTCATGATGATCGGACGCAGACGCATGCGGCAAGCTTCGATGGCAGCGTCGCGCAGACTGGCGCCCTGTTCATGCAACTCCTTGGCGAACTCGACGATCAGAATGGCGTTTTTCGCTGCCAGACCAATGGTCGTCAACAGACCCACCAGGAAGTACACGTCGTTGGACAGCCCGCGCAGACTGGTCGCCAGCAAGGCACCGATGATCCCCAGCGGAACCACGAGCACCACGGCAATCGGAATCGACCAGCTCTCATAGAGAGCCGCCAGGCACAGGAACACCATCAGCAGCGACAGCGCAAACAGTGCCGGCGCCTGCGAACCTGCCAGACGTTCCTCATAGGACAGCCCCGTCCAGGAGATGCCTACGCCTTTGGGCAGTTTCGCGGCAATGGCTTCGACCTCGGCCATGGCTTCACCCGTGGAGTAACCCGGAGCCGGGGCACCGAGAATTTCCACCGCTTCGACACCGTTGTAGCGCGAGAGCTTCGGCGAACCGTAGATCCACTCGCCCTTGGCGAATGCCGAGAACGGAACCATGGTGCCGCTGGCGTTGCGTACATACCACTTCTTCAGGTCTTCCGGGCTCATGCGCGAATCCGGCTGGCCTTGTACATACACCTTCTTCACTCGACCACGGTCGATGAAGTCGTTGACGTAGCTACTGCCCAAGGCAATCGACAAGGTGTTGTTGATGTCGCTGATGGTAACGCCCAGCGCACTGGCCTTCTCGTCATCGATTTCCAGCTGGAATTGCGGTTCGTCATTCAGACCGTTCGGACGCACCTGCGACAACACTTTGCTCTGCGCCGCCATGCCGAGGAACTGGTTGCGTGCCTCCATCAGTTTTTCATGACCGATGCCGGCGCGGTCCTGCAGGAACACGTCGAAACCGGTGGCGTTACCCAACTCCAGTACTGCCGGCGGGGCGAAGGCGAACACCATCGCATCACGGAAGGTAAAGAAGTGCTGCTGGGCGCGAGCCGCCAGCTTGAACACGCTGTTGTCGGCGTTACGCTCATCCCATGGTTTGAGCATGATGAACGCCATACCCGAGCTCTGACCACGGCCGGCGAAGTTGAAACCGGTCACGGTGAACACCGAGGCAACGGTATCACCTTCACCGCCATCCTTGGTCGGACGCAGCAGGTATTCACGCATTTCATCCACGACCACCTGAGTGCGCTGGGCACTGGAACCGGCCGGGGTCTGCACTTGAGCGAACAGTACGCCCTGGTCCTCTTCCGGCAGGAAGGAGGACGGGATGCGCATGAACAGCCAGATCATGCCGATCAGGATCAGCGCGTAGGCCAGCAGATACGGTACTTTCTGGCGCAGGATATTGCCGACGCCGCGCTCGTAGCTTTTGACGCTACGATCGAAATTGCGGTTGAACCAGCCGAAAAAGCCTTTCTTCGGCGTGCCGTGCTCACCATGGGCAATCGGCTTGAGCATGGTCGCGCAGAGTGCCGGTGTGAAGACCAGCGCTACCAGCACCGACAGGGCCATGGCCGAGACGATGGTGATCGAGAACTGCTTGTAGATCACGCCGGTCGAGCCGCCGAAGAACGCCATCGGCAGCAGAACCGCCGACAGTACCAGTGCGATACCGACCAGTGCGCCCTGGATCTGGCCCATGGATTTTTTGGTCGCTTCCTTCGGTGACAGGCCTTCTTCAGCCATCACCCGCTCGACGTTTTCCACCACGACGATGGCGTCGTCCACCAGCAATCCGATGGCCAGTACCATGCCGAACATGGTCAGGGTGTTGATGCTGAAACCGGCGGCGGCGAGGATGCCGAACGTACCGAGCAATACCACCGGCACGGTCATCGTGGTGATGACGGTAGCGCGGAAGTTTTGCAGGAACAGGAACATCACCAGGAACACCAGCACGACCGCTTCGACCAGCGTGTGAACCACGCCTTTGATCGACTCTGTCACCACTGGCGTGGTGTCGTACGGGAATACCACTTCCATGCCTTGCGGGAAGAAAGGCTTGAGGCCGTCGATGGTGGTGCGCAAGGCCTTGGCCGTGTCGAGGGCGTTGGCGCCGTTGGCCAGTTTCACCGCCAGACCGGAGGCCGGGCTGCCGTTGAACTGAGCACTGATGGCGTAGCTTTCACCACCCAGACCGACATCGGCGACGTCTTTGAGGCGAACCTGTGAGCCGTCCTTGTTGACCTTGAGCAGGATTTCCTTGAACTGCTCGGCAGTTTGCAGACGGGTCTTGCCGATGATCGTTGCGTTGAGTTGCTGGCCCTGCACGGCAGGCAAACCGCCGAGCTGGCCGGATGAGACCTGGACGTTCTGCGCCGCGATGGCTGTCTTCACGTCGATCGGAGTCAGATTGAAGTTGTTCAGCTTGGCCGGATCGAGCCAGATGCGCATCGCGTACTGGGCACCGAAGACCTGGAAGTCACCCACACCAGCAGTCCGCGAAATCGGATCCTGCATGTTCGACACGATGTAGTTGGACAGGTCGTCCTTGGTCATGCTGCCGTCACGCGATACCACGCCGATCACCAGCAGGAAGTTTTTCACTGCCTTGGTCACGCGGATACCTTGTTGCTGCACTTCCTGCGGCAACAGCGGGGTGGCCAGGTTCAGCTTGTTCTGAACCTGAACCTGCGCGGTGTCGGAGTTGGTGCCTTGCTCGAAGGTCGCGGTGATGGTCATGCTGCCGTCGGAGTTACTTTCCGAGGACACATAACGCAAGTTGTCGATACCGTTGAGCTGCTGCTCGATCACCTGGACCACGGTGTCCTGCACGGTTTGCGCCGAAGCGCCCGGGTAGGTCACGGAGATCGCAATGGCCGGCGGCGCAATGCTCGGGTACTGGTTGATCGGCAATTTCAGGATTGAAAGTGCCCCGACCAGCATGATCACCAGGGCGATTACCCAGGCGAAAATCGGACGGTCGATGAAGAATTTTGACATGAGTTACTCCCCTTTGCCGCCAGCGGCTTTGTCAGCTGCCTGTGCGGGGGCCGGGTTTTTTGCGCCGACATTGGTCGCTTCGGTCGGTTTGACCTCGGCACCGGGTTTGACGAATTGCAGGCCTTCGGTGATCAGTCGATCGCCGGCCTTCAAACCGTCTTCGATCAGCCACTGACTGCCAACGGTGCGGCTGGCTTTCAACTGGCGCAGCTCAACCTTGTTGTCCGGGCCGACGACCAGTGCGGTCGGCGTGCCTTTGAGGTCGCGCGTCACGCCTTGTTGTGGCGCGAGGATCGCAGCGCTGTTCACACCGGCTTGCAACTGCGCGTGGACGAACATGCCCGGCAGCAAAGTGTGATCCGGGTTCGGGAACACGGCGCGCAGAGTCACGGAACCGGTGGTCTGATCGACCGACACTTCGGAGAATTCCAGCTTACCGTCGAGCTTGTATTGGCTGCCGTCTTCGAGGGTCAGTTTGACCGCAGCGGCGTTGTCGCCAGCTTTTTGGAGACGACCGCTTTCCAGCTCGCGGCGCAGTTCCAGCAATTCCACCGAGGACTGAGTGACATCGACGTAGATCGGATCCAGCTGCTGGATCACGGCCATGGCGTCGGTCTGGCCGTTGCTGACCAGTGCACCTTCGGTGACCGAAGAACGGCCAATTCGGCCAGAGATCGGCGCGTAAACCTTGGTGTAACGCACGTTGATCTGCGCGGTCTGCAATGACGCTTCCGATTGCAGACGGTTGGACAGCGCGGTGTCGTATTCCTGACGGCTGACGGCCTGCTCATCGACCAGTTGCTTGTAGCGGTCGGAGATCGACTTGGTCGAACGCAGGTTGGCTTCGGCGCTTTTCAGGGTCGCTTCATAGACCGACGGATCGATCTGATACAGCTGCTGGCCGGCTTTGACATCGCCGCCTTCCTTGAACAGACGCTTGAGAATGATGCCGTTGACCTGTGGACGCACTTCAGCGATGCGGAACGCACTGGTGCGACCTGGCAGCTCGGAGGTGAGGGTAAAGGCTTGTGGTTGCAGGGTGACGACGCCGACCTGAGGGGGCGGAGCGGCCGGTGCCGCTTCTTCCTTTTTACATCCGCTGAGCAGCGATGCCAGGGCGACGGCAGTGACCAGAGCGGTAACAGCTGGCTTGAATTGCATGAAGATCCTCGGGTCAGGCGCGCAAATAGCGCACAAGAAGTGTGTAAGGGTAAAAAATGGGTACCGGGTGGATAAGTAGCTTGCTAAGGAATATACTTACGTTCATGGTTGTTTGTAAACACCTTGGCGTCGTACCCACCCTGTTACAAAACGCGTCGCAAGGTTTGAAATTGTAGGCCGGGGAGCCGATTCACGAGAGATCGCCCCCACTTTATTCAGCGGATATTCAGCCATCCCTGAAACATCCTGTTTGAGGTTTTACTGCCATGGTCCGTCGTACCAAAGAGGAAGCTCAAGAAACCCGCAGCCAGATTCTGGAAGCGGCGGAGAAAGCCTTTTATGAAAGGGGCGTCGCCCGGACGACCCTGGCGGACATTGCGACCCTGGCCGGCGTGACGCGTGGCGCTATCTATTGGCATTTCAGCAATAAGGCCGATCTGCTGCAGGCCATGCTCGACACGCTGCATGAAACCCTGGATGAATTGGCCAAGGCCAGCGAAAGCGAGGACGAACTCGATCCGCTGGGCTGCATGCGCCAATTGCTGATTCATTTGTTTCATCAAGTTGCGCTGGACCCGAAAACCCGGCGCATCAACGAAATTCTGTTTCATAAGTGCGAGTTCACCGATGAAATGTGCGATTTGCGCCAGCAGCGCCGGGTGGCCAGTCTCGATTGCAATGAGCGCATCGGGCTGACCCTGCGTAATGCGGTAAATCGCGGCCAGTTGCCGGAAGATCTCGACACTGCCCGTGCGGCCATCAGCATTCACGCTTACATCGATGGCCTTCTGTATGGATGGCTTCTGGCGCCGGACAGCTTTGAGCTGCATGCCGAGGCTGAGCGTTGGGTCGATACAGGGTTGGATATGCTGCGCCTGAGCCCCAGCCTGCGCAAATGAAACAAAATGCGTAATTGGCACAGCTTATGTCAATTGGCCTGCTTTTATATACGTTGGCGGGGGCGGAGTTTATACGTAGCGAGCTACGCATTTTGTAGGGAAATTGTGTCTGTGTTGTGAAGCCTTGTGAGTGTGCCTGGCTCCCAGCGCCTTTGCGTGTTCGAAGGCCGTGTCTGGATCGGCTGAGGCGAGCAAGATTAAAGATCGTTTAATGTCCGGGTTGATCAAGCGCCAAATGACAAGAGCCCTGACTCGTTCGAGACAGGGCTGTAGATCAATACTCAGTAGAGTTCGAAGTTAATCACTTTCTTATTTGGCCAAATCCATCATGACGAGTTTTACACCGAAATTATAAGGTGCTTTAGGGGACGCTTCGGCGAAATCAATGATGCAGCCGACGCGCTCTTTGCCCAACGAGCCGCTTTCGTTTTTATGCGTCGCATTGATTTCCTTGCCAACTTTGGCTAACGAAATATAAGCGTAGAAGTTGCAGGACTTATCCCCTGCGGTAAAAATCGCGCCGTGGCCGAAAGCGTTGGTGTCACCGTCACGCATATTGCTGATTTGGAAGTCATGACCGAAGGTGAACGTCTTGGTGGTGTTGGGTTCGACGCGCTCGGCACCGTGCGCAGTGCTAACGATGGTTTGTTCGGTTTGATTGTGAATGGTGTATGTAATGACCGTCTGTTCGGCTTTTGCAGAAAGTGCAGCAAAAGAGCAGGTCATGGCCAGTGCGAGTGTTGTAAGAACTTTTGGGTGTTTCATGTTTATCTTCCTTGAATAGTTGGTTTGCGCCAAATGAGATGATGTATCTGAGTATCGGGGTTGTTGGCGGTGTTGTAACGTTAGAGTGTATTGGTGTCTTCTGGAAGTTTAAAAAAGTTTCGCTGTGTTGCAGTTGCAAGTTAAGTTGTTTAAATAAAAAAGCCCCCGACTTTCACAAGTCAGGGGCTTTTGCATTTCTGCTGCGTGGTGCTGAATAACGCTTACAGCGTCGGATAGTCGATGTAGCCGACCGGACCTTTGGCGTAGAACAGCTCTGGACGCGCATCGTTCAGCGGCGCATCAGCCTGCAAACGAGCTGGCAGATCAGGGTTGGCAATGAATGGCACACCGAACGCCACGGCATCAGCCTTACCGCTGGCCAACCATTGGTTGGCGCTGTCTTTGGTGAATTTTTCGTTGGCGATGTACGGGCCGCCGAACGCTTCTTTGAGTTGCGGGCCGAGGCTGTCGGCGCCTTCTTTCTCACGGGAGCAGATGAACGCGATGCCGCGTTTGCCCAGCTCACGCGCGACGTAGGTGAAGGTTTCTGCCAGGTTGTCATCGCCCATGTCGTGGGAGTCAGCGCGCGGTGCCAGGTGCACACCGACACGGCCAGCGCCCCAGACTTCGATCGCCGCGTCAGTCACTTCCAGCAGTAGGCGCGCACGGTTTTCCAGAGAACCACCGTAGTTGTCGGTGCGCTGGTTAGTGCTGCTTTGCAGGAACTGGTCGAGCAAGTAACCGTTGGCGCCGTGGATTTCCACGCCGTCGAAACCGGCGGCTTTGGCGTTTTCGGCACCGGTGCGGTAGGCGTCGACAATGTCGGCGATTTCAGCGCTTTCCAGTGCGCGTGGGGTTGGGTAATCGGCCATTGGGCGAACCAGGCTGACGTGGCCTTTTGGTTGAATGGCGCTCGGTGCAACCGGCGCTTCACCGTTGAGGTACGACGGGTGGGAAACCCGGCCGACGTGCCACAGTTGCAGGAATATCTTGCCGCCCGCGCCGTGAATGGCTTTGGTGACGTTGGCCCAGCCACGCACCTGATCGTTGGACCAGATGCCCGGGGTGTCCGGGTAACCCACGCCCATTGGCGTCACCGAAGTGGCTTCGCTGAGGATCAGGCCGGCGGAAGCGCGCTGTACGTAATATTCAGCCATCAGCGCGTTTGGCACGCGGCCTTCGTCGGCGCGGCAGCGGGTCAGTGGGGCCATGATGATGCGGTTGGCCAGTTCGACGTCGCCGAGTTTGATTGGATCGAAAATAGTTGTCATGTCTACAAGCCTCGTAAGTGAAAGTTGATCAGTTAGTTGCCGGGGCCAGATCGGCATTGCCGTTCTGACGGAAAGTAATCAGGGTCACCAGCAGCGCGAGCACGGCCAGCGCGGCGGCTGCGAGCGGTACGCTGTTCAGGCCGAAACCGTGGGCGATGACGCTGCCGCCAACCCAGGCGCCGAGGGCGTTGCCGACGTTGAACGCGCCGATGTTCAGGGTCGAGACCAGGTTTGGTGCAGCCTTACCGAAGGTCACCACGTTGACTTGCAGTGCAGGCACGGCAGCGAAACAGGCGGTGGCCCAGAGGAACAGGGTGATTTCAGTCGGGATCAGCGCGACGCTGGTCCAGGTCAGCACGGTGGAAACCACGGCCATGGCGATGAACACGCCGATCAGCGTGGCGGCCATGCCTTTGTCGGCGAGCTTGCCGCCGATGATGTTGCCGACGGTCAGGCCCAGGCCGATCAGCATCAGCGTCCAGGTCACGCCACGCGGCGACACGCCGGTGACTTCGCCGAGCAACGGCGCAACGTAGGTGAACAGGGTGAATACAGAGGCGGCGAACAGCGCGGTCATGCTCAGCGACAGCCAGATCCCGGCACCTTTGAGGGCGGCGAGTTCGGCGCGCATGTCGAGTTTTTCTTCGTCACGTTTGGCCGGCAGGAAGCGGATCAGGCCGATCAGCGCAATCACACCAATCACGGTCACCGCCCAGAAAGTCGAGCGCCAGCCGTATTGCTGACCCAGTGCGGTGCCCAACGGCACGCCGAGGACGTTGGCCAGGGTCAGACCGGTGAACATCAAAGCCACTGCCGAAGCTCGTTTGTTGGCCGGCACCAGATTGGCAGCGACGACCGAACCGATACCGAAGAAGGCACCGTGACACAGCGCGGTGATCACGCGGGCAAACATCAGCACGTTGTAATCACTGGCGATGGCACACAGCAGGTTGCCGACAATAAAGATGCCCATCAACGCGACCAGTGCTGCTTTACGCGGCAACTTGGCGGTGGCCATTGCCATGAACGGCGCACCGATGGCCACGCCGAGGGCGTAACCGGTCACCAGCCAACCTGCGCCGGGGATCGACACACCGAGGTCGGCCGCCACGTTGGGCAGCAGGCCCATGATGACGAATTCCGTGGTGCCGATGGCGAAGGCGCTCAAGGCGAGGATGAGTAGCGAGAGGGGCATGCTTGTTTCCTTTTGGGCTGGCTGACGTTAAGGGTCAGAGCTCTTTACTGAGGGTGCTGAGGAACGCCTGGATCACGTCCTCGTTGCGTTTGAAAAAGTGCCATTGCCCGGCCTTCTGGCTGCTGATCAGTCCGGCGCGTTGCAACGTTGCGAGGTGTGCAGAAACGGTCGACTGCGACAGGCCGCAGCGTTGATCGATCTGCCCGGCACAGATGCCGTACTCGTGGTTGTGCAGCTGTTCCGGAAATTCGCCTTTCGGGTCTTTCAGCCAGTTGAGGATGTCTCGCCGTACTGGGTGCGCCAGGGCTTTTATTATTTCGTCGAGGTCAAGGTTCATGGCAGGGTGCTCGGTTGTGTAAAACGCTATATCGCGATGCAGCGAACTTTAAATCGGTAATTCGCGATATACCAATATGATTTTGCTCTGAAGACCGCATAAATCGGTATATCGGGTTATAACGATACGTGGGATGTTGATTGCAGGGCGCGGTGCTAAGCTGCGCCCATGAACTATCTCGCGCATTTACACCTCGGTGGCCAGCGCCCCGGGCAATTACTCGGCAGTCTGTATGGCGACTTCGTCAAAGGTCGGCTGCAAGGGCAGTTTGCGCCGGAGGTGGAAGCGGCGATTCAACTGCATCGCCGAATTGACGTGTTTACCGATCGCCATCCGCTGGTAGACATCGCCTTGGGGCGGTTTACCGAGACGCGGCGGCGCTACGCGGGGATCGTGCTCGATGTGTTTTTCGACCATTGCCTGGCGCGGGATTGGCGGTTGTACGCCGATCAGCCGTTGGAAATCTTTACCGCTGACGTTTATCGGGTGCTGACCCACGAACGGCAGTTGCCCGAGCGTTTGGCGAAGATCGCGCCGCACATGGTTGCGAACGACTGGTTGGGTTCGTATCAGGAGTTTGAAGTGCTGGAGCAGGTGTTGCGCGGGATCTCGCGGCGCTTGACCCGGCCGGAAGAGCTGGCGGGGGCGATGCAGGAATTGCGGCGGTTGTATGAGCCGTTGAGTGAAGACTTCGCCTTGTTTTACCCACAACTCCAGGACTTTGCGCAAAATGTCGAACCACTGAAAATCTAATGTGGGAGCTAGCCCTGCCAGCGATTGCGGTGTGTCAGTTAACAATTTTTCAACTGATAGTCCGCCATCGCTAGCAGGGCTAGCTCCCACAAGGATGTGTGTGTTTTCAGGCAGCGATCAATTCGCCTGCACGACGCGGTTCAGCCGGTTTCGCCACCTCACCAAACAACGCCTTCTGCACCGCCTGCTGCGCTTCGAACGCCAGGGCCGCGCGCTCACGGCCCTGACAGGCAATCGGCTTGAGCAGGTGCACTTCGACATCGCCGCAATCGTTGCTGAAAAGACGCATCAGATGCGAGAGCAGATCGTCGTCGCCAATGAATGGCGCCAGCGTGTCGATTTCACCGTCACGCAGATAACGGATCGCCACCGGTTGCAGCATCACCTCAGAATCAATTGCCGCCGCCAGCAAGCGACCATGAAACGTGCGCAGCGAACGGCCATCGGTGGTGGTGCCCTCGGGGAACATCAGCAAGGCGTGGTCGGTTTGCAAATGACGGGTCATCTGCTTGCGGATCAACTGGCTGTCGCCCGAACCGCGACGAATGAACAGGCTGCCGGCCTTCGCTGCGAGCCAACCGGCCACCGGCCAGGTACGCACTTCGGCCTTGGACAGAAACGACAGCGGCGTGAGCATGCCGAGCAGTGGAATATCGGTCCATGAAACGTGATTACTGACCCAGAGCATCGGCTGTTTTGGCAGCTCACCGTGCACCGATACGCGAAAGGGCAGGGCATTGCTCAAACGCGCCATGAAAAAACGCGACCAGCGCTGACGTCGCTCCATCGAATGCGCCAGACCAATGCGTTCAAACACCCCGAAGACGCTGGCCATGGTCAACCCCAGCGACACTACCAGCAGCACCCGCGCGATCCGCGCGTACACCCGCAGCCGGCTCATCACACAGCCGCCTTGAAGTGCTTGGCGTAACGCGGGCAGAGCTCGTCGCGCTTGAGCAGGATGAACACATCGGCGACCTGGAAGTCTTCGTCCCAGCACGGCTCGCCGCAGATCTTCGCGCCCAGACGCATGTAGGCCTTGAGCAGCGGCGGCATTTCGGCGATCACGTTCGATGGAATATCCAACGTCGGCAGCGGTTTCTTCGGTTCGGCGCGCAAGTGTTCGGTGCACAGATAGCGTTCGCGCAGGCGCTGCATGATCGCGTGCGCCTGAACGCCGCCGTCCTGCATCGGGATGCTCGCGCAACCCATCAAGTAGCTGTAGCCGCCCTGATTCAACACTTCGGCCAACTCGCCCCACAACACCGCGATGGTGCCGCCATTACGGTACGCCGGGTCGACGCAGGTGCGGCCGATTTCCAGAATCGGGCCTTGCAGATGCGCGAGGCCGTGCAGGCTGAATTCCTCTTCACTGTAGAACTTGCCGAGGCTGCTGGCGGCGGTGTGGTCGAGCAAACGCGTGGTCGCCACCAGGCGTCCAGTGTTCAGATCACGCACGCCAATGTGGCTGCAGTGAACATCATAATCATCCATGTCCAGACCCAGCTCCGCGCCCTTCAACTTGGCGTTGAACTCGCCGCTGAAGACGTTGAAGCGCAAGGCCTGGGCTTGCTGCAAGGCCTCGGCGCCGATCAGGCGTTCGGCTTGCAGGCGGCGTTCATTGCCGGTGTCGCTGATGCGGGCGATCTGAGTCATGTGAATCTCCGTACGGGCCTTTAACCCGTCGTGGGTTGCAGCCGATCGACTTTCTTTATGCAGCCGTGTTGTGCAAAGTCAGGCTATGTAGCCCCGGTGTCATCGCCATGAACGTTCGGTGATGCTTATATGACAGCCCACAAGGAGCCTCTTATGCCCTGGCCAGATCTGCTGCACAGCCGTGAACGATTGCCCGCCGTTGCTGACCTGGCCGAGGGTTTTGCGACGTTGTTGCTGCAGTTGGGCAACGTCACGCCGTTCGAGTTGGCGGTCGCTGGTGGGCGGCGAATGGCGACGCCGGGGCTGGCATTTCTGGTCGGTTATCAGGCGGCATTGCGCATGTTGTGGCCGAGTGCGCCGCTGAGCCTCGGCGCGTTGTGTGCGACCGAACAGCGCAGTTTGCGGCCGGCGGACATGCAGACGCGGCTGACGGATTTGCGACTAAGTGGACGCAAGGATTTCGTCACCGCCGGTGATGCGGCGGATTGGCTGTTGATCGCGGCGCGCAGTGAAGAACCTGGCGAAACTCCACGCCTGAGTCTGGCGGTGGTGTACCCCGGCGAACCTGGCGTGTCCGTGGAAAAACTGCCGGCGCTGCCGTTGATGCCGGACATCAGCCATGGACGGCTGCAGCTTGATGGCGCGTTGTGCGAATTATTGGCGGGGGATGGATGGGATGCTTACGTCAAACCGTTTCGCACGCTGGAAGATGTCTACGTGCTGAGCGCGATGACCGCGTGGCTATACGGCGTCGGGCAGGACAGTCATTGGCCGCAAGCGCTGCAATTGCGCTTGCTGGCGCTGTTGGCCGGGTGTGCGGAGGCAAGCCGGCAGGCGCCGAATAATCCCGCGGGGCATGTGTTGCTGGGTGGGTTGTTCGCGCAGTTTGATGCGCTCAAGGTTGAGGTTGATTTGGCGCTGGCTGATTCGGAGTGGGCGCAGATGTGGCAACGCGATAAGGGGGTGATGCAATTGGCGGCGGGGGCTCGGGCCAAGCGGTTGGCCAAGGCTTTGGCGGTGTCCTGACGGACCTCATCGCTGGCAAGCCAGCTCCCACAAGGTTCTTTGGTGGATACGAGTTTTGTGAACACCTGTGAAACCTGTGGGAGCTGGCTTGCCAGCGATGGCGACTTCATGGAAAGCAAAATCTCAAAGTTGTCATGAGTCCCGACTAATCTCAGCAGGTTCTCCCCACGAGCCCTCACCATGTTCAAAGGCTTGCCGCTGTTCCTGCTGCTGATCAGCTTCACCGTCCACGCCGAACAATGGCCGGGCGAACAATGGCCAACCGGCCCGGCTATTACCAACGTCGAAGCACTGGAGACGTACGCCTTCCCACCCCGCGACGACGCAACCCGCCAAGGCATTCGCACCGATGCGCTGCTGATCATCCGCGACGGCCAGATCCTCTACGAACGCTACGCCGGCCCGACCACGGAACACACTCCACACCTGACCTGGTCGATCAGCAAAAGCCTGATGGCCACGGTCCTCGGCGTGGCCTACGGCGAAGGGCTGTTCAAACTCGACGATCCCGCCGCCAGGTTTTACCCGCCACTGGCCCAACACCCCGCCATCAAAATCGCTGACTTGCTGCACTGGGCCTCCGGCATCGACTGGCAGGAAGACTACGAATACGCCCCGCTGAAATCCTCGGTGGTGGCAATGCTCTACACCCGTGGTCACCGCGACATGGCCGCGTTCACCGCTGACCACGACACCTATGCCGAACCGGGGCAGGCCTTCCGCTATTCCAGCGGCGACAGCAACCTGCTCGCGGCGGCGTTGAAAACCATCGTCGGGCCGCAGCGTTATTCGGATTATCCGTGGACGGCGTTGTTCGAGCCGTTGGGCATCCATCAAGCCGTGTGGGAAACCGATGCCAGCGGCACGTTCGTCGCCTCGTCCTACGCTTACCTGACCGCCCGGGATCTGGCGCGCGTCGGTCTGTTGATGGCCCGCGACGGGCGCTGGCATGATCGGCAATTGCTGCCCAAGGATTGGCTCGCGTTCAACCTGAAACCGTTCGCCGGTTACCAGGCGCATCAGGACGAAGCCGTGCCCGGCGGTCAGTGGTGGCTCAATCGTCCGGCGGACGGCGCCGCGTCTCCGTGGCCCGATGCACCGCCCGACACCTTCGCTGCCCTTGGTCACTGGGGCCAGGCGTTGTACGTGATTCCCAGCGAAAAACTGCTGATCGTGCGTTACGCCGATGATCGCGACGGCAGTTATCGCCACAACGAATTGCTTAAGCGCGTGTTGAAGGCGGTGCGGCCATGAAGCGTTTTTTGCTGTTGCTGCTGGTCCTGCTGCTCGGTTGGGTCGTTTACGAGCGCGAAAATCTGTGGGCCTTCCCGGACATCATCAGCGCCTACACCGCCAAGGAATATTGTTCGTGCCGTTACGTGATGAACAACGACGCCGAGTATTGCCGTGGCTATGTCAAACAATGGTTGCCGACCAGCCAATTCACCGAAGACAGCGCCAGCAAAACCATCACCGTCAGTGGCATGGGCCGCAGCAACAGCGCGCAATGGCAGAGCGAACGGCAGGGTTGTCGCCTGAACCCCTGAAAACCCGCAATCCTCCTATGAATAGAGGCCCCTGTGGGAGCTGGCTTGCCAGCGATTGCGCCGACACAGGCAATATTTGTGTGACTGATACAGCGCCATCGCTGGCAAGCCAGCTCCCACAAGGATCTTTACCCATCGATAGATTTGCGGTGACCGAGTTTGCAATAACGGCGTGGGCGGTTAAGGTTCGTGCAGGTTTATCGGCCCCACGAGTGTTCAATGTTCAACCGCTCCCTCTATAAAGCCTTCGCCAGTCTGCTATTGGCCGCCGTCACGCTGCCGGCGCAAGCCAATTGGTATCTGGACGGCGAGTCGTCGCGGCTGTCGTTCGTCAGTACGAAAAACGCCCATATTTCCGAAGTGCAGCGCTTTCTGGTGTTGCACGGCAAGGTCGATCCTAACGGTCGCGCCGAAGTCGAAGTCGAGCTGGACTCGATCAACAGCGGCATCCCGCTACGCGACGAGCGCATGCGCAAGGAGCTGTTCCAGATCGAGCAATTCCCCGAAGCAACCATCACCACCCAGATCGACCTGCGTCCGATCAACGATCTGGCCCCCGGCGCGCAACTGGAACTGCGCCTACCGCTGACCGTCAGCCTGCACGGCAAGCAACATGAATACCCGGCCGAGTTGCTGGCGACGCGTCTCGATGACCGCCGCTTTCAAGTGGTCACCCTCGAACCGCTGGTGATCAACGCCGAGGATTTCGATCTCGTACCGGGGTTGGAAAGCCTGCGCAAACTCGCCGATCTGTCGGCCATCAGTCTGTCGGTGCCGGTGGGTGCGGTGCTGATCTTCACGGCGCGCTGACATGCGCGGCGCGGTGTTCCCGTGGCGTGACGGCAACCGGTTCGAACTGTTGATCGACGGCCCGCAATTTTTCCCGCGCATGCTCGAGCAGATCGCTGGTGCGCAGGAGCAGATCGAACTTGAGTTGTATCTGGTCGAGGCCGGTGCCTGTGCCGAAACCATCGTGCAGGCGCTGGTGCTGGCGGCCGAGCGCGGCGTGCGCGTGCGCTGCTTGTTCGATGATTACGGCAGTCTGGCGTTTACCCTCAATCTGCGTCAGCGCCTGACGCACGCCGGGGTTGAACTGCGTTTCTACAATCGCCTGAACTGGCGGCGTTGGGTCGGCAATTTCTACCGCGATCACCGCAAGTTGCTGTTGGTCGATCAATGTCTGGCGGTGGTCGGCGGCACGGGTGTCACCGATGAGTTCTGGACACCGGGCCACGACACCAGCGAGTGGCACGAAGTGATGGTCGAAATCCGTGGGCCGTTGGTGATCGACTGGCAATTGCTGTTTGATCGTCAATGGATCGCCAACCGCTATCGCCGCGCCTGGCGCCCGGCTGCGCACTTCGGTCTGCCGCGTTTGCCGCGCGTGCCGGATAAAGGCGAGGGCATGGGCCGCGTGGCGTATGCCGATGCCCGTCAGCACCGCGACATTTTGCAGTCGTTGTTCCGTGCGTTGAACAGCGGGCAAAAACGCATCTGGATGGCCACGCCGTACTTTCTGCCGACCTGGAAAATCCGCCGCTCCCTGCGCAAGGCTGCCGCGCGCGGCGTTGATGTGCGATTGCTGCTGACCGGGCCGCGCACCGATCACCCGTCCGTGCGTTATGCCGGGCATCGCTACTACCCGCGACTGCTCAAGGCCGGGGTGCAGATTTTCGAATACCAGCCGTGCTTCCTGCACCTGAAAATGGTGCTGGTGGACGATTGGGTGAGCATTGGTTCGTGCAACTTCGATCACTGGAACTTGCGCTTCAATCTTGAGGCGAATCTGGAGGCACTGGATCCGTCGTTGACGGCAGCGGTCGAGGCGAGTTTTGTGAAGGACTTCGGACTGAGTCAGTTGGTGAGTCTGGAAGAATGGCAGCGCCGGCCGTTGTGGCGGCGGGTGAAACAGAGGATTTGGGGCTGGGTGGATCGGGTGGTGGTCAATATCCTCGATCGTCGCGGCTAGTCGCTCACCGTTGATCGTTCCCACGCTCTGCGTGGGAATGCAGCCCGTGACGCTCCGCGTCACTGGACGCGGAGCGTCCCTTGAGGCATTCCCACGCGGAGCGTGGGAACGATCAGGGAGGGGACTGCGGCGTTCGTTACAGCAACTCAAAACTCTGCTGCGTCACGTCCTGGGAATCCAGGCCGATCTGCACGTTGAACTTGCCTGGCTCGGCCGCGTATTTGAGCTGGGCGTTGTAGAACTTCAGGTCATCCTCGGTGATGGTGAAGTGCACGACTTTCTGTTCGCCGGCCTTGAGCATGATTTTCTGGAAGTTCTTCAGTTCCTTCACAGGGCGGATCATCGAACCGGTGACGTCCTGAATATACAGCTGCACCACGGTTTCGCCGTCACGCTTGCCGGTGTTTTTCAGCATGACGCTGGCGTCGAGCTTGCCAGTGGCGTTCAGGGTGGTCGACGACAGCGCCATGTCGCTCAGGGCGAACTGGGTGTAGCTCAGGCCATAACCGAACGGGAACAGCGGCCCGGTGGTGTCATCGAAGTACTGCGAGGTGTAGTTGCCCGGTTTGCCCGGCGTGAACGGCCGGCCAATGCTCAGGTGGTTGTAGTACGTCGGGATCTGGCCCACGGAGCGCGGGAAGGTCACCGGCAGTTTGCCCGACGGGTTGTAATCACCGAACAGCACGTCAGCAATAGCGTTGCCGCCCTCGGTGCCGCTGAACCAGGTTTCCAGAATTGCGTCAGCCGACTGGTTTTCTTCGAGAATAGTCAGTGGGCGGCCGTTCATCAGTACCAGCACCAGTGGTTTGCCGGTGGCTTTCAACGCCCGGATCAGCTCGCGCTGGGTTTCCGGGATGTTCAGGTCGGTGCGGCTGGACGATTCGTGGGACATGCCACGGGATTCGCCCACGGCGGCGACGATCACGTCAGCGTCCTTGGCGGCTTTCACTGCTTCGTCGATCAATACGTTGGCCGGGCGCGGGTCATCGACCACTTCCGGCGCATCGAAGTTGAGGAAGTTCAGGTAGTCGAGGCTTCTCTTGTCGCTGGTGATGTTGGCGCCACGGGCGTAGATCAGGTTCGCCTTGTTGCCGATCACCGAGCTCATGCCGTCGAACAGGGTCACCGATTGCGCTGGCTTACCGGCCGCGGCCCAGCTGCCCATCATGTCGATCGGTGCTTTGGCCAATGGGCCGACCAGCATGACTTTTGCGTCTTTCTTCAGCGGCAGGGTTTCGTTCTGGTTCTTCAGCAACACCATGCTGCGTCGCGCAACTTCACGGGCCTCGGTGCGGTGCAGACGGCTGTCGGCGTAGGTGTCGACCGGATCATCTTCAGCCTTGCCGATGCGCAGGTACGGATCCTTGAAAAGGCCCATGTCGTACTTGGCGGCGAGCACTTCGCGCACCGCATTGTCGATGTCTTTCTGTTCGATCTCGCCGGATTTGAGCAGCCCCGGCAGCTCTTTGCCGTACAGAGTGTCGTTCATGCTCATGTCGATACCGGCCTTGATCGCCAGTTTCGCTGCTTCACGACCGTCGCGGGCGACGCCGTGTTTGATCAGTTCGAAGATCGCGCCGTGGTCGCTGACCGCCAGACCTTTGAAACCCCAATCGCGGCGCAGCAGATCGTTCATCAACCATGTGTTGGCCGTGGCCGGGATACCGTTGATCGAGTTCAACGCGACCATCACACCGCCAGCGCCGGCATCAATCGCGGCGCGGTACGGCGGCAGGTAATCCTGGTACATCTTCACCGGACTCATGTCGACGGTGTTGTAGTCGCGGCCACCCTCGACGGCGCCGTACAGGGCGAAGTGCTTGACGCTGGCCATGATGCTGTCGGCGGCGCTCGGGGTGGCACCCTGATAGGCGCGGACCATGACGCCGGCGATGCGCGAGGTCAGGTAGGTGTCCTCACCGAAACCTTCGGAGCTGCGGCCCCAGCGCGGGTCGCGGGAGATGTCGACCATCGGTGCGAAGGTGATGTCGAGGCTGTCGGCGGCGGCTTCTTTGGCGGCGACGCGGCCGGATTGGCCGATCGCATCCATGTCCCAGCTCGACGCCAGCGCCAACGGGATCGGGAAAATCGTACGGTGACCGTGGATCACGTCGTACGCGAAAAACATCGGAATCTTCAGGCGACTGCGCATCGCCGCGTCCTGCATCGGACGGTTTTCCGGGCGGGTGATCGAGTTGAATGTGCCACCGATGTTGCCGGCGGCGATCTCTTTGCGGATCAGCTCGCGGGGCATTTCCGGGCCGATGCTGATCAGGCGCAATTGCCCGATCTTTTCATCGAGGGTCATTTGGTTCATCAGATTGGAGATGAACGCGTCCTTGTTTTCCAGGGGTACCGGGGTCGTGGCGGCCAATACTTGATGACTGGCCAGGCTGACGAACAGACCCAGCAAACACAGCTTCTTCATGAATATTTTTCTCAAGGGCACAAACGGCAATGCAATGCCGGCCAGCCAAAATTTAGGGAGCGACTATTGTTGTTCGGGTGCAGGCTCAAAAAGATCGAACCAAACACGACCGCCGAGCATCGACAGCGTGATCGCGCAGGGCACTTTTTAGCCCATTAGCCCGCAGCAATCCAGTGGCGCGGCCGATTATGCCCGAAGAGCCGGCCCCGAATGTTTCGCCGTCGGTTTTTAAATGAAAAGTGCCAGGGAGCATCACTCCGATGAATGTCAGTCCAACCTACCGCTCGCGTTTGCAGGTCGCCACGTTGTTGGTGTTCGCCACATTGCTGACCGCGTGCGGCATCAACAATATTCCGACCCTCGACGAGCAGGCCAAAGCCGCGTGGGGCCAGGTGCAGAACCAGTACCAGCGCCGCGCCGACCTGATTCCCAATCTGGTGGAGACGGTGAAGGGCTACGCCAAACATGAGGAAGAAACCCTGACAGCGGTGATCGAGGCGCGGGCGAAAGCGACTTCGATCCAGGTCGATGCCAGCACCCTCGACAATCCCGAGAAGCTCAAGCAGTTCCAGCAGGCGCAGGATCAACTGACCGGCGCATTGAGCCGTTTGATGGTGGTCTCCGAGCGTTACCCGGATCTGAAGGCCAACCAGAACTTCCTCGCCCTGCAATCGCAACTCGAGGGTACGGAAAACCGCATCGCCGTGGCGCGCCGCGATTTCATTCTGGCGGTGCAGAAGTACAACACCGAAATCCGCACATTCCCCGGTCGCCTCTGGCACAGCGTGATGTACAGCGATCTGCCGATGCGCGAAACCTTCGAAGCCACCACGCCCGGCGCGGAAAAGGCCCCGGAAGTGAAATTCTGATTCGAGGTTGTCCATGCGCGTGTTGAAAATGGGCCTGGTGCTGATGCTGTGGCTGTTCGCCTTCAGCGCCCGGGCCGAGTTGACGTTCCCGGCGCTGAGCGGGCGAGTGGTGGACGAAGCGCAGATGATCGAGCCGTCTGTGCGCGCGCAACTGAGCCAGCAGCTGCAGGCCCACGAGCAGTCGACCGGCGAGCAATTGGTCGTGGTCACCGTGCCGGATCTGCAAGGCACTACCATCGAAGATTACGGCGTCCAGCTCGGGCGCCACTGGGGCATTGGTCAGAAGGACAAGAACAACGGCGCGCTGCTGATCGTCGCCCGTGACGAGCGCAAACTGCGCATAGAAGTCGGTTATGGCCTGGAAGATCGGCTGACCGATGCGCAGAGTTCGGTGATCATCCATCAAGTCATTACGCCCGCGTTCAAGACCGGCAACTTCAGCAAAGGCATCAGCGACGGCGTTGCCGCGATGCTGGTGGTGCTGGGCGGCAATCCGCTGGATGAGCCGTCGACGGTGTATGAATCGAGCGGTGATCCGTCCGATGATTTCATCTCGCGGCATCCGGGATTGTTTGTGTTTTTGGTGATGTTGTTCATCTTGACGGTGTTTGTCTGCCAGATGCTCGGTATCCTGCCCGCCGGCCGTGGCGGCTCCGGGGGCGGTGGCGGCTTCGGCGGTGGCGGCGGGTTTGGCGGCGGCGGTGGTGGAGGCGGGGGCTTCAGCGGCGGCGGAGGCAGTTTCGGCGGCGGTGGTTCATCCGGCGGCTGGTGACCTTAAAAGAATAATGAGCAGGCACTTTTCAACATGGCATTACTGACTGAACACGAACAACGCAAAGTCGCCGAGGCGATTGCCCGGGTCGAGCGCGACACCGACGCCGAGCTGGTCACGGTGCTGGCCGCCCGCGCCGACGACTATGCGTACATCCCGCTGCTGTGGGCCAGCCTGTTGGCGCTGGTGGTGCCGGGCGTCGTCCACTACCTGACCGGCTGGCTGACCATGCACAGTCTGCTGCTGGTGCAGTGGGGCGCGTTTATCGTGCTGTGCCTGCTGTTTCGTCTGCCGAAAATCACCACCCATCTGGTTCCGCGCCGCGTGCGCCACTGGCGGGCGTCGAACCTGGCGCGGCGACAGTTTCTCGAGCAGAACCTGCACCACACCGTGGGCAGCACCGGCATGCTGATTTTTGTCTGCGAGGCTGAGCGTTACGTGGAAATTCTGGTGGATGAAGGGATTTCCAAGCGGCTGGAAAACAAGAGTTGGGACGCGATTGTCGCGGCGTTCACCGAGCAGGTGCGGCAGGGGCGCACGCTGGAAGGGTTTGTCTCGTGCATCGAGGCGTGTGGCGAGTTGCTGAAAGTGCATGTGCCAGTGACGCAGGTGCGCAATGAGTTGCCGAATCGGTTGGTGGTGTTGGGCTAGATCAAAAGATCGTCCGAACGCGGCCCGAGCCTTCGGACGATCTTTTGATTTTTGCCGTTCGGTAAATAAGAGCGTGTCCCCAGCCCGCATCCCCCCTAAAATATCCGCCATTCCCGATTTCGCCCGTCCGAGGCCGCTTTTCCATGTCCGTTACAGCTTCTGCCACCCAGCCCGCGCCCGATCACCACGCTCAGTTCATCGAGCAGCTGCAAACCAGCCTTGAGCAGAACGGCTTTATCAAACTGGTGCTGGCCAAATATGTTGGCGAAGAAGCGGATCTGCAGCGGGTCATCATCAAAGCGGTGACGGTCAAGGCGCAGCCGAATCTGTCCTTCGTCTACCGCTACAAAACCCGCGACATCACCAAGAATCTGCCGTTGAGCGAAGGCGTGGCGACGATTGCCGCGCTGCTGCCGGTCTCGTTCAAAAATGCGCATTTGCTCGCCGTAACCGACGAAGCTCAGCTGGAATACAGCAAAAAGGGCAAGAGTTCGCTGTTCAAGAGCAAACCTCAGCAATTGCGCGAAGCGCCTTCTGCCGAACACAACCGGGAGAAAAACCGCTTCCTTGAATTGAGTCGACCGTTCCTCAAGGACCTGGGCGTGACCAACGCGCAGCACGAGCTGATTCCGGCGATGTCGCGCAAGTGGAAGCAGATCAACAAATTCATCGAAGTGTTCAGTCATGCCCTGACCTCGTCACCGCTGGCGCTGGATAAACCGGTGCGCGTGGCCGATTTCGGTTCGGGCAAGGGTTACCTGACATTTGCGATTCACGATTACCTGCGCAACACCTTGAACGCCGAAGGCGAAGTCACCGGCGTCGAGCTGCGCGAAGAGATGGTCAACTTGTGCAACGCCGCGGCGGCGAAGCTCGATCATCCGGGGCTGGTGTTCAAGTGCGGTGACGTGCGCAGCGTCGCGCCGAGCGAGCTGGACGTGATGATCGCTTTGCATGCCTGCGACATCGCCACCGACTACGCGATCCACACCGGTATTCGTTCGGGTGCGTCGATCATCATGTGCTCGCCGTGCTGCCACAAGCAGATCCGCCTGCAGATCCAGAGCCCGGCGCTGCTCAAACCGATGCTGCAATACGGTTTGCACCTCGGCCAGCAAGCGGAAATGGTCACCGACAGTTTGCGTGCACTGTTCCTGGAAGCCTGCGGTTACGAGACCAAGGTGTTCGAGTTCATCTCGCTGGATCACACCAACAAGAACAAGATGATTCTTGCGGTGAAACGCGCCGAGCCGGTGGATCCGGCGCAGTTGTTGGTGAAGATTCAGGAGTTGAAGGATTTCTACAACATCAGCGAGCACTGCCTGGAAACGCTGCTGCGCGCCGACGGCTTTCTGGCCTGATCCAATCCCTGTAGGAGCTGCGGCACGCTGCGATCTTTTGATCTTGAAAAACAAAGTCAAAAGATCGCAGCGTGCCGCAGCTCCTACAGGTTATGTGGTGGCGATGCGGGTCGGTTGAACCGTGGTCTTGCGCCCGAGCATCACGGTCGCAATCACCCCGCAAGCAAACACCCAGGTAATCGGCTCGACATGTTCACCAAAGAACAGCGCCGAAAACGCGATGGTGAAGAAAATCTGCAACAACTGGACCTGACTGACCCGGGAAATCCCACCCATGGCCAGACCCGCGTACCAGGCAAAGAAACCAAGAAACTGCGAAAACAGCGCGACGTAACCAAACGCCCACCAGGTCTTGGCGGACACCGCGCCTTGATGTTGCAGCGCCAGATACAGCACCGGCCCGATCAACAACGGCGTCGACAACACCAGCGCCCAGCAGATCACCTGCCAGCCGCCCATCTCCTTGGCCAACCGGCCACCTTCGGCGTAACCCAGCCCACCGACCGCAATCGCGCCAAGCATCAACAGATCGCCCGCCTGAATACTGCCGGCCCCGGTGTACAGCGCATAACCGAGCACCAATGCACTGCCCAATGCTGCGCAGGCCCAGAAGGCTTTCGACGGCCGCTCGTGGGACAGCCACGCCGCATATAGCGCCACGCACAGCGGCTGCAAAACGTTGACCAGCGCGCCATGGGACGCCGGCAAGGTTTGCATGGCCCACGCCGACAGCACCGGGAAACCGAGAATCACCCCGGCGATCACCATGCTCAGGCCTTTTACTTGCCGCCACGTCGGCCACTTCTCGCGACGCCACAACAACAGCAACGCCGCCGGAATCGCCGCGAACAACGCACGACCCAAACCGTTGAGCAGCGGATGCAGTTCCTGCACCACGATGCGGGTGAAGGGCAGGGTGAGGCTGAAAATCACCACGCCGAGCAGGCCGAGGGCCATGCCGGTGTTTTCGCGCGAGGACATGAGGGGAGACCAGAATTGTAGGTGGCTGGGAATGACCTTCATCAAGCCATAAACGGTGGGGTTGTGGCTGTTACAGCTAGGCACATACTTATCCGTACAGTTTGAGATCGCATCGCTGGCAAGCCAGCTCCCACAGTGTCCGAGTTGAACGCAGCATCGGTGATCGCTTCAGAACCTGTGGGAGCTGGCTTGCCAGCGATGAGTTCAACTCGGTAGTAGCCCGTTGTTACCCGTCACTGTCGAATAGGTCTACCTTCAATACTCCCAAGCATTCCCCAAAGGAGTCCTCCCCATGGCCGCGAAAAAGATCCTGATGCTGGTCGGCGATTACGTCGAAGATTACGAAGTGATGGTGCCGTTCCAGGCCCTGCAAATGGTCGGTCACACCGTCCACGCCGTGTGCCCGGACAAGGCTTGCGGCCAGACCGTACGCACCGCAATCCATGATTTCGAAGGCGATCAGACCTACAGCGAAAAACCCGGTCACCTGTTCGCCCTCAATTTCGACTTCGCCAAAGTCAGCGAAGCCGACTACGACGCGCTATTGATTCCCGGCGGTCGTGCCCCGGAATATCTGCGCCTCAACGAAAAAGTTCTCGATCTGGTGCGCGCCTTCGACAAGGCCTGCAAACCGATTGCGGCGGTCTGCCATGGCGCGCAGTTGCTGGCAGCGGCGGGTGTGCTTGAGGGCCGTGATTGCAGCGCCTATCCGGCCTGCGCCCCGGAAGTGCGACTGGCGGGCGGTACGTACATCGACATTCCGGTGACGGACGGCCACGTTCAAGGCAATCTGGCTACCGCCCCGGCCTGGCCGGCGCATCCGAACTGGCTGGCCGGTTTCCTCGGTTTGCTCGGCACCAAAATCACCCTGTAACGAGGAATCGCCCATGTGCGAGCTCTACGTCAAGGCTGACCCGATTCTCTACGAGTCACGCTCGCGCTCGCTGCGCATCTGCGGCGTGGTGACGACGTTGCGCCTGGAGAATCAGTTCTGGGACATCCTCAGCGAAATCGCCGAGGTCGACGGCATGACCACCAACCAACTGATCGCCAAACTGTATGAAGAGGTGATGGATTATCGCGGCGAGGTGGTGAATTTTGCCTCGTTCCTGCGGGTGAGTTGTATGCGCTATTTGAGTCAGCGGCGGGTGAGTGCGCCTGAGCTTTCGGTGGTGCGCGCGGTGGTGAAATAGCCGAGACCGGGTTGACCCTTTCGCTGGCAAGCCAGCTCCCACAGGTATTGTGATGCGGCACAGGTATAGGGCACACAACAGACTACTGTGGGAGCTGGCTTGCCAGCGATAGGGCCAGTGCAGGCGACAGATAACCCGGACTGGTCTTTACTCTGAAGCGCGAAATCTCTCAATCGCCAAGGAGAAACGAGCATGTCCGGATGGTACGAAGTGAGTAAAAGCAGTAACGGCCAGTTCAGGTTCGTGTTGAAAGCGGCGAATGCCGAAACCATTTTGACCAGTGAGCTGTACACCACCCGCGCGGCGGCCGATGGCGGCATCGCTTCGGTACAGACCAACAGCCCGCTGGATGAACGCTACGAGAAAAAGACCACCAAGGACGGCCACCCGTACTTCAACCTCAAGGCTGCCAATCACCAGATCATCGGCAGCAGCGAGTCGTATTCGTCGGCCTCGGCTTGTGACAAAGGCATCGCCAGCGTCAAGACGAATGGGCCTAGCAAAGTGATCAAGGACAAGACGTTGCCGGTGCTCTAACGCCACTTTCAAATCCGACAAAAATCCCCTGTGGGAGCTGCGGTGCGACGACTCGACTTGCCAGCGATCAGGCCGGCATCTGCAAAGTTGATGTTGACTGACTCTTCGCTATCGCCAGCAGGGCTGGCTCCCACAGGACTATGTGTCGAGCGCAAAACTCTGGCCTAACCCCCATCCCTGTGGAGCTAGCCCTGCTAGCGATAGCGGTAGAAACCTTGCGGCTAAACCTCGACCGGCACCGACAATTTCGGACTTCCGAGCGCATGCGTCTTCGCATCAAAAAACCGCAACTCAACACCGGTCCCTTCAAACACCTTCGCGTAATGCCGCTTCTGATGCTGAACAAACGCCGCACTGCGCGGATAAATCGAGATCGCCACGGTCTTCGGTTTCGCCAGGCGCAGCGCGCGAACGATGTGCGCATCCTGCTCGCCCAGCGCATGACCAATGATGCACAGACTGTCGCCATGCCCGAGCAATTGCTGGTAACAGAACGACAGATAATCCGAACTGCGAATGGTCTTGAGCTTGTCCGCGCTCGGCCCTTCATTGACGAACAGCGGCACGTCGTCCAGGGTCTTGATCGTGTTGTTGATCGCGAAGCTACCGAGCAATGTGCCTTCGGTCGAGGTCAACTTGCGCGCGGTGCCGTCCTGATTGCGCACCAGATGCAGACCGCCATGCAGGTACAGCAAACGTGGTTTGTCGGTGCTGCTTTCGCTCAGATCGAAACTGGCATTCGGGCCGTTGAACAGGTCGTCGATGGCGTCGCGTTGGTGTTGCAGCGCCCAGTAGTTGAGCAAGTCGTAATTGGTGGTGAACACCGTGCGATAGCGCGCCAGTTCTTCATTCAGCGTCGCCAAAGTTGAAGCTTTCACCAGTCGCCACGGAATGTGCACCGCGTGCACGCTGTTGATCAGCGCTTCCTTGATCGCGTAGTAGCGATTGCGCGGCGCGGCCGAGCTGATGGCCAGCGCCTTGTTGACCCGACTGGTGGTTTTCAGTGCCCCGAGCACCTGCTCGAAGCTGCGTGTCTGCATGGCGTCGAACACCGCCAGTTCCGACGGGCTCAGCGGTTTCTCTTCCACGGTGCGGGCGTTTTCGAACAGCGAGTCGTAGCCGAAGTCGTCCCACACGGCGCGGCTGGCGCCATTGCCCACCAGCAAACCATTGAACTCGGTCGCGGCGCGCAGGGTGTTCCAGTCTTCGAGGGTGGCGTCGACATCCAGAAAATCGGTCATTGCGCAGGTGTCTCAAAACAAAGGGGCTGATGGGCGGCGACTTTATCACGAGCGGGCATTGAGCCAGATCAACATCGTCGGTGACCGATCGGTCGATGCTGTGCCTGTCCGCCGGATCGCAGCAGTCGATTCGGCCCCAGTCAGGAGACGCACGATGAGCAGCACCTTTTTTATTCCGGCGGTCAACATCATGGGCAATGGCTGCCTCGACGAAGCCATGGTCGCGATCCGCAACTACGGTTTTCGCAAGGCGCTGATCGTCACCGACGCCGGGCTGGCCAAGGCGGGCGTGGCCACGATGATTGCTGAAAAACTGGCGATGCAGGACATCGACTCGGTGATCTTCGACGGCGCCAAACCGAATCCAAGTATTGCCAACGTCGAGTCCGGGCTGGGCTTGCTCAAGGAAAGTCGCTGCGATTTCGTCGTGTCCCTCGGCGGCGGTTCCCCCCACGACTGCGCCAAAGGTATCGCCCTGTGTGCGACCAACGGCGGGCAGATCGGCGACTACGAAGGCGTTGATCAGTCGAGCAAACCGCAACTGCCGCTGATCGCTATCAACACCACCGCCGGCACCGCCAGCGAGATGACTCGCTTCTGCATCATCACCGACGAATCGCGCCACGTGAAAATGGCCATCGTCGACCGCAACGTCACGCCACTGCTGTCGGTCAACGACCCGGAACTGATGGTCGCCATGCCCAAAGGCCTGACCGCTGCCACCGGTATGGACGCACTGACGCACGCCATCGAAGCCTATGTGTCGACGGCGGCCAACCCGATCACCGACGCCTGCGCGCTCAAGGCCATGACCCTGATCAGCAACAACCTGCGTCTGGCCGTGCGCGACGGCAGCGACCTCGCCGCACGGGAGAACATGGCCTACGCGCAGTTCCTCGCCGGCATGGCCTTCAACAACGCCTCCCTCGGTTATGTGCATGCGATGGCGCATCAGTTGGGCGGTTTCTATGACTTGCCCCACGGCGTGTGCAATGCCGTGCTGCTGCCCCACGTGCAGACATTCAATGCGCTGGTGTGTGCCGAACGACTGACCGATGTGGCGCACGCGATGGGCGCTGACATCCGTGGGTTCAGCCCGGAAGAGGGCGCGCAAGCGGCGATCAGCGCGATTCGTTGCCTGGCCAGAGACGTCGAGATTCCCGGCGGCCTGCGTGAGCTGGGCGCCAAGCTGTCGGACATTCCGATCCTGGCCACCAATGCCCTGAAAGACGCTTGCGGCCTTACCAACCCGCGCGCGGCAGATCAGCGTCAGATCGAGGAGATTTTCCGCAACGCGTTTTGAGATTTCCGGTGTCAGTGATGACGCTTTCGCGAGCAAGCTCGCTCCCACAGGGGATCGCATTTCTTCATCTGAAGTACGATCAAAATGTGGGAGCGAGCTTGCTCGCGAAGACTGACTTCCAGACGCTGAATCATAAGCAGGCTTACCCAGCGGTTACGACATTCCTCTCGAACACCCCACCAAACTGAATCAACACCACCCCGCCAATCAACAACACCGCACCCAACGCGCGCGACACCGTCAGCTGTTTCTCCACCAACCCGAACAACCCGAAGTGATCCAGCATCATCGAAGCAATCACCTGCCCGGCCAACGCCAGCGCGACAAATCCCGAGGCCCCGAGCTTGGGTAGCAACACCACCGCCAGCGCCACAAAACACACGCCAAACGCGCCACCCGCCCACATCCACAACGGCGCCTTGCTGATAAACGCCAGGGAGGGCAGCGGTAAACGCAACGCCACAATCACCGGCAACAACACCAACACACTGACCAGCAACGACGCCAGGGTCGCCCACAACGGATGCCCCAAACCACGTGCCAGATTGCTGTTGATCGCGCTCTGGAACGGCACGACCGCGCCAGCAAACGCGGCCAGCGCCAACAAGCCGGCCCAATGCAAGGTACTCATGTTCAAACTCCACCAGGTTTTGCTGGACTCTAGAGTATTCGTCGCGCAGATTTAAATTCCGTTTAGTCATCCAGAACATGCACCAGATGAATGATTTGCGCCGTATCGACCTCAACCTGTTGGTGATCCTCGACGCCTTGCTCAGCGAGCAGCACGTCACCCGCGCCGCCGAGCGTTTGCACCTCAGTCAACCGGCGGTCAGCCATGCGCTGGCGCGGTTGCGTGATCTGCTCGGCGATCCGCTGCTGGTGCGCGCAGGCGCGACGCTGGTGCCGACGGCGCGGGCGCTGGAACTGGTCGCGCCGCTGGCGGAAGCGTTGGCCCAGGTGCAATCGCTGCTGGCGCCGAACACCTTCGATCCGGCCATTGCGCGTCGGACGTTTCGTGTGGCGATGTCGGATTACGGCGCGGCGATCATTCTTCCGGGTTTGATCCGCACCCTGCGCCGGGAGGCACCGGGCATTGACCTGCAAATCAGCCATGCCAGTCGCGAAGGCATGCTCGAAGGCGTGCTCAATGGCGATGTCGACATCGCCGCCGGCGTCTTCCCGGAAATGCCTCACGAACTGCGCAGCTCGGTGCTATTCGAAGAGCGCTACGTTTGCCTGCTGGATCGCCAAACGCTGCCGGCCAACGGTGTACTGGATTTACCGACCTACCTGTCGCGGCCACATGTCTTGCTGGAAATGCGCGGCAGCGGCACACCGGAAATTGAGCGGGCACTGACGTCACTGCGCGAGCGCCGCCGCGTTGCAATCAGCCTGCCGCACTGGAACGTCGCGCCACAGTTCATCAGTGGCACGGATCTGATTCTGACGGTGTCTTCGCGCAGCGTGCGCGAGATTGATCAGCAGGAATTGATCGTTGTGCCGCCACCGTTCGAAATACCGCCGTTCACGTTTGTGCTGGCGTGGCACAAGCGGCGGGGCGGGGATCAGGCGTTGAATTGGTTGAATCGGAGGATTGAGCAGGGGATAGTGCGCGGCTGAAACGTTATCAAGGAGCGGGAAGTGACAGTGAAGTCTGGCTGGATCGGGTGTGCGGCGTTGTGCGGCTGGTTGCTGGCGGGGCAGGCATTTGCCGATTGCACGCCACCAGCGGTGTCGGGGGACTCGGGTTTTTCGATCTGCAAGAACTGGCCGGCGTATCCCGGGCAGACCATCAATGCCCAAGCCAAGTTTGAGCGCGCTGCCGATTACGTCGAAGACAATTCGCATGGTTTCTATGATCTTGAATTGTCGGTTTTGCAGGATGGAAATCCAAGTCCGGTTGCCACTTATCGTCAAGCCTCTGCGTTTGAAACGAGCGGCGTAGCGCTAGTGGAACTGGCGCTCGATACTGCACGGTACAAACTTGCCCCCGACTTTCGTGCCTTCGGCCTACGTGCGCGTGTCACCAACGCATCCCGTCTCAATCCTCTGGAAGAAGTTCAGCTCTCGCTCTACGTGAGAGAGGGTGCAAAGTTGCGCCCGGTCTTGAGTCAGTTGTTGGTCAGCCAATACAGCGGCGAGTGGGATGACAATTGCACCGGGCAGCGGAGCGAAATTACAAGAACGCTTGAGATCGGCAAGACAAGCTCCCATGGGTATGCGGACCTGATCGTCAAAACTCAGGGAACGGGTACTAGCAGCGAGGGAGAAGGCGATGCTTGTGAAGATAAGACCATTGTCTACAAACCCGTTTTGACGACTTTGCGTTATGACGGAAAGTCTTATGTTTTACCGCAAGGCTTCAAAGGCCTGTAACCGGCCTGCTCAACATGACTTTTATCAAGGAAGAACAATGCTTGCTGCAACCAGACTCCTGATTTCCCTTGGTTTGCTGGCCCTCACCACCCAAGCCCAAGCCGCCTGCACCACCCAGAGTTTTGACGGCAAATCCATGTCGCGCTGCAATGTCTGGCCGGCCTTCCCAAGTCAGGCGATTTCGGTCAAGTCCACCTTCCTGGCCGATGTCGGTGGAGACGATGCCGGAGCGTTCGATCTGGATCTGGCGATCCTTAATGCCAGCGACGCCAGGCCCATCGCCACTTACCGCAAGCCGGGCGCCTACAACTCCGATGCCGTGCGTCTGGAGGATGTGCGCATTGATACGGCTCGCTACCGGCTGACGCCAGACGTCCGGGCGTTTGGTCTGCGCTCAAAGTTCGCCCACAGTTCTCGCGCCAACCCTTACGAGAAAACCGATCTGGCGCTGTATGTCCGCGAAGGCGCGGAATTGCGTCCGGTGCTGGAGGGATTGGTCGTCGCCAAAAGCAACGGTGAATTCACCAACGACTGCGAAGGCTATGTGAAGAAAATCCGCAGAACCGTCGAAATCGCCCCGTCCAGCCACCATGGCTTGGCCGATCTGCTCATCACCACCAACGGCACGAAAGTGACCAACGCCCAGTCGGGCAAAGAGTGTCTTTCCAAAACCGCGTATCTGAAGCAGAAACAAGTGACCCTGATCTACGATGGTCAGCAATACGTCGTCCCTGAAGATCTCAGAGGTTACTGATCCCATGCTCACCGGCCTTAACCACCTGACCCTGGCGGTCAGCGATTTGAACCGCAGCCTGGCGTTCTACCGCGACGTGCTGCAGTTGCGCGTCGAGGCGACGTGGGATGCCGGTGCTTATATGTCGTTGCCTGGTTTGTGGTTGTGCCTGTCGCTGGACCCGCTGCGAAAAGCCGTGCCGAACCCGGACTACACCCATTACGCGTTCAGCCTGAGTGCGGCGGATTTTGCCCTATTCGTGCAGCAGCTAAGAGCCGCCAATGTCGAGGAATGGCGCGATAACCGCAGCGAAGGTGCGTCGTTCTACTTTCTCGACCCCGACGGCCACAAGCTCGAAATCCATGTCGGCGATCTGCCTTCGCGGCTGGCAGCGTGTCGGCAAAAACCGTACGCCGGCATGCGTTTTTACGACGAGCCGTGATCAGGCGCAACCCGCTGATATAGACTGACCGCCACGTGTTCTGGCGCTGACAGGTTTTCCATGACTCCATCGTTGCTAATGGCCGTGCTGGCCTCAGGTTTCATCTACGGCATTACGCCAGGGCCGGGTGTGCTGGCGGTGTTCGGCATTGGCGCGGCTCACGGGCGGCGGGCCGGAGCCGGGTTTCTCTGCGGGCATTTGCTCGGTGATGTGGTCTGGTGTAGCACCGCGCTGATCGCGATTGTCGGCGCACGGGAAATCGGCAGCACGGCGTTTGATGTACTCGGCGTGCTCAGCGGCCTGTACCTGTTCTGGCTTGGCTGGCGCGCGGTGCGGGCCAAGCGCCGCAGCGGCGACGAACCGCAGGGTGCGGCGCGTAAACCGTTCTGGCACGGCATTCTGTTCGGTTTGACCAATCCCAAGGCCTATCCGGTCGCGGTCGCCACGTTCACCGCGTTGCTGTCGAGCCGTGCCGAGCTGCTCAACTGGTCGATGTTGCCGATGCTGATTGCCCTGAGTTTCCTGGGCGGATTGCTGGCCTACGCTATTCTCATCGGCGTGGTCGGCGCGCAGCGGGTGCGCACGATGTATCAACGGCATGAGCTGCTGATTACCCGGCTGTGCGGCGTGATGTTTATCGGTTTCGCCATCAATGCACTGGCGCATGCGCTGCCGGGATTGATGCCAAACAAGGCTTGAGTGTGCGTGCAGGGATGCGCAATCAAGAGGTCACGGATGGTCTATCAGTGCTGCATTGCCCGGACACCCACGCTGAACCATGGAAAGCCGAAATTCCGCGCCGTTGGCGAGTTACATCGACCTGTTGCTGGACGCCGTTTGCGCGGTCGACAAGCAGGGTCGCTTCGTTTTTGTCAGCGCCGCCTGCGAGCGGATTTTCGGCTATACGCCTGAAGAGTTGATCGGTCGGCCAATGATCGAGTTGGTGCACCCGGCGGATCGTCAGCGCACCCTCGCGGCCGCCGGCGAAATCATGGGCGGCGAGCCCAAACACAATTTCGAAAACCGCTATGTGCGCAAGGACGGCAGCGTCGCGCACATTCTATGGTCGGCGCGCTGGTCGGAGGTCGATCAGCTGCGCATTGCCGTCGCCCGCGACATCACCGAACGCAAGCAGGCCGAATCGCGCCAGGCTGCGCTGTATGCGATCTCTGAAGCGGCGCATGTGGCCGAGGATCTGCTGGCGCTGTTCAAACGCATTCACCTGATCATTGGCGAGTGGTTGCCGGCGCTGAATTTCTCCGTGGCGCTGTATGACGAACATTGCGCGCAGCTGAATTTCCCCTATCACGTCGACGATCACGAATCGCAGCCCGAACAACCGGGCACCGTCACCGGGCGCCTCTGTGCGGAAGTTATCCGCAGCGGCCAGCCGATTCTTCTGACACCGGACAGTCCGGATTCCTCGCCAGATTTTGCTGCACTGGTCGCCGGACAAAACTCACCGTGCTGGCTGGGTGTGCCGCTGAACTCCAAGAACGGCACCATCGGCGCGCTGATCGTCAAAAGCCTGCCCGGCGGCGAGCGCTATACGGAACAGGACAAGGAACTGCTGCAATACGTCTGCGCCCAGGTCGCCACGGCCATTGAGCGTCAACAACTGCATGCGCGGCTGCGGCGGATGGCGCAATACGATCAACTGACCCAATTGCCCAATCGCGAACTGCTGCGCGAGCGCATGAAGGCCGCGTTGGCGGGCGCTCGCGAGCAGGCCGGGTACATGGCTTTGCTGTATGTCGATCTGGACCGCTTCAAACAGGTCAATGACACCTTCGGCCATCCGGTGGGCGACATGTTGCTGCAAACCGTGGCCAATCGCCTCAAGGGCTGTGTCCGCGAAACCGACACCGTCGCACGGATCGGTGGCGATGAATTTGTCGTGCTGTTGCACAGCGTGCACGCCGCAGAAGATGCCGACAGCGTGGCGGAAAAAATCCGACAGGTGCTGCTGCAACCCATGCGTCTGGATGGCCACAATCTGCAGATCGAACCGAGCATCGGCGTGGCCCGTTACCCAGAGCACGGCAGTGAGGAACAGCAACTGTTTCGCCATGCTGATCAGGCGATGTATGCGGCCAAACGCTCGAATCAACACGCGCTCGATCGTTGATCCGACGCTGCCGTTCGTCGCGCAGTCCGCAACTTTTCTAAACCTTTGTCGGCCAGAAAATTCTCAATCTAGGCGGGCACCTGCTCGCCACGATCATTACCAAGAGGTAGAGAATCATGCCTAATTCAAGAAACTCGAACTCGGGAAACTTCGCCAACGATCGAACGAAGGCCTCTGAAGCAGGTCGCAAAGGTGGGAAAACCACCACAACGACTGTCGACAAAGAGCCAAAACCTGACATGGGCCGCAAGCCCGCTCAGAAATCGAAGTAGTCGGTGAAGGTTGTTTTGATTGAGAGGCGGGGGCGTAAGCTCCCGCTTGAATTTCGAAGGAAGGAGGGCGCGACCATGAGCCGGATGGCCACCCGTATACGCAACATCAGTTTTGTATCCCTGTTGGGCCTGTGCGCCAGTAGCGCGTTCGCCCAGTCGCCCGCCGATTTCATCAACGATGCCTCGGCCAAAGGCATGGCCGACATCGAAGCCAGTCGCCTGGCCCATGGCAAGGCCGAATCCAAAGAGGTCAAGGACTACACCATTGTCGTCATCAACGACCGCACCACGGCCAACCAGCATCTGGCGAAAATTGCCAAGAAGCTCGATCTGCCCGTTGCGCCCCGTGAAGAACTGGCGGACAAAGCCAAGGAATTGATGCCGCAAGTGACCGATGGCGCCACCTTCGATCAGGCCTATGCGGCCAGTCAGGTCAAAGCCACTGAAGAGGCCATCGAGCAGATTCAGCAGGAAGCGCAGAACACCGACGTGCCGGAGATCAAGGCTTTCGCCGATGAGACGCTGCCGAAACTGCAAAGTCATCTGGAGCGGGCTCGCGCGCTTCAGGCTAGTCGTTAATCAAGAGCAAAGGATCGCAGGCTTCGGCAGCTCCTACACCAAATTTTGTAGGAGCTTCCGAAGGCTGCGATCTTTTGCTTTCAATCCTCAACACTCATTCAAATCCTGCTTCGGCTTGCTCTTCTCCCCCAGCCCCTCAAGATTGAACACCTCACCTTCGCCCAACGAACGGTAGTGCCTGCGCAACGCCTCCAACTGCTTCAAATCCAGCGCCTCCAGCCCGAGCATCGCGTTCTGCGCCTCTTTGGTCACCAACAGCAATTCATCAATCTTCAAGTGGAGGATGTCGGTGTCGCGGTTCTGGGTGTTCTGGATCAGGAACACCATCAGGAAGGTGATGATCGTGGTCGAGGTGTTGATGATCAGTTGCCAGGTGTCGTTGTAATTGAAGATAGGCCCGCTCAAGCCCCACAACCCGATCAGGATAAGCGCCCCCATGAAGGTCTTCGGGCTACCGGCCACCATCGCCAGCTTCTGGGAGATTTTTGCGAATTTCATAGCCGTATTCCTTATTGGAGGGATGCATGAAATTCAGACATCTGCGGCAGGTGGAAAATTCTAATTACAAATCAGCGCCAGTCTGTGGACCTTGGTAGGGCAGGCAGGCGGGTCGGATCGCTGTATCGTGACGAACCGCTGGAATGTCCCGAACAGGAGAACGCAATGAGTTGGTCCGCCAAACAATACGTCGCTTTCGAAGATGAACGCACCCGCCCGGCTCGTGATCTGCTGGCGGCGATTCCTACGGCTGAAGCGCGATCGGTGGTCGATATCGGGTGTGGCCCAGGCAATTCGACGGAGTTGCTGGTGCAGCGTTTTCCCGGTGCGAAGGTCAGTGGGTTGGACAGTTCGGCGGACATGATCGACGCGGCGCGCAAGCGCTTGCCGCAGTTGCAGTTCGAGGTGGCCGAGATTGATCAGTGGGCCGACGCCGGGCCATTTGATGTGATCTTCGCCAACGCGGTGTTGCAGTGGGTGCCGGATCACGCGACGTTGCTGCCGGCGCTGGCCAGCAAGTTGTCGGCGGGTGGCAGTCTGGCGATTCAGATGCCGGATAACCTCAATGAACCCTCCCATCGCTTGATGCGTGAAGTCGCTGCGAATGGCCCGTGGGCGAGCAAGCTTTCAGGCGCGGCAGGGCAGCGTACCAACATGGCGAGTGCCAGCGATTATTTCTCCATGCTGCGGCCACACTGTTCGCGGGTCGATGTGTGGCGCACGACCTATCACCATCAGTTGTCTGGCGGAGCGGCAGGGGTGGTGGAGTGGTTTAAAGGCAGTGGGTTGATTCCGTTCTTGAGCCCGTTGAGCGAGACGGAGAAAACGCAGTTCCTGGAGCAGTATCTCGCAGAAGTTGAGAAGGCTTATCCGGCATTGGCAGATGGCTCGGTGTTGTTGCCGTTTCCACGGCTGTTCATCGTCGCGACTCGCTGAATGAAAAAGGGCCGATCACCTCGGCCCTGTTCAATCTATCGCTGCACCGCCACCAACAGCATCATCGGCCGCTCCCGCTCTTCCGCCAGCGCTGGTTGCGCCGCGACGTCAGCATCGCTTGGGCCCCATTCGTTGACATGGCGAATCGTGAACCCGGCATCAATCAGCGAATTGAGCAGGGTGCCAATCGTCCGGTGCTGCTTGATCACTCCGTCGGCCAGCCAGTTGGTCACCCGCTCGCTCTCCATCTGATAACTGTCCAGCGGCCAGCGTTTATTGCCTTCGCTGTCCACCAGCCAGCCCGGAGTACGCGGTGCCATAAAGATCGGATGCTCAATGGAAAAGACAAAGTGCGAACCCGGTTTCAGCGCCGCGTACAGGTGCGCAAAAAGCCCTGGTAGATCCTTGATGTAGTGCAGCGCCAGAGAGCTGTAGGCCAAATCGAAACTGCAGGCAGGCAGGTCGAGCTGTTCCAGGTCGGCGCGTTCATAGCGGATGTCCGCCGTCGTCGTGGTTTCCCGCGCCCGCTCCAGCATCTTCTCCGAGACATCCAGCCCCAGTACGCTCGCCGCGCCCTGCTCGATGGCCCAGCGGCTGAACCAGCCATAACCGCAACCCAGATCCACCACGTTCAAGCCGTGCATGGACGGTAGCAACGCCTTGAGCGCTGGCCACTCCGGCGCCGCGTCGAGGCCGCCGATGGAGCGGCTCATCTGGCTGTAGCCCTGGAAGAATTCAGGATCGTCGTAAATGTTTTGCGTCATGGTGAAGTGCTCTTTTGCGTTCGTTTTTCGGCGGCGCAGTGGCCGCGATTGGAATCCCTCGAAAGTGGTGGCGCGTATTCGTCGATGGCCGCGCAGGGGAGGGTGGTGGGTGATGGGGAAATGCTAGTCGGTCGGGCGGGAGGTGAAAACGGCTGGAGTGTTGTGGATCTGTAATGTCAGGAAATCGCCGGCGAATCACTGGGGTTGGCGACTTCGCCTCATTGCGCGAAGGCACCCACCTCACAAACGGCCGTTGAAGCCGGTTTTTCTTGAGATCAGAATATTCAGGACCCAGCGAGCAGGCTTTCGTAGGGGATTCGCAAGCCTTCGTGCAAGCGCTTGATCATCGATAAACTCAGTTTACGTTTTCGATTCAATACTTCAGATACGCGCCCACTGGTGCCAATGAACGGTTCGAGATCACGTGGGGTCAATCCCTGCTGATCCATACGAAATTTAATCGCTTCTATTGGATCGGAGGGGGGCATTGGGTAATGCTCGTCTTCATATTTCTCGATGAGCAATGCGAGTATTTCCAACTCATCACCTTCAAGCGAATTGAGTTCTGCGCCCCAAAGCTGCTCCATGCGTACAAAGGCTGCGGCCAGGTCCTCCGGGCTCCGAATGGGTCTTATGTTCATCAGATGGTCTCCGCGTTGATCTTGTCATATTGGGCATGGCTGCCAACGAAGCGGATGAAGCCAAGCTGTCGTTGATAGTCAATTGCCAAAATCACTCGATACTTGTTACCACCGATATTGAAAACAATTCTTGCGCCTTTAAGGATGCTGGCTGTTCTCAGTTCGGCTTTTACTTCCTGTGGAGTGCGGTAGCTGGCCTTTTCCATGTGGCGATACCATTCAACAAGCGGTGTCTCGGACTCAGCGAAAGCAGGGTTGCTTTCCCAGAATTGCCGCAAGGTTGATCTTGCGATTATCCGCATCCATGCCTCCTCCCGTTTTGGGAGATTTTAGTCGTCAATTTCCAGTGATGCAATCACTGATGTAATGAGCGGGCGATAAAATGGCCCCTTCGTTTAGGTTAGAAGGCATCTGGACAGTATGGGATGAGGCATGTTTTTCAAGGCGTGACACGAGCGGGGCGAATATAGACTGGTTTCAGAATATTGACTCTTCCAAATCCCAGCCACAAAAAAACCGGCCCTATAGGCCGGTTTTTTCTATTCCTGCATCCCCCGTCAAAAACACAACGTGAGACAAAATTTGAGTGGAGCGGGTAGAGGGAATCGAACCCTCGTCGGAAGCTTGGGAAGCTACTGTTCTACCATTAAACTATACCCGCTCAGAGCGGCTGACTTTGTACCAGACTCGGCCACGGATTTGAAGTTTTTCTTTTACTCATGAACGCTTTGAGTCATGGAAAACGGTCAGTCGCGGGCGAGTACTGCGGTGAGGAAAGCAAAATCTCAGGCCGTCAGTCTCGCGCGCGATGACACCTTTTCAAATGGCCAGTGCATGTTGATCCTGAACAAACGAGTAACGCGTTCGGCTGGTTTGCTGTGCCGGTTTCAGAAAGCCAAGCAAGGCATTCTGGCTGTCACGGCAGGCCGCTTTGTGTTCCATGTCGAGAAAGTGCCCGGTGGCTTGCAGCGTGGTGAACGTGCTCTGCGCTACGTGATTGCCGAACAGGCTTGCATCTTCGGCAGCGGTGTATTCGTCCCATTCGCCGTTTAAGAACAGCACCGGCACGTTGATCTTTTTCGCTGCATTCAGATAGCACTGACGATCGCTGTGCAGCACGTCGCTGATGTGGAAGTGCATCTGCCCGTATTCGTGTTCGGCCAGGCTGCTGACGTGGCGATAGTTGAAGCGTTTAAACAGTGATGGCAGGTGTTTACCGATGGTGTTGTTGACCAGATGGCCGACGCGATCGCCGTCGCGTTGCCCGAGGTAATCGACGCCGCGTTCGAGGTAATCGAGCATGTGCGCGTTGATCACCGGCGAGAACGAGCTGATCACGGCCCGTTCGATACGACGTGGCTGGTGGGCGAGGGCGACCAGGGTCGCGGCGCCGCCCCAGGAAAACGACAGCACGTGTTCGGCGGCGAAGTGGTCGATCAGCTCCAGCAGAATCAGCCCTTCGACTTCTTTTGTCAGATGTTTCTCGTGGCGGTTGTGGGCTTTTGACCGGCCCGCGTAGGGCTGGTCGTAGCAGACCACGTTGAATTGCGGGTGCAGGTTTTTCACAGTCTGTGCAAACGACGCAGTCGTGGCCATCGAGCCGTTGACCAGGATGATGGTCTTTTCTGCGGCGTCTGCGCGATAGAACTCCGTGTAAACCCGATACTGACCCTGTATATCCAGCACAGCGATTTCTGGCCTCATGTCATAAGACTCCTGGCAAGCAAGCGGGTATGCGCGCAAATAGACATTGCACGAGCTTTGTGACAGGTAGGCATACGCCTGGAATTTGCTTGGCCCATGTCGATCCGGTAAGGCAGGTCGACGGGTATTGTTATTGGCGGGCAGTCTGTCGGCTGAGGCGCACCCCTGAGGGCTGACGACCGACAAAAAGTTTCTTAGAAGTATGTTGTGACTCGTCGGTCACAATTTGGCCGACGTCCTGATTCAAGCAGGGGAGTCGGCATCGCGCAAGTGCCGTTGGTAAATTGTTCGACAACTTCTGCTGAGCGGTCGCAGGCTTAGAACAAATGAATCTCTTCGGTGCGCAAAGCGCGGTACTCGCCCGGTTTTAGCGCGTCATCAAGCTGCAACAGACCCATGGATTCGCGGTGCAGGCGCATGACTTTGTTGTTGAAGAACCCAAACATACGCTTCACCTGGTGGTAGCGACCTTCAACGATACTCAACCGCGCCGAGTGTGGCCCGAGCAGCTCAAGTTGCGCCGGCTGCGTGGTCAGGTCTTCGAAGGCGAAGTAGATGCCCTCGGCAAAAGTGGTCGCATATTCCGCGCCAATCTCCTGCTCGGTCTCGACGTAGTAGACCTTCGGCAGTTTGGTCTGCGGCTGGGTTAGACGTCGCGACCACGCGCCGTCGTTGGTGATTAGCATCAGGCCTGTGGTGTTGAAGTCCAGACGTCCGGCAATGTGCAGGTCGTCCTTGTCGGGTTCATCGATCAGGTCGAGCACAGTGGGGTGTTGCGGATCGCGGGTGGCGCTGACGCAGCCCGGCGGCTTGTGCAGCATGAAATAGCGTGCCGGTTTACCGATTTGCAGCACTTCGTTGTCGACTTCGACGCGGCTGAATTCCAGCACTTCACTGTGCGGATCGCTGACGACTTTTCCGTCAATCCGCACGCGCTTTTCCACCAGCAACAGGCGAACCTGCTGACGGTTGTAGCGGGGCAGGTTGCTGAGAAAACGGTCGACGCGCATGTTCAGAGTTCGATGATTGAAGGGCGGCGCATCTTACGGGATCGAGCGCTTGGCCGCTTGCAGTTGCGCCTCGACCTGCGCGCAACGCGGGCACAGGCAGGACTGGTTGCGCAGTTCTGGCGGCAGGTCTTCGAGCACCGCTGGGTCAATGCTTACGCCATAGCACCAGCACTCGCGGTCGGCGGTGCGTGGGTCGGCGAGGCTGCAGTCGTTGCGGGCGCCGCAGGCCGGGCAGTGGTCGGGTTTAACGTCGGAATCAGGCATAAGTCGAGTGAGGCATTTCCACGCAGGTGCGGTTGCGGCCGTTTTGTTTGGCTCGGTACATCGCATGATCGGCCCGCGACAGCAGGCTGTGCAAGGTGTCATCGCGTTGCAGGGTGGTGGCGCCAATGCTCACGGTCAGATTGAGGCGGTGGCCGTCGTAGGCATATTCCTGTTGCTCGACGTGTTGGCGGATCTTTTCGGCAATTTTCTGACCGGTGTCGCCATCAGTGTCTTTCAACAAAACGATGAATTCCTCACCGCCCCAACGGCAGACGATGTCGGCATGGCGCAAGCAACTTTGCAGATCGCGGGCAAAACCGATCAACACTTGATCACCGGCCATGTGACCGTAGGTGTCGTTCAATGCCTTGAAGTGATCGAGGTCGAGCAGCAACGCCGTCAGCGGTTTGGTCTCGCGCTGTGCTTCGTGCAGGGCCTGTGCGGCGAGCAGGTCAAATCCGCGACGGTTCGGCAATTCGGTGAGGCTGTCGAGGGTCGCCTGGGCCTGAATCTTGGTTTGATAGCGTTTGATCACGCGGTTGAGCAAGGCCAACACAATCAACGTGACCAGCAAACAGATCAACAGATTGAGATACAGCGACTGACGGATTTCGCTCAGCGCACCGTCTTCGCGCTTATCAACGAACAGATACCAGTTCAGCTCGGGAATAAACCGTACGTTGAGAAAGTGTCCCTGGCCGTGAGCGGAATATTCGTAACTGCCGCTGTGCGGTTTCGGCAACTGGCTGACCAGGCTCTTCATACTTTCGATTTCGCTGAGGCTCTGACCGATGTGCGCGCCTTCGGGGCCGCCTTCGGCACCGGTCAAAACCAGTCGGCCAAAGGTATCAACGAAGTACACGCTGCGTTGATAACGCTGTTGGTATTTGTCGATCAGCTTGATCACCGCATCCACGGTCAGACCGACGCCCGCCGCGCCGATGAAGCGGTCGTGGTAATCGTAGACCTTGTAGTTGATGAAGAACGTCAGGTTGTCCTTGTTGGCCAGGTCCGGGTCGACGTTGATCTCGTACGGGTCTTTCATGTCGCGCACGCGGAAGTACCAAGCGTCGCGCGGTTCTTCCACTTTGATCTGCTTGAGCACGCCTTTGGCGTGGTAGTAGGTGAGGGTGCTATTGGAGACGAAAAACGCGGTGTAGGCGCCGTAATGGGTCATGACCTCGTTGAGGTAACGGGTCATCTGCTCGGGGTTCTGTTCGCCGTTGACCACCCAATCGCGCATGAAGGTGTCGCGGGACATCATCGAGGAAATCAGGATCGGTCTGACGAGGTCTTTCTGGATTTCCGAGTAGACCGTGTCGGACGTCAGCGGCAGTTCGGTGTTGACGATGTTGTCGCGGATCGAGGCGCGCGAGGCGTAGTAGCTCAGCAAGGACGTGGCGAGAAACCCGGCGCCGAGCAGGGCGATCAGCGTCAATACCAGCGAGCGTTGGGAGTACAGCGCAGATCGATGCGGCATGGCAGTTCCATTGGCAGTGGCCCGATGGCATGCATTCTAATGGCACTGCGGCGAAATAACTGCTCCATGTGCGGCGCGAATGGTCGTTCCTGCATCACTTGAAGGATGGGCATGAACCTGGGGCGGCCACCGCTGATCTGAAGCCCAGCCGAACCGGGCACTTGATCGATCCGCCCCAGTCAAACGTGTGTCGGCAGCTCTGTTCCGTTGCGGCCGTGGGTCTTTCAGGAGGCCGCCATGCGTATTCACAAAATGTTGCTCGGTGCAGTTCTGGTTTTTGGTATTACCGGTTGTTATTACTACGCCGGGCCCTACGGTGGTTATCCCGCCACTTACTACTCTCCCGGCTACTACTCACCTTATTCCTACGGCAGTTATTACGGCCCGCGCTACTACGGCGGCGCGCGTTATTACTACGGTGGCTACGGTTATCGGGGCGGCTACGGACGGGGTTATCACGGCGGCGGATATCACGGAGGGCACCATTAATCAGCGGCTGAATGACGGCGTCTGCGGATGAACAAGGTTTCACTGAGCACTTGTTTCAACTTGTTGCAGGAACGCACCAGATGCCGAAAACGCTGTCTGATTTTTCGACAGTCACCGATTAATTGACTGTCGCCTGCCAGCGTCGCTGGTGTGGCCAACCCGCGGTCCAGGAGGCCGCCATGTATAGACGAATTCTTCTGCTTGCTGCGTTGATGTTTTCCGTTGCCGGTTGCGCCCCGTACTCGTACGCGGACTCGTACTACAGCTCACAGGTTTACACATCACCTGCACCGGCTTACTACAACACTGGCGGCACTTACTACCGAGGTGGCAGCACCTATTACGCGCAGCCGCGTTACTACCAACCGCAACCGCGGTACTACCAGCAACCGCGCTACTACCAATCGGCGCCGCGTTACTATCAACCAGCCCCACGCCATTACGAAAGCCGCCGCTGGCACGGCAATGATCGCGGCAACTGGGACGGCCACCGTCGCGGCGGCTGGGACAACGATCATCGCGGTCGTGGCAATTACGACCGGCACAGCGGGCGAGGCGACCACAACGGACGTGGCAACCGCTGGTAATCAACCGCAAATGAAAAGCGGCGCATTGAGCGCCGCTTTTTTTGTGCCCGCGAAAAAGACCTATGTTTCGCCATCTCCTAGGAGCTTCTAGGAAGCCTCCTACAGTTTTATTTCTTCGCATTTGTTAGCGTTTGTATATGTCAATTGATGTTGAAAAGCGTCAGTTCAATGGAGATGTATAAAACGGAATTTGCTCAAGTATGAAGCTTCTTGTGGTTCATCAAAATTTTCCGGGGCAGTTTCGTCATGTGGCGCTAGAAGCTGTTCGTCGACGCTGCGAGGTGGTCGCTATTGGGCGAGACACGGCTCCGGGACTCGAAGGGGTAAAGCTTTTTCAGTATCGGACGTCAAAAACAAGACAGAACAGTATTCATGCCTATTTGCGAACGTATGAGGAGGCCGTCACTGATGGCCAGAAAGTTTACCAAGTTTTGAAAAAGCTCAAGCTTGAGGATTATCGACCTGATGTGATTCTCGCTCATCCAGGATGGGGTGAATCGCTATTTATCAAAGATGTGTATCCCGATGTGCCGCTTATTCATTTCTGCGAGTTTTATTATCGAGCACATGGCGCGGATTCAGGTTTTGATCCTGAATTTCCAAGTGTCGGTGAGGAGTCTTCAAGGCTGCGGGTTTTGAACTCGATGCATCTTTTGAATCTTGAGCAGTGCGATATTGCAATTGCCCCGACGCAGTGGCAACGCAGTCTTTTTCCAGCAGCCTACCACTCGAAAATTCAAGTGATTCACGAAGGCATCATTCGGAAATATTGTTCGCAGAGGGTTGATTCGTTAACGTTGCCCAGTGGCCAGGTGTTAAAAGCAGGGCAGCCCATCGTCACCTACGTGGCCAGAAATCTAGAGCCTTATCGCGGATTCCATAGTTTCATGAGGGCCATTCCGCATATACAGGCTGAGTGCCCGGAGGCTCAAATAGTCATAGTGGGTGGAGATGAAGTCAGTTACGGGCGAATGCCAATCGGGTATCCGAATTGGCGAAGCAGGATGGCGGCGGAGGTTGATTTAGATAGTTGCAGCGTGCATTTCACCGGAAGGCTTCCGTATAAAAAATATAGAACAGTGCTAGAGCTTTCAAAAGCTCATGTCTATTTAACTTATCCATTTGTTTTGTCGTGGTCGCTTTTAGAGGCCATGGCTTCTGGTTGTATCGTAATCGCGTCTGATACGGCACCACTGCGAGAGGTAATTGTTGATGGAGTGAACGGAATGCTCGTGGATTTTTTTGACTATAAGGCGATAGCCAGGAGAGTGCCTATGTTTTACATGATGACAGGGGGTTTCAATCACTGGGTGAGTCAGCAAAGTTGACTGCGAGTAAATTTGAAGTGGTGAATGGACTAAAGGGGTATTTCGAAATATTTGACGGGCTAATAAGCAGATAACGGCGCACGTGACTTGTTTTTACAATTTCAATAAGGAACGTTGAAATGTTTAAGATCTCTCGAAGGGAAATAATCAGGCGAACAAAACAAGCTGTGAAATACAGCCTTTTTTTGGCCGCTTGTTATTGGGTAGTAGATTTTCATAACCAGTGGGATGACGCAGCGGAGGCGCGGGCGATCCGCCACAAAAAAGAAGGAGAATGCAGTAAAAAGCTTGCCGGCATGGAGCAGGTGCCCATTTTAGGAGGCAGCTATCTGGATAGAACTCGAATCCCCGGCTTTCATTTCGGCTCTAGGCTGAAGGGCGATGGCTCCTGTATTGCGGACCTTCTTGAAGGGGCATTCTGGTGGACGGGAACTGAACTGATCACCGCTTATGACCAAGTTGGTAAAGAACCCTCACCTGATTGGGGGTTCTATAAAGTTTCGGCCAGACTTTATACCCGGACGGAGCACAATGAGCCGCACACGATGGGTTATCGGCATAAGGATTGGCCGGATGATTTGATTGTAAAGCTGAAGAATTATCCAGGCTTGGAGCTTTGGCTAGATGCTCCGCCTCCTCATTTTAAGAATGAATACGCTCTTATTACATTTGTAATGTCTGATTGGCGGCGACGTGATGGCACTCCCCGTCTCATATCCTGTGCAGGTCTAAATTCTGCTAGTGATGAAGTTGCTGCGAGTGGGTTGAGTCAATCAGAATTGCTGACGTTTAGCAGGGCGGAATTAGAGAATGTGGATTTTGGAAGGCTGAATACTCGTTGTTCGGTACAGCTTCATAGCTTTGATTTTGCCGGGGGGGATGGTCGTGTAAGCTTGGGTACCAGTTCGTTACGTGGAGCCCCTGAAGCGCTGAGGTTTGTCAGTGAGTACCTTTCTTCTTCAATTATTACAAGGAAGTAATGATGAGTTATGTTTTTAGCGATTTAGAGAAGCGGAAATTTTTAAAGCTGCAAACGCTTGCGATGGGATGCGTTTTATTGCGAGAGATCTCGAATATAAAGCAGAGGGAAAGGAAGGGAGACATTGCGCGCGTTTATACCAAGTACTATCCAATATCATTGGTGGTAAGTTCGGAGATGGAACTGAGTTTGAGAAAGAAACGGCAGATATACTTCGAAGTGCAAAGCTTTGGCTGGACGTCGCGATTGACGCTAATGGTGGGCGGGGCGCTTACTCTGCATTGATTCGCGCCTACACTTTACGGCAAGGAAAGCTCAGATTAAATAAGGTATTCAGCGAAAGTAAGATGCAAGAGTCGTCCAATCAGGTCGCAGTCAATTTTATGAACTCCCTGATGAACGGCTCGGTTAAATTTGATCTGCCGCCCTGGACCGTTCCTTCCATTGACCAAATCGCAGCCATTGATGCTAGTGCTATTGGAGAGGTATTGTTTCGCAAGGAGGCTGGGATAGAAGATACTGCCTCGAGTCAGAACGCCGGCTGGTCCGGAACCATAGGTTTTAGTCTGCTCGGCGGAAAACCTCCGTATGAAACCTGGAGACTGATATTCGCGGGTGATCCAGGTTCAGATATCAAAGGGAGTCATGAACTCGCCAAAGTAAACAGGCTCGATGATTATAAAAATATTCTATTCGCGATAGATTCCTATCGTGTCGGTCTGCAAGCAGTGATAAAAAACTTTGGTGCCAACATAGTTAGCACTGTTTTTTCAGTCGTGCCCGAGCAAATCAACATCGGCCTAGCGAGCAGTAACATCAACCCGCTGATTCAATATGTTGTGAAGGGCACACCCGTGTCACCCACCGTCAACTTGATTCTGCGGTATGGGGTGAATGATTTCTTCGACATGTTCAGGCGCACGTACGACGGCAATTCTGCCGCGACGCCCACCTCTGACGAAACCTTTGCCGCTAATGCCTACGCATTTTTTTCAGCGCTTTCACCGACTCAATCACAAAGCATCATTACCAAGGCAATTGGGGAATACGGCAGCGCTTCAGCGTGGGTATCGGTGGCTACTCAAGCGACGCCGGTTGGCGAAGCTTTGCGAAATTCGCTGAAACAGCTCAGTGAAGTAGTAATTGAACGAGCGGACGGTTACTCGGGGCGGGGATTGGAGCTTCACGATCCACAAACTGGCGAAGGTGTCATTACAGAGCATTGGATCGCCGACCGTGCGCAAATGTTGGCCCGACTGATTTCCAGAGCCCATGGTTCCTACGGAGAAAATACCTTGCAGAAATTCTCATATTCGGACTTGGCCACGGGCATACAGGCGCCAATGGCGACGGGGGTATCAAACCCGTTGGTCGTATTTGGTGATGATGGAGGGCGATCTTTCGGTGGCGGGGGGAACGCCGATCACCTTCACGGTGGGAAGGGCAATGACTCGATTAGCGGGTTAGCGGGTAATGACAACATTGAAGGTGGTCACGGCAATGACTCGTTAACCGGAGGCGACGGCAATGACGCACTGTACGGCATGGCGGACGATGATGTTTTGGTCGGGGAGAAGGGCAACGATTCGCTTATCGGTGGCGCAGGCGATGATCGCTACGAGTTCTCCAGTGGTGATGGAATCGACGAGATTGTTGATACCGGCATCAATGGCCATATCTTGATAAATGGCCTGCCAATCCCTGCGCTCATGCGCGGTACGCCACTGAGCAATACCTGGTTCACTGAAGATCAAGCAATGGCGTTAACGCTCATCGAAGAACTCGATAAAACTACGCTGAACATCAAGTACGGGCCTGGCGACCTCATTGTGATCAAGGATTTCAAGCCAGGGATGCTGGGTATTCGTCTGCCTGAGTATCAAGGGCAAACCGCTTCACCTCCTCATCTGATCGTGCAAGGCGACTGGAAAGCCAAAGACACCGATCCCGCTACCCCCGGTGAACAGGTTTCGTACGATGATTTGGGTAACGTCTTGGTATTGCCCAAAGTAAAACAGAGAAATAAGGCCGACGTGCTCCACGGTTCTGCAAAAGACGACGTCATTCTCGGCCTTGGCGGTTCTGATCGGCTATTTGGCAACGACGGAGACGATCGGCTGTTCGGGGATAAACAAGTATCGCTTGAAACGGCCATCGCCGACGGTACCACCAAAGGCAAGACAAGCCGTGGTGACTGGCTGGACGGAGGGCAGGGCGACGACTTGTTGATAGGCACTTCTTCCCGAGATGTATTGCTCGGTGGCAACAATCGGGACACGTTGCTTGGCGGAGCAGGAGACGATGTTTTATATGGTGATAACTCGACTGGAGTGGTCGAGCAGGATTGGAGTTTCAAGCATGGTGAAAGTCTTGTAGGCGGCGTCAGTCTTCACAGTACCGTCTTTTCCAAAGCCTCTCTGGATGCTTCATCGGAGGGCGATAACGATGTTCTTTATGGCCAAGGTGGCCGGGACGTCCTCAATGGTGGCTGGGGCGATGATCTACTGGACGGTGGAACCGAAGATGATCTTTTGTGGGGTGAGGAAGGAAATGACACGCTATCAGGCGGGGATGGCAACGACACATTGTCTGGCGACAATCTCGACAGCAAAAGTTTTGGACTCCAGAGCAAACACCATGGCGACGATGTACTGAATGGCGGCAAAGGCGATGATCGTCTTGCCGGCAACGGTGGTAGCGATGCGTTGTATGGCGGTCCCGGCAACGATGACCTGAAAGGTGACGATGACTTGCTGGACGGCGGTTCCGGTGAAGCCGCTCATTTTTTCGGGCGTGATTTGCTGGATGGTGGCGCGGGAGATGACACGCTCTGGGGCGGTGGTGCTGATGATGTGTTGTTGGGTGGTGCTGGTCACGATGACCTGAGCGGTGATTATCCCAGCCATCCTGTTCTTTATCACGGGGATGACTTTCTGGATGGCGGCGTGGGAAATGACACGCTCAGAGGGATGGGGGGCTCGGACACGCTCATCGGCGGGCCCGGGGCAGATGCGCTTGATGGTGATATTGCTGACTTGCAATCGGGCGGGGTCAATGATGACTACCTTCAGGGCGATGGAGGCAACGATACGCTTTGGGGCGGTTCGGGCGCCGACACACTTTACGGGGGCGCGAATGATGACGTGTTGGTCGGGGACTACGAAAAAAACGCCGAAGCGGATCACGGCCCAGACTATATGGATGGCGGCTCAGGCAACGACACATTGCAAGGAGGAGGTGGCGACGACACGTTGATTGGCGGGGAGGGAATGGATTATCTCCGCGGCGATTCAGGTAATAACGTCTTTGAAGGCGGTAGCGGTAATGACCTGCTCGAAAGCCAAGCCGGCGATGATATCTACTGCTTTGGCCTCGGTGACGGACTTGATGTCATTAGCGATCAGGGGGGCAAGAATATCATCAGGTTCGGGGCAGGATTCTCTGCAGCAAATCTGAAAGCGGACATCATTGAAACTAGCGCGGGGACGGCGTTGCGGCTGTCAAACGGATCGGGTGATGCGGTGCTGCTCCGAAGCCATGAAAACTGGCTGGGTTCGACTTTCAGCTTCAGCGATGGGGGGACTCTCGGCTATCAAGACATCATCAAGAAAACAAAACCTCCGATAGAAGTGATTGATCCGCCGGTAATGAATTTGGTGCTGATCGAAGAAAATAAAGACGTAAATGAAGACGTAAATAAAGACAGAAATACAGTAAGCAGCACGGCTGTCTTTCAGGTTCCTTCAACCGGTAATGTTCCTGACGAAAACGGTGGTTCCGGCTCCGACAATCGCAATGATTGGACAAGTAAGTTTCTTGCGCAAATAAAAGAAAAGCGTTCGGCGAGCAGGCGCGCAGGAGGTTTTATTTTGAATGATAAGGGTGTCTGGGTTCGTAATCACATAACGATGATGGTGGGCGAGTAAATGTCGAAGTCGGAAACCTTTTTCTGGGAGGTGCAGGGGATGATGTGGTCGTCGCCTACGCCGGTTCGCCGCTCGATTATGGCGCAGTGGCGGGCAGAACACTGGGCGGCCTGCTATCTGCCGGGGCAGGTAACGATACGTTGCTTGGTTCTGAAGGCGCGGATTACCTGATCGCTGGTGCAGGGGAAGATTGGCTTTACGGTGAGGACGGTGCCGATACTTACATCGTGCAATCGCATGCTGGCGCAACGACCATTATTGCGGACGTATTGAACCCTGTTTTTCTACGACCTGAAGTGGGCGTTACCGGATGGAGTGACGAATACGGAGTGCTGGATCAGGACACCATCGTCCTTCCGGAGGAAGCCAAGCGTGATCAACTGCAGTTGAGTTGGGGAGCGGCCCTGATTGAAGCAGTCAATGTTGAGTTGGCACCGAACCCGCCTCGCGATGCCTATCGCCGGCCCCCTCGGGCAAAAATGCTGTACTCAACACTCGATATCAAATGGGGTGGGTCACAACAGGTTCGGATTGTGATGCCTCATGTCGGTGATCCGGTCGGTTCGGGTATTGAGACTGTAAAGTTTGCCGATGGATCGGACATAAGTTTGAAGCAGCTTATGGAATTGGGTCAGTTAGGAGCGGCCCCAGATACCTACCATCAAGGTGTAATTGTTAATAACTCGACTCACTTCAAATCCATTCGTGAGGGACAAACTCTCCCGCTGGTTGGAGGGCATGGCAATGACACACTGAGTGGGTCTGGAGAGATTCGAGGCATGCAGGGTGATGATTTGCTGACAGGCAATGTTGGTGATGACGTTCTGGTCGGTGGCGCAGGAAACGACACGTTGTCCGGTGGTGCTGGTAATGACATTTACAGGTATGACGGTCTCGGCAGAGATGTGGTGGTGAATGCCGGAGGGGGTACTGATGGAGTCGACTTCTCCACCTCTGGATTGTCTATTGATAACCTTAAATTTCACCGCGAAAACGACGACCTTGTCGTCGTTGTGGGTTACGGCATGGCGCCGAAGATCCGGGTTTCCAATCATTTCTCAGGCGGCGATGCTGCTATCGGTTATATAAGAGTCCACGAAGCCGGAAAGTCTGTACGTGACTATTCAGCGAGCGAACTCTTGGGTCTTCTGCATCCTCTTCCTCCGCTTCGTGATGTTGAGGATATCTTGGCAAGGAATGACGAAGAGGCGTTGCAAGCACTGGCGGAAATAGTGAAATTTTACGATTTGAACGTCTAGACACAATCGAGACGCCTGCCCGCAATAGCCCTCGGAAATCGGCCATCGCGGGCATCGACGGGAACTCAATACTGCGTCAAATCCGCCAACGGATGCCGCCCCTCCCAGACCTTGTGGAAATGCGCCTCGACCACCGCCTCCGGCACGCTACTGATGTCCGGCCAGTGCCAGTGCGGCTTCTGATCCTTGTCGATCAATCGCGCGCGAACCCCTTCGCTGAACTCCGGGTGTCGGCAGCAATTGAGGCTCAGGGTGTATTCCATTTGAAAGACTTCGGCCAAGGACATGTGTCGGGCGCGGATGATCTGTTCCCAGACCAGATGCGCGGTCAATGGCGAGCCTTCGCTCATGGTTTTCGCCGCGCGGGCGATCAGCGGGTCGCTGCTGTCGCGCTGCAGGCTGATGGCTTTCCAGGCGCAGGTGACGTCGCTGACGTCGAGCAGTTCATCGATCTGCTGACGGCGCGGCAGCCACTGTGCTTCGGGCATTTGTGCAACGGCTTCCTGCTGCAACGCCTTCAGCAGGCTGTTGAGTTGCACGTCGGTTTGTTCCTGCCAATTGAGCTGCAGCAGGCCCTCGATCAGTTGCGGCTGCTGTTCGTCGAGCAGGAAGCGGTCGGCCAGATCCAGATCGATGGCATCACGGCCATTCATGTGCGCGCCGGTCAGGCCCAGAAACAAGCCAAGCTTGCCCGGCAGCCGGGCGAGAAACCAACTGGCGCCGACGTCGGGATACAGACCAATGGTGATCTCCGGCATGGCCAGGCGGCTGCTCGGCGTCACGATCCGCGTGCTCGCGCCTTGCAGCAGGCCCATGCCGCCGCCGAGCACGTAACCGTGGCCCCAGCAGATCAGCGGTTTTGGATAGGTGTGCAGGCTGTAATCCAGTCGATATTCCGCGCTGAAAAATTGCGCGGCCAGTGGCGGTACTTCTCCGGGGTGGGCGCGGCAGGCCTCGACCAGGCTGCGCACTTCGCCACCGGCGCAGAAGGCCTTGGCGCCGTTGCCGCGCAGCAGCACGCAGACGATTTGTGGATCCTTGGCCCAGCTGTCGAGTTTGTCGCTGAGGGCGTTGATCATCGGCAAAGACAGCGCGTTCAGCGACTTTTCAGCATCCAGGCTGGCGATACCGATGCGGGCGCCGTCGGTGCCGGTGAGTTCTTCGAAGTGCAGATTCATCGTGACCTCGATCGGGAATTTGAACGATCAGTATGATCGTTGTGGGGGAAAGTGCCGGATCTGCGTCAGATCAATTGACAAGCGTGGCCGGCTTTCCTAGGGTTCGCCCCATTGTTTTTGCCGGGTATGACCATGACTGCTGACGACCGTATCAAACTCGAACCGAGCTGGAAGGAGGCACTGCGTGCTGAGTTCGACCAGCCTTACATGGCAGAGTTGCGCCAGTTTCTGCAGCAGGAGCGGGCGGCCGGCAAGGAAATCTATCCGCCGGGACCGATGATTTTCAATGCGCTGAACTCGACGCCGCTGGATAAAGTGAAGGTGGTGATCCTCGGTCAGGATCCGTATCACGGCCCGGGTCAGGCCCATGGCTTGTGTTTCTCGGTGCAACCGGGCGTGCCGGCGCCGCCATCGCTGGTCAACATCTATAAAGAGTTGAAGCGCGACCTGAACATCGATATTCCTAATCACGGCTACCTGCAGAGCTGGGCCGATCAGGGCGTGTTGATGATCAACACCACGATGACCGTCGAGCGCGCGAACGCCAATGCGCACAAGGACAAGGGCTGGCAGTTCTTTACTGATCGGATCATTGAGCTGGTCAGCGAACGGCAGCCGCACTTGGTGTTCATGCTCTGGGGCGCGCATGCGCAGAGCAAGCAGAAGCTGATCGACGCGACCAAACATCTGGTGCTGACGTCGGTGCATCCGTCGCCGCTGTCAGCGTATCGCGGGTTCTTGGGTTGCGGGCACTTTGGCCGGACGAACAAGTTTCTTGAGCAGAATGGCGAGACGCCGATTGAGTGGCGTCTTCCGCCGATTTGAAAAGCATCGCGAACAAGCTCACTCCTACAGTTGGAATGTGTTCCCCTGTAGGAGTGAGCCTGCTCGCGATGGGGGCAACTCGGTTTTATTCGGGATTACGATTCCAGTACTTGAACAACGGCTCAGCCAGAAACAGCACGAACAACAACCGCATCACCTGCATCGCCGTCACCAGCGGCACTGACAATTGCAGCGTCTCCGCCGTCAGGCTCATCTCGGCAATCCCGCCAGGCATCATGCCCAGCGTCAGTGAACGCAGATCCAGATGGGTCAGCGCGCTCAAACCCAACGCCGCCAGTGAGGCGATCAACATGGTCAACGCCGTGCCGATCAACGTCCGTCCCATAAAGGAAGGCGCGCGGCGGAAGAACTGTCGGTTGAAGTGACAGCCCAAACCGCTACCAATCAACCACTGACCAATCTGGCTGCCGCCATTGGGCAAACCGATGTGCAGATCCCAGCCGATGCTGACCGCCGCACTTACCAACAACGGGCCGAACAGCCACGGATTCGGTTGGCGCAGCCGTTGCCAGAGCCACGCAAGCAAACCGCCCGCCGGAAACAGTATCGCCAGCCAGCGCCAATCGACGCTGCCCGCATGAGCAATCGGGTTGCCATCACCGAGCAAATACTTGAACGCCGCCGGCACACACAGCACCACCACCAGCACGCGCAAACTCTGCCCCGCCGCAACGTGGCTGAGCATCGCGCCATTACGCGCGCCGAGGTTGACCATCTCGCCGGAACCGCCGGGCATGCTCGAGAAAAATGCGGTGGCGCGATCCTCGCCGGTACGGCGCATCAACCACACGCCGACCACCGCCGACAGACTGGTGACCAGCGCACCGAAGAAGATCAAGCCGAAATGACTGAGCACCTGCTCCATCACCACCGGAGTGAAATGCAGGCCGATGCCGATGCCGACGATCCACTGGCCGCACTTGCGGCCGCCAGGGATTTCGGTGAGTTGCCATGGGGTCAGGCAGCGCACGAGGATGATCGCCAGCAACGAGCCGACCATCCACGGCAGTGGCCAGCCGATCTGGCTGGCGAGGTAACCGCCAAGCAGACCGACCAGCGGGGTTCCCCACCAGGACTTCAGTGAGGCGCGATCAAACATCGGCGATGGCGCGTTGCGCAGCCGAACGTTTACGCCAGATGCGGATGATCGGCATCAACAGCATGATCGCGGTCAGCACCCAGACACCGAAAGTGATCGGGCTCGACCAGAGGATTTCCAGTGCACCGTTGGAGATCGACAGGGCGCGACGCAGGTTCTGCTCCATCAGACCGCCGAGGATGAAGCCCAGCAGCAGCGGCGACAGCGGGAAGTCCAGCTTGCGCAGGATGTAACCGAAGATGCCGATGCCGATCATCAGGAACAGGTCGAACGTGGTGGCGTGCACCGCGTAAACGCCGATACCGGTAATGATCGCGATGACTGGCACCAGTGCCCAGTTCGGCACGGCAAGGATGCGGGTAAACACGCGGATCATCGGGATGTTGAGAATCACCAACATCACGTTGGCAATGAACAACGACGCGATCAGGCCCCAGACGATGTCCGGTTGTTGCTGAAACAGCAGCGGGCCCGGCGTGATGTTGTACAGCGACAGGGCGCCGATCATCACCGCGGTGGTGCCCGAACCCGGTACGCCCAGGGTCAGCATCGGCACCAGTGCGCCACAGGCTGCGCCACCGATGGCGGTTTCCGGCGCGGCGAGGCCACGGGGGTCACCTTCACCGAACTTGCCGCTGGCACCGGCGATGCGCTTCTCGGTCATGTAGGCCACGGCGCTGGCGAGGGTCGCGCCGGCACCCGGCAACACGCCCATGATGAAGCCCACACGCCGCAACGGACGTTGACGACGAACACCGACGCCGCTTCCTTGAAGTTGAACATCATGCGACCGGTGGCTTTCACCGCTTCCTGGCCGTGGTGGGTTTTTTCCAGCAGCAGGAGGATTTCGCTGATGGAGAACAGGCCCAGCACCAGCACGACGAATTGAATCCCGTCAGTCAGGTGAATGTTGTCGCCGGTGAAGCGATAAACACCGCTGTTGGCGTCGATGCCGACGGTCGAGAGGAACAGACCGATCAGCGCCGCGATGAAGGTTTTCAACGGACGATCACCAGCCATGCCGCCGAGACAGACAATCGCAAACACCATCAACACGAAGTATTCCGCAGGGCCGAAGGCAATCGCCCATTTCGCCAGCAGCGGAGCAAACAAGACCATGCCGCAGGTGGCGATAAACGCGCCGATGAACGAACTCCATGCCGACAGCGACAGCGCGACACCGGCCAGGCCTTTGCGGGCCATCGGGTAGCCGTCGAGGGTGGTCATCACGGTGGACGCTTCGCCCGGAATGTTCAGCAGGATCGAACTGATCCGGCCGCCGTATTCGCAGCCCAGATATACCGCTGCCAGCAGGATCAGCGCCGACTCCGGCGGCAGGCCGAGGGCGAATGCGATCGGGATCAGCAACGCCACGCCGTTGATCGGGCCCAGGCCCGGGAGCAGGCCGACGACGGTGCCGATCAGCGTGCCGCACAGCGCGGTCACCAAGTTGTACGGGCTCAGCGCGACGCCGAAACCCTGACCCAAATAGCCAAGAGTATCCATATCAGTTCTCCAGAACGCTGAGCAGGCCGAGAGGCAGCGGAACGTCCATCACACGGTCGAACAACAGGTAAAGACCGATGGCCATCAGGCTGATGATCACCACGCTCGGCAACCAGCGGCCACCATAGAGGCGAGCCATCGGTACGCCGGTGAGAATGCTGGCGACGATGAAACCAAGGGGTTCGAAGGTGCCGGCGAACACCAGCAACAGCACCACGCAGATGCCGATCTTGGTCAGGGTTTCGCGGTCCAGTGGCGGCTCGTCATCACTGTGTTTGATCGCTGCCGGGCGGAACACCATGTACAGCAGTGCCGCGCCCATCAGGGCAAGCATCAACAGGGGAAAGGCACGCGGGCCGACCGGTTCGTAGGAAAAAGCCGCTTGGTACGGCCACGCCATCAGTGCCAGGCCGATACAAACCAGCAACAGCACTGAGGCGAAAATGCGTTGAATAAGCATGGGAGCTCCTGTGCCGCGTCCCCGCAACCGGGAACGCAGCCACTAGACAGAGACGATCACTGGATCAGGCCGAACTCTTTGGCCAGCACTTTGTAGTCCGCGACCTGCTTCTTCACGTAGGTGTCGAGTTCCGGGCCGGTCATGGCGAACGGGAACAGTTCACGCTGATCGCGCAGCTTGGCGAACTCCGGCGAGGCCAGCAGTTTGTCGAACGAGTCTTTCCACCAGGCGTAATCTTCGTCGCTGACTTTTGGCCCCAGGTAGAAGCCGCGCACCACCGGCCAGACGATGTCGTAGCCTTGCTCGCGCGCGGTCGGGATGTCTTTCATTTCCGGCTCGTCGAGACGCTTGTCGGCGAACACCGCGAGCAGGCGCATGTCACCGCTCTGGATGTGCGGCATGGAGTCGGAGATGTCAGTACTGCCGACCTGGATGTGGCCACCGAGCAGGGCGGTCGCGATTTCGCCGCCACCTTCGAGAGCGACGTAGCGCAGGTCGCGCGGGTTGATCCCCGCAGCCTTGGCGATCAGGGCGGTTTGCATCCAGTCCTGGCTGCCGACGGTGCCGCCGGACCCGATCACCACCGAGCTTGGATCTTTCTTCAGCGCCTGAACGAGATCGTCGAGGGTCTTGTAGGGCGAATCGCTTTTCACCGCGATGGCGCCGTAGCTGGTGCCGACCGCAGCCAACCAACGCACGTTGGTTTCATCGAAACGACCGAACTTGCCTTGGGCCAGGTTCAACAGCGAACCGCTCGACCACGCCACCAGCGTGCCCGCATCGGCAGGACGCTGAGCGACTACGGCGTTGTACGCCACTGCGCCGACGCCGCCGGGCATGTAAGTGACGCGCATCGGTTTGGTCAGCAGTTTCTCGTTGACCAGTGCGCTCTGCACCAGTTTGCAGGTCAGGTCGAAACCACCGCCCGGCGATGCTGGAGCGATACATTCCGGACGTTTCGGTTCGGCCATTAGTTGGCCGGCAAACAGGACACAACTGGCGGCGAGTGCCATTTTACGCAGTGATAAGTTCATTTCAGTCTCCACGGGCATTGTTGTTATTCGACGTGTTGTTTACCAACAGGCTCTACCAGAGAGCGACGCTGTAGCTCACCAGCAAACGCACTTCGTCTGCATCGCGAGCCGAGTAGTTGGAGCGGTAAGTGGCATTACGCAAACGCACGGCGACATCCTTCAAGGCGCCGCTTTGTACTACATATTTGATCTCGGTGTTGCGCTCCCACTCTTTGCCTTCTTCGCCGTTCTTGAGCTTGATGTTGTCACCGCTCAAGTAGCGGCTCATGAAGCTCAGGCCAGGAATGCCGAGCTTGGCGAAGTCAAAGTCGTAGCGCGCCTGCCAGGAGCGCTCTTCGGCGCCGGCGAAGTCGTTGATTTGCACGAAGTTAACCAGATACGGGTCGCTGCCATCGACATACGGGAAGGCGCTGTCGCCGGACATGTGCTGGTAACCGGCGCTGAACTTGTGGCCGCTCAGCGCGTAGCTGACCAGACCGTTGAGCGAGCGGTTGTCGATCTCGCCGCCGCGGGCCGCGCCCTGATCATCACTGACGGCAAAGCGCAGGTCGGTGGCGAAGGTGCCCGGGCCCATTGGACGCGAGGCCACCAGACCGAAGAAGTGCTGGTTGTAGACTTCGTCGAGTTGCGCGAAGTGGTAACTGCCGGTGATCTTGTCGGTGAACTTGTAGTCGACGCCGCCAAAATCGAAGTGCTTGCCAGCAGCGGTGCCAGCAAAGCGGCTGTTCTTGTTGTTGAGGGCGATGTCCTCGAAATCGGTGCTGTCGCGATCCTTGGCTTTCTCCAGTCGACCACCGGTGAACGTCAGGTTCTTGATTTCCTTGGAGGTCAGCAAGCCGCCTTCAAAGGTCTGCGGCAGGATGCGCCCGTCGTTCGGTTTGAGGATCGGCAGTTCAGGAATCAGGCTGCCGATTTTAAGTTCGGTGGCGGAGATTTTTACTTTGCCGGTCAGGCCGACTTTCGAGTACTCATCCGCCGCGCGCCCATCGTCGTGGGTCGGCAGCAGGCCGGTGCCGGTGCGGTCCGGGCTCGAATCGAGTTTGACGCCGAGCATGCCTAAAGCATCGACACCGAACCCCACGGTGCCATCGGTGTAGCCCGATTGCAGATTGAGCATGAAGCCCTGGGCCCATTCGTCACGCTTGGATTGCTGAGCGCTGGTGCCATCGCGAAAGTCGCGGTTGAAATACATGTTGCGGGTTTCGAAGGTGGCGCTGCTGTCTTCAATGAAGTCGGCAAAACTCAGCGGCGAAAAACCGGCAAGGGCGGCGGCACTGGCGAGGGCGGTGTGGCTGAAACGGGAAGGGCGAACAGGCGTGGACGCCTGAGGCTGCATGGACGGCATGCGGGTGTACTCCGTTTATTGTTCTTATTGGTCGAAAACGCTTCGGGGCGTTTTTCGTAGCGCTGTGTGGCAGCAGCGACGGCAGTTTGGACTGTCCGTGGGCCGACTCTAACCGGCTAACCTTTCACTAACCTTTCAGCTGACTTTCACGGTTTTCGGGCTTCACAGCGGCGGTTGCGGCTGTAAACTCCGCGGCAAAGCGTGGCGTCGGCCATCCCTGAACGAGGTAAAAATCCATGCGTGTTCTGCTCGTCGAAGACCATCTGCAACTGGCCGAAAGCGTCGCCCAGGCGCTCAAGAGCACCGGTCTGACCGTGGATGTGTTGCACGATGGCGTGGCCGCCGATCTGGCATTGAGCAGCGAGGAATACGCCGTGGCGATCCTCGATGTCGGCCTGCCGCGCATGGACGGTTTCGAGGTGCTGGCGCGTTTGCGCGCACGTGGGAAAAATCTGCCGGTGCTGATGTTGACCGCGCGCAGTGATGTGAAAGATCGCGTCCATGGCCTCAATCTCGGTGCCGACGATTACCTCGCCAAACCCTTCGAACTGACGGAACTGGAAGCGCGGGTCAAAGCCTTGCTGCGACGCAGTGTGCTCGGCGGCGAACGCCAGCAGCGCTGTGGCGTACTCGCCTACGACCTCGACACCCGGCGCTTCACCCTCGGCGAAGAATTACTGACGCTGACCTCACGCGAACAAGCCGTGCTGGAAGCGCTGATCGCTCGTCCGGGCCGGGTGATGAGCAAGGAGCAACTGGCGGCGCAAGTGTTCGGCCTCGACGAAGAAGCCAGCCCCGACGCCATCGAAATTTACGTGCACCGTTTGCGCAAGAAACTCGACGGTCAACCGGTGGCGATCGTGACCTTCCGTGGTCTCGGCTATCTGCTGGAAAGCCGCGATGCATAAGCCCAGCAGCCTGCGCTGGCGCTTGCTGTGGAACCTTGCATTGCTGCTGGTGGTATTGATGCTCGCCAGTGGTTTGAGTGCTTACTGGAACGGGCGCGAAGCCGCCGACACGGCGTATGACCGCACCTTGCTGGCCTCGGCGCGGACCATCGCTGCGGGCCTGTCGCAACGTGATGGCAGCCTCAGCGCCGACGTGCCTTACGTTGCTCTGGATACCTTCGCCTACGACAGCGCCGGGCGGATTTACTACCAGGTCAACGACATCCATCAGAAGTTGATTTCCGGCTACGAAAACCTCCCCGGCCCGCCGCCCGGCACGCCGCGCACCGACAGTTATCCGGCGTTGGCGCGTTTTTACAACGCCACTTACAAGGGGCAGAACGTGCGCGTCGTCAGTCTGCTCAAAGCAGTGTCAGAGCCGAATATGAATGGCATGGCGGAAATCCGCGTCGCCGAAACCGACGAGGCGCGGGTGAGCATGGCGCGCAGTCTGGCGGCCGATACCTTGCTGCGTTTGGGCATGTTGGCGATTGGTGCATTGTTGCTGGTGTGGTTTGCGGTCAGCGCCGCGTTGCGACCGTTGGAGCGCTTGCGCACAGCGGTGGAAGAGCGTCAGCCCGACGACTTGCGCCCGCTGCCATTGGTCGAAGTGCAGCATGAGCTGTGGCCGCTGGTGCGCGGGCTCAACCATTTCACCGAGCGTTTGCGTGGCCAGTTTGAACGGCAGGCGCAGTTTATTGCCGACGCGGCCCATGAGTTGCGCACTCCGTTGGCGGCGCTCAAGGCGCGGCTTGAACTCGGTCTGCGCTCGAATGATCCGCAGATCTGGCGCTCGACGCTGGAGTCCTCGGCACAGAGCACGGATCGCCTGACCCATCTGGCCAACCAGTTACTGTCGCTGGCGCGTGTCGAAAACGGCGCGCGGGCGATTGCCGAGGGCGGCGCGCAATTACTGGACCTGAGCCAGTTGGCGCGGGAACTGGGCATGGCCATGGCGCCACTGGCGCACAAGCGCGGTGTCGCGTTGGCGCTGGAGGCAGACGAGCCAGTGTGGCTGCGCGGCGAGCCGACGTTGCTCAACGAATTGCTCAGCAACCTGGTGGACAACGCATTGGCGCACACCCCGCCGGGCGGCAATGTGATTTTGCGCGTGACGGCGCCGGCGGTGCTTGAGGTTGAAGACGACGGGCCGGGGATTCCGCTGGAAGAGCGCGACCGGGTATTCGAGCGGTTCTACCGACGCAATCAGCAGGTGGCAGGGTCTGGACTGGGCTTGGCGATTGTCGGTGAAATTTGCCGGGCGCATCTGGCGCAGATCACTTTGCATGATGGCGAGCAGGCGGGGTTGAAGGTGCGGGTGAGTTTTATTGCTGGGTGATTGCGGCGTCTGTGATGGCCTCTTCGCGAGCAGGCTCGCTCCCACTTGGGGAATGCATTTCAATGTGTGAATCAGCTGTGTTCCCACAGGGGAATGCATTTCATTGTGGGAGCTAGCCCTGCTAGCGATTGCAGCACTTGAGTCTTGGATCAGTAGAACATCGACCGGGATTCTTCCAGATCCGCACACAACGCCTTGTTCTCCGGGTCGATCCCAAGCTTCCTGAACGCCGGCACACTCAGCGGATCGATCCGCGCAAAAGGATGATCCGTGCCTTTGTGGCAATACAGGCTCGCCACTTGCACCAGATCGACGTAATCGATGCTCGTCGAGTCGCGCTTGAAGTCCTGATACCGCCCCGGCAACTCCACCAGTCGCTCGGGAAATTCCCAGACCCGCAGCAATTTGTCGCCGAGCAACGGATGAATGTGCTCGATCACATGGTTGAGGCTGACCGGATCGGAGAGCAGTTCGTAGTGGTCTTCGGCGTACGTCAGAATCGGCAGCACACCGATTTGATGCACCAGACCACCGAGCGCCGCTTGATCGGGTTTGAGTTGCGTGTAACGGCGGCATAGCGCGTAGCTGACCCCGGCGATTTCCAGGCTGCTGCGCCAGACTTCGCGCATCTTCTGCTCAACCACGTCGGAGCGGGCGTGGAAAATCTGCTCCATCACCAGACCGATCGCCAGGTTGCTGCTGTAGTTGATGCCCAGCCGGGTGATAGCGGTGTGCAGGTCAGTCACTTCCTGGGCGGCACGCAGCAGAGGGCTGTTGACCACTTTGATCAGGCGCGCCGACAGCGCCGTGTCGCGGCCGATGACTTTGCTCAGGTCGCTGACGCTGATTTCCGGGTCCTCAGCGGCCTTGCGAATTTGCAGGGCCACTTCGGGCAACGTTGGCAGAACCAGGTCATCGTTATCGATGGCCTCAACCAAATCCTGTTGGACTTTTTCCGCCAGTTCGCTCATTTGGACTCTCTAGGGTGTTGCAACAAGGCTGCGATCAACGCTGGATTTCGCGGTCGCGATCCAGTTCGTAGGGCAAATCGAGCAGTTGCAACGCAGGCCCTTCAAGGGTGCCCAGGTGCAGATCGCCCGCTTCGGCAGCTTCGGCCTGCAGCACCGCCAGGAGTTCAATGTTTTGTCCGGCCTTGGCGGCCAGTACCACTTCACCGATCGAACTGTTGTGGCTGGGTGCAAACAATTGCGTGCCCGGCTCTGGCAAATCAGTCGCGTCGAGGCTCAGGCGATACAGGCGACGCTTGAGTTTGCCGAGGTACTGCATGCGCGCGACGATTTCCTGGCCGGTGTAGCAACCTTTCTTGAAACTCACGCCGCCGACGGCTTGCAGGTTGAGCATCTGCGGAATGAACAGCTCGCGGGTGCTCGGCATGACCTGGCCGATACCGGCGCGGATCTGGCCCAGCAGCCATTGGTTCAGTTCGCCTTCCGGCAGTGTCACGGCGAGTGTGGATTTGATGGCGTCAGCCTGATCGGCAGGCACCCAGAGTTCGGCGCGATCCGGCGAGACACGAATGGCGATCAGACCTTCATGGCGCACGACGCTGTCGGTATCGACCGGCAGGTCCAGGCCGAGGCAGCTCAGGGCGGCATCGCCTTGCACCAGACCAAAGCGCACCCAGGCAGCGCTTTCGTCGGTCAGTTTCGATTTGGAGAACACCGCGTATTTTTTCAGGTCCGCCAATTGTGGTTCCAGCAACTCGCTGGCCATCGCCAGCACCACGCCGTCACCTTCGAGCAAAATGCGGAAACTCGACTGCATCCGGCCTTTTTGCGTGCAACGAGCGCCAAGGCTGGCGCGGCTGTCGCTGAGGTAATTGAGGTTGCAGGTCAACTGGCCTTGCAGGAATTTTCCGGCATCCGCGCCGCGAACCGCGAGAACGCCTTCATGAGACAGGGTGCAGAAAAAAGCAGAATCGGCCATGGGTCATCGCAGGGTAAATAGACTGGGGCACATCATAAGGGGGCAGGGTTGAAATGGGTAGTTGATAAAGGATCGAAGGTGCCCGACCAAAGCCGACTGTTCGCCCCGCCCGGGGGCTGTATACTTGCCGCCAAATTTGAGGAGGGCTCCATGGTCGAACAAGTTGAACTGAATCGCCTCTTTTGGCACAGCCGTCGCGGCATGCTTGAGCTTGACGTGTTGCTGGTGCCGTTCGTGCAGGAGGTGTACGCGACGTTGAACCAGGTGGATCGCGATCTGTATGTGCGTCTGCTGACGTGCGAGGATCAGGACATGTTCGGTTGGTTCATGGAGCGCAGCGAGTCTGAAGATCCGGAACTGCAGCGCATGGTTCGCATGATCCTGGACCGTGTCCAGCCCAAGTAATACGTTCGAATGCCGCTGGCATGCCTCACGGCAGTTGCTGGCGGCGTATTTGTTGGCCCAGGCGTTCGCATTGGGTGCGCTTTTTCTGCTTTCGATTCCACTCTGGGCCAGCCTGCTCGGGGCTTTTGCCTGTCTGCTTCATGGGCTTTGGGTGATGCCTCGGCAGATTCTGCTGATACACCCCAAGGCTTTTTGTGGATTGCGCCGCGATGCCGATGGCTGGCAGTTGTGGAATCAAGCCAATGGCTGGCAAGCCGTGCAATTGAGGCCAGACAGCCTGGCGCTGCCGTTGATCGTAGTGTTGCGCTTCCGTTTGCGCGGGGAGTGGCGAGTCAGGTCGATCTGCGTGCCGCGAGATTCGCAGGTCGCCGATGTGCATCGACGCCTGCGAGTGCGGCTCAAGTTCAGCCGACGTAGGTGGGCGGCACCAGAATAGTGTCGAGCGCCTCGGGCAGCATGTCCGGATAGTCGAGGGTGAAATGCAGGCCGCGACTTTCCTTGCGTTCCATCGCTGAATTGATCATCAGTTCCGCGACCTGAGCGAGGTTGCGCAGCTCGATCAGGTCACGGCTGACTTTATAGTTGCTGTAGAACTCGTCGATTTCGTCCAGCAGCAAACGCACGCGGTGTTGAGCCCGCTGCAAACGTTTGTTGGTGCGCACGATGCCGACGTAATCCCACATGAAACGACGCAGTTCATCCCAGTTGTGCGCAATGATCACGTCTTCGTCGGAGTCGGTGACCTGGCTGGCATCCCAGACGGGCAGTGCGTTGGGCGCGGTAATAACATCGAGTTGGGCGAGAATGTCGGCGGCGGCCGAACGCGCGTAAACGAAGCATTCCAGCAGGGAGTTGCTGGCCATGCGGTTGGCGCCGTGCAGGCCGGTGAAACTGGTTTCGCCGATCGCGTACAAGCCCGGCACGTCGGTGCGACCGTGCTGATCGACCATGACGCCGCCGCAGGTGTAATGCGCCGCCGGTACGACCGGAATCGGTTGCTTGGTGATATCGATGCCGAAGCCGAGGCAGCGCTCATACACTGTCGGGAAGTGAGACTTGATGAATTCCTCGGGCATGTGGCTGATGTCGAGGTAAACGCAGTCAACGCCCAGGCGCTTCATTTCATGGTCGATGGCGCGGGCGACGATGTCGCGCGGTGCCAGTTCGGCGCGCTTGTCGAAGCGATACATGAAGCGCTCGCCATTGGGCAGCTTCAAATGAGCGCCTTCGCCGCGCAGGGCTTCAGTAATCAGGAAACTTTTTGCTTGCGGGTGATAGAGGCAAGTGGGGTGGAACTGGTTGAATTCCAGGTTCGCCACCCGGCAGCCGGAACGCCAGGCCATGGCGATGCCGTCGCCGCAAGCACCGTCCGGATTGCTGGTATAGAGGTAGACCTTGGCTGCACCGCCCGACGCGAGAATCACGAAGCGCGCGCCATAGGTGTCGACTTCGCCGGTTTTGCGATTGAGCACGTAAGCGCCGAGGCAGCGGTCGCCCTCGAGTCCCAGACGTCTTTCGGTAATCAGGTCAACGGCGACCCGCTGTTCCAGCAGTTCGATGTTCGAACGCTCTTTGGCCTGGGCGAGCAAGGTTTTGAAAATGGCCGCGCCGGTGGCATCGGCAGCGTGGATGATGCGCCGATGGCTGTGTCCGCCCTCGCGGGTCAGATGGAATTCGAAGCCGCCGTCTTCAGTGCCGGACTGTTCGTCGCGAGTGAACGGCACGCCTTGGTCGATCAACCACTGGATGGCTTCGCGGCTGTGCTCGACGGTGAAGCGCACGGCGTCTTCATGGCACAGGCCACCGCCGGCATTGAGGGTGTCATCGACGTGGGATTCGACAGTGTCGGTATCATCCAGCACGGCAGCGACGCCACCCTGGGCCCAAAAGGTCGAACCGTTGGCGAGATCGCCCTTGCTCAATACGGCAATGCGCAAATGACCTGGCAGGGTCAGCGCGAGACTCAAACCGGCAGCACCGCTGCCTATGACCAGAACATCATGTTGGAATTGTTGGCTCATTACAGGATTCCGCTCAAAGCGACCCGGGTCGGGGGTGGCGCAAGACAGCTGGATCGGCGTCAAGACAGCCACACAGCCCACTAGTATATAGAGGGGTGGGGCGGCACAATAGCCGACCACATATGGCATTGTGAAACTACTGTGACGGAAAAAACCGGGTGATTCGTCGGAAGGTTTTTTCGCCCGTTCAGGGAGAAGAGCACTGTATCGCGGTTGAAACAGGGTTTTTCTGCACGGTGTCGCCCAATGTCGGTGAGGTACGGCTATAAATATTTGGAACTTTTGCCAAAGGCCCAAGATCAATAGGTCGTGCCAGAAACAAGGGACAGTGTCGGCTTCAGTGCGGAATCTGTGGTTGGGTTCCTGCCGGCGAAACCGATAACAAGATTATTCGCGCAGCCGGTTTATCCCGCGCTGCGTTTTTCGTGCGTGCCAAATCAGAGCCCGCAGGAAACTTGCTTGGAGGGGGAGAACTTTTGCGAAAAGCCCGAGTCTATGTTTGCAAGTCTGGTCGTTTAGTTATGCAAGTCTCCTCCGGGCTTATCGAGGAGTGTTCATGCTAACCCAGGAAGAGGATCAGCAGCTGGTCGAGCGCGTTCAACGCGGCGACAAGCGAGCTTTCGATCTGTTGGTGCTGAAGTATCAGCACAAGATTCTCGGGTTGATCGTGCGTTTTGTGCACGACACCCATGAAGCCCAGGACGTGGCTCAGGAAGCCTTTATCAAGGCGTATCGAGCACTTGGAAACTTTCGCGGCGACAGTGCGTTTTATACGTGGCTGTACCGTATTGCCATTAACACGGCAAAGAATTACCTGGTTTCCCGCGGCCGTCGGCCGCCGGACAGTGATGTAAGTTCCGAAGATGCAGAGTTCTACGATGGCGATCACGGCCTCAAGGATCTCGAATCACCAGAACGTGCATTGCTGCGGGATGAGATCGAAGGCACCGTCCATCGAACCATCCAGCAACTGCCAGAGGATTTGCGTACGGCGTTAACTTTACGTGAATTCGATGGTCTGAGTTACGAGGACATTGCGAGCGTCATGCAGTGTCCGGTGGGTACCGTGCGCTCCCGGATTTTCCGCGCTCGGGAGGCCATCGATAAAGCCCTGCAGCCGTTGTTGCAGGAAAACTGAGACAGCGGCGACAGCCAAGAGAGGAACGCCATGAGTCGTGAAGCCCTGCAGGAATCGCTGTCCGCAGTGATGGATAACGAAGCGGACGAACTGGAATTGCGTCGAGTGCTTAGCGCACTGGATGATGTTGATACCCGTGAGACCTGGGCTCGTTACCAGATCGCTCGGGCAGCCATGCACAAGGATCTGCTGCTGCCACGTCTGGATATCGCTGCGGCAGTGTCTGCTGCACTGGAAGACGAAACGGCTCCGGCCAAAGTATCGCGCAGCCCATGGCGTAACCTTGGCCGTCTGGCTGTTGCAGCTTCGGTGACTGTTGCTGTTCTGGCCGGTGTCCGCCTGTACAACCAGGATGAGATCGCTGGTGTTGAACTGGCTCAGCAAACCAATCAGCCTACTTTGGCCACCCCACAAGTCAAAGGCCCGGCTGTTCTGGCAGGCTATAGTGAGAGTTCGGAAGCCACTGGCCCTATGGCCAACGGCGTACTGCAAGGTCAACCAGGCTGGCACGATCAGCGTCTGCCGGGCTACTTGCGCCAACATGCTCAACAGGCTGCACTGAAAGGTACTGAAAGCGCGCTGCCATACGCACGTGCAGCAAGCCTGGAAAACCGCTAAGGAGGATCATGCGCGCCATACCTCTACTTTCGCTTCTGCTTAGTGGCTGGTTCATTGTTCCAGCCCACGCCGACGAGGCCCAGGACTGGTTGATCCGTCTGGGCCAGGCCGAGCAGCAGCAAAGCTTCCACGGCACCTTCGTTTACGAGCGTAATGGTAGTTTCTCTACCCATAACATCTGGCATCGTGTCCAGAATGGCGAAGTCCGCGAGCGTTTACTCCAGCTCGACGGTTCGGCACAGGAAGTCGTGCGCATTGATGGGCATACTCAATGCGTCAGCGGCACTCTGATTGCCGGGCTGGGGGATTCTCCCAACTCTGCCGCTCGTCCTCTCGATCCCCAAAAGCTGAAAAATTGGTATGAGCTTGCCGTCATTGGCAAGTCGCGTGTGGCTGGGCGTGATGCGGTCATTGTGTCGCTTACGCCGCGTGACCAGCATCGGTATGGTTTTGAGCTGCATCTGGACAAACAGACCGGTCTGCCCTTGAAGTCGTTGCTGTTGAACGACAAAGGGCAGTTGCTCGAACGTTTCCAGTTCACCAGCCTCGACACCGATGAAGTTCCTTCCGACAAGGATCTGCTCGCCGACGCTGACTGCAAGCCGATTACGCTTGATAGCGACAAGGCTTCTGCGGTGAAGACTGCTCAGGTCTGGCATTCGGACTGGCTGCCTCCGGGTTTCGAGCTGACCAGCAGCACTTCGCACAAAGACCCTGAAACCAAAACTCAGGTTAACAGCCTGATGTACGACGATGGTCTGGCACGTTTCTCGGTTTTCCTGGAGCCGCTGAATGGGGCAACCGTTACCGATACGCGGACGCAGTTGGGTCCGACCGTCGCTGTTTCACGTCGTCTGACCACGCCGCAAGGTGAAATGATGGTGACCGTAGTCGGCGAAATTCCGATCGGTACCGCCGAGCGAATTGCCTTGTCGATGCGCAACAATGATGGCGCTGCAACCAGCAAGCAGTGAGCTGATTTCAGTCATTTCCACTTCTTATTCGAGACGTAGATGAAATGTTTGCTGAGCATTTTCATTTGCAAATACTCCGAAAATTTTTTATAGGTCAGAGCCTCACGGCTCTGGCCTTGTTTGTTGTTCCCGGAACAAAAATGCCGGTGGGTGGTTTCCGGTGTTCCTTGCTCCATATCGCTTAACCCTGCTCGTCGTAACGGGAGCTGTATGTCGATACCTAGCTTGAAGTCTTATCTTTCCATTTTCGCCACTGTGCTGCTGCTCGGTCAGGCGATTCCTGCTGCGCAAGCGGCCGATCTGCCTGATTTCACCCAACTGGTCGAACAAGCCTCACCAGCGGTTGTGAACATCAGTACCACGCAGAAGCTGCCGGATCGCAAAGTTAACCAGCAGATGCCTGATCTCGAAGGCTTGCCGCCGATGCTGCGTGAATTCTTCGAGCGTGGCATGCCGCCTCAACAGCGTTCGCCGCGCGGTGATCGTCAGCGTGAAGCGCAGTCGCTGGGTTCGGGCTTCATCATTTCCCCGGACGGTTACATCCTCACCAACAACCATGTGATTGCCGATGCCGACGAAATCCTCGTGCGTCTGGCTGATCGCAGTGAAATGAAAGCCAAACTGATCGGCACTGATCCACGTTCCGACGTCGCGCTGCTGAAAATCGAAGGCAAGGATCTGCCGGTGCTCAAACTGGGCAAATCCCAGGATCTGAAAGCCGGCCAGTGGGTTGTGGCGATCGGTTCGCCATTTGGCTTTGACCACACCGTGACCCAAGGCATCGTCAGTGCCGTCGGTCGTAGCCTGCCGAACGAAAACTATGTTCCGTTCATTCAGACTGACGTACCGATCAACCCGGGCAACTCCGGTGGCCCGCTGTTCAACCTGAACGGTGAAGTGGTCGGCATCAACTCGCAGATCTACACCCGTTCCGGTGGCTTCATGGGCGTGTCGTTCGCGATCCCGATCGACGTGGCGATGGACGTATCCAATCAGCTGAAAAGCGGCGGCAAAGTCAGCCGTGGCTGGCTGGGCGTGGTGATCCAGGAAGTGAACAAGGATCTGGCCGAGTCGTTTGGTCTGGACAAACCAGCCGGTGCGCTGGTGGCGCAGATTCAGGACGACGGCCCTGCTGCCAAGGGCGGTCTGCAAGTCGGCGACGTGATTCTGAGCATGAACGGCCAGCCGATCGTTATGTCTGCTGACCTGCCGCATCTGGTCGGCGCACTCAAGGCTGGCGCCAAAGCCAATCTGGAAGTGATTCGTGAAGGCAAGCGCAAGAACGTCGAGCTGACGGTTGGCTCGATTCCGGATGAAGACAAAGAGCTGGATGCACTACCGAAGTCCGGCGCGGAAAGCACCAGTAATCGTCTCGGTGTTTCGGTGGGCGAGTTGACCTCCGAGCAGAAGAAAACCTACGACCTCAAAGGTGGTGTGGTGATCAAGGAAGTGCAGGATGGTCCTGCTGCCCTGATTGGTCTGCAGCCGGGTGACGTCATCACGCACCTGAACAATCAGGCCATCGGCTCTGCCAAGGAGTTCGGTGAAATCGCCAAGGCCCTGCCGAAGAACCGTTCTGTGTCGATGCGTGTACTGCGTCAAGGTCGTGCCAGCTTCATCACCTTCAAACTGGCTGAATAATCCAGCGGCAGGGTAAAAAGAAACCGCCTCGGAAGAGGCGGTTTTTTTATGCCTGAAGCTTTTGCAGCACCAATAAAAACTTAGCCCATCATGTCTTTGATCATGCGTTCCTGCTCCATCAGCTCACGCTGACGGGCATCGATCCGCGAGGACAGCGGGAAGTTGCTGCCAGCCCTGCGCTTGGCAAAATCGAGTTGCTGGATGGCCTGGCGGTAATCGCCAACCAGCGCAAAGTATTCGGCGCGCGCCTGGTGCAAACCGATGATATTGCCCGACAAGCCGCGAGTCTCGGCGACCTGATACCAGACGTCCGGATCATCCGGGCGTGATTTGAGCAAACCTTCCAGCGCCTTCTCGGCATCGGGGGCGCGATTCTGTTTGAGCAACAGATCGACGCGCACCTGATTCAGCGGATAGTTGCCGGGATACTGCGTGAGCATCCGGTCAACCCGCGATTGTGCATCCGGCAGGCGATTGTTGGTGATGTCGAGATCGACCTGCGCCAGGTTGTAGATGATTTCGTTCGGCGACGTCGCCAGCAATTGCTTGAGGTTTTCGCGAGCCTCATTCAACTGTCCGCCCTTGATCTGCGCAATCGCCAATCCGTAACGCGCCACGTCATTCTTCGGGTTTTCATCCAGTTGTGCACGGAAGCGCTTGGCGCCCAGGCCCGGGGTTTCTTCGTAGATCAGTTGCACACGTGCGCGGATCAGCTGATAGCGCTTGGAGTCTTCGATACCGCCCGGTTTGGCTTGCTCGGCGCGGTTGCGGGTGTCGGCAATACGCGATTCGGTCACCGGGTGAGTCAGTAGGAATTCCGGCGGCTTGGCGTCGAAACGATATTGACGCATCAAACGCTCGAACATGGTCGGCATCGATCGGGGGTCGTAACCGGCCTTTTCCAGATTGAGGATGCCGATGCGGTCGGCTTCTTGTTCGTTCTGGCGCGAGAACGTGCGTTGTGCCTGTATAGCCGCTGCTTGTGTGCCGGCGATGGCTGCAATCCCGGCGTCACCGCCACCGGCCGCCGCAATGACGATCCCGGCCAGCAGTGCGGCCATCATCGGCACCTGCATGCGCTGCGAAGCCTCTACGCCACGAGCAAAGTGGCGTTGCGACAAGTGCGCCAATTCGTGCGCCAGTACCGAAGCGTATTCGCCCTCGGTCTGCGCGTTGAGGAACAGGCCGCCGTTGACCCCGACCACCCCGCCCGGTGCTGCGAAGGCGTTGAGCTGCGGGCTGTTGATCAGAATGAATTCAAGGCGTCGGTCGGTGACCTGGCTGGTCTCTACCAGTTTGTAAACGCTGGACTCGACATAGTCCTTGAGCTGCGGATCATTGAGTTGTGAGACCTGGCTGCGCAACATCGCCAGCCAGGCTCGACCGAGCTGATATTCCTGTTGCGGCGAGACAATGGCAGAACTGGCGTCGCCAAGTGACGGCAGATCGTCGGCAAAGCCCGGTGAGGCGAGCAGGCAAGCGAGCGTCAGCAGGGTAGGGCGCAGAAAAGTCATGCACAAAGCCTTAGAAGACAAAGACCTTACTGTAGCCGGACACCGGGCTTGCGACCAGATATTCTAGGCAGCTCGACGACCACAACCGGAGTGACGCAATGACTGACGCTGTAGCCCATGACGTTGAACTGGACGCCAGTGGCCTGAATTGTCCGTTGCCATTGCTCAAGGCAAAAATGGAGCTGAACAAACTCCAAAGCGGCGCGGTGCTCAAGGTGATTGCCACCGATGCCGGCTCGCAACGCGACTTTCGCACCTTCGCTAAATTGGCCGGTCATACGCTGCTGCGCGAAGAAGACGAGGCGGGCATTTACCGTTACTGGTTGAAAAAAGCCTGAAACCTGCAGCGTTGAAAACCTAAGGAATATTGATGTTCAAAGTGTTACGCGACTGGATTCAGCGCTACTTCTCCGATGAAGAAGCCGTGGTGCTGGCAGTGCTGCTGTTTCTCGCCTTTACCGCCGTTTTGACTCTTGGCGGCATGCTCGCGCCGGTGCTGGCAGGGATGGTGCTGGCGTACCTGATGCAAGGATTGGTCGTCACCCTTGAGCGCCTGCGCGTGCCGGGCGGAGCAGCGGTGGGACTGGTGTTTGCGCTGTTCATGGGCGTGCTGATGGTGTTCATCGTCGTGGTCGTGCCGTTGCTTTGGCATCAATTGATTACGCTGTTCAACGAACTGCCGGGCATGCTCGCCAAGTGGCAGTCGCTGCTGTTATTGCTGCCGGAGCGCTATCCGCATCTGGTCTCTGACGAGCAAGTGCTGCAAGCCATCGAGGCGGCGCGTGGCGAGATTGGCAAGTTCGGCCAGTGGGCGCTGACGTTTTCGCTGTCGAGTCTGCCGCTACTGGTGAACATCATGATCTATCTGGTGTTGGTACCGATTCTGGTGTTCTTTTTCCTCAAGGATCGGCTGATGATCGGCGAATGGGTGCGCGGTTATCTGCCGCGTGAACGTGCGCTAATCACCCGTGTCGCGCAGGAAATGAACCGGCAGATCGCCAATTACATTCGCGGCAAAGTCATTGAAATCGTGATTTGTGGCGGCGTGACCTACATCGCCTTTGTTGCGCTCGGGCTCAACTACGCGGCGCTGCTCGCATTGCTGGTCGGCGTGTCGGTGGTGGTACCGTATGTCGGGGCTGTGGTGGTGACCGTACCGGTGCTGCTGATTGCACTGTTCCAGTGGGGCTGGAGTGATCAGTTCATCTATCTGATGGCGGTCTACGGGATCATCCAGACACTGGATGGCAACGTGCTGGTGCCGCTGCTGTTCTCGGAAGCCGTCAACCTGCACCCGGTGGCAATCATCTGCGCGGTGCTGTTGTTTGGCGGGTTGTGGGGATTCTGGGGCGTGTTCTTTGCAATCCCGCTGGCGACGCTGTTCAAGGCCGTGCTGGATGCGTGGCCGCGCCAAGAGCCGGCGGTGGCGCCTTTGCTATAGCGTTTATATGCGGATGCTCTCGGTGAGGCAGAGGGCCTCATCGCTGGCAAGCCAGCTCCCACAGAGTTTTCGGTGCACACAAACCTTGTGGGAGCTGGCTTGCCAGCGATGGCATCAGAGAAGACACCAGAGAAACATCAAGCTTTATTCAGATCCTGAGCCGCAGCCAAAACCGCATCCACATGCCCTGGCACCTTCACACCACGCCATTCCTGGCGCAGCACACCGTCCTTATCGATCAGGAAAGTGCTGCGATCAACGCCCAGGTATTCCTTGCCGTACAGCTTCTTCAGCTTGATCACGTCGAACAGCTGGCAAACGGCCTCGTCCTTGTCGCTGATCAACTCGAAAGGAAAGGCTTGCTTGCCCTTGAAGTTCTCATGGGACTTCAGGCTGTCACGTGAAATGCCGAAGACTTCCGTGTTGGCAGCCTTGAACGCTTCATGTTGATCACGGAAGCCCTGACCCTGAGTCGTGCAGCCCGGGGTGCTGTCCTTCGGATAGAAGTAGATCACCACTTGTTTGCCCTTCAGGGCAGACAGGCTGACGGTCTGCCCGCTGGTGGCAGGGGCTTCGAAATCGGCAACTGGTTGGTCGATGGCAACGGCCATGAAAGCTTCCTTACATTGGGTTCTGTGGGCGCCAAGGCTCGATCAGTGCGTCCAGGTTCATCGCGTCGGAGAAGTCGAGGAACTGGTCGCGCAGCCAACTGATCTGGGTGCCGGCCGGCAGGGTCACGGTGAACGTGGCGTTGAGCATGGTGCCGCCGGTCTGTGGGGCCTGATAGGTGTCGCAGGTCAGGTTTTCCAGCTCGACGTTGTGGTCCATGAAGAACTGGCACAGTTCATTGATGATGTCCGGACGATACGCCGAGCTGACGTAAGCCACATAAGGCAGGGCCTGTGGGCGATTCTCCAGCGGCGCGCTGCGCACTACGTTGACAGTGAACGCGTGCTTCTTGGAGAGGCTTGGCAGGCTGCCCTCCAGGCGGGCGAGGGCGTCCCAGCTGCCGGAGACCTCGAGGATCAGCGCGCTGCACTCGCCGTGGCGGGTCAGGCGGGAAGTGACTACCGCGCAGCGGTTTTCATGGCTGGCGCGGCACAGGACGTTAGTCAGCTCCATGGGGTTGGCGCCGAGGGCACTGATGACAAGGAATTGTTCGCGAACTGTGGGGGTGGACATGCAGCATTCCTAAAGCGATGAGCGGTCGGTAGGTTACGGACGTTGGCCGCCGGGAGTGCCTGTTCTGGCTGTCCGTACAAAGAGACCCGGCAAGCGCTCGCGGCTCGCTCCACTATAGCGGGAGCGCGTCGATGCGACGCAGGAACGGGGTCTGGGAGGCCGAAAAGGGAGGCTGGAACCCGGCGTACAAGCTGATCGGTACCGATCAAAGTCTGAAGGGTAGCGAAAAGCGCGGCCAAGGGGAATGGCGGCGGCGCAGTACTTCGCTTGTGCAAGCATCTTGGCGCCAGTACCATTACCGCTCTCTTTTTCCGGCAGGAGCGGTTTCATGATTGCGGGCAGTATGGTGGCACTGGTCACTCCCATGGATGCACAAGGGCGTCTTGACTGGGACAGCCTCAGCAAAATCGTGGACTTCCATCTCAAGAACGGCACCCATGCCATTGTCGCGGTCGGTACTACCGGCGAGTCGGCAACCCTTGATGTAGAAGAACACATCGCCGTCATCAAAGCCGTGGTCAAACAGGTTGCCGGGCGCATTCCGGTCATCGCCGGCACTGGCGCCAACTCGACCCGAGAAGCCGTCGAGCTGACCCGCAATGCCAAAGAAGCCGGCGCCGATGCCTGCCTGCTGGTGGTTCCGTACTACAACAAGCCGACTCAGGAAGGTCTGTACCAGCACTTCAAGCACATCGCTGAAGCGGTCGACATTCCGCAGATTCTGTACAACGTTCCGGGCCGCACGTCGTGCGACATGCAGGCCGAGACCGTGATTCGCCTGTCCACCGTGCCGAACATCATCGGTATCAAGGAAGCCACCGGCGATCTGAAACGCGCCAAAGCGATCATCGACGGCGTCAGCAAGGACTTCATCGTGCTGTCCGGCGATGATCCGACCGCTGTCGAGCTGATCCTGCTGGGTGGCAAAGGCAACATCTCCGTGACCGCCAACGTTGCGCCGCGCGAAATGGCCGATCTGTGCGAGGCCGCGCTCAAGGGCGACGCCGACACCGCACGGGCCATCAACGAAAAACTGATGCCGCTGCACAAAGACCTGTTCATCGAAGCCAACCCGATTCCAGTGAAGTGGGCTTTGGTTGAAATGGGCCTGATGCACGAAGGCATCCGCCTGCCACTGACCTGGCTGAGCACACCTTGTCATGAAACGCTGCGTTCGGCCCTGCGCCAATGCAGCGTCCTGGTTTAATTGAGGAAGTACAACGCATGAAGCGAATGGCCGGACTTTCCGCACTTGCCTTGATTATCTCCAGCACCAGTGGCTGCGGATGGGTCTGGGGGCCGGAAGGTTATTTCCGCGACCGTGGTAGCGATTACCTGCAAGCGCAACAGACTGCACCGATGCAACTGCCGCCGGATGTCAACACGTCCAAGCGTCTGGATCCGCTGTTGCCGATCCCGCGTAACGTCGCTGATGACACCGCTACGGGCGAATACATTGTTCCGCGTCCTCAGCCGTTGTCGGCGGTTGCCGATGCCAGCGATTACTCGCTGCAGAAGAGCGGTGATTCGCGTTGGGTTGTGGCCCAGCATCCACCGGCTGAAGTCTGGCCAGTGGCCGTGCAGTTCTTCCAGGACAATGGTTTCCGTCTGGATGAACAGCGCCCGCAAACCGGCGAATTCACCACCACCTGGCAGCATTCCGACGAACTGTCCGCGTCCATGGCCAAGCGCCTGAGCGCAGCCGGTATCGCCAGCGACAGCGAAACCCGCGTGCGTGTGCGGATCGAGCCGGGCGTGCAGCGCAATACCAGTGAAATCTACGTGGTCAGCGCCGAACGTCCTGCCGGCAGCACTGCCGACGTCGAGTTCACCAACCGTTCGGTCAACACTGGTCTGGACGCCGCACTGGTCGACGACATGCTCGCGAGCATGAGCCGGATCTCCGAGAAGGGCGGTTCGGTGTCGATGCTGGCCTCGCGTGATTTCGATACGCCGAGCCGCGTCAGCCTCAGCGAAGACGGCAGCGGTAACCCGGTGTTGAACGTCGGTACCGATCTCGACCGCGCTTGGTCGAGCGTTGGCCGTGCACTGGAACAAGGCGAATGGCGCGTTGAAGACATCAACCGCAGCCTGGGCCTGTACTACATCAACCTGGCCGAAAAAGCCGAGAAGAAAGACGACAAGCCTGGTTTCTTCAGCAGCCTGTTCGGCAGTGCGCCGAGCAAGGAAGAAGTTGAAGCCCGTGCCGAGCGTTATCAGGTTCGCCTGAGCAAGGTTGGCGAGAACATTCAGGTGACCGTCGAGAAAAACATCAACACCGTCGCGCCGGCTGAAGTGGCACGCAAAGTGTTGAGCGTGATTCAGGACAACCTGGGCTGATCAACCATGCGTTTTGCCGTTCTCGGCAGCGGTAGCCAAGGGAACGGCACGCTGATCGCCAGTGCTGATACGTACGTGCTGGTGGATTGTGGTTTTTCCCTGCGGGAAACCGAAAAACGCCTGTTGCGCCTGGGTGTGAGCCCGGCGCAACTGAGCGCGATACTCGTAACCCACGAACATGCCGACCACGTGCATGGCGTGGGTTTGCTGTCTCGGCGCTACAATCTACCGGTCTACCTCAGTCGCGGCACACTGCGCGGGATGCGCAAACCGATTGAACCCGCAGGCTTTCTGGCCGGCGGCGAGCAACTGCAGATCGGCGCACTGAACATCGGGGTCATTGCCGTGGCCCATGATGCGCAGGAGCCAACCCAGTATGTCTTCAGTGATCACGAGCAGCGGCGCTTCGGCCTGCTGACCGATCTGGGGTCCTACTGCGAGCGGGTGCTGGACGGTTATCGGGACCTCGATGCATTGATGATCGAGTCCAACCATTGTCGCGACATGCTGGCCCGTGGGCACTACCCGTACTTTCTCAAGCAGCGGGTGGGCGGCGAGCTGGGACATTTGAACAACCATCAGGCGGCTTTCCTGGTGTCCGAGTTGGGCTGGCAGGGCTTGCAACACCTTGTCCTGGCTCATCTGAGCAGCAAGAACAACATGCCGCAGCTGGCCCGGCAATGTTTTGTCGACACCCTCGGGTGCGACCCGGACTGGCTGCAACTGGCCGATCAAGATTCAGGGCTCGACTGGCGCCACATCGCCTAGCCCACCTACTTAGCAAGCGGAGCCCATCATGGAAAAACGTGAAGAACTCTACCGCGGCAAAGCCAAATCGGTTTACAAGACCGACGACGCTGACCGCTTGATCCTGCTGTTTCGCAACGACACCTCGGCGTTCGACGGCAAGCGCATCGAGCAGCTCGACCGCAAAGGCATGGTCAACAACAAGTTCAACGCCTTCATCATGCAGAAACTCGAAGCGGCCGGCATTCCGACCCAATTCGACAAGCTGCTGGCCGACAACGAAGTGCTGGTCAAGAAACTCGACATGATCCCGGTCGAGTGCGTCGTGCGTAACTACGCTGCTGGTAGCCTGGTCAAGCGTCTGGGTGTCGAAGAAGGCTTGAAGCTCAACCCCTATACCTTCGAACTGTTCCTCAAGGACGACGCCAAAGGCGACCCGTTCATCAACGAATCCCACGTCGTGGCATTCGGTTGGGGCACCGCCGAGCAACTGGTTCGCATGAAAGAACTGTCGCTCAAGGTCAACGAAGTCCTGACCAAATTGTTTGACGACGCTGGCCTGCTGCTGGTCGACTTCAAACTTGAATTCGGCGTGTTCAGCGATGGTTCCATCGTCCTGGGCGACGAGTTCAGCCCGGACGGCTGCCGTCTGTGGGACAAGGACACCAAGAAGAAGATGGACAAAGACCGCTTCCGCCAAGGCCTCGGTGACGTCATCGAAGCCTACGAAGAAGTCGCCAATCGTCTGGGCGTACCGCTTTAATCGACGCAAGCATCTGATAGCACGAACAAATTTTCGAAACAGGGTTTGCTTTCGGTAAAAGTGTTGTTATGATGCGCGCCGTTGGAGAGATGCCAGAGTGGCCGAATGGGACGGATTCGAAATCCGTTGTACCTTCACCGGTACCTAGGGTTCGAATCCCTATCTCTCCGCCATTACATAGAAAAAGCCCCGTAGCTGAGAAGCTACGGGGCTTTTTTGCTTTCAGGCGGAAACGTGTGAGCGTCATCGTCATTTTTTGGTATTCAGTGCGATAACTCCTTGGATACCGAAGTTGATGTCCGTTCACAGCGAGTATAGAAAAGCCCCACAGGCACAAACTTGTGGGGCTTTTGCATTTACTCAGGGTTACATCACCCCGTTCGTCGAGACATTCACTCTATCGGTCAAATCTCCTTAACCGGCGTCTCCCCCTGTACAGCCTTGATCAACTCGATCACATGCAAGCAATCCGCCTTGTTCACGTACGACTCGCCACTGGCGATGGTCTCGTGATTGCCTGCCCTCAGCCTCCAGCGCCATTGCCCTTTGCCTGTGCTCGGGGTGCCTCTGGATTGCCTGTAAATCTCGAAATACATTCAGTTCGCTCCATGCGATTTTTATGTGCGACAGCCTGTGTGGCGCCTCGAAGCAAGCCTAGCGCAGGAGGCTTTTTTGGCTATCGGACATTTGTATCCAATCGTTGGCAATTGTTTCCGAGAACCCCGAGCTAGAGCGCAGCAATAGGCCTCTGGATTGGCCAATATGACGCCGCCTGACGCTTGCAACACCGGCGACGCTACTGCTTAATACGGGACGGCTCATGGCATCGGAAATAGTTCGATGACCGAACAAACACTATAAAAAGAGCACTCCTTTGACTGAGCACGGATCGCAACAGGCCGGGCAGGTGACGTTATCGCTGGTGGTTCCCGTTTTTAACGAAGAAGACAGCCTCAAAACGTTTCTGCTGCGCATCAATGAAGTCTTTCAGAATCACACGCTGATCGATCTTGAAGTGGTATTCGTCAACGACGGCAGCACCGATGCCACGCTTGAGCTTTTGCTTGAGCATCAGCAGCAGGATGCGCGCCTGCGTATCGTCGATCTGAGCCGCAATTTCGGTAAAGAGGCGGCGCTGTCCGCCGGTTTGCAAATGGCGACCGGGCAGATCGTTGTGCCGATCGATGCGGATCTGCAGGATCCGCCGGAAGTCATCCTGCAGATGATCGAGCGTTGGCGCGAAGGCTATGAAGTCGTGCTCGGCCACCGCGTCAGCCGCCGCAGCGACACCTGGGCCAAACAGAAGTCGGCCCATTGGTTCTATCGCCTGCACAACAGAATTGCCGAACAGCCTCTGCCGGAAAATGTCGGCGACTTCCGCCTGATGGATCGCTGCGTGGTCGATGCGTTGCTGACCTTGCCCGAATCCCGGCGTTTCATGAAAGGCCTGTTTGCCTGGGTCGGCTTCCGCACCACTTACGTCGATTACGAGCGCCCCGAGCGCGTGGCCGGGCAGAGCAAGTTCAACGGTTGGCGGCTGTGGAACTTCGCTTTGGAAGGCATCACCAGTTTCAGTACCGAACCGCTGCGAGTGTGGACGTACGTGGGCGCACTGGTCTCGCTGGTGTCGTTTGCCTTTGCGATTTTCATTGTCGTACGCACGCTTGTCTCTGGAATCGATCTACCCGGCTATGCCTCATTGATGGTCGCCGTGACGTTTCTCGGAGGTTTGCAATTGATCGGCATCGGAGTGCTCGGCGAATACCTGGGCCGCACCTATATTGAAGCGAAACGCCGACCGGTTTTTCTGGTGCGTCGCGTCTACGACCCGAAGGACTGAACATGGATCTCAAGGAAACCGACATCCTCGGCGACAGCATCAATGAGCATTGGTATTACTGCTCCAAAGCGGCGGCCACCACGCGGCTGCTGGGTGATGCGCCGATCAAGCGAATTCTCGACGTGGGCGCCGGTTCCGGATTTTTCTCGCACCACCTGCTGACGCATAGCGATGCGCAGGAGGCGTGGTGCGTCGATATCAGTTATCCGGCTGACTCCAGTGCGATGACCGCTGGCAAACCGGTGCACTACCGCCGCGACATAGAGGCTCTCGACGCCGATCTGGTGCTGCTGATGGATGTGCTGGAGCATGTTGATGACGACCTCGGTCTGCTCAGGATGTACGTCGACAAGGTGCCGTCCGGCAGCCGTTTTCTGATGACGGTGCCGGCATTCCAGTTCCTCTGGAGCGGTCACGATGACTTCCTTGAGCACAAGCGCCGCTACACCCTGGCGCAATTCGAAACACTGGCCCGCGATGCCGGTTTGACGCTGCAACGTGGCGCCTATTATTTCGGTGCGGTATTCCCGATTGCAGCAGCGTTGCGGCTGTTGCCACAAGGCTCGCAAGCGCAAACACCGCGCTCGCAACTCAAGCGTCATCACCCGCTGGTGAACCGCACACTGAAAACCCTGTGCAGCCTGGAACTGCCGTTAATGGGCATGAACCGTCTGGCCGGTTTGAGTGTGTTCGTGCTGGCGCAAAAACCGTGATCTCAACCGAAAAATCAGCGCTGATCCAGCGCGGTTTGCGCTTTGCCGTGACGGGGTTGTTTGTCACGGCTTTGCATGCGCTGGTCGCGGTGCTGTTCATCAACTTCATCAGCCCGCAGCCACCGATTGCCAACGGCGTGGCGTTCGCCGTGGCGACCGTCGTGTCCTATCTGATCAATACCACCTGGAGTTTCTCGGCTCGGTTGCATGGCAAAACCTTGCTGCGTTTTCTGTTGGTGTCGGCGTGCGGCTTTCTATTGGCGATGTTCGTCGCCTGGGCGGCGCAGATGGCCGGGTTGAATTATCTGCTGGGGATTGTCGCGGTGGCACTGACTATCCCGGCCTTCACCTTTGTTTTGCATAATTTCTGGACGTATCGATGAAGGATTTCACAAAGCGCCTGGCTGTCACTCTTTTGCCGTTGATGATCGGCTTATTGGCTTTCTTTATCGTCGTTGGCCCTCGAGCGCTTAACCCGCAGAACATTGCCTGGCTGGGGCAGGGCGATCCGGCAACGCACTATCTGGGATGGGCGTTTTTCCGTCAGGCGCCGTGGACGTTTCCGGTCGGCCTGAACCCGACATACGGACTTGAGCTGAGCAACGGCCTGATCTTTTCCGACTCCAATCCGCTGCTGGCATTGTTGTTCAAGCCACTTGCTGCGTTGCTTCCGCAGACATTTCAGTATTTCGGAATCTGGTTCCTCGCCTGTTTTGTCCTGCAAGCGTGGTTTGGCTGGAAGTTATTGGGGCTTATCACCTCCAACGTCACTTTGCGGGCATTGGGTTGTGCACTCTTCTTGTTTGCTCCGCCGATGATCATCCGCATGCCGACACATTTGTCGCTGGCCGGACACTTCCTGATTCTGGCCGCCTTATACCTGGCCTTGCGCCCTGAGGACCAGCGGCGACGGTTGGCTTGGGGGGCTTTGCTGGCGTGCACCGCGTTGATTCATGCGTATTTCCTGGCCATGGTCGCGCTGCTTTGGCTGGCCGATCTGATCGCCCGTCATTTCAAAGCCAGAATGAGCTTGCGCGAAGTTGGCGTTGAACTGGTTTTGTTGTTTGCGCTGGTGAGTTTTTGCTGCTGGCAAGTGGGGTATTTCTCCGTCAATGGCTCCGATGCGATCTCCGACGGATTTGGCTTGTACCGGGCCAATGTGTTGACACTGTTCAGTCCCAATCACTGGTCATACATTCTCAAGGATCTACCCGGCGGTCTGGGGGATACGGAGGGGTTCAGTTATCTCGGACTGGGGCTGTTATTGCTGGCCATCTGTGGGTGGGTCGGGTGGCTGCAAGGGCAAACCGGATTGGGGCAGTCATTGCGTCGACACTGGCTACTGCTGATCGCGCTTGCCGGGCTGACGGTATTTGCGGTTTCCAACAACATTGCCTTTGCCGGCGCGAATTTCAGCTATCCCTTACCGGAAAAGATCATAGCCATCGCCAATATCTTTCGAGCCTCGGGACGTATGTTCTGGCCGGTTTATTATGCGTTCATTCTGCTGATCATTTTTCTCGTTGTACGCGCCAATAAACCGCGTGTGGCAACCTTGCTGATGGCTCTGGCGCTGACGGTTCAAGTCGCGGACACGCACTGCGGCTGGTCTTTGGTGCGCAAGCAGTTGATGGTCGAGTCAAGCACGCAATGGAAGACACCTTTTGTCGACCCGTTCTGGAAAAATGCTGCGGCGCATTATCAGAAGATCCGGTGGATCCTTCCTCAGAACCTGTCACCGGAGTGGATGAATGTTGCCGCATTCGCTGCAACACATGGGCTGCCGACCGACGCTGTCTATCTGGGACGGATGGGCAAGGATCAGTGGGAGGTTGCTGATGAGCACAGCCGCACGATGTTGGCTTCGGGTCAATATGATGCGGATTCGTTGTACCTGCTCGGTGATCGGGCGTTGCTGCAGGCGGTTTCGACCGTCAATACCGAAGCGGATCTGTTCACCCGTATCGACGGATTCACAGTGCTGGCACCGGGCTGGAAAAACTGCCGTGAATGCGTGCAGGTACCCGTCGACCAGACGCCACAACAGCTGGTGCCTGAGTTCGTTTCTGGAGAAGCCGCGCAGTTCAGCTATGGCGCTGTGGGCAAGGCCTATCTCGCGCGAGGCTGGTCGGATGCTGAAATCTGGGGCGTTTGGTCCAGCGGTGCCGAAGCGGAAATGGTCATGCGAGTGAATGATTCGGCCCGCACCCTGCATCTTGAGACCACGGCGTTCCTGGCACCGGGGCATTTGCGTCAGCGCGTGGTGATCAAGCTCAACGGCATCGAAGCGCTGGCGACCACTCTGGACAAGCCGGAAGGCAACAGTCTTGAATTGCAGCTCACTCCGGCTGTGCGCCAACGCATCACGCAAGAGGGTTTGCTGCGTGTGCAACTGCAGTTCGCCGATGCGATCAGCCCCGAGCAGTTGGGCGTCGGCCAGGATCGCCGGCAACTCGCGATCGGCCTGAAGGCAATGTCGATCAACTGAGCTGCGTCCGCATAGACGTTGTCGGCGGACCTTTCTACACTGCCCTTCAGTCAGGGGATTGGGGGGCAATGGATGAATCGCAATGAACTACGCAAGGCTGACATCAACCTGATGGTGGTGTTCGAGACGTTGATGCTCGAACGCAACGTGACCCGGGCGGCGGAGAAACTGTTTCTCGGCCAGCCGACCATCAGCTCGGCGCTCAACCGCTTGCGCACCATGCTCAACGATCCGCTGTTCATCCGCGTCGGCCATCGCATGGAGCCGACCGCGCGTGCTGAAGATATCTTCCGCCATCTCAAGCCGGCCCTGGACTCCTTGTCCGTGGCGCTGAGCCTGACCCGCGATTTCGATCCTGCTGTCAGCACCATGACCTTTCGCATCGGTCTGTCCGATGACGTCGAGTTCGGCTTGCTGCCGCCGCTGTTACGCGCCTTGCGCCAGGAAGCGCCGAACGTAGTGTTTGTTGTGCAGCATGTCGATTACTGGCGGATTCCCGATCTGCTCGCCGCTGGTGATATTACTGTCGGCATCAGTCAGACCCGTGGCCTGCCGGCCAATGCCAAACGCAAACTGCTGCGGCACATTCAGCCGAGCATCCTGCGCGCGGATGCGTCCGATACGCCGTTGACCCTCGATGAATATTGCGCACGGCCACACGTGCTGGTTTCGCATACGGCGAATGTCAGTGGTTTCGCGGACGAGTGGCTGGCGGAGTTGGGGCGCACGCGCCAAGTGGTGCTGTCGGTGCCGCAATACAGTGCCTTGCCGGCGTTGCTGGCCGGCACCGACCTGATCGCCAGTCTGCCGGACTACACTGCGGCGGCCATGGCGGCTTCCGGGTTGCTGTTCAAGGAGCCGTTTCCGTTCAAGACACCGACGCTGGACCTGTCGATGGTCTGGCTCAGCCATGTCGATAGCGATCCGGCCGAGCGTTGGTTGCGTTCAAGGCTGGAAGCTTTCATGAGTGAGCGGCCGGTGATTCCATCCTGATCAACACCGCACCTGTAGGAGCTGCGGCACGCTGCGATCTTTTGATCTTTGAATCTCAAGATCAAAAGATCGCAGCCTCGTTTCACTCGACAGCTCCTACAGGGAAAAATGCGCTGAGCTTCTTGTGGTATATGTACGAACTTTCCGCTGACTGACTGGAGCCTCCCGATGCCACACCTGCACATGGAATACACCGCCAACCTGCCGCAGTTGAACGCCGATGTCGCGTTGATCCGGCTCAACAATACGTTGGTGGGATCCGGTCAGTTTGCAGCGGAGTTTGATATCAAAAGCCGCGCGGTCAAGGTCGAGACCTTCAAGGTCGGCACCGCCATGAGCGAGCGCGCCTTCATTTACGTGAAGCTGGCGCTGCTCAGCGGGCGTTCGCCGGAGATCAAGAAGCAGCTGTCGCAAAGCTTGCTGGCGGTGTTGCAGGATCTCTGCGAATGGCCGGCCGGCGTCGAAGTGCAGTTGTGTGTCGAATTGGTCGACATCGATCGCGAGTCCTACAGCAAAGCCGCCATCAGCGCGTAGGACTCAGGCGTCTTGCAGTTCGCTGCAGACTTTGATCACTTGCTCGCGCAGCCAGACGTTGGCGCTGTCCTGATCGGCGTTCTGGCTCCATTGCATGTCGAGGGTAAACCCCGGCAAGCCGTTCGGCGCCTCACAATGATTAAACACCGCTTCGTTGGTCAGTAAACGCTGGATGCGCCGGGGCAGGGTGAGGATGAAGTCGGTGCCGGTGATCATTTTCAACGCCGCGCTGTAGCTGTTCGAACGCGCGACGATCTGGCGCTTCTGCGCCTGTCGCGCCAGCCAGCCATCGACCATATTGGTGCTGGATGTCCATGGTGTCGGGAACACATGTCGGCGTTCGGTGAACGCCTGCAGGCTCAGACGCGGCTCCAGCGGCGTGGCGCGCTTGTCGAACACACAGACCAGATCGTCCTCAAGCAGCATGCGTGACTTGAGATCGGTGTGGTTGCGATGAAAGTTGGGCCCGAAGCTGATCACCAGATCAAGGCTGCCATCGCGCAACTCATCGGCCCGTACGTCGGTTTCAAACTTGTGCATGTTGACCATCACCGGTAAATCGTCGAAGTCGAAGCGCTTCAACAGGCGCGGCAAGATCAATTGCTCGAAGTATTCCGGCGCACAGATATTGAACGTCACAGCTTGTTGCGTCGGATCGAAGGCCGGCGCGCCGGCGTGGCACAGGTTGATGCTCTCGAGGATTTTCTGCACATGGCCGTACATGCTGCTGGCCTTGTAGGTGGGACGCATGCCGGTGCGCGTATTGATGAACAACTCGTCTTCAAAACTGGTGCGCAGTTTTTTCAGGCAGTAACTGACGGTCGACTGGCTGACAAATAGCGTTTCCGACACATCGGTGACGCTGCTTTGTTCATACACGGCGATAAACACCATGAGATCCTGCATGTCGAGCTTTCGAAGCAAGTTACTGTTCAGCATCCGTTCCGTCTCGCTGTGCTCCTTGCGCTGAATCCGCGCAAACGTGTGCGAATGATCCTAACGGAACGATGGTGCCAGGACAAAGCCCTGTAGGGCATTTCACGGACAGTTGTGGGACAGAAACTTTTAGCAACACGACGTCGTCCGTGAAAGCGCTAAAACATGGCCAGAGGCCTCTAGTCAGGTGAGCCAAAGTGTCGTGCGTAATGCCCGGGATCGAAGCGCCGGACCATCAGCACCATGACTACCATTACCGCCGTCAGCGACCACCACGCCCATTCGAAGCTGCCCAAACGGTCGCGAATCAACCCGGCCAGAAGCGGTGACAGACCGGCGATCAGATAGCCGATACCTTGCACGAACGCGGTCAGGCTGCCGGCGTGCTGCGGGTTGTCGAGGTGGTCCAGCGAAACGATCAGGCTCATCGGAAACAGCCCGCCGATGCCCAGACCCAACAAGCATGGCCAGAGCAGGCTGAGGTGCTGCGGGCTCAGAATCAGCCCGCAGAAACCAGCGATGATCAGGCCGAGTAGCACCGTCAGTACGGAGCGCCGGTCGCGGCTGCGATTGGCAATGGCGGGCACCACGAGGCCGGAAATTACCTCCATCGCTGTCAGAAAACCTAACAACAGTCCGGCGTTCTGTTCACTCCAGCCTTTTTCCACGTAGTACGGCGCGAGCCAGGCGAGCACACAGGTGTAGGACGCCGTGCCCAGACCGAAGAAGATCGCGAGTAACCAGGCGCGGGAATTGTTGAAGAACGAATCTTTCCTTGTCGCTGTTGCTACAGTCGCCGACAGCCTGCGGCGTTGCGACCACCAGAACACCAACGCAAGTAACGCGAGCACCGCCCAGATGGCCAGACCGCTGCGCCAATTCCCGGTGCGCACCATCACCAGCGGTGCGAACGACGCGGCAAGCGCTGCGCCGCCCATGATCGACGTGACATACAGCCCCATGCATAGCGCCGTGTGGTCGGGAAAACGCGATTTGATCAGCGCTGGCATCAACGCCTGAATCAGTGCGATGCCGATTCCGGCCAGCACTGCGCTGACAATCAACTCGGCGGCAGAATCGATAAACAGCCGCGATAAGGTCGCCAATCCGATCACCAGCAGCGACAGCATGACCGTGCGCTGTTCGCCCAGTCGCCGGCTGATGCCGATGCCGAAAAACATCGCCAGCCCCATGGCCATCACCGGCAGCATCGTCAGCAGTGACGCGAGGCTGAAACTCAAGGGGATATCGTCGCGAATCGCCGACAGCAGCGGTCCGACTGCTGCCATTGAAGGGCGCAGGTTGAGTGCGACCAGAACGATGGCAAGCATCAGCCAGACAGCAGGGCGGGCGGTGGCGCGGGAGTTTTCCATCTTCAGACCTTTGAGCGAGGGGCTGGAGATTAGGCGCGGATCTGCTCGTGGCGGGCAAACCAGAAAATCCCGAGCAGTATTTAAAAACTCGATATCACTCCATCTTTGTGGGAGCGGTCAAAGTCTGAATAAAAGCTGAACCGTTCTCAAATACTTCGCAAGTTTCACGGCATTCCCGCAATCCAACTAATCGTTGGCGTCTTTTTCACAAAAAATTGATGGTTGCCTGCCTAAAGTTTGTCATGCCTTAGTTAATGATTTTTTCACAAACGAAATTTTCATAATTGCCCAAGGTTGTTCTCTTCAGGAATTGCCCTTCTCTATGTTGAAGTTAAAAGCCGTGCGCCCGGAATGGGTGACGTTGATTGCCAGCGCCTTTCTTTTGATCGGCTTCAATGTCGTGCTCTGGCAGCACCTGTTCGACATCACCGCTGCCGATGGCAACCGCATTGCCATGCGCGTTGCTTTCGCGGTGATGATCTTTGCGGCTTTCAACATGGTGCTGACGTTTCTGGCGTTCCGTCCGCTGCTTAAACCGGTCTTGATGCTGATATTCATGATCAGCGCCGGCGTGGCTTATTTCATGAGCCAATATGGCGTGATGATTGATGCGGGGATGTTTCGTAACTTTGCCGAAACCAATGCGACGGAAGTCCGCGATCTGCTGTCGTTAAAGTTGTTTGCTTATATTTTATTGTTAGGTGTTTTGCCGTCATTGTTGCTTTGGAAGATGCCGGTCAACTACCGCCGCTGGCACCGCGAGTTGTTCAGTAAAGTTATCGTGAGTGTGGCGTCGGCAGCGGTGATTGGCGGTGTGGCATTGGCCAACTATCAAGGCCTGTCTTCATTGTTTCGTAATCACCATGAAATTCGTTTGATGTTGGTGCCGAGCAATTACATCGGCGCCTCGGTCGGTTACCTGCGTGAGCAAGTGGTCTCGGCCCAGCAACCCTTCATCAAGATTGGTGAAGACGCACTGCGCAATCCCGATGTGCAACTCCAACCACGCAAATCCCTGACCGTCTTAGTGGTGGGCGAAAGTGCCCGCGCCGAGAACTTCGGCATCCTCGGTTATGACCGTGATACCACGCCGCAACTCGACAAGGAGACGGGGTTGATCGCTTTTACCGACGTGCACTCCTGCGGCACGGAAACCGCCGTGTCGGTGCCATGCATGTTCTCCAACATGGGTCGCAAGAATTACGACGCCAGCAAGGCGAAGAACGAAGAAGGTCTGCTGGATGTACTCAAACGTGCAGGTATTGACGTGATTTGGCGCGACAACCAATCCGGCTGCAAAGGCACTTGCGATCGCGTCACGCTGCAAGATGTCAGTAATTTGAAAGACCCGACGCTGTGCGCCAACAGCGAGTGTCGCGACGAAATTCTTTTGCAGGGTTTGCAAAGCTTTATCGATCACCTGGACAAGGACACCGTGCTGGTTCTGCACCAGATGGGCAGTCACGGCCCGGAATACTTCAAGCGCTATCCCAAGGAGTACGAGCACTTCACGCCGGTTTGTGAAAGTAATGCACTGAACAATTGCAGCCGCGAAAGTATCGTCAACGGCTACGACAACACGCTGGTCTACACCGACCATGTGCTGTCGAGCCTGATTGATGTCTTGCGCAATAATCAGGACAAAGTCGATACCGCGATGTTGTATCTGTCGGACCACGGCGAGTCGCTGGGCGAGTACAACCTGTTCCTGCATGGCACGCCTTACATGATGGCGCCGGAGCAACAAAAGCATGTAGCGATGCTGGCGTGGTTCTCTGACAGCTATCAGAAGTCCTACTCGGTCGATACCCATTGCCTGCAAATGAGCCGTGACAAACCGCTGAGTCAGGACAACCTGTTCCACTCGATGCTTGGTCTGCTGGAGGTCAAAAGTTCGGTGTATCAACCGGATCTCGACATGTTTGCCGGTTGCCGAGGGGCGGTGATCGACGGCGTGCTGGCCAAAGAGTGACCGTCACCCTGCTGTAGGAGCGCATGACAGGCCTGTCTGTTTCTGCTGTCAGACTATTCTTTCTCTCTGGCAGGACATTTCGTTACAGCTCTTGCCCTTCGCAGGCGCGTAAATCGCCGGTGGCGATATATACTGCGCGCCATTCTTCAAGGGAGAGCCGTGTGGCCATCGATATTCACTGGATTCGCGACAACGAAAGCCTCGCGCAGTTTTGCGCCGAGTGGCAGCAGCTGCCGTTCGTTGCCCTCGACACCGAATTCATGCGGGTCGACACCTTCTACCCGATTGCCGGCCTGTTGCAGGTGGGCGACGGCAAACGCGCCTACCTGATCGATCCGCTGACCATCAACGCCTGGCAGCCATTGGCCGCGTTGCTGGAAAACCCGGCGGTGCTCAAAGTCCTGCACGCCTGCAGCGAAGACCTCGAAGTGTTGTTGCGCCTGACCGGCAGCCTGCCGGCGCCGCTGTTTGACACGCAACTGGCGGCCGCCTACCTCAACCTCGGTTTCTCGATGGGCTATTCGCGGCTGGTACAAAATGTACTCGGCATCGAATTGCCGAAGGGCGAAACCCGTTCCGACTGGTTGCAGCGACCGTTATCGGAGACGCAAATCAGCTACGCCGCTGAAGATGCCGTGCATCTGGCGGAAGTTTTCGTACAGCTGCGTCCGAAACTGTCCGACGACAAATTCGCCTGGGTGCTGGAGGACGGCGCCGAGCTGGTCGCCAACCTGCGCCGCGAAACCGATCCGTACGAGGTTTACCGCGAGGCCAAACTGGCGTGGAAACTCTCCCGTGCGCAACTCGCAGTCTTGCGTGAACTGTGCGCCTGGCGTGAAACCGAAGCCCGCGCCCGCGATCTGCCGCGCAACCGTATCGTTCGCGAACATTCGCTGTGGCCGTTGGCCCGCACGCAACCAGACAACATTGCTGCACTGGGTAAAATCGAAGACATGCACCCGCGTACCGTGCGTCAGGACGGCCAGTTTTTGCTTGATCTGATCAAGCGCTCTGGCAGTGTGGGGCCTGACCAATGGCCGCCTGCCGTGCCGGAGCCGCTGCCGATCGAAGCCGCCACGTTGATCAAACAACTGCGCGCCCTCGGTCAGGCCGAAGCTGAGCGCCTCGACATCGCGCCGGAGCTGATGCTGCGCAAGAAAACCCTCGAAGCCCTGGTCAAAAGCGGCTACCCCGAGGGTCCTTACCAATTGCCTGAGTCGTTGCGTGGCTGGCGCCGCGAACTCATGGGTCAGAAGCTGCTCGACAGCCTGGCCACCGCCGGAGAACAGCCTTGAAACGTATTTGCTCCATCTATCAAAGCTCCAAGCGCAGCGGCATGTATCTCTACGTGCTCAAAAGTGATGCGCTTGAACGCGTGCCGGAAGCGCTGATGCTGGCCTTCGGCAAACCAAAGCATTCGTTCGATCTGGTGCTCTCGCCCGAGCGCAAACTGGCCAGCGAAGATATCGTCCTGGTGCTGGAAAATCTCGACAAGCAGGGCTATCACCTGCAAATGCCGCCGGCCGAGGACGAGTACATCGAGCACTTGCCCGAAGAATTGCTGCGACGCAACGATCCGGTCTGATCTGCGAGGCCCTGTTCTGGGCCTTGGTTAACCCTGAAACTGTTTTTACCGCGATGGCCGCCCTGAATCCGGCGGCCTTCTGCACGGTTTGCGAAAGGTTTGAAGATGCGCGTTCTGATTGCCGAACACGACCACGCGATATACGCCCGACTGCTGCGTCAGGCAGCGCCGGAACTCGAAGTGCTGACCAGTGGCGACTCTGCCGAACTGGCCCGTCAGGCGACTGACTGCCCGGTATGGCTGGGGCAACCGGATCTGCTGGCGACCCTGCTGCGTCAGGGCCATCAACCGCAATGGCTGCAATCGACCTGGGCCGGCATCACGCCGCTGCTCGCCGATGGTTTACGTCGCGATTACCGCTTGACCCGCGCGGTAGGGATCTTCGGCCAGGTCATGGCTGAATACGTCCTCACTTACATCCTCGGCCACGAGCGTGAAGTGCTGGCGCGGCTGGTCAGCCAGGTCGAGCGCAAATGGGACAACCGCACCGGCCAGAGCCTGGTCGGGCGCAAGGTGTTGATCGTCGGCACCGGTGACATCGGCCAGAGCGTGGCGCAATTCCTGCGACCGTTCGGCGTCGAGTTGTACGGCATCGCCAGCAGCGCCCGCGAGCAGGCGCCGTTTGTCGAAGTCGGTTCGATGGCGGATTTGCCACGGCTGGTCGGCGAGGTCGATTACGTGGTCAATTTGCTGCCTAACACGGAGCACACCCACGATATCTACGACGCGGCGTTGTTCAAGCAATTCAAGCCGACCGGGTTGTTCATCAATGCCGGGCGCGGTGTCGCAGTGGTGGATGCGGATCTGGTCGAGGCGCTGAAGGAAGGGCATCTGGCGGGTGCGGTGATTGACGTTTGCCGTCAGGAACCGTTGCCGCAACGTCATCCGTTCTGGACAGCGTGGGGCTTGCTGCTGACCGGACACAGCTCGGCGCCGACTTCACCGGCGTTGATGGTGCAGCTGTTTGTCGAGAACCTGAAGGCGTATCAAGCGGGTGAAGCGTTGCGCGGGGAAGTGGATTTCAATCGCGGCTATTGATTCACCACTCACCTGAATGCAGCACAAAAACTGTGGGAGCCAGCCCTGCTGGCGATGGCGGCGTGTCAGTCGACATCATTGGTGTCTGACACGCCGCCATCGCTAGCAGGGCTAGCTCCCACAGTGGTTTTGCGCATTGGCTTAGAGGGTGAAATCGCCTTCTGCCGCCAGTTCGCTCAGCGGACGGCGCGGGCTCGGCTCTTCGCGGGCTTGCAGGTATTCAGCCAGGGTCGCCTTGTCGCCCAGTTTGCCGACAGCGACGGCCGCATGCAGCGCATAACCTTCAGGAATGTTCAGCTCCTTGCGGGTCAAATCCTGATCGAAACCGGCCATGCCGTGGGTGTGCCAGCCGCTGATGCTCGCCTGCAGCGCCAAGTGGCCCCACGCCGAACCGGTATCAAACGTGTGCCACAGCGCCGGCGTTTCTTCGCTGGCACCCGGTGCGGTGAAGGTGGTTTTCGAAATCACGATCACCAGCGCCGACGCATGCTGCGCCCAGCTGCGGTTGAATTCATTGAGCAGGCCCAAGTAACGCTCCCAGTTCGGCGTATCGCGACGCGCGTAGAGGAAACGCCACGGCTGCGAGTTGTATGCCGACGGTGCCCAACGCGCGGCTTCGAAGAAGCTCAGCAGGGTTTCCTCCGGAATCGCTTCGCCGGTGAAGGCGCGTGGCGACCAACGGTCGGTGAACTGCGGGTGAATGGCGTAATCGGCAACGCGAGGGTTGGCACTCATCAAGAGATTCCTGGCTATGGTTGAGTAGTGAATTCGAGGCAAAACCCTACTTGGCGGCGATTGGGCTGACAAGCGCGATTTACCGGCAGTCGCTAGCGCTTGGCCCGCCGCGCCTTGGGCACTAGACTGGCGGCCTTTTCACCACCTGATGTTGATGCTTGAGCCATGGTCGCCAAAGTCGAACCGTTCTGGATACGCAAAACCCTCGATCAACTGGATCACGAGGAATGGGAATCGCTGTGCGACGGCTGTGGTCTGTGCTGCCTGCAGAAACTCGAGGATGAAGAGGACAACAGCGTTTATTACACGCGCATCGCTTGCAAGCTGTTGGACCTGAAAACCTGTCAGTGCAGTGATTACCCGAATCGCCTCAAGTTTGTCCCGGACTGCATCCAGCTCACCCCGGGCCAGGCCGAAGAGTTCAAATGGTTGCCGCCGACCTGCGGTTATCGACTGGTCAGCGAGGGCAAGGACCTGCCGTTGTGGCACCACTTGGTCTGCGGTGATCGCGACGCTGTGCACCATGAGCGGATCTCCCAATCCGGGCGCATGCTCGCCGAGGGCAGCGTGCCGGAAGATGACTGGGAAGATCATCTGATTTTCCGCGCAGGCTAAACACCTGCGCACGCAAGCTTTACCAAGGAGTGTGTATGGCTGTCGGATTGCAGCGGGCATTGATGATTGCGCTGCTGGCGCTGAGCGCGCCGGCTTGGGCGGCGAAGAAAGTCGATCTGGATTATCACGTGCGTTTGTTGCCGCAGAGCGATCAGGCTGAAGTGCGCCTGACCCTGGCCAAAGGCGAAGCGGTGCGCAGTCTTGATTTCGACCTCGGTGACGGCAGTCATTACAGCGACTTCAAGGCTGACGGCCAGTGGCTACTGACCCCGGGCAAAAACGCACGGGGCATCTGGCGCCCGATCAGTGACAAGGCCAGCCTGACCTATCGCGTACGCATCAGTCACGGTCGCAAGAACGGCAGCTTCGACACGCGCATGACCCCGAATTGGGCGTTGATGCGGGGTGACGAATTGGTGCCGCCGGCCAAACTCGATCAGCAGGACGGCATCGAACTGGTCGCACGCCTGCAATTCGAATTGCCCGATGGCTGGAAAAGCGTCGAAACCGCCTGGCCACGCATCGGCAAGAACAAATTCCGCATCGACAATCCCTCGCGGCTGTTCGACCGGCCGACTGGGTGGATGCTCGCCGGCCACCTCGGCAGCCGCCGCACGCGTTTGGGCGAAACCGAAGTCACCGTGGCCTCGCCGCAAGGGCAGGGCATGCGCCGCATGGATGTGCTGACCTTGCTGACCTTTGTCTGGCCACAGCTGCAGGCGGTTTATCCGCGCCATCCGGCCAAGCTGCTGATTGTCGGCGCCAGCGACCCGATGTGGCGAGGCAGCCTCGGCGCGCATGAATCGATCTTCGTGAATGCGCGTTTGCCGCTGGTCAGCGAAAGCGGCAGCAGTGCGCTGGTGCGCGAGCTGGCGCAGGTGTTCGGGCGGATCAACGACGAGCAGCGCAGCGACTGGATCAGCGAAGGCTTTGCCGAGTATTACGCTATCGAGTTGGTGCGTCGTGCCGGCGGCATGAGCGATGAGCGCTATCAGGCGTTGCAGGCAAAGCTGGCCAAGGACAGCCAGAAAGTCACGACCTTGCGCGGCGCACAGATCAGCCCCGCGCAGGTTTCAAAAGCGGTCGTTTTGCTGCAGGAACTGGATCGCGAGATTCGTTTGAAGACGCGAAACAAGCGTTCGCTGGATGATGTGTTGCGGGGTGCGATGCATCTTGGGACGGTGAGTACCAAGGCGTTTGTGCAACTGGCCGAGAGTGTTCTGGGCGAGTCCTCCAAGGTCCTCGATAGCGCGTTACTTCAGTGACACCGCTTTCGCTGGCAAGCCAGCTCCCACAGTGTTTTGGGTTGGGCACAAAATCAGTGCGCAACCCATAAGCCGATTTGGGGCTGGGCAAAAATTCTGTGGTCTCCACAGAACCTGTGGGAGCTGGCTTGCCAGCGATGAGGCCGTCAGCCCCATCGCAAATCTCGGATCAAACCCCGGCTTTCGGCGATTTCACAGAATCATTGCCGGTCACCGTCGCGGTGCTGGTCGCCGCCTCGGCATTCGCCTTCAGCTTGCTCAATTCTTCCCCGGCCCGTTCGATCTTCGCGCGCACATTGTTCATGTCCTGACGACTCTTCTCGATCAGGCTTTTCATCGAGCTGTGCCCGGTGATTCCGCGAGCCATGGCCACGCCACCAATCGCCACCTGAATCAAACCGAACACACCGCCACGGCGCAGGCCTTTGCCGACCATGATCACGCCACCGGCCAATGAGCCAATGCGCTCCCAGCCTTCGACGTTTTGCTCGGGGTGGCTCTGGAACGGGGTGGATTCGATACGCTCGACGCGTTTGAGCTCGGTCATGATCTTTCTCCAGGCAATGAGTAATGGATAAACAAGCTGACTGCCAGAGCGGTCAGCTTGTTCCATCGGATGTGCGACGCTTCAGCGGAATTTTGGCCCGGAGCGGGTGTTCAGGCCCTTGGCCATGCGGTCGTAAAGCACGACGTTGACCGTGGCAGCGAGGTTCATGCAGCCGGTGGTCGGGATGTACACGACGTCTTCGCACCAGTCGCGAATTTCTTTATCCAGCGAGCCATCTTCCGGGCCGAAGATGTACAGAGCGCGATCGGGGTGGGTGTATTCCGGCAGCGGGCGGGCGCCCTCGACCAGTTCCACGGCGACCGGCACACAGTTGAGCGGGAGGATCTTTTTCAGATCATCGATGCCGATCAGCGGAATGTCGTAATGCACGCGTTTGGTGTCGGTGACGAAGTCGGCGGCGCGTTCATAACGCTTGCCGGTGTAGAACACCGACGCCACGCCGTAGCAGCCTGCGGCGCGCATCACCGAACCGACGTTCTCCGGTGACTTGGGGTTATACAAACCAATGCAGCTGTACCGTTTGTCTGCCACGAGCGGGGTGCCTTCGGGAAAAGAGGGCGATTATACGGGGATTGGGGCAGGGGTGGCAGGTTCGAGATCTGCGGTGTCTGCTCTGGCCCTATCGCTGGCAAGCCAGCTCCCACAGTGATTTGGATCGCTCAACAAACTTTCTGTGCACCAGGATACCTGTGGGAGCTGGCTTGCCAGCGATGAGGGCAGTTCAGGCAATGAAGATCAGTCTTCTTTCTTCATGAGGCCGGCCAGGGCAGCAAATGGATTATGCGTTGCCTTGGCGATCTTCGGCGTGCTCAGCGAGCCGTCACCGAAATACTGCTGGTCGGTATAACGCGAGTGTTCATTGTCGTGGCAGTACAGGCACAGCAGCTCCCAGTTCGAGCCGTCCTGCGGGTTGTTGTCGTGGTTATGGTCGCGGTGGTGCACGGTCAGTTCGCTCAGGCGCTTGCCGGAGAACTCACGGGCGCAGCGGCCACAGACGTGCGGGTACATCTTCAGGGCCTTGTCGCGGTAGCCCATTTCCTTGTCGCGCTGGTTGTCGGCGAGGATGCGATCCAGCTTCGACGTGTTGGTTGGCGTGGACGAACTCATGGGTTCACCTTTGTAAAAGACTAATGACGGTTATGCGCAGAGTTTAGCTCAGCCCTTGAGCTTCTCGGCAATCCAGATCGTGTGGCGCGTGCCCTTGTTGCCGTGGGCGAAGACCTGGACCTCTTCGGCCTTGAAACCGGCCTTCTTCAATTTGTCGGAAAACAGCCGATCGGCGCTGGCCGACCATACGGCGAGCACGCCTTTCGGACGCAACGCTTTGGCGCAGGCATTCAGACCAGCGGCGGAATACAACCAGCTGTTGGCCTTCTGCGTCAGACCTTCAGGGCCATTGTCGACATCAAGCATGATCGCGTCGAAGCCGTTCGGCTCGCTTTGCAGCACCTTGGCCACGTCTTCCTGACGGATCACCGTGCGCGGGTCGAGCAGCGGGCGACCGGACTTTTCCCCGAGCGGGCCACGGTTCCATTCAACAACGCCGGGCACCAGTTCCGCGACCACCACTTCGGCGCCTTTGCCCAGATGCTTGAGCGCGGAGGCGAGGGTGAAGCCCATGCCCAATCCACCGATCAGCACCCGCGAATCCGGCCGGCCAGCGACCTTGCGGCAAGGAATTTCCGCCAGTGCGTCTTCGGAGCCGTGCATGCGCGTGTTCATCAGTTGCCCGCCGTCGCCGCCCTGGATTTTGATGACGAAATCCTCGCCATACTCGAACAGGCACAGGGCACCGCCACTTTCAGGGATCGGGGTGGTGTCGAGCAGAACGAAACGTTTCATGGAAATCTCTACAAGGGGGAAGGCAAGCAGGCCCGTTGGGAGTAGCCTGAGCGCAGACTAGAGGCCAAACGGAGCCCTTGATGAAGCGCACCATTCTAACGGTCATTGCCCTGGCCGCGCTCTCGATTACTGCAGTGCAGGCGCAACAGACGATTCCGGTCAGCCCGGCGCCGCAACCTGGCTCGCCCGGCACCGCAACACCGACGCCGTACCCGCAGATCACGCCGATCAACATTCCCAAGTCGGGAGGTGGCAGTGGCAGCCCGCCGCTGGTGCCGATCGAGATGCCCAGCCCGCCGGTCAAGGATCAACCGGTTCCGGGCATAGAGCCGAACGGCACCAAGGCGAAATCCCCCGGCGGTTAAACCTGCTGCGCTGCCAGTTGACCGTCGGCCATGCGCAGGCGTTTCGACAAGGAGACGGCGAGGGCGCGGATGATCTTCGCGGCGATCTTCGGCGCGTCGTTGAGCATTTTTTCCAGTGAATCCTTGCCGAGGTTGAGCAACTGGCAATTGCTCGCGGCGATGCAGGTGGCCGAGCGGCGCTCACCATCGAGCACGGCCATTTCACCGAAGGCGCGACCGCTGCGCAGGGTGGCCATGGTGATCACCTGACCATCGGGCCCGGTTTTCTGCACGGCGACCTGACCGGTGTGAATGATGCACATGAAACTGCCGGCATCGCCCTCACGGAAAATCGCCTCGCCCTCAGCAACGGTGCTGATGCTGAAATAGCCGGAAGCGGCCGCAAAGTCGGCCAGCTGCAATTGATCGAACAGGCCACAGTCCATCAGCCAGTCGCGGATTTCGTTGTTCAGGAAGGTCGGTTCTGACATGTCGGTGCGGTCTTTTCTTGTTGTCTCGGTATCAAGTTCTACCCGATCCAATGTAGGAGTGAGCCTGCTCGCGATAGCAGTGTGTCATTCAAATCACTTCTGACTGATACACCGCTATCGCGAGCAGGCTCACTCCTACAGGGGATCTGTGGTGGTATCGGCCACCGGGGTCTGCAATTAAGACCCAAGTGACCGACGGAGTTCCTCAGGCCAGGCCCAAAACCTTGAAAACAAATGCGTATTCGAGCGCTACGTCACGTAATCCCTGATAACGCCCGCTCATCCCGCCATGCCCGGCGCCCAATTCAGTCTTGAGCAGCAGGACGTTGTCGTCGGTTTTGGTTGCGCGCAGCTTCGCCACCCACTTCGCGGCTTCCCAATATTGCACGCGGCTGTCGTTGTAGCCGGCGATGACCAGCGTCGGCGGATAATCCTGCGCACTGACGTTTTCGTACGGCGCATACGCCTTGATCCGTTCGTAAACGTCGGGCTCTTCAGGATTGCCCCACTCGTCGTATTCGGTGACGGTCAGCGGCAGTTCCGGGTCGAGCATGGTGTTAAGGACGTCGACGAACGGCACTTCGGCAATCGCGACGCCAAACAGATCCGGGCGCTGGTTCAACACGGCGCCAATCAACAAACCACCGGCACTGCCACCGCTGATCGCCAGTTTTTCCGCCGTGGTGATGCCGTTGAGGATCAGAAACTCGGCGCAGGCAATGAAGTCGCTGAAGGTGTTGTGCTTGTGTTCCTGCTTGCCGGCGCGATACCAGGCCTCGCCCAGCTCACCGCCGCCACGGACGTGGGCAATGGCGAAGGCCATACCGCGATCGAGAAGGCTCAGGCGCGCGTGAGAGAACCACGGATCCAGACTGGAGCCATAAGCACCGTAGCCGTATAGATACAGCGGCACTGGCTTGCCGAGCATTTCGCGTTTCATCACCAGGCTGATCGGCACTTGGGTGCCGTCCGGCGCGGTCGCCCACAGGCGCTGGCTGACGTAAGCGTCGGCGTCGAACGGGCCGAGCACCGGGGTTTCCTTGAGCACAGTCTGCTCGCCGCCAGCGAGGATCAATTGGCGCACTTGCGCCGGGCGATTCAAGGCTTCATAGCGCAGACGAATGCGGTCGCTCTCGAATTCCAGGCTGTTTTGCACGTAGAGGCTGTAGGCCGCGTCCGGCAATTGCACGCGATACGGCGCCAAGCCTTGTGGGTGCACTTCGATGATCGGCAGGCCACCTTCGCGCAGGCTCAGGGTCATGGCCTCGGTGTTGAGGCTGACGCCATCGAGCATCACCGTGTCGCTGTGCGGGATCAGGTTCTGCCAGTCGGCTTCGGTCGGCGCAGTCCCTGTGTCCGGCGCTTGATACAACGCGTAGTTGATCCCGTCGCGATTGGTGCGGATAAACCACGTCCACACACCATCGAGCAGGCCGTGATCGACATCGTATTCGTGGTCTTCGACGCGCGGCGCCAGGCAAGTGAACGGCAGATGCGGCTGATTGGCGTCGAGCGCCCAGACTTCACTGGTGGTCTTGCTGCCCAGCGACAGCAGCAATTGCTGCTCGGAACTGGAGCGATAGCAATGCAGGAAGAAACGGCCGTCCGGCTCGTTGAATACTTCTTCCGCCGCGGTGCCGTCGAGGCGATAGCGGAACAGTTTGTGTGGGCGGTGCGTGTCGTCGAGTACGCCGAAAAACAGGGTCAGGCTGTCGTTGGCCCAGGTCATGCTGCCGTCGCAGTCCTCGAATTCCAGTTCGCTGACTTTGTCGTTGGACAGTTCCTTGACGAACAGCGTGTAGATCTCATCCCCCGCCGCGTCGACGCTGTAGGCCAGACGCTGGTGGTCGGGGCTGATACTGAAGGCGCCCAGCGAGAAGAAGCCGCCATTGGCCAGCACATTCGGGTCGAGCAGCAATTGCTCGCGGCTTTCATCGAGGGTCAGGCTGTCGTCCGCCGGGCGCGGGCAGCGGTAGTGCCGGGCGTATTCGTCGCCTGCGGTCGTGCGGGTGTAATACAGATACGGGCCCCATGGCGACGGCAGGGACAGGTCGGTTTCCAGAATCCGGCCCTTGATCTCTTCGAACAGGGTTTCGCGCAGTTCGGCCTGATCGGCGGTTTGCGCTTCCTGGTAAGCGTTTTCTGCCTTGAGGTAATCGAGCACCGCATCGGTGTCGCGCTCCTGCAGCCAGGCATACGGGTCGGCACCGGCAGCCTTGCGGGCAATCGGGGCACTGATGGCGTTGGCGGATTGGGGCATGGAAGGCTCTCGGACAATGTACGGAATAGGGGTTTTCGCGGATCTGGCTATCACTGCAACCTCTGTAGGAGTGAGCCTGCTCGCGATGAGGCCGGCAGCTTCAACATCAATGTCGTCTGGCAGTCCGTCATCGCGAGCAGGCTCACTCCTACAGGTCGTGTGTCTATTGGGACAAGCCGGGCGGGCGAAAAGTCGTTACTATAAGCGCCTCTTTGCCTGCCTTGCCATGGACACCATGACCGAGAACGACTATCTGATCGCCTGGGGCCTCTACGCCTTTGCCGCTGTGGGCTGCCTGTTGGTATGGATGCGCCTGACTACCTGGATGTGGCGCTGGTTGCGCGAGCCACTGCGTGTGCTGATGGCGGTGTTGCTGTTCAGCCCGACCATCATTGACCCGGTGAAAGCCAAGGTTGCGCCGTCCATCGCCATCACTGCGCTGGACTTGGCGTTCAAGGTCGGCAACAACGCCTGGCGGGCGGTCTCCGATCTGTTCATGTACGGCATGATCGCCTTCGGCATCTACCTGATCTTTATCTTGATCCGCTTCCCGATCGAACGGGCTTCCCGTGCGCGCCGCGAACAGGCCGAAGCCGCCAAAGCTGCAGCCCGCGCCGATGATCGCGACGACGATCAGCCATTCGGCGGTGCCGGCGATGACCGTTACGGTCGCCCACCGGTGCCAAGCAATCCGCAGCGCATGCGGGTCGAGCCGCGTTTGTAACCCGAGAGTCCGCACATGTGTGAATTACTGGGCATGAGTGCCAACGTGCCGACCGATATCGTGTTCAGCTTCACCGGCCTGATGCAGCGCGGCGGACGTACTGGCCCGCACCGCGACGGCTGGGGCATCGCGTTTTATGAAGGGCGTGGCTTGCGTCTGTTTCAGGATCCTGCCGCCAGTTGTGAGTCGGAAGTCGCCAATCTGGTGCAGCGTTATCCAATCAAGAGCGAAGTGGTCATCGGCCACATTCGTCAGGCCAACGTCGGCAAGGTCTGCCTGTCCAACACCCACCCGTTCGTCCGAGAACTGTGGGGGCGCAACTGGTGCTTCGCGCACAACGGCCAGCTCGCCGACTTCACCTCGATCAAAAGTTTCTACCGCCCGGTCGGCGATACCGACAGCGAAGCGGCGTTCTGCGATTTGCTCAACCGCGTGCGTGCAGCCTTTCCGGAACCGGTCGAAGTAGAAGAGCTGCTGCCGGATCTGGTCGCAGCCTGCGCCGAATATCGCAGCAAAGGCGTGTTCAACTGCCTGCTCAGCGATGGCGACTGGCTGTTCTGCTATTGCTCGACCAAACTCGCACAGATCACCCGGCGCGCACCGTTCGGCCCGGCGCGGCTCAAGGACGTCGATGTGATCGTCGATTTCCAGGCCGAAACCACGCCCAACGACGTGGTGACGGTGATCGCCACCGAACCGTTGACCGAAAACGAAACCTGGACCCGCTATGAACCGGGCCAATGGAGCCTGTGGCGACGCGGCGAATGCGTAAGCCAAGGCAAGACCGAATAAGGATTGCACCCCATGTTGCTCAGTTATCTACGGCTGGTGTTGTTTGCGGCGGGCCTGTTGATCGGTGTCCAGGTGCCTGGGTTCATCAACGATTACGCGAAACGGGTCGAGGCGCATCTGATCGAAGCGCAGACCGGTTTGCGCGGCTTTCAGGGCACTGCCGATCAGTTTTTCAAGGGCGATATGCAGGCGCTGGTGGCGCATTACCGTGCCAGTGAGGATCCGATTTTTCGCAGCGATGCCGACAGTCTGAACACCTTGCTTACACGTCAGCTTGCGCTGGATAAACAGTTCCAGGCGATGCAGGGCCCTTGGTACATCCGCTTCCTGCAAGTGGTGCTGGCAGCCGATCCGGATATCCGCAAGGAAACCTGGAACGGCTACAGCTATCAGATTCTGCTGACCCCGGAGGCGATGATCTGGGGCATGAGCGGCGCTTTGTTGCTGTCGTTCGGGATCGAATGCCTGTTCCGCCTGATCGACTGGGTGGTGCTCGGCGGCAAGCGTTTGCGCCAGAGCCGGCCGATTGAAGACCGCGACGTGCGCGGCCTCTAAGATCAGCGCAGGATGATCGTTCCCACGCTCTGCGTGGGAATGCCTCAACGGACGCTCCGCGTTCGGCTCTCGAGGGACGCGGAGCGTCCCGGGCTGCATTCCCACGCGGAGCGTAGGAACGATCAACTTAAAGCCATATAGTCCTTGCCCACCTTCTGCGCATACCCCGCCAACACCTGCTGACACAACGTCACAATCTCTTCGACCCATTCCACGCCGACCCGCCACGACACCACCACCTGCAAATTCGGTGGCCGCTGATCAATGGCCAACAGCGTCAGTTCCCCTCGCGCCAATTCCTCAGCCACCAACACCGGCGGCAACACACCAACACCAAATCCATCGCGCAACAACCGCGTGATCGCCGACACCGAATTCACGCAATTCAAGCGCGGCGCCAACACACCGTTGGCCTGCATCAACGCCAGCAGATCCTGATGCGGCCGGGAGTTTTTCGAGTAGGTGATGATGCGTTCCTGCGCCAGTTCAGCGAGGTCAGCATAGTCGCGGTTGTAGATCGAATTGCTGGCGACGATCCAGCCCAGCGGATGGCTGGCCAGTTCCAGACTGCGCACGCTTTCATGGCGCACCAGATCGGTTTGCAGAACGATGTCGAGAAAGCCTTTTTGCAGCTGATCGCAGAGGTTCAGCGAGGTATCTGCCACCAGCTCGATTTCCACCCGTGGATAAAGGTCGGTCATCTGCGCCACCAAAGGGCTCAGCCAGGTGTGAATCACCGTGTCCATCACGCCGATGCGCACGCGGCCAACTTTGCTTGAACGGGTCTCGATCGACTGCTTGAGCGCCGACATGGTGTCGAGCATCTGTTCGGCGTATTCCAGCACTTTGAGACCTTCGGGCGTCAGGCTGACACCGCGCGAATCACGCAGAAACAGCTTCACCCCCAGCTCGCCTTCCAGCACCGCAATGCGGCTGGAGATCGACGCCTGGGTGGTGAACAGCTTGTCGGCGGTCAGGCGAAAACTCTTCAGGCGGGCGACCCAGACAAAGGTCTCGAGAAACTTCAGGTTCATGGGCAAGGCTCGGGTGACAAATTTTTCTTATGGCTAAGGCGGGTTTTTATTCGTTGGACGCGACAGGGCCGCGCGACGAAAAATCGACGCATCCGGTCCCCACGATAGGCGTCGTCGGGGCTACGAACAAGACCAATAAAAAACCTGCGGAGATAAGCCATGAGTGCTCCCGACACCCTTGAAGCATCCCCGGCAACGGCACGTCCGGGGCCGTTCGACTGGTATCGCAACATCAACCAGCAGGAGCGCCGTACGTTCTGGAGCTGCAAAATCGGCTACGGTCTGGACGGCATGGACACGCAGATGCTCAGCTTCGTCGTGCCGACGCTGATTGCGATGTGGGGCATCACCACGGGCGAGGCCGGGCTGATTCACACCAGCACCTTGATCGCTTCAGCAATTGGCGGCTGGGTTGCCGGGATTCTCTCCGACCGCATCGGTCGCGTCCGCACCCTGCAACTCACCGTGCTGTGGTTCGCCTTCTTCACCTTCCTCTGCGGCTTCGCGCAAAACTACGAACAACTGCTGATCGCCCGCACCTTGATGGGCTTCGGTTTCGGCGGCGAGTGGACCGCCGGTGCGGTGCTGATCGGCGAGGTGATCCGCGCCAAGGACCGTGGCAAAGCGGTGGGCATGGTGCAATCCGGGTGGGCGCTGGGTTGGGGGCTGACGGCGATTCTGTATGCGCTGCTGTTCTCGGTATTGCCGCCGGAAGATGCCTGGCGCGCGCTGTTCATTCTCGGCATCGTGCCGGCGATTTTCGTGATTTTCGTCCGTCGATTGGTGAAAGATCCGGAGATCTATCGCGAGGCCAAGGCTCAGCAGACGCCGGAGAATCAATCGAAGTTTTACGAGATATTTGCGCCTGGCATGCTTTTCACCACGTTCCGCGCTTCACTGCTGACCACCGGCGCCTTGGGCGGCTATTACGCAATCACTTCGTGGCTGCCGACCTTTCTCAAGAATGAGCGCGGCTTGAGCGTGCTCGGCACTGGCGGGTATCTGGCGATGGTGATTGTCGGCTCCTACATCGGCTACGTGATCAGCGCCTACCTGACCGATCTGCTCGGGCGGAAAAAGAACTTCATCCTGTTCGCGGTCGGCTCGTTCACCATCGTTCTGCTGTATACGCAACTGCCGGTCAGCAATGGCGTGATGCTGTGGCTGGGCTTCCCGCTGGGCTTCTTCGCCTCGGGGATCTTCAGCGGCATGGGCGCGTTTCTGACTGAGCTGTTTCCTACACGCATTCGCGGTTCGGGGCAGGGCTTTTGCTACAACATCGGTCGGGCACTGGCGGCATTGTTTCCACTGCTGATCGGCTTGCTCAGCCAGAAAGTACCGTTGAGCGTCGGCATCGGCGCCTTTGCGGCGGTGTCTTACGGCGTGGTGATTATCGCGGCGTTGAGCTTGCCGGAAACCCGTGGCAAGCAACTCGATGCGCAGTAACTGATAACCTGCGTTGCAAAGTCCTACAGATAAAAAGACAAGCCCTACAGGAGTGTTCACCGTGAGCCGCCTGCTATTGAATTGCGACATCGGCGAGAGCTTCGGCAACTGGACCATGGGTCTGGATGCGGAAGTCATGCCCTTCATCGATTGCGCCAACGTCGCCTGCGGCTTCCATGCCGGCGACCCGAGCATCATGCGCAAGACCGTCAGCCTGGCCTTGAGCCACGGCGTACAGATTGGTGCACACCCGGCCTATCAGGATCTGGTCGGCTTCGGTCGCCGCTCCATGGCGTATTCGGCGCAAGAGCTGCAAGACATCCTGCATTACCAGATCGGCGCCCTCGACGGCATTTGCAAGGCGCAGGGCGGGCGCGTCAGTTATGTCAAACCTCATGGCGCGATGTACAACGACATGATGGCCAACCCGGCGCAATTGCGTGCGGTGATCCAGGCTGTAGCCGCTTACGACCGCAGCTTGCCGCTGATGCTGATGGCCACTCGCGACAATTCTGCCGCGCAGCAAATCGGCGATGAGTATGGCGTGACCCTGTGGTTCGAAGCCTTTGCCGACCGCGCGTACGACAGCGCTGGCAGACTGGTTTCGCGGCAACTGCCGGGCGCGGTGCATCACGATCCCGAGATCATCATCGAGCAAGCACTGACCATCGCCCGTGGCGACAACCTGACCGCCAATGACGGCAGCGCCTTGCACCTGCAAGCCAATACCCTCTGTGTGCACGGCGACAACGCCAGTTCGGTGGCCGCCGTGCAACGCATTCGCCACGCCTTGAATCAGCAGAGCGCCCCATGAACCCAAGGATTGAAGTGGTGGCACTGGATTGCCTGATGCTGCGTCTGTTCGATGAAATCGCCGAAGCCAATATGCCGTGGATGCTCGCCGCCAGTGAGCGTTTGCGTGCGGTGTTCGGTGGGCAACTGATCGATCTGGTGCCGTCGTACACGACGTTGATGGTGCATTACGATTTAGCAATTCTGAGCCCGAATCAGGCGCGGGAATTGATTGCTGAGGCGCTGATTGATCTGTCGCCAAATGCACAATCCGCCGGGCAATGTCATGTGCTGCCGGTCTGGTATGACCTCAGCGTCGGACCCGAACTGAGCTTGCTGGCCCAGCGCAGTGGGCTGGCGGTGGAGGAGGTGATTCGTCGCCACAGCGGACGTGAATATCAGGTATTCGCCCTCGGTTTCGCGCCCGGTTTTGCCTTCATGGGCTTGGTCGAAGAAGTTCTTGCGGCGCCGCGCTTGAACACCCCACGCAAGAAAGTCGCCGCTGGCAGCGTCGGGATTGCTGAACGGCAAACCGCTGCGTATCCCGTGGTATCTCCCGGCGGCTGGAATCTGATCGGCCGCACCCCGGCCAAATTGTTCGACCGCAACCGCGATGGCTACAGCCTGATGCAACCCGGCGATACGGTGCGCTTCGAAGCGATCAGTCACGCCGAGTTCGTCAATCTGGGCGGCGACGACACGCCATTGGAGGCGCAGGCATGAGCCGACTGACGATTGAAGCGAGTACGCCGCTGTGCCTGTTGCAGGATGCCGGACGATTCGGCGTGCGGCATCTGGGCGTGACCCAGGGCGGTGCGGCGGATTGGTGTTCGATGAGTTGGGCCAATTGGTTGCTGGGCAATGGGCTGGATGTGCCTGTCGTCGAAATCACCCACGGTGGGTTTGCTGTGGTAGCTGACGAGGATTGCTTGCTGGCGTTGACCGGGGCGGATCTCGGTGCGCAGGTCGACGGTCAGCCACTGGCGCCGTGGTGCAGTTTCAAGTTGGGCAGAGGGCAAAAACTGCAGTTCACGCAGCCATTACTTGGGGCTCGGGCCTATCTGGCGGCGCCCGGTGGCTTTGCGGCGCCGAAGGTGCTGGGCAGTAGCGCCACGGTGGTGCGTGAAGAACTCGGCGGGCTTGATGGCATGGGCTTGCCGTTGGCCAAGGGTTCGACGTTGAGTTATCACGGCGAATCGCTGTTGGTGCGGGAAGTGCCATTGGCGCTGCGCCCGGATTTGAAATCGCCTTTACCTCTGGATCTGGTGCTTGGCGCGCAGATCGGCCAGTTCAGCGGGCAGAGCGTGTTTGATGTGTTCAACAGTGCCTGGACGCTGGACAGTCGTGCGGATCGCATGGGGATTCGTTTGCTGGGCAAGGCGTTGGAATATCAGGGCCAGCCGATGATTTCCGAGGGGATTCCGTTGGGCGCGGTGCAGGTGCCGCCGGACGGGCAGCCGATTGTGTTGCTCAATGATCGGCAGACAATTGGCGGGTATCCGCGACTGGGGGCGTTGACGCCGCTGGCGCTGGCGCGGTTGGCGCAGTGTCTGCCGGGGGCGCAGGTGCGGTTGCGGCCGGTGGTGCAAGATGTCGCGCATCGTGAGCACATCAAATATCTGCAGCGCTTCAGAAATAGCTAAAAGCATCGCGGGCAAGCCCGCTCCCACAGTGTCCGAGTTGTACACGAAATTTATGTACACCACCGATACCTGTTGGAGCGGGCTTGCCCGCGATGGCGTCAGTACAGACGCAGCAGATCACTTGGACAAAAACCGCATCCCTTCTTCCAGCCCACGCAACGTCAATGGATACATCTGATCCTCGATCAAATCCCGCACGATATTGGTCGACGAGGTATACCCCCAGGTATCTTTCGGATACGGGTTAATCCAGATGAGCTTCTTGTACTTCTCCATGAACCGCTGCATCCACACATAACCCGGCTCTTCGTTCCAGTGTTCGACGCTGCCGCCGGCCTGGGTGATTTCATAGGGCGCCATGGCGGCGTCACCGATGAAAATCACTTTGTAATCGGCGCCGTACTTGTGCAGCAGATCCTGCGTTGAAGTGCGCTCCGAAGTGCGGCGCATGTTGTTCTTCCACACCGATTCATACACGAAGTTGTGGAAGTAGAAGTACTCCAGATGCTTGAACTCGGTCTTGCAGGCCGAGAACAGCTCTTCACAGATCTTCACGTGCGCGTCCATCGAGCCGCCGATGTCGAACAGCAACAACAGCTTCACCGTGTTGCGTCGCTCGGGACGCATCTGGATATTCAGCAGCCCGGCGTCCTTGGCGGTGTGGTCGATGGTGCCGTCGATGTCGAGTTCTTCTGCTGCACCTTGGCGGGCGAATTTACGCAGGCGACGCAGTGCAACTTTGATGTTGCGCGTACCCAGTTCCACCGAGTCATCGAGGTTCTTGTACTCGCGTTGATCCCAGACTTTCACCGCTTTGCCCTGGCGCTTGCCAGCGTCGCCAACCCGAATGCCTTCCGGGTTGAATCCACCGGAGCCAAACGGACTGGTGCCGCCGGTGCCAATCCATTTGTTGCCGCCGGCGTGGCGTTCCTTCTGTTCTTCGAGGCGTTTCTTGAACTCTTCGATCAGCTTGTCCAGACCGCCAAGGGACTGGATTTGCGCGCGTTCCTCGTCACTCAGCGAACGCTCGAATTCCTTGCGCAACCAGTCTTCGGGAATCAGCGCCTGCAAGTGATCGTCGAGCTTCTCGAGGCCATTGAAGTAGGCGCCGAACGCGCGGTCGAACTTGTCGAAATGGCGTTCGTCCTTCACCAGAATTGCCCGCGACAAGTAGTAGAACTCGTCCATGTCGGCGAAGGTCACGCGCTGTTTCAGTGCGTTGTTCAGGTCGAGCAACTCGCGCACCGACACCGGCACCTTGGCTGCACGCATTTCATTGAACAGGTTGAGCAACATGGCATCAGCCTCTTAGCGAGAACCGCGACGGCTCATGAACGCCAGACGCTCAAGCAGTTGCACGTCTTGTTCGTTCTTCACCAGAGCACCGGCCAGTGGCGGAATAGCCTTGGTCGGATCGCGTTCGCGCAGCACCGCTTCGCCGATGTTGTCGGCCATCAGCAGCTTCAGCCAGTCGACCAGCTCCGAAGTCGACGGCTTCTTCTTCAGGCCCGGCACCTTGCGCACGTCGAAGAACACGTCTAGCGCTTCGCTGACCAGATCTTTCTTGATGTCCGGGTAGTGCACGTCGACGATTTTCTGCAGGGTGGTGCGGTCGGGGAAGGCGATGTAATGGAAGAAGCAACGGCGCAGGAAGGCGTCCGGCAGCTCTTTCTCGTTGTTGGAGGTAATGATGATGATCGGGCGTTTTTTTGCCTTGATGGTCTCGTCGATCTCGTAAACGTAGAACTCCATCTTGTCGAGTTCTTGCAGCAGGTCGTTAGGGAATTCGATGTCGGCCTTATCGATCTCGTCGATCAGCAGAATAACCCGCTCTTCAGACTCGAAGGCCTCCCAGAGCTTGCCCTTCTTCAGGTAGTTGCGCACGTCGTGGACTTTTTCGTTGCCCAGTTGCGAGTCGCGCAAACGGCTGACCGCATCGTACTCGTACAGGCCCTGATGCGCCTTGGTGGTGGACTTGATGTGCCAGGTGATCAGCTTGGCGCCGAACGACTCGGCCAGTTGCTCGGCGAGCATGGTCTTACCGGTGCCCGGCTCGCCCTTGACCAGCAGCGGCCGCTCCAGGGTGATGGCGGCGTTGACCGCCAGCTTCAGGTCATCGGTGGCGACGTAGGCCTGGGTGCCTTCGAACTTCATCTGCTAATCCTCGAACGGTAACGCCGACCTGAACGGGCAGGGCGGGGGCGAAATAATCGGATGCCCGACTATAACGCGCAGGCCGGTCGACTGTGAACGCAGACGGCTTATTCAGTCTCTGAATGGGGCGTCACATGTTGACTCAGTCTTGGCGTATGGCCAGTATTTTTAGCTGATTGATTCGGCGATAGCCTCTGTGGACACGTCAGTACCTGCGGCAAAACTTTCTATAGCCTGGAAGATTGATCCCGCTCCGTTGTGAAGCATGTCCCACTTCGCCCATTTGGAGGCGCTAAAAGTTGTTACCTATGAAACGACCACGCTTATCAGCAGTTACTGCACATCCAGATTGCCTATTGTCACTGACTTTTATCAATGGCCAGCAAGTGACGGTTGACCTGAGTCGAGACATGTATCGGGATGCATTTTTACCTCCAGACCCTAACCTGCATCCGGCTTGGGCCGCTCATACCGCGCACTGAATGCCTGTACGAAACCATTGCGCAAAATCTGCAAAAACGCTTCGAACGCGCTGATATTTTGCTGGTGGACGTTGCCGCTGAGTTCGACCTTGGTGGCGAACTGGTTTTTTGCCTGGTTCTTCAGCACGGTTTCAGTGCCACCAACCAACGCCTCCCAGACTGAGCGGAAGATGCTTTTGTTTTTGTTTTCCACGTCCTGTTGCCAGTTGAACACTTCGACGTCGCGCAGTAGCGGTTTGATGTAACCGTTGACTTGGGCTTTCTTGGCTTTGGCTTCGATGACGACATCACCGTGGCCGGCATTGAAGTCGAATTTGCCGTAGGCCGAAGCGAAGTCGTTCATGCTTTTGAGTTCGATATCTTTGGCACGCAGGCGGAATTCGAAGTCTTCGAAATTGCTCAGAGGATCGAATGTCGCCGTGGTTTCCAGCGGTGCGTGGCCGAGCAGCAGGGCTTTGCCTTCAAAGCGGGCATCACGCTTGCCTTCTTTGTCGACGACGTTTGTCAGGTTGTAGATGCTCGCGTCGACGTTGGTGGCGTTCATGTTGACCGGCGGTTTTGAGTTGAAGTTGCGGAAACTGATCTTGCCGTCATTGATCTGCACCTCGTCGAGGGTGATGGGCAGCAACTTGCCCAGCTGTTCGCGCCAGTCGGTGCCTTGACCGGTTTGGGAGTTCTGCTTGTTGGCACCGCCGTCGACGAAGTTCACTTCAGGTTTGACGAACTTCACTTGTGCGACCACCGCGTGGTCGTACCACAGCGAGTGCCAGCTGACGGCCAGATCTATGAGCGGTGCGTTGACGAACGGCACCGGTACTTTGCCGTCGACCTTGACGATTTTCAGGCCGTTGATTTTGTAGGCCCCGCGCCACAGGGCCAGATCGACGTCAGTGATCTGGCCACGGTAGTCACCCATGTCCGCAAGCTTGCCATTCAGGTAGTCGCGCACCATGTAGGGCAGGGCGATGTGCAAGGCGATCAGCAGCACAACAACTCCCGCGAGGGTCCACAACGGCCAACTGTAGCGACGCTTCATGGCGGTAATTCCCAAACGATGTAAAGCGATTGACTGTCAGCGACCACAGACGTTCGACCCGACTGGACTGCGATGGGCAACAGGCTTACCTTGGAAGGCTGAATTCAACGCTGCATAAGGACCCAGCCATGAGCCGCATTTTCGCTGACAACGCCCATTCCATCGGTAATACGCCGCTGGTGCAGATCAACCGCATTGCGCCGCGTGGCGTGACCATCCTGGCCAAGATTGAAGGGCGCAATCCCGGTTATTCAGTCAAGTGCCGTATCGGCGCGAACATGATCTGGGACGCCGAAAGCAACGGCAAACTCAAACCGGGCATGACCATCGTTGAGCCAACCTCGGGCAACACCGGCATCGGCCTGGCGTTCGTTGCAGCCGCGCGTGGCTACAAATTGATGCTGACGATGCCGGCGTCTATGAGCATCGAACGGCGTAAGGTCCTCAAGGCGTTGGGCGCCGAACTGGTGTTGACCGAGCCGGCGAAAGGCATGAAAGGCGCTATCGAGAAAGCTGCCGAGATCGTCGCCAGCGATGCCGAAAAATACTTCATGCCGGCGCAGTTCGATAACCCGGCAAACCCGGCCATACATGAAAAAACCACCGGCCCGGAAATCTGGAACGATACCGATGGTGCGGTCGATGTACTGGTAGCGGGCGTCGGCACGGGCGGAACCATCACCGGCGTTTCGCGGTATATCAAGAATACTCAGGGCAAACCGATTCTGTCGGTGGCTGTTGAACCGGTGTCCTCGCCCGTCATCACCCAGGCTTTGGCCGGCGAAGAGATCAAGCCAAGTCCGCACAAGATCCAGGGGATCGGCGCCGGTTTCGTCCCAAAAAACCTCGACCTGTCGATGGTTGACCGGGTCGAGCAGGTCACCGATGAAGAATCCAAAGCCATGGCCCTGCGCTTGATGCAGGAAGAAGGGATTCTCTGCGGTATCTCCTGCGGTGCTGCAATGGCTGTTGCGGTGCGCTTGGCGGAAACTCCGGAGATGCAGGGCAAGACCATTGTGGTGATTCTGCCGGACTCGGGTGAGCGTTATCTGTCGAGCATGCTGTTCAGTGACCTGTTCACCGAACAGGAGAATCAGCAGTAAATCCATTTGATTCAGGTCAGCCAAGGTTCAGGATCGTTATGTTAATAAATGCTTTGTTGCGCAATTCTTAACGCTGAATCTTGGGTTGAGCGGGTTTTTCCCGAGGCCGGTAGTGTTTATCATGGCCGGCTGCCATGCAGGGTAAATGGGCATTGCGCAGCGTTGTCTTTATTCAAGGAGTTGTTGATGACCGTTTCGTTTGCCGCCAAGGCGTTTGTGCTGTTGCTGTTTCTGGGCAGCACGCTCTATGTGCATTTGCGCGGCAAGGCGCGATTGCCGGTACTGCGTCAGTTCGTCAACCACTCGGCGTTGTTCGCCCCGTACAACGCCTTGATGTACCTGTTCTCCGGCGTGCCGTCCAAGCCGTACCTGGATCGCAGCAAGTTTCCGGAACTGGATGTGCTGCGCGATAACTGGGAAACCATTCGCGACGAAGCCATGCACTTGTTCGATGAGGGCTACATCCGCGCCGCTGAAAAGAATAACGATGCCGGGTTCGGTTCGTTCTTCAAAAAGGGCTGGAAGCGTTTCTACCTCAAGTGGTACGACAAACCGCTGCCGTCGGCTGAAACCCTGTGCCCGAAAACCGTGGCGCTGGTCAGTGCCATCCCCAATGTCAAAGGCGCGATGTTTGCCCTGCTGCCGGGTGGCAGTCACCTCAACCCGCACCGTGACCCGTTCGCCGGCTCCCTGCGTTATCACCTTGGCCTCTCGACGCCGAACTCCGACGACTGCCGGATTTTCGTCGACGGCCAGGTTTACGCCTGGCGTGATGGCGAAGACGTGATGTTCGACGAGACCTACGTGCACTGGGTCAAGAACGAAACCGAAAAGACCCGGGTGATCCTGTTCTGCGACGTCGAGCGTCCACTGCGAAACCGTCTGATGACGCGCATCAACCGCTCGATCAGCGGCTGGCTCGGCCGTGCAACCGCACCGCAGAACCTCGACGACGAACGTGTCGGCGGCATCAATCAGGCCTACGCCTGGAGCAAGAATTTCAGCGACAAGTTCAGCGGCGTGGTCAAACAGTGGAAACGCCGTCATCCGAAAGCCTACCGCGTGATGCGGCCGGTGCTGGCGGTGGTGGTGTTGACGTTGTTGGGGTATTGGCTGTTTGGTTGAGGCTGGATCAGGTCATAAAAAACCGCTCTTTGTGAGCGGTTTTTTATTGCCTGCGAATCAGCGCCGTCCAGCGAGAACGTTGGGTTCGTCTTCGATGCCTGTAATCAATAGCTGAAGAAAACGCTGCTGATTGGCTGATAGTTCGGAGGAGATAAGCTTTTCGTCAGTTTTGATTGATCTTTTCTTAGTGGGGGATTTTTTCACAGTTTTACGCATGCTCCCGCCCTCGTTGATCATTAATTGAACAGGTTTCACGATACTTTACTCTCCACTGCGAGGACAAGGCGGCCTTCAAAATCAAATTTGAAGCCGAGTTTTGTATAAACAGGAATTGCTCCTGGTATCGGTTCCTGCACTTCAATGCACTTACTGCCGATTATTTGCGCAAACTCATCTATGGCCACCATCGACAAAAGCGCAATACGCTTTTTAAGCGGGTGAGGCACTCCGGGCCGCCCCTCCAATCGTACGATTCGAATTCGCTGGCGGCTTTTGTTCGGGTTGACAAAACACAGCCCGCACAGCTGTTCTTCAAACCAGATCGCGATATCCAGGGACAAAGGTTCTCGTGACTTCCATTCGGCAATCTCTCGCCAGCAAAAATACGGATCATCCCAAAGCTCAAACGCACCTAGCGCTTTGGCATCGATAGGTTCAAAGCATACTTTCGACAACTCCTGTCCCGCTGGTAGCTGCAACAGAGCAGTGGCGATGCTTGCCTGCTTCCTGGCCAGCGACCGATACAACTGATACCGCAAATACGTCCGTTCCCTTGGCATGTGATTTCGAGCATTCCATGTCTCCCCATCGATAGGTGTTGCGGTTGCTCTACAGCCTATTCAGCAGTCATCCATTCGTCGCTACTGGCCCTTTGTCCAAATCATTGCAATCCATGTCCCCCGCTGGTTATAGTCGGCGCTCGTGAGTCGCACGACTCACCTTCAATCCTTCAAAAAAGATCTGCCCAAATGCCTGCATCCCTTATCAACGCGGTAGTCGATTCAGCGTTCAACGCTGGCGTCGTGCCGTGCGGGAATCAGCAGCCCAAACAGATCAGTCATTACCCCCCACCTGTCAGTAGCACGCCGGTGTGCGCAGTCGTATCACCGCCGGGCGTTGGCGTTTCGGGCTGATCGGCATTCTTTGCTGACCCCTGCGCCCGCCAGAAAAACCTACTGAATTTCAGCTTCGGCTGAGTTGGCTTTTTGCCTGACTACAGGTGGTATCCATGTTTGTCCTGTCGAAAAAATCCGTGCTCGCGGCGACGTCCACGAGCCTGTTCGTTCTGCTGTGGAGCAGCGGGGCGATCTTCTCAAAATGGGGCCTGGCCCACGCCTCGCCCTTTGCCTTTCTGCTGATGCGCTTCGTGATCGCCCTGTGCGGGCTGTTGCTATTGGCGCCGTTGCTCAAATTGAAACTGCCCAAGGGCGGCAAGCCGATGCTCTACGCGATTGCCACGGGCGTGGTGTTGCTGGGGGCTTATCAGATTTTCTATCTGTTGGCGCTGAACACCAAGGTCACCCCGGGCGTGATGGCGACCATCATGGGCGTGCAGCCGATTCTCACCGTGGTCTTGATGGAGCGGCAGCGCTCGGCGAGCCGTCTGTTCGGTCTGGCGCTGGGGCTGGCCGGCCTGATCATGGTGGTTTATCAGGGCATTGGCCTGGCCGGGATGTCCTGGGCGGGAATGCTCTTCGGTCTGCTGGCGTTGGCGAGCATGACCCTGGGCTCGATCATGCAGAAGCGCATCACCGACAATCCCCTCGGCACGCTGCCGGTGCAATACCTGGCCGGGCTGTTGTTATGCGGGATTTTTGTACCGTTTCAGCCGTTTCATTTCGAACACAGCGCAGGTTTTATCGTGCCGGTGTTGTGGATGGGGCTGGTGGTTTCGGTGCTGGCGACGCTGTTGCTGTATCGGCTGATCGCGCGGGGCAATCTGGTGAATGTCACCAGTCTGTTCTATCTGGTGCCGGCGGTGACGGCGGTGATGGACTACCTGATTTTCGGTAATCGCCTGGCGGCGTTGAGTGTGCTGGGGATGGTGTTGATCGTCATCGGCCTAGCATTCGTATTCCGTAAATCTCAATAACGCTAACCCCTGTAGAGCTGCCGCAGGCTGCGATCTTTTGATCTTGTCTTTAAAAACAACATCAAAAGATCCCAGCCTGCGGCAGCGCCTACCGGGTATTCACTTCAACCGGTTTTAGCGCAGCGGGCTTCAACACCAGCCACAACGCCGCCGCAATCAGCACCCCGCCATACACATGCGCCATCGACAACGGCTCATCCAGCAGCAACGCCCCCCACAACACGCCGAACGGCGGAATCATGAAGGTCACGGTCATCGACTTCACCGGACCGATCGAGCTGAGCAGGCGGAAATAAATGATGTACGCAAATGCCGTGCATCCCAGGCCCAGACCGAGCAGCGACAACCAGACATTCCAGCCACCCCAACTGACCGGTGGCGCGGTGATGACGCTGTAGCCGAACAGCGGCAAAAGGAACAACGTCGCGCCGAGCATACTGCCCAGTGCTGACAGGCGTGGGTCGAGGCCGCCGGCCTGATCCAGCCAGCGCCGCGCGAGGAACCCGGCAAAGCCGTAGCACGTCGTCGCCAACAAGCAGGCGAGGGCGCCCATCAGCAATTGCAGATCGAATGCCACGGGACCGGCACGGGTCAGCACGCCAACGCCGAACAGACCGAGAAACACGCCGCTGAACTTGGCGGCCGTGAGCTTCTCACTGAAGAACAACGCGCCGATCAGCACCCCCATCAACGGTGTGGTGGCGTTGAAAATCGCCGAATAACCGGCCGGCAACACTTGCGCGGCGACTGAGTAGAGCGTCGCCGGCAGCCCGGAATTGATCACGCCCAGCAGCATCACGGTTTTCAGTTTGCCTTTGAAATCCCAACTGATGCGCATCAGCCCCAGAATGACCAGCAACCCGGCGGCGGCGATCGACACGCGAAAGAATGCCGTCGGGACCGGGCCGATCACCGGCGCGATCACACGCATGAACAGAAAACTCGCGCCCCAGATGGCTGCCAGCGACAACATACGGAAAATATCGACAGGGCTCACGGCGGGGCTCCTTCCTTGATCGGGACGAGAGTGTTGCCGAGCGCCCTGACGAAGGCAACCGCTATTCGGGCGTTGAACTGCTGGCTCAGATCACAAAACGCGTGACCAGCCCGTTGAGATCGACGGCCAGACGCGACAGTTCCTGGCTCGCGGCCGATGTCTGGGTGGCGCCGGCAGCGGTTTGCGTCGACAGATCGCGGATGTTCACCAGATTCTCATCAACCTCGCGGGCCACCAGTGCCTGTTGCTCGGCAGCGCTGGCGATTACCAGGTTGCGCTGGTTGATCTGCGAAATCGATGCAGTGATTTTCTCCAATGCCTGCCCGGCGCTATTGGCTCGACGCAAGGTATGTTCAGCCTGCTCGGCACTGCTTTGCAGGGCGCCGACGGTGGCACTGGTGCCTTGCTGGATGCTGCTGATCATCAGCTCGATTTCTTCAGTGGAGTTCTGCGTGCGTTGCGCCAGCGAGCGAACCTCATCGGCGACCACGGCAAATCCACGCCCGGCCTCGCCGGCGCGCGCCGCTTCGATGGCTGCGTTGAGCGCCAGCAGATTGGTTTGCCCGGCGATCCCGCGAATCACCTCCAGCACTTTGCTGATGTCCTGCGCCTGGGTGGCCAAGCCCTCGGCTTGCTCCGACGCGCCCAGTACCGCGCTGACCAATTCCTGAATCGAACTGATGGTTTCGCTGACCTGCACATGGCCGTGCTTGCTGTCTTCGTTGGAGGCTTCGGAAGCCTCGGCACTGGACACCGCATTGGCGGCCACTTCGTCCACCGCTGTGCTCATTTCGGTGACAGCCGTGGCGGCTTGCTCAATCTGGTCGTTCTGTTGTTGCAGACCGCGGGTGCTTTGTTCCATCACCGAACTCATTTCCTCGGCAGCAGACGCCAGTTGCTGCGCCGATTCGCTGATGCCGCGAATGGTCGAACGCAGATTGCCCTGCATCTCGGCCAAGGCGTCGAGCAACTGCGCGGCTTCATCCTTGCCACTGCTGGCGATCTGTCCACTGAGGTCGCCAGAGGCAATGCGGCGCGCCACGTTCAGTGCCTGATTGATCGGCGTGGTGATGCTGCGGGTCAATTGCCAAGCCAGCAGCAGGGTGGCGATCAGCGCGATGACAATGATCGTCGCGACAATCCACAGCGCCTGCTGATACATCGCGGCGGCTGCGTCGGCGGCGGCATCGGCACCTTGCTGGTTGAACGCGATCATCTGCTCCAGGGCCTTGTCGAGTACCCCACCTTGTGGCGCCAGTTCATTGTTCAGGCGCGTGTAGGCCTGTTCAGTCTGCCCGGCGTCGATCTGGACGATGATCTGCTCGAGGATGCTCATGTACTTGGCGGTGCTGGCATTCAAGCTGTCGAGCATCGCCCCTTCCTCAGCACTGGAGAGCAGGGTTTTGTGGTCGCCGAGGCGCTTGAGCAATTCCTCGCGTTGCGCCTTGATGATGCCTTTGCTTCGGTCGCGCACGGCAGGCTGGGTGCTGGTAATCAGCCGCAGGGATTCGAGGCGGATGTTCGCGATGTTGGCGGCAGCGTCGTGAATGCTCTCGATGCTCGGCATCCATGACTCTTCAATCACCACCGCACTTTCGCGCAGGGTTTTCATCTGGCCCAGGCCAAACAGGCCGACCACCACCAGCAGACCGGCCAATACGGCAAAACTCAAACTGGCGCGCAAACCGATGCGCAGATTCCGGATAGACATCTATGTGCTCCTTGATCTTTGAGGGAGAGGTTGCCCTCGTGGATCGAGGATCTTGTTGTGAGGTGGGTAATGGCGGGCTGTATATCAAAGTGCCACTATTTTGGTAAGACCAATCTGGAGACTTGGCTGACGCTGCGCTTGTACGCAGGAAAACCGCGGACTAGACGCTTCAGCTCGTTACCGGGCCCGAAACCCAGAGAATGCGCGGGCTGGCGCAAGACTGCGAAAGGGACTGAGCAGGCGATAAATTGACCGAACGGTCGATTAAAAAAACTTTGCAAAAACTGTATCGGCGTATAACCCTGCCGCTGATTTGGCCGAAATTGCACTTCACCTGCCTGCGCTTCCGTGACTAAGCTCAGGCACAGATTTCCAAACGCACGCCGAGGTCTCTTTTATGCCGCAGCAATGGCCAGCCACCGACATCGCCCGCATGATCCTCGATGGCTTTGACGATTACCGCGAGCATTTCCGGCGGATCACCGACGGCGCCCGGGAACGCTTCGAGCAGGCGCGCTGGCAGGAGACGCAAACGGCGTCGGCGGCGCGGATCAATCTCTATGAAGAAAAGGTCGGCGAAACCATCGCCCGCCTGCGCGAGTATTTCGACGACGGCACGCTGATGAATGTCAGCTGCTGGCCGCTGGTGAAAAGCGCCTACATCAGCGTCATCGACCTGCGTTTCGACGATGAATTGTCCGAGACCTGGTACAACTCGATTTTCTGCGGGCTGTTCAGCCACGACCTGATCAGCGACGGCTGCATGTTCATCCACACCACGCGCCCGAGCCTGCGCCGGGCCCGCGCCGCACAAACCCGCACCTACAAGCCGCAAGGGCAGTTGTCGGGGATGCTCGCGAGCATCTTCGCCGACTATCGCTTTAGCGAGGATTACGCCGATTTGCCCGGCGACTTGCGCCGGCTCGAAGCGCAGTTGCGCGAGAACCTGCCGGATTGGGTCTGCAAGGATCCGGAACTGGCCGTCGAGCTGTTTTCTTCGGTGTTGTACCGCAACAAGGGCGCGTACCTGGTCGGGCGCATCTACACCCGCGACGAACAATGGCCGCTGGTGATTCCACTGCTGCACCGCGAAGGACGCGGGATTCAGATCGATGCGTTGATCACCGACGAAGCCGATGTGTCGATCATCTTCTCCTTCACCCGTTCGTATTTCATGGTCGACGTGCCGGTGCCGGCGGAATTCATCGGTTTCCTGCGGCGCATCCTGCCGGGCAAACACATCGCCGAGCTGTACACCTCGATCGGTTTCTATAAACACGGCAAATCCGAGTTCTACCGCGCGTTGATCAATCACCTGGCCAATACTGATGACCAGTTCATCATGGCTCCCGGTGTGCGCGGCATGGTCATGAGCGTGTTTACGTTGCCGGGTTTCAACACCGTGTTCAAAATCATCAAGGACCGATTCTCGCCGTCGAAAAACGTCGACCGTGCGACGGTGATCGAGAAATATCGACTGGTGAAAAGCGTCGACCGGGTCGGGCGCATGGCTGATACCCAGGAGTTCGCCGATTTCCGTTTTCCCCTGAGCAAGTTCGATCCGGCGTGTCTTGAAGAGCTGCTGGAGGTGGCGCCGTCGACGGTGTCGGTCGAAGGTGAAACCGTGTTGATCCGCCACTGCTGGACCGAACGGCGGATGACCCCGCTCAACCTGTATCTGGAAAACGCCAATGACGCGCAGGTGCGCGAGGCGCTTGAGGATTACGGCCTGGCGATCAAACAACTGGCAGCGGCGAATATCTTTCCCGGCGACATGCTGCTGAAAAACTTCGGCGTCACCCGCCACGGACGCGTGGTGTTTTATGACTACGACGAGATCTGTTTCCTCACCGAAGCCAACTTCCGCCACATTCCCGCGCCACGTACTCCCGAAGACGAAATGGCGTCCGAGCCGTGGTATTCGATCGGGCCGCTGGATGTGTTTCCCGAGGAATTTCCGCCGTTCCTGTTTGCCGATTCGGGACAGCGCAAGTTGTTCGATCAGTTGCATGGCGAGTTGTATAACGCCGATTACTGGAAGAGCCTGCAAGAGGCGATTCGGGCGGGGAAAGTCATCGACGTCTTTCCGTACCGCCGCAAAGGCCTCGATAACGAATAGAACAGCAGCTAAAAGCTGCAAGCTGCAAGCTACAAGTGAGGAGCCGCTTTGAACTTGCGGCTTGTAGCTTGGCGCTTGCTGCTGCTTTTCTGCGACAATCGGCCCCCTGCATAAACAGACGACCGAATTGCCTACCCGATGACCGACGAATCGCCCTCCATCGACAAACTGCTGAAAAACCTCGACCACGCCATGCTCGCCGACCGTCACCGGCTGCGGCGGCAGTTGCTTGAGCTGCGCAAGAAACCCGATGAGGCCAAGCTGGCCCAGTGGGTGGCGCGCATGCAGGCGTCCTGTGATCAGGTGCTGGCGCGCAAGGCCAGCCTGCCGGTGATTCGTTACGACGACAGTTTGCCGATCGCCGCCAAGCGTGAAGAGATCAAAAAGGCGCTGGAGAAGCACCAGGTGCTGATCATCGCCGGCGAAACCGGCTCGGGTAAAACCACCCAGTTGCCGAAAATCTGTCTGGAGATCGGTCGCGGTCAGCACGGTTTGATCGGCCACACGCAGCCACGCCGAATCGCTGCACGCAGCGTTGCCAGCCGGGTCGCCGAAGAACTCGGCACGCCGCTCGGTTCGCTGGTCGGCTATCAGGTGCGCTTCGAAGATCAGAGCGATTCCAACACCCTGATCAAACTGATGACCGACGGTATTTTGCTCGCGGAAACCCAGAACGATCGCTACCTCGAGCGCTACGACACGATCATCGTCGACGAAGCCCACGAACGCAGCCTTAACATCGACTTTCTGCTCGGCTACCTGAAAACCCTACTGCCGCGTCGCCCGGATCTGAAAGTCATCATCACGTCGGCGACCATCGATCTGGAGCGTTTCTCCAAGCATTTTGACGATGCGCCGATTGTGGAAGTTTCTGGTCGCACGTTCCCGGTCGATACCTGGTATCGCCCGCTGACGCTGGAGCAGGACGAAGAGGGCAACCGCGTCGAGGATGACCTCACGGTGGATCAGGCGATCCTTGCCGCCCTCGATGAAGTCGCCGCTTATGAACGCAGCGAACGCCGCAGTCCCGGCGATGTGCTGGTGTTCTTGCCGGGCGAGCGCGAGATTCGTGACGCTGCTGACATGCTGCGCAAAGCCCAACTCAAACACACTGAAATTCTGCCGCTGTACGCGCGCCTGTCACCGGCCGAACAGCAGCGGATTTTCCAGTCGCACCCGGGGCGTCGCGTGGTGCTCGCGACCAACGTCGCCGAAACCTCGCTGACCGTGCCGGGCATCCGTTATGTGATCGACAGCGGCACCGCGCGCATCAGCCGTTACAGCTACCGCGCCAAGGTGCAGCGTCTGCCGATCGAGGCGATTTCCCAGGCCAGCGCCAATCAGCGTAAAGGTCGTTGCGGCCGGGTCGAGCCGGGCATCTGTATTCGTTTGTACAGCGAAGAAGATTTTAACGGCCGCCCGGAATTTACCGATCCGGAGATTCTGCGCACCAACCTCGCCGCTGTAATCCTGCAGATGCTGCATCTGCGCCTCGGCGAAATCACCGCGTTCCCGTTTATCGAGCCGCCGGATGGCAAGGCGATCAGCGATGGTTTCAACCTGCTGCAAGAACTCTCGGCGGTTGATCGCAACAGTCAACTGACGCCTCTCGGTCGCCAGTTGGCGCGTCTGCCAGTCGACCCGCGCATGGGCCGCATGTTGCTCGAAGCAGCCAAGCTCGGCAGCTTGCAGGAAGTGCTGATCGTCGCCAGTGCCATGTCGATTCAAGACCCGCGCGAGCGGCCGCCGGAGCGCCAGCAAGCCGCCGATCAGGCCCACGCGCAATGGAAGGATGTTGATTCCGACTTCGCCGGACTGGTGAATTTGTGGCGTGGTTTTGAAGAGCAGCGCCAAGCGCTGACCGCGAGCCCGCTGCGCAACTGGTGCCGGAAGAACTTCCTCAACTATCTGCGCTTGCGCGAGTGGCGCGATTCCCATCGCCAGTTGAGCCTGATCTGCCGCGACATGCAGTTGAGCCTGAACAAAGAGCCGGCGGATTACCCGAAACTGCACAAAGCGGTGCTGGTCGGTTTGCTCAGCCAGATCGGGCAGAAAACCGAAGACGGCGATTACCTCGGCGCGCGTCAGCGGCGTTTCTGGATTCACCCGTCGTCGGGCATCGGCAAGAAGCGTCCGCAATGGTTGATGACCGCCGAACTGGTGGAAACCACCAAGCTCTACGCGCGCATGGTCGCCAAGATCGACGCCGACTGGATCGAACCGCTGGCCGGGCACCTGATCAAGAAAAACCACTTTGAACCGCACTGGGAAAAGAAGCGCGGCCAGGTCGTGGCGTTCGAACAGATCACTCTGTTCGGGCTGATCGTGGTCGGCCGCCGCCCGGTGCATTACGGCCCGATCGATCCGGTGGTTTCCCGTGAGCTGTTTATCCGCGAAGGTCTGGTGCGCGGCGAGATTCAGTCCCGAGCCAAATGCCTCACCGCGAACAAACAACTGCTGGAGCAGCTCGACGAACTGGAAGCCAAGGCCCGACGTCGCGACATTCTCGCCGACGAAGAAACCCTCTACGCGTTCTACGATGCGCGCTTGCCGGCGGAGATTCACCAGACCGCGACCTTCGACAGTTGGTACCGCATCAACAGTCAGAAAGATCCGCAACTGTTGATCATGCGCGAAGAAGACGTGCTCGCCCGTGAGGCCAGTGAAGTCACCGCGCTGCACTATCCGGACACTCTGCACATCGGCGATCTGGAGCTGGCGCTGACCTATCACTTCGAACCCAATCACCCGCGCGACGGCGTGACCCTGCGCGTGCCGGCGCCGCTGTTGCCGATGCTGCCGCCGGAGCGTCTGGAATGGTTGGTACCGGGGCTGATCGAGGCCAAGTGCATCGCCCTCGTGCGCAACTTGCCGAAGGCGCTGCGCAAGAATTTCGTGCCGGTGCCGGACTTCATCAAAGCTGCCCTGCAGCGCATGACCTTCGGCGAAGGTTCGTTGCCGCAAGCGCTGGGTCGTGAGCTGTTGCGCATGACCGGTGCGCGGGTCAGTGATGAGGCGTGGGCGGAAGCTGAACAGGGCGTCGAAGGGCATCTGCGGATGAACCTGGAAATCGTCGACGGCCAAGGCAAATTCCTTGGCGAAGGTCGCGATCTGGCTGAGTTGACCGCACGCTTTGCCGAGGCCAGTCAGGCCGCGTTGGCGGTGCCGCAAACTGCGAAAAGCCAGCAGCCGGTCGAGGCCAAAGTCTTCGCCCCGGTGGCAGAAAAGACTCAGCAAAAGATCGCCGGGCTGTCGATGACGGTGTACCCGGCGCTGGTCGAAGAGGGCGGCACGGTCAAGGAGGGGCGTTTCTCGACCCCGGCCGAAGCCGAATTCCAGCACCGTCGCGCGTTGCAGCGTCTGTTGATGCAGCAACTGGCCGAACCGGCGAAATTCCTGCGCAGCAAGTTGCCGGGGCAGACTGAACTGGGCCTGCTTTATCGCGAGTTGGGCCGCGTCGACGCGCTGGTCGAAGACATTCTGCTGGCCAGCCTCGACAGCTGCATTCTCGAAGGTGAAGACCCGTTGCCCCGTGACGGCGCCGGGTTGGCGGCACTGGCCGAGCGCAAACGCGGCAGCTGGACAGAACACGCCGAGCGCGTAGCGCGGCTGACGCTGGAGATTCTCAAGCTGTGGCACGGTTTGCAGAAACGCTTCAAGGGCAAGATCGATCTGGCCCAAGCCGTGGCGCTGAATGACATCAAGCAGCAAATCAGCCATCTGGTGTATCCGGGTTTTGTCCGCGAGACACCGATGCAGTGGCTCAAAGAAATTCCGCGTTACTTGAAGGCGGTCGAGCAGCGTTTCGAGAAGCTTGGCGCGCAGGTGCAGAAGGATCGCGTCTGGAGCGGTGAACTCGCTGGTCTCTGGGCGCAATACCAGGCCCGTGCGGCCAAACATGCCCAGGAAGGCAAACGCGATCCGCAGCTGGAGTTGTATCGCTGGTGGCTGGAGGAATATCGGGTTTCACTGTTTGCCCAACAGTTGGGCACGAAAACACCGATTTCCGATAAACGCCTGAACAAGCAGTGGACTCAGGTAGAACCCTGAGCCCCATCGCTGATCGTTCCCACGCTCTGCGTGGGAATGCCTCTGGGGACGCTCCGCGTCCAGTGACGCGGAGCGTCACGGGCTGCATTCCCACGCAGGAGCGTGGGAACGATCATCCGTGTTGATCTTGAGAAAGGCGCCAAAAGTCCACGTTTATGGCAAACTTCGCGACCATAAGCGCCGGTTTCGCGACCCAGAGCCCTCGGCCACGTCGCGCAGCGCAATAAAACGATGCCAGGTTTGCGTCCCCCGGATGGGAATAGACCCTTTGTGTGTTGGTACGACGGTTCCAGCACTTTCTGCCTGAACAGATTAGAGAAACGACCATGCATAACGTCGTCATCAGCGGCACCGGCCTGTACACCCCGGCCAACAGCATCTCCAACGAAGAGCTGGTGCAGTCTTTCAATACCTACGTCGCGCAATTCAACGCAGACAACGCTGAGGCCATCGCCAGCGGCGAAGTCCAGGCCCTGACCGAATCCAGCGCCGCGTTCATCGAAAAAGCCTCGGGCATCAAGAGCCGCTTTGTCATGGACAAGGACGGCATCCTCGATCCGCAACGCATGGCTCCGCGCCTGCCGGAGCGTTCCAACGACGAATGGTCGGTGCTCTGCCAGATGGCCATCGGCGCTGCGGAACAGGCCCTGCAACGTGCCGGCAAAACCGCTGCCGACATCGACGGCGTGATCGTTGCCTGCTCCAACCTGCAACGCGCCTACCCGGCCATCGCCATCGAGGTTCAGGAAGCCCTGGGCATCCAAGGCTTCGGCTTCGACATGAACGTGGCGTGTTCTTCGGCGACCTTCGGCATTCAGGCCGCCGCCAACAGCGTGCAACTGGGTCAGGCCCGGGCAATCCTGATGGTCAACCCGGAAGTCTGCACAGGGCACCTGAACTTCCGTGACCGTGACAGCCACTTCATCTTCGGCGACGCCGCGACTGCGGTGATCATCGAGCGCGCTGATCTGGCGACCTCCAAGCACCAGTTCGACGTGGTCAGCACCAAACTGCTGACGAAGTTCTCCAACAACATCCGCAACAACTTCGGCTTCCTCAACCGCGCAGCAGAAGAGGGTGTCGGTGCCCGCGACAAGCTGTTCGTACAGGAAGGCCGCAAGGTGTTCAAGGATGTCTGCCCGATGGTTGCTGAGCTGATCGGTGAACATCTGCAAGAGAACCAGCTGAATGTTGGCGATGTGAAGCGCTTCTGGCTGCACCAGGCCAACCTGAGCATGAACCACCTGATCGTGCGCAAACTGCTGGGCCGCGAAGCCACCGAAGAAGAAGCGCCGGTGATTCTCGACACCTACGCCAACACCAGCTCCGCCGGCTCGGTGATTGCGTTCCACAAAAATCAGGATGATCTGGCTGCCGGTTCGCTGGCCGTGCTGAGCTCGTTCGGCGCCGGTTATTCGATTGGCAGCGTGATCCTGCGCAAGCGTTGATAGCACCTTAAAAGATCGCAGCCTGCGACAACTCCTACACTGATCCCTGTAGGAGCTGCCGCAGGCTGCGATCTTTTGCTTTCAGAGAGGTAATGCATGGCCGCAACCGACGACACCCAACTGCTCGAACGCCTGCTCTCCGGCGAGCAGAAGGCTTTCAAGGAACTGGTCAGCACCTATCAAAGTGCCATGCGCGCCGTGGCCTATGCCATCGTCGGCCAGCGCCATGTTGAAGAAGTGGTGCAGGACGCCTGGCTTTCCGTGGTTCGCCATATCGGCAGCTTCGAGGGCCGTTCCAGTCTCAAGACCTGGCTGCTGACCATCACCGCCAACTCGGCGAAAAGTCGCTATAAGCAAAATCGCCGCGAAGTGCTGATCGATGACCTGCCGTCGCCCCACGGCACCATTGATGACGATCGTTTCTCGCCCGGTGACGGCCATTGGCTGATCGCCCCGTTCGCCTGGCACCAGGACACTCCCGAAGCCTTGCTCACCGAAGATGAATTGCGCGATTGCCTGGAGCACACCTTGCTCAGTCTGTCGGAGCTGCAAAGCAGTGTGTTGCTGTTGCGTGAGCGTCAGGGCGTGGAGCTGGAAGAGATCTGTAATCTTCTGGAGATCTCGCTCTCCAATGTCCGTGTGCTGCTACATCGTGCGCGGCTGAAAGTCTTCGCCACGGTGGAGCATTTTGAGGAGACCGGCGAATGCTGACCTGCAAGGAACAAGTGGCGCGCTCCAGCGACTATCTCGATGGCCAGTTGAGCTTTCGCGAGAAACTGATGGTGCGTCATCACCTGATGTTCTGCCCCAATTGCCGGCGCTTCATTCGGCAGATGAAATTGATCCAGGCCACGTTGAAAGCGATGCCGGAGAAGCCGCAAGAGGGTGTGGAAGCCTTGGCAGAGCGCCTGGCCGAGCAACGCCGCAAGGATCGCTCTTCGTAGGAGCTGCCGGAGGCTGCGATCTTTTGATCTTGTTTTTCAAGATCAAAAGATCGCAGCCTCCGGCAGCTCCTACAAAGGGAATAGCTCAGTGCGGATGAAACGAACGGATGATGGGGATCGTCCCGCCCGCACCGGGCTATAAGAGAATCAGCTGCAAGCGCCAAGTCTCAAGCTGCAAATAATGCTTTGACTTGCAGCTTGAGGCTCGAAGCTTGCAACTGCCGTTTTTAGAACTTGGCTTCTGCATCTAGCTGCAGGGTGTTGGCGTCTGCATCACGTTGACCACGGCTGGCGAAGTCGGCCTTGGTCAGGAAGTACGTGGCGCCAATGGCGAAGTTCTTGTCGATGTCGTAACCGACCTTGAACTTGTGGCCACGGGAACCGGTGGTGCCGTTGGCGAAGTCGGAGTCGGTGAAGGCGCCGACCACGGCGTTGCGCTGCACATCACGGTAGTTGTAATCGAGGTTCAGACCGAAGACTTTCGACTTGGCGCCGACCAGCCACGCAGTGTCTTGATCGGTCACGGCATCGTTGTTTTTCACGTATTGACCGTAGAACGACAGTGGCATCGGCAGGCCGCCGATGTCGACCTGGCTGAAGCCCTCATACAGACGGAATTCGTTGTCGGCCGAGTTGCCGTTGACTGCCAGGGCGCACGGTGTGGAAGTGCCGGTGCAACGGCTGTCTTCGTCGTTCTGGTAGGCGTAGACGCTGCCGCCCAGGGTCAGTTTCAGGTTGTCGGTGATGTTGAAGCGGCTACCCAACTGGCCGGCGGTCAGACGCAGGTCGTGACGGAATTGCACGCCATCGCCGTCGACGTTGTCCTTGAGGTTGTAGTTACCCAGGCTGCCGAACAGTTCGGCGCTGCTGCCCAGTGGATATTTGTAGGTAACGGCCAGACCTTCCGGGTTGATGTCGCTGTCCCAGATCACGTCGCCCATGCTCACCCACGGCTGGAGCATCTTGCCGCCGATGATGTGCAGGTTCTTGATCTGATCCGGGTGGTAGTCGATGTAGCCCAGGTCGAGCCAGATCTGCTTCTTGTCGAAGTAGTTGTCCTGATCCTGGTTGGTCGAACGGGCATCGTCGCCGCCGCCGGTGGCGATACGGATGCCGGTGTCGACCTGCGGGTTGATCTCGGTGTAGGCACCCAGACGGGCACGGATGCGCTGACGATCCTTGTCGCGGCCGCCGTTGTTCGGCTCGCCGTCGATCTTGATGGTTTCCTGACGGATACGCACATCGCCCTTGAACTGGGTCTTCGCGGCCCAGGCCAGTTTCTGATCGAAGACGCTCTGTTCGTTGGTTTTCTTCGCTACGGCGGCGACTTGTTCGTTGGTCTCTTGCTGCGCCTGCTGCGCGATTTGCTGAGCCTTCTGATCCTTGGCCAGTTCAGTTTGCAGTTCTACGTACTGCGCCTGGGAAATCGAACCGTTAGCCTTGAGCATGTCGAGCAGTTTGGCGTCGACTGCAGCACTGGCCGGTACGCTCATGGCCAGCAACAAGCCACCGCACAGGGCCGCCGCAGTTTTCGTGGAAGCAAGACGCATAGCAATCTCCGAAGATGAGAGAGGATGGCTGAACCATCCTGGGCACAACCGACGCGTTGAACGTCGGAAAACAGTGTCCGGGTTAGAACCCGGCGCTCTAAAAACAGGCGCCAGTATCGCGATGGTTTATGACAGAGCAGTGGCACAGTGATGGCAGGATGATGACGTTGTTGATTCGCGCCGAACTATTGATCTAGAGCGCTGTCGGCCGATGGCGGGTGTGCAAACGGGCGCAATCGGCGATACTCGCCGGGCGCCGAAGTCCTGTGTGGAGAGCTATTTGATGTCGTTGCAATGCCTGCAAAACCTGTCGCAAATCGCTCCGGCGACGTGGGACGCACTGGTGCCGGAAAATCAGCCTTTTCTGCGCCATGCCTTTCTCAGTGCGCTGGAAGACAGTGGCAGTGTCGGCCCCCACAGCGGCTGGCAACCGGAGCATTTGCTGCACATCGAAGAGGGCCGGTTGATTGCTGCGTTGCCCAGCTATCGCAAATGGCATTCCTACGGCGAATACGTGTTCGATCATGGCTGGGCGGATGCCTGCGCCCGGGCGGGCATCGATTACTACCCCAAGCTGTTGACCGCTGTGCCGTTCAGTCCGGTCAGCGGCCCGCGCTTGTTGGCGGCCAATGTCGAGGACGGTTTTGAACTGCTCAAGAGCCTGCCGGGCTATCTGGAAATCGAAGGGCTTTCCAGCGCGCACATCAATTTCACCGACCCCTTTACCGACGCGGCGATGGCCGAGCAACCGGGCTGGCTGCAGCGCATTGGCTGCCAGTATCACTGGCAGAATCGCGGCTACCGCGACTTTCAGGACTTCCTCGACGTGCTCAGTTCGCGCAAGCGCAAACAGATGCGCAAGGAACGCGAGCAAGTGGCGGGGCAGGGCTTCGAGTTCGAATGGCTGGAGGGGCGTGAGCTCAGCGAGGCGCAATGGGATTTTGTCTATGCCTGTTACGCCAACACCTACGCGGTGCGCCGGCAAACGCCTTATCTGACGCGGGAATTTTTCAGTCTGCTGGCCGAACGCATGCCGGAGTCGATCCGCGTGGTGTTGGCCAGACAGGGCTCACGACCCGTGGCGATGGCGTTCAGTCTGGTGGGTGGCGACAGTTTCTACGGGCGCTATTGGGGCTGCCTGGCCGAGTTTGACCGGCTGCATTTCGAGACCTGTTTCTATCAAGGCATGGACTACGCGATTGCCCAGGGTTATCAGCGTTTCGATGCCGGGGCTCAGGGCGAACACAAGTTGATTCGCGGATTTGAACCGGTGATCACCCATTCGTGGCATTACCTGCGCCATCCCGGGCTGAAGGCGGCGGTTAAGGATTTCCTCCAGCAAGAACGCGCCGGCATCCTGGCCTATGCCGAAGAAGCGAAAACCGCCTTGCCCTACCGCCAAACCTAGACCCCCTGTAGGAGTGAGCCTGCTCGCGATAGCGGTCTGTCAGAGCCATCGATGTTGACTGACACACCGCTATCGCGAGCAGGCTCACTCCTACAAGGGGATAACTGTTGGTTTCAGGTTTCCTCTTTTCCGAGCCAGCGATAAACCCCGCCACCGACCACCGCGCCAATCAATGGCGCGACCCAGAACATCCACAACTGTGCGATCGCCCAGCCGCCGACCATCAACGCCGGGCCCGTACTGCGGGCCGGGTTGACCGATGTGTTGGTGACAGGAATGGAGATCAGATGGATCAGCGTCAGGCCCAGGCCGATGGCAATCGGCGCCAGCCCCGGTGGCGCGCGCCTGTCGGTGGCGCCGAGGATGATGATCACAAACATCCCGGTCATGACCACTTCACAGACAAATCCGGCCGCCATCGAATACTTGCCGGGCGAATGCTCAGCGCACATAAAAAAACCGCCAGAGCCCGTGGTTGGCGGGCTTTGACGGTGATCGTTCCCACGCTCTGCGTGGGAATGCTTCAAGGGACGCTCCGCGTCCAGTGACGCGGAGCGTCACGGGCTGCGTTCCCACGCAGAGCGTGGGAACGATCTTGGACAGGGAAATCCAGTGCATCAATCGATGCCGACAAACCCTCCGGTCTGGTGCGCCCACAACCGTGCATACAAGCCGCGATGGGCCAGCAGCTCCGCGTGGGTGCCGCTCTCGGCAATCTTGCCGTTCTCCAGCACCACCAGCCGATCCATCCGCGCGATGGTCGAGAGACGATGCGCAATCGCGATCACGGTTTTACCCTGCATCAGGGTTTCCAGGCTCTCCTGAATCGCCGCTTCGACTTCCGAGTCCAGCGCCGAGGTCGCTTCGTCCATGATCAGGATCGGCGCGTCCTTGAGCAGTACGCGAGCAATCGCAATGCGCTGGCGCTGACCACCGGACAGTTTCACCCCGCGCTCGCCGACGTGAGCGTCGAAGCCAGTACGGCCCTCGGCGTCCGACAGCAGCGGAATGAACTCATCGGCGCGGGCCTTGTGCACCGCGTCCCACAGCTCGGCGTCGGTCGCGTCCGGTTTGCCGTACAGCAAGTTGTCGCGGATCGAACGGTGCAGTAGCGAAGTGTCCTGGGTGATCATGCCGATGCGTGCACGCAGGCTTTCCTGACCGACTTCGGCGATATTCTGGCCATCGATCAGAATCCGCCCGCCCTCGACGTCGTAGAGACGCAGCAGCAGGTTGACCAGGGTCGACTTACCGGCACCCGACGGCCCGATCAAACCGATTTTTTCACCCGGTCTGATGTTCAGATTAAGGTCGCCGATGATGCCTTTCTTCTTGCCGTAGTGAAAATCCACGTGCTCGAAACGCACTTCGCCCCGGTCCACATCCAGCGGTTTGGCCTGTTCGCGATCGGTGATGCTGACCGGTTGCGAGATGGTCTGCAAACCATCCTGGACCATGCCGATGTTTTCGAAAATGCCGGTGACCACCCACATGATCCAGCCGGACATGTTGACGATGCGAATCACCAGACCGGTCGCCAGGGCAATCGCCCCGACGGTGATCAGCGATTGCGTCCACAGCCACAAGGCCAGGCCCGTGGTGCCGACGATCAGCAGGCCGTTCATGGTGGTAATGGCGATGTCCATGCTGGTCACAACGCGGCCCGCCAGTTGGGCTTTTTCGGTCTGTTCTTCGATTGCTTCGCGGGCGTACTGTTGCTCGTAATTGGTATGGGCGAACAGCTTCAGGGTGGCGATGTTGGTGTACCCATCGACGATCCGCCCCATCAGTTTGGAGCGCGCATCGGAGGACACTACGGAGCGTTCCTTGACCCGTGGCACGAAGTAGCAGAGCGCGCCAATGTACGCGGCGATCCACGTCAGCAACGGAATCATCAGACGCCAGTCGGCCTCGGCAAAAAGCACCAGCGCGCTGATCGCGTAGATCAGCACATGCCACAACGCATCCACGGCTTGCACCGCAGAGTCACGCAGTGAGTTGCCCGTCTGCATGATGCGTTGGGCGATACGACCGGCGAAGTCGTTCTGGAAGAAATTCAGGCTTTGCTTGAGCACGTAGCTGTGGTTTTGCCAGCGAATCATGCTGGTCATGCTCGGGCTCAGGGTCTGGTGCACCAGCAGGTCGTGCAGGCCGACAAAGACCGGGCGCAAGATCAGCGCGACCACGGCCATCCAGGCCAACTCCAAGCCATGCTCCTGAAAGAAGTTCGGGTTTGGCGTGCCTTGGGCGAGATCAATGATGCGACTGAGGTAGCTGAACAACGCCACTTCGATCAAGGCGCCGAACAGTCCGACGGTGAGCAGGGCGGCAAAACTCGGCCAGACCTGCTTGAGGTAATAGGTGTAGAAGGGCAGCACCCGATCCGGCGGGGATGCCGTGGGGGCGTCGCGGAACACGTCGATCAGTTGTTCGAAACGGCGATAGAGCATCAGATAACCGCCCGGAGTACGGGCTCTCCTTTTATCAGTGTGAGCGGCGCGGTGTTGAACCGCGCCGCTCGATACGCCCTGTTCAGCTTAGTCGATGACTTTGGCCGACTTGATGATCACAGGGTCGACAGGCACGTTTTGCATGCCGCTTTTGGTGGTGGTTTGCGAGTTGACGATGACGTCGACCACGTCCATGCCCTTGACCACTTTGGCGAACACCGCGTAACCGGCGTCACGGCCCGGATCGAGGAAGGCGTTATCGGCGACGTTGATAAAGAACTGGCTGGTGGCCGAATCAGGGTTGGAGGTACGCGCCATCGACAAGGTGCCGCGCACGTTGTGCAAGCCATTGCTGGCTTCGTTCTTGATCGGTGCCTTGGTGTCTTTCTGTTGCATCTGCTGAGTGAAGCCACCGCCCTGAGCCATGAAGCCCGGGATCACACGGTGGAAAATGGTGTTGGTGTAAAAACCGCTGTTGACGTAATCCAAAAAGTTCTTGGTACTGATCGGCGCCTTGACCGGGTCCAGTTCGATTTCGATCTGACCGTTGGTGGTGTCCAGCAGCACGTGCGGCGCTTTGACCGGCGTGGCGGCCATCAGGTTGGCGGCGAACAATACGGTACCGGCGGCGAGGGCGAGTTTTTTCAGCATGGGTCAGTGATCCTGAGATTGATTTTCGGCTGTGGCGAGGAACTCCAGCAGCGTTTGATTGAAGCGTTCGGGTTGGTCGAGCGGGGTGGCGTGGCGCGAATCGGCGATCACCACCAGCCGCGCATCGGGTAGCAGTTTTACATAGCTTTCTTTCAGCGTGACCGGTGTGTAGTCACGGTCGGCACTGACGATGAGGGTTGGACAGGTCACTCGGGAAAGTCGTTCCTGAACCCCCCAGCCCACAATCGCATCGAAGCTGGCGAGATAAGCACGTTTGTCGTTTTTTGCCCAGCGTTCAGCCATTTTCTGCCGTAGATCGGCCTGTTCCGGTTTGGGAAAAAGTTTGCCGCCCAGAGCTTTGCCGATGGTCGCGAGGCTGAGCACGCGCATCAGGCTCCAGCGTTTGAACCATTGCCAATAATCATCGCGGCTGCGGATTTTGACTTCGGGGGCGCTGTTAACGATGGTCAGGCTTTTCAGCATCTGCGACTGATCGACGCCAAGCTGGAAGCCGATCATGCCACCCATCGACAGCCCGACGTAGTGCACCGGGCCAAGGTTCAGATGCTCGATGAGGGCAAGCATGTCCGCGCTGAACCCGGCGATGCTGTAGCGTTCGCGGGGCTTGTCCGAGCGACCGTGGCCGCGAATGTCCGGGACGATCACCCGATAGTGCGCGGCCAGTGCCGGGATCTGCATTTCCCAGTCCAGGGTGCTCGAACCGAGACCGTGAACCAGCAGCAACGGCGTACCGTGGCCATATTCCTCGTAGTGCAGGTTGCAACCTTCGTGTTCGAAATAGGCCATCGGTGAACTCCGTGTCAGGCTTGTTCGGGGGCGGCGTACGGCGCATCCAGCGGCAAAGTATCGAAGGTGCGCAGCAACTCGATGAGGATTTGCGTGGCCGGGCCCAAGGGTTTGTCCTTGTTCGAATACAGGTAGAAGCTGGAGTTGCGGGTGCCGCCCCTGTCCAACGGTAGCAGCTTGAGCGAGCCATCTTTCAGTTCCCGTTCAATCATGTGCCGTGGCAGCCATGCAAAGCCCAGACCGCTGCTGACAAAGGTCGCCGCCGTGGCGAGACTGCCCACAGTCCAGCGCTGTTCGGCGCCGAGCCAGCCGACGTCCCGCGGTTGCTGGCGGCCGGAGTCGCGGATCACCACTTGCATCTGGGTTTCCAGATCCTGAAAGCTCAGCTCGCGATTGAGCCGATGCAGCGGGTGATCGGGGTGGGCGACGGCAATGAACTCGACGTCGCTTAATTCCGCACCGAGGTGGCCGGGAATGCTCAGGCCGGTGATCGCCAGATCGGCCACGCCTTCGAGCAACACTTCCTCGACGCCCGACAACACTTCTTCGCGCAGACGTACGCGGCAGCCACGGCTTTGCGGCATGAATGCGGTCAGCGCGCGAACGATCCGCGCGCTCGGATACGCCGCATCGACTACCAGCCGCACTTCGGCTTCCCAGCCTTGCTCCATATGGTGGGCGAGGTCTTCCAGTTGGCTGGCCTGTTTCACCAGTTGCCGCGAGCGGCGCAGCAACACGCCGCCGGCTTCGGTGAGCACGGCTTTACGCCCGTCGATCCGCAGCAGCGGCACGCCGAGCTGGTCCTGCATGCGCGCAACGGTGTAGCTCACCGACGATTGCGAACGGTGCAGGGCTTCCGCCGCTTGGGCGAATCCGCCATGGTCGACCACGGCCTGCAATGTTCGCCATTGGTCCAGGGTCACGCGGGGCGCTTTCATCAATAGCTCCTCTTGTCCTAAGCTGGCCGTCCCTCATGGAGACTGCCGAATGAAAAAATTCTGTTGTGTGGTGCTGGCGCTGCTGCCGCTGACTGCTTTTGCGTACCCGATCGATGTGCAGAAAAATCTCAACGGCATGAAGATCGATTACGAGACCTTCGATACCGACAACGACATCGGCTCGATTCGGGTGGCCAACCACGGCGATGTCGATGCGACGTGCAAAGCGAAATTCAGCAATGGCCCGGAAGCACCACGCAACCGCACGATCGATGTACCGGCGGGCAAACATAAAAACGCCACGGCCAAGTTCACCCGCGAGATCATCAAGCTGCGCATCGAACTGACCTGCAACCCGAAATAACAGTCGTCTTCTGTAGGCCTTCGCCTGCTCGCGATAGCGGTGTCCCAGATAAATCAATATCGCCTGACACACCGCTATCGCGAGCAGGCGAAGGCCTACAAGAGTATGTGTCAGCATCTAAACGAATTATTCGATGCTTTGCAGCAATTATTTGCGCTTTTTCATCGATTCAACTCTGTTTAACCTTCACTCCATCGACCTACAACATTCTCGGATGGAGGCTACACACCATGTCCCGCGTTCTGATCATCGAAAGCAGCGCCCGCCAGCAAGACTCGGTTTCCCGTCAACTGACCCAGACCTTCATCAGTCAGTGGAAAGCGGCGCACCCAGACGATCAGATCACCGTGCGTGACCTCGCCGTGAATCCGGTACCGCATCTGGACGCCAACCTGTTGGGTGGCTGGATGAAACCTGCCGAACAGCGCAACGACAGCGAACAAGCGTCGCTGGACCGCTCCAACGCATTGACCGATGAACTGCTCGCCGCCGACGTGCTGGTGCTGGCCGCGCCGATGTACAACTTCGCCATCCCGAGCACCCTCAAGGCCTGGCTCGACCACGTGCTGCGTGCCGGCGTGACCTTCAAGTACACCGAAACCGGCCCGCAAGGTCTGCTCAGCGGCAAACGCGCCTACGTGCTCACCGCTCGCGGCGGCATCTACGCTGGCGGCCCGGCGGATCATCAGGAACCGTACCTGCGTCAGGTCATGGGTTTCATCGGCATCAACGACGTGACGTTCATTCACGCCGAAGGCATGAATCTCGGCGGCGACTTCCAGGAGAAGGGCCTGAATCAGGCCAACGCCAAACTGTCCCAGGTCGCTTGATATGTTAATCGCCAGATAATCGCCGATTGTTTAAGTGACCTGGCGCAACCCCTTCAAGGCTCTACGCGCATCGAACCTCCCTTTGCACTTGTTGCTCCTGAGTGCTGTAGCCCGATTGAACGCATTAGCGAGATCGGGCTTTTTTTTGCCTGGGATTTCTCTGACCACTGCACATCCCGAATTTCACATAAATCCCTGTGGGAGCGGGCTTGCCCGCGATGGCGGCGTGTCAGTCGACAAATACTTGCCTGACCCTCCCTCATCGCGGGCAAGCCCGCTCCCACAGGGATCTGTGTCGTTTGAAGGTTCGCGGTCTGGCGCAAAAACCGCTATCGTCGCCGCCATTCAAATTAGGGGCGAGCATGGGCTATCTACTTTTTGTCACGCTGATCCAGGCGTTTTCCTTCAGTCTGATCGGCGAATACCTGGCCGGTCACGTCGATAGTTACTTCGCTGTGCTGGTGCGTGTGGTGCTGGCCGGGCTGGTGTTCATCCCGCTGACCCGCTGGCGCTCGGTGGAACCTTCGTTCATGCGCGGCATGCTGGTGATCGGCGCGTTGCAGTTCGGCGTGACCTACGTCTGCCTGTACCTGAGCTTCCGCGTGCTGACCGTGCCGGAGGTGTTGTTGTTCACCATCCTCACGCCGTTGCACGTGACGTTGATCGAAGACGCGCTGAACCGCCGCTTCAACCCGTGGGCGCTGATCGCCGCGCTGGTGGCGGTGAGCGGGGCCGCGGTGATTCGCTTCGACAGTATCAGTCCGGACTTCTTCATGGGTTTCCTGCTGCTGCAACTGGCCAACTTCACCTACGCCGCAGGCCAGGTGATGTACAAGCATCTGGTGGCCAAACACCCGAGCGACCTGCCGCATTACCGGCGTTTCGGCTTCTTCTACCTCGGCGCACTGGCCGTGGTGCTGCCGGCATTCCTGATGTTCGGCAAAGCCAACTTCCTCCCGGAAGCGCCGCTGCAGTGGGGCGTGTTGCTGTTCCTCGGCCTCGTCTCGACCGCGCTGGGCATGTACTGGTGGAACAAGGGTGCGTGCATGGTCAACGGCGGCACGCTGGCGGTGATGAACAACCTGCATGTGCCGGTGGGATTGTTGTTGAATCTGCTGATCTGGAATCAGCATGAGGAACTGGGGCGGTTGTTCCTTGGCGGCAGCGTGATCCTCGCTGCTGTGTGGATCAGCCGACTGGGCATCCGCAAATCCTCAGTCAACGCCTGACTTCTGACTGAAAAATATCCCTGTGGGAGCGGGCTTGCCCGCGATAGCGGAGTACCAGACGATGAATTTCTCGCTGACACTCCCTCATCGCGGGCAAGCCCGCTCCCACAGGTTTCAGTGGCGTCACATAATATGTTTTTCAGGTTCAGGAATGCTCGCCGAGCCGAGAACGGCCGGCAACAGTCCAGAACGCAAGTCCCCACCACTCGGCTGCTGATACAGGCTCAAGCCGAACTCCGGCAGCACCGCCAGCAAGTAATCGAAAATATCGCCCTGAATCCGCTCGTAGTCTGCCCACGCGGTGGTGCGGGTGAAGCAGTAGATCTCCAGCGGAATGCCCTGCGCCGTGGTCTGCATCTGGCGGACCATGCAGGTCATGTTCGGCTGAATCTCCGGGTGACTCTTCAGATACGCCAGCGCATAGGCGCGGAAGGTGCCGATGTTGGTCATCCGCCGGCGGTTGGCCGACATCGCCGCGACATTGCCCTGTGCCTCGTTCCACGCCTTGAGCTCGGCTTTCTTGCGGCTCATGTAGTCGGTCAGCAAGTGAACCTGCGAGAGTTTTTCTTCTTCGTCGTCACGGATGAAACGCACGCCGCTGGCGTCGATGAACAGGCTGCGCTTGATGCGCCGCCCGCCGGATTGCTGCATGCCGCGCCAGTTCTTGAACGACTCGGACATCAGCCGCCAGGTCGGGATCGAGACGATAGTCTTGTCGAAGTTCTGCACCTTGACCGTGTGCAAGGTGATGTCGACCACGTCACCGTCGGCGCCGACTTGCGGCATTTCGATCCAGTCGCCGACCCGCAACATGTCGTTGCTGGTCAACTGCACACTGGCGACGAACGACAGCAGGGTGTCCTTGTAGACCAACAGAATCACCGCCGACATGGCACCCAGACCAGACAGCAGCAACAGCGGCGAGCGGTCGATCAGCGTGGCGACGATGATGATCGCGCCGAACACGTACAAAACCATTTTCGCCAGTTGCACGTAGCCTTTGATCGAGCGCGTGCGGGCGTGTTCGGTGCGCGCATAGATGTCGAGCAGGGCGTTGAGCAGGGCGCTGACTGCCAGCAGCAGGAACAGGATGGTGAATGACAGCGCCACGTTACTGAGGAAGGTCATGGCGGTTTTGCTCAGTTCAGGCACCAGGTGCAAGCCGAACTGAATGACCAGCGACGGCGTCATCTGCGCCAGGCGCTGAAATACCTTGTTGTGGCGAAAGTCATTGATCCAGTGCAGCGCCGGCTGGCGGCCGAGCATGCGGCTGGCGTGCAGGATCAGATAGCGCGCCACTCGTCCGAGCAACAGCGCGATCACCAATAACACGGTCAGCGCGAGCCCCGCCTGCAAGAGCGGATGCTGTTCGAGGGTGCCCCAGAGGTCCTGGGCGTTGAGCCAGAGCTGTTTGATATCCATAAGTACAACGATTCTTCTGTAAGACACGACGGACGATTAGAGCATTTAAGACGCTGCGTATTACCGTTGGAGACAAATCAGGCAACAAAAAAACCACTGATTGCTGCCGTTTGCATAAAGAAACTCGGCCTGAGCGCTCGAAACCGGTAACCTATGCAGCTGTTTTTTTGCATATCTTCGAGGTAGCACCCGTGTTTTCCCAATTCGCCCTGCACGAACGCCTGCTTAAAGCTGTGGCCGAGCTGAAATTTGTCGAGCCAACGCCTGTGCAAGCCGCGGCCATCCCGCTGGCGCTCCAAGGGCGTGATTTGCGGGTGACTGCGCAAACCGGTAGCGGCAAAACCGCCGCTTTCGTTCTGCCGATCCTCAATCGCCTGATCGGCCCGGCCAAGGTCCGCGTCAGCATCAAGACGCTGATCCTGCTGCCGACCCGTGAACTGGCCCAGCAGACCTTGAAGGAAGTTGAACGCTTTTCGCAGTTCACTTTCATCAAGTCCGGCCTGATCACCGGCGGTGAAGACTTCAAGGTCCAGGCGGCGATGCTGCGCAAAGTGCCGGACATCCTCATCGGCACCCCGGGCCGGATGATCGAGCAACTCAACGCTGGCAACCTCGACTTGAAAGAAGTCGAAGTGCTGGTGCTCGACGAAGCCGACCGCATGCTCGACATGGGTTTCTCCGAAGACGTGCAGCGTCTGGTCGATGAATGCCCGAACCGTCAGCAGACCATGCTGTTCTCCGCTACCACCGGTGGTTCCGGCCTGCGCGACATGATCGCCAAGGTGTTGAACAACCCTGAGCACTTGCAGCTCAACGCGGTCAGCCAACTGAACTCGACCACTCGTCAGCAAATCATCACCGCCGACCACAATCAGCACAAAGAGCAGATTGTGAACTGGCTGCTGGCCAACGAGACCTATCAGAAGGCCATCGTCTTCACCAACACCCGCGCCATGGCCGACCGCATCTACGGTCGCCTCGTGGCTCAGGAATACAAAGCGTTCGTGCTGCACGGCGAGAAAGACCAGAAGGATCGCAAACTGGCGATCGACCGTCTGAAGCAGGGCGGTGTGAAGATCCTCGTAGCCACCGACGTCGCGGCCCGTGGTCTGGACGTCGATGGTCTGGATCTGGTGATCAACTTCGACATGCCACGCAGCGGCGACGAGTATGTACACCGCATCGGTCGTACTGGCCGTGCCGGCAACGATGGCCTGGCGATCTCGCTGATCTGCCATGGCGACTGGAACCTGATGTCGAGCATCGAGCGCTACCTGAAGCAGAGCTTCGAGCGCCGCACCGTCAAGGAAGTCAAAGGCACCTATGGCGGACCGAAAAAGGTCAAGGCCTCGGGCAAAGCCGTTGGCGTGAAGAAGAAAAAGACCGACGCCAAGGGCGACAAGAAGAAAACCGCCGCCAAGACGCCGACCAAGCGCAAGAGCGCCAACCGTCCGAAGCCGGACTCGTTGGTGAGCAGCGACGGCATGGCACCGCTGAAGCGCCGCAAGCCGGCAGAGCCAGCGGCTGAGTAAGCTTTTTCAGGCGCACAGAAAAAACCCGGACAGTGTCCGGGTTTTTTTTCGTCCATCAGTTGCCGATCTGGCCACTGGTGTCGGCGTCAAAGCGCCGCTTGGCTTGATATGCCGCAGGCTGCGATCTTTTGTTTTAGCTTTCGGCTTTTTTCTCAGCGGTACCGAGTTCTTTCAACCGCTGATCAATCAACTGGCATTTGTCCGGCAGATCCTTGCTGGCCGTGCCCAGGTCCATTTTCTGCAACTCGGCATTGATCTCTTTGGCCTTGGCCGGATTCTGCTCGGTCAGCTTCGAGACTTCCTTGGCCAGTTGTTCGCGCTTGGCGGTGGCCTCCTCCGGCGTGCAGGCCCAGACAGGCAGGGCGCAGGCGAGAGTGGCGGCGAGGGTGAGCTTGATCAGGGTTTTCATCGGGTCAGGCCTCAGTTCCGGTTAAGGCAGTTAATGGGTTGAGGCCTTCTGGCAGGAAAAAGTTCAGAAACTGTGGGAGCGAGCTCGCGAACGCGTCGTGTCAGACAACATCAATAGTGAATGAGCTGTCGCCTTCGCGAGCAAGCTCACTCCCACAAAAAGCGCTCAGTTCCCGTGGCAGCAACTGGATTTTGTCGCTCCCTCATACCGATCATGATGCCGAACCCATTCCATGATCTCTTCTTCATTGCGGCCCTTGGGCGTGAGGTCGAGGTAGTTGTAAGCGCCGACCAGCATGTCGAGACCACGGGCATACGTGGAGTAGGTGTGAAAGATGTCACCGTTTACATCCCGATAAAACACGCTCAGCCCGGGCATTTCTTCTTCTGCACTGTCAGTTTTTTCGTAGTTGTAAGTAGCCTTGCCGGCGGCAACATCTTCGGCGCGGGCGCAAACACCAAAGTCATAGTTGAAGTCGCAGCCTTCTGACGATACCCAGTCGAACTTCCAGCCCATTCGCCGTTTAAAGTTTTGAAACTCGTTGAATGGCGCATGAGAGACAGCAACTACCGCAATATCGTGATGAGCCAGATGTTGGTTGGCGCCATCGATATGGTCGCTGAGAAACGAGCAACCCTGACAGCCTTCTTCCCAGTCCTTGGCAAACATGAAGTGATAAACGATCAGCTGGCTGTGTTTACCGAACAGGTCGGCCAGTCTCAGCTCGCCGTTCGGGCCTTGGAAGTGGTAATCCTTGTCGACCTTCACCCATGGCAACGCGCGACGCTGGGCGCTGAGGCGGTCGCGTTCCTTAGTGAAAGCTTTTTCGTCGGCCAGGTGTTGTGCGCGCGCGGCGAGCCACTCTTCGCGCGACACCACCGGATGATTCTCAACGTTCATGATGATTTCTCCTGCGGGGTTGAAACCGTCTGTTTCAGACTAGTCGTTTAACCCTGTGGGAAATCGACACACCGCCGGTCGGTCGCCTCGCGCTAATGCAGGTGAACGGCTGCGCACAGCTCCGGTCACAACCTATGAACGCGCCATTCACTACGCGCACCGGAGGTTGTATCAGGATGACGACTTATAACTGGGATTTGATTGAACGCTTGTTGCACGAAGTGCAGAACAGCGCCGGCCATAGCTTCGCGCCTCGGGCCTACGCTGAAGAGTACGCAGCGGCGAAAGCCAGTGCGGGCGAGCCGATCGAGAACCTCGATCACCTGAAAACGCTGGCCTGCGACTATGAGCGTTTGCTGCTGTTGCGCGGCTACATCGCACCGCGTCCGGATGAAGAGGGCAGCACCGGCAACAATTTTGTCCTGACGCCGCGCGGTTCCAGCTTGCTGAGCCTGATCGACAGCAGCATTCCTGGTAATGATCATCCGCGTCAGGTGCTGGATGAGCAGGAAGATGCGCTGGCTGAGGCGAAGTTTGATGAAGTGGCTTCGAAAGCCCAGATCGCCTAAGGCTCTTAAAGCAAAAGATCGCAGCCTTCGGCAGCTCCTACACCGATCTCTGTAGGAGCTGCCGAAGGCTGCGATCTTTTTTTCTAGTTCTGCTTCGCGGCTTTGAAACATTTAAGGTCGTTGAAATCTTTACGCACACCCTCGATTTTCTTCAACAACCGCTGGCGCTGTTGCGGCGTGCTCTCAGCCATCAGATCCACCGCCAGAGAGCGCCCCTGCGCTTCAGTTTCGGCGAAGGCCTTGCGGTAATCTGCTGTCCATAAACTCTCGCGATTGACCAGAAGCGTCTCGATTCTCTGTGGGAATTCGGGACTTTTGCGTTGCGCCACGGCGGCACTGAACTGTTTCTGCCAATGGGCGCGATTGGCGATCCATTGGCTGTATTGATCACCGAGGGCGGCCGACCACGTCATGACTCGCTGCTCTTGCGTAGCGCTCAGCGGCCCGAGCCAGTCATTCAAGCGCTTGACCATGCGCGCGCCACGCTCGGCAATTTGCTGATCAAGAGGTGGCTTCAAGTATTCCTGCTGGCGTTTGCGCAAATCCTTGGCAAACGCCTCATTCATCTCGGCGACTTGCTTGTCATCCAGACCTTGCAGTAACTCGATGGCCGACGGGGTGATTTCCTTCGCCGTTTCAGCAATCGCCTGTTTGGCTTCGACGGTGCGCGCCTGCAACGCCGCATCGGTGACCTGATTGGTTTCGACCATGGTCTGCAAGCGATCCAGCCAGTCCAGATAGCCCGGCAATTGCGTGGTGCAGTGCCAGCTCAGGTGATCCTTGAGCCGTTCGTTGAACCAGTCTTTTTGCTCGCCGTTCATGTCCAGGTAGTCGCCGAGCGTCCACGGAATGATCACGTCGAGATTGCGATAAGCCAGGCCAACGCGGCTGCAGGCGCCGAGGGCGAGGGTGAAGATCAAGAGCGCAGCAATGTGTTTGAACCAGCGAGACATGGGCGAATCCTTGCGATGGCCTGGCTTCGGGGGGCTGATTCTTATGTGATGCAGGATGCGCGCGGCAGTTCAGCCGATCAATAGAATGCGCGTTCGGCCTTCAGGGTGACGAGGCCGTCGCACTGGCTGTTGTGCCCGGAGTAGGCCGAGCAATCGCTGCCGCTGAGACTGGAATTGCTGTAGATCAGGTCCAGATCGACGCCCATGAATGGCCGGGACAACTTCACCGACCAGTCAGTGAAGCTGCTGACGTATCCGCCGTCCACCGCCACCGGCGTGTTCAATTGGTGAGTGGTGTATTTCATGCTGACACCGATGCCGAATGGCTGATTGCCGCCTAGGTCGGCAAACAGCGTGTTGTTCTGTTTATCCGGGTCGTTGCTCAGGGCTACGCCGAAACGGCTGCCGAGCAGGGTGAGACCGCCGAACAGCTCCTGGCTGTCGAGGGTGTCCACCTCGGGGTAGCTGTAATGGATCATCCCGACTTCATAGCCGAGGGTTTGATCGAAGGGTTGTTTGAAGCCGACGTAGGAGTCGATCTCAAGATTCTTGCCCGGCGTGATGCCCATGCTCGGCGCGTATTGGCCGACATACAGGCCGCTGTCGTGGCTGAGGTCGAGCCCGCCATGGAAGGATCCGGCCGCCGACGGTTTGACCAGGCCTTGGGCCATGCTCCGGCTGGGAGTGGTGCCGAGTTTGAGATCGAAATCGCCCAGCTCACGCTGGAAAACCTGCGCGTGCGCGGGTGTGCCGGCCAACAGGCTTACAAGCAATAAACAGGAAGATGGGCGCATGCGTCACTCCATGAACAGCGAGCGCAGGGCGGCGGGCCTGCTGAAACGCTTGATCTAGACGCGTGCAAGGATACCGGCGAATGATCGGCGTTGATGGCCGTTCGTCGATTTACAGTTTTTTTGTTTAAAACGGGGAGGGGGAGTGCGGTGCCAGTCCAGACGCTTCGAAGCTCAAAGCGCCTCTGGACGGGGGTAAAACCGGGTGTTACTTCTTGCCCAGGCTGATCTGCTTGGACGGGCCGAACGTCTGGCCACTGACGCCTTTGGCAATTTGCTGGATCTCGCCGCCGGACTTGAGGAACGCTGCGATCTGATCGTTGATCGATTCGCTGGTTTCAACGGCTGGAGCTGGCTTTGCTTTGCTGGTGGATGCTTTTACACGCATGGCGGCCATTAACCTGTAGAAAAGTAACTCGGCCAGGCATCGTACAGGAATAACTTGACAATTGCTTGGTAAATATCCCCGGGAATAACCAACCGCTGCACTGCATTATTCTCGATTCAATACTCGAAATACTTGGCTAACCTGCTGTTTTAAATAAGAACATTAATGAATTTCCACGGTGTGGCAATCGGCCGCGAGGGCGCACAGCTGACTGACGAGCGGCACCCCGCGCAACGCCGATCAAGGAAAATCAAGGCGTTGCGCAGAATTCCCGGCATCCGCCGATCTACCGCCCGACGTCGCAGGCAAAAACGGGTAGAATGCCGCCCACGCAATGAGGGTTCTGGAAATGGCTTTAGTCGGGCGTTACAACAGTTTGCAAGTGGTTAAACACACTAACTTCGGTTTATATCTGGACGGCGGTGCCGACGGCGAAATTCTTTTGCCTAACCGTTATATCCCTAAAGATATTCCCAGCGAAGATGAAGACTGGCTCAACGTATTTGTTTATCTGGACAGCGAAGACAAACTTCTCGCTACCACTGAAAAACCAAAAGTTCAGGTCGGCGAATTTGCCAGCCTGAAAGTTGTTGAAGTCAACAGCATTGGCGTGTTCCTCGATTGGGGTTTGCCGAAAGATCTGTTGCTGCCGTACTCCGAAGAAAAACGGCAGATGACTGCCGGCGAGTACTGCGTGGTGCACGTTTATCTCGATAAACACACCCGCCGCATCACCGCCACTGCGCGTCTGGATCGCTACCTCGACAAGACCCCGGCGAATTACAGTCAGGGTCAGGAAGTTGATTTGTTGGTTGCCGAAGCCACCGACATGGGCTTCAAGGCGATCATCAACAACAAGCATTGGGGTCTGATTCACAAGAATGAAATCTTCAAGTTCATGCGCGCCGGCATGATCGAGAAGGGCTACATCAAGGAAGTGCGCGCTGACGGCAAAATTGCCCTGAGCCTGCAACCGGTTGGCCAGGAAGCGGCCAGCAGCCTGAACTCGAAGATCCTCGCCAAATTGCGCGACAACAGCGGCACGTTGCCGGTCAGCGACAAGAGCGATCCGGCCCTGATCAGTAGCCTGTTCGGCGTCAGCAAAGGCAACTTCAAGAAGGCCATCGGTGCGCTGTACAAGGAAGGCAAGATCGTCATTCATGCCGATCGTATTGAACTAACCTGAGAAACTGCTGGCCCCATGTAGGAGCTGCCGCAGGCTGCGATCTTTTGATGTTGAAGATCAAAAGATCGCAGCCTGCGGCAGCTCCTACATGAGGGCGGATGTTATGAAGAAAACTCTGTTTGCCTATGTTGCAACGCTGATTGCGTTTCTGCTGCTCGACGGCCTCTGGCTCGGCCTGTTGATGGCGCCGACCTATCGCGAACTGCTCGGTTCGCTGATGCTGGAAAAACCGCTGCTGGTGCCCGCAGCGGTTTTTTATTGCCTGTATGTTTTCGGTTGTGTGGTGTTTGTGGTGCTCCCGGCAGTGACATGGCAGTGGGCGGCGAAGCGCGGCGCGCTGTTGGGGCTGGTGGCGTATGGCACGTATGACCTGACCAATTGGGCGACGTTGCGCGGCTGGTCGGCGCAGGTATCGTTGATGGATTGGGCGTGGGGCACGTTTGCTACGGCGGTGGCTTGTACTGTCGGGTTTTTGCTGGCGAGGCGGTTTGCTGGAGCTGATCGCTAACCGGCGTTGAATGGACTGACGCCATCGCTGGCAAGCCAGGCTCCCACAGAGGCTTGTGTCGAGCAGAGGATTGGTGCTCAACCCGATCCTGTGGGAGCTGGCTTGCCAGCGAATGGCGGCGCAGCCGACAACCATTCACCACTGCCGCCACTGACGAACTAAATGTCTTTTCCAGACGGCTTTTTCCGCCCGACTGATTGATAATCCTCGACACTTATTTCTGACCATTGGATGGCCTGCCATGTTGTGTGTGTTCGAGGTGTTGCGGTGAGTATCGAGCGGCGCAATGCCGACAGTTTTGCCCTGCAAGTGATGATCGGCCTGTGCCTGATCTGGGGCGTGCAGCAGGTGATGATCAAGTGGGCCGCGCCAGACATTGCACCGGTGATGCAAGCGGCGGCGCGCTCGGGGATTTCCGCACTGCTGGTCGGTCTGCTGATCTGCTGGAAGGGCGGCTGGAATCAGGTCGGCAACACTTGGCGCGGCGGCTTGCTGGCCGGTGCTCTGTTCGGTCTGGAGTTCCTCTTTATTGCCGAAGGTCTGCAGCTGACCACCGCCGCGCACATGTCGGTGTTCCTCTATACCGCGCCGATTTTCACTGCACTGGGCGTGCATTTTCTGCTGGCCAGCGAGCGCCTGCGGCCTTTGCAGTGGCTGGGGATTCTGCTGGCGTTTATCGGCATCGCAATCGCCTTCGCCGGCGGTGTGTCGTGGGACAACCTCGACCGGCGCATGCTGCTCGGCGATGCCTTCGGCGTACTGGCCGGCGCCTGTTGGGGCGCGACTACCGTGGTGGTGCGCGCCTCGCGACTGTCGGAAGCGCCGGTGACGTTGACGCTGTTCTACCAACTGATTGTCGGCTTTGTCGGCCTGCTGTTGATCGCCTTGTTCAGCGGCCAGATCACCCATGTCAGCCTGACCACCGTGGCGGTGGCCAGTGTGCTGTTCCAAGGTCTGGTGGTGTCCTTCTTCAGTTACCTGATCTGGTTCTGGCTGCTGCGCCGTTATCTGGCGGCCAATCTGGCGGTGTTTTCGTTCATGACGCCGCTGTTCGGTGTGACCTTCGGCGTGATTCTGCTGGGCGAACAGCTGAGCGTTAATTTCGTCATCGGTGCCGTGCTGGTGTTGCTCGGCATCACCTTTGTCAGCGCCGAGCAGTGGCTGCGCAGGCGTTTGCGCCAAGCGCTGGGCCAGCGCTAGTCGATTGCATCGCCAGACCGTCGGCGATCAGCAAGCCGCTGCCGGCGATCAGCAGCGCCGGGTGCAGGTGACCGCTGAAATGGCTGCTCAGCGCGGCCAATATTGGGCCGCTGAGCTGGCCGACGGCAAAGCACGCGGTCAGTAGTCCGGCGTTGCGCTGTGTGGCGTGGGGCGCGATGTCCCGCGAGCGTTGCATGACCAATTGCATACAGGCGAGGAACGGCGTGCCACACAGGATTACCCCCAGCGCCAGACCGAGCCCGCTGCTCATCAGGCAGGCGAAGACCCCGGCGGCTTGCAGCCACAACGTCGCCATCAACCAATGCCGGGTGGTCGCGGGGTCGTGACGACGCAGGCTCACCAGCAACACGCCGAGCGCGGCGGCCAGGCCGAAGCACGGCCAGAACAGATCCGCCTGCCATTGTCCGTGGAACTGCGCGTTGGCCATTTGCGAGAGGAACGTCGCGGGGATGATGTAGCCCACGCCGTACAGCGCATAGATCACTGCCAGTCGCCCGATACCGCGATTCGACGCACCGACCTGAGCCGCGTCAACCGACACAGCGGCGGCCGGCTGCGGCAAAACGCGCCAGACCCCGAGCATCATCACCAATGCCGCAGCAGCGTAAATCAGCCACAGCGTCGCCGAGGTTTGATGGAGCAGGTGTGAGACCAGCGCCAGCAACCCCGTCAGAAAAATCCCCAACCCCGGCCCGGCAAATACCAGAGCGCCCAAACGTGGACGACCCGCTGCCGCCGCCAGTGGCTGGCTTAAAGACGTGATCATCACCAGCACCCAGGCGCTCGCCACCCCGGTGCCGAAGCGCAGCACCAAGTGCGACCAGAACCCATTGGCCCAGAACGACGCCAGTGTCAGCAACACGCACAACCACAAGCCGCCGTGCAGGCGCCACTGCACCTGCTGCGGGCGATGGGCAAACATCGCATCCACCGCACCGAGCAGGTAACCGAGGTAGTTGGCCGCCGCAATCAGACCGGCGGCCGTCAGGTCGAACTGACCTTCGCTGAGCAGGTGCGGCATTTGTGGCGTGAGGGCGAAACGCCCGATGCCCATGGCCATCATCAAGGCAACGAAGCAGGCGGATAAGCGAATCAGAGGCGACATGGTCGGGATTCCTTCGAAGGATCAATGACCGTCAGGCTAGGACTGATTGACTTTCTTTAAAATTGAATAATAGTGAGTAACTTGTTCTGTTATGGAGAAAGCTCGTGGAGTTCAGCCAACTGCGGATCTTTCAGGCCGTTGCCGAGGAGGGTTCGATCACCCGCGCCGCCGAACGCCTGCACCGGGTGCCTTCCAATCTGTCGACGCGGCTTAAACAGCTTGAAGAGCAACTCGGTGTAGAGCTTTTCGTGCGCGAGCGTCAGCGTTTGCAGTTGTCGCCTGCAGGAAAAGTCCTGCTGGACTACACCGGAAAACTGTTTGCGCTGCGTGATCAAGCCAGTGCGGCAGTGATGGGCGGGCAACCGGCGGGGGATTTTGTCTTGGGCACGATGTACAGCACGGCGGCGATCCATTTGCCGGCGTTGCTGGCGCGTTATCACAAGCAATACCCGGCGGTGAACCTGCAGGTGCAGTCGGCGCCGAGCGGCGAGTTGCTCGAAGGTCTGCTCACCGGTCGACTCGATGCCGCGCTGGTCGATGGCCCGTTGGAGCTGGCCGGGCTCGACGGTGTGCCGTTGTGCGAAGAGCGGCTGGTGCTGATCACCGAAACCGATCATCCGCCCGTGCGCAGTGCCAAGGATGTCGAAGGGCGTGCGGTGTTCACCTTCCGTCAGGGCTGTTCCTATCGCATGCGCCTGGAGGCCTGGTACGCCCACTATCACGCCGCGATGGGCCGGGCGATGGAGATCGAGTCGTATCAGGGCATGCTCGCCTGCGTGATCGCCGGCAGCGGCGTGGCGTTGATGGCGGAGTCGATGCTTGCCAGTCTGCCGGGCCGCGAGAGCGTCGCGGCGCATCCGTTGGCCGAGCCGTTCGTGGGTGCGACAACGTGGCTCATGTGGCGCAAAGGCATGGTCGGCGCCAACCTCAATGCCTGGGTTGAGGTGCAGCAAGCTGTCTATCCTGCGGCTCAGATCGAAACCCGAGAAACAGCCTGAACCAATGCCGGCGAATTCTGTTCAATTCAGTAACAGATCATTGCGGATTTGGCCGAGCATTGCGTAGGACTTCGGACTATTATCAGTGCGAAGCGGCCTCAGAATTCCGGCCGCTCAGCACCACCCTGAAGGGGGCATGACGATGAAAGAGAAAATTCAAAACTGGCTACACGACTTGGGTGTTGCCCTCGGTTTGATCGAACCGCCTCTGCAGCCTGTCCCGATCCGCACCGATGACGAGCAGCGTCGACGTCAGCAACGGCGCCGGTAACGCCCCCGATCCGAGATCAAAGGATTCGAGATCAAGAGATCGCAGCCTGCGGCAGCTCCTACACTGACCCCGTGTAGCAGCTGCCGCAGGCTGCGATCTTTTGCTTTTAATGCCGGCCGATTTCCAGCAAGAACCGGCTCAAGTCGTTCGCGGTTTTCGCGGTCTTGAGCATGCGGTCTTCCTCGGCGGTGAAGGCCGTCAGGCCGAATTCATCTTCCAGATGAAAGATCAGATCCTCGATATCGGCTTTCTCCAGACCCAATTGCACCAGGCTGGTGTTGTCGTTGAATTCACGGTTTTCCAGCAGGCGCTGGATGAACCGGTGCACGGCGGCACGCACGGCAGCTCTTCTCATGGCAGATATTTCTGATTGTTGTTCTGCTTGAGTGAAGCAGGCCTCAGGCGTGCTCGCGCAACCATTCGTCAATCATCGAACGCAAACGCTCGCCGGCAAAACTGCCGAAATGTCCGCCGTGTACCGTGCGGATCGGCAACGCCTGCAAACGCCGCAGACTGGTGGCGTAATCCTGCAGATTGGAATGGTAGGCGTCTTCGATCAGCGGCCCGTCGTAAATGATGTCGCCGCTGAACAGGGTTTGCGTCGCCGCCTCGTACAGGCTGATCCCGCCCGGCGAATGCCCCGGTGTGTGCAGCACTTGCAGCGTGCGATTGCCCAGATCCAGCACATCGCCGTCCTCGACAAACCCGGTGGCCGGCGCGGCTTTGACCCGGTATTCGGCATAACACAACGGGCAGTCTGGATGCGCCTCGAACATGTCGTCGCCGACGAACGCACGGCTCAAATCATTCTCGCCATCGGGCGCGGCCAGGATGTCAGCCTCGGCCGGGTGCACCAGCCGTTCAGCAAATTCATGATGCCCGGCGATATGGTCGAAATGGCAATGACTGGCCACCGCCACCAATGGCCGCTCGGTAATCCACGGCAACTGCTCGCGCAGGCTGACCAATCCCGAACCGCTGTCCAGCAACAGGTCTTTGTCGCGGCCCTGCACATGCCACAGGTTGCAGCGGTAGAACGGGCGGATATACGGCTCGTGAATCAGCCGGATGCCGTCGCTCAGGTGTTGCACTTCAAACCACTGATCGCGCGAAACAATCTTCATCAGCACTTTCCTTGAGACGAAAAAAACGGGTGTGGCAACCGACGCCACACCCGTCGAAGAAAGCATCAAGTCGTTACATCAGAGCTTAGATCGCGCTCGCCACGGTTGCCGGGCGAGGGGAGACCAGGCTGACCACCACAAAACTCACCAGACCCACGGCCAGGCTGTAGTAGATCGGCGTGTTCGCATCCAGACCGTCCTTGAACATGAACAGCAGCGCCGTGGCGAAACCCAGGCCCATGCTGGCGATAGCGCCGGCGGTGGTTGCGCGTTTCCAGAAGATCGCACCGATCAGCGGGATCAGCATGCCGCCCACCAACAGGTTGTAAGCGAGGGTCAGGGCGCTGATCACATCGTTTACAACGAGCGCGATACCCAGCACGACGACACCGGTCAGCAGGGTAAACAGGCGGTTGATCGTCAGGCTCGACTGTTTACCGCCACGCAGTTTCGGCAGCAGGTCTTCCGTTACGGTGGTGGCAGCGGCGAGCAGACCGGCGCTGGCGGTAGACATCATTGCAGCGAGTGCGGCAGCGATCACCAGACCACGGATGCCGTCCGGCAGCGACAGTTTGACGATGGCGGCGAAGGCGTTGTTGACGTTGTCCAGATCCGGGATCAGCACATGCGCGGCCATGCCGATCAGGGCGCAGGCCAGACCGTAGATGATGCAGTAGACGCCCGCGATGCTGCCGGCGTATTGCGCGACTTTGGCAGTCCTGACGGTGAACACCCGTTGCCAGATGTCCTGACCGATCAGGATGCCGAAGAAGTAGATCATGAAGTAGGTGATGATCGTGTCCCAGCCGATGGTGGTGAAGCTGAAGGCGGTCGCCGGCAGTTTCAGTACCAGTTCGTCCCAGCCGCCAACGCGGTACAGGCAGATCGGCAACAGGATAAACATCAGGCCGACGGTCTTGATGATGAACTGGACGATGTCGGTCAGGGTCAGCGACCACATGCCGCCAATCGCCGAGTAGATCACCACGACGCCACCACCGACGAGTACCGACACCCAGAATGGCAGGTCAAACAGCACTTGCAGGACGGTGCCGATCGCCAGGATCGAGGTCACGCCAATCATCAGTGCGTAGGCCAGCATGATCGCCGCGCTCGCCGAGCGGGCCATCGGGTTGTAGCGTTTTTCCAGGACCTGGGTAACGGTGTAGATCTTCAGTTTCAGCAGCGGTTTGGCGAGGAACAGGTTCAGCGCAACGATGCCGCAACCCAGTGCCGCGCACAGCCAGAAACCGGAAATGCCATGCACGTAGCCCAGACGCACGGTGCCGACGGTAGACGCGCCACCGAGAACGGTCGCGGCCATGGTGCCCATGTACAGGCTTGGGCCGAGGTTACGGCCGGCAACGAGAAAGTCCTCGTTGGTCTTGGCCTTGCGCATGCCGAAGTAGCCGAGCAAGAGCATGCCGGCGGCGTAGATGAGGACGACGAATAAATCCAAAGCCATGATGGCGTGTCTCCGATTGTCTTTTTTATGTTGAGGCCAAAATCATTTCCCTTGTAGGCCTTCGCCTGCTCGCGATAGCGGTCTTTCAGTCACATCGATGTTGGATGTGCTGCAGTCATCGCGAGCAGGCGAAGGCCTACAGGGTTTTGTGTTTAATCAGGCGGCTTGGCGCAGTTCAGGTGTTTCTATGACTTGGCTACGGGCATCCTTCGGGCCGAACACTTCGCGCGGTTCCGGGAACAGGCTCAGCAGCGTCAGGTACACCACCGAGGCCAGGCCCAGGGTCACCGGCAAACTGATGTCGATGCCGCCGGCCATTTCACCCAGCGGGCCGACGAATTGTCCCGGCAAGTTCACGAAGCACAGGCCAACCGCCGCGCTCGGAATCCATGCACCCAGGCCGCGCCAGTTCCAGCCGTGGCTGAACCAGTAGCGTCCGCCCTGTTCGCCGCGAGTGAACACTTGCAGGTCATCCGGGCAGTAGAAGCCGCGACGCACCAGCAGACCGATGATCATGATCACCATCCATGGCGTGGTGCAGGTGATGATCAGCACGGCGAAGGTCGACACGCTCTGCACCAGGTTCGCCGCAAAGCGCCCGATGAAGATGAAGGCAATCGACAGCACACCAATCAGCAGCGTCGCTTTCACCCGCGAGAGAACCCGTGGGAACACGCTGGACATGTCCAGCCCGGTGCCATACAGCGAGGTGGTGCCGGTGGACATGCCGCCGATCACCGCAATCAGGCACACCGGCAGGAAGAACCAGCTCGGCGACACCGCCAGCAAACCGCCCACATAGTTGTTCGCCGCGATGTAGTCCGGCGCCTTGATCGCGACGATGGTCGCGGTGGTCAGGCCGAACAGGAACGGGATGAACGTGGCGATCTGCGACAGCACAACCGCCGCCATGATGCGTTGCTTGGAGGTTTCACGCGGGATGTAACGCGACCAGTCGCCGAGGAATGCACCAAAGGATATCGGATTACTCATCGCGACCAGCGCTGCGCCGATGAACGCGGCCCAGAAGCCCGGTTGCCCGAGGCTGACGGTGCCCGCGTAATGCGCGTCGAAAGGACCGGCGAAGGCGAAGATGCCCAGCAGGAATAACAGGCTGGCGCTCCACACGGCGATCTTGTTCACCCACAGCAGAAAGCGGAAGCCGTAGATGCACACGGTCAGCACCAGAATCGCGAACAGACCGTAGGCCAGGCCCAAGGTCAGGTCGGTTTCCGGCAGACCGATCAGGCGTTTCGCACCACCGATCAGCGCATCCCCCGAACTCCACACCGAGAGCGAGAAAAACGCGATGGCGGTCAACAGCGACAGGAACGAACCGACGATCCGCCCGTGCACACCGAAATGCGCACCCGACGATACGGCGTTGTTAGTGCCGTTGAGCGGGCCGAACAGGCCCATCGGTGCGAGGATCAGCGAGCCGAGCAGCACGCCCAGCACAATCGCCCAGACGCCGGCCTGAAATGACAGACCGAACAGCACCGGGAAACTGCCGAGCACGGCGGTGGCAAAGGTATTCGAACCACCGAAGATCATCCGGAACAAATCCGTAGGGCGTGCGGTGCGTTCGTGGTCCGGGATCTGTTCGACCCCGTGGGTTTCAATTTGCGTAAGGCTTTGGTCGTTGTTGTTGTTATTCATGATCTGCTCCGATCATAAAGGCGCGCTCATCGTGCGTGAGCGTCACCTGTCTTGGCTAAGGGGATGGCAGCCCTTCCGGCATTGCGGACAAATGTTCGTGGCAGGCCAGCCAATGGCCTTGTTGTTCTAGGCTCGACGCTTGTTTCTTGAAAACAATCGTCTCGCGCTCCTGGCTGAAGTGTTGCTCCCCTTGCATGCGCAGCTCGGTGGCCACGTCATGGATGAAAATCGCCACGTCACCCTGCAGGCTGACGAAGGCGTTGCTCGAGGTGCACGAGAGCACCTCGAAGCCATCCTCGGCGCGCCAGTTGTCCCACAAGGCCTGATAGGCATCGCGCGACAGCAGCGGCTGTTCGAGGGTGTAGAAGACGAAACTTGCATCGGCGCTGAACGCGCCGAAATAAGCTTCGCGATCGTTTCGGGCGAAGGCGGACACCAGATCGGCGGCCGCTTGCAAAACCTGATCACGTTCGTTCATGACCCGACCCTCAGCGATGGACCACGCCAGGCAGTACGCAGAGCATTTCGTACAGCAGGTTGGCGGCCAGCAGCGAGGTGTTGCCGGAGGTGTCGTAAGCGGGCGAGACTTCTACCAGATCGCAACCGATGAGGTCGAGGCCTTGGCAGCCACGGACGATTTCAATCGCCTGAATGGTCGTCAGACCACCGATTTCCGGGGTGCCGGTGCCAGGCGCCCAGGCCGGGTCGATGCCGTCGATGTCGAAGCTGAGGTACACCGGGCCGCCGCCGACTTTCTCGCGCACTTCGGCCATCAGCGGTGCCAGCGACTTGTGCCAGCACTCTTCGGCTTGAACGACACGGAAGCCCTGATCGCGGCTCCAGTTGAAGTCGTCGGCGGTGTAACCCTGAGCGCGCAGACCGATCTGCACGACGCGATCGCAATCGAGCAGACCTTCTTCAACCGCGCGGCGGAAGGTGGTGCCGTGGGCGATTTTCTCGCCGAACATGTGATCGTTGACGTCAGCGTGGGCATCGATGTGCACCAGACCGACCTTGCCGTGCTTCTTGTGAATCGCACGCAGGATCGGCAGGGTGATGGTGTGGTCGCCGCCCAGAGTCATCGGGATCACGTTGTGCTCGAGGATGTTGTCGTAGGCCTCTTCGATGATGCGCACGGCGTCGAGCAGGTTGAAGGTGTTGATCGCCACGTCACCGATGTCGGCCACGGCCAGCGAGTCGAACGGCGCAGCGCCGGTCGCCATGTTGTAAGGACGGATCATCACCGATTCGGTGCGGATGTCGCGTGGCCCGAAGCGGGTGCCGGGGCGCAGCGAAGTACCGATGTCCAGTGGCACGCCTACGAAGGCAGCGTCCAGGCCGGCAGCGGTCGGTACATGGGGGAGTCGGAGCATGGTGGCGATGCCGCCGAAGCGCGGCATTTCGTTGCCGCCCAGTGGTTGGTGAAGAATCTTGTCCACGGGTAAGGCCTCATCGTCTTTGTTTTATTTATGTCGGCGCGCCGTGCAGCACGGGTTCGGACGCCGCTGTGGGGCCGATGATGCGAAATGTAGTGCGGCGAAAGAATCGCTACGGGCAAAAACTTAGTTCAGATTTTTCTAAACTAATGCCAGACTTCCACACCTGCTCGTTCCCATGCTCCGCGTGGGAATGCATCCACGGACGCTCCGCGTCCAGCCGTACTCGCAGGTGACGCAGAGCGTCACGGGCTGCATTCCCACGCAGAGCGTGGGAACGATCCTTGGAGTAGACATGGCCAACGCTTTACCCGACCTGAAACTGTTGCGCATCTTCGTCAGCGTCGTGCGGCATCAGGGCTTCGCCAACGCGCAGCAGGAACTCAACCTGTCGACCTCGGCGATCAGCACTTACATGAGCCAGCTCGAAGCCGCGCTGGGCCTGGTGCTGTGCCATCGCGGACGCGGCGGGTTCAGCCTGACCAGCAAGGGTGAGCTGTTCCACCAGGAAACCCTGCGCCTGCTCGCCGAACTCGAAGGTTTCGAGCAATACGCCGCCGCGCTCAAAGGTGAACTGCGCGGCACGCTCAACCTCGGTGTGATCGACTCCACCGTCAGCGACAAGGCCCTGCCATTCGCCGAAGCCATCGGCGGTTACAGCCAGGAACACCCGGCGGTGCATTTGCATTTGTCGGTGATGAGTCCGTACGAACTGCAACTCGGCGTGCAGGACAACCGTCTCGATTTGGCCATCGGCGCGTTTTCCACACGGATGAGCGGGCTGGTCTATATGCCGCTGTACCGCGAGCAACACTGGTTGTATTGCAGCAGCCGGCACCCGTTGTTCAACGAGCGGCGCATCCCCGAGCAAGTCATCACCCAGCAGCGCATGGTCGGGCGCGGGTACTGGAGCCAGGCGGAATTGGCCCGGCACGGTTTCAAACACAGCGCCGCGACCGTGGAAAGTATGGAGGCGCAGCTGATTCTGGTGCTGTCCGGCGCCTACATCGGTTACTTGCCGGAACACTACGCGCAGGCCTGGGCCGACAAGGGCGATTTGCGTGTGCTGCTGCCGGCGACCTTCGGCTATCAGGCGCCGTTTTCGATGATCATGCGCCGGGGGCGCAGCCGCGAGCCGTTGATTCAGACGTTCCGTGATTTGCTTAAAGCTCAGCTCAATCAGGCGTAGCTTGCAGGAAAAACAACCATGTCCAGACCCCAATGCCCGCGCTGCCTGCGCCCACTAACCCATTGCCTGTGCCCGCTGATTCCGCGCCTCGACAGCCGCACGCGGGTGTTGCTGTTGCAGCATCCGAGCGAGGTCAATCATGCATTGAATACTGCGCGGTTGGCGGCACTCGGTTTGACCAATGCCGAACTGATTGTCGGCGAGGTGTTCGACGATTTACCGGCGTTGCTGAATCGACCAGGGTATCGGGCGCGGTTGTTGTTTCCCGCTGACGATGCGCAGCCGATGCAGGCTTACGCCGAGTCTGATGAACCCTTGTTATTGGTTGTTCCGGACGGCACGTGGCGCAAGGCGCGCAAGATGCTCCACCTCAATCCGCTGCTGGCGGCGTTGCCACGGGTGACATTGGCCGAGGGCGGGGTGTCGCGCTATCGCTTGCGCAAGGCACCGGGGCCGGGAGCGTTGTCGACGATTGAGGCGATTGTGCAGGCGCTGCAGACGTTGGAAGCACCGGTTTCGTTTGAGCCGCTGCTCAAACCGTTCGAGGCGCTGATCGAGGGGCAGATTGCGGCGATGGGGGAGGAGACTTTCCAGCGTAATCATGGCGATAGATGATCGTTCCCACGCTCTGCGTGGGAATGCATCCAGTGACGCTCTGCGTCACAGTTGCAAAGGGACGCGGAGCGTCCCGGGCGGCATTCCCACGCGGAGCGTGGGAACGATCATTCGCTAGCGTTCGCGCATCGCCTCGGTCCGCGCTTTCAGCACCGGTTTCAACAGGTAATCCAGCACACTCTTCTCCCCGGTAATAATGTCCACCGTCGCCACCATCCCCGGAATGATCAGCAATGGTTTCACATCCCCGCCCAAATGGTTTTTATCGGTACGCACCTGAATCAGATAAAAGCTGTTGCCCTTGTCATCAGTGATGGTGTCCGCGCCGATCAGCTCAAGCTTGGCGCTCAACCCGCCATAAATCGTGTAGTCGTAAGCGCTGAACTTGACCATGGCTTTCTGGCCCGGATGCAGGAACGCGACATCCTGCGGCCGGACCTTGGCTTCGATCAGCAGGTTGTCTTCCAGCGGCACGATTTCCACCATGTCGCTGCCCGGCTGCACCACGCCGCCGATGGTGTTGACCTTCAATTGCTTGATCACCCCGTGCACCGGCGACGTCACGGTGGTACGCGTGACGCGGTCGTCGATGGCGATGCTGGTGGCGGTGATTTTCGACAGGTCGGTGCGTTTCTCATTCAGCTCTTTCGCGGCTTCCGAGCGAAAGGTTTGTTCAGACTCATCGATCTTGCTGCGGATCTCGGCAATCGCCGATTCGGCGCGGGGAATGGCCAGTGTCGTCGCGTTCAGCGAGCCACGAATTTCCACCGCGCTGCGTTTGAGCCGAAGGATTTCCACCGGCGACACCGCGCCGGTTTTCACCAGCGGTTCGGACATGTTCATCTCTTGCTGCAGCAGTCCCAGGCTGGAACTGAACTGGCCCTGCTTGGAGCGAAACTCGGCCAGCTCCTGAGTCTTCTGCCGCAGTTGTTCGCTCAACGTGCGCTGCTCACTGGCCAGGCGGCGCTGGCGTTGTTCGTACAGCGAACGCTCGTCTTCGGCGACTTGCGGCGCCTTGGCGATCACTTCATCGGACAGCTTGAATGGCCGACCTTCGGCCTCCGCAGATAAGCGCTCGACCTGCGCCGTCAACGCATAACGATCCGCCTCGCTTTCACCTTTATTCGAACGAAAGCGCGTGTCATCCAGACGCAGCAGCGTGTCACCCTTGTTCACCATCTGGCCTTCGCGAACGAAAATCTCGGTAACGATGCCGCCCTCAAGGTTCTGGATCACCTGGACCTTGCTAGACGGAATCGCCTTGCCTTCGCCCATGGTCACTTCGTCGAGTACGGCGAACTTGGCCCAGACCACCGCACTGATCAGCAAGCCTGCCGCCAGCCACACGGTGATCCGCGACCAGCGCGGCGAATCCTGCAACGAGGCGCCGGCAGTTTCCGGCATGAATTCGGCTTCGGCGCTTTTACCGAAACTGTCGAAGTAGCCGCGATCTTTGCTATCGGAGGAAGCAGACATGGGGCAACTCCTAGACCGCTGCCGAGCCGACGCGGCCCTTGCGCAGTGCATCGATGACCGCTTCTTTCGGGCCGTCAGCGACGACCCGACCGTTGTCCAGCACCAGCAAGCGATCCACCAGGCTCAGCATTGAGGTCCGGTGGGTCACCAGCAGTAAGGTTTTGCCTTGCACCCAACCGTGCAGCTTCTGCCGCAGTTGGTCTTCGCTGCTGTTGTCCATCGCGCTGGTGGGTTCGTCGAGCAGCATGATTGGCGGATCGAGCAACAGCGAACGCGCCAGTAAAACTGCCTGACGTTGCCCGCCCGAAAGCAATTGCCCGCGCTCGCCGACGGGCCGGTCGAAACCTTGCGGGTGTTGCCGGGCCAGTTCGGTCACGCCAGTCAGTTCAGCCACTTCGAGCATCCGCGAATCGCTGATGTAACGCGCGCCGAGGGTGAGGTTGTCGCGCAGGCTGCCGGCCAGCAGCGGCAGGTCGTGGGCGACATAACCGATTTGCTGGCGCAGGTCGGCGACGTCGAGTTGGCGCAGGTCGAGGCCGTCGAGCAACAGCTGACCTTCCTCGGGTTCATAGAAACCCATGAGCAGACGCGCCAAGGTACTTTTCCCCGAACCGCTGCGACCAATGATGCCGACCCGCTCGCCGGGTTTCAGGCTGAAGGTGACGTTGCTCAGCGCCGGCGCATTCTGGCCGTTGTAATGGAAGGTCACGCCGTTGACGTCCAGCGCGCCCTGCAGCTGGGTCCGTTCCAGTGGCCGCTGTTTGCCGTCTCGTTCCTGCGGCAAAGCCATCAGCGCGTCGGTGCTTTTCATCGTCAGTTGCGCTTGCTGATAACGGGTGATCAGCCCGGCGATCTGCCCGAGCGGCGCGAGTACGCGGCTGCCAAGCATGTAGGTGGCGACCAGTGCACCGACGCTGAGGTTGCCGGCGATGATGCTGTAGACCCCGGCGACAATCGTCGCCATCCCCGAAAACTGTTGAATGAACAACGTGCCGTTGGTAGCCAGCGCCGACAGATTGCGTGCGTGACTGTCGAGGCGGGTGAGGGCGCCGTGGGTGCTTTCCCATTTGTGCTGGCGCTCGCTTTCAGCGCTGCAGGCCTTGAGGGTTTCCAGGCCGCCGAGGGTTTCGATCAGCACGGCCTGACGTTCGGCGCCGAGGCTCAGGCTTTTCTGCACGGTGTCGCGCAGACGCACCTGAATGATCATGGCGAAGACGATCGTGATCGGGAACGCCAGCAGCGGAATCACCACCAGCCAGCCGCCGAGCAAACCAATCACCGCCAACATCAGCACGACGAAGGGCAGGTCGATGAGGCTGGTCAGGGTCACCGCCGTCAGAAACTCGCGCAGGCCCTGGAAGTCATGAATGCTCTGGGCGAAACCGCCGATGGTCGCCGGCCGCGCCTTCATCGACATGCCGGTGATGCGCTCGAACAAAGTCGCGGAAAGGATCACATCGGTTTTCTTGCCGGCGGTGTCGAGCAAGTGCGCGCGCACTACGCGCAGGATCAGTTCGAAACCGGTGCCGATCAGCAGGCCGATCGACAGCACCCACAGGGTCGACGTCGCCTGATTCGGCACCACGCGGTCATACGTCTGCATGACGAACAGCGGCACCATCAGGCCTAACAGGTTGATCAGGAAACTGGCGAGGATGGCATCGCTATAAAGCCATTTCGACAGCTTGAGGGTGTCGCGAAACCACGCGTGGACGCGCGGCACCAGCGGTGAACGCAGGTCTTCGAGTTCGTGGCGCGGGCGGGCGAACAAGGCCTGGCCGCTGTAATGTTCGGTGAGTTCTTCGCGGCTGACCCATTGCTCGCCGCCATCGGCTTCACTGGGCAAAATCAGTGCTTTGCCGTCGTCGCCGAAACGCCGCAAGACAGCGGTGCGACCGTCATTGAGCAGCAGCAGAATCGGCAGATTGAGCGGTGAAATATCTTTCAGTTCGCGGCGCAGAATCCTCGCTTGCAACCCGGCCCGGGTGGCGGCGCGTGGTAGCAGGTCGAGGCTCAGGCGTTGTTTGTTCAGTGGCAGCCCGGCACTCAGGCTGGCGCGACTGACCGTCGCGCCATGCAGTTTGCAGAGGATCAACAGACCGTCGAGTAACGGATCATCGAAGCTCAGCCGCGGATCGACCCCGGAATGGCCGGGTTCCATGCTGGTCATATTGATCGCCTCTGTTGAACAGGCACGTGAATGATCGTTCCCACGCTCTGCGTGGGAATGACTCTAGGGACGCTCTGCGTCCAGTGACGCGGAGCGTCACGGGCTGCATTCCCACGCAGAGCGTGGGAACGATCAGGGCAAAGTCAGCCCCTGCACCGTTTACTTCAGTTCAGGCAAGCGCGCTTCGTTTTTGACTTCGGTCGCGGCGATCGCATCGGCCGGCAGCACCACCCGTTGTTTGCTCAGCAACTGGCCCATGTTCGCCAGCACGCGGTACATCGAATATTCCTCGGTGTAGCGGATTTCGGTGTAGCGGCGGTTGGCGTTGTAGAGCTCGTTTTCACTGTCGAGCAAGTCGAGCAGGGTGCGTTGGCCGAGGCCGAACTGATCCTGATACGCGGCGCGTACGCGTTTGGTGGTTTCGGCGTATTCGCGGGCGGTCGGGGTCTGCTTCTTCGCGTTCTGCATGGCGTTCCAGGCCAGGCGAATGTTCTCGTTGAGCTGACGCAGGGCGTTGTTGCGGATGTCCATCGCCTGATTGATGTCATGGGCATTGGCGGCCAGTCGGGCCTTGTCGCTGCCGCCACGGAACAGGTTGTAGTTCATCACCACACCCACGCGCCATTCGTTGTCGTGGCCTTCGTCGCCCTGCACGTTGTTGTTCGCACCGACGGCCGCTTCGGCATCGAAGCGCGGGTAGAACGGTGATTTGGCGACTTCGTACTGGCTCTCGGCCGATTGCACGTCAGCCTGGGCGGATTTCAGGTACGGGTTGTTGTCGACCATGCTCTGCTGGGCTTCGCGCAAGTCGGTCGGCAATTCGCCACGGGTCGAGGCCGGGGTTTCCAGCTCATCGGGCATGCGTCCGACCACGCTGTAGAAGTTGGCTTCGGCGTCGGACAGGTCGACTTCAGCGGTGTCGAGGTTGTTCTGCGCCAGCGCTTTACGCGCGACCGATTGATCCGAGTCAGCCGTGCTGCCGACGCCGCGTTCGGTGCGCAGGCCGATCTGATCGTTGACGCGCAAATGCGCCTGCAAGTTATTGCGGGCCAGCGTCACCAGTTCGCGGCGCTTGAGCACTTCGAGGTAGACCTCGATTGTGCGCAGGGCCAGATCCTGGGCGGTGCCTTGCGCGTAGTACGCGCGCGAATTCGACACGCCTTTGGTGCGCTCGACCTCGTTGGCGGTGTTGAAACCGTCGAACAGCATCTGCCGCAGGCGCAGCTCCGACTGGGTGTAGTTGAGAATGCGCGTGTCGTGGTTGCCGAAGGCCCGGGTATTGGTGTTGTCGCTGTAGCCGCGACCGTAAGCGGCGTTCAAATCGACGGACGGATAGAAGCCGCCCTTGGCGACTTTGATTTGTTCATCAGCCGACAGGCGGGCGTCCACGCGCGAAGCCAGTTCCGGGTGAGTAGCGATGGTGCTTTGAATAGCCTCGGTGAGGTTCATGGCCTGGGCTTGAGAAGTGCAAGCCATGGCCAGCAAAACCGCGCTGCAGAGGGGGGTTAAAACGCGCATGGGTGCATCTCCCTAAGTCCTGATGGTGTGTTACTGTCGCCAAATATTTGACGATATTTATAGGTGTAAGCGTTTCACTCTTGTAACAACAGAGCTAAGAACATCCTAGAGCGTAGCTAAGAAAAATTTTTCATAAGGCTTATTCCGAAAAAAACTTATGCGCTTTGTAAAATCCGGCACATTGTTCAGCACGAAAGCCTTTGTTTTATGCGCTTTAGGGAGCTCAAGAAGGCTTGAGGAAAGTTCCATTCACTTTGCGACATACGGCGAAGTACTGCTGAAGGGGAGGGACGCGTAGCGGCAAAAGAGCGACAGATTTTTGTCACTCGGGTGATTCACCACCGTTACGTAGCGTTAGTGGGCGGGCAGTTTGAGTCAGAGGTTGCAAGTGCTTGATGGCACTGGGATTTCTCTTCAAATGACCCCTGCAAAACGAACTGTCGAAGGTGCGAGCGTCGCCTCCGACAACCCGATTGAGCCATGGGCTGCTTCGCGAACCAGTGCTGACGGTGGTCGGCAGCGGAGGATTTCACATGGCAACGCTCATCGGTACCGTCACAAAAGTCATTGGTCAGGTCTTCGCGCAGGCAGCCGACGGCAGCAAACGCGCACTGGTTGAGGGGGATCGCCTGTATGCCGGCGATCAACTGATCACCGGCGCGGCAGGCGCCGTTGCCGTGCATTTGCAGAATGGCCAGGCCCTGACTCTCGGCCGCGACAGCAGCCTGACCATGACCGGGCAATTGCTCGCCGATCAGGCCGCCCACGTCAACGCGCCGGAGGCCGTGACCCCGAGCGAAGCGCAACTGACCGATGTCGAGCAAATCCAGAAAGCCATTGCCGCTGGTGACGACCCGAGCAAAACCGCCGAAGCCACTGCCGCCGGTCCGAATGCACCGGGCGGCTCGCCGGGTGAACTGGGTGGCGGGCACAGTTTTGTGTTGCTGACCGAAGTCGGCGGGCGAGTCGATCCGATCATCGGTTTCCCGACGGCGGGGTTCGGCGGCATCCCGGAATTTCCTGACTATCGCTTTGATGCCGTGGTCGACAACGGCGATGACACCGTCGCGCCGATTACGCCGCCACCGCCACTGGTGGTCAACAATCCGGTAATCATCGACGGCCTTGCCGTGCCCGGCGGTGAACTGAACCTCAACGAAGCCAATCTGCCTGCCGGTTCGGCGGCCAACCCCGGTGCGCTGACCCAGAGCGGGACGTTCACGGTGTCCGCACCGGATGGCCTGAGCAGCCTGAGCATTGGCGGCATCAACGTCATTGCCGGCGGCGTGCCGGTCGGTTTTCCACAATCGATCACCACGCAACTGGGCAACACCCTGACCATCACCGGCTACAACCCGGCGACGGGCGCGGTCAGCTACAGCTACACCCTTACCGGCAATGAGACCCACGCTGCCGGCGATGGCGCCAACAGCCTCAGCGAACAGTTCACCGTGATTGCCGGCGACAACAATGGCGACACCGCCACCGGCACGCTTGACGTCAACATCACCGACGACGTGCCTCGAGCAATCGACGACAACAATGGCACGGCTTCCGAGACGTTGCTGACGCTGACCGGCAACGTCCTGACCAACGATGTGCAAGGCGCCGACCGTGTGCCCACCGGCCCGAATGCCGGGCCGATTACGCCCGGCACGTTCAGCGGTACTTACGGCACGCTGGTGCTGAATGCCAACGGCACCTACACCTACACGCTGAACACCAACGACATCGACTTCAAAAATCTGCATGGCGGTGGCAACGGCACCGAGACCTTCACCTACACCCTCACTGATGCCGATGGCGATACCAGCACCGCGAATCTGATTTTGCAGATTCACAACAACGACGACCCGGTGATCATCAACGGCTTGAATGTCGAGGGCGGCGAGCTGACGGTCTACGAGAAAAACCTCAGCGACGGCAGCGCACCGGACTCCACCGCGCTGACCCAAAACGGCACCTTCACCATCACCGCACTCGACGGCGTCACCACGCTGACCGTCGGCGGCATTGCTGTGGTCACCAACGGTGTCGCCGCAGGTTTCCCGCAATCCGTCACCACGCCGCTGGGCAGCACGCTGACCATCACCGGTTTCAACGCCACCACTGGCGTGGTCAGCTACAGCTACACCCTGGTCGACAACGAAGCGCATCCGAGCGCCAACGGCGCGAACAATCTGCCTGAGCAGTTCGCCGTCACCGTGGTGGATGACAACGGCACCACGGCCAACGCCACCCTCGATGTGAACATCGTCGATGACCTGCCAAAAGCCGTCGATGACAGCAACACAACCACCGCGTCGGAAAGCCAACTCACATTGACCGGCAACGTCCTGACCAACGACGTCCAAGGCGCTGACCGAGTGCCAACCGGACCTGTGACCGCCGGCACCTTCACCGGCACCTACGGCACCTTGGTACTCAACGCCAACGGCACCTACACCTACACGTTGAACACCAACGACACCGACTTCAAAAATCTCCACGGTGGCGGCAACGGCACCGAGAATTTCACCTACACCATCACCGACTCGGACGGCGACACCAGCACCGCGAATCTGGTGCTGAACATCCACAACAACGACGATCCGGTGGTGATCAGCGGCCTCGACGTCAACGGTGGTGAACTGACGGTCTACGAGAAAAACCTCAGCGACGGCAGCGCTCCGGACTCCACCGCGCTGACCCAAAACGGCACCTTCACCATCACCGCACTCGACGGCGTCACCACGCTGACCGTCGGCGGTATTGCTGTGGTCACCAACGGTGTCGCCGCAGGCTTCCCGCAATCCGTAACCACGCCGCTGGGCAGTACGCTGACCATCACCGGTTTCAACGCTACCACTGGCGTGGTCAGCTACAGCTACACCCTGGTCGACAACGAAGCGCATCCGAGCGCCAACGGCGCGAACAATCTGCCTGAACAGTTCGCCGTCACAGTGGTGGATGACAACGGCACCACGGCCAACGCCACGCTGGATGTGAACATCGTCGATGACCTGCCAAAAGCCGTCGATGACAGCAACACAACCACCGCGTCGGAAAGCCAACTCACATTGACCGGCAACGTCCTGACCAACGATGTGCAAGGCGCCGACCGCGTAGTCAGCGGGCCCGTCACCGCCGGCACCTTCACCGGCACCTACGGCACCTTGGTACTCAACGCCAACGGCACCTATACCTACACGCTGAACACCAACGACGCCGACTTCAAAAACCTCCACGGCGGCGGCAACGGCACCGAGACCTTCACCTACACCCTCACCGATGCGGACGGCGATATCAGCACCGCGAATCTGGTGTTGAACATCCACAACAACGACGATCAGGTCTACCTCAACGGCCTCGACGTGAAGGGCGGCGAACTCACCGTTTATGAGAAAAACCTCAGCTTCGGCACCAGCCCTGATACCCCGGCGCTGACCCAGAGCGGCACCTTCACCGTGACGGCCCTGGACGGTCTGCAAAACCTCACCGTAGGCGGCATCGCCGTGGTGACCGGTGGTGTGGCCGCAGGTTTCCCGCAATCGATCGTCACGCCGCTCGGCAGCACCTTGACCATCACCGGTTACAACGAGACCACCGGCGTCGTCAGCTACAGCTACACCCTGGTCGATAACGAAACCCATCCCAACGCCAACGGCGCCAACAGCATCACCGAAAACTTCAACGTGGTGGCGACCGACACCGATGGCAGCACGGCCAGCGGTCAGATCAACGTCAACATCGTCGATGACTTGCCAAGCGCTCACCCTGACGCGGCATCAGTGAGGGAGGGCGACACCGTCAGCGGTAACGTGCTGGACAACGACATCGGCGGCGCGGATGGCCCAGCCGTGACTGGCGCAGTGGTCGGCGTGCGCGCTGGCTCCGACACGTCGACCTCGGCCATTGGCGGTCTCAACAGCAACATTGACGGGACCTACGGTTACCTGACCCTCGACGCCAACGGCAACGCGGTTTACCACAGCAATCCCAACGTCGTGAACGGCCCGGGCGCAGTGGATGTGTTCACCTACACCGTGCGCGATGCCGATGGCGATGAAAGCACCACCACCATCACCATCGATGTCGCCAACAGCTGCCTGAAAGCCACCAGCGACACCGACGTCACCGTGTTCGAGAAAGCCCTCGACCTGACCAAGGACGGCGCCGATATCGCCGCCGGCACGGTTACCGGCAGCGATCCGACCAGCACTGGCGAAACCGCGTCCGGCACGTTGGTCGGCTCGGTCACCGGGGCAGTCGGCGCGATCAGCTATGCACTGGTCGGCAGCGCCACCGGCAACTACGGGCAGATCGTCCTCAACCCCAACGGCACTTACACCTACACGCTGACTTCGCCGGCGAGCACCACGCCGCATGCCGACGACGGCGCCAACACCCTGAGCGAAACCTTCACCTATCAGGCCACCGATTCGCTGGGCAACATCGTCACCAGCACCATCGTCGTGAAAATCGTCGATGACGTGCCGAGAGCGGTGAACGACAGCAACGCCAACAACGCTTCGGAAAGCCAACTGACCCTGACTGGCAACGTGCTGACCAACGACGTGCAAGGTGCCGACGTGGTGGCGACCGGGCCGAATGCCGGGCCGATCACTGCGGGCACCTTCACCGGTACTTACGGCACCTTGGTGCTCAACGCCAACGGCACGTACACCTACACCCTGAACAGCAACGATGCCGACTTCAAAAACCTGCACGGCGGCGGCAACGGCACTGAGACGTTCACCTATACGCTGACCGATGCCGACGGCGACACCAGCACCGCCAACCTGGTGCTGAACATCCACAACAACGACGATCCGGTGGTGCTCAACGGCCTCGACGTCAACGGTGGCGAACTCACCGTCTACGAGAAAAATCTCAGCGATGGCACCAGCCCCGACACGCCGGCGCTGACCCAGAACGGCACCTTCACCGTCACCGCACTTGACGGTTTGCAAACCCTCACCGTCGGTGGCATCGCCGTGGTCAGCAATGGCGTGGCTGCAGGCTTCCCGCAGTCGGTGGTTTCGCCGCTGGGCAGCACCTTCACCATCACCGGTTACAACCCGGCGACCGGTGTCGTCAGCTACAGCTACACCTTGGTCGATAACGAAACCCACCCGACCGCCAACGGCGCCAACAGCCTCACCGAGAATTTCAACGTGGTGGCCACGGACAGCGATGGCAGCACCGCCAGCGGCCAGATCAACGTCAACATCATTGATGATCTGCCGACCGCCAAACCTGACACCGGCGCGGTGGCGGAGGGCGGCACGGTCAATGTCAGCGTGCTCGGCAATGACGTCAGCGGTGCCGATGGCGCCGCGACAGTGGTCGGCGTGCGCGCTGGCAGCAACACCGGGACGTCGGCCGTCGGCGGCCTCAACAGCAACATCAACGGCAACTTCGGCTACCTGACCCTCGATGCCGCCGGCAACGCCGTGTATCACAGCAACCCGAACTCGGTGAGCCCACCGGGCGCCACCGACACCTTCACCTACACCATCCGCGACAGCGATGGCGATGAAAGCACCACGACCATCACCATCAACGTCGCCGACAGCAAACTCGTCGCCTCGGTCGATCAGGACGTGACGGTCTTCGAGAAAGCCCTCGACCTGAGCAAGGACGGCGCCGATCTCGCCCCCGGCACGGTCACCGGCAGCGATCCCACCAACACTGGCGAAACCGCCACCGGCACATTGGTCGGCGCGGTCAGCGGCGGCAGCGGTGCGCTGACTTACACCCTGGTCGGCAGCGCCACCGGCAGCTACGGGCAGATTCAGCTCAACGCCGACGGCACTTACACCTACACGCTGACCTCGGCACCGAAAACCTCGCCGAACGCCAACGACGGGGCGAACACCCTGAGCGAAAGTTTCACCTACAAAGCCACCGATGCATTGGGCAACAGCACCACCAGCACCCTCGTCGTCAACATCGTCGATGACGTGCCGAAAGCGGTGGCGTCGGATCGCTCGGTGGCGGCGGTAGAGATCGACTCGAACATCCTCATCGTTCTCGATATTTCCGGCAGTATGGCCGACGCCTCCGGTGTGCCCGGCCTGTCACGGCTGGCGCTGGCCAAGCAGGCAATCAGCGCGTTGCTCGACAAATACGATGACCTTGGCGATGTGAAAGTGCAGCTCGTCACGTTCAGCAGCAACGCCGCCGACCGCACCACGGTGTGGGTGGATATCGCCACAGCCAAAACACTCCTGGCCGGTCTCAGTGCCGGCGGCGGCACCAACTACGACGCTGCTGTGGCAACCATGCAAACCGCGTTCAACACCTCGGGCAAACTCACCGGGGCGCAGAACGTCGGCTACTTCTTCTCGGACGGCAAACCCAACGAAGGTGATATCGGCACCGCCGACGAAGCCGCGCTGAAAGCCTTCCTCGATGCCAACAACATCAAGAACTACGCGATCGGCCTGGGCAGCGGCGTGAGCAACGCCAACCTCGACCCGTTGGCCTACGACGGCATCAGCCACACCAACACCAACGCGGTGGTGGTCACCGATCTCAACCAGCTCAACTCGGTGCTGTCCGGCACCGTGATCGGCGCGCCGGTCACCGGTTCGTTGCTGGGCGAGGGCGGCACCTTCGGCGCCGATGGCGGGTTTATCAAATCCATCGTGATTGACGGCACCACCTACACCTACGATCCGAAAGCCCTCGGCGGCCAGGGTTCGCTGACGCCAAGCGGCGCCACCAATCACGGCACCTTCAACACCGTGAACAACACGTTGAGCATTGCCACCAATAACGGCGGCACACTGCTGATCAATCTCGACACGGGCGACTACACCTACACCTCGCAGAAAACCACCGCCGTGGTGATCACCGAGAACATCGGCTTCACCGTCAGCGACAACGATGGCGACCTCGCCAGCTCCACCCTGACCGTGAAAGTGATCCCCAACGCGCCACCGGTGGCGGCGGACGACCACGTCATCACCAACGTGCTGTCGGGCAATATCGTCGTGCCGGGCGAGTTGTTGCTGGCCAACGACACCGATCCGAATGGCGACACCCTCAGCGCCACGCCGACCAGCTTCAACACCGGATGGATTTCGAAATCCGCCGACTTCACCGGCACCGGCGCGATCAACTTCACCGGCACCAACGTCAACACCGCCGCCAACCAGAACCTGGCCAACGTACGCAATGCGTTCAGCGCTAACGCCGCGACCATGACCGCCGTGCTGGTGGTCAGTGGTTATCTCGGCGCAGTGACCAACAGCAACGCCAACGATGAAGACCGCATCACCGTCAACCTGCGCCAGGGCGAAACCCTTAACCTCGATCACAACCTGGCGGCCGGTCACGTCACCATGGAGTACTCGATCAACGGTGGCGCCTACACAACCCTGGCGGATGGGCAAACCCTCACGGCGTCGGCCGATGGCGTCTATCAGATCCACATCACCAACATCACCAACACCACGGGCGGCAACGCCAACGCGGCGGAAAACTATCAACTGACCATGAGCCTCAACTACGCCGGGGCCCACGACGTCACCCCGGATTACCACGGCACCTACACCGCCAACGACAACCATGGCGGCAGCGATTCGGCGGCGGTAACCATCAGCTATCAGGACGGCCACCTCCTCACCGGCACCTCGGGGGATGACATCCTGGTGGCGGGCACCGGCGACAACATCATCAACGCCGGCGACGGCAACGACGTGCTCACCGCAGGCTCAGGCAACAACGAACTGCACGGCGGCGCCGGCAATGACTTGCTCTACAGCGGCCCCGGCAACGACCTGCTCGACGGCGGCACCGGCATCGACACCGCCAGCTACGCCCACGCCACCGCCGGCGTCACGGTCAGCCTCGGTGTGCTCGGTGCTCAAAACACCCTCGGCGCGGGCACTGACACCCTGACCGGCATCGAAAACCTCATCGGCTCGAACTTCAACGACACGTTGACTGGCGACAACAATAACAACGTGATCAACGGCGGTTTGGGCAACGACATCCTCAACGGCGGGGGCGGCGATGACTTGCTGATCGGCGGCATGGGCAACAACACCATGACCGGCGGAGCAGGGGCCGACACCTTCCAGTGGCTCAAGGGCAACAGCGGCCACGACACCATCACCGACTTCACCCCCGGCACCGACAAGCTCGACCTGTCGCAACTGCTGCAAGGTGAAAACGGCACCACGGCGTCGCTGGACGATTATCTGCACTTCACCGTTAGCGGCAGCGGTGCCTCGGTGATGACCAGCATCGACGTCAGCGCCATGGCCGGCGCTACGCCCAACCAGACCATCGACCTGGCCGGCGTCAACCTCGCCAGCCACTACGGCGTCACGCCGGGCGCCGACGGGATGATTGCCAGCGGCCACGACACAGCGACGATCATCAGCGGCATGTTGAATGATCATTCGTTGAAGGTGGACACGGTTTGAACTGAGGGCTGAAACGACAAAACCCGCCGTCCCGATTGCTTGGGACGGCGGGTTTTTTCTGCCCGGTGAATGTGTGTCGTCAGCCAGTCAGCCTTCGCTGTCAAGCCAGCTCCCACAAGGATTTTTGCCGTTCAAAAATCCCCGTTCCACCGCAGAATCTGTGGGAGCTGGCTTGCCAGCGATGGGGCCAGAACAGGCACCGCATCAATCAGTGAGTGTTCACAGCACCCACCAACTCCAGATTATCCAGCGCCCGATTCACCGCCAATTCCCCGAGCATGATCAACTGCGCAATCCCCAACAACGCCCGACGTTGCGGCGCGGGCGCCGTGTTGGCGAAATCCTGGGCGATGGTTTTGGCCGAGGCGAGGGTTGCGCTGGCATCGGCCAATAGGTCTTCGTTTTTGCTGTCGGCGGTGACGGCGTACATCGAGCGGGTTTTGCGTGGCGGCGGCGGCGAGCCGGGTGGGCAGAGGTAATGATCGAGGGCGCGGTCGGCGGCTTCGTGGAGTTTGTTGGAATTGCAGTGGTCTAATTTCCCCGGACACCCCGATAGGTGGAAAATACATCTATCGAGGAGTTATTCATGACCAAAAAACGCAGAGCATTCGACGACAGCTTCAAGCTGCAAGTCGTGAAGATGATCAAGGATCAGGGGCTAACCGTTATGCAGGTTTGCCAAGATCTGAACATTGGTGAGACAGCCGTTCGACGCTGGGTTCAACAGTACGAGGCAGAGCAACTGGGGCAGGCCGGAATCGGCAAGCCATTGACGGCAGAGCAACAGCGCATCCGGCAATTGGAACAGGAAAATCGCCAGCTCAAGATGGATAACGACATCTTAAAAAAGGCTACGGCCTTCTTTGCCCGCGAGCTGAAGTAAGGTATCGACTGGTTCGGCAGCTGCAACAGAAGGCCTATTCAGTGACACATGTCTGTCGGTTACTGAGCATCAGTCGCTCGGGCTTCTATGAGTCGCAAAAGCGTGCTGATGCGCCCGTCCGGCAGAGTTGTCCTGTCGTTGTGCAACTCAAGGCGTCTTTTGCCGAGAGTGGTGGCTGCTACGGCAGCCGGCCCTTGCGCGACGCTTTGCGCGGCAAAGGCCTGTCTGTTGGACTGTATAAAATCCGCCGTTTGATGCGTGCCAATGGGCTACGTTCGGCTTGGAAGCGCAAGTTTGTGCACACGACCGATAGCAATCATGATCTGCCGATTGCCGAAAATGTACTGAGCCGAAAATTTGATCCGGCGGCGCCAAACAAGGCTTGGGTGGCAGACATCACCTACATCCGCACCCGCAGTGGCTGGCTGTATCTGGCCGTGGTGTTGGACTTGTTTTCACGCAAGATCGTGGGCTGGTCGATGGCTCCGAACATGCCGGCAGAGCTGGTGTGCACTGCGATGCAACTGGCCATCGCACAGCGCCAACCGCCGCCAGGCCTGATTGCCCACTCGGATCGTGGCAGCCAATACGCGAGTGCAACTTACAGAGATTTACTGGCAAGAAACGACATGCAGCAGAGCATGAGCCGTAAAGGTAATTGCTGGGACAATGCGGTGATGGAACGCTTCTTCCTGAGCTTGAAAATGGAGCGGGTATGGCGACGTGACTATGCCAATCATACCGAAGCGATCCGCGACATCACCGAGTACATCGTTGGGTATTACAACAACGAACGGCTTCACTCGAAACTGGGATATCTGCCACCGACCGTCTATGAGCGGGCGATGGCGTCAAAACCACCTATCGAGGTGTCCGGAATTAGTTGACCACTGCAAATCGAGGGATTGGTAAGGGGAGGTGGGGTCGGTTTCGGGTGGGTTGGGTGTTGGTTTGATCATGGGTAAAGCTCCTTGAGAAATGGAGCCGTCAACCATCGCTGCTAAACGAAGAAGGTGGCGGCTTTACGCGGGTTAGCAGACCAGGCTCAAGGATCCCGGCGCACCGAAGTGCCCCACGCATAGCCGCCATAACGCAGAGGCGGAGCCAGCGTGCCTTGAGAATTACCGAGCTGCTAAACCCGATCACTGAATTCAGCGACTGACCCACAATAAAACCCGTCCCCAAGACGCACAAGCCGGCGGATTCTGGCTTAGCTGTAGGCAAAGGCGCAAGGATGAGTAGGCTGCGTGCGTGTCTGCAGGTTTCAGCTAAACGCGGTTAAATCAAAGGTTCGCAGCCTTCGACGGCGCTTACACCGATCTCCGTTAATCCTTGCCGGAGGTTAGAAGTTTTATCAGGCGAAATGTTTAGCATTTATTTCGTTAAAAATATGGTCTGTAGCTATTTTTTTAATGGCAGCAGTGAATAATCGCCACTCGATCTAGCGGGTGGCGAGAATAGATCATTCAGTTTTTTATTTTTGAACGTTTGCTGGTGAAGTTGTCAATGCGCGCATTATTTACCGATGTTGAATAGAGTTCTATTCGTCTGATATCGGGCGCAGAGAACTCTAAAAGTGCGTGGTGCTGCAATCCTTGTTTGATGATGTTGTCGGTTTTTAATGCTGTGTTTGAGGAGTTGTAATAGATGACGGTTAAGTATTTGCCATAAAATCTAAATGATATTTCTGAGCAGCTCCATTTTAGTTCGAGTATAGTTCGGCTATCTTCGTGCACGTTTAAACACTTTCCTTCAATAGAACCAGGGAAAAAAGCTGGTGGTGCGACAGGCTCTATTGTTATAAAGCCGTGGCGTAAGTAGATGGAGTGAATGTTCATAGCAAATAATTCGATTGTTTGTCCTTGAGTGATCTTTGTGTCCGGGTGTGAATCAAAGGTCTCGATGTGTGTTTCCGGAATGTTTTGAATAACATATTTTCTTTGCGGAAAATTCACTTCGCCCAAAGAGGGAGTTGCTGTTCCTGACTTGATCGCTACCTGTACATTAACTTCACTGCCATCTTTAAGTCTGCGCAACCACGACAGCGGAGCTGGAGCGATTAAACCATCTGCAGAATCAAGGGGAGCGCCGTTCAAGACTTTTTCTTCTACAGGCGTTCCATTTTTGTCTATGCCGGTCAAAGTCAAAAAAATCGGAGTTCCTTTCTCCTGAAACATCCACCGAGCAATCCGAATGCTCGCATTCTCCGGCAATTTATCAATATCCAACTCCGCTCCAAGCTCCCCATTAATATTCGGCACCGGCAACCGCACATCCCCATCCACGATTTTCGCAACGCTCACTTTCAGCGGCGACGACTTGCCCGCCTGCCCACCCCCACGATTCAGATTCCAGCGAAACTCAAGCGCCTTGCCATGCCGCGCCGCCAGATACGCTGGGCTCAACACCACGTTTACCCGTTTGTTGGCGTTAAATGCCACCAACGGAAACTGCGGCGTTCCGGCGGGGGCATCCACCTCTACCAACCGCGCCCGATCACCATCGAGGGCGCCGGGGTATTCGATGCGCAGCGTCACGCCTTCGGCGTAATGCAGCACATCAATCGGGCTGACTGCCGGCGATACCAGAAACGGTGGTTGCAGGGTGATGGTTGCGCTGCCGGTGACGCGGGCGGTGGCTATTTGCGAGGTGCCGACGAGGTCTGTGTTTGGTCGGCGCAGTTCGTACGTCACGGCGACGGTGCTGTCGGCAATCACCTGATGGTTGGCGATGTTGAGCACGCAGGTTTTCTTCGCGCCGAACGGGTCGGCCTCTACCGGGCCGCTCACCATGACCACGATGTCGGGCTGTCCCGCCCGTTTGGCGGTGTAGGTGGCGGTGACCGTATCGCCTACCTGGAACCGGTTGTCTGTTGTCAGCACCACCAGCAATAACGGGTTGCCGGCCAGTTTTTCCAGATCAATGATGCTCGCGTCATCCCCCGGAAAATCTTCCATGCGCTCGAGCAAAATCGGCATCGGCAAGCGCTTGCCGGCCAGGTCCTCGTCCACGGTCTGGATCGGCGACCATGGCTCGTTGGTGTCCGGGCCGTTGAGGATCTGGTCGGTGACGGTGAAGCGAAAGTTGAGCTTCCCGTCCAGGCGTTTTGCCTCGTCGAGAAAGTCGCGATCAATGGTGAAGCACACGGTGATGGGCGTTTCCGAGCCGGGATTGGGCGGCTGTGGCGCTTCGTCGGCGCGGACGCTGGCCTTGCGCGTTTCGCCGTTACAACTGAGGGTAATGGTGTCGTACGCGCGGCAGAACGGATAGGACACGCAGACCTGCGCACTGACAAAGTCGGGGCCAACGCCGTTTTTGATCGCGTCGGGCAGCTGCAATACAAGCTCGGAATGCCCGCCGGGCACGGTCATCTCGTCCTTGAAACCGGGGCGGATACGGTTGTAGAGCATGGGCAGCAGCGGTTCGGACGTGCCGATGTTCTGGCTGTTGCGCTCGATGGTGTAAAACAGATTGTTGACCCGGTCCGGGTGTAGCCGGCCTCGCGGAATGCGCAACAGCGGCATGACGTTGCGATCCTGAATGGTCTCGATGTCCAGCGCCGCCGCCTCGCCCTGCAGCCAGAGCGCAAGCACATCGCCCACATCCACCGTGCCGGAGAGCGGCGGATCAACAATCACCTGCGCCCCTAAACCGTCCGTCACCAGATCGTACGCCACCAACGGCACACCGATCTGCGCACCAATGACAGGAGAGGTCTGGCCATTGACCATGGGCGGGTAAAGCACGAGAACAGTGTTGTCGGCGGTGGTGGAGTTGGACATGAAAAGCGCTCCTGCGCGGGGGAAAGGGCAGGCTTGATCAGAGCGCGTTTTTGCGAACAGCGCACCTGTCAGAGTTGACAGGTGCGGGGTGGTTTTCGACGAATGGTAATGTGCGGGCAGGGGTGAATTTGTGGGTGGTTAAACGACAAAACCCGCCGTCCCGGTTGCTTGGGGCGGCGGGTTTTTCTGCCCGGTGATCGTTCCCACGCTCCGCGTGGGAATGCAGCCCGGGACGCTCCGCGTCCCCTCCAGGGCCGAACGCGGAGCGTCCGTTGAGGCATTCCTTTGCTGCGCGTGGGAACGATCAGCGATCAGTGAGTGTTCACAGCCCCCACCAACTCCAGATTATCCAGCGCCCGATTCACCGCCAGTTCCCCGAGCATGATCAACTGCGCAATCCCCAACAACGCCCGGCGCTGGGGCGCGGGCGCCATATTGGCGAAGTCCTGGGCGATGGCCTTGGCCGAGGCGAGGGTTGCACTGGCATCGGCCAGCAGGTCTTCGTTTCGTTTTGCATTCCGATCGCGAGTGTTCAAACATCCCTTTTGTATTTTTAGGTGATTCGTCTTACTGAAATGTTGTCAATTTGATAGTCATTGCCTCCATCGGAACCCCCACCACTGCCCCGATCCTGATGGCTTCTAATTGATATCAGTTGAGCGCCCGTTTTGTTGACAGAAAAATCGGCGCTTCGCTGAATCCATTGTCCTGTTCTCGGAACAGTGTAAGTTGGCATAATTGTCTGGCCAGAACTGAGATCTACCGAAAATATCGGTGCCATATTTGCTGCGTCCGGGCTGAAGTTTCGCAGGTTTATGCTGAATGAGTAAGTTCGACCAGCTGTAAAACTAAAACTTTGACTGAATAGTACGCCCGCAAAACCGGACGCTCCTGTTGCTGTTGGGTTCTCAAAAACTCCACCTCTGATGTACCCATAACGGCCGGCAGGCCCTATTGTCCATCCGTTCGATGTGCCGTTACTGAAGTCTGTGAGCGAGTCTGTCCAGGCATCGTTTAGTAATACGCAAGAGTAGTCTGGAAAACGCGTGGCTCCGCTTTTGTTGTCTACGCCATCAAATCTGACTAATAGCTCTGTTCGAAATGATGATCCATATTTGAGCTTTTCCAATTCGCTGCGCAAAACGGCTATGTTTAATCCTTGGGATGTCTCTTTATCGATTATTTCTTTGTCTGCCAGTAGTGGAATTGAATGCTCGGAGTCATTCTGTTGGGTTCCGATAATTCTTAGCCAGACTTTCTGGTCTACGGCGATTACTTTCCACGGTGCAATAGTCAATGTGGCACTTCCGTCAAAAGTCGAGAGATCGAGCGTTTCATCACCCTCAGGATCTGTTGCTTGCACGATAGCAGGCCGAGGCAGTCGTATATCTTCGTCAGCAATCTCCATCACACTCACATCCAGCGGCGGCGACTTCGCAGCCTGCCCACCCCCACGATTCAAATTCCAGCGAAACTCAAGCGCCTTGCCATGCCGCGCCGCCAGATACGCCGGGCTCAACACCACGTTTACCCGTTTGTTGGCGTTAAACGCCACCAACGGAAACTGCGGCGTTCCGGCGGGCGCATCCACCTCTACCAACCGCGCGCGATCGCCGTCGAGGGCGCCGGGGTATTCGATGCGCACTGTTACGCCCTCGGCATACGCCAGCACATCAATCGGGCTCACTGCTGGCGACACCAGAAACGGTGGCTGCAGGGTGATGGTTGCGCTGCCGGTGACGCGGGCGGTGGCTATTTGCGAGGTGCCGACGAGGTCAGTGTTTGGTCGGCGCAGTTCGTACGTCACGGCGACGGTGCTGTCGGCAATCACCTGATTGTTGGCGATGTTGAGCACGCAGGTTTTCTTCGCGCCGAACGGGTCGGCCTCCACCGGGCCGCTCACAGTGACCACGATGTCGGGCTGTCCCGCCCGTTTGGCGGTGTAGGTGGCGGTGACTGTATCGCCTACCTGGAACCGATTATCCGTTGTCAGCACCACCAGCAATAACGGGTTGCCGGCCAGTTTTTCCAGATCAATGATGCTCGCGTCATCCCCCGGAAAATCTTCCATGCGCTCGAGTAAAATCGGCATCGGCAAGCGCTTGCCGGCCAGGTCCTCGTCCACGGTCTGGATCGGCGACCACGGCTCGTTGGTGTCCGGGCCGTTGAGGATCTGGTCGGTGACGGTGAAGCGAAAGTTGAGCTTTCCGTCCAGACGTTTTGCCTCGTCAAGAAAGTCGCGGTCGACGGTGAAGCACACGGTGATGGGCGTTTCCGAGCCGGGATTGGGCGGCTGTGGCGCTTCGTCGGCGCGGACGCTGGCCTTGCGCGTTTCGCCGTTGCAACTGAGGGTAATGGTGTCGTACGCCCGGCAGTACGGATAGGACACGCACACCTGCGCACTGACAAAGTCGGGGCCAACGCCGTTTTTGATCGCGTCGGGCAGCTGCAATACAAGCTCGGAATGCCCGCCGGGCACGGTCATCTCGTCCTTGAACCCGGGGCGGATACGGTTGTAGAGCATGGGCAGCAGCGGTTCGGACGTGCCGATGTTCTGGCTGTTGCGCTCGATGGTGTAATACAGATTGTTGACCCGATCCGGGTGCAGCCGGCCTCGCGGAATGCGCAGCAGCGGCATGACGTTGCGATCCTGAATGGTCTCGATGTCCAGCGCCGCCGCCTCGCCCTGCAGCCAGAGCGCAAGCACATCGCCCACATCCACCGTGCCGGAGAGCGGCGGATCAACAATCACCTGCGCCCCCAAACCGTCCGTCACCAGATCGTACGCCACCAACGGCACACCGATCTGCGCACCAATAACAGGAGAGGTCTGGCCACTGACCATGGGCGGGTAAAGCACGAGAACAGTGTTGTCGGCGGTGGTGGAATTGGACATGAAAAGCGCTCCTGCGCGGGGGAAAGGGCAGGCTTGATCAGAGCGCGTTTTTGCGAACAGCGCACCTGTCAGAGTTGACAGGTGCGGAGTGGTTTACGACGAATGGTAATGTGCGGGCAGGGGTGAATTTGTGGGTGTTGAAACGACAAAACCCGCCGTCCCGATTGCTTGGTACGGCGGGTTTTTCTGCTCGGTGAATGATCGTTCCCACGCTCTGCGTGGGAATGCAGCCCGGGACGCTCCGCGCCCCCTCCAGAGCCGAACGCGGAGCGTCCGTTGAGGCGTTCCTTTGCTGCGCGTGGGAACGATCAGCGATCAGTGAGTGTTCACAGCACCCACCCACTCCAGATTATCCAGCGCCGGATTGACCGCCAGTTCCCCGAGCATGATCAACTGCGCAATCCCCCACAACGCCAGGCGTGTTTCAGGATTTGCGCAAAGTCTTCTGCCGCAAAATATAAACCGTCACCAGCACCGCACTGGTCAACATGAACCCCCGCGCCCACGGCAATGGCACCAGATAGCAGGAGAATAGAATGCTCGCCCACATCAGCCCGATCGCGTAGACCTTGCCCTTGAGCGGAATGCCGTTGCCATCGAGATAATCGCGGATCCACGGCCCGAGCCGGGGATGTTCGACCAGCCATTTATAGAAACGCGGAGAGCTGCGCGCGAAGCAGGCCGCTGCGAGCAGAAGGAAAGGGGTGGTGGGCAGGACGGGCAGGAAAATCCCGATCACCCCTAATGCCACGCTGAGCCAGCCGACGGCCAGCAGGAAGTAGCGCAACATCAGGGGGCGGTTGCCTATGGGGTTGTCCATAGGCCGGATCTTAGTGGTGACGTGGCTTGAGGATCGCCGGTTTTTCGTCGGGCGCCTGGCACAGCAGGTACAGCGCCGTCAGGGCTTCGGGGATCTGCACGATCATGTCGTCCATCAGGTTCGCGTCTTTGGCGATGTCTTCGAACTCTGGTTGCTCGTCGAACAGACCCGAACCGACCATGATCGGCAGCAACATTTCGCTGACTTCTTCTTCGGCGGTTTCGAACCAGGCTTCTTCACGCAGGAACACGCCTTCCATGAAACCGATGCACCAGCCGCGCAGTTCGGAGTCGTCCGGCTCTTCGCCCAGATCCAGATCGCATGGCAGTTCGAACTCTTCGTCCGAGGCCAGTTGACGCGCGATGTGTGCTTTGAGGCCGATCAGTGTGGCTTCGATTTCGGCGCGCTGGGCGTCGCTGCTGTAATGCGGTTCTTCGGCGAACAGGGCGTCGATCCACTCGCGATCCGGCACGTCTTCGGCGCAGATCGACAGGGCGGTCAGGTAACCGTGGGCGGCCACGTAATCCAACGCCTCGTCGTGCAGCTCGTCGGCGTCGAGAAAGACTTGCAGGCGGGTTAGTTGCTCAGCGAAGGACATTACGGGGCTACCTTGGGGGAATAAACAATGCGGGAATTCTAGGCCTTCTTGCGCGCTCAAGCCAGCCGCAAGGCAGATTTGCCCGCACGGACCCACGCAAATGCCGGGTAGGGCGCAAAACCTGTGGGAGCGGGCTTGCCCGCGATGGCGGTGTATCAGTCGATGAAGAAGTTGTCAGTCCCGGCCTCTTCGCGGGCAAGCCCGCTCCCACAGGGTTCGGTGTGAGGTCAATTGCAGAGTGAGTCTTATCAGCGGCACCCTGCGCAGGGAAGGCCTCGGGTATACTGCCGCGTTTTGCGATCCCTGCCCGCATTGCGCGGTTCATGCAATGCGCTCTTACGTTTTGTTTAAGCAGCCGTGGCTGTTCTGAACCAGCCTGAGCAGGGGTGTATCGGTAGATTTTTGGAGTTTTTATGCTCGAACAGGCTCAACGCGTCCTCAAGGACATCTTCGGCTACGACAGTTTTCGTGGCCGTCAGGGTGCAATCATTGAGCGCGTGGCCAGCGGCGGTGATGCGCTGGTTTTGATGCCTACCGGTGGCGGCAAGTCCCTGTGTTTCCAAGTGCCGGCGCTGCTGCGCGATGGCCTGGCCGTGGTGGTGTCGCCGCTTATCGCCTTGATGGACGATCAGGTCGCCACCCTCGAAGAACTGGGCGTGGCCGCCGCTGCACTCAACTCCACGTTGAGCGCCGAGCAGCAGCGTGACCTGGCCGCGCGGATCAAGCGCGGCGAAGTGAAGATGCTCTATCTTGCGCCGGAACGTCTGGTGCAGCCGCGCATGTTGTCGTTCCTGCAAGGCCTGAACATTGCCTTGTTCGCCATCGACGAAGCGCACTGCGTGTCGCAATGGGGTCACGATTTCCGTCCGGAATACCTGCAGCTGGGCCAGTTGGCCGAGATGTTCCCCGACGTTCCGCGCATCGCCCTGACCGCCACGGCTGACAAGCGCACCCGCGAAGAAATCGTAACGCGGCTGCATCTGCAGAACGCCGAGCGTTTCCTGTCGAGTTTCGACCGCCCGAACATCTTCTACCGCATCGTCCCCAAGGAGCAGCCGCGCAAGCAGTTGCTGGCGTTCCTCGCCGAGCGCCGCAGCGACGCAGGCATCGTCTATTGCCTGTCGCGCAAAAAGGTCGAGGAAGTCGCGACCTTCCTCAGTGAACAGGGTTTCCCGGCGCTGCCATATCACGCCGGCCTGCCCAACGATCTGCGCGCCTATCACCAGAAGCGCTTCCTCAACGAGGAGGGCTTGATCATGGTCGCCACCGTGGCGTTCGGCATGGGCATCGACAAGCCCAACGTACGCTTTGTCGCCCACCTCGATCTGCCGAAATCTTTGGAAGCGTATTACCAGGAAACCGGACGCGGCGGCCGTGACGGCCTGCCGGCGGATGCGTGGATGGCCTACGGTCTGCAAGACGTGGTGATGCTCAAGCAGATGTTGCAGAACTCCGAAGGCGACGAGCGCCACAAGCGTCTGGAGCAGCACAAGCTCGACGCCATGCTCTCGCTGTGCGAAGAAACCCGCTGCCGCCGGCAGACGTTGCTGGCGTATTTCGATGAAGAGATGGCCGAGCCATGCGGCCATTGCGACAACTGTGTCGACGGCGTGCAAACCTGGGACGCCACCGAGCCTGCGCGTCAGGCGTTGTCGGCGATTTTCCGCACCGGTCAGCGGTATGGCGTCGGACACCTGGTCGACGTGCTGCTGGGCAAGGACAACGAAAAGATCCGCAGCTTCGGCCATCAGCACCTATCGGTGTGGGGCGTGGGCAAGGCGCTGAGCGAAAGTGAATGGCGCTCGCTGTTCCGCCAGTTGGTGGCGCGCGGGCTGGCGGATGTCGATCACGAGGGTTACGGCGGGCTGCGTCTGAGCGACAGCTGCCGACCATTGCTCAAGGGCGAAGTGACCCTGGAGCTGCGCCGCGACCTGAAACCGCAAGTCACGGCCAAAAGCGGCAGCAAGAGCCAGGCGAGCCAACTGGTGCGCGGCGAAGAACGCGAACAGTGGGAAGCCTTGCGCGCCCTGCGGCGCAAGCTCGCCGAAGAACACGGCGTGCCGCCGTACGTCATCTTCCCCGATTCGACATTGCTGGAAATGCTCCGCAGTCAACCGACCTCGCTGGCGGAAATGGCTCGGGTCAGCGGCGTCGGTGCGCGCAAGCTGGAACGCTACGGCGAGGCTTTCCTCGAAGTGCTCGGTGGCGAGGCCGAGGCACCGAAAGTGGTCGCCGATGTACGCCACGAACTGATCACTCTCGCCCGCGCCGGCATGACGCCGCTGCAGATCGCCGGGCAATTGCAGTGCTCGGAAAAGAACGTCTACACCATGCTGGCCGAAGCCATCGGTAAACAGCAGTTGTCGCTGGAGCAAGCGCTGGACTTGCCTGAAGAACTGATGGGCGAAGTGCAGGATGCGTTCCTCGATGGCGAAGGCGAGTTGCCGTCGGTCGCCGAAGTGGCCGAGCTGTTCGCCGGTCGCGTGCCCGAGGGCGTGTTGTACTGCGTGCGGGCTGCATTGCAATCGGAATTTGAAATGTGAGGCGACGTTTGCGCCAAGCCTCATACAGTTGTAACGATTCAGTACAGACCGCCACTTGCCTATAACTGCAGCCCATGCTTAGCTGGCTAATAATTAGATTTTCTTTATTTTCAGTCTAACCGTGAGTGTTTTATGCCGTTAACCGATCAACACCGCTTTGGCATGCAACTGGCCCAGATGTCCCGTGGCTGGCGCGCCGAACTGGATCGCCGCCTCGCCGGTCTGGGCTTGTCCCAGGCTCGCTGGCTGGTGCTGCTCCATCTGGCGCGCTTCGAAGAAGCACCGACCCAACGTGAGCTGGCGCAGAGCGTCGGCGTCGAAGGACCGACCCTTGCACGCTTGCTCGATAGTCTGGAAAGCCAAGGCCTGGTGCAACGCCAGTCCGTGATGGAAGACCGCCGGGCGAAAAAAATCGTCCTCTGCGCGCCTGCCCTGCCGCTGATCGAACAAATCGAAACCATTGCCACGCAACTGCGTCACGAATTGTTCGAAGGCGTCGACGAGGCGGATTTGAAGGTGTGCATGCGTGTACACGGGCGCATTCTGGGTAACCTGGAAAAATCTTGAGGCACATCCCCGTGCCGTTTCTTTGAGAGATCGCGCTGAGCCGACTATAAGAACTACTGGGCAATATCGTGTTCGTACCGGATGTGCGAACGCATAGAAGTCGGTTTTGCTTATTTAAGGGATGCTCATGCTCGCAAGTCGGCACGTGGTACTGCGCAGGGGCGGCAAATGGCTGCTGCTCGCTGGCGTATTCAGCTATTCGACCGCGTCGATGGCGCTGGGGCTGGGTGACATCACTGTCCACTCAGCCCTCAATCAGCCGCTCAAGGCCGACATTGCATTACAGGATGTCGGCGCTCTGAGCCAAAACGACCTGTCGGTCAACCTCGCTACAGCGGACGAGTTCGGCCGCGCCGGGGTCGAACGGGTGTTCTTCCTCAATGACCTGAAGTTCACGCCGATCCTGCATGGCAAACGCCAGATGATTCGGGTGACGTCGAGCAAACCGGTCAACGAACCTTTTCTGAATTTTCTCGTGGAGCTCAATCAGCCCAATGGCCGTTTGCTGCGCGAGTACACCGTACTGATCGATCCGCCGGGCTCGCCCGGGATTGTGCCGGCGACCGATGAACCGGACCCGCGTGCGCAGTCTTCCGAATTCCCTACGGTTGAGCCGGCGACTGCGCCAGCGCAGGCAGCCCAGGGCAAGCGCGAAAGCACAGCCGCCTCCGCACCTGCCACGCCGCCGGCCAACGATGCATTGGCCGAACAATTGGCTGCCAGTGTGCTGCTCAATCAGCAACTGCAAGCGACACTCGACGAGCAGAAAGCCCGACTGTTGACTCAAGAGACGCAGATCGCCGAAGGCAAGAAGCAGATCAGCGAGCTGCAAACCCGCCTCGCCGAGCTGCGGAAACCTCCGCCAGCGCCTGTCGTAGCACCGCCACCAACGGCCTCTCCCGTTGTTGCCCCTGTCGAAACCACGGAGGAGGGCTTGAACTGGCCGTTGCTCGGCGGTTTGCTGGTATTGCTGGGAGCCTTGGCGGCCTTGTTCCTGCGTCGTCGGCAACAACAGATGCACACGGGCGAACCGCTGCCATTGTCAGCGCAACCCGATGCAGCAGAGGTAGACGAACCTGAACCGACAGCCCACGTCCGAGCTCACAACGCAGCCGACCACCGCGAAGAACCGGCCGCCGGGGATGTCCTGGAAGCGGTCGGCATTTACCTGGCGTATGGGCGACTTGGTGAAGCAGTCGGCCTCTTGCGTGACGCCCTGCACAAGGAGCCCGAGCGTCGCGACCTTGGGCTGCAATTACTCGAAGTGTTGGGCCGTCAGGGTGATAACAGCGCCTACGACGAGCAAGAAAGTCATCTGCGCGCACAAGGTGTCGATGAACAGCAACTGCAGAACACCCGTGCCCGTCATCCGAAACTGGTCAGCGCTGTGCCGTTGGCGCCCGTTTTCGCGGCAGCGCCGATTGCCCCGGCGCAACCGGTTCCGGAAGATAATTTCGAGTTGAATCTGGGTGAGTTGTCGATGGCTTCCAGCTGGGATCTGGAGGACAGTCGGCCATCCTCAGCGCAGCCGGCGTCGGGCGAGCCGAGTCCCGGTTCAAGCCTGCAGGTCTTGCCGCAGGAGTTCGAATTGCCTGAACCAGTGGCCAGTGAAGAGTCGGAGCTTGAATGGATTCCCGAGCCTGACGCACAGCCGCTGGATGACGACTTTCTCAATGAGTTCGCTGATTCCGAACCATCGTTGGTGTTGGAACCTCTGGAGTTGCAATTGTCCGAACCGGCGGAGTCCACCGGCTCGGTGAAGCTCGAACAGGCGCAGACGTGCATCGACGACGGTGATATCGACAGTGCGATTGCATTGCTCAATGAATTGCTCAAAGAGGCTGATGAGCCGTTGAAGCAAACGGCGCGGACGTTGTTGGCGGGGATTCGCTGATTTTTTAGCTGTCACCGATGCGGTGAATGTACAGACGCCATCGCAAGCAGGCTCACTCCTACAGTTGAAACGCATTCCAAATGTAGGAGTGAGCCTGCTCGCGATAGCAAATTGTCAGACGACAATGAATCAGAAAGTCTGCCCAAGGTTGAGATACACCGCCTGCTCATCCGCATCATTCAACCCATAGCTGAAATTCAACGGCCCCAGCGGCGTATCAAAACCAATAAACACGCTCGCCGCATTGATGTAGCCGCTGTCGAATTCATTGTCGTTGTTCCACGCGCGTCCACGTTCCAGCGAGGCGCCGGCGTACATCGGGAAATCCAGCGGCAGGTACGATCTTGGCGTCAACCGACGGTAGTAAACCGCCCGCAGCAGACTGACGTTCTGCCCGGATATCGCATCCTCGCGGAAACCGGACAACTGCCGCGCACCACCGAGCAGAAAGCTTGAAGTGACCACATTGGCATCATCCAGCGTGCGCCCATAGCGCCCGCCAAGAATCAGTGTGTCCGGCCCATGGCTGAGGGCTTTGTCCAGCTTGAATTCCCACTGTCGGTAACGCGTGTCCGAACCCAGGCTTGGCTCGAACTGCATCAGGGTCAGGCTGATGTCTTTGCCTTCGTGGGGGAAGTAGACGTTGTCCAGCGAGTCGTACGAATACTTCAACTCATAAAACCCTTCGTTGAAACTTTCACTCGGCAAGTCCTGATCACCAATGCGCACATCGGCCTTGCCCCAGGCTTCGCCGACGCCGAAACGGATCTCGCCGTTGTTGCCGATCTGCCGCCCCAGGTTGAGGCCGAAACCGTAGCGCTCGACGCGGTATTGCGCGATCGGATCGTTGTCGAGCACCGAGTCGACGTTCTGCGCTTCAAACGAGGCATAGGGCGCGACGAAGTAACGCGAACCGACATCGAGCGGCTGATAGAACTCGGAATACAGCTCTTGCTTGTCGCCGATCTGCGCGCGGGTCAGCCATTCCGCACCGAGACGGTTGATCCCGTTGATGCGGTAACTGGCACCGAGGTTGAAGGCACTGTCGCCACGCATATCGTCGGAAAGGTTGAGACCGACCCGCAGATAATCGGTGCCGCTGCGTTTGCCCCGGGCGCTGATCACCAGCGTGTGATCCTGGCCCTTGTGCACCACGCGGTATTGCACCTGTTCGAAGTAGTCGAGGCCGTACAACGTGCCCATGTCCGAGTGCAATCGCCCCAAATCCAGCGGCTCACCGATGGGCTGACGGATGTAGTAGCGGATCACATCGTCGTCGACTTTCGAATCGTTTTCGACCCTGATCGCCGTAATGATCGGTGTGCGCTGGCCGGGTGAGCGCGCGGCGTTGAGTTCGGCGTCCTGGGATTCTGTGGGTTTGAGCGTGGCCAGGCGTGCATCAAGGATTCGGGTCGCGCGATAACCGGCGTCGATCATGTCCTGAGCCTTGCCGAAATCGGTGACGCCATACGCCGCCAGTGCGGGTTGAATTAATACGTCGGTCGGTTTGAGCGCGGCCAACTGCTCTTCGGAGTTGCTGCGGGTCATCAGGGTGATCGACTGGTTCAGTACATCGACTACCGTGGTCAGTTGCTTGCGGTTGCGCAGCGGCGTGCCGATGTCGACGACGATGGCCACGTCGACGCCCATTTCCCTCGCCACATCGAGCGGGATGTTGTCGGTCATGCCGCCGTCCACCAGCAATCGGCCATCGAGTTCGACCGGGGCGAACACCGCGGGGATCGACATGCTCGCACGGATCACCTGGGGCAGATGGCCTTTGCGAAACACCACTTTTTCGCCGTTGGCGATGTCGGTGGCCACCGCGCGGAACGGGATCGGCAGCTTGTCGAAATCCCGGGTGTCACTGGTGTGGGCGAGCAGGCTTTCCAGCAGCAGTGCCAGGTTCTGGCCCTGAATCACCCCGAGCGGCAGGCCGAGGCTGCCATCGTCGCGGAAGCTTAGTTTTTGTTTCACCAGAAAATCGCGGTCGTCCTGCTTGCGGCGAAACGGTACGTCTTCGCGCGGTGGCGCGTCGGAGAGCGCGGCTTGCCAGTCGATCTGCAGCGCCAGTTTTTCCAGCTCGTCGATCTTGTAGCCCGAGGCGTACAGACCACCGACCACCGCGCCCATGCTGGTGCCAGCAATCGCATCGATCTTGATGCCTTGCTCCTCCAGAGCCTTGAGCACGCCAATGTGCGCCAGCCCACGCGCCGCGCCGCCGGACAGCACGAGGCCGACCTTGGGGCGCGATGCTTCGGTGGCTTCGACGCTGGCGTGGACGAACAGGGGCAACGAACCAAGCAGCAGGCAGAACAGCAGACGGCGCATTGTGAGTCTCGGGGCAAGCGGTAAAGCCGGCTATTATAGCGGCGCCCTCTGTCTCAGGAGTTTCCGCGAACATGACTGTCGCAAAAGCAGAAGTTGTCATCACTTATTGCACCCAATGCCAGTGGCTGCTGCGCGCCGCGTGGCTGGCGCAGGAACTGCTCAGCACCTTCGGCGACGACCTCGGCAAAGTGTCGTTGGTGCCGGGCACCGGCGGGGTGTTTCACATCACTTGTGCGGGCACGCAGATCTGGGAGCGCAAGGCGGATGGCGGTTTTCCCGAAGCCAAGGTGCTCAAGCAACGGGTACGCGATCAGATCGACCCTGACCGCGACCTCGGCCACAACGACCGCAGTCAGTGAGACGCGGCCTCGGCGGCGACGGTTTTTTTATCGCTGCCGCCCGACATGCGCGCCGACACCACGATGGCGACAATGATCAGCGCGCCGCCCATCAGCATGCGCAGGGTCGGGTTTTCATTGAACAGCAGCCAGGCCACGGTGATGCCGTAAACCGGCTCCATGGCAAACACCACCGCCGCCGTGCGCGCTTTGATCACCGCCAGACTGGCAACGAACAGGCTATGGGCGACGCCGGTGCAGAACACGCCGAGCAGGGCAATCCACAGCCAGTCGAGTGCGCGGACGTCGCTCAGTTGTGGCGCAGCGACCGGTAGCAGACACAGCGCCACCACCACGTTCTGACACAACGCCGCCTGCACCGCCGGAATACGCCCGGAGCTGGCGCGGTTGGTCAGTGACAGCAGGGAAAACAGCAACCCCGACAGCACTGACCAGAGCAGACCGATGGTCGCGCCGCTGCCCAGATCGAAGGCTGGCGTCACCAGCACCAGGCCGACACTGACCAGCACCACGAGCACGATTTCATTGGCGCGAATACGTTCGCGGAAGATCAGGCCTTCGAGAATTACCGTGAACGCCGGGAAACTGGCAAAGCCCAGGGTCGCGATCGCTACGCCGGCGACTTTCACCGAAATAAAGAAACTCACCCAGTGCCCGGCCAGCAACACGCCGCTCAGGGCCAGACGTCGCCAATCCACGGCCTGGAGTTTTTGCCAGCCGCGCTGGCTGGCAAATCGGGCAAAGAACGCCAGAGCGAGTACGGCGAAGGCGGCACGGCCGAAAACGATCACCGCCGGCGAAGCGGCAGCGAGTTTGCCGAATACGCCGGTCAGGCCAAACATCAAAGCACCGATATGCAGGGCGCCGAGGGCAGTACGCGGAGTCATTGCAGTCCTTAATCCAGACACGATTTGATCGTTCCCACGCTCAGCGTGGGAATGCCTCTAGGGACGCTCTGCGTCCAGTGACGCGGAGCGTCACGGGGTTGCAGTCCCACGCCGAGCGTGGGAATCAACCCGTAGGCCCATTGAACCGCGTATCGACCTGCAAGTCTGTCGGCAGGCTATCGTCTTTTGTTGTAGGAATCGCGCCGAAGTTGCCCGGGTGATGCGCCGAATTCACGTAGGACGGCGGCGGAAAAGGCACTCTGCGAGCTGTAACCGACGCGGCTGGCGATTTCTCCGATCGGCAGAGCGGTGTCGCGCAACATTTGCACGGCCAGATGCAGGCGTCGGCTGCGAATGTAATCCATCGGCGTCTGCCCGCATTCGGCCATGAAGCGTGCATGCAGGCGCGCACTGGACAAACCGGCGACCCGGGCCAGATCGGCGACTTGCAGCGGATAAGCGGCGTGTTGCTCGATGTGCGCATCCAGCGCGGCATAGGGCAGGCGGCGAGCAGCGAGTTCGGCAGGTTGCGCGTGATTGAGGCTGGCCAGCAGCAACACCGCGCCTTGCTGCGCGATCAACGGATCATTGACCGGACTGTTCGCCAGCCAACTGACCAACTGACTTTGCCCCGAATCCAGCGACAGCCGCCCCGGTTGATCGAGCAAGCGGCGACTGGCCTCGGCATGCGCGCCCAGCGAGTCCTGCACCCATTGCCCTTCAGGGATGTCGAGCACCAGGCAGCGGCTGCCTTGGGGACTGCCGCAGGCATGGTGGGCGCCGGACGGGATGACCACGAAACTCTGCTGACGCACCTGGCTGCCACAACCCTCGACCTCGAAATCCAGCGCACCGGACAAGCCGAACACCAACTGCGCGTGGTCGTGGCTGTGGACGATCAAGTCGTGGGTGTACTGACGCAGGGTGAGGATCGGTCGCATGGCAGGTTGTCTCCGAAGTGAACGTCAGTCTACACCGGCGCACCCCGGATGCGTTGTCACAGGACTGACTTGCGCTTGTCATGGTCGATTCACCGGGCGAGCGCACTCTGGCGAAAACATCGCAGAGGGTTGCCCATGACCAGCGCCGAGCTCGCCAGACCCAGCCGCAAACAACGGGTGCGAACCCTGTGGATTTCCGACGTGCACCTGGGGACGCGGGACTGCCAGGCGGAACATTTGTCGCAGTTTCTCAAGGGCTACCATGCCGACAAGGTCTATCTGGTCGGTGACATCATCGACGGCTGGAAACTGCGCGGCGGCATGTATTGGCCGCAAGCGCACACCAATGTGATCCGCCGCTTGCTGACCATGAGCAAGCGCGGCACCGAGGTGATTTACGTCACCGGCAACCATGACGAATTCCTCCGCCGGTATTCGAAACTGATTCTGGGCAATATCCAGTTGGTCGACGAGGCGGTGCATGTCACGGCGGACGGGCGTCATCTGCTGGTGATTCACGGCGATCAGTTCGATGTGATCACCCGTTATCACCGCTGGCTGGCGTTTCTCGGCGACTCGGCGTACGAGTTCACCCTGACGCTGAATCGCTGGCTCAACCATTGGCGCGCCCGCTATGGCTACGGTTACTGGTCGCTGTCGGCGTACCTGAAGCACAAGGTGAAGACAGCGGTGAGTTTCATCAGCGACTTCGAAGAAGCCATCGCCCATGAGTGCGTGAAGCGCGGGTTGCACGGGGTGGTCTGCGGGCACATTCACCATGCCGAAATCCGCAAGGTCGGCGAGGTGGATTACCTCAATTGCGGCGATTGGGTGGAGTCGTGCACGGCGCTGATCGAGCATTGGGATGGCACGATCGAGTTGTATCGGCTGGCAGATGCGCAGGCGCGAGAGGCGGAGCTCAAGGCTGCCAAAGTCGCCGAACTTGCCTGATTACTCGGTTGGTTGTGAGGGCCTCATCGCTGGCAAGCCAGCTCCCACAGGGTTTTGTGGCGCTCCCAAAACATTGTGGGAGCTGGCTTGCCAGCGATGGGGTCGGAACAAACAACATCAAACCGAGGTGTGTTTTTCCATCGCCGCCTTGTAAATCGAGTTCTTCGGTTGCGCAAACAGCCTTTCCATCATCGGCTCGAAGAAACTCAAAGGCAGCGTGTCATAGGCTGGATCAAACGCCGCCGCATCGTATTTGGCGCAAAATTCGGCGGTCGCTTGAAACTGCGGATGCTCTTTGAATTGCTCGCGCAGGTGCCGATCCATGCCCAAATGGTGGAAGAAGTAGTAGCCCTGAAACACGCCATGCTTCTCGACCATCCACAGATTCTCAGCACTGACGAATGGCTTGAGAATCGCCGCAGCAATGTCCGGATGATTATACGAGCCCAAGGTGTCGCCGATGTCGTGCAGCAGCGCGCAGACCACGTATTCATCGTCACGGCCATCGCGCCAGGCGCGGGTCGCGGTTTGCAGCGAGTGGGTCAGGCGATCCACGGGGAAACCGCCGAAATCGCCTTCAAGCAGTTTCAGGTGAGTCATGATCCGCGACGGCAATTGTTTGGCATAAGCACTGAAGTCTGCGGCAATGATCGCCCAGTCTTCCTGCGTGCCATCTTGCATATGGGTGAAGCGAGCACTGGCGTTCATCGGCCATCCTCTTTGTTCTTGTTGTCTAAAACGCAACGCGACCAAGGATCATGTCGCGGTACATGACGAAGTCGCCGAGCAGGCTGTACAGCGGATGCTGGAAAGTCGCCGGCCGGTTCTTTTCAAAGAAGAAGTGGCCGACCCAGGCGAAGCTGTAACCGGCCAGCGGCAGCGCCAATAACAGCAGCCAGGCGCCTTTGGCGATGGTCATCGCCAGAATAAAAATCACCAGTGAGGTGCCGATGAAATGCAGGCGACGGCACGTGCTGTTGTTGTGTTCGCTGAGGTAATACGGATAGAACTCGGCGAAGCTGTTGAAATGCTTGATGTTTTCCACGACCGCGTTCTCTGTGGTTATTGTTCTGGCGACGAGTTGTTCTGCGGGTAGCCTATTTGAGTCTAGAGTGATCATTGGCGTGGGCCAGTGACAATCGGCGCCACTTTAGTATCCTTCGCAAATCAGGCCGTAACATGCGGCCCATCATGTAAAAGAAAAACGCCATGAGCGAACGAACGACTTCTGCAAGCTGGGCGATGGGGATTGTCAAAGCATTGGAGATGGACGGCCTGGATTGCCGGGTTCTGTTCAAGCAACTGGGGCTCGATTACACGGCTCTGGATGATCCGGATGCACGCTTCCCGCAAGATTCCATGACCCGACTCTGGCAACGGGCAGTCGAACTGTCCGGCAACCCGGCGATCGGCCTGAACATGGGCAAAGTGGTGCGTCCGGCCTCGTTTCATGTGGCCGGCTACGCGCTGATGTCGAGCAATACCCTGGCCGAAGGCTTTCAACGGTTGGTGCGCTATCAGCGGATCATCGCCGAGAGTGCCGACCTGAGCTTTCGTCTGCTGGAAGAAGGCTACGCGCTGATTCTGACCGTGCACGGCGATCACCTGCCGCCGACCCGGCAAAGCGCCGAAGCCTCGCTGGCCTGTGCATTGGGTCTGTGCGGTTGGTTGACCGGGCGCACGCTGCATCCAGTCAAAGTGCTGGTGCAGGGTGATCAGCCGGTCAATCTGGAACCCTACAAACAAGCCTTCCACGCGCCATTGGTGTTCAACGCGCCGTACGATGCGCTGATCTTCGAACGGGCCGACATGGAAGCCCCGCTGCCCACCGCCAACGAGGCGATGGCGCTGTTGCACGACCGGTTTGCCGGGGAATATCTGGCGCGGTTTTCCGAAAGCCGCGTGACCCACAAGGCGCGGCAGGTGCTGTGCCGGTTGCTGCCACAAGGCGAACCCAAGCGCGATACCGTGGCGCAGACCCTGCATTTATCGCAGCGAACCTTGCAGCGACGCTTGCAGGAGGAGGGCACCAGTTTTCAGCAGTTGCTCGACGACACCCGCCGTGAGCTGGCCGAGCAGTATCTGGCGCAACCGAGCATGACCTTGCTGGAGATTGCCTATCTGTTGGGCTTTGCCGACCCGAGCAATTTCTTCCGTGCGTTCCGCCGCTGGTTCGACACCACGCCCGGCGATTACCGGACGCGGTTGTTGCAGGCGCCGAACGCGGTCAGTGACGCCAAAAGGCCGGAATACACAGCACAAACACCGTAATGATCTCCAGTCGGCCGAGCAGCATGCCGAACGACAGGATCCACTTGGCGGCATCCGGCAGGGTGGCAAAGTTGCCCGCCGGGCCAATGGTTTCACCCAGGCCCGGGCCGACGCCAGACACGGTGCTGGCGGCGCCGGTCAGGGCGGTCATCCAGTCGACGCCCAGCAGCGACAGCAGCAGGGCGATCACGCAGATGGTGATGGCGAAGAAGAACGAAAAGGTCAGAATCGAACGCACGATCTCCTCGTCGAGACGATGACCGTTGTACTTCTGCTTGATCACCGCACGCGGGTGAATCAGCTGATTAAGGTTGGCCTTGAGCAGGATGTAGGCGACCTGAAAACGGAAGATCTTGATCCCGCCCGCCGTCGACCCGGAACAGCCACCGACAAAGCCCAGATAGAAGAACAGCATCAACGAAAAGTTGCCCCACAGACTGTAGTCGCCGAGGGCAAAACCGGTGGTGGTGACCACCGAGGTCACGTTCAGCGCCACATGGCGCAAGGCGTCCAGCCAATGCAGGTTGGTCGTCCACCAGTACCAGGTGCCGAGCACCAGCCAGGTGACCAGCAACATCCCAAGCAAACCCTGCACTTGCTGATCCTTGATCAGCGCCTTGCGGTTGCCGCGCAATGTCGCCACGTACAGGGTGAACGGCAGGCTGCCGAGAATCATGATGACCACCGCGACCCAGTGCACCGCCGGTTGCGTCCACTTGGCCAGGGATTGGTCGGACGTCGAGAACCCGCCAGTGGAAATCGCAGACATCGCGTGGTTGATCGCATCGAACGGGCTCATTCCCGCCCACCAGAACGCCAGGCTGCCAAGGATGGTGATGCCGACGTACGCCGCCACAATCAGCCGCGCCACCATGTGCGAGCGCGGCATGACCTTTTCCGAGCGGTCCGAAGATTCAGTCTGGAACAGGCGCATGCCACCGATGCGCAGCAGCGGCAGAATCGCCACCGCCATACCGATAAAGCCGATGCCGCCGATCCAGTGCAGCAAAGAGCGCCACATCAGGATACCGGGCGACATGCTGTCCAGGTGATTGAGCACGGTCGAGCCGGTGGCGGTGATGCCGGACATGCTTTCGAAAAACGAGTCGGTGTAGCTGATGTGCTGGGTCAGCAGAAACGGCAGCGCGGCGAAAATGCACACCACCAGCCAACTGCTGACGGTCAGCAGATACATGTCGCGCGGGCGCAGATGAATGTGTTCAGGGCGGCCGGGAATCACCAGCGCAAGGCCGGCGACGAAGGTGATCATGCTCGCCCAGAGGAACGACGGCAGGTCGCTGGTGCGGTCGAATATCACCAGGGTCGCCATCGGGACGACCATGGCCACAGCCAGGGTGATCAGGAAGATGCCGATGATAAAACCAATGATCCGTAAGGTCGGCAACGCCATGAAGTCCGCTCGGGCTGATGTGGGAAGGGCGCCATTCTACCCGTGGGGCAGGGCATGTAAACCGGCATGCTGTTGGCAGATAAAGCTAGAATAGCCGCACATATTTTTCAGGAGGTGGCCGATGCAGGCTCTCGACGCTTTGCTCAACCGTGTTTCCGTTCCACGTCTGGTCGAACCGGCCCCCACTGCCGAGCAGCGCGAAGCCCTGTTTGGCGCAGCCTTGCGCGCACCGGATCACGGGCACTTGCAGCCGTATCGCTTCCTGACCGTCGAAGGCGCGGCGCGCGAGCAAATGGGCGAGTTGCTGGCCGAAGCGGCGCAACAGCAGGAAGGCGAAGTCACCGAAGCGATGATCGACAAGGCGCGCAACGGTCCGCTGCGCGCGCCGCTGGTGGTTGTGGTGATCGCTAAATTGCAGGAACACGTCAAATATCCGAAGGCCGAGCAGTTGCTGGCGGCTGGGTGTGCGGCACACGGGATTTTGCTGGCAGCGTATGCGCAGGGGATTGGCGCGGTGTGGCGCACGGGTGATCTGGCGTATTCCAAGCATGTGGCGCAAGGCTTGGGGCTGGCTGAAGGTGAAGAGGTGATTGCGTTTCTCTACCTGGGGACGCCGCAGAAAGAGCCGCGTGTCGCTGAGAAGGTTGATCTGACCGAGTTCGTCAGCGCCTGGCCCGGTGAAGCTTAAAATCAAAAGATCGCAGCCTGCGGCAGCTCCTACATTGGAATGCGTTTTCCTGTAGGAGCTGCCGCAGGCTGCGATCTTTTTGCATCATCGAAAATCTATGGCTGAACCACCGCGCCCGGCACCAGCGGCAATTCCAGACTCGCGACAAACCCGCCCTGCGGATGGTTGGCCAACGTCAAACTTCCGCCATGCCGCTCCGCCGCTCGCCGGGCAATCGCCAAACCCAAACCATGTCCCGCCGCCGTCTGCCCCGGCGCACGGTAAAACGGCTCGCCCAACTGACTCAGATGTTCGGCCAGCACGCCCGGCCCATAGTCACGCACGCTGACGATGATTTTTTCACCCTGACGTGAGGCGTGCATCTCAATCGCCCGACCTTGCGGATTGAAGCGCTGGGCATTGCGCAGCAGGTTATCCACGGCACGCTCGATCATGGTCGGCCAACCCTTGAGGCTCAGCTGCGGTTCGGCGTCCAGACGCACAATCTGCTCGGGTGAGCCCAGTTTCGCGTCCTTCTGCAAAGTAGCGAGCAGCGCATTCAGATCCACGTCCTCAGCGCTGGCGTTGTCGGCGTCGACCCGCGCCAATACCAGAATCTCACTGATCAACGCTTCCAGCCGATCGCACTCGCGAGTGAGGCGTGGCCAGAGTTTTTCCCGTTCCTCAGGATTGGCCCGTTCGGCCAGCGCCAGAGCAATGCGCAGCCGCGCCAACGGTGAGCGCAGTTCGTGGGACACATCGCGCAGTAACTGACGCTGACTGCCAATCAAACTTTGCAAACGTGCGCCCATGCGGTTGAAGTCAGTGGCGAGCACGCCGAACTCATCGCGACGATTGGCCAGTTTCGCCAGGCTGTTCTGCTGATAAGTCGTCTGCCCCAGATCATGCACAGCACCGCGCAAACGGCTGAGCGGACGGGTGATGGAAAAGGTCACGAGCAGGCTGAACAGGGTCAGCACCACCAGCGCGATACCCAGCGCACTCAACGGCCAGAGCAAGCTCTCGCGGTGCCAGGAATCGAGCTCCGGGTGGGGGATGCGGTAGATGAACAGGTAGGTGTCACCGGTTTTTTCACTGGTGAATTCGTCGGTCAGGCGCCGCCATGGCAGGCGTCGGTCGTCGTTGTTCTGCCTTGCTTCAAAGGCCGCCGCGCGGCGCGGGAAAGTGCCGCGTACGACTGGATCGCCGCTTTCGTTGAGCACTTGTACGTCGATGTGATATTGGCGTTTGCGCTGTTCGAGGATGTCCTGAGCGGCTTCTTCGCCTTGGGCTTCGTAGGATTGGGTCCACTCGCCGGCGAGGGTGTTGAGGCCCGGATGGCGGCTGAGGATCCACGCGTCCTGATTGAGCATGTGCCCGAGCAGAATCGACAGCCCTGCCACCAGAGCGATGGCCAGCCAGAAGCTCGCGAGAATACGCCAGAACAGTGAACGCACAGAAAATCCTCAATCAAACACAAATCCCTGTAGGAGTGAGCCTGCTCGCGATAGCGGTGCGTCAGACAAGTATCCGTTGACTGACACACCGCTATCGCGAGCAGGCTCACTCCTACATTGGATCGGTGGAAAAAGACCCAACGGTATTTGGCCGTCGGGCCTGGGGTTATTGCATTATTGCGCCTTTTGCGCCTGCTGCGCTTTCCACGCTTTGAACTCGGCCCATTCGGCGCGGCGTTCGGCCTGTTTCTTCTGGATCTCGTCGAATTTCTTCTGTTGATCCGGCTTCAGCACCGCACGAACATCGGTTTCGCCTTTCTTGTGGTTGGCCGCCATCTCGTCTTTCATGGCTTTCTGGTCAGCCGGCGAGAGTTTTTCCAGGTACTTGTCGACCACTTGCTTACGCTCGTGCATCTGCTCGCCCATGATCTTGCGGATCTGCTCGCGCTGTTCGCGGGACAGGTCGAGTTGGCTGTACGGGCCTTTGCCGTGCATGCCGTGCATCTGACCGCCGTGGCGTGGGCCGTCGAGCGGGCCACCCATCGGGCCGCCGTCTTGCGGCATCGCCATGGCAACGGTTGGCAGAGCGGCAGCGAACATCAGAGCGATAAGAGTCTTGCGCATGGTGTATCTCCTTGTCTCGTTCCCGGTACGTTCCGGATGAGTTCAGATTACGGAGATCAAGGTCAGCGGCGGTCAGCGCTACGTAAAGCTTGGGTAAAGACGCTTTGTGCCGAACCTTACACATATCCTGTGCAGGAGCTGCCAAAGGCTGCGATCTTTTGATCTGTCTTTTAAAAACAGGATCAAAAGATCGCAGCCTTCGGCAGCTCCTACAGTGGGAGTGGGCGCGGTTCAGAGGCTGTAGTAGTAACCGCGGCTGCGCAGGGCGACGATGCGCGGGCGGCCGTCGGGGTGGGGGCCGATCTTCTTGCGCAGGTTGCTGACGTGCATGTCGAGGCTGCGGTCGTACAGGGTCAGTTTGCGACCGAGGGCGAGCTGCGCCAGTTCCTGTTTGTCCAGCGGCTCGCCGGGTTGCTTGAGCAACGCTTCGAGCAGGCGGCTTTCGGAAACGGTGAGGGTGAGTTCTTTCTCGTCGATGCTCACCACGCCGCGCACCGGGCTGAAACTCAGGTCGCCCAGCTCAAGCTGTGTCGACACCGCAGCCGGATGACTGCGGCGCAATACGGCGCGCAGGCGGGCGGTGAGTTCACGCGGGTCGCACGGTTTGGCCAAATAATCGTCGGCGCCCAGTTCCAGGCCGAGGATACGGTCCAGCGGCTCGCCACGGGCCGAGAGCATCAGCACCGGCAGATCAGCGTGATCGTTGCGCAGTTGCTTGAGCAACTCCAGACCGCTGCCGTCGGGCAGCATCACGTCCAGCACCACCGCCGCCGGGGCGGTTTCAGCCAAGGCCTTGCGGGCACTCTGACCATCGTGGCAGGCACGCACCTGGAAGCCTTCCTGGCTCAACCAGCTACTCAGGAGTTCACACAACTCCTGGTCATCATCAATCAGTAACAGCTCGCTCATGACTCACTCAATTTAGCCATTGCCGACGTTTTCGGCTTGCTCCACTGGCAAAGATACCGCAGAGCAGCGCCAATAGCGCTACCCCGGCTCCCGTGACGAACCACTGCTGCTGGTCGGTCAACAGACGCGGCACCGGGCTGGCCTGGGCTTCCTTGAGTTGCAGCTTGAGGCGCTGGTTCTCTTGGCGCAGCCGGGCGAGCTGGGCGCTTTCGCGGGTGTTGTCGGCATTTTGCAGTTGTTTGTTCAATTCTTCCCGTTGCTGCTCGCTGGCCTTCAGGCGCTGCTGCAGATCGGTGATCTGGCTGCCGGCACTCAACGACAATGGCGTGGAACTGCCGCCTTCAGTGGATTCCTCACCATGGGCGGGCGTCATCATCGACAACGAGACCAACATCAGACACAACGGACCCTTGCGCATCGCTACACCTGCTTCCAAATGGATATTGGGCAGGTTGTCGGCAGGCAAACGAGAATAATGAGCGATTGAGAACGCGATGAACCGACAAGGTTCATCGCGTGGGGGGACAGAGTTACGGCAGGACTTGCTTGAACGGCTTCACGACAACATTGGCATACACGCCAGCGGCAATGTACGGATCGGCGTCAGCCCAGGCTTGTGCGGCGCTCAGCGAGTCGAACTCGGCGACGATCAGGCTGCCGGTAAAACCCGCTGCGCCCGGATCATTGCTGTCGACGGCCGGGTGCGGGCCGGCCAATACGATGCGGCCTTCGCCCTTGAGCACTTGCAGGCGTTCCAGATGCGCAGGGCGTGCGGCCAGGCGTGCTTCCAGCGAGTTGGCGACGTCGGTGGCAATGATTGCGTAGAGCATGTCAGTCCTCGGTTTTTGGTGTTGTTGTGGTATCGGCGTCGTGCAGGTGGCGCGACAGGTAAATACCCTGTGCGACCAGGAACAGCACGGTCATGCCGAGGCTGCCGAACACCTTGAAGTCGACCCAGTAGCTCTGGAAGGTGAAGGCGACGAACAGGTTGGCGGCCCCGCAGAACAGGAAAAAGGCGATCCAGGCGATGTTCAGACGGGTCCAGACCGGATCCGGCAGGGTCAGCGCGTGGCCCATGATGCGTTTGATCAGCAGGCGGTCACCGATGAAGTGGCTGCCGATGAAAGCGACGGCGAACAGCCAGTTGACCACCGGGGCTTTCCACTTGAGGAAGGTTTCGCTGTGGAATGCCAGCGTCAGGCTACCGAACACCAGACAGGCGATCAGGGTCAGCCATTGGCTCTTTTCCAGCTTGCGCTGCTTGATGAACAACGCGCCGTATACCACCAGGGAACTGATGATCAGCATCGCGGTGGCGCTGTAAATACCGCCTACAGTCACTTCATGGCCTGCGATGTCGACGACCCGTGGATCAAGTTTGTAAACGATGAAGAACAGCAGAAGCGGAATGAAATCGATGAATTGTTTCACAGTGAGAGCCAGAAGCTGGATGTGGCGGCATAATAACAAACATATGGGCGCGCGATAGCGCCAGCTGATTTGAGGTTACAACTCTTCGTGAATGTAGATTTGCACTGCCATAGCACGGCCTCCGACGGCGCCCTGGCGCCTGCGGTTCTGGTTGCGCGTGCGTTCGAGAACGGCGTGCGAGTCCTCGCGTTGACCGACCACGACACCCTCGAAGGCCTCGCCGAAGCGCGCACGGCGGCCAATGAATTGGGCATGCAACTGGTCAACGGCGTTGAATTGTCCTGCACTTGGGGCGGCGCGACCATTCATGTGTTGGGCTACGGTTTCGACGTCAACGCCGCACCGTTGGTCGAGGCTATCGCCAAATTGCACGATGGCCGCTGGCTGCGGTCGGAAGAAATAAGCCGCAAGCTCGCCCTCAAAGGCATGCCCGGCGCCCTCGACGGCGCGCGGAAAATCCAGCAGGAACTGGGCGACAGCGGCAATGCGCCGGCCCGTCCGCATTTCGCTGACTGGATGGTCCGCGAAGGTTTCGTCAAGGATCGCGCCGAGGCATTCCGCAAATGGCTCGGCGCCGGCAAGCTCGGTGACGTCAAGTTGCACTGGCCGACGCTGGAAGACACCGTCGGCACACTGCGCGCCGCCAACGCCTGGGTCAGCCTGGCGCATCCGTGGCACTACGATTTCACCCGCAGCAAGCGCCGAAAGCTGATTGCCGACTATATTCAAGCAGGCGGGCATGCAATCGAGGTGGTCAATGGCCATCAACCCGCGGAACAGGTGGGCAGCCTGGCGATCCTTGCCCGTGAGTTCGGTCTGCTGGTCAGCGCCGGCAGTGACTTCCATGGCCCTGGCGGCTGGTCCGAGATCGGCCAGTACCGGCCGGTTCCCGAGGACCTTCCACCCCTGTGGTGTCGGTTCAAACATGACACAGATATTGCCGCCGTCTGAACAGGTAGAAAATGTGAGTCAATTTTTCCAGATACATCCGGAAAACCCGCAAGCGCGCCTGATAAAACAGGCGGTCGAGATCATCCGCAAGGGCGGGGTGGTGATTTATCCCACGGACTCTTCCTACGCCATCGGTTGCCAGATCGGCGACAAGACTGCGATCGAGCGCGTGCGACGCCTGCGTCAGCTCGATGAAAAGCACAACTTCGCGCTGATCTGCAGCGACCTGTCGCAACTGGGCAACTACGCCAAGATCGACACCGGCACCTTCCGCATTCTCAAGGCGCACCTGCCGGGGCCGTACACGTTCATTCTCAACGCCACCCGCGAAGTGCCTCGGCTGCTGCTGCATCCGAAGAAGCGCACCATCGGCCTGCGCGTGCCAAGCCATCCGATCGCGCTGGCGCTGCTGGCCGAACTCGGCGAGCCGCTGATGAGCGTGACCCTGATCATGCCCGGCGATGAAGACCCGCTCAGCGATCCGTACGAAATGCGCCAGTTGCTCGAACACCAGGTGGACTTGATCGTTGACGGCGGTTTTGGCGGCATCAAAGCCTCCACCGTGATCGACCTGACCGGCGACGACCCGGAAGTGGTGCGCGTTGGTTGCGGCGATCCGACGCCGTTCATGGTCGAGGCCTGAATGTCCGCAGTGGAAACCGTTGTCGATCCCCAGGCCGGCGCTCAGCAGGAACTGCCGTTCGCCATGGTCTATGGCCAAGCGGTCATGGAAATGCCGCTGGACCTATACATCCCGCCGGATGCCCTGGAAGTCTTCCTTGAAGCCTTCGAAGGCCCGCTCGACCTTTTGCTGTACCTGATCCGTAAACAGAACATCAACATCCTCGACATCCCGGTGGCGGAAATCACCCGCCAGTACATGGGTTATGTCGAGTTGATGCAGTCGGTGCGCCTGGAACTCGCCGCCGAGTATCTGGTGATGGCCGCGATGCTCGCCGAGATCAAGTCGCGGATGCTTCTGCCACGGGCCGAAACCGTCGAAGACGAAGAGGACGACCCGCGCGCCGAACTGATCCGCCGCTTGCAGGAATACGAGCGCTTCAAGGCCGCCGCTGAAGGCATCGACGGCTTGAGCCGGGTTGGCCGCGACGTGATCGTGCCCAAGCTCGATGCCCCTGAAGCCCGCGCGCGCAAGCTGTTGCCGGATGTCGCGCTGGAAGAGATTTTGATGTGCATGGCCGAAGTGCTGCGCCGTGGCGATATGTTTGAAAGCCACCAGGTCAGCCGCGAGGCATTGTCCACCCGCGAACGCATGAGCGATGTGCTGGAACGGCTCAAAGGCGGCGGTTTTGTACCGTTCGTCGAGCTGTTTACTGCCGAAGAGGGCAGGCTGGGTGTGGTGGTGACCTTTATGGCGATCCTTGAACTGGTCAAGGAATCCTTGGTCGAGCTGGTGCAGAATGAGCCGTTCGCCGCGATCCACGTGCGAGCCCGAGCCGAATAACGAGTCGAAACATGAACCTGACTGAACCCCGCGAGCTGGCGCCCCTGCTTGAAGCCTTTCTGTTGGCCTCGGGAAAGCCGCAATCCCTTGATCGCCTCTATGAACTGTTCGAAGAGGGCGAACGCCCCGAGCCGGCAGTCTTCAAGAAAGCCCTGACCCTGTTGGGCAAGTCCTGCGAGGGCCGCGCGTTCGAACTCAAGGAAGTCTCGTCCGGCTATCGCTTGCAGATTCGCGAGAAGTTTTCGCCGTGGGTTGGCCGACTCTGGGAGGAACGCCCGCAGCGTTATTCCCGTGCCTTGCTGGAAACCATCGCGCTGATCGCCTATCGCCAGCCGATCACCCGTGGCGAGATCGAAGACGTGCGTGGTGTGGCGGTGAACAGCAACATCGTCAAAACCTTGCTGGAGCGTGAGTGGATCCGCGTTGTCGGCTACCGCGACGTGCCGGGCAAACCGGCGATGTTCGCCACCACCAAGATGTTTCTCGATCACTTCAACCTGAAGAACCTCGAAGACCTGCCGCCGCTGGCCGAGTTGCGCGAGATGGAAACCGACCCAGTGCTCGATTTCGATGACGCGCCAGTGCCGCAAGGTCTGCAGGAACTGGCCGACGCCAGCGCCGAACCGGAGGAAGAGAAGGAAGAAACCAGTTTCCATACGTTGTTGCTGGAACTGGACAGCATGGAAGAGGGGATCAAGACCGACTTCGACGATTTGCTGCGGGATGCGGCGGACGGTGAAGCGCCAACGACCGAACCTGAAACCGAAGTCGCTGAGCCCGTCATTGAAGTTGAAGTTGAACTTGAAGCGGAGCCAGCAGCCGAACCGGAGGAGGACATCCTCGGCGTCGCTGAAGCCCGCGAAAAGCTTTTGGCCGCCGTCGCCGCCCTCGAGCAACTTGCGCCAGCACCCGAGCCGGAGCTGAGCGAAGAAGAAGCCGAAGCCCGCGCATTGGCCGAAGCCATCGAAGCCGAACGCCGCGAGTTCGAGGACTGAGCCAGTCCCGGCACACCTCGAACCCCCTGTGGGAGCTAGCCCTGCTAGCGATTGGGGTCTAAGGCACGACAGAGTGGGTGACTGACCCAGCGCCATCGCTAGCAGGGCTAGCTCCCACAGTGGAATCGTGTGTTTCTGGAGTAGGCATGAGTTCAACAAAAGACCCCTGCATCAGCGTCTGCAAATTCACCGACGACATCTGCCTCGGTTGCGGCCGCAGCAAGCGGGAAATCAAGGCCTGGAAGAAATTCGACAAGGACGACAAGCGCACGGTCCTGGCCGAAGCCGCGCTGCGTCTGATCAAACTCGGTGGCGCCGGTCGGCGGAAAAAGAAATAACTGTCGATCGATCAGCTAGTCTCTGATGCGCGACGGCGCACATCCGCGTATGATTCGCGACCCTCCGCCGATCCCTTCGGCCGAGAACCCAGATTTCAATGCTTCAGGCGTCCAATTCAGAGCGCTTGAACAGACCACACCGGGAGGTGCCCAGATGAGCGACATCATTCAGAAAGACGACCAGGAAATCGGCCCAGCAGGCGAAAAGCTGCAGAAAGTCCTCGCCCGTATCGGCGTCGGCTCGCGCCGTGACGTGGAATCCTGGATCAGCCAGGGCCGGATCAAGGTCAATGGCAAAGACGCCACCCTCGGTCTGCGCGTCGATATGCACGACGCCATCACCATTGATGGCAAGGTGATCAAGCGCGAAGAGGCGGCCGAATCGGTACGCCGCGTGATCATGTACAACAAACCCGATGGCGAGATCTGCACCCGTGACGACCCGGAAGGCCGTCCTACCGTGTTCGACAAGCTGCCGCGTCCGAAAGAAGGTCGCTGGATCAACATCGGTCGTCTCGACATCAACACCACCGGTCTGCTGATGTTCACCACCGACGGTGAACTGGCCAACCGCCTGATGCACCCGTCTTACGAGATGGACCGTGAATACGCTGTGCGTGTACGCGGTGAAGTCGACGACGAAATGATCGAGCGCTTGAAGGCTGGCGTGGTGCTGGAAGACGGCCCGGCGAAGTTCACCGACATCAAGCAAGCGCCGGGTGGCGAAGGCTTCAACCACTGGTATCACTGCGTGGTGATGGAAGGCCGTAACCGTGAGGTTCGTCGTCTGTGGGAATCGCAAGGTCTGGTGGTCAGCCGTCTGAAGCGCGTGCGTTTCGGTCCGGTGTTCCTCAACTCCGACCTGCCGATGGGCCGCTGGCGCGAAATGAGCCAGTACGAAGTCGACATCCTCAGTGCTGAAGTCGGCCTGACACCGGTGGCGATGCCGCAACTGAACGCCAAGAGCAAAGACAAGCTTGAGCGCATGCAGCGCAAATCGTCGCGCCCAATGGGCAAGACCGAGCGCGTGCGTACGCTGCGTCCAGCCGCTGGTGCGCCGACCGGCCCACGTCCAAGCCGCGAGCCGCAGATCGAAGGCGAGCGTCCAGGTCGCAAGCCGGTTGCCCGTGACGGCGAGCGCGCTCCGCGTCCGGCCAACGGTCGCACTGAACGTGGCGAGCGTGGTGCGCCGAGCGGTCGTGGTACGCCAGTGGCGGATCGTCCAGCGGACACCACCAACAAGCGTCCGGCCAAGCCTGCGCCGAAGCGTCCGGGGATCAAGTTGGCTGATGGCGACAAGCCGTCGGGCAAGCGCCGTGGTGCACCGGCGGGTTCCGGGCAGCGTCCGGGGTTTGGTCGCAAGAAGCCGGAATAAGGCAGTTTTGAGCTTCTAGCGGCAAGCTTCGAGCTAAAGCAGAAACGCCAACCTTAGGGTTGGCGTTTTTTTTCGTCTGGCGAAAGGTATGTGGTGCTTTTGAGGGCCTCATCGCTGGCAAGCCAGCTCCCACATGGATCTGCGGTGTTCACAGGATTTATGCAGCGCAACAAAAACCTGTGGGAGCTGGCTTGCCAGCGATGAGGCCAATGCAGCCACCTAATTTGCAGGATCAGAACACAAACCGCCCATCAAACACCGGCTTGTCATCCAGCGCCAAAACGCCGCCGGAAAAGATCAGGTCCAAGTGATGACTGCCTTTCGCGCCACCGCCTAGCCCAAGGTGCAAGCCACAATGGCGCTCTTCAAACCCGGCATTGCGCGCATACAAATCCTTCACGCCTTCATTGGTGCCAATCCCCAATTCCTCTATGCGCCGGTTCGACGGATTGGCGTCCAGGTACTTGTTGAAATCATGCTCCAGGCCCGGCACGTCTGTGGCGATGCGGCTGATGGTCGAGTTCTCGATCCACAACTCCAGCGGCGACTCCAGCACGCCGTATTTGCGCGCAAACGGAATGGTGCTGAGGAACGTGCCCTTGAACTTCACATGGCCATTGATGGCTTCGCTGTGCGTAGCGATTTCGCCGGGGGCCAGGTCGAAATTGCCGACACCGTTGATGTCGGTCCATTTCTTGATGCTGCTCAGGGGTGCTTCGAACCATGAGCCTTCGTCGTCCTTGAAACTCAACGTGGTCGCCTGGGACATGCGCTGGATCAAATGGCTGTTCAGCCCGGCAATCCGCTGCGGCGTGACGCTGAAGGTGTCGTAGAAATAATCGCCGTAATCCTTGAACAGCAGCGACTTCTTCCAGTTGTCCGCCATCACGCCTTGCAGCGCACGGACAAACTCCGGGCCGTCGGGGCGCGGGTTGGGCAGAGTGGAAGAGTCGTAGAAGAAAATGTACAGATCACTGTCGGTGATTGCCGAGGTCAGCGTCGCGGTGCTGTCGAGGTCCAGGCGCCGGGCGCTGAACGTGAAGCGCGGATGATCGCCAGCCTGTTCGGCGATGGCGCCGGTCAGCGCTGCGTAATCAGCCGTGTGGCCGAGCAATACCTTCGCCGAGTCGAGGCCGGCAAGGGCAGGGTGGTGTTCGAGGTAGTAAAGGAAATGCGAAATCGCGCGGGGCTTATCCATGAGTCCTCCCTGACTGACCGTGAAAAAAGCGGCAGGCACGACCGGCCGGACCGTGCCTGCCTGGGGATGTTTTACAGAGGCCACATCGCCGTGCCGAACGGAACGACCGCGTCGGCTTGCATCATTTCCACAGCCGCCTCGTGGGTTGGTGCTTCAAACCATTCGTCCAGTTGCAGTTCGGTATCCAAGTCTTTTTCCAGTGCTTGCATGGTCGATCTCCTAGATGACTTTCACGGTTATGACTGGCCGGTCGAGGTGGCCGGCGAGACGTGAAAGAACCTAGTTCAGGGTTTTTCTTAATGCAAAAAATTATTCATTTAAAAATTAAATAGACTTTTTGTTCTGTTTTTCAGCTGTGTTTTTCTCATTTAAAAACAAAAAACTAGCGGCAACTTTCATTAGCACGCTTGCTAACGTCAATTTGCAGACGTCCTACAGAAATTTCCGAAATGGAAATTATGCGTTACGCAACGTAAAGAAATATTTACGAAAACGGCGATAAAACCCAGTGATTCAACCTTGAGGCAGACGCTGTAAGGAAAAGCTGCCGAAGCTTTGCCTGCCGGGCGCCTTGCAAGGCTCTGGCCCGCTTGTTTTAAGGACGTTTCAAGGGTGTGATGCGCCCCATGCCTGTCGTGCAGGTGCATAACAAGAAGGAGGCGCAATGAACGCCGTGACTGATTTCCACTTCTCTCCGTGGGACGGTTTTTTCCTCGTCCGCGTCGATGGCCCGCAAAGGCCTGACTCAATTTTTGCAGCCGCCCGAAGTTCTCGTGGCGGCCACACGCAATCCCGGCAACCGACACGCTGATCCAGCGGGGTCTGGCAGCAGGGGGTTAGCGGTGTACAATGCGCCGCGTTTTAACTGTGACCCTCTGCGTAATCGCGCAAATCTCAAGGCTATCCGCCTTGTTCACTCCGTGGCGCCACAAGCGTTTCGGGTTCGATTTCGTCACAGATAAAAACAAACAGGTGACGCATGACCGTTGTAAATAAGCTGAACTCCTGGTGCCTGCGCTGGGGTTTGATCGGGGCTGCTTGAAATCGCAACCTTGCAGCAACGTCTACTGAACATCATCAAACCTTGCGTGAGACCTTTTTCATGAGTGGACAACCCTCGCAATCAGGCGAGCTGAAACGCGGCCTGAAAAATCGCCACATTCAACTGATCGCCCTCGGTGGCGCGATCGGTACCGGATTGTTCCTCGGCTCGGCCGGGGTCCTGAAATCCGCCGGCCCGTCGATGATCCTCGGCTATGCCATCTGCGGCTTCATCGCCTTCATGATCATGCGGCAGTTGGGCGAAATGATCGTTGAAGAGCCGGTGGCCGGTTCCTTCAGCCATTTCGCGCACAAATATTGGGGCGGCTTCGCTGGCTTCCTGTCGGGGTGGAACTGCTGGATTCTGTACATTCTGGTGGGCATGTCCGAGCTGACCGCGGTCGGCAAGTACATTCACTACTGGGCGCCGGACATTCCGACCTGGGCTTCTGCGGCAGCCTTCTTCGTGCTGATCAATGCAATCAACCTGGCCAACGTCAAAGTCTTCGGTGAGGCCGAATTCTGGTTCGCGATCATCAAGGTTGTGGCCATCGTCGGCATGATTGCGCTGGGCAGCTACCTGCTGGTCAGCGGCAACGGCGGCCCGCAAGCTTCGGTCAGCAACCTGTGGTCGCATGGTGGGTTCTTCCCCAACGGCGTTAGCGGTCTGGTGATGGCCATGGCGATCATCATGTTTTCCTTCGGCGGTCTGGAAATGCTCGGTTTCACCGCCGCTGAAGCCGACAAGCCGAAAACCGTGATCCCGAAAGCGATCAACCAGGTGATCTACCGGATCCTGATTTTTTACATCGGTGCGCTGGTGATCCTGCTGTCGCTGACCCCGTGGGACAGCCTGCTGGAAACCCTCAATGCGTCCGGCGATTCCTACAGCGGCAGCCCGTTCGTACAAGTGTTCTCGATGCTCGGCAGCAACACTGCTGCGCACATCCTCAACTTCGTGGTGCTGACCGCGGCGCTCTCGGTGTACAACAGCGGCACTTATTGCAACAGCCGCATGCTGCTGGGCATGGCCGAGCAGGGCGATGCGCCAAAAGGTCTGGCGAAGATCGACAAGCGCGGCGTGCCGGTGCGTTCGATTCTCGCCTCGGCAGCGGTGACCGTGATTGCCGTGCTGCTGAACTACCTGATTCCGCACAGCGCGCTGGAACTGCTGATGTCGCTGGTGGTTGCCACCCTGGTGATCAACTGGGCGATGATCAGCTTCTCGCACTTCAAGTTCCGCCAGCACATGAACAAGACTCAGCAGACGCCGCTGTTCAAGGCGCTGTGGTATCCGTACGGCAACTTCGTCTGCCTGGCGTTCGTGGCGTTCATCCTCGGCGTGATGCTGTTGATCCCGGGCATTCAGATCTCGGTGTACGCGATTCCGGTGTGGGTTGTGTTCATGTGGGTCTGCTACGTGATCAAGAACAAGCGCAGTGCACAACACGCGTTGCCTGCGACCGCGAAGTAACCGCGCGAGCAGAAACAACAAACCCGGCCAATGCCGGGTTTGTTGTTTCTGCACATGGCGTATCCTGCACGCTCTGAATACGGACGCTTTTCCATGCTGGTGATTTCCAACAATGTGCATCTGCCGGATGCCGAGATCGAATTGACGGCCATTCGCGCCCAGGGCGCCGGGGGGCAGAACGTCAACAAGGTCTCCAGCGCCGTGCACCTGCGCTTTGACATCCCGGCCTCATCCTTGCCTGAGTTCTACAAGGAGCGGCTGCTGGCGCTGCGTGACAGTCGTATCACCAGCGACGGCGTGTTGATCCTCAAGGCCCAGCAATACCGCACGCAGGAAGCCAACCGCGCCGATGCGCTGGAGCGCTTGGTCGAGCTGATCCTCAGCGCCACCAAAGTCGAAAAGAAACGCCGCCCGACCAAGCCCACCCTCGGCTCAAAGAAGCGCCGGCTCGAATCGAAGACCAAGCGCGGCAGCATCAAGGCCGGACGCGGCAAGGTGGATTTCTAGTCTTCGCGGTACTTGGCGGTGTGCTTGTACAGATACACGCTCAACGCCAATCCGCTCAGCGCGGCGAGGGCGGCGAAGAGGAAGATCGAGGCAAAACCGAATCCCGCCGCAATCGCCCCGGCCAACGGCCCGGTGATCCCCAGCGACAAATCGATGAACAACGAATAGGCGCCGACCGCCGCGCCTCGGCTCGACGCCGGCACCAGATTCACTGCCTCCACGCCCAGCGCCGGGAACACCAGCGAGAAGCCGAAACCACTCAGTGCTGCACCAGCCAGCGCCCAGTGCGCGTCCGGCGCTAACCACAACAGCAGCAGGCCAAGGGTTTCCACCGACAGGCAGGCAATCGCCACGCGGAAGCCGCCGAGGCGATTGATCAGATTGCCGAACAGCAAGCGTGCACCGATGAAACTGGCGCCGAACAAGCTCAGGCACAGCACCGCGTTTTCCCAATGCTGCGTCGCGTAATACAGGGTGATGAAGGTCGCGATGGTGCCGAAGCCGATCGAGCCCAGCGCTAGGCCGCAACCGTGGGGAAACACTTTGCCGAGCACATGCATGAACGGCAGACGCTCGCCGGCGACGATCGGTGCCGGCGTTTTTGGCCAGGCGAGCAGCAAGCCCAGCGCGGCGAGCAGGATGATACTGACGCCCATGCTCCACAAACCCAACTCGCCAACCAGCCACACGCCGAACGGTGCGCCGATCGCCAGTGCGCCGTAACTGGCGATGCCGTTCCAGGAAATCACCTTGGCGGTGTTGGCTGCGCCCACCCGGCCAATGCCCCAGCCGATCGAGCCGGAGCCGACGAGGCTTTCGGCGCTGCCCAGCACCAGTCGACCGATCAGCAGGCTGATCAAACTGAGCATCGGCAGGTTCGGTGTCCACGCCGAAATCAGCATGAACACGCCGCTCAAACCACAACCAGCGAGGCCAATCATCACGGCACGTTTGCTGCCCTGGTTATCGATGATCTTGCTGGCATACGGGCGGCTGAGCAGGGTGGCGAGGTACTGCACGCTGATTACCAGACCGGCGATCACCGCGCCGAAACCCAGATCGCTATGGACGTAACCCGGCAACACCGCCAGCGGAATGCCGATGTTCAGGTAACCGATAAAGGTGAAGAGGACGATGGAAACGACTTGCAGCGTAACCGCCAGGGGGCGCTGGGGCTCGGACATAGAGGACGACATGGGTAACGATCCACGGGGACGGCAGATTAGATAGGCTGCTTATGATACCGGCGCGGAGCAATCTGGGGCGGGAAAAGTAAAACTATTTGCCCGGTGGCCGCTTCAGGATTTGGCCGGGGCAACCAATTGCGTGGTGACCAACGCCGCCAGGGCATTTTCTTCGCTGCCGAAACGGGCAAGCAGGGCGGCTTGTTTCTCGGGAGAGAGCCGGTTCCAGATCTCGATCATTTTCTCGGTGGTGCCGATCAGCACGGCAGCTTGGCTTTCGGAGAATTCGTCGGTCATGGCAGGCTCGGGTTCAGGCAGTGTGGAAAGCGCATGTTAGCGCTTTCCACACGGTCTGTACGACGAGTCTTACTCTTCGTTGTCGGCCGGGCGGCTCTCAACGGCTTCTTTCGGCTCGGGCTGTTGGGCGCCGGCTTGTTGCGTGGTCGTCTGCTCAGGTACGTGCAGGCTTGGGAAGGGGAGATTAGGAATCTCGTGCATGGTTGCGCTCCTCGCTAAGTCTGTTGATAGATCTGGTAGATCCGCGCTTTTACAAAGCCTGCGCAGGATACAGCAGGAAAAATGACAATCAGACTTTTAATTCAAAATAATGCGACAGATGGCCGCAGGGGGAGCCAAACCTGTGGTGATTGGAACGCAGAGCGTCCCGGGCTGCATTCCCACGCGGAGCGTTGGAACGATCAAAAAACAACTGTAGGAGCTGCCGAAGGCTGCGATCTTTTGATCCTGCTTTTAAAAACAAGATCAAAAGATCGCAGCCTTCGGCAGCTCCTACGGGGTGGCGGTATTACTTGCAGACGCTGGCGATGGCATCGGCCAGCAGCGCAAGGCGCGTGGCGTCGATGCCGGCAACGTTGGCCCGGCCCGAGCTGACCATGTACACGCTGTGATGCTCGCGCAGCTGTTTCACTTGCTCCGGCGACAGGCCGGTGTAAGAGAACATGCCGCGCTGCACACCAATGTGCGCAAAGCGCTGGCGCAGACCGTGAGGCTCCAGCGCTTCAACCAGACCGCTGCGCAGTTGCGCAATGCGCAAACGCATGGCTTCCACTTCATCGGCCCAGCGCGCTTTCAGCTCGGGGTCGGCGAGGATGGTTGCGACCACTGCCGCGCCGTGATCCGGTGGTGTCGACCACAGGTTACGGGCGATGTTGGCCAGTTGGCTGCGGATGTCGATGAGCTTGTCGGCGGTTTTCGCGCAGACGATCAGCGCACCGGTGCGGTCGCGGTACAGGCCAAAGTTCTTCGAGCAGGAGCTGGTGATCAGCAGCTCGGGAACTTCGGCGGCGAACAACCGGGTCGACCACGCATCCTGCTCCAGCCCATCGCCAAAGCCCTGGTAGGCAAAGTCGATCAGCGGCAGCAGGTTGCGGCTGCGCACCACGTCGAGCACGCGCTGCCAGTCGTCGTGGCTCAAGTCAAAACCGGTCGGGTTGTGGCAGCACGCGTGCAGCAGCACCACATCGCCGTTCGGCACGTCGTTGAGCACGGCGAGCATGGCGTCGACGTCGAGGCGGTTGTCGCTGCCGACGTACGGGTAGTGACTGACCTTGACCCCGGCGGCGGCGAAAATGGTTTCGTGAATCGGCCAGGTCGGGTTGCTCAGCCACACGCCTTTGCCCGGCAGGCATTGGGCGATGAAGTCGGCAGCCAGACGCAGGGCACCGGTGCCGCCCGGCGTCTGGGTGGCGCCGGCACGTTGTTCGGCGATCAGTTTCGAGTCGGCGCCGAGCACCAACTCGTTGATGACCTTGCCGAACATCGGATTACCGTGGCCACCGATGTAGGTTTTGCTGTCCTGGCTTTCGACGAGGCGCGCTTCGGCGATTTTCACCGCTTCCGGGATCGGCGTCAGGCCTTGGGCATCCTTGTAGACGCCAACGCCCAAGTCGAATTTGCGCGGGTTGGTGTCCTGCGCATACGCCTCCATCAAGCCGAGGATCGGGTCGCCGGGTACCCGGCCGATGGCGTCGAAATGCATTACTTGCGTCCTTCTGCAGCCTTGGCCACTTCGTCAGTGCGCGCGGCCATGATGAAGTCGTTGCGGTGCAGGCCTTTGATCGAGTGGCTCCACCAGGTCACGGTGACTTTGCCCCACTCGGTAAGCAGGCCCGGGTGGTGACCTTCGGCCTCGGAGATCTCGCCAACAGCGTTGGTGAAGGCCAGCGCGTGCTTGAAGTTCTTGAACAGGAAAACTTTTTCCAGCTGCATGATGCCGTCGCGAACTTCGATGTTCCAGTCAGGGATCTGCTTGATCAGGATCGGCAGTTCTTCGTCGCTGACTTGTGGCGCATCGGCGCGGCAGGCTTCGCAGTGGGCTTGGTTCAAAGTGGACATGGTCTGTTCCTGAATTCGATTCTTGTTGGAAATTACTATCTTTGCGCGCAAGTCGCGAGCGGGTTCTGCTCAGGCCGCTTTCGGCTTTGGCGGAAATTTCGGTGCGTGCAGACCCAGCTGCATGCCTTGGCGAACCATGGCCATGATGTCTTCATGGGCCACGTCGAACAGACGCTTGAGGTTCGGCAGGACGAAGTACAGCGGTTGCAGAATGTCGATGCGGTACGGTGTGCGCATCGCTTCGAGCGGATCGAAGATTTGGTGCTCAGGCTCGTCCGACAGCGAATAAACAGTCTCTTTGGGCGAGGACAGAATGCCGCCGCCGTAGATGCGTTTGCCTTGCGGGGTGTCGACCAGGCCGAACTCGATGGTCATCCAGTACAGGCGCGCCAGGTACACGCGCTCTTCCTTGGTCGCTTGCAGGCCGAGCTTGCCGTAGGTGTGGGTGAATTCGGCGAACCACGGATTGGTCAGCAGCGGGCAGTGGCCAAAGATCTCGTGGAAAATATCCGGCTCTTGCAGGTAGTCCAGCTCTTCGCGGGTACGGATAAAGGTTGCGACGGGAAACTGCTTGCTGGCGAGCAATTCAAAAAAGGTCTGGAAGGGAATCAGCGCCGGCACGCGGGCGACCTGCCAACCGGTGGTCTCGCCGAGCACCTTGTTGATCTCGCCCAGTTGCGGAATGCGGTCGTGGGGCAGACCGAGTTTCTCGATACCGTCCAGATACTCCTGGCAGGCACGCCCTTCGATCACTTTCAACTGGCGAGTGATCAGCGTGTTCCACACCGCGTGTTCTTCGGCGGGGTAGTCGATAAAACCTTGCGCATCGGGCTCGCGGGCCACGTATTGCGTCTGCTTCATACTGCTCTCCTGCTAGGGGGATTCGTTCTTGTTATGTCCAGCGATGGATTCAGAATTACCTGAGAGTGTGTTGATGTGCAGTAGGTTGAATGGCCTGCGCGTAGGAAATTTCTCTTTAATTCGTAAAGTTATCGTTACGGTTTGGCGAATATCTCGCGTTTGTGGTGATTGGCGGGTTTGAAAAGGCCGATGTCTGTCACATAATCTTGACAACTATCTGCGCGCCATCTCAGAAAAGTCTGGCGCGGTTTCCCTGTAGGAGTGAGCCTGCTCGCGATAGCGGTGTGTCATTTACCCTTAGTGCGGCCTGATGAACCGCTATCGCGATCAGGCTCACTCCTACAGGTTTCTCATCGTTTATTCGGGCGATTTATATGCGCATCAAAGTCCACTGCCAAAACCGCATCGGCATCCTGCGCGACATTCTCAATCTGCTTGTGGAATACGGGATCAACGTCGCGCGCGGCGAAGTCGGTGGCGAGCATGGCAACGCGATCTACCTGCACTGCCCGAACCTGATCAACATTCAGTTCCAGGCTTTGCGGCCGAAATTCGAGGCGATTGCCGGGGTCTTCGGCGTCAAGCGGGTAGGGCTGATGCCGAGTGAGCGTCGGCATATGGAATTGAACGCCTTGCTCGGTGCGCTGGAGTTTCCGGTGTTGTCGATCGACATGGGCGGCTCGATTGTCGCGGCCAACCGCGCGGCGGCGCAGTTGCTCGGCGTGCGGGTCGACGAGGTGCCGGGGATTCCGCTGTCGCGCTACGCCGAAGATTTCGACTTGCCGGAACTGGTGCGCGCCAACAAATCGCGGATCAACGGCATGCGCGTCAAGGTCAAGGGTGACGTCTTTCTCGCCGACATCGCGCCGCTGCAATCGGAGCACGATGACAGCGAAGCCATGGCCGGCGCCGTGCTGACCCTGCATCGCGCCGACCGCGTCGGCGAGCGCATCTACAACGTGCGCAAGCAGGAGTTGCGCGGCTTCGACAGCATCTTCCAGAGCTCGAAAGTCATGGCTGCTGTCGTCCGTGAAGCGCGCCGCATGGCACCGCTCGACGCGCCGCTATTGATAGAAGGCGAAACCGGCACCGGCAAGGAATTGCTGGCGCGTGCCTGTCACCTCGCCAGTCCGCGCGGACAATCGCCATTGATGGCGCTCAATTGCGCGGGGCTGCCGGAATCGATGGCTGAAACCGAGCTGTTCGGCTATGGCCCCGGTGCCTTTGAAGGTGCGCGCGCCGAAGGCAAGCTCGGCCTGCTGGAGCTGACCGCCGGCGGCACGCTGTTTCTTGATGGCGTCGGTGAAATGAGCCCGCGTTTGCAGGTGAAACTGCTGCGCTTTCTGCAGGACGGTTGCTTCCGTCGGGTCGGCAGTGATGAAGAGGTTTATCTGGATGTGCGGGTGATCTGCGCGACCCAGGTGGATTTGTCCGAGCTGTGCGCACGCGGTGAGTTTCGTCAGGATTTGTATCACCGCTTGAACGTGCTCTCGCTGCATATTCCACCGTTGCGCGAATGCCTCGACGGTTTGACGCCGCTGGTCGAGCACTTCCTCGATCAGGCCAGTCGGCAGATCGGTTGTTCGCTGCCAAAACTGGCACCGGCGGCGATGGACCGGCTCAGTCATTACCACTGGCCGGGCAACGTGCGGCAACTGGAGAACGTGCTGTTCCAGGCCGTTTCGCTGTGTGAGGGTGGCACCGTGAAGGCGGAACATATTCGTCTGCCGGATTATGGCGTGCGTCAGCCGCTTGGCGATTTTTCCCTGGAAGGCGACTTGGCCGAGATCGTTGGTCGCTTCGAGAAAGCGGTGCTGGAGCGTTTGTATTCCGAACACCCGAGCAGTCGGCAGTTAGGCAAGCGGCTGGGGGTTTCGCACACCACAATTGCCAACAAGTTGCGTGAATACGAAGTCGGCAAAACCGAGTGATAGCGCACGGGATGATCATTCCCACGCGGAGCGTGGGAACGATCATTACGATCATTCGCCGGGATTGCCGCCAAGCGGCATAACACCGCCGGTTTTTCGACTTCGATACATTTCCAATCCCTCCGCAAAATCCCCCAAGTCCTTTGTTTACCGGGCCCCGCGCCGCCAGAAAAAAGTTGGTCTGCAAATTGCTTATGGCTCAGCAGTACAGCGGTGGGCGGCAAACGTCCGGCATGCAGAGGAAAGAGTGTGGACAAGTACCTTTATGTGGCAATGACCGGCGCCAGCCAGAACGCACTGGCGCAAAAGGCGCATGCCAACAACCTGGCGAACATCTCCACCAACGGTTTCCAGCGCGACCTGGAACAGGCGCGTTCGATGCCGGTGTTCGGTGACGTCTTTCCGGCGCGTGCGTTTGCCATGAGCGAACGGCCTGCTACCGACTTCACCCCGGGCTCTCTGGTGCAGACCGGTCGTGACCTCGACGTTGCTGTGACCGGCAACGGCTTTATCGCCGTGCAGAATCCCAATGGCGGCGAAAGCTACGTGCGCACCGGCAGCCTCAACATCGACGCCCTCGGCGTCCTGCGCGCCGGCAACGGTATGCCGGTGCTGGGCAATGGCGGGCCGATTGCCGTGCCGCCTGAGCAACAGGTCGAAGTCGGTGAAGACGGCACCATCAGTATTCGTGCGATGGGCGAAGGCCCGCGCGTCATGGCGGAAGTCGACCGGATCAAACTGGTCAACCCGGACATCAAGAACATGAACAAGGGCCTCGACGGCTCGATCTACACCAAGGACGGCCAGCCTGCGCCGGCCGATGCCAACGTCAAACTGGTGTCGGGCTTCCTTGAGTCGAGCAACGTCAACGCCGTGGAAGAAATGACGTCGGTGCTGGCCCTGGCCAAGCAGTTCGAATTGCACGTCAAGATGATGAACACCGCCAAAGACGACGACCAGGCCATGGCTCGGGTCTTGCAGATCAGCTAATTATCAGAACGTCGCGCCGTAAAACAGGCGCACGAGGAGAATCGAATGCTTCCGGCTCTATGGGTTGCCAAAACCGGTCTGTCCGCCCAGGACACCAACCTGACCACCATTTCCAACAACCTGGCGAACGTGTCGACCACGGGTTTCAAACGTGACCGCGCCGAGTTTCAGGACCTGCTGTATCAGATCAAGCGTCAACCTGGCGCTCAGTCGACTCAGGACAGCGAACTGCCGTCGGGTCTGCAACTGGGTACCGGTGTGCGCATCGTCGGCACGCAGAAGAACTTCACCGCCGGCAGCCTGCAAACCACCGAGCAGCCGCTGGACATGGCCATCGACGGTCGCGGTTTCTTCCAGATCCTGCAGCCGGACGGCACCACGTCCTACACCCGTGACGGCACGTTCCACCTCGACTCCAATGGCCAGATCGTCAACGCCAGCGGTTTCGCGCTGGAGCCTGCGATCGTTATCCCGAACAACGCGCAGAGCTTCACTGTCGGCACCGACGGCACCGTGTCCATCACGGTTCCGGGCAACCCTGCCGCGCAGGTGATCGGCAACCTGCAAACCGCCGACTTCATCAACCCGGCCGGTCTGCAAGCAGTAGGCAACAACCTGTTCCTGGAAACCGCCGCTTCCGGCGCGCCGCAAATCGGCACCCCGGGCCTGAACGGTTTCGGCACCACGTTGCAGAACACCCTGGAAGGTTCCAACGTCAGCACCGTTGAAGAGATGGTCAACATGATCACCACTCAGCGCGCTTACGAAATGAACTCTAAGGTGATCTCCACCGCCGACCAGATGCTCTCGTTCGTAACGCAGAATCTGTAATCAAGTCTATGAGGCAGCCATGAGGCTGCCTGCAACACCGTGAGGTAAGGGTCATGAAACGCTTCGTATCTGTTCTGGCATTGGGTGGGGTCGTCTCGCTCGCGGGCTGCGTCGCACCGACGCCCAAGCCCAATGACCCTTACTACGCTCCGGTGTTGCCGCGCACACCGTTGCCGTCGGCGGCCAACAACGGCTCGATCTATCAGGCCGGGTTCGAGCAAAACCTGTACAGCGACCGCAAGGCCTTCCGGGTCGGTGACATCATCACCATCACCCTGAACGAGAAGACCCAGGCGAGCAAGAACGCCAACTCGCAAGTGGCCAAGAACAGCAAGACCGGCATCGGTCTGACCTCGCTGTTCGGCGGTAGCGGCGTGACCAATAATCCGTTGGGTGGCAACGATCTGAGCCTGGACGTCGGCTACAGCGGCGACCGCGCGACCAAGGGCGACAGCAAGGCTGCGCAGGGCAATACCCTGACCGGTTCGGTCACCGTGACCGTGGCTGACGTTTTGCCCAACGGCATCATCGCTGTGCGCGGCGAGAAGTGGATGACCCTCAACACTGGCGATGAGCTGGTGCGCATTGCCGGTCTGGTTCGTGCCGATGACATCGCCACCGACAACACCGTGTCGTCGACCCGCGTCGCCGATGCGCGCATCACCTACTCGGGCACCGGCTCGTTCGCCGATGCGAGTCAGCCAGGCTGGTTCGACCGTTTCTTCCTCAGCCCGCTGTTCCCTTTCTAGGTGGCTACGTTGAACTTCAAGAGCCTCATGCTCGCTGCGGCGATGATGTCCGCAGCCTTTGGTGCACACGCCGAGCGGCTGAAAGACATTGCCAGCATTTCCGGCGTGCGTTCCAACCAGTTGATTGGTTATGGCTTGGTGGTCGGGCTTAACGGCACCGGCGACCAGACCACGCAAACCCCGTTCACCCTGCAAACCTTCAACAACATGCTCTCGCAGTTCGGCATCAAAGTGCCGCCGGGCTCGGGCAACGTGCAGTTGAAGAACGTCGCGGCGGTGTCGGTGAGTGCCGATCTGCCGGCGTTCGCCAAGCCGGGTCAGCAGGTCGACATCACTGTTTCCTCGATCGGTAACTCCAAGAGCCTGCGCGGCGGCACACTGTTGCTGACCCCGCTCAAGGGTATCGACGGCAACGTCTACGCCATCGCTCAGGGCAACCTGGTGGTCGGCGGTTTCGATGCTGAAGGTCGTGACGGCTCGAAGATCACCGTCAACGTTCCGTCGGCCGGTCGCATCCCCGGCGGTGCGTCGGTAGAGCGTTCGGTGCCGAGCGGTTTCAACCAGGGCAATAGCCTGACCCTGAACCTCAACCGCTCCGACTTCACCACCGCCAAGCGCATCGTCGACAAGATCAACGACATGCTCGGCCCTGGCGTTGCACAAGCCATCGATGGCGGCTCGATCCGTGTCACCGCACCGCTCGATCCGAGCCAGCGCGTCGACTATCTGTCGATCCTCGAAAACCTCGAAGTCGACCCGGGTCAGGCGGTGGCGAAAGTCATCATCAACTCGCGCACCGGCACCATCGTCATCGGCCAGAACGTCAAGGTTTCGCCAGCCGCCGTGACCCACGGGAGCCTGACCGTGACCATCACCGAAGACCCGATTGTCAGCCAGCCCGGCCCGTTGTCCAACGGCCAAACGGCTGTGGTGCCTCGCTCGCGCGTCAATGCCGAGCAGGAAGCCAAACCGATGTTCAAGTTCGGCCCGGGCACCACCCTCGACGAGATCGTGCGTGCGGTGAACCAGGTCGGCGCGGCGCCAGGCGACTTGATGGCGATTCTCGAAGCACTGAAGCAGGCCGGCGCGTTGCAAGCCGACCTGATCGTGATCTGAGGACGATCATCATGGATATGCGTAAAGGCAGTCTGGTCAGCAATAGCGATTCGGGTTCCTACTCCGACCTCAATCGCCTGAATCAGCTCAAGGTTGGCGACAAGAACAGCGACGGCAACATGCGCAAAGTAGCGCAGGAATTCGAGTCGCTGTTCATTGGGGAAATGCTCAAGTCGATGCGTTCGGCCACTGAGACCCTCGGTCAGGACAACCCGCTCAACACGCCGGCCGCCAAGCAGTATCAGGAAATGGCTGACCAGCAAATGGCCGTTTCCATGGCCCGCGAGGGCGGTGGTATCGGCCTCGCTGACGTGCTGATGCGTCAGATGTCGAAGAACAAACCGATGGCTCCGGGTGAAGCTGCCGCTGCGTCCGCCGCCAAGCAAGAAGAAGCCAGAGCGAAAGCCGCTGCCGTGGCCACGCCGATTGCCGCCGGCACCACTGCCACCAGCGGTCCGCTGTCGCGGGTCAATGGCGAGCGTCCGCTGTGGGCATCGCGTTCCGGGCGGGTGTCGAACACTGCCGACGTTTCTCACAGCAATGACATGGCGATGATCAACAAGCGTCGCCTGGCCTTGCCGCCGAAACTGGCTGATCGTTTGCTCGCCGGTCTGGTGCCGTCGGCTGCAACGAATGCCACGCCTGCGCCGAATACCTTGTTGCCGCGCGCCACGACCGCTGTCGCGACGGGCTCTGGCCCGCTGTACAACGGCGACTGGCTGGCCCGCGCCGAAAGCGAAAAAGCGGCCGGCGGACAGATGCAGGTATACGGCCGTGCCATGGCGCAAATTCCACTGGCGCCGGCGAAGAAAGCCTTCAGTTCCGCCGACGAATTCGTCAACACCATGCTGCCGATGGCCAAGGAAGCTGCCGACCGTATCGGCGTCGATCCGCGTTATCTGGTAGCGCAGGCGGCACTGGAAACCGGTTGGGGCAAATCGGTCATGCGCGCCCAGGACGGCAGCAGCAGCCACAACCTGTTCGGCATCAAGGCGAGCAGCAACTGGAAGGGCGATTCGGCCCGTGCGATCACCAGCGAGTTCCGCGATGGCGCAATGGTCAAGGAGACGGCCGAGTTCCGTTCCTACGCCTCGTACAAGGACAGCTTCCACGATCTGGTGACTTTGCTGCAGAGCAATAATCGCTATCAAGATGTGCTGAAGTCTGCCGATAACCCAGAACAGTTTGTGCGTGAGTTGCAGAAGGCCGGTTACGCCACCGACCCGAACTACGCGACAAAGATTTCGCAGATAGCCAAGCAGATGAACAGTTTCCAAAACTACGCTGCGGCGGGTGTATCCACCACGCCTTTATAAGGCACAAGGTATAAGGTCTGAACCATGAGTTTGCTCAATATCGGGATGTCGGGACTGTCGGCCAGCCAGTCCTCTTTGGCTACGACAGGCAACAACATTGCCAACGTCGACACCGCCGGTTATTCGCGTCAGCAAACCGTGCAGGGCACCAAGTCCTCGCAGCAGTTCGGCACCGTCTTCATCGGCACGGGCACCACCCTGGCCGACGTGCGTCGGGTCTACAACTCGTACCTGGAAACCCAGTTGCACACCGCGACGTCGCTCGACAGCGAATCGGCCTCGTTCCTGGCACAAGCCACGCCGCTGGACTCGATGCTGTCGGACACCAACACCGGCCTGACCGGCGTGCTGCAAAAATTCTTCACCTCGATGCAGGGTGTTTCGACCTCGGCGACCGATGACACTTCCCGTCAATCGGTACTGACCGGCGCGCAGGCACTGACCAATCGTTTCAACACCATCGCCAAGCAGCTCAACGACCAGAACACCACCATCAACGGCAGCCTCGCCGACATGGCGGCTCAGGTGAACAAGCTGGCCACTTCGATCGCCAACCTGAACCAGAAGATCGGCGAGATCTCCACCAGTGGTGGCGCGCCGAACGATCTGCTCGATTCGCGTAACGAAGCCGTGCGCCAATTGTCCGAGCTGACGGGTGCGCAGGTTGTCGAGCGTGGCACCAGCTTCGACATCTACGTCGGCAGCGGCCAGCCGCTGGTGATCGGCAACACCACCAACACCCTGAGCACCGTGCCGATGAAGGATGACCCTTCGCGCATGGGCATTCAGATGGATCGCGGTTCGAGCACCATCGACATCACCTCGGTGATCAGCGGTGGCGAAATCGGCGGCCTGCTGACCTATCGCAAGGAAGTCCTCGACCCTTCGCTCAACGAGCTGGGCCGTGTCGCCTTGGTGGTCGCTGACCAGATCAACAGCCAGCAAGCCCAGGGCATCGACAAGAACGGTGACTTCGGCGCGGCGATTTTCAACAACATCAACAGTGCCGCGCTGGTCAGTCAGCGCAGCATTGCGAAGGACGGCAACAGCGCCGGTTCAGGCAACCTTGATGTCACCATCAAGGACTCTGGCAAGCTGACCACCAGCGATTATCAGGTCACCTTCACCAGCGCCACCGACTACACCGTCAAGCGTTCCGACGGCACCGACCTGGGTGCGTTCAGCACCACCACCAACCCGCCTCCGGTGATCGACGGCTTCAGCCTCGCCCTCAACGGCGGTGCGTTGAGCGCCGGTGACAGCTTCAAGATCACCCCGACCCGTGGCGCGGCCGCAAGCATCCAGACGGTCCTCACCGACCCGAAGAAAATCGCTGCTGCCGGTCCGTTGACCGGTGTGGCCAGTGCTGCCGGTCTGGGGACTTACACTCAGCCGACGCTGAGCGACACGATCAATATCTACAACCCGACGGCCCAGGCTGACATGCAGGCGGCGCTGAAGAATTCGACGCCGGTCAAACTGGTGTTCGGTGCAGCCAGCGGCGGCAGCCAGTCGTACAACCTGGTCGATGCCAAGGGCGCGACCATCGGCACCGGCACCATCGTGCCCGGCCAGTCGAACACCCTGAACCTGAAAGTCGGCATCGTCGATGCCAGCGGCAACCCGGTGATGGACACGACCGTCACGCCGAACGTGCAGAAGACCTTCACCGTGCAGACCACGGTCGGCGGCACGCCGAAGTCCGGTGAAACCTTCACCATGAACCTCACCGGCGCGGCGTCTTCGGACAACCGCAACGCGCAAGCGCTGGTCGGCCTGCAAACCAAGCAGACCGTCGACACCGGTTCGGCGAGCAAGGGCATCAGCCTGACCGACGCCTATAACAAACTGGTGACCAACGTCGGCACCAAGACTGCCCAAGGCAAGTCCGACAGCGCCGCCACTACAGCGATTCTGGATAACGCCAAGGGCGCCCGCGATTCGCTGTCCGGGGTCAACCTGGATGAAGAAACCGGCAACCTGGTCAAATATCAGCAGTACTACACAGCGTCTTCGCAGATCATCAAAGCTGCGCAGGAAACTTTCGCCACGCTGATCAACAGCCTTTAAGGAGTCGTAATTCATGCGCATTTCCACCGCCCAGTATTACGGCACGCAAGCGTCGGACTATCAGCGTAACTTCAACAAGGCGGTTGCGACCGCCAGCGAGGCGAGCAGCCTGCAGCGCATCACCAATGCGTCCGATGATCCGCTCGGCGCCGGGCGTTTGCTGCAGTTGGGTCAGCAGGCTGCGATGCTTGATCAGTACACCACCAATATCAGCACCACCAAAAGTGCGTTGACCGTTCAGGAATCCACGCTGGATGCGATCACCACGGCGTTGTCGCGTGCCAAGGAACTGTCCCTGGCCGCCAACAACGGCACGATCACCGACAAGGACCGCCAGGCTTACGCCTCGGAACTGGGCGAGATCCAGAAACAAGTGCTGGGCCTGATGAACTCCAAGGATGCCAACGGCAACTATCTGTTCTCCGGTTCGAAAACCGACACGGCTCCGTACTCGCAAAACGGCGACGGCACCTACACCTACAACGGTGATCAGACCACCATCAATCTGGGCATTGGCGATGGCCTGTCGGTCGGCACCAACACCACCGGTTGGGATGCATTCCAGCAGACCATCAACACCGCCCGCACCAACGTTACCCAGACTGCTCCAGCGGTGGATGACGGCCGTGTCGTGCTGTCCAACGGTACGATCGGCACTGAAGCCACCTACAACGCCAAGTTCACCAGCGGCCAGCCGTATACCGTCAGTTTCGTCAGCAGCACGCAGATGCAAATCACTGATGCCCTGGGCAACGACGTGACCGCTGAGGCGAGCAAGAACGGTGTGATCAGCAACACCAGTGGCGCCAACCAGAGCTTCAGCTTCCGTGGCGTCGACATGCAGCTGAACATCAACCTGAAGGCGGGTGACACCAACCCGGACGCAGTCATTGCCGGGCACAGCTTTCAATTGGCGGTGTCACCGGATACGTTCAACACCTCGCGTAACCCGGGCAATACGTCGACGGCGGTGATTACCGGTTCCAGCATCACCGATCAGGCGGCCTACAACGCGGCATTCCCACAGGGCGGGGCGGTCCTCAAATTCACCAGCGCCACTGCGTTCGACCTTTACGCGGCGCCGGTCACCGCAGACAGCAAGCCTGTATCCTCGGGCACTGTGGTCGGTGGCAATGCGACGGCAGCCGGCGTGACATTCGCCCTGGGCAACACTCCGGCCGCCGGCGATCAATTTTCGATTCAGCCGAACAACCACCAGACCCAGAACGTGCTCGACACCCTGGGCCAGATGATCAACGCGCTGAATACGCCAATCGATGGTGATCCGGTCGCCAAACAAAAACTGCAGGGCGCCATGGAAGCCGGTATCGGCAACCTCGACGCCGCGACCAACCAGATTGGCACCGCAGTCACGTCGATCGGCGCCCGTGGCCAGTCGCTGGACATGCAAAGCGTCACCAACGACAGCCTGAGCACCGCCAACACCACGACGCAAGGCTCGATCCGCGATTCGGATCCGGCCGAAGTCATGACCCGCCTGACCTTGCAGCAGACCATGTTGCAGGCTGCGCAATTGGCGTTCAGCAAGATCAGCCAGCTGGGTCTGTTCAACAAGATCTGAGGGTGACGGGCGCGCAAGCGCCCGAAGCTTTGGCTCTTGAGTTTTCAATATCTTTTTTCGCGGTTTCAGAGGGCTCGCAATTCCGGGCGGGTTCCCGCCGCTTGCGAGTCCGCCGTGAATTCACTTCCCCTCGTCAGCCTTGTCATTCCTGCCTTCAACCCGCGCTTCTTCGAGCGGGCATTGCGCAGCGCCGTCAGTCAGGGTTACGGCAATCTTGAAATCATTGTCTGTGATGACAGTCGTGGTGATGAAATTGAAACTATTGTCGCAGCGTTGATCGAGCTGAACGGGGTGGCGGTGCGTTACGTGCGCAACCCGCACACCTTGGGACTGGTCGGCAATCTGCAGGCCTGCCTGGATCAGGCTCAGGGCGAATTCATCAAGTTTTTGTGCGATGACGATCAGCTGTTTACCAGCTGTATCGAGTATCAGGCCAAAGTGCTCGCTGAACGTGACGAGGTCAACCTGGTGCTGGCCCAGCGTTTGTTCTGGGATGCTGACGACATGGTGCTGCCTTCACGGCTGGAAAACACGCCACTGTCTCCGATCAGTGGCCTGTTCAAGGGTGAGGATCTGCTGGCGCTCTTCGAGACGTTCCCGTCGAACCTCCTCGGTGGTTTCAGTAATGCCCTGTTCCGTCGCGCTGACGTTGTCGAGTTACTGCCGGCGCTGACTCAGCCGGACCACTGTTTTGTCGCGAGCCTCGATTTCGCCTTGTTCGTGTGTTTGCTACGACGCGGCAACGTGGTGATCTCCAACCATGTGTTAAGTGTTGAACGTCTGTATCCGGATCGCCTGAGTGGCCAGCAAGTCATGAAGGATGCTTTGGTCGTCGAGCGGCAATGGCTGCTGCAAATGCTCAAGGCGCGTAGCGGAGAGTCGGCGCCTGCAAAAGGGTGGGCGCGTTATGTGCCATTGCCCAATGCTGATGAGTCCCCCCGGGTCTGGATAGAGCTGCCGCTGAGCCGAACGCTCGGTACCAAACAGAGCGCGCAGATCTGGCAAGTGGGTGCTGACAGCCAGAGCTTTTCCGAACTCTATGCGCAATGGCTGGCGTGCCGCAGGCTCAGCGACGTCCAGAGCAGATTGCTGCCGGACACTCTGGCAGGCTGGTCGTCCACGCCGCGAATCGTGCCCATCGTGCTGGATGAGCAGGGCAGTCCTGCGGCGCTGGAGCGGACGCTGGAAAGTCTTGCCGCACAGGTCTATCCACCTGAGTTGACGCTGGTGTTGTCCACTGATTGCACTGAGCCGGTATTGGATGGGCGTGTGTTCCATTTGCCGTTGCAGGACGATTATCTGCAACAGATCAACCAGCTGCTGCCGCAACTGGATGGCGCTGACTGGTTTTATCTGCTGCGCGCGGGTGATCGTCTGGTGCCTCCGGCCCTGCTGATGTTGGCCGAACGCATCGCCTTCAACAGCGCCTTGCACTGTCTGTACAGCGATGAAGGCAGCTTGCGTGCGGGGGAGTCGGCGGAGCCGGCATTCAAGCCCGACTTCAACCTGGACCTGATGCGCTCCTACCCTTATGTCGGTCGCGCGCTGGCGTTCCGGCGCGAGACTTTTCTGGCACTCGGCGGCTTCGATTCGACCTTCACTGAGCTCGCGCCTCACGACATGCTCTGGCGAATGGTTGAAGAGCAGGGCACTCAAGTGGTTGGGCATCTGGCCGAGATTGCTATCGAGTCGTCCTTCGACCTGGCGCAGTGGTTGTCGCTGCCCGCCGTGACGGAACACAACGCGCGATTGCTGTCGGCGCATCTGGATCGTATGGGGATCGCCCACGATCTGCGACGCGGCAGCGTCGAGTTGCTCAATCGGGTCGATTACCGGCATGCCCATCGGCCGTTGGTCTCGATCATCATTTCCACGCGCGACCAGATTGCGGCGTTGCAACGCTGCGTCGAAAGCCTGCTGGAAAAAACCGCGTACAGCGAGTACGAGCTGTTGCTGGTCGACAACGCCAGCGAGACCGCCGAGGCCCGTGCCTGGCTGGACGGTATGGCGCAATTGGGCAGTGAACGCGTACGCGTGCTGACCTACCCGCAACAGGGTAACGTCGCCGCACTGCGCAACTTTGCCGTAGGTCAGGCGAGGGGCGAATACGTCTTGCTGCTCAACCCCTACACCGTGATCACTCAGGGTGACTGGCTCGACGAATTGCTCAATCACGCCCAGCGTCCGGAAGTCGGCATTGTCGGTGCCAAGCTCTTCAATCCTGATGGCTATGTGTTGCATGCGGGGCTGGTGCTGGGTTTGCAGGGGCCGGCCGGCCTGCCGTTCTATGGTCAGGCCATGCAGTCGTCCGGCTACATGTTCCGCTTACAGGTGGTTCAGGATCTGAGCGCCGTCGGCGCCGACTGCCTGATGGTGCGCAAGTCGGTGTTCGATGCGGTTGACGGGCTGGACGAGCAGAGTCTGCCGCGTATGTTGCATGAAGTGGACCTGGCACTACGCGTAGCCCGGCAGGGTTATCTCGTGGTGTGGACTCCTTATGCTGTGCTGGCGCTGGGCGCGCAGCCAGTCGAGGAGGTCATCAACGAAGAAGGCGTCTCGCATAATCAGCAGGAAGAAACGTTCTTCAAGCGCTGGCTGCCGGCCATTGCCCGCGACCCTGCCTACAATCACAATCTTTCGCTGCAAAAGCACACCGGTTCGAGCTTCACGCTCGAGCCAGGGCTGCGCACCGGCTGGAGTCCTTTCAGCAATAGCACCATGCCGAAGATTCTCGGGTTGCCGCTCAACGCCTCCGCGATCGGTCACTATCGTGTCACGCAACCGCTGATCGAGCTCGAAGCGGCAGGGCGGGTGCAGGGACAGATCCGCTACAGCGTGAACCTGCCACCGATTGTTGAAATCGAGCGTCTGTCACCTGATGTAATCGTTCTGCAAGGGCGTTACACCGTGTCGTCGGTCAACGAAATGCCGGTGCTGTGCAGCTACTTCAACGCCCGCAGCATCTACGAGCTTGACGACTACGTCATTGATGTTCCCCATCGCAATGCGCATATCCGCAACATGCCGGACAAGTATGAAATGGAGCGTATTGTTCGCCGTGCGATCGGCATGTGCGACCGCGTCGTGGTCTCGACTCAGCCATTGGCCAACGCCTTGTCGGACATGCATCACGACATCCGTGTGGTGCCGAACATGTTGGCGAAGGAGTTCTGGAGCAACCTGCGCGGCCAGCGCCGGACCTCGAAAAAGCCGCGAGTCGGTTGGGGCGGCGGCACCAGTCACCATGGTGACCTGGCGGTGATCGCTGATGTCGTGCGTGAACTGGCGGATGAAGTTGACTGGGTATTCTTCGGCATGTGCCCGGATGATTTGCGGCCGTACATGCATGAGTTCCATGGTGTGATTGCCCTCGACGCGTACCCGGCGAAACTGGCCAGCCTCAATCTCGACCTGGCCCTTGCACCGCTGGAATTCCACATTTTCAACGACTGCAAAAGCAACCTGCGTCTGCTGGAGTACGGGGCCTGCGGTTACCCGGTAATCTGCACCGACACTGAGGCCTATCGCGGCTACCTGCCGTGTACGCGGGTCAAGACCAACTCCACGGAAGAATGGCTGCAGGCGATCCGCATGCACCTGGCCGACCCGGATGCGAGCTACCGCATGGGCGACCAGTTACGTGAAGTCGTGTTGCGCGACTACATTTTGCGAGGCGACAACCTGCGTTACTGGGAACATGGCTGGCTGGCGGATTGATCTGCCCCTAAGGCTGTAGCGAAAAAGGCGATCTCTCGATCGCCTTTTTTGTGTTTTGGTTTATTCATCCGTCAGGCAAGGATTGCCATGCAGATTGGCAGGTCCCCGGCAGGGCTGATCCGGTTTCAACAACAACGCAAGGAAGACGTAAATGACAGTGGTGAATGGAACGAGTGAGGCGGATGCCCTGTTGGGCACTGAGGGCAATGACCAACTCTATGGACTGGAGGCGGATGATCTACTGTACGGCAGCGACGGCTCGGATGTGCTGGATGGCGGCGAGGGTTTTGATACCGCCGACTACCGCATGCTGACCTCGGGAGTGAGTGTCGAGATCGGCAAAGACTCATCGATGGTGGCCGGAGGCGACGGTAAGCGCGATACCTTGCTCAATGTCGAGAAAGTCATCGGCACTTGGCACAACGATACTTTCAGCAGTGACGTCGCCGGTGTGACGCTCGACGGCAGCGACGGTGATGATGTCTATATCGTCAACAGCGCCGATGTAAGCATTATCGAAGAAAGCTACGGTGGCTACGACGAGCTGCGCACCAGCCTGAACACCATCAAGATGGACGCCTGGGTCGAAAAACTGACCTTTACCGGCACTGGTGACTTTCACGCTTACGGCAGTGACACCGATAACGAAATCATCGCTGGCGCCGGTAACGACTGGCTGTGGGGCGGCGATGGCGCCGACCACTTCGCCGGTGGTGACGGTTACGACACGGTCAGCTACAGCGACAGTCTTGAGGGGGTGAGGGTCAATGACAACTCCAACTTCGACGGGCTGACCATTGCCTACGGCGACACCTTCACCGGAATCGAAGCCATTGAGGGCTCAGGTTTCGATGATCTGATCTACCTCAATCAACCTGCCGAACAGGCGATGGTCATTGATGGTGCCGGTGGCTATGACACGGTGAGTTATCAGAATTCGTTCGATTCAGTAACCGTTGATGTCGGCGCTGGCTCGAGTCTGCTGAATGTGGAAAAAGTAATCGGCTCGTCTGGCGCCGATCATTTCACCGCCAACTCGGGCGACCTGACGTTGGCTGGTGGCATGGGCGATGATGTCTACACCATCAATGGCGCGGGTGTAACCCTCGAGGAGATCGAGGGTTACATGGGCGGCACCGATCAGGTCTACACCAACCTGTCGGAGATGCGTCTGGGCGCTTACGTTGAAAACCTCACTTACACCGGCACCGGCGACTTCATCGGCTACGGCAATGATGAGAGCAACATCATCGTTTCCGGTGCCGGCAATGATGTGTTGTCCGGTGGCGCGGGATGGGATGTGTTGAATGGCGGTGCCGGTATCGACATCGTCAGCTACGCGGACAGCAAGGAAGGCCTGACGGCCACTCTCAACTGGGGGCCTCGCAGCGGCGATGCGCTCTACCACACCTACATTGATATCGAAGGCCTGCGCGGCAGCCAGTTCGGTGATCAGTTGTACGGCGATTCGGGCGATAACATTCTCGAGGGTGGGGCTGGCTTCGACATGATTTACGGGGGGGAAGGCAACGACCACATTTATGGTGGGCTGGCGTCCGGACTCGATACGCAAGGCTACAACGCTGACTGGCTGTCGGGCGGTGCGGGTGACGACGTCATCGTCAGCGATGCCTTTGATACGACCAGTTCCGCCAGCGGTGACGAAGGCAACGACACCATCACCATGGTCGGCGGTCAGGCCCGGGGCGGCGAGGGTAACGACATCCTCACCGGCACGGGGCGCAACTTCATGTTGTTCGGTGACGAGGGCAACGATCTGTTGATCCTCAATCTTGCCGGCCAGTCGACCTCTGGCGGCAGTGCCTATGGCGGTCAGGGCGATGACACCTATGTGGTCAACACTAGCGGGCTGGTGACGATTCAGGATGAGGGCTGGGATCTGAACGACACCCTGATCCTCAACACGATTGCCAACGCCAGTCAGTTGAACGTCAGCCGCATCGGTAACGATGCCTATCTGCACAGCGCCAACGACGGCACGAGTGATGTGCCGAATAATGGCGTGAAACTGGCGGGTTGGTATGCCGGCTTCAACAACATCGAGCATATCCAGACTGCTGACGGTCAGGTCTACGATCTGCCCACCAGTGGCGATGCGTTCGCCATGTTCGGCTAATCGCTCAACCTGTTGACGCCGCTCAAGGAAAGGGCTGAATCCAATGCTGGGTTCAGCCCTTTTTTCATGCCTTGTCGCACGGCCGACGCGGGGCCCATGGAGCTGGCGCGTTTCCTGCAAGTCCCCCTCAAATCGCCATAAAACGAGCGCTCGCGGTCACCGCACCGGCGCCCGTCACGGCAAACGGTTGAGCCAGATGGCCCGCGCAGCTGAAAAACCGCGCGCGGCCCGGTGACGTACGAGAGGGGAGACGATGAAGGCAGTAATTTTGGCGGGTGGCCTCGGCACGCGCATCAGTGAAGAGTCGCACCTCAAGCCCAAACCGATGATCGAGATCGGCGGCAAGCCAATTCTCTGGCACATCATGAAGCAGTATTCCGCCCACGGAATCCACGACTTCGTGATTTGCCTCGGCTACAAGGGCTACGCGATCAAGGACTTCTTCGCCAACTATTTCCTGCACACCTCCGACGTCACCTTCAACATGCGTGAAAACCGCATGGACGTGCACCAGAACTACAGCGAACCGTGGAGCGTCACGCTCATCGACACCGGCGAGGAAACCATGACCGGTGGCCGTCTGCTGCGTGCCAGCCGTTACCTCAAGGATGAAGAGGCGTTCTGCTTCACCTACGGCGACGGTGTTTCCGACCTGAACATCAGTGACCTGGTGAAATTCCATCAGTCCCATGGCCGTCTCGCGACAGTGACCGCCGTCCAGCCGCCGGGCCGTTACGGCGCTTTGCAACGCCATGGCGATCAGGTGCTTGGCTTCACGGAAAAACCGCGTGGCGATGGTGGCTGGATCAACGGTGGTTTCTTCGTGTTGTCGCCAAAAGTCCTGTCTTACATAGCCGGCGACGAAACCACTTGGGAAGCAGAGCCACTGGCGCGCTTGGCCAGTGAAGAGCAGTTGCACGCTTTTGAGCACGATGGTTTCTGGCAACCCATGGACACCCTGCGCGACAAGAACCACCTCGAAGCGCTGTGGCACAGCGGGGAGGCCCCATGGAAGCAATGGGCCTGAGTGCGGATTTCTGGCGCGGTAAACGCGTTCTTATCACCGGTCACACCGGTTTCAAGGGCAGTTGGCTGACCCTGTGGCTGCAAAGCCTCGGCGCGCAAGTCAGCGGTTTTTCCCTCGATCCGTCGACCGAGCCGAGCCTGTTCGAACTGGCGCGGGTGCACGAAGGCATCAACGATCAGCGCGGTGATTTGCGTGATCTCGGCGCCTTGCTGGAAATCATTGCCGACACCGAGCCGGAGATCGTTCTGCACCTGGCCGCGCAGCCACTGGTGCGCGAAGGCTATCGCGATCCGCTGGGCACTTATTCCAGCAACGTCATGGGCACGCTGAACCTGCTCGAAGCGATTCGTCAGGTCGGTTGCGTACGTGCCTGTGTGCTGGTCACCACCGACAAGGTTTACGCCAACAAGGAATGGCTGTGGCCGTACCGCGAAGACGAAGCCCTCGGTGGCCACGATCCTTACAGCAGCAGCAAGGCCTGCTGTGAACTGCTCGCACAGTCTTATGCAGCGTCATTCTTCCCGGCGGACAAGCACGCCGAACACGGTTTGGCCCTGGCCACGGCGCGTGCCGGCAATGTCTTGGGCGGCGGTGATTTTGCCCCTGAGCGACTGATTCCCGACGTACTGAAAGCGTGGACGGCGGACGAGCCGGTGACCCTGCGTTATCCGCAAGCCGTGCGCCCGTGGCAGCATGCGCTGGAGCCGCTGGCCGGTTACCTGCAACTGGCCGCCGGCCTCTACGAACAAGGCCCGGAATACGCCGGTGCTTGGAACTTCGGCCCGGGCGAAGCGGACATGTGCAGCGTCGGCGAAGTGGTCGAATTGCTCGCCAGTCGCTGGCCGCAGGCGCGTGGTTTGCGCATCGAAAAAAGCGAACTGCACGAAGCCGGCCTCTTGCGTCTGGACAGCAGTCGCGCGCGGCAACTGCTGGGCTGGCAACCGCGCTGGACCTTGCAGCAATGCCTGGCCCAGACCCTCGACTGGCACTTGGCCTGGCAGAACGGCGATGACATGCGCAGCGTCACCCTCGGTCAATTGGACCTGTACCGAGGCGTGCTGTGAGCGAATTTTCTCTGAAGGCTTTGCCGCTGGCCGGATTGTTCAGCGTCCAGCACAAACGTTTCGAAGACCAGCGCGGGCACTTCGCCCGGCTGTTCTGCGAGGGCAGCCTGAGTGCGTTCGGCAGCGAATTCCATATCCGCCAGATCAATCATTCCTGCACCCGCGAGAAGGGCAGTGTGCGCGGTCTGCACTATCAGAATGCCAACGCCCCGGAAGCCAAACTGATCACCTGTCTGCGCGGTGAAGTGTGGGACGTGGCGGTGGATCTTCGTCCTGAATCCGAAACATTTCTGCACTGGCACGCCGAGCACCTGAAGGCCGGCGACGGTCGCAGTCTGCTGATTCCGGCCGGGTTCGCCCACGGTTTCCAGACCCTCACCGAAGACGCCGAGTTGCTCTACCTGCACAGCGCCGATTACGCGCCGGAGCACGAGGGCGGCTTGTCGGTGAACGATCCACGGCTGGCGATTGCCTGGCCGTTGCCTGTCAATAATTTGTCAGCGCGTGATTCCAGCCATCCCGCGCTCGATCAACACTTTGCTGGAGTGCGTCTATGAACTGCCGTGGGTGCGCCGCACCGCTGAGCCTGCCGCTGATCGATCTCGGCACCTCGCCACCGTCCAACGCCTACGTGCACGCCGATCGCCTCGAACAGGCCGAGCAATGGGTGCCGCTCAAGGTCGCCGTATGTCAGCAATGCTGGCTGGTCCAGACCGAGGATTACACCAGCGCCGACAGTCTGTTTGACGCCGAGTACGCCTACTTCAGTTCGTTCTCCAGCACCTGGCTGGCCCATGCCGAGCGCTATGTCGCCGAGATGGTCGAGCGCTTTGGCCTGACTGCCGAGAGCCGCGTGGTGGAAGTCGCCGCCAACGACGGTTATCTGCTGCAATACGTGGCCGCTCGTGGCATCTCGTGCCTGGGCGTCGAGCCGACCCGCAGCACCGCACAAGCCGCTCGCGAGAAGGGCCTGGAAATTCGCGAACTGTTCTTCGGTCGCGACACCGCTGCACAGCTGAACAGCGAAGGCTGGGGCGCCGATCTGATGGCGGCTAACAACGTGCTCGCCCATGTGCCGGACATCAATGATTTCCTCGGTGGTTTCGCCGCGCTACTCAAACCGACCGGCGTGGCGACGTTCGAATTCCCGCAGCTGCTGACGCTGATGGCCGGCGCGCAGTTCGACACGCTGTATCACGAACACTATTCCTACCTGTCACTGACCGCCGTGCAGACGCTGTGCGAGCGCAATGGCCTGGAAGTGTTCGACGTCAGCCAACTGACCACCCACGGCGGTTCGTTACGCGTGTTCGTTCAGCGCAAGGACGGCGAGCGCCGCCCGGTTCAACCAGCGGTGCAGCAACAGTTGCAAGCCGAACTCGATGCCGGGGTGAAAACTGCCGAGTACTACGCGACCCTCGCGCCCGCCGCTGAACGCATCAAGCATGAACTGCTGCGCTTCCTGTTACAGGCCAAGGCTGACGGCAAACGTGTGGTCGGCTATGGCGCGGCAGCCAAGGGCAACACCTTGCTCAACTACGCCGGGGTCAAACCGGACCTGCTGGCTTGGGTGGCTGATGCCAACCCGCACAAGCAGGGCAAGTTCCTGCCGGGCAGCCGCATTCCGATTGTCGCGCCGGCGCAGATCGATCTCGAAAAACCGGATTACGTACTGGTGCTGCCCTGGAACCTGCTACACGAAGTCAGTCAGCAACTGGCGCAAGTGCGTCAGCGGGACGGCCGCTTCGTGATCGCCGTGCCTGAGTTGAAAGTGCTGTGAAGGTTCTGATCACTGGCGCTACCGGTTTTGTTGGCCGGCATCTGGTTGCCGCCTTGCTGGCGCGTGGCTGCGAAATACGCGCCGTGGCGCGTAACGCAGAAACGGCGCAAGGCATGCCGTGGATCAACGACGTCGAGTTCGTCAGCGCCGATATTCACGCGCCCGATCTGGATGTCGCTGCGCTGGTAGAAGGCATTGATGCGCTGGCGCATCTGGCCTGGCCGGGCTTGCCGAACTATCGCGCGCTGTTCCATTTCGAGCACAACCTGATGGCGGATTACCGCTTCATCAAAAGCGCGGTCGAGGCGGGCGTGCAGCAGGTGCTGGTCACCGGAACCTGTTTCGAATACGGCATGCAAAGCGGCCCGCTCAGCGAAAGCACCGAGCCACAGCCGAGCAATCCTTACGGTCTGGCCAAACACACGCTGCACCTGTTTTTGCAAAATCTGCAGCAGGAACAGCCGTTCACCTTGCAGTGGGCGCGTTTGTTTTATCTGCATGGTGAAGGACAGAACCCCAACAGTTTGCTGGCGGCACTGGATCGTGCAATCGATGCCGGTGAGTCCACGTTCAACATGTCGGCCGGCGAGCAGTTGCGTGATTTTCTGGCCATGGAAACGGCTGCCGAGTACCTCGCCGCGATCGTGCAAAAAAGCGACTTCAACGGCGTGATCAATTGCGCCAGCGGCCAGCCGATTTCAGTCAGGGCACTGGTCGAACAACGCCTGCGCGAGCGCGGCGCTTCGATCGATTTGCATCTGGGGCATTACCCCTACCCGACACACGAGCCGTTGGCGTTCTGGGCAGTGGTCGACCGATTACAACAGTTACTCGAGGCGCAGCGCACCCGCTGATGCACCTCCAGGCGTGACTATCAAATGACTTTTCAGTGAGACCGGACAATGAGCGATAACGTAATCAAAGCCTTCGAGGCGGAGTGCCAGGCCGAAGTGATTGCCCAAGGCCAGGACAAGGACTTGAAGGCGCTGGCCCAAGAGTTCTACAACCAGTCGGCCAAGCACAAATACACCTACCACTTCTCGTGGATGGGCCGTCCGATCATTCAATTGCCGCAAGACATGATGGCGATGCAGGAGCTGATCTGGCGCATCAAGCCGGACCTGGTGATCGAATGCGGTATCGCCCACGGCGGTTCGATCATTTACTACGCCTCGCTGTTGGAACTGCAGGGCCACGGTGAAGTGCTGGGCATCGATCGTGACATTCGTGCGCACAACCGCGAGGCCATCGAAAGCCATCCGATGATCAAGCGCATCAGCATGATCGAAGGCTCGAGCCTCGATCTGGCAGTGGTCGAGCAGGTGCGTCAGGCGGCTGCCGGCAAGAAAGTCATCGTGGTGCTCGATTCCAACCACACCCATGACCACGTCCTCGAAGAACTGCGTCTCTACGCACCACTGGTTTCGCAGGACAGCTACTGCGTCGTCATGGACACCGTGGTTGAAGACATGCCGGCCGATGCGTTTCCGGATCGTCCATGGGGGCCGGGTGACAACCCGAAAACTGCCGTTTGGGCGTTCCTGAAAGAGAACCGTGATTTCGAGATCGATCAAGCGATGCAAGACAAGCTGCTGATCACCGTTGCGTCGGACGGCTATCTGCGCCGGGTTCGTTAATCAGTTCCATCATCAAAGCGTTTTTCAGGCGGTGTCGCCGGTCGTGGGAGAAGTTATGCAAGGCAAGTCTGTTTCTGAACCAAAGCTGCCATTGAACGAGTTGCTGACGGTGGTGCTGATCACCCACAACCGCCCGGCGTTTCTGCGTCGTGCGCTGCAGTACTACAGCAGCCTGCCTTGCAAGGTTCTGGTACTGGACTCGTCTCCCGAGCGTCCGGAAGGTGATTTTTCGGCCGTCGACTATCAGCATCTGCCGCAATTCGCCTACTGGGGCATGCAGGCCAAGCTGACCTACGGCGTTGCGCAACTGACCACGCCCTACATGGTGTTCGCTGCCGACGACGACTTTATCCTGCACGAGTCGTTGGCCGAATCGGTGAACTTCCTGGAGGCGAACCGCGACTACGGTTTGTGCCATGGCTATTGCCTGATGTACCTGGCGCTGGCCGGCAGCGTCAGTTACTACCGCCGCGACAAAAAGATCTGCGAAGACTATGCATCGGAGCGCGCCCAGGATCGGGTTCTCGACTTCATGCACCAGTACGTGCCGCCGTTCTATGGTGTATGCCGTACCTCGATCATTCAGGACTGGTACGCGGCATTGCCGGCGGGCACCAGTTTCGAATGGCAGGAAATCGGTCATACCTATTATCTGCTGGCGAATTCCAAGGCGCGCATCCTGCCGATCCCTTATGTCGTGCGCGAGATCAACGTCGGTTTCTCCGACCACAACACCGAGGTGTATCACGCCCTGTCCTATGTCGATGCCAAATCGGTAGCGGAGCGTGAAGCCTTCGCTGAATTCCTTGCCTCGCTGCCGACCGGTATCAACGATCTCGATCAGGCGCAGCGCAAGGCGTTTGCCCTGGAAAGCTTCGCGGCCATGACCGACAGCCTGGTCACCGGGCGGGCATTGACGGCCGAGCTGATTTTCGAATCGCACTGGAACCACTTGACCAAGGCGCCGGAGCGCAAATTCGGGCCACGGCAATATGTCGAAATGCCGTTCTACAACCAGCGTTTTTTTGATTTGTTGACCCAGTTTGAGTTTCTCCTGCATGCGATGCCGGCTGGTCGTATTCAACTGGAAAAACTTGAGGGCATATGGACCCAGCAGGAGTACCTGCTGCAGCCGCGCAATAACGATACGGCGGAGAGCGTCGTCGACCGTTTGTGGCAGGCCCATGACAGCAACGTATTCAACCGTCGTGTGGTCAAGCGTCTGGCCGAGCAACTGCAAGTGCTCGACGAGGAGGATCAGGCGCAGGAAATGGCTGAGTGGGCGAAGCGTCTAGAGGCTGTATCAAACATCGATCACTACCCGGTCTTCAACAAGATGCGCTCAGGTCGCTTGCTTGACTGGATGGCAGCCCGCAAGCCGGACGCCGAACAGGCTGCAGCGATTGCCGCGCATCTGGCGGCGAACGATGGCGGGCCACAGTTCGGCATTTTCCTGCTGGATCTGGATGACAACGTTGAGAAGCTGCAAGTGACGCTCGACAGCCTCGTCGAAGGGGCCAGCAAGGCCTTCAAAATCGTGGTCTTCACCACGGGTGAACCACAGACGGCGACCACCGCGCAGAACACCTTGCACTTCGTCCGGGTCACACCGGGCAATCTGGTCGACAAACTCAACCAGAGTGCCGCGCAATCTCCATGCGACTGGTTGCTACTGGCCAACGTGGGCGATGAATTCACTGCCGGTGGTCTGTTGCGCGCCGGGCTTGAGTTGATGTCGGCCACGGGTCTTCGCGCGGTGGCCACCGATGAAATCCAGCGTACTGAAGACGGCGCGCTGGTGGATGTGTTCCGCCCCGGCTTCAACCTTGACTTGCTGCAAAGCGCTCCAGCACTGATGGCGCGCCACTGGCTGATTCGACGCGACGTGTTCCTCGAGGCGGGCGGTTATCAGGCCGATTTCAGCAAGGCGCTGGAATTTGACCTGTTGCTGCGCCTGATTGAGCAGGGTGGTCTCGACGGCCTGGCACATCTCGACGAGCCGCTGCTGATCACTCAGGCCGCTGCGCTGCAAGAGAATGCTCATGAGCGCCTGGCGCTGCTGCGTCATTTGGGTAATCGCGGCTACAAGGCCAAGGTCACTTCGTCGCTGCCAGGCACCTGGCAGGTCGATTATCGTCATACCGAACTCCCAATGGTGTCGATCATTGTGCCGGCCAGTGATGATTTGTCGGCGTTGCGCCGCTGCATTGAGGGTGTGCTGCTCAGAACCCGCTACAGCCGCTATGAAGTCTTGGTGGCAGCCAACCCGAATCAGTCGGCGGCGGTCAACGACTGGCTCGGCCAGTTGCGCAACCCCCGCGTCAATATCTTGCGTGCCGATCAAACGCTCGGTGAAGTGGCGTTGTATAACGCCGCCAGCGAGCAAGCGCGAGGTGAGTATCTGGTGTTGCTGGCCGCTGACAGCGAAGTCGTCAACCCGAACTGGATCGACTCGTTGCTCAACCAGGCCCAACGTCCGGAAGTGGGCATCGTCGGCGCCAAACTGGTCGACCGCGATGGCAAGATTTCCCAGGCCGGGTTGATCCTCGGCTTGAACGGCGGTGTCGGGTCACCCTTCATTGGCGAGAAACACAATGCCGAGGGTTATATGCAGCGTTTGGCCGTCGAGCAGAATTACTCGGCGGTGTCGAAGGTCTGCCTGATGGTGCGCAAAGAACTGTTCAACGCTCTCGGCGGCCTGGATGAAGTGACGTTCGCTGATGGTTTCAGCGATGTCGATCTATGCCTCAAGGCTGGTCAGAACGGTTTCCTCACTGTGTGGACTCCGTCGGTGCAGGTGCTGCACACCGATGAGCTGCCAAAGGCTGCTGAAGCACTGGCGGCACTGCGTGAGAAATGGAGTGATGCGTTCGCGCAGGATCCGGCTTACAACGCCAACCTGGCCCTGACCGGCAAAGGGTTTACCTTGGGCGAAAACAGCTCGATCAATTGGGCACAGTTGCTCGCTTAAGCGCGCCGGACAGGAATCAACCTATGTTCAACGGTAAATCGATTTTCATCTCCGGCGGCACCGGCTCGTTCGGGCGTAAATTCATCGCCCGCCTGCTCGAGCAATACCAGCCCAAGCGCGTGGTGGTGTTCTCCCGCGATGAGCTGAAGCAGTACGAAATGCAGCAGACGTTCAACGCGCCGTGCATGCGCTACTTTATCGGTGACGTGCGCGACGCCGACCGTCTGCGCCAAGCCATGCGCGGTATCGACTACGTCGTGCATGCCGCGGCGTTGAAGCAAGTGCCGGCGGCGGAATACAACCCGACCGAATGCATCCGCACCAACGTCAATGGCGCGGAGAACATCATCGCCGCCGCCATCGACAATGGCGTGAAAAAGGTCGTGGCGTTGTCCACCGACAAAGCGGCCAGCCCGATCAACCTTTACGGCGCAACCAAGTTGCTCTCGGACAAGTTGTTCGTCGCCGCCAACAACATTGCCGGCGAGCAGGAAACCCGATTTGCCGTGGTGCGCTACGGCAACGTCGCCGGCTCGCGTGGCTCGGTGGTGCCGTTTTTCAGCCAGCTGATTGCCGACGGCGCTACGGAGTTGCCGATCACTGACGAGCGCATGACGCGGTTCTGGATCACCCTCGATCACGGCGTGCAGTTTGTGCTCGATAGCTTCGCGCGCATGCACGGCGGCGAAGTGTTCGTGCCGAAGATCCCCTCCATCCGCATCGTCGATCTGGCGCGCGGCATGGCCGAACAGCTGCCGCACAAGAACGTCGGCATTCGTCCGGGCGAAAAACTCCATGAGTTGATGGTGCCGCTGGACGATGCGCGGATGACCCTCGAATTCGAAGATCACTACACCATCCAGCCGTCGATTCGCTTCACCAGCGTCGATGTCGATTTTGCCGTCGACAAAGTCGGTGAGCGGGGGCGTGCGGTCGGGGAAGATTTCGAATATCGCTCCGACACCAATCCGCATTTCCTCTCGGTCGGGCAGATCGCCGACCTGCACGCGAAGCTCTCGGTATGATTCCGTACGGTCGGCAAAGCCTCGATCAGGCAGACATCGACGCGGTCGTCGAGGTGCTGCAATCGGACTGGCTGACCCAAGGGCCAAGCATCGAGCGTTTCGAGCAGGCGATGGCCGAGCGTTGCCAGGCGGATTTCGCCGTAGCGGTGAGCAACGCCACGGCGGCGCTGCACATTGCCTGTCTGGCGGCAGGGCTCGGGCCGGGTGATCGTTTGTGGACGACGCCCAACACCTTTCTCGCCTCGGCCAACTGTGGACGTTATTGCGGCGCTGACGTCGATTTCGTCGATATCGATGCGCTGACGTGGAACCTCGATGCGTTTGCCCTCGAAGCCAAGCTTGATCAAGCCGAGCAGGACGGCACCTTGCCGAAAGTACTGGTGGCGGTGGCGTTCTCCGGGCAGAGCTGTGACATGCGCAAGATTGCCGAACTGGCTGAGCGCTACAACTTCACGGTGATCGAAGATGCCTCTCACGCGGTCGGTGCGTCCTATGCAGGGCGCCCGGTGGGTTGCGGTGAGTTCGCGACGATGACCGTGTTCAGTTTCCACCCGGTGAAGATCATCACCAGCGGCGAGGGCGGCATGGTGTTAACCAACCGCCCGGAGCTGGCTGAGCGCCTGCGGCGCCTGCGCAGCCACGGCATGACCCGCGACCCGCAGCAGATGACCGAGCCTAGCCACGGCCCGTGGTACTACCAGCAAACCGAGCTGGGCTTCAATTACCGCATCACTGATTTGCAGGCGGCGTTGGGTTTGTCGCAACTGGGCAAGCTCGACGGCTTCATCGCCCGGCGCCGCGAACTGGCGGCGCGTTACGATCGCCTGCTGACGTACTTGCCAGTCACGCTACCGAGCCTTCAGCCAGAGGCAGAATCTGCCTGGCATCTTTACGTCATTCGCTTGCAGAGCGAGCGCATCAGCCTCAGCCATCGTCAGGTGTTCGAAGGCTTGCGTGTCGCCGGCGTCGGCGTGAATCTGCACTATATTCCCGTGCACTTGCAGCCGTACTATCGCGACCTGGGTTTTGCCGAGGGCGACTTCCCCGAGGCTGAGCGTTACTACACCGAGGCGATCAGTCTGCCGCTGTTTCCCCTGTTGAGCGATGAGCAGCAGGATTACGTGGTCGAGCAATTGCGTCGGCTGGTTCTTGAGGAGTAATCAAGTGTGAGCTGTGTTGCAATCATCCCCGCTCGTGGCGGCAGCAAACGCATTCCGCGCAAGAATCTTTTGCCGTTCGATGGCGTGCCGATGATTGTCCGTTCAATTCGCACGGCGCTGGATTCAGGCTTGTTCGATCAGGTCGTGGTCAGCACCGACGACGCCGAAATAGCTGAAGTGGCGCGAGCCCACGGTGCACAGGTGCCGTTCCTGCGTCCCGCGGCGCTGGCTGATGATTTCACCGGCACCGCGGCGGTGATTGTGCATGCCTTGCAGCAACTGCCAGCCTTCGATTACGCCTGCTGTGTATACGCCACGGCGCCGTTGTTGCAGGTGCGCTATCTGCGCGAAGGCTTCGAGTTACTGGAGCGGCATTCGGACAAGTCGTTCGCCTTCTCCGTGTGCGATTTCGGCTTTCCGGTGCAACGAGCGCTGACGCTGGACGGGCAGGGTGCCTTGACCGCGTTGTATCCGGAATTTCGCAACACCCGTTCCCAGGATTTGCCGGAGGCGTTTCAAGACGCCGGCCAGTTCTACTGGGGGCGCAGCGAGGCGTGGTTGCGTGGAGAGGTGCTTTATTCGCCAGCCAGTCTGCCGGTGATTCTGCCCCGGTATCTGGTTCAGGACATCGACACGCCGCAGGACTGGAAGCGCGCCGAATACCTTTACGCCGCGCTCAAGGCCGGCGGAGAACTGCAATGAGAGTGCTGATTCGCGCCGACGCCTCGCCGACCATCGGCAGCGGCCACATTGCCCGTTGTCTGACACTGGCGCGGGTGCTGCGCTCCCAGGGCAGTCATGTCGCGTTCGCTTGCCGACGGTTGCCAGGGCATCGTCTGGACGCATTGAATGCCGAGGGTTTTGAAACGTTCGGGTTGCCTGAGCGCTACGCCTATGAAGATCCACTGCAAGCCATCGAATCGATGCTGCCGTGGCAGGCCGACATCGACGCGCTAGGCTCGCAGCTTGAAGGTCAGGCCGAGTTTGACTGGATCATCGTCGATCACTACGGCCTCGATCATCACTGGCAAACCGCGGCACGGCGCTGGGCGCATCGCATCGCCGCCGTGGATGATCTGGCCACCCGGCGCTACAGCGTCGATCTGCTGCTCAATCAGAACCTGTCCGGCCTCAGCGAAAACTATGCGCCGTTGTTGCCCGAGGGTTGCCGGACGTTGCTCGGCCCGCGCTTCGCCATGCTGCGCGAAGAATTCGATTGCCCGCCGATCGAGATCAAACCGCAGGCGCGACGTGTGCTGGTGAACTTCGGCGGCTTCGATGCGGCGATGCAAACCCATCACGCGATGCGCGCCCTGGCGGATTTCACTGAGCTGCAAGTGGACTTCGTCGCGGGCGCCGACAACCCGGCGTGGGCGCAGATGCAGGCACTGGCCGAAACGCGGCCGAACTGGCGTCTGCACAGTTTTGTCAGCGATTTCCATCAGCGCATGACTGAAGCGGATCTGTTTATCGGCGCCGGCGGCGGCACCAGTTGGGAGCGTGCGGCGCTGGGCTTGCCGACGATCTGCATTGCGGTGTCGAACAACCAGCTGAACAACGGCGAAGTGATGGCGGCGGCGGGGGCGCATGTGTTCATGGGCGCCCGCGAGCAGGTCAGTGTCGAGCAGCTGCGCGATGCCATCGGTTTTGTCACCGGCAATTATTATCTGCGCCGGAGTCTGGCCGAGCGTTCGCGGCACTTGGTCGACGGTCGCGGAGTCTTGCGCGTGGCCGCTGCGTTGTCCGGCGCAGTGCTGACTATCCGGCCCGCCACACAAGAGGATGCGCAGCTGTTGTTCGAGGGTCGCAATGCTGAGGCCGTGCGACGCTGGTCGCAGACAAACGCGCAAATCGACTGGCCGCAGCACCTCAACTGGCTGACCGCGAGTTTGCGCAACCCGCAGCGTTTGCTGTTGATCGCCGCGGCCGATGACGGCCCGGTCGGTGTTCTGCGTTACGACCTGCGCGGATTTGATGCCGAAGTGTCGATCTATCTGCTTGAGGGCCGTTTCGGCCTGGGCTGGGGCAAGTCGCTGCTGGCGCGGAGCGAAGCGTTCGTCACCCGCCACTGGCCGCAAGTGACGGCGCTGACTGCTCAGGTATCGCCGGCCAATCGGCCCTCATTGAATGTGTTTCGCGATGCCGGGTTTACTCAGAGTGCCTGTGCGTTCACCCGTGTTTTGAAGGATCACCCCCATGACTAGTTTCAAGATCGGCGACCGCTTGATCGGCGCCGACGCGCCGCCCTTCATCATTGCCGAGATGAGCGGTAACCATAACCAGTCGCTGGACGTGGCCCTGCAGATTGTCGAGGCAGCAGCCAAGGCCGGGGCGCATGCGTTGAAGCTGCAAACCTACACCGCCGAGACGATGACCCTGGATCTTGCTGAAGGCGAATTCTTCATCAAGGATCCGGGCAGTCTGTGGGCCGGCACGTCGCTTTATGAGCTGTATGAAAAGGCCCATACGCCGTGGGAATGGCACGCGCCGATTTTCGCTCGGGCCAAAGAGTTGGGCATGCTCGCGTTCTCCACGCCGTTCGATGACAGCGCCGTGGACTTTCTCGAAAGCCTTGATGTGCCGGCCTACAAGATTGCCAGTTTCGAGAACACCGATCTGCCGTTGATCCGTCGTGTGGCTGCCACCGGCAAACCGCTGATTATCTCGACCGGGATGGCCAGCATCGCTGAGCTGGATGAAACCGTGCGCGCCGCACGCGAGGCGGGTTGCAAGGATCTGGTGCTGCTCAAATGCACCAGCACTTACCCGGCGACGCCACTCAACAGTAACGTGCGCACGATTCCCCATCTGCGTGAGTTGTTCGGGTGCGAGGTGGGGCTATCAGATCACTCGATGGGCGTCGGTGTCTCGGTAGCGGCGGTGGCGCTTGGCGCGACGGTGGTGGAAAAACACTTCACGCTCGACCGTTCAGCAGGTGGTGTCGATGCCAGTTTCTCGCTGGAGCCGGCGGAAATGGCCAGCCTGGTGGCGGAGACCGAGCGTGCCTGGCAGGCCCTTGGCAAGGTGCAATACGGCGCAACTGAAGCCGAGCTCAAATCGGTGGTGTATCGCCGTTCGCTCTACGTCACCGCCGATATGGCCGCCGGTGAGGCCTTTTCCCGGGACAATCTGCGCGCCATCCGTCCCGGCCTCGGTCTGCCGCCCAAGCACACCGACGCCGTTCTCGGCCGCCGCGCGCGCACGCCGATCAAGCGCGGCACGCCGCTGGACTGGTCGTTGGTCGAATAAGCCGATCTGCACCGATTCGGCAAAATAGCGTGACCTGCGAGTCATAACGCGCATCTTCACTGTATTGTATTGATCGGGGAGATGGCGCCTGGCTCGTTTTCGATTCCAGTGATAGCCCTTTGCGCTCCCCGTGGCTGCCCGTTGTGGCGGCCGTTTTCTGTTTGTCGGCGCCCCTCGAAATCCTTGCGAGCGGTGGTCTTGGGCTGTTTTTTATTGGGAAGCCGTAATGATTGGCATAAAAAGCATTGCGAGCTACGTTCCTGTAGCCGGCGTGGACAATTACGCACAAGGTGCAAAATTCGAGAAGGATGAAGAATTCATCCTTGGCAAGATTGGCTCGGCATTCCTGCCGCGCAAAGACGCTGAGCAAGAAACCTCCGATCTGTGCGTGGAAGCGGCCAATGCGCTGTTTGCCAGCAACCCGGATCTGAAGCGTGAATCGATCGACGCGCTGATCGTGGTCACCCAGAACGGTGACGAAGAGGGCCTGCCACACACCGCCGCCATCGTGCAGGACAAACTCGGTCTGCCGACCAACGTCGCCGCGTTCGATATTTCCCTCGGCTGCTCGGGTTACGTTTACGGCATCTACGCGATCAAGGGCTTCATGGAAGCCGCCGGCCTGAAGAACGGCCTGCTGATCACCGCTGACCCGTATTCGAAAATCGTTGATCCGGAAGATCGCAACACCACCATGCTGTTCGGCGATGCCGCCACGGCCACCTGGATGGGCGAAGATCCGAGCTGGGCGTTGGGCAAGGCCAAGTTCGGCACCGACGGTTCCGGCGCACCGCATTTGAAAGTCACCGATGGCGTGTTCTTCATGAACGGTCGTCAGGTGTTCAACTTTGCTTTGCTCAAAGTCCCCGCGCACTTGCACGAGCTGCTGGATGATTCCGGCCTCAAGGCTGATGACATCGATGCGTTCTGCATTCACCAGGGCAGCGCGGCGATTGTCGATGCCGTGGCGCGGCGCTTCGAAGGCGAGCCGGAGAAGTTCATCAAGGACATGGTCGAGACCGGCAACACCGTGTCGTCGAGCATTCCGTTGCTGCTGGAAAAACACGTACTCGATTCCGATTGGCAGCGTATTGCGCTGAGCGGTTTTGGTGTCGGTCTGTCGTGGGGCTCGGCGATCATCTATCGCCCTTGAGCTGAAGCAAAAACGGCGGATACAAAAAAAGCGTTCAAGGTTAACCTTGAGCGCTATTTTTTTGCCTGAACGGGAGCGCGAGGCGCCATGAGCGAGTTTTTTCAAGCCAATGCCGAAGTGTTGCAGCGGCGCTGGCCGGCGCTGTTCGAGCGACTGATGGCTGAAGACAGTGCGGCCATTCAGGCCGAGCTGGTTGAGGGGCTGGGTTCGACGCTGAGTGTTAACGGCATCCAGCTTACCAGCCGCCACGACCGCCTCCACGAAGCGCAGGTTCAGGCAGCCAGTCTGCCCGATCAAGTGCAATTACACGTCTATGGCACTGGCCTCGGCGATCTGCCCGGTGTCCTGCTTGAGCGCGAACGACTGCAGCGTTTGTACGTGCACATCCTCAACGGCGCGTTGTTCGCGCTGGTGCTGCAGTTGCTCGATCAGCGGCAGTGGCTGGAAGATCCGCGTGTCGAGTTGTTCTACGCCGGCGATCACTCGGACATGTTTACGCCGTTTTTCGCCTTGCCGGCCGAGATGCTGCTGGCCGATGACTTCAATGCGAAGATCCGTGATCGGCTGGTCAATGAAGTCCATTTGAGTTTCAACAATCGCGAATTCGATGCGCAGTCGCCGTTCATTCAGCAGCGTTTGCAGGAGTGCTTGCCAGTGCTGTTGGGCGATGACGATGTCACGCAGTTGTTCGGCAGCTGTACTGATCGCGAAGTCTATGTGATCGGCACCGGCCCGACCCTTGAAGGGCACTTTGAGCGACTGGCAGCAGCGCGGGCTCAGGCGCAGCGCCCGTTGTTCATCTGTGTCGACACCGCCTATCGGCCGTTGCTTGAACAAGGTATCAAGCCTGATCTGGTGGTCACCATCGATCAGCGCATCAGCTTTCGCCATTTGCCTTTTGAACAGTCTGATGGCATCGCCCTGGTGTATCTGCCGATGAGTGATCCTGAGGTGCTGCGCGCCTGGAAGGGCAAACGCTACGGTGGTTACTCGGCCAGTCCGGTCTATGCCGGCTTGCGTGAGCAGCATCCGCGCGCGCTGTTGCATGTCGGCGGCAGCGTGATTCATCCGGCGGTGGACTTGGCGGTGAAGATGGGCGCATCACGCATCACGCTGTTTGGCGCCGACTTCGCTTTTCCGATGAACAAGACCCACGCAGGCTGGGGCGACGGTGATCTGGGGCCCGGCGTGAATCAGGCGCGGCACTGGGTACGCGACGGCAACGGCCAGCGGGTCAGTACGCAGCTGAATTTTCGCGGCTATCTGTGTGTGCTCGAGCGCTACATCGCCGTGCACCCGCACGTGCAATTCTTCAATAGCAGCAGGGCGGGGGCGCTGATCGCCGGGACGCAATTCAATCAGGAGTTTGTGCAATGACGGTGATCGGGACCTGCGTCGACCAATGCCGTCAGTGCGCCGGCCTGTTTCGCTTGGGCCGTGACGTCGAGGCGGCGCTGAGCATGGTCGATGTCTTCGAGGGCGCGCAGCAGGTGTTGGTCTTGGCGCCGACGAATGAACAACAACGATGGGCGCACATCCTCCTGCAAATGCTCGATTGTCAGGAGCGGCAGGACTGGTTGGGGCTGGCTGATTACATGGAGTACGAGTTGGTCGAGTTGCTGCAAAGCGTGCCGGTCTGAGGACGGACGGCAGCACTGGCCCGCAGGTTTTCGCCGTGGTCGGTTTTATGACGTCATTTTTTCGTGGGTGAGGGGCGGCTAAGCCCTTGTTTTCTCGGGGGTGGCCGGGTGATGGCAAAATTTTTTCAAAAAGCCCTCAAGCAACCTGATTACCCGACGATAACTATTACGAAGGTTCTCTAGGCCATACCCGGCGGTTGCCAGGGCCGGAAGCCGCAGTACCCAACCAACGAGGAATTCGTCATGGCTTTAACAGTAAACACCAACACCACATCGTTGAACGTTCAGAAAAACCTGAACCGCGCTTCCGACGCCCTGTCGACTTCGATGCAGCGCCTGTCTTCCGGCCTGAAAATCAACAGCGCTAAAGACGACGCCGCTGGCCTGCAGATCTCCACTCGTATGCAATCGCAAATCCGCGGTGGCAACCAGGCTATCCAGAACGCCAACGACGGTATCTCCGTTGCTCAGACCGCTGAAGGCGCTCTGCAAGCTACTACCGACATCCTGCAGCGTATGCGTGAACTGGCTGTTAAAGCACGTACCGGCACCAACGGCACTGCTGACCAGAAAGCGACCAACAAAGAATTCGCCGACATGTCGGACGAAATCACCCGTATCGCCGCTTCCACCAACCTGAACGGCAAAAACCTGCTGGACGGTTCGGCTGGTACTGTGACTCTGCAAGTTGGCGCAAACACCGGTACTGCTAACCACATCGACCTGGTACTGAGCTCCAAGTTCGACGCCGTCAACCTGTCCGTGGACAAAGGCGTTCTGGCTCTGACCGGTACTGACGCTGCTGCCGCTGGTAGCAACATCGACAACGCTATCACTGCAATCGACGCTGCTATCGCTGCGATCGGTGATACCCGTGCCAGCCTGGGTGCTTCGCAAAACCGTCTGACCAGCACCATCTCCAACCTGCAGAACATCGTTGAGAACACCACCGCTGCACAGGGTCGTGTACAAGACACCGACTTCGCCGCAGAAACTGCTAACCTGACCAAGCAGCAAACTCTGCAGCAGGCTTCGACCTCCGTTCTGGCTCAAGCCAACCAACTGCCTTCCGCTGTACTGAAGCTGCTTCAGTAATTTCGGAACAAGTTTGGGCGGGAGGGTGCGCTGGTCGCGCTCTCTCGCCTTTTTACGTTAGGAGGTGATGAGCATGGACATGAGCGTCAAGCTTAACCAGTCTTATCCGGCTCCCAAGCCAGTCACGCCGGTTGCTGACAAGCCGTCAGAAACGCCTAAAGTTGCCAAGACTGAAGCTCCGGTCGCTGCCAAGAGTCAGGAAACGGACGACGCCAAGTTGAAACTGGCGGTGCAAGAGATCGAAAAGTTTGTCCAGTCGATCAAACGCAATCTGGAATTCTCCATCGACGAGCATTCCGGCAAGGTCATCGTCAAGGTGATCGCAAGCGAGACGGGTGAGGTCGTTCGACAGATTCCCTCCGCAGAAGCCCTCAAGCTGGCAGACAGCCTGGCCAACGCGAGCCACGTGTTGTTCGACGCCAAAGTCTGATAGCTGGCATGAATAATGTTTGTCCGTTCTCAGGACGCGTGTAACGGTCAAAAGAATGGCAACAATCTGAAGGGAGATGCACATGGCAAGTCCAATTCTACCGGGTTCCGGACTGGGTTCCGGCCTGGACATCGGTGCGATCGTCACTGCACTGGTCGATGCCGACAAGGCACCGAAGCAGACGCAGATCGACACCGCGACCAAAGCCAACACGCTGAAAATTTCCGGCATCGGTTCGTTGAAGAGTGCGCTGACTGCGTTCCAGACGGCGATGACCAATCTGAGCAGCAAGACCAATCCTGCATTTGCCGGTTTCACCGCGACTTCCAGCAATACGAACCTGAGCGCCACCGCCGACAGTTCCGCGGTTTCGGGCAGCTACAATGTTGTTGTAACGCAGTTGGCTACCGGCTCGAAAATCGCCAGTGCCTCCTTCGCCGGCGGCGCCTCCAGTGCCATTCCGAGTGGTACCCTGAAAATCAGTCAGAATGGCACTGATTACAATGTCGACATTCCTGCCAATTCCACTTTGCAGACTACCCGGGACGCCATCAACAAGGCTCAGGGCGCCAACGGTATCTCCGCCAACATTGTGACCGACGCCTCCGGTGCTTCGCGCCTGGTGATCAGCTCGAACAAGACTGGCGAAGGTTCTGACCTCACCGTGAGCGGCATTGCCGGTCTGGAGATTGATGGCACAAAACCTCTGGGCAGCAGTCCTGCGGCTGGTGCTGCGGGCGCCGTCAATGGCGTTGCGCAAAACGCCAAGCTGTCCATCGACGGCCTTGAAGTCACCAGCAAGAGCAATACGGTGACCGGCGCAATCAGTGGCCTGACCCTGAACCTGACCACGGCGAGCTCGACGCCTACTGTTGTCGGCGTAGATGCCAACACCAAGGGTTTGCAGACGTCGATCCAGTCCTTTGTCGACGCTTACAACACGCTGAAAACGACCATTGATACCCTGTCAAAGGCGACGCCGGATGCGGATGGCAAGCTGACCGTGCAAGCGGCATTCACCGGTGACGCGATGCCGCGCTCGCTGATTGCCGACGTGCGTGCCGAGTTGACCAACACAGGGGCTGGCGGTCCATTGGCTGTGCTGTCGCAGTTGGGTGTAATGACCGACCGCAACACCGGTAACCTGACGTTTGATACCAGCGCTTTCACCAAAACCATGGCCCAGCCAGGCATGACCGGTCAGGTTCAGCAGTTGTTCACCGGTACCGACGACACTAACGGTCTGTTGGCGCGCATGAGCAAAGCAGTCGACCCGTATCTCAAGCCAGCGGCAGGTGATATCACCGGTAGCGGTTTGCTTGATCAGCGCATGGCGATTCTGACCAAGAACACCAAAAACCTGACCAACCAGCAACTGGCGCTGGATTTGCGTGTTGCCAACCTGACCAAGACGTTGACTGCAAAATACAACGCCATGGACTTGCTGGTAGGGCAGATGAAAGCGACGGCGAGCAGCATTACCTCGTTCTTCACCTCGCTGAACGCTCAGCAGTCCGCGAAGTAACAGGCAGGCACGACAAAAACCCGGCTACGCTTTATCGGCGTGTGCCGGGTTTTTGTCTTTTCATCTAAAGTTCTCTGATTCGTTGGCGATACACTGGATATACGAGTCATTGTGGCAATGAGGTAGAACATGAATCCGATGTTAGCCCTTCGGCAATACCAGAAAGTCGGCGCGCATGCCCAGACGTCCGAAGCGAGCCCGCACCGTCTGGTGCAAATGTTGATGGAAGGTGGTCTGGGGCGAATCGCCGAGGCCAAGGGCGCCATTGAGCGCCAGGATATTGCTGCCAAATGCACGGCTATCAGTAAAGCCGTTGGCATCATTGGTGGTTTGTGTGAAGGCCTGGATCTGGAAAACAGCGCCGATGCGGTGGGGGAGCTCAACCAGCTCTACATCTACATGATGAAGCGACTCGCCGAGGCGAACGTCAAGAGTGATCCAAAGATCCTCGATGAAGTTGCCGGTCTCCTGCGCACCGTAAAGGAAGGCTGGGACGGTATTGCTCCACCAGGTCCACAGTTCTAAGGAGAGCGCCATGAGTCTTGTATTGCAGCGAATCGCCGATACCCGTGAAGCGTTGGTCAGTGCCTTGGCCGAACGCAATTGGGAAGCCATTGGCGAGTTGGATCTGGCTTGCCGTTCCTGCATGGAAGACGTCATGGCTGAGGCGTCGCTGGACGAAGTCGCGTTGCGCGACAATCTTGAAGAGCTGCTGCACGTCTACAAAGACCTTCTTGAGGTCGCCATGGGTGAGCGGCAGGCAATAGCCAATGAGATGTCGCAGATCACCCAAGCGCAGAAGGCAGCAAAGGTTTACCATCTGTTTGGTTAATTAACCCGCAGTTAATCCAGACATGTGCGCCATAAATTTGACTGTGCACGGTTTTTTGACTTAACTAGTGGCTGATTTCAGATTTCAGGCGTCTACAGGCACATGGTGTCCTGCAAGCGTCTCGCTTGCCCCAATTTTTCGGGCATTGAGTTGACTAGGGAAGTTGCTATTGCATGTGGCGTGAAACCAAAATTCTGCTGATCGATGACGATAGCGTCCGCCGCCGCGACCTGGCGGTGATCTTAAATTTTCTTGGCGAAGAAAATTTACCCTGCGGCAGCCATGACTGGCAGCAGGCAGTCGGCTCTTTGTCGTCTAGTCGTGAGGTCATTTGCGTACTGATCGGGACCGTTAATGCTCCTGGCGCGCTTTTGGGCTTGTTAAAGACACTCTCGACCTGGGATGAGTTCCTTCCGGTTTTGCTGATGGGCGATAATTCTTCCGTCGACTTGCCTGAAGACCAGCGTCGCCGCGTGCTGTCTACCCTCGAAATGCCGCCCAGCTACAGCAAACTGCTCGACTCTCTGCACCGTGCCCAGGTCTATCGCGAGATGTACGACCAGGCCCGCGAGCGCGGCCGTCATCGCGAACCCAATCTGTTCCGTAGCCTCGTCGGCACCAGCCGGGCGATCCAGCACGTGCGCCAGATGATGCAGCAGGTCGCCGACACCGACGCCAGCGTGCTGATCCTCGGCGAGTCGGGGACCGGCAAGGAAGTGGTTGCGCGTAACCTGCATTACCATTCCAAACGCCGCGATGCGCCGTTTGTGCCGGTCAACTGCGGGGCGATCCCGGCAGAGCTGCTCGAAAGCGAATTGTTCGGTCACGAGAAGGGTGCTTTCACCGGCGCGATCACCAGCCGTGCCGGGCGCTTTGAACTGGCCAACGGCGGAACGCTGTTCCTCGACGAAATCGGCGACATGCCACTGCCGATGCAGGTCAAACTGCTGCGCGTCCTGCAGGAACGCACCTTCGAGCGCGTGGGCAGCAACAAGACCCAGAGCGTCGACGTGCGCATCATCGCCGCGACCCACAAGAATCTCGAAAGCATGATCGAGATCGGCACTTTCCGCGAAGACCTCTACTATCGCCTGAACGTGTTCCCGATCGAGATGGCGCCACTGCGTGAGCGTGTCGAAGACATCCCGTTGCTGATGAACGAACTGATCTCGCGCATGGAGCACGAGAAGCGCGGTTCGATTCGCTTCAACTCTGCCGCGATCATGTCGCTGTGCCGTCACGGCTGGCCGGGCAACGTCCGTGAGCTGGCCAACCTGGTCGAGCGCATGGCGATCATGCACCCGTACGGGGTGATCGGCGTGGTCGAGCTGCCGAAGAAATTCCGCTATGTCGACGACGAAGACGAGCAAATGGTCGACAGCCTGCGCAGCGATCTGGAAGAGCGCGTGGCCATCAACGGTCATACGCCGGACTTCACCGCCAATGCCATGCTGCCGCCGGAAGGCCTGGATCTGAAGGACTACCTCGGTGGTCTGGAGCAGGGCTTGATCCAGCAGGCGCTGGACGACGCCAATGGCATCGTGGCGCGTGCGGCTGAACGCCTGCGCATTCGTCGTACCACGCTGGTGGAGAAGATGCGCAAGTACGGCATGAGCCGTCGCGACGGTGATGAACAGGCGGATGATTGACGCCTGTTTTTCAACCGCCTCATTTATAAGCAGTTTTTTTTAGGCACGGGTATTGCTACATCCCTCGCAACGTTCCGTTTAACTGACGGTCAGCCACGCGAGAAAGCACAATGCCCCAAGCCGCCCAGATGTCTTCTGCCTCCAGTCCCGAGGGGCAGCCGTCCTCCGTTGAACAGGCAAGCCGACAGGGTCTTGAGCAGGCTTTCGAGCTGTTCAATCAAATGTCCAGCCAGTTGACTGATTCCTACAGCATGCTTGAAGCGCGGGTCACCGAGCTCAAGGGTGAACTGGCGGTGGTCAGCGCCCAGCGCATGCAGGAATTGGCAGAGAAAGAACGCCTGGCCAACCGTCTGCAAAACCTCCTCGATCTGTTGCCCGGTGGCGTCATCGTGATTGACGGTCACGGCATGGTGCGCGAAGCCAATCCCGCCGCCATTGAGCTGCTTGGCTTGCCACTGGAAGGCGAGTTGTGGCGCCAAGTGATTGCGCGCTGCTTCGCACCGCGTGAAGACGACGGTCATGAAATCTCCCTGAAAAACGGTCGACGCCTGTCGATCGCAACTCGCTCGCTGGACGCTGAGCCAGGCCAGTTGGTGCTGCTCAACGACCTGACAGAAACCCGTCATCTGCAAGATCAATTGGCACGCCATGAACGCCTGTCATCGCTGGGGCGCATGGTCGCCTCGCTCGCTCATCAGATCCGCACACCGTTGTCCGCCGCACTGCTGTACGCCAGTCATTTGACTGAGCAGGAATTGCCCGTCGCCACGCAGCAGCGTTTTGCCGGGCGCCTGAAAGAGCGCCTGCACGAACTCGAACACCAAGTGCGCGACATGCTGATATTCGCGCGCGGTGAGTTGCCGCTGACCGACCGCCTCACGCCCAATGCCTTGATGCAAGCACTGCAAGCTGCGGCGCTGACGCATGTGCAGGACCTGCCCATTCGCTGGCAGTGCGACAGCCATGCCGGCGAGTTGCTATGTAATCGCGACACCCTGGTTGGCGCACTGTTGAATTTGATTGAAAACGCGATTCAAGCCAGCGCCGGTGATGTGCGGCTGAAAGTGCACTGCTACACCCGCGACAACGCCTTGCGCATCAGTGTCAGCGACAGTGGCAGCGGCATCGAGCCCGCTGTTCTGGCGCGGCTCGGCGAACCATTTTTCACCACCAAAGTGACCGGCACTGGCCTCGGCCTGACCGTGGTCAAAGCGGTGGCGCGGGCGCATCAGGGAGAATTGCAGCTGCGCTCGCGAGTCGGGCGTGGCACGTGCGCGCAGGTCAGCCTGCCGCTGTTTTCCGCTGTACAGGGAGCTGAGTGACAGACATGGGCATCAAGGTTTTGCTGGTCGAGGATGACCGCTCATTGCGCGAAGCGCTGGCCGACACGCTGCTGTTGGCCGGGCATGATTACCACGCGGTCGGTTGCGCTGAAGAAGCGTTGACGGCGGTGGCGCGAGAGGCGTTCAGTCTGGTGGTCAGCGACGTCAACATGCCTGGCATGGATGGCCATCAACTGCTTGCATTGTTGCGGGCCCGCCAGCCGCAATTACCGGTGTTGCTGATGACCGCCCATGGCGCCGTCGAACGCGCGGTCGATGCCATGCGTCAGGGCGCGGCGGATTATCTGGTCAAGCCGTTCGAGCCCAAAGCGCTGCTGGATCTGGTCGCACGCCATGCCTTGGGCAATCTTGGCGCGAGCGAAAGCGAAGGCCCGATTGCGGTCGAACCGGCGAGCGCCCAACTGCTTGAGCTGGCCGCGCGCGTCGCCCGAAGCGATTCCACCGTGCTGATCTCCGGCGAGTCCGGCACCGGTAAAGAAGTGCTGGCGCGCTACATTCACCAGCAATCCCATCGCGCCAATCAACCGTTCATTGCCATCAACTGTGCGGCGATCCCGGACAACATGCTTGAAGCAACATTGTTCGGGCATGAGAAAGGCTCATTCACCGGCGCCATCGCTGCGCAGGCCGGCAAATTCGAGCAGGCCGACGGCGGTACCCTTCTGCTCGACGAAATTTCCGAAATGCCCCTCGGCCTGCAGGCCAAGCTGCTGCGTGTGTTGCAAGAGCGTGAAGTCGAGCGCGTTGGGGCACGCAAACCGATCAGCCTTGATATCCGGGTGGTCGCGACAACCAACCGCGACCTGGCGGGCGAAGTGGCGGCGGGACGTTTCCGTGAGGATTTGTTCTACCGTCTGTCGGTTTTCCCCCTAGCCTGGCGTCCACTTCGCGAGCGCACTGCCGATATCCTGCCGCTGGCCGAAAGACTGCTGGCCAAACACGTCAATAAAATGAAGCATGCCGCCGCAAAACTTTCGCCTGAGGCACAAGCGTGCCTGACCGCTTACCCGTGGCCGGGCAACGTGCGTGAGCTGGACAACGCGATTCAGCGCGCACTGATTTTGCAGCAGGGCGGTTTGATCCAGCCGCAGGATTTCTGTCTTGCCGGTGCCGTGACGTTCACCGCGTTGCCGGTCGCAACGCCTGTGTCAGTGGCAGTTCGTGAAGTGGAAATCGAAGTGGATTCGTCCGGCGCACTGGGGGATGACCTGCGCCGCCGGGAGTTTCAGATGATCATCGACACCCTGCGCACCGAGCGCGGTCGCCGCAAAGAAGCGGCGGAAAAACTCGGCATCAGCCCGCGAACCCTGCGCTACAAACTGGCGCAAATGCGCGATGCGGGGATGGACGTCGAAGGCTATCTGTTCGCCACCTGATCCGTGGCGCAATGCTTTGAAAACGCTTTTATGAAGGGGTGTCCATGAGCTGGCACCCTTGTTGCTAATACCTGTGTACCCGCCGAGTGAGTGTCAAAAAATTGCGGGCCGCCCAAGAGAGTAGACCATGAGCCAAGGTATTGAATTTAATCGGTTGATGATGGACATGCAGGCCATGAAAGTGGATGCCATGTCTGCGCCGAAATCGACGACCGCTGTCCCTGAGCTGGGAGGCAGCAGCTTTTCCGACATGCTCGGTCAGGCGATCAACAAGGTCAGCGATACCCAGACGGCATCGACTCAATTGGCCAACGCCTTTGAAGTGGGCAAAAGCGGCGTCGATCTGACGGACGTGATGATCGCTTCGCAAAAAGCCAGCGTGTCGTTCCAGGCTCTGACCCAGGTGCGCAACAAACTGGTTCAGGCTTATCAAGACATCATGCAGATGCCGGTTTAAGGACGAGATTGAGTCATGGCAGAAGCAGTCGCCGATAACGTTCCGGCCAAGGCCACCCCGATAGACGGCAAACCGCCGTTGTTCGGCCTGTCCTTCCTGGAAAACCTCTCCGAGATGACCATGCTGCGTCAGGTGGGCCTGTTGGTCGGCCTGGCTGCGAGCGTGGCGATTGGCTTTGCCGTGGTGCTGTGGTCGCAGCAGCCGGATTACCGTCCGTTGTACGGCAGCCTTGCCGGCATGGATGCCAAGCAGGTCATGGACACCCTGGCCTCCGCCGACATCCCTTATACCGTCGAACCGAACTCCGGCGCCTTGCTGGTCAAGGCCGATGATCTGTCGCGTGCGCGCCTCAAGCTCGCAGCCGCTGGTGTCACTCCCAGCGATGGCAACATCGGTTTTGAAATCCTCGACAAGGAACAGGGTCTGGGCACCAGCCAGTTCATGGAAGCGACCCGTTATCGTCGCGGCCTCGAAGGTGAACTGGCGCGGACCATTTCCAGCCTGAACAACGTCAAGGGTGCCCGCGTGCACTTGGCGATTCCGAAGAGTTCGGTGTTCGTCCGTGACGAGCGCAAGCCAAGCGCTTCGGTGCTGGTTGAGCTGTACAGCGGTCGTTCGCTGGAGCCGGGTCAGGTCGTTGCGATCATCAATCTGGTGGCGACTTCCGTTCCCGAGTTGAGCAAATCGCAGATCACCGTCGTCGACCAGAAGGGCAACCTGCTCTCTGATCAGGCGGAAAACTCCGAAATGACCATGGCCGGCAAGCAGTTCGATTACAGCCGCCGCATGGAAAGCATGCTCACTCAGCGCGTACACAACATTCTGCAACCGGTACTGGGCAACGATCGCTACAAGGCTGAAGTTTCGGCCGATGTCGATTTCAGTGCTGTCGAATCGACTGCCGAGCAGTTCAACCCGGATCAACCGGCGTTGCGCAGCGAGCAATCGGTCAACGAACAACGCACCGCCAGCAATGGCCCGCAAGGTGTGCCGGGTGCCCTGAGCAACCAGCCACCGGCGCCGGCTTCTGCGCCGCAAACCACTGGTGGCGCTGCGGCACCGGCCAGCATGGTGCAGCCAGGTCAGCCATTGGTTGACGCCAACGGTCAGCAGATCATGGACCCGGCCACCGGCCAGCCAATGCTCGCGCCGTACCCGGCAGACAAGCGTCAACAATCCACCAAGAACTTCGAACTCGACCGTTCGATCAGCCACACCAAGCAGCAGCAGGGTCGCCTGAATCGTCTGTCGGTGTCGGTGGTTGTCGACGACCAGGTCAAGGTCAACGCGGCCAACGGTGAAACCACCCGTGCGCCGTGGAGCGCCGACGAATTGGCGCGCTTCACCCGTCTGGTGCAGGACGCCGTCGGTTTCGACGCCAGCCGTGGCGACAGCGTCAGCGTGATCAACATGCCGTTCTCCGCCGAGCGCGGCGAAGTGATTGCCGATATTCCGTTCTACTCCCAGCCATGGTTCTGGGACATCGTCAAACAAGTGCTGGGTGTGTTGTTCATCCTGGTGCTGGTGTTTGGTGTGCTGCGTCCGGTGCTCAACAACATCACCGGCGGCGGCAAAGGCAAGGAGCTGGCCGGTCTTGGCAGCGACGTGGAACTCGGCGGGATGGGCGGCCTGGACGGCGAACTTTCCAACGACCGCGTGAGCCTCGGTGGTCCGCAGAGCATTCTGTTGCCGAGCCCGAGCGAGGGTTATGACGCGCAACTGAATGCAATCAAGAGTCTGGTGGCCGAGGATCCGGGTCGCGTGGCTCAGGTCGTGAAAGAGTGGATTAACGCAGATGAGTGATAACCGAGCCGCAACCGTCAAACTGACCAAGGTCGACAAAGCCGCGATTCTGCTGCTGTCCCTGGGTTCGACCGATGCTGCACAAGTGCTGCGCCACATGGGCCCGAAAGAGGTTCAGCGCGTCGGCGTGGCCATGGCGCAGATGGGCAATGTCCATCGCGAACAGGTCGAGCAGGTCATGAGCGAGTTCGTCGACATCGTCGGCGACCAGACCAGCCTCGGCGTCGGTTCTGATGACTACGTGCGCAAAATGCTCACCCAGGCCCTGGGTGAAGACAAGGCCAACGGCCTGATCGACCGCATCCTGCTCGGTGGCAACACCAGTGGCCTCGACAGCCTGAAATGGATGGAGCCGCGTGCCGTTGCCGACGTGATCCGTTACGAACACCCGCAGATTCAAGCGATCGTGGTCGCGTACCTCGACCCCGATCAGGCCGGTGAAGTGCTCGGCAACTTCGACCACAAGGTGCGTCTGGACATCATCCTGCGCGTCTCGTCGTTGAACACCGTGCAGCCAGCCGCATTGAAAGAACTCAACCAGATCCTCGAGAAGCAGTTCTCCGGCAACTCGAACGCCTCGCGTACCACCCTGGGTGGCATCAAGCGTGCGGCGGACATCATGAACTTCCTCGACAGCTCGATCGAAGGCCAGCTCATGGACTCGATCCGCGAAGTCGACGAAGACCTGTCCGGTCAGATCGAAGACCTCATGTTCGTGTTCAACAACCTCGCCGATGTCGACGACCGTGGCATTCAGGCGTTGCTGCGCGAAGTGTCTTCCGACGTGCTGGTGCTGGCCCTCAAGGGTTCGGACGAAGGCGTCAAAGAGAAGATCTTCAAGAACATGTCCAAACGTGCTGCCGAACTGTTGCGCGACGACCTCGAGGCCAAAGGCCCGGTGCGCGTCAGCGACGTCGAAACCGCACAGAAAGAAATCCTCACCATTGCCCGTCGTATGGCCGAAGCCGGCGAGATCGTGCTCGGTGGCAAAGGTGGCGAGGAAATGATCTAAGCCCATGGACAAGCACGACGACGATGTGACGGATCTGATCCGCGCCCGCGATGTCCGTGGTTTCGAATCCTGGGCGATGCCCAGCTTCGACCCGCCGAAGCCGGAACCCGAGCCTGAGCCGGAGCCCGAACCGCCGGAAATGGAAGAAGTGCCGCTGGAAGAAGTCCAGCCACTGACTCTGGAAGAACTCGAAAGCATCCGTCAGGAGGCTTACAACGAGGGCTTCGGCATCGGCGAAAAAGAAGGTTTTCACAGCGCCACGCTCAAGGTGCGTCAGGAAGCCGACGTGGCGCTCACCGCCAAACTCGCCAGCCTTGAGCAGTTGATGGTGAACCTGTTCGAGCCCATCGCCGAGCAAGACACACACATCGAAAAATCGTTGGTCGACCTGGTGCAACACATCACCAAACAGGTGATCAAGCGCGAGCTGGCCATCGATTCCAGCCAGATCGAACACGTCATGCGCGACGCCCTCAAGCTGTTGCCGCTGGGCGTCGACAACGTGCGCCTCTACGTCAATCCGCAAGACTTCGAGCAAGCCAAAGCCTTGCGCGAACGTCATGAGGAAACCTGGCGCATTGTCGAAGATGAATCGCTGTTACCGGGTGGCTGCCGGGTTGAAACCGAGCACAGCCGCATCGATGCCAGCATCGAAACCCGCGTCACTCAGGTCATGGCCAAACTGTTCGATCAGTTGCATGAACAAGCCTTGCATCCGGCTGAAGCGGATCTGACTCTGGACATTCCGGAAGACGTAAAACCGGCGGCCACGCCTGAAGAGCCGCTCGCGGACGACCCCGATGCGCCTTGAACGCACCAGTTTCGCCAAGCGCCTGAGCACTTACGCTGAGGCGACGGAAATTGCCGGCGCGCCGATTCTCGAAGGTCGCCTGCTGCGCATGGTCGGCCTCACCCTCGAAGCCGAAGGCCTGCGCGCCGCCATGGGCACCCGCTGCCTGGTGATCAATGACGACAGCTATCACCCCTCGCAGGTGGAAGCGGAAGTCATGGGGTTTTCCGGCAGCAAAGTCTTTCTGATGCCGGTCGGCAGTGTCGCCGGCATCGCCCCTGGCGCCCGCGTGGTGCCGCTCGCGGATACCGGTCGGTTGCCGATGGGCATGAGCATGCTCGGGCGCGTGCTCGACGGTGCCGGTCGTGCGCTGGACGGCAAGGGCGGCATGAAAGCCGAAGACTGGGTGCCGATGGACGGCCCGACGATCAACCCGCTCAACCGTGACCCGATCAGCGTGCCGCTGGACGTTGGTATCCGTTGCATCAACGGTTTGCTCACGGTCGGCCGTGGTCAGCGTCTGGGTCTGTTCGCCGGTACCGGTGTCGGTAAATCCGTATTGCTCGGGATGATGACGCGCTTCACCGAGGCCGACATTATCGTCGTCGGCCTGATCGGTGAGCGGGGTCGCGAAGTCAAGGAATTCATCGAACACAGCCTCGGTGAAGAAGGCCTCCAGCGCTCTGTGGTGGTTGCCTCACCGGCGGACGATGCACCGTTGATGCGTCTGCGTGCAGCGATGTATTGCACGCGCATCGCCGAGTATTTCCGCGACAAGGGCAAGAACGTCCTGTTGCTGATGGATTCGCTGACTCGTTTCGCCCAGGCCCAGCGGGAAATCGCCCTGGCCATCGGCGAACCGCCAGCGACCAAGGGTTATCCGCCATCGGTGTTCGCCAAGTTGCCGAAACTGGTGGAGCGCGCCGGTAATGCGGAGAAGGGCGGGGGTTCGATTACTGCGTTTTATACCGTGTTGTCCGAGGGCGACGATCAGCAGGATCCGATTGCCGACTCGGCGCGAGGCGTACTCGACGGCCACATCGTGCTGTCCCGGCGTCTGGCCGAGGAAGGGCACTATCCCGCCATCGACATCGAAGCATCGATCAGCCGGGTGATGCCAGCAGTGGTTTCGCCTGAGCATATGCAGCGCGCGCAGTATTTCAAGCAACTGTGGTCGCGGTATCAGCAGAGCCGCGACCTGATCAGCGTCGGCGCCTACGTTGCCGGTGGCGATCGCGAAACCGACCTGGCGATCTCCCTGCAACCGCAACTGGTTCGCTACCAGCGTCAGGGCCTCAACGACAAAATCACCATGGGCGAAAGCCAGGCTTACCTCGAAACCCTGTTCGCCCCAGCGGCGGGCGGCTAACCGGTCATGGCTGCCGTCAGTCGTGCCGCGCGCCTGGCGCCGGTGGTGGACATGGCCGAACAGGCCGAGAAAGCCGCCGTGCAACGCCTGGGTTACTTTCAGGGCCAGGTGAAGGTCGCTGAAAGCAAACTTGCCGACCTCAATGCCTTTCGTCTGGATTACTCCGAGCAATGGATCGTGCGCGGCGCCACCGGCGTGACTGGCCAATGGTTGCTGGGTTTTCAGGGCTTTCTGGCGCAGCTCGACACTGCCGTCGATCAGCAGCGACAGAGCCTGAACTGGCACCAGAACAAACTCGACAAAGCCCGTGAGGAATGGCAACAGGCGTTCGCCAAGGTCGAAGGGTTGCGCAAACTGGTGCAGCGCTATCGTGAAGAGGCGCAGCGCCTCGAAGACAAGCGTGAGCAGAAGTTGCTCGACGAACTGTCGCAGCGCTTGCCGCGACAGAATCCGTTTTAAACCAACATCAAAAGATCGCAGCCTTCGGCAGCTCCTACAGGGGATCAGTGTAGGAGCTGCCGGAGGCTGCGATCTTTTGATCTGGCTTCCAGCCTTGCCCCAACCCTGTCCAGATGCTAAACCTTGTACACGTTCGTCAATGACAAGGAAGCCAGTCAATGTCAGCAGTAGAAACAGATCTCTCGCCAGAGGGAAAACTGACCATTTCGGTCAAAGGGCGCTTTGACTTCGGGCGCCATCAGGAATTTCGCGAGGCTTACGAGCGGGTCGACACTAAGCCCGAATCCATTGTGGTGGACTTGAAGGAAGCCACTTACCTCGACAGTTCCGCGCTGGGGATGCTGCTTCTGCTGCGCGATCACGCCGGTGGTGATGAATCGGACGTGCGTGTGGTCAACAGCAACTCCGACGTGCGCAAGATCCTCGCCATCTCCAACTTCGACAAACTCTTCGACATCAGTTGACCACCATGCAGGCGCAAGAGCCGCTGACCATCCTGATCGCTGAAGACAGCGCTGCCGACCGCCTGCTGCTCTCCACCATCGTCCGCCGTCAGGGCCATGAAGTCCTGACCGCGGCCAATGGCGCGGAGGCGGTTGAGCTGTTTCGCCAACAGCGACCCGATCTGGTGCTGATGGACGCCATGATGCCGGTGATGGACGGCTTCGAGGCCGCGCGGCACATCAAGGCCCTGGCGGGTGAGACGCTGGTACCGATCATCTTCCTCACCTCACTCACTGAAAGCGAAGCGCTGGTGCGTTGTCTGGATGCTGGCGGCGACGACTTTCTGGCGAAGCCCTACAACCAAGTGATCCTCGCCGCCAAAATCAAGGCGATGGACCGCTTGCGCCGCTTGCAGGCGACGGTGCTGCAGCAGCGCGACCTGATCGCCAAACACCACGATTACCTGCTCAACGAACAGCGCGTGGCCAAAGCGGTGTTCGACAAAGTGGCGCATTCCGGCTGCCTCAGTGCGCCGAACATTCGTTATCTGCAATCACCCTACGCATTGTTCAATGGCGACTTGTTGCTGGCGGCGTACACCCCGGCCGGCGACATGCATGTGCTGCTCGGCGATTTCACCGGTCATGGCCTGCCGGCAGCGGTCGGTGCGATGCCGTTGGCCGAGGTGTTCTACGGCATGACCGCCAAGGGCTACGGCCTGGCGGAAACCCTGCGCGAGATGAACGCCAAGCTCAAACGCATCCTGCCGGTGGACATGTTCTGCTGCGCCACGCTGCTGTGCCTGAGTTCTCAGCGGCGTTCGGTCGAAGTGTGGAATGGCGGCATGCCCGACGGCTATCTGCACCAGATGGCCACGGGCGAGCGTGTGCCGTTGGCCGCGCGCCATCTGCCGCTGGGAGTACTCAGCCCGCAGGCGTTCGACGACTGCACTGAAGTTCATCCCATGGCGGTCGGTGATCGGGTTTTCCTGCTGTCCGACGGGGTGATCGACACCAGTGATGCCAATGATCAACTGTTCGGTGTCGAGCGCTTGCAGCGCGTGTTTGCCGCCAATCGTGAGCCGGATCACTTGTTCGAGGATATCGAGCAGGCGCTGCGGGATTTTCGCGGCGAGGCCCGCGACGATGTGAGCATGGTCGAGGTCAGCCTGCTTGAGCCTGCGCAGGTCCGCCCTTCGGCGACGGTGTATTCCGACAGTGGTCAGTCGTGTCCGCTGGACTGGTCGGTGAGCTTCGAATTTCGCGGTGCCACGCTCAAACGCTTCAATCCGTTGCCTTATCTCTTGCAGTTGCTGCTCGAAGTACATGGGTTGCGCGCGCAAAGTGGCGCGTTGTACAGCGTGCTCGCCGAGTTGTATTCCAATGCGCTCGAACACGGCGTGCTTGGCCTGGATTCCAGTCTCAAGCGCGATGCAGCCGGATTTGCCCTCTACTACCAGCAGCGCAACGACCGGCTCGAAGCGCTTCAGGACGGTTTTGTGCGCGTGCATTTGCAAGTCCAGCCGCAAGGCGAGGGCGGTCTCCTGGTGATTCGGGTGGATGACAGTGGCAAGGGCTTCGATGTGGCGCGGGTGATGGAGCGACCGCTGGAGAGTGTCCGTCTGTCAGGTCGTGGAGTCAGTCTGGTCCGGCAATTGGGGCGCAATGCCAGTTGGTCGGACGAAGGTCGTAGTGCCCGCGTGGAGTTTTTCTGGGAGGTTCAGGCATAATCTGCGCAATTCTTGATCAAGGAGTGAACAAGTGACTGACAAACATGTAGATCGCGAGGTGCTCGACACCTTGCGCGACGTGATGGAAGACAATTATCCGGATTTGCTCGACACCTTTCTGAGCGATTCGGAAAGTCGCTTGCACGAGTTGCAGAAGACTGCGGATGCCAAAGCGTTGTCCGAGGTTGCGCACAGCCTCAAGGGCAGCGCGAGCAATATGGGCGCCGTTCGACTGGCGGAGTTGTGCCAGGAGCTGGAGTCGGAAGCCAAAGACAAAAGCCCGGCAGAAATAGTCGAACTGGTCGCTGAGATCAGCGGCGAATTTGCCGATGTGCGCACCGTGTACGAAGACGAGCGACAGCACGCTCACACCCACTGATCCCGCCGTCCGGCGCTTTTCGCAAGCGCCGGACAAAACTGGCCCGGCACTTGCAGCTATCTCCGCAACTGTACCTACGATCCCAGTGCAGCGGAGACCGTTTCATGCCTGCGACCCCCAACATCCTTCTTCAGAATGCCGCTCAGGCCAAGGCGCAAGCCGCCTCTGCCAAAACGTCGGCGATGGCCGTAGACACCGGGGATAAAGCCTCAAGCTTCGCTAAAGTGTTCGCCGATCAGGGATCGATCAAGCCTGCCGCAACCGCTGACAACTCGCTCAAGCCGAGCCGCGACAAGGTCGCTGACAACGGCGGTAAAAAGGACGTTGGCAAAGATCCGTCTGCCGCTGCGCAACCGGCGGTTGCCGATAGCGGCAACGACTTGCCTGCCGATAAAGCCGCGACAACCGATGACGCCACTGCCAGCAGCGACGACAACACCGACACAGCCCAGACCCCGGTGGTCGATGCTGCGCCGGTTGATCCGACGCTCGATCCCGCATTGGCCGTCGCTGTGCAACCGGTGGCCACGCCACCTGTGGTGCCGACCCCGGCTGCTACCGCCCAGCCTGAAACCGAAACCCCTGCGCTCGCCGCATTGCCGAACGTGGTCAAAGACCCGGCGCCTGCCATTGACAGCGATTTCGATCCTACGGCTGATCCACTCGACTCGCTGCCAGCCGTGCGTATGGCGATGGAGCAGGGCGGGCATATTTCCGCTGCCAGCCAGGCGCAACCGAAAGCCTCGCCGGCTCAGGCTCAGGCCGACGGTGAACTGACGGCGGCGCAGAATTTTGCCGCCGGCATGGCCAGCATGCTCGATGTGCAATCCGACAAGGACAGCACCAGTCAGGGCGGTGACAAAGCTTTCAGCGGTATGATCGATGACGGCCTCAAAGACCTCAAGACTGCCACCAGCGACACCCGTGTCGATGACTTCGCCAACCGTCTGGCGGCGCTGACCCAGGCCGCAACGCCGAAGACGGCCAATGCCGTGCCGGTGAACCAGCCGATCGCGATGCATCAGAGCGGCTGGACTGAGGAAGTGGTCAACCGCGTCATGTATTTGTCGAGCGCCAATCTCAAGGCGGCTGACATTCAGTTGCAGCCGGCTGAACTGGGCCGTCTGGACATCCGCGTGAACATGGTTCCGGATCAACAGACTCAGGTCACGTTCATGAGTGCGCATCCAAGCGTGCGTGAAGCATTGGACGGTCAGATGCATCGCCTGCGTGAAATGTTCAACCAGCAGGGCATGGGCCAGGTCGACGTCAATGTCTCCGACCAGAGCCGAGGCTGGCAGGGTCAGCAAGGCCAGGAGCAGGCGCAGCAGGGCCAGAGTGGTCGCACCAGCGCTGCCGGTGGTCGCCTCGATTCGGCGGATGAGGAAGTGGCACCTGCCGCCATTGCTGAAGTGGCTGCGCAAACGACCAGCGTGATTGGCAGCAGCGCGGTCGACTATTACGCCTGACGTTTGCGGGGACATTAAAAGATCGCAGCCTTCGGCAGCTCCTACAGGTGTATACGCGCCTATGTAGGAGCTGCCGAAGGCTGCGATCTTTTGCTTTGTGCTTCTAGCAGTTCCCCCAATTCTTGGCTTCGACACTTCTGGCATAACACTTGCTCTTGCCTTGCCGTGCGACTGTGAAAACCCGATTAGTGACGGATTATTGGCATGGCGAAGAGCGAAACAGCAGCTGTAAAAGACCCCGCAACCAAAGGCAAACTCAAGCTGATCATTGTGATCGTGCTGGCGTTGCTGCTGGCCATTGGCGCGTCCGTGGGGGCGACCTGGTTCTTTATGCACAGCGCTCAAAGCAAGCCTGCCGAAGCTGCAGATGCAGCGCCTGTCGGCAAACAACCGGCGATTTTCGAGCCGATGGCGCCAGCCTTCGTGGCCAACTACAACCAGAACGGCCGTCAGCGCTACATGCAGGTGAGCATCACCATGCTGGCGCGCAATCAGGCTGATCTGGAAGCGCTCAAAGTGCACATGCCGGTGATCCGCAACAACCTGGTGATGCTCTTCTCCGGTCAGGATTTCGCCACACTGGCGACTCCGGTCGGCCAAGAGATGTTGCGCCAGAAGGCCACAGCCAGCGTCCAGGAAGTGGCGCAGAAAGAGCTGGGCAAAGTGGTGATCGAACAGTTGCTTTTCACTAATTTCGTACTGCAGTAGGAACACGACATGGCCGTGCAGGATCTGCTGTCCCAGGATGAAATCGACGCGCTGTTGCATGGCGTCGACGATGGTCTGGTACAGACCGATAACGCTGCCGAACCCGGCAGTGTCAAAAGCTACGACCTGACCAGCCAGGATCGCATCGTCCGTGGACGCATGCCGACTCTGGAAATGATCAACGAGCGTTTTGCCCGTTACACCCGCATCAGCATGTTCAACATGCTGCGCCGCTCGGCGGACGTTGCCGTCGGTGGCGTGCAGGTGATGAAGTTCGGCGAATATGTGCACTCGCTGTACGTGCCGACCAGTCTCAACCTGGTCAAGATCAAGCCGTTGCGCGGCACCGCGCTGTTCATCCTCGACGCCAAACTGGTGTTCAAGCTGGTGGACAACTTCTTCGGCGGCGACGGCCGTCACGCCAAGATCGAAGGGCGTGAATTCACCCCGACCGAACTACGCGTGGTGCGCATGGTGCTGGAGCAGGCCTTCGTCGATTTGAAAGAAGCCTGGCAGGCGATCATGGAAGTCAATTTCGAGTACATCAACTCGGAAGTGAACCCGGCCATGGCTAACATCGTCGGCCCGAGCGAAGCGATCGTGGTCTCCACGTTCCACATCGAACTCGATGGCGGTGGCGGCGATCTGCACGTGACCATGCCGTACTCGATGATCGAGCCGGTGCGGGAAATGCTCGACGCCGGTTTCCAGTCCGACCTCGACGATCAGGACGAGCGCTGGGTCAACGCCCTGCGTCAGGACGTCCTCGATGTCGACGTGCCGATCGGCGCCACCGTCGCTCGCCGTCAGTTAAAGCTGCGCGACATCCTGCACATGCAGCCGGGGGATGTGATCCCGGTCGAGATGCCGGACGAAATGATCATGCGCGCCAACGGCGTGCCGGCCTTCAAGGTCAAGATGGGCTCACACAAAGGCAACCTCGCGTTGCAAGTGATCGAGCCGATCGAGCGTCGCTGAAGCGGCGCTTTCACCCCCCCACATTTAGCTGAATTGTTGCCCGCCGAGGACACATGATGAACGACGATATGAACGCCCAGGACGATCAGGCACTGGCCGATGAATGGGCTGCTGCCCTGGAAGAGACCGGTGATGGTCAAGCTGACATCGACGCATTGCTGGCAGCCGACGCATCCTCCGGCTCGCGTCTGCCAATGGAAGAGTTCGGCAGCGTGCCGAAGAACAACGATCCGGTGACGCTGGACGGTCCGAACCTGGACGTGATCCTCGACATCCCGGTGTCCATTTCCATGGAAGTGGGCAGCACCGACATCAACATCCGCAATCTGCTGCAACTCAACCAGGGGTCGGTGATCGAGCTGGATCGTCTGGCCGGTGAGCCGCTCGACGTGCTGGTCAACGGCACACTGATCGCGCACGGCGAAGTGGTTGTGGTCAACGAGAAGTTCGGCATCCGCCTGACCGACGTGATCAGCCCAAGCGAACGCATCAAGAAGCTGCGCTGAGTGAAGAGGTTTCTCTGGGCTCTGCTGGCATTGCCGCTGAGCGTTCTCGCCGCCGAACCGTCGACCGCCACTACGGTGCCTGCCGCGACCGCGCCGATGGTGACCAGCGGCGTGGCCGGGCAATTGACGCAATTGGTGTTTGGCCTGTTGCTGGTGCTGGGGGTGATCTTCTTCCTCGCCTGGCTGTTGCGCCGCGTGCAGCAGGCCGGGCCGGCAGGCAAGGGGCAAGTGATCGAGCTGATCGGTTCGCGCGCGCTGAGTCCGCGTGATCGCTTGCTGTTGGTCCAGGTCGGCAACGAGCAGATCCTGCTCGGGCTCAGCCCCGGCACCATTACCGCGCTGCATGTGCTCAAGGAACCGGTCGAAGTGCCTGCGACCGGTGAAAAAGCGACCCCGGAATTTGCTCAGCATCTGCTGAAGATTCTCGGCAAGGATCAGAAGGATACGAAGTAATGGGTGCGCTACGCATCGTCTTGACGCTGGCCCTGTTGCTGGCCGCGCCACTGGCGTTCGCCGCCGATCCGTTGTCGATCCCGGCGATCACGCTGGGCACCAACGCCGATGGCGCGCAGGAGTATTCGGTCAGTCTGCAGATCCTGCTGATCATGACCGCGCTGAGCTTTATTCCGGCGGCGGTCATCCTGATGACCAGTTTCACCCGGATCATCATCGTCTTCTCGATCCTGCGTCAGGCCCTCGGCCTGCAACAGACGCCGTCGAACCAGATCCTGACGGGCATGGCGCTGTTCCTGACCCTGTTCATCATGGCGCCGGTGTTCGACCGGGTGAACAACGATGCGCTGCAACCGTATCTGGCGGAGAAACTCACCGCTCAGCAAGCGGTGGAAAAAGCCCAGGTGCCGATCAAGGACTTCATGCTCGCGCAAACCCGCAGCAGCGATCTTGAACTGTTCATGCGCCTGTCCAAGCGTACCGACATCGCCACTCCGGATCAGGCGCCGCTGACCATTCTGGTGCCGGCCTTCGTCACGTCCGAGCTGAAAACCGCGTTCCAGATCGGTTTCATGATCTTCATTCCGTTCCTGATCATCGACCTCGTTGTGGCCAGTGTGCTGATGGCGATGGGTATGATGATGCTCTCGCCGCTGATCATTTCCTTGCCGTTCAAGATCATGCTGTTCGTGCTGGTGGATGGCTGGGCGCTGATCATCGGCACCCTGGCCAGCAGTTTCGGAGGTGTCTCGCCATGACGCCAGAAGTCGCAGTCGATATCTTTCGTGAAGCGCTGTGGCTGACCACCTTGATGGTCGCGATTCTGGTGGTGCCGAGCCTGTTGGTCGGCTTGCTGGTGGCGATGTTCCAGGCCGCCACGCAGATCAACGAACAGACCCTGAGCTTCCTGCCGCGTCTGCTGGTGATGCTGGTGACGCTGATCGTCGCCGGTCCGTGGATCGTGCAGACGTTCATGGAATACATCATCCAGTTGTACAAAAACATTCCGATGGTCATTGGCTAAGCCATGCAATCGCTGCTTCAGCTGACCGACACCCAGATCAGTACCTGGGTGGCCTCGTTCATGTTGCCGCTGTTTCGCGTCGCGTCGATGCTGATGGTCATGCCGGTGTTCGGCACCACCCTGGTGTCGCGACGCATACGCCTGTATTTCGCCGTGGCGATCACCGTGTGCATTGCCCCAGGACTGCCGCCGATGCCGGCGGTCAGCCCGCTCGATCTCAGTGGCTTGTTGCTGATTGCCGAACAGATTCTGATCGGCGCCGTGCTGGGGTTTTCCCTGCAGCTGTTCTTCCAGGCGTTTGCCGTGGCCGGGCAGATTGTCGCGATCCAGATGGGCATGGGCTTCGCCTCGATGGTCGACCCGGCCAACGGCGTTTCGGTGGCGGTGATCGGGCAGTTTTTCACCATGCTCGTGACCCTGTTGTTCCTGTCGATGAACGGCCATCTGGTGGTCTTCGAAGTCCTCACCGAAAGCTTCACCACGCTGCCAGTCGGTGGCGGGTTGATGACGGCGCAGTATTGGGAGCTGGCCGGCAAGCTCGGTTGGGTGCTGGGCGCCGCGTTATTGCTGGTGTTGCCGGCCGTCACCGCACTGCTGGTGGTCAACATTGCATTTGGCGTGATGACCCGTGCCGCGCCGCAATTGAACATTTTCTCCATCGGTTTCCCGCTGACCCTGGTGCTCGGGCTGTTCATCGTCTGGGTCGGTCTGGCGGACATTCTCAATCAGTATCAGCCGCTGGCCACCGAGGCCTTGCAGTTGTTACGCGAACTGGCACGGGCGCGCTGAGTCATGGCTGAGAGCGAAAGCGGTCAGGACAAAACAGAAGACCCCACGGAGAAACGTAAAAAGGACTCCCGTGAAAAGGGTGAGATCGCCCGTTCCAAAGAGCTCAACACCCTCGCCGTGATGATGGCCGGTGCCGGCGCGCTGCTGGTGTTCGGCGGCATGCTGGCCGAAGACCTGATGGAACTGATGCGCCTGAACTTCACCTTGTCCCGTGAAGTGATCATGGATCAGGGTTCCATGGGCGCATTTCTGTTGAAGTCAGGTCAGATGGCGCTGGTGGCCATTCAGCCGTTCATGATCACGTTGTTGCTGGCGGCCCTGATCGGCCCGATCTCGCTTGGTGGCTGGCTGTTCGCGGCCGGTTCCATGGCCCCAAAATTCAGCCGGATGAACCCGGCGGCAGGCCTGAAGCGGATGTTTTCGTTCAAGGCTGTGGTCGAACTGCTCAAGGCGCTGGCCAAGTTTTCGGTCACCTTGGGGGTGGCGTTGGTGGTGCTGTTATCAGACGTCGATGACTTGATGCGGATCGCCCATGAGCCACTTGAGTCGGCGATCATTCACAGCGTCACACTGGTCGGTTGGAGCACGTTGTGGCTAGCCTGCGGCTTGATCATCATCGCCGCCGTCGATGTGCCGGTGCAGCTCTGGGAAGCCCACAAGAAACTGCTGATGACCAAGCAGGAAGTGCGCGACGAGCACAAGGATCAGGAGGGGCGCCCCGAGGTCAAGCAACGCATCCGTCAGACCCAACGCGAAATGTCCCAGCGCCGGATGATGGCGGCGATTCCCGACGCCGACGTGGTCATCACCAACCCGACGCACTACGCCGTCGCGCTCAAATACGACTCCGAAAAGGGTGGGGCGCCGATGCTGATTGCCAAGGGCAGCGACTTCCTCGCCCTGAAAATCCGCGAAATCGCCGTGGCCAACAACGTCATGCTCCTCGAATCGCCGGGGCTGGCGCGTTCGATCTACTACTCCACCGAACTCGACCAGGAAATTCCTGGCGGTCTGTACCTGGCCGTTGCGCAGGTCTTGGCCTACGTCTACCAAATCCGCCAGTACCGCGCCGGCAAGGGCAAGCGCCCGGATCCGCTCAAGGACGACCTGCCAATTCCGCCGGATCTGCGTCGCGATTCCTGACGGTCAATCGACGCCGTCTGTCTGAAACCCCCCTGTACCTGTTAGTTCTTACAGTAGACGCAGGTCACCCGCTGACGCTCTGATTACGACGGGAATAAACCCGTCGGATGTCTTGCTGTGAATGTTTGCGAGCAGGGGCTCGTGGGCGCTCAAGATGTCTTTTCAGAGGTAAACATCATGGCAGAGCGTCCACATCGCAACCTTCCAGGCATGAAAATCGAGTTCGTTTCAGGGCGGCTGGAGGAGCGCCCGAGCGAGGGTGCAATCGGTTACTCCGCGGTCTTTGATTTGAACTTGGATTTTCTCAACTTCAAAGTCATGGCGGATCTGTACGTCCCCGATTATCTGGACAGTCCGATCAATGCCATTCGCCCTGAGCTGGATGGTTTGGGCTACCACTATGCGTATAACTACTTCTTCGACTCAGCCGGGAAAATCACCAGCAACGAAGCGCTGTTCAAAGTGTTCACCCCCAGCGATTACTACATGAGCGAATGGTCGGTGGGCGGGCTTGAAAACCGTTATGCAAAACCGGTCTTCGAGCAGGTTGGCGGCCAATTGCGCGCCACGGTACGCCGGGATTTTCGCTGGGGTGGGGACAAGCGCCAGGTGCAGATTCGTGATTTGCCGATCATCGATTTCCGCTGGGCCCTGAATCTGTTGGAGTCGGAGCAGGGCGAGGACGGTGGGCGACAACCTGGCTCCAAAGTCATCTTGATGGATGCCGAGGAGGAGGTCGTCAAAGTCGAGAGCCGCGAAATGTTTCGCGGCACGCTTTACATGGTCGGGCGCGAACTTGAGTTTGGCGAGATTCCTGCGGAACGGCTGCTGAGGGCCGGGCAAGTCTGATCACCAAACGCAGAGGTTCACCGTTTGATCGTTCCCACGCAGAGCGTGGGAACGATCTGTAACTGACTAACTCGGCAACTTGAGATTATCCAGCGCCCGATTCACCGCCAACTCCCCGAGCATGATCAATTGCGCGATACCCAGCAGCGTTCGGCGCTGCGATGCGGGTATGAGGTTGGCGAAGTCATGGGCGATGGTTCGTGCTGAGGCGAGGGTTTCGCAGGCGTTGGCCAGCAACTCTTCGCTTTTGATATTCGCGACGGCGGCGTACATCGTGCTGGGTTTGCGCGGAGGCCGGGTGTTGCCGGGGCAGAGGTAATGATCGAGGGCGCGTTCGGCGGCGTCGTGGAGTTTTTTTGAGTCGATGGATTCGTAAGGTGAGGCGGGGTCGGTTTCGGGTGGGTTTGGTGTTGGTTTGATCATCGGTCGAGCCTCTAGAGTGGTGAAGCTGCCAACGTTCGCTGCTAACGAAGAGGGTGGCGGCTGTACGCGGGTTAGCAGACCAGGACTCTAGAACCCGGCGCACCGAAGTGCCCCACGCAAAGCCGCCATAACGGCAACGGACTTGTGCGTCTAGAGAAAAACCCGGGCTGCTAAACCCGATCACTGAACAATCAGCGACCGAACCACAATAGAACCCGCCCCCAAGGCGCACAAGCCGGCGGATTCTGGCTTGCCTGTAGGCAAAGGCGCAAGGATTTGTAGCCTGGAAGGCGTGTCTGCAGGTGTCTTTTAAACGCCCGAGTTTAAAAGGCGATGTGCGCTGACTTCATTGGCCCCTTCGCGAGCAAGCTCGCTCCCACATTTGGATTGCATTTCACTCTGACATCTTGGAATGCAATCTCCTGTAGGAGTGAGCCTGCTCGCGATAGCGGTCTGTCTGATGTAAATGCATTGAATCAATAATCCTTATCGCGAGCAGCCTCACTCCTACACGGGTCATGTTTTCTCTACCGATTTCATTACTCCGCAAAAGTTGGAAAGCTTCTTGCAATAGCCGCCGTGAGCCCGCTCTGGGCGTCAAAAGTTTGCTTTAAAGGAACGGGGAAAACCGGTGGATCGCTCTCAGTTATTCAACACTGCTCGCACAAACGTTGCCGACCTCAGTCGAGGCAATCTGGGCGTGCCGTTGTTGCTGCTGGTGATGCTGGCGATGATGATGTTGCCGGTGCCGCCGTTCCTGCTCGACGTGTTTTTCACTTTCAACATTGCCCTGTCGATCGTCGTCCTGCTGGTCTGCGTGTATGCGCTGCGGCCGCTGGATTTCGCCGTGTTCCCGACGATTTTGCTGGTCGCGACGTTGCTGCGGCTGGCGTTGAACGTGGCGTCGACGCGGGTGGTGATGCTCCACGGTCAGGACGGCCACGCCGCTGCCGGTAAGGTGATTCAGGCCTTCGGTGAAGTGGTGATCGGCGGTAACTACGTGGTCGGTATCGTGGTCTTCGCGATCCTGATGATCATCAACTTCGTCGTGGTAACCAAAGGTGCCGGGCGTATTTCCGAGGTGAGTGCGCGTTTCACCCTCGACGCGATGCCCGGCAAACAAATGGCGATCGACGCCGACCTCAACGCCGGTCTGATCGACCAGAACCAGGCCAAGTCACGCCGCCAGGAAGTCGCCCAAGAGGCTGAGTTCTACGGTTCGATGGACGGTGCCAGCAAATTCGTCCGTGGTGACGCCATCGCCGGCCTGCTGATTCTGTTCATCAACCTCATCGGCGGTATGGCTGTCGGTATCTTCCAGCACAACATGAGCTTCGGCGATGCCGGCAAGGTTTACGCCTTGCTGACCATCGGTGACGGTTTAGTGGCGCAATTGCCATCACTGTTGTTATCTACAGCTGCAGCGATCATGGTGACCCGTGCTTCCGGTTCGGAAGACATGGGCAAGCAGATCAACCGCCAGATGTTCGCCTCGCCGAAAGCGCTGGCCGTGGCCGCCGGTTTGATGGCGGTGATGGGCCTGGTGCCGGGCATGCCGCACTTCTCGTTCCTGAGCATGGCTGCGCTGGCCGCCGGTGGCGCCTACCTGTTCTGGAAGAAGCAGAACGTCGCCAAGGTCGTGGCGCTGGAAGAGGTCAAGCGTCAGCAGGATCTGCTGCCGTCGCCAGCTCGCGCCATGGAAACCAAGGAATTGGGTTGGGATGACGTGACGCCAATCGACATGATCGGTCTGGAAGTCGGCTACCGCCTGATCCCGCTGGTGGATCGCAATCAGGGTGGGCAATTGCTGGCGCGGATCAAGGGCGTGCGCAAGAAGCTCTCGCAAGATCTGGGCTTCCTGATGCCGACTGTGCACATTCGCGACAACCTCGATCTGGCACCAAGTGCCTATCGTCTGACGCTAATGGGCGTGATCCTCGCCGAAGCCGAGATCTACCCGGATCGCGAACTGGCGATCAATCCGGGCCAGGTCTACGGCACGCTCAACGGTATCAACGCCAAAGATCCGGCTTTCGGCCTGGAAGCGGTGTGGATCGAAATCAGCCAACGCGCCCAGGCACAATCCCTCGGTTACACCGTGGTCGATGCGAGCACCGTGGTTGCAACGCACTTGAACCAGATTCTGTACAAGCACTCCAGCGAGCTGATCGGCCACGAGGAAGTGCAGCAACTCATGCAATTGCTGGCCAAAAGCTCGCCGAAACTGGCGGAAGAGCTGGTGCCGGGTGTGGTCACGTTGTCGCAGTTGCTCAAAGTGCTGCAGGCGTTGCTCGCCGAACACGTGCCGGTGCGCGACATCCGCAGCATCGCCGAAGCCATCGCCAACAACGCCGCCAAGAGTCAAGATACCGCCGCGTTGGTGGCAGCGGTGCGCGTCGGCGTATCCCGCGCCATCGTCCAAAGCATTGTAGGCACTGAGTCTGAGCTGCCTGTGATCACCTTGGAACCAAGGTTGGAACAAATATTGCTCAATAGTCTGCAGAAGGCAGGACAAGGCTCGGAAGAGGGCGTTCTGCTGGAGCCAAGCATGGCCGAGAAGCTGCAGCGTTCGCTCATCGAAGCGGCGCAGCGTCAGGAAATGCAGGGTCAGCCGGTGATCCTCTTGGTGGCCGGCCCGATCCGCGCGATGCTCTCGCGCTTTGGTCGCCTCGCAGTCCCTGGATTGCATGTGCTGGCCTACCAGGAAATACCGGACAACAAGCAAGTGACCATCGTTGCGACAGTAGGGCCCAACGGCTGAGGTAGTGGTTTATGCAAGTTAAGCGTTTCTTTGCCGCCGATATGCGTCAGGCCATGAAGCTGGTTCGTGATGAGCTGGGCGCTGATGCCGCCATCATTGGCAACCGCCGCATTGCCGGCGGTGTCGAGCTGACGGCGGCACTGGATTACAAATTGTCGGCGCTGGCGCCACGGGTTCCGAACATGGAGCTCGAAGACGAGCTGCGCAAGACCCAGTCGCGCATCGTTACCGCCCAGGCCGAACTGAGTCTGCGTGGCGAAGCCGATGGCAACAGCAATCGCCAGATCTTTGCCGGGCTGCCGTTGACCGCTGGCCTGCCGCTGACCGCCGCTGAACCGCTGACCGAGCCGACTTACGCCGCTCCGACGCGTCCGGCGCCGGCGCCTGCGCAACCATCGGCCGGTGTTGATCCGCGTGCGCTGGACTCGATGCGTTTCGAATTGAACAGCCTGCGTGAGCTGATGGAAGTTCAGCTCGGCACTCTGGCGTGGAATCAGCTGCAAGGCAGCCGTCCGGCTCAGGCCAACCTGTATCGCCGTTTGCAACGCATCGGTCTGTCCGGTCCGTTGTCGCGCGACCTGCTGTCGATGATCACCGATATCGAAGAGCCTCGTCAGGCCTGGCGCATGTTGCTTGCGCACCTGGCGCGGATGATTGCCGTACCGGAAGTCGAGCCGCTGGAAGAGGGCGGTGTGATCGCCATGGTCGGCCCTGCCGGCATGGGTAAGACCACCACGCTGGCCAAGCTGGCCGCGCGTTATGTGCTCAAGTACGGCGCGCAGAATGTTGCGCTGGTGAGCATGGACAGTTTCCGTATCGGCGCTCAGGAACAACTGAAGACACTGGGCCGCATTCTCAATGTGCCGGTGACCCACGTCGATCCTGGCCAGTCGCTGGTGCAGGCGCTGGATCCATTGCTGCGCAAACGCGTGGTATTGATCGATACTGCCGGCCTGCAAGCCAGCGATCCAGCCCTGCGCATGCAGCTGGAAAGTCTGGCTGGGCGTGGCATCCGTTCAAAAAATTATCTCGTGCTGGCAACCACCAGCCAGAAACAGGTTCTAACCGCCGCTTATCACAGTTACAAGCGTTGTGGGCTAGCTGGCTGCATCCTGACTAAACTGGATGAAACGGCAGGCCTGGGCGAAGTGTTGAGCCTGGCGATCAGTCATGAATTGCCGGTCGCGTACCTGACCGATGGCCCACGGATTCCGGATGATTTGCATCTGCCGCGCCGTCATCAACTGGTCAGCCGCGCCGTCAGCGTGCAAATGCAGGAAGAACCCAGCGAAGAAGCCATGGCTGACATGTTCGCTGATATCTATCACAGCCCGACCAAGCAGGTAGGCTGAGGTATTCATGAACAGTTTTTGTACCTACATCGATGGTCTGCCATGCATTGTTCCGGTTGTGAACGCGCAGCCAGTAATGTGGCCTCCGTCTATGCAAGACAAGGTAAAGAAATAACATGGGCAGCATGCATCCCGTACAGGTGATCGCGGTGACCGGCGGCAAAGGTGGCGTCGGCAAGACTAACGTGTCAGTGAACTTGTCCCTGGCGCTGGCAGAGCTTGGCCGTCGGGTCATGCTGCTGGACGCGGATCTGGGGCTGGCGAACGTCGACGTTCTGCTGGGGCTAACCCCGAAACGCACACTGGCTGACGTCATCGAAGGCCGTTGCGAATTGCGCGACGTGCTGTTGCAGGGGCCGGGCGGTATCCGCATCGTGCCGGCTGCTTCCGGCACCCAGAGCATGGTCCACCTGAGCCCGGCGCAACACGCCGGTCTGATTCAGGCGTTCAGCGACATCGGCGACAATCTCGACGTACTGGTGATCGACACCGCTGCGGGTATTGGTGACTCGGTAGTCAGTTTTGTGCGCGCAGCGCAGGAAGTGTTGCTGGTGGTCTGCGATGAGCCGACCTCGATCACTGACGCCTACGCGCTGATCAAGCTGCTCAACCGCGATTACGGCATGAACCGCTTCCGCGTCCTCGCCAACATGGCGCAGAGCCCGCAGGAAGGGCGCAACCTGTTCGCCAAGTTGACCAAGGTCACGGATCGCTTCCTCGACGTCGCCCTACAATACGTTGGCGCCGTGCCTTACGACGAAAGCGTGCGTAAAGCGGTGCAGAAGCAGCGTGCAGTCTACGAAGCCTTCCCGCGCTCCAAGTGCGCGCTGGCGTTCAAAGCCATTGCACAGAAGGTCGACACCTGGCCGCTGCCCGCCAACCCGCGCGGCCATCTTGAGTTTTTCGTCGAGCGCCTCGTGCAGCAAACGGCAGGGCCTGTCATATGACCGCTAGCGGTATGAATTACTACAAAAAGTCGGCACGCGATGCTCAATACGAGCTGATCGAGCGTTACGCGCCGCTGGTCAAACGCATTGCCTATCACTTGCTGGCACGGTTGCCGGCGAGCGTGCAGGTCGAAGATCTGATCCAGGCCGGGATGATCGGCCTGCTCGAAGTCTCGACCAAATATGACGCCAGCAAAGGCGCCAGTTTCGAAACGTACGCGGGCATTCGAATCCGCGGCGCGATGCTCGACGAAGTGCGCAAAGGGGATTGGGCGCCACGTTCGGTTCACCGCAATACCCGTATGGTCAGTGACGCAATTCGCTCAATTGAAGCTAAAACCGGCCGTGACGCTAAAGATCACGAGGTTGCAGCCGAACTCCAATTGAGTCTCGACGATTACTACGGGATTTTGAATGACACCTTGGGCAGCCGCCTCTTCAGTTTCGACGACCTGTTGCAGGACGGCGAACACGAAGGGCTGCACGAGGATGGCGCGAGTGCTCATCTTGAGCCGTCACGCGATCTGGAAGATGAACGCTTCCAGGCGGCGCTGGCGGACGCGATTGCCAATTTGCCGGAGCGTGAGCGACTGGTGTTGGCGCTGTACTACGACGAAGAGCTGAACCTCAAGGAAATCGGTGAAGTCCTTGGCGTCAGTGAATCGCGGGTCAGCCAGTTACACAGCCAGTGCGCGGCCCGTTTGCGGGGGCGTTTGGGGGAGTGGCGAGCGCGCTGAAGGCAGTGTGGGGACACTGCGAACGAGGCTGGTGCGGTGATGAACGGCACCGGTCTTGCTCTGTTGTGCTCCAGACAGTCTTCGAGTGCTGCGCCGATTGATTGAAGTGGCGCGTCCAGGTGCTGGGCGCGTTTAAGACTGCTTGGAGGTCGAATTGAACAAAGACATGAAAATCCTCATCGTTGATGACTTCTCAACGATGCGGCGGATCATCAAGAACCTGCTGCGTGATCTTGGGTTCACCAACACCGTCGAGGCTGACGATGGCACTACCGCCATTCCAGTGCTCAACAGCGGAAGCATCGACTTTCTGGTAACGGACTGGAACATGCCGGGCATGACCGGTATCGACCTGCTGCGTCACGTGCGTGCCGATGAAAAACTCAAGCACCTGCCGGTATTGATGGTGACTGCAGAAGCCAAGCGCGAGCAGATCATCGAAGCCGCTCAGGCCGGTGTGAACGGCTACGTAGTCAAACCTTTCACGGCTCAGGCGCTGAAAGACAAAATCGAGAAGATTTTCGAACGCATCGGCTGATGAACGCGCGGGGGAGCTATGGAGCATAAAGAATCTTCACAGGGCGATTTCGAATCGACCCTGAAAAAACACGCGGTCGAACTGGTCGAGAGCCTTGAAAAAGGCAGGTTCGGCGACGCTGTGCAACTGATCCATGAGCTCAATCAGACCCGTGACCGCGGCCTGTATCAGGAAGTGGGCAAGCTCACACGCGAACTGCACAGTGCGATCGTCAATTTCCAGATCGATCCGCACATGCCGCAGGCCGAGGAAGTGTCGCAAATCACCGACGCCACCGAACGCCTGGGCTATGTGGTCAAGCTGACGGAAGCCGCGGCCAACCGCACCATGGATCTGGTGGAAAGCGCCACGCCGGTGGTCAATGGTCTGGCTGAAGAAGCCCAGGCCTTGAGTACCGATTGGGGGCGTTTCATGCGTCGTGAAGTCGGAGCTGAAGAGTTCCGCGAACTGGCGCGCCGGGTCGACGGTTTTCTGTCACGCAGCAGCACGGGCAACCGTGAAGTGTCGAGCCACCTCAATGACATCCTGCTGGCTCAGGATTACCAGGACCTCACCGGTCAGGTGATCAAGCGTGTGACCCAACTGGTCACCGAAGTCGAAAGCAATTTGCTCAAACTCGTGCTCATGGCCAGTCAGGTTGACCGCTTTGCGGGCATCGAACATGACCGCGCCGCGATGCTTGCAGAAAAAGATCCACAAAAACATCTCTCGCAGGGTGAAGGTCCGCAGATTCATGCCGATAAACGAGAAGACGTTGTGTCCGGTCAGGACGATGTGGACGATTTGTTATCCAGCCTTGGATTTTGAGTTTAGGTTTTTAGACCTGTAGGAGCACCCCATTAATGAGCTTCGGCGCCGATGAAGAGATCCTTCAGGATTTCCTGGTTGAGGCCGGCGAGATTCTTGAGCAACTGTCCGAACAACTGGTCGAGCTGGAAAGCCGTCCGGATGACGCAGATCTGCTCAACGCAATTTTTCGCGGTTTCCACACTGTAAAAGGGGGCGCCGGCTTCCTTCAGCTCAATGAGCTGGTGGAGTGCTGTCACATCGCCGAAAACGTGTTCGACATCCTCCGTAAGGGTGAACGTCGCGTTGATGCAGAACTGATGGACGTGGTGCTCGAAGCACTGGACGCGGTGAACAGCATGTTCAGCGAAGTCCGTGAACGCGCACCGATCACCGCTGCAACCCCGGAACTGCTGGCCGCTCTGGCGCGCCTGGCCGAACCGCAAGCGGCGGACGAAGCCCCGGCTTCGCCAGTGGCCGAGATGATCGAAGATCTGGTCGTCGAAGGCGACGCGTCGGGCGACATCACCGATAACGAATTTGAACAGCTGCTGGACTCGCTGAACGCCGTCAAGGCCGAAGCCGAAGCCCCGGTCGCTGCTGCACCTGCGCAAACGGCCGCTGAAGCCGCGAGCGATGAAATCACCGACGCCGAGTTCGAGTCGCTGCTCGATCAGTTGCACGGTAAAGGCCAGTTCGCCGTTGATGCGGTAGCCCCGACGGCGGCCGCTCCGGCAGCGCCAGCGGCAGGTGACAGCTCGGACATCACCGACGACGAATTCGAAGCCCTGCTCGATCAGTTGCACGGCAAAGGCAACTTCGCCGTTGAAGCGCTGGAGTCGGCGATTGCTTCGGCACCTGCGCCTGCTGCTCCGGCCGCCGCCGCTGCCGGCAGCGATCTGATCAGCGATCACGAATTTGAATCGCTGCTCGACGAATTGCACGGCAAAGGCAAGTTCAGCGAAGTCGGCACCGCCACGGCGGGCAGTGCTTCGACGGTTGCCACGCCAGCCGCCAAAGCACCTGCTGCCGTTGCTGCGCCCAAGGCTGCCGCCAAGCCTGAGCCGAAAGCCGAAGCGCCAAAACCGGCCGCCGCTGCTGCACCGGCTCCGGCCCGTGCGCCCGCTGCACCGCCAGCGGAAAAACCGGCGAGCGAAGCCGAGACCACCGTGCGCGTCGACACCGCACGTCTCGACGAAATCATGAACATGGTCGGCGAGTTGGTGCTGGTGCGTAACCGTCTGGTGCGCCTGGGCCTCAACAGCGGCGACGAAGCCATGTCCAAAGCCGTGTCGAACCTCGACGTGGTCACGGCCGACTTGCAGACCGCGGTGATGAAGACGCGGATGCAGCCGATCAAGAAGGTCTTCGGGCGCTTCCCGCGTCTGGTTCGCGACCTGGCACGTCAGCTGAAGAAAGAGATCAACCTGGAACTGGTGGGTGAAGAAACCGACCTCGACAAAAACCTTGTCGAGGCTCTGGCCGACCCGCTGGTCCACTTGGTGCGCAACGCCGTCGACCACGGCATCGAGTCGCCGGAAGAACGCGAAGCGTCGGGCAAGGCCCGTGGTGGTCGCGTGGTGCTGGCGGCCGAGCAAGAGGGCGACCACATCCTGCTGTCGATCTCCGATGACGGCAAAGGCATGGACCCGAACGTCCTGCGTTCGATCGCGGTAAAACGCGGCGTGATGGACAAGGACGCGGCCGATCGCCTTAGCGATACCGAGTGCTACAACCTGATTTTTGCCCCGGGTTTCTCGACCAAGACCGAGATCTCCGACGTCTCTGGCCGCGGTGTCGGCATGGACGTGGTGAAGACCAAGATTTCCCAGCTCAACGGTTCGATCAACATCTACTCGACCAAGGGCCAGGGCTCGAAGATTGTCATCAAGGTGCCGCTGACGCTGGCGATCATGCCGACGTTGATGGTCATGCTGGGCAATCAGGCGTTCGCGTTCCCGCTGGTCAACGTCAACGAAATCTTCCACCTCGACCTGTCGACCACCAACGTCGTCGACGGTCAGGAAGTGGTGATCGTGCGGGACAAGGCGCTGCCATTGTTCTACCTCAAGCGCTGGCTGGTCCGCTCTGCCGCTCACGAAGAGCAGCGTGAAGGCCATGTGGTGATCCTTTCGGTGGGTACGCAGCGGATCGGCTTCGTCGTCGATCAACTGGTCGGCCAGGAAGAAGTGGTCATCAAGCCATTGGGCAAAATGCTGCAGGGCACTCCGGGCATGTCCGGCGCCACCATCACTGGTGACGGCCGCATCGCGCTGATTCTCGATGTTCCAAGCATGCTCAAGCGTTACGCCGCACGGCGTATTTGAATCCGGGGCAGCGGGGCGACAACGTTCCGCTGCACCTAATGGAGTGTTTATGGCAGTCAAAGTCCTGGTGGTGGACGATTCGGGTTTTTTCCGCCGCCGCGTCTCGGAAATTCTTTCAGCGGATCCGAGCATCCAGGTGGTCGGCACCGCAACCAACGGTAAAGAGGCGATCGATCAGGCGCTGGCGCTCAAGCCGGACGTGATCACCATGGACTACGAGATGCCGATGATGGACGGCATCACGGCGGTGCGGCACATCATGCAGCGCTGCCCGACCCCGGTGTTGATGTTCTCCTCGCTGACCCACGAAGGCGCCCGAGTGACCCTCGATGCGCTGGATGCCGGCGCGGTGGATTTCCTGCCGAAAAATTTCGAAGACATCTCGCGTAACCCCGAGAAGGTCAAGCAACTGCTGTGCGAAAAGGTCCATAGCATCTCGCGCAGTAACCGTCGTTTCAGTGCTTACAGTGCGCCTGCGCCAGCCGCAGCGCCGGCACCGACGCCTGCTCCGGCGCCGTCGAGTTTCGGCAGCCACAGCAGCAGTCACAGCACCAGCGCCCCGGCACGTCCGGCACCTGCGCCCACACCTACTCGCGCCCCGGCGGCCAGCGCTTCGTCGCCAGCACCGAAACGCAAAGCCTACAAACTGCTTGCCATCGGCACCTCGACGGGCGGCCCAGTCGCGCTGCAGCGCGTGCTGACTCAGCTGCCAGCAAACTTCCCGGCGCCGATCGTGCTGATCCAGCACATGCCGGCGGCGTTCACCAAAGCGTTCGCCGAACGTCTCGACAAGCTCTGCCGCATCAGCGTCAAGGAAGCCGAGGATGGCGACATCCTGCGTCCGGGCCTGGCGTTGCTGGCACCGGGTGGCAAGCAAATGATGATCGACGGCCGTGGCGCGGTGAAGATTCTGCCGGGTGACGAACGTCTGAATTACAAGCCGTGCGTGGACATCACTTTCGGTTCTGCAGCGAAGTCCTACGGTGACAAAGTTCTGGCGGTCGTGCTGACCGGAATGGGCGCCGACGGCCGTGAAGGCGCACGTCTGCTCAAGCAGGGTGGCAGCTCGATCTGGGCACAAGACGAGGCAAGCTGTGTGATCTACGGCATGCCGATGGCTATCGTCAAAGCTGACCTCGCCGATGCGGTGTACAGCCTGGACGATATCGGCAAGCACATCGTCGAGGCGTGTATCTGATGGATGTTCTAAGCCTTATCGGGATCATCATGGCGTTCGTCGCCATCATCGGCGGCAACTACCTGGAAGGTGGTCACCTCGGTGCGCTGGCCAACGGCCCGGCGGCATTGATCGTACTGGGTGGCACCGTCGGTGCCGCACTGCTGCAATCGCCGATGAGCGCGTTCAAGCGCGCCATGCAGATTCTCGCCTGGATCCTGTTTCCGCCACGGGTAGATCTCGCCGGTGGCATTGATCGCGTCGTCAACTGGAGCCTCACCGCGCGCAAGGAAGGCCTGCTGGGCCTGGAAGGCGTGGCCGATGCCGAACCTGACAATTACTCGCGCAAAGGCCTGCAACTGCTGGTCGACGGTGCTGAGCCGGAAGCGATTCGCAGCATTCTCGAAGTGGATTTCTACACCCAGGAAGCCCGCGACATCGAAGCCGCCAAAGTCTTCGAAAGCATGGGCGGCTACGCGCCAACCATCGGCATCATCGGTGCGGTCATGGGCCTGATTCACGTGATGGGCAATCTGGCCGATCCGACGCAACTGGGCAGCGGTATCGCCGTGGCTTTCGTCGCGACCATTTACGGTGTCGCCAGTGCCAACCTGGTGCTGCTGCCAGTCGCGGCCAAGCTGAAGTCAATCGCGTTGCGACAATCGCGTTATCGCGAAATGTTGTTGGAAGGGATCCTGTCGATCGCCGAAGGTGAAAACCCTCGCTCCATTGAGTTGAAGCTGCAAGGCTTCATGGATTAAGGGACTAACCTCATGGCTCGTCGCAGGCATCAGGAAGAACACGTCAATCACGAGCGCTGGCTCGTGTCCTACGCGGATTTCATCACGCTGCTGTTCGCGTTCTTCGTGGTGATGTACTCGATTTCGTCGATCAACGAAGGCAAGTACAAGGAAATTTCCGAAGCGCTGGTTGGTGTCTTCAAGGACTCCGACCGCGCGCTCAAACCGATCCAGATCGGCGACGAACGACCGAAAACCGTGACCCCGGCCAAGCCGCTGGTCAAGGATGCCGAGCAGATCGACGCCGGTATCGCCGGGGCCAGCGATCCGCTGAAAAGCATCGCCGATGACATCAGCGCCGCCTTCGGCGACTTGATCAGTTCCAACCAGATGACCGTGCGCGGCAACGAGCTGTGGGTTGAGATCGAGCTCAATTCCAGCCTGTTGTTTGGCAGCGGTGACGCGATGCCGAGCGACATCGCCTTCAACATAATCGACAAGGTCGCGGCGATTCTGAAGCCGTTCGACAACCCGATCCACGTCGAAGGTTTCACCGATGACCAACCGATCCGCACCGCGCAGTACCCGACCAACTGGGAGCTGTCCTCGGCGCGTTCGGCGAGCATCGTGCGCATGCTGGCGATGCAGGGCGTGAACCCTGGCCGCTTGGCCTCGGTGGGTTACGGTGAGTTTCAACCGGTCGCCAACAACGCCACCGCTGAAGGCCGCGCACGCAACCGTCGCGTGGTGTTGGTGGTGTCGCGCAATCTCGATGTACGTCGCAGCCTCACGGGCACCGGAACCGCCAATGCGCAACCGGACGCCGCGTTGAAGCGTGCTGGCACACAAACTGCACCGACCCCGGTCAAGACGCCGGGACGCGAGAGTGCCGTCAATTCTCCGTCACCCGCATTAACACGCTGAGCTATGTCTCGGTCGAGGATATCGGTCGGGAGGAACGAACTGAATGAGAGTCTGGGCAGTCGCCAATCAAAAGGGTGGTGTCGGTAAAACCACATCTTCCATCGCTTTAGCCGGATTGCTGGCCGAGGCGGGCAAGCGTGTGGTTGTCGTCGATCTCGACCCGCACGGCTCGATGACCAGCTATTTCGGTTACGACCCCGACAGCCTGGAACACAGCAACTACGACCTGTTTCTGCACAAGGGCAACGTGCCGCAAGGCCTGCCGGGGCAGTTGCTGTTGTCGACCAGCGACGAACGTATTTCCCTGTTGCCGTCGAGCACCGCGCTGGCGACCCTTGAACGTCAGTCGCCGGGGCAGAGTGGCCTCGGTCTGGTGATCGCCAAGAGTCTGGCGCAGCTGTGGCAGGACTTCGATTATGCCGTCATCGACAGCCCGCCATTGCTCGGCGTGCTGATGGTCAATGCGCTCGCCGCGAGTCAGCAACTGGTGATCCCGGTGCAGACCGAACACCTGGCGGTCAAAGGCCTGGAGCGCATGGTCAACACCTTGGCCATGATCAATCGCTCGCGCAAACAGGCGCTGCCGTTCAGCATCGTGCCGACCTTGTTCGACCGTCGCACGCAGGCATCGATGCATACCTTGCGCGTGCTGCGCGACAAATTTCCCGACGAGATCTGGCAGGGTTACATCCCGGTCGATACCCGTCTGCGCGACGCCAGCCGTGCCGGTGTCACGCCTTCGCAATTCGACGGCAAGAGCCGTGGCGTGCTGGCCTACCGCGCGCTGCTCAAGCATCTGTTGGCGCAACAACTTGTTCCGCAGGTGGCGTGAGCATGAACCGCCCCGTCAAACTCACCTCGCGCCCGCAATTGGCCTTGCAGTCCTATCTGGAAGACTTGCTGCATGACGTTCCGGAAGCGCTGCCAGCGGTCATCGCGGCGGAACCTGACGTTGTGGAAAGCGCCGAAGCACTCGACGAATTTCAGGCAGCGGTGCTGGAAGAGCAGGCGCGTGATGCGCAGAAAACCGCCAAACCGGTTGCTGCTCCAGTCGCTGCGCCGACGGTCAAAGCGCCAGTGGCATTGATTGAAGAAACTCGCGCGCCAGTGTCGACGCTCGCGCCGTTGCTGCAAACACAGTTGCTGAAAACCACGCCGGAACCGGCTGTGGTCGAACCCGCTCCTGCTCCGGTTGCACCCGCACCCGTCGAGCAGACGCTGGTGCCGCCGCTGGTCGAAGTGCATCTGCCGCCGAACAACACGCCGCCACCGGTGGAAACCGATGGTCGCCCGGCCTGGGCCTCCGAAGCGTTCGAATGCCTGCTGTTCGACGTCGCCGGGTTGACCCTGGCCGTGCCGCTGGTGTGCCTCGGTTCGATCTATTCGCTGGCCGGTCACGAGCTGACGCCGTTGTTCGGTCAGCCGGAATGGTTCCTCGGCATTCTGCCGAGCCAGGCAGGCAACCTGAAAGTTTTGGACACCGCGCGCTGGGTCATGCCGGATCGCTACCGCGATGACTTCCGTCAGGGCCTGCAGTACGTGATTTCGGTACAAGGTTACGAGTGGGGCCTGGCGGTGCATCAGGTCAGCCGCTCGTTGCGCCTGGACCCGAATGAAATCAAATGGAGAAGTCATCGAGGTCAGCGGCCATGGCTCGCCGGCACGGTGATTGAACACATGTGCGCCTTGCTCGATGTATCCGCACTGGCCGAGTTGATCGCCAGTGGCGGGGCAAAGCACATGTCCGGCAGTAAGCCGAACCACAAATCGACATAACAGACACTACCGGCATCGATATGCCGGAAAACGAAACATACACCGCTAGGGCGGTACTTCGAGGGGCTAGGGTATGAACGACAAGGCGACGGCGGCAAAGGGTTCTGAAGATCCGATCCTGCAATGGGTGACCTTCAAGCTGGACAACGAAACCTACGGCATCAACGTGATGCGCGTTCAGGAAGTGCTGCGCTACACCGAAATCGCTCCGGTGCCGGGCGCGCCAAGCTACGTGCTGGGCATCATCAACCTGCGCGGTAACGTGGTCACCGTGATCGACACCCGTCAGCGCTTCGGCCTGAACAGCGGCGAGATCAGCGACAACACCCGTATCGTCATCATCGAAGCCGACAAGCAAGTCGTTGGCATCATGGTCGACAGCGTGGCCGAAGTGGTTTACCTGCGTCAGTCGGAAATCGAGACCGCGCCAAACGTCGGCAACGAAGAGTCGGCCAAGTTCATCCAGGGCGTGTGCAACAAGAACAACGAGTTGCTGATCCTGGTCGAGCTGGACAAGATGATGAGCGAAGAAGAATGGTCGGACCTGGAGAATATCTGATTGATTCTCGAGGTCGCGGTCATTGTCCTGTTCCTTTTCTGGGCAGGCACGCTGGCAATGTTTGTGTCGTACATCAAGGCGCAAAAAGTGATTGCTGCACAACAGGCTCAGGGCGATGCGCTGCGTGATCAGCGCATCAAAGACCTGGCCAAACGTGTCGACGATTACCAGAACGGTAACGTGCGCATGGGCGAAGCGCTGCACGAACTGCGTGCGGTGGTGAGCCCGTTGCCAGACAAGATTGTTGCGCTGGAACAGCGCGACCCATCCAGCCTGTCATTCGCCCAAGCGGCGAAACTGGTGGGCATGGGCGCGAGCGTTGATGAACTGACTCAGTCGTGTGGCTTGACCCAGGCTGAGGCGGAGTTGATGCGTAAACTACATAAAGGCAGCTAAGAGCTTCGAGCTTTTAGCGGCAAGCAAGATCAAAAGATCGCAGCCTTCGGCAGCTCCTGCATAGATCCCATGTAGGAGCTGCCGAAGGCTGCGATCTTTTGCTTTCAGGGCTTAGTAATCATCGCCGCGTAGGGTGACGTCTTTCTCGACCATCGGCGCGTCCGGGTCGTGTCCCTCGGGGAATTTCCCCTTCAGATTCCACGCAAACGCGATGATCTCGGCGATTGTCCGGTACAACTCTTCCGGAATGCTGTCGCCCAGTTCCATCCGTGCCAACAAGCGCACCAACTCGGCATTCTCATAAATCGGCACTTCGCAGTCGCGAGCGATGCGCAGGATTTCTTCGGCCAGTTCTTCATCACCCTTGGCGGTGAGAGTCGGGGCGTGGTTGCCGTCGTATTTGAGGGCGATGGCCTGGCGTGGGGCAGTGGAATCGTTCATGCGGTTTCGTCGACCCAGCGGTGTTCGAGGCGGGTTTGGTTGCCTTGCGGCGGGGTGCCGAGATGGCAGTCGAGATCGCCCACGTTCAGCCCGCGATCAAGCAGACGCTGGCGCAGAGCGAACAGGTTGTTTTCGATCAGGTCAGCGGTGTACGGCCGTTCGGCCCAGAGCTGGCTGGACAGGCTGCCGGCGATCAGCTGCGCCTGAATCTGCATCGGCCCGAGCGGTTCCATGTCGAACGCCAGATCGACGCGCCACAGGTGTTGTTTGGGTTCACGTTCGTCGCGACGTTCGTTCGGCTGCGGTTCGCGCTCCGGCGCTTCTTCACGCTGGAACTTCACCTGTAGCGGCACGATGTCCTGCAGGTTGCGCATGGGGATTTCCAGCTGCCAGGTGCTGAGCAGGCGTCCATCATCGGTGACGCCGGTCTGCTCCAGACTCGACAGTTGATGGCTTTGCAGACGCGAAACCGCCGCAGCGGCCAGTCGCAGCAGCTGTTCCAGATCGCCTTCGCCTTCCAGATTTTGCAGCAGGCGGTCGGGCAGGGGGAAGCTGCTCGGCACCGGTTTGGCACTGACTTGGCCGAGGGTGCCGAGAGCGTTGCGGACGAAACTCGGCAGCGCCTGCGCGAGGGTGTTGGCGGCGATGATCGCGTTGAAACTGGTGCTGCTGGGCAAGCCCGGCGTCAGTTGCGCGATCAGCTTGAGCAGATCGGCTTTCATGTCTGGCGCCAGTGTCGGGTTCTGGCCGCCGAGCAGTTTCGCTTCGAGAAAGGCGCCGCTGTTGGCCAGGGCCAGCGCGACACCTTTGGCGGTGCTCAGTTGCTGCACGTCGGGCAGGCTGGCGAGCAATTTGTCGACCACTGCGCGCAGGTCCTGCGACGTCTGATCGGTGTCGGCCGGCAGGTTTTGCAGCGCGTTCAACAAACCCGTCAGCGAGGCTTGGCGGCTTTGCTGGCCAAGCAGTTGCTGGCTGACAGCGAGTTGCTCCTGTCGGCTGCTCATCGGCAGGAATTTCAGGGTTTGCGTGTCTTCGACCAGCGCCGACAGCAGGGTGCCGATGCGCAGCGGTTGCGGACTGTCGATGGTCAATGTGCTGCCGCTCTGGGCGGTGTTGAGCAAACTGACCAGCGAGCGAAACACCGTCGCCTGTCCCGGCGTTTGCGGCAGCACTTGCGAGGTCAATACTTTGCCCTGCAGCAGGGTGCCGACCGGCAATTGCGCGGTGTCGATGCGGGTGAGGGCGGCGACGCTGCTGGCGATGGCTTGCTGCACGGTGATCGCCAGATTGCCCGCCGAGGGCTGGGTGATCGCCAGACTGGTGCCCTGTGGCAACGGCAGATTGCTGGTCGCCTGCACGGTAGTCTGGCGGCCGCTTTCCAGCGTCACCTTGAGCAGTAACTGGAAAGTCTGATCCGCTTGCTTGAGCGACAACACCTCAGCCTTGGCGCTTTGCCCGGCACTGATCAAGCCCTCGACCGGGGTCAACAGCTTCAGCAACTCACCGACCTGCGGGCGAACGGTCGCCGGGGTGGTGGGCGGGAGCGGGAGGATGTTCATTTCGCCTGTCATACGCGGACACAACCTGAGGAAATTGCACTCTTGAGAGTAAGGCACGCCATGTATAATGCCGCGCGTCTTGCGCTTCGATCAAAAAACATAACAATTGTTTGACGCAGCTCTCTAGATTGCGCCGTCAATGCATCTATGCTGCATCTCTTTAACGGCCGCACCAGAGCCGACTTGAACCGTATAAGGCCCGTGATCCCTTGACCAGTCCTGTCCTGCAAACCGTTGCCCTCGCGTGTGAACGTGATCTGCGGCTGCTCTTCGAAAATCTCGAATTGAGACTGGCCAGTGGCGATATGGTGCAGATCAGCGGTCCCAACGGCAGCGGTAAAACCAGTTTATTGCGCTTGTTGGCCGGGCTGATGCAGCCGACCGACGGTCAGGTCCTGCTCAATGGTCAGCCGCTGACCGAGCAACGCAGCGAACTCGCACGCAATCTGCTGTGGATCGGCCACGCTGCCGGGATCAAGGATCTGCTGACCCCGGAAGAGAATCTGTCTTGGCTCTGCGCCCTGCATCATCCCGCCGAACGCGAGGCGATCTGGCAAGCGCTGGCAGCGGTAGGATTGCGCGGATTCGAAGATGTTCCTTGCCACAGCCTGTCCGCCGGTCAGCAACGCCGCGTGGCGCTGGCGCGGTTGTATCTCGACAGCCCGCCGTTGTGGATTCTCGATGAGCCATTCACCGCCCTCGACAAGCAGGGCGTGGCGCAACTCGAAGAACACCTGGCCCGGCACTGCGAGCGTGGCGGTCTGGTGGTCTTGACCACGCACCACACGCTGAGCCGGATGCCGGCCGGTTATCGCGACATCGATCTGGGGAACTGGGCAGTATGAGTGTGTTTGGCCTGCTGGTTGCCCGTGAATCCCGACTGCTGTTTCGCCGCCCGGCGGAACTCGCCAATCCACTGATTTTCTTCGCCATCGTCATCGCTTTGTTCCCGCTGGCCGTCGGCCCGGAAACTCAAGTGTTGCAAAACCTGTCCCCCGGGTTAGTCTGGGTGGCGGCGCTTTTGTCGGTCCTGCTCTCGCTGGACGGGCTTTTCCGCAGTGATTTCGAAGATGGCTCCCTGGAACAGTGGGTCCTTTCGTCGCACCCGCTGCCACTTCTGGTTTTGGCCAAGGTGCTGGCACACTGGCTTTTCTCCGGTCTGGCACTGGTTCTGCTCTCGCCCTTGCTGGCGTTGATGCTCGGTTTGCCCGTCGCCTGCCTGCCGGTTTTGCTGCTTTCGTTGTTGTTGGGCACACCGGTGCTGAGCTTGCTCGGCGCGGTGGGCGCGGCATTGACGGTCGGTTTGAAACGTGGCGGCCTGTTGCTGGCGCTGCTGATTCTACCGTTGTACATCCCGGTGTTGATCCTCGGCAGTGGCGCCTTGCAGGCAGCCCTCCAAGGCATGCCGGCGACCGGGTATCTGCTGTGGCTTGGTAGCCTGACCGCTCTGGCGATCACCCTGACACCCTTTGCAATAGCCGCTGGCCTGAAGATCAGCGTCGGCGAATAATGAGGTCTGATCATTTTTTGATCAGTAAAGACCCTGGCTCTTCATAGCGAAGGGCACCCGTGATGGAAACAGTATGAACTGGACCTGGTTTCACAAGCTCGGCTCGCCCAAGTGGTTCTACGGCATCAGCAGCAAGTTCTTGCCGTGGTTGAGCATCGCAGCGTTGCTGCTGATTGGTGTCGGCGTCGTTTGGGGCCTGGCCTTCGCGCCGCCGGACTATCAGCAAGGCAACAGCTTTCGCATCATCTACATCCACGTGCCTGCCGCGATGCTCGCTCAGTCGATCTACGTGATGCTGGCGGTGTGCGGTGTGGTCGGGCTGGTGTGGAAGATGAAACTGGCCGACGTCGCCCTGCAATGCGCGGCGCCGATCGGTGCGTGGATGACCGCCGTGGCGCTGGTCACCGGGGCGATCTGGGGCAAACCGACCTGGGGTTCGTGGTGGGTCTGGGACGCGCGCCTGACCTCGATGCTGATTCTGCTGTTTCTGTATTTCGGCGTGATCGCGCTGGGCAATGCGATCAGCAACCGCGACAGCGCCGCCAAGGCCTGCGCGGTGCTGGCCATCGTCGGAGTGATCAACATCCCGATCATCAAATATTCGGTGGAGTGGTGGAACACCCTGCACCAGGGCGCGACCTTCACCCTCACGGAAAAACCGGCAATGCCCGCCGAGATGTGGCTGCCGCTGTTGCTGACCGTGCTGGGTTTCTACTGCTTCTTCGGCGCCGTGCTGTTGCTGCGCATGCGCCTCGAAGTGCTCAAGCGTGAAGCCCGCGCCAGTTGGGTGAAAGAAGAAGTGCAGCACAGTCTGGGGGCCGCTCGATGAGTTTTGCTTCAGTCGGCGACTTCCTCGCCATGGGTCATCATGGCCTTTATGTGTGGTCGGCCTACGGCATCTGTCTGGCGGTGCTGGCCTTCAACGTGGCGGCGCCGATCCTGGCCCGCAAGCGGTATCTGCAACAAGAGGCGCGTCGTCTGCGCCGGGAGAACGGCAAGTGAATCCGCTGCGCAAGAAACGTCTGATCATCATTCTGGCCATTCTGGTCGGGGTCGGCGCTGCCGTCGGCCTGGCCTTGAGCGCCCTGCAGCAGAACATCAATCTGTTCTACACCCCGACCCAGATTGCCAACGGCGAAGCGCCGCAAGACACGCGGATCCGCGCTGGCGGCATGGTTGAGGCCGGTTCGTTGCAACGCTCGCCGGATTCGCTGGACGTCAAATTCGTCGTCACCGACTTCAATAAATCCGTGACCATCGCCTACCGCGGCATCCTCCCGGATCTGTTCCGCGAAGGGCAGGGCATCGTGGCGCTGGGCAAGCTCAATGCCGACGGTGTCGTGGTGGCCGATGAAGTGCTGGCCAAGCACGACGAAAAGTACATGCCTCCAGAAGTGACCAAAGCCTTGAAAGACAGCGGTCAATCCGCACCAACGCCTGCGAAGGAGGGTTGATCGATGACGTCGGCGATTTTTATTCCTGAGTTGGGCCATCTGGCGATGATTCTGGCGCTGTGTTTTGCGCTGGTGCAGGCCGTGGTGCCATTGGTTGGCGCGTGGCGCGGTGACCGTTTCTGGATGAGTCTGGCCCAGCCGGCTGCGTGGGGACAGTTTGCGTTTTTGCTGTTCGCCTTCGGCGCGTTGACTTACGCGTTCATGGTCGACGACTTCTCCGTCGCCTACGTGGCGAATAACTCGAATACCGCGTTGCCGTGGTATTACAAATTCAGCGCGGTGTGGGGCGCCCACGAAGGTTCGTTGTTGCTGTGGGCATTGATCCTCGGTGGCTGGACGTTCGCGGTGTCGGTGTTCTCGCGGCAATTGCCGCAAGTGATGCTCGCCCGCGTCCTGGCGGTGATGGGCATGATCAGCACCGGTTTCCTGTTGTTCCTGATCCTTACGTCCAACCCGTTCAAACGCATCCTGCCGCAAATGCCCAGCAATGGCGCTGACCTCAATCCCCTGTTGCAAGACATCGGCCTGATCGTTCACCCGCCAATGTTGTACATGGGCTACGTCGGCTTTTCGGTGGCCTTCGCCTTCGCCATCGCGGCGTTGATGGGCGGTCGTCTTGATGCCGCGTGGGCGCGCTGGTCACGTCCGTGGACGATTGTGGCCTGGGCCTTCCTCGGCATCGGCATCACCCTCGGATCGTGGTGGGCGTATTACGAACTTGGCTGGGGCGGCTGGTGGTTCTGGGACCCGGTGGAAAACGCCTCCTTCATGCCTTGGCTGGTCGGCACCGCGCTGATCCACTCGCTGGCGGTCACGGAAAAACGTGGCGTGTTCAAGAGCTGGACGGTATTGCTGGCGATTGCCGCGTTCTCGCTGAGCTTGCTCGGGACGTTCCTCGTACGATCCGGCGTGCTGACCTCGGTGCACGCGTTCGCCTCCGATCCGGAGCGCGGCGTGTTTATTCTGATCTTCCTGTTGTTTGTAGTCGGTGGCTCGCTGACGCTGTTCGCCCTGCGCGCACCCGTGGTCAAGAGTCAGGTCGGTTTCAACCTGTGGTCGCGGGAAACCCTGCTGCTGGGCAACAACCTGGTGCTGGTCGTCGCCGCGTCGATGATCCTGCTCGGCACCCTGTATCCGCTGATTCTCGATGCGATCAGTGGCGCCAAGCTGTCGGTCGGCCCGCCGTACTTCAACGCGTTGTTCATTCCGTTGATGGCGCTGTTGATGGTGGTGATGGCGATCGGCATGGTCGTGCGCTGGAAAGACACCCCGGTGAAATGGCTGGTGAACATGCTGACTCCGGTGTTGCTGGGTAGCGTGGCGCTGGCCGTGGTTGCCGGTATCGCTTACGGCGATTTCAACTGGGCGGTGATCGCGACCTTCCTGCTCGCCGCGTGGGTGTTGCTCGCCGGCGTGCGCGACATCTTCGACAAGACTCGCCACAAAGGCCTGATCAAAGGCTTGCCGACCCTGACCCGCAGCTATTGGGGCATGCAGATCGCTCACCTCGGCATCGCGGTTTGCGCGTTGGGCGTGGTGTTGTCGAGCCAGAACAGTGCCGAGCGCGATCTGCGTCTGGCGCCGGGCGAATCGATGGACCTGGCCGGCTATCACTTCGTTTTCGAAGGCGCCAAGCACTTCGAAGGGCCGAACTTCACCTCCGACAAAGGCACCATCCGGGTCATTCGTGATGGCAAGGAAGTCAGCGTGCTGCACCCGGAAAAACGTCTGTACACCGTACAGAATTCGGTCATGACCGAAGCCGGGATCGATGCCGGTTTCACTCGTGACTTGTATGTCGCATTGGGCGAGCCGCTGGACAACGGTGCGTGGGCGGTGCGCGTACACGTCAAACCGTTCGTGCGCTGGATCTGGTTCGGCGGTTTGCTGACCGGTTTCGGTGGGTTGCTGGCGGCGCTGGATCGACGTTATCGGGTCAAGGTGAAAGCCAAGGTGCGTGAAGCCCTGGGTATGACGGGAGCGGCGGCATGAGACGTTGGTTGATGTTGGTGCCATTGGCGATTTTCCTGCTGGTGGCGGTGTTTCTTTATCGCGGTCTGTACCTTGATCCGGCGGAATTGCCGTCGGCGATGATCAACAAGCCGTTCCCGGAGTTTTCCCTGCCAAACGTGCAGGGCGACAAGAGCCTGACCAAGGCCGACATTCTTGGCAAGCCAGCGCTGGTCAACGTTTGGGGCACTTGGTGTATTTCCTGCCGGGTCGAGCATCCGGTGCTGAACAAACTCGCCGAGCGCGGCGTGGTGATCTACGGCATCAACTACAAGGACACCAATGCCGATGCCTTGAAGTGGCTGGCCGAGTTCCACAACCCGTACGTGCTGGACATCCGTGACGACGAAGGCTCGCTGGGCCTCAATCTCGGCGTCTACGGTGCGCCGGAAACCTTCTTCATCGACGCCAAGGGCATCATCCGCGACAAGTACGTCGGCGTGATCGACGAGCAGGTCTGGCGTGAAAAACTCGCGGCCAAGTATCAGGCGCTGGTCGATGAGGCCAAGCCATGAAGCGTTTTTTAGCGGCCCTGGTATTGGGCTTGAGTCTGGTCGGTGTGGCCCATGCCGCGATCGACACTTATGAGTTCGCCAAAGAAGCGGATCGCGAGCGTTTCCGCGAGTTGACCAAAGAGTTGCGCTGCCCCAAGTGCCAGAATCAGGACATCGCTGACTCCAATGCGCCTATTGCTGCTGACCTGCGCAAAGAGATTTTCCGCATGCTCGGTGAAGGCAAGGACAATCAGCAGATCATCGATTTCATGGTTGATCGCTACGGTGATTTCGTCCGCTACAAACCGGCGCTCAACGCCAAGACTGCGCTGCTGTGGTTCGGCCCTGCCGGTTTGCTGCTCGGTGGATTGGTGGTGATCGCGGTGATCGTTCGCCGTCGTCGCGGGCAACGCACCGAAACCCCGCAATCGCTTAGCGCCGATGAGCGTCAGCGCCTCGACCAACTGTTGGATAAAAACCAAGAATGATTGATTTCTGGCTTGCCGCAGGGCTGTTGCTTCTGGTCGCCCTGAGTTTTCTGCTGATCCCGGTGCTGCGCGAACGTCGCGCCCAGCGTGAAGAAGATCGGACTGCCCTGAACGTTGCGCTGTATCAGGAACGTGTTGCCGAATTGCAATCGCAACAGGCTGAAGGTGTGCTCGACGCGGCGCAAATGGACAGCGGTCGTGCTGAAGCTGCGCGTGAATTGCTCGCGGATACCGAAGGCGTTGCCGCACCGCGCGTTTCCCGATTGGGCAAGCCGTTGCCGCTGTTGGCGGCGGTGCTGGTGCCGGTGTTGGGCCTGGGTCTGTACATGCACTTCGGCGCTGCCGACAAGGTCGAACTGACCCGCGAATTCGCCCAGGCACCGCAGTCGATGGAAGAGATGACCCAGCGTCTGGAACGTGCCGTCGCGGCGCAACCGGACTCTGCCGAAGGCCTGTATTTCCTCGGCCGTACCTACATGGCGCAAGAGCGTCCGGCGGACGCGGCGAAGATGTTCGAACGCGCTGCCAATCTGGCCGGTCGCCAGCCGGAACTGCTCGGGCAATGGGCGCAGGCGCAGTATTTTGCTGACGGCAAAAAGTGGTCGGCGAAGATCCAGGCGCTGACCGACGAAGCGCTCAAGGCTGATCCAAAGGAAGTCACCAGCCTCGGTCTGCTCGGCATCGCCGCGTTCGAAGGCGAGCGTTATCAGCAAGCCATCGATTACTGGAACCGCTTGCTGGCGCAACTGCCGCCGGAGGACAGTTCCCGCGCCGCGCTGCAAGGCGGGATCAAGCGCGCCGCCGAGCGCCTGGAAGCCAGCGGTGGCAAGGTCGCTCAGGCACCTGTAGCCGCGAAAACCGCGCTGTTGAAAGTCAGCGTCGATCTGGCCAGCGAGCTCAAAGGCAAAGTGCAGCCGGGTGATAGCGTGTTCATCTTCGCCCGCGCCACGTCCGGCCCGCCGGCACCACTGGCGGCCAAGCGTTTGACCGTGGCCGATCTGCCAGTCACCGTCGAACTGGGCGATGCCGACGCCATGATGCCGCAGTTGAAACTGTCGAACTTCCCTGAAGTCCAACTGGTTGCGCGCATCTCCCGCGCCGGCCAGCCAACGGCCGGTGAGTGGATCGGTCGCAGCGGCCCTCTGGCCAGCAGCACCACTGCGCTACAAAAACTGACCATCGACAGCCCGGACAAATAGTCGGGCACAACAGGAAAGCACCGCTATGCACACCATCGCCCGAATCACAGTCCTCACACTGGCCCTGGGCTTGAGTGCATGTGCGGTGCAACGACCGGAACCGACGACCAACCTGCCGCCGATCCCTCCGTCACAACCCAGCCCGACCCCATCGACCTCGCCGACCCCAGGCAAAAGCATCCCGGCGAAACCGGCCAAACCCGTGCCGCGCACCTCGGCCAGCTTCGCCCCACCACCGGGCGGCAACAGCCACTGGGATCAGAAACTCGGCGTCTACGTTCTCGACGACCAGACCAACACCTTCTACCGCCAACGCACCTACTACCGCTGGAACAATGGCTGGAGCCGCGCCGTCAGCCCCAACGGCCCATGGGAAGACACCAACATCCACGGCGTGCCACCGGGGTTGGGCAAGCAGTTCGGGCAGTAAAACGAAAACGGCGATCTTTGGATCGCCGTTTTTTTAGAGGCTTAGCACTTGCCGTACTGTAGGAGCTGGCGAAGCCTGCGATCTTTTGATCTTGCTGTTCAACTGGCCAACACCCCCTGCACATACTCAACAAACGCCCGCGCCTTGGCGCTGGCCATTCTTCCCGTCGGAAACACCGCCCATAAATCCAGATCGGGGAGGGTCCAGTCGTGCATGACGGTTTTCACTGCGCCGCTGGCCAGTTCCGGGGCGAACATCCATTCGGAGGCCAGCGTCAGGCCCTGATCGGCCAGCACGGCTTCGCGTACGCCCTCAGCCGCGCTGACGCGCAAACGTCCGCTGAGGATCACCGATTGTTGCTCCGTGCCTTTGGTGAACTGCCAGGTGTTGCCTCCTCCGAGGTTGTAGACGACTGCTTGGTGTTTGCTCAATTCGGCAGGACAGGCCGGTTCGCCGTACTTGGCAAAGTAAGCCGGTGTGCCAAGCACCACGCGGCGGCAGTCAGCGATCTTGCGGGCGGTGAGTCCCGAGTCGCTGAGTGCACCCATGCGCAAGGCAATGTCGATGCCTTCTTCGACCAGATTGATGTTGCGGTCGTCGAGCATCAGGTCGATGTTCAGTTGCGGGTGCTGATCGAGGAACGGCCCCAGTTGCGGCACGATGTGCAGGCGGCCGAAGGTCACGGCGGCGCTGATGCGCAAGCTGCCGCTCAGACCGCTGGCGCTGCCACGCGCAGCGTTATCGGCCTCGTCAGCTTCTTCGAGGGCGCGTTTGGCCCGTTCGAAAAAGGCCAAGCCGGCTTCGGTCGGGGTCAGGCCGCGAGTCGAACGCAGAAGCAGGCTGACCGCCAGGCGCTTTTCCAGATGAGCGATGGTTTTCGAAACGGCGGGCTGGCCGATGTTCAAGCGCCGGGCGGCGGCGGAAAACGAGCCGGTTTCGACGACGCAGACGAAAGTTTCCATGGCGGCGAGGCGGTCCATCAATGCTCCTGTACACATCGGGAAAATTGTCGTGGAACCCTGTGGGAACCAACCCTGCTGGCGATAGCGGTGGGTCAGGTTATTCAATGCTGACTGAACAGACGCTATCGCCAGCAGGGCTGGCTCCCACAGGGGACTTGGGGGGTTAGTTAGAACGCGGCTTTGCCGATTGAGGCGCCGCCGTCGACAAACAGTGTTTGCCCGGTGATAAAGCCGCTCTGCTCGGACAGCAAAAAGGCAATCGCCGAGGCAATCTCCTCCGGTTGCCCAAGCCTTCCCATCGGCACCCCGGCCAGATAGCGCGCTTCACCCTCGCTGCCCGGCGGATTGTTGGCGCGAAACAGTTCGGTCTCGGTCGGCCCCGGTGCCACGGCGTTCACGGTGATCCCGGTCTGCGCCAACTCCAGTGCCCACGAGCGGGTGAAACTGATCAGCGCCGCTTTCGCCGCCGCATACGCCGTGCGCTGGGTGATGCCCAACACCGTCAGGCTGGAGATATTCACCACCCGCCCCCAACCCCGCGTGCGCATTCCCGGCAACAACGTCTGGGTCGCCTGCAACGCTGAATGCAGATTGAGCCGCATCACATCGTCGAAGGCGTCCAGTTCGATTTCGCCCAACGCCTGCGGTCGCACCAGCCCGACGTTGTTCACCAAACCGTCGAACTCGTAAGTGCGCGCGAGCTCCGACAGCACCTCACCGGTCAACTTGCGATCGCTCAGATCCAGCGGAAACAGAATCCCCGGAAAGCTCAGATCCGGCTGGCGAGCAATCCCCACCACCCGATGCCCGGCGCGGTCGAGATGTTCGGCCAGCGCCCGGCCAATGCCTTTGCTGGCGCCGGTGATGAGGAAAGTACGTCGGGTCATGGCAACTCCAGGGCATGGATCATCGATTCAGCCGCGCAATGCATCCAGCATCGCTTCAGGCTCGGGACGCTGAGTGTAATCCGGGTTGACCTCGGCGTAACGAATCACGCCATCCTGACCGATCACGTAGCGCGCCGGCATCGGCAAGGTCCAGGCCGGATCATCGTTGAAAGTCGGAAGGTCATTGCGCAGATTTTTGTACAGTTCGATCAGGTAGTCCGGCAACTCGAAGCGCAAACCGAAGGCTGCGGCGACGTCGTTGCGTGGATCGCTGAGGATCGGGAATTGCAGTTCGTTGATGCGTTGCGACTTGCGGCTGTTGGCAGCGATCTGCGGTGAAATCGCCAGCAGACTCGCTCCAGCGTCCCGAATCGCTGGCAGAAAAGCCTGTAATGCCTGCAACTCCATGTTGCAGTACGGGCACCAGACGCCACGATAAAACGTCAGCACCAGAGGCCCTTGTACCAGCCGATCGGCGGACGAGACCGGGTTGCCCTCAGGGTCTTTCAAGGTGAACAGCGGCGCCGTATCGCCGACCTTCAAGGCACGACCGGCGGCGCCGGAGGCGATCAGTTCGGCAGTGGCGCGCTCCATCACCGGGTGGATGTCGGCCGGGGCGTTGTAAGGTGGTTTGCCAGCCTTGAAGTCGGCTTTGAAGGCATCGAGTTTTGCTTGCAGGGTCATGGTCGAAAGTCCTGAAGAAGCGCCGGTAGTGGCTGGGTTCAAGAGTGACCGTCAGGCACGGGGAGGGGAACGCAGGTGCGTGGCATAGCATTCATGCTCGGCGGGAATGAATGAAAACTCACACTCTGCAAAACAACCGGACGTCGCATTGCGGTTTCCTGTGCTTAAATAAAGATAACTCTAGGGTTATTTTTAACAGGCTAGGCTAAGGAGGCGATTGGCCGGGTTGTATAACCCGCCAGCCAGTTACCAAGGAGATCCATAATGCAATATCCAATCTGCATCGAATGGGGTGACGAAAATACCGCCATTGGTATTCAGATCCCCGATATTCCCGGCGCCGTTACGGCAGGGGATAGCTTTGAAGATGCCTACAATGCGGCGGTTGAAATCGCCCACATCATGCTGCAAGAGATTGCGGCGGACGGTGAGTCGATCCCTATGCCGACATCGGCATCCGCCCATCGCAGTAATCCGGAATTCGCCGATATGGGCTGGGGCATGCTGGAACTGGATATCTCGCCGTATCTCGGCAAGACCGAGAAGGTCAACGTGACGCTGCCCGGTTACGTGATCCAGCGAATCGATCGTTATGTGCGCGAGCACAACGTCAAAAGCCGCTCCTCCTTTCTCGCGGACGCGGCGATGGAAAAACTGGTTCGATATTGAACGTCATCGCTCCCACGGGCGTAGTGAATAACCTGTGGGAGCGAGCTTGCTCGCGAAGCTTTTGACGCTTTACGCCGTTGCCAATGAGCCGCGCTGCGAAGCACTCAAAAACCGTAACAACGCCAACAGCGGAAACACACTGCCGACAATCACGATCCACAACCAGCCGCCATGCTCGTACACCGCACTGGCCACCGACGAACCGAACGCGCCGCCGATGAAGATGCTGGTCATGTACAGCGCGTTCAGACGGCCACGGCTTTTCGCGTCCAGCGAGTAAACGGCGCGTTGGCCGAGCACCATGTTCATCTGTACGCAGAAGTCGAGGACCACGCCGGTCACGGCCAGGCCGATAACGCTGTAGGCGGGGTGGATGAACGCGGGCAGGAAGCTCAGGCTGGCGAACAGCATGGCCAGCAGCGAGGCGATGCGGGTATGACCGGCATCGGCAAGACGCCCGCTGATTGGCGCGGCGATGGCACCGATGGCACCGACCAGAGCAAAAATAGCGATCTCGCTTTGCGACAGACCATGGTTGCGCGCCAGTTCCAGCGGCACCGCAGTCCAGAACAGGCTGAACGTGGCGAACATGCAGCCCTGATAAAACGCACGCTGACGCAATACCGGTTGCTGACGCAGGAGGGTCCACAGCGAGCCAATCAGTTGACCATAAGTGGCGCTGTGATCGGGTTGGCGCTTGGGCACGGTCAGTGCCAAGACAACGCTGATTGCCGCCATCAATGCGGCAGCAATCATGAACATCGCCCGCCAGCCTAAATGGTCGGCGACCACACTCGACACCGGCCGCGCCAGCAAAATACCCAGCAGCAAGCCGCCCATGATCCCGCCAACCACCCGGCCACGGGATTCTTCCGGCGCCAAATGCGCCGCGAGTGGAATCAGAATCTGCACCGACACCGAACTGAAGCCCACCAGCAACGAGATCAGCAAAAACACATTCGGTTGATCGGTAAACGCCGCCGCCAACAGGCTGGCAATCGCCACCACCGTGGTGATGATCATCAACCGGCGGTTTTCCAGCAGATCGCCCAGCGGCACCAGGAAGAACAGGCCCAGCGCATAACCGATTTGCGTCAGCGAGACGATGAAGCTGGCCATGGTGTCGGAGAGACCAATGTCCGGCGCGATAAGACCGATGATTGGCTGCGCGTAGTAGATGTTGGCAACGATGGCGCCGCAGCAGAAGGCGAACAGCAGCACCATGCCTCGGGTCATTGCGTGAGCGGTGGTGGTCATAAGGTTTCTCGATCCAGCGAAAGGGAGTGCGGTGAGGCTATGGGACAAACCGGGCAGGCAGAAGACGCCGGCGGTTGATATCAGTTATTCCGTTGCGGAATGACCCGATGCTATCGACTTGTCATCCATCGGCGGACCTTGCGCCCGACCGTTGAGGGTCGATGATACATTCACTTACATCCTGTTCGATAGCGTGCTTATGTTTGCATCGGCTTGTTCCACATTCATGACCGGAGGATTGCCATGAAGCTTCGCCTTATCGCAACGATTGTCCTGATCAGCCTGCTCGGCGCGACGAGCGTGCAGGCCGCTGATGCACCGGGGATGCGCCTCGGCGTGCGCGGCGAGATCACCGGGGTTAGCGCCGACTCACTGAAAGTCCACGTCAACAGCGGCGAGAACGTGGTGATTCAGTTGGCGGCCGACACCAAGGTTCGCGCCGTCACCCTGGCCAATATCGAAGACATCAAGCCCGGTAGCTACATCGGTTCGGCAGCAATGCCACAGGAAGACGGCACACTCAAAGCGCTGGAAGTGCACGTGTTCCCGCCGGAGCTGGCGGGCAGCGGCGATGGCCATCGTCCATTCGATCTGGGCAAGGGCAGCAGCATGACCAATGGCAGCGTCGGTGATCTGGTGGTGAGCAACGGACGGGTGCTGACGGTGAACTACAAGGGCGGGCAACAGAAGATCCTGGTCCCGGAGGATGTGCCGATCGTCAATCTGCAGCCGGGTGATCGAAGCTTGCTCAAGGTTGGCGTGAAGATCGTGACGTTCGTCACGCAGAGTGCGGATGGCACGCTGACGGCGCAATCGATTTCTGCCGGCAAGGACGGAGTTACCCCACCGATGTAACGGCCTGAACACAATCCCCCGTAGGAGCTGCCGAAGGCTGCGATCTTTTGATTTTGTTTTTAAGATCAAGATCAAAAGATCGCAGCCTTCGGCAGCTCCTACAGGGGATCAGGTGTTACTGTCCGCTGTAAATCTGATCAAAAACCCCACCATCATTGAAGTGCGTCTTCTGCACCGTACGCCAGTCACCAAAGGTCTTCTCCACCGAGAGGAAATCCACTTTCGGGAAGCGATCGGTGTACTTCGCCAGCACCGCTGGATCACGCGGGCGCAAGTAGTTCGCCGCCGCAATTTCCTGACCTTCCGGCGACCACAGGAACTTCAGATATTCATCCGCCGCCGCACGCGAGCCTTTCTTGTCGACGACTTTATCGACCACGGAAACCGGTGGTTCAGCCTCAGCCGAAACACTTGGGTAGATCACTTCAAACTGATCACGGCCAAACTCGCGGGCGATCATTTCGGCTTCGTTTTCGAAGGTTACCAGTACGTCGCCGATCTGGTTGGTCATGAACGTGGTGGTCGCGGCGCGGCCACCGGTATCGAGCACCGGCGCTTGCTTGAACAGTTTGCCGACGAAGTCCTTGGCCTTGTTCTCGTCGCCGCCGTTCTTCAGCACGTAACCCCAGGCCGAGAGGTAGGTGTAGCGGCCGTTACCCGAGGTTTTCGGGTTCGGCACGATCACTTGCACGCCGTCCTTGAGCAGATCCGGCCAGTCCTTCAGGGCTTTCGGGTTGCCTTTGCGGACGATAAACACCGTGGCCGAGGTGAACGGCGCGCTGTTGTTCGGCAGGCGCGTGACCCAATTCTCCGGGACCAGTTTGCCGTTGTCGGCGAGGGCGTTGATGTCGGTGGCCATGTTCATGGTGATGACGTCAGCCGGCAGGCCATCGATCACCGAGCGCGCTTGCTTGCTCGAGCCGCCGAAGGACATCTGCACGGTGATGTTTTCGTTGTGCTCGGCTTGCCAGTGTTTCTGGAACGCAGTGTTGTAGTCCTTGTAGAAATCGCGCATCACGTCGTAGGAAACGTTAAGCAGCGTCGGGGCTGCCTGGGCGATGTTGGCCAAGGCCAGGCCGGCGGCGAGAAGTGAGGCGCCAAAGAGTTTTTTCACTGCGCATTCCTTGTTTTATCTGTGTAGGAGCAGGGGGTGATGTTCAATTGCCACCGACTATAACGGCGCGCGCATAGTCGCTTAAAGATTAAAAAGCTCTTTGCTTATTCCAGTTTCTTGAACAAGGCATTGCCACATCGTGAGCAGAAGGCCGCGCCGTGTTCGTGGCTGTTTTTCTTGCACACCGGGCAGTCGTGTTGCAGCTGTTCACCGCGCATGGCGTTGGCCAGTTCGGCGGTGAAAATACCGGTGGGCACGGCAATGATTGAGTAACCGGTGATCATCACCAGCGACGAAATCACCTGGCCCAGCGGGGTCTTCGGCACGATGTCGCCGAAGCCCACGGTGGTCAGTGTGACGATCGCCCAATAGATACCTTTGGGAATGCTGGTGAAGCCATGTTCCGGGCCTTCGATCACGTACATCAAGGTGCCGAACACCGTCACCAGCGTGCAGACGCTGACCAGAAACACGACGATCTTCTGCTTGCTGCCGCGCAGCGCCGACATCAAATAGTTGGCTTGCTTGAGGTACGGGCTGAGTTTGAGTACGCGGAAGATCCGCAGCATGCGGATGATCCGAATGATCAGCAGGTACTGCGCGTCGCTGTAATACAGGGCGAGGATGCCGGGCACGATCGCCAGCAAATCCACCAGCCCGTAAAAGCTGAAGGCGTAGCGCAAGGGTTTCGGTGAGCAATAAAGACGCAGGATGTACTCGCCGAGAAAGATGATCGTGAAGCCCCACTCGATGTAGGCCAGCACGTCGGCGTAGTTCTGGTGAATGCTGTCGATGCTGTCGAGCATCACGATCACCAGACTGGCGAGGATGATCAACAGCAAGATGCCGTCGAAGCGACGCCCGGCGAGGGTGTCGCTTTGGAAAATCATGACGTAAAGCCGTTCGCGCCAACTGTTGCTGCTGTCCATGGATAACGCCTGAATCGAAGATCAGCGCAGCCTAGGTTGATTCTCCCCATGAGCGCAAGGCGCACGCTCGACCGGGGTTTTGCCGAGCATCTGGATACCGGCGCGGATCAGCCAGCCGGCGAGGATGAACGGCGCGGTCAGGGTCGCAAGGCCAACCGCTGCAAACAGTGGCGTCACCAGCAGCGCCAGGACGATGCCGAGCAGCGGCAGCCACGGTTGTTGGCGTTGCGCAGAGAACGCGAGTGCGGCCAATACGGCGTTGTAGCTGCCCAAACCCAAGAGCGCAGCGCTGGTTTCGTGGTGCAGCAGGCTCGAAGCCAGACCGATGGCTGACGCCAGCATTGCCCAGCAAAACGCCCGCCGATCAGCCAGTAGCAAACCAATGGCGATGAGCGCGCCGGCCAGCGGATGACCAAGGAACATCACCTGGCCCAAACCGCGCAGTTCGGCGGCGAGCAGGTTCAGCGTGTTCATCTCGATGTGCGCCATCGGCGCCGATGGTTCGGCAAACATCAACAGCACCCAGCTCATGGCGACAAACGGCGAGGTATAGGCCGGAATCGATCGGTTGCGGTACACATGTTTGAGCCATTGCTGTGTGGCCATTGCGCTCAAGCCGCCGGCGGCGAGAATCAGCGGCGGCAGCATCGGCGACCACGGGAAATACAGGCTCAGCAGCAGACCGAGTAAGATGCCGTTGTAGCTGAACAGTCCGGCCTGGCGATCAGCCTTGGCGTAGTTGCGGCGTTGCGCGGTGAGCAAACCGGCGACGGCACCGAGCAGCGCTCCGGCGAACAGCACGGGTGCCGTCAGCAGGATCGCCAACAGGCACAGCAGGCCGCACAGCGGATGACGCTGGAGGAATATTTGACTGAAACCGTTGAGCAAAGCCTCGGCCCAGTCGGGGCAGTGAGTGTTGAAATGATTGGCAGGCATGGGCAGTTCATTCGGTACTGATCGTTCCCACGCTCTGCGTGGGAATGCCTCAAAGGACGCTCTGCGTCTGCTCTTGGGACGCAGAGCGTCCCGGGCCGCATTCCCACGCGGAGCGTGGGAACGATCATGGTGGGCGGTTAAATCAATGTTTCGATCCGCAGCGAGTTAGTCGACCCCGGCTGACCAAACGGCACGCCGGCAGTGATCAGCAGCGTGTCGCCACGCTCGGCCATGCCTTGGGCCTGGGCGATTTCCAGTGCGGTCGAGCAGACTTCGTCAACCTGACGCAGGCGATCGTTGACCACCGAGTGAATGCCCCACGCCACGCTCAAACGACGCGCCGTTTGCAGATTCGGTGTCAGGTTGAGGATCGGCGCTTTCGGCCGCTCCCGCGCTGCACGCAAACTCGAGGTGCCCGACTCGCTGTAGTTGACCAGCACCGCCACCGGCAGCACGTTACTGATGCGACGGATCGCGCAGCTGATCGCATCGGACACGGTCGCTTCAGCCTTCGGCCGGCTGACGTCCAGCTGAGTCTGATAATCCGGGCCGTTCTCCACCTGACGAATGATCTTGCTCATCATCTGCACGGCTTCCAGCGGGTATTCGCCGGACGCGGTTTCTGCCGACAGCATCACCGCATCGGCACCTTCGGCCACGGCGTTGGCAACGTCGGTCACTTCGGCACGGGTCGGGGCAGGGGAGAAACGCATCGACTCAAGCATCTGCGTCGCCACCACCACCGGTTTGCCCAGTTCGCGGCACGTAGTGATGATGTTTTTCTGAATCTGCGGCACGCTTTCGGCCGGCACTTCGACGCCGAGGTCGCCACGAGCAACCATGATCGCGTCGCTCAATTCAGCGATTTCGCGCAGTTGCTCAACGGCGGAAGGCTTCTCGATTTTCGCCATCAGAAAGGCTTTGTCGCCGATCAATGCGCGGGCCTCGATGATGTCTTGCGGGCGCTGCACAAACGACAGCGCGACCCAATCCACGCCCAACTCCAGACCGAAGCTCAGGTCGCGGCGATCCTTGGCGGTCAGCGGGCTGAGGTCGAGCACCGCTTGCGGCACGTTCACACCTTTGCGATCCGACAGTTCGCCGCCATTGAGCACGGTGGTGTCGATCGCATCGTCGTACTTGGTGACCACGCGCAGACGCAGTTTGCCGTCGTCGAGCAGCAGATCCATGCCCGCTTCCAGCGCGGCAATGATCTCCGGATGTGGCAGGTTTACCCGGCGTTCGTCGCCCGGTGTCGCGTCCAGATCCAGACGGAATGCCTGACCGCGATGCAGTTGCACCTTGCCGTCAGCGAACTTGCCGACGCGCAGTTTCGGCCCCTGCAAGTCCATCAGAATGCCCAGCGGGTAGTTGAGCTGGCGCTCGACTTCGCGGATCCACTGATAGCGCTTGGCGTGGTCGGCATGATCGCCGTGGCTGAAGTTCAGGCGGAAGATATTCACCCCGGCCTCGACCAGCTCACGGATGTCTTCGATGCCATCGACAGCAGGCCCGAGGGTGGCGAGGATTTTGACCTTTTTATCAGGCGTCATGATTTGGAGCTCTCAAGGATCAGAATGGCGCGGAAGTCGTTGACGTTGGTGCGGGTCGGCTCGGTGACGATCAGCGCATCGAGCGCCTCGAAATAGCCGTAGCCGTTGTTGTTATCCAGTTCGTCGCTGGCGCTCAGGCCAAGGGCGGCGGCGCGGGCGTAGCTGTCCGGGGTCATGATCGCGCCGGCGTTGTCTTCCGAGCCGTCGATGCCGTCGGTATCACCGGCCAGCGCGTAGACGCCGGGCTGGCCTTTGAGGTTTTCGGTCAGGCTCAAGAGGAACTCGGCGTTGCGTCCGCCACGGCCATTGCCGCGTACGGTCACCGTGGTTTCGCCGCCGGAGAGAATCACGCACGGCGCTGCCAGTGGCTGGCCATGGTTGATGATCTGGCGGGCGATGCCGGCATGGACTTTCGCCACTTCGCGCGACTCACCTTCGAGGTCGCCGAGGATCAGCGTGCTGAAACCGGCCTGACGGCATTTCACTGCCGCCGCATCCAGCGATTGCTGAGGACGGGCGATCAACTGGAAGTGACTGCGTGCCAAGGACGGATCACCGGGTTTGACGGTTTCCGACTCAGGGCTTTGCAGCCAGGTGCGTACGGAAGCGGGAATGTCGATGCCGTAGCGTTTGATGATCGCCAGCGCTTCGGCAGATGTGCTTGGGTCGGCCACGGTCGGGCCGGAAGCGATGACCGTGGCGAGGTCGCCCGGCACATCGGAAATCGCGTAGGTATACACAGTGGCAGGCCAGCAGGCCTTGCCGAGACGGCCGCCCTTGATCGCCGAGAGGTGCTTGCGCACGCAGTTCATCTCGCCGATGGTCGCGCCGGATTTGAGCAGGGCTTTGTTGATCGACTGCTTGTCGGCGAGGGTGATGCCTTCGGCCGGCAACGCCAGCAGGGCCGAGCCGCCACCGGAGAGCAGGAAGATCACGCGGTCGTCCTCGGTCAGGTTGCTGACCAGTTCGAGCACGCGTTTGGCCACGGCCAGGCCGGCAGCATCCGGGACTGGGTGCGCAGCTTCGACCACTTCGATTTTTTCGCACGGGGCGCCGTGACCGTAACGGGTCACCACCAGGCCAGACACTTCACCTTCCCAGCAGCGCTCGACCACTTGCGCCATCGCGGCGGCGGCTTTGCCGGCACCGATGACGATCACCCGGCCGGTACGATCGGCGGGCAGATGGGCTTCGAGAACTTGGTTCGGATGGGCCGCGTCGATGGCTGTGGCAAACAGCTCGCGCAGCAGTTGTTGCGGATCGACCGACATGGCGGGCTCCCGGAATTCTTGTTATTCGAAAGGGCAACTCGGAACCCTGTGGGAGCTAGCCCTGCTAGCGATTCAGGCGGCGCGGTCGTGCAGGCACACCGCGTCGATTCCATCGCCAGCAGGGCTGGCTCCCACAGGTTTGGTGCAGGTTGGGGCAGGGCTTACTTCTTGTCGCGAATCGAGAAGTTGGCCATGTGTTCCAGACCTTTGATCAGCGCCGAGTGGTCCCAGTTGCTGCCACCGATGGCCGCGCAGGTGCTGAACACTTGCTGGGCGTTGGCGGTGTTTGGCAGGTTGATGTTCAGTTCCTTGGCGCCTTGCAGGGCCAGGTTCAGGTCTTTCTGGTGCAGGCTGATGCGGAAGCCGGGATCGAAAGTGCCTTTGATCATGCGCTCGCCGTGCACTTCAAGGATCTTCGAGGACGCGAAACCGCCCATCAGTGCTTCACGCACCTTGGCCGGATCAGCACCGTTTTTCGAAGCGAACAGCAGGGCTTCAGCGACGGCCTGAATGTTCAGGGCAACGATGATCTGGTTGGCGACTTTGGCGGTTTGACCGTCGCCATTGCCACCGACCAGAGTGATGTTCTTGCCCATGGCCTGGAACAGCGGCAGGGCGCGTTCGAAGGCATCGGCGTCACCACCGATCATGATGCTCAGGGTTGCGGCTTTAGCGCCGACTTCACCGCCGGAAACCGGTGCGTCGAGGTATTGCGCGCCTTTCTCGTTGATCTTCGCAGCGAATGCCTTAGTGGCGGTCGGCGAGATCGAGCTCATGTCGATGACGATTTTGCCTTTGCTCAGGCCTGCTGCAACGCCGTCGGCGCGGAACAGTACGTCGTCTACCTGTGGGGTATCCGGCACCATGACGATGATGAATTCAGCTTCCTGCGCGACTTCGCGCGGGTTGGCCAGAGCGACGGCGCCGGCGGCGACCAGGTCAGCAGGGGCGGCGTCGTGGTGCGCCGACAGGAGCAGGCTGTGACCGGCTTTCTGCAGGTTCGAAGCCATTGGGTGGCCCATGATGCCGGTGCCGATAAATCCGATTTTAGCCATGAGAAAATCCTCTTTTTATTCTGATGCTGCAATGCAGTCTTGGAGACGCAGCAGATTCATTGTGGGAGCTGGCTTGCCAGCGATGGCGGTGGTTCAGGCAACATGTTTGTTGTGTGTGCTGCCGCCATCGCGGGCAAGCCCGCTCCCACAGGGTTTTGTATTGTTCGTTCAGATTGCGTTGTGGGTTTTCAGCCAGCCCAGACCTGCTTCGGTGGTGGTCAGCGGCTTGTATTCACAGCCAACCCAACCCTGATAACCGATGCGATCAAGGTGTTCGAACAGGAAGCGGTAGTTGATTTCGCCGGTGCCTGGTTCGTTGCGGCCCGGGTTGTCCGCGAGCTGCACATGGTTGATCTCGCCCAGGTGCGATTGCAGGGTGCGGGCCAGATCGCCTTCCATGATTTGCATGTGATAGATGTCGTATTGCAGGAACAGATTGGCACTGCCGACCTGTTCGCGAATCGACAGGGCTTGCGCCGTGTTGTTCAGGTAGAAGCCCGGGATGTCGCGGGTGTTGATCGCTTCCATCACCAGTTTGATGCCCGCCGCTTGCAGCTTGTCGGCCGCGTATTTCAGGTTGGCAACGAAGGTTTTTTCCACGGTGGCATCGTCAACGCCTTGCGGACGAATACCGGCCAGGCAGTTGATCTGGGTGTTGCCCAGCACTTGCGCGTAGGCAATCGCCAGATCGACACCGGCGCGGAACTCTTCAACCCGATCCGGCAGGCAGGCGATACCGCGCTCGCCCTTGGCCCAGTCACCGGCCGGCAAGTTGAACAGCACTTGGGTCAGACCGTTGGCGTCGAGCTTGGCCTTGATTTCAGCGGAGCTGAAGTCGTACGGGAACAGGTACTCGACACCGCTGAAACCCGCCTTGGCGGCGGCGTCGAAACGGGCAAGGAAATCCTGTTCGGTGAACAGCATGGACAGGTTGGCTGCGAAACGCGGCATGGTGGTCTCCCGTTCTAGATTCTCGTTCCCACGCTCTGCGTGGGAATGCCTCAATGGACGCTCTGCGTCCGCTTTGGGACGCAGAGCGTCCCGGGCTGCGTTCCCACGCAGAGCGTGGGAACGATCAGCGGTCAGCAGTTAATCGAGCAGCGAAATCGCCGTTGGCGCATCGTTGCCGACCAGCGCCAGGTCTTCGAATTCGTTGACGGCGTTGATCTCGGTACCCATGGAGATGTTGGTCACACGCTCCAGAATGATCTCGACGATCACCGGCACTTTGAACTCTTCGATCATCTGTTCGGCCTTGCGCAGGGCAGGGGCGATTTCCGATGGTTCGAATACCCGCAGTGCCTTACAGCCGAGGCCTTCAGCCACTGCGACGTGGTCAACACCGTAACCGTTGAGTTCCGGCGCGTTCAGGTTATCGAAGGACAGCTGCACGCAGTAGTCCATTTCGAACCCGCGCTGTGCCTGACGGATCAGACCCAGGTACGAGTTGTTCACCACGACGTGGATGTACGGCAGTTTGAACTGAGCGCCGACCGCCAGTTCTTCGATCATGAACTGGAAGTCATAGTCCCCCGACAGGGCCACGACTTTCCGGCTCGGATCGGCCTTCACCACGCCCAGCGCTGCCGGAATGGTCCAGCCCAACGGGCCGGCCTGGCCACAGTTGATCCAGTGACGCGGCTTGTAGACGTGCAGGAACTGCGCGCCGGCAATCTGCGACAGACCAATGGTGCTGACGTAGCAGGTGTCCTTGCCGAACACCTGGTTCATTTCTTCGTAAACGCGCTGTGGTTTGACCGGCACGTTATCGAAGTGGGTCTTGCGGTGCAGGCTGGCTTTGCGCTGCTGGCAATCTTGCAGCCAGGCACTGCGGTTTTTCAGCTTGCCGGCGGCTTGCCATTCACGGGCCACTTCGATGAACACGGTCAATGCTGCAGCGGCGTCGGAAACGATGCCCAGATCTGGCGTGAACACACGGCCGATCTGCGTGCCTTCGATGTCGACGTGAATGAACTTGCGGCCTTCGGTGTAAACGTCAACCGAACCGGTGTGGCGGTTAGCCCAACGGTTACCGATCCCCAACACCACGTCGGATTTCAGCATGGTCGCGTTGCCGTAACGGTGCGAAGTCTGCAGGCCGACCATACCCACCATCAATGGGTGATCGTCCGGAATGGTGCCCCAGCCCATCAGGGTCGGGATAACCGGGATGCCGGTCAGCTCAGCGAATTCAACCAGCAGATCGCTGGCGTCGGCGTTGATGATGCCACCGCCGGCCACTAACAGTGGGCGCTCGGCTTGATCAAGCAGGGCCAAAGCCTTTTCAACCTGGACGCGGGTCGCGGTTGGTTTGGCCAATGGCAGCGGCTGGTAGGCGTCGATGTCGAATTCGATTTCGGCCATCTGCACGTCAAACGGCAGGTCGATCAGCACTGGGCCTGGACGGCCGGAGCGCATTTCAAAGAATGCTTTCTGGAACGCGTAAGGCACTTGGCCCGGTTCAAGAACAGTGGTCGCCCACTTGGTGACTGGCTTGACGATGCTGGTGATGTCGACAGCCTGGAAGTCTTCCTTGTGCATACGGGCGCGGGGTGCCTGGCCGGTAATGCAGAGGATTGGAATCGAGTCGGCCGAGGCGCTGTAGAGCCCGGTGACCATGTCGGTACCGGCAGGGCCGGAAGTCCCGATGCACACGCCGATGTTGCCGGCCTTGGTGCGGGTGTAGCCCTCGGCCATGTGCGAGGCGCCTTCAACGTGGCGAGCAAGGACGTGATCGATGCCACCGACTTTCTGCAAGGCGGAGTACAGCGGGTTGATGGCAGCGCCCGGGATGCCAAAAGCGGTATCAACCCCTTCACGGCGCATCACCAGAACGGCGGCTTCGATTGCTCTCATTTTGCTCATGGTTTTGTGCCTCTTTACGTTTTGTAATTGTATACAAGTGGCTTTGCGCAGAGTGTATTCACGGCGGACGGCGCAGGTCAATCCATTTTCTCAAGCGCCTGTTTCATTCGTCGGAAGCCTTTATGACTGTGGCTTTTCGTCGCATGTGGCGCTTTTCGAGAATTATTGTATACAAAAAAATAACTCATTGTGTTCTATTTGTTGCATCGGGCTGCGGCAGAAAAGCGCAGCCCCACGACTTTCCCTATAACAAAATGAGGACGGCACCATGAGCGCTTTAACCTTGAAAGTCGCAGTCAACCTGGTCAACGAAGCCATCAATGCAGGGCGCGGCATCAACGCCGCGCCGCTGACCATCGCGGTACTCGACACCGGCGGCCACTTGATCACCCTGCAACGCGAAGACGGCGCCAGCCTGCTGCGCCCGAACATCGCCATCGGCAAAGCCTGGGGCGCCATCGCACTGGGCAAAGGCTCACGCCTGCTGGCCCTCGACGCGCAACAACGCCCGGCCTTTATTGCCGCACTGAACAGCATGGGCCAAGGCAGCGTCGTGCCGGCACCGGGTGGTGTGTTGATTCGTGATAAGGCGGGTAACGTGCTGGGAGCGATCGGCATCAGCGGCGATCTGTCGGATATTGATGAGCAAGTAGCGATCAAAGCGGTGGAGGCGCTGGATCTGCGGGCGGATGCGGGGGTGGCGGCCTGACCGGAAAATAAATCAGCACGTCTGATGGCGTGATGATGACGAAGCGGGGCGGGGTCTATAGACTGCCGCCCCTCTCGTTTATGTATCAAGGAAGATCTGCGTGAAGACGCTATTTGCCATGACGATGGCCGCCGCCATCACCCTCTGCACGCCCGTCCTGCATGCGACGGAAGCCCCCGACGCCGACGAAATCGCCTTTAACGCGCTGAGCCCTGTGGTTTCTGCACTGCTCAACGCCGACGATGTACCGGAGTTGATGGAGCGCGCCGAGAAGCTCGAAGAAACCGACACGTTGCAGGCAATTGCGGTTTACCTGGCAGCCTCCCGTGAAGATCCCAAGCAACTGCTGGCGCCTTATCAGGTGGCGGCGCTGTTTGCCCGCCGTGGCGATGATCGACTGGCGCTGCGCTATCTGCAGGAGGCCGATGATCGTGGCCTGTGGTTCGGCCCGCTGCTGGCAGGGGACGAAGACTTCTCCGAGCTCCGCGACACCGCCACCTTCAAATCCGTACTGGCCAGCGCGCAGCAGCGTTACAAGAAAATCGCCGAGGGCAAGGTTGGCGCGATTTCCGTGCTCAATCCCTCAGCGAAGATCCCTGTGCCCAAAGCCTGCCGCCCGGTGGTGGTGTGGCTGCACGGTTACGGCGTCAATGGCGAGCTGGATGCAGACTACCAGCCGCTGGCCGACACTGGCGCAATCATTCTGGGGATCAACGGCACGCAAATGATCAACGCGGTCGACAGCTTCCGCTGGATCGGCCCCGGTTTCGAAGGCACCCATCAAACGGTGCAGAAAGGCCTCAAAGCCCTCGAAGCCCAGCAATGCATCGACCGCAAACGCGTGTTCCTGATGGGCTTCTCGCAAGGTTCGCAACACGCCGGCGCGCTGTTGGCGCAACACCCGGACGATTACGCCGGCGCACTGCTGCTGTCACCCGGCGGCAATCAACCGACGCCCACTGAAAGCAAGGCGCGCGGCAAGCGTGTGTTTGTCATCAATGGCAAAAAAGAAGGGCCGGGCAATCTACAGATGAGCGCCGATTTCCGCCAATTGTTCAGCGACGGCAACGAGGTCAAATCCCGCACTCATGAGGCTGGACATACTTTCCCGGACGACTGGAACACCTCGCTGCCGCAGGCGTTGCGCTGGTTGATGGGGGAGGAGGTTTGAGATGCGGGTGTATCGGTTTGATCGCTAGCGTCTGATCGATTGTCATCGCTGGCAAGCCAGCTCCCACAAGGTTTCTTGTCTTGTTCAGATTTTGTAACCAATACAAAAACCTGTGGGAGCTGGCTTGCCAGCGATGGCGGCCTGACTGACACATCAAGAAAAAAGACCAGCCCGCCGTATAGACCACAGAGGTCTAGCCTTCTGATGAACCCATCATGAAGGGGCAATGGATTGCCTGATCTTCCTGCTTCACATCGTCTGCGAGCCGGTCGCTATGCCGAGCCCAACCGCATCTATCTACTGACTACGAACACACTTGATCGAAAACCCATCTTCGCCAATTTCTCTCTGGGCAGATTGGTGGTTCATCAATTTCGTCGCGCGCAAAATGTTGGACTGGCAAAGTCGTTGGCATGGGTAGTCATGCCGGATCATTTTCATTGGTTGATTGAGCTGGAAAACTGTTCGCTCAGAAGGCTGATGGGGGAAACCAAGTCGCTGATTGCACGAGACGTGAATTTGTCTCTTAACCGAAGCGGGGCGCTTTGGCAGCAAGGTTTTCATGATCGTGCATTGAGGCGTGAAGATGATTTAGTGCAGATGGCGCGCTACGTAGTGGCCAACCCCTTGCGGGCTGGCTTGGTGGAAAAGCTTGGTGACTATCCTCTGTGGGATGCGATTTGGATTTGATCTGAAATCGAGTTGCTTCCATCGCTGGCAAGCCAGCTCCCACAGGTTTTTGTGTTGAATCTAGATTTAGCAGACAAACAAAAATCCCTGTGGGAGCTGGCTTGCCAGCGATAGCATCACCGCGGTCTTATTGATCCGGCTCACACCCTTTCAACACCAACCGGATAATCGTCTGCGCCGCCGCTTCATAATCGGCTTCATCCAGTTTGTCCTTGCCGGTCACGGCAGAAATCTGCCAGTCGAAGTCGGCGTAGGTCTGGGTCGCGGCCCAGATGCTGAACATCAGGTGATTAGGGTCGATCGGGGCAATTTGCCCGCGGTCGATCCAGCTCTGGATGCAGTCGATGTTGTGCTTGGCCTGGCCGTTGAGTTGCTCGACCAGGTCAGCGCTCAGGTGCGGGGCGCCGTGCATGATTTCGCTGGCGAACACCTTGGAGGCGAAGGGCAGGTCGCGGGAGATGCGGATCTTCGAGCGGATGTAGCCGCTCAGCACTTCGCTCGGCACGCCGTCCGGATTGAACGGCGTCGAGGCCTGCAAAATCGGCACGATGATGCTTTCCAGAACCTCGCGGTAAAGGTTCTCCTTGGACTTGAAGTAGTAGTAGACGTTGGGCTTGGGCAATCCCGCCTTGGCGGCGATGTCGCTGGTTTTGGTCGCAGCGAAGCCCTTGTCGGCAAACTCCTCACTGGCGGCACGCAGGATCAGTTCTTTGTTGCGCTCGCGGATTGTGCTCATAAACCCGGTGGTTCCTTGCCTGTTCTGGCGGTTGCGCATGGTAGCACCGGCCTCGCGCGGCGCTCAAGAATGCCCCGTGTGGTCTGTGGTCGCGTTATGCTTCGCAACATTCATACATAAAAGGAAACAGGATTCATGGCAGGAAGCAGTTTGCTGGTGCTGGTCGACGATATTGCCACCGTGCTGGACGACGTGGCGTTGATGAGCAAAATGGCCGCCAAGAAGACCGCCGGCGTGCTCGGCGACGACCTGGCGCTCAATGCCCAGCAGGTCTCCGGCGTACGTGCCGAGCGGGAAATTCCTGTGGTCTGGGCCGTGGCCAAGGGCTCGTTCGTCAACAAACTGATCCTGGTGCCGTCGGCGCTGGCGATCAGTGCGTTCGTGCCTTGGCTGGTGACACCCTTGTTGATGGTCGGCGGTGCGTACCTGTGTTTCGAGGGTTTCGAGAAGCTCGCGCACAAGTTTCTCCACAGCAAGGCTGAAGACGAAACCGAGCATGCGCAGCTGACGGAAGCGGTGGCCGATCCCGCTACCGATCTGGTGGCGTACGAGAAGGACAAGATCAAAGGCGCGATCCGCACTGACTTCATCCTCTCGGCGGAAATCATCGCGATCACCTTGGGCACCGTAGCGGATGCCTCGCTGACCCAGCAGGTGATCGTGATGTCCGGTATCGCCATCGTCATGACCGTCGGTGTTTATGGTTTGGTAGCAGGCATCGTCAAACTCGACGACCTCGGCTTGTGGCTGACCCAGAAGCCTGGGCAGATGGCGAAGAAAATCGGCAGCGGCATTTTGAGTGCGGCACCGTACATGATGAAAACCCTGTCGGTGGTCGGTACGGCGGCGATGTTTTTGGTCGGCGGCGGCATCCTGACTCACGGTGTGCCGGTGGTGCATCACTGGATTGAAGGTGTCGGTGCGGCGGCGGGGAGTGCCGGTTTTGCAGTGCCGATGTTGCTCAACGGTGTGGCGGGGATCATTGCTGGTGCGGTGGTGTTGGCGGTGGTTTCTGTCGTTGGCAAAATCTGGCGCGCAATTAAAGGTTGAACGCAATAAACCTGAGGGAGCTAGCCCTGCTGGAGATTGCGGTGAGTCAGCCCCCGAATGGATAACTGACAAGACCCCATCGCTAGCAGGGCTAGCTCCCACAGTTTGATTTGTGTTGGCTATGAAAAAGGGCCATTCGACTCGCATCGAATGGCCCTTTTTTGTGCCTGCCAAAACTACTCGGCAATCTGCAACTTGCGCGCCTCGGTGTACACGTAGCGCACTTTTTCGTACTCGAACGGCGAGTTCATCTGACCGTAGCGGAAGCTGGTCTGATAACGCTTGTCGACCGCACGCAGGGCCCAGACTTCCGGGTGGTTGGAGCTGACTTCCGAAACATTGAGGAAGTTGATCGCTGACTCGGCGGTGTAGTCCACGGCGAGGCCGGCGGTGTCGCGGATGTTCGACGGGCCGAAGATCGGCAGTACGAAGTAGGCGCCACCTGGCACACCGTAGAAGCCCAGGGTCTGACCGAAGTCTTCGCTCTGGCGCGGCAGGCCCATGGCGGTCGCCGGGTCCCACAGGCCGGCGATGCCGATCGTGGTGTTGAGCAGCAAGCGCGCGGTGGTTTCCATCGAGCGCTGACCCTTGAACTGCAACAGGCTGTTGACCAGGTTGGGTACGTCGCCGAGGTTATTGAAGAAGTTGCTCACCCCGGTACGCACGAAGCTTGGCGTGATGTAACGGTAGCCATCGACCACCGGCAGGAACACCCATTGGTCGAACCGATAGTTGAAGTGATAAACCCGACGGTTCCACGATTCCAGCGGATCGTAGACGTTCAGCGCATTGAGCGTTGAGCGCTCGAACTCGCGCTGATCCAGCCCGGGGTTGAATTTGAGTTTGGTCAGCGGCTCTTTGAAGCCGTCGCTGTCGACGACCACCGGCGCGTTGGCTTTACTGTTGTCGGCCTGGGCCACGCCTGCGCAGAGGAGCGCTGCCATCAGCAGGAGATATTTAGCCACGGAAGAACTCCAGCATGGCGTCGCTGTTGACGCGATAGTTAAGGTTGCCGCAATGGCCGCCCAGTGGGTAAACAGTCAGGCGATCGCCAAACGTCTTGCGCAGGAAACCGAGGTCGCCCGGGCCGAGGATCACGTCGTCGGCGTTGTGCATGACGGCGATTTTCGGGCTGTCATGCAGGTAATCCTTGAGTGCATACAGACTGACCTGATCGATCAGTTGCAGCAGGCTGCCGCCGTCGGTGCGTGCGCGCCACATCGGAATCACCTGATCGGTCAGGTAGCAATCGAAGTCGCACTGCAGCGCACGCTTGAGGAACGGCGTGAGGCTGGTGCCTTCGGTGATCGGGAATTTCGGCGGTGTGATCAGGCCGCGACGGTTGATCAGGTCCGAGGTGAACGCAATGTCGGCTGCCGAGAAACGGAACGAGGTGCCGATCAGCATCGCCATCTGTTCGTTGGTCAGGTGCTGCTTGGACTGCTGGAAGTCATAGAGCAGCGCATCGTTGAGGTCGATGTAGCCTTTCTGCTGGAAGTAGCGGGTCAACTTGCTCAGCACCAGTTCATAGAACGTTGTGCTGTTATTGATGCCCTTGACTTCGGTTTGCACCAGCTTGTCGAGGTTGGTCACCGAGGTGTAGAGGTTGACCGGCGGATTAAGCAGCAGGACTTTCTTGAAGTTGAAGCTGCGGCGGGTCTCGTCCAGGTGCGCAACAAACGCGGCATCCAGGGCGCCGAGGCTGTAGCCGGTCAGGTAATACTCGGTGACCGGCAGTTTCGGGTTCTGCGCCCGCACGGCCTGCATCACCCGGTACATGTCTTCGGCGTCTTCCTTGGTCACGCCCGGGGTGGCAAAGCGGGAGGCGGCGCTGATGAAGTCGAAACTGGTCGGCGACGACAGCTGCACGACGTGGTAGCCGGCCTTGTAATAGAGCTTTTTCAGATACTCGTTGAGCGTGCTGTCAAAGCGCGCACCGGTACCGGCAATCAGGAAAATCAGCGGTGCCGGTTTGTCCTGAGTGGCGATGCGGTAGGTGAGTTTCTTCACTGCCCAGAAATTGTCCGGCAGTATGAACTCGCGTTCCGGGCGCAGCGTCAGGCTGCGGTCCGACTGAGTGATGTCGTCATCCAGCGGCAGCTCCGGGCGCAAGTCCGGCGGCGTCGTGGCGATGGTCGCCTCGAACGGGTTGGTCAGGGGGTAGCCATAACTGGCGGCGTCGATATCCACCGCCAGTGCGGACGCACTCAAAATAAGGCCGCTGAACAGCGCGGCGAAGCGCAAGGAACGGAGCATGACTAGATCCCTTAGAGGAAGGTGCCGAATGAAGTTCGCAGGCTATGACCACCGGGTGTGCGCCAAAGTGCCATGCTGCGGCACCAAACAGGCGGAATTCGGAGTAATAGTAGCTGGACGATACACTTTGCACCGCCTCTATGAACAGTTAACAGTTGTTAGCGCTTGCACACTGCTGTCGGCAGATTAAGCTGGCCGCCGATTTCCCACGTTTGGAGTGCTTCATGTCCCGCCGCTTGCCCGTGATTTTGCTGCTTGTTCTGCTGCCGTTGTGGCTGGCTGCCAGTTATGCCGCGCGGTACGGTTTTATGGAGGATGGGCAGTGGGTCGGCATCTGTGTGGATGAGGCCAGTCGTTGGGAATGCCAGGTGCGTTCGAACCTTGGTTTGATGATCCATTTCAAGGTGCTGGGCTGGGTGGCGTTGGGGGCGGCGCTGATCGGTTTTGTCGTGCCCGGTCGGGCAGGGTGGTGGCTGGCGGTGCTGGCGCTGGTGGTCGGGGTGCCGGCGCTGGCGTTGTACAACACGACGCTGGCGGTGTTTGCGTTGGTGATTGCCGGATTGCGGTTGGTTCGCGAGTCTCGTAGCGCCTGATCGGGCGCTATCGCCAGCAGGGCTGGCTCCCACACTGGATCTCTGTGAACACAATGTTTGTGTCGGTCACCAATTCCTGTGGGAGCTAGCCCGGCTAGCGATGAGGCCATCAAGGCCGCTGCAAATTATCGGGTACGAACCCGCAGACAACGCCACAAAGCAGCGACCATCAAGCCACTCACCAACGCCCAACCCCACGCCTGCTGGTTCTGCAACCCTTCCTGATACAACTGCGGCGCAATTCCCGCGCCGACAATAAACGTCAGCAGCGCAATCTCCCGACGCGGCACGCGCACCGGCCGGCACAGATAAACCAGCGCCGGCAGCACAAACGCCATGCTCGCAAAGCTGCGGTAACGCGGATCAAACACCATCTCGAGCATCATCACCGCAGCGGCAAAACCTGCCGCTGCGACCAGCCAGCCAGCGCGGCGCTCAAGCAGATTGAACGCCCGTTCACGCCAGCCAGTGCGCGCACTCAATGTGAGCGCGGCATGCGCCAACACCAATAGATTCAACGCAGTCAGCAAAACCGACCCACAGCCACTCGCTGGCAAACCGCGTCGTCACCCGCGCCAGATCACCCCAAGCGCCGATCGAGCAGGCGGCGAGGGCGCCCAGTAGCGGCAACAGCAGTGCCGAACGTGTGGTGCGAACGCGTCCACCCAGCACCAGCGTGCCGAGGAAAATCAAACCACCGATCGCCAGCCACTCTTTCCAGAACGGCACGTTGGTTACCGGTCCGGCGAGCACGCCTTTGTCCTGGCGATCCGCATCAAACAGTCCCCAATAACCACCGACCGCGCCTTCGCTGCCGCGCTTCCACGGCTGGTCAAACGCTTCGATCAGGTTGTAATGCCAGCCTTCTTTCTCGGCCATTGCGACAAAACCACGAATGAACTTGGCCTCGTTGACCCGGCTCGGCAGGGCGGTTTCACGCTGGCGGCCTTCGCTCGGCCAGCCGGTTTCGCCAATCATCACGTCCTTGGGGGCGAACTTGTTGCCGAACACCTGACGCACCTCCGCGACGTGTTGCAGGAGGACGTCGATGTTCGACGGATCATCTTCCCAGTACGGCAGCAGGTGAATGGTCAGGAAGTCCACCGCTGGCGCGACTTCCGGGTGCTTGAGCCAGAACTCCCAGACATCGGCGTAGGTGACCGGTTGCTTGATCTGACTTTTGACCTTGTTGATCAGTCGGGCCAGTTGCGCACCGGTGACTTCCTTGCGCAGCAGCGCTTCGTTGCCGACGATTACCGCACTGACCACATCCGGGTTGGCGTTGGCCGACTGAATCAGCAGATCGACTTCCTTTTCAGTGTCGACCGGGTTGCTGTTGACCCAAGCGCCGATCATCAATTTGAGACCGTGTTTGCGCGCCAGATCCGGCAGTGCCTCAAGGCCCGCCATCGAATAGGTGCGAATGCATTCAAAGCGGGTCGCCAGTAACGCGAGGTCGGCGTCCATGCGCTCCGGACGCAACTTGAACGGTACGTCGAACGGTGACTGGTCTTTATCGAACGGCGTGTAGGAAGCGCATTGCAGCTTGTGCGTCGGCGTTGCGGCGTCGGGCAGAATCACCGGTTGGCCGAGGCCGTACCAGAAGCCGCCGAGGGCAAACAGCCCGAGCAGGCAGGCGAAGAAATAAGGCAGAAAAGGAAAGCGGGACGTCGCGGACATGGTCAGGCCGAGTGGCTGCAAAGCGACGCATGTTACCTGCATTTATAGAGGGGTTGGTGGCCCGCATGATTTTGACATGCAAAGTTCGGGCGGATTGTCTGGCGCCAAATATTCAGAGGCCATTAATGGCCTTGTGATGTCGTTTCTCGTTGTCTTGAGGTCGCTGACAGAGCAGGTCGCTGTGGTCGTCAGGTTGATGATCAAACCGTCAGTACTCCGCTGATGTTCTAACGAGTTTGCGGTCAGGCGTGATGGGGGCGCCGTGCACCATAACAATACGTTGACGCCGCCCGTCATCCGTCGGGCGCAGCATTTCGGGGAAGTAACGATGAAGATGCGACGACTTTTAGGCGCAAGTGCTGCTCTGGTGCTTGCGATGAGTTCCACTTTCGCCAGCGCAGAAAAACAGACCCTGAACATCGGTTACGTTGACGGCTGGTCCGACAGCGTCGCGACCACCCACGTGGCGGCCGAAGTGATCAAACAGAAACTCGGCTATGACGTGAAGCTGCAAGCCGTCGCCACCGGGATCATGTGGCAAGGCGTTGCCACCGGCAAACTCGACGCCATGCTGTCGGCCTGGCTGCCTGTGACCCACGGTGATTACTGGACGAAGAACAAGGATCTGGTCGTCGATTACGGCCCGAACTTCAAGGATGCAAAAATCGGCCTGATCGTGCCTGAGTACGTCAAAGCCAAGTCGATCGAGGACCTGAAAACCGACGACACCTTCAAAAACCGTATCGTCGGCATCGACGCCGGTTCGGGCGTAATGCTCAAGACCGACCAGGCGATCAAGGATTACGGCCTCGACAAGTATTCCCTCAAAGCCAGTTCCGGCGCCGGCATGATTGCCGAGCTGACCCGTGCCGAGAAGAAAAACGAATCCATCGCCGTCACCGGTTGGGTGCCGCACTGGATGTTCGCCAAGTGGAAACTACGTTTCCTCGACGACCCGAAAGGCGTGTACGGCGCTGCTGAAACCGTGAACAGCATCGGTAGCAAAGGGCTGGAGGCCAAAGCGCCGGAAGTGGCCAAGTTCCTGAAGAACTTCCAGTGGGCGTCGAAAGACGAAATCGGCGAAGTCATGCTGGCGATTCAGGACGGTGCCAAGCCTGAAGCTGCCGCAAAAGAATGGGTCGCCAAACATCCGGATCGCGTGGCTGACTGGACTAAATAAAAGCTTCACCGCCTAACCCTGTGGGAGCGGGCTTGCCCGCGATAGCGGTCTGTCAGTTGACTAATCAGTTGACTGACACGACGCCATCGCTGGCAAGCCAGCTCCCACAGTTTTTTTAGTGTGCTGAAAAATGGCGAATACGTCATGGCCTTCTACTACTAAGGTCGTCTGTTACCGCGCTCGCAGCCGCATACATTAGCTATGTTCCAACAATAATCTGTGCTGCGAGGATAAAAACAATGAACGACAGCATTTACCTCTCGATTCAAAACAGTCCCCGATTCAAGGAGCTGGTTCAGAAAAGAGAACGATTCGCCTGGATTCTCTCGGCAATCATGCTCGGGCTTTACTCCGCATTCATCCTGCTGATCGCCTACGGGCCGCACATACTGGGAGCGAAACTCAGTCCTGAGTCTTCGATTACTTGGGGTATTCCGATCGGTGTGGGGCTGATTCTTTCGGCATTCATCCTCACCGGTATCTACGTGCGCCGCGCCAATGGCGAGTTTGACGACCTGAACAATGCGATTCTCAAGGAGGCTCAGCAATGATCCGGCGTCTACTGGCTCTATTGAGTGTTGCGGCTTTCGCGCCGAGTGTCTGGGCGGCTGACGCGTTGACGGGGGAAGTGGCCAAACAGCCGCTGAACATTCCCGCGATCCTGATGTTCGTGGCGTTCGTGGGTGCGACGCTCTACATCACCTACTGGGCCTCGAAGAAAAACAACTCGGCGGCCGACTACTATGCGGCGGGCGGCAAGATCACCGGTTTCCAGAACGGTCTGGCGATTGCCGGTGACTACATGTCGGCGGCGTCCTTCCTGGGGATTTCCGCGCTGGTGTTCACCTCCGGCTACGATGGCCTGATCTACTCGATCGGCTTCCTCGTGGGCTGGCCGATCATCCTGTTTTTGATTGCCGAGCGTCTGCGTAACCTGGGTAAATACACCTTTGCCGACGTGGCGTCCTACCGTCTCGGGCAAACCCAGATCCGCACGCTGTCGGCCTGCGGTTCTCTGGTGGTCGTGGCGTTTTACCTGATCGCGCAAATGGTCGGTGCCGGCAAGCTGATTCAGCTGTTGTTCGGTCTGGACTATCACGTTGCGGTGATTCTGGTTGGTGTGCTGATGTGCATGTACGTGCTGTTCGGCGGCATGCTGGCGACCACCTGGGTGCAGATCATCAAGGCTGTGCTGCTGCTGTCCGGTGCCTCGTTCATGGCGCTGATGGTGATGAAGCACGTCGGCTTCGACTTCAACACATTGTTCTCCGAAGCGATCAAGGTGCACGCCAAAGGCGAAGCGATCATGAGCCCGGGCGGTCTGGTCAAGGATCCGATTTCGGCATTCTCGCTGGGGCTGGCGCTGATGTTCGGTACAGCTGGTCTGCCACACATTCTGATGCGCTTCTTCACCGTGAGCGACGCAAAAGAAGCCCGCAAGAGCGTGCTCTACGCAACTGGTTTCATCGGCTACTTCTACATCCTGACGTTCATCATCGGCTTTGGCGCGATCCTGCTGGTCAGCACTAACCCGGCCTTCAAAGATGCGGCTGGCGCGCTGTTGGGCGGCAACAACATGGCGGCTGTGCATTTGGCCAACGCGGTCGGCGGCAGTATCTTCCTCGGCTTCATCTCGGCGGTGGCGTTCGCGACCATTCTGGCGGTTGTGGCAGGCCTGACTCTGGCCGGTGCCTCGGCGGTTTCTCACGACCTGTACGCCAGTGTGATCAAGAAGGGCAAGGCGAACGAGAAGGACGAGATTCGCGTTTCGAAGATCACCACCATTGCCTTGGCGGTGTTGGCGATCGGCTTGGGCATCCTGTTTGAAAGCCAGAACATTGCGTTCATGGTGGGCCTGGCGTTCTCGATCGCGGCGAGTTGCAACTTCCCGGTGCTGTTGCTTTCGATGTACTGGAAGAAGCTGACCACCCGTGGCGCGATGATTGGCGGCTGGTTGGGTCTGGTGAGTGCGGTGGGTCTGATGATCCTCGGCCCGACCATCTGGGTGCAGATTCTGCATCACGAGAAGGCGATCTTCCCGTACGAGTATCCAGCGCTGTTTTCGATGATCATTGCTTTTGTCGGGATCTGGTTCTTCTCGATTACCGACAAGTCGGCGGCGGCGGACAAAGAACGTGCACTGTTCTTCCCGCAGTTTGTGCGTTCGCAGACGGGGTTGGGGGCGAGTGGGGCGGTTTCGCATTGATGGTTTGATGGTTTTGTAATGTTGTGCTGAATGCCCCGGTTGAGAGATCGGGGCATTTTTTGTGGGCGGTTATCGGACTTTGGTGTGTTTTTTTTGATTGGGTGAATATCCGTTGCTGCGGTGACGGCTTATTACGGTTTCGCCCTTACGGCGACTCACTTTTTTTCAAACGCCAAAAAAAGTAAGCAAAAAACGCTTGCTCCTACGTGCGGCCCGCTCGCTGGGGCTCGGGGTTCCTTCGCTGCGGGATCGATCCGGGCGCAGCGCCTACGGTTTGCTTCGCTGCACCTCCTCTCGCTGTGTTTGGCTTTGCCAAACGGTCGCTACGCTCCCACCCCCCGGATCAACCCCTCCACTCAGCCTTCCGACGTCGCCCTCGGATCAAGATCAAAAGCGGTACGCGAGCTTGCGCTCATTGTTTTGAGTGGTGAGAAGCCGAAGCGATACGAGTAGCTGAGTTTGAACTCAATTCCTGTGGGAGCTGGCTTGCCAGCGATGGCGGCCTCACAGCCAACAATCTCTTGAAGTGAAACAATCCTATGTAGGAGCTGCAGAAGGCTGCGATCTTTTGATCTGCTTTGGCTTTGGCTTTGGCTTTTAATCTTTTGCCCCTTCGGCAGGCCGAGCGAAGGTGTTCATCCGGGGTTAGGCGCGCAGCGCCGTGCGGCGTAGCCGCATACATCGAGAGGAGGTGCAGCGAAGCCAACCGGAGGCGATGCCCCCGGATGGACACCGTAGCGAGGGAACACTGAGCCTAGGCGAAGTGCCGTACGCCGGGGGCAAAGCCTTTTGCTTACTTTTCGCTGGGCCGGCATTCCGGCGTTTGGAAAAGGTGACTCGCTGTAAGAGCGAAACCGCCAGCGGCAGCACCCGCAGCAACGGATATGCCCCCAACCAAAAAACCAGCACAAACAAAAACGACCCCTATATAAATAGAGGCCGTTCCCGGTACAACTTAAGACGTTATCGCAAGACAGGTCTTATTTGCGATCTTCCAGCTTGGAAATATCACGCGACTCATAACCGGTATACAACTGGCGCGGACGGCCAATCTTGTACGGGCTGGAGAGCATTTCTTTCCAGTGCGAAATCCAGCCAACAGTACGTGCCAGCGCGAAGATCACGGTGAACATGCTGGTCGGAATGCCGATCGCCTTGAGGATGATCCCCGAGTAGAAGTCGACGTTCGGGTACAGCGAGCGCTCGATGAAGTACGGGTCGGTCAGGGCGATCTCTTCCAGGCGCATGGCCAGTTCGAGTTGCGGATCGTTGTTGATGCCCAGTTCCTTCAGTACTTCGTCGCAGGTCTGCTTCATTACAGTCGCGCGCGGATCGCGGTTCTTGTAAACGCGGTGACCGAAGCCCATCAGTTTGAACGGATCGTTCTTGTCCTTGGCCTTGGCGATGAACTTGTCGATGTTCGAAACATCGCCAATCTCGTCAAGCATGGTCAGCACGGCTTCGTTCGCACCGCCGTGGGCAGGGCCCCATAGTGCGGCGATACCGGCGGCGATACAGGCGAACGGGTTGGCACCCGAAGAACCGGCCAGACGCACGGTGGAAGTCGATGCGTTCTGCTCGTGGTCGGCATGGAGGATGAAGATCCGGTCCATGGCCTTGGCGAGTACCGGGCTGATCGGTTTGATCTCGCACGGAGTGTTGAACATCATGTGCAGGAAGTTTTCCGCGTACGTCAGGTCGTTGCGCGGGTACATCATGGGTTGGCCCATGGAGTACTTGTAAACCATCGCTGCCAGGGTCGGCATCTTGGCAACCAGACGGATCGCGGAGATTTCGCGATGCTGCGGGTTATTGATGTCGAGGGAGTCGTGGTAGAAGGCCGAGAGGGCGCCGACTACACCGCACATGACGGCCATCGGGTGGGCGTCACGACGGAAGCCGTTGAAGAAGGTTTTCAGCTGCTCGTGAACCATCGTGTGGTTTTTCACGGTGCTGACGAACTGGGCCTTCTGTTCTGCGGTCGGCAATTCGCCGTTGAGCAGCAGGTAGCAGGTTTCCAGGTAGTCCGACTTTTCAGCCAGCTGTTCGATCGGGTAGCCGCGGTGCAACAGAATGCCGTTGTCGCCGTCGATATAGGTGATCTTCGATTCGCACGAGGCGGTCGACATGAAACCCGGGTCGAAAGTGAAGCGGCCCGTGGCCGTCAGGCCCCGAACATCAATAACATCGGGACCAACGGTGCCGGTTAAAATGGGCAGCTCGACGGGGGCTGCGCCCTCGATGATCAACTGCGCTTTTTTGTCAGCCATGTGGCCTCCTATTTATGCTTGAACCATCAGACAGACCCCCCACGCAGGGCCCGCACCACTATAGTGAGATAAATTCGAATGTCAATTTGCCTAAAGTCTTGCTCCAGAAGGCTTTAAGCGGACTTTTTCCTCGAAATTGACTGCCATTTACGCCTTTTATACGACTTGTGCAATCAGCTATTTGGGGTAGGTGATTGCGTTGTCATTAGTAGCCTAACTGTCTATACTCGGCCACCGACCGCCAAGGGCTTTTGGGCTTGCTTTCATTGGGGGTCGCATCCCTGGGTGGTGGTTACCTGACCAGTGCACTCCCCAACAACTTTGCCCTGATTGTTAGGGGCTCTTCAGTGTGAAAAAAAAGCCGTGAAAAGCCAACGACCTGTAAACCTAGACCTAAGGACCATCAAACTCCCAGTCACTGCTTACACGTCCATTCTTCACCGTATCTCCGGTGTCATCCTCTTCGTGTGCCTTGCCATCATGCTTTATGCATTGGACAAGTCGCTGAGCTCCGAGGAAGGCTTCGGTCAGGTGAAAGCGTGTCTGACCAGTCCGCTAGCCAAGCTAGTGATTTGGGGCATCCTGTCCGCTCTGCTGTATCACCTGGTAGCCGGTGTGCGCCATTTGATCATGGACATGGGCATCGGTGAGACGCTGGAAGGCGGCAAACTGGGCTCGAAAATCGTTATCGCCGTTTCCGTGGTGGTAATCGTTCTGGCAGGAGTTTGGATATGGTAACTAACGTCACGAACCTGTCGCGTTCGGGCCTCTATGACTGGATGGCGCAACGTGTGTCTGCGGTCGTTCTCGCGGCTTACTTCATCTTTCTGATCGGATACGTCGTGGCCCACCCTGGCCTCGAGTATGCCCAGTGGCATGAACTGTTCGCCCACAACGGGATGCGTATTTTCAGCCTGCTGGCCCTTGTTGCTCTCGGCGCTCACGCCTGGGTCGGCATGTGGACCATCGCGACTGACTACCTGACGCCAATGGCGTTCGGCAAGTCCGCAACGGCGATACGTTTCCTTTTCCAGGCAGTATGCGGCGTTGCGATGTTCGCTTACTTCGTCTGGGGTGTGCAGATTCTCTGGGGTATCTGAGTCATGGCTAACATTCCAACGATTTCTTTCGACGCCATCATTATTGGTGGTGGCGGTGCCGGCATGCGCGCTGCGCTGCAACTGGCACAGGGCGGTCACAAGACTGCCGTGATCACCAAGGTTTTCCCGACCCGTTCGCACACTGTATCCGCCCAGGGCGGCATCACTTGCGCAATCGCGTCTGCTGACCCGAACGATGACTGGCGCTGGCACATGTACGATACCGTCAAGGGTTCCGACTACATCGGTGACCAGGACGCTATCGAGTACATGTGTCAGGAAGGCCCGGCTGCCGTTTACGAGCTGGACCACATGGGCATGCCGTTCTCGCGTACCGAACAGGGCCGCATCTACCAGCGTCCGTTCGGTGGCCAGTCCAAGGACTACGGCAAGGGCGGTCAGGCTGCACGTACTTGCGCCGCTTCCGACCGTACCGGTCACGCTCTGTTGCACACCCTTTATCAGGGCAACCTGAAAGCCGGTACTACGTTCCTGAACGAGTACTACGCGGTCGACCTGGTGAAAAACCAGGAAGGCGACTTCGTCGGTGTGATCGCGATCTGCATCGAAACCGGCGAAACCACCTACATCCGCGCCAAGGCCACCGTATTGGCTACCGGCGGTGCAGGTCGTATCTACGCTTCCACCACCAACGCCCTGATCAACACCGGTGACGGCGTTGGCATGGCGCTGCGTGCTGGCGTGCCGGTACAAGACATTGAAATGTGGCAGTTCCACCCGACCGGCATCGCCGGCGCCGGTGTACTGGTTACAGAAGGTTGCCGTGGTGAAGGTGGTTACCTGATCAACAAGCACGGCGAGCGTTTCATGGAGCGTTATGCTCCGAACGCCAAAGACCTTGCCGGTCGTGACGTGGTTGCTCGCTCGATGGTTAAGGAAATCATCGCCGGCAACGGTTGCGGTCCGAATGGCGACCACGTACTGCTCAAACTCGACCACCTGGGCGAGGAAGTGCTGCACAGCCGTCTGCCAGGCATCTGCGAACTGTCGAAGACTTTCGCACACGTTGACCCGGTGGTTGCGCCGGTTCCGGTTGTTCCGACTTGCCACTATATGATGGGCGGCGTTGCCACCAACATTCATGGTCAGGCGATCACCCAGGATGCTGAAGGCGTCGACAAGATCATCCCTGGTCTGTTCGCCGTAGGCGAAGTGGCTTGCGTATCGGTGCACGGTGCCAACCGTCTGGGCGGCAACTCGCTGCTCGATCTGGTGGTATTCGGCCGCGCTGCCGGCCTGCACCTGGAAAAGGCGCTGACCGACGGCATCGAATACGACGACGCTACCGAAGCCGACATCGAAGCTGCCCTGTCGCGTCTGAACGCGCTGAACAGTCGTACTGATGGCGAAGACGTGGCAACCCTGCGTCGCGAGCTGCAGAACTGCATGCAGAACTACTTCGGTGTATTCCGTACCGGCGAATACATGCAGAAAGGTATCGCTCAGCTTGCTGACCTGCGTACCCGCATCGCCAACGTGAAGATCAACGATAAGTCGCAGGCGTTCAACACTGCCCGTATCGAAGCGCTGGAACTGCAAAACCTGCTGGAAGTGGCTGAAGCTACTGCCATCGCTGCCGAGGTTCGTAAAGAGTCGCGCGGTGCTCACGCCCGTGAAGACTTCGAAGACCGTGACGACGAAAACTGGCTGTGCCACACCCTGTACTTCCCGGGTGACAAGCGCGTCACCAAGCGTGCCGTGAACTTCTCGCCGAAGACTGTTCCGACTTTTGAACCTAAGATTCGGACTTATTAAGGGTGGCCGCCATGTTGCAAGTCAGCGTATATCGTTACAACCCTGATCAGGACGCCGCGCCGTTCATGCAGGAATTCCAGGTCGATACCGGTGGTAAAGACCTGATGGTGCTGGACGTGCTGGCCCTGATCAAAGAGCAGGACGAGGGTTTCTCCTATCGTCGCTCTTGCCGTGAAGGCGTCTGCGGCTCCGACGGCATGAACATCAACGGCAAGAACGGTCTGGCATGCATTACGCCGCTGTCTGCCGTTGTAAAAGGTAACAAGTTGATCGTTCGTCCGCTGCCAGGTTTGCCGGTTATCCGTGACCTGGTTGTCGATATGAGCATCTTCTACAAGCAATACGAGAAGGTGAAGCCTTACCTGCAGAACGACACGCCGGCTCCGGCCATCGAGCGTCTGCAGTCGCCAGAAGAGCGCGAAAAGCTAGACGGTCTGTACGAGTGCATCCTGTGCGCTTGCTGCTCGACTTCTTGCCCGTCCTTCTGGTGGAATCCGGACAAGTTCCTGGGTCCAGCTGCGCTGTTGCAAGCTTATCGCTTCCTGGCAGACAGCCGTGACACCAAGACCAGCGAACGTCTGGCTTCGCTCGATGACCCGTTCAGCGTATTCCGCTGCCGGGGCATCATGAACTGCGTCAACGTATGTCCGAAAGGCCTGAACCCGACTAAGGCCATCGGTCACATCCGTAACATGCTGCTTTCGAGCGGCGTGTGATTCAGCTGCTGTAACCGCTGTACCGTAGAGGCTGTGGCGCGGGCTTCAACCCGCGTCATGGCTATAACCAGAGCAGTAGTCATAAGCTGCGGCTCTTATTTTGAAGAAATGAGACAAGCAGGGGCATCCGGGCTGGTACCCGGACTATCAGTGTGATCCTAAGTGGCTTGTTTTAGTCGCTGCATTCGGACTTCTGCAAGTTTGCTCGGTGTCGACATCGATGGTGTTCCCCTAACCGAGGGTGACCAAGCATGCAAGAAAGCGTGATGCAGCGCATGTGGAACAGCGCCTACCTTTCAGGTGGAAACGCTGCCTATGTGGAAGAGCTTTATGAGCTCTACCTGCACGACCCTAACGCTGTGCCAGAAGAGTGGCGCACCTACTTTCAGAAGTTGCCTGCCGACGGCAACTCTGCCACTGATGTTTCGCACTCGACAATTCGCGATCATTTCGTGCTGCTGGCAAAGAACCAGCGCCGCGCTCAACCGGTTTCCGCCGGCAGCGTGAGCAGTGAGCACGAGAAGAAGCAAGTTGAAGTGCTGCGATTGATCCAGGCCTACCGTATGCGTGGCCACCAGGCAGCCCAGCTTGACCCGCTGGGACTGTGGCAGCGTCCTGCACCTGCAGACCTGTCGATCAATCATTACGGCTTGACCAATGCCGATCTTGATACGACCTTCCGTGCCGGCGACCTGTTCATCGGCAAAGAGGAAGCGAGCCTACGCGAAATTCACGAAGCGTTGCAGCAGACATATTGCCGCACCATCGGCGCTGAATTTACGCACATCACCGATTCCGAGCAGCGCCAGTGGTTCCAGCAGCGTCTGGAAAGCGTGCGTGGTCGTCCGACGTACTCCGCCGACATCAAGAGCCATCTGCTTGAGCGCGTGACTGCCGGTGAAGGCCTGGAAAAATACCTGGGCACCAAATACCCGGGCACCAAGCGTTTCGGTCTGGAAGGCGGCGAAAGCCTGATTCCGATGCTCGACGAACTGATCCAGCGTTCCGGCTCCTACGGCACCAAGGAAGTCGTCATCGGCATGGCCCACCGTGGCCGTCTGAACGTACTGGTCAACACCTTCGGCAAGAACCCGCGCGAGCTGTTCGACGAGTTCGAAGGCAAGAAGAAGGTCGAGCTCGGTTCCGGTGACGTTAAATACCACCAGGGCTTCTCGTCCAACGTGATGACCGCCGGCGGTGAAGTTCACCTGGCCATGGCGTTCAACCCGTCCCACCTGGAAATCGTTTCCCCGGTGGTCGAAGGTTCGGTTCGCGCCCGTCAGGATCGTCGTAACGACGCCACTGGCGAGAAGGTTCTGCCGATCTCCATCCACGGTGACGCGGCTTTCGCCGGTCAGGGCGTGGTCATGGAAACCTTCCAGATGTCGCAGACCCGCGGTTTCAAGACCGGCGGTACCGTGCACATCGTGATCAACAACCAGGTTGGTTTCACCATCAGCAACCCGCTGGACTCGCGTTCCACCGAGTACGCCACCGACGTTGCCAAGATGATCCAGGCGCCGATCCTCCATGTGAATGGTGATGATCCGGAAGCCGTGTTGTTCGTGACCCAACTGGCGATCGACTACCGCATGCAGTTCAAGCGTGACGTGGTCATCGACCTGGTCTGCTACCGTCGTCGCGGCCACAACGAAGCCGACGAACCAAGCGGCACCCAGCCACTGATGTATCAGCAGATCACCAAACAGCGCACCACCCGTGAGCTGTACGCTGATCGTCTGACCCAGGGCGGTGTTCTTGACGCAGAGCGTGTTCAGGCGAAAGTCGACGAATACCGCAACGCGCTGGACAACGGTCTGCACGTCGTGAAATCGCTGGTCAAAGAGCCGAACAAAGAGCTGTTCGTGGACTGGCGTCCGTATCTGGGCCACGCCTGGACTGCGCGTCACGACACTCGCTTTGATCTGAAGACCCTGCAGGAACTGTCCGCCAAGCTGCTGGAAATTCCGGAAGGCTTCGTGGTTCAGCGTCAGGTGTCGAAGATCTACGAAGACCGTCAGAAGATGCAAGCCGGCGGCCTGCCGATCAACTGGGGTTACGCCGAAACCATGGCGTACGCGACCCTGGCGTTCGAAGGTCACCCGATCCGCATGACCGGTCAGGACATCGGCCGCGGCACGTTCTCGCACCGTCACGCTGTGTTGCACAACCAGAAAGACGCGGGCACCTACATTCCGCTGCAACACTTGTACGACGGTCAGCCACGCTTTGACCTGTACGACTCGTTCCTGTCGGAAGAAGCGGTACTGGCGTTCGAATACGGTTACTCGACCACCACGCCGGATGCGCTGGTGATCTGGGAAGCCCAGTTCGGCGATTTCGCCAACGGTGCACAGGTTGTAATCGACCAGTTCATCACCAGCGGCGAGCACAAGTGGGGCCGTCTCTGCGGTCTGACCATGTTGCTGCCACACGGTTACGAAGGTCAGGGCCCTGAGCATAGCTCGGCACGTCTTGAGCGTTACCTGCAACTGTGCGCCGAGCACAACATTCAGGTAGCGGTACCGACCACGCCAGCACAGATCTACCACTTGCTGCGTCGTCAGGTGATTCGTCCGCTGCGCAAGCCGCTGATCGTGCTGACGCCGAAGTCGTTGCTGCGCCACAAACTGGCCATCTCGACCCTGGAAGATCTGGCCGAAGGTTCGTTCCAGACCGTGATCCCGGAAATCGATGCTCTGGACCCGAAAAAGGTCGAGCGCGTTGTTCTGTGTAGCGGCAAGGTCTACTACGACCTGCTGGAAAAACGCCGTGCCGAAGGCCGTGAAGATATCGCCATCGTGCGTATCGAGCAGCTGTACCCATTCCCTGAGGACGACTTGAAAGAAGTCCTGGCTCCGTACACCAACGTCAAAAATGCCGTTTGGTGTCAGGAAGAGCCGATGAACCAGGGCGCCTGGTACTGCAGCCAGCACCACTTGCGTCGCAGCATCGGGAACCTCGACAAGTCTCTCGTACTTGAGTACGCGGGCCGTGAGGCTTCTGCTGCACCTGCTTGTGGTTACGCATCGATGCACGCCGAGCAGCAGGAAAAACTCCTGCAAGACGCGTTTACCATTTAACGCCTTCGCGCACCTGAAACCGAATTTAAGGAACCACAGATAATGGCTATCGAGATCAAAGCCCCCACTTTCCCGGAATCGGTTGCCGATGGCACCGTTGCCACCTGGCACAAACAACCGGGCGACGCCGTCAAGCGCGACGAACTGATCGTCGACATTGAAACTGACAAAGTCGTACTGGAAGTTCTGGCTACCGCCGATGGCGTGCTGGGCGCAATCGTCAAGGGCGAGGGCGAAACCGTCCTGTCCGACGAAGTGCTGGGCTCCATCCAGGAAGGTGGCGCTGCCGCCGCCGCTCCAGCCGCTGCTGCTGCTCCGGCCGCTGCTGCCGCTGCACCGGCTGCCGCTGAAGGCGAAGACGATCCTGTTGCTGCTCCTGCTGCGCGCAAACTGGCTGAAGAAAACGGCATCAACATCGCTTCCGTTGCCGGCACTGGCAAAGGCGGTCGTGTGACCAAGGAAGACGTGGTTGCAGCTGTTGCTGCGAAGAAAGCCGCTCCGGCTGCCGCGCCTGCCAAGGCTGCTGCTCCTTCGGCCGCCGCTCCTGTGTTCGCCGCTGGCGACCGCATCGAGAAGCGCGTACCGATGACCCGCGTTCGTGCCACCGTGGCCAAGCGTCTGGTTGAAGCACAGTCGAACATGGCGATGCTGACCACGTTCAACGAAGTCGACATGACTGAAGTCATGGCGCTGCGTTCGAAGTACAAAGACCTGTTCGAGAAGTCGCACAATGGCGTACGCCTGGGCTTCATGTCGTTCTTCGTCAAAGCCGCGACCGAAGCGCTGAAACGCTTCCCGGCTGTCAACGCGTCGATCGACGGCGGCGACATCGTTTACCACGGCTATGCGGACATCGGCGTTGCCGTTTCCAGCGACCGTGGCCTGGTTGTTCCGGTTCTGCGTAACGCCGAACTGATGAGCCTGGCCGAAATCGAAGGCGGCATCGCAACATTCGGCAAAAAAGCCCGTGACGGCAAACTGTCGATGGACGAGATGACCGGTGGTACCTTCACCATCACCAACGGTGGTACCTTCGGTTCGATGATGTCGACCCCGATCGTCAACCCGCCGCAGGCGGCGATTCTGGGCATGCACAACATCATCCAGCGTCCTATGGCCATCAACGGTCAGGTCGTTATCCGTCCGATGATGTACCTGGCACTGTCCTACGATCACCGTCTGATCGATGGCAAAGAAGCTGTGACCTTCCTGGTGACCATCAAGAACCTGCTGGAAGATCCGGCTCGTCTGTTGCTGGATATCTAAAAAACAGCGGCAAGCTTCAAGTTTCAAGCCACAAGCTCAAAGCGAGCGGGGTGGGCTTGGAGCTTGGGGCTTGCGGCTTGTAGCTTTATTGCTAAAGAGGATTTTTTGAATGTCGCAGAAATTTGACGTAGTAGTGATCGGTGCTGGCCCTGGTGGCTACGTGGCTGCCATCAAGGCCGCGCAGCTGGGTCTGACCACTGCCTGCATCGAGAAGTACACCGACGCAGAAGGCAAGCAAGCCCTGGGCGGCACCTGCCTGAACGTGGGCTGCATTCCTTCCAAGGCGCTGCTCGACAGCTCCTGGAAATACAAGGAAGCGAAAGAAAGCTTCAACGTTCACGGTATCTCGACCGGCGAAGTCAAAATGGACGTCGCTGCGATGGTTGGCCGCAAGGCTGGCATCGTCAAGAACCTGACCGGCGGCGTTGCCACTCTGTTCAAGGCTAACGGCGTTACTTCGATCCAGGGCCACGGCAAACTGCTGGCTGGCAAGAAAGTCGAAGTCACCAAGCCAGACGGCTCGGTTGAAGTGATCGAAGCTGAAAACGTGATTCTGGCTCCAGGTTCGCGTCCGATCGACATTCCACCGGCTCCGGTTGATCAGAAAGTCATCGTTGATTCGACTGGCGCACTGGAATTCCAAACCGTACCTAAGCGTCTGGGCGTGATCGGCGCTGGCGTGATCGGCCTGGAACTGGGTTCGGTATGGTCGCGTCTGGGTTCGGAAGTGGTTGTTCTGGAAGCTCTGGACACCTTCCTGATGGCAGCGGACACCGCTGTTTCCAAGGAAGCGCTGAAAACCCTGACCAAACAAGGTCTGGACATCAAACTGGGCGCTCGCGTGACCGGCTCGAAAGTGAACGGCGACGAAGTCGTTGTGAACTACACCGACGCCAACGGCGAACAGACCATCACTTTCGACAAGCTGATCGTAGCCGTTGGTCGCCGTCCGGTGACCACTGATCTGCTGGCTTCCGACAGCGGCGTGACCCTCGACGAGCGCGGTTTCGTGCACGTTGACGATCACTGCGCGACCACCGTACCGGGCGTTTTCGCCATCGGTGACGTGGTTCGCGGCATGATGCTGGCTCACAAAGCTTCCGAAGAAGGCATCATGGTTGTCGAGCGCATCAAGGGCCACAAAGCCCAGATGAACTATGACCTGATCCCTTCGGTTATTTATACTCACCCGGAAATCGCGTGGGTTGGCAAAACCGAGCAGGCCTTGAAAGCTGAAGGCGTTGAAGTTAACGTCGGCACCTTCCCGTTCGCCGCTTCCGGCCGTGCCATGGCCGCCAACGATACCGGTGGTTTCGTCAAGGTCATCGCTGATGCCAAGACCGACCGCGTATTGGGCGTGCACGTGATTGGCCCGAGCGCTGCAGAACTGGTTCAGCAGGGCGCGATCGGTATGGAATTCGGCACCAGCGCTGAAGACCTGGGCATGATGGTTTTCTCCCATCCGACCCTGTCTGAAGCCTTGCACGAAGCTGCTTTGGCAGTGAATGGCGGCGCCATCCACATTGCCAACCGCAAAAAGCGTTAACAGACAATAAGAAACCACGGCGGTAACGGCCCGTCGTGAGCCTTGCGAGCAAGTCTCACCGCGGAATGTCCGCTGGACGCAGTCTTGCGTAGCTCAGCTACGCAAGCAGCAGTCACAGGTGGCGCGGCACTCAATCGAGCGCAGCGCCGAATGCGCAGTACCTAACGAAGACGGTAAAAAGCATGAATCTTCACGAGTATCAGGGTAAGCAGCTGTTCGCTGAATACGGCCTGCCAGTTTCCACTGGTTACGCAGTAGACACCCCGGAAGCAGCAGCAGAAGCTTGCGACAAAATCGGCGGCAGCGAGTGGGTTGTCAAAGCCCAGGTCCACGCCGGTGGTCGCGGTAAAGCGGGCGGCGTTAAGCTGGTTCGCAGCAAAGAAGACGCCAAAGCCTTCGCACAGCAGTGGCTGGGCAAGCGTCTGGTGACTTACCAGACTGACGCCAATGGCCAGCCAGTCACCAAGATCCTGGTTGAATCGTGCACTGATATCGCTAAAGAGCTGTACCTGGGCGCTGTCGTTGACCGTTCGAGCCGTCGCATCGTGTTCATGGCTTCCACCGAAGGTGGCGTGGACATCGAGAAAATCGCTCACGACACTCCAGAAAAAATTCTCAAGGCCACTATCGATCCACTGGTTGGCGCTCAGCCATTCCAGGGTCGCGAGCTGGCATTCCAGTTGGGTCTGGAAGGCAAGCAGGTTGCTCAGTTCGCCAAGATCTTCGTAGGTCTGGCCAAACTGTTCAAAGATCACGACCTCGCTCTGCTGGAAGTGAACCCGCTGGTGATCAAGGCTGACGGCGATCTGCATTGCCTCGACGCCAAGATCAACATCGACGCCAACGCCATGTACCGTCAGCCTAAGCTGAAGACTTTCCACGATCCGTCGCAAGACGATCCGCGCGAAGCGCACGCTGCCAAGTTCGAACTGAACTACGTAGCACTGGAAGGCAACATCGGCTGCATGGTCAACGGTGCTGGCCTGGCCATGGGTACCATGGACATCGTCAACCTGCATGGCGGCAAGCCAGCCAACTTCCTCGACGTAGGCGGTGGCGCTACCAAAGAACGCGTAACTGAAGCGTTCAAGATCATCCTGTCCGACACCAACGTCGCTGCAGTACTGGTCAACATCTTCGGCGGCATCGTTCGCTGCGACATGATTGCCGAAGGCATCATCGGCGCTGTGAAAGAAGTCGGCGTGAAAATCCCGGTTGTTGTTCGCCTTGAAGGTAACAACGCTGAGCTGGGCGCTAAAGTACTGGCAGAAAGCGGTTTGAACATCATCGCTGCTACCAGCCTGACCGACGCTGCTCAACAAGTTGTCAAAGCTGCGGAGGGCAAATAATGAGCGTCCTGATCAATAAAGACACCAAAGTTATCTGCCAGGGTATTACCGGTTCGCAAGGTAGTTTCCACACCCAGCAAGCCATCGAATACGGCACCAAGATGGTTGGTGGCGTTACTCCTGGCAAAGGCGGCACCGAGCACCTGGGTCTGCCAGTGTTCAACACCGTCAAAGACGCAGTAGAAGCGACTGGCGCTACCGCCAGCGTGATCTACGTTCCGGCTCCTTTCTGCAAAGATTCGATCCTGGAAGCGGCATTCGGCGGCATCAAGCTGATCGTTTGCATCACCGAAGGCATTCCTACCCTGGACATGCTGGACGCTAAAGTTAAGTGCGACGAGCTGGGCGTAGTCCTGATCGGCCCTAACTGCCCAGGCGTTATCACTCCGGGCGAGTGCAAGATCGGCATCATGCCAGGTCACATTCACTTGCCAGGCAAGGTCGGTATCGTTTCGCGTTCCGGCACCCTGACCTACGAAGCTGTCAAGCAGACTACTGACGCCGGTTTCGGTCAGTCGACTTGCGTCGGCATCGGTGGTGACCCGATCCCGGGTTCGAACTTCATCGACATCCTGAAGCTGTTCCAGGAAGACCCGAAGACCGAAGCGATCGTAATGATCGGTGAGATCGGCGGTTCGGCTGAAGAAGAAGCGGCTGCCTACATCAAGGCACACGTGACCAAACCGGTTGTTTCCTACATCGCTGGTGTGACTGCTCCTCCGGGCAAGCGCATGGGCCATGCTGGCGCAATCATCTCTGGCGGCAAAGGCACTGCAGACGAGAAATTCGCTGCGCTGCAAGACGCAGGCGTTAAAACCGTGCGTTCGCTGGCAGACATCGGCAAGGCCTTGGCCGAGCTGACTGGTTGGGCTGTCAAGTAAGCCTCGCGCTTAGCTGACGCTTCACCAAACAAAGGCCACCTTCGGGTGGCCTTTGTCGTTCAAGAGCAGTTGAAAGCGACAAGTTGCCAGCTGCAAGACAAAAGCTTGTCGCTTGAAACTTGTAGCTTGCGGCTGCTTTTCATACATAAACGCGACAAAGAAACGTCGCGTATCGGATAGTTCGCCCTCTAACAGTGCGTTTACACGCCAAATTCGTTAGGCTAGCAGCCATTTTTGCGTCTGCCGCCCACAAGGCATGCAACGCGCTTTAAGGGTCAGTCCCATACGGATCGACAGCATTTCCCTAATTACACAGGGCAATCCCCCCTCTAAATTCCGATTTCAGCAGTGTGGTATTACCTTAATGAAAGTTTTGAAAGGTCAGGACATCCTGGCACTTGGCTTTATGACATTTGCCCTGTTCGTTGGGGCCGGCAACATCATCTTTCCGCCTATCGTTGGCTTGCAGGCCGGACCTCACGTCTGGATGGCTGCGCTGGGCTTCCTGATCACCGCAGTAGGTCTGCCGGTGATCACCGTCGTCGCGCTGGCCAAGGTCGGCGGGGCGATGGACGCGTTGAGCAGCCCGATCGGCAAGGTCGCCGGTGGCATTCTTGCTGCTGCGTGCTATCTGGCGGTCGGTCCGTTGTTCGCCACTCCGCGTACCGCGACCGTGTCCTTCGAAGTAGGCCTGGCGCCGCTGACCGGCGAAAGCCCGCTGGCGCTGTTCCTCTACAGCTCGGTGTACTTCCTGCTGGTGTTCTTCATCTCGCTCTACCCTGGGCGTTTGCTGGACACTGTCGGCCGTTTCCTCGCGCCGCTGAAGATCATCGCGTTGGCAGTGCTTGGCATCGCCGCATTCGCCTTGCCGGCCGGTGACATTGGCCACGGCACGCCGGAATACGTCGCTGCACCGTTCTCCCAAGGTTTCATCAATGGTTACCTGACCATGGATACCTTGGGCGCACTGGTGTTCGGTATCGTCATCGTCAACGCGATCCGCTCGCGTGGTGTCGAGTCGCCGAAGTTGATCACCCGTTACGCGATCATCGCTGGTTTGATCGCCGGCGTCGGTCTGGCGCTGGTGTATATCAGCCTGTTCCGTCTCGGTTCCGGCAGCCACGAAGTAGCCGTCGGTGCCACCAACGGCGCAGCGGTCTTGCACGCTTATGTTCAGCACACCTTCGGTTCGCTGGGCAGCGGTTTCCTTGCGGTGCTGATCTCGCTGGCGTGTCTGGTAACGGCGGTGGGTCTGACCTGCGCCTGTGCCGAGTACTTCAGCCGTGTACTGCCACTGTCCTACAAGACATTGGTGATCATCCTCGCGGCATTCTCGTTGCTGGTGTCGAACCTGGGCCTGACCAAGCTGATCGCGTTCTCGATCCCGGTGCTGACCGCGATCTACCCGCCATGCATCGTTCTGGTGGCGCTGAGCTTCTGCAAAGACTTCTGGCATGAACACGGGCGCATTCTTGGCCCGGTGATGCTGGTGTCGTTCGTGTTCGGTAGCATCGATGCGCTGAAGGGCGCCGGTCTGGCTGACTGGATGCCGACGCAGCTGTCGCACCTGCCGCTGAGCGAGCAGGGTCTGGCGTGGCTGGTGCCGTGCGTGATGACCCTGGTGGTTGCGGTTGTCTGCGATCGCCTGCTGGGCAAGCGCAGCGAAGCGGTTGCCTGACGTTGTCTGACCCGCCACAAGCGGGTCCTCAACGCTTAAACAGAAATGCCCCGTATCAATCGATACGGGGCATTTTTTATGCGCGTCAGGCAGTGTCTTTTTCCCTGAGCTAACGTCGAAGAGTTGCCATGTTTTCATGTGGGAGCGAGCAAGCTCGCTCCCTCGTAGACAGTGTTCACTTCTCACAAGGAATTGCATGTCGTTCATCCAAGCCAACCTGATTCACTTGCTCGCCGCTGTCTGGTTCGTCATCTGCTGGGGTGGTTATACCCGTTATGCTTCGTGGAAGGCGCGCGATACGGCCTGTCTGGCCAGCGTGTTGCACCTGTATCGCGAAGACTGGATGCGCCGCATGCTGTTGCGCGATAACCGCATCGCCGATGCCAGCGTGATCGGTAATCTGGAGCGTAATGCCTCGTTCTTCGCCTCCAGCACGTTGATCATTCTGGCCGGCATTCTCACCGTGCTCGGTGCGTCGGAGCGGGCAGTGTCGTTGCTGGCGGATATCCCGATGGTGCAGCAGGCATCGCAGGGCATGTCAGAGATCAAACTGCTGTGCCTGGCGATGGTATTCGTCTACGCCTTCTTCACTTTCAGCTGGTGCATGCGTCAGTACAACTTCGCGGCAGTATTGGTGGGCTCGGCGCCGATGGTTGGCGAGCGGCAGGTCTCCGAGCAGGAGCGCAAAGCATTTGCTGCGCGAGCGGCGCGGGTGATTTCGATGGCGGCCAACCAGTTCAACTTCGGCCTGCGCGCCTACTATTTCGGCATGAGCATGCTGGCGTGGTTCGTCAGCCCGTGGCTGTTCATGATGATGAGTGCAGGTGTGGTCGTGGTTCTGTACCGCCGCGAGTTTCATTCCGACGTTCTCGACGTAATGGTCTATACCCCTACAGAGGCGCCCATTCCCGAGGCGAACAAAGAGGCCGTTTGATGAGTATTCCGTTCTGGTGTGTGTTTATCAGTGCTTTGTTGATCTACGTGGCGCGCATGCCAGTGGCCAAGGCCATGAAGGAGCAGGGCGGTTACAACAACCACACTCCGCGTCAGCAACAAGCGCAACTCACCGGTTACGGCGCCAGAGCGCTGGCGGCGCACCAGAACAGCATTGAAGCGTTCATGTTGTTTGCGGTCGGCGTGCTGATGGCGCACACCACCCAAACGGCGGGATGGCTGATCGATACATTGGCGATCATCTTTGTGATCGCGCGGATTCTTTACTTGTGGCTTTATCTGGCTGATCAGCCTTCACTGCGCAGCTTGGTCTGGTTTGTTGGATTAGTGTGTTCGCTGTTACTGATGATTAGTCCGACTTTTAGAACCGTTTTGCTCTAAGAGTGCATTGCCGTTAAATCCCGGACAAAAGAAAACCCGCACTTGGCGGGTTTTCTTTTTCTGCAGCAAAAAGCGAATTATTGCTTCTTGGCAGCTTCGTCTTGTGCGGCAGCGTTCGATTCAGCCTGAGCTTTGGCAGCTTCGGCGTTTTCTTTCGCAGCGTCGTTCACTTTATCCTGCGCTTTGTTCATGTCCTGCTGAGCTTGCTCAGCATGTTGGTTGGCATCTTGAGCTTTGTCCTCGGATTTTTTATCGCAGGCAGCGAGACCGAGGGAAGCGGTCAACATCAAGGCAATAGCTAAAGTCTTACGCATGGGGTGTTTCTCCTTATGGAAAATAACTACTGGCCTTAAGAGCTTGGCGCCGAGGGTTAAGTTCCTCATTTCTTTCAGATATATAAGATTGTTTTTAAGCGGAACTTTTGCTGTATTCCTTACTACTGGCAGAAGGCTCTAACGAGAGTAATTATCAAATGGCCGAAAACCCCGTTTTTGAGCGCGCGACGCGGTTTCTCTCCGCGTTACGACACTGTCAGGTACTTGAATTGCGCGTGCACAGCGCCTCCAGCGAGGGCCTCACGGTGATCCTTCCGTACAGCACAAAAATCGTCGGCAACCCGCAGACCGGGGTGATCCATGGCGGCGCCATTACCTCATTGATGGACACCGCCTGCGGAATGTCCACGCTGTGCGTTCTGCCGGAATTCGAGGTGTGTCCGACCCTCGATCTGCGTATCGACTACATGCATGCCGCCGAGCCGAATAAAGATGTGTATGGCTTCGCGCAATGCTACCGGGTCACGACGGACGTGATCTTCGCCCGCGGCTTCGCTTATCAGGATGATCCCGAGCGGCCAATCGCCCATGTCGTTGGAACGTTCATGCGCATGGGCAAGGGCCTCAGAGGCACCAAAGGCTTTGGCGGCGCAATAAAAGGAGACCGCCCGTGAGCGAAGACCTGAAACAACAGTTGCAGCAGGCTCACGCTCAAGGCGACTACGCGCCGCTGTTGCAATTGATCCCCTATGCGGGACTGATCGGCATTGAATGTTCGCGCGTCGGCGATGAGCTTCTGTTCAAGCTGCCGGCGAACAAGGACAACATTGGTAACCCTTTATTGCCAGCCATCCATGGCGGTGTGATTGCCGGGTTCATGGAGTTGGCAGCGGCGCTGCATTTATTGATTTTCACCGAAACGCCGGGCGTGCCAAAGATTATCGACTTCTCCCTCGATTACCTGCGCGCCGGGCAGTTTCGCGACACTTGGGCCAAATGTCAGGTGTGCCGCCAGGGCCGCCGCGTGGCCAACGTTGCGATCACAGCCTGGCAAAGCACCGAAAGTGAGCCAATTGCCACCGCCCGTGCGCACTTCAAAATCGATGAGCCCTTGAAATCCTGAACAGCGCCCCAAACTCACAAGACAACCCGCCGCCGACCATTTCGGGTCGCGGCCACTGCCATCTGATTGGAGTTTGATGACCATGAGTGTGGAAACTCAAAAGGAAACCCTGGGCTTCCAGACCGAGGTAAAGCAGCTGCTGCACCTCATGATCCATTCGCTGTATTCCAACAAGGAAATCTTCCTTCGCGAATTGATCTCGAACGCCTCTGACGCTGTCGACAAGCTGCGCTTCGAAGCCCTGGCCAAGCCAGAGTTGCTCGAAGGTGGCGCTGATCTGAAAATCCGTGTGAGCTTCGACAAAGACGCCAAGACCGTCACCCTCGAAGACAACGGTATCGGCATGAACCGTGACGATGTGATTACCCATCTGGGGACCATCGCCAAATCGGGCACCGCTGATTTCATGAAGAATCTCTCGGGCGATCAGAAAAAAGATTCGCACCTGATCGGTCAATTCGGTGTGGGCTTCTACTCGGCGTTCATTGTTGCCGACCAGGTTGATGTGTATTCCCGTCGCGCCGGCACTCCAGCCAGCGAAGGTGTGCACTGGTCGTCGAAAGGCGAGGGCGAGTTCGAAGTCGCCACCATCGAAAAACCAGAGCGCGGCACTCGAATCGTCCTGCACCTGAAAGCTGCCGAAGACGAATTCGCTGATGGCTGGCGTCTGCGCAACATCATCAAGAAGTACTCCGACCACATCGCTTTGCCGATCGAGCTGCCGAAAGAAGCGGCTGCCGCTGAAGGCGAAGAGGCACCGGCCGTTGAATGGGAAACAGTCAACCGCGCCAGCGCCCTGTGGACCCGCCCGCGCACTGACGTGAAGGACGAGGAATACCAGGAGTTCTACAAGCACATCGCTCACGACTTTGAAAACCCGTTGGCCTGGAGCCACAACAAAGTCGAAGGCAAGCTCGAATACAGCTCGCTGCTGTACGTGCCGGCCCGCGCACCGTTCGACCTGTACCAGCGTGAAGCGCCGAAAGGCCTGAAGCTGTACGTGCAACGCGTGTTCGTCATGGATCAGGCCGAGTCGTTCCTGCCGCTGTACCTGCGCTTCATCAAAGGCGTGGTCGATTCCAACGACCTGTCGCTGAACGTGTCGCGCGAGATCCTGCAGAAAGACCCGATCATCGATTCGATGAAGACCGCGCTGACCAAGCGTGTACTCGACATGCTGGAAAAACTGGCGAAGAACGAGCCTGAGCAATACAAAGGCTTCTGGAAGAACTTCGGTCAGGTCATGAAAGAAGGCCCGGCAGAAGACTTCGCCAACAAGGAAAAAATTGCCGGTCTGCTGCGTTTCGCATCGACCAACGGCGACGACGGCGAGCAGATCGTCGGTCTGGCTGACTACCTGGCACGCGCCAAGGAAGGTCAGGACAAGATCTACTACCTCACCGGCGAAACCTATGCGCAGGTCAAGAACAGCCCGCACCTGGAAGTCTTCCGCAAGAAAGGCATCGAAGTGCTGCTGCTGACCGACCGTATCGACGAGTGGCTGATGAGCTACCTCAGCGAGTTCGACGGCAAGACCTTTGTCGACGTGGCACGCGGTGATCTCGATCTGGGCAACCTGGACTCGGAAGAGGACAAAAAAGCCGCAGAAGAAGTCGCCAAGTCCAAAGAAGGTCTGGTTGAGCGTCTGAAAACCGCGCTGGGCGATTCCGTGGCTGAAGTCCGCGTCTCCCATCGTCTGACCGATTCGCCGGCCATCCTGGCCATCGGCGAACAGGATCTGGGTCTGCAGATGCGTCAGATCCTCGAAGCCAGCGGTCAGAAGGTGCCGGACTCGAAGCCGATCTTCGAATTCAACCCAAGCCACCCGCTGATCGAGAAACTCGATGGCGAGCAGAGCGAAGAGCGTTTTGGCGACCTGTCGCACATCCTCTTCGATCAGGCAGCCCTGGCTGCCGGCGATAGCTTGAAGGATCCGGCCGCTTATGTGCGCCGCCTGAACAAGCTGCTGGTTGAGCTGTCGGTTTAACCAAGTCGTAGAAAAACCCGCTTCGGCGGGTTTTTTCATTCTGGTGTTTCACCAATCAGGAGTCAGAAATGAGCCAAGTCACTGTACGTTCCGTGGTCTATCAGATCGACGGCCAGCCTTATGAAGGTCGTTTGGCGTTCGACGCCGAGCATAAAGGCGCGCTTCCGGGTTTGTTGATGGCGCCGAACTGGATGGGCGTCAGCGCCGGTGCCGAAGAGATCGCCAAATCGGTGGCGGCCAAGGGCTACGTGGTGTTGATCGCTGACGTGTACGGTCAGGCGGTGCGTCCGCAAAACGCTGATCAGGCTGGCGCGGCGATGATGCCGTTGAAGGATGATCGCGCGTTGCTGCGCAAGCGTATGCAGGCGGCGTTCGAGCAGTTGCAGAAGCAGGGCGAGGCGGCGGTGGACACGTCGAAACTGGCGGTGTTCGGGTTCTGTTTCGGCGGTTGCTGTGCACTGGATCTGGCGCGCACCGGCGCGCCGGTGAAGGCTGCGGTGTCGTTCCATGGCACGCTGGATTCGCCGAACCCGGCGGATGCGCAGAACATCAAGGGTTCGGTGTTGGTGTTGCACGGCGCCTCTGACCCGTTGGTGCCAAAGGAGCAGCTGCCAGCGTTTGAGGACGAAATGAACGCAGCGAAGGTCGATTGGCAGTTGCTGAGCTACGGCGGTGCAGTGCACTCCTTTACCGATCCGCATGCCAATGTGCCGGGCAAGATGATGTACGACGAGAAGACCGCCAAGCGCGCGTTCAAGTCGATGCATGATTTGCTGGATGAAGTGTTTAAGGGCTGATTCAGTTGTCAGGCACTGATCTTTGTGGTGCCTGACCAAGCCCCATCGCTGGCAAGCCAGCTCCCACAGTTTTCGAGTCGTTTGCGGAATATCCATTCGACGCGAAAAACCTGTGGGAGCTGGCTTGCCAGCGATGACTGACTCACAGGCGACGCAGCACTAAGGCAATTCGATCCGCTCAACTTCCCCCGGCACCGTCGGCCAATCCCCGGCCGCCCATTTACGCCGTGCCTCATCGATCGCCGCCGGATCACTCGCGACAAAATTCCAGTTGATCCGCCGAGGCCCGTCCAGCGGCGCGCCGCCAAACACCATGGCGTGAACATCACTCTCGGCAAACAGACTCATCTCTTGCCCGGCCGGCAACACCACCAGCGCATGCGGCTCAATGGCATCGCCGTTCAACTGCGCATCACCACTCAACACGTAAACCGCCCGCTCTTCATGCTCGGTCGGAACCAGTAACGTGGTCGCCGTTTGCATCTTCACTTCCGCATACAACGTAGGAGAAAGCACCGGCACCGGCGATTCCAGGCAAAAGCCTGACCCGGCAATCATCCGAATCTGCACGCCGAGGTTTTCGCTGACCGGCAAGGTCGCCGCCGGGTGATGGCTGTAGTGCCCCGGGCCTTGTTCGTGACCCTTGGGCGAGGCCAGCCAGATCTGCAAGCCATGCATCGTGAAACTCTGATTCCACAACGGCTCAGGTGTGCGCTCAACATGCGCGATAGCGCTGCCGGCGGTCATCCAGCTGACATCACCGGCACTGACCACCTGATCGGAGCCAAGGCTGTCCTTGTGCTGGATTTGTCCTTCGAACAGATACGTCAGCGTTGACAGACCAATGTGCGGATGTTGTCGGATGTTCATGCCTTTGCCCGTCGGATAAACCGTCTCGAGCATGTGATCAAAAAACACGAAAGGTCCGACACTGCGGCATTTGGCTGACGGCAGGGGGCGCAAAATCGGCTGGCCTTCGACGTCTTCGGCGCGTGGGCGGATGATCAGAGGTTGCGTGTCCATGGTGCATTCCAGGCTGAGCGGGTGATGCCAGAAGCATAACCCGCCGCTGGCATGAGGAGGGTTACTGGCTGTCAAAGCCTTGTGGGGCGTGGGTTTCGATGGTCACGTCAGTGGTGGTCATGAGTTTGTGAATCGGGCAACGGTCGGCGACACGCAGCAACTCCTCGCGCTGAGCGTCAGTGAGCACGCCTTTGAGGGTGAGGGTGACGTGCAGGACGTATTTGCCTTTCTGCTCTTCGCTATTGTCGCGTTTGACGTCGACACCGACGCCGGTCAGCGGGATGTCTTTCTTCTTCGCGTACATCTTCAGCGTCAGCGCTTTGCAGGCACCAAGCGCGGCATCGAAGTAGTCGTGCGGCTCAGGCGCTGAGCCTTCGCCGCCGGCGGATTTCGGCACGTCGGCGAACAATTCGTGATCATCGATCTGTACGGTGTGACGAAAACCTTCAGCGGAGACGGTATTGACGGTAACGGTCATGGGAACCTCACTGGCAGTAGGAAAAGTCGTTCAGTCAAACAAGACCTTGCAGTTATAGAGCATTCCCACCGGGACGCGTTCCACTTTCCTGCGGGGATGAACCCTTGTTGTCGGGGCGCGGTCTAGGCTATGCCTACTTGCCGGAGATTACTTGTGTCCCTGTATCGTTTGAGTCTTGCCTGCCTTTTAGTATTCGCCGGTGGCGCCAGTGCCCGTGAATACACCTACAGCGATGCGCACCTGCACTATGTGGATTTTTTCCAGGAAAGCGCAGGCATGGCGAAATTGCTGACGGCCATGCAGGACAATTCCATCGAGCATGTAATGATTTCCGGAATTCCGGTGGCGAAGAAGTGGCACGAAGACGAACCCAAACGTCCGCGCTATTACGCCGGGGATGACGCCGACGCCTATTGGTACAGCGCGACCGATGTGATCGTCGCCAATGCGGTGCAGAAGCTGCCAGCCGATAAGCGTCCGTACTTTCATCCGTTTCTCTCGGGCTTCAATCCCAACGACAAGAACTCCGCCGCACACATCCAGCGCATGCTCGATCTGTATCCGGGGCTGTGGCAGGGCATTGGCGAAGTGTTCACTCGACATGATGACCTTACGGCGCTGACGTCTGGCGATACACCGCGCGCAAATAACGAAGCGATGACCAAGATCTATCACCTGGCAGCGGAGAACGATCTGCCGGTGATGCTGCACTCCAACATCACCTCCAAGCGTGAGAAAAATCCTTTGTACCTGCAGGAAGTCGAGGAGCCGCTGCGCAATCACCCGCACACACGCTTCATTTGGGCGCACGCGGGCACCAGCGCGGAAATCCATCGGCATCAGACGCAACTGAAATTCTTGCTGCCAACCCTGACCCGCATGCTGGAGGCCTATCCGAATCTGTATATCGACCTGTCGTGGAGCATGCTCATCCCGTATCTGCTGGACGAGCAGGGCGCGCCGCGTTCGGAATGGCTCGCTCTGGTTGAGAAGTACCCAGAACGCTTCATGCTCGGCTCCGACGTGGTAGGACGTTTCAACAAGCTCGGTCAGGAGCTGCACAGCTTCAAACCGTTCCTTGATGCGCTGCCGGAGGATGTTGCGCGCAAAGTCGCGCGGGATAACTTCCTGGCAATCTTGCCGCGATCGGAGCTCACCGGGAAAACCGCGCTGAATCGTTAATGGCGAGTGTTCGAAGTATCCAGGCCTGTTGATATCGCCTTTTCGTCTTACGCAAGTTTCTGCGTGGCCGATACCTTCTAAAGCAACCAGCTGCAGGTTGATGCAGCGCTTTTGGAAGGAACCAGCGCAATGAGTATCCGTAGTCTCAATATTGCCCCGCGCGCCAGCCTCGGTTTTGGCTTGTTGGCGTTGATGGTGTTTGCCTTAGGGGCGTTTGCTTTACTGCAAATGTCGAACATGCGCGCGCAGTCCGACGAGGTCGACAACAACTGGCTGCCGAGCGTGATGGCGGTCGGTGAGATGAGCCAGGACATGCTGCGCCTGCGCGCGTTGACCATGCGCCTGCTGCTCAATCGCGATCCGCAAGCCCTTGAACAGAACGTTGCCAAGCTCAATGAGTTGCGGGGTGTGCTCAGTGAGGCGCAGCAGCGCTATGACGTGCTGATTGTGCTGCCCGAGGAGCGCAAACTGTTCGACCGCTTCAAAGTTGCCGAGCACCAGTATCTGGAGTTTCAGGCGCAGGTCATGCAGTTATCAGCGCAGAATCGGGTCGAGGAAGCGGCGAGCATTCTCAATAGTCAGATGAGTCCGTTGGCGGATGAAATCGCCGTCATCCTGCGCGAACTGGTCGAAATGAATAAGCACAATGCCAATCTCGCCACCGAAGCGGCGCGGCTGGTGTTTATCAATTCGCGGGTGTGGGTCGGAGTAATGATCGGCATCACTGCGTTGATCACCATTGGCCTGGCGCTGTTGCTTACGCGCAGCATCGTGCTGCCGCTGGCGCAGTCGTTGGGTGTGGCGGAGGTGGTGGCAGGAGGCGATCTGACCGGTGATATCAGCATCTCTGGCAAGGACGAGCCGGCGCGACTGCTGCAGGCGCTCAAGAGCATGCAGCATAACTTGCGCGACACCATTCGCCAGATCTCTGAATCGTCCAGTCAATTGGCGTCGGCCTCCGAGGAGCTCAGTTGTGTCACCGAAGACGCCACTCGCGGGTTGCATCAGCAGAGCCTGGAAATCGAGCAAGCGGCCACGGCGGTGAATCAGATGACCGCTGCCGTTGAAGAGGTGGCGAGCAATGCGGTGGCGACTTCGCAAGCGTCGCGCGAGTCTGACCGCATTGCCCAGCATGGGCGCGAGCAGGTTCAGCAGACTGTGACGTCAATCGAATTTCTGGCTGAGGATGTCACGTCCAATGCCACGCAAGTGGAAGATCTGGCGCAGAAGGTTCACGGCATCAGCAAGGTGCTGGATGTGATTCGCTCGATTGCCGAGCAGACCAATCTGCTGGCGCTGAACGCTGCAATTGAAGCCGCGCGCGCCGGTGATGCCGGGCGTGGCTTCGCGGTGGTGGCCGATGAGGTGCGGGCGTTGGCTCATCGCACGCAGCAATCGACGCAAGAGATCGAGCAGATGATCGGCGGGATTCAGCAGGGCACCGATTCAGCGGTGAATTCGATGCAGCAGAGTAATGTCCGGGCGCGTTCGACCCTTGAGCTGGCCAAAGCGGCGGGTGTGGCGCTGGAGGAGATTGCTTCGGCGTTTACTTTGATCAACGAGCGCAATCTGGTGATCGCCAGCGCCTCGGAAGAGCAGGCGGCGGTCGCGCGCGAGGTAGATCGCAATCTGATGAACATTCGCGATCTGGCGATGCAGACGTCGGCGGGGGCCAATCAGACCAGTGCGGCGAGTCAGGAGTTGTCGCGGTTGGCGGTGGATTTGAACAGTATGGTGGCGAAGTTTTCAGTCTGAACAACGCAATACCCTGTAGGAGTGAGCCTGCTCGCGATAGCGGAATCTCAGTCCACACATTCACTGAATGTCAGACCGCAATCGCGAGCAGGCTCACTCCTACAGGTTTTGCATGCAGCTCTAGTGGGATTGCAGGCGAAAAAAAGCCCCGCATTTCGCGGGGCTTTTTGATGTGGCGGTGGATCAGCTGCCTTTAACGGTTTTGCCGTTGACGGTGCCGTCCTGGAGCATGATGTTGTACTCCTTGCCGTCGGTTTCAACCTGTTGCAGGCGAACCAGCAGATAATCCCAATCCTTGGCGAACCACAGCACAGTGATGCGCTTGCTTTGCGTCGGGTCGCGTACGCGCTCGACCTTGATCGCATCGATCTTGCCAGCCTTGGTTTCGACTTTTTCCGAACCCAGTACGCGGAAGTCATAGGTATCGACTTCGCCGTCATCGACCACTTGATAGCTCATGGTCTTCTTGCCAGCGGCCACATCATGCTGCAGGGCCAGTTGGTAGGTGGACTTGTCGACCATGCCACGGTTCAGCGGGATCTTCACCGCGTCGCCACGGTCGGTGCCGGTGACCATCTTGCTGTTCCAGTCGAAATCCAGATCAGCCTTTTTCGCTTTGCCCAGACCGCCACGTTCGAAGTGGTAGGACTGCGGCAACAAGGTGTCCTTGTCCAGGGTAAGGGTGCTTTCTTCGTTCAGGCTGGCGATCATCATCGAAGCCTTGAAGCTGAGCTTCCAGACGCCGTTCGCTTCCTTGGTCAGGCTGCGTTCAGCGGTGCCGCTCATGGGCAACTGCTTCCAGTCGGCGGTGTAGCTGGCGGAGAACGGTTGAAGGTCCGCTGCCTGCGCAAAGGGCAGGGCGAGCAGAGCGCAAGCGAAGAGCAGGGCGCGACGCATAATATCTCCTAGATTCGAATCAAGTGGCCGCTGGCGGCGAGTAACTGGCCATCCAGTGAGGCACCGTGTTCCCCGAGTGCCAGTCTGCCTTCGGCAAACCAGCGTACCGCCATCGGGTAGATCAGGTGTTCCTGAATATGCACTCGCTGCGCGAGACTGTGCGGCGTGTCGTGCAACTCTACCGGTAATACTGCCTGTACGACCAGTGGTCCGCCATCGAGTTCCTCGGTGACGAAGTGCACGGAGCAACCGTGCTCAGTGTCGCCGGCCTCCAGCGCGCGCTGATGAGTGTGTAACCCTTTGTATTTGGGCAGCAGCGACGGGTGAATATTGAGCAGACGACCCTGGTAGTGGCGAACGAAATCAGCGCTGAGAATGCGCATGAAGCCGGCCAGCACCACGAGTTTCGGTTTGAATTCGTCGATCAGTTCGATCAGAGCAGCATCGAAGGCCTCGCGGCCTTCGAATGCCTTGTGATCCAGCGAGCGGGTGGCGATACCCGCATCACTGGCGCGTTGCAGGCCGTAGGCGTCGGCGCGGTTTGAAATCACCGCAGCGATGCGAACCGGGCTGTCGCCGGTCCGCGTGCTGTCGATCAGAGCCTGCAAGTTACTGCCGGTGCCGGACAACAGCACCACGACATCACAGGTTGCGGACATTAATGAGCCTTAAGGTTCTGCAGATCAACCTGAGCGGCACCTTCGGCGGCTGCCGCGATCTGGCCGATGACCCATGGCTGCTCGCCAGCGTCACGCAGGGTGTTCAGCGCGACTTCAACGTGTTCCTGAGCCACGCAGATGACCATGCCGACGCCGCAGTTCAGCACGCGGTGCATCTCGGTTTCGTCAACGTTGCCTTGCTCTTGCAGCCAGTCGAACACAGCCGGGCGAGTCCAGCTTGCTACGTCAACCACGGCCTGAGCGCCTTTTGGCAGAACGCGCGGGATGTTGTCGAGGAGGCCGCCACCGGTGATGTGGGCCATGGCTTTGACGGCGCCGGTGTCTTTGATCAGCTTGAGCAGCGGCTTCACGTAGATGCGGGTCGGGGCCATCAGCAGGTCGGTCAACGGTTTGCCGTCGAGCTGGGTGTTTTCGATGTCGGCGCCGGAGACTTCGATGATCTTGCGGATCAGCGAGTAGCCGTTGGAGTGCGGGCCGGACGATGGCAGAGCGATCAGCGCGTCACCGGTGGCGACTTTCGAGCCGTCGATGATTTCCGCTTTTTCCACGACGCCAACGCAGAAACCGGCCAGGTCGTAGTCTTCGCCTTCGTACATGCCAGGCATTTCAGCGGTTTCGCCGCCGACCAGCGAGCAACCCGACAGTTCGCAGCCAGCGCCGATGCCGGTCACGACCTGAGTCGCGGTCTCGACATTGAGTTTGCCGGTGGCGTAGTAGTCGAGGAAGAACAATGGCTCAGCGCCGCAAACGACGAGGTCGTTCACGCACATGGCAACCAGGTCGATGCCGATGCTGTCGTGCTTGTTCAGGTTCAGCGCCAGACGCAGCTTGGTGCCGACGCCGTCGGTGCCGGAAACCAGTACTGGCTGCTTGTAGCCGGCCGGGATTTCGCAGAGGGCGCCGAAACCGCCCAGGCCGCCCATGACTTCCGGGCGCGCAGTGCGCTTGGCGACGCTCTTGATGCGTTCGACCAATGCTTCACCGGCGTCGATGTCTACACCGGCGTCCTTGTAGCTCAGGGAGGGTTGCTTGCTCATGATCCAGGCCTTTAGGGGAGGGGATTCAGGGGTAACGACCGAGTTCAGCGGGAACTTCGAAATCGAGGGGACGAATGCCTCACGCGAGTTTCGATGGGCCCGGCTGTTGCCGGTCTGCGAAGGCGCGCGATTTTATCAGGCTTGAGGGGCAGCGGCCATCCTCGCACCGACGGGCAGGGCCATATCTCGGGAAATTTTTTGCAATTAAGGCCTGCGGGTGCCTGTATAAGGTGTGGCAATTAACCGTCTATCGTTATCACTGTGCAAAAACTTATCGCCGCCGGGTGAATGTTTGGTGCTGGCAGATTGTCACAGCCTTGCTCAACCGGTTCACGCGGCCTGTTCCAGCCGCTCTTGTCGACGGGAATTCTCCATGCGTTTTTGTAAATTGTTGTTTGTGGGTTGTTTGTCTCTGCTCAGCCTGGCGAGTCACGCCGAAAATCTCAAAGGCCTCTATCAAGTGCGTGAACCGGTCAACGGCCAGGCCCCGGAGGAGCGTGATCGCGCCACGCAGGCGGCGCTCGACACGCTGGTGTTGCGCTTGACCGGCGATCCGAAGGCTGCGCAAAACCCCGGGCTGGCGGCGGTTCGCAAGGATCCGCAGCAGATCATCAGTCAGTTCGGTTTTGATGCCGGGCCGCCGGAGGTGTTGAAGGTCGATTTCGATCCGTCGTCTACCGAGCAGGCGCTGCGTCGTGCCGGGTTGTCGGTGTGGGGTGCCAGTCGGCCATCGATTCTGAGTTGGTGGCTGAATGATTCGGTTGAAGGTTCGAGTCTGGTCGGCGACGGTCAAGCCGCTGCGGCGCCTTTGCGTCGAGCTGCGCAACATCGCGGATTGCCGTTGCGTTTGCCGCTGGCGGATCTGAGCGAGCAACTGGTTGCCACCGCGCCAGCGCTGGAGGGCACGGATCCAGCCCCTCTGCGCGGCGCGTCCGAGCGTTACAACGCCGACGCTTTGCTCGCGGTGCATGCCCGTGAAGAAGGCGGGCAGTGGCAGGCCAAGTGGCATTTGTGGCTCGGCGATCAAAAAGAAGCGGGCAGTGTGCAGGGTGCCGATCAGGCTGCTGTCGCGGATGCGGTCATGCTGGCGGTTGCCGAGCGGCTGGCACCACGTTTTGTTGCCAAGCCCGGCGCTTCAGGTCAGCAGACTCTGGAAGTGCAGGGGATGAATCTTGAGCACTACGCCGCGCTGTTGCGGTTACTCGAACCGTTCGGCGTGCGTCTGCAAAGTGTTGATGGCGATCGCATCGTCTATCGGGTCAATGGCAGCGCCGATCAAATGCGCGCGCAGTTGTCGCTGGCCAAGTTGCAGGAGTTGCCGGCGGAAGCCGCAGCGCCGGTTTCAGCGCCACAGCCTGCGGTTGCAGGCGCAGCGCCGGTCGCGGCTCCGGCCCCGACACCCGCGGCGCCGTCGTTGCGGTTTCGCTGGTAAGTCTTTCCTTATATAGAAGCAACAGGAGTGGTACATGGCCGATACGCGGCGTTGGTTCTGGCTCGGTGGGGTAGTCCTGCTTTGCGCGTTTGTATGGTTGCTGCACCCGATCCTCACGCCGTTTCTGGTGGCGCTGTTGCTGGCTTATCTGTTCGATCCGCTGGTCGATCGTCTGGAAAAACTCGGGCTGTCGCGAACCTGGGGCGTGATCGCGGTGTTTGCCTTGTTCACCCTGATCGTCACGGCACTGTTGTTGGTGCTGGTGCCGATGCTCGCTAAACAGCTGCTGCGTTTGTACGAACTGGCGCCGCAAATGCTCGACTGGCTGCAACACACTGCGTTGCCGTGGGCACAGGCGAAGCTGGGGCTTTCGGACGGGTTCTGGAAATTCGACAAGGTCAAAGCGGCAATCAGTGAGCACATGGGCCAGACCACTGACATCGTCAGTGTGGTGCTGAGTCAAGCAACGGCATCCAGCCTGGCGTTGATCGGCTGGCTGGCTAATCTGGTGCTGATCCCGGTGGTGAGTTTCTACTTGCTGCGCGACTGGGATGTGATGATGGCCAAGATCCGCAGCCTGTTGCCGCGTGATCGTGAGGCAACCATTGTATCGCTGGCCGGCGAATGCCATGAGGTGCTGGGTGCATTCGTTCGCGGTCAGTTGCTGGTGATGGTCGCACTTGGGGTGATCTACGCAGCAGGCCTGATGATTGTCGGCCTTGAGCTGGGTCTGTTGATCGGCTTGATCGCAGGGCTGGCAGCGATCGTGCCGTACATGGGTTTTGTGATCGGCATTGGCGCGGCGTTGATTGCCGGGCTGTTCCAGTTCGGTGGCGATCTTTATCCGATGTTCGGAATCGTTGCGGTATTCATGGTCGGTCAGGCGCTGGAAGGCATGGTGCTGACGCCATTGCTGGTAGGCGACCGAATCGGTCTGCATCCGGTAGCGGTGATCTTTGCGATTCTGGCTGGCGGCGAGCTGTTCGGGTTTACCGGCGTGTTGCTGGCGTTGCCGGTGGCTGCGGTGATCATGGTCCTGGTGCGCCACGTCCATGACTTGTACAAGGATTCCGAGATTTATAGTGGGGCGGACGAGCCTGAGTTGTGATCGGGGCGGGCAGCCCGGTGTAAGCCGGGTTGGCCCGTGTCCTGCAGGTGCCGGCGCCAGAGAATCTGTCATAAAACCAGTGTGTTAACGCAAACCTTTGATTTTGCTTGGACTCTGTCGCATTGTGCGCTCAGCTTCACGGGTATAAACTTCGCCAACTTTACACAGAGGCCACTAACGGTTCCTTGAGAACTGTTCAGTCAGCATGAAACCGATTCAGCTGCCCCTAGGTGTGCGTCTGCGTGACGACGCCACCTTCATCAACTACTACCCAGGCGCCAATGCCGCTGCACTCGGCTATGTCGAGCGTCTATGCGAAGCCGACGCTGGCTGGACAGAGAGCTTGATCTATCTGTGGGGCAAGCACGGCGTAGGGCGAACGCATCTGTTGCAGGCAGCTTGCCTGCGATTCGAGCAGATGGGCGAACCAGCGGTTTATCTGCCGCTGGCCGAGTTGATGGATCGCGGTGTTGAAATCCTCGACAACCTAGAACAGTACGAACTGGTTTGCCTGGATGATTTGCAGGTGATTGCCGGCAAGGCTGACTGGGAAGAGGCGATGTTTCATCTGTTCAACCGTCTGCGTGATAGCGGTCGGCGTCTGCTGATTGCCGCTGCCACATCGCCGCGTGAATTGCCGGTGAAACTGGCTGATTTGAAATCCCGCCTGACCATGGCGCTGATTTTCCAGATGCGCCCACTTTCCGATGAAGACAAGTTACGTGCCTTGCAATTGCGCGCATCGCGTCGCGGTCTGCACCTGACCGATGAAGTCGGGCATTTTATTTTGACCCGCGGCACCCGTAGCATGAGCGCACTTTTTGATCTGCTCGAACAGCTTGATCAGGCGTCTTTGCAGGCGCAGCGCAAGCTGACCATTCCCTTCCTGAAGGAAACGCTAGGCTGGTAACGGCGCGGCTTTCAGCGCATTTCGGCATAATTCAGGCGCCAGAAAATCCGCTTTCCTGCAGGTTGGGCAGGCTGCGTCTCGAGTCAAATGGGCTTAAGCGCTTAGATGTAAACGAGAAACCGAGAAGTCACAAAAAGATCGATTGAATTTGCAAATGAGGCTGATAGCGGGCATAGTCTCGGCTTCTTTACAACTATCAACCACGGTCGTGCCCATGCTAAAGCGCTTCGCACCCCTCGTGCCTCTCGCATTTGTTACCCTGTTGTTTGGTTGCGCTGCTCATTCTCCAGTTCAAGAGCAGTCTCAACAGGTTAAAAATTCTGCTACTGCCCAGTCTTCCGTTATTTATCAGGAAGAGCTGGACACCGAAAAAGAACTCAACGAATTCAACGGCAGCAAGCCTTATCAGCTTCCTGTGCTGGCCGACAGCATCCTCGAACGCGGCATGTCCCTGATCGGTACCCGTTACCGTTTCGGCGGTACCTCTGAAGCCGGTTTCGACTGCAGCGGTTTCATCGGTTACCTGTTCCGTGAAGAAGCCGGTATGAACCTGCCGCGCTCGACTCGCGAAATGATCAACGTGGATGCGCCGCTGGTCTCGCGCGGCAACCTCGAGCCGGGCGATCTGCTGTTCTTCGCCACCAACGGTCGCCGCGGTCGCGTCAGCCACGCCGGGATCTACCTGGGCGACAACCAGTTCATCCATTCCAGCAGTCGTCGCAGCGGCGGTGTTCGCATCGACAGCCTGGGTGACAGCTACTGGAGCAAGACCTTCATCGAAGCCAAGCGTGCACTCGCTATGGCGCCGACCGTGGTTACCGCTCGCAAGTAATTCCCCCCGATGTCGCTGCATTCGCGGCGACAATCAGGCTCCCGGCAACGGAGTAGACCTATACTTTACAAGGTGAAGTTAAAGTCTTACTTGAAGTTTGTCGTATAGCCGCTAGAATCCTGAATCTATATTGATGGCAAACCGCCTGCGTGCTCCGCAGGCGGTTTTGTTTCTGTCCATTCGGCAGAAAAAGCCGCAGCCAGATCAGGATGTTCTGCTTATGACCATGTCGGCCCGCCTCGCATTGATGTTTTTCGCAGCGCTGCTCAGCGCCTGTGCCAGCCGCACTCCGCCACCAGCGCCGGTGGTGCGCGCCCCGGTCGTGTTCGGCCCCTCGCAATCATTTTCACCGGCTGCTGAAGACGTGCTGTTCCGCGCGCTCGGGCTGGTGGGTACGCCTTATCGCTGGGGTGGCAACACGCCGGATTCGGGGTTTGATTGCAGCGGCCTGATCGGGTTTGTCTACCGCGATGCGGCGGGCATTTCCCTGCCAAGAACGACGCGCGACTTGATCGTGATGCAGGCGCCGAACGTTGGTAAGGAAGGCTTGCAGACTGGTGACCTGGTCTTCTTCGCCACCAATGGCGGCTCACAAGTCAGTCATGCGGGGATTTATGTCGGCGAAGGGCGCTTTGTGCATGCGCCGGCAACAGGCGGCACGGTGAAGCTCGATAGCCTGTCGAAGGCGTATTGGCAGAAGGCTTACCTGAGCGCCAAGCGTGTATTGCAGCCGGAGCATCTGGCGCATAACCCGTAATTCAAACTACTCAGAAATCCAATGTGGGAGCTAGCCCTGCTAGCGATTGCGGAGAGTCAGTCACGTCGGAGTTGACTGATACATCGCAATCGCCAGCAGGGCTAGCTCCCACAGTGTTTTGTGCCAGGCACTAAGTTATTGAGTGGCCGAAACTCGCCACACTTTGTTGCCGACATCATCCGCCACCAGCAATCCGCCCTGCTGGTCGATCACCACGCCCACCGGGCGACCCAGTGCGTTCTCGTCCTTGTCGAGAAATCCGGTCAGCACATCCACCGGCGTGCCATTCGGTTTGCCGCCGTTAAACGGCACGAAAATCACTTCGTAGCCGCTGTGCGGTTTACGGTTCCACGATCCGTGCTGGCCGATGAAGGCGCCTTCCTTGAACTGCGCCGGCAAGGTGTTGCCCTCGGCGAAGGTCAGACCGAGAGAGGCGGTGTGCGGGCCAACCGCGTAATCCGGGGCGATGGCTTTGGCCACCAGATCGAGATTTTGCGGTTCGACGCGCACATCGACGTGCTGCCCGTAATAACTGAACGGCCAGCCATAAAAACCACCGTCCTTCACCGAAGTGATGTAGTCCGGCACCAGGTCGCTACCGATTTCGTCGCGCTCGTTGACCGCCGTCCACAACGCACCGCTGGCAGGCTCCCACGCCAGGCCGTTCGGGTTGCGAATACCGGAAGCGAAGATCCGGTGATTGCCGGTCGCCCGATCCACTTCCCAAATCGCTGCGCGACCTTCTTCTTTATCCAGACCGTTTTCGCCGACGTTGCTATTTGAGCCGACGGTGACGTACAGCTTGTTGCCGTCCTTGCTGGCGATTACGTTTTTGGTCCAGTGATGGTTCAGCGTACCGCCGGGCAGATCGACGACCTTGATCGGTTGCGTCTTGATCTCGGTCGCGCCGGGCTCGTAATGGAAGCGCAGCAGGCGATCGGTGTCGGCGACGTACAGATCATTGCCGACCAGTGTCATGCCGAAAGGCGAGTTGAGATTTTGCAGAAACACGGTGCGGGTTTCGGCCACGCCATCGTGGTCGGCGTCGCGCAGCAGGGTGATGCGGTTCGGGCTCGGCACGCCGGCGCCAGCCTTGCCCATCACGGTCTTCATCACCCAACCCTTGATGCCTTTGCTGTCATCCGGTTTCGGCGGGGCATTGGTTTCCGCCACCAGCACATCACCGTTGGGCAGCACATAGAGCCAGCGCGGATGATCGAGACCTTCAGCGAAAGCCGCGACTTGCGTACCCGCCGCTGCCGTCGGTTTGGCACCTGCGGGCCAGCCGACCGCCGGGGCGATATTCACCGTCGGGATCAGGGTTTTATTCGGTTCGGGCAGTTTCGGCGTTGGGCCGGTGCCGTCGGAGACTTGCAGGCTGGAGGTCTCACCGCAGGCGGCGAGCCCTCCGGCGAAGGCGATGACAAAAGCGAGCTGGGACTTGCGCATTGCTGATCTTCCCTATGAATGCATTCTTAATCATAGAGGAGGGCGCAAGCCCGATGGTTCAACTGCTCAGCCGCGGGCTTCCTTGAACAGCACGGCAATGCCTGGGTGATAGTTGCCGGCTTCGCTGCGCAATTTGCGGTAGGCGTAGGGAAAATACCAGGCGACCGCACAGGTGTGTTCCTTTTGCAGGTCATCGACCACGTCCTGCAATTCTTCGGGGCTGGCGCTGTGTTGGGCCTTTTGCGGGGCGACAAACAGGCAGCCGAGCTTCAGATCACTGGCGAAGCTGATGCGTTTGGCATCGTTGGTGATGTCGAGAAGGGCTTGGGTCAGGTTGAGATTGTTCACCCGTGGCCAGCGCTGCGTGGCCTGGATATACGCCCGATCTTCGGCGCCGGCGAGGAACAGGTCGGCGCGAGCATTGCGCTCGCCTTCTTCATTCTGTTTGCGCGTGGCAGTGTCGTTGAGAGTGACCAGTTCGGCCATCCAGGCTGCCGCGCTCAGCAAGCCGAGATTGGCCTTCTCGTCATGCCAGTAAGGCGTGTCGCTGTCGCCGCGCACAGCGTTGTAACGGTCAATACAGTCAAACCAGCGTTCAAGCACCGGGCGCATGAATTCCAGGCGCGGGTTGCTGATGATCATGCCTTGCATCGTCATCATCCTTATTGTTGTAGTGGCTTTTCCGAGAAAAGCATGGCTCTTTGATATCATTTGTATCAGCGTGGCACAAGATTGGCGTCAGATAATTGATCGGCGGCAGTTATTCGCCCGCTGGCCCCCTCTTTAATTGACGCTCCACCCCCAACCCTCTAACCTTCGCGGCTTGTTTCAGGTGCTCTGTGACCACGGTCGACAGAGTGAAACAGGGAAGCCGGTGAGGGTTGTCTTCAAGCGAAGAACGATCACGATCCCGGCGCTGCCCCCGCAACGGTAAATGAGTAAAAGCTGCGCCTTGAGCCACTGCTTCGAAACAAGCGGGAAGGCGCGCAGTCAGGCCAAGTGCCGCTCATGAGCCCGGAGACCGGCCTGATCCATCCAGCGGCATCACGGTGGGCGATGCCAGGCTTTTTGCCGTCTATTCTTGTGCCTGCCCGCCGTTATCCAGCCTCAACGGAGAGCTCCCCCATGACTGATTCCCCCGAGCGCGACGAACGCCATCTGGCGCGTATGCAGCGCAAAAAAGCCGTGATCGACGAACGCATCGCCAACTCGCCCGACGAGTGCGGCCTGGTGCTGGTGCTGACCGGCAACGGCAAAGGCAAAAGCAGCTCGGCATTCGGCATGCTCGCCCGCGCCATGGGCCACGGCATGCAATGCGGCGTGGTGCAGTTCATCAAGGGGCGCAACAGCACCGGTGAAGAGTTGTTCTTCCGCCGCTTCCCCGAGCAAGTGCGCTTCCACGTGATGGGCGAAGGTTTCACCTGGGAAACCCAGGACCGTCAGCGTGACATCGCTGCCGCCGAAGCCGCGTGGGCTGTGTCCCGCGAATTGCTGCGCGATCCATCGATCGGTCTGGTGGTGCTCGATGAACTGAACATCGCCCTCAAGCACGGCTACCTCGATCTCGATCAGGTGCTCAGCGATTTGCAGGCACGTCCGCCGATGCAGCATGTGATCGTCACCGGTCGGGCGGCCAAGCCGGAAATGATCGAGATGGGCGACACGGTCACCGAAATGGGCATGCTCAAACACGCCTTCCAGGCCGGCATCAAAGCGCAGAAAGGCGTCGAACTTTGAATCAACCACGTCACTGCCCGGCGGTACTCATCGCCGCGCCGGCCTCCGGTCAGGGCAAGACCACCGTTACCGCCGCACTCGCTCGTTTGCACCGCAATCAGGGGCGCAAGGTGCGCGTGTTCAAATGCGGCCCGGACTTTCTTGATCCGATGATTCTCGAGCGCGCCAGCGGTGCCCCCGTTTATCAATTGGACATGTGGATGGTCGGCGAGCAGGAAAGTCGTCGTCTGTTGTGGGAAGCCGCCGCCGAGGCCGACCTGATTCTGATTGAAGGCGTGATGGGTCTGTTCGACGGCACACCGTCCAGCGCTGATCTGGCGCGGCATTTCGGTGTGCCGGTGCTCGGGGTGATCGACGGTACGGCCATGGCGCAGACCTTTGGTGCGTTAGCGCTGGGGCTGGCGAAGTATCAACCGGATCTGCCGTTTGCCGGCGTGCTGGCCAACCGCGTTGGCACCTTGCGCCATGCGCAGTTGCTCGAAGGCAGCCTTACCGAAGGTTTGCGTTGGTACGGCGCGTTGTCCCGCGAGACCGGCATCGAACTGCCGAGCCGCCATCTCGGCCTGGTTCAGGCCAGCGAACTGAATGATCTCGATGTGCGTCTCGACGCCGCTGCCGACGCACTGGCGAGCAGTTGCGAGGTAGCGCTGCCACCGGCCGTGGAGTTCGCCGCGCCAGATGTTATCGCCGTCGAGCCGCTGCTGAAAAACGTGCGCATCGCCGTCGCTCGTGACGAGGCATTCGCCTTTACCTACGGTGCAAGTCTCGATTTGTTGCGGGCGATGGGCGCCGAGTTGAGCTTCTTCTCGCCAATCCGCGACACGCAATTACCTGAGGCGGACAGCGTGTATCTGCCCGGTGGGTATCCGGAATTGCATCACGTCGCGCTGTCGCAGAACACCGCGATGGTTGAGGCGATTCGCGCGCATCATGCAGCGGGTAAGCCGTTGCTCGCTGAGTGTGGCGGCATGTTGTATCTGCTCGACTCTTTGACGGACGTTGAAGGCACTCGCGCCGAATTGGTCGGGCTGCTTAAAGGCGACGCGGTGATGCAGAAGCGTCTGGCGGCGTTGGCATTGCAAGCAGTGGATTTGCCGGAAGGTTCGTTGCGCGGCCACACGTATCATCATTCGCTGACGACGACTGAGTTGACGCCGATTGCGCGTGGCTTGAGTCCGAATGGCGGACGTGGCGCTGAAGCGGTTTATCGTGAGGGGCGGATGACGGCCTCTTATGTGCACTTCTATTTCCCGTCGAATCCTGCGGCTATTGCTGCACTGTTTGCACCCGACCTTGAGACCGCCATCGCTGGCAAGCCAGCTCCCACAATGGGCGGTGTAATGCCTGAAGGTTCGCAATCCCCTGTGGGAGCTGGCTCGCCAGCGATGGGGCTATGACCGACAACGCATTCTCCGAAGCCGAACGCCAAGCGGTCTACAAAGCCATCGCCGAACGCCGCGACATGCGCCACTTCACCGGCGGCACAGTCGAGCCCGAGTTGCTGCGCCGACTTCTGGAAGCCGCCCACCAGGCCCCAAGCGTCGGCCTCATGCAGCCGTGGCGCTTCATCCGCATCAGCGACCGCACCCTGCGCAATCAGATCCAGCATCTCGTGGAAGAAGAGCGCATCCGCACCGCCGAAGCCCTCGGCGAGCGCAGCGATGAGTTCATGAAACTCAAGGTCGAAGGCATCAACAATTGCGCCGAAGTATTGGTCGCCGCGCTGATGGATGATCGCGAAAAACACATCTTCGGTCGCCGCACACTGCCGGAAATGGACATGGCCTCGTTGTCCTGTGCGATCCAGAACCTGTGGTTGGCCTCCCGTGCCGAAGGATTGGGCATGGGCTGGGTTTCGCTGTTCGAACCGCAGGCGCTGGCCGATCTGCTGAAACTGCCGGAAGGCGCCAAGCCTCTGGCCGTTTTGTGCCTGGGCCCGGTCAAGGAATTCTATCCGGCGCCGATGCTGGTACTCGAAGGGTGGGCGCAGGCGCGGCCGCTCAATGAGTTGCTGTATGAAAATTATTGGGGAGTGAGTCAATGAGTGTGGCGTTGTTGAGTGTCGCCGCGGTGGCGCTGGATGCGCTGCTGGGTGAACCGAAACGCTGGCATCCGCTGGTGGCGTTCGGCAATTTTGCCGGGCGTATCGAGCAACGTTTCAACGCCGGTGGGCGCGGCTGGCGCAGTCATGGCGTCACTGCGTGGGTGATTGCGGTACTGCCGCTGACCCTGCTCGCCACGGCGTTTTCCTGGGCGCCGTACGTGGGTTGGATTGTCGAAATTCTCGCGTTGTATTGCGCCCTCGGCATGCGCAGCCTCGGCGAGCATGTCGCCCCGGTCGCTGCTGCGTTGCGCGCGGATGATCTGGACGAGGCGCGCAAGCGTGTCGGTTATCTGGTCAGCCGTCAGACCGATGAACTCGACAGCACTGCGGTCGCCCGTGCCGCCACCGAATCAGTGCTGGAAAACGGCAGCGACGCGGTGTTCGCCGCACTGTTCTGGTTTGTCGTGGCCGGTGCGCCTGGCGTGGTGCTCTATCGCTTGAGCAATACGCTCGACGCGATGTGGGGCTATCGCAACGAACGTTTCGAACGCTTCGGTTGGGCGGCGGCAAAAATCGACGACGTGTTGAACTACATTCCTGCGCGTCTGGTGGCGTTGACCTACGCGCTACTGGGCAAAACCCGACTCGCCTTGAAATGCTGGCGCAGCCAAGCGCCTAAATGGGACAGCCCTAACGCCGGCCCGGTGATGGCGGCAGGCGCCGGTGCACTCGGCGTGGAACTGGGTGGCCCGGCGATTTATCACGGCGAACTTCACGACCGCCCGCAGCTTGGCGAAGGCGCAGCGGCTGACGCAGATTCCATCGACCGTGGCTGGCAATTGGTTCAGCGCGGGGTATGGTTATGGCTGCTGATTCTCTGCGTGGGGGCTGAATTCTATGCTTGAGCACGGTGGCCGGTTGCGCAAGGCTGCACTCGATTACGGCATTGCCGAGGCCGACTGGCTCGACCTGTCCAGCGGTCTCGCGCCGTGGCCATTCCCGATCCCGGAGATCCCGCTGCGCGCCTGGGCGCGGTTGCCGGAAACCGATGATGGTCTGGAGCAGGCCGCGTGCGATTACTACGGTGCGGGGCAGGTGCTGCCAGTCGCCGGTTCGCAGATGGCCATCCAATTGCTGCCGCGTCTGCGTCGGGCCGGCAAGGTTGGTGTTTTGTCGCCGTGCTATGCCGAACACGCCGAGGCCTGGCGTCGTAGCGGCTACATCGTGCGCGAAGTGCTGGAGCAGGAAGTCGAGTTTTATCTGGATAACCTCGACGTGCTGGTCGTGGTCAATCCGAACAATCCGACCGGCCTGAGCCTGAGCCCGGCGCGACTGCTCGACTGGCATGCGCGACTGGCGCAGCGCGGCGGCTGGCTGGTGGTCGATGAAGCGTTCATGGACAACACGCCGCATCTGAGCCTGGCGGCTCATGCGCATCAGGTCGGGCTGATCGTGCTGCGATCATTCGGCAAGTTTTTCGGCCTCGCCGGCGTGCGTTTGGGCTTTGTACTGGCCGAGCGCAAGTTGCTCAGATTGCTCGCCGAACAGGTAGGGCCGTGGGCAGTGAGCGGGCCGACGCGGGTGCTGGGTCAGGCGTGTCTGCAAGATACTGAAAACCACACACGCCAGCGGGTTCGCAGCGAAGAAGCAAGCGAACGGCTGGCGCTGCTGCTTGAACGCTACGGCTTTAAACCGCAGGGCGGCTGCGCGTTGTTTCAGTGGCTGATCACCGATCAAGCGCCAGCGCTGTACGAATTCATGGCCCGGCGCGGCATTCTGCTGCGCCTCTTCACGCACAACAGCAGCCTGCGCTTTGGCCTGCCGGCTGATGCGGCTGAAGAGGCGCGTCTGGAACAGGCTTTAATCGCTTTCACCAAGGACAACCCATGACCACCCTGATGGTGCAAGGCACCACTTCCGATGCCGGTAAAAGCACGCTGGTCACGGCGCTGTGCCGCTGGGCAACCCGTCAGGGCGTGGCGGTCGTGCCGTTCAAACCGCAGAACATGGCGCTCAACAGCGCGGTGACGGCCGACGGTGGCGAGATTGGCCGTGCGCAAGCGGTGCAGGCGCAAGCCGCGTTTCTTGAGCCGCACACTGACATGAACCCGGTTCTCCTGAAACCGAACAGCGACACCGGCGCCCAAGTGATCATTCATGGTCGCGCGGTGACGTCGATGAATGCCGTGGCGTATCACGACTACAAAGCCATCGCGATGAAAGCGGTTCTGGCCTCTCACGAGCGACTCAGCGCCGCGTATCCACTGGTGATGGTCGAGGGTGCAGGCTCGCCGGCGGAGATCAATCTGCGTGCCGGCGACATCGCCAACATGGGTTTCGCTGAAGCCGTGGACTGCCCGGTGCTGCTGATCGCCGACATCAATCGCGGCGGGGTTTTCGCCCATCTGGTCGGCACGCTGGAACTGCTTTCGCCGAGCGAACAGGCGCGGGTCAAAGGTTTCATCATCAACCGTTTTCGCGGCGACATCGCCTTGCTGCAACCGGGGCTCGACTGGTTGGAAGAACGCACCGGCAAACCAGTGGTGGGCGTGCTGCCGTATGTGATGGATCTGCATCTGGAGGCCGAGGATGGCATCGATCAGCGCCAGACCGACAAGGCCGAACGGGTGCTGAAAGTCGTGGTGCCGGTACTGCCGCGCATCAGCAATCACACCGATTTCGATCCATTGCGTCTGCATCCGCAGGTCGATCTGCAGTTTGTCGGGCCGGGGCAGGCGATTCCTCCCGCCGATCTGATCATCCTGCCAGGCTCGAAAAGCGTGCGCAGCGATTTGGCGTATTTGCGTGCCAATGGCTGGGACACGGCGATCAGTCGACATTTGCGTTACGGCGGCAAAGTGCTGGGGATTTGCGGTGGTCTGCAGATGCTCGGTGAGCAGGTGCATGACCCGTTCGGCCTCGAAGGTGCTCCCGGTTCGAGTGCCGGTTTGGGATTGTTGGCGTTTGAAACCAGTCTTGAAGCCGAGAAGCAGCTGCGCAATGTGCGCGGGCGGCTGGCGCTGGAAGACGCCGAGGTCGTTGGTTATGAAATTCATGCCGGCGTGACGACTGGATCGGCGCTGGAAAACGCAGCGGTGCATCTGGATGACGGTCGTTGCGACGGTGCGCAGAGTGCTGATGGCCAAGTGTTCGGCACCTATCTGCATGGCTTGTTCGAATCGCCGGCGGCCAGTGCGGCGTTGTTGCGCTGGGCCGGGTTGAACGATGTGCAGGAGGTGGATTACCACGGCTTGCGCGAGCGCGATATCGAGCGACTGGCGGATCTGGTGGCGCAGCATCTGGATACTGAGCTGTTGCGTCAGCTCTGCGGGATTTGAGCCGACTGCATCGCCAGCAGGGCTGGCTCCCACAGGGAGCTGAGCCGTACAGAAAATTCATGACCATCCGAAATCCACTGTGGGAGCTAGCCCTGCTAGCGATGACTGAGGTCGCCACACCGCATATTGACAGGATGACCCCATGCTCCAACTAATCCTCGGCGGCGCCCGCTCCGGCAAAAGCCGCCTGGCGGAGAAACTCGCCAGCGACAGCAATCTCACAGTCACCTACATCGCCACCAGCCAACCGCTCGATGGCGAAATGAGCGACCGCGTCGCCCATCACCGCGCCCGTCGCCCGGCCGAATGGGCGCTCATCGAAGAACCGTTGGAATTGGCCCGCGTCCTGCGCGAAACCGCCGGCGCCGAGCGCTGCCTGTTGGTCGATTGCCTGACCCTGTGGCTGACCAATCTGCTGATGCTCGACGATGCCGAACGCCTCGCCGCCGAGCGTGAAGCCCTTCTTGAATGCCTGGCGTCGCTGCCGGGTGAAATCATTTTTGTCAGCAACGAGACCGGAATGGGTGTCGTGCCGCTGGGCGAATTGACTCGCCGCTACGTCGATGAAGCCGGTTGGCTGCATCAAGCTCTGGCTGAGCGCTGCCAACGTGTCGTGCTGACCGTCGCCGGCCTGCCCCTGACTCTGAAAGGACCTGCGTTATGACCCAAACCTGGTGGCTCAATCCGTGCAAAGCGGTGGATGCCGATATCGTTGCGCAAGCCGCCGCGCGACAGCAGCAACTGACCAAACCGGCGGGCTCGCTGGGGCAGCTCGAGTCGGTGGCGGTGCAACTGGCCGGTCTGCAAGGGCAGGTCAAGCCGACGCTGAAAGAAATCTGGATCGCGATTTTTGCCGGCGATCACGGCGTGGTCGCGGAAGGTGTTTCGGCATTCCCGCAGGAAGTCACCGGGCAGATGTTGCTCAACTTCGTCAGCGGCGGGGCGGCGATCAGCGTGCTGGCGCGTCAGCTCGGCGCGCAACTGGAAGTGGTCGATCTGGGCACCGTTAATCCAGCGCTGAACCTGGCGGGTGTGCGTCACTTGAACATCGGCGCGGGCACGGCGAATTTTGTCCAGGGCGCAGCGATGACTCAAGCCCAGGGCGAGCTGGCATTGCAGGCCGGTCGTGACAGCGTGCTGCGCGCAAAAGCGGCCGGCGCGCAGTTGTTTATCGGCGGTGAAATGGGCATCGGTAACACCACGGCGGCCAGTGCGCTGGCCTGCGCCTTGCTCGATTGCCCGGTGACGCATCTGACCGGCCCCGGTACCGGTTTGAATGCCGAAGGTGTCAGTCACAAGGCGCTGGTCATCGAGCGCGCACTGGCGCTGCACGCAGCCCAGCGCGGCGATGCGTTGCAGACGCTGTTCAACCTCGGTGGTTTCGAAATTGCGGCGTTGGTCGGCGCGTATCTGGCGTGCGCGCAGGAAGGCGTTGCGGTGTTGGTCGACGGTTTTATCTGCACGGTCGCCGCGCTGGTCGCGGTGCGTTTGAATCCGGCCTGTCGCGAGTGGCTGTTGTTCGGCCATCGTGGTGCCGAGCCGGGCCATCGTCATGTGTTGGAAACCTTAGGCGCCGAGCCGTTGCTGGAACTCGGTCTGCGTTTGGGCGAGGGCAGTGGCGCGGCGTTGGCGGTGCCGCTGTTGCGTCTGGCCTGCGACCTGCACGGGCAGATGGCGACCTTCGCCGAAGCCGCCGTGGCGGATCGCCCGGCATGACTTTGCGCCTGGATCTGCTGCGTCACGGTGAGACTGAACTCGGTGGCGGCTTGCGCGGCAGTCTCGACGACGCGCTGACTGAAAACGGTTGGGCGCAAATGCGTTCGGCGGTGGTGGATGGAGGGCCGTGGGAGCGAATTGTCAGTTCGCCGTTGCAGCGTTGCGCGCGGTTTGCCGTTGAGCTCGGTGAGCAACTGAATCTGCTCGTGCAGTTGGATAAGGATCTGCAAGAGCTGCACTTCGGCGCGTGGGAAGGGCAGAGCGCGGTGGCGTTGATGGAGACCGATGCCGAGGCCTTGGGGTTGTTCTGGGCTGACCCGTATGCGTTTACTCCGCCGCAGGGTGAGGCGGTCAGTGATTTTTCCTCGCGCGTTCTGGCTGCCATTGCGCGGCTGCACGCTGCCTATGCTGGCGAACGGGTTTTGCTGGTCAGTCATGGCGGTGTGATGCGTTTGTTGCTGGCGCAGGCGCGGGGGTTGCCGCGTGAACAACTGCTCAATGTCGAAGTCGCTCACGGTGCGCTGTTTGCACTGACGGTCGAGGCGGACGGTTCGCTCAAGGAAGGTCACTGACATGTTGCCGCTGTGGATCGCCCTGCAATTTCTCAGCAGTTTGCCGATTCGTCTGCCGGGCATGCCTGAGCCGGAACAGTTGGGGCGTTCGCTGCTGTTCTATCCGCTGGTTGGCCTGCTGTTCGGCGTGATTCTCTGGGCGCTGAATATTGCGCTGGCCGGCGCGCCGTTGTTGTTGCATGCGGCATTGCTGTTGACGGTGTGGGTGTTGCTCAGCGGCGCCTTGCACCTCGACGGCCTGGCCGACAGCGCCGATGCCTGGCTCGGCGGTTTTGGTGACCGCGAGCGCACCCTGACGATCATGAAGGATCCGCGCAGTGGGCCGATTGCGGTGGTGACGCTGGTGCTGGTGTTGCTACTCAAGTTTGCGGCACTGTTGGCGTTGATCGAGCAAGGGCATGGGCTGGCGTTAATCATTGTGCCGTTGCTCGGGCGGGCGGCGTTGCTGGGATTGTTTCTGACCACGCCGTATGTGCGTGCCGGTGGGTTGGGGCAGGCGCTGGCCGATCATCTGCCGCGCAAGACTGGCTGGCAGGTGCTTGGGGCGAGTGCGCTGAGCTGCTTGCTGATTGCCGGGGTTCACGCAGTTGTGGCGCTGGTGATTTCGCTCGCAGTGTTTGTCTGGCTGCGGCGCGTGATGATGCGGCGGCTGGGCGGGACAACCGGTGATACGGCGGGGGCGTTGCTGGAATTGTTGGAAATGGTGGTGATGGTGGGGTTGGTGCTGGTCTGACAGATTTTTGCTGACTGAGGTGGCCCCATCGCTGGCAAGCCAGCTCCCACAATTATTTTGGGTGGATGCAGATTTTGTGGACTCCACAAATCCCTGTGGGAGCTGGCTTGCCAGCGATAGCGGTCTGACAGGCAGCCAATATTCTTGGGTAAACTCATCTGTAACTTGATTTAACACAGTCGCGGGTATATACACGCATCATGCTTGATTCTCAGTGTTTGTGTACCAACCTGCGTCGCGCCGCTCGTGGCGTCAGCAGGCATTACGACGGCGCTCTCGATGGCTTCGGGATCAACGTTGCCCAGTATTCTTTGCTGTGCAATTTGCAGCGTCTCGATCAGCCAAGCATTTCCGAACTGGCCGAAGCCATGGGCCTGGACCGCAGCACCCTTGGGCGTAACTTGCGGGTACTGGAAGGCGAAGGGTTGGTAGCGCTGGCCGAGGGCGAGGACATGCGCAACCGCATCGTCCGGCTCACCGAAACCGGTGCGCAACGCCTGGCAGATGCATTGCCGGCGTGGGAAGCGGCGCAGCAACGGTTGATTGATCGACTGGGCGCCGAGAAGCGTGAAACCTTGCTCAAATTGCTGGATGAACTGGCGTAACCGCCGGTTTTTCCGACCTCAAGCGGGTATATACCCGCGACTGGAGAATAATAATGACATCGATGTGGCGTACGTGCGGTTGGGTGTTGGTCGGCAGTGCGCTGATTCTCGCGTTGTCCTTGGGTGTGCGGCACGGCTTCGGCCTGTTTCTGTCGCCGATGAGTGCGCAGTTTGGCTGGGGTCGTGAGGTCTTCGCGTTCGCCATCGCTTTGCAGAACCTGATCTGGGGTCTGGCGCAGCCGTTTACCGGCGCGCTGGCAGACCGTTTCGGCGCGGCGAAAGTGGTGCTGATCGGCGGTGTGCTCTACGCCGTGGGTCTGATATGCATGGGGATGTCGGATTCGGCAGCGACGCTGTCGCTGAGCGCCGGTTTGTTGATCGGTATCGGTCTGTCGGGCACTTCGTTCTCGGTGATCCTCGGCGTTGTCGGCCGGGCCGTGCCGCCAGAGAAGCGCAGCATGGGCATGGGCATTGCCAGTGCCGCCGGTTCGTTCGGCCAGTTCGCCATGCTGCCGGGCACGCTGGGTCTGATCGGTTGGCTCGGCTGGTCGGCGGCGTTATTGGTGCTGGGCCTGCTGGTGGCGCTGATCGTGCCGCTGGTGAGCATGCTCAAGGACAAACCGTTGCCGGTGCTCGGTCATGAACAAACCCTCTCCGAGGCGCTGCGCGAAGCCTGCTCGCATTCGGGATTCTGGTTGCTGGCTTTCGGATTTTTTGTCTGTGGCTTTCAAGTGGTGTTCATCGGTGTGCATCTGCCGGCCTATCTGGTCGATCAGCACTTGCCGGCCAGTGTCGGCACCACGGTGTTGGCGCTGATCGGGTTGTTCAATATTTTCGGCACCTACACCGCCGGCTGGCTCGGCGGACGCATGTCGAAACCGCGCCTGCTAACCGGTTTGTATCTGCTGCGTGCGGTGGTGATCGTGCTGTTCCTGTGGCTGCCGGTGACCACCACGTCGGCGTACCTGTTCGGCATGGCGATGGGTTTCTTGTGGCTGTCGACGGTGCCGTTGACCAACGGTACGGTGGCGACCTTGTTCGGCGTGCGCAATTTGTCCATGCTCGGCGGTATCGTGTTCCTGTTCCATCAGCTCGGTTCGTTCCTCGGCGGCTGGCTGGGCGGGGTGGTGTATGACCGTACCGGGAGTTATGACTTGATCTGGCAGGTGGCGATTCTTCTGAGTGTATTGGCGGCTGCGTTGAACTGGCCGGTGCGCGAGCGTCCGGTCGCGCGTCTGCAAGCCGCTGCGAGCGCCGCATGAGTCGATTCTGGCCGCGCATGGTTATCAGCGCACTCGGCGCCGCACTGCTGGCGCTGGTGTGGTGGGGCTGGCAGCAGGGCGGTCTGGCGCTGATGCAATTGGGCATGAGCATTTGCTAGAAGCGAGCGTGGCGAGTAACGTCGAAGCCTGACTACTGCTCAAGGATGTTCGACATGCTGATGCGCTGGTGTGCTGTTCCCGCGTTGCTGATGGCGTTGACTGGCCTGGCCCAGGCCGCTGACTGTCCTGAACTGCTGCAAGGCTCGCTGCCGAAGTTGCGGGCCAAGGACTCAATCGATTTGTGCCAGCAGTACGCTGACAAGCCTTTAGTGGTGGTCAACACCGCCAGCTTCTGCGGTTTCGCGCCGCAGTTCGAAGGCCTTGAGGCGCTGCATAAACGCTATGAGGGGCAAGGGCTGGAAATGCTCGGCGTGCCCTCCAATGACTTCAAGCAAGAATCCAAGGACAGCGCCGAGACCGCCAAGGTCTGTTACGCCAACTACGGCGTGACGTTCGCCATGACCGAGCCGCAGAAAGTCCGTGGCGATGACGCCACCCATCTATTCCAGGTGCTGGCGGCGCAGAGCAGTGCGCCGAAGTGGAATTTCTACAAATACGTGATCGATCGGCAGGGCAAAGTCATTGCCAATTTCTCCAGTCTGACCAAACCGGATGATCCGGAGTTTATCGCCGCGATCGAAAAAGCCATCGCCTCGAAACCCCTCAAGCCATGACCCGATCCGTGTAGGAGCTGCGGCATGCTGCGATCTTTTGATCCTGTTTTTAAAATCAAAAGATCGCAGCGTGCCGCAGCTCCTACAGGGATTTCAGGTGAAAAAAAGCCCCGCCTCTGCAAAGAGAGCGGGGCTTTTCAGTGGGCGAGGGATTAGCCTCGCCGTGCAGCATCAGAAGCGGTAGGTCGCGCCGACACCAAAACCGTTTGCCGAGTTTTCATACTTGGAGTTGTAGGTCTGGCCACGATCGTTCTGATTGCGGATGTTGACCGACTCTTCCTTGAGGTACGAGTAAGCAACGTCGATGGTCAGGTCGTCGGTCGGGCTCCAGCCAGCACCGATGCTGAAGATCGTACGGTCGCCAGTCGGGATACGCGGCGAACGGTCGACGTTGTTGGTCGGCGACTGGTCGAAGGTCAGACCGGTGCGCAGTACCCATTCCTTGTTCAGCTGGTACGAAGTACCCACGGCGTAAGCCCAGGAATCGTGCCAGTTCTGGTCTTCGGTGATCTCGCCGAACTGACCGGCCAGCAGCGGCTGTACACCGGAGTTTTTAACGGTGATCTTTTCCAGCTGGCTCCAACGGGTAAACGTGGTACCGGCGTAGACGTTCCACTGGTCGTTGATCGCCTGGGTAACCGAGAGGTCGACCGATTCAGGTGTGGTGATCTTCAACGAAGCGTCGTACTTCTGGCTGGCGCCCAGACCGACTGCGGCCAGTGCGCCGTAGTTGACCTTGGTGTTGCCTTCCAGTTTGTAGTCGACTTTCGAGTGGTAAGTCAGACCGACGCGCGTGCTGTCGGTGGCTTGTACCAGCAGGCCGACGTTGTAGCCCAGTGCAGTGTCGTCACCCTTGATCTTGACCTTGCCGTCCGGCAGGGCTTGAGTGATCGACAGGTTGGATTCCAGCGAGCCGTCAATGCGGTTGATGGTCGGGCCGAAACCGATCGACACCTTGTCGTTGAAGGCGTAGCTGACGGTCGGCTGGAAGGTGATGACTTGTACTTCGGACTTGCTGCCGAAGTAACGGCCGGCGAAGCCGTTTTCGTAATCAGTGATCAGGCCGAACGGCACATAGACACCGAGACCGAATGCCCAGTGATCGTCGATCGGTTTGACGTAGAAGCCCATAGGTACGGAGGTGAAGGGCACCATGTCGCCTTTGTTGCTGCCGCCGTTGGGGCTGGAGCTGGCGTCGCTGATATCGGTCTTGGCATCGAGGAATGCAACGCCGCCGGTAACTTGTTCGCGCTTGAGGCGCGACATGCCGGCAGGGTTGCCATAAACAGTGCTTGCATCATCGGCAGAAGAAGATCGCCCTGCGTAACCAGTACCCATCCCGCTGATGCTGTGTTCGTTGATGGCAAAGCCAGCTGCGAAGATCTGGGTGGATGCCATGGTAACGGCGAGGCTAAGGGTGGTTTTGAGCATGACTTTTTTCATTATTAGAACTCCTGGTGATCACCGGGGCGAAAATTACCAACATTTTCGTCCCAGCGCTATAGTCCGTATGCCTTGATTTAGAGCGGTTTTGTAGGACAATCCGACCAGATTCGCGACCTGTTACAAGATCTTCCGAAACTGGACGGTCAGCAGGCGACCTGATTCAGCGGTGAAACACAGGTTTGCCAAGCGTAAGTGAAATCACGCAGGCGACCTTGGGGATGGAAGGTCTGACGCCAGATGCGCGCCATGCCGAGCAGATCGGTCGGATCGGGGAGGGTGGGGTTTTGTTCTTCGACCAGCAGCCAGGCGATGGCAGTGGCGTAACGCAGATTGACGGTCAATTCGAGGTGCGGCCCACTGAGGAATGCGTGCTGGCTGGCGAGCCCGCGAACCAGGCTGGCGCGTTCCGGATCGAGCGCCAGATAGTCATCCCACAAGGCCTGGTGGCGATGCTCGGCAATGCGGTAGAGCCCGTGGCCACGGCGGTCATGCAGAGCGGAGCCGAGGGCGGACTGGCTGGCGGCGATGCCCAACAGCAGGGATTCGGCAGTTGCGCAGTGGCGTCCCAGATAGATCAATGTGGGACGAATCACGTAGCGGCACAGTTCGCTGGCAGCGATACCCATATAGCCCTCGATTCTTGTAATGGGGGGCGAGTCCTGAAGGGGCCTTGGCAGCGGTGGATCGGTTCAGGCTCGCCGCAAGCGGATCACGCCGCTTGAGTTGAAGTGTAGTGTCATATTCACCACGTAAAGGCCTGTTTTTAAAATATTTCCGGCTTCGAGTTATAACCGTTATATCCGAAGGTGCTTAAGCATCGACGGCTAAAAGTGAAACATCGGGCAATAAAAAGCCCCGCATTTTCGTGCGGGGCTTTTGCTTTTGCAGCCTTTTCGGCTCTCAGGCAACCAGTGCCTGACGGGTACGATCGATCACGGCCTGCAGCGGTTCAGCGCTGGAGTACTGATCGGGGTACAAACGCTCGCTGTGGCGGGCGATACCGTGTTCGTTGACCAGTGTGAAGCTGAAGCAGCCTTTGCGAGCGGCCATGATCAGGCAGTTCATCGGAGCAAAAGCGTTGGTTAGGGTGCGAATGGCATCCTGAGTGTGGATTTGAGTAGACATAGTTATTAGGTGTTCCTACAAATGACACGGATAAGAACCGTGCAACGTTAAAACGTTCCAGTAACGTCGATCACCATTGATCGAACGAAGAACCCGACTGGAACAAAGCAGCCAGTTTGAAGCGCTGATAAGTTGGCGCGCTTGGGCTGGCAGGTAGGTACTTAGGAGGGCAGGCAACACATCAAGGGCAAAGGTTCTGGGCCCGGGGTGAAGATCCTGATCAATTTGCAGGTTGGTTCGGTCAGAGTAAGTGGTCTTCGCAACACCCTTTGCATCATTCAAAGGCAGTGTCGTCGCAAGATTTACCTGGAAACCATCGAGGGGTCGCTCCCGCTTTTTTCGGTAAAGGCTTCTTGGAAGAAGGTTGACCGTGGGGATGTGTTCGACCGGAATTGACTTTCAGCTTGGTACTAACGCCGCGGATACTAACGGATCGAAATGTACAAAGCAAACCCTCGTTGAAAAAACATTGCGCGCTTGGGGAGGATATGTTTGCCAGGCAGGGCGGCGCACTGAATTGGCCCGATTTTCGACCGCTGGTCGGTGAAGCGTTTTTCATCAAGTGGGGCGTCTAGCCTGCTTATCCCCAGGAAAACACCGAAAACGACCCGAAAAAGCGCATCGATATAACCGGGTAACAGGTACTTGTGCACATTAGTTGCGCAGCCTGTAACGGCGCTGTCACATCAAACCTGACCCGGATGGCTGCCTGCATCGAAAGTTTAAGTCAATGAAAAACATCGCTTTTTTTTGTTGGTGAAAAAATCGTCAGTTTGACTGGGAGCCCCATTCCACAAGGCTTTGCGAGGGTTGGAGGGCGGTTGTCCACTGAGTTATCCACAGCTTCTGTGGATTGTCCCGAGCGCTTGCTCTAGCACGGGCGTGCCGGGTTGTTTTTCGACTTTACCTGTAAGAAAAAGAGAGTAGAGTGGCGCGCCTTCCGATCTGTCCCACAGTGCTTTATGAAGTTTCGCTCAGTATCTGACTCTGTTACCTCACAACTCCCTCCTGTTACCTCGCCCAAGCGCTTTTCCGTGCGTGTTGCCGAATGGTTGCTCGACAGTCCGCGTCTGAGTGACAGCCACAATGCCAAGCACTTGGCCGGCCGTTTGCTCAAGCAACCGGCGCGCGAAGGCGTGGTGGCAGCGCAAAGCCGTCTCGGTCAACTGATGTGCCGCGAATGTGGCAATGCCCGCGACCGTCGTATCGGCCAGGATTTGCTGCGCTCGGCGGCTCGCGCGGGTGACCGGCGTGCGCAACAGGAACTCGGTCTCATCGAAGACTGAGCTGTCCAAGCTCTGGCGCCTTGGTTAACCTTCAGGCTTTATCGGATCGGCAGGAGTCGCTATGGCTATGGACTTGACCAGCGTGTTGCTCGGTCTCGCAGGGGCAGGCTTGCCGCTGCTGGCGCTGGCCTGGCAACTACAGCGCCGGGCGAGTAACGCTCAGGCTGACGTGGCGTTGCTCGAAGAGCGGCTGGCCATGGCGCAACTGGCGCAGGACGGGCTCAACGCTCAGTTGGAAGCCAGTCGCGACGAAATCGCTGATCTCGGTCAGGCCAATGCTGCGAAACAGGCGGATCTGGCGGCGCTGCGCCGGGAAGTCGAACTGCTGCAGATCGAGCGCGACGATGCCCGTGACGCCTCCCACGCCTGGAATCTCGAACGCGCCAACAAAGAAGCCGAGTTGCGCCGCCTCGACGCTCAGGCCGCTTCGTTGAACGCCGAATTACGCGAACAGCAGGACAGCCATCAACAACGCCTCAACGACCTGCAAGGCTCGCGCGATGAATTGCGCGCGCAGTTCGCCGAGCTGGCCGGGAAGATTTTCGATGAGCGCGAACAGCGTTTTGCCGAGACCAGTCAGCAGCGCCTCGGGCAATTGCTCGATCCGCTTAAAGAACGCATCCAGTCCTTCGAAAAACGCGTGGAAGAAAGCTATCAGGCCGAAGCCCGTGAGCGTTTCTCACTGGCTAAGGAGCTGGAGCGCCTGCAAGCGCTCAACCTGCGCCTGAGCGACGAAGCGACCAACCTGACCCGTGCACTCAAAGGCCAGAAAACCCAAGGCAACTGGGGCGAGTTGATTCTCGAACGCGTGCTCGAACACGCCGGTCTGGAAAAGGGGCGCGAGTACCAGACGCAGGTCAATCTCAAGGGCCCGGATGGCGAACGCTTTCAGCCGGATGTGATCATTTATCTGCCCGGCGACAAGCAGGTCGTGGTCGACTCCAAGGTCAGCCTCACCGCGTATCAACAGTACGTCGCGGCTGATGACGACACCCTCGGACAGATCGCGATCAAGCAGCACGTGCTGTCCTTGCGCAATCACGTCAAAGGTTTGGCCGGCAAGGACTACAAACGTCTGGAGGGCCTGCACAGTCTGGATTTCGTTTTGCTGTTCGTGCCGATCGAAGCGGCGTTTTCCGCCGCCTTGCAGGCCGAGCCGTCGCTGTTCCAGGAGGCGTTCGACCGCAACATTGTCATCGTCAGCCCGACCACGTTACTGGCGACGTTGCGCGTGATCGACAGCCTGTGGAAGCAGGAACGCCAGAGCCAGAACGCGCGGGAAATCGCCGAGCGCGCGGGGTGGCTGTACGACAAGTTCGTGCTGTTTATTCAGGATCTGGACGAGGTCGGCAATCGCTTGCAGCAACTGGACAAAGCCTACAGTTCAGCACGCAACAAGCTCACCGAAGGGCGCGGCAATCTGGTCAGTCGCAGTGAACAACTGAAGTTGCTGGGTGCGCGGGCGAGCAAGAGCTTGCCGGCGGATCTGCTGGAGCGGGCGATGACTGATGTTGATGGTTTGGTCGAGTTGCCTGAATAAAGAGTAAAAAATCGCAGCCTGCGGCAGCGCCTACGGGGGATCTATGTTGGAGCTGCCGCAGGCTGCGATCTTTTGCTTTTAAAGCGGCACATACCGACTCAACAACGCCCGCAACGCCGCCGGTTTCACTGGCTTGGCCAGATAATCCAGCCCCGCCGCATGCACCTGCGCCACCGTTTCGGGGCGCCCGTCCGCACTGATCACCACACCCGGCACCGGCTCGCCCAATGTGGTGCGCAGCCAGGCCATCAATTCAGTGCCGGTGTCGCCGTGATCGAGGTGGTAATCCACCAGCGCCAGTTGCGGGCGCACGCCGTCGTTTAGCAGCGCCGCACATTCTTCACGGTTGCGCGCCGTCCACACCTGACAGCCCCAACGGCTCAACAGGCTGTTCATGCCAATCAAGATGCTGTCTTCATTGTCGATGCACAGCACCTGCGCGCCGCTGAGCAATTTGCCGTTCAGCTCGGCGGCTGCGCTGACCGGTGCGATTTGTGTACGGGCCAGCGGCACGCTGACACTGAATACGCTGCCGCGCCCCGGCCACGAGCGTACACGCAAGGAGTGACCGAGCACGCGGCATAAGCCATCGGCAATCGCCAAGCCCAGCCCCAGGCCTTTTTCGGCGCGGGTCTGGTGGCTGTCGAGGCGTTTGAATTCTTCGAAAATCACCTGCTGTTTGTCTTCCGGAATCCCCGGCCCGCGATCCCAGACTTCCAGACACAATTCTCCGCCACGCCGGCGCACACCCAGCAACACCGGACCCTTGGCATAGCGGAACGCGTTGGTCAGGAAGTTCTGCAGAATCCGCCGCAGTAACTTGATGTCGCTGTCGATGCGCAAATGACTGCCACGTACGCGGAACGTCAGACCCTGTTCCTGTGCCAAAGCCTTGAATTCGGCCCCCAGTGTGTCGAACAGTTCGTTGACCGCAAACGCCTTGCGATCCGGATTGATCTTGCCGTTTTCCAGACGGGAAATATCCAGCAGGTCGCTGATCAGGTCTTCCGCCGAACGCAGCGAACTGTCCAGATGCTGCACCAGTTTCTGCGCTTCGCTGCTCAAGCCATCGTCTTGATGGGAGAGGGCGGCGGAGAACAGCCGGGCCGCGTTCAACGGTTGCATCAAGTCGTGGCTGACCGCCGCGAGAAACCGGGTTTTCGACTGGTTTGCCGATTCGGCATTACCCTTGGCTTCGGTCAGCGCGACGTTGAGTTGCGACAGTTCCTGGGTGCGCTCGCTGACCCGTTGTTCCAGGCCTTCGTTGGCCTCGGTCAGCGCCTGCTCGGCTTCGCGGAACGCAGTGATGTCGGTAAAACTCATGACGAACCCGCCGCCTGGCATCGGGTTGCCGATCAACTCGATCACCCGGCCGTTGGGGAACAGCCGTTCCGAGGTGTGCGCCCGGCCCTGGCGCATCCAGTGCAGGCGCCGGGCCACGTGGACTTCGGCTTCACCGGGGCCGCACAAACCGCGTTCGGCGTTGTAGCGAATGATGTCGGCAATCGGCCGGCCGAGTCTGATCAAACCGTCCGGGTAATTGAACAGCTCCAGATAACGCCGGTTCCACGCCACCAGCTTCAGCGACTGGTCGACCACGCTGATGCCCTGGGTGATGTTTTCAATGGCGCCTTGCAGCAGTGCACGGTTGAACTGCAGCACTTCCGAGGCTTCGTCAGCGATTCGGACTACGTCCTCCAGCTGCATTTCCCGACCTTCGATGGCGGCTTTTACTACAGCGCGTGTCGAAGAAGCGCCAAGCACGCCGGCCAGCAACCGTTCGGTGTGGGCGATCCATTCGCCGTCGGCGTTCTGGTTCGGGTTGAAACCTTTGCCTTGTCGATAGGCGAAGCGAATGAAGCTCTGTCGCGCGCGTTCTTCACCGACAAACCGCGCGGCCAGTTGCAGCAAATCGTCGATCTGCACCGCCAGCATTGAGCGTGCGCTCGGTCTTGCACTGATTTCCTGACCGATAAAGCGCCCGGCCTGCCAGTGTTCCGAGACCCGCGTGCGCGACAGTACCGAGACCCAGGCGAATAAGGTGAAGTTGCCCGCCAGCGAGAGCACCACGCCTTGTGTCAGCGGGGTGATCGGCAGGTTCAATGGATTGCTGTGCAACCACGCCAGCCCCGGGAAACTGTTCAGCGACCAGCCGAGACTGTGCGCGGCAATCGGCAGAATCAGCGTGTAAAACCACAGGAACGTTCCGGCAGCGAGCCCGGCGAAAACACCGCGGCGGTTGGCCTGTTTCCAATACAACGCGCCGAGCATCGCCGGGGCCAATTGCGTCACGGCCGCAAAGGCAATCTGGCCGATGGTCGCCAGGCTTGCGGTCGAGCCGAGCAGGCGATAAGCGACATAGGCCAGCAACAGAATCACCACGATGCTGACGCGGCGCACCGACAGCATCCACTGGCGGAACACTTCGAACGGGCGCTCGGCGTTGTTGCGGCGCAGCAACCACGGCAACAGCATGTCGTTGGAAACCATGGTCGACAACGCCACGCTGGCGACAATCACCATGCCGGTCGCCGCCGACGCGCCGCCGATAAATGCCAGCAGCGCCAGCGCCGGATGGGCTTGCGCCAAGGGCAGGCTGATCACGAAGGAGTCCGGCAACACGTCGCTCGGCAGCATCATCTGACCGGCCAAAGCGATCGGGACTACAAACAGCGCGGCCAAAGCGAGGTAGGCCGGGAACACCCATTTGGCCAGACGCAGATCCTGCGGGTCGATGTTCTCCACCACCGTGACATGGAATTGCCGGGGCAGGCAGATGATCGCCATCATCGCCACACCGGTCTGCACCACCATCGACGGCCAATTAATCGTTTCTTTCCAGTACTCCTCGAGGCGTGGCGCGAGCATGGCTTGATTGAACAAATCGTCGAAACCGTCGTACAAGCCGTAGGTGACGAAGGCGCCGACGGCGAGGAAGGCGAACAGTTTGACCAGCGATTCGAAGGCAATCGCCAGCACCATGCCACGGTGGTGTTCGGTGGCATCGAGGTTGCGCGTGCCGAAGACAATGGTGAACAGCGCCAGCACCAGCGAGACGATCAGCGCGGTGTCCTGGGCGCGGGTGCCCATGGCGTCGGCGCCGGCGCCGATCAACAGGTTCACGCCGAGGACGATGCCTTTGAGTTGCAGCGCGATGTAGGGCAGGACGCCGACCAGACAGATCAGCGCGACCACCACCGCCAGCGATTGCGATTTGCCGTAGCGCGCGGCGATGAAGTCGGCGATGGAGGTGATGTTCTCCTGTTTGCTGATCATCACCATCTTCTGCAGAACCCACGGCGCGCCCACCAGCAGCAGGATCGGCCCGAGGTAGATCGGCAGGAAGGACCACAGTTGTTCAGCCGCTTGGCCAACGGCGCCGAAGAATGTCCAACTGGTGCAGTAAACCGCCAGTGACAGGCTGTACACCCAGGCACGCATGCGCGGCGGCAACGGCGCGCTGCGACGGTCGCCGTAGAAGGCGATGGCGAACATGATGGCCATATAGGCCAGGGCGACGGCGGCGATCAGCCCGGTGGACAACGACATGCAACACTCCCGACAGAAGACTCCCCGGCACTCCTGCCCGGGCGGACAGTCTCGCATGCGCGAGGCGGTTAGTCAGTGTCGACCAAGGTCGTGGCGTGGCGGGGTGTCGCAGGGCTGGAACAGGGTGGTTTTTGCGGTGACCGGTCGGGCCTCATCGCTGGCAAGCCAGCTCCCACATGATTCGCGGCGCCCACAAAATTCGGGTTCACTGGAGATCATTGTGGGGCTGGCAAGCCAGCTCCCACATGATTCGCGGCGCCCACAAAATTCGGGTTCACTGGAGATCATTGTGGGGCTGGCAAGCCAGTTCCCACATGATTCGCGGCGCCCACAGAATTTGGGTTCACCGGAGATCATTGTGGGAGCTGGCTTGCCAGCGATGGCGTCAGTCCTGCTGCAACGCGATATCAATCAACCTGTGCAATTCTTCCACTTCGAGTGCCGCCGCCGAAAACAGAATCCGGAACACCACCGGCGCCACCACCAGATTGATCAACCGATCAATACCCGGCGCGGTCTCATCCGGGTGCCGCGCAATGATCGTCTGCAATTGCGCGCCAATGATCGTCACGCAATACCCCGGCGTCATGCTCGCCTGGACATCCCGCATCATGTTGCGGCCCGGCTCGGAACTCATCTCGTCGAGGTACTGCTCGGCCCACGCGCGGATATCGCTACGCAAACTGCCGGTTTCAGCCGGTTCGCTGTCCGGACGCATGCGGGCGAGGGCCACGTCGGCAAGCAGTGCCGCCAGATCGCCCCAGCGCCGATAAATCGTCGACGGCGTGACCCCGGCGCGTGCGGCGATTTGCGGCACAGTCACGGTGGAACGCTCCTGTTCCTGCAGAAGCGCATGCACTGCCGAGTGAATCGACTCTTGCACCCGGGCGCTGCGACCGCCGGGGCGTAAACCTTCTTTAATAGCCATGCGGCAGACCTTAACACAAAGAATTTGCTTTAAGCGCGAGGCGGTAGCACACTCCGCAAAAGCGAAAAATTAGCTTTTGCGGAGTGAACCCATGACCAGCCCCCTAGATAACGTCGCTTCCCATCGATCCAGCCTGTGGTTTCTGGCGATCACCTTACTCAGTTTTCTCGCCGCGTCCACGGCGCCGACGCCTCTGTATCACCTGTATCAGGATCAGCTGCATTTCTCGGCAGCGGTGCTGACGCTGATCTTCGGTGTTTACGCGCTCAGTCTGCTGGCGGCTCTATTGACCGTCGGCTCGCTGTCCGATCACCTCGGACGCAAACCGGTGATCTTCACCGCCGTGCTGCTCAATGCGCTGGCGATGCTGTTGTTCATCTACGCCGATAGCGTGACGTGGCTGATCAGCGCTCGCGTCCTGCAAGGTTTTGCCACCGGTATGGCCACGGCGGTTTTGAGTGCGACGTTGCTCGACACCGATCGCCAGCAAGGCCCGTTGATCAACAGCGTCGCGCCGCTGCTGGGGATGGCGCTGGGTGGCATGGGTTGCGGCTTGCTCGCCGAATTTGCCCCGGCGCCGTTGCAGCTGACCTATTGGTTGTTGCTGGCGCTGTTTGTATTGCAGGGCGTGTATGTCTGGCGCCTGCCGGAAAGCGTCTCGCCGCAGACCGGAGCATGGGCATCGTTACGGCCAACATTGCATGTGCCGGTTCAAGCGCGCTCGACGTTGTGGAGGGTTCTGCCATTGAACACTGCAACGTGGGCACTCGGTGGTTTTTACGCATCGTTGGCGCCGTCACTGGTGCGCACCGCCACCGGGTCAACGTCCAACCTGATCGGCGGCGCAACGGTAGCAGCACTGACCGTGACCGGCGCGCTGATGATCTTTACCCTGCGCAATCGCAGCGCCAAACGCGCATTGCAACTGGGCGCAAGCTTGCTGCCGATGGGGTTGGTGCTGATCCTGCTCGGCGTGCACAGCGCCAGTCTGTCGCTGTTTTTCCTTGGCACACTGGTCGCCGGTTGCGGATTTGGCTCGGGGTTTCTCGGCGCCGTGCGCAGCCTGGTGCCACTGGCCTTACCCCACGAGCGGGCGGGTTTGATGTCGGCGTATTACGTGCTCAGTTATCTGGCGTTCTGCTTGCCGGCGTTGTTGGCCGGGCATTTGTCGCGCAGCTACGGACTGCTGGCGACCACCGATGGTTATGGTGCGGCGTTGATTGTGTTGGCCGTTGGCGCACTGTTGTTGAGCCTGCGTCCAGCGGCAGTCAAGGCGTGTGGCGCTCCATAACGGCCTCGGTTTCGGTTAGCCTTGGCCGGACAATATTTCAGGGATTGATTCATGAAGATTATTCGCAGCAAGTCCTTCACCGCCGAGCGCGCTTGGGGTGCGCTGGACATCGCCAATATGAACGGCATTACCACGCGCCTGCACTGGACCGATCAGCCGTACAAATGGCACGTCAACGATGGTGAGGAAGTGTTCGTGGTGCTCGATGGCCAGGTAATGATGCATTTCCGTGAAAACGGCGAGGAGAATCAGGTGCAGCTCAACGTCGGCGACATTTTCTACGCCTCGGTCGGCACCGAGCATGTCGCCCATCCACAAGGCGTGGCGCGGATTCTGGTCATCGAGTCCGAGGGCAGCGTCTGACTGCATATCTGCAAAACAGATAACAGTTAGAGATATTACCCGTTATATAGATATTCGATTCGGTTCTACCATGGACTCAACCTCACCAGAGGACAGGAGTTCATGATGACTTGCCCCAACAGCGCCAGACCCGGCATCAAGCCGTTCAGCCAGCTTCAGCATCCGCGCGAAGTGATCCGCCAATTCACACCGAACTGGTTCGCCGCGACCATGGGTACCGGTGTGCTGGCGCTGGCCTTGGCGCAACTGCCGGTTGCGATTCCCGGTATGCACGACTTGGCCGAAGGGTTGTGGCTATTCAACATCCTGTTGTTCACGCTGTTTACCGTCGCCTACGCGGCTCGCTGGATTGTGTTTTTCGATGAAGCGCGGCGGATTTTCGGTCACTCCACTGTGTCGATGTTCTTCGGCACCATTCCCATGGGCCTGGCGACCATCATTAATGGTTTCTTGGTGTTCGGTCTGCCGCGTTGGGGCGATGGCGTTATTCATCTGGCCGAAGTGCTTTGGTGGATTGATGTGGCCATGTCGCTGGCCTGCGGCGTGTTGATTCCCTACATGATGTTTACCCGCCAGGAACACAGCATCGATCAGATGACGGCGGTTTGGCTATTACCTGTAGTGGCGGCAGAAGTGGCCGCAGCCAGCGGCGGACTGCTCGCCCCGCACCTGACCGACGCCCACTCGCAATTGGTGGTGCTGACGACGAGCTACGTGCTCTGGGCATTTTCCCTACCCGTCGCGTTCAGCATTCTGACAATCCTGCTGCTGCGCATGGCCTTGCACAAGCTGCCCCACGAAAACATGGCCGCCTCGAGCTGGCTGGCGCTTGGCCCGATCGGTACGGGAGCGTTGGGCATGTTGCTGCTGGGCGGTGATGCGCCGGCCATCTTTGCGGCCAACGGTCTGCCGGGTGTCGGCGAAATCGCCTCGGGCCTCGGCCTGGTGGCGGGCATCACTCTGTGGGGGTTTGGCCTGTGGTGGATGTTGATGGCGGTGCTGATCACTGTGCGTTATCTGCGTGACGGCATTCCGTTCAACCTCGGCTGGTGGGGTTTTACCTTTCCCTTGGGCGTGTATTCGCTGGCGACGTTGAAGCTGGCGAGCATCCTCAGCCTGACGTTTTTCAGTGTCTTCGGCACGGCGCTGGTGATGTTGCTGGCGGTGATGTGGCTGATTGTCGGCAAGCGCACTGTGCAGGGCGCCTGGCGTGGCGAGCTGTTCGTCTCGCCGTGCATCGCAGGATTGAAGCAATAACCTGAAAAGTTTAGGTAAGGTGTGGCCTGGATCGCGGTTCGAGATTCCAATAGGCAGTACCCCAGGCCTCTCTACCTATTCAAAAAATCAGGAAAACACGGAAGATGAGTCACCCCTCACAGTTCAACCTGCTGCGCACCCGGCGCTTCCTGCCGTTCTTTATTACCCAGTCGCTAGGCGCGTTTAACGACAACGTGTTTAAACAGTCGTTGATCCTCGCCATTCTTTATCGACTGACCATCGAGGGTGATCGCTCGATTTGGGTCAACCTGTGCGCGCTGCTGTTTATCCTGCCGTTCTTTCTGTTCTCGGCGCTGGCCGGGCAGTTCGGTGAAAAATTTGCCAAGGACGCGCTGATCCGTCTGATCAAACTTGCGGAAATCGCCATCATGGCGGTGGGATCCGTCGGTTTCCTGTTCGATCATTTGTCGCTGATGCTGGTGGCGCTGTTTGCCATGGGCACACACTCGGCGCTGTTCGGGCCAGTGAAGTATTCGATCCTGCCGCAGGCGCTGCGTGAGGATGAGCTGGTCGGTGGCAACGGTCTGGTGGAGATGGGCACGTTTCTGGCGATTCTTGCCGGCACCATCGGCGCCGGGGTGATCATGTCTTCGACTCACTACGCACCGTTGGTGTCGACCGCTATCGTCGGCATCGCCGTATTGGGTTATCTGGCCAGCCGCAGCATTCCGCGCGCGGCGGCATCCTCCCCGGAAATGCGCCTGAACTGGAATATCTTCAGCCAGTCGTGGGCCACGTTGAAACTCGGTCTGGGCCAGACACCGGCGGTGTCGCGCTCGATTGTTGGCAACTCGTGGTTCTGGTTTGTCGGGGCGATTTACCTGACGCAGATTCCGGCCTATGCCAAGGAGTGGATGCACGGTGATGAAACTGTTGTAACGCTGATTCTCACGGTGTTCTCGGTCGGCATTGCGCTCGGTTCGATGCTTTGCGAAAAGCTCTCCGGGCGCAAAGTCGAGATCGGTCTGGTGCCGTTCGGTTCGTTCGGTCTGACCGTATTCGGGCTGCTGTTGTGGTGGCATTCCGGCGGAATCCCCGACAGCGTCACCGGCCATAGCTGGATCGAGGTGCTGGGCTTTGTGCACACCTGGGCGGTGCTGGTCGACATCCTCGGCCTCGGGATCTTTGGCGGTTTCTACATCGTGCCGCTGTACGCGCTGATCCAGTCGCGCACCGCCGAGAACGAGCGGGCGCGGGTGATTGCGGCCAACAACATTCTCAACGCGCTGTTTATGGTGGTCTCGGCGATCGTTTCGATCGTGTTGTTGAGCGTGGTGAAACTGTCGATTCCGCAGTTGTTCCTAGTGGTATCGCTGCTCAACATCGGCGTCAACGCCTACATCTTCAAGATCGTTCCCGAGTTCAGCATGCGCTTCATGATCTGGCTGCTCAGCCATTCCATGTACCGCGTCGAACATCGCAACCTTGAGGCGATTCCGGATGAAGGCGCGGCACTGCTGGTGTGCAACCACGTGTCGTTCGTCGATGCCTTGCTGATTGGTGGCGCGGTACGTAGGCCGATTCGCTTTGTCATGTATTACAAGATCTACAACCTGCCAGTGCTGAACTTTATCTTTCGCACGGCGGGGACCATTCCTATCGCCGGGCGCCAGGAAGACATCCAGATCTACGAAAAGGCCTTCACGCGGATTGCCCAATATCTGAAGGACGGTGAACTGGTATGCATCTTCCCGGAAGGCAAGTTGACCGCCGACGGCGAGATGAATGAGTTCCGGGGTGGGCTGACGCGGATTCTCGAAGAGACGCCGGTGCCGGTGATTCCGCTGGCGTTGCAGGGATTGTGGGGGAGCTTTTTCAGTCGCGATCCGAACAAGGGCCTATTTCACCGGTTGTGGTCGCGGGTGACGTTGGTGGCGGGTGCGCCGGTCGACGTTGAAGCGGCGGAGCCGGCGAAGTTGCAGGGGTTGGTCGGGGAGTTGCGCGGGGGCGTTAGATAGTCGCTGATTGTGTTGGCCTCATCGCTGGCAAGCCAGCTCCCACAGTGATCTTCAGTGGACACCTTATTTGTGTACACCAAAGAACCTGTGGGAGCTGGCTTGCCAGCGATGGGTCCAGAGGCCTAAGCGCTGACCTTGAGCCCTATCAAGCCAGTAATGATCAACGCCACACTGGCCAGCCGAATCAACGCCATCGACTCGCCAAACAGAATGATCCCGGCAATTACGGTGCCCACGGCGCCGACACCGGTCCAGATCGCGTAAGCCGTGCCCAGCGGCAATTCCTTCATCGCAAGGCCGAGCAAGCCAAGGCTGATGGCCATGGCCGCAACGGTCAGGACGGTGGGCAGTGGGCGGGTGAAACCGTCGGTGTATTTCAGGCCGACGGCCCAGCCGACTTCAAACAGACCGGCGAAAAACAGAATGATCCAGGACATGAGAGACCTCCATCGATTGACGGGGTCGTCCCCAGATTAATGACTCGATCGAGCCGCAGGGTCGTCCCCGCGTTGCGTGACAGTTTGACCAGCATTAATCCGGGGATCAAGTTTCGGCTCAGTCGGCGGCTTGCTGCGCCGAGGCCTCGCGATCTTCCTTCTCACTCATGCGCCGGAAGTAGGTCGAAAGCAGCGCCCCGGAAATGTTGTGCCACACACTGAACAAGGCACTCGGCACCGCCGCCAATGGCGAAAAGTGCGCACTGGCCAGCGCAGCACCCAGGCCGGAGTTCTGCATGCCGACTTCCAGGGCCAGCGACTTGCGCTGGGCCAGTGGCAACTTGAACAGACGCCCGGTGAAGTAACCCAGCAGATAACCGAAGCTGTTGTGCAGCATCACCACGGCCATGATCAACAGGCCGGATTCGGCGATTTTCGCCTGACTCGCGGCGACCACGGCGGTGACGATGATCACGATGCTGACCACCGACACCAGCGGCAACACATCCACCGCATGACGAACTTTGTCACCGAGCAGGCGCTGAGCAACCACGCCGAGGATGATCGGCAGCAACACCACTTGCAGGATCGACCAGAACAGCTCCATGAACGACACCGGCAACCACGCTGAAGCCAGCAGCCAGATCAGCGCCGGAGTCAGCAGCGGGGCGAGGAGGGTGGTAACGGCAGCGATCGCGACCGATAGCGCCAGATCACCGCGAGCCAGCCAGGTCATCACGTTGGACGACGTGCCGCTTGGGCAGCAGCCGACCAGAATCACGCCAACGGCGATTTCCGGTGGCAGATGAAATGCCTGGCAGAGCAACCACGCCACACCGGGCATGATCACGAAATGTGCAACCACGCCCAACGCCACGCGCCACGGATGGCGGGCGACAGCAGCGAAGTCGTCGAGTTTGAGGGTCAGGCCCATACCGAACATGACAAGCCCTAGCAGCGGCACGATCGCGCTTTTGAGGCCGAGGAACCACGCCGGTTGCAGGAAGGCCACAACGGCGAATATCAGAACCCAGTAAGCGAAGGTATTGCCGACAAAGCGGCTGAGTGCAGCCAGTGCGCGCATGGCCTGGTCCTTATTATTAAATGAACAACACAAATCGAACTGTGGGAGCTGGCTTGCCTGCGATGGCGTTGTATCAGGCAACTTTCAGCTATCTGATGTACCGCTATCGCTGGCAAGCCAGCTCCCACATTTGTACCGGTTCCTTCATTGGGAACTGGTTGGCTTTAGATCCCCTGCGGAGTCTCTTCCCCACCCAACGCTTCAACCAGCGCCGGCAGGAAGTCGCCGAAGGTCAGCATCATCAGGGTGAAGCTGGCATCCAGTTGACCCAGTGCCTCATCGCCACCGTCCTGTTCCGCCTGATCCTGCAACAGATCTTCGAACTTCAGGCGTTTGACGGTCATCTTGTCGTCGAGCATGAACGACAACTTGTCCTGCCAGGCCAGCGACAGTTGAGTGACGACTTTGCCGGTGCTCAGGTGCAGCTGGATTTCTTCGCTGGTCAGATCCTGACGCTTGCAACGCACGATACCGCCATCTTCGTGGGTGTCGCGCAGTTCGCACTCGTCCAGTACATAGAAGTCGTCAGCGGCTTTCTGCGTGGTGACCCAATCGGTCATGACCGCTGTCGGGGCCATTTTCACGGTCAGCGGACGGACGGGCAGGGTGCCGATCACTTCACGCAGGGTCGACAACAGGTCTTCGGCACGTTTCGGGCTGGCCGAGTTGACCAGGATCAGGCCCTGTTTCGGCGCGATGGCAGCGAAGGTCGACGAGCGACGGATAAAGGCGCGCGGCAGGAACGCCTGGATGATTTCATCCTTGATCTGATCGCGTTCCTTCTTATAGACCTTGCGCATCTGTTCGGCTTCGATCTCTTCGACCTTTTCCTTGACCGCGTCACGCACGACGCTGCCCGGCAGAATGCGTTCTTCTTTACGCGCGGAAATCAGCAGGAAGTCACCGCTGACATGCACCAATGGAGCATCTTCGCCTTTGCCGAACGGCGCGACGAAACCGTAGGTGGTCAACTCCTGGCTTGCACATGGACGCGCCAGTTTGGTGGCCAGTGCAGTTTCCAGCGCCTCGGCATCGACAGGCAGGTCTTGGGTCAGGCGATAGATAAGCAGGTTTTTGAACCACATGGGGTGAGTCTCTCCTTTATACAAAGGGGGGCATTATTGTCTTCGCCGTCTCATAGGCCAACCCTTCTCTAAGCCTTTGGAAGGCCTGAGAAAATTATTTAAAAAAGTGCTTGCCAGAGGTTGGGTCGCTCCGTAGAATGCGCGCCACACCGAAGCGAAGGGTGATTAGCTCAGCTGGGAGAGCGTCTGCCTTACAAGCAGAATGTCGGCGGTTCGATCCCGTCATCACCCACCATTCGTTTCAAGTGTTTAGCGCAGCGGTAGTTCAGTCGGTTAGAATACCGGCCTGTCACGCCGGGGGTCGCGGGTTCGAGTCCCGTCCGCTGCGCCATATTCGGTAACCTGGACCACTGAACGCCAGGTCACCACGGAAAAACCCGCCAAGGCGGGTTTTTTTCTGCTCCAAGGTTGTACCCGCGGGATGTGTCATTTACCGGTTTTCGGATTTATTTGAAAAAAACTTCAATTAAATCAACACTTTACGAAAACTTGTGGCATAATGCGTCCCGTAACGAAGCGAAGGGTGATTAGCTCAGCTGGGAGAGCGTCTGCCTTACAAGCAGAATGTCGGCGGTTCGATCCCGTCATCACCCACCATTCGTTTCAAGCGTTTCGCGCAGCGGTAGTTCAGTCGGTTAGAATACCGGCCTGTCACGCCGGGGGTCGCGGGTTCGAGTCCCGTCCGCTGCGCCATATTCGGAATCTGGAACACTGAACGCCAGATTCCACAGAAAGCCCGCCTAGTGCGGGCTTTTTGCTGTCTGCGATTTGAGAAAATCACCTGAACCCCTGTAGGAGATGCGGCACGCTGCGATCTTTTGATCTTGCTTTCCTAAGATAAAAAGATCGCAGCCTCATTGCACTCGACAGCTCCTACAGGGCATTCCGGCTGTGCCGGTAATCACTCACCGCCTCATACACCGCTTTGCGCAGACGGTTGATCCCGCCAATCGGCCGGTGCGCTTCAATGCCGAACCACGGATTGAACGACAGGTTGTCACACGCCAGATTCAGCGCAGGCGTATCGAAGTCCTGTGGCGGCAGTGTGATCCGCGCCACGGTCTCGAAAGGTGAGTCCTGCTCACGCCATTCAATACTGGTGTCTTCGATCGGCATGTATCGGTTCGCATCTTGACGCTGGATCTGCAAGACAAAACACGCCGGCACTCGATCCGCCGACAATTGCTGACTAAGAGCGCTGCGCAGGAAGTTCGGCAAGTCGTGGTTCTGTTTCGGCAAGGTGTAGGCCGGGCAACTGTCCGGATCCGGCATCACCCGAAACTTTGCATTGGCCTCACCGAATTTGTAGGGCGAGACCGAAAAGTAGGTCGTCCCCGTCGGACTGTCTGGCGGCGGCGACAGCGTGGCCAAGGCAATAAACAAATGGCGGATCTGCCAGGTGCGTGGATCCCAGCCCGGAAAAAACGCCATGACCTTTTTACCGTCAGCTTGAGCAGCCACATTCTGACGGTACTCGGCGACATCGCTGACAAAGAAGTTCGGATGGCTGAACATGACGAAATCCTGTTCACGCCGCTGCGCTCGCTCGCCAAGCAGCTGTTTACCCGGCACGTCCAGCAATTTGATCGCCATGCCACGGGCGTCGCGAATGCTGTCGAATTGCGGGTAAGCATTGCCGTTGGACAGGCGAATCATCGCTTGCCAGGTTTTCCCTGGTTCGCTGAAAACGCCCTGTCGCAGCGACTGCGCCAACTGAGGCAAGACCTGGACCTCAGCCTTTACACAGCCATGGGCCTTGGCATGCGCGTCGCGCAAATACCGCGTGGGTTCGCGATGTTGATCGACGATGCGCACAGCGGTCTGGATAACGTCCTGCGTCATCGCCGCCTCGCCAGGTGGAATCTGCTCGATGGCCGACACCGGCCCGCGCTGTTGCCAGGCAAACCACGCGGTGGCGACAGCCCAGCCGAGCAGGCCGATGGCGAGCATAATCAACAGTGTTTTGCCGAGTAGACGCCCGAGCCACAACCAGATTCGGACGAGCATCGGCAGTTCTTTCTTGAAGGTTGGCAGGATCATGGCAATTGCGCCTCCAGTGGGCCGCCGAGGACTTTCAGGTATTCCAGCAACGCCCAGCGTTCCTCCGGTTGCAGCAGTCGGCCGATGACGCCGTTACCGCGCTCGCCGGCGCGGAATTCATGACCGCTGTTGTGGTTGCCGCTGATCCGCGTATCGAACAGAAAGCCATTGGGGAAAGCTTCGGTGCGATAACCCAGATGCCTTGGCTCGTATTCGAGCGTGCCTTTATAGAAGGTGGTTGCGCGTTCATCCTGCGGTGATAGCAACTGGTAAATAGTCGGCACCGAGCCGTTGTGCAGAAACGGTGCAGTGGCCCAGACGCCCGCCAATGGCCGCGCTTTGTAGGCGACTTTTTCGCGCACGCCAATCGGTAGGCCAAAGCCATCGAGGTCTGGCTTTTCTTCCGGCGTAACCTTGGCTTCGCGGTAGGCGCGGTTTTCGACGAATGCGGTGACGTAAGCCAGCCCCTTGGCGACTGATAGCTGGCTCAGGTCCAACGGTTCTTTGGGCTCTGGATGCAGCTTGACGTCCATACTCTTCAGTTCTTGCAAATCCCATTGCAGGGCCGTCAGATCGAAGCGGTGGGTCGCGATATTGGTGGCTGCATTAGGGTCAGTGCCGATGACATCAACGGGTAGCATGTGCAGGTGCTGCACCCAGCGCTTGCCCTCCCGGGTTGTCCGCGGGACGTGACATCCGGCGCAGTTCTCGCTGAACAGCATGCGGCCCTTGGCGGCCAGGGGTTTATCGACAGCGCCCAGCAAATCTTCCGGCCAGGCGAGGGGCTTAAGCTTCTGCAGGGTTTCCTCAATCTTGTGCAGATCACGCACGCGCACGCTGGAGGCATAACGCGCATCGCCTTGCAGTGGCTGACCGTTGCTGTCGAAGAAATTCAGGGTGGCGCCGACGCCCAGCGCCTCACCGATGTTGCGCGCCATCGGCTGCTGCGCCGAGCCGTTCCATTGCACCCAGTCGAAAGTCCACATATCCCACAGTTGCGGGTAGTCCACTGGGGCGTTGGCCACGCGATAGTTCGCGGGGGAGATCGCATCGCCGAAGGTGGCGTTGGCGATGCGCCCGAATGCGTCCGTGCGCCCTGGGCCTTCTTCGGTCGGATAGAGGCCGCGATGAGTGTCGTTCCAGGCGACCTTCAGGAAGGTGTCCAACGAGCTCTTGAAGTCTTTGCGCAGTTGCTCGTGACGCGCGTCGTACTCATCACCCAGCACGTTTCGGGCGAAGCGTTCGAATTTCCAGGGATTGAAGTAGGTTGAGGTCAGACTGGCGACCAATGCCTGTCCGAAACTGCCACCGCGCAATGTAGGAACGCTGGAAGGCAACACATGCTGCGCCGCGCCGCCATCCACGCGTATGGCTTGGCCTTTGAAGCGCAATTCGCCGGTGTGGCAAGCCGCACAAGTTATGTCCAGATATTGCTCGGAGCTGCCAGGATTCTGATGTCGGGCAAAGCCGACAGGCAGGTTGCCAGGATTGTTCGCCGTGGCTTTCTGTTGCGGATCGACGAGAAAGCCGAAGCGGGCAAGGTAGTCGGGCGAAGCGAATCGTTGCTCGGAGAACGGTAATTCCAGCGCCTGAAACCACTCATAGCGCATGCCTTTGACCTGCGTACCCTGCGGCGTGAAATAGTAGGTTTGCCGTTCTTCTTCACTCCACTGGTTCAGGTAATGCACCTGCTGGGCGGGGGTGTAGAAGGGCAATTTCGGCTTGGCGATGTAGTACAGAATCACTGCGAGGACGAGTCCCAGCAGCACCACGATCAGGGTCAGCACGCGGAATAAGAGGCGCAAGATAAACATCCTTGTCGAATTGTTGCGCTGTTATGCCTGAGCCGGACCATGCTGGGCAAGTGGCCATTACGCCAGATGCTGTAGGAAGGCTTGTCAGGCGCAGATGACAGAAGCTTCATCGTGCCTTTGCCCAAATGCGTTTTAATCCCTGAACTTATCGGAAGATTCCTGCTCTCATGCCGGTAGCCATTGGTCGTGGCGGCCTGATAAGCTCGCGGCTTTACTCGATTGCCCTTTCGGCGCATGAACAAGGAAATAGCATGAAACAGCATCGGTTGGCGGCGGCGGTTGCCCTGGTTAGCCTGGTCCTCGCGGGTTGTGATTCGCAGACCAGCGTAGAGCTGAAAACCCCGGCGCAAAAAGCTTCCTACGGTATCGGCCTGAACATGGGCAAGAGCCTTGCTCAGGAAGGCATGGATGATCTGGACTCCAAAGCGGTAGCCCAGGGCATCGAAGATGCCGTTGGCAAGAAAGAACAGAAGCTGAAAGATGAAGAACTGGTCGAAGCCTTCGCTGCGCTGCAAAAGCGTGCTGAAGAGCGCATGGCCAAGATGAGCGAAGAGTCGGCAACCGCCGGCAAGAAATTCCTCGAAGAAAACGGCAAGAAGGCAGGCGTAACGACGACTGCTTCCGGCCTGCAATACGAAGTGGTCAAGAAAGCCGACGGCCCACAGCCTAAGCCTACCGACGTAGTGACCGTTCACTACACCGGCAAGCTGACCAACGGCACCGTATTCGACAGCTCCGTCGAGCGCGGCAGCCCGATCGATCTGCCGGTTAGCGGCGTGATCCCGGGTTGGGTAGAAGGCCTGCAACTGATGCACGTTGGCGAGAAGTACAAACTGTACATCCCTAGCGATCTGGCTTACGGCGCTCAGTCGCCAAGCCCGGCAATCCCGGCCAACTCGGTTCTGGTCTTCGACCTGGAACTGCTGGCCATCAAGGATCCAGCCAAAGAAGACGCCGCTGCCGCCAAGTAATCGGCCTCGGTTTCAACAACAGCGCCTCGCTTATGCGGGGCGTTGTTGCATCTGGAGGTTGGCAAGGGTAAACAGAGCGAACCGATGCGGGTCACGGGAGTCATAGCTTTGAGGCTGCCCGCACTAGACGCCCTGAGCCGCCAAGTCAATGAAATATTGGGGTTTTTTATGTGAGTAAAAAACGCCCGATCTGAGCGCAGCCCTTATAAAACGGGGCTCTCAGCGCTGAAATGCAGCTCTGTTCACAAGGTTATCCACAATTTGTGTGGATAACATTTCAACGGGAGGAATAGATGAAAGCTCCGTGGAATTTCGCTCGATTCCTGCCCCTGGCCGGTCGATTGCTCGCCCGTGGACGTTTACCGACATTGCTGTTTGCCGTAGCCAGCAAAGGTGCCGCGCAAGGCAATCGCCTCGGTAAAATCAAAGATGATCTGCGTCTGCTGCAGGCATTGTGCCTGGCGTATTGGAGAGGCGAGTACCGGGCCATCAGTGGCAAAGCGCTGGTTTCGGTGGTGGCGGGGTTGATGTACTTTCTCAGCCCGGTCGATGCCATTCCGGATTTCATCCCGGTATTCGGCATGCTCGACGACATTGCCGTTCTCGCCTGGCTGATGAAAACCCTTGATGATGAACTCAATGCTTTCCGCATCTGGCGCAACCGCCAGCAGCCGGAAAAACTCGCTGTGGTTGAACGCCTGCCCGACACCCCTGAACAACTTCAACTTCAGGGTCCGAAAAAGCCCTGATTGTTGTAGTCCCTTTCGCAGATAGATGCCCCCGCGACCTTAGCCGCTGTTAGGATTACACTTCTAGGGAAAAGTGCCGACTCGCTAAGTGTTGTTGTCCTACGGGGTAGTCATGGATATTCAGATAATTGCACGCGATGGCGAACCCGAATACGCGGTTCTGCCTTGGGCTCAATATCAGGCTCTACTGAAAGCAGCAGGTCTCGACGAAACACCGTCGCGCCCGGCCCCAGCGCCTGTCGCGACATCATCAGACCCGATTCTTCCTGGTCTGGATCAACTACGCAGTTTGCGCGAAGGGAAGGGCATCGCCATCGAGGCGCTGGCCCGCACGGTAGGCATCAGCCCGTCTTATCTGGCCATGATCGAAAGTGGCGAGCGTCAGCCCGACGCCGCGATTCGCCGCAGCCTGGCTTGGGAGTTGACGGTGCCAGGTTGGAGGGATGAATCGTGAGCGTACGCATCAGTCGTCAACATTGGGATGGATTGCTGGGGGAGCTGGACCAGGCGCGCCGCCAGCGCCATCTGCTGACCTATCGGGCGTTGCTCGAGCGCCTGCAATTGCCGACGCCGGCGATGCAGACGCTGACCGCCGCCCTGGAGCATCTGGCCGCGCTGGACGCCAAGGCCGAACAACCGTTGCGCAGCTCACTGGTCATCAGCCAAGGCGCCAGTCGCCTGCCGCGTACCGGTTTTTTTGAATGTGTCGAACGTCTGGGGCGTTTTTCCGGGCCGTCCGATGGTGTCGCCGCCGCCTCGTGGCACGCGTCGGAAGTTGTCCGGGTTTTTGAATACGAGTACCCGGAATCGGCGGAGGCCTGAGTGTTTCTTCGACTCAAGGCGCGGGCCAGTTACTGGTTGGCCCGCCGGCTGTTTCACTGGTCGTGGTTTGTCCGCCAGCCGCGTGGCTGGCGCTGGCTTGAAGGTCAGTTTGCGCGCATGGCCAACCTGGGCGATGTCGGGGCGCAAAGCTTTTATGGGCACATCCTGGCGTTTCGCGGGGTTGGCTTGGGCGCACGCGAGGAAGGTGTGCGCTTGTTGCGTCTGGCCGCGCTGGCCGGTGATGGCAAAGCGGCTTATCAAGTCGGCGTGATCAGCCTCAAAGGCACGCCCAGCAAAGCACCTGATCCTGTTGAAGCCGCACGCTGGTGGGGGATGGCGGCGAAGGCCGGGCATCCGCTGGCCGAGCTCAAACTGAAAGAACTGAACCTGCGCGATGCCGAGCCATAAACGCTTTGCGAGCTAAACAAATTGTGGGTTGTTTTATAAACGTGGCGTGAGGGAAACCTCACGCCACGTTTGCGTTTTCATGTGTCTGTTTTGTTGTGAGCAACTTTTACAGATTAGTCCTACAGACATAACCTACTTGCCTGACTTCTTTCCTGATTAATCCCCCGCACAGTTCCCGCGCCTAATTTTTGCGCGAGGGAACGCTCATGTTTGACCCGCTTATTCAGTTCACTTCGCACACTCGCGTGCGCTGATGGAAGCCGTCACCCGTATCGAGCAAGAACTCGACAGCTTTCCCAAAACCCTCAGCCTCTATCGCGAGCAGCTCACGCATTGGGCCAGCCGTACGGCGGACAAAGTCAGTCACGCGGCGGATCTGCCCTCGCTGATGGGCATGGAGCGGATCATCCGCTTTGGCGACAGCAGTACCGCTGTGAGCAGTAGTGATCAGGGTTTTTTCTCCAGCGTCGTTCAGTGCCCAAACAACGGCCCGATGCTGATCGAGAGCAAATTCGAGTCGGTCTACGACATTCCGCTGGGCAATATCGTGGTCGATGTGATCGCCATGGACGGTGGTGAAACCACGCCCATCACCCTTGATGCTCAGGGCAAAGGCTCATTCAAAGGTGCACCCGGGAGGTTCTATCGGGTGCAGGTACACAGCAAGGTCACTCCCGATCAGGTTGAGGCGCTTTTCAAATCCTACGACGGTTTGACCGGTGAGCTGGATAGCTGGCTGCGCAGCGAGTGGCAGGGTTTTAAACCGCAGTGGTCGCAGTCGGTCGCAGGCGCGGCTGGCAACGGCATGCTGGCCGGGAGCTGGGCAGCCATCGAAGGAGTCTGGGACAGCATTGGCATGCTCTCGGACATTCTCAAGGATCCCGGAGCATTCGCCGAGCGCTTGGGGGAGGGCGCCGCGCAGTTGATGGCGCTCGCAGAGACCGCCCCCGACGTCATGGAAAAGCTGCAATTGCTGATCAGTGACGAAGCCGCCCTGTGTTTATTGCTGCGCACTGCGAGCCTCTGGATAGAGATGTTGCCGCCCAGCGAGATCGCCGGCAAAACCGCTGAAGCGGCGTCGATGGTGATCGTTCAGGTGCTGATCGATGTGTTGATTGGCGTGGTACTGACATTCGTCGGGGCCGGCGCCGGGATCGCTTATCTGACGCTGCGTCTGGCAGATCGCGCGGGGCAATTGCTGGCGGCGGTGAAGCGCCTGGTGACGGCGATGTTCGGCATCGTCAACGGCTTCGTTCAATACGTTGATCGCTATAAAGCTGTAGCCGCCCGTGGCATGGCCGCCGGGGTGAACAAGGGGCGGATGCAGTTGCGCTGGGATGCCAAGCGCAACGCCTCGTTGAAGAAAGACGAGCGCCACGACGACGCCTCCGACCAAGCAAAAAATCCCAACGGCGACAGCGCCGATTGCGCGCTACTGACCTGCACCAACGGCTGTCCGGTGTCGATGGTCACCGGCGAGGAATTGCTGACCCTGACCGACGCAGTGCTCGATGGCGTGCTGCCGTTCGAGTTCAGCCGTTTGTATCGCAGCAGTGCGGTCGAGATCGATGTCGGTCTGGGGTTTGGCTGGAGCCATTCGCTGGCGCATCGCTTGGCGTTTGAGGGCGATTTCGTGGTCTGGATCGACCATGAGAACCGTCGCACGCGGTTTCCGCTGCCGAACGTCGAGCGTCCGGCGATTCATAACAGTCTGTCGCGGGCGGCGATTTTTCTGGGGGATGAACCGGAGGAGCTGATTCTTGCGCTGGCGGGGGACGCGGCGCGGTTTTACCACTTTCGGGCGGGACGTCTGACGGCGATCAGCGACGCCTATGGCAATCGTCTGACCCTGCAGCGCGATCGGTCTGACAGGGTGCAGCGACTCGATAACGGCGCCGGGCGCTCGCTGTTGCTGCGGTATGACCGGGCGCAGTTGATCGCGGTTGATTATCAGGTTTTTCAGCGCGGTGAATGGACAACTGAGCAGACCCTCGTCAGTTACAGCTACGACGCCCGTCAACGCCTGTTGGCCGCGACCAACGCGGTCGGTGACAGCGAGCGTTACGACTACGACGACGCCCACGTCATCCTGCAGCGGCAACTGGCCGGTGGTGCGAGTTTTTTCTGGGAGTGGGAACGCGCTGGCAAGGCTGCCCGTTGCGTAAGGCACTGGGCCTCGTTCTCGCAGATGAACACGCGGTACGTCTGGGACGATGATGGCCGTGTCACGGTGCATTACGTCGATGGCACCGAAGAGGTTTACGTCCACGACGATCAAGCGCGGCTGGTGCGCAAGATCGAGGCCGATGGCGGCGAGCAGCTCAAGGCCTATGACGCTGCCGGGCGGTTGATCGCCGAACAGGATGCCTTAGGCGCCGTCACCGAATACCGCTACGACGACGTCGGACGGCTGATCGCGCTGATTCCGCCGGATGACGCGCCAACGTCCTACGAGTACCGCAACGGTTTCCTCTACCGGCGTTCACGCGGCGATGCGGTGTGGATCTATCGGCGCAATGCCGAGGGCGATGTCACCGAAGCAGTCGATCCCGACGGCAAGGTCACCCATTACTACTACGACGCGCGTGGGCGCTTGCTGTCGATCCGTTATCCGGACAGCAGCCGGCTGCGGCTGGTGTGGAATGACCTCGGTCAGCTCGTTGAAGAGACCTCGCCTGACGGTGGCGTGCGGCGCTTTTCCTACGACGCACTGGGGCGGCGGACCACCACCGTAGACGAACACGGTGCGGTCACCCGTCAGCAGTGGGACGGTGTGGGCCGACTTGTTCAGACGACTTTTCCTACCAGCGCCACCCGCGCTTACAGCTACGGCGCCTACGGTCAGGTCACCGCCGAGCGCGGTGAACTCGGACGCATCACCCGTTATGAATATGACGACGATCTGCACCTGGTCTCGCGGCGGATCAATCCCGACGGCACGCGGGTGCAGTATCGCTACGACCACGCGCAACTGTTGCTAACCGAGATTGAAAACGAGTCGGGCGAAAAATACCGACTGGACTACACGCCGACCGGACTGATCCGCCAGGAAACCGGCTTCGACGGGCGACGCACCGCGTATGCCTACGACCTCAACGGGCATTTGCTGGAGAAAACCGAATTCGGCGATGACGGCTCGCAGTTGGTCACGGCGTATGCACGCGACAGCGCCGGGCGCCTGTTGGTCAAAACCCTGCCCGAAGGGGTCAAGGTCAGCTATCAATACGACCGCCTCGGCCGTTTGACTAGCGTCGATGACGGCCAGAACCATCCACTGGCCTTCGAATACGACCGCCAGGATCGACTGATTACCGAGCATCAGGGCTGGGGCACGCTGCGCTACAGCTACGACGCCTGCGGCCAGCTCAAACGCCTGCGCCTGCCGGACAACAGCAAGCTCGATTACCACTACGCCAAGGGCGGCGCGCTGACCGGCATCGACCTCAACGGCGCGCAACTGACCACGCACGTTTTCCTGTCCGGGCGCGAGCAGCAACGTCAGCAAGGCCTGCTGCTCAGCGAATATTCTTACGATGATCAGGGAAGATTGCTCGCCCACGCGGTAGGTCATTCCCACGATTCGCTGTATCGCCGCGACTATGCCTACAGCGCCAATGGCAATCTGGAACACATCGCCGACACCCGCCACGGCCAGCGCACCTACGCCTACGACGCCCTCGACCGGCTGATCCGCGTGCGCCACTCGCGCGACGAACTGCCGGAATCCTTTGCCCACGACCCGGCCGGCAACCTGCTGATGCAGGATCGTCCCGGTCCTAGCCAGATCAAGGGCAACCGCCTGTTGATGCAGGGCGACCGTCATTACGACTACGACGCCTTCGGCAACCTGATCCGCGAACGCCGTGGCACCGCACAAAAACTCGTCACCGAATACCGCTACGACTGCCTGCACCGCCTGATTGGCCTCACTCGCCCCGACGGCCAAAGCGCGAGTTACCAGTACGACGCCTTCGGCCGGCGCATCCGCAAAACCGTCGACGGCGTCATCACGGAATTTTTCTGGCAAGGCGACCAACTCGTCGCCGAAAGCAGCCACAACGAATACCGCAGCTACGTCTACGAGCCCGGCAGCTTCCGCCCGCTGGCCCTGCTCGACGGCAAAGGCCCGAAAAAAGCCTGCCCGTTCTATTACCAACTCGACCACCTCGGCACGCCGTTGGAGTTGACCGACTACAGCGGCGAAATCGTCTGGGCTGCGCAGTACGACGCCTACGGCAAAGTCGCCGCGCTGAGCCTCGCTGCTGACGAATACCTGGATCAACCGCTGCGGTTTCAGGGGCAGTATTTCGATGCCGAGAGCGGGCTGCATTACAACCGGCGTCGGTATTACGACCCAAGGCTGGGACGGTATCTGACGCCGGATCCCATCAAGTTGGCGGGTGGGTTGAATCAGTACCAGTACGTGCCAAATCCGACGGGGTGGGTGGATCCGTTGGGGTTGAGTTCGAATTGTCCGGATGGAGATAAATGCAAGAAATCAACGCTTGAGTCAATCGACCCGACTACACAAATAAAGAGTGGAGAAGAGGATCTTTCGCGCTCTGTACCGCGACCGGCGTACTTATATCGTGGATCTGCAACAGACCCGTCGGAAGTTTTCGAGAACGGTTTTAAAAGCAAGGGGGATAGCAATGACCTATTTCTTCACTCAATTGATAGTGATTTTCCTCCAAGTAATTTTATTAGTACTTCTCTTTCAAGAGATATGGGGAAAGCATTCGCTACCAGCTATTTTACACGCCCCGGATTCCTCTACACACTGAAAATGATCCCAGGCCATGACTTGAAAAAAGAGTTAGGTGGATCTTATAGGTTTAGTAAGGAACAGGAAATTGCTATTCCTGGTCAGATCCAAAGGGAAGATATTCTTGGTGCTACACTGATTATTGATGACGGTAGAGAGTTTGGTTACTCAATTCCTAACCCACACAGGAAAATCAATAAGTGAAAAAAATATTTGCAGTTGACGTTTTGGTAAATGATAAAAGGGAGAGAGTTGAGCTTGCTTGTGACTGCATAGCCATATCTATAACAATGGAGTTTTTGGATAGGCCCAAAAAAATTTATTTCGACAGTGATTTTTATAAATGTTTCGCTGCATTAAGAAGAGATAACGATGATTTGGTTTTCTGTTGTAAGGGGGCGAAGACTAATGTTTATCCATCGAGCATGGCGTCGCAGATGTCTCTCGGGCTTAAAGCATATGAACTTGTGATTGGCAAAGAACCGTCAATAGATGATTTGGTATTCATATTTGATTATGAGGAGAACGACTTAACAAACAATCCAGATGAGCAGCGGTCGTTTTATTTGAGTTGGATCTCTTCTTGAGAAGTGTGAAAGCAGTTTGAGCTTTTGGTACTTTGCCTTTTAAAATATTAGACTTTGGCTTTTATTTTTAGGGAAAGTCGTCTATCTGGCTGTAGGTTCGTCACAGTGGGCTGAATATTATTTTAATGAGAGTAGAAAAGTTATGAGTGCAGTTAGTGCTGATGAAAAAAATTCCGGCAATGCAGTTTATCAAGCGGCCGATAAAAAATGCCGCGTAGAAATAGGTACTTTCAGAGGCGTTCCTAGCTCTAGGTTTATGAGTTATCAGGCGCAAATGAACTCTTATAATGAAGCGCTGACAAGGGAAGTCAGAAACATGTCGCGCTTTACTGGCGAGGATAGTATGGGAAATTTAGTCGTCCGTATGCCCGCTGAAGGTGTAGGTGAAGGATATGAGCCTAATCCATTTGAACCTACTGAACCCCGATTCATGCCCAAAATGAACGCTTTTGAAATGAAGTTTGATTTCGAAACGCTACAACCCTACGCTTTATACCCGGTGGAGAGTGTGTGATGTTGATGCATCCCTATCTTGATGTTCCATATGCCCCGCAGCTCAAGCATTTTCTTGGAGGGTTTGATATATACGATCGCGAAGAAAGCTTGGGGGCTGAGTTGTCGGAGTTTGATCCTGAGTGTCCTTCAGATAGAGCGAATCTCATTTATAAGTTTGTTGTTGGAAGATTTGCAGGTTTAAGCTATCGACATAAGTTTGTCTTGCTTTCCGTATTGGAAAAAGCTCTCGCTGGAGAGGCAAGCAAGTTTTTTGAGGTTTTTAAACATGATCCTTTCTCGCATACATTGCTTCCCTATGGTTGGAACGAGCTTAAAGATCCGAGGGGCTTTTTTGAACATGTTTACCTCATCCTGTCCGAGATTTGGGCGGATGAGTTAGACCTCGCTAGTCAGGAAGACTACACAAAGTGGTAGCCAACGGAAGGCCGATGGATATGGGAAAGATCATTGGCGAAGGTTATGCGAGAGACGGGATTTACGGGCAGCAAAAGAGAGCCGTAGTTATTCTCAGAGCAAATGGCGACACCGTAACTTCGTACGCAGATTTTGATTGATGAAAAAAATATATGAGATTGTGGATATAAAAAATTTACTGTTTGCTTTTGATGTTGAAAATACTCTCGACATAGAGCGAGAGCGATTGATAGCTGAAAAAAACGTCAATGATTCGGAGCAGTTGACGGAGCTGTTCGATACTTTGTTAAAGCTTGAATTTTATGAGTACACAGATACAGAGCAAGAATCACTCATAGGAACAGTCGATCATTTCTTGATAACTAATGACAATTTTGACCTCGTATTCAACCCTATGACGACTTATTTCGGTCAAGAAGTCGCCGATAGGCCACTTTTTATGGGGGTTTTGTTGAGGTGTTTGACAAACTACCGAAATGAAAAAAAGATTTCGGAGAATGAAATTCCAGTCTCGCTTTTTGTGCTACTAGGGCGGCACCTCGCGTGGTCTTAACTAACTAATTGCGTCGTCCGGGGCGTGGGCGCTAAATCGTCGAGCACATGCACGCTATACCCCGGAACATTCTTCGCATGATGCTTCGCCTGCGATGCCATCTCAGCGAGCTGACTGGCATCCAGTTGTGCGCAGGCCTCCGGGTGTAGATGTACGACGCCAATGGATAGCGACAACAGCGGAAACTCCTGCCGTACCCCTTGGCGATTCGGGGCGATGAAGCAGCCGGCGTCGAGGTGTTCAGTGCGATAGAAGCGTCGGCATTGGCTCTGGAAATCATCGAGCAGTTGATTCAGTCGCTTTCGCCAGTCTTCGGGGCCGAGGACCAGGAGAAAATCGTCACCGCCAATGTGGCCGACGAAGTCGCGGGTCGGGTCTACGCGTTCGTTGAGGCATTGCGCCAGGCACAGCAGGACTTCGTCGCCGCGTCCGTAGCCGTAGATATCGTTGAAGGGTTTGAAGCTGTCGATGTCGACGTAGCAGATGACCGACTCTCGACCCTGCTGCAGCAGGCGGGTGAGGCACTGCTGAATCGGAACGTTACCGGGCAATAGGGTCAGCGGGTTGGCATAACGCGCCTGTTGGATTTTCAGTTCGGTAATCAGTTTGAGTACATCGATGACCCGACCTAATCCTAGATAACCGCCGTTGAGGGTGATGATGAAGTCTTCTTCGATACGTTGTCGGGCGCGGCTGGTGATCAAGCGGCTGACTTGTTGCAGCGACTGGCTCATTTCCACGGCGAGGAAGTCGTCGTTCATCAGGCGGCTGATCGGTTTGCGCGCGAACAGATCGGTGGCGAACGGTTTGAGCAGTGCGTCGGACAACGAATGGCGGTGGACGATGCCGCAGGGTTGGCCTTGTTCGTCGAGTACCGCCAGTGAGTTGAGGTTGGCCTGGCGGCGAAAGGCTTCCAGCACGGTGGCGGTCGGTGTGTCGCGAGGTACGGCCGGTTGGTCGTTAAGCAGGGCGCTGAGGTCGCTGCCTTCGTCGTTGAGCGCAACGCTGCTGCTGTCGTGTTTGGGCATCAAGGCGCGGGCATCGCGCGGTGGATGCTCTTGTGGACGGCCGAGCAAGTAACCCTGCACCAGGTCGACGCCCATTTCCGTCAGCACGGCGAGCTCTTCTGGCAGTTCGATGCCTTCGGCAATGACTTGCGCTCGCGACGCCTTGGCGATTTGCAGGATCGAGCCGACGAACTCGCGCTTCAACGCGTCCTAATGAATACCGTCGATGAAGTGCCGGTCGATCTTCACGTAGTCGGGGCGCAGTTCCGACCACAAACGCAGGCTCGAATAACCCGCGCCAAGGTCATCCAGCGCAATCGAAAATCCCATCGCTCGATAGTGATGGAGTGCGGTTTGCAGCAACTGGAAGTCGTCGATTGGCGTTTGTTCAGTCAGCTCTATAACGACCTGACTCGGTGGAATGCCGAAGTCCTGCAGCAGTTGCAGCGTGCGTCCTGGTTGATGCGCGGCTTCGAGCAGGGATTCGGGCGAGACGTTAAGAAACAGCTTGCCCGGCAGTTGCTGCTCGTTGAAGCGACGGCAAGCGCTTTGTCGGCAGGCGATCTCCAGTTCATTCAAACGCCCGGCCTGTCGCGCCACAGCAAACAACGCAATCGGTGAGTGAAGGGGGCTGTTGGACGGCCCGCGAGTCAGGGCTTCGTAGCCGAGAATACGTCGCTCAGAGAGGCTGATGATCGGCTGGAACAGGCTGTGCAATCCGCTTTGAGTCAGGATCGAGCTCAAGGCACTCAGCTGTTCGGTCGTGGTCATGGCAATCTCTGGCGATAAAAAAAGGACTGGGAGCGCTCTCGATGAAGAGAGTGGCTCCCAGTCCTTTATTGCACGACAGAATGATGACTGTTTGATGACGATCCGGGGATCGTCAGCATTAAATTGCCATCACTTACTTCTTGGCCACCTGATTGCTCAGCTTCAGGTAATCCAGCAGCACGCGCCCGGTTTCGCTCAGGTAGGCATCGTCTTCTGGTTTGACCTTGTCCGGCTCGGCGGCGGTGAGGGCGTCGTCGTCTTCTTTCTTCAGCTCTTTGAGCGGCTCTTCGCCTTTGGCCTTGCGCCGGATGTTTTCCATCGTCAGCTGTTTGGCGTCGATGTCGGCGTGCTGGGCACGACGCTCGGCTTCGTTGAGGCTGACGGTTTTTTCTTCCATCAGTTTCTGCGCCAGGGCCAGCTTGTCGCGGATGAACACGAACTCGGCATCCTTGGCGGTGCGGGTGTCATGTTCGGACTTGAGCTGGGCCAGGAACGGTTTGAACGGATCGGCCGCCGGTTTGATTGCCGCGCGGATGGTGTCCCACGGCATGGCTTCCGGCAGTGCGCTCTCACCGATTTCCTTGGTGTCGATCAGCGACGGGTAGTCGATGTCCGGCAGCACGCCCTGATGCTGGGTGCTCTGACCGGAAACCCGGTAGAACTTGGCCAGGGTCAGTTTCAGTTCGCCGTGGTTCAGCGGCTGAATGGTCTGCACGGTGCCTTTACCGAAGGTCTGACCACCGATGATCAGCGCGCGGTGATAGTCCTGCATGGCGCCGGCGAAGATCTCCGAAGCCGAGGCGGACAAGCGGTTGACCAACAGTGCCATCGGGCCTTTGTAGAACGCGCCCGGATTTTCATCTTCCAGCACGTCAACGCGGCCATCGGCATTACGCACGAGGACGGTCGGGCCCTTGTCGATGAACAGGCTGGTCAGCTCGGTGGCTTCCTGCAGGGAACCGCCGCCGTTGTTGCGCAGGTCAATGACCACGCCGTCGACTTTGTCTTTCTGCAACTCGGTCAGCAGCTTCTTGACGTCGCGAGTGGTGCTCTTGTAGTCCGGATCACCGGCACGGAACGCCTTGAAGTCGAGGTAGAAGGCCGGGATCTCGATGACGCCGAGCTTGTAGTCCTTGCCGTCCTGTTTCAGGTTGAGGATGGACTTCTTCACGGCCTGATCTTCGAGCTTCACCGCTTCACGGGTGATCGGCACGATCTTGGTGGTCTGGTCGTTCGGCGCATTGCTGGCGGGAATTACTTCCAGGCGCACCACGGTGCCTTTCGGGCCGCGGATCAGTTTGACCACTTCGTCCAGACGCCAGCCGACCACGTCGACCATCTCTTTGTTGCCTTGGGCAACGCCGATGATCTTGTCAGCCGGGGCGACTTGTTTGGTCTTGTCGGCCGGGCCTGCCGGCACCAGACGCACGACTTTCACCTGGTCGTTGTCGCTCTGCAACACGGCACCGATGCCCTCAAGGGACAGGCTCATGTTGATGTCGAAGTTTTCCGCGTTATCCGGCGACAGATAGTTGGTGTGCGGATCGTAAGACATGGCGAAGGTGTTGATGTACGCCTGGAAGATGTCTTCCGGACGGGTCTGATCCAGGCGCGCCAACTGGTTTTTGTAGCGCTTGGTCAGGGTTTCCTGAATCTGCTTCGGCTCTTTGCCGGCGATCTTCTGGCGCAGGACTTCGTCCTTGACGCGTTTGCGCCACAGATCATCCAGTTCTGCGGTGGATTTCAGCCAAGGGGCGTCCTTGCGATCGATCAGCAAGGTTTCCTTGGTGTTGAAGTCCATCTTGTCGACGCCTTTGTTCAGCTCGGCAAGGGCGAAGTCCAGACGCGCCTTGACGCGGTCCAGGTAGCGCTTGTAGATGGTGAACCCGGCGTTGAGGTCGCCGCTTTTGAGGAAGTCGTCGAACTGGGTCTTCCACTTGTCGAATTCGGCGATGTCGCTGGCCATAAAATAGCTGCGCGACGGATCCAGCAGCTTGATGTAGCTGTCGTAGATGATCACCGAGCGCGCATCGTCGAGCGGCGGCTTGCTGTAGTGGTGACGCTTGAGCAACTCGACGACGTTCAGACTGGCGATGACTTCATCGCGATCAGGCTGCAACTTGTCCCAGCTGTTGGCTGCGAATGTATTGCCCGACACCGGCATGAGGCCGATACCGATGAAAAGAGCGAGGGCGGTGCTGGGGAGCAAATGCTTCATGCTGATTCGACGCGGGGACAATTGATAACGCATATTAGGCCGTCTTTGAAGTCGCCGGTTCTACGAGAGCCGGTCGCATAATGCAAAAAGCCCGGCGCTACAGCTTCGGGCTCAGTCCAGACTCACTATGGAGGCACTGTGAAGGCATTGCAAGGCGTTGAAGGTCAAGTGGCATGGGTTGAGGAGCCGAGTCCTACGTGTGATGTAGGACAAGTCCGCATCCGAGTGGCGGCAGCCGGCCTCAATCGCGCCGATTTATTACAGAAAGCGGGGCTTTATCCGCCACCGCCGGGCGCCAGCCAAGTGCTAGGTCTTGAGTGCTCCGGGGTCATCAGTGAGGTCGGTGCCGGCAGTTCGTGGCAGGTCGGCGATCGGGTTTGCGCCTTGCTGGCCGGGGGCGGCATGGCCGAAGAGGTGGTGGTCGACGGGCGGCATGTGCTGCCGGTGCCCGAAGGCGTTTCGCTGATCGAGGCGGCGGCATTGCCCGAGGTTTACGCAACAGTCTGGTTGAATGTGTTTCAACTTGCGGCGCTCAAACCGGGTGAGAAAGTTCTCTTGCACGCCGGGGCAAGTGGGATCGGTTCAGCCGCCATTCAGTTGTGCAAGGCGTTTGGCAATCCTTGCTGGGTCAGCGTCGGTTCAGCCGAGCGGTTGGCGTACTGCGAGGCTCTGGGCGCGCAGGGCGGGGTGGTTCGCACCGATGATCTGGAAAGCCTGCGCGACTTCGGACCGTTCGATGTGATCCTCGATCCGGTCGGCGGCAATTATTCGGCGCTGAATCTGAAACTGATCGCGCTGGACGGGCGTTGGGTGCTGATCGGCCTGATGGGTGGCCGCGAGGCGAAACTGGATCTGGCGCAGGTGTTAGGCAAGCGCGTGCAATTGCTCGGCTCGACGTTGCGCAGCCGTGACGATCAATTCAAAGCGGATCTGTTGAGTGATCTGGGTCAGCACGTGTGGCCGTTGTTTGCCGAAGGGCGGTTGCGTCCGCAGTTGGCCAAGGCCTTCCCGGTGAAAGATGCCGAGGCGGCGTTTGCCGAGCTGGCGAGTAATACGGTGGCGGGGAAACTGGTGTTGGTGATTGACGAAAGTCTGAGCTGATACAGGAGCAAGATCAAAAGATCGCAGCCTTCGGCAGCTCCTACAGGGGAATGCATTCCAAATGTAGGAGCTGCCGAAGGCTGCGATCTTTTGCTTCTATTTCCAGAGATGGATTGGCCAGCCGGCTTTTTCGGCGTGCTCAAGCAACACCGGATCCGGGTTGACCACATGCGGAAAATCCACCTTCAGCAGCAACGGCAAATCATTGCGAGAGTCTGAATAGAAGCTCGCGCCTTCCAGATTCTCTTCCTCAGCATCCAGCCATTCCAGCAATCGGGTGATCTTGCCTTCGCGGTAAGTCAGGGTGCCGACGGTGTGGCCGCTGTACACGCCATGGGCGACTTCCAGTTCAATCCCCAGAATTTCATCGATACCCAAGCGATCGGCAATCGGTCTGACCAAGTGCGTGCCCGACGCCGAGATCACCAGAATCCGGTCGCCGGCCTTGCGGTGAGCGGCGATGGTTTTGGTGGCGTCGCTGAAGATGATGGGTTCGATGAAGTCTTCAACCCAAGGGCCGACCAAGTGCTCGACCTCTTCCGGCGTGCGCCCGATCAGCGGCTCCAGGCTGAAGTCCATGTACTCTTCCATGCGCAATTTGCCATGGCTGTAGGCGTCCATCAGTTCGTTGTTCTTGCGCATGAACGACTCGGGGTCGACCCAGCCCAAGCGCCCCATCTGCTCGCTCCAGAGGGTGGCGCAGTCGCCGTGGATCAAGGTTTCGTCCAGATCAAAAATTGCCAGGGCCATCAGTTCTCTCCGAGAACAGCTGCGAGCTACAAGCTTCGAGCTGCAAGAATTGGAATCAGCTGCGCCGCAGTCTACAACTTGAAGCTTGTAGCTCGAAGCGCGCAGCTGCTTTTAAGCGACTTCACACAGGGCCGTCGGATCGATGGAAAGCGCCAGACGCTGACCGTCGGGATGCAGATCGGCGGCCGAGCGGTTGAGCACGTCCACCACCAGTTCCACCCCACGGGCTTCGATGCGATAGCGGATCACGTTGCCGAGCAGGCTGTGGCTGCGGATCTGCGCGTCGAGTTCGCCGTTGAGGCTCAGTTCGATGGCTTCCGGGCGAATGGCGATGCGGTGATTGATCGGGCGCTGCAACAGTTTCGACGCGGCTTCGGCGTCGAGCAGGTTGTAGTTGCCGATGAAGCCGGCGGCGAACACATCGACTGGCGCGGTGTATAGGGTTTCGGCGTCGCCGCTCTGTACGATTTTTCCCTGATTCATCAGGAAAATCCGGTCAGACATGGTCAGCGCTTCTTCCTGATCGTGGGTGACAAAAATCGTGGTCAGGCCGAGTTCGCGTTGAATCTGGCGGATCTGTTCACGCAGGTGTTTACGAATCCGCGCATCGAGCGCCGACAGCGGCTCATCCAGCAGCAGCAAACGTGGACGCGTGACCAGTGAGCGGGCGAGGGCGACACGCTGGCATTGGCCACCAGACAATTGATGCGGATAGCGGCTGGCGAAGTCGTTCAGTTCAACCAGTTTCAACACTTCCGAAACGCGTTTATGACTGTCGTCGGCATTAACCTTTTGCATGCGCAAACCGAAGGCGACGTTCTGCTCGACTGTCATGTTGGGAAACAATGCATAGCTCTGGAACACCATGCCGATCCCGCGCTTCTGCGGGCTCAACGGCACGATGTCGACGCCATCGAGGAGGATCTGGCCGCCATCGACCGGCGTCAGGCCGGCGATGCAGCGCAGCAGGGTGGACTTGCCGCAACCGGAAGGGCCGAGCAGGGTGACGAATTCGCCTTTGTTGATCTCGCAGTCGATGTCGCTGAACACGGTAGTGCCGGCGTAACTTTTCTGCAGGTGTTGGACGCTGACATAGCTCATTCGCTTTTGTCCTTGTTCAAGATGTTGGCGATCCAGGTCAGGACCAGCACGAAAAAGAAGTACGAAATAACCAGGGCACTGGTGAAGTGGCCGCTGCTGTTGCGCATGTTGTTCAGGTAAACCTGCAGGGTTTCGTAGCGCGTACCGACGAGGATGTTGGCGAATACGAACTCACCGAACAGGAACGAGAACGACAGCAGCAACGCGACCATCAGGCCTTTGCGCAGGTTCGGCAATACCACCAGAACCGCTGCTTGAAAGGTGCTGGCTCCGAGCAGTTGCGCGGCGTCCATCAGGTCACGCAGGTTGATCGCTTGCAGGTTGTTGGTGATCGCCCGGTACATGAACGGCAGCGCCACGGTGAAGTAACAACCGATCAGGATCCACGGCGTGCCGACCATCGCCATCGGCCCGGAACCGTAGAGCTGCAACAGACCTACCGAGGACACCACCGGCGGCACGGCGAAGGGCAGCAGGATCAAGATGTTCATCAGCGCATCGAGCTTCGGGAAGTGGTAATGCACCACAAACAGCAGTGGCAGAATCAACACCACCGACAGCACCAGTGCGCCGACGCACACGATCAATGACTGGCCGAAGGCGTGCAGGAAGCGCGGATCGCTCCACAACTGGAGGTACCACTTGAAGGTGAAGCCGCTAGGGAGAATGGTTGCCGACCAACTGCTGGCGATCGAGTAGATCAGCGTGCCAACCAGTGGCAGCAAGAGGATGGCGAACAGCAGGTAGACCACGACGCGGTGGTAGAGGCCGGCCGGGCCGGATTCAGCGCGAGACATGGTAGCTCCTCTTCAACAGCAGTTGATGCACGACAGTGACGATGGTCATCAGCGCCACCAGCACCACGGCCAGTGCGCTGGCCAGATTCGGATCGAGGGAAATGTCGCCGGAGACCATCGCCGCGATACGGATCGGCAGAACGTTGAAGTTGCCCGTCGTCAACGCATACACCGTGGCATACGCGCCGAGGGCGTTGGCCAGCAGGATCACGAACGTACCGAGCAGCGCCGGGGTCAGCACTGGCAAACCGATGTGCCGCCAGAACTGCCAGCCGTTGGCGCCAAGCAGCGCGGCGGACTCGCGCCAGTCTTCTCGCAAGGCGTCGAAGGCCGGGTAGAGCAGCAGCACGCCGAGGGGAATCTGGAAGTAGGTGTAGAGGATGATCAGCCCGGTTTTCGAGTACAGGTTGAAGTCCTGAATGATCCCCGACTGTTTCAACATGAGGGTGATGCTGCCGTTGAAACCGAGCAGGATGATGAACGCAAACGCCAAAGGCACCCCGGCGAAGTTGCTGGTCATGTTGGCAAAGGCATTCACGAAATTGCGCAGTTTCGAGTCAACGCGGCGCAAGGAATAGGCACCGAGAACGGCGATGATGATGCCGAACACGCTCGACCAGAAACTGATCTCGAGACTGTACTGGATCGCCTGCAAATAAAACTTCGAGCTGAAGATCTTGCTGAAGTTGGCGAAACCCCAACCGAACTCTTCCGATTGCAGACTGTTGATCATCACCCAGACCAGCGGGGCGATTTCGAAGACGATGAAGAAAAGCGCGAAGGGCACCAGGCACAGCGCCGCCAGCCATTTGCCGCGAGTCATGGCATTCACTTGAGCAGCTCCCGGCACACAGGTTTGTCGTGGGGCACGCCGAGCAGTTCGCAGACCGTGCCGCAGATTTCCGTTTGTTTTGGCGCAGCGTCAGCGTTGAGGGTGAAGGCATCGCCGAGGACGAACAGCGGCACCTGGCGTTCTTCCGGCAGCAAGCCGTTATGCGAGCGATCGTTGTTCATGCCGTGGTCGGCGGTCACCAGCACTTGGTAACCGGCGTCGAGCCAGTTCTGCAAATAGTCGGCGAGGATGATGTCCGCCGAACGCGCGCTGTTGCGGTATTGCGAAGAGTCGAGGCCGTGTTTGTGCCCGGCGTCGTCAATGTTCATCGGGTGGATCAGCAGGAAGTTCGGCTCGTGGCGCAGGCGCAGGTTTTCGGCGTCGGCGAACAGGTGCGAATCCGGGTAGTGATCGCTCCAGTAAAAATGTCCGTGCTGGATCGGCAGCGACAGATTGTCGGTGTGGCGGTCGCGGGCGGCGACGAAGGGCGAGCGGTTGTACAGCTCGCTGACCCAGTGATACGCCGCAGCAGCGGTTTTCAAACCGGCATCGCGGGCGTAGTGATAAATGCTGCGCTGATTGGACAGGCGCGAGACGTTGTTGTGGACGATGCCGCTGTCGATCGGTGGCACGCCAGTGAGGATGCATTCATAAAGCGGTCGGGACAGGGCTGGCAGCTCGCACTCCAACTGATAGAGCACGGCGCGTCCTGCGCCAACGTAAGCCTGCAGATGCCCCATGGCGTGACGCGCGACCTCGTAGTTGAGGCCGTCGAGCACGACAAGGATGACGTTGTGCTTCATAGGGGCAAAAACTCCGCGAAACAGGAAATTTCAGAATCAACCGAGATCCCCTGTAGGAGTGAGCCTGCTCGCGATAGCGGTTGAACATTCAACGACAATGTTGACTGAACTACCGCTATCGCGAGCAGGCTCACTCCTACATGGGAATTTGTTTCAGATCACAAAGTGGTGATCAGCCGCTTTATTTCATCTCTACGATCACTTCTTCGTTCCACGCCTGTGGCAGGGCTTTGGAAGTCTTTTCCCACGCATCGGCGTCTTTGATCGGCGTGACTTTCTTGTACTGCTCGTTCGGCAGCAGCTTGGCTTTCACGTCTTCCGGCAGTTGCAGGTGCTCGGCGCGGATCGGGCGGGCGTTGCCGCGAGCGAGGTTGGTCTGGCCGGCGTCGCTGAAGATATATTCGCGGGTCAGCTTGGCGGCGTTAGGGTTTTTCGCGTACTTGTTGATGATCGTGGTGTAACCGGAAATCACCGAACCGTCGGACGGGATCAGCACCACGTAGTCATCCGGGTTGGCCATCTTGGCTTTGTAGCTCAGACCGTTGAAGTCCCAGACCACGCCGACTTCGATCTCGCCTTTTTCCATGGTGGCGATGGTCGGGTTGGCCATCGACAGGCGACCTTGCTTGGCGATGTCGGCAAACAGCAGCAGGGCAGGCTTGATGTTTTTCTCGTCGCCACCGTTGGCCAGTGCCGCAGCTAGAACGCCGTTGGCAGCTTGTGCTGCGGTGCTTACGTCACCGATGGAAACCTTGTATTTGCCGCCCTTGAGGTCAGCCCATTTGGTCGGCACTTCGGAACCGTGCAGCAGCTTCTTGTTGACGATGAAGGCGATGGTGCCGGTGTAGGCCAGCGCCCAGTTGCCGTCCTTGTCCTTGGCCCAGTCCGGGACTTGATCCCAAGTGCTTGGCTTGTACGGCTGCACCACGCCTTGCTTGACCGCGATCGGGCCGAAGGCAGCACCGACGTCGCCGATGTCGGCGGTGGCGTTGTCTTTTTCTGCGGCGAACTTGGCGATTTCCTGGGCCGAGCTCATGTCGGTGTCGATGTGTTTCAGGCCGTAGGTCTTGGCCAGGTCTTCCCAGGTGCCTTTCCAGTTGGCCCAGTCATCCGGCATGCCGACGCTGTTGACGGCGCCTTCCGCTTTCGCAGCGGCTTCGAGGGTTTTCAGATCGGTGCCGGCGGCCATGGCCGAGGTGCACATTACAATGGTCGAGCCTAACAGTGTTGCCAGGAAAAGCTGTTTCATTCCGAAGCTCCTTGGTCGTGTTCAACGCTGCGATTGCGGTGTGGGTTGGTCTAGGTCAGCAATACCTGAGCCAATTTAGGCGGGCTGGATGACACTTTGATGTCGGCGGCCCTGCGGCAGGTCTTTTGTATGCCCGGTATCGGCGGTTGCCAGATAAGCGTAGACCATGCTCGAGCCCCGGCAGGCAAGGGACTTGGCCGATGTATTGCAAGTCGTGAGAATGACCGTTCGGTAGTTTTGTCATCTCTCGGTCATCTGCACTGCCTAGGCTTGCAACACACGGAAATGGTTCGTTGGCCGTGAGTTTTTGCCCTGAAACAGTGCTGGTCTAGTCCAGATAGGTAACGTTGATGCGCGATGAGGCAACAAAAACGGTGACAGCGATTGGCCAGGTGCTGCAGGAACAGCTCGATCACGGTCTGCTGGCGGCGGGCAGCAAGTTGCCGGCCGAACGCAAGCTCAGTGAGTTGTTCGGCACGACGCGGATTACCGTGCGTGAGGCGTTGTTGCAACTGGAGGCGCAGGGGCAGATTTATCGCGAGGAGCGGCGCGGTTGGTTCGTGTCACCGCCGCGTCTGGCGTACAACCTGATGCAGCGCAGTCACTTTCACGCGATGGTCAGTGCGCAGGGGCGGGTGCCGTCGACCGAGGTGATTTCGGCGCGGTTGCAGCCGGCATCGGCGGCGGTGTGTGCGTGGTTGCAGTTGCCGGCGTTGTCGAGCGTAATTCAGATTTGCCGGTCGCGGCGCATTGATGGGCGCCTGGTGTTGTATGTGGAGCACTATTTGAATCCGCAGTTTTTTCCGGGGATTCTTGAGTTTGATTTGAATCAGTCGATGACCGAGTTGTATGCGCGGCATTACGATTTGCACTATGGGCGGGTGCGGTTCGAGATTGTGCCGACGTCGTTGTCGGTGGATGCGGCGGCGGCTTTACGGGTTTCTGTCGGGAGTCCGGGGTTGCGGATTGCTCGGGTTAATTATGATCAGCATGAGCGGTTGATTGATTGTGATCTGGAGTTTTGGCGGCATGATGCGATTCACGTGGGGGTTGATGTTGTTTGATCTTTTGGGGGGTTTATCCGTTGCTGCGGTAACGGCGGCTTAGGGTTTCGCCCTTACGGCGACTCACTTTTTTTCAAACGCCAAAAAAAGTAAGCAAAAAACGCTTGCTCCTGCGTTCGGCCCGCTCGCTGGGGCTCGGGGTCCCTTCGTTGCGGGATCGATCCGGGGGCAGCGCCTCCGGTTTGCTTCGCTGCACCTCCTCTCGCTGTGTTTGGCTTCGCCAAACGGTCGCTGCGCTCCCACCCCCGTATCAATCCCTCCACTCAGCCTGTCGATGGGGCCGGCACGGCAAGATCAAAAGCGGTACTCGAGCTTGCGCTCATTGTGTTGAGTGGTGAGAAGCCGAAGCGATATGAATATCTAGCGGTGAACTCAATCCCTGTGGGAGCTGGCTTGCCAGCGATGGCGGCCTGACAGCCGACCAATTCCTGGCAGGCTGCACCCGGTCCAAATGTGGGAGCGAGCTTGCTCGCGAAGACGCGCCCACAGTCACCTAATCCCTATTTGCCCGCCCCCGCATTGGCATACAAATAATCCGTCGCCAATGAGGCCAATGTCCTTACGCCGACCACCAGCGCCGACTCATCCACAAAGAACCCCGGATTGTGATTCGGCGCGGCTTTGCTCATGTCTTGATCCCTCGGTGTCACGCCGAGAAACACGAACAGTCCCGGCACTTCCTTGGCAAAGAACGAGAAGTCTTCCGCGCCGCCCACCAGCGGTGCATTGACCACGTCGTCCTTGGCCGCCCACTTCAACGTTGGCAGCATTTTTTCGGTGAGTGCCGGGTTGTTAATGGTTGGGTCGTATTTTTCGATGATGGTGACATCCGCTTTCGCACCACCACTCTCGGCGATTTTTTCGATGGTCTGGCGGACGTCGGTGTGCAGTCTCTGGCGGATGCCGTAGTCGTAGGAGCGGATCGTCCCGGTCATGTCGACGGATTCGGGGATGATGTTGTAGCGCGTGCCGCCGTTGATGGTGCCGATGCTGACCACTGATGGATACGAGGAAATATCGGTGCGACGGCTGACCACGGTTTGCAGGCCGACGATGGTTTGTGCGCCGACGGTGATCGGGTCGATGCCGTCCCATGGGCGGCCGGCGTGGGTTTGTTTGCCGAGGATTTTGATGCGCAGGTCGTCGGAGCTGGCCAGCGTTGGCCCGGGGCGGTAAGCGATCTGGCCGGCGGGGACGCCGGCCCAGACGTGCAGGCCGAAGACGGCGTCGGGTTTCGGTGATTTCATCACGCCTTCCTCGACCATCATTTTCGCGCCCCAGGTGTTTTTGCCGTCGGGGATGAAGTCGCTTGGGCCTTCTTCGGCGGGCTGGAAATAGAACACCACGGTGCCGGGCAAGGTGTCGCGCATGCCGGTGAGAATTTTCGCCGTGCTGAGCAGGATCGCGGTGTGGGCGTCGTGGCCGCAGGCGTGCATCACGTCGACTTCTTTGTCGAGGTAGGTGCCTTTGGCTTTCGAGGCGAATGGCAGGTCGGCGACTTCCTTGACCGGCAGCGCGTCCATGTCGGCGCGCAGGGCCACGGTCGGGCCGGGCAGGGCGCCTTTGAGAACGGCGACCACGCCAGTGCGGGCGACGCCGGTTTTCACTTCCAGGCCCATGGCCTTGAGCTGTTTGGCGACCAGTTCGGCGGTGCGTTTTTCGGTGTTGCCGAGTTCGGGGTGGGCATGGATGTCGCGGCGGGTTTCCAGCAGTTGCGGCTCAAGCTTCTGTGCTTGTTCGGCGATCTCGGCGCGGGTGCTGTCCATCGTCGCGGCGCCCGCGTGGCTGGCCAAAAGAGTGAGCAAAACGGTCTGGGCAATGCGCGTCAGTTGCATCGGGTTTCTCCTTGATTGTTGTTGTTCGGGCTTCCCTGCCTGTGACTGCAACCGCGCGCGTGAGTGCTATTCCTTCGGTTGACCGCCGCCGGCGGTGATCACCTGCACACTCATCCGCGGCGTCGCCAGATCCAGTCCTGCCTCATCCAGGTGACGTTTGAGCGACAGGTTAAACGCCCGCGAAACTTCCCACTGCTTGATCGGCGCAGTCTTGAAACGGGCACGAAGAATCGCACTGCCGGACTCAAAACTTTCCACGCCTTGAATCTCCAGCGGCGACCAGATGTTGCGGCGCTGCAATGGATCGGTGCGCATTTTCTGGCCGACTTCGCGCATCAGTTTGATCGCGTCGTCGATCTCCATGTTGTACGGCACCGCCACCCGGAAGATCGCGTAGCCGAATTCGCGGGAGTAGTTCTTGATGCTTTTGATTTCGCTGAACGGGATCGTGTGGACGATGCCGTCGATGTCGCGCAGGCGCACGGTGCGGATGGTCAGGCCCTCGACGGTGCCGAGGTGGCCGCCAACGTCGACGTAGTCATCGATGGCCAGCGAGTCCTCGATGATGATGAACAGGCCGGTAATCAAGTCCGCGACCAGCGACTGCGCACCGAAACCGATTGCCAGACCGATGACACCGGCACCGGCCAGCAGTGGCGTAACGTTCATGCCCATGTTTGCCAGTGCGACGATCAACGCGATGATGAAAATCGTCACGAACAGAACGTTGCGGATCAACGGCATCATCGTTTGTGCACGGGCGTTGGCCAGGCCTTTGCGCGAGCGGGTGAGGGCGTGGTGCACGGCGGTGTCGGCGAGAATCCAGATCAGCCAGGCGAAGATCAGCGTGCTGGCGAGGCTGAACAATTTGACGCTGACATCATGTCCGTCACCTTCAGCGAAGGTGATCAGCGACTTGCCCCACACCCGCAGGCCCAACTCGATAAACGCCAGCCAGACCAGCATGTGGGCGAGGGTGTAGAAAAAGTTTTTCAGGCGATCCGAATACAGCGCATGCCGTTTGGCGCCGCGTTGCGGTTTCAGGGAATGACGTCGCACGAGGCCGTTGATGACCATGCACAACACCAGCAATACGGTGCAGATCAGCGATTGGCGTAACGCGGTGCTGGTGTCGCCGGCGGAGACGAAGGTGGCGAACAGCGAGATCGCGACCAGCACCAACGCCGGCACGTACCAGAAGGTGCCGAGGATATCGATGGTGTCGCTGAGGGCGCGGCGGGTCAGGCGGCGTGACAACGGTTGGTTGCGGATCAGGTGCGCGATCGGCCGGCGGAAACGCAGGATGAACAACCCGGTCGACAGGGCCGCGAGGACATTGGCGACTGTCGCGGCGGTGTGCGCCAGATGCACGCCGAGGCTTTCTACCAGTTTCGGGTCGCTCAGCGCTTCACCGAACGCGGCGAAGCTGCCGATCAGCCAGAGTGGCCGGAAGGCCTGATGGCGCAGGATGTACAGCGCGCGATGGCGGTGCGGGCCATCGAGCAGGGAGAAGGCAATCACGCAGATCGCCGAGAAACAGGTGCCGACCACCAAGGCATAGGCGAGCACCATCGCCAGGCTTTTGCCCAGCGACGACGGCAGCGCGTAGCTCATGTAAACGGTCATCACCAAAGCGATCAGCCAAGGCCCGAGTTTGCGCAGGGCGAAGCGCAGCATGTCGAGGGCTTTGGGGTGTTGCGGCAGTTCTTCTGTGAGGCCGAAGCGCATGCGCATGCGATGGCCGAGCCAGATCAGCGCGGCGGCAAGCAGGCTCCACACCGCAAGGATCATGGCAAAACCGAAAATGATCGGCAGCCACTCGTTGGCCGGCAACATCATGCCGCTCAGTTCTTCCTTGGCCAGATCGAACTCGTTGCCCCAGCGGTTGAGCGGGCTGTCGGCGCCGGTGAATTGTTTTTCGAAATTGGCGAGGGTGCCGCCGATCAGGCCGAGTACGCCTTCTTCGGGCGAAGCTTGTGCCTTCTTCGTGGCGTCGCGCAGCTTCTTCAGGTCGGTCAGCAACTGTGCGCGTTGCTTGTCGTTTTCCAGCGACTTGATGACTTCGTCCAGCGACTGGCCGAGCGGTTCCTGAGCTTCGGGCTGGGCCTTGTTGGTGTTGAGCAGGCCGGGCAGACCAACCGCCTGGGCAGGCGCCAGCGGCAGCAGCGTCATCAGGCAGACAAGGAACAGACTGGGTAAAGCAAAAAGACGAGCAAGCACTAGGCGGTCAACCTCGCGGTGGGCGGATCGAACGAGTGTACGAGCCCGCCTGTAGCAATGCGAGCCGCTGGGTGGTTATTCGTTGAGTTTGGCGAGGATCTTGTAGACCACGGTGGCAAGGATCGTGAGCATGCCGATCCACATGGCGAACACCCCGGCGTTCTTGTCGCGGAAGTTGAAGCCGATGGCCAGCAGGATCATTCCGCACAGAATAGGAATGAGCATGGCGTGGAACGAAGACATCGAGATCATGGAGACTGCCTTGTCGAAATGAATGATGTAAGTCTAGGTCGGTTTTGGCTGAGGCATTCTGATGTGTATCAGAATTGAATCGGTTTCAGGATGAAATCTGTAGTGGCCTCATCGCCAGCAGGGCTGGCTCCCACAGTGGAATGAATTCCAAGGTGGGGGCCAGCCCAGGCGCAGTTTTTAAGGCAATTCGCGGCAGGCGTAGAACGCGCTCAGCACTTTGACCAGATGCGCCAGGTCGTGGCTGCCGCACAGTTCGCGGATCGAGTGCATGGCGAAGGTCGGCAGGCCGATATCCACCGTGCGCACGCCGAGGTGGCTGGCGGTGATCGGGCCGATGGTCGAACCACAGCCCATGTCGCTGCGCACCACGAAGCTTTGCACCGGCACTTCTTCGGCCATGCACAGATGGCGGAAGAATCCGGCGGTTTCGCTGTTGGTGGCGTAACGCTGGTTGCTGTTGACCTTGATCACCGGGCCGGCATTGAGTTTCGGACCGTGGTTGGCGTCGTGCTTTTCCGCGTAGTTCGGATGCACGCCGTGGGCGTTGTCGGCCGAAACCAGCAGGGATTTCTGGATGGTGCGAACGAACTCGTCACCTTCCGGCAGCAGGCGGCGCAAGGTCTGTTCGAGCATCGGGCCATCGGCACCACACGCCGAGCAGGAGCCGACTTCTTCATGGTCGTTGCACACCAGCACGCAGGTTTCGTCGGTCTCGGCGGTCAGCAGCGCCTGCAGGCCGGCGTAGCACGACAGCAGGTTGTCGAGGCGCGCGCCGGCAATGAAGTCGCCATTGAGGCCAATCACCGCAGCACTTTGCGTGTCGTAGAAACTCAGCTCGTAATCGAGCACGACGTCGGCGTTCAAGCCGTGTTCGCGGGCCAGTTGATCGGTGAGCACGGCGCGGAAATCAACGCGTTCGTCACCGGCGAATTGCGCGAGGATCGGTGGCAATTCGGTCTGGGCATTGATCGCCCAGCCCTGGTTGGCTTCACGGTTGAGGTGAATGGCCAGGTTGGGAATGATCGCGATCGGTGCCTTGAAGTCGATCAACTGGCTCTCGACCTTGCCATCGCGGCGGAAGGTCACGCGACCGGCCAGCGACAGATCACGGTCGAACCACGGCGCCAGCAGCGCGCCGCCGTAGACTTCGACGCCCAGTTGCCAGAAACCCTGGCGTTGCAGTTCCGGCTGAGGCTTGACTCGCAGGCACGGGCTGTCGGTGTGGGCGCCGACCAGACGAATGCCGTCGTGCAGCGGCGAGTTGCGGCCCATTTTGATCGCGACGATGGAAGAGTCGTTACGGGTAACGTAATAGCGGCCGTTGGCCTCGGTGTGCCACGGCTCACGCTCGTCGAGGCGCACGAAACCGGCGGCCTCCAGACGCTGAACAAGACTGGCAGTGGCGTGGAACGGGGTAGGGGAGGCCTTGAGGAAGTCGATCAGGCCTTGGTTCAACTCTTCGCGCATAAGAAGCTCCAGACAGCAATGGCCGGGAGTTTAACGCATCGGTCGGGGAATTGAATCCGAACCGGAACCCTCTGGGAGCTGCGGCACGCTGCGATCTTTTGATTTTGATTGCAAAAAGCAGAATCAGAAGATCGCAGCGTGCCGCAGCTCCTACCGGGGACGGATTCTCAGCGAGTCGTCAGAACGCGCTTTTTCAGGTAATTCATGATGATTTTCTCATCCTCGGGCTTGTCCGGGCGCGGCAGTTGTTTTGGCCAACGGCTCTGGTTGAGCAGCTTTTTCTGTCGGCTCTCGTCCCAGCGCAGAATTTCCCGCGAGGCGCATTCCCACCATTCGTGGCGGCAAACGCTGTAGTACGGATCCTCTGGAGCGGCACTGCCATACAGCAGATCGCGCCCGACCTTGCGCATCGCTCCGCTCTGGTTGCGCAGTTTCCATTTGATCTTCAAGCGCTGCCAGGCTGAAGGGAACGGTTTGACCCGTGGCACATCGCTGCACAGGTCGACCAGACGCTGGCTGAAGACTTCGCCATGCTGCGAGAAGAAGTACGTCTGCATCGCATGGAAAAAACGCTTTTCGGCGAAGTAGTGGTAAACGTGTTTGCGTGCTTCCACCACCTCACGCCCGCGCATGGCGTAGGACAGCGCGATCTGTTCGATGGTGTGAATCTCGAAACCGCCCACCGTCCATTCATCGATCAGCCGGATCGACTCTTCGAACAGCGCCGCGTCGTTTTCGGTCACGCCGCACAGGCCACTGTTGTAGAGCTTGAAACCGTTGTCCGGTGTCACGCCATGGGCGCTGAGGTCACGGCCGAGTTTCAGATAATCGCTGCGCTCGTGGACGTCTTTCCAGTCGTACTCGAAACGGTCCATCACCGAGCGGTTCGGCTCGATGGATTCGAACAGAAGATTCGGGTGGCGGGTGAACAGCGTGTCGGTGTCGACGAACAGGGTCTTCTCCGCCAGTTGCATGCCGGCGGCGATGGCGCAGGCCTTGCGGCGATGGTGATAGCCGTGCACGCCTTGCCAGCGCGTCAGGGTCGTTTCGTCGAGCAACACGGTATCAACCGGCCAGCCGACATAGTCCTGCGGGCGATCGGTGAGAATCCTGATCGCCGGGATCTTGCCGTCCTTGGCCTGGGACAGCACCGTGAGGATGCTGAACTTGGCTTCGCGGCGGTACACGTCCTGGTTGCCGTAAATCAGATACAGCAACTGGTGATGAACTTTCTTGAGGGGTGTCGCCAGGGAATCGATACAACTCATGCGAAAGAAAAATCCTTTCCAACAACAGGACGGCCGGTCAGGCAATCCTCAGAACGGGGCCGGGCATTCGAAGCGCAAGCGCTCGCCGGACTGCGGGTGGGTGAAGCTGAGCATGCTCGCGTGCAGACACAGGCGTGGCCAGGCCGCGAGGGCTTGCTCATGGGCGTACAGCCCGTCACCCAGCAACGGGTGACCAATCGACAACATATGCACGCGCAACTGGTGTGAACGGCCGGTGATCGGTGTCAGTTCAACCCGGCACCAGTCGCCGCAGCGTTCCAGCACGCGCCAGAAGGTCAGCGCATGTTTGCCGAATTCGTGATCGACCACATGACGCGGTTTGGTCGGCGGATCGTAGCGCAGGGGCAGGTCGATGCTGCCGCTGTCCAGTTCCGGTTGACCCCAGGCCAGCGCAGTGTAGGCCTTCTCTGTTTCACGGTCGTGAAACTGGCGTGACAGTTCGCGGTGAGTGTCGGCGTCACGCGCAAGCAAAATGATGCCGGAGGTTTCCCAGTCCAGACGATGGACGATGCGCGCTTCCGGGTAGCCGTTTTCCTGCAGACGGGTGATCAGGCAATCCTTGTTGTCGTCGGCGCGACCGGGCACCGAGAGCAGCAACGTCGGTTTGTCGACCACCAGTACGGCGGCGTCCTGATGGATGATGCGGATGTTGGACAACGGCATTAAAACAGCCTCGTAACAAATGCCAACGGCGGCTCGGGACTGCTGATAACCCCTGTAGGAGCTGCCGAAGGCTGCGATCTTTTGACTTTGAGGATCAAAAGATCGCAGCCTTCGGCAGCTCCTACACGAGCATCAACAGCCCGAGCCGCCGTAGCGACTACCCAATCGACTCAGCGATCGGGCAGGGTGATGTTGAGTTCCAGAATCGAGCAACTGCCCTGGCTTTCCAGTGCAACATGTACGTCGTCGTTGCCGATGTTGACGTACTTGCGGATCACGTCGACCAGTTCCTTCTGCAAGGCTGGCAAGTAATCCGGCGTGCTGCGCTGGCCGCGCTCATGCGCCACGATGATCTGTAGACGCTCTTTCGCTACCGAGGCGGTACTTGGCTTTTTGTTGGCACGAAAGAAGTCAAAAAGGTTCATTACCTACCTCCAAACAGGCGCTCGAAGAATCCCTTCTTCTCGACATCGAGGAAACGGTGGGCTTTTTCTTTGCCCAGCAAGCGGTCGACGGTATCGCTGTAAGCCTGACCGGCATCGCTCTGGTCGTCGAGAATCACCGGGACGCCCTGGTTGGATGCCTTGAGCACCGCCTGGGATTCCGGGATCACGCCGAGCAGGGTTACCGAGAGGATTTCCTTGACGTCTTCAACGCCAAGCATCTCGCCCTTTTCCACACGCTCTGGATGGTAGCGGGTGATCAGCAGGTGTTCCTTGATCGGGTCTTCGCCACGTTCGGCACGACGCGATTTGCTCGCCAGCAGGCCGAGCATGCGGTCCGAATCTCGTACCGAGGACACTTCCGGGTTGGTCACGACGATCGCTTCGTCAGCGAAGTACATGGCCAGGTGTGCACCTTTCTCGATGCCTGCCGGGGAGTCGCAGACGACGAACTCGAATTGTTCCTTGAGCTCCATCAGGACTTTTTCCACGCCTTCGACGGTCAGCGCGTCTTTGTCGCGGGTCTGACTGGCGGCCAGTACGTAGAGGTTTTCCAGGCGCTTGTCTTTGATCAGTGCCTGTTGCAGGTTGGCTTCGCCGTTGACGACGTTGACGAAGTCATACACCACGCGGCGCTCGCAACCCATGATCAGGTCAAGGTTACGCAAGCCCACGTCGAAGTCGACGATCACTGTTTTGTGGCCGCGCAGAGCGAGGCCGGTACCGATAGCGGCGCTGGTGGTGGTCTTACCCACACCACCCTTGCCGGATGTAACCACGAGAATCTTGGCCAAGGTGTTTCACCCCTAAGGAAGAAGGACTTTTTAGCCCCTGAAAAACATCTCTTGAAAACTACTGCAGTCGGACAGCCTTGGCTGGAATTTGGCTTTGGGCCTTTTTCCTACTTCGTTTGAGCCGTTTTCGCTACGTTTTAGAGATGCTTGGAAAATGCGGCAGTATCCGTTAAAGCCGAATGATGTTCAACACGTCGCCCGACAGGCTGACCTGTACGCCCGAACCCCACATTGGGTCGCGGCGCAAATCTTCGGACACCTTGTAATGACCGGCGATGGAGATCAGTTCAGCGCTCAATTGCTGACAGAAAATCCGTGCCTTGGTATCACCTTTAACGCCGGCCAGTGCCCGGCCACGCATCGGGCCGTATACATGGATGTTGCCATCGGCGAGAAGTTCCGCCCCCGGACTGACCGAAGACACCACCACCAAATCGCCACCCTGGGCATATATCTGTTGGCCACCACGTACTGGCGTGGTGATGACGCGGGTCTGTTTGACGGCCGGCTCAGGCGGCTTTTCCGGCTTCTTTTTGACTTCGGCTTCGGCCATTTCCAGCGGTCGTTCGCGGGCGCCGGAGGGCGGCAACACCGGGATGTCGATAGCGATGGCGGCGGCGATGTCTTCGATGCGGCTGGCGCGGATCGCCAAGGTGCGCAGGCCATGTTGACGGCACACGCGCATCAGGCCCGGCAGATCGACGGCGCCTTCGCCCGGCGGCAGTTTGTCCAGCGCCAGAACCAGCGGCGCGTTGCTGAAGAAATTCGGCGCCTGCGCAACTTTGGCGGCCAATTGCCGATCGAGGCTGTCGAGGTCGTTACGGGCCAGTTCCAGCACGGTAATGGCCAGCATGCTGCCCTTCAACTGGAACACGGGATCTTGGTCTAACGGTTCGGTTTTGCTCATGTCGGCATACAACGGCTTGTCACTAAAAGTGCCGAGACTTATAACGAGAACGCCCGCAGGCCGCAAGCCGGGTCGAACGATGTAGAATGCGCGGCCACTGTATTTACGGAAGCTTTAATGGATCGCCCGCGTTTTCGAAAAGCATTTCTTGCTCCACGCTTCTGGCCGCTCTGGTGCGGCTTGGGGCTTTTGTGGCTGATCGTGCAGTTGCCGTATCCGGCGTTGCTGACCATCGGTCGATTTTTGGGTGCGTTGATGTATCGCTTCGCCGGCGACCGGCGGCGCATTGCCAAGCGCAATCTTGAACTGTGCTTCCCGGAAAAATCCGCCGCCGAGCGCAAACGCCTGCTCAAGGAAAACTTCGCCTCCACCGGTATCGCGTTTTTTGAAATGGCGATGAGCTGGTGGTGGTCGCGCGAGCGTCTGGCCAAACTGGCCCACGTCGAAGGCCTGGAGCATTTGCAAAAAGCCCAGCGCGAAGGCAAAGGCGTGATTCTGATGGCGGTGCATTTCACCACTCTGGAAATCGGCGCGGCATTGCTCGGTCAGCAGCACACCATCGATGGCATGTACCGCGAGCACAAAAACCCGTTGTTCGACTACATCCAGCGTCAGGGCCGCGAGCGGCACAATCTCGATTCGCTGGCGGTGGAGCGTGACGACGTGCGCGGCATGCTCAAGCTGCTGCGTTCCGGTCGGGCGATCTGGTACGCGCCGGATCAGGACTACGGCGCCAAGCAGAGCATCTTTGTGCCGCTGTTTGGCATTCAGGCCGCGACCGTGACCGCGACCACCAAATTTGCCCGTCTGGGTAAAGCACTGGTGGTGCCGTTCACGCAGGAGCGTCTGGCCGATGGCAGTGGTTATCGTCTGGTCGTGCATCCGCCGCTGGAAGATTTCCCGGGCGAGACCGAAGAAGCCGACTGCATCCGCATCAACCAGTGGGTCGAAGGCGTTTTGCGCGATTGCCCGGAGCAATATCTGTGGGCGCACCGTCGCTTCAAGAGCCGGCCACCCGGCGAGCCGAAGCTGTACGCCAAACGCGGCTGATTGACCCATCCCCTTAAGCACCATGGAGTGTTGCGATGAGCCCAGCTGAACCGGTCACAGGTTTGATTCTTTCCGGCGGCGGGGCTCGGGCGGCGTATCAGGTGGGCGTGCTGGCGGCGATTGCCGAGTTGTTGCCGTTGGGGGCGGACAATCCGTTCCCGGTGATCGTTGGTACATCCGCTGGCGCGATCAATGCGGTGAGCCTCGCCAGTGGTGCCACAGATTTTCGCGCTGCCATCGAACGCCTGACGCAGTTCTGGCAGGGCTTTCGCAGTCACCGCGTGCTGCGCAGTGACTGGCCCGGCGTCATCCGTCAGGCCAGCCGTTTTGTCAGCCACAGCTTGCTCGGCCTCGGTCGGCATCTGCCGGTGGCGTTGCTCAACAGTTCGCCGCTGCGCGAACTGCTCAATGAAAAACTGCACATGCCCGGCATCGCCGAATCCATCGCGCGCAAGCAATTGCACGCCGTGGCGGTGACCGCGTTCGGCTATGAGTCGGGGCAGGCGGTGACGTTCTATCAGGGTGGCGGCACGATTGATTCGTGGCTGCGCCATCGGCGCATTGGGGTGCCGACGCAATTGTCGGTCGACCATCTATTGGCCAGCTCGGCGATTCCGCTGTTGTTCGCGCCAGTGAAGATCGGTGATGAGTATTTCGGCGACGGCGCGGTGCGGCAATCGGCACCGATCAGTCCGGCGCTGCATCTTGGCGCGACTCGCGTGCTGGTGATCGGCGTCAGCGGCAACCCGCGCGGTTTCGATCCACAACAGCCGCTGGAGCGCACCTACACGGGGCAACAGCCGACGCTGGCACAGATCGGCGGGCACATGCTCAACAGCACGTTCATTGACAGTTTGGAGAGCGACATCGAGTTGCTGCAGCGTCTCAACCAGTTCAGCCATTTGATGCCCACTGGCACACCGACTCGCGAGCTAGGGGTGGCGCCGGTGGAGGTGCTGGTGATTTCGCCGAGTCAGCCGATCGACGAGATTGCGGCGCGGCATCGCCAGGAATTGCCGGCGGCACTGCGCTTGTTCTTGCGTGGGCCGGGGGCGACCAAGACGAGTGGGGCGGGGGTGCTGAGTTATCTGTTGTTCGAGGCGGGGTATTGCAGCGAGTTGATCGATTTGGGGCGACGGGATGCGTTGGCCAAGCGCGATGAGCTGTGCCGGTTTCTGGGGATAACCGAGGCGCAGGCTCCCGCCTGAAATCTGCGGTGCGGCTAATCGCTGGCAAGCCAGCTCCCACAGGTTTTTGGGTGAACACAATAATTGTGTGCGACACAAAACCCTGTGGGAGCTGGCTTGCCAGCGATGGCGTCTTTGCAGACGCCACTTACACCTGCATCAGAAGTGGAACTTCACCAGGAAGTTGGTCACGCTCTGATTGGTCTTGAAGGCACCGGTGTCGTCGATGCCGTACTTGTCTTTCCAGTAGTCGTATTCAACACCGACATACAACTGCTTCTCGCCAAAACTCAGCGCCTTGCCCAAGTCGTATTTGACCTGCGGGTTGAAGTGCAGGTTGGCGTGGTAATCGCCTTTGGAGTTGGAATCGTTGTCGGTCACCCAGTCCATGTAGCCATCGATCAGGATGTTCGAGTTGCCCACAGGAATGGTGTAGGACCAGACCGGGGTGATCTGCCAGACGTTGTCACCGGCACGCGAACCTTCGGTGTGGCGCTGGTAGAAGTTCAACTGGAAGTAGTCGAAGCCCGGGATGGCCAGGTCGAAGCCTGGACCGATCAGGTAGGACTCGGAGTCACCTTCGCCGAACTCGTAAGTCATCGCCAGCAGGACGTCTTTGATCGGGCCGAATTCGATCTTCTGGTTGAGCACCTTGCCCAGCGAGATGCGTGGTTGGAACTCGCCGTAGTAGGTGTTCGGACCGTTGTTGAAGTCCTTGTCACCGTTGTAGAAGATCTTGTCGATGAAGAAGAAGTTGTCGCCGTACGTCCACGCATCGGCGTGTTCGAAGGTGACGGTCTGCTGGATGCGCGGGTTGACCTGGAAGTCCTTGCCATAGAGGTAGGTCAGGCTGTTGTTCTGCCATTGCAGCAGGCCATCGGCCATGGCCTGGCCCCCGGCCAACATCGATCCCGCAAGCATCAGGCTGGTGCACATACGTTTCATTCGGTTGCTCCCAAAGTAGGTGTTCCACGTTTATTTTTTTAAGATCGGCGCTCTGGTGTGGCGCCTTTTTTCATTGCTGCAAAAGTCATCCGATTGGTCAGCTTTCATGCTGTTAGCAAGAGCTGGGCCAAGGCTTTTCGAAAAGCAAAAAAACGCCCGTCGGCTGCTGAAAAACAGTCGATTGAGCGTGTTTTCGGGATGCCTCGGTACTGACCGGGGCCGGGATAAGTTGGCCCGTCGGTCAGGAATTAAATCCGGGCTTTTTTTTAGACCGAATTCAAGAGGCCGCGGAGAATACTGACTCCTCGGCCAGCTCTCAAGTGCCCCGCAACAGAGCACCGACGACAGGTATGGGGCACGGTTGCGGGCCATCTTAAAAGTGCACCTTCACCAGCAGGCTGGCGGTGTTCTGATTGGTGTCGAAGTTGTGCGTGTTTTCGACGCCGTATTTGTTCTTCCAGTAGCTGTATTCGGTGCCGACGTACAGCTGCTTCTGGCTCCAGCCCAGGGCTTTGCCCAGGTCGTATTTGATCTGAGGATTGATGTGCAGGTTGGCGTGATAGGTGCCACGCGAGTTCTCGTCGTTGTCGACCACCCAGTCGAGGTAGCCGTCGATCAGCACATCGGAATTGCCCAGGGGAAAGCTGTACGACCAACCGGGAGTGATCTGCCAGACGCCGTCGCCGGGGCGCGGGCCTTCGGTCTGGCGGCGGAAGATGTTCAGGGTGACGTAATTGAAGCCGGGCACTTTTAGGTCGAAGCCAGGGCCGATCAGGTACGCCTCACTGTCGCCTTCGCCGTATTCGTAGGTCATGGCGAGCAAGACGTCTTTGATCGGGCCGAATTCGAGTTTCTGGTCGAAGATCTTGCCGAACGAGAAGCGCGGGGTGAATTCGCCGTAGAAGGCGTGCGGGCCTTTGTTCGCGTCTTCTTTGCCGTTGTAGAAGATCTTGTCGACGAACAGGAAGTTGTCGCCGTACTTCCACTTGTCGGCGTGCTCGAAGGTCAGCGTTTGCTGGATCGACGGGTTGATGGCGAAATTCTTGCCGTACAGATAGCTGAGGCTGTTGGTCTGCCACAGCAGGAGATCGCCGGCCATGGCCTGACTCGCGGCCAGCAGGCCACCGCTTAACAGCACATTTGTCTGTGTACGAATCATCTGTTGCTCCCTCTTGTTTTTATTGTTGAGGCGCAGAGCTTTTTTTGCCCTTTGTAGGAGTGAGCCTGCTCGCGATCGCGGTGTGACATTCAACACATCTGTTGACTGAAAAAACGCTATCGTCGGAACGCCGCCCGGAGCAGGCTCACTCCTACAGGGGGATACCGGTGTTGCCGTCAGTGCTGGTGCGCGTGGCAGTCGTTGATTGCTGCGCGTTCTTTGCCGCCAAGAATGTTGAACAGCAGGTTCAGCGTCAGCGCGCTGAGCGTTGCCATCGCGATGCCGCTGTGGGTAATCGGGCTCATCCACAGCGGCAGATGCGCGAAGAATTCCGGACGTACCACCGGGATCAGGCCCATGCCGATGCTCACCGCCACCAGCAACTGGTTGCGACGGTCACCGATGTCGGCTTCCTGGAGAATCTTGATGCCGGTGGCCGCGACCATGCCGAACATCGCAATCGCTGCACCGCCCAATACGGCTGGCGGAATCGACGCGACGAGGAATGCGGCTTTGGGCAGCAGACTCAGGACGATCAGCAAGCCACCGGCAACGATGGTCACCGAGCGGCAGCGCACGCCGGTCATCTGCACCAGACCGATGTTCTGCGCGAACGAGGAGTGGGTGAAGGTGTTGAAGAAACCGGCGACAAACGAGGCGCCGGCATCACACAGCAAGCCGCGACGCAGCATGCGTGGGCAGACTTCCTGATCGGTGATTTTGCCCAGCGCGAGGAACATGCCGGTGGACTCGACGAAGATGATCACCACCACCAGGCACATCGACAGGATCGGCGCGAGCTCGAATTTCGGCATGCCGAAATGCAGCGGGGTAACGAACTGAATCCATGGCGCGTTGGCCATGCCACTCAGGTCGACCATGCCGATCGCGCCGCACAGCACGTAGCCGATGCACATGCCGATCAGTACGGAGATGTTGACCCAGAAACCGCGCATGAAGCGGTGGATCAGCAGAATGGTGCCCAACACCAGCGCGGCGATGGCCAGATAAATCGGTGAGCCGAATTGTGCGGCATCGACGCCGCCACCGGCCCAATTCACGGCCACGGGGAACAGCGACAAACCGATCGAGGTGATGACCGTGCCGGTCACCAGCGGTGGGAAGAAGCGTACGACCTTGGACATGAACGGCGCGATGATCATGCCGAAGAAACCGGCGGCGATCGTGGCACCGAAGATGCCTTGCAGGCCGATACCGGGCATGCCGGCCATGGCGACCATGCTGCCGACAGCGGCAAAACTGGCGCCCATCATCACCGGCATGCGAATGCCCATCGGACCAATGCCCATGGACTGCACGATAGTGGCGACACCGGCGACCAGCAGGTCGGCGTTGATCAGGAAGGCAATTTCTTCACGACTCAGGCCAGCGGCCTGTCCAATGATCAGCGGCACCGCGATGGCACCACCGTACATCAGCAGAACATGTTGCAAACCGACCAGGATCAGTTGCAAAAGGGGCAATCGCTGAATGGCGGGTGCGTCGGGGATGCGCGCTTTGGACAGCTCGGACATGCAACACCTCGGATCTTTTTATTCTTGTGATTAACAGCTGCCGGGTTGCTCACAGCTGTTTCTTTGCATCAGGTAAAGCCGTATTGCGGCGATTCGCAGGCAAGCCCGCTCCCACAGGTCAGGCAGTGACCTTTTTGGGAGCGGGCTTGCCCGCGATGCGTTTGTTGCTTAGTTGGTCTGTGCTCCCTGGGCAATCCATGCACCGATCAGGTCACGTTCCTGTTGGGTCATCTGAGTGATGTTGCCCAGTGGCATGATCTGCGTGGTGATGGCTTGCGCCTGGATGCGCGCCGCGTTCTGGCGGATTTGCTCAGGAGTGTCGAACATCACACCCGCTGGAGCAGCGCTGAACAACGGGCTGGTCGGTTTGGCCGAGTGGCAAACTGCACAGCGTTCTTGAATCACGGTATGCACTTTGTCAAAGCCGGGACCGGCGTTGGAGGCTTGTGCCGGCGCTGCTGCCGGTGCGTCTGCGGGTGCAGCAGGTGCCGCCGCTTCAGCCGGTTTCGCGCCGCCACCCAGTGCCGTCTCCGGCAGCGGTTGGTACTCGATTTTGGCTGGCGCCTTGGCCACTTCCGGAGCGGTCGACATCGGCGTTGGGCCGGTGACGTACGCCAGCGTGATCATGCCTACCGCTGCCACTGGCAGAGTCCAGGCAAACTTGTGGCTGTCGTGACGGGTGTTGAAGTAGTGACGCACCAACACCGCCAACACTGCAATCCCGGCCAGGATCAACCAGTTGTACTGGCTGCCATAGGTGCTCGGGAAGTGGTTGCTGATCATGATGAACAGCACCGGCAGGGTGAAGTAGTTGTTGTGACGCGAACGCAGCAAGCCTTTGGCCGGCAGCGCCGGATCCGGCGTGCGGTTCTCGGCAATCGCCGCGACCAGTGCCCGTTGTGCCGGCATGATGATGCGGAACACGTTACCGACCATGATGGTGCCGATGATCGCGCCAACGTGCAGGTACGCACCACGACCGCTGAACACTTTGCTGAAGCCATACGCCGCGCCGATGATCAGCACGAACAGAATGAAACCGAGCAGAGCAGGGCGTTTGCCCAAGGCCGAGTCGCACAGGAAGGAGTAGATGAACCAGCCGAGGAACAGCGAGCCGATACCGATGGCCACGCCTTCAGGGCCGCTCAGGGTGCTGCCCGGAGCCAGCAGGTAGAGCGTTGGGTTGGAGTAGAACACCACGCACAGCAGCGCGATACCCGACATCCAGGTGAAGTAGGCTTCCCACTTGAACCAGTGCAGGTTGTCCGGCATCGCCGGCGGGGCCAGTTTGTATTTTTCGAGGTGATAGATACCGCCACCGTGGATCGCCCACAGGTCACCGGCCAGACCGGTTTTCGGGTTGACGCGGTTGAGGTTGTTCTCCAGCCAGACGAAGTAGAACGACGCGCCGATCCAGGCCACGCCAGTAATCATGTGAACCCAGCGCACGCTCAGGTTCAGCCATTCCAACAGATGTGCTTCCACAGTCTTTACCTCTCGCCTGTCACTCTTGTTGTCGAGTGATCAGACCTTCTCTTATTGGTGGGGGGCGAGGATCAAACGCTCATCCTCTTTGAAAAAATGCTCATCGCAGTTATTGCCTGTGCCACTGCGATCAACCACCAGGAAGTCATCCCGCTTTTCGATCGTCAGCACCGGATGGTGCCAAACGCCGCGATGGTAATTAATGCCCTGCCTGCCGTTGGTGACGAAGGCGCGGACCAAGCCTGATACAGGTTCATCGCCAACTGGCGCGACCACGATCAGAAAGGGGTTGCCGAGCAGCGGTATGAAAGCCTGGCTGCCCAGCGGATGGCGTTCCAGCATGCAAACGGTCAGCGGCATGTCCTGCGCGTCGGCGCGGAAGATGCTGATGATCGCGTTGTCCTCAGGCTGAGCGGTTTCGACCGTCGCCAGTTTATGGAAGCGCATGGTCGAACCGTTGTTGATCATGAAGTGATCGCTGCCGTCGGTTTCGATCACGTCACCGAAAGGGGCGAAGGCTTCTTTGGTCAGCGGTTCAATCGTTAGTGTGCGCATGCTGTTCTTCTTATCCGAATTCTGTGTTGTTAGAACTATCGCCATCGCGGGCAAGCCCGCTCCCACAGTGGACTGTGGCGTTCACAAAACCTGTGGGAGCTGGCTTGCCAGCGATTGGGTTCAAACCTATTTAGCGACCTTGCCGAGAACACGCAGGCGGCTCACACCACCGTCCGGGAACACGTTCAGGCGGATGTGGGTGATCGGGCCCAAAGCTTTGATTTGCTCGACGAAGGTGTGTTCGGCGTGCATTTCCAGCTTCTGGCTTGGCAGCAGATCGCGCCAGAACAGCGACTGGGTTTCGATCTGGCTGTCAGTGCCGCCCTTGACGAACGCGCCCTGGATCGAGCAGGTGTCCGGGTAGTTGCCTTTGAAGTGCAGGGTGTCGACAACGATCTTCTCGATCTCGCCCGGGTGACCCAGCGCGACGATGACCCAGTCATTGCCCGGCGTGCGGCGACGTGCAGTTTCCCAGCCGTCGCCCATGTTGATGCCACGGCCCGGGTTGAGAATGTTGCTCATGCGGCCGAAGTGTTCGTCGGAGCAGGCGAGGGCGCGGCCACCGTTCAGGGCTGCTGCCAGATCGACCTGCTCGTTGTCGCCAACAGCGGACCAGTCGCGATGCGGCACACCGTACACACGCAGACGGGCAACACCGCCGTCCGGGTAGATGTTGAAGCGCAGGTGGCTGAACGCTTTGTCGTTGCTGATTTCGTGGTAGTGGTGGCTGTTGCCCTGCAGCTCGACGGCCGACAGCACTTCAGTCCACTGGGTGTTTTCATCAGGCTCGCCCGAGGCCAGGAAGCACGCTTCCAGAGAGGCCGATGGCGGGAAGTTGCCGGTGAAGAATGAAGTGTCGATGTCGACGCCTTTGATCGAGCCCGGTACGCCCAGACGGATCACTGCGCTGTCGAAGCCTTCGAAGCGCTTGCGGCGCGATTCCCAGCCGTCCATCCACTTGCCGTTGTCATCGAACACGCCCTCCTTCCATACGGCCGGGGTCGGTTGGAACAGACGATTGGCGTCTGCAAACCAGTCATCGGTGACCGAGATGATTTTGGTGCCCAGACGGGCATCGGCCAGGTTGACGAACTTCTCGAAAGGTACGGCGTAAGCTTTCATTCTTCTTGTCTGCCTTTAAATAAGTGGCTGGGGATGCTTGCGAGGCCCTGGGCATTCTCCGCGTCTGACATGCTCGGGCCAGGCTTGCTAAAGAGTCAGTAAACGGAACAGGGCGATCTTGTTGATCTCCGCCAGCGCGCATTTGAACTCGGTGTCTTCCGAATTGTGAATGCGCGTTTCGAACGCCGCGAGGATCTGATGCCGGTTGCTGCCTTTTACCGCCATGATGAAGGGAAACTTGAACTTGGCTTTGTAGGCGTCGTTCAGCTCGGTGAAGCGCTGGAACTCTTCGGCCGTGCATTGGTGAATACCGGCGCCAGCCTGTTCATTGGTGCTGGCTTCGGTCAATTGGCCCTGGACGGCAGCTTTGCCGGCCAGGTCCGGGTGAGCGTTGATCAGTGCCAGTTGACTGGCGTGATCGGCGCTCAACAGGATGTCGCTCATGCGCTGGTGCAGGGTTTCGATCTCGTCGATCGAAGCGTCCGCGCCCAGGTCATAGGCCTTCTCGGCCACCCATGGCGAATGTTCGTAGATGTCGGCGAATGCTTTGACGAAAGCGTCGCGGCTCAGGGTCGACGGTTGCAGGGTTTGAAAGCGGCTCATTTGGCGGCCTCTTGGTACGGGTGGGTTTCGTGCCAGTGACGCGCGATGTCGACGCGACGGCTGAACCACACCTGTTCATGACTTTTGGCGTATTCGATAAAGCGTTTGAGCGAAGCGAGGCGACCCGGACGACCGATCAGGCGGCAGTGCAGACCGATCGAGAGCATCTTCGGCGCTTCGGCACCTTCGGCGTAGAGCACGTCGAACGCGTCTTTGAGGTATTCGAAGAAGTCGTCACCCTTGTTGAAACCCTGCACTTGGGTGAAGCGCATGTCGTTGGTGTCGAGGGTGTACGGGATCACCAGGTGCGGCTTGCCGGTCGGGTTGTTCGGTTCCCAGTAGGGCAGGTCGTCGTCGTAGGTGTCGCAGTCGTAGAGGAAACCACCTTCTTCCATGACCAGACGACGGGTGTTCGGGCCGGTGCGGCCGGTGTACCAGCCCAGTGGACGCTCGCCGGTGATTTCGGTGAGGACGCGGATCGCTTCGAGCATGTGCTCGCGTTCCTGCGCTTCGTCCATGTACTGATAGTCGATCCAGCGATAGCCGTGGCTGCAGATCTCGTGGCCGGCATCGACCATCGCGCGGATCACATCCGGGTGGCGCTGCGCGGCCATGGCGACAGCGAAGATGGTCAGCGGGATGTCGAATTCCTTGAACAGTTTCAGGATCCGCCAGACACCGGCACGGCTGCCATACTCGTAAAGCGATTCCATGCTCATGTTGCGCGCGCCTTGCAGCGGCTGAGCAGCAACCATTTCAGACAGGAAGGCTTCGGATTCTTTGTCGCCGTGCAAAATGTTGCGCTCGCCGCCTTCTTCGTAATTGAGCACGAAGGACAGGGCGATGCGGGCATTGCCCGGCCAGTGTGGGTGAGGAGGGTTACTGCCGTAACCGATCAGGTCGCGTGGGTAGTCAGCGCTCACTGCAGTCTTCCTTCTTATTCGTTGACAGATTTTGTGGCGGCCTGACGGTGAGGTTGCAGGCTGGTGTCACAGCGATGGGCTGATTGTATACAACTTCAATCGCAATTTGTAAGCCTGAATTTTCGCATTTTTCACCGACTGTCATCTTTTACGGGTATTGGCGTCAGCCTGCAAGAAACCTGCCTGACCAGTCAGCAAATGGATTAAAGGTTCACTGATCAGGCGCTTTGCTGGCAGATCGGCAGTAAAGGCCCGGATGGCGGGGGTAACGTAAAAAATGTCGTTTTTATTGTGTACAATTTTTTTGAAAAGTGTCTTAATCAATCGCTCGCCGCAGCTTTTCGTGCTCCGAATCGGTGCGGTCTCCTTTTTATCTGACTTCGGGAGGCGCGAGGTCTGACTGCTTCCACGCAGGCAGGCGCGCAGAATCAATGGGACGTTTGACAACACACGTTTTGGACGCTGCACACGGTTGCCCGGGCAGTTCGATCAAGGTCGAGCTGTACCGCGTTGAAGGTTCGCAACTGGAATTGGTCGCCAGTGCCGTCACCAACAGCGATGGCCGGGTCGATGCACCGCTGCTGCAAGGCGATGATTATCGAACCGGCGTTTATCAGGTTCAGTTCCACGCAGGCGATTACTACCGCGCCCGTGGCGTGCAGTTGCCGGAACCGGCATTTCTGGACGTGGTTGTGCTGCGCTTCGGCATCTCTGCCGAACAGGATCACTACCACGTGCCATTGCTGATTTCGCCGTACAGCTATTCCACGTACCGGGGCAGCTGACCCCCAAGCAGCTGCCCCCACCGGGAAGCGACTGCGCATATAGCTTCTTTGGTCTTTCGCCCGCTCACACTGCGGGCTTTTTTTTCGGTTTTTTTTGGGGATTTTCGCGGTCTGCCGTCGGCTGCGATCACTCAAATCATCGGAATGTCATCGCGGATGATGAAAGCGGTTTCCACTTGTTGGGATTTCCAGCGTTGGATGCCACCCTTGAGCCAGATGACTCTGCCGGCCGCATCCGCCTCCAGCAGCCTTTGCGAAGCAACGGGGCCGATCCTGTCGAGCAATGTGCTTGAGACTGCCGGGTTGGGCCGATCCGGCAGGGGGATGCGGTTACCCTGGATTCGATAAAGGCTGAGGAAAAACACTCGGTCATGGTTGGGATGGGTAAAAACCAGCGCTGGCCAGGCACCCCCTTCGGTCCGGGGCAAGACGTCGTAGCCATTTCTTATGAGTAATCCAGTCATGAAGGTTTTGTGATTCTGGCCGCCGGGATGCAAGAGCAAGTAGTCGAACTCGAGGCGAAAGTAATTGATCTCCATGTCGATGCGGTGCAGTTCGCCCTCGGGCGTATCCAGGGGTAAAACCAGCTTGCGTACCGTGTCACGGGTCGCCGGAGTAATTGGCGTAGTGGCCAGCATCAGCAGTGGATCTACCAGTTCCGGTCGTGGCGCGGCATTGCCCATGCGCCAGTCATTGAAGGTCTGTCGCAGGGTGGTCAGCCCGGCGCCGGTTGTCGTTTCGGAACCGTTGGCGAGGATGAACTGCCTTTTGGCGACATTCTGCAGGGTCGACGTGGACAACACCGGGAACTGCTCGGCAATGTGAGCGACCAGCGACTTTTCAAAAGGCATTCGAGTATCGATCATCCACGCGTTTTGCGGAGGAACACGGATCGCTCCGCGTGGCTGATGTTGCGGCTGCGTGCGCAGCAATGTCTCCAGTTGATCAAAGCTGGAAGCCGGGTAATCCGGGTCATCAAGGTAGACGATCCGGTCGTCAACGGCGCGCGGCAGCAACGTATGACGCACGCCTTCGATGTCAATGGCATGCGGCTGGGCAGCCTCTACCGCGATTTCCCGGTGGGCCGAACTCACCGCCGGGCGGATGTTTGGCTCGACCGGGTTTGGGCCCGTCATTATTTGAGGGGTTTGCGCCGGCCTTGCCGGTGTTGTCGAGGTCGCGGATTCCGGGGGCGAAACCCTGTACATGAAAAAGTCCGCCTGCCGTGTTTCGGTGAGATGAAAACCACCGACAAGCCACATCACACTGCCATTCGCCAGTGCTGAGTTCAGTGCCTGAAACGTTTCGTGGCCCAGATAAGTGCGCATCGTGGACAGCTTGAATCTGTCGGGAAGGTCGTACTGAACAACGCGGGTGGTCGTGTTGCGGATCGTCAGGAAGTAGGTTTGCTCGGCACGTTTGAAGACCAGGGTGCCGCCGGTCTGCTGACTGGCCGGGGGGAAAACTTCGTAACCGCAACGCGCCAGCAGTGTTTGAAACATGTGCCGAACACGCAGATTGGGCTGGCCCTTTTGAAAGATTTTCAGGTCGTCTATGCGTAGGGCGAAGTCAATGCGTTGTGCTGTTGCATGATGATCGACAGCCGGCAGGTGCAGTGTCCGTATGCCCTGCTGGTTCTCGGTGGCGGTAATCGGCAGGAGTTGCAGCGGATCGGTGAATGCGGATCGCGAAGATCCGGCGCTGGCGTGCGGCCCCTCGGTGCCTTTGCCTTGCCACCGGACAAGGATTTCAGACATGTGCAGCAAGCCCGGACTGGTCAGCGTATTCGAAGGATTGGTCTGTTCGAACAGGCTCCGGGCCAGGGTTCTTGCTGTAACCGCCGAAAAGTCCGGAAAGCTGTCAGCGATGGACTGCGTCAAGGTTTTATCGAACAGCGGACCGCTCACCGTCCATTGCGTACCGGGCATTTCGGTGGAGTTGAAAGCTGGGGTGGTCGGGCTCGAAACGGCGCGTACCGGTTGCCGCCAGGGCTGCGCGATCAGCATGCCCTCGAATCCGTCGAATCCGTCGGCAAAGCTGAAAGGGCGAATAATGGCCACCTCTTGTGTGGCGCCGGGCAGTGTTCGGTAGTGCAGATTGCCAATGGGGATGGAGCCGGAGGGGATCGGGCTGGTCTCTCCCCAAGTGCGCCATAGATCACGATTGACGGCAGTCTGGTCCGTACTGGATTGCGCTCTGACCGCGGATTCGCTGGGCTGCTCGATACGTCCGCGTTTGTTCAGCCACGTTTGCGGGGCGGCCTGTTTGCGTTTGTGGGTTGTCCTGGCCTGGGGCTTTACCTGCCAATGCGATGTGCCGGGCACGCGTTCCAGCAGGGGGCCGTTGCTGTTCGGGTGGTTGGCGCTGACAGCCTGAACGTCGCCGTTTTCGCGAAACGCTACCATCACGGAATTGCCGTCCTTGAGCCTGACATATTTTCTGCTCGGTTCGCCGCGCACACTCCAGGAAGTACCCGTGGCGTCGGGTTCGGTCAGGAAACTGGCCTGTAATCGGGAAAGCAACAGTCTTTTCAAGGCCATCACCGGTTGCTGGGAGGAGTCTGGCACCTCCCATCCGGTGTCTGCAGGCGGGCTGGCATCGGAGCGCTTTTTCCACTGCGATTTGCCCTCGACGGGCATTAGCACCAGCAGATCCTGATGGGGGGATTCGCTCGAGAGAACGAACTGGCCGTGAGCGTTGGTCTGAATGCCCGCCACCCCGATCCCGGCGACGTCGGCGTAAAGCGCTTGGTTGGCGTCCATGAACAGCCCCGAATCCGCCAGCGGCGTGCGGTCGCCAGTGTTTTCGGCGCCGACGATCACCAGATCGGCCGGGTAGGGAGGGGTGGCCTGGCCGGCGCCGGTCAGATCGACGACCTCTATCCTTGGCTGATCAGTGACATTGTCGGGTGCCAGGTCGGCAAGGGTCGGCTGACTTGCCCCCTCGCTCGCCGGCTGATGAAGATCCGGACGGACGGGGTGGGAGACGGTGGGCGTTGCGTCGGGAACCAGTCTGGGAGGGGGTGCGTTGCTGAGGTCTGGCGTCAAGCCGCTGGACGACGGCGTGGTCACGGGGATGCCGGGCACCTGCTTAGGGGGTTTGTACACTGTGACTCTCCGATCTTTGATCGCTGCATGAGGGCATGGCGAGCAGGCTCGCCGGGTAGTTGCCCGAAATGCTAGCGACGGATCAGCGGGGGAGAGGCATACATATATATTGCGTTGTTGCAGTGTATTGCGCGGTGGGGCGGGATCGCTGCCACTGCCAGAACCGATGGCAGTGGCAGCTGCGGATCAGTGGCTGCTCAACAGCGAAACACCGCCAGCGGTGCCGAACAGCGCGGCGCTGATGCGGTTGAACCAGCTCTGGCCCTTGCCGCTGCGCAGATAACGCGCAGCACCATGGGCGCCGAGGCCATAGGTCAATTTGCACAGCAGGTCCAGCACGGTCCAGGTCGCAATCATGATCAGCAGCTGGGGCAGGAACGGCTGCTCGGCGCTGAGGAACTGCGGCAGAAACGCGGCGAAAAACAGAATGTCTTTCGGGTTGCTCGCGCCCAGTACGAACGCGCGGCCGAACAGGGCACGGAAGCGTGGTACTGCGGCCGCCTGAGGCACTTCGGCACCGGTCGATGGCTGGCGCGATTGCTGCCAGCTCTGCCAGGCGAGGTAGAACAGGTAAAGGGCGCCGACGATTTTCAACGCGCTGAACAATTGTTCCGAAGCCAGCAGCAAGGCACCCAGCCCCAGGGCCGAGGCACTGAGCAGGCAGATCGAGGCGGTCACGCCACCGAGAAATGCCGGGTACGAACGGCGCAAACCGTAATTCAGACTGTTGCTGATCATCAGCAACGACAGTGGCCCCGGAATCAGGATCACCACCAGTGCAGCGCCGCTGAACAGCAGCCAGGTTTCCAGACTCATCACTTTCCTCCTTTTTGTTGTATTGAAAAATGCACAAAAGCCCCACCCGTGAGGGTGAGGCTGTTTTGAAGCCGGAACCGCGTGTCGCTTACAAGAAGATGAACTTGGCGATGAAGATCGCGCAGAGCACCCACAGGCTGACGGAAATCTCTTTGTACTTGCCAGTGCCGGCCTTCAACGCCACGTAAGTGATGAAGCCCAGCGCGATGCCGTCGGCGACCGAGAAGGTCAGCGGCATCATGATGGCGGTGACGATGGCCGGGATCGCATCAGTGGCTTCGTCCCATTCGATGTGGGCCATGCCGCCCATCATCAACATCGCAACGTAGATCAGTGCACCGGCGGTGGCGTAAGCCGGAATCATGCCGGCCAGCGGTGCGAAAAACATTGCCGCTATAAATAGCACACCTACGGTCACTGCGGTAAGACCAGTCCGACCACCAGCGGCCACGCCGGCAGCACTTTCTACATAACTTGTGACTGGCGGAACACCGACCACGGCGCCAAAGACACTGGATGCGCTGTCGGCTTTCATTGCGCGGGAAAGGTTTTCGATACGGCCGTCAGCGTTGACCAGATTGGCGCGCTGGGCAACGCCCATCAAGGTGCCGGCGGTGTCGAACATGTGCACAAAGAGGAAAGCCAGGACCACGCTGATCATGCTGACGTTGAACACGCCGGCAACGTTCATCGCCATGAAGGTCGGGGCCAGGCTCGGCGGCGTCGACATGATCCCTTCGTAATGCACGATGCCCAGGCCCCAACCGGCCAGGGTCACGGTGATGATGCTGATGAGGATCGCGCCGAATACGCGGTGGTAGCTGAGGATCGCAATCATCAGGAAGCAGATGGCGGCGAGCAGTGGGCCGGGTTCACGCAGCGAGCCGAGTTTGATCAGCGTCGCCGGGCTGTCGACAACGATGCCGGCGGTTTTCAGACCGATCAGGCCGAGGAACAAGCCAACACCGGCACCCATCGCGTAGCGCAGACTGACCGGAATACTGTTGAGCAGCCACTCACGAATGCGCGAGAAGGTCAGGATCATGAACAGCACACCGGAGACAAACACCGCACCGAGCGCGGTTTCCCAGTTGTAGCCCATGGTGCCAACCACGGTGTAGGTGAAGAACGCGTTGAGGCCCATGCCCGGTGCCAGACCCACCGGCCAGTTGGCGTACAGGCCCATCAACAGGCAGCCCAGCGCGGCGGCGATACAGGTGGCGACGAAGGCTGCACCATGGTCAATCCCGGCATCGGCCATGATGTTCGGGTTAACGAAGATGATGTAAGCCATGGTGATGAAGGTTGTCAGACCGGCAATCAGCTCGGTCTTCACCGTGGTGCCATGCAAGCTGAGTTTAAACAAGCGCTCCAGCAGGCCAGTGCGTAATGGCGGCGAGAGATCCAGCGTCGATGCTTCGGATTTGCGGCTTTCCACAGCGAGTACTCCTCAAGAGTTTTATTGTTATTTCCAGGGCCGGACCCATGAGGGGTGGCAGCGGCCCTTTGAGGCACTTGCGAATTTGTTGACCATGCGGTCAGGAACTCGCACGCTGTGGATTATGCTTTTGTGTACAAATAAAGCAAATATTGTTTTTGTTTTTGTTTACGAAAGTTCCGTCGTTAGTGATATATCGCCCTTCGGGGCCCCATCGCTGGCAAGCCAGCTCCCACAATGATCTGTGGCGTACACAAAAACTGTGGGAGCCAGCCCTGCTGGCGATAGGGCCAGAACAGTCAATCGAGAACTGCCTGACTGTTCCCCAACGCCATATTCACCGCCAACCACCCATTCACCGCCGCCTCACCCGCCTCGGCAAACACCCGCTCGAGCAATTTCACCTGCTCACGCCGCAACGCCTGCTCGAACTTCGCGCCTTCCGCTGTCAACTCCAGCAACCGCTTACGCTTGTCAGCCTCCGACGCCACGCTGTCGACCAGATGCATTTCCTGCAACTGCCGCAACGGCATGTTCAACGCCTGCTTGCTCACTCCGAGCAATCCGAGCAATTCCTTCACACTCAAATTCGGATACCGCGCGATGAAAAACACAATGCGCTGATGCACCCGCGAGAGGCCGCGGCGTTCGAGCATTTCGTCAGCCTTGGCGGTGAACGCCTGATAGCCGAAGAAAAACGCTTCCATCGCTTGTTGTTGGCTGGATGGGTTTTTAAGGTCAAGCATGTTGACGTACTCGCTCAAGCTGTCGTAATTTCAGTCAACCAGTTTGACTCATTTTTCATACGCCTCGCTACCGGTGACCTCCATGGCTTTTTCCGAACGTGTCTCGCGCCTTAAAAGTTCTCTGATCCGTGAAATCCTCGCTGCTGCCCAGCGTCCAGAGGTGATGTCGTTCGCCGGCGGCTTGCCCGCCGAAGCCATGCTGCCGAAAGTCGAGTGGGCAGATATGCCGCTGTCGCTCGGTCAATACGGCATGAGTGAAGGCGAACCGGCATTGCGCGAAGCGTTGGCGGCGGAGGCGAGGGCGCTTGGCCTGGACTGTCAGGCGAGTCAGGTACTGGTGGTCAGCGGCTCCCAGCAAACCCTCGACCTGGCGGCCAAGCTGTACATCGACAAAGGCACGGAAATCCTGCTTGAAGCGCCGACCTATCTCGCCGCCCTGCAAATCTTCCAGCTGTTTGGCGCCGATTGCCTGACCGTAGCGCAAGAGTCCGATGGCCCGAACCTGGCGCACTTGCGCAGTCGTCTGGAACAGCATCGCCCGGCGTTCATCTACCTGATCCCGACATTCCAGAACCCGTCAGCCGTGCGCTACAGCGAAGCCAAGCGCGCAGCGGTTGCAGCCTTGCTCGACGAGTTTGGCGTGACCCTGATCGAAGACGAGCCTTACCGCGAACTGACTTTCGATGGCGGCAGCGCCAAACCGATTGCTGGGCGCCTGAAGAAATCCAGCTGGATCTACACCGGCACCGTGTCGAAAACCCTGCTGCCGGGTTTGCGCGTCGGCTACCTGATAGCCAGCCCAGACCTGTTTCCCCATCTGCTCAAACTCAAGCAATCAGCGGACTTGCACACCAACCGCATCGGTCAGTGGCAGGCGCTGCAATGGATCGGTACGGAGAAATATCAGCAGCATTTGAGTGAGTTACGTGGATTTTATCGGCAGCGGCGCGATGCGTTTCAGGCGGCGCTGGAAACGCATTTTGCTGATCTGGCGGATTGGGACATGCCTCAGGGCGGGCTGTTTTTCTGGCTGACGCTGAAGCAACCGTTGGACACGCGAACCTTGCTCAACGAGGCGTTGGCCAATGACGTGGCGTTCATGCCGGGCGAGCCGTTCTTTCCAGAGCCAGATAACCATCATGGGCATTTGCGCCTTAACTTCAGCCACATCGATCCGGCGCGACTGGATGAAGGGCTCAAGCGATTGGCGGCGGTGGTGCGGCAGGCGCAAGTGGATAAAGCGGCGTGAAAACAAAAAAACCGGCTTATGGGCCGGTTTATTTTTGTCTGGAATTTGCTGTGTCTGTGCGGGCCTCATCGCTGGCAAGCCAGCTCCCACAGTGATCTGAGGCGTTCACAAAACCTGTGGGAGCTGGCTTGCCAGCGATGAGGCCACCAGCATCACCACATAAATATCAGACTGCAGCAAAGCGCTTATCCAGGTAATCAATAATCACCTTGGACTCATACATCCAGGTCGTCTGCCCATTCTCTTCAATGCGCAGGCAAGGCACCTTGATCCGGCCGCCCTGTTCCAGCAACGCCTGACGATCCTGCTCGTTGTTCTTCGCATCCTTCAATGCCACCGGCACGTTCAAGCGACGCAAAGTACGGCGGGTTTTCACGCAGAACGGGCAGGCGTGGAACTGATACAAAGTCAGATCCTTCGCCGCCGCATCAACCTGAGCCTGAACAGCGGCGGGGCGTTTTTTCTTGCCCGGGCGGGTGATGAAGTCGATGAAGATAACCAGTTGGCCGAGGCCGACACGAAGCGCTTTGACGAACACGTTGAAAGCCTCACGGTGCAGATTGAGAAAGGCGCGCAGCTTACCCGATTTTTCACGGACGAAAAAAAACCGGCGATGAATGCCGGTTTTCTTCGTGCTGCAAATTACTTGATCAGGCTGAGAAACTCGCTGCGGGTCGCGGCGTTTTCACGGAACTCACCGAGCATCACCGAGGTGATCATCGACGAATTCTGCTTCTCGACACCGCGCATCATCATGCACATGTGCTTGGCCTCGATCACCACGGCCACGCCCAGCGCGCCGGTCACTTGCATCACGGCATCGGCGATCTGGCGGCTGAGGTTTTCCTGAATCTGCAGACGGCGGGCGTACATGTCGACGATCCGCGCGACCTTCGACAGGCCCAGCACTTTGCCGCTCGGGATGTACGCAACGTGCGCCTTGCCGATGAACGGCAGCAGGTGGTGTTCGCACAACGAGTACAACTCGATGTCCTTGACCAGCACCATTTCGCTGTTGTCGGAGCTGAACAGGGCACCGTTGGTGACCTCTTCGAGCGTCTGTTCATAACCGCGGCAGAGGTACTGCATGGCTTTGGCGGCACGCTTTGGCGTGTCGAGCAGGCCCTCGCGGGAGACGTCCTCGCCCAGTTGGCCGAGAATCGCGGTGTAATTCTGTTCCAGTGTCACAGAGCTTTATTCCGTATGGGTTCTAGAGGAGGGACGGTTCCTGTCAGTACCAATCAGGATTTGGTCAAGCGCCCCGGCTTCGCTTCAGTCATGAATGTGATTGATCCAACGGGCATAAGTCGAAGCGGCATTTGCACGCTACGGCCAAACTGATTCGGGATGAAATCGAGGTTCATGCATGTCATGGGGCTTATGGTAGCGTAAGTATGCACGTAGTTGTATTGCCAGCTGGCCCTGATATTGAGTGCAGCAGGGGCCGCTTGGCTGCTGTTGCCAGTCATTCTTGCGTGTTAGACAAACTCAAAAATCTTGATTGGCAGCCCAAACACGGTAATCACTCAGCGCTTAAAGGTGGGGTCATTGGAGATTTGCGCCTCAATGACCACGATCGGCTTGTCGGAGAAGCGTGTCGTCATGCACCTGACTGGAGCGGCGCAAGCCAGGGGCGGACATCCGTGTGAGGTTCCCGCGACCCCTTGTGGAAAAGGTGGCTGTTGCTCATGGGGGGCACTAGGTCTGCCAGGGGCGCATTGCGTTGCGCCCTCGGTCGAAATTGCAATCCCTGCGGAGCTTTAGCCGATTCGTGAGTGTCACCTTTCAGGGCAGGGAGACGCACCAGGATACCGACGGCAGAGTATTCGAAGCGATGAATTCTGACGAAGCTAAGCCCCTGAATAAAGGTTGGCCTTGTCTAGTACTGTGCCACGTTCCGCTGACAATCATTGAGGCAGCCCTCTTGAGAGTCTGGGAAATCTTACGACGGGATTGCGGCTCTCGGTAAAAGGACCGCGCTCGCGAGCGTGCCCCCGGCTCGTTGTTCAGTTCCCACGATTTTCCTTTAACGGAATCAGCCAACTGATGTGACCGGCGCTTCAATTGAATATAGAGGCTAAAGAAATACGTTATTCAAAATATTCCTTTTTGATAGCTGAATTCGGATGTTGCACTGACTCTCTAGCGCTGTTATAAAAAGACAAGACTAATGTCAGATATATTACTACAGCGAGCAATGCTTCCTTAGCGCTAAATTCATTCTTCAGATTTTTTGAGAAACCGTAAGAAATAGCGCAATAGCCTATCAAGTGAAGTGGTAGGAAAAATCTGGTTTCTATCGCGCCTGGTGTGATCGCCAAAACAGGCAGCAACAATAAAACGAGCCAAGTGACTTTTGACAGTATTTGACGCCAAGGATTTCGGCCCATTTCAGATCTGGCAACCACGAGTACTAAGAAAAATGCACCTAGTACAGACACTGACAAGCTCGTAAAAGAACGGAAATTTCTATCCTTTGATGATGTTGATGTGTACGGGTCCGGATCTCTGACATCCATACCATTAATGAAATGCTTGGTATAAATTCGCAAAAACGAAAGCGGGTGATTGACGATGGCAGTAAGGATTTTTGGAACAGTAATAACGCCTTCGCCAAGATTTGCATTTTCAAATAAACGCTCGCCCAAAGGGTCTATGTAATAAATCGGATATATACCCCCGGTTTCTGAGTTGTATCCAGTCTCATACCTTTGTATGGTAACTCCCCACTTTAACTGATTGGCGTACAGCGAAGTATTTTTGTGATCCGTTATGACAAATGGTGACGGCGAGTTCAGGTGTTTAAAGTTGATTATTATCTGTGGCAACGAAGCAAAAGTCGCTCCGGCAATAAAAGAAGCTGTTAGCAGAAGTTTTTCGATGTGACTGTTTTTCTTCAGTAATAATGCCGGGATGATTGGGATTAAAATTAGTAATGGGAACAAATATATTGTTCTAATGTTGTAGGCGCCATAAGCGGTGATGCCTGCTAAAAACAAAAATAGAAACGATGAGGCCAGGTTTTTCTGTTTAGACGCTCTTAAGGCTAGGTAGAGGCTTGCCACGATCATGCATAGCGCCGGGAGATCACTTAACGGATAGGCCATTAGACCTGGAAAAAATATCGCAACGAGAAGTGGTGGAAGTATTCGGCGGGAGATCGAGAGTTTCCCTCCGATAAGTCGTGTGAATACATAGGGTAACAATGTGGAAAAAATGTAGGAGAACAGTAGCGCTTGTACTACATAAAATCCAATGTAGCCGGATGAGGGCCACGAATTCGCTATAAATCTTGGAAGGGCGAGCACGAGAGGATAAAAATATCCTCGCATGGTTTTTGGAAAATCCAAGTCTAGAATGAAAGAGCTGTAATACCAGTAGGCGTTAGCATCGCCAACGAATTTAATAGCGCCTATGCAGAATTGGGTGGTGAAAATAATAAGTAAAGTCAAAAAAAATGCAGAAAGCTTTTCATGATGCTCAAAGGCTTTAAGCATGGTTTTGATTTTAGAAGTATGTGGTTTCTTGTAACTGCCAGTGTCCATTCTTAATTTCCGGATGTTTTAATTTTAAACTCTGTAACGTGCTCGAGCTTTTAGGTGTTGGGCATGTGCTGGTAAATTCTACAGCATAAATTTCGGATTTATCGACCTACCATAAGTTTTGCCTGGAGCTTTTCTTTCTGAGGGAGGACGAATCGTCGCTTAGCAGTGCATGAAATGTTTCTCTCCGTACGCTGGATCCGATGCAGGTGGCCAAAAACTGGCCTGAGAGAAGAGTTGGTGGTTTGTCCTCAATTTTGTCAAAATAGATCAGTGCATCCAGAGAAAGCCGCTCGGGGAGCTGAATGTCCGCAGGTCTGTGCTCGAAACCGAGCGCGCTCAGTGGGTGGAGGAACAGCACTATGAATTTTGCTCGTGCAAGCCGCTCCTGTGATCATATTTCGCCGCAGATGCGAGGTGATCGATGGACAGGTGTCTAATAATCGGCCGACTATCAAAAGCAAAGTGAAGCTCGCGGGTGTTGGAAGTTAGTGCTTCAAGCGTCTGCAATCATGTGCAGGGCGGTTGGGCGCCGTTTGGAATCGGTTATCTTGAATTTTATTGGAATTTATTTCGTTCGGAAAGTACAATTCGCCAATTTTTCAGCCTTCGTTTTACAGCGCGATGTGCTGCAAATTATTTGACAAGGAAATAATTTAATGGGTTTTAGTGCTGCGCAAAATTTGAGTTCAAAGGAGGCTTTGTCGGAGAGGGAGAATAATCTTTATGTTCGACCTTTAAGTTATCGTCCCGATATCGATGGGCTGCGAGCGCTCGCAATTCTTGCTGTAGTTATATATCACGCGTTCCCGACCGTGCTCACGGGTGGGTTTGTAGGTGTAGATATATTTTTTGTGATTTCCGGGTATCTGATATCCAATATTATATTCAAGGGTGTATCGACAAATAGCTTCAGTGTCTATAATTTCTACGTGCGGCGTGTGAGGCGTATATTCCCAGCGCTCCTGATAGTTCTGCTTTCGTCGTTTATCGCAGCCTGGGTGATCATGATGGGGGCAGAGTTTAAAGTTCTCTGCAAGCATATGATCGCTGGTTTAAGTTTTGTTCAGAATTTCATCATGTATTCCGAGTCGGGTTATTTTGACGCAACCGTTGAAACTAAACCTCTCATGCATTTGTGGTCATTGGGCGTCGAAGAGCAATTCTATCTCTTTTTCCCAATTTCTATAATCGTTCTTTCCAAAGTCGCATCTAGGTTGGCGTATGCAATAGCGGTAACATTCATTGGCCTATGTTCATTTGGATTCGGCTTGCTTTATATCTCCGACACACCAGCGGGCGTTTTTTTTCTACCTCAATACCGGGTTTGGGAGTTGCTGTTTGGTAGCTTGTTAGCTTACAATGCGGTGTTCGGATCGCCCCATTCGTGTAAAATCCGATCTCGGGTTCTTCGTAATGCGGCCTCATTTGTGGGTATAACCTTCGTCGTTACAGCAGTATCTATTATTGATAAAAATAAACAATTTCCTGGTTATTGGGCGCTGCTTCCTGTCATAGGCTCAGCACTATTAGTATTTTCAGGGCCTGACGCTTGGATTAATAAAAAAGTATTGTCGTCACGCTTCTTGGTCTTTATTGGCTTGATCAGCTATCCGCTCTACTTGTGGCATTGGCCGATATTCTCTTTTACTTACATTTTTTTCTCAGGCACACCCGACTTCCCACTGCGCAGTGCTTTGGTAGTTTTATCTGTAGTTCTCGCATGGTTGACCTATAGGTTTGTCGAAATACCTATGCGCCAAAAAATATCCGGTCGCACAGCGTTCAGACTTCTGATCTGCGGGGCTCTGGTGTTTATAAGTATTGGTGCGACGACCATTTCTAAAAATGGGTTTCCATCTCGTCAGGACGAAAGAGAGCAGTTCGCGGAGTACTTTGCTAATGTAAAACCTGATTGGCAATATTTTATGAAGCAGGACATTCCTGGTAAGTTCAGGTACGATTGTGACTGGTACAATATGGATGCTTTTCTCAAAGGTGCAGCCACAAATATTCCAGTTTCCAATATTGCAGAAAAATGTTTCAAGTCAAACAAATCCAAGAAGCTTGTTTTTTGGGGGGATTCACACGCGCAACAATATATTTACGGAGTGACACACGAGTTACCTAAAGATATTGGGGTTCTCAGTGTGGCTACTTCCGGTTGTTTGCCTAACCTTCCGGAAATCGACGCTTCAACTACTGAATATTGCAAAAAATCCAATAAATTTGCGATTCAGACGATAAAGGATCAAAGGCCTGATGTGGTAATTATAGGTCAGGTGCTCTGGCACGATGTCTCCGCCAGTCTCCCTCAACTCGCGACTGCATTGACCTCCTACGGCGTCAAGCATGTAATTGTTATGGGCCCAGTCCCGTTGTGGGACGGGAGGCTTAATCAGATCATATTACAGAGACATTGGGAGTCCACGCCGACTTACTTAAAAGATGGCGTCGTCCAGCATGTTCTTGATTCCGAAGCTGTGCTCAAAAGCAAGTATGGCGATGGGCAGGGTGGATTTCAGTATGTTTCGATGATTGACCAGTTGTGTACTGATAAAGGATGCAGAACTTATTTAGGTTCTGATCGAAAAACTGGAATGACTACGTTTGATAATAGCCATCTATCTCCCGTTGCTTCTATTTATGCTGCGCAGACGACGTTGGTTCCGTTGATAATGAAAGATATCGCAGAAGATAAATAGTTAGTACTTTTTTAGCCGGGCCCGCAGATATGCGGGCTTTTTACTATTGCCTTGGCTTTCTAGAACCGGGGTATGATTCTGTTCTAGATCTATCGAACTATCTGTGGAAGTTTTCGCAACCCGCAAATTTGGTGTAACGCGATTATTCGTCGCGGCCTTCCATCATGGTGCGTTTGAGCATCACGTAAACCGCGCCGGCACCGCCGTGTTTGGCCTGGCACGAGCAGAAACCGAGTACCTGCGCATGCTGACGCAACCAGGTGTTGACGTGGCTTTTGATCATCGGCCGTTTGCCGTCCAGACGCACGGCCTTGCCGTGGGTGACGCGCACGCAGCGGATTTCGAATTTGGTCGCCTCAGCGAGAAACGCCCAAAGGGTTTCGCGGGCCTTCTCGACACTCATGCCGTGCAGGTCGAGGCTGCCTTCGAACGGAATCTGGCCGACCTTGAGCTTGCGCATCTGACTTTCCTGCACGCCGTCACGCGACCACATCAACTCGTCTTCCGGGCCGACGTCGATCACGAACTGATCGGACAGACCGTCAACGGTGGTGGCATTTGTGCGCACGGTGGCGGACTGGCGCAGCTTGGCGATCTGTGCGCGGTCAGCCTTGGGTTTGCCGGTGTCGGCGCGGTCGTGCTTGATCGGCTTGACGCCTTGGATCGCACTTTTGAACAGGGAAAAATCGTCGTCTTGCATGTCAGCCTCCGCGAAGGGCGGCCAGTTTACCCAAGTCGAAACAAAACGGCCCGGCAAAAAGCCAGGCCGGTGATTCAGTCGTGTTTTTTCATCAAGTGCGGGGACATGTTCAGTTCCCGCGATTGCCGTGCGCGACGGCGGCAGCGGCGCCACAGGGCGACACCGAAATACAGAAACAGCAAACCGACCGCCAGAATGATCGCCGAGCCCATCGGCGTGGCGTTCAAGTCACCGAGCGCTGGTGGGCGCCCGAGCAGACTGGCCGCCCCGGCCATCGCCAGCAGCACACCGAACGTCGCCAGAATGGCGGCGATCGCTGCGCCGAATCGAAAACGCCAGTTGCTTTGGCCTTTGGGCCGCAAGCGGCGTGCGTCAAATCCATCGGATAACTTCATTCCGACCTTCCTCAATGGGTATCGGCCCTTCGACCGGGAGTTGACCGGGTTGTTCCTGAGGCTATGGCATTTGCGGCAAATGAGAGGACTTTGCGGATGAGCGGCGCGCTGAGCCGCTCATCAGAGCGGATCAGATCAGGTCTTGCGTCAACGCTAGGGTGGCGAAGTTGTCGGCCATGATCGCCATTTCGGCTTCCTGCACGACTTCGGCGCTGAGGACGCGGCCCTTGAACGGCAAGTCGCGGGTGGCGCAGGCGTCTTCCACCAGAGTGCAACGGAAACCGAGGTTCTTCGCCGCGCGCACCGTGGTGCTGACGCTGGAGTGGCTCATGAAACCGCAAACGATCAAATCCAGCGAGCCAAGGTTTTGCAGACGATCGAGCAACTCGGTGCCATGAAACGCACTCGGCAGCAGTTTGCCGATGATGGTTTCGTCACCCTGCGGCTCCAGGCCGGGGATGAATTCGCCGCGTTCGCCCTGCGGGTCGAACAGGCCACCGACGGTGCCGAGATGACGCACGTGCACGATCGGCCGACCGGCTGCACGGGCTGCGGCAACCACTTGTTTGATGTTCGCGACGGCCGCGTCCATGCCGCTCAGGGCCAGCGGGCCACTGAGATATTCTTTCTGGGCATCGATGATGACCACGGTGGCATGGCTCAGTGTGGCCGCTGCGTAACCGCGACCGCTGAGTTGAAACATCGTTTTTGGAACGGACATTCTGGGGCTCCTTGGGGTGGGGCTTTTGCGACATTGTCCTCTGGCTGAGCGGTTCTGTGAATCGCTACCATCGTAGGCACCGTCGTTACTGGCCTGCAGCCTTGTCAAGTTACACGTTCTGTTCAATGGCTGGGGCAAAAAACAGAAAACTCCTACCGTCGCCCGGATAATTTTCCTGCGTCGTCGTCACGCGTTTTGGCTGGTAGAATCGCCAGTCGTTTTTTCAGGAGTTCTGCCCCGTGATCACTTCCCGACTTCGTACCCTGCGCGACCACATCCGTTGGGCCGTCAGCCGCTTCCATGGGGAGGATCTGTTTTTCGGCCATGGCACCGACAATGCCTGGGATGAAGCGCGGCAACTCGTACTCGGTGCCTTGCACCTGCCATGGGAAATCGCCGACAGCTATCTCGATTGCGCGCTGGAAGACGACGAACTGGTCAATCTGCAGCGCCTGCTCAAGCGCCGTATCGAAGAACGCATTCCTACCGCTTACCTGTTGGGCGAGGCGTGGTTCTGCGGCATGTCGTTCATCGTCGATGATCGGGTGTTGATCCCGCGTTCGCCGATTGGTGAACTGATCGAAAACCACTTCGCACCGTGGATCGGCACCGAACCTGCGCGCATTCTCGACCTCTGCACCGGTTCCGGTTGCATCGGTATTGCCTGCGCCTACGAGTTCGAGAACGCTGAAGTGGTGCTGGCCGACTTGTCGTTCGAAGCGCTGGAAGTGGCCAACCAGAACATCGAGCGCCATGGCGTCGATGAGCGTGTATACACCGTGCAGGGCGATGGTTTCGATGGCTTGCCGGGTCAGCGTTTCGACCTGATCGTGTCGAACCCGCCCTACGTGGATGCGGAAGATTTCGCTGACATGCCGGACGAATATCAGCACGAACCCGAGCTGGGTCTGGCCTGTGGCGATGATGGTTTGAACCTGGTGCGACGCATGCTCGCCGAAGCGGCGGATCATCTGACCGAGAAGGGCTTGCTGATTGTCGAAGTAGGCAACAGCCAGGTGCACGTTGAAGCGCTGTACCCGGAAGTCGATTTCGCCTGGCTCGACTTCGAGCGTGGCGGGCATGGCGTGTTCATGCTGACGGCGGAGCAGTGCCGCGATCATCAGGCCTTGTTCGCTTCCCGCGTCTGACCCTTAAAAGCATCGCGGGCAAGCCCGCTCCCACAAGTTCTGTGTGTGCCGCAACATCCGAGTACGACACAAAACCTGTGGGAGCGTGGCTTGCCCGCGATGGGAGCGCCTCGGTGTTGAATCTTTACCGATGCGTAGCAATCCAGATCAACAGCCCCGCCTGAAACACCGCAAACGCCACCAGACAAGTAATCGTGAACCGCAGCCCCGCGTCCTCACGCTTGAACTTGCTGACCTTGTCTTCCTGCTTCTTCAGCTTCACTTCCTGCTCGGCCAGATTTTGCTCCGCTTGCTGAAGCATCTGCGCCGCTTCGAGAATCTCAACAATCTGCAGCTTTTCGCTGTTCCAATCGCCCAGCAGATCCCCGACCTGTACCGCTTTGACGCTGCCCTTCAAATGCTGGGCATCGGCGTACGCCACATCAAACCCGTGCACGCGCAGAAAGTGATCGCGACGCAGACGGGTGTCTTCGTTCAGCGCGTCCTTGTTGTTCAAGTCCATGCCGTCGACGGTGTAGGTCGGCCAACGTTTTTTCGCCCAATTGATGCCTTGCGCGGCCATGTAGCGGCCGATGCCACGGTTCATCGGTTCGATCTGCAAGCCGCTGTCGGGGCCGAAGTGCACACGCTTGGTCGTGTGATCAACCCACACATCCAGCTGATTCTGCTCTTTACGCACACGCTGGCCGGGCAGTTTGATCGCCATGCGCATCAGGCTTTTTTCTTTGCTGTTGCGCTCGGCGTAACCGAATTCAACGAAGCGCAATGGCCGCCCACCGGTGTTGCGGTCGGTTTGCAGCGGGGCCAGGCGGAGCATCTTGTGGTGCTCGACGTGGACATCTGCCCACGGCAGCTCGACCGCTGGCGGTGCGTCTTTTTCAGCGGTGGTGTCGGGTGAAGTCTGGGTATCAGTCATAACGGCGAGATCCTGTCCAAGCCCTGCTTGTCGCCAGCCATTGCGCTGGCGACAAAGGCTTATCGGCCGTTTCTTTCAGGACTAGAGGGTAAACGGCGCTTATCAGGTGCGAAGTCCGTCAATAAACTCGATGATTTTCGCGCCGAGCTCTGCGGCCAGCGGCAAATTCGGATCCTTATAGGAAGCCAGTTGCCGCTTCATGTCGTTGTGCACAATGCGCATGACATGGTTCATGCCTTCGATCACCACCAGTTCGGCGTCCGGCTTGGCGGCTTTGAGCAGCTTCGCGTCCTCGGTGCCGACCTGAATATCGTTGCTGCCCTGAACAATCAGCGCTGGCATCTTCAGTTGCGCGAAAGCCTTGGCCGGATCCTGACGGAACAGCGAAATCAGATAAGGCTGCACGCTCGGGCGGAAAATCACCTGCAACGGCTGCGGCACATTGTCATCGGTGTGGCCGGCCTTGAGGCTGTCGAGCAGTTCGTTGCTGCGCAGCATCAGCGGTGGCGGCAGGCTGCGCGCCAATTGTTCGCGGATCACCTGATCGACCGGGCGGGCGCTGCCGGACAGGGAAATCACCGCCGCCGCATCGACCTCCGGCGCGGCCAGCGTGGCAATCATCGCGCCTTCGCTGTGGCCCAGCAGAATCAACTTGCCGAAACGCGGATCAGCCTTGAGCTTGCGTGCCCAGGCCTGCGCATCGGCGACATAGGCTTCGACCGACAAATTGCGCTCATCCGGCGTCGCCGCCAGGCTCGCAGCCACGCCGCGCTTGTCGTAGCGCACGCTGGCGATGTTGTGTTTGGCCAGCACCCATGCCAGCCGTTTCAAGCTGTCGTTGCGCCCGCCGTCGGGGTTGTTTCCGTCACGATCCGTAGGACCCGAGCCAGAAATGATCAGGACAACCGGCACCGGATTGTCGGACTTCGGCAGCAACAGCGAGCCGAAAAGCTCACCGGTGCCGGTATCCAAAGTCACCGGACGTTGTAGGACCGTCGCTTGGGCAAAGCCCGTAAAGAGGGTAAGACTCAAGATCAAAACTCGCAGCATCATCACGCCATCATTCGCCAAGGTGCCGGTTGGACTCGCCAGCACCACTAAGGTTCGAGGATGAACTACTCGGTTAGCCTGCGTATACTGGCGCGCATCACGAATTTGGGTTTGATTTCACGGAGCGTCCTGCATGTCCGGCAATACCTACGGCAAGTTGTTCACTGTCACCACCGCTGGCGAAAGCCATGGTCCGGCGTTGGTCGCCATTGTCGACGGCTGCCCGCCGGGCCTGGAGATCTCCCTCGAAGACCTGCAGCGCGACCTTGATCGCCGCAAGCCCGGCACCAGCCGCCACACCACTCAGCGTCAGGAAGCCGATGAAGTCGAAATCCTTTCTGGCGTGTTCGAGGGGCGCACCACCGGTTGCTCGATCGGCCTGCTGATCCGCAACACCGACCAGAAGTCCAAGGACTACTCGGCGATCAAGGATCTGTTCCGCCCGGCCCACGCCGACTACACCTATCACCATAAATACGGCGAGCGCGACTACCGTGGCGGTGGCCGCAGCTCGGCGCGCGAAACTGCGATGCGCGTTGCTGCCGGTGCGATTGCCAAGAAATACCTGGCCACTCAAGGCATCGTCATCCGTGGCTACATGAGCCAGCTCGGTCCGATCGAAATCCCGTTCAAGACCTGGGACTCGGTGGAAGACAACGCCTTCTTCAGCCCGGATCCGGATAAAGTCCCGGAGCTGGAAGCCTACATGGACCAGTTGCGTCGCGACCAAGACTCGGTCGGCGCAAAAATCACCGTCGTCGCCGAAGGCGTGATGCCGGGCCTGGGCGAGCCGATTTTCGACCGTCTCGATGCCGAACTGGCCCACGCGCTGATGAGCATCAACGCGGTCAAAGGTGTGGAAATCGGCGCCGGTTTCGCCTGTGTTGCCCAACGCGGCACTGAACACCGCGATGAACTGACCCCGGAAGGTTTCCTCAGCAACAATGCCGGCGGCATCCTCGGCGGCATCTCGTCCGGTCAGCCAATCGTTGCCCATCTGGCATTGAAACCGACGTCGAGCATCACCACGCCGGGTCGTTCGATCGACGTCCATGGCAACCCTGTGGACGTCATCACCAAGGGCCGTCACGACCCGTGCGTCGGCATTCGCGCCACGCCGATTGCCGAAGCGATGATGGCCATCGTGCTGATGGATCACCTGCTGCGTCACCGTGGCCAGAACGCCGATGTGCGTGTGAACACGCCGGTACTGGGTCAGCTTTGATGGCAGGCCTCAAAGCCGTCGCGGCATAACCGTGGCGGCGCTCCCTTACTGGCGGCTGTCCAGTTTCTATCTGTTCTATTTCGCCTTGCTTGGTTCGACGGCGCCGTTTCTGGCGCTGTACTTCGATCACCTTGGCTTCAGTCCGGCGCGGATCGGTGAACTGGTCGCCATCCCGATGCTGATGCGCTGCGTGGCACCGAACATCTGGGGCTGGCTCGGTGATTACACCGGCAAACGCCTGGCCATCGTGCGCTTCGGCGCAGTGTGCACGCTGCTGACCTTTTCGCTGATCTTCGTCAGCAAGACCTACGCCTGGCTGGCGATGGTCATGGCGCTGCACGCGTTCTTCTGGCACGCCGTGCTGCCGCAGTTCGAAGTCATCACCCTGGCGCATTTGCAGGGGCAGACCTCGCGGTACAGCCAGATTCGTTTGTGGGGTTCGATCGGTTTCATCATCACCGTGGTCGTGCTCGGTCGCCTGTTCGAATGGCTCAGCCTCGACATCTATCCCGCGGCGCTGGTGCTGATCATGGCCGGCATCGTCCTCAGCAGCTTGTGGGTGCCGAACGCGCAACCGCCGCAAGGCAATCGGCCGAACGGCGAGGGTTTTCTCAAGCAACTGCGCAATCCCGGCGTGCTGGCGTTTTACGGTTGCGTCGCACTGATGCAAATGAGCCACGGCCCGTATTACACCTTTCTGACCTTGCACCTTGAACGACTCGGCTACACACGCGGCACCATCGGCATGCTCTGGGCTGTGGGTGTGGTTGCCGAAGTGCTGATGTTCATGGCCATGAGCCGGATTCTGGCGCGGTTTTCCCTGCGCCGGGTGCTGCTGGCAAGTTTTCTGCTGGCGGCGCTGCGCTGGTTGCTGCTAGGTTCGTTCGCCGAGTTTCTCTGGGTGTTGTTGTTCGCGCAGATTCTGCACGCGGCGACCTTCGGCAGTTTTCACGCCGCTGCCATCGCCTTCGTGCAACGCAGCTTCGGCGCGCGCCAGCAAGGCCAGGGCCAGGCGTTGTACGCCGCACTGGCCGGTACCGGCGGTGCGCTCGGCGCGTTGTATTCCGGTTACAGCTGGAATGCCCTCGGCGCGACATTGACCTTTAGTATTGCCAGTCTCGCGGCGCTCGCTGCTGCCGTTATCATTGCCACACGTATGCAAGAGGACAGGCCATGAGCCTTACGCGTGAACAACTCGTCCAGCCAAACGTCGACGCCGGGCATTTTCTTTACGGTCGCGGCTGGTCGCCGGCCACCAGCAGTAACTAATCGACGCGCCTGTCGCCGAGCGAATCGCTGCGGCAGATCGAGGCTTTTGAATTTCTGTTTCAATGCGAGTTGAAAAACCGCAGCGTCATGAACCGCCAAGGCTGACTTCACTAGAAGCAGCCCATTCGCCTGATGAAATGCTGTGCCTGACCGGTCTGCAAGAACCGGACGGCAACGCCGATACCGAGGAATAGCCCCAATGAGCAGCCTGTCCGTCTATCACGTTTCCACCCCCGACATTCCGAACAAGGTGCTGACCCATTTCGAAGACATCGCTTCGACTCTGGCCGAGCAGGGCGTGCGTTTCGACCGCTGGCAGGCCGCAGCGAAGATCCAGCCGGGCGCGACCCAGGAAGAAGTGATCAGTGCCTATAAAGAGCAGATCGACAAACTGATGACCGAGCGCGGTTACATCACTGTCGACGTCATCAGTGTGAACAGCGATCACCCGCAAAAAGCCGAATTGCGCGCCAAGTTCCTCGAGGAACATCACCATGGCGAAGACGAAGTACGATTTTTCGTCGCCGGTCGTGGGCTGTTTACCCTGCACATCGACGATTACGTCTACGCGGTACTGTGCGAGAAGAACGACCTGATCTCCGTTCCGGCCGGCACCAAGCACTGGTTCGACATGGGCGAGCATCCGCATTTCATTGCGATTCGTCTGTTCAATAATCCGGAAGGCTGGGTTGCCAATTTCACCGGCGACGACATTGCAGGTCGCTTCCCGCGTCTGGAGGACTGAGGCGGAGTGAGCAAGTTGACTCCCACAGGGATTGGCGTCAGGCACAAAAAAACAGGCCGTGAAGCGCATGCTTCACGGCCTGTTTTGTTTAAAGCGGTGTGAGTGTTACAGCGAGTGATACGTCGGCAGGGCAAAACGCTGCTGGCTTTGCAGCATGCCGATCTGCGGCAATTCACTGGCTTGTTCCGCCAGGTCACGACGGATTGCGCTGATCGCCCACGACAGTTGGTCGCCGGCATGCAGTTGTTGATAAGTCAGTGCGCGTTTAAACACTTTGCCGTCGCTGCTGCGCAGAGTCAGCAGGATCCCGCCATCGGGACGTGGCGCGGTGGTGACGTCGAAGTTGGAGAACAGGGAGGTAAATTTTTCTTGGATCAGGCTCATGTCTTTCAGCTCCGTATGCACTTGAATGGCAAGCATGCAGAGGAGGTTGCAGCGATTGTGCCAGCATTTGGAAATAAAAATATCGTTATAAATCAATAATTTGTAGGCGCCTTAAATTTAAGGTGTCGTGCAATCTGCATGAATGGCCATCGTGCATCCTGCATTTTGAGGGATCGTGGTCGATCCTGCGGAACCAATCGATCCGCAGAGGATCGCTGCGAGCGCCGCCGGCTCGGCGGATACAAAACATTGCAAAAACCGCGTGTACAGCCCGAGAAGCGCTGACGTATTTTCGATCTCGACCTGCGCTCGGATGCGTCGGTTGCTTCAAGCCAAAGCCCGAAAAATAAAAACATCGACCTGCACGCCAAGGTCGAACGGGGAGCTTCCATGCGGCACGCGCCAAGCGACACGATTACCTGGAGCATGATGCTCCGCAAACTGCCGACGATTGCCAAAGCCATCCCACGGGTGGTCAAAGGCATGAAGGTGGCCAATGTCACGGATCCGACCCAAAGCTGTGGCCTTGGCTTTACATTCGAGCAAGCGACGCTGCGCAATCCCGACGGGCCGGCGTTATTGCACGGTGACGTGGCGCTGACCTATTCGCAGGTCAACCAATGGGCGAACCGCATCGCCCACTATCTGAACGGGCAGAGCATCGGCAAGGGCGATGTGGTCGCGGTGTTCATCGAAAACCGCCCGGAATTGCTGGTGACCATTCTTGCGCTGGCCAAGGTCGGTGCGGTCAGCGCGCTGCTCAATACCTCACAGACCCGCGACACATTGATCCACAGTGTGAATCTGGTCCCACCGGTGGCGATTGTCGTTGGCGAAGAATTGGTTCCGGCTTATGCGGCGATTCGCGATCAAGTGGCGATCACGGCACCGCGCACTTGGTTTGTCGCCGACCAGGACACTTACAGCCATCCGGGCATTGCGCCCGATGGTTACATCAATTTGATCAGCGCCAGTGCCGACGCTGCCAGTGACAATCCGCCGAGCAGCCAGCAGATCTTTTTCGACGATCCGTGTTTCTACATCTACACCTCGGGCACCACCGGCCTGCCTAAAGCCGGGGTGTTCAAGCACGGGCGCTGGATGCGCAGTTCCGCCAGTTTCGGCATGATCGCCCTCAATATGGGCCCCAACGACGTCGTCTACTGCACCTTGCCGCTGTATCACGCCACCGGTCTCTGCGTGTGTTGGGGCTCGGCGGTTAACGGCGCTTCAGGCTTCGCGATCCGCCGCAAGTTCAGCGCCAGCCAGTTCTGGAACGACGTGCGCCGCTATCGCGCGACCACCATCGGCTACGTCGGCGAGTTGTGCCGTTATCTGGTCGATCAACCGGCCAGCGCCGACGACAACCGCCACGACGTGCGCAAAATGATCGGCAATGGCTTGCGCCCCGGTGCCTGGGCGCAGTTCAAGACGCGCTTTGCGGTGGATCATATCTGTGAGCTGTACGCGGCGAGCGACGGCAATATCGGCTTCACCAACATTCTCAACTTCGACAACACCATCGGCTTCTCGCTGATGGCCTGGGAACTGGTCGCTTACGATCACGCCAGTGGCGAACCGCTGCGCAGTGCAGACGGTTTCATGCGCAAGGTCGGCAAGGGCGAGCAGGGCCTGTTGCTGGCGCGCATCGATGAGAAAGCGCCGCTGGATGGCTACACCGATCCACAGAAAACCGCCAAGGTTGTCCTTCACGACGTGTTTAGCAAAGGCGACCGTTTCTTCAACACCGGTGATCTTTTACGCAACATCGGTTTCGGTCATGCGCAATTTGTTGATCGCCTGGGCGATACCTACCGTTGGAAAGGCGAGAACGTCTCCACCACGGAAGTGGAAAACCTGCTGCTGCAACACCCGCTCATTTCCGAGGCCGTGGCCTACGGCGTGGAAGTGCACAACACCAACGGGCGCGCCGGCATGGCCGCGATCACCCCGGCGGAATCTTTGGCGACTCTCGATTTTGCCGAGTTGCTGAGTTTCGCGCGCCAGCGTATGCCGGCTTACGCGGTGCCGTTGTTCCTGCGGGTCAAGGTGAAGATGGAAACCACCGGCACCTTCAAATACCAGAAAACCCGTTTGAAAAACGAAGGCTTCGATCCCGGCCAGACGGGGGATGATCCGATTTTCGCCTGGCTGCCGGGCAGTGAAACCTACGTGCAGGTCACCGATGAAGTGTTGGCCGACATTCATCAAGGCAAATACCGCTATTGATTCTGGCTATGGCTCGGCTTGAGAAAAAGGGGGTGACAGCGTCCGTCGCGCTCGGGAAACTGTCGGCTTTCCGATTGACCGAAAGTGGAGTTGCCCCATGTCCGACCAAAGCCGCCAGATGACCCCTGAAGAAGCTGCCGAATTCACCGAGCAGGTTTTCAACAAGGCACGCGACGGTGATGCCGAGATGCTTGATCGCCTGGTCACGGCCGGTTTGCCGGTCAACCTGAAAAACAGCAAGGGCGACACGCTGCTGATGCTGGCCAGTTACTACGGGCATGTCGATGCGGTGAACGTGCTGCTTAAACACAAGGCTGACCCGGAAATGCGCAACGGCAACGGCCAGAGCCCGATCGCCGGCGCGGCGTTCAAGGGCGATCTGGCGGTGGTCAAGGCGTTGGTCGAGGCGGGCGCCGAGATCGAAGGTTCGTCGTTTGATGGCCGGACTGCGCTGATGATGGCGGCGATGTTCAACCGTGTTGAAATCGTTGATTACCTGATCAGCAAAGGCGCCAACGCGCAAGCCAAGGACGCCAATGGCGTGACCGCACTGGATGCGGCGCGCACCATGGGTGCCGTCGATACCACAGCTCAACTGGAAAAACTCCAGGCCTGATAAGGTCAAAAGATCGCAGCCTGCGGCAGCTCCGACAATGATTGCGTTTGCCGCCCATATCGCGGACGAACGCTTTACCTGTAGGAGCTGCCACAGGCTGCGATCTTTTGCTTTGTGCGCTATCCTCCGCGCCCTCAAAATTCAAATCCACAGGATCCGCCCTCATGAAAGCCGCACTCGTCGAACTCATCAGCAAAATCAGCTCCGGCTGCATGGGCGAGGACGAGATCCTGAAAGTGGCTGACGAAGCGGCGCTGGCTTACGCCGATGCCGACGCCTTTCTGACCGCCAATCCGGACATCAACTACGACGACACCTTTCCGATCCCGTTGGGCGAGTGGGTGGTGGTCGGCAGCCTGCCGGAAACCGTGCTGTTCCAGGCCGACACCTACGTTGACCTGTTCGCCCAGATCGTGGCCTCGTTCGGCCCGACCGTCGACTTCAACCTCAAACCCAAGCAATTGGCCAAGACCGAAGCGCTGACTGCGCTCAATCGCATCCAGGTGCAGATGAGCAGCCTGAACAAGGAAAACGGCGGTTACACGCTGATGAACTTCAGCCAGTTGCTCGACGATGAGCTGCAGATGGTGCTGGTTTACGGCAACGACGTGCCGCGCGTGCTGCAACTGTGCGCCGAAGTCGGCATCGCCGCCGCGCCGTCTCTGGAAGCCTTGAAGATCGCCGTTCACGTCTGAACGCAATAAAAGGGAACCCTGCGCGCGACCGTCTATCCTAAAAGTGCATGCCACTATTCTGGAGCGACACCATGGGTTCCACGTTCAACGGTCTGATCGGTCTGATCATCCTCGCCCTCGACATCTGGGCCATCATCAATGTGTTGAAAAGCGGCGCGACCACCGGGATGAAAATCGTCTGGGTGCTGCTGATCATCCTCCTGCCAGTGCTGGGCCTGATCATCTGGGCAATTGCCGGACCGCGGGGCAACGTGCGGATCTGAACCCAGTCTCCAATGCCAACACATTGTGTGGGAGCTAGCTTGCCAGCTCCCACATTTGCCTGGCCGTGCAGTAGATGTCGTTTTTTTCATGTTCGCCCGCTGTAATCCTTTTGAACCAACTTTCGGCGGTTACAGTCGAGATAGTTGTAAGCCCATTTGCGGGTTTGATCGAGGAGGCACCGATGCAAAAGTGGAAAGTCACTTTCGTGGACGATCATGGTGAAATTGTCGATGAGGTGTTCGAGCGCGCGGAATGCCCCAGCGACGATGAGGCCGCTCGATTGATCAAGGCACGGCTTCTGCCCGTCGCCGCCGAACTGGACCTGAACGATCTGGAAGGGCGCACAGCCGATGCTGGCGTGAAAAGCCTGAAAACCCAGAACAGCATCGAAATCCGCAGCATCACCCCAATCTGACATTCTTCTTGTCACCTTCCGCACCAGGCCTTGGCAGCAGCTCTATCTTGGGGCTACTCTGCAACTGAGATCAGCGAACGGATCGCTAAGGTCTGGTCTTGTCAGCTACATGCTTGTTCCCGCGTGCAACCACGTTGCCGTAGTACTTAGGCCAGAGGCCCGGGGCGGGAATACGGAAAGTCTATCCATCTATGCGAGGGGGACGATTCATGAGCACAGCCTATCAAGAAGACATCAGCAGCAATGTTCTGCGCCGCATGAAAGAAGGCGGTTTCGATTTTTCCCGATTCCATCCCATCGAGTTCTACGCCATTTTCCCGGACGAGGAGCGGGCGCGCAGGGCGGCAGGCAAATTTCGCGGTGAATCCATCAATGCCCAGGTCAGTGCGCGCGACGACGGCGCCTGGTCGCTGGAATTGAGCAAAGTGATGTACGCGACCTATGACGATATAGGCGACTTCGAGCAGGGCTTTTCCGCCGTGGTCGAACCGCTGGGCGGCATCATCGAAGGCTGGGGCGTCAAGCAGGAGGTGCGCAACCGCCACCGTTTGAACTGATCTCTTGATTCAACTGTTGAGCAACGGCTGACCTTCGGGTCGGCCGTTGTCGTTTCTGGTGACCGTAAAGTGTGTGGCAAAACCCTGAAACAAGAATCCGAGGCAAAAAAAGCCACCGGAGAGGGTGGCTAAAAGGGAAGACCGATAAGGAGAGCAAACCGGTCAGGGTTACAGCGGGGCGGGCTGCGAGGGCAGTCCAGGTCAGTTGAGCTGGCGGCTTCGCGGCGCTATGCGCGGGGAAGTTTTGCAGCGAATGCGCGGATTATCCGCACGCGGCGGCGGGCAGTGAAATCAACTCTGACTATGCTGGTGATAGGCGATGCAATGCGTCGCAATGAAGCGGGGGCAATCGGCTTGGGGCATTTGCCGCACAGGAATGGTGCGGTGTCTGCGGCGTCAATATCCAACCGATTGAAATCAAAGCGTTTATGCCGATGGCACGGGCCTTGCGAAGGCCTGTATGTCCGGGTGACAAGGAGTACGGCATGATCCGCACCTATTTTGATGAGATGTACGATGCCGGCGGCCAGGTTCGCCCGCATTATCGGGAGTTTGCCCGTTGGCTGGCCGAGACGCCTGACGAACTTCTCGCCCAACGGCGCCGCGAGGCCGATTTGCTGTTTCACCGTGCCGGGATCACGTTCACGCTGTACGGCGATGAGCAGGGCACCGAGCGGCTGATTCCTTTCGACACTATTCCGCGCAGCATTCCCGCCAGTGAATGGCGGATCGTCGAGCGCGGCTGCATCCAGCGGGTCAAGGCGCTGAACATGTTTCTCGCCGACCTTTATCACGAACAGCGCATCATCAAGGCCGGGATCATCCCCGCCGAACAGGTGCTGGCCAACGAGCAATATCAGTTGGCGATGCAAGGCCTGGATCTGCACCGCGATATCTATTCGCACATCTCCGGCGTCGATCTGGTGCGTGATGGCGACGGCACGTACTACGTGCTTGAAGACAACCTACGCACGCCGAGTGGCGTGAGCTACATGCTCGAAGACCGCAAGATGATGATGCGCCTGTTCCCGGAGCTGTTCGCCGCGCAGCGCATCGCACCGATCGACCACTACCCGAACCTGCTGCTCGACACCCTGAAAAGCTCCAGCCCGATCGACGATCCGAGCGTGGTGGTGCTGACGCCGGGGCGCTTCAACAGTGCGTTCTTCGAGCACGCGTTTCTCGCGCGGGAAATGGGCGTTGAACTGGTCGAGGGCGCGGATCTGTTCGTGCGTGACGACAAGGTCTTCATGCGCACCACCGACGGCCCGAAAGCGGTGGACGTGATTTACCGTCGCCTCGACGACGCGTTCCTCGATCCGCTGGCGTTCAACCCGGACTCGATGCTCGGCGTGCCGGGGCTGTTGTCATCCTACCGTTCGGGCAACGTAGTGCTGGCCAACGCCATCGGCACCGGGGTGGCGGATGACAAATCGGTCTATCCGTTTGTCACCGACATGATCAGGTTTTACCTCGACGAAGAGCCGATTCTGAAAAACGTGCCGACCTGGCAGTGCCGCAACCCCTCTGAACTTTCCCATGTTCTGGCCAATCTTCCAGATCTGGTGGTCAAGGAAACCCAGGGCTCCGGTGGATACGGAATGCTGGTGGGGCCAGCGTCGACGAAGGCGGAAATCGACGCCTTCCGCGAGCGCATCAAAGCCAAGCCCCACGCGTACATCGCGCAGCCGACGCTGTCGCTGTCGACCTGTCCGACCTTTGTCGAAAACGGCATCGCGCCGCGCCATATCGACTTGCGCCCGTTTGTCTTGTCCGGCCGCGAAACCCGTGTGGTGCCTGGCGGTTTGACCCGTGTGGCGCTGCGCGAAGGCTCTCTGGTGGTGAATTCCTCCCAGGGCGGCGGAACCAAGGACACCTGGGTGGTCGAGGATTGAAGGAAGCTTGCCATGTTAAGTAGAACTGCCTCGGATCTGTATTGGATGTCGCGTTACCTGGAGCGGGCGGAAAACCTCGCACGGATGCTCGACATCAGTTATTCGCTGTCGCTGATGCCGCAGGATGGTCGCGGCGACGGTCTGCACGAATTGGCCATGCCGCTGCTGATCACCGGCACGCTCGACGACTATCTGGAGCGTCACGGCGCGTTGCATGCCGAACGCCTGCTGCATTTCTTCGCCCTCGATGCAGCCAATCCGGCGAGCATCTACAGCTGCCTCGGCGCTGCGCGGGCCAGTGCCCATGCCGTACGCGGACGTATCACCGCGGACATGTGGGAGAACATCAATTCGACGTGGCTGGAGATTCGCGGGATCGCCGAGCAAGGTCTCAGTCGCTACGGCATGAGCCGTTTCTGTGAGTGGATCAAGGAGCGCTCGCACCTGTTCCGTGGTGCCTCTTACGGCACGATCATGCGCAACGATGCCTTTCGTTTTATTCGCCTCGGCACCTTTATCGAACGGGCGGACAACACGTTGCGGCTGCTCGATGCCCGCTACGAAATGGCCGGCGATCAGGCCGAAGCGGTCAGCGATGGCACGGCCCACGCCTATTACCAGTGGAGTGCGCTGTTGCGTGCGCTGTCCTCGTTCGAGGCCTACACCGAAATCTACCGTGATGCGCCGGGCGCACGGCATGTTGCCGAGTTGCTGTTGTTGCGCGCCGATGTGCCGCGTTCGTTACGGGCCTGTACCGAAGAGATCGACCAGATCCTCGCGCAACTGCCTGGGGCCAACGGCCGACCGGCGCAGCGACTGGCCGCAGAAATGGACGCGCGCCTGCGCTACACCGGCATCAACGAAATCCTCGAGGAAGGCCTGCACGCTTGGCTGACCGAGTTCATCCCGCTGGTGCGCCAGTTGGGCAATGCCATTCACAGTTCCTACCTGGAGGCTGCATGAGACTTTCCATTAGCCACGAGACCACCTATCACTACGAAGATAAGGTGCGGGCGAGCATCCAGTACCTGCGGCTGACACCCCACGACAGCGAGCGTCAGCATGTGCTGAGCTGGCAGCTCGACCTGCCGCGGCCGGTGCGTGCGCAACTCGATCCGTTCGGCAATATCCTGCATGTGCTGACCATGGATGAGCCCCACGAAGCGATCATCATTGGCGCGCGCGGGCAGGTCGATATCGACGAATTGCGCGAGGCCGAGCATGAGAGCCAGTCGGCGCTGCCGTTCCTGCGCTTTACCCGCTTGACCGAAGCCGATGAGGCGCTGCGAGCGTTTGCCGAGAAATCCTGCAAGCAGCGACGTGACCGCACGGCGCTGATTGATCTGATGCACGGCTTGAATCAGCACATGACCTATACGCCGGGCTCGACCGAAGTCGACACCAGCGCCGCCGAAGCTTTCGCCGGGCGCGCCGGGGTTTGTCAGGATCACACACACGCGTTTCTGGCGTGTGCACGTAGCCTCGGCATTCCGTCACGCTATGTATCGGGTTATTTGTACAGCGAGGATTGCGAACATCTGGCCAGCCATGCCTGGGCGGAAGCGTGGCTGGATGACGCCTGGTACAGCTTTGACGTGACCAACGAACTGGCGCGGCCGGAACGACACCTGAAGCTGGCAGTAGGTCTGGATTATCTGGATGCCTGCCCGGTGCGCGGCATGCGCCGGGGCGGCGGGTGTGAGCAGATGCACGCCAAGGTATTCGTCTCGCCGACCCCGGTGATCTCCGTCCAGCAACAATAGAGTCGGTATACCGCTATCGCTGGCAAGCCAGCTCCCACAGGATGACCGCTGATTCGAACTCTGCGCATACCCTGTGGGAGCTGGCTTGCCAGCGAAGAGGCCAGTCATAACACCCTAAGGTTTACGGCTTAACCTTCCGCCCAGCCATGTGTTGCAAATATCCGATCAACATCTGCAAATCCCCCTCCGGCAACACTTCCGCCGAAAACCCCGGCATCTTCGCCTGCGGCCACTGGCGCAAACTCTGCGGATCCCGGATGTAGCGCTTGAGGAAATCCACCCCGAAATATTCGGTCGGGCTGTAAGGAATATTCAGATCCGGCCCAAACTGCGCATCCCCCGCACCGTTCAAGCGGTGACAGGCCAGGCAATTCTTCTGAAACAGCGCAAACCCCCGATTCACCGGGTCATCCGCCTTCAACGTCGGATCCGGCAGCAGGGCAGGGAAGCGTTCGGCCACCGGCGCCATGCGCTTGATGCTCGCCACTTCGAACGGCCATTGCTCGGGGCTGATATTGCCTGCCTGCGGATCCGTCCACACCAGGTAGAACGGCCCGGCGCTGTGCTTGCCTTTCGATAACGGCGGCCACGGCATGGCGGGATCTTCGATGGCCAGCCAGGCTCGTGCGCCATCGCGGTTGAGCAGTGGCGCTGCGGCCAGTTCTGCGGCGAAGCCGTCCAACGCCACTGCCTGCAGGTGATCGCCGGGTTTAATGCCGGTGAGCAGCGCGGCTACTGGCACGGCGAGGTAGGTCATGTCCTTCTTGTAGGACACATCGTTTTTTATCGTGAGGGTTTGCACCTGAGGATGCTTGAGCAGTTCTTCGGTCTGCCAGGTGCGGCTGTTTGCGCCGAGCTGCAAATCCAGCTGAGCGGCAGACAAGGGCATGCTCAGCAGCATGGCCCCGTACACAATGAGCGCTTTCAAATGACCGCCGTCCCTGTCGTGGAAGTGCGCAAAGGTTGGCACAGCCACGCTGGCCCGGGTAGCGGGCCAGTCACATTTTTAGTGGCGATAGACCGCAACGGCCCCGTGATTCAACCGATGACCTTGGTCAGATTCGGCAAAATCAACAACAGCGTCGTGGCGAAAAGAATGAGTCCTGCTTGACGAACTTTCGGTTGTTTGAACATGGCTTGACCGCCTTTTTTGTTATTTCCTGATGCTTGCCTGCATATCCATGACGGCAAGCGCTGCACTTCCTGTTGAAGAACGCCGGCCTCGGCAAAACCCGACGACCCTGACGTACATGTACTACCTTAGGGCCCGCGTCACGCTTGGCTTAGATCCATTTCATATGGAATTGCTGCCAATTGCGATTAAAAAGGCATGAGGCGTATTGCCAGCTTCTTTGCCGCCCGCTTGCTAGACAACTCGCCGACCTGAACCGGTTCACCCACGGCGCGATGACCGTCCGTCTGAGCGTGTGGGTCAAGCGCATTGAGCGCTGTGGTCATTGAATCGATAGGCGCTCGGGTCAAGAGTGAGGGCACAAGTATTCACTCACCGCACAGGTTCGAGGACGTCATGACCCAAGCTTTGATTTTCGATGCGCTACGCACGCCACGCGGCAAAGGCAAGGCGGACGGCGCCCTGCACAGCGTCAAACCGGTGAATCTGGTGGCCGGTTTGCTGACGGCGCTGCAGCAGCGCACCTCGCTGGACACCAGCCAGGTTGATGATGTGGTGCTCGGCTGCGTCACGCCGATTGGCGATCAAGGCTCGGACATCGCCAAAACCGCGGTGCAAGTGGCCGACTGGGACGTCAGCGTGGCCGGCGTGCAGATCAACCGCTTCTGCGCCTCGGGGCTGGAAGCTGTGAACCTCGGCGCGATGAAAGTGCGCTCCGGTTTCGAAGACCTGGTGGTGGTTGGCGGCGTCGAGTCGATGTCGCGGGTGCCGATGGGCAGCGACGGTGGCGCCTGGGCGCTGGATCCGCAGACCAACTTGCACAGCCACTTCACCCCGCAGGGCGTTGGCGCAGACCTCATCGCGACGCTCGAAGGTTTCAGTCGTCAGGACGTCGATGCCTACGCTTTGCACTCGCAACAGAAAGCCGCGCGGGCCCGCGCCGATGGTTCGTTCAACAAATCGCTGGTGCCAGTGCAGGATCAGAACGGCATCATCTTGCTCGATCACGATGAGTTCATCCGTGCCGAATCGACGCTGGAAGGTCTGGGCAAGCTCAAGCCAAGTTTTGAAATGATCGGCCAGATGGGCTTCGACGCAACCGCGCTGCGGGTTTACAGCCACGTCGAGCGGATCAATCACGTGCATACACCGGGCAACAGTTCCGGGATTGTCGACGGTGCGGCGCTGATGCTCATCGGTTCCGAATCCAAGGGCCGCGCGCTCGGCCTGCAACCTCGGGCGCGAATTGTCGCCACGGCTGTCACCAGCACCGACCCGACCATCATGCTCACCGGCCCAGCGCCTGCCACGCGCAAAGCGCTGGCCAAGGCTGGCCTGCGCGTGGAGGACATCGACCTGTTCGAAGTCAACGAAGCGTTTGCCTCGGTGGTATTGAAGTTCATCAAAGACATGGCCGTTGACCCGCAGAAGGTCAACGTCAACGGCGGCTCCATCGCCATGGGCCACCCGCTGGGCGCCACCGGGTGCGCGATCCTCGGCACCCTGCTCGATGAATTGGAAGCCCGGCGCCTGCGCTATGGCCTGGCGACGCTGTGTGTCGGCGGCGGCATGGGCATTGCCACCATCATCGAACGTCTCTGAGCCCCGAATTCAAGGAACCTTGTTATGAGCGAAGCCATTCGTTACGAAAAAGGCCAGGACGCCATCGTCGTGCTGACCATCGACATGCCGGGCCAGAGCGCCAACACCATGAACGCTGTGTACCGCGAGGCCATGGCCGCGTGCGTCGCCCGGCTGGTCGCCGAAAAAGACACTATTGCTGGCGTGATCATTACTTCAGCAAAAAAAACCTTCTTTGCCGGCGGCGACCTTAATGAACTGATCAAGGTCGGCAAGCCGCAAGCGAAAGCCTTCTACGACATGGTGCTGACCCTCAAAGCTCAGTTGCGCACTTTGGAAACCCTCGGCAAACCGGTGGTCGCGGCGATCAACGGTGCGGCGCTGGGTGGCGGTTGGGAAATCTGTCTCGCCTGCCATCACCGCGTGGCATTGGACGATGCCTCGGTGCAACTCGGTCTGCCGGAAGTGACGCTCGGCCTGCTGCCGGGCGGCGGTGGAGTGGTGCGCATGGTGCGCATGCTCGGCATCGAGAAAGCGCTGCCATATCTGCTAGAAGGCAAGAAAGTACGCCCGCAACAAGCTTTGCAGGCCGGTTTGATCGATGAGCTGGCGGCGGATCGCGATGAACTGCTGGCCAAGGCCCGCGCCTGGATCGTTGCCAATCCGACGGCGGTGCAGCGGTGGGATGTGAAGGGTTATCAGCTTCCTGGCGGTACGCCGTCGAACCCGAAAGTCGCGCAAATGCTGGCGATTGCGCCGTCGATTCTACGCAGCAAGACCCAAGGTACGTTGCCTGCGCCGGAGAAGATTCTGTGTGCAGCAGTGGAGGGCGCACAGGTCGATTTCGACACCGCGCACCTGATCGAAACCCGTTACTTCACCGAGCTGACCACCGGGCAGATTTCGAAAAACCTGATCGGCACGTTCTGGTTTCAGCTCAACGAGATCAACGCCGGTGGTTCGCGGCCGCAGGGCTTTGCGCCGTATAAAACGCAGAAGGTTGGCGTACTCGGTGCCGGGATGATGGGCGCCGGGATCGCTTTCGTCAGTGCTTCGGCCGGTATCGATGTGGTGCTCAAGGACATCAATCTGGCGGCGGCCGAGAAAGGCAAGGCGCATTCGGCGGCGCTGCTGGACAAGAAAGTCGCTCGCGGTCAGATGGATGCTGTGCAGCGGGAAGCTGTGCTGGCGCGGATTCACACCACTGAAAGTGATGCGGATCTGGCCGGATGCGATCTGATCATCGAAGCGGTGTTTGAAGACCGCGACCTGAAGGGTAAGGTTTCTGCCGCAGCCCAGCAGGTTGTCGGCGCGGACGCTGTCATCGCTTCAAATACCTCGACGCTACCGATCACCGGGTTGGCGACTGCTGTGCCGGATCCTGGCAAATTCATCGGCCTGCACTTCTTCAGTCCGGTGGAAAAAATGCCGTTGGTGGAAATCATCAAAGGCGCGCAGACCAGCGATGAAACCCTCGCGCGCGGCTTCGATTTCGTCCTGCAAATCAAGAAAACTCCGATCGTGGTCAACGACAGTCGTGGCTTCTTTACTTCGCGCGTGTTCGGCACCTTCACCAATGAAGGCATCGCCATGCTCGGTGAGGGCGTGAGCGCACCGATGATCGAGACCGAAGCGCGCAAGGCCGGGATGCCGGTCGGGCCTCTGGCGATCTCAGACGAAGTTTCCCTCAGCCTGATGAGCCATATCCGTCAGCAAACGGCCAAGGACCTACAGGCGGAAGGGAAACCGCTGATTGAGCACCCGGCCTTCGCCGTGATTGACTTGCTGCTCAACGAATACAAACGGCAGGGCAAAGCCGCAGGTGGCGGTTTCTACGATTATCCGGCGGGCGGCCAGAAGCATTTGTGGCCGGAACTGAAGGCGCGTTTCGAGAAGGCCGACGGGCAAATCTCGCCGAAGGATGTGCGTGATCGTTTGCTGTTCGTGCAAGCCATCGAAACTGTGCGCTGCGTGGAGGAGGGCGTGTTGACCTCGACGGCGGACGCCAACGTCGGCTCGATATTTGGTATCGGTTTCGCCGCGTGGACTGGCGGTGCGCTGCAGTTCATCAATCAGTATGGGGTGAAGGATTTCGTCGCCCGGGCGCAGTATCTGGCTGAGCAGTATGGCGAGCGCTTCACACCGCCGGCGCTGCTCCTGGATAAAGCCGCGAAAGGTGAAATGTTCTAAGGGGAGCGAGCACTTCGGGGCTTGCCTTGCCAGGGTGTTTCAAGGCAGGCTCTGGGGTGTTCATTATTCCCATCACGTGTCAGGTATTTTTTATGTCGCTACGCATCTGCATTCTGGAAACCGACATCCTGCGTCCGGAACTGGTCGATCAATATCAGGGTTACGGGCAGATGTTTCAGCGCCTGTTCTCGCAGCAACCGATCGCCGCCGAGTTCACCGTCTACAACGTGATGCAGGGCGAATACCCGAGCGATGATCAAGCCTTCGATGCGTATCTGGTCACCGGCAGCAAGGCCGATTCGTTCGGCACCGATCCGTGGATCCAGACCCTCAAGGACTACCTGCTGACCCGCTATGAGCGTGGCGACAAACTGCTCGGCGTGTGCTTCGGCCATCAATTGCTGGCGCTGCTGCTGGGTGGCAAGAGCGAACGCGCGACTCAGGGCTGGGGCGTCGGCACCCACAATTACAAACTGGCTGCGAAGGCGCCGTGGATGAGCCCGGTGCGTGAAGAACTGACGCTGTTGATCAGCCATCAGGATCAGGTCACCGCGCTGCCGGAAAACGCGACGGTCATCGCGTCCAGTGATTTCTGCCCATTTGCCGCGTACCACATCAACGATCAGGTGCTGTGCTTCCAGGGGCACCCGGAATTCATCCACGATTACTCGCGGGCCTTGCTGGATTTGCGTCAGGAAGCGTTGGGGACGCAGATCTACAGCACAGGCGTGGCCAGCCTCGAGCAGGAACATCATGGCGCCACGGTTGCGGAGTGGATGATGCGTTTTGTGGCGCATAAGCCAGAAACCGCTTAATAGCAGATCAAAAGATCGCAGCCTTCGGCAGCTCCTACACTGAAACCCTGTAGGAGCTGCCGAAGGCTGCGATCTTTTGCTTTTCTACAACCACCCCGACTTCTTGAAGCTGGCCCACAAACTCACACACCCCACCGTAATAAACCCCAGCACGCCAAAATAGCCGTAATGCCAGCTCAACTCCGGCATGTTCTGGAAGTTCATCCCGTAAATTCCTGCCACCGCTGTCGGAAACGCCAGAATCGCCGCCCAGGCAGCAAACTTGCGCTGCACCACGCTCTGCCGTGACGCCTCAAGCAACACACCAATCTCGATGGTCTGGCTGGCAATATCAGCCAGGGTGCTGAGGTCTTCCATCTGCCGTGTCACATGGATCTGCACATCGCGAAAGTACGGGCGCATGTTCTTGTCGATAAACGGGAAGCTCAGCTTCTGCAATTCCTCGCCAATCTCCACCATCGGTGCCGCGTACCGGCGCAGGCGCACGACGTCGCGACGCAAGCCGTGCAGCTTCTGAATATCACGCTCGTTCAACGCGCTACACAGCACGTTGCGCTCGAGTTCATCGATCTCGGCATGGATCGCTTCACCGACCGGTTGATAGTTCTCGATGACGAAATCGAGCAGGGCATAGAGGACGAAATCTTCCCCGTGCTCCAGCAGCAGCGGGCGTGCCTCACAGCGTTGGCGGACATGGGCGTAGGACGCGGAGTGACCATTGCGCGCGGTAATGATGTAGCCCTTGCCGGCGAAGATGTGCGTTTCAATGAACTGCAGGACGCCGTTTTCGCGGATGGGCGAGTAGGTGACGATAAACAAAGCATCACCAAAGGTTTCCAGCTTTGGCCGACTGTGTTTTTCCAGCGCATCTTCGATGGCCAGTTCGTGCAGGTTGAACTGACGTTGCAGGTTGGACAGCTCTTGCGCGTCGGGCTCTTCCAGGCCGATCCAGACAAAGTGGCCGGTTTTCGCGGCCCAGGCCGCGCCTTCATCAAGGGAAATATTGGTGACTTTCTTACCTGCGCTGTACACCGCAGCAGCAACAACTCGACCCATGGTGGTGATTCACTTTTTCTTGGCAGATGGCAGGGAATGCAAGGTTTCAGCTTAGCCGTGTCGCTGCTTGAGAGTCAGTGAAATCTGCACAGTTCAGCGGGCAAAAGAAAACCCGCGCAGGGCGGGTTTCATTTTCAGGCGGCTTGCAGCTGCCTATCCATCGATTCGATGCACTCACGCATCTGCTCGCGGCACTGATCGATGAGCATGGGCATGTCGTCCATGGTCAATCCGGCGGTAGGAATGGCCGGCAGCGAGCGTATGAGAATTTTCCCACTGCGCCAGCGATTCAGGCGCATGTGTTTGATGTAGCTGCTGACACACACTGGAACGATCGGCACGCCGGCAGCAATCGCCATCTGGAACGCGCCCTTCTTGAATGGCAGCAGTTCTTCACCGAGATTGCGCGTGCCTTCCGGGAACACCCAGATCGACGTGTCCTCATTTTGCAAAGTATGGGTGGTGGTGAGCATCGACTGACGCGCCTTGTGCGCATTACCTCGGTCGATCAACACATTGCCCGCCAGCCAGAACAGTTGGCCGAACAGTGGCACCCATTTCAGGCTTTTCTTGCCGATGCATACGGTGCGGCGTGGCACGACGTTGCCGAATACGAACAGATCGTAGTTGGATTGGTGGTTGGCGATGATCACGCAGCTGTCGGGCTTGTTCATCAAGCCGCTGACGTCGGAATTCACGCGCAAACGCAAAATACACATCGCCGGCAAAGCGTAGAGGCGGGCGCATAAACGGCTGTTGTCCGGATTGAACGGACGGCAGATCCCGAGGATCACCCCCAGCACGCCTGCCAGAATAAAGTGCAGGCCCATCAATAACATACGAAACACGAACAGCATTTGCAGGCCCCACCGGGACAAAAGGTGGCGCAGTGTACGGATGTGCACTGTTTTCGGCAATTGCCGCTATAGAGTGCGGAGATAGGCGATGTTTAAGCGCATGTTTCAGGGTTGCTTGTCAGACCCGTCCTAGAGCCGCCACGGGTTTTTCAACCGAACGCGCAAGAAAAAGCCCGACTCGATGGTCGGGCTGTTCTTCGCCGCAGAGTTTGCGGATTAACCCAGATGTTCCTGATCCTGAACGATCGCATTGTCCAGGGTTTCCAGCAGCGCTTTGCGCACCTTCAGCTTGGTGTTCTTGTGCGCGAGCATGTTGATCTTCTTCAACTGACGTGCGGCCGCCAGAGCGGCGCCTTGCAGCTCCTCGGCAGATACCACTTTGTCGAGGAAGCCAGCGTCTACAGCGCTTTTCGGGTCGAACATCTCGCCATTGATCACCGAGCGGTGAAACGCCGAGCGACGCAGACGATCACGGGCCAACTCGATACCGGCGTGGTGCATGGTCATGCCGATCTGTACTTCGTTCAGACCGATGCTAAACGGGCCGTCGACGCCGATGCGATAGTCGGCGGACAACAGAAGAAAGGCACCCTTGGCCACGGCATGGCCCGGGCAAGCGACAATTACCGGGAACGGGTGAGAGAGCAGGCGACGCGCCAGAGTTGAACCGGCGGTAACCAGAGCCACGGCTTCTTTAGGGCCGGCCGTCATCACTTTCAGGTCATAGCCGCCGGACAGAATCCCTGGCTGACCAGTAATGATCACGATGGCACGATCAGTCACCGCCTGATCCAGCGCCGCGTTAAACGCCGCAATCACATCAGGAGAAATGGCATTGACCTTGCCATTGCTCAGGGTCAGGGTCGCGATACCGTCTTCGAGGTGGTAGGAAATCAACTCACTCATGACGCCATTCCTTGTAAGAAAGATGAGCAGACGTTACCCACCGCCGCAGGCCAGGTAAAGCGCCGTGACTGACTCGCCGGTCACCGTTTCCCCGCGTATCCGGCATGGCGCGCCGTTCTCCTTCTATATAGAAGGGCGGGCGTCCACCGAAGATTGGCCGGTTTGCCATGTCCCGTCAGCGGGCCAAACCACTTTTTCTCTTAACCGCATGAAAATTCTGAAAAAAAGTTTGCCATCGGAAAAGCTTTCGACTACATTAGCGCGCCTCGACAGACAGAACATGTTTGAAGAGATACGGTGAAGTGTCCGAGTGGCTTAAGGAGCACGCCTGGAAAGTGTGTATACAGGAAACTGTATCGAGAGTTCGAATCTCTCCTTCACCGCCACATTCCGAAAAGCCCCGCAATTCAATGAGTTGCGGGGCTTTTTCGTTTTGGGTTGTACTACTGTATTGTACCACTCGAAGGTGATTGATATCTCGGCGCTGGTGCGTCCCGCAATTTACCAATACGGTTGGGGTGGAGAGCGACAGGTTGGGGGGCATCTGATGGTCTGGCGATTGCAGCGTCGTTGCCGGTGTCCTGCTAGCACTGACTAGCACTGACTAGCACTGAGATGCGATGACCCCAATCGTTGCAGCGTGGCCTTGTCCAGTTTTTGATTCGGCTAGCGATGGAGTATCGGCGTCAAAACTTGTGGTGTGGCAAAACGAATCCGATCTAATATGGATTCAAATAGCCATTACAAGGATCTGTATTCGTGAGCTCAATTCCTGTCCTGCCTGCAACGCCACCTAATGATGGTTCTGGTGTCCCGGCAACTGCCACTCCCCCGGCACCTCTCACAATTTTCAATGCCGTAATACAAAAAGTTGACTGTAAAGGCAATGTGTTGGGAACGCCCTACTATCAGACAAGCGAAGAAGATATCCGGGTCTATCTCACCGGTCTGATTCGGGACTTGGTTAAAAATACTCGCAGCCAAAGCTTCAAATTCGCTGATGAAACTTGCGAGGTTAAAGAGCTTGTGAGTTTGTTGGCAACTGACGGCTTTCAATTGGCAGCGATGGAATTGAGTCAGCGGCTTCTTAACTGTGAAGTCGTAGTTCAGCAAAAAATGACAAACTTTACGAGTCTTCGAGAGGGTAGCTTGTTGTGTGCCCACTTTCAGCTTTCGGACAAAGAGTTCGTTATACTCGTAAAAATTGATCATGCTGGTTTTTTGAATGAAACTACCTTGCGTAAAACTTCGGGATTGCCAGAGAGGCAGCGAGCACAAAAGTGTGCAACTTTCTCCGTTGTGGATGGCGAGTTAGATGCCTCCGTTGTAATCAGTGATAGCAGTCCGGCAATTACAGAGTACTGGTGGAATGCTTATTTGTTGTTGGTTGCATTGTCCTCGCCGGAACGAAATACTCAGGCTGCGTTTAATGCTGTTGAAAAGCTTTTGAAGACTAAAGTTCAAACGAAGTCACCAAGCGATTACTGGACTTTACGGAATGCCGTCGTAAGCTACTTCACCACTCGCCCACAATGCATATTTCCAGATATGATTGATGAGGTGATAGGGGGTTACGTGCCTGATAGTGATGAGATTGTAATCTCTGATCTTGTTGAGGCTGCAAAGCTGTTACCGCAGAAAGACAAAGGATTTGACACGCATTTTGTTATAGTTCCAAAAATAATTTCTGCCAAAATAAAGAAACAGATTAAGCTTGCAGAAAACGTCGATTTGAGAATTATGGGTAAAGTTAATAACTTCAAGGATCTATTTGATACGGGTAATGACGGTCGGAAATATCTAAAGATATATTCGGATGAAGGTTACGACGCATTCCATCGGAAGGATGATGTCGATGATACTCAGTGAGATTGTTGAAGCTATAACAACTTCACGTGTCCATTTGGATACTAAAGAGACTGACAGGGAGGCAGTGTTAAGGTACAGAGTAAATGGTGTCGCGATTAACTGTGCAGAAGTTTTTTCAAGACTTCAAATGATTCACGCACGAGACAACTATTCTATATCAATAGCGCACGAAGGCACTGATCAAAACACCGTGTTAAGCGAAAAGGGCATGGACGCACTTCTCGAGTTTAATGAGCGGCTACAGTTGTGGTCGGAAACGGATGATGGAGTTGTAGGGGTATTAACTCTACGAATCACCAAGGCTGCAATAAAGAAATCTGTCACTATATATTCATTGGATTATTTTTCAATCTATCTGAAAGAAGGGGCAGTCGGCGAAGTACTGGGAAAGATTAATTCAATTAGTAACGCAGCGTACATTATCGAGTGTCAGGAAATTTCAGAAACTTACAGGACGGGGTTGTTTGTTTTCAAGCCTCTCTCACTGGAGACCTCGGTACCAGTTACCAATCCAGAGGTTGCATCAAAGGCCAGGCGAATAGAGCAGCGAGATAAAGTTTGCTCGATTTACGGTGGTGCACGTGATTTATATCTGCCGAATGACTTCAAATTTGATAGGGTTTTTTGTCATAAAGTGATTCAGGATGTTTTCCAAAAGCTGGAACTGCTTTATTCTTTGATAAGCCTCTCCGATATTTCAAAGTTTGAAGTGGACGGTACGCTTTCGATTGTGATGAAAGGTTACAGTAATGTTAAGCTTGAAATAAAGACCCTCGCAGATATTGATGTGTCCTCTGCAACTGACTTCTTCGAAATATTCGAGTGGGCGTATACTGATGGTAATATTGTTGACAAGATTGGTATAAGCAGAAATATCATTTCGATACATGCTGTAGATGACAACCTGTTTAGGTTGAAGGCAGGTTGTATTGAGTCTATAACTTCAAATTACATCATCTACTTGAAAGATAATTTGAAGCAGTATGTAGAAGTTAAGAACAAGCTTTCCGATCAGATTCAAAAGACCTCCGAGAAGGCCGCTGAAGTTGTAAAGTCGATTAATACATACCTGCGTGCGTCGATTTTCTCTGTGTATTCGTTTGTGTTTACTGTTTTTTTGGTGCGGACAATCGGTAAATCAGATGTTGGGCCGGTTTTTTCTAATGCTACATATTCTATTTTCATTCTGTTTGTTTTGGTTTCAATTTTGATTCTGATTTATGCGCTGTCGGAAACGAATGCAGAAATTCGAAGATTCAAAAATATGTATAGTTCGTTTCGTGAGCGCTATACGGATCTGATAACTAAAGAAGACCTTAATCGAATCTTCTCTAACGATAAGGACTTTGATCGGGATTTGAAATATATTCGCAAGTCGCGAAAAAAAGTTGTTTGTTTGTGGGTTATGTCGTTGTTGGTTATATTCGTGATTATCACTTTTGTAAAAATAAAATCTTACTGACTCTATCCTCTGTCGATTCTTCGTTTTTCAAGTCGATACCTTGGTCATGCTCATCCCCAGATATGGTGCAATGCTGTGCTGTCGGATGATGCCTGATTTTTATTTCGTTTGAATGTTTATCCTGTGATGGTCAAGCATTATCATTCATGGACAAACGCAGCAAAGCCCTCTTTTGTCAGACTGCAATCCCACCTGAAGCCCGCCAACAGCAATGCTTGGAATGCATACGGCTGCGTGTACCGTTGTAATATCAATCAGTGACACCCACAAAGCAGTGGGTAACATTTTATATATTATGATCATCATAATAATAATCAAGACAGACAGGAATCAAAACGAAAGATGAGAATGAAAGTAAGCTTTAACGATACGTTCAAAGGCATGAAGGTAAACGCTAATAAAAGCAAGGGTTACGGGGTGTATCCAGTAATTCTGGATAGAATGCTTGAACAACTTATCAACCTGCAAGAGTACCATTCTCGCGTTACGGTGGTGCGGTTGGATCTTCATTTCCCGGAAGGGCACGTAACCAACAATAAGCTGGAAAATACAACGCTCAGTCGATACATCAAAAGGTGTAAAGCTGATCTTGGTTCAAGTACTTGGGGCACCCATAAACGATTTGTTCATGGTTGGGTCAAGGAAGTGGGTGAGTCCGGTAAGTCGCATTACCATTTATTCTTCGCCTTCCAGACCCTGCAACTCAATTTGGGGCTGCTGTCGGGTCACGGGCATACCGGCGTATGGAAATTACTTGAAGATCGCTGGAGCGAGCTTGCAGGCGGCACTGTCCACTTCTCCAGGCAGCATCGTCTGACTCGGGGTAACCCTGAAGCTCTCGCGAACTGCTTCTACCACTTGAGTTATCTGGCAAAAGTCCGTGACAAACACTTTGGCACGGGTGACCCCCATCGTCGATTCGGTTTTTCGAAGTTACCACCCAAAGTTAAAGATAAAAAACCCACAATTTTGGAAGATCTAATGGCGGCCTAATGTTTTTGGTGCCTGCAAAGCCGCCTGTAAGCGCGCTGGGCAACTTTAAACTCACCGCCAATACGGACATGGCGGCTGCAACTGCGGTGCGCCTGTAATGGCTTGTAGGGGCTTTCGCTGATAGTGGTATTTGGCAGGGTAGTTTACTTTAGGCTAAAGTACCATAATTGCAACTACAAAGCCAAGTCATCCGGTGTGAACGTCATTTTGAATGAACGATATTTTTCCAATTCCTTTGGATTCATATCTTCCACCTCTGACAACGCTCCAATGTTTTGGATTGCAGACACTACAGAATTGTCGTAGTTCTTATCGCCACTTGATTTAGCAATATTGATTGACGTAAAAACTCCGTCAACACTCAACTTGATTTGCAATGTTACTGCAATGTTATTTGGTATAGAAGCAGGTCGTGCCCAGCCTTCAGAGGCCCTAGCCTTGATCAAGTCTTCAAAGTGTTCGGCTGCATCAATGCTGTTGTTCAGTTCTGGGGCGAGCTTGATTGATGCTATCGCTGACGGAAAGGCCAGACAATTCGTCAAATATACTCCCAGTCCAAACTCTGCCCTGCGACACTGGAAATACATTTGTTGATTTGTATTGAAATTCGCCGCGAATTCTAAGGCCGATTGAACTCCACCGACTTCAGCTTTGGCATTAACATTTTTCCACGGCCAAGCTTGGTACTTGTCCAAAAGAACTGTCACTGTGGTGTCTAGGCCTTGGTCAACGATAAAATATGTGCCACGGCCATCAACCACGACCTTGCTGATCCGTCCGTGGTAAATGCCCGGTTTACTGAATTGAATCTGTGCCTTTGCTTGATTTAGCCGAAATTCTTTGACGATCTGCTTGGTGTCTACAGCGGATCCAAAATGCCATCCAGTGGTATCTAGCATTTCTTGTAGGCGTTCACTGTAGAGGCTGGATGCCGCCGAATTCGCATCGTTTGGTTGAGCGGCCATCACCGGGTTCGATGCGCTTGTTATGGCGGCCACCAACAGCATGAGCTTTAAAGATCTGTTCATGTTCATCCCCGGCTCTGGTTGTCGGTGCACGTCGCGCTACGCAAACGTTGCATTGTGGAGGGGATGCTTAGCGCGAAGATGATTATGGCGAGGATGATGATCACGCTTCCGACAAGCACGCCGACACCAATCGCTTGGCGGAAGCTCAAGACGTATCCAAGCTCCATGGAAAAGATTCCGGCAAGACTGGCGATTGGCATACAGAGTGTTGCGAGAAACATTGAGAGGTATAGCTTCATATCTATTCCCTTGGTCAATAAGCGCCGACACTAGGCGAGTCGAGGCGTGCATTATCAGGATATCTGAAATTCAGATATCCGAAAATCAGATATACGTTTCTGGGCTGCTCAGACTGGACAGCCCTCATGCCAAAGGCCATTTATCGAAGTGAATACGAGGTGTTCTTGTCCTTGTTGCGGAGCCGGCGGACTGCTGCGGGGTTGACGCAAGTCGAGTGTTCGAAGGCAATGGGGCGCCCTCAATCGTTTATGAGTGATGTCGAAAGAGGGACGCGACGTCTGGACATCATTCAGATGCACGACCTTTGTAAGGTGCTGGGATGCGATCTTGTTGAGCTGGTTCAAGACTTCGTTTCCGGCATTCGTACCTCAGAATGACCGAGTACCGACCATCAAGGAGGATTACATGTCAGATCGTGATGAAGCTGTAGCCAACGCCATCGAGCTGTTGATGATGAATCAGAACGGGATCGGTGCTGCCGTTGAAGAGCTCGCCAAATGGGTCGCCGAACGAGGCTCGGTAGACGTTGCCGATAACGCTGTGACAGCGCTGCAAGCACTCGATTTGAATGCTGAAGGGATAGCAAGCGCAATCAGGGTACTGCGTCGGGAATAGCTAGAATGAAACGTCCTTCGATTAATGCCAACCTAGCAACTGGTAGAATCGGCAGTCTCTCGTCCACGCCAGAGTTTGTGCTGGATGACCGTTTATTGGTGTGGGCGAGATACCAGCCTCTGATAACCGGAATATTTCTGAATGTCACTATCTCAGTCATCACAATTTCGTCCAAGCACTTGAATCAAACGTCCATGACTCCCGTCTTGCCTTGATCCATACATCACTCTTTCACTGCAACGCACCTATCAGCTTCTATCGCTATCAAAAGAGTCTACTTTTCTGGTAGTTCGATAACGTTCGATTTCTATCTATCAAAAATCTATTGCAGATAGATATATGATCAAATTATCATATGTCTATCAAATTTTACTTTAAAGGATAATGAAAATTGAAAGCACATTTGTACCTTCGGGCTAGTACCAAGGACCAAGACGCACTAAGAGCTAAAGCTAGCTTGGATGCGTTCGTAACCAGCAAAGGCCTTGTCATTGCTGACGTGTACTCCGAAAACATCAGCGGAACAAGGCTAGACCGCCCAGAATTAATGCGATTGCTGGAAGCCGCCCAACCCGGTGAATGCGTCGTGTGTGAAAGTGTTGACCGCTTGAGCCGTCTATCACAATTCGATTGGGAAACACTGAAAGCCAAGATCAAAGCAAAGGGCTTACGCCTTGTGATCGCAGATTTACCTACCACTCACATGTTGATCGAAGACAAGGGCATGACCGGTCAGATCATGGAAGTAATCAACAGCATGCTGTTGGACCTCATGGCGACGATGGCTCGCCTTGACCAAGAAAAGCGAGTTGAACGGATCAAACAAGGATTGGAAAACAAGCGTCTAGCGGACCCGCATTGGGCACCAAAAGGAAAGGGGAGAAATGTCGAAAAGTGGGCAAAAGTACAAATGCTAATGTCTAAACACCCAACAATGTCAGCGGAAGATATTGCGAAACTCGCAGGAGTTGGCGTTGCAACAGTCTACCGAATCAAACGTGGAACCTAACCCCCCCCCATGCCGGGGGAGGTTGAATTCAGGCGGTACCATTTATCACTGGTAGCTGCTAGTGGGTACAAGTACCTTTTACTTTTCTACAGGACGCCTGAAATTTGTTCTCGATGGATAATAACTCACCTATCTCAGCGCCCCCATGTATCAATACAACAGTTTTTGAACTTTTTCCGACTGCCGCAGGGGCAAGATTCATTGCGTCCAATCTTCTTTAAATCGAATTTGAAATCACCAATTCTGCCCGTCCTCGTACCTTTTTTCAGGGGGATAGGATTCGATTCCATTAAGGAGGAATACTCCCATGCAAAATTAAATGTCAGAAAGAAACGCACTGTCAAACCATCAGGGGCGAAACAAATGCCGAACCATTTTTTTGCACGCTGCTGATACTTCCGGCGCAGACAGAAGTATTCAAGTTTTTTACGCGCACTATCATCTGATTCTTCGTTGCAGTGAATAGTGACGCCACCTCCTCGATATGCCATTACAGCATCGTGATGCATGCGATCCTGCCTAGATGCCTTGCATACTTCTTTAACTGCACTATTGAAATGAACAATAATGTCATGCCCCATATCAAGAAGCATGCAGCCAAGGTCTAATCCATCAACTGTTCCGTCTGATTCTATGGAGGAAATAAGATTGCCCCACGTGGTGTCTTTAAAATGCGTCATAACCCCAGGGGGTGTTGCCGTTCCCGGTAACCCTTCACGGCGAGTTAAAATTGCGCTTTCCAAATCTGCTGATACATCGTCCCCAAGTTGTAAAAGGTCAGCCTTGTCATCCACAAAAAGATTGTTCGTAAGATGATATGAAAGCACTGTTAATTCATGAGTCGCCATTATCCTGTTGTTGATCTTTGCTCTGCGTTCTAAATAGTCCATGAACCGCAGGGGCGTCTGAAGCATTTCACATAGCACATCCAAAAGAAACACATCCATCACAAAAGGGTGATCGATGATTTCTGTAGTCTTATACTTCAAAAAGTCGCGAGTTTGGTATGCCAAAGCGGGATAGTTTTCAGCCAGCAGGGTGCATATATGGATCTTCGAAATACTACCCCGAAGGGTCAGTTTTTTTCGATCCGCTCCTTGTAAATGGCAAGATGCGTCAAGCAATGCTTTCGCACACAGTTCGCCTTGGTCATATGCATCTTGGATAGCTGCTTTAAAATCACTTCGTAGGCGATTGTCATTACCTTTGCGAGCATCTATGGTTAATTTTTTTGCTTTGGCTTGAATTATAATAACTCTATCGGCATACACCACCAAAACGTCAATTTCCCCAATTAAGGTAGTGCCACGAAATACGTTAACGTTGAGGTGGACCTTATCGGTACCAAAAACTAGAGCCAGCCTTTCAGCAGCGAAATTCTCTGTAAAATCCCCTCTGTTTTTGTCGGCAATCTTTTTGTATTTTTGATCTTCAAGAAACCAGAAAAAAGGAGACTCATAGAAAGATTCATACACTGAGTACAGCATGAAGACGAGATATTTTTCGTCATCAACTTTTAATATTGGTTTGGCATTAAATGCATTGAAGTCACCCACGGCTTTAAAAGCTAAGTTGGTAGGGAAACTTTCTGATGCAAATGCTGAAAAAACAGATTGTATGACGCTAACAGGTATCGATGCGAATTTAGATAAATCCAAAAGTTCAACCATAAAGCATGGCAGGGCTGTCAACTCATCAGGGTCGGTATTTTCAAGTCCATCCATCCACTTTGCAATTTTATGGTTTTGGAATTCCGAAATTGCGGTAAAAACACTAACTGCTTCTTTTACGGTAAAACCTTTATTGTCATAAATCCATGAATTGTCAGCGGCATACCTCTTTCCCCCTAGATCACGGTATTGAGAAGCATATGCTGACTCCCCTCCATAAAAAATCGGTTCCCGCCAAGCAATGCCCAATCGTTCCGGTTTCTTCGACAAGCTAATGTTGTCGCGCCCCATTGTCATGTCTTTTATCATGAATTCATGAAGTTCGTTTAACAGAGTTTCTGTTTTGTCGATCATCAACTGCATAGCGTCGGGGCTTGGAAGCTTGCACGTGATTTCAGACTTTATCATCAGTCCGATCAAAGTCGACATTTCCGTTCTGATCAACCGCTCGGCTGTATGTAACTTCAATACATCTTCTAATAGAAGCGAATCATCAAAACTTATCGTGTTGTCGCGCCAGCAGAAATATGCAATAACGTGAACATACCCTGGTGAGCCACACAAGATTTGAAGGTCTTGAAAAACATGTTGTTCCGTTCTCATTGTTCTATTTCCTTTGTCTGTTACGCATAAAAGCACTCAACACCTTGTATAAGCTTTTCATGGAGGGGGCGCAGGTATTTCTCAGGGTTACTTCATGTGCTGGAGTGGTTATTTGTCAAGTGCCGTAAGTTTGGATATTGCGGCTAGCTTCTGTGCCGTACTCGAACCTTTCGAATAAACATCGTGCATTACTGACCCCGTTTCATGTCCTACCAACTCTTTCGCCAGATGCTCTGGTACGTCCCCCCGAATCAACTCGGTGATGACGGTATGGCGGAAGCTGTGGAATACGTGGAGCTTGCTAAATCCTGCTGCTGTACGCAGTCTGCCGAATGCCTTTGAGATTGCGTGTGAACGTTTGTCGTACTTGTCGCTTGATTCTGTGGGGATTAGGAAGTTGTCGATGCTGTCTTTGCAGAGGCGATCAACGATGGGCAACAAATTCGAATGAATTGGCACCACACGCTTGCTTGCCTTGCTCTTGCTCTTTGGGAAATCGAAGCACCGGATTCCATCAACGGTAATTACGCTGTTTTTGCTGAGGCGACATAACTCTTCGATTCTGGCCCCGGTGTACCAGCCGAACATGATGAGGTCCGAAAGTGGCTGATCTTTGTTGGCCAATGCTGCTTGTCGCAGCTTCAGAGCGTCATCGCGTGTGTAGATTTCTCGATCCTGCCCGGCTGTTTCAGAGCCCCCACCCTGTGGGAGATCGTGCCCCGTGAAGGGGTTGATCTTGTCCTTGTACTCTTCTCGCCACACGGCATCGTATTTCATTGCCCAATTCCAGAGCGCAGTGCCTGCCATGAGATGCTGACCTAACGTGGCTGGCGACCGATTCATTGATTTCAGCCATTCATCCACTGCGTCGAAGTTGAGCGGCAGTCCTTTTTCGTTGAGAAATTTGGATAGCCGCTCCATCCGGCTAACTTGCTGATCGATGTGTTTTGTGTTCGTGCTGCGCGCCTCCCTGAACTCGCGGAAGGCTTTCATTCGTGCTGTGGTGATGGGCGACCTAATTTTATGATTCGAAGGGTCCAAAAGCAGCTTGGTTACTTCTTCGAGTTGGGCATCAGGTAGGTTGAATTGGCGGCCAAGTATTTGTGGGATCATCGATTGAAATGTCTTGCTCATGTCATCCAACAATCGAACCTTGCCTGCCAGTCCCTCTTTTAGATGTTCTCGCACGTAAGACTCAAAGGCTGACACGAATTTCGGACTGCTTTTCATACGTGCTTCGATAGTTTGATTTAGTGGAGGCAGCGCTGAATCGGCAGCTCCGACTAGCGCAAGCTTTTGGTTCTTGAAAATCTGTCCAAGATTGGTGTCAAGCAATCTGATCTCGTCCTGCCAGCCCTCGGGTAGTGGTATACCGTCACGTGCCATCTTAATGCGAGCCTTCCACCCTGCAAGGATTGGTAGGCGGGCATCCATGGCCTCCTTACGGAGCCCCGTTTTCAGCGATTGGATCAACACTTTGACACCCAGCTTATGCTGGACATCAACCGGGACAGCCATCCGGACGTACCAAGTGGATTCACCTTTCTTCTGGATAAGATTGTCGGGCATGTGACTACCGTTGGAGGGAGATTTGGTGTAAATTGTACCACTTGATTGTACTACTATTCCGTCTGCATCCCTTGAAGTACGGGATTTTGTGAAGTTGGTGGTCGTTTGAATCGAATCTCTCCTTCACCGCCACATTTAGTAAACACGAACCCCTGATTTTCCTAGAGAAAGTCGGGGGTTTGTGGTTTTTGGTGTCTGGAAAATGGTGATATGGGAATGCCTAGGGAATTTTCCGGTGAGAGCGGTGCATGCCGCTTCGATTTCCTCAGGCTATGATGTGTGGTTTGTGATAGGGCATTTTTGTGCGGCGGTATCGTCAGCGCGAGACCATGTCAGGCGTGTGACGCACTAGGTCAATTTTGAACAAGGAAGAGCGCTGCATGAAGATGCTTGACGATATATGGGCTTCGATTTCTGGAAATGCTAAGACGAAGATAGATGATCCCTTTATTGGTGCGTTTATAGGGTCTTGGATTGTTTGTAATTGGAGTGGTTTAGCCACCTTGATATGGGGGGAAGGCAGCGCCTCTGAACGTATAGCCTTCTTTCATGACTATCTAACAAAAAGCCCGTGGTTAGCGCTTAACTCGATTGTAGTTTTGCCTGTGGTGTTTGCGGCATTTTATCTTTTCGTATTTCCTTGGGTGTCGCTGTTCTTCAAGCATTTGCAAAAAACTGTTAATGATCGGTTGCATCAGCAGGCAGTAAATGTTGAGTTGGATAAGGTTAAGCAGCAGGAGGATTTAAATAAGGCGAGGTTGAGGTCGAATCCAGATAAGCAGTTTTTAGAACAAATTGTCCAGTATGATATAGATAAGTCTAAAGAAGAGTTGGAGCTCCTGAAGCTGCAAACTGTCTTGACCCAAAAAAATGCCGAAGAGGCGACTGCCAATGCTCTTGCTGCAACTAGTAAAGCTAGTGTTATTCAGTTAGAGGAAGAGAGCAAGCAGCGGCAGGCGGATCTTGAAAGAGAGAAGTTTAATGTGGCGACTGCAAAGTTGCGATCTACTTTGGCGTCGCAGCAGTTTCCATCGGCCTTTGCGTTCATGTTATTGGTAGAGGAGAGCTTAAATGAGGATGGTATAAGAATCTCGCTTGATGCTAATGGCCGGATTGTGGCGACGATTTTTGGGTATGATAATTTTCTAGAATTGCTGGAAGACGAAAAATTCAATAATAAAACACTTTCAGAGGTAAAGTACGTTTTTTATAAGCCAGAGGAACTTGCTCAGAATCTCGAAAAAGTTGTTGTAAGTGAGCAGTCTGAAAATCCAGATTTTACTACCGAGTTGCTGTTTGATCACCTTCAGTCGATTTTTGATAAGCTTCCTTATAGGCTTTTAAGGGTAAATGATTTGGGAGAGGTCTGGGAAGAGTTTTTTGAAGAACATCAATATTCTATACTGCAGATGGAGGAGCTGTCTGGCACAATGGCTGAGTCAGACACTATATTTGATGAGATCGAGTTCGAAGGTATTTCAAATATAAAATCTGATGGTGATATTTCTGCGGAGATTGATATGTCCGCTAGCGGAAGTCACAGAACAGATCATGAAATTCCAGGGCAAGGTATGTCGATTTCGATGAGAGTTGTAAGCACTCCTCAAGTTGGAACTAAAGCTTTCGGAGCGTTTGAGATTATTTCTGTCGATAGTAGCCTCGATCAGTTTGATTGATGGTGTACCGTGTAAGCGCCTTCTCCTCCGTCTTTGGAAAGGCGCAGACACTCATGAATCAAAAATTTGGGAGCGAATTCAGTAGTCGTCTTCCTTGATGGCTAAAGCTTTAAAGCAATCTCCAAAATCCCCACAACATCCGGCCCATCCTCATTAATCCAAGTCCCATAATGCTGCCGAATCATATTCCCATTCGTATGCCCCATCTGCTCCGCGATCCAGTCAATTGAAGCCACCCCCGTCGTCAGTAACTGACTGGCATACGTATGCCGACACTGCCCCGGCCCCCGATACCGCACCCCAGCCGCATTCAGATGCGCCTTAAAAAACCGATCTCGCACCACAAAATCACTCACGTGCGGCAACCCACTTTTGCTGTTCACAAAAACAAAGCGCAGCGTGTGCTTGCGAACCGTCTTGTTATCCCGCTCAACAATTTCGACCGTCTCGGCTCTTTTCACTTTGTTGATCGCATCAATCCTGCGCAGCGCATCCCAAGCCGGCGCCAACAGCCGGACCCGCCGCGTTGACCGTCGAGTCTTCGTCACCCGATAAGCCCCGCGCACCTTCGATCGGCGGAACGTCACCGTCCCTTGCTCTAGATCGACATCCTCCCATGCCAGCGCTATCGTTTCTGAAACCCGCGGCCCTGCCCAAATCATGAACTGCACCATCAACACCTCTTGAGTGCGTGACGTTGGCGTTTCCAGGATCTGCTTGATCTCCGCTCGGGTGAACGGATCTGGCGCCTCAGGATCCGGCAGGCGCACGAACAAACCCTCAGTAGGATCGTGCGCGACCTTTTTCCGGGTGCGATACAGCCGAAACACCTGCCGCACATTGCAGATGATGTCGCGAATGGTCTTGTTCTTGAGTCGTTTCGAAAGCGTGTCCTGTACCCACTCCTGCAGGTCCAGATGATCGATCTGGTCGATCTGAACCTTGCCCCAGCGCGGTCGCACATGTACCTCAGCCTTGTTGGAGTAACCTCGGTAAGACGTTGCGGCAACGCTGTTGCTTTTGATCTTTAGCCACAGATCCAGGTAATGGCCGAAAGTGTTTTCTACCAGCTTGCCTGAGTCGGGAAAGTGCCGGCTGTAATCGAACGTTCCAGCCAGGATCTCGTATTCGATGATGTTCACCAGGCGCGCTGCATGCTCCCGGTTGGCCGCTGTGTTGCCTCCCGGGATGCGCTCCCGGCAGAGCTCGCCATTGAAACGAAAGTAGACCCGCACGGAATTCCCTCGGGCCTCTACGCCATCTGCCATATGCACCTCCTATGCTGTGTGTGCTGATCTCAGTCCTGACGCAACAACCAAAACAACCCAGCGCTCCGTCTCCGAGTCGAGGGTTTTCCTGTCCGGGCCTCCTCAACTCGACGCTGTGCCGCCGCCAACTGCCGCGTCTTGCTGCACTGCTGATGGTCACCATGCGCCCGTGACTTTCCGCACTGATCACAAACACCGTTCAAATCCAGACTCCAAGGGAACGCTTTTTTCCTCTTCATAACCCCCTCCCAACAACGTCGAAAGAGCAGGTGTGTAAGCTGAAATGTCGCTTCACCATTGAGGCGGGCGAGAGCCATAAATCCATTGTCTGCATTGTGTTTCTCCATTGAGCGCATCCCAGCGCTGTCGCACCGGGTGATCCTTTGATTGCAGGGGGGTTAGGCGCGCTGAAAAATCCAGCAGCGCACCGTCGTGGTCTTCTTGGGCGTGGCATGGCTGACGGCTTGCGCAGCACGCACCGCGCTATAAATCGGCTTGTTGGTTTCCTGCCATTTACGGCTGCGACTATTCACCAACAGCCCGCGCAATGTCTTGAGGTCGCCCAGGTTCTGTCGATGCACGCTGGCCATCTCGGCGAACTCGTTGAGATTGATGGCGATCAGTTTCGGGTCGATGCTGTGATTGACCTGCGGGCCTTCGCCGAGACTTTCGAGGTATTCGAATACCTCCCAAAACTCGGCAACCAGCGGGTGGTCAGCGCTGATCGCGGCTTGTCGCTCCAGCGCCATGCTCATCAGCGCTCCTTGTGTCGTGGCAACCTGGTTTTCATCGAGCGGGCACACCAGGCACAGGCAATCCACCAGTGCCATCAACTGGCTGTGGTTCTTGATAATCCGTTCAACGCGAATGTCTTTGAGTTCGCGTAACTGCCGTTCATGAACAAGCACGCGCTCGGCGAACCGAGTCATCACTTGGGTCTCTGCACGCACAGCCAGCAGCAAAAAATGACTCAACTGCTCAACCGGGATCAGGTTCAAATTGTCAGCGGCCGCGCGGCTCTCAGTGGTGAGTGCGGGGCGCGCAAAATGCGATTTGATAATCCGCGTCAGGATCGCTTCCGAGGCACTGACATCGGCGTTTTGACTGATAGCGATCGCACCGCGAAACGGCGGCTCATAGGTCTCGTTTCCGCTAGTTTTCATGCCCTTGGTGCCAAGCGTGCCGCCGCCGTAATAGTCCTTCAGCTCGTCCCAATCGAAACCTTTGGCGTGGGCTTTGTCTGGTTCATTCCGATCGCCCTCTATCAGCACCACCGGCATATTGGAAACTTGACCCATCGCCCGCTGACGTCCGGCCCGGGTCGATTTTGAAGGATCAAAACCCTCATGCTCGCGGCCGAGCAGCTTCCACAAAAAAGTCAGCAGCGTGGTTTTGCCTGCGCCGGCCTCACCGGTGACCTCAAGGAACGGAAACGACTTGTACTTCGCTCGGATCTGCTCGGCGAAGAGCGAGCCAAACCAGAAGGCGAGGGCGACAATGCCCTTGGCACCAAAGCACAACCACAACATCGGCAACCAGTCAGTGCGGTACTGCTTCCCATCGCGCTGAATGTGCATGGTGATCGACTTCTGCAGTGTCTTGAGTCGCAGCTTGCCGAACTCGAAAAAGTCTTCCTTATTCACCAGGCTGACGATGCCGCTGCGCACTGCGAGATCGCCGAACACGTAGCAACTGTGCTGCTTGCTGTAGCCGACGAAGTCGATCGTTTCGACGGTCTTCAAACCGAACAACTGATCCTTCATGATCTTGTCGAGCTGCTTGCTACTACCGGTGAACACCGCGCCGGCAGCCATCCCTAGCAAACGTTTTTTGAACTCACTGGCGGCGGCGACCTGACCACCGGTGAAAGTGTTTTTGACACTGCCACTGTCGTGGGGGAAGTCGACACGAAAGTAGTACCAGGATTCGTCGGTCACTTCGTTGCGCTGAAAATACAGGGCCTGTGGGTAGCAGTTGGCAATCTCGACAACACCGCCACACTGACGCAGTGCTTTTTGCCGGCGCTGACCTTCGCTGAGTAGCTGGTCTTCGTGAAGGTCAGAAGTTTCCAGCGCATGCATCGCCCGGCTGAACTTCTCCAGATCCATCCTGAACCAGTACAAACGGCTGTCGAAACCGAAGTGAAATTCATGGCGCTCACGCCAGTCGTACATCAAAACGCCTTTCTCTGATGCGCTTTCCGCGATCAGTAAGGCGCCGTGATAGCGGGCGATGGCCACGTCTTTTTTGATCTGCTCGGCGCGCTGGTTTTCGTCATCGATGAAAGCCCAGCGCTGATGCAGATCGTTCCAGTCGACCTTGCGGCTGTCCGTCTGCGGGATCTGCGCTGCCTCGCATTCGTAACCTAAGGCTCGAGCCTGGCGCACCCAGCGCTTGGTGTACTTGTGCGCGCCCGATTCGTTGTCTAGTGCCCACACCAGCTTGGGCAGCTTGCCGCCGCGCAGGCGTGAGAGTTCCTTTAATGAGTCCTCAGGGAAAGCGTTGGACGACATCGCGGACGCTGCCGCAATGCCGTTATGCACCAGAGCGATCGCGTCGAAAATACCCTCGACAATCCACAGCTCTTTGACCTCCAGCAGCTCGATAGAGGGCGGGCACCACCAGACACCACGCGGACTGTCACCGGGCTTAAAGCGCGCTTTCATCTTGCCGAAGCGATGCGGTCGATCGATCAGGCGCTCCCAGTAACCTCCCTTTTCCAGCGTGAACCGCACCGTGGCGCTGCCGGCGTTTAACGCCTCAGAGAAATACGTTTCCTGAGAGAACCACCCCTGAATCAGTTCAAACCGAAAGCCTCGGGCAAACTCAAGGTAAGCCCGAGCGGTCGCCATGGGAAATTGCTCAGAGGAGGGCGCACGCTTGCTCCAATCATCGAACAGGTCTTCGTAGATATCCTTGAGGTGCCACCGCTGCGCGCATTTGCTTTCTCGTCCGCAGATGAGCAGCCAAGGCTCTGAATAGCGCGTGTAGAGTTCCTTTTTTCCACACGCGGGACATTTGCCGCCTCGCAGATAATCGGTGCTCAAGCGGCGCTGGAGCCCATAGTCATCCTTGAGACGCAGCAACACGTCAGCATGCAGGTTGCTGGCAAACGCGCTCACCGGTGAAACTTCCTCCCGAGCCCGTGGGAGAGCGCCACAATCAAATGTCGCAGACCCGACATCATCGGGATTGCCGCAAGCAACGCATCGTGGCGCAGGTCAATCGGGATCGAACTGAAACGCTCTTCGTACCAGTGTGTCTGGAACTGCTCGGCGTATTGGGAGCGTATGGCGTCGAGCAGGAGTTCTGTTTCAACGCGAGTCAGGTTGCAGTTGATGCTGACGTTATCTTCCATGAAAACCTCGAATTTTAGGCAAGCGCATCCGTCATCCCTCAGAGCGGGAATGCCGTTTGTTTAAAAGGGTGGGTGCTTAGAGCGTATTGCCGACGCCGACTGTGCTAACTGAATGCTTGGTGCATTGCATGTCAGTCCAGGCCAAATGCACCAGCTTCGCGGCAAGACTGGCGGGTACTTCCAGGCCAACGATCAAATGGCGCTCAGCGCTACTGAACAAACGATCTGAATCAGCCAAGTATTCCGCGCGATGCCGCAACAGGTAAGCGTGAGCCGCGTCCTGCATGCAGGTGCGATAGTCGGGGGCAAAATGGATGGCGTTCATTGTGCGGCCTCCATTCCTTGAGGCGGAATCAACGACATCTGATGGTCATCGGGCTGCATGGCTGCTCGACGCAATGCCACACATGCCAAGGGGAGTTGCACGGCAGGGTTCGCCATGCCACTCGGGCTCATCTCATGCGTCATCTCAAATTCAGCCCGTACGGACCAGCCGCAGGCTTCGTTGAGGCATTGCAGATAAGCGACGCGCAGAAAGATATGAGTGCCTTCACTGGTGCGTATTCGCATCCGGGAATGACAATGGGGGCAAACGAGTTTGTAAGTGCTCAATGGCGGCATCCTTGCGTTAATGAACGATGAAGTAGCTCAGTCTCCGGCGCTGATCGTGCCGAGTTTGATACCCAGCAACACCGCGGCGTTGTGTGCTTTGCCGCGAAGCCCTTTCTTGCGGCCGTTGAGCAAGTCACTGACCAAATTGCTGTTGAGATCATTGCGGCGGCAAAACTCAGCGAGACTGATGCCCCTTCGATCCAGTTCCGCTCGGGCTTGCTCGGTTGTGAGTGGGGCGGGCATAGTGTCCATTCGTGTGCATTCGTGTTGGTTTGATTTCATTATGCCCAAATAGTTGGGCCTGTAAAGGGTGAAAGCTTGAAAAGTTGTGCATCTCCGGAAAACTTGGATGTTGGAGTGGGTGAGCGTTTGCGCGAGGAAAGGACGCGCTTAGGCCTCAACCAGGATGCCTTTGCACAGCAGGGCGGCATCACGCGTAATACTCAAGGCAGCTATGAAAAGGGGGAGCGCAACCCTGATTCCGCCTATCTCACAGCGGTGGCCAAGGCAGGCGTAGACGTGCTTTATGTCCTGACCGGGGGACGTATGCCGGCTTCCGCCCGTGGCCTCAATGCTACTGAGGATCAGATGCTTCAGCAGTTCCGGAGCCTGTCCGATTATGACCAAAAAGCTGTGCATCGCATCATAGGTGCCATGGCCGAAGTCACCCATCCTTCTGGTGCCAAGAAATAACTCGTCGACATTTAGGACATTCGTTACGACGGATTTCGGTTTTGATTTTCCACACTCATGAGTAACGTTGCGCCTGCAATGCACTTAATGGAGTAGTGGGCATTTGGATCAAGATGAAAAAGAGAACGTACGCACGCAAAAAACCAAGTGCGAAATGTCCGAATTAACTCAGGAAGAGCGCAATCTTCTCGCATGGTATAGAACGATGACCGAGGCGGATCGTGGGTACATAAGTCGCATATCGCAGGCGCTGATCCAAAAGCCGTGACCTCAAAGGCCAGTACGAGCGACCTGATTTCGACGATCGATGGTATTGAGATGAAATCACCAAAGGAAACCCGGCGCTGCGTCGGGTTTTTTCATGGCTTTGGGGAGGGGGCGCCAATACTCAGCGCCCCTAACCACCATTCACCTACCCAAAACCGCTGAAGATTCGGACGCTATTTTGCTCGCAAAATCATTGGTTTAGATCTGGGTGAGACGGCTTTTATTACATCATCGATCACTGCCTTTGCCATCTCCGTTAGGAAATGCGCAGCCCAAGCATATCGGTCAGTGTCTTTCGCGAACGCCGCGTCTTCGCTGAGCGATTTAACCAGGCACAGCAGATCAGAGGCTCGAGACAACGCGTCCTTGACCGGAACGCCTGCACAAATTTGAAACAGCGGTTTGTCACCGCAGTAGATGAAGGGGGTGAAACCGCGGGTTTTTTCTTCGACTTCTTCGATCATTGGTCACCTCCATAGATGGAAAGGCATTGAAAGAAGAAAGAAGCATTACATTGAGGATAAAGCGGGATTTGTAGCGGACTTACAGGATGCATTGTCTAGCTCCTTGACATAGGGAGCTGCCGATTTCGTTACCAAGCGAAATGGGTGGCAGCTATGCGCAGGTTGGTAAACCGGGAGTCAAGGAGACCGGCACGCCCGAGGGCGTCCCACGCACAGCCGCCATAACAAACTACGGGCTAGATTAAGCCTGCAATTGTGAAGGGGCGCTGTTGCGCAACTCGTCGGGTTACCAAGCCCGATCGCTGATATGCAGCGACGTCTGGAGAATATTCCGGCGAATCGAAGGCTAGCAAGTCGCTTGCCTGCGAAAAGCACCTAAGTCGTGCTTACTTACGCAACTCGCGGATTTTGCCTACAACTTCGATTCGAGTCACTCGATATTCTGATCGCCATGTCAAACAAGCTGCGGACTCACTTGCCTGTGAAGCGCAGGCTTTGCATGAGAGATCAGGAGTCGCCCCGTGAGCAAAATGAGATACAACGGCTATGTGAGCCGAATTGAATACAGTGATGAAGATGGCCTTTTTGTCGGCCAAATAACAGAAATCAAAGATCTCGTTGGATTTCACGGAACGTCAGTCGCGGAGCTGCGAGGAGCGTTTCGAGAGGCTGTAGTTGATTATCTCGAAACCTGTGCCCGGCTTGATCGCGTACCTCAAAAGCCGTATTCGGGAAATCGCTGACACCGTACCTGCAAACGGCAGGCGAAAAAAAACCGCCTTTGCAGGGCGGTTCTTTTGTAAGCCTTCGCTTGCGGCTCGGGCTAAGTACGTCTCACAGACAATACTGGCGTGCGGTCATGTTATTAGTCTTCGCTCATCCTCGCAAGGCGATTTTTGAGCCACACGACCAAATCGCCGAAAAGTGCTTTTTGGCCGATAGCCCGAAGGGATGATGCTGGCAGAAATACCGATTTACAAAACCCCCTTATCCTTTTGCCAGAGAACCCCTATGGATCAGGTTAAGATGCCGTCGCTCGTATGCCAGTGCGGCGGTGAGGTTTGGCTGGTGGCATAACAGATTTATGCCCTCTGACACGGTTATGCACCCGTGCCGGAACGATGCCTCGGAGGGGTCTCAACCGGCCGCCTCACAGGCAATACTGGCGTATTTGCTGAAGGCACGCGTGATCCGGTAAGTGTGCTGGAGGTTTGGCCCCCAACCTGGAGGCCAAAACGTATGAAGCTTTTGCTGCGTACGCTGAGCCTCGTATGGAGATTGTTTAAAGCGTTTCGCTTTTACGAGTTCCTGCGAGACCACTTTGACGACCTGAAGTAACGGTAGTTGTTGTGGGGAAGAACCCGTTTCAGTTTCGGCTGGAACGGGTTTTTTTTGCCTATAAAAACTGTCAAAAATACCATTTTCCATCAGTCGTTTCTTTAAGGCTCGTAGGGCATTTCGTCGGCATTTGTAGGTATCATTCGTAGACTGTGAATATACTGGTTATGCGTACAGTATTATTCGCATGGGAAACCGAACCGATGAAATCCTCAATTACCGCCACATCTGCCAAACCGTCAAAAGACCTGACGCACTGGCAGGCGATGCTCGCCGACAGATCCGCGCTTTTCGCTCGACCAGGCGCTCACCACAAAGCACTCCTGTCCGGAGCCCGCACGCTGTACACAAACAAGGTGATTGATAGCGATGACCTCTGCGATTTGCTTGAGCTGGCGGATGGGGCGCTAGCTTTTGCGGTGGAATCGATGCTCGACATCAATAGCGATGAGTAGGCAGTGACGGGTCACCTCGTCTCTACAGTCCATTTCTCATCCAGGTTCGAATCATGAGTGTCACCATCCTTGGCCCGTTGTCGGCGGGCGGCGAAACGCTCCCCCTTTACTCGTTCCGTATACCGGCGGGTTTTCCGTCCCCAGCCGCCGACCACATCGAAAAGCATATTTCCCTGGACGAGCTGTTCGATATCCGAGCGCCGCACGTCTACCTAGCGAAGATCGAGGGCGACAGCATGCAAGGCGCGGGAATATTTTGCGGCGATCTGGTCATCGTTAATCGCAGCCTCAATGCCGAACACGGCGATATCGTCATTGCCGGTCTCAACGCCGAACCCATCTGCAAGCGCCTGCACCGCCGCGACAACGTCGTCATGCTGCTATCGGCAAACAGCAAGTACCCGCCGCGCTATGTAATGGAGGGTGATGAATTGGTGATTTGGGGCGTAGTGACCTATAGCGTGCGCGACCATGGCAGGTCGTGAGCAGGTCTTTGCCCTCATTGACTGCAACAGCTTCTACGCAAGCTGCGAGCGAGTTTTTCGCCCTGATCTAGCCAAGACTCCCATCGTCGTTCTGAGCAACAACGATGGGTGCGTCATTGCCCGCAGCTACGACGCCAAACCCTTCGTGAAGATGGGCGCGCCGTACTTTCAAATCAAAGACGTGTTGCGCCAACACGGCGTGCAGGTTTTCAGCAGCAACTACGCGTTGTATGGCGACATGAGCGAACGCGTGATGACAATCATCGAGTCCATGGTTCCGGCGGTGGAGGTGTACAGCATTGATGAGGCTTTCGCCGATCTCACTGGCATTCCGGGTGACCTGACTGCCTTCGGCCGAACCATTCGCGCCGCCGTCTACAAAGGAACAGGCATCCCTGTTGGCGTCGGTATTGCGCCCACCAAGACCCTAGCCAAACTCGCCAACCACACAGCAAAGCGCCTGCAAGCGCATACCGGCGGAGTAGTGGATATCTGCGACCCCGTTAAGCGCGACTGGGTGTTGCGAAATACAGATGTCGGGGAGGTGTGGGGAGTGGGACGGCGAATGAAAGCCCATTTCGAAAGCATGCAGATCAGAACAGCAATGGACCTGGCGAAAGCCGACCCTTGGACGCTAAGGCAGAAGTTCAGCGTAGTGATCGAGAAGACTGCTCGTGAACTGACCGGGACGTCTTGCCTGGAGCTCACCGAAGCCGAGGCCGCCAAGCAGGAGATCTGCAGCAGCCGAATGTTCGGGAAGAGACTAACCACCATAGAGCCAATCAAGGAAGCGGTGGCCACCTACGTACACCGGGCTGCGGAAAAATTGAGAGCGCAGAATTCGTTGTGCAAGAAGATCCGCGTCAGCATTCGAACCGGTATGTTCAGTCCGGAGGAAGCCAAGTACGCCAACGGGGCGCTGGTCGAACTGCCTTACCCTACGAATGATGTGCGGCTGCTGACCAAGGCCGCGACTGATGCAATCAACCGTCTGTTTCGGCCGGGCTTCAGATACAGCAAAGCTGAAGTTTTGCTGATGGACCTGCGACAGCCCGGAGAGTTTACGGATGATCTATTCGCGCAATCACAACCGCTCGCCGCCGAAAAAGTTATGGGGGTTTTAGACGAGATCAATCAACGGTGGGGTAGCGGAACGCTGCGCGCCGGCAGTGTGCCGGCAGCGCCTGGTTGGGGGATGCGAAGGGATATGATGAGTCAGAGCTTTACGACGAATCTGGACCAATTGTGGACGGTTAAATGTAATTGAATCTCAGGGCCGAAAAGGGTCAGGCTCGCCGGTGCATTGTTTTAATCGAGCAATAACGTCCGGGCCGGTTTTAGGGATATCGATCCTTCCTGTTTCATCCAGATAGATGTCAATGGTTCGGCCCCATTTGGGGGTGATGTCGATGCACCTCTGAAAACCTTTATCAGTCCACCAATCGAACATCATGAAAAAGTCGTCATCAGGGAATAGGTAGCCGAACTCAACGGCCGAGCCACCGTGCTTGATATCGCCTCTATGAATTCTGTCTTGGGTGTTCCAAACGTAGTGAAATTCTCCCTCGCTCTTCGGGGAAAAATTCACCGCTACGACTGGGGAGCCGAAATACCAAAAAGCTATTGGAAGGGCGACGAGTATCAGAAGGATCCACCGCGCATAACGGCGACCGGTTTTATTTGCATTCATGTAGTTTGATTCCTTTTCCCCATTCCTTAGGTGGTACTGCAAGGACTTGATCCATGATCATTTTGGCTGTGATGCCCCCATTGGGATGGTGGCGATAGAGATTCACGCCGATGCTTATGGATATTCGATCGGGCGCATCATCCCACGCCCTCAGACCGTCGACATTGGCTGAGCGGTTTGGGCCGGGTAATTCCCATTGCTCTTTAGGCTTTGTTACGACTTCTTGGGCTTTGCGTAGGGCATCTGAAATGATTTGCTCACCACCGGCACCATCCAGCAGCGCACTCTCGGATAGACCTCCAGCCCTACCCACATAGCCGTAATGGACGTTCGACCAAATGTCATAGAAATACTCGTACTTTCCTTGCTTGTGCCAAACGCCCCCGATGGTCTTTCGGATGATCGGCTTGTGGTCCCAAGGGCGATTTTGACCGACTCGCTCAGTCCAAATAGCAAGAGCCTTAGCTTTCATCCCCAGCGCCATGCTATAGAAATCCGGTTTCGGCCCAAGCTGAAGGTAAAAGGGCAGCGCCATGTATTCCATGGTCTTGGCATGGGGGTCGTAGCTGTTCAATTCTTTCATCTGGCGAACGGCTGGGCTATTGATGTTGGTGTTCATCTCGGCCGCGATATAGCTCGCCAGCTTCTCCATCATGTCCGGGTCTTTACAGGCAGCGGGCTCGGCTTTTGGCTCGGGGTTCTGTTCGGGTTTTTTATCAGGTTGCTCGGCAGTCTTCGGCGCTACCAGAGCATTAGCAGCTGTGGCTTTTTCAATAAGCTTGGGATCGGCTAACAAGGTCGCCATCTTCTCATCGTCCACGGAGCCATCGGTGCGGAAGGCCCCGAGCGCCATGAAGTTGATGATTGTTGCACCACCAGCATTTCCCATGACAAAGCCACCACCGACATCTCCTGATCCGGTGATGATTGTCCCGCCATGGCTGGTGGGACTGCCCAAGTGGGCCATCGGGCGGCCATTCACCTGGATAGATGGAAAACCTGTCGTGATGACGGCGCCACATCCACAGGTATCGCCGACACGGGCAGAACCCATCGAGTTGATGTTTACGTCACCGCTAGCGGAGGCAATTGGGGTGGTGCCGTGACTTGGCAATGGGCAGACGTGCTTGTCACCCAGGCGGGCAGAAGAAATCATTCGTCATCCTTGTGTCGTTCATCCGTGTTGATAAGACAGGCTTAGCTGAGCTTTGGAAGGCTACCGGAGGTGCCAATGGTAAGTCTGTAAGAAAAAGCTTAATCCCTAAGTGGAGAGGCTTCTTCGTACTGGTCCTCGCGCATTGATTGGAGCGCATCTTCGGTAGCAATCATGGCAATCACTCTTCGCTTGATTTTATATCAATTTCGATATAGAGTTCATTTCGCTGGTGTGAGAGAGGCTGCATATATCCATATTTTCGGACGCGGCACACCCCAGCATCAATCTTAATCCGAAGGGAAAATCATGATGAAAACCAACAAATTTAGAGATCGCCGTCGGCGTGTAGGGAGCTTGAATGAACATTGTTGCATTGAAGAAAATCGAGTGGGTCGGTAGTAGCCTGGAAGACCTCCGGGACTTCCCTGAACCAGCAATGAAGCGAGCAGGCTACCAGTTGCAAGGGCTGCAGGAGGGTGAAGAGCCCGATGACTGGAAACCGATGAAATCCGTTGGGCCGGGTGTGCAAGAGATCCGGATAGCATGCGAAGAAGGGGCTTTTCGCGTGTTTTATGTGGTTAACCGGCCGGAGGCAATCTATGTATTGCATGCCTTCCGAAAGACCACTCAAAAGACGGAAAAGCGCGATATTGATTTGGCTAAAACCAGATACAAATCGCTGGGTTGATCGCAGAACGGGGCCGGCCCCCTTCACCTCAGGTGAAGGGGTAAACGGCTACCTGTACCAGCTGTCTACCATGCTCGATGAAACGAAATGCAAAGCGTCTAATCAAAAGTTAGTAATATTCCTAATGAGGAAAAATTGTATGGCAAACGAACGCGCGACCAGTGTCTGGGAAGCGTTGGTTGACACGCCAGAAGAAGCCGAAAACCTGCGCATCCGCTCTCAGTTGATGCGAGCAATCATCCGAGTCGTGAAGGCTTGGGATGTATCGCAAACCGAAGCAGCCAAGCGGCTGCATGTAACACAGCCTAGGCTTAATGACCTGCTGAAGGGGAAAGTCGACAAATTTTCTCTGGATGCCTTGGTAAATCTTTTGGCCGGTGCAGATCTTCGACTTGAAGTCAGTGTAAGTAGTAAGGCCGCCTGATCGCGGCAGTGTCAATCAAACAAAGGGCTACCGTTGAGTCGGTCAGCCCTTTTTTTTTGGCCTTTTATAACACGACCCGTGCTTAGGCCTCTTCACTGAGGACGAGTGAGATTGGATGTCAGCCACATTTTGAACGTTTCGATGTCCCACCTAGGGCTACCACCAATGCGAATGTCGGGCGGAGGAAATGTCGTGGATGACTCTTTGTCTGCCGGGAAAAGGGTATTTTTTGGGAACAAGGGATTTTTTCGAGCGACGATTTTCGCAGCCTCAACCATCGAGCTTTTTCCGTTGACGAAATCTTCCACAACGCTGCTGTTTCTAACCCATCGATCAAAGGTCGAGCGTGAAATAGAAAGCTTTTCACAAATCTCGTCCGCGCTGAGGAGGCGAGTACTCCCGTTGGCGATTCGCTCAACTAAATCGATCTCTTTCTTTGTCATTCAATTAGCCTCCAATTATGCTCAAATGCCTTCAAAGCCATCCGAAGTGATTTGAGCATAAATGAATGTCTTTGAACATGAAAGGGTAGAAATGCATTTATTTTATCGTCGAGGCATCAGCTTCCTCCCAACCCATTCCGCCACCTGCGTAACAACGGCATTTCCGGCACCGAAAGCCTCTGCAAGGTTGGCCGCATCCAGCCCGAGGCAAAACCCATCATCTTCAGCCGCTCGCTGCCGCTCAACCATCTGATCCCATCCGTTCGCGTGAGCGACGAGAGTGGTACAGCCCAGAGCGATTCGTGAGGTGGTGCTGTCTGCGAGTAGAGTATTGGCAGCCCAGGCATCCGCTGGGCGTGGCCATTGCTGCGATTGAGACGCTGGAGATATTGCGTCCACTGGCGCGGCGTCAGCCAGGAACTCGAAGGGGGGCATGCGTCGATAACCGGCGACCAGGAATATTCGACGACGTTGCTGGGGGACTCCGAAATATTGAGCATTAAGCACTCGCCAGAATCCCACATACCCGCAGTCCGCAAGGGCCCGGATGACTGTTTCAAAGTCGTGGCTATCGTTGACAGCGAGCAGGTTAACGACGTTCTCAAGCACCACCCACCGAGGTTGTACTTCTTTGAGGATTCGTATGACTTCCCAAAACAATCCGCTGCGCTCGCCTCGTAGTCCTCGGGTGTCTCGGTTGCTTTCTCGGGCGCCGGCGATGCTGATGTCCTGACAGGGGAAGCCGGCGGTGAGGACGTCGACCGAGCAAAGGTTGTGGGCGCCGCACTGGCGTACGTCTTCAAATTGCTGTGCGTGGGGAAATCGATCGGCAAGCACAGCCCGGTTGATGGGGTTGAGTTCGACTTGCCAGGCGCTGCGGTATCCCGCGTTTTCAAATCCGACATCAAAGCCTCCTATGCCTGCGAACAGGCTGCCAAGGGTGGGTTGCGGCATTCATGAACTCGTTGTTCTGGATGCTCGCGGCACACTGGGGGGAGGCTCGGGGCCTTCAGGTGGTTGAGTGTCCGGCAGCGCGGGCACTTGATTTGTAATTCAGTGAAGCTTTTAACGGCGGCGAGTTTGCGGCAGCAATGGCCGCAACGTATGTCCTGCATGAAATCGTCCTTGATGGGTCATGTAATGTCTCGTTGGAGCTTTTTCCATTCACGATCCGCTGCACGCTTGGCAGCGTTCTCAGTGGCGTAGAGCCAACATAAGCGTTTTGGCTTGCGCTGATCTGCGGCGGTCACAGGGTTCTGCACACCGGTTTTCTTTTCTCGGTAGTACGCGATGACGCCTGTGAATTGGTCTTTGTTCTTTTCAGTCAATTCCTCGACTGTGTCATCCGGTAATTTGCTTTCAAGCTCCAGGCTGACGATGTAGCCGCTGTCCGCGCTGAGGGAGTGCTGCACGTTGCCGCCGTACCAGATGATCTCGTCGATTTCGGGCTTCACGCCTTCGAGCGAGTAGGTCAGCTCCGGGATGAGCTCCGGTCGGCCTACCGCCAGCGTATAACTGAGCGTGGCGCTGCCTCGTTGCAACCGGTTGAACGCCGCGCGGGCCGCACGCAAGGCTGACTGCCGATCGCTGTACGTGTGGCGCAGATCCTTGAGGTTTTCGCCACCACCCGCGATGGCATGCTGTTTCTCGGCGCTGTTCACGTCGTAGAAGTAGGCGCGCACGCCGTCGTAACTATCCCGGTCGGCTTGCAGGTAGTGGTGTTGGTCTCCGTCGGTGCGAGTCAGTGTGATGTGGGGCAGGTCGGCGCCGCTGGCGGTCTTGCCGCCGCCGGCTGGCAGGCACAATAGACAACCAGCCTTGACGGTGACGACGGCATCGAATTCTTCGCCGATACGGCTGATCAGATTGGCGTCAGATTCGTTGGCTTGGTCGAGCTGCAGAATGGGTAAGCCGTCAAGAATGCCGGCGATGGTAGCGGTGAGGCCGTTGCCCAGTGCGATGTCGCCGATCACCTCGCTGAGGGTGGTGTTGCTCCAGCTGCGTTCGCGTTTTGTTTTAAAGCTCTTGCGCAAGTCGGCTGATCGAGCGCGGATGGTCAGCACATCGGGGGTGCCGGTGTGTCCGGTTTCGTCGACGGTGTAGGTGCCTTTGTCGACTAAACCTGTATCGCTCCAGCCCAACCACAGCCGAATCAGTGCGCCTGTGGGCGGGATGGCGACCAGGCTGTCGTGGTCGCTGAGGGTGATGCTAAGCTGGTCGGCTTCAATGCCGCGATTGTCGATGAGGTCCAGGCTCATCAGGCGCAGGCTGATCACCGGAGCAATGTCGCTGCCGTCCACGGTGATGCGGAACGCCGGCACTGGGTAAGCCGCTTCCCGCTGGAAGCGTGAAAGCGCCTTGTCCAGATAGCCGGTGACGCGGGAGAGTGCGACGTCGATCACAGCAGTGCCCTCATGATGCTGATGCCCACGCTGGTCCCGGCGCCGATCAGGTCGATGCGGTCATCATCGATGCGCTTGAGGCTCAACGTGAATTCAATCCGCCGGGGTTTGCCGTCACGGAAAAACAGGGTCTTGGTTTCGCTCAGGCTTTCGATGATCCACAAGCCGTAGATCCGACCGGTGCCTTCGACCATCGGCCAAGCTTTACCGGTGTTGGCCATCAGCCGCAATGCATCGAGGCTGAGCGCACTGCCGGCCAGTTCCGGCAGGATGACGCCGGGCAGGGTGATCGAGTCGTCACCTCGACCCAAAAACTGCCGAGCCGGTGCCGAGCCGACACGATTGCTGCTCGCGTGGCGCCATTCGGTTTGCCGTTGCAGGGCTTGGTATGCAGCGGTGGAGAGGCTGAAGACGAACATGCCCAAGGCAAGCATCATGGGCGTTACTCCAGATCGGCCAAACGGCTGCGTTGACGGGCATCTTTCTCATGTTGGATTCGGGTTATCTCCGCGCGTACCGCACGACCAATCGCCAATGGATCCATGCCTGGGGCAGGGTGGATGTTGATCTCGTAAGTGTCGTGGCTGTCGTGAGTTGAAAGTGTAGAAGGTTTGAGCGGAGATCGCTTGTCGACGGTCAGCGAATGGCTTCTCGCGCCCGGCATAACACTGATGGCTTTGCCTGCATCGTTGAGTTGGCGAGCCAAACCACTGAGCACGCCGATAGGTTGACGCTGATGACGCTCCAATCCTTGAGTGAGGCCGGCCATGGTGAATCCGCCCAACTCGGCAAAGACGCGGGAAGGGCTGTTGATACCGAGCTTTTCCTTGAACCAACCAATGGTGGAGTCGCCGATATCGCCGATGACATTTTTCAGCTCGCCGATCCCGGCCTTCAGCCCTTTAACCAGCCCGTCGATAATCATCCCACCGAACTCGGTAAACCGGCCGGGCAGTTCAATGCCGAGGTATTTCATGACGGCAGCGAAGGCCTGGTAAAGCGAACCCACGGGGCTGAAGTTGATCAGGGTCTTGAGGATACCGGTCGTGCCACCGTCGAAACCTGCTTTGATCTCTTTCCATGCATCGGTGAAGTAGAGCTTCACGGCGTCCCAATTTCGGTAGAGCAAGTAGGCGGCGCCAGCAATGGCCGTGATGGCCAGGCCGATGGGATTCAACATCAGCGCGCGCCCCAAGAGCAGCAGCGCTTTACCCACGAACGGCAACACCTTGCGACCAAGACTCCACAACAGGCTGATCAGGCTGGGCAGGCGAATCCCCAAGCTCAGGAACATGAGGCGCAACGCCACAAATGGCAGCATGACACCGGCAATTGTAATCATCAGGCTGCCGAGTACCACCGCTAACCCCGCGATGATTGCCACGGTTTTTACAATAGCGGCTGCCAGTTCTGGATGCTCGGCGGCCCAGCTTTTTACACCGCGAATAACTTCCGTGAGGGATTGGATCAGCGATCGTAGAGGCCCGTCCTGCTGATCCTGCAATTCAATGCCCAGATCCTGCCAGGCACTCCCTAATGTCGTCAGGTCGCCTTTCAAATTGTCGGCCATGACTCTGGCGGTGCGGGCCGCTTCGCCTTGGCTTTCCCGCAGGCTGGCAATTAGCTTTTGCAACTCGCCATTGCCGGCTTGATCCACTAATTGAGCCATGCCTTTGACGGCTTCTTCACCGGCAATGGCCTTGAACAGCCCACCTTTTTTCGCAGTGCCCAAATCTTTGGTTTTGTCGTGAATCTCTTTGAGGATGTCCGGCATTTTCCGCAAGTTGCCTTGAGCATCAGCAGTGCGGATCTGCAATTGTGCGAGTGCTTTTTCTGCGGCTTTGGGCGGCGCTGCCAAGCGGTTCATGATCGAACTCAGCGCAGTGCCGCCCATGCTTCCTTGCAAGCCAGCATCCCCCAGTTTGCCGGCCATCGCGGCTGCGGTTTCCAGCTCGACGCCGTAGGTCTTGGCCATTGGCGCGGCGTATTTCATGGTTTCGCCGAGCATCTGCAAATTGGTGTTGGAGCGGGTAAACGTGCCGACGAGTACGTCGCCCAGTTTGCTCATGTGCTCGGCATCCATGCCGAGTCCGGAGAGAATGTTTGAAGCGATATCAGCGGTCTGGGCCAATTCAGTTCCGCCGGCAGACGCGAGGTCGAGCATGCCGGGCATGGCGGCTTTGATCGCTTTCGGCTGGAAGCCAGCCATGCCCAGAAAACCTTGGGCATCGGCGGCTTGGCCGGCGGTGAATTGTGTGGAACTGCCCAGCCCTCGCGCCTGCTTGCGTAGATCCGAAAGCTCGACAGCGTTTTGATCGAGACGGGTGATCGCTTGCACCTTGCTCATGCTGGCGTCGAATTCGATGCCGGGCATGATCATCTTGGTGCCGGTATACAACGTAGCGCCGCCGCTGGCGGCTATTGCTGTGCCTTTTCCAGCCATCGTGCTGGCGATGTCTCGCTGAATGTTTAGAGCGGCGCGTGTCTCTGACAGCTTTCGCTGTTGAGCCGCCAATGCCGCCAAGCGTCGGGTCTGCTCGGCGATGCTTCGATTTGCAGCATCTGTCTGCTCACGCAGGCGTCGTTCATGCTGGCTGAGGTTTTGCGTGCTGATGCCCGCTCCGTGTAGCCGAGTACGAAGGTGTTGTAGTTTCTCGCTGTTTTGTTGGTGTTGCTGCTTGAGCTTCTGCGCCTCACGGATGGCGTTGCGCAAATCTTGCGTCATCGCCTTGCTCGGCGCACCCGTGGCGGCCATTTGTTGACTGAGGTGTCTGACTTTTTCGCGTGCGACGTTGAGCGCCTGCGCCGTGGTCTCAGCAGCCGAGCGCTGCAAACGCCACGCGCTCACATCTTTTTGCTGTGAGTTGAGTCCCTTGAGCTTTTCACGGGCGTCCTTCAAGGCACGGGCGGCGCCGATGCTGCTGTTGTTGATTGCCCTCAGTGGCCGAGAGGCCTGATCGATGGCACTCAGCAATACCCGCAGTTTCAAATCATTCGCCATCGATGACACTCCGCCGCCTGGCGCGTTCGCGCCATTCCATCAGCTCTTGCAGGCCCAGCGAATCCATATCCGTTGGCGCCCAATGAAAGACCACCGCCAAGTCAGCCATGGCGTCCTCTACGCAACGAGGCAGACATCCGTCTTCACCGACTTCTGCAACAAAAAAGAGGAAATCTTGCTGCCACAGGCCAGCAAATCTGCCGGGTCCATGCCGGCGGCTTCCGGCGCGGTAATGTTGGGTGAAGTGATGCGCGGCAGGATCTTGATCAGGGTTGCCACGTCCATGTTCAGCAACTCGATCAACTGAACGCCGCGCAGTTCGCCTGATTGGGGTTTGCGCAGATTGAGTGTGTAGATCGTGGTTTTTCCGCGACAGATGGGCGTATCGAGGGTGACGCTGTTGTCATCGATAGACGTGTCGGTTTCGTGTGTTTCGATGCTTTGCATGAGGAGTGTCCAACGGTTGAGAGAGGGTCAGAGACCGATCGCGGCACGCTGCTTTTCAAGCATGTCGACGCCGTTCACTTTCTCGATGAAATTGAGCAAATCGATCTCGATGATCTCTTCGTTATCGACGATGAGCTTGTAGTAGGAGCAGGTGGTGGTGATGCTGTGTTCGGTGTCTTCGCCAGGTTGGTTGTCGCCCATTTCGATGGTCTCGTGACGGCCGCGCATGACCACCTCAACGGCGCTGACGTCACCGGTATCGTCTTGCTGAAAGGCGCCGGCAAAACGCAGGGCGATACCCGAAGCGTTCACGGCGCCGAACTGGCGCAGCGCGATTAGATCCAGCCCGCCGGTCCTCCACTCGAACTGGATACCATCGTCGGAGAAGCCAAGGTCTGCTTTGACCGGGCCGTTCATGCCACCGCCGCGATAGCTCTCCATTTTGCGGCCGAGCGGCGGCAGGGTGACGGACTTGACCACGCCGACGTAGCTGTTGGCATCGTTGAACAGGTTGAGGTTTTTCAGTTTGCGCGGCAGGGCCATGGCGCCGTTCTCCGGTTAGCGGTTGATCTGGCTGGCGAAGTTGATCAGGTAGCGGTCGGTGATGCGTTGACGCAGGGTCAGGTCTTCCAGCGGCGGGATCGGTGTGTAGTCGTAATCCAGCCAGAGCTTGCCGGCCTTGAGCGTGTCTTTTGTGTTGATGTCTTCGGGATACCAGCAGCCGCCGCCGACCAGATAACCCGCCGCGACCTTGGTACGAAACTCGGCGTTGACCGCCTCGATCATGTCCCGCACCAATGAGGCATGCATGGGCTTGTCCATCGCCCACATCTGCGCGCCGGCCATGGTGTCGGCCAAGACTTGCGCGGTACGGGTGTAGTTCTCGAAAGCGAACTGCGGATCGTCGCTGCAGGTGCGGCTGCCCCAAAAACGAAAACCGCCCTCGTTGATCAGCGTGGTGACTTCGTGGCTGTTGAGGTAGTTGGCATCGGTCACCGGGTTTTGCAGATCCCAGAACACGTCGGCATTGATGCCGGTGACGCCATTGACGGCAACGTTGGATAAGGTTTTGTGCCAGCCGGTTTGCTGATCGATCTTGGCGCGCAGGCCTAGCGCATTGGCCACCGCGCTCGCGTTCGCAGTCTTGTTGGTGGCGGTGTTCCAGTTGAGGAAGTCAGGCCAGACAACCATGGCTTCCCGCGCCCCGAAGTTGCGACGGTAACTAACGGCCTCTTCTTTTGTCAGGCAGTCCCAGGCGCTGATGTAGGCGAATGCGCGCAGTTGTTGAGCAAGTGCCGTGAGGGCAGTGGCCACGGGCAACGAGTCGAGGCCTGGCACGCCCAGAATGCGCGGCACCAATCCCAATCGGGATTTAGCGGCAAGCAGCGCTTTCATGCCGGTGTATTTGCCGGTTTCAGTGGTGGTGCCGATCAATGCGCTGGCTGTTTCCGCTTCGTCTTGGCCTTCCTTTACGCGCACGACGATGACATAAGGTTTGGTCTGGTTTGCGATAGCTTGCAGGCTGACCGCCAACGTGCCTTTTTCACCAGCCTTGCCGATGGCGCTCTGTACGCTGCTGATCAGTACCGGAGTATCCAGTGGAAAGGTCGTTGCATCGGCATCATCAGCGGTGCAAACCATGCCGATGACGGCGGTCGGGATCGTGCGGATCGGGCGTGAGCCATCGTTAAGTTCGATGACCCGGACACCGTGAAGATAATCAGACATGGTAGCGGCCTGTGCGTTGAGCGTGGAGTCGATGCACAGGTTGCCGCTGGAAGATGATTTCGTCGCGCAGTGGGCGTTGTAGTCAGGTTAGATACAGCACGTTGCTCTACCGACGTCGATGCTGATCAGGCGGTATTGGCCAATCGATGGCGTAGGGGAACTGTTCCTTCTGTTCGATTCGGTTGAGCTCAACGCTGTAGCGCTTCCACGTTCCCAACCATTCCGTTTCGGATTCCGTCGCGGTACCGAGTTGTTCTGCGTATTGCAGCGGGGCAATGCGCAACTGTGCTTCGCGTAATAACTCGTCTCGACGATCAAGAGCCTGCATGGATTGAGTCGCGCGTTGAGCCGTTTCATCGAGAGCCCACTTGCCGCTTTTCCAGATGAAATGTTCGCCGGGCCTAGGTTGGCGAGTGAAACCTTCGGGCAAATCCCCAAGCCTGTGCCAGGTGTGTTCACTGCCGTCGTCAGTCGTGAAGATTGATCCGCGCAGGTCTCGAATCTGCTGAGGTTTTCCATCAATCATGGCCCAGACGTGTTCGAGCTTCGCAGGTGCAAGCGCCTTCGGTAGTTGCACAGCATTACCTGGCACTTGCAGGCCGAAACCGGGAATGGGAGGAAATGTGACGGGGCCGGATAGTGCGCCGGCGTCGTCTATCAAATAGGTAATCATTGGAACCTCAGATCATCTTGATACAGCCGGGGTAGGCGATGTTTCGTGGACGGGTTTCGGCATTGCCGATATGGCCGATGTAGGGGGGCGAAAAGCTGTGAGAAACGATGTGCTGCAAACGTGCGCTCCCTCGTGCAACAGATGAAGGAACCAAGGAGAGAAGGTTACCGGTACCTTCGCCGAGCGAAACAGAATGGGTGTGTTGTTCAAACGCGTCAGAAGTCCATGAGCCCGGTACTCTTCCCGCGACTTTCCAGGTACCGGGGCCCTCTGATTCAGATTTGGATGAAACGACAATTTCCCAGTCTTTCACCGCAATTATTTTGGTCCCGCGTGCAAAGGTGCCACCTTCAAAAGGCATCCCGGGTATGAGTGCTGTTTGCGTTCTTACATCTGTGATGATGGGGCTGCCTATTTTGGCGGTACCGGTAAGTGTGGTTTGTTCGACGTAGCGACCTTGATCGAGCACCCTAAGAAATTCCCCTCGCGCCTCCGGTGAGCGAAACGTTGTTTCTTCATCTCCACTGCTCCATGCGCCCTCCATGCGTCGCTCTTTGTCCGGATAAAGCATTCCCGAGCGCTGAGCGTGATCCCATAGCCACGGCCATTGATCTCGTTTGAGCAACTGACCGTTTAAAGCGCCATAGCCACCAGGGTTGAACACCGTGGTGGTTTCAAAAACCGGACGACCCAATGGTGTGCTGTCGAAGCGGCCTACGGGCCACCAACTGCCGGCGCCGTCGCTGCGCAAATGCCACCAATCGCCTGCTCCCATCAAAACCAGAAACGGATAACCCGAGGCCTTGAGATGAGTGTGAAATTTCAGGTTGTCTTTCTCGGAGGCTTTCACCGTTAACCGGTGGATGCTGTTGTCTATGCGATGGACGATAACGTCACGGGTGCCCAAGGCCGCGTTGGCGGATGGAAGCTCAACGGTCAGCGGGGCAGTGCTGGCATCAATCAAAACGATGCCCAGGTCTTTGGGCTTCAGGCGTCGGGAAGACGACACGGGTGTAAATATAGGCCCGGCGCGTACCGAGCGATCAACATAGTCACGGGTAGCCATCACCACCGACGTATCAACCTTCAGCTGAATATTTGACGTACCGCTGGTGATGATGTGCATCCGCACCACCTGGTTACGACCGGAGCCTTGAACGAGCAGCGGCTTGTAGCTGGGCGCCACGTTGGCAACGGCCGAGAAAACGCCATCACCGTCCTCGAGCGCCAGTTCGCGAATCCACCAGCCACCCACGTCAGGAGGAAGCACCAACTCAGCGATGAGGACGTTTTCATCGGTCGGTGAAACGTACAAATGGTTGAGTTGGGCGCGGTATCGCTGATTGATCAGCCTAGTTTGCGTCGTACTGGGCACAGGGTCGGCGCCGTTGGCATCGCCGATCAGCATGTAACGCGGCTCCCAGGGAATGCCGCGGGCGTCGCAGTTGGTTTTCTTGGCGGCGCCCAGCGTCGTCAGCATGCCGCCGAAAATAGAGTTCTGATTAACCATGGGGGTACACATCCAGTTCGTCGAGGGTGTAGAGGCTCACGCCGCTGTAGCCCCGGACAGAAACGTTGATGTCCGAGTTGTTCCACGGGTACACGTTGATATCGTCACCGTCGTAAACGGTGACACCAACGAACGTGTTGAGTCGGGTTTCAAGAATCATGTCGAGGCCGGTCAGGTGTCGGGTCAATGGCTTGGCGTCGTCGATGAGCCAAACCAGTTCCTGGTACATCGCTTCGGTGATGCCAGAGTCGAGGACGCCGATGCGTAAGGTGAAGGTGCCGGGTGTGCCGTGTGGGATGGTCTGCCACCATTCAGCGATTTCAATCAGGTATCCCAGCGGTTCGACCACTCGGCGTAAGGCGCCGATCGTGCCCTTGTGCGAGTGGACGTAATACGCGGCGCGGCAGGCTGCGCGCTTGGCGGACTCTGGCCATTTGCCGTCCCAGCGATCCACCGAAAATGCCCAGGCCAGGTACGGCAGTAAGGGCAGGGGGCATCGATCAGGGTTATAGAGTGTGCGCAACGGAATCGGCACGCGCTGGATTTCTGCCAAAGCCTGCGCGGCTTGGCGCTCCAGTGGTGTTGAGTTACCCGGCAGCAGGGGTTGGTAGGTCATCACTCAATCCCCAATGTCAGTTCTACGCTCGTGCAATACGGCGCCTGGTACTTGGTGGCGACGATGTCTTCCCAGTCTTCCAGCACGACTTTACGCACGCCCTCGACGTGCAGCGCGGCGTGGACGATTGATTCGGAAACCTCCAGTGCTAAACGCCGCCGTTGATGTATGAATTTGAGTAGCTGAGCTTCGGCAGCGGCCAGCACTAGTTCGGTTTCGGGGCCGTTGCTCAACGGGTAGATCCTGGCTTTGATCTGGTAGTTGATGATCTCCGCGCTTTGGACCGTGAGACGATCCGCGACGGGGCGGCGGTCGTCGTCGCTGAGGTACGTTTTGACTTTGTCGAGCAGTGCCGGCGAGGCAGTACCATCGCCCAACACCGACTGTACGGTGACCACGGCTTCGGCCGGCGCCGGGCTTTCGGCAGTGGCGTCGGCGACCTGTCCGTCAGCGGATCGGGCGTGAAAGATGTAACTGTTGCGCGGGCCGGCGGTGCTGAGACCTTCCCAGGCCATTTGTGCACGTTCGCGCAGGCTGTCGTCGCTTTCCATCAGCTTGGAGAGGGGCGGTACGGCTGTTGGGTTTGCGGCTTGAATGACAAGCCGCTTCACGTTGGAGTTGGCGGCAAGCTGTTCGAGGTCAGTGCCTTTGGCCAAGGCGAGCATATTGGCAACGGATGCCTCATTGACCCTCTGACGCCAGACGGTTTCGCGGTAGGCGTTTTCCTCGAGTAATTTGGTCAGCGGCTCCGACTCCATGTTGAGGCGTGCAGCGATCTCGGCTTGTTCTTCCACAGGCCAGAGGCTGACGGCGTAAGCCTTGCGTTCGGCGAGGATCTGTTCGTAATCGATCTGCTCGACGATTTGCGGCGCCGGTAGTTGGCCAAGGTCGATGGCGACAAAAGTATTCATACGCTGCCGCCCAGTTGCAGAGGCACGCTCAGGCTAAGCGGCTGATTGTTATCGACGATGGTGCCTTCGAACTCCAGCGACGCTTGGCCCTGAAGGTTCGCGCCGATGAACTGGATACGGCTCAGGCTGATGCGCGTTTCCCAGCGCATTAGGGCCATGACGGTGGCGGCGTACACCTGCAATCTGGTGAAGTCGTTGAACGGTTGATCCACCAGCTCGGGGAGCAGGCTGCCGTATTCGCGGCGCATGACGCGGGTGCCGATGCGGGTGGTCAGGATATCGGTGATGGACTGGGCGATGTGTTCGACCAGGCCGAGGGCCGCGCCGGTTTCTCGGTTCATTCCGGTCTCCCTGTTTTCGCGCTGCCAGGCATGACACCACCGTGCAGATGCTTCACCAGACTGATGCCGGCAGCGACGACGTCTTCGGACACGGTGGCCGTACCGGTGATGCTCTGGTTACCGGTCTGGATGTAGTCGCCTTCGTGGTTGATTGGGCCGACGATGTGGATGCCGCCCGTGCTGATCAGGTTGGTGGTGCCGCCTTCGGCCAGCGTGGCGTTGAGGTGGTGAGCGACGCTGTCGTACTCGATTACGGTGCCATCGCGGTAAGTGCAGCGGTGCAGGCCTTCGCGGTCGCCGTTGGCCGGGATGTTGTCGCTGAACAGACCGGTCAGGACGATGCCGTTGCCGAGTTGGCCCGATGGGCTGAAAAGGATGATCTGCTCGCCCTCGGTGGGCGGGTTCCATTCGCGGTCGGCGCCGGCCCGAGCGGCGACCCATGGGAGCCAGCCGGTGGTGAGGTTTCCGGTTTTGATCTGGACACGCGGTGGCTTCATTTGGACGTCGGCAATGGTGCCGAGGCGGATGAGGTTTTCGATCAGGCGGGCGAGGGTGGCTAAGTCGTTCATGGCGCCGATGTTGGCGCCATGAACTGGTAAGTGCAGCTTCAGATGGTTGTAAAGGTGCTTCTTACACTTATTGCTTGTTATTTAAAAACCCAAAACAACAGAATGATTAGCGCTGTCGCGAGAGTTAGAGAGAAAAAAGTCAATATGAGATTTAATTTTTTATCGAGTTTGATTGTTGATGCTATCAACGCATTTATTTTTTGCGTGTTGTCATTTAGGTTTTGAGTTGCAGGCTGTATATGGTAATCCGTCGTATTAGTGTCTGCGTAAGCAGCTACGATGCTGCCGCCTGCACCAGCGCAAGCTAGAGAAATGAGCTGAGTGTATAGGCTGAGTTGAATCTTCAAGTCGTTGTAAAGTTGAGTTTCTTTTTCTATGAACAGAAAATAGTATTCAGTGTACATTATTTGGAACAAGACGCCGAATCCAACAAGGCACATTCCTTTTGCGAAGCGGCTTATCCTTAATTCAAGGAGTAATATGAGGCCGATAAAGCCTGTCACTGCTCCGCCATATATTGCAAGCTCCGGATGGTTGCTTTCTATTAGAAGAGGAGTGCCTGCAATCCCTGCAATAGCTACGATAACGGCGATAATAGCAATTACTGCATCTTTAACTTTCATAATTCTGAGTCCCTTCTAGGTTTTCTGATACATTTTTTGCGGCGTATTATGCACAAAATCTGTTTGAAGAGATGGAAAATTGGAAGGTGAATTTTCGGGCGCTGACAGTTGATCCAGTTTCCCCCTTTTTCTACTGCCACGCGTAACGTTCCCGGTTGGGTTGTTGACTAGGCCACCTCCAAGGAAACGGTGACCTTGACGGTGACGTTAATTGCTGTGCAATCTGAATCGGCAGTTCGATTCGCGGCGGGCTCCGACTGTGGGCGATCCGTGCTAACTTGACGGTTTGAGCGATACGATCAACGCGGTGGCATTTTCGGGTCGGCGGCGATGGATCCCATGCGGATGAGATTCACGATTTGGTGAGCGCTACGTCGTTCATGGCGCCGATGTTGGCGCCATGAGATTTAGAGCAAAACATCACCATATTACAGCGGGTGACGCTTATGTGAACTTGACCTACAACCAAATCACTGGAAGTCACTGATCTAGTGGTGGCTCAAGTAGTTTTGACCTGGCGGACTCAAGCGTTTCTGGTACATGTGCAGCGATATAGATCAAAAATGAGAACGCCTTTAGGCTGTTAAGCTCTGTTCCATAATTTGATACTTCGCCGTGCATCACTTGATGGCGATTCAGCGCGTTAAATATTTTTCCGCTTGCGGTACTAGCTTTTTCTCGATCGGCTTTGCTCTTTAATAGACTCGTGCTGCCGAGGTTTATTATTTGATGTAGTAAATCTTTAGCGTCTTGATTATCACCTATTTGTGCACTAACGTAGGTGCTACCCTGTATTTTTCCATCACGTCCAGCCATCGGTTGGCTTATGCCAGTTATTTCTGAAAGGATGCCATCAGCCTGTGCCAAAAAGACTGGGATGCTTAAATAGTATTCTTCTGGTCCACCACGTTTATGTGCATTTGCTGCCGCCTGAATTGCATTTTTTCTGGCGGGATACATATCGATGATCAATTTTGTATACCAGTCAAAATCGGTAGTGAAATGCCTTTTAAGTATTTCATCAGTTTCCTCCGCACTAGCATTTCCAAGATTTTCGATTAACTCAACGGTATCTTGAAGCGAATTTTGCCAGTTAAAAAACCAACCCTGTTCTGAGGCAGTAGCAACGGCTTCTCGAGCACGGGCGGGCAAATTCTCTAAGCGCTTTTGTACAGCGGCCCAATCAATTTGTAAGGCCTTTAGGATTGGAGAGAAGTCGAATTTTAACTGTTCGAGCCAAAGACCGAATTTTTGTATGTTTTCTTGAATGGCGGGAAGGTGGGGCTCTAGGTATTCAATCAGTTTTTTCGCTAAGGCCTCATTTTGCTCTTCGATTTTTTTATCTTGCTCTTCCATAAGGTATCTCCAGAGATTATTTTCGTTAGGTTAGAACCTGCTAAAGTTCTACCATTAATCGGTCGTGGAATCACTGTTGCAGCAGGTGAGCAAGTAGAGTGTCGCGGATCAGTTCGAGATCAAAATCAGTGAAACCCAGTATTTCTCGTTGTTCGTACTGAACATCTGGAGCGCCAGGATTGGCCCGATCCTTCAAACCGTACTCATGCACGCGTGCAATTCTGGAAGTCCGCCCACTGAAACCGATACTGATAGAGTTATCATCGCCTTGCAATTTTAGAAATCTAGCCGTGCGTAGCTTCTGAAACATCTTTGCTCTGCGCTTCACCCGACCCTGTTTTCCACGCAGCTTACGTTGTTTGCGCGGCGCATACTTGCTGCGATCGGGGTTCTGCTGAGCAATGATTCGTTGCTGCTGGCTACGCCGCAAAGTATCCCCTATCTTGCGGGCGAGCTTGACGCGCGTGCCTGGCTCAAGCTTCCTCAGCAATCCCGCAGCCCAGTCTTCCCATGCCTCTAGGCGGTTGGTCAATTCGGTAAAACCCACTCGCTTGTCGTACCTTGGGCATCCGGTATCCAGTGCGGATCGAGGAAGTCGGCAGCTCGTCGGGGTTCGCCGGGATGGCGGACGGTAGTGTTGCCGTGAGAGTTTCTGCCTACCACCACGCGTTCGGTCAGGGGCAACGTCAGACTCATATCAACTTTGCTGTTGTCCAGAATGTCAGCTTCGAACTGGATGCCGTCTGCGGCCTTGCTCAGATTCTCCAGCAGCTCGGACTGGTGAACGCTTAGCCAACCGAGCAGCGGCAACATAACGCTGTCGGGATGGCCTGCGAAGTCGGTGAGGATGACTTGCAGGTCGAAGCTGTACTCGAACGACAACGTCTGTGCGGCCGTGCAGCGGATCTTGCCGTTGTCGATGAAGATCAACAGGCGGTCGGGGTTGTGCTTAAGTTCGGCCACGGTGGCGAGCAGATGTGCTTTCAGGCTATCGGGCTTGTTCATGGTCGAACCTGCAGGTGTTGGCAAATCATGTCCGCTCACCCTTGTCGACGAAAAATTTCCTGGCTGCAGCACGGGTGCCTTCAACGCCCAGAAGGCCGATCACACCACCGAAAAAAGGTGCGGCAGAAATGGGTATACCCAGTAAGGGCAGCCCATGGCTGGCAGAAAGCGCAAGTGCGCCGCACAGGGGCGCCTCGATCACCACCCGGCGCACGGTGCCGCCGCCATAGATCACGCGAAGGCTTGCGATGACCACGGCCAGCAGGCCGGTGTAGATGGCGGGCCAGTTCTGTTCGAGCCAAGCGGCGAGCCAGGCCCAGGTGTCGGGACGGTCAGGCATGCGTTTCATTCCATGATCCAGAGTGGTTGGGTTTAATGGCACGGTGCGGGCGGTTCAATCCCATAGGTTCACCATCTGCCGTTGAGGGGCGGCGGCTTGGGCTTCGGGCATTTGCACCAGAAGGCCGTGCGGCAAGGTCGGGCCGTGGTCTGCTAGTCCAGGGTTGGCTTCGAGTACTGCTTCGGTCACGCCTGCGGTGCGACCGTAGTGACGCCAGCACAGGGCATCGACGGTGTCGCTCTGTTGGGCGCGGATGCTGACGGCCATCAGATCAATTCCACGGTGGTGCGGCCGAGGCCGAGAAAGTCACGCACCGCCCAGCGCTGGTCGCGGCGCAATTCGTCGATGCTCGGGGTCAGTTCTTCAGCGTTTTGGTTGCCGCTGTTGGTGCTGTCGTAGGAGCGGTATCGCTCGCAGATCTCCGCGCCGGTCGCGGCGTAGATCGCTCGCTGGTAGAGGTGAACGAGTTCAGATTTGTCCTCGATTTGTTCGGCTGGTACGTCCGTGAGGGTGGCATAGCCTTCGGTCTGTTTGGCGCGGCGCCATTTGGCGAACTCGCGGTTCACGCTGATGGCGGCGGCGATTGTCGCGGTTTCCAGTCGGATCGGCGTAACGCTGGAGTCGATGCGCAAAGTGCCGCGCACGTCGTCGAGGTCGATCGACGGCCAGAAGGGGTCGGTGTTGATGTGGCCACTGGGGGCCGGAGTAGTGCTGCCGCCCGCTACGAATCCGCTCATGAATCTGCGCTCTGTTGTGGGAGCCGGTGGTCGAGGCTTCACGTACAGGACGAGTGTCCTGGCCGATCCGCCCCGAGCCGGCGGGGTGCGTGGGGACGCTCGGTTAGCTGCCGGTGGCAGCGAGTTTGTTGAGCAGGCGTTCGGCCCGCTCCAGATCTTTTTTGCCACCGCAGGCGTCGTGCAGGTCGATGGCCTTTTTCAGCAGATCAATGCCGGCCTGTACCTGACCGGGTTGCCCGAGCTTCTCATCGGTGATGCCTTCGAGCGTCACGCGCCCCATGGAGAGAAACAGCTTGGCGCGGGCCTGATCGGGCATGTCCTCGGCGTCGGTAAGTTCAGCGGTGCGTTGCAGAGTCGCCAGTTCAAACGATTCGCCGACTTTCAGCGCCTTGAGTGCGACGGTGGCGATTTCTTCCGCAACTAGGCAGCCGGTGGTGCGTTCGAACCGGTCAGGCATGATCAATTTGTGTTTGAGCACGTAGTCGGCAATATCGAGGGCGCCGCTGAAGTCTTCCGCGTCGATGCGCCACACCATAATGGTGGTCAGCACTTCATCTTGTGCGCCTTTGCCGCCCTCGAGCACGCCTAGCACGTAGGGGATGTAATCCGGCAGCAACTGACGCTTGAGTTCGGCTTTGCCCTGATTGGATTGCACTTGTTTTAGGCGCAGACGGTCTTGCAGCAGTTGATTGAGCTGATGTTCGTATGCCGTGGCGCCGGCCATGGTTTGAGTGGGGTTGGCCGCTGCCGCTTCGATGGCGGCACTGACACGAACAAAATGGCGACGGCAGGGATTGGTCATGGTGTCCGCCTCAGCTCAGAGTGATGTTTTCGGCCATGGCCGCACAGCCCAGGTCTTCGATCACATAACTTTCGTTGACCGATTCGAAGTTCTCGATGCGGTCGCGTTTGGCGTTATCGACGACGGTGCGGCGGCGGGTGCCTTCCTGCCAGTAGATTGACAGGTTGTCGAGACGAGTCACCAGCAGGCCGTTGGCCGGGAAGTGCGGTACGCGCACAGCCGGCAGATTGCCCAGGCGCTTTTGGCTGGTGACGATGTCAGCAGCGAGCATTTCGGTCGGCGCTTGGGTTTTGTTGATGATCGGGAAGTATTTGTCGGCCAACAGCTGACGGCCGCAGATGACCACCAGATCGGTGTCTTCCTGGTACCAGGGGTCGATGAACTCGTTGACCATGCTGACAACCAGGGCGTCGATGTTTTCGAAGTCCTTGCCGGCGCCGATCTCGATCTTGCCACTGCCTGCCACTACTTCGGCCATGACGCGGGCTTCGTTTTCGGTGCGCATTTTTTGTAGCCAGCCGATGTTGACGTCCTGCAACAGCGGGTTGGTGGCCGGGTTTGAGGTGGCGGCGCGGCTAGTGCCGTTCCAGCCGATCATGATCCGGTTGAGCGCCTGAACTTTGATGATCGCGTCACGGATGCGCGCCTGAAAATCTTTGAATTTCGCCCACTGATCCAGCTTTTGGTAACGCAGGCCAGTGTCGAAGTTGGTTTGCGTGCAGGTGTATCCGTGATCGTCCAAGCTGCTCGGGTCACGGGGTTCGCGATCCTTGACGGTGGTGTCGGTGGTGCTGGCAATGGTGCCGTCGATACCGATGCCGATCTTCTCGCCGGACTGTTCGGATACGCCGTAGATGTTGATCGAGCTAAGGAACGAACTGGATTCCTGAATGCGGGTTTCCAGCGTCTGGGCAACGCTCGGTGCCGCGGTGAATTTAGTGGTGACGTCGCTCACGCCGTGCAGTTGTGCGAGCTGTTGCAGGTACGCATTAAAGAGAACGCGTGTGTCGTTGCGCATAATGGTCTTCCTTGGTTAAACGGGGCTGACTTTCAGCAGTCAGTCACTACCGAGTTGTCGCCGCCGGTTACCGGAGGGCGCGTCTTCTGGTTGGGATCCTGGGTGGTGGAAAGTTGGGTCTTCAGTTCGGTGAAGTCTTTGCTCAGTTGATCCAGGCGAGTCTGCAGGCTTGTCGAAAACTTCTTCCCGGCTGCCATTTGCGCGGGCAAATCCTTGACGTGTTCGGCGACGGTTTCGACTGCTTGGCTGATTTGAGCGAACTCGTTGTCATCCTTGCTTTGCTTGCCGCCGAGCAGGTTTTTCACCGTACTGAGTAGGTGAGCGCCGATGCTCGGTTTTTCTTCGAATTCCTCGAACGTCAGCTCTGTTTCCAGCGCCTCGGTGAACATCGAAGTCGCGGAGTAGTGGCGATCCTTGAACGGGTTGACGTCCGGTTTCTGGGCCGAGAACGACAAGACGTCAGTGCCAAGGCTAGCCGGCGAATCGGTCACGCCGAGACCCACGATGTAGGCCTCACCGGTATCGGCGAAGCTGTCGTCGATTTCGATTGAGGTGTAGATCTTCTGTTTTGCTTTGTTCATGGCGATCAGGTCAGCCGTTGGCTCGACTTGGGCGAACAGGGCCAGTTTCTTTTGGCCGTTGATGTCCACTTCTTCGGTTCTCACCGCCAGAACATCGCCGTAGGCCTTGAATGGGCTGTCGGGTAGCAAGCTGCGGAAATGCTCAAGCCAGATCCGCGCGCCGTAAGTGGATGGGTTGAAGTTCTTCGCCGCCTGTTCCAGCCAGTTGCGTTTGATGGTGCGCTTGTCTGAGGTGGCGCCCTCGACGGCGACGCGGAACCAGTTGCTGCGGAATTTCTTCATGGCGGGAAACCTCATTTGCTTGGGCGCTGAAAGCCTGCGATGAGGGGCATGGTCGTGACGCGCGCGAGTTGCGGCAATGAGACGGGACTGTAGGGAAGGGCGGTACAAGAGGCGGCGCTATTGAGTCGTCGGCATGGGCGGCAGCATCGCGGCCATGACTACGACCACACTGTTGCCCATCGATCCGCGCCGCCAATCCAAGTTTCTGTACTGGATGGGGTGGCGCGTCTGCGAGATCGCCGAGGCTACGGGCGAAAAGGAAAAAACGCTACACAGCTGGAAGGCTCGCGATGAGTGGGATCGGGCTGACAACGTCGAACGCATCGGCGGGGCGCTGGAAGCGCGGTTGGTGCAACTGATCCTCAAGGAGGGGAAAAGCGGCGGCGATTTCAAAGAGATTGATCTCCTGCACCGCCAACTGGAGCGACAGGCGCGAATTCAGCGCTTTCAGGGTGGCGGTACCGAAACAGACCTCAACCCGAATCTGGCCAAGCGCAACGCCGAGCCGAAGAAGAAGGCCGTCAAAAACGAGATTGATGAAGACCAGATCGAGCTACTGCGCGAGGCGTTTGTCGATGGCTGTTTTGACTATCAGAAGGACTGGTATCGGGCCGGCAATCAGCGCACACGCGTCATCCTCAAAAGCCGGCAGATCGGTGCGACTTACTACTTCGCCCGTGAGGCGTTCATAGATGCGCTTGACAGCGGTCGCAACCAGATTTTCTTGTCGGCTTCGAAGAACCAGGCCTATTTGTTCCGGGGCTACATTCAGGCGTTCTGCCGCGAAATTATCGGCGTCGAGCTGACTGGCGATCCCATCGTTTTGCCTAATGGTGCCGAGCTGTTTTTTCTCGGTACTAACGCACGTACCGCCCAAGGCTATCACGGCAATTTCTACTTCGATGAGTTCTTCTGGACGTTCAAGTTCGAGGAGCTGAACAAGGTCGCCTCGGGCATGGCGATGCACAAGAAGTGGCGCAAGACCTACTTTTCCACGCCGTCGAGCATGGCCCATGAGGCATACACCTTTTGGACAGGTGAACGCTTTAACAAGGGCAAGCCTGCGGCACAGCATACGAAGGTGGATGTCTCCCACGGCGCGCTTCAGCAGGGCCGGTTCTGTGAGGATCGACTATGGCGGCAGATCGTCACGATTCTGGACGCGGAGCGGGGAGGGTGCGATCTGTTCGACATCGAAGAGCTGCGCCGCGAATACAGCCCCGAGGCGTTCGCCAACCTGCTGATGTGCCAATTCGTGGACGACGGCGCGAGCATCTTCCCGCTGACCCTGTTGCAGTCCTGCATGGTGGATAGCTGGGTCGAGTGGGCCGAGGACTACAAACCTTTCGCCATGCGCCCGTTCGGCGACCGACAGGTGTGGATCGGTTACGACCCCGCCGAGACGGGCGACTGTTCCGGCATGGTCGTGGTCGCGCCGCCGCTGGTGCCGGGAGGGAAGTTCCGCATCCTCGAACGCCACCAGTTCCGGGGGATGGACTTCGCCGCGCAGGCCGCTTTCATCAAGAGCGTCTGCGATCGCTACTGGGTGACCTACATCGGGATCGACGTGACAGGTCTGGGCAGCGGCGTGGCCCAGCTGGTGCGCCAGTTCTTCCCGGCGGTGACCACCTTCAGCTACTCGCCCGAAGTCAAAACCCGCCTAGTACTCAAGGCCTACGACGTGATCCACAAGGGCCGGCTCGAATTCGACGCCGGCTGGACAGATATGGCCCAGTCGCTTATGGCGATCCGCAAAACCGTAACCGCTGGCGGACGCCAGTACACCTACACCGCCGGCCGCAACGACAACACCGGCCACGCCGATCTGGCCTGGGCGCTATTTCACGCATTGCACCACGAACCGCTTGAGGGGCAGACCACTGCCAACACTGGGCGTATGGAGATTTACTGATGACTGAACAAATGGCCAACCAGGCATTGCCCGCGACCTTACCCGCCACCGGCGCCGGAACTCAGGTGTTTTCCTTCGGCGAGCCGACGCCGGTGTTGGGTGGTAGGGAGGTTTTCGATTACCTGGAGTGTTGGTTCAACGGGAGGTGGTATGAGCCGCCGCTTTCGCTGGATGGGCTGGCCCGGTCGGTGGGGGCGAGCGTGCATCTGCATTCGGGGTTGATGTTTAAGCGTAACCTGTTGAGCAAGACGTTTATCCCGCATCCGCTGCTGTCGCGGGCTTCGTTTGAGCAGTTTGCGTTGGATTTTTTGTGCTTGGGTAATGGGTATCTGGAGGCGAGGCGTTCGCGGTTGGGCGGGGTGCTTAAGCTGGAAGCGCCGTTGGCGAAGTACATGCGCGCGGGGCCGGTTGGGCAGTTCTATCAGGTGCGGGGATGGAAGGATGTGCATGCGTTTGAGCCAGACAGCATTTTTCATCTGCGCGAGGCGGATCTGCATCAGGAGATTTATGGGCTGCCGGAGTGGATAAGTGCGTTGCAGTCTGCGTTGCTCAACGAGTCCGCAACCCTGTTCCGGCGTAAGTATTACGAGAACGGGAGCCATGCCGGATTCATCCTTTACATGACGGATGCTGCGCAGACCGAAGCGGACATTGATGCGTTGCGTAAAGCATTAAAGGAATCGAAGGGGCCGGGCAATTTCCGGAATTTATTCGTTTACTCGCCGACCGGCAAGAAGGACGGGATCCAACTGATCCCCGTCAGCGAGGTGGCTGCAAAGGATGAATTCAACTCAATAAAGAATCAGACGCGGGATGACGTGCTGGCCAGCTTGCGCATTCCGCCGCAGTTGATGGGTATTGTTCCGCAGAACGTCGGGGGATTCGGCTCGATCAGGGAGGCTGCGCAGATCTATGCGGCCAATGAACTGGAGCCGATTCAGACTCGTATGGCTCAGTTGAATAACTGGCAAGGTGAACAGATTATAAAATTCAAACCGTACGGGGCTGCTGGGGAGGCGTAATGGCCTCCGCAGTGAATAAGGACGCTAATCGTTGCGCTGCCGGCTCCTACCTAACTCTCACGTCTGTGCTTAGGTAAGAGGCAGCGCAATAATCCTTTATAAAAGTGGCTGTGGCAGAAACTGCCCCCACTCTGAAATGCGCTTGGCTGTCAGAATTCCCGACATGATCAATGTTAGAAAAATCAAACAAAGCACTACGAGAGGGAGTTTTGTTATTGCAAATCGAATAGCGCCCAAGAAACCCGAATATTGCTTCAAGTAAGCTCTTGCGATACGCCGATAACCAACGCCAGATAGGTAGCCCCATAGGAAAAAAAGCGCGGTAACGATCATCGCGAAAGGGCGTGGATCGCTGAATTGCAGGCAAGTGAAACCGGCACTGATACCGAAGAGAGCACCAATATCTTGGGAGGATCGGAAGTATCGTTCGGCAATGAGTTCGTCGTCGTTTTTGAATAACATTTTTTCCCTCGAGGAGTTGTTTGCGATTCGCTTCGTATTCTATCTGGCAAAGGGCTGCGATCCTCAATTTGACCGACTTGCCCGCACAGATGACCACGATGGCCCTGCGAATGTAATGAGCTAGAACTCCACTGTCTTAGTATTTTGCTGGAAGATGGAGCGCTTGACACTAGCCGTACCCATCTTCATGAGGCGTGCTGCGGGAAAATTTGGGGCGGCGACATCGCTTTCGGATGGGGCAAGTCCGATGGTTTCTACCGAATCAAGTCGCGTCGGATGGCGCGCGTTCAAGCGTCATCAAAAAAGGAAAACGTTAGATAAGAAAACGGGGCATTGGTCAAAAGCAGTATTTACCAAGTGCTGTCGAGTCGTCGATGCCTGTGGGGCTGGCAGAGCAGAGCTGAGCTCGTATGATCCAAAAAAACGGTATGGTGATTTTTGTTAGCGAATGTGAAAGTTTGTTGTAAACTCAAATATATTGATCGTCCAACTCGGAATGCAATTGAGGATGCAATGGCTAAAAAAATAAAGGAAGTTATAACTGAGGCTAAGCGAGCAGCTGCGGAAGCTCAGATCAGAACAGAGCAGACTGTGGTTGATTATGAAACTAAAGAATATATTGTTGAGTTGTTGGTAAGTAAGTTTGTTTCTGGGTTAGAGACAGATGAGAATGAGCTGTTTGTTCCGGAGTATCAAAGAGATTTTGTTTGGGATAAGAGGCGACAAAGCAAGTTTATTGAGTCGGTAATGTTGGGGTTGCCCATTCCCTATATATTTACAGCCGTTACTCCTGTAGAAGACGAAGATGATGAAGGGCGGGTCGAAATCGTTGACGGCTCTCAAAGGATTAGAACATTAGCAAGGTTTTTGAGTGATGATTTAAGACTTGAGGGTCTGGAGAAACTCAATCTACTAAATGGATTCGTGTATTCTGACTTGGAAATGTCGAGGCGTAGAAAGTTTAATCGTCGACCAATTAGAATTATTGAGTTGTCTGAAAAAGCTGATGCTACCGTACGTAGAGATATTTTTGAGCGTATAAATACTGGCAGTGATGAGCTTAAAGATATGGAGAAGCGAAAAGGGATTTTTGTCGGCGCTTTCTATGATTTCATTAGAGAATGCGCATATGACGAAAAATTTGTAATTCTCTGCCCTGTTTCAGATAAAAAAGCCGTAAGGGAAGAGCGCGAGGAAATGATCTTGCGTTATTTTGCATATGCCGATGGTTATGAGACCTTTAAGCATGGCGTCGCGGAATTTTTAAATATATATATTCGCAAGCATCGTAACGAGTTTGATGAGAAAAGAATGCGCAGCGAGTTTAAAAAAATGTTGGAGTTCGTAGAGAAAAATTTCCCGTTAGGTTTTAAAAAATCTGAGAACAATACTTCAGTGCCGCGCGTTAGATTTGAAGCTATTTCAGTAGGTGTGACCCTCGCTCTACGCAGTAAACCGCGCCTTAAAGTATCTGATGATATTATCGAAGAGATGCTGGGCTCAAAAGAGTTCTACTCTTATACAAGCTCTGATGGTAGCAATTCAAGGCCCAAAGTAGTTGCGCGTATTGAGTATGTAAGGGACACACTGCTGGGGGAAATATGATCATACCGGCTAAAATGGATTTTAAAGACCGGTCTCGTCAAGTGTCCTCATACATACTTTGGTTGTCCAGACAGGAAAAAAGTAGGACTTTACCAGATGGTGTGTTGAATACTGCCAAAGCTTCGGCTCTTTTATTGCTTTATAACTTGATTGAGTCAACCTCGACAAATGCTATCCAGAATGTATTTGATTCGATGGCTAGTCAACAAGTTAGTTATGATCAGCTTACAATTGCGATGAAAAAAATAGCACTTGATAATTTGAAGCGAAGAAAGCCAGCTAAGATGGCAGAACTGATGTCTTCAATTAGTCTGGATATCTACAGGGTATCGTTTGATCGTGAAGACGTGTTTTCGGGTAATGTGGACGCTAAACTGTTGCGGGATACAATGAAGGAGTTTGGGATCAGGCAAACGCATGATTATCAAGAGCCGGAGTTGTTAGCATTAAAAACACAACGTAATGAACTCGCGCATGGTGTCCTCTCCTTTGCAGATGCGGGCAAAGAGATAACCGCAAGAGAGTTGATTGGTAAGTATTGGAGGGTAAGAGTGTTTTTTAACAATATGCTATCTGATTATTCAGAATATATTAATTCAACACGCTACATGAACGCCTGATCTCTTGAGTTTGGGCGAGGCTTAAGTCACGCCCAAATATTTCTGTACATGCTTGACAAAACTTAGACCGATCACCTCTCCTAGGCGCACAGGTACTGCATTTCCTATCATTTTCCCTACTGCTTTAAAGTTGACCTTCGCTGTGTGCGGTTGGAAGGAGTAGTTTTCTGGGAATGATTGCAATATTGAAGCTTCTCGCAGCGATAGAGCCCTATCCTGTTCGGGGTGCCCGAAGCGCCCATTGCCGTATCCATAGCAAAGTGTAGTTATGGTTGGACTCGGCATGTCCCACTCCATTCTCCCGTAGACACCGACGTAAGATTTCCCGGAAGGCTTGTTATGGCACTTCGCTCGCAAGTGTTCCGGCCAATCCTTCCATGTCCCTCCAGGCAACGAGGCTTTGATTCTCTCCAAATTCGTAGGGGATAAATTTTGCGTGGCATGCAGAGGATCATCGACGTTGGCTTCGCCTGCCGTAAGACTGGCTTTGTTAGCAATTGCCTCACGTACGGAAACAAATCTCTCGCTATGTGTCGCGGGTATAAGTTCAATCGGCCCAAGTTTTGAGGCTAGAAGCACGTGACGCCTTCTTATTTGAGGCAGGCCATATGTTTCACAGCGGACTCGGCCTTCCCAAACGAAGTAACCGTGTTCAACTAAACCTTTGACAAAATCTTGGTATACCTGATGTTTAGTCACGTCTGGAACATTTTCCATCGTAACAAGTTCAGGACGGCTTTCTTCTATTAAACGTGAGAACTGGTAGAGCAATGGCCATTTCTTGTCAAGGGTAGTATCCCGACCTTGATTGTAAGTTGAAAATGGTTGGCATGGGGCACATCCCGCTAGTAAACGTACTTTTCCAGGCTGGTACCAGTTGAGAATTTCCTCTTTGGTAACGACCGCAACATCCTTTTGAACGAACGTAGATCCGTTGTTAGAAGAATACGCATGGCTGCATGCTCCTTCCACATCGTATCCGGCAGGTACGTCGATACCAGCCTTAATGAGACCCGCAGTGAGCCCGCCGGCCCCACAAAATAAATCAACAGCTTGGATCATGAATTCCTCCGTAGCTCATTATATTCGATGTCAACGCCCCCTGCATCTTACGGTTTACCAAGTTCGCTGCGCGCGCCGTCATCCCCCCGCCTCGCCGGCGGGCTAAATGGGTCTTTTTTTCCGCAATCCTGCGATCTGCTCAGCGCACCCATGGCTGGGCTTTGTGATACTGAATGAATGAGACAAAAAGCCTGCGAATCCCTGCGAAGGGTAGGGCCGCCGATGCGTTTTCCCTGGGTCGATTGTTCGTCAGACATGACGCACCGTCAGGCGCTGATTCTCAGGAGCGCAGTCGGAAAAAAGTAATGTGGCGATTCGGATATCGGTAGACCGCTGAAAGCCCCGTGTTCATTGGCTTTGCTGGATTACTTCGAAAGGTAATTTTGAGTAATGAAAAAGGTAATGCGAGCGTAAGTGACTGATTTATGAGGGGTGAATAATTAGAAAAATTACTTTCTCAAAAGGTAACTACCTTACCTCTACATTACTTAAAAATTACCTTGTGCCGATCCCTTGCCGGCCAGTCAAATCAAGCCTCTCAGGCCGGTTAGTTGATTAGGTTACCGAAATTACCTTTTTCCGATGCCATTGCCGAAAAACCGGATAACCCTGTATGGCCTTTTGCGTGTCCGACCGCCGCCCAAACCCATGGGACTGCCATGGGAACGCTTGCGCGCTAACTATCGGCCTGAACCACTTATAAACCGGGCCCTGACTTCATGAAAATCGCAATCGGGCGGTTTCGAATCTCTCCTTCACCGCCACATTCAGTACACAAAACCCCTGATTTCGAAAGAAGTCAGGGGTTTTGTGGTTTCTGGCGTCTGAAAAAGATGTAGCGTTTGTTCGCGCAAGATTTCAGTCGGATTTCACGTAGCAGTGCAGTTCGTATGCGCTGCCAATGCTGGCGCTGGAGTAGACGATAAATCGGGATTCGACGCCTTCGATAGTCACATCGATTTCTGCAATCGACAGTCGATGTTGCTGCAACGATACGGAGATGATCACTTGGTCTTTGTGAGCATCTTGAGTCATATGGATGACGGTCTGGACGGTCATCCGACGGTAAAACGGTTTGAGGCAGCGGATGATCAAGTCCGCCTCGCCGATATACTCCATGCGCCTTTCCTTACTGACTTCCTGTCTAGTGAGGAGGGTACAGCACAACTTGCCAGTCACGGACCCTGACTAAAGTCGGGTGCTTAGCGATAGCACAGCGTTAGTTGGCGATTACAATCGCGGTTTTACCTGCCAAAGAAAGGACTGCATTCATGATTATTTCTACGACCCACGCCATCGAAGGCCGGCAGATCACTGCGTATCTGGACATCGTCAGCGCGGAATCGGTGCAGGGCGTCAATGTGATTCGCGATATGTTCGCTGGTATGCGCGACTTTTTCGGTGGCCGCTCGCAGACCCTGGAGCGGGCTTTGAAAGAAGCTCGCGTTCAGGCGACGGAAGAGCTCCGCGAGCGTGCGCAGGCTCTGCAGGCAGATGCGGTGGTCGGGGTTGATTTCGAGATCAGCATGCCCGGCGGCAAAGGCGGAATGGTTGTGGTATTTGCGACCGGCACGGCGGTGAAGTTGCGCTGATTTGTTATCAGGCCTGTGAGCCCATTCACAATCGAATGGGCTCTTTTTGTTGGCGATCAGCCCTGCGGCTTGAGGATTACCAGGCCTTTATCGTCATAGGTCAGCGGTGTGTCGATAGCGACCAGCGGAGGCGTGTCGGAGGGTTGACCCGGCTGCACCGGCTGGCTCGGATGATAAATGACGCCGGGCTGCAGGACCGGCGTATCCGGACCCGGTTGTTTGATGGTGATTTCACCGGAAGCGATCTTGTCCTTGAGTTTTTCCGCCCCGGCTTTGCCGGCTGCGATTTGTTCGTCCGTGAGCTTTACGACGGGCAGGTTTGGAAATCCGTTGATTTGCATGTTCTCTCCTTGAGATTCATTTGTCTGAAAAAGGGCAACGGCTTGTCGGTGGAATTCTTTAGCCATGCGAGACCAATGGTTCATGTCCGTGTTTAATCTTCGTAGTCCATTCGTCGGGCATCAGCGGATCTGAATCACAAGTCCAGGAATGACCGGCTAGTCTCAAAAGTCTTGGAGGTCGATATTTTTGCAGGCAAAAAAGTTTTGCCGGTGTCGACCGATGGCGAAGGGGCGAAGGTATGACTGATCCGTATATCGAAGACGATGGCGCTGAATTTTCCTTCAACAATTGCGTACGGTGCGGCCAGACCGAGTACCAGGCAGGCTTTGGCGAGGATCCAGTGCAGACCGGCAAGATCAAATCGACGGCACCGAAAGGACCGAAAGCGAAATTCCTCCCTAAGGTTACGGCGCGAGTCAGAAAGTAATTGCTCTCCGTATAACCCCGTCATTGAGCGGGGTTTTTTATGGTTGAACGATTGAGGAAATACGCTGAACACGATGTTTAGATGGATTTCACAAACTTTTCACGTCTACCGCAGTAGGGTGAAGCCATCCGTTAGAAAGCAAGTCTCCAGCCCGTCTCCCCAGCGGGCTTTTTTTTGCCTGTCATAAAACCTTTCGCAGAATCGCTGTCAAATCGGCGCCGAGTGCGCGCGACCCTGTGTTTGCGTCTGGACTTTTATGCGCCGAGCGCATTAAATCCCGGCCCGTTTTGTCATCCCATTTTTTGAGGTTTTTGTCATGCGTTTAACTCTGCCTGCTCTGGTTCTAGGGCTTCTGGTTGCTCAAGGTGCAATGGCTGCCGGTGATGGCACGGCTGCGTTGGGCGGTGGTCTGGGTGGCGCGTTGGGTAATGTGCTCGGTCAGAAAATGGGCGGCAGCACCGGTGCAGCAGTGGGTGCCGGCGTCGCGGGCGCAGCGGGCAGTGCTTTGACGGCTCGCAAGGGCAGCCGCACCAAGGCAGCCATCGGTGGCGGTGTCGGTGCAGCCGGTGGCTCGGTGATCGGCAACAGCCTCGGCGGCAGAACGGGCGCCACCATCGGCGCAGGTCTGGGCGGTGCAGCCGGTGGCGCAGTGGGCAGCAACTTGTCCAAAGGTCACAAACGTCACTGAGATTGATCGCTTGTCAGAAAAAGCCCGGCTTGATGTCGGGCTTTTTCATGGCTGAACGTTTTTCCCGCTGGTGTCTCCAATCTGACATAGGCCCATGTTTGGGCGAGCTGTCCCGCTTCGGGAACTGTGAGGTTCATATGCGATTGTCATTATCTGCACTGTTTTTCGGATTGCTGGTGGCGCAAGGCGCGATGGCCGCCGGAGATGGTTCTGCCGCCGTGGGCGGTGGGCTCGGCGGCGTGCTGGGCAATGTGGTCGGCGGACAACTCGGCGGCAGCACTGGGGCGGCGGCCGGTGCCGGTGTAGGCGGCGCAGCCGGTGGTGCGGTCGGGGCAAATAAACGCAATCGCACCGAAGCCGCCATTGGCGGTGGCCTCGGCGCTGCGGGCGGCTCAGTGGTTGGCAATAGCCTTGGCGGATCAACGGGTTCGGCGGTTGGCGCAGGTTTGGGTGGCGCGGCGGGCGGGGCGGTCGGCAATAACCTGGGTGACGATGGTGGATCTCACTCCGGTGGTGGCCACAAACACAAGAACAAACACAAGAACCGCCATCATTGATAAGTGGTTCAGCAGAAACCCGGCCTCGTGCCGGGTTTTTCGTTTTTGCCGGTCAGACTCAGGAACGATTGGCCGTAGGACTTTTCGAACTTCATACACTCCCCCGAAATGATGAGGTATGCCATGACTCCCGAAACCGAAGGCAAGGAAGAAAAAGGCCCGAGTGGGCTGCCGTTTATCAATGATCCGGGGAACGAGGATCCGGGCTCACTGATGGATGATGCGACGGTACCTTTGAATGATTCGGATGAGGCGGATATGGAGTATGAGGAGGATGAGGATGAGCAGTGATTGGTCGTGGGAATCGAGCGCGATATCGCACCGATTTTGAATTGCAAGGGCCTGTGCTTTCAGGCCCTTTTATTTGGAGTGATTGGTGGCGATGGTAACGGTTGATAAACCAGTCGTTAAGCCCTGGAAGTGGCGATCTATAAGAATTTTTATTATTGCCGAGTTGGGTTGGGGTTAGTGAGGGTGTAAAGATTATCTGATGCCGACATTTTTTCAATTCGACCTGATGCGATGTACTCTTTAAACTCCTTTTCCACTGTTTTTTTGTCGCAGTATTTTTGATATATGGATGGCCTATCGCTAGCGTAAATGTAGATGCGCCATACATCGAAGCCATCGATTCGGTTATTCGACCCGTAATCAAAGTCCACTGATTCCGATGGGAAGTGAATAGCGCATCCGACGCCGTGCAATTCATATCGAATTCCAGTGGTTATTTGCCCGCAGCGTTCGATTTCCTTGCTCCGCCAAAGTCTTAAAATATTCCGGGTGCCAAATTTCTTTAGTAGTAACTCCGTGCCACTGTCTACTTTTGAAAGAAAGTCAGTTATTAGGTTTTCAAGATTTTTATCGTCTGTTTTCATCTTCTTCTGTGGTGCTCCAATCGGTCGTGTCCGACATTGTCAGCTGATTCAATTACTTCTTCGATGGTGTTGAGCTGCCCTTTGTGTTCTCTGATATTTTTGATCAGTTTTATAATTATAGGCGTTGCTGTTTGTCTTGCAGCCGCTGCACGGTGATGTCCATCTAGAATATAGAGCGTGCCCTGGTGTTCTGCTACATCTATGGGATAGTTGATGTCGTAGCCATCTGCTCGCATTGCATCCCTTATTTTTTCAACACCTTTAGTTGATTTTTTTCCCATAATTGCATGCGTCCGCTTCAATGATGAGGTATGCCATGACTCCCGAAACCGAAGGCAAGGAAGAAAAAGGCCCGAGTGGGCTGCCGTTTATCAATGATCCGGGGAACGAGGATCCGGGCTCACTGATGGATGATGCGACGGTACCGTTGAATGATTCGGATGAGGCGGATATGGAGTATGAGGAGGATGAGGATGAGCAGTGAGGGAGAATAGGGTGATAAAAGTTTGAAGTTGGTTTTGAGGGCCTGAGTGAACAGGCCCTTTTTGTGGTCGCGTCTATTTGGTTTCTTCTGAGTCAGCCCATACATACAGGTTCCTCATGGCTGACATTTTTCTGATTTTTTTTAGTTTTATATATTCTTCGAGTTCTTTTTTAATGGTTTCTTCATCGCAATATTTCTTATGTCTAGATGGTCTGTCACGGGCAAAGTTGTATAGGCGCCAAGCGTCAAAACCATTAATTTCCCCGTTCGGGCCATAGTCAAAATCAACGCTTCCTGTCGATGAATTGATGCGGCAGCCAATACCATGCAATTGATATTTAACGCCTCGAGTGACTCTCCCGCACCGCTCTATTTCCTTGGTGTACCAAAGCTTTCGAATGTCACGAGTGCCAAACTTAAGCTCCAATGACAAGGTGCTGGACTCCACCGTGGAGATAAAATCATTTATCAGTGTCTCCAAAGTTTCATTTTGATCGCTCATCTTCTTCTCTTGTGCTCCAATCTGTCCAAGCCCACGTTGTTTGCTGACTCTAATACATCTTCAATACTTCTTAGAGCTCCGTTATACGCTTGGAGGTCGGTTATGAGTTTGATTGTCACATTTGTCGAAGTTTGCCGTGCAGCTGCTGCACGATGGTGCCCGTCCAAAATATATAGGTTGCCGTCATGTTCTATGACATCGATAGGATCTGTTGGATCGTATCCGTTGCGCATTTTATTTTTATAATCCTCAACTGTCCTGGTCGAGTTCTTTCCCTCTATCGTATGTACTCGCTTCAAAGTTTTTGGATCTATATTGTGAGCGATGGCCGGGAGGATCGGCCCTCCTTCATCAACCTTAACCCCATCACTCCCACCCGGCACCTCACAACCCGGCTTATTCGGCGGCGGACAATCGGAGCTCAACCCCAACGGATCCACCCACCCCGTCGGATTTGGCACGTACTCGTATTGATTCAAGCCACCCGCTAACTTGATGGGATCCGGCGTCAGATACCGTCCCAACCTCGGGTCGTAATACCGATGCCGGTTGTAATGCAGCCCGCTCTCGGCATCGAAATACTGCCCCTGAAATCGCAGTGGTTGATCCAGGTACTCGTCAGCAGCGAGGCTCAGCGCGGCGACTTTGCCGTAGGCGTCGTATTGCGCTGACCAGACGATCTCACCGCTGTAATCCGTGAGTTCCAGCGGCGTGCCGAGGTGGTCGAGTTGGTAATAGAACGGGCAGGCTTTTTTCGGGCCTTTGCCGTCGAGCAGCGCCAGCGGGCGGAAGGTGCCGGGTTCGTAGACGTAGCTGCGGTATTCGTTGTGGCTGCTTTCGGCGACGACCTGCTCGCCTTGCCAGAAGAACTCGGTCACTTGGCCGTCCACGGTTTTGCGGATGCGCCGGCCGAAGGCGTCGTACTGATACGAGGCGGTTTGGCCGTCGGGGCGAGTGAGTCCGATCAGGCGGTGCTGGCAGTCGTAGCGGTATTCGGTGACGAGTTTTTGTGCGGTGCCACGGCGTTCGCGGATCAGGTTGCCGAAGGCGTCGTAGTCGTAATGACGGTCGCCCTGCATGAGCAGGCGGTTGCCCTTGATCTGGCTCGGGCCGGGACGATCCTGCATCAGCAGGTTGCCGGCCGGATCGTGGGCGAAGCTTTCCGGCAGTTCGTCGCGCGAGTGGCGCACGCGGATCAGCCGGTCGAGGACGTCGTAGGCGTAGGTGCGCTGGCCGTGGCGGGTGTCGGCGATGTGCTCCAGATTGCCGTTGGCGCTGTAGGCATAGTCGCGGCGATACAACGAATCGTGGGAATGGCCTACCGCGTGGGCGAGTAATCTTCCCTGATCGTCGTAAGAATATTCGCTGAGCAGCAGGCCTTGCTGGCGTTGCTGTTCGCGCCCGGACAGGAAAACATGCGTGGTCAGTTGCGCGCCATTGAGGTCGATGCCGGTCAGCGCGCCGCCCTTAGCGTAGTGGTAATCGAGCTTGCTGTTGTCCGGCAGGCGCAGGCGTTTGAGCTGACCGCAGGCGTCGTAGCTGTAGCGCAGCGTGCCCCAGCCCTGATGCTCGGTGATCAGTCGATCCTGACGGTCGTACTCGAACGCCAGCGGATGGTTCTGGCCGTCATCGACGCCGGTCAAACGGCCGAGGCGGTCGTATTGATAGCTGACCTTGACCCCGTCGGGCAGGGTTTTCACCTGCAGCCGGCCAGCAGGGTCGCGCTCATACCCAGTGACTAGCGTCGAGCCGTCGTCACCAAATTCAGTCTTTTCCAGCAGATGGCCGTTGAGGTCATAGGCATACGCAGTGCGTCGCCCGTCGAAGCCGGTTTCCTGGCGGATCAGCCCGGTCGGTGTGTAGTCCAGTCGGTATTTTTCGCCCGACTCGTTTTCAATCTCGGTGAGCAGCAGTTGCGCGTGGTCGTAGCGGTACTGCACCCGCGTGCCGTCGGGGTTGATCCGCCGCGAGACCAGGTGCAGATCGTCGTCATATTCATAACGGGTGATGCGTCCGAGTTCATCGCGCTCGGCGGTGACCTGACCGTAGGCGCCATAGCTGTAAGCGCGGGTGGCGCTGGTAGGAAAAGTCGTCTGAACAAGTCGGCCCACACCGTCCCACTGCTGACGGGTGACCGCACCGTGTTCGTCTACGGTGGTGGTCCGCCGCCCCAGTGCGTCGTAGGAAAAGCGCCGCACGCCACCGTCAGGCGAGGTCTCTTCAACGAGCTGACCGAGGTCATTCCACACCAGCCGCAGCCGGCTGCTGTCCGGATAACGGATCGACAGCAAGCGCCCACGCGCGTCGTAGTAGTAATGGGTGACCTTGCCGTCGGGATCGACTGCTTCGGTGACATCGCCCTCGGCATTGCGCCGATAGATCCACACCGCATCACCGCGTGAACGCCGGTAGAGGAAACCGTTGCGGTACTCGTAGGACGTTGGCGCGTCATCCGGCGGAATCAGCGCGATCAGCCGTCCGACGTCGTCGTAGCGGTATTCGGTGACGGCGCCTAAGGCATCCTGTTCGGCGATCAACCGCCCGGCAGCGTCATAGGCCTTGAGCTGCTCGCCGCCATCGGCCTCGACCTTGCGCACCAGCCGCGCTTGATCGTCGTGGACGTAAACCTCTTCGGTGCCATCGACGTAATGCACCGTGACACGGCCATCATCGTCCCAGACGTACCGCGTGTTCATCTGCGAGAACGAGGCCCAGTGCCTTACGCAACGCGCCGATTTACCCGAGCGTTCCCACTCCCAGAAAAAACTCGCACCACCGGCCAGTTGCCGCTGCAGGATGACGTGGGCGTCGTCGTAGTCGTAACGCTCGCTGTCACCGACCGCGTTGGTCGCGGCCAACAGGCGTTGACGGGCGTCGTAGCTGTAACTGACCAGCGTCTGCTCGGTGTGCCAGGCGCCCTCAGACCACACCTGATAATCAACCGCGATCAACTGCGCCCGGTCATAACGCAGCAGCAGCGAGCGCCCGGCGCCGTTATCGAGTCGCTGCACCCTGTCAGACCGATCGCACTGCAGGGTCAGACGATTGCCATAGGCGTCGCTGATCGCCGTCAGACGTCCCGCCCGAAAGTGATAAAACCGCGCCGCGTCCCCCGCCAGCGCAAGAATCAGCTCCTCCGGTTCATCCCCCAGAAAAATCGCTGCCCGCGACAGACTGTTGTGAATCGCCGGGCGCTCGACGTTCGGCAGCGGAAACCGCGTGCGACGGTTCTCATGGTCGATCCAGACCACGAAATCGCCCTCAAACGCCAAGCGATGCGCCAGCGAATGGCTCCAGCCAAAACCCAAGCCGACATCGATCTCGACCGCACTGCTGCGATACAAACGACTGAACTCAAACGGCAGCACGCCATCGAGCACCGCATCGGTCAGGGTCAGCAATTCCTCGCCGGTGACCATCGACACCGGACAGCCGTTGGTGCAGGTCAGTAGCGCGCAATCGGCATTATCACCGTTGGGATTTTTCGCCTGATCAGAGGCGTCGTCGTGTGGCTCTTGCCGTTCCATCCGGGTCGAACCACCCGACTTGTCTCGGGCAAGCGGCGCCGGATTCGGCACCGTCAACACCAGTGAATCGGCCTGACGAATGTTCAGCGGAATCGACGGTGTCGGTTTCAACTCAACATCACGCGCATGGAGCGCCAATGGCCGCAAAGCGCTCGCGTGCTTGTTCAGCTCCGGCGTCGACGTCAGTTCAGCCAGCCGCGAAGCCGAAGCCGCCAGCCACTCCCGGGCCCGTGGCGACTTGACCTTTGCCAGCACTTTGCTGCTCAAGCGCAACGGCACACCGACGCCACCCGAAACGCGCATCAGCAGAAAGCTGATCAGCAGTTCGACGCGAACTTCAGCCACCACTTCGGCCAGATACTGTGGCGGCAACATCTTCAGCCAACTGGTAAACGCGGCCAGATGAATAAACAGCAGCGGCTCATCGCTGAGCATCAATAGAGCATTGGCAACGGCGTCGCTGGAGGCGTTTAGCAGCGCCTCCAGCTCAACCGCGCTCAGATATTCCAGCAACTTTTCGCTGTTGGCCTGCAAGTCGGCGAGGAGGGCGAAAACCTGCTTGATGTCATCCCAAACCCCGTTCAGGGCACTCTCGAATCCACGCCAATCGGCTCGCTGCAACTGCCCGTAACGATCAACAAACCCGGCGCTGGAAAACTCCTTCCACTGCGGCTGAAACTCCGTCCATTCACCCCGCAACCAGTCTTCCAGACCTGCAATGACCCCTTCATAAGAGGCGTACAGCGCACCCACATGCTCGCTGGAAACATCGGGAAAAAAGGTGATGCGATAACGCTGGCCCCGCTCGCAATCGTCCACTTGCAGAATGCCGCTCGGGCCGATCGTGTGGCGCAGTGGTTCGCCGAAAGTCAGCACACCGCCAACATCGGCTATCACCGGTTCGAGCGTGACCGGCGTATCGCCAATCGGCACAAACCGCGCCGCTTCGAACATGTGCACCAGCGTCAATGGACCACTGGCCGGACACATAACCACAGAGGAACTGATTGGCTTGCGCGATTGGATCGGCGCACTGAGACGCACGTCATTGCCGACGGTGAACACCTGTTCGACGTCCAGCGCCGTGCCTGTCCAGAACTGCTCGGCCCAGGCGTCGTAGTTGTTCAGGCACAAACGGAATTCGCGAAGGAGGGTTTCAAAATCGGGGTGTTCGGGATTCAGGGCAGCAACCAGCAGCAGACCGATGCTGTTGTTGAGTTGCAATAACCGTTCGGGTGGCTGCATTCACAGTCTCTCGCGCACGTAAAAAAGGTGCGGGGACTTTGCGGGGGATCAAACAGGAAAGAAGTCGGGCGAGTAGGTGAAGTCTGTAGGATGTTTCGCTAAATGCTTGCGAGTCGTTCATCGCAGCAACGGACATTGGCCGTTGCCCAATGTCCATTGCCCTCGTTATGCTGCTGAACCCTTTAATCAGATCCGAGCAGCGACCTGTATCAAGTCGCCTGGGATGTCTTTGTTAACGGATCCGATGATGAATGCACCGCTGAAGGCGTTTGGCCCGATCAAGGCCGTGATTTTCGATATGGACGGTTTGCTGCTCGACACCGAGGGCATTTACACAGAAGTCACCTCGCTGATTGCAGGGCGCTATGGGCGCACCTTCGACTGGAGCATCAAGCAGAACATCATTGGCCGTGGTGCCAACGACCTGGCGAACTACGTGGTGCAGGCGCTGGATCTGCCGATCACCGCTGAAGAATTCCTGGTGATCCGCGAACCGCTGATGCGCGAGCGTTTTCCTACCGCGCAAGCGATGCCGGGCGCCGAGGAGCTGATCCGTCATCTCAAGGCGCACAACATTCCGATCGCCGTGGGCACCAGCTCGTCGCGTCAATCGTTCGGCCAGAAAACCACGTTGCACCGCGACTGGTTTGCGTTGTTCGATTTCATTGTTACGGCAGACGATCCGGAAGTCGGCGCAGCTAAACCGGCGCCGGATATTTTCCTCACCGCTGCCCGGCGTCTGGGCGTTGCACCTGAAGATTGTCTGGTGTTCGAGGATTCGCCGTTTGGCGTGACCGCCGCGAAAGCCGCCGGTATGACTGCCATCGCCATCCCCGACGCCGCCATGGCCGATGAAAAATACGCTCACGCTGACGGGATTCTTCGTACGCTGAAAGCCTTCACACCGAGTGCCTGCGGATTACCGGCGCTGGAATGGGCTTAAACACCTGACACAGAAAAACGCCGTCCCTCTGTAAAAAGAGGGGCGGCGTTTTTCGTTCAGGCGAATCGGAAACAATCAGGCGCCGAAACCACCGTCGATGGTCAGGCTGGCGCCGGTGATGTAACCGGCTTCCGGGCCTGCCAGGTAGGCGACGAAACTGGCGATTTCTTCGGCTTTGCCGTAGCGACCGACGGCCATCAGCGGAATCAGGCTTTCGGCGAAGTCACCGTGCGCCGGGTTCATGTCGGTGTCGACCGGGCCAGGTTGCACGTTGTTGACGGTGATGCCGCGTGGGCCGAGATCGCGGGCCAAGCCTTTGGTCAAACCGACCAGCGCCGATTTGCTCATTGCGTACACACCGCCGCCGGCGAAGGGCATGCGGTCGGCGTTGGTGCTGCCGATGTTGATGATGCGTGCGCCTTCACCCATGTGTTTGGCCGCTTCTTGGGAGGCGATGAATACGCTACGAATGTTGATCGCTACAGTCTGGTCGAAGTCTTCGAGTTTGAAGTCTTCCAGCGGTGCGACGGCCAGTACGCCAGCGTTGTTGACCAGAATATCGACTCGGCCAAAGGCTTCGACGGTGGCGCTGACGGCGTGGCGGATGGCGGCGGCATCGGCACTGTCGGCCTTGATCGCCAGGGCTCTGCCGCCGTTGGCGGTGATGCTGTTCTGCAACTCTTCGGCTTTAGCGGCGGAGCTGACGTAAGTGAAGGCAACTGCAGCGCCTTCAGCGGCGAGACGTTTGACGATGGCAGCGCCGATACCGCGGGAACCGCCTTGAATCAGAGCGACTTTGCCGCCGAGGTGTTGAGTGGTCATGTTCGATCTCCAGACTATTCAAGGCGGAATGCCTTGGTGTTGGTGCCGAGTATCGGCGTGGTACCGACAACTGTGTAGACCATGATTGCTATAGTCTGTGTAAACCAGAAGTTTATAGTGGCGATCATGGAAACCTTCAGCAGCATCGAATGCTTCGTGCGCAGTGCCGAGGTCGGCAGCTTTGCCGAAGCCGCGCGGCGCTTGAGTCTGACCCCGGCGGCAGTCGGCAAGAGTGTGGCCAAACTCGAGGTGCGGCTCGGCGTGCGGCTGTTCCAGCGTAGTACACGCAGCCTGACGCTGACCGAGGCCGGACTACTTTTCCTCGATCAGGTCAGTGGCAGCCTGACCACGATCCAAAATGCCGTGGCCAACCTGTCCAGTGTCGAAGGGCTGCCGGCGGGAACGCTGAAAGTCAGCATGGGCGCAGCGTTTGGCTGTCTGCACATCGTGCCGATGCTCGGTGAGTTTTTGCGGCGATATCCGGCGATCAACCCGGACTGGCATTTCGATAACCGGCAGGTCGATCTGATCGGGCAGGGCTTTGATGCGGCCATCGGTGGCGGCTTCGAATTGCCGCAAGGGGTGATCGCGCGCAGGTTGACCCCGGCACACCGGATATTGGTGGCGTCCGCCGATTATTGTCAGGCTCATCCCGAGATCGTCGAGCCGGAAGACCTCAGCCATCACGATGGCATTCTGATTCGCTCGCCGCAGACCGGGCGTGTGCGTTCCTGGCAGTTGACCGGGCGCAATCCGCAGAACTGCCAACCGTTGACACTCCGGGCGCGGATGACCATGAGCGATTCCGAGGCCGCTTGCAGGACGGCGGCGCAAGGCTTGGGGATTGCCTTGGTGAGCATGCCGTTTGCGGTCGGTTATCTGGAGGCTGGGACGTTGCAGCGGGTGTTGCCGGATTGGTATGTCGATGACGGCAACATTTCGATCTATTACGCCGAGCACAAATTGTTGCCGGGCAAGACGCGGGCGTTTGTGGATTTTGTGATTGAGCAGTTTTCGGAGCAGGGGTTGGCGCGGCGGTTTAGTGCGATTTGAGTAGGGCTTTGGATCGAGTCGCGGCCATCGCGGGCAAGCCCGCTCCCACAGGGTTTTGTGTTGTGCACAGAATCTGTGGGCAACTCAGAACCTGTGGGAGCGTGGCTTGCCCGCGATGAACGATAACTCGGTCTAGCGGGCAAACCGCCCAGGCCAGCCAATAATGTTCTTCGGTCGCGGCGTCGCGTAGGTGCGGACTTTCGAGGTCGATAACTTCAGTCGCACCAGCGATTCCGCAATCGTCACCGCCGCCGTCACGCCATCCACCACCGGCACCCCGGTACGCCGACGAATCTGCTCATCCAGCCCGGCCATACCGCCGCAACCCAGGCAAATCACCTCGGCTTTATCCTGCGTCACCGCCAGTTCCGCCTGATGGACGATCGCTTCCAGCGCACGCTGCGGCTCGTGTTCCAGCTCCAGAACGGCCAAACCACTGGCACGCACTGAAGCGCAGCGATCCCACAAACCTGACAGCTTCAGCCGATCCTCGATTAGCGGCACGGTGCGATCCAGTGTGGTCACCACCGAATACGCATGGCCGAGAAACATCGCCGTGCTCGCCGCTGCATCGGTGATGTCCACCACCGGCACGTTAAGTAATTCCTGCAAGCCTTCGCGCCCGTGTTCGCCGTAACCGGCCTGAATCACCGCGTCGAACGGCTGATCGTAGGCCATCACCCGATCCATCACGGCGATGGCGGCGAGGTAGCTTTCGAAATTGCCTTCAATCGAGTCGGCGCCAAAGAACGGCGTCAAACCGACGATTTCAGTACCAGGTGAAGCGACAGCCTGCGCCGAGCGGGCGATGGCATCGGTGATGGATTCGGTGGTGTTGACGTTGACCACGAGAATACGCATGGGGACATCCTTATAGCGGGCAGTTCTGCGGCCCGAAGTCCGGGCCGCGAGGGAGTTAATGGCAGACGTTGTCGACCGCAATCGATTCGCCACTGACGTCGGCGTAGTGCGGCTGACGCTTGGCGATGATCAGGTAAAGCATTCCGGCGATACCGGCGCCGATCAGCCAGGAAAACGGCGAAACGCTGTGGAAACCTGGAACCAGCGCAAGGACGATGGCGATCAGCGCCGCAGGAATAAACGCCGCCACCGCGCGGAAATTGATCCCGTGGCTGTAGTAATAAGCGCCATTTGGGTCTTCGCTGTAGAGCTGCGGGACGTTGATCCGGCCTTTGCGGATCAGCCAGTAGTCGACCATGATCACGCCGTACAGCGGGCCGAGCAGGGCGCCGAGGCCGGACAGGAAGTACACGATCACCAACGGGCTGTTGTAGAGATTCCACGGCAGTATCAACACGGCGATGGTGGCGCTGATCAGCCCGGCACGGCGGAAGGTCAGGTATTTCGGCGCCAGGTTGCTGAGGACGAAGGCCGGAGCGACGAAGTTGGCCATGATGTTCACCGCCACGGTGACGATCAGGAACGCCAGGCAACCGAGCACCAGAAAGAAGGTGTTGGGGATCGAGGCGATGATTTCCGTAGGACTTTCAATGATCCGGCCATTGATCTGAAATTGCGCGCCGCAGAGCAGGACAGTAATCGCGGCGAACACCAGAATATTCACCGGCAAACCCCAGAAATTTCCCACCTTGATGGTCTTGCGGCACGGCGAGGAGCGGGCGAAGTCGCAGAAGTTGAGAATCAACGTGCCGTAGATCGCCAGCCACAACGCGCCGCCAGCGAAGATGTTGCGCCACATCTCGCCACCGGTCAGCGGGTCGCGAGTCGACCAGGCGATGGTCGCGTTGGCCTGGAAGTACATCCACGCGGCGAGCGCGGCGACAGTCAGCAGAATCACTGGCCCGGCGAACGCCTCGTAGCGACGCACCATTTCCATGCCGTAGGCGAGAATCGCCAGTTGCACGAACCAGATCGCCACGAAGCACACCCAGCCCAAGGTCGACAGGCCAAGAATCGAGTTGTGGTCGTATTCGGCGAAACCGGGGTGTACCGCTGTGAGCAATACACGAAAGACCACCGAGGCCAGATACGTCTGAATGCCGAACCAGGCGATGGCGATAACTGCCCGGATCAGTGCAGGAATTTGCGCCCCATGAATGCCGAAACTGATCCGGCTGATGACAGGAAACGGCACACCGGTTTTCTGCCCCATGTAACCGGACAGGTTCATGAAGAAATACACCAGCGCCGCGCCGATCCCCAGCGACAGCAGAATCTGCCAGCCACCCAGGCCCAAGGCATACAGGCCAATGGCGAAGGAGTAGTTGGCGATGTTGTGCACGTCGTTCGTCCACAGGGCGAAGATGCTGTATTTGCCCCAGCGCCGTCCTTCGGCCTTGGTCGGCGCGAGATCGCTGTTGTGCAGGCGAGGGCTCAGTTGTAACGGCTCGGTCAGACCGTCATGGGGTAACGGTTGGTCGAGAGCAGAGGCGGGCAGATTCAGCGCGATGTTATTGGAGAGACTTGTACGCATTCCGGCAGGCTCCTGATGTTCAGGGCCGCGATGACTGTGCATAAGCCGTCAGGCTCGACAAATCTTCGTCGCGGCAGTGAAAAACATCACTGGTTACGGGGCATCTGCAGCCTGTACGGGATAGGGCGCTTCAGGCTTGCGGATCGAAAGTGTGGGTATGTTTTGCAGTTTTGTATACAAAACATGTATGCACTCAAGCCAGATTTGTGCCAGTTAGCGATCTATACGCAGCTATGCTCATTTCTAAAAGTTATCGATGCGCGCTAAGTCTTTGAAAATAATTGGTTAAAAATTGACCGACTGAACAGGTATTTATTTTTGATGGAGGGGTTTCAGAGGAGGCGAGGGCGAGTGGTTTTCAGGCGGGATGTAACTTTTCAGGGCGCGGAAACAAAAAAGTGCACACACAAATGGCACCGATGGTGACAGTTGTGTGTACACATTTTTTGTAGGCCTAATACAGAGCGTGGAAGCCAGCTTTGCCGGCGATGGCGGTTGATCAGTCAACATTGCAGTGACTGAAAGACCGCCATCGCTAGCAGGGCTAGCTCCCACAGGGGAAAACGGTGGCTGGTGGTTACGCTTTGCTGATGATGTTGCCCGCGTGCAGCCCACACTCTTTCTGCGTCGCCTCTTCCCACCACCAACGCCCCTCGCGCTCGTGCTGGTTTGGCAACACCGGGCGGGTGCACGGTTCGCAGCCGATGCTGATGAAGCCGCGCTCATGCAGGCTGTTGTACGGCAGCTCGAGCATGCGGATGTAACCCCAGATCTCTTCGCTGGTCATCTGCGCCAGCGGGTTGAATTTGTACAGGGTGCGTTCCGGCGTGGAGAACGCGGTATCGATTTCCATCGCCGCCACGGCACTGCGAGTGCCCGGGCTCTGGTCGCGGCGCTGGCCGGTGGCCCAGGCTTTGACGTCGGACAGTTTGCGGCGCAGCGGCTCGATCTTGCGGATGCCGCAGCATTCGCCGTGGCCGTCCTTATAGAAACTGAACAGGCCTTTTTCCTTCACGAACGGTTCCAGTTTCGTGTAGTCCGGCGAGACGATTTCGATGTCGATCTTGTAGTGCTCGCGCACTTGCTCGATGAACCGGTAGGTCTCCGGGTGCAGGCGACCAGTGTCGAGGCTGAATACTTTGACGTTCTTGTTAAGCTTCCAGGCCATGTCCACCAGCACCACATCCTCGGCGCCGCTGAAAGATATCCACAGATCATCGCCGAACTCGGCGAAGGCGAGTTTGAGGATGTCTTGCGCGGATTTGTTGGCATAGGTCGTGGCGAGTTCCACGACGTCGAACGTTGGGCTCATCAGGGCGGCTTCCTACAGGTCGGTGGCGCTGGGCGCTCTATATGGGGCCGATGGTAACAAAAAGCTGCAGGGCTCGGGGCGCGCTGTGCGTTGCGCGTCGGGATTCGAGTCGCTAGAGTTCGGCCTCGCTCGACTCAAATAATCAATACAAACGGGAGTGTCTTGTGGAAATTGCTTGCCTTGATCTTGAAGGGGTGTTGGTGCCGGAAATCTGGATCGCCTTCGCCGAAAAAACCGGAATCGACTCCCTCAAGGCCACCACCCGGGACATTCCCGATTACGACGTGCTGATGAAGCAGCGTCTGCGCATCCTCGATGAACACGGCTTGAAGCTCTCCGACATTCAGGAAGTGATCGCCACGTTGAAGCCGCTGGACGGCGCCGTGGAGTTCGTCAACTGGCTGCGCGAGCGCTTTCAGGTGGTGATTCTGTCGGATACGTTTTACGAGTTCTCGCAGCCGCTGATGCGTCAGCTGGGCTTCCCGACCTTGCTGTGCCATCGGCTGATTACTGACGAAACCGGTAGGGTGACCAGCTATCAGTTGCGCCAGAAAGACCCGAAGCGCCAGTCGGTGCTGGCGTTCAAGAGCCTGTATTACCGGGTGATTGCGGCGGGGGATTCGTACAACGACACGACGATGCTGGGCGAGGCGGACGCGGGGATTCTGTTCCATGCGCCGGAAAATGTGATTCGCGAGTTTCCGCAGTTTCCGGCGGTGCATACGTTCGCCGAGTTGAAGCAGGAATTTCTCAAGGCTTCTAACAGAGAGTTGAGTTTGTAATGAATTCCCCTGTCATGATCGTTCCCACGCTCCGCGTGGGAATGCCTCAATGGACGCTCCGCGTTCGGCTTTGGATTGGACGCTGAGCGTCCCGGGCTGCATTCCCATGCAGAGCGTGGGAACGATCATTCATCAGAGGTTTTGCAGGGTTTCCAGGAGGATTCTGACTTTGGTAATCGACTCCTGATACTCCGCCTGCCAATCCGAATCCGCGACAATCCCGCCACCGCCCCAGCAGCACACCTGCCCATCCTTGACCAACAGACTGCGAATCGCGATGGAGCTGTCCATCTCGCCGCGCACGTCCAGGTACAGCAACGAACCGCAATACAACCCGCGTCGAGTCGGCTCCAGTTCATCAATGATCTGCATCGCACGAATCTTCGGCGCACCGGTGATCGAGCCGCCGGGGAAGCTGCCGGCAATCAAGTCCAATGCGTCGCGATCATCCGCCAATTCTCCGGTCACGCTGCTGACCAAGTGATGCACGTTCGGATAACTTTCCAGGCTGAACAACTCCGGCACTCGCACCGAACCGATGCGGCAGGTGCGCCCGAGGTCGTTGCGCAGCAGGTCGACGATCATCAGGTTTTCCGCACGATCCTTGGGGCTGGCCAGTAATTCGGCAGCGTTGGCGGCATCTTCTGCCGGCGTGAGGCCACGGGGGCGGGTGCCTTTGATCGGTCGGGTTTCCACCTGACGCTGGCTGACTTTGACGAAACGCTCGGGTGACAGACTCAACACCGCGCCGCCCTCGGGCAGGCTCTGGAAACCGGAAAACGGTGTCGGGCAGGCTTCGCGCAACGCGCAATACGCCAACCACGGATCGCCTTGGCACGATGCGCGGAAACGTTGAGCGAAGTTGACCTGATAGCAGTCGCCGGCCTGGATGTAGTGCTGAATGCGTTCGAAGGCCTGACGGTAATCGTCGGCAGAAAGATCGGCGGCCATCGGGGCGTTCAGTTTGAACGGTGTCAGCGCATCAATTTGAGGCTGAGTGAACAGCGCGATCAGCCGTTGTTTTTCGCTGTCGTTCACGGACGGGTGAAAGACCAATTGGCTGGTCGACGCGTGGTGATCGCTGATCAGCGCCCAGTCGTACAACCCGAAGCGCGCGTCCGGCAATTGCAGGTCATCACGGGCTTGACTCGGCAGGTGTTCCAGATGCCGACCGAAGTCGTAGCTGAGGTAGCCGATCAAGCCGCCAGCGAACGGCAGCTCGAAACCCAACGGTAAATCAGCCTCGCCCAAACGCTGCAAATTGTCGCGCAACCGCTGGAGGAAATGACTGCCACTCTCGTCGGGTAACACCGCTAATTGCTCCAGCGGCCAAGCGCTGAGCAGGTCATAACGGCCACGGTCGGCACTTGGCCGGCCACTGTCGAGCAGCACGGCGCCAGGTGCATTGCGAATGGCCGCGAAGTAGTCGGCGGGATTGGCGCGGTAGGGCAGCGGGTGTACGGAACAGGTCAACATGGGCGGGGCAGATCGGCCATCGAGGCGGGGTGGGGATTGTAGTCCTCTGCGGGAATTGCTCCTAGAGGGGATGTCGGGGATTGGCAGATTGGCGGCAGGCTGAGTGAATGATCGTTCCCACGCTCTGCGTGGTAACGCCGCCATGGACGCTCTGCGTCCACTGTGACGCGGAGCGTCACGGGATGCATTCCCACGCAGAGCGTGGGAACGATCATCGGGGGAGATCAGCCCTCGACCGCAGGAATATGCCCAAACATTTCCTGAGTAAAGGCCACACGCTCCTCAACCGTTTCCGTCACCCCACGCGCCTTCAGCTCTTCCAGTCGCGCCTCAACCGCGTGCGTACGCAACGTCAGCCCACAGTCATTGGCGATCTGGATATTCAGCCCCGGCCGCGCATTCAGTTCGAGAATCAGCGGGCCTTTCTCCTGATCCAACACCATGTCCACACCGATATAACCCAACCCGCACAGCTCATAGCAGCCAGCGGCGAGTTTCATGAAACCGTCCCAGTAGGGCAGTTGCACGCCATCCACTGCGTTGGTGGTGTCAGGGTGTTTGGTGATGATGTTGTTCAGCCAGGTGCCGCGCAGGGTCAGACCGGTGGCCAGATCGACACCGACGCCAATCGCGCCCTGGTGCAGGTTGGCTTTGCCGCCGGACTGCCGGGTTGGCAAACGCAGCATCGCCATCACTGGATAACCCATCAGCACAATGATGCGGATGTCCGGCACACCTTCGTAGCTGATGCTTTTGAAGATCTGATCCGGGGTCACCCGGTATTCGATTAGCGCACGGTCACGGTGACCACCCAACGAATACAAGCCAGTGAGGATGCTCGAGATGTGATGCTCAAGCTCTTCGTGGGCAATGATCTTGCCCGACACCGTGCGATAGCGGCCTTCGAAACGGTCGGCGATGACGATGATGCCGTCACCGCCGGCGCCTTGGGCCGGTTTGATCACGAAGTCGCTGCGCCCGCCGATGATCTCGCCGAGCTTGTCGATTTCCTTCTCGGTGGAAATCACGCCATACAGTTCCGGCACATGAATGCCGGCCTCGATGGCGCGTTCCTTGGTGATGATCTTGTCATCGACGATCGGGTACAGGCTGCGCTTGTTGTACTTGAGCACATAGTCGGCGTTACGCCGATTGATGCCCATGATGCCCCGCGCCTCCAGGGCCTTCCAGGTCTTCCAGAAACCGAACATCAGGCGTCAGCCTTCTTCAGGAAAGCCTTGAAGCGCACCAGTTCGGTCAGGCGGTAGCCGCGATAACGACCCATCGCCAGCATGAAACCGACCAGAATCAGCAGGATCGCCGGGAAGGTGAACACGAAGTAAACCAGCTCCGGCACGGTCATGATCAGGTGCGCCAACGAGGCCGCGAACAGCGTGCCAATCGCGACTTTCATTGCATGGCTGGCACCGCGTTCTTCCCAGGTGATCGACAGGCGTTCGATGGTCATGGTCAGAATCACCATCGGGAACAGCGCCACCGACAAGCCGCGCTCCAGACCGAGCTTATGGCTGAACAGACTGATCGCCGCAATCAACACCACGACAAAGGTCAGCACTACCGACAATCGCGGCAGCATTTGCAGTTTCAAGTGTTCCAGATACGAACGTAATGACAAGCCCAGCGCCGTGATCACGGTAAACAGCAGAATGCCGAAGCCCAGTTGCGTCTCGCGGAAGGCGAGGGCGATCAGTACCGGGGTAAACGTGCCGAGGGTCTGCAGGCCGATCAGGTTGCGCAGGATCAGAATCACCAGCACGCCGATCGGGATCATCACCATGATCATGAAGGTCTGCTGGGTCTGCAGCGGCAAGCCGTACAGCGAGTATTCGAGGAAGTTGGCGTCGGTGTTTTCGTCGGTCAGCTTGGCCAGACGAATGGCGTTCATCTCGCTGTTGTTCAAGCTGAAGGTCACGTTGGCTTTTTTGCCGCCGTCGACGGTGATCAGGTTTTCATCGCCGGTCCACCACAGCAGGCGGTCGGTCGGCAGGCCTTGCTCGCCAGTCTCCGGGTTGAAGTACAGCCAGTCGTTGCCGTTGAAGCTGCGCAGCCACAGTTCCGGCATTTGCGGCTGATCGGCGACGAGGCGGATGGTGTGGACTTTTTCCACCGGCACGTGGGCGATGGACAGCAGCAGTTCGACGATTTTGGCTTTGTGCGCGGTCGACGGATCGCCGGCCAGCAGCAGTTTCACGTTGTCATCGTTGAGGTTGTTGACGCGTTTGATCGCCTCGCCAATAAAAGTTTCAACGTCGGCCGAGTGCTGGCGGATCGGCGCGAGCAGGGCTTCGGCGGCGATTTTTTCCGGGCCTTCGATGGCGATGCTGTCGCGGAAGGTCGGGCCTTTGATCTTGGTTTTTTCCGCGGTGTAACGCTTGGTCAGCACCAGACGGTAATAAAGGGTCTGGTTGCCCTTGGCGCGACGGGCCGACCAGGTCACCTTGCGGTTGCCATCGACGCGGTTCACGGCGACGCCGTAGTTATTGGAAATAAAACTCTCGTTGAGGCTGACGTAGTCGCGGCTCAACGGTGGCACGAACATCTGGATCTTCACCGGATCCTTGGTGCTGGCGACGAACTCGACCTTGGCGTCGATGTTCCACAAGTCGTCGGTCGCATCTTCGGTCACCGGGATGCCGAGCACGAAAATCTGATAGGCCGTAACCGAAACGCCCAGCAGCACCAGAATGGTGATCAGGATTTTCAGGTGGAAGGTTAGAGAACGCATGGAAATTACTCGGCGGTATGAGCGGCGATGGTGCAGGCGGGTTTGCCGGCAGCGTATTTAAGACTGGGGTCGACCAGCGCGTCGAAGCGTTTCAGCGCTTCGGAGCCAATCAAAAGCGGGTATTGGAACGCACTTCGGTCGGTCAGGTTCACTTCGATGCTGCGCAGCGCTGTGCCCATGCAGATATCCAGCTCGATCACCGGACGGGCGGTGTACTTCTTGCCTTCTTCCGGGTCGTAGTCGCCGGCACGGCGTTTGATCTTGCTCACTCGGGCCAGTGGCCGTTCGATAGGGTGCGAATGCGCGGCGTCGATGGCCAGGTAGAAACGTACCCAGGACTCGCCGTTGCGTTTGAAACGTTTGATGTCGCGGGCACTCAGCGAGGCGGTTTTCGCGCCGGTGTCGAGTTTGGCCGCGACTTCCAGATTGATGCCGTCAAGCGAAGCGTATTCGTTGAGGCCGTACACGGTTTTTTCCCCCGCGGCGGCAAGGCCGGGCAGGCAAAACAGGGCAAAGAATGTGGGGAAGGGCTTGAGTCTCATAAATCCTGGTGCGCAGCGTTCCGTTTTCGGTTCAGGTCCTTGGCAAAACTTGCGCAAGGCCCTTCGTGTGCCTATCAGCTTTTTATGACAAGCCGTACAAATGGCCAGCAAATGCGGGCGGCATTCTAGCACGGTGGTTTTATGGCGCCAGCGCCCGAGCCGGTCTATAACCCTTGGGGATGTCAGCAGCTGTTATTAGACGATTGTCGACAATGTCTATTTATCCTTTGACTGATGCAGGCGAATTGGCTAGTTTTTGCCGCATTGGATTTAAAGGTGTCGACAATCATGCTGGATCAACTCGATCCCCCGGTCATCAGCGGCGACGATTCCGAGACGCTTTCGGAAAACGTTTTCCGGCGCATTCAGGCCGCGATCGTCAAGGGCGAGATCGCCCCCGGCAGCAAGATCTCCGAGCCGGAACTGGCGCGCACCTACGGCATCAGCCGTGGGCCGTTGCGTGAGGCGATCCATCGTCTAGAAGGTCAGCGTCTACTGGTGCGCGTGCCGCACGTCGGCGCGCGGGTGGTCTCGCTCAGCCATGCCGAACTGCTCGAACTCTACGAAATCCGCGAATCCCTCGAAGGCATGGCCTGCCGTCTGGCGGCCGAGCGCATGAGCGTCGAAGAAATCGACGAACTGCGCCGGGTGCTGGAAACCCATGAGCGTGACGCGGCGTTTCAGGCCGGCGTGGGTTATTACCAACAGGAAGGCGATTTCGACTTCCACTACCGGATCATCCAGGGCAGCGGCAACCGTACGCTGACCCAAATGCTCTGCGGCGAGTTGTATCAACTGGTGCGCATGTACCGCATCCAGTTTTCCACCACACCGAACCGCCCGCGTCAGGCCTTTGCCGAACACCACCGGATTCTCGATGCCATCGCCGACCGTGACGGCGAACTCGCGGAATTGTTGATGCGCCGTCACATCGGCGCCTCGAAACGCAACATCGCCCGTCATTACCAGGACGGCGCCCACAATAAGACAGCCACTGAACGAGGTGAGTCATGAGTTCCAAGCACAGCACTCCAGGCCAGCGTTTCCGCGATGCGGTCGCCAGCGAGCACCCATTGCAGGTGGTCGGCGCGATCAACGCCAACCACGCGCTGCTGGCCAAGCGCGCCGGTTTCAAGGCGATCTACCTGTCCGGTGGCGGGGTGGCCGCAGGCTCCCTCGGCGTGCCGGATCTGGGCATTACCGGCCTGGATGATGTGCTCACCGACGTACGCCGTATCACCGATGTCTGCGATCTGCCGCTGCTGGTCGATGTGGACACCGGGTTCGGTTCGTCGGCGTTCAACGTGGCGCGCACCGTCAAGTCGATGATCAAGTTCGGCGCGGCGGCGATTCACATTGAAGATCAGGTTGGGGCCAAGCGCTGCGGCCACCGTCCTAATAAAGAGATCGTCAGTCAGCAGGAAATGGTCGACCGCATCAAGGCTGCGGTCGATGCGCGCACCGATGACAGCTTCGTGATCATGGCGCGCACCGATGCGCTGGCGGTGGAAGGTCTGGAATCGGCACTCGATCGCGCTGCCGCGTGCATCGAGGCCGGCGCCGACATGATCTTCCCGGAAGCCATCACCGAACTGGAGATGTACAAGCTGTTCGCCAACCGTGTGAAAGCGCCGATTCTGGCCAACATCACCGAGTTCGGCTCGACGCCGCTGTACACCACCGAGCAACTGGCCGGCGCCGATGTTTCGCTGGTGCTGTATCCGCTGTCGGCATTCCGTGCGATGAACAAGGCTGCGGAAAACGTCTACACCGCGATCCGCCGCGACGGCACGCAGCAGAATGTCATCGACACCATGCAGACTCGCATGGAGCTCTACGATCGCATCGATTACCACACCTTCGAGCAGAAGCTCGATGCGTTGTTTGCGGCGAAGAAATAAAGATCAAAAGATCGCAGCCTGCGGCAGCTCCTACATAGATCCCTGTAGGAGCTGACGAGTGCAACGAGGCTGCGATCTCTTAGCCACACTCCCTAACAAATTCAAGATTGGAGATAGACATGGCCGAAGCAAAAGTACTCAGTGGCGCCGGGCTCCGTGGCCAGGTTGCCGGGCAAACCGCACTGTCCACCGTGGGCCAGGCCGGTGCCGGGCTGACCTATCGCGGCTACGACGTGCGCGAACTCGCAGCCGATGCGCAATTTGAAGAAGTCGCGTACCTGCTGCTCTACGGCGAGCTGCCGACTCAAGCGCAACTCGACGAATACCAAGGCAAGCTGAGCAAGCTGCGTGACCTGCCGCAAGCGCTGAAAGAAGTGCTCGAACGCATCCCCGCCGACGCCCACCCGATGGACGTGATGCGCACCGGTTGCTCGTTCCTCGGCAACATCGAGCCGGAGAAAGATTTCTCCGAGCAGCGCGACAAGACTGACCGCTTGCTCGCCGCGTTCCCGGCGATCATGTGCTACTGGTATCGCTTCAGCCACGACGGCAAACGCATCAACTGCGTGAGCGACGAGCCGACCATCGGTGGCCACTTCCTGCACCTCTTGCACGACAAGAAGCCAAGCGAACTGCACGTCAAAGTGATGAACGTCTCGCTGATCCTCTACGCCGAGCACGAATTCAACGCTTCGACTTTCACCGCGCGGGTTTGCGCCTCGACCCTGTCCGACCTGTATTCCTGCGTGACTGCAGCCATCGGTTCGCTGCGCGGCCCGTTGCACGGTGGTGCCAACGAAGCGGCAATGGAAATGATCGAGCGCTTCTCGTCGCCCGAAGACGCTATCAAAGGCACCCTCGGCATGCTTGAGCGCAAGGACAAGATCATGGGCTTCGGCCACGCGATCTATAAGGACAGCGACCCGCGCAACGAAGTGATCAAAGGTTGGGCGAAAAAGCTCGCCGATGAAGTCGGTGACAAGGTGCTGTTCCCGGTTTCCGAAGCCATCGACAAGACCATGTGGGAGCAGAAGAAACTCTTTCCCAACGCCGATTTCTACCATGCCTCGGCGTACCACTTCATGGGCATCCCGACCAAGCTGTTCACGCCGATCTTCGTTTGCTCGCGCCTGACTGGCTGGGCTGCGCACGTGTTCGAACAGCGCGCCAACAACCGCATCATCCGCCCAAGCGCCGAGTATGTCGGCGTCGAACAGCGCAAGTTCGTGCCAATCGAACGTCGCTGAAATGGTGAGGGCCAACCGCTGATCCGAGATTCACCGAAGGCCCTGTGGGAGCTGGCTTGCCAGCGATGACTGAGTCACATCCAACATTGATGTCGACTGACCCACCGCTATCGCTGGCAAGCCAGCTCCCACAGGGTTGAGTGTGAATTTCGAGGTCGGTGCCCGGCCCACCCTTTGCAACCACCGTGACCCGAGTCCTGACCCGATGAACACAGAATTCCGCAAAACGCTGCCCGGCAGTCCTCTGGATTATTTCGACGCCCGCGCGGCTGTCGAAGCCATCCAGTCCGGCAGTTACGACACTCTGCCGTACACCTCCCGCGTGCTGGCGGAAAACCTTGTGCGTCGCTGCGACCCGGCCACGCTCACCGATTCCCTTAAGCAACTGATAGAACGCAAACGCGACCTCGATTTCCCGTGGTTCCCGGCGCGTGTGGTCTGCCACGACATTCTCGGCCAGACCGCGCTGGTCGACCTCGCTGGCCTGCGTGATGCGATTGCGTTGCAGGGCGGAGACCCGGCGCAGGTCAACCCGGTGGTGCCGACGCAACTGATCGTCGACCACTCGCTGGCTGTTGAGGCCGGTGGTTTCGATGCGCAGGCGTTCGAGAAAAACCGCGCCATCGAAGACCGTCGCAACGAAGACCGTTTTCACTTCATCAACTGGACGAAAAAGGCCTTCAAGAACGTCGACGTGATCCCGCCAGGCAACGGCATCATGCACCAGATCAACCTGGAGAAAATGTCGCCGGTGATTCAGGTGCGCGAGGGCGTCGCGTTCCCCGACACCTGCGTCGGCACCGACAGCCACACGCCGCACGTCGACGCCTTGGGCGTGATCGCCATTGGTGTCGGCGGCCTCGAAGCGGAGAGCGTGATGCTTGGTCGCGCGTCGTGGATGCGCCTGCCGGAAAGCGTCGGCGTCGAACTGACCGGCAAGCTGCAACCGGGCATCACCGCCACCGACATGGTGCTGGCGCTGACCGAATACCTGCGCAAGCAGAAAGTCGTTGGCGCGTGGCTGGAGTTCTTCGGCGAAGGCGCAGCGGCGCTGACCCTCGGCGACCGCGCAACCATTTCCAACATGGCCCCGGAATACGGCGCCACGGCGGCGATGTTCTACATCGACCAGCAGACCATTGATTACCTGAAACTCACTGGTCGTGAAGACCAGCAAGTGCAGCTCGTCGAGCAATACGCCAAGCTCACCGGCCTGTGGGCCGACAGTCTGAAAGGCGCGCAATACGAGCGCGGTCTGACCTTCGACTTGTCCTCGGTGGTGCGCAACATGGCCGGCCCGAGCAACCCGCACGCGCGCGTTGCGGTGTCGGATCTGGCGGCCAAAGGTATCTCCGGCCAGTGGGATGACGTGCCGGGGCAAATGCCTGACGGCGCGGTGATCATCGCCGCCATCACCAGTTGCACCAACACCAGCAACCCGCGCAACGTGATCGCCGCCGGCCTGCTGGCGCGCAACGCCAACAAGCTCGGCCTGACGCGCAAACCTTGGGTGAAATCGTCGCTGGCGCCGGGCTCGAAAACCGTGGCGCTGTACCTCGACGAAGCGGGGCTGACCACTGAGCTGGAGCAGCTCGGTTTTGGCGTCGTCGCGTTCGCTTGCACCACTTGCAACGGCATGTCCGGCGCGCTTGATCCGGTGATCCAGCAAGAGATCATCGACCGTGATCTGTATGCCACCGCCGTGCTTTCGGGCAACCGCAACTTCGACGGCCGCATCCACCCGTACGCCAAGCAAGCGTTCCTCGCGTCGCCGCCGCTGGTGGTCGCTTACGCCATCGCCGGGACCATCCGTTTCGATATCGAGAAGGACGTGTTGGGCGTGGTCGACGGCAAGGAAATCCGCCTCAAAGACATCTGGCCGAGCGACGAAGAAATCGACTCGGTGGTGAAATCTTCGGTCAAGCCTGAGCAGTTCCGTCAGGTCTACATTCCGATGTTCGCCGTCCACGAAGACACCGGCCCGAAGGTTACGCCGCTGTACGACTGGCGCGAGATGAGCACCTACATCCGCCGTCCGCCGTACTGGGAAGGCGCGCTGGCCGGCGCTCGTCCGCTCAAGGGCATGCGCCCGTTGGCGGTGCTGCCGGACAACATCACCACCGATCACCTGTCGCCATCGAACGCGATCATGCTCGACAGCGCCGCTGGCGAATACCTGGCGAAAATGGGCCTGCCGGAGGAGGACTTCAACTCCTACGCCACCCACCGTGGCGACCACTTGACTGCACAGCGCGCCACTTTCGCCAACCCGAAACTGTTCAACGAAATGGTCGTGGAAAACGGCAAGGTCAAACAGGGTTCGCTGGCGCGTGTCGAGCCGGAAGGCAAGGTCATGCGCATGTGGGAAGCCATCGAAACCTACATGGAACGCAAGCAGCCGCTGATCATCATCGCCGGCGCCGATTACGGTCAGGGTTCGTCCCGCGACTGGGCGGCGAAAGGCGTGCGTCTGGCCGGTGTCGAGGCGATTGCCGCTGAAGGTTTCGAGCGCATTCACCGTACCAACCTGGTGGGCATGGGCGTGTTGCCGCTGGAGTTCAAACCGGGCACCGACCGTCATACCTTGGCAATTGACGGCAGCGAAACCTACGACGTGATCGGCGAGCGCAAACCGCGCGCGGATCTGACGCTAGTGATCCACCGCAAGAACGGTGAACGCGTTGATGTGCCGGTGACTTGCCGACTGGATACCGCTGAAGAAGTGTCGATCTACGAGGCCGGCGGCGTGTTGCAGCGCTTCGCGCAGGACTTCCTTGAAGAGTCGGCGGTTGCCGTTTAAAAAAATTAAGCGATCAAAGGATGATGAGTCCTTTGGTCGCTTTGAAGGAGCACACATGGCTCACGCACCACAAATCAAAATTCCCGCCACCTACATGCGCGGCGGCACCAGCAAAGGCGTGTTCTTCAGCCTCAAGGATCTGCCCGAAGCGGCGCAGGTTGCCGGCCCGGTTCGCGACGCTTTATTGCTGCGCGTCATTGGCAGCCCCGACCCTTACGACAAGCAGATCGACGGCATGGGCGGCGCTACGTCGAGCACCAGCAAAACCGTGATCCTGTCGAAAAGCACCCAGGCCGATCACGACGTCGATTACCTGTTCGGTCAGGTCTCCATCGACAAGCCATTCGTAGACTGGAGCGGCAACTGCGGCAACCTCTCGGCCGCGGTCGGTTCGTTCGCCATCAGCAACGGTCTGGTAGATGCCAGCTGCATTCCGCACAACGGTGTCGCCGTGGTTCGCGTGTGGCAGGCCAACATCGGCAAAACCATTATTGCTCACGTGCCAATCACCAATGGCGAAGTGCAGGAGACCGGTGATTTCGAACTCGACGGCGTGACCTTTCCGGCGGCCGAAGTGCAAGTCGAATTCATGGACCCAGCGGCGGAAGAAGAGGGCGGCGGTGGCTCGATGTTCCCTACCGGCAACTTGGTCGATGAACTGCAAGTGCCGGGTGTTGGCACGTTCAAGGCGACCATGATCAACGCCGGCATTCCGACGATTTTCGTCAACGCCGCAGACATCGGTTACACCGGCACCGAGCTGCAAAGCGCGATCAACAGCGATCCGAAAGCGCTGCAGATGTTCGAGACCATTCGTGCTTACGGCGCGCTGCGCATGGGCCTGATTTCCCATCTCGACGAAGCAGCGAAACGGCAGCACACACCGAAAGTCGCATTTGTCGCCAAGCCTGCGAATTACGTGGCGTCCAGCGGCAAAGCAGTTGGCGCCGGTGACGTGGATTTGCTGGTGCGCGCCTTGTCGATGGGCAAGTTGCACCACGCGATGATGGGCACGGCGGCGGTGGCGATTGGTACGGCGGCGGCTATTTCCGGCACGTTGGTGAACCTCGCGGCCGGCGGTGTTGAACGCAGCGCTGTGCGTTTCGGGCATCCGTCCGGGACGTTGCGCGTTGGCGCTGAAGCCAGTCTGGAAAACGGCGAGTGGATCGTCAAAAAAGCGATCATGAGCCGTAGTGCGCGTGTCCTCATGGAAGGTTACGTGCGCATCCCCGGTGATTCTTACTGATACAACACCGAACAAGACTGTAGGAGCGAGCCTGCTCGCGATGCCGGACTGGCATTCAGCACAATGTTGTCTGACACACCGCCATCGCGAGCAGGCTCACTCCTACAGGGGAATGTGTTCCAACAATTAGAAAAAGTTAGCCCTGAACCGAGGTCCCATCAACGAACCACTTCACGAGTGAATCGAACATGAGCGCCAACGTCGACCTGAACAAACGCCCCGACTACGACCGTGTCCTGCAGGACATCGCCGACTACGTCCTCACCTTCAAAACCGAATCTGCCGAAGCCCTCGACACCGCCCGCAACTGCCTGATGGACACACTGGGCTGTGGCCTGCTGGCATTGCGTTTCCCTGAATGCACCAAGCACCTTGGCCCGATGGTCGAAGGCACCGTCGTGCCGTTTGGCGCACGCGTCCCCGGCACGTCCTTTCGCCTCGACCCGGTCAAGGCCGCCTGGGACATCGGCTGCATCGTCCGCTGGCTCGACTACAACGACACCTGGCTCGCCGCCGAGTGGGGTCATCCCTCGGACAACCTCGGCGGGATTCTCGCGGTGGCGGATCACTTGTCGCAAAAACGCGTGGCCAACGGTGAAGCGCCGCTGACCATTCGCGATGTGCTGGAAGCAATGATCATGGCCCACGAGATTCAAGGCGTGGTTGCCCTGGAAAACTCCTTCAATCGTGTAGGACTCGATCACGTCATTCTGGTGAAAGTCGCCTCAACCGCCGTCACCGCCAAACTGATGGGCGCCAATCGCGAGCAACTGTTGACGGCGTTGTCCCACGCGTTTGCCGATGGCCAGGCCCTGCGCACTTATCGTCATGCGCCGAATGCCGGCTCGCGAAAATCCTGGGCAGCGGGGGACGCGTCGAGCCGTGGTGTGCGGCTGGCTGACATTGCGATGCGTGGCGAGATGGGCATTCCCGGCGTGTTAACCGCGAAGCAGTGGGGTTTCTATGACGTGTTGTTCAGCCACACCAACAGCGATCTGGCGTTGAAACCCGAAGACAAACGCGCTTTCAGTTTCTCGCGGCCATTCGGTAGTTACGTGATGGAAAACGTGCTGTTCAAGATCAGCTTCCCCGCCGAATTCCACGCGCAAACGGCTTGCGAAGCGGCGGTGACCCTGCACCTGCAAGTGCGCAACCGTCTGCATGAAATCGACCGCATCCTGATCACCACCCACGAATCGGCGATTCGCATCATTTCCAAGGTCGGGCCACTGGCCAATGCGGCTGACCGCGACCACTGCATCCAGTACATGACCGCCGTGCCCTTGGCCTTCGGCAATCTGGTTGCCGAGCAGTACGAAGATGATTTCCACCGGGCGCATCCGATCATCGATGTGCTGCGCGAGAAAATGATCATCGTCGAAGAGCCGCGTTTCACCCGCGAATACCTGGAGCCCGAAAAACGCTCGATTGCCAACGCCGTACAGGTGTTTTTCAAGGATGGCAGCAGCACCGACAATGTCGTGGTGGAATACCCGATCGGTCATCGTCGCCGCCGTGCCGAGGGTATTCCGCTGCTGGAGGACAAGTTCAAAGCCAACCTGGCCACGCGTTTCACCGGCCAGCGCTGTGGCGAAATCTTTGTGTTGTGCAAGGATCAGGCGCGACTTGAAGCCACGCCGGTCAACCGCTTCGTCGACCTGTTCGTGATCTGAAGGTACAAACACGCTCCTACATGGAAGGTTTGCGCCATTTTTCGATGGGCAATTTAGTGATCGCAAAACCGCTCAACAAAATCGCCGAATAGATCATCAGCTCCCGGGACAGGGTTTGTCCCTCGTACCAGGCGCCGATGATCACGGCGAACACCGGGAAAATGATGAACACGAACGACAGAATGATCGGGCTCAGGCGTTTCAGCAGCAAAAAGTAAACGATGAATCCACCGACCGACGCCACCAGCCCGAGATAGAGCAGGGCACCCCATGAGCGCGTCGTGATGTCCTGAAAAACCGGCGCTTCAACGCTTAACCCGACAATAAATAACATCGCGCCGGCAATGCCGATCGGCAATGTGTTGTAAGTGATCACGCTGATCGCACTGCCTTGTTTTTTTGTCACCACGTAGCACAGCGCATGCATCACGGCTGCACAGAGGATCGCCAGCACTCCTAGCCATTCGGCCTGATCCAGATGCAAACCCTGACTGCGAATAATCATGAACAGACTTCCGAAACCAATCGCGATGCCGAGCATTTGTGACGGGTAGATTTTCTCGCGCAGAAACAGCGCGGAAAAGATCAGGATAAATACCGGCATGCAACTGAACAGCAACGCAGTCAGACCGGACGAAACGTGCATTTCGCCGTAGTTGAGCAAGTAGTAGGGCAGGCTGAAATACGACAGCGTGACGAACACGAAAAACCAGCGGCTTTGCTGGGGAAACAGCAGCGGTTCCTTGCGCAACAACGCGAAACTCAGAAACAGCGGAAACGCGATGAGAAAGCGCAGTCCGGCAGCCGTCAGGGGCGGCACGCTTTCCACGGCAATCTTGATCCCCAGCCACGTCGTGCCCCAACTCAGGCAGACGATCAGAAACAAGGCGCTGGTGAGCAGCCCCGCGAGCCAGGGTTTGCCGAGGGGCATCGGTGTACTGACGGCGGTCGACATGATGTGCGTGCTCCGAACGTTGAAATTGACCTGATCGGGGAAACGGTCTATTTCTGATTGAACCTGTTTCCAGCACGCTATTCGGGGCGAGAATGACTGTCAAAGTAAGTATTGCCATGGTGTCAATCCTCCGTGACGGACTCAGCAATGGCTTGGGCGTGAAATACAAACGCCTTGCCAATGGCGTCGCGCAGGCCATCGAGGAGGGTGTAATCGAGGCTGGCGGCAAGTTACCGCCTCATCGACTATTGGCCGACAGCCTCGGCGTGACTATCGGCACGATCAGCCGTGCCTACGGTGAGCTGGAACGTGTGGGATTGGTCGTCGCCCGTGTAGGCGATGGCACTTACGTGCGTCAGCGCGGTATGGATCGGCCGCAGGACAAAGGCTTTCGCAATGTCAGCGATGAGCCGTCCACGTGCCTGGACATGAGTCGGAATCAGCCGATGCCCGGACAGGAAGCCGAATTCATGCGTCAAAGCCTGCTGGATCTGGCGAACGAGCCGGGCGTCCTGCAGCAATTGAGTGGGTACACCGCCGAGGCCGGGATGGCGCGGCATCGTGTGGCGGGGGCGGTCTGGCTGAGCCATGGCGAATTCGTGCCACATGCCGATCAGGTGCTGTGCGTCAACGGTGGTCAGCATGGTTTGCTGTGCGCGTTGATGGGGCTGCTCAAGGCCGGCGACACACTGGTCACCGAGCATTTGTCCTACCCCGGTTTGATCAGTGTCGCTCGTCAGCTCGGGATAAAACTGCTTGGCGCAGCGATGGATGACGAAGGACTTTTGCCGTCAGCGCTGGAGGATATCTGCCGTCAGCATCGCGTTTCGGCGCTGTATTGCACGCCGACGATCCAGAATCCTACGGCGGCGGTGATGTCTGTCCCACGGCGCGAGGCGATTGCCGATGTCTGCCGCCAGCACAATCTGCTGATTATTGAAGACGAAGCCCATGCAGTGCTGGATCGCCAGCGCCCGTTGCCGCTGAGTCATTTCGCGCCGGAGCGTTCGATACTGATCGGCAGTTTGAGCAAAGCCGTTTCTGCGGGCTTGCGCGTCGGCTATCTCCACGCGCCGCAAGCGTTGATCGGGCGCATCGGTTCAGCCATTCGCAGCACGTGCTGGATGGCCAATCCACTGTCGATGGAAATCGCGAGCCTGTGGATCGAAAACGGCCTGGCCGCGCGATTGCTGGATGAGCAGATCAGCGAAATCGGTCGGCGCAAGGCGTTGGTCTCGCCGGTGCTGGCGGGATTGAACTACAACACTCACGCCTTTAGTCCGCACTTCTGGGTGGAAGTCCCCGAGCTGTGGCGGGCGTCGCAGATCGCAGCGGAATTGAAGGAAAACAATTATCTGGTCGCCACCGCTGAGGCATTTGCGGTCGGGCATGCAGCGGTGCCGCAGTTTATTCGGGTGAGTGTGTGTAATGCGGTGGGGGATGATCGGTTGTTGCTCGGCGGTTTCGCAGCTTTGGCGCGGGCACTGACTGAGACCGTGTAATCGTTCAATCGCTAGCAGGGCTAGCTCCCACATTCGAGCGCATTCCAACTGAAGGAACCCGGTCAACCTGTGGGAGCTAGCCCTGCTAGCGATGGGGCCAGCCCAGGCAAAACATCACTACTTGAACCGCCGCTCGACACCTTTCTCCACCAAAATCTTCGCCGAAATCTCTTCCACCGAAAAATGCGTGGAGTTGATGTTGGGAATGTTCTCGCGGCGGAACAGATTCTCCACTTCGCGCACTTCGAACTCGCACTGGGCGTAGCTCGAATAACGGCTGTTGGGTTTGCGTTCGTTGCGGATCGCGGTGAGGCGGTCCGGGTCGATGGTCAGGCCGAACAGCTTGTGCTGATGGGCGCGCAGGGCGGCTGGCAGGGTCAGACGCTCCATGTCGTCTTCGGTCAGCGGATAGTTGGCCGCGCGGATGCCGAACTGCATCGCCATGTACAGACACGTCGGTGTTTTGCCGCATCGCGACACGCCCACTAGTATCAGATCGGCTTTGTCGTAATAGTGCGTGCGCGCACCGTCGTCGTTGTCGAGGGCGAAGTTCACCGCCTCGATACGCTCCATATAATTGGAGTTGTGCCCGATCGAATGGGACTTGCCGACGGTGTAGGAAGAATGCTCGGTCAGCTCCTGCTCCAGCGGGGCGAGGAAGGTCGAGAAAATGTCGATCATGAAACCATTGGACGTTGCGAGAATCTCACGGATGTCCTGATTGACGATGGTATCGAAGATGATCGGGCGAAAGCCGTCGGTTTCGGCGGCTTTGTTGATTTGTTGTACCATGGCCCGCGCTTTTTCAACGCTGTCGATGTACGGTCGCGTGAATTTGCTGAAGGTAATGTTTTCGAACTGCGCCAGAAGGCTTTGACCCAGGGTTTCGGCGGTGATGCCGGTGCCATCGGAGATAAAGAAAGCAGATCGTTTCATTTGCACCTTGGGCCTTAAGCTAATGAGCATTTCTGGATATGATAGGCGCGATTTGTCGGCCGCGATTGGCCCGCATTCTCACTTATTTTCCAGGTCCAGGCCATACAACCGGCCAACGCTCCCCCGAGCAGCCGGTTTCTGAGCTTTTCCAACACAGTTAGTGGAGAGATCACCTTGGTAGAGTACGTAGTTTCCCTCGATAAGCTCGGCAAACACGATGTTGAGCATGTGGGGGGCAAGAACGCATCCCTGGGCGAGATGATCAGCAACCTGGCAGGCGCCGGTGTGTCGGTCCCTGGCGGCTTTGCCACCACCGCCCAGGCCTATCGCGACTTCCTCGAACTGAGCGGCCTCAACGACCAGATTCACCAGGCCCTCGACGCGCTCGACGTTGACGACGTCAACGCCCTGGCCAAGACCGGCGCACAGATCCGTCAATGGATCATGGAAGCCGAATTCCCCGAAAAACTGAATGCCGAAATCCGCACCGCGTTCGCCGCGCTGTCGGCCGGCAACCCTGACGTGGCCGTGGCCGTGCGTTCTTCCGCCACCGCCGAAGACCTGCCGGACGCTTCGTTCGCCGGTCAGCAGGAAACCTTCCTGAACATCCGTGGTGTGGAAAACGTTATCCGCGCCGCCAAAGAGGTGTTCGCTTCGCTGTTCAATGACCGTGCGATTTCCTACCGCGTGCACCAGGGCTTCGACCACAAACTGGTCGCCCTGTCGGCTGGCGTGCAGCGCATGGTGCGTTCGGAAACCGGCACCGCCGGCGTGATGTTCACCCTCGATACCGAATCCGGCTTCCGTGACGTAGTGTTCATCACCGGCGCCTACGGCCTCGGCGAAACCGTCGTACAAGGCGCGGTCAACCCGGACGAGTTCTATGTGCACAAGGGCACGCTGGAGGCCGGTCGTCCGGCGATCCTGCGTCGCAACCTGGGCAGCAAAGCCATCAAGATGATCTACGGCGACGAAGCCAAGGCCGGTCGTTCGGTCAAGACCGTCGATGTCGACAAGGCTGATCGCGCGCGTTTCTGCCTGAGCGACGCTGAGGTCAGCGAACTGGCCAAGCAAGCGATGATCATCGAGAAACACTACGGCTGCCCGATGGACATCGAGTGGGCCAAGGACGGTGACGACGGCAAGCTGTACATCGTGCAGGCCCGTCCGGAAACCGTGAAAAGCCGCACTCAGGCCAACGTCATGGAACGTTACCTGCTGAAAGAAACCGGCACCGTGCTGGTTGAAGGTCGTGCGATCGGCCAGCGCATCGGCGCCGGTAAAGTGCGCATCATCAAAGACGTCTCCGAGATGGACAAAGTCCAGCCGGGCGACGTGCTCGTTTCCGACATGACCGACCCGGACTGGGAACCGGTCATGAAGCGCGCCAGCGCCATCGTCACCAACCGTGGCGGGCGTACCTGCCACGCAGCGATCATCGCTCGTGAGCTGGGCATTCCGGCAGTCGTCGGTTGCGGCAACGCCACCCAGCTGCTGAAGGATGGCCAGGGTGTGACCGTTTCGTGCGCCGAAGGCGACACCGGTTACATCTTCGAAGGCGAACTGGGCTTCGACATCAAGAAGAACTCCGTCGACGCCATGCCGGAGCTGCCGTTCAAGATCATGATGAACGTCGGCAACCCGGACCGCGCCTTCGACTTCGCGCAACTGCCGAACGCCGGTGTGGGCCTGGCCCGTCTGGAATTCATCATCAACCGCATGATCGGCGTTCACCCGAAAGCGCTGTTGAACTACGACGGTCTGCCGCAGGAAATCAAGGAAAGCGTCGACAAGCGCATCGCCGGTTACGACGATCCGGTCGGTTTCTACGTCGAGAAACTGGTTGAAGGCATCAGCACCCTCGCTGCCGCGTTCGCGCCGAAGAAAGTCATCGTGCGTCTGTCGGACTTCAAGTCCAACGAATACGCCAACCTGATCGGCGGCAAGCTGTACGAGCCGGAAGAAGAGAACCCGATGCTGGGCTTCCGTGGCGCTTCGCGTTACATCAGCGAGTCGTTCCGTGACTGCTTCGAACTCGAATGCCGCGCGCTGAAACGTGTGCGCAACGAGATGGGCCTGACCAACGTCGAAATCATGGTGCCGTTCGTCCGTACCCTCGGCGAAGCCAGCCAGGTGGTCGATCTGCTCGCCGAAAACGGCTTGAAGCGCGGCGAAAACGGTCTGCGCGTGATCATGATGTGCGAACTGCCTTCCAACGCGATCCTTGCTGAAGAATTCCTCGAATTCTTCGACGGTTTCTCGATCGGCTCCAACGACCTGACGCAGCTGACACTGGGTCTGGACCGCGATTCGGGGATCATCGCGCACCTGTTCGACGAGCGTAATCCGGCGGTCAAGAAGCTTCTGGCCAACGCGATTGCCGCGTGCAACAAGGCCGGCAAGTACATCGGTATCTGCGGTCAGGGCCCGTCCGACCACCCGGATCTGGCCAAGTGGCTGATGGAGCAGGGCATCGAAAGCGTGTCGCTGAACCCGGACACCGTGCTGGAAACCTGGTTCTTCCTGGCGGAAGGCCAAGCGCCGGCCTGATCGGTATGTGAACGGCCCGCTCCCTGGTGGGAGTGGGCTTTGAGATTGAAGTAGGGCGAGCGCCTTCGGATGCCGCCCTTTTTTGTGCAAGAGCATTATGCAAAGCAGCAGCAACCTATTTCCTGTCGCCCTGATCAGCGCCGAACGGCGTGGTGATCTGAGCGAAGACGTTTATCGTTTGAAACCCGGCAACAGCCCCGACTGGTCCGTGGAAATCGCCGTGACCCGGCTGGGCATGGCCGATGACTCGGCGCCGCGGGGCGTGCCGGTGATCTTGCTGCACGGCAGTTTTTCCAATCGGCGCTTCTGGTTTTCACCGAAAGGCCTGGGGCTGGGCGCGTATCTGACGCGTCTGGGTTTCGACGTGTGGATTCCGGAGATGCGCGGCCACGGCTTATCGCAGCGCAACGAGGACTATCGGCGCAACCGTGTCGCCGATTATGCCCGTTACGATCTGCCGGCGATTGCCGCGTTCGTGCGTGAACAGAGTGGGCAGATTCCGCACTGGATCGGCCATTCGCTGGGCGGCATCACCTTGGCCGCAGCGCTCGGTGGCGAATACCTCGGCGAGCCAGCCGTGGCCTCGGCGGCGTTCTTCGGCACGCAAGTCAGTCGTACTTACTGGCCGCTGAAGATCCCGCCGGTGGAGTGGAGCAGCCGCTTCATTCTCAAGCGTTTCGCGCAATTGTCCGGTTCACGCCTCAAGCGCGGCCCGGAAGATGAGCCAATCGGTCTGGCCATCGAAAGCATGCGCTGGTACGGCTTGTTCGGCCGCTTTGGCGACAAGGACAAGGATTGGTGGGCTGGCTTGGCCGACGTCAAAGTGCCGGTGCTGGCGGTGACAGCGGCGGGTGATCATCAGGATCCGGCCTGGGCCTGTCGCAAACTGTTCGAGCAGATTGGCGCCGAGCACAAACAATTCATCAACCTGGGCCGCGAGCAGGGCTTCAACGATAATTTTGGCCATGTCGAGATGTTGGTGAGCAAAGCCGCGCAGGCTGAGGTGTGGCCATTGGTGGCGCGGTGGCTGGCCGATCAGCGCACACCATTGCTGGGCGAGAAGCCGGATCTGGCGGCGGCCGGCTGAGACTGAAAAGGGCATTTCGTTCAGATTGGCTTGCGGCTAAGATATGACGCATTGTTCGGTTCTGGTCATTTTTGGTGGCTGTTTAGCGATTACGTTTCAGGGTTTGTTCAGGTTCGTTCAGCGACCATGGGATGGACTAAGGTAAACAGCGACCGCCGGATCTCGTCTCAACAGAATGCGTCATCCTTGATCGTCTTCCTTGTTACAGGAGTTTTTCGATGAACCATTACCTTACGCCTGACCTGTGCGACGCCTATCCGGAGCTGGTGCAGGTGCTGGAGCCGATGTTCAGCAATTTCGGCGGCCGTGATTCGTTCGGTGGCGAAATCGTGACCGTCAAATGTTTCGAAGACAACTCGCTGGTCAAGGAACAAGTCGACCTCAAGGGCAATGGCAAGGTACTGGTGGTCGATGGCGGCGGGTCTCTGCGTCGTGCACTGCTGGGTGACATGCTCGCCGAGAAAGCTTCGAAAAACGGTTGGGAAGGGCTGGTGATCTACGGTTGCATCCGTGACGTCGACGTTATTGCGCAGACCGATCTGGGCGTGCAGGCGCTGGCCAGCCACCCAATGAAAACCGATAAGCGCGGCATCGGCGACCTCAACGTCCCGGTGACTTTCGCCGGTGTGACGTTCCACCCGGGCCAATACATTTATGCGGACAACAACGGCGTGATCATCTCGCCGAGCCCGCTGAAGATGCCTGAATAAGCTTTTCGACAAAGGGATGCGGATGTTCGAGGAAGAAAACGCGCAATGGGGGCTGGTGCACGCCCTGGTGCTGGATGGAAAAGGCGGTGCGCGTTCGATAGTCCGGACTGAGCTCGACGATTTGCAGCTGCAGGCCCACGAAAGCCTGTGGCTGCATTGGGATCGCAGCCATCCGCAGACCCAGACCTGGCTGCGAAAATCCAGTGGCCTCAACGAATTCACCTGCGACTTGCTGCTGGAAGAGAACACGCGACCGCGTTTGTTGCCTCTGCCGGATTCCGAGCTGTTGCTGTTCCTGCGTGGAGTCAATCTCAATCCAGGTGCCGAGCCGGAAGACATGGTTTCGGTGCGGATTTTCGCCTCCGCTCAGCGGGTGATTTCTTTGCGTTTGCGTCCTCTGCGTGCAACTGATGAGTTGCTGGCGCAATTGGCGGACGGCAAAGGCCCGAAAACGGCTTCTGAACTCATTCTTTATCTGGCGCAGTTCCTCACCAACAAGGTGCAGGATCTGGTCACTTGCCTCTCGGAAATCGCCGATGAGGAAGAAGAAAAGATGGATGCCGACGAACGGTATACCCCCGAACATGGCGCCATTTTGCACATCCGACGCAGGGCTGCCGGGCTGAAGCGTTTCCTGGCACCGCAGCGGGATATTTTCGGTCAGCTGACGCGGATCAAAATGCCGTGGTTCGTCGATGACGATGCCGATTACTGGAACGAATTGAACAACAGCCTGACCCGCTATCTCGAAGAGCTCGAATTGACCCGAGAGCGCGTGGGGCTTGTGTTGGAGGCGGAAGATCGGCGCTTGAGCGAGCGCATGAACCGCACGATGTATCGCTTCGGGATCATCACCTGCATCTTTTTACCGATGAGTTTCATCACCGGTCTGCTGGGTATAAATGTGGGTGGAATTCCATTCTCCAGCAGCCCTTATGGTTTCCTGATCGCCTGTTTGACGGTGCTCGCCCTGGCCTTCGGTCAGTGGTGGTTGTTCCGTCGTTTGCGCTGGGTCTGACGATGGCGCATGTGACCCGACCAAATCTGCCCGCGTCTTTCACAGACATCACGAGAGGTGCGTATGCACGATCCGTTTGAACAGTCTTTGCGCGACATGCTCAACGCTTCGCCGTCCAGCCGCGACGACGATGCCTGCTTGGGCCGCGTGCTCAAAACCGCCAACCGCCAGGTCGGCGCCGGTGATCTGTTCAGCCTGCTGGGCCGCTGGCTGCCCGCGCTGATGATCGCCCTGAATAACGGATCGGCCCACGTCTCGCCGGTTTCCCGTCTTCGTAAACCTACCGCTCGCACTGCTGATAAGGCTGATTGAATATGGAACTCGACCTCTGGACCCAGAGCCTCGTCACTGCAATGACTGCGTTGTGGACCAAAGTGGCCAACTTCATTCCGAACCTGTTCGGCGCACTGGTCGTGCTGCTGTTGGGTTTCGTCGTGGCCAAGCTGCTCGATACCTTGTTGTCCAAACTGCTCGCCAAACTGGGCCTCGATCGCCTGATGGGCGGTACCGGTTTGACCAAATTGATGTCGCGCGCCGGGCTGCAAGTGCCGATCTCGACCCTGATCGGCAAAATCGTCTATTGGTTCGTTCTGCTGATATTTTTGGTTTCTGCAGCAGAATCCCTTGGACTTGAGCGAGTTTCAGCTACGCTGGATATGTTGGCGCTGTATTTGCCGAAAGTATTCGGCGCCGCGCTGGTGTTGCTGGTGGGTGTTTTACTTGCGCAACTGGCCAACGGGCTGGTGCGCGGGGCGGCAGAAGGTGTAGGCCTGGACTACGCTTCGGGGCTGGGGCGAATTGCTCAAGGGCTGGTGATCATTATCAGCATCTCGGTGGCGATCAGTCAGCTCGAGGTCAAGACCGACCTGCTGAACCATGTGATTGTCATTGTATTGATTACCGTTGGTCTGGCCGTTGCGCTGGCCATGGGCTTGGGAAGCCGGGAAATTGCCGGTCAGATTCTTGCGGGAATCTATGTGCGTGAGTTGTATCAGGTTGGGCAACAAGTGCGTGTTGGCGAGGTCGAAGGCCAGATCGAAGAGATCGGCACGGTTAAAACCACATTGCTGACCGATGAGGGTGAGCTAGTCTCTCTCTCCAATCGGATCCTGCTGGAACAGCATGTGAGTAGCCGCTAATCCGGCAAACCCTGCTAATGTATGCCGCCGCAAAATGCCAGCTGATGCTGGTTGCGGTGGACATTGACCTGACTGTCGGCACGACTTGTTTTGAATAAAGCCCAAACGCTATCCACGCGCTACGACCCCCGCGAGCTCTCTGATGAGGAGTTGGTCGCGCGCTCGCATACCGAGCTTTTTCACGTAACGCGCGCTTATGAAGAACTGATGCGGCGTTACCAGCGAACATTATTTAACGTTTGTGCGAGATATCTTGGGAACGATCGCGACGCAGACGATGTCTGTCAGGAAGTCATGTTAAAGGTGCTGTACGGCCTGAAGAACTTCGAGGGGAAATCGAAGTTCAAGACATGGCTATACAGCATCACGTACAACGAATGTATTACGCAGTATCGGAAGGAACGGCGAAAGCGTCGCTTGATGGACGCATTGAGTCTTGACCCCCTCGAGGAAGCGTCCGAAGAAAAGGCGCCAAAACCCGAGGAGAAGGGCGGACTTGATCGCTGGCTGGTGTATGTGAACCCGATCGACCGCGAGATTCTGGTGCTACGATTTGTCGCAGAGCTGGAATTTCAGGAGATCGCAGACATCATGCACATGGGTTTGAGTGCGACAAAAATGCGTTACAAACGTGCTCTAGATAAATTGCGTGAGAAATTTGCAGGCATTGCTGAAACTTAGTTCAGCGCAAATATCTCTTACGTGTAGGCAAGTTCTGATAGACTTGCCGCCGAGTTGTCCCCCGGTTTGCGGGACTGCTTCACAATCACCAGATGGGGATTTAACGGATGAAACTGAAAAACACCTTGGGCTTGGCCATTGGTTCTCTGATTGCCGCCACTTCGTTCGGCGCTCTGGCACAAGGCCAAGGCGCAGTTGAAATCGAAGGCTTCGCTAAGAAAGAACAATTCGACAGCGCTCGTAACTTCAAGAACAACGGCAACCTGTTCGGCGGTTCGATCGGTTACTTCCTGACCGACGACGTTGAACTGCGTCTGGGCTACGACGAAGTTCACAACGTACGTGCTGACGACGGCAAGAACGTAAAAGGCGCTAACACCGCTCTGGACGCTCTGTACCACTTCAACAACCCAGGCGACATGCTGCGTCCATACGTCTCGGCCGGTTTCTCCGACCAGAGCATCGACCAGAACGGTTCGAACGGTCGTAACCGTTCTACCTTCGCTAACCTGGGCGCTGGTGCCAAGCTGTACTTCACCGATAACTTCTACGCCCGTGCTGGCGTTGAAGCTCAATACAACATCGACCAGGGCGACACCGAGTGGGCTCCTAGCGTCGGTATCGGTGTGAACTTCGGTGGCGGCTCCAAGCCTGCTGCTGCTCCAGTTCCAGCACCAGCTGAAGTCTGCTCCGACAGCGACAACGACGGCGTTTGCGACAACGTTGACAAGTGCCCTGACACCCCAGCCAACGTAACTGTTGACGCTGACGGCTGCCCAGCAGTTGCTGAAGTTGTTCGTGTTGAGCTGGACGTTAAGTTCGATTTCGACAAATCTGTTGTTAAAACCAACAGCTACGGCGACATCAAGAACCTGGCTGACTTCATGAAGCAGTACCCATCCACCACCACTACTGTTGAAGGTCACACTGACTCCGTCGGTCCTGACGCTTACAACCAGAAACTGTCCGAGCGTCGTGCAAACGCCGTTAAGCAAGTTCTGACCAACCAGTACGGTGTTGAATCGTCCCGCGTTCAGTCTGTTGGCTACGGCGAATCCCGCCCAGTTGCTGACAACAAAACTGAAGCTGGCCGCGCTGTTAACCGTCGCGTAGAAGCAGAAGTTGAAGCTCAAGCTAAGTAATTAGCTGCCGCTTCGAGAAAAGCCCGGCTTAGGCCGGGCTTTTCTTTGTCTGCGATTTGGCTTTGAAGCTTTGAAAGGCCGCAGCCTTTGACAGCTCCTACAGGACCGATGCAGATCCAAAGTAGGAGCTGCCGCAGGCTGCGATCTTTTGTTCTTCAGCAACAGCTGCCACCGCGCCGATCACCAGAATGGCCGGGCTTTTCAATTCAAACGCATACGCAGCGTCACTCATCGCTGTCAGATCGCTACGGCATTCGCGCTGCTGCGGCAGTGACGCATTCTCGATCATTGCCACCGGCGTATCTGCCGCCATCCCACCCGCCAACAACTGATCGCGAATCTCGCCCAATTTGGCCACGCCCATATAGATCACCAACGTCGTCCCGCCTTGCGCCAGCGCCTGCCAATTCAATTGGCTGTCGTCCTGGGTGTGCGCAGTCACTAGGGTCACACCCCGCGCCACACCGCGCAGCGTCAGCGGAATATCGCACTGTGTCGCCCCGGCCAGCCCGGCGGTGATGCCATTCACCAGTTCCACCTCAACGCCACGTTCGCGCAGCCACTGCGCCTCTTCACCACCTCGGCCAAAAATGCACGGGTCGCCGCCCTTGAGCCGCACCACGCACTTACCCTGACGGGCGTAACGCAGCATCAGTCGATGGATAAACGCCTGCGGTGTCGAACGACAGCCGCCGCGTTTACCCACGGCAATAATGCGCGCACCGGGACAGTGTTCCAGCACTGCGTCGTTGACCAGATCATCGATCAGCACCACATCGGCCTCGCGCAAGGCGCGTACCGCTTTGAGGGTCAGCAATTCGGGATCACCAGGACCTGCGCCCACCAGCCAGACTTTTGCATTCATGGGGTTTTCCTCATCAGATGACGGCGGCGGGCTGCGCGTCGGCGGCCAGCAAACGTTTTATTTCCGGGACACACGAGCCGCATTGCGTGCCGCAGCCCAAATTGTTTTTCAAACCTTGGAGATCCAGACCCTGGCGAATGCCGACGCAGACCGCGTTGATGCTGACGTTCATGCAGTTGCACAGGGTCTTGTCGGTAGCGATTGCGCCCACGCTACCTGGCGGCGCACTCATCGGAGCGAGCAGCCAGCGGCGCAGTTGTTCGTCCGCCCGGCCTTCCAGCCAGAGACTTTGCAGCCAATGTTGCGCGAGGGTTTCGCCGGCCAGTCGAATCGCCGTGATCCGGCCGTGTTCAATGCGCACGCGCTTACCGATAGCGCGACGGCGATCGTCGTAGGCCAATACCGGACCGTCGATAAGGGACAGGCATTGGTCGATCTGGGCCAGCAATTGCGGATTCGGCGCCTCACTGCTGGCAGCGCGTATCAGCAATGCCGGTCGCTCACGTCCGACAAGGCTGAAACTTACGTAGGAAAACGCCTCACAGAGCGGTCGTAGGGCCTCAAAATGCTGTTGAACATTGCCTTCGATGAGTGCGAACAATTGCCATGGCAGATTTACCGCTTCCAGGCGCACGCCGCTGTGTTTGAGTTCCGGCTGTTTCGACAAGGGGTCGAAGGCTGGCTGGGTCAGACTGTTCACGCCGCCCTTGAGAAACCGATCACCCCAATGCATCGGCAAAAACGCCTGACCGGGGCGCACACTGTCATCGCTACCGACAGCGACGATGACTGCACCGCGACGACTTTTCAGATTGACCAGATCACCCGGCTGCAAGCGGTGCCGGCGCAATTCATCCGGGTGCAGGCTCAACGCCGCTTCGCTGACATGGCCGAACAATTGCGCGGCCGTGCCGGTGCGGCTCATACCGTGCCATTGATCTCGCAGACGGCCGGTGATCAACGTCAATGGAAAGCGTGCGTCACGTTGTTCCTTGGCGGCGCGATACGGGTCGGCAATGAATTGCGCGCGACCGCTGACCGTAGGAAAAACGCCGTCTTCATACAGCCGTGCGGTGCCTTGTCTCGCGCCGACAGGGAAGGGCCATTGCTGCGGCCCGATCTCGTCGATCAGCGCGTGACTGATCCCGGACAGATCCAGATCCCGTCCGTGAGTCAGCCCTTTGAATTCGTCGAACAACTGCGCAGGTTGGCTGAACGCAAACAGGCTCGACTCCTCAGGGCGCAGACGTTTCTCCAGACGTTGTGCGAAATCCACCGTGATCGCCCAGTCCGGGCGCGCTTCACCCGGTGGGAGAATGGCTTTGCGCACGTGGGAAATGCGCCGTTCGGAATTGGTCACCGAGCCTTCCTTCTCGCCCCAACTGGCAGCGGGCAGCAGAAGATCGGCGAACGCTGCGGTTTCGGTGGTGCGGAAGGCCTCTTGCAGAACCACGAACGGGCAGGCTTCCAGCGCTGCGCGCACCGAATGTTGATCCGGCATTGATTGCGCAGGGTTGGTGCAGGCAATCCACAACGCCTTGATCTTGCCGCTGCGCATCTGCTCGAACAGTTCGATGGCGCTGAGGCCAGTACTCTCCGGGAGCCGATCCACGCCCCAATAAGCCGCGACTTCGGCGCGGTGTTCCGGGTTCGCCACCTCGCGGTGACCGGGTAACAGGTTTGACAGGCTGCCCGTTTCCCGTCCGCCCATGGCATTTGGCTGACCCGTCAAAGAGAAAGGTCCTGCACCCGTACGGCCGATTTGCCCGGTGGCCAGGTGCAGATTGATCAACGCGCTGTTCTTCGCGCTGCCGGCCGTGGACTGGTTCAAACCCATGCACCACAGCGACAGGAAACTCGGCGAAGTGCCGACCCATTCGGCGCACTGCTGCAATTGCTCGACGCTGATGCCGCACAGCTGCGAAACCATCTGCGGGGTGTAATCACGCACCAGACTTTTCAGCTCGGCCAAACCCTCGGTGTGCGCCTTGATGAAGTCGCGATCAACCCAGTCTTCCCACAACAGCAGATGCAAAATCCCATGGAATAAAGCGACGTCGGTGCCGGGCAGAATCGCCAGATGCAGATCGGCGAGGTCGCAGGTGTCGGTTCGGCGTGGATCAATGACGATGACTTTCATCTGTGGGCGGCGGGATTTTGCCTCTTCCAGTCGACGGAAAAGTACCGGATGAGCGTAGGCCATGTTACTGCCGACGATCATCACGCAATCGCTGAGCTCCAGATCTTCATAGCTGCAGGGCGGCGCATCGGCGCCAAGGCTGCGCTTGTAGCCGACCACCGCCGAGGACATGCACAGGCGTGAATTGCTGTCGATGTTGTTGGTGCCGACCAGCGCCCGCGCCAGTTTGTTGAAGGCGTAGTAATCCTCGGTCAGCAGTTGCCCGGAGATATAGAACGCGACGCTGTCCGGGCCGTGTTCGGCGATGGTTTCAGCGAACACGTTGGCAGCATGTTCCAGCGCGGTATCCCAATCCGTACGGCTGCGCGCCAGGCCTTTGCCCAGACGCAATTGCGGGTACAGCGCGCGGGCGGCGAGGTCGCCGGTCAGGTGCAGGGTCGAGCCTTTGCTGCACAGTTTGCCGAAGTTGGCCGGATGCGCCGGATCGCCGCTAACGCCGAGGATGCGCTCGCCGTCATGCTCGATCAGCACGCCGCAGCCGACCCCGCAGTAACAGCAGGTCGAGGCGGTCGTCTGGCGGTTCATCAGATGGCGTCCCGCAGGGCCAACTGCACACGACCGTTTTCGACCCGCGCCGGATGGTGATGCGCGCAACCGATGTCCGGCGCCTGAGCTTCACCGGATTGCAGGTCGATCTGCCAGTTGTGCAGCGGGCAGGCCACGCGTTTGCCGTAGATCAAGCCTTGCGACAACGGCCCACCCTTGTGTGGGCAGCGGTCGTCGAGGGCGAAAACTTCGTCGTCGCTTGTACGAAAAATCGCGATGTCACCTTTCGGCCCGGCAATGATTCGCGAACCGAGGGCATTGATCTCTTCGAGGGCACAGATATCCAGCCAGTTCATGCCAGCACCTCCAGATTTTTTACCGGGATCACGTCGAATTCTTTCTTCAGTTGCGGCTGGGCCAGGCGTTCTTTCCACGGATCCTGTTCGAACGACAGGGAGAATTGCAGGCGTTCGTTCAGCGCTTTGCGCCGCTCAGGATCTTCCAGCACGGCTTTCTTGATGTGTTCCATGCCGACGCGTTGCAGGTAATGCACGGTGCGTTCGAGGTAGAAGGCTTCTTCGCGATACAGCTGCAGGAAGGCGCCGTTGTATTCGCGCACTTCCTCGGCGGTTTTCAGCTTGACGAAGAATTCGGCAACTTCGGTTTTGATCCCGCCATTGCCGCCGATGTATACCTCCCAGCCCGAGTCGACGCCGATGATTCCTACGTCTTTGATCCCCGCTTCCGAGCAGTTGCGTGGGCATCCGGAGACAGCCAGTTTCACTTTGTGCGGCGACCACATGTTGAACAGGTCGTGCTCAAGCTCGATGCCCAGTTGCGTCGAATTCTGTGTGCCGAAGCGGCAGAACTCGCTGCCGACGCAGGTTTTCACCGTGCGAATGGATTTGCCGTAAGCGTGGCCGGACGGCATGTCGAGATCCTTCCACACACCGGGCAAGTCCTGCTTCTTGATGCCGAGCAAATCGATGCGCTGCCCGCCGGTGACTTTGACCATCGGCACGTTGTATTTGTCCGCGACGTCGGCAATCCGCCGCAGTTCCGAAGGGTTGGTCACGCCGCCCCACATCCGTGGCACCACCGAGTACGTGCCGTCCTTCTGAATGTTGGCGTGGGCGCGTTCGTTGATCAGGCGCGATTGCGGGTCGTCCTTGGCTTCGCCGGGCCAGGTGGAGATCAGGTAGTAGTTGAGGGCAGGGCGGCAGGTGGCGCAGCCGTTCGGCGTGCGCCAGTTGAGGTAGCTCATGGTGCCGGCGATGGTCAGCAGATGCTGCTCGCGAATGGCCTGGCGAATCTGCCCGTGGTTGAGGTCGCTGCAGCCGCAGATGGCTTTTTCGCTTTTCGGTTTGACGTCCGCCGCGCCGCCGACGGTGTTGATCAGGATCTGCTCGACCAGCCCGGCGCATGAGCCGCAGGAACTCGCCGCTTTGGTGTGTTTCTTCACCTCGTCGACGCTGAACAGGCCGTGTTCCTGAATGGCTTTGACGATGGTGCCTTTACACACGCCGTTGCAGCCGCAGACTTCGGCGGTGTCAGCCATGACCATGGCTTTGTCCTGGCCCTGATGTCCTACATCGCCCAAGGCGTTTTCGCCGAACATCAGGTGATCGCGGATCTCGCCGATGGCGTGATTCTCACGAATCTGTCGGAAATACCAACCGCCATCTGCCGTATCGCCGTACAGACAGGCGCCGACCAGCACGTCATCCTTGATCACCAGTTTTTTGTACACGCCGCCGATCGGGTCGGAGAGGGTGATGGTCTCGGTGCCTTCGCCGCCCATGAAGTCGCCAGCGGAAAACAGGTCGATGCCGGTGACTTTCAATTTGGTCGAAGTCACCGAGCCTTGATAGCGGGCGAAGCCCAGCTGCGCGAGGTGATTGGCGCAGACCGTGGCTTGTTCAAACAGCGGCGCAACCAGGCCGTAAGCGATACCGCGATGGCTGGCGCATTCGCCGATCGCGTAGATGCGCGGGTCGTAGGTTTGCAAGGTGTCGTTGACCAGAATCCCGCGATTGCAGGGGATGCCGGCCTTCTCCGCGAGCTCGGTATTGGGACGAATGCCGGCGGCCATCACCACCAGATCGGCAGGGATGATATCGCCGTTCTTGAATTGCACCGAGCCGACCCGGCCATTGCCGGCGTCGTGCAGGGCCTGGGTCTGTTCGCACAGACGGAAGTGCAGGCCGCGGGATTCGAGCGCGCTTTGCAACAGTTGGCCGCTGGTCTTGTCCAGTTGGCGCTCCAGCAGCCACTCGCCGATGTGTACCACGGTGACGTGCATGCCGCGCAGCATCAGGCCGTTGGCCGCTTCGAGACCGAGCAGGCCGCCGCCGATGACCACCGCATGCTTGTGGGTTTTGGCGGTGTCGATCATCGCTTGGGTGTCGGCGATGTCGCGGTAGCCGATCACACCGTGCAGGGTGTTGCCGGGGATTGGCAGAATGAACGGCGTCGAGCCGGTGGCGATCAGCAGGCGGTCGTATTCGGCTTCGGTGCCGTCCTCGGCGATCACCCGACGTTTGACCCGGTCGATCTCGACCACTTTGCGGTTGAGCAACAACTTGATGTTGTTTTCCAGGTACCAGTCGAGGTCGTTGAGCACGATTTCTTCGAAGGTCTGCTCACCGGCCAGCACCGGCGAAAGCAGGATGCGGTTGTAATTGGTGTGCGGCTCGGCGCCGAAGACGGTGATGTCGTAAAGCTCGCTGCTCAGCTTGAGTAGTTCTTCGAGGGTGCGGACCCCGGCCATGCCGTTGCCGATCATCACCAGTTTGAGTTTTTTCATCAGGTTCTCCGGGGAGCTGCGGCTGGCCTCTTGTGGGCAGTCAGGCCTTGCTCGAGAAATTTTGCGCAAACAAAAAAAGGCGTCCCGCTAGTTGCCTAGCGAGGACGCCTTTGTCCTGGTCCCGTTCTCTCGGGAAGCGCAGCCTTCGTCGTTGAAGGTTGGGCTTTATGTGTGTGTTGAATGGGGTAATGCAGTGGTTGTGCCAACTAGCAATGGCGCCGTAATTGCTTGGCTGATGGCTCGATTGGAGATGTCTCGCTGCACTCTCTGGAGGCGTGTTGCGCTTTTTTGGAGCGCGGGATCAAAAGATCGCAGCCTTCGGCAGCTCCTACAGGTGTACGCAATCAACTGTAGGAGCTGCCGAAGGCTGCGATCTTTTCAGCGCTGATGAAACAACAAAACCAGCAGCACCAAATTCCCGAGCAAAGCCACCAACGCCACCGTGCGCCAGACCTTCAACGGCTCGCGCTCCAATAAAGGCCGAGGCCGCACGCTCAGACTGCGCCGCTCACCCTGTTCCAGCACCAGCAGCCATTCTTCAGCGGTTTCAAACCGTTGTTGCGGATCAGCCGCCACCCCGCGCTCCAGACTCTGCGCCAGCCAGTCCGGCAGATCGGGCCGATAGCGACTGGCGCTCACCGCGACACCAAATCGCGGCCGTTGAAACGCTTCGATCTCGCCATAGGGAAAATGCCCGGTCAGCAGGAAATACAGGGTCACGCCGACCGCATACAAATCCTGCTGCGCACTGGGCGGATCACCGCGAAACGCTTCCGGGGCGATGTAACTCGGGGTTCCCGGCAACGTCGACGGCGCGTCTTCGGACAGCCCCGGGCAATACGCCAAGCCGAAATCCAGCAGGCGCAATTCACCGTCGTCACCCCAATGCAGGTTTTCCGGTTTGATGTCGCGATGCAGAATCTGCCGCCGATGCAGCAGGCCGACCGCACGCAGCAGGCGTTCGGCGATGTCCTGCCATTGCGCCAAGGGTAAAGGCCCGAGCTGTGCCAGAGTCTTGCCGGAATATTCCCGCATCACGTAGTACAAATGCTGACGCTGGCTGCACGGGTGGACTTCAGGAAAATGTCGCCCGGCCACACGTTTGAGGAACCATTCCTCGGACAGCAGCGCTTGCCCGGCGTAGGAATCGTCAGCCGAACGTGTGGGCAGGGTTTTCATCAGCCATGCCTGACCTTGGGCATCCAGCACCCGATACAGCAATGATTGCTGGCTCTGCGCGACAATGCTTTGCACTTGCCAGCCTTCAAACGGTTGCCCAGGTTTCAGCGGCGGCGGCAGTGGCCATTGCTGCAAATGAATCAGTGCATCGCCGATGCTCGCCTCACCGACAGCATCAACCCGCACCAGCAAAGCGCTGGCATTGTCCTGACTGCCAGCCAGATGCGCGGCGTTCACCAGCGTCTGTGCGGCGCTGTCGAGATCCGGCTGGTCGCGCAGAATAGCGGCAATCGCGGTGTCGCCCAGCGTCGACCAGACACCGTCGCTGAGCAGCACAAAGCGTTCGCCTTCGCGCAGTTCGCCGTCGAGAAAATCCAGCACCAGATGCTGATCCAGGCCGAGCGCACGCTTGAGCACATGCTGCATGCCCGGCTGCTCCCAGACATGATCTTCGCTAATCCGCTGCAAACTGTCGGCGTGCCAGCGATACACCCGGCAATCGCCAACATGGGCCAGGGTGAAGCGCCGACCGCGCATGACCAACGCGCTGACCGTGGTGAGCAGCGGCTGACCGCCGCCATTGGCCTGCAACCAGCGATTTTGCGCGAGCAGCAGACGGTCCAGTGCCTGGGCCACGCTCCAGGTTTCCGGCGTGGCGTAGTAGTCGAGCGCCAGGGCCTGCAAGGTCGAACGCGCGGCGAGCCCGCCATCGGCGCACTGGCTCACGCCGTCGGCGATGGCGAACAGATAACCCTTGCTCGCCGCCAGCGCCGGGGCCGGAGTGACCGAACGCAGAGCGTCCTGATTTTCCGCACGCGGACCGGTGGCGCTGGCTTCGGCAAAGCTCAGTTGCAGGGCCATCGAAGACTCAGACCCGCGCCGCCGTCACCGCCGCCGAACCCCAAGTGGTTCTCCAGCGACGCTTGACGCCGTGCAGACCAAACCACGCCAACACGCCGAGGCTGGCGAACAACCACAGGGCCAATTGATAGCTGCCGGTGCTTTGCTTGATCGCGCCCATGCCAGCGGCCAAAGCAAAACCGCCGATGCCGCCGGCCATGCCGATCAGCCCGGTCATCACGCCAATCTCCAGGCGAAAACGCTGCGGCACCAATTGGAAAACCGCGCCGTTGCCTGCGCCTAATCCGAGCATGGTGCAGACGAAAAGGGCGAGTGCCGCGTAGGAACTTGGCAGGTTGAAGCCGACGGCAGCGATGCAGATGGCCGCAACGGTGTACATCGCCAGCAAGGTGCGGATGCCGCCGAAGCGATCAGCCAGCGCGCCGCCCAACGGCCGCATCAGGCTGCCGCCGAACACGCAAGCGGCGGTGTAGTAACCCGCCGTCACCGGGCTCAAACCGTATTGATCGTTGAAATAGCCGGGCAGGGCGCTGGCCAGACCGATGAAGCCGCCGAAGGTGACGCTGTAGAAAAACATGAACCACCAACTGTCGCGGTCGCCCAAGGCTTTGAAGTAGTCGGTCATGGCTTTGGCTTTCGGGCGCTCAGGTGCGTTTTTTGCCAGCCAGGCGAACAGCACCAACGTCAGGATCAGCGGAATCAGAGCGAAGCCGAACACATTGCTCCAGCCGAACGCGGCGGCGAGCACTGGCGCGAGCAGCGCGGCGAATACCGTACCGGAGTTGCCCGCGCCGGCGATGCCCATGGCTTTGCCCTGATGCTGTGGCGGATACCATTGCGAGGCCAAGGGCAGGGCGACGGCAAACGATGCGCCGGCCATGCCGAGGAACAGACCGAGGATCAGCGCCTGTTCATAACTGTGGATGCCGAGTTTCCAGGCACCGAACAGCGCGCAAATCACAATGACCTGACCGATCAGTCCGGCGGTTTTCGGTGACAGGCGATCGGCGAGCATGCCCATGATGAAGCGCAGTACGGCACCGGCGAGGATCGGCGTGGCGACGACGAGGCCGCGTTGTTGGGTGGTCAGGTGCAGGTCGGCGGCGATCTGCACCGCCAACGGGCCGAGCAGATACCAGACCATGAAACTCAGGTCGAAATAGAGGAAGGCCGCGAACAGTGTCGGGGTGTGGCCGGATTTCCAGAAGCTTGAATTCATCGCGCACCTCAGCTGAAAAGAGTCTCGAAAGGAGTCATGCAACAGCAGGTGGGGCGCCGCCACGGCCGCACCACCGGCCCCGGTCTGTGGGGCCAAAACGCAAAAACGCCGCTACCTGATGCGCCGGTTGGGCGAACGGGTGAGCGACGTCTTTGTCGTGGGTGGGGCAACCGCCGTTGGTTACCTGTGCGTTTTACATAGCGAGATTTGTGCCAACAGGTTGAGACCGAGATGCGGCCCATCGCTGGCAAGCCAGCTCCCACAGGTTCTGTGGTGTTCACAAATTCTGTGGGAGCTGGCTTGCCAGCGATGAGGCCCGTACAGGCCCAGCAAAACCTCAGCCGAGCAACTCACTCATCGCAATAATCTGCTCCGCCACCTGAATCAGCTTCTGCTGCCGGCTCATCGCCTGCCGCCGCATCAGTGTGTAGGCCTCTTCCTCATTGCAGTCCTTCATCTTCATCAACAACCCCTTGGCCAGCTCGATACGCTTGCGCTCCGCCAGTTGCTGATCACGCGCCTGCAACTGCGCACGCAAGGCCTGATCACTCTCGAAACGGGCCATCGCCACATCGAGAATCGGCTGCAGACGCTGGGCGTGAATGCCTTCGACGATGTAGGCACTGACCCCGGACTTGATCGCCTGACGCATCACCCCCGGATCATGCTCATCGGTAAACATCACGATCGGCCGAGGCTGGTCGCGGCTGACCAGCACCACTTGCTCCATGACATCGCGGCTCGGTGACTCGGTATCGATCAGGATCACGTCCGGGCGCACCGTTTCGACGCGCGCGGGCAGGTCGATGGTCAGCCCGGATTCGTCGATCACCTCGAAACCGGCCTCGGTCAGCGCGGCTTTCAGGCGCCCGACTTTTTTCGCCGTGTCGTTGATCAGCAGAATGCGCAACATGTTCGCGGTCTCCTGTCAGCGGCGGGCGAGAAGGGCGACGTCGTCGCTCATCGCGTGCAGCTTGAAACTGCGCGCATAACCGGCGGGATCGCTGCCGTCCCAGATCTTGCCGTCGAGCAACTGGCTGCTGCGCATGTCGCTGCCCCACGCGGCAACGCCGAGCGCCGTGGCGGCCTCGCGATAGAGGTCGAGCTGCTGAACCTGACGGGCCACGGCGAGGTAGTCCGGATCCTCACGCAACAAGCCCCAGCGGCGGAACTGGGTCATGAACCACATGCCATCGGACAGGTATGGCACGTTCACTTCGCCTTTGCCGTGAAAACGCAGCGCGTGCGGATCTTGCCAACGATTACCAAGACCGTCGGCGTAGTCGCCGAGAAAACGTGGTTCGATGCAGGAAAGCGGCGCGTCGAGATACTCCGGCGCACTCAGCAATTGCGCGGTGCTGCGGCGGTTCTCCGGGCTTTCTTCGATAAAGCGGCTGGCTTCGAGGATCGCCATCACCAGCGCCCGCGCGGTGTTCGGGTATTGCTCGACAAATTCGCGGGTGCAGCCGAGGACTTTCTCCGGATGATCAGGCCAAATGGTCTGGCTGGTGGCGAGGGTGAAACCGAGATCCTGCTGCACCGCGCTGGCCGCCCACGGTTCGCCGACACAAAAGCCATCGATGCGCCCAGCCTGCAAGTGCGCGACCATTTGTGGCGGCGGCACCACCACGCTGTCGACGTCCTGCAGCGGATGAATGCCCTGACTCGCCAGCCAGTAATACAGCCACATCGCGTGAGTGCCGGTGGGAAAGGTCTGCGCGAAGGTCAGTTTTGCGCGGCTTTGGTGCACGTGGCGGTCCAGCGCTTCAGGACTGGTCACGCCGAGCTGTTGCAGACCGTGGGAAAGGTTGAGGCTCTGGCCGTTCTGATTGAGGCCCATCAGCACCGCCATGTCGGTCGGGGCGACCCCGCCGATGCCCAGGTGCACGGCGTAAATCAATCCGTACAGGCTGTGCGCGGCGTCGAGTTCGCCGCTGACCAAGTTGTCGCGCAGATTCGCCCATGAAGCCTGACGCTTGAGATTCAGCGTTAGCCCGTAAGGTTGAGCAAAGCCCTGAGTGGCAGCGACGACGACCGAGGCGCAATCGCTCAGCGCCATGAAGCCGAGGTTGATCGCGGTCTTTTCCGGGGCATCGCTGCCATTGACCCAGGCCAGCGGCCCTACCGAAGGTTCATTCATCCAGCGTTACCTCGAAAAAAAAGCGCCGCCGCAGACTTTGCACAGGCAAAACCCGGGACGACGCCATTGTCCTTGCCCGCACGCCGCCATTGGCCTGCCAGCTGATAACGATGAAGGTGCAAGGCATATGCCAGCGGCAGTGATTTGCGCGTGCGCCTCGCGCGGCAGGTCGATGCCCGGCTATAATCGCCGCCTCTTTTCGCCGCCCGAGTCATCGCTGCCCATGTACACCCTGGCCCGTCAGCTGTTGTTCAAACTTTCCCCGGAAACCTCCCACGATCTGTCACTGGATCTGATCGGCGCGGGTGGGCGTTTGGGCCTCAACGGCTTGCTGTGCAAGGCGCCGGCGAAGAAGCCGGTGACGGTCATGGGCCTCGAGTTCCCGAACCCGGTGGGTCTGGCGGCCGGTCTGGACAAGAACGGCGCGGCCATCGATGGCTTCGCGCAACTGGGTTTCGGTTTTGTCGAAATCGGCACCGTGACCCCGCGTCCGCAGCCGGGCAACCCGAAACCACGGATCTTTCGCCTGCCGGAAGCCGAAGCGATCATCAACCGCATGGGTTTCAACAACCTCGGTGTGGATAACTTGCTGGCGCGGGTCGCTGCGGCGAAATACCAAGGCGTGCTCGGTATCAACATCGGCAAGAACTTCGATACGCCGGTCGAGCGCGCGGTTGACGACTACCTGATCTGCCTGGACAAGGTTTACGCCCACGCCAGTTACGTAACCGTCAACGTCAGTTCGCCGAACACCCCGGGCCTGCGCAGCTTGCAGTTCGGCGATTCGCTCAAGCAATTGCTGGCCGACCTGGCCACACGCCGCGCCGAACTGGCCCTGCGTCATGGCAAGCATGTGCCGCTGGCGATCAAGATTGCCCCGGACATGACCGATGAAGAAACCGCGCAGGTTGCTCAGGCGTTGATCGAGACCGGCATGGACGCGGTGATCGCGACCAACACCACCCTCAGCCGTGTCGGCGTTGAAGGCATGGAGCATGGCGACGAGGCGGGCGGTTTGTCCGGCGCGCCGGTGCGTGAGAAGAGCACCAATACCGTGAAGGTGCTGGCGGGTGAGTTGGCTGGGCGGTTGCCGATCATTGCGGCGGGTGGCATCACCGAAGGCAAGCATGCTGCCGAGAAGATCACTGCCGGTGCGAGCCTGGTGCAGATTTACTCCGGCTTCATCTATAAGGGCCCGGCGCTGATCCGAGAATCCGTGGACGCGATCGCCGCCCTACGCTGATCCATAGGCACCACTGTTCCCTTGTAGGAGTGAGCCTGCTCGCGATAGCGGTCTGTCCGTCGCTGATGAAGTGACCGAAAGAAAGCTATCGCGAGCAGGCTCACTCCTACAGGTTTTGTGTTTGGCACAAATAATGTGGCAGGCATAAAAAAGGGCTCCTCGAAGGAGCCCCTGGGCCGTAGCCCGCCGTCCGGGAAGGACGTGCGTGGTTAATTCGTTACAAATTCAGATTGTCGTGTCGGAATTAATGCCCTGTGTCAGCCGACGGCGTGAAGTTCGTTGAGTCTGTGGATTCCCGCAGTGCCGGTCATACCGTCCCAGTTGTCGCCGCGTCCTTCTCGCCAGCCGTTAATCCAGGCTTGACGTACCGACGGTAGAGTAAATGGGCAAAGCTCACGGGATTTGCCACCAACGCCATATTGATATCCGCGCAAAAATGCTCTTTCCAACGGATCACGCTTAAGTCTTCTCATAGGGTGTTTCCCTCACTTGTTGACTGTTTTGTGTCGCGTTGACCTCAACTGAGGTCTGGCAGAAAAAACCTGCCATGGTGCGGCTCGCTGCCGGCGTCGCGAGCCAAGGTGTTGACGCCGTTGCGACGTCAACCTGTGCTCAGTTCTAACCAATGAGTCACAGCGATGGAATGACCGTTTTGTCATAAGGACGTAACGAAAAGGGTGCTATAGCGATAAGTAACTGCGTATTTATTGAATGTTTATTGGGCAAACCCCGGTATGATCGGCCCCCCGCTGGATGATGGGCTTAATTCTTTAGTGAGAATGACCCACGTTTGCGCTGGGGTACTATTCGACGAAGGGTCGCTTTAAGACTTTTTGTTGCATCAACTTTTTTATCTGTCCTGGCATCTAAGCTCTTTTAACCCGAGCAGCGGGGATGGAACGGCACACCTTCGTGCCACGCGGGCGTTCTTTTAGAAAAGCGCCTGATTGAAAACCGGGTCGGCAATGCGTTGCCGATTCACTAGCCAAAGGCTCTGGAAATACCATGTCCGACCGTTTCGAACTCTTCCTCACTTGCCCTAAAGGCCTTGAAGGCCTGCTCATCGAGGAAGCCGTCGGGCTTGGCCTTGAAGAAGCGCGCGAGCACACTTCCGCCGTGCGTGGCATGGCAACCATGGAAACCGCTTATCGCCTGTGCCTCTGGTCGCGTCTGGCCAACCGGGTGCTGCTGGTGCTCAAGCGTTTCCCGATGAAAGACGCGGAAGACCTCTACCACGGTGTGCTCGACATCGAATGGCAGGATCACATGCTCAGCGACGGCACCCTGGCCGTCGAATTCAGCGGCCACGGCTCGGGCATCGACAACACTCACTTCGGCGCCCTGAAAGTCAAAGACGCCATCGTCGATAAACTGCGCACCCCGCAGGGCGACCGCCCGTCGATTGACAAGCTCAATCCGGACCTGCGCATTCACCTGCGTCTGGATCGCGGCGAAGCGATTCTCTCCCTCGACTTGTCCGGCCACAGCCTGCACCAGCGCGGCTATCGCCTGCAGCAAGGTGCGGCGCCGCTGAAGGAAAACCTCGCGGCCGCCATCCTGATCCGCTCCGGCTGGCCACGCATTGCCGCTGAAGGCGGCGCGCTGGCTGACCCGATGTGCGGTGTCGGTACGTTCCTCGTCGAAGCCGCGATGATCGCCGCCGATATGGCACCGAACCTGCGTCGTGAGCAGTGGGGTTTTACCGCGTGGCTCGGTCACGTCCCGGCGCTGTGGAAAAAACTTCACGAAGAAGCCGTCGAACGCGCCGCTGCCGGTCTGGCCAAGCCACCGCTGTGGATTCGCGGTTACGAAGCTGACCCGCGCCTGATTCAACCGGGCCGCAACAACGTTGAGCGTGCCGGCCTGAGTGAGTGGATCAAGATCTACCAGGGCGAAGTCGCGACTTTCGAGCCGCGTCCGGACCAGAACCAGAAAGGTCTGGTGATCTGCAACCCGCCGTACGGCGAGCGTCTCGGCGACGAAGCCAGCCTGTTGTATCTCTACCAGAATCTTGGCGAGCGTCTGCGTCAGGCCTGCCTGAACTGGGAAGCGGCGGTGTTCACCGGCGCCCCGGATCTGGGCAAGCGCATGGGCATCCGCAGCCACAAACAGTATTCGTTCTGGAACGGCGCGCTGCCGTGCAAGCTGCTGTTGATCAAGGTTCTGCCGGATCAGTTCGTCACTGGCGAGCGCCGGACCCCGGAACAACGTCAGGCCGAGCGCGAGCAAGCGGCTTACGATCTGACCCCGGACGAGCCGCAAGAGCGCAAATTCAACAAGAACGGCAACCCGATCAAGCCGACGCCAGCCCCGGCACCGGTGATCGAGCAGCCGCGCTTGAGCGAAGGCGGGCAGATGTTTGCCAACCGTCTGCAGAAGAACCTCAAGGCCATGGGCAAGTGGGTCAAGCGCGAAGGCATTGATTGCTACCGCGTCTACGATGCCGACATGCCTGAATATGCAATGGCCATCGACCTGTACCACGATTGGGTGCACGTTCAGGAATACGCCGCGCCGAAGTCGATCGACCCGGAAAAAGCCTCGGCGCGCATGTTCGATGCGCTGGCAGCGATTCCGCAGGCGTTGAACGTCGACAAGAGCCGCGTCGTGGTCAAGCGCCGCGAGCGCCAGAGCGGCACCAAGCAGTACGAGCGTCAGGCTGCTCAGGGCAAGTTCAACGAAGTGACCGAGGGCGGCGTGAAGTTGCTGGTCAACCTCACCGACTACCTCGACACCGGTCTGTTCCTCGATCACCGCCCGATGCGCATGCGCATTCAGAAAGAGGCGGCCGGCAAGCGTTTCCTCAATCTGTTCTGCTACACCGCGACGGCCAGCGTGCACGCGGCCAAGGGCGGGGCGCGCAGCACCACCAGCGTCGATCTGTCGAAAACCTATCTCGACTGGGCGCGCCGCAACCTGTCGCTGAACGGTTACTCGGACAAGAACCGTCTGGAGCAGGGCGACGTGATGGCGTGGCTGGAAAGCTGCCGCGAAGAGTACGACCTGATCTTCATCGATCCGCCGACCTTCTCCAACTCCAAGCGCATGGAAGGCATCTTCGACGTGCAGCGTGACCAGGTGCAGTTGATCGACCTGGCCATGGCCCGTCTGGCACCGGGCGGCGTGCTGTACTTCTCCAACAACTTCCGCAAGTTCCAGTTGGAGGAGAACCTCGCCGAGCGTTACGCGGTCGAGGAAATCAGCGCGCAGACCATTGATCCGGATTTTGCCCGCAACACCAAGATTCACCGCGCCTGGAAAATCACGGCTCGTTGACGCTCGGCGAAATTGGATCCACAGAGCCTTGATTTTTAAAGGCTCCGTGGATCTTCCCGCGCTAGCTAAATTAGTGGCTAATAGCTATAACTCACACACGGTCAATGGGGTTTTCCCGTAAATGCTGGCGTAGTGAGTTGTTTTTATGTCGTTGCACCCCGTGCGCCCAAAAATTCTGGGTTTTATCAGCGAAGACGTCTCGGCCTGGCTGGTCGCGCTGCTGGTATTGCTCGCCGGCGGGATTCTCACGGGGCTGCTCGCCTGGGGCACGCTCAATCAGTTTCAGCAACAAACGCGTCAGCGCTTTCAACTGCTGGCCAATGAACGATACAGCCGTATCGAAGAGCGTTTTCAGGATCAAGAGCAACGTCTAGACGGTCTGCGCCGTTTCTTCGCCAACTCCGAATCGGTGTCCCGCGCCGAATTCGACGGTTATACCCGACCCCTGTTACTGCGTACCCAAGCCTATTCCTTTGCCCTGAAGGTCAGCGGTGCCGAGCGCGCAGCGTTTGAACAGCGCGTACGCGACGAAGGCCTGAGCAGCTTCACCCTGCGTGAACTCAACGCCCAGGGCGAACTGCAACTGGCGGACGTGCGCGATGAATACGTGCCGGTGCTGTATAGCCAGACCCAGAGCCGTCTCGGTTCACCCCTCGGCTATGACTTGCTGGCGCAACCATTACGCCGCGACACCCTGCAACGCGCCGATAAACTCAACAGCCTGGCAGTCTCGCAGCCGCTGCAACTGGTCAGTATCGAACCTTCCTACGCGCGCGGTGTGCTGTTGGCGGCACCCGTTATCCGCGAGGGCGAGCAGCAGTCGTTCGGTTACGTGATGGCGGTGATCAGCATGCGGCAACTGCTGGCCGACGGTTTGCCGGATGCCTTCCATGATTACCTGTCGGTGCGCATTCTCGACTTGTCGACCAATGATCAGCACGAGGTGTTGTTCGAGTCGACCAACGAACCGGCACCGAGCGATCTCGCCGCGACGCGATTGTTGCGCATGGCCGATCACGATTATCAGGTCGATATCCTGCCGAGCGATGCGTTCGTTCAAGGCAACCATTCGTCGGTTAACAGCGTGGTGATTCTCGGTGGCTTGCTCAGCTTGCTGCTCAGTGCGCTGTTGTATGTGCTGGTCAGTCAGCGTCAGCGCGCCTTGCGCATGGTCGAGCAGCGCACCCAGGAGTTGCATGAGCGCGAACAGGAGCTGCGCGGCACCCACGGCCAATTGCGCGGTGTTTTGAATGCGGCGACTCAAGTGGCAATCATCGCCACCGATCTGCGCGGGGTGATCAACACCTTCAACCCTGGCGCCGAACAAATGCTCGGTTACAGCAGCGCCGATGTCGTCGGCCACATGACCCTGGAAAACCTCCATCTGCCCCGCGAACTGACGGCCCGCGCTGCTGAATTGAGTTCGCGCTACGGCAAAAGCATTCCGACTTGCCACGCGATGCTGGTCGAAGGCGGCGAAGTCGGCGGGCACGAGGCGCGCGAGTGGACGCTGGTGCGTAGCGATGGCAGTCATATTCCGGTGAACATGCTCGCTACCCCGGTGCTCGATGAGCAGGGTTTGTGGGTCGGTCATCTGGCGATCTGCATCGACATCACCGAGCGCAAACGCGTGCACGAAGTGCTGGCGGCGCGGGATGTGTTGCTGAAGAAACTCAGCGCGCACGTGCCGGGCGGCATCTACCAGTTCAAGATGGAATTCGACGGGCGTTTCAGCGTGATCTATGCCAGCGATGGCATCCGCGAGATCTACGAGCTGGAGCCGGATGTGCTGCTGCTCAACGCCGAGGCTATCTTCACCCGGATTCATCCGCAGGACACCACGCGCGTGCGCTCGTCGATTCGCGCCTCGGCCGACAGCCTCAGCCCGTGGCGCGAGGAATACCGCGTGCAACTGCCTGCACGCGGCCTGCGCTGGGTGCGCGGCGAGGCGACGCCGGAAGAACTGCCGGGCGGCGGCGTGCTGTGGCACGGCTACATCTCGGACATTTCCGATCTGAAGCGCGTGGAAGAAGAGCTGCGCGCCTTGTCCGTGACCGATTCTTTGACCGGCATTCACAACCGCCGCTACTTCCAGGAACGCCTGACCACGGAAATGGCCCGGGTTGAGCGCGGCGGTGGCGAGCTGTCGGTGATCATGCTCGACATCGACCACTTCAAACGCATCAACGACCAGTACGGTCATGCCGTCGGCGACCGGGTGCTGCAAGCGGTGTGCGAGCGCATCGGTCACCGTTTACGGCGCACCGATGTGTTCTGCCGTTTGGGCGGCGAGGAGTTCATGGTGCTGTGCCCGGACATCGACGGCGAGCACGCGCACATGCTGGCAGTCGAGTTGTGGCAAGGCTTGCGCGGCGCGCCGGTGGATGTGGTCGGCGTGGTCACGGCGAGTTTCGGTATCGCCAGTTGGCGACCGGGGGAGGGCGCGGATGCGTTGCTGTTGCGCGCGGACTCGGGTGTGTACATGGCGAAGCAGCGCGGACGCGATCGCGTCGAGCAGATGAGCTGATCCTCGATACACCACAAACCTGTGGGAGCTGGCTTGCCAGCGATAGGGTCATTCCAGTCAGCCTATTCGTTGCCTGACACTCCGCTATCGCTGGCAAGCCAGCTCCCACAGCGTTTTGTGGTATTGCTAGAACGGCGTTACAGGACCGAAGCCGTCTGCGGCAAGCGCGGTTGCTTGTAGAGGTCCAGCAGCACCTGATCCAGCACCGACGATGCACCAAACGGCGCCTTGTCGTTGAGGATCGCCACCACCGCCCAGGTATTGCCATTCACGTCACGGCTGAAGCCGGCGATCGCCCGCACGGTGTTGAGGGTGCCGGTCTTGACGTGCGCTTCGCCGCGCATCGCCGTGGTTTTCAGACGCTTGCGCATGGTGCCGTCGGTGCCGGCGATTGGCAGCGAACTGATGTATTCGGCGGCGTACGGGCTGTGCCATGCGGCTTGCAGCATGCTCGCCATTTCACGGGCGCTGACGCGTTCGGCACGGGACAGACCGGAGCCGTTCTCCATCACTAGGTGCGGCGCGGTGATGCCTTTCTTCGCCATCCACTGACGCACTACACGTTGCGCCGCTTTCGCGTCGTCACCGTCGGCGTCGTTGCGGAAGCGCTGGCCGAGGCTGAGGAACAGCTGCTGGGCCATGGTGTTGTTACTGTATTTGTTGATGTCGCGGATGATTTCCGCCAGATCCGGCGAGTAGGCGCGAGCGAGCAGTTTGGCGTTGCTTGGCGTCGACGCCAGACGATCCTTGCCCTGAATGCTGCCACCGAGTTCTTTCCAGATCGCGCGCACGGCCCCGGCGGTGTAGGTCGCGTGATCGAGCAGCGACAGGTAGGTCTGCGAGCTGCAACCTTCGCCCAACTGGCCGGCAACGGTCACGGTCACGCTGCCATCGGCTTCTGGCACCGGGTTATAGCGCACGCCGCCGGTGCATTGCTTGGAGGGCAGGGCTTTAACAGTGTTGGCGATCTTTACGCTGGCGATCGGCGGCTCAACCGAAATCAGCACCCGGCCATTATCGTTGCGGGCGACAAAGCGCAGGGCCTTGAGGTTGACCAGCAACGAGTCGGGTTTGACCAGAAACGGTTTGTTCTCGTCATTGCCATCATCGTTGAATTCCGGCAGCACCGGCTGCACGAAGAAGTTGCGGTCGAGGATCAGGTCGCCGGTGATCTGGGTCACGCCGTTGGCGCGCAAGTCGCGCATCAGCAGCCAGAGTTTTTCCATGTTCAGCTTCGGATCGCCGCCACCCTTGAGGTAGAGGTTGCCGTTGAGGATGCCGCCGTTCAGGTCGCCATCGGTGTAGAACTCGGTTTTCCACTGATGGTTGGGGCCGAGCATTTCCAGCGCCGCGTAAGTGGTGACCAGTTTCATGGTCGAGGCCGGGTTGACCGAGACATCGGCGTTGAACACGGTCGGCGTGCCCGGGCCGTCCAGCGGCACCATCACCAGCGACAGGGCGCTGGGCTGCAATTTGCTCGCCTTGAGGGCTTTTTCGACGTTGGGAGTCAGGGAAGTATTAATGGCGGCAGCAGAAACATTCAGGGCCAGAGGAAGAAGGAGGCCGGCGAGAAAGAGTGGACGCAACGATTTGATCATATGAAATAAAACCCTACAGCCGAGGGGAAAAAAGACGAGGACATGGATGAAAAGGTCCTCAGTGGTCACGAAAGTGTCGGCATTATGCCCCAAGGTGTAACCGATTGTGCCGTCCTCGGGGTGGCGATTCGTTGATTTTTTTACAGGCGGTCGTTCGCTGTGTCCAGAGAGTCGGGCAATCGATTGCTTAAACTGGTAAAGTGCCCGCCGTATTTACTTAAGAGGATTGTTCCAATGGCGACTAACCGTTCCCAGCGTCTGCGCAAAAAACTGTGCGTTGATGAATTTCAAGAGCTGGGTTTCGAACTGAACCTGGACTTCAAAGAAGACTTGTCCGAAGAAGCCATTGACGCTTTCCTCGAAGCATTCATCAAAGAAGCCATGGAAGCCAACGGTCTGGGTTATGTTGGCGGCGACGACTTCGGTCTGGTATGCCTGCAGAAGCGTGGCTCGGTCAACGAAGAGCAGCGCGCTGCCGTTGAAGCCTGGCTGAAAACCCGCTCCGAGCTGACCAAGTATGAAGTCAGCCCGTTGCTGGACGTTTGGTATCCGGAAAAGCCGATCAACGCGGCTAAGTGATACTGAAAAAAACGGCGACCTTCGGGTCGCCGTTTTTTTATGCCTGGGTTTTGCGCCAATTCAGGATCAATAGCGTCAAAACCCCCGCGACAATCCCCCAAAACGCCGACCCGATAGAAAACAGCGTCAGCCCCGACGCCGTGACCATAAAGGTAATCAGCGCGGCTTCGCGCTCCTTCACTTCGGTCATGGCGATGCTCAAGCCATTGATGATCGAGCCGAACAGCGCCAACGCGGCAATCGACAGCACCAGTTCCTTGGGCAGCGCGGCAAACAGTGCGGCCAATGTGGCGCCGAACACCCCGGCAATCCCGTAGAAAATTCCGCACCAGACCGCTGCGGTGTAGCGTTTGTTGCGATCTTCATGAGCATGCGGCCCGGTGCAGATCGCCGCGCTGATCGCCGCCAAGTTGATGCCGTGGGAGCCGAACGGTGCCAGCAACAGCGAGGCGATGCCGGTGGTGGTGATCAGCGGCGAGGCCGGGACGTTGTAGCCATCGGCGCGTAACACGGCGATGCCGGGCATGTTCTGCGAGGTCATCGCCACTACAAATAGCGGAATGCCGATACTGATGGTCGCTGCCAGCGAGAAGTGCGGCGTGGTCCACACCGGTGTTGCCACTTCCAGATGAAAACCGCTGAAATCCAGCAACCCCATGAAGCCCGACAGTGCCGTGCCGATCAGCAACGCGGCGAGTACCGCATAACGCGGCGACAGGCGCTTGACCACTAAATAAGTGAAGAACATCCCCAGCACCAGGCCGGTTCGGTGCTGCGCGGCGACGAAGATTTCGCTGCCGATCTTGAACAGGATTCCCGCCAACAATGCCGCCGCCAGTGAGGCCGGGATCTTTTTTACCAGCCGTTCGAAGCTGCCGGTCAGCCCGCAGATCGTCACCAGCACCGCGCAGGTGATGTAGGCGCCGATGGCTTCGCCATAACTGACGCCACCCAGGCTGATGATCAGCAATGCCGCGCCGGGCGTCGACCAAGCGATGGTGATCGGTGTGCGATAGCGCAGCGACAGGCCGATCGAACACACCGCCATGCCAATCGAAATCGCCCAGATCCACGAGGAAATCTGCCCGCTGGTCAGGCCCGCCGCTTGCCCGGCCTGGAACATCAGCACCAAGGAGCTGGTGTAGCCGGTCATCATCGCGATGAACCCGGCGACGATGGCCGAGGGCGACGTGTCGGCCAGTGGACGGAGTTGGGTGTGGGTGGCGTCGTTCATGACGGCGGTGTTCCTTATACCAATGAAGATGTCCGCATAACGCAAACCCTTGTAGGAGCTGCCGAAGGCTGCGATCTCTTTGATCTTGCTTCTCAAAGTCAAAAGATCGCAGCCTTCGGCAGCTCCTACAGGGGAGGCGGTGTTCTGGCAGCGGATTCTGTGATCAAGCCTAAACTCATTCGTAACGGATCGTTGCAATACAGCCGAAGTCACAAATTGCCGTACAGTCGTGTTGCCACCTTTCATTGTGTACAATCGCGCTGTTTTTTACGCGATACTTGCCAGCGACCTACTGTGCCGTATTACAGTCACGGTCTATTCGCCGCAGTTCTCCCGACTCGAGTGCCCATGAACGAACAGTTGCAACCCCTCAAGAAACAACCGCGAGCAGGCAAAGCCGGCCGCAGCGGAACCCAGGACGATATTGTCTACGCGCATATCTTCGAGGCCATCCTCGAACAGCGTCTGGCGCCCGGCACCAAGTTGAGCGAAGAAGCGCTGGGGGAAATCTTCGGGGTCAGCCGCACCATCATTCGCCGCGCGCTGTCGCGTCTGGCCCATGAAGGCGTGGTGCTGTTGCGGCCGAACCGTGGCGCTGTTGTCGCCAGCCCTAGCGTTGAAGAAGCGCGTCAGGTGTTCATGGCCCGTCGTCTGGTCGAGCGCGCGATCACTGAACTGGCCGTGCTGCACGCCACCGCCGAACAGATCGCTGAGCTGCGCCAGATGGTCAACGACGAGCGCGACAGTTTCTCTCGCGGCGATCGCGGCGCCGGTATTCGTCTGTCGGGCGAATTCCACCTGAAACTGGCCGAAGCGGCGAAAAACGCTCCGCTGGTGAGTTTCCAGCGCAGCCTGGTTTCGCAGACTTCGTTGATCATTGCCCAATACGAAAGCGGCAACCGCTCGCACTGCTCGTATGACGAACACACCCAGTTGATCGACGCGATCGAGAAGCGTGACGGCGAGCTGGCGGTGAACCTGATGATGCATCACATGGATCACATCGACAGCAAGCTCAACCTCGACGAGGAAGGCGCGTCGGATGATCTGCACGCGGTGTTCTCGCATTTGTTGCAGACCAAGAAGCCGGGGCGCCCTGCGGCCAAGCTATAAGTCAGACCGAGTTGCGCCCAATCGCTGGCAAGCCAGCTCCCACAGGGTTTTATGGGGCTCACCCGCTCTGTGATACACCGAAAAACCTGTGGGAGCTGGCTTGCCAGCGATAGCAATCTGACAGGCAATAAAAATCCCCCGGACTGAAAAGTACCGGGGGATTTTTTATGTCTTGGGAAAGCTTAGCGCTGATGCACCAGCGCACCCGCCGCATACGTCTGCTGCACCGTGCGGTCATCGCCCAGGGTCATCAACACAAACAACGACTCGGCAATGTTGTTGGCCTGCTTCATGCGGTAGCTCAACAGCGGCGTGGCGTTGTAATCGAGCACCAGGAAGTCGGCATCGGAACCCGGTTGCAGATTGCCGATCTTGTCTTCCAGACGCAGCGCCCGAGCACCACCCAACGTCGCCAGATACAGCGACTTGAACGGGCTCAGTCGCGCACCTTGCAGTTGCATCACTTTGTACGCTTCGTTCAGCGTCTGTAGCAGCGAGAAACTGGTGCCGCCGCCGACGTCAGTGCCCAGACCGACATTGAGTTTGTGCTTCTCGGCCATCGGCAGGTTGAACAGGCCGCTGCCGAGGAAGAAGTTCGAGGTCGGGCAGAACGAGATCGCCGAACCGGTTTCTGCCAGACGCGCGCATTCGTCGTCGCACAGGTGCACGCCGTGGGCGAACACCGAGCGCTCGCCGAGCAGCTTGTAGTGATCGTAGACGTCGAGGTAGCCCTTGCGCTCCGGGAACAGCTCCTTGACCCACTCGATTTCCTTGAGGTTCTCGCTGATGTGGGTCTGCATGTACAGATCCGGGTATTCGGTGAGCAATTGGCCGGCGAGGGTCAGTTGTTCCGGGGTGCTGGTCGGTGCGAAACGCGGGGTCACTGCGTAGTGCAAGCGACCCTTGCCGTGCCAGCGCTCGATCAGCGCTTTGCTCTCGACGTAGCTCGATTCAGCGGTGTCGGTCAGGTAGTCCGGTGCGTTGCGATCCATCATCACCTTGCCGGCGATCATGCGCAGGTCGAGCTTCTCGGCGGCTTCGAACAACGAGTTCACCGACTGCGGGTGCACGCTGCCGAACACCAGCGCGGTGGTGGTGCCGTTGCGCAGCAGCTCCTTGACGAAAACGTCAGCGACCTCGTCGGCGTGGGCCTTGTCGCCGAACTGGCTTTCGCACGGGAAGGTGTAGGTGTTGAGCCAGTCGAGCAGTTGCTCGCCGTAGGCGCCGACCATGCCGGTTTGCGGAAAGTGAATGTGGGTGTCGATGAAGCCTGGGGTGATCAACGCGTCTTGGTAATGCTCGATTTCGATGTCCGCCGCCAGGGTCGGCAGCAGGTCACTGGCGTGGCCGAGGGCGCTGATCTTGCCGCCATCGACCACCAGCAGGCCGTCCTCGAAATATTCGTAGGAGGCTTCGATCCCGACTTCGGCGGGGTCGGCGATGCTGTGCAGGATGGCGGCGCGGTAGGCTTTACGAGTCAGAGGCATGAGGGTTCTCTAATCAGTTTGAGGCTTTGAGTTTGGCGGCCTGACTGCGCCGCGAAACCGGCAGCAGTTTGGCAATCGGTTCGGCGCTGGCAGTCTGCTGGCCGAAGTTGGCGTTGTAAGTGGCGATGATTTCGCCAGCGATGGAGATGGCGATTTCCACAGGCAGTTTGCCTTTGACTTCGCCGATGCCCATCGGGCAGCGCATGCGTTGCACGACGCCGCTGTCGAAACCGCGATCACGCAAACGGTGTTCGAACTTCGCGCGTTTGGTCTTCGAACCGATGAGGCCGAAATAGGCGAAGTCGTTGCGCTTGAGAATCGCGGCAGTGAGTTCAAGGTCGAGCTGATGGTTGTGGGTCATGACGATGCAATAACTGCCGGCGGGCAGCTCATCGATTTCATCCACAGGCTCTTCGGACACGATTTTACGCACGCCGTGGGGGATCTGTTCGGGGAATTCGGCATCCCGCGAATCGATCCAGCGCACCCGGCAGGGCAGGCTGGCGAGCAATGGCACCAAAGCGCGGCCGACATGACCGGCGCCGAACACGGCGATTTGCGCCTGCACCTGACCCATCGGTTCGAACAGCAACACCGTGGCGCCGCCGCAGCACTGGCCGAGGCTGGCGCCGAGGCTGAAGCGCTCCAGATGGGTGTCCTGCTTACCGCTGGCGAGCATTTCCCGGGCGATCTGCATGGCTTTGTATTCCAGATGCCCGCCACCGATGGTGTCGAAGCTCTGGTTAGCGCTGATGACCATTTTCGAGCCGGCGTTGCGTGGCGTCGAGCCGAGTTCTTCGATGATCGTCACCAGCACACAGGGTTCGCCCTGGTTCTGCAGGTCGGCGAGGGCGTCGATCCAGTTGTACATAGTTCACCCCTACAACATCGTTGTCTGTTCGGGCCTCATCGCTGGCAAGCCAGCTCACACAGGATTTGCGGTGTGACGCCTTTCGGTTAATCACCACAAAACCCTGTGGGAGCTAGCCCTGCTAGCGATTGGCCGCGCCTCGGTCCTAGAGCGGAGCCAACTCGGTTTCAGCCGCAACCGCTTTCACAGTCTTGAGCTGACGCATCTGCTCACAACCCCACAACACCCGCTCCGGCGTCGCTGGCGCATCGATCTGCGGCTGATGCTTGTAATCACCGAGGCTCGCCACCGCATCTTTGATCGCGCACCACGAAGCAATCCCGAGCATGAACGGCGGTTCACCGACAGCCTTGGAATGGAACACCGTGTCTTCCGGGTTCTTGCGGTTTTCCACCAGTTTCACCCGCAGATCCAGCGGCATGTCTGCCACGGCCGGGATCTTGTAGCTGGCCGGGCCGTTGGTCATCAGCTTGCCTTTGTTGTTCCAGACCAGCTCTTCCATGGTCAGCCAGCCCATGCCCTGGATGAAGCCACCCTCGACCTGACCGATGTCGATGGACGGGTTCAGCGAGGCGCCGACGTCGTGAAGAATGTCAGTGCGCAGCATTTTGTATTCGCCGGTCAGGGTGTCGACGATCACTTCGCAGCACGCCGCGCCGAAGGCGAAGTAGTAAAACGGACGGCCACGGGCCTGGCTGCGGTCGTAGTAGATTTTCGGGGTCTTGTAGAAGCCGGTGCTCGACAGCGAGACCTGATTGAAATACGCCTGCTGGATCAGCGCTTCAAAGGTCAGGATATGGTCGCGAACCCGCACGTGACCGTTGTGGAACTCGACGTCTTCCTCAGTGACTTTGTATTGACGCGCAGCGAATTCGACCAGACGTTTCTTGATGATTTCTGCCGCGTTCTGCGCCGCTTTACCGTTCAGGTCAGCGCCACTGGACGCCGCTGTCGGCGAGGTGTTCGGCACCTTGTCCGTGTTGGTCGCGGTGATCTGCACGCGGTCCATTTCCACCTGGAACACTTCAGCCACAACCTGCGCGACTTTGGTGTTCAGGCCCTGGCCCATCTCGGTGCCGCCATGGTTGAGGTGGATGCTGCCGTCGGTGTAGATGTGGATCAGTGCACCGGCCTGGTTCAAGAAGCTCGCGGTGAAGGAAATGCCGAATTTCACCGGGGTCAGCGCCAGGCCTTTTTTCAGAATCGGGCTGTTGGCGTTATAGCGACGGATTGCTTCGCGGCGTTCGTGGTACTGGCTGCTTTCTTCCAGTTCGGCGGTCATCTCTTCGAGCATGTTGTGCTCGACGGTCTGGTAGTAATGGGTGACGTTGCGCTCGGTCTTGCCGTAGTAGTTGGCCTTGCGCACAGCGAGTGGATCGAGTTGCAGATGACGAGCAATCGCGTCCATCACTTCTTCGATCGCGACCATGCCTTGCGGGCCACCGAAGCCACGGTAAGCAGTGTTCGACGCGGTGTTGGTCTTGCAGCGGTGACCATTAATCGTCGCGTCGCCCAAGTAATACGAGTTGTCCGAGTGGAACATCGCGCGGTCAACGATCGAGGCGGACAGGTCCGGCGAGCAGCCGCAGTTGCCGGCCAGGTCCATGTTGATCCCGTGCAGTCGTCCGGTGCTGTCGAAGCCGACGTCGTATTCGACGTAGAACGGGTGACGCTTGCCGGTCATCAGCATGTCTTCGACGCGCGGCAGGCGCATCTTCGTTGGCTGGCCGGTGAGGTGCGCCACCACCGCGCACAGGCACGCCGGGCTGGCGGCCTGAGTTTCCTTGCCGCCGAAACCACCGCCCATGCGGCGCATGTCGACGACGATTTTGTTCATCGACACGTCGAGCACTTCGGCGACCAGTTTTTGCACTTCGGTCGGGTTCTGCGTCGAGCAGTAGACGATCATGCCGCCGTCTTCGGTCGGCATCACCGAGGAGATTTGTGTCTCCAGATAGAAGTGTTCCTGGCCGCCGATGTGCAGCGTGCCTTGAATGCGGTGTTCAGCGGTCGCCAGCGCAGATACCGAGTCGCCGCGCTGGTGGGTGTGGCTGTCGAGCACGAAGTGGCGTTTGCGCAGGGCTTCAACCACGTCGAGCACCGGCTCGAGATCTTCGTATTCGATGATCGCGGCCATGGCCGCTTTGCGCGCGGTTTCCAGATCTTTCGCCGCGACGGCGAGCACCGGTTGACCGACGAATTGCACGTCATCGATGGCCAGCAGCGGGTCGCCCGGCATCAATGGGCCGATGTCTTTCAGGCCTGGTACGTCTTCGTGGGTGATGGCGATGCGCACGCCTTCGAAGGCGTAGCACGGCGAGGTATCGATGCTGATGATTTTCGCGTGGGCGCGATCCGACATGCGTGCATACAGGTGCAACTGGTTCGGGAATTCCAGGCGATCATCGATGTACTGCGCTTCACCGGACACGTGCTTGGCGGCGCTGTCATGCTTGACGCTGCGGCCAACACCAGAGGTCAGGTCCTTGGCGAACAGTTCAGCCAGTTCAGCTTGAGTTTTCTCTACGCCGTGATGGTTAGACATAAGCGGTCACCCGAGTCTCGATGTGCGGTGTTTGCAGTTCGATGAAGTATTTGCGCAGCAGGTTCTGCGCGCTGAGCAGGCGATATTCCTTGCTGGCGCGGAAGTCCGAGAGCGGGGTGAAGTCTTCGGCCAGCGCAGCGCAAGCGCGTTCGACCACGGCGCTGTTGAAGGGCTGACCGACCAGCATGGCTTCACAATGTGCCGCCCGTTTCGGGATCGCGGCCATGCCGCCGAAGGCCATGCGCGCATCGGTGATCATGCAGTTTTCCACGCGCAGGTTGAACGCGGCGCAAACGGCAGAGATATCGTCGTCCAGACGTTTTGAGACTTTGTAGGCGCGGAACAATTGCTCAGCGCTGGCGCGTGGAACGATGATCTTCTCGATGAACTCACTTTCCTGACGGGCCGTGACTTTGTAGTCGATGAAGTAATCTTCCAGGTTCAGCGTGCGGCGGGTTTCGCCTTTGCACAGCACGACTTGCGCGCCGAGGGCGATCAGCAGCGGTGGCGAGTCACCGATTGGCGAAGCGTTGCCGATGTTGCCGCCGAGGGTGCCCTGGTTGCGGATTTGCAGGGAGGCGAAGCGGTGCAGCAGTTCACCGAAATCGGGGTACTCGGCGTTCAACGCTTCGTAGCAGTCGGAGAGGGCGGTGGCGGCGCCGATTTCGATGCGGTCATCAAAGGTTTCGATGCGCTTCATTTCCGCGACGTTGCCGACGTAGATCATCACCGGCAGGGTGCGGTGGAACTGCGTGACTTCCAGCGCCAGATCGGTGCCGCCAGCGAGCAGACGCGCTTGTGGATAAGCGTCATAAAGGTCGGCCAGATCGGCGACGGTCAGCGGTACCAGGCAGCGCTTGTCGCCGCTGTTCAGTTCGCCGATATCGGTCGGGGCAATGGCTTTGAGGCGCGCGATGGTGTCTGCTTCGCGGGCATCGAATTGATCTGGCTGTTTGCCGCAGCACGATTGCTCGGCAGCCGCCAGAATCGGCCGGTAACCGGTGCAGCGGCAGAGGTTGCCGGCCAGCGCTTCGTGGGCCTTTGCGTGATCGGGCGCATCGCTGTTCTTTTGCAGGGCGAACAGCGACATGACGAAACCGGGGGTGCAGAAACCGCACTGCGAACCATGGCACTCGACCATGGCTTTCTGCACGCTGTGCAGTTCGCCTTGGTGCTTGAGGTCTTCGACGCTGATCAGTTGTTTGCCGTGCAGCGAGGAAACAAAGGTCAGGCACGAGTTGAGGCTGCGATAGCGAATGTGTTCGCGGCCAGCGTCATCCGTTTGCAACTCGCCGACCACTACGGTGCAGGCGCCGCAGTCACCGCTGGCGCAACCTTCTTTGGTGCCCGATTTACCAACGTGTTCACGCAGGTAATTGAGCACAGTCAGATTCGGGTCCAGGGCGTGCTCGCTACGGAGTTCCTGGTTAAGTAAAAACTGGATCACGGAAGGCCTCGCAGACTCATTATTGTTGTTAACCGACGTGAACCGAATTTAGCAGGTCTGACTTTTCGGTCAATGGTTTTCTGACTTAAAGGTCAGGAAAATGCATTTCGTCGATCAACAACGTGTCTATTCAGTATTGACCCTGATCGGTCGCCCTGGTTTTTTGTTTGGTTTTCTAAAGAAAACTGCGGGAATCGTGCCAAAAACCGCTGAGTGGGCACTCCGCCATGAGCCCGCATTTGCGCTACACTGCGCCGCTTGTGCAGATCGATAGAGTTTGAAGGACAACCATGACGTTCAAGGCGCCGGACAGCCTCGCCGAGCAAATCGCTCACCACCTCGCCGAACGCATCATTCGTGGCGAAATGAAGCCGGGAGAGCGCATCCAGGAACAGAAGGTCACGCTGGCGCTGAACGTCAGCCGCGGTTCGGTCCGCGAAGCCCTGCTGATCCTCGAACGCCGTCACCTGATCGCGATCCTGCCGCGTCGTGGCGCGCACGTCACCGAACTGACGCCGCACAAGGTGCAGAGCCTGTGCACGCTGATGAGCGAGCTGTACATCCTGCTCGGCAACTCGGTAGCCAACGGCTGGCAAGTACAGTCGGACATGGCGCCGTTCGTGCAGATCCAGCAGCGCCTGACCACCAGCTACGAGCGTCAGGACATCCGCAGCTTCGTCGACGACAGCTTCGCCGTGATGCGCGCCGCCTATCCGTTCGCCAACAACCCGTACCTGCAAGAAACGGTCGAGAACCTGCAACCGGCCATGAGCCGTGCGTATTTCCTCGCCCTCGAACAGCGCAAGGCCTCAATGAGCGAGTTCCTCGAACTGTTCGAACGTTTGCTGGCTGCCGTGCTCGCCCGTGATTTGCCGCAGATCCGCATCGTGCTGACGGCTTACGCCCAGCGCAGCTGCGATCTGGTGGTGTCTGCCCTGACGGTCGCCTAAGCGTGCGGCTCAAGTGCATCAAACTGGCGGGATTCAAATCCTTCGTCGATCCGACCACGGTGAACTTCCCCAGTAACATGGCGGCGGTCGTCGGGCCGAACGGTTGCGGCAAGTCGAACATCATCGACGCCGTCCGCTGGGTGATGGGCGAAAGCTCAGCGAAAAACCTGCGTGGCGAATCGATGACCGACGTCATCTTCAACGGTTCGACCAGCCGCAAACCGGTGAGTCAGGCCAGTATCGAACTGGTCTTCGACAACTCCGACGGCACCTTGCTGGGCGAATACGCGGCCTACGCGGAAATCTCGATTCGCCGCAAAGTGACCCGCGACAGCCAGACCACTTACTACCTCAACGGCACCAAATGCCGTCGTCGCGATATCACCGATATCTTCCTCGGCACCGGTCTCGGCCCGCGCAGCTATTCGATCATCGAGCAGGGGATGATCTCCAAGCTGATCGAATCCAAGCCCGAAGACCTGCGCAACTTCATCGAAGAAGCCGCCGGCATCTCGAAATATAAAGAGCGCCGCCGCGAGACCGAAAACCGCATCCGTCGCACCCACGAAAACCTCGCGCGTCTGACTGACCTGCGCGAAGAGCTCGAGCGGCAACTCGAACGCCTGCACCGCCAAGCCGAGGCCGCCAAGAAGTATCAGGAATTCAAGGCCGAGGAGCGCCAGCTCAAGGCGCAACTGTCGGCGCTGCGCTGGCAGGATCTGAATGATCAGGTCGGCCAGCGCGAGTCGATCATCGGCACTCAGGAAATCAGTTTCGAAGCTTTGGTCGCCGAGCAGCGTAATGCTGACGCGGCCATTGAGCGCCTGCGCGACGGACACCATGACCTGTCCGAACGCTTCAATCTGGTGCAAGGGCGCTTCTATTCGGTCGGCGGCGATATCGCCCGGGTCGAGCAGAGCATCCAGCACGGCCAGCAGCGTCTGCGGCAGTTGCAGGACGATCTGAAGGAAGCCGAGCGCGCACGTCTGGAAACCGAATCCCATCTGGGCCACGACCGCACGTTGTTGCTGACCCTCGGCGAAGAGCTAGACATGCTCACCCCCGAGCAGGAAGTCACCAGCGCCGCTGCCGAAGAAGCCGCCGCTGCGCTGGAAGATTCCGAATCGGTCATGCACGGCTGGCAGGAACAGTGGGACGCCTTCAACCTGACTGCCGCCGAACCGCGTCGTCAGGCCGAAGTGCAGCAGTCGCGCATCCAGCAGCTGGAAACCAGCATGGAGCGCCTCGCTGATCGGCAGAAACGCCTCGGCGAAGAGCGCGCGCTGCTCTCGGCGGACCCGGAAGACGCGGCGATCATGGAACTCAACGAGCAGCTCGCCGAGTCCGAAGCGACCCTCGAAGATCTGCAGACCAGTGAAGAAGCCCAGGTCGAAAAACTTGAACAACTGCGCCAGGAGTTGCAGCAGGCGCTGACCGCGCAGCAACAGTCGCAGGGCGATTTGCAGCGCCTCAACGGTCGCCTGGCGTCCCTGGAAGCCTTGCAGCAAGCCGCGCTCGATCCGGGCACCGGCACCGCCGAATGGTTGAAGGAACACAACCTCGCCGAGCGTCCGCGTCTGGCCGAAGGACTGAAGGTCGAGGCCGGTTGGGAATTGGCAGTGGAAACCGTGCTCGGCGCTGATCTGCAAGCGGTGCTGGTCGACGATTTCAGCGGTTTCGATTTGTCCGGTTTTACCCAAGGCGATCTGCGCCTGCTCAGCCCGGCCAGCGATGGCGTGCGGGTGGCGGGCAGCTTGCTCGACAAGGTTGATGCGCAGATCGATCTGTCGCCGTGGCTCGGTCAGGTCAAACCGGTCGACAGCCTTGAACAAGCCTTGGCCTTGCGCGGGCAATTGAGCGCCGGCGAGAGCCTGATCAGCCGTGACGGTTACTGGGTCGGCCGGCATTTCCTGCGCGTACGTCGGGCCAGCGAAGCGGAAAGCGGCATGCTCGCCCGCGGCCAGGAAATCGAAGACCTGCACCTCGAACGCGAAGAGAAAGAAGCCACGGTCGAGGCCATGGAAACCCGTCTGCAAACCCTGCGCGCGCAACAGCGTCAGCAGGAAAACGGTCGCGAACATTTGCGTCGTTTGCTGCAAGACGAAGCGCGTCAGCAGGGCGAATTGAAAGCGCAACTGTCCGCCGGCAAAGCCAAGGCTGAACAGCTGACATTGCGCCGTACCCGTCTCGATGAAGAGCTGGTCGAACTCGGCGAACAGCGCGAGCTTGAGCACGAGCAAATCGGCGAAGCGCGCATGCAATTGCAGGACGCGCTGGATGCCATGGCGCTGGACACCGAACAGCGCGAGTTGCTGTTGGCTCAGCGCGACAGTCTGCGCGAGCGCCTCGATCGCGTGCGTCAGGAAGCCCGCCAGCACAAGGATCATGCGCATCAATTGGCCGTACGTCTGGGCTCCTTGCGCGCGCAGCACGACTCCACGCGTCAGGCGCTCGAGCGTCTGGAAATGCAGGCCGAGCGCCTCACCGAAAAACGCGAACAGTTAAGTCTGAACCTGGAGGAGGGCGAGGCGCCGCTGGAAGAGCTGCGCCTGAAACTCGAAGAGTTGCTCGACAAGCGCATGACCGTCGACGAAGAACTCAAAACCGCGCAGATCGCTTTGGAAGACGCCGACCGCGAATTGCGCGACGCGGAAAAACGCCGAACCCAGGCCGAACAGCAATCACAATTGATTCGCGGCCAGCTCGAACAGCAACGCATGGAATGGCAAGCCCTGACCGTGCGCCGCAAGGCTTTGCAGGATCAATTGCTCGAAGACGGCTACGATCTTAACGGCGTGCTCGCGACATTAACCGCGCAGGCCAGTGAACGCGAAGCCGAAGAAGAACTCGAACGCATCAGCGCGCGGATTCAGCGCCTGGGTGCAATCAACCTCGCGGCCATCGACGAATACACGCAACAATCCGAGCGTAAACGTTATCTGGATGCCCAGGACGCCGATCTGGTCGAAGCGCTGGAGACCCTTGAGAACGTTATCCGCAAGATCGACAAGGAAACCCGCAACCGTTTCAAAGATACCTTTGATCAGATCAATGGCGGTTTACAGGCACTTTTTCCAAAAGTTTTCGGTGGTGGACGGGCGTATTTGGAACTGACGGGCGAAGATCTACTCGATACAGGGGTAACGATCATGGCGCAGCCGCCAGGGAAGAAGAACAGCACCATCCATTTGCTCTCCGGCGGGGAAAAAGCCCTGACCGCGCTGGCACTGGTTTTTGCCATCTTCAAGTTGAACCCGGCGCCGTTCTGCATGCTCGATGAGGTTGACGCACCGCTGGATGACGCTAACGTTGGACGCTACGCACGCTTGGTCAAAGAGATGTCGCAGACCGTGCAGTTCATCTATATCACCCACAACAAGATCGCCATGGAAATGGCCGAGCAGTTGATGGGCGTAACGATGCATGAGCCGGGTTGTTCGCGACTGGTAGCAGTGGATGTCGAGGAGGCGATGGCGATGGTGGACGCCTGAGCCAGTGTGGTGTCGGACAGGGATGAGAAGGTTGTAGGACTTTTTTACCGGGTTCGACTTGCTGGCCAATCGACATATTCGCGCAAGCCAATGAGACAGACGGTGTAAAGTTGTCTTTGGTCGTGCTAGTTTAATGTCAATTTTTCGTATACGTGGGCAAAACGCCTGTCAGAACATAGAGTTGGCGCCACGTTTTAAAGCGGTTTGCACAATGTAAACCCCTTATTTTTCAGCATTTTTTATAGAGGCACGGGATTACATGGAAATCGGTCTGCGCGAGTGGCTGATCGTCATCGGCATCATTGTGATAGCCGGTATTCTTTTCGATGGCTGGCGCCGTATGCGCGGCGGCAAGGGAAAACTGAAATTCCGTCTTGACCGAAGTCTGTCCAACCTGCCGGACGAGGACACCAGCGCCGAGCTGTTGGGCCCGGCCCGCGTTCTGGACACGCATAAAGAGCCGCAACTGGACGAACATGATTTGCCGTCGGTGAGCATGCCGGCCCGCGAAGCACGCGAGCCTCGCGAAACCGCCTCGAAACGTGGCAAGCGCGGCAGCAAAGGTTCGGTGCAGGGCGACTTGAACCTGGATCTGGATCTGGACGACGGCCCGAGCTTCAGCAGCCGTGACGACGATTTCGTTGAAGACACCAAGCCTTCGCCGGCGGTGGTCGACAAAGACCAGCCACAAGCGGAAGAAGTGCTGGTGATCAGCGTGATCTGCCGTGACGCCGCCGGCTTCAAAGGCCCGGCGCTGCTGCAGAACATTCTGGAAAGCGGTCTGCGTTTCGGCGAGATGGATATTTTCCACCGTCACGAAAGCATGGCTGGCAACGGTGAAGTGCTGTTCTCCATGGCCAATGCGGTCAAGCCGGGCATCTTTGATCTGGACGACATCGACCATTTCAGCACCCCGGCGGTGAGCTTCTTCCTCGGCCTGCCAGGCCCGCGTCATCCGAAGCAAGCCTTCGACGTGATGGTGGCCGCAGCGCGCAAGCTGTCGCAGGAATTGAACGGCGAGCTGAAAGATGACCAGCGCAGCGTTCTGACCGCGCAGACCATCGAGCACTACCGTCAGCGCATCGTCGAATTCGAACGCCGCGCATTGACCCAGAAGCGCTAAGGCCAGATCAAAAGATCGCAGCCTGCGGCAGCTCCTACAAAGGATCGCGATCCTGTAGGAGCTGACGAGTGCAACGAGGCTGCGATCTTTTAAGGATGAAACTGGAGCAGCCTCGGCTGCTCTTTTGCTTTATGAGAGAACACCCATGACCGCCGCCAAAAACCGCATTCTAGAGCTGCGTGCTGAAATCGATCAGCACAACTACCGTTACCACGTCCTCGACGAGCCGAGCATTCCGGACGCCGAATACGACCGGTTGTTTCACGAGCTCAAGGCGCTGGAAGCGGCCAATCCGGAATTGATCACCAGCGACTCGCCGACCCAGCGTGTCGGCAGCGTGGCGCTCACCGCGTTCACACAGGTGCGGCACGAAGTACCGATGCTCAGCCTCGGCAACGCCTTCGAAGAAACCGACATGCGCGAGTTCGATCGCCGCGTCACAGAGGGTCTGGATGTCCCCGCTGGCGATCTGTTCGGCGGTGGCGCGGCAGTGGAATACAGCTGCGAACCGAAACTCGATGGCCTGGCGGTCAGCCTGCTTTATGAGAATGGTGTATTGGTGCGCGGCGCCACGCGCGGCGACGGCACCACCGGCGAAGACATCAGCGTCAACGTGCGCACCGTGCGCAACATTCCGCTGAAGCTGCACGGCGAAGGCTGGCCGGCGACGCTGGAAGTGCGCGGTGAAGTGTTCATGTCCAAGGCCGGTTTCGAACGCCTCAATGCCTCGCAACTGGAAGTTGGCGGCAAGACTTTCGCCAACCCGCGTAACGCCGCCGCCGGCAGCTTGCGTCAGCTCGATTCGAAGATCACCGCCAACCGTCCGCTGGAGTTCTGCTGCTACGGCATCGGTCAGGTGTCCCACGATATTTCTGACACCCACATCGGCAACCTCAAGCAGTTGCAGAAGTGGGGCATGCCGATCAGCCATGAACTGAAACTGGCCAAGGGCATCGACGAATGCCTGGATTACTACCGCGATATTGGCGCGCGGCGTAACGATCTCGGCTATGAAATCGATGGTGTGGTGTTCAAGGTCAACAGCATTGCCGATCAGCGCGAACTGGGCTTCCGCGCTCGCGAACCGCGCTGGGCCATCGCACATAAATTCCCGGCGATGGAAGAACTCACTGAACTGCTCGACGTGGAATTTCAGGTTGGTCGCACGGGTGCCGTTACGCCAGTCGCACGCCTGAAACCGGTCAAGGTGGCTGGCGTCACCGTCGCCAACGCCACGCTGCACAACATGGACGAAGTTGCGCGCCTGGGCTTGATGATCGGCGACACCGTGATTATACGTCGTGCCGGTGATGTGATCCCGCAAGTGGTGCAAGTGGTGCTGGAGCGTCGTCCGGAACACGCCCGAGCGGTGCAGATCCCCGAGAGCTGCCCGGTGTGTGGTTCCCACGTCGAGCGCACGCAACTGATCAAGCGCAGCAAGGGCAAGGAAACCGTCAGTGAAGGCGCGGTGTATCGCTGCGTTGGGCGTCTGGCCTGTGGTGCGCAACTCAAGCAGGCGATCATTCACTTCGTCTCGCGCCGGGCGATGGACATTGAAGGTCTGGGCGACAAGAGCGTCGAGCAATTGGTCGATGAAGGTCTGGTCAGTTCGCCGGCCGATCTGTACGCGCTGAAGTTCGAAGACATCGTCGATCTGGAAGGTTTTGCCGAGGTGTCGAGCAACAAGCTGCTCGCGGCCATCGAAGACAGCAAGAAGCCGGGACTGGCACGCTTCATCTATGCGCTGGGCATTCCTGATGTCGGCGAAGAAACCGCCAAGGTGCTGGCGCGCTCGCTGGGTTCGCTGGAGCGTGTGCAGCAGGCGCTGCCGCAAGTGCTGACCTACCTGCCGGACGTCGGTCTGGAGGTGGCGCACGAGATTCACAGCTTCTTTGAAGATGCGCATAACCAGCAGGTGATCGACGAGTTGATCCGCCATGGTTTGCAGATTCAGGATCAGGGCGAATTGGGCGCCGAGTTTGCCGCCAGTACCACGCTGGGTGGTTTCCTCGACAAGCTGCACATCCCTTCGGTAGGCCCTGGTGGCGCACAGAAACTGGCGGACAAGTTTGGCTCGCTGGAAGCGGTGATGAACGCCGACTGGCTGGACATGCGTCAGGCGTTGCCGGAGAAGCAGGCGAATTCTGTTCGCGAGTTTTTTGCGGTTGCAGAGAATCGGCAGCTTGCTGAAGCATCCGAAGAGCAACTGCGTAAATTCGGCATGCACTGGCAGAGCGAAAAGAAAGTGGTTGAAGGCTTGCCGTTGTCCGGCGAGACCTGGGTGCTGACCGGCAAGGTCGAGTTGATGAGCCGTGACGTCGCCAAGGAGCATCTGGAAAGCCTCGGCGCCAAGGTTGCCGGTTCCGTGTCGGCGAAGACTCATTGTGTGGTCGCAGGCCCCGGTGCTGGTTCCAAACTGACCAAGGCCAATGAGCTGGGCGTGAAAGTGATGGACGAAGAAACCTTCATCGCCTTCCTCAAAACCCACGGTATCTCCGCCTGAGTGATCGTTCCCACGCTCCCGCGTGGGAATGCCGCCCCGGACGCTCCGCGTCCGCTGTGACGCAGAGCGTCACTGGATGCATTCCCACGCAGAGCGTGGGAACGATCATCGCGCCAGAATGATCTAGTCTTGGCTAGCCCCAAGGAGACATCGTCATGCACCGCTTTTTCGAGCAGCTCAGTTCTCGCATCATCGCGCCGTTCTTGGGCGAATCTTCACGCAACAGCAAAGTCTGGCCGTGCCGTTGCGGCCAGTCGCTGTTCTTTCGCAACAGCCAGTGCCTGGCTTGCAATGCCTTGCTCGGCTATCAGCCCGAAGAAAGTCGCCTGACTTCGCTGCAACCGGGCCCGTATGAGGGCACCTGGACGCTGGACGCCGATCCCGAGGCCGGGCTGTTCCGCCGTTGTGCGAACCTTGATACGGCAGCGGCGTGCAACTGGCTGTTGCCGGCCAACGATCACGACAGCCTGTGCATCGCTTGCAGCCTCAACCGCACCATTCCTGATTTGTCCGACCCGGAAAACCCCGAACGCTGGCGCAAAGTCGAAATCGCCAAGCGTCGACTGGTGGCGCAACTGATCACCCTTGGCTTGCCGGTCATCCCGAAAACGGTCGACGAAAACACTGGTCTGGCCTTCGATTTCATTGGCGTCGACCTGGAAGGCAATGCGCCGATGACCGGCCACGCCAACGGCCTGATCACCCTCGACATCAAGGAGGCCGACGACGCGCACCGTGAGCAGGTGAGGGCGCAGATGCATGAACCGTATCGCACGCTGCTCGGGCACTTTCGCCACGAAGTCGGCCACTACTATTGGGATCGGTTGATCGCCAACGGTCCGTGGCTCGGCTCATTCCGCAATCTGTTCGGCGACGAGCGCGCCAGTTACGCGGAGGCGTTGGACCGTCATTACCAACAAGGCGCGCCATTGGATTGGCCGCAGCAGTACGTCAGCGCATACGCGACCATGCATCCCTGGGAAGACTGGGCGGAAACCTGGGCGCATTACCTGCACATGATGGACGCGGTCGACACCGCGCTGGGTTTCGGCATGAGCGCGCGGGAGATGGATTTCGACTACCAGCCATTCCCGACCAGCACCCTGTACGACCCGGAACATCCCGGTGGCGAGGCGTTCCTGTCGTTCGTCAACGCCTGGATCGAACTGGCCGGCATGCTCAATGAACTGTCGCGCAGCATGGGCCAGCCGGATTTCTATCCGTTCGTGCTGCCGGCGCCGGCGATTGCCAAGCTGCACTTCATTCATCTGGTGATCCAGCAGGCGGGTGGCAAGGCAGACGAGGTGCTGGCCCTGTAAGTGATGCCACAGGCAGCGATCTTTATGTCCTTGAAGCGATTCATATTTTTAATCTGAAACCAACGGTTGTAACTTCGTCTCAGATAGGTACAATGGCGCGGCTCGCCGACAGGTGAGCGTCGTTATGGTGACCCCATCGGTCCCCCCGCAACGATTACCCGTGAACCTGGTCAGAGCCGGAAGGCAGCAGCCACAGCGGGAACATTGTGTGCCGGGGTGTGGCTGGTGGGGTCGCCACCTTAACGAAACATCGAAAGCTGCAAACAGAACTGCATGGGTTTTGCCCACTGCGGTTTTTTTATGCCTGCGATTTGGCGTCTGATATTTCCCGTCGTGTCCTGCACCCTCGCTCGGTGCTGCCGTTGAACAGTGGCATACTCCCTTGCCTGGCATCGTGAGGTAATGGAAGTGGGTGAAGTTGACGATCTGACGCGAGAAAGACTCCGGGAGTGGCAGTTGCGCCGCTTGGAGATCAAGGATCAGATGCAGGATCATCCCGAGCGCACGCTGGAGCTGTCGAGGGTGCTTGATCTGATGGATGACGAGCATGCCGAGATTCTGGCGGCGGCAGCGACCATCAAGGCGGCCGGTACGTGTGAATCAGCGTCATCCAGTCCCGTCGAGCACGGGTTGCCTCAATTCGATGTGCAATTGCGGGTGGCTGCCCGTAGTGCCGAAGACTTGCGCAAGCTGCTGGAACTGGCGCTCTACGAAGTGCAGGCGCAGATCGACCGCAACCCGGTCGCGATCGGTGAAGATCGAAGCTATCCAGGCGATATGTCGGGAACGCTGGGTGAATACCACTTCGCGCTGCGCATCAACGATGAACGCGCTGATAAACCCGCTCTGGATGAGGTTGCGCACCTCGCCGGCCGGTTCTCCGCAGGGACGGGCGCCAGTCCTGCAGCGCATGAACGCAAAATCAACAAAGCGTATGACCAGGACTGACCTGGTGATGTGTCCCTGCCCAGGCGTGAGGTTGTATGCAGCCGGAACATTTTAATTTATCCACCCCTGTGTTCTTGCCGGTCACCCATGATGTCTGCACGGCGTTGTTGCAGGCCGATGGCGCAATAACGCTGGTCAGCCTGACGGATCCTGAACTGGCGGCGATCCTCGTCATCCAGAACCTCGCCCAGGCCACTGAAAAAGACCTGACGGCCAGCGCCGCAGAAAAAATTCTCGCCAAATTGATTGATTGGGCCGTCGATGCCCGGGGCACAGCATCTGTCGCCGGATTGCTGCCGGAAGCTCAGCGCCTGTTCGATCCGCGCAAGTTGTATTTCGGCCTCAATGCGATCAAAGGCCTGAACCTGCGTTTTCTGATGGCCGACGAGGTTACGGCGCAGGGCTATCTGTTGCCCGATGGCAAATGGGACGTGGATTACAAGATTCGCCTCAAACAACAGAACAATCCGTTCATCCAGCAAATGGTCACGCCGCGCCTCCGCGAGCGTTGGTTGAGCGATGCGCAAGACAAACTGCTGAGAACCTTTCGTGCCAATCTCGACGAAGACCTGCATGTGCAAGGCTATGCGGGCATCGGCAAAAGCCATCTGCTGGGGGCGCTGATCGAGTGCCTGCGGAGCGACAGGACCTTGGTCCTGGCGCGCACGCCGGCGAAGCTGGAAACCCTGCGCAAGCACCTCAAGCAAGCGCAGGACAAGGACGTCGCCCAGACCTTCCGCCACTTTGCGCAAACCCAGTTATATGGGCCAAGGCCTCCGGTGGCCAGAGCGCCGGCGCGCCTGCCGAGCAAACAAGCACTTGCGCAGGAGCTGAATATCTTCGGCTTCCGCCGTCACGACGGGCAGGCCACGCTGGACGTTTGTCTGCGGGTGCTTGAGCTGTACTGTGGCTCACGGGATCACAGTTTATCGGCCAGGCATTTGCCGTTTTTCCAGCAGCCGTTGTCGAGCGCGGACACCCAGGTCTTGCTGGAGTATTCAAGTCGTGTGTGGGTCTACCTGGAGACGAATCCGGCGTGGGGCAGCCAGACCGGGTTCGAAACCTTGCTGATGATCAAGCGCGCCAGTCTGTCGGGTTGCCGGGTGCCTTCGCGCTATACGCACGTGATCATCGACGAGAGTCAGGATGTCCCGGCGTCGCTGCTGCAAATGATCGAGCGCGGGCGTCAGGTGCTGATTACCCTTGGCGATGAGTATCAGCAAGCCACCGGCGAAGCACTCCAGCGCAAGCGTGAGGTGCGGCAGAGCGACATCAGTTATTCCGTGCGCTCGGGGCGCAATGTCGAGCGGCTGGTCAATCCGCTGATCTCGCGCCATTCGCACAAGAGCAAGGTGCCGTTCGAAGGCGCGCGCAATGCTGACGTCGATATCGAGCACTATCCTGAAGATTTCGTGCCGCCCGAGGGCTGCGTGATCCTCACCGCATCGCCTTGGGACACGATGATGTGGGCGATCCATTTGCACGATGCCAATTGCGCGTTCAGTTTCCCCGACAAGGACATGCAGGCCGGTCTCAAGCATTTCATGACTACCGCCATCCAATTGTTCAAGCCCGAGTTCTACGACGCCGAGTTCAGCGAAAAAGGCCGGCATCCGTCTTTCAGCGACCTGGCGGACTGGCAGCAAGTGCGTGAAGCCCACCAGTTCGATGAGGCATTTTTGTGGGTTGAAGCCGAGCTGGAAAAAGGCTTCAAGGTGGCTGAGTTGACGCGCTTGAACGGCCGCATCGGCGAGCCGGGCAAAGCCTGCATGTTGATGATGGCCGAGCAGGCGGGCGGCATGGAGTTCAACCGGGTCCTGCTGACGCGCGCATTGCTCAGCAATGAGAAGTTCAAGGACGCCTACGCGTTCGATCAACGGATCTGCGCGGTGTACATCGCCATTTCCCGGGCTCGGCAGCAGCTTTACCTGCCGTACGATGTGGTCGAGTGGATCGAGTTTCACGATTATCAGAAATTCCGCGAGTCGCACGGGTATTGATGGAAGTCCCCTGTGGGATCAAGGTTTGCCCTCAGAACTGCCGGTGTACAAACGGATAATGTCATCAATCTCCCCGGACATTTTCATCCGCAGCAAGGTGCGCAATATCCGCTGCACTGGCACGTTGGGGTCATTTCTGACGTAACAACCGACTTGCTGCTCCTGCAGCACCGCGACGCCTTGCAACTTCTGCTCGGGCGGCAGGCGTTGATTGAGCCAGTCCAGCGTCCACTGGTTGCTCACCGCATAGCGGTAGCGCCCGGCCAGGAGTTTTTCCAGAACCTGTTCCTGATTGCGCGCATCTTCGCGCTGCAGCTGGCCGCTATCGAACAAGGGCTGCAGGGTGGGGTAGGTGTAGCCGAGCACGGTGCCGATCGATTGGCGTGGCAGGGCTTTCGCTTCAACGCTGGTGGGCGAGCCTTGGCGGCTGACCAGCAGATCGCGCTGAAACAGCAGCGGGATGCTCCAGATGTAATCCCCGGACTGGTTCGGCAGCCACGACTGTGCGGCATAGCAGCGCACGTCGATCTCGCCGTGCTCCATGGCGCTCTGCACTCGGGTGCGCGGCAGGACGTGAAATTGCGCCGGTACGCCGACCTGGGTGGCCAAGCTGAGCATGATGTCGTAGAGGATGCCTTGGGTCGGGCGGCCACGTTCGTATTGCACCATCGGCATCGCCCAGCTGTCGGGCATGGCGAAGCGCAACGGGGTTTCCGCTGCCGTCACGCTCAGGCTGATTCCCAGCAGTGCCCCCACGGCCCAACGCATAAACGCTCCGGTAATTCCCTGTCCTGAGCCGATAAAAGCCTCTGCTCATGCAGCTTAGCCACATTAGACGAGGACACCGGATGCAATTTTGCCCTTGCTCCGCTAGCATTAGCCGCTTCTGCTTCCTTCGCTGCGACGGTTTTCGATGAGTTATCAGGTTCTTGCACGTAAATGGCGTCCGCGCTCGTTCCGCGAAATGGTCGGCCAGACCCATGTGCTCAAGGCTCTGATCAATGCCTTGGACAGCCAGCGGCTGCACCATGCGTACCTGTTTACCGGTACGCGCGGGGTGGGTAAGACCACCATTGCGCGGATCATTGCCAAATGCCTGAACTGTGAGACAGGTATCACTTCCAGCCCGTGCGGCGAATGCTCGGTGTGCCGGGAAATCGATGAAGGTCGCTTCGTCGACCTGATCGAGATCGACGCCGCGAGCCGCACCAAGGTCGAAGACACCCGCGAGCTGCTCGACAACGTGCAGTACGCGCCGAGCCGTGGGCGCTTCAAGGTCTACCTGATCGACGAAGTGCACATGCTCTCCAGCCATTCCTTCAATGCGCTGCTGAAAACCCTCGAAGAGCCGCCGCCGTACGTCAAATTCATCCTGGCGACCACTGACCCGCAGAAACTTCCGGCAACGATTTTGTCGCGCTGCCTGCAGTTCTCGCTGAAGAACATGACACCCGAGCGTGTGGTCGAGCATTTGACCCACGTACTGACCGCCGAAAACGTGCCGTTCGAAGACGATGCACTGTGGCTGCTGGGTCGCGCCGCTGACGGTTCGATGCGTGACGCCATGAGCCTGACCGATCAGGCCATCGCCTTCGGTGAAGGCAAGGTACTGGCCACCGACGTGCGGGCGATGCTCGGCACGCTGGATCACGGCCAGGTCTATGACGTCCTGCATTCGCTGATCGAAGGCGACGCCAAGGCGTTGCTCGAAGGCGTGCGCCACCTGGCTGAACAAGGCCCGGACTGGAACGGCGTGCTCTCGGAAATTCTCAACGTGTTGCACCGCGTGGCCATCGCTCAGGCGCTGCCGGAAGGTGTCGACAACGGCCATGGCGACCGCGATCGCGTGTTGGCATTGGCGCAGGCGTTGCCGGCCGAAGACGTACAGTTTTATTACCAGATGGGTCTGATCGGTCGCCGCGATTTGCCGCTGGCGCCGGACCCGCGCGGTGGTTTCGAGATGGTCCTGCTGCGGATGCTGGCCTTCCGGCCCGCCGACACGGCGGACGCCCCGAGGCAACCGCTAAAGCCAGTGGGGATCAGCCAGGCCACAGTTGATTCCGCAAACTCAGTGGCTGCCGCGCCTAAACCTGCGCCGGTAGTCGCCGCGGCGGTTGCGCCGGCTCCTGCGCCAGTGGCGGCACCTGCACCTGCACCTGCACCTGCTCCCGAGCCTGCGCCGGTTGCTGCCGTTGCTGCGCCAGAACCCGAGCCAGCGCCCGTCGTCGCTGAAGAAGTCGTCGACCTGCCATGGAATGATCCGGTAGAGGCTGCGCCCGACGCCGAGCCCGAGCCCGAGCCGGCCCAGCAACCCGCCGTTGAACCGGTGCTGGAAACCGCCGCCGAGCAGCCCGAGTTGCCGCCGATGCCGCTGCCGACCCCGGACAGCGTGGTCCCGGACGCCCCGGAGTGGGCCGCCGCGCCGATTCCCGAGCCGTCAGTCGCGGACGTTGATGCCGCCACACCGGGCATGGACATGGACGATGAGCCGCCGCTGGACGAGGATTACATCGAGCCAGACATGGACTCGGCTTATAGCTACCTCGACGAACTGGCCAGCGAACACGCCGCCGACCCAGAGCCGGAACCCGAGCCTGAGCCCGCAGCGGCGCCGGCCACCGGTCTGGCCTTGCAATGGCTGGAGCTGTTCCCGAAACTGCCGATATCCGGCATGACCGGCAGCATCGCCGCCAACTGCACGTTGATCGCTGTCGATGGCGACCACTGGCTGATGCACCTCGACCCGGCGCACAGTGCACTGTTCAATGCCACGCAACAGCGTCGTCTCAACGATGCGTTGAACCAGTTCCACGGTCGCACGCTGACCCTGACCATCGAGCTGATCAAGCCCGAGCAGGAGACTCCGGCCCAGGCCGCGTCCCGTCGCCGTGCCAACCGTCAGCGCGAGGCGGAGGAGTCGATTCACGGCGATCCGTTCATCCAGCAGATGGTTCAGCAGTTTGGCGCGGTGGTGCGACACGATACTATTGAACCTGTCGACGCCTTGGTCGCCCAAGGCTAATAACTGAAGGTGCTCGGCCTCCATGGCCGGGCGCTGTTTTGATCCAAGTACTTTTGAGGTGATTCCCATGATGAAAGGTGGCATGGCCGGCCTGATGAAGCAGGCGCAGCAGATGCAGGAAAAAATGGCCAAGATGCAGGAAGAACTGGCCAACGCCGAAGTCACCGGTAAGGCCGGTGGCGATATGGTCACCGTGGTGATGACCGGTCGTCACGACGTTAAAAGCGTCAGCATCGACCCAAGCCTGGTTGAAGGCCTGAGCGAAGACGACAAAGAAATGCTCGAAGCCGTTGTGGCTGCCGCCGTCAACGACGCCGTGCGCAAGATCGAAGCCAACAGCCAGGAAAAAATGGGCGGCATGACCGCCGGCATGAACCTGCCAGCGGGTATGAAACTGCCATTCTGATTCGCCAATCGGCGGCAGATGAGCTACACAAAATGCCAGGCATCGCGCCTGGCATTTTTGTTTCTGCGCGGTGGTCTTGCGGTGTCTGGTCTACCGCTATCGCCAGCAGGGCTGGCTCCCACACGGGTTGTGTCCACTGATAACCCTGTGGGAGCTAGCCCTGCTAGCGATTGAATCCACCACGGTCTACCTGAAGAAACATCGAACACACCAAAGCCACAACGGTCTGCTCCCTATACCCGCTGAATTCACCATTCACAGGAGACGCTGACATGTCCGACCCTCTCACGCTCAACCAACGTTTTGTCCTCGCCTCGCGTCCCGTAGGCGCGCCGACCCCGGAAAACTTCCGCCTCGAGCGCGAAGCGCTGCCGGATCTGCAGGACGGTGAAGTACTGCTGAAAACCCTCTACCTGTCCCTTGACCCTTACATGCGCGGACGCATGAGCGACGCCCCGTCCTACGCCGCGCCGGTACAAATCGGCGAAGTGATGACCGGCGGGGCTGTCAGCCGAGTCGAGGATTCGCGTCATCCCAAATTCCATAAGGGCGATCTGGTGGTCGGCGCCACCGGTTGGCAAAGCCACAGCATCAGCGACGGGCGCAACATCATTCCGATCCCGTCCGGGTTGCCGAGTCCGTCGATGGCCCTCGGGGTGCTGGGCATGCCGGGCATGACCGCGTACATGGGGCTGATGGACATCGGCCAGCCGAAAGAAGGCGAGACATTGGTTGTCGCCGCCGCGTCTGGTGCTGTGGGTTCGGTGGTCGGGCAAGTGGCGAAGATCAAAGGCCTGCGCGCAGTCGGCGTGGCCGGCGGTGCCGAAAAGTGCAAATACGTGGTCGAAGAGCTGGGCTTTGATGCCTGCATCGATCACAAGGCGGCCGATTTCGCCGAGCAACTGGCCAAGGCCTGTCCTGATGGCATCGACATTTACTACGAAAACGTCGGCGGCCATGTGTTCGACGCCGTGGTGCCGCTGCTCAATGCCAAGGCGCGGATTCCGTTGTGCGGTCTGATCGCCGGTTACAACGCTTCTGAGGCTCCCGAAGGCCCGGATCGTCTGCCGATGCTGCAGCGCACGCTGTTGACCAAACGCGCACGCATTCAAGGCTTCATCGTCTTTGACGACTACGGTGATCGTCAGCCGGAATTCATTAGCCACATGGTGCCGTGGGTGCGCGAAGGCAAGGTGAAATTCCGTGAGGACGTGGTCGAAGGGCTGGAGCAGGCGCCGGAGGCGTTTATCGGTCTGCTGGAGGGGCGCAACTTTGGCAAACTGGTGGTTCGGGTCGCCTCGGACTGAGTATTTGACGCTGGCCAGAGGCGCGGGTATAAACCGCGTCTCGTTGTTTAGTCGGACTGTTTATCCATGAGCTTCAGCCCTTTGATTCGCCAACTGATCGATGCTTTGCGCACCTTGCCGGGCGTCGGTCAGAAAACCGCCCAGCGCATGGCGTTGCAGTTGCTCGAACGTGACCGCAGCGGCGGCTTGCGTCTGGCCCAGGCCCTGAGCCAGGCCATGGAAGGCGTCGGCCACTGCCGCCAGTGCCGCACGCTGACCGAAGACGATCTGTGCCCGCAATGCGCCGATACCCGTCGCGACGACACGTTGCTGTGCGTGGTCGAAGGGCCGATGGACGTGTACGCGGTCGAGCAGACTGGTTTCCGCGGTCGCTACTTTGTGCTCAAGGGGCACTTGTCGCCGCTCGATGGCCTGGGACCTGAGGCCATCGGCATTCCGCAGTTGATGACGCGGATCGAAGAGGCGGGCACGTTTACCGAAGTCATCCTCGCGACCAATCCGACGGTGGAGGGTGAGGCGACCGCGCATTACATCGCGCAGTTGCTGAACAACAAAGGCCTGATCGCTTCGCGCATTGCCCACGGTGTACCGCTGGGTGGTGAGCTGGAACTGGTTGATGGCGGCACGCTGGCGCATTCGTTTGCCGGGCGCAAACCGATTTCCCTCTAATAAAAATCAAAAGATCGCAGCCTTCGGCAGCTCCTACCTAGGAATGCGTTTCCCTGTAGGAGCTGCCGAAGGCTGCGATCTTTTGATCTTCTGTATCTTGTAAACCAAGCAAGCGCTCGGTTAAGTTCGGCGAACCCTCCCGTGGAGCTCGCCCATGCCTGCCTTTCAGGAATACTTCGACCCCAGCCACCAATTGGTCCGCGACAGCGTCAGACGTTTCGTCGAACGCGAGATACTGCCGGACATTGACCAGTGGGAAGAGGCCGAAAGCTTTCCCCGTGAGCTGTACCTGAAGGCCGGCGCCGCCGGCATCCTCGGTATCGGTTACCCCGAGGCGCTCGGTGGCAGCCATGAGGGCGATCTGTTCGCCAAGGTCGCCGCCAGTGAAGAACTGATGCGCAGCGGCTCTGGCGGTCTTGTCGCTGGGCTGGGATCGCTGGATATCGGCTTGCCACCGATCGTCAAATGGGCACGACCTGAGGTGCGCGATCGCGTCGTGCCGCAAGTGCTCCGCGGCGAAAAAATCAGCGCTCTGGCCGTGACCGAACCGGGCGGTGGTTCGGACGTCGCCAACCTGCAGACTCGCGCCGTGCGTGATGGCGATTATTACCGGGTCAGCGGCAGCAAAACCTTTATCACCAGTGGCGTGCGCGCCGACTTCTACACCGTGGCGGTGCGCACCGGTGCGCCGGGTTTCGGCGGCATCAGTCTGTTGTTGATCGAGAAGGACACGCCCGGCTTCACCGTCGGCCGTCAGCTGAAGAAAATGGGCTGGTGGGCGTCGGACACCGCTGAATTGTTCTTCGACGATTGCCGTGTGCCTGTAGGCAATCTGATCGGCGCCGAGAACATGGGCTTCGCCTGCATCATGGGCAACTTTCAGAGTGAACGCCTGGCGCTGGCGCTGATGGCCAACATGACGGCGCAGCTTGCACTGGAGGAGAGCCTGAAATGGGCGCGTGAACGTGAGGCGTTCGGCAAGCCGATTGGCAAATTTCAGGTGATCAAGCATCGGTTGGCTGAGATGGCAACGGCGCTGGAGGTGTCGCGGGAATTCACCTATCGGCAGGCGGCGAAAATGGCGGCGGGGCAGAGCGTGATCAAGGAGATCTCCATGGCGAAGAACTTTGCCACGGACACCTCGGACCGGATCACTACTGACGCGGTGCAGATTCTCGGCGGGCTCGGTTACATGCGCGAGAGTCTGGTCGAACGGCTGTATCGGGATAACCGCATCCTGTCGATTGGCGGCGGGACGCGGGAGGTGATGAACGAGATCATCAGCAAGCAGATGGGGCTTTGAATCTTTGTTGCGGCGACTGGCCTCATCGCTAGCAGGGCTAGCTCCCACAGGGGTTTTGTGAACGACACAGATCCAGTGTGGGAGCTAGCCCTGCTAGCGATGGCGGCAGTGCAGGCGCTACTTACTTATCAGTCAAAGCAAACTGCGTCAGGCAGAAAGTAGGAATGCCCATGTCCTGCAGACGCTGTGAACCTTGCAGCTCCGGCAGATCAATAATCGCCGCCGCCTCATGCACCCGTGCGCCCATGCGACGAATCAGGTTGGCCGCCGCAATCAGCGTGCCGCCGGTCGCGATCAAATCATCGAACATCACCACCGAGTCGCCTTCACACAGGCTGTCGGCGTGCACTTCCAGGAACGCTTCGCCGTATTCGGTTGCGTAACCTTCGGCCAGCACGTCCGCCGGCAGTTTGCCTTGCTTGCGGAACAGCACCAGCGGCTTGTTCAACTGATAAGCCAGCACCGAACCGATCAGGAAACCACGGGCATCCATCGCGCCGATGTGGGTGAAGTCGGCTTCGACATAGCGGTGGGCGAAGCTGTCCATCACCAGGCGCAGGGCCGTCGGCGACTGAAACAGCGGGGTGATGTCGCGAAAGATCACGCCCGGTTTCGGGAAGTCGATCACGGGGCGGATAAGGGATTTGATGTCGAAGGAGTCGAAGACCATCGTCGAGGTGTCCTGGCAGGGCTGCAAACGGCGCAGTATACCCGCGGCTGAAACGCTTCGCTCAACCGCGGATCGAGATCAGCCTTCGATCGAGCCACCGGCCAGCGCGCAGAGCTGGATTGGGTCAAGGATGTGAATCTCCTTGCCCTCGGCGGCGATCAGCTCGTTTTGCTGGAAGCGGGTGAACACGCGGGACACGGTTTCCACGGCCAGACCGAGGTAGTTGCCGATTTCGTTACGCGACATTGCAAGGCGGAATTGGTTGGCCGAGAAGCCGCGAGCGCGGAAGCGTGCGGACAGGTTGACCAAGAACGTGGCGATGCGCTCGTCGGCGGTTTTCTTCGACAACAGCAGCATCATTTGCTGGTCATCGCGGATTTCACGGCTCATCACACGCATCAACTGACGACGCAGCTGCGGCAGTTGCAGAGCCAGTTCGTCGAGGCGTTCGAAAGGAATTTCGCAGACCGAGGTGGTTTCCAGCGCTTGGGCCGACACCGGGTGTTTCTCGGTGTCCATGCCGGACAGGCCGACCAGTTCGCTCGGCAGGTGGAAGCCCGTCAGTTGTTCTTCGCCGCTGTCGCTCAGGCTGAAGGTTTTCAGGGCGCCGGAGCGTACTGCATAAACGGAATCGAACGTGTCGCCCTGACGGAACAGGAACTCGCCTTTTTTCAACGGGCGGCCGCGTTTAACAATTTCGTCCAGCGCATCCATGTCTTCCAGATTCAGAGAAAGTGGCAGGCAGAGAGGAGCCAGGCTGCAATCCTTGCAATGGGCCTGGTTGTGAGCGCGCAGTTTAACTGGCTCGGACATTTCTTTAATCCTTGTGGGAAAACACACATAAGCCGTAAGGGTAACCCACAGGAGGACATTCAGGCCAGTCTGAGGCGACTTTGCCCTACAGGCATAAAGCCGCAAGGCAAGCCGCCGATAAACAGGTATCAGAACGCATACAAGGAAGGCTTCGATGACCGCCATTGGCACGCTGGGCCCCAGTAACAGCGACGTTGCGGCAATGCCGGAAACGTTGAAAACTTCGCCTGGCAATGCACGCGAATCAGGCTCGACCGAAGAGGCAACCCCGACCTTGGTCGAAGGCGTCAAAGTGTCGCTGTCCGGTGCATCGATTGCAAAAGCCGCCAGTGTCGGTGGCGAAAACAGCGACATCGAAGACAGCGGGCTGCCGGAAAACGTCCAGCAATTGCTGAAGATGATCCGCAAGTTGCAAAAGCAGATCGCTGAGAAAAAGGCGCTGATCGAAGCGGTGATGGCAGACAAGCGTCTTTCCAATGAAGAAAAGATCAACAAGGTCGCGGCTCTGCGCGGCGCCATTGCCGCACTGAACACGGGGCTGATCACCGCCAATCTGGCCCTGTCCAAAGTGGTCGGGCAGTCGGGCATGACAGCGGATCAGAACCTGAAAGTCGGCTCACTGCTGACGAAAAACTAAATCACCCGCGAGAAACGCTGGCGGTTCTGTTGCTCAAGGTAGGCGTCAAACACCATGCACACCGAGCGCACCAGCAGGCGACCCGCCGGCAACACTTCGATCCGTTCACGATCGAGTTCAATCAGGCCATCGTTGGCCATGCCTTGCAGTTGCGGCCACAGCGCGCCGAAGTAGCCTTGAAAATCGATGTTGAACTGCTGCTCGATCTCGGCGAATTCCAGGCTGAAATTGCAGATCAGTTGCTGAATGACGGCGCGGCGCAGTCGATCATCGGCGTTGCACACCAAGCCACGGCTGGTCGCCAGTTGCGCGGCGGCGAGGGTGTTCTGGTACTGGTTGAGGTCGCTGCTGTTCTGGCAATACAGATCACCGATCTGGCTGATCGCGGAAACGCCCAAGCCGATCAGATCGCAATGGCCGTGGGTGGTGTAACCCTGGAAATTGCGTTGCAGGGTTTCTTCTTCCTGAGCGACCGCCAGTTCGTCGTCGGGCAGGGCAAAGTGATCCATGCCGATGTAGCGGTAGCCGGCGGCGGTCAGTTGTTCGATGGTGCGCTCGAGCATCTCCAGCTTGTGAGCGGGCGATGGCAAGTCACTGGCGTTGATCCGCCGCTGCGGCATGAAGCGCTCCGGCAGGTGCGCGTAATTGAACACCGAGAGCCGGTCCGGTTGCAGGCTGATCACTTCTTCGACGGTGCGGGCGAAGTTCTCCGGGGTCTGCTTGGGCAAGCCGTAGATCAAGTCGATGTTGATCGAGCGAAATTGCAGCGTGCGCGCGGCGTCGATCACGGCGCGGGTTTCCTCCAGGCTTTGCAGGCGATTGACCGCGCGCTGCACCGTCGGATCAAGGTCTTGCAGGCCGATGCTGACCCGGTTGAAACCCAACTCGCGCAGCAGGCCCATGGTCGACCAGTCGGCTTCGCGCGGGTCGATTTCGATGCCGTAATCGCCGGAGTCGTCATCGAGCAAATTGAAATGCTTGCGCAGGTGCGCCATCAACTGGCGCAGTTCGTCGTGGCTGAGAAAAGTCGGGGTGCCGCCGCCAAAGTGCAGTTGCTCGACTTTTTGCGCCGGGTCGAGGTGACAGCCGATCAGCTGGATTTCCTGCTCCAGCCGTTGCAGGTATGGCAAGGCGCGGCCGCGATCCTTGGTGATGACCTTGTTGCAGGCGCAGTAGTAGCAAATGTTCGCGCAGAACGGCACATGCACGTACAGCGACAACGGGCGCAGCGCTTTGCGACTGTCGCGCAGGGCGTGGAACAGGTCGAAGGTGCCGACCTGACTGTGAAATTGCACAGCGGTCGGGTAGGAGGTGTAGCGCGGCCCCGCCAGGTCGTAGCGGCGGATCAGATCAGAGTCCCAACAAATGGCGTCGAGCATGCGGGCATTCCCCCGGATAGGCTGGCAGTGTGGCGAGTCTATCGGGGTGCGGCGATGGGGCACTTGATTTGCATCAACAGCATAAGATCAAAAGATCGCAGCCTTCGGCAGCTCCTACATGGAAACGCATTCCAAATGTGGGAGCTGCCGAAGGCTGCGATCTTTTGATTTTAGTGGCCCATCAACCAATGCTGATGCGGGCCGGGAAGGGTCCAGATCCCGAACAGAATCACCAACAACCCGCCAGCCATGCGCACACTGCGTTTGCGCAACAGTGCCGTAACCCGCTCAGCCGCAAGCCCGGTGGCGAGCAACACCGGCCAGGTGCCCAGCCCAAACGCAAGCATCAACAACGCACTGTCCAGCGCATTGCCCTGACTCGCGCTCCACAGCAGCGTGCTGTAAACCAGCCCACACGGCAGCCAGCCCCACAACGCGCCGAGCAATAAAGCGCGGGGCAGACTCGACACCGGCAGCAGGCGGTTGGCCACTGGCTGAATGTAACGCCACAGGCCGCGCCCAAGGCTTTCGATGCGGGTCAGGCCACTCCACCAGCCGGCCAGATACAGCCCCATGGCGATCAGCAACAACCCGGCCAGCACGCGCATGAACAGCGCCGCCGGGCTGTTGGCCACCGCCCAGCCGGCGAGGCCGATCAGCAATCCAGCCGTGGCATAACTAAGGATTCGCCCAAGGTTGTAGGCCAGCAGCAAGCGAAAGCGGCGACTGCGTTGCTCCTTGGGGATCGCCAAAGTCAGCGCGCCCATCAGACCGCCGCACATACCCAGGCAATGGCCGCCGCCGAGCAGGCCGAGGATCAACGCCGAGACCAGCAAGGGCGCCAGTTCAAGCATGGGGCGGTGCCTTGTCGTCCGGTTTGCCGGCGTTGGCTTCGTCCACCGCAGCGGTGTGGTTCGGGTCCTGATCGTCGAACAGGATGCTGTGCGCCGGGCCGTCGAGGTCGTCGTACTGACCGCTGTCCACCGCCCAGAAGAAGATATACACGGCGATGGCCACGATCAGCAGTGCGGCCGGGATCATCACGTAGAGAGCTGGCATCTGTACTCCATGCCCGCGCGGCTCAGGCCGGCAGCGGACGGGTTTCTGACGAGGCGCTGGCCTTCGGCGTACTCGGCAGGCGAGTCAGGCGCAGGGCGTTCAGCACCACGGTCAACGAACTGATCGACATGCCGACGGCAGCCCACACCGGAGTGATCCAGCCGAGGGCGGCGAACGGCAACATGAGGCCATTGTACAGCGCCGCCCACAGCAGGTTCTCGATGATCACTCGACGGGTGCGGCGCGCCAGCGTGAAGGCCTGCACCAAGGCGTCGAGGCGATTGGACAGCAGCACCGCATCGGCGCTGGTTTTCGCCAGATCGGTGGCCGAACCCATGGCCACACTGATGTCGGCCGCCGCCAGCGCTGGCACGTCATTGACGCCGTCGCCGAGCATCAACACTTTGCGACCTTCCTTGTGTAACTGTTGCAACACTTGCAGCTTGTCGTCGGGGCGCAAGCCGCCGCGGGCCTCATCAATACCCAGTTCCGCCGCCACGCTAGCGACCATCGGCGAGCTGTCACCCGAGAGCAGCAACGTGCGCCAACCGCGCGCCTTGCACACGGCAAGCAGGGCGGGGGCGTCGTCACGCAGGCGATCATCGAGGACGAACCATGCCAGTGGCCCTTGAACGTCACCCAGCAGCAGCCATTGGCCCGGCTCGTTTGGCATCGTCGGCACATCGGCAGCGCTGAGGGCGCTGACAAATTCCGCCTGACCGATACGCAAACGCTGTTCGCCCACCAAGCCCTCAAGGCCAAGCCCCGGCGTGCTGTGAACTTCTTCTGCGGCCAACGGTGCGCGGCCAAACGCACGGGCAATCGGGTGTTCCGAACGGTTTTCCAACGCGGCGGCAAGGCTCAGGCATTGTTCGCTGTCGAGTGCACCGAGCGGGCGAATCGAACGCAGCACCAATCGGCCTTCGGTGAGCGTGCCGGTCTTGTCGAAGATCACCGTGTCGATCTGATTCAAGCCTTCCAGCACATGCCCGCGCGTCAGCAGCAAGCCGAGTTTGTGCAAGGTGCCCGTGGCTGCCGTTAGCGCGGTTGGCGTCGCCAGCGACAGCGCACACGGGCAGGTCGCGACCAGCATGGCGAGAACGATCCAGAATGCCCGCGACGAATCCAGCTCCCACCACAGCAGCCCGATTGCGGCCGCAGCAATCAATGACAGCAGCAAAAACCATTGCGCCGCGCGGTCGGCGATTTCCGCCAGCCGTGGTTTTTCCGCTTGAGCGCGGTCGAGCAGGCGGACGATGGCCGACAAACGCGTGTCGTGCCCCAGCGCCTGCACTTCAACGGTCAACGCGCCTTCGACGTTGAGCGTGCCCGCCGTGACTGCGTCACCGAGCATTCGCGTTTGCGGCAGGTATTCACCGGTCAGCAACGACTCATCGATGCTCGACTGGCCGTCGATGATCTTGCCGTCTGCCGGTAAGACCGAGCCGGGTTGCACGAGAATTCTGTCGCCCAAGCGCAATTCGCTGAGCAGGATGCGTTCGCTCTGGCCGTGTGCATCGAGGCGCAGGCAGGAGGCCGGCAACAGATTCACAAGTTGTGCGGTGGCAGCGGCGGTGCGTTCCCGGGCGCGGCGCTCCAGGTAGCGTCCGGCGAGCAGGAACAACGCGAACATCCCGACCGCATCGAAATACAGTTCGCCAACGCCGGTGATCGCGGTCCAGATCCCGGCGATGTAGGCGCTGCCGATGGCCAGCGAGACCGAGACGTCCATGGTCAGGTGCCGCGTGCGCAGATCGCGCATCGCGCCTTTGAAGAACGGCGCGCAGCTATAGAACACGATTGGCGTGGTCAGGAACAGCGCGACCCAGCGCAGGATCGTGTGCAGCTCGGGGCTGAGGTCGATGTTGAATTCCGGCCAGGTGGCCATCGTCGCCATCATTGCCTGGAACCACAGCAGCCCGGCGACGCCCAGTTGGCGCAGGGCCAGACGATTTTCGCTGGCCAGTTGTTCGCTGGCGCGATCGGCCTGATACGGGTGGGCGGCGTAACCGATGTGGCGCAACTCGGCGAGAATCTGGCTAAGCGGCAATTGTGCGTCGGCCCAGCTCACGTGCAAGCGATGGTTGGACAGGTTCAGGCGTGCCTCAGCTACGGCGGGCAGCGTGCGCAGGTGTTTTTCAATCAGCCAGCCGCAGGCGGCGCAACTGATGCCTTCCATCAGCAGGGTGGTTTCGGCCAGCTCGCCCTGATGACGCACGAACGGTTGCTGGACGTCGGCGCGATCATACAGCGCCAGTTCGTCGGTCAATTGCACGGGCAGCGCTTCAGGGTTGGCCGAGGCTTCGCTGCGGTGCTGGTAATAACTTTCCAGACCACCGGCGACGATGGCTTCAGCCACGGCCTGACAGCCCGGACAGCAGAACTCGCGGGACTCCCCGAGTACAACGGCGGTGAAGCGGCTGCCGGACGGGACGGGCAGGGCGCAGTGATAGCAGGGGAGTGGGGTGGTCATCGAGTGTTCACTAATACTGCTGATTCACTACACCCCCGTGTAGGAGCTGCCGCAGGCTGCGATCTTTTGACTTTAAAACAAGATCAAAAGATCGCAGCCTGCGGCAGCTCTTACATAGGGTATCGGGTTACTTCTTGAGGTCTTCGGCGCCTTGCAGCGGTTCGTCGCCGAGCAGCAGATCCTTGTCATGGCTGACCAGTTCTTCTTCGAACATGCGCCACACATGGTCATCCTGACTGCCGAGCAGTTCGACAAAGCGCCGGCCTTCAACCTTGTCACCCAACTGACCGATATAGCGACCGGTTTCGCTTTCGCTGCGGGTCAGGACGATCTTGCGATCCTTTTCCGGTTGCGTCGGCGAGATCAGGTTCAGTTCCAGGGTTTGCGGCTGGCTGTCACCGCTCAGGCGCAAATCGACTTCGCCGGTGACGTCATCCAGATGCACGTTGGCGCGCATCTTCAGGTTTTGCGCCAGTAGCTCACGATCTAGCGAACGGTTGATGCCTTTGCCGGCCTCGTAATAGTTGTCGTTGACCAGGTTGTCAGGGTTGTTCACCGCGATGGTCACCATCGACAGGGTCAGGGTCACCGAACAGGCCAGAATCCCGATGATGATCCAAGGCCAAAGATGCTTGTACCAAGGGCTTGCGGCATTTGCTGCGGGCATGTTCAGTTCTCTCAACGGATTTGTGGGCCGATGAATCGGCTCTTGGCTTCAACGTGGACGCTGTCGTCATCGGCATCCCTGAGGATGAATTTCACCTCGTTGGTGCTCGATGGCAATTGTTCCGGTGCACTCGACAACTCGACCGGCATGCTGAATATATCGCCGGCAGCGACTTTGATTTCGCGTTTGCCTTGCAGGCGCAGGTCCGGCAGACCGGCGGCCTCCAGCAAGTAGGTGTGATCGCGCTGGTCCTTGTTCATGATCTTCAGGCTGTAAACGTTTTCGATCCGGCCTTCGGCATTCTCGCGGTACAACACGCGATCCTTGCTGACGTCGAAACCGACCAGCGAACGCATGAAGAACGCGGTGACCAACAGGCTGATCATCGCCAGCAACACCACGGCGTAGCCGATCAGGCGAGGCCGCAGTTTATGGGTTTTCTGCCCCGACAGGTTGTGTTCGGTGGTGTAGCTGATCAACCCGCGCGGGTAGTCCATTTTGTCCATGATGCTGTCGCAGGCGTCGATGCACGCGGCGCAGCCAATGCACTCGATCTGCAGGCCATCGCGTATGTCGATGCCGGTCGGGCAGACCTGCACGCACATCGTGCAATCGATGCAGTCACCGAGGCCTTGAGCCTTGTAATCGATGCCTTTCTTGCGCGGGCCACGGCTTTCGCCGCGACGCGGATCATAGGAAACAATCAATGTGTCCTTGTCGAACATCACGCTCTGGAAGCGCGCATACGGGCACATGTAGATGCACACCTGCTCGCGTAACCAGCCGGCGTTGCCGTAGGTGGCGAGGGTGAAGAAGCCTACCCAGAAATACGACCAGCCATCGGCCTGGCCGGTGAAGAACTCGAAGACCAGTTCCCGGATCGGCGAGAAGTAACCAACGAAGGTCATGCCGGTGACAAAACCGATCAGCAGCCACATCACGTGCTTGGCGGCTTTGCGCAGGAATTTGTTGGCGCTCATCGGCGCTTTGTCGAGTTTGATGCGCTGGTTGCGGTCGCCTTCGGTGACCTTTTCGCACCACATGAAAATCCACGTCCACACACTTTGCGGGCAGGTGTAGCCGCACCAGACGCGACCCGCATACACAGTAATGAAGAACAGGCCGAACGCGGCAATGATCAGCAGGCCGGAAAGCAGAATAAAGTCTTGTGGCCAGAAGGTAGCGCCGAAGATGAAGAACTTGCGCTCCGGCAGGTTCCACCACACCGCCTGATGGCCGCCCCAGTTCAGCCAGACCGTGCCGAAATACAGCAGGAACAATGCCGCGCCGCCCATCATCCGCAGATTGCGGAACAGGCCGGTGAAAGCGCGGGTGTAGATTTTTTCTCGTGAGGCGTAAAGATCGACGCTGTTGTTCGCGTTTTTGCTCGGTGGTGTGACGTCGTGTACCGGAATCTGGTTGCTCATCATTGCATCCCACGGCAGTGGAAAAATGCCTCGGTCGATACGTGCCAACCGCGGTCAAAAAGGGGCGTTGCAGTGGCGCAATGATACGCCGGAAGCTCTGGATCAAGGGTGCGACCTTTGGTCGCGTTGGGGGAAATCAATTGATGGTGTAGTGACCTGAATCAATTGACTTGTGAAGTATGGACGGTTTTCCCGTGAAGCGACGGCCAATCTCCACGCAGATCGACTGGCCGCGGCCTCATGCCCGCGCTACTTGCTCAAGGCAACCTGCCGCCTCCCAGCGAATCGAGACCGCCGCTGTATTTGCGGCGCTTGTTATCGTCGACTGACCGCGTGGTTCGCGAGCGCGCTTCTTCACTCTCGATTGGCGCGTCACGCGCAGTGTCCGGCTCCGAAGGGGCGATCGGCGTGGTTTGGGTACTTTCCGAGTTGTTGTGATGATGCAATGTCATTTTCGTTTCATCCTTGAATAATGGCCTGAATAATGGCGAGGCCAGCGAGACATTAATAACAATCAAGTTGTGAGTCCAGAGGCTAAATGTCGCAAGATATTGGATGTGTAAAGTTCATTGGTGGAAATATATAAACTCAATTGCGAGCTGTTTAGGGTTTGCCAGTTTTGCTGATTCTGAATAAGTTGTTGTGCAGTTGATGTGTTCATCAAGTGTGCAAATTTTTTGGAGTTGAACTGGAAATGGATGTTCTATGAAACCTAACAGAATGATGGCTTCGTTAACCGCGCTGATGATGTTGTTGCTGACACCACTGGCCTATTCGCTTGAAGGAGCTCCGCTTCACATGGTGTTCGCCTCCGATCCGCAATATCCCTGGACGGACAAGACCGACAGCGGTGAGCCCGAGTCGGACAAGGACTTCGAGGTGCGCGCAAAAGTGCTGGTGGAAAGTCAGTTTGCGAGCATTGCCGACTTCAGGAAGAACATGGGTGGCCAGGCGCAGGTTCCGTTGATGATCAACGGCGATATGACGGCGTTCGGTCACGGCTGGCAGCGCTCTTATATCAACCATGCCCTGAAGCGTCACTTTGGCGATGATTATTTATATGGTCTGGGTAATCACGATTATGAAAACAATGTCGACGATTGTTTTAGTAATAATTGTGCGGCGGGCAGTATCGTAGATTTTGCAGATCACCATACCAACAGGGTAGATAACTTCGATTTGGCCGTGTCGGGCTGGTTCATGGATAAGTTGTACGCGGGCAGTCTGGCTTATTCGAAAAATATCGGTGAAGTGCATTTGGTGCAGCTCAATAATGAACCTACCTATTCCACCTATATCGCCGACGCGCTTAATCCAACCACATTCGCCATTACTCATGCGTTGACCTGGCTGGAAAAAGACCTGGCGGCTGCTCATAAAAAGGGTTACGCCATTATCCTCAATATGCATAAGCCGTATAACTGGGGCGATGACACGCAGCTTTTCCGTCGTTTCGTGGACATCATCAAGAAGTATGAAGTGACGGCCATTTTCGGCGGGCATTTGCATTTTGACGGTGGCAATGTGTGGATGATGAACGGTGTGCCGATTTTCGTCAGTGGCAGTGCTTCCCAGCAAACTTATCTGACGGCCAGTTTTTCCGAGGATCGCAAGCAATTGCACATTTCTCTGGTGAAGAACAATGACTGGCGGAACCGTGAACGGATCGACACGATTCCCGTGAAATCGGCTGTCGCCAGACGCCCGTAATGAAAAAGCCCCCGCCAGTGTCGACTGGCGGGGGCTTCGTTTACTGCGGGTAAAAGCGTATTTACTGCGCTTCGGCTTCCGGGGCTTTTTCACCGTGGGACAGGCTGTAGACATACGCCGCCAGCAGGTGAACCTTGTCGTTGCCCTGCAATTGTTCCTGCGCAGGCATCTGGCCCTGACGGCCGTAACGGATGGTCTGTTGCAGTTGCGCGAAGCTCGAACCGTAAATGAACGCGCCAGGGTGGGTCAGGTCAGGCGCGCCCATGGCAGGGGTGCCTTTACCAGCTGGACCGTGGCAAGCCACACAGTTGGCGGCAAACAGCTTGCCGCCGTTTTCCGGGTCAGCCTTGGCATCTTCCGGCAGTTTGCGGCCGTCGAGCTTGGTCACGACGAACGCGGCAACGTCGGCAACGCCTTGCTCGCCAATCACTTCAGCCCACGCCGGCATCACCGCGTGACGACCGCCCATGATGGTGGTCTTGATGGTTTCCGGTTCGCCGCCCCAGCGCCAGTCGGCGTCGGTCAGGTTCGGGAAGCCATAAGCGCCCTTGGCGTCGGAACCGTGGCACACCGAGCAGTTGGAGGCGAACAGACGGCCACCCATCTTCAGTGCTTGCGGATCCTTGGCGACTTCTTCGATCGGCATGGCAGCGAACTTGGCGAAGATCGGACCGAACCTGGCGTCCGAACGGGCCATTTCCTTTTCCCACTCGTGCACGCCGGTCCAGCCGGTCTGGCCGTTGGCGAACGCGGTCTGCTTGTCGTTATCGAGGTAGTTGTAGCCCGGCAGCAGGCCTTTCCAGTTGCCCAGGCCCGGGTACAGCACCAAGTAACCCAGGGCAAAAATGATCGTGCCCACAAACAGCATGAACCACCATTTCGGCAGTGGGTTGTCGTACTCCTCGATCCCGTCGAAGGAGTGCCCGACCGTCTCGTCCGTTTGCTCGCTGCGCTGGCCCTTGCGGGTCGACAGCAACAGCCAGGTCAGGGCGAAGATCGTACCGAGACTGAGGACTGTGACGTACAGACTCCAGAATGTAGTCATTCTTTGTTACTCCTAGAAGCTTGCTCGACGTGCTTGATGGCTTCGGGATCATCCGCAAAAGGCAACAAGGTCGCGTCTTCAAACTCCGACTTGCGCTTGGGGCTGAACACCCACAGCGCCAGACCGATGAAGGCCACCATCACAACAACGGTGCCCAGGCCACGAATCATCCCGATATCCATCTAATTCACCGTTTGCTTTTGATGATGGTGCCCAGGCCTTGCAGATAGGCCACCAGCGCGTCCATTTCGGTTTTGCCCTTCACGGCAGCCTGTGCACCGGCAATGTCTTCGTCGGTGTAAGGGACGCCGAGCGTGCGCAAGACTTCCATTTTTTTGGCCGTCTCTTTGCCGTCGAGCTTGTTTTCCACGAGGAACGGGTAAGCCGGCATTTTCGACTCAGGCACCACGTTGCGCGGGTTGTACAAGTGCGCACGGTGCCAGTCATCGGAGTAACGACCGCCGACGCGAGCCAGGTCCGGACCGGTACGCTTGGAACCCCACAGGAACGGGTGATCCCAGACGCTTTCACCGGCAACCGAGTAGTGGCCATAGCGTTCGGTTTCAGCGCGGAACGGACGGATCATCTGCGAATGGCAGCCGACACAACCGTTGGCGATGTAGACGTCGCGGCCTTCCAGTTCCAGGGCCGGGCGCGGCTTCATGCCTTCGACCGGCTTGTTGGTGACGTCCTGGAAAAACAGCGGAACGATTTGGGTCAGGCCGCCAACGCTGACGGCGATGACCATGAAGAAGGCCAGCAGGCCAATATTCTTCTCGACAGCTTCATGCTTCATCAGTGAGCTCCAACGACAGCGATCTGGGCAGCGGCTTCAGCTTCAACCGGGTTCGAGGCGCGCACGGTGCGCCAGACGTTGTAAGCCATCAGGAACATGCCGCTGGCGAAGAATGCACCGCCCAGGGCGCGGACGATGTAGCCCGGGTGGCTGGCCTGCAGTGCTTCAACGAACGAGTAGGTGAGGGTGCCGTCGTCGTTGATTGCACGCCACATCAGGCCCTGAGTGATGCCGTTGACCCACATCGAAGCGATGTAGAGCACGGTGCCGATGGTCGCGAGCCAGAAGTGCGCGTTGATCAGGCCGACACTGTGCATCTGCGCACGACCGAACAGTTTCGGGATCATGTGGTAGATCGCGCCGATCGAGATCATCGCAACCCAGCCCAAGGCACCGGCGTGAACGTGGCCGATGGTCCAGTCGGTGTAGTGCGAGAGCGAGTTGACGGTCTTGATCGCCATCATCGGCCCTTCGAAGGTCGACATGCCGTAGAACGCCAGCGAGACCACGAGGAAACGCAGGATCGGGTCGGTGCGCAGCTTATGCCAGGCGCCCGAGAGGGTCATCATGCCGTTGATCATGCCGCCCCAGCTTGGCGCCAGGAGAATGATCGACATCGCCATGCCCAGCGATTGTGCCCAATCCGGCAGCGCGGTGTAGTGCAGGTGGTGCGGGCCGGCCCAGATGTAAAGGGTGATCAGCGCCCAGAAGTGCACGATCGACAGGCGATAGGAGTAGATCGGACGTTCGGCCTGTTTCGGCACGAAGTAGTACATCATCCCGAGGAAACCGGTGGTCAGGAAGAAACCCACGGCGTTGTGGCCGTACCACCACTGGATCATCGCATCCGTCGCGCCCGAGTAGGCGGAATAGGACTTGAACAGGTTCACCGGCAGCGACATGTGGTTGACGATGTGCAGCATCGCGGTCACGACGATGAATGCGCCGTAGAACCAGTTACCGACATAGATGTGCTTGGTTTTGCGCTTGGTGATGGTGCCGAAGAACACCAGACCGTAGGTGACCCAGACAATGGCCAGCAAAATGGCGATCGGCCATTCCAGTTCCGCGTATTCCTTGGTGGTGGTGTAACCCAGCGGCAAGGTAATGATCGCGCCGACGATGACCGCTTGCCAGCCCCAGAAGGTGAAGGCGGCGAGGCTGTCGGAGATCAGTCGCGTCTGGCAGGTTCGCTGCACGACATAGTAGGAAGTGGCAAACAGTGCACAACCACCGAAGGCGAAAATCACCAGGTTTGTGTGCAACGGGCGCAGGCGTCCAAAGCTCGTCCACGGCAGACCGAAGTTCAACTCCGGCCAAACCAGTTGCGAGGCGATGAAGACACCGAGCCCCATGCCAAGGATCCCCCAGACCACCGTCATGATGGCGAACTGGCGGACTACCTTATAGTTATAAGCAGTCGGACTGATTGCTGTGCTCATTCTAAGGTTCCACGGTTTGGGTGTTTTATTAGGATTAAAATCGGTCGCAAGTATGCAGAGAGCAGGGGGTCAATGCAACGCGCCATGACCTGAGTCAATGCTTTCCAGCGCTGATTCTGCGGCCTTTCCATGTGCCGCGTAAGGACAAAAATGACCTCTGACAAAATGTCGCAGCGAACGAAAAAAGCGAGGGGTTCAGGTCACTTGTAACGAGGTGTGTTGGAACGGCCAGTTCGGCTGATGAATGGCAATCGGCGCGACAGCCGGGATCTACCGGCCTTTGCGGCGAGTCTGTCAGCCAATTCATCGAACACATCGCTCGGGGTCGACCTGGAACCGGCACGGGCCAGTCCGCATTGAGCAAGCGTAGACCCGAATTCGGGGAACCGAAAGGAGAGGGTGCGAAGGGGTGCGACAAAAAGAAGCAGCTGCGAGTTGAAAGCTGCAAGCGACAAGATGATTCAAGTCGCCTGCAGGATTGTATACAGTGATGTTGATTTTACTTGGAGCTTTCAGCTTGAAGCTTGTCGCTCAATTGCTCGCGATCTTTTGATAGGTTGTATACATACGCGGCGAGCAATTGCACTTTATCGTTCCCCAGCAGTTCGTTCTGTGCTGGCATGTGGCCTTGACGACCATGGCGAATGGTCTGCTCGAGTTGCGTCAGGCTGGTGCCATAGATAAATCCGGCCGGGTGCGTCAGATTCGGCGCCCCCATGGCTTCAGTGCCGTGGCCGGTGGCCCCATGACAGGCTACGCAAGTGGTGTTGAACGCTTGCTGTCCGGCTTGCAGGTCAGCCTTGTTGTCGGCGGGCAGCGGCAGGCCGGCCAGTTCGTGACGCACATAAGCGGCCACGTTTTTCACCCCGGCCTCGCCCAACACTTCACCCCAGGCCGGCATCGCCGCCATCCGGCCACCCATGATGGTGGTCTTGATGGTCTCGGCGTCGCCGCCCCAGCGCCAGTCGCTGTCGGCGAGGTTAGGGAAACCGAACGCGCCCTTGGCATCGGAACCGTGGCACACCGAGCAGTTGGAGGCGAACAAGCGACCACCCATTTTCAGCGCCTGCGGATCCTTCGCCACTTCTTCCACCGGCATGGCGGCAAACTTGGCGAAGATCGGCCCGAACTTGGCGTCGGCCTTGTTCATTTCCTTTTCCCACTCGTGCACACCGGTCCAGCCATCCTCGTAACCGGGCAGGATGCCTTTCCAGTTGCCCAGGCCCGGATAGAGGATCAGATAGCCCACGGAAAACACCAGCGTGCCGGCGAACAGCATGAACCACCACTGCGGCAGCGGGTTGTCGTACTCCTCGATGCCGTCGAAGCTGTGGCCCATGGTCTGGTCGACGCTGCCCTTGGTTTCGCCCCGACGGGTGCCGATCAGCAGCCACGTCAGGCCGATCAGGCTGCCGATGGTCAGTACGCAGATCCACGTACTCCAGAAGGTGGTCATGGCCGGGTACTCCTTGTTTCATTTACTGGGGTTGTGTCGGCTTGCGGCTCGTCGGCGAACGGCAGCAGGCGCGCTTCGGCGAATTCCGGCGTGCGCTTGCGGTTGAACACCCACAAGGTCAAACCGACAAAGGCAACGAACACCACGACTGTGCCGAGGCCGCGAATCAGGCCTGCACTCATTTCAATGACCATGGCTCACCTCTTGCTCTTGATTGCAGTGCCAAGCACTTGCAGGTAGGCGACGAGGGCGTCCATTTCGGTCTTGCCCTTGAGGCTGGCCACCGCGCCGCTGATATCGTCGTCGGTGTACGGCACGCCGAGGGTGCGCATGACCTTGAGCTTGGTTTCGGTGTGGCTGCTGTCGACCGCCTGCGTGACCAGCCACGGGTAGGCCGGCATCTTCGATTCCGGTACGACGTTGCGCGGGTTGTACAAGTGCGCGCGGTGCCAGTCATCCGAGTAGCGCGCGCCGACCCGGGCCAGATCCGGCCCGGTACGTTTCGAGCCCCACAGGAACGGGTGATCCCAGACGCTTTCGCCGGCCACCGAGTAGTGCCCGTAGCGCTCGGTTTCGGCGCGGAACGGCCGGATCATCTGCGAGTGACAACCGACGCAACCTTCGCGGATATAGATGTCGCGACCTTCCAGTTGCAGCGCGGTGTAGGGCTTCATGCCTTCGACCGGTTTATTGGTGACGTCCTGGAAGAACAGCGGGACGATCTGGGTCAGGCCGCCGATGCTCACGGCGAGCACCATGAGCAACATCAGCAGGCCGACGTTCTTTTCAATCGTTTCGTGTTTCATGGCGGACTCCTCAGGCCATCTGCGCGGCGGCAACGACGTCAGCAGGCTGCGAGGCCCGCACGGTGCGCCAGGTGTTGTAAGCCATCAGGAACATGCCGCTGAGGAAGATCGCCCCACCGATCAGCCGCACGACGAAGCCTGGGTGGCTGGCCACCAGGGTTTCGACGAAGGAGTAGGTCAGCGTGCCGTCCTCGTTCACCGCGCGCCACATCAGGCCCTGGGCGATGCCGTTGACCCACATCGAAGCGATGTACAGCACGGTGCCGATGGTCGCGAGCCAGAAGTGCGCGTTGATCAAACCGACGCTGTGCATCTGCGCTTTGCCGAAGATTTTCGGGATCATGTGGTACAGCGCGCCGATGGAAATCATCGCCACCCAGCCGAGTGCGCCGGCGTGTACGTGGCCGATGGTCCAGTCGGTGTAGTGGGAGAGGGCGTTGACCGTCTTGATCGCCATCATCGGACCTTCGAAGGTCGACATGCCGTAGAACGCCAGCGAGACCACGAGGAAGCGCAGGATCGGGTCGCTGCGCAACTTATGCCAAGCACCCGAGAGGGTCATCATGCCGTTGATCATGCCGCCCCAACTCGGTGCCAGCAGAATCAGCGACATCACCATGCCCAGCGACTGTGCCCAGTCCGGCAGCGCGGTGTAGTGCAAGTGGTGCGGGCCGGCCCAGATGTACAGGGTGATCAAAGCCCAGAAGTGCACGATCGACAGGCGATACGAATACACCGGACGCTCGGCCTGTTTCGGCACGAAGTAGTACATCATCCCGAGAAAACCGGCGGTGAGGAAAAAGCCTACGGCGTTGTGGCCGTACCACCATTGCACCATCGCGTCGGTTGCACCGGCGTACACCGAGTAGGACTTGGTGAAACTCACCGGCAACTCAAGGTTGTTGACGATGTGCAGAATCGCCACGGTGATGATGAACGCGCCGAAGAACCAGTTGCCCACGTAGATGTGTTTGGTTTTGCGCTGCATGATCGTGCCGAAGAACACGATCGCGTAGGCGACCCAGACGATGGTGATCAGGATATCGATCGGCCATTCCAGCTCGGCGTATTCCTTGGAACTGGTGTAACCCAGTGGCAGGCTGATTGCTGCCAGCAGGATCACCAGTTGCCAGCCCCAGAAGCAGAAAGCGGCGATTTGTGGTGCGAACAGCTGAGTCTGGCAGGTACGTTGCACCGAGTAGAACGAACTGGCGAACAGCGCGCAGCCACCGAACGCGAAGATCACCGCGTTGGTGTGCAGCGGGCGCAGACGGCCGAAACTGGTCCAGGGCAAATTGAAGTTAAGTTCGGGCCAGACCAATTGGGCCGCGAGAAAAACCCCGAGCCCCATGCCGACGATGCCCCACACCACCGTCATAATGGCGAATTGGCGGACCACCTTGTAGTTGTAGGCGGTACTGATAGAAGTGTTCATGGTTCCCCATCCACGGTTCAGCCGAAGTGAGCGCGCGCAAAACACGCGGCGAATCCTTCGTCTGGAGTTATAGGCAGACTAAAAGCGAGGCAAGCATGGACAAACAGCACAAGGCCAGTATTGACGGGGATCAATGGGCGCAGTGCGTGCGGGATCATGGGTGGCTTTGGGATGCCGCATCGGGCAAGGCTTCGGCGACGTTGATCCTTGCTCACGGTGCTGGCGCGCCGATGGACAGTGACTGGATGAACGACATGGCTGGGCGCCTTGCCGGGCTTGGGGTGAATGTGTTGCGGTTTGAGTTTGCGTATATGGCGCAGCGGCGGGTGGATGGGGTGAAGCGGCCGCCGAATCCTGCGGTGAAATTGCAGGAATGCTGGCGTGAGGTGTATGCCGAGGTGCGGCGTCATGTCGCTGGGGTTTTGGCCATTGGCGGGAAGTCGATGGGCGGGCGGATGGCCAGTCTTTTGGCTGACGAATTGGGTGCTGATGCGTTGGTGTGTTTGGGCTATCCGTTTTATGCGGTAGGGAAGCCGGAGAAGCCTCGGGTTGAGCATTTGGCTGGGTTGCAGACGCGGACGTTGATTGTGCAGGGGGAGCGGGATGCGCTGGGTAATCGGGAGGCTGTCGGGGCTTACACCTTGTCACCGAGTATTGAGGTGGCGTGGTTAGCTGCTGGCGATCATGACCTCAAGCCATTAAAGGTTTCCGGGTTTACCCATGAACAGCATTTGGCCAGCGCCGCGCTTAAGGTGGCCGAGTTTCTCAGCAAGTGACAGAGCCGGGCTGCGATTTTGAACTACATGAAGATCTGCTCCCTTTCCCCTCGCCCCCATGGGGGCGGTCCGACGTTTCGGGAGGGCTGGGGTGAGGGGGATGGATCTTGGATGCGCTGCAGTCTTTCGTTTTGGGTACATATCCATTCCTGCGGCAACGGCCACTTAGGGTTTCGCCCTGACGGCGACTCACTTTTTTTACAAACGCCTAAAAAAAGTAAGCAAAAAAACGCTTGCTCCTACGTTCGGCCCGCTCGCTGGGGCTCGGGGTTCCTTCGCTGCGGGATCGATCCGGGCGCAGCGCCTACGGTTTGCTTCGCTGCACCTCCTCTCGCTGTGTTTGGCTGCGCCAAACGGTCGCTGCGCTCCCACGCCCGGATCAATCCCTCCACTCAGCCTTCCGATGTCGCCCGTGGATCAAGATCAAAAGCGAGGCGAGCTGACACTCGGCCTATTGGCAGGCTCTGCCACTGTGGGAGCCAGCCCTGCTGGCGATGGCGGCCTACGAGCCGACCAGTCTCTAACCGATGTACCCAATCCAAATGTGGGAGCCAGCCCTGCTGGCGATGGCGGCCTGAAAGCCGACCAGTCTCTAACCGATGTACCCAATCCAAATGTGGGAGCCAGCCCTGCTGGCGATGGCGGCCTGCGAGCCGACCAGTCTCTAGCCGACGTACCCAATCCAAATGTGGGAGCCAGCCCTGCTGGCGATGGCAGCCTGCGAGCCGACCAGTCTCTAACCGATGTACCCAATCCAATGTGGGAGCCAGCCCTGCTGGCGATGGCGGCCTGAAAGCCGACCAGTGTCTAACGGATGTACCCAATCCAAATGTGGGAGCCAGCCCTGCTGGCGATGGCGGCCTGCGAGCCGACCAGTCTCTAGCCGACGTACCCAATCCAAATGTGGGAGCCAGCCCTGCTGGCGATGGCGGCCTAGGAGCCGACCGATCTTTATCAGATGTATTCAATCCTTGTGGGAGCTGGCTTGCCAGCGATGGCGGTCTGCGAGCCAACTCATCCCTCACCGGTGTACCAAATCCCACTGTGGGAGCGGGCTTGCTCGCGAAAGCGGCCTGACAAACAACACCAAAACAACAGGCCAACTTCCCGCTTTTTCTGCTCATAAACGCAATCCTGCCAGCACGTTTAAATTACACAAACCGTTACGCCACGAGCCCTACAACACCTTGCGCCGTTACCTACGCGTACGCCAGAATCCGCCGGCTTACACGACCTAGCGCGGGCTATATCGTTTCCCTGCCACTGCCCATCAGTGGTCGGGTTTAGTAGCCCGCATGGTTTTAGTAGGTGCATGAGTCCCATTAAGTCAGGCGTATCAGCCTGCACTCAATGGTGGCTGTGCTCAGGGCGCTTTCGAGCGCGCCGGTCTTGCTAATTCCTCCGGTCTACTAACCTGCGCACAGCCGCCACCCTTCTTTTAGTAGAGAACGGTCGCGGCCCTCGTTCAGGAATTAGATATCTATGTTCAAAGCTACGCCAAACCCTCCGGGCACAGACCCAACCCCTCACGACCCAGCGCTTGAGTCTCAAAAGACAAAAGAAGCAACCGACCGCGCCCTCGACTACTACCTCAGACCCGAAGCACTGGGTGCTCCGCCAAGCTCGCCCAAGTTTCGCCCCGTCTATCTCGTCGATCCCACGCTGGATGACGAAACCCTGCTGATCGAGGCGAGCGAGTCGCTTTCATACGCCCATGCCATGGCCGGTAACATCGCCAACTCAATCGGCGGCCCGGAGCGCAAACCGCTGCTGGCGCTGCAACAGGTGATCATGCTCAACGAACTGTTGGTCAATCGGCTGCTGGATAAGCTGAAGTTGCCTCAATAATTTAACTGGCTGTTATGGCTTCATCGCGAGCAGGCTCACTCCTACATTGGATCTGCGGTGATCACAGATTGTGAGCCCGACAACGATTCCCTGTAGGAGTGAGCCTGCTCGGGATGACGATCTGCCAGACTCAAAAAAGCCCAAATCAAAAATAAAAAACCCGGAAGCTCTCGCTATCCGGGTTTTTCGTTATCGCCAGTTCAATCAGCGGTTAAACCGCTCCACCAACGAATACTGCGTATTCGCCGTCTTCGTCAGCTCTTCACTCAGCAACGCCGAGTTATGCGCCTGTTCCGACGTCTGATCCGCCAGCTCCGAGATATTGCTGATGTTGCGGCTGATTTCTTCAGCCACCGCACTTTGCTCTTCGGTCGCCGCAGCGATCTGCGTGGTCATGTCGGTGATGTTGGCCACCGCTTCGCTGATGCCGACCAATGCCTGATCCGCTTCCAGCACCCGCGCCACACCTTCTTCAGCCTGACGATGGCCGGCTTCCATGGTTTGTACAGCGCTGGACGCAGTCTGTTGCAGCTTGGCGATCAGGGCGTGAATCTGCCCGGTCGATTCGCTGGTGCGTTGCGCCAGTTGGCGAACTTCGTCTGCTACCACGGCAAAACCACGGCCCATCTCACCGGCACGCGCGGCTTCGATCGCGGCGTTCAGAGCGAGCAGGTTGGTCTGGTCGGCGATGCCTTTGATCACATCAACAACGCCGCCGATTTCGTCGCTGTCCTTGGCCAGTTGGGTCACGGTCAAACCGGTTTCGCCAACAACGACGGACAAGCGCTGAATGGCTTCGCGGGTTTCCCCGGCGATGTCACGACCACGACCGGTCAGACGATTGGCTTCCTGGGTCGCGTCAGCGGTGCGCTGTACGTGGCTGGCGACTTCCTGGGTGGTCGCGGCCATCTGGTTGACGGCGGTGGCGACCTGTTCGGTTTCCACGCGCTGACGTTCCAGACCCGTGGAGCTGTTGTGCGCCAAGGCGTCGGACTGTTTGGCCTGATCGGTCAGGTGCTCTGCGGTGTCCTGCAGACGGGTCAGGCAGGTTTTCAGGCGCGCTTCCTGGCTGAGGATCGACATTTCCAGACGCGCCTGCGCACCACGGCTGTCGGTGTACATCTGCGCGATCAACGGGTCGGAGGTGGTCTGTTCGGCCAGGCGCAGCAGACGCTTGAGCCCGCGTTGCTGCCATTGCAGGCCCATCAGGCCCAGCGGCACCGACAAACCGGCGGCGAGGGCGAAGCCCCACTGCGAGTTCAGGGTCGCGCCAATCACGAAGCTCAATTGACTGACCAGAATGAATGGCAGCCAGTCCTGCAGCACCGGCAGCCATTTATCGCTGGACGGGACCGCCGACTTGCCTTGGTTGATGCGTTGGTAGAGCGCTTCGGCGCGGCGGATCTGTTCGGCAGTGGGTTTGATCCGCACCGACTCGTAACCGACCACCTGATTGCCGTCGAACACCGGTGTCACGTAGGCGTTAACCCAGTAATGATCACCGTTCTTGCAGCGATTCTTGACAATGCCCATCCATGGCAAGCCTTGTTTCAGTGTGCCCCACATGTGCGAAAACACCGCCGCCGGGACGTCAGGGTGACGGACCAGGTTGTGCGGCGCACGGATCAGTTCTTCACGCGAAAACCCGCTGATTTCGACGAAAGCGTCGTTGCAGTAAGTGATCACGCCCTTGGCGTCGGTTGTGGAAATCAACCGCTGCTGAGCCGGGAAAGTCCGTTCGCGTTGTGTAATGGGCTGGTTGTTACGCATGGTTTTTCAATCCGCAAGGCTTTGAAAGGTTGTCGGCGCTGACAGCTTTTTATTGAAGTTTTTTTTCAGATTTAAGAATGGCGTCGCAAAACGGCGCTTGCTTCAGCCAGCGAGCATCGGATAGGTGAACAAGCCGAAATGCAGCAGATTGAGGCCAAAATGCGTGGCGATGGCCGCGCCGAGTCCGCCAAAACGATAGGCCAGACCATAGCCGACACCCGCCAGCCCCGCCAGCAACACCCACGTCCAGCCCGCGCCGGCGTGCACCAGACCGAAGATCAGGGAAGCGAGCAGCAGGGCGAGATTGTCGCCGTAGGGCAAGTGCTGCAAACGACGACTGAGGCCGCCCTGTATATAGCCGCGAAATAGCGCTTCCTCGACCAGCGTCACCAGCAGCAGGTTGTTCAGCACCCACAGCCACGCCTGATCCGGCCATTTTGGCGCCCAGGTGATCACCCCGAGCAACAGGGCGCCGCCAAGGGCGAGGATCGCGCTCAACGTCAGGGCGAGGGCGCTGGCGTAGACCGTCAGCCGCATCGAACGCCAAGCGACGATCCACGGGCAGACCAGCAACAGCCAGAAGCCAATCAGCGGTTTGTCGAGGTTCAGGTACATCGCGAAGGGCACGGCATCGTCAGTGAACCGTTGCGGATCAATCGCCCGACCGTTGGCGAAACCCGGCAGCCAATGCAGCGCCAACGCCACAGCCAGGACGATGAACAAGCCATGACCGAGGAACCGCGCCACCGGTACTTTTTGCAGATGCACAGCAAAACCGGCGAACGCCAGCAGGCCAATGGAGATCAGCGCCAGCCAGCCGAGTTGGCCGTAGCTCAGTGCCAAGCCGTAGCCGAGGCTGAGAAGTGCCAGATAGAGCCACGGCAACGCCTTCATCGAAAGTCCCTGTGCAAATTTTGTGGAAGTGCAGTGGTCAACTAATTCCGGACACCTCGATAGGTGGTTTTGACGCCATCGCCCGCTCATAGACGGTCGGTGGCAGATATCCCAGTTTCGAGTGAAGCCGTTCGTTGTTGTAATACCCAACGATGTACTCGGTGATGTCGCGGATCGCTTCGGTATGATTGGCATAGTCACGTCGCCATACCCGCTCCATTTTCAAGCTCAGGAAGAAGCGTTCCATCACCGCATTGTCCCAGCAATTACCTTTACGGCTCATGCTCTGCTGCATGTCGTTTCTTGCCAGTAAATCTCTGTAAGTTGCACTCGCGTATTGGCTGCCACGATCCGAGTGGGCAATCAGGCCTGGCGGCGGTTGGCGCTGTGCGATGGCCAGTTGCATCGCAGTGCACACCAGCTCTGCCGGCATGTTCGGAGCCATCGACCAGCCCACGATCTTGCGTGAAAACAAGTCCAACACCACGGCCAGATACAGCCAGCCACTGCGGGTGCGGATGTAGGTGATGTCTGCCACCCAAGCCTTGTTTGGCGCCGCCGGATCAAATTTTCGGCTCAGTACATTTTCGGCAATCGGCAGATCATGATTGCTATCGGTCGTGTGCACAAACTTGCGCTTCCAAGCCGAACGTAGCCCATTGGCACGCATCAAACGGCGGATTTTATACAGTCCAACAGACAGGCCTTTGCCGCGCAAAGCGTCGCGCAAGGGCCGGCTGCCGTAGCAGCCACCACTCTCGGCAAAAGACGCCTTGAGTTGCACAACGACAGGACAACTCTGCCGGACGGGCGCATCAGCACGCTTTTGCGACTCATAGAAGCCCGAGCGACTGATGCTCAGTAACCGACAGACATGTGTCACTGAATAGGCCTTCTGTTGCAGCTGCCGAACCAGTCGATACCTTACTTCAGCTCGCGGGCAAAGAAGGCCGTAGCCTTTTTTAAGATGTCGTTATCCATCTTGAGCTGGCGATTTTCCTGTTCCAATTGCCGGATGCGCTGTTGCTCTGCCGTCAATGGCTTGCCGATTCCGGCCTGCCCCAGTTGCTCTGCCTCGTACTGTTGAACCCAGCGTCGAACGGCTGTCTCACCAATGTTCAGATCTTGGCAAACCTGCATAACGGTTAGCCCCTGATCCTTGATCATCTTCACGACTTGCAGCTTGAAGCTGTCGTCGAATGCTCTGCGTTTTTTGGTCATGAATAACTCCTCGATAGATGTATTTTCCACCTATCGGGGTGTCCGGGGAAATTAGACCACTGCAAAGGGCTTTCTACACGGGTGGGGGCGGGGGGACAAGTGGAGGGGAGGGAGGAAACGGGGGCATCACACAAACCTGTGACCAACCTCGTTACCTGTGGGAGCTGGCTTGCCAGCGATGAGGCCTGTTCAGCCGACATCTTCATCGACTGTTCTACCGCTATCGCTGGCAAGCCAGCTCCCACAGGGTTTTATGGGTGACTGAGGAATCAGCGCAGATTCAGTTTTGCCGCAGCTCGCTCGGTAATTTCCGTGCGCAGCTTTAGCGAGGGCGCTGCACGCAAACGAGCTTCATCGACAATCGCGCTCGGCGCGGTGTCCGGGTTACCCGAATCAAACGGCGGTGCCGGGGCATATTCCAATTGCAACTGGATCAGTTGCGCCGCGTCGGCACCCACCAACTCTTCAGCCAGCACCAAAGCAAAATCAATCCCCGCCGTGATCCCGCCACCGGTAAACAGGTTGCCGTCACGCACCACCCGATCCTTCACCGCAATCGCGCCCAGCGTCGGCAGCAGATCGTGATAAGCCCAATGCGTGGTCGCGCGTTTACCTTGCAGCAGACCCGCCGCACCCAACACCAGCGAACCGGTGCACACTGATGTTACATACCGCGCCTGGGCCGCCTGGCGTTTGATGAACGCCAGCGTCTGCGCATCTTCCATCAATGGCCCAACGCCACCGCCACCCGGCACGCAGATCACGTCCAGGTCCGGGCAATCCTCGAACGTCGTGGACGGTTTCAGCAGCAGGCCAGTGCTGGCGGTGACCGGCATCAGATCCTTCCAGATCAGATGCACTTGCACGCCCGGCAGCGAGGCGAGCACGTCGTAAGGCCCGGTCAGGTCGAGTTGCTGAACCTGTGGAAACAACAGAAAACCGATCTGCAGCGTCATCGTTCTTGCTCCATGAAAAGGGGTGGACGGCTTTACTGTAGGCGCGTAGGTTCTGGCGCATACGCCAATAACCCCACGAATTACGCCAAATGCCCAAAGCCATCCACGTACTCGCGTTCGCCAACATGCAAATCCTCGACGTCACCGGGCCGTTGCAGGTGTTCGCCTCGGCCAATGACCTCGCCCGCCAGCGCGGCTTGCCGATCCCTTACGCACCGAGTGTGATCGCCAGCGGTGGCGGGGCGGTGATGTCGTCGGCAGGCTTGGCGGTGTTGGCCGAGCCTTTGCCGCACGCGGCCAGCGATACGTTGATCATTGCCGGTGGCTGGGGCATTTATCCCGCTGCCGACGACGTGCCGCTGGTGGATTGGGTGCGCGACCATGCCGCGAAATGTCGGCGCGTCGCGTCAGTGTGTACGGGTGCGTTTTTGCTGGCGGCCAGTGGCTGGCTCGATGGCCGCCGCGTCGTCACCCACTGGACCCGCTGCGAACAACTGGCGCAACAGCATCCGAATCTCCGGGTCGAGGCCAATCCGATCTTCATCAATGACGGCCCGGTGTGGACCTCGGCAGGCGTTACTGCCGGTATTGATCTGGCATTGGCGATGGTTGAGGAAGATCTCGGTAGCGACATTGCGTTGGACGTCGCCCGGCACTTGGTGGTGTTCCTCAAGCGCCCGGGCGGTCAGTCGCAGTTCAGCGTGACCTTGTCGCTGCAAAATCAGGGCAATCGTTTTGATGAGTTGCACGCCTGGATCGCCGAACACCTGACCTGCGATCTGGGTATCCCGACCCTCGCCGAACAGGCCGGAATGAGCGAACGCAGTTTCGTCCGCCATTACCGCGCCGACACCGGCCAGACCCCGGCGCGGGCGATTGAGCTGATCCGGGTGGAAACGGCGCGGCGCTTGCTCAGTGATACCGGTCTGCCGGTCAAACGCATCGCCGCCAATTGCGGGTTTGGCAGTGAAGAGACGCTGCGGCGCAGTTTCCTGCGGGCGATTGGCGTCACGCCACAGGCGTATCGGGAGCGGTTTTCGGTCGGCGCTGCAATAGATTCAGCATTGCACTGAAGGTTTGCCTGAAACTGCTCTCGTTCAAATCGCGGTTTGTGAGTTGGTCGAATAGCGATATTTGAAACGATCGCCATAAATCGACTTGATCACCAACTCATAATCCACACGTTTTCGGGCGTGGGCCTGTAGAAGCAGCTTGTTCAGCGCGCAGGTCGTCGGCGCTTTCGGGTTGGCTTCGATAAGCCGTTCTTCGCTTCCCACTTGAAAAGCATCGTTCGGGCGTGGACCGCCAATCAGAAAACACATCGGGTCAAGACCGAGCGTCGTGACAGCGGAGAAAAATTTACCGTAGGGATGATCCGCTACCGCTTTTCCATCCACATACACCTCAAGACTCTCCACAAAGGCATTACCCATGCCGTTGTTGAAGGCGTAGATGCCCCATTGGTCTTTGTTGTCGTTGTTGGAGAAGTACGAGGTGATGCGCGGCTCAACTGAAACATGGTTGTGTTTGATTTGCGCCTGAGCCTGCCAAATGGTCGCACCCAGTGCCAGCAAAGCAACGGCCAGTGCGAGTTTGTCTACGTTGGTTGAAGTCACGCCATGATCCGAAAATTGATGAGTGAGGTTTCGGGGCACGAAGTCTTTCAGCGCCCGCTAAGTAAAATTTATGCTGATCAGACTTCAGCTTCCGCCACCTGATTGAAATACTTCGTCCGATCCGGGGTAAACGTCACCACCATCTTCGTCCGCGAACAGGTCAGCGAACGCTCTTCGCTCAGATCAATATCCAGATTCTCGCCACGCAAGCCTTGCCACTGCGCCAGGTATTTCAACGAGCCGTACTTTTCGTTTTTCTTCAGGCTGCGGCTCACGCCACCTTTCCAGCCGAGCACCGGCAGTTCGTCGGCGAGGCAGCGTTGGGCGAGGTCGGGGAAACGTATGGCGCGCTGGCGGCCGACTTCCCAGCATTTGATCAGGCCTTTGTCGGCGTTTTCCCAGAGTTGGGCGCGGGTCAGGCCGGTGCGAAGGGGGGAGTCGATGCTGCGCTGGATGTGCTGGGGCATTCTGGTTCCTTGAATTCGGGTTTTGTTGGACAGCTCCGCTGTGCCCGTTGGCGAGGATGGTAGGGGTGGTTGTAACTGCTGGCAACAAGGTATTTCAGGGTGTAAGTGCAAGTTGCAGGGGGAGACTTGCTGCACAAATGTTGAGCGTTTGTAAGCCATTGCCGCGCAGACGGGGCCTTCGCGCCATCAGGCGTAGGCGAGAGTCTGGTTATGCGCGGCAACTACGGAAATTTCCCACAACTTTTGATGACAATTACGGCTGCCACTCACTCTTTTCCCCACTCAAGCGCCGATCCAGAAAGCTCGCCGCGCTGATCAACGCCAGATGCGTCAGTGCTTGCGGCGTATTGCCCAAGTGCCGGCCATGGCTGTCGAACTCCTCGGCGTAGAGGCCCAGCGGATTGGCGTAGCGCAGCAATTGCTCGAATTCCAAGTGCGCTTTTTCCACTTGGCCGGCGCGGGCCAGGCATTCGACGTACCAGAACGAGCACGCGGCAAACGCGCCTTCGGTGCCGGCGAGGCCGTCGATATTGGCATCATCATTGCGATAGCGATAAACCATGCCATCGCGCACCAGATGTTTTTCAATCGCTTTAAGCGTCGACAGCCAACGTGAGTCCTTGGCGCTGACGAAGCGCACCAGCGGCATCAGCAGCATCGAGCCATCGAGCGCCGTGCCACCCTTGTACTGGACGAAATGCCCGCGCTCTTCATCCCAGAAGTTGTCCCAGATGTCGGCGTAGATCGCCTGCCGGGTCTGGTCCCATTGCGCGAACGGGGCGGGCAGCGAACGCTTGGAGGCCAAACGAATGGCCCGGTCCAGCGCCACCCAGCACATCAGCCGTGAATGCAGAAAATGATGCTGCTCACCGCGCATTTCCCAAATGCCTACGTCCTTGGTCTGCCACGTCTCACAGACTTGGTCGACGACTTCGCGCACGTGTTTCCAGCCTTCGTGGGAAATCGCGTCGCCGTATTTGTTGACCAGATACACCGCGTCCATCAGCTCGCCGAAGATGTCGAGCTGGACTTGATCGTAAGCGCCGTTGCCGATGCGCACCGGTTGCGCACCACCGTGACCGGACAGGTGGGTCAACTCGGTTTCCGGCAATTCCTGCTGTCCGTCGATGGCGTACAGAATGTTCAGCTTCATCGGCTTGCCGCAGCAATCGCTGACCCGTCCGCGCAGCCAGCCCATGTAGGCGTTGGCTTCGCCGACAAAGCCCAGGCGCATGAAGGCATACACGGTGAATGAGGCATCGCGGATCCATGTATAGCGATAGTCCCAATTGCGTCCGCCGCCAGGCGTTTCCGGCAGGCCGAAGGTGGCGGCAGCGAGAATGGCGCCGTGTTTGCGCGACGTCAGCAGTTTCAACGCAAGGGCCGAGCGGTTGACCATTTCGCGCCAGCGTCCGCGATAGATCGACTGGCCGACCCAGTCGCGCCAGAACTTCAATGTGCGTTCCATGCACAGCTGCGCGGCGCCTTCCTCGAAGCGTGGATCGTCTTCGCCGCCGAGCATGAACGCGGCGGTCTGATCCTGTTTCAAGGTAAACGAAGCCACCGCCGCCTCGGCTTCAATGTTCAAAGCCTGATCCGAGCTCAGACGCATCGAAGGCTGGCCATCGGCACTGAAAATCACCGCTTGCCGGTCCATCCGCGCGCGGGTGTCGGCGCGGGCGTAGTCATGGCGCACGGCGCAACGGACATGGAAGGTTGCCTCGCCACTGACCACGCGAACCCGGCGCATCAGTAGCGGCAAGTCGTCTTCGTTATCGGCCACGGGCAGCAGATCAGTGATTTCGACCACCGCGCGTTCGCTCAGCCAACGGGTTTGCAGGACATTGGTGTCGGGCAGATAGATTTGCTCGCGGCGGGCATCGGGCAAGTCCGGCGCCAACTGGAAAATCCCCGCTTCGGGTGTGTCCAGCAGCGAACAGAAAATCGACGGACTGTCGAATTCCGGCCAGCAGAAAAAATCGACGCTGCCGTGATCGTTGATCAATGCCGCACTGCGCATGTCGCCGATGATGCCGTGGGCATCGATCGGGCTTTGTCGTTCCAGGTGATGCTCAGCCATTGCCGCGAAACTCCGGATAGAGGCTCATGCCGCCGTCGATGAACAGGGTGGTGCCGACGATGTAGTCGGAGGCGTCGGAAGCAAGGAAAACCACTGCATTGGCGACGTCTTCGACATCGCCGATGCGGCCATAGGGAATCAGTTTGAGCAGGGCCTGTTCTGCATCGCCGGTGGTCGCCGCGGTATTGATCGGCGTGCGAATCGCCCCCGGCGCAATGCCGTTAATGCGAATGCGTTGATGGCTGACTTCCTGCGCGAGGGTCTGCATCAACTGGTCGACACCGCCCTTGGACGCTGCGTAATTGACATGCCCGGCCCAGGGAATGCGCTGGTGCACCGAACTCATGTGAATGATCTTGCCCGCCGCACGGGACACGCCTTCGCGAACGCCTTGGCGATTGAAGATGCGCAGGGCGGCACGGGCGCAGAGGAACTGGCCGGTGAGGTTGACACCGATTACTGCGTTCCAGTCGTCCAGAGTCATGTCCACAGCGGCGGCGTCTTTTTGCATGCCCGAGTTGGCCACCAGAATATCCAGCGAACCGAAGGCGTCGAGGGTTTCGGCGAACAGTCGTTCAACGTCGTCTTCCTTCGACACATCGGCACCGATGGCCAGCGCTTGGCCACCGTCGGCAATGATCTGTCGGGCCAGTGCTTCGGCAGGTTCGGCCTGACGGTTGTAGTTGACGACCACCGCCGCACCGGCAGCGGCGAGGGCTTTGGCGGCCGCGTGGCCGATGCCGGAGCTGGCGCCGGTGATCAGGGCTACTTGTCCGGTGAGGGAGATCTGCATGTCAAATCGCGCCTTGGGTCGGAGAGCGTATTCAGCTGACTGACGGGCGGCGGCGAGAGTTCATCTGCGATCATGAAAAGATCGACAGTTTCAGACCTGATAGCGGCCACTGGTGCGATGCCATTCGACATTGCCGGCCAGCCAGCTCTTGATTCCTCGCAAATAGCGTTTAAGCCGCGGCGATGCGCCCGGCAAGACGGCCAGCTCTGCGGCTTCATACAGATGCATGATTTCGTCGTGGATGGCAGCGCTTTGCGCCATTGCCTGTTGCGGTGAACATTGCTGCTCGCGCGCCAGCAGCAACGGTAAATTGAAATCACCAATCCCGGCCTGTTGTTCCTTGCGGGCCGAAAACAAGTCATTGGCAATAATCGTGGCGCTGGCGGCCAGCGTCGTGATTCGCCGCACTTCGGGTGCGCTGTAAACATTGGCGGGCAGCTCATAGCCTCCAACGATGTCGATCAACGACAGGCATGGCAAGAAACTGTTGGCTTGGCGGTGCGCCAAATACTCCCAGACGGGCGGCATCAGATGCTCGACGCGCCAATTTGCTTCTGCCGTCATGCTGACAAACATCGCGCAGATTTCATGGCGTACCCGTGCGGTTTGCGCTGGTGTGGCGAGTTCCGTGACCCTCCGCATGTAGTGACTGAGTCCGACCAATACCGGGTCACTATCGAGGACACGGTCAAGCAGGGGTTGGAAGGGGCTGGTCAGGTGCACCGGCTCCAGCGCCGCGAGAGCCACCGTCAACCGACGGCCGATCACCCGGGGATCGGAACCGGTTCTTTCGTCGTCGCAATAGTAATCGTCGAGGGCAAACAGAGCGCCCATGCATTGGGCCTGAAGCAGCAAGCGTAGAGGATCATCCGTGTCCGAATGGCAAAGCATGGCGAAGCGACCGAAGCCCATGGCGCGGACTTTGTCGAGTTGGCCCGGAAATATCCCGACCTTCTCGATCCATGGCATAAGCAGATCATCCACTGCCCCGGCCAGCGCCCCGTCGACCCGAAAAGGCGCCGGGCAGTACAGCGGCGGGACGGCCCAGGGTGATCCGGTCTTTGCACCAGAAGGGCTTGGCGTTGATCGTGCCGCTGACGCTTCGCGGACGGACTCGAACCACTGCCGGACACCCACTATTGCGAACTGCTCAAACATCCGGCGAAACCAGATCGTGAACATGTCGGGCAGGTGTTCGATCCGTTCGGCGATCTCCTCCAGCGTCAGCCACTCCCAGCTTTCGGCTTCATCAGGATTGGCCACCGGATCGGTCTGACTGATACCGGCAAACACATGATCGAATTCATGCTCGATCAGTTGATCGGACACTTGCTCGTGGTAGAGCATCGAGGCGACTTTGTGCAGCTTGCAGGACATGCCCATTTCTTCCTGCAATCGACGGTTGGCAGCGACTGCCGTCCGTTCGCCCGCGCGAGGATGCCCGCAGCAGGTGTTGGTCCATAGCCCGCCGGAATGATATTTGCCCAACGCGCGTTGCTGCATCAGTAGCCGGCCCTGCGGATCGAACAGCAGAATGGAAAACGCCCGATGGCGCAGGCCCTGGTGATGCACTTGCATCTTTGCGGCCACGCCGGTCTGGCGATCCTTGGGTGAGACGAGAATGAGCTGTTCTTCCATAGCAGGGCTCCCGAGTATGTTCGCTGCCAGATAGTGCCCATGCACGTTGCCTGTTCGTCAGGAGCGCTGCGCAGTTGAGCGACGGATCAATGAAAACTTGTGTGGCGAAAAAAGGCACCTGTCAGATCTGACAGGTGTGGCTGGTTTTCGACAAATGGTCATTGTGATTCGAGAGGTTGGCGGCAATTTCGGCTGTATCAGGCATCGGTCGTCAGCGCATGCGTCGAACCGCAGGCTGGTAGTCGCGCACCTTCACATTCCACCAACAATTGTGCGCTTTGCGCCCTGCGAGCCTTGTGGCAACTTGGCGGCCCTTGATGAGGCAGCACCCATGGCAAACCCCTACCGCGAATTATTCACAGCCCCCGGCGCGCGCAATTTTGTCCTGGCCGGGATGATCGCGCGCATGCCGATTTCGATGACCGGGATCGGCGTGATCACCATGCTTTCGCAGTTAAAGGGGGGCTACGCGCTGGCGGGAGCTGTGGCGGCGACGTTCGCGCTGGCGACGGCGTTTTGTGCGCCGCAGGTGTCGCGATTGGTCGATCGCTTTGGGCAGGGAAAAATTCTCCCGGTGTCGGCGCTGATCGGCGGCGGGTCGCTATTGATGTTGCTGCTGTGCACGCGGTTGCAGGCGCCGAACTGGACACTGTTTATCTTCGCCGCGCTGGCCGGGTGCATGCCGAGCATGTCGGCGATGGTGCGTGCCCGCTGGACCGAGATCTATCGCGGCCAGCCGCAATTGCAGACGGCCTATGCGCTGGAGTCAGTGCTGGATGAAGTGTGCTTTATCGTCGGCCCGCCCTTGTCGGTGGGGTTGTGCGTGGCGGTGTTTCCCGAGGCGGGACCGCTGGCGGCGTTGTTGGCGCTGGCGGTTGGCGTGACGGCGTTTGTGGCGCAACGCAGCACCGAACCGGCGGTGCATCCGCACTCGTCCGAAGATCAGGGCTCGATCATTGGTTCGACGGACGTTCAGCTACTGCTGGCGCTGATGATTGCCATGGGCATTATTGTCGGTGTGATCGATGTAGTCAGCGTCGCGTTTGCCCAACAACAGGGTCAGCCGGCGGCCGCCAGTATCGTGCTGTCGGTCTATGCCATCGGTTCGTGTCTGGCGGGCATCGCTTTCGGGGCGATGCGTTCGAAACTGCCATTGCCGCAGTTGTTCCTGTACGGCGGGGTGGCGACGGCGGTGACGACGTTGCCGCTGTTGCTGGCGAGCAATATCTTGGGATTGTCGATGGCGGTGTTTATCGCCGGTCTGTTCTTCGCGCCAACGTTGATCGTGGCGATGGCGCTGATCGAGCGTATCGTGCCGCCGGCCAAGTTGACTGAAGGCCTGACTTGGCTGGTGACGGGATTAAGTATTGGCGTGGCGATTGGTGCTGCCGGTTCCGGCTGGCTGGTGGATGCCTTCGGCGCACGCAGCGGCTTTTGGCTGGCGATAGCTGCCGGGGCGGTTGTCCTCGCGTCGGCCGTGCAGAGTTTCCGTCACCTGAAGTGATCGGCCATCCGACTAATTCGTGCGTCACCTCATCCGTTCTCTTTTACAGATAACCCTATTGAGGTAAACGCGGTGACAAAGCTGACACTGCTGTGCCTGCCCTATTCGGGCGCCAGCGCCATGGTCTATAGCCGCTGGCGGCGCCAACTGCCGTCGTGGCTGCACCTGCAACCGGTGGAGCTGCCCGGGCGCGGTGCCCGTTTCGACGAACCCCTGCAAATCGACATGCGTGCGCTGGCCCGGCAGTTGGCCCGCGAGCACAAGCCCGGCTTGCAGGCGCCATATGCGCTGTTCGGGCACAGCCTCGGTGCGCTGCTGGCGTGCGAGCTGGCACATGCCTTTCGTGAACTCGGTGCGCCGGAGCCGGTGGCATTGTTCGCCTCAGGCACGGCCGCGCCGACGATGCGCAGTGACTACGATCGCGGCTTTGCCGACGCGCGCAGCGATGAGGAATTGATCGATCAATTGCGCACTTTTCAGGGCACCAGCGAAGAAGTGCTGGCCAACAAAGAGCTGATGAGCCTGACCCTGCCGGTGCTGCGCGCCGACTTCATGATGTGCGGGCGTTTCACGCCGGCGCAACGGCCTTTGCTCAATTGCCCGGTGCATGTGCTGGGCGGCAAGGAAGACCGCGCGACCACCGAGCAACTGATCGGCTGGAGCAAGGAAACCCTGGGCAGTTTTTCCGTGGACATGATGACCGGTGGGCATTTCTTCATCCATGAACACGAGGCCCGGGTCATTCGCACGATCAAGACCCATCTGGAAGTCCATCACCGCCGTCATGCGCAGGCAGCGGCGCCGGCCTTTTAGCGCGGTTCACCTATCGAGTGATTACAGGAGGCCAGTCATGGCTGTTGCTGTGGAATTTTCCGTTCGGCCACTGCTGCCGCAACGGGGGCGCTTGCCGTTGTTGGTAGAAGCGTCTGATGCGGATACCGACTTGCTGGCGGTGTTCGATGAATTGAAAGCGCTGGTGGACGAACACTTACTGCGCGACGGCGGGGTGCTGTTCCGTGGCTTCCGTCTGAACGGTGCCGAACAGTTCCGTCAGTTCGCGGCCAGTTTTGGCCACCCGCTGTTGAACTATGAGTTCGGCTCGACGCCGCGCACCAACGTGACGCAAGGCGTGTACACCTCCACCGAATACCCGGCGCACCAGAGCATTCCGCTGCACAACGAGCAGGCCTACTCCCGCGACTGGCCGATGAAAATCTGGTTCTACAGCATGATCGCCGCGAAGTCCGGTGGCGAGACGCCGATTGCCGACAGTCGTGAAGTCTATCGGCGTATTCCGGCGGCGATTCGCGAGCGCTTTGTCAGCAAAGGGCTGATGTATGTGCGCAACTTCGGCAATGGTCTGGATGTGGCTTGGGAAGACGTATTCAACACTGAAGACCGCGAAGTCGTCGAGGCCTACTGCAAGGCCCACGGCATTGTCTGCGAATGGAAGGACGACGGTGAGTTGCGCACCCGTCAGACCTGTCAGGCGGTGGCGGTCCATCCGGTGACCGGTGACAACGTCTGGTTCAATCAGGCGCACCTGTTCCACATTTCCAACCTGCAAGCGGAAGTGCGTGAAAGCCTGCTCGATATCGTCGACGAAGAAGATTTGCCGCGTAACGTCTATTACGGCGATGGCTCGGCGATTGAGGACGAGGTGCTGGCGCAAATTCGCGCGGTGCTCGATGAGTGCGCGATCAGCTTCCCCTGGCAGGAGGGCGATGTGCTGATGCTCGACAACATGCTCTCGGCGCATGCGCGTTCGCCGTTCGAAGGTCCGCGTAAAGTGATTGTCGCCATGGCTGAAGGGCATTCACAGGGTCCGCTCTGAGCGATCCCCTCGCGCAATGGTAAAACTGCCGAAGCCGGTCTTGTGCCGGCTTCGGCATTTGTGCGCCTGCTGGCGTGACCGTCGAGCCGCTGTTGCGCCAGTGCGCTAAATCATTGCGTTTGTCATTCGTTCTTGTTGATACGACCGGGTCTCCTGGTCACGCCGCTGATCAGCAAGGACCCCATGCATGAATGCCGCAGACGCCCAGAAACTAGCCCGTCGCTTTATCGAACTGCCACAGGACAAACGCCGTTTGTTCCTCGCCGGCATGGCCCGTGAGGGCATCGATTTTGCGCAGCTTCCCATGACTGCCTGTGTCGGTGTCGCCGAGCGAGACGGGCTTTCGTATGCCCAGCAGCGGATGTGGTTTCTGTGGCAACTGGACCCGCACAGCGCTGCTTACAACTTGCCGATGGCGGTACGTCTTTCGGGAGACTTGCAAGCGCAGGCGCTGGAGCAGGCGTTCAGTCAGTTGGCCGCGCGGCACGAGTGCTTGCGCACGACCTTTGGTCAGGAAGGTGAGCGCGCGTTTCAGCGTGTCGCTGAACCTCAGCCATTGAAACTGGCGATCACCGATCTCAGTGCAGTGCCCGAAGCCCAACGCTGGCCGCTGGCGCAACAGCACATGATGGCTGAGGCCGGTCAGGCCTTCGATCTCGAGAACGGCCCGCTGTTCAGCCTGCGCCTGTTGCGTCTGGCCGAGCAGGAGCACGTGTTGCTGCTCACTCTGCATCACATCATCGCCGATGGTTGGTCGATGAACATTCTCATCGATGAGTTCATGCGCACCTACGACGCACTGGTGGCGGGGCGCGAGCCGTCGTTGCCGGCACTCACCGTGCACTACCGCGATTACGCGCTGTGGCAACGCAGTTGGCTGGAGGCCGGTGAGCGCGAACGTCAGCTGGATTACTGGCGTACGCAATTGGGCGACGAGCATCCGGTGCTTGAGCTGCCGACCGATCGTGCCTATCCGGCGCAATCCAGTCATCAGGGCGCCCGTCTGGAAACGGTGATCGACGCAGCGCTGCGCCAGGACCTTAAAAATCTTGCGCAACGTCAGGGCGTGACACTGTTTGTGGTGTTGCTGGCCGCGTTCAAAACGTTGTTGCACCGCTACAGCGGCCAGACTGACATTCGCGTTGGCGGGCTGATCGCCAACCGCACCCGCAGCGAAACGGAGGGGCTGATCGGCTTCTTCGTCAATACGCAGATCCTGCGCAGCGAAGTCACCGCGCAAACACGCTTTGCCGATTTGTTGCAACGTTTGCGCGAGGCTGCACTCGGCGCGCAGGTTCATCAGGATCTGCCGTTCGACGCCTTGATTGAGGCCCTGCAGCCGGCGCGCAGCCAAAGCCACAACCCCTTGTTCCAGGTGATGTTCAACCACCAGCCGCTGGTGACCGATTTGCAGCAGGTGCAGCTGGCGTCGGGTTTGCAGGTGGGTTATTTGACGCAAGAGCAATTGTCCGGCAGCGGTCGCCAGCATGCCGCCACCAGCGACCTGATGCTCGACACCCGCGAGGAGGGCGAGCAGTTGTTCGCGGCGTTCACCTACGCCACCGATATTTTTGATGCAGCGACCATCGCCGCGATGGCCGGGCATTGGCGCAACATCCTCGCGTCCGTGTGCCGTGATCCGCAGCAAGTCGTCGGTGAAGTCGAGCTGCTGGCCGAGACCGAACGCGCACAACTCATTCAAGTCACCGAGGCAGAACCGGTTTTCGCCAGTGTGCAGACCCTGTTCGAAGCGCGGGTGGCGCGCACGCCGCAGGCAGCAGCGGTGATTCTGGCGACCGAGCCGTCGCCGTCATTCACCTACGCCGAGTTGAACACCCGCAGCAATCGCCTGGCCCATCAGTTGCGCGCTCGCGGTGTCGGCCCTGATGTGCTGGTAGGTGTGGCGCTGGGGCGCTCGCTGGAACTGGCAGTGGCATTGCTGGCGGTGCTCAAGGCCGGTGGCGCTTACGTGCCGCTGGATCCGCAAACACCGGCCGAACGTTTGCGCCACGTGCTCGATGACAGCGACCTGAAACTGTTACTGACTGATCGCGAAAGCCTCGCCAGCCTGCCAGAACTGGGTGGCGTTGATTGCCTGTGCCTGGAGCAACTGGCCGAGAGTGATCGCGCCGACAATCTGTCGGTAACGGTCGAAGCGCAAAACCTCGCCTACGTGATCTACACCTCAGGCTCGACCGGCCGCCCGAAAGGCGTCGCGGTCAGTCACGGCGCGTTGAGCGAGTTCATCGCCCGCGCCATCGATTACAGCGACCTGCGCGAAGGCGACCGCGTTTTGCAATTCGCCACCAGCAGCTTCGACGGCTTCGTCGAGCAGTTTTTCCCGCCGCTGTGCCATGGCGCCGCAGTCGTCCTGCGCGATGCGCGGTTGTGGGACAGCGCGGCGTTGTATCAAGTGATTGTCGATCACGGCATCACCCTCGCCGACTTGCCTGCCGCTTATTGGTATTGGCTGGTGCAGGAATATGCCGCCAACCCACCGAGCGGTTTCGGTGCGCTGCGGCAGATTCACGTCGGCGGCGAAGCGATGGCGGTGGACGGTTTGCGTCTGTGGCAACAGGCCGGTCTGGGCCATGTGCGACTGCTAAATACCTATGGGCCGACCGAAGCCACGGTGGTGTCGACCATTCACGACTGCACGGCGCTGACGGCGGACGCCGTGTCGTGGCGCGGCATCCCGATCGGCCACGGTCTCGACGCACGTCGCCTGTACGTGCTGGACGATGATTTGAATCTGCTGCCGCAAGGCGCGGTGGGCGAGTTGTACATCGGCGGGCCGGGCCTGGCGCGTGGATATCACCGTCAGCCGATCCTCAGCGCCGAGCGCTTTATCGCTGACCCGTTCGCCGACGGCCAGCGCCTGTATCGCACCGGCGACCGCGCGCGACTGCGACCTGACGGAGCCGTGGAGTACATCGGCCGGGTCGATCATCAAGTGAAGATTCGCGGTTTCCGCATCGAGCTGGGCGAAATCGAATCGCGCCTGCAGCAATGTCCCGGCATCCGCGAGGCGGTGGTGCTGGCGGTACCCCTGAGCGGTGGCTTGCAACTGGTAGCCTACGTGGTCACCGATCCGGCCGTGCTCCAAAGCGCGGCGACGCAAGCGGCGTTCCGTCAGCAAATCCGCGCGGCGCTGCAAGCCAATCTGCCGGACTACATGGTGCCGGGCCATCTGCTGTTGCTGGCGAACCTGCCGCTGACACCGAGCGGCAAGCTCGATCGCAAGGCCTTGCCAGCGCCGGATCCGGCGCAGTTGCAGGGCGATTATCGCGCCCCGCAATCGGACGCCGAGCGGTGTCTGGCGCAGATCTGGGCGGATGTCCTGCAGGTTTCGCAGGTCGGTCTGGACGATCACTTTTTTGAATTGGGCGGCCACTCGCTGTTGGCCGCGCAAGTGATCGCCCGGGTGAAAAGTCAGCAAGGCGTGGTGCTGCCGCTGCGCAGCCTGTTCGAGAAACCGCTGCTGGCTGATCTGGCCGCCGTGCTGGCGCAACTGGCTGACGGTGCAACGAACGACGACTGGTCCGACATGGATCAGTTCATGAATGCTTTGGAAGGAGAAGAAGTATGAGCGGCACCATGGCGGAGCGCATCGCGAAAAGGTTCGTCGGTTTGCCGCTGGAGCAGCGTCGGCTGTTTCTGGCCAAGCTGCGCGAAGACGGCAAGGACTTCAGCCTGTTGCCGCTGCCGGTCAGTCGTCACGATATCGCGCCGATTCCGTTGTCGTTCGCTCAGCAGCGCCTGCTGTTTCTCTGGCAACTCGAACCGCAAAGCGCCGCCTACAACATGGCCGCCGGCCTGCGCCTGAACGGGCGTCTGGACGAAGCCTCGCTGCAGCGCTCCTTCGATCATCTGGTGGCGCGCCATGAGGTCCTGCGCACGGTGTTCCAGACTGACGGTGATCAGCCGTATCAAGTAATCCTTGAGCAGCAACCACTGGCTGTGGAACGCATTGACCTGACCGGCCTGCCACCGTCAGAGCGCGAGCAGGTATTGGCGCAACAGGTGCAGACCGTTACCGCACGGCCATTCGATTTGCGCCACGGGCCGCTGCTGCGCGCCAGTCTGTTTGCATTGGCCGACGAAGAGTTTGTATTGGTGGTGAGCATGCACCACATCGTCTCTGACGGCTGGTCGATGGACGTGATGGTCAAGGAGTTCGTCCAGTGTTATCAGGCGTTCAGCCTCGAACGCGAACCGCAATTGCCAGCGCTGACGCTGCAATACGCCGACTACGCGATCTGGCAGCGCCGCTGGCTGGAGGCAGGCGAGGGCGAGCGGCAACTCGATTACTGGCGCCAGCAACTGGGTGAAGAGCATCCGCTGCTGGAAGTGGCGCCGGACTTTGCCCGACCGCTGACGCAAAGCTTCGAAGGCCAGACCCTGAGTTTTGACTTCGGTGCGCCGCTGTCCCTGCAACTGAACGCCTTTGCCCGTAGCCAGGGCATCAGTCTGTTCATGCTGGTGCTGGCCGGATTCTCGCTGTTCCTGTCGCGGCAGGCCGGACAGCGCGATATTCGTGTTGGCGTGCCGAATGCCAACCGTGGCCGTGCTGAAGTCGAAGGGCTGATCGGCTTTTTCGTCAACACCCAAGTGCTGCGGTGCGAGGTAGATGAGCGCGGCAGTTTCGAGGATCTGCTGGCGCGGGTGCGTGAAGCCTCGTTCGGTGCGCAGGCGCATCAAGAGCTGCCGTTCGAGCAACTGGTGGACGAGTTGGTGGCCGAACGGACCCTGGGCCACAACCCGCTGTTCCAGGCCAAGTTCAACCAGAACGTCGGCATGCAGAAGCAGCGTTCGATGGCCCTGCCTGGGCTGACCGTTGCCGAGTATCCGCTGGACAAGGACGGGACCCACTTCGATCTGGCGCTGGACATCACCGATGACGGCACGCTGATTCACGGCCAGATGACTTATGCCAGTGATCTCTATCGTGCGGCGACGGTCGAGGCTTTCGTACCGGCCTTGCTCGGTCTGTTCAGCGCGTTGTTGAAAGCGCCGCAAGCGCCACTGCATAGCGTTGCACCGATCTCGCCAGCGCCACTCCCGGCCCCCGCCGAACCGGCGTTGTCGGTGTTGCAGCACTGGGATCGTGAGGTCGCCCGCCAGCCTGAAGTACTGGCCGCGCGCGACCTGAATCAGGCCTTGAGTTATCAGGTGCTGGACCAGGCGGCTAATCGTCTGGCTCAACATTTGCGCGCCCAAGGCGTGCGCGCCGGCCAGCCGGTGGCGGTGCTGATGGAGCGTTCGCTGGACTGGCTGACTTCGGTGTTGGCGATCTTCAAGGCTGGCGCGGTGTACATGCCGCTGGACGTCAAGGCCCCGGACGCACGTTTGCAGCAGATGCTCGGTGCTGCGAAAGCACGGGTTCTGTTGTGCGCCGAAGGCGATGCGCGTGTGTCCGGGCTGGCGGTCGACGGTTGTCAGGGCATCGCGTTTGCACCGCAGCAGTGGCAGTCAATGCCGGACACTTGCCCAGCAGTGACGTTGTGCGAGCAATCACCGGCGTATGTGATTCACACCTCCGGTTCCACCGGGCAACCGAAAGGCGTACTGGTCAGCCACGGCGCGCTGGGCAGTTATGTGCGCGGTGTGCTGGAGCGACTGGCGCCGACAGCGGACGCCAGCATGGCGCTGGTCTCGACCATCGCCGCAGACCTTGGTTTTACCGTGCTGTTCGGCGCTCTGTGTTCCGGGAGACTGCTGCATGTCTTGCCGGAAGAGCTGGGCTTCGATCCGGACCGGTTTGCCGAGTACATGGCCGCGCATCAAGTGGGCATGCTGAAAATCGTCCCGGGCCATCTGGCGGCGCTGTTGCAGGCCGCGCGGCCGGCCGACGTGCTGCCAGAACACGCGCTGATCGTCGGCGGTGAGGCGTGCTCGCTGGCCCTGGTCGAGCGCGTGCGTCAGCTCAAACCAGGCTGTCGCCTCATCAACCACTATGGGCCGAGTGAAACCACGGTGGGCGTGTTGGCCCATGAAGTCGGTGATCTGACGCTCACGCGCAGCGTACCGGTCGGTAGCGCGCTGGCCGGCGCTCACGTTTACGTGCTCGACGATGTGCTGAACAACGTCGCCGATCAGGTGGCTGGCGAGTTGTACATCGGGGGTGACAGCGTGGCGCTGGGCTATCTGAACCAGCCGGGGCTGACCGCCGAGCGCTTCCTCCCGGACCCATTCGGCGCGCCGGGTGCGCGGGTGTATCGCAGCGGTGACCGCGTACGCCGCAATCGTCAGCAAACGGTGGAGTTCATCGGCCGCGCCGACGATCAGGTCAAGGTGCGCGGTTATCGCGTGGAGCCGGCGGAAGTCGCGCGGGTGCTGCTGGGCCTTGAGGGTGTCAGCGAAGCGGCGGTGCTGGCGCTGGCGCTGGATGACGACCCGACCCGGCTGCAACTGGTCGCGTGGTGTGTGCCAGTGGCAGGTCGGACATTGCAAGCGCAGGCGTTGCGCGAGCAGTTGCAGGCGTGCCTGCCGGACTACATGGTGCCGGCGCAGATTGTCCTGCTCGAGCAATTGCCACTGACCGCCAATGGCAAACTCGACAAGCGTGCCTTGCCGGTGCCGGGCGTGGTCACTCAACACTTCGTCGCGCCAGTGGGTGAAGTCGAAGAAAAACTCGCGGCGATCTGGGCCGACGTGCTCAAGCTTGAGCGTGTGGGCAGCACCGATAACTTCTTTGAACTGGGCGGCGACTCGATCCTCAGCCTGCAAATCATCGCTCGGGCCAAACGCCAGGGCATCAAGCTGAGCCCTAAGCAACTGTTCGAAAAACAGACCGTCGGCCAACTGGCCGCGGTGGCCAAGCTGATCGAAGCCAAACCCGTCGCCGCTGCGGTACCGGGGGCTCGCGGACCGTTGCCATTGTTGCCGATTCAGGCACGGTTCTTCGATACCGCGATTGCCCAGCGTCAGCACTGGAACCAGTCGGTGATGTTGCAGCCGACCACGCCGCTCGACGCCGCGCATCTGCGGGCAGCACTGGCGGCGCTGATCGAACAGCACGAAGCGCTGGCCCTGAATTTCCAGGCGTCCGGCGACGTGTGGCAGGTAATGCCGCAGACCCAGCGTGATCCAGAGCTGTTGTGGGTGCGTGAGCTGGACAGTCTGGACGCTTTGCCGGCGCTCGCCGATGCAGCCCAGCGCAGTCTCGATCTGCAACAAGGGCGCCTGGTGCGGGCGCTGCTGGTGAGCCTGCCGAACGCTGAGCAACGTCTGTTGCTGGTCATTCATCACCTGGTGGTCGACGGGGTGTCGTGGCGCATTCTGCTCGAAGATCTGCAGCACGCTTACACCGCGCTGGCGGCGGGTACGTCGCTGGTGTTGCCGGGCAAAAGCAGCTCGCTGCACAGCTGGGCCGAGCAACTGCACCGTTACGGGCAAAGCGCAGCGCTGGCCGCTGAAAGCGCCTACTGGCGGCAAACCCTGGAGGCGGTCGACGCGCAATTGCCACGCGACTTCCCGCAGGACACCCAGACCCGCGAACAGGCGGCCCGCGCCAGTTCGCGTTTGAATCAGGCGCTGACCCACAAGCTGCTCAAAGTGGCGCCGGCGGCGTATCGCACGCAGATCAACGACCTGCTGCTGACGGCTCTGGCGCGGGTGTTGTGTGACTGGAGCGAACAGCCTTCGGTATTGATCCAGCTCGAAGGTCACGGCCGTGAGGACCTGTTCGACGACATCGATCTGAGCCGCACCCTGGGCTGGTTCAGCAGCCTGTTCCCGGTGCGTCTGACGCCTGAGGCGCTGCCGGGTGCGTCCCTCTGCGCAATCAAGGAGCAACTGCGTGCGGTGCCGGGCAAAGGCATCGGATTTGGTGTGCTGCGTTACCTGAGCCGATCCGCCGAGTTGCAGGCATTGCCGCAGCCGCGCGTGACCTTCAACTATCTCGGCCAGTTCGACGGCGCGTTCAACGCTGACGCCGGCGCGCTGTTCGTGCCGAGTGGTGAAAGCACCGGCGCCAACCAGGACGCGGCGGCGCCGTTGGGTAACTGGTTGAGCGTTGACGGTCAGGTCTTCGGCGGTGAGCTGGAATTGACCTGGACCTTCGGCACCGGCATGTATCGCGCAGAAACTGTCGAGGCGCTGGCCGAGGCCTATCGTCGCGAGCTTGAGCGTTTGATCGAGCATTGCTGCGACAGTGGCGAGGCGGCTGTGACGCCGTCGGACTTCAGTCTGGCGACACTGACTCAGGCACAACTCTCGGCGCTGCCGATCCCGGCTCGCGAGATCGTTGACCTCTATCCGTTGTCGCCGATGCAGCAAGGCATTCTGTTCCACAGCGTCAACGATCCGGACAGTCCGGCGTACACCAACCAACTGCGCGTCGATGTGCAACATCTCGACGCCGAGCGTTTCCGTCAGGCCTGGCAGCAAACCGTTGATGCCCACGAGATCCTGCGCACGACATTCGTCTGGCCACAGGATGCCGCCGCTGCGGTGCAAGTGGTGCGTCAGAGTGCGCAGATGCCATGGCGCGTGCAGGACTGGCGTGGTCGTGCTGACCTCGGCACAGCGCTGGATCAACTGGCCGGCGACGACCTCGCCAGCGGATTCGACCTGACCGGCGCGCCGCTGTTGCGGGTGAGCCTGGTGCGCACGGATGAGGCGACGCATCACCTGATCTACACCTGCCACCACATCCTCATGGACGGCTGGAGCACGTCGCAGTTGTTCGGCGAAGTGCTGCAACGTTATGCCGGCATGACCCCGGCGGTCGGGCAGGGGCGTTATCGTGATTACATCGAATGGCTGGGCCAGCGTGATCAGCAGGCCAGTCGGGATTTCTGGACGACAGCCCTCGCTGATCTTGATGAACCGACGCGTCTGGCCAGTGCCTTGTCGGGCGTGAAGTCAGAGGCCAGCGGTTACGCCGATCACGAACACGTATTCAGCGAGACGTTGACGACGGATCTGAACCGTTTTGCCCGCGAGCAGAAAGTCACCCTCAATACCTTGGTGCAAGCGGCGTGGCTGGTGCTGTTGCAGCGTTACACCGGTCAGGACCACGTGGCCTTCGGCGCCACGGTTGCCGGGCGTCCGACCGACTTGCCGGGCGTCGAGCAGCAGATCGGCCTGTTCATCAACACCTTGCCGGTGGTCGCGGCGCCGTCCGCCGAGATCGTTGTCAGTCAGTGGCTGCAACAGGTACAAGACGTCAATCTGGCCCTGCGCGAGCACGAACACACGCCGCTCTACGACATTCAGCGTTGGGCGGGTGCGGGCAACGGGGCGTTGTTCGACAGCATTCTGGTATTCGAAAACTACCCGATGGCCGAAGCGCTGCAACAGGGCCCGGCCACGGGACTGACGTTCTCGGCGATTCGTCGTCAGGAACAGACCAACTACCCGCTGACGCTGGTGGCGGTCACCGGGCGCGAGCTGAGCTTGGGGATCAGTTACGACCGGGCCTGTTTCGATGCAACGGCAATCAGCGGTTTGAGCGCGCAACTGCAAAGCCTGCTGACGCAGTTCCTCGCCGACGCCTCACAGCCGCTGGGTGCGTTGCAATTGCTCGCCGAACCGCAGCGTCAACAGGCTATCGCGTGGGGCAAGGCCGACGATACGGCAACGGACGCGCGCACGGTGCTGGAGCACATCGCTGCGCAGGTGCAGCGTCAGCCGCAAGCAGACGCGGTGTTGTTCGCCGAGCAACGGATCGATTATCAAAGCCTCGATGCCCGTTCCACTCGTCTGGCGCACAAGCTGCAAGCAATGGACGTCGGGCCAGAGGTGCGGGTCGGGGTGTGCATGCGGCGCACGCCGGACATGCTCGTGGCGCTGTTGGCAATTCTCAAGGCCGGTGGCGCGTATGTGCCGCTGGACCCGGACTATCCGCAGGAACGCTTGTTGCACATGCTCGACGACAGCCGCGCCGCCGTGCTGATCACCGAGCCGGCCGCTCTGGCGCTGCTGCCCGAGACGCTGAACGCACAGGTGCTGTTGGTGGAAGAGGGCGCGTTGCGCGCGTTCCCGACAACGGCACCGGTGGTGAATGTCACTGCGCAAAATCTGGCGTACGTCATCTACACCTCGGGCTCGACCGGCAAACCGAAAGGCGTGGCGATCACCCATGGCAACCTGTCGGCACTGATTCAGTGGTCGGCCGGGGTCTATCGTGAAGAGCAGTTGCGCGGCGTGCTGGCGTCGACATCGATCTGCTTCGACCTGTCGGTCTGGGAGATCTTCGTCACCCTGGCCTGCGGTGGTTGCCTGGTGCTGGCGGACAATGCGCTGGCGCTGGCCGATTTGCCGGCCCGCGAACAGGTCACGCTGATCAACACGGTGCCGTCGGCGATTGCTGCGCTGCAACGTGCTGGGCAGATTCCGCATTCGGTGGCGACCATCAATCTGGCCGGCGAACCGCTCAAGCAGAGCCTGGTCGACACGTTGTACGCGAGCACCTCGGTGCAGCAGGTCTACGACCTCTACGGGCCGTCGGAAGACACCACCTATTCAACCTTCACTCTGCGTACGCCGCAGGGGCAGGCGAACATCGGGCGACCGTTGCAGAACACCGTGGCTTATCTGCTCGACAGCCAGTTGCAAGTACTGCCGAGTGGGGTGCCCGCCGAGCTGTATCTGGGCGGTGCCGGTGTCACCAGGGGTTATCTGATGCGCGCGGCACTGACCGCCGAACGCTTCGTGCCGAACCCGTACGCCAGCAACGGCGAACGCCTGTACCGCACCGGCGACCTGGTGCGCCAGGGCAGTGACGACAACATCGAGTACATCGGCCGGGCTGACCATCAGGTGAAGATTCGCGGGTTCCGTATCGAACTCAGCGAAATCGAAGCGCGACTGCTGGAGCGGGACGAGATCCGTGAAGCCGTGGTGCTCGCTCAGGACGGTGCCGCCGGCAAACACCTGCACGCTTACGTGGTGGCAGCGCAGGCGGTGACCGATCCGGCGTCGTTGGCGGAACGCTTGCGCAATGCGCTGGCCAGTCGCTTGCCGGCGCACATGGTGCCGGGCCACTTGCACCTGATCGACGCCATCCCGCTGACCCCCAACGGCAAGCTCGATCGCAAGGCGCTGATGGCCTTGGGCGACGGCCCGACGCAGCAACACTATCAGGCGCCGCAAAGCGATTTGCAGTGGGAGGTGGCGACGATCTGGCAGGAGGTGCTGGAGATCGAGCAAGTGGGCCTCGCGGACAACTTCTTCCAGCTCGGCGGGCACTCGTTGCTGGCGACGCTGGTGGTAACGCGGATCAAGGAGCGTCTGGGCGACAAGGTGCCGCTCAAGGAGTTGTTCGAAACCGACACCCTCAAGGCGTTCTGTGCGCGAATCGAGGCCTTGCGCGTCGAAATGTCGCCCGTTCAGGATGAATTGGCTAAATCCCTGGAGGCCCTCAAACGTCTATCCCTCGATGATCTGGAAAAACTGATTTCTTGAGAGGGAAAAACGCGTGCAAGAGTTAATCGAGTCGGTAGGACAACTTTCGGCTAAGCAAAGAAAGGCTCTGGCGGTTCTGCTCAAGCAGAAAGGCGTCAACCTCTTTGACATTGCCCCGGTTTTCAAGCGCACGGCTGAAGAGCCGTTGCTGCTGTCCTACGCTCAGCAGCGCCAGTGGTTTCTCTGGCAATGGGCGCCGCACAGCGCGGCCTACAACATTCCGACGGCCCTGCGTTTGCAGGGCCCGCTGGATGTCAGCGCGCTGGAGCGCAGCGTTCAGGCGCTGATCGAACGACACGAAACCTTGCGCACGGTGTTCTCCCAGGAAACCGCGCAACCCTTGCAAGTGGTCCTGCCCGCAGGACCCTTTGCACTGGAGACTCATCAACTGAGCGCTGAGCTGGCGAACGACGCGGATGCCTCGATCCAGGCATTCGTGCAGACCCAGAGCCAGAAAACTTTCGACCTGCAGCACGGCCCGCTCTTGCGCGCAGCGCTGCTGCAAGTCTCCCCGAATGACCATGTGTTGGTGCTGACTCTGCACCACATCGTCTCCGATGGCTGGTCGCTGCAAGTGATGATCGAGGAACTGGTGCAGCTTTACGCCGGTTTCAACCTCGGTCACGACGCCGGTCTGCCGGCCTTGCCGATTCAATACGCCGACTACGCCTTGTGGCAACGGCAGTGGATGGAGGCCGGTGAGCAGGAGCGGCAACTGGCTTATTGGCAAGAGAAACTGGGCGGCGAGCAACCGGTGCTGGAACTGCCGATGGATCGCCCGCGTTCCATCGAGCAAAGCTTCGCCGGCGCCAGCCACAACCTGATTCTCGACCCGGCGCTGAGCAACGCGCTCAAGGCCTTCGCCCGGCAAGAAAACGTCACCCTGTTCGTGGTCTTGCTGGCCTCGTTCCAGGCCTTGTTGCACCGCTACAGCGGTCAGGCCGACATTCGCGTCGGCGTGCCGAATGCCAACCGTGGCCGGGTAGAGATCGAGCGGCTGATCGGCTTCTTCGTCAACACTCAAGTGCTCAAGGCCGATGTCGACGGGCAGATGCCATTTGTCGATCTGTTGCGTCAGGTCAAACAGACCGCGCAGCAAGCGCAGGCCCATCAGGACTTGCCGTTCGAACAACTGGTCGAAGCGCTGGAGCCGGGCCGCAGCCTCAGTCACAGCCCGCTGTTCCAGGTGATGTTCAACCATCAGGCCGAACGCCGCGCGAGCGTCGAAACCCGTTTGAATGGCCTGAATATCGAACCGCTGGAATGGCAGAGCCAGACCGCGCAGTTCGACCTGACCCTCAACACCACCGAACAGGCGCACGGCATCGAAGCTGTGCTCAAGTACGCCACGGATCTGTTCGACGCGGTGACCATCGAACGACTGGCACAACACTGGAACGCGTTGTTGCGGGCCATCGTCGCCGAGCCGACGCAGCGCATCGGCCAGTTGCCGATGCTTGATGCGGGGCAGCAGCAACAACTCTTGGCGCAATGGAATCCTGAGCGGGTCGAGCAACCGCTCGAACAGTGCATTCACCAAGCCATCGAAGCGCGGGCCGAACGTTATCCCGACGCGGTCGCCGTGACGTTCGCCGGGCAGCGCCTGACGTACGCCGAACTCAATCGCCGCGCCAACCAGTGGGCGCATGCGCTGATCGCGCGTGGCGTTGGCCCGGACGTGCGCGTTGGTGTTGCGGTCGAGCGTTCGCTGGACATGATTGTCGCCATTCTTGCCGTGCTCAAGGCCGGTGGCGCTTATGTGCCGCTGGATCCGGGTTATCCGGATGATCGTTTGAGCTACATGATCGAGGACAGCGGCATCGACCTGCTGCTGACCCAAGGCCATCTGCTCGCGCAACTGCCGGTGCCGCCGGGGCTGGCGTGCCTCGATCTGCATCAGGCGCCAGAACACGGCGTTGAAACCAACCCGCCATGCCTGACCACGCCGGACAGTCTGGCGTACGTCATTTACACCTCCGGTTCCACCGGTAAACCGAAGGGCGCATTGCTGCCGCACGGCAACGTCATGCGGCTGTTCAGCTCTACTGAGCACTGGTTCGATTTCGGCCCGCAGGACAGCTGGACGCTGTTCCATTCCTACGCCTTCGACTTCTCGGTCTGGGAGATTTTCGGCGCGCTGTTGTATGGCGGCAAACTGGTGGTGGTGCCGCATGACATCACCCGTTCCCCGGAAGATTTCTACACGCTGCTGTGCGATGAAAACGTCACCGTGCTGAACCAGACGCCGTCGGCGTTCAAGCCATTGATGCAGATCGCCAGCGAGTCGCCACGCAATAACTCATTGCGCTACGTCGTGTTTGGCGGTGAGGCGCTGGAAGTGCAGAGCCTGCGCCCGTGGTTCGAGCGTTTCGGCGACTGCGCGCCAACGCTGATCAACATGTACGGCATCACCGAAACCACCGTGCACGTGACTTACCGTCCGCTGTCGATGGCTGATTTGCAACAAAGCCACAGCAGCCCGATCGGCGAGCCGATTGTCGACCTGTCGTGGTACTTGCTCGACAGCGCGCTCAACCTGGTGCCGCAAGGCTGCATCGGTGAGTTGTACATCGCCGGTGCCGGTCTGGCGCGCGGCTACCTGAATCAGGCCGGCATGACCGCCACGCGATTCGTTCCCGACCCCTTCAATCCGCAGGCCGGCGAGCGCCTGTATCGCACCGGTGACCTGGCGCGGCTGCGCGGCGATGGCGTGATCGAATACATCGGGCGGATCGACCATCAGGTGAAGATCCGTGGTTTCCGTATCGAGCTGGGCGAAATCGAAGCGCAACTGCTCAAACACCCCGACGTACGTGAAGCCGTAGTGCTGGCGGTCGACGGTATCAGCGGCCAGCAACTGGCGACCTGGATTGTCGCGAACGAGGTGCTGGACGGCGAAGGGCAGGGCGCATTGCGCGATTCGATCAAGGCGCATTTGCGCGAAACCCTGCCTGATTACATGGTCCCGGTCAGTTGGGCGTTCCTTGAGCGCCTGCCGCTGACGGCCAACGGCAAACTCGACCGCAAGCAACTGCCGCACCCGGAAGTTGCGCAGGTACAGGAAGTCTATGCCGCGCCGCGCAACCAACTGGAGCAGCGTCTGGCCGAGATCTGGCAGGACGTGTTGAAGGTCGAGCGCGTCGGGCTCAATGACAATTTCTTCGAGCTGGGCGGCGACTCGATTATTTCGATTCAAGTGGTCAGCCGCGCCCGTCAGGCGGGCATTCGCTTCACCCCCAAAGACATCTTCCAGCACCAGACCGTGCAGCGTCTGGCGACCGTCGCGCAACAGAGCGACGCGGTGCAGATGCAGCAGGGCGATGTGCTCGGCGACGCGGTGCTGACGCCGATCCAGCACTACTTCTTCAACAGCGACATTCCGGCGCGGCATCACTGGAACCAGTCGATCCTGCTGACCCCGGCCACCGCACTGCAAGCGGCGCCGCTGGAGCAGGCGTTGTTGCAGCTGCAACGGCATCACGACGCCTTGCGTCTGCGTTATCGCCAAACCAACGCTGGCTGGCAACAGAGCCATGCGCCTGCGGATCAGGCGCAGGCCTTGCTGCGCACGGTCACACTGGACGACAGCGCCGCATTGCCAGCGCTTTGCCAGGAGTTACAACGCAGCCTTGATCTGCTCGATGGCCCGCTGATTCGCGCGGTGTTGGTCGACTTGCCGGACGCCAGCCAGCGTCTGTTGCTGGTCATTCATCACCTGGTGGTCGATGGCGTGTCGTGGCGGATCCTCCTCGAAGATTTGCAAAGCGCTTATCAACAACTGAGCGGCGGTCAGGCTGTGCGTCTGCCGGCCAAGACCAGTGCGTTCAAGGATTGGGGCAAGCGCCTGCAGGAGCATGCCCGCAGCGCTGAGCTGGAAAGCGAACTGGATTACTGGCGCGGGCAACTGCGCGATGTGTCGGTCGAACTGCCGCTGGATAACCCGCAAGGCCAGTTGAGCAACCGTTTTGAACGCAGCGTCGATACGCGTCTTGATGCCGAACGTACCCGCCAGTTGCTGCAACAGGCACCGGCGGTTTATCGCACCCAGGTCAACGACCTGCTGCTGACCGCGCTGGCCCGTGTGCTCTGTCAGTGGACCCACACCGACAGCGCGCTGGTGCAGCTCGAGGGGCACGGTCGCGAAGACCTGTTCGATGACGTCGACCTCAGCCGCACGGTAGGTTGGTTCACCAGCATGTTCCCGGTGCGCCTGACCCCGGACGCCAGTCTGGAAACCTCTATCAAAGGTATCAAGGAGCAACTGCGCGCGATCCCGAACAAAGGTATCGGCTATGGTTTGCTGCGTCATCTGGGCAGCGCCGAATCGCAAGCGGCGCTGAACGGTCTGGTGCAACCGAAGGTGACGTTCAACTACCTCGGCCAGTTCGACAATAACTTCGACGAAGGCGCCCTGTGGGTGCCGGCTACCGAAGACAAGGGCGCCGGTCAGGATGAGAACGCGCCGATGGCCAATTGGCTGACCATCGATGGCCGGGTTTATCAGGGGCAGTTGAGCCTGACCTGGACTTACAGCGGCGATGTCTTCGAAGAGAGCACCATCAACGCACTGGCCCGCGCTTATGAAGTGGCGCTGGGTGAGTTGATCGACCATTGCCTGAACCACCCGAGTGGCGGTTTGACGCCGTCGGATGTGCCGTTGGCCGGGTTGTCCCAGGCACATCTGGACAGCTTGCCGATGGCTGCCCAGCGCATTGAGGACATCTATCCGTTGGCGCCGATGCAACAAGGCATTTTGTTTCACAGCTTGTACGACGCCGATGCCAGTGCCTATGTCTATCAAATGCTGCTGGATATCGATGGCCTCGACGTGGCGCGTTTCCAGCAAGCCTGGCAACGTGTGGTGGATCGCCATGAAGTGTTGCGCGCCGGGTTCATCTGGGGGCGCGACGGTCTCGATGCGCCGCTGCAAGTGATCAACCGCCAGTTGACCCTGGAAATGCCGGAAGTCGACGTGCGTGGTGTGGCGGACTTGCCGGCCGTGCTTGAAGCGCGGGCGCAGGCTGCTCGCGAGCGCGGTTTCGATTTGCAAAACCCGCCGCTGCTGCGCCTGTGCCTGCTGCGCACCGCCGATGACCGCCATCGGCTGATTTTTACCTGCCATCACATTCTTATGGATGGCTGGAGCAACTCGCGGATGTTCGGCGAGGTATTGCAGGATTACGCCGGTCACCCGGTGCCGAGCGCGCAGGGTCGCTACCGTGATTTCCTGGTCTGGCTGCAAGGTCAGGACAAAGCCGCTTCACAGGATTTCTGGCGCGGACAACTGGCCGCACTGGACGAACCGACCCGACTGGCCTCGGCCTGCCATGGACGTACCGTGCCAGGGCTGGGCAAGCAGATGCATCGCCTGCATTTCGACCAGGCTTTCACTCAACGCCTGAACGGTTTCTCCCGTCAGCAGCAAGTGACCCTCAACAGCCTGGTACAAGCCGCGTGGCTGTTGGTATTGCAGCGCTATACCGGGCAGGCCACGGTGGCCTTTGGCGCCACGGTGTCCGGGCGTCCGGTGGATCTGCCGGGCATCGAACAGCAATTGGGCCTGTTCATCAACACCTTGCCGGTGATCGCCAGCCCGCCAGCCACGCTCAGCGTCGGCGACTGGGTGCGCAGCGTGCAGGACAAAAACCTGTTGCTGCGCGACTACGAGCAGACCCCATTGCAGGACATCCAGCGTCTGGCTCAGTTGAGTGGCGAAGCGTTGTTCGACACCTTGCTGGTGTTTGAAAACTATCCGGTGTCCGAAGCGCTGGAAGCCAACCCGGGCGGTTTGCGTTTCGCCGGTCTGGAACACCGCGAGCAAACCAACTACGGTCTGACCCTGATCGCCGGGGCCAGCGACGTCCTGAACCTGGACTTCAACTACCTCACCGAGCACTTTGCCGAACGTAGCGTGCTGGGTCTGGCAGGGCATCTGGAGGAAGTGCTGCGCCAGTTCATCGAGGCGCCACAACGTCGGCTCGGTGAGATCGGCCTGTTGCCACTCGCCGAACGCCAGACCCTCGCGCAATGGAACGACCATCAGGGCGCGTATCCAGTTGAACGACTGATTCCGCAGAGTTTTGAGCTTCGCGTCGCGGCGCATCCGCAAGCACTGGCGCTGAGTCATGCCGGCGCCGCCCTGAGTTATGCCGAACTCAATCAACGCGCCAACCAACTGGCCCATCATCTGCTGGCGCTGGGTGTCGGCGCGGAAATCCGCGTGGGCGTGGCGATGCCGCGTTCGGCGGAACTGGTGATCGCCCTGATGGCGGTGCTCAAGGCCGGTGGCACCTATGTGCCGCTGGACCCTGACTACCCGGCGGATCGCGTGGCCTACATGCTCGACGACAGTCAGGCGAAAGTCTTGCTGACGCAGCGGTCGCTGCTGGCGCAACTGCCGCAGACCGATGCGCAGGTGGTGCTGGTCGAAGCCGGTGGTGCCGCATTTGCCGAGCAGCCTGCGGACAATCTGGCTGCGCGGGGTGATTCCGCGAATCTGGCTTACGTGATTTACACCTCCGGTTCCACCGGCAAACCAAAAGGCGTGGCCATCGCTCACCGCAACGTGCAGGCGCTGATCCACTGGTCTGCCGAGGTCTACAGCGAAGACGATCTGCAAGGCGTATTGGCGTCAACGTCGGTGTGCTTCGACCTGTCGGTGTGGGAGATTTTCGTCACCCTCGCACGCGGCGGTTCGATCATCATGGCGCGCAATGCCCTGGAACTGCCGGACTTGCCGGAGCGCGATCAGGTGCAACTGATCAATACCGTGCCGTCGGCGATTGCCGCGCTGCAACGCACCGGGCAAATCCCGCCGGGCGTGCGCATCATCAACCTCGCCGGCGAGCCGCTGAAGCAAAGTCTGGTCGACACGCTCTACCGCGAAACAGCGGTGGCGCATGTCTACGACCTGTACGGGCCTTCGGAAGACACCACCTATTCGACCTGCACCCGCCGCGAACCCGGTGGTCAGGCGAACATCGGCCGGCCGCTGGTCAACACCACCGCGTACATGCTCGACGGTCAATTGCAGCAAGCGCCGCTGGGCGTTGCCGCCGAACTGTACCTGGCTGGCGACGGCATCACCCGTGGTTATCTGTTCCGCCCGGGGCTGACCGCCGAGCGTTTCGTGCCCAATCCATTTTCGAGCAGCGGCGAACGGATGTACCGAAGCGGCGACTTGACCCGCTTCAGCGAGGACGGCCGAATCGAATACGTCGGGCGCATCGACCATCAGGTCAAGGTGCGCGGCTTCCGCATCGAACTGGGTGAAATCGAAGCGCGTCTGCTCGCTCAGGACAGTGTGCGCGAAGGCGTGGTGCTGGCGGTGGATGGCCACAGTGGTCAGCAACTGGTCGCGTATGTCGTGCCAAGTGACAGCAGCCTCAGCTTCGAAGAACAGGACGACTTGAGCGAAGCGTTGCAGGCCGCGCTGAAGGCGCATCTACCCGAATACATGGTGCCCGCGCAGTGGCTGTTCCTTGATCAGTTGCCGCTGACACCGAACGGAAAACTCGACCGCAAAGCCTTGCCGGCACCGGACGTCAGCCAGTCGCAGCGTGAATACGTGGCGCCATCGACGCCGCTGGAGCAGCAACTGGCCGATGTCTGGCAGGACATCCTGAAGATCGAGCGGGTCGGCGTGACCGATAACTACTTTGCGCTGGGCGGCGACTCGATCATCTCGATTCAACTGGTCAGCCGTGCGCGTCAGCAGGGAATTCGCTTCACCCCCAAAGACCTGTTCCAGCAGCAGACCGTGCAGAAACTCGCCACTGTGGTTGCGCTCGAGTCGTCGACCGACGAGGCGCCGGCGGATTATCCGCTGGCCCAGATCGATCAGGCGCAGCTCGATGCGTTGCCGGTGCCGGCCGATATGATCGAGGACGTCTACCCGCTGTCGCCGATGCAGGAAGGCATGCTGTTCCACACCCTGTCGGATAACGGCAGCAGCCTTTACGTGCAACAGGTCAGCCTGCCGATCAAGGGCCTGGACGTGGAGCGCTTCCGCCAGGCGTGGGAATTCGTGATCGCCCGTCAGGCAATTCTGCGCACCAGTTTCCATTGGCAGGACGGCCTGGCCAAACCGTTGCAAGTTGTGCATCGCCATGCGCCGTTGCAAATGCAGGTGCTCGATTGGCGTGATCAGGAGACCAGCGAAGAACGGATTGCCGCGTTCGCCAGCGATGATCGCGCACTTGGTTTCAATTTGGCCGATGCGCGTTTGTTGCGGGTGACCCTGCTGCGCTTGAGCGACGATCAGTACCAGATGATCTGGACCAGCCACCACATCCTGATGGACGGCTGGAGCAGTTCGCGGCTGTTTGGCGAGGTCCTGCAGTATTACTCCAAGGGCGAAATCATCGGCGAGAACGGTCGCTATCGCGACTTCATCGCCTGGCTGCAAGCGCAGGATCAGGACGCCCAGGAATTGTTCTGGAAGGCACGTCTGGCGGCGGTCAACGAACCGACGGCACTGAGCCAGGCGATTCACCCGCGCCACAGCGCCGATGTCTCCGGTCACGATGCGATCTATTCGAACTGGGACACAGCGCAAACCGCGCGGCTGTTGCAGTTCTGCCGCGATCTGCGCATCACGCCCAACACCTTGATTCAGGGCGCGTGGCTGTTGCTGCTGCAGCGCTACACCGGGCAGCAGACGGTGACTTTTGGCGCCACGGTGTCGGGACGTCCGGAAAGTCTGGCGAATGTCGGCAACATGCTCGGTCTGTTCATCAACACTTTGCCGATCATTCAGACGCCGCAAGCCGATCAGCGTCTGGCCGACTGGCTGGGCGACGTGCAGGCCTACAACCTCGACATTCGTGATTATTCCCAGGCGCCGCTGGCCGATGTACAGCGCTGGTCCAGCCTCGGTGGTCAGGCGCTGTTCGACAGCATTGTGGTGTTCGAAAACTTCCCGATCGACGATCGCTTGCAGGAAGAAAACGACACCGACCTGACCTTCGGCAAATCCATTGGCCACGGTGTGACCAACGTACCGATGGACCTCGCGGTGATGCTCGGTGACGAGTTGTCGATCGAATACCTGTACCTGCGCAGCCACTTCAGCGCCGACGCCGTTGTCGGTATTCGCCAGACCATGGAAAACACCCTCGCCGCGATGATGGCGGCGCCGTACGAACGCCTCGGTAATTTGCAGCGTCTGAGCCCTGAACAATGGCAAGCCGCGCAGGCCTGGAGTGCTGAACCTGCGCACACGCATCAAGCGGCGCTGTTGCCGGAACTGATCAGTCGTCACGCGCAACATCAGCCCCAGGCTATTGCTCTGCAATGCGCCGGGATGAACCTGACTTACGCCGAGCTCGAGCAACGGGCCAATCGTCTGGCGCACTGCCTGATCGAGCACGGTGCCGGGCCGGAAGTGGTGATCGGCGTGGCCTTGCCGCGTTCGCTGGAAATGGTGGTGAGCTTCCTCGCCGTGCTCAAGAGCGGTGCGGCTTACGTGCCGCTGGACATCGATTACCCGCCGGAGCGTCTGGCGTACATGATTGAAGATTCGGGCATGGCGCTATTGCTGACCCAGAGCAGCCTGCGCAGCACGTTGCCGGCGCCGCAAGGCCTGCTGCGCCTGGAAATCGATGACCTCGACGAAAACCGCTACGCCGACCACGCCCCGGAATATCGGGTGCACGAGCAAGGCCTGGCGTATCTGGTCTACACCTCGGGTTCTACCGGGCGGCCGAAAGGTGTCGCCGTGACCCAAGGCCCGCTGAGCATGCACTGTCAGGCCATCGCCGAGCTGTACGAAATGGACGCCAGCAGCTGCGAGCTGCACTTCATGTCGTTTGCGTTCGACGGGGCCCATGAGCGCTGGTTGAGCACCTTGTACAGCGGCGGTCGTCTGGTGATCCGTGACGGTTGCCTGTGGACACCGGAGCAGACCTATCAGGCACTGCACGATTACGGCATCACCATTGCCTGCTTCCCGCCGGCCTATCTCAAACAACTGGCCGAGTACGCAGCGGCCAGCGGTATCGCGCCGCCACCGGTGCGCATCTATTGCTTCGGCGGTGATGCGGTGCCGGATCAGACCTTCGAGCAGGTAAAGGCAGCGCTGCGTCCGCAATACTTCACCAACGGCTACGGCCCAACCGAAACCGTGGTCACGCCGATGCTCTGGAAAGTCCCGGTCAGCCAGCATTGCGAAGCCGCATACGCGCCGATCGGCCGCGCCGTGGGGGCTCGCTCGCTGTACGTGCTGGACGAGGATCTGAACCCGCTGCCGCCAGGCTTTGCCGGTGAGCTGTACATTGGTGGTTATGGCGTCGCCAGGGGTTATCACGGGCGACCGGACCTGACCTGCGAGCGCTTCGTACCCAACCCGTTCGCGGCGGGCGAGCGCCTGTATCGCAGCGGCGATCTGGTGCGTTTGCGTACCGACGGTGTGGTCGATTACGTCGGCCGTATCGACCATCAGGTCAAAGTCCGGGGTTTCCGCATCGAACTGGGCGAAGTTGAGGCCAGTCTGCGCCAGTTACCGTCGGTTACCGACGCACTGGTAATCGCCCGCGACAATGCCTCCGGAAAGCAACTGATCGGTTATGTGGTCACCGCGACCGGCGAAGACATCGGCGATGAACTCAAGGCGGGCCTGCGCACTTCGCTGCCGGAATACATGGTGCCGGCGCAGATCGTTTGCCTCAGTGCTTTCCCGGTGACACCGAACGGCAAGCTCGATCGCAAGGCGCTGCCGGAACCTGAGTTCAAAACCGAGCAATACCTGGCTCCGCGCAACGAGCAGGAAAGCCTGCTCGCGGACATTTGGGCGCAGGTGTTGCAAGTCGAACAAGTGGGCATCAGCGATAACTTCTTCGAACTGGGCGGCGACTCGATTCTGAGTTTGCAGGTGATCTCCCGCGTCAGAAACCACCCGACGTTGCAGATGGACCTCAAGTTGCGCGACCTGATGCGTTATCAGACCATCGCCGGTATCGTCGAGCAGGACGCGGCGAAGGAGGGCGCGGCACAACCGCAGGCAGACGTCACGCACGTCGCCGCCGAGGGCTTGTTCAATCTCTTGCCGATTCAGGAGTGGTTCTTTGCCGAAGGCATGGCCGAGGCGCATCACTACAACCAGTCATTGCTGTTGAGTGCACGTCAGCCGCTGAACCTCGATGCACTGGAACAGGCACTGGGCTGGATCGAGCAACATCACGACTCGTTGCGCCTGCATTTCTCCCACGAAGGCGGGCGTTGGTTGCAGCGTTACTGCGACCTCAGTGAACAGGGTGAAGCGCTGCTATGGCGTCGCGAGGCGGACAACAGTGAGCAAGTCGAAGCCTTGGCCAACCTCGCCCAGCGCAGCTTGAAACTCGACGATGGGCCGGTCTGGCGGGTGATGCATGTCGCCTTGCCGGATGGCCAGGCGCGCCTGCTGGTGGTGATTCACCACTTGGTGGTCGACACCGTGTCGTGGCGAATTCTGCTCGACGATTTGAAAGTGGCTTACGAGGCGTGTGTGCAAGGACGGGAGCCGAAACTGCCGATTCGCACCAGCAGCTACCGCTCGTTCGCCGAGGCCTTGCAGGCACAGGCACCGGTGATTGCCGAGCAGGAACTGGCGTACTGGCTGGGGCAGCTGGATCAGCCGGGCGTCGACTTGCCGTGCGACAACCTGCGCGGCAAAAACCTCGTGCGTCAGCAGGCGCAGGCACGGCTCAAACTGTCTCGCGAGCACACTGAACAACTGCTCAAACAGGCCCCGGCGGTGTACGGCACGCAGATCAACGACCTGCTGTTGTCGGCGCTCAGCCGTACCCTGTGCCGCTGGAGTCAACAACCGTCGGCGTTGATCCTGCTCGAAGGCCATGGTCGTGAAGACTTGTTCGAGTCCATCGACCTGAGCCGCAGTCTGGGCTGGTTCACCAGCATGTTCCCGGTGCGTTTGCGTCCGGACAGCGACGACATTGGCCAGTCGATCGTCAATGTGCAGGCACAGTTGGCGGCAGTCCCGCAGAAGGGCATCGGCTATGGCGTGCTGCGTCATCTGGCTGGGGCTGAGGTGTCGCGTCAATTGGCGGAGCTGCCGCAAGCGCGAGTCACGTTCAACTACTTGGGGCAGTTCGATCAGAGTTTCGACGAGCAGGCGCTGCTGGTGCCGGCGCTGGAAGAAACCGGTGACAACTACAGTCTGAAAGCCAATCTGGGCAACTGGCTGGAAATTGTCGGCCAGGTCTATGACGGTCAGTTGGCCTTGCGCTGCATCTACAGCAGCCAGCGTTATCGCGCCGGCACCATGGACGCCTTGATGAGCGATTACCAGCGTGAGCTGGAGGCGTTGATTGAGCATTGCATGGCACGCGCGGGCTGATTGCCACACGTTCAGCCATCTCCAGGGGCGCTGCCAAGGCGCGCCCCTTTTTTTGCCGATACAAGGATTTTAGCAATGTCGTTACATCCTGATCTGGAAGCCTTTCTCGACCTGGCCCAAGACCGCCAGGACGCCGGCCTGCCGGCCATGCACCAAATGACCCCGAGCGAGGCCCGCGCGACTTTCGAACAGACCACGGTGCAACTGCGCTGGCCGGCGCCTGATGACCTGTTGGTCAGCGAAATCGACACGTCGGCGCGCGATGGTGCGCGGTTGGCACTGCGTCTGTATCGCCCCCACGCAGCGGACTCGCCGATGCCGGTGCTGGTGTATTTCCACGGCGGTGGTTTTGTCGTCGGCAGCCTCGATTCTCACGACGGTGTATGCCGCGAATTTTGCCAGCGCACGCCGTGTGCGGTGTTGTCGGTCGGGTATCGACTGGCCCCAGAGCATCGTTTTCCAACGGCACTGGAGGATGGCGAAGACGCCCTGGCATGGTTGGCGGAAAACGCCGTGAGCCTTGGCCTTGATACCTCGCGTGTGGCGTTTGGCGGCGATAGTGCCGGTGCGACCTTGGCCACGGTGCTGGCGATTCAGGCGGTGGTGCAGCCGCAAACCGTGGCCATCGCACCCAAGGCACAGTTGTTGTGCTATCCGGTGACCGATGCTTCGCGTACGCACGATTCGCGGTTGTTGTTCAGCGAGGGTTATTTGTTGGAGAACGATACGCTTGACTGGTTTTATCAGCTTTACGCGCGCAGTCCGGAAGATTATCTGGACTGGCGCTTTTCGCCGTTGCTGGCGGAGGATCTGCGGGGTGTGGCGCCGGCGATCGTGTTGTTGGCGGGCTTTGATCCGTTGTTTGATGAGGGGCAGGCTTATGCTGACAAATTGCGGGGGCAGGGGGTGAGTGTTGAGGTTGAGCCATGTCCTGGGCTGACGCATGATTTGCTGCGGATGGCTTCGGTGATGCCTGATGTACTGCGGGTGCATGAACGCCTGAGCCGGGGGTTGGCGTTGATGTTGGGGTGATTGGGTATTGGTTGGTTTTTGGGTGAATATCCGTTGCTGCGGTAACGGCGGCTTAGGGTTTCGCCCTGACGGCGACTCACTTTTTTTACAAACGCCTAAAAAAAGTAAGCAAAAAAACGCTTGCTCCTACGTGCGGCCCGCTCGCTGGGGCTCGGGGTTCCTTCGCTGCGTGATCGATCCGGGCGCAGCGCCTACGGTTTGCTTCGCTGCACCTCCTCTCGCTGTGTTTGGCTGCGCCAAACGGTCGCTGAGCTCCCACGCCCGGATCAATCCCTCCACTCAGCCTTCCGACGTCGCCTTACAGATCAAGATCAAAAGCAGGCGAGCTGACACTCGGCCTATTGAGTGGTGAATAGCACAGCGTGGTCGGCTTTGGCTTTTTGGTGGATTCGCCCCTCACCCCAGCCCTCTCCCGAGGGAGAGGGAGCCGATTTGTGGGCTTCTCAAAATCTGTGTTCGACTCGGTATTTCACTTCGACGTAGCTCTCCCAAAGATCTCAGTCAGTTCTCTTTTTTTCTTGGATGGTGAGGGGCTGATTTGTTTGCTTTTCAGAGCCTGAGTTCAGCGCGGTATCGCACGCCGGCGTAGCTCTCCCAAACACCTCAATCAGTCCCCTCTCCCTCTGGGAGAGGTTTAGGGTGAGGGGCTTTTGATTTGGCTTGTGATCTTGCTTTGGCTTCGGCTTTTGATTTTTTGCCCCATCGGCAGGCCGAGCGGAGGTGTTCATCCGGGGGTTAGGCGCGCAGCGCCGTGCGGCGTAGCCGCATACATCGAGAGGAGGTGCAGCGAAGCAAACCGTAGGCGATGCCCCCGGATGGACACCGTAGCGAGGGAACACTGAGCCTTAGCGAAGTGCCGTACGCCAGGGGCAAAGCCTTTTGCTTACTTTTCGCTGGGCCGGCATTCCGGCGTCTGGAAAAGTGAGTCGCTGTAAGAGCGAAACCGCCAGCGGCAGCACCCGAAGCAACGGATATGCCCCCAAAACCCAAGGAGCATGGTCGGCCCTAAGGCCGCCAAGACCAACAGGCCAAAAAAAAGCCCCGCCGAAGCGGGGCTCTCTCACATCACACCCAATCAGAAATCAGCCTTGACCGACATCACGAAGTTACGCGGATCACCATAGAAGTTACCGAACCCTTCGGTACCAATCGTCGAGTAGTAACGCTTGTCAAACAGGTTATTCCCGTTAAGCGCCACCGACCAGGTGTCATCGATACGGTAGCCAATGCGACCGTTCCAGACCGCATAACCGGCACCATCAATGTTGTCACCGCCCAGAGGCGAAGTCCGATAGTTGCCAGTCTGCGCGTTGACACCCGCACCGATCGTCACGCGATCCAGTGGCCCGCTCAGGCCGTAGTCACCCCAGACACGCAGCAAGTGACGCGGCACGTACGAGTTGTAGACCACGCCATCCTGAGTGGCGTCGGCATCTTCCAGCACCTTGGTCTGGGTGTAGGTGTAACCGGCCAGCAATTGCAGGTGATCGATCACTTCACCGCTGACTTCAGCTTCGAAGCCCTGCGCGCGAACCTTGCCGGAGTTGATCGAGCAGGAACTGTCTTCGCAACGCGGGTCATCTTGGGCGGCATCTTTCTGAATGGTGCGGAACAGGTTGAAGGAACTGTTCAGACGACCGTCGAACCACTCGCCCTTGATCCCCAGCTCGTAGCTCTGGCCGACCAATGGCTTGAGGGTGCTGCCATCAATGGTCTTGTAAGCGCCTTGCGGGGTGAAGATGTCGGTGTAGCTGGCGTAGGCGGTCAGGTTGTCGTTGAGGTCGAACAGCACACCGGCGAACGGCGTGACCTGGCCGGTTTCGGTGGACTTGGTGTCGACCTGGGTGCCTTCGCCACGGAAGTACTGCACCGAGTCAGTGTCGGACTTGTACCAGCTGACACGGCTGCCCAGTACCAGGGTCAGCGGATCAGCCAGTTTCAGGCGGGCGATGGAGTAGGCGCCGTATTGCTTGATGTGCATATCCACCGGGCCGCCACGGGAGGCGTTGGCCAGGTAGTAGCTTTCGTCCGGTTGCGGGATGTGGTGGTTCGGGTCGAGCACGTTCTGCCGTTGTGGCAGCGCGGCGACGGCGTAGAAGTCATCCTTGTGCGAACGGCTGGCGTTGGCGCCGATGGTCAGTTCATGTTGCTGGCCGAAGGCGTCGAATTTGCCGTCGACATAGGCATCGAAACCGTAGTCGCGCTGATCGTAGTCGTAAATGCTACCCAGCATCAGGGTGTTCGATGCGGTGGCGCCGACCGGTACCGCGCCGCTCGGGAAGGCGTATTCCATGTCCTGGGTGTTACGCGAGTAAACCCCGGCGACTTTCAGCGACCAGTCGTCGTTGAACTGGTGTTTCAGGTCGGCGAAATAGGTGGCGCGTTTGCTGCGCTGGTTGTTCCACGCGGTGTTCAGGCATGTGGAGCGCTTGAGGTGCAGGTCGGAGCCGTCGGCGTAACGCGGCAGACCGCCCCAGCATGGCGTGGCGTCGACGTCTTCCCAGGCGAAGCCCAGACCCAGGGTGGTGTCGGGGCTGAGGTCGAAGTCCAGAGCGCCGTAGTAGATCTGGTCTTTGCGACTGGCCACGTCATAGAAATATTGACGGGTCTGTTCGGTGACCACGGCGCGACCACGGATGGTGCCGGAGTCGTTCAGCGGGCCGCCGGTGTCGACCTGGCCGCGATAGTTGTCCCATGTGCCTGCCGACAGCGACAGTTGCGTGTGCGCAGTGTCCTGGCCGCGCTTGCGCACGAAGTTGACGCCACCGGCAGTGCCGCCAGCGCCTTTCATCATGCCGGCCGCGCCACGCAGTACTTCCACGCGGTCATAGATGGCCATGTCGCTGTTGAAGCTGTCGGCCTGCACGTAGCTGCTGCCGATATCCAGCGGCACGCCGTCGTACTGATACTGGCCAGTCATACGGAAGCCGCGGGAGTAGAAATACTTGCCGCCCATAGGCGAGTCATACACGGTGATGCCCGGGGTCTTCTCCATCACCTGTTCGATGGTGTTGAGATTCTGGTCATCGAGCATCTTGCGGGTCATCACGGTGACCGACTGCGGAGTCTCCTTCAGCGAGTGCACGCCTTTGCCAATGGTCACGCCACCGGTGGTGTAGGAGTTGCTGCCTTCGGTGGTGGCGCTCAGGCGGTTGGCGTTGACGTTGGTCGGTGCCAGTTCCATCGCGCTGCCGGTGGCCGGGCCGAGTACGGTCACGGTGTTGCCGTCACGCTGGTAGCGGATGCCGGTGCCATTGAGCATCGCCTTGAGCGACTCATCGTCCTGGTAGCGGCCGTTGAGCGCGCTCGAACGCAGACCTTGCAGGCTTTCCGGGCTGTAGATGATTTGCAGGCTGGTCTGCTGGCCGAGGGTTTGCAGCGCCTGGGCCAATGGCTGCGACGGGATGTTCAGGGTCCATTCCTGGGCCTGGACATACGGCGCTGCCGTGAGTGTCAGTGCCAGACCAAGGCCGGTGCCGGCCAGTCGAGTGCGTGTCGCGCCGTGCATCAGCAGGGCTCGAGTCAAAGGGCGAAGCATGAAACGGGATGCGGACATGAGGTTAAGACCTTGGCAGGTATAGTTGTTAATGGTTCTTATTCATCTCATTAAGACGAGGAAGCCGCGGCAAACCGGAAAATTATTTTTCCGGCCTGGCCGCGGCCTCGTCGATCAAGCGGTTTGCAGTTCGCTCTTGACCTTGCCGGCCTCCATGCGCACCAGTTGATCGGCGACGTCGAAGTAACGGTCATCGTGGGAGATCACGATGATGGTCTTGCCCAGACGTTTGAGGTCAGGCAACAACTCTGTGTAGAAAATACGGCGGAAGGTCGGGTCCTGATCGGCCGCCCATTCATCGAATACCAGCACCGGACGCTCTTCGAGCCAGGCATTGACCAGTGCCAGGCGCTTGCGCTGGCCGGTGGACAAATCGGTGGTGCTGAACGCGCCGTCGCGCACGCTGACCTTGTGCGCGATCTCCAGACGTTCGAGGTAGCGGGTCGCATCCTGCGGGACTTCGCGGTCGCCCTGAATCAGATCGTCGAACAGGTAATAGTCGGCAAAAATCGTGGTGAAGTTCTGCCGGTAGTCGTCGCGGTTGAGCGCGGTGATCGGCTGATCGTTGACGCGAATCTCGCCCTCGGTTGGCGCATACAAACCCAACAACAATTTGATCAGAGTGGTTTTGCCGCAACCGTTTTCACCGACGATGAACACGATGTCGCCCTGTTCGATGCGCAAGTTGACCGGCCCCAGACGGAACGGTTCGCTGCCTTCCACGGGCGGGAAGGCGTAACGCACGTTGTGCAGTTCCAGGCTGTTGACCGCACCGGGTTTCTTGCCTTGGTCTTCCAGCAGCAGATGCGGTTCCGGCGAGGAGAATTGATCACTCAGCTCGGCGATGCGGCGGAAGGCAATCTGCGCACGGCTGATGATCGGCAACGTGCTGACCAGATGCTCCAGCGGCCCCTTCATGTACAGCAGCACCAGGACGAATCCGCTCATCACCGCTTTGTCGCCGCTGGGCCAGAAGGACTGCAGGGCCAGTGCCATGCCGATGACCACGAAGAACAACATCGAGCCGAAGGACTTGGCGATGACGAAGGTGTTGATGGATTTGATCTGGGTGTCGCAGATCTTTTCGGCGGTTTTCTGAATCCCGGCGACAAACATGCGCTGGCGACGCGGGCGGTGAATGCGCAGTTCCTTGGCGCCCTCGGCAATCGCGTTGTAGTGCTTTTGCAGTTCGTCTTCGGAGTCGCGTGCGGCGTAGAAACCGCGCATGCCCTTGGCCCGGGCAATCGCCTGAATGGTTGTGCCGATCGCAATGGCCACCAGCATCATCAAGAACATCGGCCAGGAAAGCAGCGCCAGATAGCCGAGGCAGCCGAGGGTAACCGTCATGGAAATCGCCAGCGGGGCAAAGGCGAAGGCGAAGTCACTGATGGTGTCGACGTCGTGGGTCAGCACCGGGATCAATCGATGGCTGCGATAGCGTTCGATCTGGTCGATCGGCGCCGACAGGACTTTCTCCCCCAGTTCCTTGCGCAGCTTGGCAATGATGTGTTGGCCGACGTAGTTGGTGCCGATGTCGGACAGAATCGTCGTCAGCAAGGCCAGTGCGCACAGACCGGCGAAAATCATTACCACGGTCCGGGTCAGCCCGTCGTCGGAGTGCAGGGCATTGTTGATGGTTGCCAGCAGCACGGTGACGCTCAGGCCGCCGATCATGCCGAGCACGATGGACACAGAGACAATCAGGCGGAAGGGCTTGAGCAAGGCGAACAATTCGTTGATCGCCCCACGCGTAGGCTTGGTCATGGAGGATTCCTGCTTCGGTGCGGAGGGAGTGCCGGTACTTAAGGAAAACGAATGGTCACGGACTTTCTTTAAACGACCGCAGACGGGGCTGCGGTCGTGGCGGGCAGGATCAGAGGTCGCGCACTACGCGAAACCCGAGCCAGTCGCCTTTGCTGGTCGGCCAGCTGCTGTTGCGGTTACCGGAGCGCGAGAACACCGGCGCCTCGCCCCAGTCGTTGCCACGCATGACCTGACGCTCGCAGTTTTCCTGAGTCCATGGGCGACCGTCGTTGGGCACGCCGGAATAATCCTTGTGATAGCAGTCGGCGGTCCATTCGTAGACGTTACCGTGGGCGTCGTAAACGCCGAAGGCATTGGCCGGGAACGTGCCTGCAGGGGACGTGAAGTTGTAACCGTCGGCGGCGCCATAGGTGTTGGCGTGTTTGGAAATCTGGTAGTTGTTGCCTTCATCGAACGGGAAAGGGAAGGGCCCGGTGCTGCCGCCGCGTGCGGCGTACTCGCGGATCGATTCGCTTTGCAGGCGATAGGCATGACCGGTTTTTTTCGACAACCAATCGATGTAGCCCTGGGCTTCGGCGACGTTCATGCACACCGCCGGGTCGCGGGCAGTCTGTTTGAATTCCGGCTTGCCGGCAGTGCAGCGACGGCCCGGACGATCATCGAAGTCGTAAGGCTTGTTGCCGGTTTCGCGCACGTACGCGTCCCACTCGCCGACCAGCACCTGGAAACGGCTGATGGCGAACGGTTTGCTGAAGGTCACTGCGTGGCGCGGTCCTTCGTCCGGCTCGCGGCCGACTTCGTCATCCGGGGTGCCCATGGTGAAGGTGCCGGTCGGCAAAACGACCATTTCCGGGCAGTCCTTGCAATCCTTGAACACTTTGCCCGGCGCAGGTGGCATGGCCGCTTGGGCGGCGCCAGGCAGCAGAGCGGCGCACAGCACGGTCAGGGCCAGCGCGGGTAGCGCCTTGAAGGTGAAAGAGGCGTGAGGCTTTTTCATGAGTCGTCTCTGTGAAAGGAAAACTGGAGTCGAGGGATCAGGCGCGCCGTTTTTGACCGAGGATGGCCATGAACCGGTCCACTTCGGCTTCGTTGTTGAGCAGGCCGGGCGCCGTGCGAATCACCGGACCGACGTCGCGGCTGACCGCATCGCAGATCACCCGGTTTTGCATCAGGTAGGCGGCCACTTCGTCGCTGTCATGGCCCTTGCCCCGGAAAAAAGTGAAGCCGGCGGAAAACTTCGGATCGAGCGGGGTCACCAACTCGATCCCCGGCTGTTCCTGCAAGCGCTGTTTCAGGTAGCTGTTGAGCTGATGGATGCGCGCTTGAACGTCGGCCTTGCCCAGCTGCAGGTGCAACTTGAATGCTTCGTCCACCGCCCAGCGATGCTCGAAGGCGTGATAACCGCCCGGGGTCATGATGGTGGCGAAGGAGGTGGCTTCGGAGAATGTCGGCACACTCGGGCTGACGTATTTCAGCTCTTCGCTGCGGCTGCAAACGATGCCGGTGCCGCGTGGGCCGAACATCCACTTGTGGGTGCCGGCGATGAAGAAGTCGCAGTTCATCTGCGGGAAACTCAAGTCATCGACACCGAAACCGTGCACGCCGTCGACCACGTAAATCAGCTGGTCCTTGTCGTCACGTTGACGGTTGTGTTCATCGACCAGCCGCGAAATATCGCTGATCGGCAATTTCACGCCGCTGCCCGAATGGACCCAGGTCATGCCCAGTACGCGGGTTTCAGGGCGGATGTTGCGGTTGATGGTGTCGAGCACCTGATCCAGCGAAATGCTTTGCGGGGTGTCGAACAACTTGAGTTTGCGCACTCGGGTGCCATCGCGGCGGGTACGGAAATCGAGGATGTTGCGAGTGGAATAGTGCTCGTGCTCGGTGGTAAGGATTTCCTGATCCGGGCGCACCTGCACGCTGCCATAAATCATCGCCAGGCCTTCGGTGGTGCTGCCGGTTAGGGCAATCTGGCCGGGTTTGGCCTGCAGGTACTTGCCGGCCCAGACCCGCACGTTCTGCTGCAATTGTTCGTTGCTCCCCAGATCCCAATCCATCGCCAGTCCCGGATTACGGTCGAGCATGGCGCGATGGCGTTCGATGGCTTCGCGCACAGGTTTGGGATGGGAGGTGATCAGGAAGTTGGCGAAATGAATCGCCTGCGGATCCTGATCGAACAACTGACGCAATTGCGTCCATTTGTTCGCGGATGCCACCGGGGCGGTCGTCGCCATTGCCGGCGCTGTGAGGCTGGCACCAAACGGCAGAGCGGCCGCAATCACGCTGGCCTGTTTCAGAAAGGTACGGCGGTCTGTCATGGCTTGGCAGTGTCCTGACGGGAAATCAGCGCCGGTTTCGCGGCTTTCTGCGCCTGATCCCAGACGCGCATGAAGTTGCCGCCCCACAGCTTGGCGATGTCTGCTTCGGAGTAGCCGCGCTGAATCAGTTCTGCGGTGACGTTGCGGATTTCGCCAACGTTTTCCCAACCCTTGATGCCGCCACCATCGTTGAAGTCGGACGAAATGCCGACATGGTCGATACCGATCTTGCGCACGGTGTAATCGATGGCATCGCCGAGATCCTTGAGGGTCGCTTTCGGTTCTTCTTCAAGGATGCCGTAGAGGCCGCTGGCGTACTGGCCGAGTTTCTGTTCCGACCACGCAGTAATGATCGGGTCACCCGGCATCAGCGCCATGGCCAGGTTTGGCAATGGCGGCAGATCAAAGCGGGCGCGCAGGGCATTGAGTTTGTCTTGAGTGCCTTGGGTCAGCGGTTTGAGGTATTGCGAGAAGCCGACCACCTGGACTACGCCGCCGCTGTTCTTGATCAGCTGCAGTTCCTTGTCGCTGAGGTTGCGCGGAATATCCACCGCCGCCCGCGGCGCCGAGTGCGAGGCCACCAACGGTGTGCGGCTCAACTGCGCAACCTGTTCCAGGCCTTTGGTCGACATCTGCGAAACGTCGATGATCACGCCCAGATCGTTCAAACGCTGCACCGCTTGCTTGCCGATATCGGAGAGGCCGTCGAGGGCGTCCGGCGAGTCATTGAAGAATGGCAGCGGGCGCGACGAGTCCGCCCAGCTGTTGTTGCCGATGTAACTGAAGCCGAACATGCGCATGCCGCGCCCGGCCCACAGGTCCAGTTTGCTCAGGTCGTTGCCCAGCGGATAGGCGTTGAGCATGCTGATGAAAATCGCAAATTTGCCTTCGCCATGCAGGCGGCGGAAATCATCCGGGGTGTAGGCGATGCCGACCTGATTGGGGAAGTCGCGGACCATGCCGGTGATGATCTTGTAGCGCACTTCCTGCTGGTTGCGGGCTTCTTCGACGAAACCTTCGGTGGGGCGATGCGGGGCATTCGGGCCGTTCCACATTTCCGGCCAGCCGAACACCGTCAGCGCAGCGCCCGACAAGCGCCCGCGATTGGCCTTGATCAGGTCGAACTGGCCGGAGCCGTCCTTATCGGCTTCGTTGCCATGGGCGCCGAAACTCAGCGGCACGGTGATGTGGCTATCGAATGAGAGAATGCGATCCTGCAACTCGGTCGCCTGTTTCATCACTTTCACCGGGTAGCCAGGGTTGTCCCGAAACCAGTAATCCCAAGCCAGAAACCCTGCGCCGGCGCTGATCGCCAAGGCCAGCGGCAGACCGATAAAAAGAGCCTTTTTCGAACGCGGTTTTGTCATTGCCATCTCATTCAGGTTCGCCGTCGAGGTGCAGGCGCAGGGGCCTTTGCTATCTGGGAGGAACGAGTGGCCGGGCGGGTAATTTAGTCGCGGTTCGCAAAAGCGCTGACGGCGCGTAGCGATCTTTTGCCGGGGCCGTAAATTTCCCCGGCGAGCAAACGTTCTAGCTTGGATAAAGCCTGCTTCATGGCTGACACAGGTAGGGCAATGACGATCTCTCGACGCTGGTTCATGGCGGGCATGGCACTCACGGGCGCCGCGCTGCCTGCCGCTTTTTATGCACATCGTGAGCTGACCCGCGAGGAGTTTCCGGTCACCCCGGGGGAGGCCACGGTCGATCTGGCCGATACCGCCGGTCAACAGTTGGCGGACAACCTGCGCGGCGTTTGGGATATCCGTTTCAGCGGATCTGCGGCCGGGCTCGATGGCTTGCCACGCGAAGGCCTGGAACTGTTTCTCGACATTGCTCACCGGGGTCGCGGCTTGCGCGGTTATCTCGATACCGGTGCCGACCTGCGCTCTGCAGAACCTGCGCGTTACCAAGTGGTCGGCGATCTGGCGCCGGGCAACGGCGCCGAATTGTACTGGCGGCTGATGCGCACCGATGCGCCGCACGCGCCGCCGGTCTACGAATTCAAAGTCAAACTCGACGAAGTCTGGGCGGCGTTCGGCAATGCCGGCAGCGGCACATTCACCGGGCAGGTGTTGCGCCTGGATCGGCCGTTGGCGCTGCCTGAACTCGACAACCATTTCATCGCCATCAAGCGGCGCTTCCCCGAGGCGCGTGAGCGCACTGGGTTGAACCCGACATTGTTGGCGTGGCTGGTGGCGCCGGAACATCGCCTGTTCCACCAGCTCTGGCACGCCAGTCGCGACAAGTGGCACAAGCTCTCGGAGAAAAAACGCGACGCCTTGCGCGGTATCGGCTGGCAACCCGGCCCTCGTGACAAGGAGCGTGATGCTCGTGGGCCGAGCAAGGATCGTAACGGCTCTGGCATCGACTTTTTCTTCATGCACCGGCACATGCTAGGCAAGGCCCGTTCGATGCAGGATCTGCCGTCCTGGCAGGCCTTCCCGATGCCGCAGCCGGAACTGGAGCGTGACCGCCAGGGCTTCGCCCGCTACTTCGACAATCACGACGGCGACGCGCTGCCGCCCACCTGGCTGACCGAAGGTGACGACGAGTACACCAAGTGGGTCAGCGACATCAAAGCGGCCGAGACCTACCACAGCAATTTTCAGGTGTGGGAATCGCAGTACCGCGACCCGCGCTACTTGGCGAAACTCTCCCTTGGCCAGTTTGGCTCGGAAGTCGAACTGGGCCTGCACGACTGGCTGCACATGCGCTGGGCGTCAGTGGCGCGGGATCCGTCCAACGACATTCCGGTGTCGATGGCGCGGGATCAGGCAGACTTTTCGGCGCGCTGGTATGCGCCGGAAAACGACTTCCTCGGCGACCCGTTTTCCTCCCATGTGAACCCGGTGTTCTGGCGTTTCCACGGTTGGATCGATGACCGTATTGAAGACTGGTTCCGCGCTCATGAGCGTTTTCACCCCGGCGAAGTCAGCCGGCTGCAAGTCAACGGTGTGCCGTGGTTTGCGCCAGGGCGCTGGGTTGAGGTCGACGACCCTTGGCTGGGGCCGGACACCCATGGCTGCAGCACCGTGCCGGGGCTGCAAATCGGTCGCTCGGTGGAGATGGACCCGGAAACCATGAAACTGGCGTTGCGCATCACCTTTGGCGATGAAGACAACATGGCTGACCTGTTTCGCAAAGTGCCGCAGCGGCCTTGGTACGCCCGGCATTTGAAAGTGAAAGGGCGGCAACTTTAAGCGCAAAAAAAATCGCAGCCCGGAGCTGCGATTTTTTTTGCCCCGAGCATTTAATCAGTCACGACGCGATCCCCGTGCAGGAGCTGCCGAAGGCTGCGATCTTTTGATTTGACTCTTAAAAGCAAGATCAAAAGATCGCAGCCTCGTTGCACTCGACAGCTCCTACAGGAGATGTTGCTGTCAGATGACTTGCCAACCCCCACCCAACGCCTTGTACAGGGCAATGCTGGCCTGCAAGCGCGACAGCCGCAGTTGCACATTCATGTCTTGCGCCGCATACAGCGTGCGCTGGGTTTGCAGCACCGTCAGCAAGTCTTCAGCGCCGGCCTGATAACGACTTTGCGCAATGTCGAACGCGGTCTGCGCCTGACTCAGCTCTTCGCTTTGCCACTGACGTTGTTCGTCGAGGCCGCGAATGCTGCTCAGGGCTTTTTCCACGTCGGCAAAACCATTGATGATCGCCCCTCGATAGGTTTCCAGCAGTTCGTCCTGACGCGCCTTGGCCTTGTCGCGTTCGGCGCTCAGGCGACCGTTGTTGAAGATCGGCGCGGTCAAGCCAGAGGACAGGTTGTAGAACGTGGTGCGCAGCAGGTCCGCCGCCAGATCGGCGCCGGTGCCGAGGCTGGCGGTCAGGGTGATTTTCGGCAGCATGGCCGCGCGAGCCACGCTGACGTCAGCCTGAGCCGCTGCCAGTCTGGCTTCGGCGCTGGCGATATCCGGACGCCGGCTCAGTAGATCGCTCGGCACGCCACTGGCGATATTCGGCCACTGCAACTGTTCGAACGACTGTTGCGGTGAAGGCAAGGCCTGCACCGGTTGGCCGAGCAGGGCGGCGAGAGTGATCAATGCTTCGCGAGCCTGTTGCTGCACCAGCGGCAATTTGCGCTGCTGTTCGGCCACCAGGCTTTTTTGCTGGGCCAGCTCCAGTGCGGTGGCGCTGCCGGCGTCGAAGCGGGTTTGCACCAGGTTCAGGACGTTTTGCGCGTTGGCCAGATTGAGTTCGGCAATGCGCGCCTGTTCGCGCAATGCCAAGGCTTGGGTGTAGCTGCTGGCCACGCTGCTTTGCAGGGTCAGTTCGACGGTGGCACGGTCGAATTCGCTGGCCTGCACCCCGAATACGGCGCTGTCGCGGGCCGCGCGTTTACCGCCCCAGAAGTCGATTTCGTAACTGGCGCTCAATTCGGCATCGTAATAATCCAGCGAGCGATTATCCGGGCTGACGTCGAGTTGGCTGTAGCCTTTGCCGTGCAACAGTTTCTGCCGATTGGCATTGAGACCGGCCTTGATTTCCGGCAGCAGCGGGGCGCCGGCAATCGTCGCACTGGCCTGGGCTTGCCTGACGCGAGCGACGGCGGCACCGAGGTCATGGCTGCCCAGTCGCGCCTGTTCCACCAGACGATCAAGCTCGGGGCTGCCGAACTGCATCCACCATTGGCGGTTGCTCTGCACGGCGCCGGGGTGGTCAGGCGATTGCCAGGCGGCCGGTGGCTGCACGCCGCTGTCGGGGCGCGGCGCAGGGCTGTTGCAGGCCGCCAGCAACAGGCTGGCGGCAAGGATTGTCAGTGGCGCTTTCATAGATCGATCATTCACTGGTAAGGGCCGTGACCGGGTCGAGCCGGGCAGCCTTGCGGGCAGGCATGAAGCCGAAGAGGACGCCGGTGACCAGTGCGCAGGCAAAGGCGCCGATCACGGCCAGCCATTGAAATGCGATCGCTATGCCGCTGAACAACAGGACGCCGCCGACCAGCATCGCCAGGCTGATGCCGGCAATACCGCCGACCACCGAGAGCATCACCGCTTCAGTGAGAAACTGGCGCAGGATGTCACGCTGTCGGGCGCCCGTGGCCATGCGAATACCGATTTCCCGGGTGCGTTCGCGCACGGTCATGAGCATGATGTTCATCACGCCGATGCCGCCGACCAGCAACGAGATCGCAGCAATGGCGCCGAGCATCAGCGACAGTGTGCCTTGCGTGCGCGCTTCAGCCTGGATCATCGCGGCATTGTTGGTCAGTTCGAAATCCTTCTTGCCGTTGTGCCGGCGCAGCATTGCCTGTTCGATCGCCTGCTCGGCGTCTTTGACTTTGCGTGCATCCTTGGCGGCGATTACCACGTACTCCGGATTACGGCTGCCGAACAGGCGTGTGCTGGCTGCCGAGTAGGGTACGGCGATGCGATTGTCGCTGTCGGAATCGCCCGAGCTTGAGCCCTTTTCCGCCAGAACACCGAGCACCTGAAACGGTACGTTTTCGATCAGGATGTATTGGCCAATCGGGTCGGCGACATCCTTGAGCAGTTTGTCGCGCACCTTGGTGCCGATCACGGCGACGGCGGCGGCGCTGTCTTCATCGGCTTGGCTGAAGTAGCTGCCCTGGACCACCGGCCAATTGAAAATGATTGGAAAATTGGTGTCGTTTCCACCGACGTAACTGCTGTGGTCGGCATTGCCGAAACGCACGCCGGCGGTCGAACCGTTGACCGGCATGATGCGTTCAACCTGGGGCAGGGCGGCCAGCTCGGCGACGTCGTCGAGGGTGATGATGCCTGGTGGCGTGCGCGGGTTCGGGGCGGCGCCGCTGAGGTAAATAATGTTGGAACCGAAGGCGCCCATCTGTGCCATCACCTGGCGTTTGCTGCCTTCGCCCACCGCCAGCATCACCACCACCGAGGCCACACCGATGACGATCCCCAGCAGTGTCAGCGCGGTGCGAAAGCGGTTGATCCACATGACTCGCCACGCTGCTTGCACGGCGTCGACCAGCTCACCTTTCCACGCGCCGGTCTGGGTGCTGCCGGTGCTCAGGCGCTGGCGCAGATCCACGGCTTGCAAGGCGCCGGGGTTGGCGCTGCGGGGCGGGGCTGACGGGTGCTCGGCGGTGTCGCTGATGATCAGGCCATCACGAATCTCGATGATGCGTTTGGCCCGCTGCGCGACTTCGCGGTCGTGGGTGATGAGAATCACCACATGGCCCTGACCGGCGAGTTCGTCGAGCAGGGTCATGACCTCGGCGCCGCTGTGGCTGTCGAGGGCGCCGGTGGGTTCGTCGGCGAGAATGATGTGGCCTCCGTTCATCAGGGCCCGGGCAATCGATACCCGCTGCTGCTGACCGCCGGAGAGTTGATGCGGGCGGTTGCCGGTGCGGCTGCCGAGGCCGAGCCGCTCCAGCAAGGCATTGGCCCGTGCGTGGCGTTCGGCGGCCGGAGTGCCGGCATAGATGGCCGGCATCTCGACGTTTTCCTGGGCGGAGCCGGACGGAATCAGGTGATAACCCTGGAACACAAAACCGAACGCTTCGCGGCGCAGCCAGGCCAGTTCATCGGTGTCGAGTCGGGCGACGTCTTCACCGGCAAAACGGTATTCACCGCTGGTAGGGCGGTCGAGGCAGCCGAGGATATTCATCAATGTCGACTTGCCGGAGCCGGATGCGCCGACGATGGCGACGAACTCGCCAGCATGAATCGACAGGTCGATGCCGCGTAATACTTCCACCAGCGGGCTGTCATTGCCGCCGTAGGATTTGCGGATCTGCCGCAGGTCAATCAGTGGGGTTTGCATTCAACCTCCGCTGCCGTTGGCCGGCGCGCTGAGGATGTGATCGCCTTCGACCAGGCCTTCAAGCACTTGTGTGCGCAAGCGGTCGCTGATGCCGGTGCGCACGTCACGCGCCTGGACTTCGCCGTTGGCGGCGACGATCTGCGCCCGTTGCCACTGCGGGCGTGAGCCGGGTTGCAGGGCGGCGGTCGGCACGGTCAGGGTGTCTTGCGCTTGTTGCGCCACAAAAAACACCTGCGCGGTCATGTCGGTCATCAGGCTGTTGTCGGCGTTGTCGACGTCGAGCAACACGGTGTAGAGCACCACGCGTTCGCTGCCGCTGCGACCGCTGGTAGGGCTGCCACCCTGGTTCTGTTCGAGGGGGCGCGGCGGTACCGGCAGAATCTGCCGAACCGTGCTGCTCCAGCGCCGGCTGCCGCCGCTGAGGGTGGTGAAGTAGGCGGTCATGCCGGGTTTGACGTGGCCGATGTCCGCTTCGGAAACCTCGGCCCACACGGTCATTGGCGAGAGTCGGGCGATGCGCAGGATCAGCGGGGTTTGCTGTTGCGCATTGAGCGTCTGGCCTTCGCGGGCGCCGACGGCGACGACCGTGCCGCTCATCGGTGCATAAATGCGCGTGTAACCGAGCTCCGCTTCGTCACTGCGCAGGCTGGCCTGGGCCTGACGGATCTGCGCCTGGAACATGTCGATGCGTGCCTGTGTCGCGCGGACTTCGGCGCGGGCCGTCTGCACGTCTTCCTCACGAGTGGCGCCACCGGCGGCGAGCTTCTGCTGGCGCTGGTATTTCTGTTGCGCGAGGTCGTGCTGGGCGCGTTGCTCCTGCAGCTGCGCCTTGAGGTTCTCGATGGAAAACCGTCCGGCATCGAGTTTGGCCTTTTGCGTGGACGGGTCGATCTCGACCAATAACTGGCCTTCCTTGACCGTATCACCAGCCTCGACATGAATCTTCTGGATCTGCCCGGACGCTTGCGCACCGACATCCACGTAACGCCGTGGCTGCAACGTGCCCAGTGCGGTCACGCTGTTTTCGATATTGCTGCGCTTCACCTGCACCGTGGCGAGGGCGTCGCGCCCGGGCGGCAGGACTTGCCACGCGGCAACGGCGATCACGGGAATCAGACAAAGGGCGGCGAACAAGGCGCGTCGGGCGGGGCGGGGACGTTTCATGCAGGGTTCCGGCCAGTGGGTTCGGCCCGTCATTCGGCAATTACACAGGCGTGCAGGGGCGCTGAACGCTGTCGCATGGCACGACAGATACGGGGAGCTGTCCTGTAAACGATGAATGCACAAGGGAATTTAGGCGCTCAAACATCATGTAACAGGTGTTCGGGCAGGACTATTTGGTCGGGATGTGGAATCAGCTCTTTAAATCTATATGAGAATTACTATAAATTACGCGCCTCAAGTTGCCACTATCTTGCTACTGCGGGTTCCGTGGTCGAATCAGTGTGCTCAAGGACAGGAACTGCATCGATGCGGTCGGGAGTCATGTTGGAAAACTACTATCGCGAGCTGGTGTGTTTCCTGAACGCCAAGCTGGGCAACCGTCAGGTGGCCGAAGATGTGGTGCATGACGCTTATGTGCGGGTGCTGGAGCGTTCCAGCGACACGCCGATCGAACAACCGCGAGCGTTCCTTTATCGCACGGCATTGAATCTGGTCATCGACGATCATCGACGCAACGCCTTGCGCCAGGTCGAATCACTTGATGTGCTGGACAGTGAAGAGCGCTATTTCACCCCGTCGCCCCATGGCACCCTCGATCATGGTCAACGTCTGGAAATGCTCCAGCGCGCGCTGGCCGAGTTGCCGCCGCGCTGCCGTGAAAGTTTTCTGCTGCGCAAGATCGAAGGTCTGTCCCATCCGGAAATTGCCGAGCACCTCGGGATTTCCAAGGCGTTGGTGGAAAAGCACATCGTCAACGCCATGAAACATTGCCGCTTGCGGATCAAACAATGGGACGCCCATTGATCCTTCCTCGTTAAATTTCCGTTCATCGTCCTCGTTCCTACTCAACAGACGACCTGCTGACCTGATTCAGGCCGGTCAGGCCACCCAGGCTTTATCCCCGCGTTGAGGGGTTCATCCAGAGGACACTGGAAATGACACAGGCAATTGCATCGCCCATCGTTCACGACCTGATCGGCGTCGGTTTCGGCCCTTCGAACCTGGCGCTGGCCATCGCTCTGCAAGAACGCGGGCCGACCCAGGGCGAGCTGGATGTGCTGTTCCTCGACAAGCAGGCCAACTACAGCTGGCACGGCAACACCCTGTCGACGCAAAGCGAGTTGCAGATTTCCTTCCTCAAGGATCTGGTCACCCTGCGCAATCCGACCAGCCCGTATTCGTTCGTCAATTACCTGAAATACCACGGTCGTCTGGTCGACTTCATCAACCTCGGCACTTTCTATCCGTGCCGCATGGAGTACAACGACTACCTGCGCTGGGTTGCCGGACAGTTCACCGAACAGAGCCGTTACGGCGAAGAGGTACTGACCATCGAGCCGGTGCTGCACAACCATCAGGTTGAAGCATTGCGCGTCATTTCCCGTGGCAGCGATGGCCTGCAACATGTGCGCACCACCCGTTCGGTAGTGGTCAGCGCCGGCGGCACGCCGCGTATTCCGGAGGCGTTCAAAGCGCTGAAGGGCGACACCCGCGTGTTCCACCACTCTCAATACCTGTCGCAGATGGCCAAGCAACCGTGCGTGAACAACCAGCCGATGAGCATTGCGATCATCGGTGGCGGGCAGAGCGCGGCGGAAGCCTTTATCGACTTGAACGATTCGTTCCCGTCGGTGCAGGTCGACATGATCCTGCGCGGTTCGGCCTTGAAGCCGGCGGACGACAGCCCGTTCGTCAACGAAGTGTTCTCGCCGGAGTTCACCGACCTGGTGTTCCAGCAGAACAGCGCCGAGCGTGAACGTCTGGTCAACGAGTATCACAACACCAACTATTCGGTGGTCGACATCGACCTGATCGAGCGCATCTACGGCATCTTCTATCGTCAGAAGGTTTCCGGGATTGCCCGTCACGCGTTCCGCACCCTGACCACCGTCGAGAGCGCTACCGCTACCGAAAACGGTATCGAGTTGGCTGTGCGCAACAACGCCACCGGCGAAGTCACCGTGCGCAACTACGACGCTGTGGTTCTGGCCACCGGTTACGAGCGCCAGATGCACCGCAAACTGCTGGCACCACTGGAAGAATACCTGGGCGAGTTCGAGGTCGATCGCAACTACAAAGTGATCACCGATGAGCGCTGCAAGGCCGGCATCTACATGCAGGGCTTCTGCCAGGCCAGCCATGGTCTGAGCGACACGCTGCTGTCGGTGCTGCCGATTCGCGCGGACGAGATTGCCGGTTCTTTGTATGAGCATGGCAAGCATCGCGGGCATCGTTCGATGGCGGATTTGTTGTTGGCGACTGCCAGCTAATTCTGCGTTGCCTGATACACCGCCATCGCTAGCAGGGCTAGCTCCCACAGTGGATTTTTGTGGACACAATTTTGTGTTCACCGAAGAACGTCTGTGGGAGCTGTCTGCCACCCTTGAGCTTCATCTGACACAAAAATTCGGGTTCACCGAGAAACCCCTGTGGGAGCTAGCCCTGCTAGCGATGGGGCCATCAAATGCACCACAAAATCTGAATCCTGAACCCTTCCTGAACATCCCCGACATTCCCCGATGCACTTCCTTTTGCGGGTTTACTCTCCAGACATCGGGGCGTAAGCTTCGCGCGTTTTCATCAATAGCGGAGACCCACAGTGGGTACTTGTTCGAGTGACAGTTGTCGGCCGGTCTCGGTAACCGGCAGATTCTCGGCAAGATAACGCGCAGCCTTTCTCTGCCGTTGTCTCGCCGTAACAGCGAGCAGCGGCATCCCGTGCATGGCCCGTCCTGGGTCATGGCTAGACGTCCTTCTCATCGACGCTGAACAGAGCGTGATTGCGACTTCATTGTTGTGATCGCAGCCCTATCGACACGTCTGTCTTTTATGACCGGCGCGCCAAGCCTTGCCGTGCCGGTTTTTCCGGCGGACGAGGCGCGGCCGTACCTGCTTGACGGTTTCCCGGCTGACCATAGGGGCAACAGCCATGAAACTTACGCTCAAGGAATTTTTCGCAGGCTTCCTGCGGACCCGCCACATCGCCCGGCACTTCCGTCGGCTGACGTTGCTGGAATCAATCAACGACACCACGGTCAGCCGTGAAGTCCCGCCTACTTTGGCTAACACCCTGGTCGATGCCGCGCATTGCGACAGCGGTGTGTTGCTGTCGTCACTCGGTACGCATCCCGATGGCCTCACCGATTTCGAAGTCGATGCACTGCGCGCGCAATACGGTCTCAACGAAGTCGAGCACGAGCAGCCACTGCCTTGGTGGACCCACCTGTGGCACTGCTACAAAAACCCGTTCAACTTGCTGCTGACCCTGTTGGCGGTGATCTCGTGGCTGACCGAAGACCTCAAGGCCGCCGTGGTGATTTTCTCCATGGTGGTGCTGTCGACGCTGCTGCGTTTCTGGCAGGAAAGCAAATCCAACCAGGCCGCCGATGCGCTGAAAGCCATGGTCAGCAACACCGCGACGGTGATGCGCCGTGACGCGCCGCGCAGCGAATTGCCGATCAAACAACTGGTGCCGGGCGATCTGATCGTGCTCTCGGCTGGCGACATGATTCCTGCCGATTGCCGCGTGCTCAGCGCCAAGGACCTGTTCGTCAGCCAAGCAGCGATGACCGGTGAATCGATGCCGGTGGAGAAGTTTCCACGGCAGGCCGATCGCGACACGCGCAATCCGCTGGAGCTGGACAACATCCTGTTCATGGGCACCAACGTCGTGTCCGGTACGGCGGTGGCGGTGATTCTCACCACCGGCAACAGCACCTATTTCGGAGCGTTGGCCCAGCGTGTCGGCGCAACCGATCGCGCAGTCACTTCGTTCCAGCAAGGCGTCAACAAAGTCAGCTGGCTGTTGATCCGTTTCATGTTCGTGATGGCGCCGCTGGTGCTGTTCATCAACGGTTTCACCAAGGGCGACTGGACTGAAGCACTGCTGTTCGCGCTGTCGATTGCCGTCGGCCTGACCCCGGAAATGCTACCGATGATCGTCACTTCGACGCTGGCCAAAGGCGCGGTGTTTCTGTCGCGCAAAAAGGTCATCGTCAAACGTCTCGACGCGATCCAGAACTTCGGCGCCATGGATGTACTGTGCACCGACAAGACCGGCACGCTGACCCAGGACAAGATCTTCCTCGCGCGCAATGTCGACGTCTGGGGTGAAGACTCCGATGACGTGCTGGAAATGGCTTACCTCAACAGCTACTACCAGACCGGCCTGAAAAATCTGCTCGATGTCGCGGTGCTGGAACACGTGGAAGTCCACCGTGAACTGAAAGTCGGCACGGCGTTTCGCAAGGTCGATGAGATCCCGTTCGACTTCAATCGTCGGCGCATGTCGGTGGTGGTCGAAGGGCGTGGTCAGCCACATCAGTTGATCTGCAAAGGTGCGGTAGAGGAAGTGTTGGCGGTGTGCAGCCGCGTGCGTCACGGTGACGTCGATGAAGCCTTGAGCGATGAATTGCTGACCCGGATTCGTCAGGTCACCGCAGCATTCAACGCTGAAGGCTTGCGCGTGGTGGCCGTGGCCGCTCGCTCGATGGCCGAAGGTCGCGAGATTTATAGCTTGGCTGATGAGCAAGAACTGACGCTGATCGGTTATGTGGCGTTCCTCGATCCACCGAAGGAAAGCACCGCGCCGGCGCTCAAGGCCTTGGCCGAACATGGTGTGGCCGTGAAAGTACTGACCGGCGATAACGAACTGGTCACCGCGAAAATCTGCCGCGAGGTCGGTCTCGCTCAGCAGGGCTTGCTACTGGGTAACGACGTTGAACGCATGAGCGATGCCGAACTGGCCGTGGCCGTAGAGACCACCAACGTCTTCGCCAAACTGACGCCGTCGCACAAGGAACGCATCGTGCGCATCCTCAAAGGCAACGGTCACGTCGTCGGCTTCATGGGCGATGGCATCAACGACGCACCGGCCCTGCGCACGGCTGACATTGGTATTTCCGTGGAGAGCGCGGTGGACATCGCCAAAGAAGCGGCCGACATCATCCTTCTGGAAAAGAGCCTGATGGTGCTGGAGGAGGGCGTGCTCGAAGGGCGGCGCACCTTCGCCAACATGCTCAAGTACATCAAGATGACCGCCAGTTCCAACTTCGGCAACGTGTTCTCGGTGCTGGTTGCCAGTGCGTTTATTCCGTTCCTGCCGATGCTGCCGATGCACCTGCTGGTGCAGAACCTGCTCTACGACATTTCGCAGATCGCCATTCCGTTCGATAACGTCGACAAGGACATGCTGAAAAAACCACAACGCTGGCAGCCGGGCGACGTCGGGCGCTTCATGCTGTTCTTCGGCCCGATCAGTTCGATCTTCGACATCACCACGTTTGCCTTGATGTGGTACGTATTCGATGCCAACACCCCGGATCACCAGACGTTGTTCCAGTCCGGCTGGTTCGTGGTCGGGTTGCTGACCCAGACGCTGATCGTGCACATGATCCGTACGCCGAAGATACCGTTCCTGCAAAGCCGCGCAGCCATGCCGCTGCTGGTGATGACCGGGATCATCATGGCGGTCGGCATCTTCCTGCCGATGGGACCGCTGGCGCACTACTTCAAATTGCAGGCGTTGCCGTCGCTGTACTTCGTGTTCCTGCCGGTGATTTTGCTGGCGTACATGGCGCTGACCCAGGCGGTGAAAGGCTTCTACATCCGCCGGTTTGGCTGGCAATAACAGCACTGCCAACACTGTTCCCCTGTAGGAGTGAGCCTGCTCGCGATAGCAATCTGTCAGTCAATATTGCAGTGACTGACACACCGCTATCGCGAGCAGGCTCACTCCTACAAAGGTTATGTGTTTCAAGGACAAGACTATGCAAGCCATCAACAACCTCAACCTCGATTCGCTGCTCGACACCCTGGTCAGCCTCAGCGCCGCGTTCATCCTCGGCGGCCTGATCGGTTTCGAACGCCAGTACCGGCAACGCACCGCCGGCCTGCGCACCAACGTGCTGGTTGCCGTCGGCGCGGCGATTTTCGTCGACATGGCCAACCGTCTCGCCGGGGCAGAAGGCGCGGTGCGTGTGGTCGCCTACGTGGTCTCCGGCATCGGTTTTCTCGGCGCCGGGGTGATCATGCGCGAAGAGGGCAACGTGCGTGGCCTCAACACTGCCGCGACGCTGTGGACCTCCGCCGCAGTCGGCGCCTGTGCCGGGGCTGATTTGCTCGCCGAAGCGGTGCTCGGCACGCTGTTCATTCTTGCCGCGAATACCTTGCTGCGGCCGATCGTCAACAACATCAACCGCCAGCCGCTGGACGTGGTCTCGGCAGAAGTCACCAACATCGTCTACGTCATCGCCCGACGCTCACAGCAGAAAGCCGTGTTCGCCTTGCTCGAAGCCGAGCTGGAGCGCAGCAACTATCCGGCCAGCGATATCGATATGCACGCATTCGGTGCCGATGAAATCGAAATTGAAGCGACGCTGGCGACGACCTCGGTCGACGGCGATGAACTCGATGCACTGGTCGCGCGGATCTCGACCTCGGCATTGGTGGTGCAGGCGTTCTGGAGCCCTAGTACCACGGAATGATCGTTCTCGGTTGCTGAGAATTGTCCTACATGTCGACAAGAAAGAACTTACATTTTCAGCCTTGGGTCTCGATCACTATTTGTTCCGGAGCAGAGATGCCCGGCGTCCTGAATATTTGAAACAGCATGATCGACATGTCACTGATACCTGGAAAGTTCGGCAAGGAATCGCCGAAAACATGGGGGGGACCATCAGTTGCAGTAACGCTCATCCGGTTTATCGGTCAATCCGATAAGCCCTGTTCACAAGTGTTTTGGGAAGCCAGGCCGCTGGGCCGAATAATTAACTTTCCCAAGAGAAGTACACAATGAAAAAAATAGTCGCTGTGACCGCCGCCACCGTTGTAATGGGGCTCGCCTCTTTCGCTAACGCTGCAACGCCAGCTTCCGGTAACCCGGGCACCGTACGTTTTATCGGTGAAATCGTATCCGGCGCCTGCGGTATCGACGCCAGCTCTCTGGACCAGACCGTTTCCCTGGGTCAGGTGCCATCGAATCAATTCACCGCCATCGGCAGCCGTTCGACCCCGGTCAAGTTCGACATCATCCTGACCGACTGCGACACCACCACCCAGAAGAACGCGCGCTTCACCTTCAGCGGTGTGCAGGATCCAGCGGTTCCGGGCCTGTTCGCCACCACCGGTCTGGCGCAGAACGTCGGCATCCGTCTGCAGGCCAGCGCCGGCGAAATGCTCGACAACGGCACCGAGCAGGTCGCTCCGGTTGTGCTGCAAAACGGCAACAACACCGTGACGTTCGCTGCCATGTATGAAGCCACCGCTGCGACCGTCACCACCGGTGAAGCAGACAGCGTTGCCAACTTCACCGTGGCCTACAACTGATACCGCGGTATCGCAAGTTGTAAGAAAAAGGGGTGAAAGCCCCTTTTTTCTTTTCCGTCAAAGTTCTGAGAAAGGCTATTTACCGTGTACGGCCGAAAACTTTTCGTGTCTTGCGTGTTGATCTCCTGTGCGCGTTATTCAAACGCCGTGGAGTTTAATTCGGAGTTCCTGAATATCGATAAAAGCGACGATATCAGTCTCGGACAGTTTGCCCATGCCCAATACACCGTGCCTGGCCGTTATTTGCTGGATATTACCGTTAACCAGCGTTACTTCGGCTCGCGCTCGATCGAGTTCAAAGGCGGTGATAAGCCAGACGAAAGTTACGCTTGTCTGCCCGAAGATCTGGTGGCGACCTTCGGTCTCAAGCCTGCGTTGCTGGACAGCCTGCCGCGTCTGGCTGACGGTCAATGCGTGGATCTGCGCGGCATTGAAAATGCGTCGATCAAATACATGAAAAACCTTGGGCGGCTGTCGATCAGCCTGCCGCAGGCTACCTTCGAATACGACGACCCCAACTACATTCCGCCTGCCGCCTGGAGCGACGGGCTCAATGGCGCATTGCTCGACTACCGAGTGATCGCCAACAGCCGCGAAACCAATACGCCGTCCGGCGATTCGCGTTCATTACAGAGCTACGGCACGGCGGGGATCAACCTCGATGCCTGGCGCATTCGCGCGGATTATCAGGCACGCCAGGAGTCCGGTAGCCAGAGCAATGATTCCCATGGCGAAGCGTTCCAGTTGAATCGTTTGTACGCCTACCGGGCGTTGCCCTCGATTCGTTCGAAGCTGTCGGTGGGCGAGGATTATCTGAACTCCGACGTGTTCGACACCTTCGCTTTACGCGGTGCGACCCTGAGCAGCGACGACCGCATGTTACCGCCGAACCTGCGCGGTTATGCGCCGCTGATCAGTGGCGTGGCGCGTACCAACGCGACCGTCACCGTGTCCCAGCAGGGCCGTGTGTTGTACTCGACCACGGTGACGCCGGGCGCCTTCAGCATTCAGGATCTCAACAGCAGCGTGCAAGGCACCCTGGACGTGACCGTGCGCGAAGAGGACGGCACCGAGCAGACGTTCACCGTGGCCACTGCCGCCGTGCCGTTTCTGTCCCGTGAAGGTGAGTTGCGCTACAAGGTGTCCGCCGGTCAGCCGCGCTTGACCGGCAATGGCGGCACTGAGCCGGAGTTCGTTGCCTCGGAAGCAGCCTATGGTCTGCCAAGGGACTGGACGATTTACGGCGGCTTGCTGGCCGCCTCGGGTTATCAGGCGAACGCCATTGGTATCGGTAAGGATCTCGGCGTCTTCGGCGCGGTCTCCGGTGACGTCACCACCTCCCGCGCAAAGCTGCGCTGGAGCGGTGAAAGCGTGGTCGGCAATTCCTACCGGATCAACTATTCCAAGCGTTTCGATGCGATTGGCACCGACCTGCGCTTTTTGGGGTATCGCTTTTCCGACAAGACCTTCACCAATTTCTCGCAGTTTGTCGGCGATGCGGATTCCTATGCGTTGAACTCCGGCAAGCAGCGCTATTCGGTGACCGTGGCCAAGCATTTTTCCTGGTTGTCGACGAGTTTCTCCTACGACCACTCGACCTACTGGGACGCACCGGCAGCCGATCGCTTCGGCATGACCGTGGCGCGCAGTTTTTCCCTCGGCAACGTCAAGAACATCAACGTCAATGTCTCGGCCTACCAGACCCAGAACAGCCGACAGAACGACTCGCAAATCTATCTCGGCGTGACCGTGCCTCTGGGCGGCAACTCGATGCTGTCGAGCAACTTGCAGCGCTCGGATAACGGCAATTCGTCAGCCAGTGTCGGTTACAGCCACGACGACGGCGAAGGCGTGAATTATCAGCTGTATGGCGGCGTCGGCGACAACCGCTACGTCAACGCTTACGTCGGCAAACGCGCATCGAGTTACCGCGCCAATGCGTCGGTCTCCACCGATGGCAGCACTTATCGCTCGCTGACCGGCGAACTCGACAGTTCCTTGGTCGCCACCCGTTATGGCGTGTCGGCCCATGGCAACGGCACCAACGGTGATACGCGCTTATTGGTGTCCACCGACGGCGTGCCGGACGTGGCTTTCACCGGCCAAACCCGCACCAACGGCGAGGGCTACGCGGTGATGGACGGCTTGCCGTCGTTTCAGGCGTACGAAGCGCGGGTCAACGTCGAAAAGCTGCCGCTCAACACCCAAGTCTCCAACCCGATCCAGCGTCTGGCGCTGACCGAGGGTGCCATCGGCTACGTCAATTTCGCCACGGGCCAGGGCCACAACGCATTCGTGGTGTTGACCCGTGTTGATGGCAAACCGGTGCCGTTCGGCGCATCGGTGCAAGACAAAAACACCAACAAGGAAGTGGGCATCGTCGGCGAGGCGGGCGTCACTTATCTATTGGGCATCAAGGCAGGGGCTGAACTGGTAGCGCGTTGGGATGACGCCGGCCAATGCAGCCTGGCCAAACTCCCTGAGGAAGACGTGGTGACCAACGTCGCCAAGCCTGCTCAGTGTCTGTAACCGCGTCTTCCAATGAATTCGGAGTCACCATGTCTCGTTTTACTGTGTTAACCGCTCATCGTCTGTGGCTGGCCGTCGGCCTTTGTCTGCCGCTGCTGGCCAGCGCCGCCGTGGTGCCGGATCGCACCCGTCTGGTGTTCGAAGAGAGTGCGCCGTCCGTGAGTGTTACGGTCAGCAACAAGAACCCGCAGTTGCCGTTCATTGTGCAATCGTGGATCGAGAACGAGAGCGGTCAGAAGGTCACGTCACCGTTCATGGTCCTGCCGCCGTTGCAGCGTATCGAGCCGAACGAAAGCAGCGTGCTGCGCATTGTGAAATTGCCCGAGCTGGCGTTGCCGACGGATCGTGAATCGGTGTTCTATCTGAATATTCGCGAGATCCCGCCGAAGAGCCAGGCGGTCAACTCGATGCAGATTGCCTTGCAGTCGAAGATCAAGTTGTTCTATCGCCCGGCGGCGGTGAAACGCGAACGCGGCGAAGACCTCGCGCTGGGTCTGAATCTGAAAATCGATCCGGCGGCAAAACAGCTGATTGTCGATAACCCGACGCCGTTTCACATCACGGTGGTGGGCCTGCTCGCCGGTCCGGAAAAAACCAGAATGCCGATCGACACGGTGATGATCGCGCCACGCGGCAACGCGCGGTTTGCCCTCAGCAACACCTCGTTCAACACCTTGCGGGTGTCGAACATGAATGACTTCGGCGGTCAGTCCGACACGCTGTTCAACTGCGTGGCGAACGTCTGCAAGGGTGTGAAACCGTGAGGCTGCGCACGGCGCTGACCCGGCTGACGGTGGCGGCGCTGCTGATGATGGTTTCCCAATTCGCTTCGGCGATGGCCTGTAAAGCGCTGGACGGGAGCAGCAGTCTGAGCGAATACATCGGTCCGGTGTCGGTACCGGACACGGTGCCGGACGGCACGATCATCTGGCGCTCGAAAACTCATGTGGTGCCGGCTGATTGCTGGAAAGCCTTCGATATCCACTTCAGAGAGGACGATCCGATCTATTTCTATGGCAACCCGGCCGGGCTCAATGCCACGCCGTGGGGCATCGAATTTGGCCTGGTCTATCGCGGCGTGACAGCTTGGGACGGTGACTGGAGTTCCAATCCGACCCAAGGTGTGAACAGCGGTTTCATTTCCCGGGGTTGCCCGGAGGCAACCAGCGATGCCGACATGGCTGCCTGCTCGCGGGTGAGGCCAAGCATTGCGTTTCAGGTGGTGATCCGCAAGCGTGGGCTGTTGCCGTTGCAGCGGCCCTCGCAAGACACCTACGACGTCTTTCAGTTCGACGGCCTCTATGGCTTGAATGGCGGGCCGGGCAATCCGTTCGGCAACTTTCGTTTTCAACTTTCCGGCTTGCAGAACATCGTCGGCACGGCGTGCACCGTCGATGTCACAGTGACACCTGAGCCGGGGATCGTCGATTTTGGCGTGATTCAGAAAACCACCACCGGGTTCTCGCCGCCCAATCCGAGCCGACCCTTCAGCCTTGCGCTGGAAAAGAAGTGCAGCAGTGCAATCAACATCGGTGCAACGTTTGTCACCGCCAATCAGCAGGGTCTTTACAACATTCTGCCGACGGCGGGCAGCCAGTTCGGCATTCAGGTGCGCGATGCCCGCAACAACCTGGTACAGGTCAACGAACCATTCCCTTTGGCGAATTTCCCGGCGGACGTCAGCCATATCGATGTGCCGTTCACCGCCTCGATGGTAACGCTGGGTGATCCCGAGGTCGGGCCATTCGAAGCGATCATGGTGGTGCAGATCATTTATTACTGAGGCGGGCACTCCTTGGGAAAATTCCTACACGGACGCAGGATTAGTCCTTCGTTCTTTTTTGCCTTCGCGGGCGACTATCCCGTTCCCCGGGTCGATTGAGTGATGAAAGAACGATGGCCTCCCCACGAATTCTGGTGCTGGAAAATCATGATTTTGCCCGCAACGTGCTGGTCAGAATGCTGCACCAGCTGCGTGTGCATGACGTGTTGCAAGCAGCGGATGCCGAACAGGCCATGGTGCAGATCCACCTGCAAGGTGGGGTTGATATCGTGATGTGTGATTTGACGGATCGCGGCATCGATTGTCTGGAGTTCCTGCGTCTGGCCAGCCACAGCGGCATGGTGCGGGCGGTCATGCTGTGCAGCGAGTTGCCCCCGGAGATGAGTCGCACCCTGGGGCAGATGGCGTCTCTGGCAGGTTTGCAGTTGCTCGGTGTGTTGAGCCGGCCGATCCAGTTGCGCGACTTGAATCGATTTTTGCAACGCTACAGTCGCGCCCGTTCCGTGCCGAAAATGATGTCGGTGAGCAAAGAGCTGCCCAGCGAGGACGAGGTCCGTCGCGGGCTGGCGCTGGGCGAATTCCGCGCTTGGTTCCAGCCGCAGTTTCAACTGCACAGTGGCCGGGTCAGCGGCGTCGAGGCCCTGGCGCGCTGGGAGCATCCGGCTCGGGGCACTTTGTTGCCTTGTGACTTTCTCGCCGCCGTGTTGGCCTATGACCTGACCGACCAGATGTTCAAGCATTTGCTCGAGCAAGGCCTGAGCCTGCTGGGGATCCTGCGGCACCGGGGCGTCACCCTGGAACTGTCATTCAACCTGCATGCTTCGCAACTCAATGACAACGCATTGGTGGAGCACATCAAGCAGGCACTGGAACGTCATGGCCTCAAGGGTTCGGTATTGATGTTCGAAGTGGCGGAGAACGGCTTGCTCGATTGTCCCGCCGGCACTCAGGAAAATCTGCTGCGTTTGCGTCTGTTGGGTTGTGGCTTGGCGGTCGACGATTTTGGTGTGGGATTTTCCTCGCTCAAGCTGCTCTGCCAATTGCCTTTCACCCAAATCAAACTCGATGGCCGGTTTGTTCAAAACCTGGATCGCCAGCGCAACCGCGCAATGGTCGCCAGCACGCGGGTGCTGGCCCGGTCATTGGGCATGGATCTGGTCATCGAAGGCGTCAGCGGTCCCAAGGTGCTCGAACGCTTGCTGGCGTTGGAATGCGAGATCGGCCAGGGCTATTACCTGGCTCGCCCCATGAATGGGCACGATCTGCTGAAGTGGCTGGAACAACCGGAGGACTCGCGCTGATCATCGCCGATTTTGTGCAGTGATTTTCAAGAAACTTCCTACACTCCAGTGATGCTCGTGTATTTTCGACATGCGCATTGTCTGGACCGTTGTCTCATCGTTGTTCGTGGCGTTGCCGATATCGTGCACCGACGTGTGTCCTACAGGGGTTTTTATGCTTAAAGCGATCATCGTGGACGATCATCCGTTCATACGTTCTGCGGTCAAAATGCTGTTGAAACAAGAGCACTTCGACGTGGTAGCAGAGGCGGACAACGGGGCCGATGCCGTGCAACTGGCCCGCGAGCACAAGCCGGACCTGATCATTCTGGATATCGCGATGCCCAAGCTCGACGGCCTGGAGGTGATTTCGCGAATCAGTGCACTGAACCTGCATTGCAAGATCCTCGTGCTGACGTCGCAGTCGGCGCAGTTCTATTCCATGCGCTGCATGAAATCCGGGGCGGCCGGGTACATTTCCAAGACCAATGATCTGGACGAACTGGTCAAGGCGATCAAAGTGGTGATGGACGGCTATACCTTCTTCCCCAATCTGGCCAGCAGTTCGGTGCGCCGCAGTGATGCCCAGGCCACGGACCTGGAACTGATCCAGAGTCTGTCTGACCGCGAGTTGACCATCCTGCAGCAACTGGCCAAAGGTTTGAGCAACAAGGAAATCGGCGAAGCCATGCTGTTGAGCAACAAAACCGTCAGCACCTACAAGACGCGTCTGATCGAAAAACTCAACGTCAAGTCGGTGGTGTACCTCGCTGATTTTGCCAAGCGCAACAACCTGCTCTAGATGATTATTTTCGTCAGAAAGTGCCTGGCCGGCCTGCTGCTGTTCGGCTCTTTGGCCGGCATGCAGGTGATGGCTGGCCCGCCACCGGATACGTTGCAGTTGCTCGGTCGTTCGGACGTGACGGAATACGCTACCTCGCTGGATGAACCCGACTGGAGCTGGTTGCGCCGCAAAGGCACGCTGCTGCTCGGCGACAGCAGCCCCGATTACGCGCCCTTTGCAATCACCGGCAACGGTAACGATTACGAGGGCATGACGGCCGATTACGCCCGGTTGATCGGGCAATTGCTGCACGTCAATATCGAGGTTCGGCGTTATGCCTCACGCGGTGATCTGTTGGCTGCGTTGAAAAACGGCGAGATCGATATGATCGGCACCGCCAACGGTTTTGAGGCGGCGGATCGGGAACTGGCAGTCTCCTTGCCTTATGCCGACGACAATCCGAGCCTGGTGACCCGCATCGACGAGAGTCATAACCTGCCGGAAGATCTGGCGGGCAAGCGGGTCGCGATGCTCTATCACTATCTGCCGCCGGAAACGGTCAAGGCGTTTTACCCCCACGCCAACGTCCAACTGTACCCGTCGACGCTGACCGCTATCGGCGCGGTCGCGTTCGGTCAGGCGGACGTGTATCTGGGCGACCTGCTCAGCTCCAATTACCTGATCAAGAAGAACTACCTCAACAACGTCCAGCTCAGCGATTTTTCGCGCATGGAAACGCAACCCTTCAGCTTCGCCGTGACGCGCGACAACAGCCAATTGTTGCGCGTGCTCGATGCTGCGCTGAAGGTTATTCCGATTGACGAACGCATGAGCATTCGTCGTCGCTGGAGTGTGGGTGGCGTCGCCATTCCCGGGCAGCATGTATTGCATTTCAGCGTCAGGGAACAGCGTTGGCTGGATAAACATCCGCGCATCAAAGTGGCGATCAACGAGAATTTCCTGCCACTGACGTTTGTCGACGAGGCCGGCAAGTTCCGTGGCATCAGTGCCGATGTACTGGCCAAGATCAGTCTGCGCACCGGCTTGCAGTTCGATCTGCAGCGCGTGGATTCGGTCGGCGATCTGATCAAGCAGGTGAGCAGTGGCAAAGCCGATATGCTGGCGGCGTTCACCCCCAGCACTGAGCGTGAGGGAGAGCTGCGGTTCACCCGTCCGTACCTGATCAATCCGTTTGTCCTGGTCACCCGCCTCGACGGCGAGCCGAAAACCCTGGATCAGATGGCCGGCAAACGCCTGGCGCTGATTGCCGGCAACGTCCTGCGCGAATACCTCGTCGAGCAGTATCCCAATGTGCAACTGATACCTGCGCAAAACGCTATCGATGCCATGGAGATGGTGGCTCTGGGCAAGGTCGACGGCGCGATCAACTCGCTGATCAGTGCCCGCTACATGATCTCGCGTCAGTACCGCGACAGCTTGCAGGTTTCCAGCACCGTCGGCACTCAGCCTGCGCGTATCGCGCTGGCGACCAATCGCGGAGCGCTGGAGTTGTATTCGATCCTCGACAAGGCCTTGTTGAGTATCAGCCCGGAAGAAATGGACGAACTGACCAATCGTTGGCGCAGTGAAGTGGTGGTCGACGACAGTTATTGGCTGCGCAATCGCGGCATGATCATTCAAGGCTTTGTGATTGCCGGTGTGCTGTTGTTGGTGGCGCTGGGCTGGATCGCCTATCTGCGTTTGCTGATGCGCAAGCGGCGACAGGCCGAGGTCGCACTGAACGATCAGATGGAGTTCATGCGCGTGCTGATCGATGGTACGCCGCACCCTATTTATGTCCGTGACCGTCAGGGCCGGTTGGTGACGTGCAACAGCGGTTACCTGCAAGTGTTCGACACCGAGCGTGAAGCGGTGATCGGCAAGACCGTGACACAAGGGGTGTTGAGCGATCCGCTGCAGGCACAGACCTATCACGATGATTATCTGCACGTGATGGCTGAGGGGTTGCCGAGCATCCACGACCGCAGCCTCACGCTGGCGGACGGTCGACACCTGACGATCTACCACTGGATGCTGCCGTACCGCGACAGCGAGGGCACCGTCTGCGGCATGATCGCCGGCTGGATCGATGTCAGCGAACGCCAGCACCTGTTGCAGGAACTGCAAATCGCCAAAGACATCGCCGATGATGCCAACCGTGCCAAGACCACTTTCCTGGCGTCCATGAGCCACGAAATCCGTACGCCGATGAACGCCATTATCGGCATGCTCGAGCTGGCACTGAAAAAGGCCGATCAGGGCATGACGGATCGTTTCGCCATCGAGGTGGCCTCGGGCGCCGCGCGCGGTTTGCTCGATCTGATCGGCGATATTCTCGACATTGCCCGGATCGAATCCGGACGTCTGACGCTGGCGCCGCAGCGCGCCAACCTGCGTGAACTGGTTGAGTCGGTGGCGCGCATCTTCGAAGGCCTGGCACGGCAGAAACAGTTGCGTCTGCAACTCGATCTGGATGCCCTGAGCAATGTCGATGTGCTGATCGATCCTCTTCGCTTCAAGCAAGTCCTGTCGAACCTGTTGAGCAACGCGATCAAATTCACGGATGCCGGGCAGGTTCATTTGGGCGTTCAGGTCGACGCTACGAACGATGAGCGTCTGAGTTTGTGTCTGCGGGTCAACGACAGCGGTCGCGGGATCTCCCATGATGATCAGGCGCAGTTGTTCAGTCCGTTCTCCCAGGCGGGCAACCATGGCCAGTCGGCTCGCAGTGGTTCGGGCCTGGGGCTGGTGATCAGTCGCACGCTGTGCGAAATGATGGGCGGCAGCCTGAAGCTGTCCAGTGAGTTGGGGCAGGGCACGCAAATTGAAGTGCGCCTGAGTCTGCCAACCCTCGAGCCGCTCGTTGCCCTGCCGGTCGAGGAGATCGAACCGGTGCGCAGCCAGCACAGCCTGAATATTCTGGTGATCGACGACTACCCGGCCAACCGCTTGTTGCTGGCCCAGCAGTTGAACTATCTGGGCCATCGGGTGACGGACGCTGAAGATGGCGCCCACGGTTTGCGCGCATGGCGCAATCAGGTGTTTGACGTGGTCATCACCGACTGCAACATGCCGATCATGAACGGCTATGAACTGGCCCGGGCGATCCGTGATGAAGAAGCCGCGCGAGGCCTGCCGCGCAGTCTGGTGCTCGGCTTCACGGCCAATGCGCTGGCCGAGGAGAAGGATCGCTGCGCCGAAGCCGGCATGGACGATTGTCTGTTCAAACCGATCAGCCTCAAGGACTTGAATTTGCGCCTGGTTGCCATTGTTCCACAGCAACGTGCAGCGGCACCGGAGCCGCTCGCCGAGCGTGCGGACGACGATATCGATCTGGCCAGCCTCGAACAATTGACGCGTGGCGACAAAGACTCGATCAACAGTCTCTTGACCGATCTGGCCACCAGCAATGCCCAGGACATGGCCAAACTGATGCGCCTGTTCACTCAGCATGACATGCCGGGTCTCGCTGACCTCGCACACCGGGTCAAGGGCGGTGCGCGGATCATCAAGGCGCAATCGCTGATTCAGGCCTGTGAGGCGCTGGAACTCGCCAGTGCAGGGCTGGACACCCTCGTGTTGACTGAAGCGGTAGATACCCTTCAGCAGGCGATGGAGCATTTGTCCGGGCAACTGGACGCGCATCTGGCGTAACCGTTTTTTCCCACTTTCAGTCCACTCTTGCGAATTTTCCTACATTCGTCATTTACCTCTGTCGCTAACGTGCAGTGGTCTCGGTGAGAAGCCGAGCCCACTTCACTAGTTAACGTCTGGAGCTGTTGATGACCCTTCCCCGTATGTCTTCCCGTGTACGCCTGGCCGTCAGTGGACTGGCCATCGCGGCCGCCTTGAGCGCCTGTGCCAGTGCGCCGATTCCTGAGCAGCAGATCACGCTGGCCAAGGATGCGGTCAACCGTGCGGTCTCGGCAGAAGCGACGCAATATGCCCCGCTGGAAATGAAGTCGGCGCAGGACAAGATGTTCCAGATGGAACGCGCCCTGGGCGAGAAACAGTACCCGCAGGCCAAGCTGCTGGCCGAGCAGATCGAAGCCGACGCCAACCTCGCCGAGCGTAAATCCCGCGCGGTGAAATGGCAGAAACAACTGACCGATGCCCGTAGCGGTATTCAGGTGCTCAAGCAGGAAATGCTGCAAGACCCGGTCACCGGTTTCAACCCGCCAGCCAGCGCTCAATAAGGACACGCCCATGCCAAACTTCAAACTGTTGCCTGTCGCTTCATTGTTCGCGGTCATGCTCGCCGGCTGCGCCACACCACCGGAAAATCCGCAACTGCTGCAAGCGCGCGCGCAATTCAGCGCGCTGCAAAGCAAGCCTGAATCCAGTACGCTGGCGGCCATTGAAACCAAATCTGCGTTCACGGCGCTGAACGCGGCCGATCAGGTCTCGCAAAAGGATCGCAAGGCACCGCAGATCGACCAACTGGCGTATCTGGCCAGCCAGAAAATCGCCTTGGCCGAACAAACCATTGCCGGCCGTCAAGCGGAAGCCGGGCTGAAAAAAATCGATGCCGAACGCACGCAGGTGCAACTTGATGTGCGCACCCAGCAGTTGAAAGCGCTGCAAGCGATGAAGGCAAAACAGACCGATCGTGGCCAGGTCGTGACCTTTGGTGATGTGTTGTTCGACACCGGCAAGGCTGACCTGAAATACGGCAGCCAGCGGCAGTTTCAGCAATTGGCCGACTTCCTCAACGACAACCCGGAGCGCAAGGTGCGGGTCGAAGGATTCACCGATGATGTCGGCAGCGAAGGGACCAACCAGCGACTGTCCGAGCGTCGTGCCGCTTCGGTAGCCCGGGCGCTAACGAAGCTGGGTGTCGATCCCCAGCGCATCCTGACCCAGGGTTACGGCGAGGAGTATGCGGTTGCCGATAACGGTAATGCGGCCGGTCGGCAGCAGAACCGTCGGGTCGAAGTGATTGTGTCGAACGGCGCCGCAGCCGTGAACGCCCGTAACTGATTTCGAAGGCTGCCAGTCGTTCGCCTGCAATGGGCGAACGGCTATTCAAGTGTGACGAGAGCAGGAAATTTCCTACAAACAAAGGGAAATTTCCTGCTCTTTTTTTCTCCCCCGATCTCTAAATTCGCTACCTCATCACTGAGGTACGAAGCATGAAGATTGTCCCGGCAAAAACCTGTCCTGCACTGACCCTGTCACCCTTGGCTCTGGCCATCGTCATGTTGATGCCGGTGCATGCGCAAGCCTTCACTGCAACCGTCAACAATGGCGCTGTGGTCGATGGCGAAACCGTTACCGGTGGCCAGCAGAACGTTGGCGATAACGGCACCGCCAACAACACCTTGATTGAGTTGACGGGCACCCAGGCGGTGTTCCGCGATGGCGTGTCGAATGACGCGACGGTACTCGGCAGTCAACGGGTGCAGAGCGGCGTTTCCAACCGCACGGTGGTGGGCGCCACGGGGTCGCAGTTGGTCTCGACGTCCGGCATTGCCAACGACACGGTTCTCAATGGCGGTTCGCAAACCGTACAGACCGCCAACAGCTTCGCCAACCGTACGGTGATCAATCAGGGCGGGGTACAGACTGTTCAGCTAACCGCAACGGCGGTGGATACCCTGGTCAACGAGGGTGGGGTGCAGATCCTCACGGATCTGGGCACATCCCAGGGCAGTCGGATTCTCAGTGGCGGTGAGCAGCGTTTAACCACCACCACGTTCGGCGGCGCGATCGCCACGGACACGCTCATCGACGGTGGTGTGCAAAACGTCTATGGCCGCGGCACGGCCAACAACAGCACGGTCAGCAATGGCGGGCAGGTCAATCTGTATGCCGACGCTCAGGCCAACGGGTTGGTCGCCGAAACGGGCGGTACCGTCAACGTGATGGAAAATGCGGTGAAGACCGTTGACTCACTGACTCTCAACGGTGGTCGCCTGGCCTTCGCCCCGAGCAGCGATGGCACTTTCAAGACCTTCACGGTCGGTGCTCTGTCCGGCAGTGGCAGTGTGTTGATGAACAGCGACATCGCCAGTCAGCAGAATGATTTGCTGGTGGTGCAGGGCGTTGGCCAGGCCAGCGGCGATCACACGCTGATCGTCGGCGATTCTGGGCATGAGCCGATGTCGTCGGACGGCCGCTTGCTGCTGGTCGACACCAACGGTGGCGATGCGAGGTTCGGTCTCTACGGCGGACACGTTGATGCCGGTGCATTCCGTTACACCTTGCAGCAGCAGGGCGATGACTGGGTCTTGGCCAGCGCGGGTAACGTTCCGGTGGATCCCGTAACGCCTGTCGACCCGGTAACGCCAGTTGATCCCGTCAATCCGGTGGATCCGGTCGCGCCACCACGGCCAATCGACCCGTCACCTGAGCATTTGTCCAAGGGCGCCAACGCGGCCATCGCTGCACACACCGCTGGTGCCGGTTTGTGGGGCGCGCAGATGAACGCGCTGGTCAAGCGTCTAGGCGAGCTGCGCATGGGCGAGGATGACGGCGGCATCTGGACTCGCGCCATCGGCAAGCGATTCGATATCAGCGAACACTCCAGTCGTGCCTACTCGCAAGATGTCACCGGCCTGGAAATCGGTGCCGACAAGGCGTTTGCAGTAAACAACGGCAAGGTCTACGTCGGCGGCATGCTTGGCACCGCGCGTTCGGATCTGGATTTCGGTGAAGGCGCCACAGGCAATATCAAAAGCCGCATGTTCGGCCTATACGCCACTTGGCTGAACGACAACGGCGTGTATGTCGACAGCGTGTTGAAGTACAGCCGTTTTGACAACGAGATCAAGACGCCGACCAATCTCGGTCAGGCGGTGAAAGGTTCCTACAGCACCAATGGCATCGGTGCCGACATTGAAGTCGGCAAGCGCATCGATCTGAAAGAGGGCTGGTTCGTCGAGCCACAAGTGGAACTGACGGCAACCCGGACCGAAGGCGCGAGTTACACCGCCAGCAACGGCCTGCGGGTCAAATCCGATGATCTGGACTCGTTGCAGAGCCGCGTCGGTTCGCTGTTCGGGCGTAGCCTGGAACTGAGCAATGGCATGAAGGCCCAGCCGTATATCAAAGCGTCGTACGTGACCGAGCACAAAGGCAGCAGCAAGGTCCGCGTCAATGGCAACAAGTTCGATGCCGAGCTTGCGGGCAACCGTGTCGAACTCGGCTTCGGCGGCGTGTTGCAGGTGAGTGAAAAAAGCAAAATCTCGCTGGATGCCGAGTACGCCAAAGGCGAGGGTATCGAACAACCGTTCGGGGTCAGCCTCGGTTATCGCTACCTCTGGTAAATCGAGATCAGCCACGTCGGCTCATTCCGACGTGGTTGATCTCTGGAAATTGCCTCAGAGCATTCCTGGTGTCTTTTCAGATTTGTCCTACAGGTTTTGCTGGCTCTTTTGCCTAGTGTGGCGCCCATCCCACGACGAGCGGTGACCTTTTCTCTCACTGTTGAAAATATGTCCTACAAATGCTGGCGAATACTGATTGTTGACGAGCAGCCTGCGCTGCAAAACCGAATCGGCCAAACCTTCAAGGAACTGGGCTACCGAGGACTGACGCGGGTCCACTCGTTTCGTGAACTGCTGGGTTTGACCCATTATTCCTGCGAGCCCTTTGAGCTATTTGATCTGATGATCATCAACGCTGAACTGATCGTCGCTGCCGGAGTGGACCCTGTTCGGTTTTTTCAGACCAACACGCAGATTCGCCACTGCGTAATTCATGACGCTCGCCGGGGCCAGCCGCAGCCCGAGACGCTTTACGCCAGCCATCGACGTCAATTGATGCTGATCCGTAAAGCCGATCGGGACACGCTTGGCCCTTTGCTGGAGCACTTTTGATGTTTAGCCATACGCTCACCCGGCTCGACACGCTGGCTGAGGATGGCAGCCAGCGGTCGGCGCCAGCGCGATCTTTCCATTCCTTGCCCGAGCCATTCCCCATGCCCGAACTGCCTTTACGTGTCTTAGTGCTGGAAGACCATGCCTTCCAGCGTTCGGTGGCGGTCAACATGCTGCGCACCCTCGGTTGTCGCGAAGTCTTCGAGGCCAGCGACGGCGCACAGGCGCTGGCGCTGCTGCAAGCCGTTGGCACGGTCGATGTGGCCCTGTGCGATTTGCAGATGGAGGGGATGGATGGCCTGGAGTTTCTGCAGCGGGTCGGCGCCACAGGTCAGGTCAAGTCAGTGATCATCAGCAGTTCGCTTTCGGCGGACCTGCGCCGGGCGGTGCATCAAATGGTCGCGTTACTGGGCCTGGAATTGCTCGGGGATGTCGGCAAACCGTTGCATGTTCAGGTGCTGGCCGATTTGCTTGATAAAGCCGTCAATCGACCCGCCATGCCGCAACCACCTGTTGCTGCCATGAAGCTGGCCGACGAAGCCGCTGTGCGTCAGGCGCTCGCTGAGCAGCAATTGCAGGCCTGGTATCAACCCAAGTTCAACCTGCACAGCGGTGAAGTCTGTGGCGTCGAAGTGTTGTGCCGCTGGTTGCACCCGACGCAAGGGGTGATCTCGCCGGCGTTGTTCATGCCGGTACTGGAGCGCTGTGGTTTGCTCGACGAGCTGCTGTTTCTGCAACTCGAACAGGCCCTGACGGTACAGCGTCGCGCCCACGAGCAGGGCTTCCCTTTGAATGTCGCGTTCAATCTGCAGGCCGTTCAACTGGCCAGCGGTGAACTGACGTCGACATTGCGCAGCCTGCTGGCGCGCCACGCCACTTCTGGCGCGAGCCTGACCTTCGAACTGACCGAAAGCGGCCTGCTGGAGGCGCCGGCCACTAGCCTTGAAACGCTGGTTCGCCTGCGCATGATGGGTTGCCGCTTGTCGATCGATGACTTCGGTGCCGGGTTTTCCTCATTGCAGCGGCTTTGCCAATTGCCGTTCAACGAAATCAAGCTCGATGCCGATTTTATTCGCAACCTTCAACACGAGCCACGCTGCCGTGCCGCGATCAGCAGCACACTTGCGCTGGGCGAAACACTGGGCATGAGCGTGGTGATCGAGGGCATCGAAACCGACGCACAACGCCGCGAACTGCTCGCCTTGGGCTGCACACTCGGACAAGGCTATTGGTACGCGCGACCGATGCCCGGCGAGGAACTGTTGAGTTGGCTGCACCAGCGCAGCGATCGGCAAACCTCGGATGAATGAGCGGTTTTTTCGGAAACGTCCTACAGAAGCATCTTTGGGGCTTGCGTAGTCTTGCGCCATCCAGACACCTGACCACCGGGAGATTGATCATGACCAATAAAGCCCTGCGCATTCTGATCGCCGACCCACAGCATTTTCACCGGATGAAAATCGAGCGCTTGTTCAACGCACTGGATTACTACCGTGTCGCCCCGGTGCAAAACCTCGCGGAACTGTTGACCCTGGTTGACTATGGCTGCGAACCGTTCGATGCCGTGGTGATCAATGCCGAGCTGGCGTCCGGCTCGCTGGATCTGCTGGGGTTTTTCCTCGATAACCCGCAGGTTCGCCAGGTATTGATCTACAACGAACCTTCGGCACCCATGAATGCGGCTCTCGGCTTCGCTCAGGAAAACGTGCAGATCAGTCACGCCGCGTTGCCCGGCGTCCAGCTCATCCGACACCTGATGGCAGTGGTCGATGCACCTCGGTGGAAGCAGGACTCTTCCTCGCTGCGACGTGCGTATGCATAGATTTTCATCTGGCACAACTGTCAGGTCTGACAGGTGAATCGAAGCCCGTTCCGTGCAACAGTCTTTGCGCAGCCACAGCGTCAAAAATCATCGACAGCGGTGGCGTCATCGTCATGTCTTGCACTGGAGAACCCATGAAGTCAGCGCTGATCGTCGACGATCATCCGGTGGTGCGTGCCGCCGTCAGGATCGTGCTGCAAACCGAAGGCTTCAAGGATATTCATGAAGTCTCCAATGGCAGCGAGGTGGTGCCGCTGATTCGCGAGTTCAAGCCCCAATTGATCGTGCTTGACCTGCGCTTGCCAGCCCTCGACGGGCTGGATGTGCTGGCTCGAATCAAAGCCAACGACCTGGACTGCCGCGTGCTGATCTTCAGCTCGCACGATCCCTTGTTCTATCAGGAACGCTGCCTGCGCGCCGGCGCCATGGCTTATGTGACCAAAAGCAATCAACTGCAGCAATTGCACAAAGCCATTCAGGCAGTGATGTCGGGTTACACCTATTTCACTTCGCTGCCCGATAGCGTCAATACGTTGAATACCGTGCAACTCACCGAAAAGCAGATGATTGATCAGCTTTCCGATCGCGAGTTGAGCATTTTCCAGCAACTGGCCCAAGGCAAGCCCAACAAGACGATTGCCGAGGACATGCTCCTGAGCCACAAAACCATCAGTACCTATAAAACCCGGCTGATGAAAAAACTCGGGTTGAATTCAGTGGTGCACTTGCGCGGTTTCGCCAAGCGCAACCAGTTGATCTGAGTCGTCCAGCATGAGGGCGGTGTGCCGGGTCTGCCTGCTGTGGTTGAGCGTCATCGCGATCTGCCAGGCGACTGAAACGCCGCAGGTTCTCGAGGTGCTCACGCGTTCAGGTGTGGAGAACGTGCAACTGCGACTGGACGAGCAGGACCGCCAATGGCTGCGGCAGCGTCCCGTGTTGCGCGTGGGCGTTTCCGGACCGGATTATCCGCCGTTCGAAATCACCCGCAATCAGCATGAGCTGGAGGGGCTGACTGCCGATTACGCCGAGCTGCTGGGGCAATTGCTTGGCGTCAGGATCGAAGTCCAACGCTTCAGCAATCGGCAGGCCGTGATCGCGGCACTCAAGGACGGCGAGCTGGATCTGCTGGGGACGTCCAACCAATTCGAAACCGCCGACCCGGAGATTGTGCTGTCCAGGGCCTACGCCGAGGATCAGCCGATGCTGGTGACCCGCGTCGATGATCCGCAGCCAGCGGAACTCGCCGGCAAACGCATCGCCGTCGTCGAGGACTACCTGCCGCTGGCCCGCGTACAGCGGGTCTATCCCCTGGCAGATGTGCGGCGCTATCCCTCGGCGATGGACGCACTAGGCGCCGTCGCGTTCGGTGCGGATGATGTTTACCTGGGCGATTTCATCAGCGCCAATTACCTGATCAACACCAATTATCGCAATGACCTGCAACTGGCCGGGCCGGCGGGTCTGGACGCCAACCCCTTCGGTTTTGCCTTGCTGCGCCGTGATGGTCGACTCAAGCGAGTCGTCGACAAGGCGCTGGCGGCGATCCCCATGGAGCGGCGTCAACGGATCGAGCAACGCTGGAGCGTAGGTCTGGCCGACATGGCCGAACAGTCGCAGGTGCAACTCAGCGCCAGCGAGCAGGCGTGGCTTGAGCAGCATCCGCGTGTGCGGGTCGGAGTCATCGAGGATTTCGCGCCGCTGACTTTTTTTGACGCTGACGGCCGTTGCAGCGGGCTGTCTGCGCAACTGCTGAGCCTGATCAGCCAACGCAGCGGACTGACCATCGACATCGTGCGCGGGAGCTCGCTGGATCGCCAGATCGAACAGCTCAAGGCCGGCGAGATTGACGTGTTGCCCGTGGTAACCCCCAGCAGCGAGCGAGAAGCGGAACTGCATTTTACCCGTGCCTACCTGAATAACCCGTTTGTGCTGGTGGGTGCGGCCACTGGGCAGAGACCGCTTACACTTGACGATCTGCAAGGCAAACGCCTAGCGATTTATCGCGGGCACCCACTGCGCGCCTATTTGTCGGCGCACGCACCGGGCATTCGTCTGGTGGAAGTTACCAGCCCGGCCGCCGGCATGGCGCTGATCGCCAAAGGGCAGGTCGATGCGACGGTGAGTTCGTTGCTGGTGGCGCGTTATCTGATCGCTCGCCAATACCGCGAGCGTTTACGCATCTACGGGACGGTGGGCGATCAACCGGCGCGTATTGCGCTGGCAACGTCGCCACAGGCTACGGTGCTGCACTCGATACTGAACAAGGCGTTGCTCAGCGTTGCGCCTCAGCAAATGGACGAATTGGTTGAGCGCTGGAGCCATGATGTCGTCGTCGAAGACAGCTACTGGCTGCGTCATCGCCGCGAAATTCTGCTGGGATTCGCCGGCGCCGCCGGCCTGCTGGTGCTGGCGCTGGTGTGGATCGGCTTCCAGCGCCGGCAGATTCGCCAGCGTCAGCAATGGTTGCGGCAGTTGCAGCAAGCCAAGGATGTCGCCGATGACGCCAATCGAGCCAAGAGCACGTTTCTGGCGACCATGAGCCATGAAATCCGCACACCGATGAACGCGTTGATCGGCATGTTGGAACTGGCGCTGAAACGTGCCGAAGAAGGTGTGACCGATCGTCTGGCCATACAAGTGGCCTCCAATGCCGGTCAGCAATTACTCGCGTTGATCGGCGATATTCTCGACATTTCGCGGATCGAGTCGGGGCATCTTTCGCTGGCCCCGGAGCGCGCCAATCTGCGTGAGTTGGTGCTCTCGGTATGCCGGGTCTTCGAAGGCCTGGCACGGCAGAAGCGTTTGCTCTGGTCCATCAGTCTGGATGCAAACAGTGACGTCGACGTGCTGATCGACCCGACGCGTTTCAAGCAGGTGCTGTCGAATCTGCTGAGCAACGCGATCAAGTTCACCGACGCGGGCGAGGTGAGGCTGCAGTTGGTCGTGACCGCCAGCGGCGCCGAACGGCTGGCGGTCAGCGTGATCATCGAGGACAGCGGCATCGGCATCAGCGTTGAGGATCAGCAACGGTTGTTCAGCCCGTTCGTCCAGGCCGGCAACAATCCTGAAGCGACCCGCAGCGGCTCCGGACTGGGGCTGGTGATCAGTCGCAGCCTCTGCGAAATGATGGGCGGCACCCTGTGCCTCGACAGCGAACCAGATTACGGCACTCGGGTTGCGGTGCAGCTCGATTTGCCGTTACTGGAGGCGCGGGTGCCGAGCCGGGTGGTGCCAGAGGCCGCCGCTGTATCTGAACGCTCACTGAGTATTCTGGTGGTAGACGACCATCCGGTGAACCGCTTGCTGTTGTGCTGGCAACTGAGTGAACTCGGGCATCAAACGGTCGACACCGAGGATGGCGGCCAAGGCCTGGAGCGTTGGAGGGCGCAACCGTTCGACGTGGTGATCACCGATTGCAACATGCCTCGCTGCAATGGCTATGAATTGACGCGGGCAATCCGTGATGAAGAGGCCGTCAGCGATCGAACGCGCTGTTTGATTCTGGGCTTCACCGCCAATGCCCAGGCTGAGGAGCGCTTGCGCTGTTTCGAAGCCGGGATGGACGATTGCCTGTTCAAACCAATCCGCTTGAGTGATTTGCACCGGGCGCTGGAAAACGTCAGCGACGGCCAACGCGACGACGATGCGATCGACGAACCCGACCTGACGGAAATCGACCTCAGCACGCTGGAGCAGATGGCCGGAGCTGATCATGTGCTGATGGAGCGCTTGCGCAGCGAAGTGTTGAACAGTCTGCACAACGATCTGCAACGTCTTGATGACTTGAGTCACCAGGCTGATCGTAGTGACCTGCGTGATCTGGCCCACCACATCAAAGGCGGGGCGCAAATGGTCGGCGCGGCGCGGTTGGTGTCGGCGTGTGTTGACCTCGAGCGCGCTTGCCGCGCGACAGAAACGGTGGCAGTTGTCCCGGCCATCAACACGTTGCGCGAGGCCATGCAGGGCCTCGCGCAACGCCTTCAGGCTTGAGCGATCAATCCCAGGTTGGCGCAATGCCTTTCGGGCTGGTCAGGCGATGGCTGCGATCCAGTGTGGCAATCAAGGCCATATCCGCATCACTCAATGTCAGCGTGCAAGCACCGAGGTTGCTTTGCAGGTTGGCGCGCTTGGTCGACGACGGGATCACTGCGTAGCCCGATTGCATGGCCCAGGCCAGGGTCACCTGCGCCGGTGTGGCTTGCAGGCGCTCGGCGATCTGCTCGATCAATGGATCTTTCAAGACTTCGCCGTACGCCAGGGTCATGTACGACGTGATGTGAATGCCCTGACTATGGGCGAACTCGACCACTTTGCGGTTTTGCAGATACGGGTGCAGTTCGATCTGGTTGGTCGCGATGTTTTCTGCGCCAATCGCAGCAATCGCCTGCTTCATCAAGTCGATGGTGAAGTTGGAAACACCGATCTGTCGAGTCAGGCCCAGGCGCTTGGCCTCCAGCAAGGCGCCCATGAATTCTTCAACCGGCACTCGATCGTCTGGCGACGGCCAGTGGATCAGCGTGAGGTCGAGGTAGTCGGTTTGCAGTTTTTCCAGGCTCTCCTTAAGGCTCTCGATCAGGCGATCCTGAGCGAAGTTGGCCACCCAGATCTTGCTGGTGATGAACAGTTCATCGCGCGGAATGCCGCTGCTGGCGATGGCTTGGCCGACGTCGGCTTCATTCTCGTAGATCTGTGCGGTATCGATGACCCGGTAGCCAAGTTCTAGGGCGGTGCTGACCGAGTCGATGACCACTTGGCCTTGCAGACGAAACGTACCAAGACCGAAAGCGGGAACAGACATGTAGGACTCCAGGGGTTGCAGTGGGAATGGTCTGGAGTATCCGCGCCTGCATCCGTGAGAAAAACCGCTGGTGGGGCAAAGCAGTGTTGATCAAAAGTCATGAATCAGATGTTCATTTTTTGTTGTCTGGAAAGGCCCAATCGCTAGCAGGGGCTAACTGCCACAGGGAACTTGTGAACACCATAGATCCCTTGTGGGAGCTAGCCCTGCTGGCGATGAAGATTCCGCCGATTCAAGCCAATGCCGCTATGCCGGATTCATATGATTGTTCTGTGTATAGAACACTGCAGCCGATTTTTGCAGTCTAGTGCATTAATCGTCTTGGATTTATGATTAATCCATAGCGTCACTCACCCAAATGGAGACAACCATGAAGAACATCATTGGTATCTACACCAGCCCGCGCGGCCATTGGGTCGGCGATGGTTTTCCGGTTCGCACGCTGTTTTCCTACGACAACCTGGGCAAACACATCAGCCCGTTCCTGCTGCTGGATCACGCCGGCCCTGCCGATTTCTCCGCGACCACCGAACGGCGTGGCGTGGGGCAGCACCCGCACCGTGGCTTCGAAACCGTGACCATCGTGTACGACGGCGAAGTGCAGCACCGCGATTCGACCGGCAGTGGCGGCGTCATCGGCCCGGGCGATGTACAGTGGATGACCGCCGCGTCGGGGATCCTCCACGAGGAGTTTCACTCGGAAAATTTCGCCAAAACCGGCGGCAAACTGGAAATGGTGCAGCTGTGGGTCAACCTGCCGGCCAAGGACAAAATGGCCGCGCCGGGCTATCAGACCATTCTCGACAGCGACATTCCGAACATCGCGCTCAAGGACAACGCCGGCAGCCTGCGTTTGATCGCCGGTGAGTTCGATGGTCACACCGGCCCGTCGCGCACCTTCACGCCTATCGACGTGTGGGATCTACGCCTGAGCGCCGGAAAACTGTTGACGCTGGATCTGCACGAGGGGCGCAATACCGCACTGGTGGTGCTCAAAGGCTCGGTGCAGATCAACGCTGTGGAATCGGCGCGGGAAGGGCAGTTGGTGCTGTTTGAACGTGACGGTGATCAATTGACCCTTGAAGCCAGCCAGGACGCAGTGGTGCTGCTGCTCAGCGGCGAGCCGATCGACGAACCGATCGTCGGCCACGGCCCGTTCGTGATGAACACCGAGCAGGAAATCCACCAGGCGTTCGCCGACTTCCAGTCCGGCCGCTTTGGTCAGATGCACGGATAACCGCGCCGCATCACAAAACCCCATATGGGAGCGAGACTGCTCGCTCCCATATGGGGTTTTTTTCTGTTTTTGCTTGCGGGTTCATCCGGCGAAATCAATTGCTCCTACACTTGCCCCAATCTGTGCGATCTTCTCGCGATTGGCCTTCGTCGGAGTTGTTTGATGCTGTCTCTGCTGACCGAACACCCGTTGTTTTGCGCGTTGATCCTGATCCTGCTCGATCTCGGTCTGTGGCGTCTGATCAGTTCCCATGGCAGCGAGTGGAAGTTGCTGGTGCGGGTGCTGATTTTTACTTTGTTCAGTGTGTTGCTGTTCAACGAAGGCCTCAACCCGATGGAGCCCGCACCGTGGGCCGATAACGTGCCGCTGCACCTGGCGGCGACCGGGTTGCAGATCGGCTGGTGGCTGTTCGGCGCACGGACTCTGACGGTGCTGATCGGTGCGGTGATGATGCAACGGGTCGGTCACACCGGACGTTTGTTGCAGGACTTGCTCGGCGCGGTGATTTTTCTCATCGCGATCATCGCGGCGCTGGCCTACGTGCTCGATCTGCCGGTCAAAGGCGTGCTGGCGACCTCCGGGGCCCTGGCGATCATCGTTGGTCTGGCCTTGCAGAGCACGCTCAGCGACGTGTTTTCCGGGATCGTCCTCAACACCACCAAGCCCTATCAACTGGATGACTGGATTTCCATCGACGGCACCGAAGGTCGGGTCACCGACATCGACTGGCGCGCCACGCGTCTGCAAACCAGTCAGGGCAGTATGGCGGTGATTCCCAACTCGTTGGCGGCCAAGGCCAAGATCATCAACTTCAGTCGTCCAAGCAACATGTTCGGCGTCTCGGTCTGTGTGCAGGTCAGCCCTCATGCGCGCCCCAGTTCGGTGATCGATGCGCTGGAGCGGGCGATGCAGGGCTGTCGGCAATTGCTCGACACGCCTGCGCCGAGCGTCGCGCTGAAAAGCGCCGCAAGCAGCGGTGCGGAATACGAGATCAGTGGTTTTGTCGCCTCGATGGGCGAGAAGCGGGCCGTGCGCAATCAACTGTTCGATCTGGCGTTCCGACACTTGCAGGCGTCCGGGGTCAATCTGCTGTCGAGCAATGAAACCAGTGTGCCGAGCAACCTGTCGCGGCCACGGGCGTTGCTCGACAGTTCGCCGATTTTCTCGACATTGCGCCAGGAAGAGAAAGACACCTTCAGCCAGAACATGACCCTGCAAAATTTCCGCACTGGCGAGACGATCCTGGAGGCGGGGGAGGTCAGCGATCACTTGTTCATCATCGAGTCGGGCGTGGTCACAGTGACGCTGACCCGCCACGGCACGCCGTTCGAGTCAGGGCGCATGGGCCCGGGCGAAGTGATCGGCGAGGCGGGCATCCTTTCCGATTCCTCGGTGCCGGCCAAGTTTGCCGCGAAAACCTTCTGCGCCCTGTACCGCATCGAGAAGACTTACCTGAAGCCGTGCCTCGACGCTCGCCACGATATCAGCGATGCGATGAAAACCTTGCTCGATTACCGCCTGCACAAGGCGCAATCGCTGACCGAGGAAGCGCCGGTGGTGGTGGCGAAAAAAGGCTTCCTGCAATGGCTGCGCAACCGCGCCTGAGCCTTACAGGTGGCCGGCGAGTTTCTGCTCCAGGAGCAGACGCACTTGCGGCCACTCGTCGTCGATGATGCTGAAGCGCACCGAGTTGCGCTTGCGTCCGTCCGGCATGTTACGCCGCAGCCGGCCGATCCGATGCAACCGCCGCGATGATCAGGAGGTCACAAATTTCACAGCCCATGGGCAGGAGCCTCCGCCGATGAAAAACCTGCGAATCGCGACTTATAACGTCAACGGTTTACGCGCACGTTTGCCGAACCTGCTGGATTGGCTCAAGCGCGAGCAACCGGACATCGCTTGCCTGCAAGAACTCAAATCAGTCGACACGGCATTCCCCGCCGCCGAACTGGAAGCCGCCGGATACGGCGCGATCTGGCAAGGGCAGGCGGCGTGGAACGGCGTGGCGATTCTCGCCCGTGACGCGCAACCGCTGGAGAGCCGCCGCGGTCTGCCGGGCGATCCCGATGACAAGCACAGTCGGTATCTGGAAGCGGCGGTGCACGGCGTGCTGGTCGGTTGCCTCTACTTGCCCAACGGCAACCCGCAACCGGGGCCGAAATTCGATTACAAACTGGCCTGGTTCGAGCGGCTGATCAGCCACGCAAAAGATCTGCAAAGCAGCGATCACCCGGTGGTGCTGGCCGGTGATTACAACGTCGTCCCCACGGACATGGACATTTACAACACCCGATCCTGGCTCAAGGACGCGCTGCTGCAACCCGAGAGCCGAGAGTGTTACCAGCGTTTACTCGATCAAGGCTGGACCGATTCACTGCGCCATCTGTATCCCGAAGATCGCCTCTATACCTTTTGGGATTACTTCCGCCAGCACTGGCAAACCAACTCCGGTTTGCGCATCGACCATCTGTTGCTCAATCCGGCGTTGAGTCCTTATCTGCATGAGGCCGGAGTAGACGCCTGGGTGCGTAATGAGCCGCACGCCAGTGACCATGCACCGACGTGGATTCGTATTGGTTCACGCAAGAAACGCTAGCAGGCGATTGGCGAAATCAATTGTCGAAAACGCTGCCGGATCCCGTATACATGGCGACTATCAACGCAGTCACCTGCGGCCCCATGCATAAGGATCGAGCAATGAGTGAGCCACGCCTGACGAATCTGCAGCTGTACCTGCAACGTTTGGGTTTCGACACGCCGCCGGCACCGACGCTGGAGACTTTGCGTCAGTTGCAATTGCGCCACACCGGCGTATTTCCATTCGAGAATCTGGCAACGGTGACCGGGGCGCCGGTGTTGATCGATCTGCCGTCCATTGAAGACAAAGTCCTGCTCGGTGGGCGCGGCGGTTATTGCTATGAGTTGAATAACCTGTTCTTTGCCCTGTTGCTCCAACTCGGTTTCGACGCTCGGGCCATCAGCGGGCGTGTAGTGATGAATCAGCCGGAAGGCAGTTGGACGGCACGCACGCACCGCTTGAGCCTGGTGACCCTCGACGACGTGCGCTACATCACCGACGTCGGCTTTGGTGGCATGGTGCCGACCGCGCCACTGCTGCTCGACAGCGAAGCCGAGCAAGCCACCCCGCACGAACCCTATCGCCTCGAACGGCAGCCGGATGGCTACATGCTGCGCGCCAATGTCGCGGGTGAGTGGCGGGCAATGTACCTGTTCGACCTGCAGCGCCAGGAAGACATCGATTACACGATTGGCAACTGGTACGTCTCGACCCATTCGCAATCGCCGTTCGCCCAGCGGCTGATGGCCGCGCGCACGGGCGATGGCTGGCGCAAGACATTGAACAACGGCAGCTTCGCGATCCACCGCATGGGCGCGGACAGCGAACGGCGCGAAGTCACCGACGTTTCGGCGCTGATCGAGTTGTTGGCGCAGGAGTTCGAGATTCACCTGCCAGACTCGCCGCATGTAAGGCATTCCCTTGAGCGGGTGATTGCTCCGCTCTAAGCCTAAGGCTTGGCGTCAGGCTCCAGAACCCGACGGATTTCCCCGGCCGCTGCCGACAATCGTTTCTCAAGACTCTTGAGGTCGGCGGCGGTAATGCCTTTCTTTAGTTGCGCCGAGTGCTCGGCCTGTTCTTGCGGTTCGTTATCCAGCAAGGCATGGCGCAAGGTGTTGTTGATCACCGTCTGATAACCGAAACCCTCGTTTTCCGCCACGGTCCGCGCCGCGTCGATGACGGCATCGTCAAGCATGATGGTGATACGGGTTTTGCCCTTGCTTGACGCCACGGCGCCACGTTTGCCTTGGGAAAAGTCATGTTCGTCTTTCATCGGTCATGCCTGTCGTATTGAATTTCGATTGACTGCATTATGCATACTTTATATGCATAAAAAAGGCTGCGACCGCACCGTCGGTCGCCGTGAACACTTCAGCGTAGTGGGAGCAGGCGCGGACGACGGAGGGGATGTGTTGCCGGATTTGTGGGAGATGGAAGGCGCAGGCTAGAAGGTTGGGTGGCTACCTATCCATTTTGTGACTGATAAGTTGTATACAACTCTATGGACATTTGTCACGAGTATTGAATACAGTGTGCGCATAACAAAAACCAGGGAACCCCCCACCATGAAAACGCCCCATGTTTCACACCAACGGCCCGAGGACGAGAATCTCGGGGTCGGCGCGAATATGGCTTACGGCCTGCAACATGTTCTGACCATGTATGGCGGTATCGTCGCGGTGCCACTGATCATCGGTCAGGCTGCCGGGCTGTCGCCGGCGGACATTGGTTTGTTGATTGCTGCTTCATTGTTTGCGGGGGGGCTGGCGACACTGCTGCAAACCCTGGGTCTGCCGTTTTTTGGCTGTCAGTTGCCGCTGGTTCAGGGCGTGTCGTTCTCCGGTGTGGCGACCATGGTCGCGATCGTCAGCAGCGGCGGGGAGGGTGGCTTCCAGTCGGTGCTTGGCGCCGTCATCGCGGCATCGCTGATCGGCTTGCTGATCACGCCGGTGTTCTCGCGCATTACCAAGTTCTTCCCGCCATTGGTGACCGGTATCGTCATCACCACTATCGGCCTGACGCTGATGCCGGTGGCTGCACGCTGGGCGATGGGTGGCAACAGCCACGCGCCGGACTTCGGCAGCATGCAGAACATCGGTCTGGCGGCGGTTACGCTAGTGCTGGTGTTGCTGCTGAGCAAGGTTGGCAGCTCGACCATCTCGCGTCTGTCGATCCTGTTGGCCATGGTGATCGGTACGGTGCTGGCGGTGTTCCTCGGCATGGCGGATTTCTCCAACGTCACCACCGGGCCGATGTTCGGCTTCCCGACGCCGTTCCACTTCGGCATGCCGACCTTCCACTTCGCGGCGATCCTGTCGATGTGCATCGTGGTCATGGTGACCTTGGTGGAAACCTCGGCGGACATCCTGGCCGTCGGTGAAATCATCGGCACCAAGGTCGATTCGAAGCGTCTGGGCAACGGTCTGCGCGCCGACATGCTGTCGAGCATGTTTGCGCCGATCTTCGGTTCGTTCACCCAGAGCGCCTTTGCCCAGAACGTCGGGCTAGTCGCGGTGACCGGAATCAAGAGTCGTTACGTGGTGGCCACCGGCGGTGTGTTCCTGGTGATCCTCGGTCTGCTGCCGTTCATGGGGCGGGTGATTGCGGCGGTGCCGACGTCGGTACTCGGCGGCGCCGGTATCGTGCTGTTCGGCACGGTGGCAGCCAGTGGCATCCGCACGCTGTCGAAGGTTGATTACCGCAACAACGTCAACCTGATCATTGTCGCGACCTCGATCGGCTTCGGCATGATCCCGATTGCCGCGCCGAATTTCTACGATCACTTCCCAAGCTGGTTCGCGACCATTTTCCACTCGGGCATCAGCTCGTCGGCGATCATGGCGATTCTGCTCAACCTGGCGTTCAACCACTTCACGGCGGGCAACTCGGATCAGCAGTCGGTGTTTGCGGCGGCGGAAGAGCGGACTCTGCGTTATCGCGATCTGGATGCGCTGCGTGAAGGCGATTACTTCAGCGACGGCAAACTGCATGACTGCGACGGCAATGAAGTGCCGGTGATCGAGCCGGATGAGCACGACCATGGGCATGGTGCGCCGAAGGTGCAGGTGAGACCCAGCGAGCACGTCTGACGACTGTGCCTGAATAGAAAAGGGCCGACCTGTTGAACACAGGTCGGCCCTTTTTGTTTGAAGATCAAAAGATCGCAGCCTTCGGCAGCTCCTACAGGTTCAGCGTCATCCGCAAAATGGGCGGAAAATGAGACCTGTGTAGGAGCTGCCGAAGGCTGCGATCTTTTGATCTTTTGATGTTTTCGAACGCCCACAAAAAAGCCCCTGAATCTTTCGATTCAGGGGCTTTGCTATTTGGCTCCACAACCTGGACTCGAACCAGGGACCCAATGATTAACAGTCATTTGCTCTACCAACTGAGCTATTGCGGAATTGGTGCGTATGTTACTGATTCAAAAAGAGAAGTCAAGCGCGAGGTGCAAAAAACTGTGATTCGTCAGGACAGACGGTGATTTGTCAGCGATTGGCGATTACCAGAACCGCCCGAGAGGTCTACCATGGCCGCCCGGAAGTGGTCACACGCGCTGCCGGCCATTCGCCGAGAAAAGGTACGCGCCATGAAACTTTCTGCCCGCAACAACGAGGTGTTCGCATGAGCACCACGCAAATCAGCCTGCCCAAAGGGGTAGGGCCGCACGCCGAGAAACTCTTCGAGGCAATCACCCAAGCCAGCACTGCCGAGGAATTGAACCGCGCAGGCGGCAAGGCTGAAGGTTTCGTCCTCGGGCTGGAAAGTACCAAAGCGATCAAAAGCCAGGTCGCCGAATCGCTGTACGTCGTCTATGACGATGCTGCCGCTCAGCGCGCGACCGAACTGGCTTAACTGCCGAAGGTAATCGTGCCGAGCAACAGTTTGGCGTAGACCGCAGTGGCCGCCAGTTGCACCAGCCACAGTGCCAGGCCACCGAGAAACACCCCGGCTGCGACTTGCAGCACCAGGCTTTTTTCGCGTTTGGCCGAGGCGCGCGGGATGAAATCATCCAGATCGTCACGGTCGGCGCGCAGGTTGTCATTTTTCATTGGGCTTCTCACAAAATACTCGGATGTACGCATAACCTGTGGGAGCAAGCTCGCTCCCACAATTTGGATTGTGTGCAGTCTAGAGGGTATGGAGCATTTCCCGGGACAAATAAAAAACGGGAAGCCCCAAGGCTTCCCGTTTTTCATAACGCAGCGAAATCAGATGACCTGAACGATCGCATCCGTCACAGCCTTGATGTTGCTCTGGTTCAGCGCCGCCACGCAGATGCGGCCGGTGTCCAGCGCGTAGATGCCGAACTCGTTGCGCAGGCGATGCACTTGTTCAGTGGTCAGGCCCGAGTAGGAGAACATGCCGCGCTGACGACCGACGAAGCTGAAGTCGCGGCCTGGCGCTTTTTCCGCCAGCAGGTCAACCATCTGCTCACGCATGCCGCGAATACGTAGGCGCATTTCAGCCAGCTCGGCTTCCCACTGCGCACGCAGCTCCGGGCTGTTCAGCACCGCAGCGACGATGCTTGCACCGTGGGTTGGCGGGTTGGAGTAGTTGGTGCGGATCACGCGTTTGACCTGCGACAGCACGCGCGCGCTTTCTTCTTTCGATTCGCTGATGATCGACAGGGCGCCAACGCGCTCGCCGTACAGCGAGAACGACTTGGAGAACGAGCTCGATACAAAGAAAGTCAGACCGGATTCCGCGAACAGACGCACGGCTGCGGCGTCTTCGTCGATACCGTCACCAAAACCCTGGTAAGCCATGTCGAGGAACGGCACGTGACCTTTGGCGCGGACGACGTCCAGCACGTTGTTCCAGTCCGCCGGGGTCAGGTCGACGCCGGTCGGGTTGTGGCAGCAAGCGTGGAGGATAACGATCGAGCCGTTCGGCAGGGCGTTCAGGTCTTCGAGCATGCCGGTACGATTGACGTCGTGGGTGGCAGCGTCGTAGTAGCGGTAGTTCTGCACTGGGAAACCAGCGGTTTCGAAAAGCGCGCGGTGGTTTTCCCAGCTTGGGTCGCTGATCGCCACGACGGCGTTCGGCAGCAGTTGCTTGAGGAAGTCAGCACCGATTTTCAGTGCGCCGGTTCCGCCGACGGCCTGAGTGGTGATGACGCGACCGGCGCTGATCAGCGGCGAGTCATTGCCGAACAGCAACTTTTGCACAGCCTGGTCGTAGGCAGCGATGCCATCGATTGGCAGGTAACCGCGCGAAGCGTGTTGAGCGACGCGAATCGTCTCGGCTTCAATAACGGCGCGCAGAAGTGGAATTCGCCCCTCTTCGTTGCAGTAAACGCCAACGCCCAGGTTGACCTTGGTGGTCCGGGTATCGGCGTTGAATGCTTCGTTGAGGCCCAGGATTGGATCGCGGGGTGCCATTTCGACAGCGGAGAACAGGCTCATTATTACGGCGGCTCTGAATGGAGTGTGGAGGGACGTGTCGCGCTCCAGCCGAATGCACTAGAGCGGTGCACAAACGGGGAGCTAGTATAGAGGCCATCTGCGAGCCATGGCGACAGGCGATTCGGCTTTTCAGGTAAGTTTTTGCGATTATTTCTTGACCGTTAGTCGATTGACCGTGTCAGAGACTTTACCGGATGTAGGACGTTTGCCTTGAAAGGGCAGGCAATCGCCACCACATTGAGCACAATCCAGGTTTTTTCTTGCGCGACACCGGTCGTTTGCGGTCGTCCCCGTGGTGCTCCGCTTTGCGCGGAACGCCGCGATTCCAGAGGTGTATATGTCCGAATTCCAGCTCGTCACCCGCTTCGAGCCCGCCGGCGATCAACCGGAAGCCATTCGCCAATTGGTGGAGGGCATCGAAGCCGGGCTGGCGCACCAGACGCTGCTCGGTGTGACCGGCTCGGGCAAGACCTTCAGCATTGCCAACGTCATCTCGCAGATTAAGCGCCCGACGCTGGTGCTTGCGCCGAACAAAACCTTGGCTGCGCAGTTGTATGGCGAGTTCAAGGCGTTCTTCCCGAACAACGCCGTCGAATACTTCGTTTCCTACTACGACTACTACCAGCCCGAAGCGTATGTGCCGTCGTCCGACACCTTCATCGAGAAGGATGCGTCGATCAACGACCACATCGAGCAGATGCGCCTGTCCGCGACCAAAGCGTTGTTGGAGCGAAAAGACGCGATCATCGTCACCACGGTGTCGTGCATTTACGGTTTGGGTAGCCCGGAAACCTATCTGAAGATGGTCTTGCACGTCGATCGCGGCGATAAGCTCGATCAACGCGCATTGCTGCGGCGCCTGGCCGACCTGCAATACACCCGCAACGATATGGATTTTGCCCGCGCGACCTTCCGCGTGCGTGGCGATGTGATCGACATTTACCCGGCGGAATCCGATCTGGAGGCGATCCGCATCGAGCTGTTCGATGACGAGGTCGAGAGCATTTCCGCATTCGATCCGCTGACCGGCGAAGTCATCCGCAAGATGCCGCGCTTCACGTTCTACCCGAAGAGCCACTATGTGACGCCACGGGAAACCTTGCTCGACGCCATCGAACACATCAAAGTCGAATTGCAGGAGCGCCTTGAATACCTGCGCAGCAACAACAAACTGGTCGAGGCCCAGCGCCTCGAACAGCGCACGCGTTTCGACCTGGAAATGATTCTCGAGCTGGGTTACTGCAACGGCATCGAAAACTACTCGCGCTACCTGTCCGGGCGTCCGGCCGGTGCGGCGCCGCCAACGCTCTACGATTACCTGCCAGCGGATGCCTTGCTGGTGATCGACGAATCCCACGTCAGCGTGCCGCAGGTCGGCGCGATGTATAAGGGCGACCGTTCGCGTAAGGAAACCCTGGTCGAATACGGTTTCCGTTTGCCTTCCGCGCTGGATAACCGGCCAATGCGTTTTGACGAGTGGGAAGGGGTTAGCCCGCAGACCATTTTCGTTTCGGCGACGCCGGGCAATTACGAAGCCGAGCATGCCGGACGCGTGGTCGAGCAACTGGTGCGTCCTACCGGCCTGGTCGATCCGCAGATTGAAGTGCGCCCGGCGCTGACGCAGGTCGACGATCTGCTGTCGGAAATCTCCAAGCGCGTGGCGATCGAAGAGCGCGTGCTGGTCACCACGCTGACCAAGCGCATGGCCGAAGACCTCACCGATTACCTTGCCGATCACGGCGTGCGCGTGCGTTATTTGCACTCGGACATCGACACGGTTGAGCGCGTCGAAATCATCCGCGACCTGCGCCTTGGCACGTTCGATGTGCTGGTCGGCATCAACCTTCTGCGTGAAGGTCTGGACATGCCGGAAGTGTCGCTGGTGGCGATTCTCGACGCCGACAAGGAAGGTTTTCTACGTTCCGAACGCTCGCTGATCCAGACCATTGGCCGCGCGGCGCGAAATCTCAATGGCCGGGCGATTCTCTACGCCGACCGCATGACCGGTTCGATGGAGCGGGCGATTGGCGAGACCGAACGTCGTCGGGACAAGCAGATTGCCTTCAACCTGGAAAACGGCATTACCCCGAAAGGTGTATTCAAGGACGTCGCCGACATCATGGAAGGCGCCACCGTGCCGGGCTCGCGCAGCAAGAAGCGCAAAGGCATGGCCAAAGCCGCCGAAGAAAACGCCAAATACGAAGCCGAATTGCGCTCGCCGAGCGAGATCACCAAACGCATTCGCGCGCTGGAAGAGAAGATGTATCAGTTGGCGCGGGATCTGGAGTTTGAAGCGGCGGCACAGATGCGTGATGAGATTGCCAAACTGCGCGAGCGGCTTTTGGCGGTTTGATTGATGTTGCCTGGTCGGGCCTCATCGCTGGCAAGCCAGCTCCCACAGGTTTCTTTGGTGTTCACAAAATTTGTGTTCGCCATCAATCCCTGTGGGAGCTGGCTTGCCAGCGATGGGGCCAGACCAGACACAGCAAAAATCAGTGGGATTCCCCAGCCTTCAGCCCTTGCGGCAATTTCTTGGTCAACAAAATCGCCAGCATGCTGATCCCCAACGCAATCCCGACAAAATGAAACGCATCGTTGTAAGCCATGATCGCCGCCTGCTGATGGACGATCTCACTCAACTTGCCCAACGCCGCCGTGTCATTGCCAAAGCGATCCGTCATCGACGCCAGCCGCTCCGCCACCTGCGGGTTGGTCGGCACGACTGCCTCACGTAAATAATCGAAGTAAGTCTTGGTGCGCGCATCCAGCAATGTCGCGAGCAAGGCAATGCCAATCGCGCCGCCAAGGTTACGCAAAATATTGAACAGGCTCGACGCCGATCCCGCGTCCTGCGGCAGGATGTACGCCGTGGCAATCAACGAAATCGTCACCATGATCAACGGCTGCCCCAGCGCCCGCACAATCTGAATCTGATTGAACTGCGGCCCGGCAAAATCCGGGTTGAGCACGCCCGAAGAAAAACTCGCCAGCCCGAACAAACCAAAGCCGAGCGTACACAGCCACTTCGGCGAAATGATCTTCATCAACTTCGGCACCAGTGGAATCAGGAACAGCTGCGGCACGCCCATCCACATGATCACTTCGCCGATCTGCAGGGCGTTGTAGTTCTGGATCTGTGCCAGATACAGCGGCAACAAATAGATCGAGCCGTACAATCCGACACCCATGCCCAGGCTGGAAATACTCGATAAACCGAAATTGCGATTACGCAGAATGCCTAGGTTGATCAGCGGATTGGGTTTGGAAATCTGCACGATCACAAAGGTGATCAGACTCACCAGCGCAATGCTGCCCAGCGTCACGATCAGGCTCGATTCGAGCCAATCCTTGCGATGGCCTTCTTCCAGAAAAACCTGCAAGCACCCGAGGCCGATGCCCAGCGTGAGGATGCCGGTGTAGTCGGTGCTTTTCAGCAGTTCCCAGTGCGCTTCTTTCTTCTCCAGCCCGTACATCAAACCGGCGATCATGATCAGGCCCGGCGGGATGTTGATGTAGAAGATGTATTCCCATCCCCAGTTTTCCGTGAGCCAGCCGCCCAGCGTCGGGCCGATTGACGGCGCGAACGTCGCGGTCATGGCAAACATCGCCATGCCTTTGGCGCGATGGTGCTCGGGGAGTTTGATCAGGGTCAGGGTGAATGCCAGCGGGATCAGCGCTCCGCCGGTGAAGCCCTGCATGGCGCGGAAGACGATCATGCTCTCCAGGCTCCAGGCCATCGAACACAGCAACGACGAAACCAGAAAACCCAGCGACACCCATACCGCCAGGCGGCGCGCCGAGAGTAACTGCACCAGCCATGCGGTCAGCGGGATCATGATGATTTCCGCGACCAGATAGGAGGTGGAAATCCACGAACCTTCTTCCAGCGTCGCCGACAGCGCGCCCTGAATATCTTTCAGCGACGAGTTGGTGATCTGAATGTCGAGCACCGCCATAAAGGCGCCGAGCATCACGCTCATCACCGCAATCCAGTCGCGCCGGGTCGGTTCGCCGACCGGGCGGATCAGTGAATCACCGGCCATCTTCTGGGGCGTCTTTGATATTCACGGTGGCGGTGACGGACATGCCCGGGCGGATTTTGCCGTGCAGCGGGTTATCGGCTTTGAAGGTCAGTTTCACCGGGATCCGTTGCACAACTTTGGTGAAGTTGCCGGTGGCATTGTCCGGTGGCAACAGGCTGAACTGCGCGCCAGATGCGGCGAACAGGCTCTCGACCCGCGCTTCGATCGGCGTGTCACCGTAGGCATCGAAGGTCAGCTCGGCTTTTTGTCCCGGCTGCATGTGGCCGATCTGGGTTTCCTTGAAGTTGGCCTGCACCCAGATGTCTTCGTCCGGAACAATCGACAGCAGATAGGCGCCGGCCTGCACCACTTGGCCATTGCGCGCGGCGCGCTGGCCAACGAGGCCGCTGATCGGCGCGTGGATTTCGCTGCGGGTCAGGTTGAGTTCGGCTTGCGCCAGATCGGCGCGGGCATTGGCGATCTGTGCGTCGAGGCGTTTGATTTCCGCGTTCAAGGCGTTGACCTGCTGACGCTGGCCCTGTGCGTCGGCCTGCGCCTTGGCCACTTGCGAGCGGGCGATGTGAGTGTCGGCGGAAAGGGTGGTCACGCGCTCTTCGGACACGTAGCCGGGTTTGCGCAGGGTTTCGGCGCGCGACAAGTCCATCTGCGAACGGCCAAGGGTCGCTTGCGTGGTCGCCACTTGCGCATCGCTCGCGGCGATCAGGCTCGATTGCTGGGTCAGCTTGCTCTGCGCTTGCAGGCGTTCCGCTTCACGGGTGGCGAGGGCGGCATTGGCGCGGTCCACGGCGAGGCGGAAATCATTCGGTTCGAGGCGCACCAGCAGTTGGCCTTTTTCCACGTGCTGATTGTCCTGCACCAGCACTTCATCGATGCGCGCGCTCAATTGGCTCGACACACGGGTGATTTCGCCCTGGACATAGGCGTTGTCGGTGCTTTCATAAAAGCGTCCCTTGAAAAACCAATGGGCGAAGAAGCCCCCGGCGATCAGCAGGACGAGCAGCAGGAAAATAAACAGGCGACGCTTGAGTTGGGCAGGCATGGGCAAACTGTAGTCGAGGAATTGTAAGGAAAGTTATCAGCCGGCGAATCTGGCATACAGCCGATAAACGGTAAATGCCATCTGCTGATATTTGCCCATTCATCACGGCTTACGGGCGTTACAGACGCAAACTTGGCTTAAATGCCCTGCCTGCTGGAGCCGGGCAGGTGTCGCCTGTTACCATTCGCCGCTTGATTGTTTTGCTTTTCATTCTTTTCGAGACATGCCATGACCACCGTCCGCACTCGCATCGCGCCATCGCCTACCGGGGATCCCCACGTAGGTACCGCTTACATCGCATTGTTCAACTACTGCTTTGCCAAGCAGCATGGCGGTGAGTTCATCCTGCGGATCGAAGACACCGACCAGTTGCGTTCGACCCGCGAGTCCGAACAGCAGATCTTCGACGCCCTGCGCTGGTTGGGTATCGACTGGAGCGAAGGCCCGGACGTTGGCGGCCCGCACGGCCCGTATCGCCAGAGCGAACGCGGCGACATTTACCAGAAGTACTGCCAGCAACTGGTCGACATGGGCCATGCGTTCCCATGCTTCTGCACCGCTGAAGAACTCGATCAGATGCGCGCCGAGCAAATGGCACGCGGCGAAACTCCACGCTACGACGGTCGCGCGCTGCTGCTGTCGAAAGAAGAAGTCGCAGCCCGTCTGGCCGCCGGCGAACCCCACGTAATCCGCATGAAAGTACCGAGCGAAGGCGTTTGTGTGGTGCCGGACATGCTCCGTGGCGACGTCGAGATCCCGTGGGATCGCATGGACATGCAAGTGCTGATGAAGACCGACGGCCTGCCGACGTACTTCCTCGCCAACGTGGTCGACGACCATTTGATGGGCATCACCCACGTCCTGCGGGGTGAAGAGTGGCTGCCATCGGCGCCGAAACTGATTCTGCTCTACGAATATTTCGGCTGGGAGCAACCAGAGCTGTGCTACATGCCGCTGCTGCGAAACCCGGACAAGAGCAAGCTGTCCAAGCGCAAGAACCCGACGTCGGTGACGTTCTACGAGCGCATGGGCTTCATGCCGGAAGCGATGCTCAACTACCTCGGTCGCATGGGCTGGTCGATGCCGGACGAGCGCGAGAAGTTCTCGCTGCAGGAAATGGTCGACAACTTTGATCTCACGCGTGTGTCCCTTGGCGGGCCGATTTTCGACATCGAGAAGCTGTCGTGGCTCAACGGCCAGTGGCTGCGCGATCTGCCGGTGGAAGAGTTTGCCAGCCGCTTGCAGACCTGGGCGTTGAACCCGGAATACATGATGAAGATCGCGCCGCTGGTTCAGGGTCGTGTTGAAACCTTCAGCCAGGTTGCGCCGTTGGGCGGCTTCTTCTTCGCTGGTGGCGTCAATCCGGATGCCAAGCTGTTCGAATCGAAAAAGCTCTCGGGCGATCAGGTTCGTCAGTTGATGCAGTTGATTCTGTGGAAGCTGGAAAGCCTGCGTCAGTGGGAAAAGGACAACATCACGGCGACAATTCAGGCAGTGGTTGAATCCCTTGAATTGAAGCTGCGCGATGCGATGCCGCTGATGTTTGCTGCGATCACCGGGCAGGCGAGTTCGGTATCGGTGCTCGATGCCATGGAAATCATTGGCCCGGATCTGACCCGTTTCCGTCTGCGTCAGGCGATTGACCTGTTGGGCGGCGTGTCGAAGAAAGAAAACAAAGAGTGGGAAAAGCTGCTGGGCGCTATCGCCTAAGCGTTTTTGTTCTCTGGAGGAGCTGCCGAAGTCTGCGATCTTTTGATCGTGCCTTCGGCGCTTCTCCCGAATTTACGGGGGGAGGGCGGTAAGTGATTGTTATGCCGACGAAAAACTTTGAAAAATTTCAAAAATAAGTTTGACAGGCTTTCGATACGCCCTTAAGATTCGCCCCGTCCTCAGCGATGACATCAACGATGAGGGGCTATAGCTCAGCTGGGAGAGCGCCTGCATGGCATGCAGGAGGTCAACGGTTCGATCCCGTTTAGCTCCACCAATTTACACTTCAAGGCCTGGCCACACCGGACTTGAATCGATCAACACTCAGCGTTGATCAGTTGTATAGAAGGGTTTGCGTCCCCTTCGTCTAGTGGCCTAGGACACCGCCCTTTCACGGCGGTAACAGGGGTTCGAGTCCCCTAGGGGACGCCAGTTTTACAGAAGTGATGTTGCAAGATGTCACTCCGCCGCGAGGCGAAAAATCCGGGGCTTTAGCTCAGCTGGGAGAGCGCCTGCATGGCATGCAGGAGGTCAGCGGTTCGATCCCGCTAAGCTCCACCAATTTACACGTTCAAGGTCTGGCCACACCGGCCTTGAATCGATCAGCTCTCAGCACTGATCAGTTGTATAGAAGGTTTGTGTCCCCTTCGTCTAGTGGCCTAGGACACCGCCCTTTCACGGCGGTAACAGGGGTTCGAGTCCCCTAGGGGACGCCACGATTACCCGCTCTGCGGGATTTTATAAGGGTCATTCAATTATTGAATGGCCCTTTTGTTTGTCTGGCGTTTGGCCAACTCTCCTTTTTCCTTACACTGTGCTTCAGACCAGCGGTCATATTCTTGACTTGCAGATTATTATTATGCGAATAATATTCTAATCGTAATATTCGGAGGCAACGATGAACGATAAAAAAGCTCAAACCCGCGAACGCATCCTCAAGGCTGCCAGCGCCGCACTGATTCAGCGTGGCCCGGCCGATCCGAGCGTGGGCGAAGTGATGGGCGCAGCCGGCCTGACCGTCGGCGGCTTCTATGCACACTTCGAAAGCAAGGACGCCATGATGCTCGAAGCGTTCAAGCAATTGCTCGGTCGCCGCCGCGACCTGATTGCCGACATGGACGCCGAACTGACCGGAGAAGAGCGCCGCGCCCTGGTGGCTGCTTTCTACCTGTCACGCAAACATCGTGATTCCAGTGACGCGGCGTGTCCGATTCCGGCGTCTATCGGCGAATTGGGCCGGTTGCCGGAATCGTTCCGCATCGCGCTGAACGAACACCTGGAATTGATGATTGCGCAGTTGGCGTCCAGTCCCGAGGACACCGACAAAGCACTGGCCGACGTGGCCTTGATGGTGGGAGGTCTGGCACTCGCAAGAGCGCTCGGCCCGGGAGATTTGTCTGATCGATTGCTGCGCGCTGCCAAGTCGGCGGTGCGTTGACCTGAAGGCAGCAAGCCTGAGGAGAGAGCGATGAACACGTTGAAGTGGGTTCGTGGCGTTAATGGCACCTTGGGCTGGATTGCACCGAAACGGGTGGCGAGCAAGATGCGTCTGGCGTTCATGACGCCGCGCGCGCTGCCGCTGCGTGACTGGGAGCTGCCGATGCTGGCCAGCGCAGAGCGCATCACCTTGCGTTTCGGTCTTTCAGCGCTGCGCTGGGGCCAGGGTCCTGCGGTGCTGCTGATGCACGGTTGGGAAGGGCGCCCCACTCAGTTCGCCGCGCTGATCACTGCACTGGTTGACGCCGGTTACACCGTTATCGCCCTCGATGGCCCGGCACATGGCCGTTCGCCTGGGCGCGAAGCTAACGTTGTTTTATTCGCCCGCGCCATGCTCGAGGCGGCCGCCGAGTTGCCGCCCCTGCAAGCGGTGATCGGTCACTCCATGGGCGGCGCCAGCGCGATGCTCGCCGTGCAATTGGGCTTGCGCACCGAAACCCTCGTCAGCATCGCCGCGCCAGCGCGCATCCTCGGTGTACTGCGCGGATTCGCCCGCTACGTCGGCATGCCGCCCAGAGCGCGTTCAGCGTTTATTCGCCAAGTCGAGCAAGACGTCGGTATGCGCGCCGCTACCCTCGACGTCGCCCACTATCAACTGGATATGCCCGGCCTGATCGTGCATGCCGAGGACGACAACTTCGTTTCGGTCAAAGAATCGCAATTGATTCACGAATCCTGGTTCGACAGCCGCTTGCTGCGGCTTGAGGGCGGTGGTCATCAGCGCGTGCTCGCCGACCCGCGAGTGATTGATGGCGTGTTATCACTGTTGGCCGGCCGCAGCCTGCAGGCGCGCCAATCGGCGTGAGCTCCGTTACACTGCCCGGGTTGAATACATTGACCGGGAGTGGGGCATGGGTTGGGATCGGGCAACGCCGTTTACCATTGATCTGCAAGTAGGCGTCGAAGACATCGACGGGCTGGGCCACGCGAACAACGCGGTGTACGTGACCTGGCTCGAACGCTGTGCCTGGCGCCATTCGCAGCGTCTGGGGCTGGATCTGGTCGAGTATCGACGACTGGACCGGGCGATGGCGGTGGTGCGTCACGAGATCGATTATCTGGCAGCGGCCTACGAAGGCGACGAGTTGCAATTGGCGACATGGATCGTCGATTGGGATCAGCGTCTGAAGATGACCCGGCATTTCCAGCTCAAACGCCCGAGCGACAACACCACGCTGTTACGCGCGCAAACCACGTTTGTCTGCATCGAACTGTCGACGGGCAAGCCGAAGCGCATGCCGGCCGAGTTCATCGAAGGTTACGGCCCCGCAATCCAAGTCCCGGCCTGACACAATCCTTGTAGGAGCTGCCGAAGGCTGCGATCTCTTGATCTTGATTCTAAAAAACAACATCAAAAGATCGCAGCCTTCGGCGGCTCCTACAGGTGGTCGTGGGTTTAAGCCGCTCAATCCAGTAAACTGCCCCACGTTTTTTCCTCAAGTAGTGTTTTTCCCATGCAAATTGCTCTGGCGCCCATGGAGGGGTTGGTCGACGACATCCTCCGCGACGTGCTGACCCGCGTTGGCGGCATCGATTGGTGCGTGACCGAATTCATTCGGGTTAACGATCAGTTGCTCACGCCGGCCTATTTCCACAAATTCGGCCCGGAGCTGCTCAACGGTGCCCGCACCGCGTCCGGTGTGCCATTGCGCGTGCAATTGCTCGGTTCCGACCCGGTGTGCCTGGCGGAAAACGCTGCACTGGCCTGCGAACTCGGCTCCGAGGTCATCGACCTCAACTTCGGTTGCCCGGCCAAGACCGTGAACAAATCCCGTGGCGGCGCCGTGCTGCTGAAAGAGCCCGAGCTGCTCAATCAAATCGTCGAACACGTGCGCCGTGCAGTCCCTGCGCACATTCCCGTTACCGCAAAAATGCGCTTGGGTTTCGACAGTCCGGACGGTTCGCTGGTTTGCGCTACAGCATTGGCCGAAGGTGGCGCCGAGCACATCGTGGTTCACGCCCGAACCAAAATGGACGGCTACAAACCGCCTGCGCATTGGGAGTGGATTCCACGCGTACAAGACGTGGTCAAAGTCCCGGTGTTCGCCAACGGTGATATCTGGAGCGTCGAAGACTGGCGCCGCTGCCGCGAAATCAGCGGCGTTGAAGACATCATGCTCGGTCGCGGACTGGTGTCGCGCCCGGATCTGGCCAAGCAAATCGCAGCTGCGCGCGCCGGTGAAGAAGTCGTCGAAATGAGCTGGGCCGAGCTGATGCCGCTGATTCAGGATTTCTGGCTGCAAGCCAAAGCGCAAATGACCGCCCGCCAATCGCCGGGTCGTTTGAAGCAATGGCTGGCGATGCTGACGCGCAATTATCCTGAGGCTACGGAGCTGTTTACCGTGCTGCGGCGCGAGACCGAACCTGATCATGTCTCGCGTTTGCTCGGTCTGCCAGTTGCCGAAGCAGCCTGAAAAAAATCTGCAAATAATCTCTTGAAATCATTTCAGCGGTCCCTATTTAAGGGTTACGCGATGCCGAATTCGGGTCGCGGAGATAAAAAACCTTGCTGATTTTTTTCAGGAGATTTGCACCATGAGTACCGCATTTTCCCTAGCGCCACTGTTCCGTTCCTCGGTAGGTTTCGACCGTTTCAACGACCTGTTCGAAACCGCCCTGCGCAACGAGCCAGGCAGCAGCTACCCACCTTACAACGTCGAAAAGCACGGTGATGACCAGTACCGCATCGTCGTCGCCGCCGCCGGTTTCCAGGAAGAAGACCTGGAGCTGCAAGTCGAAAAGGGTGTGCTGACCATCAGTGGCGGCAAGCGTGACGCCAACGAAGGCGTGACCTTCCTGCACCAAGGCATCGCCCAGCGTGCGTTCAAGCTGTCCTTCCGTCTGGCTGATCACATCGAGATCAAGGCCGCGGATCTGAAAAACGGCCTACTGAGCATCGACCTGTTGCGAGTGATCCCGGAAGAAGCGAAAGCCAAACGCATCCCGATCAATGGGGTGGAGAAGCCGGTTCTGCAATAAGGCCGAGCAATGAAAAGGGCGCCAATGGCGCCCTTTTTTGTGCCTGTCATTCCAGCAGCACTTTCAGATCTTCCAGCGCCACCGGTCGACTGTGCAAATAACCCTGATACAAATGGCAGCCCAGCCCTTGCAGGAATGCCAGCTGCTCCGGGGTTTCCACACCTTCGGCAATCACTTCCAGCTCCAGACTGCGCGCCATGGCGACAATCGCGCGAATGATCTCGGCATCGTTCGGATCAGTCGTCGCATCACGGATAAACGACTGATCGATTTTCAGCGTGTCCACCGGCAAACGCTTGAGGTACGTCAGCGACGAATAACCAGTGCCGAAGTCGTCCATGGCGAAACTCACGCCAAGCTTTTTCAGACGGCGCATTTTGCTGATGGTGTCTTCCAGATTCTGGATGACGATGCCTTCGGTGATTTCCAGCTTGAGCAGCGAGCAGGGCAGGCCGTGGCTGGTCATGCTGTGTTCGATGCGTTCGACGAAGTCGTTCTGGCGGAATTGCCGTGGACTGATATTCACACACAAGCTGAAGTCGAGCGGGTCGACCAGTTTCAGGGCGATCAGTTGTTTGAACGCTTCGCAGGCCTCGTCGAGAATCCATGTGCCGACCTCGAGAATCAGCCCGCTGTCCTCCAGCACCTTGATGAATTCGGTGGGCGATTGCGCGCCAAGTTCCGGGTGATTCCAGCGCACCAGCGCTTCGGCGCCGATGATCCGATTGTCGCGGGCATCAATCTGCGGCTGGAAGTGCACGTTGAATTCGCCACGCGACAACGCCAGGCGCAGGTCGGTCTCCATGCGCAGCCGTTCGCTGGCCGCTTTCTGCATGGTGTTGTGGTACATCTGCGTGGTGTTGCGCCCGGAATCCTTGGCCCGGTACAGCGCGATGTCGGCGCGCTTGAGCAGGTCGGTCGGGGTCGAGCCGTGGTCGGGAATCAGCGCCACGCCGATGCTCGGCGTCACTTGCAAGCGCTGGCCGTCGAGGAACATCGGCTCAGAGAGCAATTCACGCAGGGTGTCGGCGAGATTGCGCACTTGCGCGGTGACGTCATTGCGCGAGCCTTCCAGGCCACTGAGCAGCACCACGAATTCGTCGCCACCGAGGCGCGCAACGGTGTCTTCCATGCGTACGCTGGCTTCCAGGCGCGCGGTGATGATTTTAAGCACCGTGTCGCCGACCGGGTGGCCGAGCGAATCGTTGATGTGTTTGAAGTGGTCGAGATCGAGGAACAGCAACGCGCCGCGCAGGTTGTGGCGCTTGAGCAGGGCGATCTGCTGGCTCAGGCGATCCATCAGCAGGGCGCGGTTGGGCAGGTTGGTCAGCGGGTCGTGGTAGGCCAAATGGCGAATCTGCGCTTCGGCGTTTTTCAACAGGCTTACATCCCGTGCCGTCAGTAGCAGGCACGCGGTTTCATTCAGAGTGATTGGCTCGACCGAGACTTCTACCGTAAGGATTTCGCCGCGCTTGTTGCGTCCAAGCATTTCCTGATGGTGCACGCGGCCCTTGATCTGCAGTTCGGCCAGTAGCGCCGAACGCTGTTTTTCCTCGGCCCAGATACCGACCTGATACACGGTTTTGCCCACCACTTCGTCGGCGCGATAGCCGGTGAGCCGGCAGAAACCGTCGTTGACCTCCAGGTAGCGCCCGGTGTCGCGCTCGGTAATGGTGATCGCGTCGGGGCTGGAGTGAAACGCCTTGGCGAATTTCTCTTCGCTGGCCTTGAGCGCCGCTTCCGAGCGTTGCTGCTGGGTAATGTCGCGCAGCGTGGTAACGATGCACGGCTGATCGCCGACGCTGATTTGACGGCTGGAAATCACGCAAGTCAGCGACTGTCCGTCCTTGTGCTGGACGATGATCGCGACGTTGCTCAGGCCTTGCTCGCGGATGACCCGCTCGATGCGTTGCAGGCTTTTCGCCGAGGCGTCCCACAGGCCGATTTCTTCAGCGGTGTGGCCGATCACATCGGCGGCGCTCCAGCCAAAGGTCTGGCTGAAGCTGGAGTTGATCTCGATGAACTCACCGGTTTCCTGGCGCGTGACGCAGATCGGGTCGGGGCTGACCTGAAACAGCGTGGCGAATTTTTCTTCCGAGGCGACGAGGCGCTGTTCGCGTTCGACCTGATCGGTGATGTCCAGCAGCGTGCCGGCCATGCGCAGCGGCGCGCCGTTGTCATCACGATAGAGGCGGGCGCGGCTTTCCAGGTAGCGCGAGCTGCCGTCCGCCAATTGCACGCGATAAGTCAGCTGATAATTGCCCGCCGGGCCTTCGCGCAGGCTGCGGTAGGCGTCGCGCATAGTGTCGCGTTCCTCGCCGGGTACGCCTTCGAAAAACTCTTCGAACGATTCGTGGAACGGCTTCGGCTCCAGCCCGTGCAGTTGCGCGGCCCGTGCCGAGCCGTAAAGCATGCCGCTGGGAATGTGCCAGTCCCAAGTGCCGAGTTGCGCCGAATCCAGCGCCAGATCGAGGCGTTCCTGGCTGTCCTTCAACGCATGTTCGGCGGCTTTGCGCTCAGTGGTGTCGAGGAAAGTGCTGAGCAGATAAGGCTGGCCTTCGAGCTCGACTTTCTGGGCGCTGAGAATACCGTCGTGCACCTGGCCGTTGCTGGCACGAAACTGCACTTCCATGGCGATCAGTTCGCCCTTGGTGTTGGTCTTCTTGACCAGCTCGGCGCGTTGCTCCGGGTGCACCCACAGGCCAAGTTCCAGCGTGGTGCGGCCAATAGCGCTCTGCACAGGCCAGCCGAACAGGCTTTCGAAATACTGATTGGCTTCGCTGATCAGGCCGTCTTCCTGGCGGGTCAGCAAGACCATGTTCGGACAAAGATGAAACAGTGTGGCGAAACGTTTCTCCGAGCTGCTCAGCGCCTGTTCGCGTTGACGCTGATGGGTGATTTCGCGAATCACCCCGATCATTCGGGGCCGGCCGTTTTTATCTGGCAGCAAGCTGCCGCTGATCTCCAGCCAGTGCAGGCTGCCGTCGGGCCAGCGGATACGGTGGTGCATCGCCTGTTCCAGTGGTGCGCCGGCGATTACCGCGTGGAAGGCGCGAACGGTTTTCGCGCGGTCTTCCGGTGGCAACAGGTCGAGATATTCCAGGTCTTCAGGCAACGGTTGCCGAGGATCGAAGCCGAACAGGGCCTGAGTGCCGCGAGACCAACTGATCTGCCCGCGCTCGATGTCCCAGTACCAGGCGCCGAGCCGGGCGCCGTTGAGCGCGGCGAGCAATTGCGGCGCGCTCTCCCAGCTCTGCTCGGAATGACGCGGGTCAATCGCCTGAATACGCGGCATCGGCGGAATTCGGTCAACAGATTTCGGCATTGTGGACAGGCCTTGAGCTGATGGTGGCATTAGGCACAGGGATAGCGGCTCTATAGGAGTAGCACAAGTAGGCCTTAAGTCCCTGGCAAATCGATTTGTGCATCCAGCAATGCCATGAAGGCTCTTGCCGCATTCGATAGCGTCCGTTCGGTGTGCAAGATATAGCCTAGCTGGCGACTGAGCTGTATGCCCGGCAATGCGATGCTTGCCACTTGATCGTCGAGCATGGTGCGCGGCAAAACGCTCCAGGCGAGGCCGATCGAGACCATCATCTTGATGGTTTCCAGGTAGTTGGTGCTCATGGCGATGTTCGGCGTCAGCCCCTGAGCCTCGAACAAGCGTTGGACAATATGGTGGGTAAAGGTGTTGCCGCCGGGGAAAACCGCCGGATGACCGGCAATGTCCGCCAGACTGACGGCACCGTTATGGATCAGCGAATGCTCTGGGGCGACCACAAAATCCAACGGGTCGTCCCACACTGGCGTGGCTTTGACCAATGTGTGGGGTTCCGGTGCGAGGGTGATGACCGCCAATTCGGCGCGACCATGGAGAATTTCCTCGTAGGCCACTTCGGAATCGAGAAACTGAATATCCAGCGCCACCTGTGGGTAACGGCGGGTGAATTCCCTTAACAGCGGCGGCAAACGGTGCAGGCCGATGTGGTGACTGGTGGCCAGGGTCAGGCGCCCGCTGACTTCACCGGTCAGATTGGTCAGGGCGCGGCGGGTGTCGTCGAGCACGTTGAGAATCTGATAAGCCCGAGGCAGCAGGGCGCGGCCAGCCTCGGTCAGACCGACTTCGCGGCCGAGCCGATCAAACAGACGCACCTTCAATTGCTGCTCCAGCCCGGCGATGCGTTTGCTGATGGCAGGCTGCGTCAGGTGCAGCCGTTCGCCGGCGCCGGAGAAGCTGCCGGTCTCGGCGATGGCGATAAAAGCGTTGAGGTTGGCCAGATCCATGTTCGTATTCCAGTTGGTTATCCAAAGCATAAAAAATATGAATTTGAGTTATTTAATCTAACCCCATAGGATCGGCCTCACAAGCCAAAGGGTTATTGATAAGCCCAGGGCATAGAAACAAGCTGATGAGGAACCGTCTGATGGCCGGCAAAACGCTCTACGACAAGCTCTGGGATTCGCACTTGGTCAAGCAGCGCGACGATGGCTCTGCGCTGATCTACATCGATCGTCACATCATTCACGAAGTGACCTCGCCGCAAGCCTTCGAAGGCCTGCGTCTGGCAGGGCGCAAGCCTTGGCGCATCGATGCCAACATTGCGACCCCGGACCACAACGTACCGACGACTCCAGAGCGCAAGGGCGGCATCGAAGCCATTGCCGACCAGGTCTCGCGTTTGCAGGTTCAGACCCTCGACGACAACTGCGATGAATACGGCATCGTCGAATTCAAGATGAACGACGTCCGCCAAGGCATCGTCCACGTGATCAGCCCGGAGCAGGGTGCAACCTTGCCGGGCATGACCGTGGTCTGCGGCGACTCGCACACCTCGACCCACGGCGCGTTCGGCGCTTTGGCTCACGGTATCGGCACCTCCGAGGTCGAGCACGTGCTCGCCACCCAGTGCCTGGTCGCCAAGAAAATGAAAAACATGCTGGTGCGCGTTGAAGGGCAATTGCCGTTCGGCGTGACTGCCAAGGACATCGTCCTCGCGGTGATCGGCAAGATCGGCACTGCCGGCGGTAACGGCCACGCCATCGAATTCGCTGGCAGCGCGATCCGCGACTTGTCCGTTGAAGGCCGCATGACCATCTGCAACATGTCCATCGAAGCCGGCGCCCGCGTAGGTTTGGTGGCAGCGGATCAGAAGACCGTCGACTACGTGAAGGGCCGTCCATTCGCCCCGAAAGGCGCGGAATGGGATATGGCCGTCGAAGCCTGGAAAGATCTGGTCTCTGACGCTGACGCCAAATTCGACACCGTCGTCGAACTCGACGCTGCGCAGATCAAGCCGCAAGTCAGCTGGGGCACTTCGCCGGAGATGGTTTTGGCGGTTGATCAGAACGTGCCGGATCCGGCCAAGGAAATGGATCTGGTCAAGCGCGACTCGATCGTCCGCGCCTTGAAATACATGGGTTTGACCGCTAATCAAGCGATCACCGACATTCAGCTGGATCGCGTGTTCATCGGTTCCTGCACCAACTCGCGCATCGAAGACCTGCGCGCTGCGGCGGTGATCGCCAAGGGTCGCAAAGTGGCTTTGACGATCAAGCAAGCGATCGTAGTGCCGGGCTCGGGTCTGGTGAAGGCGCAGGCTGAGGCCGAAGGTCTCGACAAGATTTTCCTCGAAGCCGGTTTCGAATGGCGTGAGCCGGGTTGCTCGATGTGCCTGGCGATGAACCCGGACCGTTTGGAATCCGGCGAGCATTGCGCCTCGACGTCCAACCGTAACTTCGAAGGCCGTCAGGGCGCTGGTGGCCGTACCCACCTCGTCAGCCCGGCCATGGCGGCGGCGGCAGCGGTGAACGGTCGTTTCATCGACGTTCGTGAATTGATTTAAGGAGCGCAGCATGAAAGCTTTTACCCAGCACACTGGACTTGTCGCGCCTTTGGATCGTGCCAACGTCGACACCGACCAGATCATTCCGAAACAATTCTTGAAGTCGATCAAACGCACCGGTTTTGGTCCGAACCTGTTCGACGAATGGCGTTATCTGGATGTCGGCCAACCGTATCAGGACAACTCCAAGCGTCCGCTGAACAAGGACTTCGTCCTCAACGCCGAGCGTTACCAAGGCGCCAGCGTGTTGCTGGCCCGCGAGAACTTCGGTTGCGGTTCCAGCCGTGAACACGCGCCGTGGGCGCTGGAAGAATACGGTTTCCGCAGCATCATCGCGCCGAGCTACGCCGACATCTTCTTCAACAACAGCTTCAAGAACGGCTTGCTGCCGATCATCTTGAGCGACGCTGAAGTCGATGAGTTGTTCAAGCAGGTCGAGGCCGAGCCGGGTTATCAGTTGCAGGTCGATCTGCAGGCGCAGACCGTGACGCGTCCGGATGGCAAGGTGTACAGCTTTGAGATCGATGCGTTCCGCAAGCATTGCCTGTTGAACGGTCTGGACGATATCGGTTTGACCTTGCAGGACGGCGATGCGATTGCGACGTTTGAGGCCAAGCATCGGGTTAGCCAGCCGTGGTTGTTTCGCGACGCATAATTTGCGTATGGCGAATGGCGCCATCGCGAGCAGGCTCACTCCTACAGGGGAGCGCATTCCAAATGTAGGAGTGAGCCTGCTCGCGATGAGGCCCCCAAAAGCACCACAAGACTCACCCTAAAAAGGAAGTCCCCATGACCAGCACCGCCCAACACACTCAGGTCGTACAAAAGCAATTCGGTGAACAGGCCGCCGCCTACCTGAGCAGCGCCGTTCACGCTCAAGGCACCGAATTCGCACTGCTACAAGCTGAGCTGGCCGGGCAGGGCCAGGCGCGGGTGCTGGACCTGGGTTGCGGCGCCGGTCACGTCAGTTTCCACGTTGCACCGCTGGTCAGGGAAGTAGTCGCCTACGACCTGTCGCAGCAAATGCTCGACGTGGTCGCTGCCGCTGCGATTGATCGCGGCATGAGCAACATTGCCACGGTCAACGGTGCCGCCGAGCGTCTGCCGTTTGCCGATGGCGAGTTCGACTTCGTGTTCAGCCGTTATTCGGCGCATCACTGGAGCGATCTCGGCGTGGCCCTGCGCGAAGTGCGCCGGGTGCTGAAGCCGGGCGGTGTCGCGGCGTTCGTGGATGTGTTGTCACCGGGCAGTCCGTTGTTCGACACTTACCTGCAAAGCGTCGAAGTGCTGCGCGACACCAGCCATGTGCGCGATTATTCTGCCGCTGAATGGCTGCGTCAGGTCAGCGAAGCCGGTTTGCATGTGCGCAGTACCACGCGGCAGCGCCTGCGTCTGGAGTACACCACCTGGGTTGAGCGCATGCGCACACCCGAAGTGATGCGTGCGGCGATCCGCCAGTTGCAGCAGTCGATGGGCAACGAAGTGCGCGAATATTTTGAGATTGATGCCGACGGCTCGTTCAGTACAGATGTGATCGTACTGATGGCTGAGCGATAAGAATTTTTCCGGGCGCGCCTGAGATGGCGCACCGACTGAAGACACGAGGAAAGCATGAGCAAGCAGATTCTGATTCTCCCAGGTGACGGTATTGGTCCGGAAATCATGGCCGAGGCGGTCAAGGTGCTGGAACTGGCCAACGACAAGTACAGCCTGGGCTTCGAGCTGAGCCATGACCTGATCGGTGGCGCCGCCATCGACAAGCACGGCGTGCCGCTGGCCGACGAAACCCTCGACCGTGCCCGCGCTGCCGATGCCGTACTGCTCGGCGCCGTCGGTGGCCCGAAATGGGACACCATCGAGCGTGACATCCGCCCTGAGCGCGGTCTGCTGAAAATCCGTGCGCAACTGGGCCTGTTCGGCAACCTGCGTCCGGCGATTCTGTACCCGCAACTGGCGGAAGCGTCGAGCCTGAAGCCGGAAATCGTTGCCGGTCTGGACATCCTCATCGTCCGTGAGCTGACCGGTGGCATCTACTTCGGCGCACCGCGCGGCACCCGCACACTGGAAAACGGCGAGCGTCAGTCCTACGACACGCTGCCGTACAGCGAAAGCGAAATCCGCCGCATCGCCCGCGTCGGTTTCGACATGGCCATGGTTCGTGGCAAGAAACTCTGCTCGGTGGACAAGGCCAACGTGCTGGCGTCCAGCCAACTGTGGCGTGAAATCGTCGAAGAAGTGGCCAAGGATTACCCTGAAGTTGAACTGAGCCACATGTACGTCGACAACGCCGCCATGCAACTGGTGCGTGCACCGAAGCAGTTCGATGTGATCGTCACCGACAACATGTTCGGCGACATCCTCTCCGACCAGGCCTCGATGCTCACCGGTTCCATCGGCATGCTGCCGTCAGCCTCGCTCGACACCAACAACAAGGGCATGTACGAGCCTTGCCACGGTTCGGCGCCGGACATCGCTGGCAAAGGCATCGCCAACCCGTTGGCGACCATTCTGTCGGTGTCGATGATGCTGCGTTACAGCTTCAATCTGCAGGATGCGGCTGATGCCATCGAAAAAGCCGTCAGTGTCGTGCTCGACCAAGGTCTGCGCACTGGCGATATTTATTCGGCCGGTTGCACCAAAGTCGGTACGCAGGAAATGGGCGACGCAGTAGTCGCCGCGCTGCGGAATCTGTAATCTCTCGGGCCCGCTGCGAAATTCAATACAAAGCAGCGGCCCACTTTTCAAGAAGGTGTAGTTGCGATGAAACGTGTAGGTCTGATCGGTTGGCGCGGGATGGTCGGTTCCGTGCTCATGCAGCGGATGCTGGAAGAGCAGGATTTCGATCTAATCGAGCCGGTGTTTTTCACCACTTCCAACGTCGGTGGCCAAGGCCCGTCTGTGGGCAAGGACATTGCTCCGCTCAAGGATGCTTACAGCATTGATGAGCTGAAGACCCTCGACGTGATTCTGACCTGCCAGGGCGGCGACTACACCAGCGAAGTGTTCCCGAAGCTGCGCGAAGCCGGCTGGCAGGGTTACTGGATCGACGCGGCCTCGAGCCTGCGCATGAACGATGACGCGGTGATCATTCTCGACCCGGTCAACCGCAAGGTCATCGACCAGCAACTCGATGCGGGCACCAAGAATTACATCGGCGGCAACTGCACCGTCAGCCTGATGCTGATGGGCCTGGGCGGTCTGTTCGAAGCCGGTCTGGTCGAGTGGATGAGCGCCATGACTTATCAGGCGGCTTCCGGTGCCGGCGCGCAGAACATGCGTGAACTGATCAAGCAAATGGGCGCCACTCACGCCGCTGTTGCCGATCAACTGGCCGACCCGGCCAGCGCGATCCTCGACATCGACCGTCGCGTTGCTGATGCCATGCGCAGCGAAGCGTACCCGACCGAAAACTTCGGCGTACCGCTGGCCGGCAGCCTGATCCCGTGGATCGACAAGGAGCTGCCAAACGGCCAGAGCCGCGAAGAGTGGAAAGCTCAGGCCGAGACCAACAAGATTCTCGGTCGCTTCAAGAGCCCGATCCCGGTCGACGGTATCTGCGTGCGCATCGGCGCCATGCGTTGCCACAGCCAGGCGCTGACCATCAAGCTGAACAAAGACGTGCCAATCGCGGATATCGAAGGTTTGATCAGCCAGCACAACCCTTGGGTCAAACTGGTGCCGAACCAGCGCGAAATCAGCATGCAGGAGCTGAGTCCGACCAAGGTCACCGGCACCCTGAATGTTCCAGTGGGCCGTCTGCGCAAGCTGAACATGGGTTCGCAGTTCGTCGGTGCCTTCACCGTCGGCGACCAACTGCTGTGGGGCGCGGCCGAACCGCTGCGTCGCATGCTGCGGATCTTGCTGGAGCGTTGATCGCCTGAAGCAATGAAAGAACCCGTGCCTTGTGAGAGGTGCGGGTTTTTTTATGCCTGGGGTTTTTCTGCAGTCTGTTCTGGCCCCATCGCTGGCAAGCCAGCTCCCACAGGGATTTGTGGAGTACATAAAATCTGTGCATCACACCGCCCACTGTGGGAGCTGGCTTGCCAGCGATGAGGCCGGTGCAGGCCCGCAAATCCCGGCAGAAATTGCCTGTGCGCCAGTCACCCGGTAAAGTGCCGCTCCCCCCGTTTCGCCAGAGGCTCGCACCATGACCCAGACCCTAGATATTGCCGTGATCGGCGCCACCGGTACTGTCGGCGAAACCCTCGTACAGATTCTCGAAGAGCGCGACTTCCCGGTCGGCAACCTGCACCTGCTGGCGAGCAGCGAGTCTGCTGGCAGCTCGGTGCTGTTCCGCAACAAGAACGTGCGCGTGCGTGAAGTCGACGAGTTCGACTTCAGTAAGGTCAAACTGGTGTTTTTCGCCGCCGGCCCGGCCATCACCCTGAGCTATGCCACGCGTGCCCATGCCGCCGGCTGCTCGCTGATTGACCTGTCCGGCGCACTGCCAGCCGATCAGGCGCCGCAAATCGTGCCGGAAGCCAACGCCGAAGTGCTCGCCGGTTTGAAGGCGCCGTTTCAAGTCAGCAGCCCAAGCCCATCGGCCACTTCGCTCGCTGTGGTACTGGCGCCGCTGCTCGATCTGATCGACCTGCAATATGTCAACGTCACCGCCAATCTCGCCGTTTCCGCCCAAGGCCGTGAAGCCGTGACCGAGTTGGCGCGGCAGACCGCCGAGCTGCTCAACATGCGTCCGCTGGAGCCAACCTTCTTCGATCGGCAGATGGCTTTCAACCTGCTGGCGCAGGTCGGCACGCCTGACGCACAGGGCCATACGCTGCTGGAAAAACGTCTGGTGCGCGAGTTGCGTCAGGTGCTCGCACAGCCTTCTTTGAAGATTTCCGCAACTTGCGTTCAAGCCCCGGTGTTTTTTGGCGATAGCTTTAGCGTGACCTTGCAGTCAAAGCGCGCTGTCGACCTGGAAAAGGTCAACGCGGCACTTGAAGATGCGCCGGGTATTGAGCTGGTCGAGGCTGGTGATTATCCGACCGCCGTGGGTGACGCGGTAGGGCAGGACGTGGTCTATGTCGGGCGCGTGCGCAGCGGAGTCGACGACCCGGCGGAACTTAATCTGTGGCTGACGTCAGATAACGTACGCAAAGGCGCGGCCCTTAACGCTGTGCAGGTGGCTGAATTGTTGATAAAAGACCTGCTGTAAAAGATACTTGGCAACAATTTGTCGACTGATTCTAGGTGAGCGCTATGCTTGCCCGGAGCGCTGGATAACGTGTCACCCTCCGGGACTTTCCGGGGCATCAAAGAAATGATCGCGCGCGACATCTGTCGTCGTCGCGCGCAATGCCTTACGGCAGCGACAATCAATATCTTCTCGCTGGCCGAGGAACGTTCAAACAAAGGATGAGGCTATGGTTCAAGTTCGCAAACTGGTGTTAGCAATAGCGGCCGCCTCGGCGCTGTCCTCCGGTATGGCGCATGCCCTCGGGCTCGGGGAGCTGACCCTGAAGTCGACCCTGAACCAGCCGCTGGTGGCTGAAATCGAGCTGCTCGACGTCAAGGATCTCACCGCTGCCGAAGTGGTGCCGAGCCTGGCTTCACCCGAAGATTTTGCCAAGGCCGGCGTTGATCGCCAGGCCTTCCTCAATGACCTGACGTTTACCCCGGTGCTCAACGCCAGCGGTAAAAGCGTACTGCGCGTCACGTCGAGCAAGTCGCTGTCCGAGCCGATGGTGAAATTCCTTGTGCAGGTGATGTGGCCGAACGGCCGTCTGCTGCGCGACTACAGCGTACTGCTCGATCCGTCGAAGTTCTCGCCGCAAACCGCTGACGCCGCCGCGCAACCGGCGCCGTCGCAGACCATCGCCGCGCCGACCACTGGCGCCACCCACTCGACGCAATACACCACCACGCCGCGCGATACCCTGTGGGAAATCGCCGCGAAGGCGCGCACCGGCGGTTCGGTGCAGCAGACCATGCTGGCCATCCAGGCGCTGAACCCGGATGCGTTCATCGGCGGCAACATCAACCGCCTGAAAACCGGTCAGGTGCTGCGCCTGCCGGATGCCGTGCAAAGCACTGCGCTGCCGCAGTCCAAGGCGATTGCCGAGGTCGCGGCGCAGAACGAAGCCTGGCGCTCGGGCCGTCGCTATGTGGCCAAGCCGGGCACCGGTCAGCAACAACTTGATGCCACCAATCGGGGGCGTGGCAACACTGGCGCGGCGCAGAACGCCCAGGACAATCTGAGTCTGGTCTCCGCCGAAAGCGCCAAGGCGCGCGGCAAGGGTCCAGCGGGTGATGCCAAAGCACTGAGCAACAAGCTCGCGGTCACTCAGGAAAGCCTCGACACGACCCGTCGTGACAACGAGGAACTGAAAAGCCGCATGACCGATCTGCAGAGCCAGTTGGACAAACTGCAAAAGCTGATCGAACTGAAGAACAACCAACTGGCGAAGTTGCAGGCTGAAGGTTCGGGCGCAGCGCCGGGCGCTAATGGCACTGTAGCGCCGGTTCCGGCAATCACTGCTGAACTGGCCGCCACCCCGCCCGCCACGCCGGCAGAGGCTGCCCCAGCTTCGCCGACGCCGGAATCCGCTATTGCTCCACCTGCCGAAACCCCTGTTGAGCCAGTGGTCGAGCCGGTTATCGAAACCAAGCCTGCCGCTGACGATGATAAGACTTTCAACGAACTGCTGACGAATCCGATCCTGTTGGGGCTGATCGGTGGCGGTGCGGTGGTTCTGCTGCTCCTGCTGTTGCTGTTGGCGCGTCGCCGCAAAGCTCAGCAGGAAGCCGAAAAGCATGTGCGCATGGCGCGTGCACTGGCCGAAGAGCAAGAGTTTTCCGCCGAGCAGGATCTGCCGGAAAGCAGCTTCGCAGGTCTGGAAACGCCGGCAGCGAGCGTCAAGCTCAATACCCCGGCGCCTGCGCCTGCTGCCGCTCCGGTAGTCGTAGCGCCAGTGGTCATGGCCGAACCGATTGCTGCGCCGCTGGTGGCGCCGGCCGCCGAGCGTTCTGATGACGTGCTGGACAAAGCCCAATCGCACATCAATGCCGGTCGCCTGAATCAGGCCGCCGCACTGCTGGAAGAGGGCGTCAGCCTGGAGCCGCAGCGCAGTGATCTGCGTTTGAAATTGATGGAAGTCTACGGTCAGCAGGGCGACCGCGATGCGTTCGTCGGCCAGGAACGTCAACTGGTAGCCAACGGCGACAACTTCGCCAAGGTTGAAGAGCTGAAAAGCCGCTTCCCGGCGATGGCTGCCGTTGTGGCTGGTGGTCTGGCGGCTGCCGCCGTAGCTGCCGAACTGGACGCGCAATACGTCAAGGATCTGCTGCTGGATGAGCCAGAAACACCTGCGCCGGCGCCTCAGGAAGACGATCTGGACAGCGCGTTTGACCTGAGCCTCGACGATCTCGACAACATCACACCGGTAGAGCCTGCGCCAGTGGTTGAGCCAGAAGCACCGGTCGAACTCGACGAATTCCCGTCTGACGATGACCTGAGCTTTGAGTCGGTGCTGCAGCAGCAGACCGACATCAAAGAGAATCTCGACGATCTGTCGGACTTCGACCTGGATCTGGACCTCGGCGCTGAGCCATCGCCGGCCACGCTGGCTGAAGATGACTTCATGCTGGATCTGGATGAGGGCGTGAAGGATCTGCCGCCAGTCGAGCCGCCGGTTGTGGCTGACGTGCCGCAGGATGATCTCGAGTTGCCGGCCGATTTCGACCTGTCGCTGGCCGACGAAATGGACAGCAACCCGGCGGCTGAGCCTGACGCATTCTCAGCAGAACTGGATGACGTCAACGCCGAGCTGGATCGTCTGTCGCAGAGCATTGCCGAGCCGACCTTCACCGAGGCCGATGCAATGAAGGGGGATGATCTTGGCGAAGATGATTTCGACTTCCTCGCTGGCACCGATGAAGCAGCCACCAAACTCGATCTGGCGCAAGCCTACATCGACATGGGCGACGCTGACGGTGCACGCGACATCCTCAACGAAGTGTTGACCGAGGGTGACGAGAAACAGCGTGGCGAGGCCAAGGACATGCTGTCGAGCTTGTAATCAGCACAGCGGCAAACGAAACGGCAGCCCACAGAGGCTGCCGTTTTTGTTTGTGTCGGATTCTTTGGCGTATGGGCCATTGTCATCGCTGGCAAGCCAGCTCCCACAGTTTCTGAGGCGTACACAAAACCTGTGGGAGCTGGCTTGCCAGCGATGAGGCCCGACCAGGCGACAGAGAACTCTCTGGCATCCACGAACCACGGCCTTATAATGCCCGCCTTTGCAAAAACAGCAGGCTGTCCCACCTTGGCAAACATAGATAACCCGGTCGCCGAAATGGCCCCCGAGGGCTTTTACCGCGTAGCGCTGGGCGTTGAGTACAAAGGCTCGCGCTACAGCGGCTGGCAGCGTCAGCTGACCGGTGTGAAAACGGTGCAGGAGGAGCTCGAAAAAGCCTTGTCGAAAGTCGCCAACTCACCGGTCTCCTTGCAGTGCGCTGGGCGCACTGATGCCGGCGTGCATGCCTGCGGACAAGTGGTGCATTTTGATACCACGGTCGATCGCTCGCTGAAAGCCTGGGTCATGGGTGCGAACATCAATCTGCCCCACGACATCAGTGTCAGCTGGGCGCGGGTGATGCCGGCGCATTTTCATGCGCGGTTCAAAGCCATCGCCCGGCGCTATCGCTACGTGATCTACAACGATCAGATTCGCCCGGCGCATCTCAATGAAGAAATCACCTGGAATCACCGGCCGCTGGATGCCGAGCGCATGGCCGAGGCCGCGCAGTATCTCATCGGAACCCACGATTTCAGCGCCTTCCGAGCCGGCCAGTGCCAAGCCAAGTCGCCGATCAAGAAGATGCACCACCTGCGCGTGACCCGTCACGGCAAGATGATCGTGCTCGACATCCGCGCCAATGCCTTTTTGCATCACATGGTGCGCAACATCGCTGGCGTTCTGATGACTATCGGTGCGGGCGAGCGTCCAGTCGAATGGATGAAGGAAGTGCTGGAAAGCCGCGAGCGCCGCTCTGGTGGGGTGACCGCGCATCCGTACGGCTTGTATCTGGTGCAGGTCGAATATCACGACGAATTCCCGTTGCCCGAGCGTTTTATCGGGCCACATTTCCTTACGGGTTTCTCCGAACTTGACGGCTGACGCCCTCGAACGCTTTTGTTACCATCCGGGACTTTCCCGGATTTTGCCTTGGAGTTTTTCTCGACATGTCAGCCGTTCGCAGCAAGATCTGCGGGATTACCCGCATAGAAGATGCGTTGGCCGCCGTCGAAGCCGGGGCTGATGCGATCGGTTTCGTGTTTTACGCCAAGAGTCCACGGGCGGTGAGCGTGCAGCAGGCACGAGCGATCATCAAAGCGTTGCCTCCGTTCGTGACCACTGTGGGCCTGTTCGTCAACGCCAGCCGCTGCGAGTTGGGGGAAATCCTCGATGCCGTGCCGCTGGATCTGCTGCAGTTCCATGGCGATGAAGTCGTTGAAGATTGTGAGGGCTGGCATCGTCCTTATATAAAGGCGCTGCGGGTCAGGGCCGGTGATGACATTGCTGCCGCCGTGGATGCCTATCCAAGCGCCAGCGGCGTACTGCTCGATACCTACGTCGAAGGCGTGCCCGGCGGAACCGGTGAGGCGTTCGACTGGTCATTGATTCCGCAGGGTTTGAGCAAACCATTGATTCTCGCGGGTGGTTTGACCCCAGAGAACGTCGCAGACGCTGTGGCACGGGTGAAACCCTACGCGGTAGACGTCAGTGGCGGGGTAGAGGCGAGCAAAGGCATCAAGGATCACGCAAAGATTCGCGCATTCATCAACGCTGCACGCAAAGCTCCATATTGATGTGACGGCTGGCAGTCTGCCGCCGTCCATCAATGCACTTGCACAAAGCAGGCGCGGCTGAGGGTTTTGGGATGGCACGCAGGTCATGTTTCGCGCTGACCGTGGCTGTCCACCGACCATCGCCACACACACATGAATTTAGCTGAAGGGCATACGCGGGGCTGCGAACCAGAGCGTTCGGGCCGCCGGTACTGGAGAAAAAAAGCATGAGCAACTGGTTAGTAGACAAACTGATCCCTTCGATCATGCGTTCCGAGGTCAAGAAGAGCTCGGTCCCTGAAGGTCTGTGGCACAAGTGCCCGTCTTGCGAGGCGGTGCTGTATCGTCCAGAGCTGGAAAAGACCCTGGACGTTTGCCCCAAGTGCAACCACCATATGCGCATCGGCGCACGTGCGCGCATCGACATCTTCCTCGATGCTGAAGGTCGCAACGAGCTGGGCGCCGATCTGGAGCCGGTTGACCGTCTGAAATTCCGCGACGGCAAGAAGTACAAGGATCGCCTGACTGCTGCCCAAAAGCAGACTGGCGAAAAAGACGCGCTAATCTCCGTCAGCGGCACCTTGCTGGGCATGCCAGTGGTGGTTTCGGCGTTCGAATTCGCCTTCATGGGCGGTTCGATGGGTGCCATCGTCGGTGAGCGCTTCGTGCGCGCTGCCAACTACGCCCTGGAAAACCGTTGCCCGATGATCTGCTTCGCCGCTTCCGGCGGTGCGCGCATGCAGGAAGCGCTGATCTCGCTGATGCAGATGGCCAAGACTTCCGCCGTACTGGCGCGTCTGCGTGAAGAAGGCATTCCGTTCATCTCCGTGTTGACCGATCCGGTCTACGGCGGTGTTTCCGCAAGTCTGGCGATGCTCGGCGACGTGATCGTCGGTGAGCCGAAAGCCCTGATCGGCTTCGCCGGTCCGCGCGTTATCGAGCAAACCGTGCGTGAAAAACTGCCGGAAGGTTTCCAGCGCAGTGAATTCCTGCTGGAGCACGGTGCCATCGACATGATCATCCACCGTCAGGAGCTGCGCCCACGTCTGGGTAACCTGCTCGCGCAGATGACTGGCAAGCCGACGCCGAAGTTCGTCGCCGCGCCAATCGAGCCGATCGTGGTTCCACCGGTACCTGCTGGCCTATGACCGAGCGCACCCTTGGCGAGTGGCTCGCCTACCTTGAGCAGTTGCATCCGTCGGCCATCGACATGGGCCTGGAGCGCTCGCAACAGGTAGCGTCCCGCATGGGGCTGGGCCAACCGGCGCCTCGGGTGATCACGGTCACCGGCACCAACGGCAAGGGTTCGACCTGCGCATTCGTGGCTTCATTGCTGCGCGCGCAGGGCCTGAGCGTTGGTGTCTACAATTCTCCGCACCTGCTGCGTTACAACGAGCGGGTGCAGCTCAATGGCGTCGAAGCCACTGACGCGCAGCTGTGCGAAGCCTTTGCTGCAGTCGAAGCCGGGCGCGGCGACACTTCCCTGACTTACTTCGAAATGGGCACCCTCGCGGCGTTCTGGCTGTTTCAACGGGCCGGACTCGATGCGGTGGTGCTGGAAGTCGGTCTGGGCGGGCGTCTGGACACGGTCAATGTGGTTGATGCCGACATCGCGTTGGTCACCAGCATTGGCGTCGATCACGCCGATTATCTGGGCGATACCCGCGAATCCGTGGCCTTTGAAAAGGCCGGGATTTTTCGTCAGGGCAAGCCTGCACTGTGTGGCGATCTGAATCCTCCGCAACCGTTGCTCGACAAGGCGCGTGAACTGGCCTGTCCGTTCTTCCTGCGTGGACGCGATTTCGACCTTGGCATCACCGATCAGCACTGGCAGTGGCGCGGCACCGATGCGCAAGGCCAGGCTGTTGAGCTGCATGACTTGCCGCTGCTCGATCTGCCGATGGAAAACGCCGCGCTGGCGTTGCAAGCCTATCTGCTGCTCGGTCTGCCGTGGGATGCGCAGCAGATCGTCGCCGCCTTGCGGGCGACGCGCGTGGTAGGGCGCCTGGATCGCCGCTCGTTCAGTTGGAACGGCAAGCGCCTGAATGTGTTGCTGGATGTTGGTCACAATCCCCATGCCGCCGAATATCTGGCCCGTCGTCTGGCCGCGCGGCCGCCGGTCGGCAAGCGCCTGGCGGTGTTTGGTCTGCTGGCGGACAAGGATCTGGATGGTGTTGTCGGCGAGTTGAGTGCTAGTGTCGCGCACTGGGCAGTGGCGCCGCTGGATTCGCCGCGAGCTCGCCCGGTAGCTGAATTGCAGGCGGCATTGCAGAATCTTGGTGCGTCGGTCACGTCTTACAACAGTGTCGCCGCCGCTCTGGAAGGGCAGTGCGCCGTGGCCAGCAGCGACGACGAGATTCTGTTGTTCGGATCATTTTATTGTGTTGCCGAGGCCCTTGAATGGCTGGCCCGGCGCTCCACGGAGGAAGCGGCAAATGGCTTTGCTGGATAAAGCGTACAAGCAGCGCATGGTTGGCGCTTTAGTGCTGGTGGCGCTGGCGGTGATTTTCCTGCCGATGCTGTTTTCGCGTCAGGATGAGCAGCGTCAGGTCACCGTCGAGGCGCCGGCTGCTCCGCAGGCACCGACCCTGCCGCAAGTGCAAATGGAAACGGTCGCCGTGCCTGAGCCGCAAGCCTTGCCGCAAGAGCCCGTGCCCACCGATGACGAGGTCGCCGAGCAAGAGGCGCCTTCAGCACCGGTTGCAGCTGCGCCGGTAGTGCCTGCACAGATCGTCAAGCCAGCCACGCCACCGCCAACTTCGAAGCCGATTCCTGCGCCGGCTCAACCGATCACCGCTGGGCCGAGCGCCGTAGCGAGCAAGCCGGACACCACGCAAAGCCGCGTCGATGCCAATGGCCTGTCGGTGAGCTGGTCGGTGCAACTGGCCAGTCTGTCGAGTCGCGCGAGTGCCGAAAGCCTGCAGAAAACCCTGCGCAGCCAAGGCTATAACGCCTATATCCGTTCGGCCGATGGCAAGAATCGGGTGTTTGTCGGACCGCTGATCGAGCGCGCCGAAGCCGATCGTTTGCGTGATCTGTTGGGTCGTCAGCAGAACCTCAAAGGTTTTGTTGTGCGCTTTCAACCTGAGCGCGGCTAAAAACTATCGCCTCGATTGAAATGCACTGACAATCGCAGCTTACCGAGAGACATGCGCTCTGCTAAAATGCGCCGCCTTATCCGTCTGTAGGCTGCACTGTGCCATTTACCTGGGTTGACTGGGCGATCGTTGCAATCATCGCCATCTCCGCTTTGATCAGTTTGAGCCGCGGCTTCGTCAAGGAAGCATTATCGCTGGTGACCTGGATCATCGCAGGAGCCGTCGCCTGGATGTTCGGTGGCTCACTGTCCGAGTACCTCGCCGGATACATCGAAACCCCATCGGCTCGCGTGATCGCGGGCTGTGCCATCATGTTTGTCGCCACACTGATCGTGGGCGCAATGATCAATTATCTTATCGGCGAGTTGGTACGCGTCACCGGGTTGTCCGGGACCGATCGATTCCTCGGCATGGCCTTCGGCGCTGCGCGTGGCGTGTTGCTGGTGGTCGTGGCGGTCGGGCTGTTGAGCCTGGGGCCGGTACAGCAGGACGGGTGGTGGAAAGAATCACAGCTCGTACCAAAGTTTCTATTGGTCGCCGACTGGTCCAAAAACCTGATACTGGGGTGGAGCAGTCAGTGGCTTGCCAGCGGAATCAGCGTACCCGCTGATATTCCGTTCAAGGAGCAACTCTTGCCGTCGGCGAAAACGCCTCAGTGAGTGTTGTTCAGTTCAGATCCATTAAGTAGGGGTTGCGTCGCATGTGTGGCATCGTCGGTATCGTCGGTAAGTCGAACGTCAATCAGGCGCTGTATGACGCGCTAACCGTGCTCCAGCACCGCGGCCAGGACGCTGCCGGTATCGTGACCAGCCATGATGGCCGGTTGTTCCTGCGCAAGGACAATGGCTTGGTGCGTGACGTGTTTCAACAGCGTCACATGCAGCGTCTGGTCGGCCACATGGGTATCGGTCACGTCCGTTACCCGACCGCGGGCAGCTCGACTTCGGCCGAAGCCCAGCCGTTTTACGTCAACTCGCCTTACGGCATCACCCTGGCGCACAACGGTAACCTGACCAACGTTGAGCAGTTGGCCAAAGAGATCTACGAATCCGATCTGCGTCACGTCAACACCAGTTCCGACTCGGAAGTGCTGCTGAACGTGTTCGCTCACGAGCTGGCCCAGCGTGGCAAGCTGCAGCCGACCGAAGAAGACGTGTTTGCCGCTGTGACTGACGTGCACAACCGTTGCGTCGGTGGCTATGCCGTCGTGGCGATGGTGACCGGTTACGGCATCGTCGGTTTCCGTGACCCGCACGGCATCCGTCCAATCGTGTTCGGCCAGCGTCACACCGACGAAGGCGTCGAGTACATGATCGCCTCGGAAAGCGTTTCGCTGGACGTGCTCGGTTTCACCCTGATTCGCGACCTGGCGCCGGGCGAAGCGGTCTACATCACTGAAGACGGCAAGCTGCACACCCGTCAGTGCGCGACCAACCCGTCCCTGACCCCGTGCATCTTCGAACACGTTTACCTGGCGCGTCCGGACTCGATCATCGACGGCGTATCGGTCTACAAGGCCCGTCTGCGCATGGGTGAGAAGCTCGCCGAGAAAATCCTGCGCGAGCGTCCAGAGCACGACATCGACGTGGTCATCCCGATTCCGGACACCAGCCGTACCGCGGCACTGGAACTCGCCAACCACTTGGGCGTGAAATTCCGCGAAGGTTTCGTCAAGAACCGTTACATCGGTCGGACCTTCATCATGCCGGGCCAGGCAGCACGCAAGAAGTCGGTGCGTCAGAAGCTCAACGCCATCGAGCTGGAATTCCGCGGCAAGAACGTGATGCTGGTCGACGACTCGATCGTGCGCGGCACCACCTGCAAGCAGATCATCCAGATGGCCCGCGAAGCCGGCGCGAAAAACGTCTACTTCTGCTCGGCCGCTCCGGCGGTGCGCTTCCCGAACGTCTACGGCATCGACATGCCGAGTGCACACGAACTGATTGCGCACAACCGTTCGACTCAGGACGTGGCGGATCTGATCGGTGCTGACTGGTTGATCTATCAGGACTTGCCTGACTTGATCGAAGCGGTCGGTGGCGGCAAGATCAAGATCGAGAACTTCGATTGCGCGGTGTTCGACGGCAAGTACGTCACCGGCGACGTCGACGAGGCGTACCTGAACAAGATCGAGCAGGCGCGTAACGACTCCTCGAAGATCAAGACCCAAGCGGTCAGTGCGATCATCGATCTGTACAACAACTGAGTTTCTACCGGCCCTGAGGGGCCGGTTTTGTATCTGACTTTTAATTTTCGAGAACAGGGCAAGGAGTGACAGCATGAGTCAGGAATGGGATGCCGGTCGGCTGGACAGCGACCTTGAAGGCGTAGCGTTCGATACCCTGGCCGTACGTGCCGGTCAGCACCGTACGCCGGAAGGTGAGCACGGTGATCCGATGTTCTTCACTTCCAGCTACGTGTTCCGCACGGCGGCCGATGCAGCTGCACGGTTTGCCGGTGAAGTGCCGGGCAACGTCTACTCGCGTTACACCAACCCGACCGTGCGTGCGTTCGAAGAGCGCATTGCTGCGCTGGAAGGCGCCGAGCAAGCCGTTGCGACCGCAACCGGCATGGCGGCGATTCTGGCAGTGGTCATGAGCCTGTGCAGTGCTGGCGATCACGTGCTGGTCTCGCGCAGCGTGTTCGGTTCGACCATCAGTCTGTTCGAGAAGTACTTCAAGCGTTTTGGCGTGGAAGTCGATTACGTGCCACTGGCCGATCTTTCGGGTTGGGACGCGGCAATCAAACCGAATACCAAATTGCTCTTCGTCGAATCGCCGTCGAATCCTTTGGCTGAGCTGGTCGACATCGCCGCACTGGCGGAAATCGCTCACGCCAAAGGCGCGATGCTCGTAGTCGACAACTGCTTCTGTACGCCTGCCTTGCAGCAGCCGCTGAAAATGGGTGCGGACATTGTTGTGCACTCGGCGACCAAGTTCATCGACGGCCAGGGCCGTTGCATGGGTGGCGTGGTCGCCGGTCGCAGCGAGCAGATGAAAGAAATCGTCGGCTTCCTGCGCACTGCCGGGCCGACCCTGAGCCCGTTCAATGCGTGGATCTTCCTCAAAGGTCTGGAAACCCTGAACCTGCGAATGAAAGCGCACTGCGCCAATGCCCAGGAGCTGGCCGAATGGCTGGAGCAGCAGGATGGCATCGAGAAAGTGCATTACGCCGGCCTCAAGAGCCATCCGCAGCATGAATTGGCTCAGCGTCAGCAGAAAGGCTTCGGTGCGGTGGTAAGTTTCGAAGTGAAGGGCGGCAAAGAAGGTGCCTGGCGCTTCATCGATGCCACTCGCTTGATTTCGATCACTGCTAACCTCGGCGACAGTAAAACCACCATCACCCACCCGAGCACCACTTCCCACGGTCGTCTGGCGCCGCAAGAGCGTGAAGCGGCGGGTATCCGTGACAGCCTGATCCGTATTGCGGTCGGCCTGGAAGATGTCGCTGACTTGCAAGCCGACCTGGCGCGCGGTCTGGCGGCATTGTGATCGAGTTGTCCACCCCTACAGCCGGTACCCATGGCCGCGTTGCGCTGGTCACGGGTGCCGCGCGCGGTATCGGTCTTGGGATCGCGGCGTGGCTGATCAGCGAAGGCTGGCAAGTGGTGCTGACGGATCTGGATCGTGCGCGCGGTTCGAAAGTCGCGAAGGTGCTGGGCGACAATGCCTGGTTCATCGCGATGGATGTGGCCGATGAGGACCAGGTGGCGCTGGGTGTCGCTGAGGTGTTGGGGCAGTTTGGTCGTCTTGATGCGCTGGTGTGCAATGCGGCCGTTGCCGATCCGCACAACATCACCCTGGAAAGCCTTGATCTGGCCTACTGGAATCGCGTGTTGGCGGTGAACCTCAGTGGGCCGATGTTGCTGGCCAAGCACTGTGCGCCATATCTGCGCGCGCACAACGGTTCGATCGTCAACCTGGCTTCGACCCGCGCACGGCAGTCGGAGGCAGACTCCGAGGCGTATGCGGCTAGCAAGGGTGGGTTATTGGCGCTGACGCATGCGCTGGCGATCAGCCTGGGGCCAGAGATTCGCGTCAACGCCGTCAGTCCGGGCTGGATCGATGCGCGGGATCCTTCAGCGCGTCGAGCCGAGCCGTTGGCTGATGCCGATCATGCTCAGCATCCGGCGGGCAGGGTAGGGACGGTTGAGGATGTGGCGGCGATGGTTGCGTGGTTGCTGTCGAGGAATGCCGGGTTTGTTACCGGGCAGGAATTCGTCGTCGATGGCGGCATGACCAAGAAGATGATTTACGAGCAGTGAAAGGCAGCTTCTAGCTTCGAGCGGCAAGTTGAAGCGTGACCGTGGTGTGCTGCTTTGGGTGTTCTTGCTTTTTCTCGTAGCTTGAAGCTTGCCGCTAAAAACTGTTTTTGAAAAAAACTTCAATCCTGCTATTGACTTAGGTTCGCTACCTGCGTAAATTTCGCGGCCTCGGAGATGCAAACGGGTGATTAGCTCAGCTGGGAGAGCGTCTGCCTTACAAGCAGAATGTCGGCGGTTCGATCCCGTCATCACCCACCACTCCCCGAGAAACTTGCGTAAGCAAGAGCGTAGGCTGAAAGTGCCTGCACCGACGCGCAGCGGTAGTTCAGTCGGTTAGAATACCGGCCTGTCACGCCGGGGGTCGCGGGTTCGAGTCCCGTCCGCTGCGCCATATTTTACGAATCAGAGTTATCTGGTTCGCGATTGCCAAGCACCGAAGCTGGTAGTCAAAACGAGTTACTTGAGCGCAAGCTCAAAGCGATACGCAGCGGTAGTTCAGTCGGTTAGAATACCGGCCTGTCACGCCGGGGGTCGCGGGTTCGAGTCCCGTCCGCTGCGCCATATCTGCTTCAAGGACCACTGAACGCCTTGAAGCACCGAAAGCAACATTGGTTGTTTCGGAATCGATAGCAAAGACCCTGGTCGAAAGACCGGGGTTTTTTGTGTCTGGAATTTGACCTCCGCGCCCATCATGCAACCCAGCTCCCTGTAGGAGCTGCGGCACGCTGCGATCTTTTGATCTTGATCGCAAAAGCAAGATCAAAGATCGCAGCCTCGTTTCACTCGTCAGCTCCTACATAAGTACGGCGTGGGGCAAATGGCCCCATGCGGTGCCAAGTCGCATTGTCTTTTTTGATTCTTTAGTCAGAAATTTGTATCTGGTTGTTTGCTGCGAGCGCAGAAACCTTTAAAGTTAACCTTTCGGTCAGCTTTGCACTGTCATCACGCCTTTTGTTTAGCCAAGAAGGGCTTCTGCAAGACTCGAGATTCCCCAGTAGATAACCAGAAGGGCGGACACATAACCGCCCAGAGGATGATCCATGTCCAACCGTGATATATCCCGGCGCTCGTTCCTCCAGGGCGGGCTGGTGGCGGGTGTGAGCGTTACGCTCACGCCGCTCAGCAGTCAGGCGCTGGCTGCCTTGATGGAAAACAGCGTTACCGTGCGGTCCGAGAAATGGCTCGGCAATAACGGCAAGGCGCGTCAGCGAAACGATGCACTGTCCAAAGTCTGCGGCAGCAAAGTTTTTGCTCGCGACATCCGCTCCAAGGACATGCCGGGCTGGCCTGAGCAGCAAGGCCACGCCATGCTGCTGAAAACCATCAAGGCTGACCGCATCTACGCCGGTTACGATCTGTCGTGGCTTGGCGCTGACTTGCAGCCGGACCGCATCGTCACTGCCGCTGACTTGGACAAGGACGGCATCGTCTTTCCGGAAGAGCATGCCCCGGACCCGTTGCTGCCGGAAGGCAAGGTACCGATGTTCATCGGTCACCCGGTAGCCATCCTGATCTGGAACGACTTCGAGCGTTTCCGTCAGGCCAAGAACAAACTCAAATTCAATGACAAGGCGATTCGTTACGGTGCTCAAGTGCCGTTCTACGAAGGCGATCCGTATGGCAGCTTCCGCTATGTACGTGTGGGCGGCCCGACCTCGGCGGACGAAGATGAGTTCGCCAGCCTCAAGGACTCGATCCTGTTCCCGATGCTGAAGAATCGTCGTCCGGTATGGAATTCCCAGCCAAACCTGCACGGCAACCTCACTGAGCGTGGCCTGTTCTACGCCGACCGCATGAAGAAAGAGATCGATACCCCGCCGGACAACTGGCTGGTGTTCGACGAGCGCTACAAGACCCCGTCGATCGAGCCTGCCGCCATGGAGCCGGACAACGGCAACGGCTGGTACGATCCGAAAACCAAGACCCTGCATTTCGTGGTGGCCACCCAGTGCCCGCTGGAGGCAGCGACCGAGACCGCGAAAATGATCTCGCCGTCGCGTTTCGGCCTCGACAACCTGAACATGCACCCGGGTTACACCGTCGGTTACGGTTCCAAAGATCACAACATCTTCGTCTACTACGCAGCTCTTGCCGCGTTGTACGGCGCCGGTGTGCCGGTGCGCCTGGCCAACGACCGCTACGAGCAATTTCAAAGCGGTATCAAGCGTCACCCGTTCGATATCCGCTACCAATTGGCCGTGGACAAGAACGACTACAGCTTCAAGATTTTCCGCGCCGAAATGAGCGTCGATGGCGGCGGCCGGGTCAACTACAGCCCGTCGGTAGCGGCCGTTGGTGCCACGGCGGCGCAGTCGATCTACTACATGCCGCAGAACGACCTGCAAGTCACCGCCTACCACTCGCGTGGTGTTGAGGCCGGTTCGATGCGCGGTTACGGCACCTTGCAGAGCATGGCGGCGACCGAGATGATGGTCGACGAGATCGCCAATCGCCTCGGTGTCGATGCGATCGACCTGCGTCGCAAGAACGCCTTGCGCTCCGGTATGAAAAATACCCAGGGCGCGATCCCGGCCGGTGCGCTGCGCCTGCACGAGATTCTCGACAAGGCCTCGGTGCACGAAGTCTGGAAAAACCGTGACGCGATCAAGAAACAGCGCGAGGCCGCAGACCCGGACAACTGGTATGGCGTCGGTTTCGCCATTTGCCAAAAAGACTTTGGCACCGGTTCCGAAGCGCCGATGGCCAGTATCGAATTCACCGCCGACGGTCGTATCACCTTGCGCCACATCGGTATCGAAATCGGCACCGGCATGTCCACCTCGCAAGCACTGGTCGTGGCCGATTTCCTCGGCAGCCCGGCGCACGAAGTGAAGACTGGCGAAACCGAATGGAAGGAAATGCAGCTGATCACCAGCGGCAACCCTTACATCATGAGCCAGGCCGAGCAAGACAATCTGCTGCGCAACCCGCGTTGGGTGGGCAAATTGGCCTCGGCTTCGTCGGCGACCAACTCTGCCTACTACTTCAGTCACGCCACCCGTGAAGCCGCGCGCGTGCTGTTCAACAACGGTCTGTGGCCGGCGGCCATGGAGATCTGGCGTCAGGGTCCTTACGGCGGTCAAGCCAACCCTTACGTCGTGCGTCGCGAAGATGCGCACTGGGTTGACGGCAAGCTCACCGCTAACGGCATGCAGCCGCTGAGTTTTGAAGAGCTGGCCAAGCACGCTCACGAGCGTGGTCTGGTGACCGGCGCCACCGTTCACGCCTTCAACCGTTGGAGCTGGGCCGAGGCCGAGTACAGCATCGACGGCGTGCGTGAACGCCTGCCGCTCGACGGTCTGGCCGTGAAGTACGGCGACGGTGCGCCAAACGCGAAAAAAGCCCTGATGAACACGGCCGGTTTCCACTTGCTGGATCGCCAGAACATCAATTATCCGGTCGTGCAACTGAACAACGCTGCGGTGACTTACTACAGCCCGGTGGCGACGCTGGTCGAGTTGAAGGTCAACAAGGGTTCTGCAGAAGTCGAAGTGCTCAACCACCATTCGTGGGTCGAGTGCGGTCGTGTGCTGGTCGAAGAGTTGGTCAAGGGCCAGATGGAAGGCGGTATCGCCATGGGCATCGGTCACGCCTTGATGGAAGAGATGCCGCTGTACGAAGGCGGGCCGGGGGAGGGTGACTGGAACTTCAACCGTTACCGTCTGCCGATGGCGCGTCACGTTGCGGTGTGGAAGCAGACGTCGGAGATTCTCCCGGCACTGTCGCCAAGCGACCCGTCCAAAGGCATCGCCGAAGTGGTGATGATCCCGATTGTCGGTGCCATCGGTAACGCCGTGGCGCATGCCATCGGTAAACGTGTTCGCGATCTGCCAATCACTGCTGCGCGCATCAAGGAGGCCCTCAATGGCTAACCGTCCGCTTCAACTGACCCTCAATGGTCAATCCGTCGGCCCGGTGGACATCCCTGATGACCTGCCGATGATCGATTACCTGCACGAATACAAAAACCTCACCGGTTCGCGTCTGGGCTGCGGCCAAGGCATCTGCCACGCCTGCGTGGTGATCGTCGACAACCCGGACGGCACCAGCGAAGAAGTGCGCACCTGCATCACCGGCGCGCATTACTTCGAAGGCAAGAAAGTCCGTACCATCGAGAGCCACGCCAAGCGTGACGAAAACGGTCAGGTGACTGAGCTGAACCCGATCCAGCAGCGCTTCGTCGACGAATTCGCCTTCCAGTGCAGCTACTGTGCACCGGGCTTCGTCAACGCCGCGACCGTGTTGGTCGAGAAGCTGCAACGCCAGCCGATCGTCAAAAGCAAACTGGAACAGGTCATCGAGGACAGCCTCGGCCATCACGTCTGCCGTTGCACCGGGTATGTGCGTTATTACAACGCTACCCGCAACGTGCTGACCGATCTCGGCCTGGTCAAGGAGGGTTAAGCATGAAGCTTTTTCTGACCCGCTTGACCCTGGCGGTCGGCCTGGCTGCGCCGGTGTTGTTTGCCCACGCTGAGGATCAGGTCAAGCGCGGCGAGTACCTCGCCCGCGCCGCTGACTGCATGGCTTGCCACACTGCATCGGGCGGCGCGCCGTTTGCTGGCGGTCTACCGATCGTCTCGCCGTTCGGCACGATTTACGGCACCAACATCACCCCGAGCAAAGAACACGGCATCGGTTTGTACAACGATGACGAGTTCTTCGCGGCGCTGACTGAAGGCAAGCGCCGTGACGGCGCCAACCTGTATCCAGCGATGCCGTACACCTCGTATCACCTGATGCCGCGCGCAGATTCTGATGCGATCCATGCGTATCTGAAAACCATCGAGCCGATCGAGCGCGCTGCACCCGTCACCAGTTTGAGCTTTCCGTTCAACGTACGTCCGGGCCTGATCGGCTGGAACATGATGTACGGCAAAGCGCTGAAACTGGAGTCGGCCGAAGGCAAAAGTGAAGCGTGGAAGCGCGGCCAATATATGGTCGAAGTGCTCGGTCACTGCGGCGAATGCCACACCCCGCGCGGCCTGCCGGGTGCGATGCAGTTGGATAAACGCCTCACCGGCGGCATTCTTAATGGTTATCTGGCGCCGAGCCTGCTGGCCACTGATCTGGCTGCTCGCGGCTGGAACGAGCAGGATCTGAGCACGTTCCTCAAGCACGGCATGAGCGCACAGGGGACGATGTTCAACGAGATGTTCCCAGTGTTCCACAACAGCACCCAGGGCCTGAGCGATCCGGATCTGGCGGCAATGGCGACGTTCCTGCTCGGCGATAAACCGCCGGCAGCCAAAACGCTTGTCGAAGTGCCGGTGGAAAAACTCAGTCCGAGTGCCCAGCGCGGCCAACAGGAATACCTGAACGTCTGTGCCGGTTGCCATGCGGTCGGTGGTGAAGGCAAACCGCACATCGCGGTGGCCATGCGCGGCAACACCACGTTGCGCCTGGAAGACCCACGCAACCTGTTGCGCGTGATCGAAGATGGTATCGGCGAGCAGAAGTTCTCCGGTTTCGAGCACATGCAACCGATGCCGGGTTTTGCCGGCAAGCTCAGTCCTGAACAGCTGACCGATCTGCTCAACTACCTGCGTCAAGGCTGGGGCGGCCAGTCTGCCGAGCTGGCAGTGAGCGAGGTACAGAAGCTGCAAGCCGACGCACCGTCCATCGAGCACAAGGCCCACTGACATGCAGCATCTCGATCTACAAGTGGTGCGCCGCGCGCTGGAGTGGTCGGTGGCGGGGCAGCGCATCTGGCTCTGCACCGTGCTGACGACTTATGGTTCGGCACCGCGTGCGCCGGGTTCGCTGCTGGCGGTGAACGATGGTGGGCAGTGGATCGGGTCGCTGTCGGGTGGCTGCGTCGAGGAAGACTTTCTCGAGCGCGTCGCCGAAGGTGCGTTCCTCGATGCGGTCAACGTTGTGCGTTACGGCGAGGGCGACGATCCGCGTTCGCGGGTCAGCCTGCCGTGTGGCGGCATTCTCGATGTGCTGGTAGAGAAGTTTGACGCCGACTGCGAGGTGCAGGCGCATCTGCGTGAGTTGGAGTCGGCGCTGCTCGGTCAGCGTCGCTTGATTCGCGAGGTCGATCTGTCCAGCGGTGCGCGCAGCCTGTTCGCAGATCGCGAGCAGGGTGCGCGGATCGAGCGTGAGATTGATCGGGTGCGGATTCGTGTTGGCGCGGCGCAGCGCTTGTTGCTCGCCGGTTATTCCAGCGTGGCGCAGGCGTGTGCCGAGTTCGCCGTGGGTCTCGGGTTTGAAGTGATTCTCTGCGATCCGCGTGATGAAGTGCTTGAAGGTGTGGTGCTCAACGGCGTGGAGATTCGCCGGCAATTGCCTTCGGTGTTTATCGCCGATGGCGGCTGCCACCGCGATACGGCGGTCGTCGCGTTGACCCACGATCCGCGCATCGACGATCTGGCGATGATGGAAGCGGTGCGCACCGAGGCGTTCTACATTGGCGTGATGGGATCGCTGCAGACCTCGCAGAAACGCTTTGAGCGACTGCGCCGGATCGGTGGGCTGGGCGAGTCTGAGTTGGCGCGGATCCATGCGCCGATCGGGCTTAACCTCGGCAGCAAGACGCCGGCGGAAATTGCTCTGGCGGTGCTGGCGGATATCTTGCGGATTCGCAGCGGGATTGCTCGGGATCAGCTCTGAGTGCTGTGTTCAATAAAAAGGGCCGCTGTCAGCGGCCCTTTTTTTACATCCCGAATTTATCGCGCAAGCCGTAATACCAGGCACCCAACGCTGCAAACGGTGTTCGCAGCAATTGGCCGCCGGGGAACGGGTAGTGGGGCAAGTCGGCAAACGCATCAAAGCGCTCGGCCTGACCGCGTAACGCCTCAGCCAGCACCTTGCCCGCCAGGTGTGTGTACGTCACGCCATGGCCGCTGCAGCCCTGCGAGTAATAGATGTTGTCACCCAGCCGGCCAACCTGTGGCAAACGTGAGAGGGTCAGCAGGAAGTTTCCGGTCCAGGCGTAATCAATCTTCACATCCTTGAGCTGCGGAAACGCCTTGAGCATCTTCGGACGAATGATCGCCTCGATGTTCGCCGGATCCCGCGCGCCATAAACAACGCCGCCGCCGAAGATCAGGCGTTTGTCGCCGGTCAGGCGGTAGTAGTCGAGCAGGTAATTGCAGTCTTCGACGCAGTAATCCTGAGGGAGCAACGCTTTCGCCAACTCATCGCCCAGCGGCTCGGTGGTGATCACTTGCGTGCCGCACGGCATCGATTTGGCTGCGAGTTCCGGAACCAGATTGCCGAGGTAAGCGTTGCCGGCGACGATAATGAACTTGGCTCTGACCTTGCCTTGCGGGGTGTGCACCACCGGGTTGGCGCCGCGTTCGATACGCACGGCGGGCGATTGCTCATAGATCGTGCCGCCGAGCGATTCAACGGCAGCCGCTTCGCCGAGCGCCAGGTTCAATGGGTGAATGTGTCCGCCACTCATGTCGAGCATGCCGCCGACGTACTGATCGCAAGCCACGACTTCGCGGATGCGACGTTGATCGAGCAGTTCGAGCTGGGTGTTGCCGAAGCGCTCCCATAAACGCTTCTGCGATTCCAGATGCCCCATCTGCTTGGCGGTCAAAGCGGCAAATACCCCGCCATCCTTCAGATCGCACTGGATGTTGTACTTTGCCACGCGTTCACGAATGATCCGGCCGCCTTCGAACGCCATTTGCCCGAGCAATTGCGCCTGCTTGGGGCCGACGCTGCGTTCGATCACGTCAATGTCGCGGCTATAGCTGTTAACGATCTGCCCGCCATTGCGCCCCGAAGCGCCGAAACCGACTTTCGCCGCTTCGAGCACCGTCACGCGAAAGCCGTTTTCCAACAGAAACAGGGCCGAGGACAATCCGGTATACCCGGCACCGATTACGCAGACGTCCGTCTCCACATCATCCTGCAAGGCAGGGCGGGGCGGTACGGCATTCGCCGACGCGGCGTAATAGGACTCTGGGTAAGGGGTGTTTGCCATCCTGCAGCCTCTGTTTAATATATTTTACGAGTGCGTCGATCCTACCCCAGTTGAAAAACCACCGCTAGCCAGCGAAAAAATCCTCGTCACTGACGCGAAATTAAATATTTTGCATATTCATAGGGTTAGGTGAAAAAAAGGTGTTGACACCCCTCGGGAATTCCGTAGAATGCCGCCTCACAGCAGGCACGTAGCTCAGTTGGTTAGAGCACCACCTTGACATGGTGGGGGTCGTTGGTTCGAGTCCAATCGCGCCTACCAAACAAAATCCGCTCTGCTGGGCGGTCTAGAAGGGCTCACCGAAAGGTGGGCCCTTTTTTGTTGTCTGGAGTTTCTTGCAGAACGTTCACAAAATATAGGGCCCATTCACAATGGGCAATGTGAACGTCTTTGATGAAAGCAAGTGTAGCTCGGAGGTACGGCCATCTTGTCCGTGTTTAACACTGCGATCTCAGATGGCCATGCCAGATTTTAGTTTTGAGCTGGAGCGGTCCCTGCTTCTGGTGAGTTCGCTGCAGCTGGTACTGGCTTCACTGCCGCCGCAACGGCTGGAATCGTTTTAGTCATCGCCTTTCCTGCTAGTTCCCTGACTTGATCCGTGAAGTTAGGGACTGCTTTCAGCGCCTGCTTCACAAGGTCCGATGAGGCTAGTTCGTGCCATGGGCTGCCATGGGTGTCCGGCTCCACTAGACGTAAAGGAAGCTCGTCTAGGCGGGATAGGGCTGATCCAAGGAGGCGGGCTTCCATGTCCTTGTCGAAACGTGCAGCCTCTCGACGGAAGCCTTCATAGGCTCGGGATATCGAGGCCTTGAAAGCATAGTCTTCTGCAAGGCGGAATCGTTGTCCGATTTGCTTAGTCGATAGCCACGCGAACCACACTGGTGCGGCAACAGAAAGCAGTGAAAGCAATAGATTCAACAGCACGATCGAGGTGGATGCATCAGGCAGCTTTAACAGCTCTGATAGGTTGTGAAGTTGGGTCGAACCGAAGTAACTCCCTGCTGCCAAGGCACTGATCAGTCCGCCCACCCAAACCCACATCGAGCCCGCGAGACTTTTGGAGCGTTCGGAGAATGCGGCAGCTAATCCTACGCTTGTTGCCGCCGAGTAGGCAGTTTCGCAGCGAGAGAGAACTGCTTCCGCGTCCTCTAGCTTCTTCTTAAGTGTCGCATCCATTGCGGTTGCTGCTTGGTGGAAAGCTGCCAGTTTTGTTTGGTCTTGCTCTGCCTCTTGAACCAAATCTGCAATCTGAGAGCGCGCTTCCGAAAGTGTGGCTAAATCAGTCGGAAGTTGGTCCGCGGCATTGTACGCCTGTTCAATTCGTCCCACCATGTCCGTGAGTGAAGCTGTGCGGGGCTGCAAGCCGCTGATTTTTGCTTCCATCCCTCGAACCTGAGTTGTTGCCTTTCGAAGGTCGATTAACACTTCCGCCCGATTGTCCAGCGGCTTCAGCGTAGTAAGTGCTCTACGGAGGCTGGTAAGCGTAAGGGTGTAGGCAGCTACGCCTACAGCGGGATTTCCCCACATATTCGGGATGGTCTGTGTTTGCAGGAACTGAAGGCGTCGATGGTAATCGCTGAGGGTTGGTTCACAGCTACCAAGGTCGTCGCTCCCGTACTGATCGATAAGATCAATAAGATCTTGGGCGTCATCTATAAAGTCCGATTTCGCTAAACCAGGAACGGACCAGTTGGCGTGACCTAGGCTAAACGGCTCATCGCTGGGGATCTTTGCCTGCAACTGACCGATAATACTGGTGAGTTCATTTTTTATGTTCGTCAGTGCGCTATGCATTCCGCCTCTCCTTGAGTGGGGGTCCCAGTTTTGATGTCAGGTAGCTATTAGTACGTCGGCTAATGGATTATGCAATAGGGCGCGGATGCTATGCGGACAGGGTGCCGATTGTAGCGGGCTGATGTCTCATGTCCGGCCGCTGCTCACGAGGTGATCGCGCAGAAGGCAGTTGTACACTTATGCCGTGATAAAGATCCTTGTGGTGAGGGGCCTTCTGGATCGCCGTTAATGAGTATCATCAGCGCGGTGGATAAATCGGTGGATCGGGGGTCAGACAATGTTGGAAGGGATTGCGGTCGATGGTGAAGACAAGACGGCAGAGCTGATTAGGTTTATAGAAATCATTGGTTTGAGTGGCATCGCTGCGGGTAGGTACAGTGCTTTCTTTGCGACTCAACTTTACTGCGAGTCGATGGTTATGGGCGTACTCACACCCGAGCGAGTGATGTGTGAAATAAGAGCTCTGGAATTGCTTGAGTCCGTAAGTGTCACGAAGCCGGCGGCCGTGTTTCAGCGTCTTCCCTTGAAAGGCCTCTGGCACAAACATTACACAGTCAGCGGTATTCCATCGATTGCGGTCAATGTGATGAATGCACTGAAGCGGATTGGCACTCCCGAGTTTTCTGAAAGCGTAAGACAGGTGGAAGCATCTGGGGAGGAACGCTACTTCGAAAAAGAAGATATTGATCGGTACGTACGAGAAGTAGTCCACACGAATTATCAGAAGCGACGTGATTCTGGGGAGATGACTGGCGAGTGGATCGTATATGCCGTTCACGAAGGTAGAAACTACTACTTGTGTCTTGGAACTCACAAGACCGGAGATAATCTCTTGCGGCAGTGGATCGACTTAACTTGCTTAAAAGAATTCCCCTTCTTGGATCAAATTCTTGACCGGCCAACATGACGGGAGAGGTGGCTTTTTTTAGTCAACCGTTCTACCTAGGCTTTGCATAGTGACAGGTTGGGGCGTGGAGCAATATCGCCTCATCGTCGGACGTCGAGTATTTTTTAAGGGTGGTCTGGCTGTTAGCCGATGCCTACGACTGGCGTAGCCGCATAATAGCGTTTGTGATCGCTTGAGCATTTGTATCCAGCGTTTCCAAGGCCCCTGTTGCGTTAGCGGCAACACTTCCCACTCCATTCTCTGAAAGCCATTTGGTGACCTCCTCTATTGCAGCACATATGGCGTGCTGGTTGTGCAGGATTAAAGTCAGTGCGTCCGCTGTGGCAATATTGACTGCTTGGTTATCTGGCATGACTTACGCCCTCAATTGGAAACACGGAATAATTAGTTTATCTCGCAGTTTGGTGAGTTGCTTTAGCGGATTCGCCGACATCAACAAAAGCTTGGCACACCGGGCGGCTGGCGGTTGAAGCACAGCCGCCACGCTTGCTCTACTTACTACCTAACAGCATTAACAAGGGAGTAAGTCTTTCAATATAAGCCCATAAACTTAAGGAGAAAACGGCCAAAACCGTAATCGCAATATAAGTTTCATACCAACTAAAAATACTAGAAAATTTTACAGCTGCACGTGCCGTCCCGAACACCTCGGTTTCTATTTCTTTTTCGTCATCCCGATACTTCAGCCAAGCCAATATCCCGCCCATTAATAAAGCCAATATCAAAACAGTTAAAACCGACAGCATGAAAATCAAGCACAGACTTGAAAGGCATGCCGCTTCAAAGTTGATAGCATCACTCTTCAGCATGACAACAATATTATACTGAGCAACTCCGAGTGCCGCGATTGCCACTTGGTATATCGCTGTTATCTTGAAAGTCGCTTCATTTAGAGACTGCTTCCTTGCCAGTATGTATTTATATCTCTCTAACTTGAATACTTCTTTATTAAACATCTTTCTTCCTTTTAATCTTCGGATTCGGATACACGTCTTTTCCACGCGAACGGGTTGAATAACTTCATTTGCCGCTGCCGAACAACCTCGACAAAGGAAGGAACATCGATGTACTCACTCAATACTTCCAGGTTGCTGCTCGCCAGAAGCTTATCTATCCAGTCACCCGTGAATTCGTCTCTGGGGATATAGTAGCTACGTAGAAGGCTGTATACAGTCAAATTAGAAAAAATGGATATCTTATTGTTAGGATCAGAAGAATGCCAAATGTCCTTTAGGTATTTTGATAGCGGATCAGAGGGGTGCAGATACAACCGGCGGTCCGCTACAAACTCACTAAATCCGTCTAGGTTATTTACGACAACATTGTCCTCAATAGGAAAATGTATGTATGCTGTTTCACGCATACCTCTGTGCCGGTGATTTTCTTGAACTTGTTGAAAGGCTCGTCTCAGCTTTCTATCTACGACGCCGACCTCTTGGGCAATAGCGAAATTGGATGCCCATCTTGGTCTGGATGAAATCTTTTCCCATTTTATAGATATGCGACGCGCGCTTTCATCCGCGTCAACAACAGCAGGTTCAAAAAACTCTCTCACAACCTCTTCAATATAAGTTGCGCCACCAAAGTTGCAAAATATCGCGCCAGTTGGCAAACCACTATTGCCATCTTGCAGGTTAGAGAGGACTGTAAAAGCACTAACGTCTTTCGGTGCCTCCCGAACAAACAGTTCAACCGATGTAGCCAGAGGGGAGTTCACAGTCCAAAAATAGTTTCGACCCTTCAATTCTTGCAATGAGATATTTTTACGTCGCCCATCTTCCTCCATTAAGATATAGGGGATTTTTGCAAGCTCATCCTTAAGTACAAGCGGCAGTGACGCGTTACCAACAACATTTGTTAGCGGATATGCTATAAATGGAGCCTGCTCAACTGCCCTGGATAATGAATAATCAGAGCTTCCCGAAAGTCTGTCGACTTCATCTATGACATGCTTTGCGTATAGGCTATATATCCGCTCCATCGTGTCTCTATATTCGCCAGTATCTTCTAGGGCTGAACGAGCTACGTTTGTTTTAGGAGCTCCTTTTCCAACTACGTTAACTACCGACAAAATAGTATTAGATTTGAATCCTGGCGTTGTAAACTCCACGCCCACACCCTCGACGCAGGTAGCTATCATGGGGCGTAATTCTTCATAAATAGCATGATGACGTTCAGGAGCCGAAGTAAAACTCCAGTCTTTGAAAAGCTCGTCACGCTCTACGACAAATGCGAGTGTTACGCCGCCACTCGAAACCTCTTTAACTTCATGATTCTCCCTTGAGATAGAAATATATTTCGATTCTTCAATATAGTGTTCAAGGGCCTCTTTCGGCGTATCATACCCAACCTTCACAGCCTCGTCCGAATTGATTTTGACGTAAACTTCACATCTAGGAAAAAGCAGCCACATCCGCGCAATTTGAAGTACATCTCCAATTTTAGCCGTCGACCTCAATTTCAATCTAATTCTTGAACCATGAGGGAATACCCCAATTTCGTCTTTTTGGGTTATTTTGTCCAAAAGCTTAATCAACTATTTGCCATGCACCGATCTTAACGAGATTTGCCTAGCCTTTTCGTCTTCCAAACTGCATGTCGTTATTTCAACATTATCTGCAACCATAAAAGCTGATAAAACGCCAATTCCGAATCGACTTATAGAGGAAAAATCTGGAAACTTTTCCCGAAATTTTGGATCCTGATACCTCGATGATCCAACCTTTAGCAAATGATCTTCAATAACGGCCTGAGACATTCCAGTTCCATTATCCATCACTTCTAATATTTTCGTAGACTCGTCCCAAGTTACGTCGATCCTACCGCTACTAACATTAGGCTTTGTAGAAGAAAACTGAAGCCGAACAGCGTCAAGCGCGTTCTGCGTCAGCTCCCTAATAACTACATCCGTATCATTATAAAGCGTATGCCCTGTTAATAGATCGAGAATTTTATGTTGATCCAGTTCAAAGCCAAAAGACTTTGTTAAAAACCCGACTGCCTCCACGCCGGCATCGTCAATAAACTTCCATGGAAAAAGCGGAGGGCTTGGTAATTCAGACTCTGACTTTTTCAACGCCTCTTGGCAAGCTGCAAGTTGGGATCTGACGTATGCGAGATAACTCGTCAAACCAAAAAAACCATCAGACTTTTCGAATCTGGCGAAAAACTGTATCGTATCTGGTTGAGCTGTACTTGAGGCCTTACCTTCTCTATCCCTCCCTGGAGCGGCTCTGATGGATCTTACTGCATTCTGTTTCTGCCATTCTATTTGACTAATTGGATCCTTAGGACTGATCAATTGATACAGTATAGAGGGTGCGCGACTCCTAGTAACCTGAAGCAAGTCGACAGTTCTGAGAATTATAGCGATATATTGCAAGTTGACAGTTTCAGCCTTACTCTCTCCGTACGGCATTGAAACGTTATATTTCGAAGTATCGGAAATGTCGTCGATGGTATGGCTTTCACATAGTATTGCGAGACCTTGCCTTGCTGATGAGTCCAGTTTCCCAATCAAAACCTGAATGGTCGAACGTATCGCTGAAGAAAGATCATTGTCATCCAGCGATGCTCCCTCGATCCATGCCCTAACACGTGAGCCGTGAGTTGCTCTTACGAATTCTTGATAGAGAATTCTTTCACGCTCATCAGGTGACAGCTTATTAAGCTTATCCACGTATTCGAGATGATCCACGCTAGTTGTGGATTGCTGAGATAAATACCGCTGGTATTCTGCATTGCTCTTACGCCCCTCATACTCACGCACACTAATAAGCAAGCCAAGGTCGTGAAAATATATAGCAAGGGTCAGGAAGAGATAATCACCTGCGGTTAGCAGTTCTTTGGTTGAGTCTGGAATTATCCACTCTGCCATTTCCAGCATGGCATGAACATGATCGAAGCTATGAGTTGTGTATTCATTGTAAAAACCATAGCGCTGTAATTCTGATAACAAAAGTCTCACATTAGTGCGTACTTCGGTCAAATTCAGAGGAAATGCGTTTAAGTCAACCGCTTTTGATGCGAGTCTTTCGATGTTTGTTAGATTTTGCAATTCGTACCTTCCTTGTAAATAAACAAAAGACAGTCTGCTATTTTTTTCAAGTGGCAATTCGGCGACAGCATGAGGCTATCATTCACTACATTAACCCGCGACCCTATTACTCGGCAATAACACTTTAGACCGTTTTTATGCCCCCGCATTGTGATCTCTAAACAGCCTCAAAGCCATTGCCTAATCCCTGAAAAATAGTTTCAAAATCCATTTTTTGGCGTTCTCGGCCAAGCATCATTCGATGGTACTGCTCTACTGCCCGCTTCAAGTCATTTTTTGTCTCTGATAGCCGGCAGCAATGGACAGCTCACTACGGATCATGGCAACTAAAATTTTGGGCCACCGGGTTGTAACTTCACAACCCCCAAACCTTTAAATCTTGAACGTTCCTATAGCGGGAAATACTCCCGAATCTGCTGACGAAATATCGAAAGGTTAGATTCTCCGCTTGCTGGCTCGGGTCTTAACGCCATTCCAGTGCCACCTCGATGCCAGCAGCTACGAATTTAAAATATCACGGGCATGAATAGGCCGCCCAGAGGCGGCTAGAACCAAACTGGTGAAGTGTTTAAGCTTTGACATTAAATGACAGCCCTAGGCGTGCCATGAGGCGAGAGACGGTCATGGGTTGGAATACGCTTCCTTTAGCTGTTGTTTCACCCTTAGCGTTGAGGCACTGAGCAATGGCAACAAAGGATGTACAGCCATCGTACAAGCACGCCTTGATGTGATGAGCGATTGCATCCGCCCGATTGTCAGCATTCAGTTTCTTCGCTTTTAGGGCGGCGCCATTACCTACCACCCAAGCACTTGCACGACCAGCGTCGCGACGGGCGATCTTCTCCTGAGCTTCGACATTACCCTCGGCAGCGAGCTTCTTCAGCTCTGCAAGACCATCCTTTGTCCGCTTGCGAATCTTGATTAACTCTTCTTCAGCAAGAAGACTCTTGATGTTCCGCACCAGACCACTGCCGTGTACGTCCTCAGCTTCAATGAACGTATATTTCTTTTGCAGGGTGATGAAGTGGGCGTGGTCACGACTAAGGCGGTCAAGACGATGAACAACTACCGGGCAACCCAAACCTTTCGCCAGGGCAAGAGCAAGGCGGCACTGTGGACGTTCCTGAGGATCGATAGAACCCGACACACCCTCGTCTGTGAATTGGGCAACGATTTCCCACCCATGAGTTTCAGCGGCGATCTTGATGGCGGCAAACTGACCAGCCACCGAAAGGCACTGATCGTCTGTACTCATCCGCGCATAAGCCACTACCTGTCTCATCTTGCAATCCCCAGTTTGTTTGCCCGGAGCAATCTTAACATATTGCTGACGTTCGACAACGAAACGTTACAGCGTGTTGTTTGGGGTTATTGGACTACTTGCTGGCTTGTCCCCAACACGATGCAGAGCCACTGGCAAGGGTGGTGCAGGCCGCTATGGGTAGCCCTACCCTAGGTGGCGTTCTAACCGATCCAGTAATGCCACCCCCGCTGTAGTGGAGGTCTGGCGATTCGTGCTGTTGTACTTAGGCTGGTGTGAGGAAATCTGCCGCTACTGCGGAAAAACTGCGTCTCAGGGGGACTTTGCTTAACCCGGTAGTAGATGATGTCCCGGAAATAGGGCTTTGGCGAAGGTTGGGTGGTGTAGGGGGCTCAGATTGACGCTGGCAAGGGAATAGATATTGGTTAGCTTTTGATCAGATTCTTGGAAAGATTATTCGCGGGACCATCCGGCGTCACATCCCGTCCAGAAGAGCTGAGATGCTTACGCCCATGTATCGGTTAACACCTTGATGGCGTTGATCGAATGGTTGGCAACGAACTGTCCGAAGCCCATCTCTGCAATGCTCACACTTGGACGTTAGCCTGCGAGGGGTGGGCTACTTACCATCATCCTTTCGTGCCCTAACGCTCGCCATTTGCACGCTAAGGTACATAGACTGAGCTACCGTAGCTCATCTGGCGGGCTACCTATACGGCTTACCTATAGTGCCACCCTGCATGTACCGGGAGTTTACTCACGCTCCTTATGCGGTTCGGCATAGTGTAATCAGTGGGGGCAGGGGCAACAAAGCCCCCAAAGCTTTTGACTTGAACTGTGCGGGTAAATGGTGACGTACCGTCACGTAACAATAACTTCTACAGTTTTCAGCACAGTTAAAGGCAAGATCAAGAGCGGGGAGGGGCTTTGTTGCCCCTTCTCTCCCCTTAATTGGATAGAGTTGTAATCCGTGCCTCAGGCACAGGTTATCATACTGTAGCGTAAACGCTACGAGGCAACATAACGGTTAATCTCACGCAGTAGCGTGTCCGGCTTTCGCCATACACTTAGTATGGTGGGCGTGAATTTCAACTCCCGGACAAATGAGAATGTTTATCGTCAGACAAATTTATCTTCCACTTCCTTCAACCAGCCTCGAGACTCAACGAAGTCTAGGAACGGATTTATGCCTTTCGGCTCAGGGTAGTATTCCGGTTTCTCATCCTGCCAGTCACCTTCATCAACGGGCATGAGTGCGTCTGGAGTACCCTCAAGCAAGTCAGTCACCACAAGTGAACGCTCTAGCAATAGGGCTAGCGGCTCTCCAATACCATAACCTTTGACAGCCATCTTCAACAGGTGGCGCTCCGCAGCGTACAGTTGCTTGCGTTGGGCCAGGTCAGCCTCTTCACTATCCTCTCGCCAACGTGTGGCGTGGAATTCCATGTATTGGTGCGTATGAGCGTTAATCCTGAACATCAGGTCGCCAGCAGCAGCTTCCAGATACTCACGCCCCTCAGTGGGCGCTTCCTCATCCACCCAGTCCATCACAAACATGGCGTTGCAATCTTCCTTTGCTGCCCGGTTTCTCACCTTTTGCTTAACCCGCTTGATGGTGCTTTGATCGTAATTGCTGACGTAGTTGCCTGTAGTGGTGTCCCACACCGACCGGTATTCATCATGCATGATATTGCGTAGCTCGTAATCACGAATGCCGTGCTGCCGTTTAGCCAACTGGAACACACGCTCTACTGACTTGGCGAATGGCGTTTGAGTCTTTGTGGCGACCTTCTTCAACTTGGGGGGTTTATCAATTCCTTTGATTAAGTCTTTGACTTCACGCTCTGGTAGCCCAGTTGCCTTCCTGATGTTTTCGATAGACATGCCACCTTTCCGAAACTGGACGACAGTTTCTTCAACCGAAATTGAATCGGTGTTGCATGCAGCGATAGTGTTAACTTCCAATTTAGTTCTCCTTGGTAATTAAATTTGCTTCATAAAGCCCTCAATTGGTCGCCGGTTGTTGATTTCCATAAACGCATAAACCCATATCGCAGGCGACAGTAATCCGCTCTGCTCAGTTTCAACGCAATGAATCGAACAGGCTATTTGCAGACACCGGAGGCCGATCGATTTGTCCCAAATTCATAATTCGAACGTACAAGTATGATTCATCGACTTCGAGCATCCCATAAAAAGCATAATAGTGGCCAAGCTCTGAGGTTCTCCAGCCCCGCAGCTCAAATATACGAGGGTCACAGATTCCGGCTAAATGATGCCTGCCCTCTGAGAAATTCAAAAAGACATCATGCGATCCTGAGTTAACTGATTTCGGCTGACCAAAAAAAAGAAAGCTCTTTCCTATATGGCGGTGAAGATCCTTTAGAATCTTTTCGATTGATAATATCAAGTCACCTAGGCGTGTCGTCTCTCGATCTGAAAATCGTACGTTTTTATCCAGAGATACTTGAGCATGCATCACTAAACTTCGAACAGTGCGAAACTTACCCACATGGAACAGACTTCCATCTGCGTCAAACACGAGTTCACCCTCTTGCCCATCTCTTGCAGTCCGACCTTGAACGACGCGTTTAGACTTTGAGACTTGCTCGTCTTCTTCATTCTCGGCTATGTCGTCGTCCAAAGTTTTCCATCCCGCAAAAGCGACGAGGTTTATGGCTTTTTTCTCTACGCTGTTGCCGTCTACGCTTGCACTGTAACTAGGTTTTCGGTGCGGACAACCAACATCGTCAAAACCGCGAATGTGAGCATAGAATGCATGTACGTTATCTTTTCGCTTTGCTTTCTTGCGTGGTATGCGGCTGCACATGACCCCACAACCGAGGCAGTAAATTGATCGATGATGCTTATCGTCCAAATAAAGGTCTGGAGGTATTCGTACTGCACTAGTAAGCAGGAAAGGGTCAACCTTAGCTGGCCGCCCTTCCAAAGGAAAATGCGCAACGCACGGGATCGAAACCTCCGACATACAGCTCCTTGTGGCGCCGCTATGAACGCCGTTTTGGTAGTTAAAATAAACGCCGACATAAACTAAATATGCTTGTTAGATATACGTGTTTAGCGGCCTGGTTAATTGCTAACTAACTTATCTTATTATGGGCGCCGCAATACGCTGCCAGAGTTTTGGATCTCCGATTGGAACTATGTGAGGTCTTAAATAAGCTCTGGCAGCTTTTGATGAAGCTTTTCGTTTAGGGTGCTCGTAAAATTGGTTGTCTGAGCTTGACAATCATTATGAGCTAGTTGGGTGGTTAACGAGGTTTCTCAGGTTGTTGGTATTGAATGATTCTAATCATTATCTGAGATGTTTTCTTTCTCTTGGTCTACCAGTTCCTTCCATTTGGTCATCCGGTATTTACGATAGTCTAGTAGGGCTGGCAGCGTTGGTATAACCAGAGGGTAGTGAGTGGAGAATGCTTTTAGAAACTCAACGTCGGAATGACCCGCAGTTACCGAAAAATACTCAGCATGTTCATCGTAGTTATGTGTGACGCCTCGTACTTCTCCGCTGGCCGTGACCTGAAGATAATATTCTGGAGGGGTGATAAAGTCATCGTAATCCTCATTGGTAGGGGGCATTAGGTTGATGTCAATTACGAAGGCCCACTCAATTGGGTGGAGCTCTCCGTGTTCAGAGTTAATGAATGGCTGGTTGTCATAGATGAAATGATCTCTGTGGTTTGCTGTGGGGAATGGCGTTTTGTTTGTCATAAGGCGATACCTGTCATTCTCTCACAGCACTTCGTGCATGTGCTTGAAGTGAGAGGAGTTATTGGTTGTTGTTAAAGGGAGTCTTAGACGGATGTTCAGTATGTGCGTATATAGGCTCTAAATGGTCTTGAAGTGGATTTTTTATAATTGGTTGAAAAGACTGCAAGGGCTAGATAGATGAGTCCTTGCTTTTGGTCTTCGCTGCGACTCTGGAAAATTAAGTCAAGTTTCTCAGTCGTTCAATCGTGGCCATATGCTCGCGACGTTTTTTCTTTGGGTAAATTTGTTTGATATCAAACAGGTCTTGTCGAGCTTTGTGATATACTCGATAACTCTCAAGCTGCCAGTAATATGGGTTGGAGCCCGGCTAGTTGATCTGGAATTGCACAATGAAATCACACTCGGCTTCGCTTGTAGCTACGCAGTGGTGTCCCTCATGAATAGAAGGCTCATAGGTGAATCCGGTAATTTCCATTTCGGTTGTTATCAGGAAATACATTTGATGGAGCTTGTAAGGCTCTGCCTCTGTAGCGATTCCACAGTAAGGCAAGCGGAACGCGTTAAGGATCGCTGCTCACTTTCCAAGATTGCAGCCATCGCAGGGGGTGCTGCTGTGGTGTTTTGTATCAATCATAATTTGTAGAGTGCAAAAAATTAAAATGAGATGGTCTGCCGATATTACTAATAGTAGTGATCGTTGATGTGCGAGCTGCTTGTGCAATATATGGTGTTGAACAGTGCAGAAGTGGGGTTTCGATTATGGGAGTAGTTCTCCAATGGCTCTATGCGAGAGTGAGGTTTTCTGTGTCGTATACTTTGTCGCTGTAGACGGCAGGAAGTTTTATGGGTTTGGGATTAGTTGTCAACATGTTTTTTGCTTTTAAGAGTGGAGGAAGTATGGGTATCTCAGGGACTACTTACTTACTTACTTACTTACTTACTTACTTACTTACTTACTTACTTACTCACTTACTTACTTGCTTACTTGCTTACTTGCTTACGTAACTGCTTGATTGATTGGCCAAGTGACTGCTCAAATGGTTAATCGAGTCACCAACCACGCAAGCACCCGCGTAAGCACCCACCCAAGCACTCAACCGCGTGTCCAATTGAGCCATCGTTCACGCGCTTGCGTGAACACTTGTTCCATTGCTTACCTATACAAGTACACACCTACTGGCTCAAGCAGCCACGTGCGTAGGTAAGGGAGGGCGTAGGTGGGTACGCAGATGAGTAAGTACGTAAGCGAGTAAATGCGTAAGTCATTAAATCATTAGATGTATATACAACCATTGACGTAGTGGACTACCTAGGCACCCATGCACCCATGCACCCATGCACCCAAGTGGGTACGTACCCAGTGGTATATACAACCGATTGCCCACTCACTTACGTATGCTGTTCTGCAGTGAAGGGTGACCGTCCTCCTCTACGGTTCATGGGGACTTTAGGTGCGTGGAATGTTGATTTTCCGGATTGCTTCGATCATCGCCTTCAGTGGGCTACGGCTGCCATAAATGCTGAACGTCACCAAACCGTCTTCGTGTCCGGCATCCGTTTGGTTAGCGAGTCCTGCATCCCAGCATCTCAGGTCATCGATGAGTCTGTGGCGAAAGCTGTAAATCGCCTTTCTGGGGCAGTGATGCTCAGCTTCGTTTTGTACCGACCAGGCTCTTCGATGGCGCGTGACCTAGCTTTTCGCGAACAGTCTCCAGTCCTGGGGTTAGGCGGACAGAACCAGTGTCACTCATCGACTGCAGATACCGGATCAGCTCTTGATCAATTTAGGGGGACGAAGCATGAGAAACCTGCGTTCGCTAGCAGATCATTCCCTCAGCTGAGTGTAGTGCCACGGTTGAGGCCGCATCCTTTAGGGGGTTATGAATAGAGGGAGAGCCAACGCGATTGCGTTAGCTCGTTGATCGGGGTCAGTCGATAAGGTGAAGGACGTCCCGAACACTTAGGTGCGAGTAACGTGCGACGGAGCGGGTATCGCGATGGCCTGACACGATCATGATCTGGGCGTTGTTGAATCCTTTCTTGGCGACATTCGTTATTCGGGTATGGCGAAGCTGATGCAACCGGACACTACTGTCCAATCCTGCTTTCACTCGTGCCAGTCGCACAGCCTGAGTCACTGCGTGCGGTGTAACCGTAAACACTTGGCCGTTCGGGTGGCGCCCCACAGTGGCACAGAGTTGGGCAAGTTGGAGAATTTCCACAGCACGGTGAGTCAGAGGGACTGATCGTGTTCCGTTCTTCCCATCAATCACATCGGCAATGCGTTCTTTCAAGTGCAGGCAGTCTTTTGTCAGCTTCAGAATTTCTGATCTACGCATGGCGGTTTCATATGCCAGTTCGACGATTAGCTTCATGACAGGTGACAACTTCGCCAGTAGCCGCTCAAGCTCGCTCGCTCGAATCACTTTGTCAGAAGAGCGATCAGGCTTTGGCAGTGCGATGTCACTGACCGGGTTGTGGATGTCGATTAATAGGCCGCGTTTGGCGAACCTGTAGAAGCGGGACATGAAAGCAAGCTGCGTCCTGCACGTGGACGGCTTTACCTTCTTCAATCGCATAATCTTGAAATCGTTGATCATTTGAGGGGTGATTTCGTGGATGGGCTGTGTGAAGTGTCTACTCAGATGCTCCACAATCTTCAGTGCATGGTCGTAGCTGCCTTTCCCCTTGAGCATGGTTTCGCAGTAGGTCATGCCCAGCGTATATATAGTGTGATGCTTGCGATCTATCGTTACGGCCTCGACCTGTCTCGCCCATAATTCTGCCTCGGCCTTCGTGCTGAAGGTTTTAGATTGGGGGGATTTGCCCTTAACCCGTACCTGAGCATTCCAGTTGCCGGACGGGAGTAAGCGGAAATTAGCCATTTTTGACGCCTCATGATGTGAATGGGCGTTCTGAGAAATCCAAGAGCAGCAGGGCTCGGAGCTCGCTCCTAGCAGACCTTGACATGGTGGGGGTCGTTGGTTCGAGTCCAATCGCGCCTACCAAACAAAATCCGCTCTGCTGGGCGGTCTAGAAGGGCTCACCGAAAGGTGAGCCCTTTTTTGTTGTCTGCGATTTGCAAAACCTTTTCCTCGGAAAGCTTATGGCTGATGCGCAGCGGAAGGCTGAGGCGCGACGCGTTAACCCTCCAGGAAAGTCTGACCGCACCATTTCAAGTCGAGATCTGGGGCGGATGATTTTCACTGCATCACTTGGTTAAATAATTCCGCGGTGATGCCGATATGCCATTATCTGCCATTCAACAGGATAATAGCGCATGGAAATCAACAGCACGCCAAGTCAGTATCAGCGGCCGAAGAACCTGGCCGGACTGGGGCGGCGATGGGGCGGACAAATTATTGATTCATTCTGCACTCTGTTCTTGTACTACGCGGTAGGTCGAGCCGCTGAGTTGGTTGGCTTGCCATCGGACGTGGCCGCTATCCTGGCGTTGATCGCCGGTGTGGGGTATTACCTGTTTTCCGATGCGCTGCCTAATGGTCAAAGCCTGGGAAAAAAACTCTTGGGCATGTCGGTGATCGATGAGCGCAGCTACCTCAATTGCAATCTGTACCAATCTTTCATGCGCAATATCACTACGCCGTTCTTGAATGTCCTTGACTGGATTTTCATTTTCTTCGGTTCACGAAAGCGTCTGGGTGACATGCTCGCTTCAACGATCGTGATTCGATCCAGCTAAACCAATCGCCAGATGGCCTGTTAGTGACGGTCTTAACGTGGCGACCTTAAAAATATGTGGATATTGAATGGGTTATGAGGTTTTTTAACTGAACGGTTATCCAAAAAAACTTGTGACGGGGTGTGAATTTCAGTAATATCCGCCCCGCGTTCACCACCACGGTTTATGCATTTTTAAATCCCAAGCTTCCATCAGCTGCTTGGGATTTTTTTTGCCTGCGATTTGGCATTCAAAGCGTTGCCTTGAGACGTCACGGGCAAATCCACACTTTTTCAACTACTACTGACTGGCCGATTTTCAACTCTTTCTGATGGGGGTGTGTCGATGCTGGGTCATTGGTTTCTTGCAGCTATTCACTTGCTTGCTTTCGCCCTGGCCTTCTGGGCAGTGCTGACACGGGGAACAGCGTTCAGCCGTCTGGCCGCCGGTACGGGCGAGGTTGGGCGGATTTTGCTGGCCGACAATATCTGGGGCGTCTCTGCGCTGATCTTGTTGGTCACCGGTGGGATGCGCGCCTTCGGCGGCTATGAGAAAGGCACGGACTATTATCTTCATCAGCCACTCTTTCATTTGAAAATGACGCTGTTCGTGCTGATTCTGCTGATAGAGCTTGTGCCGATGATCACGTTGATAAAGTGGCGGATTGCAAAAGCGCGGGGTGCAGCGCTCGATACCGGACGGTCAAAGTTGTTTGCCCGGATCAGTCACGTTGAGGCGTTGCTACTGGTACTGATGGTCGTCGCCGCCACAGGTATGGCGCGTGGCGTGACATTTGGTTAGGAGAGCGAATTCTCTGTGTTCTATCGGAAACGTCCGACAGTCAGCTCTGGGAATGGCAGGTAGTATCGGGCGGAAAGGGAGGGCGAAAGCAGAAGCGGGAGGGGGCGGATGTGTCAGGCGCCGTACCCAGCGGAGTGGGGAGCGGTTGGCAAAACGGCGCGTGAATCTTTAGCCAGTCATTGCGCGCAAGCAAACGAACTGGCTACTGACTGCAGTGCGACTCAGGGAGTCTGTGGCTTGTCCGGAGCGGTCAGGCCAGCCTGAATACGCTGGTAGATTTCTTCACGGTGCACTGCAACGTTTTTCGGCGCGTTGATGCCGATGCGAACCTGTTGGCCGCTTACGCCCAGAATGGTGATAGTGATGTCATCACCAATGTTTATGCTTTCACCGACTTTGCGGGTGAGTATCAGCATGGTCTTCTCCTTGATTGCTTTGTAGGGCACCTGATTCAGACAGTGCAGAGGTCGGTGGTACGTATAGATTAGTGCGAAGTCTCACGGTTTGGGTGCCTCTTTCTGACGCGCAGATGCGGCATTAATTCCCAGGGCGTAACTATACAGAGGCTGCAATCATCAATCTCGTTGTTTTGTGCCCATTTTGCGGGGCTCGCGAAGTATTTATGAATGTTAAGATCGCCGCTTTGAGAATTCCGAGGAAAGCGTTGTGCGCAAATTGGTCTGGTTGGTCGCGGCACTGGCATTGGCAGGATGTGGTGAAGGCAAGAGTGTAGACGAGCAGAAGCCGAAAACGACGGTCGCGACAGCTCCTGCTGTGGCACCTGCTGCGCAGTGGGATCTTGAAGTCCGTGGCGAAACACCTCAGGCCGTCAGTGATCTGAGCGGCTGGTTGATCGAACATGCTTTCGTTCCGACAGTCATCAGAGACAGCAGCGGCAAGACGCGCATTCTGATTGGCCCCTTCAACACCCAGGCTGAGGCCGAAGCGCGCAAGGTGCAGGTGGATGCAGCATTGGTGAAAGCTAAAAAGCAGAACGTTGAATCGGTCATCATCGAGCATCCGATCACGCCGTAAGCGTTCCATTTGGCGGAGCTGCCTAAAGGTAATCAAACGCGATTCGTTCCTGAAGGAGTCGCTGCTGAATTCCAAAAGGAGCTCCCTATGGTTTCCGCCAATCCTTACAAATTGTTCGATGTCACCTTGCACCGCAAAACGCAGTTGAGCCCGCACATGATGCGCCTCACGCTGGTGGGGCCACCGGTTCACGAAATGGCCACCTGGGCCCCGGATCAGCGGGTCAAGCTGTTTTTCCCCGCCGCCGATGGTTCGCAGCACAGGCTCGCCCAAGAGGACGGTTGGTACGCACGATTCAAGTCGATGCTTGTGGATCGACGTCCTGCGATGCGCACCTACACCATTCGGCATTTACGCGCCGAACAGGGCGAAGTGGATATCGATTTTGTTCTGCACGGTGAAACCGGCCCGGCGTCCCGTTGGGCATTGCGAGCGCAACTGGGGGAATCGATGCAGATTCTTGCCCCTGACCATCATTTCTCCGCGCAGCAGGCCGGTGGTTTCGAATGGAAGCCGCCCAAAACGCTCAAGCAGTTGCTGTTGGTTGCTGACTCAACCGCGTTGCCAGCAGCGATGGGTATTCTGGACGAGTTGGCGGGCCTCGTAGAGCCTCTGCAAACGCAGGCATTCTTCGAGGTCGACAGTGCGCAAGACATGCTTGCCGTACCAGACTGGCCCGGCCTGTCGGTGCAATGGCTGATTCGCGATGAGTCGGCTGCAACGGTTGCCGGTGCCTTTTTGATTGATGCCGTGCGCCAAGCGTCCTTGCCAGTGCATGCCGCTTGCGAGGGGCGGGCGATAGAGCTGGCGGAAGTGGATATCGATAAAGATATTCTTTGGGAAGTCGCAGAGACCACGAGGGAAGGCTTTTACGGCTGGATCGCGGGTGAGAGCGCTGCCGTCATGAGTCTGCGCAAATACCTGATCAAGGAGCGCGGCATTCCACGCGAGGCGCTCAATCTGATGGGCTACTGGCGTTACAACAAATCTGGCAGCTAGACATGAAAAGGGCCTCGAACATAACGTTCGAGGCCCTTTCGTTTTACGTGGCCAATTAACCGCAGGCTTTCATATTCACCGGGCCGACAAATTCATTGCCGCGGCCCATCACGCACGCCACGCTCTGATTGCGCTGGCGCTCCCAGTCCTGCACGGGATAGGTCTTGTCCCACGCCTCATACAGTTGCCGATCCTGTTTCGACAGGCGCAAACCGTATTGCTTGCTCATGTAAAAATAGGTGCGGGCAATCATGCCGCGAATCGAAGGGCGGGGCATGACCTTCTTCGCCTTGAAGTCGACCTGGGTCAGGCACGAGCCATACTGCCCGGATTGCACTGGCAGCCAGCCGTAGCTGAAGTTGCTGCGGTCTCCGTTGACCTCGCCGATGCTCGGCACCAGGTTGTGCAGGTCGGCTTCAGCTTTCTGGTAGGACGGATCGTAGCGTGTGCAGTTCTTGCGTCCGCCTTCCTGCCAGCATTGACGCTGATGGCCAAACTGCCAGGCCGGCACAATGTGCTCCCATTCGATGCGCGAAGCGCGTTTGGCGTTTTTGCGCGGCACGTAACCGCAAGCCTTCAAATCAACCTTGTTGCCGGTGTATTTGCACCCGCAATAAAACTCGGTGGACTGCGGTGCGTACAGTTTCCAGGCGACCTTCTTCGCTTCGGTGAATGTGCGGGGTGCGCCAGCCTGGGCACCCATGGCAATAAACAGCAACAGCAAAGCAACACAGCGGACACTCATTGACTCAATCTTCCTTCGGCACAACCCAAAAAATCTGCACGCCACCATCGTCGCGGTAAGCGAGGGTGACGTTGTCGTTCTCGTCGATTTCCTCGAGCAGGCGCTCCCATTCATCCATCGGCTCATCCGGCAAACGGAAGATCAGTGCGGCTTTGGCTTTCTGTGCGGTGGGGGAATTGATGATTTTTTGAACGCGCATGCCCATGCGTTCGTAAGCGTCAGGAGCATCAGGAGAGGTAGCCACGAGGTTATCCTTATTAAGCTGTACGTGCATACAGTATTTAACTGTAAGCTTTTTCGCAACTGCTTAAAATTCAAGAAAATCCTCTGACAGCGGTTTTCCGATTTTGGTGTAGGTCGTGTCGAATTTTTTGTAGGAAAAAAGCAGAAGGGTTGTAAGTGGTGCACCACCCGCCAAGCAGGCGGATGGTGCACTCATTGCCCGATCGAAAATTGATCGGGCGAGGGGGCGATCAGTATTCCCAGAACATCCGTTGCAGCTCTTTGCTGTCATTGGTTTTGGTCAGCGCGACCATCGCCAGGATGCGGGCCTTTTGCGGGTTCAGATCGTGCGCGACAACCCAGTCATACTTGTCGTCAGGCTGTTCGGCGTTACGCAGCACGAAGCCGCCAGCATTGACGTGGGACGAACGAATGATCTGCACGCCATCCTTGCGCAGCGCCTGCAGGGTTGGCACCACGCGAGAGGACACCGAACCGTTGCCAGTACCGGCATGAATAATCGCTTTGGCGCCCGATTGGGCGAGCGCTTTGTAGGCGGTATCGCTCACATTGCCGTAGGAATAGGCGATTTCTACGTCAGGAAGGCTCTTGATGTTTTTGATGTCGAATTCCGAATCCATGGTGTGACGCTTGGCTGGCAAGCGGAACCAGTAGGATTTGCCTTCAACCACCATGCCCAGTGGGCCCCAGGCACTCTTGAACGCCTCAGTCTTGATGTTGATCATTTTGCTGACATCACGACCGGACTGGATCTCGTCGTTCATGGTCACCAGCACGCCTTTGCCGCGCGCTTCTTTGCTGCTGGCCACCGCCACGGCGTTGTACAGGTTGAGCATGCCATCGGCGGACATCGCGGTGCCCGGGCGCATCGAGCCAACAACGATGATTGGCTTGTCAGTCTTCTCGACCAGGTTGAGGAAGTAGGCGGTTTCTTCCAGGGTGTCAGTGCCGTGGGTGATGACGATGCCGTCGACGTCTTTGCTGTCAGCCAGTTCCGCGACACGGCGACCCAGTTGCAGCAGGTTGTCGTTGGTGATGCTTTCCGATGCGATCTGCATGACTTGTTCGCCACGCACATTAGCCAGTTTGCTCAGCTCGGGAATGCCGGCAATCAATTGCTCTACGCCAACTTTGGCGGCCTGGTAGGTGGCGCTGTTGGCAGCGCTCGCGCCGGCACCGGCGATGGTGCCGCCCGTGGCAAGTACAACCACGTTGGCGAGTTTGGTCTGGGTTTCGACTTCTTTTGCCTGAAGGGCGGTGGGCAGGAGCAGGAGAAGGGCCAAAGCGCCCGGAACCAAAGTGTTGAAAGCAGATTTCATTATTTTTCTCTCTAGTAGTGAGACGGTGCTGATGCAGGTTCATCTAGATGCACCCCGAACCGATCTGAATGTCTGGGGTGCTTGGGAAGAGCAGGATCTGTACCAGTCGGACTTTGCATGAAGGAAATGTTTAACCTGATGATTTAAATCAAGTTTTTATGGGGGTCTAAGTAGCGGGGCAAATGCTTTATCCGGGTTTCCGAACGATGGCGGCGTTCACGTTCGGTTCGCCGAAAAGGACTACAGATCCTGTCGAACGAATCGGCTTGCCGAATCAGGGCTTTCTGCTAAAGAAAGCCTCGCGCAAGCCGATGGTTGTTCAGGGAAACTAAAATTAAGGAAGTCCACATGTCACTGACGATCGGTTTTTCTAACCCAGGCGCAGTCACTATCGGCGGCAAAACCGCAGCGACAATCAATGCATTGAATGAAGCGGGAGCGGACGCTTCCAGCGAAGCGTTGGGCACTGAGAAAGCTCATGGCAATCAGGTTCGAACCGGCGGTGGCGCCGCGCCGGAAGACACCAAGGCTGAAGGCAGCGATAACCAGAGCGTGACTGTCAAAACGCTATTGAAGCGGATGCAGGAATTGCAGAAACAGCTTCAGGAACAGCAGCAGCGATTGGCCGCGGCACAGGCTCACAGCTATCCGACGCCCGAAGCCAAATCGCAGGCAGTCATGTCCATTCAGGGGCAGATCGCGCAAACCAGTGGCGAGTTGATGCAGGTCGCGGCTGCACTGGTCAAGGAAATGACCAAGGACTCCACCAGCGGCAACCTGGTCAGCACCACGGCATAAGCGACCACGGGGCGAATCAGCGGATTCGCCCTACAAAAAATGACGACGGTCGATTGTTGACAAATGTCGGCGGGATTCGCATAGTTCGGTCTACGCAAACGTTTGCGCGGCTTTCCCGGTGGCCTGTCTCTCCGAAGAAAGCGATGTAGCTTACGCCGGCGCAAGCGTTGCTCACAATAATCATAAGATCGGAGTGAACCCATGAAGCTGCCATTCGCTGGACGTCTTCTTGCTGTCGCTATGCTGGCTGCCACAGCCGCCGCACTACCTGTCTCTTCGGCCTTCGCCGAGTCCCCGGAAAAACCCAAAGTCGCGCTGGTCATGAAATCCTTGGCCAACGAATTCTTCCTGACCATGGAAGACGGCGCCAAGGCTTATCAAAAAGAACACTCCGCCGATTTCGACCTGATCTCCAATGGCATCAAGGACGAAACCGACACCGCCGGGCAAACGCGGATTGTCGAGCAAATGATTCTGGCGAAGGTTAACGCCCTGGTGATTGCACCTTCTGATTCCAAGGCCATGGTGCCGGTGATCAAGAAAGCCGTCGATGCCGGCATCACCGTGATCAACATCGACAATCAGCTCGATCCTGCAATCGTCAAAAGCAAAAACATCAGCGTACCCTTCGTAGGCCCGGACAACCGCAAAGGTGCGCGTCTGGTCGGTGAATACCTGGCCAAGCAGCTCAAGGCTGGTGACGAGGTCGGCATTATTGAAGGTGTCTCGACGACCACCAACGCTCAGCAGCGTACCGCAGGCTTCAAGGACGCGATGGACGCGGCGCAGATCAAGGTCGTTTCGCTGCAATCCGGCGACTGGGAGATCGACAAGGGCAACAAGGTTGCCGCCTCGATCCTCAGCGAATACCCCGACGTCAAGGCGCTGCTGGCCGGCAACGACAGCATGGCGGTCGGCGCCGTTTCCGCAGTCCGTGCTGCAGGCAAGGCCGGTCAGGTGCAGGTCGTGGGTTACGACAACATCAACGCGATCAAGCCAATGCTGAAGGACGGCCGTGTGCTGGCCACTGCTGACCAGTTCGCTGCCAAGCAAGCGGTGTTCGGCATCGAAACCGCGCTGAAAATCATCAAGGGCGAAAAAGTCGACAGCGGTACCAACGGTGTGATCGAAACACCGGTCGAGCTGGTCACCAAGTAAGTCTTCTGGCGACACAACGGCGCTCGTCCGTCCGGGCGAGCGCATGGAGAGTTTTTATGTCAGTTTCCGCCCCGAACGCTGTCCTCTCGGTCAGCGGTATCGGTAAGACCTATGCGCAACCGGTGCTCACCGGCATCGATTTGACGCTGATGCGCGGTGAAGTACTGGCGCTGACCGGCGAGAATGGCGCCGGTAAAAGCACCTTGTCGAAAATCATTGGCGGACTGGTCACGCCGACCACTGGCCAGATGCAGTTTCAGGGCAAGGAGTATCGCCCGGGCAGTCGCACTCAGGCTGAAGAGCTTGGCGTGCGCATGGTCATGCAAGAACTCAATCTGTTGCCGACGCTGTCGGTGGCGGAAAACCTGTTTCTCGACAACCTGCCGAGCAACGGCGGCTGGATCAGCCGCAAGCAATTGCGCAAAGCGGCGATCGAAGCCATGGCGCAGGTTGGCCTCGACGCGATCGATCCGGACACGCTGGTCGGAGAATTGGGCATCGGCCATCAACAAATGGTCGAAATCGCTCGCAACCTGATCGGCGATTGCCATGTGCTGATTCTCGATGAGCCAACCGCGATGTTGACGGCGCGTGAAGTCGAGATGCTTTTCGAGCAAATCACCCGGCTGCAGGCGCGCGGTGTCTCGATCATTTACATTTCTCACCGCCTCGAAGAGCTGGCGCGCGTCGCCCAGCGAATTGCAGTGCTGCGCGACGGCAATCTGGTCTGCGTCGAGCCGATGGCCAATTACAACAGCGAGCAACTGGTCACGCTGATGGTAGGGCGTGAACTGGGCGAACACATCGACATGGGGCCGCGCAAGATCGGCGCGCCGGCGCTGACGGTCAACGGCCTGACCCGCTCGGATAAAGTGCGCGATGTTTCCTTTGAAGTGCGTGCTGGCGAAATTTTCGGAATATCCGGATTGATCGGGGCAGGGCGCACGGAGTTGCTGCGGCTGATCTTCGGCGCCGATCTCGCCGATAGCGGAACGATCGCGCTCGGTTCGCCGGCACGGGAGATCAGTGTGCGCTCGCCGGTCGATGCGGTACGCAATGGCATTGCCTTGATCACCGAAGATCGCAAGGGCGAAGGGCTTCTGCTCAGTCAGTCGATCAGCGCCAATATCGCACTGGGTAACATGCCGGAAATTTCCCGTGGCGGGGTCGTCAACAACGGCGACGAAATCTCTTTGGCGCAGCGTCAGATCGACGCCATGCGCATCCGCAGTTCTAGCCCGACACAGCTTGTTTCAGAGTTGTCAGGCGGTAACCAGCAGAAAGTGGTGATCGGCCGCTGGCTGGAGCGTGATTGTTCGGTGCTGCTGTTCGACGAGCCTACCCGTGGCATCGACGTCGGTGCCAAGTTCGACATCTATGGCCTGCTCGGCGAATTGACTCGTCAGGGCAAAGCGCTGGTGGTGGTCTCCAGTGACCTGCGCGAGTTGATGCTGATCTGCGACCGGATCGGTGTGCTGTCGGCGGGTCGTCTGATCGACACTTTCGAGCGTGACAGCTGGACCCAGGATGATTTGCTTGCCGCCGCATTCGCCGGCTACCAAAAACGTGATGCGTTGCTCAATGAAGCGGCGCCAAGGGATCTCCCATGAAAACTGCATCTTCTGCCGGCAAACGTAGTGGCAACTTTTACGGGCTGGGCACCTATCTGGGCCTGGCCGGTGCCTTGCTGGCGATGGTGGCGCTGTTCTCGGTATTGAGCAGCCACTTTTTGTCCTATAACACCTTCAGTACGCTGGCCAACCAGATTCCTGACTTGATGGTGCTGGCGGTTGGCATGACCTTTGTGCTGATCATCGGTGGCATCGACCTTTCTGTCGGGTCGGTGCTGGCGCTGGCTGCTTCCACTGTCAGCGTAGCGATTCTCGGTTGGGGCTGGGGTGTCTTGCCTTCGGCGTTGCTTGGCATGGCAGTGGCGGCATTGGCTGGCACTGTCACCGGCTCGATCACCGTGGCCTGGCGTATTCCATCGTTCATCGTCTCCCTTGGCGTGTTGGAAATGGCCCGGGGTCTGGCCTATCAGATGACCGGGTCGCGCACTGCCTACATCGGCGATTCGTTTGCCTGGCTGTCGAACCCGATAGCGTTCGGCATCTCGCCATCGTTCATCATTGCCTTGCTGGTGATATTCATCGCGCAGGCGGTTTTGACCCGCACGGTGTTTGGCCGTTATCTGATCGGCATCGGCACTAACGAAGAGGCGGTGCGGTTGGCCGGGATCAATCCTAAACCCTACAAGATTCTGGTGTTCAGCCTGATGGGGTTGCTGGCCGGGATTGCGGCGCTGTTCCAGATTTCGCGTCTGGAAGCGGCAGACCCGAATGCCGGCTCTGGTCTTGAGTTGCAAGTTATTGCGGCGGTGGTCATCGGCGGAACCAGCCTGATGGGCGGGCGCGGTTCGGTGATCAGCACATTCTTTGGCGTGTTGATCATTTCTGTACTGGCGGCCGGTCTGGCGCAGATCGGCGCTACTGAACCGACCAAACGGATCATCACCGGTGCGGTGATTGTTATCGCTGTGGTGCTCGACACTTATCGCAGTCAACGCGCCAGTCGCCGGGGCTGAGATACCGATATGGCAACGATCAAAGATGTAGCGGCACTCGCAGGAATTTCCTACACAACCGTGTCCCACGTGGTGAACAACACGCGCCCGGTGAGCAAGGAAGTTCGTCTGAAAGTTGAGGCGGCCATCAAGAGCCTCGACTACGTGCCCAGTGCGGTGGCGCGTTCGCTCAAAGCCAAAACCACCGCAACCATCGGCCTGCTGGTGCCGAACAGTCTCAACCCGTACTTCGCCGAGCTGGCGCGGGGGATCGAGGACTACTGCGAGCGAAACGGCTACTGCGTGATCCTGTGCAACTCCGACGACAATCCGGAAAAACAACGCAGTTATTTACGCGTGCTGCTGGAAAAACGCATCGATGGGCTGATCGTTGCCTCCGCTGGTGGCGACAGTGGCCTGGCGCAGGGTTTGGCGGGTGTGAAAACGCCAATGGTCATCGTCGACCGTGGGCTGGATGGCGTCGACGCCGATCTGGTGCGCATTGATCACGAATACGGCGCGTACCTCGCCACCCGGCATCTGCTCGAATTGGGTCACCGCGACATTGCCACCATCGGCGGCCCGGCAAGTACCAGCGTGGCGCAGATGCGCCAGGCTGGTTATTGCCGAGCGCTGAATGAGGCGGGCATCGAAGTTCGCCAGGCGCGCATGCTGGAAAGTGATTTCACCAGCACGGGCGGTTACAACGCGGCGGCGATTCTGCTGGAAAGCTATCCGCCCAGCGCGATTTTTGCCGGTAACGACATGATTGGTATCGGTGTGTTGCGTGCAGCAGCCGAGCGCAACGTGCGTGTGCCGAGCGAACTGTCAGTGATTGGCTTCGACGATATTCAGATGAGCCGTTATGTGTACCCGGCACTGACCACCGTCGGCCAGTCGATCCTGCAGTTGGGCGAAATGGCTGCGGAAGTATTGCTGCGAAGAATTGCGACACCGAATCTGGGCACCGATCAACGCATCGTGACCCCGAGTATTGTCTTGCGCGAATCGACCGCGCCGCTGTCCGGCGTGTTCACCGAATACCGCTGAAACCGAATTGACGAGTACTGATGTATGCCAGCAAATGTAGTGGTAATAGGCAGCCTGAACATGGATCTAGTCACCCGGGCGCCACGGCTGCCCCGGGGCGGTGAAACGCTGATCGGTCACTCCTTCACCACCGTCTCGGGTGGCAAGGGCGCCAATCAGGCGGTGGCCGCGGCACGCCTTGGGGCGCAGGTCGCGATGGTCGGCTGCGTCGGCAACGATGACTATGGCGTGCAATTGCGCGACGCTTTGCTGGCCGAGCAGATCGACTGTCAGGCGGTCAGTACCGTTGAGGATTCCAGCGGTGTGGCATTGATTGTGGTCGATGACAACAGCCAGAACGCCATCGTGATTGTCGCCGGTGCCAACGGGGCGATGACGCCAGCGGTCATCGATCAGTTTGATGCGGTGCTGCAAGCCGCCGACGTGGTGATCTGCCAGCTCGAAATTCCTGATGCCACGGTGGGCCATGCGCTCAAACGTGCGCGTGCACTGGGCAAGACCGTCATTCTCAATCCGGCGCCTGCTAGTCGACCGCTCCCAGTGGACTGGTTTGCCGCGATTGATTATCTGATTCCCAACGAAAGCGAAGCTGCCGCATTGAGCGGGCTGCCGGTCGACTCGCTCCCAACAGCGGAAAATGCCGCCAGTCATCTGATCGCCCTCGGCGCGGGAAAAGTCATCATCACCCTCGGTGCTGAAGGCTCGTTGTTCGCCAATGGCCAAGGCTTCGAGCATTTCCCGGCGCCGAAGGTGAAAGCAGTCGATACCACCGCCGCAGGGGACACCTTTGTCGGTGGTTTCGCGGCTGCGCTCGCCAATGGCAAATCCGAAGCCGAGGCCATTCGTTACGGGCAGATCGCTGCGGCACTGTCGGTTACCCGCGCCGGCGCGCAACCGTCCATTCCCACCATGTCCGACGTACAGGCCTTTAAACCCGCATGAAAAAGACTCCTTTGCTCAACGTCGCACTGTCACGACTGATTGCATCCTTGGGCCATGGCGACATGGTGGTCATCGGTGATGCTGGATTGCCGGTACCGCCGGGTGTCGAGCTGATCGACCTGGCGCTGACGCACGGTATCCCTGATTTCGTCAGCACTCTGAAAGTCGTACTCAGCGAGATGCAAGTGGAGAGTCATGCGCTGGCCAAAGAGATCTTCGACAAGCAGCCGGCAGCGTTGACCGCGATCGATGCGTTGCATGACGAAGGTGAACTGGGCCGTCGCGACCTGCTCAGTCATGAGCAATTCAAAGTCCTCAGCCGACAGGCGCGGGCGATTGTTCGTACAGGCGAATGTCAGCCGTACTGCAACATCGTGCTCGTTGCTGGGGTTACGTTCTGATTTTTGATTTCACTGCACAAGGAATGCGCCATGCAACGCTATGCTCACAAACTGCATCAATTGATCCGGAGCCTGCTGCTTTTGTCCGTGATAACTGCCACCGGCGCTCACGCGGCGGAAAAAATCGACCTGATCATCGACACCGATCCCGGTGCTGATGACGTGGTTGCGTTGTTGTTTGCCCTGGCCTCGCCGGATGAACTGAACATTCGTGCGCTGACCACCGTGGCCGGCAACGTGCGCCTCGACAAGACTTCGCGCAACGCGCGTCTGGCCCGCGAGTGGGCAGGGCGCGAGGATGTGCCGGTCTATGCGGGCGCTCCGAAACCGCTGATGCGCACGCCGATCTATGCCGAGAACATCCATGGCAAGGAAGGCCTGTCGGGCGTCACCGTTCACGAGCCTAAAAAGGGTTTGGCGGAAGGCAATGCGGTCAACTACCTGATCGATACCCTGAAGAACGCCAAGCCGCACAGCATTACCATTGCCATGCTCGGCCCGCAGACCAACCTGGCACTCGCACTGATCCAGGAGCCTGAGATTGTTCAGGGCATCAAGGAAGTGGTGATCATGGGTGGTGCGCACTTCAATGGTGGCAACATCACCCCGGTGGCTGAGTTCAACCTGTTTGCCGACCCGCAAGCGGCTGAAGTGGTGCTCAAGAGCGGTGTGAAGCTGACTTATCTGCCGCTGGACGTGACGCACAAGATCCTCACCAGTGATGCACGTCTGAAGCAGATTGCCGCGCTCAACAACAATGCGAGCAAAATCGTCGGCGACATCCTCAATGAGTACATCAAAGGCGACATGGAGCACTACGGTATTCCGGGTGGCCCGGTGCATGACGCCACTGTCGTGGCTTATTTGCTCAAGCCGGAACTGTTCACTGGTCGCTCGGTAAACGTTGTGGTAGATAGCCGTGAAGGACCGACGTTTGGGCAAACCATTGTTGACTGGTATGACGGTCTGAAAGCACCGAAGAATGCATTCTGGGTTGAAAATGGCGATGCCCAGGGCTTCTTCGACTTGCTCACCGAGCGTTTGAAACGCTTGAAGTAAGCCATCAACCCGCAGGTGCCAGCTTGCGGGTGTTTACACCCTCTCTGCGTGCGCATGTCCGGCCTGTTCGGTCGGGTAGCGCTCAAAAATCTGCTTGATGAATTGCTGGGCCGCTTCCGTGCCCAGTTCTTTGACCAATAGATCGATACCAATCAACGCGAGTTCTTCAGTGGTCCCAGGGCTGTAAGAGCTGTGTCCGTCTGCCCATTTGGCGTTGATGGCGGCGTCGATGCTGATGGTGGTCATGGGAGCGCTCGAAAAGTCGATAGGTCTGTGTTGCGAGTTAACCATTTTGCCGGGCATTTGGCACTGCGACTTAGGCATGAGCACAGTGCTATGCGACACTTGGTCTTTTCCGGCGACCCAAGGACCGTGTTGTGCAGATCGATTTGAATACCCCTGATGGCCTAACGCTTGACGCGGTGCGTCAGTTGCTGGCCTCGGCCAGTGATGACGAACACACCCAACTGCGCGTGACGAAGGGCGGTATTGCCTATATTTCCAAGGGCGTTACTGGTGGGCAGGACATCGACGGTTTGCTGTTTCGTCTTGAGACGTGGGCCAAGGGCTCGGGGTATGTCGGAAATGTCGCAGCCAGCGATGAGGTTTGGGTGATGCAGATTTTCAATGCGCTCAAGGATAACTGGCCCAATCCGCCGTTTGACTACATCGACATTTACTGAGCGCCGTTAATATTCAGTCACGATTGATTGATGAATTGCCGCATGCCGCTCAGGCACACTCGGCGTTTTTCCGATCGTGGGGCAGGGTGATGGCCTTGGCCTTGAAACCAAACGCCGGAATGGCGGTCGCACGATCTCAGCTTAACTTTATTGAATACAAGGAGGCTTCATGCCTTTGAAGTTCGCGACACTGGGTGCACTTATGGCCGCTGCAATGTTGGCCGGTTGCAGCACGACCTCCAGCGAGTCGGCAAAGGAATCTGCGGCGACCGAAGCCGGTCACAGTCGCTGTGAAGCAACGGCGGCGGAGTTCGCCATTGGCAAGAAAGCTTCCCCAGAGCTGTTGGAGCAGGCTCGCGCCAAAGCCGGTGCACAGAATGCCCGGTTCCTCAAGCCCAACGATATGATCACGCTGGAGTACCGCTCCGATCGCTTGAACCTGAACACCGACAACAACCTGGTGATCACGCGCGTCAACTGCGGCTGATCGCAGCTCGCTTTTGTTGCAGGCATAAAAAACCCCGTCACATGGACGGGGTTTTTTTAGTGCGCCGAGAAATTACTCTGGGCGAACCTGTGCAGCTTGCATACCCTTTTGGCCTTTCTCAGCCACGAAGGAGACGGTCTGGCCTTCTTTCAGGCTTTTGAAACCGTCGGATTCGATAGCTTTGAAGTGTACGAACAGGTCGTCACCGCCACCTTGAGGAGTGATGAAGCCGAAGCCTTTTTCATCGTTGAACCATTTAACGGTGCCGGTTTGGCGATTAGACATGGTGTATCTCCAAGAAACATATATTTTCAGTAGTACTGTGTTGCTCAGGCCAACTGGGCACACCGGAGTATCATAGTCGAAATGTTCGCTTTGGTAGCCCCCCGGACGTGCTGTTTGCCAATCAGTCGTGTTTTCTTTACTGCCTGTTTTTGCTGGAAGCCCCGGTTTAAAAGGGTTTGCGCGGAACGTAAAGACAATAAAAAAACCTGTAAAACCTGCATAAATCCTCTGAAAAGGCTCATTTCGAGCACTTTTCGCCAGCCTTTAGCCGATCATGCAGGCCTTTTTGATCATTTTTTCGCCGGGGTGTTCGCCTTGCATTTGGCGATTTGGCCCAAGGCTTTCTGTTGCAGTTCAGGTGTGGCCTTGTTGTCCATCAATGCCTGAATGTCGGCGGCTGGATAAGACTTGATGGCGTCAGCGCCACACGCGCAATGGGATTTGGCTGCAGCAGCGCCGATCTGTGGAGTCGCCGCCTGGGTGCACTGGGCCATGTACTTGTCACGCTCGCCCTTCGGCCAATCGGCGTGGGCGCTCAGCGGCAGCAGCAGAACAATGGGGGCGACTACGGCGAACAGGGTATTCAGACGCATGCGAGGATGCTCCTTGTGGGTCAATGTCTTGTTATCTGAGGGCTGAAGGGCCGATCAAGTTCAGCACTCTGGCATAAAAACGGACGATTCGCCTTCTGATGAAACAGAGGCATAAGTGACCGCTCATCTGTGCTAGCATGCCGGGCTCAAGCGTTCTCAGGCTCCGGATGACCTTGAGTCCCGGCGCGGTCGACGTGCGAATATTCTCGATTTGAATCCCAGTCACTCTGGTTCGGTTTTCCGGTTGGCCGCAAGGCTCCTGCCGCTGTAAGGCAGGCGTTCGTCATTGAATGGCCTGGATCGGATCTTGTACTGGCTCATCCCAACCCACGTGACCTTTGGTAGGGGTCACCACTAGGAGAGGAGGCGCCATGCCAACTATTACTCTTCCCGACGGCAGTCAACGTTCATTCGATCACCCGGTTTCCGTAGCCGAGGTCGCCGCATCCATCGGTGCCGGTCTGGCCAAAGCCACCTTGGCCGGCAAGGTCAATGGCCAATTGGTCGACGCCAGCGACATCATCAGCAATGACGCGACCCTGCAAATCATTACGCCAAAGGATGAAGAGGGGCTGGAGATCATTCGCCACTCCTGCGCTCACCTGGTTGGCCACGCGGTCAAACAGCTGTATCCGACTGCGAAAATGGTCATCGGCCCGGTCATCGACGAAGGCTTCTATTACGACATCGCCTTCGAGCGTCCTTTCACTCCGGACGACATGGCTGCGATCGAACAGCGCATGCAGCAGTTGATCGAGAAAGATTACGACGTCATCAAGAAAGTCACTCCGCGTGCCGAAGTGATCGAAGTGTTCAAGGCCCGCGGCGAAGACTACAAGCTGCGCCTGGTCGAAGACATGCCGAACGAACAGGCCATGGGTCTGTACTATCACGAAGAATACGTCGACATGTGCCGCGGTCCGCATGTGCCGAACACCCGCTTCCTGAAATCCTTCAAACTGACCAAGCTGTCGGGCGCCTACTGGCGTGGCGACGCCAAGAACGAGCAATTGCAGCGCGTTTACGGCACCGCTTGGGCAGACAAGAAGCAGCTCGCGGCTTACATCCAGCGCATCGAAGAAGCTGAAAAGCGCGATCACCGCAAGATCGGCAAGCGTCTGGGCCTGTTCCATACCCAGGAAGAATCCCCGGGCATGGTGTTCTGGCACCCTAACGGCTGGACTCTGTACCAGGTGCTTGAGCAGTACATGCGCAAGATCCAGCGCGACAACGGCTATCTTGAGATCAAAACCCCTCAAGTCGTTGACCGCAGCCTGTGGGAGAAATCCGGGCACTGGGCCAACTACGCCGACAACATGTTCACCACTCAGTCGGAAAACCGCGACTACGCCATCAAGCCGATGAACTGCCCTTGCCACGTGCAGGTGTTCAACCAGGGCCTGAAGAGCTATCGCGAGCTGCCGATGCGTCTGGCTGAATTCGGTGCCTGTCACCGTAACGAGCCGTCGGGTGCGCTGCACGGCATCATGCGTGTGCGTGCGTTCACTCAGGACGACGCCCACATCTTCTGCACCGAAGAGCAGATGCAGGCTGAATCCGCCGCGTTCATCAAGCTGACCATGGATGTTTATCGTGACTTCGGCTTCACCGATGTCGAGATGAAACTGTCCACTCGTCCGGAAAAACGCGTCGGTTCCGACGAGCTGTGGGATCGCGCGGAAGCCGCATTGGCTGCAGCCCTTGATTCTGCGGGCCTGCCGTACGATCTGCAGCCGGGCGAAGGTGCGTTCTACGGTCCGAAGATCGAGTTCTCGCTGAAAGACTGCCTTGGTCGAGTCTGGCAGTGTGGTACTCTGCAGCTCGATTTTAACCTGCCTGTCCGTTTGGGCGCTGAATACGTCTCTGAAGACAACAGCCGCAAACACCCAGTGATGTTGCACCGCGCGATCCTCGGTTCCTTCGAGCGTTTCGTCGGGATTCTGATCGAGCACTACGAAGGTGCTTTCCCTGCCTGGCTCGCGCCAACGCAGGCGGTGATCATGAATATCACTGATAAACAGGCAGATTTTGTTGCAGAGGTTGAAAAAACTCTCAACGAAAGCGGATTTCGTGCCAAGTCCGACTTGAGAAATGAAAAGATCGGCTTTAAAATCCGCGAGCATACTTTGCTCAAGGTTCCTTATCTTTTGGTTATCGGAGATAAGGAAGTCGAGATGCAGACTGTCGCTGTGCGTACTCGTGAAGGTGCTGACCTGGGCTCGATGCCCGTCGCCCAGTTCGCTGAGTTTCTCGCGCAAGCGGTTTCCCGGCGTGGTCGCCCAGATTCGGAGTAATTATTATTAAGCGTGAAATGAGACAAGATAAACGAGCTGCACCGAAAGCCCCGATCAACGAGAATATCTCGGCACGCGAGGTTCGGTTAATTGGGGCTGAGGGTGAACAGCTTGGGATTGTGTCAATTGAAGACGCGCTTCTTAAGGCTGAAGAGGCCAAACTGGATTTGGTGGAAATTTCCGCCGATGCAGTACCCCCTGTTTGCAAACTGATGGATTACGGCAAATCGATCTTCGAGAAGAAGAAGCAGGTTGCCGCGGCCAAGAAAAACCAGAAGCAGATTCAGGTTAAAGAAATCAAGTTTCGTCCAGGGACGGAGGAAGGGGATTACCAGGTAAAACTGCGCAACCTGGTACGTTTCCTGAGTGATGGGGACAGGGCCAAGGTATCCTTGCGATTCCGCGGCCGTGAGATGGCCCACCAGGAGCTGGGGATGGAACTCCTCAAGCGGGTTGAAGCTGACTTGCTCGAGTACGGTTCGGTCGAACAGCATCCTAAGATGGAAGGACGCCAGCTGATCATGGTCATCGCCCCGAAAAAGAAGAAGTAATCAACAGGGCACGGCAGGCCTTCTGATTATGTTTATCAACTGAATGCGGAGTATCCGAACATGCCAAAAATGAAAACCAAAAGTGGTGCTGCTAAGCGGTTTCTGAAAACTGCTAACGGTATCAAGCACAAGCACGCTTTCAAGAGCCACATCCTGACTAAAATGTCGACCAAGCGTAAGCGTCAACTGCGCGGTAGCAGCTTGCTGCATCCGTCTGACGTGGCAAAAGTCGAGCGCATGCTGCGCCTTCGTTAATTTTAGTCAAGAATAGAGGAAGTAACTCATGGCTCGTGTAAAGCGTGGCGTCATTGCCCGTAAGCGTCACAAAAAAATTCTGAAACTTGCTAAAGGCTACTACGGTGCACGTTCGCGCGTATTCCGTGTTGCCAAGCAAGCGGTAATCAAGGCAGGCCAATACGCCTACCGTGACCGTCGTCAGAAAAAACGTCAGTTCCGCGCTCTGTGGATCGCTCGTATCAACGCTGGTGCTCGTGTTAACGGTCTGTCCTACAGCCGTTTCATCGCTGGCCTGAAAAAAGCGTCCATCGAGATCGACCGTAAGGTTCTGGCTGATCTGGCAGTGAACGAAAAAGCGGTGTTTGCTGCGATTGTCGAGAAAGCTAAAGCCACCTTGGCTTAAGTACCCCCGACAATCACCCGACCTCACTTCCGTGGGGCCAGGTGGTAAACGTCTTAAATAGGGGAAGAGCCTTCAAGCTCTTCCCCTATTTTGTATCTGGAGTCTGTACATGGAAAACCTGGATGCGCTGGTCTCTCAAGCACTAGAGGCTGTGCAAAGCGCTGAAGATATCAATGCCCTGGAGCAAATCCGGGTTCAATACCTTGGCAAGAAGGGCGAATTGACTCAGGTGATGAAGACCCTGGGGAATTTGCCGGCAGAAGAGCGTCCGCAAGTCGGCGCCCTGATCAACGTTGCCAAGGAACGTGTCACAGGCGTACTCAATGCGCGCATGGCCCTGTTTGAAGAAGCCGAACTGGCTGCCAAACTGTCCGCCGAATCCATTGACGTGACGTTGCCGGGCCGTGGCCAGACCTCCGGTGGTCTGCATCCGGTGACCCGGACTCTGGAGCGTGTTGAACAGTTCTTCACCCGCATCGGCTACGGCATTGCCGAAGGCCCTGAGGTCGAAGACGACTATCACAACTTCGAAGCGCTCAACATCCCAGGCCATCACCCGGCCCGGTCGATGCATGACACCTTCTATTTCAACGCCAACATGCTGCTGCGCACCCATACCTCGCCGGTACAGGTCCGCACCATGGAATCGAAGCAGCCGCCGATCCGCATTGTCTGCCCAGGCCGTGTGTACCGCAGCGACTCCGATATCACCCACTCGCCGATGTTCCACCAGGTCGAAGGCCTGCTGGTTGATCGCGACATCAATTTTGCCGATCTCAAAGGCACCATCGAAGAATTCCTGCGCGTGTTCTTCGAAAAAGAATTGGCTGTACGTTTCCGTCCTTCGTACTTTCCGTTCACCGAGCCATCCGCTGAAGTCGACATGGAATGCGTGATGTGCAGCGGCAAAGGCTGCCGTGTCTGCAAGCAGACTGGCTGGCTGGAAGTGATGGGCTGCGGCATGGTTCACCCGAACGTGCTGCGCATGTCCGGCATCGACCCGGAAGAGTTCTCGGGCTTTGCCTTCGGCATGGGCGTCGAGCGTCTGGCCATGCTCCGTTACGGCGTGAACGACTTGCGTCTGTTCTTCGACAACGACTTGCGGTTCCTCGCGCAATTTCGCTAGTCGTAACGAATTCTTAGGAGAGCAGGATGAAATTCAGTGAACAATGGCTGCGTGGCTGGGTTAGCCCGCAGGTAAATCGCGACGAGCTGGTTGCTCGTCTGTCGATGGCCGGTCTTGAGGTCGATAGCGTTACGCCGGCCGCCGGCGTATTCAGCGGCGTGGTGGTGGGCGAGGTGCTGAGCACCGAGCAACACCCTGATGCCGACAAGCTGCGCGTCTGCCAGGTCAGCAACGGCGCGGAAACCTTCCAGGTCGTGTGCGGAGCGCCAAACGTGCGCCCGGGCCTGAAGATTCCGTTCGCCATGATCGGTGCCGAACTGCCGGGCGATTTCAAGATCAAGAAAGCCAAGCTGCGCGGCGTCGAGTCCAACGGCATGTTGTGCTCGCAAGCTGAACTGCAGGTGGGTGAGGGTAACGACGGTCTGATGGAACTGCCGGCCGATGCGCCGGTGGGTGAAGATTTCCGCGTGTATCTGGATCTGGAAGACGCCAGCATCGAAGTCGACCTGACCCCGAACCGTGGCGACTGCCTGTCGCTGGCCGGTCTGGCTCGTGAAGTCGGCGCACTGTACGACGCACCGGTCACCCGTCCGGCGGTCATGACTATTCCTGCCGTGCACGATGAAGTGCGTTCGGTAGAAGTGCTGGCGCCTGCGGCGTGTCCACGCTACCTCGGTCGCGTCATCCGCAATGTCGACTTGTCCAAGCCGACGCCGTTGTGGATGGTTGAGCGCCTGCGTCGCGCCGATGTGCGCAGCATCGACGCTGCCGTCGACATCACCAACTACGTGATGCTTGAGCTGGGTCAGCCACTGCACGCTTTCGATCTCGCCGAAATCAATGGCGGCATTCGTGTGCGCATGGCGGAAGAGGGCGAGAAGCTGGTGCTGCTCGACGGTCAGGAAGTCAGCCTGCGTAGCGATACGCTGGTGATCGCCGACCACACTCGCGCGCTGGCGATTGCCGGTGTCATGGGTGGCGAGCACAGTGGTGTGTCCGCGACCACTCGCGACGTTTTCCTTGAGTCTGCTTTCTTCGACCAGATCGCTGTCGCTGGCAAGGCTCGTTCTTATGGCCTGCACACTGACGCTTCGCACCGCTACGAGCGTGGCGTTGACTGGCAACTGGCCCGTGAAGCCATGGAGCGCGCCACCGGCCTGCTGCTGGAGATCACTGGCGGTGAAGCCGGCCCGGTCATCGAGACCGTCAGCGAGCAGCATCTGCCGTCTATCGCGCCTATTACTTTGCGTTCCCAGCGCATCGCTCAGATGCTGGGCATGGAAATGGATTCTGCACAGGTCGAGCGTCTGCTCAGCGGCCTGGGTCTGGGCATTACTGCTGACGGTGAAGGGCAGTGGCAAGTAGAAGTACCAAGCCATCGCTTCGATATCAGTCTGGAAGTCGATCTGATCGAAGAACTGGCTCGCTTGTACGGCTACAACCGTCTGCCGGTTCGTTACCCGCAAGCGCGTCTGGCGCCACAGGCCAAAGCAGAAGCGCGTAGCGACTTGCCTGAACTGCGCCGCCTGCTGGTGGCTCGCGGTTATCAGGAAGCGATCACTTACAGCTTCATCGATCCGCGTCAGTTCGAACTGTTCAACCCAGGCGTTGAGCCGCTGTTGCTGGCCAATCCGATCTCCAATGACATGGCTGCCATGCGCTCGTCGCTGTGGCCGGGTCTGGTCAAGGCACTGCAACACAACCTCAATCGTCAGCAAGATCGCGTGCGCCTGTTCGAAAGCGGTTTGCGCTTCGTCGGTCAGCTGGAAGGTCTGAAGCAAGAGCCAATGCTGTCAGGTGTGGTCTGCGGTAGTCGCCTGCCGGAAGGTTGGGCGCAAGGTCGCGACACCGTCGATTTCTTCGACGTCAAAGCTGACGTGGAAGCTGTCCTCGGCTTCGCTGGCGCTTTGGATTCGTTCACCTTTGCACCGGGCAAACACCCGGCGCTGCACCCGGGTCAAACCGCGCGCATCGAGCGGGAAGGGCGTGAAGTCGGCTTCATCGGTGCCATTCACCCGGAATTGTCGAAAGCGTTGGGTCTGGATCGTCCGGTCTTCGTTTTCGAGCTGGTTCTGGCTGAAGTGGCGCTCGGTAAAATGCCGAAATTCCATGAGTTGTCGCGCTTTCCTGAAGTGCGTCGTGACCTTGCATTAATTGCACACAAAGACGTCGCAGCCTCAGCTGTACTGGACGTAATCCGTGAAAATGCAGGCGAATGGCTCACGGATCTCAGGCTGTTTGACGTATATCAGGGTAAAGGCATTGATCCTGATAGAAAAAGCCTTGCAGTTGGCTTGACCTGGCAGCATCCATCGCGCACTCTTAATGACGATGAGGTGAATTCGACGACGCAAAATATCCTCACCTCGCTCGAACAAAGGTTGAACGCCACGTTAAGGAAGTGACGTATGGGGGCTTTGACGAAAGCTGAGATGGCGGAACGTCTGTATGAAGAGCTGGGCCTGAACAAGCGGGAAGCCAAGGAATTGGTAGAACTGTTTTTCGAGGAAATCAGGCACGCTCTTGAAGACAACGAGCAGGTCAAATTGTCCGGTTTCGGCAATTTCGACCTTCGGGACAAACGCCAGCGGCCTGGCCGCAACCCGAAAACGGGGGAAGAAATCCCGATCACGGCTCGCCGTGTGGTCACCTTTCGTCCAGGGCAGAAGTTGAAGGCCCGAGTTGAGGCTTATGCTGGAACCAAGTCATAACGACGAACTACCCGTCATCCCGGGCAAACGCTACTTCACCATTGGTGAAGTCAGCGAGCTGTGTGCCGTAAAGCCACACGTGCTGCGCTACTGGGAGCAGGAGTTTCCTCAACTCAACCCCGTCAAACGCCGCGGAAACCGCCGGTATTATCAGCGCCAGGACGTGCTGATGATCCGGCAAATCCGCGCGCTCCTTTACGATCAAGGGTTCACCATCGGCGGCGCACGCCTGCGCCTCTCCGGCGATGAAGCCAAAGACGACACCACTCAGTACAAGCAGATGATCCGGCAGATGATTGCCGAGTTGGAAGACGTATTGGTGGTTCTCAAGAAATAAAAAGCTGCGTTTGAATACTTCCAGTTTTCAAAAGCTTGCGCTATATTCTTGAGCGTTCTTCGAGGTGAAGAATGAGTTGCAAGACCAATCGGGGCGTAGCGCAGTCCGGTAGCGCACTAGCATGGGGTGCTAGGGGTCGAGTGTTCGAATCACTCCGTCCCGACCATATAATTCAATGACTTAGGCTAATGTTCACAGCATTGGCCTTTTTCATGCGCGTGACATTTGCGTGACTTCTCCATTTCTCACGCTTGCTTCCTCTTCAAAATTGTCAGCACCGGCCCACGCGAATCGGTTGCTGATACCATGTTCGCAGCCTCTATCAGATGCCCGAGCTCAGCGCCCGAATAGTGACTGGTGATGCTGCCGTTCTTGTGGCCCAGAAGCGCCTTTCGGTCTTCTTCGGTTACGCCCGCCGCTCGAAGGCGACGGCCGAACGTGTGCTTCAAATCGTGAATCCTGATCGACAGATAGCCAGGGTGAGCGGGGCGAAGGTTTTTCTCCTGCAGAGTTTCGCCGCTCTCACTCGCGCGCTCTTCCAAGCCGAGTCGTTCATACGATGTATTGCGTTGCCGTTGTAAGGAAAAACCCATTCCTTGCTCTGGCCGCGCTGCTTGTCGATGACCGACTTGGCAACACCGTTCAGCACCACCAGGCGCTCGTCGCCATTCTTCACGCCAGAACGTTCGTGTCTGCCACCAAAGTCAGCCGGGATCAGGAACACGCTGGTACGGAGCTCCGGCACCGAAATCTCCCATTCCCACCTCAGCTTGCAAACTTCCTGCTCGCGACAGCCAGTGTTCACCTTGAACAGCAGCCCTGAATCTGCGGCATGTGTTCCTCGGGCATGCCCTCCAGCCAAGTCCTGACGTGTATCGCCTCGTTGAAAGGGCACTTTGATTCGGTGCCGCCGTCGTCGTTGATCAGGCCGTCTGGCGAGCATCCGCTCCGCTGGTTGCCGTTGGGCGCGGAGGGGAGTGCATTCGGGATTGGTCGGGGAGATTGATGACTAGCTGCGCGGACTCATTGCGGTACGACACGCAGAAAAAAGCCCGCGAGAGAGGCGGGCTTCAGTGGGCAGTCTTCAGAGGCAGTCGGACTTGCCTATCTGAAACTCAACTATCGGTGAGCTGGTTGAATCCTTGTACAGAAGGTTTATGGAAAGACCCGTTTTTACGAACTGTCCTAAACCTTTTTCATTGCAGAATGCAGAGACTGCAAGCGCTTTAGCGTCCTTGGTGAACTCATCGGTATCGATTTCGTCCTTCGCTACTTTTGTGAGTGTGTAAGAGATACGCATGACCTCATCGCTGTAGGTCACCGAGTCGATGCGAGTTGAGTCATCAGATGCTTTTCCGGACTGAACACTCATGATTAGCGCGAGACCTTTTAGCTGGCGTTCACGCTCCTGCATTTTCTCTTCCGGAGCTGTCTTCGCATGCCATACCTGTACCAAGATGAAGAGCAAAGTCATTGCCGAGAAAAATATGATTCTTCCGCGATTCTGTTTCAACTGAGTTACCGTAGCAAAAAGCCATTACTTATTTGACCATGCCGCTAGGAGCATCTCAAGCTTGCGGAGCTGCCGGTTACGTTTCCGGCGCCGAGTTCCACGGCCGTGTTCAATTCGCCAGCGCTCGATAGCAACCGATTCTGGGATTTGATGCAGGTGGGCGGTTATAGGCCGCAGTTTCGTCCGCATCGGGGTGTGATCTGGCAGGTGCCAATCCCTGCATCAACCCGTGTTCATTCCTCCGGGTCTCGGCAGCGCGGACTTGCAGCGCCGGGATCACGATGGAGCGCATATTGCCAACGGTGCGCCTACGAGCAGGAGCGCCCGACGGTGGTGATCTCCAACCTCGAAGCCAGCCAGTTGTCGTCCGCGATGGATGATGGCCTGCTCATGAGCATGGCTATTCGCAGTGATCACGCTCTCGGCTGCCCCGGTTATTACGACCAGAAAGGGCTTGGCAGGCCGAACAACGGTGTGAGCCACGCCCGCATGCTGGAGTGTGCTCTCATGTACGACGCGAAGGAAACCAGTAAGCGCCGAATTGTGTTCGAGGCGCTGATCTGTGGATCGCTGAGCTTGGTCGCGTCGAGTCTTATTGAGTGGATGGCCTGGCCTTCCAGTTTGTCGGTCGCTGCCGGCGGCACGCTCGGCTTCCTTGGCGTGACAGGCATTCGCGAGCTGGTGACCCGCTTCCTCAGTCGCAAGGCGGATGCCGCATGAAGGCCTTCGCTGCTGCAATCATCATCGCCCTGGTTGGCCTGCTCCTCATTGGGATTCAGCAGTCGCGCGTCGTCGCCCTTCGCGGGGAGGTGGCATTCGAAGCCAGCGAGAAGAAGAAGGCGGTGGACGCCAACCTCGAAAGCCAGGCCACGATCACCACGCTGCGCGCCGAAGCCCAGCGCAACGCCGATTACCAGAAAGACCTGAACAAGCGGTTACAGGCAAGCCAGGCCAAAGCCAAAAAGGCGGAGAAGAACTTTGAAGAACTCAAGCGCAACAGCAAGCTTGTTCGTGATTGGGCTGCTCAGCCTCTGCCTGACGGCCTGCGCGGGAAAGCCGCCAGTGGTAACAAAGACAGCGGCGGTAAGGGTCGAGCCCCCTGAGCTGGTGCTATGCGAGCGGGTAGCTGATGAAGACCTCGCCGACAACGGCCAGCTGTGGGAGCTGAAGAACCAAGCGATCAACCTGCTCGACACCTGTGCAGACCAGGTGGACGCACAGATCAAGCGCAGTCAGAGCAAGTAGGTCGCGACACGTTTCCGAGTCAGCAAATTGTGTCGCATCAAATGAAAGACGTTAGCCGGTGTGCCACCTGCGTCAGGCTCTTTGCCTTTTCAACGTAACGGCGAGCATGGCTGTCGAGACTATTCCAGGCATTAGGAATATGCACGTGAGTTCGGGAAGCCCGCGCAGGTGGTAGGCGAGAAACATGCCCCAGATCATGGCTACCACAGCAGCCAATGCAAGTGATCGAGGGTTGCGTACGTTTGGTGAGGCTGCCATCGCAAGAGCATAAATTTTCCAGGCTGACCATATCCCAAGCAGCGAGATGATAAATGCGCCTATACCTCCCAGCAGGACTAGAGGGTGCTCTTGGATGAGAAGAAAGAGTGGAATGAACAAAGCCGCGATGCCAACTGCGAAGAGGAGGGTGATCGGCAGAAGCCCGACAAGTGCTCCGATTGTCAGCGCGACTCGCAATTTTGCTAGGTTTTCCATTTTCTACCCTTAGTTCTGCACCGTTGGTTGCGCGGACTTAATACCGGCAACAAGCCATTATTTCAAGCTCAAAGGGGACTATGGGCAGGCCATGATGATCGCTATGCTGGTGTGCATCCGGAGTGCACTGTATGCACTGACCCTCATGGGGCCGAAAGGCGAAGTGACGCTGTTCGGGCTTGGCCCCCAAGTGCGACGACGTGCAATGCCTGGGTGCGATGCGTCTGGGTGAGCAGAAGCTGATTGATGTGCTGCTTGATGGAGGGGAAGGGTAGGTAAGCCGCAGGATTAGTGCGGCTTTGGCTTAGTTACTTGTATGCGAAGGTAATCTTAGCGCTGACTAGAGCCTGTCCATTGATTGTTACCTTGCAGAATTTCACGGGGGTGGACTTTTCCCCGTCGGCCTCATCTGGCTCGCATTCAAGAAGGCCCGTCTTGTCACCGAATGGCAGTTGTTCGCCCTTTGTGGCTTTGCTGAGGTCTATTCGGAACGGTTGACGGTAATTCGCCCCTGCGAGAACTTGTGGCTCGCCATCGCTCAGGAAGCCCGAGCGCGGAGTGGCGCACAGAGTGCCTACAACCCGTTTGCCATCAATAATGTTGGCATCTGTGTAGCAAACAATTTTTCCAGCCTCGGTGACGAGATTAGACGGACCCAAGTTGGTCCAGGTCTCTTCTGGAATAGCGACGCATCCGAAAAGAGTTGTGGCAGCAAGCAGGCAGGCTGCAGCGGGGCGAACATGAGCAAAAAACATGCGGATAAGTGTCCTTACGAATAAAAAGGCGCACACAAATACAGGCAATTAGCCACTATTTCAAGCTAAGGGTGATCCATGGATAGGCCATACCCTCCCTTGTCGCTTATCGAATTATCAGAGCAATCGGACTTTGGTATTCGCCTGACCCCGGCTCCCGAGGTGTGGGAGTGGCTGCAGTCCCAGATCCTTGCTGACACCGGCAGCATTCACAATGAAGAATACGCCCGTCTGATCGACGCGGACATTCGTGTGATGTGGGCGTCTGCCGCCTTCACGAAGAAGGGTCGCACGGTAGTCGGCCAGGCTGAGCAGGTAGCGTTCCGCGCTGGAGGTTGGCAGAAAGCCCGGATGGAGCAGCAGATGCTGGATTGGTTCGGCGACGTGCCGGCCTACATCATCACCCTGGCTGCTGCCTGTCGACGATCGTCTGCAAGAGCATGGAGCACCCGCACCGCATCGTCGGCTTCAACATCGCTCATGCGTTGGTCGACGAGATCGACTGCATGGCGATCAAGAAGGCTGACAGCGCGTGGAAGAAGATCATCGCGCGGATGTCCACGGTGTGGCCGACCCGAGCCATGAACACCATCGACGTCACCACAACGCCGGAGGGCTTCAACTGGGTCTATCGCAAGTTCGTCAAGGAGCTTGTCGCCAAAGCGCAACGACCGGCTCTACGAAATTACAAGGGCTAAGCACGATCTTGCCGAGCTAAAAAAACTGTTCGACGTTGCGAGCTCTAAAAACGGGAAGTCCCCAGAATAGAAAAAACATCGATCCATTTCCTAGATCGCTTATATAAAAAACGAACCTCGGCCATGCCGGGGTTTTTTTATGCCTGCAAAGCGGGCAAACCATACCCAAGGGGTGCACCAAGGTAAGGTGATCGCCGCGAGGGTTCCTGCCTCGAATGAACCCAGAACTTTCTTCTCACTCATTTGATGCTCCTTGCGTTATTCGCGCCGAAATTGGCGCAATCCCAGTCCTTGGGCTTGCAGGCAAAGGACCGAGTGGGTTCCTCCATCCTCTAAATTGAGCTCATTTTTGCTAAGAGCAGAATTTGCTCTAGTCGTTCAAGAGTTGCCTCTTTCTTTGAGCTCGGAAGCATTGAATCTTCGGTGTTGGCTATTGCATGAAGCCATTCTCTAGTTTTTTGCGAGACGAGTGTTGTCGAAGGAATAGCGTGTGTGTTGCCAGTTGGCATATGAAGGCGTGCTACATCCCACTTTTCTACCGGCCAATCGATTAGTACTGCGATCAGCCCGTCTCTGAGGTTCTGAAATTCTTGGTATTTACTAGAGTGCGTTTGGTTAAGCGCGATCTTCAGTTTCACAGTGCGATGTGGCATTGCCAATCCTTTGTCGTATGCAAGGCATTGCGCTACTACGCAACAGTGCCAGCTCGCCACTGTCCTTCCATCCACGCTGGATGCCCGGACAGTGGCAATGGCCAGGGCAAGCTTTACCGGTATGATGGGAGACTATCTTCAGTAATCGGAAAGCAGTTGATGCGTCAGTTTCTTGTGTTTGCTTTGGTGTGCGTCTTATCTGCCTGCACCAAAGTCGGGCGGCCTATATCCCATGCGGAGACTGATCAAGTAACTAAAGGGGTTACCACTCGCGAAGAGCTTCTGAATCGTTTAGGACCACCTTATCTACTGAGCGAGGACGGGAACGGAAACGGTATGGTTACCTGGGTCTATGTTCGGTCGAGTTTTTTAGGGTTCGGCTATAAAAGCCAAGCGTTTACCGCGAGGTTTGATTCTTCAGGCAAAGTCATCGACTCATTGTTGACAGAGAAGTCGGAGCCCACCGCACGCAGGTGAGACGCATTGCCGATCCCTGTCTAACGTTGGGCTTTTTGCATCGGTTCATCGGGTGCTTTACATTGCCCGCATTTCCACAGGAGTGACCTGCATGAAACTGATCTTAGTAGCGGTTACTGCGGTGACTGCACCACCTGCCTCGTCATCGGGGGCGTAAATGGAGCTGTCTCGCCTCAATGAGCTCTTTTTCGAGAACAACTGCGTGGCTTCGATGCAGCTCGAAGTGGTGGATTTAAAATACAACCTCACGCTGTCCATGACTTCTGCCTATGATCCTGAAACCGAGGGTGTGACGGCTGTTTTTCATGACATCAGCACACTGAACCTAAGCGGCTTCGGTGGCGGGCTAACCCAATTCATGGATCTCGTCGTGACTCGCATCGATGACGGTCTGGATAGAATTCGGTACGAGCTGAGGGATAGTGAGGACGAAAAAATCTCGTTTTATTTCTTCACCTTCAGTGTGCCAGTCCACAAAGAGTAAATATGCGGATTTTGATAGGAGCGCTGGCGTTAGCGCTTTTGGCGGGGTGTGCGACTTCGCCAACGCCTTCCAATGAAGCCAAGCAGGCGCCGGCCAGTCAGCTTTCGGCCTACCAGGCCACGCCCTCAGGGGCATACACTGCAGTGATCCGCGACTCTGGGCAGACTGGAAGCCTTTGTTCAATGGCCGTTTTCATCGATGGAAAGCAGGCCGCCAAGCTCGACCCAGGCCAGAAGGCATCGTTCTATCTACCGCCTGATTCGGTTTCAGTCGGTGCGGCTCACACTGGATCTGGAATTTGCTCCGTGGGCGCAGCCCGAGTGGAGCGGGAAGCGATAGTGAAGACGGCGCGGTCAGGAAATACCGAGTTTTCACCGGGGCGATTGACATACTGCCCACGACTCTCTGAACAGACCGCCTCCGGGCGGTTTTTTATTGCCTGGAGAATGGCATGTGCTCAGCAATTATTTACACCCAAATGACCAAAGTGATGCTCTCCGGATCGCTTGCAAAGAAATTTTTTCGCAGCAAGCAATTCCGCCTTTTTACGTTTTTTGACTTCAGAAGTTTGAGCATTCTGCCTCTCTACCTGCTCCCGACCACTTCTCCCCAAAAAAAACAAATATTGCGTAGCGCGGCTGAGCATTAGGCCAAAACAACAAACCGATCAGTCAGATCGGCTTTTTTGTGCTCGCACAAAACCCGCGCATCAGGCTCAGCCCTTCTTTGCAGCCCTTTCAAGTACCACGACGCAGGCACCATAAAAGTTCTTGTGAAACTCGAATATGGTCTTCTCTCGCGTCGCTTCATCCGAATACTGCGGAATGGCGTACGCCTGTTCGATCAACGTCTTGTACAAACCGCCCACATACTCGTTTTGTTTTCCTGCCTCCTCGGCCATTTTGTGCAGTTCGGAGATGGGCAGGCCTCCTTGCCTGGCCTTCATTACCGCTTTGGCCGAGTTTTCTACACGTGCGCATTCTTCGAGACCATCTTTCGAGACATCGGCACTGTGTGCTGAAAGGCTGATGAACATCACTGCTAATGCCGTAAAACTACGTTTGATCATGACGCGTCATCCCTGATTTTGAGCGCGAACTTTAACATTCATGGCTCAGCGCCACCATCCGATGCGTTTTGGCAGCACTCCAAGTCACTGCCCGGATTTTTTAACATCCCCCGAATCACTTGAGCCGGCTGCATCCTTCTGCGTTTCGTGGGTTTCTGCTCCGGAGTTCGAACCCGACGCTTCTTCGCCTTTCTTGTCGGCCTTGTCCTCATTAGAAGCCGATCCGCCCTGGTTCACCCCGGGGATAGCCGTCGGCGGAGCCGAAGACGCACCGGTTTTTTCTGCAGCGAGTGAAAACAGCGGGCAAACGGAAACAAGACCAGCGAGCCCGAGCGCAACTATTTTCTTGTTCATAACGTCGATTTCCAATGTCGGGGGATGTACTGCTTTGGAAGCGCGCGTGTGCGGAACGTGCGGGACATCAGACCAGCGGCCTCTGAGCAAAGGCTCGGTCGGCGGCGAAGGTGTGTGGCAGCTGAGGATTTGCCTTCGCAAAAAACCACTGAAAGGCGGCAAATTGCTGGCCCCCGAGCCGCGCTTTCAACGGCAAACTCGCCTTTTTTCAAAAGGTTAGGTTGGCACCATGCGGACGATTGTCATCACCGTTGCAACGCTTTCCCTGGCTGTTCTCGCCTCGGGAGTTCAGGCGAAGGAATTAAGTAAGGGTCATCGCTTTGCGTGCACTTGGGGTTCGGATATTGCAGCCGGTGCCCAGCAATCGAAGCTGTCCGGCGTCTCACTGTACGGCGCGCGCAAGCAATTGCAGGTGCGCAGGTTTCAGCAGCCGTGGATGCGCATGACGGCGATGGGTATCACCGAACAGACTTACAACAGCAGCTCGAAACTCAAGCCTGCAGCGGTCAAGCAGACGTATTACGAGCAGTGCGTCAGACACGAATTGGCGCAGCGTTAAGATGCCAAAAGCCCAATCCGAAACGGTTGGGCTTTTCTATGCCCGAGCCTAGCGTTTCGTCACGTGGCTCCATTCAATCCCGAAGCGCCCAAGATACTTGCGCAAGCGATCCGCATCATTGGGTTTGGCCTTGGCCTGGCGCGACACGCCAAACAAGCGGCGGCCAGCGTCCGATAAACTCTCCGCCTGACGGCAAACCTCGAGCACGGCCTTGAGTTGCAAGCGGTCAAACAGATCCAGGCTGTCGCCGTCTCCCGGTAACACCTCGGCACTGCTGTCTGGCTGGCCCAAACCCCATGCGTAGCGCAGACGGTCAATTTCCTCTTGCACCTGCGCTTCATCAATCCGCCCGTTGTCCGCCAGGGTTGCCATCCGCGTAATCGACGCTGACAGTTCCCGGAAATTACCCAGCCATGCCGCCTCACGGGAACTGGCGAAGGTGAGATAGCGTCGGCGTGCCTCCAGGTTGAATCGCACACACTGTCCGTGTTCGCGGGCATGGCGCTGCAGTTCAAAGTCGATGTTGGGTTCGATGTCCTCGCGGCGACCGGCCAGGCCGGGCAAGTCGAACGTCCACAGGTTTATGCGTGCGTACAAGTCTTCGCGGAACAGCCCGTCGGCGACACGGCTGCGTAAATCGCGGTGGGTGCCGGCGATGATCAGGAAATCGCTGTCGACTTCCTTGTCCGAACCCAGCGGGAAGAAGCGTTTTTCTTCAATCGCCTTGAGCAGCATGGCCTGTTCGTCCGCACCCAGTTCGCCAATTTCGTCCAGGAACAGCATGCCGGCATCGGCTGCGCGCAACAGACCGTCGCGGGCGTTCTGTGCGCCGGTGAAAGCACCTTTGACATGGCCAAACAATGCGGACATCGCGCCGTCGCCGCGCAAAGTAGCGCAGTTCACTTCGACAAAGCGCCCCTGCATCTGATGGCGACTGCGCTTGAGTTCAAAGATGCGTCGGGCGAGGAAGGATTTGCCGGCACCGGTCGGGCCAATCAGCAGCATCGGTGCTTTCGAGCGCACTGCCACACGTTCGATCTGCTCAATGGAGCGATTGAACGCGGCGTTGCGCGTGGCAATACCGGATTTCAGGAACTCCAGACCTTCAAGGCGTTTGGTGGCGAAGCGCGAGGCGATGCGATCGTAACGGGACAGGTCGAGGTCGATCAGGGCGTGAGTGCCGGTGGCGTGAGCGTCTTCGCTTTTGCGCTTGGCGGGGGAGGTCTGGATCAAGCGCGCTGGCAGGTAGCGCGCCTCTGTGAGCAAAAACCAGCAGATTTGCGCAACGTGGGTGCCGGTGGTGATGTGGACGAGATAATCCTCGCGGTCGGTGTCGAAAGCGTAGGCCGCGGTGAAGTCGTGCAGCGCCCCATACACCTCTTCGAAATCCCAGGGATTGCGCAATGCCATCGGATGCAGGCGCACTTCGGTGTCGGGAGAAACCTGCTGGATATCTGCGCGAACTCGTTCGGCGAGGCTGACGTCGCGGGCGTCGATACCGTGAATCAACTCCAGTCTGTTGATCAATACATCCGGCTGTTGGCATAAGCCCACGCTCGGGCGCCAGTGGCTCCAGCGGTTGGCGCCCTTGCCGACACGATCGAGGGTGGCGCCGATAAAACCGATGGCTACAGTGCGCTTGTTTGGCATGTTTATCTCAAGGGATAAAAAACGATAGCCAATGATAAATCTGTTCTGAATTTTTTGTCGCCGATGCTTTGCCGGAATTCATAAAAATCAAGAAAATGCTTTTAAATCAAGAAGATATAAATAATTTCGTTGGAAAATAAAAAGCTGGCACAGCGGCTGCAATACTTTTCCCAGCGAACATGACAACACAGCATTGCGCAATAACGCCCATCACTGGCCAATGAATAAAGAATAGAAAAATGAAAGAACACACTTACCAACTGCTCGAAGTCGCTAACGGCAAACCGATCAAACTCTGGACCGAAGGCGTGCCGGTCGAAAAAGAGGCCCGCGAGCAGTTGATGAACACCGCGAAAATGCCGTTCATCTTCAAACATCTGGCGGTCATGCCGGACGTGCACCTGGGCAAGGGCTCGACCATCGGCAGCGTGATCCCGACAGTCGGCGCGATCATTCCGGCGGCGGTCGGCGTCGATATCGGTTGCGGCATGATCGCCGCACGCACGTCGCTGACGGCCGCCGATCTGCCGGATAACCTGCACGGTCTGCGCAGCGCCATCGAGCAAGCGGTGCCCCATGGCCGCAGTTCGACTCGTTCGCGGCGCGACAAGGGCGCCTGGGACGAAATCCCGCAACAAGCCGATCAAGCCTGGGTAGGGCTGCAACCACGGTTCAAGTTGATCACCGACAAGTACCCGAAACTGGCCAACACCAACAATCGCGGACATCTTGGGACGCTTGGCAGCGGCAACCACTTCATCGAGGTGTGTCTGGATGAAGCCAACCGGGTCTGGTTCATGTTGCACAGCGGTTCACGTGGCGTCGGTAACGCCATTGGCAACCTCTTCATCCAGATGGCTCAGGCGGACATGCGTCAGCACATCGCCAACCTGCCGGACCGTGACCTGGCCTACTTCGAAGAAGGCAGCCAGCACTTTGATGATTATGTAGAAGCGGTGGGGTGGGCGCAGGACTTCGCCAGGCAAAACCGTGAACTGATGATGCGCGCGGTGATTCAGGCGACACGGCAGATTATTCGCAAGCCGTTTGAAGTGGCGCTGGAGGCGGTCAACTGCCACCACAACTATGTGCAGAAAGAACGGCATTTTGGCGAAGAAGTGCTGGTCACTCGCAAAGGCGCGGTGTCGGCGAAGAAGGGCGAGTTGGGGATCATTCCAGGCTCGATGGGTGCCAAGAGTTTCATCGTGCGCGGCCTGGGCAACGAAGAGTCGTTCAGTTCCTGCAGCCACGGCGCCGGCCGCACCATGAGTCGGACCAAGGCGAAGAACACCTTCACCGTCGAAGATCAGATTCGTGCCACTGCCCATGTCGAGTGCCGCAAGGACGAATCGGTGATCGACGAAATTCCGATGGCCTACAAGGACATCGACAAAGTCATGCACGCCCAGCGTGAGCTGGTGGAAGTGCTGCACACCTTGCGTCAGGTGGTGTGCGTCAAAGGATAAAAGTAGAGCAAATCATGACATTGAAAGAGCGCCACCCGCTGTGCAGCACGATGCGCGCGCGGGTGCGGGAAGAACTCGCGTGCATCAACGCATAAGGATTGAAATGAAACAGGAAGTGATAGAGCTGGACGGCGCCATGGGTGGCGGCCAGGTGTTGCGCAGTGCCTTGAGCCTGTCGATGGTGACGGGCCGGGCGTTCCGCATTAAACAGATTCGCGCCAGACGCAGTCGTCCGGGATTGCTGCGTCAGCACCTGACGGCGGTGATGGCCGCAGCCGAAGTGTGTGGGGCAAAAGTCTGCGGCGCAGAGTTGGGTTCGCAAGCCTTGAGCTTTGAGCCCGGTGCGATTCGCGGTGGCGACTTTCAGTTCGCCATCGGCACGGCCGGCAGTTGCACGTTGGTGTTGCAGACGTTGTTGCCGGCGCTGTGGCGGGCACCGCAAGCGAGTCGTGTGAGGATCTCCGGTGGCACGCATAACCCGTTGGCACCTCCGACGGATTTCCTCGTTCGCAGTTGGTTGCCGCTGTTGCGCCGCATGGGCGCCCAGGTTGAACTGGACCTGTTGCGGCATGGCTTTGTCCCGGCAGGCGGCGGTGAAATCGAGGTGAACGTGCAGCCGTCGAGCCTGACTCGACTGGACTTGTGTGAACGCGGCGAGGCGATTTCGCAACACGCTTTTGCGTTGACCGCCGGGCTTGCATCGACCGTTGCCCAGCGTGAGCTCAACCACGTCGCCAAGCGTTTGGGCCTGCCGCCTGCGGCGCTGCAACATGTGACGCTCGATCCGGCACGCGGACCGGGCAACGTATTGCTGCTCGAGTATGTTTTCGAGCATCTGACCGAAGTGTTCAGCGCGTTCGGCCAAGTGTCACTACGCGCAGAAACGGTTGCCGATGCCGCAATCAATCAGGCGACCGACTGGTTGCGCAGCGGTGCCGCGGTGGCCGAGCACCTTGCCGATCAATTGCTGCTACCGATGGCGCTGGCCGGTGGCGGGTCGTTCACGACTCCGCGAATGACCGATCATCTGCGCAGCAATATCTCGGTGATCAAGCAGTTTTTACCGGTTCGCATCGATTGCCGGGAGGAGGGCACAGACCGGTTGCGGGTTGCCGTCAGCGCGAACTGATCGATGTACAGGACAGTGAATTTCATCATGAGATTCCACTGTCCTTTTTTTGCCTGACGCAAAGTCAGGTTTATTTTTCACTCTCGCAATTGACCATCCACGACACCCCAAAACGATCCACCAGCATGCCGAAGCGTGCGGCCCAGAAGGTCGCTTCCAGCGGCATGTCGACGCGACCGTCCTTGGCCAGCGCGTTGAATACACGTTCGGCCTCGGCAATGCTGTCGACGTTGAGCGAGATCGAGCATCCGCTCATGCCTTGAGTCGGCCGGTCGGGCGTGGTGTCCGAGGCCATGATCATTTGATCGCCGACTTTCAGGCAGGTGTGGATGACCAGATGATGGTGCTCTTTGGGGACATGCTCGGCGGCGGGCGTTTCGCCGAAGGTCATCATCGCCTCGAGTGTTCCTTGCAGCGCTTGCTCGTAAAAAGTGAAAGCCTCGCGGCAGTCGCCGTTGAAGATCAGGTACGGGTTGATTCTCATGTCTGTGCTCCCAGGCAGTCGGGCGCGGAGCGTGGCGGGTGGTCGCCGGGTTCCGCATTGGGCGGTTAAAACATAGCAGAGCGTTGGACGCCGGAAAGGGCAAAGCTTCCCAGACGGTTTTGTTCTGAAAAACGCAGGACTTAGCACAGCATCCGGCCGAGGAACCCTCACCGTGTGAAATTCACACAGGGCGCTGGAGTACCATGACCTACCGTCATCACCAGCCGAGCCCTGCGCCCCATGCCCGATCTATCGCGTTTCACCTCCTTGTTCGATCAGGCGCAGCGCGCCTTGCGCTTGGTCTGGGGGACGTCGCGAGGTTTGTTTCTGGGGCTGGTGCTGGCAACGCTGGTGGCCGGTTTGCTACCGGCACTGGCGGCATGGTTGGGGCAGCGAATTGTCGACGCCGTGGTGGCAGCCATGCAGTTACACGCGCAACACGGCAGTGCGCCGCTGTGGCCGGTGTTGCGTTATGTGTTGCTGGAAGCTGGGGTGTTGGCGCTGTTGTCCGGCACACAGCGGGCGCTCTCGGTGCAGCAGTCGCTATTGCGGGTGCAGCTGGGGCAGAAGGTCAATACGCTGATTTTGCAGAAAGCGCAGACCCTGTCACTGGTGCAGTTCGAGAACTCCGAGTTCTACGACAAACTCGTGCGCGTGCGTCGCGAGGCTTCGACCCGCCCTCTGGCGCTGGTCATGAAGTCGCTGGGCTTGATCCAGAACCTGATCATGCTGATCAGCTTCGGTGTGCTGTTGGTGCACTTTTCCCCGTGGGCGCTGGTGTTGCTGGTGGTCGGTGCGTTGCCGGTGTTCTTTGCCGAGGCGCATTTTTCCGGTGACGCCTTTCGCCTGTTCACCCGCCGCGCGCCGGAGAGCCGGCAGCAGAGCTACATCGAAACCTTGCTGTCCCACGAAACCTATATCAAAGAGGTCAAGCTGTTCGGTTTTGCCCCACTGTTGCTGCAACGCTACCGCGACACGTTTGCCAAGTTGTATGCCGAAGACCGGCGCCTGACGTTACGGCGCGATGGCTGGGGTTTTGGCCTCGGCCTGCTCGGCACTGCGGCATTTTACCTGGCCTATGCCTGGGTGGTGATCGATGCCGTGCATGGCCAGATCAGCCTCGGCCAGATGACCATGTATCTGGTGCTGTTCAAGCAAGGCCAAAGCGCGGTGAGCAGCAGTCTGAGTGCAATCAGCGGCCTTTACGAAGACGGCCTCTACCTGACCAGTCTTTATGAATATCTGGCCGAGCCAGTGCAGGTCGATGCCGGCCACCTGACGGTCGGAGCCCTCCCGGGCGATGGTTTGCGCTTCGAAAACGTCGGTTTCCGTTATCCCGGAGCCAGTCGACCGGCCCTGGAAAACATCGACCTGCAACTGCTGCCGGGCCAGAGCATGGCGCTGGTCGGCGAGAACGGTTCTGGCAAGACCACGCTGATCAAACTGCTGACCCGGCTCTACCGTCCCGATCAAGGGCGCATTCTGCTCGACGGCAGCGATTTGCAGGACTGGCAGGAAACCGCGTTGCGTCGGCGCATTGGCGTGATTTTTCAGGATTACATCCGCTACCAGTTCAGCGTCGGCGAAAATATCGGCGTCGGCGATACTTTGGCATTCAACGATCAACAAAGGTGGCAGGAGGCTGCTATCCAAGGCATGGCGGCACCCTTTATCGAAGGGCTCGACAAGGGTTATGCCACGCAGTTGGGACGCTGGTTTGCCGGTGGCCAGGAATTGTCCGGAGGGCAGTGGCAGAAGATTGCCTTGTCCCGCGCGTACATGCGCCGTGATGCCGACCTTCTTATCCTTGATGAGCCAACTTCGGCCCTCGACCCCGCGGCGGAGGCGGCGGTGTTCGAGCATTTCAGCCAACACAGCGAAGCGCGCATGACGCTGCTGATTTCCCATCGGTTTTCCAGCGTGCGCAATGCCGACCACATCATCGTGCTGCAACAGGGGCGAATTCTCGAGCAGGGTGGCCACGAGCAACTCATCGCCGCTGCCGGGCATTACGCACAACTGTTCGATTTGCAGGCGCGTGGCTACCGCTAGGTGTCCCGCGCGCTGCGAACGGTCGCAGGCCCGGCCACCCGAGGCGGTGGTTTGCTGTGCATCAAGCTGTCGAGCGCCTTGCGATAGTTCTGCCCGCCGAGCGCCATGCTGTTGTTGTGCGTGGCACCGGGTACCAGCAACAAGCGTTTGGGTTGCTGAGCGGCGTTGAACAACTGCTCGCTGAAGCGCGGCGGCACGAAGGCGTCAGCCAGACCGTGCACCACCAGCAAGGGCATATGGATGTCAGCGATTTTGTCGATGGAATCAAATTTCTGCGACAGCAACCAACGCACCGGCAACGACGTATCGGCTACAGCGGCGGCAACATCGGCCAGGGACGTGAAGGTCGACTCGATCACCAGACCCCGCACCGGCAGTGGTACATTTTTACGCGCAGCATCCTGGCCCAGCTCTGCAGCCAGATCGATCGCCACAGCGCCACCGAGTGAATGGCCATAGATCAGTCGTTTGCTCGGGTCGGGCTGCAGCAACTTGAAGCGTTCCCAAGCCACCCGCGCATCTTCGTAAACGCTGCTTTCGGACGGCAGATCACCCTTGCTCTGGCCGAAGCCACGGTAATCGATGGCCAGCACCGAATAGCCCGCTGCGCGCAGTTGTTCGATGCGGAACAGCTGTCCGGTGAGATTCCAGCGTACGCCGTGCAGATACAGGATGGCCGGGGCATTGGGTTTTTCCGCCGGCCACCACCAGGCATGGATGTTTTGTCCGGCCTTGAAACTCTTCGGTTGCAGATCGAGTTCCTGCACGCTGCCGGGCAGGCCGCGATACCAGCCGGCCGTGCCCGGTTCAATGCGAAACAGCAGCTTGCGTTCGGTGTGTTCGAGTACGGCACAACTCGTCGGCACGCCGATAATCAGCGCAGCCATGAAGGCGAACGCCAAGCGGCGGCGACGCAGACGGGTCATGAAGGCAAGGAACATTAAACGTTTCACCAAAGGTCGGGCAAAGAACGCTTTTTACCAGATGCCTTGGCCTTCGCGTGACATTTTCGACCACCGTAACGGCGCAACGATTACAAAATGCTGCAACAACTCAACTGACCTTCAACACGATCTTGCCGATATGGTCGCCGGCCTCCATGTGCGCATGGGCCTGGGTGGCGTCGGCGAGCGGGTAGACCTTGTCGATGAGTGGCAGGCAGCGTCCGGCAGCCAGCGCTGGCCATACGTGCTTGAGAAGTTGGTCGGCAATCTCGGCCTTTTCCGCAGCTGTGCGGGCCCGTAGCAACGATCCAGTAATAACGGCACGTTTGGCCATCATCGCTAATAGATCAAAGTCGTTGGCCTTCGCGCCGCCAAGGAAACCGAGCATCACCAGCCTCCCGTCCATCGCCAGAGCACTGACGTTATCGTTGAGATAAGAGCCGCCCATGATGTCGAGAATCACATTCACGCCCTGACCATCGGTTTTATCGGCGATGACTTTGGCGAACTCTTCTTCGCGGTAGTTGATCGGCTGACCACCGAGCTTGCTGATTGCTGCGCATTTGTCGGGGCTGCCAGCGGTAGCAAAGGCCTCGATACCGAATTCGCGGCAAAGCATCAGGGCGGTGGTGCCGATGCCGCTGGTGCCGCCGTGAATCAACGCGCGCTGGCCTTTGCTGGCGCCACCGAGGCCAAACAGGTTGGCCCACACGGTAAAAAACGTCTCCGGAATCGCGGCGGCTTGCACCCAGTCGATTCCCTGCGGAATCGGCAGCGTCTGGCCGGCCGGCACGGCGGCGTATTCGGCGTAACCGCCACCATTGGTCAGCGCGCAGACGCGGTCACCGACGGCGAACTGGCTGACGCCGTCGCCAAGGGCCACAACCACCCCGGCAACTTCCAGGCCGGGAATCGGGTTCATGCCCGGTTTCATCGGGTATTTACCGGCGCGTTGCAGGGCGTCCGGGCGATTGATCCCGGCGGCGTGCACGTGGATCAGCACTTCGCCCTCGGCGACGTCGGGCAGCGGCACGCGCTTGGCTTGCAGAACCTCGGGGCCACCGGGTTCGGTGATTTCGATGCGGGTCATTTCGTGGGGTAAGGACATAGTGCTTGCTCCTGATAAAAGTGTGTGTAGATGGGAGTCGTGCATCCCTCGATAAATTCAGGTCAATCCCGATAACCGTGTGGGAGCGAGCTTGCTCGCGAAGGCGCCGGGACGGTTAGCGCAGGGTTGTCAGATAAAGCGCTTTCGCGAGCAGGCTCGCTCCCATCTTGGTTTATGCGTGCCCAGATGTTCATGGCTTGTTCCAGGAGCAATGCCACGCCAATCGCGCCGCAGGCAATGATGAACAGCATCGCGTGGTGGCCACCGTTGGCGTTGAACAGCGCCGAATAGCCGAACCCGGCCAGCGCCTGAAACGTGGCAAACGATACCGTGGCGCGGCTCCAGGCGATTTGCTGGCGAGCGTGCTCCGGCACCAGTTCATGCACCCGCGCCAACGCCAGCGGCACGATGCCCGGCGGGAACGAGCCGAGAATCACCGCGAGCAACGCCAGCGCCAAGAATGATTGGGAAACCGCCAACAGCCCGAGGGCAATCGCCTGAATCACCAGCACCAAACGGATGCTCAAGCGTGCGCCGAGCTTGTCGGCGAGAAAGCCATAACTCACCGGGCCGACAATTGCGCCCAAGCCGTACATCACCCAGACCAGCGCGCCGACGTGAGCCCCGGCGCCGAGGCCGCGCGCCACGTAATCCACGAGGAAGACCATGGCCGGCACCAGTCCAGCGGCCATAAAGGCGTATTGGGCGAACAACACATAAACGCCGGCAGGTGTCGGTGCAATCATGGTGTTTTGCGCAACAATCGGCGCCGGCAGATCAGCGGGCCAGCCAAACCAGCTCACCGCTGTGAGCAACAGCGCGATGGCTCCGAGCCCGAACCAGGTGGCTTGCAGACCGAGACTCAACAGGGGCGGCACAATCGTGCCGGAACCGGCAATGCCGAGGCCGATGCCAAGGAAAATCGCGCCACTGGCCAACCCTTTACGCGCCGGCGGAACATGCGGCAGTACCGTCGCCGCGACCAGCACCATGATTGCACCGCCAGCGATGCCGGACAGCAAGCGCCAGCCGAAGAACCAGCTCACGGACAACGGATACGCACAAGCGAAAAACGCCGCAGTCACCACCAGCATCATCAGGCGCAGGGCGTTTTTGTTGCCGAGATGACGCGCCATCGGACGGCCGAGCAGGGCGCCGATCAAGTAGCCAATCAGATTGGCCGCGCCGAGATACACCACATCGTTGGCAGAAAACCACTGCGCCTGAATCAGCGCGGGAATCAGTGGCGTGTAGGCAAAGCGTGCCAGTCCGATGCTGACCAGGCTGGCGCAGAGCCCGGCGAAGATCGGCAGCCAGAGAGCACCGGTAGTTTGAGTGCGCATGATATTGACGTTTCCGAGGAAGGTTTATGGCGCCCAGCATATCGGCTATCGTTGCTGCGTTTATGCAGCGAATTTTCATTGTTGTGATGCGTAATTGCATCACCAGGAGGCAGAGTGAATTGGGATGATGCTCGGGTGTTTCTCGCGGTTTGCCGCGCGTCGACACTGCGCGGGGCCGCGCGTGTTCTGAATGTGGATCAGGCGACTGTCGGGCGGCGGATCAGCGCGCTGGAAAAGTCCCTCGGCGCGACGTTGTTTCTGCGTACCTCCGACGGCTACGCGTTGACGGCGGTGGGCGAGGCGGCGCTGAAGAATGTCGAGAAAATGGAACATTCAGCACTGGAACTTGAGCGGCAGATCCAGGGGCTCGATGATCGCCTGACAGGCAGTGTGCGGGTCAGCACCACCGATTCGCTGGCCATCGATTTCCTGATTCCGGCCATGGCTCGCCTGCATGAGCAGCATCCCCAGGTCCAGGTGCAACTCGATGCCTCTACGCAAATTCTCAGCCTGGCCAAGCGTGAGGCGGATATCGCGGTGCGCAATACGCGGCCGGACAATCCAGATTTGATCGCCCGGCGAATTGCCCGTTGGCCCGTAGGACTTTTCGCAGCTCAGGCGTATGTCGATAGCAATGGCGCGCCGGAGCCGGGCACGGCGTTTGAAGGCCATGATCTGGTGGTCTATCAACCGTATCTGCAGAATAAAAAGGATCTGACGCTGGTCTCTGAGCCAATGAATCGCGGGCGAATCGTCGCCAGTCTCAGTTCCAGTCTGTTGGTACGCCGCTCAATAGCGGCAGGTCTGGGCGTCGGAGAAATCCCGGTGTACATGGGCGAGCGTGACGGTCTGGTCAGGCTCTGGCCAGAGCGAACCCGGCCAGAGCCTTATGAAGTGTGGCTGGTGACCCATGCGGATTTGCGCCATACCGCACGGGTGCGGGCGGTGATCGAGCAGATCGTCGAGGCGTTTGTACTGGAGAACGAGTAGGCGCAAGGGCGGTTTTGGCAGGGCTACAAGGTCTGACGAAACGGCCTACATCCGGGTCAGAATCCGCTGGCTTGTGGGTCTGCGGGGACAAATATATCGTTGACGCCAATGGCCACGGAAGGTCTCGGTAACCCAAAAGGTGTCGAATTGAACGTCAGGGAAGTGCTTCAAAATCCAGTGTGTGACACGTCAAGCGAAAGTCGGAATAGCCAAGCCATGAGTGACATCAGACGCGAAGAGTTCAATGCCAGGATCGAGACCATCGAGGCGCGGATGGATGCTCGGATCAGCGAGGTATCGACAAAAATCGATACCCGGGTGTGTGAAGTGTCGGCAAGAATCGATGCGTTTCTCGTCGCTCAGGCTGAGCGGGACAAATGTCACATCGAACGAGACAAACGTTATGACCTGCTTTCAAGAGAAATGCGAGAGACGGCCAGGAGAACCGAGGAGGCAGCCAGGCAAGGCGCTACGGTAAAGGCCAATGTCTGGGCGGCCACCGCCGTGCAGTTGGTTGGCATCGTGGCGATCGTTGTCGGTGCTTACTATGCCAACCAGGCCAACATGTATGTCGCGATGCAAACGACACTGGCAGCGATTCAGGCGGGCAAGGAGTTCAGCGTACCCAATCCCTTCGAGTTTTCATTGCCTATATCGCCGCAATAAAAAAACGGCCTTCAGTGAAGGCCGTTTTTTGTGGGCGTTAACAAGCTGCATCATGGCATCTGCGGCAACTCCTGGGGCCGCAAGTCAAACACCAGCACTTCGGCATCCACGCCATTGCTCAAGGTCAGTGCCTGTTCTTCACGAACCCGCACCCCGTCACCTTCGCGCAATTGCTCGCCGTTCAGTTCGACACTGCCCCGTGCTACATGCACATAGGCGTAGCGGTTGGCTGGCAGTTCCAGGGTGGCGCTTTCCTTGCCGTCGAACAGCCCGGCATAAACCCGCGCATCCTGACGAACTTTCAGCGATCCGTGACTGCCTTCCGGCGAGATGATCAGTTGCAGACGACCGCGTTTTTTCTGCGCGCTGAAATGCTCCTGCTGGTAACGCGGTTTGGCACCGCTGACTTCCGGCACGATCCAGATTTGTAGGAAGTGCACTGGCTTGCTCGCCGAGTGGTTGAACTCACTGTGCGCCACGCCGCTGCCGGCGCTCATCAGTTGCACGTCGCCAGGGCGGATGACGGAACCGGTGCCCAGGGTGTCCTTGTGTTCCAGCGCACCTTCGAGCACGTAGGAGAAAATCTCCATGTCGCGATGCGGGTGCTGGCCAAAACCTTTGCCGGCCGCTACGCGGTCATCATTGATCACCAGCAGGTCGGAGAAACCCTGCTCACGAGGGTCGCGGTAGCTGGCGAAAGAAAAGGTGTGGAACGACTTCAACCAGCCATGATTGGCGAGGCCACGATCGGAGGCTTTGCGAAGGGTCAGCATGATGAAATCTCCTGGCGGGACGTGAATTCGTCCGAGTGAGGAGAAGGTTACTGTTTACCTCGCTGCACAATAAGTAGATGGAAATTGAAAGACTGTCCTGATCAGGTTGACAGTTTTGCGGCGCTGTTCACGCATTTTCTTGCCCTGGCATCGTTTCACTTGGCCATAATGTTCAGCCTGTCTGAAGCGTTTAACTTTTTTGATCTCAGTGATGGTTCCCATGAAAACCGTGGCAATGGTGCTGTTCCCCGATTTTCTGCTGCTCGACATGGCCGGGCCGATGGAAGTGTTTTCGGTGGCCAACCGTTTCTTGCAAGCCGATTTGCACTATCAACTGGTCACCCTTGGCACCGAGCAGGGGCCGTTGCGCGCTTCCAACGGCGTGCGAGTCCAGGCCGACCGGTACATTGATGACGCCAATGATCACTATGACTTGCTGCTGGTGCCAGGCGGGCCGGGCGCCTACAACGAAAGATTTCCGCAGTTGTTCGCCTGGCTGCCCGGCGCGGTGCAGCGTGCGACTTGCTACGGCTCGATCTGCACCGGCGCTTTCGTGCTGGGGCATGCCGGATTGCTCGACGGCTATCGCGTGACCACGCACTGGAACTACACCGAGCGTTTGATCAAAGGTTTCCCCAAGGCCAGTGTCGCGACCGATCAGATTTTCGTCGAGGATCGTAATCTGATCACCTCGGGGGGAGTCACCGCCGGGATTGACCTGGCACTGGCCGTGATTGCCCGGGATCACGGCAAGAAACTGGCGCAGGACGTGGCCAAGGTGCTGCTGGTGGTGATGAAACGTCAGGGCGGTCAGGCGCAGTTCAGCCCATTGATGGCTGCCGTGGCCCCGCAGGAAACGCCCATCACGCGGGTGCAGAACCATGTTCTGGAACACCTTGACGAAGCCTTCACCGTCGAGCGCATGGCGGCTCTGGCGAATATGAGTGCGCGACACTTCGCGCGAGTGTTCGCCCGTGACGTCAACATGACCCCGATGGAGTTCCTGCAAAGTGCGCGCATCGACTGTGCGCGAAACCTTCTCGAAACCAGCGATCTGCCGCTGAAAACCGTGGCCTACAAAAGTGGCTTTGGCAGCGTGCGGCACATGCGTTCGCTGTTCGCCGAAAAGCTCGGCCTGACCCCCGCACAGTACCGCGAACAGTTCAGCTAGAGCGGTTCTGTCCGTCTGGCGCACCCGGATGTCCGTGCTGCGCCCTGCGTGGTGGTTGTTCCGTCACCTGAGACTGCCAAGATACTTGGCATGAACAGCCATCACGATTTGAACCCGGCGTCGGTGCTGCGTTTCGGCCCTTACGCGTTTCATTTGCGCCAGCGGTTGATCCTCGACGGGGATCGGCAATTGCGCATGGGCGGCCGTGCGCTGGACATTCTGCAAGTGCTGGTCGAACGCGCCGGGCGAGTGGTCAGCAAAGAGCAGTTGATCGCCCTGGTCTGGCCGACGTCAGTGGTCGAAGAGATCAACTTGCGTGTGCACATCGCTGCGTTGCGCCGTGCATTGCGCGACGGCGAAAACGGTCAGCGTTACATCGTCAACGTGCCGCAATGCGGTTACAGCTTCATTGCGCCGGTGCATTACGACAGCACGGCGCTATTGGTTTTCGAGCACCTGCACGCGCCGCAACACAACTTGCCCGCCCGACTGACACCGGTCACCGGCCGTGATGCGCTGGTCGGCAGCCTGGTGCGGCAACTGCCACTGTGCCGGATGATGACAATCACGGGCCCGGCGGGCGTGGGCAAAACCACCGTGGCACTGCGCGTGGCCGAACTGTTGCTGGAGCATTTTTGCGATGGTGTATGGCGGGTCGATCTGGCCTCGTTCGACGACAGCACGCCACTGCTCGAAGCCGTGCTCAACACCCTTCAAACCGATTTCGCCACACTCACGCAGCGCCATGCCTTGTTGGTGCTGGATAACTGCGAACACTTGCGCGAACGCTGTCAGGCGCTGGTGCAACACTTGCTCGACGCCGCACCGCGCCTGTCGGTACTGGCAACCAGCCGCGAGGCGTTGCAGGTCAACCTGGAAACGCTGCAGCCGTTGCGGCCGCTCACGGTGCCAAAATCGTCCGAGTTGATCAGTGTCGAAGAGGCGATGAGTTACTCGGCGGTGCAGTTGTTCGTCAGCCGCGCACGCACCCGTCAGCAGGGGTTCATGCTGCGTGAACAGGATCTCAAAGCGGTCTGCGATATTTGCCGGCGGCTCGATGGTTTGCCTTTGGCGATTGAATTGGCGGTGACGCAGATTGATGCGTTGGCGCTGGTCGGGTTGCAGGCGCAACTGGGCAATTGTCTGCAGTTGCTCAGCCATGGCCGACGCACCGCCGTGCCGCGTCACCAGACGCTCAAGGCTGCGCTGGACTGGGGTTATCAATACCTCAATGACACGGAAAAACTGGCTCTGCAGCGGCTCTCGGTGTTCCCCAAAACCTTCACGCTGGATCAAGCATTGGCCGTTGTCACCTCTACCGATCTGCCGCCGCAAGTGCTGGTGGCCGTGGTTGGGCAACTGGTCGCCAAGTCGTTGCTCTGTGTCGAGCGGGGCAGTGGATTGGCGCGTTACCGGATGCTCAATACCACGCGCAGTTACGCTCGCGAGCAATGGTGTTCACCTGCGGAACGGACAGATGTCGAGCAGCGCTATGCGCGTTATAAAAGCCGCGCTTCAGAGCTTCAGCTGGCGGTTTAAATCATCCAGCAGCCTGCGCACTGTGCGCAAGTCAGGGGTCGCGTAGCCTTCGGTGAAACGTTGATAGATCGGCGTCAGCAGGTCGAGCGCTTCGCGATAGCGATGTTGCCGTTGCCACAGTTGCGCCAGTGAAGTGGCGGTGCGCAACTCCCAGGCCAGCGCGCCTTGGGAGCGGGCGATGGACAGGGCTTGCTGGAGGATCTTCTCTGCTGTCTCAAGGTTATCGCTAGCTGAACTGACGCCATCGCTGGCAAGCCAGCTCCCACAGTGATTTGCAGTTGAATCCAAGTCTTCGGAACACCTCACAATCCTGTGGGAGCTGGCAAGCAAGCTCCCACAGTGATTTGCAGTTGAATCCAAGTCTTCGGAACACCTCACAATCCTGTGGGAGCTGGCAAGCAAGCTCCCACAATGATTTGCGGTAGAGCCCAAATCCTCAGCGCACTTCAAAACCCTGTGGGAGCTGGCTTGCCAGCGATGGGGGCCTGGCGGACTGTCCCGATCCAAAGCCACCAGCCGATCCGCCTGCGCCCGCAAAATCTCCGCCGTGCTCCAACCCGCTTCGCCACTTCGCGCTCGTTCGACCAGCGCCTCGTCGACGAACCGGTCATCCAGCGTGACCATGATTTCCCGGATCAAGCCACTGTCCTGTGCCTGCACCGGTCCAGCGTTTTCGGCATCGATCACCTGCGCGTAATGCCGCGCCCACGTATGGAACAGCAGCACCGAATGCTTCTGCGATTGCTCTAGCAGCAGCTGCACCAGTGCGCGGGCGTTCTGCTGGTCACCGTTGTAATGAGCGATCAGGCACGTGGCCAGCGCCAGCGTGTAACAGATCGACGTGCCGTGGTTGATCTGCACGGCGATGTCCAGCGCCTGCCGCGCGGTTTTCCAGGCCTGCTCGGGGAAACCTTGCAGCCACAGCACCCGCGCCAGCACCGTCAGCGAGGCAACGCTCTGGTCGTATTGCACGCCAAAGCCATGGGTAAACCGATTGAGGTGGCCGCTGTGGGCCATGCGCTCGATCACCTGTTCGGCGTGCTCGCGGGCCTGCGGCTGGTCGCCGGCGTAATGCAACGCCAGCACCCGCAACCGGTGGGTGCTCAGGGACAACAACGGATCGCCGTGAGTGCCGAGCCGGTCGAAGTGTTCGCTCTGTGCCAGCGCCTTGCGGTAATGCCCGCAACTGAGGTTGACCGCCATGTGTCCGGACACCGCGCGCAATTGCCCGGCGACATCGCCATGTGTTTCTGCCAGTGCGTGAGCCTTGACGAACGCTTCAACGGTTTCCGGGGTGCCGCCCCACGTGTGATAGCAAGCGCTACCGAGGGCCAGTTGCAGCGCAATGTTCAGGTGCGGGCAGGGTGGCTGAATACCTTCCAGCAGACGCAAGGCCTGGCGCACGTAGCCGCCGTACTCCTTGAGCAGCGACAGCTCCTGCCAGAGCGGCGCCGAGGCTGCCGTCAGGCGAATCCCCAGGTCGTCCGGTCCTTCATCGTTCAAACACCAATCCAGTGCTGCGCGCAAATCTTCCAGACCTCGGGCGTAGCGCTCGATCCACAGCGTGGTCGGGGTGTTTTCCCAGTCCGCCTGCGCCAGATGCATCAACGCCAGACAGCGTTCGGCATGGCGTTCGCGGGTTTCAGTCAGTTCGGCAGCCTGTTCGAGTTTTTCCAGGGCATAGCGGCGCGTGGTGTCGAGCAGACGGTAGAACACCTCTTCATCACCGACCTCCACGCTGAGCAGCGACTTGGCGACCAACTGCGTGATCGAAGCAAACACCGCCCCGGGTTCGATCTGCGGGCCAACAATCACCGCCGCCGCAGATTCCAGAGTGAAGCCGCCACGAAACACACTCAAACGGCGCAGGCCGGTCTGCTCACAGCGGTTGAGCAGATTGAAGCTCCAGTCCAGCGTGGCGCGCAGGGTCAGATGCCGCTCCAGGCTGGTCTGATTACCCGGTGCCAAGGGCGGCAGACGCCCCTGCAACTGGCTCAGCAAACCCTCCAGCCCCAACTCGGCGACCTGCGCCGCCGCCAGTTCCAGTGCGAGGGGAATACCGTCCAGCCGATGGCAGATTTCAATCGCCAAGGGCAACTGAGCGTCGCCTAATTCGAAATTTTCCTGTGCCGCCGTGGCCCGTTCGGCGAACAGTTGCACGGCAGAAAACGTCAGTGCCTGTTGGCGATCCAGCACAGTCGCCGTTGACGGGTAATCGAGGGAATCCAGACGCTGCACATATTCGCCTTCTGCGCGCAGGCTTTCACGGCTGGTGGCGAGGATATGCACCTTCGGCGCCCCGCGCAGCACGCTTTCGCTGAGTGCCGCGACGGCATCGATCAAGTGTTCGCAGTTGTCGATCACCAGCAACATCTGGCGTTGGCCCAGACCACTGACCAGACTTGCCAGTGGATCATTGTCGACCGACGTCAGATCGAGCAGGGCAGCCACGTGCGAGCAGATCAATCGAGGATCATTGAGCGGTGCCAGATCCACCAGCCGAATGCCGTCGCGATACTGACCGATCAATTGCTCGGCGACGCGCAGGGCCACGGTGGTTTTGCCGATACCGCCGGGGCCGACCAGCGTGATGCAGCGCTGGCGCGGCAGTTGCGCCATCAAATTGTCGACCAGCGCCTGGCGTCCGATCATCCGCGTGCGGCGCAGCGGCAGGTTGTGCCCGGCCGCGTTGGCGACTGTGCGTTGTTCAATGGCTTGCGAAAGAATCGGCGCGACGAAACTGTAGCCGCGTTGCGCCACGGTCACGATATAGCGCTGGCCGGCCTGCCCATCGCCAAGCGCCTTGCGCAGCGCCGCCATGTGCACACGCAGGTTGATCTCTTCGACCACGCTGTCCGGCCACACCGCCGCCATCAGTTGCTGCTTGCTCAGCACTTCCCCGGCATGCGCGAGCAGCGTCAACAGGATGTCCATTGCCCGACGGCCCAGCCGCAAGGGTTGCTCGCCTTCGAGCACCAAACGCTGAACAGGATCAATCCGATAGGGGCCGAAACCGATGGCCTGATTCGGGGAAAGACTCAACAGCTCGCTCCTGCGGTGATGCGGCGGACAAGACGAATCAGGGCCGGGCGCGCGCGCAGGCCTTCTGATCCGGGGTGTCCCGGCATAATCCTCAGGTTTGGGCGTCAGCGCAACGGCTGGCGCAGAAGCGAACGTCAAAACCGGGCAGGTTGTGGGCGGTGGGTCTTCAATTCACGCATGGCCTGACAGCGCCAGGCGAACGGGTTGATGCCTTCACTGCGGGTGAACATGTGGCAGAAATGCGCCTGATCACAGAAGCCGCATTCCAGGCTGATCTGCGTCAGGCTCAGGTCGGTGTGCTGGATCAGCAGCTTGGCGCGGGCGAGGCGCTGGGTGCGGATCCAGTCCTGCGGTGACACTCCGGTGCTGCACTTGAAGGCGCGGGAGAAATGGCTGCGTGACAGCGAACAGGCGCGGGCCAGTTCGGTCACCTCAAGGCTTTCGCCCAAGCGCTCGAGGATCAATTGTTTGACCTGTCGTTCGCGTTGCGGGCTGAGTCCACCAATGGCGCTTTTGCGCGGTTCGCAGGCAGGGGCGAGGGCGACGGTTTGCTGCAAATGAGCCATGGCCAAGGTCCGTGTCGGTGGGGAAGGCGCGGGGGAGCGCGTTCCCACAGGTCAAAATCAACGCTGCGCAGAGGGACTCATTGTTGGACGGGGCGCAGTGACTGACGAGTTAATCGTTGTTAATTTCGCTCTGGCTCCGCGTTCACAGGGCCGTGGATCGCGTACAGTGCGCAGCACTTGCGTCTGGTTGGCTATAAGGAATCCGTGCCCATGAACCGTAACGATCTGCGCCGCGTCGACATGAATTTGCTGGTGATTTTCGAAGCGCTGATGTTCGAGAAGAACCTGACCCGCGTCGCCGAAAAACTGTTTATGGGCCAGCCCGCGGTCAGCGCGGCGCTCGGGCGTTTGCGTGATCTGTTCGACGATCCGTTGCTGTTGCGCAACGGTCGCGGCATGGAACCGACGGCCCGTGCACTGGCCATCCTCAAGGAGCTGCAACCGGCGATGGACGTGATTTCCGGCGCCGTCAGCCGCGCCAAAGAGTTCGAACCGGAGAGCAGCTGCGACGTGTTCCGTATCGGTTTGTCGGACGACGCCGAATTTGGGCTGTTTCCGCCGCTGTTACGCCAGCTTCAGCAGGAGGCACCGGGGATTGTCGTGGTCGTGCGTCGCGCCAACTATCTGCTGATGCCGGCACTGCTGGCGTCGGGGGAAATCTCCGTCGGCGTCAGTTACACCACCGATTTGCCGGCCAACGCCAAGCGCAAAAAACTCCGTGACATTCCCTGCAAAGTCCTGCGTGGCGACGACCGTCCGGGGCCGCTGACCCTCGACGAATATTGCGCGCGCCCGCACGCGATGGTGTCGTTCTCCGGCGACTTGAGCGGCAACATCGACATGGACCTGGCCAAGGTCGGACGCAGCCGCCGCGTGGTCCTCGGCGTGCCGCAATTCAGCGGTCTGCGCGCCTTGCTCGCTGGCACTGAAATGATCGCCACCGTGCCGGATTACGCCGCGTGTGCGCTGGTCGAAGGTTGTGCGCTGCGCGCCGAAGACCCGCCATTCCCGATTGATGCGGCGCAGTTGTCGATGGCCTGGAGCGGGGTGCATGACAACGACCCGGCGGAGAAATGGCTGCGCGCGCGGATCAGCCAGTTCATGGCGGCGCCACTGGATATCCCGGCGATCTGAGTCCCCACCTCCATCTCCGAACCAAAACCAATCCCTTGTAGGAGTGAGCCTGCTCGCGATGGCGTCGTGTCAGTCAACATTTATGTCACTGGAATATCGCTATCGCGAGCAGGCTCACTCCTACAGCGATCGGTGTGAACCTCGAGTTGTCGGTGGTTTAAACACTGCTGTTTAAGCAACACCCTCAGACACTCTTTCAGGCTACGCAACCTTGCGCCTTTGCCTACAGCTACGCCAGAATCCGCCGGCTTGTGCGCTGGTGGTCGGGTCTTTATCGTTTGCTGGTCGCTGAAAGGTTCAGTGATCGGGTTTAGCGACTCGGACCAAAAAAGTGCACCAGTGCTCATGCTTCGTTGCAGGCAATCGTCTGCACTTCGCTATGGCGGCTGTATGCGGGAGACCCTCGGGTCTACCGGGTTGCCTTTTTTCCGGTTCGCTAACCTGCATACGGTCGCCACCCATCCTGTTTAGCGACAGGACGTGGTGATCTCAGCACTAAAAAGGAGATTCACCATGTTCAAAGCCACACCCAACCCTCCGAACATCGATCCCGCATCCGCCTACGAATCCATTGATTCCAGAAAGCTCCACCAAGCCGCCGACCGCGCCCTCGACCATTACCTCTGCCCACCCGGCTCCACGCCACCGCCTCGCAAAACCCGCGGCATTTACGCGGTAACCGCCGACACCAAAAACGAAGCACTGCTGACCGACGCCAGCGAAACCTTGGCTTCTGCCAAAACCATCGCCCAGGACGTCGCCCACCTGTTGCCCGCGCCGCAGCGCCGGGCGTTGTTGGGGATTGCACAGTTGATCATGCTGGGGGAGTTGGCGGTGAATCGGGCGTTGGATAACCTCGATCTCCCTGCCTGAACATGATCGTTCCCACGCTCCGCGTGGGAATGCAGCCCGGGATGCTCCGCGTCCCCTCCAGAGCCGAACGCGGAGCGTCCGGTGATGCATTCCCACGCAGAGCGTGGGAACGATCACTGAGCAATACTCACCGCATCACCATTCATCGGAAACCACCCCGCACCTGTCAACTCTGACAGGTGCGCCATCTACAAAAACGCGCTCTGATCAAACCTGCCCATTCCGCTGCGCAGGAGCGCCGTTCATGACCCTATCCGAGACCGCCGACAACACCGTCCTCGTGCTTTTCCCGCCCATGGTCAATGGCCAGACCGAATCAGTGATTGGCGCGCACATCGGGGTGCCTTTGGTGGCTTACGATCTGGTAACCGACGGCCTGGGAGCGCAAGTGATCGTTGATCCGCCACCGGTGGGCGAGGTCGAGGTGGGGGATGTCTTGTCATTGTGGCTGGAGGGCGAATCGTCAGTGCTGGATGTGCAGACGATTCAGGACCCCAACGCGCGCTGGACGCTGCGCATCCCACGGGGCCGTCTGCATCCGGATCGGGTCAACCTGTTGACCTACACCGTCACGCGCGGCAGCAACAACAAAGGTAAGTCCGAACCGCCGCTGCAGATTCTCTATAATCGCATCCGCCCCGGCCTGCGCGACGAAATGGACGTGCCCGGCGGCCACTCCGAACTCAAACTCGAATTGCCCGACGCGATCAAAAACGGCGTCGGCGCGGATTTTGTCAGTGCGCAGGTGTGCGTCTCCTACCCCTATTGCCGGGCCTACGACGACATCATCCTCAGTTGCAATGGCGAACTGCTGCCACCCGTCACCGTCAGTCGCGACCAAGCCCCGCAACCGCCAAATCCCGGCTCGGAAGTACCGATCACCATTTGCTTCACCGTTACCCGCGCCTATCTGGAGCAAGCCAAACGGCTGGATAAAAAACTCAATTTCCGCTTCACCGTCACCGACCAGATCGGCAACGGCCCGGACACCAATGAGCCATGGTCGCCGGTGCAGCGTGTGGACGAGGATCTGGACGGCACGCAATTGCCGATGCCGATTCTGCTGGAGCGCATGGAAGATTTTCCGGGGGATGACGCGAGCATCATTGACCTGGAAAAACTGGCGGGGGGACCGTTGCTGGTGGTTGTGGTGACTTCAGATAATCGCTTTCAGGTAGGCGACAAAGTAGAGGCCACCTACACAGCGAAACTCGCAGGGCAGCCGGATGTTGTGGTGGCGGTGAGTGGGACGGTCGAAGGGGATCCGTTTGGCGTCAAGCAAACCTGCATCCTGAGAGTGCCTAACGACAAGATCGTGGCGAACAGCGATGTCGCCGTGAGTTATCAACTGAGCAAGCCAAACGGCGATCTGGTCGGCGGTTCCAAAACAGCCAATGCCAAGGTCACGGGCGAGGCCGCACCGGACTTGAAGGCACCGAGCATCAAGGAGGCGTCGGGCAGCAGCCTGGATCCGCTGGCGGCGCTGAACAGTCTGACGGCAGTGGTGGACGCCGGGCTGAAAGTCGGTGACATCATCACCGTCACCTGGATGGGGGCAGCAGGCACAGCGGCGGGTGGGTCGCACACGGCGCCACCGAAAACCGTGCAGGCGGTGGGGCCGCAGGAAATTGCGCTGCCGGTGTCAGTGTTGGCGTTCAATCTGGGCAAAACGGTGACGGTGGCGTACACCGTCACTCGCGCAGGCCAAACCACACCATCGCCGCCGCTGACACTGAGCGTACAAAGTTTGCCGCAGCATGTGCTGGTACAGCCGACCATCATCGAGGCAGCCAACAATGGCGAAGGCGCCGAGCTTGATGTCAGTGGTTTAACCGCCAATGGCACGGCGCGGATGGGCGTTTGGCCGTTCATTGCGCTGGGGCAACCGGTGTGGCTAACCGTGACCGGGACCAATGCGGACGACAGCAGTTACCAAAAAGTGCTGTGGAAAGTACCGGGTGCCTCCACCAATCAGGTGTGGATCAATCAGGGTTTTTTCACCGCTGCGATTCCGCTCGCTGAACTGCAGAATCTTAAACATGGCAGTGCGTTGAGTATGCAGTTTAAAGCGGGGTTGGGCGGGAGTCAGGTTGAGAGTGAGGCGGTGAGTTTTCCGGTGCGGAGTTACAAAGTTCTAGCTGTCTTGGAAGAGGAGACCACTATTAGCGCAGTAACGGCGAGGCCTAGCGGGACTGATGTTCCAGAGGGCGGCAAGATCCGAGAAACTTCAGTCGAGCTGGTAGGGAAGGCGACGCCTGATTTTGAAGTAGAAATCTTTGATGGTGAGATTTCGCAAGGTAAAGCCACAGTGAATGCAAATGGCGAGTGGCGGAAAACTATTTCAGATCTTTCGGTTGATGATCATGTTTTTATAGCCAGGTCGACTTACGGAACGCAGCCAGTGTCGTTGCCTCGAAGGTTTGCTGTTGTTGTTAGCAAGTTGTTAATTAATTCAGTAAAAGGGCTTGTTTATAATACTTGGGCGCAACCAGAAGTGGTTCATGACTCCACAGTCGCCTTTGCATGGCTTAATTTGTATGGGAGTGCTGACTCACAAAGCGTGTTGTTGTACGACGGTTCGGTTTTGATTGAAACAATGGTGGTGATAGACGGATTTTGGTTCTCAAAGAGAGTGAATTTGAGTGTGGGAATTCACGAGTTTGTTGTAAAAACATCCGCTGCTGGAGGTGATGTGTCTGATGTTTTTCGTGTTACTAAAACGAAGAACCCTCCACTGCGTATAACGGGAGGGGGGAGTGCCTATACTGTATTTTTTCCTGCCTGTCCTTTTCCTCGTGTAATCATTGCAAGTTCACCTGTCATTTCTGCGTGGCCCGTTGCGCCAGCGGGATCTACTCAAGTCACGTTGAACACCCCTCCGGGCTATTATTATAGTCAGGCGACTGATCCAACGTTCGATGGGGGAAGTTATTCTATGGAAGTATGGTGAGTTCTAGTGGTGTTGGTTGATTTGGTTGTTTTAAGAATAACTAAATTGATCTCAATTGATCTCCAGGTTTTTCGCCCTTTGGTTGGTAGTCGAACGCCGCTCCCACAGTGAAGCGGTGTGATGCTTAAACGGTGTTTTTAAACAGCGCCGTTTAAGCAACACCCTCAGACACTCTTTCAGACTACGCAACCTTGCGCCTTTGCCTACAGCTAAGCCAGAATCCGCCGGCTTGTGCGCTTGTGGTCCGGTCTTTATCGTTTGCGGGTCGCTGACAGATTCAGCGATCGGGTTTAGCGATCCGGCTTCGACTACAGACGCAACAACGCTCCGCTCTCGATTGTGGGTCTCTGCAATGCAATCGCGTAATGGTGGCTGTGCGTGGGAGACCGAATGGTCTACCCGGGGTTTCTGTGACCCGGATCGCTAACCTGCGTACAGCCGCCACCCTCAACTTGTTTAGCGATAAGTCGTGGCGGCTCAGTCCTTCACGGAGTTTCACCATGATCAAACCAACACCCAACCCTCCGAACATCGATCCCACATCCGCTTACGAATCCATCGATTCCAGAAAGCTCCACCAAGCCGCCGACCGCGCCCTCGACCACTACCTCTGTCCCCCCGGTTCCACACCGCCGCCCCGCAGAACCCGCGCCATGTACGCGGTCACCGCCGACACCAAAAACGAAGCTCTGCTGACCGACGCCAGCGAAACATTGGCTTCTGCCAAAACCATCGCCCAGGACGTCGCCCACCTGTTGCCCGCGCCGCAGCGCCGGGCGTTGTTGGGGATTGCGCAGTTGATCATGCTCGGCGAATTGGCGGTGAATCGGGCGCTGGATAATCTCGATCTCCCTGCCTGAACATGATCGTTCCCACGCTCCGCGTGGGAATGCAGCCCGGGACGCTCCGCGTCCCCTCCAGAGCCGAACGCGGAGCGTCCGTTGATGCATTCCCACGCAGAGCGTGGGGACGATCACTGAGCAATACTCACCGCATCACCATTCATCGGAATCCACCCCGCACCTGTCAACTCTGACAGGTGCGCCATCTACAAAAACGCGCTCTGATCAAACCTGCCCATTCCGCTGCGCAGGAGCGCCGTTCATGACCCTATCCGAGACCGCCGACAACACCGTCCTCGTGCTTTTCCCGCCCATGGTCAATGGCCAGACCGAATCAGTGATTGGCGCGCACATCGGGGTGCCTTTGGTGGCTTACGATCTGGTAACCGACGGCCTGGGGGCGCAAGTGATCGTTGATCCGCCACCGGTGGGCGAGGTCGAGGTGGGGGATGTCTTGTCACTGTGGCTGGAGGGCGAGTCGTCAGTGCTGGATGTGCAGACGGTTCAGAACCCCAACGCGCGCTGGACATTGCGCATCCCACGCGGCCGTCTGCATCCGGATCGGGTCAACCTGTTGACCTACACCATCACGCGCGGCAGCAACAACAAAGGCGAGTCCGAACCGCCGCTGCAGATTCTCTACAATCGCATCCGCCCCGGCCTGCGCGACGAAATGGACGTGCCCGGCGGCCACTCCGAACTCAAACTCGAATTGCCCGACGCGATCAAAAACGGCGTCGGCGCGGATTTTGTCAGTGCGCAGGTGTGCGTCTCCTACCCCTATTGCCGGGCCTACGACGACATCATCCTGAGTTGCAACGGCGAACTGCTGCCACCCGTCACCGTCAGTCGCGACCAAGCCCCGCAACCGCCAAATCCCGGCTCGGAAGTACCGATCACCATTTGCTTCACCGTTATCCGCGCCTATCTCGAGCAAGCCAAACGCCTGGATAAAAAACTCAATTTCCGCTTCACCGTCACCGACCAGATCGGCAACGGCCCGGACACCAATGAGCCATGGTCGCCGGTGCAGCGTGTGGACGAGGATCTTGATGGCTCGCAATTGCCGATGCCGATTCTGCTGGAGCGCATGGAAGATTTTCCGGGGGATGACGCGAGCATCATTGACCTGGAAAAACTGGCGGGGGGGCCGTTGCTGGTGGTTGTGGTGACGGCGGATAACCGGTTTCAGGCGGGTGATGTGGTTGAAGCCGTTTACACCGGGAGACTGGCAGGGCAGCCCGATGTGGTTGTGACGGTCAGCGGCACTGTGGAGGTTGATCCCTTCGGGCAGAAAAAGCCCTGCGTTTTGAACGTACCCAACGACAAGGTCGTCGCCAGCAGCAACGTGACCGTGACGTATGCATTGCGCCGATCCAATGGCGATCCGGTCGGCAACTCCAGAGTAGCCAGCGCCAAAGTCACCGGCGAGGCCGCGCCGGATTTGAAGGCGCCCACTATCAAGCAAGCGTCGGGCAGCACCCTCGACCCGCTGGCGGCGCTGAACAGTTTGACAGCAGTGGTGGACGCCGGGCTGAAAGTCGGTGACATCATCACCGTCACCTGGACGGGAGCCGCAGGCACGGCAGCGGGTGGGTCGCACACGGCGCCACCGAAAACCGTGCAGGCGGTGGGGCCGCAGGAAATTGCGCTGCCGGTGTCAGTGTTGGCGTTCAATCTGGGCAAAACGGTGACAGTGGCGTACACCGTCACTCGCGCAGGCCAAACCACACCATCGCCGCCGCTGACACTGAGCGTACAAAGTTTGCCGCAGCATGTGCTGGTACAACCGACCATCATTGAGGCAGCCAACAATGGCGAAGGCGCCGAGCTTGATGTCAGTGGTTTAACCGCCAATGGCACGGCGCGGATGGGCGTTTGGCCGTTCATTGCGCTGGGGCAACCGGTGTGGCTAACCGTGACCGGGACCAATGCGGACGACAGCAATTACCAAAAAGTGCTGTGGAAAGTACCGGGTGCCTCCACCAATCAGGTGTGGATCAATCAGGGTTTTTTCACCGCTGCGATTCCGCTCGCTGAACTGCAGAATCTTAAACATGGCAGTGCGCTGAGTATGCAGTTTAAAGCGGGGTTGGGCGGGAGTCAGGTTGAGAGTGACGCGGTGAGTTTTCCGGTGCGCAGTTATGGCGTTAAAGTTGTGGCGGATATGAAGCCGACCATTGAGTCGGTAATTGGCAGGCCGAGCGGTGAGATTATAAAACCAGAGGGTACGACTTTTGAAACTGCGGTTACGTTAAGTGGAACAGCGACGAAAGGTCAGCGTATTGAAGTATTTGATGGTGTGGTTTCTATAGGGCAAGAAACTGCAGATGCGGAAACAGGCACCTGGGTGTCGGATCTGTCAGGGCTGAGTGTTGCGAGGCATAGCTTTACAATTAAGGCTCTTTACGGCAGTGGGCATGTTTCGGAACCTCCAAGGACTTTTTCAATATTAGAGAGTGATGTTGTAATTGATTATTTCGGCCCCGAAACATATTTTGTGTCTGGCGTGCCTCGTGATGTTGGCGTTGCGACATTGACATATGTTCGTATGAGTGGAAATCCTAATGTCTTAATCGGCGGTTCGCCATTGTGGTTAGTAAATGGTGCGAGTGGAAACGGAGGATACGGACAGCATAGAATATTGTTTGACTTGAAGGGGCGTTCCTTTAAATCAGCTTTATTGAATATTACTTGTAATACAGGTCCGGGCGATGGAAGCGGTGAAGGAGTCGGAGCGGTTGTAGGTGAAATAAATTTCTTTGGAAAGAACGGTAGTATTTGTTCCCAGCCACTAGTTAGTGTTAACGACAGTACAGTCATAAAGATTCGCATGCCAAATGATCAGTTTTTTGGTGGATTTAATATTGTTCAGCTTACTGCTAGGCAAGGTTGGGGTGCTATGTGCGTAATTCATAAAATTGTGTGTAGCACTGAATGAGATGTGAATACATGGCAGTCCACGTTGCCGAACCACAGTCTCGGTAAACAGCGGCGCGGGCAACGGCGGCTGATTCCAAGTAGGTTGATCATTTTCACGCGCTGTATCGGAATGCCTCAAGGCGCGCACAACGCGTGAACAATCAACGTTGCAGCAAACACTTGGACCCTATGGGAGCAGTGTGATGCTTGGTTTGTCGGCGCTTTAAACAGCGCCGTTTAAGCAACACCCACAGACACTCTTTCAGGCTACGCAACCTTGCGCCTTTGCCTACAGCTACGCCAGAATCCGCCGGCTTGTGCGTCTGTGGTTGGGTCTTTATCGTTTGCTGGTCGCTGATAGGTTCAGTGATCGGGTTTAGCGACTCGGACCAAAAAAGTGCACCAGCGCCCATGCTTCGTTGCAGACAATCGTCTGCACCTCGCTATGGCGGCTGTATGCGGGAGACCTTCGGGTCTACCGGGTTGCCTTTTTTCCGGTTCGCTAACCTGCATACGGTCGCCACCCATCCTGTTTAGCGACAGGACGTGGTGATCTCAGCACTAAAAAGGAGATTCACCATGTTCAAAGCCACACCCAACCCTCCGAACATCGATCCCACATCCGCCTACGAATCCATCGATTCCAGAAAACTCCACCAAGCCGCCGACCGCGCCCTCGACCATTACCTCTGTCCCCCCGGTTCCACACCACCGCCTCGCAAAACCCGCGCCATGTACGCGGTCACTGCCGACACCAAAAACGAAGCACTGCTGACCGACGCCAGCGAAACCTTGGCTTCTGCCAAAACCATCGCCCAGGACGTCGCCCACCTGTTGCCCGCGCCGCAACGTCGGGCGTTGTTGGGGATTGCGCAGTTGATCATGCTGGGGGAGTTGGCAGTAAATCGGGCGCTGGATAGCCTCGATCTCCCTGCCTGAACATGATCGTTCCCACGCTCCGCGTGGGAATGCCGCACGGGACGCTCCGCGTCCCCTCCAGAGCCGAACGCGGAGCGTCCGTTGATGCATTCCCACGCAGAGCGTGGGGACGATCAAGCGTTGGCGTCAGCTCAGCCAACAGCGGCGGCGTCTGACACTTCGCTATCGCTGGCAAGCCAGCTCCCACAAGGGGCTGCAGTGTTCTGAATATTCCGGTACGCCGGCGAACTAAGCACACGTATCCAATTTCCTTTCACCCATCCCCGGCATGATTCCCCCCAATAACTATTCAAGGGTGGGCCCATGCACGTTTCTCCACGGGATGAACAGGCGCGCGACATCGGTTTGCTGTTTCTGCGGATGGCCGGTGGGTTGTTCCTGCTGTGGGTCCACGGTTTGCCCAAGCTGCTGGATTTCACCGCGCAGCTGCAACTGATCGAAGACCCGTTCCACCTCGGTGCTCACCTCACGTTGATCCTGGCGATTTTCGCCGAAGTCGTCTGTCCGCTACTGATCGTCGCCGGGTTACTGGCGCGATTGGCCTGCGTGCCTATTCTCTTTGTGCTGCTGGTGGCGCTGCTGGTCGTGCATCCGCAATGGAGTGTGGCCGAAGGGCAGTTCGGCTGGTTGCTGTTGATCCTGTTTACCACTGTGTTGATCGCCGGGCCGGGACGGCTGGTGATTCCTGTTCGTTTGCCCGGAGTGCTGCGTTATGCCTGAAGTCCTCAATTCACAAGCACCGGGGGCCGATGAGACCGTCACGTTGATCATCAAGCACCGGATCAAGGCCGGTTTCGAGTCAACGTATGAAGCCTGGCTGCGCAATATCGTCCGCGTGGCGAGCCAGCGTGAAGGCCATTTGGGCGTAGACGTGGTGCGTGGCAAACGCGGCCGTCTCGATTTCTACACCTGTGTGCTGCGTTTCAGCTCCACTGAAGCGATGCAAGGCTGGCTGGAGTCGCCGCAGCGTCAGGCACTGGTCGCCGAAGCCGCGCCGATGCTGGCTGATGGCGATCAGACCGAAGTTGCGCCGATCAAAGAATTCTGGTTCTCGCCGCTGGCCGATGCCGCTTCGCCGCCGCCACGCTGGAAGCAGGCCGTGGTCACGCTGCTGGTGATTCTGCCGCACACCTTGCTGGTGCCGCTGATCTGGGGGCCGCTGCTGGGGCTGCATCCGATCCTTTCCAATTACGTGGTCGCCACGTTCCTGATCACCCTGACCATCGTCCTCTCGGTGGTGTACGTGGTGATGCCGCCGGTCACCCGTTTGTTTACGCCGTGGCTCGAAGCCAGCCAGGCCCATGAACACCTCGATTCCCAAGAAACCTCGCCACGCTGAGCGCGCGGGGTTTGCTTCTTTTTACTTTGCTTGAGGAACTGCGATGAGCGCCGATCTGATTCTGTTCAATGGCCAATTTCATACCGTCGACCGCACCAAGCCGCTGGCCAGTGCCGTGGCGATTACCGATGGCCGCTTCGTGGTCGTCGGCAACGACAACCAGGCCATGGCCCTGCGCGGGCCGAACACGCAAGTGGTCGATATGCATGGCCGCTGCGTGATCCCTGGCCTCAACGACTCGCACTTGCACCTGATCCGTGGCGGTTTGAACTACAACCTCGAACTGCGTTGGGAAGGCGTGCCGTCGCTGGCTGACGCGTTGCGCATGCTCAAGGATCAGGCTGACCGTACGCCGACCCCGCAATGGGTGCGCGTGGTCGGTGGCTGGAACGAATTCCAGTTCGCCGAAAAACGCATGCCGACCTTGGAAGAAATCAACCAGGCCGCGCCGGACACCCCGGTGTTCATCCTGCACCTGTATGACCGCGCCTTGCTCAACCGCGCCGCGTTGCGCGTGGCCGGTTACACCCGTCACACGCCGAACCCGCCGGGTGGCGAGATCGTCCGCGACAGCAACGGCAACCCGACCGGCATGCTGGTCGCACGGCCGAACGCAATGATCCTGTACTCGACGCTGGCCAAAGGGCCGAAGCTGCCGCTGGAATATCAGGTCAACTCGACCCGCCAGTTCATGCGCGAACTCAATCGCCTTGGCCTGACCAGTGCAATCGATGCCGGCGGTGGTTTCCAGAACTACCCGGACGATTATCAGGTGATCGAGCAACTGGCCAAAGACGACCAGTTGACCGTGCGCATCGCCTACAACCTGTTTACCCAGAAGCCCAAAGAAGAACTGAGCGACTTCCAGAACTGGACCGGCAGCGTCAAGTTGCACCAGGGCGACGACTTCCTGCGCCACAACGGCGCCGGCGAGATGCTGGTGTTCTCCGCAGCGGACTTCGAAGACTTCCTCGAACCGCGCCCGGACCTGCCGCAAACCATGGAAGAAGAGCTGGAGCCGGTGGTGCGCCACCTGGTTGAACAGCGTTGGCCGTTCCGTTTACACGCGACGTACAACGAATCGATCAGCCGCATGCTCGACGTGTTCGAGAAGGTCAACCGGGACATTCCGTTCAACGGTCTGCCGTGGTTCTTCGACCACGCCGAAACCATCACCCCGCAAAACATTGAGCGGGTGAAGGCATTGGGCGGCGGTATCGCGATTCAGGATCGCATGGCGTTCCAGGGCGAATACTTCGTCGACCGTTATGGCAAGCAAGCCGCCGAGGCGACCCCGCCGATCAAACGCATGCTCGCCGAAGGCGTACCGGTCGGCGCCGGCACCGATGCCACGCGGGTCTCGAGCTACAACCCGTGGACTTCGCTGTACTGGATGGTCAGCGGTCGCACCGTCGGCGGTCTGGCCTTGTACGAAGAGGGTTTGCCACGCACCACCGCGCTGGAACTGTTCACCCACGGCAGCGCCTGGTTCTCCTCGGAGCAGGGCAAGAAGGGCCAGATCAAGGTCGGGCAACTGGCGGATCTGGCGGCGCTGAGCGCGGACTTCTTCCATGTCGAAGAAGAAGCGATCAAGTGGATTGAATCGGTCATGACCGTGGTCGGCGGCAAGATTGTCTACGCCGCTGGCGACTTCGAAGACCTCGGCCCACGCTCGATTCCAGTGCTGCCGGACTGGTCGCCGGTGGTGAAGGTCCCGGGCCACTGGCGACCGAATTCGCCGTTACAGGCGCAGGTTCACCAGTGCAGCGGCCCGTGCGCGGTGCACACCCACAGCCATGAAAAGGCACGGATGTCGAACGCACCGGTCAGCGACTTCGCCGGTTTCTGGGGCGCGTTCGGCTGCTCCTGCTTCGCTTTCTGATTTCCGTCACAAGCGCCGGCCATCCGGTCCGGCGCTTAACGCTTCATCCATCCGTCCATCAGGAGTTTTCCCATGAGCGTTCCTTACACACGTCTGAACAAAGATGACGCAGTCGTACTGCTGGTCGACCACCAGACCGGCCTGATCTCGCTGGTCCAGGATTTCACCCCGAACGAATTCAAGAACAACGTGCTGGCGCTGGGCGACATCGCCAAGTTCTTCAAACTGCCGACCATCCTCACCACCAGTTTTGATGCCGGCCCTAACGGCCCGATCGTGCCTGAGCTGCGCGAGCAGTTTCCGGATGCGCCGTTCATTCAGCGTCCAGGCCAGATCAATGCCTGGGACAACGAAGACTTCGTCAAAGCCATCAAGGCCACCGGTCGCAAGCAACTGATCATCGCCGGTGTGGTGACGGACGTTTGCGTAGCGTTCCCGACCTTGTCGGCGATTGCTGAAGGCTACGAAGTGTTTGTGGTGACCGACTCGTCAGGCACCTTCAACACCACCGTGCAGCAAGCGGCGTGGGCGCGGATGTCGGCGGCGGGTGCACATCTGCTGAACTGGTTCTCGGTGGCGTGCGAGCTGCAGGGCGACTGGCGCAACGACATGGAAGGCCTGGCGCATCTGCTGTCGGAGCGTCTGCCTAACTACCGCAACCTGATCAACAGCTACACCAAGCTCACCGCCAAGTAAGATCAAAAGATCGCAGCCTCCGGCAGCTCCTACAGGGAGATGCTATGCAGGCTGCGATCTTTTGCTTTCAGCGCTTCTGCAACCACCCCAGAAACCCACCTTTCCTCACCGCCACCGGCTTGGCCATCAACGCGAGGCGACTGTTCTGCTGACGCACCGCCTGCAATTTATTCAATGCCCGACCCACCTCCGTGCGCTGTTCCATGCACTGACGGGTGAGGCCCTTGTCGAGTCGATAAATGATGCTCGACGTCAGCGCCGTGAACGTCGCCTGCGACGGCGTATCCGCCAGAATGCTTTGTTCTCCCATGACCTCGCTCGGCCCCATCCGTCCCGCCTCGATTTTGCTGGCGCCGTCCGGCACGGTCGCGCTGACCACGCCTGTGGCGATCACAAACAAACTGTCCGGCACCTCATCCAGATCCAGCACCACTTGGCCTGCAGTGTATTGCTGCGCAACCATCGATTCGGCGAGGCGATCGCGTTCTTCGCTGCTCAGCGAACGGAAGATTTTCACTTCATCCAGCAGCGCACGGGCGCGGGTCGAGGGTTCGATCACGCCGTCCGGGTGCCGGGAAATGCCGGCGGCTTCGAGATGCCGGTGAGCGAGGTCGAACAGTTGATTGCGCACCTCGCTTTTTTTGCCCAGTTCAGCGATGAAACCGCTGGCGACGTATTCCGAGGTGGTTTCGCCGGCCTCTTTCAACACAGCTTTTGGCGCGGGGCTGAGCAACAACGAACTGCTGCCCTGCAAGGTGCGGTCGAGCGCATCGAGCACCCGGCGCGGACGAATGTGGTTCGGTACTTTGATGCTGATCGACACGCCGTGCATGTTGTTCGGGCGACTGAGGTTGACGATTTTCGCCTTGGCCGCCACCGAGTTCGGCACCACGGCCATGGTGCCGGCGCTGGTCAGCAGGTGTGTGGCGCGCCAGTCGATGTCGAAGACCTTGCCTTCGACGCCGTCGATCATCACCAGATCGTCCACTTGATAAGGCTTGGTGGTGTTGAGCACGATCCCGGAAAACACATCGGCCAAGGTGCTTTGCAGGGCCAGACCGACGACGATGGCGACCACGCCGGAAGTCGCCAGCAAGCCTTTCACCGGCAGCTCCAGCACGTAACCCGCTGCCGCGACCGTGGCGATGAGAAACACCAGGGCGCCGATCACGTCCTGCAACAAGCGACCGCTGTGGCCGATGCGACGCATCAGCGCCAGGCCGATCACTTCGGTCAGCACCCGTGCGGCGTACAACCACCAGAGAATTCCCAGCGCCGTTGCACCCAGTTGTGCGACCCGGTCATCGACGAACACCGGCGCTTGCAACGGACTGACACCGGCGTTGATCACCAGCGCCGTGAATGCCAGAAACAGCACCAGCCGCACACCCACTCTCGGGGCGCGATGGGTGAAGGGCGAGAAGTGCCAAAGTACCGCGTCGAGCAGCAGCAGGGCGGCGCTCCAGGACAGCAGGTGGGTGTAGAAAAATGTCATGACCGAAGCTCCGCAGTGTCTGCCAATAAAAAGATCGCAGCCTGCGGCAGCTCCTACAGGGAAATGCATTCCAATGTAGGAGCTGCCGAAGGCTGCGATCTTCTGATTTTAAGGATTCAAATGAGTCTTCAGCTCAGCCGCCGCCTGACGCACGGCCGCTTTCACCTCAGGAATCTGGCTCAGCGGATTGAGCAGGCCGAAGTCATGAATCATCCCGTTGTAACGCACCGAGGTCACCGCCACGCCGGCCGCATCGAGGTGCCGCGCATAGCCTTCGCCTTCGTCACGCAACACGTCGAACTCGGCGGTCTGCACCAGTGCGGCGGGCAAGCCCTTGAGCTGTTCGGCGCTGGCGTTCAGCGGCGAAGCATGGATCTGCGCACGCTCGGCCGGGTTGGTGGTGTATTTGTCCCAGAACCACTGCATCATGCCTTTGGTGAGGAAGTGACCCTCGGCAAATTGCTGGTAAGAACCGTCATCGAACTGCGCGTTGGTCACCGGCCACATCAGCAACTGGAAGCGCAGCGCCGGGGTTTTCTGTTCCTTGGCCATCAGCGCCACGACCGCCGCCATGTTGCCGCCGACGCTGTTGCCGGCCACTGCCAGGCGCTTGCCGTCGACACCGATGTCCTTGCCGTGCTCGGCCACCCATTTCGTTGCGGCGTAAGCCTGATTGATCGCGGTCGGGTACTGCGCTTCCGGCGACGGCGTGTAATCGACGTACACCGCCACGGCGCCAGAGCCCACTACCAAGTCACGAATCAAGCGCTGGTGCGTCGGGTAATCGCCGAGCACCCAACCGCCACCGTGGAAGAACATGAACACCGGCAACTCGCCTTTGACCTTGGCCGGACGCACCACTTTCAGGTTGATGGTCTGGCCATCGACCTTGATCGCCTTGTCGCTGACTTCAACGCCGGACAAGTCGACCTTCACCGAAGCCTGCGCGCCGGTCAGCACCGCACGGGCGTCTTTCGGGCTCAGTTGCTCCAGCGGTTTGCCACCCCCGGCGGCGAGAGCGTTGAGGAAGGCCTGGGTGTTGTGTTCGACACCGCTGCTTTCGGCGGCGAAGGCGTTGCCGATGGACAGGGCGAGGAGGGAAGCGGTGAGGGTTTTTTTGACGATGTTCATGGTGGAAATCCTTTTGAATGTTTTTGATTTTTTATGCCTGGGTTGCGGGCTGCTGTGGCGCTGGGCTTCAGGCCTCAGCAACACCGTGAGCACAGATTAATGAGCTGCTCGAAAGTGAAAAAGCGGCTATAAAGCGTTTAACTGTCCACCAGAGAGTGACAATGAACCCGTTCGAAGACATGCGTATTTTTTGCCAGGTGATGGAGTCCGGCAGCTTCACGTCGGCGGCTGATCAATTGGGGCTGTCCAAGCAGTTCGTCAGCCGCCGTTTGATGCAGTTGGAAGAGCGTCTCGGCGTGCGGTTGTTGAACCGCTCGACCCGGCGCCTGGACGTCACGCCGCTGGGGCAGAGTTATTACGAATCGGCCTTGCGTTTGCTGGGCGAAGTCGAGCAAGTGGAGCAGGGCATCGCCGGGCAAACCGCCGAGCCACGCGGGACAATTCGCCTGAGTGCGCCGCTGTCGTTTGCCGTGGCGCATCTGGGGTGTCTGCTGCCGATGTTTTTGCAGCGCTATCGCGAGGTCACGGTGGAAGTGGATCTGAGTGATCGGCCGGTGGATTTGCTCGGCGAGGGCTACGACTTGGCGTTGCGCATCGGCGTGCTGGAAGACTCGACGCTGATTGCCCGGCGCATTGCGTCGATCGAACGGGTGTACTGCGCCAGCCCGGCGTATCTGGCCGAACGGGGCACGCCGCTTGAGCCGGAAGACCTGCACCGCCATGACTGTTTGCCTTATGGGCATAGCCGTTCGGTGCAGTGGCGCTTCAACGCGGGGCAGGGCAAGCCTGTGTTGGTCAATGTCACCGGGCGCATGCGCGTGAACAACGGCGAACTGCTCAGGGATGCGGCGGTGCAGGGGATGGGGATTACCTATCTGCCGACGTTCATTGTCGGCGCGGCGTTGAAGGATGGCCGACTGGTGCCGGTGCTGGATGACTTGCGCCCCGAGCCGCTGACGTTGTCGGCGGTGTACCCGCAGCATCGCCAGGCCTCCCGACCGGTGCAGGCGCTGGTCGAGTTTCTGCGCGAGCGCCTCAACGAAAGCCACGTCGACCTCTGATCTTTGCATCAATTCAAATGTGGGTCGTCTGCGGAATCTGCGAACACCACAAACCCCTGTGGGAGCTGGCTTGCCAGCGATGGCGGTGTGTCAGGCAACACAGCTGTGCCTGACCCAGCGCATTCGCGAGCAGGCTCACTCCTACAACTGATGGTGGTTGCCTGCGGAATCTGCGAACACCACAAAACCCTGTGGGAGCTGGCTTGCCAGCGATGGCGGTGTGTCAGGCAACACAGCTTGGCCTGATCAGCCCTCATCGCTGGCAAGCCAGCTCCCACAGGTTTTGTGGTGTTTTCTATAACTCAGTTGGCGCGTTTGTCATCGCCGGGTTCGCCGCCAATATGCACGCCGCGATCATCGCCGACTTCGCCGGCACGATGAACGCCGTGGTCATCGCCGACCTCGCCGGCACGATGAACGCCGTGGTCATCGCCGACTTCCCCTGCGCGATGCACGCCATGGTCATCCCCAGGTTCAGCATGGGTGCCATTGCGGCCGGAGGAGGCGGTGTTGCCTGAGTGGCCAGTGCCGTGGTCGCTGCCGCTGTGGCCACTGTTGCTGCCACCGCCACCGCCGCTGTTGCCTCCGCCGCCGTGACTACCACCGCCGCCGCTTCCGCCCCCACCATTTCCACCGCTGCCACCACCGTTGCCACCGTGACCGCCACTTCCTCCACCTCCGCCACCCCCACCGCCGCCTCCGCTACCACTGCCTCCACCACCGCTCCCACCATCCTTGGCATAAGCACTGGATACCCCGGACAAACTGTCTGGAACGAGTACCGTTGACGCCGACAGAACCGCGCCGATGGCCATTGCGAGCGCGAGCTTTTTAATGTGCATATCGTTCTCCGTCTTTGTGGTTTTGTTGGGAACGTTGATGAACGTTGTTGCTTGGGTCCGACCCGTTCCCGAGGTCAGTGAATACTCGAAGCCAGTTCGAAAATCGGGATGTACATCAGGATCACGATGACCCCGATCAGCAGGCCGATGAAGGTCATCAGCAGCGGCTCGAACAATTTCACGAACCACTCCAGCCAGCGGCTGATTTCTTCGTCGTAGAAGTCGGCGCTGCGTTCCATCATCTGCCCGAGATTGCCGGACTGTTCGCCGGCCCGGAGCAGTCGTAGCGACACCGGCGTCACCAAGTGATTGAGTTCCAGCGCGGTGGACAACGACTGCCCCTCGCGCACCCGCTCACAGGCCTGATCCAGGCGCACCCGCGAGGCCACGGTGAGCAAGCCGCGCACCATGCTCATGGCGGTCACCAGCGGAATCCCACCTTGCAGCAGAATCCCCAGCGAACGGTAAAACCTCGCCAGCTCATACATGAAAATCCGTTGATGCACGGCGGGCAATTTCTCCACCAGCCGATCCAGCCCCCGGCGAAACCCCGGCTGCTTTTGCAGCACGGCGAGGGCGATGACCAGCGCCGCCAGCGCGCCAAAGAATTCAGCCTGATGCGCATGCAGAAACATCCCGCTGTTCATCAACACCTGCGACAGCCACGGCAGGTTATCGCCCAAGCCTTCAAACACCAGGCTGAAGCGCGGCACCACATACCCCATCAAGAACAGCACCACGCCACCGCCAACGATCAGCAACAACATTGGATAGATCGATGCGCTGATGATCTTCTGGCGCACCTCGTCCATGCGCTGGCGATAGCTGACGTAGCGACCCAGCGCATCACCGACCGCGCCGGTCTTCTCACTGGACTGTACCAGCGCCACGTACAGCGGCGGGAACACCGCCGACAACTGGCCCAACGCCTGCGAGAACGATTTGCCCTCGTACAGCAGGCGCACCAGCTCGCTTAGGGTTTTGCGGGCAGCGGGGGCGGTTTCTTTTTCGGCGAGGCTTTCCAATGCATCGATCAACGGTAGGCCGGCGTTCAGCAATGTGGTGAGTTCCTGGCTGAATAACACCAGGTTGAAAGTCTCGCGCTGGCGCAGTTTCAACGAACGCCAATGCTTGTCGGCGTGCGAGCTGAGCACGCGCAAACCCTGATCCTCGGCGATGCGCCGCGCCTCGCTGTCACCCGGCGCTTCGACGCTCAAGGACACCACGCCAGCCTTGCCGACCGCTTTCAAATGAAATCGCATGGGCCGCGCTCCGCTCACTGCCAGTTAGTCACTTCGGCATTTTCGCCTTCGCCGCCGGGCTGGCCGTCCTTGCCCATCGACAGCAAGTCGTACTCGCTGTTTTCGCCGGGGTAGCGGTAGGCGTAATTACGTCCCCACGGATCCTGCGGCAGCTTTTTCTGCAAGTACGGGCCGGTCCATTTCGCCTCGTCGCTGGGTGCGGTGACCAAGGCCTGCAAGCCCTGTTCGGTGGACGGGTAATGGCCGACTTCCAGTCGATAGATGTCCAGCGCTTTGCTCAGCCCTTCGATCTGCGCCTTGGCGACTTTTACTTCGGAGCGACCGAGTTGAGCGAAGTATTTCGGCGCGACGATCCCGGCCAACAGACCGAGCACCACCAGCACCACCAGCAATTCGAGCAGGGTAAAACCGCGTTGGCCACGCGGACGAAATTGCAGCTTCATGATGACCTCCCGTGAGTGGCAGCCGTGTCGCCTGAAGGGCTTATGCAATTGCCATGCTCAGCCCCCGGTTAAAACCCGAACGTGCGCTGCACGCCTTGAAATACGGGCCTTTGAATAGTCGGCACAGTGCTTGCGTATGGCTCCAGCGTGATCGGCCATTGGGGCATTTCCCCCAATTTATCGGGGTCGATCCGGGGAGGCCCGACATGAAATTTCTCGCCAGCGGATTGCTCGGATGTGTGCTGCTCAGCGGCGCCGCGCAGGCCGATGTGTTCATCTCGGTGGACGCCAAGGGCAGCTACGTACTGTCCAACGTGCACCGGCCCGGACGCACCTACGAACGGGTGATCCACGAGGCTGAAGCCACGGTGGTCAGCCTCGATCAACAGCCGCAAATGATCGCCAATCAGCCCTACGCGGAACTGGTTTCGGCGGCGGCCAAAGTCAATCAGTTACCTGAAGCATTGCTGCACGCGGTGATCAACGCCGAGTCCCATTACAACCCCGGCGCAACCTCGCCCAAAGGCGCCGGCGGGCTCATGCAATTGATGCCCGATACCGCACGGGAGTTGGGGGTGACCGACGTCTACGACCCCAAGGCCAACATCCAGGGCGGAGCGAAATACCTCAAGCGCCTGATGACCCTGTTCGACAACGACATCGCCCTTGCCGTGGCGGCCTACAACGCCGGCCCCGACGCGGTACTTAGCCGTGGTCGGGTGATTCCGCCGTTCGCCGAAACCCAGCGTTACGTACCGAATGTGTTGCGCCAATACCGGCGCCTGCAAGGGTTGGCGATGGACGCGCCGTTGTGACCCCAACCCGGTTTCCCCACTTTCGGGGCAAACCGGATAGGCCCGAAAAGTGGGGAATAGGGGTGGGGAATATCCCCCGGTTTCTCAAATGGTCGCGCTAACTGATTGAACGGCAATGCAATTTTTTGTGGCACGCGGATTGCTCCTAGGCATTTGTCGAGAAGTGTTCCCAAGAGCACCCACTACGAGGTTACTGATCATGGTTGGCATTCATCACGCTCCGTCCCTTTTGAACTGGCTGCTGATTCTGGCCTCGATGCTTAGCGTCGAGCTGGCCAGCGCGGCCGTGCGTTGCGAGCGCAACCTGGTGGCCAACGTCGTCGCCTTCGATCAACCGCTGATGTTCAACCGCCTCGGTGCGCAGAACATCAACGGCATGATGTTCGCCTTGCGCCGCGATGTCGTTGATGAAAATGAGCAGTCGCTGGCTTACGGTGGCGCCGCGGTGCCGGGCAAAGTCTCGTTGCGCCCGGACAAGCGTCCTCGGCCATTAGTGTTGCGGGTGGCGGCGGGTGATTGCCTGACGATCAATCTGCAAAACCTGCTCGACTATCAGGCCAACCCGAACAAGCATTTTGAAAACGAGGGCGAAGAAGAGGGCGCGGAAAACGCCAACGGCGCCGAAGACTTCAAAGTCGATGAGCAAGTGGCTGATCGTCACGTCGGTTTCCAGGTCAACGGCCTGCAAGCGGTGAACAGCATCGATGATATTTCTTCGTTCACCGGGCGTAACGCCAACAGCCTGGTGCCACCTGGCGCGAGCCGTTCCTACACCCTGTACGCCGAGCGCGAAGGCGCGTTTGCCGTCAGCAGCCGTGGCGCAACGTTTGGCGGCGAGGGCGCGGCCGGCAACGTCGCCAATGGCTTGTTCGGCCAGGTTGTCGTCCTGCCCAAGGGCGGCCGCACCTATCGCAACACCCTCACTGAAGAAGAAATGCGCCTGGCCACGACTGGCCGCGCACCCACCGGCCAACCGATCGTTGATTACCAGGCGCGCTACCCACAGCGCGAACCGTGGCTGCGTGAAGGCAAGGCTGGCACGCCGATCATCGGCATGGTCGATGGCAATGAAATCATTTCCAGCGAAAGCGATGCGATTGTCATGGGCAGTAACGCCGACGGCAGCTTCCCACCCAGCACCTATCCGCTGGAGTCGATGGGCAAACGCAACCCGGCAATCCCCAACCGCCTCGAAGCGTTCCGCGATTTTGCTTCGCAATTTCAGGACGAAACTGCAGCTACCCAAGCGTTCCCTGCGTACTGGGCTGATCCGGTGATGGCCCATGTGCTGGAGCCGACCCGCGACTCGTTCATGATCAACTACGGCTCCGGCGGCATGGGCGCCGAAGTGGTCGCCAACCGCTTGGGCGTGGGGCCGATGCACGACTGCCTGTCATGCGCCTACGAAGAATTCTTCCTCAGTTCGCACACCGTCGGCGATGTGGCGATGCTGGTGGATGTGCCGGCCAACACCGGGCTTGAGAACATCGCCCCTGGCCAAATACCGCGCGCCGATCAGATCGGGGTGAAAGCCACCATGGCCCTGTATCCGTCGGAGCCGTCGAACGTCAACCACAGCTACATCGGTGACTTCGTCAAATTCCGCAACACCCACAATGGCCACGAGCAGCACATCTTCCACCTGCACGGCCATCAGTGGCTGTTCAACCCCAACGACGACAACTCCGATTACGTCGACGCCCAAGGCATTGGCCCGGGCGCCGGTTACACCTATGAAATCGCCAACGGCGGGTCGGGCAACCGCAACCGCGTGGCCGGCGATGCGATCTATCACTGCCATTTCTATCCGCACTTTGCCCAGGGCATGTGGGCCATGTGGCGGGTACATGATGTGTTCGAAGAAGGCACTCGACTCGATGTTTCGCAGCAGGGCGCCGACGGCTACCACAGTGAACCGTTTGCCTTGCGCAGCGGTAAACCGGCGGCCGGCGCACGCGCCTTGCCCGATGGCGAAATCGTTGCCGGTACACCAATTCCGGCCATCGTGCCGCTGCCCGGCAAAGCCATGGCGCCGATGCCCGGCAAAGTCGTGGTGGTGCCGAAAATCGGCGACACCCTGGTCGCCGGCAATGATGACGACGATGACGAAGAAGAGGGCGATGACGACGGTGAACACCATGGCGGCAACGCCGGTGGTCAAGCCATTGGCTCACTGGCGCTGGTCGATCGCAGTGAAGCCAATCGCAATGCCGACGGCAGCCTGAAAAATCCTGGCTATCCGTTCTGGATCGGCGGCATGGAAAGTTCGGTTGGGCAACGTCCGCCAACCCCGCCGCTGGACATGCTCGACGCCGCCACCGCGCAAGCGCTCAAGGCCAGTGGCAAAGCGCTATGGGCCAACCTCGACCCGGCGCAGTCCGGCGGTTGGAACGGCGGTTTGCAGCGGCACGCATTGGATGGCGTCGCGGCCGGTGGCGAAGCGCACACCGTGACCACTTCGCTCGACTTCTCCAAGGAAGTCACCCGCGCCAAACCGATTTACCTGCCGGAAGAAGGCACCGAAGTCGAACAAGCGGCGATGGCTTTCCATGCGAAAAAAGACCACCCAAGCTATGCCTTGCTGCCCGGCAATCAATTGGTGGCCAAGGCGTTCCGCACCAACGGTGCCTTGCCAATGGCCGGCGCGCCGTACTACGAACCGTGCATGGACGACCGGCAAAAGCGCCTGACCAGCAACGCCGGCAGCGGCGAGTTCGCCAGCGGTGAGCGCGTCGACGGCATGTCCTTTGTCGGTGCCTCGACTTTCACCGCCGACCGGCCACGGATCTACAAAGCCGCCAACATCCAGTTTGATGCGGTGTACAACAAAGTCGGCTATCACTTCCCGCAGGCGCGCATTCTGGCACTGTGGGAAGACGCCTGGCCGGTGATCACCAAGCAGCGTCCACCAGAGCCGCTGGTGATGCGCATGAACACCTTCGACTGCGTGCAATACCAGCAAACCAACCTGGTGCCGGCCACTTACGAGATGGACGACTATCAGGTGCGCACGCCGACCGACGTGATCGGCCAGCACATTCACCTGCCGAAGTGGGATCTGACTTCGGCGGACGGCTCATCCAACGGCTGGAACTACGAGGACGGCGTGCTCTCGCCCGGCGCCGTGCAGGAACGTGTGCATGCGATCCGCGAGTTCAACCAGTGCGAAGGCACTGACCCGCGCGACGGCACTCAGGCCTGCCCGAAAGCCAAGAACCATCCGTTCTTCGGCCAGTACGGTCGCGCCGATTGGGTCGGTGCGCGCACGGCGATGCAGCGCTGGTTCGTCGATCCGGTGGTCAACGCCAAAGGCGTCGATCGCGGCCTCGGTACCATCTTCACTCATGACCACTTAGGCCCATCGACGCACCAGCAGATTGGTCTGTACGCCACCGTTCTTGCAGAGCCGGCCGGTTCCACCTGGTTCCACGCCGAAACCGGCGAGCCTCTCTATAGCGGCGCGCGTCAGGACGGCGGGCCGACCTCGTGGCAAGCGGTGATCAACACCGGTGACCTCGACGGCGACGGCAAGAACGACAGCTTCCGCGAGTTCTTCCTCGAATACAGCGACTTCCAGCACGCCTATGAAGCCGGCGTCTATGTCGGTGCCGGTCCTAACGGTGTGCCGAATGCGCAAGCGTTCCCGGCGACTGCCGACAGCTTCCGCTACGCGATCAACCCGCCAGTGCGCAACAACGCCAGTAACCTGCTTGAAGGCGTGCTGGAAGTGCAGGGCGGTCAGGTGCCGGGCTGCCCGAGCCGGCCATGTCCGCAGGCGATCTCGGTGGATGATCCGGGCATGTTCGTCGTCAACTATCGCAACGAGCCGCTGGCCCTGCGCGTGTACGACCCGAACAAGGTCGGCCCGGACGGCAAGCGTGGCATGCAGGCTGACGGCCTCGGTGGCGATCTGTCGTTCGCCATGCAAAGCCGTACCGACCGGGCGATCCCGGCGATGAACCTGGCGCCAAATCTGCTCACCTCGGCGACCGGACCCACCGGCGGCACCACGCTGTTTCCGCCGCACATCAACAAGGGCGGCGCCGAACCCGGTGACCCGTTCACGCCGATGCTGCGCACCTATACCGGCGACAACGTGCGGCTGCGGGTGCATGCCGGCGGCCATGAGGAAGAGCACAACGTCACCCTGCACGGTGTGAAATGGCTGCAGAGCGGTTCCGGTTTCGGCAACAGCTCCAACTCCGGCTGGCGCGCCTCGCAGATGATCGGCATCTCCGAGCAGATGGGCTTCATTGCGCCGGTGTCGATGCTCTCCAGTTCGGCGGCGACCACGGGCGACTATCTGTACTCGATGGACGCTTCGATCGAAGGCTACTGGAGCGGTATCTGGGGCGTGATGCGCAACTACACTGCCAAACGCGCCGACCTGTTCGCCATCCCCAACAACCCGAATCCGGCGGGCATGCGCAACACCGTGGCGTTCGAGGGCAGTTGTCCACGGATCAGCGCCAACCCCAACGGCATCGGCACGCGGCCGACGGTACAGCGCAACTACGAGGTGGTCGCGGCGCTGGCCAACGACATTCTCGGCAATACGCTGGGCCTGACCATCGGCGATCCCGAAGGGCTCGGACAGCATGTCGGCGGGCCGCTGAATCCAGCGGGTGGCACCCTGGTGCTGAACTCGCGCACGGTGAGCATTCCACAAGTCACCGTGACCGATCCGGAGGATGGCGAAACCATCACCATTGGCGGGCAGAGTGGGCCGTTGCATGATCCGACCGCGATCCTCTATGTGCGCAAATCTGATCTGGATCCACTCAGCGGCAAGCTCAAACCCGGCATCCCGGTCGAACCGCTGGTGCTGCGTGCAGCGGCGGGGGATTGCATCAACATCACCCTGGAAAACCGTCTGCCGAGCGTGATGCCCGACCTGACGCAAACCGCGGTGATGCAAGGCATGGTCAAGCGTGATCGCAACAGCGGTCTGGGTTCGACCACCTTCAGCAACAACCTGATGCGGCCCTCCAGCCACGTCGGCCTGCACGCGCAATTGCTGGCGTATGACATCACCAAATCCGACGGCGCCAACGTCGGCGGCAACCCGATCCAGACCGTGCCACCGCGCGTTGGCAACAGCGGCGCGTACCCGACCCGTACCTATCAGTACTACGCCGGGCACCTGGAGCGTGAAGGCAAACCGGTGACGCAACTGGGCCGTAGCGTCGACAACATCAATGCCACGGCGGTCGAGTTCGGCGGTTTGAACATCACCCCGGCGGACGTGATCAAGCAGCCGCAAAAAGGCCTTGGCGGGGCGATGAGTATTCTGCCGATCGGTGCGACTTGGGTTGATGATGCGCGCAAGGTCAACGCCACGGTGACGGCGCCAGGGCAAACCAGCTACCGCGATTTTGCGATGGTCTGGCACAAGGCGTTGAACACCCGTTGGGCCAATGGCCGGCCGGTGGAAGGGATTGCAGCTGAAGGCTTCGGCGTGCCGACCGATCCGCAGGACAACTCGAGCATGGCGATCAACTACAAGACCGAACCGCTGTGGTATCGCTTCGGCCTCGCCCCGGACGCACCGTTTGGTCATGCCGATGGCGCGGGTTATGGCGACATGACCAATGCGCACATGGCTTACAGCAATGCGCTGGTGGGTGGCGATCCGCAGACGCCGGTGCTTTACGCCAAACCGGGGCAGCCGTTCCGTACGCATATTTTGATGCCGAGCGGTGGCAGTCGCGGCACCACGTTCCAGCTCGATGGGCATGTCTGGTCGGTGAATCCGTTCCTGGCCGAGAAGAGCGACACCGGTGGTTATCCGATGGGCTCGCCGGGCGTGGGCTCGGTGCGCTTCGGCTACAACCCGATGTCGATGTACATCGGCGCCCACGAAAGCGTCCTGCCGGCCGCGCACTTCAGCTTCATGATCCCGAGCGCCGGCGGCAGCAACGCGATCCCGGGGGATTACCTGTTCCGCGACTACGCCGCCTACGGCAACACCTCCGGGTTATGGGGACTGCTGCGGGTAACCAACGAACCGGAACCGGCGCCGCCAAGCCAGTAGGCACAAACGCAAGACCTGTAAATGCAAAACCCTGTGGGAGCTGGCTTGCCAGCGATGACGGCGGCACAGGCGCCATTGATGTGACGGAAAGGACGCCATCGCTGGCAAGCCAGCTCCCACAGGGTCTGCGGTGGGCAGTGAGGGAGTGGGATGTATGCAAATCCCTTGTGGGAGCGAGCTTGCTCGCGAATGGGGGCAACTCGGTTTTTAAGGGTGAGGTTGAAGACGCCATCGCTGGCAAGCCAGCTCCCACAGGGTCTGCGGTGGGCAGTGAGGGAGTGGGATGTATGCAAATCCCTTGTGGGAGCGAGCTTGCTCGCGAATGGGGGCAACTCGGTTTTTAAGGGTGAGGTTGAAGACGCCTTCGCGAGCAAGCCAGCTCCCACAGGGACCGCGTCGTTTGGACTGAATGTGTAGGGGAGTGCTAGATGAACAGGATCATCAACATCATTGGTATTTGCACGCTGGCCATGGCCGGGGCGGTGCTGACGCTGAGTGAGATTGCACTGGCGCAAACCGTTGCCGAGCAGTCGCTGAAGCGTGACGGTGTGGCGGTGGATTTCAACCTCAAGCCACTGGCCGCCGACGGCAAGCTGCGCGAAGGCGAGTTCGCCGATGTGCAGTTCCGCATCAGCGACAGTGCTTCCGGCCAGCCGCTGTCCGGCGTGGCGCCGGGGGCCTGGGTCGATCCGCAAACCCTCGCCGCCGATCAGGCTCAGGGCCGCGACCAGAGCTGCAAAGCCCGGGTCGGCGTGTTCCTCAAATCCAACATCGGCGCGCGACCGTTGCTCGACCTTAACAGCTATTTCCTGCTGGTGATGAACCGCGACGCGAGCATCGCCGTGGTCGATCCATCGGTCTCGGTCGGCGGTATCACCAGCACCCTCGCGCGCATCGAACTCAAGCAACCGCCGATGGACTGGGTCACGCCCAAAGACAACAAACGCGTGTTCGTCTCGATGCCGACTGCCGGTGAAATCGCGGTGATCGACAGCGAACAATTCAAAGTCATCGACTCGATCAGCGCCGGCAGCCAACCGTTTCGCGTCGCCCTGCAGCCGGACGAACGCCTGCTCTGGGTCGGCAACAACGCCAGCAAACCTGCAGACTCCGGTGTCACGGTGATCGACAGCCAAAGCCTCAAGCCCCTCAAACATTTGCAGACCGGGCGCGGCCACCACGAAATAAGCTTCAGCAAGGACAGCCGTTTCGCCTTCGTCAGCAACCGCGACGACGGCACGTTAAGCGTGGTCGACATCGCCAGCCTGACCATCGTCGAGCAAATCAAAACCGGCTCCCACCCGTTGTCAGTCGCCTATTCGGCGCTGTCCGGCGCGGTTTACGTGGCCGATGGCAAGGACGGCACCGTGACGGTCATCGACGCCAGCACCCATGCCATCCGCCAGGTGCTCAAACTGCAACAAGGCCTCGGCCCGATGGGCTTCAGCGCCGATGGCCGCTTCGGCGTGGTGCTCAACACCGTGGAAAACCGCGCCACGGTCATCGATGCCGCCACCAACAGCGCCATTCATGATCTGGACGTCAGCGCCGAACCCTACCAAGTGGTGTTCACCCAGGCTTACGCCTACATTCGCGGACTCGCCTCGCCGAAAGTCACCATGATCAACCTGTCGTCCCTCGGCGAAGGTCGCCAGCCGATCAGCCAGGGCTTCGAAGCCGGCCCGCAAGCGCCGCGTCTGGCCGGTGATTTGCCGCTGGCCTCAAGCCTGGCGGTTTCGCGCGACGACAACGCGGTGTTCGTGGTCAACCCGGTCGACAACACCACCTATTTCTACGCCGAAGGCATGAACGCGCCGATGTCCGGTTACCCCAACCGTGGCCAGATCGCCCGTGCGGCCATGGTCATCGACCGCAGCCTGCGCGAAGTCTCGCCTGGGCTGTACAGCGCGCGGGTGAAACTGCCGGCGGCGGGGCGCTTCGACGTGGCGTTCCTGCTCAATCAACCGAACATCATTCACTGCTTCACCGCGCAGATTGATCCTGACGGCAAACCGCAAAAACACCTCGGCCAGCCGCAAGTCGAGTTCCTCCTCGACAAGACTGCCGTCGCGCTCAATGACCCCTACGTCGTGCGTTTCCGCATCGTTCAGGGCAAAGACAAAACCCAGCGCAGCGGGGTTAAAGACGTGCAATTGCGCTACTACCTCGCGCCCACTTCGCACCCCCGCCAAGTGGCGGCGCTGGAAGTCGCCGACGGCGTATACGAAGCACCGATCACCCTCGACCGCAGCGGCGCCTGGTATTTGCACGTGCGCGCCGCCTCGCTGGGTGCCGGTTTCGATGACAAGACCTTTGCCAGTGTTCGGGTGACCCCCGGTCAGGCCCGTTGAAGAGGAGTTTCGACATGAACCGATTTGCATCCAGTGGCCTGCTGACCCTGTGCCTGTTGAGCCTCGGCATTCAACACGCCAACGCTCATTCAGCGGATGAACACGCCGGGCACAAAGCCCCGGCCAGCAGCACGCAAGAGCACACGCAAGTGAAGTTTGCCAACGTGCCGCTGCTCGACCAGACCGGTAAAACCGTGCGCCTTGAACAAGACCTGGTGCAGGGCAAAATCGTCGTCATGAGCTTTATCTACACCAGTTGCACCACGGTGTGCCCGGTGGTTTCGTCGATCATGGGCAAGGTGCAGAAACAGCTCGGCGCGCGCGTCGGCAAGGAAGTGCAACTGGTCTCGATCAGCATCGACCCGCAGCGCGACGACCCGAAACGCCTGCAGGATTACGCGCGTACGTTCCAGCGTGGGCCGGGCTGGAGCTGGCTGACCGGTTCACCGCAATCGATCACTGAAACCCTCAAAGGCCTCGGCAGCTTCAGCGGCGACTTCAAGAATCACCAGCCACTGATCCTCGTCGGCGACGGCAACAGCCGCCACTGGATGCGCTACTACGGCTTCACAGACCCGGCGTTGCTGGCCAAGGAAGTCGAGAAACTCAGCGGCCTGCGCACCCACGCCAAGCACACCGCCATCGCCATGGAGCAACAGCCATGAGACTGCTCGACTGGATCTCCCTGACCGCGTGTTTCTGGATTTTCAGCAGCGTGGCCCTGGCCCACGAAGGCCATGCGCCTGAGGCACCAGCGACGGTTTCCGCCGCGCCGGCCACAGGCACCCACGACGCGAGAACCTGGTTCACCGACACGCCGTTGCAGGACCAGAACGGCGAGACCCTGCGCTTCTACAGCGATGCCCTGCAAAACCGCATCGTTCTGCTCAACGTGATCTTCACCAGTTGCAACGATGCCTGTCCGCTGATCACCCAGAAGCTCAAGGAAGTCCGCGAGCTGCTGGGCGACAAGGCGCCAGACATCACCTTCATTTCCCTTACCAGTGACCCGCTGCGCGATACGCCGGCGGTGCTCAAGGCTTACACCTTGAAGCAGGGTTCCGATGACCCTCATTGGCTTTTTCTCACCGGCGACAAGGCACAGATGGACCTGGTGCTGAGCCGTATCGGCCAGATCGTGCCGACCCCCGAGCAGCACTCCACGCAGTTGATCGTCGGCGATGTCGCCAACAAACGCTGGAGCAAAATCCGCCCCGATGCCCCGGCCGCCGCCATTGCCCAGCGCTTGCAGTTGCTGACAATGCCCGTGGCCGGTCGCTGAGCCCGCGCCATGAAACGCTGCCGCGTCCTCGCCCTGTTCCTGCTCGCTGGCCTCAGCCTTGGCGCGAGCGCTGCGCCACTGACCCCGGAAGAGGCGGCGGGCAAGCGCCTGTACCGCCAAGGTCTGTCGGCCAGTGGCGAAGCGATCATGGCGCGGGTCGGCGCGGCGGGTGTGTTGCTGCCGGCGACCAGCCTGCCGTGCGCCAATTGCCATGGCGCCGATGGCCTCGGGCGCCCCGAAGGCGGGGTGCGTCCGCCGCCGCTGAACTGGGCGCGACTGACCAGCACTTACGGCCAGCAACAGGTCAACGGTCGCAGCTATCCGGCGTACACCGAGAGCAGTCTGGCCACCGTTATCGAGCAGGGCCGCGACCCCGGCCACAATCGCCTCGACCCGAGCATGCCGCGCTTTGTGCTGTCGATGAAGGATCAGCGCAACCTCACCGCGTACCTCAAACGCCTGGCCGATGAACGCGACCCCGGCCTCGATGCCGAGACCTTGCACCTCGGCACGCTGCTGCCCAGCCAAGGCCCGTTGGCGGAGGAGGGCTTGACCATTGCGGCGGTGCTCAACGGCAGCGTGGCGCGGATCAATCAGGCTGGCGGCATTCATGGCCGGCAACTGCGCTTGACGGTGGTTGACCCAGGCCCGGATCGCAGCAGTGCCGAACAAGCCTTGCAACAGTTGATCGATCAGGAACAGGTTTTTGCGTTGATCGCACCGCTGGCGCCGGCCCTCGACGGCGAACTGGCGAACCGCTTGGAGCAGTCCGGCGTACCGCTGATTGGCGCCTTGTCGTCGCTCGGATCAATGCAGGCCAGTCCGCAGATTTTCGAGCCGTTGCCGGGCTTGCGCGAGCAACTGATCGCGCTGGCCGATTACGCCACCGCCAGCCTGCGCGTGCTGCAAGGGCCGACGCTGATTGCCTATCCCGATGATCCGTTGCAGGCGCAAGCGGCCACTACCCTCAGCCAATATCTGCAGGATCACGGCTGGCAGAACGTCCATCTGCAAGCCTATGACCCCACAGCGGAGGCTTTGCCACTGGGTTCGCGCTCGGTGTTTTATCTAGGCAATGGCGGTGGTTTTGGTCGCTTGGCCACACGCCTGCAAGGCGCCGGGCAGGTGCCGTATCTGTTCGCCGCCTCAAGTCAGGTGGCCGGTGAATTGCTGCAAGTGCCGGAAGGCTTTTCCCGGCGGGTCTTCCTCGCCTATCCGTTTGTGCCCAGCGATTGGACCCAGGCCGGGCGCATGGCCCTGACGCTGCTGCGCGAACACCAAGGCCTCGGCGCCCAACATGCGGTGCTGCAAGTCGGCGCCTATGCCTCGATGCTGCTGCTCAGCGAGGGCATGAAACAGGCTGGCCGCGATGCCAGCCGCGAGAAACTGGTGGCGGCGCTGGAAGGCCTGCACGATTTCGACACCGGCCTGACCCCGCGCCTGAGTTTCGGCCCCGGTCGACGCCTGGGCTTAAGTGGCGCCCATGTGGTCACCGTGGATTTGCCCGATCAGCGCTTCTATCTGGTCGCCCCTTATAAACCGATTGTTGCCAGCCCCTGAACGGAGGGCCCGATCATGAAACTCAGAATGCTGATCTTGCTGCTGACCTGTTGGCTGCCACTGACGTGGGCCAACAACGAACCGGCCGTGGCGCGGGTCAATGGCGAGGAAATCTCCGGGTTTCGCTTTGAGCGTTTCTTCGTCGAATACCTTGAAGATCAGGGCCGCGCGGTGGCGAGCATTCGCAATCCCAAGGCGTACAAACAGCTGCGCCAAGCGGCGCTGCAAACGCTGATCGACAAGGAACTGCTGTGGCAGGAGTCGCAAAAACGCGGGGTGCAGATCGACGAGCAAGCGGTGCTTGCGCAAGTCGAGCAGACCCGCAGCGCCATCGGCGGCACGGACAAGTTTCTCCGTCGTTTGCAGGACGCCGGTTTCGACGAGGCGTCTTTCAGCGAATACACCCGCCGCGAACTGGCGGCGCAGCAGACGTTCGCCGCGTTGATTCGGGCCAATACCCTGCAACCCCGGCACCTGCTGGTCCGCGTGCCGTTGCAGGCTGACGCGGCCAAAAATGCGGCAGCGCGTCTACGCTTGATGCAGATGCGCGCCTCGATCATCAGCGGGGCGACATTCGCCAGCCAACCGGTGCGTTCACCGTTCGGCTGGCATGTGATTTATTTGCAGAACCACTTGGAGGCAGCCGATGTCCCAGATTTGCAGGGGCTGGACACAGTCAGGGCAGAGCTCGCCCGACAGCAACAGACCCAGGCTCGTCGCCAAGTGCTCGCGCAATTACGGGTGCAGAACAGGATCGAACGAATTGACGACGACTGAAGGTTCCCCCCCAATAGTGGGGAATGGCTTCGATGCCCATTCAGGTGCTTCCCCGTTTCTGGGGAACGGGGTACCGGGACGAGCGGGCATTGTCATTAATTTCAAGGACATGAAGACTTAAAATTACCGGCACTCAGCCTGGCATGAAGTGTGCGTTACCCCTGGTAAGGCGCACTCTAAGGGCGGGGTCATCGGACCTGCTGTTTCAAGGAGTCGACCTTGGTTAACAAAGTACTGGTTGTCGAAGACGAGCAGCTGCTTGCACAAAACCTTCAGGATTATCTGTCGGCGCAAGGGCTGGACGTCCGGATTGCACATGACGGAGCGACGGGTATCGGTTTGGCCGAAACGTTTGCCCCCGACGTGCTGGTGTTCGATTACCGCTTGCCCGATATGGAAGGCTTTGAGGTGCTCGACGCGGTCCGCCAGAACAGGACGTGCCATTTTGTGCTGATAACGGGTCACCCGACCGCTGAAGTCTGTGAGCGGGCGCGGCAACTGGAAGTCAGCCACATCCTGTTCAAACCGTTTCCATTGGCGGAACTGGCCCGAGCTGTCTGCGACCTTCTTGGCATCAAGCGCGAAGCGAAACCCGGTGCGAGCCCTTCAGAAGGCTTTGTCGAACGACGCCAGAGCAGGACCGAGAGCTTCCCGTTGCAGTTGTACGATGGCAGTTGGGTGTTGGCGGATCGGCGACGGCAGTCGCAATCCATGGCGCCGGACGACGATCAAATGCTCACCGGGGAGTAATGGCGCGATCAGACGTTCCGGCTTTTGCCGCCAAGGTTTGCCGCGCCGACAGGGCTCTAAGCCCCGGTTGGAGAGCAAGCCATGGAACGTCTGTCCGTTGTCGTCGAACCGCTGCCGGCCGAAAGCGCCCCCGAGCGCTTTTCCAGTGAGCAGCTTGCCCAGGCCCGGGCGCGGGCCGCCACCTCCGGCGAACGCGTACTTGAAGCCCTCGGCGTACTCTGTGAACTGGCGCCGATGCCGTTCATTCAGACCCTTGGCGCCACCCTGCATTACCCGGTGCTCGACACCGACAGCCTGTTTCAAGCGACGCCGGTGTTCGACCGCGTCACCCTCGCACAATGCCTGAAACGTGAATTCATTCTGCTGCGCCACAACGACGAAGTCATTGGCGTGTTCGCCGACCCCTTCGACCCGGCGCGGCTGGCCTGGATCGACGATTGCCTGCACGGCGCGCCGCTGCATCTGGTCCACGCCGATGACCTCAAGGCCTATCTGGCCCGCCACGAAGAAAGCTTCCACGCCGTTGAATCGCTGAACGCCCAGGGCGACACCCACAGCGAAATCGACACCCTGCAAAGCCTGTCGCTGACCAGCATCAGCGAAGACGCCAGCAGCGTGGTGAAACTGGTCAACTCGACCCTTTACGACGCGCTGAAAATGCACGCCAGCGACATCCACCTCGGCACCACCGGCAGCGGTCTGGTGATCAAGTACCGGATCGACGGCGTACTCAACAACATCAGCAAAGTCCAGGGTGCCGAGTTTTCCGAGCAGGTGATCTCGCGGGTCAAGGTCATGGCTGAACTGGACATCGGCGAGAAACGCGTCCCCCAGGACGGTCGCTTCAAGATCGGCATCAGCGGCCGCCAGATCGACTTCCGCGTATCGATCATGCCGAGCATCTTCGGCGAAGACGCGGTGCTGCGGGTGCTCGACAAACAGGATCTGGCCGACAAGGTTTGCGGTGTGCAATTGCAGGCGTTGGGCTTTGAAGACGAAACTCTGCGCCAGTTGCGCCGCCTCGCTGCCGAACCCTACGGCATGGTCCTTGTGACCGGCCCGACCGGCAGCGGCAAGACCACCACGCTGTACGCGATGATCACCGAGATCAACCACGGCGTGGACAAGATCATCACCATCGAAGACCCGGTCGAATATCAATTGCCGGGGGTGCTGCAGATCCCGGTCAACGAGAAAAAAGGCCTGACCTTCGCCCGAGGCTTGCGCTCGATCCTGCGCCACGACCCGGACAAGATCATGGTCGGCGAAATCCGCGACCCGGACACCGCACAGATCGCCGTGCAATCGGCGCTCACCGGTCACCTGGTGTTCACCACCATCCATGCCAACAACGTTTTCGACGTGATTGGCCGCTTCACCCAAATGGAAATCGACCCCTACAGCCTGGTCTCGGCGCTCAACGCGATTCTCGCCCAGCGTCTGATTCGCTTGGTCTGCGCCAGCTGCAGCGCGCCGGTCAATCCGAGCGATGAAGAGCTGCGCGCCTCGGGCCTCGATCCGCAGAAAGTCGACCACTACCACTTCGTCCACGGCAAGGGCTGCGGCCACTGCCGGGGCAGCGGTTATCGCGGGCGCACGGCGATTGCCGAGCTGCTGCACCTGGACGACGAACTGCGCCAGATGATCGTCGAGCGCCAACCGATCACCCAAATCAAAGCCCTGGCCTGCGCCCGTGGTTTGCGCCTGCTGCGCGAATCGGCGCTGGAGCTGGTGGAACAAGGTCGCACCACGCTGGAGGAGATCAACCGTGTCACATTTATCTCGTGAGCGTTTTGTCGCCGTGCTCGGCGCCAGCGGTGTTGGCCTCGGTCAGCGGCGTGGCAGCGACACCCTGTGGCTGGGCAGCGTCGGTTACATCGACGAAGGCTTCCAAAGCTACGCGGTGGCGCTGGACACCCTCGACCGCCTGCTCGGTGAGCACGCCCGGGCCGGTGCCGAATTGAGCGTGGTCATCTCCGGGCATTTCAGCCGCTTCTGCCTGGTGCCGTGGAGCGCGCAGATCAGCAGCCCTGAAGAACTGCGCGGCTTTGCCCAACTGTGTTTTGAAGACCTGTTCGGCGCGCCGACTCAAGCCTGGAGCCTGGTGCTGTCCGCCGAACCGGCCGGTTACGACCGCATCGCCAGCGCTTTGCCGCAGGATTTGCTCGAACGCCTGCGTGTGCTCGTCAGCGGTCGTGGTTTGCGTCTGCGCTCGGTGCAGCCGTACCTGATGGCCGCGTTCAACCGCTTCGACAAAAGTCTGGATGCCGGCGACTTCCTGTTCGTTGTCGCCGAGCCGCAACGCAGCGTGTTGTTGCTGGCGAGGGAAGGGCGTTGGGCCGGTGTGCGCTCGGTGGGCGGCAGCGACAGCGATGCGGCGCTCAGTGCGTTGATCGGTCGCGAACGGCAGCTGCAGGCCTCGACCAGCGAACGCGCCTTCAACGTTTATCTGCATGCGCCGGCGCGCCTTGATGCGCATCCGGACGTGGCGGGGGTGCAACTGCGCACCCTTGAAGACGCCTCGATGACCGTGCGTGACGGCTTGTACGTCATGTCCCGGGCGGTGGCCTGACATGCGCGCGCTCAATCTCGACTTTCAGCCACGCCCTCGTTCCGGCCCATTGGGTTGGAGCCTGCTCGGCGCCGGCGTACTGCTGGCGCTGCTGTGCTTCGGCGTGCAACAGCACCTCGACGCGCACACCGAACAGCAACAAGGCCACCTGCAAACCACCCAGCGTCAGCTCACCGGCGACAGCGGTGCCAAGTCCACCCTGAGCCCGGCGGAAACCCGCGAGCAAGCGGCGAACCTCGCCGAGATGCGCAAGGTCTCGCAGCAATTGCGCCGGCCGTGGGAACGCCTGTTCGCCATGCTCGAAGCGATGCCGCGTGATGACGTCGCGCTGCTGACCCTGACCCCGGATGCGCGCAAAGGCCAGGTGCGGATCAGCGCCGAAGCGCGGGATCTGCAAGCGATGCTCGATTTCCACAAACGTCTGGAAGCCAGCGACGAGCTGTCCGACGTGTCGCTGCTGAGCCACGAAATCGTCGTCAAATCGCCGGAACAACCGGTGCAATTCAATCTGTCGGCGACTTGGGAGATGGGCGATGCGAATCCCTAGACTGATCGTCCACGAATACCTGCAAGGCCTCGGCGTTCCGGGCCTGGCCGGGCTGGCGCTGCTGCTGGTCACTGCGGCTTGGGCACTCGGCGGCTTGCTGCCGGGCTGGCAATCGTTGCAGCACTTGAGCCAGCAGACTCAGCAAGCCACCGAGTACCTGGCCAAGGTTGAAGACGGCAGCATCGCGCCGCCGGTGGTGCCGCAGCGTCAGCTCGACGACTTCCGCAACAAACTGCCGGCGCAACCGCAAGCCACCGTCGCCATCGACCGCATCTACGCCCTCGCAGCGCAGGAGCACATCACCCTGGCGCGTGGCGAATATGCCCTCGGTGTCGACCCGAAAACCCATCTGGCCCGCTATCAGATTCTGTTGCCCGTACGCGGCAGTTATCCGCAACTGCGCCGTTTCGTACACGCCTTGCTCGGTCAGTTGCCGGCGGTGGTGGTGGAAGACCTCGAATTGCAACGCAAGAAGATTGGCGACACCGACCTCAATGGCCGGATCCGTATGACCCTTTTCCTGTCGAGGTCGTGATGAATACCAAGCGCGTGACAGGCTGGGTAGCGTTCTTCGGCGTGGCGGCCGCGCTGGCGTGGTTGCCGGGGTATTTCTCGCCGAGCGAAGACGCCGATTCGAACGAGGTCGCCGTCGCCACACCGGGGAAAACCCGTGGCGCGCTGCCGGCCAGCACCGCCAAGGCCAAGGATGCGCCGATCAAAGACTTGAGCCCGGCCGGCGACCTGTTCGCGGCCAAGAGCTGGAAGGCCGCGCCGACCCTGGCCACGGTCACCGAACAAGCGATCAACCCGGCCACAGTGGTGCAAGCCCCGAGCCTGCCACCGGTGCCGTTTCAGTTCGTCGGCAGGCTGCATGACCGCAGCGATCTGCAAGTGTTTTTGCAGAACGGCGAAAAGATCTACGTCGTGCGCAACGGGGATGTGATCGACGACACCTGGAAGATCACCGGCATTTCCGATGTGGAATTGAGCCTGGTCTACCTGCCTTTGCATTTGTCGCAGACCCTGTCTGTGGGGAGTACGCAATGAACCGTTCCCGTTTGCTGATGAGCCTGGGCCTGTGTGCCGGGCTGGCCGCGTGCAGTTCCGCACAAGTGGCCAACAAGGAAGCCGCCGACCTGATTGAACAGGGTCAGTACGAGGCGGGGCTGGCGCGGATCGAGGAAGGACTGCGCGAAAACCCACGGGACACCGAACTGCACCTGCTGCTCAACAGCGGTCGGGCCAAGGCAATCACCGCGCTGCTGACTTCCGGTGATACCGATCGCTCGCGCCGCGATTTCGCTTCGGCGCGTGTCGCCTACAACCGTGCGTTGACCATCGAGCCAAACAACCGCCGCGCTCAGGATGCCCTGCGCCAACTCGACTACCTGCGCAGCATGGACGAGAAACTCGAGCTGGCCCGTGGCGACTTGCGCCGGGGCGACATCTACGGCGCTGATCGGCAAGTCAAACAGATCCTCGAACTCGACCCGAACAACGAGGGCGCGCTGGAGCTGCAAGGCAACATTCGTCTGGTGCAGAGCCGCAACGTCATTCCTTATCCGCAACTGCGCACCAAGCTTGATCGCCCGGTGACTCTGGAATTTCGCGACGCCAATCTGAAAACCATTTTCGAAGTGCTGTCGCAGGTCGCCGGACTCAATTTCATCTTCGACAAAGACCTGCGCCCGGACATGAAAGCGACGATCTTCGTGCGTGACGTACGCATCGAAGACGCCGTAACCCTGCTGCTGCAACAGAACCAATTGCACCAGAAAGTGGTGAACGAAAACACCTTGCTGATCTACCCGGATTCACCGCAGAAAGTGAAGGATTACCAGGAGCTGGTGATGCGCACTTTCTACCTGACCAGCATCGACGCCAACACCGCGCTGAACATGGTGAAAACCATGCTCAAGACCCGCGACGTATTCGTCGACGAGCGCCTCAACACCCTGACCATGCGCGACACCGAAGACGCCGTGCGCATGGCCGAAAAACTTCTGCAGTCGCAAGACCAGTCCAACCCGGAAGTGGTGCTTGAAGTCGAAGTCATGGAAGTCGCCACCCAGCGCATCCTCGACCTTGGCCTGCAATGGCCGAACACCTTCGGCGTGGTCAACAGCGACGGTTCGGCGGTGACCATTCTCGATCAGCTGAAAGGCATCAACTCCGGGCGGATTTCGATTTCGCCATCGCCGCAAGCCAAGATCAACGCTCAGGACAACGACATCAACACCCTCGCCAGCCCGGTGATTCGTGTGAGCAACCGCGAACAGGCGCGCATCCACATCGGTCAGCGGGTGCCGATCATCAGCGCCACATCGGTGCCGTCAACTCAAGGCCCGGTGATCACTGAAAGCGTCACGTACCTGGACGTCGGTCTGAAACTTGAAGTGCAACCGACCGTGCACCTGAACAACGAAGTGGCGATCAAGATCGCCCTGGAAGTGAGTAACGCCACGCCGCTGGAACCGACCCGTCAGGGCACGATCCCGGTGCAGGTCGACACCCGCAACGCGCAAACCTCGTTGCGCCTGCACGACGGCGAAACGCAGATCCTCGCCGGCCTGATGCGCAACGACCACGGCGCCACCGGCAACAAGATTCCGGGCCTTGGCGATATTCCCGGGATTGGCCGACTGTTCGGCAGCAACAAGGACACCGTGGGCAAATCCGAGCTGGTGCTGTCGATCACCCCACGGATCGTGCGCAACCTGCCGTACCAGAGCCCGTCGGACATGGAGTTCTCCACCGGCACCGAAACCAGCATGCACATCCAGGCGCCAGATCGCTCGATGCAGACCTACACCATGCCGTCGCCGTCCGCACAGCCTCGTGGTGTCGGTGAATCGGCCGTGGCCACCACCCGCGTCAGTGTCGAGAAGCCTTGATCATGAACGCCTCCCAACGCGGTTTCACCCTGATCGAAGTGGTGGTGACGCTGGCCCTGATCGGCCTGTTGGCGAGCATGGCTGCGCCGCTGACGGAGACCCTGGTGCGGCGTGGCAAGGAGCAGGAATTGCGCAGCGCGCTGTATCAGATTCGCGACGCCATCGACGCCTACAAACGGGCGTTCGATGCCGGTTACATCGAGAAGTCGCTGAACAGCAGCGGCTACCCGCCGAACCTGAAAGTGCTGGTCGAAGGCGTGCGCGACGTGCGCAGTGCCAAGGGTGCCAAGTTCTACTTTTTACGCCGCATCCCGCGCGATCCGCTGGTGCCGGTCAAACGTGATGACGAAGGGGGTTGGGGCGTGCGCGCCTACAACAGTTCGGCTCAAAACCCGCGCGATGGCGAAGACATCTTTGATGTCTACTCCCACGCCCGGGGCAAGGGCCTCAACGGCATCGCCTACCGCGAGTGGTGAACCTCATGCGCCGGGAAAAAGGTTTTACCTTGCTGGAGCTGATGGTGGTGATGGCGATCATCGCCACGCTGATGACCATCGCGCTGCCGCGCTACTTCAACAGCCTCGACGCGTCGAAGGAAACCACCTTGCGCCAGAGCCTGTCGGCCATGCGCGAGGCGCTGGATCACTTCTACGGTGACACCGGGCGCTATCCGGATTCCATCGAGCAACTGATCGAACAACGTTACCTGCGCAATGCGCCCATTGATCCGATCACCGAACGCAAAGACCAGTGGGTGCTGATCGCGCCACCGGACGGTGTCGCGGGCGGCGTGGCCGATATCAAAAGCGGTGCTACCGGGAGGGCGCGTGATGGCAGCCAGTATTCCGAGTGGTAACCGCGCGCAGCAGGGTGGCTTCACTTACCTGGGCGTGCTGTTCCTGATTGCGGTGATGGGCATGGGCCTGGCCAGCGCCGGCGAGTTGTGGTCGACCGCCTCGCGCCGCGACCGTGAGCGCCAATTGCTCTGGGTCGGCACCCAGTATGCCCAGGCGCTGCGCAGCTATTACCGCAGCTCGCCGGGGCTGGCGCAGTACCCGAAAGAGTTGGCAGACCTGCTTGAAGATCAGCGCTTTCCCGAGGCGAAACATCATCTGCGTCAGCTCTATCCGGACCCGATCGGTCAGGGCGAATGGGCACTGCAACGCGGTTTCGACGGGCGCATCACTGGCCTCAACAGCCCCTCGACCGAGCTGCCATTGAAGCAGGCGGACTTCCCGACGCAGTGGTCGGATTTCGACGGCATGCAGCGTTATTCGGACTGGCAGTTCGTTGCCGAAAAAGCCTTCCTCGACGGCACCAATGGTCCAGCGAAAAACCAGTCGAATTTGCCGCAGGCGTTGCAGCCATGACTCGCCAATGGTGGTGCGCGCTGGTGCTCACCGTGGCGTCGTGCTGCGCCCATGGCGGTGAAGAAGACGAAATGATGGGCTTCATCGTCGACGACACGATCTCGCACATCGGCCACGACTTTTACTACTCGTTCAGTGAACGCCTGCGCGACACCAGCCCGATGGATTTCAACCTGGTGGTGCGCGAGCGACCCGACGCGCGCTGGGGCAGCCTGGTGACCGTGGAATATCAGCAACGCCTGGTTTATCGGCGCTTCCTGCCGCCGAACACCGTGGAACTGAAGGACGAGGCCTACGCGGCCGCCGACTGGGTTCGACGCCAGGTTGTCCAGCGCAAGCTGGAAGCTCTGTTGCAGGACACCACCGACCTTGAGAAGGACGAACTATGAACAGCACAACGTTCTCACGGCGCAGCGGATTCTGGATCTCGGGGTTGTTGATCGGGCTCGCCAGCGCTGCCGCTGTCCAGGCCACTGAACTGGTCTACACGCCGGTCAACCCGTCGTTCGGCGGCAACCCATTGAACGGCACCTGGTTGCTCAACAACGCCCAGGCACAAAACGATCACGACGACCCGGACATCCAGAGCCGTTCGGCAGTGGCCGGGACGTCGGCACTGGAGCGCTTCACCAGTCAATTGCAATCGCGGCTGCTAGGGCAGTTGCTGGACAACATCTCCACCGGCAACACGGGGAGCCTGTCCACCGACTCTTTTATCGTCAACGTCATCGACGACTCCGGGGCACTGAGCATTGAAGTGACCGATCGAGCGAGCGGTGAGGTTTCGGAAATTCAGGTGAACGGCCTCAACCCATGACGGGCTGACAGTTCCGGGGAGTGATGGACATGAAAAAAATAATCGCGCTAGGGCTGATGTTGGCGACATTACAAGGGTGCAGTCTGCGGGAGCCGATGTCGGCCGAGCAGGACACCGAAACCCCGACCCTGACTCCAAGGGCTTCGACTTATTACGACTTGCTGAAGATGCCTCGACCCAAGGGCCGGTTGATGGCGGTGGTGTACGGCTTCCGTGACCAGACCGGGCAGTACAAACCGACGCCGGCGAGTTCGTTTTCCACCAGCGTGACCCAGGGCGCGGCCTCGATGTTGATGGACGCGATGCAGGCCAGTGGCTGGTTTGTCGTGCTGGAGCGGGAAGGGCTGCAGAACCTGTTGACCGAGCGCAAGATCATTCGCGCCTCGCAGAAGAAGCCGAACACGCCGGTGAATATCCAGGGCGAGCTGCCACCGTTGCAGGCGGCGAACATGATGCTCGAGGGTGGGATCATCGCGTATGACACGAATGTGCGTAGCGGTGGGGAAGGGGCGCGGTATTTGGGGATTGATCTGCAGCGTGAATATCGGGTGGATCAGGTGACGGTGAATTTGCGTGCGGTGGATGTGCGCAGTGGGCAGGTGTTGGCGAATGTGATGACCAGCAAAACGATTTATTCGGTGGCGCGCAGTGCCGGGATTTTCAAGTTTATCGAGTTCAAGAAGTTGCTTGAGGCTGAGGTGGGGTACACGACGAATGAGCCGGCGCAGCTTTGTGTGTTGTCGGCGATTGAGGCGGCGGTGGGGCATATGGTGGCGCAGGGGATTGAGCGGCATTTGTGGCAGGTGGCGGGGGACGCTTCTACGCCTGGGCAGGATGATGTTCTGAACAGGTATTTGACCCAGAACAAGATTGATCCTGAGGCGGAGTGAGGTTTTTGCTGTTGAGCTTGGCGGCCTGACAGCCGACCAGGCTCTGGCTGATGTACTCAGTTCCACTGTGGGAGCTAGCCCTGCTGGCGATGGCTTATTGTCAGGCGATGGGGTTCTTTTTGACTGAGTACATATCCGTTTCTGCGGCAACGGCGGCTTAGGGTTTCGCCCTTACGGCGACTCACTTTTTTTACAAACGCCTAAAAAAAGTAAGCAAAAAAATGCTTGCTCCTACGTACGGCCCGCTCGCTAAAGCTCGGGGTTCCTTCGCTCCGGGATCGATCCGGGCGCAGCGCCTACGGTTTGCTTCGCTGCACCTCCTCTCGCTGTATTTGGCTGCGCCAAACGGTCGCTGCGCTCCCACGCCCGGATCAATCCCTCCACTCAGCCTTCCGACGTCGCCCGTGGATCAAGATCAAGAGCAGGCGAGCTGACACTCGGCCTATTGAGTGGTGAAGAGCACGGCGTGCTTGGCTTGCTCGCGAAGGCGGCCTGACAGCCGACCAATCTCATGCTGACAGCACGCGATTCAATTGTAGGAGTGAGCCTGCTCGCGATAGCTATCTCTCAGGCACAGTTGCCATTGCGGATGTACCCAAATCCTTGTGGGAGCTGGCTTGCCAGCGATGGCGGCCTGACAGCCGACCAATCTCTGGCAGATGTACTCAGCTCAAACTGTGGGAGCTAGCCCTGCTGGCGATAGCTATCTATTGGGCACTGAAGATATTGCGAATGTACCCAGACCCTGTGGGAGCTGCGGTGCGAGGATTCGACTTGCCAGCGATGGCGGCCTGACAGACGACCAATCCCTGCCGGTTGCACCCGCTCACTGTAGGAGCTGCCGAAGGCTGCGATCTTTTGACTTTGATTTTTTAAGATCAAGATCAAAAGATCACAGCCTGCGGCAGCTCCTACCCGTGCGTATTTCAATTCGGGATGTTTAAAAGATGTTTCGATTTTGCAGAACCTTCCCACAAGGTTTTCAGGTTGTCCGTCGGACGTCCGGTCTCTAGCCTGTGTTCGTCGCTGCCAATTCAGCGACCGGGCATGGAAACCCGAGGACACGAGAGAGCAGATACGCCTTTCATAACGTATGCTTGCGCACTTCATTGTGTGCACTCTGTTATGGCGGTTGTGCGCGGGAGACATTCGTGTCTGCCGGGTTGCTCTCTCCCGGATTTCCAGCCTGCGTACAGCTGCCACCCATTTTTCCTGGAAGTCGAATGGACCAGCTGCAACTATCAATGAGAGAGAATCACCATGAAAAAACCAACACCCAACCCCCCAGAACCAGACACCAACACCACATCCCCCTACGCCTCAGTCGACAGTAAAAAACTCCACGAAGCCGCCGACCGCGCCCTCGATTTCTACCTCAATCCCACCGCCCATATCATGTCCAGCACCAACGAGCCGGAACCCATGTACCTCGCCAATCCCAGGTACAACACCGAATCCCTGCTGGCCAACGCTAGCGAAACCCTCGGCTCGGCCAGCGAAATGCTGATCAACTTCGCCGCCTCGCTGGAAACCTCACAGCGCAAAACCGCCTTGGGCATCGCTCAAGTCGTCATGCTGGGCGAACTTGCGGTGAATCAAGCGCTGGATCACGTCGAGTTGAAGGATGGCTGATTGATCGTTCCCACGCGCAGCAAAGGAATGCAGCCCTTGACGCTCTGCGTCAAATTCGCGAGCTGGAACGCGGAGCGTCCCGAGAGGCATTCCCACGCAGAGCGTGGGAACGATCAAATGGTATTTTCATGCCTGCGGATTTTTAGGCAATGCTTGAAGGAAACACGGAAGCGCACTATGACAAGAAAAACGTATATAAAAAGTAAGTTGGTTGCCGTTTTGTTGGTTGTTTCAGTGTTTGTGAATATCGCAGTGCTGATGTTTGTCATGTTTAATGGTTTTTCGAGAACCCAAGGCATGAAAATGATTAAGACTAGAGAGCCTATGTTGATTGGTGGGCAGAACGGTGATGAAAATTACTATCTGCTGCCTATGGGGGCTACTGTTTACTATGACAAAAGCTTCTCGGAAGGATTTAGTCGGTACATGGTTTATTTCAATCACCATGGTCCCATTGTTGGTGATGAGGTTCCAATGGAGCCAAAACATCAAGGTTCACTTGTTGATCCCCTTTGGTTGTCTGATGTTGATGCAGATACGTTGAAAGAAATTTTCAAGCGTTTCCCCCTTTCCAAAAAAGACATTGCCGCCGCTATTAAGTCTAATGAAGTAACCAAGGATGATCTGGCCGACATTATTCGCTCGATGCCAGATTGACCAGTTCCATAGGGCCAAAAAAAACCGCGACCCCCCTCACCAGAGAATCGCGGCCCATCAACACCCAACCCCTACTGCTGCAAAACCGTCGCCTGGTTAGCCGACCCAAACTGCTGAATATTCGCCGTCTGCGTCACGCCACTCTGATCGACATTGGCAATGTTCCCCGTGCCGCCCTGGGTCACATACGCCACGTTCATCGTATCTGCCTGCTTAACAGTGATCATGTTGTCGCTGCCGTACAGCTGCGCGGTGTACGCCTGGTTACCCGTCCCGGATTGATCAAACTCAGCACTGTTGCCGGTGCCATTCGAAGAACCCTGCACCATGTTGCCGGTGCCGCGTTGATCGGAAATCAAAATGTTGTCGCTGCCATTCTGATCAAAGTACAGCTCGTTATAGGACTCAGCCTGACTGACCGTGGTCTTGTTGCCTGTCCCGGTTTGATTGGTGGTCATCACATGCCCGACGCCGTCCTGAGTGAAGCTGGCGATGTTGCCACTGCCTGCCTGAGTCACGGTTGCGCGTTGGCCGCTGCCGAATTGGCCGCCGTGTTGCGGGCCTTTCCAGTTGCTGGCGTAGACCTTGTTGTCGTTGCCCACGGAAGTGGCGTTGAGCACGTGGCTGTCGCCGTTCTGGTAGGTGAAGTGCACGTTGCCGTTGCCCACCTGGTACAGCGCCAGCGTCGAGTTGACCGATTCGAACTGGTCGGCGTAGATCGCGTTGGTGTTGCCGACCTGGGTGACGGCGGCGGCATTGTTTTCGCCGAAGCTTTGGTCGACCACGGTTTCGTTGCTGTCGCCGTATTGGTTGACGGTGGCCTGGCTGGCGAGTTGCGAGTCTTGCCAGATTTCGCTGCCGTTGAGGTTGCCGAACTGGTTGATGGTGATGTTGCCGCCGGTGCCGTTGCGCTGGTCGCCGTAGGCGTAGTTGCTGTCGCCGGCCTGGTTGATGCCGATCTGGCCGCCGTTATGCAGCACTTGTTCGGCAGTGCCGTAGTTGGCGGTGCCGTATTGGGTGATCACGGCGCTGTTGCCGGTGCCTTCATAGAGTTGCTCGATGTTGGCTTCGTTGCTGTCGCCGAACTGGAAGGTTTTGCCTTCGCTGCCGTTCTGCGAGTCCTGGTAGACGAACGAGAAGTTGCCGGTGCCTTGCTGCTGTTGCAGCGCAGTGTTCGGTGAGCCGAAGCCCAATGACTGGCTGGCGTGGGTGGTGTTGAAGGCGCCGACCTGTTGCTGGGTGATGGTGCCGTTGTCTTCGTAAAGCTGTTCGGCGTAACCGGCGTTGTAGTCGCCGACGGCGTCCTGGGTGATCACGCTGCTGGCGTGGTCTTGCACGGCGGCGGCGTCGTTGCCCTGGCCCAGTTGGGTCTGGGTGGCGCTGCTGAACGGTGCCTGGGTCTGTTTCACGTCAGCGATGTTGGCCGTACCGGCCTGACTCTGGGTGGACAGGCTGTCGTCGGCCATGGCCTGGGCACTGATCATGACCAGGATGGCGGCGGTGAGGGGCGTCAGTTTGAACATGATGAACTCTCCGATGATTTTGCAGTGCTTAGCGATATTGCTTGACCGAAACGCTCATGCCGTTGCCCGACTGGGTCACGGCGCTTTGCAGCCCCGCGCCGGCCTGCTCGATGCTGGCGTCGTTGTTGTTGCCGTTTTGCGAAATCTGCGCGCGGTTGTGGCTGCCGTTCTGAGTGATCGAAGCGGCGTTGCCTGAACCGTTCTGGTTGATCAGCGCCATCAGGTCGCTGCCCTGTTGCAGGATGTAGGCTTCCTGATTGCTGCCCGACTGCACGATCTGCCCGAGCAGTGACTGACCGTTCTGTTGCAGCAGGGCGACGTTGGCCTGGCCGAGCTGCTCGATCAGGGCTTGCTGACCCACGGGTGGGGGCAGTTCGCCGAGGTCGCTGCTGGTCGGGGCCAGGTCGTCGTTGTCCATCAGGTCGTCGGCACGCACGCCCGCACTGCTGCACAGCAGAAGCAGGCAAAGCAGGGCGGCGGTCGGCGTGTTCATGGCTCTCATCCTGTCAGGCGTTAACCGGTTTCAATTCAGCCCCCAGCCACCCGAAAGTGGCTGGGGTGCTGGCTTACAGCGTGGTCACCGAGACCGTGCGCACGGTGCCCTGGGACGAGCGGATCGTCGCGGTCGGGTTGGCCGATGGCACCACCGTCGTGTTGTTCAGCGTCAGCCGCCAGCGCCCGGTCACCGGTACGGTGGTGGTGCCGAGGGTGACCAGCCCGGTCGGGGTGGTGACCTGCACGGTGATGGTGTTGCCGGTGGTCACCGACGAGGTGCCGGTGAAGTCCCAGTTGAAGCGCCCGCCGGAGCGTGCCTGCACCGTCGATGCGGTCACGGCGAAGGTTTCCGCCGCTGGCCGTGGCGACACTTGCACCGTGACCGTGGCCGGCGTCGACAGGGCGCCGAAGCTGTCCCGGGCGATGTAGGTGAAAGTCGTGGTGAACGCCGTGGTCACGTTGGCCGGTGGCGTGTAGGTGATCACCGTGCCGTCAGTGCTGACCGTGCCACGGCCGGCGGCCGGTTGGGTCAGGCTGGCGACGCCCAGCGGCACGTTGCCTTCCGGATCGGTGTCGTTGGCCAACACGTTGATCGGGATCGCTACGCCCAGGGTGGCGACGCTGTCGGCGACGGCAGTCGGTGACCGGTTTGGCGCGACGGTAATCGTCACGGTCGCCGGGTTGGCCGAGGCCAGGCCTTTGGCGTCTTGCGCCTTGTAGGTAAAGGTCGTGGTCAGTGGCGCGTTCACCACCGCTGGCGGCGTGTAGACCACGGCAGCGGTGCCGCTGAGGGCGACGGTGCCTTGGCCGGCAGCCGGTTGGGTCAGTGCGGTGATGCCCAGCGGATTATCACCATCAGGATCGCTGTCGTTAGTCAACAGACTCAGGGTGATCGGCACGCCGAAGCTGGTGCTGCCGACGTCAGCATTGGCAATCGGTGCCTGGTTCTCACCGGTGTCCGGCGCAGTGCCGACCACGACGACAGACTCGGTGTCACTGCCACCGGCGGCGGATTTCACCGTCACGGTGGCCGGTGGCTGGGTCAGGTCGGCAACGGTAATGCGCTGCAGGGTGCCGGTCTTCGACAGACGTCCGTAGCCTTGGGCAACCATGTCCGGGATCGCCACTTCATCGGTCGATGTGGCTTCGATCAGCAGACTTTTGTTGGCCCAGTTGTAGCGCGCGGTCTGCACTTTCACCACGTCGGTGAGTTTGGCCGAGACAGCGGTCGGACGTGTGGTGCCGGCCGGGTTGGTCGCGGTCACGACCACCACTGGCGGCACCGCACCGTTGCTCAGGCGTTGGCCGAAGAACAGACCGGTGTTGTCACCCAGCAGGTTGGTCTGGCACGGCGTTGGTGGTGGGCCGGGCAGCAGCGCGACGCTTTCGCGGAAGCACAGGGTCGAGCTGGTGTCAGCCTTGGCGAACACTTCGGCACGCACACCCGCTGAGGTGCGGCGATAGGTGGCGCGATCGATTTCGACATGAGTTTGTTGACGGTTGTCGAGCACCTTGCCGGCGACCGTGAACAGGCTGGTCTGAATGGTGCCAGCGCCGGACGGCCCGACGATCCGCACGAAGTTGGTATCGAACGGGCTGCCGGTCACGGCTTCAGTGAGATTCGGGTCGCCGACGAAGGTTTCGACGCTACCGGTGTCCGGATTTACTTCGGTGTAGGGACCGTTGATGCTGCGCAGGAACGGGCCGATGGCACCGTTGAGTGTGCCTGTGAAATCGCCCGGTGCACCGATGCCGATGTCTTTGGTGATGTTGATCGCACGGCGCCCAGGGGTGGTGACGTTGACCGTTTCCACGCCATACGGGTGAGTGATGACGTAGGTGCCGGCCACGGGAACGTTCACCCGGATGCGGATCCGCGCAAAACTTTGCTGATCGCCATCCGCAGGGTTTTCCGAGGCGAACGCCGCTTCGATCCCGGCGACATACGCGTCCATGCCAAAACCGGCACCGTTGTTGGGGATAGCGGTTTCGGCGAGGAACCAGAAGGCTTCCGGCGGCCAGTTGTCGGGGAACACCATCGGCAGGCTGTCGTCGTAGATGCCGGGTTCCGGCAACAGAGTGCACATGTAGGCCGGTGGCGTGGTGACGCCGACGCGCGAACTGGCGGCGCGGGACTGGCACAGTTCCATCGACAGATTATTGTTGTCCTGATACCACATCGGGAATTTCCCGGTGGCGAAGGTGTAGGGGCCGGGGTCGACGGCGGCGAGTTGCGCATAGGCACTGCCGGTCAGCGAGAGAGCGAGCCCGAGCGCGTTGAGCGCGAAGCGTGGCCACTTGTTCATGATGCCTCCTGATGCGGATCTGGGCATGTGAGCGTTCATTGCACGATGACCACTTCTTCGGTATCGCTGCCGCCGTTGGACGACGTCACGCGCACCTTGGCCGGTGGTATCGGCGAGATCCCGGTGGCCAGGCTTTTCACCGCGCCGTCGCCACTCAGCGCACCAATCGCGGCGCCGCTGATGGAGGTGGCGGTGAGCACCGGCGGCGAGGTTTCGTCACTGGTCGACGCCACCAGCGTCAGTTGCCCGGAACTGAGGCTGTACTCGGCGCGCGAAATCACCACCAGGTCAGTCAGGTTCATGGGCAGGGTGGTCGGCGTGCTGCTGGCGATGGCCAGGTGGTTATCAGCGGTGACTTGCAGAACGCTTGGCAAGGTCGGGTTGGCCGACGATTGCGCGTACCAGCTGCCGGTGCTGTTGGCTTCGGTCATGTTCAGCACTGGGGTGGTGCTGGTCACGGCGACGGTGCCCGGCGCTGGTGGTGCAAGGACGAACACGTCTTGCTGCGCCACGGGTGCGCTGTCGCCGGCCTTGCGTGAGTAGGTGCTGCGCTGGGTGATCATTGGCGTTGGCCGCACCACTGTCGACAACTTGCCCGACACGGCAAATGTGGTGGAACGCAGATCCAGCCCGTTCGGGCCTTCGATGCGCACGTAGTTGGTGTTGAACGGGCTGCCAGTGACCGCCTCGCTGAGATTCGGGTCGCCGACGAATTGTTCGGCGGCACCGGTCAGCGGGTTGGTCTCGGTATATGGGCCGTTGACGCTGCGCAGGAACGGGCCGATATCACCCTTGAGCGCGCCGTCGTAGGTTTTCGGCGTGCCGATGCCGATGTCGCGGGTCATGTTGATTGCGCGGCGGCCGGGGGTGTCGATGTTGAACACGTCGACGCCGTACGGGTGGGTGATCACGTAGGTGCCGGCGGTCGGCACATCAACGCGAATACGGATGCGCGCGAAGCTGACTTGATCGCCCTCGACCGGTTCTTCGGCAGCGAATGCGGCTTCGATGGCGCTGACGTAGGTCAGGTCGATGCCGCGTGCGGCGTCGACGAGTGTGGTCTCGCCGGTGAACCAGAACGCTTCATCGGGGAAGTTGCTCGGGAAGACGATCGGCTGGGCGTCATCGAACACGCCGGGGGTTGGCAGCAGCGAGCACATGTACGACGGCGCGCCGGGAGCGCTGGGCACCCGCGAGCTGAGTGCTTTGGACAGGCACAGATCCAGCGTGCGACCGTGGGTGTCCTGATACCAACTGGCGAAACCGCCGTTGGCTGGCGCGTACGGACCGGGGTCAACAGCAAATAGAGCGGCCTGGGCAATGCCCTGGGCCAAGGCGCTCACGACCAGGACGGTCGCGGTTTTGGACAGTAAAGGGTGCATGAGTTAATCCCTCTATCAAAGTACCTGCCCCTTGGGGTTGGGTCAGTTGCACAGGGCCTGTACACCTTCCATGCCAAGGTGTGGTGGATGGGCGGGAGAGGGCCGGGGTAGAGGGGTTTTGCGATTGGGAAGCGCTGGATGGGATGGCTGGGGAAAGGGCGTCATTCCCCAGAATCGGGGACGGTGGGGATCAACACTGAATATCTGTCGATACAGAAACTGTGGGAGCTGGCTTGCCAGCGATGAAGGCGGATCAGTCGACATCCTCGGCACAGACCGACCGCCATCGCTGGCAAGCCAGCTCCCACAGGGATTTGTGGTGGTTTGGGAGGTGTACATCGGGTCGATATCCCCGCAACCGGGCAAACCCCCACCCGTGGGCTATAACCCTATAGGGACGTATCGGGAAGTCGCCGCCATGAACATGCAGTCAAAATCGCTACCGGTCGAGGATGGCAATCTCCGATTGAGCTCGCGCAAGCAGTCGTTCAACCTGCTGCGCTGGTTTTCACTGATCAGCATGGCGGTGATCGGCACCGTCGCTGTGGCGCTCGGGGCGGTCTCTACACGATTCGTCATCGAGGAAAGCGTGCAGCGCGATGCCTTGCTCACGGCGCAGTTCATTCAGGCCATCGCCTCCGCCGAGGTGCGCCACGTCTCCATCCCCAATGTGCGAACCATGGGCGAATTGCTCGACCCGCGTCAGGACAAGCATTTCCCTGACGTCAGCCCGCAGGCACGGGCCGATGCCCGTGGCGAATTTCTCGATCACATCGAACACTTGCCGGACGTGATTCTCGCCAACATTTATGCGCCTGACCGCCAGGTGATCTGGTCGACCAATCCCGCGCTCATCGGCACCAGCATTCATGCCGACGAAGACCTCGATCGCGCCTTCAACGAAAAAATCCCCGTTTCCGCCAGTTACCACGACGTCGACAAGGCCCGTGAAGAGCAGAAGTTCATCACGCCGCCGGACTACATCTTTATTGAAAACTACATCCCGCTGTTCGACGCCGAGGGCAAGAACGTCACGGCGATGGTCGAAATCTACAAAGAACCCAAAGACCTGATCGCACGCATGGAGCGCGGGCTGACGCTGATCTGGCTGGCCACCGCACTCGGCGGCGGGCTGATTTATCTGGGGCTGTACTGGATCGTGCGGCGCGCGGCGATTTTGCTCGCGGCCCAGCAAAAGCAACTGATTGCCAATGAAACCTTTGTCGCCCTCGGCGAGATGTCTTCAGCGGTGGCGCACAGTTTGCGCAACCCGCTGGCGACCATTCGGTCCAGTGCCGAACTGGCGCTGGAGTTCGATGCCGGCCCGGCAGAGAAAAACATCAAAGACATCATCGGCCAGGTCGATCGCATGTCGAAATGGGTGCGCGAGCTGCTGCAATCGCTACGCCCGCTCAACGATGACCCGGAACCGGTGAACCTGGTGGCGACGTTGCACGAAAGCCTCGTTGCCTTCGAGCAACAGATCGCCAGGGCCGGCGTGCAGGTGGTGTTCCACCCACAAAATACGCCGATGGTATTGAGCCAACCGGTGCAGCTGACGCAGATACTTAACAGCCTGCTGGCCAATGCGCTGGAGGCGATGGACAAGGGCGGCACGCTGACCGTCAGCCTGGAACCGAGCGACGACCGGGGCGTGTGCGTGGTGCTCAGCGACACCGGCAAAGGCATGAACGAAGAACAACGCACCATGGCGTTCCGGCCGTTTTTTACCACCAAGTCCGGTGGCCTGGGCGTCGGCCTGGTGCTGGTCAAACGCATCATGGAACGCTTTGGTGGCGGCGTGACGCTGGACAGTCGCGAAGGCGAAGGCACCACCGTTCGTCTGGCGTTCCAGCTCGTTCCGTAATTCCGCGGAAATCCTCTGAACTTCCCCCACCAGTGGGTGTCAAGCCCCGGTCACCGGGGAGTGGGGAAACCCACAGCGTCCTCAAGTCTCTGTTACAACTGGAAATAATTTCTTGGCGCAGTAGTTGCAAAACACCATCACCCCTTCCTTGATGAGGCGGCTGGTGATGGACAAAACAACGCGTGACCCAAGCAACACCTTTCTGCTGACGCCTCTGAGCGTCTTTCTGATGTTGACCCTCGGCACTATGGCCGGCGTTCGCGCCAGCCCCATCGATGACGAGCGACAGCCAGAAACTTCCGACCCGTCGGCGTACTACGACGAACCGGCCGACCGCGCCGGTGCGCTCAACAACATCCTGACCCTGCCCGAGGCCAACGAAGATTCCTTCGACTTGCCTGACGGCGTCAAAGGCAGCCGCGACTCGACTCGCTCGGAAAACATTCTGCCGCCGACCGTGCAGACCAGTTTCAACTACCCCACCAACGGCAAGCCGAGCCCGCTCTATGGCGCGCAGCCGTTCACCCAGCAGTTGACCCTGTTCGAAGAGTTCGGCCCGGAAAAACTCGACCCGACCACGCCGGCCGCGCCGCTGCCATTCCCGCCGGCCGCGATTGGCCCGGCGCCCGCGCAAGACCCGAACAACGTCGCCCGCAGTGCGCCACCCGGCACTGCCCTCGATGCGTTCCTGCGCCAGCCGGGACTGACGCCGTTCCCGAGCCAGTTCTCCAACATCGTCGACCGCAACCCGTGGCAGGCGCAGATCGAAGTGTTCCTCAACCGCCACATCGGCTCATCCGCTGAAGGGCGACCACCAGGAAAAGGCTGGGCGCATCAGCGCTGGAACGAGTTCTACCCGCAAGCGGCCTACAAAACCGTGCAGACCGGTGCGCGCCTCAACGGTGGTCTGCGTGACAGTGTGCAAATGCACCATTACGCCGTCGGCGAATTCGGCCCCGGCGGCCTGTACCACAACGTCGCTGGCGTACCGCTGACCGATGGCACTTCCAAGGGCGTCGACCCGCGCTTTCACCCGGCAATGCCCGTGCAAAACCACAACTCGGTGTGGACCTTCGATGGCACGCTACCGCCGAAACTGTTGATGGTGCGCTATGGCCAACCGGTGATGATGCGCCACTACAACGGCTTGCCAATCGATCCGTCGGCCAACCACGGTTTCGGCCTGCACACCATCAGCACCCACGAGCACAACGGTCACGCGCCGGCAGAAAGCGACGGCTATGCCAACGCCTTCTTCTTCCCCGGCCAGTTCTACGACTATCGCTGGCCGATCCAGCTCGCCGGTTACGACAGCATCAACACCAAGGCCGAAGACCCGCGCGCAGCGTTCCCTTGCGCGCCGGGCGAAACCCTGTGGGTCAACGACCTGGCGCCGGCGAAGAAGACCTGTGACAACGGCACCATCAAGATCCGCGGCGACTGGCGCGAGACCATGAGCACCCACTGGTTCCACGACCACATGCTCGATTTCACCGCGCAGAACGTCTACAAGGGCAACGCGGCGATGATGAACTACTACAGCGCGCTGGATCGCGGCAACGAGTCGGTGAACGATGGGGTCAACCTGCGTTTGCCGAGCGGCAGCGCCTTGCCGTGGGGTAACCGCGACTACGACGTCAACCTGGTGCTGGCCGACAAGGCCTGGGATCAGGAAGGGCAGTTGTGGTTCAACCCGTTCAACACCGACGGCTTTATCGGCGATCAGATGCTGGTCAACTGGCAGTGGAAACCGACCCTCGACGTGCGTGCGCGCAGTTATCGCTTCCGCATCCTCAACGGCTCGGTGTCGCGCTACTTCAAACTGGCGCTGGTACGGGAAATCAAAGGCAGCGGCGGCGAGTTCCAGGGGCCGAAAAATTCCGGCCTGACGTACAGCCGCGTGCCGTTCCACATGATCGCCAACGACGGCAACATTATGGAACACAGCGTGCCGTTCGACGGCTCGATGGACCTCGACGCTGATGGCGATAAGCAGAACCACAACGCGATCCTGCCGACGCAGGGCATCGCCGAGCGCTTCGACATCATCGTCAACTTCTCGAAAAACGGTATCAAGCCTGGCGATAAGCTGTTCTTCGTCAACCTGCAATCCCACGACGACGGCAAAGGCCCGAAAGACGTGATCTCGCTGGCCGACGTGCTCTCGGAGAAATACCTGCCGGTGATCAAGCAGACCAGCAAAGGCCCGCAGTGGGACAAGGGCGACCCGGTGGTCGGCAAGTTCCTGCAGCTCAACGTCAAGGCTTACACCGGCCAGGATCTGGCGATGAATCCGGCAGCGTATGAACCGGCGAAACCGGGCAAGGCTGAAGGGCTGGTGATGATTCCGCTGAAGCTCCACCGCGACAACGCCGCCGACAAAGCCGTGCTGGCCAAGGCCCGTCACCGTACGTTCACCTTCGGCCGTTCCGACGGCACCGATTTGGCACCGTGGACGGTCAAGACTGACGGCGGTTTCGGCTACCACATGGACCCGCGTCGCCTGAACGCCTCGACCCAGTTGTCCAGCGGCCCGACCGACGCCGGTGTGACCGGATTCGGCACCCTCGAAGTGTGGAATATCAAGGCTGGCGGCAAGGGCTGGAGCCATCCGGTACACGTGCACTTCGAAGAGGGGATCATCCTCAGTCGCGGCGGCAAGGCACCGCCAGAATGGGAAAAATGGGCGCGCAAGGACGTCTATCGCATCGGTTCGGAAAACGATGGGCTGGACAGCGTCGAGATGGCGATCAACTTCCGCGAGTTCGCCGGGACCTACATGGAGCACTGTCACAACACTCAGCATGAGGACAATTCGATGCTGCTGCGTTGGGACCTGGAGAAACCCGGCCAACTGCAATTGATGCCAACCCCTCTGCCGAGCTGGGACGGTGTGCGCTACGTCAACTCCGCCGCGCTGCCGACCTTCCGCAACGGCGACGGCACCGGTCCACAAGTGGTAGTCAAGCCATGAACCGCCGCCATGGCGACAGCCAACCGCTGCATACCCCGCGCTCCCGGGCGCTGGGCATGCACCTGGTGCTGCTGCTGGTGGCCTGTGTGCTCGGCAGCCGCGTGCTGCTGGCGCATCAGGCCAGCGTCGGCGCCCCGTCTGCGGCCAGTGAATCCGCCACCCCGTGGGGTGGCGACTACTTCCCCAACACGCTGCTGACCGATCAGGACGGTCGGCAGGTGCATTTCTTCGATGACCTGATCAAAGACAAAGTGGTGGTGATCAACTTCATCTTCACGTCGTGCAGTGACTCCTGCCCACTGGAAACCGCACGCCTGCGCCAGGTGCAGAAACTGCTCGGTGACCGGGTCGGCCAGGACATCTTTTTCTACTCGATCAGCATCGACCCGCTCAGTGACACCCCCGAAGTGCTCAAGGCCTATTCGCAGCGCTTCAAGGTCGGCCCCGGCTGGAAGTTTCTCACCGGCGAATTCGAGGATGTCACCGACCTGCGCAAGAAGCTCGGGCTGTTTATCGACGGCGTCGACAATGGCCGCACCAAGGATCACAACCTCAGCCTGATCGTCGGCAATCAGACCACCGGGCGCTGGATGAAAGCCTCGCCGTTCGAAAACCCGTGGATCCTCGCCGATCAACTGGCCAACACCCTGCAGAACTGGAAGCAGCCGAGCATCGAAGAAAGCTACGCCAATGCCCCGGACATTCGTCCGCCAAGCACCGGCGAAGAACTGTTCCGCACCCGTTGCGCCTCGTGCCACAGCCTCGGCCCGCAGGACGGTCAGGGCATCGGCATGCGCAGCATCGGCCCCGACCTGATCGGCGTGACCCGCAACCGCGACGCCAAGTGGCTGAATCGCTGGATTCGCGAACCGGATCGCCTGCTCGCGGAAAAAGACCCGATTGCCCTGCAACTGTACGAGCAGTACGAGCAAATCCCGATGCCCAACCTGCGCCTCGACGAGCAGTCCGCGCAGTCGATCATCGACTTCCTCAGTGACGAAACCGAGCGCCAGCATCCGTCCACCGCTGCCGTGGCCGACGGGGCGTTGACGCCAGTAAAACCGGGCGATCCAGCCGCAGCGGTGAGTCGTATGCAGTAGCGGCGAAATAGCATCATTGAACCGTGTGTCACGGCCAGAGCCACCTACACTGATGGCTGTAACTGGCTCGATACAAAACTCCAGGGCACTCCCATGCAGCGACTGGAAGGACAAAAAACCACTGCACCGAACGCCTCGGTCGCAGGCAAGGGTTGGCGCGAGCAGTTCAATCTGCTGCGCTGGTTCTCGCTCGCCAGTTTTTTCATCATCGCGGCGGTGGCGCTCGGCCTCGGTTACATCTCCACGCGCTTCGTTGTCACCGAAAGCGTGGAGCGCGATGCGCTGCTGACCGCGCAATTCGTTCAGGCCATTGGCGCGGCCGAGATGCGTCACGCCAAAATCAATACGAACCGGACGATGGGCGAGATGCTCGACCCTCGTCAGGACAACCAATACCCCGATGTTGATCCGGCGCTACAGGCGTCGGCGCGCACCGAGTTTCTCGACCACGTCGAACACTTGCCGGACATTTTGCTGGCCACCGTGTACGCATTGGATCGCACGGTGATCTGGTCGACCAACGCCGAACTGATCGGTGTGCACATCGATGATGATGACGAACTCGACGAGTCGTTCGAGATGAAGGTGCCGGTGTCCTCCAGCTACCACAAAATCGACGACGAACGCCCCGAACAGCGCCTGCTGCGCGAGCCGAAATACCTGTTCATCGAGAACTACATCCCGATGTTCAATGCCGACAAAAGCAAAGTCATCGCCATGGTCGAGATCTACAAGGAACCGTCGGATCTGGTCGACCGCATCGACCGTGGATTCGCGTCGATCTGGGCGGCGACGTTTTTTGGCGGCGCGGCGATCTTTCTCGCGTTGTTCTGGATCGTCCGCCGCGCGGCGAAATTGCTGCAGAGCCAGCAACAGCAACTGATCAGCAACGAAACCTTCGTCGCCCTCGGCGAGATGTCCTCAGCGGTCGCACACAGCCTGCGCAATCCGCTGGCGACCATTCGCTCCAGCGCCGAACTGGCCCAGGAAATTGCCAGCCCCGGCGCGCAACGCAATATTGGCGACATCATCAGTCAGGTCGACCGCATGTCGCGTTGGGTGCGCGAGTTACTGGTGTCGCTGCGGCCGATGAATGACGACGGTGAGGCCGTCGATTTGATGTTGGCGGTGGAAGACACCTTTGGCGCATTTGATGCATTAATCAAACGCAGCGGCGTCGAAGTGCGATTCAGTCCGCAAAACTGCGCGCCAGTCGTCAGTCAAAAGGTGTTGCTCACGCAAATACTCAATAGCCTGTTTGCCAACGCCCTCGAAGCCATGCCCAAGGGCGGCGTGCTCACCGTTGAATTTGAATCGCCGCACCCCGACAGCGTGCGCATGACCCTGAGCGACACCGGCAAGGGCATTAGCGCGCAGCAGCAACTGTTGGTGTTCAAGCCGTTTTTCACCACCAAACAGGGCGGCCTCGGGGTTGGCCTGGCGTTGGTCAAACGAATCATGGAGCGTTTTCAGGGCTCGGTCGTCTTGACTAGCCGCGAGCAGGAAGGAACCCGCGTCAGTCTCAACTTCAAAGTGGCATCGGGAGGGGAATATGGAACACAGCATTCTGCTGGTCGAGGATGACGAACTGCTGGCCGAAAATATTCAGACCTACCTGGAGCGCAAGGACTTCGAGGTGACGGTCTGCCATTCGGCGGAGGACGCGCTGGGGCAACTGGAAACCTTCATGCCCGACATCGTGCTGACCGACAACTCGCTACCGGGCATGAGCGGTCACGACCTGATCCAGAAGCTGCGCGTCAGCGCGCCGGATCTGAAAGTGATCATGATGACCGGTTACGGCAACGTCGAAGACGCGGTGGTGGCGATGAAGGAGGGCGCCTTTCATTACGTCACCAAACCGGTGGCGTTGCCGGAACTCAAGTTGCTGCTGGACAAGGCGTTGGCCACTGAACGGATGGAGCGCACGTTGTCGTTCTATCAGGAACGCGAGGCGCAAAAATCCGGGGTGCAGGCACTGATTGGCGACTCGGCGCCGATGCAGTATCTGAAGAACACCATCGGCCAATTGCTCGACGCCGAACGGCGCATGGCCAACACCGATTTGCCGCCGGTGTTGGTGGAAGGCGAGACCGGCACTGGCAAAGAGTTGGTGGCCCGCGCACTACACTTCGACGGCCCGCGCAGCAAAGGCCCGTTCATTGAATTCAACTGTGCGTCGATCCCGTCGAATCTGGTCGAGTCGGAACTGTTCGGCCATGAGAAAGGCGCGTTCACTGACGCCAAGGACCGCCGCGTCGGGCTGGTGGAAGCGGCGGATGGCGGCACGCTGTTTCTCGATGAGGTTGGGGAAATGGACTTGCTGTTGCAGGCCAAGCTGCTGAAGCTGCTGGAAGACCGGACGATTCGTCGGGTCGGTTCGGTGAAGGAACGCAAAGTGAACCTGCGGGTGATCAGCGCGACCAACTGCAACCTTGAACAGATGGTGCAACAGGGCAAATTCCGCCGTGACCTGTTTTTCCGTCTGCGGATCATTTCGATCAAAGTTCCGCGTCTGTATGCGCGGGGCGAAGATATTCTGCTGCTGGCGCGGCATTTCCTCGCCAGCCATGGCAAGCGTTACGGCAAACCGAATCTGCATTTCAGCGATCAGGCCGAGGAGTTGCTGCTCAGTTACACCTGGCCGGGCAACGTGCGCGAACTGCGCAACATGCTTGAACAAACCGTGCTGCTGGCGCCGAGCGATACGATTGCTGCGCATCAACTCAACGTGTGCATGAGCCTGTGCGACGAGTTGCCGCCGCAGCATCAGCATCAGCATCACGAACCGGCGCCGCACTACGAACCGCGTCCGGCGAGCAATATGGAGTCGATGAACCTGCCGGAAGTCGAACGCGACATGGTGCGCAAGATGCTCGACAAGACCGACTGGAACGTCACCAAATCCGCACGCTTGCTGGGCCTGAGCCGCGACATGCTGCGCTACCGCATCGAAAAACTCGGCCTGGCCCGGCCGGATAAACGGCAGTGGTGAAAATTGAGATGGTTGATCCAACACAAATCCCTGTGGGAGCGGGCTTGCCCGCGATGACGGAGTGTCAGTCGCCAAATTTACAGGCTGACGGGACGCCATCGCGGGCAAGCCCGCTCCCACAGGGTGATTCAGTGTATGCAGATTATGGGTCCAACCCGGATCAATGCTGCTGCCGGCTCAAACACTCCAGCAAACAACCCGGATCCAGCACCTCGTCATTCACATAAATCCCGCGCTCGGCGTCATACGTGCGGATAAACACCCGCACCGTCGCATCCGCCACCGTGGGCAGTTGCGAATCGTAGAACACATGGTCATCCGGAATGACCACAAAATCCTGCGGCGCGGTATCGTCGTAAGACTTGGGCGGCGTGGCGCTCAACGAATACGGGGCAGGGTGGGCGAAGGGCTGGTTTGGCCCGTAGTAAACAAAATTGCTGTCCAGCGCTTGCGCCTGAGTGGCAGCGAGCAGACAACCCATCAACAACAGCCGATCGAACATTTGCATGGCGGCACCTGCGAGTGCGTTTTTCCCCAAGGCTATTAACTATAGCTGCCCAATGTTCAAACAACCGGGTGATTGATCGCATGCCCTGGCTGAGCGCAGGCCTTGAGCACGTAGCCGATTGCGCGAAGAAACTCCTCGTTATCCCCGTCTGCAAGAACCTGGGACAGGTATTCGATGATGGCTTCGTCACTGTCCAACAGAGCTATCACGTCGAAACTCGTCAAAGTCTGGCTCATGGTTAAACCTCCTTAGCCATTTTTTGTGCGCGTCGGATGTCTGCGCTTTGTGAGGGTATCCACGTGAGCAGAGTTGAATAGTCAGCCGTGTCCTTTATCTGTTTTGATAATTCGCCGACATTTGTAGGCCGGAATACCCTGATATGTAGGAGCTGCCGCAGGCTGCGATCTTTTGATCTTGATCCTTAAAAACAAGATCAAAGGATCGTCCGAACGCGGCCCGAGCCTTCGGCAGCTCCTGCAGGGATTGGCTTACAAGTTTGCAACAACCGGGATTGGCAGGGTGATCTAGACTCGGTTTCGCTCAATCACGAGCATCGTCCGGAGTGCGCCATGGAAGTGCCCGATAACAAAACCGCCGTCGAGAGCAATCGACAGGCGTGGAACGATTCCGCTCGTCATCACCAGGATTCGCCTGACTGGCAGGCTTTGCTCAACGAGGTCGCGCAGGCGGATTTCTCTTGTCTTGATGAGACGTTGAGCGGGTTGCTGGAGGTCGACGGCAAGGATGTGATTCAACTGGGCTGTAACAACGGCCGCGAGAGTCTGTCGCTGTTTGCCCTCGGTGCGAAGAGTGTGGTCGGTGTCGATCAGTCGGCGGCGTTTCTTGAGCAGGCGCGCGAGCTGAACAGCCGCTCACCGCACAAAGCTGAATTCATCGAGACCGATATCCATCATTTGCCGACGTCTTTGCACAACCGTTTTGATGTGGCGCTGATCACCATCGGCGTTCTCAACTGGATGCCGGACATCGGCGAGTTCTTCCGCCATGTCGCTTCGACCCTGAAGCCGGGGGGCAAACTGGTGATCTACGAAACCCATCCGTTTCTGGAAATGGTCGACCCGGATGCGGAAGATCCGTATCGCCTCGCCAGCTCGTACTTTCGCGCCGAGCCGTTTGTGCAGGAGCAACCGATTGTCTATGTCGGCAAGGTTGAACAGCAGGCGGCGAAGTCGTATTGGTTCGTGCATAACCTGGGCGCCATCTTCAGCGCTGCCATGGCGGCGGGGCTGAATATTGCGCACTTCAAGGAGTATGCGCATTCGAATCGGGAAGAGGTGTATGACCGCTATTTGAATCAGGAAGCACAGTTGCCGATGTGTTTTACCCTGGTCGCCATCAAGACCTGATTGATCGGTGCGGCTACCGGCCTCATCGCGAGCAGGCTCACTCCTACAGGGGAATGCATTTCAAATGTAGGAGCGAGCCTGCTCGCGAAGGCGGCCTCATGACCGCCACAATATTTAGAACTGACTCAAGCCTGCGCCGCCGCACTCACCACCGGCCGTCCCGGTTTGCGCAGCGGTTCCAGGCGCGAACCTTCATAGCGCGTTTCGCGGAAAAACTTCCAGCGGCCAAACAGGCAATACACGTGCATCACACGCCCCTGTTCGTGATAGCCCATGCGCAGATGCAGCTTCAGCGCCGGAATATTGTGCGTCTCGCACACGTCCACCACCTTGGTGCAACCCTGCGCCGCCATGGCTTCCCATAGCGCTATTTGCACATCCACCGACAGGCTGCTGCCAAAATACGCGCGAATCATTTCACCGCCGAACTCGAAAAACTCACCCGGCTTCACCGGGAAGGTGCAGCCGTAATAGTGACGGTCGTGATAGTCGCGAATGCTGCCCCAGATAAACCCCACCGCATGCCCGTCAGCATCAACGTACATGTGCCCGGTGTGACCCTCGGCGGCAAGCTCCGCCATGGTCTCGACGCGGTCGCCAAAATGCTTGCTGAAGGCGACGGCATTCTCCGCGGTGATGTCGACTTTGCGCAGGCCATCGTAAGGACGCAGCTTGTGCGGCGGTACCGGGCTGACCAGGTCACGCTCCATCCACAACAGTTCCCAATGGAAGAACACGTAGCGTTTCCACAGCGTGCCGAAAGTGCGGCCGAGGCCTTTTTGCCGGATGCGATCTTGTAGTTTTTCGATGACGCTCATGATGCCCTCCGTGGCCGAAGCCCGGGTGTTGTGGATGGTGCTTTTGTGGGTATAGATCACCTGAGCAAACTCATTCCAAAGTGCCATCTTGGAAAGTATTGCAAGGTATGTAAGTCAATCGAGTGCCGTGGCACCGCGTAGAAAATCCTTGTTCAAGTCGGTGTAGGAAACCCGTGGAATACCGCTCAGCCGCCGCTCTAGCACGCGGCTCAGGGATTCATCGGCATTGAGATAGGCATCCCCGAAATCGGCGCCGAGTTGGGTGGGATGGGCGACGATTTCCAGCACGCCGTCGGTCGGCGCGATGTCGTTACGCAAGTCGATCGGCGTGCACACATAGTCGGCGGTGACACCGGCCAGACTCTGCAGACGCCAGTTGAGCAAACCCTTGAACACGCGCTTGGGCAGATTGAGGTTTTGCCCCAGATTGCGTGCCAGCCGGATCGGTACACCTTGTTGCGCCGCGAACCGCGCGACGATCTCGCCAATCGGCCAGATGTTGTGCACGTGCTGGTGCGAATCGATGTGACTGGGGCGCATGCCGTGATCGACGCAACGCTGCCACTGCGCCTGCAATTCATCCTGCACCGCCTCGCGATCCTCGCGCCCAAGCCATACGCTGTGGCGCGGCAGGCTGAGGTCGAATACGCCGTGGTCGTCGCAGAACGTGCGGCGGGCCAGAATCGCCTGGCTCAACGGGCGCCCGTAGGTCAGGTTGAAGTGCAAACCGACCCGGCCTTGCAGCGTCGGATGCCGCGCCATGGCGCACGCCGCTTCGAACGCCGGCATGTTGGCCATCGCCGTGGCAGAGCTGATGACCCCGGCCTGAAAAGCACCGAAGATCACCGCATTTTCATTTGCGCTGAGGCCGAAATCGTCAGCGTTGACTATGACTTGGCGAGGCATGTTCGCCCTCCGTGGTGATCGCGACAGGTTTCAGTGTGGGTTTCGCTGGTTCGGCACGTCGTGCCCGCCAGGCCTGGACATGGGGTTTGAGTCGATACCACAGGCGCAAGCCCAGACCGAGGATCAGGCCGCTCGGGCGCCACGAATAGAAACTCCAGCGCCAGTGCTCCAGTTGCCCGGTCATGCGTTCGTGCAGTTGATGGCTGGAATTTTCCAGGCTGACCCGCGAGGCGTCGATCCAGCGCCAGTTATCGTCCAGCCCCCAGCGAATCCATTCCTCCAGCAACACCCGGCCGCTGCCCAGATCAGCGTATTGCGGCAGGAACGCGAGGTTGTAATCGTAGAGTCGACCTTGTTCGAGCAGGCCAAGCCGATAGCTGATGCAACGGCCGTTCAGCTCCAGCGTGACCACGCGCACCAGACCTTGGCCGGCGAGGGCGATGAAGGCGCGTTCGATCAATTGCCGGCTGCGGTCGCTGGCGAAAATCCCCACGCCTTCGTCACCTTTCCAGCTCAACGCTTCGACTTCGCTGATGACCTGCAACAACGGCCCCATGCTCAGTGCATCGGGAGTGATCCGGCGCACCTCGGCACCGCACGCGGCGATGCGTTTGCGTGACCGGCGCAACTTGTAGCGCGGGTCGCCGGAGACTTCCTGGTGATCGGCCTCGCTGATCAGATGCACCGGCGTCCGACAACTCAAGCGGCGTTCACCGGTGGAGCTGCGCACCATCCATTCGGTCAGCGCACTTTCTTCGCCGACGGGTTCGGACAATTCATTCAGTTGCAGCAGTGCGTGGGGCACGCGTTGACGGATCAGGCTCAACGCCTGGCGCATGTCCTCACTGCCGAGCACAGACAACAGCGCCAAGCGATCCGCCAGCGGATAACCCAAGTGATGCAACACCTGAAACGGCACACCGGCAAAGCGCTCGCGACTCGCCACCAGCGGCAGACACAGACGCAATTCCTCCGCCTCCCAGCCCAGCAGAATGTGCAGACGCTCATCCTCGCCAAGGGCCTGCTCGGCCGCACACAACCAACCGAGGTTGTTGAACGGCGTGTGATCCGTCACCCGCAGGCGCAGCGCTTCATACGCTGCTTCGGGGAAATCGGCAGCGCACAGGGAAGTGCGCCATTGGAATCGCGTTGCCATAGGCTCAGGCCGCCGTTGCTGTTACGGGTGGACGGGACGGTTTGCGCAGCGCATCCAGACGCGAGCCGCTGTAGCGGGTTTCGCGGTAGAAGCGCCAGCGACCGAACAGGGTGTACACATTCATGATGCGGTTTTGCTCGGTATAGCCCATGCGCAGGTGCAGCTTGAGCGCCGGGATGTTGTGGAATTCGCAGACGTCGACGACGGTGTCGCAACCCTGCGCCGCCATGGCCTTCCACAGTTCCAGTTGCAGGTCGACCGACAGCTCGGTGCCCCAATAAGAACGCGTCAGCTCGCCGCCGAACTCGAAGAACTCACCGGGTTTCACCGGGAACAGGCAACCGTAGTAATGGCGGTCGAAGTAGTCCCGCGAACTGCCCCAGATAAACGCCACGGCATCGCCATGATCGTCCAGGTGCATGTGCCCGGTGTGACCTTCGTTGGCCAGTTCGGCCATGGTGCCGACGCGGTCGCCGAAGTAGCGGGCGAAGGCACTGGCGTTGTCCGGCGTGATCTTCACCACCCGCAGCGGCGGGTAGGGTTTGAGGTTGTGCGGCGGCACCGGGCTGACCAGGTCGCGTTCCATCCACAGCAGCTCCTGGTGGGAAAAAACGTAGTGCTTCCACGCTTTGGCAAAGGTGGCCCGCAGGCCTTTCTGCTTAATGTGTTGACTGAGTTTTTGCACAATGCTCATGGTCTTGGCTCCTGATGACGATGCATCGCGCGGCCACAGGCCTGCGCGGCGGAACATCAACGGACGGTTCATGACGCGTTCCAGCTGAGAGTGAACAGGGTTTGCCCCGGCAGCTCGAAACGCACACGACCGTCCTGGCAGGTAAATGGCGCATCGCGACTGCGGTTGTCCGCGCCAAAGTAGCGCAAGGCGCCGTTGTTCAGCGGGCACTTGGCGCCGCTCAAGTCGACACGTTGTAAACGCGTGCCTTTGTTCACTCCCAACAAGCCACGTTGATCGTCGCCGGCCATTGCCAGCACATCGACTTCGAACGCATCGTTCTCCAGCCACAGCACTTGATGCAGCCAATGCCGGGCGATGAATTGCTGAGCCAGGCCGACCGGTTTCAGCTCGAAACGTTGTTCATCCGGCGAAACCCGCAACATGCCCTTCGGGTACTGCGGCTCATCAGCGGCCTGAAACCAGTTGAGCATGCTCAGCAAGCCATCCTGCGAGGCGTTGATCACCACCGATGCCCACCATAGCGAAGCGTAGTGGGTTTCCTGATCGTAGGGGCTGAGGCTGGAGCCGCTGGACATGTTGGTCTGATCGAGCAGCAAGGCTTTGCGCGGCTGGCCTTGGCTGTCGAGGCCAACGAGGTCGGCGGCACGGCGCACGCTGTCGCGGTAGACGCGGGTGGCGAGCAGGTCGCGGATCATCCATTCGTGCCACGCCAGCGCATCGACCTGATCGCCTGATTCACTGAGCAAACGCCGCGCCCAATCGATCCCGCGCTTGCCCGCTGCGTTGTCGGCGAAAGGTCCGTTGACCAGCCGCGAACTGGCCGGCATGGCAATGCGCACGCCAGCCTTGGCATTCGCTGGATCGCTGCGCACCTGGCGGGCCATGCTGGCGAAAATCGCCTGATACTGCGCGTAGCTGGAATAGTTGAGGTTCGGCTCGTCGGCAAAACCGATGTAGTGCGTGCCTTTGCCACCCAGCTTACGGGTGCTGGCCAGCCAGGCATCGAGGCCGCTGTTGCTTTGCACATCGGCGCGCAGATCGGCCTGACGCTGACTGCCGGCCAGCAGGGTGATGTCCTGCCTGATGCCGAAGCGCTCCTGGTAAACCTGGCGGAATGCGTCTTCGAAATGCGGATTCTTCGCCATCACATCGACAAAGCTGTAGTAACTCGCAGCGGTCGGTTTCAGCGCATCGAGTGCGGCATGGCTGGCTGGCGGTGGCATCACGTAGGGCAGGGCGATGCCCAGATCCGGCGTGCGCCCGAGGACTTTGTCATGCAGGGTCAAGCGGGTTTGCCCGGCGTCTTCGCGCAACGCTTTCAGTTGCTGTGGGTTCTGTGCAAACAGATTGGCCGTGCCATCGAGCCAGAACGCCGCTTTGCCACTGCCTTGCAAACGCAGGCGCCAGATCTGTTCGCGCTCGCTGACGGGCAGCGCCACTTGATCGAACTGCCAATAAGCACGATAGGGTTTCAGCGCCAATGTCAGTGGCTGATCATCGCCGACCCGCTGCGCCTGCAGGCCGCTGACGCCGCCATGAAACTTGCCGGCCAGCACCGCGTGCTCACCCGGTGCGACTTTGAAGTACAGTTCGTCGCCGTTATGGGTGTCAGCGCTGAAATGCACTTTCGCCGGGGCGAACAACGCCACCGTGCGCTCGTCATGTTCGATTCGATAATTGCGGAAGCTGTAGCCGGGAATTTCCAGCCGATAACTGGCCGCACCGGGCAGCAACGGCCAGCTCTGACTGCCGCGAGTTTCACTGGCTTTGATGAATCGATCGCCGGCCAGTTTGCCCTGGCCATCGAGCAGATACACATGCTCTTCATTGGCATCCGCCTGCCAGGCGGGCGTCCAGCGCACGGTCAGCGTGTCCGGGCGCTCTGCTTGCAGGAACAGACTGCCGTCGCGAATCTCGCCCCAACGCATCGACGCGGCAAAGGCGTCCAGCGACAGGCCGAGACCGAGCAGCAGGGCCAGGGCTTTCATGCAGTTTTCCGGCGTTGCAGCATCAGCCACATCGGCGTGACGTCGCGGGGCAGGATGATCAGCACTTGCCAGAACGGCACGCCGCTCAATCGGCAATAGAGCACCAGCATTGCCAAGGTCACCGCCAGATAGGCAATCGACGAAGCCGCCGCCGCGCCGACGATCCCGTAGGCCGGAATCATCACCAGGTTCAACGCCAGATTCAGCAATGCACCCAATCCCATCAGAAACGACACCGTGCCGGGGCGATTCTTGCCGAGCAGGTCCAGACGCAGAATGCTTGCGTAGCAGAGGCCCAATAGCCCCGGCAACAAGGCGAGCAACGCCGGATACGCGGGTTGGTAAACCGCGCCGAACAGCGTGACGATCAGCCATTCGCCAATCACCGCCATGGTCAGGCAGGCGCCGAGCATCACCGTGGCGGTCAGGCGCAGGGCCAGTGGCGTGACTTTGTCCATGCCTTCGTCTTGCTGCAGCAGGCGTTTCATCAGCGGTGTGGTCACCGCTTCCGGGACGATCAGCAGCAGTTCGGCGGCAGCGCTGGCCATCGCGTAATGACCGAGGGCGGTGCTGCCGAGCAGGGCGCCAATGAACAGATAATCCGAGCGCAAAATCACCTGCTGGAAGAGCAGATCCGGATGACTGCGCGCGCTGTAGCGCAGCAGTTCATTCTGGCTGGCGCGATCCCATTGCAACTGCAATGGCTGCGAGCGTTTGAGCCAGACCCAACCGGCCAGCACCACCAGACTGATCCCGGCCAGCCAACTGATCAGCGCCGCTTCGAGGGCAGCGCTTTTCCACATCCAGAACAACGCGACAAACAGCAGCAGCGGCGCCAGCGATTCGACCAGGCGCAAGGCATTGAACGCGACCACGCCACCCGAGGCGTTGTGCAAAGTCAGCAAGCCGCTTTTCAACACGGTCAGCGGCACCGCCAGCAGCAACAGCCAGGCGAGCAAGCCGAGCTGCATCGTTACATCGAGTTCGCTGCCGAACTCACGCACCAGTGCCACCACCAGCAAGGTCAGCAACGCCGCGAGCAAACAACCGAACACCAAGACCTGACTGAGCAACACACCCATGGGCCGCTGCTTGGCAGCCTGATAACCCACCGCCGAATTCAAGCCGCCACTGGTGGCCGCGCTGATCAAGTCCGGCAGGGTGCTGAGCAAGGCAAACAAGCCGCGCTCACTGGGCCCGAGAATCCGCGCCAGCAGCACGTTGCGCAGCAAGCGCAAGGCGATCATCGCCAATTTGGTGCCCATGCTCAGCGCCAAATGCTTGAGGTAGTTGCCTCGGCTCATGGCCGCGCCCCGCGAAAGATCCGCCACGACAGCAGTTCTGGATTGCGCGCGGTGCGTTGGCTGACACCAAAGCGCGGCAGGTTCAGCGGGTCGCCTTCACCACGGTAAATCCCGGTGCCGGTGCCCAGCGCAAATGGATAGTCGTGATTGGCAATCTGTTGGCGCACGCGTTCGTCGTTGTCGCCATTGGGGTAGCAATACACCGGCAGCGGGCGGTTGCAGCCGTTGTGCAAGGCGTCGCGACTGCGGGTGATTTCTTCGTTCAGGCGCACATCGTCAAGGCCCGTGAGGATCGCGTGACTGGCGCCGTGCGGGCCGAAACGCACCAGTCCGGAAGCTTCCAGCGCGCGCACCTGATGCCAGTCCAGCGCTTGCGGTTGCGACTCTGGCGGGCATTCGTCGGTCAGGCGTTCAAGCTCCTGCGGGTCAATCGTTTTCAAACCTTGCAGGTAGTGCAGCAGCGCCAGGCTACGGCGGTCGACGTCAATGTCATCGAGCAACACTGGCAAGGGGTGATGCAGGGCGTGCAGGCATTCGATCAAATGCATCCGCGCCTTTTCGCCGTGGCTGCCCCACAGGGTTTCACCGAGGCTTTCCCACCAGAAACGCTGACGGCTGCCGATGAAATCGGTGGAGAGGAAAATGCTCGCCGGCACCTGATGTTTTTGCAGCAGCGGGAAGGCGTTGACCGCGTTGTCGCGCCAGCCGTCGTCGAAGGTCAGCGCCACCCGTGGGCGTTCGGTGCGCAGCGAGTTGGGCTGAAGAATTTCCATCAACGGCACGCAATCGAAATGCTTGCGCAACCACACCAGCAAGTGTTCGAAGGCTTTCGGCCCGACGCACAGTTCGTTGCGGTGCGGCAGGTTGGCGGCGCGGTCATTCGACAGCACCCGATGCAGCATCAGAATCACCCCGGCGCCGTGCAGCTGGTTTCGGCCCATGGACGAGTTGAGATAGAGCCAGCCGCTGGTGCGCTTAATCAGTTGTTTGATCGCCATGGCTTCGGTCCTCTTAACGGTTCTGTTCAGGATTCCACTGGGCATACCGCTGACCACGCAGGAACTGCCACAGACCGAGACTCATCCCGGCGAGGGTGACCAGCAGAAACGCGGCGAGGCGGAAGGGCTTGGGCAAGCGGTGTTGCGAATCCAGCAGCCCGGCAATCGCAATGGCGTAGCCGAACAGTTGCGCGATCAGGGCGAGGCGATAGAAACCGTGCTCTTCCCACAGCCAGAAATTGCTCAGCAGCAGCGGCAACAACAAGATCGGCGCGAGGCGGCGGATCAGTTTGTGGCTGATCAGCGCAATCGAGTACAGGCCATATTTCAGCGGATTGAGCAGCTCGCGGCGCTGGGCGAGGCTTTGCAGGCCACCGACGGTAACGCGTTGACGACGGCGGAATTGCTTGTCCGCCTCATCCACGCCGTGGTCGATCACTTGCGCTTCGGGCACATAGACAATGCGTTTGTGCGCGACCGGCGCGCAGGTGCTGATAAAGAAGTCGTCGTTGACCTCCGCCGGCACGTTCTGGAACAACTCGCGGCGCAGGGCGAGCAGGGCGCCGTCGGCGGAGACCATGCAGCCGGTGCGGTTCTCGACCCGGCGCAGCCAGCCTTCGTAATGCCGATAGAGGCTGTCGCCAACGCTCAAACCACCGCCGGTGACCGGGATCACCATGTGCCCGGCGCAGCCGCCGACCTGCGGATCATTCAGCGGCGCCAGCAGATAACCGAGGGTTTCGCGGGACCATTGGTTGTCGGCATCGGTGAACACCAGAATGTCCCCAGTGCTCAGGGCCACGCCGGCATTCAGGGTGGCGGCTTTGCCCTGGCGTGGCAGGTCGAGGACGGTAATGCGCGGATCGACAACCCTGCGCGCGCAGGCCACGGTGTCGTCGGTCGAACCGTCGCTGGCGAGGATGATCTGCAGAGTGGCCGGCTGATAATCCTGCGCCAGCAACGTGCGCAACTTGTGCTCGATGTGCCGCGCCTCATTGTGCGCGGCAATCACGATGCTGACGTTCAGCGGCGGCGCCGGGGTGTGACGCCAGGCCGGGAACAGCGGCGCGACCAGCGTCAGCAGCAGCGGGTAGCCGACGTAGGCGTAGACCGGTAGCAACAAGCATGTCCAGAAAATGAATTCAGCCACGGGCAGGCCTCCTGGCGTTCCAATGACACAGACTCAAAATGAATGCAGCGCCGGCCAGATGCAGGCGTACGTGATGCAGACCCCACAGTTGCACGGTCAGGCAGACGTTACGGTGCTTGGCGCTTTGCCGCACACTGAGCGCCAGCCCCGGAACCAGTGTCAGCAGCACCATGACGGCCGCGTGATGCGGGAAACCATCGAGCAGCGCGGAGATCGCCAGAAAGTCCAGCAGCCAGACCAATAGAGAGAACATCGGGAAACGCAGCAAACGCAGGCTGAAGCCGTGGCTGCGCAGCAGTTGCAAGTGACTGCCCTGACGCCAGAGCTCCTTGCCCATCCACTCGCGCCAGTTCATTTCGTAGCCCCAGTGCAGCGCGACGCTCTCATTGACCGACAGTAGCCGAGCCCCGTGTTCGCGTAGGCGCAGGGTGAATTCCTTGTCTTCGCCGGTGCGCAGGGTTTCGTTGAAACCACCGATCTTGTCGAACCAGCGCCGCAACATCAGCAGATTGGAGCTGGGCAGCCAGTCGACCAGATGGCTGGTGTGGGTGGACGGGCGCAAAGTGCGGCGCTGCCACGCGGTGGCGTACCACGGCGCTTCGGCGGGGGTGTGCAGATCGAGGCCGAAGACATCGGCCTGGCCGGTGCCCTCGATGTCGAACAATTGGCTCAACCAGTCTTCCGGCATCTCAATGTCGGCATCGATGAACGCCAGCCATTCGCCCGTGGCAATCGCCGTACCGCGATTGCGCAGGGCGCCGATCAGCAATCCTGGCAACACCAACACTTGCGCGCCGAACTGGCGGGCAATGTGCGGGCCCTGATCGGTCGAACCGTTGTCGACCACGATCAGCTCGCATTCGACGTTGGCCGCGTGCGCGGCTTTTTGCGCGGCGAGCAAGGTCCGGCCAATGTGCCGGGCCTCGTTGAACATCGGGATGACGATGCTGATCCGGCTCATGCGCGGGCCTCCGTGGTCAGTGGTGCCTGTTCGGCTTTCAGGCGCAGGACCCAGGTCAACGCCAGCATGATCCACACGTATTTCTGGTTCGGCGCACTGAGGAACATCAGGAACAGCGTCAGCGACAGGAAGCTCACGCCCAGGTGTGTCATCAGATCTGCCTGATACGCATCGCGGCGCAGCAACCATGCAGCGCGTGCGCGAATCAGGTTGTACAGACCGAGGCCGAGCATGCCGACGAACAACAGACCGGCAGGAACCCCGAGTTCGCTGAAGATTTCCAGATAGGTGTTGTGCGCGCGGCGATACAGGTCGCCGATCTTGCGGTTGGCCGAGAATGCCTTGGCGTAACCGGTGGTCGCGTAATGCAGCGGGAACGTGCCGGGGCCGGAGCCGAGGAGCGGGTTCTCGCGGATCATCTGGCTACCGACCACGATGTACGAGGCGCGGCGACCGAGGGATTCGTCCTGCGCCTTGGAACCGGCGCTGAGAATGCTCAGAGACTGGATGCGCGCCATGTAACCGGCCGGCATCGCGTAGATCGCCAACGGAATCACGATGGCCGCGCCGAGCATGGCGAAACCCAGATGCCGTGGCCGAATCCGCGTCAGTTGCGAGCGGTAATGCCAGCAACCGATCAGCAGACTCAAGGCCAGCACCACCAGCCCCGAACGCGATTCGGTTTTGGTCATGCCGCCCAACAGCAGCAGGCAGCAACCACCCCAGAACAAACGGTGCAGCAGGTTCGGGCTGCGGATCACCAACAACAGCCCCATCGGCACGGCAAACGCGATCAGCATGGCAAACGCGTTGGGGTCTTCAAGCAAACCCGCCGCGCGACCCTGATCCTGGAATTTCGCCGAAAACATCGCCATCGCACAGGTGGTGCTGACGGCGAGGGTGACGAGGCGGGCGAACAGATCGAGGTTCAGATCGCGGCCAATCAACAGGGTGATGACAAACAGAATCAAGCCAACGCTGAGTTCACGCAGATGCCCCAGCGACATGCCCAGGTCATCGGTGTTGAGCAGGCTGAGGAAATACAAAACCATGAACCAGACGAGATAGCGCCAGATATTGCTGCGCAAACGTTCGGATGGAATCTGGTGCAGCGCCAGTTGCAGCATCAGGATTACTGCCAGCGAGGCACCGATGAGTTTGCTGCCGGAAAACGACGTGTCCTTGAAGAAGCCTTCAAATGGCACCAGCGCGGCAATCCCGAGCAGGCCCCAGGTCGGCTTGCGGTACAACAGCGCAAAACCGACCAGGCCCAGCACCGCCCCCGGCGCCAGATACGGATAAGGGCTGGCCAGCAAAGCGATACAGGCCAGACCGAGAAAACTGACGATCGAGAGCGGGAAAATCATGCGCGTGCCTCCCGTGCCGTGCGGATGTACAGCTGCGACCAGCGTTCGGCCAAAGCCTTGAGGTCGTAGCGATCCTGTTGCGTGCGTTTTGCGTTGTCGCGCAGTTGCCGGGCCAGTTTCGGCTCGCTCAACAAGGTGTCGAGCTGGCGGGCGAGGTCAGCGCTGACGGCCGGTGTGGCGAGTAAACCGTTGTGCCGGTGTTCGAGCACATCGGGAATCCCGCCGACGCCGAACGCCACCACCGGCACCCCGGCCTGCATGGCTTCGAGCAAAATCATCGGCGTGCCTTCGGTGCGCGAGCTGATCACCAGCGCATCGAGTTGCTGCCACCACGGTTGCATGGCGATCTGGTAACCCGGTAAACGAATGCGTTGCTGTAAACCGGCGCCGTCGATGCGCGCTTGCAACACCTCGCGCTCCGGGCCATCGCCGAGCATCACCGCATCCAGTTGCGGATGCTGATGACACAGCGGGATCAGCGCATCGAGAAACAGATCCGGGCCTTTTTCACTGCTCAAACGCCCGACGTAACCGGCCAGCCAGCGCTGCCGATCCGCGTCCGGCACCATGGCCGCAGCAGCCGGCAAACCGTTGGGAATCACCTGCAGTTTCTCCGCCCGCACGCTGGCCTGACGGTGCAGCGCGGCAATGCTTTCCGCCACGCACACCACCCGATCCACTGACGCGGTGCGGCACAGCTGCAAGCTGAGCCAGGTGTAGAACTTCTGCTTGCGACTGCGCGGGGTGAAGCCGTGCTGGGTGATCACCAGCGGCAGGCGCAACAACGTCGCGCCGACCCAACCAAACAGCAGCCCTTTGAAATTGTGCGTGTTGATCAACGGCTTTTCAGCGCGCCGCTGACGCAAGTGCCGGAGCAATTCCCCAAGCCCGGCACAACCCCGGCAGTCCACCCCGGCCTCGCGAAAGCGCGCGATCAGTTCTGGCGGCGCGTCGAGGAACAGCACCTGATGCTGTCCCGGCGTCGCCAGACAATGATCCAGCAACATCCGCTCGGCCCCATAGAAGCCGCCGCTGCTGAGCAAATGCATGATCGGCAGCGCGGCGTTCGGGGAGGACGCGGTGCTCAATTGCGCACCCAGTGCATCAGGCTTGGCACGCTCCAGCTCTTGTGCGGATTGCTTGGCAGGGCGTTCTGATCGTTGATCACCAGCAGCACCGGCACGCCCAGCTCGTGGCTGATTTGCGCTGGGTGCTTGAAGCGGTGATCGAAGAACTCACGCACGTAGACAAAGGCAATCGCCAACAGCAACCCGGTGAGCATGCCGAACGGAATGATCAGGCCCGGTTTCGGGAACGCCGCTTCGGTCGGTTCGAACGGCGGGCTGAGCACCCGGGCGTTGGACAGGTCGTCGCTGAGCGAACGGGTGGTGCTGCTTTCGGCGAACCGCTGGGCGTAGGTCGAGAACGCGGCGTGCAGCGCATCGATCTCGGTGTCCATCTGGCGCAGCTTGCTTTGGGTCTGCTGCAACTCGTGGATGCGGTTCTTGAACTCGGCGATGCGCGCGGTTTTCTGATCGATGACCTGCTTGACCACCGTCAGATCGTTGGTGCGTTCCTGGATGCGATTGCTCACCACTTTGAGGAACTGCTGACGGGTGCGGGCAATTTGCTCGCGGGTCAGCAGCATGGGCTCGCTGCCTGGCTGGAACACCGCCAGATCATTCATGTAGCGGCTGACCTGAGTGGTCAGTTGCTCACCCATCTGTTTGATTTCCCGATCTTCGAACGCCACGTTGTCGACGGTGGTGGTGAAGGTGTAGGGGAAGGTGTAATCGTTGAGCTTGTTGGTGCTCGCGGCGGCCAGTGCGGTTTTCAGGTATTCGAGCCAGCGCTGGCTTTGCAGCAGGCGATCCTGATACAGGTTCAGCGCTTGCTCTTCGGTGTTGATCGCGTTGAGGCGGAAGGTGATTTCTTCCTTCGGATCCGACGCGCCGACGCTTTCCAGCAAGGCCTGACGGTTACCTTCCAGGCCATCGAGACGCACTTGATACAGGTGCTTCTTGGTTTCGTAGAAAGATTGCGGCAGGTCGATCGATTGCAGCGCCTGACGGCTGACCAGATAGTTCTGCAGCAGGGCGCTGACAAACGTCGTGCCTTGATGCGGATCGGGGAAGCTGTAGACGATCGAGATCACGTTGGAGCCCGGCAGCGTCTCGATTTTCAGGCTGTCGATGGCTTGCTGGGTCAGGGCATCGAGCGCGGTGTCACGCACCGGATCGGTTTCCAGCCCAAGCACGTTGCGCGCCGGGTTGATCACGTACTGGCGCAGCGGCGAACTGACGTAGCGCTTGAACGGCTCGGCCACCAGTTTGCTGAAGATGCCCGGCGAAGGTGTGTATTCACCTTTGTCGCGCAGCTCACTGATGGTCTGCCGGATCAGCGCCGGCGAGCGGAGGATATTGCTCTCGGTTTCCATGTCCGCCAGTGACGGCGGAATGAACGTGGCATTGTCCACGGTGAGCGACGTGGTGGCGTCACCCTGAGAGAGTTTTTTCGACTGCACGATGACCTGCGCGGTGATATCGAAGCTCTGTTTGAGCAGCAGCGGCAGGAGCAGGGCGATCACTGCAAAGATCAGGAAGACCCGTTTCACCAATTGCTTGTTGGCGAAGAAGATCCTGAAGAACTCGTGCAGGTAGTTTTCCTTAGGGTTCATGTCGGTCACCTGAGAGTTAGTTGCTGTCACTGTCTTTGTTGTCGACGCGGTAGCCGAAGCTGAACCCGACGCCCTGGAACAACACCACGTCGGCCAGTTGACGGGCGAGTTCGCCGGCGCTGGCCAGTTTGGTTTTCGGCACGTAAAGCATGTCGTCCGGTTGCAGATAGGCGATTTGCGGCGCCTCGCCCGACAGAGCCTTCTCGACGTCGTAACGCACGGCCTTCACCTGATTACCGTTGCGGCGCATGATCACCACCGAATCCAGGCGTGCCTTGACGTTGGTGCCACGGGCCAGAGTCAGCGCTTCAAGCACCGAGACTGGCCGGCGGATCGGGTAGGAGCCCGGTTGACCGACTTCGCCCAGCACATAGATTTCGTTGCCGGCAGTGGACTTGAGCAGCACGTCCACGGTCATGCGGCCCGGCAGTTGCGCGTACTTCTTGTTGAGGAAGCTTTCCAGTTGATTGACGGTCATGCCTTGCAGCGGCACGGCGCCGATCTCCGGGAAACTCGCGTAGCCGTCGGTGCCGACGGTGATCTCGCGGCTCATGCCGGTGGCCGGGTGATTCAGCGCGCTTTTCAGGTTTTGCTCGTTGGTCAGCGGGCTGATGATCTGCACGGTCAACTGATTGCGGTTGGGCTGGAACAGTTGCTTGCGCTGATAGGCGCGCTGGATTTCTTCGCGGGCCTGATCACTGGTCAGCCCGGCGATTTTCACCGAGGTGTTGGCGCCCGGCAGTTCGATGGTGCCGTCGGGCAGCACCAGTTGATTGCCGTTGAGCTGGCTGGCAGCGGTAAAGTTCAGGCCGATCTGGTCACCCGACTGCACGCGGTAAGCGTCCGAGCCGCTGGTGCTGATGTGGAAGATCACGTCGAGCACATCCTGCGGGCGCAGGGTCTGTTCGATCTTCGGCATATCGGTTGCCTGGGCGTTGGCCGGGGTGGCGGTGAGGATATTCACCGGCATGTTCTGGGTTTCGGAGGTGCTTGAGCAGCCTGCAAGCGGCAGCATCAGCAGCACAAGAATCTTGGCGTTCATGGCGTCTTCCTTCGCGTTCGCTTAGAGGTTTTTGTAAAGCCATTTGGGCATGTAGTACTTGCGCCGGTTGAACACGCTGCCGACCACTTTCGCACCAGCCTGAGTCAGGCGTTGCACGGCGGCCTGGGCGACTTCCCAGCGCGTGTCCTCGGCGCGGACGACAAACACCACGCCATCGACCTGAGTGCTGATCACCAGCGTGTCGGCGGCGGAGTACACCGCATCGCCGTCAATGACCACGAAGCGGTACTGGCTGCCCAGTTGATCGAGCAACGGGCTCAGGCGCTCGGCGGTCAGGTGTTCCATGGTGCGGATCGGCCGGCCGTTAGGCAGGACGTGGAAGGGCAGGCTCGACACCTGCACCAGACAGTCCTGCAACAGCGGCGGGTTGTCCGGGCTGAACAGCAAGTCGCGCAGGCCGCGCTCCTTGCTTAAATTCAACTGCTGCGTGAGGTTGCTGGCCGACTGGCTGGCGTCGACCAGCAGCACTTGGCCGCTGCTCATTTGCGCCAGTTGGCTGGCCAGCGCCAGTGCACTGGTGGTGGTGCCTGCGCCGGGGTTGGCGGCGGTCAGGAACAGGATCCGCAGATCGAGATCCAGCACGGTCGAGGTCAGGTTCGATTCGCTGGGATTGGCGATGCTCAGGCTTTTGTTGGTTGAACCGTCCATTAGCTTGCTCCGTGGCCGCTGAATACTTTGAAAGGGGTTTTCAACAGAATCTTCAGATCAAGCAGGAGGCTCTGCTCGGCGATGTAGCTGAGGTCCAACTCAACGCGCTGGTCGAAGTCGATATTGCTGCGTCCGGAGATCTGCCACAGGCCGGTCATGCCGGGGTAGATCGCCAGACGGGCGAGATGATTGTCCTTGTAGCGATAGGCGTTGAACGAGGTCGGACGCGGGCCGACCAGGCGCATGTCGCCAGTCACTACATTGATCAGGTTGGGCAGTTCGTCGAGGCTGGTGCGCCGCAGAAAACCACCAATACCGGTGATGCGTGGGTCCTTGTCGATCTTGAAATCGATGGCGTCGGCACCGTGTTTGTTCAGGTGACGCAGCGACTCTTTCAGTTCTTCGGCGTTGGCGACCATGGTGCGGAATTTGTACATGCCGAATTTGCGCCCACGGTAGCCGGTGCGTTTTTGCACGAACATCACCGGGCCCTTGCTGGAGTATTTGATCGCCAGCGCCAGACCGAGCAACAGCGGCGAAATCAGCAGCAAAATGGTCAGTGCGCCGAGGCAGGCGACCACGCGGTTGGTGCGCGACAGTTGCCATGGACGACCGCCGTCACGGCCCGTGAACCAGCCGCGACCCTGGCGATGGATCGCCGCGTCGAGGCGCATTCGCTGTTCCGGATCCATGCGCTTGTCACGCTGCAGTTGTTGGATCGGTACACCTTTCTCATGTCCAGTCATGGAATCCTCCGCATTACTTCAGCCGCGCGCGGCGCTTGGGCGATAGGCAGTGGGTAGTAGTCGCGAAACCACGCGACGAAGCGTCCGAGCCCTTCGTCCAGCTCGATGCGCGGCTGGAATCCGGTGGCTTGGGCCAAGTCACTGGCCTCGGCGCAGGTGTTGAGCACGTCGCCCGGTTGTAGCGGCAGCAGCTCGACCATGGCTTTCTGGCCAAGATGTTTTTCCATCAGGGCCAGATAGGTTTTCAGTTCCACCGGGTGCTGCCCGCCGATGTTGAACAACCGCCACGGCGCCATGCTGCTGGCCGGGTCGGGTTGCTCGCGATCCCACTGCGGATTGACCTGCGGTGGCTGCTCGATAAGGCGGGCGATGCTTTCGATGATGTCGTCGATGTAGGTGAAGTCGCGTTGATGCTCGCCGTAGTTGAACAGCTTAAGCAGCGTGCCTTCGCTGATCGCCCGGGCAAACTGGATCGGCGACATGTCGGGACGACCCCACGGTCCGTACACGGTGAAAAAGCGCAGACCCGTGCAGGGAATGCCGAACAGATGGCTGTAACTGTGCGCCATCAGCTCATTGGCTTTTTTCGTCGCGGCGTACAGCGACAGCGGATGATTGACGCCGTCCTTCACAGAGTAGGGCGTGTGCTGGTTCGCGCCATACACTGAACTCGACGAGGCGTAGATCAGATGCTCGACCGGGTGATGCCGGCAGCTTTCGAGAATATTCAGGAAACCGTTGAGGTTGCTGTCCAGGTACGCCCGTGGATTGTCCAGCGAGTAACGCACCCCGGCTTGCGCGGCGAGGTGGATCACCACTTGCGGGCGTTCGCGGACAAACAGTGCGTCGATGGCCGAGGCATCGGCCAGGTCAACCGTGGCGAGCTGGATATCGCCAACCTGCTCGCGCACCCACTGCACGCGATCATGCTTGAGTTGTGGGTCGTAGTAGGCGTTGAAATTGTCCAGGCCGATCACTGAATGCCCGTCGCGCAGCAGCCGCAACACGCAATGGGCACCAATGAAACCGGCGGCACCGGTGACCAGAATCTTCATGGCCGCACGCCTTCTGGCGCGATATGACGCAGGCCGATGCCGCTGTAGTGCAGGCCGGCGGCGGCCACTTGTTCCGGGTTGTAGAGGTTGCGGCCGTCGATGATCACCTTCGAGCGCAGCTTTTCCGAGAGCAGTTCGAAATCGACCACGCGGAAATTTTTCCACTCGGTGCAGATCACCAGTGCGTCGGCGTCCTCCAGCGTGTCGTCACGGGTCGCACACAGGTGCAGATCGTTGCGATAACCGTAGATGCGCCGGCATTCGGACATGGCTTCCGGGTCGTAGGCCTGCACGCTGGCACCTTCGGCCCACAGGGCGTCCATCAGATAGCGGCTTGGCGCTTCGCGCATGTCATCGGTGTTCGGCTTGAACGCCAGACCCCAGATGGCGATGGATTTGCCGGCCAGGCCTTGGGGGAATTGTGCTTTCAGTTTGCTGAACAGAATGTGCCGCTGCAGGTCGTTGACGTCGGTGACGCTGCGCAGCAGTTTCAGCGGCATGCCGTTGTGTTCGGCGGTGTGCAGCAACGCGCGCAAGTCCTTGGGGAAGCACGAACCGCCAAAGCCGCAGCCCGGATAGATGAAGTGGTAACCGATGCGCGGATCAGAGCCGATGCCTTTGCGCACGGCTTCGATGTCGGCGCCCAGCAGTTCGGTGAGGTTGGCCAGTTCGTTCATGAAACTGATGCGGGTGGCGAGCATCGCGTTGGCGGCGTACTTGGTCAGTTCGGCGCTGCGGTTGTCCATGAACATGATTTTTTCGTGGTTGCGGCAGAACGGCGCGTACAGCTCGCTCATCTGCTCGCGGGCTGCGTCATCGTGAGTGCCGACGATGATCCGGTCCGGACGCATGCAGTCGGCGAGGGCGCTGCCTTCTTTGAGGAATTCGGGGTTGGAGACCACACGCACGGTGAGGTTGCCCTTGTCGCGGCGCTGCAATTCGCTGCTGGCGGTGGCCAGCACTTGATCCGCCGTGCCGACTGGAACCGTAGACTTGATGATCAGGGTGCGATCAGCCTCCATGAAACTGGCGATCTGCCGGGCGACGTTGAGCACGTGGCTGAGGTCAGCGGAACCGTCTTCGTCCGCTGGGGTGCCGACGGCGATGAAAATCAGCTCGGCGTGTTCGACCGCATCACTGGCCTGGGTGCTGAACAACAGACGACCCGCCTTGATGTTTTCCTCAAGGGTGCTGGACAAACCTGGCTCGCTAATCGGCGGCACTGCTTGTTGCAGTTGTTTAATCTTGTTCGGGTCAATATCAACACATAAAACCCGATGCCCGACATCTGCAAGTGCGGCGGCTTGTATTAATCCAACATAGCCTGTGCCAAATACGCTCACGTCCATCTGCGCACCCTCGATAGAGCGAAAAGAAGAAGTTCGGAAGGAAACTGTAAAAGGGGTATAGCGCAGCGTTTGGAAAGCGTGTCAGCAAAATGACATGTTGCATCTGTATAACAGTTGAGCCGTTTTTGGCGATTGGCCATCAAGTCATTGCTGCGATTGGATTTGTTGGTTTTTTTCAGATTTGTTCAGATTCAAAATAAGCGATAAACGGTCGTAAGCCTTTAATTTAAAGGCTTTCAGCGTCTCGTGTGTGTCAGATTTGAGTCACCGGTTTTTTGACGCTTTTCAGAAAAAACAGTCAATTCTTGCGCTTTGATGGCAGGGTGCTAGTGTCAGATTCTGACCGACAAACCTTTGACTTCCTGCCTTTTCGGACGCCCGGTATCGCCATGTTCAAATATGCTAAAGAAGTGCTTTTAATTATCTATTTGCTTCTTTATGCCGAGAATTACATTGATCGGTTAAATGCTATCGGCCTCGGTTTTCCTGTACTTCTTTTTGGCGCGATGTTTTTGGCGCTTACTTTGGCGTTATATCTAACTGCCTATATTCGCCAAGCATTCATTCGGCATCTATTCGCATTGGCGATGTTTGCCTCGGCGGTTTTTTTCGACGTTTACACGCGGGTCACGGCGGATTACCTGAGCTACAGCAGTTTTGTCTCACTGGTGTACTCGGGCGGTTTCATTCAGGAAGCCGCTTACCAGTATCGCGATGCGATCATCCACGGTGCGCTTTGCGGTCTGTTGCTATTGTTCGGCATCGGTCTCAAACCCAGGCATGCGCTGTTTGTGCCGAACGCATTGCGCGTGGCAGCTCCGGTGTGCGGTGTGTTGTTGCTCAGCGCGGTGCTGTTTTTGCGCGCGGGCGAGGGCGCTCGCGGTTTGCCGATCATGTACACGCCGCTGGCGTACCTGAACCTGTTTGCCTATGAGGCGCTGCACAACACTGTCGGTCCGCGTGAACCGGTGACGCTGGCACGCACCTCGCCAGCGGTCGGCCACGACATTGTGCTGATCATCGACGAAAGCATTTCCGGCAATTATCTGGATATCAATGCACCGTTCGGCGTGCACAGCAACCTCAAACAGGCGCCGGCAGGTGTCGATATTTTCAATTACGGCTACGCGGCATCTATCGCCAACTGCAGCGCCGATACCAACGTCACCCTGCGCTACGGCGGCACCCGCGCCGATTACATGCGCATCAACAGCACGTTGCCGTCGATCTGGCAGTACGCAAAAAAGGCCGGTCTGCGCACGGTGTACATCGACGCCCAGCGCACCGCCGGCAATCTGCAGAACCTGATGACCGACACCGAGAAAAAGGACATCGACGAGTTTGTGCAATTCGACCAGACCAGCGTGCGCGATCGCGACATGGCGGCAGCGGCGAAGCTGATCGCATTGCTCAACGATGACAAGGCCGAACTGGTGGTGATCAACAAGGTCGGCGCACATTTCCCGGTACACGACAAATACCCGGATGCGTTCATGGCGTACCGCCCGACCTTGCCGCGCGGGCAGTTCACCGAAGTCGCCGACACCGGCGAGCGCCCTGGCTTCAATGGCCAGCCGGACGACTGGGTGCTGTACCGCAACGCCTACAAGAACACGGTGTTATGGAATGTCGGCGAGTTTTTCTCGCGGGTTTTCGCTCAGGGCAATCTGAATAACGCGTCGCTGATCTACACCTCCGATCACGGCCAGGATCTGCATGAGCGCGGCAATCCTGGATTGAATACCCATTGCGGCGGCGACCCGGTCGAGGAAGAGGGACTGGTGCCGCTGGTGGTAATCCAGGGCAGCCAGTTGAAGACGCTGGACTGGTCGGCGCAGCTGGCGGCGAACAAGGATCGCTCCAGCCACTACAACATCTTCCCGACACTGCTGCAGTTGATGGGCTACGACCTGGCGGGAATCGAGGCGGTGTATGGCAAGCCGCTGACGGTGCCGACGGCGGATGAGTTCACCTTCAACTACCGCTTCAATGCGCGGCTCGGCGCCAAGCCTGAGTGGAAGCATATTGATCTGGGCAGCATTGTTACGCCGACGCAGGCGCCGGCGAGTGTCGCGGCTGGTCAGTAGATTTTGGGTGGGCAGGACTGGCCCCATCGCTGGCAAGCCAGCTCCCACAGTGTTTTAGGGTGAATTCAATTTGTGTGAACAACCTCATTCCTTGTGGGAGCTGGCTTGCCAGCGATGAGGCCATTGAGTTCACTGCAAGATTCAGGTCTGTCACCGCCATCCGCTATCCTTGCCACACACTGACCAATCAGGTGGCGGCATGCTTCGCGTTGAAAACGTCTTCAAAAGTTACCTCACTCCCCAAGGCCCACTGCCAGTACTGCAGGGCGTCGACCTGACGCTGACCGCCGGCAGCAGCCTGGCGCTGATGGGCGAATCCGGCAGTGGCAAGAGCACCTTGCTGCACTTGGTCGCTGGCCTGGACAAGGTCGATCGCGGCAGCATCCGCAGCGGCGAGCATCGGCTGGAGGAGATGAACGAGGCGCAACTTGCCAATTGGCGACGCACGGAAATCGGCCTGGTGTTCCAGCAGTTCAACCTGATCGGCAGTTTGCGCGTCGAAGACAACCTGGCGTTTCAGGCCCGTCTGGCCGGGCGTCATGAACCGCGCTGGCAGGCGCATCTGGTGCAGCGCCTCGGACTGGGCGATTTGCTCCAGCGCTATCCGGAACAGCTTTCCGGTGGCCAGCAGCAGCGAGTTGCATTGGGTCGGGCGCTGGCCTCGCAACCGAAATTGCTGTTGGCCGATGAACCCACCGGCAGCCTCGATGAAGCCACCAGCGACGAGGTGCTGCGGCTGTTGCTCGAATTGCTCGATGACACACCGACTACGTTGTTGATGGTCACCCACAGTCAACGGGTCGCCGCGCAATTGGCTCAGCGTGTGGTGCTGTCCAAAGGACGGCTGACGTGATGGTTTTTCGCCAGACACTGCGCGCGCTGCTCAGTCATTGGCGACGGCATCCGGTGCAGTTTTTCAGTGTGCTGACCGGGTTGTGGCTGGCGACCAGTTTGCTCACCGGGGTCGAAGCGCTGAACAGTCAGGCGCGTGACAGCTACGCCCGTGCCAGCCAGATGATCGGTGGCGAACCGCAGGCCAGCCTGAGCACGCCAAGCGGCGCGACGTTCACCCAGCAATGGTTTGTCGATTTGCGCCGTCAGGGCTGGCCGGTGTCGCCACTGTTGCAGGGGCGCCTGCTGCTCAAGGATCACGACAATCAGCGCCTGCAATTGATGGGCATCGAACCGGTGTCGCTGCCTGCCGACTCGGCGGTGGCCGGGCAGGCGTTGCCGATCGAGCGCATCGTCGAATTCTTCACGCCGCCGGGCAGTACGTGGATTTCTCCGGACACCTTGCAGGCACTCAACCTGCGCGAAGGCGACACGCCGCAGACCGTGAATGGGCTGCCGTTGCCGCCGTTGCGCGTGCAAAAGGACATGGCACCGGGCGTTTTGCTGGTGGACATCGGCGTCGCGCAAACCCTGCTCGAACAACCGGGGCAACTGTCGCGGTTGTTATTGCCGAAGGATTTTCACGCTGAGTTGCCGGCCTCGTTCAAAGGCCAGTTGCAGCTTAAGAGCAGCGGCGAAGAAAACAATCTGGCGCGCCTGACCGAGAGCTTTCACCTCAATCTGGATGCCTTGGGCTTTCTCTCGTTTCTGGTCGGGTTGTTCATCGTCCACGCCGCCATCGGCCTCGCGCTGGAACAGCGCCGCGGCTTGTTGCGCACGTTGCGCGCTTGCGGTGTCAGTGCGCGGATGTTGATTGTTTGCCTGATCGTTGAATTAGGTGTGCTGGCGCTGATCGGCGGGCTGTTCGGCGTGATCAGCGGCTATTGGCTGGCCAGCGTGTTGCTGCCGGACGTCGCCGCGAGCCTGCGCGGTTTGTACGGCGCGGAAGTGGCGGGGCAGCTACGACTGAGTCCTTGGTGGTGGTTCAGTGGTATCGGTTTGAGCTTGCTCGGTGCGTTGCTCGCGGGCGGCAACAGCCTGTTGCGCGCGGCACGTTTGCCGCTATTGGCCGTGGCCGATCCGCAAGCCTGGCATCAGCAATACGCCCGATGGTTGCGTCGCCAGGGTTGGTTGGCAGCGGGATTGGGATTGATTGCGTTGGCAGCGTTGATCGGGGGCGACAGCCTCGCCAGCGGATTTGTGTTGATGGCTGGGCTATTACTCGGCGCCGCGCTGGCGCTGCCGGTGTTACTCAGCGCGATATTGAATCAGTTGCTGGGGCGCAGTCGTTCAGTGCTCGGCCAGTGGTTTCTCGCCGATTGCCGTCAGCAGTTGCCCGCGCTGAGTCTGGCACTGATGGCGTTGCTGCTGGCCCTCGCCGCCAACATCGGCGCCGGCAGCATGACCGCCGGTTTCCGCCAGACCTTCGATGACTGGCTCGAACAACGTCTGAGCGCCGAGTTGTATATCAACCCGACCAACCCGGCGCAGTCGCGGGAAATGTACAGCTGGCTTCGGCAGCAGCCGAACGTCGCGGCGGTGTTGCCCAACTGGCAGGTGTCGGTAACGTTGCAAGGCTGGCCGGCGGACGTATTCGGGGTGATCGACCATCCGTACTATCGCCAGCACTGGCCGTTGCTCGATTCCAGCGGCGCTGATCCGTGGGGGCATCTGGCGACGGATGATGCGGTAATGCTCAGCGAACAACTCGCCCGGCGCCTGAAACTGCACGCCGGCGAACACCTGACGATTCCCACGCCAAACGGCGCATGGTCGCCGCGTATCGTCGGTATCTACGCCGATTACGGCAACCCGAAGGGGCACGTGATCGCCAACGTCAATCATCTGCTGCGCGGCTGGCCGCAACTCACGCCGAACCGCTTCAATCTGCGCATCGATCCGCAACATATTCCGCCCCTGCTGAGCGCATTGCAGGCACGGTTTCAGCTGGAGGACAGCCGCATCGTCGATCAGGCGCGGCTTAAAGGCTGGTCGGTTCAAGTGTTCGAGCGCACCTTTGCGGCGACGGCAGCACTGAACAGCCTGACGCTGGCCGTCGCGGGTGTAGCGCTGTTTATCAGCCTGCTGACCCAGAGTCAGAGCCGCCTCGGCCAGCTCGCACCTCTGTGGGCATTGGGCGTCACGCGCAAACAATTGATGCTGCTCAACCTCGGCCAGACCTGGCTGTTGGCGGTGCTGACACTGATACTGGCGCTGCCATTGGGGATTGCCTTGGCGTGGTGTCTGGATGCGGTGATCAACGTGCAAGCATTTGGCTGGCGCCTGCCGTTGCGGGTGTTCCCGTGGCAATTGCTGCAATTGATGGGGTTGGCGTTGCTGGCGACCTTGTTGGCTTCGGCGTGGCCGTTGTATTCGTTATACCGCACGCAACCGGCGGATTTACTCAGGACGTTTGCCCATGAGGATTAACGCTGTGGTGTTGGCGCTGGCGCTGTTGCTGCTCGGAGGCTGCGATCAAGCCGCGCCTGAGCAGAAGGGTTTTGCCGGTATGGGGGATCAGGCGTTGGCGTACACGGCGGTGGTGCCGGGGCGCGTGTTCAGTTTTCCCGCCGATCATGGCGCGCATGATGGCTTTCGCATCGAGTGGTGGTACGTCACCGCCAATCTGAAGGATGCGCAGGGCAATGAGTTCGGCGTGCAATGGACCTTGTTTCGCAGTGCGTTGAAACCCCTGGCAGAGCAGACCGGTTGGGCCAATCAGACGATCTGGCTGGGGCATGCGGCGGTGACCTCCGCGTCGGTGCATCACGCCGCTGAGCGTTATGCCCGCGGCGGAGTAGGGCAGGCTGGTGTGCGGCTGGCGCCGTTCGAGGCGTGGATCGACGATTGGCGCTTTGCCAGTCAGGCGCAGGATCCGTTGCGCGATCTGCAACTCAGCGCGCGCGACAAAGACTTCGCCTATCAACTGCACCTGACGTCCAGTCGTCCGCTGGTGCTGCAGGGTGATCACGGGTACAGCCAGAAATCCGAGGAAGGGCAAGCGTCGTATTACTACAGTCAGCCGTTTTTTCAGGCCAATGGCACCCTGCAGATCGACGGCCAGACCTACACCGTCAGCGGCCCGGCATGGCTCGATCGCGAGTGGAGCAGCCAACCGCTGACCGCCAATCAGACAGGCTGGGACTGGTTCTCCCTGCACCTGGACAGCGGCGAGCACGTGATGCTTTACCGCATGCGCCAGAAGGACGGCGCGCCGTATCTGACCGGGACCTGGATCGCGGCCGACGGTCAGACGCAGACCTTGCGCAGCTCACAGATTCAACTCACGCCACATGACACCGCCAAGGTTGCCGGGCGACCGATGCCGGTGAAATGGACAATCAGCATCCCCGACAAACACCTCGACATTAGCGTCGACGCGCTCAATCGAAATGCCTGGATGGATTTGCGGATTCCGTACTGGGAAGGGCCGGTTCACATCACGGGCAGCCATCCCGGTCGGGGTTATCTGGAAATGACCGGGTACTGACAGCCGCCCACCAACCCCTGTGGGAGCTGGCTTGCCAGCGATGGCGGCAGCCACGTCACCACTGATCAAACTGCCGGAACTCTATCTCCCCCACAACCCTCTACCCAGAAACCGGCCTATTTCTGGACTCAACCATGAGCGACGACCTGCAACCCCCAGACCTGAGTGCCTGGCAGCGTCTGTTCGACGACGAAACCTACTGGCAGCAATCGCCCGACGCTCACTATTTCGACCTGCAGCGCATCGCCGACGACCTGCTGGGCCAAGGCGCCATCGACCTGGAGCAATGGCAGATCCTGCGCGCCAAGGCTGATGATCTGCACAAGGATTCCCCTGCCGTAAACGTCACCCGCGAACTCGACGACCCCGAAGCCTGAGGACAATCACCATGAAACCCATCACCCAAGGCGAACACCCCGACGAACCCCGGCCTGCGGGGGAAACCGAACGCGACAACGATGCCCTGCGGCCGACCAATCCCAAACAGCGCGAGAGCAGCGGCAAAGGCACGCCCAGCGGCGAGTCCACCGCGCAGGAAACCGCCAAGCCCCACACCACCTCGCAGCCCGGCAAAGCCAAGCCCTGAATAGCGTCTATGCTCAGTGGCACGTCCGCCGCCGAAGCCGCTTCGGCGCGGGCGCTGCCATTCATCACAGGGAAAGTATTGCTTATGAAGCTCCAAGCAATCGCCAAAGCCATCACCCTCGCAACCGTACTGTCCGCCACCAGCTTCGGCGCCTTTGCCGCCGACATTCCGCTGTCCGCCACCATCGAAGCCGATCAGGTCACCACCAAAGTGCTCTCCGTCGATGCCGCCAAGCATCAGGTCGTGCTGGAAGGTGCCGAAGGTCGTCAGGTTCACGTTCAGCTCAGCGACAAGGCGAAAAACCTCGCCAATCTCAAGGTTGGCGACCAGGTAAATGTCGAAGTGCAGCGTTCCGTCGCCGCTTACCTCGACACCGATGTGGATAAAGGTCTGCCTGGCTCTACTGAACGTACCGGCGAACTGCGCAACGCACCGGGCAGCGATAACCCCGGCGGCGAGGCGTTCCGTCAGGTTCAGGTGCAACTGAAAATCACCAAAATTGATTTGAAGAAAAACCAGGTGACCTTGCAGAACCCGGCGGGTGTATCGAAAACCCTCGAGGTGAAAAAGCCTGAAATTCAAGCCAAACTGAAAGACTTGAAAGAAGGGCAGAGCGTCATCGTCACTTATACCGATATCTTAAAAGTGACCAGTCAACACGAAAGTTGAGCATTAACTCTACAGGGTGATTGTTCTTGTACAGGTTTGAGTATGAGAACAATCATATAAAAGTGCAGTGTCGGAAGTTTCCCGGCAAATATCGGCGACACACACTTTTTAACTTTCCAGTACATAAATTTCATCATTATCAATGACGACATAACCGACAACTTCTATTAAAATCCCCTCCGTTCGCCCAGTGTCAGGGCTCTTTACCGGTGCATGGATTGCCAGGCCATTACACTGGGCGAACACCTCTTCAGAGTGATGTATACAAATTCTGCAAACAAAAAGGGCGACTCAAGAGTCGCCCTTTTTGTGGTCCCGATTTTAAGCGGCCACGCCTACGCTTGCTGCCCCTGAAAGCGCTTGAGCGACGCCTGATACATTTTCGTGCGCCGATGATCCTTGCCGTAAGTGCCTGCTGCCGCAACGGTTCCGGACTGGATGTGATCCAGATAATGGAAAATCTTTCGCGGCGACAGGAACTTGATGCCGTAACCCAGAGCCGACATCCGATCCTGCAACGTATAACCCGGCACCCGATCATCCATACAGAAGTGCAGGCCCTCGGACTTCATCAACCGCGCATTCCACAACGTGCAGAAACTCTTCAGATGGGTTTCTCTATAAGGTTTTGGCTCTTTGGTTTTCAGCTCCAACTGTGTTTTCGCACGGCGAACATAGTGCTTGCAGAAGCGCGAAGTTAAACGCCAAGTATCACGCAGCGCACCGCGATTGATCTGCTCGACACAACCGACGGCGGCGATGTCCGGCGTTTTAGTGCACTCGCGCATCATCATCGCAAACACTTCCTTGTCGTAAACGAAAGTGTCGGTGTGCAGCAGAAACAGATAGTCAGTGGCAACTTGCTCCAGCGCCAGATCCAGCGCTTTGCCGTGTGCAATATGACCCGCTTCTTTGCCCGGCGAAGGCCGTTCGATGAGGTTAATCCAATCAAGTGAACGCAGGTAATCGAGACTGCCGTCGGCCGAATCGTTGTCTACTACCCAGACGGGAATCTGGTTTTGCGTAACGTGCTCGCGCAACAGCTCCAGGCACATGCGGGTCAGGTCCAGGGTTTTGTAATTTACCAAGACAAGGCTGAAATTCGACGCTGGCTGGGTTGGTAAATCAAACGCTTTCATGACGGAAGGACTCATCTGCGGTTCAAGGGCGACAGGGTTTCGTGGCTGGAATCGTAACGAGGCAACCTTAGGCGAACCTTAATTTGCGGATTTGGCGGTGGGGCGGAGTGTGTCGAGGTGAGACTGCTGAGCCTGTCTGAAAATGCCCAGGGTGCTGCAGATCATTAGCGGCTAAAATGCGCACCCCCTTTACAGTTCAAGGAAGAAACGGCAATCGTCGATCTGTCACGGATGAAACCACTTTCTCTCTACCACCCAGCCCTTTACTGGCTGCGCGTGTGGCAAAAAAGACTGTTCCGCCAGATTGCCTGGCGCTGTTCCGGCAAATGCTACGCACGGCCCGTCGCGGCGGCCGAGCGGCTGCCCTTTCGCTACCTCAAACACACCTCGAAACTCATCCGCAAACTCGGCGACTCCGACCCCGCCTTGCAACACAACAAAGTCATTAACCTGAAACTCGCCGTCGCCGCCATCGACGGCGTCATCATCGCTCCCGGCGAACACTTCTCCTTCTGCCGCCTCGTCGGCCGCCCGACGTTGAAGCGCGGCTACGTTGAAGGCATGGAACTGTCTTTCGGCGAGGCACGACGCGGTGTAGGCGGCGGAATTTGCCAACTGAGCAACCTGATTCACTGGATGGCGATCCATTCACCGCTGGTGGTGGTAGAGCGCTCCAACCACAGCTTCGACCCGTTTCCGGATGAAGGGCGTGTGCTGCCGTTTGGGTCTGGGGCGGCGATTTTCTACAACTACGTTGATCTGGTACTGCACAACCCGACGGATCGGCACTTTCAGCTGAAGTTGAACGTCGGCGAGACACAACTCGAAGGCGAGTTGTTGTGTGATCAGGTGAGGGAATATCGCTACCACGTGTTCCAAGAGGCGCATCGGTTTGTGCGGGAGGGCGCGCGGGTGTATCGGGAGAATGAGATTTGGCGGGAGGTGCGGGAGAAAGGGCAGGTTGGGGAATTGGTGGAGAGGGTTAGGTTGTATCGGAATCGGGTGGTGGTTAAGTATGAGGTTGACGAGCAGATGTTCGAAGCGAGCTAGTATTTTTCCGCAAGAGTTTCATTGGATTTTTTAAGCCACAAGGAAGTAACAAATGAGCAATCGTTTCAAAACTGTCGGTACGGCGAGCACTGCACTTTTTTCAATGTTCATCGCCTGTAATACGTGGGCACAAGCGCCACGTGATTACTACGACGGTATGAAGGCAGGGAAGTGCGCGCCGAATTCTGAGCGGCTGCATGAACAAGCGGTCGCAGGTGATCTTGACGCGCAGACGCAGTTTGGCAAAGCCATTCAGGAGAACCTCTGCGGGGTGGTTGAGCAGTGGTCTCCGGGCATGCCGGAAGTGTGGTTTCGCAAAGCTGCAGAGCACGGTAATGCCGAAGCGCAAGTCGGACTGGCTGAGGAACTGAGTTGGGATAGAAGCGTTGAGGGAGAAGAAGCGGGTGTTTACTGGGATCTGAAAGCTGCGGAGCAGGGGAACGCCAAGGCTCAGTTCAGTTTGGCGCAGATTTACCACAGAGGTGGTCGATCAATTAAGAATCTGAAAGATATGGACAAGGCAGTAGCGTATTACCATCAGTCCGCCGAGGGAAGATATTCCCTAGCCTACATGTTACTCGCCAGCATCTATGAAGAAGGCGATGGGGTCGCGCAGGATGATGTTGCAGCGGCGAAGTGGTATCGAAAATACGCTGAGACTGGTGATAAGTCAGGGCAGTTCTACTTCGCGAAAATGCTGGCTTCAGGGCGTGGCATAAAACAAGACGACGCCCAAGCGTTTAGCTGGTTCGGTAAATCGGCAGCTCAAGGCGATAAATATGCGCAGTATGAGATGGCGCAGATGGTGGAGCAGGGACGCGGTACAGCGCGAAACGAGCGTGAAGCGGTCATGCTTTACCGCAAGTCTGCTGATGCAGATTTCGGCAATGCGCAACTGGCACTTGGGAAAATGTACGCACAAGGACGCGGCGGGTTGCCAAAAAGCAAATCCAAGGCCGAGTACTGGATGCTTAAAGCAATTGATCGTAGTGCACCGGGAGCTAAAGAAGAGCTGCAAAAGCTTTAATGTGTAAAAGAAGGGTATCTTGATTTGAAAAAGGGCGATCATGGGATCGCCCTATTTTTCATTCCCCACCAGCACGCTTTGTAATCATGATCGGCAGAGGACTGGTGAAATCCTTCGTTGAGGATTAACTACCTACGATAGGTGACACGATTCTGAGCGGACTATTTTTACGTGTTGATTTACTCAGTCCACAAATTAACAAAATCATTAGAATTTTTAGCAACGAAATGGGGTTTACTTGAGTTTGGATCAAATACTTCAACAGCAGCCAGGGGCGATTCAGTTTTAGGTTTTTATATGGTGGTCTGATTTTTTTGTTTTAGTTCCAATCTATAGATAGCTTGTCTGGTCGTTCGAAGGGTATCGATACTGTGGTTCCGTTTGATGAAGTGACTACGATTAGGTCATCTTTTATATCGATACTCTCAAAGGGGTTTGTTTCACTCAGAACCAAGAGCCAGACTAGTTCGTTGGTTGACTTTCTAGTCAAGGCGACGAAGCCGTCATCTCCAGAGGCTAAGCATTCACCACATTCAACAAAAGCATCAGCTAATAGTTCTGTTTTTATTATTATCGCGAGTCCTTCACACGTTTCACTGTCGTCAGCCAATAGATCCGCGATGGGAGACCATTTTTTGTTAGTTATTTTGTTTTCTTTTTGTAATAGTTCAAATAAGCAGTAGAAACTCTTATTAAAGGTTCTAGAGTTCTGGCGGACGTATAGACATTAAAATTTTGAGTTGAAAGCTATTATGAAAAAAGGGGCAAAAAAAGGGGGAAAGATTTATTTTCAGTTTGTAGAAGATAAATTTGTCCCCTGGTTTGATGCTTGCTATCTACAGTTGGAATTTGTACTCGTTCTTGTTTGCGCCAAAGTAAAAAACGTCACCTACCCAAGTTTGCGCCAGTTTTTGTTTTAGTCTAGTGGATACTCACAAGTCCATGGGGGTGTGAAAAGTTCGGGGTTTATATTGTGTTCATGAAGGAATGAGTTTATTTCTTCCTCTGTCTCAAAGGTTTCCCATTTAGTTATTGTTGTGTCGTTGGCGCCAATGCTATCTCTTGTTTCAAGAATATGAATTGGAAGGGTGAACTCTACAATAGCATATTTAGAATGCTTTGCATTTTCTAGGAACTTGTAGTAAAGCTCTCCGAGGTGCCTATCTTCGAAGTTTAAATGATAAACAGCGTAGATTGCGATCCACTTTCGAAGTGACTCATCCTGCGTCGGAAGCTCTTGAGCAATTTCTGTATATGATTTTGCCTCTAGGCCCCACCACAATTTTCTAGAGATAGTTTTGGGAGTGTTCATTATGTCCTTCAAACTGGTTTGCCAATAGATTCTTGTTATTCAGGGACAGACCGCGATAAATAGCGGGAAAGAGGAGAGTTTCCAGAGGGTAGATTGTAGGCACAAAAAAGATATCGTATCTGTCTCCTTGTTATTCCAAGTAAATAGCATTTCGGTCAAGCATGGCGTAAGAAGTATGCATTCAGGCAGGCGAATGGTCCTCACCAAAAATAAAGGTCCATTTTTTTGTTTGAGATTGAACATGTCAATATTTTTACTGTCTCGTCAAAGACTTAAAAAAGAAGACGTGGTCTGTCCCTGATTACACCGCTTAGGGTGAGTTTTCTATTCTTGATGAGCGTTGGCTGAAATTTAATTATGCGTCTCTAAGGTTTTGGGAAAAATCAGGGTTAGACCACTTTCTGAATAATAAACCGTAGTCTGTCCCCATTTACGCTATTGTTGTTTAAAGTGGATAATCGCATCGCCATGGGGCAGCAAACAATTCCGGATCGATTTTTAATGTGGCTAGAGATGTGTTGATTTCTTCCTCAGAATCCATGGTTTTAATTTCAGATATGATGATGTCTCTGTCGTCGAGTCCGTCGTTTGTATTGATTTTTTCGATGGGTATCGTAAATATTATTAGTGCATATTTGGAATTTTTTGAGTTGTGAATAAAATCGAAATATTGGTGCGCATCTTCCGTGAATTGATATTTATAAATGGCGTATATTGAAACCCATTTTCTCATTAATGGGTCTTCGGATGCTATTTCTTGGGCGATATTGTCGTAACCGGTTCCATCAAGACCATACCATACACTTCGTGGGATTTTTTTCTGTTCTGTCATTTTTGACCTTCAAATGGGTTTGGCCAATAGATTCGAATTACTTTTCCATCTTTCGGATGCAGTTGCAAGTGTGGCATGGCCGCATGTGGGTCAGTAGGGCTATGATTTGCCATATAAACTTTTCGAGTCTCCAAATTTGATACCGGCGTATCATCCCAATGGTAATAGGACTCTTTGCCTTGAGGGGTTTGAAAGTAATCCTTCGCGGTTACCGGGTTGAATTCTTCGGCATTTCTATATCCTTGACCTACGTATTTCCCTTTGAATAGTTCTTCAGCTTCTGCTCGACTGTTGACGGTTACGTCTTTAGCGCCTTGATCAAGCTGCGCCGAGGCTCTTTTAACGCTAGGACTTGACCAGTCTACATCCGGTGAAGCTGGCTCCTTAGTGTCAATTTTTGCATTTTCAGTCGGTGCCGTGGAGTTTCCTTTCCCTTCACCATCTGGTGGACACCCATTCAACCCCAACGGGTCCACCCACCCCGTAGGGTTAGGCACGTACTGGTAGCTGTTCAACCCACCCGCAAGCTTGATCGGATCCGGCGTCAAAAACCGTCCAGTTCTCGGATTGTAGTAGCGGTGGCGGTTGTAATGTAACCCTGTTTCGGCATCGAAATACTGACCCTGGAAGCGCAACGGGTTATCGATCTCGCTGACATCCAGCGCGGCGAGATTACCGTAGGCTCGGTACTTCGCCGACCACATGATTTCACCGCTGTAGTCGGTGAGCTCTTGCGGGGTGCCGAGGTGGTCGAGTTGGGAGTAGAACGGTGTGGCCTTGCGTGGGCCTTCGCCTTCGAGCATTGCCAACGGGAGGAAGATGCCCGGTTCGTAGAGGTAGATGCGGTAAAGATTGTCGGCGCTTTCTGCGATCAAGCATTCGCCTGCCACAGATACTCGGTGGTGTGAACGTTGACGATATTTTCGCTGCGGCGGTCAAAGGCAGAGGATTCAGGGCCAAGCCATACGTCAAACGTGGTTTTTGTCCTGTTCAGCCGGATGCTGCACTCTGAATTGCTTCCAATGAGTACTCTCGCTGGTATGAACGCAGTCATGATCATCCATATAGATTGGGACTCTCAAATTTCGTCGCCTATCCGGAATGGTAATCAGGTTATTGTGGAAAATAGCGTTTTAAGATTTGTAGATGTTCATGGTTTCCATGTGGATGTGCTGCCTGATCTAAAAAAATTCTTTAAATTATAACGAACAAGACCCCTTATTTCAGAAGCAATAACTAAGGTTGTCAGCTTGGCTGTCAATTCGGAAATTTCTCTCGCTTAGTTTTTATGCTCTAGGGCTTGTTGCGTTGATATTGAATCGATGTCTATTCCAATTATTTGATTGGTATTTAATCGTGGTTCTTGGTTTTTCTTAATAGTCTCGCAAGCTCTGGATAAGAATCCGATTCTTCCGGTGGGAGTAGGTCTATGATTTTTTGTATTTTTACCGTGTATTCTTGTTCAATCGCTGCTTCTGTCCAGTCCAATTCCGATGCCGCAGCGATAGTTACCTCGGGAAATTTCGAGTCAAGGAGTGCTTTTAAAATCGCTATTGCGTCATGAGATCGTAGCTCTCCGAGCGCAGCAGTACTTCGTTCCTGCCAATACTCCTCTTTTGAAAGAATTGTTTCTCGAAGAAGTTTCCAGTCTTCGGAGTCAAATTTTTGCAAAACTCCGTGGGCTACCTGCTCGGTGATGTACTCGTTCCAATTCGAGTCGTCGCTCTGGCCAAGCCAGCAATTGTATTCGTCATAAGTCTTGCTGTTCATTTTTTTCTCGACTTAAGTTGGTGGTGACATTGGGTCGTCGTCTGCTGAGGAAGAAGATGTCACTGCTGCATTTGTTTGCTCTTGGTTGTAGGGTCAGATGGTGTTAGGTTTTAGGTTGTTGTCTTTTCATTTCATGCAGTGCGTTTGTTATCGCTTGGTATAGATCAGTCCAGGTCTTTGCGGTTTCGCAATAAATGGGTGATTCCCAATTCCGATTTGAGATTAGCGAAACCCTAAATGCCCCTTGTTCACTAAACTCCGGATACCACCCTATATCTAATATTTGCCCAAGTCGAAAGGAAGCTTGTAGAAGATCTTCTTTCAGCTCATCGGTGATGAGTGAGATGTCTAATCCGCTTAGGTGAGTAAGGTTATCTAGTGTTATCGTTCCGCCAAGGGCGGTTATGGGCTGAATATTCATAAAGTAATCGGAGACGAGCAAACTTAAAGGGGCGAAGGGCAGAGATAAGTCATAGATCCCATGCATCTGGAAAAAGAAACTGTGATTCTTCGTTTCAATACTTTAGTAGTCATGTGTTTAGAGTTTTAGATCCGTAATTTTTCTGTATCGTGCAAAGATTCCGATTTGCCGCTCTTCACCATTATGCAGTTTTCTGTTGGTGGCCCACTCATAGAGCGTTATTGTGCTTTCTGGGCGCGTACTTGCTTCACCATTAATGCAAAGTTGCATAAGGGGGGCTTAGGGGGGCGGCCGCGTTTAAGATAGCGAGCGAAACTGGCCCAAGCCGTAATCTCTAAATTTTACAGCTGTGGTTTTCTGTCCCTGTGGGCAATCAAGTTTAAAGTTAAAGTTTTTAAGCTTCTATCATAAAAGATTCAATTTTTTGGATAAATTCATGTTTGTGTCTGGTTCGAAATTCGCTAAGGAATTTTTCAGAGTTTTTAATTGGTTTCCCTTTATGGTCGTAGTTAATTATTAGAAAGTCAATTACAAACTCTCCATTAGGATCCCCCTCGGGCTCGACTCTGAAATCAAAACAATGTCCAGTGCTGCGCCGAACTCCACCAATGAGCACTGAGCTGGAGAACCAACTGCTTGTTTCCGGCGTCAGCTCTACCTCAAACAGGTTGTTGATTGTAATCGTCCAGCCGCTTGGAACTCGGATGGGCTGAAGTTCGTACTCTAGTTTTGATCTCATTTCACATTGCCCATATATTTTTTAACTTGTTCAGGAGCTGCTGGAAAGCTATGGATGGCGGAGCCTATGTTGATCTGGCGGAGCAGGTTACCTGCCGGGTCGTAGTGATCTTCGGTTGCCTTTACGGCTGTCATCGATGCCGGCGAGGAGCTGTAGTGGATTTCCTCGCCGTCGGCCAGGGTTTTGACCAGCAGCCGACCAGCAGCATCGCGCAGAAACTCAGTGACCAGTTCGCTACCATCGTCACCGAACTCGGTTTTCTTCAGCAGTCGGCCGTTGAGGTCGTACTAGTAGGCGGTGCGACGACCGTCGAAGCCGGTTTCCTGCTGGATCAGGCCGTTGGCGTAATAGTCGAGGTGGTAATGCCGCGCTCGTTTTCAATTTCGGTCAGCAGCAGGCGCGAGTTGTGATAGCGATAGCGCAGTTGGCTGCCGTCGGGACTGATGCGGCGACTGACCAGATGCAGGTTGTCGGCGTACTCGTAGCGGGTGATGCGACCGAGTTCATCGCGCTCGGCGGTGACATATCCGTAAGCGTTATAGGTAAACGCACGGGTAGCGCCGCCCGGCAGTGTGACTTGGGCGAGACGATTAGCGGCGTCCCACTGGTATTGGGTAACGGCGCCGGATTCTTCCTGGCGGGTGATCTGCCGACCCAGTGCGTCGTAGCGATATTTGCGCTGGCCGCCATCGGGCAGGCGTTCTTCCAGCAACTGGCCGAGGTTGTTCTATCCGATCTGTATCCAAATACCATCGATAATTCGTCCATATTTCATTTTTATCGAGCTTATTTTGATATCAGTATTTTGCATAGATGTATGTGATTCGTTGATAAAAAGTTGGAGAAGGTATGGCGTTTATTTTAGTTGATAGATAATACGATTTCAGCTGTTTTAGGTTTTTATATGGTGGCCTGATTTTTTAGTTTTAGTTCCAATCTATAGACAGCTCGTCTGGTCGTTCGAAGGGTATCGATACTGTGGTTCCGTTTGATGAAGTGACTACGATTAGGTCATCTTTTATATCGATACTCTCAAAGGGGTTTGTTTCACTCAGAATCAAGAGCCAGACTAGTTCGTTGGTTGACTTTCTAGTCAAGGCGACGAAGCCGTCATCTCCAGAGGCTAAGCATTCACCACATTCAACAAAAGCATCAGCTAATAGTTCGGTTTTTATTATTGTCGCTAGTCCTTCACACGTATCACTGTCGTCAGCCAATAGATCCGAGATGGGAGACCATTTTTTGTTAGTTATTTTGTTTTCTTTTTGTGATAGTTCAAATAGGCAGCAGAAACCGTTGTTAAAGGTTACAGAGTTTTGGCGAACGTATATTTCCTCGCTCCAAAGTTCCTGTGTCTTAATTTTGTCGTTGTTGAACATCTTGATTTTTCCTAGTCATTGATCTTTGGTTGATCTTTAAGGCCCGTTGGAGGTACCGGTTTCCCATCGACCCAGTTTCGTTTTTCATTCCTTCTTTGGTTGAAGGCTTTTTCCCATGTTTTTTTCGATCCAGGCATGATGTCTTCTGCTAAGACAATTTCGATTGGAATTTCTTTGAGCTCGGCCAGTTGTGCTGCTCGTAGACGTCTATTGTCATACGATACAAGTTGACCGTCGACCTCCATCACCCGAATTGGGCCAGAGCGCTGCCAGTCCCAAGAGCCGTTACGCATATCCTGCTCGTAGTTCTGTCCGTTTTTATTCACGCCAGGTTGTGTAAAATTTACGTCTTTGGGATTTGCTCTGGCCGCCCCGGGTTTATATTTTCTTCCATACGCGTCCGGCGCTTGTGCTTCTCCTGGGTCAACGCTTGAGCCGGCAGGGCTACTCGGTTCCTCAACGGGAAGTCTGCATTTTTCTGAGTCCGGACACTCTCCGCTTAGACCTAGCGGATCCACCCACCCCATAGGGTTAGGCACGTACTGGTAGCTATTCAACCCACCCGCAAGCTTTATCGGATCCGGGGTCAAAAACCGTCCAGTTCCCGGGTTGTAGTAGCGGTGACGGTTGTAATGTAACCCTGTCTCGGCATCGAAATACTGACCCTGGAAGCGCAACGGGTTATCGATCTCGCTGACGTCCAGCGCGGCGAGATTACCGTAGGCTCGGTACTTCGCCGACCACATGATTTCACCGCTGTAGTCGGTGAGCTCCTGCGGTGTGCCGAGGTGGTCGAGTTGGTAATAGAACGGTGTGGCCTTTCGGGGGCCTTCGCCGTCGAGCATTGCCAATGGGCGGAAGGTGCCCGGTTCGTAGATATAGCTGCGGTAGCGGTTCTCAGCGCTTTCTGCGATCAAGCGTTCGCCTTGCCACAGGAACTCAGTAGTGTTGCCGTCGACGGCTTTTTCAATACGACGGCCGAAGGCGTCGTACTTGTAGGTTGCAATGCTGCCGCCCGGCAGGCTGACGCCGATCAGGCGGTGCTGGCAGTCGTAGCGATATTCGGTGACGAGTTTCTGTCCTGTACCGCGGCGCTCGCGACTTAGGTTGCCATACGCGTCGTACTCATAATGACGATCACCCTGCATCAGCAGGCGGTTGCCTTTGACGTTGGCGAGGTTGGCGGTGCCTTCGTTGTTTTGGCCAAGCAAGTTGCCCGCCGGATCGTGGGCAAAGCTTTCTGGGGTGGCGCCGCGCACGCTGATCAGTCGATCGAGCGGGTCGTAGTGGTAGCTGCGGTTGCCTTTGCGGCTGTCGTCGATACCGGCGAGGTTGCCGTTGGCATCGTAGTTATAACGCCGTTGGAACAGGCTCTTGTCTCGCTGGCCGACGGTGTGTGCTTGCAGGCGACCTTGTTCGTCGTACTGGTATTGGCTGAGCAGTAAACCTTGCTGACGCTGTTGTTCGCGACCGGCGCTGAACTGGTGAGAGGTCAGACGTGAGCCGTTAAGGTCGATGCTGCTGAGTTGCCCGCCTGATTTGTGACGGTAATCAAGTTTGCTGCCGTCAGGCAGGCGGCAGTGTTTTAGTTGGCCGACGCTGTCGTACTCGTAGCGCAGGGTACCCCAGCCTTGGTGTTCTTCGATGAGGCGGTCTTGCAGGTCGTATTTGTAGGCGAGCGGCCAGTGGCCGTCGTCGACGTTTACGAGACGACCGAGGGCGTCGTAGCTGTAGTGGATTTCCTCGCCGTCGGCCAGGGTTTTCACCAGCAGCCGGCCAGCAGCGTCGCGCTGATACTCAGTGACCAGTTCGCTGCCATCGTCGCCGAACTCGGTTTTCTTCAGCAGTTGGCCGTTGAGGTCGTACTCATAGGCAGTACGACGACCGTCGAAACCGGTTTCCTGCTGGATCAGGCCGTTGGCGTAATAGTCGAGGTGGTAATGCTCGCCGCGCTCGTTTTCGATTTCAGTCAGCAGCAGACGTGAGTTTTCATAGCGATAGCGCAGTTGGCTGCCGTCCGGGTTGATGCGACGGCTGACAAGATGCAGATTGTCGGCGTATTCGTAACGCGTGATGCGGCCGAGCTCGTCGCGCTCGGCGGTGACACGACCATATGCGTTGTAAGTGAATGTTCGGGTCGCTCCTCCGGGCAGAGTGATCTGGGCAAGGCGATTTGCAGCATCCCATTGATACTGGGTGATAGCTCCGCTTTCTTCCTGACGGGTAATTTGCCGGCCAAGTGCATCGTAGCGGTACTTGCGTTGACCCCCATCTGGAAGTCGCTCTTCCAGTAGTTGGCCGAGATTGTTCCAGCCCAATTGATGACGGCTGCCATCGCAATGGCCAATCTCCAGCAGACGGCCCTGACGGTCATAGCTGTAGTGGGTAGTGTTGCCGTCAGGATCTGTCTGTTGGGTGATATCACCCTGATTGTTTCGTTGATATGTCCAGACCGCTTTACCGCGACATATCTTGGTTACGAATCCATTGTTATATTCATAACCTGTTGGTTCGTCTTCTGGAGGTATTACGGCTACAAGATTTCCGGATTTGCTGTATCGGAATTCGGTGATCGCACCGAGCGGGTTTTGCTCTGCAACCAAGCGGCCCTTTTTATCGTAAGCCTTGAGGTTTTCGGCTCCGTCAGGGTCTACTTGTGCAATAAGTCGAGCCTGATCGTCGTGGGTGTAGACCTCTTCGCTGCCGTCGGCGTTGGTGACGGTAACGCTACCTTTATCATCCCAAACGTAGTGAGTATCCATCTGCGAGAAATTCGCCCAGTGACGAACACAGCGTGCTGACTTGCCCTCTTTTTCCCACTCCCAGTAAAAACTGGCCCCACCGGCTAACTGGCGTTCAAGAATTACGTTCTGATCGTTGTAGGCATAACGCTCGGCTTCTCCTGCTGCGTTTTTTGCTTCGATCAGGCGATATTGTGAGTCATAGGCATAGCTGACAACTGTTTGGACGGTGCTCCATGCTTCCTCCATATTGTCTGCCGGGCTGAACTGTTGATAGTCGACTGCCACGATATGTTTGCGGTCGTAGCGCAATAGCAAGGCACGACCAGCACCATTGTCGATGCGTTTGATTCGACCGTGAATGTCGCGCGTGATATGAAGTCGATTATCGTACTTGTCACTGATGGCTATCAGTGTTGCGCCTTTTCGATCGTAGCGGAAGTGATAGAACTGAGCATGCCCACCGGCCTGAGTGAGAATAAGTTCTGAAGGATCTTCACCGATGAAAATGGCCGCTTCCGAAAGACTATTGGTAATCGCTGGGCGTTGGATGCTAGGAAGCGGGAATGTGATCACCCGATTCTCATGATCAGTCCAGACTACTTCATCGGTATTGATTTCTATCCGCTGTGACAGCGCATGGCTCCAGCCAAAACCAAGGCCACAATCGATTTCCGCTGCGCTGGTTCGATAGAGGCGAGTCCAGCTAAATGGTGCGAGACCTCCAAGTTCACCATCGGTCAAAGTCAGTAACTCTTCACCTGTGACCATCGAAACAGGGCAACCGTTGGTACACGTTTTTTTAGCGCAAGTTGCGCTTTTGTCATCCGGTGTTTTGGATTGTGCAGGGGCATCATGGTGGGCTTTGGGCGTTTCGATGGTAGTCACTCGCTTTCCATCAAACCGCAACTCGGAAATCCCGTTTCTCACCTTGGCCGTCACGCCACGCGCCGCAACAGCGGTGTATTTCGCGACGTATTCCATAAAGCCATTAATGATCTTGAACAACGACTTCACGAAACCGACGACGGCGTTGAGGACAAGCTCGCCGTATTTCTTCAAGCGGGCGATCAGGTAGATAACGCCGGTGCCTTCAGCCGCAATGGTGAGTACCACGCCAATCACGATGTCTATGGCGATACCGACCACCATTGCCGTGGTGGCTTTCGCGATGTCGCCCGCCATCTTCATCGGCGGCAGGCCTGCCAGCCAGATCACGGCGCTGCGTACCAGCAGGAACAGCGCGGCTTCGTCACTGGCCAGCAACATGGCCTTTTTCATGATGTCCGGCGAGCTTTTGGCAACTTTGATCAGTTCATCTGCACCCGCGCCAAGATCCTTCGCAAACTTGCCGGGGTCCTGCAGGATATCAAGCACTTGGTTGATGCCATCCCATACACCCTTTATCGCCTCCCAGCCACCTTCAAGAATGCCGGTGCCAATCGCCATCGCGGTGCCCGAGGTGGAAAGGTTCGACCATTGCGGTTTGAATCCGGCCCACTCTTTGCGAAGAAAACCTTCCAGGTCTGCGGTCACGCCGCTGTAGGAGCTGAAGAGGGCATCGATTTGTGCCGGCGTCACTTCGTTATGAACGCGGATCTCGTAGAACTTGCCTGGAATACCGCCGGTCCAGGCGGCTTTGCCTTGAGCATCGAGTTTGACCTTGCTGACTGCACCACCCTCAACGGCGACGATCTCGACTTCGATTTCGCCGATAGGAATGTCGTAAACAGACTCGAATTTGCTTTCGATCAGCAACGGCCCCTTGAGCGGGCACTGCGCCACGTTCGAGGTGAAATTGCCGTCGGTCATGCTCACCGCTTTGCTCGAGTCACCAACCTTGATTACTCGCTCCATGCCCAGCAGGGAAGGCAGGTCAGCGGCCCGGCTGGCCTTGTCAGCGACGCGCGCGTACCAGGTTTTGGTTTGTTCCTGATACAGCTTCAGACTGTCCTTGAAGGTGTTCAGTTGGTTGTCAACAAAGGCAACGCGATCCATCAGCCTTGCTCCAGAATCAGGTGGTTTAACAGTGCTTCTTTAAGGTTTTTCGGTGCGTCCGGACGGCGCACGAAACGGCTGACTTTCAGCTTCAGGTTGCTTTCGGGCCAAGCGGTGTAAATGTCCGGACGGTCTTCTTCCAGCCACTGCATCAGGTTGCTGATCAGCGTCGTCGGATTTTCCTTCGCCAAGCCATCCAGTAACGGCTTCGGCACCTCCCACCACGGCCAATCCTTCACCTTCGGCACAACCCGCGTACCAACCTCCAGCGCTTGCCCATTAATCAAATACCGCTCAAACATCGGCAGCACTTCCCCAGCCTTTTCCCCAAGCCCATGCAGAATCGGGTAGATATGCCGGCCATCCCAGAAGCGGAAAAACACTTCGGTCCCATCCGGCATCTTCACCTGCGTCAGGCTGCGCAGATGCTCGAACACTTCGCTCGGCTCCGAGCGCGATACCGCCAGCCAGCCCCAATCGAGGGCGTCGGTTTCGGCGATCCATGGCAGGAATGCCGAGTTGCCCTTGAGTTCGGTGACGTAGGGCATCACCGGTTGCCAGGTGGAGTAGGGCGTGCCGCCCCAGATCGGCAGGAGCTGGGCGGTGGGTTCGGTGAGGTAGAGGTTTTTCAGTGCGTCGGAATCGCTGGCTGCGCTGATGATCAGGTACAGGCGTTCGCCGCTTTGCAACGGCTGTCGCGCCAGCCAATCCTTAGGCGTAATTCGATCAGATGGCACAGGCACCTGCCTTGCATTTTTCGCATTCTTCGCAGAATGGCGCGTTACGTTTGAGGGTGTTGATCTGGGCCGGGGTGAGGACTTGGCCGGCCTTGTCGGCGTCGGCTTGTTTCAGGATGCCGGGTATCAACGGCGCGGCACCGGTGCCGCTGCCTGGACTGCCGCCGGAATTCATATTGATCACCGGCCCGCTCATGGTCACGCCACCGGCATCGATCTTGATAAAGCTGCCACCGCCAATCAGGGTCAGTTCGGCGCCAGCCTCCATCACCACTTTCATGCCGCTGCTGAGGTGGATTTCCTGGCCTGCGTCGATGAACTGGCCGGTGCCGATTTTGATGTGCTGGTTAACGCCGACGGTGAGGTGGTCGTTGGCGCGGGCTTCGACTTTGCGGTCTTCGTAGACGGTGTGGTGTTCTTCGGCTTTGAATTCGCTGTAGCTGTTTTGCTCGACGGTGTCGTGGCGTTCGTTGCCGACGCGGATTTTCTGGTCGTGTTCGATGTTTTCGTCCCAGTCGCGCTGGGCGTGCAGGTAGATCTGCTCCTGACCTTTTTTGTCTTCGATGCGCAGTTCGTTGTAGCCGCCACCGCCCATCGAGCTCAGGGTCTTGAAGGTGCTGCGGGTCTTGTTTGCCGGCAGTGCATACGGGACGGTGTTTTCCTTGTGGTACAGGCAGCCGCTGATCAGCGGTTGATCGGGGTCGCCCTCAAGGAAGGTCACCAGCACTTCCATGCCGATGCGCGGGATGGCGATGCCGCCGTACTGGGCGCCGGCCCAGGCGCTGGAGACGCGCAGCCAGCAGCTGGTCTTGTCGTCGGCCTGGCCTTCGCGGTCCCAGTGGAACTGGACTTTGACGCGGCCGTATTCGTCGCAATGGATCTCTTCGCCTTTCGGGCCGGTGACCACGGCGCTCTGGCTGCCGAGGATGCGCGGTTTCGGATGGCGCAGGGGCGGGCGGTTCGGCACCTCCCACGGCGTGGCCTGGAAACGGTTGCGGTAGCCCTGATGGAAATCGTCTTTCAGTGCGGTAGTGTCGCTGGTCATCGACTCTTCGAGGACTTGCGGCTGCTTGCCTTCATGGTGGACTTCCGTCAGCAGCCAGAGGTCATTCCACTTGGCTTTCGGGTGCGCGGTCAGGGCAAGGAAATGGCCGCTGACCAGCAATGGCTGATCGCTTTTGCCTTCGGCCAACTGGAAGTCACTGCGATGGCGTTCGAGTGCGCGTTTGGCCAAGTGCTTGCCGCGTTCGCGGTCGATGAAACGCCCTGGGTAGTCGTAGTCTTCGAGGTCGGGCAGGGCGTCGCCACGGTTTTCGCTTTCGAGGGTGATGCGCGGTTTTTCGAAATCGTAATCGCGGCGGGTGGTGCGGCTGGTGCGGGTTTCCAGGCGCAGGTCGAAACGCTTGATCACCGGGTCGCTGGCGACCATGCCGGAGTCTTGCTGATAGGCCACCGGCGCCAATTTCGGGAACACCGTCTGGTCATCGCCGAACACCAGTTTGTGCGCGGTGGCGCTGTGCTGGAAGTGGTAGTGAATACCTTCTTCCTCGCACAGGCGCTGGATGAAGTGCAGGTCCGATTCATCGTATTGCACGCAGTAGATGCGCTCGGGATAAATCGAACCGGTCTTGAATTCGTAGGCGTCGCTTTGAATGCCGTGCTCTTCGAGGACCTGGCCGATGATTTTCGGCACCGTGAGGTTCTGGAAGATGCGTTGATTGACGCGGTGCGCCAGGTAGGACAATTGCGGTCGCAGGGTCACCGAATAACGCGTCAGGCGCTTGCCGGAATCGCCTTGCGCGGCGCGGTAGATCTGGCCGTGAATGCCGCTGCCATCGGGCGACAGTTGCAGGAACGCCGGTTTGTGCAGCAGGGTTTCGAGGTCCAGCGACGGCTGCTCACTGACCAGCTCCACCTCGAAGACAAAAGGCTGGCTCACGGCTTCCCGGCCTTGCAGGGTAAACACCTGAAAGTCAGCGGAAAGACCTTCGATGGTCAGGGCAAAGTGGGTTTCATTGGCCGGCGCGAACATCCCTTGTTCCTCGTGCTGTCACAAAAATCTGGAGTTGCGAAAACAACATCGACCAGCAGAGCTGGCCGATGCTTGAAACGATCAGCCGTAATTAAACGACTGGAGCACGCCAGTCATCGGAACCCGAAGTACCGGATACTTCGTGGGTCCAGGTGATTTTGCGGTAGGTGAACTGCACTTCTTCCAGGTGAGTGAAGTGCGCGTTGCCTGGATCCTGGCAGTTGTGCATTTTGTTGTTGATGGCGACGATGATCGCGTCTTCCAGTTTGGTGGTGTAGTAGTGCTCTTGGGTGCCTTGCGCCGAAGTGCGGTACCACTGGATAACGATTTCGCTCATGCGCTCGCCGGAGGTCAGAGCGGCTTGCAGCAGAGGCGAAGCCTTGTCGTAGACCTTGGTGATCACAACTGGCTTGTGAACGCGCTGACCGGTTGGCTGACCGGATTGCGGGTCACGCGGGATGATCACGTCGTGGGTGAAAGCCTGAACCATAACCTGGTCTTCGTGGCCTTCCTGGTAGGTGTTGCCTACGGAGTCAGCGGTGAAAGCGCCTGCAGTGATCAGGCCTTGTTTTTCGCCGGTAACCGACATGTACGCTGGTGTTGCCATGGGGTGCTCTCCTTGCGGATAAAGTTAGGGTGCCCGGGGCGAGATCGCCCGGTGGGTGGCTGACTGTTATCAAGGAGCGTGCCAACAAATGTGCCGCCCTTATGGGCCGGGGTGATGGCGGTTTTTTGCGGGCGGATTGGCGAAAAAAACTGAAAGGCCAAGGCGAAAGTGCGCAAGAAGTTGCGCAGTACTGCGCAACTTCTTGCGCACTTGGCTGCAGGCCTTGAGCGGCGAGGGTTTCAGCGGTGTTGGCGGTGTTTTTCTCGATGCAACTGCGCAACTTCTTGCGCAGTATGGCTCAAGGCCTTGATTGAGCCGAGGCGCCCGCCTCACGATCAAACGATCGCAGCCTGCGGCAGCTCCTGCATTTGGAATGCATTTCTTCTGTAGCTGCGATCTTTATGGCTGTTAGCGGGAAAGCGCGGCCAGACATTCCTCAATCGAACGCCGCTGCGTTTCGGCATACAAGCCCAACTCATCAATGGTCGTCCGCCCCAGCGCCTTCTCGAAGGTTTGGCGATTGGAATGCTCGCCATAATGCGTTTGCGCCGCATCGCCAAGGTTCGACTGAAAAATCCCCGCCGCACTCACCGGGAGGAAATCTTCGTACACCAGCGGCTCTGCTTTCACATAGCCGTCGCGTAATAAATCCTCCAGCGAAGCGTCACTCAGACCACTCGCGACCAGACCTTTTTCCGTGGCGAAATAGCGAAAATACGCCAGCCCTTGTTCGCGCATTCCTTCGACGCTGTCAGGGAATTCGCCAAAGTGTTGCGCCATCAGCGCGTTGTAGCGTGCGGCATTGCCTTCATTGGGAAATGCGCCCAGTTCATCCCGCGCCGCGTTCAGCAAACGGTCATACAGCGCGCGGCCCTTGGGCGTCAGGGCCGCGCCACGTTGTTCGATTTCGCCGAAACGCGCGCTGTGGCTGCCGCGTGTTTCGCTTTGGTCGGTGAAGGCGATCGGCTCGTCCAGTGCTTTGAAACTGGTCTGGCGCAGCAGGATCGGGCATTGCCGGCGCGGCGGCCCTTCGATCACGGCTTTGGGGGTGATGCCATTTGCCGGCATTTGCTCCTGCACGCGGTCGATGTCCAGCGTGCGCGGGGTCAGGTGATTGATGTGCGGGCCTTTGAACGCCACCACGTCGGCAATCAAGCGATGTTGCGCGCTCAGCGTCTGGTACTGCGCGGCGGTGACGGTTGCGCTGTGGTGCCAGCGAAAAGTCTCCAGTGCCTGTAAGACGAATTCCGTGGCGTCGGCCTCGTTCAGGCCGCCGGCTGTTTCCGCCTGTGCGATCAGTCGCAACGCCGCTTCAGTAAAAATTGAGCGCTTGGCCAATACCGACTCGGCAAAGGCGCGCAGTTCAGGATCTTCAATCAATTCCAGACGCAGCAACGAGGTGAAAACCCGAAACGGGCTGATCTGCAGCGCATCCTCATGCACCGCACGAAACGCGGTGGAATGCACCGGCACACCCGCCGGGGTCAGGTCGTAATAACCCACCGGTTGCATGCCCATCACCGCAAACAGGCGGGCGAGGGTGGCCAGTTCGGTGGCGGTGCCGACGCGGATGGCGCCATGGCGCTCCATGTCCAGCCGTTCGATTTCGCCGGTGCTTTTCAATTGTTGGGCAATGTCTGTGTCGCGGTCGAGGACGCTGCGGTTGGTCTGTTCCACCAGTTCCATCAACGCGCCGTACAGCGGCACTTCTTCGCGGTACATGTCGGACATTGCTTTGGAAAAGCGTTGGCGGATCAGGTCAGGGCTGACAAACGGCTGCACGGTCATGAAAAAAATTCCTGCCACGGTCACGGAATGGATAGACGAAAAGATCGCAGCCTTCGCCCACGCGGGCAAACGAAGAATCCTACGAACTTCATTCTGCCAACGACTGATCCACCAGTTCGATCCAGTGCCTGACCGGTGTGCGCCCGGCGCTGGCCAGATGGCTTTGGCAGCCAACGTTGGAGGTGACGATCATGTCAGGACGGCCGCTCTCCAGCGCATTGAGGCGGTTGTCGCGCAGTTGCCGGGCCAGTGCCGGTTGTGTCAGCGAATAAGTCCCGGCCGAGCCGCAGCACAAATGCCCGTCCGGCACGGCTGTGAGGTTATAACCGAGGCGCGTCAGCAGCGCTTCTACCGCGCCACCGAGTTTCAACGCATGCTGCAAGGTGCACGGGCAATGCACGGCAATCCGCCGTTCACTCGCGGCGCAGATCTGTTCCAACGGTTCCTGCGCGAGAATCTGCACCAGATCAACAGTCCGCTCGCTGATCAACTTGGCTTTCGCGGCGTAGGCCGGATCGTCCTCCAGCAAATGCCCGTAATCCTTGATGAATGCGCCGCAACCGCTGGCCGTCTGCACGATGGCTTCGGTGCCGTTTTGCAGGTGCGGCCACCAGGCGTCGATGTTCTGCCGGGCGCGATCGAGGCCTTTGGCCTGGGCGTCGAGGTGATAGTCGAGCGCCCCGCAGCAGCCAGCCTCGCTCACCGGCGTGACGCTGATCCCCAATCGATCGAGCACCCGCGCCGTCGCATCGTTGGTATTGGGCGAAAGCCCCGGTTGCACGCAGCCTTCGAGCAACAACACGCGGCGAGCATGCCGAACGGCAGGGCGCAACCCGCTGATCGGCAAGTGCTGCGGCAGTTTGCTTTCGAACAGCCGTGGCAGCAGCGGGCGAAACGTTGTGCCCATGCGCAGCAAGCCTTTGAACAAACCCGGATTCGGCGCCAGTGCCCGTAAACCTTCGCGCAACAGCCGCTGGGCAGCAGGGCGCGGCACCGCTTGATCGACCACTGCGCGGCCAATGTCGAGCAGGTTGTGATAGTCGACGCCGGACGGGCAGGTGGTTTCACAATTGCGGCACGACAGGCAGCGATCCAGATGCAATTGGGTTTGCGCCGTCGCCGACGCACCTTCGAGCACCTGTTTGATCAGGTAGATACGTCCGCGTGGCCCATCGAGTTCATCGCCGAGCAATTGATAGGTCGGGCACGTCGCGTTGCAAAAACCACAGTGCACGCAGGTGCGCAGAATCTTTTCCGCCTCGGCGGCGCGGGGTAGCTGTCGGGATTGCTCGCTGAGGGTGGTTTGCATGGCTAGACCTCCGCGTACATCCGACCGGGATTGAACAGCCCTTGCGGGTCGAGTTGCGCCTTGAGTTGGCGGTGATAGCGCAGCAGCGTCGGCGCCAATGGCTGGAACGGTAAATCGGTTGCAGCGTGACTGAAACAGGTCGCGTGACCGCCGAGTTCATGGGCCAGAACGTGGATATTCTCGGCATCGGACTTCAGCCAGCGTTGCGCGCCCGCCCAGTCGATCAGCTGCGCGCCGGGCAAATCCACTGGGCCGAGATTGTTCGGCAACGACAATCGCCACAACGGCAGACCCTCATCGAAAAAGCTCAGGCGCTGCTCATTAAGATCCCGCCAGAATCCCGAGTCCAACGGTTCACCGCCGAGGCGTTGATGCGCTGCGGTCACCGAACCTTCGCCGCCCTCGAGACGCAGATAGAGACTGTCACCATCGTGGCACGCGGCGCTGATCGGCAGCGGTTGCTGGCCCCACTCAGCGAGTCTGGCCAAGGCGCGGGCGCAATCGATGTCGAGGCGGATGCTCAGGCACTGACGCGGTTTGGGCAGGACTTTCAGCGACACTTCGGTGATCACGCCGAGGCAGCCGAAACTGGCAGCCATCAGCCGTGACAGGTCATAACCGGCAACGTTTTTCATCACTTCGCCACCGAAACGCAGGTGCTGGCCGAGCCCGGTGATCACGCGCGTACCCAGGACGAAATCCCGCACCGACCCCGACCATGGCCGCCGAGGCCCGGACAACCCGGTGGCGATCATGCCACCGACGGTCGCACCTTCAGAAAATGACGGCGGCTCGCACGGCAACATCTGTCCGGCGCCATCCAGTGCCGCGAGCAGCTCGGACAGCCGCGTGCCGGCGCGCACGCTGACCACCAATTCGGTCGGCTCATAACGGACGATGCCGCGATGGGCGCGGGTGTCGAGCACTTCACCGGTCACTGCTCGGCCGATAAAGGCCTTGCTGTTGCCGCCCTGGATTTTCAGCGGCGTGGCGTTGGCGCGCGCCGCGTTGACTTGTTCGATGAGGGCGCCGCTGGCATCGAAATCCGCCATCAGAAACGCTCCAGCTCGGGGAAAGGCAGTTGCCCGGCGTGAATGTGCATGGCACCGAATTCGGCGCAGCGGTGCAGGGTCGGAATGTTCTTGCCGGGGTTAAGCAGACCTTGCGGGTCGAACGCGGCTTTCACCGCGTGAAACAAGGTCAGTTCATCGCTGTTGAACTGCGCGCACATCTGATTGATTTTCTCGCGGCCCACGCCGTGTTCGCCGGTGATGCTGCCGCCGACCTGCACGCACAGCTCCAGGATCTTGCCGCCGAGGGCTTCGGCGCGGTGCAGCTCGCCGGGCTGGTTGGCGTCGAACAGGATCAGCGGGTGCATGTTGCCGTCGCCGGCATGAAAGACGTTGGCCACGCGCAAGCCATATTCTTTGCCGAGGCGCGCAATGCCTTGCAGGACGCCAGGCAATTCGCGGCGCGGAATGGTGCCGTCCATGCAGTAATAATCAGGTGACAAGCGGCCGATGGCGGGGAAGGCATTTTTGCGCCCGGCCCAGAAGCGCACGCGCTCGGCTTCGTCCTGGGCCTGGCGCACTTCGGTGGCGCCGGCCTGATTCATTACTTCGCGCACCCGTTGGCAGTCGTCGTGGACATCGGCTTCGACACCATCGAGTTCGCACAACAGAATCGCCTCGGCGTCGACCGGGTAACCGGCATGAATGAAGTCCTCGGCGGCGCGGATGGCAAGGTTATCCATCATTTCCAGTCCACCGGGAATGATCCCGGCGGCGATGATTTCGGCCACCGCGCGACCTGCCTTTTCCACGGAATCGAAACTGGCCAGCAGGACTTTTGCCACCTGCGGCTTGGGCAGCAGTTTGACCGTGACTTCGGTGATGATCCCCAGCAAACCTTCGGAGCCGGTGAACAATGCGAGCAAGTCGAAACCTGGCGAATCGAGGGCGTCGGAACCCAGTGTCAGGCGTTCGCCTTCGATGGTCAGCACGTCGATTTTCAGCAAGTTGTGCACGGTCAAACCGTACTTGAGGCAATGCACGCCGCCAGCGTTTTCCGCGACATTGCCGCCAATCGAGCAGGCGATCTGTGAGGACGGATCTGGCGCGTAATACAGCCCGAACGGCGCCGCGGCCTGAGAAATCGCCAGATTGCGCACGCCCGGTTGTACTCGCGCGGTGCGGGCGGCGGGGTCGATGTGCAGGATATTGTTGAAGCGTGCCATCACCAGCAGCAGGCCTTTTTCCAGCGGCAACGCGCCGCCGGACAACCCTGTGCCGGCGCCACGGGCAACCACCGGCACGTTTTGCTGATGGCAAAGTTTGAGCAGGGTTTGCACCTGTTCCAGGCGCCGGGGCAGGGCGACCAGCATCGGCGTAGTGCGGTACGCGGAGAGGCCGTCGCATTCGTAGGGTTTGAGTTCGTCCTCGCGCCACAGGATGTCGAGGTCGGGCACGGCTTGTTGCAGGGCTTTGAGAAACTCGGCCTTGTTCACCTCGGGCAACGGCCCGTCGAGGCGCTCGTCGTAGAGGATGTTCATCGCTGATTTCCCAGAAACTCCCGGTACAGCCGTGCGGTGCTGGCGGGTTGCTCGACCATCGGCATGTGCCCGACGTGGTCCCAGACGTCGACCTGCAGGTTGGCGATGCCCTTGCTCCAGACCGGTACGCTGCTGACATCAATCAAACGATCCTTGCGCCCCCAGAGCAACAGCGCCGGGCACTTGATGTCAGGCAGTTTCGGCTCCATCGGCGGACTGGCGCGGAAGTCGCGGAAGATTTCTTCCAACTCATCACGTTGCTGCTCGTAGCGTTGGGCGATGGCGTCCAGCACCAGATTGGGCACCCACGGCGGCGATTCCATGGTCATCGCGTAGAACTGGCGAAACTCCTCGCGGGAGTTGATCAGAAACGGGTTATGCCCACGGGCCAGATGCCGCTCCATGTCGCTGACTTCGGGCGCGGTAACGCCGGCCGGATCGATCAACGCCACCGAGGCAATGCGGTCTGGATACGTCGCCGCCAGCCACGCGGCAATGTAGCCGCCCATGGAATTGCCGATCACATGGACTTTCTCCACACCGCAGACATCGAGCAACTGGATCATCCGTTTGGCCTGCACCGCAATGTCGTAGCCGCCGCCCGCCTTGAAGCCGGTTTCACCATGGCCGGCCAGATCCGGGATGATCACCCGATACTGGCGGACAAAGTGCCGCGCGCAGCGCAGCCACAGGTTCTTGTCAGCGCTGTAGCCGTGCAGCATCAGAATCGCGCTTGAGGCCTCATAAGGCCCGCCTTGCCAGGTCGACACCGTCATTTCGGCAATCGGCACTTCGATCTTGTGCAATTTGTACAACTTGGCCTCGATGGCCATGTTCAGGTCATACAGCCAATGGCCGACCGCCGGATAACTCAACCAGCTCCAGGCTACGAAAACCGCGAGGGCGACAAACAGCAAAAGCATCGACGTCTTCCTTTTACGTGTTCAGGACAAAATGTGGTCGGCGGGTTTCAGCGCCCGAGTCAATCGGTAGTAGCTGAAACTGAAGCCGGGAAACATCGCGCTCACATGACCGCTCTTGCTTTGATACCAACTGTGGCAACCGCCGGACTTCCACACCGTGCGTTCCATCTCCCGGTGGATCATTTCAGTGTAGGTACGTTCCGCTTCGGGGCGCACTTCGATGCTGCGCAGGCCTTTGACCTGCACGGTGCGAATGCAGTCGATGATGTAGTTCATCTGCGATTCGATGATGAACAGCGCTGAAGTGTGGCCAATTCCGGTGTTCGGGCCGGTGACGATAAACAGGTTGGGAAAGTCCGGCAGGCTGGTGCCGAGGTAGGCACGCGGGTATTGCTCCCAGACATCTCTGAGTTGTACGGCGTTTTTTCCGCTGACCGGGTAGGAAATCACCCCGTCGGTGGCGTCGTAACCCGTGGACCAAATGATCAGATCAACATCGATGTGCTCGCCGTCTGCCGTGTTGATTCCGCTCTCATCGAGCGATGCGACACCTTGCTCGCGGGTGTGCAGCGCGACATTGGTGCGACTCAACGCCGGGTAATAGGTGTTGGACATCAGCACCCGTTTGCAGCCGATCAGGAAGTCGGGTGTCAGTTTTGCCCGCAGCACCGGATCCTGCACCTGACGCTCGAGCCAGCGCAGGGCCTGACGCTGCACCATGCGGATCGCCGGTTTCGAATATTTGAACGCGATCACCCGGGTTTCGAATTGCCAGTAGATCAGCCAGCGCAGCAGCTTATAGGCCGGTTTCAAACCGAGCAGCCAGCGCTGGAATGGCCCGAAGCGCCGATCGGGACGGGGCAATACCCAATGCGGTGTGCGTTGAAACACATGCAACTGTTCGACCTGTGGCGCAATCGCCGGGATCACCTGCACCGCGCTGGCGCCACTGCCGACGATCGCCACGCGTTTACCCTTGTAGTCGTAGCTGTGATCCCAATTGTTTGTGTGAAAAGTCTTGCCCTGAAAGCGATCCTGGCCGGGGATTTGTGGGATCACTGGCTGGCTTAATGGCCCACTGGCGTTGATGACGAATTGCGCATGGAAGATGCCTTTGCTGTCGGTGTGCACGACCCAGCGTTTCTCGATGTCATCCCATTCGATGCGTTCGACGTTGGTGTGCAGTTCTACCCGTTCGCGCAGGCCGAATTGCTCGATCACCTGTTCGGTGTAACGCTGCAACTCAGCCTGTTCGGCAAACATCTGCGACCAGCGGTACGAGGCGAACGACAGCGAATACAGCGGCGACGGCACGTCCACTGCCGCGCCGGGGTAGGTGTTCTGGCACCAGGTGCCGCCGAAGAAATCCCGTCGTTCCAGCAGGCGGAAATCATCGATCCCGGCCTTGAGCAGGTTGACCGCCGCGCATTGGCCGCCAAATCCGCTGCCGATGATCAACACTCGGTAAGTCTGCATGGGGCTCCTTCTTATAGTTGTTTTTCCGTTTTGCTCCTTTCATGTATAGCCAAATATTCGCACTGCGTGCAGCCCTGATGTCGCTCTATTCAGCCCGCTGGCCGGTGATGGCTATTTAACGTTGCCCTGATAGACTCCCAACACATCCGTCCTACGGTGCATCCAGGTTCCGTCGAGAGATCGAGGCCCTTATGGGAAACACGGGAGGAAAAGGACTTTCATTGGCCAGGAGGCTTTATACGTCGCGCACTCTGGGGCTGGCCTTGGGGCTGCTGTGTGTGGGCGTAGCGATGTTTCCGCTCGATCCGCCGCTGTGGGTCTGGGCGCTGATGATCTTCAACGGCCTGCTCTGGCCGCATCTGGCGTTCCAATGGGCGCGTCGTTCCAGCACGCCGTATCACGCTGAACACCGTAATTTACTGATCGACGCCTTTCTCGGCGGCTTCTGGGTCGCCGCCATGCATTTCAATCCGCTCCCCAGTGCCACGACCGTGTCGATGATGGCAATGAACAACGTGGCTATCGGCGGCATACGGTTTTTGCTGGCCGGTCTGGCCGCGCAGATTCTCGGGATTGGCGTCGGTCTGGTGGTGTTCGCGCCGGCGTTCATTCCGCAAACCTCGCCGCTGCAACTGTATGCGTGCCTGCCGATGTTGATGCTCTATCCATTAGCGTTGGGCTTGCTGTGCTTCCGGCAGGCGCACACCCTTGGTCGGCATAAACGCGAACTGCTGGCCTTGAGCCGCACCGACAGCCTCACTGGCCTGCTCAACCACGGCGCGTGGAAGGATCAACTGGAGATTGCCTTTCAGCGCTGCAAACGGCAGAAGCAGGGCGCGGCGATTGCCTTGATCGACATCGATCATTTCAAGGCGATCAACGACACCTACGGCCACGTCGCCGGCGACATCGTCTTGCGCCAACTGAGCAAAATGCTCAAGCAGAACCTGCGCGCGACCGACGTTGCAGGGCGTTATGGCGGTGATGAGTTCTGCGTGATTCTGCCAGAGCTGCCGCTGTTCAATGCCGCGCAGGCGATGGAAGCGCTGCGCGAGCGTTTTGTCACGCTGGGCTATGAGCAGAATCCGACGTTGAAGGTCAGTTTGAGTATTGGTCTGGCGGCGTACGATCCGTCCCATGGCGACGCGACGCGCTGGCTCAACGACGCCGATCAGGCGCTGTATGAAGCCAAGGCGGGCGGGCGCAACCGGGTGATCTGCAATTGCGACAAGCCCCGGCACGAGTTGCTCGACTCGGTCTGAGCCTTGCCACGAAGCCCTTTGTAGAAGCTAGCCCTGCTAGCGATAGGGCCGGCACATCCAGCCATTGTGTCGACTGACCCACCGCTATCGCCAGCAGGGCTGGCTCCCACAGGGATGTGTGTAGAAATTCCCATTGTGGGAGCTAGCCCTGCTAGCGATAGGGCCGGCACAGCCAGCCATTGTGTCGACTGACCCACCACTATCGCCAGCAGGGCTGGCTCCCACAGGGATGTGTGTAGAAATTCCCATTGTGGGAGCTAGCCCTGCTAGCGATAGGGCCGGCACAGCCAGCCATTGTGTCGACTGACCCACCACTATAACCAGCAGGGATGTGTGTTGATCTGGTTGATCAGTGTCGCATTCGGTGTAGAGCCTTGCGCTGATGTCGGGTACGGTTAAATCCCCCCGACGCGAAACAAGGATCGCTTCATGACGTTCTCATTTCCCCGCTCCCTGTTGGCCGCCAGCCTCGGCCTGTCTCTAGCCTTCGCCGCTGCCGGCGCCTTTGCCGAACCGCACAAACAGGTGCTCGCCGATGCCGAGCAGTATCAGCCCGAAGCGCTGAAGCTGCTGGAGCGTCTGGTCAATATCGACTCCGGTTCAGGCTATGAGCCGGGCCTCAAGCAGGTCGGCGACATCGCCATCGACGAGTTGAAAAAACTCGGCGCCACCATCGAGCTTGTGCCCAACACACCGGAAAAATCCAACCATGTGCTGGCCACGTTCAAAGGCACCGGCAAGGCGAAAATCCTCCTGATGGCGCACATGGATACGGTGTTCAAGGAAGGCTCGGCTGCCGAGCGGCCATTCCACATCAAGGACGGTCGCGCTTACGGGCCGGGGGTGATGGATGACAAGGGTGGCATCGTCGCCGGGATCTACGCGTTGAAAGTCCTGAAAAACCTCGACTTCAAGGACTACGCGCAAATCACTTTCCTGCTCGACGCCAGTGAAGAAACCGGCTCGGACGTCGCCACTGACCTGATCAAGAAAACCGCCAAACAGCACGACGTGACCCTCAATCTCGAGCCGGGTCGCCCGGCCGATGGCTTGGTGGTGTGGCGCAAGGGCAGCGCAACGGCGCTGGTAGAGGTCAAGGGCAAAGCTGCCCACGCCGGCGTTGCGCCGGAACTGGGGCGCAACGCCGCAATGGAGGCGGCACACCAGATTCTGCAACTGGGCAAACTCGGCGACGAGGCGAAGAAAACCACCATCAACTTCACCGTGCTCAAGGCCGGTGACCGCACCAACGTGATTCCCGATCAAGCCACGGCCAAGGCTGACGTGCGCGCGGCGGTGCCGGAAGAATTCGACCGCATCGAGAAGGATCTGGCGCGGGTGTCTCAGGACAAGCTGATTCCAGAAACCGAAGTGAAGACTTCACTGCAGCGCGGTTTGCCACCAATGCCGCAGACTGCCGAATCGGATCGTTTGATGGCCATGGCCCAGGGGATTTATGGCGAGATTGGCCGCAAGTTGACCGAGGAAGGCAGCGGTGGTGCAGCGGATGCCAGCCTGTCCGCCGGAGTCGGCACGCCGACGCTGGATGGTTTCGGGATTGTCGGCGGCAATATTCATACGCCGGAGGAATACGCCGAGGTGGCGAGCGTGGCGCCACGGATTTATCTGTTGTCGCGGATGATTATGGAGTTGGCCAAGTAGCCGTGAGCAGAGCCTGATTTGGCGTTGCGGCGGCTGGCCTCATCGCTGGCAAGCCAGCTCCCACAGGGTTTGGTGTGAACCATTAAGTCATGGTTAGCCGCATAAACTGTGGGAGTCTGGCTTGCCAGCGATGGCGTCAGCCCGGTCAATCGATCACTCCTTGACGCTCATGTATTCCTTGGCCCAGAGAATGTATTCCTCCGGCTGGGTATAGGTGTGCGTCAATTCAGTCGCGCTCAGGTCGGACGCCTGAGTGAAGATCTGCCGTTGTTCGCGCAGGCTGTCGTACGTGGCTTTGATCGCGGCAAAGTAAGCGCCGTGGCCATCGATGGTCACGCGCACGCCGAGTTCGGCCAGGCGTTTGTCGTCGCGCAGCGCCGGGTTGCCGTAGGTCACCAGCATCAGCGGCACGGTCAAGTGTTCGGCGATTTGTTCGAGCTGATCAAAATCCTGAATCCCGACCATGCAAATACCATCCGCGCCTGCGGCCTGATACTGGCGAGTGCGGCTGATGATTTCCTGATTCGGCAGAATGCCGGCGTTGGTGCGGGCGATGATCGCCATTTCCGTATCGACGCGGGCTTCCAGCGCTGCACGGATCTTGCCGACGCCTTCGGCAACCGTGATCAAGTCGGTCGATTTGCGGCCGAATTGCGCTGGCAGCAAGGTGTCTTCGATGGTCAGGGCGGCGACGCCGGCGCGCTCCAGTTCAACGATGGTGCGCATCACGTTGAGGGCGTTGCCGTAGCCGTGGTCGGCGTCGGCGATCACCGGCAACTGGGCGACGCGGCCGATGCGGGTGGCCTGTTCGGCGAACTCGCTGAGGGTGATCAGGGCAAAGTCCGGTGCACCCAGCACCTGCAACGACGCCACCGAGCCACCGAGAATCCCCACTTCAAAGCCCAGGTCAGCGGCAATGCGGGCGGACATCGGGTCGAACACCGAAGCGGTGTGATAACAGGTGTCGGAAGCCAGAAGCTGACGGAAATTACGGCGCAAATCTTGATGAGAAAGCCTGGTCATACGAGTTCCACCAATACAAAGGAATGGAACGGCTTGAGCAAATGTGTCAACGCCGAAGAATGAAAAGGCTATCACGCGAATGGGTCAAGGATCATGACGAATTTACGCCGTGACGCTCGATGCGCTGAAAGGGTTCATCCAAAGCGGCGCAGTCAGGCCGCAACGGCCTGTTGCTGTTGATTCGGCAACATCACCGCCCGGACCGAGTTGCCCGGCTGCAATTGCAGACGCTGCGCGGTTGAGCGGTCGATCGCCAGGCTGCTGCCGACCCGTCGGGCGCGGGCGACGGTGATGCGGCAATTCTCCAACCGGCGATTGTGGATCAGCCACAGTGGCGCCTGTTCATCCGGACTGCCAAGGCTCAGGGTCAGCTCCAGGCTATCGCGGACGGTGCGGATATTGCGCACGGGCGCTTCGATCACCGGCCCACCGTCGAAGATGTCGATGTAGCCTTTGTGGGTAAAACCCTCAGCCTGAAGAATTTTCAACGCCGGCTCGGTATTCGGGTGCGCCTGACCAATCGCCGCTTGCGCCTGTTCGGTGAGCAGGCAGGTGTACAGCGGCTGACGCGGCATCAGTTCGGCAATGAACGATTTGTTGCCCAGCCCCGACAAATGATCGGCATGGCTGAAATCCATCTGGAAGAAGTGCCGGCCCAGGCTGTCCCAGAACGGAGAACAACCTTGTTCATCGGCGCTGCCGCGCAGCTCGGCGATCATTTTCTCGCCAAACAGATGGGGGAATTCGGCGACGAACAGCAAACGCCCCAGCGACAGCAGGCGGCCGTTGCTACCGTGACGATGGTCATGGCCAAGAAACAGCGAGCACAGTTCCGATTGGCCAGTCAGTTCATTGTTGAGGAACAGCGTCGGGATCTGCCGTTGAATGCCCAAGTCCGGTGCCGAACTCACGGTCAGTCCGACACGATAGTTGTACCAGGGCTCACGCAGGCCCACCGCGCCGGATAATGCGCTGACACCGACCACGCGCATGTCGTCGTCTTCGAGCACGAACAGGTAATCGGCATCGGCGCGCTCCACCTGCTCGGCGAATGCCCGTTGCGCCCAGCGCACCCGATGGGCGAGTCGATCTTCGTTGCCCGGCAGGGTGGTGAACCCCGGGCCGGCCTGTTGCACCAGCGTTATCAAGGCGGGCAGGTCGCTGACTTTGACCGGACGGACAATCATGCTGGAACTCCTTCTGCGCGCCTGTTCGGGCACTGTCGTGGGGGGCAGAACCTTGCGCGGTTCATAACGCAATCAGCCGGATCGGGTTGCCATCGGTCACGTTCAGCGCCGCACACATTGCAGGGGTGAGGGACAGCGGTTGATCGAGTTGGTAATCCAGTTCGGCGACGGTGGCGCGATAGCCATGCAACGCATCGTTACTCAGCAGAAAGCGACCTCGGCTATTGTTCACCGAGTGCTCGCGGACGGTGACGGTCTGGCTGCGGGCGATCGAACGAATGTTCGCCGTGCGCGCATACAACGTCGGGCCGGCGTCGAACAGGTCGATGTAGCTGTTGGTTTCAAAGCCCTCGCGTTCAAGGATGTCGAAAGCCTCCTGACCGTCCGGGTGAATCCGCCCGATGCATTCCTGTGCGGCCAGGGGCAGCATCGGCACGTAAATCGGGTATTGCGGCATCAATTCGGCGAGGAAACTGCGGCTCTGCAACCCGCACAGACGCTCGGCTTCGACATACGGCAAGTCGAAGAAATGTTTGCCCAGCGCATCCCAGAACGGCGAGTGGCCGTTCTCGTCGCTGTAGCCGACGATCTCGGTAATCACCGCTTCAGCGAAGCGCGACGTATGGGCGGCGATGAACAACAGGCGCGCGCGTGACAGCAATTCGGAAAACGCGCTGCCGACCAGCGCCGCATCAATGTGAAAACCGCGCAGCAGAGTGTGGCCGCTGAGGTCATGGCACAGCGACAACGCCGGCACGCCGTGTTCGATGTTGAGCTCGCGCGACGTGCTGGTGAAGTGGCGGTTGCGCAGGCTATAGAACGGCTCGTCGAAACCGGCAGTGGCGAGGATCTCCGAGCAGCCGACCAAGCGTTGGCTGTCGAGGTCTTCGAGCACGAAGAAGTAATTCTCCGGGCCGTGCGCCGCTGCCACGCTGTCGAACGAGGCGACGGAGGCGGCGATTTTCGCTTGCAGACGTTCGCTGTCATCCGGCAGCGACGTCACGCCGACCAGGCTGTCACGGGCCAGCTGTTGCAACTGCGGCAGGTCGGTTGGCTCAACTGGGCGTAAGACCAGCATGGATGCACTCCTGTATCAAAGGGTTCGGCCTCTTGGCCGAACCTGACTATCACTGTCGGTTTCCACGCGTTAAATCGGCGGTCGCCTGATTTGTTGTCAGACGCCGCTCTTTTTCTTGTCAGCCATTGCTCGGGTCAGGCAGCGCGGTACTGGCGCCGAGCTTGTTGAGGAAGAACAGGTACACCAGGCCCAGGGCGATCCAGATCAGGCCGAGTTTCTGTGCATCGACGCCCATGTTGTACATGATGGCCGCGACGATGATAAAACCGATCACCGGGCAGATCAGATGGCGTACCACCTGACCGGACTTTTGCCGACGCCAGTAGTAGTTGATCACCGTCAGGTGCAGCAGCATGAAACCGCTGAGGGCGCCGAAGTTGACCAGCGAGGTCAGGGTGTCGACCGAGTTGATGAACAGGTAGCAGATCACCAGCGACAGCACGGCAACCAGATAAATGCTCAGGTATGGCGTGTTGTGTTTCGGGTGCACTTTGGCCAGCACCTTCGGCAACTTGCCGTCGCGGGCCATGCCGAACAGCAGGCGCGACACCGCCGCTTGCGAAGTAATCGCCACGGCCACGCCCCAGGCCAATGCAGTCGCCACGCCGGTGACGGTGGCCAGCCAGCTGCCGGCGGCAATCTCAGCGATTTCATAGAACGCCGTGTCGGCAGACTTGAAGCCCATACCCGCCGCCAGATCGGTGGCGATCCAGGTTTGCGCCACGAAAATTACGCCCATCACCACCAGTGTGATCAACGCGGCTTTGCCGACGCTCTTGCCCGGATCACCTTTGATTTCTTCGGCGAGCGTCGAGATCGCATCGAAGCCGAGGAACGACAGCACGGCAATCGACACCGCTTGCATCAGCAGCGCGAAATTGAACGTTTCAGCGTTGTACAGCGGCGCCAGGGTCAGCTCGCCGTTGCCGCCACCGTTGTGCAAAGTGTTCCAGGCGTAGAACAGGAATATGCCCAGAACGACCAGCTGCGCCAGCAGGAAAATGATGTTCATCCGTGCGGTGAAAGTAATGCCGCGCAGGTTGACGAATGTCGCGCTGACGAGGAACGCCAGAATGAAGCCAACCTTGGGAATGTCCGGGTACAAATGGTTGAGCGCCATCGCCGCGTATACATACAGCAGCGGCGGAATCAGCAGGTAGTCGAGCAGCATCAGCCAACCGGCAATGAAGCCGACATGTTGATTGAGGCCCCGTTGCGCGTAGGAATACACCGAGCCTGCAATCGGAAAAGCCTTGGCCATGCTGCCGTAGCTCAACGCGGTAAACAGCATCGCCACCATGCCGATGATGTACGCCAGCGGCACCATCCCCGGCGCTTCGGCGTTGACGTAGCCATACACGCCGAACGGGGCGATGGGGATCATGAAGATCATCCCGTACACCACCAGGTCGGTGAGCGTCAGGCTACGTTTCAACTCTTGCTTGTAGCCGAATTCTTCAATTTCCATGAAGCGCAACTCCTTGTCAGCCAATCGGTCGTTTTAGTTGTTATATCGGTCCATCGTTTACAGCTTCAGCCATCTTCGTTACAGCAATGGCGCGAGGTATCCGGCCCAGCGCGAGATATCTTCGGGACTGCGCAGCAAGTCGTTGCGCACCTCGATCAGCACTGAGTCCAGACCACGGGCATCACCGTGCACTGGCACGGTCATGTCGCCCAGCGGGTCGATCTTGTACGGCTGATTACCGGCAACCTTCAGCGGATGCTCGCCGAGACCATCGAGCAGGCGCTGCGCGTAGTCTTTCGCCTGACCGAACAGCACGCCGATTTCCAGTGCTCGCGGCTGGCCGTAATACACCGGGGTAAAACTGTGAATTCCCACCACTCGCACGGGTTGACCCTGAGCGATGCGCTCGTCGATCAAGGTCTGCAAGCGGGCGTGAAACGGTTTGAACAGGGTCTGACGGCGGTATTCGCGTGTCGCTTCATCCAGTTCACGGTTGCCTGGAATCTGGTAAATCTCGCTCTGCGCCGGGATGCTGTCCGGCGCATGCCGTGGCCGGTTCAGATCGATCAGCAGGCGCGAATAATTGGCGCTCAGCAGCGTCGCACCGAGTTGTTCCGACAGTTGTTCGGCCAATTGCAAAGCGCCGATGTCCCAGGCGATGTGCTCACGCGCGGCGGTATCGTCCAGGCCCAGATTGTTCAGGGCCTCGGGGATGTAGCGACTGGCGTGCTCGCACACCAGAATCAACGGGTGCGTCGAGTCGGCGCGGCTCAGGTTGTAGACCGGACGGGTGTACAACCCCAGCTCGGCGGATTCAGTACAGGCGTGCATAGTGCTCACACAAGTCAGCGGGCGAGAGCTGTTCCGTCAGCGCCAGTTCCTCGGTTTTAAGGGCGTAATAGGTGTCGAGCAACGGCTTGGGCAGCCATTCGATCAAGGCTGCACTGTCGCGCAGGCAATCCAGTGCCTGGTTCAGCGAGACGGGCAGGGCGACGATGCCCCGCGCCTTGCGTTGTTCGTCGTTGAGTGAATCGGGAATTTCATCGGTGATCGCGTTCAGCGCCAGACGCTGCTCAATGCCCAGGCGCCCGGCGATCAATAGCGCGGCCATGGCCAGATGCGGCGAGGCGGTGGCGTCCATGGCACGGAATTCCAGGTTGAACTGGTTCGCCACGGATTTGCCGCCGAGGGTCACGGTCGGGCAGATGCGCAGCGCCGCTTCACGGTTCTGTTGGCCGAGGCAGGCGTAAGAGGCGCTCCAGTGGTGCGGCTGCAAACGCTCGTATGACACCGGCGTCGGCGCGGTGAACGCGCACAGCGCCGGCAAGTAATGCAGGATGCCCGCTGCCCAATGCTGGCCAAGCGTCGACAGACCATTGCTGGTGCCCGCGTCGTAAAGCATCGGCACACCGCCCAGATCGAGCAGGCTGACGTGCAGGTGCACGCCGTTGCACACCGCGTCGGCGGCGGTCTTGGGGGCGAAACTCAGGTCCAGGCCCATTTGTCGGGCGATCTCGCGGGTGATCTCGCGCACATTCACCGCGCGATCCGCCGCCGCAACGCCAAGCGTCGGGCGGCAGGTGATTTCGTATTGGTGCTTGCCGTATTCGGGCAGAAACATTTCCGGCTCGACCCCGCCGGCGCGCAAGGCGCTAAGCAACCAGCCACCGAACTCGGCGCCTTGGCGTTGAGCTTCGAGGGAGAAGGCCAAATGCTCGGCGAAACCGGCATGCAGATTGAATTCGTGCTCGAACGCAGCGTTGACCTGCAAGCCCAACGTGTCGCGATAACGCTCGATTTCATCACGCAACAGCGTGCGCGGGCAGGCGCCCCACGGACGGCCATCGGTCTCGCGGATGTCGCCGTGGATGAAATCCAGCGCTGGCGCATTGGCGTCCGGGCCATTGCTGACGGTGACGCGGCTGCCTATGTCGGGGATCAGGCGCAGATCGCCATAGGCGCCCCATGGATTGGTCGAGGCAATGATGTCCTGCGGCGTCAACGCGCTGTTGGCCGGCACCCAACCACCTCCGGCGGCTTGATAGTTTTCCAGCTCATCGGTGGGAAACGAGCGGCCCCGGGTAATGCCGATCAGGTCAGTGGTGACCAGCGTGGTCATCGGCAGCGGCGTCAGGCGTGCGCTCATGGCTGCATCTGCTGCAAGCGACCGAGCACGGTGTCGGTGTCGGTGATCCAGCAATAACCCTTGATCGCATTCAGGCAGGCGTGATGACGCTCGGCGCTGTAGGTGGCGCAGGCGTCTTCGACCAGCGTGACCAGATAACCGCGATCGGCGGCGTCGCGCACCGCCATGTCGACGCACTGGTCGGTGACGATGCCGGCGATGATCAGATGACGGGTTTCCAGGTTGCGCAGCACGTAGTCGATGTTGGTCGAATTGAACACGCCGGACGACGTCTTGGGCAGGACGATTTCGTTTTCCACCTGGGTCAGCTCGGCAATGACCTGCGCCTGTGGGCTGCCCTTGGGCAAGTGCATGTCCGACAGTTTGTGGTCGAGTGAGCGGTCGCGGCCGTCGGCGGTCAGGCTTTCGATAATCGTGTGCAGCACGTTCTGCCGCGCCTCGCGAAAAGCGCTAAGCAGGCGTTGTTGATTGGGGATCACCTGCGTGCGGGCGCGGTGGAGGAAATACTCGGCGTCAGGCCCGGTGAGGTGCGGGTCGAACTGCGGTTCAAGCCAGGCCCGCTGCATGTCCACCAGCAGCAGAGCGGTGTGGTCAGTGACAAACGGCAAGTTCCGCGGCGAGCGGTGGGGAAGGCTGAACATCCTTATTTATCCTCCAGCAGGTGAGTGGCGAAGTCGTTGCGCAGGGCATCGATGCCTTCCAGGCGATCCGCCAGATCCGGGCCGCGCAGGGTCAGGCAGGCAATCAGCGCCTCGACCTGAGCCAGCGCCGGCACCATGGTGTCGAACGCGGAGGCCGATTCCACCGGGGCACTGATGATCAGGTCGGCCAATTCGCGCAGGGGCGAGGCGTAGATGTCGGTAAACAGCACCACGCGCGCGTTATTGCTTTTTGCCGCGCTGGCCACGCGCAGGGCCTGAGTCTGGTAGCGGCGATAGTCGAACACCAGCACGACGTCCTGGCGTTGCAGGTCAAACAGGCGATCGGGCAGCAGCGCGTTGTCTTCCAGGGCAAAGCAGCCGGGGCGCAGCAGGCGCAGGTGATTGAGCAGGTAGGTGGCCATCAGGCTGCTGAAGCGTCCGCCAAAGCAGTAAACCTGATGCCGGGTGTCGAGCAGCCAGTCGGTGAGGATGCGCACATCCTCGGGTTGGGTCAGCGACTGGGTTTCGGCCAGCAGGCGATGACTTTCGCCCAGATAATGGCCCCAGGCATCATCCTTGTTTTGATGCGCGCGTGGTTGCAACAGCGTGCGCGGAGAGCGCAGGCGATGATCCATGTCGCTGAGCAGGGCGTCCTGGAATTCGGCATAACCGCCGAAACCGAGTTTCTTCACCAGCCTGACGATGGTCGGGTCGCTGACGCCAGCATGCTCGGCCAGACGTGCCATCGGGCCCAAACCATTGCGCGGGTACTGATCCAGCAAGGCGCGAACGACTTTGCGCTCCGACGGGGTTAGATCCAGGCCGGGATCGGTAATCAGGTCTCTGAGAGGGGGCATCCGGGCTCCTGCTGGATGGGGTGTTGAATTCGCTTCACAATCCGTTAAAACAGTATTTATGTAACTGGCGCTACATGTCTAGTTAATTTTTTCGGTTGTTTATGAGGCGCCGATTTGCAGCGAGACGCCCGTGTAACAAGGGCTACGCGGAAGTCGATGCGTCTTGTAGTCCGTTGCCCGTGGCAGTGTCAGACATTGCCGATTTTCTGAAGGATCAGGCGGATTTAGTGCTACAGCTGAACGCCCTGAAACCTGCGGTTTACGGCACAATTGCCGGCAGAGCGGCAGTGCGCCGCTGTGTTCAAGACTCTCGACAGAGTGATTCCCCAGTGCAAACCACCCGTTTGACTCTTATTTGCCATGCGCGAACCGTCGCACAAAAATTGGCGCGTTTTCCTACGAATGAGCCTGTTGAAGATTTGTCTCTGGCGTCTGACGCGTTTGGCACGCGTTTTGGCTCTGAGGTACGCCTGGTCTGCGGCCCGGAATTACGCACACGACAGACCGCTGCGCGGTTCGGCACCAATGCCGAGGTCGATGAGGCGTTGCGCGATTGCGATTGGGGGCACTGGCACGGCAAGGCGATCAAGGATTTACAGCGCGAAGAAGGTGAAGCGCTAAACGCCTGGCTCGGCGATCCGCAGGTTGCGCCGCCGGGTGGCGAGTCCGTTGTGCAGCTTGGCGCGCGGATGGGCGCATGGCTGCAGACGTTGCAGGCTGTGCCGGGCCATGTGCTCGCCGTGACGCATCCGTTCGTGATTCGCGCAGCACTGATGCACGTGATGCAAGGCGCAGCTTTCAACGCCATCGATGTCGAGCCGCTGTCGCTCATCGAGTTACGCTTCAACGGCATCTGGCGACTACGCTTGCCCGGTCTCGAACGTGAGGGTGCTGTCTGATGAAAAAGTTACTGGTGATTGGTATCGGCGCCGGCAATCCGGACTACATCACGATGCAGGCCGTCAAAGCGCTGAACCGCGTCGATGTGTTCTTTCTGATGGATAAAGGTCAGCGCAAGGACAAACTGATCGATCTGCGCCGCGATATCTGTGAGCGCTACATCGACGATCCTGCCTATCGCTTTGCCGAAGCCCACAGTCCGGAGCGCGAGCGAGGCGATGTCGACTACGCGGCCAGCGTCGATGACTTGAACCGCGCCAAACAGCAGACCTTCGAACGGTTGGTCAATGACGAATTGTCTGACGGCCAGTGCGGCGCTTTTCTGGTGTGGGGCGATCCGGCGTTGTACGACAGCACGGTTCGGATTCTGCGGGCGATTCTCGATTCCGGTCGCTGTGCGTTCGAGTTTGAGGTGATTCCGGGGATTACCAGCGTTCAGGCGCTCGCCGCGCAGCATAAAGTGCCGCTGAACACGATTGGTCGCTCGGTTGAAATCACCACGGGGCGGCGTTTGGCGGCCGGGCAGGTAAGTGATGCGGACAGTCTGGTGGTGATGCTCGATGCCGAAGACGCTTACCAGCACGTGGCCGATCTCGAGACCGAGATTTATTGGGGGGCTTATCTGGGCACGCCGGATGAGATTCTGATCAGCGGCAAACTGGGCGATGTGGCGGATGAGATCGAGCGGGTGCGCAAGGCAGCCCGGGCTGAGCATGGGTGGATTATGGATACCTATTTGTTGCGCAAGCCTTAGGTTTGCGACGTCCCGACTGGCCCCATCGCTGGCAAGCCAGCTCCCACAGGTTTTTGCGCTGTTTGCAGATGTCGTAAACAACACAAATCACTGTGGGAGCTGGCTTGCCAGCGATGGGGCCCTGAAGAACAACTCAGGTACTGGCACTAACTCCACGCCCAAACCGCTCCCGATACACCGACGGCGGCACGCCGACCACGCTGCGAAACGCCACGCGAAAACTCTCCGCCGAGCGATACCCGCAACGCTCGGCAATCTGCTCGGTATGGTCCGCCGTGCTCTCCAGCAACTCCCGCGCCCGCGCCAGTCGTTCATGTTGCAGCCAGGCCTTGGGCGATTGGCCGCTGGCTTCGCTGAAACGCCGCAAAAACGTCCGCTCGCTCATCGCCGCTTCACTGGCCAAGTCGCGCACTTCCAGCGGTTCATGCAGCCGTTCACGGGCCCATTGCATGACCCGCGACAGATCGTTGCGCGGCGTCGGGCTGACCGGTGTCGGAATGAACTGCGCCTGACCGCCGGTGCGTTGCGGCGACATCACCAAACGCCGGGCGACGGAATTGGCCACCTGAGTGCCGAAATCCCGCGCCACCAGATGCAGGCACGCGTCAATGCCCGCCGCGCTGCCCGCTGAAGTGATCAACTGCCCCGAATCGACATAAAGCACATCCGGATCAACCTCAATCGCCGGAAAGCGCTGCGCCAGTTCGGTTGTGTAGCGCCAATGCGTGGTCGCGCCATGGCCATCGAGCAAACCGCTGGCGGCCAGCACAAATACTCCCGAGCAAATCGACAACAACCGCGCACCCCGGGCGTGGGCCTGGCGCAGTGCGTCGATCAGTTCTGGTGGCACCGGCGCATGACGGTCGCGCCAGCCGGGAATAATGATCGTGCGCGCCGCGCTGAGCAGGTCCAGGCCACCATCGGCGAGCACCTGAATCCCGCCCAAGGCGCGCATCGGCCCTTGATCGACGGCCACAATTGCGTGTTCGTACCACGGAAAATCGAACTCCGGCCGGGCGAGGCCGAAGATCTCCACGGCGATGCCGAACTCGAAGGTGCAGAGGCCGTCGTAGGCCAGAATCGCGACCAGACCTGGTGAAGTCGGCATTTGGCGGAAAGTTCCCGGTGAGTGTCTTGTGCGCCACTGTAGCGATTTGCGGCGTCTCGATAAAGTCTGTTCATCCCCAACGAGACACAGGAGCAACACCGCATGCCTAGCCTGGTTCGCAACATTCCCGCAGCCCCTTCGGCCATCGCCCTCATGCACTTTAGCAACCGTCTGACATTCGAAACCGATTGTTCCGACGTCTACAGCAGCCATGAGGCCGGCGAAATCGACTTTGTCTTGATCGACGTGCGCGGGCCGCTGGCTTACGAACGCGGGCATGTGCCGGGCGCGATCAACATTCCGACGCGGTTGCTGACGCTGGAAAGTCTGGCGAGTTATCCAATGGGCACCCTGTTCGTGGTGTATTGCGCCGGCCCGCATTGCAACGGTGCGAACAAGGCGGCGGTGAAACTGGCGGCGCTGGGTTACCCGGTCAAGGAAATGATTGGCGGTGTCACCGGTTGGCTGGATGAGGGTTTTCAGTTGAGCGTGCCACAGGGTTCTCAAACCCCGATCGGCTGCGCGTGCTGACACGTTTTTCAGCGATTTCCTGAGCAAAAAAGAAGCCTGTCCTACAGCCTTTGCACCACCACGGCGCAGCTGTTGACCTCGGTCAACGGCTGCGCCGATCTTTCATAAGTATTTGTCGCTTAAACACAATTTACCCTGTGCGCGCCGCCATAGACTGCCGGCCACTTCGGTTTTTGTAGCCAATTGGCCATGACCGAACGCTGAATCGAAAGCTGCCAATAAAAGCCTCCGCACACAGGAGTTATAAATGAAGAAGCTAGTGATGTTTGGTGCCTTGGCACTGTCGATGTTGTCCCTGACCGCTGTGGCCGAAGACGCCAAACCGATCCGCATCGGTATCGAAGCCGGTTACCCGCCATTCTCGATGAAAACCCCTGACGGCAAACTCACCGGTTTCGACGTGGATATCGGCGATGCGCTGTGCGCGCAGATGAAGGTCAAATGTACGTGGGTCGAGCAAGAGTTCGATGGCCTGATCCCGGCGCTGAAAGTGAAGAAAATCGACGCGATCCTGTCGTCGATGACCATCACCGACGACCGCAAGAAGAACGTCGATTTCACCATCAAGTACTACCACACCCCGGCGCGCTTCGTGATGAAGGAAGGCTCCGGCGTCAAAGACCCATTGACCGAGCTTAAAGGCAAGAAAGTCGGCGTGCTGCGTGCCAGTACCCATGACCGTTACGCCACCGAAGTGCTGGTACCAGCCGGGATCGACCTGGTACGTTACGGCTCGCAGCAGGAAGCCAACCTCGACATGGTCTCCGGCCGTATCGACGCGATGCTGGCCGACTCGGTCAACCTCAGCGATGGCTTCCTGAAAACCGACGCCGGTAAAGGTTTCGAATTCGTCGGTCCGACCTACGAAGACGCCAAGTACTTCGGCGGTGGCGCCGGGATTGCCGTGCGCAAGGGCGATACCGCGCTGGCCGAGCAATTCAACAAAGCCATCACCGAAATCCGCGCCAATGGCGAGTACAAGAAAGTCCAGGACAAGTACTTCGACTTTGACGTGTACGGCCATTAATACGCCGTAGAAAAAGTGGCCCCGTTACGCGGTGGCCACTTTTTTTGCGCTCTAATTGTGGTGAGACCCTTGTAGGAGTGAGCCTGCTCGCGATAGCGGTGTGTCAGACAACTATTATGTTGAATGTTGAACCGCTATCGCGAGCAGGCTCACTCCTACAGGGGATCTTTGTGATCCAGATATTGAGGAGGTACCCATGCAACGCATCGACCACATTCTGCCCTGGAGCCACTTGGGCAGTGAGCGCTCCCTCAGCGTGTTCCGTTACGGCGCCGGCTCACGCAAGGTGTACATCCAGGCCAGCCTGCACGCCGATGAACTGCCGGGCATGCGCACCGCGTGGGAACTCAAGCAGCGTCTCAACCAACTTGAAGCGCAAGGCCGTTTGCAAGGTGTGATTGAACTGGTGCCGGTGGCCAATCCGATTGGTCTCGATCAACACGTGCAAGGCGCGCACATGGGCCGATTCGAGCTGGGCAGCGGCAAGAATTTCAACCGCGCGTTTGTCGAACTCAGTACGCCGGTTGCAGCGCTGATCGGCGAGCAGCTGGGTGCCGATGCGGACGCCAACGTGGCACTGATCCGTCAGGCCATGGGGCAGGTGTTCGATGCGTTGCCAGCGCCGGCCTCGCAACTGCAAGCACTGCATCGTCTGTTGTTGCGCCATGCCTGTGATGCCGACATTACCCTCGATCTGCATTGCGATTTCGACGCTTCGATCCACCTTTACGCTTTGCCGCAGCACTGGCCGCAGTGGCAGTCGTTGGCGGCGCGCCTGAAGGCTGGCGTGGCCTTGCTGTGTGAAGACTCTGGCGGCAGTTCGTTCGACGAATCCTGCTCGACGCCGTGGCTGCGTCTGGCCAAAGCATTTCCCGATGCAGCGATTCCAGCGGCCAACCTGGCGACTACGCTGGAACTGGGCAGCATGGGCGACACCCGCGTCGATCAGGCGCAGGCCAATTGCGAAGCTATTCTCGGCTTCCTCGCCGAGAATGGCTTCATCAGCGGTGAATGGCCGGCGGCGCCAGACGAGTGCTGCGAAGGCCTGCCGTTCGAGGGCACCGAATACCTGTTCGCGCCGCACCATGGCGTGGTGAGCTTCCTGCGCAATGCGGGGGAGTGGGTGGAGAAGGGCGACGCGTTGTTCGAGGTGGTTGATCCGCTGCAGGATCGCGTGACCACTGTCTGCGCCGGGACCAGCGGGGTGTTGTTTGCCATCGACCGTGGCCGTTACACCGAGCCTGGGATCTGGCAGGCGAAAGTGGCGGGGCGGGTGCCGTTTCGTACTGGGAAACTGACGAACGACTGATCGATCTTCGCTGAATCTAATGGCCTCATCGCTGGCAAGCCAGCTCCCACAGGGTGAATGGGTGTACACAATATCGGTGATCACCATCAATCACTGTGGGAGCTGGCTTGCCAGCGATGGCGGCATCAGCAACGCCCTTACATTTGGATCCTTCACCGAGGATGTTAGGCTCCCCCCGAACCCGACACCCTGAAAAGGAAGGCTCTATGTTGAAGGTCTTTGCCCTGCTGACGCTCTTGGCGTCCACCGCCGTCCACGCGCAAACCTCGTTGCAATCCGATCTGCCGCTCAAGTACATCGAACAGGTTCACCCCGACGCCGAGCCGCGTCCGCTGGTGATTTTCCTGCACGGCTACGGCAGCAACGAAGCCGATCTGATCGGTATGAAATTTCAGCTGCCGGCGCAGTACAACTATCTGTCGGTGCAGGCGCCGATGGCGTTGGGTGAAGGACGTTATCAGTGGTTTCGCAAAAAGGGCGAAGGTGCCTACAACGGCGAGACCGATGATCTGCAGGTCAGCAGCCAGAAGCTGCGCGACTTTATCGCCCAAGCCGCGAAGAAATATCACGCCAGCCCGGACAAGGTGTACCTGATCGGCTTCAGCCAGGGCGCGATGATGAGTTACGAGGTGGGCCTGCGAGCGCCAGCCGCTGTCGGTGGGTTTGCGGCGTTGAGCGGGCGTTTATTGCCGGTCTTGAAGAAAGAGCTCAAAGCCGAGCAACAACCACTGCCGTTGAATATTTTCATTGGCCACGGCACCGCCGATGATCCAGTGCCGTACCGCAATGGCACGGACGCCAATGCGCAGCTACAGAAACTCGGTTACAAGCCGCAATTCCATGCCTATCCCGGCGTCGGCCACAGCATCAGTGCGGCCGAACTGCGGGATTTGAATGGCTGGTTGCAGCAGCTCAATCCTTGAGGATGGTTTTCACCAAGGCATCGTGACCTTTCTTGTCGCTGGCGCGGGAGATCACCTGAACCAGCGCCATTTTCGTCCCGGAGCCGGCCATCAGCGTGGTGTTGAGGGTCTGGCCACCGCCCTGGGTGGCGGTGCTGTCGACCTGACGCAGACCGAGGCCGGTGCCTTTCTGGGTCAGACTTTTCTCCGTGAGCTTGTTGAAGTCCGGCAAGGCTTTGCGTTGGTCTTCGATAAAGCTCGAGACGCTACCGTCGAGAAATTCGCCGTCGTTGTCCTTGACGTTCTGACCTTGAGGAATCTGGTTTTCGGCGGCGATGACCACGGTCTTGGTGGTTTCGTTGGTGTACATCGTGCCGGTGGCGCCGCCCGGGCTGGCCGGTAACGGATCAGCAACGAAGCCTTTAGGCAGAGTGAAGGTGAACTTGCCGCCGAGCAGCGAGACGTGCTCGCTCGTGGCTTTTTCCTTGGCTTTGGCAGCCTGAGCGTTGATGGCGCCGAGACCGGCGACGGCCGCCAGCAACACGATGACGGCTTTCTTGCTCAACAATGACATTCGAATCTCCGAGGGATGGACGCGCTAGGCGGGCGATCATCCCACGCAGCGCGCCGTCACTCCAGCGCGGTTCGTCAGGGTTACTGCGCTTGCGGCTGTTTCGCCACCGGCCGGGCCAGCAATTGGCGGGTCACACCGAGCATGGCCACCGAGACGGCGACACCCACGGCAAATCCGCTGAGTCCCATGGTCGGCAGCGTCAATGCCGACACCAGACAGAACGCCGAAAACGAATACATCCCTGTCGCCGTCGCCCGTAACAGCACGGCGGTAAATGCCGCGCCTCGGGTTTGCTGGGAAAACACCGCCATCACGCTGCCGAGCACCGGGAATACCGCGAGCAGACCGCTCCAGCGCTCGCCGACGGTGCTGGCCAGCATCGTGACCACCAGCGTCAGCGCGGCGCCGGCGATCATCCGCCAGATCAGTTTGTCTGACTTCGGCGTTGGGCCGTTGAGCACTGGCTGCACCTTGGGAAACAGGTACGGCGAAGACAGCAAAGCAATCGCTGCTGCTGCGACTGAGAACGGCAATGACGGCGGAATCAACGACAGTAGCAGCGCCAGCACCGCCCACACTGCCATGGAAGTCGCCAAGGCCCACGGCCAGTTCGCTCGCTGGGCGACCTGCGCATAGGTGATGCAGAAGGCAATCATCGCAAACATCGCCGATAAAGCCGCCACTGCCGACTGTGCGGCAAACGTCGGCCCCTGTTCGATGGCGAGGAAAAACAAAATCGGCCCGACCACCACGGGCAACCCCGACAGCCACCCGGCCACGCTCGGCCCCCAGCGCTTGCCCGCGAGGGAAATCAGCAGCAGAAAACCGGGAATCAACAGCAATTTGAGGATCAGCACGCACAGGTCTCCGTCGAGTGGTGACGGCCACGTTAGCATCGCTGACCCTTGATTGCTGCAAATGTGTGTGGATTTTGTATACAAAGTGCTGATCGCGATAGCCGACTATGCTCTGACTATCAGGGCTAGCCGGAGTCGATACCGCCATGAACAGAGCACCGAAGGTGTTGCGCGGATGCTGCGGAATCGGCCTGTGGGCGCTGTTGCTGACGCCGACCTGGGCCAATTGGCAGGACGCGGTGCCCGGTGCGCAGATCATCGGCACCGGCGATTTCAGCGTATTCGGATTCGATGTGTACAACGCACGGTTGTGGAGCGCCGCCCGACCGCTGGCGGACGGTCAGCCGTTTGCGTTGGAGTTGATCTACCGCCGCAGCATCTCCCGCGAGGATCTGGTCAAGGCCAGCGTCGACGAAATCAAGCGCTTGGGCGGCGCCACGGTGAGCCCCGCGCAACTGGCCGGTTGGCAGATTCAGATGCAGCAATCGTTCGTCGATGTGCAGGCCGGTACGCGGATCACCGGGGTATATCTGCCGGGGCAGGGCGCGCGGTTTTTTGTCGGTCAGCAGTTGCAGCATGAAATTGATGATCCGCAGTTTGCCCGAGCGTTTTTCGACATCTGGCTGGATCCACGCACGCGCAGTCCCGAGTTGCGTGAGCAGTTGTTAGGTGTGAGTCGATAGATTTTTTTACGCTTCAAGGCTCCGACTGAAACGTCTAAGCTGCGTCTTTCCGACTTGTTTCTGGATGTGTGCGTGAAATTCAGTTTGCCCAAAATCGCCACCGCGCCGTTTTGTCCGCCGGAAGTCGCCGGCAGTGTCGCGGTGGATCCGAGTGCCCCATTCTTCAAACGCGTGCTGCGTTTCGCCGGTCCCGGATTGCTGGTGTCGATCGGCTACATGGACCCTGGCAACTGGGCGACCGCCATCGAGGCCGGTTCGCGTTTTGGCTACAGCCTGTTGTTTGTGGTGTTGCTGGCGAGTCTGGCGGGCATGGTCGTGCAGTGCCTGTGTTCGCGGCTGGGCATCGCGACGGGACGCGACCTGGCGCAATTGTCCCGCGAGCGTTACAGCACACCGACCGCGCGCCTGCAGTGGGTGCTGGCGGAAATTTCAATCATCGCCACTGACCTTGCCGAAGTGCTCGGTTGTGCGCTGGCGTTTCACTTGTTGCTCGGTTGTTCGTTGACCTTTGGTATTGCCCTGACCGCGTTCGACACCTTGCTGGTGCTGGCCCTGCAAAATCGCGGCTTCCGCCGACTCGAAGCGATCATGCTGGTGCTGGTGGCGACCATCGGCGTGTGTTTCTTCGTTGAGCTGGTGCTGATCAAACCGTATTGGCCGGACGTGTTCAGCGGCTTCAAACCCTCGTTGTCGGCGATCAGCGATGCCGCGCCGTTGTACCTGGCCATCGGCATTCTCGGCGCGACGGTGATGCCGCATAACCTCTATCTGCACACTTCAATCGTGCAAACGCGGATGATCGGCAAGGATCTGGCGAGCAAGCAGGACGCGGTGAAACTGGCGCGCATTGACACCATCGGCTCGCTGGCGCTGGCTCTGCTGGTCAACGCGGCGATCCTGATTCTCGCGGCGGCAGCGTTTCATCAGTCCGGGCACACTGAAGTGGTCGACATTCAGGACGCCTATCACTTGCTCGATCCATTGGTCGGCGGCGCACTCGCCAGTGTGCTGTTCGGCGTGGCGTTGCTGGCGTCCGGGCAGAGCTCGACGTTCACCGGCACCATCGCCGGGCAGGTGATCATGGAGGGTTATCTGAACCTGCGGATCCCTTGCTGGCAGCGGCGCTTGATCACGCGCGGGCTGGCGCTGATTCCGGCGTTCATCGGCGTGTGGCTGATGGGCGATAACGCGGTGGGCAAGTTGCTGGTGATGAGTCAGGTGGTGTTGAGTCTGCAACTGCCGTTTGCGCTGTACCCGTTGATTCGCATGACCAATGACAAGCAACTGATGGGGCCGTTTGTGAATCGTTTGCCGACGCGGGTGTTGGCTTGGGGATTGTTTGGGGTGATCAGCGGGGCGAATGCGTGGTTGATTTTGCAATTGGCTGGCTGAAAATTTTGTGCTGACTGGGCTGGCCTCATCGCTAGCAGGGCTAGCTCCCACAAGGGATTTGTGAACCCGATCCACTGTGGGAGCTGGCTTGCCAGCGATAGGGCCATTGAAAGCAACACAAAATCCAGACCAAAAAACACCCGGTGCAACGCAAGTCGCACCGGGTTTTTTGTTGCCAGCATTCAGCGGATGTCGTGGATCCGCCGCCTGCCGTTGAACCTCTTGCTTAACCGCGTTCCAGCGCCAGCGCTACACCCTGACCGCCACCAATGCACAAGGTCGCCAGACCCTTTTTCGCATCGCGTTTGATCATTTCATGCAGCAGCGTCACCAGCACGCGGCAGCCCGATGCACCGATCGGGTGGCCCAGGGCGATGGCGCCGCCGTTGACGTTGACCTTGTTCAGATCCCATTGCAGATCCTTGGCCACCGCCAGCGATTGCGCGGCAAAGGCTTCGTTGGCTTCGATCAGGTCGAGCTGGTCGATGTTCCAGCCGGCCTTGTCGAGGCACCGACGGGTGGCCGAGACCGGGCCGATGCCCATGATTGCCGGATCAACACCCGCGTTGGCGTACGCAGCGATTTTCGCCAGCACCGGCAAGCCCAGTGCTTTGGCTTTTTCCGCGCTCATCAGGATCACCGCGGCAGCGCCGTCGTTCAGCGACGAAGCGTTGCCGGCGGTGACGCTGCCGTCCTTTTTGAAGGCCGGACGCAGTTTCGCCAGGGATTCAGCGGTGGTGTCGCCGCGTGGTTGCTCATCAACCTTGAACGCCACCGGATCGCCTTTGCGCTGCGGGATCAGGATTGGGGTGATTTCATCGACAAAGCGACCGGCCTCAATGGCAGCGGCGGCTTTCTGCTGAGACGCGGCAGCGAAAGCGTCCTGCTGCTCACGGCTGATCTCGTACTTGTCGACCAGATTCTCGGCAGTGATGCCCATGTGGTAGTCGTTGAATGCATCCCACAGGCCATCGCTGATCATGGTGTCGACGATTTGCGCGTGACCCATGCGCAGACCGGTGCGTGCGCCCGGCATCACGTAGTTGGACAGGCTCATGTTTTCCTGGCCACCGGCGATGATCACGTCAGCGTCGCCGCAACGGATTGCCTGTGCACCCAGGTGCAAAGCCTTGAGGCCCGAACCGCAAACCTTGTTCAGGGTCAGCGCCGGCACGGCGTGAGGCAGGCCAGCCTTGATCGCCGACTGACGTGCCGGGTTCTGGCCGGCACCGGCGGTCAGCACTTGGCCCATGATCACTTCATCGACCTGTGCACCGTCCAGGCCGGTCTGCTCAAGCAACTGACGGATCACCGCCGCGCCCAGATCGACGGCGGACACGCTGGCCAAGGAGCCCTGGAAACTGCCGATCGCGGTACGCGTGGCGGCAACAATTACGACGTCTTGCATTTTCGAATTCCTCACTGGGCAGCGAACTGCATTTCCGGTACATGATCCGGGACGATCAGTTTACCAGCGGTTTTGGCGACGATTTCCTCGACGCTGACGCCAGGTGCGCGTTCCTTGAGGACAAAAGCGCCATTTTCGATTTCCAAATAGGCGAGGTCGGTCAGCACGCGCTTGATGCAACCAGCGCCGGTCAACGGCAGGCTGCATTTGGACAGCAACTTCGACTCACCGTCCTTGGAGGCGTGGGTCATGATCACGATGATGTTGTCGGCGCCGGCCACCAGGTCCATTGCGCCGCCCATGCCCTTGACCAGTTTGCCGGGGATCATCCACGAAGCGATGTTGCCCTCGACGTCGACTTCGAACGCGCCCAGTACGGTCAGGTCGACGTGGCCACCACGGATCATCGCGAAGGATTCGGCGGAGTTGAAAATCGACGCACCGATGCGCGCAGTCACGGTCTGTTTGCCGGCGTTGATCATGTCGGCATCGATGGTTTCTTCAGTCGGAAACGGGCCCATGCCGAGCAGGCCGTTTTCCGATTGCAGCATGACTTCCATGCCTTCGGGGATGTAGTTGGCGACCAGGGTCGGAATGCCGATGCCGAGGTTCACGTAGAAGCCGTCCTGCATTTCGCGGGCGACGCGCTGAGCCATTTGTTCGCGGGAAAGTGCCATGTTTTTATTCTCCGTCAGCCTGAATTATTTGCGGATGGTGCGCTGTTCGATGCGTTTTTCGAACGTGCCGCAAATGACCCGATCGACGTAGATGCCCGGGGTATGGATCTGCGAGGGGTCGAGTTCGCCGGGCTCGACGATTTCTTCGACTTCAACCACGGTGATCTTGCCGGCAGTGGCGGCCAGCGGGTTGAAGTTCTGCGCGGTGTGACGGTAGATGACGTTGCCGAAATGGTCGGCTTTCCAGCCTTTGACGATGGCGAAGTCGCCAGTGATGGATTCTTCCATCAGGTACTTGCGGCCCTTGAATTCACGCACTTCCTTGCCTTCGGCAACCGGAGTGCCGACGCCGGTGGCGGTGAAGAAGGCCGGAATGCCAGCGCCGCCTGCGCGCATTTTCTCGGCGAGGGTGCCTTGCGGGGTCAGGATGACTTCGATGTCGCCTTTGAGCAGTTGCTCTTCGAACAGCTTGTTTTCGCCGACGTAGGAGGCGATGACTTTGCTGATCTGGCGATCGGTGAGCAGCACGCCGAGGCCGAAACCGTCGACGCCGCAGTTGTTGGAGACGACGGTGAGGTCGCGGGTGCCTTTGCGCTTGATCTCGGCGATCAGGTTTTCCGGAATGCCGCACAGACCGAAGCCGCCGGCGATAACGATCATGCCGTCCTCAAGCCCGGCCAGGGCTTCCTCGTAGGAACTCACGCGCTTGTCGAAACCTGCCATATGCACCTCTTTTATTATTTGCGGGCGGCTGGCTAGCCGAATGGTTGGAGTGTCTCGCTGAAGGATATATTTGTTAAGTTGATTTTTAAGGTTGATTGATTGATAAAGCTCAATAGTCGCGTTATGTCTTGCCGCTTAACGCTTGTAGCTTAGAACTGGAGCGCAGCGACCATGACCATTAAGCAAATCCGCGCCTTCCTCGCCGTAGCTCACAGCCTGAGTTTCGCCGTGGCCTGCGAGCGTCTGCACCTGTCGCAATCGGCGTTGAGCCTGACCATCAAGGCGCTGGAGGAAGGTTTGGGCGGACGCCTGTTCAGCCGCAACACGCGCAACGTCGCACTGACCCCGGAAGGTGAATCGCTGTTACCGCTGGCGCGACGGTTGATCGCCGACTGGGACAACGCCGAAGACGAAATGCGCCAGCGCTTCAGCCTGCAACGTGGGCGGGTGACGCTGGCGGCGATGCCGTCGTTTGCCGGCAATCTGCTGCCGCCGATCCTCAAATCCTTTCGCGCGCGCTATCCGAACGTCAGCGTCACGGTCAACGACGTGATCAACGAGCAAGTGTTGGAGATGGTCCGCGATCGTCAAGTGGAGCTGGGCGTGGCGTTCGAACCGATGCAAAACACCTCGATGACATTCACCCCGTTGTACATCGATCGCTTCGTCGCAGTGGTGCCCAAGGATTCACCGCTGGCGGTGCGCAGCGAGATCGACTGGCAGACGCTGTTGTCGGAGCCATTCATCACCTTGCAGCGTCCGTCCACGGTGCGGGTCATGCTGGAGGAACACTTGCAGACCCGCGGAATGAAACTGCCGGTGGAGTTTGAAAGTCATCAACTGGCGACGGTTGGGCGGATGGTTGCCAGTGGACTCGGGGTCAGCGCGGTTCCAGCGCTGTGTGCCAAGCAAATGCAGGAGTTGGGCGCGCATTGTCTGACCCTGAGCGATTCGGTGGAGCGGGCGATTGGCGTGCTGACTGAACCTGGCAATGAACTGTCGGCAGCGGCGCAGGCGTTGTTCGATATCCTTCAGGCAGAACACTGACCCTGTGGGAGCCAGCCCTGCTGGTAAATGCTCGAACGCCATCGCCAGCAGGGCTGGCTCCCACAGGGGGGGGGCGTGTTCAGGTAGTGAGGCGTTGTGTCAGCAGAGGCAGCAGTTGTTCGCAGGATGCTTCGATTTTCAGACTGAGCAGATCATCCGCCCGGGTCTTGCCCAGATTGATCGCGATCAACGGTTTGCCGCGATCAACCATCACCCGACACAAACGAAACGCCGAATACGCCATCAACGATGACCCGACAACCAGCATGCCGGCGGCATTCTCAGCGGCGGCCATGGCTCGGGCGGCTGTCGGTTGCGCAACGTTCTCCCCGAAAAACACCACGTCGGGTTTCATCCGCTCGCCGACGCAATACGGGCAGCGAGGCACCTGAAAGCGTGCCTCGAAGGCGGGGTCGAGCAGGGTATCGCCATCCGGCGCCTGCACCGCGTCAACGCCAGCCAGATAGGGGTTTTGCGATTCCATCAGGCGCTGGATCGCATCGCGCTCACTGCGCTGACCGCAATCCAGGCACAGCACCCGATGCAGACTGCCATGCAATTCGATCACGTCATGACTGCCGGCCTGGTCGTGCAAGGTGTCGACGTTCTGCGTGATCAAATGGTTGATCAATCCATGACTCTGCAAACTGGCCAGCGCCGCGTGCGCCGCATTCGGCTGCGCTTGCCGCACCCGTGGCCAGCCAAGCATGGCCCGTGCCCAATAACGGCGACGTGATTCCGGCGCTGCGAGGAACTCCTGATACATCATTGGCTGCCGGCCACGGCGTACGCCGTCGCTATCGCGATAATCCGGAATGCCCGAGGGCGTGCTGATGCCGGCGCCGGTGAGCACCAGAAAATCGCCGTCGGCCATCGCCTGTTGCAGGGTGTCGAGGTGTGCGCGGGTCGGGCTGTCGAGCATGGTCAGCGCTCCGGAGGGGACGGTGCCAGCAGGTTAGCACGCGACCCGCGCAGGTTACTTGCGCGCCTCCAGAATCAGGTTGAACGGTGTTTGCGTGGCGCGGCGAAAGTGTTTGAACCCAGCCTCCGTGAACACTTTGCGCAGACGCAATTCACCGGCCTGCGCGCCCAAGCCGAGGCCGACTTCCTGGGACAGTGAGTTTGGCGTGCAGATAAACGTCGATGCTGCGTAAAACAACCGTCCGACCGGGTTGATGTTGTCGTCCAGCGTGTCGTTGGCGAACGGCTCGACCAGCAACACCGTGCCGTCATCCTTCAGTGATTCGTAGGCATGCCGCGCAGCGCCGACCGGGTCGCCCATGTCGTGCAGGCAGTCGAAATAGCAGATCAGGTCGTAGTCATTGCCAGGATAGTTTTTCGCCGAGCCCTGAAAGAACGTCGCCCGATTGCTCACGCCACCTTCTTCGGCACGCTGCGTCGCCACAGTGATCGACGGCGCGTGGTAATCGAAGCCGACGAAGCGCGATTTTGGAAATGCCTGAGCCATGATCACCGTTGACGCACCATGGCCGCAGCCGACGTCGGCCACTTTGGCCCCGGCTTCGAGTTTGGCGACGACGCCTTCCAGCGCCGGCAGCCATTCGGCGATCAGGTGACCTTTGTAACCGGGGCGGAAAAACCGTTCGGTGCCGGTGAACATGCACGGGTGATGATCGCCCCAAGGCAGGGCGCCGTTGCCGCGCATGGCTTTGACCAGTTTGTCCTTGTCGTGGAAAAACGACGCCACTACGCCGAGGCCGCCAGCGACGTAGACCGGGGAATCCTCCACGGCCAGCGCCAGGGCTTGTTCCTCGGGCAGACGGAACTGGCCGTCGCGATGCTCCATGTAGCCGGACGCCGCGTGGGCGCTGAGCCATTCGCGAACCAGTCGGGGGTTGCAGGTGGTTTTTGCGGCGAGGGCTTCGGGGCTGATCGGTTGGCTGTCGGCCATGGCTCGGTAGAGCCCGAGTTCTTCGCCGACGATGACATTGGCCAGCATCGCCGCGCCGCCCATGTCGTTGACCAGTTTGCCCATGAATTCGTTAAGTCGGGCCTCATCCATCACGTGTGCTCCTGAAACAGGATCACCGTCCGGCGGCGTTAAGGGTCGAGGCAGGCGCCACCGGGCGGTGGTCACGGATATGGGCAGGGCACAGCAGGAGTCCTGCGTCCCCCTCGACTGGGTAATGACTGAGTTTAGCCCGACTCTGGCGGGCTGCAGGCTTTCACACTACCCCTTTGGGAGCGGTAATTTGAGTTCCGCACACAACCCGCCACCCTCGCGGTTGCTGAGGGTCAGTGAGCCGCCGAGGGCGAGGGCCAGTTGCTGGGCGATCGCCAGGCCCAGACCGGTGCCGCCGGTGCTGCGGTTACGCGAATTTTCCACGCGGTAAAACGGTTCGACGACGCGGGCCAGTTCATCGTCGGCGATGCCCGGGCCGCGATCCATGACTTTCACCGACAGACTGTCGCCCTGGGCCTCCACCACGAGGTGTGCGGCACCGGCGAACTTCAACGCGTTGTCGGTCAGGTTCACCAGCACCCGCCGCAAGGCCTGCGGACGCGTATCGATCACGGCGCGGCTTTTACCGCTAAGCAGCACGTTCTTGTCCATGTCCTGATAGTCAAACACCAGGCTGTCGAGAAATGCATCCAGATCGGTACGCCGACTTTCTTCGGTGGCGCCATGAACGCTGCGCGCATAAGCCACGCCTTCACGCACCAAGTGCTCGATCTCACCGAGGTCATTGCACAGTTTGTCCTTCTCGGCTGATTCATCCATGAATTCTGCACGCAGTTTCATCCGCGTGATTGGCGTTTGCAGGTCGTGGGAAATCGCCGCCAGCAACTGCATGCGTTCCTTCAGATACGCGGCAATGCGCGCCTGCATCGCATTGAATGCTCGCGCCGCGTAGGCCACTTCGCGCGGACCGTGCTCGTCGAGATGGATCGGGTGGGCGTTGGGGTCAAGGCTTTCCACGGCGCTGGCGAGTCGGCTCAGCGGGCGCAGGGCGATGCGCACGGCCAGCCAGGTGCAGGCGATCAACAACGCCAATTGTCCGAGCAGCACCACGGGTAACCACGGTGACAGCGGCGCCATGGCCGGACGCACATCGATGGTCACCGGGCTGCCGTCACTGAGGCGCAGATGCCCTTGAAAATGTTTACTCGGCCCGGGAATGTCGCTGAAGCTCAGCGGGTAGCGGTCGCCAAGGGACTCGTTGATCGAGGTGACCGCCACCGGCGCATCGCGCAGGTTGATCGGTGTGCCGGTTTCGCCTTCGTTCAGCAGATAGCCGTAATTGGTTCGGGCCAGACGCTTGAGCCAGTCGGGACGCTCGGCGGCGGGCAAGCGATCGAGGATCGCGATGGACGTCAAAACGTCGGTTTCAAGGGTGCCGAGCATGGTGTTTCTGGCGCTTTGGTAACGCTCGTAATACTGCGCGCCGAACGACAGGGCCTGGGCGAGGATCAGCCCGATCAGAAAAATCAGCGACAATCGTGATGCCAGCGTTCGCGGCCAGTGCAGCTTGAAACTCATGCCGAAGCCCCGAGGATCTCCACGGGCAGCGAAAACACATAACCTTCGCTGCGCACGGTCTTGATGCAAGCCGGCTCGCGGGCATCGTCGAGCAAGCGCTGACGCAAGCGGCTGACCAGCAGATCAATCGAGCGGTCGAACAGATCAGCCTCGCGGCCCTGGGTCAGATTGAGCAATTGATCGCGACTGAGTACCCGCTGCGGATGATCGAGAAACACCCGCAGCAAGCGGTATTCGGCGCCGCTGAGGGCGACCAGGGTGCCGTCGCTGTCGAGCAGATGGCGGGCCGAGGTGTCCAGCTTCCAGCGGCCGAAAGCCAGCAATCGGCCGGCCTCGGTGACCACCAGATTGGGCGGCAACATCCGCGTGCGCCGCAGCACGGCACTGATCCGTGCGAGCAGTTCGCGGGCAGAAAAAGGTTTGGTCAGGTAATCGTCGGCGCCCATTTCCAAGCCAATGATGCGGTCGGTTTCATCATTGCGTGCGGTGAGCATCAGCACCGGCGTGGCCTTGTGTTTGCCCACACGCAATTCGCGGCACAGCTGCAAGCCATCGTCGCCGGGCATCATGATGTCGAGCACGATCAGGTCAACGGTGTTGGCGTCGAGAAAGCTGCGCATCTGCCGGCCATCGGCGACCACCGTGGTGCGCAGACCGTTTTTCTTCAGGTAATTGCCGACCAGCTCGCGGATCTCGCGGTCGTCGTCGACGATGAGAATGTGATCGACATGTTCCATCGGTTCAAACCTCTGACAAAGGGGGAATGCCGCCCAGTCTATAGCGCCGTTAACCGCACGCCTGCCTGCCTTTGTATTGCAGTGTATCTGCTGCAACGGCGGATACACGCAGACGCAAAAACATGATTTTTTCGGGTTTTGTATCCCTGTGTATCTACAGGCAGGGTGGATACACGGCGATTGATTCTCGGCCTTTCCTGACACAGACGCGATACCTCAAGGGCCTCAAATAGGCTCCATCGAGGCACACACACATGTCGCCTCGGCTCAAACCCACTGAAGCCTTGAGGACACCACCATGAACAACATTTCGCGCTTTCTGACCGCTGTGGCTTTTTCCTTCGCCGGTGCGGCGGCCCACGCCAATAGCTCCGTCGAGCACAGCAGTTGTGCCAGCAGCACCTGCTTCCAGCTGACGCCGGTGGCGAAGGAGGGCAGAGATGCATTGATCGCTGCCGATGGTTCCAGCCGCACACCCCAAGGCCAACTCGTCGCGGAAAACGGTGCAAGCCGCACCCCGCAAGGGCAATGGCTGGCCAGCCAGAGTTCATAAACCCATGCGTAAGCCAGACACGGTAGCGAGGGCGCGTGGCCCTTCGCTGCCCGGTCGAGTGCCAGCTCACATATCAAGGTGATCCCTATGTATCTCATCGCATTTCTTGGCGGTCTGCTGACCGTTCTCAGTCCCTGCATCCTGCCGGTGGTGCCGTTCCTGTTCGCTGGCGCCAACCGCACACGTTCCTCCATCCTGCTGACGCTGGGCGGCATGGCCCTGACTTTTGCGCTGATTTCCAGTCTGGCGGTGGTCAGTAGTGAATGGGTGATTCAGGCCAGCAACACCGGCCGCCACGTCGCGCTGGTCGTCATGGCGCTGTTTGCCCTGTCGCTGATCTCGGCTCGTGTCGGCGATTGGCTGACCCGGCCTTTTGTAGCGCTGGGCAATCGCCTCGATCAGGACACCCGCAAGCATGCCGGACCCTTGGGTTCGATCATGCTTGGCGTGGCCACCGGGCTGCTGTGGGCACCCTGCGCCGGGCCGATTCTCGGGGTGATCCTGACCGGCGCCATGCTGCAGGGCGCCAATGCCCAGACCAGCCTGTTGCTGTTGGCTTATGGCGCGGGCAGTGCGCTGCCGCTGGGGGCATTGATTTTTGCCGGGCGCGGTTTGGTCAATCGGCTGAAACCATCGATCCCTTTCACCGGTTGGTTGCGCCGCAGCGCGGGTGTCGTGGTGCTCGCCACCGTGGCGGTGATCGCGACAGGCGCGGATAAAGTCCTGCTGGCCAGTACGTCCTCCGAAGGTGTTGCCAGCGTCGAAAAAGGCGTGCTGGAGAACGTACCGAAAGTGGTCGACTACTTTGTCAGCAAAGTCCGCGCCGACTCGATGATGGACGAAGTTCAAGGCGTGATGCCTTCACTGGCGGGAGCTGTGCAATGGCTCAACTCACCAGAGCTGAGCGCCGAGTCGCTGCGTGGCAAAGTGGTGCTGGTGGACTTCTGGACCTACGATTGCATCAACTGCCAGCACACGCTGCCATACGTCAAAGAGTGGGCGAAGAAGTACGAGAAGGACGGCCTGGTGGTGATCGGCGTGCACACCCCCGAGTACGGTTACGAGCGCATCATCGACAACGTCAAGGATCAGGTGAAAAAGCTCGGCATCACCTACCCGGTGGCCATCGACAACGACTACGCGATCTGGCGCCACTTCGATAACCAATACTGGCCGGCGCATTACCTGATCGATGCCCAAGGGCAAGTGCGCTATAGCCACTTTGGCGAAGGACGCTATGAGGCCCAGGAGCAAATGATCCGGCAATTGCTGGACGAGGCCAAAGCTCCAGCCGCCTGAATGTACAAGCATTGGCTCAGAGGTCGCGCTCCATCAGCCAATGTTCATTGTCCCAAGCGCGAAAACGCTCCAACACCTGCCAGCCGCGTTTGGCGTAGTAATCCTGTTTGCTCTGGGTATGCAGATACAAACGGGCAAAGCCGCGACGTTTGGCTTCCTGACATACCCCTTCGATCAACTGTTCCGCCAGGCCTTGACCACGCGCCTCGGGGCTGACGAACACGCACGCCAGCCACGGGCCGAGGTCGGGCCGATGGGCCAGATCATCACGGGCCAGTGCCGCACCTCCCACCAGCCGTTCACCGTCCATGGCGATCAGGCATGACCAGTCTCCATTGCTTTGCCCGTCGGCAAATTCGCGCTGCCACTCAGCCAACGGTTGATGCGCGTATTCGTAGTGAAACTGTTGGTGGATCCACTCGGCATAGCGGTCGCTATGGTGCAGATGCGCGGCAAGCCAATCCAGATGCGGTGACATCAGTCGAGTCCGTTGCAAAACGTGAGCGAGCATCAGAAACCATTCCACGCAGGCTGGCAATGCGGTGGGTGTTGCAACGGCTTTACAGATTCCCGCCACTCATCGGCAAAGCCGCTGTTTTAGGGGCTTGCCGGACGATCGGCAGGGACGCCGAGCGGGCTTGGGCGCGATAGTGACCGAGCAGGGTCACTGTCGACTCTGTCACATAACAAGTTCGCGAGGTTGCTATGCCGAAGTTCGTGATTGAACGCCCGATTCCGGTGATCAACCCGACTACCGCCGAATGACAGCTGATCCAACCTGTAATGGAGCGCTTGCATGAGTACGCCGATTGACCTCACTGCCTTGAAAGAACGCCAGAAAGTCGCCTGGGCCAGTGGCGACTACGCCGTGATCGGCACCACCTTGCAAATCGTCGGCGAAACCCTCGCCGAAGCTTGCGACCTGCGTTGTGATGAAGAGGTGCTGGACGTCGCGGCGGGCAATGGCAATGCGACGCTGGCGGCCGCGCGGCGTGGCTGTCAGGTGACGTCCACCGATTACGTCGCCGCGCTGCTGGAGCGCGGACAGGATCGGGCGCGGGCCGAACATCTGGACGTGATCTTTCAGGTCGCCGATGCCGAGGCCTTGCCGTTTGCCGATGAAAGCTACGATGCCGTGCTGTCGACCTTCGGCGTAATGTTCGCGCCGGATCAGGTAAAAGCGGCAGCGGAGCTGGGACGGGTCTGTCGGCGCGGCGGGCGAATCGGTCTGGCCAACTGGACCCCGGAAGGTTTCGTCGGGCAAATGTTCAAGACCCTTGGTCAGCACTTGCCGCCGCCGGCGGGTGCTCAGCCGCCCGCGAACTGGGGCTCGGATGCGTGGCTGCACAAACACTTCGATGACCGTGATTTTCTGGTGCGGGTGACCCGCCGCGAGTTCAATTTCCGTTATCGCTCGGCCGCCCATTTCATCGATATTTTCCGCCACTGGTAGGGCCCGGTGCACAAGGCTTTCGCGGTGCTGTCGCCGGAAGTCGGGCAGGCACTGGAGCGTGATCTGACGGATTTGCTCAACCGAATGAATCGCGCGGGGGAGGGCTCGCTGGTGGTGCCGAGTGAGTATCTGGAGGTGGTGATCAGCAAGCGCTGATCCGGAACTTAAGCCGACCCCCTGTAGGAGTGAGCCTGCTCGCGATAGCGGTGTGTCAGCAAACTATCCGTCAACGGACACACCGCTATCGCGAGCAGGCTCACTCCTACAGGTATTGTGCAGGCCGCCCTTATTTCAGAGGCGTCCGATCAAACCACTCCAACGCCGTGCGCCAGATGCAGATCCCCAGAAAGTAAGCCGACATCAGCAGCCACAGTCCCATCACCAGCGGGTTGATCACTGGGTGGTTGAGCACCAGCGACAAACTGCACAGCAGCCAGATCGCCGTCACTGCAATGTTGATCGGCATGAATCGACGTACGCGGAACGGGTGCAGGAATTTCATCCGCGTCACCGTCAGCAGCGCCAGACCGATGACGGTCAGGAAGGTAATCCAAGGACCCGGGCCGATGATGTAAAGACACAGCGCCACCACGTTCCACGCCGCCGGGAAGCCAACGAAATAGTTGTCCTTGCTCTTCATGTTGACGTTGCAGAAACAGAACAGCGACGACACCAGAATCAGCGACACGGTCAGCAGCAGGGTGTAATCGGGCAGCGGGATGTAACGATAGATAAACAGTGCCGGGATGAATACATACGTCAGGTAATCGATCACCAGATCAAGGATCGAACCGTCGAAACTCGGCAGCACCGATTGCACGTTGACCTTTCGCGCCAAAGCGCCGTCGAGGCCGTCGACGATCAGCGCCACGCCCAGCCACATCAGGCAATGGGTCGGCTGATTTTCCAGCAGGGCGAGGGTGGCCAGGAATGCGGTGACCACGCCGGTCGCGGTAAAACCATGGGCGCCCCATGCTTTGAGCCTGGCGATGTGTACGGTCGATATCACGGGGGCGTTCTCCAGAAAGTGAAGCAAGCCGGTTATCACCCTTGAATGGCAAGGGCGCCGGCAAACCGGGTCGGGGTTGCAGCTATCGACCGGTCTGGCCGGGATAAGGTTCACCACCCTTGAATCTTAGCTGGCCCATGGAAAAAATCGCGGGCCGCTTCCCACAAGGTCTCGGATGTCGGCCAAACGGTGCTGGCGCTATGGCCGCAGAGGTCTAGAGTTGCCAGACGCAGTCACTGCCAGCCTTGAGGATGACGCCATGAACACCACTGATTTGCTCGAACAACTGTTAAGAGGCCAAGCCTCGGCGGGACAACAAAGCAGCGCCTCCGCCGGTGGCGGTCTGGGCGGGCTCGGTGGCTTGCTGGGCGGATTGCTCGGGGGCGGCTCGGGCGCGGCCAGCAGCGGCGGATCCGGCGGTGGGCTGGGTGGTTTACTAGGCGGCCTGCTCGGCGGCGGTGGCGGTGGTGGGTTGGGCGGCGCATTGGGTGGCGCACTGGGCGGCGGTGGCGGCACGCAAAGTCGTTCCGGCGGCGGCACCAATTACGCAGCGCTCGCGTCGCTGGGGATGATGGCGTACCAGGCCTATCAAGCCTGGCAACGCAGTCAGGCCAGCGCGGCGCCACAACAGATACCGCAAACCGCCAACCTGCTCGCCGGCCCTGAAGTCGAAGAGCACAGCCACGCCGTGCTGCGCGCCTTGATCGCTGCGGCCAAGGCGGACGGGCGTATCGATGAGGCGGAGAAACACCTGATCAGCAGCGAGATCGGCAAGCACACCGATGACCCGCAATTGCAGCAATGGCTAGATGCCGAGGTGGCCAAACCGCTGGACCCCGCCGAAGTCGCCCAGTCGGCCCAAGGCGATCCCGCCGTCGCCGCCGAAATGTACCTGGCCAGCGTGATGCTGGTGGACGACCAGCAAGACGCCGAACGCAGCTACCTCGACGAACTGGCGGCCGCGTTGCAGATCGATCCGGATCTGCAGGTGCATCTGGAGCAGCAGGCCAAAGGGCAGGCATAAACCGCAAAAGATCGCAGCCAGTGGCGCGTATACAGGAAGCGCTGCCGCTGGCACATATGGCCGTCCGTCCGGGCAATTTTCACGTCGATTGAATTTTTCGCAGGCGCTGCGTCTCTGCTGCTGTAGAGGCGTACGAAACAGCGCCCTGTCAACCGACCGAGAACATTGCCATGACTGTCCTGACTCGCCTGCAATCCGCGCCGGCCCTACCCAAAGCAATCGATCCCTCGGGGAATTTCCGTGGCATGTATGAAAGCCTGCTGCGTGAGGATGATGCGCGGGCGCGGGCGCAATCATTTTTGAATGAACAGCTGCAGCTCGCCGCAGCATTGCCTGAAGAACTGCCGCAGGACCCCTCCACCTGGCACGAGTGGGTCGCTGCGCATTGCGCCGATGTCGCCCGTCAATACGCCGACTATTTGCAACAGCGCAAGGCCGGTGGGCCACGGCAATTTTTCGCCAGCAAGGCGCAGGCGTTGTATTTCCTGCAAGCCGTTGCACCGACCAAACTGGTGGATGGCGCCTGGTTGTACGGCTTGCTGCAACACTGGCGGGATCCACGCTTCAGCGGCCTGCTTTGCACTTATCTGGAAGAACTGGGCGAAGGCAATCCGGCGCAAAATCATGTGGTGATCTACCGCAAACTGCTGGCCGAACATGACCTCGACCACGCCAGCCCGATCCCCGATGAACGTTACCTGCAAGGCGCGCTGCAACTGGCGCTCGGCGCTTGTGGCGATGAAATGTTGCCGGAGGTGATCGGCTACAACCTCGGTTATGAACAACTGCCCCTGCACCTGCTGATCAGCAGTTACGAACTCACTGAACTGGGCATTGATCCGTACTATTTCACTCTCCACGTCACCATCGATAACGCCAGCACCGGGCATGCCCAGAAAGCCGTGCAAGCCGTGCTCGACCTGCTGCCGCTTGAGGCTGATCGCGCCGATTTTCTACGGCGGGTATCACAGGGTTATCGACTGAATGATTTGGGGCAGGGCAGTCGCGCGATCATCGAAGGCTTTGACCTGGAGCGCGAGTTGCTGGCGATGCTTGAACGCAAATGCCCGTTCGCCCAGCACATGCACTCGGACTATTGCCGTTTCGAAGGCAAAACCGTCAATCACTGGCTGGCCGAGCCCGAGCATTTGCCCGGTTTCCTGCAGGCCCTGCAAAACAAAGGCTGGATCAAACGCCACGAAGACCCTCAGGCGAGTCGCTTCTGGCAGTTGATCGATGGCGACGGCGCGGCAATGTTCGGCGTGTTCAGCGCCTACGAAAAACAATTGGTGCATGACTGGATTGCCGGCGATTGGCAACCCGCGAAGAAACCCGCTGCGCTGCGTCGCCACGCTACGACGAACGCACCGATCGAGGTGCCGGAGCAGGACCCCGACGTGCAAATCCTCAACGCCGCTCTGCAAGGTCAGGACACGCACGCACAAATGGCCACGCTCATACCGTGGCTCGCTCCGGCCAGACATGCGCATCCGGCCGGGTTGCTCGCCACTCGCCGGTTCATCGAACTCAAATCTCGTTTGCCTTAAGGAAATCCTCAATGAGTCAGGAAGAACCGCTGTCCACCCATGACCTTGCGCTGTTGCAATTAGGCCGGCGCCTGCAGGCTGATGGCTACCGGTTTATCACGCCGACGCCGCTGACCCATCAGCGAGTCAACGAGCGGGATGAAGGCCAGTTCGCCGATTCCTTGCGCGATGTGTTCGGCTGGTCACGTCTTTTCGAGCCGGGCCTGTTATCGGCCGACGAACAACGCCAATTGGAAGACGCTCAAGTCATCGATTCGTACGCAGGCCATCTGAAGAGCCGGGTGCGCTGGTCGAGCCTGGATGATTTGCTGTTCGTGCATTCGGCGTTTCCGACCGATGCCGCCGACTCGGTGTTTTTCGGCCCGGACACCTACCGGTTCGCACAATTGATTCACAGCCATCTGCAGCAAAACTTCGCCACGATCCGGCGCGCAGTGGACATCGGCTGCGGCGCCGGCGTCGGGGCGATTTTGATTGGCCGAGCACGTCGCGAAGCGCAAGTGCTGGCGTTGGACATCAATCCTGCGGCGTTGCGCCTGACCCGCGTCAACGCCGCACTGGCGGAGGTCGCCAACGTCGAAGTGCAAACCAGTGACCTGCTGCAGGGGGTCGACGGCGAGTTCGACCTGATCGTCGCCAACCCACCGTACATGGCCGATCCTGCCGAGCGCGCCTACCGGCATGGCGGCGGAACACTCGGCGCCGGATTGTCGTTGCGCATCGTCGAGCAGGCGCTCAATCGGCTCGCACCGGGCGGTTCGCTGCTGCTCTACACCGGGGTGGCGATGGTCGATGGCCGTGATCCTTTCCTCGACACCGTGTTGCCCCGCCTCGATGAGCAGCGCTTCGGCTGGACCTATCGGGAAATCGATCCGGATGTGTTCGGTGAAGAGCTACTCAACCCCGGTTATCAACGGGTCGACCGAATTGCCGTGGTCGCATTGACCGTGACCCGTATAGGCTGAAGCAAGGCAGGTGCGCGATGAGCAGAAACCTCGATGACTACAACCGCATGCGCGATTTTTCGGCGACCTCAGAACCGGCCGCAGTCAAACGCGCCGGCAAGAAAAAAGCCACCGATTCCGCCTTGCAGTTCTGCATCCAGAAGCATGACGCTTCACACCTGCATTACGACTTTCGCCTGGAACTCGATGGCGCGCTGAAGAGCTGGGCGGTGCCGAAAGGGCCGTCGCTCGACCCCAAGGTCAAGCGCCTGGCCGTGCATGTCGAAGACCATCCGCTCGATTACGCGACCTTCGAGGGCAGCATTCCCGAAGGGCATTACGGTGCTGGTGATGTGATTGTCTGGGATCGCGGCGTGTGGATTCCGCTGGAAGATCCGCACGAGGCGTACGCCAAAGGCAAGCTCAAGTTCGAACTGCAGGGCGAGAAGCTTGGCGGGATCTGGAACCTGGTACGCACGCACATGCCGGGCAAAAAGGAGAACTGGTTCCTGATCAAACATCAGGACAACGCCGCACGACCGCAGGACGATTACGATGTCTTGGTTGCGGAACCGGACAGCGTGCTCAGTGAACGCACTTTGGTCGATAAACCCAAACTTGCCGCCAAGCAGGTCAAACCGCTGGACAAGCCTGCTGCCAAGCCACGCAAAAAAGCTTCGGGCACGCTCACTGGCGCGCATAAAGCTAAAATCCCCGCCCAGCTCAAACCGGAATTGGCGACGCTGGTCGACAGTGCGCCGGAAGGTGACTGGAGCTACGAGATCAAGTTCGACGGTTATCGGATCATGGCGCGCATTGATCATGACCAGGTGCAACTGTTCACCCGCAACGGCCATGACTGGACGCACAAATTGCCGCAGCAGGCCGAAGCGCTCGCCGCGCTGGGGCTGGAGTCGGCCTGGCTTGACGGCGAAATGGTCGTCGCCAACGAGCATGGCGTGCCGGACTTTCAAGCCCTGCAAAATGCTTTTGAGGTCGGGCGCAGCGGCAACATCGTCTATTACTTGTTTGATCTGCCGTATCTCAACGGCGTTGACCTGCGCGAGGTGCCGGTGGAAGAACGCCGCGCCGCACTGGCGACGATTCTCGGTACTCAGAAAAATCCGTTGTTGCGCTACTCCGAGGCGTTCGACGAAACCCCGGATGCGCTGCTAAACAGCGCTTGTCAGATGCAGATGGAAGGCCTGATCGGCAAACGTCTCGGCTCCCCATATGTGTCACGGCGCAGCGGCGACTGGATCAAGCTCAAGTGCAAACATCGGCAGGAATTCGTGATCGTCGGCTACACCGAGCCGAAAGGTTCGCGCAGTGCATTCGGCGCGTTGCTGCTGGGCCTGCATGATCGCGACAGTGGCGAATTGCGCTATGCCGGCAAGGTCGGCACCGGCTTCAACGAAGCGACGTTGAAAAGCATTCTCGCGCAGTTGAAACCGTTGCAGGCGAAGAAAGCCGCGGTGGTCAATCCGCCCAGCGGCTTCGAAGCCAAAGGCGTGCACTGGTTGAAACCCAAACTGTTGGCCGAAGTGGCGTTCGCCGAAATGACCAAGGACGGCTCGGTGCGCCATGCCGTGTTTCATGGTCTACGCGATGATAAACCGGCCAAGGACATCACTGAGGAGCGAGCGAAATCCGTGAAGACTTCAGCGCCGAAATCCGCTGCAAAGAAACCGCCGAAAAAAGCTGCAGCGAGCAAGGCTGAAGCGGCGCCGTCGCAACTCGGACTGGCCGACGGCAAAGTGCGCATCACTCACCCGGATCGGGTCATTGATGCCGTCAGTGGCACCACCAAAATGCAACTGGCCGAGTATTACGCCAGCGTCGCCGAATGGATTCTGCCGCAGCTCAAGGATCGTCCGGTTGCGTTGGTGCGTGCGCCGGATGGTATCGCTGGCGAGCTGTTCTTTCAGAAAAACGCCGAGCGCCTGGCAATCCCCGGCATCACGACACTGGACAAAGATCTCACCGGCCAACCGGTGATGCTGATCAACAACGCCGAAGCGCTGATCGGCGCGGTGCAGATGAGCACTGTCGAACTCCACACCTGGAACGCCACCACCGTCGATCTCGACAAGCCTGACCGCTTCGTTCTCGACCTCGACCCGGATCCGGCATTGCCGTGGAAAAGCATGGTCGAAGCCACCGCGCTGACCCTCACGGTGCTCGATGAACTGGGGCTCAAAGCATTTCTCAAAACCAGCGGCGGCAAGGGCATTCACCTGGTGGTGCCGCTGACCCGCAAGCATGGTTGGGATGAGGTGAAGGACTTCAGTCACGCGATTGTCAGCCACATGGCCAAGCTGTTGCCGGATCGGTTCTCGGCGGTGTCCGGGCCGAAGAATCGTGTCGGCAAGATCTTCATCGACTACCTGCGCAACGGCTTGGGCGCAACCACGATTTGCACTTACTCGGCGCGTACACGCGAAGGCTTGCCGGTGTCGGTGCCGGTGTTCCGTGAGGAGGTGGCCGAGATCAAGGGTGGCAATCAGTGGAATGTGCACAACGTGCACGAGCGTTTGGCGGAAGTCGGCGACGAGCCGTGGGCCGACATGAAGAAAACCCGCCAGAGCATCACGGCAGAGATGCGCAAACGGGTCGGTATGAAAAAGTGATCAGGTGTCGCGCAGCAAGTCGTGGGCGTTGAGCAATTCGAAGGCGATTTGCTGGTTATTTTCCAGACCCCGGCGGATCGCCGCCGGAATCGCCGCCCGGGTCTTGCGGCACAGGCCCGGTAACTCATCGATCTGAATGGCGATGCCGCGCATGGTGCGCACTTCGTTGAAACCGGGAGCGACGTCCACGCGAATGCCCAGTTGCTCGAACATGCGCTGTTGCAAGTGCTTGAGGTCGTCGAGATCCTTGAGCAATTCCAGGCGCGCGAGCAGGCGTTTTTCCTCTTCGCGCGTCAGGCGCAGGATGCGCAAATCCGCGCCGGGCGTCTCCAGCAACGGATCGCGCCCGCAGATGCAGGCGCCGGGCGGGCAGGGGGAGCGCAATGGCGCAGAAGTCGTCATGGCCTCCATCATAGAGGCCGTGGGACTGTTTTGCCTATCAGCGTTCAGCGGCCGTCCATCGGCTGCCAAGTCCGTGAGCGCTACTGATTCAGGCCTTCGTAATGCACCAGAATCGCGTTGGCGAGATCTTCGTCGCTGGCGTTGATGCCAGGGTTGTCCTGACGAACCTGTTGCAGCACCGATTCAAGATAAACCCCACGAATGGCCCCGCCACTGGCGACAAATGCAGATAAGTCGTCACGGGCCGGAATCACCATTTTGTGATCCTTGAAGGTCGAGTACAGCGACGCGGAGACACCCGCCGAGGTGGCGACATCACCCGCATCGACGCGGGCCAGCGCCGAACCGACTGGCAGGCATAAGAGTAAAGAAGAAACGAGCACTAACTTGCGCATGACAGTGTTCCTCCACAGGCGCGAAGCAAAAAGGAAGTACTACATAATGTGAGAGGGGCGTGGAAGGCGGGAGTTCCGTGTAGCGTTGATGAGGCAGGCGCAGGCAACCTCGTGGCGGGTTGCCTGGTCTTGCAATTGAGGGGATCAGATCACCCCGCAAGCCATGCGATCACCGCCACCGCCCAGCGGTTTGGGCATGTCGGAGTGGTTGTCGCCGCCAGCGTGGATCATCAGAGCATGGCCTTTGATCTCGGAGATTTTCTTCAGGCGCGGTGCGAGCACCGGATAGTTGGCGACGCCGTCGGCCGTCACGTACACCGCCGGCAAGTCACCGAGGTGGCCGTCGCCGTAGGGGCCGAGATGCTTACCAGTCTTTTGCGGATCGAAGTGCCCGCCAGCGGCCAGTGCCGCACCTTTCACACCGTCCTTCATGCCCGCTTCGCAGCTGCCGTTTTCATGGACGTGGAAACCATGGATGCCGGCCGACAGGGATTTCAGATCCGGCGTGAACAGCAAACCATATGGCGTCTCACTGACGGTGATCGAACCGATCGCCTGCGGCGCGCCGTCGGCGCTGACCAGATTGATTGCGACTTTCTCGGTCGCTGCCTGAGCGGAGCCGATGGCGAAGGTGCCGAGCAAACCCAACCACAATGCGCGTTTCATAAGCGTTTCCTTTAGCTGCATGAGTGTTCTGACGACGGACTCAATAGCCGTTGAGCATTAATCGGCGATGAAGGCGTGGCCGTCTGCGTTGCAAAGTGAGACTTGCCGCTCAATCCGAAAGTTTTACCGCTGTTGCTTCTGGTGCCGACACCTGCGGACACGTTCTGGCACTGCAGACCTGCGCAAATAGGCTTAACTGAAGGTCTGACAGGCGTTTACGGGCGAAGCCAAGGAGGAAAACCCGGTGTCAATCAAACTGCGTTTAGTGTTGCTGATTGTTACCAGTCTGCTGACGGCAGTTGCCGTGAGCGTGGTCAGCTATGTCGGCAACCTGCACATGGCCTCAGCGGTGAGCGAAAACGCGGTGAGCATGAGTGCACTGCGCAACCACATGGAAGCCGACATGATGCACGACGCTCTGCGCGCCGATGTCTACTCGGCGATACTGGTGGGGCTGGATAAAAGCACGAGCACAGCGGAAGAGGTGCGCGCTTCAATCGACGAGCACGCGGGGCATTTTCGGCAGGTGCTGGAGGCGAATCTGAAACTGCCGATCAACCCGACGTTGCGCACGGCACTGGAACAGATCAAGCCGAGTCTCGATACCTACATCGATGCCGGTGAGCGGATTGTCGGGCTGGCGCTGGGCAACCCCGACGCCGCGCAAAAAGAGCTTGGCACGTTCAATTCGGCCTTCGCTCAGCTCGAAACGCAGATGGCCGCGTTGAGCGAGCTGATCGAAACCAATACCCGGCAAACCAGTGAGGGCACTGAAGCCGCTACCCGCAACGCCAACATCGCGCTCGGTGTGGTGTTGCTGGCTGGTCTGTTGCTGTTGTTGGTGGAAGGGCGCTGGGTGATGCGCAGCATCATGGGCCCATTGAAAACCGCCAGCCGCATCGCCGAGAGCATTGCTCACGGCAATCTCAGCGAGCCGATTACCGAGCCAACTGGCAAGGATGAGGCCAGTGCCCTGATCCGCACGCTGGCGACCATGCAGCGCGATCTGCGCAACATGATCGACGTGGTGCGCAGCAATGCCCATGGCGTCAGTGGCATGAGCGAGCAATTGAGCCACGGCTGTCATCAGGTCGCCGACAGCAGTCAGCAACAAAGCGTTGCCGCCAGCACCATGGCCGCCGCCGCGAGCCAGATGACGGCGAGCATCGAGGAAATCACCCGCCATGCCGAACGCGCCCTGAGCATGGCCAATCAGGCGGAAACCCTCGCCAAGGAGGGTGGTGGCGTGATTCATCAAGTGGTCAGCGACATGGATGACATCGCCCGTTCGGCGCAGCAATCCGCGCAGGTGATTCGTACGCTCGACCAGGAATCCGAAGGCATCTTCAACATCATCCAGGTGATCAAAAGCATTGCCGATCAGACCAATCTGCTGGCCCTCAACGCGGCGATCGAAGCGGCGAGGGCGGGGGAACAGGGGCGGGGTTTTGCCGTGGTGGCGGATGAAGTGCGCAGTCTGGCGGCACGGACCAGCGCTTCAACTCAGGAAATTGCTGCAATGGTCGCGCGGATTCAAAACAGCACACGCGAGGCGGTCAGCAGCATGGAGGCCGGTGTGGCGCAGGTCGACAAAGGCATGGCGGTGACGGCCGACGTCGAGCGAGCGATTCGCGAAATTCTCGATGCGACGTTGAGCACCACGCAATTGGTCAACGACATCACCCGCACAATTGGCGAGCAGAGTCAGGCCAGTAATGAAATCGCGCATCAGGTGGAGATGATTGCCGGGATGTCCGAAGGCAACAGCCGGGTGATCGGGCAGACGGCGAATACCACGGACAAGTTGTCGAGTCTGGCGGGGCAGTTGGCGCAGTCGGTGGATCGGTTTCGGTTGTGAGGGTGAGGCCAGTCAGGCCCATTGGTGCTGGCCGGACTGCCGCCTTCGCGAGCAAGGTCGCTCCCACCTTTGGAATGCGTTCCCCTGTGGGAGCTGGCTTGCCAGCGAAGGGGCCAGATCAGGCGACATCAACTTTGAATTGATTTACAACCATCAGAACTTGAACGCTTGCCGTCCCACCAACAGCCACTTGCCATCCTGCTTCTGCCAGATCTGGAAGTTCTCGATCTCGGTCGGTATCACTTCAGTCCCCTTCAGCGCCTGCGCGGAAAAGTGGTGACGCACCAGCGCAGTGTCGCCGGACAAGGTGATGGTCTGCTTCTGCATCTCCAGCGTCTTGAAAGCGCTCTTGCCGGTTTCGATGTCGGCGATGAACTCTTTCTTGTCCTGAATCTTGCCGCTGGAGTGGCCATAAGTGAGGTTGGGCGCGGTGAGCGCATTCAGTTCGGCGATGTCTTTGTGCAGCATTGCCTGAGTGAGATGGTCGACTGCCTGGGCGACATCTTTTTCTGCCGGGGCAGGGGCGGCAAGGGTGTAACCGCTGAAGGCGCAGAGAAAACCGATCAGAAGGCGAGTGTTGTTCATTGAAGGTGTTTCCTTGTTGTTATGGGTGGATGGCTGATTAATTCAAAATGTGAATTCGTCAGTCATCGTACAACGTAGCAGATTCTTTAAGGGTTGGGCAGCGACTGCAGGCTCGGGATCAACCACATAAACAGGCTGAAACCCTGGAAGGCTTCAGTCAGAGCCTTTGGCGGTTCATGTTCGGCGATTGACGGCCGATAAGTCCCTGAGCGGAAAAAGACTCTCAAGTCGGGAACAGACGCGCGGGTTTGCCCTGACGTGATATTCTGCGCGCCAACTTGGTTTGACCTAATTCAGTTTGCTTGCCCTCGGGCGAGCTGACGGAATCCCTGTCGCTCAAGTAGCTGAAGCCAATAATGATAAAAAGTCAGTTCAGAAGGGACATTAACTGAGGTCGATGCAACCTGTCGGCCTTGTGTGCCCACCCGTCAAAATTGAAGTGTGCCGGAATCTGCGACGCTAGCCTGAGCGTCACCAAAGCGGATCGCATACCGATAAAAGAGGCGGGCGGAAGGCGTTTTATCATAGGTGCTACAGATGTTTAAGAAAGTGAACACAGCCCTGCTGGGTCTGGCTTTGGCGATGGGGATGACGTCCGCCAATGCTGACGAAGCAAAGAAAGTCGACGTCCTGCTGATCGGCGGCGGCATCATGAGCACCACCCTGGGTGTGTGGATCAATGAGCTGGAGCCAAGCTGGTCGATGGAAATGGTCGAGCGCCTCGATGGCGTCGCCCTCGAAAGTTCGAACGGCTGGAACAACGCCGGTACCGGTCACTCGGCTCTGGCTGAGCTGAACTACACCCCGGAAGATGACAAAGGCAACGTCACGATCCCGAAAGCCGTCGAGATCAACGAAGCGTTCCAGGTCTCGCGTCAGTTCTGGGCCTGGCAGGTTCAGCAAGGCGTTCTGAAGAACCCTCGCTCGTTCATCAACACCACGCCGCACATGAGCTTCGTGTGGGGCGATGACAACATCAAGTTCCTGAAAAAGCGCTACGAAGCCCTGCAGGCGAGCCCGCTGTTCGCCGGCATGCAGTACTCCGAAGACCCGGCTGTGATCAAGAAGTGGGTTCCGCTGATGATGGAAGGGCGTGACCCGAACCAGAAAATCGCGGCCACCTGGAGCCCGCTGGGTACCGACATGAACTTCGGCGAAATCACCCGCCAGTTCGCTGCCCACCTGCAGACCAAACCTAACTTCGATCTGAAACTGTCGAGCGAAGTCCAGGACATCACCAAGAATGCCGATGGCACTTGGCGCGTCAGCTACAAAAACCTGAAAGACGGCACCAAAACCGAAACCGACGCCAAGTTCGTGTTCATCGGCGCGGGCGGCGGTGCACTGCATCTGCTGCAGAAGTCGGGCATTCCTGAAGCCAAGGAATACGCTGGCTTCCCGGTAGGCGGCTCGTTCCTGGTGACCGATAACCCGACCATCGCTGAACAGCACCTGGCCAAGGCTTACGGTAAAGCTTCGGTTGGCGCACCACCGATGTCCGTTCCGCACCTGGACACCCGTGTTCTGGACGGCAAGCGCGTCATCCTGTTTGGCCCATTCGCGACCTTCAGCACCAAGTTCCTCAAAGAAGGCTCGTACCTGGACCTGCTGACCAGCACCACCACCCACAACATCTGGCCTATGACCAAGGTCGGCATCAAGGAATACCCGCTGGTCGAGTACCTGGCCGGTCAACTGATGCTGTCGGATGAAGACCGCATGAACGCGCTGAAGGAATACTTCCCGAACGCCAAAGCCGAAGACTGGCGCCTGTGGCAAGCCGGCCAACGCGTGCAAATCATCAAGCGTGATGAAGCCGCTGGCGGCGTGCTGAAACTGGGCACCGAAATCGTTGCTGCACAAGACGGCTCCATCGCCGGCCTGCTGGGCGCATCGCCAGGCGCGTCGACCGCTGCTCCGATCATGCTGAGCGTGCTGCAGAAAGTCTTCAAAGACAAAGTGGCTAGCCCGGAATGGCAAACCAAGCTGCACCAGATCGTGCCAAGCTACGGCACTCAGCTGAACAGCGATCCAGCCAAAGTGGCTGCAGAGTGGGCTTACACCGCCAAGATCCTCGAACTGCCGACACCACCAGTGATCGGTCAGGTTGCTGCCCCGGCCGCACCTGCAGCTGAAAAAGCTGAAGCGCCGAAGGAAAACGCTGCACGTGACATGGCTCTGTAACTAGATCCCTGACACACAAAACCCACTGAACCGGCGACGGTCAGTGGGTTTTTTTGTGCCTGTTTATCAGGCTTTGGCGGAGGCCAGATATGCACCAAGCCTGCGGCCCATCTCTTCGCCCAGCGCCTGCAACCCGCTCAGCGGCCGCACCATCACTTCAAACTCGACAATCTTGCCGTGCTCGTCAAAGCGAATCATGTCGATGCCTTTGAGCTCTTTCGAACCGACCTTGGCGCTGAACTCCAGAGTCACATTCAAGCCGTCGGCCGTGGCCAGTTCGCGGTGATATTTGAAATCCTCAAACACCTCGAACACAGTGTTGAGGATCATCGACACCACCGGTGCGCCGGGGTAGGGCGTGTGAGCCATTGGCGAGCGGAACACGGCTTTGGGGTCGAGCAACTCGGGCAGGGCGCTGAGGTCACCGGTACGGATCATCTCGTGCCAGCGGTTCAGGGACTCAGCGACGGGGGGCTGCAGGTTCAGATCAGTCATGTCCACTCCAGGATTTTGTTGTTCTTCTCGCGACGATCAAGACTCTAGATCAACCTCACATAATTGAAACCCTTCAGTGTGTCGCTGAATATTCAAACATCGCGGAAGCGGATCAGATGCGCATCTGATCCGTATTTTTCTGTTCAATCTGCCTCTGTAACCGGCGCAGTCATCGGCTCAGAATAGCCCCGCAGTTCGGTGTTTCGCGGCAGTCCTTCATTCCGAAGCGCCCCGTGCACCGCAAGCTCAGCATTGAGGAGAGCTAGATGAACAAGATGGCGATTTTTCTGGGTGGATTTCTGACATTGACCATTCTGATCGGCTTGCTCGCGACCATTTCTCCGGTCTGATCACCCGAGCGCATCAGCCGACGGCCAGCCACTGACCCGCGCCGCCGGCCCACCGGTGGGATCTGCCGGGTAAACAATCAACGACTGGCCCGTGCTGGTTTCGGCGATGAGCTGGCTCGCCGGGCCGAACATCGCGGCGCGCTCTTGCGCTGTGCAGGTCGGCAGGTAAACCCGCAAGACTCGGGGATCATAAAAACGGAACACCAGCAGGTTGCCATCCGGGTCGGTCACTCGCAGCAGCGTGCGAAAGTGGCTGCGCAATTCGTCCAGCGAAACCTGCGCGGGGGCGACGACGAAACTGCCCCAACTTTGCCCCCAGCCTTCTTCGAACAGTCGCCATGTGTAGGGCTGCTGCGGGTCAAGGCGCAGCAGATAGGGGCCGCTGCTGACAGGCTCGGAGCCAGTTCACCGGCGTACAGGCAGGAAAACTCCGCCTCGCTGTTACGCACCAACGACTCGATACGGGGATCACGAGCACCATCGAGCAAGGCGTAAACCCTGGGGGCGTCCGGGCGCGAGCCGTGGGGCCAGAACTCGCTGGTCAACCACTCGGTGAGGCTGGGTCGAAACTGGCTCATCGGTTACAGATCTCACAAAAGGGCACGCCGGTTTTGGCGGCAGCGACCAGTGTTTTTGCTTGCAGGTTCTGTTGGATGAGTCGGGTTTCTGCGCTGGTTGGTGCGGCGGCAGACGCCGGCGTGGCGAGCGGTGCCGCGGTTGTTGGCGTATTGATAGGTGCCGCGCGGAGGGTTTTACCGGCCGCGTCGGCGTCGGCAGGCGTCAAGGCAATCGGCAGCTTGATCGCGATGCCGGTGCCGGATCCTGGGGAACCGCCGGAGTTGGTTTTCACCTCGGCACCGCTGATGGTCACCCCGCCGGCATCCACTTTTACAAAACTGCCGCCAGCCTTGGCGGTGAGTTCCATACCACCTTCGACCACGACTTTGCTGCCGGCGTAGTAGTGGATTTCCTGGCCTGTTTCGACAAAGAACGCCGTGCCGACTTTCAAATGTCGAGTGGTGCCAACCGTGAGGTGGTCATCGGCACGTACTTCGGTTTTGCGATCCAGATGGGTAATCCGGTGCTCCTCAACCTTGAACTCACTCAGCGTATTGGCTTCAACGGTGTCGTGCCGTTCATTGCCGACACGAATTTTTTGGTCGTGCTCGATGTTTTCGTCCCAATCACGCTGGGCGTGGATGTAGATCTGTTCGACGCCTTTCTTGTCTTCGATGCGGAATTCGTTGTAACCCTTGCCGCCCGGTGAGCTCAGGGTCTTGAAGGTGCTGCGGGTCTTGTTCGCCGGCAGGTCGTAGGGGACGACGTTTTCCTTGTGGTACAGGCATCCGGTGACCAGCGGCTGGTCGGGATCGCCTTCGAGGAAAGTCACCAGCACTTCCATGCCCACACGTGGGATGGCGATGCCGCCGTACGCCGCGCCGGCCCAGCCGCTGGCGACGCGCATCCAGCAGGTGGTTTTGTCGTTGGACTGACCTTCGCGGTCCCAGTGGAATTGCACTTTGATGCGGCCGTATTGGTCGCAGTGGATTTCTTCGCCTGCGGGGCCGGTGACGACGGCGGTCTGGCTGCCGAGGACTTTCGGTTTCGGGTGTTCGAGGGCAGGGCGGTAGTGCGCGTCCCACGGGGTGGCGAGGAAGCTGTTGCGGTAGCCCTGGTGGAAATCGCTTTTGTTGTCGGTGACGTCGCTGGTGACGTTTTCGCCGAGCACTTGCGGTTGTTTGCCTTCGTGGAAGACTTCCAGCAGCAACCACATATCGTTCCATTCGCCGCGCGGGTGTTCGGCCAACGTGAGGAAATGGCCGCTGGTCAGGGTCGGTTCGTCACCTTTGCCTTCAGCGAGTTTGTAGTCGCTGCGATGACGTTCCAGGGCGCGAGTGGAGAGGAATTTGCCGCGCTCACGGGTGGTGAAACGGCCGGGATAGTCGTAGTCCTCAAGGTCCGGGGCGAAGTCGGATTTGACTGCGCCTTCGGGAAGGATCTTTGGTTTTTCGAAGTCGTAATCGCGGCGAGAAACGCGGGTGGTGCGGGTTTCCAGACGCAGGTTGAAGCGCTTGATCACCGGTTTGTCGGCGCTCATGCCGGAATCTTGCTGGTAAATAACCGGTTTCAACTTTCGGAAAACCGTCTGGTCATCACCGAACACCAGTTTGTGCCCACTGCTGCTGTGCTGGAAGTGGAAGTGAATGCCTTCCTCTTCGCACAGACGCTGGATGAAGTGCAGGTCGGACTCGTCGTACTGCACGCAGTAATCGCGCGGCGGGTACTCGGCGCCGAGCTGGAAGTCGTAAGCGTCAGCCAGAATGCCGCGATCCTCAAGCACGTGGCCGATGATTTGCGGCACCGTCAGTTGCTGGAAAATCTGCTGATCGTGGTTGTGGCGCAGGTAGGCGAGTTGCGGCACCAGGCTGATGCTGTAGCGGGTCAGGGTCTTGCCGGAATCGCCTTGCTCGATGCGATAGACCAGGCCGTGGATCGTGCCTTCGCCGGTGGCGCCGAAGGTCAGCACGCCGGGTTTGTGCAGGAGTTCTTCGAGTTTCAGGTCGGGGCGGGCGCTGACCAGTTCGAGGTCGAAACGGAACGGCTGGTTGATGGCTTCGCGGCCAACAAAACTCAGCACCTGCAGGTCAGTGGAAACGGCTTCGAGCGAAAAGGTAATGTGGGTAGAGTTTGCGTCCAGCATGCCTGACTCCTTCCGTGGAAAAGCTTCGCCGATGGTGCAGGAATACCAAAGTGCTATCAAGGGGTTTTAAACGCGTTTTGCGGGCGGGTTTAAACTCAATTTCACGGCTGTTTAGCGGAGTGTCCACGACGATGAATGCACCATGGATTCGCTGATTAATGCCGCAGGCCGGGCGCTGGCTGGCGGCGATCCGCTGGCAGCATTGAAGCTTGTGGCATTGCGTGAAGATCCGCCGGCGCTGGCGTTGCGCGGCATCGCCATGGCTCAGCTCGGCGACTTTCCTCGGGCGAAAGCCTTGTTGCAGCGGGCGGTGCGAGCGTTTGGCGCGAATGAGCCGCTGTCGCGGGCGCGCTGCGTGGTGGCGCAGGCCGAAGTGGCACTGGCGGCGCGGGATCTGGGCTGGCCGGTCAAGACGTTGGCGACGGCGCGACAGTTTTTACACGCACATGGCGATGTTTTAAACGCAGCGCACGCCGGTTATTTGCAGATTCGCCGGTGGCTGTTGATTGGTGAACTGGACGAAGCGGAGGCGCTGCTCGGCCAACTGGCCCCGACAGTGCTGCCGCCGGTTCTGCGCGCAGTGCATGAGCTGATGGCCGCCGGCATCGCCCTACGACGGGTGCAGGCGCACACAGCCCAGATCACGCTGACGCGTGCGCAACAAGCCTCCGAGTCGGCGGGCATCCCTTCGCTGAGCGCCGAAATCGAACACGCCTGGCAAATCCTCAAGGCCCCTGCAGCCTGCTTGACCCAGGCTGGTCAGTCGCAATTAGTGACGCTGGCCCAGGTTGAAGCCCTGTTTACCTCGCCAACACTGGTCATTGACGCTTGTCGCAACAGCGTGCGGGGCGCTGGCATGCGTGTGACGCTGGCATCCAGGCCGCTGCTGTTCAATCTCGCCCGCAGCCTCGCTGAGGCCTGGCCCGCCGATGTCTCACGGGAAGTGCTGATCGCCAAGGCGTTCCGTTTGAAGCTCAGCGACGAATCCCATCGCGCACGCCTGCGGGTCGAAATCGGCCGGTTGCGGGCGGCGTTGCAACCGCTGGCGAAGATCACCGCGACCCGTCGGGGTTTTGCGCTGGAGGCCGATGATGTGGCGCTGTTGACCCTGCCCGCAGAGGACAAACACGCCGCGCTGCTGGCCCTGCTCGGCGACGGCGAATCTTGGTCTAGCTCGGCCCTGGCGCTGGCGTTGGGTAGCAGTCAACGCCAAGTGCAGCGGGCACTGGAGACACTTTCATGCGAAGAGAAAGTGCAATCGTTTGGACTGGGCCGGGCACGGCGCTGGATGACGCCGCCGGTGCCGGGTTTCGCGACGATCTTGTTACTCCCGGTGTCGCTGGGTAATGGCTAGTCTGGCCGCTCACACCTTTGAGGATGTCACCATGAAACAGGCAAACGCAGAAGTGCTTCGTGAATACGGGCCGTTCGACGGCGTTGGTAATGTCCACGGCGTCACGTTTGATGGCCAGCAAGTGTGGTTCGCCAGCGACGGTCAACTCAACACGCTCGATCCGGCCAGCGGCGAAACCGTGCGCACGATCAAGGTTGGCGCCGATGCCGGCACCGCGTTCGACGGCAAGCATCTGTTCCAGATCGCTGACAGTCGTATCCAGAAAATCGACCCGGCCACCGGGCGGGTGCTCAACACCATTGCGGCACCGGGCGGCGGCAATGATTCGGGCATGGCGTGGGCCGAGGGTTCGCTGTGGGTCGGGCAGTATCGCGAGCGCAAGATTTATCAGATCGACCCGGATAGCGGCGAGATTCTGCGCACGCTGGAATCCAACCGTTTTGTCACCGGCGTGACTTGGGTGGACGGCGCGCTGTGGCATGGCACCTGGGAAGGCGATGAAAGCGAATTGCGGCGCATTGACCCGCAGGATGGCGAAGTGCTGGAAAGCCTGAAGATGCCCGACGGGATTGGCGTATCCGGATTGGAGGCCGATGGTGGCGAGCGGTTTTATTGCGGTGGCGGCGGTAGCGGGCGGGTGCGAGCGGTGCGTCGGCCCAAGTGATTCATTGCGCCTGAACTGGCCTCATCGCCAGCAGGGCTGGCTCCCACAGTTGGAATGCATTGCCCTGTGGGAGCTGGCTTGTCCGCGAGTGGGCCGTGCCAGACAACATCCATGTTGAATCACACACCGCCATCGCCAGCAGGGCTGGCTCACACAGTTGGAATGCCTGCCCTGTGGGAGCTGGCTTGCCAGCGATGGGGCCGTGCCAGACCTGCACAATTTGTCTGGTGAACGCCGAACCCATGTGGGAGCCAGCCCTGCTGGCGATAGGGCCTGCGGCATCACCTCGAAATCAAGGCGCTCCAAACACCATCGTCCAGTAAACCCCTTCATCACTGCGCGACTCGCTGGCGAACCCGGCGCCGAACTGGGTGAACATCGGATTCATCAGATTGGCGCAATGCCCGGGGCTGGCCAGCCAGCCGGCCATGGCTCTGCCCGGCGAACTCTGTCCGGCGGCGATGTTTTCGCCTACCTGGCGGCCTGGACTTGGTTCAGGGGCAATAGAGAGGCTTTTGTGGCGGGGCGACGAAAAGTGCGATCTGGCAGAATTATAGTTGCGCCGAAAGACGCTATCGCGAGCAGGCTCACTCCTACATTGGAATGCATTTCAAATGTAGGAGTGAGCCTGCTCGCGATGGGGCCGTTGAAAGCGCCGCATTACTCAAATGCAGAACACATCAGCGGTTCAACACATCCCCCATCCACTCCAAATACTGCGGTTGGTCTGAAATCGAGTTATGCCCCGAACCTGGCACCACCTTGAGCAGCGCCACGCCCTTGGGGAAATTTTCCAGCAAGCGCTGCGTACTGTCCCGCGCAATCACCTCGTCATCGCTGGCCGCCAGCAGCAACGTCGGCACGCGGATATGCGCGGCATATTTGCCCGATTCAAAACGATCCTTGAGCAACCACTGCACCGGCACCCACGGATATTGTTTCGCGGCGATTTCTTCGAGGCTGTTGTAAGGCGTCACCAGAATCAGATTTTGCACTGGCCGCTGACTGGCCAGACGCACCGCCACACCGGAACCAAGACTGCGCCCGACCACGGCAATTTGCGGATGACTGACAGCCACTTGATCGAACAGCGCCAACGCATCCTCGGCAATTGCCTCTTCGGACGGCGAACCGCCGCTGCCGCCAAAACCCCGGTAGTGCAGCAGATACAGCGCGTAATCGGGAAACGCCTCGGCAAACTCCGGCAGGTTGCGCGACACGTCCTCGGCATTGCCGCCGAAATAGATCAGCGCCCGCGGCCCCGAACGCTCGCGGGTGCTCACCCACACTTCGGCATCCGGCATCGACAGCTTCAACCGCGAGTCCGCCGACGTCACGGCAGCGGGTTGTGGAAAGTAGATCAGCGAACGCTGAAAAAAGAACAGCGCCGCACACAGCAGCAGGTACACGGCCACAATCAAAACGACGAGTGACATCAGGGTTCGGGACATTCGGCTACTTTTAACGGGGTGAGAAGGTTCGCTGTCGCAGTGTAGTCCAGCGATTCGCTGGGGCAGCCTGCGCACACAACATGCAACAGATTCACGCAGCAGGGGAACCAGCATGAGCCACACTGAGGGTTACTCCCGTCGCCGATTGCTCTCGCTGGCTGCCGGGGTTTCGGCGGTCTTCACCATGAATCGGGCGTTGGCCACTGCCACGCCACCCGCGACTACCCGAGGCCAAGCCATGCAGACCCGCGCCATTCCCTCCAGCTCTGAATCGTTGCCCATGGTGGGGCTGGGCACTTATCGCGGTTTCGACGTCGCGCCGGGCGATCCGGTCTATCGGCAGTTGCCGGCAGTGCTCGATGAATTGTTCACCAAGGGCGGCACGGTAATCGACAGCTCGCCCATGTATGGCCGCGCCGAACAGACCACCGGCGAATTGCTGTCGATCCACGAACCACGGTCGCCGGCATTTCTCGCCACCAAAGTGTGGACCCGCGGCCGCGAGGCGGGCATCGCGCAGATGGAGCAGTCGTTCAGCCTGCTGCGCACCGAGCGCATCGACCTGATGCAGATCCACAACCTGCTCGATTGGCAAACCCACCTGCCGACCCTGCGCGAATGGAAAGAACAGGGGCGCATCCGCTACATCGGCATCACCCATTACACGGCCTCGGCCTATGACGAAGTCGAAGCAGTGCTGAAGGCCGAGCAACTGGATTTCCTGCAAATCAACTACGCCCTCGATGACCGTGGCGTGGAGAAGCGCATCCTGCCGTTATGCCGCGAGCGCGGCGTGGCAGTAATCTGCAATCGACCGTTTGGCGGCGGCGATCTGCTCGCCCGGCTCAAGGGCAAACCGCTGCCGGCGTGGGTGTCGGATGTACAGGTCAACAGCTGGCCGCAACTGGCGCTGAAATTTCTCCTGGCACATCCGGCGGTGACGTGCGTGATTCCGGGGACGAGCAATCCGCGTTACATGGCCGACAACGTCAAGGCCGGGTTCGGGCCGATGCTCACCGATGCGCAGCGGCATCAGTTGATTGCGTTGGTGGGCTGATCACCCGACGGTTAGGCCGGATTCAACGGCTCACTATCTCCAAAGGTTCTGAGAACCTGTCAGATCTGACAGTTGGCGCAATCCTCGCTGCGATCAATCATTGAGGTCTTCGGGTTAGACAAGGAAGACTCTCCATGAACATGGCCAGCCAAACGTTGACCGGCGGTGTCGCTGCCTGCCTGTTGGCGATTTGCCTCAACGCGCGGGCCGAAACGGAGTACATCTGTCTAGGGCAGGAGCGCGGACAAGAGGCAACGGTGCTTGCACCATCTGAGCTACAAGCCGCCGCGCTGGCGAAGGCTCACTGGCGGACCGCTGGTTGTTATAAAAAGTGATCGTTGTGATCAACCGCGATAACGCAACGCCTCCAGCAACAAAGCAAACGCCGGTGCCGCCTGGCGCCGGCTCGGGTAATACAGGTGATAGCCGGCAAATGTCGGGCACCAGTCTTCGAGCACCTGCAGCAAGCGTCCATCGGCCAGATACGGTGCGACGATGTTTTCCGGGATGTAACTCAGACCAAAGCCATCCAGCGCGGCATCCAGCAACGGATAGACGCCGTTGAGGGTGACTTGCCCGTTCACGCGCACTTTCAGGCTTTCGCCATCCTTCTCGAACTCCCAGCTGTAGAGCCCGCCGTTGGTGGGCAGGCGCAGGTTGTTGCAGGCGTGATCTGTCAGGTCGCGCGGGGTTTGCGGGGCAGGGCGGCGGGCGAAATAGCCCGGCGAGCCGACCACCGCCATGCGCATGTCCGGGCCGATACGGGTGGCGATCATGCCTTGGGCGACGTCTTCGCCCAGACGAATGCCAGCGTCAAAACCTTGCCCGGCGATGTCGACGAAACCGTAATCGCAGCTGACTTCCACGGAGATGTCCGGGTACTTGGGCAGGAAGTCTTTGAGCACCGGGCGCAGCAGCCAGTCCAGCGAATGGTCGGTGGCGTTGATGCGGATCTTGCCTGCCGGTGTTTCGCGCAGGTTGCTCAGGGCGGCCAGTTCCACTTCGATCTCTTCGAAGCGCGGGCCGATGGTTTGCAGCAGGTGTTCGCCAGCCTCGGTGGGGGAAACGCTGCGGGTGGTGCGGGTCAGCAGACGCAAGCCGAGGCGCGCTTCGAGTGCGCGAATGGTATGGCTCAGCGCCGATTGCGAGACGCCGAGTTTGGCCGCCGCTTTGGTGAAACTGCGTTCACGGGCTACAGCGAGGAAGGCGAGCAAATCGGTGGCGTTTTCCCGAAGCATTGATGAGTGTCCTGCATAAGTTTTTTCGAATTCTAGTCGATTATCTAAATAGTGCGGGTGGTTAAAGTGGAGCCATTCATAAACTGGAGGACATCCCATGAATCCGATTGCTGCTTCTGCGTTGACCCTTTCCCTGCTGGCGGGTGAGGTGCAGGCCAATGACCAACCGCGCGTGACCGTGACGCCCAATGGCTCGCAACCTTCGGCCCGTGGCCAGGCAGATTGGTTCACCGGCACGGTGCGCGTCGATGCGCCGTTCAAGGGTTCGGATGAAGCGCGGGTCAGTGGCGCCACCGTGACGTTCGAGCCGGGTGCGCGGACGGCGTGGCACACGCATCCGCTGGGGCAGACATTGATCGTCACGGCTGGCTCAGGGTTTGTGCAGGAATGGGGGCAACCGGTTCGCGAGATTCGTCCAGGGGATACGGTGTGGATTGCGCCGGGCGCCAAGCATTGGCACGGGGCCGCGCCCACCACCGCGATGACGCATATCGCGATTGCTGAAGTGCTTGATGGCAAGGTAGTGGATTGGATGGAGCAGGTGAGCGCCGAGCAGTATCCGAGGACAACTGAATAGCTGCCAGGTGGGGCACTAGCATCCCATGCTAGTGCGCTACTTAATTTCCCTTACCCAAGCCTTTCCCGTTGGGAAAGGTCAGGGAGGGATTTTTTCAGATCATTTCCGGCAACGACGAAAGAATCTTGTCCAGCGTGATCGGATACTCCCGCACCCGCGCTCCGGTGGCGTTATAGATTGCATTGGCCACCGCCGCACTCACCCCGCAGATCCCCAATTCCCCAACACCCTTTGCCTTCATCGGCGAAGAAATCGGGTCGGTTTCATCGAGGAAAATCACCTCCTGATGGGGAATGTCGGCATGCACCGGCACTTCGTATCCGGCCAGGTCGTGATTGACGAAAAAGCCAAGCTTCTTGTCCACGGCCAGCTCTTCCATCAACGCCGCGCCGACGCCCATGGTCATCGCACCGATGACCTGACTGCGCGCCGCTTTCGGGTTGAGAATCCGTCCGGCCGCGCACACCGCCAACATCCGCCGCACCCGCACTTCACCCGTCGCTGCATCCACCGCGACTTCGACAAAATGCGCGCCAAACGTCGACTGCTGATACTGCTCGGCAAGGTCGGCAAATTCGATGCTGTCCTCGGCCGTGATCGCGCCGTTTTGCGCGGCGTTGCGCAGCGGCACATGCTTGTCGCCAACGCGCACCTGGCCGTCGACAAACTCGGCTTGATCCGCCGCCAATCCTAACTTCCCGGCCACCGCCTCGCGCAGTTTCATGCACGCGGCGTAGACGCCAGCCGTCGAGCAGTTGGCGCCGAATTGTCCACCCGAACCGGCCGAGACCGGAAAATTCGAATCGCCCAGATGCACCGTCACATCCTTCAGGCCCACGCCCATCATCTCGGCGGCGGTCTGCGCAATGATCGTGTAGCTGCCGGTGCCGATGTCGGTCATGTCGGTTTCCACCGTGACCTTGCCGTCGCGCTCCAGGCGCACTCGCGCGCCGGATTTGACCAGCAAGTTATTGCGAATCGCCGCTGCCACGCCCATGCCGATCAGCCAACGACCTTCGCGACGGCTGCCGGGTTTAGCATTGCGTTTGTCCCAGCCGAATTTCTCGGCGCCGGTCTGCAGGCATTCGATCAATCGGCGCTGGGAAAAGGGCCGTTCGGTTTTCACCGGATCGACTTGGGTGTCGTTGAGAATGCGGAACTGGATCGGGTCGAGTTTGAGCTGCTCTGCCATTTCATCCATGGCAATTTCCAGCACCATCAGCCCTGGAGTTTCACCGGGTGCGCGCATGGCGTTGCCTTCCGGCAGATCCAGCGGTGAGAGACGCATGCTGACCAAACGATTTTCCGCGGCGTACAACAATTGGCTCGGCTGCGCGGCGACTTCGACCTTGCCTTCGGCGAGGTTGCCCGACCAGCCTTCATGAGCAATCGCCGTGAGTTTGCCGTCCGCCGTCGCGCCCATGCGAATGTGCTGAATGGTGGCTGGACGGTGGGTGGTGTTGTTAGCCATTTGCGGGCGGGCGAGGGCAACTTTCACCGGTCTGCCGGCCATCCGCGCGCCGAGGGCGGCGAGAATGGCGTCGGCGCGCACGAACAATTTGCCGCCGAAACCGCCGCCAATGTACGGCGAGATCAAGCGCACCTTTTCCTTGGGCAAACCGAGGGTGGTGGCGATGTCGCCGACGCTCCAGGCGATCATCTGATTCGACGTCCACAGGGTCAGTTGATCGCCTTTCCAAGCCGCCAGCGTAGCGTGCGGTTCCATCATCGCGTGGGACTGATCCGGCGTGGTGTAGGTCTGGTCGAACTGCACCGGTGCGGCGGCGAAGGCCTTGGCGAAATCACCGTGTTTGACATCGGGCAACTCGTCTTTCGGCTCAACGCCTTGATCGCGCACGCTGGCCAGATCGAACTTGCCTTCGGCTGTGACGTAATCGACCTTGACCATTTGCGCGGCAGCACGAGCCTGCTCGAACGTTTCCGCGACCACCAGCGCCACGGCCTGGTGATAGTGCTGAATCTCCGGCCCGGCCAACAACGGCGCGGCGTTGTATTTGCCCTTGCCGAGTTTGCCGGCGTTGGCGGCGGTGACGATGGCGAGTACCCCGGGCGCGGCTTTGGCGTCATCCAGATCGATGTTGTTGATCCGCCCTTTGGCGATGGCCGAACCGACCATAAAACCGTATGCCTGATTGGCCACTGCCTCATGCTGCTCATAGGCATACGGCGCCTGACCGCTGGTTTTCAGCGGACCTTCGATGCGGTCAGTGGGTTGGCCGACAACCTTCAACTGGTCGATCGGATTGGTGGTGGCGGGCGTGTCGAATTTCATGCTTCATCCCTCGCTTGCGCCAACACCGAACCGAGCGTGCGCTCGACCAGGGTCAGTTTGAATTGGTTGTCATGGGTCGGCGTGGCACCGTCGAGCAGGCGTTCGCTGACGGCTTTGGCGCCTTTGGGCAACAACGCTTCGGCGGCTTCGACGCGCCATGGTTTCGGCGCAATACCGCCGACGGCGATGCGGCCGCTGCCGTCCTTTTGCAGAATCAGTCCGACCGAGACCAGCGCAAAGGCGTACGACGAGCGATCGCGCACCTTGTGATAAATGTGCGTACCGCCGAGCGGCGCAGGCAGGGTCACGGCGGTGATGAATTCGCCGGACGTGAGGCTGGTTTCGATGTTCGGCGTAGTGCCCGGCAACTGATGGAAATCGGCCATGGCGATGCTGCGCGTGCTGCCGTCAGGTTTCACCGTTTCGATCTGCGCATCGAGTGCGCGCATGGCGATGGCCATGTCGCTCGGGTGCGTGGCAATGCACGCGTCGCTGACGCCGATGATCCCCAGTTGTCGACTGACGCCGCCAATTGCCGAACAGCCGCTGCCGGGTTGGCGTTTGTTGCAGGCCTGATTGGTGTCGTAGAAGTACGGGCAGCGCGTGCGTTGCAGCAGATTGCCAGCGGTCGTCGCCATGTTGCGCAACTGGCCGGAAGCCCCAGCAAGCAAGGCGCGGGAAAGCAGGGCATAGTCTTTTCTGACGCGCTGATCCGCCGCCAGATCGGTGTTGCGCACCAACGCGCCGATGCGCAAACCGCCCTCGGGTGTCGCGTCGATTTGATCAAGTCCCAGATGATTGACATCGATCAGGTGCAGCGGGGTTTCGATGTCGAGTTTCATCAAGTCGAGCAGATTGGTGCCGCCGGCAATGAACTTTGCGCCTTCAATCTGTGCCGCTTGTGCAGCAGCGGCGGGGGAATCAGCACGGCTGTAATTGAACGGTCTCATGCCGGCACCTCCGCGACTTCACTGATGGCTTCAATGATGTTCGAGTAGGCACCGCACCGGCAGATATTGCCGCTCATGCGCTCTTGAAATTCACGGGCGATCAACTGCGGCGCCTCGGTGAGGCTTTCACTGACGTGGCTCGGAATGCCGTCGCGAATTTCCTTGATCACGGCGACTGCCGAGCAGATTTGCCCCGGCGTGCAATAACCGCACTGATAGCCATCGTGCTTGATGAACGCGGCCTGCATCGGGTGCAGCTTGTCGGGCATGCCGAGGCCTTCGATGGTGGTGACCTCGCTGCCTTCGTGCATCACCGCCAGGGTCAGGCAGGAATTGATCCGCCGACCATCGACGATCACTGTGCAGGCACCGCATTGGCCGTGGTCGCAGCCTTTTTTGGTGCCGGACAGTTGCAGCTGTTCGCGCAGGGCATCGAGCAGGGTGGTGCGGGTGTCGACATCAAGCGCACGCGGCTTGCCGTTGACGTTGATCGTCACTTTGCTCATGGCCGGTTGCTCCAGGTTGGCCGCGTAGGCCTTGAGGCTGATAAACGGCGGCATCGCGAACGCCGTGGCGGTCACGGCGCCGAGGATCAGAAATCTGCGTCGGGAAATCGTCATGGTTCGATTCCTTTTCTCTCTTCATCAGGGCAGCTAGGGGTGAACGGCCCAAGCGGGCAGCCAGCGTGATCGCCGGTCTCGTTAAGGAGTGACCGCCGGAAAGAGGAAAAGGTTTTTGCGGATTTTCGCTATAGAGTTATGCGTGTGGCTCATTAATCGCAGGTAGAGCACAACTCCCCTGTAGGAGTGAGCCTGCTCGCGATAGCGTCTTGTCAGCCAACATAAGTGTCGAATGCCATGACCCCATCGCTGGCAAGCCAGCTCCCACAGATATTTGTGGTGTGAACACAATCTCATGCACAACATGCAACCCTGTGGGAGCTGGCTTGCCAGCGATGGGGCCAGCGCATCCAACTTCAATGCCCGCCAACCACCATCGAAGTAAACGGCGCCACATACGCCTGCAATGTCACCAACCCGCCGACCAGTATCGCCAGCACAATCGAGTGGAAGAACACGTAGCGCAGAATTTCGCCCTCATGTCCGTACCAGCGGGTTGCGGTAGAAGCGACCACGATCGATTGCGCATCGACCATTTTGCCCATCACCCCACCCGAACTGTTCGCCGCCGCCATCAATACCGGACTGATCCCGAGCTGTTCCGAGGTGACTCGCTGCAAGCCGCCAAACAACACGTTCGACGCGGTATCCGAACCGGTCAGCGCTACGCCGAGCCAGCCGAGCAACGTGCCGAACATCGGATAGAAAATCCCCGTCGCCGCAAACGCCAGACCCATGGTCGCGTCGAGTCCCGAATAACGCGTGAGGAACCCCAGCGCCAGCATCGCCGCAATGGTGATCAGCGAAAACCGCACCACCCACAGCGTGCGCAGGTATTGCTTGATCAATTGCGGGATCGAGTAGCCCATCAACAAACCACCGACAATCGCCGCCAGCAAAATCCCGCTGCCCGTCGCGGTGAGCCAAGTGAATTTGTACACCGCTTCTTCCGCTTTCGGCGCGGCGACCACGGGCGGGACTTTTTCGATTTGCAGGTGCAGGCTGGTGAATGTCACGGCCGGGGCAAAAATCGGGTTGGCCTCACGCAGCGGTTTGCCTTGCGGATCAAGCTTGGCTGATTGAGTGACGGGATCAAGCGCCGGGCGGGTGTCGAACATGTTCTTGAAGCCCTGGGTGCCCCAGGCAAACACGAACACGGTGAGGATGATCCACGGCATCCAAGCACGCATCACTGCCGGGCGCGCCTGATCGCTGAAAGCCGCGCTGGCGGTGACTTTTTCCTCTTCGACCTTGGAGTTATCGACACGCCCAGACAGCGCCGCCGACGTGTGAATGGTCGCCGGTTTCCACACCTTCAAAAACAGGGTCAGGCAGGCCATGGATATCAGCGCGGCGATCACATCCACGAGCATCGGCCCGTGGTAGTTCGACACCAGAAACTGCGGCACAGCGAAACTCACCCCGGCCACCAGAATCGCCGGCCAGATCTCGAGCATTTTGCGCCACCCGGCAAACGCCCAGATCAACCAGAACGGCACCAACACCGAGAAGAACGGCAACTGCCTGCCGACCATCATCGACAGCTCCATCTCATCCAGCCCGGTGACTTTGGCCAAGGTGATGATCGGCGTGCCGAGTGCACCAAATGCGACCGGCGCGGTGTTGGCGATCAGCGCCAGACCGGACGCCGCCAACGGCGAAAAACCGAGACCGATCAGAATCGCCCCGGTCACCGCCACCGGCGTGCCGAACCCGGCGGCGCCTTCGAAGAACGCACCGAAGCAGAAAGCGATCAGCAGCAACTGCAAACGTCGGTCATCGGTGATCCGCGCAAGGGAGTCCTGCAGCACTTTGAACGAACCGTTCTCGGTGGTCAGGCGATGCAGAAAGATGATGTTGAGGACGATCCAGCCAATCGGCAGCAAGCCGTTTGCCGCACCAAACAACGCCGCCGAACCGGCCATGCTCGCCGGCATGCCGAAGGCGAAGATCGAGATCAACAGCGCCGACGCCAGCGCCAGCAACGCCGCGAGGTGCGCCTTGACGTGGAAGAACGCCAGCGCCGCGAGCATCACCACCACCGGCACTGCGGCCATAAGTGTAGAGATCACCGGGTTGCCGAACGGGTCGTAGATTTGCTGCCAGACCATGGTCCACCTCTGCTTGTTTTTATTGAGGGCGCAGATCCATTGCGTGGGGCTTGGTTGCAAGGAGTATAGGTGGCATTTCGCCGCCGTCCGCGCAGGGGCGACGGGGCGACAAACGGTCGCTAGTGGCCAGGGAATCAACACCGATTTGCCCGGTCGTATCTGCGGCTGCGCGCACCGCGTCCTGAAGGCGCGGGCAGCGTGGCCGATTCCGTCGTCAAGACCTTGGTTTTAGGGAAGTGTTGAATGAAGCGCACTACAACGATGCTGCTGACCGTGACCGCCGCCGTATTGCTCGGTGGCTGTGTGGCGGATTTTGATGATGACCACCGCCATGGCCGGCATTACGACCGCGATCATGGCCGTGATTACGACCATGACCGGCGCTGGGATGATCGCGATGATCGTCGCGACGGGCGCCGCTATTGCCGTGATCGCGACTGACTGAATAAAGAAGAGGGCGTTCCCGAAAAGGAACGCCCTCTGTCATTGCCCTCGATTAAAAGTGAGCGCTCGCCCGGACGCTGGATCGCGCAGGCACGGAGGCCTCGATGTCCAGCAAATGGGTGGCGAGAATGTCGCTCAGAAAACGGAACTGATCGTTGATGCCGACCACTTCATTGCTGAAGTGATTGCTCGCGGCAGGCATCAGCAGATCTTCGAAATCTTCGTTGAACACCAGCGCCTGAGCCTTGTGCGACACGGCGTGCTGATCGTAATAGTTGCTGCCGAAAACCGGGAAACTCACGGAGAGTGTGACGTGGGTGTGAATCATGTTGTGAACTCCTCGTTGTGTTTCGGATGGGGTAATCGTGCCTTCGATGGGCGGTGGGCGGAAGGCAATCGTGGCGATGGTGAATATCGATGGCAGTGATGGTTTGGGGTTTTGTGATGAATTTTCTGGCCCCATCGCTGGCAAGCCAGCTCCCACAGGTTCTGAGGTGATCATAAAATCTGCGGTCGCTGGAAATCCCTGTGGGAGCTGGCTTGCCAGCGATGAGGCCGGTGCATCCAACATCAGGCTGAATTGACCCACCTATACTCAAATCTGCATCGTCCCAATTTGAAGGAAACCCCTACCGTGAACCCGCGTGCGCTGCTCCTCGCCGCTCTGTTGCTGCTGGCCGGTTGCGCCACCTCGGCGCGGGCACCGGTGGCAGCGCCGCAGGCCGTGTTCGTCTCGCCAGCGACCTGGCAGCAGATCGACCGCGAAATCGTCAGCGCTTCGCAGCAGTCCACCGAGCAGGTCAAGCTGTTCGCCCGTGGTTCGATGGAACATTGGCGCACTCGCGTCTATCAGCAAACTGAAGAAAATTTCATCCCGTGGTTTAGCAGCTACTGGACCCAGGAATGGCTGTCGATGAAGGTCAGTTGGTACACGATCAATGCCGGCGGCGAACAGGACGCCTCGGCCAAACGGCTGGCGACGTATCTGCTTGAGCAATATCAGGAAAAGGTCCTCGCGCCGGTGGCGGTGGAGGTCGACCCGGACGCGATTCTCGGCCAGGCCACGGCGTTCTATGCGCAGTTGATGGCCCAGCAAATGCCGCTCATCGCTCAGCGCCATGGCGTGCCCATTGGTCAGCTCAACGGGCATTTGCAGAGAGTCCCGGCCATCGCTCTTGGCCCGCCGCCGGCACGCGATGCATCGCTGTTTCAAGTGATCAGCACAGAGCCGTTGAACACTTTGCCGGCCTACGCGGCGCTGATCGATAAGATCCACACCGAGGGTGGCGCCAAGGGCATTGCTTCGACTGACGCTGGCATGGCACCGGTGGCCAAGCGCGCGAGCCAACGGATGGAAGCGGAAATGGCCCCGCGTGGTGCGGCCAGTGCGGTGGCCGCCGCTGCCGGCAAGCTTGCCGGCGGTTTGATTTCGGTCGGCGTGGCGGGGGTTCGCGCGATCATCCAGGCCAATGACCGGCCTGACAGTGAGGCGCTGATCCGCAGCAGTCTGGGCAATACGTTCGACAAAGCCTGGCTGAAACTGGTGCAGAACCCGACCACCGGGGTCATGGCCGGCACGCTGCACATGGCCGGGCAAGTCGAACGCCATCTCGCGGGAAGCGAAGGACCGTCGGTCGGGTTCGGCGTGGACCCTGTCGAATGGCAACCGCCGCAATCGACCAATCAGCAGATCGAACCCAACGTACAAGGAGAATGATCATGGCTTACATCGATATTTTTGTGGCGCCGGTGCCAACCGCCAATCGCGAGCAGTACAAAAAGCACTGCGAAATCGCCGCGAAATTGTTCAAGGAATACGGCGCAGAGGACGTGGTTCAGTGCTGGGGCGATGACGTGCCGGACGGCAAAGTCACGTCATTTCCGCTGGCGGTCAAACTCAAGGAGGGCGAAACCGTCTCGTCCGGCTGGCTGGTCTGGCCCGACAAAGCGACCCGCGACGCCGGCATGGCCAAAATGATGGAAGACCCGCGCATGCAACCGGACGTCAACCCGATGGGGTTTGACGGGCAGCGGATGATCTTCGGCGGCTTCAAGAACATCCTCGAATCCTGACGCCACCGCAAATCTCTTGTAGGCCTTCGCCTGCTCGCGATGGATTAGGCAATTTCAACAACATTATTGACTGACCCACCGCCATCGCTGGCAAGCCAGCTCCCACAGGTATTTGTAGCGGGACACAGATACCGCAAACATTCGAGAAACCTGTGGGAGCTGGCTTGCCAGCGATGGCGTCAACACATCCAACACTGCATTGGTTGATGCACCGCAATCGCTAGCAGGGCTAGCTCCCACAGGGTTTGTGTTTACTCGGTAGTTGGCGTGATGCGGCAGCTTTTACGCTCGCGAATCTGTTCGTCCGTGGGTCGTTCGCGGACGAATTCGAAACGCGGCTCGCCCTCGCTGTAATGCACCAGCCAGCCCCATTCCAGTTCGGTTTCGTTCTGCCCAGGCTGCGGTGGCCGGGCCCACCAGGGTTCTTTGCTGAGGATCTCGCGCATGGCGACCTCCGGTTGATGGCAATCCTTGAACTATAGCTGCCTGCCACGAGTCGTCAGATCAGGCTGTAGAATCGGCCCAATCAGGATGAACAAGGGAGCAGGGCCATGACCGATGAACCGTTCAAGCGATTGTTCTTCGCACTGGATTGCCCGCCGACGCAGCGCAAGGCGATTGCGCAGTGGCGCGCGGAGCTGAGCCTGAGAACCGGCAAACCGGTGCCGGCGGATAACTTTCATCTGACGCTGTTGTTTCTCGGCGCTGTACCGCTGGCGCAGATTAACGAAGTCTGCGAGGCCGCCGGGCAAGTGCGCACGCCGGGTGAGCCGTTGAAGATTGCTCTGGATCGTCTGCAGGTCTGGCATCGCGCCGGGGTGTTATCGCTGGCGCCCGAGCAGGCACCGCAGGCCTTGTTGCGCCTGGTCTATGCGCTGGAACAGGCGATGCTGCCGTTCCGATTCGATGAGACACCGCGCGAGTTTCGTCCGCACCTGACCCTGGCCCGCGACTACCGTGCGCCGGAGCCGGAGTCCGTTACGCCACCGGAATTCTTCCTGCGTGCCGAACGCTTCGCCTTGTTCGAATCGCACAAGGGGCGTTATCGGATTCTTCAGGATTGGTCGCTGAGCTGAAGGCACAAAAAAAGGCGCCCGAAGGCGCCTGAGAATTCACCTGAGCCGAGGGAGCCAGGTGAGGCCGTTCAGAGAGAGGTTGCAGCGGTGGTAAGGCGCTGCGCGAACGGGAAATTTTCAGCACTGCATTGCTTTACTGTGGGAGCTAGCCCTGCTAGCGATAGCAATTTGTCAGTCGACATCTCTGCTGATTGACCCACTGCAATCGCTAGCAGGGCTAGCTCCCACATGGGATCGCGCTTATCAATTATTTACCGAGCTTCACCCGGGTCCAGCCGCGAGTCATGATTCGCTGCGTAGCGATCGGCTGATCCGGCACCGCATACAGCGTCGCCATCACCGCTTGCGACGGGTACGAGCCCGGGTCGTTGCGGATCGCTTCATCCACCAATGGCGTGGCCGCCGCGTTGGCGTTGCTGTAGCCGTTGCTGTTGGTGATCTCGGCGATGATGTCCGGGCGCATCAGGAAGTCCATGAACAGGTAAGCGTTCTCGACGTTGGCGGCATCACGCGGGATGGCGACCATGTCGTAGAAGCTGCCGGCGCCTTCCTTGGGAATGCTGTAATCGATCACCACGTTGTTGCCCGATTCCACCGCGCGGGCCTTGGCCTGCAGCACATCGCCGGAGTAGCCGACCGCGACGCAGATGTTGCCGTTGGCCAGATCCGAGATGTATTTCGAGGAATGGAAGTACGCCACGTTCGGGCGGATCTTCATGAACAGCGCCTCGGCTTCCTGGATATGCGCGGTGTCCTTGTCGTTCACCGGGTAGCCCAAGTAGTGCAGGGCGGCCGGGATCATCTCGGTGGGCGAATCCAGGAAACTGATGCCGCAAGCTTTGAGCTTTTCAGCGTTCTCCGGCTTGAACAGCAAGTCCCAGGAGTTGGTCGGGGCGTCGGCGCCGAGCACTTCCTTGACCTTGGCCGGGTTGAAACCGATGCCGATCGAGCCCCACATGTACGGAAACGCGTGGGCGTTGTCCGGATCACTGGCGGCGGCGTTTTTCAGTAGCACCGGGTTGAGATTCTTCCAGTTCGGCAGCTTCGATTTGTCCAGCGTCTGATAGACGCCAGCCTTGATCTGCTTGGCCAGGAAACTGTTCGACGGCACGACCAGGTCGTAACCGGATTTGCCCGCCAGCAAGCGCGCCTCAAGGGTTTCGTTGCTGTCGAAAACGTCGTAGGTCACGCGGATACCGGTCTCGTCTTCGAACTTCTTGACGGTGTCCGGCGCGATGTAATCGGACCAGTTGTAAACACGCAGCACCTTGTCGTTGGCCTGGGCGCCCATGACCATTGCGCCCATTAAGGACAGTGTCAGCAGAGTCCTGCCAAACATTTTCATCGGTACAACTCCATTCTTTTTATTCAAAAAACACAAAGCCAAAACTCGGTTAACAGCGCCTGCTTATTTAGGAGCTGTCGAGTGAAACGAGGCTGCGATCTTTTGATCTTTCACATCAAGATCAAAAGATCGCAGCGTGCCGCAGCGCCTACAGGGTTATGCGGTGGCGGCTTGTTGCGGCTGCTGCCACGACTCGTTCGCGGTCTGATCCATCGCTTCCTGAATCGCCCGTTTGCGGTTGGCTTCTGCCTTGCGGCCGAAGTACCAGACCAGGAAGGTCACCAGCGACACCGCCAGCAGAATCAGGCTGGCCACGGCGTTGATTTCAGGCTTCACGCCCAGACGCACCGCCGAGAACACTTCCATCGGCAGGGTGGTCGAACCTGGCCCGGAAACGAAACTCGCCAACACCAGGTCATCCAGCGACAGGGCAAACGACATCATCCCGCCCGCTGCCAGCGACGGCGCGATCATTGGAATGGTGATCAGGAAAAACACCTTGAACGGCTTCGCACCGAGATCCATCGCCGCTTCTTCTATCGACAGATCCAGCTCCCGCAGGCGCGCGGAGACTACCACCGCCACATAGGCGGCACAAAACGTGGTGTGAGCGATCCAGATCGTCACGATGCCACGTTCCTGCGGCCAGCCGATCAGCTGCGCCATCGCCACGAACAGCAGCAACAGCGACAGACCGGTGATTACCTCAGGCATCACCAACGGCGCAGTCACCAGACCACCAAACAAGGTGCGACCCTTGAAGCGCGTGACGCGAGTCAGCACGAACGCCGCCAGCGTACCCAGTGCAACAGCGGCAATCGCGGTGTAGCAGGCGATTTCCAGCGAGCGCACCACCGAGCCCATCAGTTGCGTGTTGTCGAGCAAACCGACGTACCACTTCACCGACCAGCCGCCCCACACCGTCACCAGTTTGGATGCGTTGAACGAGTAGATCACCAGAATCAGCATCGGCAGATAAATGAACATCAGACCGAAGATCAGCATGAACTTGGAAAAACCGAAGCGTTTCATCCCCGTGCCTCCATCTCTTTGGCCTGGCTGCGGTTGAACAGCAGAATCGGCACAATCAGGATCAACAGCATCACCACCGCCAGCGCGGACGCTACCGGCCAGTCGCGGTTATTGAAGAACTCTTGCCACAGCACGCGACCGATCATCAGCGTCTCCGGGCCACCCAACAATTCCGGAATCACGAACTCACCGACCACTGGAATGAACACCAGCATGCAGCCGGCAATAATGCCGTTCTTGGCCAGCGGCACAGTGATTTTCCAGAAGTTGTTGAAGTTGCTCGAACCCAGATCAGACGCGGCTTCCAGCAGGCTGCCGTCGTGCTTGACGAGGTTGGCGTAGAGCGGCAACACCATGAACGGCAGGTAGGCGTAAACCACGCCTATATACACGGCCGTGTTGGTGTTGAGGATCTCGATCGGGTGATCAGTGAGCCCCGTCCACATCAGAAACGCGTTAAGCAAACCGTTGTTGCTGAGGATGCCCATCCACGCGTAAACGCGGATCAGGATCGCGGTCCAGGTCGGCATCATGATCAACAGCAGCAGGACGTTTTGCGTTTCCTTGCCGGTCTTGGTGATCGCGTAGGCCATCGGGAAACCGATCAGCAGGCACATCATCGTGCTCAGCGCCGCAACTTTCAGCGAACCGAGATAGGCCGACAGGTACAGCTCGTCTTCGCCGAGCATGGTGTAGTTGCCGATGTTCAGCAGCAGCTGGAATTTCTGTTCGGCGTAGGTGTAGATCTCTGAGTACGGCGGGATCGACAGCGCGGCTTCCGAGAAACTGATCTTCATCACCAGGAAAAACGGCAGCATGAAGAACAGGAACAGCCAGATGAACGGGATACCAATGACCAGTTTTCGTCCGCTGGGCACCAGGCGCAGGAATTGCTGATTGAAGGTTTTCATGAGCGCAGTACCACGCCGCTGTCGTCTTCCCACCACACGTAGACCTTGTCGTCCCAGGTCGGACGTGCGCCACGGCGTTCGGCGTTGGCCATGAACGACTGGACGATTTTGCCGCCCGGCAGTTCGACGTAGAACACCGAGTGGCCGCCGAGGTAGGCGATGTCATGCACCTTGCCTTCGGACCAGTTGTAGCGGAACTCGGGTTGGGTGGTGCTGACGAGCATTTTTTCCGGACGGATCGCGTAGGTGATCGACTTGTCCTGCACCGAGGTGCTGACACCGTGACCGACGTAGATCTTCTGCTGCAAGTCCGGGCTGTGGATGATTGCGTGACCTTCAAGGTCTTCCACCACGGTGCCGTCGAAGGCGTTCACGTTGCCGATGAACTCGCAGACCATACGGCTGACCGGCGCTTCATAGATGTCGACCGGGCTGCCGATCTGGGCGATCCAGCCGAGGTGCATGATCGCGATGCGCTCGGCCATGGTCATGGCTTCTTCCTGGTCGTGGGTCACCATCACGCACGTCACGCCGACGCGCTCGATGATTTGCACCAGCTCCAGTTGCATCTGCGAACGCAGCTTTTTATCCAGCGCACCCATCGGTTCGTCGAGGAGCAACAGCTTCGGACGTTTGGCCAGCGAGCGGGCGAGGGCGACGCGCTGACGCTGGCCGCCGGACAGTTGATGCGGCTTGCGTTTGGCGTATTGGGTCATGTGTACAAGGCGCAGCATTTCATCGACACGGGCGTCGATTTCGCTGGCCGGCAAACGGTCTTGCTTGAGGCCGAAGGCGATGTTCTGCGCAACGGTCATGTGTGGGAACAAGGCGTACGACTGGAACATCATGTTGATCGGCCGCTCGTAGGGCGGCATGTCGGTGATGTCCACGCCGTCGAGCAGAATCCGCCCTTCAGTCGGGCGCTCGAAACCGGCGAGCATGCGCAGGAGGGTCGATTTGCCCGAACCGGAGCCGCCGAGCAGAGCGAAGATTTCACCCTGATGGATCTCCAGGGACACATCGTCCACTGCTGTGGTTTCGTCGAACTTCTTGGTGACACGATCGACTTTCACCAGAACCTTTTTCGGTTGCTGATGACCCTCAAGAGCCTTCCTGTAAGTGCTGGAGGCGTTTGCCATGTGAAACTCCCAACATGTTTCAGTCGCCTGGCCAACGTGGCCGGGCTTAAGTGGATTGCAAGCCTGTAAGCGCTGCTCCGGTCGAATCGCCGCAATACCCTGTGGGAGCTGGCTTGCCAGCGATGGCGGTGGGTCAGTCACCATTAATGTTGAAGGTGATGGCCTCATCGCTGGCAAGCCAGCTCCCACAGGGTTTTGCATTGTTGTGACAGGTATTGCACTTACCGATCCGGCTTGTTCGGCGCCGCCGTCCTGGCTGCCTGGGTCGTACTTGTTGTTATCACGGGTGTTGTTGTTCTCGGATGCTGGATGTGCGCAGGCACACCCGACGTCCGTGGGGGCAGTAAATCGTTAGGTATTCTTCGCTGGGGTCAGCGCTGGTTGCGCCGCGCCGCCCGCTGCCGGCATGCCGCGCCGAACGCCTGGAAAATCTTCAGGTAGTTCGGGTTGTCCAGCACTTGCCATTCCGGGTGCCATTGCACGCCGAGGGCGAAGGTCGGGCTGTGCTCGACCGAGATCGCCTCGATCAAACCGTCCGGCGCCACCGCTTCGGCACGCAGGCCGGGAGCGAGGCGGTCGATGCCCTGGCTGTGAATCGAGTTGACCTGGAACTCGCCCGGCAACTCCAGCGCCTCGAACACGCCGCCGCCCAATACCGTCACGGCGTGGGCCGGTGCGTATTGCACAGCGAGTTCCGGGCTGTCGGCTTCGCGATGATCAAGCATGCCCGGCAACTCGTGCACCTTCTGATGCAGGCTGCCGCCGAACGCCACGTTCATCTCCTGGAAGCCACGGCAAATGCCGAGCACCGGAACGCCCGCCGCGATGGCTGCACGCAATAAAGGAAGGGTGGTGGCATCCCGCGCCGGATCGTGATCCGTGCCGGGGGCGCTGGCCGGGCCTTGATAGTGGAAGGGTTCCACGTTCGAGGGCGAGCCGGTCAGCAGCAGACCGTCGAGTTGACCGAGCAGGTCTTCGATTTCGGTCAGGTTGCCAAGGGAAGGAATGACCACTGGCAACCCGTTAGCGCCAACGCTGACAGCACGTACGTACTTGTCGCCGCTGATGTGATAGGGGTGCAGGCCAATCTGTTTGACGCACGCAGTAACGCCGATCAATGGCTTGAATGCCATTTTTATTCACCTCGAAGTTTGACACTTGAACGAGCTTTTCCGGAGCTTATCCGCGTTTATTTTAATTAACAACTGCCATGTAAAAAATTCTAAACGCCGTTCATCATATCTTCATGATTCTCGGGGCTTTGGCGCCTGTATTGGCACGCAGGTGTTAAAAAAAGCCCGGAAAATAAACCTTTGGCGGTCATCTGTTCGCTATTGACTTCACTTTGCCGTTCGGGTTGACTGGCTCGGCGAAACAGCAGTGAACATAATAATTAACAGCTAAATAGGTGCATCATGTCGGTCCCTCTGCGTACCGTTCAACTCAACGAAGCAAACGCATTCCTTAAGAAATATCCTGAGGTTTTGTACGTCGACCTTCTGATTGCGGATATGAACGGTGTGGTGCGCGGCAAGCGCATCGAACGCACCAGTCTTCATAAGGTTTACGAGAAAGGCATCAACCTGCCGGCCTCGCTCTTCGCCCTCGACATCAATGGCTCCACGGTGGAAAGCACCGGCCTGGGTCTGGACATCGGCGACGCTGACCGCATCTGCTACCCGATCCCCGGCACCCTGAGCATCGAGCCGTGGCAGAAGCGCCCAACCGCACAACTCCTGATGACCATGCACGAGATCGAAGGCCAGCCGTTCTTCGCTGACCCGCGTGAAGTGCTGGCTAACGTCGTGCGCAAATTCGACGACCTCGGCCTGACGATTTGTGCAGCGTTCGAACTTGAGTTCTATCTGATCGATCAGGACAACGTGAACGGTCGTCCGCAGTCGCCGCGTTCGCCGGTCTCCGGCAAGCGTCCGGTGTCGACTCAGGTGTACCTGATCGACGATCTCGACGAATACGTCGATTGCCTGCAAGACATCCTCGAAGGCGCGAAAGAGCAGGGCATCCCGGCTGACGCGATCGTCAAGGAAAGCGCCCCGGCGCAGTTTGAAGTCAACCTGCATCACGTCTCCGACCCGATCAAAGCGTGCGACTACGCCGTCCTGCTCAAGCGTCTGGTGAAGAACATCGCCTACGACCACGAGATGGACACCACCTTCATGGCCAAGCCGTATCCGGGCCAGGCGGGCAACGGTCTGCACGTGCACATTTCGATCCTGGACAAAGAAGGCAACAACATCTTCGCCAGCGAGGATCCCGAGCAGAACGCCGCATTGCGTCACGCGATCGGCGGTGTGCTGGAGACCCTGCCTGCGCAAATGGCGTTCCTGTGCCCGAACGTCAACTCGTACCGCCGTTTCGGCGCGCAGTTCTACGTACCGAACTCGCCGAGCTGGGGCATCGACAACCGCACCGTGGCCGTGCGTGTACCGACCGGTTCGCCGGACGCCGTGCGCATCGAGCACCGTGTCGCCGGTGCCGACGCTAACCCGTACTTGCTGATGGCTTCGGTGCTGGCCGGTATTCACCACGGTCTGACCAACCAGATCGAGCCGGGCGCCCCGGTTGAAGGCAACAGCTACGAGCAGAACGAACAGAGCCTGCCGAACAACCTGCGCGACGCACTGCGCGAGTTGGACGACAGCGAAGTCATGGCCCGCTACATCGACCCGATGTACATCGACGTGTTCGTCGCGTGCAAGGAAAGCGAGCTGGCCGAGTTCGAAAACTCGATCTCTGACCTTGAGTACAACTGGTATCTGCATACCGTTTAACGACTCATTGCGATTCCTGATGCACACCACCAATACCTGTGGGAGCGGGCTTGCCCGCGATGGGGCCGTCACCTTCAGCATTGAAGGCGACTGACCCACCGCTATCGCGGGCAAGCCCGCTCCCACAGGGTTTTGGACAGGTCGTGAAGATTGTCGGCATTTCGGCAATCACCCAATTTCTCCCCCCTTGTCGAGCCACAACAATGACAACGACCCGCAACGACTGGGAACAACGCTTCCAGTCCCTGACCATCGAAGCCCGCGCGTTCATCAACGGTGAATACCGCCCGGCCATCAGTGGCGACACGTTTGAATGCTTGAGCCCCGTCGACGGCCGTTTCCTCGCCTCCGTGGCCAGCACCGATGAAGCCGACGCCAACCTCGCCGTTGAAGTCGCGCGTCAGTCTTTTGAATCCGGCGTATGGGCGAAAAAAGCCCCGGCCGAGCGCAAGCGCATTCTGATTCGCTTCGCCGATCTGATCCTGCAGAACCAGGAAGAACTGGCGCTGCTGGAAACCCTCGACATGGGTAAACCGATCAGCGATTCGATGAGCATCGACATCCCGGCGACCGCCAACGCGATCCGCTGGAGCGCCGAAGCCATCGACAAGATCTACGACGAAGTCGCCGCCACACCGCACGACCAACTCGGCCTCGTCACTCGCGAGCCTTCCGGCGTGGTCGCGGCCATCGTGCCGTGGAACTTCCCGCTGATCATGGCCAGCTGGAAGTTCGCTCCGGCGCTGGCAGCAGGCAACTCGTTCATCCTCAAGCCTTCGGAAAAGTCGCCGCTGACGGCGATCCGCATCGCCCAACTGGCGCTGGATGCCGGTATTCCGAAAGGCGTGTTCAACGTCCTGCCAGGCTTCGGCCACACCGTTGGCAAGGCGCTGGCGTTGCACATGGACGTCGACGTGCTGGCCTTCACCGGCTCCACGGCGATCGCCAAGCAACTGATGATTTATGCCGGCCAAAGCAACATGAAACGCGTCTGGCTCGAAGCAGGGGGCAAGAGCCCGAACGTGGTGTTTGCCGACGCACCGGACTTGCGCGCGGCAGCACAAGCAGCGGCCGGCGCCATTGCGTTCAACCAGGGCGAAGTCTGCACTGCGGGTTCGCGCTTGCTGGTCGAACGTTCGATCCGCGAGCAGTTCATTCCGCTATTGGTGGAAGCGCTGCAAGCGTGGAAACCGGGTCATTCACTGGATCCGGCGACCACCGTCGGCGCCGTGGTCGATCAGCGTCAACTCGACAACGTCCTGCGCTACATCAGCATCGGTCGCGAGCAGGGCGCCGAGCTGATTGCCGGCGGCCAACGCACCCTCGAAGAAACCGGTGGCCTCTATGTGCAACCGGCACTCTTCGACGGCGTGACCAACGCGATGACCATCGCCCAGGAAGAAATCTTCGGCCCGGTGCTGTCGCTGATCACCTTCGACACCGCGGAAGAAGCGTTGCAGATCGCCAACGACAGCATCTTCGGCCTCGCCGCCGGCGTGTGGACCAGCAACCTCAGCAAGGCGCACACCTTCGCGCGTGGCCTGCGTGCCGGTAGCGTCTGGGTCAACCAGTACGACGGCGGCGACATGACCGCACCGTTCGGTGGCTTCAAACAGTCGGGCAACGGCCGCGATAAATCGCTGCACGCGTTCGACAAGTACACCGAGCTGAAAGCGACCTGGATCAAGCTCTAACTCTTTTTACAGCGGCGGTCGCCAGCGTCTGGCGGCCATCGGAGAATCGTATGAAACAGCAACACGTGAACAGCTACTACGCAGCGTCCCGCAACGAAGTCATCGACTTCCCGGTTCTGGAAGAAGCGGTGGATTGCGATGTCTGCATCATCGGCGCCGGCTACACCGGTCTGTCCTCGGCGCTGTTCCTCACCGAGGCCGGCTACAAAGTGACCGTGCTCGAAGCCGCGAAAGTCGGCTACGGCGCCAGCGGTCGCAACGGCGGTCAACTGGTCAACTCCTACAGCCGCGACGTCGATGTGATCGAAGAGCGCTATGGCGACAAGACTGCGGAAATTCTCGGCAGCATGATCTTCGAAGGCGCCGACATCATCCGTTCGCGCATCAAGGAATACGACATCAAGTGCGACTACCGCCCGGGCGGTATTTTCGCAGCGATGAACAAGAAACAACTCAACGGTCTGGCTGAGCAAAAGCGCAACTGGGAACGTTACGGCAACCGCAATCTGAAGATGCTCGATGAGGCCGACATCCGTCGCGAAATCGGCTCTGACGCCTACGTTGGCGGCTTGCTCGACATGCAGGGCGGTCACGTTCACCCGCTGAACCTGGCACTGGGTGAAGCCGCCGCCATCGTGCGTCTGGGCGGCAAGATCTACGAACAGTCCGCTGCCGTGGAAATCACCTACGGCGAGCCGATCACCGTGCGCACCGCCAAAGGCCTGGTGCGCGCCAAGTACCTGCTGATCGCCGGTAACGCTTACCTGCCGCAAGGTCTGGACAACCGCGTCACCGCGAAAAGCATGCCGTGCGGCTCGCAGATCGTCGTCACCGAACCGCTGACCGAAAAGCAGGCGCGCAGTCTGGTCACCAACAACTACTGCGTCGAAGACTGCAACTACCTGCTCGATTACTACCGCCTGACCGCCGACAACCGCTTGCTCTACGGCGGCGGCGTAGTCTACGGCGCGCGTGAACCGGACGACATCGAACAACTGATCCGCCCGAAGATCCTCAAGACCTTCCCGCAGCTCAAAGACGTCAAGATCGACTACCGCTGGACCGGCAACTTCCTGCTGACCATGTCACGCATGCCGCAATTCGGTCGCATCGAAAAAAACGCCTACTACATGCAGGGCTACAGCGGTCACGGCGTCACTTGCTCGCACCTGGCCGGCAAACTGATCTCGGAAATGATCCGTGGCGACGCCGAACGCTTCGACGCTTTCGCCTCGCTGCCGCACATGCCAATGCTCGGTGGCCGCACGTTCTCCGCCCCACTGACCGCCCTCGGCGCCGTGTACTACTCGCTGCGCGACCGCTTCGGCATTTAAGTTACCTCCCCGGCGGCGGCCCCCAAGACCCCGCCGGTTTTTCTTATCGCAACACCCCAGATATTCAAATGTGGGAGCTGGCTTGCCAGCGATGGCGCCCGTAAAGGCGCTATCACACCTACTGACACACCACAAAACCTGTGGGAGCTGGCTTGCCAGCGATGGCGCCCGTGAAGGCGCTATCACACTTACTGACACACCACAAAACCTGTGGGAGCTGGCTTGCCAGCGATGGCGGTCTTTCAGCAAAAGGGATGTTGAATAGGCCAACCAATCGCTGGCAAGCCAGCTCCCACAGATTTTGTATTCAGCCCAGATTTACCACCGGCAGGCTCATTTCACCCACCGTCCATCGAACCTGCTGAGCAACACCGGCAAACGTGATTTAATAGCCGCCTTTCACGGTTCCGGGACACGGGAGCAACGTGATCCGCGCCCTCGGCGCGTCACCCGCCACCCACCCCCATCGCCCTTAAGTCGTTCTCACATAAGGCTGTCATGGATACGGGTTCTCGACTCAAACTAGTACGCGAAAGCTACAAACTCTCCCAGCGCGAGCTGGCCCGGCGTAGCGGCGTGACCAATGCCACCATCTCCCTGATCGAACAGAATCGCGTCAGCCCTTCCGTCAGCTCCCTGAAAAAGCTGCTCGAAGGCATACCGATGTCCCTGGCCGACTTCTTCACCTTCGACCAACCGCCGCGCGAACACCAATACGTTTTCCGCGCCAACGAACAACCCGACCTCGGCCGCCACGGCCTGCGCCTGCTGCTGATCGGCGCCTCCGTGCCCAGCCGGCAGATGCGCTTGCTGCGCGAGCAATACGCCCCCGGCGCGAGTTCCGGGGAAGAGCCAATCGTTCACGCCGAGGGCGAGGAGTGTGGGCTGGTTACGCGTGGTACGGTGGAGTTGACCGTGGATGGGTCGGTGAGTGTGTTGAATGCGGGGGATGGCTATTACTTTCCGACCACGCTGCCGCATAAGTTCCGCAATATCGGGGCGGATGAGGCTGAGATTATTAGTGCGAATACGCCGGCTAACTTTTAAAAGCTCCATGGAATGATTGAGTTTTATGCTTGAGCTTCATTCGCCGTTCACAAATACCTACAGTGCTGGCACAACTTTGTTGAATGCCTGGCGGTGGTGTTATGCCGACCTGAAATCGCCAACCATGCGCGGTAATCTGGCGGAATACCTGGTCTACCTGGCCTTGAGTTCGGACAGAACTTTGGCGGCGAACTACCAGACTCGTAAAGATTGGGATGTGGTCGATCTGACGTACGGAAGGGGTATCAGGGAGTTTTCCGCGCACTTTCAACCGCATTGCCACAGCACCCGCTTCGGCTGGGGTATTGAAGTTAAATCTACGTCCAGCAGTAGCAAGCAGGTAGTGTTTGATTTAGAGCCTCGCCAAGGATACGTGTGGAATAACTACGTAACCAAGCAGTATGGAAAAGCGGTCGAACTCTACCGGCGCTGGTCTGATTTTTACGTCCTTGCTCACTTCAAGGACGACGCCCAGGAGACCCGGGAAATTCGAGATTTGAATAACTGGGAGTTTTTCGTCCTGCCAACATGGGGTGTAAAGCAGAACACGATCACCTTGCGCTCCTTAAAGAAGAAACATCCGTCCGTGCATTTTTCTCGTTTGAAAATCACCCTGGATCGATTGATTGCCGAGGATTCTCGTGACGAGGAATTGACGCGTTACAAGTTGGAAAATGATGCGGCTAAGAGGATGTATTGCTCAGGGAAAATCCAATTGGCCCAAAAAAAGTGGTGCCTGCGAGCGGCCAAAAGAGAGCGCCAAATGGCAAACGCCAACCAGATTCCCAATAGAGGCTTGGTCATTTCATAATGTCCTGCGAAAGGCCAATGCTATGTGGGCGTTTTTGATCCCTTCGCACGAGCTATCCAGTGAGTCTATGCCCGAACAGGCCTGGGTTTTATTCCATTAAACCATGACCATTCATCCGATACACCGCACCTTCACGCGAGCCGCTCTTCCAATGCTGTAACTCACCCAGCAAAGGAAAAGCCACCATGCTGAACCATAAAATTGCGGTGTTTACACTCGCGGCGCTCCTCTCCGGCAGTTCGCTATATGCAGTTGCGGCTGGGGAGACGTCCACTCCAACGGCGAACGATGGCAGCAGCCAGACGCGTGAGCCAGCTTCGCCCTCTACCAATGCCGATCCGGACGCCAATGCGCTGCCCCCAGGCGCGGATGGCGGTAAAACCGATAATGGGCCGGTGCCAGCTGGTTCCAAACCAAGTGGTGCGGGTCAGGGCGGAGGCAGTAGCAGCGGTGGCGGCAGCGGAGGCGGCAGCTAGTTAATGGCGTGCATCAAACAGCCCGGCCTTGAGCCGGGCTTTTCATGCATGCCAGATGTTCACTTCGCCTTCCAATGCCCGCCACCATTCTCACAATCAATCCGCGCTTGAGCCAAATGCTCCACGTCGTAGTAATACGTGGTCACTTGAGCGTTGTCAGGGATGTTTAGCGCTTTGGCATTCTTGTCTTTGCTGGTGGAGTGCGGATTCGCCAAGGACTCCTGGGTGATGGTGGCGATGCACGAGGCCTGATAGTGGTCGGCGCAATGTTCGACCTTGTTCTTGGTGCTACTGAGCATGTCTTTGCTCTCGTTGCTGCACGACCAGTCAATCGAGTTCACCGGCATGCCTTCGTATTCATAACAGCTGTGACTTTCGACCGACGGCACGGAGGCGCTGGAGGATTGGGTCTGCACGTCGCAGCCTTCGGCCATGACGCAGGTGGGGATGACGGCGAAAGTGGCGATCAGAAGCAGGAATCGAATGTTCATCGGGCTTTCCTCTCCAATGGCGCCGTGTCTGATCGATGATTTGGCGCTGATACAGTTTCGAGATTGTGCGGAGCAGGGAGGTTCCATCGGGTTTTTGATTTGCTCCCGTCGCATACACTGCGAAACAATCGGAAATATTAAGCGCCCAAGGAATGGAATATTGCCTATGACCCAAACCCTCGAACGCGCTATCGCCATCGCCGCCACGGCCCACGCCGGGCAGGTCGACAAGGGCGGTGTGCCGTACATTCTGCATCCGCTGAAAGTCATGTTGCGCATGAGCACGCTGGAAGAGCGCATTGTCGCCGTGCTGCACGATGTGGTTGAGGATTGCGGCATCAGCCTCGAAGATTTACGCAAGGAAGGCTTCAGCGAAGAGGTTCTGAGCGCTATCGAGTCCGTGACCAAAGTGCCGGGCGAATCCTATGAAGACTTCGTTGACCGCGCCGCGCAGAACCCGATTGGGCGAGTGGTGAAGCTGGCGGATCTGGAAGAGAACAGCGATATCTCGCGAATTGCCTCGCCGAGTTGGGAGGATCTGGAACGGATCGAGAAATACCGTCGCGCGATTGGACGGTTGCGCGCATAAATTACCCGTGTAGGAGCTGCCGAAGGCTCGGGCCGCGATCGGACGATCTTTTGATCTTGCTTTTAAAAACAAAAGTCAAAAGATCGTCCGATCGCGGCCCGAGCCTTCGGCAGCTCCTACGCGGGGTTGTGGTGTGTCAGGTAAATAGCCAGGAAGGCGACTATGAAATCCATTCTATGTGTGTTGATTGCCGCCGGTTTCGGCGCGTTGTTGCAGTTCGAGGGCGTACCCCACGGTCTGCTGTTGGGCTCGATCATCGTCACCGCAGTGTTCGCCAGTAAAACCGGTATCGCACCGGCAACTCCCTATGGACTGGGCTTCATCCAGGTCACACTCGGCATCGCCACCGGGCTGATGTTCGAAGCGTGGGACAGCGCGACAGCCTCGACCATGTTGCCGAGCCTCGGCGTGTTGCTGATCTGCCTGACCGTGCAAATCGCGCTCGCAGCATGGTGGCTTACACGCGGCGCTGGCTGGAATCGCACCGATGCGCTGTTGGCGGTTTACCCCGGCGCACTGGCGGCGGTGTTCGATTTGCTTGAGTCTGAAAAGGCTTCAAGCAAGGTCATCATCGTGCACCTGATGCGCTTGCTGCTGATCACCGTGCTGGTGAGTTTCCTGATTCCTGGCCAAGCCGCAGCGGTGGGCGTTGCCGATGGTGATCCATTGACCACGGGCATGGCACTGACCGCATTTTCGGTGATCGCGTTGAGCGTACTGCTCGGACGCTTGCTGCTGGTGATCGGCGTCCCGGCGCCGTTCATGCTCACGGCGATCATCATCACGGCGGTGTTTGTGAAATCGGGATGGCTACACGGCTTTCACATGCCCGACTGGAGTTTGAATCTCGCGGCGTTGATTCTCGGTGTGCGGATAGGATCACGCTTTCAAGGCCTGGGCTTCGCGGAACTGGGGCGGCATGGGCGCACGGCGCTGGTTTCAGTCAGTGTGATGATCGTGGTTGCTGCGGTATTCGCTGAAGTGGCGGCGCGCTGGTTGGGCAGTGATCCGCTGTCGCTATGGCTGGCGTACATGCCGGGGGCGATTGAAACGATTGCGATCGTCGCGTTTGGTGGTGGGCTGAATGTGGTGTTTATCCTGACGCATCATTTGAGCCGGATGGTGTTGCTGCATTTTGCGCCGGCGTTGTTGGTGCAGGTGCGGCGGGCGCGGGAAGAGGTGTAAATCGCAATTCATTCAGGTTCGATGAGCCGAAGAGATCTGAATATCAAATCATTCGACAGCTAATGCTGCTGAAGTAGGAGGAGGCGTAATGCTTACCAAACCAGTGGCGATATCAACCGCAATTTGGAAAGTACCATCTGTTTCAGGCTTCAAACCTTTTCCTGAGCAAGCTTCAGCATTGAACATGATGATTTTGTAATTTTCTTCCAAAGCGTTGCTGCGCAGCTTTTTTAAAGCTGTGCGCTTTTTGTTGGGGAAGAAGGACGGTGCTGCATTAAATGCTTCACCCGCCAAGCTTAAATTTTGCGTATTCGCGCAAATATCGAATCTGTTTCGGTTCTCATTGCCAAATTCAACAAGGTATTCATCGAAAGGGAAGTATTTGTCCTTTAGAAGGGCTGCAATGCCATGAAGGATCACTAAGTCAGACATAATTCTGTTGGCTGCTTCGAACAAAGAGACGCCCGGATAAGGACCGTGGCCCAAGCGATCTCTCTTTAACGCCAGCATCAATGCCACGCCCGTTTTTCCTGCGATTGACTCTCCGATGACGGCAAGTTCTTGATGAAAAACTGTCGTTATCGAATCGATATTCTCCAGTGTCAACTTGCGGACGGGTTGTCGCATTACCTTCTCCTTGTTAGCGGTGAGACGTCCAAACTAATTATTTGCTGACCTTCTGTCCATTAACCCATTACGCGTGCCCCAACGCCACCGCAAACGACACAACGATCATGCACGCAAACGCAAAATTGAGATTCATGAGGTGTCCATCCTGAGCCTTTAGAAGTGCGGCCATTCTGAACAGGTTGAAAGCAAAGAAAAAATTCGGCTTGTTGATTCCAATGATCGAAACAATTGATGTCCGCCGGTTTGTGTTTGGCAGAGGCTTTCGCTAGTCTCGCAGAAACCTGCAATTACAAGCATAAACAGGCATAACCATGCACGATCATTCCGCAGTCGAACTGCCATCCCTGCGCCGGCAGAAAATCCTTTTGCTCCTCGAACGTGACGGCAAAGTCATGGCGTCGGAGTTGAGCCAGCACTTTGCAGTGTCCGAAGACACCATCCGCCGCGACCTCGCCGAACTGGATACCGCAGGCCTCGTGCAGCGCGTGCATGGCGGGGCGTTGCCCCGTCCGAAGGATTCCGGCAAGGATTACTTCACGCGGCTGGACGAGACCGATGAGGTGAAAATCCGCCTGGCGCAACGGGCGGCGCAGGAGATTGAGGACGGGCAGATTGTGCTGTTCGATTCCGGCTCGACTACTTTGCAGGTCGCGCGGTCGTTGCGTGCAGATATCAGCATCACGGCGGTGACGGCTTCGCCGATGACGGCGATTGCCCTGTCGGAATTCAAAGGCGTGAAGGTGATTCTTGCCGGCGGTCAGTTGAACCCGCGAACGATGGCGGCGGGTGGGCATGAGGCGTTGCGTTTACTGGCGGGGATCCGGGCGGATCTGGCGATCACCGGGGTCTGCGCGATTCATCCGGAGGTGGGCATAACCTCGGTGCATTTCGATGAAGTGCCTGTGAAGCAGGCGATGCTCGAGGGTGCCGCGCGAGTGATTGCGGTGACGTCGGCGGACAAGCTCGGAGCCGTGGAGCCGTTTGTGGTGGGGCCGTGCACGCGCTTGCAGATGCTGATTACCGAGCGGCATGTAGCGTCGGGGAGTGTCGAGGATTATCGGCGGTTGGGGATTGTGGTCGAGCAGTTGGCGGATTGAGGTTTTGTGGTGGATTTGAGGGCCTCATCGCTGGCAAGCCAGCTCCCACAATGTCCGTGGCGGACACGAAATCCCTGTACACCACTAAAACCTGTGGGAGCTGGCTTGCCAGCGATAAGGCCAGTGCAATCAACGCAACTTTTCGAGCATCTGGTAATACCACATCCCCGCTGCCAACAACGGGTTCCCCAGCAAATCCCCCATCGGCACGCGAATGTGCTGGCACTGGGCAAACGTGTCGAACTGCTCCATCTGCCCGGTGATCGCCCGGCTCATGATTTCACCCATGATGTGCGTCGTCGCGATGCCGTGCCCCGAATAACCCTGGCAATACCAGACGTTGTCGGAGAGCTTGCCCAGTTGCGGAATGCGGTTGATGACAATGCCCATCGCGCAGCTCCACTGGTAGTCGATCTGTACGCCTTTGAGCGCCGGGAAAGTTTGCTCGATGCACGGGCGCAGTTCGGCGGCGATGTCCCGTGAATCCTTGCCGCTGTAGTTGGCGCCGCCACCGAACAACAAACGGCCATCGGCAGTGAGGCGGTAGTAGTCGAGGACGAAGCGGCAGTCGTACACCGCCAGATCCTCCGGGTTGATTTGCCGCGCCAGATCGCCGAGCGGCGCGGTGGTGACGATGCCGCCCATGGCCGGGAAAATCTTGCCCTTGAGTTTTTCGGGTTCGAGCTTGTGATAAACATCACCGGCCAGCATCACTTGCTTGGCGTCGATCTGCCCGTGAGCGGTGCGCACGCCCGGTGTCTCGCCGTGAATGATCTCCAGCACTTCGCTGTTTTCAAAGATCAACGCACCAAGACTTTCTGCCGCCCGTGCCTCGCCGATGCACAGGTTGAGCGGGTGCAAATGCATGTTGCGGGTGTTCTTGATCGCACCGTGATACAGCTCGCTTTGCAGCAAATCGCGCACCTGGCTGCGGTCGAGCAGGCTGACCTCATCGCCCAGCCCGCGGCGTACGGCTTCTTCGTAATCCTTGCGCAAATCGGCCATGTGGCTGGGCTTGTAGGCGGCGTGCAGGTGACCGTGTTTGAGGTCACATTGGATGGCATATTTCTCAACCCGTTGCTTGATGATTTCGTGGCCGCGCCAGCGCAGGTGCCAGATGAAGTCATCGACCTGATCGCCGAGTTTCGCGCGCATCTGTTTGCGCATCGCGCCGTCACCGGAGAGGCTGCCGGTCACTTGGCCGCCATTGCGCCCGGTGGCGCCCCAGCCGATCTTGTTGCTTTCGACGATGGCGACTTTCAAGCCTTTTTCGGCGAGTTCTACCGCCGTGGCGACGCCAGTGAAACCGCCGCCGATGATCACCACGTCGACACTGTGCCGGCCTTGCAGGGTCGGGTAGTCGGTGTCCTGGTTGAGGGTGGCGGTGTAGTAGGAATTGCAGCGTTCGGTCATTTTATTTTCCACACAGAATTCGAATTCGGAGTGCAATCCCCTGTGGGAGCTAGCCCTGCTAGCGATGAGGCTCTGTCAGTCACATGGTTGGTGAATGACACACCGCAATCGCCAGCAGGGCTAGCTCCCACAGGGTCTAAGTTGGTTCTCAGGCCTCGGTGAGATACCACCGCCAATCCTGCTCACCCACCTCAGCCATGAACTGCCGATACTCGGCACGCTTCACCGCCAAATACACTCCGAGAAATTCCTGCCCCAAGGCATCCCGCGCCCACACCGAATTTTCCAGCGCCTGCAGCGAGGTCAGCCAATCGGTCGGCAACAATTCCTTCGCCTGCGCATAGCCATTGCCCTCGACCGGCGCTCCAGGATCAAGGTCTTCACGAATGCCGCGATGAATGCCGGCCAGAATTGCCGCCGCCGCCAGATAGGGGTTGGCATCGGCGCCGCAGATACGGTGCTCGATGTGGCGAGTGTTGGCCGGACCGCCCGGTACACGCAGGCTGACGGTGCGGTTGTCGACGCCCCAGGTCGGCGCCAATGGCGCATAGCTGTTGGCCTGGAAACGGCGATAGGAGTTGGCATTCGGGCAGAACAGCAACAACGTATCGAGCAAGGAAGCGAGCATGCCGCCAATCGCCGTGCGCAGCAGTGGGGTGCCGGCCGGGTCTTCCGAGGCGAACAAGTTACGACCTTTGCTATCGGCCAGACTCACGTGCATGTGCATGCCGGTGCCCGCCAGGTCATCGAACGGCTTGGCCATGAATGTCGCCTGCATGCCGTGCTTGTGCGCCACGGCTTTGACCAGCCGCTTGTAGCGCACCGCTTGATCCATCGCCTCCAGCGCATCACCGTGTTCGAGGGTGATTTCGACCTGGCCCGGCGCGTATTCGGAGATCGCCGTGCGCGCCGGAATACCGTGCAGTTTGCAGGCGCTGTAGAGGTCGGCGAGGAACGGCTCGATCTGCTCCAGCTCACGCAAACCGTAGACCTGAGTGTGTCGCGGTCGGCCACCGTCGGCGTCCAGCGCCGGTTGCGGTCGGCCGTTGTGATCGCGTTTGGCGTCGAGCAGATAGAACTCCAGCTCGCAGGCCATTACCGGGTGAAAACCCTCGGCTTTGAGGCTATCGATGACTTTGATCAGCAAGTGCCGTGGGTCGGCGATGCTTGCCGGCATGCCCTCGGTGGGGTGCATGCTCACTTGCACGGCGGCGGTTGGAATCTGCCGCCATGGCAGACGTACCAGGCTGCCTTCCAGTGGATAGGCGCGGCAGTCGATATCGCCGACGTCCCAGACCAGACCGGAGTTTTCCACGTCTTCACCTTGCACGGTCAGGCCGAGGATGGTGCTTGGCAGGGGGCGCCCGCTTTCATACACGGCGAGCAGTTCTTCACGGTGCAACAACTTGCCGCGTGGCACGCCGTTGGCGTCGAGAATGAACAACTCGATCATGTCGATGTCGGGGTTTTGCTCAAGAAACAGGCGTGCGTCTTCGATGGCTGCAAATTTCATAACGATCACTCACGATGGCGCCGCACAGGCGCGCAGATTCGGGCCGGACACGACGCGGCAAAGGCGTGGCTGTCCTGGCAGGGATATCAAGAAGTGGGAGACTGTCGCGGCTTTTTTAACGGGCGCGATCAGACGGGCAGGACGATATCCGGCGGGCGTGCGGAGTGACGCAGCTTGGAACGGCGCAGGGCCATGGGGAGATTGACGATGCGATTCATGCGCGACCCCTGTGACAGAGGGCGCACACAGCGGAGACGTTCAACGATTTTGATTGTTGTGGTGACGTGCTCATAACGCGTGTTTCCGTTGGCGGAAAACGTCGGTGGCGGGATGGTTACCGCCGACCGGTGTGCACGGATAGTAAGGGGGAATTCGCGGACATGTAAACGATCAATGTGAATTATCTTGAACACACAATTTGGTCGATCAGCCGGGATGGGTGTTGGCTGTTCAGGCCTCATCGCTAGCAGGGCTAGCTCCCACATTGACCGGAGTGAACGCCAAACCCTGTGGGAGCCAGCCCTGCTGGCGATGGCGGTGGGTCAGGCATGCAGATGCTGGCTGTGCTGGCCAAATCGCTAGCAGGGCTAGCTAGCTCCCACATTGGCCGGAGTGAACGCCGAACCCTGTGGGAGCCAGCCCTGCTGGCGATGGCGGTGGGGCAGTCATGCAGATGCTGGCTGTGCTGGCCAAATCGCTAGCAGGGCTAGCTAGCTCCCACATTGGCCGGAGTGAACGCCGAACCCTGTGGGAGCCAGCCCTGCTGGCGATGGCGGTGGGGCAGGCATGCAGATGCTGGCTGTGCTGGCCAAATCGCTAGCAGGGCTAGCTAGCTCCCAAATTGACCGGAGTGAACGCCGAACCCTGTGGGAGCCAGCCCTGCTGGCGATGGCGGTGGGTCAGGCATGCAGATGCTGGCTGTGCTGGCCAAATCGCTAGCAGGGCTAGCTCCCACAGGGTTTTGGGGTGTTTGGAGAGCTAAGGATTAGCTCAGGACATAGTCCACAGGCTTCAGCGGTGGCGGTACTTCGGCGCCGAGTTCGGCGAGGATGTCGCGTTCGATGGTGCGCACCAGTGCATCGGTGGGCAGGTCGTTTTCGTCGCGGCCGAAGGGGTCTTCGAGTTCGTCGGCAATCGCATCCAGACCAAAAAACGTATAGCTGACAATCGCTGTAAACAACGGCGTCAGCCAGCCCAGCGGTTCAGCCATGGCGAACGGCAGCAGGATGCAAAACAGGTAAATCGTGCGGTGCAGCAACAGCGTGTAGGGAAACGGCAGCGGTGTGGTTTTGATCCGCTCGCACACCGCTTGGGCCTGGGTCAGGCTGGTCAGGTGATTGGCCAGCAGCATGTAGCGCCACTCGCTCAGCTCGCCGCGTTGATGCAGATCAGAACACTGCTGACCCACCGTTTGCAGGATGCGTGCGCTGTAATCCGGGGTCTGCGGATCGGGTTTCGGCATGATCCATTGACTGCTCGCATCAGCCTCGCTTTCCTTGTGCAACCGCGCGTTCAGCGCATGAGCAAAGCCACACAGATTGAGCAGCAACGGCTTGCGTTCGGCCGACTCGCGAATCACATGGGTTTCGCGAATCACCGAGCGGATATGCACGATCACCTCACCCCAGGCTTTGCGCGCTTCGTACCAGCGGTCATAACAGGCGTTGTTGCGAAAACTCATGAAGATCGACAGCGACAACCCAAGCAAGGTAAACGGCGTGGCGTTGACCTTGGTGAAGCTGCTCGGATGGAGGATCTCTACCAGCACGATGGCCGAGGCGAGCAGGGTGACCATCAGCGTGCGCATGGCAATGCGTTTGGCGATTGAACCCTTGAGGGTGAAGAGAATGGCGAACTGATTGACCTTGGGTCTGATGATCATGCTGTGCAGTTCCGATAACCCATGGAGGTGGCGGATCAGCCGCCGGTCATGTTCATGAAGCGCACGACCTGAACGTCATCGTTCACTTCGAAATTATGTCGATACGGCTTGAGTTTCATCGCCTCGACGATGGCTTTCTCCAGCCGCTGCGGTTGCCCCGGATGGGCGCGCAGCACCGCTTTCAGATCCACCGAATGCTCGTTACCCAGACACAGTAGCAGGCGACCTTCGACGGTGAGCCGCACCCGGTTGCAGGTGCCGCAAAAGTTGTGGCTGTGCGGCGAGATGAACCCCAGGCGAATCTCCGGCGCCTCGGCCAGCCGCCAGTAGCGCGAAGGGCCTTGAGTGGATTCCGCCGAGTCGATCAAGGTATAGCGCTCAGCAATCTTTTCCCGCACCTGCGCACTGGAGAAAAACGACTCCGCACGGCTGTGTTCGCTGATGATCCCCAGCGGCATCTCTTCGATGAAAGAGACGTCGAGCTGACGATCAATCGCGAAGCTGACCAGGTCGTTGATCTCCTGATCGTTGCGGCCCTGCATCACCACGACATTGAGTTTAGTGCGGGTAAAACCAGCCTTGCGCGCGGCATCGATGCCGTTGATCACCTGCGCCAGATCGCCAGTTCGGGTCATTTCTTTGAAGCGTTGCGGATCGAGGCTGTCGAGGCTGATGTTCAGGCGTTTGACACCGGCATCGAACAGCGGCGCGGCGAGTTTGCCGAGCTGCGAGCCGTTGGTGGTCATGCACAGTTCGCGCAGGCCGGGCAGGGCGGCGATCTGCTCGCACAACTTGACTACGCCCGGACGGATCAGCGGTTCGCCACCGGTGAGGCGAATCTTGCGCGTGCCGAGGGCGACGAAGCTCTGCGCCAGCTGAAAGATTTCTTCCAGGGTCAGAATTTTTTGCCGTGGCAGAAACTGCATGTCTTCCGCCATGCAATAGACGCAACGGAAGTCGCAGCGATCGGTCACCGACATGCGCAGATAGTCGACGCGGCGGTTGTAACCATCGATCAAGACGCGCTCTGACAAGAAAGCCTCGCAGGAATGAAAACCGCTGTGGAAAGAGTTGGGCAACGTAGGTTATGGGCAACGTTCCATGACGTCCAATCACTGTTAGTGACTGATCGATTGACGCCGTCGATGACTCGATTGGTGGTTGGCACGGATGATTGGGAAGCACCGCCAATGGAGATGTTGACTGAACTGGCCTCATCGCTAGCAGGGCTAGCTCCCACAGTTTTTGTGTGGGCCGGGGAATATGAGAACACCCCCGAACATTGTGGGAGCTGGCTTGCCAGCGATGGCGGTGGGTCAGTCGATGGAGATGTCGACTGAACTGGCCTCATCGCTAGCAGGGCTAGCTCCCACAGGGATTTGTGTTGGTCGGAGAAGGTAGCGACACCGCCGAACATTGTGGGAGCTGGCTTGCCATCGATGGCGTTGGGTCAGTCGATGGAGATGCTGACTGAACTGGCCTCATCGCTAGCAGGGCTGGCTCCCACAGGGTTTTTTGTGGGCCGGGGAATATAAAAACACCGCCGAACATTGTGGGAGCTGGCTTGCCAGCGATGGCGGTGGGTCAGTCGATGGAGATGTTGACTGAACTGGCCCCATCGCTAGCAGGGCTAGCTCCCACGGGGTTTTGTGTGGGCCGGGGAATATAAAAACACCGCCGAACATTGTGGGAGCTGGTTTGCCAGCGATGGCGGTGGGTCAGTCGATGGAGATGTCGACTGAACTGGCCTCATCGCCAGCAGGGCTAGCTCCCACAGGGATTTGTGTTGGTCGGAGAAGGTAGCGACACCGCCGAACATTGTGGGAGCTGGCTTGCCAGCGATGGCGGTGGGTCAGTCGATGGAGATGTTGACTGAACTGGCCTCATCGCTAGCAGGGCTAGCTCCCACGGGGTTTTGTGTGGGCCGGGGAATATGAGAACGCCGCTGAACATTGTGGGAGCTGGCTTGCCAGCGATGGCGTTGGGTCAGTCGATGGAGATGCTGACTGAACTGGCCTCATCGCTAGCAGGGCTAGCTCCCACGGGGTTTTGTGTGGACCGGGGAATATGAGAACACCGCTGAACATTGTGGGAGCTGGCTTGCCAGCGATGGCGTTGGGTCAGTCGATGGAGATGCTGACTGGACTGGCCTCATCGCTAGCAGGGCTAGCTCCCACAGGGTTTTGTGGTGTGTTTGAGATTGGGTTACTGCGCGCCGAACATGGCGGTCCAGTAGATGCCGGCGTTGCTTTTCGGGTCGGTGGCGTAGGCGGCGCCGAGTTCTTTGTATTGCGGGTTCATCAGGTTGGCGCAGTGGCCGGGGCTGGCGAGCCAGCCTTCGACGACTTTGTGCACGGTGTCTTGCCCGGCGGCGATGTTTTCGCCGACCAGTTGGCCGCTGTAACCGGCGAGTTCGGCGCGGTCACCGGGAGTGCGGCCGTCGCGGTCCTTGTGATCGAAGTAGCTGTTGTTGGCCATGTCGCGGCTGTGATCCTGAGAGATCGTGCCCAGCGTCGCGTTCCAGGCCAGCGGTGCGGCAGCCGTGAATGCCTGGTCACCACACTGACGCGGTTGGCTGCGGGCGACGTTGAGTTCGCTGAGCAGCTTTTGCCCTTCACTTTGCGCATCGCCCAACTTGGCCGACAGCAGCGGCCGCGCCAGCACAATGCGCCAGTCACGGTCCTCGCGGCTGACACCGACGTCAACAAACTGCGGATCGAGCACCACCTGACAGAAACTTTCCTGTATCGCCTTCATCGCCGACGCCGCATCACGCGGGCCGTTGAGGGTGATCGCCTGCACATTGACCATCGGATAACTGGCGCTGGCCATGGCTTGTTGAAGGTCGACAGCACCGCTGGCCCGCAGCCGCAACCGTGGATCAGCCGACAACGGTGGCAGTTCATTGGAAGCCTGCGAACCGCAACGTTGCGGCTGACTGCGGTAGCTGTTGATCGACTCGATCAATTGCGACTCATCGCTGGCCAGCGCCGGGATGGCAAACACAACGCCCACGGACAACGCGGCAAGACGCAAAACGGATGGCATGAAGCGCATGGAAATCTCCCTTGAGCTGAATGCGCCCATGATGCGCGAAAGGCCCCGGGTGGATGCAATGTCTTTTTCTTCCTTCGTCGGTTTTTTCTGCGCAACTTTATCGGGCGATTTGCCGTCTACACTCACCGAAGACCCCGGGAACCGGGCGTCTCCCCGACGTAACACCTTGCCCGACTCGGGCGCTGCCGGAAGAACAGACATGGGATTGAAAGGCTTGGCGGGTTGTCTCGTATTGACCTTGTTGGCAGGCTCCGCATGGGCCACCGATCAGGCCCCGATCAAAGCGAAGGCGGAAGAGAAAGCCCAGGTGCTGGAGGAAAAAGCCGCCGACCAAGTCAGCGCCGCGCCTGCACCGAAATCCGAAGCCATCACCCCCACCGAAGCGCAAGCGGTAGACCCGGCCGGCGCCGCGCCGCTGGACGATCCGCTCACCTGTCTGGCGCGCAGTATCTACTGGGAAGCCAAGGGCAGAGACACCCCGGAAATGGAAGCCGTGGCCAGTGTGGTGATGAATCGCCTCGGCCATGAAGGTTTCCCCGACACGGTCTGCGCGGTGGTCAAACAAGGCTCGGAAACCAAGAGCTGCCAGTTTTCCTGGTGGTGCGATGGCAAGGCTGATCAGGTCAAAGAGGATGCCGAATATGCGCTGGCCAAGGAAATCGCCGGCAAGGCGCTGAACCGCCAGCTCAAGGATCGCACCAACGGCGCACTGTATTTCCATGACCGCAACGTTCATCCGAGTTGGGCCAAGGAATACCGCAAGACCGCCGAAACCGGCAAATTCCTCTTCTACAAACCTGCTGGCGGGGATGCGCGCTAGGCGCAGACTTCCCGCACGCAATCGCGCAACCAGCGATGCGCCGGATCGGCGTCCATGCGCGGATGCCAGAGCATCGACACACTGATGTCCGGCATCGCGAAGGGCAGGGCGAAACTGTGCAGGCCCGTGCGCAGTTTGCTGGTGTGGCGCTGCGGGACCGTGGCGATCAAGTCGGATTCGCGCACCAGCGTCAGGGCCGCCGAGAATCCGCCGAATGAGGTGACGATGTCCCGCGTCAGCCCGAGCGCGAGCAATGCCTCATCGACCGGGCCGCTGCTGCGCCCGCGTCGTGAAATGAGAATGTGCTCGCCGCCGGCAAAACGCTTGCTGGTGACTTTTCCCGAACTCAAAGAATGCCCCTCACGCACCACACCGATCCACTGATCCCGAAACAGGATGCGGCTGTGCAGGGTCGGATCGGTCGTGTCGTCGACCACACCGGTTTCCAGATCGACGCGGCCTTCGCGCAACGGCATGCTGTCCTTGTCGGCTTTCTGCACAAAGCGCAGGCGGACGCCGGGCGCCTCTTGAGCGATGCGCGCGAGCAGGGCGGCGGCAAAGGTTTCGACAAAACCGTCGGTGTTGCGCAGGGTGAAAGTGCGTTGCAAACGGCCAGGATCGAGCACCTCGGCCGGACGCAAAACCGCCTCGGCGTCCTGCACCAGATGACTGACCCGCTCGCGTAACTCCAATGCGCGCGGCGTTGGCACCAGACCTCGTCCCGCCCGAACCAGCAACGGATCGCCAGTGGTTTCGCGCAGACGGGCGAGGGCACGACTCATCGCCGACGGGCTCAACCGCAGGCATTTGGCGGCGCGGGCGACGCTGCCTTCGCGCAGCAAGACGTCGAGGGTGATCAGCAGGTTCAGATCCGGGGCAGTCATGACATGGCGTTCCATGCAGGTATGGAGTGCAAAGCATGCGTCTTGCGCCGTGTGTTGTCGAGGCTCAGGCTATGGCGGGTCACCTTTGCACTGTGAGCCCGCCATGCCCCGAGAATCCCTGAGCACTCCCGCCCGCTGGGCGCTGACCAGTCTGGCCTTGTCGATGTTGATGCCGTCACTGGACACCAGCATTGCCAACGCCGGGTTACCGATTCTCGCATCGGCGTTTGAAGCAACGTTTCAACAGGTGCAGTGGATCGTTCTGGCGTATTTGCTGGCGGTCACCACGTTGATTGTCAGCGTCGGACGTCTGGGGGATGGCGTGGGGCGGCGGCGCTTGCTGCTGATCGGGATTGGTATTTTTTCCAGCGCTTCGTTGGCCTGCGCGTTGGCGCCGGGGCTGGGTTGGCTGATCGGCGCACGGGCGGTACAAGGCGTCGGCGCGGCGATCATGTTCGCGTTGACCGTGGCACTGGTGTCAGACGCCGTGCCCAAATCGCGGGCGGGCAGTGCGATGGGGCTGCTGGCAACGATGTCGGCGACGGGCACCAGTCTCGGGCCGTCGCTGGGCGGGCTGTTGATGACGCATGTGGGTTGGCAGTCGATTTTTTTGCTCAACGTGCCATTGGGCTTGCTGAATATCTGGCTGGTGTACCGCTTTCTGCCGGCGGATCGGGCGACAGGCCCGCGTGCCGCGTTCGATTTTTCTGGCAGCGCAGTGTTGGTGCTGACGCTGACGGCTTATGCGCTGGCGATGACGCTTGAAGGTCTGCTGTTACCGCTGCTGCTGGCCAGCCTGTGCGGCGCGGGATTGTTTATCGTGGTCGAGATGAAGGCCAAATCGCCGCTGATTCGGTTGTCACTGTTCAGCGATGTGCGACTGAGCAGCAGCCTGGCGCTGACATTGCTGGTGACCACGGTGATGATGACCACGCTGGTGGTCGGGCCGTTTTACCTGCACCGGGGATTGGGCCTCAGCAGCACGATGGTCGGAGTGGCGTTGTCCGTCGGGCCGTTGTTGTCCGCGCTGAGCGGCGTGCCGGCGGGACGTCTGGTGGATCGCTTCGGTGCGCACCGGATCGTGCCCGGCGCATTGCTTGGAATGGCCTGCGGTTGCGGATTGTTGGCGGCCGTGCCGATGACGCTCGGATTGCCCGGTTACGTGCTGCCGATCATGGTGGTTGCTGTCAGCTACGCGCTGTTCCAGGCGGCCAACAACACCGGATTGATGGCCGGTGTCAGTCAGGATCAGCGTGGGGTGGTTTCGGCGATGCTCGGTCTGGCGCGCAACCTTGGCTTGATTACCGGCGCGGCGGTGATGGGGGCGGTGTTTGCGCTGGCGGCGGGGGATCCGACGCAGGCGCCTGCTGCTGTTATCGGCAGCGGTTTTCACATGACTTTCACTGTGGCGGTGGCGTTGATGCTGATAGCGCTGATCATCAGCCGAGTGCAGTTCAAAGGTGCGAGCGATAGCGAACTATCTGCCGACGAAGGTGTTGTAGGTGCTGGCCTCATCGCTGGCAAGCCAGCTCCCACAATGATCGGCGCTGAATCCAGGTCTCTGGCCAAACCAAAACCCTGTGGGAGCTGGCTTGCCAGCGATGACGGCGGAACAGTCGATCAAGATCATTGGCGGGCGGGGAAGTAGAGTTCAAAGCAAGTAACGCCATCCTCGCTGCTGACGCTGTAGCGCCCCTGATGCAACTGCATGATGGTCGCGACGATCGACAGGCCCAGACCGTTGGATTGCGCCGAGCGCTCGCGGGATTGGTCGACGCGGTAGAAGCGCTCGAACAACCGCGCCAGATGTTCCGGCGCAATCGTCGCGCCGTGGTTGCGCACCCGCAAATAACTGCCGTCCGGCTCGGCAATCGCTTCCACCTGCAGCGTCGAATCCGCCGCGCCGTACTTGATCGCATTCGCGCACAAATTGGCCAGCGCCCGGCGCAATAGCATCGGCTCGGCCCAGATCACTCCGCTGCCGCGCGCCTCAATGCTCACGCCGACGTCCGCCGCCAACCCTTCAAAGTAATCGGCGATCCGCTGCATCTCTTCCGCCGCGTCCAGTTCCTGACGCTGGCTCAAGGCGCTCGCCGGGTCGGTGCGCGCCAGAAACAGCATGTTGTCGAGCATACGCGTCAGCCGCTCCAGCTCTTCGACATTGGAGGCGAGCAACTGCTGATAAGCCTCGACGCTGCGGTTCTGATGCAGGGCGACCTGGGTTTCGCCGAGCAGGTTGTTGATCGGCGTGCGCAGTTCGTGAGCCATGTCGGTGGACACCTGGCTCAACTGCGCAAAGCCCTTACCGAGGCGATCAAGCATGGCGTTGAAGGCGTCGATCATCGGCAGCAGTTCGCGAGGCGCACCGTGGCTGTGGAGGCGTTCGCCGAGGTTGCCGACGCCGATGCCGTGAGCGTGTTTGGCCAACCGGCGCAGCGGCAGCAAACCGCGATACACCAGCAGACAACCAATCACCGCGAGCACCAGCGCCGCCAATGTCGCCAGGCCATAAACGCTCAAGCGGTAGTTGGCGAGCATCGCCGTGCGTTCGCTCATCAGTCGTCCGGTGGTCACTTGCAGATTGCCCAGTTCGCCGGAATCGATGGCCGCAGCGACGGCAGAAAACGGCACACCGTTGACGCTAGGCAAGTGCTGCACGTCGTTCAACGTCATCGTGTGGTTGATCGGCACGGCGGGCAGTTGCGGCGTGCTCAGATTACCGGGATTGACTACCAGCAACGGCGGCTGCCCCGGTGCGCCAATGGTCAGCAAGGCTTCGCGGTTGCCGAGCATGTTCTGGAACAGCGCCGGTTTGTTCTTGATCAGCTCCAGCGTGTTGCTGTCGTTGAGGAACGTGCGCAACTGATCGACGCGACTGACCAGCGAGATGTCATCGCGCCGAATCAGTTGCTCCTCCAGTTGGCCGTACAGCGCCGCGCCGAGGCCGGCCAGCGAAGCGAAGGCGAGCAGGGCGAACACCAAGGCCAAACGCAGGGTCAGGGAGTAGGTTTTTTGAGTATTCATGGCTGAGTATCAAAGCGGTAGCCGATGCCGCGCACGCTGTGGATCAACTTGAGCTGGAACGGATCATCGATTTTTGCGCGCAAGCGGCGCACGGCGACATCGACCACGTTGGTGTCACTGTCGAAATTCATGTCCCACACCCGCGAAGCAATCAGCGAGCGCGCCAGCACTTGCCCGGTGTGGGTGGCGAACAATTGCAGCAGGGCGAATTCCTTGTTGGTCAGAGTGATGCGCACCCCGGCGCGGGTCACGCGGCGTTTGAGCACGTCGATCTGCAGGTCGGCCACTTGCAGCTGCTCGTCCTCATGGATCGGGCCACGACGGGTCAGGGTGCGCAGGCGCGCCACCAGTTCAGCAAACGAAAACGGTTTGATCAGGTAATCGTCGGCGCCCAGTTCCAGGCCTTTGACGCGGTCGGCGATGTCGTCGCGGGCGGTGAGGAACAGCACCGGCGTGTCGGCTTCCTTGCGCAGCCGGCGCAGGACTTCCCAGCCATCCATCTTGGGCATCATCACATCGAGCACGATCACGTCGAAGCTGTGTTCCAGCGCCAGGTGCAAACCATCGGCGCCGTTGCGCGCCAGACTGACGCTGTAGCCCAATTCCTGCAAACCGTTGAGCAGGTAATTGCCAGCCTTGGGCTCGTCTTCGACAACCAGAATATTCATCGATCAGTCTCAATTGTCATTGATGCAGCCGCTGCCTTGTACCTGATAGTCCAGCACATGTTCGCGGCCCTGATGGTCGAGGTAATTCAATTGCGCCGGCATCACACCGCACGCTTGTGAAATATCAGTGCTGGACAGAACTTTGTCGACATCCAGATGCACATAGAAGCCGGTTTTGTCATGAATCACCGCGGTATCGGGCATGTTGGCGGCAAACGCGGAACCGGTGGCGAGGAGGGCGGTGAAGGCGAGCAGGAGGGTTTTCATGGTCAGTCACTCAGTGGTCGGAGTTGATCGGCATTGGCGCCGGGACAACTTCAGGCTACCGAGCGATCCGCACGGCAAACCGACAGCTGAATGACAAAGTTGTAATGAAACGGTGTGCGAAGACTTTGCAGACTCAACGCTAACCCTGTGGGAGCTGGCTTGCCAGCGATGAGGCCGGCACAGTCAAAGTTTTCATTGACTGATCCACCGCTATCGCTGGCAAGCCAGCTCCCACAGGGTTATAGGGTGTGCCGTTAGCTAGCGTGCGTACTGAGAATGCTCGCCACCTGCTGCGGCTGGCAGTTCAAATATGGCGAGGACTTCAACCAGCGCTGATCCGGATACCACGAAAACATGAACTGGCCATTCTTCAGGCGATCGATCACCTGTTTGGCAATCTGCGGACGCACCGCCGGGCAGCCCTGGCTGCGACCGATGCGCCCCTGTTTTTTGCTCCACAGCGGATTCACGTAACTGGCGGCGTGAATGACGATGGCGCGATCGCGAGCCATGTCATTGAAACCCGGCTCCAGACCGTCCATGCGCAACGAATAGCCGTGGGCGCCGCTGTAACTTTCCTGGGTGCGGAACAAACCGAGACTGGACTGATAACTGCCTTCACGGTTGGAAAACTGCGTGGCGAAGTTTTCCCCGGAATTGGAACCGTGGGCGACCAGATCGCGTAGAACCAACTTCTGTTTGCTCAGGTCGAAAATCCACAGGCGACGTTCAGTCGACGGTTGCGAATAATCGATGATCGCCAGGTGGCGCGACGGTTTCGCCCCGTTGTTGACCGCACACTGCATGGCGTTCAGAGCACCTTTCAGCGCCTGGGGATTGAGTTCTGGCGCGGCGTGCGCGAGGCTGGTGTAGAGAACCGGCGATAGATTGCCGGCGGCAAAAACTGGACTGGACACAACGACGAGGGTCGCGGTGGTCTGCAGAAGTCGGCGCAAAAACGTCAACATTTATAAAGTGTCCTCACTTGCTACTTATTTGGCACTTTGGCTCCTGACTCCCAGTCGTTACCCGCAAGCTCGTAGATCGAACCTGACTGTTCAGCGCACCTGATGTAAGGTTGACCGTCATCTGGACGGCCATGGATTGGAGTAAAGCAGTTGTTCAAAAAGTACGCATGCTACTTGAGCATTTGTCTGATCGCTGCGCCGTTTGTCGCTTGTGCCGATGAGCCGCTGCCGCCCTTGCAGACGCTGCCGACGCCACCGGCCGAAATGCCCGTCGAGCCGCAAAGTCCGTTGCAGGCGGTATTGATCAGCCTGCCTCAGGCCTGCCCGGCAATTGGCACGCAGCTAAACGGCCCGGCGCTGACCCAGTTGCAAGCGTTCTATGAACAGCAGGACTGGATGCCGGTGTGGGCGAGTGAGACTGCACGTTTGCCGGCCTTGCACACGCAATTGCAGCTGTTGGCCGACGATGGCCTCAATCCGAAACGCTACCCGGTCGCCGCCGTACCGCCGCAGGACGGCGAGTTGTGCGCCGACATCGAAATCAGTCGCTACTACCTCCAGGCCCTGCAGGATTTGCATTACGGCCGTCTGTTGCAATCACACTTCGAACCGCTTTGGCATGCCGACACGACCCCGCGTGACCGTCAGGCGGAATTGTTGGCTATTGCCGTGCCGGGCATGCATGACATTACGGCGGCGTTCGATCTGGCCCGCCCGCGTCTGGCGCAATATCAAAACCTGCGTCAGTTGTATGCCGCGCAACGCCAGAAAGCCCTGCCGCAATGGCAATCGGTCGGCGACGGCCCGTTGCTGCGTCCTTCAATGGAAGACAAACGCGTGCCGCAACTGGCCCAGCGCTTGTTCAACGAAGGTTACCTGACCCACGCCATCGGCACGCCGGACAATGCCTACAGCGGTGTGCTGGTGGACGCAGTGAAAAACTTTCAGGCCAATCATTCGTTGCAGGCCGACGGCGTGGTCGGGCCGGGGACGATTGCTGAACTGAATATCAGCCCGCTGACCCGCCGCGAACAGTTGCGGGTCAATCTCGAGCGCTTCCGCTGGATGGCTCAGGACATGGAGCCGGACGGCTTGCTGGTCAACGTCGCCGCTGCCGAATTGAGCCTCTATCAGGGCGGCCAGGTGGTGTGGCAGACCCGCACTCAGGTCGGTCGCGCCGAGCGCCAGACACCGCTGCTCAAATCCCGTGTTACGCGCCTGACACTGAACCCGACCTGGACGGTGCCGCCGACCATCTGGAAAGAAGACAAGCTGCCAGCCATCCGCAAGGACCAGACGTTCCTCAGTCGGCAGAACCTGCAGGTGCTCGACGCTAACGGTCAGCCCATCGCGGCGGCAGACGTCGATTGGGACAATCCCGGCAACATCCTCTTGCGTCAGGACGCCGGGCCGCGCAATCCGCTGGGGCAAATGGTCATCCGTTTTCCCAACCCGTTCTCGGTGTACCTGCACGACACGCCGAGCAAGGCGCTGTTCGACAAAGGCCCGCGCGCGTTCAGCTCCGGTTGCGTGCGCGTCGAGCATCCGCTGCAGTTGCGTGATCTGCTGCTCAGCCCGGCGGAGAAGGCCCGCACCGACACGCTGCTGGCAACCGGCACCACCCACGAATTTCGCCTGTCAGCACCGGTGCCGATCCTGATGACCTACTGGACCGCGCAGGTCGGCAACGACGGCCACGTGCAATACGCACCGGACATCTACAGCCGCGACAGCGCCGTGCTCGCCGGCCTCGACCGCGCGCACTGACCTCCAGCCAATCACCATTCCCCTGTGGGAGCTTGCCCTGCAAGCGATGGCGGTCGTTCAGTCGCAGCCGTAGTATCTGACGCTCCGCTATCGCCAGCAGGGCTGGCTCCCACAGGTTTATGTGTCGATTACAAAATCCGAGTACAGCGCGGATCAGTGTGGGAGCTTGGCCTGCAAGCGATGGCGGTCGTTCATTCGCATCCGTGGTGTCTGACACGCCGCCATCGCCAGCAGGGCTGGCTCTCACAGGTTTATATGTCGATCACAAAATCCGAGTACAGCGCCGATCAGTGTGGGAGCTTGCCCTGCAAGCGATGGCGGTCGTTCAGTCGCATCCGTGGTGCCTGACACGCCGCCATCGCCAGCAGGGCTGGCTCCCACAGGTTTATGGGTAGATCACAAAATCCGAGTACAGCGCGGATCAGTGTGGGAGCTTGCCCTGCAAGCGATGGCGGACATTCAGTTACATCCGTTGTGTCTGATACGTCGTCATCGCCAGCAGGGCTAGCTCCCACAGGTTTATGTGTCGTTCACAAAAGCTCCCACTGGGGCATTTGTAGTGTCATGAGGTGTGATTCGATTCCCCCGCGCAGCGTCTAGCCCCAGTGTCCCCGCGATCCCTTGGGGCGAGACCTGGAACCCGGCATGCAAGCGCTGTTGAACGAGATCCTTGACGCAGTCCGGCCCCTGATCGGGCAGGGCAGGGTGGCTGACTACATTCCTGCCCTCGGCACCGTGCCGGCCAATCAATTGGGCATTGCCGTGTATGGCAACGACGGCGAGATGTATTGCGCCGGTGACGCTGAAACGCCGTTTTCGGTGCAGAGTATTTCCAAGGTGTTCAGCCTCGTGCAGGCCATCGATCATTCCGGTGAGGCGATCTGGGAGCGGCTCGGCCATGAACCTTCCGGCCAGCCGTTCAACTCGTTGGTGCAATTGGAATTCGAACGCGGCCGCCCGCGCAATCCGTTCATCAACGCCGGCGCGCTGGTGATCTGCGACATCAACCAATCGCGCTTCGCCGCACCGACCCTGTCGATGCGTGATTTCGTCCGGCGGCTCTCGGGCAATCCGCAGATCATGATCGATGGCAAAGTCGCCGACTCCGAATACCAACACCGTGCGCGCAACGCGGCGATGGCCTATCTGATGCAGTCCTTCGGCAACTTTCACAACGATGTCGAAGCGGTATTGCGCAGCTATTTCAGCCACTGCGCACTGCGCATGAACTGCATCGATCTGGCCCGGGCGTTCTGCTTTCTGGCCAACGATGGTTTCTGTAAACACAGCGGCGAGCAGATTCTGACGCGCCGTCAGACTCAACAGGTCAACTCGATCATGGCCACCAGCGGGCTGTATGACGAGGCGGGCAACTTCGCTTACCGCGTGGGCTTGCCAGGCAAGAGCGGGGTCGGCGGCGGGATTGTCGCGGTGGTCCCGGGGCAGTTCACCGTGTGCGTGTGGTCGCCGGAATTGAATGCGGCGGGTAATTCGCTGGCGGGGATGGCGGCGCTGGAAATGCTCAGTTCAAGGATCGGTTGGTCGGTGTTCTGAACACGACACCGCCCCCCTGTAGGAGTGAGCCTGCTCGCGATAGCGGAGGATCAGAAAGATCTGTATCGACTGACACGACGCTATCGCGAGCATGCTCACTCCTACAGTGAAAGCGTTACGTCGCGCACAAAAAAACGCCGCTCATCTCACGATGGGCGGCGTTTTTTATTGCGTTGTAACGTTAGGCTTGAACGACCGGGATATTGGCGTTCGCAGCAGCTTCACGGAACTCGGCGATCTGGTCGAAGGACAGGTAGCGGTAGATATCGGCCGCCATGCTGTCGATCTTGCCAGCGTATTCCATGTACTCCTCGACGGTCGGCAGGCGACCCAGGATCGAAGCCACGGACGCCAGCTCAGCCGAAGCCAGGTAGACGTTCGCGCCGTCGCCCAGACGGTTCGGGAAGTTACGGGTGGACGTGGAAACCACGGTCGCGTTCGGCTCTACACGTGCCTGGTTACCCATGCACAGCGAGCAGCCTGGCATTTCCATGCGTGCGCCAGCCTTGCCGTAGATGCCGTAGTAGCCTTCTTCGGTCAGTTGGTGAGCGTCCATCTTGGTCGGCGGCGACAGCCACAGACGGGTTGGCAGCTGACCCTTGACCTGATCCAGCAACTTACCGGCAGCGCGGAAGTGACCGATGTTGGTCATGCACGAACCGATGAACACTTCGTCGATCTTCTCGCCAGCAACGCTGGACAGCAGACGGGCGTCGTCCGGATCGTTCGGCGCGCACAGTACCGGCTCGCTGATCTCGGCCAGATCGATTTCGATGATTTCGGCGTATTCGGCGTCGGCATCGGCTTCCATCAGTTCCGGGTTGGCAACCCAGGCTTCCATCGCTTGAGCACGACGTTCCAGAGTACGCGCATCGCCGTAGCCTTCGCCGATCATCCAGCGCAGCAGGGTGATGTTGGAGTTCAGGTACTCGGTGATCGACTCTTTCGACAGCTTGATGGTGCAACCGGCAGCCGAACGTTCGGCCGAGGCGTCGGACAGTTCGAACGCTTGCTCGAGGGTCAGACCTTCCAGACCTTCGATTTCCAGGATGCGGCCGGAGAAGGCGTTTTTCTTGCCTTTCTTCTCGACGGTCAGCAGACCGTTCTGGATAGCGAAGTAAGGAATGGCATGAACCAGGTCACGCAGGGTGATGCCAGGTTTCATTTTGCCTTTGAAGCGCACCAGGATCGATTCCGGCATGTCCAGCGGCATAACGCCGGTGGCCGCAGCAAACGCAACCAGACCGGAACCGGCAGGGAACGAGATGCCCATCGGGAAACGGGTGTGCGAGTCACCACCGGTACCGACGGTGTCTGGCAGCAGCATGCGGTTCAGCCACGAGTGGATGATGCCGTCGCCCGGACGCAGGGAAACACCGCCGCGGGTCATGATGAAGTCAGGCAGGGTGTGGTGGGTGGTCACGTCGATCGGCTTTGGATACGCCGCGGTGTGGCAGAAGGACTGCATCACCAGATCAGCCGAGAAGCCCAGGCACGCCAGGTCTTTCAGTTCGTCACGGGTCATTGGACCGGTGGTGTCCTGAGAACCCACGGTGGTCATTTTCGGTTCGCAGTAGGTGCCAGGACGGATGCCTTTGCCTTCTGCCAGACCGCACGCCTTGCCGACCATTTTCTGCGCCAGGGTGTAACCCTTGGTGCTTTCGATCGGTGCATCAGGCTTCTTGAACAGGTCGAACGGTGGCAGACCCAGTTCGGCGCGAGCCTTCTCGGTCAGGCCACGGCCGATGATCAGCGGGATACGGCCGCCAGCGCGAACTTCGTCCAACAGCACCGGAGTCTTCATTTCGAAGGTGGTCAGGACTTCGTCGGTGCCGTGTTTGCAGACTTTGCCAGCATGCGGGTACAGGTCGATCACGTCGCCCATGTTCATGTTGGAAACGTCGAACTCGATTGGCAGTGCGCCGGCATCTTCCATGGTGTTGTAGAAGATCGGAGCGATTTTGCTGCCGAAGCAGAAACCGCCAGCGCGCTTGTTCGGCACGTAAGGAACGTCGTCGCCGAAGAACCACAGTACCGAGTTGGTCGCCGATTTACGCGACGAACCGGTACCGACCACGTCACCGACGTAGGCGATCGGGAAGCCTTGACCGCGCATTTCTTCGATCTGCTTCATCGGGCCGATGGCGCCCTGCTGATCAGGAACGATGCCGTCACGGGCCATTTTCAGCATGGCCAGGGCGTGCAGCGGGATGTCTGGACGCGACCAGGCATCAGGAGCAGGGGACAGGTCGTCGGTGTTGGTTTCGCCGGTCACTTTGAACACGCGCAGGCTGATCTTGTCGGCCAGGGTCGGGCGGTTCTTGAACCACTCGCCGTCAGCCCAGGATTGCAGCACGGCTTTAGCGTGAGCGTTGCCGTTCTTGGCTTTTTCCGCGACGTCGTGGAACGCATCGAACATCAGCAGGGTGTGCTTGAGTTGCGCGGCAGCGACTGGCGCCAGCTCGGCGTCGTCCAGCAGGTCAACCAGGGTCACGATGTTGTAGCCGCCCTGCATGGTGCCGAGCAGTTCTACAGCGCGCTTTTTGTCCAGCAGAGGGGAGGAAACTTCGCCCTTGGCCAGTGCAGACAGGAAGCCGGCTTTTACATAGGCCGCTTCGTCCACGCCTGGTGGAATGCGATTGGTGATCAGGTCAACGAGAAATTCTTCTTCGCCAGCCGGAGGGTTTTTCAGCAGCTCGACCAGGCCTGCTGTTTGTTCGGCGTTAAGCGGCTGGGGAACGATACCCAGGGCTGCACGCTCTTCGATATGTTTGCGGTAGGCTTCAAGCACAGTTATTACCCTCATCAGTGGTCCCAAATGGGTGTCCGGGACGCTCATCCCGAAATGGTCGTACTCATGCGCTGCGCGGCGTTGTGGGCCACTTAGCCAGAATTACCGACCATTCCTTACAGAAGCTGCTTTCAAAGTTTTACGCCTGCAGAACGGGGAGCTGATGAGGGTTGGCGATGGGCTTTTCCCCGCTGGAAAAACCCTTCGCCAACACCGCTCTGAAGGAACGACTGTGCTCGTGACGCTTTGAAAACAGCTTCTAACGGACATTGGCGCCTTAAAAGGCTGGCTGATTCTACGGCAAAAAAAATTTAAAGGTAAGTTCGTCCCTGAAGTTTGAGGGGTGATGAATGTTAGACAAAGGGCTAACATGCCGACCTGTTCCGCGTTTCAGTGCCTTTGCCTATCTTATGCCCAATCAGACCATCAAGACCCCCTGCGTCGGCCTCTGCTCCACTGTTTACGGCGATCTGGTGTGCCGTGGCTGCAAGCGCTTCCACCACGAAGTGATCCATTGGAACGGGTACAACGAGGAGGAAAAACGTGCGGTGTGGTTGCGACTGGAGCAATTGCTGTCACAAGTGATGGCGGGCAAAGTCGAGATTTTCGATTCGGCGCGTCTGCGCGAACAGCTCGAACAGCGCAAGATCCGCTTCGTGCCGCATCAGTCGGAATATTGCTGGGCTTATCAGCTGATCGCTCGCGGTGCGCGGGTGATCATTAATCTGGAAGCCTACGGCATGGTGTTGCTGCCCGAGTTTCGCGACTGGAACCTGCCGGAACTGCGCGATGCCATTGATCGGGAATTCTTCCTGCTGTCGGAAGCGCACTACCAGCGCTACATCGCCCCCGGATTTCTCAAGGACGCCTTCGGCGCCTGAAGGTCAAAAGATCGCAGCGTGCCGCAGCTCCTACAGAGACGGTATGGCAATGCCATTTATGTGAATGGCAACTGCACCTGTGGGAGCTGGCTTGCCAGCGATAGCGGTAGTTCAGTCAATATTGATATTGCATGTGCCGGCCTCATCGCTGGCAAGCCAGCTCCCACAGGTTTGTGTGACGCGTTCTACCTGTAGGAGCTGCCGCAGGCTGCGATCTTTTGATCTTTAATGCTTCACCGCCAACTCCACCAAATGATCCTCAACCTCCTGCGGTTTTAGCACCAGCACATCGCTCTCCAGTTCATCCAGCACGACTTCCGCCGTATTACCAATCAAAGCCCCCGACAACCCCGTCCGCGCCACCGTGCCAATCACCGTCACCGCCGCCTGCAGCTTGTGCGCCATAAACGGAATCAACACATCCGCCGGGCCTTCCTCGATGTGCAGATGTTCATCATCGACATCAAATTCCGCCTGGAACGCCCGGCACTGCTCGCGATAACGCGCTTCGATGGTTTCGCTCAGTTGCAGCGTCGGGTCCGCCGCCGACAACATCGGTGACGGATGCGCCGCGATCACATGCAGATGCGCCTTGGCCAGACTGGCAATGTCGTAGCCGTGATCAATGATCGTCGTGTGCAAATGCCGGTGCTCGCCATCGGCATTGCCGACGTCCACCGCCGCCAGAATCACCTTGTCCTTCCACGAACCGGGAGTTTTCACCAGCAGCACCGGGGTAGGGCAGTGGCGCAACAGTTTCCAGTCCGCCGGGGTCAGCAGGGCTTTTTTCAGTGAGCTGTCGGGGAAATGCTGTTTGATCACCAACCCGCAACCCTCGGCCTGCTGCACGTCGATGATGGTTTCGTGCAGGCTCTCGTTCCACGCCTGCTCGGTGGTCACGCTGTAACCGTCCGCCAGCAGCGCGGATTTGAGCACGCCGAGCATCCCGGCGTGGTCGTGCTTCTTGTCGCACACCAGCAGGTGCAGATGAGCCTGGGTCACACCCGCGATCAACTTGGCGCGCTTGAGCGCCAGGCTTTCCGAATGTTCGGGTTCGATGACCACCAGAATGCTGCGAATGGCTTGCATGAGCGGAGTCTCCAGCAAAGAAAAGGCACGGCGTTGCACAACTATAGTTGCTGCCCGAACGTGCGCGACTTGACGCATATCAACGCGCGCGGCTGGTGGTCTGCGGGCAGGCCGGTATAATCGGCGCCCTTCGCTCGAACACCATTAGCCGTGAGCCCCATGATCCTTCCCGAAATCCACGAATTCCTTGGCTGCCGCACCCCCGACGCCTGGGTCCAGGCCGCACTGGCTGATCAGGAAACCCTGCTGATCGACCACAAGAACTGCGAATTCAAAGCCGCCAGCACCGCCCTGAGCCTGATCGCCAAGTATCACTCCCATGTTGACCTGATCAACATGATGTCGCGCCTGGCCCGGGAAGAACTGGTGCACCACGAACAAGTCATGCGCATCATGAAACGCCGCAAGATCGAACTGCGCCAACTGCACGCCGGGCGCTATGCCTCCGGCCTGCGCAAAGTGGTGCGCAGCCACGAACCGGTGAAATTGGTGGATACGCTGGTGGTCGGCGCGTTTATCGAAGCGCGCAGTTGCGAACGCTTTGAAGCGCTGGTGCCGCACCTGGATGAGGAACTGGGCAAGTTTTACTTTGGCTTGCTCAAGAGCGAGGCGCGGCACTTTCAGGGCTATCTGAAGCTGGCCTACCAGTACGGTGACGCGAAGGACATTGCCCAGGTGATCGACAAAGTCCGCGCCGCCGAGCAAGAGCTGATCGAATCACCGGACGAAGAGTTTCGCTTTCACAGTGGTGTCCCAGCGCAGGGCTGACAGCGAAAAAGCGCAGCGCCTGAAACCACAAAACCCGCCGTCCCGGTTGCTTGGGATGGCGGGTTTTTTCTGCCTGGTGAATGATCGTTCCCACGCTCCGCGTGGGAATGCAGCCCGGGACGCTCCGCGTCCCCTCCAGAGCCGAACGCGGAGCGTCCGTTGAGGTATTCCTTTACTGCGCGTGGGAACGATCAGCGATCAGTGACTGTTCACAGCCCCCACCAACTCCAGATTATCCAGCGCCCGATTCACCGCCAGTTCCCCGAGCATGATCAACTGCGCAATCCCCAACAACGCCCGGCGCTGTGGTGCGGGCGCCGTGTTGGCGAAATCCTGGGCGATGGTTTTGGCCGAGGCGAGGGTTGCGCTGGCATCGGCCAGCAGCTCTTCGTTTTTTGTGTCAGCGGTCACGGCGTACATCGAGCGGGTTTTACGTGGCGGCGGCGGGGAGCCGGGTGGGCAGAGGTAATGGTCGAGGGCGCGGTCGGCGGCTTCGTGAAGTTTGTTGGAATCGAGGGATTGGTAGGGGGAGGTGGGGTCGGTTTCGGGTGGGTTGGGTGTTGGTTTGATCATGGTGAAGCTCCTAGAGTCGATGGAGCCGCCACATTTCGCTGCGATACGAAAGGAAGGTGGCAGCTATACGCGGGTCGCAGACCGGGACTCTAGAACCGGCAGACCCTAAGGTCTCCCACGTACAGCCGCCATAAAAAACGCGGGTGTTGTGCGTCCAGAGATCGACGGGCTGCGAGACCCGATCGCTGATTCATCAGCGACCGCCCCACAATAAAACCCGACTCCAAGACGCACAAGCCGGCGGATTCTGGCTTAGCTGTAGGCAAAGGCGCAAGGATGTGTAGCCTGCGTGCGTATCAGCAAGTTTCCGCTAAACAGGGGTGTTTAAAATCAAAAAGTGCCTGATTGTTAAAAACTCTTAAGAGTATGAAACATCACAAGAAACCGGCCCCAGCGGCCGGTTTTTGCTGCCCGCTGTAAACGCCTTGTCGGCAATTGCCGCCATAATGCCGACCTCTTTACACACGGTTGGCAGACGGTCGTTATGGATAACCTGGGTTTTGGCAAAGTCCTGCTGGTGGAAGACGATGAGCGTCTGGCGGCGTTGATCGCGCACTTCCTCGCACAACACGGTTACGCGGTGCGCACGGTGCATCGCGGGGATCTGGCGGTGGCAGCTTTTCTGGAGTTCCAGCCGAAAGTGGTGGTGCTCGACCTGATGTTGCCGGGGCAGAGCGGTTTGCAGGTGTGCCGCGAGATTCGCAGTGTGTCGGACACGCCCATCGTGATTCTCACGGCCAAGGAGGACGACCTCGACCACATTCTGGGTCTGGAATCCGGGGCCGATGACTATGTGATCAAACCGATCAAACCGCCGGTGTTGCTGGCCCGATTGCGTGCGTTGCAACGCCGCCAGGTGCCGGACAGCAGCGTGGTAAGCATTCTTGAATTCGGAAACCTGAAGATCGACCGCAGTTGCCGCGAAGTGCGTCTGGCCGGGGAGGTCATCGAAATGACCACCATGGAATTCGAGCTGCTGTGGTTGCTGGCGAGTGCGGCGGGCAGCGTCCTGTCGCGTGATGAGATCCTTAACCGTATGCGCGGCATTGCCTTCGACGGGCTCAATCGCAGCGTCGACGTGTACATCAGCAAGTTGCGCAACAAACTCAAGGACAATCCCCGCGAGCCGGTGTGCATCAAGACTGTGTGGGGCAAGGGTTATCTGTTCAATCCGTTCGCGTGGGAGTTGTAGATGCTGCGGTTATTTTTCGGCCTGTTTCTGGTGATGACGGTCGGCTTGGTGTTGGCGCTGCAGACGGTCGAGCGCACGTTCGATGCGTTGCTCGATTACCAGCAGCGCGATTACAACCGTGAAGCGGTGCGCGGTCAGGCGTGGACATTGACGCAACAACTGCGCGACCTCGACGGTGCGGTGCGGGAACAACAGCTCGCCTCGATCCGCCCGCACTACGGCTTGGGCCTGACGCTGGTTGATAGCGCTCAACTGAACCTCAGCGATGCGGAAAAATCCGAGCTGGCCCAAGGGCTGCTGGTGATCCGCGACAAGTACACCCAGTACATTTCCGCGATTGACGACGGCCCGCAACTGCTGAGCATTCGCTTGCCGGCCGAACCGAGTCTGATGCCGTTCTACATCGTCGGTGCGTATTTGATGATTGCCGTGGTGATCGGAATCGTCCTGTTCTTCTGGGTGCGTCCGCACTGGCGCGATCTGGAAAAGCTACGGCTGGCGGCGGAGCGCTTTGGCGATAACGATCTGTCGGCGCGCATTCAGTTGTCCAAGCGCTCGAACATCCGCGACCTGGCTGAACACTTCAACCTGATGGCGGCGCGCATCGAAGGCTTGATTGCCAATCAGCGCGAACTGACCAACGCCGTGTCCCATGAACTGCGCACGCCGATTGCGCGGCTGTCGTTCGAACTCGATCAGCTCAAGCAGCAGCCGGATGCGAGCCAGAGTCGTGAACTGATTGCTGACATGTACGCCGATCTTGGCGAGCTCGAAGAGATGGTGTCCGAGCTGCTGACCTACGCCAGTCTTGAGCGCGGCGCGACGGTGATCAAACGCGAAAACATTCAGGCCGCCAATTGGCTCGACAGCGTGGTCGGCAGCGTGGCGCTGGAGGCGGAAGCGGCGGGCGTGCAGTTGTTGATCGGCGATTGCCGGCTCGACACGGTGCGCATCGAACCACGCTTCATGGCGCGGGCGGTGATCAATCTGTTGCGTAACGCGATTCGCTACGCCGAGCAGCGGGTAGAAGTGACGCTGGTGCGCAACGGCGATTATTACCAGGTGCAGGTCAACGATGATGGGCCGGGCGTACCGGTCGATGGGCGGGAGAAGATTTTCGAGCCGTTTTCGCGACTGGATGCCAGCCGTGATCGGCGTACCGGTGGCTTTGGTTTGGGGCTGGCACTGGTGCGGCGGGTGTCGCAGTCCCATGGCGGGCAGGTTGAAGTGGGTGATTCGCCTTGGGGCGGGGCGTCGTTTCGGATGACTTGGGCGCATCTGGATTGATGAGGGTGTCGGTGCTGGCTCTATCGCTAGCAGGGCTAGCTCCCACAGTGTTTTGCGGTGTTCACAGAACCTGTGGGAGCTAGCCCTGCTAGCGATGAGGCCATCAAAACCACTGCAGTTTCCTGCCTAACGAACCAGTCCGAGGCGCTCATGCCACTGGGCAATGGACTCTTCGGGATACACATCAAACTGCTGATCTTTGGCTTTCGCCTCCACCTCAACCCACGGCGCTTTTGAGCCAAGCATCAAATGGGTGTGCTCCGGCGGTACTGGCAGCGGGGTGTCAATGGCTGAGGCGAACGGGTGGATCAGCTCTGGCCATTGCGGGCTGAACAGCCACAAACCGCTGCCGCACAGGGCACAGAAGTGTCGTTCGGCGCTGCTGCGGTGGGCGCGTTTGTCGCCTGCTTCTTTCATCTTGGCGTGGTAGATCGTGATGTTCTTGCGCCCCTGAACCTTGAGCGTGGTCGCGTCGCCGCCGAGGTTGATCGCATAACCGCCACCGCCCTGGGTCTTGCGGCAGATCGAGCAATAGCAGCGTTGATACGGGTAGGGGTGGGCGCTGGTCAGGGTGAATGTCACGGCGCCGCAGTGGCAGGAGCCTTCGAGGTGCATGGGGGCCTCCGGTTGGCTGATTGGGTTCGGTTCAGCCTAGAAGATTTGCGGTGAATATGCTGACCCCATCGCTAGCAGGGCTAGCTCCCACAGGGGTTGGTGTCGAACGCAGAATCTTCATTCCACACAAAACCTGTGGGAGCCAGCCCTGCTGGCGATGGCGGCGGGTCAGTCGATGAAGATGTTGGATGTGCTGGCCCCATCGCTGGCAAGCCAGCTCCCACAGGGGTTGGTGCCGAACACAGAATCTTCATTCCACACAAAACCTGTGGGAGCCAGCCCTGCTGGCGATGGCGGCGGGTCAGTCGATGAAGATGTTGGATGTGCTGACGCCATCACTAGCAGGGCTAGCTTCCACAGGGGTTGGTGCCGGACACAGGATCTTCATTCCACACAAAATCTGTGGGAGCCAGCCCTGCTGGCGATGGCGGCGGGTCAGTCGATGAAGATGTTGGATGTGCTGGCGCCATCGCTAGCAGGGCTAGCTCCCACAGGGGTTGGTGTCGAACGCAGAATCTTCATTCCACACAAAATCTGTGGGAGCCAGCCCTGCTTGCGATGGCGGCGGGTCAGTCGATGAAGATGTTGGATGTGCTGGCGCCATCGCTAGCAGGGCTAGCTCCCACAGGGGTGGGGGGCGGACACAGAATCTTCATTCCACACAAAATCTGTGGGAGCCAGCCCTGCTGGCGATGGCGGCGGGTCAGTCGATGAAGATGTTGGATGTGCTGGCCCCATCGCTGGCAAGCCAGCTCCCACAAGGATTTATGTCGCTCACAGATCTTGTAATCAACACCTAACCTTGTGGGAGCTGGCTTGCCAGCGATGAACGATAACGCGGTGCTACTGGACGCCCACCGCCCATGCGGTCAGCATGTCCGGCTAAAAACAGGGATCAACACCCATGCGCCGATTACCCTCACTGGCCGCCCTCAGAACCTTCGAATGCGCCGCCCGTCACGCGCATTTCGGCCGTGCTGCCGCCGAATTGTGCGTCACCGACAGTGCCGTCAGCCATCAGATCCGCCAGCTCGAAGAACAACTCGGCGTTTCGCTGTTCATCCGCGAGGGCCGGCAGATCCGTCCGACCATCGCCGCCGGGCGCCTGATGCAAAGCCTGCAACAGGCCTTCGAACTGATCGGCGATGCCTGCGACGAACTGCGCGATCCGTCCTCGCTGGCCGTGCTCAGGCTCGCCGTCACCGCCGAACTGGCGCAGAAGTGGCTGATGAGTCGCCTCAGCGATTTCTACGCGCGCTACCCGCACATCACGCTGCACCTTTACGAACAGCCGATCGATGCGAGCGCGCCGGGCGAGGACATCGACCTCGCCATCACCTACGGCACCGGCCCGGTCGACAGCAGCGCCTATTTCGTCCGGCCGTTGCCGGCGCTGCAATTCTTCCCGGTGTGCAGCCCCGGCCTGTTCAACCAAGGCACGCTGAAAACCCCAAAGGACCTGGCCCGCCATTGCCTGCTGCACGACGATCAGGATGGCAAGACCTGGACCGCGTGGCTGACCAGCCATGCCGGCGATCAACGCCCCGAGCGCCAATTGTATTTCGCCCATGCCGGGCTGGCGCTGGAAGCCGCCGCGCAAGGGCAGGGCGTAGCGATGGGCGACAACCTCACCGCGCAGGAAGACTTGCAGAGTGGTCGTCTGGTGCGGCCATTCACCTCCAGCATGACCGCGCTCGGCCAATACGCGTTGGTCTGCGAACGCGTGCGCATGGAGCGCCCGGCGGTGGCGCAGATGCTCGAATGGTTCAACGATCAACTGGCCGATTGATGAATTTAATTCAACTGTTCCGCAATAATCATCGTTGGCTGGCCTGCCGCCGCTGACCGTAGCCTGTGGTCATTCCCATCCCCAAGACGAGGTTTGACCATGGCACGTTCGCTCGACTCCACCCCAAAACAAGACGGCTTCCGTCTGCCCGGCGAATTCGAAACCAAGTCCGGCTGCTGGCTCGGCTGGCCGGAGCGCACCGATGTCTGGCGCAACGGCGCCAAGCCTGCGCAGAAAGTCTGGGTGCAGATCGTCACCGCCATTTCCCACAGCGAACCGGTCACCGTGTGCGCCTCCGCCGCACAATTCGCCACCGCCCGCCGTCAATTGCCGCCGCAAGTGCGCGTGGTGGAAATGACCTGCAACGACACTTGGTTTCGTGACAGCGGCCCATGCTTCGTGGTCAACGACCAGAGCGGTGAAGTGCGCGGCGTCGACTTCGAGTTCAACGCCTACGGCGGCCTCGACGGCGGCTTGTACTACCCGTGGGACAAAGATGATCAGATCGCCAGCAAGATCCTCGAAATCGAACGTTTCGACCGCTATCGTGCACCGTTGATTGCCGAACTCGGCGGCATCCAGAGCGACGGCCAGGGCAGCATCCTCACCACCGAACAATGCCTGCTCAATCGCAATCGCAACCAGCATCTGGGCAAGGACGAAGTCACCCGCCGCCTGACTGATTACCTCGGTGCCGAACAAGTGATCTGGCTGCCACGTGGCTGCAAGTTCGACGAAACCGACGGCCATGTCGACGATCTCGCCTGCTTCGTGCGTCCCGGCGAAGTGGTGCTGCAATGGACCGACAACCGCGACGATCCGCAGTGGGAAATCTATCAGGAGGCCTACGACATTCTGCGCAGCACCCGCGACAGCCGTGGTCGCGAGCTGATCGTGCACAAACTGCCGCAACCCGACGTGCTCGAATGGACCGCCGAAGAAGCCGACGGCCTCGATCAGCAGGACAGCACTCACACCCGTCAGGCCGGCACGAAAATCTGCGCCTCGTACATCAACTATTACGCCGGCAACAGCTCGATCGTCGTGCCGCTGTTCGGTGATCGCAACGACAAGGTCGCCATGGCGACGCTGGCCGAACTGTTCCCGCAGCACAAGATCGTCGGCATCGAAAACTCCCGGGAAATCCTTCTCGGCGGCGGCAACGTCGCATGCATCACCATGCCGCAATACGCCGGCCTGAAAAAAGGAGCCTGAGCATGCGCCTGCACAAACTGACTCAAGCGTTGTTGCTGGTGCTTGCACCCTTGTGTGTGCAGGCCGCCGACAGCGCGAAACCGGTGGTGAATCTGTACATCTGGGGCGAGTACCTGGCCCCGGATACCTTGAAGAATTTCGAGGCGAAAACCGGCATTCATGTGGTCGCCGACCACTTTGATTCACTGGAAACCGTCGAGACCAAACTGCTCACCGGTCGCAGCGGCTACGACCTGGTGCTGACCGCCGGCCAGCACCTGTCGCGGGCCATCGAAAGCGGTGCGATCCAACCGCTGGACAAGGCCCGTGTGCCGCACTTTGCCGGGGTCGGCGAAGAGTTCCGGCAGCACATGGCGGTGTTCGATCCGGGCAATCGCTACGCCGGCATCTACGCTTGGGGCACCACCGGAGTGGGCTATCAGGAAGAAGCGATCAAGCAGCGCCTGCCGGATGCGCCGAGGGACAGTTGGGCGATGCTGTTCGACCCGGCGGTGGTGTCGAAATTTGCCGATTGCGGCGTGAGCCTGCTCAACGATCCCAACGAAGTGTTTGCCGCCGTGATGAAGTACATGGGCCTGGACATAAACCGGCAGAACCTCGACGACCTGAAACTCGCCGAGCAGCAATTGGCGAAGATCCGCCCGTATATCCGCTACTTCGATAACGACCTGAACATCAGTGACCTGGCCAATGGCAATACCTGCGTGGCAATGTCGTGGAACGGCAACGTGGCGATTGCCGCCGGTCAGGCCGAGGCGGCCAACAAACCGTTTAAATTGAGCTACCGGATTCCCAAGGAAGGCACGTTGATCTGGTTCGACGCCATGGTCGTGCCCAAGGACGCACCGCATCCGCAGGCGGGTCTGGCGTTGATGGATTACCTGATGACGCCCGAGGTCATTGCGCCAATCACCGACACCATTCACTACGCCAATGCGATCACGGCGGCGGATGGCTTGGTTGACGCGTCGATTCGCAATGATCCGGGGACGTATCCGTCGGCACAGGTGCGGGCTTCGCTGTACAGCAAGAACGACAATGGCAAGGCCTTCAACCGCGCGTTGATCCGGGCCTTCAGTCGGTTGAAATCAGGTTTGTGAGCGTCTGCGGGGAAGTATTTTGAATTGGTTCCGCTGCGCGGGCAGATCAGGCCGGTGGTATTTTTTCCGCCGCTGGGTCTCTCGCTGCAGGGGCCGATTCAAGTTCCATTCAAGGACGAATGATCCATGGGAAACAAAACCCCCGGTAAAACCACCGGCACTGTCGATGTTCACACCCACCCCGGATCGCCGGACGCTGTTCCGACGCTGCGCCCCGACGGCCCGCCACCCCTGATGGCGGACTCGCACTTGCTGCGTACGCCGGATTCCGTCGGTGCGCCCCGCGTGGCGGATGGCACCGTTCCTGAGACGGCCGCGCCAGCCGTGGAAATTGGCGATGTCACAGCAGCTACCCCGCCCGCTGTTGCCGCGCCGCCGAAAGGGCGGCCGCTGAGGTATTACCGGATTCCCGCCGGCATCCACCTGCCGGATGTCGATGCACAGGGATTCAGGGTGTTTCAGGGGCGGCAGTTTGCCGAAGTGCAGGAGGGCGGCTACGTCCAGGTTGGCATTGATGCCGAGACCGGCCTGTTACGTGCCCGACTCGCCCGTGAGTCGACGCCGTCGGGCCCGGTATTGATACGCAGCCAGGACAGTCGACTGTGGCGCGCGCTGGAAGAGTCCGATACCCAGGTCTATCGCACCGCCGCCGAAGCGGGCACCGACACCCGCCATCCCAAAGAGCGGGAAATGGAGACGGATCACATCGACGAAAGGTTTTTCATGGCCTCCGAATCGATGCCATTCGTGCCTTATTCACCCCATGAACTGGCGTTCATGCGGCAGGTGTCGGGCCACTCGTTCCGCGACAATCAATTGGGTACTTACAACCGCGCCAACAATGGCCGTTATCCCTTGCGCGACAGCCAGGGCCGGCCGATCCGCATTCGCAAGATCGAGTCCACGGTCAGGTCGCACTCCGGGATGACCTACAAGGCCGCCGCCATCAAGCCCTACATCAAGTTCGAAGGCTATGACGAGGTCGCCAGGCTTTACGAAGACAAGCTCGAGGTCCGCCATTTCACCGAGGCCGACGCCAAAGTGCCGCAGGAGCGCACGATGATCGGGCAGATGATGGTGGCGGCCAACCAACGACTGGCCAAGGGTGAAGCGTTGGGCGTATATGGCGGCACGGTCATGCCGGTGAAGTACATTCGCCGTGAAGAGCAGACTTTCACCATGTTTGTCGGCCAGACCTTCCGTTACGGCGTGGGCAAGCTCATCCCCGAAACGATGGTGATCGTCGGTGACAACGCCACCTCGAGAATCAACTCCAACTTCGAATATGACGCCACGGGCAAGCCAATCCGCCAATCGCACGCGGGTTTCAACGTCGAGACCGTGGCGTTCAATGTCGAAGCGCAGCTGATGATCGGTGACACGCCGACGCTCAAGCCCTACGTGCTGACCGCACTGTTTGCCACGGAGGACATTCCGGCGGGCACGGAGCTGCGCATGGATTACGACTATTCCGATCAGGAGATGGGCTGGGTATTTCCGTGAAGGATCGAGCGCGTGGCCCGTTCAGCGCATCCGCCACAGATACCACGCGGCAACAGTGCGGAACGGGCGCCACGCCAGGCCGAGGTCGATCATCTGTTTGCGCGTTGGCTGCACTTCCAGGCCTTTGAGACGTCGATAACCCTCGCGCACGCCAAAGTCGTCCGCGGGCAGAATGTCCATGCGTTCCAGGCTGTAGATCAGCAGCATTTCGACGGTCCAGCGGCCGACGCCGCGCAGGCTGATCATGCGCTCGATCAGCGCTTCGTCATCCATGGCCAGCGCCGTGGCGTAATCCGGCACCACGCCATCCAGCGTGGCTTGGGCAATGCCTTGAATGGTCGCGATCTTGCCGGCGGAAAAACCGCAGCTGCGCAGGCGCTCGAAATCGCTCGCGACGATCTGTTCGGGGCGCGGAAACGATTGACCGGGAAACAATCCGACCAGCCGCCCGACAATCGCATCGCCGGCCTTGGCATGCAGCTGTTGATAGGCAATCGCCCGCACCAGCGACTCGTAAGGATCGCGGGCCGGGTGGGGCTGGTGCAGGCACGGGCCGACCGCGCTGATGTGGCGCTGCCAATCGTCATCGAGTGCGGCCAGGTATTCGCTGGCCGCTTGATAGCGTGCGGACATGCTATTTCAACAGGCCGTTGATATCGCCGTAGCTGAACGCCTTGAGGTCATGGGTATCGAGTTTGCCGGTGGCGAGAAAGCTCTTCACCAGCCCGCCCATCGCGCCATACAGGAATTCGGCGATACCGGAACCGGCGCTCAGGCGACGCACGCCCAGAGCCTGCAGTTCTGCTGGCGACGGCAGGCAGTCGAAGCCGAGGACATTGACCGGCAGCGAGGTGCCTTTGCAGATGGCTTCGATTTCGTAAGCGGAGGTCACACCCGCCGCGAACAAGCCATCCGTGCCGGCGGCCTGATACAGCGCAGCGCGGTGCAGGGTTTCGGCGACGCGATCTTCGGCAGGCACCAGCCCGCGCAGGTAAACGTCGGTGCGTGCGTTGATGAACAGTTTCACCTCGCGTTTGCTGGCGACGTTGCGAGCCACTTCGATCTTGCGTGCCAGCAGCTCGGGATCGGCAGAGCCGTCCTCGATGTTGATGCCCACAGCACCGGCGGCAATCACCGCATCCAGCACTTCGGCGACGCGGCCAAGGTCATCGGAGTAGCCAGCCTCGATGTCCACGGTCAACGGCACGCTGATCACTCGGGCGATGGATTCCACGGTGGAAATCAGCCGTTCGAGGGGCAGGGTGTTGCCGTCGCGGTAGCCGTGGGCCCATGCCACTGCCGCGCTACTGGTGGCGACGGCGGCACCGCCGAGGTGTTCAACCAACCGCGCACCCGTGGCGTCGGCAACGTTGGTCAGAATCAACAAACCTTGTTGATGCAACTGGTGAAACCGAGAATCGAGCGTGCTCATCGAAATTCCTTCTTGTGGATTATCGCTTGCGTCAGAAAGCCAGTGATTGCGTGAGCTGCACTGCGGCGTTTTCCAATCGCAGCAGAAATGCTTTGCGCGGCTGTCCACCACCATAGCCGGTCAGCGAGCCATCGGCGCCGATCACCCGATGACACGGCACCACAATCGCCAGACGGTTTTGCCCGTTGGCCAGTCCTACCGCGCGACTGGCGGCCGGTTTCCCCAGACCTGCCGCGAGCGCGCCGTAGGTGCTGGTATGGCCGTAGGGGATTTGTAACAACGCTGACCAGACTTGCCGGGCGAATTCGCTGCCAGGCAGGTGCAGCGGCACAGTGAACTCGCTGAGGGTGCCGGCGAAATACGCTGTCAGTTGCTGTTCGATCTGTTGCAAATGCGCGTTGTGTCCCGGCGCGACCACATAGCCGTGGCGGTTCTGCAGTTCTTCGACCTCGCGGGTCAACGCCGGTCGGTCGAGAAACTCCAGCAGCACCAGACCCCGGCGTTCAGCCATGGCAATCATCGGCCCCAGCGGTGTGGTCAACCGGGTGAACAGCAGCGGTTCGCTCTGCGCGGCACGCCCCGGCGTTATATGAAACGACTTCTGAAAGGCATCACGAAAACCACTGAGGGATTCATAGCCGGAATCGAACGCGGCGTGATCGATCGACGTGCCTTGCTTGATCCCGCCCAGCGCCATGCCGAGGCGCCGGGTGCGCAGCCAGGCATGGAAGGTCATGCCGAAATGCTGTTTGAACCAGCGCCGCAGTTTCAGTGGTTCGATGCCCTCGGCGAGCAACTGCGCATCGCTCCAGCGCATGTCCGGATCGGCATCGACGGCGTTGAGCAGCCGCTGCACCCAATCCGGGGCGATGGCCGCTGCGTCCAGCGGTTTGCAGCGCAGGCAGGCGCGATAACCGGCGGACAGGCATTCATCGGCATGGGCGAAGAATTCGACGTTCTCCGGTTTCGGCTTGCGCGCGGTGCAACTGGGGCGGCAGAAGATCCCGGTGGTTTTCACCGCCGTGAAGAACACGCCTTCATAGGCAGTGTCGCGTTCGAGCATGGCGCGCACCATCTCGGCGTGTGGGGGCAGGACAACGGTTGGTATGTTCATGGCTTGAGGTTAAAACCAGTTTCTCGATGGCTCCACCGAAAAATCGACAGTGAATTTTTTCCGATTTGCAGCACAATCACCAGGTCGCTGAATTCAGGGAGGCAAGCCCATGCAACCGTTCACCGTTCAACACATCGATCACATTGTCCTGCGCGTCAACGACCTGCAGCGCAGCATCGAGTTCTATGGCGAGGTGTTCGGCGCCGAAGTGGTCAAACTCAACGAACCGCTGGGGCTGGTGCACCTGCGCGCGGGCACGTCGCTGATCGATCTGGTCGACCTGCAAGGCGAACTCGGCCGAAAGGGCGGCGGTGCAGCGGGGGCCGAGCGGCGCAATGTCGATCACTTCTGCCTGCGCATCGAACCGTTCGACGAAGAGGCGCTGATCCAGCACCTGCAAGGCTTCGGCCTCAGCGTCGACAAAGCCGCGACCCGCTTCGGCGCCGAGGGCAACGGTTTGTCGCTGTACTGCTTCGACCCGGACGGCAATCAGGTCGAACTCAAAGGCCCGAGCGCTGCGTAGTGCTTACGCCCGCTTGGCCAACAACAACACTGAAGCCGCTGCCGATAACAGCCCCGCGCAGCAGCGGTTGAAGATCCGTTTGCCGCGCGGCTCGGCGAACCAGCGGCGCATATGCAGGCCCATCCAGGCATAGGCGCTGATGGCGATCCATTCCAGCAGCAGGAACAGCGTACCGAGTACGGCGAACTGGGCCGGCACCGGGCGTGCCGGATCGACGAATTGCGGCAGAAACGCAGTAAACAACAGAATCGCTTTCGGGTTGCCCGCCGCGACCAGAAACTCCTGCCGCGCCAAGGCAAAGAAACCCACCGCTGTGCTGTTTGCCTGTTGCTCGGCCGCCGTGTCGGCGCGCCACAATTGCCACGCCAGGTACAGCAAATACGCCGCGCCAATGACCTTGATCGCATGGAACAGCCATTCCGAGGTCTGCAACACCACCGATAAGCCGGCGCCGGCCAGCGCAATCATCCCGGCAAACGCCAGAATCCGCCCGATACCAGCGGCACAGGCGCGTTGAAAACCGTAGCGGGTGGCGTTGCTCACCGACAGCAGGTTATTCGGGCCGGGGGCCATGTTCAGGGCGAAGCAGGCCGGGAGAAATATCGACAGGGCAGCGAGATCCATGGTGCGGGCTCCAAAAGCACAGAGCGTATTTTTAACACGACAACCCAGCGGTTTGACCCATACAGTCAGGCGGCGCTGTCGCGGTACAGCGGCGGTCAATTCGCGTAGAACTTTTTTGATATCACGCAACTCAGAAGCTGTCATTGGGCAGAAAAAGCTAACTGCCCGGTCAGTACCGATTCTTGCCGTGATAAATTTGTCCCGGTACTACCGACCCCGACTGGCCCCAGGCGGCCCCACCAAGAGCGATTTACATGCAAGCAAAGGCCCGTGAAGTTTATGTGCCACCGGTGCTGCAAGATCTGCGAGCCGGCACTGCCGAACTGCACATCGCACTGGAAAAACGCCTTCCTTTTTTCTCCGATTCCCTGGATACCCCCGCGTTCGCCCGGCTGATGCAGGCCTATTTCGGCTTTTACCAGCCGCTGGAACAGGCGTTGCTCAACAGTCCGATCCCCGCCGATTTTGATCTGATGCCGCGTCTGAAAACCGCCACGTTGCGCCTCGACCTGCAAGCGCTAGGCCTCTCGGGCGAAGCGCTGCAAGAGCTGCCGATCTGCGCGCAGTTACCCGAAATCGACAGCGCCGCCGCGAGCCTCGGCGTGCTCTATGTGCTCGAAGGCGCGACCCTCGGCGGGCAGATCCTGCGCCGCGAAATTGCTTCTCGCCTGGCGCTGGATGCCGACAACGGCGCCGCGTTTCTCGATGTCTACGGCGCCAGCACGGGCCGCCGCTGGCGCGACTTCATCGAATACCTGAGCAGCCGCCCGCTGGACGCCGCCGAACGTGCGGCCGTCGTTATCGCAGCGCAAACCACATTCAGTTGTTTCGAGCGCTGGCTCGAAAGCCGGGAGGTACTGGCATGACTCCGCAAGACCAACAAGCCTTTGAAGAACTGCTGGCCAACTGTGCCGACGAGCCGATCCGCTTCCCCGGCGCGATTCAGCCGCACGGTTTGCTGTTGACCCTGAGCGAACCAGCGCTGGAAATTATTCAGGTCAGCGCCAACGTTGAAACCTTGCTCGCCCGCACGCCGGACACCTTGATCGGCCAGCCGTTGCACGCGTTGATGGGCGCGGAACAGGCGGCGCAAATCCAGCAAGCGCTGCAACAGCCGTCGCTCGCGGACAATGCGCCGCTGCGGTTGCAACTCAACGGCACCGCGTTCGAAGGTCTGCTGCATCGCCATCAAGGCGTGCTGATTCTCGAGCTGGAAATCCACGTCGAGAACTTCCAGCCGCGCAACGTTGCCGGCAATCAGACCCATCTGGGGCGCATGCTCCAGCGTCTGCAAGCGGCCACTTCGCTGCAGGCGCTGTACGACATCAGCGTCAAGGAAATCCAGGCGATGACCGGTTACGACCGGGTGCTGATCTACCGTTTCGAAGAGGAGGGTCACGGTCAGGTTATCGCTGAGGCGTCCGATCCATCGATGGAAGTGTTCAACGGCTTGTTTTTCCCGGCTTCAGACATTCCGGAACAGGCCCGCGAGCTGTACCGCACCAACTGGCTGCGGATCATCCCCAACGCCGATTACCAGCCAGTGCCGCTGGTGCCGAAGTTGCGCCCGGATACTCAAACGCCGCTGGACCTGAGTTTCGCCACCCTGCGCAGCGTGTCGCCGATTCACTGCCAGTACATGAAGAACATGGGCGTGCTGTCATCAATGAGCATCTCGTTGCTCAAGGGCGACAAACTCTGGGGCTTGATCAGTTGCGGAAATCGTCAGCCGCTGCACGTGCCGCATGAGTTGCGCATGGCCTGCCAGACCATCGGCCAGGTGCTGTCGTTGCAGATCAGCGCGATGGAAGCGCTGGAACTGAGCCGCCAGCGAGAGGAAAAAGTCGACGCGCTGGCGCTGCTCAATCAGGCGATGATCGATTCCCCGCAAAATGTGTTCGACGGCCTCGCCGGACAACCCGAAGTGCTGATGGCGCTGACCCGTGCCGGTGGCATCGCGATCATCGAAGACAAACAATTGCACCGCTTTGGCAACTGTCCCGCGCCGGAACAGATTCGTGCGCTGCACAAGTGGTTGCAGGACAGCGGCGAGGCAGTGTTCGCCAGTCATCATCTGGCCAGTGTCTATCCGCCGGCCGCCGATTTTCAGCAAGTGGCCAGCGGCGTGCTCGCCATGAGCTTGCCCAAACCGGTGGAGAACGGCGTGCTGTGGTTCCGCCCCGAGGTCAAAGAGAACATCAACTGGAGCGGCGACCCGCGCAAACCGCTGGACCTGGAAAACTCCGACGCCGGCCTGCGGTTGCGTCCGCGCACCTCGTTCGAAATCTGGAAAGTCGAGATGGCGGGGATCTCCACCAAGTGGAGCCACGGCGACCTGTTCGCGGCCAACGATCTGCGCCGCTCGGCGCTGGAAAACGATCTGGCGCGCCAGGTGCGGCGCGAGCAGGAAGCGGTGCGCGCCCGTGACGAGTTGGTGGCAGTGGTCTCCCACGACTTGCGCAACCCGATGACGGTGATTTCGATGCTGTGCGGCATGATGCAGAAGGCCTTCAGCTCGGATGGCCCGCACACCTCGCGGCGAATCTCCACGGCCATCGACACCATGCAGCAAGCGGCGGGGCGCATGAACACGCTGCTGGAAGACTTGCTCGACACCTCGAAAATCGACGCCGGGCGCTACACCATCACCCCGCAGAAACTCGATGTCAGCCAGATGTTTGAGGAGGCGCAAGCACTGCTCGCACCGCTGGCGCTGGACAAGGACATCAGCATTTCCTTTGATGCCGACCCCGACCTGCGCATCCATGCCGACCCCGAGCGGCTGTTTCAGGTGCTGTCGAATCTCGTCGGTAACGCAATCAAGTTCACCCCGCGCCTGGGCACCGTCGGTGTGCATGCGACGTCGGTCGGTGATGACATCGTCTTCACCGTAAGAGACAGCGGCGAAGGCATTCCCAAGGAAAACCTGCCCCACGTGTTCGACCGTTACTGGACGGTGAAGGAAGGCAATCCAACGGGTTCTGGATTGGGTTTGTACATCACCCAAGGCATCGTCGAAGCCCACGGCGGGCGGATCGTCGCCGAAAGCGAACCGGGGCAGGGCAGCGAGTTCCGCTTCACCGTACCGCGCCTGGACTGACCTCAAGCCTCACAGGGATTTGTGGGGTGACTGAGATTGATGGCATTCCACAGAAACTGTGGGAGCCAGCCCTGCTGGCGATGGCGGTGGGTCAGGTGATGAAGATGTCGGCTGTGCTGGGGTAATCGCTAGCAGGGCTAGCTCCCACAGGGGGTTGTGGGGTGACTGAGATTGATGGCATTCCACAGAATCTGTGGAAGCCAGCCCTGCTGGCGATGGCGGTGGGTCAGTTGATGAAGATGTCGGCTGTGCTGGCGGAATCGCTAGCAGGGCTAGCTCCCACAGGGGGGTTGTGGGGTGACTGAGATTGATGGCATTCCACAAAAATGTAGGAGCCAGCCCTGCTGGTGATGGCGGTGGGTCAGGTGATGAAGATGTTGGCTGTGCTGGCGAAATCGCTAGCAGGGCTAGCTCCCACAGGGATTTGTGGGGTGACTGAATTGATGGCATTCCACAAAAGTGTGGGAGCCAGCCCTGCTGGTGATGGCGGTGGGTCAGGTGATGAAGATGTCGGCTGTGCTGGCGAAATCGCTAGCAGGGCTAGCTCCCACAGGATTCGCGTTCAAACGGGGCACTTCGCAACCACTGAAATCCCTGTGGGAGCTGGCTTGCCAGCGATGAGGCCAGCACTTGCAACATTCCTGTTGCCTGAGCCACCGCTATCGCTGGCAAGCCAGCTCCCACACTGATCAGCAGTGTTTCCAGTTTTTCTGACCAACCACAGACCCCTGTGGGAGCGAGCCTGCTCGCGAAAGCGGTCAATCATTCACTGAGATGTTGATTGCCTGTCCTCAGGGGCATTTTCTTCAATACCGATGAACCGGCGCTGGTTACCGTGGGCGCCTTGTTCCTCGATTTGAAGCAGGTGTGCAATGAGTCTGATTGTTTCGATGGCGGCGTTTGCTCTGGCAGCGTCGATCACGCCGGGGCCGGTGAATATCGTGGCGTTGAGTTCGGGGGCGCAGTTCGGTTTTCGGGCCAGTCAGCGGCATGTCGCCGGGGCGACGCTGGGCTTTGTGTTGTTGCTGGTGTTGATGGGATTGGGACTGCACGAAGTGCTCAAGTTCTGGCCGTTCATGACGCGCGTGGTGCAACTGGCCGGGGTGACGTTCCTGTTGTTCATGGCGTGGAAACTGGCCACGGATGACGGGCAGTTGAACGCCGCTGATTCAGCGCGCGCGCCTTCGATGCTGTACGGCGCGGTGATGCAATGGCTCAACCCGAAAGCCTGGCTGGCCTGCGTGGCGGGCATGGGCGCGTTTGTCGCTGATGGCGAGACGCGGCTGGTTTGGCAGTTTGCGGCGGTGTATCTGGTGATCTGCTATCTGTCGGTGGCGTGCTGGGTGTACGCCGGGACGTTTTTACGCGGATACCTCGGTAATGCGTCGGGGATGCGCGCATTCAATCGGCTGATGGCGGGGTTGTTGACGGTGAGTGCAGGCTATCTGCTGATTGCCTGAGCCCGGCAGCAACCCGTACGGCGAAAGGTACGGGTTGCTTGGCTCCAGGTGTTAAACGGTCAAGCCATGCCGCTCAACAGATTGAATACATGTTTGGGGACAGGTTGAAAGCGGCCTTCACGCAGTTGGCTGATTGAGAACAACGCACTGGCAGTGCGGCCGTTGCCGTCGCCGAATCCCTGAAAACCGACAACGGTTGCCAGCAAATGCTTATCAAAATGGGGATGAGCGATATCCAGCGTCTTCAAGTGCTGCTCCATCAATGCAAAACCGGTGATGCTGCTACCGTACCTGGTCGGCGCCCCCGCTTCGCGAATCGAGTCTGCGAGATCAGGTACCAGGCGACGGTGAATTTCCTTGATGACGCTCGGATCAACCAACGATTTCTGGTTACCCGCATATTCGCGCAGGAGGCCCACGACGTTGTCGAAATCATTACCGCTGGACGTCGAACCGTTCAGCATCCAGGCACCGGCCCTTTGTGCGTGATCGGTGAAACCCGTGGGGTTGAATAGGGCTTCCGGCATCAGGTCAGTGTAAGGCGCGCGGCCCAGATCCTGTTTCAGAACCCTCTGCTGGTAATCCTTCAAGTACGCGACTTTTTTCGTTTCGATCTGAGAAACCACACCCAGAATCTCCGAATAATCCTGCGCCGCTGTGGTGAAACGTCCGTCGCTAAAACGCACCGGCCTGGACTTGATGTAAGTCGTCAGCAGTTGATCCAGTGCGGAAGTGTCAATCAACTTTTCCAGCGCCTGCACTGCCTGAAGATCAAGGGCATTGTGCTTGACCGCGTTCCCGTACAAATGCCCGAGTTCCAGTTCACTCACGCCCTTGGGCAAGACAATTTTTTTCTCGCTCAGGCGCGCCACAACCTGCTGAATGGAAGTGATGCTGTCATCCTGGAACAGCGCTCGAGCGTGATCCAGCGCATCCAGCGACATGCGAATGCGCGGGGCTTCACCGGTATGGTTCAGTGCCTTGAGCAGGTCGTAGCTGCTGGAACCGGTAATGCTGCGCAATTGATGTCGGGCCGCACGGGCCACCGAACTGCCCCCACGCCACACCAGCTTGCTGGCACCCTTGAGCAACTGGCCGCTGCCACTCAGAGGATTGAACAGACTGACCACGGTCGAGGCAACCACCCGCGAACCCGACAGCAATCGAGTAAACACATGGCTGGACTTGCTGACACTGGCGGCGATGCTTCCGGGCAGGAACGCAATGGTCATGGCAATGACGGCAACGTCCATCAAACAACCCGTCAGGGCACCCTGGCGTTTGTCCGGATCACTCGAAGACAGTTCCTGAACGCAGCCCTTGAACGGGATCACTATGTTCAGAAAAATGTCCTGGAAGCGTTCATACGTGGCATCACGGCTTTCACGCTCCGTGCGGTCGATGCCGATTTCCTGCAGTTCCGCGACGGTGAGGTGAGGGCATTTCCCGGCGATCGACCGCGCAATGGCCTCCTTGTGCGGGGAGCGAAAGTAGCGGTTCGGATAACCCGGAATCTTTTCGTGACTGCGCGGCGAAAACGCTTCCATCTTTTCCACGTAAATGTCTGAAGTCCTGCCTGCTTCAGCGACGTTGTTCTGCAGGAAGGCAGCGATATCAACGGGTGCGTTGGCGATGATCCCACTGTCGTTGAACCTGATCGGTTCAGCTGATACCAGCGAAGCAAAGTGCGCTTCAAGTGGCGAGTTGCGTTTGCATTCGAGACGAAGTGGAAACAGTTCATAACAACGAATATTCAAACCGTTGGCCGCGCAGAGAATAAAACCGAATCGGCCACTTTCGCCGTTGACTGGCCTCAGTTCTTCACGCACGTCGCGGCCTTCATTAATGAAATGTGTCTGGACTTTCTTTATGCGATAGATGGCCAGTGCAGCGTGTTCGATCAATAGCGCATCTTCGATAGGCAGTTGGGAAAGTGCCACGACCATGTTGTTTTCCAGTGCTTCAGTCATGGCGAGGTGGTACTGGCTGACTTTATCCTCGTAAACAGCATTGATGTCGGGCAGGTCGATCAGCGCCGGGAACTTTTCATGAACGCTTCCTTGATGGGTCCACAGTCCATCGGACAGTCGGCGCTCCATATAAAGGTCAACTAACGCGGTGGGCGGGAAGGGCGACTGATGGAATTGCATCTGCGGATCAATGCCCGGGACCCGTGCGCTCAGCGCCTCCCGTGCCAGGGTTTTGCGGTGGGGGGCAGGGGTGCTGAGTATCTTGGCCGCATCAAGGGTCAGTTGGGTATAACGCTGATATTCCTCGACTGCCAGGGTCACGGTCTCCTGGTCGAGGCTGCCTTCGGCATTGCGCGAGATGATCTGGTTCATCAAGGCCCAAGTGACGATCGGGTCGCCAGCGTTGACGCTGTGTATGGCCGCCAGTTGCGGGGCGCTTTGCACAGACTGGCCCAGTCCCAGCACATGCGGGTAGGTCATTTGCCGAGTGACACCGGGTGCAAGCCCTTCGGCAAAGTGCACGGCCTGCGTGGCGACCACCCAGGCCGGCGTGCCCAACAGCAGGTCGGTCGGCCAGTCGGCAAACAGATATTCCGGCGCCATGCCAGCCAGTACTATTTCCGCGAGCAACGGAGCGAGGACCCTGTTGACGTTGGAGAAACCGCTCAGATGCGCTTCAAGGCGTTCGCGCACATACGCCGGGCTGCGCCGCAGGAAGTGCGATGAGTACAGGTCAAATCCGGCAAAAGAAGTGCTCGTGCTGTCGATGGCCGGATCAAGGTCGAGCAACATCGCCGCAATCACCAGTTGCTCGATGACCTCGGGAGACTCATCGGCCTGCCAGCCCAGCGCGTTGAGGTAGGCATCCGCGTAGTCTGTGCCATGTTCAATAAGCCTCTGTACAAGATAACTGCGGCTTTGAAACAGACCGTCCGGCGAACCGCCTTCACTGATCAGGCCTTCGCCAAACTGATTGGCCAGAACACCGTCACCGAACAGCGCCCGTGTCGTTTGCCGAATCGTCCTGCGCACCTGCTCCGTCAATGCCAAAGGTGAATCTTCGGGGGCGTCCAGCAGTTGCCAGTAATTTCCAAACCGGGGTGGTTCGGGCAAGGTCGCGAAGTTGAGCAGATCCAGCAACGCCCGCGTGTCTTGTTCATTGCTCGGGTGCGGCAGCTCGTTGAAACGCAGCCATTGGCCGATGGTGATCTTGTCGCCGGTGATGATCCAGCCACCCGTCAATCCGGCCATGGTCGCCAGCAGATTCACGTCTTCCTGAGGGCTGGCAACCCCGGCAATTTGAGCCGTGATGTCATGGGGCAGGAAAAAAGACGTGGTTAGATGCCCCTCCGTGATGCCGTTGTTGTAGGAGTAAAAAACACTCCCGCTGGCATCCACCAGAAAAGTCGATTCTTCGGGAATTGCCCGCAATCTGCGAACTTCCTTGAAGGCTTGTTCTTTTACCATCCGTGACAGACAAAGTTTCGCCGCGTGTTGCAGTTGCTCAAGGCTCGATCCGCCGATGCAACTGACGGCAATCCTGTCCCATGCCCAGCCCAGATCCGCCATCGCACTGCTGTTATTCAAATAGTCGGTGATGGCCATCACGACCGCTTCTTTTTGACGCTGATCGGGCGAATGATATTGCTCAGTGAAAGTCTGCATGGCGAATACTTCAATCCTTGAATAATTAAGTGGCAATTGTTCTGTTCAGCGCTTATGAAGGGCGGTGATTCGGCGCAACTTAATTGAACGGCGATTGGAGTGTCGGGAGGGTGTGTTGCTGTTTGTTTTGATTGGCAGGTGTGGGGCGGTAAAGCGCAGGTTTTCAATGCTGCAATGGCAAAGGTCAGATATGTATCCGGTTATTTGAAAGTTGCTGGTTATTCGTTTTTTTCAACCGCGATATTGTCCGGGTGTTGCCGCCAAGTGCTGTTTGAATACTCGCTGAAAGTGCGCCTGATCGGCAAAGCCAGCTTCAAGTGCAACATCGGCGATCAACTGGCCACTGCGCAAACACTCTCGAGCAAACTGAATGCGCTGATTGATCAAAAAAGCGTGGGGAGTCATGCCGTAATGCTGTTTGAAGGCGCGAATCAAGTAAGACGGGGACAGTTGCGCCGCCGTGCAAATGGCATCGAGGCTGAGCATGGCAGTGCAATGTTCACGAATGAATTCGGCCGCTCGCTCCAGTTTCAGGTTGGGCTCTCGCAGCGGCGTTTGCACCGGGTTCAGGCGCAGTTGCAGGTCACTGAAAAACTCCACCGCCGCGCTGTGTTTACACAACGTATCCTGCTGATCGTCGACCAATATTTCATAAAGCCCCAACAGGTCGCCAAACAGCTTGGGATCTTGCACTTGGGTGGCGCTGAAACGGCGAAATTCAAGCTCGGCACTGAAGCCCAACTGATGCTGTAAATCCGTCAGCCAGGGCGTTTCGACATACAACATCACATACGACCAGGGTTGATCATCAATCGGATTGCACGCATGCACATCGCCCGGATTCATCAGCACCACGGTGCCCGCCGATATTTCGCAGTGCGCCTGCTCGTTCAAGTAAGTGCTGCGCCCGGCGGTGATCGCCCCAATGGAAAAGTGCGCGTGGGAATGCCGGGTATAGCAGACTTCGCGGCCATCGGCGATGGCCCGCGCCTCAATGAAGGGCAGGGCGTCGTCGCGCCAGAAACGCGGGGCTTTCTCAGGATTTTTGGCAGCGGCGTGTTTCATTGTTTTGATTCCCGGCAGACCTGCGCGCCAGTGTATTAGCTCTGGCCGGCAAAGGCCCGTTCGAGTTCGGCGATATCGAGTTTTTTCATCTTGAACATCGCCTGCATCGCTCGTTGCGATTTGCTGGTGTCCGGGTCTTGCATCATGTGCATGAACGCCACCGGGATGATCTGCCACGACACGCCGAACTTGTCCTTGAGCCAGCCGCATTGCTGCGCCTCTACCGGACCGCCTTCCGACAGGTTGCCCCAGAAGTGGTCGACCTCTTCCTGATTCTGGCAATTGACCTGAAACGAAATAGCCTCGCTGAACTTGAACACCGGCCCACCATTGAGCCCGGTGAAAGTCTGGCCGTCGAGCTCGAAACTGACGGTCATCACCGCACCTTCCGGCTGGCCGTGAAATTCCTGACCGACCTTGCTGTAGTGGGTCAGACCGGTGATTTTTCCGTGATCGAAGATCGAGCAGTAGAACTTCGCGGCGGCCTCGGCCTGATCGTCGAACCACAGGCACGGTGTAAGTTTCTGAAAGCGTTGCATGGCAGTCGTCCTCGGCAGGTTAGACACGCTGGACTATCAGCGTAGTCAGTCCTTGGTCGAATGGCGGTGCCGTAGATCGACAAGTGCGCTGGATGGGGCTAGTCGAATTGACTCGTCATGAACGCGGTACAGCCCCCCCATCTCAGCGTTGCCCTGCCACCATCAGCAATGACTGCGGCAGCGAACTTTGCGGATGTTGCGGTTCCTGCAGCGCGATCAACTGGAACCCCGCCATGTCCAGCGCATTGAGCCAGCTCGACAACGTGCGGAAATACCACGGCATCGGCTGCCATTCCCCTTTCAAAGCGGCGAAAGATTCTTCCCGCCAGCCATCCTGATAATCGCCTGCAGCGACGGCCCACGGGTGCAACGTCTGGATGATCAGGGCGCCACCGGGGGCGAGCAAAGCATTCATTGCGCCAAGCAATGGGATGATGTCCTGGTGCAGCAGCGAGAAATTGGCGCAGATCAAGTCGTAGTCGCGGCCGATGTCGACCTCCGCCGCAACCAGCGCTTCATAACGGGCGACATGCACCTGCGCGGCCCCGGCCAGACGCGCCGCGTCGACCAGCGTTGCATCACCGTCAACACCCACTGCATCGATTCCGCGATCCGCCAGCGCCCGCAACAACCAGCCTTCGCCACAACCGAGGTCGAGCACACGTTCGGGTTGACGACCCATGATCGCCAACAGCATCGCCTGATCGGTGACCTGTTGGCGGCTTTCTATAGAGCCGCTGCGGATGGCTTCGATCCAGGCGTCGGCGTTGTGCTGCCAGCTCTGCAGCAGGACGGATTCGGGGGAGGGCATGACAGGGTTCCGGCGGCGAAAAATTCAGTATGGACGTCGAACTGCGGATCGCCACCTGTCGATTCGCAGCGCACGTTCACGTCGGCGTGTTGCCCTAATATTTCCCGGGATTCTTCTGGAAAAAGTCAGTGGAGGTGCGACATGGATCAATTGATCGGCGGCTGCCTGTGCGGCGGTGTCCGTTTCGAAGTGACAGGCCAGCCTTACCGCGTCGGCATCTGCCACTGCCTCGATTGCCGCAAACGCCACGGCGCGCTGTTCCACGCCTCGGCGATATTCCCTGAGGGCGCGTTGAAGGTCACCGGCGAAACCCGCGACTACAACGGCCGATTCTTCTGTCCACGCTGCGGCTCACCGCTGTTCACGCGTTCTGCGGATGAAGTTGAAGTCAACGTCGGATCGCTTGATAAGCCGAACCAGTTCAAACCCACTTACGAACTCTGGACCATACGCCGCGAATCGTGGCTACCGGCGCTGCCACTGGCTCACCATTACCAACGTGACCGCGAAAGCACCGGGCGAACCGAAGAGTAATTGCAGCCCACATCTTCATCGGCTGACCCACCGCCATCGCTGGCAAGCCAGCTCCCACAGGTTCTGTGGAATGCCAACCATCCCAGCCACACCCAAAGCCCCCTGTGGGATATTGTGGGATGCTGACAATCCCGGGCACACCGAAAATCCCTGTGGGAGCTAGCCCTGCTAGCGATTTGGCCAGCACAGCTAACACCTCATCGACCGACCCACCGCCATCGCTGGCAAGCCAGCTCCCACAGGTTCTGTGGAATGCCAACCATCCCAGCCACACCCAAAGCCCCCTGTGGGATATTGTGGGATGCCGACAATCCAGGACACACCGAAAATCCCTGTGGGAGCTAGCCCTGCTAGCGATTTGGCCAGCACAGCCAACATCTCATCGACTGACCCACCGCCATCGCCAGCAGGGCTGGCTCCCACAGGTATTGTGGAATGCCATCAATCCCAGCCATACCCAAGTACCCTGTGGGAGCTAGCCCTGCTAGCGATTTGGCCAGCACAGCCAACATCTCATCGACTGACCCACCGCCATCGCCAGCAGGGCTGGCTCCCACAGGTATTGTGGGATGCCATCAATCCCGGCCACACCCAAAATCCCTGTGGGAGCTAGCCCTGCTAGCGATTTGGCCACCTCAGCCAACACCTCATCGACTGAGCCACCGCCATCGCCAGCAGGGCTGGCTCCCACAAGTATTGTGGGATGCCGACAATCCCGGGCACACCGAAAATCCCTGTGGGAGCTAGCCCTGCTAGCGATTTGGACAGCACAGCCGACATCTCATCGACTGACCCACCGCCATCGCTGGCAAGCCAGCTCCCACAGGTTCTGTGGAATGCCAACCATCCCAGCCACACCCAAAGCCCCCTGTGGGATATTGTGGGATGCCGACAATCCAGGGCACACCGAAAACCCCTGTGGGAGCTAGCCCTGCTAGCGATTTGGCCAGCACAGCCAACACCTCATCGACTGACCCAGCGCCATCGCCAGCAGGGCTGGCTCCCACAATGGGAAGTACACAATGCCTGCAAATTTAGCCGCGAATAAAGGCCAGAAGATCAGCGTTGATGGTGGGCGCCTCCGTCGTTGGCATGCCGTGCGGGAAGCCCGGATAGGACTTCAGCGTGCCATTGGGCAGCAATTTCGCCGACAACGGCCCTGAGTTCGCATACGGCACAATCTGATCATCCTCGCCATGCATCACCAGCACCGGCACGGTGACCTTTTTCAGATCCTCGGTGAAATCCGTCTGCGAGAACGCGACGATCCCGTCGTAATGCGCCTTGGCCCCGCCAATCATGCCCTGACGCCACCAGTTTGCGATGATCCCCTCTGAAGGCGTCGCCCCCGGCCGGTTGTAGCCGTAGAACGGGCCGGTGGGTATATCCCGATAAAACTGCGCGCGATTCGCCGCCAATTGCGCCTGAAAATCATCGAACACCGATTTCGGCAGTCCACCGGGATTGCTCTCGGTCTGCACCATCAGCGGCGGCACCGCACTGATCAGCACGCCTTTGGCGACGTTGTCCTGACCATGCCGGGCGATGTAATGAATCACCTCACCGCCACCGGTCGAGTGACCGACATGCACAACGTTCTTCAGACCCAAATGATTAACCACCGCCAGCGTATCGTCGGCGTAATGGTCCATATCGTGCCCGTCCCAGACCTGACTCGAGCGCCCATGCCCACGGCGATCATGGGCAATCACCCGAAAACCCTTGCCGAGGAAGAACAGCATCTGCGCATCCCAATCGTCCGAGCTGAGCGGCCAGCCGTGGTGGAAGTGGATCACCGGCGCGTCTTTCGGGCCCCAATCCTTGTAGAAGATTTCGACGCCGTCTTTGGTGGTGACAAATCCCATGTTCGCGACTCCAGACCAATGTGATGGATAACCCGCGTGGTAAGCGCGGACCGGTTTTGCTCAGGATGGATTTCTGCTGCGCTGGCTCAGTGCGAGCCGTTATCAACTGTAGGAGCAAAGCCGACATCTGCATGACCGGTGGTCGCAACATCTGGCTTGAAGCGCAAATTAGGCTTTGCTGAAAGGGATAAGCCGAGGCGCGCACAGGCATTGATGGCCGTAGCGACGCCCCTTCAGAACACCGTGAGTCTGAGGAAATTCCCCGATGCTGACCTTGAATATCAATGGTAAGGATCAGGAGCTCGATGTCCCCGCGGACATGCCGTTGCTCTGGGTCCTGCGCGATGTCGCGCACCTGACCGGGACCAAATTCGGCTGTGGCATGGCCCAGTGCGGGGCCTGCACCGTGCACGTTGACGGCGCGCCGTTACGCGCCTGCATCACCCCCGCGACGGCCGTGGCCCACGGCCAGAAAATCCTCACCATCGAAGGCCTGTCCACGGACGGTTCGCACCCGGTGCAGCAAGCTTGGGCCGAACTTGACGTGGTGCAGTGCGGTTACTGCCAATCGGGCCAGATCATGTCCGCCGCCGCGTTGCTGGCGAAAATCCCCAAGCCCACCGACAGCGATATCGATCAGGCGCTCTCCGGCAACATCTGCCGCTGCGGCACCTATCCCCGGATCCGCGCAGCCGTGAAGCGCGCATCGGAAATCGGCTGATTCAATCTGTGGGAGATAGTCGATGAACAGTCCTGTATCGCGTCGCGGTTTTCTCAAGGGCAGCGCCATGTTGGGCGGCGGCCTGGTGGTGGCGTTTGTCGTCCCTGGCGGGCACAAGTTTGCCTATGCGGCAGAGAATGAAGGCAAGGTGTTTGCGCCCAATGCGTTCTTGCGCATTGCTGCGGACAACAGCGTCACCGTGCTGCTCGGACATTCGGAAATGGGCCAGGGCATCTGGACCGGCCTGACCATGTTGATTGCTGAAGAGCTGGACGCCGATTGGTCGAAGATCCGCGTTGAACATTCGCCCGCGTCGGCGGCGGATTACGGCATGCCGGGGTTTGGCGGCATGCAGATTACCGGCGGTTCAACGTCGACGTGGATGGAGTTTGATCGTTATCGGCTGGCCGGCGCGACGGCGCGGCAGATGTTGGTGGAAGCGGCGGCGAAGCGCTTCGAAGTCGCGCCGTCGGCGATTCGCACTGAGTCCGGCGTGGTCATCGCTGGCGATAAACGCGCAACCTACGGCGAACTGGCCGACACTGCCGGGCAACTGCCGGTGCCGGATCCGAAGTCGATCACCTTCAAGGAAGCCAAGGACTGGAAAGTCATTGGCAAACCGACCAAGCGTCTCGACACGCCGGAGAAAATCACCGGTCGCGCCAAGTTCGGCATGGACGTGCAGTTTGAGGGCCTGATGACGGCGATGGTCGCCCGCCCACCGGTGTTTGGCGCCAGCGTGAAATCCTTCGAAGGCGCCGAAGCCTTGGCCGTGCCGGGCGTGCACAAAGTGGTGCAAGTGCCGAGTGGCGTCGCGGTGATAGCCGAGCATTACTGGGCAGCAAAACTGGGCCGTGATGCGCTGAAAGTCGATTGGGATCTGGGCCCGAATGCGGACATGAGCAGCGCGAAACTGCTGGAGAGTTTCCGCAAACTGGCCGCGACACAAGGTACATCAGCGAGTCAGGCCGGCGATGCCAAGGGCAATTTTGGGCAAGCGGCGAAGAAAATCGACGTCGAGTACAGCGTGCCGTATCTGGCCCATGCGCCGATGGAACCGCTCAATTGCACGGTGAAGATCAGCGCCGAAAAATGCGAGATCTGGACCGGCACGCAGTTTCAGACCCTCGATCAAATGGTCGCCGGCAAGATCACCGGGCTGAAACCGGAGCAGGTGGAAATTCACACTGAGTTTCTGGGCGGCGGGTTTGGGCGCCGCGCCAACCCGACCTCGGACTTCGTTGCCGAAGCGGTGCAAGTGGCGAAAGCCGCCGCGATGCCGGTGAAAACCGTGTGGTCCCGCGAGGATGACATTCGTGGTGGCTATTACCGTTCGATGTTTTTGCATCAGGCGAAGATCGGTCTCGGGGCCGACGGCCTGCCGTCGAGCTGGCAACACGTGCTGGTCGGGCAATCGATCATGACCGGCACGTTGATGGAGGCGATGATGGTCAAGAACGGCATCGACCCGACCTCGGTCGAAGGCGTTGCCGACAGTCCTTATGTCAAAGGTCTGGCCCATCATCAGGTCGATCTGCATTCACCGCAGACCGGGATCAATGTGCTGTGGTTGCGCTCGGTGGGCCACAGCCACACCGGGTTTGTCATGGAATCGCTGATCGATGAAATGGCTACGGCGGCGGGCAAGGATCCGGTCGAATACCGACGAACCTTGCTCAAGGATCATCCTCGGCATTTGGGCGTGCTTAATCTGGCGGTGGAGAAAGCCGACTGGAAAGCGCCGCTGCCGGACGGCCATGCCCTCGGTGTGGCAGTGCACGAATCGTTCGGCAGCTATGTGGCGCAGGTCGCCGAGGTGTCGCAGGACAATCTGGCGATTCGCGTGCATCGGGTGGTGTGCGCCGTTGACTGCGGGATTGCGGTGAACCCGCAGAGCATCGCCGCGCAGATGGAGTCGTGCATCACCTTCGGCCTCGGCATGGCGCTGCACAGCAAGCTGACGCTCAAAGACGGCGCGGTGGTGCAGTCCAACTATCACGATTATCAGGTGTTGCGGCTCAACGAGATGCCGGTGGTGGAAGTGCACATCGTGCCCAGCACTGACAAACCCGGCGGCATCGGCGAGGCCGGTGTGCCGCCGACTGCGCCGGCGGTGGCCAACGCGGTGTTCGCCCTGACCGGGCAACGCTTGCGCGAGTTGCCGCTGCAACTGTCGGGGGTGTGAGATGAAACGACATCTAGTATTGGGTACGGTCATTTTGCTGGGCTTGGGCGGTTATGCCTCGGACTTGTTTGCCGATGATCAAGAAGCCCTGAAAGCCTTCGGCACGGTGCAGAAAGTGTTCCAGAGCCCGCGCTGCCAGAATTGCCACATTCCCGGTGATTCGCCGCTGCAGTTCGACGCTGGCATTCCCCATGCGATGAACGTGGTGCGCGGCATGGACGGCAAGGGCGCGGCCGGTTTGCCCTGCGCAACCTGTCACGCGGAGAACAATCCGCCGGCCAGTTACGGCCCTCACGCGCCGCCGGGTGCGCCACACTGGAGCCTGCCGCCGGCGGCGCACAAGATGGCCTGGATCGGCCTGCCGCCAGACAAACTCTGCGCGATGATCAAGGATCGCTCAAGCAACGGCGACCGTGATTTCGCGGCGCTGATCAAACACGTCAGCGAGGACAAACTGGTGCTCTGGGGCTGGAATCCCGGGGCAGGGCGCGCACCCGTGCCGGTGCCGCACGATATTTTTGTCGCGCAATTCAAACTCTGGGCCGATGCGGGCGGGCCGTGTCCGGTGGCGGGGATCTGATGGGTGAAGCCTCGCTGATTTGCGCTACGCTCAAGTGCATTGATGACAACGGAGTGTGCGAATGCTGGTTCCAGGAAAACCCGCCAATGAAGCTGCGCGAATTCAGGTGTTGCACGGCCTCGACCTTCTCGACTCGGCGCCCGAAGAGCGTTTCGACCGACTGACGCGGCTGGCCAAGCGCCTGTTCAATGTGCCGATTGCCCTGGTGACGCTGGTCGACACCAATCGCCAGTGGTTCAAGTCCTGCGTGGGCCTTGAAGCCACGGAAACGTCGAGGGATGTGTCGTTCTGCGGCCACGCGATCCTGCAGAACGAACTCCTGCTGGTGCCCGATGCCCGCGAAGATGTGCGCTTTCATGACAATCCGCTGGTCACCGGCCACCCGAACATTCGCTTCTACGCCGGCTACCCCCTGACCGTGCCCAACGGCAACAAGATGGGCACGCTGTGCCTGATCGACACCAAGCCCCGTGAGCTCGACGACGAAGAACGCGCGCTGTTGCGTGATCTCGCGGAGATGGCCGAGCAAGAGCTGACCGCCGTGCAGATGGCGAGCATGGACGAGTTGACGTTGCTGTCCAACCGACGCGGCTTTAAGCAACTGGCCCAGCATGCCCTGGACGCCTGCGCCCGCCTGGAACGACCGGCGACGTTGCTGTTTTTCGATCTGAATGACTTCAAGCAGATCAACGACCTTTACGGGCATGCCGAGGGCGACAGTGCGCTGAAGACTTTCGCCGATGTGCTGCGCATCGCCTTTCGCGAGAGTGACGTGGTCGGGCGTTTGGGCGGGGATGAGTTCGTCGCGTTGCTGACCGGATCGAGCCACATTGAAACCACCAGGATCATGGCGCGGCTCAAGGAGATTCTCGAAGAACGCAACGCGACGCTGCACCGGGGGTATGCGATCCGCTTCAGTGTCGGCCAGATTGAATATGATTCGAAACGCCATGAAACCGTGGATCGCCTGCTGGCGGATGCGGATGGCGCGATGTATGCGCACAAACAGGCGCTGAAGGGCTGTTAGCGCAAGCCTCATCGCTGGCTGCCAGCGATGAGGGCTGCGCAGCCATCTGCTGATCGACAACCTCTGATGTGCTCGCGCGCTACGTCACTGCGTGAACGGGCTCAGGTTGCGGTAAAACGCCAGCCATGTCTCGTGGCAGGTCTCGGCGTCTGTCAGTTCGGGCGCAGCCAAGGCTCGCTGCAAGGCGGCTGCTTCGTAATGTTTGAACAGGTGATGGGCGGCGGTCGCGGCGATAGCGTTGACCTTGCTGGAGGCAAACGTGTCGGGAACCAGCTGCCTGGTTTGCGGTGCCAGCGCTGCACCTGCGATGTCCAGGCGTGTGATCACCGCGTGGCAGGTTGCCTTGGGCTTGATCGGGGTTCCCAGTCGATAAGCTTCGGCGTCGAAGGGTAATTGCTGCGCCGGCGTGCCAGGAGATGAAGGCGTCAACAGGTTGATGTCGACGTCACGGCGATAGTGAACACTCGCATGGCGGACGGACACTTCGTACACCCTCGATGTCAGGCCTCGCAGCAAGGCAATGATGGCGAAGGGGCCCGGGTCGGAAACGGCCTGAGTGCCCGCTGCAGCGGCCCCGGATGCCTGCGGGTGCAAGGCAAACAATTCCAGCGTGTAGTCTTCGACATCTTCCCACTGTGCGACCGGCAGTCGGCAGAAGGCTTCTTTGATCAGCGCAATGCGCGCGGCTTTCATCAGGCTCAGACGAGCCGTCAGCACGGCGTGAAATTGCCCCGCCACGGCGGTAAGCCTGGAGAACTTCGGCGCCACCGCCGGAAGATTGAAGCCCGCCACGGTCGAGCGCCAGCCCGTCATGTCGGCAGACAGTTTGCCGGCCAGGTGAAGTTCTGCCAGTGAGTAGTAGGTTGCGGAGTTTGCAGTAGCTGGCGTGGGTGTGCCGGATGCGTCCGTACCGAGCCTCGGGGCCAGCAGGATCTTGGCTTCCAGGTGTGGATTGTCGCCGAGTATTTTTTGCAGATCCGTCACGGCGATCGTGTAAGGCGTGGCAAATGTGCGTTGGAACGCTGGCTGGTACAAGCCCTTCATCAACTGGATGTGTGCCTGGAAAATGCTGTCGGCTTTTTTCAGTGTGGCGGCCGTGTATTGGGTGATTTGTCGTTGCGGCTCGCGCTGGATCAGCCCACGGGCGATGGCCCAGTCAAGCCCGACAGCGGCGCTGGCGGGTTTACGCAGAAATGCCTGAACCGTTGACGTGAAGGGGGTCTGGGTCAGGTTCATCAATTGTTTGAAGGTCATGAGGCGTGTCGCCCCCGGCATGAAATCCTCGATGTACAACACCAGTTGTTTCAGCCTGACCCACTGGTACGGGCCCATGTAGGTGAACGACGACGGAATGTCGCGAATCAGGAACTCCGGCGCGATGCCCGAGAGCAGCAGATGAGTGGCCAGTGTCTTGTTGTTCACACTCGCCAGATCGAACTGATGGTCGATGAAGCGACGCACTTCGTCGTAGCTTTCGCCCCAGAAAAAACGATCGTTGAGGGCTTGGCCGACCACCCACTCGTTACGCTCCCCGGCCCGTGAATCGAGACTGAGAAGCAGGGCGGCCAGCAGCAGGCGCTCGCGATTGTTCGCCAACAGCCCCGGGGACGTCTGGAGCGGGGTCAATTTGCTCAGCAGTTGATTGCCCAATGCATGAGCTCGTGGCGTGATCAGAATCCGGCTGATCAGATAGTCGGCCCTGGCCTTGAGAGTGGCGACGGGCAGGTCGGTGTCGATGTCTTCGCACAGATAGTCAATCAGCGGAGCAGAGTCCGGTGGCAGAAACGCTTCGACGGTGTCGATGATGATTTTGCGTTGGGGCGCGGTGAGGCGTTGCGCCTCGCCATCGGGGCGTCCCAGCAAATACCAGTGATCCATCTGACTGGGGCGTATCAGCAGGAACACTTTTTCCCATTGCGCGATGACACGCGCGTCACGGGCATCTGCCGGCGTGGGCATTTCGTAGAAGTTCAGCATTTGTAACAGGCTGACCTGGCCATTGGTGCGCAACGCTCCACCAGCCTGCGTTGCCAGCGGTTTGAGGGTTTCGCGCAGCGCCCTCAGCGCACTGTATTTCTCCACGGCTGCCGTCAGCGCTACCCAACCGGTTTTGCCGGGCGCGCCGACGTGGCCGGTTTCGCTCAATAGCAAACGGCTGTCGGCCGGCAGTTTCTCTTGCTTCAGAATCGTCTGAAAGGCTGGGTGGGATCTGAATTTCAGCAGTTCCGGGGTACCGTTTTTAACCGCCTCGCCTAAAGACGAGGCTTGGTTCGGTTCGTTGTACTCATCCAGCTGCAGCGTTTCGCCTGGCTCTTTGTTCCAGCTCAGAGCCTCGAGGCGGCTGATCGCGTAGCGACAGTCTTCGATATCGCCAAATGCCAAGCGGTAGCGCTGGATGATGTCCGCGGTCTGCACGTATTCATTGACATAGGGCAGCGCTGACCAGGCATGTTCGCGCAAGCGCTGTACCAGGGCTTGGGCATCCATAAGGCTGGCGGGCATGGCGAGTTGATAGCGGGACATGAGCTGGCCCAGCTTCAGCACCTCGTCGCCCGTGGCCAAAGTGGAGCTGGAAGTGAGTAACACGGCCTTGTTGACGAGGGTTGTCGAGTCGAACGCGTTGTGGCGCTGCTCGCTGGCCTGCAGCGTCTGCTCGATTTTGAGGGCGATGGTTTTAAAGTCTTCGAGTTGCGCGTTACGCTCGCTGACCAGTTTGGAGGTGGTATGGCCGTTTTCGTCGATTGTGGCGAAACCGCTGAGGTTCAACTCATCGATGATCACCTGCGCCTGCATCGCATTCTGCGGCTCGGGGTAGCCATAAAACGCCAGAATCACCGAGCGTGGAAACAGGTATCGCGGATTGGCGGACTTGCCGCCAATGTACGGCAGGCCCAGTTCTGCCGGATCGATGCGCTGTGAGATCGACAGCAGCATGGGTGCCATCTGCCACCATCCGGAATCGTCTTCCAGGGTGAACGTTCTGTCGACCGGTGCGCCGTCGGTGAGGATGCGGGCATGGAGTTTTTCGCCCTTGAGGCTGAAGGTGTCGAAGTCGATGTTGAAGGCGCTCGCCCAAGCCAGGAACTCTGTGCGCTCGAGGGCGTTCCAGTACAGCTCGGTCCATTCGCGCAGTCGGCACCTGCCGGGCACTTCGAGTGCCGGCCGGGGTTTTGTGGGGCTAGCGACAGGGGCGGCGGTCAACTCCTTGACGAGTATCTGGACCAAGGCCCGTTCGCGTGGATCGATTATTGGGGCGGAAGGAGTGTTTTTCATCGGCGTTGTCCGTGGTGATCGAAAATCGGTGAGTGCCGATTGTCGAGCGACGCACTTGAACGCAGGCGGTACATATGTAGTGCCAGAATGTTTTTTTCGGCAATAAAAAACCCGCCTGAAACGGCGGGTTTTTTTATTGGCTAAGCGAAGATCACTCTTCGATGTTGCCCATGGCGGTTGTGTTGAAGCCGCCGTCGACGTACATGATTTCACCGCTGATGCCCGACGCCAGGTCGGAGCACAGGAAGGCGCCGGCGTTGCCGACTTCGTCGATGGTGACGTTGCGGCGCAGCGGGGTTTGCGCTTCGTTGGCGGCCAGCATCTTGCGGAAGTTCTTGATGCCGGAAGCTGCCAGGGTACGGATCGGGCCAGCCGATACGCAGTTGACGCGGGTGCCGTCCGGGCCCAGGGAGCCGGCCAGGTAACGAACGCCAGCTTCCAGCGAAGCCTTGGCCATGCCCATCACGTTGTAGTTAGGCATGGTGCGCTCGGCGCCCAGGTACGACAGGGTCAGCAGGCTGCCGTTGCGGCCTTTCATCATTTCGCGGCCGGCTTTGGCCAGGGCCACGAAGCTGTAGGCGCTGATGTCGTGAGCGATGCGGAAACCGTCACGGGTGGTGGCTTCGGTGAAGTCGCCGTCCAGTTGGTCGCCCGGGGCGAAACCTACGGAGTGGACGATGCAGTCCAGGCCGTCCCACTTCTTGCTCAGCGCTTCGAAGACCTTGGCGATTTCTTCATCGCTGGCCACGTCGCACGGGAAGCACAGCTCAGGGCTCGAACCCCAGCCTTGGGCGAATTCTTCAACACGACCTTTCAGTTTGTCGTTCTGATAAGTGAAGGCAAGCTCAGCGCCCTCGCGATGCATGGCGGCAGCGATGCCGGATGCGATGGACAGCTTGCTGGCGACACCGACGATCAGTACGCGCTTACCGGCGAGAAAACCCATGTGTTGCTCCTCTTTCAGGTTATTGCGCAGTGGCTGGTGCCAAAAAAGCGGCTTCCAGCAACTGCTGTGTATACGGATGTTGGGGGGCGGCAAAAATACTTTGCGCGTCTCCCTGTTCGACCACTTGGCCATGCTTGACCACCATTAACTGGTGGCTCAGCGCTTTGACGACAGCCAAATCATGGCTGATAAACAAATACGTCAGGTTGTACTTGGCTTGCAGTGAACGCAACAGCTCCACCACTTGCCGCTGCACTGTCCGGTCGAGCGCCGAAGTCGGCTCGTCCAGCAGGATCAGCGCCGGTTTCAGCACCAAGGCCCGGGCAATGGCGATTCGTTGCCGTTGCCCACCGGAAAATTCGTGGGGGTAGCGGTGCCGGGTTTCCGGATCCAGACCTACCTCCTTCAATGCCGCAATAATCGCCGCCTCTTGTTCCTCGGCGGTGCCCATCTTGTGAATCCGCAGGCCTTCGCCAACGATGTCACTGACACACATGCGCGGGCTCAGGCTGCCAAACGGGTCCTGAAACACCACCTGCATCTCCCTCCGCAACGGGCGAACCTCGTTCTGCGTCAGGCAGTCTAGCTGCTTGCCTTCAAAGCGGATCGCGCCTTTGCTACCGATCAGCCGCAAAATCGCCAGACCCAGCGTGGATTTGCCGGAACCGCTTTCCCCCACAATCCCCAAAGTCTGACCCTGAGGCAGGCTGAAATTGATGCCGTCCACTGCCTTGACGTGATCCACCGTGCGCTTGAGCAGGCCTTTCTTGATCGGGAACCAGACTTTCAGGTCCTCGACTTCAAGCAGCGGCGCGCCGATTTTATTGCTCGCCGGGCCTCCGCTGGGCTCCGCGCCGAGCAATTCCCGAGTGTACGGATGCTGCGGCGAACGGAACAGCTCTTCGCACGATGCCTGTTCGACGATGCAACCGCGCTGCATGACACATACGCGATGCGCAATTCTTCGCACCAGGTTCAAATCGTGACTGATCAGTAACAGCGACATACCCAATCGGGCCTGTAGTTCCTTGAGTAAATCGAGGATTTTCAGCTGAACGGTCACGTCCAGCGCCGTGGTCGGCTCGTCGGCAATCAGCAGTTCCGGCTCGTTGGCCAGGGCCATGGCGATCATCACCCGCTGACGCTGGCCGCCGGACAATTCGTGGGGCAGGGCCTTGAGACGTTTGTGCGGCTCGGGGATGCCGACCATCTCCAGCAGCTCCAGCGTGCGTTTGGTCGCGACTTTGCCGGTCAGGCCCTTGTGGATGCCGAGGACTTCGTTGATCTGCTTCTCGATCGAATGCAGTGGGTTCAGCGAAGTCATCGGTTCCTGAAAGATCATCGCAATGCGGTTGCCGCGAATGTGGCGGATAGTCTTTTCACTGAGGCCCAGCAGATTTTGCCCGGCGTAGTTGATGGTGCCGGCCGGATGGCGGGCCATCGGGTAGGGCAGCAAACGCAGGATCGAGTGCGCGGTCACCGATTTGCCCGAGCCGGATTCGCCGACCAGCGCGAGGGTTTCGCCACGCTTGATGTCGAAACTCACGCCTTCAACGACCCGGTGCACGCGCTCGCCGAAACCGAATTCGACGGCGAGGTCGCGCACTTCGATCAGATTGTCCTGATTCATTTCACTTCCTCGGGTCGAAGGCATCGCGAGCGGACTCGCCGATAAACACCAGCAAACTCAACATCAACGCCAGCACGGCAAAGGCGCTCATGCCCAGCCACGGCGCTTGCAGGTTGGATTTGCCCTGGGCGACCAGTTCACCCAGCGACGGACTGCCGGCGGGCAAGCCGAAACCGAGGAAGTCCAACGCAGTGAGGGTGCCGATGGCGCCGGTGAGAATGAACGGCATAAACGTCATGGTCGAGACCATCGCGTTGGGCAGGATGTGGCGGAACATGATCGCGCCGTTCTGCATGCCCAGCGCCCGCGCCGCGCGCACGTATTCGAGGTTGCGGCCACGGAGGAACTCGGCGCGCACCACGTCGACCAGGCTCATCCACGAGAACAGCAGCATGATCCCCAACAGCCACCAGAAGTTCGGCTGAACGAAACTGGCAAGAATGATCAGTAGATACAGCACCGGCAGTCCCGACCAGATTTCCAGAAAACGCTGCCCGGCCAGATCGACCCAGCCGCCATAGAAGCCCTGCAGCGCGCCGGCAATCACGCCGATGATCGAACTCAACACGGTCAGCGTCAGTGCAAACAGCACCGAAATACGGAAACCGTAAATCACCCGCGCCAGCACATCACGACCCTGATCGTCAGTACCGAGCAGATTGTCCGCCGAAGGTGGCGCCGGGGCCGGGACTTTCAGGTCGTAGTTGATGCTTTGGTAGTTGTAGGGAATCGGCGCCCACAACACCCAGGCATCCTTGGCCTTGAGCAGTTCGCGGATGTACGGGCTCTTGTAGTTGGCTTCCAGCGGGAACTCGCCGCCGAAAGCGGTTTCCGGGTAGCGCTTGATCGCCGGGAAGTACCAGCTGTTGTCGTAATGCACCACCAGCGGCTTGTCGTTGGCGATCAACTCGGCGCCGAGGCTCAGGCCGAACAGGATCAGAAACAGCCAAAGCGACCACCAGCCACGCTTGTTGGCTTTGAACAGTTCGAAGCGGCGGCGGTTGAGAGGGGACAGGTTCATCTCAATGCTCCCGGCTTTCGAAGTCGATGCGCGGATCGACCAGGGTGTAGGTGAGGTCGCCGATCAGTTTCACCACCAGCCCGAGCAGGGTGAAGATGAACAAGGTGCCGAACACCACCGGGTAATCGCGATTGATCGCCGCTTCGAAACTCATCAGGCCGAGGCCGTCGAGGGAGAAGATCACTTCCACCAGCAAGGAGCCGGTGAAGAAGATGCCGATGAACGCCGACGGGAAACCGGCAATCACCAGCAGCATGGCGTTGCGGAACACGTGGCCGTAGAGCACGCGATGACGGGTCAGGCCTTTGGCCTTGGCGGTGACCACGTACTGTTTGTTGATCTCGTCGAGGAAGCTGTTTTTGGTCAGCAGGGTCATGGTCGCGAAGTTGCCGATCACCAGCGCGGTCACTGGCAATGCCAAGTGCCAGAAGTAATCGAGGATCTTGCCGCCGAAGCTCAGCTCATCGAAGTTGTTCGAGGTCAGTCCGCGCAACGGGAACCAGTCGAGATAACTGCCGCCGGCAAACACCACGATCAGCAGGATCGCAAACAGGAACGCCGGGATCGCATAACCGACGATGATCGCCGAACTGGTCCAGACGTCGAAGTGGCTGCCGTGTCGCGTGGCCTTGGCGATCCCCAGCGGGATCGACACCAGGTACATGATCAGCGTGCTCCACAGGCCCAGCGAGATCGACACCGGCATCTTTTCCTTGATCAGGTCGATGACCTTGGCATCGCGGAAAAAGCTGTCGCCGAAATCCAGGGTCGCGTAGTTCTTGACCATGATCCACAGGCGTTCCGGGGCCGACTCGTCGAACCCGTACATGTGCTCGATTTCCTTGATCAGCGCCGGGTCCAGCCCTTGCGCGCCGCGATAGGACGAACCGGCCACCGACACCTCAGCACCGCCGCCGGCAATCCGGCTGGTGGCGCCTTCGAAGCCTTCGAGCTTGGCGATCATCTGTTCCACCGGCCCACCGGGCGCGGCCTGGATGATCACGAAGTTGATCAGCAGAATGCCGAACAGGGTCGGGATGATCAGCAGCAGTCGCCGAAAAATATACGCCAGCATCTGATTACTCCGTGCCCGCAGGGTCGGCTTGCAGTTTGGTTTCGACTTCTACCGCCGGTTTCGCGTCAGGCTTGACCCACCAGGTATTGATGCCGATGTCGTACTTGGGTGAGACCTTCGGGTGGCCGATGTGATTCCAGTAAGCCACGCGCCAGGTCTTGATGTGCCAGTTGGGCACCACGTAGAAGCCCCACTGCAGTACGCGATCCAGCGCACGGGCGTGGGCCACCAGACTGATGCGCGAATCGGCGTTGATCAGGTTCTCGACCAGTTGATCGACGATCGGATCCTTCAGGCCCATGGTGTTGCGGCTGCTGGCCTTGTCGGCAGCGGCGCTCATCCAGTATTCGCGTTGTTCGTTGCCCGGCGAGTTGGACTGCGGGAAGCTGCCGACCATCATGTCGAAATCCCGCGAACGCACGCGGTTGATGTACTGCGAGACGTCGACGCGGCGGATCACCAGATCAATGCCGAGGTCGCTGAGGTTGCGCTTGAACGGCAGCAGAACCCGTTCAAATTCGGTCTGCGCCAGCAGGAACTCGATGACCACCGGTTTGCCGGTGGCGTCGACCATTTTGTCGTCGACGATCTTCCAGCCGGCCTCTTGCAGCAGTTGATAGGCCTCGCGCTGCTGGGTGCGGATCATGCCGCTGGCATCGGTCTTCGGATTGTCGAACGCTTCGCTGAACACCTGCGCCGGCAGCTTGCTGCGGAACGGCTCGAGGATCGCCCGCTGATCGGCATCGGGCAGGCCGGTGGCGGCCATTTCCGAGTTTTCGAAATAACTGCGAGTGCGGAAATAGGCGCCGTTGAACAGTTGCTTGTTGGTCCATTCGAAATCGAACAGCAGACCCAGCGCCTGACGCACGCGCACGTCCTGGAACAGCGGGCGGCGCAGGTTGAAGACGAAGCCCTGCATGCCGGTCGGGTTGCTGTTGGCGATCTGTTCCTTGATCAACCGGCCCTCGGTGACGGCGGGGATGTTATAGGCGTTGGCCCAGTTTTTCGCGGTCATCTCCAGCCAGTAATCGAACTGACCGGCCTTCAGTGCTTCGAGGGCGACCGTGTTGTCGCGGTAGTAATCGGTGGTCATCGTGTCGAAGTTGTAAAAGCCACGGTTGACCGGCAAGTCCTTGCCCCAGTAATCCTTGACCCGCTCGTAGCGCACCGAGCGACCGGCCTTCACTTCGGCGACCTTGTACGGGCCGCTGCCGAGGGGGATTTCCAGGTTGCCCTTGTTGAAATCGCGATCGGCCCACCAGTGTTTCGGCAGCACTGGCAACTGGCCGAGGATCAGCGGCAACTCGCGGTTGTTGCTGTGTTTGAACTTGAACAGTACTTTCAGCGGGTCTTCGGCGATCACTTCGGACACGTCGCTGTAGTAGCCGCGAAACATCGGTGAGCCTTCCTTGGTCAGCGTGTTGAAGCTGAACACCACGTCGTCGGCGCGTACTGGGTGGCCGTCGTGGAATCGCGCTTCGGGACGCAGGTAGAAACGCACCCAGCTGTTGTCCGGGGCCTTTTCGATTTTGCCGGCGATCAGCCCGTATTCAGTGAACGGCTCGTCGAGGCTGTGTTTGGTCAGGGTGTCGTAGATCTGCCCGATGTCATCGGCCGGCACGCCTTTGCTGATAAACGGGTTGAGGCTGTCGAAGCCACCGAAACCGGCCTGACGGAAGATCCCGCCCTTGGGTGCGTCGGGGTTCACGTAATCGAATTGCTTGAAATCGGCCGGGTATTTCGGCGGCTCGTTGTACAGGGTCACGGCGTGTTGCGGGGCGGCGCAGGCCAGCCCGGCGAACAGCAAACCGCCGGCCTGGACGAGCAGGGTGCGGATAGGGTTCATCGATCTTTCTCCGAAGACTTCAGCCACCACGCGCTCAGGCCCAAGGTGTAGGGCGGTGTGGTGACGAAGGCCAACCGATTGCGGTAGGCCAGGCGGTGATAATTCAGATACCAGTTGGGAATGCTGTAGTGCTGCCAGAGCAGCACGCGGTCGAGCGCCTTGCCGGCGGCGACCTGTTCGTCGCGAGTGCGCGCGGCGAGCAATTGTTCGAGCAGGTGATCGACCACCGGGTTGGCGATGCCCGCGTAATTCTTGCTGCCCTTGACGTTCACTTGGCTGGAGTGGAAGTACTGCCACTGCTCAAGGCCCGGGCTGAGGGTCTGGTTAAGCGTCATCAGGATCATGTCGAAATCGAACTGATCGAGGCGTTGTTTGTACTGCGCGCGATCGACCGTGCGCAGACGCGCGTCGATGCCGATGCTGTTGAGGTTCTCGATGTACGGCTGCAGGATCCGCTCAAGATTCGGGTTAACCAGCAACAGTTCGAAACTCAACGGTTGGCCATTGGCGTTTTGCAGACGCTGACCGTTGAGCTTCCAGCCAGCCTCGGCGAGCAGGGCCAAGGCCTTGCGCATGGTTTCTCGCGGGATGCCGCGACCATCGGTTTGCGGCAGAGTGAACGGTTCAGTAAACAGCTTGGCCGGCAGTTGCTCTTTATACGGCTTGAGCATCAGCCATTCATGGCCGACCGGCAGACCACTCGCGCGGAATTCGCTGTTCGGGTAGTAACTGGTGGTGCGCTTGTAGGCGTCGCTGAACAGCGCACGGTTGGTCCACTCGAAGTCGAACATCAGGCCCAGTGCTTCGCGGGTTTTCACGTCAGAAAACGTGGCGCGGCGGGTGTTCATGAACAGGCCCTGACTCTGGGTCGGGATCTGGTGGGGGATCTGCGCCTTGATCACGTCGCCACGGCGTATGGCCGGGAAGTTGTAGCCGTTGGCCCAGTTCTTCGCCTGATGCTCGATGTAAATGTCGAACTCGCCAGCCTTGAACGCTTCGAAGGCGACATCGCTGTCGCGGTAGAACTCGACTTCCATGCGATCGAAGTTGTACTTGCCGCGATTGACCGGCAAATCCTTGCCCCAGTAATCCTTGACCCGTTCGAAGATCAGCTGCCGGCCCGGCGTCACCGAGGTGATGCGATACGGCCCGCTGCCCAGTGGCGGCTCGAAAGTAGTGGCTTTGAAGTCGCGGTCCTTCCAGTAATGCTGCGGCAATACCGGCAGTTCACCGAGGCGCAGGATCAACAGCGGATTGCCCGAGCGCTTGAGTACGAAGCGAATCCGCTGTTTGTTGAGGATGTCGACCCGCAGCACTTCCTGCAGCGCGGTGCGATACAGCGGATGGCCGTCCTTGAGCAGCGTTCGATAGGAGAACGCCACGTCGTAGGCAGTGATCGGCGTGCCATCGTGGAAACGCGCCTCGGGACGCAGATTGAAGACGACCCAGCTGCGATCTTCGCTGTATTCCACCGACTGCGCGATCAGGCCATAGCTGGACGCTGGCTCGTCACCGGACGGCGAGTACTGGCCGGTGCCGACCATCAGCGGCTCGTTCAGCTCGTTGATGCCGTACTGGAGAAAATTCGCTGTGGTGACCGGGCTGGTGCCCTTGAAGGTGTACGGGTTGACCGTATCGAAGGTGCCGAACGCCATCACCCGCAACGTACCGCCCTTGGGCGCTTGCGGGTTGACCCAGTCGAAGTGGGTAAATCTGGCCGGGGACTTGAGCGTGCCGAACTGCGCATAACCGTGACTTTCGGTAATCGTCGCGCTTGCCGTTGAGCTCAAGGCCAGGCTGATCAGGAGCAGGAGGAGGGGACGCTTCAAGTCAGATCCGATCCAGGCGGCTTGGGCTTTGTGGGCCGTACAGTAACAGCTTGTCTGGACAGGAAAAAGATGCGGGTTAATGCTGTGTTAATGCAAAAAAAAGATCGCAGCCTGCGGCAGCTCCTACAGTGATCGATGTAGGAGCTGCCGCAGGCTGCGATCTTTTGATTTTACAATCAGTGCGGCTGATAAACCGTGAGCATCTGCCCCGGCTTCAATGCCTTGCCCGCACCTGGATTCCAGCGCTTGAGATGCTGCATCTCGACGTTGAATCGCTTGGCCACGACGTACAGCGTGTCGCCGCGTTTGACCTTGTATTGGGTCTGCTGCTCGCTGTCGCTCTTGCCTTTGGTCTTGCTATTGGCCGCCACCACGGTGTTGACCCGACCGGACTTGCGCGCCGGGGCCCGCTTGGTGTTGTCCTGCATCACCAGGGTCTGGCCGATCTTGAGGTTCTTGCCGGTCAGCTTGTTCCAGCGCTGCAGATCCTTCACTTCGACCTTGTTGGCCTTGGCGATGGAGCCGAGGTTGTCGCCGCGCTTCACGCGATAAGCACGCTTGAGCTTGGCCACTTCCGACGGATCAGCGCCTTCAAACACCGGTTTCAGCGAGCGCGGGCTGATCAGCTCGTCAGGGCGCATGGTCTGCAAACTGGCGGTGAGCAATTGCGCCTTCGACGTCGGCACCAGCAAATGCTGAGGGCCGTCGATGGTGGTGCGTTGCTTGAACGCCGGGTTGAGCTGGAACAGTTCGTCTTCGTCGATGTTGGCCACCGCGGCAACCTTGGACAGGTCCATGCGCTGGTTGATTTCGACGACCTGGAAGTACGGTTCGTTGGCGATCGGGTTGAGGTTGACCCCGTAGGCTTCCGGCGCCAGTACCACTTGCGACAGTGCCAGAAGTTTCGGCACGTACGCCTGGGTTTCCGCCGGCAGCGGCAGGTTCCAGTAGTCGGTGGGCAGGCCAAGCTTTTCGTTGCGTTCGATGGCGCGGCTGACCGTGCCTTCACCGGCGTTGTACGCCGCCAGGGCCAGCAGCCAGTCACCGTTGAACATGTCGTGCAGACGGGTCAGGTAATCCATCGCTGCGGTGGTCGAAGCGGTGATATCGCGGCGGCCATCGTAAAAGCGGGTCTGACGCAGGTTGAAGTAACGCCCGGTGGAAGGAATGAATTGCCACAGACCCACAGCATCGGCCCGGGAATAGGCCATCGGGTTGTAGGCGCTTTCAATCACTGGCAGCAGGGCCAGTTCCAGCGGCATGTTGCGTTCTTCGAGGCGTTCGACGATGTAGTGGATATAGAGACTGCCGCGTTCGCCGGCATTCTCGAGGAAAGAAGGATTGCTGGCGAACCACAGGCGCTGTTGCTCGATGCGCGGGTTCACGCCGAGGCCTTCCTGCAACTGGAAGCCCTGGCGCATGCGTTCCCAGATATCCTGGGGAACCTGTGGGCTGGGCTTCTCGGTCAGCCAGATCGGCTTCTGCTTGGCTCGCGCAGCAATGTTCGGCGTATGGGTCGCTTCAGTCTGCGGAGCATGGCTTGAACAGCCCGCCAGCGTGGCGGACACAGCCACCGCGATGGCTTGCGCCAGGCGGGTCAATGCGTCTGAATTGACGGACTTACGTATGGATGACGACATTGGCTGGAAGTAAGTTCCGGGCAAAAATGTCGGGCGATTCTAGAAAGCACACCCCCCGAGGTCAACCATTCAGAATTTTTGTACCAAGCAGAGGGGGGCTTAGAACTTATCTTTCCAAGCCCGCAGAGCCGCAAAAACCTCACTCGGCGCCCGGTTTTGAGCGCCTGCCCGTTCGTCCACTTTTTGTGTAACTAATGTTTCACCGGTTCGCAAAAACGGATTTGTGAGCTTTTCCAGGGCAATGGTCGACGGCAGGGTCATGACGCCGTTTTGCCGTTGCTGGGTGACTTTTTCCAGACGGGCGGCAATGTTCGGGTTGCCCGGTTCGACGGCAGCGGCAAACTTCAGATTGCTCAGGGTGTATTCGTGGGTGCAATAAACCAGCGTATCTTCCGGCAAAGCGGCCAGACGACTGAGCGAGTGATGCATCTGCTCCGGCGTGCCTTCGAACAGTCGGCCACAACCGGCGGCGAACAGGGTGTCGCCGCAGAACAGCAGACCATGGTGGTAATAGGCAATGTGCCCGAGGGTGTGACCGGGCACCGCATAGACAGCGAAGTCCCAGCCGAGCACGCTGACACTGTCGTTGTCCTTGAGCGCCACATCACGCGCCGGGATGCTTTCGCTGGCCGGGCCATAGACTTTTGCGCCGCTCGCCGCCTTCAGGCGTTCGACGCCACCGACGTGATCATGGTGATGGTGGGTGATCAGGATATCGCTCAACACCCAGCCCGGATTGGCTTCCAGCCATGCCAGAACCGGCGCGGCATCGCCCGGATCGACCATCGCGCAGCGTTGGGTACGGTGGTCTTGTAACAACCAGATGTAGTTGTCGGTGAACGCGGGCAGGGCACTGATCTGTATCATCGTCGGAATTCGCCAAGCGGAAAACATTGGCGCATCTTAGTAGTTCCTGGCGCGTTGGAGAATGACATGACCGATAAAGCGTTCGCTCAGGCTGATCCGGACTGGCTGGCGTTGATCAGCGCCGCCCGTGAATGGCTGTCGGGGCCGCTCGGGCAATTTCTGCTGGATGAAGAGCGGCGCATGCTCGACGACGAGCTGGGCCGCTTCTTTGGTGGTTATCTGGTGCATTACGGGCCGTCGGCGCAAACCCCACCGTCAGCGCCGCAGGTGCAGCGCAACGTGCGTCTGGGCGCGCCGCTGCCGGGGGTCGAGATCGTCTGCGAAGAGCAAGCCTGGCCGCTGAGCGAGCATGCGGCGGACGTGGTGGTGATGCAGCATGGTCTGGATTTCTGCCTGTCACCCCACGGTTTGCTGCGTGAAGCGGCAAGCAGCGTGCGCCCCGGCGGGCATCTGTTGATCATCGGCATCAATCCGTGGAGCACCTGGGGATTGCGTCATGTGTTCGCCCACGACGCGTTGCGCCAGGCGCGTTGCATCTCGCCGTCGCGGGTCGCCGACTGGCTCAATCTGCTGGGCTTTGCGCTGGAGAAACGCCGCTTCGGGTGCTATCGTCCGCCGCTCGCGTCGCCCAAGTGGCAGGCCCGTCTGGCCGGCTGGGAACGCAAGGCCGGTGACTGGCAACTGTCGGGCGGCGGCTTCTATTTATTGGTCGCGCGCAAGATCGTGGTCGGCCTCAGGCCATTGCGCCAGGAGCGCCGCGAGCCGATGGGCAAGCTGATTCCGCTGCCGATGGCCAAGGTCAATCGCCGCCGCATCGAACCGTAAACCTTCTTTTTATATGTGGCCGGACTTGCTCCGGCCTCGGCCATTGTCGATCCGTGATCGGTGGGGCAAACATCAATTCTGGATAGAGTGGCATGAGCGAAAGCGTTGAAAGCGTCGACACCGTAGAACTGTTCACTGACGGCGCCTGCAAAGGCAACCCCGGCCCGGGCGGCTGGGGCGCCTTGCTGGTGTGCAAGGGCGTTGAAAAGGAACTGTGGGGCGGCGAAGCCAATACCACCAACAACCGCATGGAACTGCTCGGCGCCATCCGTGGCCTCGAAGCCTTGAAACGTCCGTGCGACGTGCTGCTGGTGACCGACTCGCAATACGTGATGAAGGGCATCAACGAGTGGATGGCCAACTGGAAGAAGCGCGGCTGGAAAACGGCGGCAAAAGAACCGGTGAAAAATGCAGACCTGTGGAAAGAGCTGGACGAGCAGGTCAATCGCCACAAAGTCACCTGGAAATGGGTGCGCGGGCACATCGGCCATCACGGTAACGAGCGGGCTGACCAGTTGGCTAACCGTGGGGTGGATGAAGTGCGCGGTTACAAACAGAGCTGATTTCCCCGATAACCGTGGTGCCTTCAATCGCCAGCAGGGCTGGCTCCCACAGGGGATTTGTGGAAGCCACGGATCCAGTGTCGGAGCTAGCCCTGCTAGCGATTGAGGCGACACGGTCTGACTGAAACACCCCGCCGAGCGTGTTAACATCCGCGTTTTTTGCAAGATCGACCCGTTGAGAGCTGAGCACTGATGGCCACCAGATCCGTTGTACTCGATACCGAAACCACCGGCATGCCGGTGACCGATGGTCACCGGATCATTGAAATCGGCTGTGTCGAACTGATCGGTCGGCGCCTGACGGGCCGGCATTTTCACGTTTACCTGCAACCGGATCGTGAGAGTGATGAGGGCGCGATTGGCGTTCACGGCATCACCAATGAATTCCTCGTCGGCAAGCCGCGTTTCAACGAAGTCGCCGATGAGTTCTTCGAGTTCATCAAGGGCGCACAGCTGATCATCCATAACGCGGCGTTCGACGTTGGCTTCATCAACAACGAATTCGCGCTCATGGGCCAGCAGGATCGTGCTGACATCACTCAGCATTGCTCGATCCTCGACACCTTGATGATGGCCCGGGAACGTCACCCGGGTCAGCGCAACAGCCTCGATGCCTTGTGCAAACGTTACGGCGTCGACAACTCTGGCCGTGAACTGCACGGCGCCTTGCTCGACTCGGAGATTCTTGCCGACGTCTACCTGACCATGACCGGTGGCCAGACCAGCCTGTCGCTGGCCGGCAACGCTTCTGACGGCAATGGCACCGGCGATGGCGCGGACAACTCGGCCACCGAGATTCGCCGGCTGCCGGCGGATCGCCAGCCTGCGCGGATCATTCGTGCGACTGAAGATGAGTTGGCGGCGCATCTGGTGCGGTTGGAGATTATCGCCAAATCGGCGGGCGGCCCGGCGATGTGGACGCAGATTGCTGAGGCTGACGCGCAGGCCTGAAGAGCAAAAGATCGCAGCCTGCGGCAGCTCCTACATGAGAATGCGTTCCCTGTAGGAGCTGCCGCAGCCTGCGATCTTTTGCTTTATAAGGACATGAAGCCAACTGGCCACCCTCGCCACATTCGCTGCAACCCTCTACCCTGAGTGCATTGGCAGATTCAAACCTGCCGCCTCAGGACACTGAGCCTCATGTACAAAGATTTGAAGTTTCCGGTGTTGATCGTCCATCGCGACATCAAGGCCGACACGGTCGCCGGTGACCGCATCCGTGGCATCGCCCGGGAGTTGGAGCAGGAAGGTTTCAGTATCGTTTCGGCCACTGACTACACCGAAGGGCGGTTGGTCGCGTCGACCCATCATGGCCTCGCGTGCATGCTGATTGCCGCCGAAGACGCCAGCACCAACTCCCATCTCTTGCAGAACATGGCCGAACTGATCGGTCTGGCGCGGGTGCGTGCCCCGGATCTGCCGATCTTTGCCCTGGGCGAACAAGTCACATTGGAAAACGCCCCTGCCGACGCGATGGCCGAGCTCAATCAATTGCGCGGCATTCTCTATCTGTTTGAAGACACCGTGCCGTTTCTCGCCCGGCAGGTCGCTCGGGCGGCGCGCAAGTATCTGGACGGTTTGCTGCCCCCGTTTTTCAAGGCGCTGGTGCAGCACACGGCGGACTCCAATTATTCCTGGCACACCCCCGGCCATGGCGGAGGCGTGGCGTATCACAAGAGTCCGGTGGGGCAGGCGTTTCACCAGTTCTTTGGCGAAAACACCCTGCGTTCGGATTTGTCGGTGTCGGTGCCGGAACTCGGTTCGCTGCTCGATCACACCGGGCCACTGGCTGAAGCCGAGGCGCGGGCGGCGCGTAATTTTGGTGCCGATCACACCTTTTTCGTGATCAATGGCACCTCGACCGCCAACAAGATTGTCTGGCACTCGATGGTCGGGCGCGATGATCTGGTGCTGGTCGATCGCAACTGCCACAAGTCGGTGTTGCACGCGATCATCATGACCGGCGCGATCCCGTTGTACCTGTGTCCGGAGCGCAATGAGCTGGGCATTATCGGGCCGATTCCGCTCAGCGAATTCAGCCGCGAATCGATCCAGGCCAAGATCGACGCCAGTCCGCTGACCAAGGGCCGTGAGCCGAAAGTCAAACTCGCGGTGGTCACCAACTCTACCTATGACGGCCTCTGCTACAACGCCGAACTGATCAAGCAAAGTCTGGGCAACAGCGTCGAAGTCCTGCATTTCGACGAAGCCTGGTACGCGTATGCGGCGTTTCACGAGTTTTTCGCCGGGCGTTACGGTATGGCCACTTCGCGCAGCGACACCAGCCCGCTGGTGTTCACCACTCATTCCACGCACAAACTGCTCGCGGCATTCAGTCAGGCTTCGATGATCCATGTGCAGGATGGCGGGGCGCGGCAACTGGATCGCGACCGTTTCAACGAAGCATTCATGATGCATATCTCGACCTCGCCGCAGTACAGCATCATCGCCTCCCTGGATGTGGCGTCGGCGATGATGGAAGGCCCGGCCGGGCGTTCGCTGTTGCAGGAGACCTTCGATGAGGCGCTGAGCTTCCGTCGTGCGCTGGCCAATCTGCGTCAGCACATTGCCGCTGATGACTGGTGGTTCTCGATCTGGCAGCCGCCGGGCGTCGAAGGCATCGATCGCGTACAGACCGAAGATTGGTTGTTGCAACCGGATGCCGATTGGCACGGTTTCGGCGAGGTCAGCGACGATTATGTGTTGCTCGACCCGATCAAAGTCACGCTGGTGATGCCGGGCCTGAATGCCGGTGGCGCGCTCAGCGAGAAGGGCATTCCGGCGGCGGTGGTCAGCAAATTTCTCTGGGAGCGTGGGCTGGTCGTGGAAAAAACCGGCCTGTATTCATTCCTGGTGCTGTTCTCGATGGGCATCACCAAGGGCAAGTGGAGCACGCTGCTCACCGAATTGCTGGAGTTCAAGCGCAGTTACGACGCCAACGTGCGCCTCGATACCTGCCTGCCGTGCGTCGCGCAACAAGACACGGCGCGTTATCGCGGCATGGGCCTGCGTGACTTGTGCGATCAACTGCACGCCTGTTACCGCAGCAATGCCACGGCCAAACACCTTAAACGCATGTACACCGTACTCCCGGAAATCGCCATGAAACCCGCCCACGCTTACGATCATCTGGTACGCGGCGAAGTCGAGGCGGTGCCAATCGATGAGCTGGAAGGCCGCATCGCTGCAGTGATGCTGGTGCCGTACCCGCCCGGCATTCCGTTGATCATGCCCGGCGAACGCTTTACTGAATCGACTCGCTCGATCATCGATTACCTGAAATTTGCTCGCACGTTCGATAGCAGCTTCCCCGGTTTTGTCGCGGATGTGCATGGGTTGCAGCACGAAGATGAAGGCAATGGGCGGCAATACACCGTCGATTGCGTCAAGGAATGAGGAGCTTTGCGAGCATGCGACCGGTCATGAATCCGAAATACCCAGGGCTATCGGTGCGGGTCGCCGATGAAGGCTTCGCGCCGTATATCTGGGGCAGCGATTTCAGTTTCGAAGTCGCCGCCTATGGCGCCGCCGTGATTGGCCAGCCGGTCGAGCAATGGCGAGTGACGCCGATCGTGCCGTACCGCAAGTGCTATGGCATCGATCCGGAGGAATTCAGCGCGTTTCACAACGCACCCGATAGCGCGATTTTCATGGCGTATCTGGACGACGAACCGGTCGGCCATCTGGTGATCAGCACCAATTGGAACGGCTTCGCTCATATCGACGAGTTAGCGGTGCATGCACCGGCGCGGCGGCACGGTGTGGCGAAAGCCTTGCTCGATGTCGCGCAGTTCTGGAGTCGCAAGAAAAAGCTGCCGGGGATCATGCTCGAAACCCAAAACAACAACCTCGGTGCCTGTCGCTTGTATGAGCGTTGTGGCTATGTGATTGGCGGTGTCGACCAGTTGCGCTATCGCGGTATCGACCCGAACACCGCTGAAGTGGCGTTGTTCTGGTATCGCTTGTTCGATAACCCGCTGGAGAACTCCCTCAGCTCGCCAACATCGCCTCGGCTTGTTCCGTGATGATTGCGAGTAACGCCTGAATCGCCGATGACTGCGCGGCGTGCTTGAAGGTCAAGGCATAGAGACTGATCGGCACGGCGGGCGACAACGGACAAACATCCAGCCCGCCTGCGCGCGCGCCCAACGCAGTGAACGGGTCGACGATGGCCAGGCCTTCACCGGCCTCGACCATGCTGCGCATCATCTGATGGGTTTGCACGCGGGTCTGGATGCTCGGCGCCGGGCGCAGGGCCTGGAGCTTGTTTTCCAGCGCCGGGCTCAGCGGGTCTTGGCCTTCGAGGCCGACCATGGTCTGACCGGCCAGATCCGCCAGGGAAATGTATTTCTGTTTCGGTTGCAGCCAACCGTGGGGCGCGAGCAGTTGCAGCTTGCCCTGGGCCAGTGGCCGGCAATCGATGTCGGGATGTTCGGGGTCGTGCAGGCCCAGGCCCAGATCGCTTTCACGCAACAACAGGCTGCGGACGATATCGCGGGTCGGCGCGCTGAGCAGGCTGCACGGTGCATCGGGCAGGCGTCGGCGCAGGGCGGCGAGACTTTGTGGGAGTAATTGTTGCGCCAGCGGCGGGGTGCCGATGATGCGCAGAGGCGGGGCGAGGTATTGTTTGAGGCTGCTGGCCAAACGCTGCACTGGCTCCAGCGCTTCGTAGACGTGGGCGATTTCAACCTGCAATGCCCGCGCTTCGGGCGTCGATTGCAAGCGCCCGCGCACACTGGCGAAGAGCATGAACCCCAACTGACTCTCGGCTTCGCGCAAACGCTCTTCGACCTCGGTCACTGGCAACTGCAGCCATTCGGCGGCAGTGCCCAGGTGACCGGTCTGCAAGAGCGCCTGAATCACTTCGATATGACGTAAACGCATGCGTGAAGTCCATGTTCAGCAGGTGGGGTCAGTGGCTGAATCCTACCCCAAGTCTGCGCATATGACTTCTGCTCATAACGACGAGTTATGAAGCGACGGTTGGCTCAGGTTCGCGGATCAGGGTGATGCCTGATTGAACCAGAAGAAACTCGTTGTCACTGACTTTGTTGACGCGATCGCCAATGGCCAGCTTGTAAATCGGCTCCGAGCCAGTGAGACCGTCCGCCGACGGGTTGGATTCCTGGAATTCATGCACGGAATAAACGCGGCCTTCCGCATCTCTTGCATGGAACTGACCGACGAGTACTGCTGCCATCTGCTTAGAACCTCTGGAGATAAAACGCTTGATTTGCGGCTTGGTAGACCGTCATCAAGGCCTGTAAGTTTTCCTACAGGAAAAAAATAATCAACACGCGGGTATTTCCCTCGGGTGCTGGTGGAATCGTCACCGGATCATCTATAACTATTGGCTCCTCCCACGGACAATCGAGAGTCTTCCATGAGCAATGTCTACAACGTCGCGGTAGTGGTCGGTAGCCTGCGCAAAGCATCGATCAATCGCAAGGTCGCCCTGGCACTGGCGGAGCTGGCCCCGGCGAATCTCAAACTCGAGATTGTCGAGATAGGCGATCTGCCGCTTTACAACGAAGACATCGACGGTGATTCACCGCCGGCAGCCTACAGCACTTTCCGGCAAAAAGTGGGTTCTTCCGACGCGGTGCTGTTTGTCACGCCCGAGTACAACCGCTCGGTGCCCGCGCCATTGAAGAACGCCATCGACGTTGGCTCGCGGCCTTATGGCAAAGCGGTGTGGAGTGGCAAGCCGGGAGCGGTGATCAGCGTCTCGCCCGGCGCCATCGGCGGTTTCGGCGCCAACCAGCATTTACGCCAGTCGTTCGTGTTTCTCAATGTGCCGTGCATGCAGCAGCCTGAAGCGTACCTGGGTGGTGCGGGTTCGGCGTTTGATGAGGCGGGCAAGTTGAGCGAGTCGGTGAAACCTTTTCTGCAGAGTTTTATCAATGCCTACGGACAATTCGTAGAACAACACAAAAAATAAGCCATACACGGAACAATGTAGGAGTGAGCCTGCTCGCGAAAGCGGTATGTCAGTTGCCGATCAGTCGACTGACACGCCGCTATCGCGAGCAGGCTCACTCCTACAGGTTTTTGTGTTGGCTTCAATACTCCATTCCGATTTAAGGCTGCTGTGGATGCTCGCTGCGTCGCTGATTTTCCTGCTGACCATTACCCTTGTCATCTGGCAACCCAAAGGCCTCGGCGTTGGCTGGAGCGCGACGCTTGGCGCTGTATTGGCGCTGATCTTCGGCGTCGTGCATCTAAGCGATATCCCGCTGGTCTGGCAGATCATCTGGAATGCCACCGGCACGTTCGTTGCGCTGATCATCATCAGTCTTCTACTCGACGAAGCCGGGTTCTTCAACTGGGCCGCGCTGCATGTGGCGCGTTGGGGGCGGGGCAGTGGGCGCAAGCTGTTTGCCTTCATGGTGCTGCTCGGTGCGTTGGTTTCGGCGTTGTTTGCCAATGACGGCGCGGCGCTGATTCTCACGCCAATCGTGATTTCGATGTTGCTGGCGCTGCGTTTTTCCCCGGCCGCGACCCTGGCGTTCGTCATGGGCGCCGGATTTATCGCCGATACCGCGAGCCTGCCGCTGGTGGTGTCGAACCTGGTCAATATCGTTTCGGCGGACTTCTTCCACATCGGCTTCAATCGTTATGCGGCGGTGATGGTGCCGGTCAACTTCGTCAGCGTGGCGGCGACGCTGGGCATGCTGCTGTGGTTCTTCCGCCGCGACATTCCCAAGGCCTACGACCCGGAGCAGCTTGAACACCCGGAAACCGCGATCCACGACAAAGCCACGTTCTATGCCGGTTGGGCGGTCTTGGCGATTCTGTTGATCGGCTGTTTTGCCCTAGAGCCGCTGGGCATTCCGATCAGCGCGATTTCTGCCGTGTGCGCCGCGCTGCTGTTGGGCATCGCTGCCCGTGGCCACAAGATTTCCACGCGCAAGGTGATGAAAGAGGCACCGTGGCAAATCGTGATTTTCTCGCTGGGCATGTATCTGGTGGTCTACGGTCTGCGCAATGCCGGGCTGACCGGGTATCTGGCCGGTTGGCTGGATGTCTTCGCAGGTCACGGCGTGTGGGGCGCGGCCATGGGCACCGGTGTGCTGACGGCGTTGCTGTCGTCGATCATGAACAATTTGCCGACGGTGCTGATCGGGTTGTTGTCGATTGATGCGAGCCAGGCGAGCGGAGTGATCAAGGAAGCGATGATTTACGCCAACGTGATCGGCAGCGATCTGGGGCCGAAGATTACGCCGATTGGTAGCCTGGCGACGTTGCTGTGGCTGCATGTGCTGGAGCGCAAGGGGATTCACATTGGCTGGGGGTATTACTTCCGGGTCGGGATTGTTTTGACGGTGCCGGTGTTGTTGGTGACGTTGGCGGCTTTGGCGGTGCGGCTGTCGCTTTAGACCGAGTCGGCCTCAATCGCTAGCAGGGCTAGCTCCCACAAGGATCTTGTGAGCACCTCAGATCCAGTGCGGGGGCTAGCCCTGCTAGCGGTATGGTCGGTGACTCACCGCTACCGCCAGCAAGGCCAGGTCCCAGAAGTTTTTGCGTTGGGTCATTCGGTGCTGCGTTCGGCATCTCGGGTGATGACGAGGCTTAGCAGCACCGACCCGAAAATCACCGCACCCACCACCGCCAGCGACCACTCCACCGGCATGTGCAGCCACGGCATCAGGACCATCTTGCCGCCGATAAACACCAGCACAATCGCCAGCCCATACTTGAGCAAATGAAAGCGGTCAGCCATGTCGGCCAAAAGGAAATACAGCGCGCGTAATCCCATGATCGCGAAGATGTTCGAGGTGAAGACGATGAACGGATCGGTGGTGACGGCGAAGATCGCCGGGATGCTGTCGACCGCGAACATCAAGTCGCTGGCTTCGATCAACACCAGCACCAGGAACATCGGTGTCGCCCAGCGCACGCCGTTTTGCAGGATGAAAAAACGCTCGCCATGAAAGCCGCTGGTGATGCGCATGTGATTGCGTACCCAGCGCAGCAAGGGGTTGTTGTCGAGATCCGGCTGCTGCTCGGCGAACACCAGCATCTTGATCCCGGTGATGATCAGGAACACCCCGAAGGCGTACAGCAGCCATTCGAACTGCGACACCAGCCAGACGCCGGCGAAGATCATCACCGCGCGCATCACGATCGCTCCTAGCACGCCGTACAACAGCACGCGGCGCTGCAGTTCCGGCGGCACAGCGAAATAGCTGAAGATCATCACGAAGACGAACATGTTGTCGATCGACAGCGATTGCTCGATCAAATAGCCGGTGAGGAATTCGAGGCTTTTCTGCCGGGCGATGTCAGCACCGAACTCACCGTGCAGATACCACCAGAGCAACCCGGCGAAACTCAGGGCCAGCAGGCACCAGGCAATGACCCAGGACAAGGCTTCGCGCACTGACACGCGATGCGCCTTGCGCCCGCCGAAAACAAACAGGTCCAATGCCAGCATGGCAAGAACGAAAACGATGAAGGCGCCCCACATCCACGGCTCGCCGATATTGATGTTCGTGGCTGGCATGTCACGCTCCCTGTCTTATTGGTTTAGAGTCAGACGAGGTCATGCTAGCGACGACATTGCGGCAAAGAAAAATCGTTTATTTCTGCGCAACAGTTCGAAAAAAACGAAGTGTCGGGCGGTAATCGCGCACCGAACCTTTCTCATCCATCTCTTGTAGAGCGGCCATTTCAGCGATGAGCAACGACCCTTTGGAACCTCAAGCCGTCGGCAGCCCGATCACCAGCAGCGCGATTTTCATCGTCGCAACGCTGAACCCAGGCGCCGATGCAGCGCAAACAGTGAAGGGCTGGTGCGGTGATGTTGCCGGGCTGGTGCGTTCGGTCGGCAAGCGTGTCCCGGCGGGCAACCTGACGTGTATCTGCGGGTTCTCGTCGAATGCCTGGGATCGTTTGTTTGGCAGTCCGCGACCGGCGTCATTGCACGGTTTTCGCGAGTTCGGCGTCGAAGGGCGTCACGCACCGGCCACGCCGGGTGACCTGTTGCTGCACATCCGCGCCGAGCAAATGGACCTGTGTTTCGAGTTGGCCACACAGATCATGGCCGTGCTCGGCGACGCGGTGACGGTGGTCGACGAGGTTCAGGGTTTCCGCTATTTCGACATGCGCAGCATCATCGGATTTGTTGACGGCACGGAGAATCCGGTCGGGCGCAAAGCGGTAAATTTCACCATCGTCGGTGACGAAGATCGGGACTTCAGCGGCGGCAGTTACGTGTTGGTGCAAAAGTATCTGCACCACATGACGGCGTGGAACGGTTTGAGTGTCGAGGCTCAGGAGCGAGTGATCGGTCGCACAAAACTGTCGGATATCGAATTGGCGGAAGACGTCAAACCGAGCAATTCCCACAGTGCGCTGACCACGATCACCAATGCGGCGGGCGAGGAAGTGAAGATCCTGCGCGACAACATGCCGTTTGGTCGGCCGGGAGCGGGGGAGTTCGGTACGTTCTTCATCGGCTATGCGCGCTCACCGGAACCGATGGAGCAGATGCTGGAAAACATGTTCGTCGGTAAACCGCCGGGCAATTACGACAAGTTGCTGGATTTCAGCACCGCCGTCACCGGTGGTCTGTATTTCGTGCCGTCAGCCGATCTGCTGGAAGAGTTGGCGGATCGATAACGGCAAACGGGGTCGAGACTGAACAGTCCCCACCCCGTTTTGTTTCAGGACAGCGGCGGCGTGCGCGGTGACACCAGGCGCTTGGAGCCCGTCGATTCAAACGCCGAGGCCAGGCGCAGCAGCGTCGAATCGTCATAGGCGCGACCGGCGAAGGTCAAACCGGCCGGCATGCCGATGTCAGCCATGACGCCCATCGGCACGGTCACGGTCGGCACGCCGAGGTGACGAATCGCGAGGTTGCCGTTGGCGACCCAGACGCCGTTGCTCCAGGCGATGTCGGCTGATTGCGGATTGACATCGGCATCCGCCGGGCCGACGTCGGCCACCGTCGGGAACAGCACCGCGTCGAGTTTCAGCGCGTCCATCCAGTCTTCGAGATCGAGCTTGCGGGTTTTCTCCAGGCCACGCAGACCGTCCGGCAACGTCGGAATCTGATCCCACGGCGTGATGCCGCGCTCGGCCATGCGCACGTATTCGTCCATGCCGGCGGCCAGATCGCCTTCACGGTTCGGCAGCGTGCCTGGGTCGTGGGGGAAGATTTTCGGCCCATCGACATCAACCAGACGATTGAGCTTCGGGTCGCCGTTGGCGCGCAGGAAGTCGTCAAACGCCCAGGCCGACAGATCCCACAGTTCGTGGTGCAAAAACTCTTTGGAGACAATGCCGCGATTGAACACGGTCGGCGCGCCCGGGCGGTCGCCTTCGCAGTTGGACACCAGCGGGAAATCGACTTCGATGACTTCGGCGCCGGCCGCTTCCAGCGCGGCGCGCGCCTGCTTCCACAGGTCGATCATCGACTCGCGGGTGTTGATGCGTTGCCCGGTCGGGCCGCCGATGCCAGGTTCTGCGCTGGTGCCGGCCTCGGGGTCAGCGTTGATGTACATCTTCGGCACGCCCAGGCGCTTGCCGGCCAAGGCGTCGGCCTTAACCGCCAGTTCGGCATAGGACGCAGGGCGCACGGACGTGACGCTCGGGATCGGCACCCACGGTTGCAGGCGCCACAGATCGCCACGGCTGTCGGTGTCTTCGGCGACCACAACGTCGAGCACTTCGAGCAGGTCGGCCATGGTGCGCGCGTACGGCACCACGACGTCCATGGTCGGGGTCAGCGGCCAGTTGCCGCGCACCGAAATCACCCCGCGCGACGGCGTGTAGGCGCACAAACCGTTGTTCGACGCCGGGCCGCGCCCGCTCGACCAGGTTTCTTCAGCCAGACCGAACGCGGCGAAACTGGCGGCAGTGGCGGTGCCGGCGCCGTTGGACGAGCCGGAGGCGAATGGCGCCGTCAGGTAATCGGCGTTATACGGACTTTCGGCGCGACCATAGACGCCGCGCTGCATGCCGCCATTGGCCATCGGCGGCATATTGGTCTTGCCCAGGCAGATCGCTCCGGCAGCGCGCAGACGCTCGATAGTGAATGCATCGCGATGGGCAACAAGGTCGACAAATGCCGGGCTTCCGGAGGCTGCCGTCAGGCCCTTGACCAGGTAGCTGTCCTTGGCGGTGTAAGGAATGCCATCGAGCGGGCCGAGGGTTTCGCCCTTGGCGCGACGCGCGTCGGCAGCCTGCGCTTCTTTCAGCGCATCAGGGTTGCGCACCACCACGGCGTTGAGCGCGGTGGCAGTGTCAGCACCGTCGTAGGCATCGATTCGCGCCAGATAAGCTTGCACCAGCTCGACCGAAGTGGTCTGGCCGGCTTCCAGCGCAGCGCGCAATTGGGCAATGGAAACTTCAGTGACTTCGATCATGTCATTACCGCCGTCAGGTTCTCAAAAAGGTTTTTATTGTGGAACGTGCGAAAGATTTTCGATGGGTGTAACTCTACCCTGAACTTTGAGCAAAGGCATGTGCAAGTTCGATAATTATCGGGTTATTCAGCGGAAAAACTCTCCCGGTGTCTCTCCGAACTGTTGGCGGAACGCTGAAATAAACGCCGAAGTCGAGTCATATCCGCATGCTAACGCCACGTCGGTGACGCGCTCGCCACGCTCCAGCGGTGTCAGTGCACCGAGCAGGCGCAAGCGTTGACGCCAGGCGCGGAAGGTAAGCCCGGTGTCACGCAGAAACAGACGGGTCAGGGTTTTCTCGGTGACGCCGAATTTTTCGCTCCAGTGGCTGAGCGTGGTCTGCTGTTCCGGATGTTGCTCCAGGCTCTGGTAGATCTGCTTCAGGCGGGCGTCTTGCGGCAGCGGCAGCATCAGGTCGATTTGCGGTGCATCGGCCAACTGGTCGAGGATCACCTGCGCCAGCCGCCCGTGCGCGCCGCTCTGGTCATATTCCACCGGCACCAGACTGAAGGCGCGGATCAACTCCCGCAGCAGATCGCTGACACCCAGCACATGGCAACGCTCGAGCGCCCAACCGGCGACGCTGCAATCGATGTACAGGCTGCGCATCTCGGTGTGCGGCGAACTGAACACCCGATGCGGCACACCCGCCGGAATCCACACCGCGCGCTCGGGTGGCGCGACGAAGCGCCCGGCGCTGGTCTGCACTTCGAGCACGCCCTGAATCGCGTAGGACAATTGCACCCACGGGTGACTGTGGCGTCGGGTCAGCGCACGATTAGGCAGCGATTCGGTGCGTCCGTACAGCGGACGCGGCAGGCTGGGCAGCCCGGGAATGCTGCGTCTGACGCTTTTGTCGTGTCCTTTTGGCGGCATCTGGAGGATCTTCGGCGTTAGTCGGTAATTTGCAGTCACGTTAGAGTCGCTGTCACGTACTGGCAACCCCCCGGATGAGTAAACCATGACGCGCCCACGATTCCTCCCCGACAACTTCACCCTGACCCTGATCGGCGTCGTGCTGCTCGCCAGTTTTCTGCCGGCCAGCGGTCAGGTAGCGGTCGGCTTCGGCTGGCTGACCAACCTCGCCATCGCGCTGCTGTTTTTCCTGCACGGCGCCAAGCTGTCCCGCGAATCGATCATCGCCGGCGCGGGCCACTGGCGACTGCATTTGCTGGTGTTTGGTTTGACCTTTGTGCTGTTCCCGATTCTGGGGCTGGCGCTCAAGCCGCTATTGTCACCGCTGGTCGGCGACAAGCTGTACATGGGCATGCTCTACCTCTGCGCGTTGCCAGCCACGGTGCAATCGGCGATTGCCTTCACTTCGTTGGCGCGAGGCAACATTCCGGCCGCAATTTGCAGCGCAGCGGCCTCGAGCCTGTTCGGGATTTTCCTCACGCCGTTGCTGGTGACGCTGTTGCTCAACGTTCACGGTGACGGCGGCTCGACCCTCGATGCGATCCTGAAGATCAGCGTGCAATTGCTCCTGCCGTTTATTGCCGGGCAGATCGCCCGTCGCTGGATCGGTGCGTGGGTGGGGCGCAACAAGAACTGGCTGAAGTTCGTTGATCAGGGTTCGATTCTGCTGGTGGTTTACGGCGCGTTCAGCGAGGCGGTCAACGAAGGCATCTGGCATCAGATTCCGGTGGTCGACCTGCTCGGCCTGGTGGTGGTGTGCTGCATTCTGCTGGCGTTGGTGCTAGTGGCCGCGACGCTGCTGGGCAAGGCTTTTGGTTTCAATCAGGAAGACCGCATCACCATTCTGTTCTGCGGTTCAAAGAAGAGCCTGGCCACCGGCGTGCCAATGGCGCAGGTGCTGTTTGCCGGTAGCACGATTGGCGTGTTGATTCTGCCGCTGATGTTGTTCCATCAGATCCAGTTGATGGTCTGCGCGGTGCTCGCTCAGCGCTACGCGAAACGGCCGGAATCGGTGCCGGAGCTGATGGCGCGGGTTGATCCATAACATGATGGTGTTGTAGGAGCTGCCGCAGGCTGCGATCTTTTGACTTTGTGTTAAAGACCAGATTAAAAGATCGCAGCCTTCGGCAGCTCCTACAACATTCCTGCGTATTTCACCGCCGCTGCAGCCCGCGAAGGCACGTTCAGCGTGCGCAATAAAGAAGACACATGAATACGCACCGTGAACGGCGAAATATCCAGTTCACGGGCGATTTCCTTGTTGGTCTTGCCTTGGGCGATCAGCCGCAGCACCTCTTGCTGGCGCGGGGTGAGGGCGGTTCCGGTTTCCAGCGGCAGCAAACCCGACGGCGTGAATTTCACCAGCACCTCGCCTTCACGAATCGCCAATATCGCTCGGCCGATTTCATCGGGGGCGATGTTTTTGCCGACGAATCCGTCGATGCCGACGGCCATCACTTCATTGATCAGCGCTTCATCATCGACCATCGACACCGCAATCAGTGTGGTGCGCGGCAGGCGCCGGCGTAGCTCGGCGAGTTGGCTGACGCAGGTCAGCCCGGGAAAGCGCAGATCGAGAATCAGCGTATCCGGCTCATCACCCAATGGCAGCAAGGCTAGCACCGCAGCAAGGTCCCCGGCTTCTTCGATCACGGCCAGGGGTAGCAAACGCTGCACCGTGCGCAGCATTGCCTCGCGAAACAGAGGGTGATCGTCGGCTATGATAATTCGGCATGTCATGGCGTGACCCTCCCTGGGTCAGGCGTTGCTCAGGGGTTGCACATTAGCACCGGAAGCGAACGTTGCCTGCAGGTTGATTCAGAATCTGACGATTGCCGCACAAGGACGTTTTACGATGAAGTTCGAGAAAAATACCGAGCTCGACCAAGCCAATCTGCGCATTATCATCGCCGCGATTGCCGTGGTCTACATGGTCATCATGGGGTTTGTGCCGGGGCAGCGCTTCGATACCTATCTGCCGGTCGTCACCTACATCACTCTGTTTTTATTGGCTTCGATTGTGTTTCGTCAGGCCATTGCGCGCTGGCCCGGGCATTATCCGGCGCGGCGGATTTTCGCCATGGTTCATGATTACACCGGGACCTGTTTCGGGCTGGTGGTCGGCGGCGAGGCGGCACTGCCGCTGTATGCGGTGATCATCTGGGTCAACCTCGGCAACGGCATGCGTTACGGCTCGCGCTATCTGGCGATTGCCACGGCGCTGGCGTTGCTGGCGCTGTTGTGTGTGTATCGCCTGACGCCGGTCTGGCAGGCGCAGCCGTACATGGTGTTGATGCTGATGATCACCAGCACGGTGATCCCGTTTTATGCGCATCTTTTGCTGGAGCGTACCCGCAAGGCGTCGGAAGAGGCCGTGGCGGCGAATCTGGAAAAGTCGCGGTTTCTGGCGCAGGCCAGCCATGATTTGCGTCAGCCGATTCACTCGATTGGTTTGTTTACCGCGTGCTTGCGCGAGTCACGATTGGGCGAGGAAGAACGGCGTCTGGTCGACAGCATTGATCGCTCGCTGCTTAACGTGTCGCAGTTGTTTCGTTCGATTCTGGATCTCTACACCCTCGATAACGGACGGATAGCGCCGAAGCTGCAAGCCGTGAATCTGGGCGAGTGGCTCGCGGATCTGGTGCGCCAGAACGCCGAAGCTGCGCGCTGGGCCGGGGTAGAGTTGCGCCTGCGCCCCTGTGAATACTGGGGGCGCACCGATCCAGCGTTGCTGGCGACCATGGTGCAGAACGTGCTTTCCAATTGCTTCAAATACGGTGCGCATCGGCCCGTGCTGATTGGCGTGCGGCGGCGCGGGGCAGGGCTGGCGATCATGATTTATGACCGCGGCAACGGTATCGCCGAAGAGCATCTGGCCAAAGTGTTTGAAGAGTTTTATCGAGTGCGCCAGGTTCGTGACAAAGACGTCGAAGGCGTGGGCCTGGGGCTGGCAATCGTCAAGCGTCTGGGCGAGTTGATGGGTGTGGGTGTGACTTTGCGCTCGCGGCTCGGGCGGGGAACGACGGTGGTCCTGAACGGATTGCCCATCGTTGCGCCACCGGTGGTGGCGAGCACGCGTGACGAGGCTCGTCAGGTTGGTCTGCTGACCGGGTTGAAAGTGTGTCTGGTGGAGGATGATCGCAATGTGCTGCTGGCGACTTCAGCGTTGCTCGAGCGCTGGGGTTGCGTGGTGCAGGCCGAACTGTCGGCGCGGGATCTGCTGACCGACTGCGACATCATCGTCGCCGACTATGATCTCGGCACCCACGCCACCGGCATCGAATGCATTGACGACGTGCGCCGGCAGCGCGGTTGGGCAGTGCCGGCCATGATCATCACCGGCCACGACATCGAAAAGATCCAGGCCGCGCTGCACGATCGCGACATTGCCATTCTGTCCAAACCGGTTCGCCCGGCCGAGCTGCGCGCGACCCTCCGAGCCTTGCGCGACCGGCAAAGCGAATCCTGTGAGAGCTAGCCCTGCTAGCGATTGGGCCGGCACAGTCAACATCTTCATTGGCTGATCCACCGCCATCGCCAGCAGGGCTGGCTCCCACAGGTTTTGTGGAATGCCATCTACCTCAATCACACCACAACCCTCTGTGGGAGCTAGCCCTGCTAGCGATTGGGCCGGCACAGCCGACATCTTCATTGGCTGATCCGCCGCCATCGCCAGCAGGGCTGGCTCCCACAGGTTTTGTGGAATGCCATCTACCTCAATCACACCACAACCCTCTGTGGGAGCTAGCCCTGCTAGCGATTGGGCCGGCACAGCCAACATCTCCATTGGCTGATCCACCGCCATCGCCAGCAGGGCTGGCTCCCACAGGTTTTGTGGAATGCCATCTACCTCAATCACACCACAACCCTCTGTGGGAGCTAGCCCTGCTAGCGATTGGGCCGGCACAGCCAACATCTCCATTGGCTGATCCGCCGCCATCGCCAGCAGGGCTGGCTCCCACAGTTATTGTTGGGGGGCCAGTCATAGCTCGGTGTAGGCCATCAGCGCTGGCAGAGGTAATCCTGGGTAATGGTGGTTTGCAGGCAATTGTATTTGCCCATGGTGCGGCAGATGTTTTTCTCCGAGCCGGTGACCTCGGCGTTTTTATAGCCCCAGGTCTTGCAGCGTTGGGCGGCGACGGTCAGGCCCTGTTCGGCGTTGGTCTGGCCGCTTTCGAACTGGCCCAGTTCGTAAGAGACCTGCACGACGCCATCGTTTTTGCTGCCGCCGGTGGCTTCCCATTGTTTCGGCGTGGCGCAACCGGTGAGGAACAGGGCTGAAAGGGTGAGTGTGGCGATGAGGTATTTCATGGTGTCTCTTCCTTGGTGTTGTTCTGATTTCCAGGCACAACGATCCCGCACGTAGCAAAAGCTCCACGTTGGGGAACATCGGGGTTGCGGGGGAATATAGCGCCGAAGGGCGGGGTGGTCGATTAGCACAAATGTACTAGTAGGCGGCTCGGGCGAGCCGCCTACTAACAGGGAGAAATTACTGAGGACTGTTGAACTGGTCGGAATAACTGCCGGTCATCAGCGCAGAAGCAACGCGGTCTGATCCCACACCCACTCGTGAATAGGCAACCCGGTTGACGCCGGTACGATCAGCGCCATCTGAAGCCAATGCACCTGCACCAACATGCTCCGAACCATCAGAAGCAACAGCATTCGCGCCAACGTGATCGGCACCGTCAGAAGCTACCGCGTTCGCGCCAACGTGATCGGCACCATCAGAAGCAACCGCATTCGCGCCAACGTGATCGGCGCCGTCAGAAGCTACCGCGTTCGCACCGACATGATCGGAGCCATCAGAAGCCACCGCCCCGGCACCGACATGATCGGCGCCATCGGAAGCCACCGCCCCCGCACCGACATGATCGGAGCCATCAGAAGCCACCGCATTCGCGCCAACGTGATCGGCGCCGTCAGAAGCTACCGCGTTCGCGCCGACGTGATCGGCGCCGTCAGAAGCCACCGCCCCGGCACCGACATGATCAGCGCCATCGGAAGCCACCGCCCCAGCACCGACATGGTCAGCACCGTCAGAAGCCACCGCACCCGCGCCAACATGGTCAGCGCCGTCAGAGGCCACGGCAGAAGCGCCAACATGATCCGCTCCATCTGCAGCCACTGCCTGCGGCTGTCCCGCCCAGGCACCGGGCATCACTACAGCGGCCGTGAAAGCAATTACCACGCCTGACAAAAACCTGTATTTCATGATTTTCTCCACGTCCCGGCAGCCGCGCGGCGAAAAAGCTTCGTGCGCCGCACAGTCGCTGGCGCCACGATTCATCGGCTCGGGTCAGTCTGGTTGGCGAAAGGCACGGGCGCACCGTCAGGCGCACGGGTGTCGACGTAATCAGTATCGAACTGATCCAGTATAGATCGCTGTCTGGACGCGGTAGGGCGGGGGGATCGACGGGCGTTAGGCGTTTCTTTTCCTTCACCCGACGGGCAAAGTTGAATTCAGTCTAAAAACAGCCAAACGTGGCGGCGAGCCTTTGCTAGGCTCAAAGGTGTAGGCGAAGACGCAGACTGATGCGCAATCGGATAGCAAGGGGGCGTGGGGCGCGCTCCGAAAGGTACACGGTTAGAAAGATCTCCGCGCTGAGATCCAGCCCTTATGCCGTGTGAAGCAGCCGAGGCACTAACTTTCAATTTGACCCGGTACTGTGGGAAGCCCGATAAACCTTGTAAGCCAGAGACCAGCACTGGCCGCCTACTCGAACACCAAAGCCCGCCTCGTGCGGGCTTTGTCGTTCTTGTCAGGTCAGATCGATTGCAGGGCCTGCGCCAGATCGGCGCGCAGGTCTTCGACGTCTTCAACGCCCACTGACAGACGCACCAGTCCATCGCCGATCCCCAGTTTTGCGCGGGTTTCGGCAGGAATGGTCGCATGGGTCATGATCGCCGGATGCTCGATCAGGCTCTCCACGCCGCCGAGACTTTCCGCCAGGGCGAAGATCTTCACGCTCTCGAGAAAACGCCGCGCGCCGGCCAGATCGCTGTTCAGATCCACCGAAATCATCCCGCCGAAACCGCGCATCTGCCGCTTCGCCAGTTCATGCTGCGGGTGCGAGGCCAGCCCCGGGTAATAAACCCGTTTGACTTGCGGTTGTTGCTCCAGCCACTGCGCCAGATCCAGCGCATTGCTGCAATGGCGCTCCATGCGCAGCGCCAGAGTTTTCACCCCGCGCAACGTCAGAAACGCATCGAACGGCCCGCTGATCGCGCCCACGGCGTTCTGCAGGAAACCGAGCTTTTCCGCCAGTTCAGCATTCTGCCCAACCACGGCAATACCGCCGATCACATCGGAGTGACCGTTCAGATACTTGGTGGTCGAGTGCAGAACGATATCGAAGCCCAGCTCCAGCGGACGCTGGATATACGGGCTGGCGAACGTATTGTCGGCCACGCAGATGATCCCGCGTGCACGGCAGATCCGCGCGATGGCTGCCAGATCCGACAAGCTCAGCAGCGGGTTGGTCGGCGTCTCGACCATGACCATGCGCGTGTCATCCTGCAACGACGCCTCGAATGCCGACAGATCGGTCAGGTCGACAAAGCTGAACCGGTGCCCGGCGCTTCGCTGACGCACCTTGTCGAACAGGCGAAAGGTGCCGCCGTACAAGTCGTTGCCAGAGACGATATGCGAGCCGGCATCGAGCAATTCCAGCACCGTCGAAATCGCCGCCAGTCCCGAGGCAAACGCAAACGCGCGGGTGCCGCCTTCAAGGTCCGCCACGCAACGTTCCAGGGCAAAACGCGTCGGGTTGTGCGAGCGCCCGTAATCAAAGCCTTTGTGTACGCCGGGGCTGTCTTGCAAGTACGTGGAGTTGGCGTAGATCGGCGGCATCAGCGCGCCAGTGGTTGGGTCTGGCGTCTGTCCGGCGTGGATCACCCGGGTCGCGAAGCCTTGGGATTTATCGTCGTGCTGACTCATGCGAGGGATCTCCGTAATTGGTTGAGCATGTCGGTGCGGGTGATCAGGCCATGGAAGCCTGAGGCGTCGGCGATGATGGCGACGAGGCCACGGCTGAGCACCGATTCCAGCTCGGAAAGGCTGGCGCCGGGGGCGAGGGTTTGCAGTTTGTCGGTCATCACACTGGACACCGATTGACTGAAGCGTGCGGCGTCTTCGTGGACGGCCAGAAGGATGTCCGACTCGTCGATCACTCCGACCAGTTGTTTGCCTTCTACCAGCACCGGCAATTGCGAGACATCCGCCAGGCGCATGCGCTGGAACGCGGTCAGCAGGGTGTCGTCGGGGCCGCCGCTGATCACGCGGCCATCCTCGAAACGTCGAGCGATCAGATCGCGCAGGTCACCGTAACCCTTGCGCTGCAACAGGCCCTGATCGGTCATCCACTGGTCGTTGTAAACCTTCGACAGATAGCGCGTGCCGGTGTCGCAGACAAAGCTCACTACGCGTTTCGGCTCGGTCTGTTCGCGGCAATAACGCAGCGCAGCGGCGAGCAGGGTGCCGGTCGATGAACCGCCGAGAATGCCTTCGGCCTTGAGCAACTGGCGGGCGTGATCGAAGCTTTCTTCATCGCTGATCGAATAGGCGTGGCGCACGCTGGAGAGGTCGGTGATCGACGGGATGAAGTCTTCGCCGATACCTTCCACCGCCCATGAACCGGGCGTCGGCAGCGTGCCGTCGCGGCTGTATTGCGCCATGACCGAGCCGACCGGATCGGCCAGGACCATTTCCAGATCTGGCTGCACGCGTTTGAAGAAGCGGCTCAAACCGGTCAGCGTACCGGCCGAACCGACACCGACGACAATGGCGTCCAGATCATGCTCGGTCTGCGCCCAGATTTCCGGCGCGGTGCTGCATTCGTGGGCCAGCGGGTTGGCGGGGTTGTTGAACTGGTCGGCGAAAAACGCGCCGGGAATGTCCTTCGCCAAACGGGCGGCGACGTCCTGGTAATACTCGGGATGGCCCTTGCCGACATCGGAGCGGGTGATGTGCACCTCGGCGCCCATGGCCTTCAAGTGCAGGACTTTCTCGGTGGACATTTTGTCCGGTACCACCAGTACCACGCGATAACCTTTGGCGCGACCAACCAGTGCCAGGCCCAGACCGGTGTTGCCGGCGGTGGCTTCGACAATCGTCCCGCCGGGTTGCAGGCGACCATCGCGCTCGGCGGCGTCGATCATCGCCAGACCGATGCGGTCCTTGATCGAACCGCCGGGGTTCTGCGATTCCAGTTTGAGAAACAGCGTGCAGGGCCCGGTATCGAACCGGGTGACTTGAACAAGCGGAGTGTTGCCTATCAGCCCAAGTACCGCAGGGCGTGATTCCTTTGACATTTCTTCACCTCTTAGTGGTGTTGATCGCGTTCCATTCGCGGGGAAAAGACTCGGGTGCAACATAGGCTCAGACATCTTCTGTCGCAACCATTAGTCCGCCGGAAATACAGCCAATTCGATCTAACGATAGAACGAAATCAAATCGCTGCAGGCCGGGTTTGGCCGCGTTTATAAGGAGGCGCCATTGAGTATCCAAAGAGCGTCTTCACCGATGACAATGGCTTGATCTGTGAAGAGATTTCCTGCAGCGAAAACGGGATCCGTTTTCCAGGCCAGCGATCATTTGACTGAAATACAAACCCTGTGGGAGCCAGCCCTGCTGGCGATGGCGATGTGTCAGTCGAAGGAAAGGTTGGTAGTGCTGGACCAATCGCTAGCAGGGCTAGCTCCCACAAGGATTTGCGGTGTTGCCGGGATTGATGGCATCCCACAAAACCTGTGGGAGCTGGCTTGCCAGCGATGGCGGTGGGTCAGTCGATGGAGATGTTGGCTTTGCTGGCCCAATCGCTAGCAGGGCTAGCTCCCACAAGGATTTGCGGTGTTGCCGGGATTGATGGCATCCCACAAAACCTGTGGGAGCTGGCTTGCCAGCGATGGCGGTGGGCCAGTCGATGAAGATGTTGACTGTGCCGGCCCAATCGCTAGCAGGGCTAGCTCCCACAAGGATTTGCGGTGTTGCCGGGATTGATGGCATCCCACAAAACCTGTGGGAGCTGGCTTGCCAGCGATGGCGGTGGGTCAGTCGATGGAGATGTTGGCCCTGCTGGCCCAATCGCTAGCAGGGCTAGCTCCCACAAGGATTTGCGGTGTTGCCGGGATTGATGGCATCCCACAAAACCTGTGGGAGCTGGCTTGCCAGCGATGGCGGTGGGTCAGTCGATGGAGATGTAGGCCTTGCTGACCGAATCGCTAGCAGGGCTAGCTCCCACAAAGGGTTGTGGTGTGACTGAGATAGATGGCATTCCACAAAACCTGTGGGAGCCAGCCCTGCTGGCGATGGCGGTGTGTCCGAGATTGTTGGCATCGCATAGGGGCCAGTTGTTAAGGTGGCCGTCCGCAGTCCAGGTGTTTGCCGTTTCATGACTCATCAACCGATCATTCAGACCGTCTCCGACACAGATATTGCTGAGGTATTGGATTTCGCTCTCAAGGCCCGTGCCGAGCTTTTTCCAAAACTCAGCGCAACGGGCATGCCTGATGACCTGACGCGTTTTGCCGAGGTGTATCTGCAAGGCGAAGGGCGTTTTCTGATTGCTCGCCATGAGGGCCAGGTCGTTGCCTCGATTGGCTACCTGCCCTATGACCGACGCTTCCCGCACCTCGCCTATCCCGGACGCAAGGTCGTGGAAATCGTGCGTCTGTTCGTCCTGCCATCGCAGCGGCGTTCGGGGTTGGCCGGTGCGCTGTATCGAGCGCTAAAACAACAAGCGTTCATCGACGGAGTCGAGGTGATCTACCTGCACACTCATCCGTTTCTGCCGGGCGCGATCGCGTTCTGGCAACGGCACGGTTTCGCGATTATTGATGTCGATTCTGACCCGGTGTGGCAGACCACTCACATGCAAAAAATCATCCGTGAAAACGCAGGATCTGCGCGCCATCAAACGGGTCCGTCAGGTAATGCGCCCTGACCCCGAAGGTTTCCTGTAACCGCTCGGGTGTCAGCACTTCCAGCGGCTTGCCCAACGCGACGAGGCGCCCGCGCTCCAGCACCGCCAATCGATCGCAGTTGAGCGCCTGATTCAGATCATGCAGCGCGATCAGCGTGGTCACCGGCAGCGCTCGCACCACCTTGAGAATGCTTAATTGATGCTGGATGTCGAGGTGGTTGGCCGGCTCGTCCAGCAACAGGATCTGCGGTCGCTGAGCCAATGCCCGGGCGATGTGAACTCGCTGGCGTTCACCGCCGGACAAACTGCGCCAGAGACGATTGCGCAGGTGCAGAGCGTCAACATCGATCAGCGCCTGCTCGACGATGGCATCGTCCGCCACGGACCACGGTTGCAATGCCGACAGCCAAGGCGTGCGCCCCAGCGCGACGGCGTCGAACACGCGAATGCCATCGTCGGTGTCGGCCTGCTGCTCGACCACCGCCAGTGTCTGCGCAATGCTGCGGCGGGCCATTTTGCTTAGGCGCTGGTCGTCAAGCAGCACCTCGCCAGCGCTCGGTTCGCGCAGCCCGGCGAGCAGTTTCAGCAGCGTCGATTTCCCCGAACCATTCGGCCCGACGATGCCGAGGGTTTCGCCGCGTTGCAGCGCAAGGCTGACACCGTTGAGCAGCTCGGCGCCGCGCACTTTGAAGGCCAATCCTGAGCAACTCAAAACACTGCTCATCGCGCGGACCTGCGGCCAACCAGAATCAAGGCAAACACCGGCGCACCGACCAGCGCGGTAATCACCCCGACCGGAATCACCTGGCCCTTGATCAACGTGCGCGACAACACGTCAGCGGCAATCAGAAACACCGCGCCGCCCAAGGCACTCGCCGGCAACAGACGTGCATGGCCGGTGCCGAGCAGCAGGCGCGCGGCATGCGGAATCACCAGCCCGACAAAGCCGATCGAACCGACAATCGATACCATCACCGCCGTCACCAGCGCTGCGCAACCGATCAGCAGAATCTGCACGCGCCGCACTGCAATCCCGAGGGACGCCGCCGAATCCGCGCCAAAGGTAAACGCATCCAGCGCACGCCGATGCCACAGACACACCGCCAACCCCAGCAATGCCGCCGGCACCGCCAGCCACACCGAAGGCCAACGCACGCCGCCGAGATTGCCGAGCAGCCAGAACATGATCCCGCGCGCCTGTTCGGAGCTGGCCGAGCGGGTAATCAAAAACGCTGTCAGTGCATTGAACAGTTGCGAACCGGCGATGCCCGCAAGAATGATCTGCCCGGTGCCACTGGCCGAGCCACTGACCCGCGCCAGCAGAATCACCAACACAAACGCCATCACGGCACCGGCGAAAGCACCGACCGACAGCGAGATGACGCCGGCGCCCACGCCGAGCAACGCGACCATCACCGCACCGGTCGAGGCGCCCGCAGAGATTCCCAGCAGATACGGATCGGCCAACGGATTGCGCAGCAGCGACTGCAAAATCACTCCGCAGGTCGCCAGCCCGGCACCGCAGGCAGCGGCGACCAGTGCGCGGGTCAGGCGGTAGTTCCAGACGATCCCTTCGTCAATGGGGTCGAGCACATAACCGGCGTCCCACAGTTTGTTGGCCAGCACTTGCAGGACCACGTCCGGTTTGATCGAGGTTTCACCGATGGCGACGCCGGCGACCACTGCTATCAACAGTGTCACCAAGGCCAGCAACGTGCGGATCAGGCTAGAACTCATTTCGACAGGTCATAGCCGTTGATGGCCGTGGCCAGTTGTTCCAGACCGTCGAACATGCGCAGGCTGGCCTGCATGGCCATGGCGTCCAGAATAATGATGCGGTTGTTTTTCACCGCGTCCATGTTGCGCGTCACCGGATCGCTGCGCAGGAAGGCGAGTTTCTTTTCATAGTCGTCAGCCGGGAAACGGCGGCGATCCATGCGGGCGATCACCAGGAACGTAGGGTTGGCTTTGGCGATGGTTTCCCAGCCGACGGTCGGCCATTCTTCGTCGGACTGCACGACGTTGCGCACGCCGAGGGTGCTGAGCATGAAATCGGGAATGCCTTTGTGCCCGGCCACGAACGGCTCGATGTCCATTTCGGCGCTGGAGAGCCAGACCAGGGCGCTGACGTCCTTGAGCTGTTTGCCTTGGGCGGTGGCGATGGATTTGGCCAGGCTGGCCTTGAGCTGATCATTGAGCTGCTGCCCGCGATCCTGCACATCGAAGATCTGCGCCAGTTGGCTCACGCTTTTGTAAATGCTATCGATGCTGAAAGGCGCCAGCCGCGTGCCGTCGGCACCAACCAGATTGTCCTTGGCTTCGCAATCGGAAGGCAGCAGATAGGTGGGGATTTTCAGTTCATGAAACTGCTCACGGGTGCCGACCGCACCTTGTGGGCCGACCATCCATTCCAGCTCCACGGCGACCAGTTCCGGGCGCTTGCCGATGACCGCTTCGAAACTCGGTTCGTTGTCGGCGAGGCGCTCGATCTGGTCGTTCTGCGCCTTGTACTTGTCCAAGACATTGTTGAACCACAGCGAGGTGCCGACGACTTTGTCCGCCAGACCCATGGCGTAGAGCATTTCCGTGCCGGCCTGGCCGATGGTCACGGTGCGCGCCGGCGCGTGCTGAAAGGTCAGGTGGCTGCCACAGTTTTCGATGGTCAGCGGGTATTGAGTGGGTGCCGCATGGGCCAGCGTGCAAAGACTCAGACCGGTAATGAGGGTGGCAACGCGAGGCAGCAGCATGGGGCAGTCTCCAATGGATCCGTACGGGGAGCGGGGAGGGTACGGATTGGAAACACACCATCGAACGCGGTTGGGGAAAACTGCGCAAGGCCGGCATTTGATCAAGAGACGCGCGGCACGATGTCCTTCCCGGACACCCCGCCGGTTAGTCAGTCACTGTGCCGGCAGGTCTCCTGACTGATGCGTCATCGCCTGGCTCCGGCCTTCCCGGGAGTCATCCCAGTGGCAGTCGTGGAGCAGGCTCAGCACCTACAGTTGCGGGGGCAGTTCCGATTGATGCTGTGCAAGCATTTCGGATTCCCTATTAATCCCGTGTGGAAACCGGCGGCGGCATGGTAGTCGATCAGGCCGCCGAAGGGGAGACGAATCTGTCGGGGCGAGGATTAATGCTGACTCATCAAACCGTGCAATACGCCCAGGCGCAGGCCCGGTTCGGACGGCACCATCTGCGCGATGCCGAACACTTTGAACGCCGCCAGCATCAGCACCAGCCCAGCGGGCAAGATGCTTTGGCGGTGGGGTTGCAGGCCGGCGAGCTTGAGTTGCCGGACGTTGTTCACTTTCAGCAGCAGCAACGACAGGCGCAGCAATCCACCGTAGGTAATGCCGTCCTGGCCGTAGTCGTTGAGACGATTGGCCTTGAGCACTTTGGCCAGCATGCGTGCGGTGCCGGAAGAGCCGATGGTCTGCTGCCAGCCTTGAGCGCGATAACGCCGCGCGACGTGTTCGAATTGCAGGATGGCGAAGCGTTCGGCGGCTTGCAGCGCGCCAGCGGATACTTCGCCGCCGCGAAAGAAGCGCGTACTCAAGGTGCCGCTGCCGATGGCGATGCTTTCGGTGAGCAACGGTTGTGAACCCTGACCGAGGATCAACTCGGTAGAGCCGCCGCCGATATCGACCACCAGGCGCATGTCCGCGTCGCTTGGCAGGGCGTGGGTCACGCCGGCGTAGACCAGCCGCGCCTCTTCATGGCCGCAGATGACGTCAATCGGAAAACCCAGATGCCGCTCGGCGCTGGCGAGAAACAGTTGAGCGTTATCGGCCTCGCGCACTGCGCTGGTTGCCACCGCGCGCACCCGACCCGCCTCGAAGCCGCGCAGCTTCTTGCCGAACCGCGCCAACGCCTGCCAACCGCGATCCAGTGCCAACGCATCCAGCGTGCCACCGTCAAAACCTTCGGCCAGACGCACCGGCTCTCGCAGGGTTTTCACTTCCTGAATCAGCAGGCCTTTGCGGCTGCGCACCGATTGGCCGATCATCAGCCGGAAGGCATTCGAACCCAGGTCGATGGCGGCGAACAGCGAGGCGTCTTGTTTCATGGGAATCCTTGCACAACATCCGCCCGAAGGCTCAAGACGGTTTGCGAGGATTCTGCCGTGATCTTGATGACATCCTGATGACGGGGCAGGGGCGGTTCAATGAATGTGTGACTGTCATGACACTGTCATTATCCGGTGTCTATGCTGAGGCCAATACATCGCGTGTTCTTAAAGTTTTTGCTGCCATTTTTGGCAGCTTTTTTTGCCTGCGATTTAGTAGCTGATCGTTCCCCTGCTCTGCGTGGGAATGCCTCTTGGGACGCTCCGCGTCCAGTGACGCGGAGCGTCACGGGCTGCATTCCCACGCGGAGCGTGGGAACGATCAGGGGTAGGGGGAATGCGTTAGCAGGCTTGCGGGGTTTCGCCCCGGGCCAGACGCGCATTGATGTCGTCGATCACCTCGGGCAACTCAGCAATGGTGTCGATCAGATAATGCGGGCGCGAGGGGGCGAACATCTTGGCTATCCGCGCACGTTCTTCCGCCAGTCGATCCGACGGCAATGCCTTGTATTGCTCATAGGTCAGGCCCAGTGCATTGCCGGAACAGGTTAGCGCCACTGTCCACATGCCTGCGCTGCGCCCTTCGAGAATCCCCGGCCAGGTGTCGTCGACCTTGACGCATGCCGCCACATCATCAATGCCCAAGGCAATCACGTTAGCCAGCGCCTGCGCGGGATGCGGCCGGCCATTCGGCACTTCATCGGTAGCGACGACATGGTCAGCGACGTAACCATTTTCCCGCGCCAGTTCGACGACCTTGGCCATCACCACCGCCGGATAGCCCGAGCACGAACCGATTTTCAAACCCTTGTCACGCAACGCGGCAATCGCTTCCAGCGCGCCCGGTATCAGCGCCGAATGCAAGGCGATTTTCTCGATCTGCAACGGCATGAAGCGCTCGTAGATCGCCGTTACATCGTCGTCACTCGGCAAGCGACCAAACGCTGCACGATAGCGTTCAGCAATCTGCGGCAGGTTGCACAACGTGCGGATGTGATCCCACTTGCCCATGCCCATCGGCCCGCGCGCTTCCTCCAGCGACACGGCGACGCCGAACTCGGCAAAGGCTTCGACGAAAATCTGCGTCGGCGCAAACGAGCCGAAATCGACAACGGTGCCGGCCCAGTCGAGGATCGCGGCTTGCAGGTGAGTCGGTTGTTGGTACTGCATGGTCAATCTCCGTTTTCAGGTAAGCGTTGGCCGTCCCTCGGTAATGAGGTAGGCGGTTTCAAGGGGCAGTGCTGATCAGGTCAGCGGTGGATTCGCATCAAACAGTTCGGCAATCACTGGCCGGTTCCGGCGGATGCCGAGGCAGCACAGGTGGTATTCGATAAAGAACGGGTGATCGACAAAGGTGATCGGTGTGGTGCCCGGGGTTTCGGCGTACTCGACCGCCGAGACAAAACCGATGCCGATGCCTTTGACGATGGCGTGCACGATGGCTTCGCGGCTGTTGAGTTGCATGACGCAGTTGAGGTCGATGCCGAGGCGCTTGCAGCTTTCTTCCACCAGTTGCCGGGTGCGCGCACTTTGCTCGCGCATCACCCATTTTTCGCGGCTGATTTCGCTGATATGAACCTGCGACTGGCTGGCCCACGGATGGTCATCGCGCACCACGGCAATAATCGGATAGCGGTGATACAGCAGCGTGTGGAAGCGCTCATCGAATTCCGACAGCGCCAGAATCGCCACGTCGATATCGAAGTTGAACAGCCGCGCCAGGGTTTCCTTTTCCGAGGAAAACGAAGTTTCCAGTTCAATGTCCGGGTGCCGCTGCATCAGCTCGTAGGTCAGGTTCATCGCAATCGGCGGCGACACCGCGCCGAGGCGCAGCATGCCGTTTTTACGTTGTTTGAAACTCTGCAGCAGTTGCACCGCTTCATCCTCCTGGCCGAACAGACCTTGAGTGATTGCGTAGAGCTTGTGCCCGGCGGCGCTCATCTCGATGTAGCGCCCGCGCCGATGGAACAGCTCCACCGAGAAGGTTTTTTCCAGTGCGTTGACCTGCTCGCTGACGGTCGGCTGACCGACGCTGAGGTACTCCGCCGCGAGGGTGAAGCTGCCGGTTTTGGCCACCGCATGAAACGAACGCAACCACTTGTGATACTGGTACATGCAAGCCCCGTCAGCGTCGAATGAACAATGCCACTGCCGCGCTGCACAGGCAGGCGCTGGTGACCACTATGAAGATGAGAGACGTGTTTGCCGTGGTGTCAAGCAAACGACCAATCAAAGGCTCGGCCAGGCCAGCAAACAGATAGGACGAGAAGTTCATGATCCCGGTCGCGGTACCGGCGCGTTTGGCACCGACCAGATCCGGACACAGCGCCCAGAAACTCGACGCCGGGCCGTAGACGAAGAAGCCGCAAAGGAACAGCGCCACCAGACCGATCACGCTGTGCGGCGGCAGGCTCCACATCCACAGACTGGTTGCGGCGCCGAGGAACATGTAGAGCATGATCGCCAGATAGCGCTTGGAACCGAACAGCTTGTCCGACACCCAGCCGTTGCTCAGTGCCCCGACCGCCATGCCGACGGGGAGGGCGACGGTGATCCATTTCGGATCGATCATGCCGTCACCGCTTTTCCAGTCGGCGCCGAGAAAGTGCACCGGCACCCAGACGATCAGGCCGTAGCGCGCCGCGTTCTGAAAGCCCAGTGACAGCGCGGCGATCAGCAGGCGCGGATTCTTCAGCACGGCTTTATAGCGTTGCGCCGAGGTCTCGACTTCGCCATGCGCGGCTTCCTGATGTTTGTCGTCAGCGTTGGCCACACCGGTGTCGCCCACCGGTTCGAAGCCCAGATCCTGCGGGCGTTCGCGGGCAACCAGATAAAAAATGATCCCGCCGGCGAGCATCAGCAGCACTGGCAAACGGAAGATCCAGCGCCATTCCAGTTGCAGCACTTCGAGCACGACGATAGAGGTGACGTACGACAGAATCGACGCACAACCGGCGGCGAAGGTGTAGAAGCCATAGACCTTGCCGCGCTCACCTGCGGCCCACCAATTGGCAATCAGCCGACCGCCCGGTGCCCAGCCCAAGGCCTGGAAGTAACCGTTGACGCCCCACGGCAGGATCAGACTGGTGAAACCGCCGGCAAAACTGGTCACCCAGTTGGCACCGCAGGACAACACCGCACCCAGCGTCATGATGCGCCGGCCACCGAACTTATCGGCGAGGTTGCCGTTGATCGCCTGACCAATCGCATAAGCCCAAAGCATTGCAGCAGATGCCCAGCCGAGGGTTTCCTTGCTCAAGCCAAACTCAGCCTGAATCCCCGGAATGGCGAAACCGAAGGTCTGCCGTCCGGTGTAGAAAAACAGGTAACAGAACATCGCCGCCAGCAGCATGCGCCACTGCGCGACCCGGAACGAGGCAGAACGTACGGCGAGACCAGGCATTGTTTCGGCACGATTCATGATCTTTTCCTTATTGTTGTGGGTTCCCGCCGGGTGTCGTCGGCGGGTGCACTCTTTTTTGGTGCGACAGGAAATCACCGCAGCGCTTTGCGCCACCGGCTGTGCGTGGGGTGTTCAGGCGTCAGGTGACGTCAGGCGGCTTGGCAACCAATGAAGTTCTTGCCGCGTGCGCCCTGCATCGCCAGATGAATGATGTCTTCGGCGTCCTTGGCCGAGACGCCATAGTCGGCAAACTCGGTTTTCACGCCCAGGGCATGGAGGAACTCGCGCAACTGCTGTTGAGCCTTGGGCAGGTCTTCGCCGAACACCCGCTGCAAGACGCGGTCGCGGGTAGCGTCATGCCCCCATGCCAGACCAAGCACCAGCGGCAGGGTGAAGGAGCAGGCAATGCCATGGGGCAGGCCGTGGCGTAAGGTCATCTCGTAGGAAATGGAATGCGCCAGCGCGGTTTTGGTGTTGGAAAACGCCAGGCCGGCCTTGAGCGCCGCCAGTGCCATGCGCGTGCGCAGTTCCTGACTGGACAGGTTTTCGTGCAGACTCGGCAGGCACTCGAGAATGTCTTCGATCGCCGAGATGGCGAAGGTGTCGGAAACCGGATTGGCGTTGACGTTCCAGATCGATTCCAGCGCATGGGAGAGCGCGTCGAGGCCGGTGGAAACAGTGACGGCGGCGGGCACGGTCAGCATCAACTGCGGATCGATGATCGCCACGCGTGGCCAGGTGCAATCCAGGTGCAGCGAGTATTTCTTCTGGCTGGCGCTGTCCCAGATCGTCGCCCACGGCGTGACTTCGCTGCCGGTACCGGCGGTGGTCGGTGCGGCGATCAGCTGTTTGCAGCGCGCCGGGGTAAACGGTTTGCCGCTAGCGAGCAGCGCCAGCAGTTCATCGAAATGCCCGGACTCGGTGCCGACGATCAACGCTTTGGCGGTGTCGATCGCGCTGCCACCCCCGACCGCGAGCACCACATCGCAATCGCCGGCCTGCTGCCAGAACTGCTCGTAAGTGCTGCGCAAATGCGCGACATCGGGGTTGGGTTGAACGTCTTCGAACACATAGACCAGGCGTTCACCGAGCAAGGTTTGCAGGCGATCGACCAGCCCCAGCCCACGGGCCTCAGGGAAGGTGACGAGGGCCACGGTTTGCAGCTCGGTGATGGCGGCGAGGTCTTGCAGGCTGCCCCAGCCGAAACGGGTATCAACTGGGTTCTGGAAGCGGGCAGTCATGGTGGATCCTTCTTGTTGTTGTCGTGTGGCGCCATACTCAGCGCCCGTCGACAACGGCTCAAATCGATAATTCGCAGGTTTGAATCGGCTCAGCCGATAGCGGCTTGACGTCAGTGCGCCGAACCGCTCTGGATCGCCGCGCGCAGGCGACTGGAGATGGCGTCGGCGACGATCACCATGAAAGTGATGACGATGATGCAGGTTGCGGTTTCCTGATATTTGAACAGCTTGAGACTGCTCACCAGTTCGAACCCCAGGCCTCCGGCCCCCACCATGCCCAGCACCGTGGCCGAGCGCAGGTTGACTTCGAAGCGGTACAAAATCACCGCAATCCACGCCGTGATCACCTGCGGTAAAACGCCAAACACGATCACCTGCAACGGTCGTGCACCAGTCGCTTGCAGCGCTTCAATCGGGCCTTGGTCGATCTCTTCAATGCTCTCGGCGAAGAACTTGCCGAGCATGCCCAGACCATGCAGCGCCAGCGCCAACACGCCGGGGAACGGGCCGAGGCCGACGGCGGACACGAAGATCAAGGCGAGGATCAGTTCGTTGATGCTGCGGGTGAAATTCAGCGCCTGACGGGTGATGTGAAACACCCAGCGATTGCGGCTTAGGTTGCGCGCCGCGAGGAAGGACAGCGGGATCGCCAGCAACACGCCGAGCAGGGTTCCCCAAATGGCGATCTGCAAAGTCTCCACCGCTGGTGCGACCAGACGCGGCAGGATGCTCAGATCCGGCGGAAAGGTGCGCGAGAGAAAATCGCCGATCTGCGGCAATCCCGCCGCCAGTTCCCCGAGGCTGAGCTGCGCACCTTGCGCGCTCCAGTTCAGTGTCCACAGCACGATCAGGACGATGGCGCCGGTGGTCAGCCAACTGCGCGTGCCGCGAGGGCGGTCACCGACCCACTGATAATTTTGCGATTGCATGCTCAAGCCCTCGAAGCGGCGCGATAAGTCAGGGTTGGCGTCGGGATGGCTACGGAAGACTCCGCAGATTGCCCCGGATAGATTCGCGCCAGATCGGCGTCGGTCATGCTCGACGCTTTGCCATCGAACACCAGACTGCCGTGAGCGAGGCCGACCACGCGGTCGCCGAACTCGCGGGCGTATTCGACCTGATGCAGGTTGCACAGCACGGTGATGCCCAGCTCGCGGGTGGCATCGCGCAGGTACTGCAACACCAGGCGCGCGGTCTTCGGGTCGAGGCTGGCGATCGGTTCATCGGCCAGAATCACCTGCGGTCGTTGCGCCAAGGCGCGGGCAATGCCGACGCGCTGCTTCTGCCCGCCGGACAGTGAATCGGTGCGCTCACCGGCCTTGTGCGCCAGTTCGACGCGCTCCAGGCATTGCATCGCCAGCGCCACATCGTCACGGCGGAACAGTTGCAGAATCGAGGCGAGGGTGCCGACGGAACCGAGGCGACCGGTCAGCACATTCTTCAACACACTCAGGCGCGGCACGACGTTGTGGTGCTGAAAGATCATCGCCACTTCACGGCGCAAAACGCTGGTGTCCGGGCAGGCGAGGGCGTCGATGCCCGCCACGTTCAACGTGCCGCTGTCGGCCTGCGCCAAGCGATTGATGCAGCGCAGCAACGTCGATTTACCCGCACCGGACTGGCCCAGTACCACGACGAATTCGCCCGCAGCGACTTCAAGGTCGATGCCGCGCAACACCGGGTTGCTGCCGTAGTGTTTGGTCAGTTGGCGGATGCTGATCATTTCATGCTCCGCAAATCGAGATCGAGCACCTTGGCGGTTTCGCGCACCACGTCATAGGACGCGTCGGTGGTGGGCTGGAAGCCGTTGAGCACGCCCTGATCGCCCCACGGCACGTCCTTGATCGAGGCCAGTGCCTCAGCGACTTTCTTCTTCAACTCCGGATCCAGCGCTTTGCGCCAGACCATCGGCGATTCGGGAATCGGCTTGGAGCTCCAGACGATTTCAAAGTCATCCTGCTTCACCACACCTTTGGCCACGGCGCTGGCGAAGATGCGGTCAGCCACGGCAGCGGCGTCAACTTTCCTGTTCTCCACCGCGAGGATGCTGGCGTCGTGGGAGCCGGAGAAAATCACGCGTTTGAACAGCGTGTCCGGCACGAATCCGGCCTGCTCCAGACCTGCCTTCGGAAACAGATGCCCTGACGCCGAGCTTGGGTCGACGAAAGCAAACGTGTGGCCCTTGAGGTCAGCCAGCGAGTGAATGCCGCTGTCCTTGCGCGCCAGAATCACGCTTTTGTAAGCGCTCTGGCCGGTCTTCTTGGTCACTGCCACGGAGAACGCTTCGACATCGGCCACCGAGGTCGCCAGCACGTAAGAGAACGGCCCAAGGTAGGCGACGTCGAGTTTGCCCGAGCGCAGCGCTTCGATGATGCCGTTGTAATCGGTGGCCACGAACGGCACCACCGGCATGCCGATTTTGGCTTGCAGATCGTCGAGCACCTGTTTGCTCGATTCGATCATCGCCTGGGAATCTTCGGAGGGGATCAGGCCAATGGTCAGTTTGTCCTTGGCCCAGACCTGGCTGGCACTCAAGGCAAGTACGGCAAGGCTGGCGGCACGCAGAAACTGGTTAATTGTTTTCATGGCATTCCACGGTGTGGTTGGGAGTTGCCACAGGCTAGGTCTGTCACGTGACAGTCATTCAATCAATTCAATATGGGAAACCGCAGCTAACTATTGATGGAGTCTATGGATGTCGAGCGCCAAATTGCGGGCCTTTCTCGCCGTTGCCCGCCACGGCAGTTTCAGTGCCGGGGCGCGGGCGTCGGGGTTGAGCCAGCCGACGCTGACCACGCAGGTGCAAAGCCTGGAACGGCAGCACAACGTGGAGCTGTTCCATCGGCGTGGGCGGCGGATCGAGTTGTCGGATGTGGGTCGGCAACTGCTGCCTATCGCTCAGCGCATCGCCCTGCTGGAACTGGAAGCGCATAACCTGCTGCGTGATTCCGGGCGGCTCGACAGCGGCCAGCTCAAAGTCGGTGCGGTGGGGCCGTTTCACGTGATCGAGATGGTCGACAGCTATCTGCAACAACATCCAAATATCGACGTGTCGATCCGCGTGGGTAACTCGGCGCAAGTGCTGTCTGATCTGGAAAACTACGTGACCGATATCGCGGTGCTGGCCGGGCGTCAGGATGATCTGGCGTTGTGTTCGGTGCGTTATGCGCGGCACGCGATCATCTTGTTTGCCCACCATGAGCATCCATTGGCTAATCGCGGCAGCGTGCGGTTGGAGGAGTTGGAAGGGCAGCGGCTGCTGCAACGTGAGCCCGGTTCGACCACGCGGCTGGTGCTGGAGCAGGCACTGAATGCGGCGCAGGTGAAACCGAGGATCGCCATGGAAATTGGCAGTCGTGAAGCGTTGCGTGAGGCGGTGGTGCGTGGGCTCGGGTTGGGCGTGGTGTCGGAAGCGGAGTTTATTGCCGACCCGAAAATTCGCACGATCAGAATCGAGGGCGAAGAGTTGTTTACCGAAACTTATCTGTACTGCTTGGCCGAACGTCGCTCCAGTCGGCTCATTTCGTCGTTTTTTGATGCGGCGCTTGGCTGAGGGTTTGCAATCTTCGGCGAGGCTTGGCTAATATACGATCCATATACACATCGTATCGGAACCATATATGGGCATCGTAAAGATTTCAGAGGACATGCACGAGAACCTGCGGATCTCCAGCAACGCGCTCAGCCGCTCGATCAACGCGCAGGCCGAGCACTGGATGCGCATCGGCATGCTCGCCGAACTGCACCCCAACCTCGACCACAGCGCCATTTGCCGCTTGCTGATCCGTGCCGAACAGAACGGCGGGCTGGATCTGCATCAACTGACTCAGGAAGCCGTCAGCGCATGAGAAACCAGATCAAGATCAACACTCCGGCCGACATCGCTCAATCGCGCGCCGCCGGCAAATTGGCCGCCGAAGTGCTGGCGATGCTGGTGCCGCACGTCAAGGCTGGCGTCACCACGGATCAGCTCGATCAACTGTGCAACGACTACATCGTCAACGTGCAGAAAGCGGTGCCGGCCAACGTCGGTTATCACGGCTTTCCGAAAACCGTCTGCGCCTCGGTCAACGACGTGGTTTGCCACGGCATTCCATCGGGCACACCGCTGAAGGATGGCGACATCGTCAACCTCGACATCGCAGTGATCAAGGACGGCTGGTTCGGTGATACCAGCCGCATGTACGTGGTCGGTGAGGCAACGCCTGAGGCGCAGCACCTGATCAAGACCACCTATGACGCCATGTGCGCGGGGATTCGCGTGGTGAAACCGGGCGCGACGTTGGGCGACATCGGCCACGCGATTCAGAGCCTGGCGGAGAAGGAAGGCTTCAGCGTGGTGCGCGAGTATTGCGGGCACGGGATCGGCAAGGTCTATCACGATGAGCCGCAGATTCTGCATTACGGCTTTCCCGATCAAGGCATGAAACTCAAGGCCGGGATGATTTTTACCGTAGAGCCGATGCTCAATGCTGGCAAGCGCCATGTGAAGAACATGCCGGATGGCTGGACCGTGCTGACCAAGGATGGCTCGTTGTCGGCGCAGTGGGAGCATATGGTGGCGGTGACGGAGACCGGGTTTGAAATTCTCACCGCCTGGCCGGATCAGATCGAAGGTCTTACCCCGATCGTCTAGCGCCACCAAACCCCTGTGGGAGCGAGCCTGCTCGCGAAGAGGCCGTGTCAGTCAACATCAACATTGAATGACACAGCGCATTCGCGAGCAGGCTCGCTCACAGTTGGAATGCATTCCTGTAGGAGCTGTCGAGTGAAACGAGGCTGCGATCTTTTGATCTTGTTTTTAACGGCAAGATCAAAAGATCGCAGCCTGCGGCAGCTCCTACAGGGGTTTTCAGTGGGAGCCTGCGGCTTTGTTCAGGTCGCTTTCGGTCCATTCGGTGTAAACGCAGGCGTCAGCCGTCGCCCAGCGTACTTGCACCGGGTCGCCAGCCTTGAGCGGCATGCCGGCGGCTGACAGTGCTTTCACCGTCATCGAAGTGCCGCCCGAGGTGACCACGCTGCAAGTCTGGCTCTCACCGAGAAACAACACCTCCACAACCTTCGCTGAAACCTCATTCCAACCCGACGGCAACGGTTCGCTGATCGCCTGCGAGACGCTCAACGCCAGTGCCTTTTCCGGGCGCACCATCAGCAAAACATCCTGATCGGTGCGCAACCCAGCGGTCAGGCGAATCGACAATGACTGCCCTTCAAACGAAGCCGCCGCATTGCCCTGCGCCTTGAGCTTGAGGAAGTTCGAGTTGCCGAGGAACGACGCGACAAACGCATTCGGCGGGTTCTGATAAAGGTCGTAACCGCTGCCCAATCCAACAATCTTGCCATGGCTGAAAATCGCGATGCGCTGCGACAAACGCATGGCTTCTTCCTGGTCGTGGGTCACGTAAACGATGGTGATGCCCAGACGGCGATGCAATTGGCGCAATTCATCCTGCAAGTCTTCGCGGAGCTTTTTATCCAGCGCGCCGAGCGGTTCGTCCATCAGCAGAATGCGCGGCTCGTAAACCAAGGCGCGAGCGATGGCGACACGTTGTTGCTGACCGCCAGACAGTTGCGAAGGGCGGCGATGGGCGAATTGCTCAAGCTGCACCAGCTTCAGCATCGCATCGACACGCTTCTCGCGTTCGGCGGCAGCGAGTTTGCGAATCGCCAACGGGAACGCGATGTTGTCGCGCACTGACAGGTGCGGGAACAGTGAATAACGCTGAAAGACCATGCCGATGTCACGCTTGTGGGGCGGCACATTCACCAGCGATTCACCGTTGACGAGGATCTCGCCACTGCTCGGCGTTTCAAACCCGGCGAGCATCGACAGGGTCGTACTTTTGCCCGAGCCGCTGGAACCGAGGAAGGTCAGGAACTCGCCGTCCTTGATGTCCAGCGAGATGTTGTCGACGGCGGCAAAGTCGCCATAGTGTTTGTTGAGATTGCGCAGGCTGACCAGGGGTTTGTCATTCTGCTGGGAAGCGTCTTTGATCACGGCACTCATGTCGTACTCCTGGCGCTCACGCGCTGATTTCGTTGCGCCGGCGCAGTGCGGCGGCGATGACCATGACCAAAACAGACAAGCCGATCAGCAGCGTCGAAGCGACGGCGATCACTGGCGTCAGGTCTTGGCGCAGAGTGGTCCACATTTTCACGGGAAGGGTTTGCAGGGTCGGGCTCGCCATCATCACGCTGAGCACCACTTCATCCCACGAAACCAGGAAGGCGAAGAGGGCGCCGGCGACCATGCCCGGACGAATCGCCGGAAACGTCGCCTTGAACACCGCTTGCAGGCGCGAGGCACCGCAGATCACCGCCGCGTCTTCAATCGACTGATCGAACAGCTTCAGCGAGTTGATGATCGAGATGATGGTGAACGGCAGTGCGACGATCACATGGCTGACGACAAAGGCGAACATCGTCCCGGTGTAACCGAGCTTGAGGAACAGCGCGTACACCGCTACGGCGATGATCACCAGCGGCACGATCATCGGCAGGGTGAACAGGCCGTAGAGCATTTCCCGGCCGGGAAAACGTCCGCGCACCAGCGCAAACGCCGTCGGCAAACCGAGGGCCACGGCAAAGATTGTCGTCAGCACGGCGACCTTGAGGCTGGCAGCCGCAGCGTTCATCCAGTCAGGGTTCGAGAAGAACTGGCCGTACCATTTCAGCGTCCAGCCCGGCGGCGGGAATACCAGCCACTGCGACGAACCGAACGACAGCAGCACGATGAACACTATCGGCAACAGCAGGAACAGACCGATCAGCCCGGTGGTGGTGTAGAGGCCGAAGCGCATGCGGCGGCTCATCGCATTGGGAGTCAGGAGCATGTCGGCTTACCTCGCGTTACTGGCGCCAACCGGGGATTCCGGCTGAAGCTTCAGGTAGAAGTAGAACAGCACCAGAGTGATCGCGATCAGCAACGCGGCGCCGGCACTGGCCAGGCCCCAGTTGAGGAACGATTGCACCTGCTGAATGATGAACTCCGGCAGCATCATGTTCTGCGCCCCGCCGAGCAGCGCCGGGGTGACGTAGTAACCGAGCGACATCACGAACACCATCAAGCCACCGGAGGCCAGACCTGGCCGGCACAGCGGCAGGAACACCCGGAAGAAGTTGGTCCACGGACTGGCGCCGCAGATCGAACCGGCCTGCAGGATCATCGGGTCGATGGCCTGCATCGTTGCCTGCAACGGCAGGACGATGAACGGGATCATGATGTAGCTCATGCCGATCACTACGCCGGTGAGGTTGTGCACCATTTCCAGCGGCTGATCGATGATGCCCATCGCCATCAAAGCCTTGTTGATCACGCCCGAGGCTTGCAGCAGCACCAGCCACGAATAGGTGCGGGCGAGCAGGCTGGTCCACATCGACAACAGCACGATGTTGAGGATCCAGCGACCCCAGCCGCGCGGCACCAACGTGATCGCCCATGCCAGCGGGAAGCCCAGCAGCAGGCTGAACAGCGTCACCAGCCCGGCCACCGAAAAGGTGTTGAGCAACACTCGGGCATACGCCGAGTTGGCGAACAGTTGTTCATAGTTGCCAAGGCCAGGCGTCGGTTCGAGCACGCCGCGCAACAGCAGGCCAATCAACGGCGCCAGAAAGAACAGGCCGATGAACAGCAGCGCCGGGGCGAGGTTGCCGGCGCCGCGCCAGCGTTGTCTGAGGGACGGGGTTTGCTGCATCGCAACCGCCTGTGTTCCGTGGGCCGAGCCGGCAGCGCTGGTCGCGCTCCCGGTGGCAGTGGAGGGACGGGACGCGGTGGCGGCCATTTTCATTTGACCAGCCATTCGTTCCACCGTGTCGCGATGGCCTGGCCGTTTTTGGCCCAGTACGCGAAATCAAGAGTGATCTGATCCTTAGCGTAGGCAGTCGGCAGGTTGGGAGCCAGCGTCGAATCCAGACGCTCCACACTGTCGAGGTTGACCGGGGCGTAAGCGGTCAGGTTGGAGAAGTCGGCCTGGCCTTTGGCGCCACTGGCAGCAGCCAGAAACTTCATCGCCGCGTCCTTGTTTTTCGAGCCTTTCGGGATGACCAGAATGTCGGCCATGACCAGGTTCTGTTTCCAGCTCACGCCGACCGGGGCGCCGTCCTCTTGCAGGGCGTGAATGCGGCCGTTCCAGAACTGGCCCATGCTCGCTTCACCGGAGGCCAGCAGTTGCTGCGACTGCGCGCCGCCGCCCCACCAGACGATGTCTTTCTTGATGGTGTCGAGTTTTTTGAAGGCGCGATCGAGATCTAGCGGGTAGAGCTTGTCGGCGGCTACGCCATCGGCCAGCAGCGCCAGTTCGAGCACGCCAGGGCTAGGCCATTTGTACAGGGCACGTTTGCCGGGAAAGGTTTTGGTGTCGAACAGGGCGCTCCAGTCCTGCGGCTTGTTGGCGCCGAGTTTGCCCTCGTTGTAGCCGAGGACGAAGGAGAAGAAAAACGAGCCGACGCCGTGATCGCTGACGAATCGCGGGTCGATCTTGTCGCGCTGAATCACTTTGAAATCGAGGGGTTCGAGCAGGCCTTCAGCGGCGGCGCGCAGGGCGAAATCGGCTTCGACATCGACCACGTCCCACTGCACGTTGCCGCTCTCGACCATGGCTTTGAGTTTGCCGTAGTCGGTCGGGCCGTCCTGCACGACGGTGATGCCGCTGGCCTTGCTGAACGGATCGGCCCAGGCCTGTTTCTGCGCATCCTGGGTGCTTCCGCCCCAGCTGACAAAATTCACGCTTTCGGCAGCCATTGCAGCCTGGCCGGTGACGCTGAGCAGTCCCGCAAAAAAGATCGCGGTTGCAGCTTTGTTCAACACCATTTTCACGCCCTCATTGTTGTGTTTTTGAGCGGGCTTGCGTTGTGGCCCGCCTATCGGGAGCAGTAGATGGACGTTCGTTGGAGTGTCCGGTCTATGGAATATCATATTATGGTATTCCAAACTTTGTGCAAGCACTTTGCCTTACCGGTTATCTGGCGGCTGTCCTTTTTTGTGGTTCGAAGAAATCAATCTGAAATGCAAAACCCCTGTAGGAGTGAGCCTGCTCGCGATTGCGGTGTATCAGCCAACATCATTGTTGAATGTCACACCGCAATCGCGAGCAGGCTCACTCCTACATTTGGATTTGTGTTTGGCGCGGGTTATTCGCTGAACGGGATGCTTTCGACCACTTCCAGGTCATACCCGGTCAACCCGGCGTACTTGAGCGGCGGGCCAAGATGCCGCAGCTTGCCAACCCCAAGATTCTGCAGAATCTGCGCCCCAGTCCCCACCTCCGAATAAATCCGCGATTGCGAACGGCTGAATTGCCGTGGCGGCTGGGTCAATTGCGGCACCCGCTCCAGCAGCGCCTGCGACGATTCATGATTGGCCAGCACCACGACAACCCCATGCCCCTCAGCCGCGACCCGTTGCAGCGCCGCCCACAACGTCCAGTTGGTCGGCCCGCTGTACTCGGCACCAACCAGATCCCGCAGCGGATCGATCACGTGCACGCGCACCAGCGTTGGTTCTTCGCGACGCAAATCGCCCATGACCATCGCCATGTGCACGCCGCCCTCGATGCGGTCCTCAAAGGTGATCAAACGGAACGTGCCATGCACCGTCGGCAGCTCGCGTTCGCCAATCCGCTCGATGGTGTGTTCGGTGCTCAGCCGGTAGTGGATCAGGTCAGCGATGGTGCCGATCTTGATCCCATGCTTGCGCGCAAACACTTCCAGATCCGGACGACGGGCCATGGTGCCGTCATCGTTCATTACCTCGACGATCACCGAAGCCGGGGTGAAACCGGCCAAGCGCGCCAGATCGCAACCGGCTTCGGTGTGCCCAGCGCGAGTCAGCACGCCACCTTCCTTGGCGCGCAACGGGAAGATATGGCCCGGCTGCACCAGGTCTTCAGCGCGGGCATTCGGCGCGACGGCCGCTGCCACGGTGCAAGCGCGATCCGCCGCCGAAATGCCGGTGGTCACGCCGACCGCCGCTTCAATCGACACGGTGAACGCGGTGCTGAACACGCTGCCATTGGCCGGCACCATTTGCTCCAGGCCAAGACGCTGGCAGTGGTCGTCGGTCAGGGTCAGGCAAATCAGCCCGCGCGCCTCTCGGGCCATAAAGCTGATCGCCTCAGGCGTGCAACGGTCGGCGGCCAGCAACAGGTCGCCTTCGTTTTCGCGGTCTTCGTCATCGACCAGCAAAACCATTTTGCCGAGGCGATAATCTTCGATGATTTCTTCGATGCTGTTGAAGGCCATGCTGGACTCTCAGGGTTCGTTGGAAATATATTGGTATACCATAATACAAAATCAACAAAGAGGTCACTATGAAGGCGTACTGGATTGCTCATGTCGATATAGCCGATGCCGATCACTACAGCCAATACACCCAGCGTGCACCGGCGGCGTTTGCCGAGTTTGGCGCGAAGTTTTTGGCAAGAGGCGGGCGCAGTGAGGCGATGGAAGGGCGCCAGACGCCGCAGCGCAGCGTGGTGATTGAGTTCGAAAGTTACGAGAAGGCCGTGGCGTGCTACCACTCGGCGGCGTATCAGGATGCGAAAAGTTATCGCGAAGAATGGGCGAGAGCAGAGATCATCATCGTCGAAGGCATCGCCCCACTCTGAAGCCTACTGATCGTTCCCACGCTCTGCGTGGGAATGCCTCTTCGGACGCTCCGCGTTCGGCTGTTGAAGGGACGCGGAGCGTCCCGGGCTGCATTCCCACGCGGAGCGTGGGAACGATCAGGCAGGGGGAAACGTAATCTTCAGCGGATAAAGTGAATCTTGCCGGTGTCATCATTGCCCATGTAAATCCCATACACCCCAGCCTGGCGCTCTTCGATATAGCGCTCAAGAATCTGCCGGATCGCCGGGTAATAAATCTGCTGCCACGGAATGTCTTCAGGCGCGAAGAACTTGTAATCCATGGTCTCCGGCCCGTACTGCCCGGTGATCTCCAGCGCGATGGCGCGGAAGATGATGTACACCTCGCTGATCTTCGGCACGCTGAAAATCGAGTACGGCGAGACGATTTCCGCGCGCACGCCGCTTTCTTCCCAGACTTCGCGAATGGCCGCTTGCTCGGTGGTTTCGCCGCTTTCCATGAAACCGGCGGGCAGCGTCCAGGTGCCTGGGCGCGGAGGAATCGCCCGTTGGCACAAGAGGTATTTGCCGTCCTGCTCGATGATGCAGCCGGCAATGATCTTCGGATTGATGTAGTGGATGTAGCCGCAGCCGCGGCACATCAGGCGCTCGTGCGTATCGCCCGCCGGTATCTGCTGACCGAGGTCAGGGCCACCGCATTTCGGGCAAAAGCTCGGGCTGAACATGTCATTGACCTATGCGCGGTTCTTTCAGCGCGATGGGCAGGGTGATCGCAGGCGTCGCGCCTGTTTCTTCCTGTTTGCGCTTGAGATAGTCGAGGGCCACGGCAGCCGCTGCGCGAACGTGATCGACACAGGCCTGATGCGCCACCAACGGGTCGCCGCTCTTGATTGCCGCGACCATTTTTTCCATTTCCTGATTGCTCGCGCCGCGACGGTTTTCTTGAGAAACCGAAGTCGCGCGCAGGTAACTGATGCGCGCCTGCAACTGACGCAACTGAGTGGCCGCGACATGGTTGCCTGAGCCTTCGAGCAGCACGTCGTAGAAGCCTTGCACCGAGTCGATCACCTGTTGCAGTTCGCCGTCCTTGAGCGCCTTGCGGTTGTCGTCGAGGGCTTTTTCCAGGGCTTTGATGTCCTTGGCCTTGGCGCGCAGGGTGAACAGCTGAACGATCAGGCCTTCGAGCACGCAGCGCAGCTCGTAGATATCGACGGCATCGGCCAATGTGATGATGGCGACACGCGGGCCCTTGGCATCGGCGAATTCCACCAGGCCTTCGGATTCGAGGTGACGCAAGGCTTCACGCACGGAGGTGCGGCTGACGCCTAGGCGATCGCACAGATCGCGCTCGACCAGGCGATCACCGGGCATGAGCTGGAAATTCATGATCGCGCTACGCAGTTTATCCAGCACGATTTCGCGCAGGGTAACGGGGTTGCGATTGACCTTGAAGCTGTCGTCGAGTGGCTGGCGTTTCATGGGGTCCGCTCTTTCGGTTGGCTGTCCATGCCAGACGGGCATCTAAACAGCCGAGGGGTTAACTGAGGCTTCGGCGTCGGCTTCGGCAAAGGCTTCACGGGCCAGCCGGAAACTGTCCACGGCTGCCGGAACGCCGCAATAAATGCCGACCTGAAGCAGAATTTCGCGTATTTGCTCACGACTCAGGCCGTTACGCAAGGCGCCACGCACATGCAGCTTGAGTTCGTGCGGGCGGTTGAGCGCCGAGATCATCGCCAGGTTGATCATGCTGCGCTCCTTGAGCGACAAGCCTTCGCGACCCCAGACATGGCCCCAGCAGTATTCGGTGACCATTTCCTGCAGGGGGCGGGTGAAGTCGTCGGCGTTGTCGATTGAGCGCTGGACGTAGGCTTCGCCGAGCACCTGGGTGCGGATCTTCAGGCCTTTTTCGTACTTTTCGTTATTCATATTCTTTGCCTCAACCTTTATTCCTGTGGGAGCTGGCTTGCCAGCGATGACGGCGTCACAGTCGAAACCGATATTGACTGACCTGACGCCATCGCTGGCAAGCCAGCTCCCACAGGGTTTTGTGTTGTTCTGTCAGGCCAATGTCGGCAACGGCCCAAGCTTGCCCTTGTGGTAAATCATCGGTGTCACCGGTTGCGCCGGGAGGATCAGATTCTTCACCGCACCGACGATAATCGCGTGATCGCCACCATCGTATTCCCGCCACAACTCGCACTCGATGATCGCAGTGGCTTTAGCGAGAATCGGGTTACCGAGTTCGCTCAAATGCCACTCGATACCGGCGGCCTTGTCCTTGCCTTTACCGGCAAAGGCGTAGGCCTCAGCGGTCTGGTCAGCGGACAGCAAATGGATCGCAAACTTCTTGCTGTCACGCAGAATCGGATAGGTGTCGGAAGCATAGTTGGGGCAGAACAGCACCAGCGCCGGGTCAATCGACAGCGCGCTGAAGGCGCTGGCGGTGATGCCGACGATCCCGCCCTCCGGGTCAACGGTGGTCACCACCGTGACGCCGGACGGGAACGAGCTCATGACGTCTTTGTAAATGCCGGGTTCGATCATTTCGCAGGACTCCTAGCGCATCACAAAGGGATCAGGCATCGGTGCCTGAGACAGGTTGATCCACACCGTTTTCAGTTCGGTGTAGGCCAGCACCGAATCGATGCCGCTTTCGCGTCCATAGCCACTGTTCTTGAAACCGCCGATCGGCGCCATCGCCGAGACCGCGCGGTAAGTGTTGACCCAGATAATCCCCGAACGCACATCGCGAGCGAGGCGATGGGCGCGACCGAGATCGCGGGTCCAGATGCCGGCCGCGAGGCCGAACTGCGAGTCGTTGGCAATCGCCAGCGCTTCGGCTTCATCTTTGAAGCGAATCACCGAAGCCACCGGGCCGAAAACTTCTTCCTGCATGATCTTCATCGAATTGCGGTCGCATTCGAACAGCGTCGGCTCGTAGAACCAGCCGTCGCCGAGATCCGCCGGGCGCTTGCCGCCAGTGCGCAAACGCGCGCCTTCAGCGATGGCATCGGCGACCAGACCTTCGACCACCGCCAATTGCTGCGCGGTGGCCATCGGGCCCATTTCACTGTTGTCTTCCTGCGGGTTGCCGATGCGAATGCGCTGGGCGCGCTCGACCAGTCGGCTGACGAATTCATCGTAGATCTCGTCCTGCACCAGCAAGCGCGAACCGGACACGCAACTCTGCCCGGACGCGGCGTAGATCCCGGCAATCGCGCCGTTGATCGCGCTATCGAGATCGGCGTCGGCGAAAATGATGTTAGGCGACTTGCCGCCGAGCTCCAGCGACAGTTTGGCGAAGTTCTCGGCGCTGCTGCGCACCACATGCCGCGCCGTGGCTGCGCCGCCGGTGAAGGCGATCTTGCGGATCAGCGGATGGCGGGTGAGGGCGGCGCCGGTGCTCGGGCCGTAACCAGTGACGACGTTGACTACACCCGGTGGAATCCCGGCTTCGAGGGCCAGACGCGCCAGCTCAAGAATCGTCGCCGAGGCGTGCTCGGACGGCTTGATCACAATGGTGTTGCCAGCGGCGAGGGCCGGGGCGAGCTTGATTGCCGTCAGGTACAGCGGGCTGTTCCACGGAATGATCGCCGCGACCACGCCCATCGCTTCGTGCACGGTGTAGGCGAACAGATCCGGCTTGTCCAGCGGCAGCGTGCCGCCTTCCAGTTTGTCGGCGAGGCCGGCGGTGTAGTGGAAAAACTCCGGCAGATAGCTGACCTGGCCACGGGTTTCGCGGATCAGCTTGCCGTTGTCGCGGCTTTCAAGCTGCGCCAGTTGTTCTTTGTTTTCGGCGATCAGGTCACCGAGGCGACGCAGCAATTTGCCGCGCGCGGTGGCGGTCAGGCCACGCCACGCCGGGCTGTCGAAAGCGGCTTGTGCCGATTGCACGGCGCGTTCGACGTCCGCTTCATCGGCGTCAGGCAGTTCGGCCCAGGCTTGCGCCGTGGCCGGGTTGAGGCTTTCGAAGGTCTTGCCGGAGAGGGCGTCGACCCATTCTCCGCCGATGCACATCTGGAAGCGTGCGAGTGTCATGCAACGATCCCCTTTATATGGTTTTGTCGGGAGTGTGCGAATTGGAGAAATTCCAGCAGCGTCTGGTTGACCAGTCGCGGCGACTCTACGGGCATCATATGCCGTTGCTCGGGCAGCACGGCAACCTTCGCACCGGGGATGCGTCGGGCCAGTTGCTCGGCCATTTCCGGGGTCGAACCCGGATCGAGTTCACCGGTGGCGATCAGCGTCGGTGCCTGAATGCTGCCCAGGTCGTCGGCGCGGTACATGTCTTGGGTGGCGAACAATTCGTAGGTGGTCAGGTAACCCTGCGGATCATTATTGGCCAGGGTCTGGCGCAACGCGGCGATCTGCGCCGGGTTGGCCGCCTGATATTCGCGGCTGAACCAGCGTGACAATGCGGCTTCAGCGTTGGCATCCGGGCCGTGTTCGGCTGCTTGCGCGGTACGGGCGATGACGCCGGCACGCTGTTCTTCGCTGCGGTTGAACACGCTGTTCAACACCACCAGGCTTTGCAGGCGCTCCGGGTAATGCAGGGCAAAGGCCCGCGCGACCAGACCGCCCATGGAAAAACCGATCACCGCTGCCTGTTGCAGATTCAAGTGATCGAGCAGCTCCAGCAACTGATCGGCGTAACCGAGCAGGTTGGTGCCGCTGGCCGGTCGCGGGCTGGCGCCATGGCCGAGCATGTCGTAGGCGATCACTCGGTACTGGCTGGACAGGCCGACAATCTGGCCGCCCCACATTTCTTTGTTCAGGCCCACGCCGTGGATCAAAACCACGGGCTGGCCTTGGCCGGTCGCCAGGTAACTGGTGCCAGCCGGGGTGAGTTCAGCGGTGAGCCGAATCATGGAGCGCTCCTGCAATGCCTTTTTATTGTGATTACTGGGCTTTTTCGGCGGCCAGTTCTTCCAGATCGATGTAGCGGTTACCGATGCGCGGGTGCAGGCGACCACCGTCGGCGCAACCCAGCACGACAACGATTTCGTCGGCGCGCGGCGCGTCTTCGATCTGCATTTCCAGGGTGATGTAGTGCGAACGCTGACCTTCGTCGTCCTTGTGCATCATCGGGATCTGGATCGAAGTGCCCGGGCCGCCGCGCTTGTTGGTGAAGCTCAGGTAGCTCTTGGCGTTGACGGCTTCGCGGTAGTGGTTGCCGAAGCGCAGGGTGTGGATCACCGCAGAGGCGTGTTCGATCTCGCCATCGGCACCCACCACAGCAGCTTTGCCGTAGGCCTCGATTTTGTCCGCACCGCCGATAATGCCGACCAGACGCTCAACCATCAGCGCACCTAGGTCGGAGCAGTTGGCGCGGATCTGCGGCTTGAGGTCTTCAACGAAACCGTTGCCCACCCAAGGGTTTTTCATCACCACGGCGAGGCCGACCATGGTCACTGGCTTGTCAGAGGCCTTGCCGCCTTCGATGAAGGTTTCTTCGACATAGCTGACGATCTTGCGAATTTCGAAACTCATGAGCTGCTCCGTTGAGGGATTGAGAGTGTCTGTGCGTCTGATGGTATACCATAATACCAATCGTGCAAGCCCCCTCGATAACTTTTGCCGCATCACCCCGGCGAATGGTCATGTATTCAAATCCCGCAGCCACCAACACCCCCCTGTAGGAGTGAGCCTGCTCGCGATAGCGGTGTGTCAGTCAATGTATTCATACCTGATACACCTCTATCGCGAGCAGGCTCACTCCTACAGGGGGATTTGCCAGTCATGTGGTTAACAAAAGATAACGTGGCGCCGATTGTCAGACGTTTCGAAAGCCCGATAGGATGAGCCAGCTTCCGAAGTGGCTCTGGATTGCGGGTTTCAGGACTATGCTCCTGAGCAGCCATCAGCGGAGCACACTTGCGGCGCCCTTGAAGGCCAGATGGCCTAACAATAATAAATAGGGGAAGGTCTATGAGTCGTTGCCGCCCGCCGGCGTTACGCAACACCGCGTTGCTGGCCACAGCACTCTCTCTGCTGGGCTTTGCCACGTTGTCGGCACCTGTGATTGCCGCCGAGGCGCCCGCCGACGTGGTCTATGCCACCGAATCCAGCAAAGCCGCGAAAAGCCTGATTCTTGATGTCGTCCACGCCGGCACGCGCCTGGTCGCAGTCGGGGATCGCGGGCACATTCTCTATTCCGATGACCAGGGCAAAACCTGGACCCAGGCCAAAGTGCCGAGCCGGCAACTGCTGACCGCTGTGTATTTTGTCGACGACAAGCACGGTTGGGCGGTCGGCCACGACGCACAAATCCTTGCCAGCGCAGACGGCGGTCTGACCTGGACCAAGCAATTCGAAGACCTCAAACGTGAATCGCCGCTGCTCGACGTCTGGTTCAAGGACGTCAACAGCGGCATGGCCGTGGGCGCGTACGGTGCGCTGCTGGAAACCACCGACGGCGGTAAAAACTGGGAAGACGTCAGCGACCGCCTCGACAACGAAGACCAGTTCCACCTCAACGCCATCGCTGCTGTGAAGGACGCCGGGCTGTTCATCGTCGGCGAGTCGGGCAGCATGTTCCGCTCCGCCGATTGGGGCCAGACCTGGGAAAAACTCGAAGGCCCGTACGAAGGCTCGCTGTTCGGCGTGATCGGCACGGCGCAACCGCAGACCCTGCTGGCCTACGGCTTGCGCGGCAACCTCTACCGCTCCACCGATTTCGGCAGCAACTGGGAGCAGGTCGAGCTGAAAGCCGCGCGCGGTGCGCTGGAGTTCGGCCTGTCCGGCGCCACCTTGCTCCCGGACGGCTCGATCGTGATCGTCGGCAACGGCGGTTCGGTGATCAGCAGCAGCGACAACGGCGAGACCTTCAGCGTGTTCAACCGCCCGGATCGCATTTCGCTGTCTTCCGTCACCGCTGCCGGCGACGGCAACCTGATTCTGACCGGGCAGGGTGGCGTTCACACCACTCAGCCAAACGGCGCCGAAGTTAATAATAAGAAGGCGGGGCTATGACTTCCTTGATCACTCCTCAGCAGGAAAAGGCGACGGTACTTGAGCGTCTGATCTTCAACAACCGCCCGGCAGTGATCCTTATCTGTCTGGTGGTGAGCGTTTTCCTGTTCTGGCAGGCCACGCTGATCCGCCCGTCGACCAGTTTCGAAAAAATGATCCCGCTCCAGCATCCATTCATCGAGAAGATGATGGAGCACCGCAACGATCTGGCGAACCTGGGCAACACCGTGCGCATTTCGGTGGAAGCCAAGGACGGTGACATCTTCTCCAAGGAGTACATGGAGACCCTGCGCCAGATCAACGACGAGGTGTTCTACATCTCTGGCGTTGATCGTTCCGGCCTGAAGTCATTGTGGAGCCCGAGCGTACGCTGGACCGAAGTGACCGAAGAGGGGTTCGCCGGCGGTGAAGTGATTCCGCAGAGCTACAACGGCTCGCAAGACAGCCTCGATCTGCTGCGCAACAACGTGCTCAAGTCCGGCCAGGTCGGGCGTCTGGTGTCCAACGACTTCAAATCGAGCATCGTCGACATCCCGCTGCTGGAGTCCTATCCGGACCCGGAAGATCAGGGCAAGTTGCTCGCACTCGACTACCGCAAGTTCTCCCATGAGCTCGAGGACAAGATCCGCAACAAGTTCGAAGCGCAGAACCCCAACGTCAAGATCCACATCGTCGGTTTCGCCAAGAAGGTCGGTGACCTGATCGATGGGCTGGTGATGGTGGTGATGTTCTTCGGCATCGCTTTCGTCATCACCCTGATCCTGCTGTTGTGGTTCACCAACTGCCTGCGCAGCACCATCGCGGTGTTGAGTACGACGCTGGTGGCGGTGGTCTGGCAGCTCGGATTGATGCACTTCTTTGGCTTCGGGCTCGATCCGTATTCGATGCTGGTGCCGTTCCTGATCTTCGCCATCGGTATTTCCCACGGCGTGCAGAAGATCAACGGTATCGCCCTGCAATCCAGCGAGGCCGACAACGCACTGACCGCCGCACGACGCACGTTCCGCCAACTGTTCCTGCCGGGGATGATCGCGATTCTTGCGGATGCGGTGGGCTTCATCACGCTGCTGATCATCGACATCGGCGTAATCCGTGAATTGGCGATCGGCGCATCCATCGGCGTGGCAGTGATCGTGTTCACCAACCTGATTCTGCTGCCGGTGGCGATTTCCTATGTCGGCATCAGCAAGCGTGCGATTGCCAAGAGCAAGAAGGACGCGAACCGCGAACACCCGTTCTGGCGCCTGCTGTCGAACTTCGCCAGCCCGAAAGTCGCCCCGATCTCCATTACCCTGGCGCTGATCGCCTTCGGTGGCGGCCTCTGGTACAGCCAGAACCTGAAAATCGGTGACCTCGACCAAGGCGCGCCGGAACTGCGTCCGGACTCGCGCTACAACAAGGACAACAACTTCATCATCAACAACTACTCGACCAGTTCCGACGTGTTGGTGGTGATGGTCAAGACCAAGTCTGAAGGCTGCTCGCGCTACGAAGCCATGGCGCCGATCGACGAGCTGATGTGGAAGATGCAGAACACCGAGGGCGTGCAGTCGGCGATCTCGCTGGTGACCGTGTCCAAGCAAATGATCAAGGGCATGAACGAGGGCAACCTGAAATGGGAAACCCTGTCGCGCAACCCGGACGTGCTGAACAACTCGATTGCCCGCGCCGATGGTCTGTACAACAACAGTTGCTCGCTGGCGCCGGTGCTGGTGTTCCTCAACGATCACAAGGCGGAAACCCTGGATCGTGCGGTGCATGCGGTGCAGGAATTCGCCAAGGACAACAACAAGGACGGTCTGGAATTCATCCTCGCGGCCGGTAACGCCGGGATCGAAGCGGCCACCAACGAAGTCATCAAACAGGCTGAGCTGACCATCCTGATTCTGGTGTACATCTGCGTGGCGGTGATGTGCATGATCACCTTCCGTTCGTGGGCGGCGACCCTGTGCATCGTCCTGCCGCTGGTGCTGACCTCGGTGCTCGGCAACGCGCTGATGGCGTTCATGGGCATCGGCGTGAAAGTCGCGACCTTGCCGGTGGTGGCGCTGGGTGTGGGGATCGGTGTCGACTATGGCATCTACATCTACAGCCGCCTGGAGAGTTTCCTGCGCGCTGGCCTGCCGTTGCAGGAAGCCTATTACCAGACGCTGAAATCCACCGGTAAAGCGGTGCTGTTCACCGGCCTGTGCCTGGCGATCGGCGTGTGCACCTGGATCTTCTCGGCGATCAAGTTCCAGGCCGACATGGGCCTGATGCTGACCTTCATGCTGCTGTGGAACATGTTCGGTGCGCTGTGGCTGTTGCCGGCACTGGCGAAGTTCCTGATCAAGCCGGAGAAGCTGGCGGGGCAGAAGGGTAATTCGCTGTTTGCGCATTGATCTGAAGGGCTGAAACGACAAAGCCGCAACCTTAGGGTTGCGGCTTTTTTTGTCTCTCGAAAATCACACTAAACCCCTGTGGGAGCTAGCCCTGCTAGCGATAGCGGTGTGTCAGTTGGCAGAGAGGCCATGGACAGATCGCTATCGCTAGCAGGGCTAGCTCCCACAGGGGAATTGCGGTGTATTAGGAGAGTTCGGTACCTAGCACAACGCTGAGCGCACTACGCGCATCATCCAGCTGTACGAGCGTTGCGTGGCGCGCGCCCAAGGCATCACGGTTTTCGATGGCGGTCAAAATCGCCTTATGCCGTGGCAATGCCAACTCATGCAGATTCGGCCGCTGATTCGAATGCTTCAACGCCTCGGCAATCGCCACCGACAACATGTTGCACAGGTTCGCCAGCAAATCATTGTGCGTCGCGTCAGCGATCCGGCTATGGAAATCCAGATCCGGCTGCAACAAAGCCTCCGGGGTCGGCGCCGCTTCCATGCGTTGATACGCTTCACCAATCGCCGCGATATCGGCATCGGTTGCATGCTGGGCGGCGAGGGCGGCAGCGGCGGGTTCGATGATGCTGCGCACGCTGGTCAGCACATTGAAGAATTCATTCTGCGGGCTGCTTTGCATCAGCCAGTGCAACACGTCCGGGTCGAGCATGTGCCACTCGCGGCGCGCCTTGACCACCGTGCCGACGCGGGGTTTGGAGTACACCAGACCCTTGGCCACCAGCACCCGCGTGGCTTCGCGCAAAACCGGCCGGCTCACTGCGTACTCCTCGCAGAGCAAGGCTTCGGCGGGCAGTTTGTCGTCGGGCTTGAAGCGTCCGGAGACGATCTGCATGCCCAGTTCCTGGACGATGCGCGAGTGCATGCTTTTACGGTCGGAGGGTTTGCGGTAATCCATGGGGAACGGCGCGATCCTGAGCGATGGAGATGCCGCGCATCATAGCAGGCACCAGACAATCTTGAGGGAGTACACAAAACCAAATGTAGGAGTGAGCCTGCTCGCGATTGCGGTGTGTCAGCTGAACAATTGCTGACTGACACACCGCAATCGCGAGCAGGCTCACTCCTACAGGGGAATGCATTCCAATGTAGGAGCTGCCGAAGGCTGCGATCTTTTGCTCTTAATGGGAATGGCGCGGGACCTCGGCGCCTCGGCAACCGACCAAGAAATCAAAGTCGCAACCCTGATCCGCCTGCAGCACATGGTCGATGTACAGTTGACGATAGCCGCCCACCAACAACTGCTGCGGTGGCTGCAGATCGGCCATGCGCGCCGCCAGTTCGGCATCCGGAATATCCAGGTGCAAGCGCCCGGTGGCGCAATCCAGCTCGATCCAGTCGCCTTCCTTCACCGTCGCCAAAGGCCCGCCGGCCGCGGCTTCCGGCGCCACGTGCAAAACCACTGTCCCGTACGCCGTGCCGCTCATACGCGCGTCAGAGATGCGCACCATATCGGTCACACCTTGGGCCAACAGCTTGGCCGGCAAACCCATGTTGCCGACTTCCGCCATGCCCGGATAACCCTTCGGCCCGCAATTCTTCATCACCAGAATCGAGTCTTTATCGACATCCAGCTCTGGATCGTTGATCCGCGCCTTGTACATGTCGAAGTTCTCGAACACCACCGCGCGACCGCGATGCTGCATCAGCTCAGGCGTTGCGGCGGACGGCTTGAGCACCGCTCCGAGCGGCGCAAGATTGCCGCGCAATACGCAGATGCCGCCATCGGCGCGAATCGGGTTGTCGAGCGTGCGGATCACCTCGTCTTCGCCATAGATCGGCGCGTCCTTGGTGTTCTCGCCGATGGACTTGCCGTTGACGGTCAGCGCATTCGGGTTGGGAATCAGATTGGCTTCACCGAGACGGCGTAGCACCGCAGGCAAACCACCGGCGTAATAGAACTCTTCCATCAGGAAACGCCCCGACGGTTGCAGGTCGACAATGGTCGGCATGCCCCGGCCGATGCGCGTCCAGTCGTCCAGATCCAGCTCGACGCCGATACGCCCGGCGATGGCTTTCAAGTGAATCACCGCGTTGGTCGAGCCGCCGATGGCCGCGTTGACACGGATAGCGTTTTCAAAGGCTTCCTTGGTCAGAATCTTCGACAGTTTCAGATCTTCACGAACCATCTCCACCGCACGCATGCCGGACATGTGCGCCAACACATAACGCCGCGCGTCCACCGCCGGAATCGCCGCGTTATGCGGCAGCGAAGTGCCGAGTGCTTCAGCCATGCAAGCCATGGTCGATGCGGTGCCCATGGTGTTGCAGGTGCCCGCCGAACGCGACATGCCGCCCTCGGCGGCGAGGAAATCGTCGATGGTGATGGTGCCGGCCTTGACCTGTTCGCTGAGCTGCCAGACCACAGTGCCGGAACCGATGTCCTTGCCTTTGTGTTTGCCGTTGAGCATCGGCCCGCCGGTGACGACGATGGCCGGTACGTCGCAACTGGCCGCGCCCATCAGCAGCGCTGGGGTGGTTTTGTCGCAACCGGTGAGCAGCACCACGCCGTCAATCGGGTTGCCGCGAATCGCTTCTTCAACGTCCATGCTCGCCAGGTTGCGGGTGAGCATGGCGGTCGGGCGCAGGTTCGATTCGCCGTTGGAGAACACCGGGAATTCCACAGGAAAGCCACCAGCCTCGATCACCCCGCGTTTGACGTGCTCCGCGATCTGGCGGAAGTGCGCGTTGCATGGGGTCAGTTCCGACCAGGTGTTGCAGATGCCGATGATCGGCTTGCCGTGGAACTGGTGGTCGGCGATGCCCTGATTCTTCATCCAGCTGCGGTACATGAAGCCGTTCTTGTCGGCCGTGCCAAACCATTGGGCGGAGCGCAGGGTGGGTTTCTTATCAGACATGATCGATTCTCTTATTGTATGACTATAGTGTTCCAGCTACGGCTTAATCTAAGCTCAAAATCCTTGGTTTGGAAGTGTTGTTGGTGAATTAGTATTACTATATAGTCGTTTTCGACGGAGGGATGGCCCTGGCGGTTTTCCGTGAGAGGCGTCCCCCGAGGTTCTATAAAAACAACAATCGGAGACCGATCTCATGAGCCAGGAACTGCGGCTGATACGGCGCATTACGTTGAAACTGATTCCCTTCCTGATCCTGCTGTACCTGATCGCCTATGTGGATCGCTCCGCCGTCGGCTTCGCCAAGCTGCACATGGGCGCCGACATCGGCATCGGCGATGCGGCTTACGGCCTCGGCGCCGGGCTGTTCTTCATCGGTTACTTCCTTCTCGAAATCCCCAGCAACCTGATGCTCGAACGCTTCGGCGCACGGCGCTGGTTCGCGCGAATCATGATCACCTGGGGCGCCATCACCATCGGCATGGCCTTCGTCCAGGGCCCGCACAGTTTCTACGTGATGCGCTTTCTGCTCGGCGCGGCCGAGGCGGGGTTCTTCCCCGGCGTTCTCTACTACATCACCCAATGGTTCCCGGTGCGCCATCGCGGCAAGATCCTCGGCCTGTTCATCCTCTCGCAACCGATTGCGATGATGATCACCGGCCCGGTGTCCGGCGGTTTGCTTGGCATGGACGGCGTTCTCGGTCTGCACGGCTGGCAGTGGCTGTTCATCGTCATCGGTACGCCGGCGATCCTGCTGACCTGGCCGGTGCTGCGCTGGTTGCCGGATGGCCCACAACAAGTGAAATGGATGGATCAGGCAGAAAAAGACTGGCTGACCGGCGAGCTGAAAAAAGATCTGCAGGAATACGGCCAGACCCGTCACGGCAATCCGCTGCACGCGCTGAAAGACAAACGCGTGTTGCTGCTGGCGCTGTTTTACCTGCCGGTGACGCTGAGCATTTATGGCTTGGGCCTGTGGTTGCCAACGCTGATCAAACAGTTTGGCGGCAGTGATCTGGTCACCGGTTTCGTCTCGTCGGTGCCGTACATCTTCGGCATCATCGGCTTGCTCATCATCCCGCGCAGTTCTGACCGCTTGAATGATCGCTACGGGCACCTCGCCGTTCTCTACGTGCTGGGCGCGATTGGCCTGTTCATGAGTGCCTGGCTGTCGATGCCGGTGGCGCAACTGGCGGCGTTGTGTCTGGTGGCGTTCGCGCTGTTTTCCTGCACGGCGGTGTTCTGGACGCTGCCGGGGCGGTTCTTTGCCGGCGCGAGCGCGGCGGCGGGGATTGCGCTGATCAACTCGGTGGGCAATCTCGGCGGGTACATCGGGCCGTTTGTGATCGGGGCGTTGAAGGAATACACCGGCAATCTGGCTTCAGGTCTGTACTTCCTTTCCGGGGTGATGGTGTTCGGCTTGATTCTGACGGGTGTGGTTTATCGCGTGCTGGAACGCAAACACGTTCTGCCGGCAGACCAGTTCGCCGCCAGTGCCAGAGGCGCAACCCGCACCTGAAACCCAACCACCAATCACCACTAAACCTGTGGGAGCTGGCTTGCCAGCGATGACGGCGGCACATCCAACATGGGTGTGTCAGACAGATTGCCATCGCTGGCAAGCCAGCTCCCACAGGGTTTTGCAGTGTTTCGAAGTTTTGTAGACAGGAGAGGACATATGCATCTGGTTCAATTCGAATTAAGCAACCGCGAGCGCCGTGTCGGCGTCGTCGACAACGGTCTGGTGCGCGAAGTGCAGGACGCCCGCAGCGTGCGCGATCTGGCGTTGGCCGCCATCGAGGCCGGGGTCACCCTCGAGCAGCAAGTGCAAACCCTCGGCCTCGGCATCAGCCACGACTACGCCGAACTGCTGGCGCAACTGCGCATCCTGCCGCCCCTCGATCACCCGGACCCGGCGCACATGCTGATCAGCGGCACCGGCCTGACCCATCTGGGCAGTGCCTCGGCGCGGGACAAAATGCACCAGCAGGCCGGTGATGAAGCGACGATGACCGACACCATGCGCATTTTCAAATGGGGCGTGGAGGGCGGTAAACCGGCTGCGGGGCAGGCCGGTGTGCAACCAGAATGGTTCTACAAAGGCGACGGCAGCATCGTCGTTCGTCCAGGCCAACCCTTCCCGGTGCCACCGTTTGCCGAAGACGCCGGTGAAGAGCCTGAGATGGCCGGCCTGTATATCATCGGCAACGACGGCAAGCCTTATCGCCTGGGCTTTGCGGTCGGCAACGAATTCTCCGACCACGTCATGGAACGCAAGAATTACCTGTACCTCGCGCACTCGAAATTGCGCAGTTGCAGTTACGGCCCGGAACTTCGCACCGGTGAATTGCCTCAACATCTGGCAGGCAGCAGTCGCATCCTGCGTGACGGTGAAGTGCTCTGGCAGAACGAGTTTCTCAGCGGCGAGGCGAATATGTGCCACAGCCTCGCCAACCTCGAATACCACCACTTCAAGTACAGCCAGTTCCTCCGTCCCGGCGATGTACACATTCACTTCTTCGGCACCGCAACCCTGTCGTTCGCCGATGGCATCCGCACCCAACCGGGTGACGTGTTTGAAATCAGCCAGGCCGAATTCGGCGCGCCGCTGGTCAATGGCATCGTTCCGGTTCCAGCGGCATTTGAACCGGACAGCATCGGCACCCTTTAAGGAGATCCCATGACTCAGATTCTCGGTCACAACTACATCGGCGGTCAGCGCAGCGCCGCTGGCAACGTCAAACTGCAATCCGTCGACGCCACAACGGGCGAACAGTTGCCCCACGATTTCATCCAGGCCACGGCGGAAGAGGTCGACGCTGCCGCCAAAGCCGCCGCTGCTGCGTACCCGGCCTATCGCAGCCTCAGCGCCGAACGTCGCGCACAGTTTCTCGACGCGATTGCCGATGAACTCGATGCTCTCGGTGATGATTTCGTTGCCGTGGTCTGCCGCGAAACCGCGCTGCCGGCCGGACGGATTCAAGGCGAGCGCGGGCGTACCAGCGGGCAAATGCGCCTGTTCGCCAAAGTCCTGCGCCGTGGCGATTTTTACGGGGCGCGGATCGATCAAGCGCTGCCGGATCGTCAGCCATTGCCACGCCCGGATCTGCGCCAATACCGCATCGGCCTCGGCCCTGTCGCAGTGTTCGGCGCGAGCAACTTTCCATTGGCGTTTTCCACCGCTGGCGGCGATACCGCCTCGGCGCTGGCCGCCGGTTGCCCGGTGGTGTTCAAGGCTCACAGCGGTCACATGGCCACGGCTGAACTGGTTGCCGATGCACTGATCCGCGCCGCAGAAAAAACCGCCATGCCTGCCGGTGTGTTCAACATGATCTACGGTGGTGGCGTCGGTGAATGGCTGGTCAAGCATCCGGCGATTCAAGCGGTCGGCTTCACTGGTTCGCTCAAGGGTGGTCGCGCACTGTGCGACATGGCCGCAGCGCGCCCGCAACCAATCCCGGTGTTCGCCGAGATGTCGAGCATCAACCCGGTGATCGTTCTGCCACAGGCACTCGCCGAACGTGCAGAAACCATCGCCCGCGATTTGACCGCTTCGGTGGTGCAAGGCTGTGGTCAGTTCTGCACCAATCCGGGCCTGGTGATCGGCATTCGTTCGCCAGAGTTCAGCGCGTTCGTGCAGCAGGTTGCGGGTTTGATCGGTGATCAACCGGCACAAACCATGCTCAATGCCGGCACCCTCGGCAGCTACGGCAAAGGCTTGCAGAAGCTGCTGGCGCATTCCGGTATCGAGCATCTGGCCGGTAATCCGCAGCAGGGCAATCAAGCGCAGCCGCAGTTGTTCAAGGCTGATGCCAGTCTGTTGATCAATGGCGATGAAGTGCTGCAGGAAGAAGTCTTCGGCCCGACCACGGTAATCGTCGAAGTGGCGGACAAGGCGCAACTCAGTGCTGCGTTGCAGGGGCTGCACGGCCAACTGACGGCGACGATCATCGGCGAGCTGGCGGACTTCGAACAGTTCGCTGAACTCACTCCACTGCTGGAACAGAAGGTCGGGCGGATTCTGCTCAACGGCTATCCGACCGGTGTCGAGGTGTGCGATTCGATGGTCCATGGTGGCCCGTATCCAGCGACGTCCGATGCTCGTGGCACTTCGGTAGGCACGCTGGCCATCGACCGCTTCCTGCGTCCGGTGTGCTTCCAGAACTACCCGGACAGCTTGTTGCCCGAGCCGCTGAAAAACGCCAACCCGCTGCGCATCCAGCGCCTGGTCGACGGCAAACCCTCCCGCGACACCCTGTAAGCCACACCCAATCCCTTGTGGGAGCTAGCCCTGCTAGCGATGGCGGTCATTCAGTCGACATATCAGTCGCCTGGCACGCCGCCATCGCTAGCAGGGCCAGCTCCCACAAGGGTTCTGCGTCGTCAATGAGCTATCATTGCCGGTTTCCCCCTGAAAGACTTTACTGCCATGACTGCCCAAACCCTTCTCTACGCCCTCGAACACTGCGGTATGGTCGAAATCGACGGCCTGCATGCCTTCGAATTCGCCCTCGATGAAGACGACAACCTGCACATCGAATGCATCGACGGTCGCGCGGCCAAGCATTGGGAATTCACCCCGGCGCAGGTTGCAGCGGCGACGTTTGACGAAGACCTGCAGAGCTGGCTGGTGACTGGTTTTGCCAGCGACACCAAGACCACCGGCGAACACCGCCTGGTCTGCCTCGGCGATGTAGTCAGCAGCAGCGATGATGAGGATGACACTGATGAAAATGCGTAAATTCTGGCCGCTGCTGATGGCCGGCAGCGTCGGCGCCATGGGCCTGTCCACGGCGTCCGCAGAAAGCTTCCAGTTGCTGGTCGGTTCCTACACCGCTGGCACCAGCCAAGGCATCTATCGAATGAATTTCGACAGTGCCACCGGCCAGATCAACGCCAAACCGCTGCAAGTGGTGAAGAGCGAAAACCCGTCCTGGCTGACCCTGTCCAAAGACCAGCATCGCCTGTTTGTGGTCAACGAAAACGGCCCGGGCCAGAAAGACCCGGTCGGTCGCGTCAGCAGCTATTCGATCGATCCGAAAACCCACGCTCTGAGCCTGATCAATCAAGTGCAGAGCCTTGGCAACGAGCCAACGCATTCGAGCCTCAGCGCTGATGCCAGCCACCTGTTCGTCAGCAACTATTCAGTCGTGGAAGATCCGGGTGGAACCCTGGCGGTGTTGCCGGTCGGCGCTGACGGCAAACTCAAACCCGTTGTGCAGATGAGCGCGCACCCGGCGAGCCGGGTCAATCCTGAGCGCCAGGCTTCGAACCACGTGCACTCGACGGTCTCTTCGCCGGACGGTCGCTACGTGTTCTCCAATGACCTGGGCGCGGACAAGGTGTTCATCTACCAATTCGACCCGAAAGCCAATCCTGAGCTGCCGCTGACCCCGGCGAAAACCGCCTCGGTGGCCTTGCCGGCCGGCAGTGGCCCGCGTCATCTGTTGTTCAGTGCTGACGGCAAACATGCCTGGCTGACCATGGAAATGAGCGCGCAGGTTGCGGTGTTCGATTACCACGATGGCGTGCTGACCCAGACGCAACTGGTCGATCTGGCCGCCGGTCAGCCGACCTCGGACAAGGCCGGTGCGGCATTGCACACGTCTGCCGATGGCAAATTCCTTTACGTCAGCAACCGTGGCACCGCCAATCAACTGGTGGTGTTCAGCATCGACCCGGCGACCGCGCAGCTCAAAGAGCTGCAAAAGCGTTCGGTTGAGGGTGATCACCCGCGTGAGTTCAGCCTCGATCCAAGTGGCAAATTCCTGCTGATCGCCAACCAGAAGAGCAACCAGATTGTCGTCGTCGAGCGCGACGCCAAGACTGGTCTGCTCGGCAAAACCGTGCAAAAACTGCCGATGGACGCGCCGAGCGACCTGAAGTTTCTGGTGCGACAATAAGCCACAGGCCCCGGTTTGCGGGGCCTGTCTCTTTGTATCAATTGCACTGATAACCGGTAATGCTACAAAGCATTTCAAGCGATCTACCCTCGAGCGTTAAGTTTGCTTCACGGCCCAACCGGGCAAGCAAGCCAACCGAACACGAGGGTTACCGCCATGAACTTCAATCTCTTCTCCGTCATCGCCGCTTCCGCCATCTCCGCCACCGTTGTGCTGCCAGCCAGCGCCAACGTTGAAATCGCCAGCAAAAAATCCCACACCCAGAGCTACACCCAGAAATACCTGCAACAAAGCGCCAACTTCTACGCCGCCCTGGATCATAAAGCCCAACACTGAAATGCCCATTGCGCACAACTCCCTGTAGGAGCTGCCGAAGGCTGCGATCTTTCGATCTTGTTTTTTAAAAGCAAAATCAAAAGATCGCAGCCTTCGGCAGCTCCTACGTTTTTGCGCACGTTGATCGTTCCCACGCAGAGCATGGGAACGATCAAAGATCAAAAGATCGCAGCCTTCGGCAGCATCATAGGTTTTCCCGAACACGCAGATAGACTGGCTAAATAATCAACGAAGCTGATGTTCACTATGGCAAACCCTGAGTGGTTACCCCGGCTTTTTTGATCGATCCTGTGGTCATCGAAACATGCCCACGGGAGAACACCATGGCCAGCGCAATCATCACTTCAGCCAAACGCGGCGCCTACCTGGCCATCGGTCTTTACCTGGCCGTGGTGCTGTTTGTCAGCATCGCCGCACAAATGGAACACAGCTTCGACGCACCGATTGACGTCGCCCATCCTGGTATCCAGTTCGAAGTCCGCTCGCACAGCGTGATGGTCGACCGGGCCGAACTCGCGGGAGTCGGCGGCGCATGAAAGGCTACAGACTCTGGGTGATTGCCGGTTTGGCGTTCTTCACCAACGGCGCTTCATTGTTGGGTATCGGCCAAGGCTCGGTTGGCGCATTGGCGCGGGCCATAGAGGCCAACCACAACATCGCGCACAACATTGAACGGGCGAATACGTTGGGGCTGATGGCTGGCAATCCACCGGTCAAAGTCTCGGCGGATTTTCTCGGTCCGTTCGAAGTGGATTGCATGGCCCTCGGGATGTGCAACGCGCTGGCTTAGACGACGCGATTGATCGTTCCCACGCTCCGCGTGGGAATGCAGCCCTGGACGCTCCGCGTCCGATTGGAACGCAGAGCGTCCCTTGAGGCATTCCCACGCAGAGCGTGGGAACGATCAAAGATCAAAAGATCGCAGCCTTCGGCAGCTCCTACATGAGTTACTTCTTCATAATTGAAGTGAAAAGGTCTGATTCGAGGAAACGCTCCAGCCAGGCCTGTAAGCGAACATAAGGTGTCTGCGCAAACCACTCGCGATCAACATGGGCAAACTGCCGAACGAAGGGCAGCAGGGCGATATCGGCCAGGCAAGGATGGTCGGCTAACAGGTAATCGCGATCGTTGAGCAACGCTTCCAGTTTCTGCAAATACACCGCGCCTTCAGCCCGATAAACCTCCATCGGCTGCTCGGGATAACGCTCGGCATACTTATAGCGATTCAACTGCATCTTGAATTCCTGATCATTGGCTTCGATCAGCTCGGCAATCCGTGAATCGCCCCCCAGCAACCAATCATCCGGATCATTCTGCGCCAACGCCCAACGCATGATCTCCAGGCTCTCATCGATCACCCGTCCACCGGCATCCAGCACCGGCACCGTGCCTTTTGGCGAGATCGCCAGCATCTCCGCCGGTTTGGCTTTGAGGCTGACTTCAACGATCTCTACCGGCACGCCCGAATAGCGCAGCGCCATCCGCGCGCGCATGGCGTATGGGCAGCGGCGGAAGGAGTACAGCGTGTTCATTTCACCTCCAGTGTGCTCAAGCCATTGCCCTGACGCTGCACCTGAATCTGCACCGGGATCCGCTCGTGCATTTCCTGCACGTGGGAAATCACCGCGACTTTGCGACCCTGCGCCTGCAAGCCATCCAGCGCATCCATCGCCAATTGCAGCGACTCCGGATCGAGGCTGCCAAAGCCTTCGTCGATAAACAGCGATTCGATTTTCAGCGTACTCGACGCCATCGACGCCAGGCCCAATGCCAAGGCCAGCGACACGAGGAACGTTTCGCCGCCGGACAGCGAATGCACCGAGCGCAGTTCATCGCCCATTTCGGTGTCCATCACCAGCAAACCGAGCATGCTGCCACCGCGTTTCAGGCGGTAGCGTTTGACCAGTTGGCGCAATTGCACGTTGGCGTGGTGCACCAGCAAGTCGAGGTTGTAGGCCTGGGCGATCTTGCGGAAGGTGTCGCCAGTCGCGGAACCGATCAGCGTACTCAGCCGCGCCCAGCGCTGATATTCGGCGTAAGCATCGGCAATCTGCTGGGCCAGCGCCTGATTGGCGTTCTGCCGGCGCTGATCCTCGACTTGCTCGGCGCGCAGTTCGGCGCATTGCTGTTCGCTGACGTTGGACTGCTGTTGCAGATCGGTCAGGGCTGTGGCGAGTTGTTCGGCGTCGAGATTGCCGTTGCTGTGCGCCTGATGGTCGACCAATAACCGGTCACGTTCCTGCAACAAGACCGTGGCTTGTTCGATGGCTTTTTCATTCTGCTGCAAGCGCTGGCGCAGTTCGCCGAGTTGCGTGTCATCGACCCGCAGCAAGTCTTCGAGGCCTCCGTCATCCAGCTCGGGGTGACGCGCGCGCCAGTCGGCAATCTTCGCCGCCAGATCCTGTTCTTCGCCTTCCAGCGCCTGCAAACGTTGCTGCTGCGCCTTGAGTTCAGCGGCGATCTGCACACGTTGCGTGCGCACGCTTTGCAGTTCCTGCGCCGTGCCGGTTTCGGCGTTGCGCGCCTGTTCCACCTGCTGCTCAAGCTGCTGTTGCCAGTGCTCGGCGCTGCTGTGTTCGCCAAGCAACTGCGCGAGTTTCCGCTGGCAAAGTTGCTGTTGCTCGGCCAACGCGGCGAACTGCTGCTGCGCCGTCTGCGCTTGCTGCACGCGGGTCTGCTGACGATCCTGTTCCTTTTCCAGGGTCTGCTGGCGTTGTTGTTGCTCGCTCAACTCTTCCTTTCGTTGATCCACTTGCGCCAAGCGCTCGGCGATCTGCCGGTCGAGCTGCATGAAGGTTGCCGCCGGTTCCTCGCGCAAAGCTTCAAGGGTGTCGGCCGGGAGCAGGGTAGCGAACGCCGTCAGTTCTTCGTCGAGGCGCTGGCGGTCGCTGCTCAATTCGCGTTGCTGATTGCTCAGCTGTTGCGCGGCTTGCTGATGCGCATTTTCCGCCTGACGCAATTGCTGAGTCAGGCGCGCAGCATCCTGTTGCAAGGTCAGCAGGGCGCTCTGACGTTGTTCGTCCTGAGCGATGCTCTGGTTCAGCTGCTCGTTCTGGCGGTTGAGCCAGGCGTCGCGCTTTTCGGCATCCTGATTCAGCAACTGTGCAGACAATGGATGCGCGTCAATGCTCGGCGCGAGGGCTTGTTGCTGGGTTGCCAGTTGTTCCTGTTGTTGCAGCAGTTCTTTCTGCTGCGCAATCACGGCACCCACGTCGGCACGTAACTCGCTGAGCTTTTCCTTGAGCTGATCGACCACTTGCTGGGCGTTGGCCTGTTCGCTTTCGTCGTGGCGACCGAGGCTTTGCAGCAGTGCTTCCGGCTGGTGATAGGGATGTTCGTTGCTGCCGCACACCGGGCACGGCTGATCGTCCTGCAACTGCGCACGCAGCTCCTCGACACTGGCACTGCGCGCCAGACGCTGACGCTCGAGCAGTTCGCGGGTGACGTTAAGGGTTTGTTCGGCGATGGTCAGTTCGGCTTTCGATTTAACGCCGTCCTGGGTCAGCCGTTCACGTTCCTGCTGGGCGCTGAGTTGGCGTTGTTGAAGCTCGGCGCCACGCTTGTCGAGATCCTGTTGGCTGGCCCACAGACGCGACAAATCTTCAAAAGCGCGCAGTTGCTTGCGGTTGTCCTGCAACAGCGTGCCGAGGATGCCGATCTGTTCAGCGACGGCATCCGGTTCGGCGCCGGCCTCTTTGAACAGCACTTCCAGTTGTTGCTTCTGCTGGGTCAGTTCTTCGGCGCTGCTGGCGGCGTTCTGTTCAAGGGAGGCCAATTCGGCCTGGCCCTTGTTCAAGCGATTGCCGATCAGCATCAGCTGTTGCAGGCGATCGCGGTAGGCATTCCAGGCATCGCTCAACGGCGCCAGATGAGCACTTTGCTCAAGCTCGGCGGCAATGCGCTGCAGACGCTCAGCCACTTGGTTTTGCTTTTCCTGCAAGGTTTGAATGGCACTCTGGCCGTCGCTGCTGGCCTGTTGCGCGTTGGCTTTGGCGTCAGCGCAAACGGCGACTTCCTTAGCCAGACGGGCGAGGGTGCTTTGCTCTTCAAAGGCCTGACGCAATAACGGCGCATTTTCCGACTGACGCTGCTGCGCGTCGCTCAGTGCGACTTTCGCCGCGTCGAGATTCTGCTCGAGTTGGGTCTGACGTTCCGTCAGTTCGCCATGCTGCCGGGTGTGTTCGGCAATTTGTGCTGCCAACGGCGTCAGCAGCGCATCGAGTTCGGTTCTACGCGCGAATTGATGCCGTTGCGGACCGAGCTGCTCCAGTCGCGTCAGTTTCAGCCGCTCGCCGGCCAGACTTTCCGATTGCTGCCGCGCACTGTGCAATTGCTCGGTGGCGGCCTGTTGGGCGTCCTGCAACACACGCAAATCCTTGAGCCAGCCGTGCTGCTGCTCCAGCTGTTTGAGCTGCGCCTGCTGCAATTTCAACTGTTGCTGCGCGGCGTTGAAGCGCTCATTCAGTTCGGCGCGAGCCTCGGGCGGCAACGGGGTGACGCCGGTGGCTTGATCTTGCAACAGCTTGTGCGCTTCGCGGGCCTCTTTGGTTTTGTCGAAGGCGCGACGGCCGAGGCGGGTGTACAGGGCGGTGTCGGTGAGCTTTTCCAGCAGTTCGCTGCGGTCGTTGTCGTCGGCTTTGAGGAACGCGCTGAACTCGCTCTGCGCCAGCAGCACGGCGCGGGTGAACTGTTCGAAGTTGAGGCCGAGCGCGGCTTCGAGCTGAGTTTTGTACTCGCCTTTCTGACTGGCGAGCAGTTGATCCTGATCGATGTCGCGCAGGCTCTGACGGCTGGCCTGCAACTTGCCGCCAGCCTTCTCGCGGGCGCGATTTGCTTCCCAGCGCGCCCGATAACGACGGCCATCAACGCCGACAAAATCCACCTCGGCATAACCTTCGCCGGTGCCGCGCCGCAGCAGAGTGCGCGGATCACCCGTGGCGATTTCGCCGTCGGCATCGGGGACTTTGGCGTCGCGGCCCGTGTTGTTCAGACGCGGTACGGCGCCGAACAGCGCCAGACATAAAGCATCGAGCAGGGTACTTTTGCCGGCGCCGGTCGGGCCGGTAATCGCGAACAAACCGGCGCTGGCCAGCGGTTCAGCAGTGAAATCGATTTCGAACGGGCCGGCCAGCGAGGCGAGGTTTTTCAACCGAATGGCGAGAATCTTCATGGCTGCTCGCCCTCCAGTTGCACGTCTTGCAGCAGTTCGGCGAAGTCCTTCAGCGTCTGCTCATCGACCTCGTTGCCGTAGTTGTCGAGCCAGGCGCGGCTGAACAATTCCTGCGGAGTGAGTTGATCCAGTTCGATCAGCGCAGTGCCGTCATCGCTGCCGTCAGCGCCACGGTTGCCGGCGTATTCGGCGGCGATGCGCACCAGTCGCACGGCTTTGCCTTGCAGGGCGTTTTCCACTTGGTGGCGCAGATCCGGTTGCGGCTCGTCGAGGGTTACGCGCACTTCGAGCCACGGCTGGCGTTGGGTTTCGGCGAGCAGGTCGATGTTCGGCAGGTCTGCCAGTTGCAGCAGGATCTCGGCCAGCGGTGCCGGGCCGATGCGTTGGAGCTGGACCGATCTCGGAATGTGTTTCGACTCGACGCTGATCAGGGTTTCACCCTCAAGCAGGACGTCGAGAATCTGATGTTCATATTTGATCTCGGAGAACGACAACGGAATCGGCGAACCGCTGTAGCGAATGCGCTCCTCACCATTGACCTTCTGCGGCTTGTGCAAATGGCCGAGGGCGACGTAGCTGATGCTCGGCCCGAACAGACTGGCTGGCAGGGCCTCGGCGTTGCCGATGATCAGGCTGCGCTCGGAGTCTTCCGAGACGGAGCCACCGGCCATGTGCGCGTGACTGATGGCGATCAGCGCCTGACCGGGTTTGCGCTTGGCGTTGGCCGCTTCGATCAGCCATTCATGCACTTGGCCGATACCGCGCAGATAGTTGTCGCCCAGATGCGCGCCAGTCACCTCCGCCGGACGCAGAAACGGCAGCGCCAGGCACCATGCGGCGACTTCGCCTTGGGCATTTGGCAGCGGCAGCAGCAGACGCTCGGCATCGAGTTGGCCGTCATCCAGCCACAACACCCGACCCAGCGCGTGCGTACGCAAACGGCGCATCAACGGCGCGGGCAACTCGATCCGCGAGCCGGAATCGTGGTTGCCGGCAATCATCACGATGGTCAGCAACGGCTGCTGCTCGTGAGCGCTGACGATGAAGTCGTAGAGACGTTCCTGCGCTTTGACCGGCGGATTGACCGTGTCGAAGATGTCACCGGCAATCAGCAGCACGTCCGGCTGCGCCAGTTGCAATTGGCGCAGCAGCCATTCGAGGAAGCACGCATGCTCGAAATCGCGCTCCTGGCCGTGCAGGTTTTGCCCAAGGTGCCAGTCGGAGGTGTGAAACAGACGCAAGGCGGACTCCGCAACAATTAAAGAGGTGATGGCCGCGAGGAAATGATGGGCGGCGAAAGAGGGGAGAGTTTACAGATTATTGCGCGGGTGGGGCTTGTCCGGGAGCAGGACGCGCGCGATCACGTCGATTTCTAAAATTGACGCCCTGACGTCCGCTGCCTACCATTGCGCCACTATATTGATATCGTTTTCGCTGCTTGCGAATTACCGCTGGTTGACCCGGAGTAGAACGGAAATGCGCGTTGAAAGCTTGTTCAATCAGGCCAGAGGCATGGTTAAAGGGCTTTATTCTCTGGCAATGGATGACTGGGGATTTCGTGCGGAGCAAGCGTTTGCCTATGCCCAGGACGAACTGGAGCGCCTGATGCGCAAAGACGCACATGGCCCCAATGCAATCCTGCAGACTGCGATTTATATGGAAGGCCACCGACGAGGCCTGCAGTTATCGAAAGACAGTCCCTACGCGGTTGATATGTTGGCTATTTTGATCGATACGTACGGGCAGTGCAGTGTTGAGAGTCTGGTTAAAGCCGGGGCCGATGACGAAGAACTGAAAGCCATTCAGTCGGACATGGACACCGTGCGCAATGTGTTTCTTTCTTAAGAGCCACGGTGAGTCAAAAGACAGCGCTTGAACAGAAAAGGAAGCTTCAGTAGCCATGCCAAAGTTTGCTTGTGTATGCGGTCACGTCATTAACCTGTCGCGAGGGACGTCCGAGTTTGAAATGTCTCTGGTGGCTGAACAGAAGATAGATGAAATTGGCTATGCGCTAGCAAATCGCTGGCTGTCTGAAGAAGAATTCTACGAAACGATAGACCAAGGGGCTGTTACGGTTTATCGATGCCAGCCGTGCGGGCGGATGCATGTGGATCAAGGGGGTGGAATGTTTACTTCTTATATAAAGGAAGTAAACGAGTCGTCTGAGGCTTGATATGACGACACAGAGCGCGTTGGATAACGCTGTGCGACGTTCTTTTGATTGGGGAGTAGAAATGAATGTTGGCGGTCGTGTTGACTTGCAAGGTTGGCTTGTAATTATAAATCATAGTTTGTTCCTCGTTCCGGAGAACTACTCCGAAAACTATGAGGAGGGTGATCGCTATGAGATTTCAAGGCCAGAGATAATATTTGCTATTGCGGAGTTAATACTTCCACTCGGTGGAGGGAAGAGCTTTATATTTCACAGGTCGAATTTGTCGGGAGTCGTGGTAGGCGACTCTCCGACCAAAATAGATCCCGTGTCTCTGTCTGTTGAGGAGAGAGGGCGTGGATATATTTGCATAGACGTTGCAACTGCTTCTATAGATAGATACAGAGAGCGATATGAGGCTTTTTGTGAAAAGGGGTATTCGGTTAATTCAAATGACTGGTTGGATTATTTATAAGAATGTAATCGTCTGTCCTCTGGAAATGACAGGTAAACTTTAAATCTGCGCATCAATCTGCGTGCCGTCGATTGCCTTCAGTCTTTTTTAATCTTTAGCAAAATCAAAAGATCGCAGCCTTCGGCAGCTCCTACACGGGGAATACACTCCCCTGTAGGAGCTGCCGAAGGCTGCGATCTTTTGATCTGTTACTTCGGATAAAGCGGCGGCAAGCCGCTATCGCCCACCGGATCCTGCACGCGCTCCAAGGCCGGAATCGTACGGATCGCTCGCCACAAATCTTCACCTTGCCAATGCTGGCCGGTTTCGCTGTACAGCGCACCGTTGAGCCCGTCGAGGGCATCTGACAGCGGCACAAACCGCGCCGCCATGTCCGCCAGGGTTTCCGGCTGTTGACGTGCCCACGCGTCCAGCGCCTGTCGTGTCGCTTGCGGGTCGTTGGCCTGACTCGCGCGTTTGATGTCGTCCATCAAGGTGCGCGGGCTCGGGCCGGTTTGGGCGGCGCGATGCACCGCCGGTTGCCAGCGCGCGCGCCACCACAGGCCGAAGCCGAGCAGGGTGGTGCAGGCGAAGATCAGCGTGCTGAGTTTCCACCACCACAACACATCGTTATCGACGACGCTCGGTTGCAGATTGCCGGCCGGGGTGTCGACCTGCAGGCTCGGATTGTTGGCCACTTGCAGCGTGCGCGCCGGCAGGCTGCTGTGCTCCAGGTGGTCTTCGAAGGTGTTCCACCAGACCACATCCACCGTCGGCAAATCGATGGCGCCGCTACGGCTCGGCACCAGGGCTTCGCGTTCTTCGCGGCTGCCGACGATGCCCCGGTCAGTGCTCTGGTTGTTCAGCACGGGTTGGTCGGGGTAGCGGCGCAGGCCGTTGACGTCGGTGGCGGGCAGGGCGGGCAGTTGCGAGGCGGCGAGGCCTTCGACTTTCAATGTCAGGCTGCGGGTCAGCGAGTCGCCGACCTGGGTGTGCTCCGGTTCCGGGTTCCAGCTCTCGCTCAGGGTCAGACTGCGCGCCGGCAGCCACGGCGCATCGGCGGGATAGGTCAGCGGTTTGGGTTTGACCGTCAGCGACATCTGCGCCGAGCTGACGCGCATCAGTTTGCCGGGTTTCGGCCCCTGCGCGGCGGCGTCCTGCGCCGGCTGAGTGTCGACTAGCGTGGCACTGAATGTCTGTGGCGCGATGTTGAGCAAGCCGCTGTGCTGCGGATAGATCGCATAACGCATCTCGATGACGCCGTGGCGCACACCCTTGATGTCTTTTTCATAGGTGCGGGTGTCGCCGAGCTGCTCAATGCGCGCATCGGCCATTTGCAACGGGGTCAGGCTGCTGTCGTCGTACAGCGAAACCGAGTGATAGATGCGCAGGGTCAGGATGGCCTGGGCCTGCACGTAGACGCTGGTCTGATCGAGGCTGGCTTCGATGAACACCGGATCAAGGCTGTTCTTGTCTTCGCGGGCATCGCTTTCGACCACTTGCACAGTGATCGGCTCACTTTGCGCGTCGCCCAGTTGCAGCGGCGCAATCACCACGCTGCCGGTCTCTTTCGGCAGCAGGGTGACGATCCAGCGCGTGGTCGCGCGGTTGTCACCATTGAGCGTGTTCAACTGGTTGACCTGCCGCGTGCCACGCACTTCGAACAGCGGCTCCAGCGGTGTCAGGTCAGGTTTGCCGAACTGGGTGACGTCGCTTGTTTCGAGAGTGAGCTCGACCGTCTCGCCGGAGTTGAGGCGACTGCGATCCACGCTGGCGGTCAGCTCGGCCGCCTGAGCGGTGGCCGTGCAGAGCAACAGGGGCAGCAAGAGAGCGGTGAAGCGGGTCATCGAGTGTTTTCCTGATCCTGATGTTGTTGCTGTTCGTACCAGAATTTGCGTCGCAGCAATTCGCCCGGATCGTCCGGGATCTTGCCCAGCCATTGTTCCAGTGCCTGCCGTTGTTCGCCTTCGAGGTTGTCCTCAGTGGGGCGCAGGGTGGGCACGGTGTCGGTTTCCTCTTCCTCGTCGCTGCCCGGAATTTCATTGGGGCCCGGTTGCGGCGGCGTGGTCGGTGGCGGTTCGTTGGCCGGTTCGGCGGGCTGCGTGTCGCCCTGAGCTTCACTTTTCACTGCGGGCGGTGGCGTGGTCGCCGGTGGCGGCTCATCGCCGGGCAAGCTTTGCTCGGTCGGTTTCTGTTCCGGCTCAGCGGGCGGCGGCGTGTGTTTCTGTTTCAGCAGGTTTTCCACCAGGGCCTTGTTGGTCTGTGCCGGGCGCAGATCCGGTTGCAGTTCCAGCGCCTGCTCGTAGGCATCGATGGCGGCGTCCAGCTCACCGCTTTTTGCCAAAGCGTTGCCACGATTGTAGTGGGCGCGGGCGTCACTGCCTTCGGCAAAGCGCTGGGCGGCGCCACTGTAGTCGCCGGCCTCGTACAACGCCACCCCTTGCCATTGATGATCGTCAAAATGCGCCGCCGCTTCGGCCGGGCGTTTCTGTTTGAGCAGATGCAGGCCTTGTTGATCGGGGCGCAGCCACAGGTCTTCGAAGTCGAAAGCGTAGCTCGGCTGCGGCAGGCAGAACAGTAATGGCAGGCAAAACAGCCAGCCACGTCGGCCGGCGCAGGCGGCGAGCAGCAACAGCGGCAACAGCAGCCAGTAACCCTGATCGGCCCAGGTATCGAGGCGCACGGTCTGACCGTCGTCACGCAGGCTGCGCGGGCCATTGAGCAGGCCGAGTGCGCCGAGGTCAGCTTCGTCCAGTCGTGCCGGGTGGTATTCGCCGCCGATGCTGTTAAGAAACGCCGCGAGGCCCGGACTGTCGAGTTGCGGCACGCGGATCGCACCTTGCTCATCCTTGAGGAAACTGCCGTCCTCTTGGGCAATCGGCGCGCCTTCGGCGGTGCCGATGCCGAGCATCAACAGTTGTGCGGATTCACCGCTGAGCGCGCGGCGAATGCCTTGGCGTTCCTGTTCATCAAGCGACGAACCGATCAACAGAATCCGCCCCTGACCGAGCGCGCCTTGTTTGAGCAAGGCCAGCGCTTTGATCACGGCCAGATCGGCACGATGGCCGCTCTCCGGCATCAGCGACGGTTTGAGTGCGTCGAGCAAGTTGCGACTGGTCGCCAGATCATCCGACAGCGGCACCAGTGTGTGCGCGCTGCCGGCGTAAACGACGATGGCGGTCTGCGCATCGCTGCGTGCCTGCAACAGATCGAAGAGCTTGCGCCGCGCCTGCTCCAGTCGCGTCGGCGGCGAGTCGGTGGCGAGCATTTCCGGGGTCAGTTCGAGCACCACCACAAGAGGGTCGGCGGGTTTCTGGCTGGTCTGTTCGACACGCTCCCAGCTCGGCCCAAGCAGCGCGAGAATCGTCAGCAGCCACGCAGCGCCGAGGGCGATCCACGGCAGTTTGCTGTCGCGACCATTACCGCCGCTGAGCAAGGCAGCATGAAACGCCGGCGGCAGAATCATCTGCCAGCGTCCGGCGCGTTTCTGCCGATGCCAGAGCTGCCAGATCAGCCAGCCGAGCAGCGGCAACAGCAGCAACCACCAAGGACGGAACCAGTGCGGCCAGAGCGCGATCATCGACGCCTCCGCAAACGCAGGCGTTTCAAACGATCACGCCAGTCGGGCAGCGGACTTTGCAGATACAGCTCCTTGGTGAACAGGCGTTGCAACGGGTTGTCCGGCCACAGTTCGCGGGCCACCAGCAACAGGCTCAGCCACAAGGACAGCGCCAGAGGCCAGTGATACAAGGCTTGCGCTGGGCGGGCCTGAGTCGGTTGCTGGGTCACCGGCTCGAGTTGATCGAGGGTGTCCTTGATCGCCTGCAGTTCTTTGCCGTCGTGGGCGCGGAAATACTGGCCACCGGTGACTTCGGCGATGGCTTTGAGCGCCGGTTCGTCGAGATCCAGGCTCGGATTGACGCCAAGCAGGCCGGTCGAACCGCTGTCTTCAGGATTGGCGCCGATGCCGATCGGGTAGATCTTCACGCCTTCGCTGGCGGCCAGTTTCGCGGCGGTCAGCGGATCGATTTCGCCGCCATTGTTGGCGCCGTCGGTGACCAGAATCAGCACGCGGCTTTGCGCTGGGCGCATGCGCAGGCGTTTCAGGCCCAGACCAATGGCGTCACCGATAGCGGTGTTCTTGCCGGCAATGCCGATGCGCGCTTCATCCAGCCAGACCCGCACGGTGCGGCGGTCAAAGGTCAGCGGTGCTTGCAGGTAGGCCTGGCTGCCGAACAGGATCAGGCCGACGCGGTCGCCGTCACGGCTTTCAAGGAAATCGCCGAGCAAATGCTGCACCAGCGCGAGGCGGCTGACTTCTTCGTCCTGCCACTGCATGTCGGGGAAATCCATCGAGCCGGAAACGTCCACGGCCACCAGCAGATCACGGCCACTGGCGGCAATCGGCAGCGGTTCGCCGAGCCATTGCGGGCGGGCGGCGGCGGTCAACAGCAACAACCACAGAAGCATGAACGGTGCTTGTTGGCGCCACGCCGGCAGGTTGGCGCGGGCGCGACGGCGGGCGAGGCCTTCGAGATCGGAAAGGAAGCTGACTTTCAGCGCCGGCTCGCCGCTGTCGGCCACTGGCAGCACCAGGCGCATCAGCCACGGCAATGGCAACAGCGCAAAGATCCACGGCCAGGCGAACTCAAACATGTTTGCGAATCCACGTGTCGACGGCTTGAGTCAGGCCAGCGATGGCCTTGTCGTCGAGTTTGCATTCCGGTTTGTACGCGCCTTCGACCAGCACCATCCAGCGCGTCAGGCCCGCGGCCGGGCAGCGGTTATCGAGGAACGCCAGCCATTTGCGGCCATTGAGTGTGTGGCTCTGGCTGTAGGGATAGTGGTTGCGGCACAGGCGTTTGAGCAGGCCGTTGAGTTGTTGCAGCCAGGCACCAGCCGGCGCGCCGTCGTAGGGTTTGGGCATTTGCGCCAGTTCCGCGAGGGCGGCAATGCGCACCGGATCCAGCGGTTGCTCGGCGCGGATGATCGGGCGTTTCTTCATCGGAATAAAGCGCCGCAGCCGCCACACCGCGTAACCGAGCAGCGGCAGCAACAGAAGCAGCAGCCACCAACCCGGGGCCGGTGGCCAGAAGGCAATCGGTGGCGGCGAGATCAGTGGCTGCAGTTGTTCGAGGCCGTTCATCGACCTTTCCCCGGACGCTGCGGATTGAGGAATTCGCGCATCTGCTCAACCATTTCACTTTGCGTACTCAGCGGCATCAGCAGTACCCGCAGCTTTTGCGCGAGCAATTCCCAGCGGGCGATACGCGCTTCGGCCTGCGCGCGGTAGGTCTGGCGCAGGTCGAAGTTCAGCGTGTCGAGTTCAAGCTGCGCACCACGCTCGGCAAATCTGAGCAGGCCGGCAGCGGGGAGGGCGTGATCCAGCGGATCGGAAATCGGCAGCATCAGCAGGTCGCAATGGCGCGACAGCAAGCTCAACTGTTGCTCGGCGCTGTCGGACAACGCGCGCTCATCGCAAATCACGATGGCCAGACTGCCCGGACGCAGCACTTCCCGGGCTCGGCGCAGGGCTACGCCAAACGCATCGCGATCCGGTTCGCGCTCGCTGTGCAGCGATTGATTGACTTTGACCAAGCGGTTGAGCAGTTGCAGCAGGCTCTGTTTGCTGCGCCGTGGCTTGATTTCGTAGTGCTCGTTGTCGCCGAACACCAGCCCGCCGACCCGGTCGTTGTGACCGAGCGCGGCCCAGCCGATCAGCGCTGCGACTTGCGCCGCGAGTACCGATTTGAACATCAGCCCGGAACCGAAAAACAGTCGTGTGCTCTGCTCGACCATGATGAAAATCGGCCGCTCGCGTTCTTCATGGAACAGTTTGGTGTGCGGCTCCTGGGTGCGTGCGGTGACGCGCCAGTCGATGGTGCGCACGTCGTCGCCCGCCTGATAAACGCGCACCTGATCGAAGTCGACGCCACGGCCACGGAATTTCGAGTGGTGCAGGCCGATCAGCGGGCTGCGCTGGCTCGGCGTGGAAAACAGCTGCACTTCGCGCACGCGGTGGCGCATCTCGATCAGCTCGGCGAGGCTGATGCGGATGCCCGGTTCGGATGGCAGAGGGGCGTTCATGGGGGTCAAGCGACGGCTACGACGTCGAGAATCCGCTGCACCACGCGATCCTGATCGATGCCAGCGGCTTCGGCTTCAAACGACAAAATGATGCGGTGGCGCAACACATCGAACAGCACCGCTTGAATGTCTTCCGGGCTGACAAAGTCGCGACCGGCCAGCCATGCATGGGCACGGGCGCAGCGGTCGAGAGCAATCGAGCCGCGCGGGCTGGCGCCGTAGGCGATCCACTCGGCCATTTCCGGGTCGAACTTGGCCGGGTTGCGCGTGGCCATGACCAGTTGCACCAGGTATTCCTCCACGGCATCGGCCATGTACAGACCGAGGATTTCCTTGCGCGCGGCGAAGATGGCCTGCTGGCTGACCCGGCGCTCGGGCTTGGTCTCACCGTTCAGCGCTTCGCCACGGGCCTGCTGGAGGATGCGGCGTTCGACGGCGGCATCGGGGAAACCGATTTTCACGTGCATCAGGAAGCGGTCGAGTTGCGCTTCCGGCAGCGGGTAGGTGCCTTCCTGCTCGATCGGGTTTTGCGTGGCCATCACCAGAAACAGCGGCGACAACTCATAGGTACTGCGACCGACACTGACCTGACGTTCGGCCATGGCTTCGAGCAGTGCCGATTGCACCTTGGCCGGGGCGCGGTTGATTTCGTCCGCCAGTACCAGGTTGTGAAAGATCGGCCCTTGCTGGAACACGAAACTGCCGGTTTCCGGGCGATAGATCTCGGTGCCGGTGATGTCGGCAGGCAACAGGTCAGGGGTGAACTGGATGCGATGGAACTGGGCTTCGATGCCCTCGGCGAGTTCTTTGATCGCTTTGGTCTTGGCCAGACCCGGAGCGCCCTCGACCAGCATATGGCCGTCGGCGAGCAGGGCGATGAGCAAACGCTCGATGAGTTTTTCCTGGCCGAGAATCTGCGTTGAAAGAAAGGTTCGCAGCGCCAGCAGCGCTTCACGATGTTCCATCGGTGACTGTTCCTGGAAAGGGGTGGCCACAGGCGTTCGGATAACGCCGGGGCTGGGGGCGTTACTTTAATCCATCGCAGGGGGTGGCGACTAACGGCATTTTGCGCAAAGTGCGGGAAATGACTGGGGGAATTGTTGGATTTTTGTAGCCGGGGAGTATTGAAGTGGCAGTTCTGGCCTCATCGCTGGCAAGCCAGCTCCCACAGTGATCGAGGTGTTGCACAAATCGCATGCACGACGCTGAAACCTGTGGGAGCTGGCTTGCCAGCGATGAGGCCAGTCCGGACACCATCAAACCTCGTTAATGAACGTGCCAGTCCCGTCAAGGATATTCTTGAGGGTCTCAACAACCTCATCCATATCCACCATCTCCGGGTTAAAGCTGATTTCCAGCACATCATCACCATTCAACGCATCAGCATCCGCCGCCGCAATTTCGATCTTCAGCAGAGTCGAGGTCAGGGTGACTTTTACGCCGTCGAGGGTCGACGGCTCGCCATCCAGCGTGATCTCCAGCTCATCCTCGTCCGGGTAGCGGCTCATCAGGAACATGTCGCCCTTGTCGCTGTGGCAGCAGAGCATGGCCATGTTGTCTTCTTCGTCATCGCACGGGTTGACGATGAGTAGGGCGGTGGTCATTTGCATGGGGGATTCCTGTCTCGACGGGCGTGTTGGTCGCAATTGGGCAGGATTTTGCCAGCCTGGAAGAATTTCTGCTCCTACATCTTGGCGGCCGTTGTTTAGCCTTGGTTACGCGTATCGGAAGAATTGAACAAAACAGGAGTATTCCGAAGGCGCGATCCACTGCTGCTGTATGAAAAATCCGACAACCGTGTAGGTGAGTGGATGCGGAGTCGCTTTCCTGCTGTTATCAAAGAAAATGGCTTGTTTTCGCGATATTTCTGGAACTATTTTTACAATCCGACGCAAAGGAGTGCGCAGACAAAACCCGAGAACAAGGAGTTTTCAATTGAATCAGCATTTCGAGCGCAAAGACGAAATTCGGCATCTCAGCGAGGCGCAAATCGAGCAGATCTACAAGCGCTATCTGCACGGCGAAAAAAGCGCCGACCTGATGGCCGAATTCCAGATTCCCGCGACCGTGCGCAGTTTGTTGCAGGTGCTGCCGCCGATTGTCAGTCCAGAGCTGACGTGTCCTTACTGCTGCCAACCGATGTGGGTTCGTCGACATGCCAGGGGAACGCCGGCCGCGTCGCGCAAACCTTATCAATGCGTCAGTTGCGAGCATCAATACCGGCCTCCCGGCCCCGGGCGGCGCACACCGTGCACGTGCAGCGCGTGCAACAGTGTCCGGCAATTGCAGGCCGCGGCTCGGGCAGAACGCCTGTCCGACCTTTCGCAGGTGTTTTGCCGGGAGTGCGACTCTCCCAATATCGACGTCAGCATGAACAAACAGACGTTGCGGACGTCGTGCTACGACTGCGCCACCATCAGCAAATTCAGAGCCTACGAAGAGTTGCCCGACTGATCCGCGTCAATCGCCGGTGCTGAACCCAATGCCACGCTCAGGGTCGATTAAACGTCCCTGGGCGTTTTCGTTTATGGATATGTAGCGTCGCGTAGGCTGTTTCTGGCACGAAAGTCCCGTCAAACCGGGCACTCGGGCCGTCATTTTTCCTCATGGCTGCTAGTGTTTATCGTTGCACAGGCCTTTGTTTACGTGCCAATGACCGAATATGTCGCAGCACCGCAAGCAGACACATTGTCGCACCCTTTAAGCTGCGCAACGGATGAGCACCCGTAAAGGCATTGTCGGCAACCCTGACAGTCGCTTTTGCAGATGCTCATTCAATGGAAGGTGAATGTGACCTCAGTGTCTCGTCCAGCTTCACCCACCTGTCTCCCTGTTTCCTCTGCCCGAGAATCAGGAACAGGGCGACACAAGCCCCGAAAGGGGTGTTGCACGCGACGCTTTCCATCAATAACAAGCTTAAGCGGAGTACCACAGATGGCGTTCTTCACCGCAGCCAGCAAAGCCGACTTCCAGCACCAACTGCAAGCGGCACTGGCGCAGCACATCAGTGAACAGGCACTGCCACAAGTGGCGCTGTTCGCTGAACAATTCTTCGGCATTATTTCTCTGGACGAGCTGACTCAACGTCGCCTCTCCGACCTCGCTGGCTGTACTCTTTCCGCGTGGCGCCTGCTTGAGCGCTTCGATCACGCGCAACCGCAAGTGCGCGTCTACAACCCTGATTACGAGCGTCATGGCTGGCAGTCGACCCACACTGCGGTCGAAGTTCTGCACCATGACCTGCCATTCCTCGTCGACTCGGTTCGTACCGAACTGAACCGTCGCGGCTACAGCATCCACACCCTGCAAACCACCGTGCTCAGCGTGCGCCGTGGCAGCAAGGGCGAGCTGCTGGAAATCCTGCCGAAGGGCAGCACCGGCGAAGGCGTTCTGCACGAATCGCTGATGTACCTGGAAATCGACCGCTGCGCCAACGCGGCCGAACTGAATGTGCTGAGCAAAGAGCTGGAACAGGTTCTCGGTGAAGTCCGCGTCGCGGTCGCCGATTTCGAGCCGATGAAAGCCAAGGTGCAGGACATCCTCACCCAGCTCGACAACAGTGCATTTGCCATTGATGCCGACGAAAAGAACGAGATCAAAAGCTTCCTGGAATGGCTGGTGGGCAACCACTTCACCTTCCTCGGCTACGAAGAATTCGTGGTTACCGATCAGGCCGATGGCGGCCACATCGAGTACGACCAGAACTCCTTCCTCGGCCTGACCAAACTGCTGCGCACCGGCCTGACCTACGAAGACCTGCGCATCGAAGACTACGCCGTTGCCTACCTGCGCGAACCGACTTTGCTGTCGTTCGCCAAGGCTGCGCACCCGAGCCGTGTCCACCGTCCGGCTTACCCGGATTACGTGTCGATCCGCGAAATCGACGCCGACGGCAAAGTCATCAAGGAACACCGTTTCATGGGCCTGTACACCTCCTCGGTGTATGGCGAGAGCGTGCGGGTCATCCCGTTCATCCGCCGCAAGGTCGAAGAAATCGAAACCCGTTCCGGCTTCCAGTCCAAGGCTCACCTGGGCAAGGAACTGGCGCAGGTCCTTGAAGTACTGCCGCGTGATGACCTGTTCCAGACCCCGGTCGACGAACTGTTCACCACCGTGATGTCGATCGTGCAGATCCAGGAACGCAACAAGATCCGCGTGTTCCTGCGCAAAGACCCGTACGGTCGTTTCTGCTACTGCCTGGCCTACGTGCCGCGCGACATCTATTCCACCGAAGTTCGCCAGAAGATCCAGCAAGTGCTGATGGAGCGCCTGAAGGCCTCCGATTGCGAGTTCTGGACGTTCTTCTCCGAATCGGTACTGGCGCGCGTGCAGTTGATCCTGCGTGTCGACCCGAAAAACCGTCTCGACATCGACCCGGTGCTGCTGGAAAAAGAAGTCGTGCAAGCCTGCCGCAGCTGGCAGGACGATTACGCCGCACTGACCGTCGAAAGCTTCGGCGAAGCCCACGGCACCAACGTGCTGGCGGATTTCCCGAAAGGCTTCCCGGCCGGCTACCGCGAGCGTTTCGCTGCACATTCGGCCGTGGTCGACATGCAGCACCTGCTGAGCCTCAACGAAAAAAATCCGCTGGTGATGAGCTTCTATCAGCCGCTCGGTCAGGTCTCCGGCCAGCGCGAGCTGCATTGCAAGCTGTACCACGCCGACACGCCGCTGGCGCTGTCCGACGTGCTGCCGATTCTGGAAAACCTCGGCCTGCGTGTACTGGGTGAATTCCCGTATCGCCTGCGTCACACCAATGGCCGCGAGTTCTGGATTCATGACTTCGCGTTCACCGCCGCTGAAGGTCTGGACCTCGACATCCAGCAACTCAACGACACCCTGCAGGACGCGTTCGTCCACATCGTTCGTGGCGACGCCGAGAACGATGCGTTCAACCGTCTGGTGCTGACCGCCGGCCTGCCATGGCGCGACGTGGCGCTGCTGCGTGCTTACGCGCGTTACCTGAAGCAGATTCGTCTGGGCTTCGACCTCGGTTACATCGCCAGCACCCTGAACAACCACACCGACATCGCTCGCGAGCTGACCCGGTTGTTCAAGACCCGCTTCTATCTGGCACGCAAGCTGAGCGACGAAGATCTGGAAGACAAGCAACAGCGTCTGGAACAGGCGATTCTGACCGCACTGGACGACGTCCAGGTGCTCAACGAAGACCGCATCCTGCGTCGTTACCTCGACCTGATCAAAGCCACCCTGCGGACCAACTTCTATCAGACTGATGCCAACGGCCAGAACAAGTCGTACTTCAGCTTCAAGTTCAACCCGCACGCGATCCCTGAACTGCCGAAGCCAGTGCCGAAGTTTGAAATCTTCGTCTACTCGCCACGCGTTGAAGGCGTGCACCTGCGCTTCGGTAACGTCGCTCGTGGTGGTCTGCGCTGGTCCGACCGTGAAGAAGACTTCCGTACCGAAGTCCTCGGCCTGGTAAAAGCCCAGCAAGTGAAGAATTCGGTCATCGTGCCAGTCGGCGCGAAGGGCGGCTTCCTGCCGCGTCGCCTGCCACTGGGCGGCAGCCGTGACGAGATCGCGGCCGAGGGCATCGCCTGCTACCGCATCTTCATTTCCGGTCTGTTGGACATCACCGACAACCTGAAAGACGGCGCACTGGTGCCGCCATTGAACGTGGTTCGCCACGACGATGACGACCCGTACCTGGTAGTGGCAGCGGACAAGGGCACTGCAACCTTCTCCGACATCGCCAACGGCATCGCCATCGACTACGGCTTCTGGCTGGGTGACGCGTTTGCGTCCGGTGGTTCGGCCGGTTACGACCACAAGAAAATGGGCATCACCGCCAAAGGCGCGTGGGTCGGCGTACAACGTCACTTCCGCGAGCGCGGCATCAATGTTCAGGAAGACAGCATCACCGTAGTGGGCGTCGGCGACATGGCCGGTGACGTGTTCGGTAACGGCCTGTTGATGTCCGACAAGCTGCAACTGGTCGCAGCCTTCAACCACTTGCACATCTTCATCGATCCAAACCCGAACCCGGCGACCAGTTTTGTCGAGCGTCAGCGCATGTTCGACCTGCCGCGTTCGGCCTGGACCGACTACGACACCAGCATCATGTCCGAAGGTGGCGGCATCTTCTCGCGCAGCGCTAAGAGCATCGCGATTTCCCCGCAGATGCAGGAACGTTTCGACATCAAGGCTGACAAGCTGACCCCGACCGAACTGCTGAACGCCTTGCTCAAGGCACCAGTGGATCTGCTCTGGAACGGCGGTATCGGTACTTACGTCAAGGCCAGCACCGAGAGCCACGCCGACGTCGGCGACAAGGCCAACGACGCCCTGCGCGTGAACGGCAACGAGCTGCGCTGCAAAGTCGTGGGCGAGGGCGGTAACCTCGGCATGACTCAACTGGGTCGTGTCGAATTCGGTCTGAATGGCGGCGGTTCCAACACCGACTTCATCGACAACGCCGGTGGCGTGGACTGCTCCGACCACGAAGTGAACATCAAGATCCTGCTGAACGAAGTGGTTCAGGCCGGTGACATGACCGACAAGCAACGCAACCAGTTGCTGGCGAGCATGACCGACGAAGTCGGCAATCTGGTGCTGGGCAACAACTACAAGCAGACTCAGGCCCTGTCCCTGGCGGCGCGTCGTGCTTATGCGCGCATCGCTGAGTACAAGCGTCTGATGGGCGATCTGGAAGGCCGTGGCAAGCTGGACCGTGCCATCGAGTTCTTGCCGACCGAAGAGCAGATCAACGAGCGCATTGCCGAAGGCCACGGTCTGACCCGTCCTGAGCTGTCGGTGCTGATTTCGTACAGCAAGATCGACCTCAAAGAGCAGCTGCTGGGCTCCTTGGTGCCGGACGACGATTACCTGACCCGCGACATGGAAACGGCGTTCCCGCCGAGCCTGGTCAGCAAGTTCTCCGAAGCCATGCGTCGTCACCGTCTGAAGCGCGAGATCGTCAGCACCCAGATCGCCAACGACCTGGTCAACCACATGGGCATCACCTTCGTTCAACGACTCAAAGAGTCGACCGGCATGAGCCCGGCGAACGTGGCCGGCGCTTATGTGATCGTGCGCGACATCTTCCACCTCCCGCACTGGTTCCGTCAGATCGAAGCGCTGGACTACCAAGTCAGCGCTGACGTACAGCTGGAACTGATGGACGAACTGATGCGCCTGGGCCGTCGCGCTACGCGCTGGTTCCTGCGTGCCCGTCGCAACGAGCAGAACGCTGCCCGTGACGTCGCGCATTTCGGTCCGCACCTGAAAGAGCTGGGTCTGAAACTCGACGAACTGCTGAGCGGCGAAATCCGTGAAAACTGGCAGGCGCGCTATCAGGCTTACGTCGAAGCCGGCGTGCCGGAATTGCTGGCGCGTATGGTGGCGGGCACCTCGCACCTGTACACGCTGCTGCCGATCATCGAAGCTTCCGACGTGACTGGCCAGAACCCTGCCGAAGTGGCCAAGGCCTACTTCGCCGTGGGCAGTGCGCTGGACATCACCTGGTACCTGCAACAGATCAGCGCGCTGCCGGTTGAAAACAACTGGCAGGCCCTGGCCCGTGAAGCGTTCCGTGACGATGTCGACTGGCAGCAACGTGCGATCACCATCTCCGTCCTGCAACAGGGCGACGGCACTCAGGACGTGGAAGCACGTCTGGCGCTGTGGATGGAACAGCACGAAAGCATGATCTCGCGCTGGCGCGCCATGCTGGTGGAAATCCGTGCGGCAAGCGGCACGGACTACGCCATGTATGCGGTGGCCAACCGTGAACTGCTGGACCTGGCGTTGAGCGGGCAAGCGGTAGTGCCTGCTGTGACTGCGAATGCCGAGCTTGAATTGGCCTAAGTAGTCGCTGAATGAAAAAGCCCCGGTGTCGTGAGATGCCGGGGCTTTTTTATGTCTGAGGTTTTTTGCTGGCTGTTATGGCCTCATCGCTGGCAAGCCAGCTCCCACAAGGATCGGGTGCACCACGATACCTGTGGGAGCTGGCTTGCCAGCGATGAGGCCCTTACATTCAAAACAACTTCTGACCTTGTTTGTTATCAAGCATCGACACTTTATCCGCAGGCCTTGCCACTAAATTGTTGAGCGATTGGTCAAACTTCTGCAGCGCCCGAACTTGCACATCCTGCTGCTGATTAATATCCGCAACAATCTCTTCCGAACGTTTGAAGTCCGCCCACACCGGCGTCAATTCCCGTGCATCCGAACCTTTCGCCGTACCGATATAGTTCAACTGCGCATCATAAAAATCGGCACTGACATCGGCCTTGATATCGGAGCTGCGCGAGGTGATCAATTGGCTGTGAGTGTCGATGATCGCCGTCACGTCCGGTCTGGCCGCACGCAGGCTTTGCATATCTGGATACACCGTCACCGAGCCGAACTGGCGTTGCAGCGAAGCATTCACCCATTCCACGGCCATGTCCGGTTTCGAACTGGCGACGTAGGCGTCGTGGATCGGCTGCACTAGCAGGCTCTGGCCGAAACCGGTGCCGGCGTTGACCTGATAGTCGCGCAGGTATTCGCGGTTGGTCTGGGTGCTGGGGCTGTAGACCACGCCGAGCGATACGCCGGGACCGCTTTTTACAAGGGTGGCGCTGCTGCGGCCGGTTGGATGAGGCAAGAGAATATCGAGAGAGGAGACGGCTGTTGGCGCCGTCGGTACTGAACAGGCCGAGAGGGTTAGAACCGATATCGCCAATACACTGGTGAGTGCAAGTTTCATGGTGTTTCTCCGGTGAAACAACATCAGTCGGAAAGTTTGAATTGCCGCCAATTGACGACAGTTAATTCAGACTAACCCTGCGCAGCGGTCATTAACCTGACAATTTGCTGTCTTGTTTGGTGTTGGATAGTTTTATTTGCAGTAACCGGAGTCGGTTAATTACGCGGGGAAATAAAAAGGCGCAAATCGATGATTTGCGCCTTTTTATTTATGGCTGGTGAAACATCCATCAGTTTTTCAGCGGGATCAGCACTTGTTCATCGGGCGACAGCACCATGAACACCAACAACTTGGCCGGTTTGGTTTGGCTGGCGTTTTTCGAGACCAAATGTTCTGAGCCGGCGGGTTCGTACCAGAACTGACCCTTTTTGTAGGTGATCGCCTGTTCGCCTTTGACCTGAGAAATGATTTCGCCTTCGAGCACGTAAGCCATCGCGGTGCCGTCGTGTTTGTGGGCGATGGAGGACTGGCCAGGTTTGTAGTCGACCTCGATCATCATGGCTTTTTTGCCCGGAGCGTTTTTCAGCATCTGGTCCTGGAGGACAGTGATTTTTTCCGAGGGGTCGTGGGCAAAGGCAGCTGGGATGCAGAGGCTGAAGGTGAGGGCGGCGGCGAGCAATGACAGAGCTTTCATGGCGGGTTACCTGTGATGATTGAGGGTGCAATCACAGTAGTCCGCGCGGTTGCGCATTCAAACGGCCAATATTCGGGAAGATCAGGTGACCAATTGGAAGTTATTCAGCGTGTTTGAGTACGCCATCGCTGGCAAGCCAGGCTCCCACAGGGTTCAGCGTCGTTCGATAATTTAATGAACGACACAAAACCTGTGGGAGCTGGCTTGCCAGCGATGGCGCCAGATCAGACGATGGGAAAGCTGTTGAAGTCCACACTGTTGGCCAACCGGCTATCAATCAAATCAATAAATCCCTGCGCCTCGGGCCGGTTGAAATGCGCCTGCATCGCCGCTTCCGACTGCCAGCGTGCACTGACCGTCCAGCGGTGGCTGTCCTCGGGGCAGCGGTCGACCAGGTAGGAATCGCAGCCCGGCGTTTCGCGCAGGGTTTCGACGATCTTCTGCAGTTGCCTGCCCAGTTCCTCCGAGCGGCCCGTGGCAGCCTGCACCTGTACCGTATTGATCACTTCGTTGGACATTGCTCACACTCCTGAATCAGGCCGGACGAATCCTGCTCACTGAGGGATAACGCCTGTGCAGAATAGGCCTGCACCCCCGGAACACCAATAACCAATCGGCGGTTAAATCTTTAGGCCAATCATTCAGGCAACTTGTTGCAGGATGTCGCGCAGACGATCCAGCGCTATATCGATGTCGAGGGTTTCGATGGCGCCGAAGCCGAAATACAAACCGTCCTTGGCCGGCTGCTGATAATAGAAGCCGTTGATCGAGTACAAACCAACTTCGACCTTCTTCGCCAACTCGATCAGCAGCGGCAGGTCGATCGGCACCTTGCAAAACACCGCCATGTGAAATCCGGCGCTGGCCGGCACGGCTTGCAGCCACGGCGACAGGTCGGTTGCCATCCGCGCCAGAATCCGCTCGCGGCGCTGCGCGTAAATCGCGTGGCAGCGGCGGATATGCTTGAGCAGGCAACCCTCGGCGATGAACTTGGCCAGCGCCCACTGCGGCAGGGTCGAGGCGTGCAGATCGGTGAGCTGTTTGGCGCGAATCACCGCTTCAATGATCGCCGGCGGCAGGATTCCATAGCCCAGGCGCAGCTCGGGCAGCAGGGTCTTGGAGAAGGTGCCGACGTACGCGACGATACCGCGTTGATCGAGGTTGTACAGCGAATCGGTCGGTCGGCCTTCGTAGCGGAATTCGCTGTCGTAATCGTCCTCGATGATGATCGCGCCCAGCTCATGGGCGCGGGCCAGCAAGGCTTCGCGGCGTGCGTGGCTCATCGGCATGCCCAGCGGAAACTGGTGCGATGGCGTCACATAAATCAGGCGCGTGCCGTCGGGAATGTGCTCGACCTGAATGCCCTCGGCATCCACCGGAATCCCGACCACCTCGGCGCCATGGGTGCCGAATAGCAGGCGCGCCGGCGGATAACCCGGATCTTCCATCGCCACCCGACTGCCGGGGCGAATCAGCACGCGGGCGATCAGGTCCAGCGCCTGTTGCGCGCCGTTGCACACGACGATGTCCTCGTCCTGACAATTGATCCCGCGAGAAAACGCGATGTGCCGGGCAATCGCATTGCGCAGCGCCGGCAGGCCTTCGGCCACACTGTAGAAACCTTTCGATTGGGTCATCTGGCGCATCGCGTGGGACACGCAACGCCGCCAGTCATCCTGCGGGAACTGGCCCTTGCTCGTGGCGCCGCCGATAAAGTCGTAGCGCAGCGAGCCTTCCAGGGTCGGGTGACGCAGGAACACCGGCAGATTGCGCCAGCTCTCGATCACTTCGGCACCGGCCAGTTCGGTGTGGCTTTGCTTGCGCTGGATCTGCGCCGGGCGCGCATTGACGTAGGTGCCTTTGCCGATCACGCCGGTGAGGAAATTCTCGTAGGTGAGTTGCGCGTAGGTGTCGGAAATGGTCTTGCGTGAGATCCCCAGTTGCTCGGCGAGCAAGCGGCTTGGCGGCAATTGCGTGCCAGCGGCCAGGCGCCCGCTTTCGATGGCCCCGCGCAGTTGCTGATACAACTGACCGGCAAGATCCTTGCGGCCGTTGATCACGACATGAAGTTCCATACCGACGAGGCTCCCAAGGCTGTTTGGCGTGCCCGCCAGATTACCGCTGTTGCGCGATCGGCAATAGTTGCGTGGAATAAATATCCGAAATTGGCGCAAACCCCCTGTGGGCGCTAGCCCTGCTAGCGATGGCGTCGGCACATCCGACATAGCGTTGACTGACACACCGTCATCGCTAGCAGGGCTAGCTCCCACAGGGTTTTGTGTTTGGCAGGGAGATTATTGGTGTGGCGGTTTTTCGTGGGATTTGATCGTTCCCACGCTCCGCGTGGTAACGCCTCCCGTGACGCTCTGCGTCACAGTGGACGCGGAGCGTCCATGGCTGCATTCCCACGCGGAGCGTTGGAACGATCAGTTAGCGGGGTGAGTGGTGTGGTGGCTTTTCGTGGGATTGGGGCTGTAATGCGTCGGCACCGGCGTTTACGGTGAACTCATTATTCCGTCTACCGAGACCTGCCCATGTCCCCGCGTCTGGATTACTACAACGCGTCGCCCAAGGCGATGAAAGCGATGATTGCCATGGAGGCGCTGACCAGCAATCTCAGCATCGAGCAGCCGCTGCTGCAGCTGATCCGTGTCCGCGCCTCGCAGCTCAACGGCTGTGCGTTTTGCACCGATATGCATTCGGTCGATGCGCGGCGGGCCGGGGAGAGTGACCGGCGCTTGTATGCCATTGCAGTGTGGCGCGACAGCAACTTCTTCAATCCCCGCGAACGTGCGGCGCTGGGCTGGGCCGAGGCCGTGACGTTGTTGGCGGAGAGCCGCGTGCCCGATGACGTTTACGAGCAAGCGCGTGAGCAATTCAGCGAAGGGGAACTGGTTGATTTGACCATGGCCGTCAGCGCCATCAACAGCTGGAATCGGTTGGCGGTGAGCTTTCGCCAAACGCCAAGCGATTGAGCCCCCCATGATCGTTCCCACGCTCCGCGTGGGAATGCCTCAACGGACGCTCTGCGTTCGGCTTTGGAGGGGACGCAGAGCGTCCCGGGCTGCATTCCCGCGCGGAGCGTGGGAACGATCAAAATCATTGCGGCGGCCGTTGCGGTTTCACCGAGGTGCCAAAGGTATTGCCCATCCGCGTACTGGTCGCCGCCGGTGTCGCCAGCCCAACCTGATTCGGCGGACGTTTATGCACCGGCACATTCAACGCCTCCTGATTTTTCTCGGCAGCCGCTGCACCGTCAGGGTTATTGCCCATCTGCTGACTCAGGCAATCGTAATTCGGCGCCTTGTAAGCGCCCACCGTCACGTCCACACACCCCAGCGGCTGCTCGGCGTGCGCGCTCGCGAACAGCGTCAGCAGCATCCCGCCCAAGGTCAATTTCCACAGTGTTTTCATGCAGGCCTCCTGGCCGGCCCGAAGGGGCCGCGCTATGCCTTGAGTCTAGTGCAAGCCGTGCGCAATTCCCGTGATGGTTTTTTTGCACCGGCCGTCACACCAGATTCATAAACAGCCCTCAGGATGACGATTTCCAAGGATTCGTCAGCCGTGCAGCGAGGCAATTCCACGGACGGTTTTCAGCGTTCAACGAGGCTTGTGCGCCGGATGTGTCTGGGGTGGCTGCTCGGCTGTGCGGCGAGCCAAGCCATGGCCGACGCGGTGCCGGCAGACTTGCGCATGACGCTGCACATTCCGGCACAGGATCTGGCCCGGGCACTGGATCAGTACAGCCGCGCCACCGGCGTTGCGGTGCTGGTCGACAGTCAGTTGAGTCGCGGCAGACGCTCGCTCGCGGTGGACGGCGAGTTCACCGCTGCCGATGCCCTGCGCCGGTTACTCGGTGGCAGCGGCTTGATGGCGCGTTATGCGCGCAACGACGCGTTCACCCTGCAAGTCGCGCAGGTCGAAGACGTGCCGACGCCGACGCAAAAGCAGTCGCCGGAAAGCGCAGCCGTCAGCCGCAGTTACGCCACCGCCGTGCAAGCGGCGATCGAGCAGAACCTGTGCCGCTCGCCGCTGACCCGTCCGGGCAGTTATCGGGCGGTGTTGCAGGTCTGGGTCGGCCGCGACGGCGTGGTGCAGCACAACCGGTTGGTCACTTCGACCGGTGATGTACGGCGCGACACCGCGCTGGTGGAAAGTTTTCGCAATCTCAAAATCGAGCGGCCGACGCCCAGCGCCTTGCGTCAGCCGGTCACGTTGCTGTTGTTACCGGAGTCGTCAGGGAAACGCATGGAATGCACGAAATGGGAAGGAGTTTCCGGGGGATGAAAGACACCGGACAAGGCTCGATGAGTCAATTGTTCCTGACGTCCTACGAGGACTTTCGGGTGCGTTTGCGCAGGCGTCTGGGCTCAGAGGATCTGGCCAACGACGTGCTGCACGAAACCTGGCTGCGGGTCGACCGCATGGAGACGCCGCCCAATCTGCTGCGGCCCAACGCCTACCTGTATCGCATCGCCCTCAACATCGCCGCCGACCGGCGCCAGGCCGACGCACGCCTGCTCACCGGCAGCGAGGTCGAAGAACTGCTGCAAATCAGCGACGAGGCGCAGGACCCAGCGCGGGTCGTCGGCGGGCAGAAGGAAATCCAGTCATTGCTCAGCGCCCTCTACGAACTGCCGGCACGGCGTCGGCGGATCTTCATTGCTGCGCGCTTGGAGGAGGCGCCACACCTGGAGATTTCCCAGCGTTTCGGCATTTCCACGCGCATGGTCGAGAAGGAAATCAAAGCCGCGTTGGGCTATTGCGCGGCGAAACTGGAAAGAAAAGTGTTTCAGCGGTTCGGTCGCGGGGCCGGAAAACCGTCTTCAGAGTAGTGTCCCGATTAATCCGTTGAGAATCTGCGCGTTTGAACATCTTTCGACTGAGACCTGCCGAACCATCGGCCAGCGAAAATCTGCACAGCGAAGCCCGCGACTGGCTGATCCTGCTGACGTCGGGCCGCGCCACCGTGGCCGACGCTCGTGCATTACGCGAGTGGTGTGCGCAGAGTAACGAACACGCCCGGGCATTCGAAGACGCCAAGGTCCTGTGGCAGCACCTGAAGCCTGCGGCTGAGGCGTTGCAGGCACCTCGCGGCTTTGGCCGGCGCGCATTTCTTGGCGGCGCGATTGCCGCGTCGGCAGCATTTTTTGTGGTACGCGGCACGATTCCCGGTGGCTTCGAAGGGTTGGGCGCCGATTACATCACCGAAGTCGGCCAGCAGCGGCGCATCGAGCCAGCGGACGGCGTGAGGCTGGAGCTCAACACCCAGACACGGATCAACCAGCGTGCCGTCGACGAAGGCGTCCAAGGCTTTGAATTGGTCAGCGGCGAAGTCGAAGTGCAGACCTCACGTTTGCCTCTGGCGATGCAGGCGGGAGGAGGGTGGTTGCGTGCCAGTCAGGGGCGTTTCAACCTGCGCAATACCGATCAACAGGTGTGCGTGACGTGCCTCGATGGCGCGGTTGAAGTTGACGTCGAAGGGCGTAGCTTGCGCCTGCAACCGGGGCAGCAATTGACCTACGACGCGCGGCAGGTTGGCAATGTGCAAACTGTCGATACCGCTGCCGTGGTGAGCTGGCGTCAGCAAATCCTGGTATTCAACGGCGCAACCCTCAGCCAGATGATCGACGAGATCAACCGCTACCGCCCCGGCATGTTGCTGCTGCTCAACCGCGAACTCGGCCAACGCCGCGTCCAGGCCCGCTTCAGTCTTGACCAACTCGCCGGCGTCGCACTGCTGATTCGGGATGCCTACGGCGTCAAGTTCACTGAGCTGCCTGGCGGGGTCGTCGTCCTTAGTTAATCCATTCCCGCCAACACCACCAACGCCTGTGGGAGCGGGCTTGCCAGCGATTGCGGCCTACCATCCAGCAATTCTCTAACTGACTACATTCAATCCCACTGTAGGAGCTGCCGAAGGCTGCGATCTCTTGATCTTGGCTTTTTTGCGGGGATGACCGAGTACATATCCGTTGCTGCGGTAAAGGCTGCTTAGGGTTTCGCCCTTACGGCGACTCACTTTTTTTACAAACGCCTAGAAAAAAGTAAGCAAAAAAACGCTTGCTCCTACGTCCGGCCCGCTCGCTGAGGCTCGGGGTTCCTTCGCTCCGGGATCCATCCGGGCGCATCGCCTACGGTTTGCTTCGCTGCACCTCCTCTCGATGCATTTGGCTGCGCCAAACGGTCGCTGCGCTCCCTGCAGTGGTCAACTAATTCCGGACACCTCGATAGGTGGTTTTGACGCCATCGCCCGCTCATAGACGGTCGGTGGCAGATATCCCAGTTTCGAGTGAAGCCGTTCGTTGTTGTAATACCCAACGATGTACTCGGTGATGTCGCGGATCGCTTCGGTATGATTGGCATAGTCACGTCGCCATACCCGCTCCATTTTCAAGCTCAGGAAGAAGCGTTCCATCACCGCATTGTCCCAGCAATTACCTTTACGGCTCATGCTCTGCTGCATGTCGTTTCTTGCCAGTAAATCTCTGTAAGTTGCACTCGCGTATTGGCTGCCACGATCCGAGTGGGCAATCAGGCCTGGCGGCGGTTGGCGCTGTGCGATGGCCAGTTGCATCGCAGTGCACACCAGCTCTGCCGGCATGTTCGGAGCCATCGACCAGCCCACGATCTTGCGTGAAAACAAGTCCAACACCACGGCCAGATACAGCCAGCCACTGCGGGTGCGGATGTAGGTGATGTCTGCCACCCAAGCCTTGTTTGGCGCCGCCGGATCAAATTTTCGGCTCAGTACATTTTCGGCAATCGGCAGATCATGATTGCTATCGGTCGTGTGCACAAACTTGCGCTTCCAAGCCGAACGTAGCCCATTGGCACGCATCAAACGGCGGATTTTATACAGTCCAACAGACAGGCCTTTGCCGCGCAAAGCGTCGCGCAAGGGCCGGCTGCCGTAGCAGCCACCACTCTCGGCAAAAGACGCCTTGAGTTGCACAACGACAGGACAACTCTGCCGGACGGGCGCATCAGCACGCTTTTGCGACTCATAGAAGCCCGAGCGACTGATGCTCAGTAACCGACAGACATGTGTCACTGAATAGGCCTTCTGTTGCAGCTGCCGAACCAGTCGATACCTTACTTCAGCTCGCGGGCAAAGAAGGCCGTAGCCTTTTTTAAGATGTCGTTATCCATCTTGAGCTGGCGATTTTCCTGTTCCAATTGCCGGATGCGCTGTTGCTCTGCCGTCAATGGCTTGCCGATTCCGGCCTGCCCCAGTTGCTCTGCCTCGTACTGTTGAACCCAGCGTCGAACGGCTGTCTCACCAATGTTCAGATCTTGGCAAACCTGCATAACGGTTAGCCCCTGATCCTTGATCATCTTCACGACTTGCAGCTTGAAGCTGTCGTCGAATGCTCTGCGTTTTTTGGTCATGAATAACTCCTCGATAGATGTATTTTCCACCTATCGGGGTGTCCGGGGAAATTAGACCACTGCACCCACCCCCGGATGAATTCCTCCACTCAGCCTTCCGATGTCGCCCGTGAATCAAGATCAAGATCAAGATCAAGAGCTGCAGCCGAGCTAACGCTCATCCTGTTAAGTGGGGCGGCTTTGCCGCTTGGGTTGTACGCAAATTTAAAACTGTGGGAGCGAGCTTGCTCGCGAAGACGGCCCACCAGCCAACCAATCTCTACCAGACTGCATACGATCCACTGTAGGAGTGAGCCTGCTCGCGAAGGCGGCCCACCAGCCAACCAATCTCTATCAGACTGCATACGATCCACTGTAGGAGTGAGCCTGCTCGCGATGACGGCCTACCACGCAATCACCCTCCAACTGACCGCAACCAAATACCACTGGAGCTGCCGAAGGCTGCGATCTTTTGATCTTAAAAATCAAAGTCAAAAGATCGCAGCTTTCGGCAGCTCCTACAGTGACATCCCATACCCCTCACTCCAACAACCCAATCACCTGCCGATACCGCTCCACCCCCTGCGCCGTCTCCCGGCTCAACCGAATCTCCAACCCCAACGGATCCTCCCGCCGATTCCCACTCAACTGCCGCCACCCCTTATCCACCTCCCAAACCCGCACCTGCACATCACTCACCCCATCCAATACCGCTACCCCAGCCGTAGGCGACGGCAACGGATACCGACTCCGCGCCTCCGCCACCGCCCGATACAAAGAGTCCCCCTTGACCCACCAGCGCACCCGCTGCAAAGCCCCCGGCTGATCCGCCGCCGTGCGAATGATGTCCAGCCGAAAACCCTTACTGTCGCTACTGCGCACAGTAATCGCCGGCGGCGCCGTCAGCGGCTCATCATCCACGCCAACCTTCTTCGGCTCCGTCAGCTCAATCCCCCCGCGCATATCCACATCCCGCTGCAACTGATTCAACGCCCGCAACAAACTGTCACTCTGCTCACCACTCGCCTGCAAATGACCATCAGCCCGCGTCACACTGTCCAACCCCCGCCAGGCAATCAAACTCACCACCGCCATCAGCAGAATCGCGACCATCACCTCAATCAAAGTAAACCCATGCTGATTCTTCATTGGATACTGATCCGCCCAGCGCCATCGCGCACCACGCTCAACCGATTCAACCCATCCGACAACGTCAATTGCAGCGGCGGATTGATCCACTCAGCATTCAGCACAACCCGCTGCTTCGGCTCCACCCGCACATCAATTTTCGGACTCTGCCAGGCACGCGGACGCAACTGCTGATCCTGCGCAAAATGATCAAACCCCTTGCCACCGTCGCCACGCCGACTAAAGCGAAACCCCTTGGCATCGCTCACCCACACAATCGCCCGACCATCCGCCCGCGCCTCAGCCTGCGCGACCTGCAGCAACTGCGCCACACGATCGGCATCCTTGCGCAGCAACTGCAGCGGATCCGGTTTGATACTCAGACTGATCGCCGCACTGGCGATACCAATGATCACCAGCACCACCATCAGCTCAATCAGAGTGAAGCCCTGCTGCTTGCCCACGTTCATCGATTGCGCGCTCCTTTGCGTCAATTTCCAGAGTGCACGGCGAACATGTAAGGCGTGTGAAATAAAACGGAGAGAATTGCCGCGTAGGCTGAACGCAGGGATAAAAAGGAGATTCAGCCCATGAAATTCGCCACACGCATTTCCCCACCCCAAACGGTCCAGGCCCTGGCCCTGCTCGCCGCACTGATCGGCGTCGCGACATGGTCGTCGCTGCTACTGACCACCGCCGAATCCCACACCCCGGTAGTGGCTCCGCAATTGCTGGCGGCGCGCAGTGATAGCCCGGCGTTGCAGTGGTTTTCCAATCAAATGGCGCCGGTGGATATCAAGGTGAGCGGGGTGATGGCAGGTGGTTCGGCGGCGGTGGCGATACTGAGTCTGAACGATGGGCCGCCGAGGAGTTTTTTGCCGGGGGAGAGGGTTGGGCCTGGGGTGAAGTTGGTGGCGGTGGAGGGGGGTGGGGTGGTGATTGAGCGGGGTGGGGAGAGGGTAAGGTTGGTGCCAGAAAAGCTGCCGGACGGGGTGGTTTTGCAGAGTTTGGTGAGGCCGTAAATTCTGGGGGGAATTCTTTGTTTTTGCGGTTTGATCAAGTGCCATTTATTTCGCCTCTGCACAAAATAGGGAGGAACAATAATTAGATCCCGATATCCTTTAAAGAATTGGTAGCCGTGATGTCGGCTATCGTCTAAACACTGCGGAGAAATACCTCCTTAGGTGAGGCCGATGCTGAGCACTTAGAGTCGTAGCCATAATCCGCGAACTGAATAAAAAATATTAAGTGTAGTGGCTCTAATTCAACGGGGTGGTGAACATCGGGGGCAGATATAAGATTTGCCAAAATTGTAGATGGCTTCGTCGATTGGATCAATAATGTATCGCATTACTTTAATGCATGTGTGATCGCCTAGATGGTGGGCTGGGAGCCCACCAGTGGCTGCAAAGAAATCCTACCCTAAGGTAGCTTCAAGATGCTCAATTTCATTTGGAAAACACTCTGCGCTTAATGCGGGCCATCTTCTGTATTTAAAGAATAACCCAGCATCCATATCCATTTTTTTCTTTATTATGCGCCTGGCATCTGCTGATTGGTCTAATAGTGAGAATGCGCATATTTTTACATCGTCGGAATTGCTTTGTGCACTTAAGTTTCTGAGCAGCACCTCGTTAAAAAGCGAGTGTCCAGATTTTTTTGCCGCGCATTGAATGTTGATGTGGATGGATTCTGTGTCATTTGCATCAAGTTTTGTAGCATGTCGAGTAGCTAAACTAATGATCTGTGGGTAGTTCTGAGTTAGTAGCAATAGATAGGTCTTGCTCGCCAAGTATGATTTAAGTGACATTCCTTCTTGATGCGCTGACTCTAAATGCTGGTCCGCTAAATCATATTCTTTTTTGAAGACATATAGATCGCTGAGTGTGTCGTGGTAGTAGCTTTTTCTTAATTCAGATCTGTCGTTTTGCAGTTTATCTTGAAGTGTGTTTATGGTTTCATTTGTAAAATTGATTGGTAATTTCAAAATGTCGCTAACATGAGAGCCTAGATTTTTACGTTTAAGCAGTCTATCCAACTCAGCTATGGCTAGATCTTGTTTTTCCGCCACGCTAGCCCAGTATCTGATCCGAGCCAAAGATATGTGAATGCTTTTAGTGTCAAACTCCAGGGACCCATCTATAAAAGCTTTCAGCTCTAGCATTAAAGAGGCGTTGTCGGCGATTTCGTATGCATGATCAAAGCATTGAGCTATCAAGGAGTTGATTTTTCTCCGCTTTACTATTGTAGAGTTTTCTGCAAGTTTAAATAGGAAATCAATAAATCCTTTTAGTTCTGATTTTTCACAGGAGATATTAAGTTGTTGTCGTGTGATGTCCAGAGTTTGATGGTGCTCTGGGTGACGGGTTCTAGCGAGTTTTACGTGATCGGCGACAGTTTCTTTAATGGCTGTTTTTTTCTCGGTTTCGTAGGATTGAAAATACGCATAGTTGAGTATCTCGATCTTTAGGGTCCATGCTGGGTTGTCGAGACTTGGATCTATATTGAGGCTCCTTTCCACATATTCCTTTGCAGACTCTATTCTTAGTTCGGCGTCAGTTTTTTCTTCTTGCTGGGCAACGTGCAACAAGTTGGTGGTGATGGAGTTCAGCAAAGGAGTACTATATTTGTACGACTGAATAGTTTCGGCAAGATATTCAATCTTGTCCGGCAGTCTGCCAATAGACCTGGCTTTTTTTAAGTGGTATTCAATATTGTTCGGATCAATTTCAAGAAGCTTGTCGCACCAAAAACTGACTTTTTGGTCTGTCCCAGTTTTTTGATAAATGTCGATATATTTTTCTATATATAGTCGCTTGTCATCAGATTTAGTGGCTGACTCATAGTACATGCTGCATATTTCTTCTGCTTTCTGAAGTTCTCCACTTTCGACAAGCGCGTCAATTTCTAGGAGGTTTCTAACATCTGTCATCCCTACTTTTGAGGATTCGTTAGCGCTAGATATTTGCTTAATAAATTCCGATATGTCTTTTGAGTCTCCATCATTTTTAATGGATAGTATTTCTTTTGATATTGTCTCATTGTTTGAAAGTTGATATTTATCGCCAATAATATTCTGTATCGTTTGGTGTAGCTTCGATTGTCTTTTGCTGGAGTTTAGTTTTAATTCGCCTTGAACGGTCTGAGCATGTATTTCGGCGAATAATTCGTCAAATCCATCTATGAGAACTGGATATACCTTGTCTTTCCATATAAGGTTTCTAAGTGTGTGGCAAACTTTGTCCGTGCGTCTCAGGCACCAGTATACGCCATTTTTTAAGTAGTTCTCCTGCCGAGCAAGAAACTCGAAAACATCCATGATTGAACGGTCACTACCAGAATATCCAACTACGATAAGTCCATACTCTTTGCAAAACTCTACGAACTTATCCTTTGTGTTCTGCTCTAAGGACTCCGTTTCCCGAAGTGTGCTCTTGATGTCGTCAAACAAATAGTCTCCATGAAGCTTCACAATTTTCGGGCGTTTTGATGTGATGCTTATAGAGTGGATTGAAGAATCATGGGCGCAGACAATCGGGCGGGTATTCGAAAATAGATAAAAAGCTTCGTTTATTAAGTCGTCAAAATTTGTAGTAAACATCGTGTTGAAGTAATTTTTGTCAACGAGGGATGCTAAATATGCATAACCTATCGACGGGAACTTTCCATCAACTTCTTGCTCGACGAATCGCCTACGTTGAGTTGGGAGATCAAATTTTTTTTCGAATAATGATGAGTACGGATTGTCTGGGCTATACCAACTTGAATGTTTATTTTCAAAATACTCTCGCGCTTCGTCTGCGCTGTTTGTGGTTTGGCCATCGCAGAAACGCTCATACAGTTCTATGGCCCACTCATCAATAAGTTGAGTGGCTGTTCTAATGCCGGAGGTGACTGATGCTCCCGCGCCTAAAAATATGCTGTAATTAGCGGGGCTACTGTTTTCCTTTGTCTTTATATGTCTGATTAGGTCAGCAACAGTGCGCAACTTATGAGAAAGCTCGCCACTTTTCCCATCTTTATTACTGAAAATCTCTTCGGCGTTCATTTTTCACCTCTTTTTATGGTTTTTCAGCAAGGTGGAGAACCTGTGGTGCAGAGGTCGGCTCTTCCGTGTGCTTGATAGAAATGATGGCCATATGATTGCATTTCTGTCTAGATGATTTTTTGGCCAAACCAGAAGCAGCGCATCGCAACGAACTCCAACCGCAGCAGTCGCTAGACGCCCGTCAACAAGCAGGGCTTAAACGTCTTAGAAATTTTGAACTGCAGCTGTTGACGGCTTGCTAAAGCTGAAGAATGGTGGTTGTTGCTGACATCGGACGTTGCAAGTGAATGAGCATCCGAAAGGAAACCGTCGGTATGTCGCATGCAATAACGGGTGCTTCATTGGGAGGGCCACCCTGGAAATCATTGGCCAAGAAGAGTGTCAAGGTGTGGGAGGACGTCTCGGCGTCTGACGGCAAACACGTGGTGGTAGTTAAAGAATTGAAAACCTCCAGATGACGCAGAGATGTGCCGGAAGAATAGAACCCATTATTTGGCCAAGGTTGTCAGTCACACCTGACAACCTCGGCCATTTTCTTTTCCGCTATTGAGATTCAACGATCAGCCAATCAAGCCTTCACCTCAACATGATCCAACGCCTGGTTCACCGCCAATTCCCCCAGCATCACCACCTGCGCAATCCCCAGCGCGGTTTTGCGGTGGGAGTTGGGGAGGATGGCGGCGAAGTTGTTGAGCATTTCGGTGGCGGAGCTTAGGGATTCGCTCGCGTTGGCGAGTAGGGATTCGCTGTCGTAGGCGGCGTTGGCGAGGAACATGGGGTCATGTTTTTCGTCGCTGCCCATGATGCGTTCGGCGGGAGTGAGGTAGTGGTCGAGGGCGCGGTCGGCGGCCTCGTTGAGGGTTCGGGAACCGGGGAACAGGTAGGGTGAGACCGGATCGGTTTCGGGGGGATTGGGTGTTGGTTTGAACATAGATGAAGCTCCATATGGGACTTAAGGAGCCATCACCTTCGCTACCAAACGAATGGTGGTGGCCATACGAAGGTTGGTAGACCGGCCCATATGGAAAATCCGGCGCGCCCGAGGACGCCCTGCGCATGGCCACCATAAGACAAATGCTGAATGAGCATCTGCGCAAGGTGACGTTATGCGTCATATGGAGAACGGGCTACCAAACCCGATCACTGTTTTTCAGTGACCCGGAAACAATAAAACCCGCACTCCAGACGCACAAGCCGGCGGATTCTGGCTTAGTCGTAGGCAATGGCGCAAGGCGTTGTAGGCTTGAGGAGGTAACGGTGAGTGTCTTTAAACAGTCTTGAGAAAATCATTTAAACAAGAGGCAGAAGTGCCCCTTAGCCGAGAGCCCGTTGGCTCTCGAAGTCAGCATTTCAGCCGCGATAAATATCAAGAAGCTGTTCGCGCCTCGGTTACCCGCGAATGGCGGGTGGCTTTCTTTGCATCAATCGACTGCCAGATTGTCCCGAGCCCACTGTTCAGCCGTAGTCACCTCAATCGTTTGCTGTTCGTTGAAAGTCCCCGCTTTAGGCCACGACACGCCTCTGCCTTGGGCAAATACGGCGCGGTATTTTTTGATGTGGTGGGTGGGGTCTTTTTCCAGTTCCTGCATCAGGTACGGAACCGTCCAGACGTTACGCTTGAACGGCCGCCCGAGCACACGTTCAAGCAGGCTCGCCACCTGCCCATACGTCACCGTGTCGCCAGACAGGTAGACGATCTCGTTGCGAAAGCGCGGTTGGTAGAAAACGATTTCCGCTGTCAGCTTACCGATGTCCTCTGGTGTCGTGAGCGTCACGCTGGTTTCCAGGCTGCCCAAGGCGTTGACGGTGGAGTTCTCAAAATCGACGACCTCGAATATCGGCTCGAACAGAAAACTGGTGAACATGCCGGTCGAGATGATCACCCATTCGGTTTTATCCTGAGCGCGGAGCAACTCGCGCACGTCGAGTTGCGCATCGAACAAGTCCTGCGGACTGCCCCGGCCAATCACTTCGAAATCGACGCCAAACTGCCAGGGGAAGTAGCGCTTCACGCCGGACCTGAGCGCTGCTGTCGCCAGTTTCATCGGCGTTTCACGGCCCGCGACCATGCCTGCGCAGCCTATGACGGTGTCGAATGCTGCGAAGACTGTGGCCAGTTGATCGATGGAGTCGTTAACCAGGTCTGCAGCGACCAGGTGGATGCCCAGACTGCGCAGTTCATCGATTTCCAGTTGTTTCTCAGTGACTTGCGTGTTGATGGTTGAATCCCTGAGCAGGACGCTGATCGTGTTGCCAGGCGAGCGCTTGGCTACCCGTGCAAGATTGCGCAGCACCGGCAGGCCGAGTTCTCCGGCGCCGAGTACGAGAATGGATTGTGGGGAAGGTTGGGTCGCTTGGGTCATGATGTCTCCTGAGATCCGTCGTCTGTATGATTTGTCGATGCTGGCACGATTGCGCAGCGCTCAGAAGAAGGCACACGCGTGATACCAGGAGGACACATGACCGATGAGGAAGCCCTTAGCCAGGCAGAAGCGATCTGCCAAACGCTAAGACGAGACGATGATGGCGTGCGGCGCGAAGTCCTGGCTCACGCCGGTAGCCGCTGGTCACTGGGTATCCTGCATGCCCTCGGTGTGTACGGCACGATGCGTCATGCCGAGATCAAGCGGCAGATGACGGGCGTGACTCAGCGCATGTTGACCAAGACGCTGCGTGCGCTGGAACGCGATGGTCTGCTGATACGGCGCGAGCTCGATCAAGTGCCGCCCCATGTCGAGTACGAGCTGACGGCGTTGGGGATGGAGCTGTTGGTTCGCATGTCGCCGATTTGGACTTGGGTTGTGGAGCATGTCGATGATTTTCGCGAGGCGCGTCGGGTGTTTGATAGGCAGAGTGGTAAGAAACCCTCATGGCAAATTCCGGTGGTGGGGCTGGGTGATTCGGATGCGTCCGATTGAATAGTTTGATCGGGTGTTCATGCTGACGCCTTCGCGAGCAAGCTCCCACAGGGTTTTGTGGTGGGCACAGGTATTGTGTTCGGCGGCGGGATCTGTGGGAGTTTTGCTGGCTGGGAGGGCGGTGGCAGATGCGCTGGTTGCGGTGGCTGATCGTTCGCTATCGCTAGCAGGGCTAGCTCCCACAGGGTTTTGGGGTGCTCACAGATGTCTTATAGAACGCTGGGAATTGTAGGAGCTGCCGCAGGCTGCGATCTTTTGATTTTGTTTTTTGAAGGGCAGGGTCAAAAGATCGCAGCCTGCGGCAGCTCCTACATTGGGCGGCTGAGCAGGGTTTCGAGTTTGGCCAGTGGCGGGGCGTCTTGGTTGCGGTCGAAGACCTGGATGGCGATTTTGAGGAGGCGGCCATTTTCGGCTGTGCCAATCACTTGTTCGCAGCGCAACAACAAGCGGCCCTGATCGCAATCGATGGCCTTCATTCCCATCGGCAATTTCCCCTCCAACCGCAACTCCGCCATCCGACTCTGCGCCGCAATCAGCGCCACCGACCGATCCCGTAAAACCCCGCTGCTCTGCGTCATCAACCCCGCCACCCGCACAGCCGCCGACATCGCCACGGCAATAATCGCCAGCGCCACCAGCACTTCAATCAACGTGAAACCTGCTTCTCGGGAACGCGCACGCATAAGTGGCCCAAAGCCAAAGCACAGCCCTCGACGCTAACCCGCGTCGTTGACGGCTTGACGACGAAAACTCCCGAGGATTTTCAACATCCCTGACATATCTTCTTGCAACACTGCGCGTCGAATCGGATCTAGCCAGGGAATGTCGAGATGGATATCGCACCGTGCACTTTGCTTCAACCATTGCCGCGCAAGCCCCGGGGTCAGCGGGGTTTTACCCTGATCGAGATCATGGTGGTGGTGGTGATTCTGGGGATTCTGGCGGCGATGGTGGTGCCCAAGGTGCTCGACCGGCCGGATCAGGCGCGGGCGACGGCGGCGAAGCAGGACATTGGTGGGTTGATGCAGGCGTTGAAGTTGTATCGCCTCGATCACGGCACTTATCCGTCGATGAATCAGGGTTTGAAAGTGTTGGTCGAGCGTCCGGCGGATGCGAAGAACAGTAACTGGCGTTCGTATCTGGAGCGTTTGCCGAATGATCCGTGGGGTCGTCCTTATCAATATCTCAATCCGGGTGCCAACGGTGAGATCGACATCTTCAGTCTCGGTGCCGATGGTCAGCCTGACGGCGACGGCGTGAATGCCGATATCGGTTCCTGGCAGTTGTAAGGCCGGCCATGAACAGCCGTTCGCCGAACCGGGCGAAGGAAGAGGGCATGGCGATTATCAGCGCGTTGCTGATCGCGGCGGTGGTGGCGGTGATCGCTGCGAGCATGCTGACGCGCCAGAGCATTTCGACGCGCAGTCTTGAGGCCGATCAGCAGCGAGTGCAAGGGCGTTGGGTGGCGTTTGGTGGGTTGGAGATCAGTCGGCAAATGTTGTGGGATGCACGTCGGCGCGATCCGTTGACTCGACTCGACCAGCCGTGGGCGCAGCGCTTGAGCGCGCAGGGTTTTGAAGGGCGGCTGGAGGATGAGCAGGGCAAGTTCAACTTGCGCAATCTGGTGGCCAACGAGCGCGTCGATGAGGCGCAGGTGCAGGCGTTTCAGCGTTTGTGCGAGTTGCTCGGGGTGAATGGCGGATTGAGTGAGCGCATCCGTCAGCGGGTCATCGCGTCTTATCCGCGCTTGTTGAATCCGCAGATTGCCGAGAGCAGTAATCCGGGTTTCGACAGCGGTCGTGCGACGTCGCCGACTGCTTCGCACAAGCCGCAAAAGCCAACCTTGCCGATGCTGCGCAGCCTCGATGATTTGCGCAGCGTTGACGGCGTGAATGATGCGGTGATCGGCAAACTCGCGCCATATATGACGGTGATTCCGGCGATGACGTGGCTCAACGGCAACACCGCGACTGCGCCGGTATTGGCGGCTTATGTGCCGGGGCTGTCGCTGGAGCGTGCGCAGGCGATGATCAATGAGCGCGATGCCGGGCGCTGGTTCATCAACCGTGGCGATTTCGTTAACCGTTTGCGCATGCCGCAGTTGGAGCTGACCAGCGTCAAGGTCGGCATCACCAGCGACTGGTTTCGTCTGCGTGGCGAGGCGCGGCGTGATCAGCGCCGGGTCAGTCTTGAGGCGTTGCTGCATCGCAGTCAGGATCGTTTGCCGCAAGTGATCTGGTCGCGGGTGGGCGTATGAGTCAGCTCAGAATTGCTCTGCCGCCGCTGGCCGAACTGGATTTGCACAGTGAGTTGAGCTGCGCGTGGCTGGATCGTCAGGGCCAGGTCAGCCGTGAAGCGCGACAGAGTTTGAATCAACTGAGTCAGACGCCGAAACAGCCGCCGCTGGTGTGCTTTCTCCATCCGAGTGACAGCCTGTTGGCGAGCCTTGATTTGCCACCGTTGCCCGCCAACAAAACTGCGGCGGCGGTGCAATGTGCGGCGCAGGCGTTGATGCTTGGCGACAGCAATGCGATGCACATCGCTCACAGTCCACGGGACGAAACCGGACAGGTACAGATTGCCTGGGCGCCGCGTCAGGATTTGCAGCGACTGGGGCAGATGCTCAAGCAAAGCGCTCTGAACCTGCGCGGTTTGTACCCGGCGGCGTACAGCTTGCCGGTGCTGCCAGGCACGGTGGCGTGCGTGCAGGACGGGCATCTGATGTTGCGCGACAGCGTGCAAGCGGCGCGGGTGCAGCCGTTGTTCGAGGACGGCGTCGACAGCGTTGTGTGGGAACCGGGGACAACGGTGCACTGGATTGGCGATCAAGCGCCGTCCAGCGCTGAACTGCCGATAGCCGAGGCGCAGCGCTGGACCGGGCCGTTGCCGGGTTGGGGTTTGCATGGCGCGGTTCAACAGCCGCGCAGCGAGCATCGCGGTTGGGGCAGGGCGGTCGGTTTGTCGGCACTGGCCGTGGCGGTGTGGGTGATCGGTTTGAATCTGTATGCGGCCCGCGAAGCCAGCCAGGGTCAGCGGCTCAAGACGCAGATGAACCTGCGGGTTAAACAAGCCTTTCCCGAATTGCCGGTGATCCTCAATCCGCTGCAACAGGCCCGTCAGCAATTGGCCGCGCGGCAGAAAGGCGCGGCGGATGACCCGACCCAGAACTTCAATCGCTTGGTGTTGCAGGCCGGCAGCGGCATGCCGTTTATGGCCGGCAGCGTTGAGCGGCTGGCCTTTGTTGGCGACACCTTGCAGTTGAGTTTGCTCAGTGAGGCGCGCCGCACCGGTGGCGACAAGGAATGGCAAAGCACTTTGGCCCAGGCCGGCATCAGCGTCACCGCCGATGACGACGGCTGGACCTTGCGTCCGTCCGGCGAAACCGCCGCCACCGAGAGCGACGACAGCAGCGGAGCAGACGATGAATAAGGCAGCGCTGGCGGTTTATCGCGCCCGGTGGCAACGCTTCAGCGCTCAGTTGCAGGCGCGCTGGCAGCCCTTGGCATTGCGCGAAAAACGCATGGTCGCGGGCATGGCGATCGCGCTGTTAAGCCTGTTGGTGTGGATTGCGCTGATCCAGCCGCCGCTGAAAAAAATCGCTTACTGGCAGACCGAAACGCCAAAGCTGCGCGCGCAGACCGAAGCACTGGAAGTGTTGCTGCGTGACGTTAGCGTGCGCCCGGCAGATCAAAGCATCGGCCAAGCGCTGGAGCAAACCCTGCAGGCCAGTGGCCTCGCCGGGCATTACCAATTACAGGCGGCGGACGCCGGCGCATGGCAGTTGAGTATCGACGCCGCGCCGGCCGATGCGCTGCTCGACTGGCTTTTGAGTCAGCCATCGCAACTTTCTCTGCAAGTGGTCGAGGCGCAGTTGCAACGGAGCGAAAACGCTTCGACTGAAGTCACTGCCGGCACTTTGTCGGGCACCGTTCGCATGGATCAGGCGCTGGGCGCTAAGGAAGCTTCATGAAGGGGTCAGGATCCAAACCGGCACGTCTGGCATTGCCGATGCTGCTGATGGCGTTGAGCGCGTGCAGCAATACCAGCACGCCACAGAATCAACCGCCGTTGCTGGTCGACAGCGAACTCGGTCGGCCACTGGCCAACACCCAGCGCAACGGCGACGCTGTGGCCGATCGCGAACGGGCGCAGGCCCAGGCGCGGCCAGTGCCGAAGCAACTGCACAACATCACTAAAAGTGCGCGCACGGGCGCGGCGGCAGCGAGCAGTCCGGCGCTGGGCAATCCGTTGGGCACCCAACCGGTCACGCTGAATTTTGTCGACGCCGATATTCAAGCGGTGGTGCGCTCGTTGTCACGCTCCAGCGGCCAGCAGTTTCTCGTCGATCCACGGGTCAAGGGCACTTTGACGTTGGTCTCGGAAGGTCAGATTCCAGCGACACAGGCGTACGACATGTTGCTGGCGTCGTTGCGCATGCAGGGTTTCAGTGTGGTTGATGTCGGCGGTGTGGCGCATGTGGTGCCGGAGGCTGATGCGAAGTTGCTTGGCGGGCCGGTCTACAGCCCGGGCAAACCGGCGGGCGGCGGCATGCTTACGCGCACCTTTCGCCTGCAATACGAGAACGCGGTGAACCTGATTCCGGTGCTGCGCCCGATCGTCTCGCCGAACAACCCGATCAACGCCTACCCCGGCAACAACACCATTGTCGTCACTGATTACGCCGAGAACCTCAACCGCGTGGCGCAGTTGATTGCCAGCATCGATACCCAGAGTGCAATCGACACCGATGTGGTGCAGATCCAGAACGGCATCGCCGCCGACATCGCGCCGATGGTCGCCGAGTTGCTGGATGCGCCGGGCAATGATCCGACGCAGAAAATCGCGGTGATCGGCGACCCGCGCTCCAACACCATCATCATCCGTTCCGGCAGCCCCGAGCGCACGGAGCTGGCGCGCAATCTGATCTACAAACTCGACAATGCGCAAAGCAATCCGAGCAATCTGCATGTGGTGTATTTGCGCAACGCGCAGGCGGCGAAACTGGCGCAGGCGTTGCGTGGGTTGCTCACGGGTGAGAGCGATAGCGGCAGCAGCGACAGTGCGCGATCGGTGCTGAGTGCGATGGGCAGCAACAGCAATTCCAATGGGCAGAGCGGCCAGACTGGCAGCCAGACCAGCAGCGGCACGACATCCACGACCAACAGCGGCAGCACGGGCGGCAGTTATGCGCAGGGCAGCAGCGGTTCGACCGGCAGCGGCAGCACGCAGAACACCGAGCAGAACGTCGCGTTCAGCGCCGGCGGCGTGACGATTCAGGCGGATGCGACCACCAACACCTTGCTGATTTCCGCGCCGGAGCCGGTGTATCGCAACCTGCGCGAGGTCATCGACTTGCTCGACCAGCGCCGTGCGCAAGTGGTGATCGAAAGCCTGATCGTCGAGGTCGGCGAGGACGATGCCAGCGAATTCGGCGTGCAGTGGCAGACCGGTAATCTCGGCGGCAACGGCGTGATCGGTGGCGCCAATCTTGGTGGATCGGGGATCAATCTCAACGGCAGAACCAGCCTCGACGTGTTGCCGCAAGGGCTGAACCTCGGCTACGTCAACGGCACCGTCGATATCCCCGGGATCGGCAAGATTCTCGACCTGAAAGTGCTGGCCCGAGCCTTGAAGAGCAAGGGCGGCACCAATGTGTTGTCGACGCCGAACCTGCTGACCCTCGACAACGAAGCGGCGAGCATTTTTGTGGGGCAGACCATTCCGTTTGTCAGCGGCAGTTACGTGACTGGCGGTGGCGGCACCAGCAACAACCCGTTCCAGACCGTGACCCGTGAAGAGGTCGGCCTGAAGCTCAATGTGCGCCCGCAAATTTCCGAGGGCGGCACGGTGAAGCTGGATATCTATCAGGAGGTCAGCAGCATCGACGAGCGCGCTTCGAACAGTGCGGCGTCGGCGGGCATCGTCACCAACAAACGCGCGATCGACACCAGCATCCTGCTGGATGACGGGCAGATCATGGTGCTTGGCGGCTTGCTTCAGGACGGCTACAGCCAGAGTAATGATGCGGTGCCGTGGCTGGGCAGCCTGCCGGGGATCGGCGCACTGTTTCGCAACGAGCGCCGGGCGATCACCAAGACCAACCTGATGGTATTTCTGCGCCCGTACATCATTCGCGACAGCGAAGCGGGGCGCAGCATTACCCTGAACCGCTACGACTTCATGCGCCGCGCGCAAGGCGGTTTGCAGCCGGAGCGCAGCTGGGCGATGCCGGACATGCAGGCGCCGCAATTGCCGACAGCGGCGCAAGGTGTGCCGGCGGTGTTACCGGCCACCGGTCCACGCGCCACCATCAAAGCGGTGCCCGTGCAATGAACCCACTATCTCCTGTAGGAGTTGCCGAAGGCTGCGATCTTTTGATCTTGCTCTTCGACGGATCCAAACGACCAAAGATCAAAAGATCGCAGCCTGCGGCAGCTCCTACAGGGGTTGGGGAGGGCTTTAGATGAGTGTGTTGCCTTACGCCTGGGCGAAGGCGCAGCGGATTTTGTTGTGTGATGGCGTGTTGACCGTGTGCCCGTCGACGCCGGGTTGGTCGATCAGTGAGGCGCGGCGGCAGTTTGGTGCGACCACGATTCAGCGGGTGCGCGATGACGAACTCGACGGTTTGCTCGCCGCCGCCTACGCCGACACCGGCAGTGCGGCGGCGGTGGTTGGCGCCGCTGAAAACGAAGTCGACCTCGACCGCCTGATGCAGGACATGCCGGAAATCACCGATCTGCTCGACACTCAGGACGGCGCGCCGGTGATCCGCATGATCAACGCCTTGCTCACCCAAGCCGCGCGCGATGAGGCCAGCGACATTCACATCGAACCGTTCGAAACCCATTCGGTGGTGCGCTATCGCGTCGACGGCACCCTGCGTGATGTGGTCTCGCCACGCAAGGCCTTGCACGGTGCATTGGTGTCGCGGATCAAGATCATGGCCCAGCTCGACATCGCTGAAAAACGCTTGCCCCAGGACGGCCGCATCGCGCTGCGTGTGGCCGGGCGGCCCATCGACATCCGCGTGTCCACGGTGCCCACCGGACACGGCGAACGGGTGGTGATGCGTTTGCTCGACAAGCAGGCCGGGCGTCTGCATCTGGAAACCTTGGGCATGGACGCGCAAGTGCTGGCCAAACTCGACCATTTGATTCGTCAGCCCCACGGCATCGTCTTGGTCACCGGCCCGACCGGTAGCGGCAAAACCACCAGCCTCTACGCAGCACTGGCGCGGCTGGACGCGAGCACCAGCAACATCCTCACCGTTGAAGATCCGGTGGAATACGACTTACCGGGGATCAGCCAGATTCAGGTCAACGCCAAGATCGACATGACGTTTGCCTTGGCGCTGCGAGCGATTCTGCGGCAAGACCCGGACATCATCATGATCGGCGAGATCCGCGATCTGGAAACCGCGCAAATCGCCGTGCAGGCGTCGCTGACCGGTCACCTGGTGCTGGCGACGTTGCACACCAACGACGCGGTGTCGGCGGTCAATCGCTTGATCGACATGGGCGTCGAACCGTTCCTGTTGGCCTCCTCGATGCTCGGCGTTTTGGCGCAGCGCCTGGTGCGGCGTCTGTGCAATCAGTGCAAACAGGAGGACCCGGCGACACCGGGCACTTGGCGCCCGGTCGGTTGCCCGGCGTGCAATCAAACCGGTTACAGCGGCCGCACCGGCATCCACGAATTGTTCTGCATCGACGACGACATCCGCACCCTGATTCACCAAGGGGCAGGGGAGCAGGCCTTGCGTGCATCCGCCGCGAAAGCCGGGATGTTCAGCCTGCGCGAGGACGGTGAACGCTGGATCCGCAGCGGCGCCACCGCGCCTGAAGAAATCCTTCGTGTGACACGGGACGCCTGATGAATCGCTATCGTTTTGAAGCCGCTGACGCCAGCGGCAAAATCGAATCCGGGCACCTCGAGGCGGACAGCCAGAGCGCCGCTTTCAGTGCGTTGCGCACGCGGGGTTTGACTGCGCTGTCGGTGCACAAGGAAAGCAACGTCGCCCAGCACGGCGGCGGTGGATTGTTCAGTGCCAAACTCTCCGACAACGACCTGGCCTGGGCCACGCGTCAACTGGCGAGTTTGCTTGGCGCCAGTCTGCCGCTGGAGGCTGCCCTTAGCGCCACGGTTGAGCAGGCCGAGAAAAAACACATCGCCCACACCCTCAGCGCCGTGCGCGCCGATGTGCGCAGCGGCATGCGTCTGGCCGAATCGCTGGCGGCGCGGCCTCGGGACTTTCCCGAGATCTATCGCGCCTTGATTGCGGCGGGCGAGGAGTCGGGCGATCTGGCGCAGGTGATGGAGCGGCTGGCCGATTACATCGAGGAGCGCAACAACCTGCGCGGCAAGATTCTCACCGCGTTTATCTATCCGGGCGTGGTTGGGCTGGTGTCGATCGGCATTGTGATTTTCCTGCTCAGCTACGTAGTGCCGCAGGTGGTCAGCGCGTTTTCTCAGGCGCGCCAGGATTTGCCGGGGCTGACGTTGGCGATGCTGACGGCGAGTGATTTCATTCGCGCGTGGGGCTGGTTGTGTGCGGCGATCATCGCGGGGGCGTTCTGGAGCTGGCGCCTTTATCTGCGTAATCCGGCGGCGCGTTTGCGTTGGCATCATCGGGTGCTGAAGTTGCCGCTGTTCGGGCGGTTTATCCTCGGTTTGAACACGGCGCGGTTCGCCTCTACCTTGGCGATTCTCGGTGGCGCGGGCGTGCCGTTGTTACGCGCACTGGAAGCGGCGCGGCAGACGCTGTCCAACGATCGCCTGAGCCTGAGCGTCAACGAGGCCACGGCCAAGGTGCGCGAGGGCGTCAACCTGGCGGCGGCGTTGCGCGTTGAGAACGTGTTCCCGCCGGTGCTGATTCACTTGATCGCCAGTGGCGAAAAAACCGGCTCGCTGCCGCCGATGCTCGAGCGTGCAGCGCAGACGTTGTCGCGGGATATCGAGCGCCGGGCGATGGGCATGACCGCGTTGCTGGAGCCGCTGATGATTGTGGTGATGGGCGGGGTGGTGCTGGTGATTGTGATGGCGGTGTTGTTGCCGATTATTGAGATCAATCAGTTGGTGCAGTAGGGGCGTGTCTGTTGGTTTGATGTTGTCTGTTCGGGCCCTATCGCTGGCAAGCCAGCTCCCACAGGGAGCAGTGTTGCTAATGCGACCTGTGTCACAACACAAAAACCTGTGGGAGCTGGCTTGCCAGCGATGAGGCCAGTCAGAACAACAAATAATCCAAACTTTTTTTCTGGACTTCAGCATCACCCGACCCTCATTTTTCCCATCCTCGGGTTCTCCTTTCTGTCATCTGCAACGGCCCTTCAAGGGCTGTGGCCGGTTCCCCCGAAATGCCCGGCGCAGACACTCCGCACAACCGCGAGAACACCCGAGAAAATCCCTCGAAAATCACCGCGCAGCTCCCGAGGTTTTTTCCTTTATCTGTCACCGGAAACTGCGAATTTCTCAGTGCGACTTAACCAGCCAGCGCTAGCGAGGGCCTGTTGAGTCCTCCCAGTGTCATGCAAGCCATCCGAAAACCTGTGTTCACAACCTAGTTGAAAAGGAGATTCTTCATGTTCAAGCGCACTCTGATCGCAGCTTCCCTGACCGTCGCCGCTCTGGCCTCCGCCCAGGCCATGGCCGTAACCGGTGGTGGCGCTTCACTGCCTGCCGCTCTGTACAAAGGTTCTGCCAACAGCATCCTGCCTGCCAACTTCAGCTACGCCGTGACCGGTAGCGGCATCGGCAAAAGTGCTTTCCTGACCAACACCGCCGCACAGTTCAGCACCACTGGCACTGTGCACTTCGCCGCTAGCGACTCGATCCTCAGCGCTTCGGAAATCAGCACCTACAACACCAGCTTTGGCGCTTCGTTTGGTCCGCTGATTCAACTGCCATCAGTCGCCACTTCGGTTGCCATCCCTTACAAAAAGGCCGGCAACACCACCCTCAACCTGACCAGCGCTCAACTGTGTGATGCCTTGTCGGGCACCAAGACTACTTGGGGCGCGCTGTTGGGTACCTCCGACACCACCGCGATCCGCGTTGTTTATCGCACCGCTTCGAGCGGCACCACCGAAATCCTCAGCCGTCACCTGAACTCGATCTGCCCGACTCAGTTCGCGGTCAACACCACCTTCACCAACGCACGTCTGCCAGCAGGTTCCGCTGTGCCGTCGAACTGGGTCGGCGTGGCCAATACCGCTGACGTAGGCCCGGCAGTCAACGCGGTTGACGGTTCCATCGGTTATGTCGGTCCGGACGGTGTCAACGCTGCGAGCAACGCTGTTGTTGCTCGTATCAATGGCGTTCAGCCAACCAGCGCCAACGTCAACACTGCTCTGGCTTCGGCTCCACTGCCAACCAACGCGGCCAATCCGGCGCAGTGGTCCCCTGTGGTTGCCAACCCGTCCAGCGGTTATGCAATGGCGGCTTACACCAACTTCATCTTCGGCCAGTGCTACAAGGACGCAGCCGTGGCTGCTGACGTCAAAGCGTTCCTGACCCAGCACTACAGCACTCCGGGCAACGCCGTGGCCACTGCCGCTCACGGTTTCATTCCGGTTCCAACCAACTGGAAAACCGCTGTAACCGCCAACTTCGTCACCAACTCCACCGGCAACAACCTGGACATCAACAACGCCAGCGTCTGCAACGCTGTCGGTCGTCCTTTGTAATACACGCCTAAAGCGTCAGGAAATGGCAGCAGCCTTCGGGTTGCTGCCATTTTTTTTGCTCGATTTACACCTCAATCATGAAGTTTGTGTGACATCCGTTCGGTCGCGCCCTTCGCCAACTGCCTATGTCGTAACAGCAGGTTTTAGCTGGCCTGCAGCTTTGTGTGGCAATCAAAAAGGATCTCGTAGTGATGCTCGCTCGCCCATCCCGTCGCAGTACCCGTGCCCAGATGCTCAAGCGTGAGGTCGCCGATCCGGCGCTATGGCTGCTCAAGCCACTGGCGCACGCGGTGGCGTTGTGTCTGGTGGCGGGCAGTGCGCAGGCGCAAACGGCGTTCAGCTCCAACTGGTTCGCCGCTAAGGGCGCCGCACAACAAGCGGCGGCAGCGCGGCCGGGTGTTGGCGGGTTGCCGGGGATGACCCCTCCACTGGCCCAGCAGCAAAGAGCCAATCAGCAATTGCAGCGCTCGTTGCAGACCCTTAACAACACCGTGGCGGCGATTGCTGCGCAGCAGGCGGCGCAGGCAGCCGGGCGTGCGGTGGCGTTGGGCAGTGTGCAAAGCGTGCCGGATGGATTGGGCGAGGGCGGCTTGAAGGTCGACAACAGCCTTAGCCAGGGTTGGCTGAACGCCAAGGGACCGCAGCAGGCTCAGGCTGACGGCAAGACCACGGTGAAGATCGAGCAGACCGCCGACAAGGCGATTCTCAACTGGGAAACCTTCAACGTCGGCCGCAACACCACGGTCGAATTCGCTCAGCAATCCAACTGGGCAGTCCTCAACCGGGTCAACGACCCAAGCGCGCGTGCCAGTCAGATTCAGGGCCAGATCAAGGGCGACGGCACGGTGATGCTGATCAACCGCAACGGCATCGTGTTCAGTGGCAGCAGCCAGGTCAATGTGCGCAACCTGGTGGCGGCGGCGGCCAACATCACGGATATTCAGTTCCGCGAACGGGGTCTGTACTTCGACAGCACCGCGACTCAGCCGACCTTCACCGACGCGGCCGGCAAAGTGCTGGTGGAACGTGGCGCCACTATCCAGACCCATGCGCCCAAGGCGTCGACGGATGCGGGTGGCTACGCCTTGCTGTTGGGCAACGAGGTGCAGAACGATGGCAACATCAGCACCCCCAAAGGCCAGACCCTGCTCGGTGCAGGCGATCGCTTTTACATCCGCAAAGGTTCGGGCACCGATGGCAACGCCGTGTCCACGACCTTCGGCAATGAAGTGACGCCGGGCTTCAAGACCGGCGCCGTGGCCGGCAAGGTCAGCAACAATGGCTTGATCCAGGCCGCCACCGGCGACATCACGCTGACCGGCCATGAAGTGCTGCAAAACGGTGTGTTGCTGGCAAGCACCTCGGTGGCCACGCGCGGCACTGTGCACTTGCTCAATCCGGCGACCGATAACACCGGCAGCGTCACGCTCGCTCAGGGTAGCGTCACCGCGATCCTGCTCGATAGCAGCGACCTCACCGCGCTCGACAGCCAGCGTGATGCTTCGCTCCAGGCCGTCAGTGCCGCCAACCGAATTCGTGGCGATCAGTCGCGTGTGGAGATTGCTAGCGGCGGCAGCGTCGAGTTTCAGAACGGCTCGATCACCCTTGCCACCGGTGGCCAGGTCGCGGTATCGGCGGGGCGTCGCAGCCTGGTGCGCGACGGCGCCGTGATTGATGTGTCCGGCGCTGTCGGGGTGAAGGTGGCGATGGAAGCCAATAACATCAAGATCAACGTGCAGGGCAACGAGCAACGCGATGCGCCGGTCAACCGCGAGGGCGGCGCGCTCAACAGCAACGACATCTGGGTCGATGTGCGTGAGTTGGTGTACGTGCCGGCCGGCACCAACGGCTACGCTACAGACCGATGGTACACGGCCGGAGGTCTGCTGGAAGTCGGTGGCTATCTCGGCACTCAGGGCCACGGCATCGGTGAATGGATGGCGCAGGGCGGTTCCGTGAATTTTGCCGGCAACGACGTGGTCACCGAGAAAGGCTCGCTGATCAACTTGTCGGGCGGCACCCTCGACGTGCAGAGCGGCGCGATCCGACAGAGCTGGTTGCGAGGCGCCGACGGGCGTTTATACGAAGTCTCACGGGCGCCGGGGGATCTGCTTTATACCGGGTTGTACAAAGGCTATGAAGACAGCAGCGAGCGCTGGGGCCAGACGCAGTTTTTCTACAACCCGCTGATTGCGCCGAGCTCGCGTCAGGAATCGGGCTACACCGTCGGTCGCGATGCCGGCCAATTGGTGATTGCCACCCGCAACGCGCTGGTCGATGGCCAGATTCTCGGCGAAGTGTTCCAGGGCGAGCGCCAGACACAAGCACCCCGCGCGGTGCTGGATGGCTATGAGCAGAGTCAGATCGCACGGGCTCGCCGGGCGCAGTTGATCGTGGGTCAATACGATCCGGCCTGGTCGGCGACCGCCGGTGGCCTGCAGTACCTGCTCGATCCGCTACTGGACCAGGTGCAGATCGGCGGCACTCACGCAGCGGCGCTCACAGCGCCCGGCCTGGCGGATGCCGTGGCGCAGGAGCGGGTCGGCAAGTTGTTTCTCGACAGCGATATGCTCAACGGCTTTCAGCTCGGTGCGTTGAAGGTCTCTGCCGCGAAAACCATTGTTGTCGATCAGGCGCTGACCGTTGCTTCTGGTGGTGATATCACCTTGTTCGCCCCACAAGTGCAGGTCAATGCGAACCTGACTGCGCGTGGCGGTAGCATGAATGTGGGGGATGTCCTGACCGGCAATTCCGCGCTGCTGGCACCGGCCGGGACGGCTGTCGGCGTCACGGTGGCCAAAGGCGTGCAGCTCGATGCCCGCGGACTGTGGAGCAATCTGCGTACCGATCCGGACGACGTGAACAGTCTGGCCTACCTCAATGGCGGCGTGGTGTCTGTGCGCAGTACCGGCAGCGTCAACCTGGGCAGTGGCAGTCTGCTTGACGTGTCGTCCGGCGGAGCGCTGTTGGCCAATGGCAAGACGCGCGGCGGCAAGGGCGGCGACATTACGCTGGAGTCGAGTCCGCTGACCCGTTCGGCGTCGTCGCAATTGATGCTTGATGGCGACGTGCGTGGCTACGGTGTCACTGGTGGCGGCAGTCTGACGATTCAGTCCGGCAACGTTGTGATCGGTGGAACTGGCGCCGCACACGGCGACAATACGCTGCAACTGGCATCGAGTCTGTTCAGCACCGGTTTTGCCAGTTACAGCGTCACCGGCCTGACCGGGCTGGAAGTCGCTGATGGTGCGCAGGTCGATGTGGTGATGCCGGTCTACCGTTTCGGCGATGCGGCGCCGATCCAGTCCAGCGGCGTCGATCCGCGCACGGCCCTCGAATTGTGGACCCCCACGCTGTTTCAGGAGAACCCGGCCAAAGGCGTTCTGACCCAGCGTGGCGGCGCCAGTCTTGCGCTCCAGGCCGGTTCCAGCGAGTTAGCGCTGATTGACCCGGCGAGCAGTCCGTTGTCCATTGGCCACGGTGCACGGATCAGTGTCGACCCGGGGCAGCGCATCAAACTGCGCGGTGCCGGACAGATTACGGTCGACGGGCAATTGAACGCCTGGGGCGGCACTCTCGATATTCGTCAGCAACAGTTTGGCTCGCTGGACGTGGCGACCAAGCTGCAGAACGCCGACCCGCAGGCCCACAACCGCTCGATCTGGATCGGCGAAGATGCGGTGCTGGATGTTGCCGGTCGCGCCTACACGGCCGTGGATGCGCTGGGTCGGGTGTACGGCCAGATCGGCAAAGGCGGCAGCATTATTCTCGGCGGCGAGATTGATTCGAAGAAAATCACCGCGACGTCGGCCGATGCTTACGTGATTGTACGCAACGGTGCACGCCTGGACGCCTCCGGTACGCACGCGGTTCTGGATGTCGCCGGGGGCGGACCGACCGACGTCGCCACCGATGGCGGGCGCATTGCCTTGAGTTCTTACAATGGCGTGTTCCTCGACGGTCAGTTGCAGGCTGCAGCGGGTGGCGTCGGTGCGTCGGGTGGACGTCTGGAGATTGTTCAGGACGCGCCGCTCTACCAGATGAATCTGGCGAGCAACGAAGTGCGTGCGCCCCGCGAAATGATCATCAGCCAAGGCTCGGATGGCTCGCTGCTGCCGGCGCATCTGCAGGCCGGCGAAGGCGCGGCGCAGTTGCGTTACGGTCAGACCCGCTTGAGCGCGGAGCGTTTGATGTCGGGTGGTTTCGATCACCTGAGCCTGTTGAGTAACGGCTTGCTCACATTCGCCGGCGACGTCGATCTGCGCATGAATCAAAGCCTGAATCTTTACACCGGCTCGATCTCATTGGCGCAGGCTGCCAGCGACACGACGCGGATCAATCTGGCCGCGCCATACATGCGCTTGTCGGGGCTGGGTCTGTACGTGCCTTCGGATGTCAGCATGCGTCCACGGCTGCTGGCCAACGCGACCACTGAGCTGTCGAACGCCCGCTTCACCGCCACCGCTGACCTGCTCGATCTGAGCAACACCTTGTCGTTCGGCACCGAAGGGACGATCGCGCAGCTCGCCGCGCCGGCCGCTGCCGTCAGCCGCCGTGGCTTCGACCAGGTCACCCTCGACAGTCGTGGCGACATGCGTTTTCTCGCGCCGAACGATAACGAGCGCAGCTCGCGGTTGTGGACGCCCGGTGATCTGAACTTGCGCGCTGCGCAGATTTATCCGGCCACAGGTGTTTCGGCCGATGTCCGTGTTGGTTATCAGGGCTATACGGCCGTCCCGGAACTTGCGCGTACCTTGCGTATCAGCGGCCATGGCGAGGCACCGCAGGCCTTGCCGTATTCCGCGTTCGGCAACTTGCTGCTGGTCGCCGGGAAGATCGAGCAGGGCGGCGTTATCCGCGCCCCGTTGGGATTGATCAGATTGGGCGAGAACTCCCTGGGCAAAACCCAGGAGCTGCGCCTGTTGCCCGGCAGTGTCACGTCGGTCAGCGGTGCTGGTCTGGTCATGCCGTATGGCGGTACCACCGACGGTATCGACTATCGCTACGACGGCAAATCCGTGGTGTTGCACGGGATCTCCAGTGCCCTGGATGGCGTGATCCTCACCGGGCAGTACGTCGATGTGCAGGGCGGCGCGTTGATTGACTTGTCGGGCGGCGGCGATCTGCGCGGCGCCGGTTTTGTCTCCGGGCGCGGCGGTTCCACCGATGCCCGATTCAATCCGTTGGTGCGCAACGCTGCCGATGGCACGTTCAGCTTGCCGGGTCTGAGCAGTAACCCGGTGTACGCCATTGTGCCGGGCAACCAGAGTGCCTTTGCACCGGCACTCGCTGAGGCCGGTGCAAGCGATCCGCGCATTGGCCAGCAAATTACCGTCGGCGCGGGTGTTCCTGGCCTGGCCGCCGGCACCTACACCTTGCTGCCTTCAACCTTTGCCTTGCTGCCCGGCGCGTTCCGGGTCGAGGTCAATGGCCAGGCGACGCCGGGCGTGACCAGCAGCGCGTTGAAAATGCGCAATGGTTCGTGGTCCAGTGCCGGACTGATGTCGATTGCCAACAGCGGTGTGCGCGACAGTCTGCCGAGCCAGGTGATCCTGACGTCGGCCGATGTTCTGCGCCGCTATTCGCAGTACAACGAAACGAGCTTCACCCAGTTCATCGAAAGCGATGCGGCTCGTCGGGGTGTGCCACGTGCGTTGGCGCCAATGGATGCGAAATCCCTCAACGTGCAATTGGTGGCCGGTGGCAAGCACGACATCGACATGAACTTTCAGGGTCAGGCCCTGTTTGCCCCAGACAAGGGCGGCGTGGCCGGGAGCGCTGTCGTGTTGGCCCAGGACCTGGAGGTGCTCGGTGAAGGCCGGTTGCGTACGCCGGGGTTTACCGGAATTTCGCTGTATGCGGACAGCCTTGACCGGCTCGAAGCCGGACGGCTGAGCCTTGGCGCCACGCCGACGGTTGAATACGGCTCGGCGGGTAACTTCATTCGCTTTGATGGTTCGGCTGCCAACATCACTCTGCGTGAAGGCGCAGTGTTATCGGCACCGGAAGTGCTGTTGCGCACTGACAAAGTCAACGGTGGCATCACGCTGGAAGCGGGCGCCGGTATCAACACCCTCGGCCGCGGTGATGCGCCTTATGACTCGACCGACGGCTTCATTTATCAGCCGGGTTCCGCCAGTCTGTTGGTCGTGTCCAACGGTTGGACCAGCACGCTCGCACCGACGGTCGCCACGTATTCTGAAGGCGCGGGCAGCATCCGCATCGGTACGTGCGTTGCGCAGCCGTGCGCTCAGCCAACGTTGCTCTATTCCAATGGCAGCATTACCGCTGCCACCGATAACCAGTTCGAACTGAACGAATCCGTGCGCTTCGGCACCCGTCACCTGGCGCTGGCCGTCGGCGCGGTCAATGCCGGTAGCGCCGAGGCGCTGGCCGCGGCAGGTCGCGTACCGAGTGGCCTGACCTTGAACCAGAACGTGCTCGATCGCCTGCTGCGCGGCGACACGCAGTTCGGCGCTCCGGCACTGGAAACCCTGAGTCTGACCACTCGCGACTCGTTCAACTTCTTCGGCAACGTCAGCCTCGATACGCTTGACCCGCAGACCGGCGTCAGTCGCTTGCAGAACCTGTTATTGGCCACGCCCGCCGTCTATGGCTGGGGCGAGGCTGGCGATGTGGCGACCATTCGCACCGCCAACCTGATCTGGAACGGAGCGACCCAGGCGCCGGGCGCGGTAGCCAGTGGTGGCGCCGGGACAGGACGCGGCACACTGGACATTCAGGCGCAACGCATCGAGTTCGGTTATGGCCCGAATCCGCAGCCCAACGGCCTGGATCAGAACAACCGATTGGCGTTGGGTTTTGCCAACGTCAACCTCAACGCCAGCGAGCGTATTACCGCCAACCACAAGGGCAGTCTTGCGGTGTATCTGGCGCAAGGGGCTTACGACCCGATTTCCGGCTACGTCTACAGTGGCGGCAACCTCAATCTGCGCACGCCGTTGCTCACTGGTGAAGCGGCCTCGGTCAACCTGCTCAAGGCGGGCGACGACCTGACGGTGAGTGGCGTTGCGAATGCTGCGGTGGCCGATGCCTTGGGTGCGGAGTTGACGCTTGAAGGGCGCAATGTGCTGCTCGACGGTCGCATTGCACTGGCCAGCGGCAAACTGGTGGTCAAGTCCGAGGACAATCTGACCCTGACCAACGCCGCGCACCTGGACCTGGCCGGGCGTACCTTGCCGTTCAATGACGTCAGCAAATACAGTTGGGGCGGCGATGTGGCGCTGTACAGCAGCCACGGCAATATCCGCCAGGCTGCCGGTTCACGTATCGATCTGTCGGCGCACAACAACCAGGCCGGCAATCTCAGTGCGGTGGCGCTGGCAGCGGATGCCGGGGTAGTCGATCTGCAAGGCGAGATCCTCGGTGCCAGCAGCGGTTACTTCGATGCCGGTGGCACGCTGGTGCCGTACAAGGCCGGTGGCGTGGACATTCGCGCACAACGGCTGGGCGGCGATTTGAACCAGGACTTCGCTGCGTTGAACCAGCGCTTGAACGCCGGGCGGGTGTTCGGCAGCCGCAGCTTCCAGCTCAAGCAGGGCAGCCTGGTGATCGGCGACGGGTTCAAGGCCGGTGAAGTCAATGTCTCGGTGGACAACGGCAGTCTGACCGTGGCCGGCCTGATCGACGCCAGTGGTGAGCGGGTCGGCAGCATTCGTCTGTCCGCCAATAACGGTCTGACTCTGACTGGCAATGCCGTGCTCGATGCCCATGGTCGCGTGCTGCGTGTCGACAGCTACGGCAAGATCATCGATGCCCCCAACCGCGCCATGGTCGAACTCGATTCCGGCAATGGTTTGCTGACGCTGGCGCCGGGCGCACGGATCGATTTGCGCCACGGCACCGACGCGCCGCCGGGCAGTGGGGCAGGGCACAACGATGGTCTGCCGCGCGGTACGCTGGAACTCAATGCACCGCGTATCGGCGGTGGCGACATCGCCATCGATGCCAGCGGTGTGTTGAACATTCAGGGCGCGCGTTCCATCGGCCTGAACGCCATGCGCCGCTACACCGATGCAGCGGACGGCACCGATGCTGCCGTCAGCGGGCGCCCGTATCAGGTGATCGATCAGGCTTATCTGGACGTTATCCATGGCGACAGCACGGCGTTCATCGATGCGGCGCTGGGCAACGGCGATTTGCTGCAACGCAAACTGGCCGGATTGAATAACGCAGCTTATAGCGATGCGTTCCATCTACGCCCGGGCGTCGAGATCGCCAGCAAAACTGCCGACGGCGATCTGGTCGTGCGGGGCGATCTGGACCTGTCCGCTTACCGTTACGCCAGTCTGAATCCGCACACGCAAAAAACCGCTGTTTATGGTTCGGGCGAATCCGGCAGCCTGCTGATCCGCGCCGGCGGCAATCTGGATATTTACGGCAGCATCAACGACGGCTTCGCGCCGCCGCCGGAAACCGTTGACGACGCCGGTTGGAAACTGGTGCCGGGCATCCAGCCTTTTGGTGGTGACCTGATCGTTCCGGGCGCCGGGGTGACGCTGGCAGAAGGCACCTCGTTCCCGGTCGGCACGACGCTCAATTACGACTTGCCGATACAGAGTGCGACGCTGGCCAGCGGCACGCTGCTGCCAACCCAGGGCATCCTCGCCGGGCCTTACACGCTGACGGCCGGTACAGTCTTGGCCGGTGCGGTGCATGACGCCGGCGGCAACCTGCTGTACGCCGCCGGTACCTTGCTCAGCGACAACGTGACCTTGCCGGCGGGCAGCCGCCTCGGGGCCGGGACGCGGTTGAACGCGGCCACCGACATGCAGGCGATGCTCTGGCCCAAGGGCGTGCCATTGCCTGGCACGTTTGCCGACAACAAAATCGCTGGCGTGAAATTAAGCGGTGCATTGGCGTTGTTACGCGGCTCGCTGATTCCGTCGATGACCGACGTGGTGCTGGCCGACGGCACAGCGTTCATCGATTTGCGCCCGTTGAACGGCACGCAGCAGGGACGCAACTGGGCCCTGGCGAGCATGCTGCCGTCGGGCAGCACCTCGTGGTCGATGCGCGTAGTGGCGGGTGCGGATCTTGATGCTGCCGACAGTCGCACCGTGAAACCGCTCACCAGCGAAGGTCACTTGCGACTGGCGGATACGCATTACGGCATGGTCGTCACCACGAAAACCCTCGACACCACCTGGGCGGTCGACAATGCGTTGGGGTACCCGGCCGGGGAGGTGGTGAAGGAAGATGAAATGTTCTGGTGCGACGCGATCCCGGGTGTCTGTGTCGCGCCCGCCAAATTCCTCTGGGCGGATGGCAACTGGTTGGGTATGCCGACGGGTACACCGGTTTCCGAGGACGATTTGTTCTGGTGCGACATCGATCCGAACTCGTGTAAACCCAATGTCGGCGGCACCACGGTGGCCACGCACACGCAGATGTTCAGCGTACTGCGTACCGGAACCGGTGACCTCGATGTGCTGGCCGCTGGCAACCTGAGCATGGAATCGCCGTTCGGCGTTTACACGGCGGGTACGCAGTCCAGCGACGTCGAGGCACGTTACAACCAGCCACGCGGTCGTCTGTCGGATGACGGTTCGGTGCTTGGCAGTGCAGGCAGTGATAACGAGAAATGGGTCGATGGCGGCAGCGACAGTTTGTATCAAGCCTGGTATCCGCAGCTGGGTGGCAATCTGACGATAGGCGCGGGCGGGTCAGTGTCGGGGGATGTCATCGGGCAACGTGCCTTGAACAAAGATTTCGATACCCGCCAGCAAGTGTCGAGCGTGGCCGTGGGCAACTGGTTGTGGCGTCAGGGCACGGGCAACGGCGAAATACCGACCGCCTGGTGGATCAACTTCGGCAGCTACACAACGCAGCCGTTGTCAGGCGAGACCGCTACGGTGCCTTATCTGGTCGGTTTCACCGGCTTCGGTACCCTCGGCGGCGGCAACATCAATCTGCGCGCCGGTGCCGACGGCGGCATGCTCGATCCGGTTGGCGATGGCCGCGCCAATCTCTATCCGCGGGGGCAGGGGCTGGTCGTTGCCGTGGGCAGCACCGGCCGGGTGGGTAGCGACGGCAGCCTGCAATTGACGGGAGGTGGCGATATCGACATGCGTCTGGGCGGTGCGCTCAACCCGTCGCTACTGGCCCGGGCGCGGGAAACCGGAACAGAAGCGCCACGCCACGATCTGCAAGGCGCGGTGATCAACCTGCGCGGCGCGGCGCAAGTCAGCGCGAGTGCGGTGGGCGGCGTCAATCTGCAATATGGCGCGTTCTCAAAGGATCAGGATCCGCGCGAAGTGCGCGCTTACGACCCGTTCAGCTCAACCCTGAGCAGCGCCAGCGGCGGGCTGGTGTTGATTCCCGGTGACTCGGGCATGCGCCTGAGTACCCGTGGCGATCTGGTACTGGGCGGTGCCGCAGATCCGGGGCGTGTGCGCCTGCAAAATTCCACGCCATTTACCGACGGCAGTGGCGTGGCCCATGCGGGCGGCGGTTTGACCGGTTTCTCGCTGTGGACCGATCACACCGCGATCGATCTGTTTTCGGCGGGGGGCAACCTGACGCCGAGCACGCAATTGGCTGAAAGCGATCTGCTGACGGGTGCCAGCTATAACGTCTCACCCACTGACGGGCGTTTCGTTTATCCGTCGATCCTGCGTGCGGTGGCCGCCCAGGGTTCCATCTATGCCGGTCCCTCGGCCGTCTACAGTCCGGGCAATGCGCCGCCTGCGTCGGGCTACTCGTTGTTGCTGGCACCGTCCGCTGCGGGTCAGCTGGAACTGCTGGCTGGTGACTCGATCTATGCCGGTGGTTACGCGATCAATCAATCGGGCGCCAGTCCTTCGGCAATCACTACACCGTTTGCGCCATCCTTCAACGGCTATGAAAGCAACACTACAATCCGGCCGATCCTGACCAATAACAGCCCGGACGGCGTTGCGACGAGAGCCAACGCGCTGTATCCGTTGTTTACGTTCGGGGCCAATAGTTATTCGGGACTCAGTGGTGTGCAGGAACCTGCGCGGTTCTACGCATTGACCGGGGACCTGGTGGGTGTGCGCAGCGGCGAAACGCTGACATTCAGCCGATTCGGCGTACCGCAGCGCACCTGGTACGAAGCGGCCGGCCCGGTCTGGATGCTCGCCGGTCGCGATATCGTCGCGTCCGGGACCTATCTGGGCCAGCCAGCCAAAGCACCCAGTGAAGGGTTGAGCGCCAGCAACGAAGACATCGCTTCCACCGGCAACCTGTTCATTCACAACCGGCCCAACGATGTGTCGCGGGTTGCGGCCGGGCGCGACATTCTCTACAGCAGCTTCGACATCGCCGGCCCAGGTGTGCTTGACGTCACCGCGGGGCGCAACATCCTGATGGAGGACCGTGCCAGCATCACCAGCATCGGGCCGGTGCTGGCAGGCGATAGCCGACCGGGTGCCAGTGTGGTGCTGCAGGCCGGTGTTGGTGCGCAAGGGCTGGATTACTCACGGTTCATCGCGCGCTACCTGAACCCGCAGAACCTCGCTGATTCGCAGGTCTCTCTCAACGGCCAACCGGGCAAAGTGGTCAAGACGTACCTGGACGAGCTGCAGAGCTGGCTGACCCTCGGCTATGGCTTCAGCGGCAATGCCGAACAGGCGCAAGCGTTCTACGCCGCGCTGCCGAGCGCTGAACAGGCGATCTTCGCGCGGCAGGTGTACTTCGCCGAACTGCGCGCCGGTGGCCTGGAATACAACGATGTCGACGGTCCGCGTCAGGGCAGTTATTTGCGCGGTCGCAACGCCATCGCGGCGTTGTTCCCGACCAGCGATGTGGCGGGCAATGCCATTCGTTATGACGGCGACATCACAATGTACGGCGGTGCCGGGGTCAAAACCCTGTTCGGCGGCGATATCCAGATGCTCACGCCGGGTGGCGGTCAGGTGTTCGGCATCGAAGGCGCGGCGCCACCGTCGACAGCGGGGATCATCACCCAAGGCTCGGGCAACATTCAGCTCTATTCGCAGGGCAGCATTCTGCTGGGGCAGAGCCGGATCATGACCACGTTTGGCGGCTCGATTCTCGGCTGGTCTGCCGAGGGCGATATCAACGCCGGTCGCGGCTCGAAAACCACCGTGGTCTACACCCCGCCGAAACGGGTTTACGACACCTGGGGCAACGTGACCCTGTCACCGTCGGTGCCGAGTACCGGCGCCGGTATCGCCACGCTCAACCCGATCGCCGAAGTGGCGCCGGGCGACATCGACCTGATCGCGCCGCTGGGCACCATCGATGCCGGCGAGGCGGGGATTCGTGTGTCGGGCAACGTCAACATCGCCGCCCTGACGGTGGTCAACGCTGCCAACATTTCGGTGCAGGGTAAATCGACCGGGGTGCCGGTGGTATCGGCGGTCAACACTGGCGCGATCACCTCGGCCAGTTCGGCGGCATCTTCGGCCACGCAAGCGGCGGAAGACGTGGCGCGTCAGCAGCAAGCGGCCTCGCGGCAGAATCAGGCCTCGGTGTTTACCGTGCAGGTGCTGAGTTTCGGCAACGAACAACTCGCCCCAACCCGCGATGGCGCCACCCGCACCCCGGCCCCGGGCTACAACCCGAACAGCCCGGTGCAGGTGCTGGGCGCAGGGGCGCTGGACGAACAGGCGAAGCAGCAGTTGACCGAAGAGGAGCGCGGGCAACTTAAGCTGTAAAAGACTCTCGTGTAGTACGTTTGGGCGGCCATTTGGCCGCCCTTTTTTTTGCCCGGAAAAACTTATGAATATGTCGCTATTTCTTGTGGGAGCTAGCCCTGCTAGCGATTGGCCAACACAGCCAACATCTTTATTGCCTGACCCACCGCCATCGCTGGCAAGCCAGCTCCCACAGGGATTTGGGTGTGGTTGAGATTGATGCACCCCACAGAACCTGTGGGAGCTGGCTTGCCAGCGATGGCGGTGGGTCAGTGGATGGAGATGTTGTTGGTGCTGGTCGGATCGCTAGCAGGGCTAGCTCCCACAGGGATTTAGGTGTGGTTTAGATTGATGCACCCCACAGAACCTGTGGGAGCTGGCTTGCCAGCGATGGCGGTGGGTCAGTGAATGGAGATGTTGTTGGTGCTGGCCGGATCGCTAGCAGGGCTAGCTCCCACAGGTGGTTGGGGGTGGTTTCAGAACGCATACGGAATACTGACTTTCGCCCAGAGCATTTCCCCCTCAGGCCGGTTCTCCACGTCAAATTCCTTGGCCCAGCGAATCTCCGCGCTGGCGTATTTGAGGAAGGTGAAGTGCAGCGCCGGGCCGATCGCGAACACCTTGCCGCGCACGCCGTCGTCCACGTCCTGACCGAGAAACTGCACGGTGTGGCCGAACTGTTTGTCGTCGGTGGTTTGCTTGAGGTAGTAGCCGTTGATGCCGAGCATCAGGTCGTCGGTGATCTTGTAGCTGGCCGAATAATCGAAGTGGAAGATCTGCCCGGATTTGTAGTCGGTGTCCTTGTTCTTCTCATTGAAGCTGTAGGTGGTCTTCATCGAGACTTCGGTTTTTTCGGTCGGCAGCCAGGTGAACGAGAACAACGGCTTGTAGGTATAGAAATTGTTGCTGGTGTTGGCCAGCCGGTCGACGCTGTATTCGCCGGTCGGCACGGTGATTTCCAACGCGGCGCCGAGGGTCAGGTTCTTGCCCATGTCCCACAAGATGATGGGCGCCACCGTGGTATCGCCCATGCCTTCGCGGGTGTCGTCCAGACCGAATACCGAGACTTCCTGTTTCAACCACGGCTGCGCGATGTACCCGGCCAGGCGCCCGCCAAAGACGCGCACCGGGCTCAAGTAGTCGAGGCGCGGAATCACCGCTGTCGATTCGATTTCGACATCGGGCACTTTGCCGCCGAGTGAACTGATATTGAGTTTCCGCGACTTGTAATGGTTGTAGTAGAGGTTGAACGCGACCATGTTCTCCGGAAGGCTGTCGACTTCCAGCGGCAACATGAAGAAGCCGTCGGTGCCGGGGCCGATGTTGTCGACGCCGGCTTCGGTGGCCAGCGCCGGGAGGGTCACGGCGCAGCCCAGCAAAGATAGGGCCAGGCGCAGGGGCAAAGTCGCGCGGTTCGGGTGCATATCCGTCCTCATTATTATTGTGTTTGGGCGCAACGCCGGCATGCGGGACGCCGGGCACCATAGAAATAAGCGCTTGGCGCCCGGCGGGGCAGGGTTTTCGCGGCCATTGAGGGGGGCTTCTGCGGACAGTCGTCCAAGCCTGTGCTAACTTCCTTCGACATAACCGGTAACAAAAATAACAATCAAGCATGATCCGGAATGTCAGCCGCCATGAACGTAAAAGTCCAAGACCCGACCTTTGAATTGGCGCTGGTGTCGCCATTTCTCCTGCAAACCCTCGCCGAAGTCGTGCAGAACAAAGGTATCGACCCGCAAAGCCTGTGTCGTGGCTTGGGGTTCGCCCTTGAAGATTTGCAGGATCCGGCGCAACGGATTTCCTATCGCCAGGCGGTGGCGATGATTCAACGCGCGCTCAAAGTGCTGCCCAATCAAGGCTTGGGGTTGTGGGTCGGCGCGCAGAACGTGCTCGGCACTCTGGGTTTGCTCGGGCATGTGCTGTCGCTGTGCAAGACCTTGCGCGATGCTTTTGCGCTGGGGATTCGTCATCAGCACACCTCTGGCGGGATTGTGGTGTCGAGCGTTGATGTGGTCGGTGCGCAGGTGCATCTGGATGCTGAATGCCGCCTGCCATTCGCCGATGTGCAGGTGTTTGCCGTCGAGGAGTTCTTCGCCAGCCTGCTGGTGTATGGCCGCGCGTTGGTCGGGGAGTCATTCAAAGCCATTGCTGTGGAATTCGTGCATGCCGCGCCGAGTTATCTGAGTGAATACCATCGCCTGCTGGGCCCGCAGGTGCGTTTCGGTTGCCTGCACAATCGCATGCTGATCGATGCGCAGTGGCTTGACGTGAACCTGCCCAATCACCATTCGCTGGCGCTGCGTCAGGCGGTCGCCTTGCTGGAGCTGGAAGCCGCGCAGGTCCATCAGAAGCTCGATCTGATTCAGGCGGTCGAGCGGGCGATTGCCAGGGATCTGACCTCTGGCAGCCATATCGAAAAGATTGCCGGTGACTTGAACATGAGCAGCCGCACCTTGCGTCGGCGCTTGACCGAGCATGCACTGACGTTTGAAGCGTTGCTGGAGCAGGTGCGTCAGGCGCGGACGATGAGTTTGCTGGCCAATCCTGATATGCCGATCGAGCGCATCACCGAAGAAGTCGGCTACAGCGATGTGCGCAGTTTTCGCCGGGCGTTCAAGCGCTGGACAGGGTTGAGCCCGAGTGCGTGGCGCCAGGAAAGCGTTACAGCTGTTTAAAAGATCAAAAGATCGCAGCCTTCGGCAGCTCCTACCCTGATCCCTGTAGGAGCTGCCGAAGGCTGCGATCTTTTGATTTGCTTCAACCCCACAAACTGTCCGGCCACAGGTAAACTCCGCGCACTTTTTCAAGGAGTTCACATGAGTTACTACCAGCCGGGCATTCTCGCTACCCCTGTTCCGCCACAAGCACGTCACCTGTTTTTCGCCCTGGAATCAGTTGAAGCGCTGCCGCAGGCGTTCGACAACCTGATCAATCAGGTGGACGGCAAGTCGGCAGTGGTTGGTTTCGGTGAGTCCCTGGTCAAGGCCCTCAACGTACAAATCGAAGGCCTGCGCAGTTTCCCGGCCATGTCTGGCGTCGGTGTGGAAAACCCGTCGACCCAACACGCCTTGTGGGTGTGGTTGCACGGCGTCGACCGTGGCGAACTGCTCAACCGCTGCAACGCCCTCGAAGTCGCGCTGGCGCCGGCCCTGCGTCTGGTCGAGATGCAGGAAGCCTTCCGCCACAAGGACGGCCACGACCTGACCGGCTACGAAGACGGCACCGAAAATCCCCACGACGAAGCCGCCATCGCCGCTGCCCTGCAAAGCGCAGGCACTGACGGCATGGTCGGTGGCAGCTTCGCGGCGATCCAGCAGTGGCAGCACGACCTCAAGGGTTTTCACAAACTCTCGGCGGACGACAAAGACAACATCATGGGCCGTCGCCTGAGCGACAACGAAGAAATCGACGACGCGCCAATCTCCGCCCACGTCAAACGCACCGCGCAGGAAAGCTTCGCGCCGGAAGCGTTCGTGGTCCGTCGTTCGATGCCGTGGATCGAAGGTGATCGCGCCGGTTTGATGTTCCTCGCCTTCGGCTTCTCGCTGGACGCTTTTGAAGCACAATTGCGTCGTATGAGTGGTCTGGAAGACGGCATCACCGATGGCCTGTATCGCATCAGCCGCCCGATCACCGGTGGCTATTACTGGTGCCCGCCGCTGCAGGACGGACATCTTGATCTGCGCGCCTTGCGCGTCGGCTGAAGGAACAGACATGGACGTGGTGCGCTGGGGCATGATCGGTTGTGGCAGCGTCGCCGAACGCAAGAGCGGGCCGGCCTTTTACAAGGCACCCGGTTCGGCGCTGGTGGCGGTGATGGGCCGACGTCTTGAGGCGGTCAGCGATTACGCCGCGCGCCACGGCATCGCTCGGGTCTACACCGACGTCGATGCGCTGATCAACGATCCCGAGGTCGACGCGGTGTACATCGCCACGCCACCCGAAAGTCACCACGCCTACAGCCTCAAAGTCGTCGCCGCCGGCAAACATTGCTGCGTCGAAAAACCGATGGCGCTGAGCGCCGGGCAAAGCCGCGAGATGCAGCAGGCGTTCGCCGAGGCCGGTTTGCACCTGTTCGTTTCTTACTACCGCCGTTCGTTGCCGCGTTTTGCGCAAGTGCGGCAATGGTTGGCGGAGGGGCGAATCGGTGAGGTTCGCCATTTGAGCTGGACGCTGACCAAGGCGCCGTCAACGGCGGATCTGGAAGGGCGCGACAACTGGCGCACCGATCCTGCGGTGGCCGGTGGCGGCTATTTTGCTGACCTGGCCAGTCACGGGTTCGATCTGTTCCAGTATCTGCTCGGCGACATCGTCGAAGTGGCCGGATTCACGGCGCGTCAGGCGGGACTGTATGCGGCGGAAGATGCCGTCAGCGCCAGTTGGCGGTTCGCCTCCGGGGCGCTGGGCATGGGCTGCTGGAGCTTTGTCGCGGATCGGCGCGAGGATCGGGTCGAGATCATCGGCAGCCTCGGGCGGATTGGTTTTTCGGTGTTTGATGAGCATCCGGTTGAGCTGCATGCCGATGAGCGCATCAGCCTGGAAATCCCCCAATCACCAACACATTCAGTGGCATCACGTGCTGGGCATGAATGCGCACATTCGTGGCGATGCACAACATCCCGCCGTCGCTGAACAGGCCCTCAAGACTGACTGGGTCATGGACCAGATCCTCAAACGCCACTGATCCTCCGGACCTGCACAATCCCCTGTGGGAGCTGGCTTGCCAGCGATAGCGGTGGTTCAGATAGCCAATCAGTTGGCTGACAGGACGCCATCGCTGGCAAGCCAGCTCCCACAGGGAACAGCGTGTGCCATGCATCTAAGGTTATGCCCAAACATTATTTCTCACCTTGTCATAACAACTCTAAGATCACGTCATAACTCGTTATAACAAGTGATCCCGTGATGACCGATAACGTTCTCTCTCTTGGCAGCGTCCCGCTGCACACCCAACTGCGCGACGTCCTCCGTGCGCGGATTCTCGACGGTGAATACCCGCAAGACAGCCAGATGCCGTCCGAAAGCGAACTCGGTGCGCTGTTCAAAGTCAGCCGCATCACCGTGCGCCAGGCCTTGGGCGATCTGCAAAAAGAAGGGCTGATCTTCAAGATCCACGGCAAAGGCACCTTCGTCGCCAAGCCGAAAACCTTTCAAAACGTCAGCAGCCTGCAAGGCCTCGCCGAGTCGATGACCGGGCGCGGCTACGAGGTGATCAACCGCCTGCGTAGCTTCAAATTCATTGCCGCCGACAAGCGCGTGGCCGAACGTTTGCAAGTCGCCGAGGGTGAGACCGTCGCGCAGATCAAGCGTGTACGTTTGATCAACCGCGAGCCGATTTCGCTGGAAATCACCTACCTGCCCAAAGCCGTCGGCGAGCGGCTGGAGAAGGCTGATCTGGTCATCCGCGACATCTTCCTGATCCTCGAAAACGACTGCGGCATCGCCCTCGGCCACGCTGATCTGGCCATCGACGCGGTGCTCGCTGACAGCGATCTGACTCAGGCGCTCAACGTCGAGGCCGGCTCACCGATCATGCGCATCGAGCGCCTGACCCACGACGCACAAGGCCAGCCGCTGGACTTCGAACACCTTTACTACCGTGGCGATGCGTTCCAGTACCGCCTGCGGATCGACCGGCAAAAAGGGGAGCAGGCATGACCCGCAACGTTCTCGAACAGGAATACGACATCGTCGTCATCGGCGGCGGCACCGCAGGCCCGATGGCCGCGATCAAAGCCAAGGAAAAGAACCGCGACTTGCGCGTGTTGCTGGTCGACAAGGCCAACGTCAAACGCAGCGGCGCGATCAGCATGGGCATGGACGGCCTGAACAACGCGATCATTCCCGGCCACTCGACACCCGAGCAGTACACCAAGGAAATCACCATCGCCAACGACGGCATCGTCAATCAGGCCGCCGTCTATGCCTACGCCACGCACAGCTTCGAAACCATCGAGCAGCTCGACCGCTGGGGTGTGAAGTTCGAGAAGGACGAAACCGGTGATTACGCGGTGAAAAAAGTCCACCACATGGGCGCCTACGTGCTGCCGATGCCGGAAGGGCACGACATCAAAAAGGTCCTTTATCGTCAGTTGAAACGTGCGCGGGTGAGCATCACCAACCGCTTGGTTTGTACGCGTTTGCTGACCGACGAGGAGGGCGCCGTCAACGGCGTGATGGGCTTCGATTGCCGCACCGCTGATTTCCATGTGATCAAAGCCAAAGCGGTGATCCTCGCCTGCGGCGCTGCCGGCCGTCTCGGCTTGCCGTCATCGGGCTACCTGATGGGCACCTACGAAAACCCGACCAACGCTGGCGACGGCTACGCGATGGCCTATCACGCCGGCGCCGAACTGGCCAACCTCGAGTGCTTCCAGATCAACCCGTTGATCAAGGACTACAACGGCCCGGCCTGCGCCTACGTCACCGGCCCGTTGGGCGGCTACACCGCCAACAACAAGGGCGAACGCTTCATCGAGTGCGACTACTGGAGCGGGCAGATGATGTGGGAGTTCCACCAGGAACTGGAGAGCGGCAACGGCCCGGTGTTCCTCAAACTCGACCACCTCGCCGAAGAAACCATCCAGAACATCGAAGAGATTCTGCACAGCAACGAGCGCCCGAGTCGCGGCCAGTTCCACGCCAATCGCGGCACCGATTACCGCACGCAGATGGTCGAAATGCACATCTCCGAGATCGGCTTTTGCAGCGGTCACTCGGCGTCCGGCGTGTGGGTGAACGAACGCGCCGAGACTTCGGTGAAAGGCTTGTACTCGGCCGGCGACATGGCCGCCGTGCCGCATAACTACATGCTCGGCGCGTTTACCTACGGCTGGTTTGCCGGGCATAACGCGGCGGATTTTGTCGCCGGACGCGAGTTCACCGAGCTGGACGCCGAGCAGATTGAAAAGGAAAAGGCCCGGGTCTACGCACCGCTGGATCGCGAACACGGTCTGCCGCCGGCGCAGGTCGAGTACAAGCTGCGGCGCTTCGTTAACGATTATCTGCAACCGCCGAAAGTCACCAAGAAAATGCAGATCGGCCTGCAACGCTTCAGCGACATCGAACGCGATCTGGATCAGATGAAAGCCAACAACGCCCACGAACTGATGCGTGCGATGGAAACCAGCGTGATCCGCGACTGCGCCGAAATGGCCGCCCGCGCTTCGTTGTTCCGCGCCGAAAGCCGCTGGGGTTTGTACCACTATCGCGTCGACCACCCGCAACGCAATGACGGTGAATGGTTCTGCCATTGCCATCTGAAGAAGGGCGACGACGGCCAGATGACCAGTTTCAAGAAAGCCGTCGAACCTTACATCATCCCGCTCGATGCCGAAGAAATGCAGGCTTACGACCGCTTGCGGGTTGGCGCTTTCGCCGCTTGATGCACCACTAAAAGAGAGTCCGAACCATGGCCTATCAAGCTCAGGAAATCTTCTTCCGCTCCAACGCCCCCGTCACCGTGGACGAGGACAAATGCATCGCCGAAAAGGGCTGCACCGTGTGTGTCGACGTCTGCCCGATGGACTTGCTGGCGATCAACCCGGCAACGCAGAAGGCCTATATGGCGTTCGACGAATGCTGGTACTGCATGCCGTGTGAAAAGGATTGCCCGACGGGTGCCGTCAAAGTTGACATCCCTTATCTCCTGCGTTGAAACGCTATCCCCTGTAGGAGTGAGCCTGCTCGCGATAGCGGCGGGTCAGATGTAGATGTGCTGGCTGACACACCGCTATCGCGAGCAGGCTCACTCCTACATTTGAACTGTGACAACCCAAAGCCATCCGGAAACACCCGGACGCTGGATTCACCGAAAACCCCTCGTTTCCCACCGCGCCCTGATCGCGGCGGAGACGAACTCAAATAAATGATTCGAGGGGAAACAATCATGTTGCGTGCAGCAATTGCCGGTCTGGTACTGGCTTCGTTAACTCTGTCGGCCTCGGCCGAAACCATCCGCATCGCCATCGGCACCCAGGACACCACCATCAACTGCGCCGCTGGCGGCTTGTTGATTCGTGAGCTGGGGCTGCTCGACAAATACCTGCCCCACGACGGCGCCTACAAAGACGCCCAGTACGACGTGCAGTGGAAGAACTTCACCAGCGGCGCACCGCTGACCAACGAGATGGTCGCCGGCAAACTCGACTTCGGCGCCATGGCCGATTTCCCCGGTGCGTTCAACGGCGTGGCGTTTGAAACCGCCGGCAAGCACAGCCTGTTCATCAGCGTTTTGTCGGGGAGTATCAAAGGCAGCGGCAACGGCATCGTCGTGCCGAGCGCGTCGGGCGTGCAGTCGCTGAGTGAACTCAAGGGCAAGACCATTTCCGTGCCGTTCGCCTCCACCGCCCACGGCATGTTGCTGCGTGCCGTGGCGGCGCAGGGCTGGGATCCGCTGAATGATGTGAACATCATCGCCCAGCCGCCAGAGGTCGCCGGCTCCGCGTTGCAAGCGGGCAAGATCGACGCCCACGCCGATTTTGTGCCGTTCGCCGAACTGTTCCCGAGCCGGGGTTTCGCCCGCAAGATCTACGACGGCGCCCAGGCCAATGCGCCGACTTTCCACGGTGCGCTGGTGGATCAGGCTTATGCGAAGAAGTACCCGGAAGTCGTCGTCGCGTATCTGCGCGCCAGCATTGAAGCCAATCAACTGCTCGCCGCCGAGCCTGAGAAGTACAGCGAACTGATCGCCAAAGTCACCGGCGTCGATGCCGAGGTGAATTATCTGTTCCACGGCCCGCTCGGCGTGCAGACCCGTGACCTGAGCTGGAAGCCTGAGTATCGCCAGGCAGTCGGCACCGCCATCGATACGTTGAAGCTGCTGAAGAAGGCTGATCGCGGCCTCGATCTGAACAACTTCATCGACGATCAATACATCCGCGCGGCGTTCAAGGCGTCGGGTCTGGATTACACCGCGCAATTGGCGAACTACGCACAGACGCCGTTAAAGGGCACGGACGCGGCGACCGGTAAAGCCATCACTGACTTCAGTCACGTTGCGGAAATCTGGGTGCGCGGCGAGGACAAGGTGCGCCAATACGCCTCGGCGGAAGAAGCCTTCACCGCGCTGGCCGCGTTGAAGCAAGAGGGCAAAACCATCCGTGCGGTGTATGCGCAGGCCAGTGACAGCGGGATCAAGTTGTTGGCCGAACAGGCGTGGTTTGCCAGTGATGCGAAAGGGCGTCTGAGCGCGTTTCTACTCAAAGGTCAGGCCCAGCAATACGCCTCGGCACAGGGCGGCAAAGTCCTCGACTTCACCGACGCCACCACTCAGGCAGTCGCCGCCCGCTAATTTCTGGCAAGCCACATTCCCCTGTGGGAGCGGGCTTGCCCGCGATGAGGCCAGCACATCAAACATCATTGTTGAATGTAAGTCCGTCATCGCGGGCAAGCCCGCTCCCACAGGGGGGTGTGATACAGAGGAGGAGCTATGTTCATATTCATCACTCGCTGGATCCCAAGAGCCGCCTCGCTGCTGCTCTGCCTACTGTTCTGGCAACTCGCCGCCAGCCATCACTGGAACCTCGGCCTCGTCACCTTCGCCAATGTGCCAACGCCTTTGGCCGTGATCGAAGCCGCGCTGGGCCTCGGCGACTCCGGCAAGCTCCTGCAACATCTCACCGCCAGCCTCAGCCGCGTCTTCGCCGGTTATCTTGCGGCGCTGCTGATCGGCATCGCGTTGGGTCTGGCCATCGGCCGCTCGGAATGGGCCGAAGACCTGCTGCTGCCACCGCTGGAAGTCCTGCGTCCAATCCCCGCCGTCGCCTGGATTCCACTGGCGATCCTGATGTTCCCGTCCTCGGAACTGTCGATGGTCTTCATCACCTTCACCGGCGCACTGTTCCCGATCCTGCTCAACACCGTGCACGGCGTCGAAGGTGTCGATCCACGCCTGATCGCCTCGGCGAAAAGCCTTGGAGCAGGGCGCTCGGCGATCTTGCTGGAAGTGATCCTGCCCGGCGCTGCGCCAAGCATCATCACGGGGCTGGCCATCGGCATGGGCACCTCGTGGTTCTGCCTAGTCACGGCGGAAATGATCTCCGGCCAGTTCGGCATCGGCTATTACACCTGGGAGTCCTACACCATTCAGAACTACGCCGACATCGTCGTCGGCATGTTGCTGATCGGCGTATTGGGCATGGGCAGCAGTCTGCTGATCAAACGTCTCGGCGGGTTGTTCACGCCCTGGCATCGACCGCGAGGAAAAGCCTGATGAGCGCGATGCAAACCCCGGAAGGGCGGATCGATATCCGCCAATTGTCCATCGTCCTCGGCCAAGGAAGTGAAGCGTTCGAAGCGGTGCGCGAACTCGATTGCCAGATCGAACCGGGCCAGTTCGTGTGCATTCTCGGCCCGTCCGGTTGCGGCAAGTCGACTTTGCTCGGCGCTTTGGCCGGGCATCTGAGCGCGCATGCCGGCAGCCTGAAGGTCGATGGCGGCGAAGTGTCCGGGCCGTCACCGCAGCGCGGCATGGTGTTCCAGCATCACACGTTGTTCCCGTGGCGCACGGTGCGTGACAACGTCGCCTTCGGCCTGAAGATGCGCGGCATCGGCAAGGCTGAACGTCATCGCGCCGCCGATGGCATCCTCAAACTGGTCGGCCTCGACGGCTTTGCCGAGCGCTGGCCCGATCAGCTTTCCGGCGGCATGCAGCAACGCGTCGAGATCGCCCGGGTGCTGGTCAATCGTCCGCGCCTGTTGCTGATGGACGAGCCGTTCGGTGCGCTGGATGCGCTAACCCGGCTGAACATGCAGGAACTGCTGCTGGACATCTGGACGCGTATCCGCACCACCGTGGTCTTCGTCACTCACGACATCGACGAGGCGCTGTTCCTCGCCGACCGCTTGCTGGTGATGAGCGCACGGCCGGGGCGCATCATCGAAGATTTGCGCCTGGATTTCGCCCGGCCGCGCACCAGCGAACTGGTCACCAGCGCCGAGTTCTCGCGCCTCAAACGCCACTGCCTCGACCTGCTGCGCCACGACAACGACCGACCGCTGCCGCGCCTCAATCCGCTCGGCCTGCCTCCTGAAAACCCTTTGCCGCGATTTGCCCTATGACCTCTATTTTTGCTGTGACCGATAACGACGACATCCTCGCCCTGCAACCGCGTCTGACCGCCGAAGACGCTGGCGTGCGGCGCATTGCCCTGATTGATCTGGCCGACCTCGAAGAGCCGGATGGCTTGCTCTGGCTGGTTGATCGGCTGGGGCAGGATCCCGCTGAAGAAGTCCGCGCTGAAGCCGCGCGCTTGCTCGAAGCCTGGGAAGATCAGCCGGTTGTGCACGCCTTGTGCGAGGCGCTGACCGATTCGTCATCCGCCGTGCAATCGGCTGCCGCGCAGAGCCTGAGTTTGCTCAAGACTGAAGCGGCGGGGCGGGTGATTCTGCCGTGGACCGATCACGCCGACGTCAGCGTGCGCATTGCCGCGTTTCGCGCCCTGCGTGAACTGCGTTTCGCTGACGCCGCACCGGCTGCCGTCGCCGCATTACATGACGCCGACGCTAACGTGCGCCGCGAAGCCGTTGGCGTGCTCGGCTGGCTCAAGCAGCTCGACGCTCTGCCAGCCCTGGCGCGATTGGCCAGCGCCGACCCGGACACCGAAGTCCGCCGCGCCGCCACTGGCGCCTTGGGTTTGGCCTCCAGCGCCGAAGTCCTGCCGGCCCTGCGTGACGCCTTGCAGGACAACGCCTGGCAAGTGCGCGAAGAAGCCGCCACGACCTTGGGCAAAGTCGGCCACCTCGACGCCGGCCCGGCACTGGTTGAAGCCTTGAACGATGACTATTGGCAAGTGCGCCTGCGCGCCACCCGCAGCCTTGGCCGTTTGCGTTTCGCCCCGGCGCTGGACGCCTTGATCGAAACCCTCGGCCATCGCATCAGCAACCTGCGCAAAGAGGCCGCGCTGGCCTTGGGTGAACTGAATGATCGTGGCGCCGTGGCCGCGTTGCAGGCCGCGCAGGACGACGGCGACCCGGAAGTGCGCAAAGCCGTGCGCATCGCCTTGAGTCAGCTGCAATGAACCCGCTGTCGGTGGGAAACTCGCAGAGCGAGCAGACGTTGCGGCTGCGCTGGCCCGATGGCCGCGAGCAACAACTCAACCACGCCGAACTGCGCCGCCAGTGCCCGTGCTCGCAATGCCGCGCCTTTCGCCTGAAAGGCCTGACACCGATGGTCGATGAACGCGTGCGCCTGATCGAACTCAACCCCCAGGGCTACGGCGTGCAATTGGTGTTCAGCGATGGCCACCAACGTGGCATCTATCCCTGGCAATACCTGGCACAAATCCATGCTTAGCTTCATCACGAACAACTGTGGGAGCTGGCCCTGCTAACGATGGCGGTGTGTCATTCAACAATGCTGTTGCCTGATTCACCGCCATCACCAGCAGACTGGCTCGCACAGATTTTCAGTCTTTAAGAATGTCGCGATCCTTGGTTTCCGGCAGGAAGAACGTGCCCAGTATTGCCGTCATCACCGCGATGACAATCGGATACCACAGCCCGTAATAGATATCCCCGGTGGCCGCGACCATGGCGAATGCCACTGTTGGCAAGAACCCGCCAAACCAGCCGTTGCCGATGTGATACGGCAGCGACATTGAGGTATAGCGGATGCGCGTCGGGAACAGCTCGACCAGCCACGCGGCGATGGGGCCGTACACCATGGTCACGTAAATCACCAGAATGGTCAGCAGGAGCAACACCATCGGGTAATTGGTTTTCGCCGGGTCGGCTTTCTCCGGATAACCGGCCTCTTTGAGCGCGCTGCCCAGGGTGGCGGTAAAGGCGTCGTTGCGCGTCTTGAAGTCGGCCGCCGGCAACGCACTGCCTTCAAAACTCTCGACGACTTTGTCGCCGATGCGCACTTGCGCGACGGTGCCCGGTTCGGCGATCACGTTTTCATAAGGAATCGCCCGTTTTGCCAGCAAGGTTTTCGCCAGGTCACAGGAACTGGTGAATTTGGCCTTGCCCACCGGATCGAACTGGAACGAGCACTGGTCGGGGTTGGCGATCACTTTGACCGGGTTTTTCTCCTGAGCAATGAACACGTCAGGGTTGCCGTACTGGGTCAGCGCATGAAAGATCGGAAAGTAGGTCAGCGCCGCCAGAATGCAGCCGACCATGATGATCGGCTTGCGCCCGATACGATCGGACAGGCTGCCGAAAATCACGAAGAACGGCGTGCCGATCAGCAGCGAACCGGCGATCAACAGGTTGGCGGTTTGCGGGTCGATCTTCAGCGTCTGCAACAGAAAAAAAAGCGCATAGAACTGCCCGGTGTACCAGACCACCGCTTGCCCGGCTGTACCGCCAAGCAACGACATGATCACCACTTTGAGGTTGTCCCAACGAGCGAAGGATTCGGTCAGCGGTGCTTTGGAGACCTTGCCCTCGGCTTTCATTTTCTGGAATACCGGTGACTCGCTCAGTTGCAGACGGATGTACACCGAAACGATCAGCAGCAGGATCGACAGCAGAAACGGAATCCGCCAGCCCCAGGCTTCGAAGGCTTCGGCACCCAACGCGGTGCGGCAGGCGAGGATCACCAGCAACGACAGAAACAGGCCGAGGGTTGCGGTGGTTTGAATCCATGACGTGAAGAAACCACGTCTGTTGCGGGGCGCATGTTCGGCGACGTAGGTAGCCGCGCCGCCGTATTCACCGCCCAGCGCCAGACCTTGCAGCAAGCGCAGGGTGATCAGGATCACCGGTGCCGCGACGCCGATGGTCGCGTAGCCGGGCAACAGACCGACGATCGCGGTCGAGACGCCCATGATGACGATGGTGATCAGGAATGTGTGTTTGCGTCCGATCATGTCGCCGAGGCGGCCAAACACAATCGCGCCGAACGGGCGCACGGCAAAGCCTGCGGCAAATGCCAACAAAGCGAAGATGAACGCGGTGGTTTCGTTGACGCCGGCAAAAAAGTGTTTGGCGATGATCGCTGCCAGTGAGCCGTACAGGTAAAAGTCGTACCACTCGAAAACCGTACCGAGCGAGGAGGCGAAGATGACCTTGCGCTCCTCCTTGGTGATGCCGCCGCTGCGCGGTGGAGTGCCGGTGGATGCTGTGTCAATTGTGGCCATGGGTGTTCTCCGTCGTGCTTATTGTTGTAGGCCGGAGTCCCCCGTTACTGCTTACCGCACTCTGGCCTTGTGGCAGATGCCGTGATTGTTCCCGCGTGAAGCTTGCACAGTCTGACCGCCGCACTGATGTGCGAGGTTTCCTTGAGCATAATCAGCTTTTGCCAGATATCCACTGACGCCTACGCCTTGACCCAACGCTGCCGGCTCCAGGCACTCAACCAGTCGACCATGAACACCAACACCAGCATCGCCAGAATCACCGTGCTGGCCTGTGCTTCCTGAAACAGGCTGAGGCTGACATAGAGCATCTGCCCAAGCCCGCCGGCACCGACAAAACCCAGTACGCTGGCCATGCGGATGTTGTTTTCCCAGCGGTACAGGATGTACGCGAGCAGCTGCGGCGCGAGGTTTGGCAGGGTGCCGTAGCAGAAGGCCAGGAGCGAATTGCCGCCCTGCAAACGAATGGCTTCGGCCGGTTGCGGCGGGGTGTTTTCCAAGGCTTCGGCGAACAGACGACCGAGCACGCCGGTGGTGTGCAAGGCGAGGGCGAGTGTGCCCGCGTTAGGGCCAAGGCCGGCGGCGAGCACCATCAATGCCGCCCAGACCAGTTCCGGAATTGCCCGCAAGGCGTTCAGCAGTAACCGCGAAACGCTCTGCAGCGGCCAGCCGAAACGCCCGGCGGCCGGCAAGGCGATCAGGATGCCGGCCACAGCCGCGAGCAAGGTGCCGAGGGCCGACATCGCCAGGGTTTCCATTGAACCGTGGACGATGGCTTTGAGGTAGTCAGCGCTCAAGTCCGGGCTGAGAAAGCGCTGTATGTACGCGCCCATCTGCTTGAGGCTGTTGGCGCTGCCCAGTTCTTCGAGATCCAGGCCCAGATAGGCAAACGAGGCGACGACGGCAACCGCAATGCCCGCAATCAGCAGCAGATTAATCATGCGATTCATGTCAGCCTCCAGCGCAGCAAGCGGCTGAGTTGATCGGCGCCCAGCACCAGCAGCAGAAACGTCAGCAACATGCTGGCGACTTCACCGCCGGCGAACATACGGATCGACAAGTCGATCTGCTGCCCCAAGCCCCCGGCGCCGACAAACCCCATCACCACTGAAGCGCGGATCGCACATTCCCAGCGATACACCGTGTAGGAGAGCAGTTCCGCGCCGACATTGGGTAGCGTGCCGTAGGCAAATGCCGCCAGCCGACCACTGCCTGCCTGCAACAGCGCGTGCGTCGGGCGCTGATTGGTGGATTCGAAAATCTCCGCGTAGACCTTGCCGAGCATGCCGCTGTAAGTGATGGCGATGGCCAGCACACCCGCCGCCGGGCCGAGCCCGACCGCTCGGACAAACAGCAGCGCCCAGACAATTTCCGGCACGCTGCGCAGGAAAATCAACAGACCGCGAACCGGCCAGCGCAGCAAACGTCCCAAACGGCTGGGCACGCCACCGCGCGAGGCGGCGGACAGCGACAAGGCGCGGCTGGCGATCAGGCTGGCCGGTACGGCCAACAACAACGCTAAAGCCATCCCTGCGGTGGCAATCGCCAGGGTTTGCAGGGTGGCTTTGAACAGGATCTGCAGAAAACTTTCGTCGTGCGCTGGTGGCCAGAATTGCGCAACAAACCGGCCCATTTCGTTTTGGCTACCGGGCAGCAGTACGCCCAGATCCAGTTCGCTGAGCTGGATGCCCGGCCACAGCAAGGCAATCGCCAACACCGTCAGCAGCAGTCGTGGCCATGCAGCGGGATCCCGTGAATCGGCCTTCAGCATCGTGGAATCTGCACAGTCAGAGGCGCCACCGCAGCGGTCGGCGATTGCAGTTTTTCGTTGGCGTACAGCGCGTCGAGCATCTCGGGGCTGACTTGCCCGGACGGGCTATCGAAGAGTATTTGTCCGTCACGTAAGCCGATGATGCGTGGGAAGTGCGACAACGCCAGATCGACCGCATGCAGGCTCGCCACCAGGGTGACGTTGTGCTCACGGGCATGTCTGGAGAGGATCGACAACGTGTGCCCGGCCATGACCGGGTCCATCGCCGACACGGGCTCATCGGCCAACAGAATCTCCGGCGCCTGATACAGCACCCGGGCGATGCCGACACGTTGCAGTTGGCCGCCGGACAGTTGCTGGCAATGAGCGAACAGCTTGTCGCCCAGATCCAGCCGCGCCAATGCCGCACGTGCACCAGCGACATCCAGCGGATGCAGCAGATTCAACAGACTTTTGCCCAGGCTCCACTGGCCGAGTTTGCCGGCCAGCACCGCCGTGACCACGCGCTGACGCGGTGGAATGGGTGGCGCCTGATGCACCAGGCCTATACGCGCACGCAGGCGTTGGCGTTGCCGGGCGGACAAGTGCCAGGCGCGCTCACCGAGCACTTCGATTTCACCGCTGCTGGGCCGCAACGCGGTGGCCAGCAGGTTGAGCAGACTCGATTTGCCGGCCCCGGACGGGCCAATGATGGCGAGCTGTTCGCCAGCGCCGATGTGCAAGTCGACACCGCGCAGGGCGTCGACTCCATTGGCGTGACGCAAGCCGCCCTGGTTGAGGCTCAGGGTCATTTCAGCAGTTCGGCGGCGCGGGCGGCTTCCTCGATGCCCTTGTAATTTTCAGGCTTGGTGTCGATGAAACGGCTGGCGGCTTGCAGATCAAGAATCTTCTTCTGCTCAGGGTTGGCCGGGTCGAGAGCGAGGAAGGCTTTTTTGATCTTCGCCGCAAGCGCCGGATCAAGGGTGCCGCGCACGGTCCAGTTGTAATCGAAGTAGGTCGGGGTGGTGGCGAAGACTTTGACCTTGTTGGTGTCGACCTTGCCGGCGTCGACCAGTTTCTGCCAGACGCTGGCGTTGAGTACACCGGCATCGACCTTGCCGGCCTGTACCCAGGCGACGGTGGCGTCGTGGGCGCCGGAATAGGCGACACGGCTGAAATAGGCTTCAGGCTTGATGTTGTCGTTCTTCAGCATGAAATAGCGCGGCATCAGGCTGCCTGACGTCGACGATACGGAGCCAAAGGCAAAGGTCTTGCCTTTGAGGTCGGCGAGGCTATGCACATTCGGGTCAGCGGTGATGAATTTGCTGGTGAACTGCGCATCCTGCTCCCGCTGTACCAGTGGGATCACTGGGGTGGTGGCGTCGGTTTTCAAACGGGCCTGGACGAAGGTGAAACCACCGAGCCACGCCATATCAAGGCGATCGGTAGCGAGGGCTTCAACCACTGCCGGGTAGTCGGCCACCGGGACGAACTGCACCTTCATGCCCAGTTGCTGCTCCAGATAAGCACCCAGCGGTTCGAACTTGCGCAGCAGTTCGGTCGGCGCTTCATCGGGAATTGCGCTGACGCGCAGTACGTCGGCAGCTTGTGCAGCCAGTGCAGAAAAAGACAGGGCCAGGCCGGCGGTCAGTGCCAGAGTTCGTTTGAACATGGAAATCTCCGTTTCAGGGGCGTCGATAGAGCTGAAATTACGAGGTGAGGCGCAAACTCAGGGTAGACGAATCGGCGAGGGTTATACGGACTCACACGTACAAAGGCCAGCACCGTGGATGCGGCGCTGGCCTTTGATCTTGGGCGGTTATGCAAACAGACGAGCGTCGCGCTGGCAACCGCTGGGGTATGTCTGGATATGATTTTGGGCAGTGGACGCTTACTTGGTCGCCTCAAAGGCGTCGTGGTACTTCACTTCGCCCGCCGGCAGATCAGCACCGAATGACAGCACTTGAAAGTATTCTTGCGGCACGCCGGGCAACGTCAGCCCCGGGTGATTTTTGAAGCCGAAACGCCCGTAATAGTCGGGATTGCCCAAGACCACGCAGCCAACGCCACCGAGGCTTTGCAGTTGCGCCAGCGCAGCTTTCATTAACGCCGAACCGATCCCTTGGTGCTGGCGATCCGGCCATACCGAGATCGGGCCAAGGCCGTACCAACTGCTGACGCCAGATGAAATCGTCACCGGTGAAATCGCCACGTGGCCAACGATCTTGCCGTCTTCCACGGCGACCAGGGAAACGCTCAACTGGCCAGCGTCGCGCAGTGCGTTGACGATGAACTGCTCGGTATGGCTGGAGTGTTCTTCGTGCTGAAATGCGGCTTCGGTGAGTTGGGCGATGGTGTCGATGTCGTCGCTGTGTTCGTTGCGAATGGTCATGTTCATGTGGATTCTTTCCTGGGTGTCCTGGTCGATCAGCGCGCGCAGCGCTGCGAAGATCGGTTCGGCCTCGGTGTGTTTTTTGCCGTAACTCAGATTGAATTGATAGTCGAAACCCGCCGGGTTCAGGCCCTGAGTGTGTTGCAGCAAGGTCTCCAGCTTATCCAGGGCCTTGACCGCTTTGGCCTCGGCGGACCGGGCGTTTTCGTAGTCGTCCCATAAGGCGAGAATGTCGTTTCTCAGGCTGTCATCCAGGGCGCGGGTAAGCAGCAGAAGGTCGTTGCGCTCCTGTTCGCTCTTGTCGGGAAAAGAAGCTTGATCGACTGCCGGGATGTCGCCATTGATGGCTTCGCCCAAGTCGTGGATCACGCACATCTTGAGGACTTTCAGCAGGTCGAGACCAGCCAGTTCATCGGCGAAGACAATCGCCATCAGACACAAGCGCCAGCTGTGTTCGGCGGTACTTTCGGTTCGGCCGCTGGAGGTATGTGCACTGCGCAGGACGTCCTTGAGCTTCTCTGCTTCGCGCAGGAATTCGAGGCGTCCGCTGATTTTTTCGAGGTTCATGAACTTGCCCGGTGGTGGAGCCGAGAAGCAAGCCTAGAACCGATGAGGGTGGGCGTCCACGCATAAAATATGCATTCAGAGCGTCTCGACCAGCCGCGCCGCTGTGCCGTCGGATAGCGGAATGCGGGTCCAGCGGCACAGGCTCTGGCGGATCGGCACCAGGTTGGAATCGTTGCTGCCGGTGACGAATTCCAGCGCCGGTGGTGCCTGCATTTCGCGCCAGCCCAATGTGTCGAGCGCCAGTTCGTTGCTGGCAATCTCCGCGGTCACGAACCGCCACAGCGATTGCCCGAGCAACTGGCTCAGCGGACTGGCGAATTGCGCGGCGCGGGCCGGGGAGCAGGCCAGCAAGCGGTGGGTCAGGTCGCAGACCAGATGCACCGGGCGTGCGCTTTCGCACACCAGCCGGGCGAGGGCTTGGTCGGCAGCCGTGTCGAGACGCGCGGCCAACAGTTGCTCAAGCTGTAGATGTGCAGCCGGATCCATCGCCAGCACGCCGCTTTCCCAGCGGGAAATAGTCGATTGAGTGACGTTGAACATCTGCGCGGCGTGGCTTTGCTTGACGCGATGCAACAAGCGCCAGCGCCGCAGGGCGATGCCGGGCAGGGCAGGTTTGAGCAATGAATCAGACATGACGGGTGTCGAGAAGGACTGAAGGGCCGACAGTCTGAAGACTGCCGGCCCACGCTGCAAATCGAGCTGACGATCAGGCCGCTTCGGGCAGCCTGGCAATCACCTTGATCTCGACATCAAACCCATACAGCCACGTCACGCCAACAGCGGTCACGGTCGGGTGCGGGGCATCGCCCCAGAATTCCGTGAGCACGACATCCCAGATCGTCTCGAATTTCGACTGTGGGTCAACGATGAACACGGTGACATCGACCACGTCGGCGAAGCTGCCACCGGCCTCTTCAAGGATTGCATTGAGGTTAGTGAACGCCTGACGCACCTGGTTTTTCAGGTCCGGCTCGGGCGTGCCGTCCTCGGTGCTGCCGACCTGTCCCGAGACAAACAGAAAACCGTTGGAGCGAATGGCCGGCGAGTAACGATGACGTTCATACAAGGTGCGGCGGGCGGGTGGAAAAACAACATCGCGCTGAGTCATGGGAGTGTCTCCTTCAGTTGAGTTGATGGAGCCACTGTAGGTATTTGCAGGCGGGTGATAAACGCGCAAGCTTGGCGCTCACTGTTTGTGAATCCCAAACAATCGAGGCGCGAACATTGGACCGATTCGATGCAATGCAGGCCTTCGCTCGAGTGGTCGAGGCGGGGAGCTTCACCAAAGCGGCGGAAACCCTGCACATGAGCAAAACCACCGTGACCCAGTTGGTGCAGCAACTGGAAGCACGATTGCGCGTGAAATTGCTCAACCGCACCACGCGCAAGGTCAACGTCACGGCTGACGGCGCCGCTTACTACGAGCGTGTGGTCAAGTTGCTGGCCGACATGGAAGACGCCGAAACCAGCCTGCCCGGTACGGCGGCGGTGCCCTCTGGCCGATTGCGGGTGGACGTGCCCAGTCCATTGGCGCGGTTGATCCTGATTCCCGCATTGCCCGACTTTCACGCGCGCTATCCGCACATCCAGATCGACATGGGCGTCAGCGATCGCATCGTCGACATCATCGATGAGAACGTCGATTGCGTAGTGCGAGGCGGGGAATTACTCGATCAATCGTTGATGGCGCGCAAGGTCGCCGATCTTCAGTTGGGCGTGTTCGCCGCACCGGATTATCTGGCGCGCGCCGGAATACCTGTGCATCCACGCGAACTCGAAGACTCCGATCACCGCGTGGTCGGTTTCCTTTGGGCGCGCACCGGCAAACCGCTGCCGTACGCGTTGCACAAGGCCACTGAACGCCTGCGCATCAAAGGGCGCCACGTGCTCGCGGTCGATGATGGTAATGCCTACCTCGCGGCAGGTTTGGCAGGCATGGGCGTGCTATGGCTGCCCACTTATATGTCCGATGCCCATGTGGCTTGCGGCGAACTGGTGCCACTGTTCAAGGACTGGCAACTCGACCCTATGCCGCTTTATGTGGCGTATCCACCGAACCGGCACGTCAGTCTGAAGTTGCGAGTGTTTATTGATTGGATTGTGGAGTTGATGTCGCATTAGAAAGGTGGTGCGCTTATTGCTTCCCTGCGCGGTAATGCCGTCAAAAAACCAACTCGAGCGGCGACTTGAAAGCTTGCAGTGATGAGATGCATGACTTTCGAACCCAGGAGCTTCCCTTGCAATGAATATGTACATCGATATTGTCGGCGCCTGTAACCTGAGCTGCCCCTCTTGCCCAATGGGCAACTCGGAAAATCTCAACTTCAAAAAAGCCATGCAGATCGACATGTTCAAACAGATCGTCGAAAAGGCCCGCACAGAAGGGGTCAAGTCGATCTATCTGTACAACTGGACTGAGCCTCTGGTTCACCCAAAAATTGGCGAATTCATCGAGATCATCAACGCCGCCGGTATGGGCAGCGGTATCAGTACCAACCTCAATCTCGCCAAGAATATGGAAAAGGCCTTGTTGGCCGAGCCGGGTTATTTCCGTATTTCGCTGTCAGGCTTCTATCAGGAAACGTACGAAAAGGGCCACGTAGGCGGTGATATCGAAGTTGTAAAACAGAACATGATTGCCCTGCACGAGATCAAGCAGCGACTGGGTTTGAATACCCGTGTCGACGTCTACTATCACCGCTACCTCGATAACATCGAAGAGGAAGCGCTGATGCGTGAGTTCAGCGAGCGCCTCGGCTTCAAGTTCACCACCGGTTATTCGGTGATGATGCCGCTGGAGAAAACCCTGGCGATTATCGAGCGCGACCCTTCTGTCACCGATACCGATTATGAAACCTTGAAAAGACTGGCTCTGCCGCCCTATGACGATATTGTCAATGTTGCCCAGCAGTACCCTCAGCAAGAATGCCTGCTCAAAGATGACTGGCTGGTCATCGACTGTAACGGCAACACGATCTTGTGCTGCACGATCTTCAATCAGAGCGAATATCAGGTCGGCAAGTACCTCGATATGCCGGTTGCGGAACTGATGCAGCGTAAAAACACGCAGAAAAACTGCGTCGACATGTGCAGCCGCTGCGCCAAGAAGGGCATGCATATCTACTCGATGTTCCCCAACCAAGGGGTGCTGGAGCGACATGCAGTCAATCGCATCATTGACTTCGAGAATCTCAGCAGCATGGGATTTGCTGTGGACAGCGAGTTACTGGGGCGTACGGGCGAAGTCAGTGCTGAAAACTTCGACGAGGCCCAGTATTTCCGATTGAACGAGGATGTGAGGCGCGCAGTGTCCACCGGTGAATTCTCAAGTGGTTACCAGCACTACGTGCTTCATGGTCGACTGGAGGGAAGATTGGGCGCTGGCGTGTTCTCGGTGGTTTGATCAGCACTCAGATTGGCTGACAACCAAGCAGTAAAGCTTTTCGCCAGCGGATCATGCTCACTGTCGCGATGAGTCAGCAACGCCCAGTTCGGCCCGCGAATGGTGTCCTCCACCAGCGCTTGCAACACGCCGTCAGCCCGCGCCTGACGGCTGAGCAATTGACTGACCAGCGCAATGCCAAGCCCGGAACAGGCAGCGTCGAGCAGCAGGCCGGGATCGGAGAAATTCAGCCCCTGATCCTGCTGGCCGACGTCGATTCCGGCCTCGACTGCCCAATGGCTCCAATCCATTTCCCGCTCACCATGCAATGTGGTGCGGTGTGCTGCCGGCAAGGCTAAAACCCTCGGGTGGCACGCGGGATACAGGCGATCGGCATGCAGCACTTTGAAGCTGCATTCGGCCTGGGAACTGATGTCGTCACGCACGGCGATGTCGATGGTTTGCGTGGTCATGTCCGGCACTTCATCGGTGCTGTAGATCCACAGATCAACGTCCGGATGTTGCGCGCGAAAGTCCGCCAATCGCGGCAGCAACCAATGGCGGGCGAACGCCGGTGTGGTGTTGAGCACCAGTTGATTGGGCTTCTGATACTGGCCTAAACGCCGAATCCCTACGGCCAGTTGCTGCAGCATTGCTTGCGTGGTGCTGAGCAAATCGTGGCCGGCATCGGTCAGCGTCACACTGCGTCCGCTGCGGAAAAACAGCGGTTGCTCCAGATACGCCTCAAGGCTGCGGATCTGCTGGCTGATCGCCGATTGCGTGAGGCTCAACTCTTCCGCCGCCTTGTGAAAACTGCCGAGGCGGGCGGCGGCTTCGAAGCCGCGCAGCGAGCTGAGCGGCGGCCAGTGTTTAAGCATATCGATAAGCTCCTCTAATCAGTTGTCCGCAAAATCCATCGTTTGTTTGCCGTTTTCATGGCTCGTAGCATAAGCGCATTGAACACAACGGCTTAACTGACGAGGCTTATCATGCAGCACAACGACAATAAAAACAGCGCCTGGATGATGCCGGCAGAGTGGGTGACCCATGCCGCAACGTGGATGGTCTGGCCGCACAACAAAACCTTGTGGGAGTCGGGATGGCGCGTGACCTTGGCGCAGGTACAGGAAGATTTCGCTCGAGTCGCCAATGCCATCGCCCGTTTCGAACCGGTGAAACTGGTAGTCGACCCATCGGCCATCGCCAGCGCCAAAGCCCTGTGCGGGCCGAACATCGAGCTGATTGCCCTGGCCGTGAATGACAGTTGGTGCCGCGATTCCGGCCCGACCTTTGTCTGCCATCCGCAACAGGGTTTGGCCGGTGTGAGCTGGCGCTTCAACGCCTGGGGCGGCAAGTCGGCCCATGATCTGGATGAAAGCCTGGCGCGCCGTGCGCTCAATCACCTCGGCCTGGAATGCTTCGGCACGCCGCTGAGCAACGAGGGCGGGGCGATTCACGTTGACGGCGAAGGCACGCTGATCACCACCGAATCGGTGCTGCTCAACCCCAATCGCAACCCCGGCCTCGGCAAAGCCGAGATGGAAGAAATCTTCAGTCGTTTGCTCGGCGTGAAGAAAACCATCTGGCTGCCGGGCGATCCGGATTACGTCACAGGCGACATGACTGACGGCCACGTCGATGGCGTCTGCGCCTTTGCCCGTCCCGGCGTGTTGCTGGTGGACGCCACCCACGACCAGTCTTCGGTGTACGCCGAAGTGGCGCGCGAAAATCGCCGGGCACTGGAACTGGCCACCGATGCCAGCGGGCGCAAATTCGAGCTGATCGAACTGTTCGAAGCCACCGACGCCGTCGACACCGAGGCCGAAGTGTTCTGCGCCTCGTACACCAATTTCTACATCGCCAACGGCGCGATCATCATGCCGGCGTATGGCATCGAGGCGGATAACGTCGCCGCCAAAGTCCTGGAGCAAACCTTCCCCGGCCGCGAAGTGGTGCCGGTACGTATCAATCATCTGGCGCACGGCGGCGGCGGGGTGCATTGCATCACGCAACAGCAGCCTGCCTGGCCGGTGAGAGGTTGAAGCCATGACGATTTTGACCATCGCCGCTACGCAGATGCCGTGTACCTGGGATCTGCCGGGCAACCTTGATCGCGCCGAGCAGCTCGTTCGCGATGCGGCGCAGCAGGGCGCGCAAGTGATCCTGTTGCAGGAGCTGTTCGCCACACCGTACTTCTGCATCGAGCAAAGCCACAAACACATGGCGTTGGCCGAGGAGTATCGCGACAGCCGTGTGCTCGCGCGCTTCGCCGCGCTGGCCCGTGAACTTGGCGTGGTGTTGCCACTGAGCTGGTTCGAAAAGGCCGGCAACGCCTACTTCAATTCGCTGAGCGTGGCCGATGCCGACGGGCGCCTGTTGGGCGTGTACCGCAAGACGCACATCCCCAACGCCATCGGCTATCAAGAGAAGGAATATTTCAGCCCCGGCGACACCGGTTTCAAAGTCTGGGACACCGCGTTCGGCCGTCTCGGCGTGGGTATCTGCTGGGATCAGTGGTTCCCGGAAACCGCGCGCTGCCTGGCCTTGATGGGCGCCGAAGTGCTGCTGTATCCAACCGCCATCGGCTCGGAGCCGGGGTGCGCGGCGCTGGATTCTCGCGATCACTGGCAGATGACCATGCGCGGTCACGCCGCGGCCAATCTGCTGCCCGTGGCGGCGTCGAACCGCGTCGGTCGAGAAACCGCGACCACCGATTCGAGTCTGCAAATGAGCTTCTACGGCTCGTCGTTCATCAGCGATCACAAGGGCCAATTGCTCGCCACCGCTGACCGCGACAGCAGCGGTGTTTTGCTGCACAGCCTCGATCTGACGGCCATGCGCGAAGAGCGTTTGAGCTGGGGCATCTATCGCGATCGTCGTCCGGAAATGTACGGCCCGCTGCTGAGTCAGGACGGTCGCCACCTTCATGCACGCTGGAACACCCAAGGGGTTTGACATGGCTTTCCATCACAAACGCTTGCGCGGCGCGATCGGCCTGGCGCTGATCTGCTTGATACCGTCACTGCACGCCGAAGACAAAACCCTGCGCCTGTACAACTGGGCCGATTATTTTGCCGAAGACACGGTGAGCCGCTTCACCGCCGAAACCGGAATCAAGGTGATCTACGACGTCATGGACGGCAGCGAAACCCTTGAAGCCAAGATGCTTTCCGGCGGCAGCGGTTACGACCTGATTTTCCCCGGTGACACCGTCGCCGAGCGCTTGATGCGCGCCGGCAGCCTGATGCCGCTGGACCAATCGAAGCTGACCGAACTGGCCGATATCGAACCCGGTTTGCAGAAACTGCGCGGCCATTACGAGCACTCCAGCAAAGCCACGGTGCCCTACACCTGGGGCACCATCGGCCTGACCTACAACGAAGAGCAGATCAAACAACGCATGGCCGATGCACCGGTCAACAGCCTCGACATGCTGTTCAAACCGGAGCTGGCGGCGAAGTTTGCCGATTGCGGCATCTCGATGATCGACTCGCCAGACGAGGCCTTGGCGGTGGTGCTCAATTACCTCGGTCGCGATCCGCGCAGCGGCAAAGCCGAGAATCTCGCCGCCGCCAGTGAATTGCTGATGAAACTGCGTCCGTACATCCGCAAGTTCCAGTCGCAACCCGTGACCGATCTGGTCAACGGCAATCTGTGCCTTTCGCTGGGTTACAGCGGCGACATGACCCAGGCCCAGCGCACCTCGGACAGTGCCGGTAAGCACACGAAGTTTCAGTATCGGGTGCCCCGCGAAGGCACTACGGTGTGGATGGACACCATGGCCATTCCGATCGACGCCAAACACCCGGAATACGCCTATGCATTCATCAACTTCGTTATGCGCCCGGAGAACATGGCGGCGATCAGCAATTTCACCGGCTATCCGACTTCCAACGCCAAGGCGCGGGCAAGTGTCGATGCCAGCATGCGCGACAACCCGGATATCTACCTCGACGAAGCGACCTATGCTCGATTGATTGCGGGCAAGGATATTCCCCAGGCCGACATGCGCGCACGCATGCGCACCTGGACCAAATTCAAGACCGCCACTGGCAAATGATCCACGGCCGGCATTCGTGTCGGCCCTCGTTTTTACAGGAATACACAGCATGTCGACTCGTCGTGAGTTCATCAAACAAGTAACGGTTGCCGCGAGTGTTGGCGCTGCATGCATGGGCCTCGGCCTGTCGCCGGGCAAAGTGCTCGCCGCCGCGCAAGGCCGCTGGTTCATGCCCGACGAGGGCGACAAACATGAGCGCGCCTACATCGCCTTCGGCGCGCAAGACGCGATCTGGGAAGACTTCACCGAAGACGTCCAGGAAGCCCTCGGCCGCATCGCCCGTGCCATCGCCCGTTATGAGCCGGTCACGGTGTTCTGCCGCAAGAACGAACGCAGTATTGCCGAAGAATTCTGCGGCACGCGCAACATCACCTACGTCACCGCCGCACTCGATGACATCTGGATGCGCGACATCGGCGCCAACTTCGTCATCGACGATAAGGTTGGTCTCGGCGCGGTGGACTTCAACTTCAACGGTTGGGGTGGCAAACAGCAGCACAGCAAGGACGCGAAAATTGCCGCGCTGGTCGCCGACGACGCGCAAGCCACTTACATTCGCACCGAGTTGGTGGGCGAGGGCGGCGGCATCGAAGTCGACGGCCACGGCACCGGGATCATGACCGAAAGCAGCTGGATCAACAGCAACCGCAACCCTGACTGGAGCAAGGCTGACGTCGAAGCGGAACTGAAAGATCGCCTCGGCCTGCGCAAAATTATTTGGTTGCCGGGGATCAAGAACAAGGACATCACCGATGCCCACGTGGATTTCTACGCACGTTTCATCAGGCCCGGCGTGGTGATCGCCAACCTCGACACCGACCCTGAATCCTACGATCACAAGGTCACTTTGGCGCACTTGGAGATCCTCAAGAACGCCACCGACGCTGACGGTCGCAAACTGCAGGTCCACACGATTTCGCCGCCGCTGAAGCCGCGCAAAAGCAAGTTCAATCAGGACAACCCGGACTTCGCTGCCGGTTACATCAATTACTTCGTAATAAACGGTGCGGTCATCGCCCCGGAGTTCGGCGATAAAGCGGCAGACAAAAAGGCCTACGACCTGCTGTTCGAACTGTATCCGCAGCGCGAAATCGTCCAGCTCAACATCGATGCGATTGCCGCTGGCGGGGGTGGAATCCACTGCGTCACCAGCCATCAACCGCAGGCGTGATTGACTCTGACGCGGATCAAGCCAACTATCGGCGCATAACAACAGACCGATGGACTCGAACTTGATCGAACGACGCCAATTCAGCGGAGGCATGAAGGGGAAAAACCTTCGCTATCTGAATGAACACAGCGCTGCTGACCCGCTGCTGACCCGCACCGGTTTTCTGCTGCTGGAACACTTTTCACTGCCAGCATTTACCCAGGCGCTGGACACGGTGGTCACCACTAATTTGCTGCGTCCGGGATTGTTTTCCTCGCGCACGTTTGGTTTGGGCGACGGTGAAGTTATCAGTGATCTGGGACTGGTCATCCGCCCCGATGCACGGCTTGAACTGTCTGCGCTTGATGAACTGGATTTGCTGGTGGTGTGTGGCGGTTATCGCACCGAGTTGCGCGCCAGTGACGAATTCATCCATTTGCTCAAGGCTGCGGCGGAGCGCGGTATCAGCCTCGCCGGGTTGTGGAACGGCTCGTGGTTCCTCGGCCGTGCCGGATTGCTCGACGGCTATCGCTGCGCGATCCACCCGGAACACCGCCCGGCACTGACCGAAATCGCCAAAACCACCCACGTCAGCAGCGAACCCTACGTGATCGACCGCGACCGCCTCACGGCGTCGAGCCCGTCCGGGGCGTTTCACATGGCGCTGGACTGGATCAAAAGCCTGCACGGCAAAGCCTTGGTCGAAGGCATTGAAGACATCCTCGCCTTCGAGGAATCGCGTTACCGGCGGATCAAACCGGACGAGAACATCTGCGTCAGTGCGCCGCTGCGGGAAGTGGTGAAACTGATGGACGCCAACCTGGAGGAGCCGCTGGAACTGGAGCAACTGGCGGTATACGCCGGACGCTCTCGCCGGCAGTTGGAGCGTTTGTTCAAGGAACAACTGGGCACCACGCCGCAGCGCTATTACCTGGAACTGCGGATTACCGAAGCGCGGCGTTTGTTGCAGCACACCGAATTGTCGCAGGTGGAAGTGCTGGTGGCTTGCGGGTTTGTTTCGCCGAGCCATTTCAGCAAGTGCTACAGCTCGTATTTCGGCTACAGGCCTTCCAAAGAAAAACGGCTGGTGAAATAACACCAGCCGTTTACCGAAGGGTTCTTAAACACCTATGCGCACACGCGTTTAAGTTACACGCACTGTTACGCCACAACGGCTACAACACCTTGCGCCGTTGCCTACGCGTACGCCAGAATCCGCCGGCTTACGCGCCTTGAGGCGGGCTGTATCGTTTCCCGGTCACTGCAAAACAGTGATCGGGTTTGGTAGCCCGTTTCTCGACAACCGTATGGCGTCACACCTTATGCAGTCTCTTTTTTGGGGCTCAGTTTTTATATGGTGGCCATGCGTGGGGCCCTTTCGGGGGCGCCGGGTTTTTCCTGTCTTGACCGGTCTACCAACCCACGTGTGGCCGCCACCCTTCGTTTGGTAGCGAAAGTGACGGCTCTTCAATTCTTTCAAGACAACGAGTCCTTTATGTTCAAAGTCACGCCAAACCCGCCAGAAACCGATCCAATCCCCTACGACGCTTCGCTCGAACCTCAGAACATCAAAGAGGCCACCGAACGCGCGATCAACTTCTACCTCAGTCCCGGCTCGCAGAAGCTCTCGATACCGAACCGCAAGAGCGGCAGGATCTACGTTATCGACCCCACGGTGGATAACGAGACGTTGCTGGTCGAGGCGTCTGAAACCTTGTCTTCCGCCAGTGACATGGCCCGTGAGCTGGCTGATTCGATCGACAGTTCCCAGCGCAAGAAGATGCTGATCCTGCAACAGGTGATCATGCTCAGTGAGCTGGTGGTCGGTCGAGTGCTGGATAACCAGCGCTTGCCGCACTAGTTGCGCTGCAGATGAGTGAGGGGGGCGTGCCTCTCTCATTGCACAGAGGCGTCCATGCTCGCGACGCCTCACGCCTTCTATCAAAGTACCTTCTTGTCTGGAGTTTCAGCTGATGTCACCGCTACCCGAACCGCCGGTCACCGATCCGGCATCGCCTTACGTATCACCTCATTCAAGAAAGCTTCACGAAGCGGCAGAACGAGCCCTTGACCATTACCTTCTGCCTGCCGCGATCATGGCCGAGCCCTATACGGCCAGCACGCTGTTCATGGTCAATCCGCAGTCGGACGCTGAATCTTTGCTGACCAATGCCAGCGGATCGTTGGCATCTGCTACGGTCATGCTCGGTAATTTTGCAGGCGTACTGGAGGGGTCAAACCGCCATGCCTTGCTCGGCATTGCGCAAGTAGTGATGTTGGGGGAGTTGGCCGTGAACAAGGCGTTGGATCTTGTGGTGCCAACGGAGTAATCGCAGACGTTAATAATCAAGCAGTCAGCCTTGGCGGCTGACTGCTTTTTTTTCTACAAATGGTCGGCGTCGATCACAGCCTTGGCAAACGCCTGCGGATCTTCCTGCGGCAGGTTGTGGCCAATTCCGCCATTGATCAAACGGAACTGATACTTGCCGGTAAAACGCTTGGCGTAATCCTCCGGCGCCGGATGCGGTGCACCGTTGGCGTCGCCGTCGAGGGTGATGGTCGGTACGCTGATCGACGGTGCGGTGGCGAGTTTCTGCTCCAGTGCGGCGTATTTCGCTTCGCCCTGCACCAGGCCCAGGCGCCAGCGGTAGTTGAACACGGTGATGTCGACATGATCGGGGTTTTCCAGTGCCTTGGCGCTGCGATCAAAAGTAGCGTCGTCGAACTTCCATTGTGGGGAAGCGGTTTGCCAGATCAGTTTGGCGAAATCGTGGGTGTTCTTCTCGTAACCGGCGCGGCCACGGTCAGTCGCAAAGTAGAACTGATACCACCACTGCAACTCAGCCTTGGGCGGCAGCGGGTTTTGCCCGGCAGCCTGATTGCCGATCAAATAACCGCTGACCGAGACCAACGCCTTCACCCGTTCCGGCCACAGCGCCGAGACGATGTCCGCCGAACGCGCGCCCCAGTCATAACCGCCGAGCACCGCTTGCTTGATCTTCAGCGCATCCATGAAGTCGATCACATCACTGGCCAGCGCCGCCGGTTGGCCGTTGCGCAGGATGTCTTTGGAGAGGAACTGCGTATCGCCGTAACCGCGTGCATACGGCATCAACACCCGATAACCCTTGGCCGCGAGCAACGGCGCGACTTCGTCGTAACTGTGAATGTCGTAAGGCCAGCCGTGCAGCAGGATCACCACCGGGCCGTCTGCGGGGCCAGTCTCGGCATAGGCCACGTCGAGCACGCCAGCCTTCACATGCTTCAACGGGCCAAAGGGCGAGGGCGCGGAATAGCTGACGGCCGCAGGTTCCACAGCTTGCGCTTGAACGCTAGCGACAGCGCCGAACAACGACAAAGCCAGAATCGACAAACCGAACGCGGTGTTGCGGGTATGCAGTGCCTTTTTCATGCTGACGTCTCCTGTGCGAACCTTTGGCCGAGGGGTCTTCGTGAACCCTTGAAACCTTGGGTGCATTTGAGCGTGGGGACGTATCCGGGCTGTGTCGAAAACGGGCGTTGTTGAAAGGAGATGTATCGGTAGGGAGCGTGTACACACTGTGATACATGACGGCAAAACGGGCCCGCTGACGGGAGCCATTCAGGCAAAAATAATAAGTAGCTGTTTTAAAACAAAAAATATTTCACTCCGCGCTTCCCAAAGCAAAAAAACCTTGGTAAATTGCGCCCCGTTCTCACAGCGAACCTAACGAAGTAGCTGGAAAGAGCAGTAGGGGCGTCGCCAAGCGGTAAGGCAGCAGGTTTTGATCCTGCCATGCGTTGGTTCGAATCCAGCCGCCCCTGCCATATTCGAAAAAAACGCCAACTTCTCAAGAAGTTGGCGTTTTTTTATGCCTGCGATTTGGCCTGGCTTGGTGATATAGGCGTGCGCGGCGCCGAAGCACCGCGCACGCCGTCCACTCAGTGCGGTGCGCGCGGAATGGTTTTCATCAGGTCTTCGGGGCTGATGTGGCCGACCACGCTGCCCGGTTGCGGCAGGTTGAGGATGTGGCCTTTCATCTTGCCGATGATGTGCATCTCGCACGGCTTGCAATCGAACTTCAGCGTCAGCACTTCATCGCCGTGGATCAACTGCATCGGTGCAACCTTGGTGCGTACGCCTGTCACGCCTTTGGCCTGCTTCGGGCACAGGTTGAAGGAGAAGCGCAGGCAGTGCTTGGTGATCATCACCGGCACTTCGCCCGGCTCTTCGTGCGCTTCGTACGCCGCGTCGATCAGCTTCACGCCGTGACGGTGGTAGAAGTCGCGCGCCTTCTGGTTGTAGACGTTGGCGAGGAAGGTCAGGTGCGAATCCGGGTACACCGGCGGCGGGCTGGTTTCGGCTTTACGACCGCCACGCGGGTGAGCGGCAACACGGGCGGCGGTCAGGTTCTCGATCACTTCACGGCGCAAGGCTTTGAGCTGCGAGTTGGGGATGAAGAACGCCTCTGGCGCATCCAGTTTGATGTCGGTGGCGTGGTACTGCGTGGTGCCGAGCTGGCCGAGCAGATCGCGCAGCTGTTCCAGCGCTTGCTCAGGTTTGTTGGCCACACCGAACGGACCGGGCAGGGTGATGCTGGCACTGATGCCTTCTTCACTGGTGGCGGTGACTTCCAGCTGCTCTTCACGCAAACGCGCGACCCAGCTCAGGGCCACGCGACGCTCGGAAGAAGTCTTCTGCAGCGCCTGTTGCCAGTTGTGATCGAGGTTGCGATTGAGCGGGTGATTCGGGCGCAGCTTGAACAGGCCTTCGGGCATTTCGTTCGGCTCGACGCGGTAGCGGTAGCGCTTCTCGCCGTCTTCTTCGAACTCGCCTTTGGCTTCGGCGATGTTGGCGCGGAAACCGACCACTTCGCGTTTCACCAGCACGTTCAAGCCGTCACCGTTGGACAGCGGCTCCTGGGTGACGACCTGCATATCGCGTTTGCCGACTTTCTCGACGGTGCCCACTGGCAGACCGGTGAAGGTCGGCGAGTCGAAAGCGCCGATGTCGATCTTGCGATCAGTGACGAAGTAATCAGTGCTGCCACGGTGGAAAGTCTTTTCCGGGTCGGGCAGGAAGAAGTGCGCAGTACGGCCGCTGGAGGCGCGGGCCAGGTCTGGGCGATCTTCCAAAACTTCGTCGAGGCGTTGGCGGTAATAGGCGGTGATGTTCTTCACATAGCCCATGTCCTTGTAGCGACCTTCGATCTTGAACGAGCGCACACCGGCTTCAACCAAGGCGCGGATGTTGGCGCTCTGGTTGTTGTCTTTCATCGACAGCAGGTGTTTTTCGTAGGCGATCACGCCACCCTTTTCATCTTTGAGGGTGTACGGCAAACGGCAGGCTTGCGAACAGTCGCCACGGTTGGCGCTGCGGCCGGTTTGCGCGTGAGAAATGTTGCACTGGCCGGAGAAGGCTACGCACAACGCGCCATGGATGAAGAACTCGATGGCGGCGTCGGTTTCGTCGGCGATTGCGCGGATTTCCTGCAGGTTCAGCTCACGGGCCAGAACAAGCTGCGAGAAACCGGCCTGATCGAGGAACTTCGCTCGCTCCAGGGTGCGGATGTCGGTTTGGGTCGAGGCGTGCAGTTCGATCGGCGGGATGTCCAGCTCCATCACGCCCAGATCCTGAACGATCAGCGCGTCGACACCGGCGTCGTACAACTGATGGATCAGCTTGCGCGCCGGCTCCAGTTCGTTGTCGTGCAGGATGGTGTTGATGGTGGTGAAGATACGCGCATGGTAACGGCGGGCAAACTCGACCAGCTCAGCGATTTCGCCGACTTCGTTGCAGGCGTTGTGGCGCGCACCGAAGCTCGGGCCGCCGATGTACACGGCGTCGGCGCCGTGCAGGATGGCCTCGCGGGCGATGGCGACATCGCGGGCAGGGCTGAGCAATTCCAGATGATGCTTGGGCAAGGACATAGTTTTTTTAGTCAGGCTGTCACGGTTAGGCGCGCATTCTAACCGCGAAACGCGCGCCCGGCACGCCTGCGCTGCCCGATGGCATTGCCGGGGTTATGTGGATGCCGATCCCCTGTGGGAGCTAGCCCTGCTAGCGATTGGGCCAGTGCAGCCAACATCTTGATTGCCTGAACGACCGCTATCGCCAGCAGGGCTGGCTCCCACAGGGTTATGTGGCGTGCCATCAATCTCAGCTACACCGTGAACCCCTGTGGGAGCTAGCCCTGCTAGCGATTGGTCCAATGCAGCCAACATCTTGATTGCCTGAACGACCGCTATCGCCAGCAGGGCTGGCTCCCACAGAGTTATGTGGCGTGCCATCAATCTCAGCTACACCGTGAACCCCTGTGGGAGCTAGCCCTGCTAGCGATTGGGCCAGTGCAGCGAACATCTTGATTACCTGACCGACCGCTATCGCCAGCAGGCTGGTTCCCACAGGGTTATGCGGTGTGAAATCAGGCCTTGGCGGCCATCGCAGTGACTTCCACCCGCATACCTTCAACGGCCAGCGCTGCAACACCTACGGCAGCCCGCACCGGCCACGGCTTGGCGAAGAAGCGCTTGTACACCGCGTTGAACGCGGCGCGGTCGGCCATGTCGGTGAGGTAGATGGTCAGGTGCATGACGCGATCCATCGAACTGCCGGCGCGTTCCAGTGCGACTTTCAGCGCTTGCAGGGTGCATTCGCTTTGCGCGGTGATGTCGCCCAGCTCCAGGCTGCCGTCGGCGCGGGTTGGAATCTGCGTGGAAACCATGATCCCGTTGAAGGTCGTGACGTCCGAGGAAATCGAGTCCACGTCTGGATCCGGGGTGAAGGTGATGTCTTGGTTGGCCATGCCGATCCCTTGTTTGAGCAAGTAAAGAGGGCGGCAGTTTACAGGTTCGTTGGCGCAATGGCCCGTTTGCACAATCGATACCATACTCCTGCGCGCAAGGACCGTCTTTTCAATTCATTTGGCTCAGGCAGACCCCCGATGCTTGCGATTCGCACCGATCAACTCTCTATTCTTGAACAAGAATGTCGTCGTCAAATCGCCCAGTCTGTGCTTGCCGAACTGCGACGTACGACGCCACATGCCGTCGCGGGGCTGTCGCCACGCGAAATCGATGATCGGCTGGAAACCGCGATCGCCAAATCCATCGTGCAGCAACTGGACGCCCGTGATGATATCGAAGCGTTCGTACGCGTTTCCTTCATTGTCGGATCGCACTTTGACGAGTACCCGCCGTTCAGAAAGACGCTGGCCAGTCATGACAGCCAATACCGGATTCCAGCGTTGTTTTCTCTTGCCTGCGCTGAGGACTGGAACAACGCTAGCCAGTTCGACATCGTCAGCCGTTACCGAAAGATGCCGGACCGTGTGGCGGTGTCGCTGACGCCTCTGCATGAACGTCACGCCGAGCCATATTGGCGCCAGGCAATGCATCCCGATGTCTGGCGACTCGGCCGGATGAAACCGATGATCGGTGTCGAAGACGTGCTGCAAAAAATTCGTGACCTCGATTCCAGCTCAACGATCGGGTTTGCCATCGTTGATCGAAAGGACCAATTGTTGGGCGCCATTTTTGCGGAGGGCGGTAATGAGGTCATTGGCGTTTCCTACTGGGTCGCGCGGCCAGCATGGGGGCAGGGCATTGCCAGTCAGGCACTGATCCAATTAAAGGCTATAAAGAACAGTGAAAAGCTGATGCTGACCATCGACCCCGGCAATTCACCGTCAGTTAAAGTCGCCACAAACTGTGGCTTTCATCAAACCGGTTTACTCACGTTCGTGGCTTGAAAAATGGAAAGAAGAGTTGAAACGACCCTCACGGATGATGTCGCTGGCCTTGTTAAAAATTACTGGGGCAAAAAAGATAGTGATCCCAATGCTAGTCAACTGAAAGCGCTGTTCAAACAAATGGACGGTGCCGCTGAGAAAGGCGCCTTGCCTGTCAGCAAGCAAATTTCCATTACCATCGAAGAGTGCCCCGATAAGGTGGCGAATGCCAAACGGCTTGAGGCTCTGATTGCGAAACAGAAGAGCCTCTATGAAGAGGCTTGTGCCATTCGCGATGAGGCGCGTGGTCAGGCCCGCGCGATCCGCAACGCAGCGCGCAAATTGCGGGATAAGGAAACGCTCGATGCATGCCCGGACATGTGTATTCAATTCCAGGATCTGGACTGGAGTATCTATTACCCATCAGGCACCAATATCAAATACCCGGATGTTCGCCAGATCCAGCCCAAGGTCTGCGGGGCAGGACTGGTTGAATACATGAAGCTTTTTGACCTGCTGCAAAGTCATCGCGAGCAATCTTGTTCATTTGATCCGCTTGAGTTGCCTGACTTCACAGCACTGATGGAAAAGTTTCCAACCTTGCCCGCCATTCTTATTCCCTCAAGCGGCAAGAATCGGGCATGGCTCGACGGTGTCAAAGATAACCCTGAGGAGTTTTGGTGGTATCGATTGGCGGGACAGGTGCCGGTTATATTTCTCGTTTCAAATGTGGAAATAGCCAATTACCGGGATTTCGAGAACGTTGGTGTCACGCTCGTTGGTTACGATGGTTTTGGCATGGGTTGTGGGCGAGCGGCGGGCGTCCGTGTGGCTGAGCGGCTCAATCGCCTTTGTTTCATGACCGATGATCGAACCCGGAATCTTTTTTATGGGGCGTTCGAGCTACCCGTCAATCTCGGTTATCTTCAGGATGTGGAGGAGTTGCAGGCGTTGCAGGCGCTGCTTCCCTGGATCAGCGGCGTTGCTCCCAAAGGCGAATTGAACATCCTGACTATCATCAATCCCCGGACGAGTGAAAAAGTAAGAGTCGGTTTTCCGAAATATTTCATCGCATCGAAAGAAGACAAAGCGCTCGCTCGCTATTGTGAAATCCTGCGGCTATTTGTCGGCAAATCGCGCGTGGGCCTGGATACCGGGCTGATGGGGGTCGAGTCGGAGGTCAAGGGGCATCAAGATTTCCCGTTTCATTTTCGAGTCGAGTTCGATGCCAACAATCCTGCGTATGTAAATGCCGCAGATACCTTTACTGGCGTGAAAGGCGACGAAATAAATAGCATGCTCAAATGCAACCACTACCAATCGCTGGGAGGCAGCCACGTATTAGATTGGACTTACCTCAACACTCATCAGCATTTCCTCAACCGATGGGACGCGATCAAAATGCAGGATTCTGCGATGTACCTGCTATTGGCGGAAATCTGCACCCAGTTGAAAGCCAAAAAAACTGCCAAAACGCTGAGCCCAGCGGACGGGAATGACGTCAAAAAGTACATCACGCCTTGGTTCAGTTGAAACCCGACTCAGTTCAGGACCTGGCTACTGACGCAGTGCCAGGGCGGCGAGTCGTTTGTATAAGCGTGTATCCAGACCCGCCCTGTACACACTTGAATAACCAACGGCGCTTCGGCGACACAATCTGCGTACACGCCGCGCTCAAAGTAGGGGCCATCACACCACTACGTTTGAGAGGGCCACACCGTGTACCGTCGATTGATTCTCGCCAGCGCTGTTGTATTCGCATCCCTGAGCAGCGTCGCCCACGCCGCCGATACCCAAGCCATGAGCTGGCAGCAAGGGCTGAGCCGCTCCGATCTGATTCGTCAGGATCTCGGCGCTGCCGACCGTGAGGTGGTTCAGGCGCGCATCGATTTCGACGCGGGGGTGGCGGCGCCCCGGCACGCGCACCCTGGGGTTGAGGTGGCCCATGTCATCAGCGGCGTCTTTGAGTATCAACTGGAAGGGCAGGCGCCGGTCACGCTGAAGGCCGGCGATTCGCTGTTCATCCCGGCAGGTGTCGCCCATGTGGCGAAAAATATCGGCAGCGAAAAGGGTGCGGAACTGGCGACTTACATCGTCAAGAAGGGCGAGCCGCTGTTGATTCTCAAGCCCTGAGTTGCCAGCAAACCTCAGGGCTTACGCTGCCAGACCCGCACGTAATCCACCCGAAATACCGAAGGCAAATCCCCATCGTCGACCACGCCAAACCAGTCCCACATCGCCTCGCTGTCGAAGACGATTTGCATGGGGAAGTGCCAGTGAGTGTTTTTCGCTTCCCTGACCAGCACGCCATCGACGTACCAGCGCAGCGTCTCGGGTTGCCAGTCGAAACCGTAGACATGAAAAGTGTTCGCCAGGCGCCACGGTGCTATCCAGGTGCTGCCGGCGCTCAGGTGTTCGCTGCTCTGCGGTGTGGCCCAGACGTGGGCGTTCATGTTGTAGAGGCGGTCGAAGGCTTCGTTTTTGGTCTTGCCGCCGATTTCGAAAATATCGATTTCGGTGGCGTTGTCCGGCAGGCCGGTCCAGGCCAGCCAGAAGGCGCTGGAGCCAGCGGAGTTCATCGGTTTGGCGCGGGCTTCGTAGTAACCGTAGAGGCCGCGTTCTTCGGTGCGCACCATGGCTGAGCTGTAGTCCTTGTAGCCCAGGCGCACGTATTTGTCGGGCAACGTCTGTTTGCGGAACGTGATGTTGAGGTTGCCGCTGCCGACCTTGGCATTCTCCGGCAGAAACAGCGCCGGTTTTCGGCCCAGTGAGTCGGTGCCGGTGGCATCGTTGACGTGCCAGCGAGCGGCGTCGAGTGTGGTGCCGTTGAACTCGTCGGACAGCCGCGTATCGCGCTGCCAGCGCCCGACGTTGGCTTGATCCGATAGCGGCAAATCAGCGTGGGTCGGCGTCGGCGTGGGGCCGAGCGCGCCGACGCGGGTCCAGGCATCGGCCTGTGGCGGGATGGCGATTGCCCATTTCTTCGCCAGGTATTCGAACACGCTGCGGCGCTCATCCTGGCTGCTGAACGGGCGGTCATACACCAGCACTTCGGCGATATCGCCACGGAGGATTTCCGAGGTGCCGACGACATTGCGCGCCACCGCGAACGGGCCAATCGGTACATCCTGGCTCTCCAGAAAGGCCAGGGTCGGCTCGTACGCCGTGGTCTGTTGCACGCTGATGCCGAAGTTCGGCGCGACGTTGTCGTTGTCGGCCAGCTGCGGTCGCGAACTGAATAACCGTTGCCAAGCCTTGCCGCCGGCCTGCTCGGGCAAACGCCGTGACACTACGAACACCGTGACCGGGCCTTTGGCGGTGCGAATCGCTTTGCCGAGAAAAGCCGCCGTGCCATTGAAACGCACGACGGCTCGACCGTTAAGGGCATCGCTCACGCGCTGCGGCAAGGTCGCAGCCTTGGGGTTGTCGACGTCGACATCGTGGCCCTTCGCCGATTTATCGCGCCAGCGCACGATCTGATTCTGCGCGTCGAGGGTCATGCCTGCCGGGTCGTCAGCATCCAGCCACAGCACCAGGCCAGCGGCAGTCGGTCGCTCAAGCGCCGCATGCGCACCGGTGTTCAGCACAATCAAGGCAAGCAGCAACCACGGTAATCTGCTCATAAGTCATTTCATGCCAACGGCGAGCAGCGGCGCCGGCTGCGCGCTGTAGCCCCGAGGGTTGTTGGATTGCCAGCGCCAACTGTCGATCAACATCTGTGTCAGATCACGCTGGGCGCACCAGCCCAGTTCGCGCTCGGCCTTGCCGGCATCGGCCCAGCATTCGGCCACGTCACCGGCGCGGCGCTCGGCAAAATGATAGGGAATGCTGATGCCGGTGACGTCTTCAAACCCGCTGATGATTTGCAGCACGCTGTAGCCGATGCCGGTGCCGAGGTTCCAGATGTGCAGGCCTGGCTCAGCCTGCAGCATCTGCAAAGCCTTGAGATGACCTTCGGCCAGATCGAGCACATGAATGTAATCGCGAACGCAGGTGCCGTCCGCCGTTGGATAGTCGTTGCCGTACACGGTCAGCGCGGACGACAGGCCCATCGCGACCTGCGTCAGGCAGGGCAGCAAATTGGCTGGCTGACCGTTGGGCGCTTCGCCGAGCTGGCCGCTCGGGTGGGCGCCGATCGGATTGAAATAGCGCAGCACCGCGATGTTCCAGCGCGAATCCGCGAGCGTCAGGTCAGTCAGCAATTCTTCGATCATCAACTTCGAACGTCCATACGGGTTGGCCGGTTTGCCGGTTCCCAAGGCCTCGACGATGGGCGTTGTCGCGGGCTCGCCGTACACCGTCGCCGAGGAACTGAATACCAGATTGAACACATGCGCCCGGGCCATCGCCTGACACAGGTTGAGGGTGCCGACGACGTTGTTGGCGTAATACTCCATCGGCCGTCGTACGCTTTGCGCCACCGCTTTAAGCCCGGCGAAATGCAGCACCGCATCAATGTCGTACGTGCTGAAAATCTCGTCGAGCAGCGCCGCGTCGCGGATATCGCCTTCGATGAAATCGATGTTCGAGTGACTCAACTGCGCCAGCCGCGCAATCGACTCGCGACAGCTGTTGCTCAGGTTGTCGAGGATCACAACCGAACGCCCGGCCTCGACCAGTTGCAGGGCCGTGTGCGAACCGATGTAACCGGCTCCACCAGTGATCAGAGTGGTTTTGCGCATGACGACGTGCTCCAGTGTGGAAAAGGCAGGTCAGCGGGCGGTGAACACCAACTTGAATTCTTGCGGCCAGCGCGGATGCAACAGGCTGTAGACCAGCGCGTAGGTCAGCGTGCCGACAGCGACGTCGCCGGCCAGATGCAGGTAACCGGACAAGCCCGAATGTGCGGACGTCCAGACCACGGCAGCGGCCATCACCGAGGAGGCGACCATGCTGCGGTAACCGGATGCGAAACAGGTGCGCCAGTGATAGCCGATCGCGGCGTGCAGGCCGCGTATCTGCAGCGGCGTAATCAACAGCATGCGCAGCAGCAGCGCCCATGCCGCCGCGATGCCGCCAAATGGCCCACCGAGCAGGTACACCAGCGCCAGCGCCAACAGCGTGGTGAAGACCTCGGCTTTAAGCGTCAGGTGCGTGCGGTTGACCGCCACCAGCGCGGTGGTCGCATACAGCGCCAGATTGCCCAGCGCCGCGGTGCAGGCCAGCACTTGCAGCATCGGAATCGCGTCGGCCCACTTGGCACCGAAGATCAACAGGATGATGTCATTGGCGGTCAGGGCGATGCCGAAAAACAGCGGCGTGAGGACAAAACCGCTGATGGCCGTTGAGTCGCCGATCACCCCGATCAACCGCGCGGGCTCGGCACTGCGCCGGGCAAACACCGGCAGGGCATAGCTCATCAAACCGTTGTAGATCGCCGAGCGCGGCAGGTCGATGATGCGCATGGCCAGGTTGAACATGCCCACCGCGTGGGCGCCGGCGGTGATGCCCAAAATCACATTGACCCCGCGCTGCAGAGTCTGCGAACTCATGACGTTGATCGCCACCGGCGTGCCGGCGCGCAGCAGTTCACCCAGGACCTGACGGTCAATGTGCATGGGGATGCGCTGGCGGGCGTTGCGCATCAGCACCACGGTCGAGATGCAGTCCATGATCAATGCCTGGGCAATCACCGCCCATGGCCCGAAACCCAGCAGTGCGACAGCCACGCCACCCACGCCGCCGGCAATTTTGCCGAGCAAGGTGCGCGAGGCCAGCAACTTGAAGTTGCCGCTGCGGCGCATCTGCGCCACATAGACCCGCGCCATCAGCGTGAACAGAATCTTCACCGACGCCACCGCCGTCATCCAGCGCAGCTCGGTGGACGTGGTGTAGAGCAGTGCGCCCAGCGCGATCAGCAGAATCGACGCAAAACTGACCAGCACCGCGAACCAGAACACGCTGCTGACGTGTTTTTCTTCCAGGCGCTGCAAGCGCACCAAGGGATCTTCGAGCATCGAGGAAAACAGGATGCCGACCACTTCGACGATGGCGATGATCACCGTGCCGACGCCCAACTCCGTGGGGGTCAACAAATGCGCGTAGACGACGAAAGTGATCATCGAGAGGAAAATCAGGCCAAATTTTTCGGTGAAGATCCAGATCAGCGTCATCAAACGGTGATTGGCCATGGGGCAAGACCTGTGCGAAAGGACGGTGGCTTCAGGCGTTTCGGCGCAAGGTTTTTACCCGTGCGTAGAGGTAGCGCAGGGTCGGTTTGCCATGGGCCAACAGCAACGTCTGCCATGAGTGCGCAAGCATCTGCCGAAATACCTCGATGACCCGCGCATGGTCGCCGCGCCGGGAAAACGCATTGAGGAATTCGGCGTGATTGCTCAGCACGAAATGAATGCGTTGTTGCTGGCTCAGCCGCGCGCCGTAGCGGCTCAGATACAGTTCGATAAAGCGGATCTTGTGCGGGTAGTACTTTTCCGGCTGCGCGGTAATGTTGGTGCTGCTGACGGCCCGCCAATGCAGAATCTGCGGCACGGTGTGGATCTCGCGCAGCTCGGCAATCCGCGTCCACAAAAGGCGATCCTCGGCAAAGCGCAGGCGCTGGTCGAAGCCGCCGATGGCAACCACGGTTTCGCGCAATGCCAACACGCCCGAGGTGCCATTGATCATGTTCTCGCGCATGAAATCGGCAAAGTGATCACCGTTTTTGCGGCGATCTTCCAGTTGTCGTTTACCGTCATCGAATTCACTCATCTGATAGCAATCGATGAGGCCGACCTGATGACCTTTTCGGGCCAGTTCGGCGTACAGCGCCAATTGCTTTTCCAGCTTCTGCGGGTGCCAGCGGTCGTCGGCGTCGAGGAAGGCAATGAAGGTTTCCTGCGCCGCGAAAATCCCGCGATTGCGCGCCGTGGCCGGGCCCTGGTTGGCCTGTTGCAACAGCTGCAACGGGAACGGCGCCACATAGTCTTTGACGATTTGCGCGCCGGCATCGCTGGAGCCGTCATCGACGACGATCACTCTGTCCGGCAGACGGGTTTGCTCGCACACCGAATCCAGCGTGCGGGCAATGCTCGCGGCGGCGTTGTACAGCGGAATCACCACGCACACCGTGACGGGCATCTTCGGAGGGTTGTTCAGCATGGTCGTTGCTCCTTGAAGGCGCTGCGCAAAGGGCGGGCGTCCACGGCGACGGGGCGCTGCGCCGTGCGTTTGATCTGCTGATGACGGAACGTCAGGCTCAACACGCAAAACAGCAGAAACTCGCCCGAGCGGTAGTTGGGGATCACGTAGGCGACGTAGTTGGTGACGACGAACAGGCCGATGATCACCAGCGCGCAAGCCTGATAGCGGGCGGATTGATCGGCGGTGGTGATGGCGCGATAGCGTTTGACCAAGGCCTGGGCAAACAGCAGCAGCAACGCGATGAGCTGAATCATTCCGCCATTGAGCAGCGTTTCGACGTAGCCGCTGTGGGCGTTGCCGATGTAGCCCCAGCGATTGATGAACGCGTCGGCATCGGCACTGGCCCAGAACGCACCAAAGCCGTAACCCTTGATAAAGCGGTCATCGATCAACGGCTGCAGCAATTCCCAGATCAGCGTGCGGTCGGTGAGCGACGGGTCGCGCCCGACCAGTTCCAGCAGCAGCGCGTAATTGGCGTAGAGCAGCAGGCACAGCAGAAAGAACACGATCGTCGCGGCGAACAGCGTGGCCATCGAGCGGTTGATGCGCAAGCGGATCAACAGCAGAAAATAGCCATAGCTGACGCCGCCCGCGACGATCAGCGCAATTGCCGTCGCCGATTGCGCCAGGCCAATGGCAATCAACGCGCATAAGCCATAGAACATCGCCAACGGGTTGCGTTGGCGAATCATCGGCAGCAGCAACAGGATCGCGATGGCATTGAGGCGTGCCCCGGCGTTCTTTTCCGCGAAGATTCCGCGAAAGGCGCCGTCGCGAATACCGCCGGCAATAAAGGCGATGTCCGGTCGAATCAGGGCAAAAATCAGCCCGACCAACGCCGCCGCGCCAATCACGCAACCGAACAGGAAAGCAATGCGCTCCAGGCTGTAGCGATAGGCAATGAAACCGGCAAAAAACACCACGCTGAGCAGGGCCACGAAACGCTTGAAACTGAGCATCGGCTCGCTTGACCAACTGATCGACGCCGCCACGCAGGCGAGAAACAGCAACAGGAAGAAATTCTGTCGGTAGAAGCTTTTGCTCAGGAAGATTTTCTGGCGGACGAAGAAGAACAGTGGCACCAGCAACGTTAACAACCCGCAAACCTGATTGGCGACGTTGCCTTCCAGATCCTGCTGCGCATCGTCCAGCACGCTGACGTTACCCAAGCGCAGAAAGAAGCTGATCACCTGGGTGTAAAACAACACGCCGAACAAGGTGAATGCATCGCCCAGCGTTGAGTAACGCACTTGCAGCCGGTTCATTGCTGCGGCCTCCCAAGCAAGGCTTGCAGATAGGTCTGCACGGCGCGTGCATTGATAAATCGGGCGGCCGCATTGATGCGCTGTTGTCGATTCAGCGCCCGAGGACTGGCCAATTGCGCGCGGATGGCTTCGGCGAGTGCCACCGGGTCATCGACGTCAACCAAAGGCGCGACGCGGCCATCGGCAAGGATTTCCTGTGGGCCATACGGGCAACGTGTCGCCACTACCGGCGTGCCCGTCGACAGGGCTTCGACCAACGCATTGGGGCTGCCTTCGAAGCGTGACGACAAAACAAAGCAATCGGCCCGGGCGATTTCGGCGATGGGGTCGGCGGCGTAGCCGGGCAGGTCGAAACGTTGCGCCACGCCAAGCGCCGTGGCCCGTGCGAGCAAGTCACTGCGCAGCGAGCCTTCGCCGAAAATGATCAGGCGCACCGTGGGATCCGGCAGACGCGCAAAGGCGTCGAGCAGGGTGTCGAAGCCTTTTTGCCGGGCCAGTCGTCCCACCGCAACAATCATCGGTGTGGCTTTGTCCCGCAGCCACGGATGGCGAGCGGCGGCGGGCGGGCGCTCGCGAAAATCATTGTCGAGTACCGGGTTGTCGGCGGTGGTGACGTCTCGCGGGCGGGCGATGGTGCTGTCGACAAGATCCTGAGCGACGCCCTGTGAAACGCAGATCACCGGGTTGGGAATCAACCGATACAGCCACGGCGCCAGCCAATAGGCGAACCGCACCGACAGGGCCGGGTTGACATGTTTGTCTCGGGAGAACGCGTTGCGCTCGCTGACGTGCAGGCGTTTCAGTGTGCCGGATAACGTCGCGGCGGCAATGGCCACGACGTTGACGTGGGTGAGTGCGGCCAGTTGCGCATCGAAACGGTTGGCGCGCAGGAAGCGTGTCAGCGCCGGCACGGCAGCGGCGCTGCGGGGACTTTGCAACCGCACTTGCCGCACCCGTGGATCGAGCGCGGCGAGATTGACGCCATCGCCCGTAAGCATCAGCAGCGTCACTTCATTGCCGGCCTCGACCAGTGCGCTGGCCAGACGCACCATCATTTTCTCCGCGCCGCCAGCACCGAGGTCTTGCAGAATGATCAGCAGATTTTTCATCGCTGCCACACCTGATAGTAGGCTTCGGCGGCGTATTGGCTGGTGTAGGGGCGGATCGCCTCGCTGACGGAATGCCGCGCGGGTGTGGCGTTGTCGAGGCTGTCGAGCAGCGACTCGGCCAGCGCCGGCACATCATCGACGTTGACCAAACGCCCGAGGCGACCGTTATCGAGCAGCTCACGCGGGCCGCTGCCGCAATCGGTCGAAACCACCGGCGTGCCCAGCGCCAGCGCCTCAACCAGCACCGTCGGCAAGCCTTCGTGCAGCGAGCTGAGAATCAGCAGGCGCGCCTGACGGATCAGCGGATAGGGATTGCGCAAATGCCCGGTGAAATGCACCTGGCGTTCGATGCCGAGCCTGACAGCCTGTTCTTCAAGCGCGGTGCGCATCGGGCCGTCGCCAGCAATCACCAGATACGGCAACGCCCGTTGCTTCGCCGCCAGCGCATAGGCTTCCAACAGCAAATGAAAACCCTTGGGTTGCACCAGCCGACCGATGCCCAGCCAAAAATGATGGGGCACGCCGCCGGGTAACGGCGCTTGCGCGGCCCGCAACAATTGCTCGGTGATCACCGCGTTCGGGCAGTAACGAATGCGCGGTTGCCCCCACGGCATGAGCCGCGTCAGCGATTGGCGCAAGCCCTGCGACACCGCAACGACCTTGCCGCTGCCGCACAGGTACAGCGCGTACAACAGGCGCAGGCTGGCGAGGCCGGTTTTCTGCTCGGCACAATCGAGCGCGGCGTGGCGGCTGTAAATGACTTTGCAGGGGCTGCCGAGCGTGGCGAACCACGTGCACAGATTCGCTTGCTCCTTGGCGCCGATCAGGTGCGTGACGCCTTCGCGACGAATCAACCGGCGGAGCAACACAATCGAGCTGAGCAATCCACGCAAGCCGCTGCCGCCGCCGGCACTGCTCGGTGCGCCGTCGACGTCGGGTGAATCGCCGTTCATGACGAAGAAACTCACCCGGCGACCATCCTGCAGAAACTGCTCGGCCAGCCGTTGCTGCACGCACTCGACGCCGCCGCCAGTCTGGTAATCCTTGAGGGTGAACAGAATATGCATCGGCGTGATCCTCACGGGGCAGTGACATCGATGGCGACCTGACGACGCAAAATCAATTCGGTCAGGCGCAGCGCGTTGCTCGGGTAATCGAGCAGGTAACGTTTGATCGTGTGGGGCTCGCGGTACATGCGATAGAACGCGCGCAAGTGCAGGCGGTTGATGGCGTCGGGGTAGTAGCGCTCGCTGGCGTCGGCTTCCTGGCGAATGAACCCGCCGCAGGTAAACGCCACGCCGCTGAAACCGCCTTGCAGGGCTTGCAGCACAAAGCGTTCCTGCAAACCGGCGCCGAGGCCGACCAGCAGCACGTTGGTCCGACAACGGCGAATGTCGGCCTGCAGCGCCACAGCTTGTTCGGCGTCGAAATAGCCGTTGTGCGTGCCGACCAGATGCAGGCGCGGGTACTGCTTGCCGAGTTTTTCGACGAAGCGTTCCAGTTCAGACTGACGAGCGCCGACGAGGTAGACCCGCTTGCCGCGTTGCTCGCACTCGCGCAACACCGGATCGGCGATGGAGGTAAAGTCGAAACTGACCCGTTCCACCGCACGCCCGGTGATGCGCGACATGAAACCGGACATCAGCATGCCGTCGCAAAAGTACGCCAACGACTGCGCGGGCTGGTGCATGAAGCTGCCGATGGAGGCGAAATTGATAAACGAAAAGGCCCGGTTCGAATCCAGCAAGGCCGGCGAATAATGGTCCACCAGTTCCAGACGGATCATGATGCGAGGCCTTGTGCCTGGGCGTCGTGGGTCGGGCGACCGACGCTGATGTAGGTGAACCCGCGGCTGCTCAGGCGCTGCGGATCAAACAGGTTGCGGCCATCGAAGATCAGCGGTTGTTTGAGCAAGCGCGCGAGCAGTTCGAAATCCGGGGCGCGAAACGACGACCATTCGGTGACGATGACCAGCGCATCGGCGTTTTTCAGCGCGGCTTCCTTGGTCCCGGCCAACGTCAGGTCTTCACGGGCGCCGTACAGTTGCTGGGTCTGTTCCATCGCCTTCGGGTCGAACGCCTGCACGCTGGCGCCGGCGCGCCACAGCGCTTCCATCAACACGCGACTGGGTGCCTCGCGCATGTCATCGGTATTGGGTTTGAAACTCAGCCCCCACACGGCAAAGGTCTTGCCTTCCAGCGCGCCGTTGAAGTGATCGGCGATCTTGTGAAACAGCGTGGTTTTCTGCTCGTTGTTGCGCGACTCGACGGCTTTGAGCATGCGCGCATCGATGTCGACGCCTTGGGCTGCATGAATCAGCGCCCGTACATCCTTGGGAAAACATGAGCCGCCATAGCCGACGCCGGGGTAGATGAACTGATAGCCGATGCGCGGATCCGAGCCGATGCCGTGGCGGACCATTTCGATGTCGGCGCCGAGCTTTTCGGCGAGTCCGGCCATCTCGTTCATGAAGCTGATCTTGGTCGCGAGCATGCAGTTGGCCGCGTATTTGGTCAGCTCGGCGCTGCGCACGTCCATGACGATGATTTTTTCGCGGTTGCGATTGAACGGCTCGTACAACTCGCGCATCACTGCTTCGGCGTGCGGGCTGTCGGTGCCGATGATGATCCGGTCCGGGCGCAGGCAGTCTTCGACCGCGCAGCCTTCCTTGAGGAATTCCGGGTTGGAAACCACATCGAACGTCAGATCGCTACGGCCGGACTCCAGCAACACTTCATGGATGCAGTCGCGCACCCGGTCCGCAGTGCCCACCGGCACCGTCGATTTGTCGACGATGATCTGCTCGCCGCGCAGGTGTTGGCCGATGGTACGGGCGACACTGAGGACGTGTTTGAGGTCAGCCGAGCCGTCCTCATCCGGCGGTGTGCCGACGGCAATCAGGAGCACCTCGCCGTGAGTGACGGCGCTGGCCAGATCGCTGCCAAATTGCAGGCGCCCGCTCTGGTGATTGTCGCGCACCAGGCTTTTCAGACCCGGTTCATACAAGGGCAGGGTGCCGTCGTTCAAGGCCTGAACCTTGGCGCTGTCGACATCCACGCAGAGCACGTTGTGGCCGACCTCGGCCAGCGCGGCGCCCTGGACCAGTCCGACATAACCGATACCGAATACACTCACATTCATGGGAAAACCTCATGCGCGGTGGGGCGGGCCAGCGAGGTGGCCGCTGTCAGTAGATGTTTTTCGAGAACAGGGTGAAGGGCGTCTTCAGCAGGATCTTGATGTCCAGCCAGAGTGACCATTGGTTGATGTAGTTGAGGTCTTGGGCGACCCGTTGCTGCATCTTGTCGAGGGTCTCGGTTTCACCCCGGTGGCCAGTGATCTGCGCCAGACCGGTGATGCCGGGTTTGAGGCGGTGGCGCGCCATGTAGGCGTGCACCTTGCCGGTGTAGTAGATGTTGTGAGTGACGGCGTGGGGCCGTGGCCCGACCAGCGCCATGTGGCCGAACAGCACGTTGAACAGTTGCGGCAGCTCATCGATGGAACTGCGCCGCAAAAAGCGCCCGAGCGGCGTCACGCGGTCATCGTCACGGGTGGCCTGGCGCACTTGCTGATCGTCGTGCTGGCGCATCGAGCGGAATTTCCACACCCGGATCACTTCGCCGTCGCAGCCGTGGCGGTTCTGCTTGAACAGCACCGGGCCCGCCGAGGTCAGCTTGATCGCGATGGCGACTCCCAGCAGCAAAGGGCTGAGCAGGATGATCGCCACGGCAGCCACGCTGCGTTCGAACAAGTCTTTGCAGAACAGGCTGCCGGGGTGCGAGGTGAGCAGGCTTTCGTTGAGGTAGATCGCCGGCATCCGCTCGATTTCCGAGATCGAGTGATTGAGCAGCACCATGCTGCCCAGATCCGGAATCCACACCACGTCGACGTTCATGTCGAGCAAGTTGATGTACAGCGCTTCGATCGTCGCCGCCTCGGCCATCGGCAAGACGATGTAGACCCGGCGTGCCTGCAGGCGCGTGATGATTTCGCGGATGTCTTCGACTTGGCCGAGCAACGGCAGAATACTCGGCGCCGGGCCGCTGTCCGCCGTGCCGACAAAGCCGAGCAGCATCGGCCGTTCCGGATCGAAGAGTTTTCTCGCCAGTTCATGGGAGGTCGGGCAGGTGCCGATGATCACGGCGCGGCGCTCGTTGCAGATCTTGCGCGTGTACAACCGCACAAACAGATGCAACGGCAGAAAACTCGCGGCCTGAGCAAGAAATCCCGCGACTGCCCAGACGATGATCACCTGGCGGGAGAACAGCGCGCTGGTCTGGGTCACGAAGGCGATGCTCATCAGCAACCCCAGCAGGATCAGCCAGCCAGCGAGCAAGCGGCTTAGCCCGATCAGTAAGCCGTGGCGCTTGTGATAGACCTGCACCAGGCTGTAAACCGGCAGCGAGCCGAGCACCGTCAGGCTCATCAGCACCCGGTATTCACTGGGCAAGTCACCGACGCGCCAGTGCACCAGCACAATCAGCAACAGGTTGACCAAGGTCATCGCGCACAACCATTGCCCCCAGAACGTGAGGCCACGGCGTTGTGCCATTTGCGCGGAATATTGCGATGTCATCGGCTCGATCTCCGATTCGACAGACGGGGGAATGCAGCGTTGGCGGGCGGCACGGCCCGCGAGATCAGCGCGCTGCGAAGTCGTATTCGTAGAAGGATCGGGAGTGGCCGTGGCCGTACTTGCGCGCCTTGCGCAGATCGACCTGATTGAGTACCACGCCGAACAGCGGCGCCTGGCTCTGCTGGAGCATGGCGATGCTTTTGCGCACCTGGCCGACCGGAGTGCTCTGCGCCTTGACCACGTAGATCACCGCGTCCGAATGCTTGGCCAGGAGCAACGCATCGCTGACGATTTCCGCCGGTGGCGAATCGATGATGATGTGGCGATAGCGGGTCTTCAGCACTTCGAGCATGCGTCCCAGTCGTGGCGAACTGAGCAAGTCCTGCGCCGGCGGTTGAGCAACGGCGTAGCGCCCGCCGCTCGGCGATCTCAGGCGTGGGGTGTCAAACGGGTCGAGTGCCGAGGGCGTCAGGCAACCGGCCGGGAGCATGTCGAGATTGCCGACGGTGCGGATGCAGTCTTCGAGGCGCGCAGTGCCGGCCATCAGGTTGGCCAGCCCTGGGTTTTCCGCCGGGAAATCGAAGTTCAGCGACAGCGTCGGCTGACGCATGTCGGCGTCGATCAACAACACCCGTTCAAGCGAAGCAAGGGAGCACGCGAGGTTGTTGGCAATGGTGCTTTTGCCTTCGCCCGACACCGAGGACGTCACCAGCACCACTTGCGACGGCGCTTCGCTGCTTTGCAGCATCAACCAGGTGCGCAGGTTGCGAATCGTCTCGCAGAATCTCGGGTGGTCGTTGTCCTCGAACAGCCGGGCCAACTGGCGACGGCTTTTTTTCACCACCAGCGGCACTACGCTGAGCAACGGTACGTTCAGCAGGCTTTCGACGGTGTCGTCGGTTTTGAAGGTGTTGCTCAGCGTATCGAAGAGGAAGGCGAGGGCGATGCCGATCACGGCGGCGACCAGTGCAACGATCGCGACGATCAGGGATTTGCGCGGTTTGCTCGCTTCCAGCGGCATGATCGCCGGATCGACGATGCGCGCCTTGGCGGAATCCATGTCAGAGGTGGCGGCGGTTTCTTTCAGGCGGGTGACGAAGGTTTCGTACAGTGCACGGTTGCTGTCGACTTCGCGCTGGAACTCGCGGAGCTGGAATTCCTTGCGCGAAATGTCCTGAATCTGCGCCTTGTTGCTGTTGAACGATTTGCGCAGGGCGTCCTCGCTGGCCACCGACAATTGATATTGGCGCTCGATGCCGGCCACCACTTGCTGCACTTGCAGGCGCAGGCTGTTGGCGGCGGTGCGCTGTTCCGAGCGGGCGGAAATCAGCGCCGGGTGTTTCGGCCCATACCGGCCCGACAACTCTTCGACTTTGGCCTGCGCCTTGGCCAGATCGGCCTGGAACTGCTGGATCAACGGATTGCTCAGCACCGCCGGAACACTGGACAGACGACTGATATCGCCATTGCTCAGGGACTGCGCCTGACGGAACTGGCTCTCGGCTTCGGCGCGATCCCGCCGCGCATCGATCATGCGGTTGCCGGTCATTTGCAGTTCGTTGGCGCTGATGGTGGCGACGCCGTCGACGTCCACCAGGCCTTGCTCTTCGCGGTACGCCTGCAGTTTGTTCTCGGCGACGCGCAGGTTGTCGCGCAACTCGACCAAGCGCGTGTTCATCCAACTGGTGTTGTTCTGCGAGGACTTCAGGCTGGTGTCCTGCTGGCTATCGATGAAACCTTGGGCGAGGGCATTGGCGGCAGCGGCGGCGAGGGCCGGGTCGGGCAGTTCGACGTCGATTTCCAGCAGTTGGCTCTTGCCGACGAATTTGACGCTGGTGTGCAGCATGAGGTTTTGCGTGACGTCGTTGAACACGTCCTCCTCGGTCGGCGCGGGTTTGGGCGGCGGCAGCAGATCCAGCCACGGCAGCCACTGACCGGCGTTGAGGTCCGCCAGCCATTGGCGCGGCGCGAACCAGCGTTTGGGTTGTTGGCGCGGGTCGGTCAACGGATGGGTGGTCAAGCCAAGTTTGCGCACCGCGCGTTCAGCCAGATCCCGCGATTGCAGAAGTGCCTGCTGGGTTTGCAAGTAATCCGTGGTGGTGCCGCCGTCTCTGGAATCGGCGGCTTGCTGAAAGCTGAGCACCGGCGGCGTCTTGTCCTTGATCAACAGCGTCGCGCTGCCGACGTATTGCGGCGTGATGAAGGACAGAATCACCACGGCGAGTGCGCAACTGATCAGCACCAGCCAGGCAATGTTCCACTTGGCGGACCAGACGACGCGCCACAATTGCAGGAGATCAAGGGTGTCCGACTCGTCACCGGACGCTTGCGCCTGGTGTGTCTGGAGTGGACGTTCGAGGTAGGTGCTAGGGCTGTTGTCCATGATCAGAAAAAGCCTTGTGCAATGGAAATGGTGTCGCCGGGGGCGATGACGGTGGTGCGCGAAATGTTATCGGTGACCGGTGGCCCGCCGCTGCCGCGCAGGATCGTTACGCGTTTCATCGAGGCGCGTTCGGTGAGGCCGCCGCCCAGCGCAATGGCTTTTTCCAGGGTCAGGCCCGGCTGGAAGGGATAGCTGCCGGGTTTTTGCACCTCGCCATTGATGTAGAAGGGGCGGTATTCGATCTGGGCGAGGCTGACTTTCGGATCGACGAGGTAGCCTTGCTTGAGGCCATCGACGATTTTCTGTTCGACCTGATTGGGCGTCAGGCCCATGGCAACGATTTCGCCTAAAAACGGATAAGAGAAGGTGCCGGAATCATTCAGGCGGATCTTCTTGAAGCTCAACTCGGGCTCGCCGAACACGGTAATGCGCAAGACATCACCGGCGGCCAAACGGTAATTGGTGCCGGGGTCTGCGGCCTCGACAGTCGGTGTGATCCATAGCAATAACAGCAGCAACATCAGGCGCGTGTTCATGGCCCAACCCTCTTACAGACTGACGTCGAAAGTGATCTGGAACACATTGCGGGTGAAGCTTTCGTTTGCCGCATCGGAGTCGTTATCGCGGTGGCGATAGGCGGCTTCGATATCCAGCCAGCGGCGCATCTTGTAGATCACGCCGAGCTTGTAATCCTGCAGATCGTCGCTGCGGCTCTGGCCTTCGTAGACGTAATGGCCCATGCCGGCCTCGGCGACGGTGGTGATACGCTCGGTCCAGCCATGGCGCCAGCCGATCTGGGTGAAGGTGGCTTTCACTGCGTCCGAGCCGTCATCGCCCTCGGCCATGGCTTGGCGGGCGAGGAACGAGAAGGTCGAGTAGGTACGCGGTTTCCACGCCAGATCCACTTGCCAGGTCGGATTGCTCAGGTCATCCGAACCGCTTTCATCGAAGTTCTTGCGCTCGTAACCGACGCGCACCTTGCCGGTGGTTCTCGCCGTCAGGTCCCATTCGGCGCCGGCGAGCACGGCATCGGAGCGGCTGCTGCGCGGGCTGTTCGATTGCAGGTAGTCGAAGCGGGTGTGGTCGTATTCGAGCAAGCCTCGGGTTTTGCTGCCGAGCCGGTGATACCAGGTGGTGCTCAGGTTGCTGGTGTTGCGTTCCTTGTCGTCATTGATGCCGTCGCCGTTGTCGTAGCGCAGTTGCGCGTAATTGGCACCGAAGTCGATCTGGTTGGCGGCGCTGCGGGCACCGAAGGTGTAGACGCCACCGACACGCGTGCTCTCGATCTTGTCGTTGATGCCATCGACGGCGGTCGAGGTAGTGCGCTCGTATTTGCGGGCTTCGGCTTCAAGTTTCAGGCGATGGCGATCTGTGAACTCCATGATGCTGTCGGCCCGCAGACGCTGGGCGGTATTGGAGGCGTCGCTGGCCTGGTGATAGATGTAGCGGGTCGGCTCCCAGATCACCCGGGTGGCGCTGTTGCGATCCTCGGCCTTGAGTTCGAAAGCGGGGGCCAGGCGAGTGACCATGGTCGACTCGACGTCGTGTTCCACTTCGCGAAAGTTGTCGTCGTAGCTTTCCGACAACGCGAAGGTCGGGGTGAAGTCGAAGCCATACACGTTGATGGCTTGCGGGTCCGTACTCCACGCCGCTTCGGGAAACAAACAGGCCACGAACAGCGCGGCGGGACAGCGAGACTTCAGGGCCATTGGCGGCTGCTCCTGAACGGGGATGTCGATGTCAGGCTTGGCGGGGTTGGAGGCTATTGCCGCTGACGTTCGAGGTGTCGCAGCGGTACGCAGACATGCTGCTGCCGGTTGAGAAACTGCAGCAGGAGCATCACGCGCTCGTCGCCTTGCATGGACATGAACACGCCTTCCAGCGGCGACAACGGGCCCTGGATGATTTGCAGCGGCTCACCGGGCTCAAGGGCGTGATCGGCAGGAAAGCCAATCGACTCTAGGCTGCGGTCACGCAAATGCGCGATCACCTGTTCCTCGACCATGGCGGGAACGTGATTGAACTCGACGATGCGGCTCACCCCCCGTGTGGAACGGATCGGCGCCCAATTGTCATCGCGGCTCAACTGAATAAAAACATAACCGGGAAACAGCGATTCAAGCACCCGGTGACGTTTGCCACGGACACTTCGTTCGCTCATCAGCTGCGGACGAAAGGTCATGTAGTTTTGTTGCTGTAAGTTGAGTTGTGCCCGTTCATCCTGGCGGGGCTTGCACTGCAATAAGTACCAGTTAGAACCGTTGCGGCAAACTGTTAGCATGCTGGAGTACTCCATACATAGCGATCGTTTCAGCAGGGCGGCCGATAACTTCGGACGTGCCGTCGTGCTGGCTAGTAGGTAGTAGGCTGATCAAGGCAAAGTGGCCAAGCCAGATGCATCAATGTCTTTATTGGCAGGGGGAAGTGTTTCAAATATGAATCACTTGAGGCGCATTATTGTTATATGCAACGGTGTTTCGGATATTAATCTTCGGCGGTTTTTGTTTAAGCAAAGCTACCGCACGGTCCGCATTCGCGACCTTGAAGATTTTTGGTTACATAAGTTGCCCAGTGTTGGGGGACATGAACAGGTGTGTCTGCACTGTCACCCGTGAGCAGGAAGTAGTTATCGGCCAGTCTTCGCAAGCTGTCAATTAATAACAGTCAAAAAGATTGCCTTTTATCCATTTTTTAATCGCTATGCACTTAACGTATTGTATTTGCTAAATAAAAAAATATGTTTTTAAGTTTTAAACTTTTTCAATGATCGGTGGTCGGTGCGAGTTAGTTGCTACAAATGATATCAAATTAGTTGCATTGCCAGTGGTGGGCGTCACTTGCTGTAGTGCGCGCAACGCGTTGTTATGCATGCGCTATTGGCCAATAGCGCAACTAGAGAAGTGCTGATAGTTGTCTTGTCACAGAACTAGGTCCAAGCTTCATGCGCCAAGGCCGTTGCCGGATGATCACATCGTCCGTGCTTGCCTGATTGCCGGCGATGCAGCCTTTAATCACCGATATGGTGTTGCACAGGAGTTTCTGTCATGACCCTTCTGATAACGGGCGCGGCTGGATTCATTGGATATCACACGGCTCTGCGTTTATGCCTGGAAGGGGTGGACGTCGTCGGCATCGACAACCTCAACCACTACTACGATGTGACGTTGAAACAGGCCCGTCTGCAAACATTGCAGGCGACGGACAACTTTCACTTTTACCCGATCGACATCGTCGACAAACCTGCGCTGGCGGCGCTATTCCAACGGTACAACTTCGATCACGTCATCCATCTGGCTGCACAGGCTGGCGTGCGCTATTCCCTCGACAACCCGGATGCCTACTCGCAGTCCAATCTGTTGGGGTTTCTCAACATTCTGGAAGCCTGCCGGCAGTTTGCGCCAGCGCACCTGATTTACGCCTCAAGCAGCTCGGTGTACGGCGCCAATCGTCACATGCCGTTCCGTGAGAGCGACCAGGTCGACTCGCCGGTTTCGCTGTACGCCGCGACCAAACGTGCCAACGAACTGCTCGCTCACAGCTATTGCCATCTATACGGATTACGCGCGACGGGCCTGCGTTTTTTTACCGTGTATGGCCCGTGGGGCCGGCCCGACATGGCGTTGTTCAAATTCACCGCAGCGATGCTCCAGGGCCGCGCCATCGACCTGTTCAATCAGGGCGAGATGTCGCGGGATTTCACCTACATCGACGACATCGTCGAAGCCATTTACCGATTGCACGACCAACCGCCAGCGCTTAGCGGCGAGCGCGGGACGAATCGTCTCTTCAATATCGGCCGTGGCAGTCCCGTGGCTTTGCTGAGCTTTGTCGAGTGCCTGGAAGCGGCGCTGGGCATCAAGGCGCAGCGGCGGTATTTACCGATGCAGGAAGGCGACGTGGTCAAGACTTGGGCCGACGTTTCCGCGCTTTCGGATTGCATCGGTTTCAGCCCGCAAGTGCCGGTCGAGCAGGGGGTGAAGGCGTTCGTGGATTGGTATCGGGAGTTTTATCGAGTCTGAATCTGGCGCATCAATGCAGCGTGACGACCCGCCGGCTTTCGCCAATGCGAATTCGGTCGAGCGCGCGGTTCAGTGCGTCCAGCGCATCGATCAGAGCCTTGGCTTCTGCTTCCCGACCTTCGCCCCAGAGGCGCTCGGCCATTTTGTTCAAGGCCTGGATGGAGCGTTCGATGTCGGCGGCGGTGGCGGGGGCTTCGTTGGGTGGCGATTTCCTGGGCATTGAAAGACCTGTGGGTGAAAGGGATGGATGGCTGAAAAAGTGGCTAAGTGCTAGCATTCGCGACCTCGTTGGAATTTACACTCTCAAGGATCTTTGAATGACTTATCTGCGCCTGCTGTTAGCTTCTGCCCTGATCGCACTCTGCACTGGCTGTGCCACATCCGCCCAAATTTCCGGCATGACGGTCGCGGCTGATCAAGACAAGGCAAGCACCTATGATGCACAACTAAAGAATAACGTGCGGGTTTCGGAGGTAAATGGCGGGGATAAAACCAATCCGCTATGGACTTCGGAAATCGACAGCCCTGACTTCGGCGCTGCACTCAAGCAATCGCTCGCTAACGCTGATCTGCTTGGCAACGAGTCCGCCTCTTATGCACTGCGGGCGAACTTGCTGCGCGTTGACCAGCCTCTGTTCGGCCTCAACTTCGAGGTGACCAGCGAGGTGGAATACACGTTGGTGGAAGCAGTGACCAACAAGGTTGTCCTGCGTGAAGTCATCCGTACGCCTTTCACGGCAGGCTTCGGCGATTCCGTCATTGGCGTGAAGCGTCTGCGCTTGGCCAACGAGGGCTCCGCTCGCGTGAACATCATCGCAATGCTCAAGCGTCTCAGCGACCTGAAAATCGAGGCCAAACAGGTTTCGTTGAAGAACTAGGCAATTGCTGAGATTGATTCAGGTATGACCTCTGGATGGGCGGCTCAAGTAGCTGCCCGTTTGTTTTATCTCTCTAGCGTTCGCAGTAACCCTTCACAAACCCCGAAGAGAAAAGCCGAACTTCGTTGCTGAAAAAGCAATAGTCATTTGCGATTGCGACGGATTGTTGCCGTCAGGCTCGGAAGTTAGCATCGATCCATCGTTGCAACTCAGGGCCGTTGGCGCGAGTTCAAGACAGTCCGCATGGTCAACCTGTCGCTCCCGCTGATCGTCGTCACACTCGATCTACTTCGGAAACTCCAATGTCCAGACTCTTCAATGAATTCCCGTTGGGCGACATCACGCTCAAAAACCGTATCGTCATGGCACCGCTGACCCGCTCGCGTGCAGCCAATGATGCTGCCGATGAGCGCGTGGCGTTGTATTACGCGCAACGCGCCACCGCAGGCTTGATCGTCAGTGAAGGCACGCCGATTTCCCGTGAAGGACAGGGCTATCTGTTCAATCCCGGTATCTTCACTGCCGAGCAGATCGCTGGATGGCGCCTCACCACCGACTCGGTGCATGCGGTAGGCGGCAAGATGTTTGCGCAAATCTGGCACGTCGGTCGCGTCTCGCACCCATCGATCCAGGAAGGCGCAAAGCTACCGGTGAGCGCCACGTCGAAGCAGGCGGTGGGCGCGACAGCGTTCGGTTACGACGCTGACGGCAAGCCGGCGCTGGTAGAGCCGCCGGCGCCACGCCAACTGGAAACGGCCGAGGTTTCGCGCATCGTCGGTGAGTTCGCGCAGGCTGCAGAAAACGCGATCGAGGCGGGTTTCGATGGCGTGGAAATTCACGGTGCCAATGGCTATTTGTTCGAGCAGTTCATGAATCCGCTGGTCAATGATCGAACCGATCAGTATTCGGCCGATCAACTGGAAAATCGTCTGCGCTTCACCCTGGAAGTGATCGATGCCGTCGTCGCGCGGATTGGCGCGGGCCGGGTGGGCATCCGTATTTCGCCGTACGGCCAGCTGTTCGATATGCCGCTGTATGAGCAGATCGATGAAACCTACACCGCGCTGGCAGCCGAGATCGGCGCGCGGCGACTGGCTTACGTGCATGTGATGGATCAATCCGGATTTCCAGCGCCGGGTACCGAAAGCAGTGGCGGCGGGCCGAAGGCAACCTTCCTCAATCTGCTGTCGACCATAAAGGCGAAACTGCCTGCCACGGCGTTGATTCTGGCGGGCGGCATGTCGCGCCAGCGTGCCGATGATCTGATCAATGACGGCATCATCGACCTCGCCGCGTTCGGCACCGCGTACATCAGCAACCCTGATCTGGTGGCGCGGCTGCAGAACAACTGGCCGTTGACCGACGCCAAGCGCGAAACGTTCTACGGCGGTGGCGCCGAAGGCTATATCGATTACCCGCCTTATCGAGGCTAACCAGTCACTGAAGAATTGGCAGCCGTCACCGTTATACGGGGCGGCTGCTTTTTCATGTCTGCTACAAACAGCCCTGAAAAGATCTCGCAACGGGACAAGCAGACGAAGTTCTGCTGTAGTGCCAATCAACTGCTATTGATGATCGGGATTTTTATGCACCTCAAAGCGCACCGGTACTTCGCCATGGTCGCCGTGACGGGAAGTTTCTCGGCGACGGCTCGGCACTTCCGCGTGCCGGCGTCCTCCGTTTCGCGGTTTATCGCGGCGCTTGAGCGAGAGGTGGGTCAGCAACTTCTGTATCGAAATACCCGAGCAGTGAAACTGACGGATGCGGGCGAACGTTACTACCTGCAAATCCGTGAAGTGCTGGAACTGCTTGATGCTGCCGATGAAGAAATATCCGGAAAGGGTGGCGAGGTTCGTGGACTTGTGCGGATCAACGCGCCGGTCGCGTTCGGCAGCCTGCACATCGTGAAACTGTTGAATGGTCTGTACGACAAGTATCCCGAATTGACCGTCGAACTGACGGTTACCGATGCCTTTATCGACCCGGTTCAGGAGGGCGCCGATATCATCTTCCGGGTGGGACACTTGGGAGACTCCGGATTGATCGGCCGGAAAATCTGCGAACAGCATTACGTTTTGTGCGCCAGTGCGGAGTACATCGCGAAGCACGGCAAACCTGCGTCACCGGGGGATCTGCAGAACCATGCCTGCCTGGTCTACAAGGGAACCGGCGGGGCGCAGCGCTGGTATTTCAGAAAACCTGGCAGCGACAAGGCCGACATCATCGATGTCCAGGGTCCGCTCAGAAGTAACAATGGTCAGGTCTTGGTCGAGGCCGCGCTGGCGGGCAGGGGCATCGTATTTTTCCCGTCCTGGCTCTTTAGCCGCGAAAGTTTCGTCAGCCGGCAGCTCATTCGGCTGTTACCGGATTGGCAAGGATCGGTGGAGCAGACGCCTAGCCAGATCCATCTGCTTTCCCCGGAGAATCGTCTGCGCTCGCAGAAGGTACGCGCGGTCTGGGATTACTTCATTAAAGCGATCGGCACTCCGCCTTATTGGGATGATCTGGGTGATTCTTGAGCTGAGCATGCCGATCGCTCGCGCCACGCTATAACCCCCGCTCTGCCACGCTCTGTTGGATTCTTTTGGCTCCCCGATAAGAAAAACCGATACCCGCTTAAAGATTTCCCAGAGGCGGGCGGGATACCTGCGGCTTTACAGTCACCTCCATCGTTCGGTATGGACGGCCTGCTTCCAGGCCTTGTTCATCGGAACTCTTACAACAATAAGAAGGTGAGAGCATGACTAGTGAAACGGTCGATATCAAAGCGTGGATCGACAACCGGCCAGTGGCCCGCTATCAGTGGCTGATCATGGGCCTGTGTTTTTTCATTGTGCTTTTCGATGGCTTCGACGTCGCCGTAATGGGGTTTATCGCACCTTCGTTGATCCAGGAATGGGGGCTGTCGAAAGCGGCATTTGGCCCGGTGATGAGCGCGGGCATGGTTGGGCTGGCGATTGGTGCGCTGACGGCAGGCCCATACGCCGACCGACTCGGGCGAAAAAAAGTCTTGCTGACGGCGGTGACCGGTTTCAGCGTGTTGAGCCTGGCCTGCGCGTTTGCGCGCAACCCGTATGAACTGGCCGCCTTGCGGCTGCTGACCGGTGTGGCGCTCGGCGCCGCATTGCCCAACACCACTACGTTGCTTTCCGAATATCTGCCGGAGCGTAATCGGTCGTTGTTCATCACGATCATGTTCACCGGTTTCAATATGGGCTCGGGGTTGGGCGGGTTTCTTGCGGCGTGGCTGATTCCCCATCACGGCTGGCAGTCGGTGCTGCTCGCTGGCGGGATTCTGCCGATGTTGCTGCTGCCGCTGATGTGGTTGCTGTTGCCGGAATCGGCACGTTTTCTGGCTGCGCGCAATGCGCCCGCCAGCCAGATCGCCAAAGTATTGAACAAGCTGGGCGGTACGTTCAGCGCGGCGACGACATTCGTCATCGCCGAACCTCAGGCGCAGCAGAAAGCCCCGCTGCGGTTGTTGTTCACCGAGCAGTATCGCTTTGGCACGCTTGCGCTGTGGGCGACGTACTTCATGGGGTTGCTGGTGATCTACCTGACTATGGGGTGGATGCCGACGCTGCTGCGTGAAGGCGGGCTGTCCATCGAACGCGCCGCGACCATCACCGGCCTGTTCCAGATTGGCGGCACCGTCGGCGCCATTGTGGTCGGCTGGGCGATGGACCGACGCAATCCGAATGCGGTGATTGCGACGTCTTATGCGCTGGGTGGCGCTTTCATCCTGCTGCTGGGCGCCTTCAGCCTGGAATCGAGCCTGTTGGCGATCGGCGTCGTAGCCGCAGGTTTCTGCATGAGCGGGGCGCAAACCGGTCTCAATGCTTTCGCACCGGGCTACTACCCGACGGACTGTCGTGCCACCGGCGTCAGCTGGATGCTGGGTATAGGCCGCTTCGGGGCTATCTTTGGTTCACTCATCGGTGGTGCGGTGCTCAGCCTCGGGCTGGGGTTGCCGCTGCTGTTCGCCCTGTTGAGCGTGCCTGCCTTTATCGCCGCGCTGGCGATCCTGGCCAACGGTCATGCACGGCGCCGAGTCAGTCGGGCCTTGCTGGCGCATTAATCTTTTTCGACAAAGGAACTCGTTATGGCACGCATCATTGGTGGCCTCGCTGTATCTCACACCCCGACCATCGGTTTCGCGGTCGATCACGATAAACAGCATGAGGCTGCCTGGGCGCCGATCTTTCGCGGCTTTGAACCGATCAAGGTGTGGCTGAAGGAGCAGCAGCCGGACGTGTTGTTCTACATCTTCAATGATCATGTGACGTCGTTTTTCTTTGATCACTATGGTGCGTTTTCCCTGGGTGTCGATGAGCGTTACGAGGTTGCCGATGAAGGTGGCCACCCGCGCGAGTTGCCGGGGATCGGCGGCCACGCGGCCTTGTCGCGGCATATTGGCGAGAGTCTGGTGGCGGATGAATTCGACATGAGTTTCTTCCGAGACAAACCCCTCGACCATGGCTTCTTCTCGCCGATGTCGGCGTTGTTACCGTACGAGCCAGACTGGCCGGTGGAAATCGTGCCGTTGCAGGTCGGCGTGTTGCAGTTCCCGGTACCGAGTGCGCGCCGTTGCTACAAGTTGGGCCAGGCCCTGCGTCGAGCGATTGAGAGCTATCCGGAGGATTTGAAGGTGGCCATCGTCGCCACCGGCGGCGTGTCCCATCAAGTGCATGGCGAGCGCTGCGGTTTCAACAACCCTGAGTGGGATCAGCAGTTCATTGATCTGCTGGTCAACGATCCTGAGCGCCTTACCGAAATGACCCACGCCGAATACGCCACGCTGGGTGGCATGGAAGGTTCGGAAGTGATTACCTGGCTGATCATGCGTGGCGCACTGTCGGCCACGGTGAAAAACCTGCATCAGGATTACTACCTGCCGTCGATGACTGGCATCGCCACGCTGTTGTTGGAAAATCAGGAGCGCCCGGTTCCTGCCGACCTGAACGCACGGCATTTGCAGCACATGCGTCATCAGTTGGCAGGTATTGAAAAGCTCGAAGGCACGTATCCATTCACGCTCGAACGTAGTGCAAAGGGCTATCGGTTGAACAAGTTTCTGCACCGTATGATCGAGCCGCAGTGGCGTCAGCGTTTTCTCGATCAACCCGAAGCGCTGTTTGACGACGCCGGGTTGAGCGATGAAGAGCGCGATCTGCTGCGCCGCCGTGACTGGCGCGGGTTGATCCACTACGGGGCAATATTCTTCGTACTGGAAAAACTCGCCGCCGTGGTCGGGGTTCCCAATTTGCAGATCTACGCGGCGATGCGCGGACAAAGTCTGGAAGAGTTCATGAAAACCCGTAACCAGCAGGTGCTTTATTCGGTGTCCGGCAAGGCCCCGCGCTAACGTCTCAACGTCATCAGCGGCTCGTTTCGAGCCGCTTTCGCAAGACCCTTGAATGATTTCACTGCGCCCGGTTCATGCGGGTGTAGCGGACTGCTTCATCCCAAAAAAAACGGATAACAATAACAATGAAAATCACCGCCAATGCCCGAGTAGTCTTCACGCTGTCCGCCGTTTGTGTTTTGCCTGCGCAAGTTGTTGCCGCAGGCTTTGTGGAAGACGCCAGCACCAACCTCAACCTGCGCAATTTCTACATCAATCGCAATTTCACCAACCCGGCCTACCCGCAGGGCAAAGCCGAAGAGTGGACGCAGAATTTCATTCTCGATGCCCGCTCCGGATTTACTCAGGGCACGGTCGGGTTCGGTGTCGATGTGTTGGGGTTATATTCGCTCAAGCTCGATGGCGGCCAAGGCACAGGCGGTACGCAATTGCTGCCGTTGGACAGTGATGGTCGTCCTGCAGATGAGTTTGGTCGTCTCGCCGTCGCCGGGAAGATGAAACTCGGTAAAACCGAAATCAAGCTCGGCGAGTGGATGCCGGTGCTGCCGATCCTGCGTTCCGACGACGGTCGCTCGTTGCCACAAACCTTTCGTGGCGGCCAGGTCACGTCGCAGGACATCGCCGGGTTGACCCTGTATGGCGGCCAGTTTCGACAGAACAGTCCGCGCAACGATTCGAGCATGGAAGACATGTTCCTGCAGGGCAAAACGGCGTTCACCTCTGACCGTTTCAACTTCCTTGGCGGTGAATACAGTTTCAATGAAAAACGCACGATGATTGGCGTCTGGAACGCTCAGCTCAAGGACATCTACCAGCAGCAATACCTGCAACTGGTTCACAGCCAGCCATTGGGTGACTGGACGCTGGGCGCCAACCTTGGCTACTTCTGGGGGCGCGAGGAGGGTAGTGCCCGCGCCGGCGATCTGGACAACCGTACCTTTTCAGCACTGCTGTCAGCACGCTACGGCGGCAACACTGTTTACCTCGGCTTGCAGAAACTCAGTGGCGACGATGCCTGGATGAGGGTCAACGGCACCAGCGGCGGAACCTTGGCCAACGACAGCTACAACAACAGCTACGACAATGCGCGAGAGAAATCCTGGCAACTGCGTCACGATTACAACTTTGTTGTCCTCGGCGTCCCCGGTCTGACCTTGATGAACCGTTATATCAGCGGCGATAACGTGCACAGCGGGGCTATCACCGATGGCAAGGAATGGGGGCGAGAGTCCGAGTTGGGCTACACGTTGCAAAGCGGCACATTCAAGAATCTCAACCTGCGCTGGCGCAACTCGAGCATTCGCCGCGATTACAGCAGCAATGAGTTCGACGAGAATCGCTTGATTATCAGCTATCCGTTGAGCCTGCTTTAACGCCGTCGTCGGCCTGCGCCTGGATCACCCGGCGGATCATCTCCATCAGAGCCTGCGCGACCGGTGAGTGCAGGCAACCGCTGCGGTAGGTCAGGCCGATTGCCCGCGCGGTCTGTTTCAACTCCAACGGCAAAATGCACAACTCGCCGGAAGCGATTTCCTGCTCCAGTTGATGCGCTGACACGGCCGCGAGCATGTCGGAGCGCAACAGCAGTCCGCGAATGATCGCCATGTCGGCGCTTTCCACCACCGGTCGAGGCGCTGCGATGCCGAAATCGGCAAAGCAATCATCGAGCATTTGCCGGGCCGGTGAACCTGCGCGAGGCAAGACCCAGCGCGCGTCGTCAAGATGATCCTGCAAATCGTTTTTACCGTAGAGCGGGTGATCACGCCGTGCGAGCACGACCATTTCTTCCGTCAGCAACGACTCGCCGATCAGATCGCTGGCATACGCGGCTGAGCGCAGCGCGCCAAAGATAAAATCCACATCGCCTGCCCGTAACTCCGTCGCCAGCAAGTCGAAGGGGCTTTCGTTAGTGATGACTTGAATGCCCGGATGTTCTTCCACCAGGCTGACGATGGCTTCGGGCAGGATGCGCGTGCGCCCAAGGGGCAGGGCGCCGACGTGGACGATACCGCGCAAGGCGCCGCGTATGGCGGTGATGTCGGTTTCGATATGCCGAAGTTCGTTGAGCGCACGGCGGATCGCGAACAGGATGTCATGACTGGCCCGGGTCGGTTGCAAGCCTCGTGGCGTGCGCTCGAACAGCGAATGCCCACAGCCGTTTTCCAGCACTTTCAGCGTCGAACTGACCGCCGGCTGGCTCAGGCCCAGCAGGCTGGCCACGGTTTGCATATGGTGGGTTTCACAGAGTTTGACGAACACTTGCAAGCGTCGCGCCTGGAACAGATAAAGCGGCTCGACCGCTGTTTTGTCGCCGTCAGCGAGCAATTTCGGCACCGCCTCAAGCTCTGCCAGAACCCGACGCGCACGGGGTAGCAGGCGCTCGCCAAAATCCGTCAGGCGCATGCCGTTAGCGTGGCGTTCGAACAGCGTCACGCCAAGGCGTTCTTCGAATTCGGAGATGGAACGGGTGACCACCGATTGCGCCCGGAACAGCGCGACAGAAGCCTTGGAGACACTGCCGTGATCAGCCACGCGGACGAACGCACGCACGTGCATCAGGCTCGGCAGTTCAGTGGTTTCCATGGGGCAAGGGCTCTGTGGCGGGTCGATTCAGGCGACTATGCCGCCGGCATGTTCGAGTGGCAATAAAAAAAACGCATACCTCAACCACTCGAACGCATTACTCCGTCGGCAGGGTGCGATGCGATGCTTTGTCGCAACGCAGGAGGAGTATCCGCAATGATCGAATCAACCAAAAGCGCGCTGGTTGTCAGCGCCCACTCTGCCGATTTCGTCTGGCGCGCCGGTGGTGCGATCGCACTGCATGCGCAGCAGGGTTACAACGTTCACATTGTCTGCCTGTCATTCGGCGAGCGCGGCGAATCCGCCAAGCTGTGGCGCCAGGGCGAGATGAGCGAAGACAAGGTCAAGGCCGCACGCCGCGAAGAGGCCCAGGCTGCCGCGGATATCCTCGGGGCCAGCGTCGAGTTTTTCGATATTGGCGATTACCCGATGCGCGCCGACAAGGAAACCCTGTTCCGCCTGGCCGATGTGTTTCGCCGGGTGCAACCGGAATTTGTCCTCAGTCATTCCATTAAAGACCCGTACAACTACGACCACCCGCTGGCGATGAACCTGACGCAGGAGGCGCGCATCATCGCTCAGGCAGAAGGCTATAAGCCGGGCGAGAAAATCGTCGGTGCGCCGCCGGTCTACAGTTTCGAGCCGCATCAGCCCGAACAATGCGAGTGGCGTCCTGATGTGCTGCTCGACATCACCGATGTCTGGGACAAGAAGTACGCGGCTATTCAGTGCATGGCCGGTCAGGAGCACTTGTGGGAGTACTACACGCGCGTCGCCTTGCAACGCGGTGTGCAAGCCAAGCGTAATGTCGGCATCACCTCGACCCGCAACATCGTCTATGGCGAGGGTTACCAGAGTATTTTCCCGCGCGTCACGGGGAATCTGGCATGAGCCAACACATCGGCAAAACCGGCATTGTCGTGCGCAATATTCAGCGCGCCGAAGCGACATTGATCGATGAATTGAAACGCTTCGGCGTGGCAACCATTCATGAAGCTCAGGGTCGCAAAGGTTTGTTCGCCTCGTCGATCAGGCCGATTCAGCAAGGCACGGTGATCAGCGGTTCAGCGGTCACCGTGCTGGTCGCACCCGGCGACAACTGGATGTTTCATGTGGCGGTGGAGCAATGCCGCCCCGGTGACATTCTGGTGGTGGCGCCGAGTTCACCGTGCACCGACGGCTATTTCGGCGACCTGCTCGCCACCTCGCTCAAGGCCCACGGCGTCCGTGCGTTGGTGATCGACGCCGGGGTTCGCGACACGCACACCTTGCGGGAAATGGGCTTCCCGGTCTGGTCTCGCGCAATCAGTGCCCAAGGCACGATCAAAGAAACGCTGGGGTCGGTCAACTTGCCGCTGGTGTGTGGCGGTCAGTTGGTCTATCCGGGCGACGTTGTCGTCGCCGACGATGATGGAGTTGTGGTCGTGAGGCGCACAGAGTTGCCGCAGGTCGTCGAAGCCAGCCGCGCAAGGGCCGACCTGGAGGAGCAGAAGGCACTGCGTCTGGCCAATGGCGAGCTGGGCCTGGACATCTACAACATGCGCAAACGCCTCGCCGAAAAGGGCTTGCGCTACATCGACAGCCTTGACGAACTGGGAGACTGAGCATGCCGCAGACCCGCATTCCCTGCCTGTTGATGCGCGGGGGTACATCCAAAGGCGCTTACTTTCTGGCCGATGATCTGCCGCAAGAGCCTGCGCTGCGAGACCGCGTGCTGCTCGCGGTCATGGGTTCGCCAGATGCGCGGCAGATCGATGGCATCGGCGGCGGTGACTCGCTGACCAGCAAAGTAGCGCTCATCAGACCATCGAAGCGTGCAGGTGCGGATGTCGATTACCTGTTCGCCCAAGTGCTGGTAGAGGAGCCGCGCGTCGATTACGGACAGAATTGCGGGAATATTCTTGCGGGTGTCGGCCCGTTCGCCATTGAACGCGGGTTGGTGCCGGTGACGGCGGCGGTCACGCCAGTGCGTATTTACATGGAAAACACCGGCCAGATCGCCATCGTCCATGTACCCACGCTCGACGGCCAGGTTGACTATCACGGTAACGCCCGGATTGACGGCGTGCCCGGCCAGGCCGCTCCGCTGATCGTCGAATTCGCGGACGTCGCGGGTGCCAGTTGCGGCGAACTGCTCCCGACCGGCAACGCGCTCGATGTGATCGACGGGGTCGAAGTGACCTGCATCGATAACGGTATGCCCGTTGTGCTGATCCGCGCGCAGGATGTCGGCTGCAGCGGCTATGAATCCCCCGCGCAGCTCGACGCCGATGCAGTTCTGAAAGAGCGTATGGAATCCATTCGCCTGCAAGCGGGGCCGCGCATGAATCTGGGCGATGTAAGCCAGCGCAACGTGCCGAAAATGTGCCTGATCGCACCGCCCCAGGCGGGTGGCGCAATCAGCACACGCAGCTTCATTCCGCATCGCTGCCACACCAGCATTGGCGTGTTCGGCGCCGTCAGCGTAGCCGCGGCGTGCCTGATCGAAGGCAGTGTGGCGGCGGGTATGGCGGTTGCGGGGAAGGGCGAGGTGAAACGGCTGTCGATCGAACACCCGACAGGCGAGTTCACGGTGGAGCTGCAATTGCAGGATGGGCAGCTTGTCGGTTGCGGGTTGATGCGCACGGCACGGTTGTTGTTCGACGGCTTTGTGTGCATTCCTTCGGCGGTGTGGAGCGCTGTAGCAGTGGGTTGATGCCTGGTTGGGAACAGGCAAACCTCAGAAGCGCCAAAGCCCCGAATGAGCGGGGCTTTGTCGTAGATGCTATCGGGTGATTCTCAGGCCGCAGCTTTGGCATCCGCCTTGATAGCTGTTTTGCGATACGTCAGCAGCACGATGCCGGTCACCACAATCACCCCGCCGAGAATCTGCCCCGCACCGAGCATCTGATCCAGCACGATCCAGCCCATCAGCAACGTCGCCAACGGCTCGATGTTCATGACCGGCGCGTTGCGAGGCATGTCCAGGCGGGGCACGGAAATGAACAGCACGATAAAACCGGTGCCGTAGAGCACCACCAACGTGGCGAGGGCCAGCCATCCGGTTGAGCTCGCGGGCAGATTCAGGCCGCCGGGCAGGGCGCCGGTCAGTCCCGCCAGATTGACGCTGCTGAAGACGATGAAAATGGTCAAGAGACTGCGCGCCGTACCCCGTACCTGCGACAGCTTGTGGTCGGTGATCCACAGTGCGCAGGCGAACACGCTGGCGGCGCAAAACGCGAGCGCGATGCCCAGCCACCATTGCGCGCCGACCTGGGTCGCGCTCGCCAGACGCCCGGGGACATCCAGCACAAACACCAATCCCAGCAGAATCAAACCCATCAATGCCGCGGTGCGTGCGGTCGGTCTCGGGCCGCCGGTCGCCCAAGTGAGCAACGCCAGCAGAATGGGAAACACGTTGGCCACCAACAGCGCCACCGCCACCGGAACGCGAGCGACGGCGGAGTACAGGCACAGACTCTGCGCGGTAATCAGCAAACCCAAGAGCAATTGCCAGCGCCAGGCACCTGCCGGCAAGCGCAGGCTTTGTCTTTGCCACAGCACGAGGATGGCGAGCACCAGCAAGGTCCCGCCAGAACGCAGCAAAATCGCCAGCAACACACCGGCGCCATCATCGAAAGCGACTCGCGCCGCGACATGATTGCCGGCGAACGCACAGCCCATGCATAAAAGAATGATCACCGCGAGGTGACGGGGGAACGGCGGCGGTACGGTTTGCGCAACGGTAGGACGGGACATGGCAGTTCTCAAGCAATGCCAGGCCATTCGGCATGGCGGGGGAATTTTTATTATGTTGTCGTACAACTTCGCCAGTTTTTACCGCATTGGGCAACGTCGGGCAAGTCAGGTTTTGATGGCGAGGCCGGAGGAAGGCGTGTTGAGAGCGTTTGCAGGGGTGCAGATTTAGGTGTGGAGATCGTATGACTGGGCACGCCTGCGTGGCGAGCCAGTCCTGCGCTGGGCGCAGGACTGGTGTCTTTACGCCGACGCCTAACGCATGTGCAGGATGATCGGGCTGCTGCTGGCCGGATCGGTGTGTTCACGCAGCTTGCCAACTGCCTGTGCCTCGACCGCACTGCCCTGATTGCCCCAGGTGCTGCGCATGAAGGTCAGAACCTCGGCGATCTGCTGATCCGACAATTGCTCGCGGAATGCCGGCATGCGGTAGGCGTCCGGCACACCGGCAGCCACGATACGCTGCGAACCATTGAGGGTGATGTTGATCGCCGAGGCGCTCTCTTTGGCCAACGCCGAGGTCGCGCCGGCCAGCGGCGGCATCCATTCTGATTGACCTTTGCCGTCCAGCCCGTGGCAAGAGGCACAGCGTGTCACGTAGGTGTGCGCACCCGGTGAATCCAAACGCGTCGCTGCCGAAGCCTCCTGGTATTGCCACGGCTGGCCGTCGCGCTGCGGGTCGCCGGGCAACGACTTCAGATAACGGGCAATGGCCGTCAGGTCTTCGTCGCTCATGAACTGCGTGGAGTTGTTGAACGCTTCAGTCATCGAGCCGTAAACCACCGCATGTTGGTTGCGTCCGGTCTTGAGGAACTGCACGATTTCCGGCTCGCTCCAGCGACCCAAGCCGGTGTTGTGGTCATCGCGCAGGCTCGGCGCGTACCAGCCATCGAGGAGGGCGCCCGCGAGGAACGGCAGGCCGGATTCGTCCAGTGCCTTTTCGTTGAGCGCCAGACCCCGCGGCGTATGACAACTGCCGCAGTGCCCGGCGCCCTGCACGAGGTAAGCGCCACGATTCCACAATGGGTCCTGCGACGACGTGGACACATAAGGCTCGGCGTCGACAAACACGCCGTTCCACAAAGCAATTGGCCAACGCAGATTCAACGGCCAGGGAATTGCACTGGGGATGTTCGCCTGCTTCACCGGCGCCACGCCTTTCATGAAGAATGCATACAGCGCACGCACGTCGTCGTCACTGAGTTTAGCATAGGAGGGGTAGGGCATCGCCGGGTACAAACGGCGACTCTCAGGTGCTACGCCATGGCGCACGGCACGGTCGAAGTCCGCCAGGCTGTAGGCGCCAATCCCGGTTTCGGGATCCGGCGTGATGTTGGTTGCATGGATCGCGCCCAACGGTGTGGCCATCTCCAGCCCACCGGCGAATGGGGCGCTGCCCGGCACGCTGTGGCAGGCCACACAATCGCTGAGCCGGGCGACGTATTCGCCACGCGCGATCAGCGCTGGGTCGATGTCGGCCGCAGTCAACGTGTTCTCTTCCAAATGCGAGACAGGCTCGCGTGTGACATACCAGGCCAGCAGGCCTGCCGCGACCAGGCACGGCACCGCCAGCCAGCCAGCGGTTCTTGCGAATCGGCTGTTATTCATGGACGCTCCGGCGCTGATCAGGTGAATGTGTGTCGGCTCATGGGCAGGCTGCGAACCCGTTGTCCCGTCAGTGTCGCCACTGCGTTCGCGACAGCGGGGGCGACGGCAGGCAACGGTGGTTCGCCGATGCCGCCCATTTTTTCCCCGCTCTCGACGACACGCACATGGACCCGTGCCATCCGCGCAGGCGGCAGGATCTGATACAAGTCGTAGTTGCGCGCCCGAGGCTTGCCATCAATCCACACGGCTTCTTCCACGAGTGTCTGGGACAGACCCAGCGCCACGGCGCCATTGACCTGCGCCTCGACAATCGCCGGGTTGACGATGCTGCCGGGGTCAATCGCCTGCCAGATGTCGTGCACCCTGACCTGTCCGTTCTCGATCGACACCTCGGCGATCACCGCGGTCTCGGTACCGAACGGCGAAGCCATCGCCACGCCTCTTGCACGTCGGCTGCCATCCTCGGCGGTAAACGGCCCGCGCTTCCAGCCCCCTGACAACTCAGCCACCGCCTGCAACAGCGTGGTCAGGCGCTGGTTGTCGCGCAGCAAATGCAGGCGCAGTTCGAAGGGGTCCTTGCTGCCCTTGTCGGCCAGTTCGTCGAGGAACGATTCATAGAAAAAGTCGTTGAGCGAATTACCCACCGAACGCCAGTAACCGAGCATCGCCGGACCTTTCACATAGATCTGCGCGATGCGCTTGTTGGGGATCGCGTAGGACTTGCCCGACAAGCCTTCAAGCGCCGTGGGGTCGAGCTTCTCACCCTGTTTGCCGGCGATGGCCTCGGTCGGACCTTCGGTGGCACTGATCGCTTCGATTGCCAGCGGCCAGCCGTCCTTGTCCAGCGCGGCGCGGAAGTTCACCGCGGCAACCGGACGGAGCACATCACGCAAAAACTCTTCCTCGCGACTCCAGATCATTTTGACCGGGCGGCCAACGGCCTTGGACAGCTCGATCGCCTGCGGATAGGGACTGGCTGAGTCGTAGAGGAAATGCCGCCCGAAGAACCCGCCCAGTAATGGCGAATGCAGGGTAATGCGCGATGGATCCAGACCCGTGCGTTTGGCGATATCTGCGCGGTACATGTCCGGCGCCTGATTGGGCAGCCAGACTTCCAGCGAACCGTCCGGATTGAATCGGGCCAGCGCCGAAGGCGGTTCCAGTTGCCCGTGGTTCAGGTATTGGTTGTGGTAAGTAGCGTCGATTCGGGACTTGGCATCACCGAGCAGCGCAGCGACGTTGCCCTCATTCTCGTCATCCCTGGCTGGGCCCTTGTGTTCGGCGAGTTGCTTGAGCCAGTCATCGCTGGAAAAGTCTGCCGGCATCGGTCGCACTTTGCTCTCGCTCGTGGGTGCCTGCCAGTCGACCTGAATCGCTTCGACCGCACGTTTCGCATGCCACCAGCGTTCGGCGACCACCGCCACCGCGCCCTTCAGGCGATGCACGGAATGTACGCCTTTCATGGCCTTGACCTGATCTTCGTTGCGCAAGTTGCCCACCGTCATAGCCAAACGCGGGGCATGTTGAACGGCCGCATGCAGCATGCCGTCGACCTTCAGGTCGATGCTGTAAAGCGCCTTGCCCGTGGACTTGTCGTAGGCATCGAGACGCTTCACGGGTTTGCCGATCCAGCGGAACTGACTCGGATCCCGCAGTTGCACGCTGGCTGGATCGGGAACCGGTAGATCCATCGCGCGCTCGGCCAATTCACCGTACGCCAACGAGCGGCCCGACTTGGCATGCACGACTTTGCCGGGCTCGGTGCTCAACTCGCTGACTGGCACGCCAAATTGTTGCGCGCCCGCTTGCAGCAGCATGGCGCGGGCGAGCGCACCGAGGCGGCGCATGACCGGGTAACTCATGCGCACCGACATGCTGCCACCGGTGATGCGCATGCCGTTGTCCATCACCACATAAGCTTCGCCGGGCGGCGCGGCTTCGACCAGAAAGGTCGATGGGTCGGCGTCCAGTTCTTCACCGACGATCTGTGCCATCGCGGTGAACGTACCTTGGCCGCCTTCCATGAACGGGCAGAGCAGACGCACGCGGTTGTCCGGGCGGATCTCCAGAAACGCCGGCACCTGCGTACCACGCTCGGCGCTTGTTGCAGTCGCCGCCGCTTGCACGCGTGTCGAACCGAGTGGCAGACCGAAGCCAAGAACCAATGCGCCCACGGCAGTTCCGGTCAGAAAGCGTCGGCGCGACACGTTGACCGGATCGTGCAGTGCAAACGCGGAGGCCTCGTGGGAAGGATCGATACGGACGCTCATCACGCGTTCCCCTTGCCGGCCAGCTCATGCACGGCGGCATGAATGGCGTTGTAAGTACCGCAGCGACACAGATTGACCATCGCGGCCTCGATCTGCGCATCACTCGGCGCAGGGTTTTGTTTGAGCAGCGCCGTAGCGGCCATCACCTGCCCGGACTGGCAGTAACCGCACTGGGCGACTTGCAGATCGACCCACGTCGAGACAACGCGTTTGCCCACCTCATCGTCTTCGATGGCCTCAATGGTGGTGATCTCGCGGCCGACCACACCGGCCACCGGTGTGACGCACGAACGCACCACATTGCCGTCCACCAGCACCGAGCAGGCGCCGCATTGCGCCAGACCGCAGCCGTACTTGGTGCCGGTCATGCCCAGATCATCGCGGATCACCCACAACAAGGGCGTATCCGCATCGGCATCGACCTGATAGGTCTTTTGGTTGATTTTCAGTTCCATGGCTCACCCGCTTGATCATCGGTTGACTTGCATTGTTATGAGCGGTGACACGCGGCGAGGCGCATCAGCGTTTTTCGTTCAATTCGCTGCGGTGCTGGGCGCTTCTGCCTCGAATGGCTGCCCGCGCATAAGGGCAATGTCGCGACTCGGCGCGGTGCCGAACAGGCGGCCATATTCGCGGCTGAATTGCGAAGGACTTTCATAGCCGACAGCGAACGCCGCCCGCGATACGTCGAGGCGTTCCATCAACATCAATCGCCGCGCCTCGTTCAGGCGCATCCATTTCTGGTACTGCAGCGGACTCATGCCGGTGAGCTGGCGGAAATGATGGTGAAAGGTCGGCGCACTCATCTGCACCCGCGCGGCCAGATCGTCAATGCGTAGCGCGCCGGTGTAGTTGACCTTGAGCCAGTCGATGGCTTTGGCGATGCGATAACCCTGACCATCGACGGCAGTGATCTGCCGCAGCCGTGCGCCTTGATCGGTATTGAGCAGTCGATAGTGGATTTCTCGCAGAATCAGCGGCGCCAGCACCGGGATCCCCTCCGGCTCATCGAGTAGCGCCAGCAGCCGGTCGAGCGCGCCTTCCAGTGCGCAGGACATGTAGCCAATGCCTGCGCCCGTGCCCGTTGATTGCTGGCGCTTCGCAGGCAAGCCGCTCTGGGTGATGACCTCGGCAAGCATGCCGACATCCAGTTTCAGCACCAGGCCGACACAGGGCTGATCGGGGCTGGCAAGCACCACTTCCGAGTTGGCGGGCAGATCCAGTGAAGTGACCAGAAAACGCGAGGGCTCATAGCAATAGCCCTCACCACCGACCCACAAGCGCTTTTGCCCACGGGCCACCAGAATCAGGCTCGGTTCGATCATGCACACAGCGGGGGGCGCTGGCTGGTCGCGCCGAAACAGCGACAGACCGGCAATGGTTGTGGCGAAGTCACCCGGTGCGCTCACGCGCGGGTCGATGTTCAACGCCAACGATGATTCCTGGCGCGGGGGGATATGAATCATGGTGGGTCGCTCCTGTTGAGCGAACTCTAATCCGCCGGTCAGAGGTTTCATATCCATCACCCTGCATCCTCAGAGGATCAGGCAAGCATTCAAGAGGAATGCGCTAGAGCGGGGGCGGATCGACCGGGAGAATGTGTCTAGCTGTTACAGGAGGAGCACCCGCTAGGGCGCAAAAAGGTTTGTCCTCCTGCGCATGAACCCACGCTTTTCGCATCACAGGTAATTCCCATGACTGTTTCATCTACAGACCTTTCTTCAGAAAAACGCGGCTGGAGCGCGGTGCTGGCCATGTCGCTGGCCGCATTTGCTTTGGTTGCCTCCGAATTCATGCCCGTCAGTCTGCTGACGCCCATTGCGGCCGATCTGCACATCACCGAGGGCCAGGCAGGGCAGGGCATTTCCGTGTCCGGTGCCTTTGCATTGATCACCAGCCTGGTGATTGCATCGATTGCCGCGCGCGTCGAACGCAAGAAACTGCTGCTGTCTCTGACCTTGCTGATGATCGTGTCAGGCACAGTCGTCGCCCTCGCGCCGGGCTACCCTTCATTCATGGTCGGGCGTGCTTTGATCGGCATCGCGATCGGTGGTTTCTGGTCATTGTCGGCAGCGACCGCCATGCGTCTGGTGCCGCGCGATCAAGTCCCCCGAGCGCTGGCCATGGTCAACGGCGGCAATGCGCTCGCCACGGTCATCGCCGCACCAGCCGGTGCATTCCTGGGCTCGCTGATAGGCTGGCGCGGCGCGTTTTTCTGCGTGGTCCCAGTCGCCGCGCTGGCCGCCGTCTGGCTGATGATCAGTCTTCCGTCCTTCAAGGACGAACGCCCAGCGCGCAGCGGCAACGCCTTGCAGCTGATGAAGCGGTTGCCGGTCGCGTTGGGCATGATCGCGGTCAGCGCATTTTTCATGGGCCAGTTCATGCTGTTCACTTACTTGCGCCCGTTTCTGGAGGGCGTCACGGGCGTCAGCGTTTCAACACTGTCGTTCATGCTGCTGGGGTTGGGACTTGCCGGTTTTATCGGCACCTTTTTGATCGAACGATTTATGGGCAACGGCCTCTATCGCACGCTGACCATCATCCCTCTGATCATGGCCGTGATAGCGCTCGCGTTAGTCAACTTTGGCGCGTCGCCGCTGCTGACTGCCGTGCTGCTCGGGCTGTGGGGACTGGTCGCCACTGCTGCTCCGGTCGGATGGTGGACGTGGCTGGCGCAAACTCTGCCAGACGATGCTGAAGCCGGTGGCGGCATGCTCGTCGCCATTGTCCAGCTGGCTATCGCCGGCGGCGCAATCGTGGGGGGGCTGGCGTTTGATTTGAGCGGTTACAAGGCGACCTTCGAGCTCAGCGCGGCGGTTTTGGTTGCTGCGTCTTTGCTCGCGTGGCTGGCGGGGCGCAGTGCCACTGAGGTTCATCTTGTCGAGTCGAACGTGACTGCTTGATGACAGTCCATGGGTCATATATATCAATGCCTCAGGTTGGCTTCGTTTCCGCTGGTCAGTATTCATTAATGCTCTGGAGTCCTCTGAAATCAAAGGGTGGAAGCTTATTTGCAGAAACGGATTTGGCCGGTTCTCTGGCGTTCTGGGTGGGCTCATGATCGTGCAGCAATGAAATTCAGGGACTCATGTTGAGCTGATCGACGGTTGCTGTTGCGTTGCGCAGTGAATGGTTCCTCCGCCACTGGCCAGCCCGTCCGTGGAAATCTGGATGACCACATGATCCGGATAAAGGCCCTGCAACGTATTGAAGGCAATCAGGTCACGCTCCGCATCGCCGAACTGTCCCATGATGATGCAGCCGTTGCCATGGGTGTATCCGACGTAGCCTGGCGCGGTGGTTTCAATGAATTCTTCCAGTGAGCGCTCGGTAATGGGTCGCTGAGCGTTACGCGCCTTGAAGGACTGGTAAATCTTCTTGCTTCGCGGCAGAGGTAGCGGATGGAGCGTCAGCTTTGCATCGGCGCGTCCCAGGTATTTCGCCCTCAGCGCCTCAGGCAAGGCGTTGACTTCAGCCACAGCCGCATTCAGGGCTATTTCATTTCGATTGTCCTGTGGCTCGAAATTCCGGTCGAAAGCAAAAACCATTTGGTTTTGTGAGGCGAACTTAGCGGTGAAATCCACATGCCAGTCGGTCAGTTCCTCACCCTTGACGCCCGGCATCCACAACACCTTTTCAACACCAAACACCCGCGCAAGCTCCGCTTCGATTTGCGCCTTGTCCTTACCCGGGTTGCGGTTGTCGTTGATGATGCAGCTCTCCATGGCCACTGCGAGCCCTGCACCGTTGACCTCCAGCCCACCGCCTTCCATTGTCAGCCAGGTGGGCACGCCGGCAATCCCCTTGTTCTTGAGGATGAAACTGGCAATGTGCTTATCACCGTCGACCGGCTGGTCCATGACGCCGTTGCTGGTCTTCTGCGGATCTTTGGCCCAATTGCACAGCCCCGTGCTGATTGGCCACTGGCCCCAGCCGTTGAAGTTGGTGTCCACCCCGTACAGCTTGCCCTCGGCATCCTTGACGAAGACCGGGGCGGTATCGCGGGTCCACAAATCGTTGATATGAGTTTGCAGAAAGGTGATCGGGAACGTATTGATCGCCGGTAGATCGGCCGGTTTGCGTACTTTACCGATATAGATCCGTCCCGAATTATCAAGCTGGCCGCCAAACTGGTTTTTAGCCGAAGCTTGCGCGGTGATTTCCCCCAGAAAGCCACGCGCCTCTGCCTCGTCCGCCGCGGTGTCCACCAGCATGTACACCGCCTGAAACCGTGACAGGTTGGCAGCAAGGCGCATCAAGTCCTGCCGTGCGACGAAGCGACTATTGCTCAAATCGCGGCCGAAAGGGGTTTCCTGCTCCTCACCCCAGGCATGGGGAGTTGCGCCGTAAGCCATCCAGGTCGCACTTTGGTGAGACCATTCGGCGGGCATCAGCAAGGACGTTGTGTCAGCCGGACGAGTTGACTCAATACAGGTCTCACCTGCTGCCGTTTCCTTGGTTTGCGCAGCCAGCGCTCGGGAAGACCAGACCGAACCGGCGCTTCCAAGAATGGTCAGTCCAGCCATCAGCTTCAACACGTTTCGTCTGCTGCTCATCGTTCTTGTTCTCCTGTTCACTGCTGTTGTTCTGGCAAGAGCGGGCAAATTCTTACCCATGCACGGTTGGCGTTTTGCGTTTGATTTGGGTCATTGGCGGCCACCCGATTGGGGGGCGACGCGTTTGGCTAACCGACTACATAATGTCCAGCGGATAGGACGTAATGATCAGCACTTCATCGACATCCCCACCCGAGTTGATGCTTGCATCGCGGTTACCGCGATAGGTGGCTTGCAGCAGGGTGATGGACAGATCCTTCGCCGGCCCGGCCTGCACCACATAGGTTGCCTGGGCATCGCGCTCCCACTCCTTGCCATCCTGCATGTCGATATAGGGTGTATAGGCGCCGGCAGCGTCGGCGTGCCGGCCATCACCACCGGTTCCCTTGACGTAGCGGGTGGAAAGGGTCAGCCCCGGAATGCCGAAGCTGCTCGCGTCCAGATCGTATTGCAGCCGATAAGAACGCTGGCCGGGGGCGGTGAAATCCGCCCATTCAGAGGCGTTGGTGAGCCAGATGGAACCCTGACCGTTATAGGCACCGCCCTGGCGTTCGTTGCCGCTCTGCCCGCTGATCGCCAAATAGTCAAAGGGCGTATCGCCGTCGATCTGCTGATGAGCGAGAGTCAGGGTGTGCGCACCATGGGTCAGCGCCAGCTCAACGCTGAAAGCGTCATTGTCGATGTCTCCGGCAATGGCATCGCCTGCATCCCTGGTCTTGTAGTAATTGAAACGGCTGTGCATCGAGGTATCGTCATCCAGGCTCAGAGTGTGCTGCAACTCAAGGAAATACTGGTGCCACACGTCTTCGAAACGGGCAACATGGACGCGCGCCGAGAGCGTTTCGCTGAAGGCGTAGTCGGCTCCCGCAAAGTCGGCACTGTCGACTCGGGTTGTGCCATAGGTGGTGCCGAGATCGCCATCGCGATTACTGCTGTTTTCCGAATTGCCTGAGGTGAAGTGACCACCCTGCAACACAAGGTTGTTCACCTCCTTACTGTTGATCATCACGCCGCTGGCGTGAGCCGGCATCAGATAGCCGTCCCACGTGGCGAACACCGGGCTTTGCGGCATCAGATCGCCGGCCTTCAGTTCGGTTTGCGACATCCGTATTTTGACCGCGCCGCCGGCCAGACCATAGCCGGCTTGTCCCTGGCATGTACCGCTCAAGGCGCTGCAATGACTGCCGTCGACCGGCAGCAACGGACTGCCCCCTGTGCCGGCTCCGCTGTTAAGACGCATCGCGCCATTGGCAAAGGCATCCACACCAAAGCCGATCACGCCTTGCGTATAGCCTGAGTCAAACCGGAGCATGACCGCCTGTGCCCATTCATTGATGTAGTTCTGGCTGGTGTTCTGAGCAACGCCGGATTCGGCAAGGTTGGCCGCCGCATTGTTGTTGTTCTTGTTGTTCACGTAGTAGGCGTAGGAGCGATGTTCGAGGCTCAGGGAACTGTCGTCGACAAACCCTCTGGACTGCGCCTGAACCAAATCCTGCCCTGCCGTCGACTGCTCGTCTTTATCACCGGCCAACTCCTGGTCAATGGCAAAGACCGGTTGCGTACCGGCGATGACGATGGCCAATGCCGGTACGCTCAACGTTTTCATGTGCATCTGCATCAACACTACTCCTCGTTTTTTCTTGTTTTCGGGTGAGTGGTTGCTCGGCGCACGACTTGACCGCGCAGCCGAAGACGTACCGACGAGGCTTGCAAGCCGGAGCGTTAAAAGCTTTTTTCAAATTGACTGGGGGGGCAGACAACATCCAGACCAGGCAACCATTGCGATTGTGCGGTCTTGGCAAATGAAGACGTTGAGTCCAATTATGCAAGGGTTGGCCGACAGCGGTTCCTGGCGGTTTTCAAGTCGGCCTTACTGCATAAGTACTGCACGTGAGTTAAGGCATTGTGTTCAACGAAGGCTGCCCCGGTGCTTGTGATATCTAATGCTACGGGCTAAAAACCGGGCAAACAAACAATGGATTTTGCAGGTATTTGATTAGCTGAGCTAATCAGTGTGCTCAGCCCTGGGCCGAAGGCTGCTGCTCGCGAACGACTACTTTCGGCCAAATGAGGATGTTGTATTCATGGTTGAATTAACGGAAATGTAGCAGTGAACGTGGTGCCGCTTTCCAGTGTGGAATGCACTGCGACATCACCTCCATGGGCCGTGACGATTTCTCTGACAATGAACAAGCCGAGCCCCACGCTGCGCAGGTCACTGTCTTTTTCTGTTGCGCGGGTCATCGGTTCAAAAAGTCCCGGGAGCGCAGACTCGGAAATTGCAGGCCCGAAGTTGTGAATCGATAGGCTCGCTTGATCGCTGTTGATGTGAGATGTAACGGTGATCGCTCGTTGCAGATCGCCGTAAGCCACGCTGTTAGCGATCAGATTACCGATGATTTGCTGAATGCGATCTGCGTCAAGTTTCAGAGATCCGGTTCCAACCGTTTGATGGATCAGCGTTGCTTCGGGAAAGGCCACCCGCAGTTCGGCGATGCTTTGGGCCGTTACGGAGTGCAGTTCGATTGTCGAGGCGCAAATTGATATTCCTCGCCCCACTCTTGCCAGTGCGAAGTCCAACAAGTCCGCGATCATTCGATGTGCTCTATCCGCAGAACTACTGATATGACTTAGCATCAGCGCGTCTTTGCCGGCAGGTAATCTACGATTGAGAATTTCCGTGGCCATTTTTATGGCTGTAAGAGGATTTTTAAGGTCGTGACTAACAATTGCGACCATTTGCTCCGCGAACAATGCCCTGCGCTGTGATTTTTCATAAGCATCATTCAGCTTTTCCTGCGCTTGGGACAAAGCTGCGTCAGCTGCCAACTTTTCCGCCAAAAGTTCTTCCGCCAATTTTCGAGCTTTCAGCAGTTCGCGTTCGTATTTGTCCCTGTCCGCGGTACAGAACAACGCCAACTCATAGAAAACGCCCGCCCCGTGCTCTCGACGCACACCATTGAGCAGCATTGAAACAATGGTTTTGTCGCGGTGGATCAGGTCGAGCTTTACCTCGGCCACTGAACCCTGCATACGCATCAACGGCGACCAGTGAGTTTGATGAAAGATGCGTCCACCCATCGTCAGCAAGTCTTGAAAGCGCAAACCATCCAATTCGTTTGATTCACGGCCTATCCAAGCGCTGAAGGTTTGATTCGCGCGCAGGATGGAGCCATCTTCCTGGGTGATGATCAATCCGCAGGGCGCGCCGTCAAAAAGTGACTGGAACCCGGGTAGAACAGGTCTATCAACTGCCATTGCCGCCTTCCGTCCAAGGTAACAGGAAGCTGTCCATCGCTTCCGAGCAGGCGCTCGGTGCACTCATGTGCGGACAGTGACCAACATTCGCAACCAGACACAGTGTGCTATTAGGAAGCACTTGATGCAGGTATTCACCGACAGCAACGGGAGCGATGATGTCGTCAGTGGATTGCAGAATGAGTGTCGGCGTCGTCAAACCACTTATATCCGCGCGGTTGTCAGACATGAAAGTCACCCGGGCAAACTGCTTCGCGATTTCCGGGTCAGTACGGCAGAAGCTGTTGGTTAGCGACTCGCCCAACGCAGGTTGGCCAGGCGCGCCCATGATGACCGGGGCCATCGTGCTAGACCAGCCGAGATAGTTGCTGTCTAGGGTATGCAACAGTGATTTGATGTCATCGAGCTTGAATCCCCCAACATACTGACCTGAATCGACATAGCAGGGCGAAGGGCCAATCATCACATGCGCAACAATACGATCGTGTTGGCTACGATCGGCCAAAGCGCCAATCATCGCGCTGACTGAGTGACCGACCAGAATGACCGGGCCTGTAGTAAATTCGTCGATGATTTCAACCAGATCCTGAGCGTAGCCATCCAGTGAGTTGTACTTGTTGGCATCGTACTCACTCAGTTCAGATTGTCCGGCCCCTACCAGGTCATAAAGAACCACTTTGAATCGGCTCGTGAAGTGGTCAATGAGGTACGACCACATGGTTTGATCGCAGCCAAAGCCGTGGCAGAAGATCAGCGTGGTAGCGCCGTCACCCACTACGCTTACATTGTTGCGGCTTTGAACAGACATACTTGGACGCTCCCGATGTCCCAAACGAAGAATTCAGGCGCAGCACGCAGTGTAGAGAGTGGCGTCCGGTGCGTCACCGGTAGGATGCGGTAGTTACGAAAATTCAGATCCGGTGGTACAGCTTTTTGAGGAGCATGCTGCTCAAGTAAACGCGTCTGTGGCATTGAATCTGGCAATTGAAATTGACCGGAGGAGGGTGTCTGAAAAGCAGGGTTGCGGAAATTGCTGAAAAGATGCGGAAACGATCCACAAAAAGAGGAGCAAAATTTCTGAATGCCAGAAACGACAAAGCCCTGAATAATCAGGGCTTTGTCGGTACAAAATATGGCGGAGGCGATGGGATTCGAACTCATGGACCTGTTACAGTCGACGGTTTTCAAGACCGTTGCCTTAAACCACTCGGCCACACCTCCGTTGCGTTGCGGGCGCCATAATACCTGAATGAAACACACTGTCAAACTCTCTGCATGGCTTGTTACAGAGCGTCTGTTATGATCTTTGCGACTGAACGTTTCAAACCAACAGGAGTGTCGCCATGCGCGAACAGGATTACGCAGTTAATAACAGCGTGCAGGCTGAGCAGCTAGAGGTTAGCCGCGTCCTGCGCAACACTTACGGCCTACTGGCTCTGACCCTCGCATTCAGCGGCGTGATGGCTTTCGTGGCTCAGCAGATGCGCGTCGGCTATCCGAACATCTTCGTCGTGCTGATCGGCTTCTACGGGCTGTTCTTCCTCACCAACAAACTCCGTGACTCCGCGTGGGGCCTGGTGTCCGCGTTCGCGCTGACCGGTTTCATGGGTTTCCTGCTCGGCCCGATCCTCAACCGTTACCTGGGCATGCAGGGCGGCGCTGAAGTGGTCAGCTCGGCATTCGCCATGACCGCACTGGTGTTTGGTGGTCTGTCGGCTTACGTGCTGATCACTCGCAAGGACATGAGCTTCCTCGGTGGTTTCATCACCGCCGGTTTCTTCGTCCTGCTGGGTGCAACGCTGGCGAGCTTCTTCTTCCAGATCAGCGGCCTGCAACTGGCGATCAGCGCAGGTTTCGTGCTGTTCTCGTCGGTGTGCATCCTGTTCCAGACCAGCGCCATCATCCACGGCGGCGAGCGTAACTACATCATGGCGACCATCAGCCTGTATGTATCGATCTACAACCTGTTCATCAGCTTGTTGCAGATCTTCGGCATCATGAGCCGCGACGACTGATAGTCCCGCGTTTCAACAAAAAACCCGCTACGGCGGGTTTTTTGTTGTCTGGCGAAAAGCGTAGTGGCCTTTTGCCGACAAAATGATCTGTAAATAGTGGCGTCTTTTTGGAAATCACCTACACCTAAACATCAAGGAAGAGCAGTAGCCTGATCGACAGGAGTCGGTAAGCAGTACCTCTCGTGTAATCCCTCGTCCCTCGCATTCACTTCCCTTGCTTTAGATCGCCTGACCTTTAGGTCGGGGGCGACCGCATCCGTTCGTCCAGTGAAAACCAGGAGGTGATCCACGCCAAACCCGTGCCACCGTGAGCATATCCCGGCGAACGACCGGGACTCTGATACCAGAAAAATAATGGAGGTCCTGCATCAGCAGGCGTTGTCCCAATCAAGGAGATCATCGATGAACCAGCCCCAAGGAAAACTGGCTGTACTGGCCGTCACCACTGCGCTGTTCAGCGCGTCGACCTTCGCCGGCGTCTATCCGGACTTCGGCTATGAACCGCCTTCCAGTCAATACTCCGGCCCACTGTTTCAGTTGAGCCAGGATTACCCGGTCAAAGCGCCGCAAGTACCGCTACCGGCGTTTTTCAAGAAACTGCCAACCAAGCCGAGCAACGACTTTGAAACCTGGCGCGCATACATGGAGGAGGTCAAGACCTATTGCCTTGAGGGCAACGTCGAGGTCGATTGGAATGTGCAGAAAAACAAGCTGCGCCAGTGGTATCACATGCCGTGGCAGCATTACGGCCCACTGGGACGTGAAGGGATTCACGGCTTGACCAAAGAAGCGCAGATCCAGGTCCAGCAACTTGCCGCCACGCAGACCGCCACCGGCCAGACCTACGCCGTGGGCATCTATAACGACATCGGTGCCTACACCATCGGAGAGGTCTGGAAAGACCCGAACAACCCCGATCCTCAATTCACCTCGGCACCGAACAGCTTCCCCGACGGCACGGTGGTCTGCAAAGCACTGTTCGCCGATATCGATCGCAGCACCGTGCCGTTCCTGGTCAACCCGGTGTTGTGGAAGGGCTACATCACCGAAACCTTCACGTCGGCCAATCGCAAGGTCAAGGATGTCGCCTTGATCCAGATGGACATCGCTGTGCGCGATAAGCGCATGAGCGACACTGGCTGGATCTTCGGCACCTTTCAGTACAACGGCGCGAAAACCGGCAAGCCTGGTTGGGACAACCTCGTCCCGGTGGGGATCATGTGGGGCAATGATCCGCAAAACACCGGCAATGACCGCACCAATCCGCAGCCGACGGTGACCAAGATCAACACCGGCCTGAACCAAACCGCGATCAACGCCAACACCAAAGAACTGCCGCCGACGCACTTGGGCTGGAACGGTCGCCTCAATGGTCCGGTGGACAACCCCAACAGCTCCTGTCTGAGCTGCCATGCCACCGCCGAAACGCCGCAAGTGGCGATCATGAACCCGACGTTCCAGGCCAATGCCCCGCAACCGGGTACACCGGAGTGGATGAAGTGGTTCCAGAACATTCCGGCCGGCCATGCCTTTACTCCGGGCGCGCAAAGCACCGACTACAGCCTGCAATTGTCGGGCGGTCTGGTGAATTACTTTGACTGGAAGTGCGACATGAGCGGGATCTACGCCGACGGCAAGAACGCGTGCAGCAAAGCGTCGGACATGAAGCTGAAAATGCTCAAGTCCACCAACAACGCCACGCCGCAGCCAATGCAGAAAGTCATGCGTGACCCGAGCCTGCAGCAACTGCTGGAGTAAAAAGCAAAAAGCCTGCGCACGTTTCAGCGTGCGCAGGCTTTTTTCAATTGATCACGATGCTGCCTTCCGTGTGTTGTTTGTAGACGGTGTAGGGCAGCAACAGCGTATCGAGCGCCCCGGATACTACGGCGTCGATCAACACCACCGGTATCGCGGCGTTTTTGTAATCGTCGGCATCCACGCCTTTGGCCAGAGGGGCATGCAGACTGCAAAAGTCGTAGGCGAGGCCGCTGTAGATTCTTGGCACCGCCCCGCAGTAACTCTTCTGCTCCTTGAGGCTGTCCACCGCGACCTGATCATTGCGCACCACGGTCTGTACCGTCCCGCAACCGCCGAGCATCATCGCCGCGAGCACCATCACCTGAATTCTCATTACCGCCAATCCTTCGCCGGAAAAACCTCAATCTACGCCGAACTTGCGAGAAAAGCACTCAGGCCATGGGTGGCAAACGGCGTTTGACCGGGGTCTTCTTGACGATCGCGGTATTGGTCTCCGCCAGGGTATTGAGGCGGTCGAGCAGGGTGTCCAACTGTTCCATCGAGCGCACATGCAAGCGGGCGATAAAACAGTCCTCGCCAGTGACCTTGTCGCATTCGGTGAACTCGGGAATCGCCAGGATCTGCCGCTCGACTTCCTGCAGTTGCCCCGGCAGCGGGCGAACCCGGACGATGGCCTGCAACTGATAGCCAAAGAATTTCGGATCGATCTCCACGGTGTAGCCCTTGAGCACTCCGCGTTCCTCCAAACGGCGCAAACGCTCAGCCACACTCGGCGATGACAAGCCGCTGATCTGTGCCAGCGCCTTGAGCGAGCGCCGCGAATCCTCCATCAATGCGCCGATGAGGATCTGGTCAATGTCGTCGGTCATGAGAAATCTCCAGCATTAGGTGATTCATGAAAATCACCCTCGATAAAAAAGGCAGAAGCCGAGTTTAGCCTGCTTTTAGCGCTGGAAGGCCCCTGCGACAGATCGGCATACTTTTGTCACAAAGACAGGAGATCAATGATGGACAAGACACTGCGCCACGGCTCGTTTGAAATGACCGCCGCCATGCTGATATCCGGCACAATCGGCTGGTTTGTGCTGGTCTCCGGGCAACCGGTGCTGGACGTGGTGTTCTGGCGCTGCGTGTTCGGGGCCGGCACCTTATTTCTGATTTGTGCGGCATTCGGATTTCTGCGTCCGGGCATTCTGACCCGCACGACGTTTCTGCTCGCGGTGCTCAGCGGGATGGCGATTGTCGGCAACTGGGTGTTGCTGTTTGCCTCGTATTCGCGGGCGTCGATTGCCATCGGCACCGCGGTGTACAACGTGCAGCCGTTCATGCTGGTGGGATTGGCAGCGTTGTTTCTTGGCGAAAAAATCACCTTGCAGAAGCTGTTCTGGCTGGCGATTTCCTTCCTGGGCATGTTGGCCATTGTCAGTGCCCACGGCACCCAGGGCGAGAGCGGCAACGATTATCTGCTGGGCATTGCCTTGGCCTTGGGCGCGGCGTTTCTGTATGCGATCGCGGCGTTGATCATCAAACGCCTGACCGGCACACCACCGCACCTGATCGCGTTGATTCAGGTGTGCACCGGCATCCTGTTGCTGGCGCCGTTCGCGCACTTCAGTGCATTGCCGCAAGCACCAAGTGCCTGGGCCAGTCTGCTCACCCTGGGCATCGTCCACACCGGTTTGATGTACGTGCTGCTGTACGGCGCGATCCAGAAACTGCCGACCGCGTTGACCGGTGCACTGTCGTTCATCTACCCGATTGCAGCGATTTTCGTCGACTGGTTCGCCTTCGGCCATCGTCTGGAAACCCTGCAGTGGGTGGGCGTGGCGGCGATTTTGCTGGCGGCTGCCGGGATGCAACAGGGCTGGGGTTACAAACCTCGGGCCGGCGCTGTCGCGCGGCCCTAAATGTCCTTGGGCACCGTCTTGAACAGGTCCTTCAATTGCTGGTTGCCGGCATCGACCAGATGATTGTCATCAAAGTACAGCGGCACGCCGTTCCGGGAGCCCATGCATTTGCCGTCAGGGCAAAGATACGGCGTCGGATCGATCACCGTAGCGTTGCAACGCTTGGCAGCCGCTTCGATGGTGAAGTTGGCGAGCCTGTTGCGTTTCTCATAATCAACCAGCGGAGTCGAAATGTCGGCGGTCTGCTGGAACAGGCGCTGATTCAGATTCAGGCCTTTGTAGACGCTGAACGGCATTTCCGGGATCGGCCGGACAATATAGACCGGATGGTTTTGCGCAATCGAACAAACGGTTGTGCTGTATTCGGCAATGTAGGCATCGATAAATGCTGCATCGCCGACTCGCGGGTTGTCGGCAAAGTGAATGCGGTAGCTGTTGTTGCGTCCCGGATCTGCATACAGCGCCGCGCGGCTGAACAGCACTACGGGGACGCCGGAGTATTGGGTCTTCAGCACTTGGAGTTTTTCGTCGTTGAAGGCCAGGCACTTGTCCTGAAGATCCTTGTCGCGCATCTCAAAGTTCTGCAAGCTCGGGCAGCCACCGAGCGACCAGGACAATGCGGCGTTGGGATTGCTCATCTGAACGGCCGCCGCAGTCGATTGGGCATGACTGTCACCAAAGAGAATGACCGAAACTTCGCCCGTGCCCAACTTGCAGTCAGCGGCCGCATAGTTATTCGGGTAGCACTCTTGCGAGTACAGTTTGCTTGTGTATTCGGGCTGTCCCAAGTCGACAAATGCCAATCGCGCATCCGGGTATTTCTTGACCAGGGAAGCGGTAGCGGCCGACAAAGCGATAACACCGATGACCAGCGATGCAAATTTGAACAGGGTTCTTGGCGCGCTTGTCATTCGCGCGACCTTCGCTTCTACCCGATAGTACGAAAGCGCTCCCAGCGCAAACGACAGCAGGATGCCGGCCACCACATACGGCCAACTGCCAAGCAAACCGCAGAGGTATAAGAGCACCACTAGCGGCCAGTGCCACAGGTAAACCGAATAGGAAATGCTGCCGATGAACTGCAAGGTATGGCTGCGGCTGAAGATCGATTGGCTGTTGCCGTAGATCACCAACATGGTGCCAATCACGGGAACCAACGCCAGGTAACCGGGCCAGAGGTCTTCCTGCGAGAAAATCACCACGCTGATCAGAATGGCCAGAAGCCCCAGACCTTCAAAGAGCATGCTGTTGCGACGGCTCAGCGTCAGCGGAAACAGAAACACCAGGCCGCCGGCTATCATCTCCCAGGCTCGGGTAGGGAGCATGTAAAACGCAAAGACCGGGTTGGTTTCACTAAGCAAAACCGATGCGGCGAGAGAGATCAGCGCAAACGCGAGCAAAGCGATTTTGCTTCTGCGAATACCGAGAAACCTGTACAGCCCCATCATTAGCACGGGGTAGAGCAGGTAGAACTGCCACTCCACCGACAGTGACCAGGTGTGCAGTAACCAGTTTTCGTGCAGAGGTGCATCGAAGTAGTTACCGTCTTTGGCAAACAGGAAATTCGAGCTGAATAGCAGACTGCTTTTGATCGTGCGAATCGATTCTCGAAAGTCATCCAGCGGCAGATAGACGTAACCAAAGATCAACAATGCCACGCACAAAATGGCCAATGCCGGGATGATGCGTCGAGCCCGCGACGCATAGAAGCCAAGCAGGGAAAACCGCTGCTGGTGCAGGCCGGTGAAGATGATGCCGGTCATCAGGAAGCCTGAGATGACGAAAAACACATCGACACCGATAAATCCGCCCGAAAATCCCGGGATTCTGAAATGAAACAGCACCACCGAGAGCACGGCGAGTGCGCGTAACGCGTTGATATTCTTCCTGAACTGCATCTAAGCATCCATGTCACGTCCATTGCGAAGACGCATTGTAATGATCATGTCGGCTTTGTTACATGGGAATTATGGCAACCCGTTCATATCTTCCAGCGAGGCGCGGTTTTCGCCAGACGCTGGCGCATCTCGGTAATATTCGTCGCCAGTTGTCGGGTCAACAAACGATAGCCGTCCAGTGCGCTGTAAACAGGCGAATCAAGGCTTGCGTCCGGCAGTTCCAGAGGCCGGTCGAGGCGCTGCACTGCACCGGTTTTCAAGGCGCGGGCCATGCCGATCAACTGCACGCGAATCTGCCGGTGCTCGGCTTTCAGCGCGGATTGCAAATGGGCCATGGCCTCTGGGTCATTGGCATCCGGTCGCGTGTTGCCGAGGATCTCCAGCGTGCTGATGCACATGCGCAAATTACGCTGGATCGCATCCAGTTCGGTCATGGAAATCTTCACTTCCTTGGACACCGACGGCATCAGCGAGCGCAGTTGCACCATCACCGCGCCGAGGCGCCCCATCAATTTCAAATGATCATCGGCGCCCACCGGTTGCCCGCTGATGATCCGACCATAAACGGTGGCGCAGTCGCGCAAGGCGTCGGCGAGGTTGTAGCGCCACGAATACACCGCATACAGCGGCAAAGCGAAAGAGAAGGCCAAGGCCAGGGCGATGCCGATCAGGATGTCGACGCCGCGCCACAATCCATCGGTGATCGGGTTGTCGCCATGCCCGGCGACGATGAACACGGTGATCGCCGAGAGCAGGGCGGTGTACCCACCCTTGCCGATGGCGTGATAGGAAAAGAATCCGCAGACCACCGCCATCGCAAAGTAAGTCAGCCAGGGCATGCCGAGCCACGCCTGCTGCGCCACCAACAAAAGCCCGACACCGGCACCGATCAGGGTGCCGGTGGCGCGTTCGGCGGCTTTCTTGCCGATGTTGCCGTGGTGCTGCAAACCGCCAATCACCACCAGCATGGTCACCGAGGCCCACTCGCCATGCGGCAGATTGATGCCGGTGGTCAGCAGGATCGTCGCCAGCAAACCCAGTGCTACACGCACCGCATGGATCAGTCGGGCGTGGCGATAACGTCGATAAGGATCAAGCAGCGGGCGCAAGACACGGCGCAGCAGGGGCGGAAGACGATGGGTGCTGTGAGTACTCAGTGCGGGCCTCTCAGGTTCAGATCAATGGAAAGGAAAAATGTAATTCATCCATGCTGCCATACGCAGGAGGATTTTGCGCATCGCGCCGATGTGGTGGAAATGGTGGCTGTACAGCGCTGCCTGCCCGTAGGCGCCGCCCGGCATCAATTTGCTGTACTGAGCGAAATCGGGATCGGTGATTTCAATGATCACCGGCACCCGTCCGGCCGGCGGCGAACCGGTATAGCTGATCAGCGTGCCGGAAGGCTGCACCTGACCTTCGGCGATCACGCCGATGACGCTCTTTACCCGGCCCTCGAAAACTTTGCCGGGAATACCATCGAAGGCCACTTCCGCTTCATCACCCACGGTCAGGCGCAACAGGCTGTTCTGACGCATCCACGCCGCAAAATACTGGCCTTCCTCGGGAATGAACACCATCGACGGACGCAGCGGCAACTTGCTCGCCATCATTCCGGGTCGCAAGGACACATGGGTGACGAAGCCTTTGCTCGGTGCGCGTACGGTGGTGTTGTCCAGTTCGAACTGCGCGTTGTCCAGTTGTGCCTGAAGGTCGTCGGTGCGGGCAATGGCGGCATCCAGTTCGCGCTGGGTGCCGAAATTGCGTCGGATCAGTTCGGTGATGCGATAGCGATCGCCCTTGGCGGCGACCAGTTGTGCCTTGAGCGATTTCAGCCGGTTTTCAAACGGCGTGGGGTCGATGCGAAACAACACATCGCCTTTCTCCAGTGGCTCGTTGCCGTGTACCGGCACCTCGATCACCTGGCCGCTGACAATCGGTATCACCGGTACGGAAACGAAATAGGAGCGCGCGACTTCGGAATACGGGTGGTTGTAGTTCATCGTGAAAATCAACGCGCCGATGATCAGCACCCCGCCCAGAACTGCCGTGGGCACGGTCCATTTATTCAAGGGAATACGGAAGATTTTGAACAGGGCGACGCAGAACGCGGCATACGTGAGGATGAGGAGCAGATCCATGCTCAGTGCTCCTGCTTGTCAGGTGCAGATATAGCCTGCGCTTCCAGTCGCTCGATGCGACCTTGCAGCTCAATGACCTGTTGCTCCAGACGCAGAACATGGTTTTGCACGGGTTTGCCGTCACCGAAACCCCAGCCGCGATCTTCGCGATAGGCCATCGCCCAGATCCACAGAAACGGCCAAAGCGCATGCAAGGTGAACAAACTGACCCAGCCAGTCGCATGGATCGCATCCTGGTGCGGGTGTTTACGGTGAACGGCAATCTCGTACGGAATGTCATGCAACACGATGATCCCGTAAAACAGCACAAGCCCTACAAACACCAACAAACCCAACGCGAAGTAATCAAGCATGATCCACCCCCGGCATCCAGCGCAGCGCTGGGATCAGTGTAGACACTGAATGGCCGGGGGCTTCACGGTTTTAGACTCGAAGCTGATGACGTCCTCTTCGGTTATTGCCAATCGGTCAGAAAATATAGTCGGTGGTCAGGAAGCTCGAATCACGCCCGCGAATGATCTCGCTGATCAGGTCCTTGTTGCTGTCCTGGAACTTGGTTGCCACCAGTGTGCGGATCGAAAACACCCGCAGCGCATCGTGTACCGACAGCGTGCCTTCGGCGGAGTTTTTGCGCCCGTTGAACGGGTAGGTGTCCGGGCCGCGCTGGCATTGGGCGTTGAGGTTGATGCGTCCGACCTGGTTGGCAAAGGTATCGACCAGTCGCCCGACCGCTACCGGGTTGGTGCCGAAGATGCTCAACTGCTGACCGAAATCAGATTCGAGCACGTAATCGATCACCGTATCGAGATGACGGTACGGCACGATCGGCACCACCGGCCCGAACTGTTCTTCCTGATACACGCGCATCTGCGGATTGACCGGGTACAGCACCGCCGGATAGAAGAACGACTCGCGGGATTCGCCACCGTTCGGGTTGACCACTTCGGCGCCTTTGCTGCGCGCATCCGCGACCAGTCCGTGCAGATAATCGACCTTGCCAGATTCCGGCAGCGGCGTCAGCGACACACCGCTGTCCCACGGCATGCCCGGTTTCAGCGTGGCCAGTTTGGCGTTGAATTTCTCGATGAAGCTGTCCACGACATCTTCATGGACGAAGAGGATTTTCAGCGCGGTGCAGCGCTGACCGTTGAACGACAGCGAACCGGTCACGGCCTCGCTGACGGCATTGTCCAGATCGACTTCCGGCAACACGATGCCGGGGTTTTTTGCGTCCAGACCCAACGCCGCGCGCAAGCGGTGCGGTTTCGGGTGGAGCTTCTTCAGGTCGCTGGCGGCTTTGTTGGTGCCGATAAAGGCGAAGATGTCGATCTTGCCGCTGGCCATCAGCGCGCTGACGGTTTCGCGGCCGCTGCCGTAGATGACGTTGATCACGCCGGTCGGGAAGCTGTCGCGGAACGCCTCCAGCAACGGACGAATCAGCAGCACGCCGAGCTTGGCCGGTTTGAAAACCACGGTGTTGCCCATGATCAGCGCCGGGATCAGCGTGGTGAAGGTTTCGTTCAGCGGATAGTTATAAGGGCCCATGCACAAGGCGACGCCGAGCGGCACGCGGCGGATCTGGCCGAGGGTGTCTTGTTCCAGCTCGAAACGGCTGGAGCGGCGGTCGAGTTCCTTGAGCGCATTGATGGTATCGACGATGTAGTCGCAGGTACGGTCGAACTCTTTTTCCGAGTCCTTGAGGTTCTTGCCGATTTCCCACATCAGCAACTTCACCACGGCATCGCGCTGTTGGCGCATGCGCCCGAGGAAGGCTTCGACGTGTTGAATGCGTTCGGCTACGCGCATGGTCGGCCACAGGCCCTGGCCACGGTCGTAGGCACGCACGGCGGCGTCTAGGGCGGTAAGGGCGGTGTCGGCGTCGAGCAGCGGCGTGCTGCCGAGGATGACTTGTTCGTCGCCGTTTTCACCGTGCAGATAAACCGGGCTGCGCACGGTGGCGAGCGGGCCGTCCCAACGCCGCAACTGGCCATCGACGAGGTATTCACGTTGCTCGACTTGACCGTCGAGGCGGTATTTTTCCGGGATGTCGCTGACAGAAGGGAACAGATTGCCAAGGATGTTTGCTGTGGTCATGTCGCTACCCCGTGTTGATGTCCGCATGCAGATCAAAAAGTCTGTACAGGTTATACGCCTGAATGCGCCGCAATTTAAACCCGCAAATGTCACCCGAATGTCACGCAAAGGCGCAGAGCAGAGGGGGCTGGCAACACTGCAAACCCTGTGGGAGCTAGCCCTGCTAGCGATATCGGTCTTTCAGTCACACTGATGTTGAATGTGACGCCGTCATCGCTAGCAGGGCTAGCTCCCACAGGGGTTTTGTGTTTACAGCCGATTACCACGGCGAATCCTGGCTGGCCCCGTTTGCCCCCCTCACTGTCCCGCAATGCCCTCAACCCGCTGACCCGGCTGCCTTAAGGTGTGCTGACAACAATAAGCGAGGCCGTTATGCGGGCAATTCGACTCACTCTACTGATGGCGTTATCCCTCACGCTGCCCGGCTGCGGCGAAGACCCCAAACCGCCGGCCACCATCGATCACCGCGCCATGCCCAAAGACCCGGCACTGGCGCAGATCTACGCCAACAGCTGCCAACTCTGCCACGCCAACCTGGCCGCCAACGCGCCGCTGACCGGCGACCGCAAGGCCTGGGAACCGCGCATCCAGCAGGGCACCGACACGCTGCTCGACCACGCCATCAATGGCTACAACGGCATGCCGCCGATGGGCCAGTGCGTCGAGTGCTCGGAAGAACAGTTCCTGCAATTGATCGGCTTCATGGCCGACCAGCCCCTCCCTCAATAAGGTGCCCGGCATGACGATGGATCTGACACGGCGTCAGTTGTTGCAACGGGCAAGTATCGTCGGCGCGTTCAGTGCGTTGGCGAGCCATCCGGCATTGGGCCAATTGATGCGCGCCCCCCGGCTGATTCCGTGGCGCAACTGGTCGGGCGCGCAGAGTTGCCTGCCAGCAGCGCGGCTGGCACCGAAGAATCTCGATGAACTGGTCAGCGCCATCCAGCAGGCCCAAGGCAAGATCCGCCCGGTCGGCTCGGCGCATTCCTTCAGCGCGTTGGTGCCCACCGATGGCACGCTGTTGTCGCTGAGCTATTTCAACGGTTTGCTTCATCACGACGCGAAAACCCTGCAAGCCGAATTCGCCGCCGGCACACCGATGTCACGCATGGGCCTACCGCTGAAGGACATCGGTCAGGCCCTGCAGAACATGGCCGATATCGACTACCAGACCCTGGCTGGCGCGATCTCGACCTCGACCCACGGCACCGGGAAAAACTTCCAGTCCTACTCGGCCCACGTCTGCGGCCTGCAACTGGTGACGGCCAGTGGTGAAGTGCTCGACTGCGATGCTCAGCGCCATCCAGAAGTGTTCAACGCCGCACGGGTTTCCCTCGGCGCCCTCGGTGTGGCGACGAAAATCCGCCTGCAAAACCGCCCGGCCTATCGCCTGCGCGAACGCCAGTGGATCGCCAAGACCGAAGAACTGCTCGAAGACCTCGACAGGAACACCAGGGAAAACCAGCACTGGGAAATGCTCGTCGTCACCCATTCCGACTACGCCTTGTCCATCGCCCTCAACGAAACCGACGACCCGGCCACGCCGCCGATCCCGCCGGAAGAAGAGGGCGGCAACGAGTTCGTCACCCTGATCGAGAAAATCGACAAATACGGCAGCGACTTCCCCGACCTGCGCCGCACGCTGCTCAACAGTTTGCGCCATCTGGCCAGTTTCGATGATCGCGTCGGCGACTCGTTCGACATCTACGCCAACGTGCGCACCGTGCGTTTCAACGAGATGGAATATTCGGTGCCGGCCGAGCACGGCCCGGCCTGTCTGCGCGAGATTCTCAAGCTGATTCAGGACAAGGACCTGCGCACCTGGTTTCCCATCGAGTATCGCTACGTCAAGGCCGACGACATTCCGCTGAGCATGTTTGAAGGGCGCGACAGCTGTTCGATCTCGGTGCACCAGCATTACCAGATGGATCATCACAATTTCTTCGCGGCGGTTGAGCCGATTTTCTGGAAGTACAACGGCCGCCCGCACTGGGGCAAGTTGCACACGCTCAACGCGAAAAACCTGCAATCGTTGTACCCGCGCTGGCGCGAATTTGTCGACGTGCGCCAGGCCCTCGACCCGAGCGGACGCTTTCTCAACGCGCATTTGTCGTCGATATTGGGGGTGAACTGATGGCGGTCAATCGACGCAATTTCCTGCTCGGCACGTTGGGTGTTGGCGCTTTGCTGGTGGGCGTCGGCGCATGGTTGCGGCCAGGCGATCGCGGTGGGCCGTACAGCGAATACTTCCGCGCGCTGAACAAAGAATTGAAGGACAAAGGCCCGATGCGTCCGGTGCTGGTGATCGATCTGGATCGCCTCGATCACAACGTCGATGTAGTGATGCAGTCGGTCAGGCGCGGCGGCAAACAATTGCGTCTGGTAGAGAAGTCGCTGCCGTCACCGGGGTTGCTCAGTTACATCGCCCAGCGCGCCGGCACGCAAAAACTGATGTCGTTCCACCAGCCGTTTCTCAATCACGATGCGCAGGTGTTCCCGCAGGCGGATATTTTGCTCGGCAAGCCGTTACCGGTACGTTCGGCAGCGCTGTTTTATCAAAGCCACACAGGGCCGTTTGATCCGTCGAAGCAGTTGCAATGGCTGCTCGACGGCCCGGAGCGCTTGCAGCAATACCTTGCGCTGGCGCAGGGGCTGGGCACGCGGATGCGCATCAACATCGAACTGGATGTCGGCCTGCATCGTGGCGGGGTCAGTGAACTGACGATGCTGGGGCAAATGCTCACGCTGATCAGTGCCAACCCGCAGCATCTGGAGTTTGCCGGGTTCATGGGTTACGACCCGTTCGTGGGCATGGGCGTGCCAGGGATTCTTGGTTCGCCTGAGGAGCTGTTTGCCAAGGTCATGGTGATTTATCAACGTTGCGTGGATTTCACCCGACAGCAGTTCCCGACCTTGTGGCATGACGACTTGTGCCTGAACACCGCCGGCAGCCCGAGCTATCGCATGCATGAAAACGAGAAACTCAGCACCGAGGTTTCGGTGGGCACGGCGATGCTCAAACCGACCCACTATGATTTGCCGTCGCTGGTGGAGCACGAGCCGGCGGTTTACATCGCCACCCCGGTGTTGAAAAGCACCGGCGCGGTAAACATCCCGGCACTGGATGACAAGTCGAAGCTGTTTTCGTGGTGGGATCCGAATCAGCGGCAGACTTACTTCATTTATGGCGGCAACTGGATGGCCGAATTCGAATCGCCCCAGGGTTTACAGAGCAACAGCGTTTACGGGCGCAGCTCCAATCAGGAAATGGTCAACGGCTCCAACGCCGTTGGCCTGACCATAGAAGATCAAGTCTTCCTACGCCCGACCCAGACCGAAGCCGTCCTCCTGCAGTTCGGCGATCTACTGGCCGTGCGCGGCGGCAAAATCATCGACACCTGGCCGGTCTACACCTGACCCAAAATCACCCAAACACCGCAAAACCCTGTGGGAGCTGGCTTGCCAGCGATAGCGGTCTGTCAGCGAAGTAAAGGGTTGCTGACATGACGCTATCGCTGGCAAGCCAGCTCCCACAGGGTTATCGGTGTCTGTCCCACCTCATTGCCAAATTCGGTAATGAAGCTTTTATGACAAAAGTTCGGTAGCACATCGCCAGTCCGGTCATGCCTATGTAACGCGCTTGAGGGGCCCAACGGGGCGCTTTTCACAAGCCGAGGCGGGACGCCGGGAGTGAGGCAATGGGGACTATGGAACGCTACTCGAAAGTGGGCATGCAGGAACTCGATCAACGCCTGTCGAAGATCGTCGAAGCCGCGCGCAAGAAGCCGGTTTCGGTGTATCGCTACGGCGCGCCGTGGGTCTGGATCGTCTCGCAGGATGACTGGCAGGGCGCCTTGAAAGAGGTGTCGAGCTACATTCCGCCGGGGCATTCGCTGGTTCTGTTGCGCCCGCAGATCGACGACCTGCTCGACGCCCATCGTGATCTCATGCACGACCTCAATGCCCAGCCCGGCATGCTGATTCCTGCGCAAACGGTCATGCATATTTTGCTCCTGCAACTGCTGTATTCGGTGCCCAGCGAGCAGCAACTGTATGAACAGCTCAATTACAACCTGTTGTTCCGCTGGTTCGCAGGTCTTGGCCTGAACCAGAAAGTCTGGAGCTTCAACGCCCTCAGTCGCGACATCACCACGTTGCTCAACGAGCCACGGGCGGTGCTGCTCATTCAAAAAATCATCGGCGAAGTGTTCTGCGGTGCCTTGCTGCAAATGCCCGAGTTCTCGCTGAACTTCGCGCTTTTGCACACGTGGCTGGGCAAACACGCCTGCGCCTCGACGGCCAGCAATTGACGCCATACACGCGGCGTTCGAAACGCCAACAGGTCATCGCGAATTCAGGGGGTAGTGTGGAACCGATTTTCAAGTCACGGCTGGCGCTGTGGGGCTGGCTGCTGGTGACGGCGGGCGCGCAGCCGGCATTGGCCGAAGAGGCTGCCGATAACGCAGCGGCGCAGCGCCTGGTCGATGTCAACGAATACTTCGTGCGCGGCAACACCGTGCTCGATGCGCGGGCGATTGAAGAAGCGGTGTATCCGTTTCTTGGCCCGCAAAAAGCCCTCACGGATATCGAAGGTGCGCGCGATGCCTTGCAGAAGGCCTATCAGGAACGCGGCTATCAGTCGGTGTTCGTCGAGCTGCCGGAACAAGCCGTCGCCGACGGCATCGTCTATCTGCAAGTCAGCGAAACCAAGGTCGGCCGCGTGCGTGTGGTCGGCGCCAAACACTATTCACCGCTGGACATTCGCAACGACGTGCCGGCGCTGAAAGAGGGTGAGGTGCCGGACTTTGCCAAGGTTCAGGGCGAACTGGCGCAACTCAACAAAACCCCGGGTCGGCAAGTCATGCCGCTGGTGCGCGAAGGTCAGCGCCCCGGCACCATGGACGTTGATTTGCAGGTCGAAGACCAGAACCCATGGACCGCCAGCGTCGGCCTCAACAACGACTACAGCGCCGACACCGAAAAGCTGCGCACCGTCACCAGCCTCGGCTACAACAACCTTTGGCAGCTCGGCCACAGCGTCAACCTGACGTTCTTTACCGCGCCGCAGGAAACCGACAACGCCAAGGTCTGGTCGGGCTCCTACAGCGCGCCGCTGACCGATCGCTGGAGCGTGCAGTTCTCCGGTTACCAGTCCGACAGCAACGTCGCCACCATCGGCGGCAGTAACGTGCTCGGCAAGGGCCACTCCTATGGCGTCTCGGCGATTTACACGCTGCCCTCCAGCGGCAATTGGTCGAACTCACTGTCGGCCGGCATCGACTTCAAGGACTTCGACGAACGCCTGACCCTGTCCGGCGAGAGCGACAAAGTCCCGCTGCAATACGCGCCGTTCACCTTCGCCTACAACGGTTATCGCTACAGCGAAAAGAGCCAGCTCGGCCTCGGTCTGAGCCTGGTCGCCGCCACCCGCAGCATCTTCGGTTACGGCAGCTCCGACGAAGATTTCGACTACAAACGCTACCGCGCCAAGCCGAGCTTCGCCGTGGTCAAGGGCGATACGAATTACACCTGGACCTTCGACAGCGACTGGCAGAGCGCAAGCAAAGCCGCGTTCCAACTGGCGTCGGGGCCATTGGTTTCCAACGAACAATTTTCCGCCGGTGGCGCCACCTCCATACGCGGCTATCTGGCCGCCGAACGCACCGGCGATGACGGCGTGCTGCTCAGCCAGGAAGTGCGCACGCCGTCGCTGGCCAAGTACGCCGGCACATGGATGCAGGACTGGCGCTTCTACGCCTTCGCCGAAGGCGCGCAACTGTATCTGCGCGACGAACTGCCAGATCAAGACGCCAATTACGCCTTGGCCAGCGTCGGCCTCGGCACCCGCGCCAGCCTGAGCAAATGGCTGTCCGGCAGCCTCGACTGGGGCTACCCGCTACTCGAAGGGCCGAACACCTCGAAACAGGAATCGCGCCTGCACTTCAACCTTCAAGCCACTTTCTGACCAAGGAGCACGTTCATGCAGCGCCTCTTCCTTTCGTTGTTGATCTGCCTGGGCTTCGTGCTCCCGGCCACGGCCCAGGCCTGGTGGCAGGACGACTGGCACTACCGCAAACAGATCGCCGTCGACACCACGCCGCAGGGTGCGGCCATCAATCAGGCCCTCGGCCGCACCGCATTACTGGTGCGCCTGCACACCGGCAACTTCACCTTCGACGGCGTGAAAGAGGACGGCTCTGATCTGCGCTTCGTAGCCGCCGATGACAAAACCGTGCTCAACCACCAGATCGAAAGCTTCGACGCGCTGATGGGCATGGCGTTGATCTGGGTCGATGTGCCGAATGTCGAGGGCGGCCAGCGTCAGGACATCTGGATGTACTACGGCAATCAAAAGGCCCCGGCGACCGGCAACGGCCAACTGACTTTCGATCCGAATTACACCGCGCTGTATCACTTCGACGGCGCTACTGGCACCCCGGCCAAAGACACCACCGCCTATGGCAACACCGCGCAAAGTGCGACCGGTGCGGCGATTGATGGCGTAGTCGGGCGCGCCTTGCAGTTCAGCGGTCAGCCCTTGTTGCTGCCAGCCAGTCCATCGCTGCAACACAACGCTGGCAGTGCCTTCACCTTCAGTGCCTGGTTGCGTCTGGATCAGGCCAGTGGCGAGCAACTGATTCTCGCCCGTCGTGAAGGCGCCAATAGCCTGCTGGTCGGTGCGAACCAAGGTGTGCCGTTTGTAGAAATCGACGGCCAACGTGCCGTTGCCACACAAGCGCTGAACCCCGGCCAATGGCAGCACGTCGCGCTGACCGCTGAAGGTGCGGAAGTCACGCTGTACATCAACGGTCGCGAAGGTGCCACGCTCGCTCAGGCGATGCCGGCCTTCAACTCGGTCATGGCCATCGGCGCCGACGTGCACGAAGGACCGTTCCAGCCGTTTGTGGGCGCTATCGATGAATTACGCCTGTCGAAAGTCGCCCGTCCCGCGCCGCTGTTGCTGGCCGACGCCACCTCGCAAGGCGCCGAGTCGAAACTGGTCGCCTACGGTGTCGATGAAGAACAGTCCGGTTTCGGCTTCGGCAGCCTCGGGTTCCTGCTCAACGCGGTGCCAATCGACGCCTGGGTGATCATCGCCGTGCTGGTGCTGATGATGTTCCAGTCGTGGATCATCATGCTGCGCAAGAACCGTACCCTCAGCCGCGTCAGCGCCGCCAACGAAGATTTCCGCGTGCAGTTCGCCAAGGTCGGCACACGTCTGGAGATGTTCGCCGACGACGCGCAACTCGCCCAGCGCCTGCAGCATTCGTCGCTGTGGCGCCTGTATTTGGTGGCGGTGAAAGAGATTCGCACCCGGCGCGAGCAGGGCGCCGATACCTCGTCGGTTTCAGCGGCGACCATCGAAGCGATCCGCTGCTCGATGGACGGCGTGCGCACCCGCGAAAACCAGCAACTCAGTTCGAAACTTTCGACTCTGTCCAACGCCATCGCCGGCGGCCCGTACATCGGCCTGCTCGGCACGGTGCTGGGGATCATGGTGGTGTTCCTCGGCACGGCGATGGCCGGCGACGTCAACATCAACGCCATCGCTCCCGGTATGGCTGCGGCGTTGCTCGCAACCGCCATGGGCCTGTTCGTCGCGATCCCGGCGCTGTTTGGCTACAACCGCCTGATTACCCGCAACAAGGAAGTCAGCGCCGACATGCGCGTGTTCGTCGACGAGTTCATCACCCGGCTGGCGGAGATGCACGGCGAGAGCCAGTTCAGTGAGGCGTCGCACCAGCGCGGCCATCACGCCAACCACTCCGTACCGGCCTGAGGAGCACTGACATGGCGTCTGTAAATGCCTCCCACGACGATGACGAAGATGCCGCGGTGGACAGCATCAACATCACCCCGCTGGTCGACGTGCTGATGGTGGTGCTGGTGATGTTCATCCTCACCGCCACCGCGCAGGTCTCGGGGATCCAGATCAACCTGCCCAAGGCCAGCGCTTCGGTGTCGCTGTCCGAGGCCAAGACCAAGGCGATCTCGGTCAACGACGGCGGTCAGGTGTTCCTCGACGCTTACCCGGTGACGTTGGCCGAGCTGGAAGAGCGCCTACGGATCGAGAAGGCGCAGAGCCCGGATTTCCCGGTGATCGTGCGCGGGGACGCGACGGTGCAGTACCAGAAAGTCATCGAAGTGCTGGATCTGTTGCGCCGGCTCGAACTGTCCCAGGTCGGTCTCGTGACCGGCAAACCGAGTCAGGGCTGAGTCATGACCGCACAACTCCCGATCGAGCCGCTGCCGGTGAAAAAACCGGCGCTGCGTTATGCGAAGTGGGCCGCCGGATTGCTCATCGGCGCACTCGCCGCGTGGTTTCTCTGGCAGTGGGCCAACGACATGAGTGGCATCCGCCGCGAAGCGCCGAAGGTGCCGACGATCATTCCGTTGCCGCCACCACCACCTCCGCCGCCAGAAAAACCTCCGGAGCCGGAAACCCCGGTGGAAGAAAAAGTCGTCGAGCCGGAACCGACGCCTGAGCCCGAAGAGGTCAAGCCTGAGGAAGAAGCGCCGCCATCACCGGCGGACGATCTGGCCAACCCGATGCAGATGGACGGCGATGCGCAGTCCGGCAACGACGCGTTCAACATCGGCGCGGGCAAGGGCGGCGGCATGGCTGGCACGGGCGGCGGACGTTTGGGCACCGGCACGTACAGCCAGTTTCTGGCGTTCACCTTCCAGCGCTTGCTGCGCGAGAACCCCGAGCTGCGCAACCTCGCGTTCTCGCTGCAGGCCGATGTGTGGCTGAGCAGCGTCGGCGAGATCACCCGGGTCGAGCTGATCAAGTCCAGCGGCAATCCCGAAATCGATACGCAAGTGCTGGCGGCGCTGCGCGGTGCCCCGGCCCTGAGCGAACGGCCTCCGGCCTCCATCACCTTGCCTGTGCGCCTGTCCCTGCAGGGGCGGCGTCCGGGTTAATTCAACCTATTTATTGCCAAGCATTAAAGCTTTGCCAAAAGGAGTTGTGTGCAGATGATTTCCAACGTGAATCGATTGTCCCTGGCGGTCGGCATGGTCATTGCGACCCTGGTCGGTCAGGCCGTGGCAGCGCCTGCGCCCTCGGAGAACGCCACGATCAATCTGATCCGCTTGCTGGTCGAGCAGGGCATTTTGAAACAGGACAAGGCCGACGCACTGATCGCTCAGGCGCAGAACGAAGCGGCGCAGGCCAAGCAGGCTGCGGCGTCTACCGCTGTGGCTGCCGGACCGGTGGCCGCGCCGGGCGATGTCCGCGTGCAGTACGTACCGGCAGCAGTGCGTGACCAGATCCGCGATCAGGTCAAAGCCGAAGTCATGGCCACCGCCAAACAGGAAAACTGGGCCGCGCCCAACACCTTCCCGGACTGGGCGTCGCGCATCAGTTTCGACGGCGACATTCGTCTGCGTGACGAATCGCGCTACTACTCGGATAACAACAGCAACGAAATCGTCGACTTCGCCAAGCTCAACAACAACGGCCCGTACGACGTCAACCCGAACAGCAGCACCAGCCTGCCGCCGCTGCTCAACACCCGCGAAGACCGCACCAACCAGTTCCGTATTCGCGCACGGTTGGGCATGAAAGCGGTAATTACACCGGAATGGACCGCCGGCATTCGCATCGGCACCGGCTCGGACAACAACCCGGTGTCGACCACACAAAGCCTCGGCGGTGGTTTCGCCAAGAAAGACATCTGGCTCGATCAGGGTTACCTGAACTGGAAGCCGACGGACGAGTTGACCCTGACCGGCGGGCGCTTCGCCAACCCGTTCATGTCCACCGACATGCTCTATTCCAACGACCTGAATTTCGACGGCGTTGCGGCGATTTTCGACCACAAGCTCAACCGCGATTGGGGCGTGTTCGGCACCGTCGGCGCGTTCCCGGTGGACTACACCAACGACACCGCCAGCAGCAACGGTTTCGACAAGGAAGAGAGCGACAACAAATGGCTGTACGGTGCGCAAATCGGCGCCAAATGGGCGTTCAACAGCAACAACCGCTTGAAAGGTGCGTTGGCTTACTACCGCTTCGACGACATTCAGGGCGAACGCTCCAGCCCCTGTGAACCGTGGGCGGGCGCGCCGGGTTGCGACAGCGACGGCAGCCGCACAGCGTTCATGCAGAAGGGCAACAGCGTGTTCCTGCTGCGTGACATCACGCCGAACCCGCTCAACCCGAGCACCACGCCGCAACCGCAATACGTTGGCCTGGCCTCCGAATTCAACCTGCTCGATCTCAACGTGGTGTGGGACGCCGACCTGCCTGATGACTTCAAGCTGCGCAGCCAGGGCAACTATATCCACAACCTCAGCTACGACGAAGGCGACATGCGCAAACGGTCCGCCGGGCAGATCGTCAACAACCTCGACAGCAACGGCAACATCGAAAGCGGCGCCAATGCGTGGATGGTGCAGTTCACCCTCGGCAGCGCGCTGGAGCTGAAGAAGCAAGGCGACTGGAACCTGTTCGCTGGCTACAAATACATCCAGCCGGACGCCTTGCCGGACGGCTTCAACGATTCGTCGTTTCACCTCGGCGGCACCAACGCCAAGGGCTATTTCATGGGCGGCAACTACGGTCTGGCGAAGAACGTTTACGCCACCGGTCGCTGGATGAGCACCGAAGCGGTGTACGGCGCGCCGTTTGACATCGACGTCTTGCAGCTTGAGATCAACACGCGCTTCTAAGGCGCCGGGAGAGGGTGATGAAAATCCGCTGTTTATGGCTTGGACTCGGCATGTTGGTGGCCGCCGGGGCAAGCGCCGAAGGCATGGAAGAACGCCTGCGCACGCAATTGCGCAGCACCGCTCAGCAGCTGCAGGCCCTGCAAAGTCAGCAGGCCCAGGCCAGCGCTGCGCAACTGGCGGCGCAAAACGAAGCCAAGGCTGCGCAGGCGCAAATCAAGCAATTGAGCGCTGAACTGGCCAAGGCCAAAGGCGTTGCCGAGCAACTCGCCGGGCAGCAGCAGAGCGTGCACAGCCAGGCCCAGGCGCAAGTGGCGGCCAGCGCCGAGCAGACCGGCAAGTTCAAAAAGGCCTATGACGACTTGCTGGTCATGGCCCGTGCCAAAGAGGCAGAACGGTCTAAGCTTCAAGCGCAATTGGCAGAACGTGACACACAAGTGCAGCAATGTTCAGTCAAGAATCAGCAGATGTACGGCGTCGCCAAACAGATCCTCAGCGCCTACGAAAACATCGACGTGGCCGAGGTGATGAAGATCCGTCAGCCCTTCGCGGGCAGTGCCCGGGTCAAGTTCGATGAACTGGCCCAGGGGTTTGGTGACGAGCTCTACAAGACTCAATTCGACGCGCCGCAAGCCGCGCTCTCGCACTGATTAAAACGCCTGTTGAACAAGGAAGAAACAATGACTCAATTGATCACCCACGTATCGCCAAAATCCCTGACCGAAGTCCTGCAAGCGGCGGGTTATCGCGTCAACGAAACCGAGCAGAACGGCATTGTCCAGTTGCTCAGCGCCAGCCAGGGCATTGGCTACGCCGTGCGTTTCGGCAACCCGGCGGTGGAGCAGGGCAGCTACGTCGATTTCACTTTCAGCTGTGCGCTGCGCGTGCAGGGTGAGTTGCCGCAGGGTGTGGCCGAGCAGTGGAACGCGAGCCGCCGGTTTGCGCGGTTGTCGTTGCAGGGCGAGTTTCTGGTGATGGAAATGGACGTGGTGGTGGCGGCGGGTGTGAGCAACGATCACTTGCGCGGCAACCTTGAATTGTGGGATCGCCTGCTACAGGAATTCATCGTCTACCTGCGTGATTTCACCCAGAGCAACGGTGCGGCGCAGACCGCCAAAGTCGCCGTCGCCGAGCAAGAGGAAGTCGCGCTGTGAAAAAACCTGCCATGGTGATCGGCGCCGGAGCAGTGGCGCTGTTGGTGGTGGCCGTGGCGCTGGTGGTGCGACCGGGCAGTGACCCGGTCGCCGCTCAGCAATCGTCGCCAATGGCGGCGGTTGCCGGGGGGCCGGCGGTGGCGCGGTTGGGCAATCAGCAGGTTTCGCCTGAGGAGTTGCAGGCGTTGCTGGCGACGGTGCCGGCGGAAACTCGCGAGCAACTGCGCGGCAATCGCGAAGCGCTGGAGCGCTGGATTCGCACGCGTCTGGCCGAGAAAGCCGTGCTGGAGCAGGCCGACGCCCAGGGTTGGGCGCAGCGCCCAGAGGTTGCGCGGCAGACTCGGGCAGCCACCGAGCAGATTGTCTTTCGTGATTATTTGCGCTCGGTCAGCGAAGTGCCTGCGGATTACCCGAGTGCGGCCGAATTGCAGCAGGCCTATGACGCTGGCAAGGCGAACTGGCAGACCCCGGCGCTGTATCGGGTCAGTCAGATTTTCCTCGGCGTCAATGATCCGCAGAGCCTTGAAGCAGTGCGCAAGCAGGCGCTTGAGCTGAGCAAGAAAGCACAGTCGGCACCGGCGGAATTTGCCGCGCTGGCCACTCAGTATTCGCAGGATCGGGTGACCGCCGAACGGGGTGGCGATACGGGCCTGCAACCCTTGCAGCAGTTGGTACCGGAAGTACGCGGCGCTGTGGCTCGGCTGAAGGTCGGCGCGGTGTCCGATCCGGTGCAAAGTGCGGCCGGGTTCCATGTGATCAAACTCACCGAGCAACAACCGGCACGCACCGCGACGCTGGATGAACTGCGCGATCAACTGACCCAGGCGCTGCGGGCGCAGCGTCAGGAGCAGATTGCCCAAGCGTATCTGGACGGCATGCTCAACACTGCGACGCTGAGCATTGATGGCGCGGAGCTCAACAAAGTCCTCGAGGAAAAACTGTAACCCGATTCACCACAAAACCTGTGGGAGCTGGCTTGCCAGCGATGAGGTCGGCACATCCAACTTCACAGTTGACTGACACACCGCTATCGCTGGCAAGCCAGCTCCCACAGGGGTTCTCCACTGGGTTCAGAAAATAATTGAAAGTGCTGGAAGCCATCAAACAACAAAGATCGACAGGGAGTCATCGATGTCATTCACCGAACCCGCAGGACGACAGGGCAGCTCCGATTACCGCTGGTCTCAGGACAAAAGTGAACCCTGGCTGGCGCAAGCCGCGACGATTGAGGCCGACGTCGCGCAATACTTCCTGGTCAGCGCCCGTTGCGGCTGCTTCATGCAAGCGGCGCGCAGCCTTAACGTGCGTTCGACCCTGCTGCGCAAACAGTTGGCGCAGCTTGAACACGACCTGCAGCATTCGCTGTTCAGCTTTCAGGGCAGCGCCTTGAGCCTGACCCGCGAAGGCCAGCAATTGCAGGCCAGACTGGTCGCGCTGGCGAATGAACGCAAACTGCCGGTGGTCGAGCAGCCGCTGATTCGCCTGGCCGTCGCCGAATCGATCCTGCACGACATCCTCGGTCGCGACTTGATCGCATTGCTGCGCCGTAATGCCAGCGTGCGCCTGGAGATCATCGCACTCGACAGTGAATTGTCACTGCGCGCCGTCAGTGCCCATGTCGTCCTGTGGCTGGCCCACAGCGACACACCGCATCCCGGCCCGACGTTTGCCGTTTCCCCGCCGCAACGACTGGCCTCTCTGGATTACCTGCCGCACATCGCCAAACGCTATTCGCGCGTCACCGCACGTCCGGACAGCGCCGATGACCTCGCCGATTTCATGCTCGTGCAATGGCAGCACGACCGGCAGATCGACAGCTTTCGCCCGTGGAACGAACTGGTCGAACAGCGCCTGGCTGGCGTGGTGCAGATGCAATCCTATGAGTTGATGCTGGAGATGATCCGCTGCAGCGCCTGCATCGGTTTGCTGCCGGCGTACATGAGTCGCTTCGACCGTGGCCTGATCGCGCTGCCAGGGCTGTTCGAGGAGCCGATGCAATTGCAGGCGTGGCTGGCGGTGAATGCCGAGTCGCAAGGGATCGCCGAGGTGCAGACTCTCATAGAACTCATCCACCACACCTTCAGTGAACGCCAGGAATGGTTTGAGTGACTGACACACCGCGATCGCTGGCAAGCCAGCTCCCACAGGTTTTGTGTGATGTCAGTGATCTCGGAGCCACCGCTAATCCCCTGTGGGAGCTAGCCCTGCTAGCGATGGCGGCGTCATGTTCAATATCATTGTCGGCTGACACACCGCTATCGCCAGCAGGGCTGGCTCCCACATTTTTGATCCTCGCCAGACAGAGGTTCAGCGGTTTAGAGTGATCGGCCACACATCGATCCAGGAAGGATCAACCATGCCTGAGCACAACCCCGCCATTCACCTCGAACGCTTCAACGAATCCCACGTCGAGGGCATCACTGCGCTCTACAACGACCCGGCCGTGGCGCGGCAGGTGTTGCAGATGCCGTTTCAGTCCGCTGAAGTCTGGCGCCAACGGCTGCTGGCGGACAACGAGCGCGCGGTGAAACTGGTGGCGCTGCATCAAGGTGTGGTGATCGGCAATCTCGGGCTTGAGGCCCATTCGCGGGTACGCCGCGCTCACGCTGGCAGTTTCGGCATGGCGGTTGCAATTGCGTGGCAGGGCAAAGGTGTCGGCTCGACCCTGTTGGCCGCCGCCCTCGACGTCGCCGACAACTGGATGAACCTGCACCGCGTCGAGCTTACGGTGTACGCCGACAACGAAGCGGCCATCGGTCTCTACCGCAAATTCGGTTTCGAGACCGAAGGCCTGTTACGCGATTACGCGGTGCGCGACGGGCAATGGGTCGACACCCTGAGCATGGCCCGTCTGCGCAGCCGCGCCACCGTCTGACTCAGTCGTTCAAGGCGAACGCCACCGCCGACTGCGCATGCAGTTCGGTGGTGTCGAGCAGGGGCAGGGCGCTGTGTTCGGGTTTGATCAACATGCCGATTTCCGTGCAGCCGAGGATGATCGCCTGCGCGCCACGGGCGGTCAGGGATTCGATCACCCGTTGATAGATTTGTCGCGACTGCTCGCTGATTACGCCGACGCAGAGTTCGTCGTAGATGATCCGGTGCACGTCCTTGCGTTCGGCCTCATCCGGCACCAAAACCGTCAAACCCTGAGCGATCAGGCGTTGCTTGAGAAAGTCCTGTTCCATGGTGAACGCGGTGCCAAGCAGGCCGACTGTCTGCGCGTCGATCTCCAGCGCTGCCTGGGCTGCCGGTTCGGCGATGTGCAAAAACGGAATACTGATCGCCGCCTGAATCTGCCCGGCAACCTTGTGCATGGTGTTGGTACACAGCACCACGCATTCGGCCCCACCGGCCTCGAGCTTGCGTGCGGCATCCACCAGAATCGCCGCGGCATCGTCCCAGCGCCCGGCGTGCTGGGCCTGTTCGACCGGCCCGAAGTCGACGCTGTGCATCAGCAGTTGTGCAGAACGCAATGGACCAAGGCGGTCGCGGACCTGTTGATTGATGAGTCGATAGTATTCGGCGCTGGACTCCCAGCTCATGCCGCCAATAAGGCCGATGGTGCGCATTGGATTTCCTCGGGCAAATGACCTGTGTCGAGAATTCAGGTTTGTCCGGAGTTTCCTTCGGTTTTCGGCGCGATACCAGCAGCAACTGACTGTACCGCTGATCTTTCGCGCAAGTGTCATGGTGTTTCTGACCGTACAGAGAAGCTCCGATCTGCCACTATGGTGTTTCGCAGGATCCTTTCCGAGGCACACCGCAATGAGCGACGTTCAACAACTGGGCGAGATGCTTCGTCACTATGCCGAAAGCGAAGCGCACAAGAAGCAGGTTTTCGAAACGCAGTCGCAAATTTGGGCGACACGGATCACCGGGTTGTTCGCGGATATTCAGCAATGGCTGGAGCCAGTGCAGGCGCCCAATCTGCTGGAAGTCAGCCGCGAAACTTACGTCGCATTCGGGCCGAGCACTCCGGTTGAGACATCGACCTTCAAGACCGAAAAACTGAGCATTGTCATTGCCGGCAAACCGGTGGAGTTTGTGCCGGATGTGATGGGCAGCGCGGGACAGATCTCGCTGGCGGTGATGGGGCTGACGGCGGCGCGCTATGGCAGCATTTCTCTGGTGGGCCTGCCGGACGGCGCGTGGCAGTGGCGCAAGACCAATGGCCTGAAGGACCCGGATACGTTTGCCTTCGACGCGAATTTCCTGGCCCAGCAACTGCAAAGTCTGATCCCCCGCGACCGCGCCTAGATCGCCAGGATTTTCGCAATGATCGTTCCCACGCTCCGCGTGGGAATACCTCTACGGACGCTCCGCGTTCGGCTTTTGGGACGCAGAGCGTCCCGGGCTGCATTCCCACGCAGAGCGTGGGAACGATCAAAAGATCGCAGCCTTCGGCAGCTCCTACAGGGGCCGGGATTTACATATCGAGGTTGATCCAACCCGGTTTTGGCGCTTCCGGCGCCACGGCTTTCACGGTTTTACCCGTGGCCAGTTCCACCCGCCGCGCCACTTCCGGATCATCGGCAAACGGCACCATGCTGGCCTCATCCAGACTGTCCGCCGTTTCCCGCCGCAAGCAGTACTCCACCGCCAGCCACAGAAACACCACGCCCAGCGCATCGAAGAAAATTTCCATCATCACCGGCTCCCTGCTTCAGGCGATCTGCGCTTCACGGTGGGCCAGCGCGACGTCGGCGACCCGCACCGTGCGCCACACGTTGTAAGCCATCAACAGCATCCCCGTGAGGAAGAACACCCCGCCGGCAAAGCGCACGATAAACCCTGGATGACTGGCCTGCAGCGCTTCGACAAACGAGTAGGTCAGCGTGCCGTCCTCGTTGATGGCCCGCCACATCAGGCCTTGAGTGATGCCGTTGACCCACATCGAGGCGATGTACAACACCGTGCCGATGGTCGCCAGCCAGAAGTGCAAATTGATCAGCGGCGTGCTGTACATCTGCTCGCGGCCAAACACTTTCGGCACCATGTGATACGTCGCGCCGAAGGTGATCATTGCCACCCAGCCCAACGCTCCGGCGTGCACGTGGCCGATGGTCCAGTCGGTGTAGTGGGAGAGGGCGTTGACGGTCTTGATCGCCATCATCGGCCCTTCGAACGTCGACATGCCGTAGAACGCCAGCGACAGCACGAGGAAGCGCAAAATCGGATCGGTGCGCAACTTATGCCAGGCGCCGGACAAGGTCATCATGCCGTTGATCATCCCGCCCCAGCTCGGCGCCAACAGAATCAGCGACATCGCCATGCCCAGCGACTGCGCCCAGTCCGGCAGCGCGGTGTAGTGCAAATGGTGCGGGCCAGCCCAGATGTACAGGGTGATCAGCGCCCAGAAGTGCACGATCGACAACCGATACGAATACACCGGGCGATTGACCTGTTTCGGCACGAAGTAATACATCATCCCGAGAAAACCCGTGGTCAGAAAAAACCCGACCGCGTTGTGTCCGTACCACCATTGCACCATCGCATCGGTGGCGCCGGAATACAGCGGATAGGACTTGAACCAGCCCACCGGAATCGACAAGTGATTGACCACGTGCAGCAGGGCAATCACCAGAATAAACGCACCGAAAAACCAGTTGCCGACGTAGATATGCTTGGTCTTACGCTGTACCACGGTGGTAAAAAAAACAATGGCGTAGGCGACCCAAACGACGGCCATCCACACCGCGCCGGTGAACTCGATCTCGGCGTATTCCTTGGTGGTGGTGTAACCCAGCGGCAGGCTGACCAGCATGATCACAATCACCGACTGCCAGCCCCAGAAGGTGAACGCGGCGAGGGTGTCGGAATACAGCCGCACCTGGCAGGTGCGCTGCACCGCGTAGTAACTGGCGGCAAATTGCGCACTCCCGGCGAAACCGAAAATCACCAGGCTGGTGTGCAGCGGTCGCAGTCGGCCGAAGGTGGTCCACGGCAGGTCGAGGTTCATGTCCGGCCACACCAGTTGCGAGGCGATGAAAACGCCCATCGCCATGCCCACCACACCCCAGAAAATCGTCGCGATGACGAATTGGCGGACGACCTGGTAGTTGTAAGCCTGTCCGATTGTTGCTGTGCTCATGGTCAGTTCATCCACGGTTGCAAAGTCTTGCCAGGCCACCCGGTCTGGCATGAGCTGCACTGTAGGAACCGCGCCAGAAACAAAACAGGCTCAGGAATTGTTGATTTGTGCGGATCAGATGGGAGTGCTGACTGCGGCGTGCTGCCGCGTGCTGATATGGTTTTTATCGCTTCAGGTGAATCCGTTGCGTGCTGCGCTGTAGCGCCATAGTGCGGTCAAAAACTGTAGGAGTGAGCCTGCAGAAAAGCAGCGGTAACAAGGGAAACCCTTACAAGCCTGCCCAAACGGGGATTTTCCCTTGGGTCGATGGTGGCCTTTTGGTAGAGTCGCCCTCGCCAGCGGGTTTTCGGCTGGACGATGGAACCGAAGAAGGGAGTCTGATCAGTGAGTCCGGGCAAAAAAATTCTCGGTCTCACAGCGTTGCTGCTGATGGTGACGCTGTGGGCCAGTTACTTTTATATATTCAAAGAGAACAATGGCGGCCAGCTCGGCGGTGTCGGCGAAAGTACCGCGTGGTGCGGCACGCCGCCGACCAACGAAGCGGCGTTGCTGGGCAAGGATCAACTGACCTTGCGCGTCACTAACAACCTGCGCGGCGAGTTCATGCTCAGCGGTTCGCTGGTGGTCTCCGAGCGCACTTTCAACCGCTACGACCTGGCCCGCAACGAACTGCGCCTGCGCCTGGAACCGTTGCAGTGGTCTTACGGCGTCACGCCGATTTTCCTTGAGCAGGTCAAGGTGCAGCCCCTGAGCCGCAATCTCTCCGCGACCAACAAAAGTGCTTACGCTGAACTTGAACCGCGTCCGATCGGCGTGCAGGGCCAGGTCACCGAATTCCCTTTCGACACTTATCGCTACGGCTACAAACCGGTGCTGTATTACCTCAAGGGCAGCGAGCGCATCGACCTGCGCTTCAAGAACATCACCACGTTGATGGAGATGTCCAACACCTTCACGCCTATCCAGAAATACAACCGCGTCGACTACATCAACGAGAAGACCTCGATGATTCGCGACGAGGATTTCAAGGCGTACGGGCCGCACGAATGCGCGTTCAGTGTCGAGCGCAAGGGCTCGTTCAAAGCGGTCGTGCTGATGCTCCTGCTGGTGCTTTGCCTGCCGCTGCTGTTGGTGTTCTACCGCAACGAACCGGGGATCGACTTCCTCGCCACACTGGTCGGCGCCGCGATCGTGCGGGTGCTGCTGATCGGACCGGTGCAGGACTTCCAGCTGTACAACATCGACTTCCTGTTGGGCGCGGCGATTCTGCTGGTGGGCACGGTGTCGCTGATCAAAGCGATGCACATCAACAGCCGACGCGAGATGGCGTTGCGCAGTGGTGAGACGTCGTCCTGGTAAGGTTGAAAACCAGAGCACTGCTCCCACACTGGATTTTGTGACCCTGCAAAACCCTGTGGGACACCCCCAATCCCAGCAACACCACAAATCCCTGTGGGAGCTGGCCCTGCTAGCGATTAGGCCGGCACAGCCAGCATCTTCACTAACTGACCCACCGCCATCGCCAGCAGGGCTGGCTCCCACAGGTCTTGTGGCATGCCGGCAATTCTGGACACACCGCAAATCCCTGTGGGAGCTGGCTTGCCAGCGATTGGGCCAGCACAGCCAGCATTTTCATAGCTGATCCACCGCCATCGCCAGCAGGGCTGGCTCCCACACTTTTGTGGAATGCCATCAATCTCAGTCACCCCACAAATCCCTGTGGGAGCTGGCTTGCCAGCGATTGGGCCAGCACAGCCAACATCTTCATCAACTGACCCGCCGCCATCGCCAGCAGGGCTGGCTCCCACAGGTTTTGTGGCATGCCGGCAATTCTGGACACACCCCAAATCCCTGTGGGAGCTAGCCCTGCTAGCGATTGGGCCGGCACTGCCAGCATTTTCATAGCTGATCCACCGCCATCGCCAGCAGGGCTGGCTCCCACAGGTTTTGTGGCATGCCGGCAATTCAGAACACACCACAAATCCCTGTGGGAGCTAGCCCTGCTAGCGATTGGGCCGGCACTGCCAGCATCTTCACTAACTGACCCACCGCCATCGCCAGCAGGGCTGGCTCCCACAGGTTTTGTGGCATGCCGGCAATTCTGGACACACCACAAATCCCTGTGGGAGCTGGCTTGCCAGCGATTGGGCCAGCACAGCCAGCATCTTCACTAACTGACCCACCGCCATCGCCAGCAGGGCTGGCTCCCACAGGTTTTGTGGCATGTCGGCAATTCAGGACACACCACAAATCCCTGTGGGAGCTGGCTTGCCAGCGATTGGGCCAGCACAGCCAGCATTTTCATAGCTGATCCACCGCCATCGCCAGCAGGGCTGGCTCCCACACTTTTGTGGAATGCCATCAATCTCAGTCACCCCGAAACCCCCTGTGGGAGCTAGCCCTGCTAGCGATTAGGCCGGTACGGCCAGCATTTTCATAGCTGATTCACCGCCATCGCCAGCAGGGCTGGCTCCCACAGGTTTTGTGGCATGCCGGCAATTCAGGACACACCACAAATCCCTGTGGGAGCTGGCTTGCCAGCGATTGGGCCGGCACAGCCAACATCTTCATCAACTGACCCACCGCCATCGCCAGCAGGGCTGGCTCCCACAGGTTTAGTGGCATGCCGGCAATTCAGGACACACCACAAATCCCTGTGGGAGCTAGCCCTGCTAGCGATTAGGCCAGCACAGCCAGCATCTTCACCGCCTGACCCACCGCCATCGCCAGCAGGGCTGGCTCCCACAGGGGATCGGTGCTGGCCTCTCAGTTTATTTGAGTGCCGGATCCCCCATATTCATCTTCTTCCAGCCCTGCAACAGCACCTGCGCTTTAGGCTCTTGCCCGCTGTCGAGATACCACTGGATCAGCGACAGCCGCGCATTGCGGTTCGCCGGTTGTACCTTGAGCAAACCTTCGAGAATGGCGCAGGCTTCATCAACCTTGCCATTGCCATGCAACGCCACGGCCAGCACATAGCCGTACTGCGCGTTCTGCGGTTCCAGTTGCGCGGCTTTTTTCAGCGGCGCCATGGCCTCCGCAGTCTTGCCGGCGCGGATCAGCGACAGTCCGCGCGTGTGCTGCAATAGCGCGGCATCCGGGTGTTCCTTGAGGCTGTCGTCGAGCAACTGCTGCGCTTCCTGCCCGCGACCATTGGCTTCCAGCCACTGCACCAACGTCACCAGTGCCGGGTAGAAGTCCGGGTCACGTTTCAGCGCTGAACGCAGCAAGCCCTCAACTTCGCCGCTGCGACCACTGGCCTGATAGAGCATCGCCAGATTCAGATTGGCCTCGGCGCGCTCCAGCAGACTTTTCTGCACGTCTTCGTACTCGGCAATCGCCGCGTCCCAGTTGGCTTGCGCCGCGCCAAGTCCGTTATTGCGCGCGACGCTGAGCACATCCCGCGCCGCGACGATGCGCACGGCTTTCACCGGGTCACCCAGCAGCGGCGCCAACAACGGCGCACGCTCTGGTGGCGGCAGGAACGCGCTGATCGCCCGCACGGCGCTTTCGCGAACCTGGGGGGATGGATTTTTCAGATCCTGAGTTGCCAGTTTCAATGCCTGTTCGCTTGGATAAAGCGGCAGTTCTGCAAGCAACGTCGCCCGTTGGATCGCCGGCAGGTTGCTGCGCTGCAACTGCGCATACAACGCATCCGCAGCGCCGGGCTGGCCGTTGCGGATCAGCCACAGGCTTTCGTCATAACGTGGCGCTTGCGGCGCGGTGGAAGCGCTCCACAACTTGAACTGCGCGGTGACCTTGTCGCCGGCTTTGCCCTGGTGGCAAGTGAGGCAGGCATCCGGTGTGCCGAGCTTCTGCGCGCGTTCCGGGTTGGGAATGCTGAAACTGTGGTCATGGCGGAAGTCGTTGACCATGTAGAACTTGCCGGGCATGTGGCAATCCACGCACTGCGAGCCAGGCTGGCCCATGGTGTGGCGGGTGTGTTCGATGGAATCGTAGTTCTTCGCTTGCAGGCCTTTGCCGTCAACGCCTTCGACCGAAGTCTTGCCGGCGGTGTTGTGGCATTGCAGGCACACCGCGTTGCCCGGTGCTTTCAGTTCGCTACTGTGCGGGTTGTGGCAGTTGCTGCAGCGCACGCCCTTGTCGAACATTTTGCTTTGCAGGAACGAGCCGTGTTCGAACACCTCATCCTTGATCTTGCCGTCCAGCGCGTACAGTTCGCGGGTGAGGGTGCTCGGCAGGTAATCGTCCATCAAGCGCTTGCCGACGGTATAGCCGTCGCCCAACGGCGCACGGCGCGCGTGGCAGCGAGCGCAGGTTTCGATCTCGACAGTGGCGTTCTTGTCCTTGAGATCGACATCGAAACCCAGGTGAATCAGATCGCCTTTTTTCTGCGTCCATTCCAGGTGATTGGACGCCGGACCATGGCAGGCCTGACAGCCGACACCGAGGCTGTTCCAGTGACTGTTGAAGGTGTTGCTCGCCGCGTCGAAATTACGCTTGAAACCAGTGGTATGGCACTCGACGCACATGAAGTTGGCGTTCTGGCTCGGCTTGCTCCAGTGCAGCGGGTTCTTGAAGTTGACGCCCTGGCCGGGGTAGAGGTGGAACCAGCGATGTTTCTCGGTATCCCACGCCACGCCGAGCGCCTGCAAGCGACCCTCACCGACTTCGATCAGATACTGCTGCAGCGGCGCGATGCCGAAGGTGTAGGCGACTTTGAAATCAGCATTCTTGCCGTCGATGCCGGGGGTATTCACCCAGAATTCATCGCCCTTGCGCGAGAACCGCGTGGTTTCGTTTTCCGCTTTGAAGGTGATGTTATTGAAGTCGCCAAGCATGGTCTCGGCGTTGGCCGGTTGCATCGCCAATTGGTGATGCGAGCCTTGCCAGTCCTTGACCTGTTCGGTGTGACAGCCCTGGCATTGTTGTTCATCGACCATGGATGCCGGTTTCAGCGCGACCGGTTGTGGCTTGGCCGCTGCGGATGCAGGTGCAGGTGCAGGTGCAGGTGCAGGTGCAGAAGCGGCGGGGACGGTGCTCGGCGCGGTGGTCGGCGCAGGGGTGAACAGAAACCAGCCGATCCCGGCAACGGCGGCCAGCAGCACGCCGATGGTGATCGGGAACAGGTATTTCGAAAATGAAGGTTGCGACGAATCAGGGTCAGGTTGTACTGCTTTATTTTTATGCTTGGGCATTACGACTTCCGTGGTCCAGGTGCATTTGCCGTCTGGCGTGCGTGCAAGCTCGATGCAGCTTTGCCGGATGGCCGGCGTCTGTCAAATGACGGTTGTGATCTGTCGCTCAGGCTTACGTGAATTTTGTAATTTGCAATCGCAAACGCTGAGGTTTTAGCTATACCTGTAGCTCCCGTTCCAAAAAAGTTTTCGGCCTTCCTGACAGGAGTTACAGCATGAAGCTAGCAGTAATGATGGGCACGCTGTGTTTTGCGACCCTCGCCGTAGTGGGTTGCTCCAGCAAAACCGTCGACCCGAAAGAGTACTCGGGCTTCCTCAAAGACTACAGCCAACTGAAGGAGGCCAAATCACCGTCCGGTGCCGAGGTGATGCGCTGGATGGACCCGAAACTCGACATCAATAAATTCAGCAGCGTGTATGTCGAACCGAGCCAGCTCTATCCGAAACCACAACCGACCGCAAAAATTTCCCAGCAAACCCTCAATGGCATCACCAGCTACTACGACCAGGCACTCAAGCGTGAGCTGAGCAAATCGTTGCCACTGGCCTCAGGGCCTGGGCCTGGCGTGATCGTGGTGCGTCCGGCGATCACAGCCGTGAGCAGCAAGACCGAAGGCCTGCACGCCTATGAAGTGATCCCGATTGCACTGGTGGCTGCGGCAGTCAGCACCGCCAGTGGTATCCGCGATCAGGAGACCACGCTGGCCACCGAAGCGGTGTTCATGGATGGCGCCAACAACCATGTGGTGGCTCAGGTTGTGCGCAAAGGCACTGGCAAACCGCTGGAAAACGACACTCAGGCCTTGAAGGCCGATGATGTCAAAGCCGTGATCGATGGCTGGGCGACGGACATGCACCAGATGTACCTGAAGCTGAAGTCCGAATCCAAATAATGCACCGGGGCTAATAGCCCCATCGCCAGCAGGGCTGGCTCCCACAGGGGATTTGTGGCGTTCACATGTTCCCTGTGAGAGGCCAGTCCGAATCCAGATAATGCACCGGGGCTGATAGCCCCATCGCCAGCAGGGCTGGCTCCCACAGGGGATTTGTTGCGTTCACATTTTCCCTGTGAGAGGCCAGTCAGAATCCAAATAATGCACCGGGGCTAGTAGCCCCATCGCCAGCAGGGCTGGCTCCCACAGGGGATTTTGCGAACACTGCAAAACCCTGTGGGAGCTAGCCCTGCTAGCGATAGCGGTGTATCAGGCGCTGAATCATTTGCCGGTAAACCAACGGAAATACGGATTCGCACCATCCCACTGCATCACCTCGCGCATATCCCGTCCCCACGCATCCCGATCACCGTCGTAGGCATGCAGGCTCGCCCGATAAAACTGCATCAAGCGCTGGCGATGGGTTTCCATGCGCTCGGTGAACCCGGCATCGGCATTGACCAATGACGGTGGCTGATACAGATCGAGCAACGCTGGCAGCACCCGAGTGATTTCCTTGCTGCGCACCCAGGGCGCGTATTCGATGCGTGGCTGATCGTCGGTCACCGCCGGGGCGTCGGCGGCGAAGCGTTCAAGACCTGCGCGATCGGTCACCCAAGTGGCGAGCAGGGCAGCAGCGGAGCCGATGCCGACATCCTGCAAGGTGCTGCGCACGCTGTCCTGCTGAAACCGCTCGGTGATTTTCGCGGCATCCAGTTGCATCGGCTGCATCGACCCGACCAGCAACATCTCGTGGAACTCACTGGTCCACAACGACGCGTACGGGAACACATCGAGGAAGCTGCGCACCAGCGAGCGCGAGTCGTCGATGTTCTGCGTCGGCAGTGGCAGCCACTGCGCGACGATGCCTTGTTGCTCCAGACGGCTGGCGGCCAGTTGGTAGAAGTCCCGGGAATACAGATTGACCACGCCAGCAGCAGACGGCGGTGGCGGCTCGAGGGTGATCAAATCGTAGGTTTGCGCACTGCGCAGCAGTTCCTGACGGCCATCGCGTAGACGTACATCGACGCCGGGGTCGCTGGCCGCGTTGAAGTTTCCTTTGAACAGCGGCGCAGCCTTGACCACTGACGGCAGCAGTTCGGCCACCACGCGATGTTCCAGCCCCGGATAACGCAGCATCGCGCCGGCGGTGATGCCGGTGCCGAAACCGATCACCAGCGTCGAGCGCGGTTCGCCGTTGTGGATCAGCAGCGGCAGCAACGCCTGGATGCGCATGTAGCGCAGTGACGGCATCGCGTCGCCCGTATTTGAGACGCCCTGAATGTACAAACGGTGGAAAATGTTTTCGCCACGACCTTGCGCGACCACCGCGACGGTGCCGCCACGACCTTCTTCATAAAACGAAAGAGTGCCGTTGCGCGCGCCGGGCAACAGGCTGGCGAGCTTGTCGACCGGTGTAAACACGGCCAAGGCCACTGACACCAGACCCAGCGCGACCACCGCCTGACGCCGGCCTTTCTTGACATGGTGTCCTTTGCGCACGGCGAAATAGCCGATGCCAGCAGCGATGAGCGCCAGCAGACCCAAAGTGCGCACCAATCCCAGTAGCGGAATCAACAGGAAACCGCACAGCATCACGCCGACAATCCCGCCCAGCGTATTGAAGGCGACCACGGCGCCGACATCGCGCCCGACACGCTCCTGACCGACGCTCAAACGCAGCGCCAGAGGAAACGCCGCGCCGAGCAGTAAGGTCGGCACAAACACGATGCTCAGCGCCGCCACGGCAAAGCGTGCGCTCATGCCGGCCAGATCACTGGCGCCCAAGCTCAGCAGCCACATTTCGGCCTGGGTTTGGGCGAGGATCAACCAGCGCCCGAGCACGGCGATCTCCAGCAACGCGATCAGCCCGGCGCCGGCAATCAGCAAACCGAACACACCCCACGGATCGCGAATCCGTTCAACGCGGCGGGCGAGCAGGGCGCTACCGATAAACAGCCCGGTGAGGTAGGTCGCCAGCACCACGGCAAACGCATAGGTACGGGTGCTCATGAACTGCACGATCGATTGCGACCAGACCACTTCGTAGCCGAGGGCGACGCCGCCGGCGATGGCGTACAACCAGAGCGCGGTGCGATCCGGGGCTGTTTCGCTGTGATGTTCGACGGTGATTGTCACAGGCGCCGGCTGTTGCCGGGCAAACCATAACGCGCCGACGGCGGCCAACAGATTGAGCATCGCCGCAAACAACGCACTGCCGCGCACGCCGAGCGTGGCGATCAACACAAACGCCGCCAACAGGGTGCCAACAATCGCGCCCAAAGTGTTCGCCGCATACAACTGACCGCCGGCCTTGCCGGGATCAGTCGCCAGCGAACGCACCAGCACCGGCAGTGTGCCGCCCATCAGTACGGCGGGGATGCCGACCAAAGCGAACGGCAGCAGCCAGGCGAAGATCCCGACGTGTCCTTGCAGCCAGGCAAACGGACTGGCCGCCACGCTCATGGCAACCGTTGCGCCGACGCCGAGAAGTGCTACCAACACTTCCAGTCCGGCGTAGAGCAGAACCGGTTGCTGCAAGCGATCTGCCCAGCGCCCGAACAGCCAGCCACCGATGGCCAGCCCGGCGAAAAATGCGCTGATGCCGGTGGTGATCGCGTAGACCTCGACGCCGACCACCAGCGACAGCTGTTTGATCCACAGCACTTGATACACCAATGCGGCAGCACCAGAGATGCACAGCAACAGAGCGGGAATGAGCAGGGCTGCAGAGGTGGATTGCGGAACGGGTATGGCCGAGGGCTTGCTGGCGATACGTGAGGACATTGCGGACGCCTTAGTTCAAAAGTCATTGTGACTGTGCGGGCCTCATCGCTAGCAGGGCTAGCTCCCACAGGGAACGGGTATACGCCACAAATCCCCTGTGGGAGCCAGCCCTGCTGGCGATTGGGGCCGACACGGTCCCAAGTCAACAATAAGTCCACCCGCCGGTGACGGCGGGCGGCAGTCTTGCGGTGTTACTCTGCAGCTTTCATTTTTTCTGCAATTTTGGCGTCTACCGCAGCACGGATCTGGTCAATGCTGAAGCTGGCCGGTTTCTGGCTAGGTGGGTAATCGACGAAAGTCTGCAGGAATGCGGCGGACTTCATCACGGCGACCTCTGTCAGGTAAACGTTCTTCGTCGTCCAGTCAGAGTACTGGTCGGAAACGACGTCCGCACGTTCATACGGATCCATGCGCAGGTTGAAAATTTTCGGTACGCGCAGGCATACGAACGGTTCGCTCCAGACTTTGAAGCCGCCCGGTTCACGCTGTTCGCAGAAGACCGCTTTCCAGTTGTCGTAACGCATCGACACCAGCACGCCATCGTCGTTGAAATAGTAAAACTCTTTGCGTTCACCCTTTGGTTGCTGACCGGTCAGGTACGGCAGTTGGTTGTACCCGTCCAGATGCACCTTATAGTTGGCGCCGCCGGACGCCGGTGCCCAACCTTTGAGCAACTTGTCTTTCACACCCGCATCACCGGCAGCGGCGAGTAGCGTCGGGAACCAGTCCAGACCGGAGAACATCTCGTTGGAGACCTCGCCCGGTTTGATCTTGCCTGGCCAGCGCACCATTGCCGGAACCCGGAACGCACCTTCCCAGTTCGAGTTTTTCTCGTTACGGAAAGGTGTAGTTGCGGCGTCCGGCCAGGAGAACTGGTTCGGACCGTTATCGGTGGTGTAGACGACGATCGTGTTGTCGGTGATTTTCAGGTCATCGAGGGTTTTCAGCAGTTTGCCGACGTCGCCGTCGTGTTCAATCATGCCGTCGGCGTACTCGTTGCCGGCCATCCCGCTCTGGCCTTTCATCGAATCACGCACATGGGTGAACAAGTGCATGCGCGTGGTGTTCATCCACACGAAGAACGGCTTGTCCGCCTTGGCCTGCTTCTCGATAAAGGCTTGGGCTGCAGCGGTGGTTTCGTCGTCAATGGTTTCCATGCGCTTGGTGGTCAGGGCGCCGGTGTCTTCGATCTTGCCATCGGCAAAACTGTGAATCACGCCGCGCGGCGTAAAGGCCTTGGTGAACTCGGGGTTGTCCTTGGGCCAGTTCTCGCGTTCCGGCTCTTCTTCGGCGTTAAGGTGGTACAGGTTGCCGAAAAACTCGTCGAAACCGTGGTTGGTCGGCAGATATTCGTCGCGGTCACCGAGGTGGTTTTTGCCGAACTGGCCGGTGGCGTAACCTTGCGATTTCAACGCTTGAGCAATGGTGATGTCACGTTTTTGCAGGCCGACAGTTGCGCCCGGCAGGCCCACTTTCGAAAGGCCCGTACGCAGCGGCGTCTGGCCGGTGATGAACGAGGATCGTCCAGCCGTGCAACTGTTCTCCGCATAGTAATCGGTGAACATCATGCCTTCTTTGGCGATGCGGTCGATGTTCGGGGTCTTGTATCCAACCACGCCCATGGAATAGGCGCTGATGTTGGTCTGGCCGATGTCATCGCCGAAGATCACCAGAATGTTGGGTTTTTCAGCCGCTGTGGCAGTTGCCGACAGCGCCATCACCGAGGTTGCCACCAGGGCGAATTTCGGTAGCCACTTGCGTATGCGAGTCATCTGACTTGCTCCTTTTCGCGGGGGTCGTTTATTGCGACTAACGTTTATTGCCGTCCTGCATCACGCTTTTCTTATTGCACCTGCTCGGTGACCGCTGGCTCGAACGGGTAGATCCGGCGCCATTCGCTCGCCATATCGACCACGGTCCAGCCACGGGAATTTGCTTCGTCGAGCGCCTTGTCGAGCCGCCCGATATCGGATTTGCGGTCATAGGCCCACTCGCGCTTGGCGTCGGTGTGATGCACCAGACCCATCAGGCGTTTGCCGGAACCTGCCGCCGTCCACTGCAGCATCTGCAGGTCGCCGTCGGAGTTGCCGAAGGCGAGGATCGGCCGGCGGCCAATCACCGCATCGATGCTCTCCGGCTTGCCGGGGCCGTCGTCGTTGTGCGCCAGTTTCGGCGTGCGCACGATCGAGGCCTTGCCGTCCTTGTATTGGAATGAAGTGATGAACGTAGTGCCGATCACCTGTTCCGGTGGAATGCCGTAAACCTTCTCGGCAAAGGCGCGCATGAACCCGGTGTCGCCGCCGGACACGATGTAGGTCTTGAAGTCCTGTTTGCGCAGGTAATCGAGCATTTCCAGCATCGGCTGGAAGATCATCTCGGTGTACGGCTTGCCGGTTTTCGGATGGCGCGCCTGACTGAGCCAGGTCTTGGCGTAGTCATCGAAAGCTTCGGTGGTCATGCCGGTGTGGGTCGCGCCGACGATTTTCAACAAGCCGTCCATGCCCGACGCCGCGAGGGCCTTGTGGTCGTTTTCCAGCACCGCTTTGAACGGCTGGGTGGTTTTCCATTCGGGGTGCTGCGCCGCCGTCCGTTTGACCTCGTCCAGCGCAAACAGCAACTCGAAATACATCGGCTGCTCGCTCCACAGCGTGCCGTCGTTATCGAACACGGCGATGCGCTCGGCCGGTTTGACGAAATCCTTGCTGGTCTGGTCGGTGACGGCCTGGACGAATTCAATGATGCTTTTCTTCGCCGGTCCGTCATTCCACGACGGTAGCGGCTCGCTGGCCTGCGCAAGCAGGGGCAATGCCAGGCTGAACAGCAGGGCGAGTCCGAAACGTTGGCGGTACAGCATCGGGTTCGTCATGGGAAATCCTTCTCGTGAACGGGATTGAGCGGGCGCAGGGCTGACGCCGGTTTTACCTGCTGCTGTTGGACCTGACTGTGAAGCGTAGTCAAGGATTCGCGCAGTTGAACGAGTGTTTGCTCGGCGGTTGGCTGGCGACCGTAAAGCCCGCGTAACAGCCCCTGCAGACGCGGCCCGGCGTCTACCAGTTTCAGGCCCAGCCGACTGCGGCGTAGCCAGAGATACAGCGCCGTCAGTTGCGCAGGTTTGGCTTGCAGTTCGGCGTTGATATTTCGCCAGGCGTAGTCGGGTGATTGCTGCCAGGCCAGTTGCCGCGCGTGTTCGCGCGCCTGCCAGCGTTGCCAGCCACGGGTGAGGGCCGGGCGGCTCAGATAACCGACGCCGATCAGCGCCACCAGCAGACTCACCCACACCAGCCAGCGCGTGGACAAATACAGACGACTCTGGCCGAGCTGTTTCAGGTCTTCGCTGATCGAGAACACCGGTTTATAAGCGCTGTTGGCCACTGCTTCGAACGTTACGGCGGGCACCTGCGTGGTGCGGGTCTGTTTTGCAGCAGAATCCCACCACTTCACCGCGATCGCCGGCAGGGTGTAGGCGTCGGCCTTGTCGATGCGATAGCTGACACTGTCAATGCGCTGACCGCCGAGAATGTCGCCGCGACCGTCATCGAGGCTGGTGACTTGCGGGGTTTTCACATAACGGCTCAGGCCGGCGACATCGTCCAGCGCTGGAACGGGCAGGGCCATCGCCAATGCACCGTTGGCTAGCAGGTTCAGTTGACGGGTGATGCTGTCACCGACTTTCAGCGGGGTGGCCGAATTGACGATGCTTTGCGTGAAGCGCAGGCCTGTGGCGACCAGTGGCGTTTCTCCGGGTTTGAACCCCGGTGGCTGGGCGGCGCTGAACTGCACCGGTTGGCTCTGCGCGCTGATCTCGGTGCTGGACTGGCCGGGCGTGGCGCGCACAGTCAGCGCTGGAATGTTGAAGCTGCGCGCGACATTCGGGGTGATCAGGTAGCTGTAGCGCAAGCCGTTAAAGGATTGCCCATCAATGGTCTGGTTGAGGTGCTGGGCCTGACCGTTCGGTGGCATGACCTGAGCGCCGTCGAGTTTCAGCTCGGGCAGGGTGGCGGCACTGGTGAACCAGGTGTCGGTGAGGACGTCGAGTTGCAGTTCGACCAGACCGCCGACCATCGCGCCTTCGGCGGGTTGCAGGTGGGCCTGGATTATGAGTTGGGGTTCGGCGGCGAAGGTATTGAGGCTGAGCAGGCTGGTCAGCAACACAATGCTGATTTTTGTGCTGACTGCTCGGGCCCCATCGCTGGCAAGCCAGCTCCCACAGGGGAGATGCGGTGAACGGAGATCCACTGTGGGAGCTGGCTTGCCAGCGATGGCGGCAGCAGGGTTTCGATGAATCATGGCTTGGCCCCAACCTGATCCTGCAAGCTGAACTTCTGCTTGAGAAATTTCGCCGGCGATGTCGTCAGATTCTGCAACCACAGCGCATCGGACGCGGCCTGCTCGGACTCGACTTTCTTGCTCTGGCCCTTGCCCGGCGCCTTGTCGAATTTCACTTCGTCCGGTTTGGTTTCCGGTGCGTTCTTTTCCGCGCTTTCTGTGTCTTTCAACAGAGCCTGGGCCAGCGCCAGATTGGCGGTCGCCTCGGGAAATTGCGGTTGCAGTTTCAGGGCTTGGGTGTAAGCGGCAATCGCCTGATCGAACTTGAAGCGACGCACGTAAATATTGCCCAGATAGAAATACGCCTGTGGTGTGTCCAGACGCGCAAAGGTCGCCAGGGCGAGGTCGTAATCTGCCGCGTGATAGGCCGCGACCCCTTTCCAGTAGGGGTCGACAAACAGCGCGGCGGCCTGCGGCCAGTGTTCGTGCTCAAAGGCCCAGCGACCTTGCTGGTCTCGGGTGAAAAACGCGTCGGTCAAGGCATTGGCCTGCGCCGGTGCCGATGGCCAGCCAAGGCCGGCGGCCAACAGCAGCGCCGGCATCCAATTGACGCTCCAGCCCTTGCGCACGCTGAACAGCGCCAGCAATAGCAGCGGCCAGCACAGCCAGTAACCGGCGTCCTTCCAGTGCAGTTCACGTTGTTCGGCGCTGGCACTCTGAAAATGCTGCTGGGCGTGCAGGTCGATCCAGTCCAGATCATCGTCGTTGAGGGTCAGGCTGCCGAGCGGCGCGTCGGTTGCCGAAGCCAGTTGCTTGAGCGCCGCTTGATCAAAACTGCCGACGATCGGCCGCCCGTTACTGTCGATTTTCGGTTGGCCGCTAGCGCTTTGAACAATCCCGCCGTCCTCGCTGCCCACCGCCAGTACCAAGACTTGCAACTGACTGCCGCTGAGGCGTTTGTCGAGGCTGTCGAGTTGCGCGGTCTCGGCGCCATCAGTGATCAGCAGCAGGCTGCCCGGCGTTTTCTCGGCACTGAGCAAGCGTTTGGCTTGATCGATGACCGCGCCGACATCCTTACCCGGTTTGTCGATCAGGCCGGTGCCCAACGCTTGAATGAAGGTGTCGAGCAGCGCGGGGTCATCGGTCGGCGGCAGCACCAGGTGCGCGCTGCCGGCGTAAGCGATCAACGCGGTGCGTGCGCCAGCCCGCCGCTGAATCAGGTCGTGCAGCTTGTGTTTGGCGGCTTCCAGACGCGTCGGCTGGACATCGCTGGCGTCCATCGATGGCGACAGATCCACGGCGACGATCAACGGTGCGCGGTTTTCGAGGAAGTCCGGTCGATCCTGTTCCCAGGTTGGCCCGGCCGCAGCCACCGCGCCGAGAATCAACAAGGCGCAAAGCAGATGCACTGGCCGCAGCCGTTGATGATCCTGCGGGGTGACTAGCAGGTGTGGCAGCAGATGCTCGGCGATGTTGCCGCGCAGGCTTCGCTGAAGGTCGCGACTGCGCCGCCAGATCAGCGGCAGCAACGCGCCGAAAAGCGCCAGCAGCAGCCACAGTGGACGCAGGAAGTGGAAGTCGCTGAGGTTGATGTCCATCTCAGGCCTCCTGTCGCTGACGGGCGAGTGACAGGCGCGGACGCAGCAGTGCGCCGAGTTGATACAGCGCAAGCAGCACCAGCGCCGCCCCCAGCGGCCAATGGAACAATTCGCGCTGGGGCTGATGGCTGAGGGTTTGCACCTGATGCGGGGTCAGTTGATCGAGGGTGCTGTAGACCCGGTCCAGCGCGCTGCGGTCTTCGGCGCGGAAGAACTGGCCGCCTGTGGTTTTGGCGATCTGCTCAAGTCCTGGCAGATTGACCTTGGCTTCGCCGTCGGCACTCGGGTCACCAATGCCGATGGTGTGAATGATCACGCCTTTGTTGGCGGCCATTTCGGCGGCGTGATCGGGGGTAATCGCGCTGCTGGTGTCGTTGCCATCGGTCAGCAGAATCAGGACTTTTTCCTGTTCGTGGGCTTTGTCGAGCAACTTCAGGCTCAGGCCGATGGCGTCGCCGATCGCGGTGTTGGGCCCGGCCATGCCAATGCCGGTGTCAGCCAACAGCAGTGACAGACTGGCGTGGTCGAGGGTCAACGGTGCCTGCGGGTATGCGCCGCTGCCGAACACGATCAGGCCGAGGCGGTCGTCCTTGCGCTTGTCGATGAAACCTTGCACGACCTCTTTGACGGCAGCGAGGCGGTTGATTTTCTCGCCGTTGGCGTTGGTGAAATCTTCGGTTTCCATCGATTGCGAAATGTCGATGGCCAGCATCAGGTCGCGCACCGGCTGCTGGCGTTCGATCGGTTTTTCGACGAACACCGGACGGGCCACCGCCAACAGGATCAGCGCCCAGACCAGCAGATTGAGCAGCAACTGCCAGACATTGCGGCGGCTGCCGGCGTTGCTCGGGGCTTCACCGACTGCACGACTCATGGCGCTGAAAAACGGTACGCGCACCGCACTGCGCGCCTCTTTGTAAGCGGGCAGGTAACGGTAGGCCAGCCAGGGCAGTGGCAACAGCAGCAACAGCCACGGGTAATCAAGCTGCCACATGATGATGCTCCACCCAATGTTGGCAGGTGTCGAACAGTGCCTGGCGCTGGGGTGCGGGGAGGGCGCGCAGGGTGTCGTCGGGGGCGTAGGCGAGTTGTGCGAGTTGGGCGCTGAAGTCGGTCGGCAGTTGCTTCTTGCTGTGCTGCTGCAGGAAAACTTGCCAATCCTCTTTCCCAAGCGCCGCCGGTCCCTGTGGGAGCTGGCTTGCCAGCGATGGCGTCCTGTCAGCCAACGCAGATGTCGGATGTGATTGCCTCATCGTTGGCAAGCCAACTCCCACAGGTTCCGTGTTCCACCAATGATGTTTCTGTTTAGGCATCGAGATCGCCACGCGTTTGAGCAGCTCCGGCAATTCGCGCAGCGCATTCAAATCATCACTGCGACCGCGCAACTGCGCCAAACGCGCCAAAGCCTCACGCCGATAAGCATCCCGCCGCCATTGCAGATACCGCCGCGTGCCAATCAACACCGCCGCCAACACCAGCAACGCCAGCAACACCCACCAGCCCCACGTCTGCGGCGCATAACTGACCGGCGCAGGCAGGCCCAACTCCTTGAGTTGGTCGATGCTCGGGATATTCGGATTCAACGCCGTGCTCCGGTACTTCTGCCCAGTTCGGCGCGCAGTTGCGCATGAGCTTCTTCGGCGGTGCTGATCATCATTAGTGGCACCTGGCTGCGGCGCAGCAGGGTGGCGACGTCCTTGAGCCGACCACTGAGAAAATCGCCCAAGGGTTGGTGCACGTTGCGTTTTTCGATGGCCAATTCCACCTGCAACTCACCCTGGGTGACCAGCAAGCGACCGTTGGTTGGCAGCTTCAAGGCCAGCGGATCGTAGACTTGCAGGGCAATCACATCGTTGTGCGCCGACAGTTGCCGCATCAGTTGCAAGGTGCGCTCACCGGCTCCGGCGAAGTCGCTGATGATGCAGATCAAGTGGTCATGTCCGGCCAGTGCGAGGCAGCGCTGCAAGACCTTGTCCAGTTGGTCTTCGTCCTCGGCATCCGGGTTGCTCGCGTCCAGCGCGCGGTTCTGTTCGGCGATACGGCTGAGCAGCGCTTCCACGCGTTTGCGGCTGCGCAGCGGGGCGACGCTGTCGATGCGTTGATCGTTGAACACCAGTCCGCCGACCCGGTCGCCGGCATGGAACACCATCCATGCCGCCAGTGCTGCTAGTTCGGCCGCCACCGCGGATTTGAAACTGCGCTGGGAGCCGAAGAACATCGACATGCGCTGATCGACCACGATCAGCGCCGGGCGGTCACGCTCTTCGGTGAAGGTGCGCACCACTGGTTTGCCGGTGCGCAACGAAGCGCGCCAATCGAGGTGGCGCAAATCATCACCCGGCTGATAGCGGCGCAGCTCGTCAAAGTTCAGGCCGCGACCGCGCAGGCGCGAGGCGTGATTGCCGGCGAGGATGCTGCCCTGCGGCTGGCGGGCGAGAAAACTCAGGTCACGGGCCTTGAACTCCAGCGCCATCAATTGCGCGAGAGAGACGTAGACCAGGCCTTCATCGTTCATGCCGGAATCGCCACTTTGTCGAGAATCCGGTCCAGCACCTGATCGGCGCTGACCCCATCGGCAACCGCGTCGTAGCTCAGCTGCAAACGATGACGCAGCACCGGATGCACCACCGCCCGCACGTTGTCCGGTGAAACGAAATCCTGGCCCTGCAACCACGCATCGGCACGCGCGCAACGATCCAGACCGATGCCGCCACGCGGGCTCGCGCCGATGCTGATCCAGCGCGCGAGGTCTTCGTCATAGTCGCCGGGGTGGCGGGTGGCGTTGATCAGGTCGATCAGGTAGCTGTCGATGGCCGGCGACACATGCACCGCGCTGACTTCTTTGCGTGCGGCGAAGATCACGTCCTGCGACAGGCTGAAACCCTTGGCCGGCGTGGTGCTGGCGCCCTGAGCGAACTCTTCGTTGCGCAACAGACGCAGCACCTGGCTCTCGTTCTCAGCGCTCGGGTAGTCGAGCAATACTTTCATCAGAAAGCGATCCATCTGCGCCTCGGGCAGCGGATAGGTGCCTTCCTGTTCAATCGGGTTCTGTGTCGCGACGACGATGAACAGATCCGGTAGCGCATGGCTGTTGCCGGCCACGGTGATCTGCCGTTCTTCCATGGCTTCGAGCAGCGCTGCTTGCACTTTCGCCGGGGCACGGTTGATTTCGTCGGCCAGAATCAGGTTGCCGAACAACGGGCCGGGCTGAAAGCGGATCTCGTTTTTGCCTTCGACCTGATGCAGCACCTCGGCACCGGTGATGTCCGACGGCAGCAGATCGGGGGTGAACTGGATGCGGCTCATCTTCGCGTCCAGATGCTTGGCCAAGGCTTTGACCGTGCGGGTCTTGGCCAGCCCCGGCAGACTTTCCAGGAGCAAATGCCCGTTGGCCAGCAGGCCCAGCAGAATCTGCCGGATCACTTTATCCTGGCCGAGCACCGCTTCGGCGATGCTCGCTTGCAGGGCGTTGAGGTCGGTAAGTGCAGTCATCGCAGCAGTCCTTTGTGTCCGGTCTAGAAAAACGCCAGGGTCAGGTTGACGCTGAAGCCGTTGCCTTCAGGGCGATTTTTGGTGTCGAACTCCGGCACCCAGCGCGCACTGATGTTGGCTTGGGCGTCGGCGAATTTTCCGCTCCAGCCGATCACGGGGCCGGCACCGACCGAGCGTCCGCGATAGCCGTTGAACGTATTGGCGGTCTGGCCTTTGTCGTCGGTCAGTTGCTGGATATAACCGGCGGCGACACCGGCACTCCAGCCCTCACCGAAGCCGAGCGTCCACAGGGCGTCGAGGCGGAAGATGTTGCCGTTGCGATAGTCGGTTGCATCGTTTTCGGTGTAGCGCTCGAACGCGCTCATCAGGCTGAATTCGCCGCCCTTGCCGTCCAGATGGGTGAACGCCACGGTCGGCATGAACGTGTAGTTGTTCTGCCCGGGGTTGGCCAGGCGATCCTTGTTGTAGGCGCCAGTGGGGACGTAGATCGGCAGCGAAAACGAGATGTGGTTGAACTCGTCGAAGTGATAGCCTGCGGCAATCGGCGTGATCAGGGCGTCCGCGAATTGCGTACCGGAGTCGCTGTCGCCCAGGGTCCGACCGCGCGGGCCGGTGATGCTGGCCTTGATGTCGGTGTATTGCACCGGTACGCCAATCGCCGAGGCATAGTTCCAGCGACCTTTGCCGGTGTCCCAGACATGGGTGAAGTTACCCATGGTGTAAGACACTTTCATGTCGATCCCGCCGCTGACGGCGCCGGAAATCGGTGCACCGTCACTGCCCTTGAGCGAGCCGTCGTACCAGATGCTGGTCAGCGACATCACCCAGCCGGGCTCGGGCGGCACGATCCCGGCGTTGGAAAACACCTGTTGACCGGTAATCGGTCGGCCGACGCCGCCCTCCGCTGCGTAAAGCAGAGGACTGCCGATCATGCACAGCGCCAGTAACGGGCGCACAACGTTAGGCTTGACCATCAATCAATGACTCCGCTTATTGTTTTGGGTTGACCGGGGTCAGTGGCGGCATTTTCCATGCGCCGCTGGCGACTTCCGGTTTTGGCAGGTACAGACGCAAGATCCCGTAGAACGGCCCGTTCGGCGCTGGCAGCCAGTTGGCCTGTTTGTCCTCGCCGGGGTTGTTGTGCTGCACATACAGGGTCAGGCCGCCGTCGGCATCCAGCGCAAGATCCGGCAGCATTCGCGAGTTGGTCAGGTAGCGATTCAGCGGGTTGGCCGCCAACAGTTTGGTCTTGCCGTCGTACATCGTCAGCGACCAGAACGCATCTGCCGGGGGCAGGGCGCCCTTGTCGAAATGCAGGGTGTAATCGTTTTTCGAGGCGTCGACAGGCTGGCCGTCCTTGTCGACGAAATAGCCGATGTAATTCGCTTCTTCAGCGGAGTTGCCAAAGATGCCCATGTTGGCGCCAGCGTAGCGGTACAGGTAATTGCCCTTGAGGTGATCGCGGGTGCCGAAGAAATCCCCACTGGTCACTTGATGGGTGTCGACCTTGTCCTTTTTGAACGCGGCAAATTCGGCTTTGGCATCGCTGATGCCGTCTTCGAGCGCTTTGCGCTGCTCGGCTGAGAGTTTCTTCAGGTCGAACGGCTGGCCAGCGCCGATGCCGATTTTGCCGAATCGTGCGAGCAGATCCTTCTCGACATCCTGCGGCGGCGTGAACGCCAGCATGAAATTCAGGTAACGAAACAGCTCCGGGGTTTCGCTCATGGTCGGCGTGGGTTTCGGCCAGTTGACCTTGGGTGCCGGGGCCGGGGCTTTTTGTTTGAGGTAGTGGCTGAGGGTTTCTACTTTGTAGCCTTTCTGGATCTGCTTGACCTTGGCCAGGTCCTTTTCATCGAACAACTGCGTGCGGTACAGCGCGTAGGTGATGTTGCTTTCGCTGCGCAGCAGGCGGTCGATGTTGACCGGTTGCTGACCTTGCCAATCCGGCCCGGCAATCATGAAATGCCCACCGTTGTTGCCGGTGCTGCGCGTGCCCAGATAGGCGAAATTCTGCGTGTAGGCGTCGATCAGTTGCACCGAGTAATAGCGATGTTCTTCGATCGGTGGCAGCGTCAGGATCAGTGGTTCGGCGCGTAAATCCATCCAGACGAAAGAGTAGGGCGTGTCGGCGTTGGGCGTAACAAACGCGGTGTCCTTGGCGGTGAAGGCTTTGGCCGTGTTGCCGATCTGGTTCAGCGGCGCCTTGTAGTTGGGGCTTTTACTGTCGATGGCCTGGGTGTAGAGGGTTTTGTACATTTCCACCACCGGGAAGCCATACAGATAGGCTTCCCTGGCAATGCCCCGGGCTTCGTCAGGGCTGGCGCTGAAGTCGGCCAGGACGCTGGTGCTCAGAGTGAGGGTCAGGCTGGTCAGCAACAGAATGCGTGTGTGCATGATGCGTCCTTATTTATTGCGCGAGCGTGATGTCGTCGAGTTTCCAGCTCTTGTCGAAATACGCTTCAGTCGGCGCATATAGACGGAAATAACTGAACCAGTGTTTGCCGGGCAGGGTTTGTACCCAGTTGCTTTCCAGGCCCTTGGGCGCGGTCGGGCCGAAGTACAGGTCCACCGAGCCATCGGGGTTCTTCTGCAAATCCTGACGCGAAGAAAGGTCGGCCTTGCGCTGCGGATTGTCGATCAGGCCGCGGCTGGTGATGTCGTAAACAGTCATCGACCAGAATTGTTTGGCCGGCGGGTTGGCGCCAACGTGCAGGCGATAGCTCTTGCCACCGTCGAGCCAGTCACCCTTGGCGTCGGTGTAGGCGCCGAGGTAGGTCTGACCCAGCCCCGGCGTTTTGGAAACCATGCCCTTGGTGTTGGTGACCGCCTCGTAGAACCAGGCACTGCGTTCCCACAACTGGTCGTAATAGGCCACGCGTTGGGATGGCTCGGCGATGTTCAGCACCGTGTCCCAGTGCCGGTCGGGCCAATACTGTGCGTCAGGAAAACGCTTGGCGAAGGTGTTGGCCTTGGCAATCAGTTCGCCGACCTGCGCACCTTGCTCAAGGGCCTGACGTTGATGGGTATTGGGGTTGAAGGGTTTGTCCTTTTCGATACCGAGGCTGGCAAGCATCGCCATGTAGAACCGGTCACGCTCGTTGACCGGTTCCTTCTGAATGATCTGGTGCAGGCGTTCCCAGTAGGCGATGCCTTGAGGTTGCGTGCCGGACCAAGGTTTGCCTTGCGGCGAAAGCAGGCGAGTGTCGCCCGGCTTATTGCGTTGGGCGTACGGGTACATCTTGAACTTCTCGACCAGTGCCTTGCCCTTGGCCGGGTCCGGATCGAGCACACGGAAACCCACCAGCACGTTCATGGTTTCCGATTTGGCCAGGTAATACCGGCCGTCATCTGCTGGTGGTTCGGCTCCGGGTGGCAGAACCAGGTATTTGCCGCCCTGACCCTTATCGGGACCGGTCTGCCCCATGTCGATGATAGCCCGCTGCCAGAAATCACCGATGCCGCCAGCGGTCGGCCCCGGCGGCAACTCGATCACCAGTGGCCCGGTTTCGCTCAGATCAACGAATCCGAGAATGTAAGGCGTGGTGGCATTGGCGGTGATCACCCCGAGCTTGTCTTCGTAGCTGTTGAGCACCATCAGATCGCCGCTGCGCGCGCCGAGCTTGTTGCGAAACTCTTCCTGCCACTGGGCGTAGGACACCAGCGGCAAGGCCCACAGATAACTCTGGGTCGCCTGCTGGAAATCCAGTTCGGCGTACAGTTTGGCAATCGAGTCATGGCTCGGCAGCTCGCCCTCCATAGCGATCTTGCCGATAGGGGTATCGAGGTCCTGGGCGCCGACGCCACAACTGACAAACATCGTCATCAAACTGAAACCGGCGGCTTTGAGGGCTACGTGCATAGCGATTTCCTTACTTGCCAAACGTCACGTTGAGGCCGGCATAGAGGGTGAATTGCGGCAGGCCATCGCCCTTGCGATCAACCGTCCATTGCGGCTCGACGAAGGCGTTGAGGATGTTGCTGCCGGACTTCCAGGCCTTGCCGACGCCCAGGCCGATCGGGATGTAGTGGGTGTCGTTTTTCAGGTCGAAGGTCCAGGTGCCGGTGGAACGCAGATACCAGCCTTTGTCCAGGTTGTGGATGATGAACGGCTGCATCGTTGCGCTTTCGACGTGCGGGCGGTCGTTGTCGCCGGCAAAGGAACTCTGATACTGCACCAGCGCGCCGAGCAGGCCGCGCGGCGAGGAGTCGATGGCCACAGCGGCCAGACCTCCTTGCCACTTGCCGGTGCCGAGTTCGTCCTGCTCGGCGGTCGGCGCGGTGATCAGCGGGCCAATGCCCAACTGCACGCCGTCGGTTTTCAGAATGAAGATATCGAACAGGTTCAGATCGCCAATGCCGGTGCTGTAACCGTTGTGCGGATCGGGGCGGGTGCTGATCGGCAGCGTGGCGCGAACCAGTTGCGGCACACCGATGAAATCGTTCGGCGCGATCGGCAGGGTGCCGCGCAGCAACACGTCATTGGTATGCGCGTTGCTGTCGTAAAGTTTGGGGGTGTAGTAATCCTGAAGATTGGCGCCGGGCGCGACGTTCAACGGGTTGTTGCTTTTGTTCGAGTCCTCGGCGTTGTCCGCCTGCGCGCAACATGCCGCCGCGAACGAACCCGCCAGAAAAAGGGCCTTCCCCACTCGATTGCGCATCATTCCCCGATCCCTTGGTGGCTTATAGACAGCTCGGCGTTGGTCGGCCGTTACGGCGTAATCCCTTTCTTATCAAGCCTGTAGGACACGTCCGATTGACGCTAGCAGCTTATCGGGAGTTAGCCAGTCGAATGGATTAATTCTTTGGTTTTGTGTACGGGTTCACGGGGGATTGTGTACTGAAACGGTTGTGCCGGGGGGGAAGGTGGGTACTGGGGATATTTACACCCTGTCAGGTATGACAGTTGTGGGCGGTGGGGGGGTGGGTGTTTGATTGGGGAAAGGCGTATTGCTGGAGGTAATACGCCATCACTTGGAGGAGCACACAGATGGCTACTGGAACACTCAGGTGGTTCAACGTTAAAAAGAATCTCGGATTCATCACTCAAGACTTAGGGGGAGAGGAGGTTGTACTAGATTTAAAATTTTTCACTTGGAAAGAACTTGACACATTGATCGTTGGCGCAAGAGTGGAGTACACATACATAGAAGACATAGGCATTTGCGTCGCCACATCTGCTCGTCTTATCTAGCGGAATGCAGACCATCGGGCGAGGGAAAGTTCTCCCTCGCCGTTTCAGGGAAGCATCAGCGTTTTTTCGCCATCTCCCGAATCCGCTCCTCCTGCTCCCGCGCCTCCGGCGTGAACTCAGCACCAAAATCCTCCGCCGAAAAGATCTGCCGAATCTCGATCTCGGACTCAGTCCCCGGCATCGGATTCGGACACCGCTTGACCCACTCGATCGCTTCTTCTTTCGACTTCACGTCCCAGATCCAGTAACCGGCGACCAATTCCTTGGTTTCAATGAACGGCCCGTCGATCACCGTGCGATTTTCACCGGAGAAACGCACGCGGGCGCCTTTGCTGCTGGGGTGCAGGCCATCGCATTCCACCAGGATCCCGGCCTTGGCCAGTTCTTCGTTGAAGTTGCCCATCTCGGTAATCAATTCTTCGCTGGGCATGATGCCGGCTTCGGAATCGGCACTGGCTTTGACAAAGATCATGAATCGCATGGCGTGTACTCCGTGAATTAAGGGGATTCGTGAAGTAGTCGAACGGGCTGCACGTGAATCGACAGGGTCTCTGGTAAAAGAGGCGGAGAATTTTCACACCGCAGATCCAATTGTAGGAGTGAGCCTGCTCGCGATGGGGGTGTGTCATATAAGCAGATGTTGACTGACACACCGCTATCGCGAGCAGGCTCACTCCTACAGGGGAATGGCGGTAGTTTTGTATACAATTTTTCGCGCAGGCACCCAACAATTTCAAAACAGGGCATAGGTCGGCGGCCCATTTCGTGGTTAACTTCGGCCTCTTGCATGCTTTCCAATCAAAACACTAGAAGGACTCAAGTCATGGCTCAAGTCACCCTCAAAGGCAATCCGGTTCAAGTCAACGGCCAATTGCCACAAGCCGGTTCCAAGGCGCCAGCCTTTTCTCTGGTTGCCGGCAATCTGTCCGACGTCACCCTGAATGACTTCGCCGGCAAGCGCAAAGTCCTGAACATTTTCCCAAGCGTTGACACGCCGACCTGCGCGACTTCCGTGCGCAAGTTCAACGCTCAGGCCAACGACATCAGCAACACCGTGGTGCTGTGCATCTCCGCTGACCTGCCGTTCGCCCAGGCACGTTTCTGCGGCGCCGAAGGTCTGGAAAACGTACAGAACCTGTCGACCCTGCGCGGCGCCGAGTTCATCGAGAATTACGGCGTGGCCATTGCTGACGGCCCGCTGAAAGGCCTGACCGCCCGTGCGGTGGTGGTGCTGGACGAAAATGACAACGTCCTGCACAGCGAACTGGTCAAGGAAATCGCTGAAGAGCCTAACTACGAAGCGGCACTGTCCGTTCTCAAGTAAGCGCTTTTACAATTGTTAACGGCCTGGCCCTGTCCAGGCCGTTTTCATTTGTGTATCAGTGTTTTGCCTCACACCTTGAAACGTAAGTTGAAGGTAAATTGCCGGTAAAGCTGCTTTGCTAATGTCCCACCAGTGCTTATCGTTCAGCCTCCCGTAAAAGAAGCCCACGCGCCCAATGGTTAATCACTCCATGCAATCGTCTCCCCGCAAGTCCCGTCGCTGGCTGATCAGCCTGCTTGTCCTGTTGGTTATTGCCGTCCTGTGCTGGAAATTCTGGCCAGCCGGTTCGGCCCACAAGGAGGGCGGCGATAAAGCGGCGGCCGGGCATACCGGGCGCTCGGGGATGATGCGGCCGGGCTTCGGTGGTGGCACCGGGCCGATTCCGGTGCGCGTGGCTCCGGCGGTCACCGGCGACTTCCCGCTGTATTACAAGGCGCTGGGCACGGTGACTGCGCTCAACACCATCAACGTGCGCAGCCGCGTCGGCGGCGAACTGGTGAAAATCAATTTCGAAGAAGGGCAGATGGTCAAGGCGGGCGACCTGCTGGCCGAGATCGATCCACGTCCGTACCAGAACGCCTTGCTGCAGGCCGAAGGCACGTTGCTGCAAAATCAGGCGCAGTTGAAAAACGCTCAGGTCGACGTCGAGCGTTATCGCGGCCTGTTTAAAGAAGACAGCATCGCCAAACAGACCCTCGACACCGCCGAAGCGCTGGTCGGCCAGTATTTGGGTACGGTGAAAACCAATCAGGCGGCGGTCAACGACGCCAAGCTCAACCTCGAATTCACCAAAATCCGCGCGCCGATTGCCGGCCGTGTCGGCCTGCGTCAGGTCGACGTCGGTAACCTCGTAACCGCTAACGACACCACGTTTCTTGCGGTGATCACCCAGACTCAACCGATCAGCGTCGCCTTCACGCTGCCGGAAAACAGCCTCGACACCGTGCTTGCGCGTTATCGCAGCGGCGCCAAACTGCCGGCTGAAGCGTGGGATCGTGGCGACACCAAACTGCAAGCCTCCGGCGTGCTGCAAAGCCTCGACAACCAGATCGACGTTGCCACCGGCACCCTGAAATTCAAGGCCCGTTACGAAAACCGCGATCAGGCGCTGTTCCCCAATCAGTTCGTCAACGTTCACCTGCTGGCCGATACCCTCAAGGGTGTGGTGCTGGCACCGTCGGCAGCGATTCAGTTCGGCACCAACGGCACCTTTGTCTATGCGCTGGACGGCGACAAGAAAGTCACTATCCGCCAATTGAAGATCGGCGCCAGTGACGGCGAAAACACTGTTGTCACCGAAGGTCTGTCCGCCGGTGACCGCGTCGTTCTGGAGGGCACCGACCGCCTGAAAGAAGGCAGTGAAGTGGAAGTGGTCAACGACAGCAACCAGGTCCCGACCACCCCGACGGAACACCTGCAAGGCAAATCCGCCGCCCAGACGCCAGACGCTGCGGTCACTGACAAGGCCAAGAAGGGCGCATGAACATTTCGCGGCTGTTCATCCTCCGTCCGGTAGCCACTACCCTGAGCATGCTGGCCATTGTCCTGGCCGGCCTGATCGCTTATCGCTTGCTGCCGGTATCGGCATTGCCGCAGGTCGATTACCCGACCATCCGTGTCATGACCCTGTATCCCGGCGCCAGCCCGGATGTAATGACCAGTGCCGTCACCGCGCCGCTTGAGCGCCAGTTCGGGCAGATGCCGGGCCTGACGCAAATGGCCTCGACCAGTTCCGGCGGCGCGTCGGTGCTGACCCTGCGCTTCAGTCTCGACATCAACATGGATGTCGCCGAGCAACAGGTGCAAGCCGCGATCAACGCCGCGACCAACCTGTTGCCGACCGATCTGCCGGCGCCGCCGGTGTACAACAAGGTCAACCCGGCCGACACCCCGGTGCTGACGTTGGCGATCACCTCGAAAACCATGCTGCTGCCCAAACTCAATGATCTGGTCGATACGCGCATGGCGCAGAAAATCGCCCAGATCAGCGGCGTCGGCATGGTCAGCATTGCCGGCGGCCAGCGTCAGGCCGTGCGGATCAAGGTCAATCCGGAAGCGCTGGCGGCCAACAGCCTCAACCTGTCGGATGTGCGCACCCTGATCGGCGCCTCCAACGTCAACCAGCCAAAAGGTAACTTCGACGGCCCGACCCGGGTGTCGATGCTCGACGCCAACGACCAACTGACGTCGCCCGAGGACTACGCCAACCTGATCCTCGCCTACAAGAACGGCGCACCGTTGCGACTCAAGGACGTGGCGGAAATCGTCGATGGCGCCGAGAACGAACGCCTCGCCGCGTGGGCCAACCAGAATCAGGCCGTGTTGCTGAACATTCAGCGGCAGCCCGGCGCCAACGTCATCGAAGTGGTCGACCGCATCAAGGCGTTGTTGCCGAGTATCACCGACAATTTGCCTGCAGGCCTTGAAGTCAACGTGCTCACCGACCGTACCCAGACCATTCGCGCCTCGGTGACGGACGTGCAGCATGAACTGCTGATCGCCATCGCGCTGGTGGTGATGGTGACGTTTCTGTTCCTGCGTCGGGCCAGCGCGACGATCATCCCGTCGGTCGCCGTGCCGCTGTCGTTGATCGGCACCTTTGGTGTGATGTATCTGGCTGGATTCTCGGTCAACAACCTGACTTTGATGGCGCTGACCATTGCGACCGGTTTCGTGGTCGACGATGCGATCGTGATGCTGGAAAACATTGCGCGTTTCATCGAAGAAGGCGACAGCCCGATGCAAGCCGCGCTCAAAGGCGCGAAACAGATCGGCTTTACCCTGATTTCCCTGACCCTGTCGCTGATCGCGGTACTGATTCCACTGCTGTTCATGGCGGATGTGGTCGGGCGGCTGTTCCGCGAATTCGCCATCACCTTGGCGGTGGCCATCCTGATTTCGCTGGTGGTCTCGCTGACCCTGACGCCGATGATGTGCGCGCGCTTGCTCAAGCGCGAACCGGAAGAACACGAGCAGGGCCGTTTCTATCGGGCCAGCGGTGCGGTCATCGACTGGATGATCGCGGCCTACGGGCGCAAGTTGCAGTGGGTACTCAAACATCAGCCGCTGACTTTATTGGTGGCCGTCGGCACGCTGGCACTGACCGTGTTTCTTTATATGGTCGTACCGAAAGGCTTCTTCCCGGTGCAGGACACCGGGGTGATCCAGGGCATTTCCGAGGCGCCGCAGTCGATTTCCTTCGCGGCAATGGGCGAGCGTCAACAGGCGCTGGCGAAAATCATTCTGGAAGACCCAGCGGTGCAAAGCCTGTCTTCCTACATCGGAGTCGATGGCGATAACGCCACGCTGAACAGCGGTCGTTTGCTGATCAACCTCAAGCCCCACGGCCAGCGTGATCTTTCCGCTAGCGAAGTGATCGCCCGCTTGCAGCCGCAAGTGGACAAGCTGGTCGGTATTCGGCTGTTCATGCAACCGGTACAGGATCTGACCATCGAAGACCGGGTCAGCCGCACGCAGTATCAGTTCAGCATGTCTTCGCCGGATTCCGAACTGTTGAGCCAGTGGAGCGGCCGACTGGTCGAGGCGCTGGCCCAGCGCGCGGAACTGACCGACGTTGCCAGCGATTTGCAGGACAAGGGCCTGCAGGTTTATCTGGTGATCGACCGCGATGCGGCTTCACGCCTCGGCGTTTCGGTGTCGAACATCACCGATGCGCTGTACGACGCTTTCGGTCAGCGGCAGATTTCGACGATCTACACCCAGGCCAGCCAGTATCGCGTGGTGCTGCAGGCGCAGTCCGGGGAAAAAATCGGTCCGCAAGCGCTGGATCAGATCCACGTCAAGACCACCGATGGCGCACAGGTACGCCTGTCGAGTCTGGCTCACGTCGAACAACGTCAGGCGCAACTGGCGATTACTCACATTGGCCAGTTCCCGGCAGTGATGATGTCGTTCAACCTCGCCCCCGGCGTAGCGTTGGGGCACGCGGTCGAAGTGATCGAGCAAGTGCAGAAAGACATTGGCATGCCGGTCGGCGTGCAGACTCAGTTCCAGGGCGCAGCCGAAGCCTTCCAGGCATCGCTGTCGAGCACCTTGCTGCTGATTCTGGCGGCGGTGGTGACCATGTACATCGTGCTCGGCGTGCTGTACGAAAGTTACATTCACCCGATCACCATTCTCTCGACGTTGCCATCGGCGGCGGTTGGCGCCTTGCTGGCCTTGCTGCTCAGCGGCAACGACCTGGGCATGATCGCGATCATCGGCATCATTCTGTTGATCGGTATCGTCAAGAAGAACGCGATCATGATGATCGACTTCGCCCTCGACGCTGAGCGTACCCAAGGCATGGCGCCGGAGCAGGCGATCTATCAGGCGGCGCTGTTGCGTTTCCGGCCGATTCTGATGACGACATTGGCGGCGCTGTTTGGCGCCGTACCGTTGATGCTTGCCACCGGTTCTGGGGCTGAATTGCGTCAACCGCTGGGTCTGGTGATGGTCGGCGGTCTGCTGGTGAGTCAGGTGTTGACCCTGTTCACCACGCCGGTGATCTACCTGTATTTCGACCGCCTCGGTCGTCGCTTTGGCAAAACCGAAGCCGACAGCGAAGAGGTGTCGGTATGAAAGCAGCTTCGAGCTTCAAGCTTCAAGCTTCAAGAGAAAAGCAGCAAGAACTCAGCTACCCGGCTTTTAGCTTGAGGCTTGAAGCCTGGAGCTCGAAGCTATGAATTTATCTGGTCCTTTCATCAAACGCCCGGTCGCGACCATGCTGCTGAGCCTGGCGATCATGTTGCTGGGCGGTGTCAGCTTCGGTCTTTTGCCGGTTTCGCCACTGCCACAAATGGACTTCCCGGTGATCGTGGTGCAGGCCAGCCTGCCCGGTGCCAGCCCGGAAGTCATGGCCTCCACGGTCGCCACGCCGCTGGAGCGTTCGTTCGGTGCCATCGCTGGCGTCAACACCATGAGCAGCCGTTCCAGCCAGGGTTCGACGCGGGTCATTCTGCAATTTGACCTCGACCGCGACATCAACGGCGCGGCGCGGGAAGTGCAGGCGGCGATCAACGCCTCGCGTAACCTGTTGCCGAGCGGGATGCGCAGCATGCCGACCTACAAGAAGGTCAACCCGTCGCAAGCGCCGATCATGGTGCTGTCGCTGACCTCGGACGTCCTCGAAAAAGGTCAGCTCTACGACCTGGCTTCGACCATTCTGTCGCAGAGCCTGTCGCAAGTGCAGGGCGTCGGTGAAGTGCAGATCGGCGGCAGTTCGCTGCCGGCGGTGCGCATCGAGCTCGAACCGCAGGCACTGAATCAGTACGGCGTAGCGCTCGATGATGTGCGCAAGACCATTGCCGACGCCAACGTGCGCCGGCCCAAGGGCTCGGTCGAAGATGACCAGCGCCTGTGGCAGATCCAGGCCAACGACCAGTTGGAAAAAGCCAAGGACTACGAGTCACTGATCATCCACTACGCCGATGGCGCGGCACTGCGCCTGAAGGATGTGGCCAAGGTCAGCGACGGTGTCGAAGACCGTTACAACAGCGGCTTTTTCAACGACGACGCTGCGGTGCTGCTGGTGATCAACCGCCAGGCCGGCGCCAACATCATCGAGACGGTCAGCGAGATCAAGGCGCAATTGCCAGCGCTGCAAGCGGTGTTGCCGGCCAGTGTGAAACTCAATCTGGCCATGGACCGTTCGCCGGTCATCAAGGCGACGTTGCATGAAGCCGAGATGACCCTGCTGATCGCCGTGGCCCTGGTGATTCTGGTGGTGTTCCTGTTCCTCGGTAACTTCCGCGCCTCGCTGATTCCGACACTGGCAGTTCCGGTTTCGCTGGTCGGTACTTTTGCGGTGATGTACCTGTACGGTTTTTCGCTGAACAATTTGTCCTTGATGGCGCTGATCCTCGCCACGGGGCTGGTGGTGGACGATGCCATTGTGGTGCTGGAGAACATTTCCCGGCACATCGACGAAGGCGTCAAACCAATGAAAGCCGCGTATCTCGGCGCCCAGGAAGTCGGGTTCACCTTGCTGTCGATGAACGTGTCGCTGGTGGCAGTGTTCCTGTCGATTCTGTTCATGGGCGGGATCATCGAGAGTCTGTTTCGTGAATTCTCCATTACCCTGGCCGCAGCCATCGTGGTGTCGCTGGTGGTATCGCTGACGCTGACACCGATGCTCTGCGCACGTTGGCTCAAGCCCCACACGCCGGGCCAGGAAAACCGTCTGCAACGCTGGAGTCGCCGCACCAACGACTGGATGGTCGGCAAATACGCCAGCAGCCTCGACTGGGTGCTGCGCCATCGACGCCTGACCTTGCTCAGCCTGCTGATCACTGTTGGCGTCAACGTCGCGCTGTACGTGGTGGTGCCGAAAACCTTCATGCCGCAGCAGGATACCGGCCAGTTGATCGGTTTTGTCCGGGGCGATGACGGTCTGTCGTTCAATGTGATGCAGCCAAAAATGGAGATTTTCCGCCGCGCTGTGCTCAAGGACGAAGCGGTGGAAAGCGTGGCCGGATTCATCGGTGGCACCAACGGCACCAACAACGCGTTCATGCTGGTGCGCCTCAAGCCGATCAAGGAACGCAACCTGTCGGCGCAGAAAGTCATTGAACGGATGCGCAAGGAAATGCCCAAGGTGCCCGGGGCGCAGTTGATGCTCATGGCCGACCAGGATCTGCAATTCGGCGGTGGCCGCGAACAGACCACCTCGCAATACAGCTACATCCTGCAAAGCGGTGATCTGGGCGAGTTGCGCAAGTGGTATCCAAAAGTCGTTGCCGCACTTCGCGCCTTGCCCGAACTGACCGCTATCGATGCCCGCGAAGGTGCCGGTGCGCAGCAGGTGACGCTGATTGTCGACCGTGATCAGGCCAAGCGTCTGGGCGTGGACATGGACATGGTCACCTCGGTGCTGAACAACGCCTACAGCCAACGGCAGATTTCGACGATCTACGACAGCCTCAACCAGTATCAAGTGGTGATGGAGGTCAATCCGAAATATGCCCAGGATCCGATCACGCTCAAGCAAGTGCAGGTGATCACTGCTGACGGCGCACGGGTGCCGCTGTCGACCTTTGCCCATTACGAAAACAGCCTGGAGGACGACCGCGTCAGCCACGAAGGCCAGTTCGCCTCGGAAGACATTTCTTTCGACATGGCCGAAGGCGTGACGGTCGAGCAGGGCAGTGCGGCGATTGAGCGGGCGATTGCCAAGGTCGGCTTGCCAGAAGGTGTCATCGCCAAAATGGCTGGCACCGCTGATGCCTTTGCCGCCACCCAGAAGAGTCAGCCGTTCATGATCCTCGGCGCGCTGCTGGCGGTCTATCTGGTGCTCGGTGTCCTGTATGAAAGCTACATTCATCCGCTAACGATTCTGTCGACCCTGCCATCGGCCGGGGTTGGCGCGTTGCTGTCGATCTATGTGCTGGGCGGCGAATTCAGTCTGATTTCGTTGCTTGGGCTGTTCCTGCTGATTGGCGTGGTGAAGAAAAACGCCATTCTGATGATTGACCTCGCGTTGCAACTCGAACGCCACCAAGGCATGACGCCACTGGAATCGATCCGCAGCGCCTGTTTGCAACGTCTGCGCCCGATCCTGATGACCACGCTGGCGGCGATCCTCGGGGCCTTGCCATTGCTGCTCAGCCGTGCCGAAGGCGCGGAAATGCGCCAGCCGTTGGGCCTGACCATTATCGGCGGGCTGATTTTCAGCCAAGTGCTGACGCTTTACACCACACCTGTGGTTTACCTTTATCTCGACAAGCTGCGCCATCGCTTCAACAAATGGCGTGGCGTGCGTACTGACGCCGCTCTGGAAACTCCGCTATGACTGACCGTTCGCTTTTCAATCTGGCCACTGTGCGCGGTTCGCGTTTGTTGAGTCTGTCGCTGTGCGTGGCGATGCTCAGTGCCTGCGCTGTCGGCCCGGACTATCAGCGCCCGCAAACCGCCGAAATCGCCCAGTACAAGGAAGCTGAGGGCTGGCGCCAGGCCAATCCCAGCGACTCACTGGCCCGTGGTGCCTGGTGGGAGCTGTATGGCGATCAACAGCTCAACGGGCTGATCGAAAAACTCAACAGTGCCAACCAGACCGTTGCGCAATCGGAAGCACAGTTCCGTCAGGCCCAGGCCTTGGTGCGCAGCGCGCGCGGCGCGTTTTATCCGAGCGTCGACCTGAGTGTGGGCAAAACCCGTTCCAGTCAGGGCACCGGCAGCAGCAGTTCGAGCCTGAGCAGTTCCTCGAGCGGCATTCGCGACACCTACAACGCGCAGTTGGGCGTCAGCTGGGAAGCGGATGTCTGGGGCAAGTTGCGTCGTGGGCTGGAGGCCGATGAGGCCAGCGCTCAGGCGAGTTTTGCCGACCTGGCGGCGATGCGTTTGAGCCAGCAGTCGGAACTGGTGCAGAACTATCTGCAATTGCGCGTGATCGATCAGCAGAAGCGTTTGCTCGAAGCCACCGTCGTGGCCTATGAACGTTCGCTGAAAATGACCCAGAACCAATACAACGCCGGCGTTTCCGGGCGTGACGCGGTGGCTCAGGCGCAGACGCAACTGAAAAGCACCCAGGCCGATCTGGTCGATCTGATCTGGCAGCGCGCGCAGTTCGAGAACGCTATTGCCGTGCTCACTGGACAGGCGCCGGCGGATTTCAACATTGCCGAGTCGCAGAGCATTCCGAACTTGCCGCAGATTCCGTTGAGCCTGCCGTCGCAGTTGCTCGAGCGACGCCCGGACATCGCCTCGGCGGAGCGTTCGGTGATCGCCGCCAATGCCAATATCGGTGTGGCCAAAGCGGCTTATTACCCGGACCTGAGCCTGAGTCTGAGCGGCGGTTACAGCAGCAGTACTTCACAAGATCTGATCAGTTTGCCGAATCGCTTCTGGTCGGTCGGGCCGAAGCTGTCATTGCCGCTGTTTGACGGTGGCATCCGCTCGGCGGAAGTCGACCGCACCGAAGCGGTGTATGACCAGACCGTGGCCAAATACCGCCAGACCGTGCTCGACGGTTTCCGTGAAGTGGAAAACTATCTGGTGCAGTTGAAGGTGTACGAGGATGAGGCGGCAGTGCGTCAGGAAGCGCTCGATGCCGCCCGTGATTCCCTGCGTCTGACGGAAAATCAGTACAAGGCCGGATTGATTGCCTACATCGATGTGGTCGTGGTGCAAGCCACGGCACTGAGCAACGAACGCACGGTGCTGAATATTCTGCAGAGTCGGCTGATCGCCAGCGTGCAGTTGATTGCGGCGCTCGGTGGCGGTTGGGATGGGCAACTGGATGTAACTGACACCCAATAAGTTTTTCTCCTGATCATTCCACGCTCCGTGTGGGAATGCAGCCCGGGACGCTCCGCGTCCCATTCACGGCCGAACGCGGAACGTCCGTCGAGGCATTCCCACGCAGAGCGTGGGAACGATCAAATGGAACTGAGAATCCCGAAATAGAGCCTTGTAGGACGATCGAACAAGCGTTTCATCGGCTTGATGGCAATTTGGTCACTTTGTCAGTGCGTTCTTCTGCGCAATCAGTACAATCGCCGCATTTGCCCGGCCGAGAACGGACGCAGTACGGTTTGGGTGGTCACGAGAATTCCCATGCTCATCGGTAGCTATTCTTTCACGCTGGTATTCATTTCCTTGTGTGTGGCGATCCTCGCGTCATACACCGCGCTCGACCTGACCGGGCGCATTGCCACCGCCAAAGGGCGTGCCGTGCATTTCTGGACGGCGGGCGGGGCGCTGGCCATGGGCGTGGGGGTCTGGTCGATGCACTTTATCGGCATGCTCGCCTTCAAACTGCCGATCGATCTGGGCTACGACATCAGCATTACCGCGCTGTCGCTGCTGATTGCCGTGCTGTCCTGCGGCTTTGCCTTGTGGCTGGTCAGCCAGCCAAAGCTACCGCTGTTACAGCATGCATTCGGTGCCTTGATCATGGGCGCCGGCATCAGCGCGATGCATTACACCGGGATGGCGGCGATGCGCATGACGCCGGGCATCGACTACGATCCGGCGCTGTTCGGCGCCTCTCTGCTGATCGCGGTCGGCGCCTCGGCGGCGGCATTGTGGATCGCGTTTCGTCTGCGTCAGCACTCACCTTATGTGCGGCTTATACGCGGTGGTGCGGCGATCATCATGGGTATCGCCATTGTCGGCATGCACTACACCGGCATGGCCGCCGCGCAGTTTCCTGACGGCAGTTTCTGCGGCGCCACCGTCAATGGCTTGAAGGGTAATGGCCTCGACAGCCTGGTGCTGATCACCACGCTGGCGGTCTTGTCGATTGCCTTGCTCACCTCGATTCTCGACGCTCGTCTCGAAGCGCGCACGGCTGATCTGGCGCACTCGTTGACCGTGGCCAACCGCGAACTCACGCAACTGGCCCTGCACGACACCCTGACCGGCCTGCCGAATCGCATGTTGCTCGATGACCGGATCAATCAGGCGATGAAAAAGGTCCATGAACAGGGCGGCTGTTTTGCCTTGATGTTCATCGATCTGGATGGCTTCAAACCGGTTAACGATGCCTTCGGCCATCACATGGGCGACCAGTTGTTGCGCGAGGTGGGTGTACGTCTGCGCGAAGACCTGCGCAGCCTGGACACCTTGGCGCGGATTGGCGGCGACGAGTTTGCGCTGTTGGTGCGCCTGGCCGAACCCAACGATGCATTGAGCCTGGCGGCGCGTCAGGTGGGCCTGATTGCGCGGCCGTTCCGTGTTGCCGAACATGATCTGCAGATTTCCGCCAGCGTCGGCATCGCCCTGTACCCGGGCAATGGCCTGAACGCGCAGGAACTGCTGATGAACGCCGACGCGGCGATGTATCACGCCAAGGGGCTGGGCAAAAACGGTTACAGCTTCTTCGACGCGTCGATGAACAGTAATGCCCGCAAGCAACTGCAATTGCTTCAGGATCTGCGCGCGGCGCTGGAACACAGCCAGTTCAGCCTGCATTACCAACCCAAATTCGATGCGGCCAACGGCCGGCCGGTCGGTGCCGAAGCACTGCTGCGCTGGCAGCATCCGCTGCACGGCATGATGATGCCGGACAAGTTCATCGATCTGGCGGAGAAGACCGGTCTGATCATCCCCATTGGTGAGTGGGTGCTCAACGAGGCCTGCCGGCAGATGCGCGAATGGTATGTGCTGGGCTATACCGACTGGCGCATTGCGGTGAATCTCTCGGCGTTGCAGTTCTGCCACGCGGGGCTGGTGCAGAGCGTGGCCAAGGCGTTGGCCACCCATCACTTGCCGGCCAACAGCTTGACCCTGGAAATCACCGAAACCACGGCGATGAGCGACGCCGACGCGAGCATGACGGTGTTGCAGGAGTTGTCGGACATGGGCGTCGACCTGTCGATCGACGACTTTGGTACCGGTTATTCGAGCCTGATGTACCTCAAGCGTCTGCCGGCCAATGAGCTGAAAATCGACCGTGGCTTTGTCCGCGATCTTGAGCATGACAGTGATGATGCGGCGATTGTTTCGGCGATTGTCGCGCTGGGCCAGGCACTCGGGTTGCGTATTGTTGCCGAAGGTGTCGAAACCGGTGTGCAGCAGGACTTCCTGACGCAACTCGGCTGTGACTCGTTGCAGGGCTATCTGCTGGGGCACCCGATGCCAGCGGATCGCTTTATGCAGGACATTGTGCGGGGTGAAGCGCTGGCGGCGGTCTGAACGACCGCGTTATCGCTATTCACGAGCAGGCTCGCTCCACATTGACTGTGTGAACGACACAGAACCTGTGACAGCGATCTTGCTCGCGCATGCAAAACCCGCCAATGGCGGTTATTCTTCCCCCCGACTGTTACGTGTGCATTTGGGGGAAGGGCCAGCATGGATAAAGTCATTGTGATCACCGGTGGCGGGCGCGGGATCGGCGCCGCTACGGCGCTGTTGGCTGCCGAGCAGGGCTATCGGATCTGCATCAACTATCAGTCGGATGAACAGGCCGCGCAAAGCGTGCTCGAACAAGTCCGTGCCTTGGGCGCACAAGCCATCGCGGTGCGCGCCGACGTCAGCATCGAAGATGAAGTCATCGCACTGTTTCACCGGGTCGACACCGAACTGGGCCGGGTCACTGCACTGGTGAACAACGCTGGCACCGTCGGACAAAAATCGCGGGTCGATGAAATGTCCGAATTCCGCATCCTCAAAATCATGAAAACCAATGTGCTGGCGCCGATTCTCTGCGCCAAGCATGCGATCCTGCGCATGTCGCCCAAGCATGGCGGGCAGGGCGGCAGCATCGTTAACGTTTCGTCGGTGGCATCGCGCCTCGGCTCGCCGAACGAGTACGTCGATTACGCCGCCTCGAAAGGCGCGCTGGATACCTTCACTATTGGCTTGTCCAAGGAAGTCGCGGGCGAGGGGATTCGCGTCAACGCGGTGCGCCCGGGGTATATCTACACTGATTTCCACGCCTTGAGCGGCGACCCGGATCGGGTCAGCAAACTGGAATCGGCCATCCCGATGGCCCGAGGCGGGCGCCCGGATGAAGTGGCGGAAGCGATTGTCTGGTTGCTGTCGGACAAGGCTTCGTATGCGACGGGGACGTTTGTTGATTTGGGGGGCGGGCGCTAACTTTCTAAAGATGTGTGGGAAGTGCCGGCCCCATCGCTGGCAAGCCAGCTCTCACAGGTTTCTTGGTAGCCCACACTATTTGTGTACGCTGATGATCCCTGTGGGAGCTGGCTTGCCAGCGATGGGGTCATTAGAGGCCCATCAATCTGTCAGAACGACCGCACAATCCGCCCCAACGTCTCCATGGCCTTCTCCGAATCCTCGGTCCACGGGCTGCCATAGTTCAGGCGAATACAATTCCTGAACCGCTGGGTCGGCGAGAAGATCGGCCCCGGCGCGATGCTGATGCCTTGCGCCAATGCCATCTGAAACAACTTCAGCGAATCCATCTGCGCCGGCAATTCCAGCCACAGAAAGTAGCCGCCCGCCGGTTGGCTGACCCGCGTCTGCGCCGGGAAATAGCGGGCGATGGCGGCGAGCATGGCGCTCTGCTGTTCTTCCAGCGCATAACGCAACTTACGCAGATGCCGATCGTAGCCGCCGTGTTGCAGGTAATCGGCAATCGCCGCTTGTGCCGGCATCGAAGCACACAGCGAGGTCATCAGTTTTAATCGCTCGATTTTCTGCGCGTAACGCCCGGCAGCCACCCAGCCGATGCGATAGCCAGGAGCGAGGCTTTTGGCGAACGAGCCGCAGTGCATCACCAGACCTTCGGTGTCGAAAGCCTTGGCCGGTTTCGGCGCGTGTTGGCCGTAATAGAGTTCGGCGTAGACGTCATCTTCGATCAACGGAACCTGATGGCGGCGCAGCAGTTCGACCAGTTCCTGTTTTTTCGCCTCGGGCATGGTCGCGCCCATCGGGTTCTGGAAACTGGTCATGCACCAACAGGCCTTGATCGGGTGGCGTTCGAGGGTTTGCGCGAGCACGCCGAGGTCGATGCCGTCGCGCGGGTGCACGGGGATTTCCACGGCTTTGAGTTTCAGTCGCTCCAGCACTTGCAGGCTGGCGTAGAACGCCGGAGCTTCGATGGCGACCAGATCGCCGGGCTCGGTCACCGCTTGCAGGCACAGGTTCAACGCTTCAAGCGCGCCGTTGGTGATCAGCAGTTCTTCCATCGGCAACATCAGGCCGCCGACCATGTAGCGCAGGGCGATCTGCCGACGCAGTTGCGGGTTGCCCGGCGACATGTCGGTGACGACCATGCGCGGGTCCATCTCGCGGGCGGCGCTGGCCAGTGAGCGCGACAGCCGTTGCAGCGGAAACAGCGTCGGGCTGGGGAACGCCGAGCCGAACGGCACAGTGTTCGGATCCTTGATCGATTCCAGCACCGAGAACACCAGTTCGCTGACGTCGACTTCGGTGGAGTCGTTGACGTGGCTGCTGATCACCGGCTCCGAAAACGGGCTCGGCGCGTGGGTGTTGACGAAGTAACCAGAGCGCGGCCGCGCGCGAATCAGGCCGCGACGTTCGAGCAGGTAATAGGCCTGAAACACCGTGGACGGGCTGACGCCGTAGGTCTGGCTGGCGTAGCGCACCGAAGGCACGCGCTGGCCAGGGCCAAGCACGCCGGAGCGGATCAGTTCAGCGATGTCGTCGGCGAATTTTTCGTAGCGTTTCATCTTGGGTCCGGGTTGGTTTCATTCTGGGAGACCGGGTCGTCTGTATTCGCGAGCAAGCTCGCTCCCACATTGCAATGCATTCACCTGTGGGAGCGACGACTCGACTTGCTCGCGAATGGCCGCGCCGCAGTCTAAGGGATCAACGATTCATCGGCGCCACAAACCTGCTGTTCGCCACGCTATAAACCTCTGGCTCATCGCTGTCGGCAATCTTGAAACTCAAGGTCTGCGAACTGTTGGCCGCGCGTTCTGTAGTCATCGCCACCGACACCGGCACATCGACAATTTCGCCGGGCGCCAGGCTCAGCTCGGTCTTGCCTTGCAGTTGGAAACCATCGCCATCGACCAGACTCAAGCGGTAATCCTGGCGCTGCTGGGTCTTGTTGATGACTTTGAGGGTGTAGATGTTCTCGATCTGGCCCTGACCGTTTTCGCGGAACAGACCGCGATCCTTGGTCACGTCCAGCGAGACCATTGGCCGTTCGACCAGCGCCAGGGCCAGCGCACCGATCATTGCCAGCAGCACAAATGTGTAGCCAATCAGCCGCGGTCGCAGCAGGTGCGTTTTGCCACCCTGCAATTCGCGCTCGGAGCTGTAACGGATCAAACCGCGCGGGTAGTTCATCTTGTCCATGATCGAATCACAGGCGTCGATGCACGCGGCGCAACCGATGCATTCCATCTGCAAACCGTCGCGGATGTCGATGCCAGTCGGGCAGACCTGCACGCACAGCTGACAATCAATGCAATCACCCAGGCCGGCTTCGAGCGGTTTGACATCGCGTTTGCGCGGGCCACGGTTTTCGCCACGGGCGACGTCATAGGAAATCGTCAGGGTGTCCTTGTCGAACATCACACTCTGGAACCGCGCATACGGGCACATGTGCATGCACACCGCTTCGCGCAGCCAACCGGCGTTGATGTAAGTGGCGGCGGTGAAAAACAGCACCCAGAACAGACTGACACCGCCGATTTGCAAGGTCAGCAGTTCTTCGGTCAATGGCCGGATTGGCGTGAAGTAGCCGACAAAGGTCAGGCCGGTCAGCACACTGATTGCCAGCCACAGCGTGTGCTTCGCGGCGCGGCGGGCCATTTTGTTCAGGCTCCACGGTGCGGCTTGCAGTTTGATTCGCTGATTGCGCTCGCCTTCAGTGACTTTCTCGCACCACATGAAAATCCATGTCCACGAACTCTGCGGGCAGGTGTAGCCGCACCAGACCCGTCCGGCGAACACGGTAATGGCGAACAAACCGAACGCGGCAATGATCAGCAGCGCCGAGAGCAGAATGAAATCCTGCGGCCAGAACGTCGCGCCAAAGATGTGGAATTTGCTTTCGGACAGATCCCAGAGCACCGCCTGACGTCCGCCCCAGTTCAACCAAACCGTGCCGAAGAAGAGGAGAAACAGAAACCCCGCGCCGCTCATGCGCAGGGTGCGAAACAGGCCGGTGAAACTGCGGGTGTGGATCTGGTTGTCGCTGGATTTCGCCGTCGCCTTCATTGGGCGTGCGGGAATGCTTTTTATAGTGGGAGATGCTTCAACGGTTCGGACGGGGATTTGTTCGCTCATGGTCATTCGCTCATCAGCCTCCATCAGGCCAGAGCACTATGAGCGTCGATCTGTTTGCATAACAGACTCAGGTATTTCAATAAAAAGCGGATCAGATGGGATTTTGCGCAGCGCCTGCGACAACTTGAAGCAGCCCGCAGGCAAAGGCGCAAACGCCTATCGCAGGCGTTTGCGCGGGGTGTTGATCAGGGTCAGTCAAATCACCGAATCACTCTCGTCGGCCTTCAAGTGCTTGCGACCATCCTTGGCCCCTGCGACGGTCAATGCGTCAGCTTCGGATTCGGTGATGTAAACGCGCCGGCCTTCGATTTCCACGAATGACATGGATTTTTCGCTATCCGTCCGGACTTCCAGGGTGTCGCAGATGCGAATTTCCTCGCCATTCTCGACCGTGAAAAAACACACTTTTTGTTCGGGGTTGGATTCATCGACTCGAAGTGACATGGGGTTCAGTCCTTTTTTAGGGGTGCCTGAAAGGTTAGGGCGCACGCTGCGCTGATCGTTCTGCGCAACTGATTAATGGTCGCCGCTGTCCATCGTCTATCGAGCCAAAAACAAGGACTGCACGATGAATGCGTGGTGGCAAGAAGTCTGGGCAACCCTGCAAGCGGAATTCGCCGATGTTGGCGATGCTTCGCAGATGACACGGATTACCGTGCGCCTGCTGATGGCGGCGGTGCTCGGCGGGATTCTGGGTTTTGAGCGCGAGCACAAAGGCAAAGCCGCCGGGGTGCGCACGCACATGCTGGTAGCGCTCGGCGCGGCATTGTTTGTGCTGGTGCCGCAGACTTCCGGTGCCGAATCCGACGCGATGAGCCGTGTGGTGCAGGGCGTGATTGCCGGGATCGGCTTTCTCGGCGCCGGAACCATCCTGAAAAATCATGAAGGCGATGAAGGGCATGTCAAAGGCCTGACCACGGCCGCCGGGCTGTGGATGACGGCGGCCATAGGTGTGGCGGCGGGATTGGGCAAAGAGGCGACGGCGTTGCTGAGTACTTTGCTCGCGCTGGGAATTTTCAGCGTGATGCCACGCGTCGTAAAACTCTTTGAAAAAGAAGAAGAGAAAACTGACGACCACTAAATGATCGTTCCCACGCTCTGCGTGGGAATGCCTCAATGGATGCTCTGCGTCCGCTTTGGGACGCGGAGCGTCCCGGGCTGCATTCCTACGCGGAGCGCGGGAACGATCAGTTAAACGATGACCGGGGGCATGGTGCTCGGCGGTTCTTCTTTCGGTGGTGGTGTGGTGCCCGGTGGTTCCTGCTCGGGAATCGGCTGCGGTTCGGTCTCGGGCAAGGTGGGTTTGTCGATGTTCGGATCGGGCGTTTCCGCCGGGATCGGGATATTCATCTGATGACCTCCGTGTGGCACATGGCGTGAGAAGTGCTTAAGTGGATTGACCACCTCATGGCGAATTCGATCCGCTTTTCTGACACGGTAATTTCATCTGAACTTTTCCCGGCGGCGGTCGCTCGGAACCTAAGTGAGTTCATTCCGGGCAGGTGCTCGATTGCGAACGCTGAACCGGCACAAGAGCGTCCTTGGGGCGTTAAGGAGAGATGCTCAATGACTGCTGAAAAACCCTCAGAACTAAGCTACAACCCGCATATGCCACTGTCGCAGGCGTTGCTGTTGCCACGCATTGCCATCGAAAACACCATGCCGACCCTCGATGGCGGGCAGTTCGCCGTCAAGTCGATTGCCGGGCGCGAAGTGGTGGTCACCAGCAAAGTCTTCGCCGATGGCCACGACAAGCTCGCCGTGCGTATCCGCTGGCGCGAGGAGGGCGAAGAAGCCTGGCAAAGCGAAGTCATGGCCGATCAGGGCAACAACGGCTGGCAGGGCCAGTTCCGCCCCGAACATCAGGGCCGCTACGTTTATTGCATCGAAGCGTGGATCGACCACTTCGCCAGTTTCCAATATGAACTGGAGAAGAAGCACACCGCCGCCGTCCCCGTCTCGCTGGAGCTGCAGGAAGGCCGGACGATGGTGCAACAAGCCGCTGAACGCAGCGAAGGTCAGCTCAGCGAGCAACTGGCTGCCCTGCACCATGAGCTCTCGGGGCTGCTCGAAACCGAGCAGGTCGCGCTGTTTCTGCACTCGCGCAGTGCGCAGTTGATGGCGGAGGCCGATCACCGCGCGTACTTGAGCGTCAGCGCTGAATTCCCCATGGACGTCGAGCGTGAGCTAGCCGAGTTTGCCAGTTGGTATGAACTGTTTCCGCGCTCGATCACCGACGATCCACACCGTCACGGCACTTTCAATGACGTGCACTCGCGTCTGCCGATGATTCAGGACATGGGCTTCGACGTGTTGTACTTCACGCCGATTCATCCAATCGGTCGCGCCCATCGCAAGGGCCGCAACAATTCCCTGACCGCTGGCCCGGATGATCCGGGCAGCCCTTATGCCATCGGCAGCGAGGAGGGCGGGCACGAGGCCATTCACTCGCAACTCGGCACCCGCGAGGACTTCCGCCGACTGGTCGCCGCCGCTGCCGATCATGGTCTGGAAATCGCCCTCGATTTCGCCATTCAGTGTTCGCAGGATCACCCGTGGCTCAAGCAGCATCCGGGCTGGTTCAACTGGCGCCCGGACGGCACGATCAAATATGCGGAGAACCCGCCGAAGAAATACCAGGATATCGTCAACGTCGACTTCTATGCGCCGGACGCGATTCCGAGTTTGTGGGTCGAACTGCGTGACATCGTCATTGGTTGGGTCGAGGAGGGCGTGAAGATCTTTCGCGTCGACAATCCGCACACCAAACCGCTGCCGTTCTGGCAGTGGCTGATTGCCGACGTGCGCGCGCTGCACCCGGAGGTGATCTTCCTTGCCGAAGCCTTCACCACGCCGGCGATGATGGCGCGTCTGGGCAAGGTCGGTTACACCCAGAGCTACACCTATTTCACCTGGCGCAACACCAAGGCAGAGCTGGCGACGTACTTCACTGAGCTGAATGAGTCACCGTGGCGTGAGTGCTACCGGCCGAATTTCTTCGTCAACACACCGGACATCAATCCGGCGTTCCTCCACGAATCCGGGCGTCCGGGGTTTTTGATCCGCGCGGCACTGGCGACCATGGGCTCGGGCCTGTGGGGCATGTATTCGGGGTTTGAACTGTGCGAAGCGGCACCGGTGCCGGGGAAGGAGGAATACCTCGATTCGGAGAAGTACGAGATCCGCGTCCGCGACTTCACTGCGCCCGGCAACATCATCGCCGAGATCGCCCAACTCAACCGCATCCGCCGGCAAAACCCGGCGTTGCACACGCATTTGGGCCTGAAGGTCTACAACGCCTGGAACGACAACATTCTGTATTTCGGCAAGCGCAGCGCCGACGGCAGCAATTTCATTCTGGTCGCGGTCAGTCTCGATCCTCACAACGTGCAGGAAGCGAATTTTGAACTGCCGCTGTGGGAAATGGGCCTGCCGGACGATGCGACGACCCACGGTGAGGATTTGATGAACGGGCATCGCTGGGACTGGCACGGCAAATACCAGTTCATGCGCATAGACCCGGCGTATCAGCCGTTCGGGATTTGGCGGATTACCGCCTCCCAAGGCTGACGAATTTCAACTGTGGGAGCTGGCTTGCCAGCGATAGCGGTGGATCAGCACTGAAGATGCAAGCTGACAGGACGCTATCGCTGGCAAGCCAGCTCCCACAGTGATCTCCGATTTTTTAAGAAGCAGGTTCGGCTTCAACGAATTCAACAGGAGTTTCACATGGCGAAGAAACCCAAGGCAGCCACCTTTATCAAAGACCCGCTCTGGTACAAGGACGCGGTGATCTATCAAGTTCACGTCAAATCGTTTTTCGACTCCAACAACGACGGGATCGGCGACTTTCCTGGCCTGATCGCCAAGCTCGATTACATCGCCGACCTTGGCGTCAACACCATTTGGCTGTTGCCGTTCTACCCGTCGCCCCGCCGCGACGACGGCTACGACATCGCCGAATACCGTGGCGTACACAGCGACTATGGGACGATGGCCGACGCCAAGCGTTTTATCGCCGAGGCGCACAAGCGCGGTTTGCGAGTGATCACCGAGCTGGTCATCAACCACACCTCCGACCAGCACCCGTGGTTCCAGCGTGCGCGCAAGGCCAAACCCGGCTCAGCGGCGCGAGACTTCTATGTGTGGTCGGATGACGATCAGAAATACGACGGCACGCGGATCATTTTTCTCGACACGGAAAAATCCAACTGGACCTGGGACCCGGTCGCGGGCCAGTACTTCTGGCACCGTTTCTATTCGCACCAACCCGATCTGAATTTCGACAACCCCCAAGTAATGAAAGCCGTGCTTTCGGTGATGCGTTACTGGCTGGATATGGGCATCGACGGCCTGCGCCTGGACGCCATTCCGTACTTGATCGAACGCGACGGCACCAACAACGAGAACCTCCCCGAAACCCACGACGTTCTCAAGCAGATCCGTGCCGAGATCGACGCCAACTATCCCGACCGCATGTTGCTCGCCGAGGCCAATCAATGGCCGGAAGACACCCAGCTGTACTTCGGTGACACCGACGCGGCCGGCCTCAACGGTGACGAATGCCACATGGCGTTTCACTTCCCGCTGATGCCGCGCATGTACATGGCACTGGCCCAGGAAGACCGTTTCCCGATCACCGACATTCTGCGGCAGACCCCGGAAATTCCTGCGAACTGCCAGTGGGCGATTTTCCTGCGCAACCACGATGAGCTGACGTTGGAGATGGTCACCGATAAAGAGCGTGATTACCTGTGGAATTACTACGCCGCAGACCGTCGCGCGCGGATCAACCTCGGTATTCGTCGACGTCTGGCGCCGTTGATGGAACGCGACCGTCGACGCATCGAGTTGCTTAACAGTCTGCTGCTGTCGATGCCCGGCACGCCGACGTTGTATTACGGCGACGAAATCGGCATGGGCGACAACATTTACCTCGGCGACCGCGATGGCGTGCGTACGCCGATGCAATGGTCGATCGACCGTAACGGTGGCTTCTCCCGCGCCGACCCGGCCAGCCTGGTGCTGCCGCCGATCATGGACCCGCAATACGGTTATCTGTCGGTCAACGTCGAAACCCAGTCCGGCGATCCGCATTCGCTGCTGAACTGGACCCGACGTTTGCTTGCCGTGCGCAAACAGTCGAAAGCGTTCGGTCGTGGCACCTTGAAAATGCTCTCGCCGAACAACCGTCGCGTACTGGCCTACACCCGCGAATTCACCGACGCCGACGGCAAACACGAAATCATCCTCTGCGTGGCCAACGTCTCGCGCAGTGCGCAAGCAGTGGAGCTGGATCTGTCGGCCTATGTCGGCATGGTGCCGGTGGAGATGCTCGGCGGTAACGCGTTTCCGCCCATTGGCCAGTTGAATTTCCTCCTGACCCTGGCGCCGTACGGCTTCTATTGGTTCGCACTGGCTGCGGAAAACCAGATGCCGAGCTGGCACGTCGAACCGGCGCAGAGCCTGCCGGACTTCACCACGCTGGTGCTGAAAAAACGCATGGAAGAACTGCTCGAAGCGCCGTCGCGCACGACGCTGGAACAGAGCATTCTGCCGAGCTGGCTGCAGAACCGTCGCTGGTTCGCTGGCAAAGACGCTGGCATCGACAAGGTGCACATGGCCTATGGCGTGCGATTCGGCGACGCACAGCATCCGGTGTTGCTCAGCGAAATCGAAGTCACCAGCGCGGGGCAGACCAGTCGCTATCAACTGCCGTTTGGATTCATTGCCGAGGACCAGGTCGGCCCGGCGTTGCCGCAGCAATTGGCGTTGTCCCGTGTACGAAGAGTGCGACAAGTCGGTTTGATCACCGATGCGTTCAGCCTAGAAGCTTTTGTTCGTGCAGTGCTGCAAGGCATGCAGAACAACACGGTGCTGGAGTCCAGCGAAGGCGAAATCCGTTTTGCGCCGACCGCGCAACTGGAAAAACTCGGCCTCGGCGCCGAATCGGAAGTGCGTTATCTGTCCGCCGAGCAATCGAACAGTTCGGTGGTGATTGGCAACAGCCTGGTGCTTAAGCTGATACGCAAAGTCGCTTCTGGCGTACACCCGGAACTGGAAATGAGCGCTTACCTGACCGAGGCCGGATTTGCCAATATCTCTCCGCTGCTCGGTTCGGTGATTCGCCGCGATGCCAAGGGTGAAGACAATCTGTTGATGATCGCGCAAGGCTATCTGAGCAATCAGGGCGACGCCTGGGAATGGACGCAGAACAACCTCGAACGGGCGCTGCGTGACGAGCTCGCGGATGCCATGTCCGAGCAGGAACAGCATTACAACGCCTTGGGCGAACTGAAGGATTTCGCCGGCATGCTGGGCCAGCGTCTGGGCGAGATGCACAACGTGCTCGCCGCGCCGACCGACAACGCCGACTTCGCTCCGCAGGTTTCGACCGCCAAGGACATGCAGGCGACGGCCAAGGATGTCGCCGCGCAGGTCGAACACGCGCTGAAACTGCTCAAGCAACATCAGGGTGAGCTGAATGCAGCCGATCAGAAACTGGTCAAGCGCCTGATCGATGAGAAGAAAACCATCCTCGCTCACGTGCAGGATCTGGCGAAAAAAGCCACGGGTGGTTTGCGTATCCGCGTCCACGGCGACCTGCATTTGGGTCAGGTGCTGGTGATCAAGGGTGATGCCTATCTGATCGACTTCGAGGGCGAACCGGCGCGGCCATTGAGTGAACGCCGTGGCAAGCACAGCCCGTACAAAGACGTCAGCGGCGTGCTGCGCTCGTTCGATTACGCGGCGGCGATGACCATCAACGTGCACAACGTTGACCACAGCGCTGAGTCTGAAACTGCGCGGCGTCTGGTAGCCGAGCGCTATCTGCGTGAAGCCCGTGAGGCATTTGTTCAGGCATATCGCCGGGCGGCAGCTAGTCTTGAGCATGCTTGGCAAGATCCTGAAGGGGCCGACGCTGCGCTGGCATTGTTCGGTCTGGAGAAGGCGGCCTATGAAGTGGCCTATGAAGCCGAAAATCGCCCCACGTGGCTGCCCGTGCCGTTGCACGGTTTGTATGGGTTATTGACGGGGCTTAAACCCTTTTCCGATCTTGGTGGAGAGTAGTCATGAGTTTCTCGAACAAGGAACAGGGTGCGGTCAAAGAAGCGTTGCTGCCCTCGGCAAAAGATATCGATGCCTTGGTCCGCGCTGAACATCACGATCCTTTTTCCATTCTTGGTCCGCACGGCGATGGCGCTGGCGGGCAGTTCATTCGCGCTTATCTGCCCGGTGCGTTGAGCGTCGTGGTGCTGGACAAGGACAGCGGCGAAGAACGCGGCCCGCTGGAGCAAACCGAAACGCCGGGGCTGTTTGTCGGCCATTTCGATCAGGCGCGCCCGTATCAGTTACGCACGCGCTGGGCCGGTGGTGAGCAAGTGGCAGAGGACCCGTATAGCTTCGGCCAATTGCTCGGTGAAATGGATCTGTATCTGTTCGCCGAGGGCAATCACCGCGACCTCAGTGCCTGCCTCGGCGCGCAGCTGAAAACCGTGGATGGCGTCGACGGCGTGCGGTTCGCCGTGTGGGCGCCGAATGCCCGACGGGTGTCGGTGGTCGGTGATTTCAACGTCTGGGACGGTCGCCGCCATCCGATGCGCTTGCGCCATCCGTCCGGGGTCTGGGAGTTGTTCATTCCGCGCCTGCAGGCGGGCGAGCTGTACAAATACGAAATCCTCGGCGCCCACGGCATCCTGCCGCTCAAGGCCGACCCGATGGCGCTGGCCACCAGTCTGCCGCCGGACACCGCGTCAAAAGTCGCCGAACCGCTACAGATCGACTGGCAGGATCACGACTGGATGAACAGTCGCCGCGACCGCCAGAAACATTCGGCACCCCTGTCGATCTACGAGCTGCATGCCGGTTCGTGGCAATGCGAGCTGGATGATCTCGGCGAAGTGTCGCGCCAGTACACCTGGCCGGAACTGGCTGAACGGCTGATTCCTTACGTCAAGGAACTGGGTTTTACCCACATCGAATTGATGCCGATCATGGAGCACCCGTTCGGCGGTTCCTGGGGTTATCAGTTGCTCTCGCAATTTGCCCCGAGCGCGCGCTATGGCACGCCGGCGCAGTTCGCCGAATTCGTCGATGCCTGCCACCGCGCCGAGATTGGCGTGATTCTCGACTGGGTGCCGGCGCATTTCCCCACCGATGCTCACGGCATGGCGCAGTTCGACGGCACCGCGCTGTACGAATACGGCAACCCGCTGGAAGGCTTCCATCAGGATTGGGACACGCTGATCTACAACCTCGGGCGCACCGAAGTGCACGGCTACATGCTCGCGTCCGGGTTGCACTGGCTGAAGCATTTCCACGTCGATGGTCTGCGCGTCGATGCAGTGGCCTCGATGTTGTACCGCGACTATTCGCGCAAGGCTGGCGAATGGGTGCCGAACCGTCATGGCGGTCGCGAGAATCTCGAAGCCATCGACTTTCTCCGGCATTTGAACGACGTGGTCGAACTGGAAGCGCCGGGCGCACTGGTGATCGCCGAGGAATCCACAGCGTGGCCGGGCGTCAGTCAGAGCACGCAGCAGGGCGGCCTAGGCTTTGCTTACAAGTGGAACATGGGCTGGATGCACGATTCGCTGCACTACATTCAGCAGGATCCGGTGTACCGCGCCCACCATCACAACGAATTGAGTTTCGGCCTGGTCTACGCCTGGTCCGAGCGCTTTATCCTGCCGATCTCCCACGATGAAGTGGTACACGGCAAGCATTCACTGATCGACAAGATGCCCGGCGACCGTTGGCAGAAATTCGCGAATCTGCGGGCTTACCTGAGTTTCATGTGGACGCACCCGGGCAAGAAACTGCTGTTCATGGGCTGCGAGTTTGGCCAGTGGCGCGAGTGGAATCACGATCAGCAGCTCGATTGGTATCTGCTGCAGTATTCCGAGCACAAAGGCGTGCAGAAACTGATCGGCGACCTCAATCGGTTGTACCGCGAAGAACCGGCGCTGCACGATCAGGACGACGCGCCGCAGGGTTTCCAGTGGTTGATTGGCGATGATGCGATCAACAGCGTTTACGCGTGGCTGCGTTGGAGCAAGGACGGTAAGCCGGTGCTGGTAGTAGCCAATTTCACCCCGGTGCCGCGTCAGGCGTATCGGGTTGGCGTGCCGTTTGCCGGGCGTTGGACCGAGTTGCTCAACAGTGATGCTGACACCTATGCCGGTTCCAACTACGGCAATGGTGGCGGGGCGTTTACCGAGGAAGTGCCGAGCCATGGCCAGTCGTTATCGCTGGAGCTGAATCTGCCGCCGCTGGCAGTGTTGATCCTCAAGCCTGAGGGTTGATCGGGAACCGAGGTGCTTTCAATCGCTAGCAGGGCTAGCTCCCACAGGGGTTTTGTGCACGACACAGATCCAATGGGAGCTAGCTGTGATCCCACAGGGGTTTTGTGCACGACACAGATCCAATGTGGGAGCTAGCTGTGATCCCACAGGGGTTTTGTGCACGACACAGATTCAATGGGAGCTAGCTGTGATCCCACAGGGGTTTTGTGCACGACACAGATTCAATGGGAGCTAGCTGTGATCCCACAGGGGTTTTGTGCACGACACAGATCCAATGGGAGCTAGCTGTGCCCACAGTGGTTTTGTGAACGACACAGATCCAATGTGGGAGCTAGCCCTGCTAGCGATGGGGCCCTCACCAGCGCATCCGCACCCCGAGGCTGCCAATGATCCCGTTCAGGTCATTGTCATCCACATCACTGCTGTAATCGGCACTCACATACAGACTCACCGCCGGCGTCACCCGCGCCACCAGCCCCAGTCCCAATTCCACGGTCGATGACTTGCGGCTGCTGCTGATCTTGTCGACCTGATCCAGCGTCACCGTGTTGCCGGTGTACACCGTGTGCCAGAGGTTGGTGCGCACGTAAGGTTCGACCGGCAGACCATTCAAGTCGTAGCTACCTTTCAACCGTGCGCCGACGCGGCCGCTCCACGCGGTCAGGTCCGTCGATGAAGCATTACCGGAACCGGCGTAAGGGGTGTCGAGGGTGATGCGCTGGTTGATCAATTGCGCTTGCGGTTCAACCACCCAGTTTTCGCTTAAGCCAATCGGATAGCCACCTTCCACCGAGAAGGTCATGGCGCTGCCTTCGGTGGCTTGTCGCGCGCCTTGTTCGTTGCGGCTGAAGCCGGCGACCCGACCGCCACTGGCCGACAGATCGACGTGCCAGCCCTGGGCGCCGGTGAGGCTGTAATAGGCGCCGAGGCTTTGGCCTTGCAGATTGAGGGTGTCGCTGTTCGGGTCAGCCAGCGCGCGGCTGGTGATCGGGCCGTTGCCGTTGGCCTGAATCTGGTTGAGGCCGCCGATCAGGCCGATGGTCTGGGTGTGGCCGCTGCCGCTTTGCAGGGTCAGCACGGCCGGGCCTTTGAATTCGCCGCTGCCGGGTGTCGCAAAACCCGAGGACAACACGTCGCTTTGCGCTTGCCGCGAGCTGAGGCCGTAGAGCTGATCCCAGGCGTTGGGGGCAAGATCCTCGGTGATCAGATTGGCGCCGCGCAGATCCGGCCGTGGGCTGAAACGTTGCGAGTCGGGAGTGATGACAGTTGCGGGCAAGGTCATCACCGGTACGTCCGCGCGATACCACGGCAGGGTTTCATCCGCCGCAGGACCGGCCTGCGCCTCCATGGATGAGCACAGCAAGATAGAACTCGAGACTGTGCAGAATGTGATTTTGATCTCGTGTGGGGTAATTGAAATTCTCATGGAGGTCTACCTTGCAGGCGCATGCATTCTCTCTGTGTGGCGTCTCTCCTACCCCGAACGAGGGGCGACCGAATGGAGCGGGGCGAACCGTGGCCGCTCGATTTCGCGAGTGTCCGAAGGCTCGTCCCGGGTAGTGTTTCCGGGGGTAGTAAGGTAGAGATAAGAAGAGCGAGCGGCGCCCGTCAAGAAATTGAACGATGAGCGGTAGTAGTAAAACAGGATTGGCAAGCGTTTGTTTTTCTGCACATAACTAAGTGGTTGTTTGTAGGGCGAATCGCTGTGCATGCCCCGTGTTAGAGCCGTTTTATCTCCGACGGAAGGTCTACCAACTGATGCGCACACCGAGATTGCCGACCACGCCGCGCAGGTCATTGCTGTCAATATTGCGGCTGTAATCGGTACTGGCGTACACACTGACGGCGCGGTCGAGGGTTACCACTACGCCGAGACCGATGTCGGCGGTCGATGATTTTTGCTCGGTGCGGATCACGTCACTTTCGCCGAACGTCACCGAGTCGTTGCCGGAAAAGGTGTGCCACAGGTTGGCGCGCAGATACGGTTCCACCGGCAAACCACTGACTTGATAACGACCCTTGACCCGCGCGCCCAGGCGCCCGGTCCAGGCACCGTCGGAATCGAACGAGACCCGTGAGACCCCATCGTCCTGGCTGTCGAGGGAAATTTTCTGGTGGATGACTTGTGCTTGCGGCTCGACCACCCAGGTGTCGTTGATCGGCAAGGGATAACCGGCCTCGGCGGAAACCGTCAGGGCATGCCCGCGGTTGTCCAGTTTGAGTCCGCGATCAGAGCGGTTATCGCCATCGAAGCGGGTGCCCATGACGACCGTATCGATGTACCAGCCGTAGGGATCGGTCAACGTCCAGTACAGGCCGTAGCTGTCGCCTTCAAGTTTGATCTTGCCGGCGCTGTTGTCTTGAAATCCTTCGTTGAAACCGTCGACGTCGCCTTGCAAACGGCTATGGCCGACGAAGAAACCGAGGCGTTGCGTCTGCCCGCCAGAGGTGAGGGAACTGTACAGGTCATTGCCGACCTGGAAGCCGTTGAGCGATCCGTCCAGGCGCGGCGTGACCGTGCCGGCCCAGGTCTGATCGAAATTCTTCCCGTAGACCCGCCCCCAACCCGCGCCGAACGCACCGGTTTCACTGAGCAGACGCTGATCGCCCTGACGGTCATGGAATGTGCCCAAGGCGTTCAGGGTCAGTTGCGCGGCAGCGGGCGGCAACACCGACCACGTCGGCACTTCGGGGCGGTACAAGGGAATCGGTTCGGCCCCGGCGAGCGCTGCCGGCAGCACTGGCAATGGCGGGCTGCCCGCAGGGGCGATTGCCGCGACCGGAGCGGCGACCACCGGCACCAGAATCGGCGGCAGGCTCGGATCGGGGTTGGGCACGCTGACGACTTGCGGAGCGACTATCGCGGAACGCAGATACCAATTGTTTTCCGTGCCCGCCGTGACGCCGCCCTTGAACAGATAGTAATCGTAAGCACCGGCGGAGACCGGGCCGTTGAGGGTGAACGCGTTGTCGGTGCTGACCGTGCTGCCCTGGGCCTGCACCAGTTGAATGCCGTTGGCTTGCGTCAGTCCGCCGACGCCGCCGAGATTGCTGACACTGATCACCGTGGCGCCACTGAGGCTGCCGTTGTTGACCACCAGTTTGTCGCTGGGCGAGTCATCGGCACCGACCACGCTTTGCAGCAACAACTGGCCGTTGTTACCGACGTAATTGCCTTGCACGGTCAACGTATCGCCAGTGCGGCTGTTGTTGCGCGTCAGGTCGATAATCCCCGCGTTGTTGAAGGTCACGGCTTGTCCCGCGACTGCCGGCAACACCGAGCCCTGCGTCGAAAAAACGCTACTGCTGGCATCGACATTCAGCACACCGCTGCCTGTGCCTGCATCACCCAAGGCCAGATTGCTCGAACCCATATCCAGTTGGGAGCCGTTGCTCAGGTTCACTGTTTCCCAGTTTATGAAGCGTGCGGGAAGGGCCGTGCGGACATTGTCGAAGGTCAGAGTGTCGCTGCCGACACCGCCATCGATGCTGGGTGTTAACGCGAAAATGTTGTCATCGAGGTTGCGCAGGGTGGCGCTGTCATTGCCGACATCCATCAGAATCGCCGAGCGGATGATGCCGCCGCCGTCCCAAAGCAAACGGTCATCGCCGACACTGGCGCGGATCTCGCCAACGATTTCGCCGCCAGTCACGGTGATGCTGTCGTTGCCCCCGCTGACACTGATGTTGCCGCCAATCCGCCCGCCGGAGACGATGATGGTATCGGTGCCAAATCCGGTGACCAGGTTGCCGATGATCTGACCGCCAGACAGGTCGAAGATATTATTGTCGAGCTTCATGTCGACACGGCCAATGCTGCCGCCGGTCATGCGCGCGACATCACCGTCCTCGAACGCGCCGACGATGGTGCCACCGGTCATCAGGAAGGTGTCGCGGCTGTCGCCCTGAGCGAGGGAGCCGATCGAGCCACCGCTCATGACGAAATCATCGATGCCGTTGCCTTGGCTGACCGCACCGGTGATCACTCCCGAACTCATGTCGATCCGATCAGTACCACCGCCAAAGGTCACGTTGCCATTGATCTGGCCGCTGCCGGTAGCGGGGAAGGTCAGGCTGTTATTGCCGGACAAGTCGGTCAGCGAGCCACTGGTGCCACTGTCGCAGGTGAATGCGTCGTTGCCCGGACCGGCGACGAGGTTGCAGGCGGCGGAGGCGGGCGAGCTATGGAGTATCAAAAGAGAGGCAGGCAGGAAAATAACGTGCGGCAATAGCCGCCGGAATTTGGCGTAGCGCGTCATGGCAATTCCCTACTACAAAATTCGGGGAATTCATCCTTGTGCAGGCCATGAGACGGACACCAACTGCAGCTGATGCCTTACCTCAGAATCATGGCCTAACGGATTGAATGCGCTACTCCTTGAGCTGATTTAGGTGTAGTTGCTTTTGCCCATGGTTCAAGCAAGGCTGACCAACGGTCTGGTCAAAATCGCGATCAGAGATGCACTTCCACCGCCAACGGCAAGTGATCCGACAGGTGCGTCCACGGCTTGTTGCCGAGTATCTGCGGGTCATGGCTGCTGGCGTTGCGCAGGTAGATCCGGTCAAGTCGCAACAATGGGAATCGTGCCGGATAGGTCTTGGCCGGACGGCCATGATGACGTTCGAAGGCTTCGTGCAGGTAGTCGCGCCGGGCGAGGGCGGCGTTGCCCTGCAATTGCCAGTCGTTGAAGTCGCCCGCGATGATCACTGGCGCATCGTCCGGCAACGATTCGAGCAACTGACAGAGCAATTGCAGCTGCAACTGGCGATGGCTTTCGAGAAGGCTCAAGTGCACGCAGATCGCATGCACTTCCGCGTGCCCCGGCACATCCAGCACACAGTGCAGCAGGCCCCGGCGTTCAGGGCCGGTGATCGACACATCGAGGTTGCGGAATTCGCGAATCGGGTATTTCGACAGCAGCGCATTGCCGTGATGGCCGTCGGGGTACACCGCGTTGCGTCCGTAGGCGAAATCGCTCCACATGCTGTCGGCGAGGAATTCGTACTGCGAGGTCTGCGGCCATTCGTTGTAGCGGCTGGAATGGCGCTCGTGTTCGCCGACCACTTCCTGCAAGAACACCAGGTCGGCCGAGGTGCTGCGGACTGCCTCGCGCAGTTCGGGCAGGATGAAACGCCGGTTCAGCGCGGTGAAGCCTTTGTGGGTGTTGACCGTCAACACGCGCAAGCGATGAATGACGGGCGCGTCGACGGGATGACGCTTGGGATCGCTGGACACGTTCACTCCTCTGAATCCTGACTGCTTATTCATGCGACTGATGCGATGTGGCGACAGTTCCTTCCGAAGACTCAGTGAAGAACAACACAAACCCTGTGGGAGCTGGCTTGCCAGCGATGGGGCCATAACATTCGGCTTCTCAATCGCCTGATCTATTGCTATCGCTGGCAAGCCAGCTCCAACAGGGGTTGTGGAGATTCACACGAAGACAATTTCATACGGCAAGCGCATCCGCTCCAGAAGCACTGGCGGCAGCATCGGTGCAATGCCGATCGCCGGCTCTCCTTTGAGCTGGCTGGCATAAGCATGGGTGGCGTGGCTTTTGCGCGCGACGGTCCAGCTGTCGAGGCGCAGTTTGCGGGCGCGATCCCACGGGATCAGTGGCTGCTCACGTTCCGGCCAGTGCCAGGCCCAGACCGGCACATCATGGAAGGTCGCACCGACCCTTTCCGCCGCGAGCGCACTGGCGCGACCCACGGCTTCGTGGTCATCGATGCCGTCGCCGCGCCAGGTGCTGAACACCACGTCTCCGGGGCGCAGGTAGCGGCTGATGAACTCGGTCACTTGCGCTTCCTGCTCGGCCAGTGCGGTATCGGTAAAACCGCCGCGCACCCATTTCAGGCTGTGCATCGGCAAGCCGAGACGGCGCAGGGCTTCGACGCTTTCCTGCGGGCGGAACACGCTCAGGCGTTTTTCCGACCATTGCCGCGAACCCGGATGGCTGGCGCTGCCGTCGGTGATGGAGAGTAATTGCAGGGGGTGGCCGAGGCTGGAGAGTAATTGCAACAGGCCACCGCAGGTCACCACTTCGTCGCCGGGGTGGGGCGCGATGACCACCGCACGCGCACCTTCAGGCACCAGACTGCGGGTGTTGATGACGGGAATGTTGTCGAGTTGTGCCGCGCTGTTCCAGATTTGCCCTGGCAGGCTGCTTTCGCTGAGAGATGACAATTTCATGGCGGTGACGTCCTTGTTGTGTCTTGCCCTCAGTCATGTGCCGAAACGGCTGTCCACGACCCGTGAAGGCGGAGTGATAGCAACTGTGCGGCGCTCCAACCCTTGGATTACCGCGTGGCAGAGTATTGCTCAAGACACAGGATTCGTCGCGTCACAGATCAATCTGATCCGTATTTTTTTGTTCCAGCTGCGCCATATTTCGCAAAAAATCACCGAAACCGCCCGGCGCCCGACTGTCGAGGCGGGCACTGGTGTGCACCTGCGGTCGATGGCTCCAGGCAATGTTGGCACCGCAGGCTTCCAGTTGCCGCACCAGCTGCACGTCTTCGTGGCAGGTCAGCGGTTCAAAACCGCCGGCCCAGCGATAGGCGTCAGCGCTGACGCCCAGATTGGCGCCGTGGATATGCCGATGACCGTCACGCGCCTGATAGTGGCTGTGATAGCGGATCTGCGCCGCTTCATCGAAGGATTCATGCCAGCGCTCAACGGTCACGGTGCCGCACACCGCATCGGCGCCAAGGCCCAATTGCGCCACCAGCCAATCGTCGGCCACGCGGCTGTCGGCGTCGGTGCAGGAGATCCAGCGTGCGCCGCGTTCCAGCAGCACGTGCGCCCCGGCAGCGCGGGCCTGACCGACATTGCGTGCGGCGATCTCAAGGCTCATGACGGGATAGCCAGCGACGATTTGCGCCGAGCGATCGGTGCAACTGTCGAGCACCACCAGCACTTCGACGCGCTCGCCCGCGAGCAAGCCGTGCCTCGCCGCCCGCAGCGCCGCGCTCAGGCATTCGTCGAGGTGTTCTTCTTCGTTGTGCGCCGGGATCAGAATGCCGATCATCGCAAGCCCTCCAGCGCGGCCACCGAACGTGGCTCGCGGCTCCACACTTCAAGGATGAAATCCGCTTCCTGATGCAGCACCAGACGCGGCAGGCCCAAGCGTTCTTGGATCAGGTCGTGAACCTGTCGGGCATTCAGCGGGCAGTCGTCGATGGGCGGGCGCCAGTGACAGGCGAGCAATTGGCCGTCCGCAGTCAGGCTATCACTGGCCCGACGGATCATCTCTGTCAGATCATTGCCATCGAGGTAGTAGCCGATCTCGCTAAATACAATCAGGTCGAATTTTTCCTCCGGCCAGTCGCCCGGCAGGCGACTTTGGCGCACCTCCGCGTGGTCGAACAGGCTGAGCCGGGTCCGCGCCAGATTCGCCGCCGCCGCTGCGGTATCGCAGCACAATAGACGATCGCAGCGACTCGCCAGTTCGGCGCTCAACTCGCCATTGGCGCAGCCAGCCTCGAAGATTGCCCGATAGTGCGCACGCGGCAGCGCGGCGAGGGTGATCGCGCGTTTGCGTTGCTCGTACCAGCGCTGGCGGAATGCCCAAGGATCGTCGTTGCCAGCGAACAAGCCTTCGAAATAACGGTCCTCGACGCTCATAGAAACACCACCTCAAAAGGCTGCAGCAGACGATCGATCACATACGGCGCGAGCACTGGCGCGAGTCCGACGTCGGGATCGCCTTCCAACTGGCTGGCGAAGGCATGCACCGCGTGGCGTTTGCGGGCGATCTGCGCGGGTGACAGGAGAATCTTGCGCGCCCGTTGCCACGGCACCACGGCGTCTTCCGGCGTTGCCCAGTGCCAGGTCCACACCGGCAATTCGTGGCAGATAGCGCCGCCGCGTCGCGCAGCTTCGGCACTGGCGCGGCCCACGGCTTCGTGATCACTGTGGCCGTCTTCGCGCCACGTGGTGAAAACCACATCGCCGGGGCGCAGATGGCTTTCGATGAAGGCGCAAAGGGCTTGTTCCTGCGCGCCGACTTGGGTGTCGGTAAAGCCTCCCCGCAACCATTTCAGACTGTGCATTGGCAGGCCGAGACGGCGCAGGGCTTCGGCGGACTCTTGCGGGCGCACGATGCTCAGGCGCTCGACCGGCCAACGTTCAGAGCCAGGATGGCTGGCGCTGCCGTCGGTGACCGAGATCAGCTGCAACGGTCGCCCGGCCGCCGCGAGCAATTGCAGCAAACCACCGCAACCGAGGATTTCATCGTCCGGGTGCGGCGCAATAATGACTGCCCGTGCATTCGCCGGTACGAGGCTGAGGACGTCGATACTCTCCAGCTGCGCCAACTGCCGCGAACCTTGCCACTGCTGCAGCGAGGTGCCTTGGCCGACAATCGGATTGTCGTTCATAGCGACCAGACCTCTGCGGCTTGGCTGGCCACTGTCTGGCCGAGAGCGGCGAGGTCGCGTTCAGCATGGCTTTGACGCAGGAACACCGGCAAATCGGCGATCAACCGGGCGAACTGGCGATCCTTGCAAAAGGGCCCGGCACCGAGGGCGCGACCGACTTCACGCATGACCTGTTCGGCGGATTGCTCTACCACCGCACGGGCGCGGCGGGCGAGTAATTGCGCATCGGCGTCGGGTTGCGCATCAATGTGCAGGGCACTGCAACGCAACACATCAGCCGCCGCTTGCAGAGCTGCGTCAACCGCGCCGAGATGGGCGAGGGAGTGGGGTTCTTCGCGTTGCCCGCACTGTGCGCGCAAGCGTTCGGCGATCTGCTGGGCGGCGCCATACCAACACGCCGCAATGCCGATTCCGCCTTGCCAGAAACCCGGCCGTTGCAGGTAATCGCCGGGATTGCCGATGGCTTGGGCTTCGGCGTTGTCGAAAAGCACTTCAACGCTGCCGGTGGCGCCCATGCCGACGGCTTGCCAGCCTTGATCGGTGACCGTCACGCCGGGTTGGTCGAGCGCCACGGCGACCAGTTGTTGCTGATCGTCCGCGTCCCATGCTGTGAGCAATGCATGACTCAACACTGCCGCGCCGGAACACCACGCTTTGCGCCCATTCAGCGCGACCATATGCCCGACCGGCGTTACTTTCACCCGCGCCTGCGGCGGTTCCGCCGCCCACATTCCCCACGTACTGCCGGGGGTTGGCGAGCCGCCGAGTTGCTCGATGATCGCCAGCGCGTCGGTGTGGCCCTCATACAATTTGCACAAGCCGAGATCGTGGCCGCCGACTTCTGCCAGCCGCTGAAAGCGTTCCAGCGTATAGCCGCTGCCGGGCAACGGCAGGCGATCCAGCCCGGCCTCGACCAGTGCCCGCAGGCAACTGCCGAGAGCGGCAGTGTCGGCGTAGTCCGGCGTTCGGCGGGCGAGATAACTGTGCAGGTCCATATCAATCTTCTTCATCGCGTTGCAGTTCGAACAGCAGCAACGAGCGTCCGGTGACCGAGTATTCGTGCCCGAACTCGAAGCGTTCCTGACCACGGATCGCCGGCTGATTGGTGTCGATCATGCAGGTCCAGAAACCGCCGTCCGGCACTTCCGGCAACGTGAAATTGACGATGTCGTGGTGCGCGTTGACCACCAGCAGCAGCGTCGCGTCGCCACCCTTGCGGCGAATCCCGGTTTCCTGGGCGCGGCCATCAAGCAACATGCCGAGGCAGCGATTGTGCGCGTCGTGCCAATGCTCGGTGGTCATCTCGGTGGCGTCGGGCGCCAGCCAGGTCACGTCTTTGACGCCGATGTCCTCGTTGTACTCGCCGACCAGGAAGCGTCCGCGCCGCAAAATCGGATAGGCCAGACGCAACTTGATCAGACGTTTGACGAATTTCAGCAGCGCCTTGCCGTCTTCGCTCAGGTCCCAGTTGACCCAACCGATTTCACTGTCTTGGCAGTAGGCGTTGTTGTTGCCGTCCTGGGTGCGGGCGAATTCATCACCGGCGACGATCATCGGCGTGCCCTGAGAGAGCAGCAGCGTGGCGAAGAAATTGCGCATCTGCCGATGACGCAGCTCATTGATTTCGGGGTCGTCGGTCGGGCCTTCGACGCCGTGGTTCCACGACAGGTTGTTGTTGCTGCCGTCCTGATTGTTTTCGTCGTTGGCTTCGTTGTGCTTGTCGTTGTACGAAACCAGATCGTTAAGGGTGAAACCGTCGTGGGCGGTGATGAAGTTCACCGACGAATACGGCCGGCGTCCACGCTGATTGAACATCTCACCGGAGGCGGTCATGCGGCTGGCGAAATCTGCAACCTGACCGTCATCACCTTTCCAGAAGGCGCGCACGGTGTCGCGGAACTTGTCGTTCCATTCGACCCAGCCCGGCGGGAAGTTGCCCACCTGATAGCCGCCGGGGCCGCAGTCCCACGGCTCGGCAATCATTTTCACCTGACGCAGCACCGGGTCTTGGCGGCACGCGACGAGGAAGCTGTGGCGCTCGTCGAAACCGTCGTGATAACGCCCGAGAATGGTTGCCAGGTCGAAGCGAAAACCGTCGACGTGCATCTCGCTGGCCCAATAGCGCAGGGAGTCAGTGACCATTTGCAGCACGCACGGGTGGCTCAGGTCGAGGGTGTTACCGGTCCCGGAATCGTTGATGTAGAAGCGTTTGTCGTCGGGCATCAAACGGTAGTACGAGGCGTTGTCGATGCCGCGCATCGACAGGGTCGGGCCTTGTTCGTTGCCCTCGGCGGTGTGGTTGTAGACCACGTCGAGGATCACTTCGAGATTGGCTTCGTGCAGGTGCGCGACCATCTCCTTGAACTCGGCGATCTTGCCACTGGCCAGATAACGCGGGTCCGGGGCGAAGAAGGCGATGCTGTTGTAGCCCCAATAGTTGGTCATGCCTTTGTGCAGCAAATGCTGGTCGTTGACGAAGGCGTGAATCGGCAGCAACTCGACCGACGAAACGCCGACGCTGCGAATGTGTTTGAGCACATCGTCATTCATCAGACCGGCAAAGGTGCCGCGCACGTTTTCCGGCACCGAGGGGTGACGCATGCTGATGCCGCGTACGTGGGTTTCGTAAATGATGGTCTTGTCCCACGGCACGCTGACGCGCTGGTCGTTGCCCCAGGTGTGCGCAGGGTCGATGACTTTGCACTTGGGCACGAAAGGCGCGCTGTCGCGTTCATCGAAACTGAGGTCGGCGTCGGGGTGGCCGATGGTGTAGCCGAACAGCGCTTCCGACCATTTCAGTTCACCCACAAGTTGCTTGGCGTACGGGTCGATAAGCAATTTGTTGTGGTTGAAACGGTGCCCATTGGCCGGGTCGTACGGGCCGTAGACGCGGTAGCCGTAGATCAGCCCCGGATGGGCATCGGGCAGGTAGCCGTGGTAGATCTCGTCGGTGTATTCCGGCAGTTCGATGCGTTCGAGTTCAACTTCGCCGGCATCGTCGAAGATGCACAGTTCAACCTTGGTGGCGTTGGCGGAAAACAGTGCAAAGTTGACCCCCAGACCATCCCAGGTCGCACCGAGCGGGAAGGGCAGACCTTCACGGATTCTCGACGGTTCGGCGTGCGCGGCGGGCTCGGCTTTCTTTGGACGGGTCATGATTGCTCCTGCAAATCGGGTGAATTCTGGGCTGACACAACACCCTGTAGGAGTGAGCCTGCTCGCGATAGCGTTCTGCCAGTCGACATCAGTGCTGGATGTCAGATCGCAATCGCGAGCAGGCTCACTCCTACAAGGGACTTGTGGGTTTCTTGAGGACGAAGGCGTCCCCGGTGGCGAGCAAGCCCGCCACACATTCATTCAGTTCGATAATCCGGTTAGCGTCAGATCGCCGAAGGCTTTCGCGGCGACTTGGGCTTTTTCTCAGCGGCTTTTTCGCCCGGGGGAATCACTTTTGCAGCGCCCGCGGGTTTGGCTTTGGCCGGCGGTTTTGGTTTGGCGGCCGGGGCCTTGGGCTCGGCGGTCTTGCCCGCAGCTTTGCTGCCAGCGGCTTTCGGCGGCTTCTTCGGTGCCAGGGCTTCAGCCTCTGCCAGCTTGCGCGCCATCTCCCAGTGGCGCTCCTCCTGGCCAGCAGGCTGACCTTCCGATTCCCAGATTTGATAGGCGAATTCGCGAATGCGTTTATCGTCGGTACTCATCGCAATGCTCCTGAACTGAACTCGTGCTTACGTTAAGTGTTGGATAAAGAGATTGACCGGGACATCCCCCAGCGCGTCGCTGATATTCAGCTCCCTGTTTTTTGTGACTGCTGCAGTTGAAAAAAGTCCCTTCAGGTTTGTGTCAGAGGCGGCGAACGGTAAAACCACTCGCGTATCGCCCCAGCGCAGCGCATCCACCTGAGGTACAGCACTGTTTTCCAGCAGCGTGGCGCAACGGATCGGCACGATCACGATGGCCTGTTTCCCCTCGTGTTCGCGGGCAAACGCGAGCACGTTGTGCGCCTGATTGCCCAGCACCTCCAAAGGCTGGTAAGTGCCACGCCGAAACAGCTCGGCGTGTTCAAGGCGCAGGTTCAGCACAGCGGCGATCAAGACTTGCTTGATGCGCCCGTCACGCCAGTCCGGCAGCAGCTGTGCAATCGGCAGTGCCTCGTGCAGTGCCTGCTCACGGGCGGCGTAATCCACCGGCCGGCGATTGTCCGGATCGACCAGGCTGAAATCCCAATACTCATTGCCCTGATACAGATCCGGCACCCCCGGCACGGTCATGCGCAGCAAGGTTTGCGCCAAGCCGTTGAGCGCGCCAGCCGCAGCGATGCTGTTGACGGTCTTGCTCAGCGCGGCGCGCAGCAGTTCGCCTTCTTCGCCGGTGAGCAGTTTTTCGGTGAACGCTTGCGCGGCGTTTTCATAGGCTTCGTTCGGTGCGCTCCAGCTGCTTTGCAGCTTGGCTTCACGCAGGGCTTTCTGTTGCCACTGCCAGATGCGTTTGGCGTAGTCGGCGAACCCGGCCTGATCGTCATCGCGCAAATCCAGCGGCCAACTGCCGAGCAAGGCTTGATAGAGGATCAGTTCATCGCCGCTCGACGGCTGTTGGTCATCACTGCGCACAGGGCGGGCGAGGGCGCGCCACAGTTCGATCTGCTCGGCGTACCAGTGACTGCGTTCGCTGAGCACGGCGAGCCGCGCACGGGTGTCTTCGCCACGTTTGTGATCGTGGGTGGCGGTGGCCAGCAGGTTGTCCGGGAACTCGGCGAAGCGCTGCTGGTTGACCTCATGGAAGTCGCTGACCGGGGCGCTGAACTGCTCGGTGTTGTAGCCGACGTCATTGCGCGACAGCAGCACCGCCGAACGATACAGCGCAGTGTCTTCGACGGCTTTGGCGGCGGCGGGCGAAGTCAGTTGCTGAAAACGCACGCAGGCATGCTTGAGGATCTTGCGCGAGCGACCGCGCGGTTTGCGCCGCCACGGCGTGCCACCGAGCCAGGCGGCGACGCAATCGAGCACCGGCCAGTCGGCTTCGCCCAAGGTTTGCCGGGCACCGTCCATGGCCTGCTGGAAAAACCCCTCGTCCTGCGCCGAACGGCCCATGGCGCTGATGTAAGTGCGGTAGACCGGGAAGTGCACGATCAACGCCTGCAACACCCGGCGGATCGCACCGAGCGTCAGGTCGCGGGTCATCAAGTCATCGCGAGCCACTTGCAGCAAGGCTTGGGCGACGCTTTCGCAATCGCTGGCCAGCGAGCCGTTGAGGATTTGCTGACGTGCCAGTTGTGCTTCTTCGATAAACGCCGCCGGGCGTTCGGTGCGCCGTTGCCACAAGTCGCCGAGGACATATTCGCCATCGGGATCGTGTTGCAGCAGCGACAACTGATTCATGAATTCATAACCGGTGGTGCCGTCCACCGACCAATCGCGATGCAAGGTTTCGCCAGCTCCAAGGATCTTCTCGACATAGATCGGCAAGTGCCGTCCCGGTGCCAGCGAATCCACGCGCCGGCGCAATTTGCGGCAGTAGCCGCGCGGGTCGGCGAGGCCGTCAATGTGGTCGATGCGCAAACCGTCGACCAGACCTTCTTCAATCAGCTGGAAGATTTTGCCGTGGGTGGCCTCGAATACCGCCGGACGTTCAACTCGCAGACCGCCGAGTTCATTGATGTCGAAAAAACGCCGCCAGTTGATGTCATCCGCCGCCGTGCGCCAACTGGCGAGGCGATAGCTTTGGCGCTCCAGCAACTGATGTAGCGCGTCGAAGCCTGCTTCGGTGGTCGAGTCGAAGTGCTTCAGGTTGCTTTCGATCGCCTGGAGCACCTGCGGATCCTTCGCCGAGTCGCGCAGTGCTTCCTTCAGCGGCATTGCCAGCGAGTGCGCATCGGATTGATAGCTGAGCGTGCTGAAGCGGTCGGCAAGCGGCTTCAGCGTTTCTTCGTGCTTGAGGATCTCGCCGTAGTCGCTCGGGCAGATCGGGAAATGATGGTCGTAGTGCTCGACGTAAAAGCTCCCGGTCTGCGGATTGAAGCGCAGTTGCAGCGTGGCGTCCTGCAACGCGACGCCGTAGTCGCTGCCAAGGAACGGCAGCAGCAACTGACCTTCCATCAACGGGTCGGGCGAGTGCCACTGAATGTCGAAGAACTCGCCGTAGGGGCTCAGTCGTCCCCATTCCAGCAGGTCCAGCCACCACGGATTGTCGTTGCCGCCGACGGCCATGTGATTGGAGACGATGTCGAGGATCAGCCCCATGTTGTGTTCGCGCAGTGTGCTGACCAGATGGCGCAGCGCCGTTTCGCCGCCGAGTTCCGGGTTGACTTGGGTCGGGTCGACCACGTCGTAGCCGTGCATTGAACCCGATCGCGCGGCCAGCAGCGGCGAGGCGTAGATGTGGCTGATGCCCAATTGGGCGAAATACGGCACCAGCGGCACCGCTTGTTCGAGGGTGAAACCTTTATGGAATTGCAGGCGCAAGGTCGCGCGCAGCGGCTGGATAAGCGTTTGGTTCATTGGTCACGCTCGGCAGCCTGAAGCCTTGCACAGGCGAGTAATTCCAAACGGCGCGCCGCATCGGCGTCATCCAGCAACGCTTCGCTGGTGCCGGGCAACCGCCGCGACCAGTTCGGGTGAGTGTCGATGGTTCCGGGGAAATTCGCTTGTTCGTTGATGCCCAGCGCGTCTTCCAGTGGCAGCAGCACCAGCGGCGCACGGGTGTGACCGAGGAAACGCACGGCGGCATCGACCACTTGATCGGCCTCGTGGGATTCCTCGCGGAAGTTCTGCGGGTCCTGACTCAAGGCACTGCGCAAGCCTTCGCGTTCACGCTGGCGATGCTGGCGCCATTCGATTTCACCGTTGGCATCGACAAAACCCAGGCGTGCATTCCAGTCGATGTCGCGCCCATGCCACCAGCCGTTGAGCGTCGGCAGATCGTGGGTGCTGGTGGTCGCCAGTGCATTGTCCGGCCAGTCGAGGATCGGTTTGAAATGGGTGTTGTCCTGTTCGAACAGCAGCACGCGCATGCCGAGCATCGAGCGCGCGATGAGTTTTTCACGCAGGCCGTCGGGTACGGTGCCGAGGTCTTCGCCGAGGACGATGGCTTGGTGGCGATGGGATTCGAGGGTGAGCAAACGCAGCAGGTCGTCGACCGGGTAATACAGATAAGCGCCATCGGCAGGCGCCGCGCCATTGGGAATCACCCACAGGCGTTGCAGGCCCATCACATGGTCGATGCGCAAACCGCCGGCATGGGCGAAGTTGGCGCGCAGCATGTCGATGAAGGCACGGAAGCCATTGCGGATCAGACCTTCCGGCGAGAACGCGGAAATCCCCCAGCCTTGCCCGGAGCGGTTGAGAATGTCCGGCGGCGCACCGACCGTGAGCGAGGCGAGCAATTCATCCTGAAAACTCCAGGCCTGACTGCCGGCACCATCGGCGCCAACCGCCAGATCAGCAATCAGGCCAATGCCCATGCCCGCGCTGCGAGCGGCGGTTTGCGCACGTTCGAGGCAACGGTGGATCAGCCATTGGCAGAATGCAAAGTAGCCGATGCGCTCGGCATATTCTTCGGCAAACGCCTCGAGTGCCGCACCGCGCGGGTCGTGCCAGTGTTCCGGCCAGTGGCGCCAATCGAGGTTCTCGCCACGGGCGGCGCGCATCTCCTGGATCGCTTCAAAGCGGCAATGGTTTTCCAGTGCTTCGCCACCGGCATGGCGGAAACTGGCGAAGTCTGGATGCAACGGGTGATCACCCGCGATAAAGCCCTCGTACAAGGCCTGCAGGAGTTTCTGTTTGGCATCGGCTGCACTTGGCCAGTCGATCAGCTTGAGGTCTTCGAGTTGGGCGAACTGTTCGGCCAGACCTGTCGCGTCGATGGCGTCACGCAATGCACGTTCGCCGAGGATCGCGCCGGGGGCGGCGTACAGGGAATTGAGAAACAAGCGACTGGACGGTGAATAAGGGCTGTAGCGCCCGGTGTCGGCGCTGAACATCGCGTGCAACGGGCTGATCGCCAAGGCCTCGGCGCCGCGTTCACCGGCCACGCGCGCCAGCTCTTCCAGCGCTTGGGTGTCGCCGAAGCCGCCATCGCCAGGGCGGCGCAATGAATACAGTTGCACGCTCAGGCCCCACGCGCGCGGGATCGGATTGTCCACGGCATCGCCGACACTGAAGCAGCGCTCCGGCGCCACGGCCAGGGTGAAATATTGATCGGCGATGTGTACTTGTTGGTAGCCGACCGGAATCAGCCCGGGGAGTACCGCCTCGCTATCGAGTTTGAGGTTGAGTCGCGAACCGTCCTCAAGGTGGATTTCGCACGGAGTTTCCGGGGCGAAGTATCGCGCCAGATCAACGCCGACGCCGACATCGCTGGTCAGCAGCGGCGGCAGATGGCGGTCTTGTTGCACCGCTTGCAGTTCCAGCAGGCTGGCGTCGATTTCCTGCGCCGTGCTCGCCGGGTGGCCAAGCCCGATGAGGACATTGCGCAGCACCGCCGGGGCGACTTTCTGCTGACGCCCGTTGGCGTCGATCCAGTCGACGGCGAGGCCGGCTCGGCTGGCAAGAATTTCCAGTTGCGCATCGCTCATAGGCGCTCTCCATCCAGAGGTTGCAAAGGGGTTGCGGCCGTGAGGCTGACAAGCGCGCAATACGCGGGCAGTTCGCCCGATTCCGATAGATCGGCGGTGGGTGGCTGCTGAAACAACCACACAGCCTCGGTCTGTGCAGGGTTGACCACTGGCGTGTCGCTGAGGTTCAGGTCAATTCGCAGCTCACTGCCATTGCCCAGACGCCAGCGCGCGCTGACCGCACCATAACCGAGCATGTGCGCACCCAGTGCCTGGGTGCCGGACAGATGGGGAATGATGTATTGATGGCGAAATTGCAGGAGCTTCTGGTACAGCGCGAGGGTTTCCTGCTGTTTTACGCTGCCATTGCCGATCAGCCTTGGCTGTGAATCGTGGAAGGTTTTTTCGCCATTCGGATCAGGAATCTGCTCACGCTTGTGCGGGTCGGTGAAAGCGCTGAACGCAGCGAATTCATTGCGGCGACCCTCACGCACCAGTTCGGCCAATTCGCCGTGATGGCTGGTGAAAAACAGGAACGGTTGCTCGGCGGCAAATTCGTCGCCCATGAACATCAGCGGAATCATCGGTGAAAGAAGCAACAGCACGGTCGCGGCCTGCACCGCGCGCGGATCGGCCAGATGATGCAAGCGTTCGCCGAACGCACGGTTGCCGATCTGATCGTGGTTTTGCAGGAACAGCACAAACGCCGTAGACGGCAAGTGTTCGCTGGGCTCGCCGCGCGGTTCGCCGTGGCGGGTGATGTGGCCCTGGAAGACAAAGCCCTGACTCAGGCAGCGCACCAATTGTTCGGTGGGTTGCGCGGCGTAGTCGGCGTAATAGGCGTCGGTTTCGCCGGTGAGCAGGACGTGCAGGGCGTTATGGCCGTCGTCGTTCCATTGCGCGTCGTAGTCGTATTCCAGCAGGCTCGACTGGTTGAGTTCGTTTTCCACGGTCAGCCAGACATGACGGCTCGGGTCGATCTGTGCGCGGATGCGCTGGGCCATCTCTGTGAGGAAATCCGGGTCTTCGATGGCATGCACCGCGTCGAGGCGCAAACCGTCGAAGCGGTATTCGAGCAACCACATCAGCGCGTTTTCGATGAAGAACTCGCGCACTTCGTCGCGGCGAAAATCGATCGCCGCGCCCCACGGCGTGTGTTTGTCCTCGCGGAAAAAGCCTTTGGCGTAACGATGCAGGTAATTGCCGTCGGGGCCGAAGTGGTTGTAGACCACGTCGAGAATCACCGCCAGGCCGTGGCCGTGGGCGCTGTCGATCAGGTGCTTAAGTTGTTCCGGGGTGCCGTAGGAGGCTTGCGGCGCGTAGGGCAAAACACCGTCATAGCCCCAATTGCGATCACCGGGGAACTGCGCCAGCGGCATCAGTTCGATGGCGGTAATACCAAGGCCGGCGAGGCGCGCCAGATGCTGTTCGACTTCAGCGAAGCCGCCGAGTGCACCGACGTGCAACTCGTAGATCACCGCTTCGCTCCACGGCCGACCGTGCCAGGCACTGTGGCGCCATTGATAGGCGTGTGGATCAACCACCACGCTGTGGCGGTTGAGGTCGCCGTCCTGCGCCCTGGAGGCCGGGTCGGGCACCTCCAGTTCGCCGTCGATGTTGTAGCGGTAACGCGTGCCCGCCGGACAGCGGGCCTTGATCACGAACCAGCCATCTGCCTGAGGCAGCATCGGCAGAGACTCGCCGTTGGCGAGTTCGACGCTGACGTAAAACGCATCCGGCGCCCACAACGCAAATTGCGTGTGCTCGGCATCCAGCATGATCGCGCCGTGTGGCCAGATTTCAGTAGACCGTAACGGCATTGCTGACCTCCCTGTTACTTGTGAATCGCTTTACCCAAGGCCTTGGCCACCAGTTGTTCGTAGAGTTCGGCGTACGGTTCAACGGCTTTGCACCAGTTGAACGGCGCGGCCATTGCCCGGCAACGCATGGCATTGAGCAGTTCAGGATAAGCGAAGACCTTGAACGCACGGCTCAGGGCTTCTTGATAGCTTTCGGCGGTGGATTCGTCGAAGAGGAACCCGGTGATACCGTTTTCAATGGTGTCGGCCAAGCCGCCGGTGTTGCGTGCGACCGGTAGCGAGCCGAAACGCTGGGCGTACATCTGACTCAAGCCGCAAGGCTCATAACGCGACGGCATCAGCAGGAAGTCGCTGCCGGCGAACATGCGGCGGGCGTCGGTTTCATTGAAGCCGATGCGCACACCGATCTGACCGGGGAAGCGCAGCGCCAGATCACGCATGGCTTGCTCTTCTTCCGGCTCACCGCGACCGATGATCGCGATCTGGCCGCCGTTCTCCACGATGTACTCGGACACCGCTTGGGTCAGGTCGAGACCTTTCTGGTACACCAGACGCGATACCACCGCGAACAGCGGACCTTCGGAATCATTCAGTTCGAACAGCTCGCGGACATGGGCGGCGTTGACGGCTTTGCCTTCCCAATCGCCAATGGCGAACGGCGCAAACAGGTGCGGGTCAGTGGCAGCGTCCCAGCTCTCATCGATACCGTTAGGGATACCGCTGAGCAAGCCTTGCTGGGTCTTGGCGGCGAGAAAGCCGTCTAGGCCGCAGCCGAAATCCGGGGTGGTGATTTCTTGCGCATACGTCGCGCTGACCGTCGTGATGTGGCTCGAATAGGCCATGCCGGCCTTGAGGAACGACATCTTGCCGTAAAACTCCATGCCTTCCTGTTGCAGGGCATGGTTGGGAATACCCAGCTCCGGGCAGGAACCGAGGCTGGTCACACCTTGATACGCAAGGTTGTGAATGGTGAACAGCGTCGGCGTGCGCTGCCCGCGCCAGTGCATATAAGCCGGGGCCAGACCGGCCGGCCAGTCATGGGCGTGCACCAGATCCGGGCACCAGTGGATTTGCGCGAGGTTGGCGGCGATGTCGGCAGCGGCCAGACCGAGGCGGGCGAAGCGGATGTGGTTGTCCGGCCAGTCGCGGCCGTTGTTGGCGCCGTAAGGCGAACCTTCGCGCTCGTAGAGTTCAGGGCAGATCAACACGTAGATCACCAGGCCGTCCGGCATGTCCATACGGCCGATCTTGCACGGTGGCAGTGCAGCGTGGCCGCCGAGTTCACCGATGATGTGGATCGGGTTCTCGCTGTGCATCACTTGCGGGTAACCGGGGATCAACACGCGCACATCGTGCAGATGCGCCATCGCGCGGGGCAGAGCAGCCGAAACGTCACCGAGGCCGCCGGTCTTGACCAGGTCGGCGATTTCCGAGGTGACAAACAACACTTTCTTCTTGTTGGGATTCTGGCTCGCTACTGGAGTCAGCGTCTTGGTGCCGGGGACGTTGATCTGTCGGCTGCCGGGAACGCTGACGGTGCTCGATTCGCCAATCGACTGTTGAGCACGCTCTCCCTGAATATCCAATGCCGCACTGATCATATGACTCTCCCGTGTTGTTGATCTGATTCTTGTCTTTAACAAGCGATGTCCGTGGCCAAATCCTGTGGCCGGGCGCAAACGCGCCACGCATCGGTGAGCAAACGCTACCCAACACGCGCAAGCAGAATGGGTGATTGGGCTGTTGCAAGGATTGCACCAGTCGCTTCGGCCCTGCCTTTCAGATGACCCGCCGCTCTGCGCAAAAGTTTCGACTTTTTTTCGCCAATGTGACCGGCAGGTCTTACCCCGAAAAAACCAGTCTAGGCCAGATCCTAGAGCGGGCCAGAGCAAATGGGTAAATTGTTCGACAATCGGTTTGCCGTTAACGGAAACCCCGGACTTTCGAGGCAATCGCACCGACGAAGTGCAGGTTTTTTGTAGGGGAAGGGCCAAAACGGTGACCGGGCGGTCACGATTTTGTGCTAGCGAGGAGGGCGCTCGCACTGTTGTGGTGCGAACAGTTTGTTGATGGGATGACAGTTAAAGCCACATCGCCAGCAGCGCTAGCGTCTACATTGGATATTGATCGTTGCAAAATCCCCTGTGGGAGCTAGCCCTGCTAGCGATGGCGATGGCCGAAACACCACCGCAATCATGAAATATCTCAGTTCATCAGCCGAATCGGACTCCCCGCCGCCCAAGCCTGAATATCCTCGATCATCTGCGAAAAGAACTGCTCGTAGTTCTGCCGACTGACATACCCCACATGCGGCGTCGCCAACACATTGTCGAGTGTGCGAAACGGGTGCATGGCCGGCAACGGCTCCTGCTCGAATACGTCCAGCGCCGCGCCGGCGATCTGTTGTTTCTGCAATGCCTTGATCAACGCCGCTTCGTCAACGATCGGCCCGCGCGCGGTATTCACCAGCAGTGCCGTCGGTTTCATCCAGGCCAGCGCCTGCGCATCGACCAGCCCGCGACTGCGCTCGCTGAGCACCAGGTGCACCGACAACACATCGGCCTGCTCGAACAGTTCCTGCTTGCTGACATACGTCACGCCGGCCTGTTCGGCCCGTTCAGCGGTAAGGTTTTCACTCCAGGCGATCACCCGCATGCCAAACACCTGCCCGAACTGCGCAACTTTCTGGCCGATGCTGCCGAGGCCGAGGATGCCCAGCGTGCGACCGTGCAAATCACCGCCCAGGCCTTGCTGCCACTGACCCGCGCGCAAGGCATTGGCCTCATTTACCAGATTACGCGTGGCCGCCATGATCAGCGCCCAGGTCAGTTCCGGTGCCGCGTGCTTGTAGCTGTCCGTGCCGCAGACCTGGATGCCCAGACCGGCTGCCGCCTGCATGTCCAGCGCCGCGTTGCGCATGCCGCCGGTCACCAGCAGTTTCAGGTTGGGCAAACGCTTGAGCAGGTCTTCATCGAACCGCGTGCGCTCGCGCATCACGCAAATCACCTGATACCGGCCCAGGCGCTCGGCCAGTTCGGCGTTGTCCGCCGGGTAGTCATGGACAAAAGTCACGTCACCGAGGCTATCGAGGGCTGACCAGTCGACCACGTCGCGGGCGACGTCCTGCCAGTCATCGATTACTGCAATCTGCACCGCCATCAGCCTTACCTCATCAAGGAACGGGATTGGATTTGCTCAGCCAGCCAAGCAGAGCCTGATGGAACTGCGCCGGTTCTTCCATTTGCGGCGCGTGGCCCATGCCGGGGAATTCCACCAGCGTCGACTGCGGGATCAGCTTGGCCACTTGTTTGCCGAGCACTTCATAGTGGCCGATCTTCGCCTTCACCTCCGGTGGCGCGAGGTCCTTGCCGATGGCGGTGGTGTCGGAGGTGCCGATCAGCAACAGCGTCGGCATCTTCAAGTCCTTGAACTCGTAGTACACCGGCTGGGTGAAAATCATGTCGTAGATAAGCGCCGAATTCCATGCGACTTGGGTCTTGCCCGGGCCCTTGCTCAGACCGGCGAGCATGTCGACCCAACGATCGAATTCAGGCTTCCAGCGACCGTCGTAATAGGTGGTGCGCTCGTATTCGCGAATACCCTGGGCGCTGACTTTCAGCTCGCGCTGATACCACTGGTCCACCGTGCGATAGGGCACACCGAGGGCCTTCCAGTCTTCCAGGCCGATCGGGTTGACCAGCGCCAGTTGATCGACCTGTTCCGGGAACAACAACGCATAGCGGGTGGCGAGCATGCCGCCGGTGGAGTGGCCGAGCAGGGTGGCTTTCTGAATGCCCAGTGCTTTGAGCAGTTGCTGCGTGTTGGTCGCAAGCTGCTGGAAGCTGTACTGATAATTGTCGGGTTTGCTCGAGGTGCAGAATCCGATCTGATCCGGCGCAACCACGCGATAACCGGCTTCGCTCAGGGCCTTGATCGAGCTGTCCCAGGTCGCGCCGCAGAAATTCTTGCCGTGCATGAGCACCACGGTGCGGCCATTGGCTTTGCCATGCGCGGCGAAGTCCATGTAACCCATCTGCAGGGACTTGCCCTGGGACTGGAAGGCGAAATGTTTGAGGGTGTAAGGGTATTCGAAACCTTGCAGCTCCGGGCCGTACGCCGGGCCTTCGGCGGGCGCGGTATCGGTTGCCGCGTGAGCAAGCAGCGGCAGGGCGGCGCTGAGCACCAGGCCGGGCAACCAACGGGAAACAGGGACGGGCATAAGGACAAACTCCATTTCAAAATTGGACTGATGCTGGTGCGGCTGGATTACGTCGACGTTAAACACAGGCAATCGCTGCGCCTGATCGTTCAACCTAGCCAGCCGAGCGTCAACAGGGCCACCACGGCATAACGTGCGCCTTTGGCGAGGGTGACGATCAACAGGAAGCGCCCGAGTGGTTCACGCATGACCCCCGCAATCAACGTCAGCGGATCGCCGATCACCGGCAGCCAACTGAGCAGCAGTGACCAATGCCCGTAGCGTTCATAGTGTTTGCGCGCCAAGGCCATGTGCCGCGGACTGACCGGAAACCAGCGTCGATCCTGAAACCGTTCGATCCCGCGGCCCAGCCACCAATTGACCAGCGAACCGAGGACGTTGCCCAGTGTTGCCACCGCCAGCAAACCCCACAGCCAATAACGGTCGCTGACGATCAAACCGACCAGCAACGCTTCGGACTGCAACGGCAACAAGGTCGCCGCGCCGAACGCAGCAAAGAACAGCCCGAAATAAGCCGCGCCCATCAATGGGCCGGGTAATCCGCCACCACCACGCCACTGCCGTCCTTCTTCAGGCCGATCACTTGATAGGCATCGCTCATGCCGTCCATCTCCATCCCCGGCGAGCCCATCGGCATGCCCGGTGCCGCGACGCCGAGCAGATCGTTGCGTTTGCTCAAGGCCAGCACCTGATCGGCGGGTACGTGGCCTTCAACGAATTTGCCGTTGATGATTGCGGTGTGACACGACGCCAGACGCGGTGGCACGCCGTGTTGCTGTTTGAAGCTGCTCATGTCGCTTTCGACGTGGTCTTCGACCTTGAAACCATTGGCTTCGAGGTGGCTGATCCACTTTTTGCAGCAACCGCAATTGGCATCGCGGTGGACTTCGATCGGGATCAGGTCGGCGGCCTGAGCCAGGGAAGAGATGAACAGGGCGCTCAAGGCGAGCAGACGCAGGTGGGTTCGCATAACGGGCTCTCGACTCGGATGGCGATCAAAAAGAACGCATTTTGACCGGTTTTTCCTACCCGGCATCAACGGAGTGTTTCCAGTTGCTACAGGGAGGACTGGCAGGATGATCGTAGATCACGGCTGACAATTGACTGAGTGCGAGATGACAAATGTGTCAGGAGGTCGTCCGCTGATTCTGTGAACACCGCTGAATCCTGTGGGAGCTGGTTTGCCAGCGATGGGGCCCGGTCAGGTGAAACTGTTTTACCTGATGCACCGCTATCGCTGGCAAGCCAGCTCCCACAGGAGGAGTTGTCTGCTGGTACGAGGTTGCCTCAAAGAATCAGCGAACCTTGAAACGCCCCATGATTGCACTCACGCGACTATTGGCTTCAAGCAATTGCCGTGTGTTGAGTTCGCTGGCCTGGCCGCTTTGCACCAGTTCATCAACCATGTGGCGGATCTGCACCATGCTGCGGTTGATCTCTTCGGTCACCGCGCTTTGTTGCTCGGCGGCGGTAGCGATTTGCGTGCTCAGGCTGTTGATGTGGCTGACCGAACCGGCCATTTCATCGAGGCCGGTGTTGACCCGGGCGGTGGCGTCGGCGGCGGATTTGCAGCTCGCCTGGGTGTTTTCCATGGCGCTGACCGAAGAGCTGACGCCTTGGGTCAGGCGGCTCAGCATTTCGTTGATCTCCGATGTGCTGGCCTGGGTACGTGCGGCGAGCGCACGGACTTCGTCCGCCACCACGGCAAAACCTCGTCCTTGTTCACCGGCACGGGCGGCTTCGATGGCGGCATTGAGTGCGAGCAGGTTGGTCTGGCCGGCAATGGCACCGATAACACCGAGAATCTCGGTAATGCGCTGCGCGTCCTGTTGCATGTTTTCAACTTTATGGGTGGCGCTGGCGACTTCATCGATCAACGCGACCACGCTGTTGGTGGCTTCACCGACCACCACCCGCGAACGGTCGGCGTTTTCGTTGGCGCGCTGGGTGAACGCAGCGGTTTCAGCAGCGTTCTGCGCCACGCTTTCTGCGGTCGAACTCATTTCGGTGATGGCGGTAACGGTCTGATCGGTTTCCGAGGCATGGCGCAACAGAATCTGGCTGGTGTGCGCCGAGGTGCGTTGCAGGTTGTCGAGGCTCGAGGCCATGGCGCCGGTGGCCTGGGTGACTTCGCCGATCATGTTTTGCAGGTAGGCGATGAAGGTGTTGATCGAATGGCCAATGGCGCCCAGTTCGTCTTCGGCCCGAATGGTGATGCGCCGGGTCAGGTCGGCATCACCGCTGGACAACGAATCGATGTTGGCTTTCAACGCCTTCATGCGTTGCACCAACTGGCGGATTGCGTAGACCTGCAACAACACCAGCAGAATCACCAATGGAATCTGCAACAGGCTCAGGCTGCTCAACACATCGTCGCGTTGGGCAGTGAGCATTTTGGTCGGCAGGGCGGTGGCGAGGAACCACGGCGTGCCCTCGATCGGGCGCATGAAGAAGGTGCTGGCTTCGCCGTGGTTGTCGAATTCGACTCGTTGCGCCTGATCGCGGTTTTGCAGACCGGTTTTCACCTGGCTGGCAAACGTCGAGGTGCTGGCCAGATCACTGATGTTTTTCAACACGATCGGCCCGCTGATGCGCGAACTGTTGCTGATGATCTTGCCGTCAGCCTCGACGATCAGCATTTCGGCGTTGAGGTCTTTTTCCTTGCGTGCAACCAGGTCATTGAAGAAGCCAAGGGTCACGTCGATGGTCGACACGCCCCACGCCGAGCCGTTTTTCTGGATCGCCATGGCGCAGTTGGTGCGCGGTTCGGCGCTGGCGTCGTCCTTATAGGCCGCCGCCCAGGCGCACTGACCACGCGGGGTGGCCATGCCGCCCTTGTACCAGCTCTGGTCGTAGTAATTGGGTGCGGCGTCACTGTTCCAGAACGTGTTCACGGCGAGTTTGCCCGAGGCATCGCGATGCCAGAACGTACTGAATTTGTTGCGCCCGGCCTCGCGTTGGCCCGGCAGCGGCCAGATCCCGCCGCCGAACACCTTGAGTTCACCGTACTGATCCACCAATCCCGGCAGCACCGTGTCGATGGCTGCACTGTCCAGCAGCGGGATGGTCTGGGTGATGCTGCGTTGCTGGGACTGAACCTTGTTCAGTTCGCCCTGAATCTGCTCGGCGACTTCGGCGATGCGGTTGAGCACGACCTGCTCTTCGGTTTGCCGCAATTTGGGAGCGACCAACTGGCTGATACCGACCACGGTCAGAACCGACAGCAGCAGGATGAACAGAACCAGAAACAAGGTGTAGCGAGCCTGAATGGTGCGGAATGCGGGCATGGAAACCGGTCCTTGAGCAGCGTTTCTTATTAGGGGGCGGGGGGCGGAACAGTGCGGGTGTCACCAGCTTATCGTCGAGTAAAAGAGAACCTTTAGGTACTTTCGTTCTAAAAGGAAACGGCGCGACGAAGGGTGTGTAACAAGCCAGGTACATTCAAACTAACCAGCTCGTTCGTTAGAGTGATTGGCCTGATGATCAGAAGGATTGGAAAGCGCTCTGGCCCAGTCTTTACGGGGGGATACCGGTTTGTATCGCAAATGTACGGAATTTGTAAAAAAGTGCAGAAATAGATTGGTGCCATCAGTTTGCCGACCGATACTCGCGCCCATTGAAAACGCTGAACAAGGATCTTTTCATGGGCATTTCTCAGGGACTTCTCTCATGACTATCGGCTATACCGGTGCGTGGGAAAGCAAGGCCGGCGTCCTGGTGCGCAATACCGGAGCCAAGAAACAGGTCGCGCAAAGCGTCAAAGTGCAGCAGATGCTAACCACGGTCGGTAATGATCCGAATGCACTGAACACGGCGGAGATGGACAAACAGGGTTTGCGCAAGCAGATCAAAGGTTTCAACCCCGCCGATGTGTCGGTCAAACAAATGGGCAAGCTGAGCGTGTTCCTTCGTGAGCGTGGCTTGATTTCCGAGGTCACCTCTTTCACGCTGCTCAATGCAGGCGAAAAGTTCGACCGTTTCGGCGTGCAGAAAGACCCCGACGCGCGCTTCAACGCCCTGGAATATTTCGCGACTCAGCTAGATGCCATTCAGACCAATGGGCTCAATGGCAATGCTTACGGGAAGAATCTGATTCCGGAATTCAAAAAAGCCATTTATGTCCTGCAGAACCTGAAACTCTACGGTGAAGGCAATGCGCCGATACCGACGGACAAGGGCGTGAAGGCCAAGGCCTGAATTGACAAAGTGGCCCGTTCCATCTGGAACGGGCCACTTTTTATTCAAGTGCACTGCACTGGGCCTGATCGTGTAGCCGTTGCATATGCGGACAATGCAGCGTCAGTGAGCGCCGCCGATAGCCGCGGTGGAACAACGCCAGCCAGCCTTCACCCCCTTCATCCGGGGCAATACCGGTAAATGCGAATCCGATGCTTGCCAGCTTGTTCAGTGCGCCGGCAAAGCCGTGGGCGAGTCTGAGCCTGATGGACACCGTCCAGTGCCTGGGCAACCGTTGCAATTGTTTCAGCAAGCGGTTGTCGAGTTTTTTCAGATAAACGTCGTGGCGCCCCGCATGCTGTTCGAACACCAGCGACGGCCCGGTCCAGCGAGTGTCCTTTTCCTGTGTCCCGAACACACTGCATAAATGCTGCATGAAACCGTGGCAGCTCTCGGGCCATTCCAGTGCCGGCAGCGGCCGCTGATAACTGTCGATTGCGGTGTAACCGATAACGATTGATTCCGGCAGAGGCTCGCCGAAGGGTGAAGGCACATAGTCGAGCATCAGCCCGGTGCTGACGAAACCCAACCGGTCGGCCATGCGTTGCGTGTAAAGGTGTTGCGTCACTTGTTTGATCGCCACGCCACGGCAACTCAAGGCCTGTGCGTGTATCAACAATTGCCGGCCCAATTGCGTGGCGATGTTCTGTCCGCGAGTGGCTGGATGGACCACGCTCAATGCCAGTTCTGCAATGTGCATCCCTTTATTTCTGAACAATGTCGCATGCCCGAGCATTGTGCTGCCCGCCACGGCTACCAGCGAATGCCAGCGACCGTCGCAATGATTCTGATTGATCATCAAGGGCAGATAAACATGCGGTTGAACGTAGTGATCCCCGTAAATGGCCCGGAACAGCCGACTGACTGCCGTCGCGTCGGTAGGGCGATAACTTCGTAGCGTCACCTCGTCCATGGGCGTTGCTCCAGGCTGGGCGCATCATAACCACGCAGGTCCCGTACGCGTTGGCGCTTGCCGGAGCGCGGGTGGCAGGCGAGATCCGCTGCGCTACAGCCGTCTACGAGCAGGTCGAGCCGATGCTCTGCAGCGAGTTGCGCGATCTGCGGCTGATGCTCGATCAGCGCCGCGCGCAATGCCGCGCTGATTGAACGAGCGTCGGCAGTCGTGATATCGACCCGCCATTTGAGGGTCAGGACATCGCGGTTGCCTGCCTGTTCGATGACCAGTTGCCAGTCGTCACTGCCCGTGATGCGTTGCACGATCGCGGCAATGTCGTCGGTCATCAAGGTCAGGCTGGCAACCCTCACCCGCGAGCTGTTTGCGCAGCGTCCCTGCAAGGCGAATTTGCGCGCCGGCGCGCTTGCGGGCTCTCGCCAGCAGGCGCGGTCACCAACCGGATAGCGAATCAACGGCATCAATCGCCGCGTCAGATTGGTGACCACTAACCGTCCGGTGACTCCGCAAGCGTCGATCACTTCGCCGGTTTGCTCATCAAGGATCTCCAGCACGCTGTGGCGTTCGAGCATGCGGTGTTCACCCAGGGCACAGTCGCGCGCCGTGGCGCCAATAAAACCGGCGTCGACACTGGCATAACCGATGGAGGCGAACCGGGCATTGGGGAACACCCGGTGTAACTGTTGCAGTTGCGGCGCGAACAGACTCTCACCGCCATAGAGCAGCGTGTCGACACCCTCGAGGACGCGCGAATGGCTGTGGAGCCAATCGGCAAAACTGAGTAAATGCGCGGGTACACCCGCGAGCACGTTGATCCGGTGTTGAACAATCGAGTCGGCAAGGACGCTTGAGTCGACATGCCCGGTGAACGGGTATTCGGTCACGCCGGCCGTTTCATGTGCCAAGGCGTCGTGGATGAAAATGAAACTGGCGTACAGGTCACCGACGAAGAACAGATTGGCGACGCGATCACCCGGATCGAGTTGCGACGTCAGCTGACTGCCGAAGTCTTTCACCAGTGTCTGCCACTCCTCGCGGGTGAACACTGAAAGCCTGCCGGCGCTGGTGGTGCCACCGGTTTTGAACACCAGCGCGGGGCCGACAACTGTTGTCAGCACCGGCCATTGTTCGAGGTTCTGGCTGGTTTGCCAGTATTGCTGAGGATCCACCACGGGAAGTTCACTGAGTATGGAAACGTCGGGGGCAACCCCGTGCAAGTGCCTGGCGTAATACTCGGAATGCTGCCGCGCAAAGGCGATGAGGTTATTGAGTGCTGGGGAAGTGTTCAAAGGTTCTCTCCTGAGAGGCGGGCGCGGTCAATGACGCGCATCGATCAGTTCCGGGATCTTTCCGCTGTGTCGGTTTTTGCTGAATTGCATCGGCTTACAGCGTTCAACTTCCACGCAAAGCAATCCGCTGCGCAGCAAAGTCGTCAGTGTCGTATAGGGTTGAAGTCGGGCGAGGGCGTCCGCCGGGTGCCTGTCGCAGCGCAAACGCAGGCGCTCCAGGCCATCGGGCGCGTGATCCAGAATCAACTGAAATGGCGTTTGCAGGTATCTGGCCAGTTGCTTGAGGCAAATGAAGTCGGTGCCGATACGTACCAGTTGACCGTGTCGCTGCAACAGTTCGAAGCGCGGCGAGGTCAGCCCGCAAGGGCAGGGGGCGCTCAGCCAGCGGCCTGTATCGCCGACGGCATAACGTTGGACGGCTTGGCTTTCGCGGGATTTCGCCGTGAACAACAGCCGCCCGACTTGATGGCCGGACACCGCCACGTCGTCATCCAGCGCGACAATCTCCAGGTGTTGAATCTCGCTCATCAGGTGAAACACGCCGTCGTCGCTGGCGGTGCAGGCATGTCCGAGTGGCCCGGCATCGACGCTGCCGTACACCGCCGAACGCAGCGTGCGCACACCACAGCGCTGGAGCAAGTCACGACACGGATCGCTAATGTGCTCACCGCCGAGAAAGACCTTGTCGATGCCGCCATAGTCGCGCAGGCGTTGCTCCTCGTTGAGGAACAAACGGTGCACGGTGCTCGGCATGCCAATGAGGACGTTGACGCGCTGTTCGACGATCAGTCGGGCGATCTCGCTGTAATCATCGTCGGCGGGTGCGGCCATGGGCAGATGCGCGACGTCGGCCAGTTCCAGCACCTTGGCAAAACTGTAAAAGCCGCCGTAGAGCCCGCCGCAAAAAAACAGGTTCATCACTTTGTCCCGTGTGACGTCCAGCCCGGCAGCGAACAGACCGTCGGCGGTTGCGCGCATCTGTCGCTGAAAATCGCGATAACTGTAAGCGGCCAAAGAGGGTGTGCCACTGCTGCCGCCGGAACGGAAGAACAACTGTGCCGCAGGCGACGGCGCACGCTTGATAAACGCGTCTTTGTCCATGATCGGCAAACCGCTCGGAGGCAGCGCAGCGGGTGGCCGGTCGAGCGTCGCATGCGTGGGCAAATCGCTCGCTGACAAACTGACCGAGACGCGTCGGCTCAAGCGCTGCAGCGCGTAAACACCGTCATGAGGTTCGCCCGCGTAACCGTCGTGAATCGCCTCTACCGGTGCGATGCGCGTCACGCCCGCCGCAATCAGCGTTCGCGACAATTCGCCGATCTGCGCCGGCAGGCACGCCAGCGCACAACTTTGCAGCACATTGCGCCATGGCAGCAGCGTTTGGCTGATCAGTGCGCGGGGCAACGGTTTGAGCAGGAGCGTGCGGAACAGCGGGGACGGTGTGAGTTGCCGGTCATGGCTCCAGATCAGTCGCCAGCCCGGCGCGCTCCATACCTCGCCGGTCAGCCCGGAAAAGCTCTTGCTCAGCCGCGCCATCGCGGTGTGTGTGGTGATCTGCGCCGCTTCCTGATCCGTCGGCACCAGCGCTGGCCAGCGTGCGCAGCGGCGTTCGAACGCGTTGGCCAGGGCTGCGCCGATTGCGCTGAGCACCTGCGGATCATCGCTGTCCACCAGCAACCATTGCGGGCTGGAACAGGCTTGCTGATCGAGACGACAGACTTCATCGGCCACGGCATCCAAAACTTCATCGCCAACGGCGTCCGGCGTCAGGTAGACGAAACTGATGCGGTGGCCCCAGTCAATCCAGCGGCATCCTGGCGGAATCTGCCTGTGAATGTCCTGGAGCGTCGCCTATGCGCCCCAGGCCGAGACGCCATTGGCCAACCGACAGAGGCGGCCGATGTGCGCGGTCTTGACCGGCAGCACGGCGAGGAAATGACGCAGTTGCCCGCTCGGATCGCATTGCAGTAATCCGTTGAGCAACTGTGCGGTCAGGCCGTGATCGCTACTGCTGGGACGCAGCCAGTTGATATTGCCGGCGAGCAGGCTTTCAATCACTGCGCAGAATGCCAGCAGCGGCGCGTTGCCCGGCGTGATGTGCACGACCAGGCCCAATGGCGCCCAGCGTTCGAAACGCGGCTGGCGGTAGTCCAGACGTCGCAGGGAATCCGGTTGGTCGCCCAGTTCACGTTCGAGCTTGGTGCGCAGGGCGTCAGGCTGACAGAAGGCGATCAATGCCTGGCGCTGTTCATCCTCCAGTGCCAGCCATGTCGCATCGACCTGCAACCGTTGGGCAAAACCCCACGCTGCGCTGATGAGCGTGGCACTCTCCAATGGGGTGCCGAGGTGCTGCGGCAATGTTTGCTCAAGCAGGTCCAGGGCTTTGTCGAAGCTGAACTGCGGATGCAGTTGTCCATCGATCAAATACATATCAATGCCTCCCCAGCAGTTCGGCGGCGGCCATGGCGCAGCTTCTGCCCGCGTCGGTGCCGGCACGTCCATGCAGTTCGAACCAGTCGCTGCTCAGTCCGCAACCGCAAGCAGCGCCGGGATGCAGCGTCGCCAGATCACTCATGATCACTGCATGGGCCGGACTGGACGAGATGTACGGCGACACGAGTCCCAGCAGGCCGCGCTGGCCATAACCGAGGACGGATAGATCCGCGGTGTCGCGGATGAAGACTTTGGCGTAGACCGGCACGTGAAAATGATGCTGAGCGCATTCGATATACGGCACTGCGTGTTCCACCGCGCCGTAACCGTCGCGGCAACGGGCGGGATCAATGCCCAATTGCATTTGGATGCGGGCATAGAACTGCGCCTTGGCAATCTCCTGTGCCGCTTGGGTTTTCCAGCCACCGCCAAAAAAGGCCAGCGAACCTGTTGGCAATTGCAAGTCGGCGACCCCGGTGGCCTGCATGTGTTGCAGGGCCTGCCAGAGGAGCGCCGGGAAACCGAAAATCCGCACCGGCAGGCCTTCTTCAGCAAAGGATTGCAGCGCGGCGATCACGCCGAAGACGTCGAATTGGTGGCCGTCGCCGGTGCTGCGTAACGCGTAAGCGACGCGGTTGGCCGGGGCAAAACGGCAGAGAAATTGATCGGTGTAGGACGTGCCCACGGTGATTGCACCCTGCGGCTCATAGCTCAACAGCAAATAGTTGCAGGGCGTATCGGGGGTGTTCCAGCGGTAATGGCAGAAAATCCGCTCAACCATGAACTGCGCGCCACTCAGGCTGCGTTCGTCATAGCGCATACGGCTTGTCTGGCCGCTGGTGCCCGATGAGGTCAATTCCAGCGCGTGTTCGGCTGTTCGGCTGAGGATCGGTTGTTGTTTAAAAAAATTGGCAAAGATCGGCGGCAGTTGTGACCAGTCTTCAAGACTGTTCAGGTCTTCAGCGTGAAATCCGTTCGCCGTTAGCCAGTGTTCGTAACCCGGTGTGTGCTGGCTGTGGAAGTGGCAGATTTCACGCATGGCCCGATCAAACAGACCGGGTGGCAGGCGCTTCGCGCAGTAGGGATGCGGTAAAGCGCAAAGCGCGTCACCGTAAGGGAATGAAGTCATCGTCAATAGTCCGTTATTGAGTAGAAGAGAGGGAGTCAGGCGTACACGAGCCGTCGCGCAACACCCGATGTAGAAAGGGCAGGCACAGCAAACCGGCGGCGGTTACCGACAGGGCAAAAACCTGCAGGCTGTTGCCACCGCCGAGGCTGGCAATAAGTGCTCCGCCAGCGCCCATGACGGCAATGGAAAGCATGCCGATCATGGCCGACATCAGGCCTTTGCTGTCATCGCTGGCAAAGAGTGCCAATCGGTACAGCGCGGCATTGCTCATGCCCAGACCCACCGCGTAAACCGCCAGCGCGGCAACCGTCCAGCTAAACGAATCGCCGGCAAAAGCACTGGCGAGCAGTAACAGCAAACCGCAGCAATAAGGCCACAATGCCAGGCGAATCAACCTGGGCAGGGAACAGCTGGACAGCAAGCGATGCAGAATCAGGTTGCCGACGATCACCGCTGAAAACACCGGGATCTGCCACAGCCCGTACTCCATCGCGGTCACGCCATGTAAATGCATCAACAGCAAGGGGGCCAGACCAATCCAGGCGATCAGCGGCAGGCTCATCAGCCCCAGAGCGAGGCTGGCACACACAAACAGCGGATTACGCAACAAGGCGCAGTAGCGCTGTCGCAGGTGTTTGAAGGCGAAGGCAACGGGAGCCAGCACTCGACCATCTCGGCGTGGCGTGCCGACGGTTTCCGGCATGCTGATAAACAGGCCGAGCCATGCCAATGTGGCGGCGACGCTCAAACCGAGGAACAACTGACGCCAGCTCAGCCATTCCAGCAGCACACTGCCGAGCAGCGGAGCCAACAGTGGCGACAAAAGCGCAACGTTGCCGAGCAGCGCCATGAGTCTGACGGCGTCGGCTTCGCAGAAAACTTCCTGCAATGCCGGATAGCTGACAGCAACCACAAAACCCAGGCCCATGCCTTGTATCAGGCGCAGCACGTTAAAGGCTTCAATGGCCTGGGTCAGCAGCACTGCCGCACAGGCCAGGGCAAACAGTGCGCTGCCTAACAGCAACATGGGGCGTCGGCCGAAGCGGTCCGACAGAGGGCCTATCAGCCATTGCAGGCAAATGCCCCCGATCAGATAAAGATTGAAAGCGTTCGGCACGTGGCGTGTATCCGCGGCGAACTCATCGGTGATCAGCAACATGGCGGGCATGATCATGTCACTGGCCATGTACGTCAGTAATTCAAAGAGGGCGACGGCCAGGCAGAAGCCGACGGCATGCCTTCGTTCGATGTTTATCAATGTCCTCTGCATATACGTCCCTGTGTTTAACAATCCATGAAGGTCGTACAGAGACTAGAGGCACAGGCAGATGGAATCTAACGCCGTGCTGCGACATTAGATTTCAAATACTTACAGCGTGTTTATAAAAATCAATCTGAATATGAGCAGAGTTCTCAGACGCCGGATTGCACGCAAAAAAAGCCCGCCGGGTGGCGGGCATCGTCAGGGCTTTGCAGGGGCTATCGGAGCCTTGCGCCCAGCTCATCATCCATGGCGCAAAGCGAACAATTCTGTTCTATCGATGGTAATAACCAGGCCCGCCACCGTAGTAGCGGTGATGGTCACCATGCCAGCCGCCGTGGGGGAAAATGATACAACCACTTAAAGTGAGTACGGCCAGCAAGGGAATCAGCCAGGCGATTCGACGCAGCATTTCAAAAATCCTCATGGTTACGCCGCCATGAAGCAAAAACTCTCCAGCGGCTGTAACATGAGACCCCGTTTGTGCCGGCGCATCCCCGTGAAACGGTAAGTGCATGGCATGCAAATCGATACAAACCGGATACATTTCAAAGTTTCAGGAAGCCGCAATGACCCAAAAGCAACGCTTGATATATTCGATTCTGATTGCCCTATGCGTACTGGCGACCATGCTCGGCCTGTCCTGGCTGCAAAACGCCGGGATGATCAGTCAGAAGACGTTTCAATACGTCGCCATCGGTGTAGCGGTGGTCGTGGTGGTGATCAACGCTGTAATGCGCCGCAAGGTCAAGCTCTGACGGCGATCATCACGCACCTCAGTCGTTACTGAGGACGGCTGCAGCCTGTGGGTGCAGGCTGTAGCTCTTGTCCGCATTGAAGGTGATCACACCTTCAGCGCACAGACGCTTGAGCACTTCGCGCACACTGAGGAAGGACAATGGAATGTCCAGATCCAGCAATTGGCTGTGTACGCCACGGACGCCCAATCGACGGTCGCTCTGAGCGGCGACCAGCAGCGCATCGATGACCTTCAGGCGAATCAGGCTGGTGCGCAGACCAAAGCTCTTGAGCAGCAAACGGATGCGTTCATTGCCATGACGCTCGACGTGTTGCCCGAAATCGCTCGCGTGGTTGCTCATCGAAGCTCCTTGTGGGGCCTGGCTACCTTCCGTTGGTAGTTGCGAGTTGTACATGCGGTTACTCCTTTTCAGAGCCTGATCAGGAAAGGTTTTTTCGTGCTCTCTCATAACAAGACGTATCAGCTCGACAAATCATGAAAGAAAAGATGTAGAAAATTTGTCGCCAATTCGTCCTTTCCCTGTAATCCGCCGCTATTTCGGGCTTTGGCGGGCTAATTTTTTTTCCCCTGATTCGTTTACCGGAGAGGCCCTCTGCGCGTGTTCGCGCGGGCATTTGTAATGGCGGCGCAGACCTGCGCGCCTTTGGTATTTCGATCAGGAGCTCGAGCGTGATTATTTCAAGGCAGCTAACCGGGCTGGCACTTGCCGGTATGTTTCTCGGGCTGAGCCTGTCGGCGCATGCATTGAGCCCCGCCGCGCAAACCGGTGCAGACATTCGCCGCACCCAGTTTGGCGTCCCGCACATTCGCGCCCAGGATGAACGAGGCCTGGGATTTGGCATTGGCTACGCCTATGCGCAGGACAATCTGTGCTTGCTGGCCAACGAAATCGTCACGGTCAACGGCGAGCGTTCGCGGTTTTTCGGGCCGGACCAGTTCACCGTCGAGGAACGTGAAAACCGCGTCAGCGATGTGTTCTTCACCTGGCTCAACACCCCAGAGGCGGTAAAGTCGTTCTGGCAGGCGCAACCGCTGGAAGTGCGCAATCTGGTGGAAGGCTACGCCGCCGGTTACAACCAGTTTCTCGCCGAGCGCCGGCAACAGGGTTTGCCGCAGCAATGCCAGGGCGAGTGGGTGCGCGACATTGCAGCCGAAGACCTGGTCAAGCTGACCCGTCGTCTGCTGGTGGAAGGCGGCGTCGGGCAGTTTGCCGAAGCGCTGGCCGGAGCCACGCCACCGCAAGCCACGGCGCAATCAGGCAGCGCTGCACGCGCTTATCAATTGGCTGACGCCCGCCAGCAACGCTTTGCGCTGGATCGCGGCAGCAACGCAGTAGCCGTCGGCAGTGAGCGTTCCTTCAATGGTCGCGGCATGCTCCTGGCCAACCCGCACTTCCCGTGGGTCGGCGGCATGCGCTTCTATCAGATGCACCTGACCATTCCCGGCAAACTCGATGTGATGGGTGCGGCATTGCCCGGCCTGCCGATGATCAACATCGGTTTCAACCAGCATCTGGCCTGGACCCACACCGTCGATTCCTCCAAGCATTTCACCCTGTATCGCCTGCAACTCGATCCGAAGGATCCGACGCGTTATATGCTCGACGGCAAGTCGCTGCCGCTGAACAAGCAGACGGTCACCGTGCAGGTGAAACAGCCTGACGGCCAGGTGGTTGCGGTCAAGCGAGACATCTATAGCTCACAGTTCGGCCCTATCGTGCAGTGGCCCGGCAAACTCGACTGGGACAACCAGTTCGCTTACAGCCTGCGCGACGCTAACCTGGACAATGATCGCGTGCTCAAACAGTGGTATGCGATGAACCAGGCCTCGACACTCAAGGACCTGCAGGATTCGGTGCACACGATTCAGGGCATTCCGTGGGTTAACACCCTGGCGGTGGATGACAAGGGCCAGACCCTGTACATGAATCTGTCGGTGGTGCCGAACGTCAACGCCGAGAAGCTGGCCAAATGCAGCGATCCGCGTGCCGGTCTGCGCATGATCGTGCTGGACGGTTCCAACAGCGCTTGCGCTTGGGACATCGATCCGCAGGCGGCGCAAAAGGGCATCTACGCTTCCAGCCAATTGCCGCAGTTGTTGCGCAAAGACTTTGTCCAGCACTCCAACGACTCGGCGTGGCTGGCCAACCCGGCGCAACCGCTGACTGGCTTCTCGCCATTGATCAGCCAGGACGGCCAGCCACTCGGCTTGCGTTCGCGTTTTGCTCTGGATCGTCTGAGCGCGTTGAGCCAAAAAGACACGCTGGCGGTGAAGGACCTGCAACAGATGGTCATGGATGATCAGGTTTACCTGGCTAAACAAGTCATGCCGGATTTGTTGAAATTCTGCGCAGCGGATCTGGGCGCCGACGCTTCGGCGTTGAAACCGGTGTGTGTCAGCCTCAAGCAGTGGGATGGCCGGGCGAACCTCGATGCTGGTCCGGGGCTGGTGCATTTCCAGAACATCATGCAAGCGCTGCAGGAATCGCCGGATGTATGGCGAGTGGCATTCGATCCAAAGGATGCGCAGAACACTCCACGCGGTCTGGCGGTTGAGCAAGTGCCAGTCGCGAAGGCCTTGCGCGAGGCGATGCTGGCGTCCGTGGCGACTGCGGAAAAAATGGGCCTGAAGGCTGACACCCGTTGGGGCGACATTCAGGTCGTCAGCAGCGGCGGCCAGCAGACGCCGATTCACGGCGGGCCGGGAACCCTGGGCATCTACAACGCCATCCAGAGCGTGCCGCGTGAGGACGGCAAACTTGAAGTGGTCAGCGGCACCAGTTATCTGCAAGTGGTGACGTTCGATGACAAGGGACCGCACGCACAGGGCTTGCTGGCGTTCTCGCTGTCCAGTGATCCGGCCTCGAAGTACTCTCGCGATCAGACTCAGGCGTTCTCAAAGAAACAGTGGAGCGTGCTGCCGTTTACCGAGCAGCAGATCAAGGCAGATCCGCAGTATCAACTGCAAACAGTGCGCGAGGCGCTGAACAAGAAGGGCGAGGTGGCAGCGCAATAAGCACTGACATCAACCGAGACAAATAGAAGGCCGCTCCTCGCAAGAGGCGCGGCCTTCAGCTTTTGGAGGGTTGTTGCGGCATCGAGTTGATCACCGGATTGCCTTCCTTGTTGCGCGTCAGATAGACCGGCAGCACTTTGGGCAATGTTTTGACCAGGTTATTCAGCTCTTTGATGTTGTAGACACCGCCGACGCGAAGTCCGCCAGTAGCGTTGTCGGCCAGCATCACCGGTGTCTCGAGATAGCGATTGATCAGCGGCATGGCTTCGTGCAAAGACAGATTGTCGAGCACCAGTTTGCCGCTGCGCCAGGCAAGCGCGCTGTCGTTGGGGTAGGTCTGGCTGATCTGTGGCATGTAGTCGCCATGCTGGTAACGCGCCTGCATCGACGGGCCCAAACGCAGGCCATCACCGGGCAACGCCGAGTTACTGGTGACCAGCACCGAACCTTCGACCAGATTGACCCGTACCTGATCTTCATACATCCAGACATTGAAGCGGGTGCCGGTCACGCGAATCTTGCCTTCGCCGGCACGGACAATGAATGGATGGCTTGCGTCATGACTGACCGTGAAGAACGCCTCGCCCTTTTTCAGGGTGACGCGGCGTTCGTCCTTGTAATTGCTGAAGCTCAGCTCTGTGTTCAGGTTCAGTTCGAGCTGGCTGCCATCCGGCAGGGTGACCTGACGAACATTGTCCGAGGCCTCGAAATGCTCATAGCTGTTGGGCAGCCATCCCAGGTTCCAGCCGGTGTAGGCCGCCAGAGGCAGGGCCAGCGCCAAGACGCCGGCCGCTACGGCGTACTGCCGCCATGGGCGAGCAGGCTTGCCGATCGCCACCCCATTGGCAGGGGCATTCGCTCCAACCGGGCCAGCGTCCGGGCGCGGCAAGTGTTCGGCGACGTCCCAGATTTCCAGCATGGCTTCGAACTCGAACGCATGCAGCGGATGCGCATCACGCCACTGTTCGAACTCCGCACGCTCTTCAGCAGAGCAATCGACGGCGTGCAGACGCATGCACCAATGCGCGGCGGCATCGGTAATGGCATCGTATTCAGCTTCCGAAAGGGTGTCTTGGGTCATCGACTCGTCCTGATTTCGCGCATTCTAACCTTTGCAAGTCTTTGCCGAGAACAGTCGTCATGGCATTTACCCATCAAAGTGAACTTATTTTCACCGACGGCGCCCAAAAAACAGGACGCGAATGCCTACTATCCACAAATGGAGTGAAAAAATGATCAAGAAAACGTTTGCGGCGCTGATTGCTACCGCCAGTTTGCTGAGTGCCGGTGCCGCGATGGCGGACAAGCCGGGCGCCGGTTGGGTCACCATCGAAAAGGCCATCGAGATCGTCAAGACCAAGGCAGGTTACGTCGAGGTCTACGAGATCGAAGCCGACAACAACGGTTACTGGAAGGGCGAGGGCCGCAAGGCCGACGGCGTCGTTTATGAATTCCGCATTGATGGCGCCTCGGGCAACGTGTTGCGCGATCAGAAAGACTGATCACCCACACGCCAGAATGCGCAGCCTTGGCTGCGCATTTTTTTTGCCTGTTCGAGCGTCTACGAATCGAGCTTCCTGCCCATTTCGCAGATCAGCATTGCCAGTGAGTCGGCATTGAGCAGGATGGTCTTGATCCGCGCATCCGGAGTGTTCTGATCGAGAAAGGCGTTGCGCGCTTCGGCCAGTGACGAACTCGAGGTTGCCGCCAGAATCCCCTTGCAGGCCGCCGCTTCAGCAACCCCCTCGAGTTTGTCGAAACTCACCCAGGTTTCATCTTCACTGTCCCAGCGCCTGAACAACTGATCGCGCGGCGTCGCCAGTGACAAGGCCCCGCGCTGGAAATCCTGTTGCGCTTGCTTGAGCTCCAAGCCTTTGGGAGTGGTGGTGGAAATCAGATCAACGAACGGCCGGCGGGCCTCAAGCATGGTGATGTCTTCTGCGGCGCAGGCGATGTGGGCAAACTCATGGATCAGTAACGCCGCTTGGGCGTGCCCCTCAACGTTGAACGGCTCCGTCAGGCCGGTCTTGTACCAGTCCAGGTGCGACTCGAAGAACAGCTCGGTGAAATGCACTTTTTTCTCGGCATCGTCGTCGTAAACGAACGCCGACATTTTCCCCTGCGGGTATTTGTTCGAACCGATGACAAAACGATCGGTGTTCATCAGATCTTGCGTCGGGTCCACCAGTGCATTGCAGATCGGCACCATTGCCTTGTGGATTTTCTCCAGCAGCGGTGTGTCCACGCTTGTTACGTCGAAGAAGCCCTTGAGGAACGTATCCACACGGGGGTTGGGCACCTTGTTCTTCAGCTGTGCGAGGTTGTGCAGACCGTTAAAGGCGTAGTAGCGGGCCAGATCGACCGCTTGCACCAGCATCCAAGCCTTGAGCGGGTGTTTGCGCCGAATCTCGGTCATGCCCCGCGCTTCAATATTCAGCGCCTCACGGGAATCACTGCGTGTGGCATCACGGCGACTGAGTCTGGAAAACACTTTGCCGGTGCGCAGGGGATGCAGGTCAGGGTCGAGCACCAGGGTGTCATCGCGTTTGCGCAAGCTCGGGCCGGATTGGCTGCCGTCGTGCAGGCGCCAGTCAGCGCCGTTTTTCTTCACCCGCAGCACCTGACCGTCAATCGCGGCGTAGGTTTTCTTGCTGGCAGCGTCCTCATAAATACCTTTTTTCGCATCGTGGGTCAGGTCCTTGAGCGCGACGGTGGGAGCTGCAAAGGCTTGCCGTGGGGTACGCAGGGGCGAGGTCGGTTTGATGTCCTTCCAGTCAGGGACGAATTTCTTGCTTGGTTCGGCGGGCTTCTTCGGGCCGGACACCGGTGCTTCTGGGGTTTTCCGGGTGGCCGTCGTCTTGCGCGGCGAATCATCTTCGAGCGCCAGCCAGCCGAGGCTGACCATCTCCACCGCACCGTTGATGAACGACCGCAAAGCGCGTCGCCAATGGTGGTTTTGCAGATGCTCGGCAGAGTCCTTGAAGTCGTTGTAGGCGCGCCAGAGAAACGGCAAATAGGCAAGTTTACCGGGCAGCAGGTTAGCCAGGCGCTGGATGCCGACCCTTAGCAGACTTTTCGCCACGTCCCAGTCCGGCTGCGCTTTGCTCTTGGACTGGGCATTCAGGAATTGTTTGATCAACGCGGTGTTGTCGCTGAAAAACTGCGCGAACCATTGGCCGTCGAGCGCTCGCGTGGCCAGGGTCATTTCGCTGGTTTCGCCGACACTCGATTGCAACAGGCTGCGGAACACCGCTTGCTGCGCGGTGGGCAAGCGGCGCAGCAACAACTCTTGCAAGGCGCCGGGCGTGTTGAGGGCGTCGATCAGCTTGGCAGCGCTTTCAAACTCGTGGAATACCGGGTCGGCGTAAGGCGTGAACAGCACCAGAGGGCCTGCCTGGCCACCACCGGAACTGACGACATACAAACCCTGCGCCTCCACTGCCTGGGCGCCCACGGTTTTGATCAACGAGAGCGGCGCGATGATGGCGGTGGCATGGGTCACGCTCGCCCGTGCAGTGCCATCGGGCATATCCAGCACCTGCGTGAGGCTGTCGAACGCTGCGGCGGACAGTTCGCCTTGCAGCTTCAAAGCGTGGGCGTGCTGCATCAACTGCCACGGCAACTGGCGGAAAAACCGCCGTTGGCGCTCGCTGCCTTCGGCGTCCGTGGCAGACAATTTTTCGGCCACTTTGCTGGCGTAGGTCGAGCCGATGTTCAACGACAACAGGAGTTGCTTGACCGCGTTTTGATCCAGCTCTTTTGGCAACGCCTTCGGGGTTTTCGAGGCGATTTTAAACCCGGTGCCCTGGGCGGTGTTGACGTGATTGAGGGCGAACTCGGTCAGGCTGCGCGGCGGACCCGCCAACGCCAGATTGGGGGTGATTTCGATCAGTCCCGGGTCAAGCTCCTGTGCCGGGAAGCGCGCGTTGAGCAGCGTCTTCAAGCGTTGCTGCACGAACGATTTCAACGTCGGTATGCCGTCGAGGTAGTCCTTGTCATCGCTGACGCTGTTGTGCCATTGCTCGAGCAGTTCCAGATGCAGCTTCTGTTCCTCGATCGGCGCCATGCCGAGCCACGCCGGAAGCGTTTGTTGCTGGTAAATAGCGTCTGACAGACCGGTCGCCCGAGGCAGATTGGTAAACCCCGCAGTCAGCGTCAGGCGTTTGAGCGCCGCAGCCTGTTTCTGCGTGTCCTTGATGTGCTTGCGTAGCGAGTCAGCGTGTGCCAGGCAATGATCGATCGCTGACTGAATACGGTTTTGCAGCACATCCTCCTCAATCAGCCAAAAAGGTCCCAGGCTGTAGTTTTCGTGAGGTTGCCATTGTTCGGGCGTGAGGTTTTCCAGCAGTGACTGGCGTTTCACGCTGTCGGCCAACCGGCGACCCAGCGCTTGGCGCGCTTCGGCAAGGTTATCGAATGGCTCCAGACCCATCGCCGCCGTCCACAGGATGGCTCTGCCGGAGTGTTGATCATCGAGACCGCCGCGTTCGGTCAGCAGGAAACTCCCGGCCAGCGGCAACCGCTGTTTCTTGTGCGAGTCCAGAACGGTGAGGGCATAAGCATCCGGGCGAAAACCGTTGAGCGCCCCGCGTTCGCGGCGGCTGCGGTCAGCACCGTTCAGCACGGTGTCGACAATTGCCTGGTCGTTTGCCGACAGGCTGCCCTGCAAGCGCCGCATCCGCGCTTCGCCTCTGACGCCCACTGACAAGGCATCGACCCATTTCGCGCGCAGGCCTTCAAGGTAGGCGCGTTGTGCAACCGTTCCACTCAGGGGCTGGGCGCTGAATTCGCTGTCGAAGCGGGACGCCACACTGGCGTAGCTTTTGCCCGCCAGAGCCGCTGCGTCAGCCAGTACACTGGACGGTTGCTGACCGCCGGCGAGCACTGGCCGAGTGCTCCAGCGACCTTGACTGGCAAGCGTCAGCAGGCGCTCGTGGAGCATGGCGCGGATGTCCAGCGCCTTGTCGAACAGCGCGTAGATGTCAACGCTGCCTTCGCTGTGGCGAAACACCTGCAAGGCATACAGCAGATTTTCCCGTTGCTTGGTCAGGATGGCTTCGAACAGCACCTCGAAGATCTCGCCGGCGATCATTTCCCCGGAGACATTCGGTTTATCGAAGCCTAGAAAACGCCCTTGCTCATCAAGGCTCAACAGCGCATACATTTCGTCTTCGTGGCCGCGCGTGCTGAATTTGCTCAGCAGGGTTTTTTTCAGATCCTGGTAATCAGCGAGCACTTGCAGGCCGGAGAAGGGCGTGTACAGAAACGCGTTGCTGTCACCGATCATCAAGGACCCGGCGGGCTCGACGTAATTGGCTTGATGCTCCCAGAGCTGCACGGTTTCGATGGTCGGACGGCGGCTGCCGGCATTCTGTTTGACGATCTGATGCACCGTGTTGAACTGACTGGCAGTGATGATGTTGCTTTCGCGTTTTTGCAACAGATCGGTTCGCGCCTGACTGGCCAGCGCTTGGGCGAAAAAGGTGCGGCGGTTGGCGCCGTCGGCGGACGCTGCGTCCCAGTACGCCTCCAGTTGTTCGAACAGCAGTGCCGGCAGCTTGCTCGCCGCCGTGGCAACGGCGTTGTCCCAGGTCTGCTGATCGGCATCCAATGGCGTGCGCCCCGGATTGGAAAACTCGTGCTGCTGATCGGCGGGCCAGTGTGGGTGGCGATAGAAGCGCAACACCGCGTCGCTGAGGCTCATGGAGTCGAGCCAATAGCGGGCAAGCGAGGGCTGCGGATCGTTGTCGCTGGGCGCCAGGGTATAAAAACTGACGCGGGTATTGCGCTGGGCGAGTGCCCCGAACGATGGCTGCAGCAGCTTGTCCAGTGCGCGCTCCAGCAGTTCGTTGAGCGAGGGCAGTTGTTTCAATTCATCGGCCATGGCCTGGGCGTTGAGTTGTTGCGCCTGTGACAACGCAGCTGTTTGCGCCTCGAAGACGTCGCCCTTGATTGTTTGCAGAGTCAGGGTGATGGAAGCGGCATCGACCACGCGACGGCGCTGGGCAAACGCCAGAAATGCCAGCAGGTTGTCCTCTTCATCCGCGTCTTGCAGGCGCTTGATCAACGCCGTTTCGAGGGCGGCGCGGCTGTGGTGTTTTTTCAGGCCGTCGTAGGGGGTGTACAGCAACCAGGCTTTTTCATCAGGTGTGGCGCTAAGAACAAACGCGCCGGCAAGCTCCACCGGCGTACCGGTGCCGAGCTCAATCAGAATGCGTTCGGCGAGCAGGGGTGGCGTCTGTTCGCTGCGCAACGTGTCGGTGGCCAGATTAATGTGCGCTAGCCAGTTGAAGTCCTTTTCTGACAGACCATGGGTTTGTCCCAGATCCTTCCATAGCCCGGGGGCATTCAGTATTTGCGCAAACAATAGCGGTGACGCAGGAGTCATTGTGGCGTCTCGAGCAGTGCGCCCGCGCGGGCGCTGATGGGTGAGGGCTCAAGATTGAAGAACGGCGCAGGGCGCCAGGTGGTATCGGGATATCGCACAGACGACCTGCAAGTGTGTCAACGTGCCCATCGCCGACGCCAGGGTTGACAGGCTACCGACAAGCCATGGTTAATCGGAGCGCGGTTGTCCGTACGCTGTTGTTCCCTCCAATAATCATTCTGGAGCTTCAGATGTCTGCGCCACACGACGCTGTTCCTGCTGCTGTTTCACCTGCTTTATCATTCGATGCGCTGACGCAACTGCTCGAAACGATTTTCCTCAATCACGGCACCTCCGCCGAAGTCGCCCGTTCGCTCGCGGCCAACTGTGCCGGTGCCGAGCGCGATGGTGCGCACAGCCATGGTGTTTTTCGCATCCCCGGTTACGTCTCGACACTGAAAAGTGGCTGGGTCAATGGCCAGGCGATTCCGCAGGTCGAGGATGTCGCACCGGGTTTTGTCCGCGTGGACGCGGGCAACGGTTTTGCGCAACCCGCGCTGGCGGCAGCGCGAGCGCTACTGGTGGAAAAGGCCCGGCATGCCGGAATCGCGGTGTTGGCGATCCGTAACTCGCACCACTTCGCCGCACTCTGGCCCGATGTTGAGCCGTTCGCCGAAGAAGGCCTGGTGGCGTTGAGCGTGGTCAACAGCATGACCTGCGTGGTGCCCCACGGCGCCGACCGGCCGCTGTTCGGCACCAATCCGATTGCCTTCGCCGCGCCGCGTGCCGGTGGCGCGCCGATTGTGTTCGATCTGGCGACCAGCGCCATCGCCCATGGCGACGTGCAGATTGCCGCGCGCAAGGGCGAGCGACTGCCACCGGGGATGGGCGTCGACAGCCTCGGTCAGCCGACTCAGGATCCCAAGGCGATTCTCGAAGGCGGGGCACTGCTGCCGTTTGGCGGGCACAAAGGCTCGGCGTTGTCGATGATGGTCGAGTTGCTGGCGGCAGCACTCACGGGAGGCAATTTCTCCTTCGAATTTGACTGGTCGAATCATCCCGGGGCGAAAACCCCGTGGACCGGACAGTTACTCATCGTCATCGACCCGAGCAAATCCGCCGGACAGAGTTTTGCCGAGCGCAGTCAGGAACTGGTGCGGCAGATGCACGGCGTCGGGCTCAAGCGCTTGCCGGGTGACCGTCGGCATCTGCAGCGCGCCAAATCGCTGGCCGACGGTATCGACCTCGACGAACAAACCTTGGGCCAACTGCGCGAACTGGCCGGGCAATAGGTTTTCGCCAGGCAAGAAAAAGGCGAGCCCAATGGCTCGCCTTTTTCATGTGCATTTGCGCTTAACGGCGACCAAGCAGCAGCCCGACAACCAGACCGAAACCGGCCGAAATCGCCACGGTCTGCCAAGGATGGCCACCGATGTAGCTTTCAGTGGCATCGACCGCCGGTTTGGTGCGATCGCGTACGCTCGACACCGAATCCAGCGCCTGTTGCAGCTTCAGCGCGATTTGACCGCGCAGGGTCTCCGCTTCTTCACCGACCAGTGAAGCGCTGCTCTTCAGCAGTTTGTCCGATTCTTCGATAAGAGCCTGCAGCTCGCTGAAAGCTTGATCCTTGATTTGATCCTGAGCGGCTTGCACGGCGGATTTACGGGCCATTGGGTAACTCCTTGCTGATGAATGGACAGTGATCAATGGAGTGCGACGTTGCGCGAAAAGTTGCACTGAATTTAGGCCAGAAAGAAAAACCTGCGCGGGAGATTTCCGTCGAGCGTGTAAGATGTCGCCATTTTACGCAGCAGGATAATTCCCCATGAGTTTCAATCTGGCCGACAAATCCCTCGCAGAGCGCGCTGCGCTGGAAGACGAGAAATCCCGTCTGTTCGAACTCTGGCAGAACAATCTGGGCAAAGCCAAAGGCGAGGCCGCGCGGTTGTTCGGCGAGCGCGGCAAGCGCAAGGGCAAATGGGCAGAATGGGTCCGCGCGGAACTGGACGGCATGTCGCCGCCGGAATTCGCCAACATGGTGCGCAGTGAAGTCAATCGACTGATGGCAGCGAACAAGTAAGCCTTCAGCGGAAACTGGCGGCAATCGCCTCGCGCACTTTCACCACCACCGGATCGATCTGCGTGCTGGTCCGCCAACCCAACTCGATCGGGTAGCGCGGCAGGGCCAGCGGGCAGGGCAGCAGACTCAAACCGCTGAGTGCGGCGATCCCCTCGGCGGCGTGCGCCGGGATCGTTGCCACCGCGTCGCTGCCCTTGAGCAGCCAGGGCAATGCGGCGAAATGCGTGGTCGAGGCGCACACCCGCCGACTCAGCCCGAGCGCCGCCAGCCCTTCATCGGTGATCCCGATAAAACCGCCCGACGACACCAGAATGTGTTCGCGGGCGACGAACTCTTCCAGACTGATCTGCCGTTGGCCGGGCGCCAGACTCGCCGGGTCGACCAGACACGCATAACCTCCTTCACCCAATACTTGACGACTGAGCAGACGCTCGGCAAATCCACCGGCGGTGATCGCCAGGTCGATGCTGCGCTCCATCAATGCGCGAGCGACGATCTGGCTGTGGGTCTGGCGGAAGATCAGCCGCAGTTTGGGCGCGCTGCGGGCGATTTCTTCGATCAAGCGACGTCCGTAGGCAATTTCAAAATCATCCGAGAGGCCCACGGTCACCGAGCGTCCGTCGTAGTGGTTGGCCGCCGGATCGACCATCGCCAGGCTCTGGCGACACTTGTCGAGGGCGTCGCTGACCACCGGTTTCAACTGGTTGGCCCTAAGCGTCGGGGCCAGGCCGCGTCCGGTGCGCACAAACAACGGGTCGCCGTACACCTCGCGCAGCCGCCTCAGTGCGGCACTCACCGCCGATTGCGTCACACCCAGACGCAATGCTGCGCGGCTGGCGCTGGATTCTTCATGCAGGGCTTCGAAGACTTTCAGCAGGTTGAGGTCGATGTTGGCGATATTCATTTGGTTCATATCATTCAGCAGTGATCTGGGCTTTATTCATGATCGCGTGGCGCCGCAGAATCGGCAACATCTGAATCGGACGGAGTGAATGCAATGCCCAAGTCAATTGTTGCTGCCCTGCAAATTGGCGCCTTGCCCGGTGGCAAAGGCGAAACCCTGGAACAGATTCTCAGCTGGGAAGAAGCGATCATCGAAACCGGCGCGGCGCTGGTGGTCATGCCGGAAGCCTTGCTCGGCGGCTACCCGAAAGGCGAGGGCTTCGGCACGCAATTGGGTTATCGCTTGCCGGAGGGTCGCGAGGCCTACGCGCGGTATTTCGCCAATGCGATTGATGTGCCTGGCGCGGAGACCGAAGCACTGGCCGGTTTGTCTGCGCGCACCGGGGCCAATCTGGTCATCGGCGTGATCGAGCGGGCCGGCAGCACGTTGTATTGCACGGCGCTGTATTTCGACCCGCAAGCCGGGCTGCTGGCCAAACACCGCAAACTGATGCCCACCGGCACCGAACGCCTGATCTGGGGCAAGGGCGATGGCTCGACACTGCCAGTGCTCGACACCCAGGTCGGCAAGCTCGGCGCGGTGGTGTGCTGGGAAAACATGATGCCGCTGCTGCGCACGGCGATGTACGCCAAAGGCGTCGAAGTGTGGTGCGCGCCGACTGTGGACGAACGGGAAATGTGGCAGGTCAGCATGCGCCATATCGCTCACGAAGGACGCTGCTTTGTGGTCAGTGCCTGTCAGGTGCAGGCATCGCCTGAAGAACTGGGCGTAGAGATTGCCAACTGGCCGGCGGATCGCCCGCTGATTGCTGGCGGCAGCGTGATTGTCGGGCCGATGGGCGATGTGTTGGCGGGACCGTTGCGCGGGGAGGCGGGGTTATTGACCGCCGAGATTGATACCGATGAGTTGATTCGCGCGCGTTACGACTACGACGTGGTTGGCCACTATGCGCGGCCGGATGTGTTTGAGTTGAGCGTGGATGAACGTGCGAAACCGGGGGTGCGTTTCAACACCTGACCTGAGGCTTTACACAAAACCTGTAGGAGTGAGCCTGCTCGCGATGGCGTCCGATCAGTCAACATCGATGTTGAATGACATACCGCTATCGCGAGCAGGCTCACTCCTACAGGGGGAAATCACAGGGTTTGAGATTAGCGCCGCTGCAGCCATTCCTCCCGAGTAATTTCCCAAATCTCCCGAGGAAACCGCCCACCCACAAAATCATCCTCATCCGTGCGAATCAAGCGCATGCCAACCCGCTCGGAAAGCCTGCGCGAGCCAATGTTCGGCGCCGCTTTCGGCACGCGCATCAGCGGGCGATTCAGTACGTTGAACCAGTAATCGGTCACTGCTGCGCTTGCTTCGGTCATCAGTCCCTGACCTTGCCACGCCGGCGTGAGCCAGAAGCCACGGTTGTTGTCTGGCTGATCCATCAGGCTGACATTGCCGATCAACTGCTGCGGTGCCGATTTCAGGCGAATCGACCAGTGCCACTCTTTACCCGCCGCCACTGCCGGCAGGGCAATGTCGCGCAAGTAGGTGAGGGCGCCGTCATCCGGATACGGCCATGGCACGGCGGCGTTGAGATAGCGCACCACATCCCAGTGCGGGAACATTTGTTGTACGGCCTCGGCGTCGGCCAGTTCCATCGGGCGCAATATCAGCCGTTCGGTGTGTAACGTGGGTGTGTCTTCCATAACCTGCGGCCTCCATGAGTGTCCTTATAGAACGCTGGAGGCTAACGCATTTTTACCAGGTCGCGGCAGTGGCCTTGGGCAGGCTCAGCGTGCCACTGTCGACAAAGCGCATGGTGCCGAACAAGCCGCCGGCGAGTTTGCCGCGCAACACGTAGGGCAGATTGTCGAGGGTTTGCGTCTGGCTCAGGCCAAGGGTCTGGCGCAATACCGAGAAAGCGGAAACGCTGACCGGGACGCTGACAATGGTTTCGGAAAAACGCGGGATCGAACCACTCTGATCGCTGACACCTGAGGCCAGGGAATGGCCATTGACGTCCAGATCCAGGGCGATGCCGTTGTAATCGATGGCCGTTTCATTGGGGTTCTGCACGCGAAGCTTGATCGCGAAACGCACTTCCAGATCCTGGCTCGGCAATGGTTCGAGGCCAACCACGTTGATGTTCACCGGATCACGGTTGGGAAACAGCGCGCAGGCACTGAGCGACAATAACAGTAACGACAGAATCACGGCTTGGACGCGGCGCATAAACAGTCTCTCAACAAAAAAGGGCTGAACCGTCACCGGCGCAGCCCTTTTCTGCAACGCAACGTTTAACGGTTCAACTGTGCGACAGCCGCTGGCTGGGCTGGTTCACCCTTGGCCGGCATGTCCGGGTTTTCCATGACCTGAAGAATGGAAGCTTCCGGGTCGAAATCGTCTTCTTCCAGTTCGATGAATTCTTCAGGCAGGAAGATGTTCAGCACGATAGCGCACAACGCCCCGACGGTGATCGGCGATTCGAAGATGTTGCGCAGCGCTTGCGGCAGTTCGCGCAGCACTTCCGGCACCGCCGCGATACCCAGGCCCATGCCGAGGGAAATGGCCACGATGAGCATGTTGCGCCGATGCAGGCCGGCTTCGGCGAGGATCTTGATCCCGGCCACGGCGACGGTGCCGAACATCACCAGCTCAGCACCACCGAGCACTGGTTTCGGCATCAGTTGCAGCACCGCACCAATCATCGGGAACAAGCCCAGCAGCACCAGCAGGCCAGCAATGAAGAAGGCCACATAACGGCTGGCCACGCCAGTGAGCTGGATCACGCCGTTGTTCTGCGCGAAGGTCACCATCGGCATGCTGTTGAAGACCGCCGCCATCGCCGAGTTGAGGCCATCGGCGAGCAGCCCGGACTTGATCCGGCGGATGTACAACGGGCCTTTCACCGGTTGCCGCGAGATCATCGAGTTGGCGGTCAGGTCACCGGCGGCTTCCAGCGGCGAGACGAGGAAAATCACCGCCACCGGCACGAACGCCACCCAGTCGAAATTGAAACCGTACTTGAACGGCACGGGCACGCTGACTAGCGGCACTTCTGGCATCGAGGCGAAATCCACAGTGCCCATCAACCAGGCCACGACGTAGCCGAGGGTCAGGCCGATCACAATGGCGCCCAGACGCAGGAACGGCACATCGACGCGGTTCAGTACAACGATGGTGCCAATCACCAGCGCCGCGAGGAAAACATGGCCGGCCGCGCCGAGATCCGCCGCGCCGAAACCGCCGGCAATGTCGGTCATCGCCACTTTGATCAGCGACAGGCCCATCAGCGTGATGATCGTGCCGGTGACCACCGGAGTAATCAGCATGCGCAATTTGCCGATGAACTGGCTCAACACCACTTCGATGAACGCGGCGAAGAAACACACGCCGAAAATCGTCGAGAGAATTTCATCGGTGCCGCCGCCCCGCGCCTTGACCATGAAACCGGCGCTGAGAATCACGCTGATAAAGGAAAAACTGGTGCCTTGCAGGCACAGCAATCCCGAACCGACCGGGCCGAATCGCTTGGCCTGCACAAACGTGCCGAGGCCGGAGACGAACAGCGCCATGCTGATCAGGTAGGGGATTTCACTCTGCAGACCGAGGGCGCCGCCCATGATCAGCGTCGGCGTGATGATCCCGACGAAGCTGGCCAGCACGTGTTGCAGCGCGGCGAAGACGGTGGCGGTGAGGTGCGGACGGTCGTTGAGGCCGTAGATCAGATCGTTGTTGCGCGGGACTTTTTCAGAGGCGGTCATGGTGATTTGCGTGCCGCGAGGCGGTGCCGGGTCAAAAAATGGACGCGCAGAATGCCGCAAGAGGACGGCGAGGGCAACGAGCAATAACTGCCTGAAAGGTCAGGTTTTATTGGGGTGAGGAGCTGAACCGATTCTGTAGGAGCTGCCGAAGGCTGCGATCTTTTGATTTTGTTTTTTTGGATCAAGATCAAAAGATCGCAGCCTCCGGCAGCTCCTACACAGGTTTGAAGGCAGCCAATAAGTCCTGTTCAAAGGCTTTTTGCGCATCCCCCGGCACCTGCGCCCGATGCCGCGCCAGATGAAACGCCACCTCAAAGCTCAACGCGCCTTCACGCACGGTGCGCAGCAAACCTTTGTCCTGCCAGCCGCGTGCGTAGTGATCGGGCAGATAGCCGACGTGTTTGCCCGACAGGATAAACGCCAACGTGCCCTCGACCTGCTCCGAACGCGCCGAACAGACCTTGCCCTGAAACGGCTCGTCGCTGCGCAGAAAACGGTACGGATGATCGACTCGGTCGCACGCCTCGAGCGCCGCGTCACTGGGCGCCGGATCGCTGAACAACGGATGGCCCGGCGCACAATACAAATGCTGGGTTTCGCTGAACAACTGACGGTAATCGAAGGCGCTCTGCACTTGCGAGAAATAGCCGATCGCCAGATCCAGCCGTTGTTGCAACAGCAGGCGCTCCATTTCGCCGGGCATGGCGCTGATCAACTCGATCCGTACCGACTCGTCGCGCTGACGAAAACGTCGAATCGCCTCGGCGACACGTTGCAGCACCGACTGATCGACCGACTCGGAAATCCCCAGACGCACTTCACCGATCAAGCGCCCGGCGACGCCGTTGGATTGATGTCGGAACAGTTCGATCGATTCGAACAGCGCGCGCACCGCGAGCAGCAATTGCTCACCCTTGGGCGTCACGCTGAATCCGCCCTTGCCTCGGCTGCACAGGCGATAACCCAAGCGGGTTTCCAGTTTGGCCATTTGCTGGCTGATGCTCGACTGGCTGAGGCCCAGATCACCTTGCGCGGCACTGAAGCCACCGCACTCGACCACCCGCACAAACAGGCGCAGCAACTGTAGATCCAAATCGTGGAGTTGCCCCAACATCACATTACTCCGGGATAAAGTCAGGATGATTATTGCGCTATTTTTCTAATGTATCCGACGGCGCATCCTGCAACCACTTCCTCTGGTCAGGTGTTCGTCATGGCTCCCGTGTTCAAGCTGTGTTTCCCCGCGCTGTTGTTGTCCGTGGCCATCCAGGCCCAGGCCGAGGACAGAACCCTCAACCTTTACAGCTGGGCCGATTACGTGCCGGCGCAAACCCTGCAGCGTTTCGAACAGGAAACCGGCATTCATGTGCGCTACGACACCTTCGATACTTCCGAAGTATTGGAAACCAAGCTGCTTACCGGTGGCAGCGGTTATGACGTGGTGGTGCCATCGTCCAGCGTGCTGGCCCGTGGATTGGCCGCCGGCGCGCTGAAGGAAATTCCCCACGACGGGCTCAAGGGCTACGCCAATCTTGATCCGGACTTGCTGGAGAAACTCGCCGCCGTCGACCCCGGCAATCGCTACGGCGTGCCGTATACCTGGGGTACGTTGGGGCTGGGCATGAACGTCGAAGCGGTGAAGCAGCGTCTGCCGGACGTGCCGCTGAACAGCCTCGACCTGCTGTTCAAACCCGAATACGCCAGCAAGCTCAAGGACTGCGGGATTGCGATTCTGGATTCGCCGCAGGAAGTCATCGGTCTGGCCCTGCATTATTTGGGCAAAGACCCTTACAGCACCGACAAACAGGACCTGGCGGCGGCCGAGGCACTATTGCAAAAACTCCAACCGTCGGTGCTCTACGTCGCTACCGGTCGACAGATCAACGATCTGGCCAGCGGCAATGTGTGTCTGGCGCTGACTTACAACGGTGATGCGAGCATGGCCGCCGATCAGGCACGCAAGGCCAACAAGCCGTACGAAGTCGCGTATCGCATTCCCAAGGAAGGCACGCTGATCTGGCAAGACAATCTCGCCATTCCGAAAGACGCGCCGCACCCCGACGCCGCCCGAGCGTTTATCGAGTTCATGTTGCGCCCCGATTCGGTGGCCGAGCTGACCAACACGCTGTTTTTCGCCACGGCCAATCAGGCCGCGACGCCGTTGGTGGACGAAGCCGTGCGCAGCGATCCCGACATCTATCCGCCGAGCGATGTGCGCGCGCGGCTATACGCCGACCGCAGCATGAGCCTCAAGGACATGCGCCAGCGCACGCGCCTCTGGACCACGTTCCGTAGCCACCAATAGCCCTGAACACAATAAGAAGGAGCACTCCGATGGACGTGCCAATGCAAAACGACCAGGCGATTACCCGTGACAGTCTTTACGGCACTGCTGCCGAAAGCACCTACGCCGGCATCACCAGTTTCATGCGCCGGCGCTACAGCCGAGATTTGCGTGGGGTCGATGTCGCCGTCAGCGGCGTGCCGTTCGACACCGCGACCAGCAACCGCCCCGGCGCACGTTTCGGGCCGCGCGGGATTCGTGCAGCGTCCACCGGGATAGCCTGGGAGCGCCACTGGCCGTGGGCGTTCGACCCGTTCGATCATCTGGCGGTGATCGATTACGGCGACTGCGATTTCGATTACGGCTCGCCGCACAGCATTCCGGAAAGCATCGAGGCCCATGCCGAGCGCATTCTCAATGCAGGCAGCGCCATGCTCACCTTCGGCGGCGACCACTTCATCAGCTACCCGCTGCTCAAGGCTCATGCGCGCAAACACGGCACGCTGTCGCTGATTCACTTCGATGCGCACAGCGACACCTGGCCGGACGAGGAGGGCAAGCGCGTCGATCACGGCACCATGTTCTGGCATGCCGCGCGGGAAGGGTTGGTCGATCCGGCGCGCTCGGTGCAGATCGGCTTGCGCACCACCAATGACGACCCGATGGGTTTTCAGATTCTCGATGCGCGGCAAGTGCATCGGCGTGGCTGCGAAGCGATTGTCGAAGCGATCCGCGCGCGGGTCGGCGATAACCCGGTTTATCTGACGTTCGATATCGACTGCCTCGACCCGGCCTTCGCGCCCGGCACTGGTACGCCAGTGTGCGGCGGCTTGAGCACGGTGCAGGCGCTGGAGATTCTCGGTGGTTTGCGCGGGATCAATCTGGTCGGCATGGACGTCGTCGAAGTCGCCCCGGCCTACGATCATGCCGACGTCACTTCACTGGCGGCCGCCACGCTGGCCATGGAAATGCTCTGCCTCTACGCCGCCCTACACAAAGTCGATTGTTAAAACCCGTGTGCAGAACCCCTGTGGGAGCGAGCTTGCTCGCGAAGGCGTCAGATCAGCTAACCGCTGTACTAGCTGACCTGACGCCTTCGCAAGCAGATCCCCAAACCCTCACGCCACCGGAAGCTTAGGCAAATCGAGAGTCTGCGAACCGGTAAAACGCGGCGTCGAGCTGACAATCGTCTCGTGTGGAACTCCCGCCGCCGTGCTGCTGATGCCATCGAGCCGCGCCAGTTGCGCGTCATCCAATTGCACGTCGAGTGCACCCAACGTCGCGTCAAGTTGTTCGCGGGTGCGCGATCCAAGAATCGGAATCAGTGCGGTGGTCGAGCGTTTGGCTTTTTCCCGCAACCAAGCAATGGCGACGTGGGTCGGGCTAACGCCGATTTCGCTGGCGACCGCCAGCAAAGTATCGAGGAGGGCGGTTTCCCGGGCGCTCTTTTCCGCATGCACCAACATGCCAAGTTTGGCGGCACGGTTGTTGTCATCGCTGTTGCGATACTTGCCGGTGAGGAAGCCGCCGCCCAGGGGTGACCACAGCGTGGCAGCCAAGCCGAGGGCTTCCGCCATGGGCAGCAACTCGCGTTCGGCGCTGCGCTCGGCCAGGCTGTATTCGACCTGAATCGCCGCAATCGGCGCGAAGCCACGCACCTCTGCAAGCACGTCGGCGCGGGCGATGCGCCATGCCGGGAAATTGGACAATCCGGCGTAGTGAATTTTCCCCGCGCGTACCAGGTCATCGAACCCGCGCAAGATTTCTTCCATCGGCGTCACGCCATCGCTGATATGCGCCCAGAACAAATCAATGTGATCGGTGTTCAAGCGTTTCAGGCTTTCTTCGACGGCGCGCACCATGTTTTTACGGCTGTTGCCGGTGTGGGAAATGCCGTCCGCCGGCGTAGTCCCCATGCTGTATTTGGTGGCGATTACCAGATGGTCACGCTCCGGGGCGATGAATTCGCTGAGCATCGATTCCGATTGCCCACCCTGATAGCCATTGGCGGTATCAATGAAATTGCCCCCGGCTTCGAGATAGCCATCAAAGATGCGCTTGGCCTCATCGCGTTCCGCGCCGTGGCCCCAACCGGTGCCGAAGTTGCCCGCGCCCAACGCCAATTCCGAAACACGCAGGCCGGTTTTACGGCCGAAAACCTTGTAGTGCATGGCAATGCCCTCGATGGATATCGGTTTAAGGAACTAAAATTACGGTCGAAATATGGCGCCAATATGATGCTGGTAATATTGACTGTCAAGACGCTTCGCGCTCAACGGTCAGCCGGTTACGGCGGGACGCTAGGCAGGAGTTGTCGATGCCTTAAACGCCACTGTTTAAGCAACACCAGTAGACACTCTTTCAGGCTACGCAACCTTGCGCCTTTGCCTACAGCTAAGCCAGAATCCGCCGGCTTGTGCGCTTGTGGTCCGGTCTTTATCGTTTGCGGGTCGCTGACAGATTCAGCGATCGGGTTTAGCGATCCGGCTTCGACTACAGACGCAACAACGCTCCGCTCTCGATTGTGGGTCTTTGCAATGCAATCGCGTAATGGTGGCTGTGCGTGGGAGACCGAAAGGTCTACCCGGGGTTCCTGTGACCCGGATCGCTAACCTGCGTACAGCCGCCACCCTAAACTTGTTTAGCGATAAGTCGTGGCGGCTCAGTCCTACACGGAGTTTCACCATGATCAAACCAACACCCAACCCTCCGAACATCGATCCCACATCCGCTTACGAATCCATTGATTCCAGAAAACTCCACCAAGCCGCCGACCGCGCCCTCGACCATTACCTCTGCCCACCCGGCTCCACGCCACCGCCGCGCAAAACCCGCGCCATGTACGCGGTCACCGCCGACACCAAAAACGAAGCTCTGCTGACCGACGCCAGCGAAACCTTGGCTTCTGCCAAAACCATCGCCCAGGACGTCGCCCACCTGTTGCCCGCGCCGCAGCGCCGGGCATTGTTGGGGATTGCGCAGTTGATCATGCTGGGGGAGTTGGCGGTGAATCGTGCGCTGGATAACCTCGATCTCCCAGCCTGAACTCAGATCGTTCCCACGCAGAGCGTGGGAACGATCAAATCGAGCGGCTGGATATCTCCGGTGAGCATCGTGGCATACTGCCGCGCATGACTTTCGACTCCCCTTTAAGTGCCTGGCAACACGCCGTGCAACACAAGGGTTTCATCCAGGATGAAGCCCAGGAACACGCGGTCTGGGCGTTGCAAAAATGCCACGAAGCCTTGCATGCCGGTGCCCGTTCGGTCACCGGCGTTTATTTGTGGGGCCCGGTCGGGCGCGGCAAGACCTGGCTGATGGATCAGTTCTATCAGAGCTTGCGGGTGCCGGCGCGGCGTCAGCATTTCCATCACTTCATGGGCTGGGTACACCAGCGTTCGTTCCAGTTGACCGGGATCGCTGATCCATTGCGGGCGCTGGCCAAGGAGTTGGCCGCCGAAGTGCGCGTGCTGTGTTTCGATGAACTGTTCGTCAATGACATCGGCGACGCGATCATTCTTGGCCGGCTGTTTCAGGTGATGTTCGACGAAGGCGTGGTGGTGGTCTGCACATCGAACCTGCCCCCGGACGATCTGTACGCCGACGGTTTCAACCGCGACCGCTTTACCCCGGCGATTGCGGCGATCAAAGCGCATATGCAAGTTGTCCCGGTCAATGGCGCCGAGGACCATCGCTTGCACCCAGGCACCATCGAGCAACGCTACTTTGTCGCCACACCGGATTCGGCCAGCGCACTGAGCACTGTGTTTCAGGCTCTGACACAAGGGCAGGCCGCCAGCAGCGAACCAGTACCGGTCGGGCATCGGATTTTGAACGTGGTGCAGGCCAGTGAGTCGGTGCTGTGGTGCCGCTACGCTGATCTATGCGAGCAACCCTTTGCCGCCATGGATTTCATCGCGCTTTGCGATAGCTACCGGGCTATCCTGATGAGCGACGTGCCCAATCTCAGCGCCCGGAAACGCGAAGGGCGCATTGCCCGAGGCACCGAAGACGGCGCTGAACGGGTGATCGCCGGGGATCGCGAGCTGCCACAATTGTCAGTGCATGACGACGGCGTGCGTCGCTTCATTGCGCTGGTCGACGAGTGCTACGACCGCAAAGTGCCGCTGTACATAGAAGCGCAGGTGCCAATGGACGCGTTGTACACCGAGGGTTACCTGGAATTTCCCTTCCGCCGGACCCTTAGCCGCTTGCAGGAAATGCAGCTGCAGCGCTTTGCCGACGCTTGAGTGAAGAGGGCGCCACCATGAGTCATCCGCTATCCCATCACTTGCTGACCATGGCCTATCAAAATGCCTGGGCCAATCACCGCTTGGCCAAGGCTTGGGCGCAACTCGACGACGCCGAGCTGGCCGCGCCCCGGGTGAGTTTCTTCCCGAGCATTCGCCTGACCCTCAATCATATTCTGACCTGCGACTGGTTCTACGTTGACGCACTGGAACGCGAACTGCGCGGCGCCGAGCCGCATCCCGACTGCTACGTGTTTTTCAATCAGGACGAGCCGATCACCGAAGCTGCTGCGTTGCGTGAACAACAAGCGCACGTTGATCGGCGTCTGATCGCCTACTGCGAGCAATTGCGCGACGCGGACCTCACGCGCCTGGTCACCATCGCCCGCGACACACCGCAGCACGACAGCCGTTTGCGCATGCTCTCGCACCTGTTCGAACACCAACTCCATCACCGTGGCCAAGTGCACGCGATGCTCAGCGGTACGTCGGTCAAGCCGCCGCAACTGGACGAGTTTTTTTGTGCCGGTGAAAGTGCCCTACGTGCGCAGGACTTCGCCGAGCTCGGCTGGACTGAAGAGTTGATTTGGGGGCATTGATAACAGCAAAAGATCGCAGCCTTCGGCAGCTCCTACAGAGAGTACGGTATTTCAATGTAGGAGCTGCCGAAGGCTGCGATCTTTTGATCTTTTGCCGTGGCGGGTTGCCCACCAGATCACCCTCGCGCTAAGGTCGAGCGGCCTATCAGCGCGTACTTTGCGCGCCGGGGCTTGTGTTTGATCGGGGATGGAAATGGATTCCGCAGAGATTCTGGTACTTCAGGCCAGCTACACCAATCCAGTGCACGCCGAGGCCATCGGCATCGTGCTCAATCATTACGCCGAAGACCCTATGGGTGGCGGTCATTCGCTGGATCCCGTTCTGCTTCGGCGTCTGCCGGAAGAGTTGGCCCGTCGACCGCACGCGTTCAGTGTGCTGGCCTTCGTCGGTGGCGAACCGGCAGGGCTGGTAAATTGCTTTGAAGGATTTTCCACGTTTGCCTGCAAGCCGCTGGTCAACGTGCACGACGTAGCGGTGGTGGGCAAATTCCGCGGCCTCGGCCTAAGCCAGAAAATGCTGCGCAAGGTCGAAGAAATTGCCCGCCAGCGCGGCTGCTGCAAGATCACCCTCGAAGTGCTCGAAGGCAACGCCGTGGCGCAGAACGCCTACAGCAAGTTCGGCTTCGCGCCTGGCATGTTCAATCCGGAGCACGGGCGCATGCTGTTCTGGATCAAGGATCTGCAGGCATAAAAAAAGGCGCCCGAAGAGGGCGCCCAACTGTCTTCTCCCAGGCCAGAGCGAAGCCATGGGAGGTCCATCGGTTGCTCGGTCAATCTCAGTTGCGATAGAACTCGGTCACTTGCGCGGTCTGATCGGCGGGAACGCGAATTTCTTTCGCGTTGGCGTCGCTCTGCTGCTCGCTCTGGGCGTGGTGAACCGGGAAGTTGTCGTAGTAATAACGCATGCGCTCAGCGCCGCCTTCGGCAAAGACGCTGGCAGAACCCAGGGCGAATAGCCCGGCAAGGATTACGGTAGTGATTTTCATGGTGCCTCCTACTGAACAAGTGGGAGCCGTTCGTCCATGAAGCAGATCTCGGAAGAGAGTCTGTGTGGCGCGAATTAACACGGGGTTAACGCCTGTTCAGTGTAGGTTTTGCAGCATGTTGCAGGGCGATATCTGACAGACGCGGCGCCCCTCAAGCAAAGGCGCACCGCATCAATGGGAAGGGATCAGAGCTTCCAGTCCAGGCTAAGCGTGACCGTGCGCGGGTCACCCCAGTACACGCCGTTATAGAAGCCGACGTTGTCGTAATACTTCTTGTCGAACAGGTTGTTGACGTTCAGCGATGCCGACAAGTGCTTGTCAAATTGGTAGCGCGACATCAGGTTGATCACGGTGTAAGCGTCTTGGCTGATTCGGGCGCGTTCGGTGATGATCCGGCCATTGGCGCCGCGTCCGACCGGGCGGTTGGAGTTGCCATAGACGTCACTTTGCCAATTCACCGCGCCACCGACGGTCAGCGCATTCCACTGGCCGGGCAGGCGATACGCCGTGGACAGGCGGAACATGTTCAGCGGTTGATTGGTGTTGCTGCGTTCCTTGTCCCCGTTGGCCGAATGGGTGTAGGTGTAACCGGCGGTCATGTTCCAGCCGGCAAGGACTTCACCGGAGACTTCGGCTTCGAAACCGTTGACCTTGTTGCCCTTGCCGCCGCTTTTGTAGAACTCCTCGCCGGTCACTGGATCCGGCGCCACCGAATCGTCGACTTCGGCCACGTTGTCCTGTTTGCTCCAGAACAGCGCGGTCGACAGGTTCAGGCGTTCTTCCAGCAGACTGCCCTTGAGCCCGAGCTCATAGTTGCTGCCGACCACGGGATCGAGGTAGTTGCGACTGCTGTCCCGGTTGCTCTGGGGTTTGAAGATGTCGGTGTAACTGACGTACGCGGTGTATTCCGGAGTCAGGTCATAGAGCAGGCCGGCGTAGGGCGTCCAGATGTCGTTCTGGCGCTGACGGGTTGCGTCGACGCTGCTCAGCTGCAATTGGCTGTCGTAGCTGTTGTCGCGACTTGATTCGTCCCAACTGCCATAGCGGCTACCGAGCACAGCATGCAATTGGTCGGTGAAACTCAAGCGGGTGGCGAGGTAACCGGCCTTTTGCCGGGTCTGGCTTTTCGAGCCGCTGAGGCCGGTCACGGTGTCGGGGAATTTGCCGATGTCGCCCATGTATTTCCAGTCACGAATGTTTCCGTAATCCGCTGCAGTCGCGCCGTCAACGGTATACGGCGAGTCGGAACGGTATTGGGCCTCGCCATAGCCGACCATCAGTTCGTGTTCGCGACCGAACAACGAGTACGGCCCGGACAGGTTGAAGTCGTAAGCCTTCATGCTCTGATCGCCGATCATGTGCCCCATGTACGCGACCATTCCGCTGCGATCGGCCTCAGGAAAACCGCCACCGCCATAATACGTCTTGCCGTCGGTATCGCTGTTGCGATGGGTGTACGCCGCTTTCAAGTGCCAGCCACCAGCCAGTTGCTGATCCAGCGTGGCGAAGGCGGTCTTGTCACGCAGCGGCCAGGAACTCCACGAGGTCGCCATGTTGGTTGAGCGACCGAGCCCGGCCTTGCTGCCATCGGCGTTCCAGTACGGCACCGTGCCCCAGGAGGTGCCTTGCACTTGTTTATCCTGGTAGTCGTAACCCACGGCCAACACGGTCGATTCGGTCAGATCCGCTTCGAGAATCCCGTAGCCGACCTCGCGCTGCAGCGCGTATTTGTCTTTGTAAGATTGACTGTCGCGATAGGCCAGAACCGTGCGCCCGCGCAAACGACCGTCGAAGGCCAGCGGCCCGCCAACGTCGACGTAGCTGTAGTAATCGTCATAACTGCCGCCGCTGACCCCGGCCAGGGCCTGCAATTGTGCCGTCGGACGCTTGCGCACCATGTTGATGGTCGCTGACGGATCGCCCGCGCCCGTCGTCAATCCCGTGGCACCGCGTACCACTTCGATGCGATCGTAGATGATGGTATCGGCGTCGGATTTCATCCGGCCAAAGGTATTGAGCATGCCGTCAATCTGGAAGTTGTTGATCGTGTAGCCGCGTGACGAGTAGCTGACCCGGTCGGAATCAAGATGCTGCACCACCACGCCGGTGGTCTGTTGCATGGCTTCGGTCAATGTACCGAGCTTGAAATCATCCATTTGCTGGCGGGTAACCACGGACACCGATTGCGGGGTTTCCTTGATCGACAGGTTCAGCCGCGTCGCCGTGCTCATGGCGCCGGTGGTGTAGGCATCGGTGTTTTCGGTGGCGGTGCCCAGGCCTTGGGCGGTGACGTCGGTCGCTGCGAGTTCCAACGGTGCAGCGCCGGTGTCTAGCGGGTTTTCGGCATCGTTTTCAGCCAGCAGATCAGCGCTGAACGCCGCACTGCACAGGCCGAGGGTGAGGGTCATGGAACGGGTGATGGGCGCGAACATCGCAGCCGACTCCTTGTCTTCGAGGGAAAAATTCCGTTTGTTCAAAGACGAAGCGAGGATCTGCGATTTAGTATCAAACGAGAAATATTGTTATTTGGAGATGTTGTGGGCAGAAAAAAGGGGCCTTTAACGGCCCCTCGTTTTTACTGCTCTGTCGCGTCGGCGACTGCGTTATCAGGCTTTTTCGGCTTCATCAGGCTGAAGTCGATCAACGCCCGTTGTTCACGTTCGTAGGGGTTACCGATCATCAATGGACGAGGTTTGAAGCTGTCGCTGACCAGGCTCTTGCTGCGATCCAGTTCATCGAAACTCAGCCCGGCCATGTCAGCCCAGGTGTGGATCAGGTGCGAACTGCTGTAAGGCCGCCCCAGGTCGCCGGCGAAGTTCCAGTCGTGGGATTCCTTCCATTTCGGCGACGCCCAGGCCATGAACGGAATGGTGTACATCGGCGCGGTCGGCTTGTTTTCGTTACGCCCCAGGGTTTTGTGACCGATGGAATCGAAGACGTCTTCGCCGTGGTCGGACAGGTACAGCAGGAAACCATTCGGGTCAGACTTGGCGTAGTCCTTGATCAGGCTGGACACCACGAAGTCGTTGTACAGCACCGCGTTGTCGTAGCTGTTGTAAGTCGGCACCTGGTCATCACGCAAACCGGCCGGAGCACCTTCACGATCCTGGAACTTGTCGAAGCTCGGCGGATAACGGTACTGGTAGCTCATGTGCGTACCGAGCAGATGCACGACGATCAGTTTGCGCTGCGCCGGATCGGTCAGCGCCTTGTTGAACGGCTCGATGACGTCGCCGTCGTACTGCGCAGCATTCTGGTTGCGGTTGTTGTTCAGGTAGACCTGCTCGTCCGCCTGCTCGGAGAACGTAGTGAGCATGGTGTTGCGCTTGGTCATGGTCTGCTGGTTGGTGATCCAGAAGGTCTTGTAGCCTGCCTGTTTCATCATGCTGACCAGCGACGGCGTCGACAGGTACAGGTCCGGGTTTTCCTCGTCGGCGAACGTCAGTACCTGCTGCAGAGCCTCGATGGTGTAAGGGCGCGGGGTGATGACGTTGTCGAATACCGACAATTGATCCTTGAGCTTGTCCAGTTCCGGCGTGGTCTTGCGCGGGTAGCCATAGAGGCTCATGCGCTGACGGTTGGTCGACTCACCGATCACCAGCACCAGTGTCGAGGGCTGATTGGCCCCGGCATCCTTGAGGTTGTGCAGCGGCGGGATCTGGTTTGCGCTGTGCAGCATGCCCTGCATTTCTGCCAGCGTGTCGAGGTAGCGATGGTAGGCCACCGCCATCTGCCACGGCACGGCGGGCTCGATACGGGTTTCGAACTTCTCGAAACCGCCGGCGAAACTGCCGGTACGCATCGTCTGTTTGACCAGCGGATAACCAACGACGGCGACAACGATTGCCGTCGCTGCCACGAGGGCGCGGCCACGGGGCAGATACACCGGGCGCAGGCGTGTCCACAGGAAGTAGGCGAACAGGGTGTGAGCGAGGAAGGCGGGCACCATCCACCAGGCAAAGTACTGCGTCATGTACTCGCCAGCTTCAGAGATGTTCGACTCGAACATGATGAAAATCACGCTCTGCGAGAACTCTTGCTGGTAGATGAAGAAGTAACCCAGGCTGGCCATGGAGCAGGCCCACAGCACGATACCGATCACGGCAGCGAGTACTTTGGTGCGTTTGGGGAACAACAGCATCGGCGCCAGCCAGATGGCGCTCATGACGAACGCCTGACGGAAGCCAGTGAAACCGGAAGTGCCGGTCAGTTGAATCAGCAGTTGGGTGATACCCGAGAAATACCAGAAGAACACGAACAGCCAGAGAAAACCGGCCCAGTCGAATCCTGCCGCAGTCGTTTTGCTGCGTTTGAACAATGCCATTCAGCACTCCAGCTCGATCGTCACAACCACCGCCGGAATGCATCCATGAAGCCGACGAACGGAGGCCGAACGCGTGCGCCCGGCCAGAATGCGCCGGAGTATCGCCAAGCGAATGTGAAAACTTTGTTAGTTGCGGATTACAGAAATGGCTGGATCATGTCGGGAACGACACAGGTCGCTCCCGAAGCAGGCGGGGCAGGTCAGGCGTGCGGATGACGCTGAACAACCGGCAGAGGCTTGGGCTGGGCGCCCTGAGTCAACGCGCGCAATTGCGCCAGCTCCTGCTTGAGTTGGTCGCGCTCGTCTTTCAACTGGCGCAATTCATCGCGACGGATTGTCACGTACAGGGTTTGTGGCGGCATTGCTGTGTGTACTGTGCCCATTGCTCACCTCGCAAATGGCGTGCATCAACTGTAAGTAGCGACCATTTTTGGCCGCTGACTTACTATCGGCGCCAATTTTGATTTCTTTTGCCTGGGAATGGAACTTTTTTATTTTTCATGGTCGGTGTGTCTTCGGCACGATTCGGGGCGTTATCAGTCAGGATCGGGCACAATGCCCGGAAACTTCATCGCAACGCTCTGGACTAACCTCCATCAGCAGCGTTGGGCTATAACCAATGACACACATTTATTTGTAGTAAGGAGCATCAGCACATGCAACTCGGGATTATTGGACTGGGCCGCATGGGCGGCAATATTGCACGGCGTCTGATGCTCAACGGTCACACCACCGTTGTTTACGACCGCAATACCGCTTTCATCGATAACCTGGTCGCCGAGGGCTCCACTGGCGTCGCCGACTTGCCGGCTCTGGTTGCCGGTCTGGCCAAGCCGCGCGCGGTCTGGGTCATGCTGCCGGCCGGCGCGCCGACCGAAGACACCATCAACACCCTGAGCACTCTGCTTGAAGCCGGCGATACCATCATCGACGGCGGCAACACCAACTATAAGGATGACATCCGTCGCGCCAAGACCCTGGCCGAGAAGGGCCTGCACTACATCGACGTCGGCACGTCCGGCGGCGTCTGGGGCCTCGAGCGCGGCTATTGCATGATGATCGGCGGCGACGCTGAAACCGTGCAGCGCCTCGACCCGCTGTTCGCCGCACTGGCGCCGGGCATGGGTGACATCCCGCGCACCAAGGATCGCAAGTCCGACGACCATCGCGCCGAGCACGGTTATATCCACGCCGGTCCTGCCGGTGCCGGTCACTTCGTGAAGATGATTCACAACGGCATCGAGTACGGCATGATGGCCGCGTTCGCCGAGGGCTTCGACATTCTCAAGACCAAATCCAGCGAACGTCTGCCGGAAGATCAGCGTTTTGATCTGAACGTGGCCGACATTGCTGAAGTGTGGCGTCGCGGCAGTGTGGTGTCGTCGTGGTTGCTCGACCTGACCGCCGACGCGCTGGCCAGCGATCCGAAACTCGACGGTTTTTCCGGTTCGGTTGCCGACAGCGGCGAAGGTCAATGGACCATCGAAGCGGCCATGGAACAAGCGGTGCCGGTACCGGTGCTGTCGAACTCGCTGTTCTCGCGCTACCGCTCGCGCGGTCAGGGCACCTTTGGCGACAAGATTCTTTCGGCCCAACGCTTCGGCTTCGGCGGCCACGTGGAGACACCGAAGAAATGACCCATACGATCCGCAGAAAATCCAAGGCAGAACCCGCACCACCGACCACGCTGTTCCTGTTCGGTGCCCACGGCGACCTGGTCAAGCGCTTGCTGATGCCGGCGCTGTACAACCTCAGTCGCGACGGCTTGCTTGACGAAAACCTGCGGATCGTTGGCGTTGACCACAACGCCATTACCGATGAGGCCTTCGCGCAAAAGCTCGAAGACTTCATCCGTACCGAAGTGGCGGCGAAGGTCGGCAAGGGCGATCAGATGCTTGATCCGGCCTTGTGGGCCAAACTCGCCAAAGGTATCAGCTACGTCCAGGGCGACTTTCTGGACGACAGCACCTATTCAGCCCTGGCGGCGAAAATCGCCGACAGCGGCACCGGCAATGCGGTGTTCTACCTGGCCACCGCGCCGCGTTTCTTCAGTGAAGTGGTGCGCCGGCTCGGCAGCGCTGGCTTGCTCGAAGAAACCCCGGAAGCGTTCAGAAGGGTGGTGATCGAAAAGCCGTTCGGCTCCGATCTGCAAACCGCTGAAGCGTTGAACGCCTGCTTGCTCAAGGTGATGTCCGAGAAGCAGATCTATCGGATCGACCATTACCTGGGCAAGGAAACCGTGCAGAACATTCTGGTCAGCCGGTTCTCCAACAGCCTGTTCGAAGCCTTCTGGAACAACCATTACATCGACCACGTACAGATCACCGCCGCGGAAACCGTCGGCGTCGAAACCCGCGGCAGTTTTTACGAACACACCGGCGCCTTGCGTGACATGGTGCCCAATCACCTGTTCCAGTTGCTGGCCATGGTTGCCATGGAACCACCGGCGGCGTTCGGCGCCGACGCAGTGCGCGGTGAGAAGGCCAAAGTCGTCGGCGCGATCCGCCCGTGGACGACTGAAGAGGCGCGGGCCAATTCGGTTCGTGGCCAGTACAGCGCCGGCCAGGTCGACGGCAAGTCCCTAACCGGTTATCGCCAAGAGCCCAATGTCTCGCCGGACAGCACCACGGAAACCTACGTCGCGTTGAAGGTGATGATCGACAACTGGCGTTGGGTCGGCGTGCCGTTCTATCTGCGCACCGGCAAGCGCATGAGCGTGCGCGACACCGAAATCGTCATCTGCTTCAAACCGGCGCCGTACGCGCAGTTCCGTGACACCGAAGTCGATGAGTTGCAGCCGACGTACCTGCGCATCCAGATCCAGCCGAACGAAGGCATGTGGTTCGACCTGCTGGCCAAACGGCCGGGGCCGGCGTTGAACATGGCCAACATCGAATTGGGATTTGCGTATAAAGACTTCTTCGAGATGCAGCCGTCGACGGGTTACGAAACCCTGATCTACGACTGCCTGACCGGCGATCAGACGCTGTTCCAGCGCGCCGACAACATCGAGAACGGCTGGCGCGCGGTGCAACCGTTCCTCGACGCCTGGCAACAGGACGCGAGCGTGCAGACCTACGCCGCTGGTGAAGATGGCCCGCAAGCCGCCGAAGATCTGCTGACTCGCGATGGTCGCGTTTGGCATGGCCTCGGATGAGTGACTTGCCGAAACAATCCATCCGTTTTCTACTCAGTGACATGGACGGCACGCTGTTGCTGCCCGACCACACGCTGAGCCAGCGCACCATTGATGCTGTGCGTTCGCTGCGCGAGGCCGGCGTGTTGTTCAGCCTCGCCACCGGGCGACCGCCAAAAGCCATGTTGCAGCAGATTGAAGCCTTGGGTGTCGATCTGCCGACGGCGGCGTTTAACGGTGGCACCATCGTTAACCCGGATGGCAGTTTGCTGGTCGCGCATTACTTGCCGGCCACCACGGCGTTGATTGCGCTGGCGACGTTCGCCGATCAACCGGATGTTGAAATCTGGGTATTCAGCGGCGGCGACTGGCTGCTCAAGGATCCACATGGGCCGATGGTGCCGCGCGAGCAGCATGGCCTCGGCTATCCGCCGGTGGTGGTCGAGAGTTTCGAGCCGTATCTGGAGCACATCGACAAGATCGTTGCGACCAGTAACAACACCGAGCTGTTGATCGAACTGGAGGCGCGCTTGCTGCCGAAGGTCAACGGCATGGCGCAAGTCTCGCGCTCGCAACCGGTGTATCTGGACGTGACCGCGCTGGAAGCCAACAAAGGCACGGCGCTGGCGACATTGGCCGAGCACTTGGGGGTGCCGCTGGAGCAGACGGCGGCCATTGGTGATGGCGGCAATGATCCAGCAATGTTCCATTGCGCCGGACTGTCGATTGCCATGGGCCAGGCGGAAGAGGCAGTCAAGCGACAAGCCGACGTCGTCACCGCGCCGAACACCGAAGACGGCGTCGCCCAAGCGATCGAAAAATACATCCTCCCTCGCTGAGGCAACCCAAAACCAATGTGGGAGCTAGCCCTGCTAGCGATTGCGGAGTGTCATTCAACCAATAAGTTGTCTGACACACACTCATCGCCAGCAGGGCTAGCTCCCACAGGTTTATTCCGGTGTTGCCGCAAAAAGTGGTGTCATCCAAGCGATCGAAAAAGCACATCCGCCCAGACTGAAAACACACAATTACCCATGTGGGAGCTAGCCCTGCTAGCGATTGCGGAGTGTCATTCAACCAATAAGTTGTCTGACACACCCTCATCGCCAGCAGGACTAGCTCCCACAGGTTTATTCGGTGTTGCCGCAGAAAGTGGTGTCACCCAAGCGATCGAAAAAGCACATCCGCCCAGACTAAAAACACACAAATACCCATGTGGGAGCTAGCTCTGCTAGCGATTGCGGAGTGTCATTCAACCAATAAGTTGTCTGACACACCCTCATCGCCAGTAGGGCTAGCTCCCACAGGTTTATTCCGTGTTGCCGCAGAAAGTGGTGTCACCCAAGCGATCGAAAAGCATATCCGCCCAGACTGAAAACACACAAATACCCATGTGGGAGCTAGCCCTGCCAGCGATTGCGGAGTGTCATCCAACCAATAAGTTGTCTGACACACCTAATCGCCAGTAAGGCTAGCTGCCACAGGTTTATTCCGCGTTGCCGCAGAAAGTGGTGTCATCCAAGCGATCGAAAAGCACATCCGCCCAGACTGAAAACACACAAATACCCATGTGGGAGCTATCCCTGCTAGCGATTGCGGAGTGTCATTCAACCAATAAGTTGTCTGACATAGCTTCATCGCTAGCAGGGCTAGCTCCCACAGGTTTATTCCGCGTTGCCGCAGAAAGTGGTGTCACCCAAGGGATCGAAAAAGCACATCCGCCCAGACTGAAAACACACAAATACCCATGTGGGAGCTAGCCCTGCTAGCGATTGCGGAGTGTCATTCAACCAATAAGTTGTCTGACACACACTCATCGCCAGCAGGGCTAGCTCCCACAGGTTTATTCGGTGCTGGTCAGAGCCAGTAGCTGACTGCATACCAACCCAGCAGGCCCATCACGAAGGTGTACGGCAGCGCCATCCACACCATCCGCCCGTAGGACAAACGCACCAGCGGTGCAATCGCCGAGGTCAACAGGAACAGGAATGCGGCCTGACCATTTGGCGTGGCCACGCTCGGCAAGTTGGTGCCGGTATTGATCGCGATCGCCAATGTCTCGAAGTGTTCGCGGCTCATGTGTCCGGCGAGGAACGCTTGTTTGACTTCGGTGATGTAGATCGTCGCGACAAACACGTTGTCACTGATTGCCGACAACAAACCGTTGGCAATGAACAACATGCCCGGTTGTTGTTCGACCGGCAGGGCCAGCACCCACTGGATCAACGGCGCAAACAGCTGTTGATCGTGAATTACCGCCACCACCGCAAAAAACACCACCAGCAACGCAGTGAACGGCATGGCGTCCTTGAATGCACTGCCCAAACGATGCTCGTCAGTGATGCCGGTAAACGCGGTGATCAACACAATCACCATCAAACCGATCAGACCGACTTCAGCAATGTGAAAGGCCAGGCAGCCGATCAGGATCAGTGCCGCCGCGCCTTGCACCAGCAGCGCCGCGCGTTGGCGCGCTGTGCGTTCGGCGTCATCTTCGGCGGCATAGTTGGCCAGTACGGCGCGAACATTGTCCGGCAGCAACGTGCCGTAGCCGAACCAGCGCAGTTTCTCCAGCAGCACGCAGGTCACCAGGCCCGCCGCCAGCACCGGCAGCGAGACCGGCGCTACCTTGCTGAAGAACTCGCCAAAGTGCCAGCCCATTTCATGGCCGATCAACAGGTTCTGCGGCTCGCCCACCAGGGTGCAGACACCGCCCAATGCAGTACCGACAGCGCCGTGCATCAACAGGCTGCGCAAAAACGCGCGGAATTTCTCAAGGTCGTCGTGATGCAGCTTTGGCAGATTCTGGTCGTCACCGAATTCGCTGTCCTGGCGCGGATCATTACCGGACGCGACGCGGTGATAGACGGAATAGAAACCGACCGCCGCACTGATGATCACCGCTGTCACGGTCAATGCATCGAGAAACGCCGACAGAAATGCCGAAAGAAAGCAGAACATCAGGGACAGCGCCGCTTTCGAACGCACGCCCAGCAATAGCCGTGAGAACAGATACAGCAGCAAATCCTTCATGAAGTAGATGCCGGCCACCATGAACATCAGCAGCAGAATCACCGGGAAGTTGTGCACCAGTTCATCGTATAGCGCTTGCGGCGTGGTCATCTTCAGCAGCAGCGCTTCGATCAACAGCAAACCGCCGGGCATCAGCGGGTAGCACTTGAGCGCCATGGCCAGGGTGAAAATGAATTCGATCACCAGCAACCAGCCGGCAGCCACCGGGCCAATGGTGAACAACACCAACGCATTAAGGATCAGAAACCCGACGATGGTTGCCTTGTACCAGCGTGGCGAGTGTCCGAGAAAGTTTTGCGCGAACGCCTGGGCCATTGAACCGGACATCGGTTGCTCCTTGTATTAAGAAGGGCGCAAGTTGCCGGATGTGTCGAGGAAGATCAAGTGTGGGAGGTTTCTCATTAGGAGGAGAGATAACGCGCAACAACGGCGCGATAGTTACCGTCGAGCAAAAAACCGCCTACGACAATTTCTCCGCCGGCCTGCAGATCGACACAGGTCGCGGTGTCCAGGCTGCGGCCCAGACGTGTGCGCAACCAGCCGTCACCATTGCCGAACTCGCTGTCGAGGCGGCCATCGGGGTCGTAACGAGCGACGATGAAGTCGGCTTCGACACCGCCAATAGTCGATCCGACCGCGACCAGTTCACCATGCGCCGTGCGCTGCGCGGCGTTCCATTGGCAGCCGCTATGGCCGATATCGAGTGTTTGAGGATGGCCGGCGTTGCAATGCAAGTCGGCGCGGCCATTGCCGTGCAGTCTCAGGCTCAGGCAGCGGATTGGATCACGGCTGCTGCCGAAGCAATGCAGATGTCCGTCGGTTTCTAAAACCTGGCTGACCAGCACGCTGTGACCCTGTGCCCTGAAAGCCATGAAGCCATCGATGGCAAAGGTTTCATCGAGCCGGCCATCCGGCAGATAGCGCGCCAGCAAGCCTTCTTGTGGGAAATCGATCGAACCACTCACCACGATCCGCCCGTCCTGCTGCAACAGCAGGCTGCTCAGCCAGGTATTGAGCAGCAGGTGTCGGATCATCACGAAGCCACGACCATTGAATGTCTCGTCGAGGCTGCCGTCAGGCTTGAGCCGAATCAGCATGCCCGCATGGTCGGCGAGTTCGAAATGATGATTGGCGATGAGCAGAATGCGACCGTCATCCTGCACCGCGATGTCGCAGGCTTCGGCACCCGGGACGCCGGGCGGCAGCCACGTGTCGCGGGTGCCCATCGACAGCTCACCGGGCAAGCGCACGACGAGAAAACCGTTGTCGCCAAACGACGGGTCCGGTTGTCCATGGGCATCAAACAGGGCGAGGGCAGGCAGGGTGCGCAGGGCGGTTTCGTAATGCAGGCCGGCAATCAGGATTCGACCGTCCGGCAATTCCCGGACTTTGCCGGCCATGCCTTCGAAACCGGGAGAAAACTGGCCAATGACGCTGCCTTGATGACCGAACTGCAGGTCAGCGGAGCCGTCTGGCAGCAGTCGCGCGAGACCAAAGCAGCTGCCATTCGCCGTGGTGACCTTGGCGGCAACGAGCACGCGGCCTTCGCGGTCAAGGGTGACGCCCTGAGCCATGCTGCCAAGGCTGTCGGCAAAATACACCTGGGCCACGCCGCTACCGGCGAAACGGGGGTCGAGTTGGCCGGCATTGATCACCGGTTGCGGCAACGCAATCGCATTCTGGGTAGACATGCACGCATCTCCTTGCGAGTCGACCGAGTCCCATAATGGGTGGCAACTGCATGAGCCGAACATTCAATCCCTATAAGCGATTTAGTACAACGGGCTGAACTAATGGACGGTGCGTCGCACTGTGCCAGAACAATGTCTTTTTGACCCAGTCGCAAGCGTGCCAAGCACTTGAAGTAGGCAAGGGCTGCGTAAAGTTAAAAATATTGAGGAAATATAAAAGCGCTGGGCAACTAATAAAAGCAGGGCGGATAACACTGAGGTTATCCGCAAGTGCCCGCTCTTAATGTGGCATCGACCACGATTGCAGGCTGTAACCCTCTTCGCTGAGTTCAGCGCGGGCCTGTTGCAGCAATTGCTCAAGTTGAGCGGGATCAGAATAGGCGCTGCTTGGAATCTGCTTGCGACCGATGTGCGAATTGGTCCGGTCGACAACGGTCAGGCTGAGCTCGCCATTACCGTCTTGTGGCGCCCAGGCCACGCATTGAAAGGGTTTGAAGGCGTGGTTGGCAATCAAAAGAGCTTCGTTGATACGGAGCGGGGCGGTCATGGGGTCTTCTCTCTGTCGTGCCCAATCAAATGATCTGCCGTCGGTTGGGCTTACCGTTCGGCTGGTTACTTGTACTGATGCACGCAACCCGGGGGCAGGTCACACATGAAATAAAGAAATTTCAACTTTCTTTCGTTTATTCGCTTTTCAGACAGGTTTTGAAAGCTCCACGAAAGGTTGAAAAGAGCAGAAAAATCGATAGCTAACTAATAACCCGAGTTCTTATAACGTATTTGCCTGTACACCTATAAGCAATCGATACAAGGCCATGTCAAAATCTTGCTAATGTTACAGTCGGGTCTGCCAAATGACTGTTTTTACAATCATTTCTAATATTTGGCGCCAAGGAACAGTCATGAGCGAAGCGCCTGCGTTAAGACGTTTACTGGTAGTCGACCCTTGCGACGATTGTCATCGCTTACTGCCCGGATTAAGAGCCGTCGGCTGGGATGTCGACAGTTGCACACTCGAGAATGCCGCCGACCGCAGTTGTGATGTCGGCTTGTTGCGTTTACAGCCTTTTCATCTGGAACGCCCCGAGGCGGTCAAAGAGTTGATCAGCCGCAGCGGCACCGAATGGATTGCCGTGTTGAATCAGGAAGTCCTGCGTTTACAAAACGTCGGCGACTTCGTTTGTGAATGGTTTTTCGATTTCCACACTTTGCCGTTCGATGTCTCGCGGGTGCAGGTCACCCTCGGTCGCGCGTTCGGCATGGCGCGCCTGCGCGGGCAGGGCACGATTCACGTCGACCAACCGGAACACGAACTGCTCGGCGACAGCAAACCTATTCGTGAACTGCGCAAACTGCTCAGCAAACTGGCGCCGACCGAATCGCCGGTCTTGATTCGCGGTGAAAGTGGCACTGGCAAGGAGCTGGTCGCACGCACCCTGCATCGTCAGTCGCAGCGTCACAGCAAACCTTTTGTGGCAATCAATTGCGGCGCGATCCCCGAACATTTGATCCAGTCGGAACTGTTCGGCCATGAAAAAGGTGCGTTCACCGGCGCCCATCAGCGCAAGGTCGGGCGTATCGAAGCGGCCAACGGCGGCACATTGTTTCTCGATGAAATCGGCGACTTGCCGCTGGAGTTGCAAGCCAATCTGCTGCGTTTTCTCCAGGAACGGCATATTGAACGGGTCGGCGGCAGTCAGCCGATTCCTGTCGATGTGCGGGTGCTGGCGGCGACCCACGTCGATCTGGAGGCCGCCATCGAGAAAAAGCGCTTTCGCGAAGACCTGTATTACCGCCTCAACGTGCTGCAAGTGGTAACGGCGCCACTGCGCGAGCGGCACGGTGATCTGTCGATGTTGGCTAACCATTTTTCTCACTTCTACAGCCATGAAACCGGGCGCCGCCCGCGCAGTTTCAGTGAAGATGCGCTGATTGCCATGGGTAAACATGACTGGCCCGGCAACGTGCGCGAATTGGCCAACCGCGTACGGCGCGGTCTGGTGCTGGCCGAAGGGCGGCAGATCGAGGCCCGCGATTTGGGGTTGATCAGCCAGCATTCGATCGCCACGCCGATGGGCACGCTGGAAGATTACAAAACCCGTGCTGAACGCCAGGCGCTGTGCGATGTGTTGAACCGCCACAGTGACAACCTCAGCATTGCCGCCAAAGTGCTTGGCGTTTCCCGCCCCACGTTCTATCGCCTGTTACATAAACATCAGATTCGCTAGTTGGCTGAAGACCAAAAGATCGCAGCCTTCGGCAGCTCCTACCGGGATTACCAACATCCGAGGTAGTAGCTGCCGAAGGCTGCGATCTTTTGCTTTTGCTCTGCTTAGAAGTAGTACGGGAATTTCAGGCTGAAGGAGAAGTCCGGGGCATCGTCGGTCATGCCGATGGACAAGTTGGGCACGATGGTCAGGTTGTCGGTGGCCGCAATGGTCATGCCGACGTTGAAGTAACCGGCGTTGGCGTCGCTGGACACCACCGATTCCCAATCGCCGCCATCCTGTTTCAGCTTGCTCTTGCGTTGCACCAGGTCAGACACCGAGAACGACATACTCATCTTTTCGTTCAGTGCAAAGGCGATACCCGCGCCGATCTGGAAGCTGTCGCCAATGCGTACCTTGCCCGGGGTTTTCTGGTTGACGGTCGAACTGATGTCGTCGAACGATTCCTCGAGGTTGTGGGTGTAGGACAAGCTGCCGAACAGCACGGCCGGATCAAACGTCTTGACCAGCGAAACCCCCGGGGTGATCGACCAGACGCCGTTACCGGTAGGCAGGGTGTCAGGTACGAACAGGTTCGAGTTGGCGTCGGTCTGGCGCAGCTTGATGCCGAACGGATCCTTGCCGGTTGGCGCCTTGACCCGCAAGGTAACCACGGCGTCTGGCGTATTGACCGATTCATCCATGAACTTGTAAGCGACACCGAAGTTGACGTCGCCAATGGTTGGGTCGCGGTCGACATCCTGTTCAGTGGTGACGTTGGAGGCGCCACCGTTGCCGCCACCGGATTGATACGTCGAGTTTCGGTAGACCACCGGCACGTTCAGGTCGAACTGCCAGCGATTGTCGAAGTTGTAGCGGCCGGTGAGGTCGAGGGTCCAGGTGTCGGCCTTGATCCGGTCAAGGTTGATGTTGCCGAGGAAGATCGAGTCGAGCGCAAGGAAGCCGTTGAGGATCAGCTGGCGCGTGTCATAACGCGAATAGGTGACACCGGTTTCAAAGCTGAACTTGCCGCCGCCGAAGAATCCGCTGGCTTCGTCATACAGGTTGGACACACTTTGGGCCGGTTGCGAATCGTCGGCCAGCGATTGTCCGTAAGATGCACCACTTCCCCCGGCTGCGCCCCCCGACGCTGCTGCGGCACCGGTGCCGGTGGCCACTTTTGGATTGCCTTTCATATCCGACGGCGACTTGGCCAAACGTTTCGGTTGCGGTGCCGCCGGTTGATCTTCGACCTGACGAACCCGTTGTTCGAGTACCGCCAGGGCTTTTTGTTGTACTTCGTATCGTTGCTTCAGCTCCAGAAGTTCTTGTTTCAGGGCCTCTACATCCGCGTTCGGTGCCGCTTGCAGCATGGCTGCGGGTAGAAGGGTACTCAAACATACAGCGGCACGCAGTGATACTGATCGATACATGAAAAAGCCGTCCCTTTAAGCCCAATGATCGAGACTCAGCGTAGTTCAATATCCAATATTTCGTAGGGCCCTGAGTTGCGTCAGGTTGCAGTCCAGTGCGCCGGCGCTCATGCCGTTATTGTTCAGTACGACGTTGAGTTGAGTCATGTTGTTGACCACGTTGGCGCTGCCGAGCAAACGGGTGTTCTGCAGTAAGCCGCCTTGGGCAACTTGTTGCAGGGAAGTGCCCTGATTGCCGGAGGCCTGAATGGACATTTGGATGCCACTGCCCGTCGCAGCAACCGCCACGCTGCCCGCCGCGTTACTGCCGCCGATAGTTTGCCCGGCCATTAGCGCTTGCCCTTGTGAAGGCATCAGCGCCGGTGCCTGACTGGCTTCGGAAACGTTGATCGCGACGTTGTTATAGGCAGTGTTGCGATCGCCGGCGGCGCGCACGCTTTGCGTTACGCCTTGGCTGCTGTTGAGCCCGGCACCACCGGTCACCGTGCCGTTCCCCGTTTGCACGGGGTTGCCGTTGCCGGTTTCCTTGATGGTTGAAACATAGAATTCCGGTTTTACCGTTGCTGCCTGAAGTTGCATTGAAGTGGCAGCCCCGATCAGATCTCCACTGGCATTGCGCCAAGTACTGCTCATGACAATGCCGAAACTGATAATCCGCCCCGGCATGACATAACGACCACGTAGTTCGGACAGTTCCTGGTCCTGTATTTCGATAGGTTTGAATCCTGCATTGGCATAGCCTGACGCACTCGCTGCCAGGCAGGCGGCGGCCAGCCAGTATGAGGTTTTCATTTGCTGCTCCCGGGACATCCGGTCCCACTCTTATAATCGGCGATTAAAAGAAGTCGCTCTGTATGAACCCGAAATCCATCAATTCAGCATCTCTGACAGGGTTGAAGCCATCCAGCTTGTTCTTTGCAGTCAGTGGCACCGGAGGGCTGCGCAAGGCGTTGGCCTTGTCGTATCCGGGACCGACGATAGCGAAAACAATGCCGTTCCAACCTTTGACAAAGTCATCGTGTTTGTAGCGTTTGTGGCCTAAAACCGGGTCTCCGATGTAAACCCAATCCTTGTCCGAACGCTGCAAGACCACGAAATGCTTGTAGCCGCGAATTTCCATCAGTACCACCACCGGGATTGTTACAGCGTCGAGTTTTTCCGGCGGAATCTTGTAGCCCCTGGCGCGCATGCCGATGCTTTCTATGTAGCGCTTCATGTCCAGCATGGAAAAACCCTGAGTACGAACAAGGTCCTGGTCAGCGTTGACCAGCATGCCTTTGATGATGTGCTCCTCATCGACGTCGAGCCAATAAGCCTGGCGTAATACCGTGGCCAGTGCAGCAGCGCCGCAGCTGAAATCGGTTTTCTGTTCGACGATGTCGGCAAACTTGCGCTCACGAATGCTTTGCACGTTTTTGTAGACGAGTACGCCGCCGGGAAGGGCAGCGACTGGCATCTGGGCGGCCTGGGTCAGGCCAGACAGGCAAAGCAGAGCGAAAAGGGCAGTCTTACGCATGATCGATACGCCTTTGCGGACTGAGGAAAAGCCCCGTTTCCGGGGCTTTCGTTTCGATCGCGATTACATGCAGGCTTTGCAACCTGCAGCGATGGACAGCGAGTTGCTTTGTTGGTTGCCCACACCGGCGGCGTTGTTGAACCCAGCGTTGCCGGAGAAGTTGTTGCCAACGTTGCTGACCGCAGCATTGTTGGTCACAGGGTTTTTCCAGCCGTCTGGAGTCATCACTTGTTGAGTGGTTACGCCAGCCAGACCGAAGACACCCACAGCTTCGAAGGTTGCTTTCTGATCTTTGCTGCCACCGTGGCCACCGTTGCCGCCACGATCGTTGTTGCCATAACCGCCACCGCCGTGGCTGTCATCTTTGATAGTAGCTTCACCCACGGCGCCGAACACGCCGACGGCGGCAACAGTGCCAGTGAGGGTGTTGGTTTTATAGGTCTGAGTGCCGTAGTTGCCGACGTTCAGGCCAGTGGAGCTTTGGTTGGCGGATGCAGCAGCCTGGGCCACACGGCCACCGGATACGGCGATTGCCAGGTTGTTTTTCTGTTGGTTGAAGTTGCCGGCACTGTTGTTCACGCCAATGTTGCCCGAGCCGTTGTTACCAACGTTGTTCATACCGGCAGTGTTGGTGGTGGAGTAGTTGGCAACAGAGTTGCCGTTGTTGACCTGAGTTGCGCTGGAAGCAGCAACAGCGGTGCCGAAGATGAAGCTTTCGTCAGCGGTTGCCAGAGCAGCGGCGTTATCTTGCTGGTTGCCGTCACCGGCAGTGTTGTTCATCCCCAGGTTGCCGTTCGAGCCGTTAGCGGAGTCCTGGACACCGGCACTATTTTTTGTGCCTTGGTTGCCGACGACGTTGCCATCGCTGTTTTGAACGTCGAGTACTGCAGCACCGGCGCCTGCGCCGATTTGCAGCAGCTCTTCAAGGCTTGGACCCTGTGGCTGATTGTGCCCGCCATTATGACCATGATCGTCATTGCGACCGCCTGCCTGTGCTGCGATTGCCATCACTGCTGCAAGTGCGAAAACCAGTGGTTTGAGAGCCATTGTAGGTTTCATGGTGTTTCTCCATCGTGCTTATTAGTTGGTTAAGTGTTGGTACTTTCTAATTGCACTGCTTTTGTTGTTTGGGTCAGTCAGCGACCCGGATGCTGAGGGTGTTAGCCATTCGGTTCCCCACCCCAGCACTCTGGTTCACCTGGATTACCCCGCGGCTGCCGGTGAAGGCCTGATCACTTGTCGTGACCTGGCGACTGCCGGGTGAGGTACCAGTTGCTCCTGAGCTCGGTAGAAACGCCACGTTCTGTTGTGAAAGGGCGCTGTCGTCAACGCTCTGCGGGCCGGCACTGATGCTGACGCGCGTGACGTTGGCCATCTGGTTGTTGGCCCCGGCGCCCTGGTTCACGCCCAGGATCCCGTTGCCATTACTGAAAGAGTTGCCGCCGATGGTCGCGCTGGCATTGGTCGCCGGATTGGCTGGCGTATCGATGTGCTGGCGCACATTCGTGGTGGCACTGGCCGACGTGCCAATGGCGATCGCTTTGGTGTTGGTCTGCTGCATCTGGTCACCAGCGGCCTGGTTGATGTTGTAATTGCCGCGGTACTGGATGCCGGTGTCCTGAATGTTCGCGTTGTTCACTGAGCTGGGGTCGGCGGCCATAGCGTTGGCGCAACCGAAAAGGGCAAGCAGGAGCAGAGTGCGATTCATCTTATTGGCCTCCAGCCATGCGGGTCAGCGGAGCGAGGCCAGCGCCCATTGCACGGTTGACGGTGTTGGAGATGGAGCTGCCACCGCCGCCGCCGTGACCTGAACTCATGCCAGGCAGGCCGCTAGGGTTGGTCAGTGTGTTCAGGCCAGGTACGTTCGAGTTGGGGGTGATGATGTTGCTGCGGATGGACGAGCCGCTGGCGATGGCGGCAAAGTCACCGTCATCGAGTTCAGTGCTGGCCATCGCTTGGTTGATGCGTGCAGAAGGGTTGGCGTTGACGGTGGTCGGGTAGGGGTCTTTACCGCCGCTGCGACCGATAGGGATAGGTTGAACGTCGCGATTGAGGACGATCACACCGTTGCCTTCTGCCTGCACGTTGAAACTGATGAATGTGCTGGCTGCTGATCCGATCAGCAGAAGGCAGGTCAAACCTTTTTTGATATTCCCCACGGCTGCAATTCCTTCTTCAGTGGGCTGGCCCTAGTCAGCGTTGTGAAGGAGAGAGCGAAAGCTGTGCCGCTTTTTAAATCTTGTGTAATTTCAAATGGTTACGTAAATGGAGCGGACATTTGAAACACCCACTGTTTCATGGCTGAAACACACGCTATGCCGCCGACCTGTCTGTAGGCTGAACAATGCTCTGGAATGGGGGTTCACGAGGGTGTGTATCAGCAGCTTAACAATTGACATGACAAAGCCATGAAGGGCGCTTAGACGGCCACTTTGCACTCGGATGGCTGTAACAGGAACGGACACTTTGTCCCCAGAACAGGGGAAATCGGGTGGGGCAGAGCACCCAATAGTCCGATTATTCGGCGAGTAGTTGCTCTACCAACGAAAACGCTTTTGCCTGGCGTTCAAGCCAATTGCCCTGAATGACTTCGAACGGCTGTCGATGCGCAACCAGCCAATCGCGGGTGGCCTGGAAAAACGCCAGGCGTTCGCTCAGATCCGGTTGGCAGCGCTGGCCGTCATCGGTCCAGTCGATCTGTTCTGGCGACAATAAAAGATGCAGGTCGTAATGACGGGCCAGCAGTTCGGTTTCCAACCCGTGCGGGCAGTCACCGAACAGGGTCTGGCTCCAGAGAATATTGCTCAACAGATGAGTATCGAGAATCAGCAGGCGCGGTTGTTGCGCGCGCGCCTGATCTTCCCACTGCAACTGGCCACGAGCGATCTCGGGAATATCCGCCAGGCAGGTATCACGAGGATTCAGTTCGATGAACCGGCGCACGTACTCATCCACGCGCAACCCGCCGAAGCGTTGCTGAAGACCCGCCGCCAGCCAGCTTTTACCCGTTGACTCCGGACCGGTGAGAACCACGACTTTCATGGGCGCAACGCCGGATCGGCACGCCATTCGCGCCAGCCTTGCACCGCGATCAGCGTGAACACGCCGTAGAGCGCTGCTGTGAGATACAGGCCTTTATAGATAAACAGGCCGACAAAGATCACATCCAGCACGAACCACAACGCCCAGCACTGCAGGCGCTTCTGCGCCATCCACAATTGCGCGACCAGACTGAAACCGGTGAGTGCGGCATCGAGCCAAGGTTGCGCCGCGTCGGTCCAGTGCGCCATCGCCGCTCCGAGCAACAGGCTACCGACCGCGCCAACACTCAGGCCAAGCAGTATCGAGCGCTGGTCGAGGCGGGTCACTTCACGCCCGTCATGCATCGTCCCGGCGCGGGTCCATTGCCACCAGCCGTAGATTTGCAGCGCGGCGTAGATCACTTGCAGCAACATGTCCGAATACAGCTTCACTTCAAAGAAGATCCAGCTATAGAGCAACACCATGACCAGACCGATCGGCCAGCACCACGGGTTCTGTTTGACCGTCAGCCACACGGCAATCACGCCGAGAGCGGCAGCAAACAGTTCAAGCCCGGACATGTGGGTTCCTTGGGGAGATAAAACAGGGGAGCGGATTGTACTGCATTCGCCCAAACACTGAAGAACCCTGTGGGAGCTGGCTTGCCAGCGATGAGGCCGAAACATTCAATATTAATATTGGATGATCCACCGCCATCGCTGGCAAGCCAGCTCCCACAGGGGATTTGAGTCAGACGCGGAACTGGCGCAGCAGGCCGTTCAGTTGTTCGCTCAACTGGCCAAGCTTCAGGCTCGCCGCACTCGACTGCTCCGCCGCCATCGCCGTGCTGTGCGAAAGGCCTGCCGCTTGGGTGACATTCTGATTGATGTCTTCGACCACGTGCGCTTGTTGCAGCGTGGCGTTGGCAATCGAGGCATTCAAGCCATTGAGATTGCGCAGGGCCTGGCCAATGGCATTCAAACTGGCGCCGGCCAGTCCGGCCTGTTCGATGGTCAATTGCGACGCCTTGCTGCTGTCACCAATGACTTTGACCGCCGCCTCGGAATGATTCTGCAGGCGCTCGATCATCGACTGGATTTCTGCCGTCGATTTTTGCGTACGTTGCGCGAGCAAACGCACCTCGTCCGCGACCACGGCGAAGCCGCGACCTTGCTCGCCGGCCCGTGCCGCTTCGATGGCAGCGTTAAGCGCGAGCAGGTTGGTCTGTTCGGCAATCGAGCGAATCACTTCAAGCACGCTGCCGATTTGCGTGCTTTCTGCTGCCAGGGTGCGAATCACCTCCACCGCCTGATCGATGGTGCCCGAGAGCTTGTCGATCTGTTGCAGACTGCCGTCGATGTTGATCTGGCCCTGTTGCGCTTGCGCCTCGGCGTCGCGCATTTCACTGGCCGCATGCTCGGCATTTTTGGCCACGTCCTGCACGCCATAGGTGACTTCGTTGATCGCCGTAGCCACCAGCTCCATTTGCTGCGATTGCTGCTGGCTGCGTTGCTGGGCCTGCGCGGCATCGTTACCCAGTTCGCTGGAGGATTGGCCGAGGGCGCTGGCCGAGACCTGCAAGTCGCCGATCACCCGGCGCAATTTGGCCGTGAACGCGTTGAAGTGATGCGCCAGTTCGGTCACCTCATCCTTGCCATGGGTATCGAGGCTGCGGGTCAGGTCGCTTTCGCCGCTGGCAATATTCGCCATGGCGTTCACGGTTTCCTGCAGCGGTCGGACGATGCTGCGGGCGATCAGAATCACCAGCAGCGCCATGATCACTGCAATCACCAGACCGATCGCGGAAGCCTTGATCACCTGGCCCTGGAATTCGGCCTGCACATCGTCGATATACACGCCCGAGCCGATCACCCAGCCCCAGGGTTCGAACAGTTTGACGTAGGAGGTCTTGGCCACAGGTTCACTGGCACCAGGTTTCGGCCAGCGGTAATCGACCATGCCGGCGCCTTTGGCCTTGGCGATGGCGACCATTTCGTTGAACACCGCGAAGCCGTCCGGGTCGCGAATGGCCGAGAGGTTTTGCCCTTCCAGCTTGGGATTGGTCGGGTGCATGACCATCACGGGCGTGAGGTCGTTGATCCAGAAGTAATCGCTCTGGTCATAGCGCAAGCCACGAATCGCGGTCAGCGCCTGTTTTTGCGCCGCGTCTTTGCTCAGCGTCCCGGCGGTTTCGAGGTCGTGATAATAGGTGAGCAGGCCGCTGGCGGTTTGCACCACATGCTGGGTTTTCTGTGCTTTGGCGTGATACAGGTCATCGTGGATCTGCTTGAGCATCAACACGCCCAAGGTCAGCAACATGACCACCGCCACAATCAAAATGAGCCACAAGCGTCGGCTGATCGACACACTGCGCAAGCTGTTCATAACGCTGTCACTCCGGATTCTTGTTCTTGTAATAAACGACCGCCAGCATCCAACCACGATTATGTGGGCAGGCATACGCGACCCAAGTCGTATAACGCAGCAGCGCTATTAAGGCTTGTCTGATAGGATTTCGGCCCCGCGCGTAAAAACCTGAATCCAAGTTGATATTTCACGGAATTTTGACTGTTTGGTCTGGATCCTGTGTGCGCGGAATCGGTACAGCATTTACCAGCTACGCTGATCGCAGTGAACGTAAAAAAATACTATCGGGGCATGCCGGCGCGCATCGCTCTTTGGGGGATTGATGGATCTTTGGACGGCCTTGCAGGCACTGATACTAGGAGTTGTAGAGGGGCTGACGGAGTTTTTGCCCATTTCCAGTACCGGACACCAGATCATCGTTGCCGACTTGCTCGACTTCGGTGGTGAGCGGGCCATGGCGTTCAACATCATCATCCAGCTCGGCGCGATCCTCGCGGTGGTCTGGGAGTTTCGCCGCAAAATTTTCGACGTGGTCATCGGCTTGCCGACGCAGCCCAGCGCACGGCGCTTTACCGCCAACCTGCTGATCGCCTTTCTGCCCGCCGTGGTGTTGGGCGTGATCTTTGCCGATCTGATTCACGAATACCTGTTCAATCCGATTACGGTGGCAGCGGCATTGGTTGTCGGCGGCGTCATCATGTTGTGGGCGGAAAAGCGTCAGCACGAGGTGCATGCCGAAACCGTTGACGAAATCACCTGGAAAGATGCATTGAAAGTCGGCTTCGCTCAGTGTCTGGCAATGATTCCCGGCACCTCGCGTTCCGGCTCGACCATCATTGGCGGCCTGCTGTTTGGCCTGTCACGGAAAACCGCCACGGAGTTTTCGTTCTTCCTGGCGATGCCGACCATGGTCGGTGCAGCGGTCTATTCGGGTTACAAGTATCGCCACTTGTTCGTGCCAGCAGACTTTCCCGTGTTCGCCATCGGTTTCATCACGGCGTTCATCTTTGCGATGATCGCCGTGCGCGGCTTGCTGAAGTTTATTGCCAGCCATAGCTATGCGGCGTTCGCCTGGTATCGGATCGTGTTTGGCCTGCTGATTCTGGCGACCTGGCAGTTCGGCTGGGTGGACTGGGCGGCGGCCAAACCATGAGTGATTCCCGCGCACGCCGGCCTGAAGGGCGACCTTCGGGCGGCAACAACATCCAGAATCTGAAACTGAAACTGGTCGTTCTGCTGATCGTTTGTGCATTGCCGCTGTTCGGCTCGCTGTCGATGTGGCTGCGCGGGATTTCGTGGCTGCCATTGGCGGCTTACGGAGTCGTCAGTGTGCTGGCGTTCTTCATGTATTGGGCCGACAAGCGCAAAGCGCGCGCCGATGCCTGGCGCACGCCGGAGAACATTCTTCATGCGGTGGAACTGGCCGGCGGCTGGCCGGGCGCGTTGATCGCCCAGCAGGTTTTCCGGCACAAGACGCGCAAGGTGTCGTTTCAGATTCTGTTCTGGACGATTGTATTGCTGCATCAAGTGTTCTGGATCGACCAGTTGTTTCTCGGCGCGAACTTGCTGGCGCTAGTCTAAAGAAACACCCAAAACCTCTGTGGGAGCTAGCCCTGCTAGCGATTGCGGTGTGTCATTCAACACATGAGTTGCCTGACACTCCCTCATCGCTAGCAGGGCTAGCTCCCACAAGTAGATTGGGTTTACAGCAATAAACCGATTTGGGTTTTCTTCGGCAATTTGCTCACCACCAACTGGTGCGATCGCTGCAACAACCCCTGCAACTCCTCGGCAGCCAACGGGTAGGGCGGGTGCATGATGATCCACTGCGCCCGCGCCAGATACGGCGCCGGGTGAATGCCCGGGCGGTCGCAATGACCGAGAAACAGATCTTTGTCGACCTTGAATGCCAGTGAATCGCCGCGCAGTCCCTGCAAGGCAAACATCTTGTTGCCGGCAATCGAAAATACCCGCACGCCGCCCCACTTGTAATCTTCTCGCGCGCCCGGCAACGCCAGACAGAATTCAGCGACGTCCGCTTCGCTCATCTTTCCCTTCTTCATAACAACCGCTCCCCACAGGCATTGAACGATTCGACCAGGTGATCAATCCAGGCGCGCACCGCCGGCATCACCCCGCGTCGATGCGGATACACCGCTTGCAGCCAGCCGCCGGGCAGTGACCATTGCGGCAGCATCTGCACCAGCGTGCCGTTTTCCAGCTCCGCCTCGCAATACATCATCGGCAACAGAGTAAACCCCTGGCCCGCCAGGACGCAGGCCTTGCGTACGACAAAATCGTCGATGCCCAGCCGCGCCTCCATGCTCAACTCGAAAGGGTTGCCCTGTTGATCGAGCAGGCGCACATGCACCATGCGGTCGGCCTCCAGCGCGCCAAGCACCGGCAGGTTTTTCAGGTCTTGCGGATGCTGCACGGTATGGCCCTGAAGGAACGCCGGGCTGCCAACCACGACCATCTGCGCCTGACGCAAGCGTCGGGTCACCAGCAACGGATCTTCATCACCGTGCTCACGTACGCGCAGTGCAACATCAAAGCCTTCGCCGACCAGATCAACGCGACGGTTGAGCAAAACCACCTCCAGCTGCACTTGGGGGAACTTGCCAAGGAATTCACTGATCACCCACGGCAACATTTCCCGCGCCAGACCGGTAGGGCACGACACGCGCAAGCGGCCGCGCGGTTCACTGGACATGCTCGCCACGGCCTCATCGGCCATTTCCGCTTCCAGCAACATCGCCTGGCAGTGACGCAAATAGCGCTCGCCGACGGCCGTGAGGTTGAGTTGCCGGGTGGTGCGTTGCAGCAAACGCGCGCCGAGGCGCTCTTCCAGTTCGGCAATACGCCGGGACAAGCGCGACTTGGGAATGCCCAGCAATCGCCCGGCTGCCGCGAAGCCGCCAGCCTCGACGACTTTGGCGAAATAGTAGAGATCGTTGAGGTCTTGCATCGGCAGAATCCAATTGTCCTATCAATGGGACAAACTATCGCATTGCAGGCGGCTAATCATCCATTGGTTTCTTGCGTAGGATTGTCTCCATTCCGTCGCCACCGGCGATTCATTCCAGGAGAACCCACATGAAACTGCTGCATATCGATTCGAGCATTCTGGGCGACAACTCGGCTTCCCGTCAGTTGAGCAGCGAAGTCGTCAAAGCCTGGCAAGTCGCCGAGCCGAGCGCTGTGGTGACTTACCGTGACCTGGCCGCCGACGCCATCAGCCACTTCTCGTCGACTACCTTGGTAGCCGCCGGCACTACCGCTGAGCTGCGCAACGCCGCACAACAGCACGAAGCCGAATTGAGCGCCTCGACGCTGGCCGAGTTCATCGCTGCCGACGCCATCGTTATCGCTGCGCCGATGTACAACTTCACCGTGCCGACACAACTGAAAGCGTGGATCGACCGCGTTGCTGTCGCCGGTCAAACCTTCCGTTACACCGAAGCCGGCCCTGAAGGCCTGTGCGGCGGCAAGAAAGTGGTGATCGTTTCGACTTCCGGTGGCATTCATGCCGGCCAGGCCAGCGGCATCGCACACGAAGAATATCTGAAGCTGGTCTTGGGCTTCCTTGGCATCACCGACATCGAAATCGTCCGTGCCGAAGGCCTGGCGTATGGCGACGAAGTGCGCAACAACGCGATGACCGCTGCGCAGGCGAAAATCAGCGAGCAACTGTTTGCCGCTGCGTAAGGCTTGCGTAAACAACAGCTGATGTTCAGGTAACACCCAAAAAACTCTGTATTCTGGTTCTGCAAGGGCCAAATACGGAGTTTTTTGTTTCCGGCTGTTACATAATCTGGCCCGGGTTATGCAATCACACAATCAGCGTCTGAATGCATTGTCGTACCGAAACGCCGAATCCCCGGTATTTCAGGCCCGCAACGCAACGGATCTTTCGATTGAGTAACAACAGGGTGAGGCATCCCATGATGCGTCTTTGTGCAACGTTACTGATTTGCCTGCTCGGCAGCCTGAATTCAGTGCAAGCTGCGCCTGGACGTCATCCTGTGTGGAGCGTCGGTTATCACGAGATGACCTTCCTCGATCCACTGGACCTGCAACCGATGCGCGCCATCGCGTTCTATCCGTCCAGCGACCGCGAGCACATGAGCCTGCTTGAGGGCTACTCAGTCGAGGCCGGCGAAGACACCAAAGTCGCCATCGGCCGCTTTCCAATGTTGATGCTCTCCCACGGCAACACCGGCACGCCGCTGGCGTTGCACGATCTGGCAACCTCGCTGGCGCGCAAAGGTTTTGTCGTGGTGGCGGTGATCCATCCCGGCGACAACTCCAAAGACCACAGCCGACTCGGCACCCTGAGCAACCTCTACGGGCGGCCGATCCAGATTTCCGAAGCGATTACCGCAACCCTGGGCGACCGCATGCTCGCGCCTTACGTCAACGCCAATCAGGTCGGTGTGATCGGTTATTCGGCGGGGGGCGAAACCGCGTTGATTCTTTCCGGTGCGCAACCGGATCTGGATCGCCTGCGTCGTTATTGCCAGGAGCGTCCGGATGATCGTGATGCCTGTAATACGCAGGGTGAATTGATCGTCGATCGCGATGACCTGCAACCGGTGGCCGATCCGCGTGTGCATGCGCTGTTGTTGATGGCGCCGTTGAGCCTGAAATTCGGCCGGCACACCTTGGCCGACGTCCACGTGCCGGTGCTGCTCTATAGCGGGGATGGCGACAAACTGGTCGCGTTCGATAAAAACGCTGCGGCTCTGGCGCGCAAACTGCCGACCGCGCCGGATTTCAAATTGTTGGCCGGGGCAGGGCACTTCGTGTTCATGGCGCCATGCAATGAAGAACAGATTCTCGCCATGCCGGCGCTGTGCACTGACGCCGATGGCGTTGATCGCGAGGACATTCACCGCAATCTGATCTCCGAGGCCGGTCGGTTTTTCTCCCATGCGCTGGGCCAATCAACGCGTGCGGGTATGCAAACCGCCGATCAATAGATCAAAAGATCGCAGCCTTCGGCAGCTCCTACATGGGAATGGCGTACATCCTGTAGGAGCTGCCGAAGGCTGCGATCTTTTGATCCTGTTTTTTCAATCCTTCGCTCGACGCATCAGCATCAGGGTCAACCCCAACCCAATCACCGACAACAACGCCGCACTGAAGAATATCCACGCATACCCCAGATTCAACGCCACCGCGCCCATCAACGGCCCGGCAATCGCCAGCGCCAGATCAAAGAACACCGCATACGCACCCAGCCCCGAACCGCGACTGGAACTCGGCACCTGTTTGATCGCCTCGACCCCAAGCGCCGGGTACACCAGCGACAGGCCAAACCCGGCCAGCCCCGCGCCGATCAGGGCGAAGGCCGTGGAGGGTGCCAGCCACAGCAGCACCAGACCGACCGTTTCGATGGTCATGCAGGCAATCGCCGAGCGAAAACCGCCAAAGCGGCTGATCGCCGAAATGAACAGCAGTCGCGAGAGGATGAAGCACACGCCGAACACGGTCAGGCAATAAGCCGCACCGGTCCAGCCGCGATTGAGGTAATAAAGGGTGATGAACGTGGTGAGCGTTCCATAGCCGATCGAGGCCAGGGTCAGACTGGCGCCATAAGGTGCAATTCGGCCGAACACTGCCCAGAACGGCAGACGTTCGCCACGAATCACCGGCACCGAAGGTTTGTTACGAATCAACAGCAGTGCGCCCGCCGCCAACACCGAAAGGGTAATGCCAAGGCTGGTAAATCCGTAATCAGCCACCATCACCACACCCAGCGGCGCGCCAATGGCAATCGCACCGTAAGACGCGATGCCGTTCCAGCCGATGGATTTCGCCGTGTGTTCAACACCGACCTGGCCCATGCACCAACTGATCGTGCCGACCCCGATCAAGCCCTGCGCGATCCCGAGCAACAAGCGCCCGACGATCAATATCAACAGACTGGTCAGCGGGAAGCTTTGCAACAGGGTCGATAGCAGCGTCAGCGCCCCACTGAGGACAATGCCCCACAAGCCATAAATGATCGCCCGTTTGGTCCCGACAGTGTCGGACATGCGTCCGGCCATCGGCCGGCTGAGCAAGGTCGCAAGGTACTGCGAGCCGATTACCAGCCCCGCGATGATCGCGCTGAAGCCCAATTGTTCGTGGACATAACCGGGCAACACCGCAATGGGCAAGCCGATGCAGAGGAAGGCAATAAAGGTATAGAAAACGATGGAGACGATCTGCAGGGTGATCGCCATGGAGCTTTGCGGTGGCAGTTGCTGCGCAGACATGAGAACTCGTTCGCGGGCGGCGGTGGGAGAGTTCGCATGATGGCTTGGGTGTTGGATAAAAGAAAGCAGGCTAACTACTTTCCTTCACTGATCGTTCCCACGCTCTGCGTGGTAACGCCGCCACGGACGCTCCGCGTCCGGCTCGTGTGACGCGGAGCGTCACGGGATGCATTCCCACGCAGAGCGTGGGAACGATCAGCGTCCTGAATGCAAAAAGCCCCGTCACATGGACAGGGCTTTTCAGATTGCAGCAGCGTTTTAGAACACGACGCCTTGACTACGCAGGTAGTCATCGTACGTGCCGCTAAAGTCAGTCACGCCATTCGGGCTCAGCTCGATGATGCGCGTGGCCAGGGACGATACGAACTCACGGTCGTGGCTGACGAAAATCAGCGTGCCCGGGTAGTTTTCCAGCGCCAGGTTCAGCGCCTCGATCGATTCCATGTCCAAGTGGTTGGTTGGTTCGTCCATGATCAGCACGTTCGGCTTCTGCAGGATCAGCTTGCCGAACAGCATGCGACCTTGCTCACCACCGGAAATCACTTTGACCGACTTGAGGATTTCGTCGTTGGAGAACAGCATGCGGCCCAAAGTACCGCGAATCATCTGCTCGCCCTGAGTCCACTGACCCATCCAGTCGAACAGGGTGACGTCGTCTTCGAAGTCGTGCGCGTGGTCCTGAGCGTAGTAGCCCAGTTCCGCGGCGTCGGTCCACTTGACGCTACCGGCATCCGGGGTCAGTTCGTTGACCAGGGTGCGCAGCAGCGTGGTCTTGCCGATACCGTTCGGGCCGATGATCGCTACGCGCTCGCCAGCTTCAACCTGGAAGCTGAAGTCCTTGAACAGTGGCTTGCCGTCGAAACCTTTCGCCATTTTTTCGACCATGACCGCCTGGCGGTGCAGCTTTTTGTTCTGCTCGAAACGGATGAACGGGCTGACACGGCTGGAAGGCTTGACTTCGGCCAGCTGGATCTTGTCGATCGCCTTGGCACGGGAAGTGGCTTGCTTGGCTTTCGAGGCGTTGGCCGAGAAGCGGCTGACGAACGATTGCAGCTCGGAAATCTGCGCCTTCTTCTTGGCGTTGTCCGACAGCAGTTGCTCGCGGGACTGGGTCGCCACGGTCATGTACTCGTCGTAGTTGCCCGGGAACAGGCGCAGCTCGCCGTAATCCAGGTCAGCCATGTGCGTGCACACGCTGTTCAGGAAGTGACGGTCGTGAGAGATGATGATCATCAGGCTGTTACGCTGGGTCAGGATGTTTTCCAGCCAGCGAATGGTGTTGATGTCCAGGTGGTTGGTCGGTTCGTCGAGCAACAGCACTTCCGGATCGGAGAACAGTGCCTGCGCCAGCAATACGCGCAGTTTCCAGCCTGGCGAGACTTCGCTCATCGGACCGAAATGCTGTTCCAGCGGAATACCCAGACCCAGCAACAGCTCGCCGGCACGGGATTCGGCGGTGTAGCCGTCCATTTCGGCAAATTCGGTTTCCAGCTCGGCCACGGCCATGCCGTCTTCTTCAGACATTTCCGGCAGCGAGTAGATGCGATCGCGCTCGGCCTTGACCTTCCACAGCTCTTCGTGACCCATGATCACGGTATCGATCACGGTGAATTCTTCGTAGGCGAACTGGTCCTGGCGCAATTTACCCAGACGCACGTTCGGCTCGAGCATGACCTGGCCTGCGGACGGATCAAGGTCACCGCCGAGGATTTTCATGAAGGTCGACTTACCGCAACCGTTGGCGCCAATCAGGCCATAGCGGTTGCCCGCGCCAAATTTGACCGAAACGTTTTCGAAGAGTGGCTTGGCGCCGAACTGCATCGTGATGTTAGCTGTAGAAATCAAGAGTTTTTCCTGCGAAGCATTCGAGTAGCGAGGGTGCGGCTGGAGCGCTTGGCCCGAGTCAAAGTGCGCTGAAGCGGGAAAGACCCGTCATCAACCAAGGGGGGCGCGTAAAGTTTGGCGGCGATTGTACTGGTCTGGCTCTTTAAACGATAGGGTGATGACGTCTGCAATGCCGATTGGCGCAAACGCGGGACAGTTTTTCACAGTTCAAGGTTCACTATCGGTTACAAAGTGTGGCTAAAATGCCATCCATTCAACTCAGCGCCCTGTAATGGCGTGGGCTCAAGGACGTGCCATTTGTATTCAGACCGCTGCATAAGACGCGGGGCTAGAGCCGCCCGGCGCGCAGTTTGTTCATTTCTGACGTGTGACGATCTCCGTGAAACTCATCATTGCTGCTATTTATGTCATTTCGATTGCATACGTTCATCTTCGTGGCCGTGTGCGTCACAAACTGGGTCGGCAACTCAGCGACCATTCGTCTTTTCTTGCGCCGATCAATTGCTTCCTTTATCTGTTTTCGAAAAAGCCCAACAAGCCGTTTCTCGATCCAGCGGAATTTCCTGATCTGAGCCCCTTGCAGGCGCATTGGCAGGAGATCCGCGAAGAAGGCCAGAATCTGCTGCGTGCCGGTGAGATCAAACGCTCGAACCAGTATGACGATGTAGGCTTCAATTCCTTCTTCAAAACCGGCTGGAAACGCTTTTACCTGAAGTGGTACGGCGACAGCCACCCGTCGGCGATGAAACTGTGCCCGCGCACCACCGAACTGGTGCAGAGCATCGGCACCATCAAAGCGGCGATGTTTGCCGAGTTGCCGCCGGGGTCGAAACTGGTGCGTCATCGCGACCCCTACGCTGGGTCCTACCGTTATCACCTGGGCCTGGAAACGCCGAATGATGCCGGTTGCTACATCAACGTCGACGGCGAGAACTATCACTGGCGCGACGGCGAAGCGGTGATGTTCGACGAGACGTTCATTCATTACGCGGAAAACACTACCGACAAAAACCGCATCATCCTGTTCTGTGACATTGAGCGTCCGATGAAGTATCGCTGGGCGGCAGCGTTCAACAGCTGGTTCAGCCGTACCGTGATGTCAGCGGCAGGTGCGCCAAATGATGCGGGGGATAAAACGGGTGGAATCAACCGTTTGTTTACCAGGATCTACAAGATCCGTCTGCGCGGCAAAGAGCTGAAAAAGCGCAATCGCAAGCTGTATTACATGGAAAAGTGGGCGATCTTTGGTGGTTTGCTGGCGATCTTCATTCTGATCTGATTTTTGCGGCGCCTGGCGTGACGCCTTAGCGAGCAAGCTCGCTCCCACTGGATCTCGGTTGAATCCACTGTGGGAGCGAGCTTGCTCGCGAAGGGGCCTTAAAACGAACCAAGAAACTTCAGGACGCTTTCTTGGCCTTCTTCGCCGGCGCAGCTTTCGCCGGTTTCTCGGCCTTCGCTTTCGGCTTCGCCGGCGCTTTCCCACCCAGACTGCGTTTAAGCAGTTCGGTCAAATCGATCACATCAGCCGATTTACGCTCTTCCTCGCCACCCACCGTCTCGACGTCCTCGATTTTGCCTTCATGGGCCTTCTTCTCGACCAGCGCCATGATCTTGTCTTCAAACTCGTCGTTGTAATCCTCGGGCTTCCAGTCCGCGCTCATGTCCTGTACCAGCCGCTTGGCCATGTCCAGCTCACCTTTGGCCAGTTTCGGCTCGGTCACTTCACTGCCCAATTCGAGTTGATCGAGGCTGCGAACCTCCTGCGGCCAGCGCAGCTTCACCAACACCAACGCCGACTCCAACGGCATCAACGCCGCCAGGTATTGGCGTGTATGCAAGACCACGCGGGCGAGGGCGACCTTGTTGGTTTTGCTCAGGGTTTCGCGCAGCAACGCATAGACCTTGCCGCCACGCTTGTCGGGGGCCAGGTAATACGGCGTATCAATGTTCTGCAGCGGAATTTGCTCGGCATCGACAAAGGAAAAGATGTCGATGGTTTGCGTTGAAACCGGGTGCGCCGAGCGGATTTCCTCTTCGCTGAGCACCACATAGCGGCCCTTTTCATAAGCCACACCTTTGACGATGTGTTCCTTGGTGACTTCCTTGCCGGTCACCTTGTTCACGCGTTTATAGCCCACCGGATCCATGCTGCGACTGTCGAGCCAGTCGAAATCCACGCCTTGCGACGAAGTCGCCGAGACCAGCGCGACGGGGATGTGTACCAGTCCGAAACTGATCGCGCCTTTCCAGATTGCCCGAGCCATGGTGAGTTCTCCGAGTGATGATCAGGTGACCTGTGGCGCAGCGCGAAAGTTTCCAGGGATTGCGGCGGCTGCCCGTGACTCGGTCAAGCCGTGTTACATGTTGTTTAAGTGCTGTGACTTAACAAATCCGAACCCTCGGCGTAGCGTGGACTCGAAGGCTCCATCCCTGGCGCATCGAGAGGCCGCTCCATGAAACGAATTCTCTGGGTCATCGCTTTCCTGAGCTTCGGCGCGGGCTGGGCTCACGCGGACGAGCCGACTGCAACGCTGTTGCTCGCACAAAGTCCCACCGGCACCAGTAACAACCCTTACAACAGCCCGATCCGCCGGGCTAACCCCAACAGCATGCAGGGCACTCAACCCAGCAGTCCGCCCATGCGCGCTCCGAACACCGTGCCGACGCCACGTCAGCCCACGGTCGAAAACCGCGGCATTGGCAATGGCCATCCGATCCGATCGGTGCCGAGTACACCGCCAACCTTCATTCCCAACCCACCTTCGCGAAGCACCGGTACGACCCGTTGAACGGCAGGATTGATGCCTGCCAGTCTTTGAAACGAACAAAAGGAATCGTGAATGTTGCGTAAAACCCTTCTAGCCAGCCTGTGTGCGGGCGCGTTGATCAGCGTGCCGGCATTCGCCGCAGCGCCCAAAGAACTGCAAAGTGAACAGGGCACCCTTGAAGTCACCACCATCACACAAGGGCTCGAACACCCATGGGCGCTGGCGTTTCTGCCGGATCGCCAAGGCATGCTGGTGACCGAGCGCCCCGGCAATCTTCGGGTTGTCGGTGTCGATGGCAAGTTATCCGCGCCGATCACAGGAGTGCCGCAGGTCTGGGCCAAGGGGCAGGGCGGCTTGCTCGATGTGGCGTTGTCGCCGGACTTCAAGCAGGATCGGCTGGTGTACTTGTCTTACGCCGAGGGCGGTGGTGCCGGCGACAAGGCCGGAACAGCGGTGGGACGAGGGCGAATGTCGGACGACTTGAAGACACTCAAGGACTTCAAAGTGATTTTCCGTCAGGAGCCGAAGCTTTCGGTGGGCAATCACTTCGGCTCACGTCTGGTGTTCGACCGTGACGGTTATCTGTTCATCACCCTTGGCGAAAACAACGACCGGCCCACCGCGCAGGATCTCGACAAGCTGCAAGGCAAAGTCGTGCGCATCTACCCCGACGGCAAAGTGCCGGACGACAACCCCTTCGTCGGCCAGTCCGGTGTCCGTCCGGAGATCTGGTCCTACGGCCATCGCAACCCGCAGGGCGCCGCGCTTAATCCATGGACTGGCACGCTCTGGGAGAACGAACACGGGCCCCGTGGCGGCGACGAAGTGAATATCGTTGAGCGTGGCAAGAATTACGGCTGGCCGCTAGCGACCCATGGCATCAACTATTCGATGCTGGCCATTCCGGAAGCCCAGGGCAAAACCGTTGAAGGCACCGTCAGCCCGCATCATGTCTGGGAGAAATCACCCGGAGTCACGGGCATGGCGTTCTACGATGGCGATCGCTTCAAGCCATGGCAGCACAACGTGTTTATCGGTGCATTGGTCACGCAGGAATTGATCCGCCTGCAATTCGATGGCGACAAGGTCGTGCATGAGGAGCGTTTGCTTGGCGAACTGAAGCAGCGGATCAGAGATGTTCGGCAAGGGCCGGATGGTTATCTGTATGTGCTGACGGACGAAGAAAAGGGCTCACTGTACAAACTGGGCCTGAAATAATCATTTCCCACAGGGCGCTCGGATTTACTTTGGCATCGTCGCCAAGTCGAGAACCCTGTGGGAGCTGGCTTGCAGTCAATCACTCCACTTGAGCCACATTCGTCTCTTTGCGACGCTCCCGAACCCCGCGCACCACCAGATACAACAACGGCCCAATCGACACAAAAACCGCCGTCAGCAACAAATAAGGCACTACCGACCAAACCGTCTGCCCGCGAGAGCGCGCATCCTTGACCATCCACACTCCAGCCAGAGTCGCCAACAGGTACAAGTCGATCACCACCTGTGCCGTATCCGGGCGGGACATCAGGCTGATGCCAAAATCAATCAACGATTGTTCAGCCTGGAGCATCACTGAAACCGTGTAACCGGTAAACGCAAGCAGGGCCGTAAGAGGCAGGGCGACAGACATCATGCATTCCTTCCTTGAAGTGATGAGCAGAATCGCCAGCCTACAGCCGTCGAGCGAAATTGACCATTGACTTGCCCGCCGCGCTCAGGCTAATTTTCAGCCCATGACTTTCACCGTATTGCGCTGCCAGCCAAGCATTATTACCGCCATTCCTCATTTGGCGGGCTAGCTCACGACTGCAGCACCCAACCCGCCCTAGAGGCGGGTTTTTACTTTCTGTCTCCGGGGTTCTGAACAAAAACGTCAGGAGACGACCATGCCGTACACCGCCGACCAGCAAACCCTGCTTGAGCACTATGTAAAGAAGATCCTGGCTGCGCCGGTGTATGACATTGCCGTGCGTACACCGTTGCAAGCGGCGCCAGCACTGTCTGAAGCGCTGGGTAACCGGATCTTGCTTAAACGCGAAGACCTGCAGCCGACGTTCTCCTTCAAGATTCGCGGTGCTTACAACAAACTCGTCCAACTGAGTGACGAGCAGAAAGCACGCGGGGTGATCACCGCATCCGCCGGCAATCATGCGCAAGGTGTGGCATTGGCGGCACGCGAACTGGGCATCGGCGCCACGATTGTCATGCCTTCCACGACACCCGAGTTGAAAGTCATTGGCGTGCGCAGTCGCGGCGCCGAAGCGTTGTTGCACGGCGAAAGCTTTCCGTTTGCCCTGTCCCATGCCCTGCAATTGGCCGAGCAGACTGGACGCACCTTCGTGTCACCTTTCGATGATCCTGAGGTGATTGCCGGGCAGGGTACGGTGGCCATGGAAATTCTGCGTCAGCATCAAGGCGCCCTGGATGCGATCTTCATTCCAGTGGGCGGTGGCGGTTTGATCGCGGGCATCGCGGCGTACATCAAATACCTGCGTCCCGAAGTACGGATCGTTGGCGTGGAGTCCGAGCATTCGGCGTGTCTTAAAGCCGCCATGGAGGCTGATCAACGCGTGGTGCTGCCCAATGTCGGCACATTCGCCGACGGTGTGGCGGTGGCGCAGATTGGCGCATTCGGATTTGAGGTGTGCCGCTTCTGCGTGGACGAGGTGATCACTGTCAGCAACGACGACCTCTGCGCGGCGATCAAGAACATCTACGACGATACCCGCTCGATTACCGAGCCTTCCGGTGCTCTGGCGGTTGCCGGAATCAAGCAGTACGTGACGCGGACCGGCGCTCGCGATCAAACCTTCGTTGCCATCGACTCGGGCGCCAATATCAACTTCGACAGCCTGCGCCATGTCGCCGAGCGCGCGGCGGCATGCGGCGCACCGGCGTAGGTGAATTATTGCTGAAGTGCGGTGCCGACTTTGTCCGAGGCTGACCAAATGCGATAACGCACTTCAACGTCCGAGGGTGCGTACACCACGACGGGCAATTTGCTGTTGTAACGCAGCATGAAGCCATCGCCGACGACGGGTACAAAGGCGCGTTTCTTCTGGCTACCAGGCGGGCAGGCCATCATCGTGCTCATCGGGCCGATGACTTTTTCCAGGCGATAGAACGGATAGCCCCAGCCCTCGAGATTTTTTTCATCGAGCACGCCGCCCAGACGTTGACGGTTGCAATCCACCTCAAGGGTTTTGCCGGCGAGGATTTCAACCTGGAAGTTCTCTTCCTGCTCTTGTTTGGGCAGGTGGATGACCAGGCGGCTGAAACCGGCTTCGGCTTTCGGAAACGGTGCGACGTCTTCGAGCTTGGCCGCATTGGCGAGATTGGACAGGCTGGCGATGATCAGGCCGGTGGTCGCGTAGACGCGTAAAGAACCCATGGGTGCCTCCGTGCGGGTGTAGGGTGAGTGAGCGGCATTCTTACTGTCATGGTAGATGATTGCAAACCGCTGTCGACTTGCAAATTGCAGTGCTGCAAAGGGTTGATCTTGCATTTTGCAAATAGCAAAACGCTGGCAACTTCGCCAAGTGCTTGATTTTTCGAGGGTCAAAATCAACCGATGAGAGGCACGTTTTATGCGTTGTTTTAGTGCGGCGCACCGGGTTTGTGCGCCTACACTCCAATGGGCATTTCGCAGTACAACCGCTTGTCGCACCCAGGGAAACAGCGGGGATACACCCGTGCAGGGGCTGCAACGGTCAGCGTGAATACTTGATTGGCAATCTCACAGTAAGGAGAGGGTTCGCCATGTTTCTGTCTGCCTTGGAACTACGCAATATCATTGAAAGCAGTTTTCTGCCTAAACGCTGCCAGTGCACGTTGTCGCCGGATCTGTCGATGACCGTCAAAGTGTTCGGCGATCATCAAACCGATCAGGTCGATTTACTGGTCAGTGGAATCGACGCCAGCCACCTCAATGGCTGTCGTGAAATAAACGAACTGATCGCAGGGTTGCGATCGGACCTGAACAAGCAGACTGCGCAACAGCACTACAGTCCGCGATCCAGAGCCGTTTAACGCACCGTTTCACCCAGTTCGACCGTCACGCGCCGGGCCTGCACAAAACCAAGGCCCAGCGCGAACTCGACCAGCACCGCGAGCAAAATCCCGGGGCCGGCATGACCGTTGAGCCACTCCGCAAAACCCAACACCGCCAAACCGAAACAACCAACGATAAAGCCGTTGCTCAGCGCATTGCGGCCCAGCGACGGCGGCGCGTTGCGCACCAGATAAAACATCAACCCCAACGCTGCAAACAGGACCGCACTGCGCCGCGCGACAAACCCGGCACCCTCTGAATACTCGATGCTCCAGATTGCCAAGATCATTTCGGGGACAAATCCCCAGCCCAATGCGAGCAGAAAACAAAGGGACGCGGTAATACCCGACAACGTGCGAAACGACAACTGCATGGCCAATCCTTGCGGCAGTGAAGAGGGCCCCGAGCATAACCGCCGAAACCCTCCACGCCTACCGCAAACCGGCAAATCAGAGCTTTCTGTCAGTTCTGGTAGCTGCACGCGTCAGACAATTTCCGATAGCTGATTTCTCCAGGCTTACCGTTATCGTCGATGTACTTCATGTCGGCTGTGATCACCTTGCAGTCCAGAGTGGGCGGCTCGGTCAACGCCACCACTTTTGCCACATGCAACGGCATGCCGTACTCATAAGGCACCGCTTTGGAGGTGGCGGACGTGTCATTGGCCTGGGCCAGCCCGGCAAATGCAGTGCAGGCGAGGGCGGCGCTGAGCAATAAAGGACGAATGTTCATGAAAGGACTCCCGAGTGTCGGTTCTAGAGTTCGGCGTGATTCAGCCGAACCTGCCGCACTGGGCGACAGCCAGGATGGCTGAGGGCGTGCGGTTCAGTACATTTTTTGACCACAGCGTTAAGCGATGGTTAACCGAGCTGAACGCCGGCTGTCAGGGAGTGGGGTGGTTTTCTTCGGAAGGTTTGGCGAATTCCTACAAAGGCCGGTGCCTTGTCTGCTTTCGGCGGGTAGAGCGGGGCGGTTATTGTCGGTTGCCGCTGCAAAATCAGTGGTTCGGGTTTGGTCACCTGAGAATAGTCGATTGCATATGTAACTGCCGACGCAGGATGGGAATGATTTGCTGCAGGTGGCGAAGCAGCGGATGCTGGATTGAAAGACGCCGGCTTAAAGTCTGAGCACAGGATGGAAGAGGCGTCGCGCGCGACTCCCCCCTGTTCAATTACCAAGAACCATACGGCACGCCAAACTTTTCAACGTAGGCCTTGGAAACATCTGAAAGTGAATCGTACTGACCATCGGACTTGCCTTCGTACGGACCTCGGGGGTCTACTTCAGCCTTGATACTTGCGATCTCGATTGGCGTCATACAAGGCCCACCAACCCAGACTTTAGCGATACCACCAGGTACTAGCCGCACGGCAATTGATTGACGATAACCAGTGATCCATTTTCCGTCAGCTGCGCAAAATGCTTTTTCTTCTTTGCGCATCAGCTCTCGAGTTGATTCAGATATATCAATTTCCATTTTGTAGGTCTGGGGCTCTACCAACGACTGCCACCGTACGAAGATTTTTTTCGGCAAGTCTGCGCCGGTCACATATTTGCCGCTTCCAATACCAATTCTCTTCGGCCAGCCGCGTGGGTCGCCGGAGTTGTTGGGGGGCGTTTGTAATGAGGCCACTCCGCTCATTGCCCGTCTGAAAACTTGGCCTTGAACATCGATTATATCCGCTGTCTCTATCCAGACTTCCATGTAATCGGGGGCAGAAAAACCCAGATGCCATGATTTATAAGGCAACGGTTCGCTATTGACAGAGGCACAGCTAATGGCCAACAGGGCTGCGAGAGTGAAGCGTATAAATCTATGCATTTAGATCTACCCTACGCAAAAAATACGCTTTCATGCTCACACGGATATTGGTCCAAATTAGCCAAAAGGGGACGTCGATTTGGACGTCCCCCTATTCAGAGTGCCGTACCCTTGAGTGGTGGCACATTCGTACTATGTTACGCGGTCCTCAACTTAGCGCTGTTCGCTTGAGGGATCATGGCAATTTGAACCTCGACAGTGTTTTCTTTCTTCGCCATCCAGCGCTCAACATTCTGATCATGTTCCGGCGCTTGGATGGAAGAACCGTAGATATCTTCTGGCGCGAGTTTGAGAAAGGTAAGCGTGTGAAGGCGCTGCCGAGAGGTATCAAGTCGTCCGATTTCGGCCCTTAATACATTTACCTGCTGCTGAGCTTCTCGACGGTCGGATTGGTAGGATTGGCTCAACTCAATCTCTTTGGACTTCAATCGATCCTGCATTTCCTGCAGCTCGTAGTAGATCTGATCGTATTCAGTTTTTGTCAAAACCGTACGACCGCTTTCCTGGGTTTGCTGCCAGCGGCGCAACGTAGCCCAAGCGTTGGGAATATACGAATCAATCATAAAGTGATGTTTCATTTGGAACAGCTGTTGAATAAACAGGGCACGGTCAGGCAGATCTCCAAATTTTTTCACAGCCCTTGTACAGGCTGCTTCTTCGATGGATTCGCAGCCTGGATTCCAGAGAATTGACGAGTGTTCGCGACCTTTGAATTGCACCGGCATGAAATGGTGCAAAGCACCTTGGTGTTCGTAGGGAGACCCGCCCGTACGTGTTAGCCCCAAAGCAAAGATCAGAGCTCCTATCGGTGCAGTAATAAAGCTCAGGGCTACACCAGACATCCAGACACTTTTTCGAGTGTTCATCCATGGTGCTGGCACACTTGGAATCGGATCGTTGTCGTTGACCATACGATGGTGCGCTAAGGCAGCAGCGCCTTGTACGAAGTCTGCATCGCCTGCTCTTGGGGAGCCGTAGGTGTAGAGCAAGACGTCGTATTTATTAGTGCCTTGTCTAAGCGCTTCGGCGAGCAAGGTTGCAATGGCGCCTCCCAGGCTATGACCGCAAATAATAACTTTCTGATCAATATGGAATCTGTTGAGGTAAGTTTGAATGAAAGTATTGATTGCTTCGTAGGCCAAGTAGAAACCTTGGTGAGCTTTTCCGACGCCAACCTTGACAGGAATTTGCTCTGCATCAGCGTCCCGAAGAAAATCCACCCCCTCTAAAGTTCCGCGTATAGATATAAGAATAATTTCGTCGTGATGTGTAATGAAACCTTGAGTGTTGGTTCCACTTTCCTCTTCGGTATCATCAAAGAAATGCAGCTTCGCAGGGTGCTCCTGTTTAGTGCCGAGCTCTGGTTTGTTTTGGTCATATAGAGCCGGATCGAATGGCAGTATTTCGAAACGTTTCGAGTACGGCACGTCTTCGTAAAGTGGATAATAAGCAGTGGGCTGTTGCGGGTCGATTTTCCCTAATTCTTTATAACAAGCCATACCCTCTCCGAACATATTTCCAACGGTGGCGTCGAGAGGAAAAGACACTGTGTCGGTGATTGGATTTTTATCGGGGGATTGGCCAAAATTTCGATAGCTAAGAGCTGCAAATAATGACAATTGATACAAGTTCAAGGCGCTGAATTTGTTGTCTTTGGATAGCATCGGTCGAAATGCTCGAAGAGGTCTTACTTCGAGAACCGAATGTTTGTTCGGTAGCAGCGCAATGCCTTGAAGCAGCGACTCGTCGGGACCAAAGCCCAAATCTCCCATAATCTTGAGCAGGCTGAAATTGGGAGGATATTTTCTTGGGGAGTAAGGCGGCAGGTGTGCTGACTTGCTGACCAGATCTCTGACTTCAATTTGAAAAAACTGATCAGCTTTTTCCTTGGCCGGATTTTTTTCTACGCGCGCGCCATCCTTCCGAATAAACCGCGTGTTTTCAGCTTTCACTTGCAACTCGGAAATTGGCAGCGGATAGCTTTCTCGCTGGGTAAGAGCTTTATAAAAAGCTTCGGCCCCTTGGTACGGTTCGTCTATCGTGAGGACGACAGGCCCTTGGTAATGGTTGACGACTTTCGCTGAACCATCGGGTCCGAGTACACCGGAATATGTTTGATGGGCACTGTCCTGAAGAGCGTAAGACAAGCCAGCATAAGGTTTCCCATCGCCATTCTCGTCGACTAATTGAAAACTAATCCAGTCGCCACGCAAAGGGCATGCTTCAGATTTTCCATTGAGTAAGGGATCGCAAGGTGTCTGCAATGGCATCAAAAAATATCCTTATTCATTACAGGTCGGGTAAACGGTGCAACTCCGCCCGTCGGGCATCTTGAACGGCTTGAAGTCAGTAGTATTGCCATTGCAGAAGGCATATGGGTCGTCCAAGCTTTTACCCATGCAACGCTTCCATCCTTGTGGAAATTTGACCCAGTTATCACCCATGTAAGGACGTTCCTCTTCTTTGACGACGAAAGAAACGTTCAACGTCTTTCCATGTAGTTGGGATCGTTTTAAAGGTCCCTTTGCTACAGCACCAATAGTCTGTTCCGGTGTTGCCTTAGCGGTGCACTTGAGAATTTTGGCGATAATCCGATCTGGCCCCATCGTACGAAACAACCATTCACACTCTCGTTGCAGAGTGGTCGGCGTAGGAAGTTCCAGGTTGTCAGCCGCACCCTCCTCAAAAGCGATTCCTGTGTGGTCTCTTCCGACTTGATCAAATCCGGATGCATACTTGGCATCAACTTCATAATCAAAGCTGTCTAAAACTAAAGGGCAGCCTCCTTCCACGCTACTCAACGGGACTTGAAAATGCGCAGTCTCTGCCTTTTCGCTGAACTCTTGCTTGAAGAACTTGAAACCTGGATGATCTCGTCCTTTCTTTGCAGGAACACTGCAAGTTTCTCCGGCCCGGGGTACATATTGTGCCTCGCCTCTAATTTTGAATCCTGGAGGAAGCTCAGTAACGAGAGTAAAACTTTCCTGCTGCGCAACTGAGCAGCCTGTCACACTAATCGCCCCCAGACCGATCAGCAGGCTACGGACAAATCCAGTGAAAATTTTGTGGTACCGCATTCGATACTCCTTGTCCGGCGTAAGCTTCGAGCGTGCCGCGCTCTATTAAGATTGTTCTCAACCACGAGCCAATTCGTTTGATTGCGTTGCGAAAAAACGCTCGCATCTTCCGTAATGCTGATCCGGTGTCTCTCCCGGCAGGGGCTCCCAAGCGACATCCTGTACGCACTGAGCGTCTAGGCGCAGGGTCAACATGAACTGCCGCTGTTCCGGAATACTCCATTGCCAAGCTTCGAGCAGGTCAATCTGTTCTTCGAGCCATTCGAGGATGCCGCGGGTTTCCGAAAGCTTCGCGGCGGCTTCGGCGTGATACACCAGCAACCAGCGTTTCAGGTTAGTGCTCAAGATTTCGCGGGTGCGTTCTGGTGGGGTGGGGACTTGTAACCACGGTGCGGGATTCGGCACCGCATACATTCCTGGCTTGCTGTTATCTGCGCTTTGCCATTGATCCTCATCCCAATACAGCACGCTGCTGATGGGCCCGAGTAGCAGCGGCCATTCACTCTCCTTCATATTGCCGAGGCAACGAGCAAGGGCGCGGTTGTCCTGGAAGCGGAACAGCGAGCGTTCACCATCTTCGTCGATGACCATGCGTGCGATCCAATGCTGCGTCAGGCTGTCGAGATCAGGCTTGTCCATGCTGCCGATCCAGCCCCAGTTGCGCTGTGGGTCGTCCAGCAGTTTTCGAAACTCTTCATTGCCTGAGTTCTGCAGTTCAGCCAGCCACGGGCTGATGGCAGCGAACTGAGCGAACTCGGTGCGGCGGTAGAGCTGCACAGAGCGCTGCATGACTCCGGCGCTGTACAGCGGAGTGACCGGATTGGGCTCGGCAAGGCTGTCGACGATCAGGATCAGTACGCGATTGAGCCGTGCCTGTTCACCTAGCCAATTGTTAAGGGTATCGCTCATGCGGTGGCTCCCAGATCACATTTCCCCTCACGGCAGGCTTCGCAGATCGGGCAGCGGATATCGCCAGCTGCACGAGCCGCTTTGGCCATGGCCATTTGCACGGCGGCAGGAACGAGTAGAGCGCCGGCCTTGTCTTTCGCGGCAGCCCATGGAATGACCGGTTCGAGAATGGCGATACCCGTACCCGCGCCCGGAGCACCACCCGAGTTTGTTTTCACCTCGGCACCGCTAATGGTCACACCACCCGCATCAACCTTCACAAAACTCCCACCAGCCTTGGCCGTGAGCTCCATCGCGCCTTCGACCACAACCTTCTCGCCAGCGTGGTAGTGAATCTCGGTCCCCGCCTCAACAAACTGCGCAGTCCCGACCTTCAAATGCTGCGTCACACCCACCGTCAGGTGATCATTCGCGCGCATCTCGCTGATTCGATCCAGATGGGTAATCCGGTGTTCTTCAACCTTGAACTCGCTCAGCGTGTTGGCTTCAACGGTGTCATGCCGTTCGTTGCCGACACGGATTTTCTGGTCGTGCTCGATGTTTTCATCCCAGTCGCGCTGGGCGTGGATGTAGATCTGTTCGACGCCTTTCTTGTCTTCGATGCGGAATTCGTTGTAACCCTTGCCGCCCGGTGAACTCAGGGTCTTGAAGGTGCTGCGGGTTTTGTTCGCCGGCAGGTCGTAGGGGACGACGTTTTCCTTGTGGTACAGGCATCCGGTGACCAGCGGCTGGTCGGGATCGCCTTCGAGGAAGGTGACGAGGACTTCCATGCCGATCCGCGGAATGGCGATGCCGCCGTAAGCCGCGCCGGCCCAGCCGCTGGCGACGCGCATCCAGCAGGTGGTTTTGTCGTTGGACTGACCTTCGCGGTCCCAGTGGAATTGCACTTTGATGCGCCCGTATTGGTCGCAGTGGATTTCTTCGCCTGCGGGGCCGGTGACGACGGCGGTCTGGCTGCCGAGGACTTTCGGTTTCGGGTGTTCAAGGGCAGGGCGGTAGTGCGCGTCCCACGGCGTGGCGAGGAAGCTGTTGCGATAGCCTTGGTGGAAATCGCTTTTGTTGTCGGTGACGTCGCTGGTGACGTTTTCGCCGAGCACTTGCGGTTGTTTGCCTTCGTGGAAGACTTCCAGCAGCAGCCACAGATCGTTCCACTCGCCGCGCGGGTGCTCGGCGAGGGTGAGGAAATGGCCGCTGGTCAGGGTTGGCTCGTCACCTTTGCCCTCGGCGAGTTTGTAGTCGCTGCGATGGCGTTCGAGGGCGCGAGTGGAGAGGAATTTGCCGCGCTCGCGGGTGGTGAAACGGCCGGGGTAGTCGTAGTCCTCAAGATCCGGGGCGAAGTCGGATTTGACTGCGCCTTCGGGGAGGATCTTCGGTTTTTCGAAGTCGTAATCGCGGCGAGAAACGCGGGTGGTGCGGGTTTCCAGGCGCAGGTTGAAGCGCTTGATCACCGGTTTGTCGGCGCTCATGCCGGAATCTTGCTGGTAAATAACCGGTTTCAACTTTCGGAAAACCGTCTGGTCATCGCCGAACACCAGTTTGTGCCCGCTGCTGCTGTGCTGGAAGTGGAAATGGATGCCTTCCTCTTCGCACAAGCGCTGAATGAAGTGCAGGTCGGACTCGTCGTACTGCACGCAGTAATCGCGTGCCGGGTATTCGGCGCCGAGCTGGAAGTCGTAGGCGTCGGCCAGAATGCCGCGATCCTCAAGCACCTGCCCGATGATTTGCGGCACCGTCAGTTGCTGAAAAATCTGCTGATCGTGGTTGTGGCGCAGGTAGGCGAGTTGCGGCACCAGGCTGATGCTGTAGCGGGTCAGGGTCTTGCCGGAATCGCCTTGCTCGATGCGATAGACCAGGCCGTGGATCGTGCCTTCGCCGGTGGCGCCGAAGGTCAGCACGCCGGGTTTGTGCAGGAGTTCTTCGAGTTTCAGGTCGGGGCGGGCGCTGACCAGTTCGAGGTCGAAACGGAACGGTTCGTTGAGGGCTTCGCGACCGGTGAAGCTGAGGACTTGCAGGTCGGCGTTGGCGCCTTCGAGCGTGAGGGTAATGTGGGTTGCGTTGGCGTCCAGCATGCCTTGAATTCCGTCCGTTGAATAAGCAGGGGGCGGATGTTGCAGGATTAAGCCGCCTCGTTCAAGGCGCAAAAGCCGTATGCATGGGCAACAGGTGGTATAGGGAAAACCCCTAGATGGCGCGTTTCGCCCAATGAAATCGGGCATTTGATAAAGTCTGAAGGCTGCCTGTGACGATCATTCCTACAAGCGTGGATTGAGGAATCGCCAGTCAGATTCAGACTAAAGTCGCCTGTAGCACGTCAAAGCCATCTGCCATCATTGTCATTCACCCCCGCGTGGTTCTCTTCCTCCCGGCTTATCAATGAGCTGGGACGGGAGCTATTTTTCGTTTGTTGCGCGCTTGCGCAAACGCTGCAATGTTGGAGTTTTTCATGCGTCCCCCATTTCCCCTCATCACCCCGCGCCAGTCGTTTGGCTTCGGAGCCTTTGTGCTGTGCGCAGGTTTTACCGCACAGGTTCAGGCCAGCGGATTTCTTGAAGACACCACGGCGAAAATCGAATCGCGCACGGTGTATTTCAACCGCGATTTCCGTGATGGGCACACCTCAAGCGATCAGGGCGCTTCCAAGCGGGAAGAGTCGGCACAGGGCTTTATTCTCAACCTGCAATCGGGCTACACCGAAGGCACGGTCGGCTTTGGCATTGATGCACTGGGCATGCTCGGCTTCCAGCTCGATTCCAGCCCGGATCGCAGCAACAGCGGCTTGCTGCCATCGAGTGGTGAAAACCCGCGCGGCTCGAAAGGTCAGTACGCGAAAATGGGCGTCACGGCGAAAGTGAAAGTCTCGGACACGGTACTGAGGTACGGCGCGCTGTTGCCTGATCTGCCGCTGTTGAAATACAACGACGGCCGTCTGCTGCCGACCATGTTCAACGGTGCCATGTTGACCTCTAAAGAGGTAAAAGACCTGACCTTCATGGCCGCGCGCCTCGACAAGTACACCGCACGCGACTCCACCGATTCGCAAGACATCCGCGTGCACTGCAAGAACAAGCGCTACGCCTGCAACACCACCGCCGATCATTTCGACATGTACGGCTTCGACTACAAGATCAATGACCGCCTGACCGGGCAATATCACTACGCCGAGCTGGAAGACATTTATCGCCAGCATTTCGTAGGTCTGTTGGCCAATCAGCCAATGGGCGGCGGCGTATTGAAAGCCGATCTGCGCGTGCTGAAAAGCGCCGACAGTGGCGACGCGAAAGCTGGCTCCATCGATAACCGTGCCTTGAGCGGCATGCTGTCCTATGCGCATAGCGGGCACACCTTCAGCGCCGGTTGGCAGCGCATGAACGGCGACAACTCGATGCCGTACCTCGATGGCAGCAATCCGTATCTGGTCAACTATGTGCAGGTCAACGACTTTGCCGCCGCGCAGGAACGTTCGTGGCAACTACGTTATGACTACGACTTCAAAGCCATCGGCATCAATGGTTTGAGCTTCCTCACGCGCTATGTGAACGGTGACCACATCAAGGTACTGGGCAGTGATCAGGAAGGGAAAGAGTGGGAACGCGACAGCGAACTGAAGTATGTGATTCAGACGGGGACCTTCAAGGATGTGAGCGTGCGCTTGCGCAATGCGACGTATCGCACCAACTACGAGAAGTTTGCGCGGGATGTGGATGAGACTCGGCTGATTGTGAGTTACAACTTTTCGGTGTTGTAAGGCATGCAGTTTTAGCGCCTGATCCATTGCTATCGCCAGCAGGGCTGGCTCCCACAGGAGATCTTGGAACGCCGAAGATCTCCTGCGGGAGCTAGCCCTGCCAGCGATAGCGGTCTTATGTTCGCCCTTACAACCAATGCCAGAACCGGCTCCAGAACCCGCGATTCAAATCCTCTTTGCACCCGGCATACTGCTGCGCATACATGTCCGAACGATTCTGCACTTTGCGCGCCGTTGGCATCAGCCACGCCTTGCTGGCGTAGGTCTTGTTGCGGAACCCGCCCCAGCCTTCGTGGTAGTTCAGGTATTGGTTAAAGGCGTCGTACTTGTAGACGCCGTTGATCGAATAGGTCTTGTCCATGTACCAGCCAACGAAATCGATAGCGTCATCGAAGTCTTCGCGATCGGCCCAGTTACGCCCGGTGCTCTTCTGGTAATCAGCCCAGACTTCATCCTTGGCTTGCGCATAGCCCGAGGCGGTGGACACACGGCCCCACGGGATCACCCAAAGCAGATATTTGCGCGGGGTCTTGGCGTCGTAGCGATAGCCGGATTCCTGATACATGATCGCGAACGGCACCTGAATCGGCACGCCCCAGCGTTTTTGCGTGACCTGTGCGGCGTCGTACCAGTCGCTTTTCTCGCGAAAAATCTCGCAGATGTCTTCCGGCGAACGGGGCGGCGAGGTGCCGCACCCGGTCAGTAGCGTTGCCAGTGTCAGTAGTCCCAGCGTCTGCCCGTATTTCAAAAGCCGTTATCCCGTCGTGCGCAAAAAGGCCGACAGTCTACGGCTTAGCTCAATTGGTGACGATAGGGCAGATCCGGACCGGTTTTGCTGCAGGTCAGCGCAGCGGCTTGTACCGCGAACTTGAGCATGCTATCGATCTGTTCGCGAGCGAGTTGCTGCACGCCTTCTATCGAATCCAGACCTTGTTCGGTCAACCAGGTAATCAGCGCCGCCTGGAAGGTATCGCCGGCGCCGACGGTGTCAGCGATCTTCACCGCAGCGGCCGGCACAGACCATGCGCCATGGTTGCGGCTGAACACGGTCGCGCCGTCGCCACCACGGGTGAGAAAAACCAGTTGGCAGCGATGTTCGAGCCAGCCTTCGATCACGTTTCGTGGATCCTGCTCGGGGTAGAGCAGGCTCAAGTCTTCGTCGCTGACCTTGATCAGATCCGCCAGTTGCACCAGCGTGGCAATACGCTCGCGCCACAGGTCGATGTTCGGTTCGGGATTGAGGCGTACGTTCGGATCGAGGCTGATCAGGCGTTTGCCGCTTTCGCGCTGGACCAGTGCCAGCAGGGTGTCACCGATCGGCTGCACCACCAGCGAGAACGAGCCAATGTGCAAACCACGCACCTCAGGGCCAAGCGGCGGCAGATGCGCGAGGCTCAGTTGCCGATCCGCACAACCTTCACCGCGAAAGCTGTAGTGCGGCGAACCATTGGCGCCGACTGCAACCATCGCTAGCGTGGTCGGTGCGGCGAAGTCCACCAGATAGTCCGGGCGCACACCTTCAGTCTGTAGCACTCGCTGCAAGCGGCGGCCGAGGTAGTCGTTGGACAGACCGCCGAACAGCGCCGAGTCCACGCCCAAACGACGCAAACCCACGGCGACATTGAACGGCGAACCGCCGGCAATCGCCTTGAAATTCACTTTCGAGGCCAGACCGCTGGCATCGTCTTCGCTGAAGAAATCAAACAGGGCTTCGCCACACACCAGGTACATAGTTGTTTGCTCTTTATAGGGTTGCGACATGCTGTTGATAGCGTTCATAAGCCTGCTGGAACGCCGCGACATTGGCGGCGATCGGCAGGGTTTCACTGCTCAAATCGAGCTTGACGCAGCGCTGGCACAGATCGGCAAGTGTGTCTTCGTGGCCGTTCGACCAGGATTTGCACCACGCTGCCTGAATCGCTGCGCCGAGGGCTGCGGCTTCGCTTTGCTCGGTGCAGATGACCGGGGTGTTCATGATGTCGGCGACGATCTGCCGCCATACCGCACTTTTCGAACCGCCGCCAATCAAGCAAATGCTGCGGCTTTGTAAACCATTCTGCCGGAGTAAATCCAGCCCAAAGCGCAAACCGAACGTGGTGCCTTCGACGGCGGCGCGGCACAGATTGGCCTGGGTCAGATTGTCCAGCGTCAAACCGTGGAGGCTACCGGTGGCATGGGGCAGGGCAGGCACCCGTTCGCCGTTGAAGAACGGCAGCAGGCTCACGCCTTGGGCGCCGATGGGGGATTGCGCGACGAGGTGGTTGAACTGATCCAGATCGAGGTTGAACAGTTCGCGAATCGCGCCGGTGGCGTTGGTCAGGTTCATCGTGCAGATCAGCGGCAACCAGCCGCCGCTGGACGAACAGAACGTCGCCACCGAGGCATCCGGACTGACTTTCGGCACCTCGCTGTACGCGTACACCGTGCCGGAGGAGCCGAGGCTCATGGTGATCGCGCCGGGTTGAATATTGCCAGTGCCGATCGCGCCCATCATGTTGTCACCGCCACCGCTCGACACCCGCGCGTTGGGGTTGATGCCGAGGTGTTCGGCAATCGCCGGCAGAATCGTGCCGACGCTTTCGTGGGCATCAATCAGCTCCGGCAATGCTGCTTGCAGGCGTCCGCTGGCATCGATATCGCGCAGCAACTGCAAGTCCCACTGGCGGGTGCGCACGTTGAAATAGCCGGTGCCGGAGGCGTCGCCATATTCGCTGCAGGCGCGGCCGGTCAGCCAGAAGTTGAGGTAGTCGTGGGGCAGCAGGATCCGGGCGATGCGCGAGAAGACGACCGGGTGTTGTTCTTTGGTCCATAGCAGTTTGGACACGGTGTAGCCGGGTGCGATGACCACGCCCAAGCGATCAAGCGAACCTTTTTCACCGCCGAGATGAGCCAGCAGTCGGTCGTTTTCAGGTGACGTTTCGGTGTCGCACCAGAGTTTGGCAGGGCGGAGAACCTCGCCTTGATCGTCGAGCAAAACCAAGCCGTGTTGCTGGCCGGACACGCCGATACCGAGGATGGATTGGCCGTCGACATCGGCTGCCAGCAACGCGTCGCGGGTGGCAAGCGCGAAGGCGTCCAGCCATTGCTGGGTGTCTTGCTCGCGCCGGCCATTGGCGCCGCTGTTCATCGTGTGCGCAGCGGCGCCCTGGCCGAGGACTTCGCCGTTGGCGGCGTCGAGGATGATCGCTTTGGTGCCTTGGGTGCCGCAGTCGATGCCGAGGAAGAGTTGTCGGGTTGTCATGAGGACTCCACAAGCTGATCGTTCCCACGCTTAGCGTGGGAATGCCTCAATGGACGCTCTGCGTCCGCTGTTGAATGGGACGCGGAGCGTCCCGGGCTGCATTCCCACGCAGAGCGTGGGAACGATCAGGCTGCCAATATTTTTTCCAAAGTGCGCGTCACACCCTCTTCGCGCAAGCTGTTGCAGCACCATTCAAACGCCGCCACAAACTCCGCCGAACGCGGGATCGCCGTGCCGAAAATCTCCTCAACCGCCAGCAACCGCTCAGTGATCAGCGCATCATCCGCCACCAGCGCCTGGCAAAATGTCGCCCGAGGATCGGGGATCGAATAGGTATCGCCGTTCTCATCCACACCCTTCAAATACAACGCCCAAGCGGCCACCACCAGCGCGGCACGCTTGGTCTCGCGGCCATCGGCAATCAACCGGTTGATCGTCGGAATGGTGAACTTGGGAAACTTCGACGAACCGTCCGAACACACCCGTTCAAGCTGATCGGCAATCGCCTGATTGGAGAACCTTGCGACCAGCGTGTTCTTGTACTCGGTCAAATCGATACCCGGAACTGGCGCCAGTTGCGGCGTGACGTCCAGATCCATATAAGCGCGCATGTAACGCACGAACAGCGGGTCATTCATGGTCTCGTGAACAAACCGATAGCCCTTCAAAAAGCCCAGATACGTCAGCGCCAGATGGCTGCCGTTGAGCAGTTTGATCTTCATCTCTTCATACGGTGAAACGTCGTCGGTGAACTGCACGCCGACCTTTTCCCAGGCCGGGCGGCCGTTGACGAATTTGTCTTCCAGCACCCATTGCACAAACGGTTCGCACACCACCGGCCAGGCATCGTCGACGCCGTGCTTGTCGGCCAGTTGCAGGCGATGCGCGGTGCTGGTCATCGGCGTGATGCGGTCGACCATGGCGTTGGGGAAACTGACGTTGGCATCGATCCAGCTGCACAGATTGCTATTGCGCAAAGAGGCAAACGCCAGCAGTGCCTTACGGGTCACTGCGCCGTTATGCGGCAGGTTATCGCAAGACATCACGGTAAACGCCGGAATGCCCGCCGCCCGGCGTTTTTCCAGGGCTGCACACAAAAAGCCGAACACGGTTTTCGGCGCATCGGGATTCGCCAGATCATGTTGAATCTGCGGCAAGTGCGCCATGAATTCGCCGTTGCTGTCATCGATGCAGTAACCGCCCTCGGTGATGGTCAGCGAAACGATGCGAATCTGTGGATCGGCGAGTTTGTCGATCAACGCCTGAGCGCCGTCCTCGGCCAGCAGCATGTCGCGAATCGCGCCGATCACGCGCACTTCGGTGTCGTCGCTGTCACCGAGTTCGAACAGGGTGAACAGGTAATCCTGTTCCTTGAGATCGTCGCGGGCGCGGCGGTCTTCGGCACGCAGACCGACCCCGCAGATCGCCCAGTCGAGGGCTTCGCCGGTGTTCATCAGCGCGTCGGTGTAATACGCCTGATGCGCGCGGTGGAAGCCGCCGACGCCAATGTGCGCAATGCCTTGGCGGGTATCGCTGAGGCTGTAGGCCGGCAGTTTCACTTCCGCCGCCAGGCCATGGAGATTCTGTTGGTTGAGTTTCATTGGGCAAGTCTCTTCAAATCAGGCCGCAGCACGCAGCGGACGGGTCAACGCCACGCCTTCGGCATCGAATAAATGGCAGTGAGCCGCATCCAGATGCAGGCTCAGTTGTTCGCCGTAACGGCTGGCCAGATCACCACGCACGCGCATGGTTAGGGCTTCGCCGGCACTGGTCTTGACGTGGCAGAAGGTGTCGCTGCCGAGGCGCTCGCTGACGTCAGCGGTGACTTGCAGCGAGCAATCGCCCGGTTGCGCCAGTTCCAGATGTTCCGGGCGAATGCCCAGGGTCACGGCGCTGCCGACACTCAGGTTGGTGGTATTGAAGGGCAGGGTGATGCGCGTGCCGGCGTCCAGCGAGACTTCGCAGCTCTGGCCATCGACGCGGGCGATCTTGCCCTTGAGGAAGCCCATTTTCGGTGTGCCGAGGAATCCGGCGACGAACAGGTTCGCGGGGTTGTGATACAGGTCCAGGGGTGAGCCGACTTGCTCGATCTTGCCGCCATTGAGCACCACGACTTTGTCGGCCATGGTCATCGCTTCGACTTGATCGTGGGTCACGTAGATCATCGTCGCTTGCAGGTCCTTGTGCAGGCGCAGCAGTTCCAGACGCATCTGCACGCGCAGCGCGGCGTCGAGGTTGGACAGCGGTTCGTCGAACAGGAAGATTTTCGGATTGCGCACAATGGCGCGGCCAATCGCCACGCGCTGACGCTGGCCGCCGGAGAGCTGTTTTGGCTTGCGCTCAAGCATCGGGCCGAGCTCTAGAATGCGCGCGGCCTCGCCGACTTTTTTCTCGACTTCGGCTTTCGGAACACCGGCCAGGTCGAGGGCGAACGACATGTTCTTCTTCACCGTCATGTGCGGATACAGCGCGTAGGTCTGGAACACCATCGCCAGATCGCGTTTGGCCGGGCTGACCTCTGTGATGTCGCGGCCATCGAGTTCGATGGTGCCGCCGCTGACTTCTTCGAGGCCGGCGATCAATCGCAGCAGGGTGGATTTGCCGCAACCGGACGGGCCGACGAAGACCACGAACTCCTTGTCATTCACCTCAAGGTCGATGCCTTTGATGATGGAGAAACCTTCGAAGCCTTTTTGCAGATTCTTGATTTTCAGGTTGGCCATGATGATGGGCCTCCGCATTGTTGTTTTTTTAAGATCAAAAGATCGCAGCCTGCGGCAGCTCCTACAGGAGAGATATGCCGATACGACATTCCGTGTAGGAGCTGCCGAAGGCTGCGATCTTTTGCTTTTCAATGTTCATTTCACGGCGCCAAACGAGAGGCCGCGCACCAGTTGTTTCTGGCTGATCCAGCCGAAAATCAGAATCGGCGCACACGCCAGGGTCGAGACCGCCGACAACTTGGCCCAGAACAATCCCTCGGGACTTGAGTAGGAGGCGATCAACGCGGTCAGTGGCGCGGCTTTCGACGAGGTCAGGTTCAGCGACCAGAACGCCTCGTTCCAGCACAGGATCAGCGACAGCAGCACGGTCGAGGCGAGGCCACCCTTGGCGATCGGCAGCAGCACCCGGACCATTTCCTGCCACAGCGTCGCGCCGTCGAGACGGGCGGCTTCGAGGATGTCTTTGGGGATGTCTTTGAAGTAGGTGTAAATCATCCAGACCACGATCGGCAGGTTGATCAGCGTGTAGATCACGATCAGCGCGATGCGCGTATCGAGCAGACCAAAGCTCTTCGCCAGCAGGTAGATCGGCATCAGCACGCCCACCGGTGGCAGCATTTTGGTCGAGAGCATCCACAGCAGCGTGCCTTTGGTGCGCTGGGTTTCGTAGAACGCCATGGAGTAAGCGGCGGGCACTGCGATCAACAGGCACAACGCTGTGGCGCTGAAGGAAATCACCACCGAGTTCCAGGCAAAACTGAAGTAATCGCTGCGCTCGTTGATGTGCAGGTAGTTCTCCAGCGTCGGCGCGAAGATGAACTGCGGCGGCGTGGCGAACGCGTCAATTTCGGTCTTGAAACTGGTCATCACCATCCAGAAGATCGGAAAGAAAATCACGATCGCGATGGCCCAGGCCAAGGTGCCGAGCAGCAGACTTTGCAGCCGGCGGGATTGTTGGAGAGTCATGGCAGGCCTCAGGCTTTGTCAGTCAGGTTTTTGCCGATCATCCGCACCAGAATGATCGCCGCGATGTTGGCGATGACCACGGCAATCAAGCCGCCCGCCGAAGCCATGCCGACGTCGAACTGCACCAGCGCCTGGTTGTAGATGAGGTAAGCGAGGTTGGTCGAGGCGTAGCCGGGGCCACCGTTGGTGGTGGTGAAAATCTCGGCGAACACCGACAGCAGGAAGATCGTTTCGATCATCACCACCACGGCAATCGGCCGCGCCAGGTGCGGCAAGGTCAGGTGCCAGAAAATCGCGATCGGCCCGGCACCGTCGAGGCGCGCGGCTTCTTTCTGTTCCTGGTCGAGGGACTGCATGGCGGTCATCAGGATCAGGATCGCGAAGGGCAGCCATTGCCACGAAACAATGATGATGATCGACAGCAGCGGGTAGTGCGCCAGCCAGTCCACCGGTTGTGCGCCGAACAACTTCCAGATGTAGGCGAGGATCCCCGAGACGGGATGGAAAATCAGGTTCTTCCAGATCAGCGCACCGACGGTCGGCATGATGAAGAACGGCGAGATCAGCATGACCCGCACGATGCCACGCCCGAGGAATTCGCTGGCTTCAAGCAAGGCACTGATTAGCACGCCGAACACCACGCTGATCAGCAACACGCTGCCGACCAGTAACAAGGTGTTTGTGGCGCCGGGCAGGAAACCCGAGTCGGTCAGAAAGTAGCTGAAGTTTTCCAGCCCGACGAACTGGTTTTCCCCGGGATACAGCAGGTTGTAGCGGATCAGCGAAAAGTAGATGGTCATGCCCAGCGGCACGATCATCCACAGCAGCAACAAGGCCACGGAAGGGCTGACCAGAAACCAGCCGGGGTTGCGTACGCGAACCTTGCGCGCAGGTGGCGACAGGTCGAGGTGGGCTTTGGCAGTTGAAGTATTCATGGTGATCACAACCAATTGGGTGCAGAAACATGTTCAGGAGAGACAACATTCCTGACATCGGCGCGGACCGCTGTGGGAGCGGGCTTGCCCGCGATGGCCATGGTGCAGCCGACATTCATGTCGAATGTGTCGGCCTCATCGCTGGCAAGCCAGCTCCCACAGGTTTAGAGGCGGTTACTTGGGATAACCGGCGCGCTTCATCTCGCGTTCAGTGGATTGCTGAGCGGCGGCGAGGGCTTGATCCACCGTGGTCTGGCCGATCAGCGCGGCCGAGAACAGCTTGCCGACCTGGGTGCCCACGGCCTGGAATTCAGGAATGGTCACCAGCTGAATGCCAACGTACGGCACGGGTTTCAGCGTCGGTTTGCTCGGATCGGCAGCCTTCAGCGATTCCAGGGTGACCTTGGCGAACGGCGCGGCTTTCATGTAGGCATCGCTGTAGGTCGAGGCGCGAGTGCCGGGCGGCACGTTGGCGATGCCGTCGGTCTTGGCTACCAACTCGCCGTATTCCTTGGACGTTGCCCACGCGCTGAATTCTTTCGCGGCGTCTTTGGCTTTGGAACTGGTCGGAATCGCCAGCGCCCACGAATACAGCCAGGCCGAGCCTTTATCGGTGACTTGATGCGGGGCGAAAGTGAAGCCGACGTGATCAGCCACTTTGCTTTGAGTCTTGTCCGTCACGAACGAACCGGCCACGCTAGCGTCGACCCAGATTGCGCACTTGCCGCTGTTGAACAGCGCCAGGTTTTCGTTGAAACCGTTGCTCGAAGCGCCCGGCGGGCCAGACTTCTTCATGGTGTCGACGTAGAAGTTCAGCGCGTTTTTCCACTCGGGGCCGTTGAATTCCGGCTGCCACTTCTCATCGAACCAGCGCGCGCCATAGGCGTTGGCGACGGTGCTGATCAGCGCCATGTTCTCGCCCCAACCGGCCTTGCCGCGCAGACAGATGCCGTACTGCTCTTTGTCCTTGTTGGTGAGTTTTTCAGCGAACCCGGCGATTTCCTCCCAGGTCGGACGCTCTGGCATGCTCAGGCCGGCGTCCTTGAACAGGTCGGTACGGTAATAAGTGATCGAGCTTTCCGCGTAGAACGGCAGGGCGTACAGCGAGCCCTTCACCGACAGGCCTTCGCGCACCGACGGAAACACATCGTCGAGGGCGTAACTGGCCGGCAAGTCCTTCATCGGTTCCAGCCAGCCTTTGGCGCCCCACAGTGCAGCTTCGTACATGCCAATGGTCAACACGTCGAACTGTCCGCCCTGGGTGGCGATGTCGGTGGTCAGGCGTTGGCGCAGCACGTTTTCTTCCAGCACAACCCAGTTGAGCTTGATGTCCGGATGCTCGGTCTCAAAAGTCTTCGAGAGCTTTTGCATACGGATCATGTCGCTGTTGTTGACGGTGGCGATGGTCAGGGTCTGGGCGCCAAGGCTGACGCTGCTGAGGGTCATGCAGGTGAGGGCAAGCAGAGCTTTTGCAGTGGGTTGCATCGTGCACTCCTTTTCTGCTCCGGGGGGAGGCAGAAGGACAGTTATTGTTTTTGTGTCTTCCGACGACTGGAAGAATGTGCACTGATTACAGCCTTCAATCGCAGGGCTGACAAATCATCCCTAGCACTTTTATCGATACTTTTTTGCACTTGGCTTTTGTTGGTGGAACGCAGGGAAGGGGTTTTCAGCGGGGAAGGCTAATCGGATGTGTACAGGTTTCCTCGCGAATCGGTTGAACCCTGTGGGAGCTGGCTTGCCAGCGATAGCGTTAGACCCGTCGACGAAGAGGGTGATGGCACTGACCTAATCGCTGGCAAGCCAGCTCCCACATTTGATTCGGGTTGTCAGGCGTGGTTCTGTTCGGTAAGGCGCTGTACTGCGAGCCGGCGATAGTGCGAAGGCGTCATGCCTTTGAGCTGCTGAAAGCGTCGATTGAAATTGGAGATATTGTTGAAGCCCGATTCGAAACACACCTCGGTCACCGGTTTGTCACCGTCAGCGAGCAGTTCGCAGGACTTGCTGATGCGCAGACGATTGACGAACTCGATGAAATTACGCCCCGTCGCCTGCTTGAATACGCGGCTGAAATAAGTCGGCGTCATCCCAAGATGCTCGGCAACTTCCTCCAGGGAAATGTCCCGGGCGTAGTGGCTGAAAATGTAGTCGACCGCGCGGTTGGTGCGGTCGATGTTGTGTTCGTCCGCCAGCTGCGGTGTAGTCGCGCCTGACAACAACTGGAAGTCGTCACTGGCGGCGAGCAATTCCATCAGGATGAAAAAATGCCCGAGACGGGTGATGCCCTTGGAGTCGGCGATCCGTTGCATCAACGTCATGGCCTGGCGGATGGTGCGCTTGCAGCGAAATTCGATGCCGTATTGCGCACGCTCCAGCAGCGGCGCGAGGGTTTTCAGCTCGGCAAAGACCTGATGGCCACTTTCAAATAACTCATCGGTGAAGTTGACCAGCATGTCGCGTTTTTCCACGACTTCATCTTCGGCGACCTGGCTTATCCAGTTATGCGGCAGATTGGGGCCGGTGAGGAACAGGGTTTCCGGGAAGAAGTTGCCGATGTAGTCACCGATGAACACCTTGCCCGAGCTGGCGACGATCAGGTGCAGTTCGTACTCCTTGTGAAAGTGCCAACGCACCAGCGGGCACGGAAAGCCGTGCTGGCGGTAAATGATGGACAAACCGTTATGGTCGTCCATCAACTCGTAGGAAGGATCGGTCACGCGGGCAGTTCGGGTCATGACGGCGCACTTTTTTTGTTATCGCAGGATGATCATGCCTCTTTCCGAAGGCATCCGACCAGCCTGTGATGGGCGAACCTCAGGCAGGTTCGAACAACGATGCCCCGTGAACGGCGTTCTCACTGCACGCGACCCAGCAGTTGCGAACGATCTGTGACTCCTCGAAAAAGTCGATATTGATGATGCTGCAGCGATTGATCAGGCCAAGAGAGGCGTGAAACCACTGATCGATCTGTTCCTCAAGATGTGAGGGGCCGAACAGTGGCGTATAGCCCGTGACCGACAGTGACCAGAGGAAGCTGTGGGGAGCCTTCGCCAGTTGGGTGGTGATGTGTCTGCTCAGGTCTTCGGGATTGGGAAAGGAGGAGCCTTGCCATTTATGCGGAATACGCGGCCAGTAAATATCGTCATCCAGTTCGCGTCTGGCAGGCACTGCCGCGATCACCCGGCGTTTGGAGCTGGCCTGCTTCAGTTGCTGGACGGTGAGTGGTGCCTGGGTCGAGGCAATCAAACGCTGCCCGAGGCCCTGTATCAGTACGTCATGGAACCGTGCGTAATCGAACGACTTGTCGCCGTCACCCAGGTGATGGAAGTCGAGCAGAATGAACTCGTCAGGGTTCCGATCGAGGAACGCATTCACGGCATCGATCAGTTCGTCGAAGGTCCGGTTGAATTTGAATCCATTGTGATGAAAGTAAAACGCTGAAGCCGTAGTACCTGAATTGAAGCCGAGGCGAATGTCCAGCGCCCTGGCGCCGTTGGCCAACTGGGCGGCGAACGAGTCGTTCTGGCACGCCGTCCAGTTGCCCAGCACAGGGTCGTAGCCGGGGGCTTTTTTATCCATCCCGCAATTGTGGGAACCGGGCCAGACGATGTCGGTCAGTTTCAAGCGACCGACATCGAGGATGTGACTCATCCATGTCTTCGTGTTGAATGCAGGTTGCGGCATGACAAACTCCTTGTCGTTGCACTCGCCCCGTCCGTAGGGCGACTCATGATCGTCAAAAGGCGACATTTGTCGTCTCTGGGTGAAGCATCAGCGTAGAAGTGACGGGAGAAGTTGCCAAGCCCTGGAAACATTCGCACAAAGATAGCTATTTAATGGCGGGTTATTACTTTGCAGCCTTTGCCAGATTGGCCATGCGGCAATAACTGACTATTTTCGACTCTTCAATAAAATCAACATTGATGATGTTGCAACGGCTGGCCCAGTTGCTTTTTTCCGGGTTGAACCAGACGTCGAGTTCTTCATGCAGGTTAGTCGGGCCAAAAGGGCCGAAGAAAGTTGCGGCGGATAACGACCATGGCGCCCATGAACTTGGCGGATTTGCAACGACGCGCTCAATAAACCCTCTCAGTTTGGCGGCAGTGGTCGAGGAAGCTTCCTCCCATTTGTGCTGGATTTTGGAACAAAAGAGCTGTTCGTCAAGCTCTTCATGAGAGGTGGCGGCGACCAGAATTCGTTGCTTGGAGCTGATGCGTTTGAGTTCTCCAAGGCTCAAGTGAGCGTATTTGGCCGGGATAATCCTGGGGCCGAGATACCCCATGATATGGGCATTGAATTCTCTGAAATCGAACGGACCTTCGCTGTCCGCCAATTCATGGAAGTCCAGAATGACGAACTCGTCGGGACTGGCTTGCAGAAACGCTTCCAGGTCGCGCACGAGGTCATGCAGGGTCCGTGAAGAAAGAAAACTGTTGTGTCGAAAGCGGTAGCGGGTGATGTCTTTTTCTTTGCTCTTGCAGGCCAGACGCAAGTCCAGGGCGCGGGAGCCGTGATTCAGTTGGGCGAGAAAACTGTCACGTTGGCAGGCCAGAAGATTCTTGCCCGGTATCAGGGCGTAAGAGGCCTTCCAGTCGCTGCCAGCGTTGTGCGTTCCCGGCAGGCTTAGTTGAAGTAACGATAAGTGGTCAATGGCCGGCGAGGCAGCCATCCAGTTGCTGTTTGGAAAACTATTGCTCATAAAATCATCCTTGTTTTGATGTGCGCCATTTCTTCATCGGAAGTGGCGCATGGGGGATGTTTTTATAACGCGTATCAGAGGCTATTCCAATGAGCTGATTAATGCTGAATGTATAGTGAGTTATATGTTTTTGTTTTTCGCTTCAATCCATTGGGACATGTATTGCGTACTCTTGTGAGCATGATGTCGCAACATACTTCCGGTGAAATTGCTGTTTCTTAAGCTTTGCAAGTTGGACCGGCAATGGTTCAACTTTTCAATCAGAGCCGGAGCATGTTCCGACACGGCATAGCGATCTTGCAGTAACGCGGTTCCATGGCCCTGTGCCTGCGCCCAGCGGTGTGGGTCCTGGTAAAGCCGTACCGCTTCATCGGCGAGCTTCTGAGCACTGTTGGCCACCGCGCCCGGCCATGGATGTTCGCCGTGCATGGCCTCGGCACCGATCGGCGTGGTGATGCTGGGCGTACCGCACAACATGGCATCGATCAATTTGCCCTTGATGCCAGCACCGAAACGCAGCGGCGCCAGACAGATCCGCGCGGCGGACATCACCTGCAAGGCGTCCTCGGCCCAGTTCATGATGTGGAAGCCTTGCGCGACGTTATGCAAGGCGGCGGCTTTGGGCGGTGTGTAGGCGCCGTAAATATGCAATTGGGCAGTCGGAAGTTGCGCGCGAATAAGCGGCCAGACGCTGTTTTTCATCCAGAGCACGGCATCCCAGTTGGGCGCGTGGCGGAAGTTGCCGATGCTCAGAAAGTGCGCACGCTCGGCAAATGAGCGGGGTGGTTCGGCAGGCGGGGTAATCATCAACGGGCACCAGTGCAGGATCTGGCGCGGCAAACCGAATTGCGTGGTCAGCAATTCGATCTCGACTTCGGAAATCATCAGGTTCAGGTCGCAGCGATACAACGCAGCGATTTCACGTTTGGCCAGATCGGATTCGGCCATCAAGGCGAACTCTTGTGGCAATGCCGGGGAAAACAACTCGCTGAAGTCATTCTGATCGTCACTCTGCTTGAGTCGCTCCTTGAGGCGCTGATGGCGGGCATGACGCAGACTTTGCAAGTCTGAGGTTTCGAGAACGCGCAACGCATCCGGGCAATGCTTTTCAACCCGCCAGCCGAACTGTTCTTCCATCATGAATTGATCGAACAACACGATATCCGGGGCCAGTTCGCTGATAAATGCATCGAAACTGCTGCTGTTCAGCTCGATCGGCACTTCGCGAATGCCAAGGCTGACCAGATCCGCCTTGTGTTCGCCGTCACCGGCCGGGCTGCTGAAAGTAATGTCCCAGCCCTGCTGCAGGAACGCGTCAAGGATCTGCATCACATGCCCGCTGGCCGCCGAGGACTGCGGTTCCGGCCATACGTAGCCGATGACCAGAACTTTGGTGGCGGGGGACTGACTCATGATGGAAATCCTTGATGCGCGGGGTGGGCCCGGAAAAAGGCGCAATTAAACCATATCGCTGACAGCCCCGCCCGCTGCTGGAGCTGTGTTCAGACACGGCTCCGATGCTGCGTCAGACCGGGTTCAAATGCACCAGCACCTCCCAGTCGATGGTTTGGCTGGAGGCTTTTTGCAGCGCAATCCGCATGGCCTCGATGTTGCGACGGAACATCACTGGATCCCGGGTTTGCTGACTGAGCAGCGTGGTCGCCATCATGAATGATTCGGCGTTATCGAACGGCTCGAATTTCTTGAGGGTTGCAGGATCTTTGATATGGCCTGACGCCAGGTTCAGCAGGTTGCGGACATCCAGCCGTTGATACTCACCCATTCGACCGCTCCGGGGCAGGCTGGCATAGGCGTGATCAAGGGTGTGAGGAGCGCCGTGAAACAACTCGTGAAGAATGTCATCGGCCAATACGCCGTGGCTGTAACCTTCGACGCGGAACTGGTTGTTGAAGGTCTTGGTATAGATGCGGATGAACTTTTTCCTGGCGGCTTCAGTAGCGGGCAGATTAGTCCACTCCCGGTAGGCGCGGGTATTCAATGATGCAATGGTGTCGCCACGCTTGGTATCCATCAGAAAATTATCAGGCGAAACGTGGCTGAGGTCTTTTTTTACATCCTGCAGGTGCCGCAGAAACTTGCTTTTGCCCTGCGGCGAGTGATCACCCATGAGCAGTTTCAAAACCCACCCTGAATCGTTCTTCAGACTTTCATCGGCAACCACTTTGATCGCATCGTCGAGTTTAGTCCGTGAGATCGGCAGCGCATCCTTGAGCAACTTTCGGGTGTAACTGGCTGGCATGATCTTGTCGAGCTTGAACAGGCGCCAGACCTTGGCGGGTTCAAAGTCATCAAGTTTCGCCCCCCACGGTTTACCTTGGCGATTGAGTGCATACCAATGGCCGTTATGGCGAATGCCCCAGACGTTGAACAGGTCTGCCGACTGACCGGCCTGACGCCATTGGCCCAAACGGATGACATCCGGGTCGGCGGCGCTCAGCCAGGCATTCTTCGGGGCAGTGCCGGTCAATGTTCGAAGATCTGTAACCGCCGTTGTCAGCAAGTTGACCTTGCCACCGCGCAAAATGCCTTGGTGAATCAACCGGACGCCGCCGCGCAACAGATCCTGCACGCCATCCAGTGGGTTGAACAGGCTGTTGAGCAACATGGCTCCCGCCTTGGCCATTTGCACGGCCTTAACGGTAATCGTGGCTGACTTGGCGGCAATCACCGCGATCTGGGCAATGACACCCACCACCAGCAGGAGTGTCATTGCACCGTCGAGCACACACATTCTTAGGCCATCGTGTTGGCGCTGCGGATCATCGGAATTGATGTCTTCGATGCAGGATTTGAACGGCACGATGATGTTCAGGAATGTGTCCAGTTCTTCCTCGCGATCGGCGCGGCGTTTCTCCAGTGCGGTTTGGCCCCAGCATTCGTTGGACAGCTCATCAAAGGTGGCGATGGGGCGGTGCTTCAGAACGAAGTTTGCCAGGCGATCGAGTTCGCCGCTGTGCAGACTCTGGTAGTAGCCTCTCTTGTGTTGCGGGAAATCAGTGTTCGCCGCCAGCACAGCGAGCTTTTCAATAACGCCTTCACTGGTGGCAGCCAGCCCGGGTGGAACGCCATGGGTGTAGCACTCGAGATCGGTGGGCAGTTGATACAGCGGAGCCGGCCTCACATAGCGGCTCATGCTGCCGGTAAAGTCTGCGCGGGCCGGCTGATTCAGAAGATCCTTTTCGAGGATCAGTTTTGCCAAGTGCGGGTTTTCCCGACATTCACCGTGTAACGTAAACATCTCGTAGCAATACAGTCGGTCTTCAAAGCGCGTGCACATCGCCACGCCATAACGCCCCGTCGCCGCATCTTTGCCCTTTTGATTTTCCTGAAAGATCAGATCGGACAGGTCTTCCGGGAAATCCACGACCAGCGATAGTGGATCTGCGGGCATCAACGTGGCGGCCGAGGGGCGCAGGGTGAAGCAGGTCACTTCGCCTTCAAGCAGGCGTGTTCGATCAAGCAGCGGCAACGACGACAGCGTCTGTTTCAGGTGAGCCGTCATCGACGCGGCGTACGTCACATAGGCACGCTTGAAAAGTATACGGAACACCCCATCCGGTGGGGCGAGGCGTGACTGCATGTCAGGAAATTGTGCATAGACACTGCCACCGTTCTTCAGGTCCCAGTCGCCGCTGGCCAGATCGTTCGACATGTGCAGGTCAAGCAAGGACATGTGCAATGGTTCAGCAAACATATCCTGCTCACTTCGGTTGCGCTTCTGTACCAGCAAGTCGTCCGCCAGATAGTTGCACTCCGGGGCGGCGAATTGCAGAAGATCCAGAGCGACGTCTTTTCGGGTGGGCAAGGGACGGGAGAGCGCTTGCGCGGTGTCGTTGCGGTATTGGTTGTATTGCGCGTGAGCGGTCAGCGCTTTTTCCAACGCATGCGGTATCGATGCCGTGACGTCTTGCATTGTTGCAATGCCGTGGAGCAAAGCCCAATCGATCATCGGGTCCCCGGCGGCCAGGGCATTGAGCGTCTGTTGCGGTTCACTGACCGCATCGAACTGTTTCAAATGCTGCAATTGTGCATAGGTGGTGACACAGGACGATCCGGGTGCATTGAGTTCCATCACCGTCACGGCGCGACAATGATCGATCCACTCCGGAGTACCCAGCCGCAACCCGGAAGGCAGATTCCGGATCAGGAATGCCGGTGCGGTCTCCGCCAGTAGCAGGTGTGCCGCCAATGCAACGTACTGCGCATCGAAGCCATGCTGTTCGACCAGGTGTTGTTCAAATTGCGAATGAACGAAGGCGGGCGACTGTTCGACGTATTCGGCCGCATAGAGGTTGAAGCCAAGTACATGATTGCGCGGCGCTGGCTCGCCAATGCTCGGGTGCAGGTCCAGCAGAATCGCCGTGAGCAGAGCCTGAGCAAGGTCGGCGGCGAACTGCGGGGCTTCACCGTTGGCGCCGTACCAGTCCAGATCGGTGATGAACGTTTGCGCCCAACGCCGCCCGATCGGACTGGCGGCCAGCCGGGCCAGTGCGTCGTGGGCTTCTGAATGCTGAAAAGCTTGCGTGCGGCCACCGAAAACAATCTTTGCCAAATGCTGTAGAAGACGCTCGCCGCGCAGGTAACCATGGGTCTGCGCTCTGATCTGGTTGCGTTGTGTGGGGGACAGGACAACCGGGCTGTCTTCGTCGCCCGAAAGCAGCTCCCAGTAGTGGGAGGGCGCAGGGCCGGCTGAAAATGGCAGCATCAAAAACCCGATGAGCCTTTTTCCTTCCTCGACGTTGCCTGGAACGTGGAACCGATGAAAGTTGAGCCACTGCAGCAAACGAACCTGCTCACCTGAAGTAACGGCACCCCCGGTCACGACTGCCAGCTCCATGAGAACGTCAAGGTCTTCATTCATCCCGGGATCGCGTTTCAATGCGTTGGTCAAGTCGATCCAGTTTCCCGACATTCGTACGCTAAGCCGTCCGTCGTCTGTCACTTGGATGTCGGTGTAATCCGACAACATCAATTTGCCGAGCATTGTTTTGAATTCGGCCTTTTGCGCCAGCATTTTCAAGATGGCGACGCCCGGTTGCAGGGCTTGGTGCAACGACGAATCGGATTCAAGGGATATTCGTACGGTCGCCAGTTGTAACTGTTCGGTATCGGCAAGATCCGCAGTGAGGTGAGTCAACCGGTTGATGACTTCGAGTCTTTCGCTTCGATCACTGGCGGCGCTGTTATCTTCAAAGGCAGTGGTAAACAGCGGGCGCGACAAAGGTTTTTCATGCGTGGCAATGAAATCGTTATTCATAAAATCCATTTGAGACTTATAAGACATATCAGGCGTGAGAAAGCTCGCGCTACCCATGGCGTGGTAGCGCGGTTCTTGGATTTAAGGTTTGAGTTTTTTACGTGGAGGTGTTGATGATCGCCGACACTCCGCTTAGCCCGTCCTCAATAAAACCCAACGTTAATTCAATGCTCTGCAGATTTCTGGCGAATCCGGCTTTATCGTAATGTCGCTGATCGAGGAGCGAGACCATTACACTGGTCGAGTGCGCATTGATCAGTGCGGGGTGCTGGCGCACGATTGCCGGCATCGTATCTTTTACTTTATTGAAGGGGGCAATGTGCCGGGCGGGATTGTTACCAAATTGCATCAGTGGGGTGATATCGATGTTTCCCGGCAATGTACTTTTCAAAGGCAGGCTCGGAAATACCAGCCCCATAGTACGAGGATCGGCATAAGACATTTCGCGGATCAATTCATCTGCTATTCGCCCATCATGGTATTTCGCCTTACGGTAAAAGTGGCCAATTTCATTCGAGTGAATGGTTAGGAATTTGGTGTCGCCAGCATTGAACGTTCGATACTTGAGCCACAAGTCATAGGACTCACGAGACAACTCGGCGAGCGCTCCGCTGTCAGCGTTTGCTTTGAAAAGTATATTGTCCATCGTCAGCGATTCCATATCGTGAAGCATGTTGCTGAGCCCAGCCTTGAAATAGCTGATGGTTTCGGGTGAGTGACTGCCAAACAGCGATTTGAACAGTGTGCGCACTTCCGGATCATCTCGATGTTGGCGCAAATGTTTATAGGCAGTTTCGAGCTTGCTGCGCGCAATCGGCAGGCTTCTGTTCACGAAATTGCGCGCGTAGCTGTTGGGCATGACTCGGCCCCAGCCGCTGACGACGCTTAAATCGTAGAGTTTGTATCCGGTCAGTCGGGGGCCCCATGCTTTACCGCTTCTAAGATTGAGCGCGTACACATGAGCCGCGTGCTGAACCGCAAAGATGTCGACAGCCTTACCGTTCAACGTTAGCGCGGGAACACGCAAGACATCCGCCTGGTTCACCGCTCTGGCCAAGTCGTAAGTTTGTGTGCTGCGCGTCAGGTAGCGCATTTGACCAATGGCCGTTTCCAGGTTGGCGATGCCCTTCGGGCTGAGCAGCAGCCGGCCTTTTTGCAGCAGTTTGTAACCGCCCGCTATCAGTGAGGGTACGCCGTCCGCCGGATTGAACAGTGAAATGCCGGCGCTCACGGCAGTTTTGGCAATGCTGATCATTTTTGAAGCGGCGGACGCTGTCTTTCCGGCAGTGCCGGCTATTTTCGCGCCGGCACCCATCACCGTGCCAATGATCGCTACGCCGTCAAGCACGCAGCCACCGACACCTTCGTTGAATCGTTCGGGATCACCGGAATTCAGGTCGACGATGCACTGCCTGAACGGCACCAGAACATTGACGACCGCCGTCTGCAATTTTTCATCCTTGGCTCGCAGTCTCTCCATCTCGGTAACGCCAAAACCGGCGTTATAAAGTTGTTCCCGAGTGGCAACAGGATGGTGCTTGAGCAAAAACTGCGCGAAGTGAATCAGACGCGCAGAAAAGAACGTTTGCGCCGAACCATAGTGGCGTGGTTCGCCAGCGAGCGGCAAAGCTTCGTAAAGCTTCTCCACAATCACCCGAGAGGTTGCACCGGCTCGAGGTTGACGTCCTTCCAGGTAGGCCTTGGCATCGATGGGCCACAGTAGCGGTTCGACTTTTTCCTGGAATGCGTGGATGTCGCCGACAAACCCCAGGCTCGGATTCTCATGATAAATACCGGTGGAACGTAACAGTGGCGCGAGTTCCGGGCGGGCCAGACAAAGTCCCTGCAGAGGAAACAACTCGTAGCTGTGCAGTTGCGATTGATAGTTGGCGCACAGGATCAGGCCAAAGCGCCCCTTTGCCGCGTCGCGCTGCTTTTGGGTCTCCTGCGAGCTGATTGTGTCGACGATGCCATCGGCTTTTTCGCGAACGGTAAATACGTCGATATAACCGTTTTCAAACGCCACTCGGTCAGCATCCGGCATTTGCGAAAACGCCAGTTTCACTAGCGTCAGCAGACCGGCCTGCAAGTTGTCGTAATAAGGCGCAAATGCTTCCTCGAAGAGCGTCTTGGGATCAGGCAATTCGTGCAGACGGTTAAACGCTTCGGCCGGAACATCATAACGGTCGTCAACTTCCAGCTTGGGCGAGAAGCGTCCATCCATCATGAGGTCGCCGGACATATGAAAATCCACCAGCGATTGTCGGACGAAACCCAATCCAACGGTTGGCAATTCGGTGATGGCGAAAATGGTTTTGAATTTGAGGTTTTCCTGCTCCAGGTAATCCCCGGCGGGAACGACTTTGCGCATGGCGTTGACGGTCAGTTCCCGGCGAGAAGGCGCAGGGGTGCTCAATGCCGTTAGCGCGCTCGCCAAACCTTCGCTAAAAGACTTGAAATGCTCGTGGGCAGTGGTGAAGTCTTTTTCGCCATATTCACCATTCGGGTCGTACGCGATGATCCCGTTGAGGCTGGCCCAATCCAGAATCGGACTGATCGTCAGGAATTCGCGCAACTGCTGGTGCGCAGCCGTGACGGCACCGATCTCGCCAAACTGGCTCAAGGACGGATAACCCATCACGCGCGACACCCCAGGCAGGCAATGTTCGACAAACTGCGCGTCACAGCGCAGGGCGACCCAACTGACGGAGCCGATTAAAAGCGAGTCTGGTAGGTCCTCGACGAGGAATTCCGGCGCTGACAACGCCAGCAACAGATGCGCGGCCAATGGCACGGCATTGCCGGAGGCAAACCCGGTGGTACTTAGATGATGTTCGACGTCGACCCGGACGTCAGCGAACGAGCGATTGAAATTAGCGGTTTGATACAAGTCGTATCCAGCGACCAGATGCTTGGCGGCCTTCTCGGGTTCCGGAACCAGATCGAGCAGGATGGCGATCAATAGAATGTCGGCAAAACTCTTCTGAGCGTCTTCGACCTCTTCGGTCGCCGAGCCGAACCAGCCCAATGCGTCGATGTAGCGCTGCGCCCACTGTTGGCCGACATGGCTGTTCAGCAGTTGATGCAAGGTTTCATCGGGATAATCCTTGACGGCCTCGGCAGACATTCCGCCGACGCTCTCGGACATCAACACATCCAGCAGCCGCTGATCGGCAACCAGTCCGCGAGTCACGTTGCGTATGGCCGTGCGGTGTTCGGCAGAGCAAGAAAACGAATGCTGTTCCTCTAGCAGTGGCGACCAATAGTTGCCGTTCACCGGAGCATCAGGGAACGTGAAGTTCAGGAAAGACCAGAGGTTTGAAGTCTGCTCGTGAGTCTCGGGCACTTCGAGGCCATTGAATAACAACCACTGTTCGACACTGATCGTAGCGTCAGGAAAAATGGCGCCGCCACTTGACTGTGCGAGGTCGGCCAGAACACTTAAAGTTTCACCCAGCGATGGATGTCTGGAGGCTCCATAGGTTGCCCATCCATGTTGTTCTTTTATATGAAGTTTGCTTTGGCCGTCGACATACATAGTGCTGTTAACGGGTACTCGCAGGCGGGAACACAGGTCGATGAATTCAGGCGAACTGCGCATACGCTGAAACAGCTCTCGGCCAGGTTCCAGGATCAGGTCCAGGGAAGAGTTTGGCGAAACATTGAACAGCAGATGGGGATAGTCCGGCGAGTAACCACCGCTAACAATGGCTGTCGCGTCTTTGAGAACGGTGCAGACATGCTGTTTTTCTATCAAGTCGCTCGTGCGTGTATCTGGGGTATTTGTAGTTGCCATGGGTCCATCCGCTGTCGATCAAAGAGGCAGAAACTCTGTTGCAGAGTCTGCGTCGGTCGCGGATCAGATTATTGGAAAGGCCGGAAAATTATAGTTGATATATCTTTCCAGCTATTTCGAGAGTGGCGGCTGCAATAAGTACTGACAAGTAGGGTGAAATTAAAGTTGATGCCGGTAATATCAATTCATTTAATTGTTCAGCACGCTTTTGACTTTGTCTCTAAGTTGATCAATCGAAAACGGCTTGCCAATCACATGCATGTCTTGTGGAACGTCAATGTTTTCTGCATACCCGCTGGCAAACAGGATCGGCAGAGTGGGACGAACCTTGCGTGCTTCCGTCGCCAGCTCACGGCCATCCATGCCTGGCAGGCCCATGTCAGTCATCATCAGGTCAATCGCTTGGTTCGAATCATTGACGATCTTCAAGGCTTCCTCGGCGTCGCTCGCTTCCACTACCTTGAAATCCAGCTCCTCCAGCACATCAACAATCAGCATGCGCACGATGTCATCGTCTTCGACGACAAGGATGATGGAGGCGTTGGCAGACATAATAAAATTCTCGAAAAGAAAGGGCAGGGGTGGCACGCCGGTCGATCAGAATTGCCGGCCTCTTGCATGAGTAAGTGGCGCAGTGCCACAAGTTCCCCGCAGCTACAAAAAAAAGCATAGCCGCAGTCAGAGCGGCAAGGATAACCGTAGCCATTCGCCCTGACACAGGCAAATGCAGGAAATTACTGCTAAAGCTGTAGGAAAAATGGATCCATGCCGTAGTTTTCGGGCAAACTCTCAGGTTTTCAACAGTTCGACAAGGCTGCCCCATGTCCTCTCCGTCTTCGGTTGATGAGCAACGGTTTCGTAAACTCCTGAGTCGCAACATCGGTCTGCCCTTGGGCGTCGGTCTGCTCAGTGCCGTGTTTTTCGTGTCGCTGATCACCTATTTGCTGTCGGTCATCCAATGGGTGGAGCACACCGACCGGGTGATCAATAACGCCAATGAAGCGGTGAAACTCACCGTGGACCTGGAAACCGGTATGCGCGGGTTCCTGCTCAGCGGCGACGAGCATTTCCTCGATCCCTACGAGACTGCCAAGCCGCGCATTGCGGTTGCGCTGAAAACCCTGACCGAACTGACGATCGACAACCCGGTGCAAACCGATCGCTTGCGTCGCCTTGAGGCGCTGCAGACCGAGTGGGCTAACTACGCGCAATCGATGATCGATCTGCAGCGAAGCAGTGGTGATTATCGCGGCGCGGTGAAGGCCGGGCGGGGCAAGCGCCTGACGGATGAGATCCGCAAACAGTTTGAAGACGTGATCGAAACCGAGCAGGTCTTGCGCACGACGCGCAATGAGGAAGTCCGTCGCACAACGATCTGGAGCATCAGCCTCTACCTGCTGTTTATCGCCGGTATCAGTGGCTTGCTGGCCTACATTGGCCGCCGTGACCTGCTCAATCTGTCGAGCAATTACAGCGCCAACCTCGCCGCGCAACTGGCCAGCGCCGAGCGTCTGGAAAAACAGGCGTGGCTACGCAATGGGCAGACACAACTTGCCGAACAAGTGCTGGGGCAACTGACCCTCAACCTGCTGGGCCGCAACATTCTGCAATTCTGTGCGCAATACCTCGGCACCGCTGTCGCGGCGCTGTATGTGCGTGAGGAGCACGGCGGCCTCAAACGCGTGGCGACGTATGGTTTCTCGCGCGAACAGGAAGAACAGGATCAATCGATTTACAGCGGCGAAGGCATCGTCGGCCAAGTCGCGCAGCAAGCGCGCCTGATTCGTCTGGATTCGGTGCCGGCCGATTACTTCAAAGTCAGCTCCGGCCTCGGCGAAGGCCTGCCGCACAGTGTGCTGGTGGTGCCCACCAGCGACGACGACCGCGTCAACGGCGTGATCGAACTGGGTTTCCTGCGTCCGCTGACCGAGCGCGACATCGACCTTCTCGAACTGATCGCCGGCAACATCGGCATGTCCATTGAAGCGGCGCGCTATCGCCAGCGTCTGCAGGAAGTGTTGGCCGAAACCCAACAGCTCAACGAAGAGTTGCAAGTGCAGCAGGAAGAGCTGAAAACCGCCAACGAAGAACTCGAAGAGCAGTCGCGGATTCTCAAGGAATCCCAGGCGCACTTGGAAACCCAGCAGGTCGAGCTGGAGCAGACCAACGAGCAGCTCGCCGAACAGGCGCAGACGCTGGCGGAACAGCGCGATGCGATGGATCTGAAAAACACCGAACTCAATCAGGCGCAGGTGCAACTGGAAGAACGCGCCGAAGAGTTGCAGCGCTCGAGCAAGTACAAATCCGAATTCCTCGCCAACATGTCCCACGAACTGCGCACGCCGCTCAACAGTTCGTTGATTCTGGCCAAGCTGTTGGCCGAGAACCCGCAGGACAACCTCAGCGCGGAACAGGTCAAATTTGCCGAATCGATTTATTCGGCGGGCAACGATCTGCTCAACCTGATCAACGACATTCTCGATATTTCCAAGGTAGAAGCCGGCAAACTGGAGGTGATTCCGGAGAACACCAGCGTCGCGCGGCTGGCCGAAGGTCTGCGCGGTGTGTTCGAGCCGCTGGCATCTGATAAACAGCTGACGTTCACCATTGATTTACAGCCGGGCGCGCCGGCCATGATGTTCACCGATCGCCAGCGCCTGGAGCAGGTGATCAAGAACCTGCTGTCCAACGCAGTGAAGTTTACCGAACACGGCACAGTCAGTCTGACCATCGCCGGGCAACCGGATGATCGCATTGCCTTCATCGTTCGCGATTCGGGCATCGGCATTGCTCAGGACCAGCAGGAAAGCATTTTCGAAGCCTTCCGTCAGGCAGACGGCACCACCAACCGCAAATACGGCGGCACCGGCCTGGGGCTGTCGATTTCTCGGGATCTAGCGACGTTGCTGGGCGGTTCGATCAGCGTTAGCAGCACGCCAGGGCAGGGCAGCGTGTTCACGCTGGTGTTGCCGTTGCAATACAGTGAGTCGGACGAGGCCTATGCCGCACCGCTGACGCTGACGCCTCCCGCCATAACCCCGGTGATTCCCGTTGTCACTTCGCCGGCTTCGACCGCGCCAGTGGTCATTCCGCGTTTCGCCGACGATCGTGGTAAAGCGCCGTTCGCCACCCGCTGCATTCTGGTGGTTGAAGACGAACCGAACTTCGCCCATATCCTCTACGACCTGGCCCACGAGTTGGGTTATCAGTGCCTGGTCGCTCACGGCGCGGACGAAGGTTATGACCTGGCCAAAGAATTCGTCCCGGACGCCATCCTGCTCGACATGCGCCTGCCGGATCATTCGGGCCTCACCGTACTGCAACGCCTGAAAGAACACGCCGAAACCCGGCATATTCCGGTTCACGTGATCTCCGTTGAAGACCGCGTCGAAGCCGCAATGCACATGGGCGCCATCGGTTATGCAGTCAAACCGACCACCCGCGAAGAGCTCAAGGACGTGTTCGCCCGTCTCGAAGCCAAACTGACGCAGAAGGTCAAACGCGTGCTGCTGGTCGAAGACGACGATTTGCAGCGCGAGAGCATTGCGCGACTGATCGGCGATGACGACATTGAAATCACCGCGGTCGGTCTGGCGCAGGACGCGCTCGAGCTGCTGCGTACGACGATCTACGATTGCATGGTCATCGACCTGAAGCTGCCGGACATGCTCGGCAACGACTTGCTGAAGCGCATGTCGACCGAAGACATTTGCTCGTTCCCGCCGGTCATCGTCTACACCGGGCGCAATCTGACCCGCGATGAAGAAGCGGAGCTGCGCAAGTATTCGCGCTCGATCATCATCAAAGGCGCTCGCTCGCCGGAGCGCTTGCTGGACGAGGTCACACTCTTTCTGCACAAAGTCGAATCGCAGTTGTCCCATGAACGGCAGAAGATGCTCAAGACCGCGCGCAGCCGCGACAAGGTTTTCGAGGGTCGCAAGGTGCTGCTGGTGGACGACGATGTGCGCAACATTTTCGCCCTGACCAGTGCCCTTGAGCACAAAGGCGCAGTCGTGGTGATCGGCCGTAACGGTCGCGAGGCGATTGATAAACTGAATGAAGTCGAGGACATCGACCTGGTACTGATGGACGTGATGATGCCGGAGATGGACGGTTTTGAAGCCACCATCGAAATCCGCAAGAATCCGCGCTGGCGCAAGCTGCCGATCATTGCGGTAACGGCCAAGGCCATGAAGGATGATCAGGAGCGCTGCCTGCAGGCGGGCGCCAACGATTACCTGGCCAAACCCATCGACCTTGATCGCCTGTTCTCGCTGATTCGCGTGTGGTTACCGAAGATGGAACGTATTTAGTGGAACGTAGCAGTCCGGCCGAACGAAGCAGCGAGATCGAATTACGCTTGTTGATCGAGGCCATTTACCTCAAATACAGCTACGATTTTCGCGATTACTCCGGCGCGTCGATCAAGCGCCGGGTGCAACACGCGCTGGGTCAGTTCGAGTGCGCAACCATTTCGGCGCTGCAGGAAAAAGTCCTGCACGACCCGACGGCGTTCATGCAGCTGCTGCAATTGCTGACGATCCCGGTCAGCGAGATGTTTCGCGATCCGTCGCATTTTCTGGCGATTCGCAAGGAAGTGGTGCCGTTGCTGCGCACCTATCCTTCGCTGAAGATCTGGATCGCCGGGTGCAGCACGGGCGAGGAGGTGTATTCGATGGCGATTCTGCTGCGCGAAGAAGGCCTGCTCGACCGCACGATCATTTATGCCACCGACATCAACCCGCGCTCGCTGGATAAGGCCAAGCAGGGGATTTTCTCCATGGAGAATGTCCGGGCTTACACCGCCAACTATCAGCAGGCTGGCGGTCAGCGCTCGTTCGCTGACTACTATACGGCTGCCTACGGTTACGCGATTTTCGACAAGAGCCTGTGCGAGAACGTGACCTTTGCCGATCACAGCCTGGCGACTGACAGCGTGTTCTCGGAAACCCAGCTGATCTCTTGCCGGAATGTTTTGATCTACTTCAACAAGAAGCTGCAGGATCGCGCGTTTGGCTTGTTCCATGAATCGTTGAGCCATCGCGGTTTCCTGGTGCTTGGCAGCAAAGAGACGCTGGATTTTTCCGGTTTTTCCAACCAGTTCGAGCCACTGGTGAAACAGGAACGGATTTACCGCAAATTATGAACGGCGCTACGGATTTACCTCGGATCGAGGCCGTTGTGATGGGTGCTTCCGCCGGTGGTGTGGAAGCGTTGCTGAGCCTGCTCGGGCCGCTGCGCCAGGGTTTTGTGTTACCGATCATTATTGTCTTGCACCTGCCGGAAGAGCGCCGCAGTCAACTGGCCGAGGTGTTTGCCCGGCGTCTGGCGATTCCGGTGTTGGAGGCCGTCGACAAACAGGATATCCAGCCCGGCACGGTGTATTTCGCCGCGCCCGGTTATCACCTGTCGGTGGAGGAAGATCGCAGTCTGTCGCTGAGTCTTGAGGATCGGCTGCACCATTCTCGACCGTCGATCGATTTCCTGTTTGAGTCCGCCGCCCACGTTTACGGTCCCCGATTGGCGGCTGTGCTGCTGACTGGCGCCAACCACGATGGCGCGAAGGGCCTGGCCGAAGTCAAACACTACGGTGGCCTGACCATCGTTCAGGAGCCCGGCGATGCGCAAGTCGCCACCATGCCGCTGGCTGCGCTGAAGCTTCAGCAGCCGGATCATGTCTTACCCATTCACGGCATCGGCCGTCTGTTAGTCGAGCTGGAACGAATCGCATGCTGAGTAATATCCAAGCCAAACTGCTGATCGTTGACGATCTGCCCGAGAACCTGTTGGCGCTCGAAGCGCTGATCAAGCGCGAAGACCGCACCGTCTATAAGGCGCTGTCGGCGGACGAAGCGCTGTCGCTGCTGCTGCAACACGAATTCGCCATGGCCATTCTCGACGTGCAGATGCCCGGCATGAACGGCTTCGAACTGGCCGAACTGATGCGCGGCACCGAGAAAACCAAGAACATCCCGATCATTTTCGTCAGCGCCGCTGGTCGTGAGCTGAACTACGCGTTCAAGGGCTACGAAAGCGGCGCGGTGGACTTCCTGCACAAGCCGCTGGATATCCACGCGGTCAAAAGCAAAGTTAACGTCTTTGTCGACTTGTACCGCCAGAGCAAGGCGATGAAGCAACAAGTCGAAGCGCTGGAGCAGGCCCGTCGAGAGCAGGAAGCGCTGCTGCAACAATTGCAGAGCACGCAACTGGAGCTGGAGCAGGCTGTGCGCATGCGCGATGACTTCATGTCGATCGTCGCCCACGAGGTGCGCACGCCGCTTAATGGTCTGATTCTCGAAACCCAATTGCGCAAGATGCACCTGGCGCGAGATAACGCTGCGGCGTTCACCCTCGACAAGATGCACGCGATGGTCGACCGCGACGAGCGTCAGATCAAAAGCCTGATCCGCTTGATCGAAGACATGCTCGATGTCTCGCGGATCCGCACCGGCAAACTCTCGATCCGCCCGAGCCGGTTCGACCTGGTGCAACTGGTGAGCACTCTGCTGCAGAACTTCGCGCAACAGATCGAAGCGGCGGAGACCGAAGTGTCTTTCACTGCGACTGAAGCAGTTGAAGGCAATTGGGACGAGTTCCGTATCGAGCAAGTGGTCTCCAATCTGATCACCAATGCCTTGCGCTATGGCGGTCGCAGCCCGATTCAAGTGCGCGTCTATCGCGAAGGCGACGAAGCGCGGGTTGAGGTGCAGGATCGTGGCATCGGTATCAGCGCCGAGAACCAGAAGCGTATTTTTCAACAGTTCGAACGGGTCTCCGCCAAGACGGTGGTCGCCGGTCTCGGCCTGGGTCTGTTCATTTCCGAGCAGATCGTCGCCGCCCATGGCGGCTCCATCGTCGTCGAGAGTGAAATCAACGAAGGCGCCCTGTTTCGCGTTTGTCTGCCAATTCAGGAAAACGGCAAATCCGACGCAACCTCTGAGTGACCACACGGTCGTATCAGCAGCTATTGACCGAACAAAGGCTTCCCATGAGCGTAGATGCGCAAGATGTAGTACTCGTCGTCGAAGACGAACCGGTTATCTTGATGGTGCTGGCGGATTATCTGTCGGGGCAGGGGTATCGCGTGCTGCAAGCGGAAAACGGCGAACAGGCGTTCGAGATCCTCGCCAGCAAACCGCACCTGGACATGTTGATCACTGATTTTCGCCTGCCGGGTGGCATCTCCGGCGTGCAGATCGCCGAACCTGCGGTAAAGCTGCGACCGGACCTGAAGGTCATTTTCATCAGCGGCTATCCGCAGGAAATTCGCGAGACCGGCAGCCCGATCACCCGCAAGGCACCGATCCTCGAGAAACCGTTCGATCTGGATGTGTTGCAGGAAAAGATTCAGGAACTGCTGGCCTGATCGACACGGACTGACGCAAATTTGTAGGAGCTGCCGCAGGCTGCGATCTTTTGATCTTTCAAGATCAACATCAAAGATCGCAACCTGCGGCAGCTCCTACAGTTGTTTCAGGGGTCAGTTCTTGATCATTTCCCGCACTTTGGCGGTCAGCAGATCGAAGGTGAACGGCTTGGTGATCATCTGCATGCCGGAATCGAGGAACCCGCCGCGTACCGCCGCGTGTTCGGCGTAGCCGGTGATGAACAGCACCTTCAAGCCCGGCCGGTATTGTCGGCCCACTTCCGCGAGTTGCCGGCCGTTCATGCCTGGGAGGCCGACGTCGCTGATCAGCAGATCGATGCGTTGCGTCGAGTTCAGGATCGGCACAGCGCCGTCAGCATCGCTGGCCTCGACGAACGCATAACCCAACTCACTGAGCACAGCGCTGACCAATATGCGCACGGCTGGGTCGTCCTCGACGATCAGCACGGTTTCACCATCCATTGCCTCGGGTGCCTGTTGAATGTCGGTGTCCGGCCCTGGCAGCTCTTCACCGCGAAAACGTGGCAGGTACAGTTTGACCGACGTGCCCTGATCGATTTCGCTGTCGATCGACACATGACCGCGCGACTGTTTGCTGAACCCGTAGATCATCGACAGGCCCAGCCCCGTGCCCTGGCCGATCGGTTTGGTGGTGAAAAACGGATCGAATGCGCGATTGATGACACTTTCCGGCATGCCGCTGCCGTTGTCGGTGACGCTCAACATCACATAATCACCGGGCTCAAGATTGCTATAGGCGTCGGTAAAATCGCGGCGCAACACTTGATTACTGGTCTCGACCACCAGTTTGCCGCCATCGGGCATGGCGTCGCGGGCATTGATCACCAGATTGAGCAGGGCGCTTTCCAGTTGATTGGGGTCGGCTTCGGCGACCCACAATTTGTCGTTCAGGCGCATGTCCAACTGGATGCTTTCGTTGAGGCTGCGTTCCAGCAATTCGCCCATCGACAGCACCAGGGTGTTCATTTGCACAGCTTTGGAGTCGAGCGACTGGCGACGGGAAAACGCGAGGAGACGATGAGTCAGACTGGCCGCGCGATTGGCCGAGGTCACGCCCAGATCGATCAGGCTGTCGAGATCTTCGGTGCGGCCACGAGCGAGACGTCGGCGCAATAATTCCAGGCTGCCGATAATCCCGGTCAGCATGTTATTGAAGTCGTGGGCGATCCCGCCGGTGAGCTGGCCGACCGCTTCCATTTTCTGCGACTGGCGCAGCGCTTCCTCATTGTGGCGAAGTTGCGCAGTACGTTCTTCGACCTGCTGCTCAAGGGTTTCCAGCGTCGATTGCAGGCGCCGTTCACTTTCACTCAGATCGATCAGCCGGTCACGGGCCTCGTATTGTCGTCGGCGCCCGCGCAAAGCGGCGGACACCAGACTGATCAGGGTCGCGGGATGAAACGGCCGTTCAAGAAACGTCACGTTGCCGAGCAAGTGACTGAGTTGCGAGGAGGGGCCTTGTTCCTGTCCGCCATGATGGGTCAGCAGCACAATCGGCAAGTCGGACCACGCCGGTTGCTGCTCCAGATGCAGAAACAGGCTTTCCAGTTCCTGACCGCGTAAGGCCTCGGCAGCGATCAACAACAAGCCTGCACCGAGTTCCAGCTCTTGGCACAACGGGCCAAGGCCTGGGGTGACCAGACCGCCGTAACCGGCCTCGTTGAGAATCATCAGGGCAATTTGGCTGTCGCGACCCACGGGCGCAAGAATCAGCGCCCGTTCGGCCAGCGGTACGGTGACCGTCACAAGAGCTCTTCCTTGAGCAGCGGATTGCTGGCGCCCAAGTAGGTCGGTACGCCGCGCAATACCCCCTGAAAGGCTTCCAGCGGTTCGCCAATGGTCATGCCCTGAGTGGAAATGCGGTATTCGCGAATGGTTGATTCGTGACTGCCGGTACGTTTCTTGATGATGGAAATCGCCCGCCGCACCTTGCCGATGGCCTCGAAGTAGCGCAACAGAATCACCGTGTCCGCCAGATAAGTGATGTCCACCGGCGCTTGCATATCTCCGACCAGACCATGCTGGGCAACGGTCATGAACGTCGCGGCACCCTTGCGGTTCAGGTAGAGCAACAGTTCATGCATGTGCAGCACCAGGGCGTTTTCCTCCGGCATCGCGGCTTGATAGCCGTTGATGCTGTCGATCACTACCGTCTTGATTTCGCCCTGATCGACGCAGCGGCGCACGCGGTGGGAGAACTCGCCGGGTGACAGTTCCGCAGCGTCGACCTGCTCGATCAGCAGGTTGCCAGTCGCTTGTAGCGCCGGCAGGTCAATGCCGATGTTGCGCATGCGCTCGAACAGCAGACCCAACTCTTCATCGAAAATAAACAGTGCAGCCTTTTCGCCGCGCTTGACCGCTGCTGCAGCGAAGATCATCGAGATCAGCGATTTGCCGGTCCCGGCCGGGCCGAGGATCAGCGTGCTGGAACCGGTCTCGATGCCGCCGCCGAGCAGGGCGTCCATTTCCGGAATGCCACTGCTCAGTTGCAGGCGTGCATAGTCGCCGCGATGTTCCGCCGCCACCAGACGGGGGAACACATGCACGCCGTCGCCCATGATGGTGAAGTCGTGAAAACCGCCACGGTACTTCTGCCCGCGGTACTTGATGACCCTGATCCGACGACGCTCGGCGCCATAGTTGGGCGTCAGCTCTTCCAGGCGAATCACCCCGTGGGCGACGCTGTGAACGGTTTTGTCGAGGGATTCAGTAGTCAGGTCGTCAAGCAGCAGTACCGTCGCTTCATAGCGTACGAAGTAATGCTTGATCGCCAGAATCTGCCGGCGATAACGCAAAGAGCTTTGCGCCAGCAAGCGGATCTCCGACAGGCTGTCGAGCACCACGCGAGTCGGCTTGAAGCGCTCAACCACTTCGAAAATCTGTTTGGTGGCTTCGCCCAATTCCAGATCGGAAGAGTAGAGCAAGCTCTGCTGGTGCTCGGCATTGAGCAGGCTTTCCGGGGGCGTCAGCTCGAATATCTCGATGTTCTCGTTAAGCTCCCAGCCGTGGGAAAGCGCCCCTTGGCGCAGTTCGCGCTCGGTTTCTGACAGGGTTATATACAAACAGCGTTCGCCGGCGCGGGCGCCAGCCATTAGAAAATGCAAAGCGCACGTCGTTTTGCCGGTTCCTGGTTCACCTTCGAGCAAAAACACATGCCCACGAGACAAGCCACCGGCCAGGATGTCGTCCAGACCTTCAATGCCGGTAGCGGCTTTTGCACTGATCAACGCATTGGATGTAGACAAAAAATGCCCTCTCATGACTAGGGGAAGCGAGGCTGCCAACTAAACCGGGCGACCTGAATTACTTGACCCTTGGCCGTGATGGCAGTTCCGATCTTTCTGCCGAAATGTGTCTGGATGTTGTTGCTTAGAGGCCTTGTTGCAGGGCCGGATCGTCCGGATTGAGCTGTTCGAGTTGCGCCAGCAATACCTGCACATTCTGCAATTGACCACTTTCTTTCCAGTAGTTGATCAACAGAACCCGCGCTTTGCGGTCAGCGGGGTGGCGCTGAACGATCTCCTGAAGTTGTTTTTGTGCGGCTTCCAGCTCTTCGGCGCTGTGCAGCGTCGTAGCGAGGTCGTAGCGATAATCCTTGTTGTCCGGCTCAAGTTCGACGGCTTTGGACAGGCCGAGCAGGGCATATTCGCGCTGACCGTGATGCAGCAACCACAGTCCGAGCGCGTGTTGCAGGTAAGCGGAATCGGGCTGGGCCTTGAGTTGCTGGGCCAGTAACTGGCGTGCGGCATCACTTTGGCCCTGGCGGTCGAGCACATCGATCTGCATCACCAACGCCTGCAGATTGCCGGGCTCCAGTCGCAGGGTATTGTCCAAGGCAACCTGGGCTTCTTTCAGTTCGACGTTATGTATATAAAGCCGCGCCAGTTGCGCGTAAGTCGCGGCGCTTTCCGGTTGGCCTTTGAGCACCTGCTCCCAGGCATCGATGCCTTGTTGCAATGGACCGAAATACAAGCCCAGCTCATCCGGCGTCAGACCGAGCAGGGCATTGATCGCGGCGAAACGTACGGTTTGATCTTCATCATCGAGCAGCGGCCCCAACAACAGGCTGCGCTGACCGCCGGGAACCAGGCCGATGACACTCTTTATCGCGGCAAGGCGCACTTCGGGGGCCTCGTTCTGCAAATCGGCATCGGCCAGCTTCAGGGCTTGCGGGCTCGGGTAGTTGGGAAGTTCGGCGTGCAGCCAGACACGCCGTTTCACCGACAGGTCCGGACGGCCCAATTGCTGATACAACTGACGCGCCGCGCCAGGCTCACCGGTGCGCGCGGCGGACAGTGCTTCGCTATAGCCATGCTTGATTGCTTCAGGCACAACCGGAGCCGTGCTGCGAAGGGACAACCAGCCAACGAGGATGACGAGTACCAGACCCAGGCTGATCAACAAATAGCGGCGTGACTGAGGCATGCGGTTTTCCGGAAACAGGCGTACTTGAGCAGAGCGGCAAGCTTCGGTCAGCTTGGGACCTGAGTCAAACCCAATGCCAGCGAATCGTCCTACGAGTCGCGTCGACTGTGAAACCCGTCAGGCTTTCGATGCAGTGTCTACGCTTGCAGGAGTCGTCAGAATGAGTGAGTCCATGCAAGCCCTGTTCAATTATTTCAAAGCGGTGATCCATCCCGGTCAGGCCGTTCTGCTGTTTGCCTTACGCACCATCGCGGCGGGGTTGTTGACCCTGTATCTGGCGTTTCTGTTTGATCTCGATCAGCCCAAGTGGTCGATCATGGCCGTGGTGATTGTCAGTCAGCCCTTGGCCGGCATGGCGCTGGCCCGCAGTTTCGGCCAAGTGATCGGCACCACCCTTGGCGCCGCAGTGGCGGTGCTGATCATGGCGATCTTCCCCCAGGCGCCGTTGCCGTTCATCACGACGCTGGCGTTGTGGCTGGCGCTGTGCACGGCGGGCGGGACTTTGCTGCGCTACACCAGTTCGCAAGCGTTTGTGCTCAGTGGCTACACCGCCGTGGTGGTCGCCTTGCTGGCGATTCCGGATCAGGACGGCACGTTTCTGCTGGCCGTCACGCGTGTCACGGAAACCTTGCTGGCTGTGGCGAGCGTTTGCGTGGTGAGCTTGCTGACGGCCCGACCGGAAGCCGTGGCCAAGGGATACTTCGCCAAAGTCGATCAGGTGATCAAACTGGTCGCCAATCATGCAGCGGCGGTGATTCGCACCGAAGAAAGCGAGGCCGAATTTCAGCGCAGACAAATGCAGCTTCTCGGTGAAATCAGTGCGCTGGAGGGGCTGCGCCGGCACTTGTATTTCGATGCGCCGCGTCTGCGCAGCGCGAACAACCTCGTGCTGCTGTTGGGCAACCAGTTGATGTTGCTGACCTCACGGTTGACCGCGTTGCGTCATCAGCGGCAATTGCTGACCGAGCGCTGGGAGGGGGACTTGCCGCTGGAAGTCCAGCGCCTGCGCGCCGAGGAACTCGCGTTGCTTGACCAATTGGCGGCGCAGGGCCGCTCGCTGCCCGCCGATGTTCGCCAGCGTTTCGTCACCCTGCAACAGCAGTTCGACGACCTCGCCTATGAAGCCGAGCAGCTGACCGAAGAGATGAGCGCCACCCTGCGCTCGCTGGCATGGGCGCTGCGCTGGGAGCAGGCGCGGCTGCTGCAGCAAATCGAGCAGATCCTGGAGTTGAGCGATGCCATTCAGGAGGGCCGCGAAGCCAGTTGCCTCCATCGCGGCCAGGCCAGCCCGCTGCACCTGGATTTCACCTTGGCGTCGATGAATGCCATTCGCGCATTTACCGCGTTATTGGTGGCCGGACTGATCTGGATCGAAACCGCTTGGGACGGTGCGCGGGGTGGAATGATCCTGGTGGGTATTCTCTGCTCATTGATGGCGACGTTTCCCCGACCGCTGATGGCGGCGCAGAGTTATGCGCGGGGATTGGGTCTGGCGCTGCTGGTGTCGGCGCTCTATCAATTCATGCTGGTACCGTCGGTCAGTGATTTCGAGCCATTAGCGTTGATGCTCGCGCCGTTGCTGTATGTCATCGCGGTGGGATTGGCGAGCCCTGCGACGGCCGGCATTGGCATGGGCCTGGGCCTGTCGAGTTTCCTGATGATCGGCCCGCAGAACGTCGGCACCGGGCAAAACACTGCGATCCAATGGTTCGAGTTTGCCGGGGCTTATGTCAGTGCCGCCATGCTGGCCCTGATTGTCTACGCGTGGATATTCCCGTTCCGCCCGGCGCTGCGTATTCGACGCTTGTATAACGAAGCGCGCGAGCAGGTGTATGAGCTGACCAAGACGCCAGCGACCGATGCCCAGCAATTCGCTTTTGAAAGCCGCATGGTTGATCGTCTGACCAGCATGCTCGGCTTGCTGCCGGCAGCCAATGAGCGAGGGATGCAGCAGCTTTATGAAATCAGTCTCGCCTGCGTGGCCGTTGGCGTGGCGATGCATCAACTTCGCCAGCAAGCGCAGAACAACACCTTGCTGACTGAGGCCTACAGTCAGCAATTGTCATCTGCCTTGCGCAAGACCGGGCGATTTGTTGCCGGTCGCACGGATGTAAGCCTGACACCATTGCTGGCCACGCTGCACGCCTTGGGCGATGAGCTGGATGATTTGCACGTCGCCAGCCACGAGCATGTGTGGTCGGTATTTCGTATGCGGGTAGCGCTGCTGATTGTCGTCTCATTCCTCGAGCGCCACGGCGAACATTTGCAGCCTGTTGTCCTGGAAGGAGAGCCAAGCCTTGCCCATTGATTTCGAAATCGGCGGTGTCTACCTGCCGCCCATTGCCCAGGCGCTGTTATTGGCCATACCGATATTCATGTTGCTGGATTGGGTTTTGCGGCGCGTGGGGGTGTTGCGCCTGGTCTGGCATGAGGCGTTGTTCGAGGGTGCCCTGTATGCCTGCGTTTGTGCCACGCTGATTTTGTTGATGGGAGCCTGAGGCCTTGAAAGTATTGATCGCACGCTTGACGACATTGGCTGTGGTGATTCTAGCCATCGTGCTTGGCTGGTTCGCCTGGGAGCATTACACCCGGGCACCGTGGACTCGGGATGCACGGGTGAGGGCGGATGTAGTGACCCTGTCGGCGGATGTCTCGGGGCGCATCGTCAGTCTTAAAGTGCAGGACAACCAGCATGTCGACAAAGGCCAGTTATTGATGGAGATCGACCCAGCGCGCTACCAACTGGCGGTGGAGCATGCGCGGCGTTCAGTCGAGGTGTCCAAAGCGACGCTCGGGCAGTCGCAAGCGGCGATTGTGGCCAGTGAAGCGTTGCTCAAGCAGCGGCAAAGCGAAGAGCGCCGGCGGCGCACGCTCAAACAGGGTTTTGCGATCTCCGGTGAAGAATGGGAAAAATCCAGCACCGATGTGGCGGTGGCGCAGGCTGATCTGCTGCGCAATCAGGCCAACCTCGGGCTCGCCGAAGCCAACGTGCAACTGGCAATTGCCGCACTGACTCAAGCCGAGTTGGATCTGCAACGCACCCGCGTCGAGTCGCCGGTCAGCGGCTACGTGACCAATTTGCTGACTCGTGAAGGTGATTACGCGGTGAGCGGTGGCGCCTTGTTGGCTCTGGTCGACAGCGATTCGTTCTACATCAGCGGCTACTTCGAAGAAACCAAACTGCCACGGATCGAAGAGGGTGATCGGGTTCGCGTCCAGTTGATGAGCGGTGAAACCTTCGGCGGCACCGTGCAGAGCATCGCGTTCGCCATCGCTGACCGCGAAAACGCGCCGGGCAGTCGTCTGCTGGCCAACATCAACCCGAGTTACACCTGGGTCAAACTCGCGCAGAGGGTGCCAGTGCGGATCGATATTGATAGCGACTATGCCGGGAAGAACCGCTTGCGGGCGGGTACGACCGCCACGGTAACCGTGCTGGAACAGCAAAAACCCCAAGAGCACCACTGACCCTGCTTTCTGTAGGAGCTGCCGCAGGCTGCGATCTTTTGATTCTGCTTTCAAAAACCAAGATAAAAAGATCGCAGCCTGCGGCAGCTCCTACATAAATTTTGGGGGGGCGAAAATTTGGGGAGGCACAAAAAAGCCCCGCGACCGAATGATACGCGGGGCAAAGAATTTGGTTGGTTGCGGCCAACCAAAGGAGCTCTTTAACAAACCATTACTGGCTGGCGACAGTCTCCGGTTGCCAGCCGCCGCCAAGGGCTTTGTAGATCGCGACAATGCCGCGATACAGATCGACTTCGGCCTGCGCTTGCGTGTCTTCAGCGTTCAGACGTTCACGCTGTGCGTCGAGCAGCACCAGGAAGTCCGTGGTGCCTTCGCGATAGCGAATTTCAGCTAGATCGGCAGCCTTGCGGCTCGATTCACTCTGACGGATCAGCGAGATCAGGCGTTGCTGACGTTTGCCGTAATCGCTGAAAGCGTTTTCCGACTCTTCGAGTGCCAGCAGCACTTGCTGCTCGTAAGTCGCCAGCGCGCCTTCGGCATCGGCATCGGCGCCGCGCAAGCGGGCACGCACACTGCCCAGATCGAACGCGGCCCAAGTGATGCTCGGGCCCAGCGCCCAGGCGTTGGCCGCCGAGGAACCGATCTGCGAACCGCGTCCGGCCGTCCAGCCAAGGAAACCGCTGAGGCTGACCCGTGGGAACAGATCGGCTTTCGCCACGCCGATGCGCGCCGTGGCCGAGGCCAGTTGGCGTTCAGCACTGAGGATGTCCGGGCGACGTTGCAGCAGCTCACCGGGATTGCCGATCGGCAAGGCCTTGGCAATCGCCGGCAAGTCTTTTGGACTCAGGTCGACGGTCAGCTTGTCCGGACGTTCACCGAGCAGGGTGGCGATACGGTTTTTCTGCCGAACCTGTTCTGCCTGCAACTGCGGCACGCTGGCTTCGACCGAGGCCAGACGCGCATCGGCACGTTCGACATCGAGTTGATCGCCGACGCCGGCGTCACGCAGGCTGATGGTGATCTTGCGCGACTCCTGCTGGTTGTTCAGGTTGGCCACGGCGATCTTTTCCCGCAACTGGGCGCCGCGCAATTGACCGTAAGCATCCACCAGTTCGGCAATCATGGTGACTTGCAACTGGTACAGATCGGCTTCGGCAGCTTGCTGGTCGGCGTCGCTGGCTTCCAGATTGCGCTGGATACGCCCGAACAGATCGAGCTCCCAAGCCATGTCCAAGCCGAGGTCGTAGCGTTCGCTATTGACCCGGTTGGTGGTCTGGCCAGGGATTTGCCCCTTGGCCAGATCACTGCTGGCGCGGCTGGTGATGGTCGGCATCGCATCGTTGCTGGCGTCGTCGCGGATAGCGCGGGCGGCCTTCCAGCGAGCGAACGCCACGCGCAGATCACGGTTGCCTTGCAGCGACTGGGTCACCAACTGGTTGAGGGTTGGGTCGTCGAACTGCTGCCACCAGATGCCTTCGAATTTCGAACGGTCGAAGTTCTTTTGCCCGGCGGCGCCATCGGTGGCGGCCGTGATGTTGGCCGCCTCCGTGGCTGGGGTCTTGTAGTCGGGGCCGACGGCGCAGGCGCTGAGGGCCAACACCAGCAGACTCGGCAGGAAGACTTTCAGACTCATTGTTGCGCCTCCAGTTTCAGAGCTTTGGCCGCTTTGCGGGCTTCACTGCGTTCAACAAAGTTGCGGATCAGTACGTAGAACACCGGTGTCAGCAACAGACCGAAGAAGGTCACCCCAAGCATCCCGGAGAACACCGCCACACCCATGGCATGACGCATCTCGGCACCGGCACCGCTGGAGAACACCAATGGCACCACACCCATGATGAACGCGAAGGAGGTCATCAGGATCGGCCGCAGACGCAGGCGGCAGGCTTCCAGTACCGCCGCGAGCGGGCCGAGACCTTCTTCCTGTTTGTCCTTGGCAAACTCGACGATCAGAATCGCGTTCTTACACGCAAGTCCCACCAGTACGATCAAACCGATCTGGGTGAAGATGTTGTTGTCACCGCCCGAGATGATCACGCCGGTAATGGCCGAGAGCAGGGTCATCGGTACGATCAGGATCACCGCCAGTGGCAGGCTCCAGCTTTCGTATTGCGCCGCGAGTACCAGGAACGCCAGCAGTACGCAGAGCGGGAACACGAACAGCGCGGTGTTGCCGGACAGAATCTGCTGATAGGTCAGGTCGGTCCATTCGTAGGTCATGCCGTTCGGAAGTTCTTCCTTGAGCAGTTTCTCGATGGCTTTTTCGGCCTGGCCGGAGCTGTAGCCTGGAGCTGCGGCACCGTTGATTTCTGCGGTGATGAAGCCGTTGTAGTGCATCACGCGATCCGGGCCCGAGGTGTCGCTGACCTTGATGAAGGTCGCCAGCGGAATCATTTCGCCCTTGTTGTTGCGTACTTTCAGCTGACCGATCTGATCGGATTCGAGGCGGAACTGCTGCTCGGCCTGAACGTTGACCTGATAGGTGCGACCAAAGCGGTTGAAGTCGTTGGCATACAGCGAACCCAGATAAATCTGCAGGGTGTCGAAGATGTCGCTGACGGCCACGCCGTGGGTCTTGGCTTTTTCACGGTCGATGGCGGCATCGACCTGTGGCACGTTCACCGTGTAACTGGTGAACAGGCCTGCCAGTTCCGGCACGTTGTGGCTCTTGTTGATGATGTTCATGGTTTCTTTGTACAGCTCGTCGTAGCCCAGGTTGCCCCGGTCTTCGATTTGCAGGCGGAAACCACCAATGGTGCCCAGACCTTGTACCGGCGGAGGCGGGAAGATCGCCATGTACGCTTCTTGAATGTTGGCGAACTGACCGTTCAGGGCCCCGGCGATTGCACCGGCGGACATGCTCGGGTCTTTACGCTCGTCGAACGGTTTCAGGGTCACGAACACGATGCCGGCGTTCGGGCTGTTGGTGAAGCCGTTGATCGACAGGCCCGGGAACGCTACGGCGCTTTCCACGCCTGGCTGTTTCAGCGCCATGTCGGACATGCGTTTGATCACGTCTTCGGTGCGATCCAGGCTCGAGGCGTCCGGCAGTTGCGCGAAGGCTACGAGGTATTGCTTGTCTTGGCCGGGTACGAAACCGGTCGGTGTATTGGAGAAACCGAAGAAGGTCAGCACCATCAGGCCTGCGTACAGCAGAAGGGCGATGCCACTGCTGCGGATAACCCGGCCCACCGTACCGACGTAGCCATGACTGGCGCGGTCGAAGAAGCGGTTGAACGGACGGAACAGCCAGCCACCGAAGATCTTGTCGAGCACCTTGGAGAAGCGGTCTTTCGGTGCGTCATGGCTTCTCAGCAACACAGCGGCCAGCGCTGGCGACAGGGTCAGCGAATTGAACGCCGAGATAACAGTCGAGATGGCGATGGTCAGTGCGAATTGCTTGTAGAACTGCCCGGTGAGACCGGAGATGAAGGCCGCCGGAATGAACACCGCACACAGCACCAGGGCCGTGGCAACGATCGGGCCGGTCACTTCACGCATCGCTCGTTTGGTGGCTTCGACCGGCGTCAATCCGAGTCCGATGTTCCGTTCGACGTTTTCCACCACCACGATGGCGTCGTCCACCACGATACCAATGGCCAGTACCAGTCCGAACAGCGACAGCGCGTTAAGCGAGAAGCCAAACAGGTGCATCACCGCAAACGTACCGATCAACGATACCGGCACCGCCACCAACGGAATGATCGAGGCACGCCAGGTTTGCAGGAACAGGATCACCACCAGAACCACGAGGATCAGGGCTTCGAAGAGGGTGTGAACCACCGCTTCGATCGAGCCACGCACGAAGATCGTCGGGTCATAGACGATGCTATAGTCCATGCCTTGCGGGAAGTTTTTCTTCAGCTCCTCCATCTTGCCGCGAACATCGTTGGAGATGTCGATGGCGTTGGAGCCTGGGCGCTGGAAGATCGGGATGGCCACTGCCGGCTGGTTGTCCAGCAACGAGCGCAACGCGTATTGGCTGGAACCCAACTCGACGCGGGCGATGTCCTTGAGGCGCGTGATTTCTCCGTCGTCGCCTGCGCGAATGACGATGTTCTCGAATTCCTCTTCGGAGACCAGACGGCCCTGAGTGTTGACCGACAGCTGGAAGCTCTGGGCATTCGGCGCAGGAGGCGCGCCCAATTGACCGGCAGCGACCTGACGGTTCTGTTCACGAATGGCGGTGACCACATCGGTCGCGGTCAGATTGCGCGAAGCGGTTTTGTTCGGGTCGAGCCAGACACGCAGCGAGTAATCGCCCATACCGAACAGTTGCACGTCACCGACACCGTTCAGACGCGCCAGCTCATCCTTGATGTTTAGGATGGCGTAGTTCGACAGGTAGAGCATGTCGTAGCGTTTGTCCGGCGAGGTCAAGTGCACAACCATGGTCAGGTCGGGCGAAGCCTTGTCGACGGTGATACCGATGCGCGTCACTTCCTCGGGAAGTTTCGGCTCGGTACGGGTCACCCGGTTTTGCACCTGCACCTGCGCGTTGTCCAGGTCAGTGCCCAGAGCGAAGGTGATGGTCAGGGTGATCTTGCCGTCGGCGGTCGACTGCGAGGACATGTACAGCATGTTCTCGACGCCGGTAATGGCTTGCTCCAGCGGAGCGGCCACGGTTTCACCGATGACTTTAGGGTTGGCACCCGGGAAGTTCGCACGGACCACTACGGTCGGTGGCACGACTTCCGGGTATTCGCTGATCGGCAACTGGAACAGCGAGATCGCGCCGGCGATCAGGATCAGCAGCGACAGCACCGCTGCGAAGATCGGCCGTGAAATGAAGAATTGGGAAAAATTCATCGGAGTTGTCGTCCCTTAACCGCGTGGGGTCGTGGCGGCCAGCTTCACAACCGCACCGGACGCGCCTTTGGCAGGGGCGACTTTAGGCAGGTTGCTGGCTTCCAGCGCTTGACGTTGTTGAGCGAGTGCCGCGATGGTTTGTTCGCTGGCCATCGGCACCACTTCTGGAGTGACCGGTGAACCAGGACGAACCCGTTGCAGACCCTTGACGATGATCGTGTCGTCCTTGTTCAGACCGGTGCGCACAATACGCAGGCCTTCGATTTTCGGGCCGAGTTCGACGGCGCGGTACGCGGTGTTGTTGTCCGCATCCATCACCAGCACGAACTTCTTGCCGAGGTCAGTACCAACGGCTTCGTCATTGATCAGCATGGCGTTGTAAGTGCCGCTACCAACCAGCTTCAATCGTGCGTACAGGCCCGGGGTGTAAGTGCCGTCGCTGTTGTCGAACACCGCACGACCACGGATGGTGCCGGTTTTCGGGTTGACCTGGTTGTCGACGAAGTTCATCTGACCAAGGTGCGGATTGCCGTCTTCGTTGGACAGGCCCATGTACACCGGGGTGGTTGCGCCGCGCTGACCGTTACGGGCCAGTTGCGTGTATTTGAGGAATACGCGCTCGTCAGCGTCGAAGTAGGCGTAGACGCGGTCGGTGGAAACCACGCTGGTCAATGGCGTGGTGTCGGCGGTGACCAGGTTACCGGCGGTGATCTCGGCACGGCTGACGCGGCCAGTGATCGGCGCGGTTACGCGGGTGAAGCTGAGGTTGAGTTTGGCCAGATCCAGTTGCGCTTGCAGGGCACCGACGGCGGCGCGGGCTTCTTGTGCAGCGCTGGTGCGCGAATCGGCCAGTTCGGCAGAAATCGCGTTGCTGGCACGCAGACGTTCACCGCGACCGGCTTCGTTTTCACTGCGGGTGGCATTGGCGCGGGATTGGGCGACCAAGGCTTCGAGGCGGCGAACCTCTGCCTGGAATGGACGCGGGTCGATCTGGAACAGCAGGTCGCCTTTTTTGACCAGAGCACCTTCGGTGAAGGCAACATCGTCGATCTGGCCGGAGACCCGTGGACGAATTTCAACAGTTTCCGGCGCTTCAAGACGTCCGGTGAATTCGTCCCACTCGTTGACCGGTTGCTCGATCACCTTGGCCACGCTGACTTTTGCAGCAGGCGGGGTGGCGGCAGTCTCCGGAGTCTTGCCGCAGGCGCTCATCACCAGTACGGCCAACAAGGCCAACGGGAAGCGCAAATGTTTGAGTGACTGTTCCATGGATGCATCCGCCAATGTATTGAAGATGGGCGGATGATGCTCGGCGGGGTGTGATGGCACGAATCGAATGAAGCAAAGATAACTATCATTCGGAATGATATAAGACCGAATCGAGCCCTCTAGCATGCACCTTTCGTTAGGGTGCTATCAATATCCATAATGAAAGTTTCATGATGGGCCGCGTGGCAGGCAACGGAAAAAGTCCGAATGCCAGAAACGAAGAGACGGCCATGAAGGCCGTCTCGATCAGCTAGATGCCGAGGTGTTTCAGTTGATGCCTTTGCGGTTCGCACCGAAGCGGTTCGGGCCCGGCTGGCTATCTTGTGCCAGGAACACGATGTTGACGATCGGTAGCAGCAACCACCAGCCGCTGCGATCCGTGTCGTGCATACGGCGGACACCGACGGCAATGCTCGGTACCAGCAGCGCCAGATTATAAAGAAGTTGCAGAACCCCGCCGGTTTGGAAAAAACCGTCAATGAAGCCCATGACAAACGCGACACCCATGTTGATCAGGAAGAACAACCAGTATTCACGACGCGTAGCACGACCATTGAATACCGCGTAGTTCTTCAATGCCTCAAGGTAAGGATTACCTGTTGTGATGGCAGGACCGCTTGCGTAGGACTGCTGTGCTGCCTGGGGTGCCTGAGGTGCGCCGCACTGAGGGCAGGCCAGCGCCAGCGTACTTATTTCTTTGGCGCAACCGCGGCAGAAAACCATGCTCATAATTTTTTCCCTAAAATTTATTCAATCGATAGACACAGCAAAACCAGCGCGGTAAGGCCAGACAAAATGATGCCGGCGATCGCGAGGTTTCTTCCTGAGTGTTTTTGGTTGATGCAAATGATGCCGCAGGCGAGACCGGCGATGCTGAAAAAGCCAACACCGAGGAGCGTGTCAGCGTCCCATTCGGAATCATCAAACAGCGTGAGTGCGCAGATGATTCCGAGGATCATCGAGACGATGGCCAGCCAGGGTACTTCGGCTTGCGTTTGCGGCACGAAGGCCTGTTGGCTGGCCCCGCACTGGGGGCAGGTGAGCGCCGATTCGTGTAGCTCCTTGGCGCAAGCACGACAATAGACCATTGCCATCGTTTTCCTTAACTGAGTTCGAAAGCCCGACTCTCCAGCGGTCGAGGCGGCGACAAAGTAAACTGTATTACCAGATTTGTCATTATCACTTTGCCATCATGGCTGTTATTTGGACGACACAGGCGCGCTGGATCGGCAGAATAGCCATGCAAGACAACCCATAGAGGGCACAGATCGAGTGCCCGCGATCAGCCAAGAGTAAAACGACGTTTAAATGAGTAATTCTACGACTACAACCGGCGGAAACTGGTACGCAGTGATTACCCTGGCCCTTGCCGCATTTGTGTTCAACACCACCGAGTTTGTGCCTGTCGGTCTGCTGAGTGCGATTGGCGGCAGCTTCGACATGTCGACGGCGCAGGTCGGCCTGATGCTGACGATTTATGCGTGGGTAGTGTCTCTGACTTCGCTGCCCATCATGCTGCTGACGCGCAACATCGAGCGGCGCCGGCTGTTGATCGTGCTGTTTGGGATGTTTATCGGCAGTCACATTCTGTCGAGTCTGGCGACCAATTTCGGTGTACTGATGGTGAGCCGTATCGGTGTGGCGTTATCGCATGCACTGTTCTGGTCGATCACGGCGTCGCTGGCGGTGCGGTTGGCGCCAGCGGGCAAGCAGGTTCAGGCCCTGGGGTTGCTGGCAACCGGTACTTCGCTGGCGATGGTGCTGGGAATTCCCCTTGGCCGGTTGCTGGGCGAGGCGATGGGCTGGCGCACGACATTTATCGTGATCGCAGCGTTCGCGGCCATGCTGGTTTTGTGTCTGGCGAGGGTTCTGCCGTTGCTGCCCAGCCAGAACTCCGGATCCCTTAAAAGTCTGCCTGTGTTGTTGAAGCGACCAGCGCTGGTGGCAATCTATTTCCTGACCGCCATGGTCGTGACCGCACAGTTCACCGCCTACAGCTACATCGAGCCGTTCATTCTGAGCGTGGCGGGCATGAGTGGCGAGATGGTGACGCTGATCCTGTTGTTATTCGGCGGCGCCGGTATTTTCGGTTCGCTGCTGTTCAGCTACCTGCACAGCTATAACCCTCAGCGCTTTCTGATTATCTGCGTGTCGTTGCTCGCTCTGTGCCTGGCCTCGTTGTTGCCCTTGAGCGGCAACGTCTCGTACCTCGGCGTGCTAAGTGTGTTCTGGGGCATGGCGATCATGGGGTTCGGGCTGGCGTTGCAGTCGAAAGTCCTGGTGCTGGCGCCCGATGCCACCGACGTGGCGATGGCGCTGTTTTCCGGGATCTACAACATCGGCATCGGCGGCGGCGCGCTCGTCGGGAGTTGGGTCGGCAGCCAGTTCGGCTTTGCTTATATCGGCGCTGTCGGCGGAATGCTGGCGGCGTTGGCGCTGGCGTTTTACTGCCTGTCGATTTATCGCTTCAGCCGGCCCCAGGCCGGCGTTTGAAAGGTATGGCTGCCCGCTTAATTCGCAGGCAGCTCAAGACTGTCCGGATCGCCAAAGAACATCTGAATCCGCGATCGTAACCAGCGCTCCCCCGGATCATTATCCTGCGAGCCGCGCCAAGCCATGTGCAGTTCGAACGTGCGCGTCGGCAACGGTGGATCTTCCGCCCGAACACCGCCGGCAGCCGTCAACGCTTCGGCGGTGTAATCCGGCACTGTCGCCACAATGTCGGTGCCGGCGAGCAACGTGCTCAAGCCATTGAACTGCGGCACCGCCAATACGACGTGGCGCTTGCGCCCGAGCTTCTCCAGTTCTTCATCGATGAAGCCACTGAGATCGCCAGCAAATGACACCAGCGCATGCGGTCGGGCGCAGTAATCATCCAGGCTCAGCGGCCCCGGCACGGTGTCGGCGCGCAGCAGTTTCGGCGCGCTGCGGCGCAAGACCTTGCGCTTGGCGTTGGCCGGCAAGTCGGTGGTGTAGCTGACACCGATGGATATCTCACCGGAGGCCAACAGGCCCGGCATCAATATGTAATTGACGCGACGGATCACCAGCACGATGCCCGGCGCTTCGGCGCGCAGGCGCTTGAGCAGCATCGGCAGCAGGGCGAATTCAACGTCATCGGACAAGCCGATGCGGAACACCGAAGTGCTGGTGGCCGGATCGAATTCCGCCGCGCGGCTGACTGCCGTGGAGATGGAGTCGAGGGCGGGCGAGAGCAGGGCGAAGATTTCCACCGCGCGGGCGGACGGTTCCATGCTGCGCCCGGTGCGGACAAACAACGGATCGTCGAACAGGCTGCGCAGGCGCGAGAGCGCCGCACTGATCGCCGGTTGACCGAGAAACAGCTTTTCCGCCGCCCGGGTCACACTGCGCTCGTGCATCAATGTTTCGAATACGATCAACAGGTTCAGGTCGACACGACGCAGGTCATTACGATTCATCTGGAGTCCTGGCAGAGTCATCAAGCTTGACGAGAGCGGCCATATGAGAACAATGGCCGGCATGAATCTTACGGGGAAAGGCTGGTACTCTGCACCGGAAAATTCAGCTTTACTGAGACGGTGGCAACAGTTTTTCATCGTTTTTGCCAATGCCGCCGCTGCTGCGGAATCAATGACAGGCATGTCGACTATTAATAGCCACTGATAGTCTTGGGTTAAAAGCCCAGATAGAGTTCATGGCATTAGAGGTTACTTTGACGAGGTTTGCGATGTCCCGCACGATCCGTTTTCACAAGTTTGGTCCGGCCGAGGTGCTCAAATGCGAAGAGCATGCGGCCGCTCAGCCAGGTCCTGGCGAAGTGCAGGTACGTGTCGAAGCGATCGGCATCAGCTGGTATGACACACTCTGGCGTCAGAACCTGGCCTCTTCTCAGGCACGACTGCCTGCGGGCCTTGGTCATGAGATGGCTGGCGTGATCACCGCTGTCGGTGACGGTGTCGATGATCTGGCAGTGGGCGACAAGGTCGCCAGTTTCCCGGCCGAGAGTGCGAACGATTATCCGGTCTACGGCGAGTCCATCGTGCTGCCACGTACCGCGCTGACCCGTTATCCAGACGTACTCAGCCCGATCGAAGCCAGCGTGCATTACACGCCGCTGTTGATCGCTTACTTTGCTTACGCCGATCTGGCACGGGTCAAACCGGGGCAATTTGCGCTGGTGACTGACGCCAGTCACTGCGCCGGCCCTTCGTTTGTCCAGTTGGGCAAGGCCATGGGCGTACGGGTGATTGCCGCCACCAAAGAGGCGGAAGAACGCGAATACCTGCTGTCCCTTGGCGCCGAAAAGGTGATTGTCACCGAGGAAGAAGATCTGCTGATGCGGATCAACAAGATCACCGACAATCGCGGCGTCGACGTGGTATTCGATGGCCTTGGCGGTCCACAGATGTCGTTGTTGGGCGATGTCCTGGCACCGCGTGGCAGCCTGGTGTTGTATGGCTTGCAAGGTGGCAACCAGACGCCGTTCCCGGCCTGTGCAGCGTTCCAGAAGAACATTCAGTTCTTCGTGCACTGTATCGGTAACTTCACCGGCAAGCCGGAGTTGGGCATCACCCAGGATCACGTCGCTCTGCAACGTGCGCTGCGTGACATCAACCAGTTGACGGCCGATCGCGTGCTGCTGCCACTCAAGACACGTGTGTTTGCGTTCAACGAGTTTGTCGAGGCTCACCGCTACATGGATGAATGTCCGTGTCGTGAACGGGTTGCCCTGCAAGTCGAACCGGCCTGATTCCGAACCGGTTACCCAAGAGTCCGTGATCTCACGGACTCTTTTGCGTTTAATCCCCCCTGAAAACGAGATTGCCTGGGTGCGTTGCCCGGGTGGTTCAGCATCTGAACCGGTTTTTCCTCTCGATCTGTATCTTCTAATCGCCCCATAAGCCCTGATAATTGAATGATTACTTTCATCTCAAGGAATGAGCTATGGCTGTGCATTCTATTTGTAGCGCTCGATATAAATCGACTATTGGCGTTGATATCGAATACTTCTGTTTAAAGGCTGTAGTCCTATTCCGAAGTTGCGTCTTTTTTTCTTGTACTCACTTGTCCCGAGGTCTTGTGGGAAGTTTCCTAGGGGATTTTTTCTGCTCAAAAATACCTATTGGAACCAATGGTTTGCGAGCAATTATTGAAGTGTGGCCAAGTGCCCTGCGGGTTAAGTGTTTCAAATAACTACGCATTCGCAAGTGTTAGCATCTGAACGTCTATATCTATTGCTAATGAATTTTTACGGGCCCCGCTATTGGGGTGCGTGATATGAACATTTTGATACCGGGTGAAGTACTGATGAGCACAATCCATGATCAGGCAATGAACTACGTCTACCAACAAGTGCTGCAACGATTGATGAGCTTCTTTTCTCGTGCCGAGCGCACGGCGTTGCAGCTATTGATCCATAGGCTCGTGGTGGCGGCCGGGGGCATGGAGCGCATCGGTGACTTCAAGGTGATGGTGGTGCAATCCGGCTCCCGAGACAGCTGCTACAGCCTGGCTTTGCTCCGGGCTGCACAGTTGAGTCTGGCCGGCCGTGCGCCAGCGACCTTCCAGTTACGGGTGGCTACCTTGCGCTGGAATGCCAATGATGTCGCGGCCATGCAAAACCTGCATCGCAGCTACAGCGCGTTGTTTCTCTATGACGACCCGCGCGTCGAGTTGTTGATGGTTGATAATCGGGAAGTATTGCCCTTTGATCACCAGGCGCCTGTGGGCGAGGTCAGCCGCGAAGCCAATCGCGTCAACCTGCTGATGGTCGCGCATCGCCGCGACCGTAGCGAAAAGCTCGAACTCTGGGATGACGTGTACCTCGCCACCGCCGGGCTCTACGGCCAGGTTGCCCGCTGGAACAACGGTGTCGACGCTTTGGTAAGCGGTGAGCCGCTACGACGCCAGAAACATTACCTCGAGGGGCTTGGTCGCGCCTTGCATAAAGCCGGCGTGGGAGGGCTGCCGTCCAATTCAGGCACGTTCGAGGAATTGTTCGCGTTGCTTGACGGGCAGGAAGGGGATTTCTACCGCGGGTTTTATACCGAATCCGAGCTAACGCCCTGGCGCCCGGAAGGTCAGTTCGAGGCCTGTCGACGCACGTGTTTTATCGATATCCACGACATGGTCGTGGGCAATCTCGAAGAGCGGTGGCCGTTGCTCAGTGACTTCCTCGGATTTCAGCCGGGCGAACTCATGCAGCAACCCAGCGAAAACGAGTTCGCCGATCCACTGATCACGGCTTACCTGGAGGGCTTGCAAGCGGTTTCCCTTGAGGGACGCACGTACGAGGCCGGGGTTCGCGACTTTCTCCAGCGCAACCTTGAACTGATGCAGCAAAAGTCTTTGCCGGAACCTGTTCGTGAACAATGGCTGGCAACGTTTGGTCATCATGCAGACCTTGAACCGTGCCGACAGCATGCACGCAGCGCGTTGCTGGCCGGATTCGACATAAGCGAAGCCCAGTTGATCTGCCTGCTGTATGCCCCATTCGTAAATGGCGGGGCCGAGCTGGAGCCATTCCTGCGCAGCTGTCATCCCGGCATGCTCGTGGCGTTGCCGGAACTGCATCGGGCCATGCAAGGCCTGCATGCGCCGGAGCAGGTATTGAAATGGATGACAGATGTCAGCGGGTTGCCGGTACGACTGATTGCTCGTCTCTACGCGATGGAGGCCATGCAGGTGCAGATACCGGCCTCGCCTGAGGGGCAAACCAGTGGCGGCGCAATGGGCAGCGATCGCTCGGCGGAAGGTTGACCGTGGATGTTCACCCGGCAGACAGCGCATCGACTCGGGGTTGCCGCCGATGAAAACCTTGCGAGAAAACGACTTTGCCTATCAAGCGGTGTATCGCTATCTGAACCAGTTGATCAACGAACCCGGCGGCAACGAACCGGTGCGTTTGCCGTCGCTGCGACAACTCGCCGAGCGCTTGAATGTTTCGATCTCGACCATCCAGTACGCTTATTCACTGCTGGAAAAGGAAGGGCGGGTGTATTCGGTGGCAAAATCGGGTTATTACGCCCGAGCGCTGACGCCGTTGATGACGCCGGGAAGCGGTGAGGATTTGCTCGAAACGCTGTGCGTTCATGCCAGACGCCCCGATATGTGCGTGTTGAGCCACGATGATCCGGCTGCAGTGCAGCCGCTCGACGGCCCGCTGCTGATGCTGGAACGCGAACTGTTGCGGCAATATCCGCGTCAGTCACCGATCACGACACAACCCTGCGGCGAGCTGGAACTGCGCACAGTCCTCGCCGCACGCTACACGACATCCGCCACGCGTTGCTGGCATGCCGAGGATGTTTACATCGGTGCCGACCTGCGTGGCGTTCTGGAGATATTGATCAGCGTGCTCGACTTGCGGCGCGCCACGATCGTGGTCGAATCACCTTGCGACTGGACCATCCTGCGCCTGCTGCAAGCCAACGACGTGCGCGTTATCGAACTGCCGCTTCAGGCGCTTGGAGAGTTGGATACACAGCGACTTGAGGCATTGCTTGAAACCGAACCGGTACGCCTGATCCTGTTGTCGTCAGCGCTGAACATGCCTCACGGCAGCCCGGTGTGCGCGGACAATCGGCGCATCATTGCCGACCTGCTTGCACGCCGGGGCACCTGGGTACTGGAAAACGACTGTTACAGCGAACTGGATGAGCGACTTGACGGCCAACGCCTGCGAAATTGGCTCGATCCGGAGCGCTTGCTGGTGTTTTCAAGCTTTGAGCAGATCATCGGCGCTGAAGCACCTTACGGGTTTGTGTTATCGCGTCAGTGGCGCAATGAGTTGCACCGACACTTCCTGTTGCGTTCATTTCGCATGTCGCCGATTCGCCAGAAGGCCATCGCCCGGCTCTACGCTGGCGGACGCATTGATCACCACTTGCAGGTGCTGCGACGTCTGCTCAAGGAGCGCCGCACCTATTTGATTCAGCTACTGCGCGGGCGACTGGGTGAAACCCTGCACATTGTCGAACCGCTCGGAGGCGCGACAGTCTGGGTGCGCTCATTGCGCGCGGTGGACATGAGCGCGGTGTTTCAGCGACTGCTCAAGCAGCAAGTGCTGATCGCACCGGGCGAACTGTTCAGCCTCAATGGCTTGCACGCCCACCATCTGCGCTTGAGCGCCCTCGGGCAGGGTGATCATGATCTGCCGACTGTGGTCGGAATGCTCGGTGATGCTTTGCGCCTTGCTCCCGGTGACTGACGTTAAAAAACATCTGATATGTCCCGGATACATCCCATCGCACTGCGGTCAAACTGCCAGTAAACTGCGCTGTATTTCCTGAACCACTCTTTATCAGAGGTTTTGCATGACACTCAGTCCTTTTGCGGGCAAACCGGCACCGGCAGAATTGTTGGTCGATATCCCGCGACTGGTAACGGCCTATTACACCGGCCAGCCTGATGCATCGGTTTCCACTCAGCGCGTGGCGTTCGGCACGTCCGGTCACCGGGGCAGCTCCTTCGACTTGAGTTTCAATGAATGGCATGTTCTGGCGATCAGCCAGGCGATCTGCCTGTATCGGGAAGCCCAGGGCATTAACGGTCCCTTGTTCGTCGGCATCGATACCCACGCCTTGTCGACCCCGGCCGGGGCGAGTGCGCTGGAAGTGCTCGCCGCCAACGGCGTGACCGTGATGATCGCCGAGGGTGACGAATACACGCCCACGCCGGCGATCTCCCACGCGATCCTGTGCTACAACCGTGGTCGCACCTCGGGCCTGGCCGACGGCATCGTCATTACGCCTTCGCACAATCCGCCACAAAGCGGCGGCTACAAATACAACCCAACCAACGGTGGCCCGGCCGATACCCACATCACCAAGTGGATCGAAGCCAAGGCCAACGAACTGCTGGCCAACAAACTGGCCGGGGTCAAACGCATCAGTTACGAGCAGGCGCTGAAGGCCAGCACCACGCATCGTCATGACTACCTCAACACCTATGTCGCCGACCTGATCAATGTCATCGATTTCGATGCCATTCGTGACGCCAAACTGCGTCTGGGTGTTGACCCATTGGGCGGAGCAGGGGTGCGCTACTGGTCTGCCATCGCCGAGCATTACCGTCTGGACCTGGACGTGGTCAATAAAGCGGTCGATTCGACCTTCCGTTTCATGACGGTCGACTGGGACGGCCAGATCCGCATGGACCCGTCGTCCAGCCACGCGATGCAAGGGCTGATCGGCTTGAAAGAGCGTTTCGACGTGGCTTTCGCCTGCGATCCGGATCACGATCGCCATGGCATCGTGACCCCGTCCGGTGGTTTGCTCGCGCCGAACAATTACCTGGCAGTGTCCATCGACTACCTGTTCCAGAACCGTCCGCAATGGCGCGCCGACGCTGCCGTGGGTAAAACCGTGGTCAGCAGTGGCCTGATCGATCGCGTGGCCAAGCGCCTGGGCCGGCGTTTGTACGAAGTGCCGGTCGGCTTCAAATGGTTCGCCGACGGTCTGTTCGACGGTTCACTGGGTTTTGGCGGGGAGGAGAGCGCTGGTGCATCGTTCCTGCGCAAGGATGGCGGCGTCTGGAGCACCGACAAGGACGGCCTGATTCCGGCCTTGCTGGCTGCCGAAATGACCGCACGCACCGGTCGCGACCCAAGTCAGGCCTACAACGCACTGACTGCAGAACTCGGCGAGCCGTTCTCGGTACGCGTGGATGCCAAGGCCAATCCTGAACAGAAAGCGCTGCTGAGCAAGCTGTCGCCGGCACAGGTCACGTCGACCGAACTGGCAGGCGAAAAAATTCAGAGCATTCTCAGCCACGCACCGGGCAACGATCAGGCCATTGGTGGCTTGAAGGTGATGACCGAGAACGGCTGGTTCGCCGCGCGCCCGTCGGGCACTGAGGACATCTACAAGATCTACGCCGAAAGCTTCGTCAGCGACGACCACCTCAAGCAACTGGTGGCCGAAGCGCAAACCTTGGTGGATGGCGCTATTTCCAGCAAGTGATGCGCAATCGGACGGTATGAAAAAGGGCAGCCAATGGGCTGCCCTTTTTTTATCCGCTGTCAGGCCAGATCGACCAAAACGATTTCACTGTCCTCAATCGCCGTGACGGTCAGCACGCGTTCCTGCGCGACGGCAACACCATCGCGAGCCTGGGCGCGCACACCGTTGACTTCAATTACCCCCGTGGCCGGCACGAGGTAGGCGCGACGACCTTCATCCAATCGATATTCGGCGGTTTCGCCGGCCTTGATATTGGCCGCCACCAACCGTGCATCGGCGCGAATTCGCAGGCTTTGATCATCACCATCCTTGCCGCTGGCCAATGTGACAAAGCCTTCGCGCTGGCCTTTCGGGAACGGTTTTGCGCCCCACGACGGTGGCGCGCCGGTTTCGGTGGGCAGAATCCATATCTGGAAAATCCGTGTTTCCGTGGCTTCCAGGTTGTATTCACTGTGAGCAATGCCGGTACCGGCGCTCATCACTTGCACGTCGCCAGCCTCGGTACGGCCCTTGTTGCCGAGATTGTCCTGGTGAGTAATCGCGCCCTCACGCACATAGGTGATGATTTCCATGTCGCGGTGCGGGTGCTGGGGGAAACCGGTGCCCGACGCAATGATGTCGTCGTTCCATACGCGCAAATTGCCCCAGTTCATGCGCTGCGGGTCGTAATACTCGGCAAACGAAAAGTGGTGGTGGGCATCCAGCCAGCCGTGATGGGCGCCGCCCAGCGAGCTGAAAGGTCTGAGTTCAAGCATGATCGTCTCCTCAATAGGCTCGTCATGGGGCGCGATGACTGCGCACGCGGCGAAACCGGTGGTTTATGGCGACGATCATCTATCAAGCGATTATCGATAAAAAGCGTAAAAACTGCGGCATCATGATCGAATAAATCGATGCAATAGCGCGAGAAGATCATCTTGTCCCACCTTCAATTCATCGCCTAAACCAATGACCCACAAGCATTTCGCTAGAACTCGGCGACGAATCCAGACACCATAGACGTCAACAGCCTCACACACTGGAGCCCCTCAGCGTGGCGCAACACACTCCCGATCTTCCTCCTGAACTCCGTCCTCTGGCCGAGATGCCTTGGTTCAAGCGCTTGGCCGCGCGTTTTTTTGGCCATGGCCTGACGCGCTTGCGCGCCCAGCATCGTGCTTCCTGGCTGCATGGCCAGGCCGATGGTTTTCGCAGCGGCCATACGGCTGGCGTCGAATATGGATTCAAGGAGGGCAAGCTCGAAGGGCTGGAAGAAGGTCGGCAGGTGCTGTTGATCCGCGACAGTCGCAACACCGAGCATCGTCCGCCCAGCGTCGACAACCACCTGTTCGATGACTGGCGCCTGCCGCTCAACGCCGAGTTGAAAAAACGCATGAAGGCAGACGTCGCCCGTTTATTGCCGGAACATGCCCAACCGAGCGCCGCGCAATGGAAGATGATTTTCAGCGATACGCCGTCCACCTCGGTGGTTGCAGGCGCCGGTGCCGGCAAATCCACCACGCTGGTGTTGCGAATCCTGTTGCTGACGCATTATCTGGGTTTTGAACTCGATTCGATGACCGTAGTGACCTTCACCCGCGAGTCACGCAAGGATTTCATCAACAAACTGATCGAACTGTTCGCGCTTTGGGGGCGAGCATTGAGCCTGAAACAGGCGCGGGAAATGGTGCGAACCTTCCACTCGCGCATCCTGCCGATGGTGCGCAGCCTGCCGGGTTTCGAACGTCTGCAAGCCTTCGAGAATCTCAGCCATCGAACCCCTGGCACCGACGAAGACATCGACAGCAATCCTTTCGACCTGCGAATCAATGATGCCCAACGCCAGCAGCTCAACGGCTGTTATCACCGATTGTTTAACGAGGACGAACGTTTCCGCGAACTGATTCAACCGTTGTCCCGAGCCGGGCTACAGCTAAAGGAGCTGGAGCGCGAGCATCCGGATGTGCAAAAGCGCATGGCCGTGACTGAACTGGCCGCCAAGCGGGATGAAGAGCTGTGCGATGCGATCGAGGATCTGTGGCTGCGAGCCGGTGCCTGGCCAATCAAGGGTATTCAGCCAAATCGCCAGACGTTCGAAATCAACGGGGCCAAATTTCACTGCCATGGCTACATCCCCAGTCTCGATGCCTGGGTGGTACTCGGTTTCGATTCGCGGGAAAACGCGCAGATCTGCCGACCGAATGCCAAGCTTAGCATTCGCGCCGAGTGGGCCGTAAAGCGCACCCTGTTTCAAGCTTTCTGTCGTAAGCCATTGATCTGGCTGGATAGTTACGATTCAGCCAAGCGTGTTCTCGCCTCGTTGGCTGGGGATGCCAGCGCCGGTCCGGGCTTCGATTACAAGGTCAAAGGCGAACTGGCGTCCGCGCCATTGCTGGACTGTTTCGTCGCCGCCGCAGGCTTCATCGAGAACCTGGGCCTGGACGTTCCCGATGCCGTAGGCCGCATGAGCTTTGCCAAGGATGATCCGGACCGGTTTTTCTTTGAGGCTTTGAGCCTGTTCTGGCGTGCCTTCGAAGATCACTTGCTCGATCAGAAACCGCCGGTGATGACCTACAACCGCATGTTTGCATTGTTCAGCGAGCATTCGCCGGAGAACCTCAAGCTGTTGAGCGATGACTTGCTCAGGCCTATGTCACACCTGATGATCGACGAATTTCAAGACGTATCCCCACAGATCGTTTCGTGGATTCGCGCCAGCCTGACTGAGATCCGCAGTCGCGGGCCCGCCATGCACGTGGGGCGCGGCGCGCAAAAGTCTTCACTGCTGTGCGTCGGCGATGATTGGCAATCGATCTACGGCTGGCGCGGCAGTTCGCCGAGTTACTTCATGGAGTTCAACAAGGAATTCCCGTCCCCAAGCACCACGCGGGTGATGCTCAGCGACAACTACCGTAGCCATCAACACATCATCGATGCTGCCGAGCATATCGTTCGCGCCGCGCCGGCCATTCCTGGCAAGAAGGCCAAGGCCAGCGGCGAACCCAAACCCCTGCAGCCGGTCAACGTACTGGAACGCGATGATCAAGCACTCGGTCAACGACTTGCCGATCACTATCGGCAGGGCCATTCGATCCTCATGCTCTATCGAAAAAGCAGCGATAAGTTATTGATTGAAGAGCATATTCAGTCAGTTGTTAATGTGGATTCGAGCTTGCCGTACGAGGCTCGGCGCCTGAAGCAACTGACTTATCACAGCGCCAAGGGCTTGCAGGCTGATGCGGTGTTTTTGCTCGGCGATTGCCAGCACCTCACCAGCTCACCCTATAAAAATCAGGTTTATCGCATGGCCGGATTGGGCAAGAGCGGCGACAGTGAACCGTACGATAGCGCCCAGAAAGACGAGATCCTGCGTTTGGCCTATGTCGGTATCACCCGCGCAGTCAGTCATTGCTATTGGTACGTCGAGCCGCAGGAAGCGCAGGCAGTCAACATGCCGCGTGCGTCTGATCGAGTCGCCAAAGGCGAAGCGTTCTTTGTCGATCATCGTACAGACAAGCAAAGCGCATAAACAAAAAAGCCCGCAGCAATGCAGGCTTTTTCTTTATAAATCAAAAGACTATGCGTAACTCCTCAAGGATTGTGGAGGAATGAAAGCTTCCAGTTCATCCTCTACCGCTTCGATCATCCGCTCGACATCGGCCGCATTCATCACCGTGGCACACGGAATGCCCGCAATGGCGATCACCGTCTCGCCAGTCGCGCGGTCGAACAGGCGGGCGATCATGCTGCCGGGGGCATCCATCGTCGCCTCGAAACCCATGGGATGAAAATGCCAGCGCATCAGCTGGCAAGCGTTGGGAAACGTGACTTTGCTTGAACCTTTATTCATGTGTTGCCCGCCTTCTTCATCGAGCGCTTCCATTTGCTCATGGTAGGTGGGAAGAGCCTTCATTGGCTCAACCGGTCATAGACATTAAAAGTAGCATCCGCATGTGAAAATACTGTGAGATTTTTCAGTCCGTTTTGCGATTGCTTCGCGTTTTTTGATGTAAGTCACGGCCTACGCAATCGTCGCCAAAATGCCACTACGGATTTTTCATTGAAGCCTGTGCTGAACTTGGGCAAGCTCGATTCTTTTTCGCCGAGCCTTTTATGCACGCCGACCACGACGGCCCGGAACAGACCCAGGCCACGGCCGCTACGGTCATGCGCTATCACTTGAGCTGGAAACACCGGGATCTGGATGCGGTGATGGCGCTGTATCACCCGGACATTCAATACAACGATTTCTTCCAGAACCGTGTGCTCGGCCTCGATGAGCTGCGCGAGTACGTGCGTGTGAGCATGCCGCGAGAATCCGACGAACTGCTGGAGCATTGCGACCGTATCCGCGTCGACGGCAATACCGCGTTCATCCAGTACGAAGTCACCTTGCGTGGCGGCGAAGGCCTGGTGTCGTTCCGCTCCAGTGAAGCGATCACGGTCAGGGACGGCTTGATCTGGCGGGTCAACGAATACGCCTCGCTGGTGCGCACGCAAACCGGCGCAACGACGGCGGCGAGTCAGCGCCCGGCAGCCAGTCGCCTCGGTTTGTCGCCACGGCAGTTGAGCTTCATGGCCGAAGATCTGCAGCAGTACTTCGAAAAGCAGCAGCCGTATCTCGACCCCGAGCTGGATCTGCAGCGGGTGGCGAAGGAGTGCGGTTACAGCCGCAATCAGATTTCCTACCTGTTGAATCAAGTGCTGGGCCAAAGCTTCTATCGCTACGTCAATCAGGCGCGTCTGCAACATCTGTTGCGCTCACTGGACGAAGCGACGCCACCGTTGCGCATCGATGAGCTGGCGTTCGCCGCCGGTTTCAATTCGCTGTCGGCGTTCTACAGCTGTTTCCGCCAGCACACCGGCCAGTCGCCGAAGGCTTACGCTAAACAAATTTCTTTGCGGGCACGCGCGCAAGACTTCTCCTGAGCCCACGCACTAGGATCGACGCCATCGAAGGTTTTCAGTGGCGGAGTCTTGCATGCCGGCGTGGCGCACTATCAGTTTGTGGATGGATCAACTCGACGAGCCGCTGACCGCGCGGCCCGAGCTGACGCAGGATCTGGATGTCGACGTGGCCATCATCGGCGCCGGTTACACCGGGTTGTGGACGGCGTACTACTTGAAGAAGCTCGCGCCGGGGCTCGACATTGCGATTGTCGAAGCACAGACCGCCGGTTTTGGTGCTTCCGGGCGCAACGGTGGCTGGCTGATGGGCAATATTCTCGGCGAGGATCGCTTGCTGGCCGGGTTGTCTCCCGAGCAACGTCGGGCCTCGTTCGATCTGTTGCACAGCATCCCTGACGAAGTGGAAATCGTCCTCGAAAAGGAAGGCATCGCCTGCGATTACCGCAAGGGTGGTGTCCTTTATTGCGCCGCGCGCTATCCAGAACAGGAAGCCACCCTGCGTGAATACCTGGCCAAGCTGCACGCTCAAGGCCTGACGGATGACGATTACCGTTGGCTCAGTCCCGAGCAACTGGCGCAGCAGATTCGCATCGCCAAGCCTTACGGCGGCATTTACGCGCCGCACGTGGCGACCATTCATCCGGCGAAACTAGTGCGTGGCCTGGCCCGAACCGTGCAGAACATGGGCGTAAAGATCTACGAAAACAGCCCGGTCACCCAATGGCAGTCGGGCAGCCTGCGCACCGCGAAGGCCAGTGTGCGCAGTCGCTGGATTGTCCCGGCGGTCGAAGGTTATTCGGTCACGTTGCCGCCGCTGGGTCGTTATCAATTGCCGGTGCAAAGCTTGATCGTCGCGACCGAACCGTTGTCTGCCGCGACCTGGGACGAAATTGGTCTCAATCGCGGGCAGGCGTTCAGCGAATTCAGTCGTCAGGTCACCTACGGTCAGCGCAGCGCCGACAATCGACTGATCTTCGGCGCCCGTGGCGGCTACCAATTCGCCGGCAAGCTGCGTCACAACTTCGATCTGACTCGCGATGAAGTCGAGCTACGTCGCTATCTGTTCGGCGAGCTGTTCCCGCAGTTGAAAAACGTACAGATCACCCACGCCTGGGGCGGCAACCTCGGGATGTCTCGCCACTTCAAACCGCACATGCTTTGCGACCGTGCCAACGGCATTGCGTTGTCTGGCGGTTATGGCGGGGAGGGCGTTGGTGCCAGCAACCTTGGCGGGCGCACGCTGGCCGATCTGATTCTTGAGCGCGATACCGAACTGACGCACCAACCGTGGGTGCTTCAGGACGGTGGGATTAATGCGTTGCGCGCCTGGGAGCCGGAGCCATGCCGCTGGCTCGGGTACAACGCGATCATCAAAAGCTTCGTCCACGAAGACCAGACCCTGGCCAACCCGGCAACCGCGCCATGGCGGCGCAAACTCGCCAGCCAGGTCGCGGGTTTCATGGAAGGGTTCATGCACTAAACGCCGATTTACTTTGAGAACGCCCAAAAGACAGGTCAGACCATGAGCATTACCCAGTTCAAGAACACCGCAACCCTGCAACTCGACGAATCCAACCCGGTCGCCGTGCCGCTCGGCGAGCCTATCGCGATTGCTTCGACCACCAGCGTCGAGCGCGACGACGGCGTCGAAACCGGCGTCTGGGAATGCACCCCGGGCCGCTGGCGTCGGCAGATCACCGCTCAGGAGTTTTGCCATTTCATCTCCGGGCGCTGCACGTTCACCCCGGACGGCGGTGGTGAAACCCTGCACATACAAGGTGGCGACGCACTGATGTTGCCGGCCAACTCGCTCGGTATCTGGGACATCCAGGAAACCGTGCGCAAGACCTACGTGCTGATTTTCTGATCGTTTGATCCTTTGATTGCCTGCCAACAAAAAAACCTACACAGGAATCGACCCATGATCCGCAAGACCTTCGCTCTGGCACCGCTGATGCTGGCCGTTTCCCTCGCTCAGGCGGCGGAAACGGTCAAGGTGTACAACTGGTCCGACTACATCGCACCGGACACCACCAAGAATTTCGAGAAAGACACCGGCGTCGGCGTCACCTATGACGTCTACGACAGCAACGAAACCCTCGACGGCAAGTTGATGACCGGCAAATCCGGTTACGACGTGGTGTTTCCGTCCAACCATTTCATGGCGCGACAGATTCAGGGCGGGGCGCTGAAAAAACTCGACAAGAGCCAGTTGCCGAACTGGAAAAACCTCAACCCGGTGTTGCTCAAGGCGTTGCAGGTCAACGACCCGAACAACGAACACGGCTTCCCGTATCTGTGGGGCAGCACCGGCATCGGCTACAACATCGCCAAGGTCAAGGCTGTGTTGGGCGAAAACGCGCCGGTGGATTCCTGGGACTTGATCTTCAAACCCGAGAACATGGAAAAGCTGCAGAAATGCGGTGTGGCAATCCTCGACAACGGCCCGGAACTGCTTCCGGCGGCGCTCAACTATCTGGGCCTGCCGCATCACAGCAAAAATCCCGAGGACTACAAGAAGGCCGAAGCGCTGCTGATGAAAGTGCGGCCGTACGTCAGCTATTTCCATTCCTCGAAATACACCAGCGATCTGGCCAACGGTGATATCTGCGTGGCCGTCGGGTTCTCCGGCGACATCCTGCAAGCGGAAAACCGCGCCAAGGAAGCCAAGAACGGGGTCGACATCGGCTACAACATTCCCAAGGAAGGCGCGGCAATCTGGTTCGACATGGTTGCCATGCCCGCCGACGCCCCGGACGAGAAGGCCGGTTACGCCTTCATGAATTACCTGTTGCGTCCAGACGTCATGGCCGGCATCAGCAACTATGTGCACTACGCCAACGGCAACGAACAGGCCGACAGCCTGATCGACCCAGCGATCAAGAACGATACCAAGGTCTACCCGAGCCCGGAAATGATGGGCAAATTGTTCGCGCTGGAAGCCATGCCGTTGAACATCGACCGGATTCGCACGCGGGTGTGGAACAAGATTCGTACAGGTAGCTAACTCGCTATTCCCCTGTAGGAGCTGCCGCAGGCTGCGATCTTCTGATCTTGCTTTTGAAAGGCAAAGTCAAATGATCGCAGCCTCGTTTCACTCGTCAGCTCCTACAGTTTGGGTGAGCCGTTTGGTTGATATCAATACACTGGCGCGCACTAACAACGCGCAGAAAAGTGAGACGCATCTAACAAAAAACAACTTACCGATATTTAATATTTAAATAGAAAATCGTCAGACAATTAGGCAAACGCCTACAACTTCAAACATTATTTCGACCCCCGCACGCTTTGTTTACGGCAGTTTTACGAAACAGCGCAGTTTGATCTCAAAAAAATCCTTTACGTCAGATTTCAAATTGTGTCAGGTTTCTTACGCCTTCATTGGGCGAGTGATAGGACGATCTCGCCAGAGATTGTCGCTATCGGACAAAAACTGTTCCATTGCTAAACAAGGAAGTGTGTTTATGTCGAAAGTTAAAACTAACGCTATTGATACCGCCGAACAGGCTTTGCTGCTGTCCGCGGCGCCGCAACCTCTGGCGGCTGCCAGCTCGGCGGTCAACCAGATCAATAGCTTCAGCCATCAGTACGATCGTGGCGGCAATCTCACGGTCAATGGCAAACCGTCCTTTTCCGTCGATCAGGCTGCAACCCAGTTGCTGCGCGACGGCGCTGCCTACCAGGACAAGGATGGCAGCGGCAAGATCGAACTCACCTACACGTTCCTGACCTCGGCATCGTCCAGCACGATGTACAAACACGGGATCACCGGGTTCAGTCAGTTCAGTGCGCAACAACAAGCCCAGGCCAAGCTCGCCATGCAATCCTGGGCCGATGTGGCCAACGTCACCTTCACCGAGAAAGCCTCGGGCGGCGACGGTCACATGACCTTCGGTAACTACAGCGGTGGCCAGGATGGCGCTGCAGCGTTCGCATATCTGCCAGGCACCGGCGCCGGTTATGACGGCACTTCGTGGTACCTGATCAACAGTGGCTACACACAGAACAAGAACCCGGATCTGAACAACTATGGTCGCCAGACCCTGACTCACGAAATCGGCCACAGCTTGGGCCTGGCCCACCCTGGCGACTACAACGCCGGTAACGGCAACCCGACCTACAACGACGCGTCCTACGGCCAAGACACCCGCGGCTACAGCGTCATGAGTTACTGGAGCGAGAGCAACACCAGCCAGAATTTCAGCAAGGGCGGCGTAGAAGCCTATTCTTCCGGCCCGCTGATGGATGACATTGCTGCGATCCAGAAGCTCTACGGTGCCAACACCACCACCCGTACCGGTGACACCACCTACGGCTTCAACTCCAACACTGGCCGCGATTTCCTCAGCGCTTCGTCGTCGAGTGACAAAGTGGTGTTCTCGGTGTGGGATGCGGGCGGCAAAGACACCCTGGACTTTTCGGGTTTCACCCAGAACCAGAAGATCAACCTCAATGACGCCTCGTTTTCCGACGTTGGTGGCATGGTCGGCAACGTGTCGATTGCCAAGGGCGCGATCATCGAGAACGCCATCGGGGGTTCCGGCAACGATCTGTTGATCGGCAATAGCGTGGCCAACGAGCTGAAGGGCGGTGCCGGCAACGACATCCTCTACGGCGCCGGTGGTGCCGACAAGCTGTGGGGCGGCGCAGGCTCGGACACGTTTGTGTTCGCCGCCAGCTCGGACTCCAAGCCAGGTGCGATCGATCAGATCCTCGATTTCGTCAGCGGTCTGGACAAAATCGACCTGACCGGGATCACCAACGGTGCCGGCCTGCACTTCGTCAGCAGCTTCACCGGGGCCGCCGGTGACGCGATCCTGACGTCGTCGGGTGGCAACAGCCTGCTGTCGGTGGACTTCTCCGGGCACGGCATTGCTGATTTCCAGGTCAGCACCGTGGGCCAGGCGGCGTACGCCGATATCGTGGCGTGATGTAAGCATGGAAAGCGGTGCGTGATGCGCCGCTTTCTCTCCTTGCATCGTGTTGCTCTGTAAGCAAGGCTACACGCCGGAGCGAATATTCCCATGATCTACAAAGCTTTTCCCTACAAGGCAATGGCGTGGCTCGCGGCGGCGCTCATCACGATTTCTGGAGAAACCAGCATGGCAAGCAGCCTCAGACTCGAAGAACCCTCGGTGTTGGCCGGCCACTGGCAGGCAACGTTGTCTACCCGGGGTGAAGACCTGCAAGCGCAAAAGCAGCAGGACAAGCCTTCGAATACTTGCGTCGTCGAATTGCAGGCAAACAAGACATTGGGCCAAGGCGCCGACTGCCTGGGCGCATGGCTTGATGAAACCCCGATCGGCTGGTTTCCCGATCCTGACGGCCTGTCGATCACCGGTAAGGAAGGTTCAAGAATCCAGTTCTTCAGCCGACAACGTGACGGGCTTTATCTGGCTACTTTGAAGTCCGGTCTGGTGATTAATCTCGAACGCAAAGCGCAATAGTTGAACGGCCTGCTTGCGACCCCTTTTTAATATAAAGCGACACGATAAGGTTATAAAAAACGCTAAATGGCAACTGCACCGTAGTTAATTGCGTCAGTTGTTATGAAAGTGTAAGCGGGTACTTGCAAGTCATCTTTCGCAGGTAAGCGGAACATTAATTGAAATCTCGCCCAATGGTGGCGGGATCGATCATTTCAGGACGAATCAATGAAGATGGCGAAGGCACCGGCCACCGCTCCCTTATTCAAGGCTTTGGGTGACTATAAAAGCATTCTGATCAGCGTCGGCTGCTTTACAGCGCTGATTAACGTGCTGATGCTGGTGCCCTCCATCTATATGCTCCAGGTTTATGACCGGGTGCTGTCGTCGCAGAACGAAACCACCCTGGCGATGCTGTCGCTGATGGTCGTCGGCTTCTTTGCCTTCATCGGCCTGCTGGAAGTGATCCGCAGCTTTATCGTGATCCGCATCGGCAGCCAGTTGGAGCGGCGCTTCAACCTGCGGGTTTACCAAGCGGCGTTCGAACGCAACCTGTTCAAGGGCGAAGGTAACGCCGGGCAATCCCTGGGCGACCTGACCCACATCCGTCAATTTGTCACCGGGCCTGCGCTGTTCGCGTTTTTCGATGCGCCGTGGTTCCCGGTGTATCTGTTCGTGATCTATCTGTTCAACGTCTGGCTCGGCGTGCTCGCCACGGCGGGCGCGTTGCTGTTGATCGCGCTGGCCTGTCTCAACGAATACATGACCAAAAAGCCGCTGGGCGAAGCGGCGGGTTTCTCGCAGAAGTCCAGCCAATTGGCGACCAGTCATCTGCATAACGCCGAAACCATTCAGGCGATGGGCATGCTCGGTTCGCTGCGCAAGCGCTGGTTCCAGGTGCACTCGCGGTTCCTTGGCTTGCAGAATCAGGCCAGCGATACCGGAGCGGTGATCAGCTCTCTCAGCAAAACCCTGCGCCTGTGCCTGCAATCGCTGGTGCTGGGTCTCGGCGCTTTGCTGGTGATCAAGGGCGACATGACCGCCGGGATGATGATCGCCGGTTCGATTCTGATGGGCCGCGTACTCAGCCCGATCGATCAGTTGATCGCGGTGTGGAAACAGTGGAGCGGGGCGAAGCTGGCTTACCGCCGTCTCGATGCACTGCTGCAAGCGTTCCCGCCGAGCGACGAGGCCATGGCGCTGCCGGCGCCGAAAGGCCAGATCACCTTTGAGCAAGTCAGCGCCGGCCCACCGGGACAACGCGCGGCGACTCTGCAAATGGTCAATTTCAATCTGAATGCCGGCGAAGTGCTCGGCGTGCTGGGGGCTTCCGGTTCCGGCAAATCGACGCTGGCCCGCGTACTGGTCGGCGTATGGCCAACCCTCGGCGGCACGGTGCGCCTCGATGGCGCGGATATTCATCGCTGGAATCGTGATCAGCTTGGCCCCTACATCGGCTACCTGCCGCAAGACATCGAGCTGTTCAGCGGCAGCATCGCCGAGAACATCGCGCGTTTCAGCGACGCCGATGCGCAGAAGGTGGTTGCCGCTGCGCAACAGGCCGGGGTTCACGAAATGATCCTGCGTCTGCCGCAGGGCTACGACACGCAACTGGGCGAGGACGGCAGTGGTTTGTCTGGCGGTCAGAAACAGCGTGTGGCACTGGCGCGTTCAATGTATGGCACGCCGAGCCTGGTGGTGCTGGATGAGCCGAACTCCAACCTCGACACCGTTGGCGAAGCGGCACTGGCCAGTGCCATTGCGCAATTGAAGGCGCAAGGCACCACCGTGGTGCTGGTGACCCATCGTTCTTCGGTATTGGCTCAAGCCGACAAGTTGCTGGTGCTCAATGACGGTCGCCTGCAGGCATTCGGCCCGAGTCAGGACGTGCTCAAGGCGTTGTCCGGCAATCATGAACAACAACGCGAGAAGCCTGCGCAGGCACCGGGCGGGCTCAGCATGAGCCGACAGTATCAGCCCTCGACAAGGAATTCGGGTGTATGAGCAGCACAAGCATGGACACTGCAAACGAAGCGAGCATGGAACACGCTTACATCACTGAACGCCCCGAGCGCGACGCTAAATTCTTTGCGCGCATGGGCTGGATTCTGGCCATCGTCGGTGCCGGCAGTTTCTTCACCTGGGCGGCGTTGGCGCCACTCGATCAAGGCATTCCGGTGCAAGGCACGGTGGTCGTCTCCGGCAAGCGCAAAGCCGTGCAGTCGATGAGCAGCGGTGTGGTCAGCCGGATTCTGGTGCGCGAAGGCGAAATCGTGAAACAGGGCCAACCGCTGTTCCGCCTCGACCAGACCCAGGTCGCCGCCGACGTACAGTCGCTGCAAGCGCAGTACCGCATGGCCTGGGCCAGTCTCGCGCGCTGGCAGGCCGAACGAGACAATCTTAAGCAAGTGACGTTTCCCGCCGAGTTGAGCAACGACCCGGACCCGCGTCTGGCGCTGGTGCTGGAAGGGCAGCGCCAATTGTTCAGCAGCCGTCGCGAAGCGTTTTATCGTGAGCAAGCGGCATTGCGCGCGAGCATCGAAGGCGCCACCGCGCAACTGGCCGGCATGCGCCGCGCGCGCAGCGATCTGAATGCCCAGGCCGATTCGCTGCAACAGCAGTTGCGCAACCTGCAGCCACTGGCCGACAACGGCTACATTCCGCGCAATCGCCTGATGGAATACCAACGGCAGCTGTCGCAAGTGCAGCAACAACTGGCGGAAAACATCGGTGAAAGCGGCCGGGTCGAGCAGGGCATCCTCGAGTCGCGGCTGAAGCTGCAACAGCACGGCGAGGAATACCAGAAGGAAGTCCGCACGCAACTGGCCGACGCTCAGTTGAAAAGCGTGACGCTGTCGGAGCAACTGACCTCCGCCGGTTTCGACCTGCAGCATAGCGAAATCATCGCCACCGCTGACGGCGTGGCGGTCAATCTTGGCGTGCACACCGAAGGCGCCGTGGTGCGTCAGGGCGAAACCCTGCTGGAAATCGTTCCGCAAGGCACCACGCTGGAAGTGGAAGGGCACCTGCCGGTCAACCTGATCGACAAGGTCGGCACGCATTTGCCGGTGGACATCCTGTTTACCGCGTTCAACCAGAGCAAAACCCCGCGTGTACCCGGCGAAGTCAGCCTGATTTCCGCCGACCAGATGATCGATGAGAAAACCGGCGTGCCGTATTACGTGCTGCGCAGCAGTGTCAGTGATCAGGCCATGGAAAAACTCAACGGGCTGGTGATCAAGCCCGGCATGCCGGCAGAAATGTTCGTGCGCACCGGCGAACGTTCACTCCTCAACTATTTGTTCAAACCGCTGCTCGACCGGGCCGGCTCCGCGTTGACCGAGGAATAAGGATGTTCGGCTGTATGAATAAGCTTTCCATGCTCGGGGCGGCAATGCTGCTGCTCGCGAGTCACTCAGCGGTAGCGGCGATGGGGCCGTTTGAGATTTACGAGCAGGCGCTGCGCAATGACCCGGTGTTCCTCGGCGCGATCAAGGAGCGCGACGCGGGTCTGGAAAACCGCGCCATTGGCCGCGCCGGTCTGCTGCCACGCCTCGGTTACACCTACAACAAGGGTCGCAACTCGTCGAAAGCCACATCCCTCGATGACCGCGCGCGCAACCGCTCCGACGACCGTAACTACAGCAGTTACGGCTCGGCCTTGACCCTGCAACAACCGCTGCTCGATTACGAGGCTTATGCCGCGTATCGCAAAGGTGTCGCGCAGTCGCTGTTTGCCGACGAAAACTTCCGTGGCAAAAGCCAGGAATTGCTGGTGCGCGTGTTGGATAACTACACCAAGGCGCTGTTCGCACAGGATCAGATCGACATCGCTCAGGCGAAGAAGAAAGCCTACGAGCAGCAGTTCCAGCAGAACCAACACATGTTCAAGCAGGGCGAGGGCACGCGTACCGACATTCTTGAAGCCGAGTCGCGCTATGAGCTGGCCACTGCCGAAGAGATCGAGGCGCGCAACGAACAGGATGCTGCGCTGCGTGAACTGGGCGCACTGGTCGGCGCGCCGGCGGTGGATATCGGCGATCTGGCACCACTGGATCAGAACTTCCAGACCTTCGCCCTGCAACCAACCAATTACGATACCTGGCACGAGATGGCGGTGAGCAACAACCCGAATCTGGCTTCGCAACGTCAAGCCGTGGAAGTTGCGCGCTACGAAGTGGAGCGCAATCGCGCCGGGCATCTGCCGAAAATCAATGCCTATGCCTCGATGCGCCAGAACGAATCGGAAAGTGGCAACACCTATAACCAGCGCTACGAAACCAACACCATCGGTTTCGAAGTCAGCGTGCCGTTGTATGCCGGTGGCGGCGTGTCGGCGTCGACGCGTCAGGCCAGCCGCACCATGGAACAGGCCGAATACGAGCTCGATGGCAAAACGCGCGAGACGCTGATCGAACTGCGCCGTCAGTTCAGCGCCTGCCTGTCCGGGGTCAGCAAACTGCGCGCTTACCAGAAAGCGCTGAGCTCGGCGGAAGCGCTGGTGGTGTCGACCAAGCAAAGCATTCTCGGCGGCGAGCGTACCAACCTCGATGCATTGAATGCCGAGCAGCAACTGTTCACCACCCGCCGTGATCTGGCGCAGGCGCGTTACGACTATCTGATGGCCTGGACCAAGTTGCATTACTACGCTGGCACCTTGAACGAGCAGGATCTGGCGCGGGTGGATGAAGCGTTCGGGCAGGGCCCGAAGACCCAATAACGCGGTAAATCCCTGTCGGCGCATCCTGCGACAGCGCCGACATAACATCAAGAAACAAAGTGGTGAACATGGACGTACACATCAAGCCGATTGTGGTCGGCACCCTGCTGCTTGTGATTTCTGCAAATCAGGTTCAGGCGCAATGCCTCGAACCCTGCAAACCCGGCGACGCCAACAAGAACGCCAGGCCCCCATTCCCTTTACTTGATCGTTCCCACGTTCTGCGTGGGAATGCCTCTAGGGACGCTCTGCGTCCGGTGACGCGGAGCGTCACGGGCTGCATTCCCACGCGGAGCGTGGGAACGATCATTGCTCTGCGGGGCAACGATCAGGATTTTTCGCAACATCACTAAGGAAGGTCGCTGGATGAATAACAACAATACCCCCGCGCAAACGGGTGGCCGCTTTGCCCTGCAAACCCTGACATTGGCCGTACTCTGTGCCATCGGCACCGCGCAAGCCGCGCCCTATGTGGAAACCGGGCGCAGCGGTGATGCCGCCAGTTGGCGCAGTACCGAATTCCAGGCCGATTGGGGCCTGCGCGCCATTGGTGCCGATTACGCCTACGCCGCTGGTTACACCGGTAAAGGCGTGAAACTGGGGATCTTCGATCAGCCGGTGTACGCCGCTCACCCGGAGTTTTCCGGCAGCAACAAAGTCATCACGCTCGTCACCACTGGCATTCGTGAATACACCGACCCGTACATCCCGGTGAAGGCCGGCGATGCGTTCCGTTATGACGGCTCGCCCTCGGTCGGCTCCGACGGCAAATTGGGCGCCCACGGCACTCACGTTGGCGGTATCGCTGCCGGCAGTCGCGATGGCGGACCGATGCATGGCGTCGCGTTCGGTGCGCAGATCATCAGCGCCGACAACGGTGACCCGGGCCCGGAGGACGGCATCGTGCGTGGCAACGACGGCGCGGTATACAAGGCCGGTTGGGACGCCCTGATCGCCAGCGGCGCGCGGATTATCAACAACAGTTGGGGCATCGGCATCACCGACCGTTTCGACCTCGGCGGCCGCGACCCGGCGTACCCGCACTTCACGGTCAATGACGCGCAGTTGCAGTTCAATGAAATCCGCACCTTGCTCGGAACCAAACCCGGCGGCGCCTATGATGGCGCGATTGCCGCCGCGCGCAGCGGCATCGTCACCATCTTCGCCGCCGGCAACGACTACAACCTCAATAACCCCGATGCCATCGCCGGCCTCGGTTATTTCGTTCCGGAGATCGCGCCAAACTGGATCACCGTCGCCGCGTTGCAGCAGAACCCCGACCTGGCCAGCGCCAATCCCTACATCATCAGCACGTTCTCTTCGCGCTGCGGTTACACCGCGAGTTTCTGCGTCTCGGCGCCGGGCACGAAAATCTACAGCGCGATCATCGAAGGCATCAACGCCGACAACCTGACCACCGGCTATAAGAATTACAACGGCACCTCCATGGCCGCGCCGCACGTCGCCGGTTCCATGGCTGTGCTGATGGAACGCTTCCCGTACATGAGCGGCGATCAAGTCGCCACGGTGTTGCGGACCACCGCGACCGACCTCGGCGCACCGGGCATCGACGCCTTGTACGGCTGGGGCATGATCAACCTGCGCAAGGGCATCGATGGCCCGGCGATGTTCGTCACCGAACAGGACATCCCCCAAGAATTCCGCATTCAGGGCGCTTATGGCTCCGGCCAGTTTGTCGCGGATTTACCCGGTATCGGCGCGATCATCGATCAAGGCAAACCGACCGAACGTCTGTGCAGCGACATCACCTGCGGCCTCGACACCTGGCGCAACGACATTTCCGGCCACGGCGGTTTGACCAAACAGGGCATCGGTACGCTGGTGATGACCGGCAACAACAGCTACACCGGCCCGACACTGGTCAATCAAGGCCGACTGGCGATCAACGGTTCGCTGGCCTCGGCGGTCACCGTGAATGACAGCGGCATCCTCGGCGGTAACGGGCGCATCGGCGCACTGTCGGTGAAAAACGGCGGTACGGTGGCGCCGGGCAACTCTATCGGCACCCTGAACGTTGCGGGTGACGTGACCTTCGAGCCGGGTTCGACCTATGCGGTGGAAGTCTCGCCGACCGCCAGCGACAAAATCGTCGCCGGTGGCAAGGCTGTGATTGACGGTGCCACGGTCAGTCTGTCCCTGGAAAACAGCCCGACGCTGTTGACCACCAGCGAAGTGAAAAGCCTGCTCGGCACGCAGTTCAACATCCTGCAAGCGGCGGGCGGCATCGAAGGGCAATTCGGTCAGGTGCTGCCCAACTACGCCTTTCTCGGTGGCACGCTGGCGTATTCGGCCGGTGGCGTTCAATTGGACGTCGGGCGCAACGGTGCTTCGTTCGCCAGCGTCGGTCTGACGCCGAACCAGCGTGCGGTCGGTGCCGCAGCCGAACGTCTCGGCGCTGGTAATGCGTTGTTCGAAACCTTGCTGCTGTCACCCAACGCGGCCTCGGCGCAACAAGCCTTCCAGCAACTGTCCGGCGAGATCCACCCGGCCATCGGTACGCTGCTGATCAACGACAGCCGCTATCTGCGCGAAGCCGTCGGCGAGCGCCTGCGCGAGCGTGATCTGTTCAACGCCGATGCACCGACTGACGATCGCAGCAATGCCTGGGTCAAGGTGCTGGGTTCGTGGGGCAAGAGCGATGGCAGCAGCCAATACGCTGATTCCACCAGCTCGATCGGCGGCTTGCTTGCCGGTGTTGACGGCTTGATCGCTGAAGATACGCGCCTCGGTTTCGTCACCGGTTATAGCGACAGCTCGTTGAGCATGGGCAGCGGCACGCATTCGTCGGCGTCGGTCGACAGCTACCATTTGGGTGCTTACCTGGGACATGAAATCGATGCCCTGCGTCTGACCGTTGGCGGCGCTTACAGCTGGCACCGCATCGACGCGAAACGTGATCTGCAATTCGGCGATGTCAGCGGCAAGCAAAAAACCAAACGCGACGCGACCACGGCGCAATTGTTCACGGAGGCTGCTTACGATCTGCGCTTGCAACCGATGAACCTGGAACCGTTCGCCAACCTGTCCTACGTCCATCTCAACACCGACAGCTTCACCGAGAAGGGTGACGCCGCCGCACTGAAAGGTGGCGAAGACAACCGTGACGTCGTGCTGTCGACCCTCGGCGTGCGCGCCAAGCGTACCTTTGCCCTGTCGGAGCAGCATCAACTGGAACTGGGCGCGAGCCTCGGCTGGCAGCACAACCTGAGCAGCGTCGATGCTGACAGCCATCTGGCCTTCGCCAATGGCAACAGCGCGTTCACGGTGCAGAGCGTGTCGATGGATCGTGATGCCGCGGTGGTCGGCGTGCGTGCCGGTCTGGCGCTCAATCGCGATGTACGGGTGAACCTGGATTACAACGGCCTGATCGGTTCGAACGAGAAGGATCACGGCGTGGGTCTGACCCTGGATTGGCAATTCTAAAAAGCCCCGGCAGCTCTAAACGGAGCTGCCGTTTTTGAAGGAAGAGAGAGCACAACATGGGATTGTTCGATTACAAGCATGCCGATGGCAAAGCGTTGTACAGCGACGCCATCGCCCTGACGCTGTACGCCTACACGCCTACACGCCGACCGGCCGGCCATTGCCAGCGACCGCATGGGCACCGGTGGCGGCGACGGCGCTGGGTTATCAAGGCAAGGTTGGGGCGCAGGGTACGTTCTTCGGCGAGAAGGACGGGTTCACCAGCGCCGAAGCCGAAGTGCTCGGCAAGTACGACGCGGCGGGCAAGTTGATCGGTATCGGCATTGCCTTTCGTGGCACCGGCGGGCTGGGCTACAGCGACACCTTCGGTGACCTGAAAAACAACCTGCTGGCGGCGATCGGGCCGTCGGATTACGCCAGCAACTACGCAAAAAATGCCTTCGATAATCTGCTCAAGGCTGTCGCCGCGTTCGCGATTGCCAACGGCATCGCTGCCAAGGACGTGCTGATCAGCGGCCACAGCCTCGGTGGGCTCGGGGTCAACAGCGTTGCCGAACTGAGCGCGGGCAACTGGGGTGGTTTCTACAAGGACGCCAACTACATTGCGTTCGCTTCGCCAACCCAGAGCAGCACCGGCAACAATGTGCTGAACATCGGTTACGAGAACGACCCGGTGTTCCGCGTGCTCGACGGCACCACGTTCAGCACCGCGTCGATGGGCAAGCACGACAAACCGCACGATTCGACCACCGACAACATCGTCAACTTCAACGACAACTACGCGTCCACCGCGCAGAACCTGGTGCCGTTCAGCATCATCAATCCGCTGAGCTGGTCGGCCCACGGCTCGCTGGGTTATGCCGACGGCCTGAATCGGGTGATCGATTCGACGTTCTACAACCTCACCAGCAAGGACTCGACGATCATCGTCTCCAACCTGGAGGAGGCTTCCCGGGGCAAGACCTGGGTCGAGGATCTCGGGCGTAGCGGCGAGCCGCACACCGGCAGCACGTTCATCATCGGCACGCAAAGCAACGACTGGCTCAAGGGTGGGGCGGGCAACGACTTTCTTGAAGGCTTGGGCGGCGATGACCGTTTCCGCGATGACGGCGGATTCAATATTTTGCTAGGCGGCCAGGGCCATAACGTTTTCGAGCTGCAAAAACCGTTGCAGAACTTCAGCTTCGCCAACGACGGCGACGGCACCCTGTATGTGCGCGACGCCTACGGCGGCATCAGCATGACCCGCGACATCGGCGCGTTGGTGAGCAAGGAAGCGGGCTCGTGGTGGGGCAGCAAGGACATCACCTGGAATGTCACCGCCAAAGGCCTGAGCAATGGCAACGAGCTAACCCAGTACAACCATTCGCTGAGCGGGGACGGTTACGGCAACGCGCTGCATGCCACGGCCGACGGTGACTGGCTGTTCGGTCTCGGTGGCGACGACAGACTGATCAGCGACAAAGGCCACGTGACCTTCGTCGGCGGCGCGGGCAACGATGTGATGACCGCGCTGGGCGGCAACAACACGTTCCTGTTCAGCGGCGCGTTCGGTTTCGATGCCATTAACGGCTATCAGGGCAGCGACAAACTGGTGTTCATGGGCGTCGAAGGCGCGGGGCAGGGCTATGACTACAAGCAGCACGCGTCGCAGGCTGGCAGCGATACCGTGCTGAAGGTTGGCGACTATGCCGTGACCTTGATCGGGGTGGGAGTGGCTAACCTGTCGGATTCGGCGTTCGTTTTCGCCTAGGTAATGATCTTTCTCTGTAGGAGCTGCCGCAGGCTGCGATTTTTTGATCTTGAAAAGCACAATCAAAAGATCGCAGCCTCGTTGCACTCGTCAGCTCCTACAGGGGGGATGTGCAAGTAGTAGAAATGCTCCGGAGCGTTCCGCGAGGGGCGCTCTGGCTGTGAGCTATCTCTGAACAATTCCAACAAAGAGAGAGGCAATGGCAATGGGTGTGTATGACTACAAGAACTTCGGCACGGCCGATTCCAAGGCGTTGTTCAGCGATGCCATGGCGATCACGCTGTATTCCTATCACAACCTCGATAACGGCTTTGCCACGGGTTATCAGCACAACGGCTTCGGCCTCGGCCTGCCTGCCACGCTGGTGACTGCGCTGATTGGCGGCACGGATTCGCAAGGCGTCATCCCCGGCATCCCGTGGAATCCCGACTCGGAAAAAGCCGCGCTCGATGCGGTCAAACAGGCCGGCTGGACCCCCATCACCGCCGCGCAACTGGGCTACGACGGCAAGACCGATGCGCGCGGAACCTTCTTCGGCGAAAAGGCCGGCTACACCAGCGCACAGGTGGAAATCCTCGGCAAGTACGACGCTCAGGGCCATCTCACGGAACTCGGCATTGCCTTTCGCGGCACCAGCGGCCCACGGGAAATCCTGATTGGCGATTCCATCGGCGACGTGATCAACGACTTGCTCGCGGCATTTGGCCCGGCGGACTACGCAAAAAACTACGTCGGCCAAGCCTTCGGTAACCTGCTCAACGACGTGATGGCGTTTGCCAAGGCCAACGGTCTCACCGGCAAAGACGTGCTGGTCAGCGGTCACAGCCTCGGCGGCTTGGCGGTGAACAGCATGGCGGACTTGAGCGGCGGCAAGTGGGGCGGTTTCTTCGCCGATTCCAACTACATCGCCTACGCCTCGCCGACCCAGAGCAGCACCGACAAAGTGCTCAACGTCGGCTATGAAAATGACCCGGTGTTCCGCGCCCTCGAAGGCTCGACGTTCACTGCGGCGTCGGTAGGTGTGCACGACGCAGCGCACGCATCGACCACTGACAACATCGTCAGCTTCAACGACCATTACGCCTCGACGACGTGGAATCTGCTGCCGTACTCGATCCTCAATATTCCGACCTGGATTTCGCACCTGCCCACCGGTTACGGCGACGGCATGACCCGCGTGCTCGACTCGAAATTCTACGACCTGACCAGCCGCGACTCGACGATTATCGTCGCCAATCTGTCCGACCCGGCGCGGGCCAACACCTGGGTGCAGGATCTCAATCGCAACGCCGAAACCCACAAGGGCAGCACGTTCATCATCGGCAGCGACGGTAACGATCTGATTCAGGGTGGCAGCGGCAACGACTACCTGGAAGGCCGCGCCGGCAACGACAGCTTCCGCGACAGCGGCGGCTACAACATCATTTTGGGCGGGCAGGGCAGCAACACCCTCGACCTGCAACGGACAGTGAAGAACTTCGACTTTGCCAACGACGGCGCTGGCAATCTGTACATCCGTGATGCCAATGGCGCAATCAGCATCACCCGCGACATCGGCAGCATTGTCACCAAGGAGCCGGGGTTTCTCTGGGGCCTGTTCAAGGACGACGTGACCCACAGCGTCACGGCCAGCGGTTTGAAAGTGGGCAACAACGTCACGGCGTACGAGTCCAGCGTCAAAGGCAGCAGCGGCGCCGACACGCTTAAGGCCCATGCCAGCGGTGACTGGCTATTTGGCCTTGATGGCAATGATCATTTGATCGGAGGGGCGGGTAACGATGTCTTCGTCGGCGGCGCCGGCAATGACCTGATGGAGTCGGGCGGCGGGGCGGATACGTTCCTGTTCAACGGCGCGTTCGGTCAGGATCGGGTAATCGGGTTTAATGCCAACGACAAACTGGTGTTTCTCGGTGTGCAGGGCGTTCTGCCTACCGACGACTTTCTCGCGCATGCGTCAACGGTCGGGCAGGACACCGTGCTGACGTTTGGCAATGATTCGGTGACGTTGGTGGGGGTTGCGTTGAATAGCCTCAGTGCTGATGGAATCGTGATCGCCTGATGTTGATGTGGCGCCTTTACAGGCGCCATCGCTAGCAGGGCTAGCTCCCACAGGGAATGTGTGAACGCCGCGGATCCCTTGTGGGAGCTAGCCCTGCTAGCGATTGGCAGCAGCTCGGTCTCAAAAGTGACTCAGCAGCCACTCCCTGACTCAAATCCCTGCGAAAACAGCAAATGCGGCCTAAAGCCAGCACGTGCAGGCACGTTCTATAGCTAGCCGCCATTGAGTACAGGAGATTCAAACGTGAAAGGTTTCAAGGGGTATGTCGGCATCGTGGGCCTGGCGTTGTATTCAGCCCATGCCTGGGCCGATCTGCCTCAAAGTTCGATTCTGAGCCGTTACGGCATCACCACCGATCAATTGCCTGCGCCGGCGAAAGCCGAAGTGACTGAACCAGTAGAAGAGCAAAGCCGCTTTCAGATTCAGCCCGAACAACCGTTCGTGACCCTCCGCCTGGGGGACGGCAAGCAGCCGCAAACCACCGGCAATCTGAGCATTGATCGCATGGCCCAGCAGGATCTGGAGCGTTGCCAGCGTTTGCAGGGTGAAGTGGTCAAGCGCGGCGGCACTTACATGCCTTGTGACGGCAGCATTCCGGGGATGCCGGCCTTCGAATGATTGATCGTTCCCACGCAGAGCGTGGGAACGCGCGAGATAAACCTAGTCTTCCTTGCGAACCGTCGCGACCTCATCGGCGCGAACCTTTACCTTGGCCCCGGAAATATCCTCAAACTCATAGAAACCATCTTTGGTCTCGGTTTTCGGCATGTCCTTGGTCAGGTACTGGGTGCCGTTTTGCAGGGTCACCACCGTCTGGGTCGAGCATCCGCCCAGTGCCAGCAGAGCGGCTACCGCGAAAGGAATGCCCAGTGCCTTGATTTTCGTACCCACGTTGAATTCCTCATGCGATGTGATGACGGGCATTGTCCGCCCTGTAACGCGGTTGGTGCCATCGACAAGGGAAAAGTTCGATACACCGCCGAAAAAATGCCATTGATCTTTTTCCGTTTGCACCGGGCGGGGCAGAGCTGGTATCTGTACGCATAACCAGTATTCGCTCGCCATGGCCCTGAATTACCGTGACTGCCAACCCCCTCGACGACCCGTTCTATTACCTCAATAACTTCCGGCAAGTGCTTGATTGGCTTGAGCTTCGTTACGCCGATGTGATGAGTGAAGCTGAACATGGTTTTATCCGCACCTTTCATGCCGTGCCCCGCGCCTCGCAAGGTTTGCTGGTGCGCATGGTGATGCGCAAGGGTGTGCATTTTCGCGCCGGCAAACTCAGTTACCTTGAAATCGGCGACATCGCTGACGCCGCGCAACCGCTGCTCGAGCATGGCTGGATCGAAGAACACGCGCCGCTGGCCATTGCAGAACTGTTCGACGTGTTGCTCAAGGCCGAAATCCTCCAGGCATTTGGCGCGACCATCGAACAGCCCAAGGGCCGCAAGGATGACTGGCTGCCGCTGCTGGCCGAGCAGTTCAACGAACCGCGAGCCCTGCGCGAATGGGCGCCGTCACTGAATGAGCGGCTGTTCAGCCTGACCATCATGGATCTGTGCGACCGTCTGCGCCTGATGTTCTTCGGCAATCTCTATCAGGACTGGTCCGAATTCGTGCTCGCCGATCTGGGGATTTTTACCTACGAAAACGTCGAATTCTGCGCGGACTCGCGAGGCCTGCGCAGCCGCGAGGACGTCGACGCCTGCCTGTTCCTGCACAACTGCCAATTGCGTTTCGAGGCTGGCGAGCCGCTGGACATCATTGCCGAACAAGTCACGGCACTGCACTTCGACAACCCGTGGCTAGAACGTCGGCGCGGCAAAGTGCTGTTCCAGATCGGCCAGTATTGCGAACGCATCGGCGAGTTTGCCCTGGCCCTGAGCATCTACCGCGACTGCGCCTATCCCGGCGCCCGGTTACGCATGATCCGCGTGCTGGAACGCTGCGCGGAATACGCATTGGCGCTGGAACTCGGCACACTCGCCGAGCAGACACCAGAAAGCGCCGCCGAGCAGCAAGGTCTGCAACGGATGTTGCCGCGACTGCGGCGCAAACTCGGCGGCCCACCGCTTAAACGCGCGATCGCCAGGCCGGTCGAACGTCTGGATTTGCAGTTGCCGCGCAGCGATCCCGCGCTGTCGGTGGAGTTTTACGTGCAGGCCCATCTGCACGACGACGAGGGGCCGGTGCATTACGTGGAAAACAGCCTGATCAACTCCTTGTTTGGCCTGTTGTGCTGGCCGGCGATTTTCGCGCCGTTGCCCGGTGCGTTCTTTCACCCGTTCCAGCGCGGGCCGGTGGACTTGCTCAATGAAGACTTCCAGCAGCGCCGCGCCGAGCTGTTCCAGGCCTGCCTCGACGAACTCGACGATGGCCGTTACGCCGCGACCATTCGCCAGCGTTTTGTCGACAAGTGGGGCATCCAGTCGCCGTTCGTGTTCTGGGGCGCGCTGAATGAAGATTTGCTGGACCAGGCGCTGGCCTGTCTGCCGGCCGAACACCTCAAGCATTGGTTCAAGCGTTTATTGCTCGACATCAAGGCCAACCGCACCGGCATGCCCGACCTGATCCAGTTCTGGCCGCAACACAAAACCTACCGAATGATTGAAGTCAAAGGCCCCGGTGACCGCTTGCAGGACAATCAATTGCGCTGGCTGGAGTTCTGCCACGAGCATCAGATGCCGGTGGCCGTGTGTTACGTGCAATGGGCGGAGCAGAGCGCTTGAGCTACAGCATCGCCGTGCGCGCGCTGTGCGAATTCACCGCCAAGACCGGTGACCTCGACTTGCGCTTCACACCATCACCCACCGCACTGGAAGGCATCGTCGGCCATCGCACGGTGGCATCTCGACGCAATGACAAGTACCAGAGCGAAGTGGCACTGGAAGGCGAGTTCCTGCAATTGAAGGTAAAGGGCCGGGCGGACGGCTACGACCCGGCGCAAAACTGCCTCGAAGAAGTCAAAACCTACCGAGGCGATCTGAGCAAACAACCGGCCAATCACCGCCAGCTGCACTGGGCGCAGGCGAAGATCTACGGCTGGTTGATGTGCCGCAAACTCCAACTTGAACAGATCAATCTGGCGCTGGTGTATTTCGACATCGTCAGCGAGAAGGAAACCTGTCTGGTTGAACACTTCAGCGCCGATGCGCTGCAGGCGTTTTTCCAGCAACAATGCACATTGTTTCTGCAGTGGGCCGAGCAGGAAATGGCCCATCGCGAGGCGCGCAATCTGGCGGCGCAGCAACTGACGTTCCCCCACGCCGATTTCCGCCCCGGCCAGCGGCACTTGGCCGAGTCGGTGTTCAAAGCCGTCAGCACCGGTCGTTGCCTGATGGCAAAGGCACCCACCGGCATCGGCAAAACCCTCGGCACGCTGTTCCCGATGCTCAAGGCTTTGGCGCCGCAGCAACTGGACAAGGTGTTTTTCCTCACCGCCAAGACACCGGGGCGCAAACTGGCGCTGGATGCCAGCCAGGTCTTGTTCGACCAGTCGCCGACCTTGCCGCTGCGTGTGTTGGAAATGGTCGCCCGGGACAAATCCTGCGAACACCCGGACAAAGCCTGTCACGGCGAATCCTGCCCGTTGGCCCAAGGCTTTTATGATCGTTTGCCCGCCGCCCGCCAAGCGGCCAGTCGCATCAATCTGCTCGATCAAGCCGCCATGCGCGAAGTCGCCGCGCAACACTCGGTGTGCCCGTATTACCTGAGCCAGGAAATGGCCCGTTGGGTCGACGTGGTCATCGCCGACTACAACTATTACTTCGATTTCAGCGCGCTGCTGTTTGGACTGGCGCAGCTCAATCAGTGGAAAGTCGCGGTGCTGGCGGACGAGGCGCACAACTTGGTCGAGCGCGGTCGGCAGATGTACAGCGCCAGTCTCGACCAGTTCACCCTGGCCAGCGTGCGCAAGACTGCCCCCCAGCCGCTGAAAAACGCCCTGCAACGGGTCAACCGCGAATGGAATGCGCTGCATGCGCCGCAACTGGCGGCGTATCAGGCTTACGACAAGGCGCCGGAAAAACTACTGCAAGCGATTTCCCTGTGCTGCGCGGCGATTGGCGATTACCTCAACGACCACCCGCAAGGGCTCGACAGCGCTCTGCAGAATTTCTATTTCGACCTGCTGCAATTTGCACGGGTGGCGGAACTCTACGACGAGCATTACCTGTTCGACATCAGCAAACGTGACCTTGATCGTAAGAAACCACTCTCGCAACTGTGCCTGCGCAACGTGGTGCCGGCGGCGTTCATTGGTCCGCGACTGACCGCGGCGCGCAGCAGCGTGCTGTTTTCCGCGACCCTCAGCCCGCGAAATTACTACGCCGATCTGCTGGGCACGCCGGCCAGCACCGTGTGGATCGATGTCGAATCACCGTTCGCTGCCGAGCAATTGCAGGTGCACATCGTCAGCCAGATATCGACGCGCTTCAATCATCGCCAAGCCTCGCTGGAACCCATCGTCGACTTGATCGCCCGTCAGTTCAGCGAGCGACCGGGCAATTATCTGGCGTTTTTCAGCAGCTTCGATTACTTGCAGCAAGTGGCGACATTGCTCGCCGAACGCCATCCGCAAATCGCCCAGTGGCTGCAATCACGGGGCATGGCCGAAGGGCAGCGCCAGGCCTTTCTCGATCAGTTCACCGCCGAGAGTCAGGGCGTGGGGTTTGCGGTGTTGGGCGGGGCGTTCGGTGAAGGTATTGATTTGCCCGGCGCGCGATTGATCGGCGCGTTCATCGCGACGTTGGGGCTGGCGCAACTCAACCCGGTCAACGAGCAGATGAAGCGACGTATGGCAGCGATCTTCGGTGCCGGTTACGACTACACCTATCTGTATCCCGGCGTGCAGAAAGTCGTGCAAGCCGCCGGGCGTGTCATTCGTACCCGTCAGGATCGCGGCGTGGTCATGTTGATTGACGACCGCTTTGCCGAAAGCCGCATCCAGCAACTGTTGCCGCGCTGGTGGGCAATCAAAAACCGCCCTGATGGCTTTTCAATTCCACGGATTGACGCATACTCCAGCGCATGACCCTGTGCAGTGACTGTAATGAGCGAAAACACCAAGACCGCCGCGATCGAAGAAATGCGTTTCAGACTGTTGATCGATGCGGTGGTCGACTATGCGATCTACATGATCGACCCTGACGGCATCATCACTAGCTGGAACTCGGGCGCCAAGCGCTTCAAGGGTTACGAAGAAGCGGAAATCCTCGGCGAGCATTTCTCGCGGTTCTATACCGCCGATGACCGCGCGGCCGGTTTGCCACAGCGGGCGCTCGACACCGCTATCCGCGAAGGGCGTTTCGAAGGCGAAGGCTGGCGGGTGCGCAAGGACGGCACCAATTTCTGGTCCCACGTGGTGATCGATCCGATCATCGATCCCAACGGCAAACTGCTGGGTTTCGCCAAGATCACCCGTGATCTGACCGATCGCAAGATGGCCGAAGAAACCCTCAAGCAAAGCGAGCAACAATTCCGCTTATTGGTGCAAGGCGTTACCGACTACGCCATCTACATGCTCAGCCCCGAAGGCCGGGTGAGTAACTGGAACCAGGGCGCGCAGCGGATCAAGGGTTACCTGCCGGAAGAAATCATCGGCCAGCATTTTTCGATTTTTTACACCCCCGAAGATCGCGAACTCGGTGAGCCGCAGCGGGCGCTGGATACAGCCACCCGTGAGGGCCGCTTCGAAAACAAGAGCTGGCGGATGCGCAAGGATGGCACGCGTTTTCTTGCCCATGTGGTGGTGGATGCGATTCGCGGCGATACCGGCACGTTGCTGGGTTTCGCCAAGATCACCCGCGATGTCACCGAAACTCATCTGGCGCAACAGGCCTTGGAGAAAACCCGTGAAGCGTTGTTCCAGGCGCAAAAGATGCAGGCCATCGGGCAGCTCAGCGGCGGCATCGCCCATGACTTCAACAACCTGCTGACAGTGATCCTCGGCAATCTGGAAATTCTGCAAAAGCGCACCGGGGATGATCCGAAAATCAGCCGTCTGCTGGAAAACGCCACCCAGGGTGCCCTGCGTGGCGTGTCGTTGACCCAGCGCATGCTTGCATTCGCTCGGCGTCAGGAACTCAAGACCGAATCGGTCAACATCGAACGGCTGGTGCAAGGCATTACCGGGCTGCTGCGCAGTTCGCTGGGGCCGGGGATCCGCATCGACACGCAGTTTCCCGACGATCTGGAAGCGGTGATCGCCGACACCAACCAATTGGAACTGGCCATCCTTAACCTGGCGACCAACGCCCGCGATGCCATGCCCGAAGGTGGCAGCGTAGTCATCCGTGCTCAGCCGGAAGTGGTACTCGAACAAACTCAGGCAACGCTCAGTGCCGGGCGCTACGTGTGCCTGAGCCTGACCGACACCGGTGAAGGCATGGACGCGCAAACGCTGGCATCGGCTCGGGATCCGTTTTTTACCACCAAAGGTCTGGGCAAAGGCACCGGGCTGGGGTTGTCGATGGTGCATGGCTTCATCGAGCAACTCGGCGGGCGTTTTGTCCTCAAGAGTGAAAAGGGCACAGGCACCACCGCAGAGTTGTGGTTGCCAGTGGCGGTGGATGGCGCGACGGTGAAACCGCTGTATCCGGCGGTCGAGCCGGTTTCGGTGCCGCGACTCAGCGTGCTGGTGGTCGACGACGACTCGCTGGTGCTGACCAGCACCAGCCTGCTGCTCGAAGACCTCGGCCATCGGGTGATCAGCGCCACTTCCGGCGCCCAGGCGCTGGCGCTGTTCGATCAGGCTGAGGTGATCGACCTGATGATCACCGATATGGCCATGCCGCAGATGAGCGGCGCGCAACTGGCCCATGCCGTGCGGCTGCTGAAACCGGATTTGCCGATCATCCTCGCCACCGGTTACGCCGAACGCCTGGAAGGTTTCGCCGCGCAACTGCCGCGCCTGCCCAAGCCGTTCACCCAATTGAATCTGGTGGAGATCATTGCGCAATCGATGAAATGAGCCGTCGGTACATTCGCCTGAACCAGTACACGCCGGGGTGCCTCTAAAGGTTTTACCCACCCCGGAGCGCGTGTCCCTTGCCTCGCATATTGACCCAGCCAACCGCTGAAGAAACCCTGACCGAACATAACGCGAAGATGTTCGGCTCACCCAAGGAACGGCTGGATTTCTATCGCCGGGAAATCCAGTACGAAACCAGCATTCTCGCCAACCGCACCGACGCCTACCTGGCGGCGCAGTCTTTTCTGGTGATTGCGTTCGCCTCATGCATGGCCAACGTCAACCCGGAGTGGGGCAAGTTGTTCACCATCGTGGTGCCGCCGTTTCTGGCGCTGTTGGGCCTGCTCAGTTCGTTGAATGCCTGGCCGGGGATTCGTGCGGCGTACCAGATCATCGATCACTGGCATTTCAAGCAGAGTCATTTGCTGCATAGCGAACCGCTGATGGGCCTGGCCTATGATGAATCGCCGCTGTTCAGCGAAATGGAATCCAGCCACAAGGGCTACCGCAAATCCCTGCTGTTTTCCCTGCGCACACCGTGGATCTTCGCCACGTTTTGGGTGCTGCTGGGCAGTTACGCGGTGTATATCCAGGTGACCAATCCGGGCGGTTGATCGACAGGCAAATAAAACCCGGCTCAGATGGCCGGGTTTTTTGTGCAGCGAATTCAGACTGTGGCTTCAAGCTGCCGACGCGACTCAACTGTCTTCTGCGACGACATTGGAATGGGCGGGAAGTCTTCGTTCAACACACACAAATGGTCGATGGCGTCTTCAAACATCAGATCAGCTTTCTTGCGCAAGGCTCGATAGTGCTCGAATTGTTCGAAATCCAGGTTTTCCACCTCAAGCGCCGCATTCGCCGCTCGATTGAGGGCGTGAGCGTTTTCGAACAGTTGGCGATTGCGTTCCAGAGCCAGTGCTCTGCAAGCCTTGATTTGCGCAGGAGTCGAGCATTCTTTCATGACCGTAACCTTATTTGTCAGAGATTCCTTTTCATAGGCCAGAAGCCGCAGGGGAACCGAACCTGCCGGGCCCCGCCGGACGAACTCAGCGGGGGGTTATGCTTGTGACTGCCGACGGTTACGCAGGGATCCATTTTTTTTCACAAAAATGTTCGATGAATGCGCGCTTGAAAATGCCAGATAAAAATCAGGTTTTTTGTTGCTTGAGCAGTTCGTAACGCGCGAGGATCGGTTGCGTGCTGATGCCGTGCAGCAAAATGCTCAACGCCACCACCGACAGCGTCAGGTCGGTACATGTCGTGGCGAGCGCATCGCTCAAGCCATGATTCAACGCGTAAAACAAATAGAACAGACTGCCGATCCCACGAATCCCGAACCAGCCGATCAGCATGCGCTGACGTGTTGCCAGCAGCGTTCCCCAGGGCATCAGCGCGACACAGGCCGGGCGTATCAGGCAGAACAATGCACCGCCGACCAGCAGCGCACGCCAATCCCAGTGCGCGATCAACACAACGCCGAGCAGGGTAACCAGAAACACTTCCATGGCCCGTTCGACCAGTCCGCCGAATGACAACATATCGCCCATCATGATCCCGGCCGCCACCTGACCACTTTCCAGCCGCTCGGTATCGCCGTGCACGGCGTGCTGCGGTTCGACATTCTGGTGACCGACCACCGGCTGCACCAAATGCTCGGCGGGCGGTTGGCTGGCGCCGGTGGATTTCACTTCGACCTGGCGCAAGCCCAGGCCAGCGGCGAACACCGAGAGAAAGCCGTAGCCGCCAATCGCCTCGGCGACCACATACGCCAAGGCGATCAGCGACAGCGCCAGATAATCGTTCGGGCTCAACGTGCTGTCGTCATTACGAATACGCAGCGACAGGGTCACCCGACCGATGCCACGGCCCATCCAGTAACCGGTGAGCAATCCGGCGGGCACCGCCCACAACAGACTGCGCAGCACCCAGTCCTGCCATTCGCCTGCCGTGCCTTGTCCGTGAATCAACAACAGCCCGAGGATCACGAACGGGAAAGCCACCCCGTCATTGAGGCCCGCCTCGCCGGACAGGCCAAAACGCACACTGTCGACATCTCGCGCATCGTTGACTTGCACCAAGGCTGCGAGCACCGGATCGGTCGGCGCCAACATCGCACCAATCAACAACGACGGCCCCCATGGCAACTGCAGTGCCCAATGCAGGAGCAGGCAAACCCCGGCGATGGTCACCACCATGACCGGCCCGGCCAGCCCGAAAGCGATCCGCCAGTGCTTGTCGCGCAGTGGCAAACGCAATTTCAATCCGCAAACAAACAGCGAAAACAGCACCGCAACTTCCGTCAGGTGCTCCATCCACAAGGAAGCGTCTTCCAGTGGCAGCTGCAGCAAATCGAGGCCGCTGGGGCCGATGCCGATGCCCAGCAGCAAACAAACCGCCGAGGTCGTCACCGGCATCCAGCGCAGGTAGGAGGAGGTCAGTGCCAGGGTTAACAGCACGGCGCCGAGCACCGCTACCCATACGACAAAACTCATGATTGGCCGCCCTTAAGTGTTCGATGTGACGGCAATGGCACCGTGGTTACAGAAATTGTAGGAGCTGACCCGAGCCTGCGACAGCTCCTACAGGGACCGAGGTGGCCGCGGATCAGAGCATCGGCTTACCACCGGTCACGCCGTAGCGCTGGCCGGTGATGTAGCTGGCTTCATCCGAGGCCAGCAACACGTAGATCGGCGCCACTTCCACGGGTTGGCCGGGGCGGCCGAGCGGGGTTTCGGCACCGAAGTTCTGCACTTCTTCGTCGGGCATGGTCGAGACGATCAGCGGCGTCCAGATCGGACCCGGCGCCACGCAGTTCACGCGAATCTCTTTCGGCCCGAGCATTTGCGCCAGACCACCGGTGAAGTTAGCAATCGCACCCTTGGTGGTGGCGTAGGCGAGCAGGGTCGGTTTGGGCAAATCGGAGTTGATAGAACTGGTGTTGATGATCGAGGCGCCGGCGCGCATGTGTTTGATCGCAGCTTGGCACAAGCGGAAAATCGCGGTGATGTTGACGTCGAAGGTCATCACCCATTCCTCGTCGGGGATTTCCTCGAAGGTTTCGTGGGTCATCTGGAACGCCGCGTTGTTGACCAGCACATCGATGCGGCCGAAGCGTTCGACGGTCTTGTCGACCAGCGCCTGGCAATGGGCTTTCTGCGCAATATCGCCGGGCAGCAACAGGCACTGGCGGCCGGCCTGTTCGACCCAGCGGGCGGTTTCTTTGGCGTCTTCGTGTTCATTCAGATAAGCAACGGCGACGTCTGCGCCTTCACGGGCGAAGGCAATGGCCACGGCGCGACCGATGCCGCTGTCGGCGCCAGTGATCAGGGCGATTTTGCCGGCGAGACGCCCGGAGCCGACGTAACTTTGCTCGCCGCAGTCTGGATAGGGCTCCATCTTGCGTTGCGAACCGGGAACGGCTTGGGCTTGTGTAGCAAAGGGTGGTTTCGGGTAGTCGGTCATCGCGGGTCTCCGAGTTTTCAGGGCAGGTATGGGCGGTTGACCCGGTGCGTTTGCCGTGAGTTCGATCGGATTTACGACGCGTTTTTTGTCAGGAACACTCAACCCCTGTGGGAGCTAGCCCTGCTAGCGATGGCGATTTGTCGGTCGACATCAATGGTGAATGTCAGACCGCTATCGCTAGCAGGGCTAGCTCCCACAGGGTTTAGTGGCGGTTTCAGGTATTGCGCTGGGTCAGCGCGCGCTCCATCCGGGCGATACCTTCTTCGAGCATCGAGCGCGGGCAGCCGAAGTTCAGGCGCACGTATTGCTGATGTTGATCGCCAAAATCCAGACCCGCGCTGAGCCCGACTTTGCCGTGTTCAAGGAAGAAGCGTTGCGGGTCGTCCAGATCCAGCGCCGAGCAATCCAGCCACGCCAGATACGTGCCCTGCGGCACGTTGATGATCACCCCCGGCAAGCGACTGCGCACTGCTTCCACCAGCCAGTCACGATTAGCCTGCAGATAGGTTTTCAGTTCGGCCAGCCAAGGCGCACCTTCGCAGTAGGCCACGCGAGTGGCTTCCATACCCAGCGGATTGACGCTGTCGACCATGCCGCAACGGGCGTGGTTGACGCGTTCGCGCAAGGCCGCGTCCTGAATGATCATGAACGATGTCTTCAGGCCGGCAATGTTGTAAGCCTTGCTCGCCGACATCAGGGTGATGGTGCGCTGGGCAATTTCCGGACTCAGCGAGGCGGTCGGAATGTGTACGCGGCCGTCGAAGCACAGCTCGGCGTGGATTTCATCAGAGATGATCCACGCGTCCTGCGCCACGCAGATATCGGCCACGGCTTGCAGTTCTTCGCGGGCGAACACTTTGCCGAGCGGGTTGTGCGGGTTGCTGAGCAGCAGTGCACCGCCACCGTTCAGCGACTCACGCAGCACGTCCAGCGGAGTCAGGTAAGTGCCATCGGCCTGCGCGTCGAATGCCAGCTCGACCTTGTTCAGGCCCCAATGCCCCGGTGCGTGGCGCAGTGGCGGATAGTTCGGCACTTGCACCACAACGTTTTGCTGCGGCTGTACCAGCGCTTTCAAAGCCATGTTGAAACCGGATTCGATGCCCGGCAGGAAAATCAACTCTTGCGGTTTGACCTGCCAGGCGAACTTGTTCCAGAGATCGGCAACGATGGCTTCGCGCAGGTTGTCCTGGGCGACGCTGTAGCCCACCAGCGGATGCAGCAGGCGCTGTTGCAACGCCTCGATGATTACCGGCGGCGCGGCGAAATCCATGTCAGCGACCCACATCGGCAGCACGTCAGCCGAATAGCGGCTCCACTTGGTGCTGCCAGTGTTGTGGCGGTCGAATACCTGATCAAAATCGAAAGTCATGCGCGGTCTCGTGAAGGCGGGGTTGGTCCTGCCGGGCATTCTAAGCCCATGGCCAGGTGGGAGCACACAAAACCTGTGGGAGCTGGCTTGCCAGCGATGGCGTCGGCACATCCAATAAAGATGGTGGCTGATCCACTGCTATCGCTGGCAAGCCAGCTCCCACAGGGATTGCGGTTGTTAGTGGGAGAGCCGACAAATGGCCGACGGTCGGTTTTCACACAGATCGTGTGGTCATTGTCTACAGTGAAAAGGTCGGCACTCGTTTGCCGCAACCGTGATTGTCCAGATAAAACCCGGCACAAGTACCGGGTTCCACCTGATCAGGAGTGCACGATGGATCTCAGCCGTCGTCAGTTCTTCAAGGTCGCCGGTATCGGCCTTGCAGGCTCTAGCCTGGGCGCGTTGGGCATGGCCCCGACGCTGGCCTTCGCCGAGCAGGTGCGCCACTTCAAGCTTGCCCACACCCATGAAACCCGCAACACCTGTCCGTATTGCTCGGTCGGCTGCGGTTTGATCATGTACAGCCAGGGCGATGGAGCAAAGAACGTAGCGCAAAGCATCATTCACATCGAGGGCGACGCCGACCACCCGGTCAATCGCGGCACTCTCTGCCCGAAAGGCGCAGGCCTTCTCGACTTCATTCACAGCCCCGGCCGTTTGCTCTACCCGCAAACGCGCAAGCCGGGCAGCAGCGAATGGACGCGAATCAGTTGGGACGAAGCGCTCGACCGCATCGCCGACCTGATGAAAGCCGACCGCGACGCCAACTTCATCGAGAAAAATGCCAACGGGCAAACGGTGAATCGCTGGCTGAGCACCGGTTTCCTCGCGGCGTCGGCGGCGTCCAATGAAGCCGGCTACATCACCCAGAAGGTGATTCGCAGTCTCGGCATGCTGGGGTTTGATAACCAGGCGCGTGTCTGACACGGCCCGACGGTGGCAAGTCTTGCCCCGACGTACGGCCGTGGTGCCATGACCAATACCTGGACCGATATCGCCAACGCGAATCTGATCCTGGTGATGGGTGGCAACGCAGCAGAAGCGCATCCGTGCGGCTTCAAATGGGTGACCGAGGCCAAAGCGCACAACGCTGCGCGGCTGATCGTGGTTGATCCGCGTTTTACCCGGACCGCTTCGGTGGCCGACTACTACGCGCCGATCCGCACCGGCACCGACATCGCCTTCATGGGCGGGCTGATCAATTACCTGCTGACCGAGGACAAGATCCAGCACGAATACGTGCGCAACTACACCGACATGTCGTTCATCGTCAGATCAGGCTACGGCTTCGAAGACGGTATTTTCAGCGGCTACGACGCGGAGAAACGCACCTACACCGACAAGTCCGGCTGGGGTTACGAGATGGGCGACGACGGCTTCGTCAAAGTCGACCCGACCTTGCAGGATCCGCGTTGCGTCTATCAATTGATGAAGGTGCATTACAGCCGCTACAACATCGACCTCGCCAGCCAGATCTGCGGCATGCCGGTCGACGCCATGCAGAAAATCTGGGAGGAGATCGCCACTTGTTCGATTCCGGGCAAGACCATGACGATTCTCTATGCCCTCGGCTGGACTCAGCACTCGATCGGCGCGCAAATCATTCGCAGCGCGGCGATGGTGCAACTGCTGCTGGGCAACGTCGGCATGCCCGGCGGCGGGGTCAACGCCTTGCGCGGGCACTCCAACATTCAAGGCCTGACCGATCTTGGCTTGCTCTCCAACGCGCTGCCGGGCTACCTCACCTTAGGTCAGGACAGCGAGCAGGACTACAACACCTTCATCCACAAACGCACACAAGTCCCGTTGCGTCCTGGGCAACTGTCGTACTGGCAGAACTACAGCAAATTCCACGTCAGCCTGATGAAGTCGTGGTACGGCGCCAACGCCACGGTCGAGAACAATTGGTGCTACGACCATTTGCCGAAACTCGACATCCCCAACTACGACGTGCTGAAGATGTTCGACCTGATGAGCCAGGGCAAGGTTAACGGTTACATGTGCCAGGGCTTCAACCCGATTGCGGCATTGCCGGACAAGAACCGCGTAATGGGCGCGCTGGCCAAACTGAAATGGCTGGTGGTGATGGACCCGCTGGCCACGGAAACCTCCGAGTTCTGGCAAAACGTCGGGCCGTACAACGACGTGAAAAGCGCCGACATCCAGACCGAAGTCATACGCCTGCCGACCACCTGTTTTGCCGAAGAGGACGGCTCGCTGGTCAACAGCAGTCGCTGGCTGCAATGGCACTGGAAAGGCGCCGATGGCCCGGGCGAAGCGCAAACCGACATTCGCATCATGAGCGAATTGTTCCTGCGCCTGCGCAAGCGTTATCAGGCCGAGGGCGGCAAATTCCCCGATCCGCTGCTGAAACTGTCGTGGCCATACAAGATCCCCGACGAGCCTTCGCCGGAGGAATTGGCCAAGGAAATCAACGGCAGCGCTGTCAGCGATTTCACTGATGCCACGGGCGTCGCGGTCAAGGCGGGCTCGCAACTGGCCGGGTTCGGCTTGCTCAAGGATGACGGCAGCACCGCGTCCGGTTGCTGGATTTTCGCCGGCAGCTGGACCGAGGCTGGCAACCAGATGGCCCGTCGCGACAACAGCGATCCGTTCGGCATGCACCAGCATTTGGGCTGGGCGTGGGCCTGGCCGGCCAATCGGCGGATTCTCTACAACCGTGCTTCGGCGGATGTCGCCGGCAAGCCGTGGGATCCGAAAAAACGTCTGGTGTGGTGGAACGGCAAGGCCTGGACCGGCACCGACGTGCCGGACTACAAGGCCGACGTGCCGCCGGAAGCCGGGATGAATCCGTTCATCATGAACCCCGAAGGCGTGGCGCGGTTCTTTGCCGTCGACAAGATGAACGAGGGCCCATTCCCCGAGCATTACGAGCCGTTCGAAACGCCGATCGGCATCAACCCGTTGCACCCGCAAAACAAGAAAGCCACCAGCAACCCGGCGGCGCGGATCTTCGATTCGGTCTGGGAAACCCTCGGCGAGGCCAAGGACTTCCCTTACGCCGGCACCAGTTACCGGTTGACCGAGCATTTCCACTTCTGGAGCAAGCACTGCAAGTTGAACGCGATTGCCCAACCGGAACAGTTCGTGGAAATCGGCGAAGTGCTGGCGAAAGAGAAGGGCATTGCTGCCGGAGATCGCGTGCGGGTCAGTTGCAAGCGTGGCTTTATCGAAGCGGTGGCAGTAGTGACGAAAAGGATCCGGCCGTTGCAGGTCAACGGCCAGGTCGTGCATCAGATCGGCATCCCGCTGCATTGGGGCTTCACCGGCCTGACGCGCCACGGTTACCTGACCAACACCCTGGTGCCGTTCCTCGGCGATGGCAATACGCAGACCCCGGAATCCAAGTCATTCCTGGTCAACGTGGAGAAGCTCTGATGGAGAATCTTTAAATGGCCAGCCAAGACATCATTGCCCGCTCGGCCACTACCACGGTGCCGCCGTCGGTGAGGAATCAGGAGGCGGTGGCCAAGCTGATCGACACCACCAAATGCATCGGCTGCAAGGCCTGCCAGGTCGCCTGCTCGGAATGGAACGAGTTGCGCGACGAGGTCGGCCACAACCACGGCACTTACGACAACCCGCAGGATCTGAGCGCGGAAACCTGGACGTTGATGCGCTTCACCGAGCACGAAACCGATGCGGGCAATCTCGAATGGCTGATCCGCAAGGACGGCTGCATGCACTGCGCCGAGCCCGGTTGTCTGGCGGCGTGCCCGAGCCCCGGCGCGATCATCAAGCACGCCAACGGCATCGTCGATTTCGATCAGGATCACTGCATCGGTTGTGGCTATTGCATCACCGGTTGCCCGTTCAACATTCCGCGCATTTCGCAGAAAGATCACAAAGCCTACAAGTGCACCTTGTGTTCGGATCGCGTCGCGGTAGGGCTGGAGCCGGCCTGCGTGAAAACCTGCCCGACCGGCGCCATCGTCTTCGGCACCAAGGAAGACATGAAGGAACACGCCGCCGAGCGCATCGTCGATCTGAAAAGCCGTGGCTTTGAAAACGCCGGTTTATATGACCCGGCAGGTGTTGGCGGCACCCATGTGATGTATGTGTTGCATCACGCTGACACGCCGACGATCTACGCCAACCTGCCGCAGGATCCGGCGATCAGTCCGTTGGTGGGCCTGTGGAAAGGCATCAGCAAACCGCTGGGCCTGTTGGCCATGGGCGCGGCGGTGCTGGCCGGGTTCTTTCATTACGTGCGCATCGGTCCGAACCGGGTCGAAGAAGATGAACATCCAACGCCACCTGATACCTCGGTGCACGTTGTCGATCCGGCGGTGCACACCTTCGATCCACGCGGGGAGGACCGGCCATGAGCAACAAGACGATCCTGCGCTACACCGCCAACCAGCGCACCAATCACTGGCTGGTAGCGATCCTGTTTTTCATGGCCGGGCTGTCGGGGCTGGCGTTATTTCATCCATCACTGTTCTGGTTGAGCAACCTGTTCGGCGGTGGGCCGTGGACGCGGATTCTGCATCCGTACATGGGAATCGCGATGTTTGTGTTTTTCCTCGGTCTGGTGCTGAGTTTCTGGCGCGCCAACTTCTTCATCAGCAACGACGGCAAATGGCTGCGGCGCATTGACCGGGTGCTGGTTAACGACGAAGAAAGCGTGCCGCCGGTGGGCAAATACAACGCCGGGCAAAAGCTGCTGTTCTGGACTTTACTGCTGTGCATGCTTGGGTTGCTGTTCACCGGGCTGGTGATCTGGCGCGCCTGGTTCAGTGCTTATTTCGGCATCACGGTGATTCGCTGGGCGATGCTGTTGCATGCGCTGGCCGGATTTATTCTGGTGCTGAGCATCATCATTCACATCTACGCCGGGCTGTGGATCAAGGGGTCGGTGGACGCGATGCTGCATGGCTGGGTCAGCCGCGCCTGGGCGAAGAAACACCATGAACTGTGGTATCGCGACATCACCCGCGACGAACGCAATCCGGACGTGCCGGAGCGACCGATCACCAAAAAGGGCTGACTTTTGCCAACCATTCTGGAACCTGGGGAAATCGAAGCGGCGGCCAGTTCGCCGCCGTTTCTGCATCTGCCGCCGCATAATCTGTTTTCACTGCGTGCTGATCGGCTGGAGCAACTGGCCGAGGGGCATGCGCTGGCCGAGTATCTGCGCTTGATTGCCGGATTGTGCCGTGTTCAGCAGCAGGTGTTCGATGATCCACCGCTTGTAGCGCCGTTCGATCAACAACGGATCGAAGCGTGTCAGCAGCATGGTTTGCCGCCGTTCGCGGCGGATACCTTGGTGCGCGAAGAGGGTTGGCAGGCGTATCTCGGCGCTTTTCTTCAACGTTATGAGCCTTCTGCTCAACCCGCCGTCGTTGACGCGGTGGACACGCTGCGCGCCGCCAGTTCCGGGCAGTTACGCTCATGGGCCGTGGCGTTGGTCAGCGGTCAATATTCGATGGTGCCGGCGCAACTGGTGCCGTTTCTCGGCGCGGCGCTGCAAACGGCCTGGAGCCATTGGCTGCTCAGCGCGCCGGATCTGAAACTGAAACCCGGCGACAGCCTCAGCCAATGCCCGGCCTGTGGATCACCGGCGATGGCCGGGGTAATCCGCCATCGCGGCAAGCACAACGGTTTGCGTTATCTGGTGTGTTCACTGTGTGCCTGTGAATGGCATGTGGTGCGGGTCAAGTGCGTGTATTGCGAGTCGAGTAAGGGGCTGGATTATTTCAGCCTTGAGGATGATCGCCATGCGGCTAATCAGGCGCCGATAAGGGCGGAAGTCTGTCCGGGCTGTAACAGTTATCTGAAACTGGTGTATCTGGAAAACGATGCCGATGCGGAGGCATTGTCAGCGGATTTGAGCAGTCTGCTGTTGGACATGCGTCTGGCGCAGGACGGCTATCAGCGCTTGGCACCGAATCTGTTGCTGGCTCCGGGAGACGAGTGACAGCAGGGTCTACACTCTTGCGCAGTGATCTGTCTCCAGGAGTGGCTGATGTCCCTGCGGTTACCTTCCATTGATGGTTTGTTGCGTCATCCGGCGAGTGTGCCTTTGCTCGAACGCCACGGTCGTGAGTCGCTGCTGGCGAATTTGCGGCAGTTGCTCGATGAACTGCGGCCCGGCGTGGTGAACGGGCAATTGTCGGCGGTAGAAATCAGTCCCGAAGTGTTGGCCGGTCGCGTCGGCGAACGCTTGGCGCAACAGCAACGTAGCAACGTGCGCCGGGTGTTCAATCTCACCGGCACCGTGCTGCACACCAACCTTGGCCGCGCGTTGTTGCCTGACGAAGCCATCGAAGCGGTGCAAATGGCTGCACGTTATCCGCTCAATCTGGAGTTCGATCTGGCCAGCGGCAAGCGCGGTGATCGCGACGATCTGATCGAAGGTCTGATCCGCGAACTGACCGGCGCCGAAGCCGTCACCGTGGTCAACAACAATGCCGCCGCCGTGCTGCTGACGCTCAACAGTCTGGGCGCGCGCAAGGAAGGCATCATTTCCCGTGGCGAGCTGATCGAGATCGGCGGCGCCTTCCGCATCCCCGACATCATGGCCCGCGCCGGCGTGCGCCTGCATGAGGTCGGCACCACCAATCGTACCCACGCTCGCGACTACGAAGCGGCGATCAACCCACGCAGCGGTTTGATCATGCGTGTGCATGCGAGCAATTACAGCATCGAAGGCTTTACCGCTCGCGTGCCGACTGCGGAACTGGCCGAGTTGGCTCATCGACATGGTTTGCCGCTGCTGGAGGATCTCGGCAGTGGCAGTCTGCTCGACTTGACTCGTTGGGGCTTGCCGGCAGAACCGACGGTGCGTCAGGCGTTGCTTGATGGTGCGGATATCGTCACCTTCAGCGGTGACAAATTGCTTGGTGGGCCGCAGGCGGGGTTGATTGTCGGGCGTAAAGAACTGATTGCGAAGATCAAGAAGAATCCGCTGAAACGCGCATTGCGGGTCGATAAATTGACCTTGGCGGCGCTGGAAGCGGTGCTCGGTCTGTATCGTGATCCGGATCGTCTCGCTGAGCGCTTGCCGAGTTTGCGCCTGCTGACGCGCCCGCAGGTCGACATCTTCGCGCAGGCCTCACGCTTGCAACCGGCGCTGGCTGACGTGCTGGGGGAAACCTGGACGGTCAGTGCCGTACACGCCTTAGGCATGATCGGCAGCGGCAGCCAACCGGTGGCGCGCCTGCCGAGTGCGGCACTGTGTTGTCGCCCGCAGGTTTCGAAGCGGTTGCGCGGGCGTTACCTGTTAAATCTGGAAGCGGCGTTGCGTGGGTTGCCGATCCCCGTGCTCGGGCGTATCGACGACGATGCGCTGTGGCTCGATCTGCGCCAACTCGACGACGAACCAGCATGGGTCGCCCAGCTGTCGCACTTGCAGGTCGATCAGTGATCGTCGGCACAGCGGGGCACATCGACCACGGCAAGACGTCGCTGCTGCAAGCCCTGACCGGACAAACCGGCGACCGCCGCCCGCAGGAACGCGAGCGCGGGATGACCATCGACTTGGGTTATCTGTATGCCGAACTTGAACCGGGCGCCGGACTGACCGGGTTTATCGACGTGCCCGGCCACGAGAAATTCACCCACAACATGCTTGCCGGAGCGCAGGGCATCGATCTGGTGTTGCTGGTGGTCGCGGCGGATGACGGCGTGATGCCGCAGACGCGCGAGCATCTGGCGATTGTCGAATTGCTCGGCATTCCCCGAGCGCTGGTGGCGATCACCAAATGTGATCGGGTCGAGGCGGGCAGGGTGGAAGAGGTACAGCGCCAGGTTCTCGATTTGCTGGAGCCGGGGCCGTTTGCCGGGGTGCCGATCATGGTGGTCTCCAGCGTGACCGGGCTGGGCATCGATGGGTTGCGCAACGCGCTGTTGCAAACACAACGGGAAGTGCTGGAGCGCAATCGGGAGGGCGGTTTTCGTTTGGCGATTGATCGGGCCTTCAGCGTGGCCGGCGCGGGGATTGTGGTCACCGGGACGGCGTTGTCCGGGGTGGTTTCTGTTGGCGATAAACTCACCCTCGGACCTTCCGGGAAATCGGTCAGGGTTCGCGGTTTGCACGCGCAGAATCAACCTGCCGAACAGGCTTTCGCCGGACAACGCGTGGCGTTGAATATCAGCGGCGAACGCCTTGAACTGGCGCAGATTCATCGCGGCCAGTGGTTAGTGTCCGAGTGGCTGCATGCACCGACCCGGCGCATCGACATCGAATTCCAACTGTTGCCCGGCGAACGCACCTTCGAGCACTTTCACCCGGTGCATGTGCACCTTGGCACACAGGATGTGATTGCCCGCGTCGCGTTGCTCGAAGGCCCGCGCTTAAGCCCTGGTGAACGCATGTTCGCGCAGCTGCTGATCAACGCGCCGGTGCACGCGGTGAAGGGCGATCGTTTGATCCTGCGCGACTCCAGCGCCCAGCGCACCCTCGGCGGCGGGCGCGTACTTGATCCCTTCGCTCCGGCCCGCCAACGCCGCAGCCCGGAGCGTCTAGCACAACTGCACGCGTTACTGAGCAGCGACAGCCTCGAGCAAGCCTTGCCCGTGTTGTTAAATCACAGCGCCGGCGGCCTCGACCCACAGCGACTGGAACGCCAATTCAATCGCCCGCGCTCGACGTGGTCGTTAGCGGAAAACGTACGCCTGATCGACACCCGCCAAGGCCCGGTGCTGTTCAACCTGCAGCGCTGGGGACAGCTGAAATTCACCTTGCTGGAGCAACTGGCAAAGTTTCATGAGCTGGAACCCGACCAGATGGGCCCGGATCGCGATCGCTTGCGCCGCTTCAGCGGTTTGGCGCTGGAGCGTTCGACGTTTGTCAGCCTGCTCGACGAATTACGCGAAGCGGGTTCGATCAATGCCAGCGGCCCATGGCTGCATTTGCCCGATCACCAAGTGCGCTTGAACGCCGAAGACGAAACCCTGTGGCAGCAGATGCAACCGCTGTTTGAAAACGCCGGGTTCGATCCGCCTTGGGTACGCGATGTGGCGAAAATGCTTTGCCAGGACGATGCTGTGGTGCGCCTGCTGTTGCGCAAACTGGCGCGGCTGGGATTGATGCACCAGGTTGTGCGCGACCTGTTTGTCAGCCACACGGTGTTGCGGCAAATGGCCGCCGTCTTGTTGAAACTCGCCGAGGAAAATCCGTCGATCCAGGTGACAACGGTCCGCGATGCGCTAGGCTTGGGACGCAAACGCTGTATTCAATATCTGGAATATTTCGACCGCCTCGGCCTGACCCGACGCACCGGCGAATCCCGCCAGATCCGCCCCGACAACGCGCTGGCCCACGCCGACGCACACTGAGTTCAAGGAAGGCAATCGCGCCCGGTGGCGCGGCCGGGCTTCAAACCCGGTTGGGGACGGCATCCGTTCCCGGGCAGGTTCGACTCCGGCTGCCTTCCGCCAATCACTTCGAACATCCATTCACCTCTGACTCGCTGCAAGCGATAGCGGGCTGGCGGTGCCGAAAGTGTTGCCTGACCCATCGCCATCGCTTGCAGGGCAAGCTCCCACAGTGATTCACGTTGCACACAAATTTTATGACCGGCACAAAACCCTGTGGGAGCCAGCCCTGCTGGCGATAGCGGGCTGGCGGTGCCGAAAGTGTTGCCTGACCCAACGCCATCGCTTGCAGGGCAAGCTCCCACAGTGATTCATGTTGCACACAGATTTTATGACCGCCACAAAACCCTGTGGGAGCCAGCCCTGCTGGCGATAGCGGACTGCCTGTGCCGAAAGTGTTGCCTGACCCAACGCCATCGCTTGCAGGGCAAGCTCCCACAGTGATTCACGTTGCACACAGATTTTGTGACCGCCACAAAACCCTGTGGGAGGCAGCCCTGCTGGCGATAGCGGACTGCCTGTGCCGAAGATGTCGACTGATCCGCCGCCATCGCTGGCAAGCCAGCTCCCACAATGATTTGGTATGACCACGTATTTCGTAACCGACACAAACACCTGTGGGAGCTGGCTTGCCAGCGATGGCGATTTGGCTATGCAGAAGAAGTTCGCTGACCCACCGCCTTCAAAACCCCAACGGGTACTGCACCACCACGTAAATCCGGTCAATATCATCCCCGGCCTGCGCCTCATTCGCCCGATGCGAAACGTGCGATAGCTGCACTGACAGATCCTTCGCCGCGCCCGATTGCACGATGTATTTCAGATCAATATCCCGTTCCCAATGCTTGCCGCCATCACCTTGCTGCGGCTGATACTCGCCGCTGTCGGCATCGAACGGGTTGTAGGCGCCGCCCTGTGGCGCGTGGGTGCCGTCGATGTGGCTGCCGGTGACGTAGCGGGTCATGAAGGTCAGGCCGGGGATGCCGAAGGCACCGAGGTCGAGGTCGTAGCGCGCTTGCCAGGAGCGTTCGCCGGCGCCGTTGAAGTCGGCGTATTTGATCGAGTTGGCGAGGTAGATCGAGTCGCCGCCGACGAAATCGAACGGTGTGTCGCCATCGATCCGTTGCCAGCCGAGCATCACGCCGTGGGCGCCGAAGGTGTACTTGCCGGCGAGGCTGAACGCTGTGTTGTCGATGGCGCCGGCCAAGGCTCGACCGGTGTCGCGGGTGTGGTAGAGGTTGGCGTCGAGCAGTACGCCGGATTGCTTGAAGTGCAGATTGCCGTAGTACTGGTGCCAGGTGTCGCTGAGTTCCGAGGCATACAGCGAACCGCCGACGGGGCTGTCGCCGAACAGATCCGCGCCGAGGAAGCTGATCCCGCCGGCTTCGGTATTGGCGCCGTAGCCATAGAAATCGCCACGACCGGAGGAACTGTCCTGGTTCTTGAAGGCGGTGAAGTGCCCGGCGACGAGATTAACGTTGTCGATTTCACGGCTGTTTGAGAGAAACCCGGTGGCGTATTCCGGTTGCAGGCGTTTGTCCGAGGTGTCGAAAACGGGCGTTTCCACGGTCATTTCGCCGAACGCCAAGGTAGTGCGCGACACCTTCAATTTGAACGAGCCGCCTGCGTCGGAGTAATTCGATTCGCTGCGACCGCTGCTGTCGACCGGTAGCAATCCGGTGCCGGAATGTCCTTTGCCGCCATCCAGTTTCAGGCCGAGAAAGGCGTGGGCATCGACGCCGAAACCGACGCTGCCCGGCGTGAAACCCGAGGTGAAGGTGCCGATAAAGCCCTGAGCCCATTCCTGCTTGTAGTTTTTGCCGGCGGGCGATGGCGAGCGGTAGTCGTTGCTCAGGAAGAAATTGCGGCTGAGCACTTCGGTTTTCGAATCGTCGAGAAAACCGCTGGCACTGGCGGTTGCCTGCAGACCGCAGAGCAAGGTGAGCAGGCTGAGACGCGAAGGGGCACGGTCGATCATGGTCAGTGGCCAGCAATTAAGTTGGCTGAATGATCGAGGGATATCCGCTGACAAGATTGAGCCGATGTGCTGAATTGCACTGACGCCATCGCCAGCAGGGCTGGCTCCCACAGGGTTTTGTGTGGGTCACAATCCGGAGGCAATCCAAATCATTGTGGGAGCTGGCTTGCCAGCGATGGCGGTGGGTCAATCAATGGAGCTGTTGACTGTGCTTGCCTCATCGCTGGCAAGCCAGCTCCCACAAGTTTCTGTGCTGACCAGTAAAGTCATGTACAGCACTGATCACTGTGGGAGCTTGCCCTGCAAGCGATTGCGGTGGGTCAGTCGGCATCTTTGGTACAGAAAGTCCGCTATCGCCAGCAGGGCTGGCTCCCACAGGGTTTTGTGTGGGTCACACAATCCGGGGGCAACCCAAATCATTGTGGGAGCTGGATTGCCAGCGATGGCGGTGGGTCAATCAATGGAGCTGTTGACTGTGCTTGCCTCATCGCTGGCAAGCCAGCTCCCACAAGTTCCTGTGCTGACCACTAAAGTCATGTACAGCACTGATCACTGTGGGAGCTTGCCCTGCAAGCGATGGCGGTGGGTCAGTTGGCATCTTTGGTACAGAGAGTCCGCCATCGCCAGCAGGGCTGGCTCCCACAGGGTTTTGTGTCGGTCACACAATCCGGGGGCAAGCCAATTCATCGTGGGAGCTGGCTTGCCAGCGATGGAGGTGGTTCAGTCAATGGAGCTGTTGACTGTGCTTGCCTCATCGCTGGCAAGCCAGCTCCCACAAGTTTCTTTGCTGACCAGTAAAGTCATGCACAGCACTGACCACTGTGGGAGCTTGCCCTGCAAGCGATGGCGGTGGGTCAGTTGGCATCTTTGGTACAGAGAGTCCGCCATCGCCAGCAGGGCTGGCTCCCACAGGGTTTTGTGTGGGTCACAAAATTCAGTGGGTAACCCAAATCATTGTGGGAGCTGGCTTGCCAGCGATGGCGGTGGTTCAGTCAATGGAGGTGTTGACTGTGCTTGCCTCATCGCTGGCAAGCCAGCTCCCACAAGTTTCTTTGCTGACCAGTAAAGTCATGCACAGCACTGATCACTGTGGGAGCTTGCCCTGCAAGCGATGGCGGTGGGTCAGTTGGAATCTTTGGTACAGAGAGTCCGCCATCGCCAGCAGGGCTGGCTCCCACAGGGTTTTGTGTTGGTCACACAATCCGGGGCAAGCCAAATCATTGTGGGAGCTGGCTTGCCAGCGATGGCGGTGGGTCAGTTGGCATCTTTGGTACAGAGAGTCCGCTATCGCCAGCAGGACTGGCTCCCACAGGGTTTTGTGTTGGTCACACAATCCGGGGGCAACCCAAATCATTGTGGGAGCTGGCTTGCCAGCGATGGCGGTGGGTCAGTTGGCATCTTTGGTACAGAGAGTCCGCTATCGCCAGCAGGGCTGGCTCCCACAGGGTTTTGTGTCAGTCACACAATCCGGGAGCGACTCGAATCACTGTGGGAGCTTGCCCTGCAAGCGATGGCGGTGGGTCATGCAACAGGAATGTCACTGATCCAGCGCTATCGCGAGCAGGCTCACGGCTACATAAGTTACGGGTTACAGGATGCCGTACTCACGGGCGGTGCGGTCTACGGCGATGCGGGTCTTGTCGATCAGTTCGTCCAGCTCGGCGCGGGTGGCGATCAATGCCGGGGCCATGATCATTCGGCCCAGCGTCGAGCGAATGATCAAACCTTCTTCAAAACCAATCGTACGGCAACGCCAGGCGATGTCGTTCTCGTTGGCGAAACGCTTGCGGGTTGCCTTGTCCTCAGCAAACTGCAACGCCGCTACGAGTCCCACGCCCTGAATCTCGCCCACCAACGGATGGTTGCCGAACACTTCGCGCAGGCAGTTCTGCAGATACGGGCCGGTGTCGTTTTTCACCTGAGTGACCACGCCTTCATCGCGCAATGCCTTGAGGTTGGCGATGGCCACCGCAGCGGCAACCGGGTGGCCAGAGTAGGTGAGGCCGTGAGCAAACACGCCACCTTTCTCGACCAGTGCTTCCGCCATGCGCCGCGACAGAATCAAGCCGCCCATAGGGATGTAGCCGGAGGTCAGGCCCTTGGCGATCGACAGCGTGTCCGGTTCAAAATCGAAGGCCTGATGGGCAAACCATTCGCCGGTGCGACCGAACCCGCCAATCACTTCGTCAGCGCACAACAACACATCATATTTGCGGCAGATCCGCTGGATCTCCGGCCAATAAGTCGCCGGCGGAATGATCATGCCGCCCGCGCCCTGGAACGGTTCGGCAACAAACGCGGCGACCTTGTCGGCGCCCAGTTCGAGAATCTTGTCTTCCAGTTGCTGCGCAGCCTTCAGACCGAATTGCTCCGGCGTCAGATCACCTTCGTGAGCAAACCAGTACGGCTCATCAATGTGCGCAACATCCGGGATGGTGCCGCCCATCTCATGCATGAACTTCATGCCGCCCAGCGCCGTCGCGGCGAGGGTCGAGCCGTGGTAGCCGTTCCAGCGGCCGATCATGATTTTCTTCTCGGGCTGACCCATCACTTGCCAGAACTTGCGCACGGTGCGGATCAGCACTTCGTTGGCTTCGGAACCGGAGTTGGTGTAGATCGCGTGGCTGTAGTGCTTGGGCAGCAGGCTGAACAGCAGCTCCGACAGCTCGATCACCGCCGGGTGAGTGGTGTGGAAGAACATGTTGTAGTAGGGCAGTTGCTCGAGTTGTTTCGTGGCCGCAGCGGCCAGATCCTTGCGCCCGTAGCCGAGATTGGTGCACCACAGGCCAGACATGCCGTCCAGATAACGATTGCCGTCGTTGTCCCACAGCGCCAGGCGATCACCGCTGACCATCACCCGCGGGCCTTCCTCATTGAGGGCTTTCTGATCGACGAACGCGTGGATGTGGTGGGCGGCGTCGGCATCCTGATAATCACGGGTACTGCGAGTCGGATCGAATTCGGCGGACATGGCTGATCTCCAGAAATGGGCGAGTGAGTGCGTTCATACCAGCGGAGCACGGCTAATATTTGTCACTTTAAAATATTTTTGTAAAGAAAATATTTGTCGATGAAAAAAGATATCCGTAGGCTGAGCAGCATTGGCCACGATCATCAGAGGCAACATGAGCGGACTCAGAGAGCGGCAAAAGGAACAGCGCAGGCAGGTGATCGCCGAGGCGGCGCTCGAACTGTTCAAACGCAATGGCTTTGCCGCAACGACGCTGGATCAGATCGCCGTGCAGGCCGGGGTGTCCGCGCCGACGGTGGTGAATTATTTCGGCGGCAAACAGGAAATACTGCTCGCGTTGCTCAAACAACCCGACGAACAGGCCATGCGCGAGGCGCGGGAAAATCTGGACGATGACAGCGATCCGCTCGAAGCGCTGTGCGAGTTCGAGCAGTTGATGACGGATTACCAGTTGCAAGCCATGCCGGCCTCGCTATGGCGGGAACTGGCACCGTTTCTGCTGACGGGCGAATTGGCGGAAGCGTTGAGCCCGTGGAATGCGGCGGTGATCGAAGAAACCAAAGCATTGGTCGGGTACTTTCAGCAGGCGGGGAAAGTGCGCGATTCGATCGATCTCGACGTGGTTGCGACGCTGTTCAACCAGTACGCGAACATGGCGTTCATTCGACTGGCGACGCAGGAAACCCCGGACAGGGCGGCGCATGCGTTGCACATGCGCGGTGTTCTTAATCTGCTATGCCACGGCATGCTGGTGAGTTGAATACGGCCAAAAGCCTTTAAAACCGCCAGGTCACCCCACCACCAACAATGTGCAACGCACTGTTGGGGTAACTCCCCGACAACGTCTGCCCATTGCGTTTGGTCTGCTGCACGTCCATATCACCGAGCCAGACCAAGGTGTAATTGAGGTTAATGTCGGTGTCTTCGGCCAGTTTGTAGCTCAGGCCGGTCGCCAGTCGCCAGGTCTCGTTCATCGGGTTGTCGACGGTGCGATCCTTGTCTTTGACGGGGGAGCTGTCATAGCCGATGCCCATGTTCCAGCGCAGTTTCGGGCTGATCTGGTTTTGCGCACCGAACGACAGGTGCCAGGTGTCCTGATACTTGCGGTCCACCGATCGCGAGACATTGCCGGCGGCAGAATCCAGCGACACGCCGATGTCGGCAAAGTCGCTCCAGTCCTGCCAGTTCACCGAACTGAGCAGCGTCCATTGCTCGTTCAACTGATGGGCGATGCTCAACGTTGCGGTCTGCGGGATGTTCATGTCGACTTCCAGCTGATCGACGTCGAGCCGCGACAGCGCCAGATTGAGCAGCGGATTGCGCACGTCATGCACCGTCGGCGAATCCTTGAACTCCAGTTTCACCTTGCTGGTGTAGGCGAAACCCAGCGTGGTACGCGGGTCGAGCTGATAGCGCAGACCGAGATTGATCCCCACCCCGGTGTCGGTGTCCTTGTATTGCAACTTGCCATCCTGCTGGAACGGTTCGCCGGGGAGGAAGGCGTTATTGTCGATGGCCATTTTGTCGTAGAAATAGCCATAGACCAGACGCGGGCCGATGCCCATCGACAGGTCATTGGTGATCTTGTAGGCGAAGGTCGGTTGCATCGAGATGCCGATCAGCGTCGATTCCTGACTGAAATAGCGCCCGGCCCAGTCATCGTCGTATTTCACGCTGAGGCCGAAGTTGCCGTACATACCGAAGCCGATACTGGCGCGGTCGTTGACCTCATGACTGATGAACAGACTGGTGCCCGGCAGGATCGGCAGCGGGTTGCCGCCTTCGTTGCCGGAAAAGTCGTTGCCACTGTCGCGATCAAAACCCAGACCACCGAGTACCGCCTGACCGGTCAGGGTGACCTGCGTACCTTTGAGCGCCGCGATGCCCGCCGGGTTGCTCATCAGCACGCTTGGATCGGTGGCCAGCGCGGCCGAGCCGGCGTTGGCCAACCCCGCACCTTCCTGACCCGCTTCATACAACTGAATGCCGCCCGCCAGGGCCTGACCGGCGCAACCCGCCAACGCCAGCATCATCAATGAACGCGTGGACCTCATCCTTTACTTCCTTATAAAAACAGCGACGAGTATGAGTTTTAGTCGTGAATCGACGTTGGCACCAGTTGAGGCGCGGGATAAAGACGAGTGGACGATTGTGATCTAGGCTCAGAACGGCTTGATGCCACCGCCATGCGTCCAATAAGGAGAGCCCGAATGGAAGACAAACCGCTCATTGCCTTCAACAGTCCCCGAGCCCTGCTGGACGTGCTGATTCGCGCCGGTCTGATCACCATTCTGGTGTTGTTCTGCTACGACATCTTTCACCCGTTTCTCAACGTGATGCTGTGGTCATTGATCCTCGCGGTCACCCTGTATCCGCTGAATCAGAAGCTCGGCGCCAAACTGGGCAACCGCTACGGTTGGGCGGCGATTATTCTGGTGCTGCTGGGCTTGCTGATTCTGATGGTGCCGCTAAGCCTGCTCGGAGCTTCCGTGGCCGATTCGGTGAAAGTCGGCATGCACACGATGGAGGAGGGGGCATTCGAGATCCCGCCGCCACCGGCCAGCGTTGCGGACTGGCCATTGATCGGCGCGCCGCTTTTCGGCATCTGGCAGCACGCCTCGCAGGATTTGAGCTGGGCGTTCAAGGAGCTGGCGCCGCACCTGTCGAACTGGGGCAAAGTGCTGCTGCATCAAGCCGCCGGCGTCGGTGCGGGGATCGTGGTGTTTGTGATTGCGCTGATCGTCGCGGGATTGATCATGACCCACGGTGCTCGCGGCCACCGCACGGCCGTGGCGATTACCACGCGAATCTCCGGACCGGTGCGCGGCCCGCAGATCGCCGAACTGTGCACTTCGACCATTCGCGCCGTGGCCCAAGGCGTGGTGGGGATAGCCTTTATCCAGATGCTGCTGATCGGTGTCGCGCTGGTGATCATGGGCATTCCGGCGGCTGGCATTCTGGCCTTGATGGTGTTGCTGCTCGGCATCATGCAATTGCCGGTGCTGCTGATCACCATACCGGTGGTGATCTATGTCTTTGCGCACGACGGCGTCAGCGCCGGCACCGTCATCTTTACCGTGTGGATCATCATTGCCGGGCTTTCCGACAACGTGCTCAAACCGCTGTTGCTGGGTCGTGGTGTTGCGGTGCCGATGCCGGTGGTGTTGATCGGTGCGCTTGGCGGCATGGTCACCAGCGGCATTATCGGGCTGTTCACCGGGCCGGTAATTCTCGCCGTCGGCTACGAATTGTTCATCGGCTGGGTGTATCAACCGGCGGATGTCACCCGCGTGCTGGATGACGGGAACGAAGAAACCCTGCCGTAATCTGACAACCATTCATCGCTCGACTACGCTGGCTTACGTATCCATCTCTGACACTTGGGCGTAAGGAAAAAGGCGCATGCGAAGCAGGCTGCTGGCGGTATTGATGGTGGTGTTCGCAGCGCTTTGGAGCGGGCTCGGCTGGGCTGCCGATGAAGCGAGCAAAACCGCCGATGAAGCGGTGGAACTCAAGGTCGCCAACCGCAGCATCATGCTGTTTCGCGCGACGATCCTTGGGGAAGCGCCGGCGTCGCGAGTCAAGCGGGCGAAGATGGTCATCAGCGAGGCGCTGGACGAGAACGGTGGGCTAAACATCACCACCGACTCGATCCAGAAAAGCTACATGGTGCTGATCGGCGACAAGCGGGCCTTTATCGTTGCGCCGCAGGATGTCGACAGCCTGGCTTATTCCTCTGTGCAACAGGCAGCCGAAGGCGCGGCGGAGAAACTCCGTCAGGTGGTCAGCGAAACCCGCGAAGCGCGCAACCTCGACATGATGGTGCGCTCATTGGCGCTGGTGGCCGTGGCCACGCTGATTTACCTCGGCCTGCTCTGGTGCCTGGCCTGGCTGCGACGCAAGTTGCTGGCCAAACTCCCGGCATTGATGGATCGCCACACCCAGGCGCTGAAAGTCGGCCGGGTGCAACTGATCGACTCTAATTTTCTCTATCCGCTGGTCAGCCGCTTGCTGTTGCTGCTGCGCTGGCTGGTGATTCTGCTGCTGACCTATGAATGGCTCGGCTTCGTGCTGTCGCGGTTTCCCTATACCCGGCCGTGGGGCGAGAGCCTCAATAATTACCTGTTCGAACTGGCCGGCTACCTGTTGCAAGGCATCGTCGGCGCGATTCCCGGGCTGGGCGTGGCGCTGGCGATTTTCTTCATTGCCCGTGGCGTGACTGCGTTTACCCGACGCATCCTGCGGCGCATGGCCATGCCCGGCACCTTCAGTTGGCTGAATCACGAAACCCTGCAACCGACTCAGCGCCTGACGGCTTTGGCAATCTGGCTGTTCGCCCTGGCGATGGCTTATCCGTATCTGCCCGGCGCGGGCACCGATGCCTTCAAGGGCCTGTCGGTGTTGATCGGTTTGATGATTTCCCTTGGCGCCACCAGCGTCGTCGGGCAGGCCGCTGCCGGGCTGATCCTGACCTATACGCGCACCTTGCGCCCCGGCGAGTTCGTCAAGATTGGTGACTACGAAGGCACCGTCACCGAACTGGGCATGTTCACCACGCGCATCCGTACCGGGCTGGGTGAAGTGCTGACGCTGCCCAACTCGATGATCACCGGCACTGTCACGAAAAACTATTCGCGCACCGTGCAGGGCCCCGGTTATGTCGTCGATACGGTGGTGACCATCGGTTACGACACGCCGTGGCGGCAGGTCGAGGCGATGTTGCTGGAAGCGGCCAAGCGCACACCGGGAATTCTCGAAGATCCGCCGGCGCAGGTGTTCCAGACTGCGCTGTCGGATTTCTACCCCGAGTACCGCCTGGTCGCACAGGCGATCCCCAGCCAGCCACGTCCGCGCGCGGTGCTGCTGAGCATGCTGCACGCCAATATTCAGGACGTGTTCAATGAGTACGGTGTGCAGATCATGTCGCCGCATTATTTCGCTGATCCGCAACAAGACAAGTGGGTGCCAAGGGACAAGTGGTACACCGCGCCGGCTCAAGAACCGAAGGATCAGTGATCGCTGCACAAGGGAGTTCGCCCCATGCTGGAATTCATCCTCCACGCTTTACGCACTGATCCTGAAATCGCGGTGTTCCTGGCCATTGCCTTGGGCGTGTTCGTCGGCCGGATCCATATCGGCAGCTTTCATCTGGGCTCGGTGGCCGGCGCGTTGTTGATGGGATTGCTGATCGGGCAGATTGGCCTGGAAGTGCCGGCCGGTCTGAAGTCGGTGTTTTTCGTGATGTTCATCTATGCCGTCGGTTTCAAGAGCGGGCCGGAGTTTTTCGGCAGCCTCAATCGCGGCACGCTGAAACTGGTGCTGCTCTCGGTGGTGCTGTGCGCCACGGCGCTGGGGGCGATTCTGCTGATGTACTCGCTGTTCGATTTCGACGCCGGCTTCACCGCCGGGCTCGGCGCCGGGGCGTTGACCGACACGGCGATCATGGGCACCGCGACCAGTGCGATCAATCAACTGACGATCGACGCGGCCGCCAAGGCGCAGCTCAACAGCCACATGGCGATTGCCTATGCGATCACTTACCTGTTCGGCACGATTGGCTTGATTGTCTTCGTCGGCAGCATCGCGCCGAAATTGCTCGGCGTGAACCTGCGCGAATCGGCCCGTGAGCTCGAACTTGAGCTGGGCATCGCCAAGGAAGAAGACGCGATCACTGTGCCGTACACGCGCATGGTGGTGCGCGCCCATCAGGTCGCGGAGAACGGTCAGGCCAACGGGGTGCGCATCATTGATCTGGAAAAACCCCACGAATCGCTGACCGTCGAGCGCGTCATGCGCGCCGGAAAAATCATCGAACGTGACGAAGACTTCGTGCTCATGGCGGGCGACGTCATCGGCGTTTACGCGTTGCGCGATGCGGTGGGCAACCTCAGCCACTGGGTCGGGCCGGAGATCGATCATCCCGAGGCGCTGTCATTTGCGACCCGCCAGGTGGATGTCGTGCTGACGTCGGCAGAGTTCGCCGGCAAAAGCATTCATCAGGCGAAGACCCGGCTGAGCACTGACCGACGCCTGGGCTGCTTTGTCAACAACATCACGCGTCAGGGCTACGACTTGCCGTTGCTGCCCAATACCGTGCTGCGCCGTGGTGATGTGATTACGCTGACGGGCCGCACCGCCAGTGTCGAAATGATCGCCAAACGTCTGGGCCGCATCCGCAAGAACAACTACAAAAGCGATATCGCCATGCACACCCTTGGCATGGTGCTCGGTTCACTGTTGGGATTGTTGTCGACCCACATCGGCATGATCCCGGTGGAACTGGGCATTGGTGGCGGGGTGCTGGTCGCTGCCCTGGTGATCGGCTGGTACAACTCGCGCCATCCGGAAATCGGCGCACTGCCGCCGGCGGCGCAATGGGCGTTTTCCGAGTTCGGCCTGACCGCGTTTGGCGCCGTGGTCGGTTTGCTGGCAGGGCCGGCGGCGTTTGCCGCGATGAAAGAGCAGGGCTTGGCGCTGTTGCTGTCCGGCGCGGTGGTGACGATTTTACCGCCGCTGGTGGCGCTGTATTTCGGCCGCTATGTGCTGCGCCTGCATCCGATGATTTTGTTTGGCGCACTGGCCGGTGCTCAGACCGAAGCGGCCTCAATGAACAAGATCATCGAACAGTCCGGCAGCAACACGCCGGTGATTGGTTTCACCGTGTGCTACGCGATTTCCAACGTGCTGCTGGCGGTGTGCGGGCCAATCATCGTGTTTGTCGCCGCTGGCTAAAAGCACAATTCAGAAGCCACTTTCACGCATCAACACCGCCAACACATGGGTCGCACCGTCGCCCAGCAAGCTGCGCCGTTCGCCCTCGATCTTCAGATGCCCGCGCGTCTCGCGCAGGCTCGGCAGCGGCTCATCCAACTGAATCAACACCTGAAACAGCGCGCTGCTGGGAATCAGTGAGTGTTCGGCATTGGTCGTCGGCACCGGGCCACCGAAGCGTGAAGACAGCATGCGATGCGACAACTGACTGGCGCGGGTGCTGCCGATCTGCACGACACGCCCGGAGCGCGGCGTGGTCTGGCCGTCCGGGTAGAAGCGCACGTGATCACCGGTGGCCATGCGGTGCACTTGATCCTGCGCAACATAGGCGTCGACCTGCCAACTGCGCGGATCGATCAGCATGCCCAGCGATTCTTGCCGACCGACCCATTGCCCGGGTTTCCAGTCCGGATTGACGTCCAGCCACACCCCGGCGAACGGTGTTTGCAGGTTCAACCGGGCGATTTCCGAGCGGGCGGCGCGAGCCTCTTCGAATTGCACGTTGAGGCGCTGGCGGGTCACCGCGTCTTCGGCCAAACCACCGGGGTCGGCGATCAGCCCGGACAGCCGCGCCTCATAGCTACGGGCGCTGGCTTCACTGGTTTGCAAGCGCGAGGCGATGTCCGGCTCGTCGAGGGTGATCAGCGTTTCGCCAGCCTTGACCGGACCGTCCGGGTGAATCGATTGCAGGCGTGCCGGGTAGGGCGCATACACCCGCAACTGGTGCTCGGCACGGGCCACGCCAACCGCATCGATCTGCGTGCGCCACGGGATCGCCAAGCCCACCAGAATCGCCAGCAGCACGGCATAAAATGCCACTTTGCGCCGGCTCGGAATCGCCGCGCGGTTTTTCCACCAGTGACCTAGCTCGCGCATTACCGGCATCGCGATAAACCACGACAGTTCGACCATGAACAGGAAAATCCCCAAAACCTTGAAGAAGAACAGATAGACCGCCAGCGCGATCCCCAGAAACAGCACCAACCGATACAGCCAGGTAATGATCGCGAAGGTCACCAGCAAACGTCGCTGACCGGTCGGGAATGTTTCTGGCCAGTCTTCCTGCAAACCCAGCAGATTGCGCCGCAGCGTCACCCGCGCAAGCGCCGAGGCGCGTTCGTGCAGGTTGGGGAAATCCAGCAGGTCGGAAAGAATGAAGTAACCGTCGAAACGCATAAATGGACTGGCATTCAGCGCCAGTGACAGCAACCAACTGGTGGTCGCCAGATACAACAGGGCATTGCGCAACGCGCCCGGATCGCACAACGCCCAACCCAGCGTCGACAACCCGGCCAGCGACAGTTCGGTGACGATCCCCGCCGAGGCAATCGCCAGGCGTTGCCGCGAGCGACTGAGTTTCCAGCTCTCGCCGGTGTCGGTGTAAAGCATCGGCCACATCACCACAAACGCGATACCCATGTGCCCGACACGCAAGCCCAGGCGCGTAGCGACCAAGGCATGGCCGAGTTCATGCAGGGTTTTCGCCACGATCAGCGCCAGGGCAAAACTGAACAGGCCTTCGGTGGAAAACGACTCGACCACGGCGCTGGTGAACACGTCCCACTGCTGCAACACCAGAATGATCCCGAGCAAACTCAGGCTCAGTACCAAAATCCCCGTCAGTGGATGAAACAGCCAACCCAGCGCCCGCATCAGGTATTGCAACGGTTGTTGCGGGCGCAGCAGCGGAATGCGGAAAAACAGATAGTGATGCAGCCACCAGCGCCAGGTCAGCCAACTGCCTTCTTCGCCTTTACTCTTGAGGCGCTCAAGGGCAGCGGGGCCGGCGCGCAGCAACTGGTGCTGTTCGAGAAACTGGCGAAAATCGAGCACCTGTTCGACATCCGGTTTCAGCGCTGTGCCCTCAGCGATCTGCTCGCTGATTTTGCGTGGCGACTGGCCCCAGCGCAGCAGGCATTCGAATTCCAGCCAGCCAATGCGGTAGAAACGGTTGATCACCGTGTCCTGAATCACCCACGCCGGTTCGCCATTACTGCCATGGGCCGCTTCGCTCAGGCGCAAGTCTTCGCGCAGGGGCGGTACGGGCAGATCGGCCGGGTCGAGCATTACCAGCCACTCCAGGCACGCAGCGTCGCCAGCGGTCGGCGCAGCAGGTAATAACCGAGCATCACCCGCCCGCCGTAGATTTTCGCCGTGCCATGCAGGCCGAGGCGCGCATGTTCCGGTGCGCCGTCAATGCTGGCGAGCAGGCGATAAGCGACCACACCTTCATCGCTGGGCCGCGCCTGATAACTGGTTTCGAGGATCTGCCCCTTGAGCGGCGTCAGCGGGTACGCGGTGAGGAACAAAGTGACCTCGGCGCCCGGTTCCAGAGCGATTGCATCGGCGACGGCCAATTGAATGAGCATGGCCGGTTGCGTCGGGTCGGCCACTTGCATGATGCGTTCGCCGGTTACCACGGGTTTGCCCAGCCAGTCGTTGGGATCGCTGAACACCGCGACGCCGCCGCGTGGCGACAGCACTTGCGTACGTTTCAGTTGCGCCTGCACCGCCGCCAGTTCCGCCCGACGTTGTTGGGCACGACCGGCGAGCAGGGTCAGTTCACTTTTGCTTTGCGGGTTGTCGAAGGCCCGTTGGCTGGCCGCTTGCAACTCGGCGTCGGCCACCGCGACTTCCTTGCCGAGCACTTCGGCGCGGCTGCGCAGGGTGGTTTCATCGAGCGAAAACAGTGGTGTCCCGGCATCGACGGGTTGATTCGGACGCACCTGAATCTTTTCGATTACACCATCGATCGGCGAGCTGATGATCTGCGCCTGTCGCGAGACGATTTCCGTCGGTGCCAATGCCGTTTGCCGCACCGGCAACAACAGCAGCGCAGCGAGCACAATCGCCACCAGCAGCAGCTGTTTGCGATTCGGCCGCCAGCGACTGAAACGCTTGCGCCGGGTCAGCGCCGACCAGCAATACGCCCACGTCGCCACCAACCCTTTGAGGTGTTGCCACAACACGGCCGGCGGTTCCTCCTCCAGCAAGATGATCAGCAGGCCCAGTCGTTGATTGTCACGATCCTGCACCGGCACGCACCACAGCCCCGACGGCCACCATTCGTTCCAGCCTTCGCCAATGTCTGCTGGTGGATTGGCGCTGTCCTGAGCGATCCATACCGGCTCGGCGTCTGGCACCTGCGCCGCGACCCAGCGACTGGCGCGGCGCAGCCAGACCAGATACGGCGAATCCTCGCTGGGCCGCGACAGCCCCGAGACGTTGAGCAATTCCAATGAGGATTCACGCTGGGCAAACACCAGCGCCTGATGGAACTGCAGCAACGGGTACAAGTCGTTGGCCATGCTGAACGCCAGGCTGTTCAGCGAGTCGGCGGCCATGGCTTTGTCTCGCAGCGCATCGAGTTCGAGCAGCAGGTGAGGGTGCGGCAGCGGCTCGTTCATCGTCATGGGCGTGCGACTTGATCGAACTGTGCGGTGCCGCTCATGCCGGCCATCAGGTCGGGGTATTTGTTGTCGAGCCGGGCTTCCAGTTCAACGGTTTGCGCCACTGCATCGACCCGCGAGTTGATGCCGCTGACATGGGCCGGGTAGGTCTTGCCGGTTTCGTGGATGCTGACCTGCAGCGGCAGGCCCGGTTTGAGGTCTTTGAGCAGGTTGGACGGCACGTTCAGGCGCACTTTCAAGGCGCCGTCGCTGACCAGATCGAACAACGGCGTGCCCGCCGTGACGGTCTGATACGGCTTGACGTAGACCTTGGCCACACGCCCGGAGAACGGCGCGAGCACCTGGCAATAACCACTCTGCGCTGCGCCCATGGCCCGTGCGCCGTCAGCCTTTTGCACTTCGGTGTTGGCCATCGACACTTCGATGTCGCCGACCGCATTGAGCTGGCGCAGTTGCTGTTTCGCTTGCAGGTTCTGTTTGGCCATGGCCAGTTCGGCTGCCGCGACTTTCGCCCGCGCTTCGGCTTCATTGCAGTTGAAGCGTGCGAGCAGTTCCGACTTGCTGACCTGTTCGCCGAACCCGGCTTTCAATTCACCCAAAGTGCCGGCCATCTGGCTGGAGAGGGTGGTTTCCAGTTCGGCGGCAAGCAACACACGGATCGCACTGGCACTTTCCAGAGCGGGGGCCGAAGGGCTGTCTTCGGCGTGGACGGGCAGGATCAGACTGGCCAACAACAGGGCCCCGAAACGGGACTCAAGGGCGATTTTGCGCATTCGGCGTTCCTTGCGAAGTGGCAGCGAGCAGACGTTGTTGTTCCTGCTCATTCAAGGTGCGCTGGATTTCCCGGGCCAGGGTCTTGATGTCGTGTTGCGAGATTTCTTTCGGCAGCACGTCCAGGCCCACCGAGTTGTACATCCGCCCCCACGCGGCTTGAGCACTGGAAAACGCCGCTTCACGCTGATACCGCGAGAGCAGATAACGGCCCTCGGAACGGATCACTTCCAGTTCCGAGCCCAGCGCGCCGGTTTTCGCCGCTTGCGCGTAATCGAGCAGGCTGCGGTCGACGCGCAGGCTGTCTTCGGCGAACTCGACTTCCTGGCGGGCCAGTTGATAGCGCAGGGTGCCGACGCGTACCTGCGTGAGGATCGCCATCGACAGCGCCACGCGACGGGTGTCGTCGGTTTCGCTCTGGGATTTTTCTGCGGCGTTCAACGACGGCAATTGCAGCAGGCGAATGAGGTTCATCGACACTTGCAGGCCGGTGCTCATCCAATCGTTGTTGTAGAGGTATTTGTTGGAGTCGTACTTGTAGCCGAAATCGACGCTGACGTTCGGCCACAACTGCGCCTTGGCGATCTCCAGATCCTTTTGATTGACGCGTTTGCGGTACCACTCTTCCATGATTTCCGGGCGGTTCTCCAGCGACAGCTGTTCCAGCCGCGCCATGCTCTGGCGCACTTCCGGCAGCGCCGGATCGGGCACATCGGCAAGCACCATTTTTGAGCCCGGCGGCAGCGACATCAGCGCCGACAGCTCAGCCTGGGCGAATTCCAGATCCTGGCGGCGTACGGTCAGCAGGTAGATCGAGTCGAGGAGGGCGCGTTGATAGGCGAGGATTTCCTGACGCGGCAGCAGGCCACGGGTTTCGGCTTCGCGGGCCGAGGTCAGGGCGGTGTGGGTGCGCATCAGCAGCTTGTCGACTTCCGGCATCAGGCGCTGAGCGCCGAGTGCGCGCCAATAGGCGTTGCGCACGTCTTGGAGAACGTTCTGCGCGACTTTGCGCCGGCGTTCTTCGGCCATCAGGATCTGGTCGGATTTCTGCTGGGTGCGGTAATAGGCGACGCCGAAATCCAGCAGGCTCCAGCTCAAGCCCAGGCCATAGACTTCGCGATAACGCTCTTCCGAGGTCGATGGACGCAAGCTGACCTGACGATCGTCAATGCCGATCGAGGTGCCGCCGGAATCGTTGTCACGTCCGGCATAACCGGCCGAGGCGACGAGACGCGGGAGCATTTCGTGGCTCGAAACATCGCGCAGGTCCGAAGCCAGTGCGCTTTCCATCAGCTTGAGGCGGTAGTCGAGGTTGTATTTCAGCGCCCGTGCCGCCGCCTCGTAAAAGGTGATCGGCGCGGTGACCGGCTCCTGGCCGGAATACATGCGTGACTGGTCAGCGATGATGCGCTGACGGTTTTCTTCATCGGTGGAGGGTTTGGGCTCCGTTGACGAGCAAGCACTGAGCAACAGTGCAGAAGCGATGGCGGTACTGAGAAGCCGGGTCGCATTTATACGCATGTTCATTCCTTTGCATTCTTGGAATTTTTTCAGTTCGACTGCATTACCGTGGTGCTCGCCGCTGCGCTGCATCGCGCAATTGCGCGCTGAAGCCCTTGGCCCGTGGTTTTTCCTGTTGTTGTTCAACGTGTGCCGGACTGTGCGTCAGATCGGCCGGGTTCAAAGTGAACAACGACGGATCGCTCAACAGCCCATCGGCACTCAACCCGGTACGGCCCTGGCGCCCCTGAATCCACAGCAGATCCAGTTCGCTTTCCAGGCGACTGGTGCGCACCGCTTGCTGGACGAATTGCCCCGGCACCAGCCCCAGACCATTGCCCACCGACTCACTGGTGAATTCACCAACCGCCGCCAGACGCAGGTTGCTGCCATCGACGCCCCAGGCCGACAGCTCGGAAATTTCCGCCACGCGTTCAACCACGGGTGTGACAAACACCGCCGGTTGCGGATCGGGAATGAGGAAGTTGCGGTTGAGGGTGTTCGGGTCGCGCTCGAAGTTGTTGCCGCCCGGCGCCGGAATGAATGGCGTGGCGATGTCGAGGGTGATCGCCAGTTCGGCCTGATCGCTCGCGCCGTTGCGGTCGTTGATGGTGTAGGTGAACACGTCGCGCAGGATCTGCCCGAGACCGGCAGCAGCCAGCACCGCTGGATTGTTTTGATCGATGGTGTAGGTGAAGCTGCCGTCAGCGTTCAACACCAGCGTGCCGTAGAGACCGATGACCGGCTGACCAATCACGCCAGCAGTCCCGGAATCAGCCTCGGCACCCGTGCGAATCCCGACCACCACCAGACTGTCGTTATTGTCGACATCGCCATCGTTGGGCAACACGTTACCGGTGGTTTGCGGCGCCGGCGCCTGATCGCTGGCGAAACCGCTGTCGTTCTGCGCAACCGGCGCGTCGTTGGCGCCTTGAATCACCACGGTCAAGCGCGCATCCGACGTCGCGCCGGCGGTGTCGACCATGCGATAGGTGAAGGTTTCGCTGAGGGTTTCACCGGCAGTGCGCAAGGCCTGCACCACGGGATTGTTGTTGTCGATGACGTAGGTGTAGCTGCCATCGGCGTTCAGCGTCAGTTGCCCATAGAGGCCGATCAACACTTGCCCGGCGCCGGTGGACTGTCCGGCCTGATTGCTCACGCTCTGCACCTGTTTGCTTTCGCCATTGGCCACGCTGTCGACGTCAGTGTCGTTGTCCAGCACATTGCCCGTGGCGTTGCTGCCCGGCGTGCCGTTATTGACGCCGCCGGCCTCGAGCGCCGTGGCGCTGTCATCCACGGCAACCGGGGTGTCGTTGCGCCCGTCGACGGTGATGCGCAACTCGGCGGTGCTGGTATCGCCCCAGCGGTCGACGATGGTGTAGCTGAACACTTCGTTCAGGGTCTGGCCGCTCTGGCGCAAGGCCTGGACGGCGGCCAGATTGTTGTCGACGGTGTAGGTGTAGCTGCCGTCGGCGTTGATCAGCAGGTCACCATAAAGTCCGCGCAACGACGTGCCGACGCTGCCCACCGTACCGATGTCGCTGACCGTGCCGGTGTGAATGCCAATCACCGACAGCGGGTCGCTTTCGGCATCGGTGTCGTTGTCCAGGACATTGCCGCCGGGATTGATCCCCGGTTGACTGTTGTTGCTGCCGCCGGCCTCGACCGCTGTCGCCGTGTCGGTGTTGGCCTCCGGCGCCGAGTTGCGCCCGCGAATGATGATGTGGATTTCCGCCAGATCGTTCTGCCCGCCACGGTCGCTGACCTGATAGGTGAAGCGTTCGTTGAGAAATTGCAGCGGGCCCAAGGCCAGAACGGTCGGATTGCTCGAGTCGAGGTTGTAGGTGTAGCTGCCGTCGGCGCCAATGATCAGTTGCCCGTAGAGGCCGTTGATCAGCTTGCCGTTGCTGTTGTCGGTGCCTGCGCTGACCCCGGACAGACTGCCGCCAGCGTCTTCGGTGCCGAAACGGATGCCGGTGACGGTCTTGCTGTCGCCCTGATCGACGTCGGTGTCGTTGGGCAGCACATTGCCGCTCGGATTGACGCCATTGCCGTTGCCATTATCGGCCACGGCGAGCGCCGTATCGTTGGCCGCCACCGGCGCATCCCAGGCGCCATCGATGCGGATGCTCAATTGCGCGTTGTCGGTGGCGCCGGCGATATCGCGCATGCGATAGGTGAAGGTTTCCACCAACGAATCGCCGACTTTCAAGGCCTGCACAGCCGCCAGCGTGTTGTTGATCACGTAGCTGTAAGTGCCGTCGGCATTGATCGTCAGGGTGCCGTACAAACCATTGAAGCTCTGCGCGACACCGACGTTGGTGAAGGTGCCACCCGCCGCTTCGCTGCCGGTGCGAATCCCGGTGACGACTTTCACGTCGTTGGCATCGACATCGGTGTCATTGGTCAGCACGTTGCCGCTCGGATTGACCCCCGGCGTGCCGTTGAACGTGCCACCGGCCTCAATCGCCACGGCACTGTCATCGCTGGCGACCGGGTTGTCGTTGGCCCCGCGAATGGTGATGGTCAGCGTTGCGCTGCTGGTGGCGCCGGCGAGGTCGCGGATCTGGTAGGTGAAGGATTCCGTCAGCGTGTCGGCATTGTTTCGCAAGGCCTGGACCTGCGGGTTGAGGTTGTCGACCAGATAGCTGTAACTGCCATCGGCGTTCAGGGTGAGGGCGCCGTAAGTGCCATTGAAACCGCTGCCGATCAGGCCCACCGAGGAGCCCTGATTAACGCCGATCACGCTGAGCACTTCGCCGTTGCCATCGACGTCAGTGTCGTTGCTCAGCACATTGCCGCTCGGATTGATGCCCGGCGTGGCGTTGTTCGCACCGCCGGCTTCGACTGCGGTGTTGCTGTCGTTCTGTGCGACTGGCGTGTCATTGCGTCCCTGAATGCTGATATTCAACGTGGCGCGGTCGGTGGCCCCGGCCGCGTCGATGACCTCGTAACTGAACGCGTCGAGCAGGGTATTACCGGCGCGTAAGGCCTGAACCGCCGCCATGCTGTTGTCCAGACGATAGCTATAACTGCCGTCGGCGTTCAGGGTCAGCCAGCCATACGTGCCGCGCAACTCCGTGCCAAGGGCGCCGGCTGTGCCGGTTGCGGCTTCGCTGCCAGTTCGCACCGAGGACACCGCGCGGGTTTCGCCATAGTCGTAGTTGGGCAGGTCGCCGGGGACTTCGCCACCATCGACATCCGCGTCGTTGTCCAGCACGTTGCCGCTAGGATCCTGCCCAGGCTGGTTGTTGTTCAAGCCACCGGCCTCGATGGCTACGCCGGAGTCATCGCTGGCAATCGGGTTGTCGTTCTGCCCGCGAATCAACACGATGATTTCCGCTGTGTCGATTTGCGGGGTCGCACCGACGCCATCGCTGACGGTGTAGGTGAAACGTTCCGAAAGCAGATCGACGCTGCGGCGCAGGGCCTGCACGTCGGGGTTGCTGTTGTCGACTTCGTAGACGTAGCTGCCGTCGGGGAAAATTGTCAGCGTGCCGTACAGCCCGGCAATCACCGTGCCGCCGAGATTGACCGCAATCGGCGTGCCTGGATCAGCAGTGGCGCCGGACTTGATCAGCGTCACCGTCAGTGGGTCACCGTCGGGATCGGTATCGTTGACCGTGACGTCGCCCGAAGGGTTGACGCCCGGCGTAAGGTTGTTGATCCCGCCGGCTTCGGTGGCCACCGCGACGATGTTCTGCGCAACGGGTGGATCGTTGACACCATGCACGGTAATGACCAGTTGCGCGGTGTCGGTCAGGCCGGTGGTGTCGGTGACGCGGTAGGTGAAGAACTCGGTCAGGGTCTGGCCGGGAGCCAACGCTTGAACCAGTGCATTGGTGCTGTCGACGTCATAAAAGAACGAGCCATCGGCGCCGATGCGCAAGGTGCCGTAGAGCCCGGCCACCACGGTGCCGTTGGCGGAGGTGGTGCCGGTTGCCACGCCACTGAGCGTGTCGACGGCCGGGTTGTAGGTGGCCTCGCTTTTGTTGATCACGCCATTGACCAGCAACTGGCTGCTCGGCTGGTCGTTGGCATCAACGTCCTGATCGACGCCATTGCCACCCGGTTGAGTGATCGGCCCGGGACGGCTGGGAAACTGGATGACGTTGCCGCTCGGATTGCTTTCCGACGCAGTGCCATTGGTTGATGCCGCTTGCGCCGAAGCCGCGTCATCGCTGGCCACGGGATTGTCGTTGGCGCCCTGAATGACGATGCGCAATTGCGCGACATCATCGAGCCCAGCGGTGTCGGTCAGTCGATAGCTGAAGAACTCCACCAGTTGTTGCCCGGCGCTCAGGCGCTGGACTGTTGCATTGCTGTTATTGACCACATAGCTGTAGGTGCCGTCAGGATTGATGGTCAAAGTGCCGTAGAGCCCGGAAATCGCCGTCGCGCCGCTGACCGCCGTGAAATTGCCGGCGCCCGCTTCGGCCACCGGACGAATGCCGGTCACGGTGCGGGTTTCGCCATTGGCAGCGCTGTCGACGTCCTGGTCATTGGTCAGCACATTGCCTCTGGCATCGCTGCCCGGTGTGCCGTTGTTGACGCCGCCAGCCTCGATGGCCACACCGTCGTCATCGATACCTTGCGGCGTGTCGTTGGCCCCCTGAAGGGTCACGCTCAACGTCGCGGTCGAAGTCGCCCCTTCAAGGTCAGCGAGCACGTAACTGAAGTCATCCCGCAGGGTCTGGCCCGACAGGCGCAGCGCCTGCACGGCAGCGTTGTTGTTATCGACGACGTATTGATAGGAACCGTTGCTGCCAATCACCAACTGGCCGTACAAGCCATTGATCACCGTGACGCCCAGCACTGGCGTCTGGATGCCGGCGCCGGGGCCGACCGAGACCACGTGCAGGCGATCGGCGTTGGTGGCGATGTCGACGTCGGTGTCGTTGGTCAGCACGTTGCCGCGCGGATCGACCCCGGCAGAAGCGTTGTTGAGGCCGCCGGCTTCTACCGCTGTGGCGCTGTCGTTGACCCCGAGCGGGTTGTCGTTGACCGCCGCGAGGATGATTTGCAGGGTGTCGGTGTCGGTCAGCGCATCGGCGGCGGTGCCGGGAATCCCGTCGCCATCGGCATCGCCATAGTTGCCACGGTCATTGCTGAGCACGGTCAGGGTGTCGGTGCCGTTGAAGTTGGCGTTGCCCAGATATTGCAGGCTGGCGAGCGCGGCGTTGATGTCGGCGAGGTTGCCGGTCAGGGTCAGGCTCGCGGTGTTGGCCCCGCTGACCGTCACGCCCGGCACGGTGGCGCCAAGGAACAGCGTGCCGTGGGTGACCGTCAGAATCACGCTGATGGCACGGTCGTTGACGTTCGGATCGCGGTCAGCATCGACATCGGCGACGCTGATCCCGCCGATATTCAACACCGTGTCTTCCTGGCCGTTTTGCGTGCCGGGGAGGGTGTTCACTGGCGCGTCGTTCTGTTCGACGTAACCGGCGTTGGCGCTTTGCGTGTCGGCATCGCCCAAGGTGATGGTGACCTGGCCAAGAGTGCCGGCATCGCTGTCGACCCGTACGCGCAAATCCCCGATCGGTTGCGGATAACTGACCAGCCCGGCGGGTACGTCGATGCGGAACACGCCCAGTGGCAACACGCCGAAGCGGTACTGGCCGTTGGCATCGGTTGTGGTGGTGAATTGCAGATTGTCGGCCGTGGTGTCGAGGCGTCCGTCGGCACCGGCCCAGGTCAGGGTCACGGTTTGCCCGGCCAGACCGGCGCCATCCGGCGTAACGCTGGCGGTCGGGCTGGCGGTGTCGTTCCACAACGTGCCGCTGATCACGCCGAGTCCGGCGTTGTCGCGCAAGATGTACTGGTTCGGCCCGACGGCGCTGCCGTCACGCTCGCCGGTGGTGGTGCCGTCGACGCCCACCGTGTTGCCGCCCCAACTGGTGAAATCTTCCGGCAGGCTGCTCCAGGTCAGCGTCGCGTTGCTGCTGGCGACGATGGTCGAGTTGGGCAGATCCACCGAGTAGCGCACCTGAACCTGCGCGCCGACGTCCAATTGATCGAAATTGACGCTCAAACCGCCGCTGGTGCTGAAGCTGATGCCCGCCGGCAGATTGCCCGGGCCGTACGTCACGCCATTGATGCTGACGCTGAGCAAGGTGTAGTTGCTGCCGCCGGCAAAGTTATCGCTGACTTGCGCATCGAACGCCGGTAGTCCGCCGTTCTGGGTGAAACTCAATTGCACCGTGGCGTTGCCAACGGTGCCGCTCGGGTTGGGGTTGAAGTTGATGATCTGCTTGTCGAGGCCGCTGAAGCCTGGCTCGACCACGCGCTCGAACACCGTGTCACTGACCGCACGCCCCGCGCCATTGACGACTTCCAGCGCGGTCACCGCCAGTTGCGCGCCGGCAACGTTGGCGGCGATGTTGGTCACGCGCACGTTGAATTCGATGGAAATGCCTTCGAGGTCGTCATCGTTGCCATTGCCATTGACCACGTTGCCCAGGTTGAACGTCACCACCTGGCTGCCATCGGGATTGGTGATGACGGTCAAGCGGCTCGGGTCGAAGATGCCTTGTGGCGCCAGCCCGGACAGGTCGGAGGTAATTGGCAGGGCTTCGGGGCTGTTTTCGTTGCCATCGATGTCCAGCGTGCCGCCGACGATCAGGTTGGCGTCGCTGGTCAGGCCGCCGTTGGAGATGAAAGCAATGCGCAGGGCATTGACCAGTGCATCCGGCGAAATGAACTGCAAGCCGTTGGCCAGGGTGATCTGTATCTGATAGTTGGGGTTGTTGCCCTCGGGCACCAGCACCACGACGCGGTAGCGGATCACTTCGCCGACGGTGACTTGCTCGACGGCTGCGGTGGTCGGGTTGGGCGCCGCGGTGTCAGGCAGGCCACCCACGCGAGAGATTTCGATGGCCTGAGCCACCGGAATCAGCAAGGTCGACAGGTTGCGATAATCGTTGAGCGCGCCGCCATTGAGCACGCCGTCGACGCCGCTGCGTTCGCCGGCATTGCCGCCGTCGAGGCTGGTCCATTGCACGCTGGCGACGTTGGCGATGTTCGACAACGCTGCGGCACTGGCGTTGACCACGCCACTGAGCTGCAAGACGATGCTGCCGCCCTTGGCGATATCGATATTGGCGCCGCTGGCGGTGCGCAACTGGCCGCCGACGATTTCAAACGCCACGCCGCCGTTGTTGGTCGCGCCGTTCTGATAGAGCACGCCGACCAGCGTGACGTTGCTCAACTGGGTGGGCAGGGTGTCGAGGAAACTGATGTCGAACGCACTGAAATCGGTGGCGCCATTGCCGTTGCTGATGGTGATGGTGAACGTCACCGTATCGCCCTGATCGTAACCGCCAAGGCCGGAGGTTGAAGTAATCACTTGATTGACCTGAAGGGTCGGCTCGCGCACGGTCACCGTGGGCTGGCCACCCGTGAGTGCGACGGTGCGATCCACGGCCACTGCGCCATTCGGCGTGTCGCCATCCGGATCACTGAACACCAGTTGCGCATTGTTCTGCAGCGAGACATTGGCCTGGTTGGCGATAACGTTGTTGGCCACCAGTTGCAGGCGAATCACGAAGGTGTTGTTGCCGGTCTGGTTGTCCGCCGAGACGCTGGAGACGCTGAACGTCCAGCGCCCGTCGACGCCATCGCCGCCCAACGTGCCGCCAATCCCGGCGAAACCGCTGACCAGCACGTTGCCGGCAAAGTCAGCGCCCAGTGCGCCGCTGCCGGCACGGGTGGTGATGATCTGGTAGCCGAGGCCGTTATTGAAGCTGGTGTCGAGGCGCATGCCCGGTGGAATCAGGTCTTCGATGCGCAGGTTCTGCGTGGTGCCTTCAGGCAGCGTGACGACAATGTCGTAACGCATGCTTTCGCCGATCACCAGATCGCTGCCGGTGGTATGGGCGGCGCTGGAGTCGCCATTGTCTAGGGTGCCGTCGGCGAACACTTTGCCGATCACTGGCGCGGCCACTTGCTGCGTGGCCAGATCGGTAAGGTCGGTCGGAGTAAAATCGGTGCCGCCGTTGACGCTGGCGTAATTGCTCAAAGTGGCGGTGGTCTGCAGGCTGCGGCTGGCCTCGATGGTGGCGCTGACCACCACGTCATAACTGATCACCACGACATTGGCGCCGCTGGTGTCGGCGGCGGTGCCGCTGCGTCCGGCGAGGAGCGAGGCCTGACCGCCAGCATCGAGAAAAGTGATCTGGTTGCCGTTGACGCTGTAGTCGGTGCCCAACACCAGCAGCGTGCCGTCACCACGATAAATCTGCAGATTGGCCGCCGCCAGGCTGCCGCCGACAAAACTCAAACCGGAGGGCAGGGTGATGCTGGTGCTGACATCAAAGGCGCCGCCGCCACCGCTGTTCTCAATCGCAGTGACCAGACGCAAACGGTCGGCGCCGTCGATGTTGTTGATGTTGCCGTCGACCGCCGACAGGTCGGTGACGCTGCCATTGAACGGCACGCCGGTGCTGCCCGGCGGGTTCCAACTGCCGGTGGTGCCGGAGACCGTACCGTTGGAGCCCGAGACCACGCCATGTTTGATGTTGAGCACCGGCTCGGCGACGGAAACAATCGCCACCACGTCGGAAGAAATCAGCGTGCGGTCGGTGAGGGTGGTTTGCTGGCTCGATTGCGCGAGCACGTCCAGCGAACGCTGGTCGGCAAACGGCTGATCGCCGACGCGCACAGTGAAGCGAATGACGATGCGGCTGCCGGTGGTGGTGTTGGTTGCGAAGCTGCCGAAGTCGAAGACCACCGAGTTGCCATCGGCACTGGTCACGCTGACCACGCTGCCAGCATTGGTGTTGCCCGCGCCCAGTTGCCACTGGCCGATATCACTGCCCGAACTCCAGGTAATCCCGTTGACATCGAACAGCGGCAACGGCAGGTACGCCGTGAGTTTGAATTGCTCGTAATCGCCGGTCACCAGGTCGTAACTCAGCTCGAAGGTCACCTCATCGCCGGGGCGCAACTCGCCGTTGCCCGGTGGTGCGCCGTTGTTGACCTCGACCAGATTGATATCGACGTTGCTGGTCGGAATCACGCTGGTGGTGGTTGAACCATCGGTTTCACTTTCGCCGGTCAGGTTGAACTGATCCTGCAACAACGTGCCGTCCACGGTGGCGGTGTTGCCGAGTTCATCGCCTTCGTTGATGTCCGGGTGCGGGTCGCCCGAAGGCGGCTTGTAGGTCTGGCCGACGATGGCTGAATAGCTCAACACGGCGACCACCGCGCCTTGCAACGTGTCGTCGAAGGCCAGATCACCATTGAGCCAGCCACGAATATTGGAAAACGCATTGCGCAACGATTCGGCGATGTCGAACACCATCGAAGTGCTGCCGTCGGCGTTGTTGACCACGCTGGTGACCAAAGTGATGGTTTGCACCACGCCATTGATGGTCACGGTGAGCGTAGGCGTGCCGCTGAGGGTCTGGCCGTCGCTGAGTTGATCGCGGACGACCAGTTGGCCTTCGTTGAAGAAGTCCTTGCCGAAGGCGAAGTAGTCGGAAATCGCCAGGTTCAGGGTGTATTGCAGGGTGTCGCCGGGGCTGATGCCGGTGTGGCCGACGTCGTTTTGCATCGTCGCGGTTTTCAGCAGTGTGATCGACTTGGCGATGAACTGCGTGCCTTGGCCGGTGCCGCTGAAATCGATGGTGGTGTTCGGCGCGGTCAGGTCGCGCGGGTCGAGCGGCACCCATTGCCCCGAAGCTGTCGGGGGGCCAAGGGTCAAGGTGACAGCATCGCCGGTGACCGGGTTGATCACCGGTTGGCCGTTGGCATCGACTTCCGGCACATAGAAGGCCACCACGGTGTCGGTCTTGCCGCTCAGGTTGTCGTACGCGACGGTGAACGAGTTGATGTAAACGTCATTGGCCGCAATCAATATGGCGATTTCCGCCGGATTGGTCACCACGGTGCCGTCGTGCAACGTGATTGAGGTCAGCCGTCCGCCGGGGCCGGGGGTAATCGAATTGACCTGGATATTGTCCGGCAGCGGTTGGGTGATGACGACATTGGTCAGCGTCTGGCCCGGTGCCGGCGTGGCCGAGAGGGTCAGCGTGCGCACATAGTTGGGGCCGGTGGCGGTTTCGCCTTCCGGGGTATTGATCGTTTCGCTGACGGTAATCACCGTCGGGTGCACGACGAAGGCGGCGGTGCCGGCCTGAATCAGGCTCGGATCGTTGGTCGGGTTGTCCAGTGCATCATTGCCGAACTCGAAACCGCCGCTGGCGCGGATGGTCAGGTCGGGCGTGCCGTTGGAAAACGCGGTGTCGGCCAGATTGCTCAGGCTCGCGGTGACCTGCACGCCGATCACCGGTTGCTGATTGGTCACGCTGGCGAACGGCAGTTCAATCACCACCAGTTTGTCACCGGCGCGCATGCCGTAAGTCGCGGCGTTGATGATCAGGAAATTGCCGTTGGCGTCCTTGGCGAGCGGATGCGTGGCGTTGCCATTGGCGTCGAATGTCACCACGTGGCTGATCAGGTTTTGCCCCAGGTACGTGGCCGAAATGAAATTGACGCCGTCGTCGCCGTCCTTGCCGGTGGCGGGCATTGCCAGGTTGATGAACGGTGCGTAACCGACCTGGGTCGAGGTATTGCTGAAATTCGCGGTGAAGGTGAAACGGTCACCCAACAACACATCGCTGCCGCCGGTGGATACCGTGGCGGTCGGTGCCGCATCGGCGAGCAAACCGTCGAAATGCGCCATGGCGAGGCTGCTGATAGCGATGCTCTTGTCGATGTCGCCGACTTTGGTTTCCAGCGTCCAGTCGCCGCCGGCCTTGCTGCTGCCGGTGTCATTGCTGGAGGCGCCGACATCGGCCCCGGTCCAGCGGGCCAGTTCGCTGACCAGCGTCTGCCCGGCGGCACCCGCGCCGACGTCACAGCCGTACAGCTGAATGTCCGCGCCTTGGGTGAGGTTGCCGCGCCATTGTTCGAGGGTTTTGCCCAGTGAATCGATGTTGTCCGAGGTGACCGTGCGGCTGCCAAGGGTGAATTGTCCGGCGGCGCCGTGGGACATGATCTGGATCGAGTCGACCTTGCCCAATTGCGCCAGCGCGGCGGAGATCGCCGCCAAACCGTCTTCACCGACGTTCACCACAATCGCCGTGACATTGCCCGGTAATTGCGCGAGCAACTGGTCGCGGTTTTCGATGCGGCTGTCGATCACCAACAGGCTGCGTGCCGCCGACGGTGCCTGCTCGGTGGCGGCGCGACCTTCAGTCGGCGTGGCGTGGGGAACTTGCGCATCCACCGCAGCGGGCGGGGCAGCGGGGTCCGAGTGATGTTGCTCCACGGTCGCCGAAGCGGCGGCGCCGTCGAACAGAATTCTTGGCTCCAAAGCCAATGCCTGACGCTGCGGACGCAAATGCGCACCGCCGAATCCACTCCGTGAACCTTGCATGACCGGCCCTCATACTGCCTGCTGAATCCTTCCATTGAGTGCCGGCGCCAAGCGACGGACAAATTCAGCGTAGGTCGTTTCCTACGGTTTTCCAGCGCTGCGGCGGCTATTTCAGGGGCTTGGATCAGAAGGGAAGCGCAGCTGGATAGCAGCCTCTGGCCATCAATGCACGAGGGATTTGTGCGCATTGGCGCAGCCCGATACTGGCGTCTAGGCTGGACAGTCAGTCGCCCATTCGGGCGTCACGCCCAACGCAGGGACAGGAGCGGAACCGATGAAAGCCCCAGTCAGTATGGTCTGCCTGATGTTCACGCTGGTTCTCGCGCCGGGAGTCCGTGCCGATGATCCACTCGCGACACCGGCCACACCGGCAACCGATGCGGCGGATGACACGCCGCTGGTCAACCCGCAGGTGGTCGACAAGCTCATCGACATGGGCGATTACCTGCGCAGCCTGGCGAAATTCCAGGTCGACGCCCAAGTCTCGCGGGACACCGTTCTGGAATCGGGGCAGAAGATCAAGACCGAGTCGGTCAACACCCTGAAAGTGGTCGGCCATGACCGTTTGTATGCGAAAAGCGAAGGCGATGTGCGCACGCGCGAGTTCTTCTACAACGGCAAAAAACTCACCCAGTATTCGCCCTATCTGAAGTACTACACGACGGTGGACGCACCAGCCACCGTCGCGGAAACCCTGCACAAGGTCGAGAACTACTATGGCGTGCAGGTGCCGATGGAGGATCTGTTTCTGTTCGGCAGCGACCAAGCGCAGATCGATGCCTTGAAAGCCGCGCTTTACGTCGGGCCGTCGATCATCAAGGGCCAGCTCTGCGACCACTTGGCGTTCCGCCAGGAGGGCATCGACTGGCAGTTGTGGCTGACCCGCTCGGACAAACCGTTGCCGTGCAAACTGGTGATCACCACCACTGACGACAAGACCTACCCGGAATACAGCGCGGTCTATCAGTGGAACCTCAAGCCGACGATCCCGGAATCCCAGTTCACCTTCAAACCGGGCAAGGGCGATGTGGCGATTGCGATGAAAAAAACCAGCGATCAGGGAGGGCAGTGACATGCACAAGTCAATGACGTGGAGTCTGTTGATCTCGCTGGCCACCGCAATGCTGTTGACCGCAGGTTTGGTCGCTGAGGCGGACGCCCGTGGGCAACGTGCCCAGGGCCATGCCCGTGCCAACGTCAACCGTGCGCCGGCGCCCCATGCGCAACGGGCACAGCGCATCAATGCGCCGCAGCGCGCCAATCATGTGAACGCCGGTAATCGGGTCAATTCGGGCAATCGGGTGAATGCCGGCAACAACGTCGGCAACCGTACCTACGTCAACAACAGCAATCGCAACGTCAACCGCAACCGTAACGTCAATATCAACAACCATCGCGACGTCGACATTGATGTCGATGGGCATGGTCGTTATGGCTACGACGATCACTATCATCCGATCGCGACCGCCGCCGCTGTGACGGCAACGGTTGCAGTGACAGCAGCGGTGGTCGGCTCGATTTTTACTCCGGCGCAAATGCCCAACGAGTGTGTGCAGGTGATTCGCTACAACGTCGCCTACATGCAGTGCGGTTCGACCTGGTACCAGCCGCAATATCAGGGCAGCGATGTAACGTATGTGGTAGTCAACGCGCCGTGATCAGGCTTTCGGCACCCAGGGTTGCATCAGCGCAAACATGCCGCGACCGCCACGGCGCAACCCGGTGGCCAGGGTCGGCCACGACAGTTCGGTGACAATCACTTCACTGGCGGGCACCAGTCGGACTTCACCGGAGGTGCCGCCGGCAGGTCCGCCGTCGGGCATGAAGATGGTCAACCAGTCATCGACGCTTTCGACGATCAGGCACGGACGCCAGCCTTCGCCTTCAGCAATGATGCCGACCTTGGAACCGTCCTCGTTCTCCAGACCGGCAAAGCGCGCCGTGGTGTCCTTGAACAACTGGTAGCCTGGCAAGTTGCTGAGCAATTTGTTTTCCGTGGCTGCCATGGCCCGCGCCGCCACTGAAGTGCGCGCCAGCAACCCGGCAAGAAAACACAGCACGATCAGGCCGATCAACGTCGCCAGACTGATCAGCGTGACGCCAGCCACGTCTGAGTCCTTGAACATCGGCAGCAGCTTTTCCACAGGGCCGCGCAGCAGGTGAATGGCTTTTTCGACCAGCACGACGATCAGTACCAGCGGCAGGATGAACAGCAGACCACCGATCACGGTGGTCTTGATGAACTTGAACATGACGGCTCCTTGAATGACGTGCGATGCGGATTCAAGGCTAGCTGATGCTCAGCAACGTGCTGGCGATGTGTCAGTCGATTCGCGGGTGCTGTTGCGCCAGTTCCTGGCGTTTGGCTTCCAGCGCGGCGATTTCGGCGTCGATGTCTTCGATTTTCTGTTCGATATTGTCGTGGTGTTCCTGCAGCAGTTCCTTGGCTTCTTCTAGGTCGGAAGCCGCCGGAGCCGCACCACGCAGGGGTTTGTTGGCGGTTTCCTTCATGGTCACACCGGTGACCAGACCGACCACGGCAATCACCATCAGGTAATACGCCGGCATGTACAGGTCGTTGGTGCTTTCCACCAGCCAGGCCACGGCAGTCGGGGTCAGACCGGCGATCAACACCGAGACGTTGAAGGCACTGGCCAGCGCGCTGTAACGAATGTGGGTGGGGAACATCGCCGGCAGGGTTGAGGCCATCACACCGATGAAAAAGTTGAGCAGCACGGCGAGGATCAGCAGCCCGGAAAAAATCAGGCCGATGCTGCCGCTGTTGATCAGCATGAACGCCGGGATGGCAAACAGGAACAGGCCGATGCTGCCGACGACGATAAACGGCTTGCGGCCAATCTTGTCGCTGACAAAGCCAATCAACGGCTGCACAAACAGCATGCCGACCATGATCGCGATGATGATCAACACGCCCCGATTTTCGCTGTAATGCAGGTTGTGCGACAGGTAACTTGGCATGTACGTCAGCAGCATGTAGTAGGTGACGTTGGTCACCGCGACCACGCCGATACAGGTCATCAGGCTGCGCCAGTGTTTGGTCGCCACTTCCTTGAACGAGACTTTCGGGCCACGGGCCAGGCCTTCGCGGTCACCTTGTTCGAGTTTTTCAACGTGTTGCTGGAAGGCAGGGGTTTCTTCGAGGGCGTGACGCAGATAGAGACCGATCATGCCCAGCGGCAGGGCGAGGAAGAACGGCAGGCGCCAGCCCCACGATTCGAATTGCTCCTCACCGAGCGTGGTCGAGATCAACACCACCACGCCGGCACCGAGGACGAAACCGGCAATCGAGCCGAAATCCAGCCAGCTGCCGAGAAAGCCGCGTTTGCGATCCGGCGCGTATTCGGCAACGAAGATCGAAGCGCCGGTGTATTCACCACCGACCGAGAAGCCTTGGGCCATTTTCGCCAGCAATAAAAGGATCGGCGCCCAGATGCCAATCGAGGCATAGGACGGAATCAGACCGATGGCGAAGGTGCTCAGCGACATGATCACAATGGTCGCGGCGAGGACTTTCTGTCGTCCGTACTTGTCGCCCAATGCGCCGAAGAACAGACCGCCCAGCGGCCGGATCAGGAACGGCACGGAGAATGTCGCCAGTGCGGCGATCATTTGCGTGCCAGGGTCGGCGCCGGGGAAAAACACCTTGCCGAGCACATAGGCGACGAAGCCGTAGACCCCGAAGTCGAACCATTCCATGGCGTTGCCCAGTGCGGCGGCGGTAATTGCCTTACGCATCTTGGCGTCGTCGACGATGGTGATGTCGTCCAGGCCGATTGGCTTGACGGTTTTCTTGCGTGATTTCATCCGGTTTTTCTCTTTGCTAATCCATCTTGCCGCGTAGATGCCATCGATTTGATGGCGCGTACTCTTTGGCTCAGATACATGAGGTCACGAAATAATTCACTGCTCGGCGCTTTTTTTCCCTGAGGAGAGTGTAGGAGCTGCCGCAGGGATTGCCTTGAGCGCGGAACTGATCGTTCCCTCGCTCTGCGTGGGATTGCAGCCCGGGGCGCTCCGCGTCCCAAGATCAAAAGATCGCAGCCTGCGGCAGCTCCTACACAGCTGCCTGCATCCGCCGGTGGAAAGGATTGGCTGAAATATCTCTGCAACACTTTGAAACATTCGCGAATCGCGGGTGGTCAACCGGTCACATTCTGCAATAAGAAGCGTCCATGAAAACCCCGCGTCCCTCCGCACGCCTTGAACCGTTGTCTCAACTGCGCAATCTGAAAATGGCCCGATCGGCGCACGCTTATGTGCGCGGCAGCACCGTGCAGTTCTACGAGTGGCTGCACAGCCAACCGGGGCGCAGCCTGCCCAAAGGCCCGGCGGTGTGGATCTGCGGCGATTGTCATGCCGGTAATCTGGGCCCGACCGGAGATTTGAAAGGGCAGATCGACATTCATATTCGCGACCTCGATCAGACCGTCATCGGCAACCCGGCGCATGACCTGGTGCGTTTGGCGCTGTCGCTCGCCACAGCAGCGCGCGGCTCGGATCTCCCCGGCGTGGCGACCGCACGGATGCTCGAAGAAATGATGCGCGGCTACGAGCAAGCCTTTGCCGGCGATCTTGATGAAGATCCTCCGCGGCCAGCGCAAGTCAAAGCCGGAATGCGCAGCGCTGTGCAACGCACGTGGAAGCATTTGGCCGAGGAACGCATCGAGAGCACCAAACCGACCATTCCCCTGGGCAAGCAATTCTGGGCGCTGTCACGGGATGAGCGTGCCGCGCTGAAGACCCTCTGCGCCACGCCGGAAATTCACACGCTCGTGACATCGTTGAAGGGCCGTTCCAAGGATGATCGGGTGAAAATGCTCGACTCGGCCTATTGGGTGAAGGGCTGTAGTTCATTGGGCTTGAAGCGTTATGCCGTGCTGCTCGGCGTGGGCAAGGGCGCTGACGAGGAATATTGCCTGCTCGATATCAAGGAAGCCGTTGGTGCCGCCGCACCCCGTGCCGCCCGAGCGGGCATGCCGCGTGACAATGGCAAGCGCGTGGTCGAAGGGGCGCGGTTTCTATCACCAGGGTTAGGCAACCGAATGCTCGCGACACGTATGCTCGATCACGGTTTTTTTGTCCGCGAATTGTTGCCGCAGGACATGAAGCTGGAACTCGATCAGTTGAGTCAGCGCGATGCCATGCTCGCGGCCGGATACCTGGCGCGGGTCGTCGGCGTGGCGCATGCCCGGCAAATGGATCTGGCCACACGATCGGAGTGGATGGCGGATCTGCAAAACTGTCGGTCGAAGCGTCTGGATGCGCCGTCCTGGCTGTGGACCAGTGTCGTTCAATTGGTCGGCAATCATGAAAAGGGTTATCTGGAACATTGTCGACGTTACGCGCTACAGCAATGAGCCGCGCAGCTGCCCTGGCTGCGCGGGTGAACACACGCAGGAGCGGAAACCGTGTTGCCTGCGTGAAATTAATCCGGTAGATTTTCATGAAATTATAAAAAGATAATTTCATGAGGTCGCGAATGTTTCAGCAGTCCCGCCAGCACGTCGACAGTTATTACGCCCACAGTTGCGCCGATATCCTGCGCGATCGACCGGCGCTGGAAGGCGAACAGCACAGCGATGTGGTGATCATCGGCGCCGGTTTCAGCGGGCTGCACACTGCGTTGCGACTGGCGCTGGCGGGCAAGCGTGTGACCTTGCTTGAGGCCAGCCGCGTGGCGTGGGCGGCCTCGGGGCGCAATGGCGGGCAGGCGATTCTCGGCTGGTCTTGCGACATGCCACCGCTGGAAGCTGCGCTCGGCCATGAACGGGCCAAGCAATTGTGGGATGGCATGCGTTGGGCCGCGGAAGAATTGCGCGAGTTGCCGGGTCGGCATGGCTTCGATTGCGATTACCGGCCCGGGCACTTGTGGACCTCGGTGATGCCGCGCCGGGTCAGTCTGTTGACCGAATGGCAACATGAGGCCAGCCACAAGTGGGGCCACGATGATTTGCAGTTCATTGCCCGTGAACAATTGTCCGACTGGGTCGCCACAGATCGCTATCAGGCCGGGCTCTTCGATCCGCACGGTGCGCACCTCAATCCGCTGAAACTCGCGCTAGGCCTGGCCGCCGCCATCGAACAGGCCGGCGGGCACATTTACGAACAAAGCAAAGCGCTGAGTTACGCGGAGGAGGGTGCAGGCTTTCGGGTCAATACCGAACGCGGTTGCGTCCGCGCCGATGTGCTGGTGCTGGCCTGCAACGCCTACCTCGATGAGCTCGACCCGCAACTGTCCGCCTGCATCTTGCCGGTGGGCACTTATCAAGTGGCTACCGCACCGCTGACGCCGGAGCAAGCCACCGCACTGTTGCCGAGCAACGTCTGCGTGACCGACAACCAGTTCGTCCTCGATTACTTCCGGCGCACACCAGACAACCGTTTGTTGTTCGGCGGCGGCTGCACCTATCTGGGCGGCATGCCCAAGGACATCGCCGCCGCGACGCGACCGTTTCTTGAACGCGTGTTCCCGCAACTCAAAGGTGTTGGCGTCGAGTTTGCGTGGGGCGGGCACATCGACCTGACGCTCAACCGCACACCCGACATCGGCGGCGAGAACAATCGCTATTGGCTGCAAGGTTATTCCGGCCACGGCGTGCTGCCGACGCTGGCGGCCGCGCGTGCAGTGTCCGACGCGATTCTCGGCAACGCAGATGAATTGGCGTTGTATCAGGGCCTGAGCAATGGCCGTTTCCCCGGCGGCAAGCATTTCGCCGCACCGCTGGAGGCGATCGGCAAAGCCTGGTATCGCCTGCGCGACAGCATTTGAACAGGCCTTTTCTGGATACCCGACCATGAACAAGCAAGAAGAAATCGCCGCGCTGGCGATCCTCATCCACGACCTGCGCAAGCACAAGAAGTGCACCCTCAAAGAACTGGCCGACAAGATCGGCCGTTCGGTGGGGTTTCTTTCGCAGGTCGAGCGCGGCTTGTCGCGACCCACGGTGGCGGATCTGACCGCGATCAGCGAAACCTTGGGCGTGCCGACCACGTATTTCTACAGCCTGCCCAAGCCTAAAGAGTTGCCGTGGGTCACCCGCCCGGACGAGCGCCGCACGCTGTATTACGCCAACGGCATCACCGACATTCTGGTGTCGCCGCAGATCCGCGCTTCGTTCTCGATGCTCGAAAGTCATCTGGAAGCCGGCGCGAGCAGCGGCGACCGCCATCTGACCGACAGCTCGGAGCAGGGTGGTTACGTCCTTGAAGGCGAACTGACGCTGTGGCTGGGCGACGACGAAGACCCGGTCACCCTGAAGGCTGGCGACAGTTTCCAGTTCGACAGCCATACCCGTTGCCGCTACGGCAACCTTACCGAGCAGCTCACCCGAGTGCTTTGGGTTTACACCTGAGAACAATAAAAGGATCAACACGATGGACGCTGTCTGCGCTGATGTGCTCGCTGAAGTACGCGCGTTTCGCCAACGCTACCCCGAGGTGCGTTATGTCGACCTGATCTCCCTGGACATTCCCGGGCACTTCTATGGCAAACGTTACCCGATCGACATGCTGGAAAAAGTCGTCGCCGGCAGCGCTCTGAAACTGCCGCAAAACTGCGTATTGCTGGGCGTGCAGGGTGGGTTGTTCAAGATCGGCGATTACTGCTTCAACGACGGCGACCCCGACGCCGTGCGCCGCCTGGTGCCCGGCACCCTCAAACCGGTGACGTGGGAAGCGCAGCCGTTGGGACAGATGCTGATTACCTCGGACGGCACCGAAAAGCCGATCGAATTCGAACCCCGCGAAGTCCTCGCGCAAGTGCTCAATCGTCTGGCACGCAAAGGCATTCACCCGGTGGTCGCATTCGAACTGGAGTTCTACCTGTTCGACAAAAAACTGCGCGACGGCTTGCCGCAATTCCCCCGCGATGAATTGAGCGACGATGCCGACGATCAGCCCAACATGCACATCGAACGCCTGTCGCGCTTCGCCCCGGTGCTCGACGAAATGGTCGAAGCCACGCGCGCCCAAGGCATCGACGCCACGGTGATCACCGCCGAACTCGGCCCCGGCCAGTTCGAAATCAACTTCGGTCACCTCGACGACGGCTTGCGCGCCGCCGATTGGGCCGCATTGTTCTGCCGCAGCACTCGCGGCGTTGCCCTCAAACACGGCTACCGCGCCAGTTTCATGGCCAAACCGTACTTACAGCATCCGGGTAGTGGCATGCATGTGCATGTCAGTTTGTACGACGCAGACGGCCACAACCTGCTCGCTGCCAACGATCAGCAACCGCTACGCCACGCCGTCGCCGGCTGTCTGGAATTGCTGCCGCACAGCATGCCGATCTTCGCCCCGAACCAGAACGCCATGCGCCGCTTGGGTGGCACGGTGAACACCGCGACCAAAGCCAGTTGGGGGTTTGAGGATCGCGATGCGTGTCTGCGGATTCCGGAATCAGACGCCAAAAACCTGCGGGTGGAATACCGCCTCGCCGGCGCGGACGCCAATCCGTATCTGGTGTTGGCGGCGATTCTGGTGGGCCTGGAGCATGGACTGGACTCGGGCAAGGAACCGATTGCGCCGCTGAACGAAGATCGCAGCAGCGGCATTGATTTCCCCAAGGAAATGTTCGAAGCCGTGCGCGCGATGCAGCATCAGCCGCAGTTGCGTGAGGGGTTGGGCGCTGAGTTCGTCGACGTGTATTGCGAGAACAAACGCCAGGATCATCTGGCGTTCATGCAGGAGATCAGTGCGCGGGAGTATCGCTGGTATCTGTGATGTGACTGAAAAGCCTGCACTGCGCGCAGTGCAGGCCAATCACTCATCACGGGTTCGAGAGTTCTCTGCGAACGATTTCGGCGCCTGCACTCAACGTATTCAACTTGCCGCTGGCAATACGTCGAGGCAGGGGCGCCATGCCGCAGTTGGTGCAAGGATAGAGTTTGTCGGCATCTACAAACTGCAGCGCTTTGCGCAGTGTGTTGGCCACTTCCTCGGGCGTCTCGATGGTGTGGGAGGCCACATCAATGGCGCCGACCATGACTTTTTTGCCGCGAATGAGCTCTAGCAGATCCATTGGCACATGGGAGTTGTGACATTCCAGCGAGATGATATCGATGCTGGATTTCTGCAGTTTGGGGAACGCCGCCTCGTATTGCCGCCACTCGGACCCCAGCGTCTTCTTCCAATCGGTATTGGCCTTGATGCCATAGCCATAGCAAATGTGCACAGCGGTTTCACATTTAAGGCCTTCAACAGCGCGTTCGAGGGTGGCCACGCCCCAATCATTCACCTCATCAAAGAACACATTAAAGGCCGGCTCATCAAACTGGATGATGTCAACGCCCGCAGCCTCCAGTTCTCGTGCTTCCTGGTTGAGGATCTTGGCAAATTCCCACGCCAGTTTTTCGCGGCTCTTGTAATGGTTGTCGTAAAGCGTGTCGATCATGGTCATGGGGCCAGGCAGCGCCCATTTGATCGGTTGCTTGGTTTGCTGACGCAGGAACTTGGCATCTTCGACAAAAACCGGCTTTTGCCGAGTCACTGCACCCACCACCGTCGGCACGCTCGCGTCGTAGCGGTCACGAATTCTGACGGTCTCACGTTTCTCGAAATCAACGCCGTCGAGATGTTCGATAAACGTAGTCACGAAGTGTTGGCGCGTCTGCTCACCGTCACTGACGATATCGATGCCGGCGTGTTGCTGTTCTTGCAAGGCTAAACGCAAGGCATCTTGTTTGCCCTCGATCAGTTCCTCGTCTTGCAGTTTCCAGGGTGACCAAAGTGTCTCGGGCTGCGCGAGCCAGGAAGGTTTCGGCAAACTGCCAGCCGTGGAAGTGGGCAATAATTTTTTCATGGGTAACAACCTTGTATGTTTAATGCGTCAAAGCGCGTAACTGGCAGACCACTGCTCAAGAATGGCTTGGTAGGGCTTGATAAAGTGCTCTTCGACAAACTTTCCCTGTTCGATAGCCAAGCGGCTACGTTCTTCGCGGTCATACACAATGCGGGTCAGAGAATAATCTTCGTGCTTGAGGCTCGGTTGATAGGATTTACCGGCCACCGAATTCGCATTGTAGATTTCGGGGCGATAAATCTTCTGGAACGTGTCCATCGTGGCGATGGTGCTGATCAGTTCGAAATTGCTGTAATCACCGAGCAGGTCACCGGAAAAATAGAACGCCAACGGCGCAACACTGTTTGGTGGCATGAAGTAGCGAACTTGCAAACCCATTTTCCGGAAATATTCATCCGTTGGAGAATATTCATCCTGCTGGTATTCGATGCCCAGCACCGGATGCTGATTTTCGCTCCGGTGATAGGTCTTGCTGCTCGACACGCTCAAGCAGATCACTGGTGGCTTGTCGAAATGCTCTTTGTAAGCCGCCGAATTGACGAAGCACTTGAACAGCTTGCCGTGCAGCTCGCCAAAATGCTCTGGCGTACTGAATTCGGATCGACTCTGGTTGTGCGCCTGCAGCAGCACACTGAAGTCATAATCGCGTACATAAGAGGAGAAGTTATTGCCGACAATGCCTTTGAAACGCTCATTGGTTTGGCGATCGACAATGTTCGGCTTCAATATTTCGATCAGAGGAATGGCATTGCCCGAGTTTCCAGTACCGATATTCATCTCGGCTGAAATGATTTCAAGCTCGACGGAATAACGATCACCATTGGGGTTATCCCAATGCGCCAAAGCATTAAAGCGATTGTCGATCATCCTTAATGTATTGCGCAGATTCTCCTGGCGATTCGTGCCCCGAGCCAGGTTGGCAAAGTTGGTGGTCATGCGCGTACTTTCGGAAGGTTGATAACCCTCGTCAAAACGAATGCTCTTGATGGTGAAGGTAAAGTCTTTGCTCATTTTGATCCGACGCCCTGAATCCTGAAATAAAGCGCTGAAGGCAGACTTGCCTTCAGCGCTTCCAATTCCTTTAATCTTTATGCTTGCAGCCAATAAGACGTAGTTTAGGCAGGGCGGTCGCTTGAACAAAAACGAATTGGTTTCATTGAACTCGTTAGTGCTACTCATGTTGCTCTGTAAGGTAACGCGCAGGGAGTCACGACCCTCTCGGTGGACACACACTTTTTCACAAAGACCTCCTACGCACCAATCAATGGCAAAATCCCCCTTTGATCGGTTTGGAGACTACCCATGCTTCGTGTGTTCGAACGAAGACTCGACCCTTTCCCACCTGACGAGGTGCCGCCACCGCCCACCGGCCTGGCGCGGTTCCTCTGGGCTTGCACCCGTGGCGCGCGTGGTTATGTGCTGGCGTTGGCGTTGCTGAGTGCCGCGGTGTCGATTTATGAGGCGTGGCTGTTTTCCTTCCTCGGGCAGGTGGTTGATTTGCTCTCGACCTGGCAGGCCGGCGGGGAAGCGGCGGCGCAGGAGACGCGGGTGTTGTGGGGCATGGGCATTGTCATGGTGCTCAGTGTCGGACTGGTGGCGTTGCGCACCATGGTGCAACACCAGATTCTGGCGATTAACTTGCCGCTGCGGCTGCGCTGGGACTTCCATCGGTTGATGCTGCGGCAGAGCCTTTCGTTTTTCTCCGACGAGTTTTCCGGTCGGGTCACGACCAAGGTGATGCAGACCGCACTGGCGGTGCGCGATGTGTTGTTCACGCTGATCGAAATCCTGCCGGGCATCGGTGTGTACTTCATTGCGATCATCGCGTTGGCCGGCGGCTTTGCGCTGAAGCTGATGTTGCCGTTCCTCGCCTGGGTGATTTTGTTCGGGCTGGCCATGTGGTACTTCGTGCCGCGTCTGGGCAAGGTCGGGCAGGAGCAGGCCAATGCGCGGTCGATGATGACCGGGCGAATTTCCGATGCTTACACCAACATCACCACGGTGAAACTGTTCTCGCACTCCAATCGTGAAGCGCATTTTGCGCGGGCGGCGATGGAGGATTTCAAGCTGACGGGATTTCGCCAGATGCGTCTTGTCAGCCTGTTCGAGATCGTCAATCAGGCCCTGGTGGTGGCGTTGATCATGTCGGCGGGCGGTTATGCGCTGTGGCTCTGGCATCAGGGAGAGGTCGGCGCCGGTGCGGTCGCGGCCATCACGGCCATGGCGTTGCGCATCAATGGCATGTCGAACTGGATCATGTGGCAGATGACGTCGCTGTTCGAAAGCATCGGCACCCTGCACGACGGCATGGAGACGCTGACCCAAGGCACCAAGGTGCAGGACGCGCCGGATGCCGACGTACTGAAAACGTCAGGCGGCGCGGTGACGTTCGACAACGTGAGCTTCAATTACAACGGCGAACGTCAGGTGCTCGATGGCCTGAACCTGAGCATCCGTCCGGGGGAAAAAATCGGTCTGGTGGGCCGCTCCGGCGCGGGTAAATCCACGCTGATCAACTTGCTGCTGCGCTTTTATGACGTCGACCGTGGGGAGATTCGCATCGACGGCCAGAATATCGCAAAGGTGACCCAAGACAGCCTGCGCAGTTGCATCGGCATGGTCACCCAGGACACTTCGTTGCTGCACCGTTCGATTCGCGACAACATTGCTTACGGCCGGCCCGATGCGACCGACGCGCAAATTCGCAGCGCAGCGGTCAGTGCGCAGGCCGATGAGTTCATCAGTCAACTCAGCGACCGCCAGGGCCATACCGGTTACGACACCCTCGTCGGTGAGCGCGGGATCAAGTTGTCCGGTGGCCAGCGTCAGCGTGTGGCGATTGCCCGGGTGATGCTGAAGAACGCGCCAATCCTGTTGCTCGACGAAGCCACCAGCGCGCTGGATTCGGAAGTCGAAGTGGCGATTCAGGAAAGCCTCGATGACATGATGCAGGGCAAGACCGTGATCGCGATTGCTCACCGCTTGTCGACGATTGCAGCGATGGACCGCCTGATCGTCATGGACGAAGGGCGCATCATCGAACAGGGCACCCACAGCGAACTGCTGGAGAGGAACGGCGTGTACGCGCGGCTCTGGCAACATCAGAGCGGCGGCTTCCTCGGCGAGGATCAAGGCGTGGTGGAGGCTGTTGATCAGGCCTAATGGTCAAACACAAAAAAACCGGCATTGCGCCGGTTTTTTTGTGCCTGCAAACCTGAGGGTTTACAGCGACGCTTTCACCTGAAGACCAAACACCAACGCATTGTCGATGTCCTGCCCGGAGAACGCGCCGGGCTCGATGATGTATTGCATGTTCGGACGCAGGGTCAGCCATGGCGTGGCTTGATAGCCGTAGCCCAGCTCGATCAGCTGTTCAGCGCTGTCGAGGTTCGGGAACGCGGCGCCGTTGTCCAGCGCGGCGTCTTGCTGAACGTCGCGGCTGCGTGGGTTTGGCACGGCGCGACCGTAACCCAGAGCGACGGTGTCACGCGGGCGACCTTCGAACGGTTTGTACAAAACCACGCCGGTGCCGTACCACGTGCTGAACGGCGAGGCCGCTTCGCTGGCCGCCGAGTATTGGCCGAAGGCATGCAGGCTGCGGCCTTCGGACGACTCCGAGCGCCACACGGCTTGATCGACCAGCAGATAATGACCACCGCGACCGGACACTTCTTTGCTGCTGCCAATGCGTTTCACGTCGGAGCTGTCGTAGTAATAGCCGATCTTGTATTCACCCGGCAGCTCACCGGCGTGCTTGTACACCAACTCAATCGGCACCACGGTGCCGGTGGTGTGTTTCGGGCCCAGGTGCCAGGCACGGCTGGAGTTGCCGTTGCTTTCCGGATCGACGTTGAACGCTGCCACGCGCAACTGCCAAGCCGGCGACAGGTCGTATTTCACCCGTACACCCAAGTGCGCGTTGGGGTAGTTAGTCCAGCCGCTGCCCCCGGACATGTTCAGCGGGTGGCCGCAGAAACCGGCGTTCATGAAGTTGCAGAGGATGCCGCTGTCGAGGCCGCCAAGGTCGTTGCCCATGGCCATGTAACCGAGTTTCACGTTGAGTGCCGGGGTGAACAGGCTGCGCTCGTAGCTCAGTTCGGTCAGGCGCGTGTACAAGCCACCGTAGTTTTCCTGAATCGGCAAACGGTTGCCGACCAGATCTTCCGAAGCGCTGTTGCCGCGACGGTCATTGATGGTCAACTGGACCTTACCGGCGTTGTCGACGCCATACAGCTTGCTCAGATCGAACTGCACGCCGAGCTTGATGTTCTGCGAGTAGCGCGCCGAGCGATGCAGGCCGCCGTCAGCGTTGTAAGCGGTTTCGCCGCTGTAGTCGCCAGTGAACTTGACGCCTTCTTCGTCCATCTGGTGACGCAAGCCACCCCAGTCACCGGTGAGGGTGCTGCGGGTCAACAGATCGGAATCGTTGTCGGCCAGGGCGGGGAGAGTGGTGGTGCAAGCGACGCCCAGCAACAGGCCTTTGAACAGGTCGGAACGGGAAAAACGAACAGCCGATAGCATGTAAATCTTCCTGCAGAAAACTTGAGCAATAGGGGGAAAGCAGCGCGGCACCCGAAGGTGCCGCGCTCAAAGCAAGCGTCCGCGCTTAACGTGGACGCAGGGGATTACGGCAGGGCGTAAGCCATCACGTAGTCGCCACGATCAGTCGACTGACGCGCGCCGCCCGCAGTGATGACGATGTACTGCTTGCCGGTTTTCGGCGAAACGTAGGTCATCGGGCCGCCCTGGCTGCCGACTGGCAGACGCGCTTTCCAGACTTCTTCACCGTTGCCGCTGTTGAAGGCGCGCAGGTAGAAGTCCTGGGTGCCGGCGATGAAGATCAAGCCACCTTGGGTCGACAGGGTGCCGCCGAGGGTTGGCAGACCGATCTTGATCGGCAAGTGCATGCGGATGCCCAGTGGACCGGTGTCTTCAACGGTGCCGACCGGAACCTGCCAGGCGACTTTCTGGGTTTTCATGTCGATGGCGGTCAGCGTGCCGAACGGCGGTGCCTGGCAAGGAATGCCGGCGACCGACAGGAAGCGGTTTTTGTTCACCGCGTAAGGCGTGCCTTTCAGCGGAACGGCGCCCATGCCGGTGTTCAGCGCTTCGCCACCGCCAGCGGCCTGGCCTTTGTTCTGCGACGGGATCATCTGAATCCACAGACCCAGACGCATGTCGTTGACGAAGATGAAGCCGTGCACCGGGTCAGTGGAGATGCTGCCCCAGTTCATGCCACCCAGCGAACCCGGGAAGCTCAGCGACTTATCCATGCCCGGCGCGGTGTACAGGCCGTCGTAACGCATGCCTTTGAAGTCGATACGGCACAGCAACTGATCGTACGGCGTGGCGCCCCACATGTCCGACTCGGTCAGGTGCTGAGCACCGATCTGCGGCATGCCGACCGATTTCGGCTGGGTAGGGGAGTACGGTTCGTTCGGGATGTTCGCCGCTTTCACCGGGACTTCTTTGACGTCGGTCAGCGGTTTGCCGGTGGCACGGTCGAGCACGTAAATCTGCCCGGCCTTGGTGCCGATGACCAATGCCGGAACGGTTTTGCCGTCCTTGGTGAAGTCGATCAGACTCGGCTGCATCGGCAGGTCGAAGTCCCAGAGATCGTTGTGTACGGTCTGGAATACCCAGCGCTCGTCACCGCTGGTAGCGTCCAGCGCGAGGATCGAAGCACCGTAGGTGTGATCGAGTTTGCTGCGTTCAACACCATAGATGTCGGTCGACGAACTGCCCATCGGCAGGAATACCGTGTTGGTGGCCGGGTCGTAGGACATCGGCGCCCAGCTGTTCGGCGTGCTGCGCACGTAGGTGCTGCCGTCGGCCGGAGCCTTTTTATCCTGCGGGTTGCCCGGGTCGAACGCCCAGCGCATCGCGCCAGTCATCACGTCGAAGCCACGGATCACGCCGCCCGGCATGTCGGTTTGCACGTTGTCAGCCACGCGACCGCCGACCACAACAGTGGTGCCGGCCATCAGTGGCGCGGAGGACAACTGATAGTAGCTGTCCGGGACATTACCCAGACCCGCCTTCAGATCAACCTGACCGTTGTTGCCGAAACCCTGGCAGAACTCGCCGGTGTCGGCATCGACCGCGATCAGACGGGCATCGATGGTGTTGGTCAGCAGACGACGCTGGCAGTTGGCGGCCGGCGCAGGCTTGGCTTCGATGATTGAGGAGTTGCTCGGCTGCGCGATGGCTTTGGTCGCATCGAAATACGCCATGCCACGGCAGCGCTGCCAGACTTTCGACTGGGCGTTGATCGCGTTTTTCCACAGTTCTTTGCCGGTGTCGGCATCGAGGGCGATCAGGTTGTTGTGCGGGGTGCAGATGAACACTTTGTTGCCGACTTGCAGCGGGGTCAGCTGGTCTTCAGCGCCGTTGCCATCGCTCTCGGCGACGTCACCTGTGTGGTAGGTCCACGCGACTTTCAGCTTGTCGACGTTGTTGCGGTTGATCTGGTCCAGCGCGGCGAAGCGGCTGCCACCTTCGGTATTACCGTAGTGCGACCAGTCTTTTTGCGCCTTGTCCGGCTCGACCGGAGTCAGGCCCGGGCCAGTGCCGGTTGCAGCAACGGTAGGGTGGGCGACGAACATGTTGCCGGCCGCGACAACCACGCCGACCGCCAGCACTGCAGCCACGGCGTAAGCGCCACGACCGCCAACGCCACCGCTGGCACGTTTGAGCAGCGGATAGACCAGCGCCACGACCAGGCCGATCACACTGAACATGAACAGGCGCGAGAACACCGGCCAGAACACCAGGCCGGCATCGCTTACCGCCCAGATCGCGGTGCCCACCAGAAACGCGGCGAACAACCACGCACCCGCCGGCTTGAAGCGAGCGATCAACAGACCGGAAACGGTCATGACCACGCCGCCCACCAGGAAGTACCACGAGCCTCCCAGGCTAACCAACTTCACGCCGCCTGCAGCCAGCGCCAAGCCGAGCAGGGCGATGACGATGCCCAGCCCGATCAGAATGAATTTTGATATGCCCGAGAGGCGTTGACTCTGCTTCACGTTGAGTGTCCCGTTGAAATGAGGCGCGCATTATATAGTTAGGTAACTACCTAGTTAAAACACAATTTCAGTTTGAAGCGTAGTTCGCGGTTTTGGCCCGTGCCTGAGGTGAAGCTTAGACGCTGAAATGTCTGTCGAAATGCGCAGAAAATCGCGGTTCTGTCAGACTGATTAAGATTTCTGACAGTTATCAATTGGCGCGCCGTTAGGCGTAATTCATTTGCGCCAGGTTGTAAATGCGACGAATAACCGCCCAATAGCCCGATACAGAGCGGTCAGCTGCCGCGTAGAGCTATATGGATATGCTTTTTTAATCTTGGAGTTCGCCGGGTTTTACCGCTCAACTGGCGCCTTTTTGATAGGTGGCTATTTATGTCCGAGCGATGTGAGGTGCTGGTCTTAGGCTTGGGTGCGATGGGCGCGGCCACGGTTTATCAGTTGGCGAAAGCGGGGGTGCAGGTTGTCGGTATTGATCGGCATCACCCGCCGCACAACCTCGGCTCCAGCCATGGCGACACGCGCATTACCCGGCTTTCGGTCGGCGAGGGCGCGCAATACGTTCCGATCGTGCGCAACTCTCATCGTATCTGGCGAGAACTGGAGTCGCTGACAGGAGAGTCGCTGTTCGAACAATCGGGACTGCTGGTCCTGACGTCGAGCGCCGAGTTCGACCCTGAAGATCAATCCGACTTCACCTTGCGCACCATCGGCCTGGCGCAGACTTACGGCATTGAGCACGAAGTCTTGTCCGCCGAACAGATTCGCCAGCGCTTCCCGCAGTTCGCCCATGTGCACGACTCAGCCATCGGCTACTTCGAGCCAGGCGGTGGTTTCGTCCGCCCCGAGCGCTGCATCGATGTACAGCTCAAATTGGCGGAGCAGCACGGTGCGATCCTGCATAAAGGCGAGACCGTCACCACGATCACTTCGAGCGAGGAGGGTGTCACCGTCACCACCGACCGCCGCACGCTGTTCGCCGACAAACTGGTGATCAGCGCAGGCAACTGGAACGGCGAGTGGCTCGGTGCGCCCTTTGAAAATCTGCTCAGTGTCTACCGGCAGAAACTGTTCTGGTTCGAACTGGAAGACAACGCCGGACTGGTGGGCCATTCGCCGACGTTCATCCTCACCCACGGCCGTGGCGACGACAACATCAACTACGGTTTCCCCGCGTTACCCGGCGAAAGCAGCATGAAGATCGCCACCGCGCAGTACCACACAGCAACGTCGCCGCAGGCCATCGACCGTACGGTTTCAGCGGCCGAAGCGCGGGACATGTACGAGCATCAGGTGCATAAACGCATCGCCGGCGTGACCGCGAAAGTCGTCAAGTCCGCCGTCTGCGCCTACACCGTCACGCCGGATCGCCATTTCATCATCGACAAGCACCCGTCGCTGCAGCACACGCTGTTCGTCTCGGCGTGTTCCGGACACGGTTTCAAGCATTCCGCTGCACTCGGCGAGGCGTTTGCCCAGTGGTGCATGCGCGGCTCGACCGACCTGGACCTGTCCTCTTTCTCCCTCAAACGATTCGAAGGAACACTATCGTGAAACGTGTCGCGCTCTCCGTCGCACTGCTGGTCGCCGTCATGGGCAATGCCTACGCCGAAACCCTGAAAATCGCCGTGGTGCCTGTGCCCCATGCCGAGATTCTGGAATTCTTGAAACCTGAGCTGGCCAAGGAAGGGGTGACGCTCGAAGTCAAAGTGTTTTCTGACTATATCCAGCCCGACCGCCAGACCGATGAAGGCTTGCTCGACGCCAATTACTTCCAGAGCAAACCGTATTACGAGGCCTACAAAAAGGATCGTCCAAGCAGCGACCAAATGCCTGTCGTGGCGGTGCACATCGAGCCGTTCGGCGCCTATTCGAAGAAGATCAAATCCATCAGCGAACTCAAGGATGGCGCGACCATTGCCATTCCCAACGACCCGACCAACTCCGGTCGTGCGCTGCTGCTGATCGCCAAACAAGGCCTGATCACCCTGAAGGATCCCGACAACATCATGGCCACGCGTCTGGACATCGTCAGCAATCCCAAGCATCTGAAATTTCAGGAACTGGAAGCCGCCATGCTGCCGCGGGTGCTGAATCAGGTCGATCTGGCGTTGATCAACGCCAACTACGCGCTGGAAGCCAAATTGGTGCCGCACAAAGACGCGCTGTTTATCGAAAGTTCGGAGTCGCCGTACGCCAATTACCTGTACGTGCGTCGCGACAAGGCCAACACCCCGGCGGTACAGAAGCTCGGCGCGCTGCTCAATTCACCGCAGGTGAAGCAGTTCATTCTTGAGCGTTATCACGGCGATGTGGTGCCGGCGTTCTGATCGAGTCGGGAGCCGCCAGAAATGCGCACGGCTCCCGACATCTTCAAGCGTTCTCTTCAATCCGGCGCACATCACCCAGCGAATCACGCTGCATCGACTGCAGGTTCTTCTCGATGGTTTCGCACAATGCCTCCATCTGAATCTGGTGCTCACTGTGGCGAAACGGGCTTTGCAGATCGGTGCCGATGCGCTCGATGGCCAGCAGCATGAAACCGACCACGGTCGAGGCCAACGGCGTAAACCAACCCAGTGACTCGACCAGACCGATCGGCACGATCAGGCAGAACAGTGAAATAAACAGCCGCGGAAAATACACATAAGGGTAGGGCAGCGGCGTATTGGCGATCCGCTCCATGCCGCCCTGGCTGTTCGAGAGATCCACCAGCGTTGACTCCAGCCGCGCCAGGCGAATGCTGTCCAGACGGCCGGCCTTGTATTCCCGGGCCAGCAGCGCTGCGGAGCCAGTGAGGATGTCGTTGGCGAAGTTATTGGTGGTGCCACTGCGGGCGAACTCGTCAGCCGGAATGAACGCCCGGACTTCCTCGGGGCAAGGCTGACCTTGCAGATGCGCCGCGAGACAATTCACATAGGCTACGTGACGGCGCAACAGCGTCGACTTGACCGGATTCACCTCACTGCCCGGATCATCCAGCAACGTCAGCACTTGCCGGGCAAAGCTGCGCGAATTGTTGATCATCGAACCCCACAGCGTCCGCGCTTCCCACCACCGGTTGTAAGCGCTGCTGTTGCGGAAACTGATCAGCACGATCAATGCCGAACCCAGTAACGTCAACGGCATCAGCGGCAAATTCAGCTTGGCGTTGAGAAACAGCATGAAGTCGACGGTAACGGCAATGTCCCACAGCAACAGCCAGAACAACGCCCAGCCGACATAGCCCAGGGTCTTGATGATCAAACGGTATTTTCTGACGATGGCTGCTTTCAAACGGAAACCTCGTGGCGAGCGGGAAGCATTGATGCCTTAGCTCGGACGGTGTTTCCGGGGGAAAGGTTCGGCGATCGCTTTACACGATGTGTCCGGGACGCCGGGCGGTCCGCGTCACATCAGTCAACAATCACCTCATCCAGCGCCTGCTCAAGCGTACTCACCGTGCGCTCGATATTCTGCAGCTTTTCCAGCCCGAACAGGCCGATGCGGAAGGTCTGGAAATCTGCCGGTTCGTCGCATTGCAACGGTACGCCGGCGGCGATCTGCAAGCCGTGGTCGGCAAATTTCTTGCCGTTCTTGATGCCGGCATCTTCGGTGTAACTCACCACCACGCCGGGGGCCTGGAATCCAGCAGCGGCCACGCTTTTAATGCCTTTGCCGGTCAACATGGCGCGCACTTGATCGCCAAGAGCCTGTTGTTCGTCGCGGATCTTGTCAAAACCGTAGGCTTGCGTTTCTTTCATCACCTCGTTGAACCGGGCGAGGGAATCGCTGGGCATGGTCGCGTGGTAGGCGTGTCCGCCCTGTTCATAGGCCTGCATGATCTGCAGCCATTTTTTCAGGTCGCAGGCGAAGCTGCTGCTTTGCGTCTGCTCGATGCGTTCGAGGGCCAGAGAGCTGAACATCACCAAGGCGCAGCAAGGCGAGGCGCTCCAGCCTTTTTGCGGGGCACTGATCAGCAGGTCGACGGCGCATTTTTGCATGTCCACCCAGATCGTGCCGGAGGCGATGCAGTCCAGCACGAACAGGCCACCCACCGCATGCACGGCGTCGCCGACGGCGCGCAGGTAGTCGTCGGGCAGAATGATCCCTGAAGAGGTTTCAACGTGAGGAGCGAAGACAATCTTCGGCTTGTGCTCGGCAATGGCAGCCAGCACTTCGTCGAGAGGCGGCGGGGCGTAGGCCGCTTGGTGACCGGTCTCGACGGGGCGGGCTTTCAGCACCGTGGTAGCCGCCGGGATGTTGCCCATGTCGAGAATCTGGCTCCAGCGATAACTGAACCAGCCGTTGCGGATCACCAGGCACTGCTGGTCGGTCGCGAACTGTCGCGCCACCGCTTCCATGCCGAAGGTGCCGCTGCCCGGCACCACCGCAACTGCTTCGGCGTTGTAGACCTGTTTCAAGGTCTTGGAAATGTTCTTCATCACCGCTTGAAAGGACTGCGACATGTGGTTGAGCGAGCGGTCGGTGTAGACCACGGAATACTCGACCAGCCCCTCGGGATCAATACTGGGATAGAGCTTTGACATGGATGACTCCTTTGGCAGAGATCTGAAGGTTATTGGCAAGCAAGTGTAGGCAAAGGGCAGGGATGGGCTCATTGAATAACAAAAATGCGGGTAGAGTGCTCACCAATGTCTCAATCGTTGCGCAAACCATGAATCTCCCGCTGTTTATCTCCCTGGATGGGCCCAAAGGCACCGGCAAAACCACGCTATTGGAAGCCATCACGGCAGCACTGCGAGCAGATCAGCATAAAGTCATCCGGCTGTGCGAGCGAAAAAGCGATCCCAACCGGGGTGAAACCATGACCTTGGTCAACCAGCTCGCCCGACATCCTTCCCGGGATCTGGAGTGGGCAGTGTGTCAGCGCTTTGCCGATAGCCGAAGCTGGATCTCTCAACATGTACTTCCGAAACAACCGTCGGACAGCATTATCCTGATTGATCGCTGGTATCCATCGGAGGCCGCGTTTCGCCACACCGTGCCCTTTGCCGAGATCCTCCAGATGAATCTGGAGCGAGGCGTGCAGGTGCCGGATCTGCATGTCGGAGTGGTCACCGCGCCGGATATTTCCTGGGCGCGGGCCACGGCACGCTCGCGGGGGCTGGGCGGCACGGTGATCCAGAAACACGCCGAGCATGTCGCGTGTAGTGAGATGTTCGAGCAAGCGGTTGCCGATCAGGGCTGGGTTTTATGCCGCAACGAAGGAACGATCGAAGCGGCAACGAGGCAGGTGGTCGCGGAGATTTATAAAGTCCTTGGCTGAGTGTTCAGCTTCAGATTACCGACCTCGGCCGAACGACCGATTGATCGCCAGCAAACACAGGCCCACCAGCGTGGCGGCACCCGCGACCAGTAGCGCAGAAGGTTGTATTGGCGGGCGCAGCCGTTGCGGTCTCGCCGTCGGTGGGGTTGAAGCGATCGTTTCAACCAGCGGCCGAGGCGGCGTAACGGTTGAGTCCTCATAGGGCACGGCTTCGATGCCCAAGCGCAGGCCATCGGCCAATTCCAGTGTCAACCCGGTGATCGTCCCGACGACTCTGCCCGGATAAACCGGTTCACCATTGGGATCGAGCTGGTCATAAAAGAAACTCTGTCCTTCGAGCCAGCCGACAGCGGTCTGCAACTCGGGACCGAGATAATATTTCCCGTCGAGAAAAAAGCCCGGGAATTGCGGCGCGCGCTCCACGCTTTCAATGCTGTAACGCTCACCCGGTTTCATACCGGTTGCAGGGGCAATCATGGTGAATCCCTCCTCTAGTGGTTTTGCGATAGAGAACAGGGATTCATCAGGGTTCGATGCAATGGAGGAAAGGTAGTCGCCACCCGCAGCGAGCAGGTCATCCCTTCAACGACATCGGTCTGTCCCCACCCGGAGGCAGGCCAAACAACTTGCGCACCGCGTTGAGAAACGCGCCATAGGGTCGCCCCAGAACGAGCATCATCATGGTCGCGCCCAGCGTGCCGCGCACCAGGCCGGCGCCGGAAGCGCCGCTGAAAGCAATGATGGCGGCGTAAATAGGCACCTGGAAACTGACTAGCGCCATGCTGTCCCAGAGCAACCTCGACATGCGACCCTCGCTGGCTCGCGTCATCACCCAATCCCGCCACAGGCCGTAGGGTCTCGCGACCGGTATCATCAGCGCCGCGCCCAAAAGACGTGCATGCAGGACCTGATCCCAGGTCATGCCAGCGATGAACCGTTCATTGATCACACCAGTGGTGGTGAAAAACACAATCAGCGCCGCGGTGTCTGCGAAAAACGCAGTCCGACGTGATGGCTGTTGCTGAGGGCGCGGCACTTCAGGGTCTCTGTTCATCGTGGTGTGACAGCGGCAACACTGCGAGGTGCGAAGAGGAACGACTCACCGCTGAACACAGTCAACCATGAACCCTTTTATTGGCCTGTAAAACCCTGACGGATCTCACGCTGCCCATGCTCACCAACCTTTGGTATGTCGTTTCTCCATCGTCGCAGCTGGCTGACGGACTGATGCCGGTTCGATTGCTCGGACAGCCTTTCGTAGCGTTCCGCGACGGGGCCGGCGTCGCCCACGTGCTGTCGGATGTCTGTGTGCATCGCGGCGGTTCGTTGTCTGCCGGCCGCAAGGTCGGCAACAGTGTGCAGTGTCCTTATCACGGCTGGCGCTTTGGCGGGGATGGCGTGTGCACGCAGATACCGGCGCAACCCGATCTGCGGATTCCGGCAAAGGCCCGCGTCGATGCCTATCCGACGCAGGAACGCTACGGTTGGATCTGGGCTTTTCTGGGTGACCTGCCGGAGGCTGAGCGTCCGCCACTGCCCACGCTCGACTGGATCGACGATCCTGCCGTCCGGGTGGTATCCGGTCATTTCGATTGGCAGGCCAGTTGGGACCGGATCATCGAAAACGGCCTCGACTTCGCCCACGCACCGTTTGTGCATGGCTCTACCTTTGGCGACCCGGATCATCCCGAGATTGAATCATTCGAGGTCGACAGCGATGCGTGGAGCGGCAGCGCACAGATGCTCATGCGCAGGCCGGCGCGCAAAGGGCTGCTGCGGCGCAAGTCATCCACCGAGTTTGTCAGCGTGGTCACTGTTCCGGGTTTTCATTTGTCCGGGCCATGTACAACGCTGGAGCTCGAATTACCCAATGGCTGGCGGATCTACATCGTCTCGGCCCACGTGCCGATTGACGCCAACCGCACGCGAACCTGGTGGATGATGGGCAGAACATTTCTGCGCTCGCGACTGCTGGATCGCCGGTTCATTGCCAGCAATATCCGCATCTTCGAACAAGACCACGCCGTCCTTAAGAACGTGCGGCCCGAGCGCGTGCCGGACTCCTTTCAGCAGGAGGTTTCGTTGAAATCCGACGCACTGCAGATCGCCTTTCGCAAAGACGTGCAGGCACTGGAACTGCGCGGCTGGCGCATCGATGAAGACCGTCTCGCGCGAATCTTCACCGGGCGCAAGGCCTGTGCAGTGCCCAGCCCTGAACGTCGTCAAATCCGTGGGTGGGCAATCGAGCCGATTCCGCTTTTGGACATCACCGAAGAACAGGACTGACTGCTCCTGAGGGCATACATCTTGCTTTGCTAACAAAATCTATTTCGATAGCTAGCAAAGAGAGAGCCTGCAACCATGATCGCAACCTCCAGCCGTGCGGTGATCTGTACGCCTCATGCCGAAGCCAGCGCCGCCGGCCTGCGGATTCTTGAAGCGGGCGGCACGGCCATCGATGCCATGCTCGCGGCCAGTGCCATGCTCGCTGCGGTGTTCCCGCACATGACCGGGCTGGGCGGCGATGCCCTATGGATGATCCACGACAAACAGGTGCGCACCATCGTGGGGATTGGTCAGGCCGGGCAACGTTTGCCGGAGGGCGGAGCCATTACCGTGCGCGGCCCGGAGTCGGTGGCCAGCACCGCAGGCGCGCTGGCGAGTTGGCAGACCGCCGCCAACATCAGTCGTCACGAGTGGGGCTCACGACTCGGTTGGTCTGATCTGTTAACAGACGCCGCGAACGTGGCCGATGCCGGCATCGAGGTTTCGCGATCGCAATTGTTCTGGCAAACCCTGCGGCGCCCGCTGATCGAGCAGTTGCCGGACCTGCATCGGCTGTGCAAACACGATGGGCAGTGGCTGCGCGAGGGCGATACCCTGCGCCAGCCCAAACTGGCCAACACCCTGCGGCATCTGGCCAGACATGGCGTCGAAGATTTCTATCACGGCGAACTGGCCGAAGCGTTTGGAGCAGCCTTTGATCGCTTGGGCTGCGGCTTGACGGCGGCTGATCTGGCGGCGACCCGAGCGCCGGAAGTCGCCCCGATCTCGGTCCGTTATCGCGAGGGCCGACTCTACAACGTCGCGCCGCCGAGCCAAGGCTTGTACACGCTGCAGGCCATGGCCGCGCTGCAACACAAGCCGCTGGCGGACGTTGGCAACGGCAGCGCGCTTTACTATCACTATCTGGTCGAAGCCATCAAACAAGGCTTGCTGCGGCGCAATGCGCAGCTGTGCGATCCGCTGAGCAAAACGTGGGATTTTGCCGCCAGTCTCGAGGACGCACAGGTTCGAGCGTATGCCAATGCCATTGACGATCAACGTGCCGCGCCGTGGAACGAGCCGGGGCGACCCGCCGATACCGTGTGGATGGCCGCAACCGATGCAGAAGGGCGGACGGCTTGCCTGATCCAGAGCCTGTTCCATGACTTCGGTTCGGGCTGCATACTCGGCGACACCGGCGTGTTGTGGCAGAACCGCGCGGCGGGGTTCAACGGCAACCCCGCACACGTCAACGGCTGGGCCCCCGGCAAGCGTCCGGCGCACACACTCAATCCGTCCTGCTATCTGGCGGATGATGGCCGCCGCTGGTTCTTCGGCACCCAGGGCGGCGATGGTCAACCGCAGACGCAAATGGTCCTGGCGACGCAGTTGATCGACTTCCAGCAACCGATTGATCAGGCGCTGCTGACCCCGCGTTTTCTGTTGGGGCGCAGCTTTTTCGACAGCACGGACAATCTCAAACTCGAAGGCGATATGAGCGCCACCACCATTGAAGGCCTCGGCATGCTCGGGCATGCGGTGGAGATCATCCCGGTGCGCAGCCCGATGACCGGCCACGCCGGGATTATCGCCATTGATGCCGAAGGACAGCGCAGCGCCATGCATGATCCACGGGGCGAGGGCACGGGGCTCGGCCAGTTGGACTGACCTTTGCAGTGGGCATTTGCCGGGCTCCGGCGGCTGGCGGATAATGCCGGCCATTGCCCGCCAACCGCAGCTGTGTGGATTGGCAGGCTTTCTGGACAACAGAGGTAAGGATGGGCTTGAGCACTGTCACCGCCAAACAGCTTGAAGTGCAACGCATCGTCGATGCGCTGTTCAGCGCTATCGCCCAGCATCGCCTGCCGCCGGGCACTCGCCTGATCGAAGCGCAAATTGTCGAAACCCTGCAAGCCAACCGCAACCATGTGCAGGTGGCGTTGCAGCGTCTGGCGATGCAAAAAGTGGTGACCATCGAAGCCAATCGCGGCGCGATGGTTGCTCAGCCGACGGCTCGGGAGGCGCGGGATATCTTCAGTGCACGCCGCGCCATTGAGCGGGCAATCGTCGAGGGCATCACGCCGGCAACCATGCGCAAGCAACGCCAGCGCATTGCCAACCACATGAAGAACGAACGCAAAGCCACCAATGACACCGATCGACGGGCCATCGTCCGAGAGCTCAGCGAGTTTCATCTGCTGCTCGGCGAGATCAGTGGCAATGCCGTGCTCAGCGACATCCTCGCCAACCTGATGGTGCGCAGTTCATTGATCGTTGCGCTGTATCAGCGCAATGACGTGCCTTCCTGCGCGTCCGATGAGCACCAGGAAATCATCACCGCGCTGGAAAATGGCGATAACGAAAAAGCCGTGGCGGTCATGATCGAGCATCTGGATGAACTGGAAGCACAGTTGGCGCTGGATGAAAGTGTGCCTGCCGAGTTCAACCTCAAGCAGGCATTGATTGATTAAGTCGCTTTCAGCAACGTTGCCGCCGGCCGGCTGAACGTCTGGCGTCCGCCCTTGAAACCCATCAGCGGTGCGCTTATTTCGGCGATCACCGCCGCCGGCGAAGGCGCGTCGAACACAATGAAATCGGCGCGGCAACCCGGGCGCACACCGTAATCCTTCAATCTGAGCAGCGCGGCCGACTCGCTGGACACCCACGCCAGGCATTGCAGCAATTGCGCCACCGTACCCATCTGACTGACGTTGGCGAACAGGTTAGCCTGACGGATCAACGACGCATCGCCATACGGTGTGAAGGGATTGCCGATGTTGTTGGTCGAGACCGAACACCTCACGCCGCACGCGTGCAGATGCGCCAGTGGCGCCAGCCCTCGGGGTTTGTGGTGAAACGTCTCGCGGCCCATCAAGAACAGATCGGTGCTGGGCAGGCAGGTCACTTGTACGCCAGTTTTCGCCAGATGCAGGGCAAGCACCGTCAGTGGCTCCTTGGGCAGCGCCGAGAGTTTGGTCGCGTGGCCGATGGTGACCCGTCCGCCCCAGCCGTGCAGTTGCGTGCAGCGCGCCACTTCCATGACCGTCATGCCTTCGCTGTTCAGGTCGAAATCCAGATGCAGATCCAGGTCGCAGTCGTAGCGCACCGCCAGTTCGAACAGACGCTGGATCTGCCTGTGCGGGTCGCTGTCCATGTAGGGGCAGCCACCAAGTACGCTGGCGCCGCTTTCCAGCGCCTGGCAGAGCAGCGCTTCAGTCCCCGGATTGTTCAGCAGGCCCTCTTGCGGAAATACACAGATTTCCAGGCTGATGGCCCAGGCGTAATCCCGCTGCAAACGGCGAATGGCGTTGAATCCCGTCAGGCCAATCTGCGGGTCAAGTTCAACATGGGTGCGCATGTGCGTCGTGCCTTGCACGATCGCCTTGTCCAGCACTTGCGCACCGCGCTGATAGACATCGTCTTCGGTGAACTCGGCTTTCGCCGCGCGGGTTTGCGCGACGGCTTCGGCCAGCGTGCCTTCCTGCAGATGGCAGCGCTGCATGATGCAGGCCTTGTCCAGATGGATATGGGTTTCGACCAGCCCCGGCAGGATCAACCGGCCTTGCAGGTCGAGGGTTTGCCAATCGCTGGCAGCCGGGCTGAAGGCGTCGACGAAGTAGCCATCCTCAACGTAGAACTCGCTGAGGCGATGATCACTGCCCAGACGCGCATTGATGATTTTCAGCGCGCTCATGCGCTGGCCCCTTCACCGAGATAAGCGGCGGCCAGCGCTTTGTCGGCGCGCAGTTCGGCGGAGCCGGCGGCTTTGACAATGGTCCCGGTTTCCAGAACATAGGCGCGATCCGCCACTTGCAGCGCGAGGTTGGCCATTTGATCCACCAGCAGGATGGTCACGCCCTCGTCGCGCAGGGCCGCCAGTGCGTCGTACAACTCGCCAATCATCGCGGGCGACAAACCCAGTGACGGCTCGTCGAGCAGAAGGATGCTGGGCTTGGCCATCAAGCCACGGCCCACGGCGACCATTTGTTGTTCGCCCCCGGAAAGCAGGCCTGCCGGGTTGTCGATGCGGTCGCGCAGGCGTGGAAAGCGCTTGAGGATGGCCTCGATTTCAGCCTCGGCATCGAAGGGCTCGCGACGCGAATAGCCACCCAGCAACAGGTTGTCGCGCACACTCAGATAAGGGAATACCTGGCGGCCTTCCGGCACCAGGGCCAGACCTTTGGCCGCGATGGTGCTGGCGCTGGCCAGTTCGATATTTTCGTTGTCCAGGACAATGCTGCCGCTGGTAGCGCGATGCAGGCCGGCCAGACACTGGAGGATGCTCGATTTACCCGCGCCGTTAGCGCCGAGAATCGCCACCAGTTCACCGGGATTGACCAGCAGGTTGACCTTGTCGACCACCGCTGAGGCGCCGTAATCGATGACCAGATCCTGCACGTACAATCGCGCATCACGGCTGCCGTTCCAGGCCTGCGCGCGCGGTGTGGCTTGATACTCAGTACCGCCCAGATACGCGGCGATAACCTGCGGGTTTTGCCGGATTTCCGCCGGCGGCCCCGACGCAATCGGCTTGCCGGCGTCGAGCACCAACAGGTGTTCGGACACCGCCATGACCAGCGCCATGTCGTGCTCGACCAGAATCACCGTCAGACCAAAGTCCGCCAGCTTGCGCAGCAGTAACGCCAGATCATCGGTGTCACGACGGCTGAGACCCGCCGCCGGCTCATCCAGCAACAACACCGCAGGCGCGGTGGCCAGTGCGCGGGCGATTTCCACCAGCCGTCGATCGACGTGAGGCAGATCTTCGGCGGCAATATTCACTTCGCCGCGATAGCCGACCAAGGCCAGTAGATCCAGCGCCAGGCTGCGTTGCTCGGCGGTGGACAGGCTGAATGGCAGGCCCATGCTTCCTTGCTGCATCGCCACCAGAAGGTTGTCCATGACCGACATTTCGCCGAACAGCAAAGTCGTCTGATAGGTGCGAGCAATGCCGGCCCGGGCGCTCTTCCAGGCCGGCAGCCCCGCCAGCGGTTGTTGCAATTCGATCTGGCCACTGTCCGGCACGTAAAAACCGCTGATCATATTGAGCACAGTGGTTTTACCGGCGCCGTTAGGGCCGATGATGCTGGTGATGCTGCCGGCCGGGGCATGCAGGCTGACGTGTTGCGCCGCCTGCACGCCGCCGAAGCGAATGCCGATATCGCTGACGCGCATGCCGGAATTCGGGCCACGGCTACGCAGATGCGCGGCAATGCGCTGCTGATTGAACTGCTTCGGCGGCAGCAAGCGAACCGGTTTGCTCCAGCGTCGGGCGAGGGCGCCCAGCAGACCATTGGGTGCAATCCACAGCACCAACAACAGCAGCGTGGAGAAGATCAGCAAGCGATATTCGGCAAAATCCGAGAGCAACTCCGGCACCAGCACGATCAACAGCGCGCCAATCAGCGGCCCGAACAGCCGGCCGCTGCCACCGACAATCACCGCCAGCACAAACAGAATCGACTGCGAAAACGGAAAGGACTCAGGATTGATGAACATCAGCAGCGGCGCGAGCAAGCCGCCCGCCAGTCCGGTCAATGCCGCCGACACGGCAAACGCCAGGGTCTTGCTGATCACCGGATTGAAGCCTAGCGAGCGCGCGGCAATTTCCGAGGCTTTCACCGCGAGCATGGCTTTGCCCCAACGGCTGTGGCTCAGGCGCTGAAAGAAGAGCAGGGCGCCAATCATCAACGCGGCGGCCAACAGGGCGAGGAAAATCGACGGATCGAGGCCGGCAAACTCCGGCATCGGGATGCCCATCAAACCGTTGGAGCCGCCGGTGACATCACGCCATTCGATCAGGCTGTGATGCACGACAAATGCAAAGGCAATAGTGATCATCGCCAGATACGGGCCGCTAACGCGAAGTGCAGGAATCGCCAGCAGCGCGCCGATGACTCCGGCCGCCACGCCCGCTATCGGCAGGGCCAGCCACAACGGCCAACCCGCCAAAGTCAGCAGTGCCGAGACGTAGGCACCGATCGCGTAGAAGGCGATATGGCCAAAGGAAATCTGCCCGCTGAGGCCGATCAGAATATTCAGGCTCACGCCGACCACTGTCGCCAGCGCGCACAGGGTAAACACCAGCAATGAGTAGCTGTCGAGTGTGAACGCCATGACGCCACAGACGACAGCGAGGAGGGCGATGAGCAGAGTAGGAAGGCTTTTCATACTTTCACCAATGCCCGGCTGCCGAACAGACCGTTGGGACGAATCGCCAGTGCGACGATGACCAACGCAAAGGTAAAGATCTGCGTGAAGGCCGAACCGAAATACATCGTGATCAACGCTTCCGTCAGGCCAAATAACAGGCCCGCCGTGAAGACGCCGCCGGCACTGGTGATGCCGCCGAGAATGGCCACGGCAAAGGCCTTGAGGCCGAACAACATGCCCATTTCCGCGTTGACGCTGAACAGCGGCGCAATCAACAAACCGGCCACGGCTGCAAATACCGTGGAAACCGCAAAGGCAATGGCGACCACCCGGTTGACGTTGATCCCCATCAGCATCGCTGCGCGGGGATTCTGCACGCAGGCCTCCAGCACTTTGCCCAGTCGGGTGTAACGCCGCACCAGATACAGCGCCAGGGCAATCGCCGCGCCCGCCAGTGGAATTAGCATCTGCAGGGCGCCGACGTTGCTGCCAAACAGCTCGACATTCAGGTTGGCCAGACTGCTTTCAAACTGGCGCGGTTCCTTGCCGAAGGTGAACAGGGCGAGGTTGTCCACCAGAATCCCTCCCGCGACCGTCGCCATCAGCCAGGCCTGTGATCCACGGCTGTGGAAGGGCCGTACCAGCCAGCGTTCAATTGCCAGACCATAGAGCGCACAAAGGAACAGTGTCAGCGGCAGGGCGAGCCACAGCGACCATCCCCAGTTAATGCAAAAGGTGTAACCCAGCACCGCGCCGACCATCATGGCGCTGCCTTGGGCAAAGTTGACGGTGCGCGAGACGACGTAGGTCAGGTGAAACCCTAACGCCAGCAACGCGTACATGCTGCCGAGGCCGAGCCCAGAGATGATGGCGGCGGTGTACATGGCTTACTCCTCAGGCTTGAGCGGAACGATCTGGTCGTTGACGAAGTGCGTGAACAGATAATCGTCCGGGCCTAACGCGTCATGCTTTGCTGGGGTAAAGGGTTGCTGGTAGTGCTTGATCAAGCCGTCGTAGTCGCTGATGGCGTAAAAGCCGTCGCGGATCGCCTTGCCGTCGGTGCTGCCGGCTTTTGCCATCGCCAGCGCGGCGAGGTGTAGACCGTCGTAAGCATTGGCAATGCCGACCGCTGGCGTCACGTCGGCCAGCGTCTTGATCTGCGGGTAAGCCGCTTTCAATGCGGCCAATAAGTCATCGCCCTTGGCGCTGTTGTGCTCGGTGAACACGTAGGTCTGGATGAAGTGCACGCGCGATGCATTCGGCCCGGCCAGTTCGCCAAAACGACCACCGGCCGGCCCCCAATGCGAGACGACCGGCACGTCCCAACCCATGCGATCCAAAGATTTCACGACTTGCGCGGAAGGGCTGACGTTACCGACGAGGAGGAGGGTGTCTGCACCGGCGTTTTTCAAGCGAGTCAGCTGCGGCACGACGTCGAGATCGCTGTCCTGAATACGCTCGACGCCGGCGCTGGCCATGCCACGTTTTTCCAGTGCGCGTTTGAGGCCCGCCTCGTTGGACTCGCCCCATGGATTGTTGATGAGGATCATCCCCGGCTTCTTCATGCCCCGATCTGCGCCGTATTTCACCAACGCTTCATCGACCAGTTCATCGACGGCGGAAACCCGGAATACGTAGTTATCGGCGGCGCCGTTCTCGGTGATTTTCGTGCCCGCCGCCCAGATGCCCATGAACGGCACTTTCATCTGATTGACCAGGGGCACGATGGCCAAGGAAACGGGCGTATCCAGACCACCAAACAGCACGGCGACTTTTTCGCGCTGGACCAGTTCGCGAGCGGCGAGAATGCCCTTGGACGGGTTGCTTTCATCGTCGCGACGCACCAGTTCCAGTGGACGCCCGAGCACACCGCCGCTGGCATTGACCTCATTGATGGCCATGGTCAAACCGCGAGTCAGGGCTTCGCCGGACTTGGCCGATTGCCCGGAAAGCGCGGCGACCAGACCGATCTTGATCGGCTGCTCGGCCGCTTGCGCGCCACCGAACATGGCCAGGTTGAGCGTGACTGCCGCAGCCACGGGAAACAGTAGACGCTGCAGGTTTTGAAGCCGAGTAGCCATAGTTGATTCTCCTGATTGCTAGCAGTTATAAAATTATTGCTAGCAAGTAGGGTGCCACTCGGTTTGGCGATCAAAACTCCGGCTTTTGCAGTGTTCTGTGGCGGGTTGGCGCTCCAAATGAAGGCGGTCTGCACCACTCGGAAGCGCGTTTATGGCTGCGGCGAAGGTTCTCCGCTCAGCGCATCGACCATGGGCGGGTGTTCCTGCACGGCCTGACGCAAATCTTCGGTCACCCGCAGCTCCGCACCGGTCGGCGAGAACGTGGCCGCCGCTGCAAACGGCGCGGGATTGGCCGGAACCGGGCGCTTGCCGCGTCGCCAGAGGAAGAACGTGACCATGCACAGATTGACCAGGGCAAAGACCCAGAACAGACCATTGGCGCCGAACGAATTCATGACTGGCGAGATCATCATCGGGCTGATCGCCGAGCCCAGTGAATTGATCAGCAGCAAGCCCTGAATCATCGGCACCAGGGCTTCAGCCGGGGCACGGTCGGCGGCATGGCTGACGGCAACCGGGTACAGCGCAAACACGCCGCCGCCGAGCAAAAACAGCGTCGCGGCGAGCATCGTCGAGGACAACGGCAGCAAGACGATCACCAGCGACAGTACGGTGCACGCCACCGTCAGAAGGGTCAGCACCTGCAAACGATCCTTGCGATCAGACCAGCGTCCGACCGGGTATTGCAGGAGCATCGCGCCGAGAATCGTCCAGGCCATCATGCTGCCGACTTCGCCGACATTCAGGCCGGCGCGTTGCAGGTAAAGCGGCAGCAACGTGTAGATCGCCGCGATGGTGATACCCGAACCAAAACAGCCCACCAGCCCGGTGGGCGTCACGCCCAGCAGTTGCCGTGGCTTGAGTGGTTCAACCTGATCGAGCAATGGCGACACGCGCGGCAGGATCACGATCGGCAGCACCGACAACGACGCGAGCATGCCGGCAACCATGAACGGTGCGCTGTCGCTCAAACCGGTGATTTTCCCCAGCGTGGCCTGGCCCAACACACCGGCGCCGTACAGGACGATCATGTACAACGCGAGCAAGCGCCCGCGAATCTTCGCGTCGCCCGCCAACAACAGCCAGCTCTCGATCACCAGAAACACACCCACCGTCGCCCAGCCATTGATCAGGCGCAGCGCGAACCAGCCCCAGGTGTCATAGAACAATCCCTGCAGCAGAATGGTCACGGCGATCAGCGAGGCAAAGCTGCCGTAAGCGCGGATATGGCCGATGCGCAGAATCAAGCGATCGTTGAACACAGCACCCAGCGTCAGACCGATGAAGTAAGCCGAAGAAACGATGCCGATCATCGTGGTCGACGCCCCGGCGGCGTCCAGTCGAAGGGTGGTCAGGGAAGACAGGAAACCGTTGCCCAGCGCAACAATAAACAGCCCGAGCAGGGGCGCCAGCGCCATGGCCAGCAAACGCGGAGACATAAAAACCTCTAGAGATCCAACAGCAGAACGTGCGCCTCTGCGCATGCGATTGCCAAGCCGAAGTGTGTGGTTGTGCGAGTGCCTGCCGAACGGGCAGGGCGGTAGAACAGGACACACGTCAGCGAGGTGTGGCCAGCCATTCAGGTACGCGTTGTGGGTTCAGTGATGCTCAACTGTCGTCGTTAGCGCCAGCAAGAGCGCGCGGGATTCTACGGCTTGTGCGGAATTTGCCAATAGCTGTCTGCTGCGACGTTAGGACGCAGGCAGCCCAAAAGCTTATGACTTAACGGGTAGCTGCTGGCGGGTATCTTGCTTTATGGTTGGCGCCAAATAAAAAGCGAGTCACCGCCGTGAAATTCCATCAGATCAAAGCGTTGGTTGCGATCAACCAATGCGGCAGCATCAATGAAGCCTCGCAGATGCTGCACGTCACCCAGCCCGCGCTGAGCCGTTCCATCAAGGATCTGGAGCGCGAGTTAGGCCTGACCCTGCTGCAGCGTTCCTATAAAGGCATGTCGTTAACCGACGAAGGCCGGCGAATCATCCGTCATGCGCACATGGCGGTCGAGAGCATGCGGCGCCTGCAGATCGAAGCCGACAATATTCATGACATGGCCGTGGGCGAGGTGGCCGTCGGCGTCACGTCACTGACCGCGATGTTGCCGGGTTTTGAAAAGTGCATCACTGATTACCAGGCCAAGAATCCCCGCGTGCGGATCAAACTCATCGAGTCGCGCCCCAGCCACATCGTTCAGCGTTTGCGCGACGGCACGCTGGACTTTGCCCTGACATCGCAACAGAACACTCAGCGCTTGAATCTCGATTGGGAAGCCCTGCATCGGATACAGGGCACGGTGGTGTGCGGGCCGAACAATCCATTGCGCCATTCGCCGTCATTGCGGCAATTGCAGTACGCCAACTGGATCAGTCTGGACGAAGTCGACGACCGCTCTTCGCAGTTCTACCAAATGTTCGAAGTCAACGATATTCATCCGCCGCAGAAGGTCATCGAATGCGCGTCGTTGCTGCTGGCCTTGCGTTTGGTGGACAGCGCCGATGCTTTCATGACGCTGAGCAATCTGGCGCTGGGCAACGCGTTGCCGCCGGGACGGGCGCCGGAGCTGGTGCACGTTGAGGTCGAAGAAGTGATTCCCGAGTACCCGATTTACCTGGTGTGCATTGACCGGCACTCACTGACGTCACCGGCCAGGGATCTGTTCTACGGTCTCAAATCCAAACTGGCCGCTGAGTCATTGGCAGAACCGGCGTACTGACTAGAAGTGGTAGTACATGCCGACCGCCACGTTACTGGGATCGTCACCGGTTTTCTCAAAGCGACGAAAATGGTCATTTTTTGGATGGTTATGCCCAATGGTTAATTTGCTTGGCAATGGCCACCGCGTTAAGGGCCGCAGGCGAGCGCTACAAGCTCGGAAAACCAGTATTCGCTCCGATGTGGTGGCCGAATCGAGCGCAATCCATGGCGGGCATTGGTGCGCTGCTTGTCTTGAGGCAGTCATGCGGCACTGTTATAGGGCGCATTCAAAGGACCAGGCGCGACTTGATTAACCATTGGTTAATTGCCTGCAAAAAGCGCAAGTGATTCGTCTTCGGAGTTACCCGATAGTTGGCGTCGAATAACGCGAATAACAATTCGGAGAGTTCCCATGACGACCGTGCACTCGGACACTTCCCTGGCCACCGGAACGATGCGTTCCAGTCCGGCCACCACCGAATCGAGAAAGGCCACTGTGGCGTGTGCTCTGGGCAATGCCCTGGAGATGTACGACTTCACGATCTACAGTTTTTTTGCCGTGATCATCGCGAGGAATTTTTTCCCCGCGCAGTCGCCGGTAGCGTCATTGCTCATGTCGCTGACGGCGTTTGGGGTGGGCTTTCTGATGCGTCCGGTCGGGGCGATGGTGATTGGCCGGTTCGCCGATAGAAAAGGGCGCAAGGCCGCACTCACCCTGACCATTGCCCTGATGACATTGGGCACAGCGCTGATCGCATTTGCCCCGACGTATCAGCAAGCCGGGGTCTTGGGCACCATACTGTTGGTGCTTGGGCGGCTGACTCAAGGGTTTTCTGCCGGGGGAGAAATCGGCACCGCTTCGGTGTTGATGATGGAGTCATCGGCCCCCAACCGCCGCTGCCGCAACGTCAGTTGGCAGGCTGCGAGCCAGGGTTATGCGGCCCTGGTGGGGGCGGGCATCGGTCTTCTTTTGAGCAGTGTCATGAGCACGCCGGATCTGGAGGCGTGGGGCTGGCGCATCCCTTTCGTTATCGGTTTGCTGATTGGCCCGGTCGGCTGGTACATCCGCCGCTGCCTGCCGGAAACCCTTGAAACGCCCGCGATCAGCCCCGTGCCATCCACGGTCCGCAAACCTGGCTGGCGCGAGGTGATCGATCTGCGCAACACCGTCCTCGCTACAGGTCTGATGGCGAGCGCCACCATCGGCATGTACCTGTTCATTTTCTACATGCCGGCGTATCTGGTCACCACCCTGCATTATCCGCAGCGCAGCGCCCTGGCCATTGCCTGCGTTGCAGCTGCGTGTCTGGCAATCATCACGCCCATTGCCGGGCGCTATGCCGACCGCAATGGTCTGCGCAAAAAACTGTTGGTGTGGACGATCACCCTGCCAGTCATTGCGGCCTGGCCAGCGCTGTGGCTGTTGTCGCATACCACTGACTTGTACCTCGCCATGTTGATCGTCGCACTTCTGGTATTGCCCGGTTGCGTGGGCTCGGGAGCGTTTTTCGCGATGATCATGGAAGCCTTCGCCAAGCCGCATCGCGGGCTCGGCACCTCAGTGAGTTACAGCTTTGGCGTAACCCTGTTTGGCGGCTTCTCACCTTTGATCGCCACTTGGCTGACCTCGGCACTGAATACCCCCACGGCCCCGGCGTTCTACTTGCTGGCCGGCGGCGTGGTCAGCCTGTGCTGCCTGAAACTGTTCCCGGAAAACATTGGAAGAGACTAAATCATGCGCAATCCATACATCGAAACCAGCCTCAGCGACGCCGAACTGCAAACCTTCACTGCACTGCGCCAGCAGATTCATGCGGCGCCTGAACTAGGAGGCGAAACACCCAACACCGCTGAACTGGTCGCCGCCAAACTGACGCAATGGGGCTATCAGGTGCATCGCGGCATCGGCGGTCATGGACTGGTGGGCGTGCTGCAAAGAGGAGAGGGCACACGCAGCATCGGACTGCGCGCCGACATGGACGCGCTGCCCATGCAGGAAAAAAACACCTTCGCGCACGCTAGCCAGATTGCCAATCGCATGCACGCCTGCGGACACGACGGCCACACGGCGATCTTGCTGGCGGCGGCCTATCGCTTGGCGTCCGACGTCGAATTCAACGGCACCCTCAACCTGATTTTCCAGCCCGACGAAGAAGGTTTGTGCGGGGCCAAGGCGATGATCGACGATGGCCTGTTCCTGCGTTTTCCCTGCGATGCGATTTTCGCGCTGCACAACATGCCCGGCGCGCCCGTGGGCACCGCCGTGGTTCAAGCGGGACCGACCATGGCGTCGTCCGAACGGGTGTCGCTGCGCATCACCGGTCAAGGTGGCCACGGCGCCATGCCGGAAAAAGCGGTTGATCCGCTGTCTGCGGTCGCCAGCCTGATCAATGCGATCCAGACCATCAAGTCGCGAAACCTCGGCCCTGAGGAATACGCGGTGATCAGCATCGGCATGCTGCAGGCCGGCAGTGTCTACAACATCATTCCTGACGAAGCCAGCATGCTGATCAGTGTGCGTACCGACACGCCGCACACTCAGCAAAAAATCAACCAGCGGCTGGAACAGATCGTCCGTGGCCATGAACAAACCTTCGGCGTGAGCATTGAAATGGAGATCACCTCGCTGGCGCCGGCGCTGATCAACCACGAGACCGAAACGCAAAGGCTGCGCGAAAGCCTTGCGCCGATCTTTGCGCCTGGCCAGTTGCACAGTCGCGGGCCGAAGGTGATGGGTACCGAGGATTTCGCCTGGATGCTGGAGCAGGTGCCGGGGTGCTATTTCATGCTGGGCAATGGTGAGGGCGAGTTTCACGGCTGCTCCGTGCATAACCCGCATTATGACTTCAACGACCAACTGATCCGGTTGGGCGCTGATTGCTGGGTAAAACTGGTGAAAGATTTTCTCGTCTAGACGCTGGCCGATGTCGTTTCTAGCCAGACGTTGCTGCACGTGCGCCCGTCAGCGCCCGTGCAGACTACGAAGGGATATGGCTTAAGTCCCCGCTTACCAGTTGTAACTCACCTTTGCGGTAATTTCGCGACCCGGGTTGTAGAAGTTCGCTGTGCCGGAACCGACTACGTGCTGCTCATCCAGCAGGTTGCTGACGTTCACCGCAAGGTCGGTGCCCTTGGCGATCTTGTAGTTGAAGGCGGCGTCGAACAGCGTGGTGCCATCGCTTTTGTCGGAGTTAGCGGCATCGAAGTAATAAGAACCGACGTAGCGCGCACCCAAGCCAACGCTGACATCGGTGTTTGGCACGTCGTAATAACTCCAGAGCGAAGCGGAATGCTTGGGTGCCGTGGCGAACTCATTACCCTTCAGGGAACTGCCGTCGTACAACGAGCCGCGCTGTACCTCGGACTCCATGTAGGAATAGCCACCGATCAGGCTGAGGTTCTGCGTCAACTGCGCCTTGGCCTCCAGGTCGAGGCCTCGCGCCCGCGACTCGCCCACGGTCTGTTGCTCAATGATGCCGCTCGGCAGCACCACGGCGATGGTGACGTTTTCCTGGGTCAGGTCATAAACGGCGGCGGAGAACAGCGCGTCGATCGCCATAGGCGAATACTTCACGCCCACTTCGTACTGCCTGCCCGTCTGCGGTGTCACGCCAACCTGCGGCGGCGAAACGGATTCGACCATGCTCACATAGGTGGACACCTCATCGTTGACGATATAGGTCAACGCACCTCGATAGGAGGTTTCGGAGAAGGTGTCTTTCTCAGTGGACGCCAAGCCTTTGCTGGTCAGGTCCATCGAGTCGTTGCGCACACCCCCGGTGACGATGAAACGCTCGTAGAACGACAGGTTCTGCTGCAGGAATACAGCCTTGGTGGTCGCGTCACGCTTGTTGACGGCATACGGCGCGATTGAGCGTGAAACGCCAGTAAACACCGGGTTGGCGATGTCAATCGAGGTCGTCGGAGAGTAGATCGAGCTTTCCTTGGTGGTCGAATCGAGGTACTCCACGCCCACCAGGCTGCTGCTGTCGATGTTCTCGAAGCGGGCATCGTATTGCAGCATCAGATTGCCGTTGAACTGGTCGGCTTCGCTGTCTGTTCCGAACTGATAGCGGTCAACGGTGGTACCGACACGTGCGGCGCTGTCACTGAGGTAAACGTAGCCAAAATCATCGGTCAACTTGCTGTAACGCAGATTGCTGCGCAGTACGAAGCCGTTGTCGAAGTCATGGGTGATGTTACCGCTGAGGCTGGTGCGCTCAACGTCGTGAAAGTTGTAGCTGGGCTCGCCGTAAAACTTGCTGCGGTCGTATTCCCTGTCCAGCGGATAGCCACCGCTGTTTGGCGAACTTTCGGTTTTCAGGTAGTCCAGAATCATCGTTGCCGACGTGTAATCCGTCGGCGCCCAGGTGAGGCCACCCATAAACAACTGGTTGTCGTCCTGCGAGTGATCGTATTCGCGGTCACTGTTCTGGCCTTTGGCCGTAAAGCGGCCAGCCAGGGTTTTCTCGTCGTTCAGCGCATCCCCGACATCGATGCCTGTCTCGACATGGTCAAAGGAACCGTAGGTCACATAGCCCTGGCCGAACTTTTCGAAGCGCGGCTGTTTGCTCACGAAGTTCACCGAACCCCCCGGATCCGCCGGGCCAAACAGCGTGGAGTTGGCGCCACGCAGAATCTCGATACGCTCATAAGCGAAGGGATCTTCGCGGACGCCGCGCATCGAACTCAGGGTCAAGCCGTCACGGTAAGTGGTGGCCTGGAAGCCACGGATCTGGAAGTAGTCGTTGCGGTCGTCCGTGCCGTAGAAGTCAGTGATCACGCCTGGCGTGTATTGCAGCGCTTCTTCCGTGGTGCTGACGCTGCGCTGCTCCATTTCCTTGCTCGTCACAACTGACACCGAGGCGGGGGTGTTGAGAATGCTGGTTGCCACTTTGCCGCCAACCCAGAGTTCCTTGGCGACCACCGAGTTAGCGTCGTCGTCGGCACTAACCTTGACCTTGGCATTGATGATCAGGGGCGCGAGGCGGTAGTCCTCGATGTCGGTTGAACCGAGTTCCAGCGGGCCGGCCGGCTTTGGTTGAGGTATGAGTTGGTAAGCGGTCGGGCCTTGCTGTTCGATCTGCAATTCGCTTCCCTGCAACAACGTTGTCAGGGCTGCCGATGTATCGAAGGCGCCTTTTACGCCTGCTGTTGTGCGGTTCGCTACGCTGGAGGCATCGAAGGAAAGACTGATGCCAGCCTCGCGCGCAAAGCGGTCAAGCGCCGGCGCCAACGGACCGGCATCGATATTCCATTGCTGGAGCTGATTGCGGTGTTCAGCGCTCGAAGATTGCGCCAGCGAGGGAAGGGCGTAGCTGCTGACGATCAAACCCAGAATCACACCGTGTACGGCGTGGCTCAATGGGTTGCGCTGTATAACCGGGGACGGACTCATTCTCTCGCTCCAAGGAAGGGTATCGGCAGATTGGCCTGTAAAGTCGGCCTTCCTTACAAGTCGAGCGAGAATGAGAATTCACCTCATTAAATTTCTCAAATTCGAGAAAAGTGCGAATGGACTCAGCTGGCGGCGGTTAACGTCACCCAGTAACGGGTCCGATAATCAATGTGCAAGTGCAGTGATTGCGCAACCAATGCCAGTACCTGATCGTTGTCGGCGAGCTGAAAGGTGCCGGAAATTCGACGATCAGCTACCTCTTCGGCGCATCGCAATACCCCGGGACGGTAGCGCGACAACTCGTCAACAAAGTCCCTGAGGCGCATATCGCGCACGCTGATTACCCCGTCACTCCAGCTCCAGAGATCAAGGCCGTTATCCCTGTACTCACGTGCGCCGCTTGATGTGAACAGCAACTGATTCTTGGCCTGGACACTGCTGCCAGCAGCCAGAGGTTGACTGGCTCCCGGAAATACCGCGACGGTACCTCCTTGAACCGAAAGCAGGGTGCCGTCGTCACGCTCCCACGCCAAGAACCGGGCGCTCTGAGCACGCATGACCCCATCGCGTGTTTGTACCCAAAAAGGACGTGCTTGCGCCGCGTGTTCATCGGCGCCGACATTCACGATGATTTCACCACGCCGCAGAATAATCAGGCGTCGCTGTGCGTCAAAAACGCTGTCGACGGCGCTGTCGCTATTGAGCTGGATAAGGCTGCCATCATCGAGCTGGACGCGTCGTTGCTCGCCGGTACTACTGCGCTGCTGCGCGAGCATCGCCGGCACGGGTGTGTAATCCCGACCGAGCCAGGCGGCTGCGCCGACAGTGGCCAATAGGCCGAGCAGTTTCAGGCTTTCTCGTCGTTGTATGCCATGGTGGGCGCCATTCAGGGTGTGTCGGGACAATTGCGCTGGCATGCCGGCGAACTCATCCCCAAGCGCTTTCACACGCTGCCATGCCAACACATGCTCTGGGCGCTGCTGCAGCCAGTGCTCAAAAGCGCGCTGTGTTTGCTCATCTGGCTGATTGAAGCCAAGGCGCACTTGCCAATGGATCGCCTGATCAACCACGGCCGGATCCAGCGCCTGCGACTCACGCCTCGACATAACGCAAGCGATAGCAATGTTGCAGGGCCGTGGCCAGGTCGCGTTCCACCGTCGCCCGGGAAACACCGAGCTTTTCGGCAATTTGCGGGCAGGTCAAACCGTCGAGTCGGGCAAATAAAAATGCCTGGCGAACTCTCGGTTTAAGCATGTCGAGCATGCGGTCTATCCGCTCGAGCGTATCGAGAATCTGCAGTCGGCTTTCTTCCGAGGGCACTTCGTGTTGAGGCAGCAACGCGACGCTCTCCAGGTAGGCGCGTTCGAGTTCGCGACGACGGTACTGATCAATCATCAGTCCGCGGGCGATGCTGCTCAGATAAGCACGGGGTTCACGCAGCGGGCTTGACTGACGGGACTTGAGCAGACGCACGAACGTGTCCTGGGCCAAATCTGCGGCGTTATCGCGACAGCCAATGCGTCGGCTTAGCCAGCCGTGTAACCACGAGTGATGGGTGCGATAGAGCAGCCCTAGATCTGCAATAGCTAATGGATCGTCGCTGCGCATCGGCATCCCGGAAAGCACGTGATTGATAATGACTCGCATTCTATCCGTGCGATAGGTCTCAGGCAAATGTGATGTTGATCGGCGCTTCTGGCCGAACAAACTCGCCACCGGAGCCTCCCAGTGCTACCGCAAACACTTCGGAATCGGCGTGGTTGAATGGCAGATGCTGTCAATGCTGGCGGTTGAATCCGGCATCACCGCCAATTGTCGTTGCGGTGCGATTCTTTGCACGCAGTGGTTGCTTCTATTGGCTGATGATTGCTGATGAGCCAAGCACTTGAAGTTGTGCGGATTCAGATGCGGTAGTGGTGATGGTAAACAACATTTTTCGTGTCGCGCCTGGAACTGACCATTCGTAGGAAAGGGTCTGAGTTCGCCCATTTGGGGGTGATTCCGTTCGGTCGTTTTTTACCAGCGTTGAGGAAAACGGAGGTGGCGGATTTGCGACCATTCCAGTGAACAGCTTGATAGCGGTCTCCGTATTTGCTCGGCGGACATGCAAGGCACAAAAATTCTTGCCGCTAGGAAGCGTTAACACAAACGTTCCGTACTTGTCTGGAACAGACCAAGCGTCGCCAGGATCACCTGCCAGAAACAGCGCAGCCTTTTCGGGAGGAAGGCTAGGGATCGGCCTGAGCTTTTCTCGGAGTGCTTCCAGGTTTGGAAGGTTCTTCATGCAGAGCGCTGCGTAAATTTTGGCGAACGAGTTGGCTTGGTCATCACCTTCGCTGCCAAGGCAAACATTCGTACTTAGCGTGAAAATGAGTAATGTTGCGAAAAATTTGGACATGCGAACCTTCCCTGGAGATATCACGATCAAGCTAAGCATTGTTTCACAAAGTTGGCATCCAAATCATTTGTCCCCCTATAAATGCAGAGAGCAGGAAGGTTCGAAACTCAAATTAAAGCGTTCGCTTCTGGCGGAAAACTGTCGATACGATGGCCCGCTCATGCAGGCTGCCGTGCGCTTTCAACGACCTATTACCTGGCCATGACTGCCCACAACTGATCAACCTTCGTTGTGTAGCTCTGACTCATCAACTCCCGGCGCATAGCCCAATCCGGCGCCGCCGGCACGCTGGCCAGGCGAAGAACTCCCTTACCCCAACGGCCATTGATTTCATCCAGCACGGTCATCACCTTGTCCGCCGTAACAGGCTGGGAATGCGCAAACAGGTCATCAGTGAATTCCCCCGGCTGGCGCAAATCCATCAGCAGAACCTCCGCCTTGCTGTACTTGAAGCCTGGGCGGAAGAGGCGATTGACCGCTTCGGTTGCAGCCTTGGTCATGAGTCGAACGTCGTTTGTCGGGTAGGGCAGTTCGACGAGTGCGCCGTTCGCGTACTTCGCTTCTTCGGGATTGAACATTCCTGTTCTGATGCTCACGCGGATCTTCTTGCACAGCGAGTTCTGCGCTCTGAGCTTTTCCGCCGCGCGTTGGGTGTAGGTGGCGACGGCCTCCTTGATCGGCTCGATCAGCGTGAGCCGGGTGCCGAACATCCGGCTACAGCAGATCTCTTGCTTGGGAGGGTCAGCTTCACCCAGTTCCAGACAGGAGGTGCCGGCAAGCTCCCGAGCAGTCTTCTCGATTACCACACTGAATTTCTGCCGAAGCATCCACGGATCGGCTTTCGCCAAATCCATGGCCGTCTTGATGCCCATCGTTTCCAGGTTTACCTTCATACGCCTGCCGATGCCCCAGACCTCGCCGACATCGGTGTTGCGCAGCGTCCAGTCGCGTTTGAACGGGTCGCACAGATCCACCACACCACCGGTGATATCCAGCAGCCGCTTGGCGGTATGGTTGGCGAGCTTCGCCAGGGTTTTGGTGCGGGCAATACCCACCCCGACTGGAATCCCCGTACGCTTGAAAAGAGTGGAACGCATATGCCGCCCAAAAGCACATAGATCGCCTGGGACGCCGGTCAGATCGGCAAACGCCTCGTCAATGCTGTAGACCTCGAGCGCTGGCACCATCGATTCGATGATCGTCATGACGCGTTCGCTCATATCGCCGTACAGAGCGTAATTACTGCTGAAGGCCACGACTCCATGCCGGCGAAGGTGATCTTTGATTTGAAAGTACGGCTGGCCCATTTTCACGAAAGGCTTGGCGTCGTAGCTGCGCGCGATCACGCAGCCGTCGTTGTTGGAAAGCACCACGATAGGTGTCTTTGCCAGGTCGGGTCTGAACACTCGCTCGCAGCTCGCGTAGAAGCTGTTGCAGTCAATCAGGGCAAAGACTGGCTCAAGTGTTTTCATGATTGCGCACGCTGTATTTCACCACACCCCAGATCACCAGCTCATCGCCCTCCATGACATGCCTTGCCGGGTATTTTGAATTCTCTGACAAAAGCATCACGGCGTTCTCGCGCAGAAGCAGACGCTTGCAGAAGGGCTCGGAATTGAGTGCTGCGATGACAATATCGCCGCTGACCGCATCGATGCTCCGATCAACGACCACCAGATCCCCTGAATAGATGCCGGCGCCTTGCATGCTGTCCCCATCAATTCTCACCAGGTACACGTGTGGCGCGCGGATATCGAACAGCTCATCAAGGGAAATGTGCTTTTCGATGTGATCAGCTGCAGGGGAGGGGAAGCCCGCCGGCACCCTGGATGAATAGAAGGGCAGCTTCCTGCCGCCAGACGCGAGAGGGCCGAGGATGGTGATGCTCATGATGCAAGCCTTAGAAGGGTGACTGTACGTATATACAGTTAACGATTTGCTTCGCTTGCGGTCAATCTTGTAGGTAGGACAATTCGACGGGTGACACCCTGTGCGGGCGCTACTCGATCTACGAATCGATGGCTCACTACCTCAAGGAGCTTGCGCCAAAGCAGTTGGTGACACTTTGGCCAGCCGAGCGGTACAACATTGCGCCTTCTACGATTGCCCGAGCTCGATCCAGGACGTGTTTTAACCAACCTTGGCGGGCGTGTGAACTGCCGACATTTGGAACGACCCACTGTGCCCGTAAGTCTACCTGTCTCTGCTTATTGGTAAGGTACAGCGCAATGGATAAGACAATCACCGTCGATCAACTGGCTACCACCGACCTGACATCAATCAACGAGATATGGCTCGGCGAGACTCATACCCAGCTATGCCTATGGCGTGGTGAACAAGTCTTCACCCACGAGATGATGAGCGAGGGCACCCACGATCAGAATGTTCGACGCCTGTGCTTGCAATTAGTCGACCCTGACGATCAAGCCGCCGTTGTAAGCGTTGAGTTGATCGTGCGCGAACAGCTAAAAAGGATGGGCAAGGAGGGCGAGTTTTATCCGGCTGAGGCGGCGGATACTCATCAATAAAAAAGGGAGCATCGGCCACTCACAGGAAATCAATTCGGGGCCTATTGTCTGTCGCTTGGAAACAGATATTAATATCGGATGTCAGTCTGAAAGACTTCAGGTGCTACTCCTTATACGTGCTGGCCGTGATTTATCGTGTAACCTTCTGCTATTACTCACATCGAGAATTTCTTATGTCTAAACTCGCCGAATTCCGTCAGCTCGAAAAACATCTCGCCGAACAACTCCAAGCGCTCGAGGCGCTCAAGGGTGATGCTGGTCTCAAGAAAGAAATTGAATTCGAAACCAAACTGCGTGATTTGCTCGCGAAATATGGCTACAGCCTTAAGGACGTGGTCAACCTTCTTGATCCGCAAACAGGTCGTCGCGCTCCAGCCGCTGAGTCCAAAACCGGTACTCGCAAGCCTCGCCAGTTGAAGGTCTACAAAAATCCGCACACCGGCGAAGTTGTTGAAACCAAGGGTGGTAATCACAAGACGTTGAAAGACTGGAAAGCTGAACATGGCTCTGCGACTGTCGAGTCCTGGTTGGCCAAGTGATTTTGGTTTAAATACAAAAAGGGCCTGACAAGGCCCTTTTTAGTTATCGTTTTTTAGTCAACTCACTGACGGGAAGCAACCTCGTCCAAGTGCTGCAGCAGTGCCAGAGGATCCTCGTAGACTCGGAGTGCACCTGCACGTTCAAGCTCTCCTGTGTCATAACCGCCTGATAGCAGCCCTATACCGGTGGCCTTACAGCGTCGTGCGGCAAGCATGTCCCAGATGGCGTCGCCGATTACCAAACAATCTTCGATGGGTACGTTGAGTTTGCTTGCGGCGGCGAGGAAAAGGTCTGGATCGGGCTTGCCATACTTCACGTCATCACGAGTGATGAGATTGACCTCCGCGATATCCAGTCCTAATGCCTTCAGATTTATCGCCGCAGTGTCCATGCCACCGCTGGTCGCAATACACCACTTGAGCTGATCGCGGTTTAGAGTATCGAGAAGCTCTACAGCGCCAGGGAGAGCAGTTATCTGGCCTTGCAGATCCTTGTAGGCTTTATCATGCTTATCGCTCAGCCTTTTAGCCTGATCCGGTTTGATCTCCAAGCCGGTCTCACGGGCTAACATCTTGAGCATCAGCCCGCCGCTCATACCGATTTTTCTGTGAATTCGCCACATGGCCAGCGGTATGTCTTCTGAATCCAGCGCAGTTTTCCACGCAAAGACATTCTGGTAAACGCTGTCTGTCAACGTGCCATCCAGATCAAATATGAATGAGGTTTGCTGGCGCATACGTGACACCTCCATTAAGCAAATTTCAGGTAGTAGATGTCGCGTCCTGGAAATATTGGTCGCATCGAATACCAAGAGAGCTGACGTTAATCCTTGAGTCTTTCCAAGTCGGCTGGGCCGGGTTCGACACGTGGTTCGTCGCCAAGGAACTCATCTTCCCCGAGATTCGATGCATTCAATTTTTCGAAAGCATAGAACCTGAGTCGTTCAGTCTTTCGCAAATCTCGAAATGCAGGAACTACAACGCATGAATACCACTGCGGTCACCCGATCCATTGAGCCCGGGGTCCACTGAAGTTGACCGATGAAGGAGGAGGGGATTGACGAACTGCCGGATAACGAAGGTGAGCGTCCGCTTGATCGAGACACTGATCTCTTTGTGCGTCACAAAAAAAGACCCGCGATGGGGGCGCGGGTCAGGAAATACTAAAGGAGCTGTCACAACCGTACACTCGCCAATGTGAAATTATCGTGATGGGACACGACCTAAGGTATCAAGCGCATCTCGCGAAGTTTGTCGAACACGTCGAAAAATGCCTGATCGCTTGCTTGATACGCAGTGAAGCCCATTGCACGGCTTTTCGACATATCCGTGACAACTTCGATGGGTCGACCGAGATCTGCATCTGTGTGCCATGGGGACACCAGGCGATCAATATCAGGTTCCTTCAAGCCGTGTTCCGCAACCATTTGCGTCCATGCAGCCTGGTCGTTATCCATCTGCTTCTCGAGCGGCGAAAGTGAAGCGGGATAATCGGCAGCAGGCAAGTCGAAGTAGTCGGCAATTCGGCTCCACATCCATGTCCAACGGAATACATCGCCATTAGTGACGTTGAATGCTTGATTAGCCGCAGCCGGCGTGGTGGCCGCCCACAGTTGTTGTTTCGCCAACTGCCGGGCGTCCGTCATATCGGTAAGGTTGTCCCACTGAACTTTTGATCCTGGAAAAACAAATGGGCGATTGGTCTGTTTGCAAATAGAGGCATAGACGGCGAGGGTGGTTGCCATGTTCATCGCATTGCCTACAGCAACCCCGGTGACGGTATGCGGGCGATGAACGCTCCACGTGAAGCCGTCTTTTTCAGCAGCGGCGAAGAGTTCGTCTTCTTGGGCGTAGTAGAAATTCTCGACATCCAGACGACCCTGATCTTCGCGAAACGGTGTCTGCGGAAGGCTGCCCTTACCATAGGCTTCGAATGGGCCGAGGTAGTGTTTCAGGCCAGTCACCAGTGCTACGTGCTTAACACTCTTGGCAGGACGAATGGCGGCCAGCACATTGCGAACCATGGCGGCATTGACACGAATGTTCTCGGCCTCCGTGGCTTGCCGTGACCATGTGGTAATGAACACATGAGTGGGTTTCAAATCTGCCAGCGCCTGTGCCAGCGAAGCAGGATCCTGAAGGTCTGCCGCGACAGGTATCACGCCTTGCACTGGCGACGGGTGCCTCGAGAGCGCGGCGACCTGCCACTGGTTCTCGATGAGTAACTGAGTGATGGCGCTGCCGACGATGCCGCTGGCGCCGACGACCAAAGCTGTCTGGGTCATACGTTTCTCCTGGATTTAGGTTTGGGAGTCCACGTAAGCAACAGAGGTTCAACCTGAACCGGATCCGCATTAGCCTGGCGAGTTGCGCTCAACGACAAGAAGGTGATCGAGTCCGCCTCATTAGTTTTGAAACTCGAGAGTCACGAGGAGCTTTAGGCTATTCATGTCTGTTCCCACTAACCTACGCAATTTTCCCAACCCTTTGTTTCCCGTCACCCTCCCCACGTAATCTCACAAACTACCGATTTTTAGAAAAGCAAATTTCACAGGTTTGTGAAATGAAAACGTGATGATTTTCATGAAAAACAATAGCTTATAAACCTACGAAATTTCCAGTGGCGTCCCCATTAAATACTGCTAAACCTTAAGGGTTACTAATCACCTGAGGTGGGCTGCCATGAGCTATGTCGGTGCATTCGCCACACATGGAAATGATCCTGAGCTCTGTCTAATCATCGGGAAGGAGTCACTAGGCGCTCGCGTCAGGATCCGCAAATGGAGCAATGGCATCGTCAGGACTGCCAAAGAGGACAACGTATCAGTGATACCAGCACTGGAAGGGGTGGAACGACTGCGTGCGTTGATCGTGGCAGCCACTTCGAACAGGAATCACGATGTCCTGGATGGTAGAGAGGATTTGGTGGCAGCAGCTTACGCCTACATTTCTTGCCACGAGTCAGGAGTCTATTCCGCAGAAATGGCTCGTCGTTTAAGCCAGGGCACGGGCCGGTTCAGCTCAACCCCCACGCCCCCTTTGATCAAAGGGCCCCGCCAAACCCAACTGCAAAGACAGTCCCAATCAACCAGCCCGCCACCTACCCTGCCATCATCGCCATCCAAGATTTTCCCCCATGAGGAAGATTTCATCAGGGAGGGTGTCATCACCGAAATGGTGGCAACGAACTTGGTTGTCACTGATACAGGTCAAATTGATGTATTGGGCACCAAGGTCGACCTATGCCGGCTAATCCAAATCTATTGCGCGACAGCGGGGGTGAGTGCACCCACGAAATCCCTAATGCTCCGCCGGATCCGAGACATCACATCGTTCCTCTCAAAGGAAGCCCCTGAGCAAACCGTATTCGCCACTCCGCGTGGACTGATGTTTGACATCAAGGGGATGGAGCCATGAACGCCAGGGTGCATATTGGTGATCTGGTGACGGTCGACGAAGCCAGTGAAGCCGTCGACGCGAAGGTCATGAGTTTGCCGGGGGATTTTGTACCAAGTGAAGAGGAGGATCCTGTGCAGGGCATTGGCATTCCTAGCATCAATGACCCAACGACCGCTCAAGAAACTTCAAACCCTATTCCTTTGCCATCAATCTATGAAGTGGTCAGCTACAACCTCCCAAGTAACACCTTCAGGCTCAAGTCCAGAATCGGGATGGAAACCTTCCGCACGGTTTCCCACAAGAACGTCATAAAAATTGATAGCCATTTAGACAAAGCGGCCACCGCAGCGCTGGCCGAACACTACGAGCACTCCCCAGCAAGTCTGGGAGACTATGAGCCAGTGCCGATTACTCAGGTTGCTAGCGAAGCTGAACTCGAGGCCCAACGGCGAACGGAGATAATGAGCAGGCATTACGCGAAGATCGATCCGATTACCAAAAGCCAGGCCATGGCGGAATTGAAGGTCTCCTCGACAATCTTTCATAAAATAAAACGCATCTTCCGCCTTAACCCTGACTGGAAGGCACAGGTAGCCGGGCGAGATGGCAGACGCCCAGGCGAGAAGCGCATTGACCCAGATGTGGATGCGATAATCACTGCAGTGTTTAAGACTCATCGCGTGGGATATGGAGCCAATGACGTCGAAGCGCTGGACGAAATACAGCTGCAATGCAAAAAAATTAACAAACGTCCACCCAGTCGCACGACTGTCTGGAGACGCTGGCATGAGCTGTCGGAGAGAGAGAGGCTAAAGGCAACTGATGGGCCGGAAGCAGCACAAGCAAGGTTTGGCCATTTTCCGACGCCCACCGTGGAAGAATTCTATCCAGGAAGAATCCACGATATTGACCACACGCCATTGGACTGTCATGCGATTGATTCAGTCACTGGCGCCGCGTTGGGCAGAGCACATCTCACGCTCGTCCGTGATCGAGACACTGAGGGCATCATGGGGTTTGCGCTATTATTCAACGCTCCCAAACGCGCCAGCATATCCGCAGCCATACATATGGCCTTATGTCCGAAGGCAGCACTGTTGGCAAAGTTCGGACAGTCTCATCTCCACTGGCCTTTATATGGAAAGCCAAGGCAGTACGTCGTAGATCATGGATCTGATTTAATGGCCGAGAGCTTCAAGGTTGCGTGCGACCAAGAAGATATCAAGCACATCCCTAGATTGCGCCCAGAGTCGGGAGGCGGTGTGGAACGGGGCTTAGGGATATTAAACCGCAGCTTTGTCCAAACCTTAGATGGTGCCACAGCTTCAGCACCCAAGAAGGGGCCCGGTTATAGACCTCATAAAAAAGCTGTGTATACCCTAGAGGGGCTCACTGAGCTGATCATCGGCTGGATATGTAAGTTTAATAACCGAAAAAGTCGCCGAGATCAGTTATCACCGAACCAGCGTTTCGAGCGCAAGTACGGTCTGCATAACGGCGTGATAATTTCACCACCGACAGTCTCTGACCCTAGCCGCTTTGTCATAGATATTCTAGAAGGGCGCGAAATAACCGTAGCGCGCAATGGCGTTGTTACTCGCGATTTGATTTATAAGTTTGGCCCATTTGCCAAGATGGTCGGCGAAAAGATTTTTATAAAGGTTGACCCGAATAATCTTCACAGAATATGGGGGCGTCATGAAGATCGCTGGCATCCGCTCTGGTTGGTCAACAAGCACACTCAGCCACTCACTTTGGCTGAGCAAAAGATGATCCTTAAATCACGCAGTCTAAACCCAGACGCGGATGACAAGCGTCTGGATGCCCAAGAGCAACTCAACCGTGTCAAGGCAGAGGGCAAGAAGCAGGCAAAGGCCATCCAACGTGCTCAGGAGGATGTCGCCCAAAACGAACGTATGGCGCATTTCGGGCCTACCCAAGAGCCCAGTGAACCCAATGCGTCCGGCAATACCAAATCAACCATGCCCATGCCGATTATCATCGCCGAGCTGGATGAAGACATATGAACCATCATCTGACCAAGAAGACCCGCGAATATCTACTGCTTCCACCCGAAGAACGCGCGCTCCAGTGCTACCGAGATGTGTGGGTACCGCATCCTTACGGCATAGCATTGACCGAGTGCGCCAAGCTGCTGGTTTCGTTGCCTAGGGTCAAGGCGAACCCCGGGATGGCCGTTGTCGGTGCTCCTGGCGTTGGTAAAAGCAGGCTCGCCCAGCGGTGGAGCGAGGAGAGCTTTTCTGACACGGGAGGTTGGGCAGGAAAGGTCATGTACATCGACCTATCCAATCGCAAGAAGGGCGTCGATCTGGAAAAACGGTTCCTACAGGAATTAGGGATGATAGTCCGTGGTAAGGCTTACACCTTCAGCCCCAGGGACTATGCAGAAGCGCAGCAAGCTGTGCGAAGGCTCAACATCCGTGCGGTCATTTTTGACGAAGCTCACGGCCTCGACCGGCGAATGACGAGCCAGCGCCTGCACAACATGTTCGAGGCCTTGAAAGGCTTCTCCAACCAAGCCTGGGGATTGAATGTGATCCTGTGCGGCATCTTGGAGCTCCGGGACATGTTGGAGATTGATGACCAGATTCAATCACGGTATGGACATCGTACTACCGAGTTGCCAGAGTGGGAGAATGACAACCTGCTCGCGTCCTTCATCGCGTCCTTTATGTGCTACATGCCTTTGCAGCTCCCTTCCGAGGTTTCATCCACCATTTTTCGCGACGAACTGTACAGCTTGGCGTCACCTGCTAATTTTGGAGCAAAGAAACTTGATGGAAAAAAATACCGTGTTCGGAGCAAAAAAAGCTCGCTGAGAACCATGGTCGACATTCTGATGGAGGCATGTCGTTACGCTATTGTTTCTGGGGAGGAATACATTGATGTCGTAAGCATCAGAACCGCCGTGGCCAGGCTTTCTGGAAAGATCAATGGGCCCGAGGCTCAGGCACTACTGATCCAGAACGCGCGCGTTACCTTGGCCACAAGTGAATAGCGAATGCGAGCTATCAGACCTGTCGTGGACTCTTCCCCGTGGATTGCGACTACCTGCAACGATTCAATCTTACGAGATTGTCTAGATTCGATCGCAATGCATAACGGGACAATTCCTCAAGCCCTCTGCATCTCCGGGCTGTCAGGGTCTGGTGCAACAACGTTGATGCATAGAACAGCCGCACGGGCTCGCAGGCTTGGAAAGCGGGTGCTGATTTTGGACGATGCCCCCTTCCCCGGAAACAAATACATGCACGCCAAGTTGCTCCACTGTCTGGGTGTGGGTACTTCGAGCTCCTTACCGTGCTACGACGGTCTATCTACTCTATGCGCCGGCATCCTGGCGTTGCGGCAGTACGACGTACTGATGATGGAGGATGTGCAGAAATACAAGGACGTTGAATGGCGGGGCGTCGAGCCCAACATGGCGACACTTTTAGCCATCTCCGGCCTGCGACGCCCTCCGTTGATTATCCTGAGTGGGCTCACAGATGGGGTGGAGTACCACCATGCCAGATTCGTAGATGCTGGCATTCCCAGTGAGTTGAAGGTGCTGCAACCCATGAAACTTGGAGACGACTACGACGCCCTTGTGGGAGATATCTGTCGAGCTTACTCGTTAGGCGAAGACTTCATCGCCGCGCTCGACATCCTTGAATTGTATCGCGAATCACATGGCCGGATAGGGCTCACAGTCAGGGTCATTCAGTGGCTCAATTTGCAGGGAGGGGCTATCGCTCGTGCATCGCGGAGCAAGATTTACCAGCAACTGTTCGTCGAGAACGAATACGACGAATATTCCGACGACGGGATTGGCGATCCGCCACCCGCGACTCGCGTGTAGCGGGCCCAACAGTGCGTGCTTTTTCAGGGCTACTGAAGCCACTGCGCGATGAATCTTTAGCATCGTGGCTGAGCCGCATGTACCACAAGCACCACGTCGATTCGAGTTTCGAGACGGAGATTCTGCGTCTTGTTGTTCGAGACCCTAATGTGAAGGGCGATCTAGACCTGCTGTACAAATCAACCGCATTTATGGATCTGTTCAGCCGTACTCAACGGCCCCAGATCCTTGCTCAGTTTGGGATGGTGGAATCAAACACAGTCCCCTCTGGCGTAAACGATAAATATTGCCGGTTGTGTTTCCAGAACGACATCAGAGCTTGCCTTACACCCACTTGGCGGAAGTCATGGCGGATGCGCGGCGCATCTGTGTGCGTGCTTCATGATCATCCTGTACTACTTTCGAGGCTCATTGAGCGGCCAAAGGATTTACGTGATCGGGGGTGGCAAGGTTTCCAAGAATATCTGGACAGCCCCTTGTCGCGATTGGACGTTGATTTTGCCTTGCGCAGGACGTCACCCCATGGAGCGATAGCGAATAACAGGAAGCTCTTGGTGCTGACTCACCGGGTTCAGAGTTGGTACCAACGTGCCCTCGGCGATAAATCCGGTGAAGAAACTGGGGATGGTCAAGTGGGCAGGGGCATACAGTTTCTGATGGGCTTATGGCTGCACCCACCCGTTTTTAATCAGTTGAGTCCAGGGGTTGCGCGGGTGTATTTCCATGCTTCGACTGGCAGGTATCCCAGGATTGGTGTGGATCAGAACTTCACATCACCCCAAGTATCTATCGACACCGCGAGCCCGCGGGAAATCGCTGTAGCGTACTGGCTGATTGGCATCGCTTATGGGGTGATCACGCAGGAGGAGGGCCAGCTTATAAACCAGATCACGCGATCAGAAATCGTCGAATTTCCAACGACTAGGCTGCAGGTGGCGGCGGCAACTACCCGAAATTATCAGGAAGCTGGGTTGGCCAGGATGCTAAAGGAAGCGAAGGAGTCGCTGGCCCCTAAAGAGTTTCAGGCAATATCATGGGTGTTTGTTCGGCTGCTCAGGGCGAAAGACGCGCCTTAGCCTGCTCGCGCACTCACAATCGTTGCGCATTCAAGAGAATTCACTGCCGACCCGCCGGCATAGGCGCTTTTGAATGATTGATCCAGGTCGTGCCGGCTTTCCACGTTCACACCGGCTGTACATCACTGCGGCTGTTTGGGCGACGAATGCTCAGTGACATACGTGACAAAGGCCACATGCGGCTGTCTCGCGACATCCCATCTTTTGCTCGCCGATATTCCCGCAGGGCGTTGCCTCTGATTCGCAGTGGTAATGATCAGACGATCTTTCGCTCGAGACACTGCGACAAAGAATACCTGTCGCTCATCCCCAATTTTGCCGCGAAACGTTTGCTGCTCAACCCCGTAGATGATCACCGAATGAAACTCCAGCCCTTTGCTTTTGTGCATGGATAGGAAGCGGACAGCGTTGTCGTCCGAGAACCGGGCAAGTGCCCTTGGCAGGTCGGGTTCTGTCAGCAGTAGGGTGGTGATGTGGTCACGGGTATCGCGAATGATCTCCTTCAGGCGTCGCTTAGTTTCGTAGTCTGAAGATAGGGTTGTCATGACGGCATGCCCCAAGATGTCGAAGAACCCCCTCGCGAGCTCCCACCAGTCGACGTAGGGGGTCGTTGTCTTCGCTGCTGCCTTCACCTGCTTCTGATGCTGTTTGTAACAAAGCTCGAAAGATTTGTGAGTCCGGTCGCTGTTACCCTCGTCATCAAACGGCGCGAAAAGATCCATCAGCCGTGACCAGGCTTTGTTGGAGCCTCGCGTATAGAGGCAGGTTAAGTAGTCGATCATTAGCCTGGCTGCAGGCTCCTTGAGCAAGTCCTGAAGGCTGTTCTCATTGCGAAAGGGTATGTTCCGAAGCGTCAGCTGCTCCATCAGTTCTTCGCCATACAAATCGATCTCGCCGCGGAAAAGAACGGCGATTTCGGCTGGTCGCAAATCTTCGACCTCGATCCATTTCTGGATAAGGTTCGCCAGGGAAACGGCTTCAGCGGCGCTCGAGGAGAAATTCCCTGCGCGGATCACGCCATCGTCTCCCACGATCATTTCGTCAGGCATGATGGCTAAAGGGTCGATGTCCCGGATAACGCTGTTCTGCATACGGAGCAGGCGTGGCTTGGATCGGAAATTTCGGTACAGCCGTAGTGGCCGGGCGGCGAAGTCATCGGCGTAAAGCTTGAATATGCCATCCAGTGCGCCCGCCCACCCCATGATGGTCTGCTTGGTGTCACCGACGGCAGTCAGAAAAGCCGGTGTTCCTTCAAACAGAAGCTTGATCAGTTGGTACTGGTCAGAGGTGCAGTCCTGAAATTCGTCGAGAAATACGTGAGCATAGGTCTGACGGATAGTGTTTCGGGCGATCTTGCTCATACGCAGAATTTTGAGCGCCATGGGAAGCAGTTGCATGAAGGTGATCTGCTCGCCTGGGATGGCCTCTTTGCCGATTGAGTAGTCGGGTTTGAGAACGTCGGGGCCGGTCAATAAGACTCGGAAGCGACTGACGATTCGATTGGCGAAAGAGTGGAACGTAAAGCTGTCGAATCGCGTGGCCTGTTCCCACCCACACCGCACGCTTACACGGTCTTTGAGATTTCGGCTCGCGTCGGATTTGAAGGAAATCGCCAGGATTCGCTTGGGATACCGGCAACTGCCCGTGCTCAGGAGGAAGTCTGCCCGCTGAGCCAATATTTCAGTTTTGCCAGCGCCAGGCCCCGCCAGAAGGACGAGCGAGTGCTCGGTGTCCTTAATGGCGTGCCACGCATTCGCTTCCAGAGTGAGCCCAGGTGAGTGCATCCAACGGTCAGGGTGAATCACTCGGGTGACTCCTCTAAAGCTGCTATGACTGCATTGGCTAGTCGATCCAGTGCGGGTGGCAGGCCTGCGAGCAGTTCTGCGTCAGAGAGGCTCGACAGCGCGGTGAGATGGGTCGCGGGTTTGCTGCCGAGTTTGAAGAGATGGTGGTAGGAATCGAACCAAGCTTGCTCTTGAGGGGTGTATTGATCGGCGCCTTGATGGCTCTTTCCGAGAACCGCCTTCTGGCTCTCTGGCGTGGACACGGCAGGCAGCGCGTTGAATGCTAGAGGGAAGGAGGTCAACATGGCGAAGTCCAGATCCAGTGGTGCCGAGAAGAACACGCCTCGCTCCTCAAGGAGGTCGAAGAGGGTCTCTGATGATGTAGACGAGACGCCGTTGTGGATTCTGACTTTAAACTCATGGCTGTCCCAGGCCGGGATCGTATAGGGCAAAACCTTGGAGGGCTCGAAAAGCGCCAGCTGGTCATTGACGTATTTCAGCCGTCCCCAGCCTCCTTGATACCGTGCGAGATCCAGGTCAAGCAGGGTGATGTACGGCGTGCCCAGCTGGGAAAGCAAACGCCAGAAGTGATTCACGTGACGGCCACCTAGCGGCGCGATGGTCACCGCCGATTCGTCAACTGCCGCTCCTTTGGCTTGGAGAATCCTCGGAAGAACGATCTCCTCGCTATCACCTTCGCCCAGCACGACCAACCGCGAGAAATATATCTCAGGAAAGGCCTGGACGGCTTCTCGAACGAATTTATGGGCCACATCTTCCTTGGCTGGCAGCGCGATGCCGCTGACGAGAGAGCACCGGTTCGAGCCGAGCCGTAGGTAGCGGATGTTCTCAGGATCAACCCGGCGCAGCATCGAAGGCGCGTGTGTTGCGATCAGCGCCTGCGCATCCACACCGATTGATCCTTTCAGGGCGATCACGATCCGGCCAAGGTAGTGAGGCGACAAGCTATTCTCGGGCTCCTCCATGGCCAGTATGGTGAAGGCGGGTGGTTTCAGCTTCGCTGGATCAATGGCCGTGTTTTTACCTGATCTCACGTCACGGTTGATCGAGTGGGCCGCCAACACAAGCGAGAGATAGAGCATTGATTTCTGCCCGTCACTCAGTCGTGAAAAATCGACTTCATTCTCACCATGCCCCGGCGTGAATGACACCGACATGTGCCGCAACAGCATCTCGATGTCGGAATTGACGAAAGTAAGCTTCGGCTCAGCGAAGAAGACTCCCTTATGAAGACCTTTCCATGACGCGTTCAGGCTTTGTCCGAGCGCTGTGACCGAAGCATTGCCTGCTAGGCAGCTGGTGATCTGGTCGGTTAAATCCTTGACCGTATCTCGGTCGCCACCCCACTGTGTTGCGCGAAGCAACCGCCCGAGCAATGCGGTTGCGCCGTAGGCGATGTGGTCGGATGGGTCACGTCGAGCCGGGATGTAGTGAAGGTGGATCTGGTTGCGCTGATGCTTGGGGACGATGGAGCTGACTGTTGGGTTTCCATCGGCATCTGCCTGCGTGACGTAAACCAGCGTCTCTTCGACGTCACCTTCGTCATCAACAGTGGCTGTTAGACGATAACGTACTCGCGGCACATCGCCCGCAGCTTGGAGGCGCATGTGGTCGAAGTGCGGCGCAACCGTATCGTTGTCCTCGTCATCTTCTGTCTCTGGGAAGGAGAACTCGGCCTCCAGCCATAACGTGGTACCACCCTCAGCATTGCTGAGGCCAACTGGAACGTGAAAGTCAGAAGGCCGGACGCGTCGCAATCCTGGCTCAAATGCAAATAGCCTGCACAGCGATTGGAGGACAGCGGTTTTGCCCGCGCCATTCGGGCCTAGGAGATACGTTATGTCTTCGAATGTGATCGGAGTAGGTTGAGGGCCAAACGACTGGAAATTGCATACCCGCAGACTGCACAGCTTCATTGCTAGCTTTCCTTATCTGATTAAGGTGTCTTTCCGAAGGCACGCAGAAATTACTGACTGACGGCCCTAGCTATCCCTGTCCGTGTGCTGCGCGCAGGATTGAAGAATACTGTGCCTGCTCATGCGGCAGTAAGGCCCGCTGGAAAAATTTTTACGGTGTTTTGAGCCTGTGGAGCTAGTCTTGCCGCTTTATGTGTGGGTGGCAATAAACATCAGAGTTATCGGCAAGGGGGGTCATAAGCGCTTTGTATTAACGATATCAAAAGGGATAGGGATTGAATTTTGGCCATTTACATCTTTCACGGTGAATGCTGTTTTAATTGGTGCGCTATGAATATGCTTGCCAGGTAGCCAGGTTTCAATGTTGGCATGAGTGCGGATAGGATCTTGCTCTGTCTCAGTTGCTATTTGAAATCAAAGGTATGCATAAGAGCTTTTCTTCTTTAATAACGTCCAACTAATTTCTAAATACATGTAGGACACGCTTTTGGCTCTGTGTGACATAGACCACGATGGCTAATTCTGCAAATGCCGAAGTCTCATACGGCTGAATCGAATCAAGGCTTAGGAGTGGGGGCATCTGCGTGCCGATTTCCTGCAGTGCCACTCCCTGGCATGCTGTATGTGACTCATCGCCTAGGCACCGTACCCTCAGGGAAATCCAGCCAACCAAGCGCAGATGACAGTGAGTTTGAGCTATTTATTAGGCCTCCCCGAAATCCTGTGAGGCGGAGAGCCCCGCGTTAGAGCTGTTGTAAGCCGGGAATGGATTTCGCCTAAATTGATCAATGAAACGATTTGAGTCTATATTGATTTGAGCGCTAATCAATTCGCTGAAAGGTGGCCATCATCTATGTGAGGATTGTTTGGTTTTTACGAATGATCCATCCTCCTTGCTTCTCGTCAGTCGTTTGCCTCCCCAGGAATAATAATGCTCACATGCTTTCGAACACTGCTGAGGCCAGCCAAAATATTGACGAAAGGGCGCCTGGTACAGGCCTTTCCCCAGTGTCGTTATCCGTCAGAATAGGTTTCTTCATAAGGGTACGTCAGCTACAATCAGCGAAGATGGCTCACTCAGCGCGGATTGGTGGATGATATGAGCAGGTCACATACCCTAGTCGAATTACGGCTAGCTGAGCATCAGCTGGCCACGATGCTGGTCGCCCTTTCGAAGAAGAAGGATAAGCCTGACTATTTGCTGGATATCGAGTTCCACACCCAGCTCAAGGCACTGATGAGCGATTTTGGTTATTCCGCGCCTCAAGTGGTCAAATTACTCTGTGCTCGCGACAAATTTTCACAGCGAGGTGTAAATCCTTTGCTGGATCTAATTCCGAATGAAACGACTGAGAACACTCTTGTCGATGCCGCAGAGCTGGCTCAAAAAAAGACATCAAAAAGTGAGCGATCTCAGGCAGCGGAAACTTCTTATGCCTGATCGCTTCTATTACATAGAGTGAGTACGCCATGGACAAGTTGATTGAGCTACTTGAAGTAAACGATCGGCTTGCGAATGAGTGCTCTACGGCAATGCCACTCGTTAATGATCCTGAAGTGATCAAGGCATTTAATTTTTTAACCCGCCTGGAATCACTTGCCGATAAGTATCAGTTTGCTCCCAAGGACATAGTTCTGCTCCTTGACCCTAGTCTTGGGTTCAAAGAACTTTCTGATGGGTCGGAGGGGCAACTGAAGTCAGCTCCTAAGAAAAGGAAGCCTCGTCCGCTTAAGAGCTACCTCAACCCCCACACCGGTGAAGTAGTGGAGACTCGTGGTGCTAATCATAAACTCTTGAAGCAGTGGAAAGCATTACACGGCGCCGCTGTTGTCGAGAAGTGGGCAAGTTAGAACCGATCAGTATTTTACTGCCCTAAGCCATACCTCAAGCACTATTTCCACCTATCGCAGGTTGGGTTGGAAGCGTTTCTGCCGCAATGGGTGCGAGGCATGGGTAAACGGAGGATTCTGGTAGCGATACGCTGACCCAAGGTCAGCTCCTCCAGCGAAAAGATCATTCCTATTCGCGCCAGAAACGACTGATAGTCATCTTGCTCACGCCAAGATTCTGGGGCGTCTGTCCCCGCGTAATCGCTTGAGCTATTCATGTTTCGATCGATGCCTTTGGGCCTCCAGCAATGACGCGGCCGGCAGGCCCGCTGCGTAGCTCCCATCTTCCAACTCAGCTCGCGCTGCCACAAGTGCGCCGGCGGCATCTAGCTCGCGCATCTGTTCTGCGAATTTCTCTACGATCGCATCAATAGTGATGTCTTCCTGGATCAGGGTGGCTACGTCAACCATCAAAAGGGGAGGCGCCCCGTAGGCTTCTGATAAGTCCTGCAGCATGTGCAAGGTGAGGCTCGACTTGCCGTGCTTTAGCTGTGTGCGCGAGCTGATCGGTTCGTTTGGTACGCGTTGCGTTCAGGGTGGCAGGGAAAGAATCCTGATAAGACGCTGTGGATCAGCCCAGCATGGGATATCGATGTGCGGTGGTTGCTTCGTGACGATAGTCACACAGCTGCAACGCCAGTTTCCTGAACTCGTCTGGAGTCGTGAATATTGATCGGTGGGGTCTAAAAGAAATCGTGTGGCGGGAATAGCGGCTGATATGACCGTTGAGGCGTGTTACCAAGCCCGATGCCCAGCGATCAATCAAGCTGCGCATCGAGGTTTTCAAAGATTATCGCGAGAGCGATACCCGGACATCGTCGTGACGTTGGACTCGCCTTCGGGGGGGGTTGACGCGGAGTATCGCTGCGCCCGCGCCAGCGTCTTAGATGCAATGGCGTCAGCGCACATTTATCGCGACAGTCTCCGGTGGAAGGGCGTCAAGCCCGGCGTTTCATTGCTTCTAACACCTCGGGCAGACGAAGTAACACCGCTTGTCAGCCCAATCTATCATGAGGACTATGGGGCGGGAGCTTGGCAAGTTGGGGCTGAATCAGAAGGGGAGGCGCCGGGAATCGAGCTCAAAGTATTCTGACTGCAGTACCAATCGCGTCCGCTCCGGCGCGTTCAATTGCTACTGGAAAAGCGAAGTGATCGATTGCGTCCGCAGCCTGAGTGCAAATTCCTTCCGGCTCTCGCGAGAGCTCAGAACTGGAAAGGGGTCTCAATTGAGTGTTCCGCCGATAAGTGCCACTACGAGCGGGGAAGGCGCGACTGCTGGAGCTGTTGTACGGGTCAGAGTCTAAACGCAAATTGGATCGACCACCTCGCTAAGCGCAAGCTGAGCTATGGCATGTCAATCTGGCGTTCTGGCTCCGTGGTCGGGCATTCGAAGCGTTGCGCAAGTGTCCGGTAGCTAACTTCTCGAAGCGGTGGAAATGTTGCGCAGAACGTTATCGCGCTATGTGATTCAGCTCCGCGGCGGACGACAGTGAGCAATGGCCTGATGAGGTAGCGGGTGCCGCGCGGATGGCCAAGCACTGTTGATAAGCATCTACTGAGGCTCCGTATGCGGCAACGTTTCAAGACTCACAGGGGCGGCACGGGCGGCCAACCCCCCAAATGAAACGCCCGCATCGACATAACGAAGCGCCGACTTCATATCCTTCCAGCCCACATAGCTCATCAGCCCTTTGATGTCCCAGCCATTGGCCGACGCCCAGTTTGCAAAGCCCCTTCGCATTGAGTGCGCGCTATACAGTTCTTCGGGCAGCCCGGCTTCCTTGAAGATCCGGCGCAGCATGGGAATCAAACTGTGAGGTTGGATGGCCTTGTCCGCCAAGTTTCCCCAGCGATCCAGGCGGCGGAAGACAGGCCCCTTCGTGAATCCTGCTACGGTAACCCAGTTGATATAGGCTTCGACCGGACACAGCGTTGTCAGCGCCGGCGTCTGAAAGGTTGTCCCTTCGTGCAGGCGATCACCCTTGGTGTGAGCCAGGAAAAACGTGATGCCTTCACCGCTATGGGCTTTAGTGTTTTCCACTGTGAGCCTGGCCAGCTCATCCCCGCGGAATCCACGCCAGAATCCGATCAGCACCATTGCCACCGAGCGGCGGTGGCGAAGCAGCGTCTTGTAGTCACCACGATCGAGCGCAGCAGCGGCTTCCGCTTCAAGCCATTTCACAGCCTGCTCGAGATGCCTAAGTAAAAGGGGAGCGGCTTGCTTGACCTGCGCGGGATGCACGACACGGATACCCTTGATCATCTGGCGAACGTCAGGCGTCTTTGTCGGATCAGGGAAGCCCTGAGTGATGTGCCATTGCGCAAGAGCTGCCAGACGCTGCTTCAACGTGTTGATTGAAAGCTTGCCGGCGTATTCCGCTAGGTACCGAACAACGCCCACACCAGTCGTGGGCAAGAACCCGCCCCAAGTCACCTCGAAGTGGTCAATCGCCGCCCGGTAGCTCTTTCGCGTGTTCTCCCGGGTGCCGGCGCTCAGGTATCGATCTGCCTTTTCCATCGTACTTTCCCTTCAAAATCGGAGCGTTTCTGACTACCTGCGCCACATGGAGATTTTCTGGGCGCCAGAATGAGTCAAGAAGCCATAAGTCTCCATTATTTATTCATAGAAATTGAGATTTTGTGACTACTTTCTTAAGCTATTGTAATATGTAACTACATAAAACGTTTTACACTACGATATCGTAGGAGACGGCATGGCACGCGGCGGCATTAACAAGGCAATTGTCCAGATAGCGCGAGACGCGCTGATCGCGCGGGGTGTAAATCCCAGCATCAACGCTGTGCGCGTCGAGCTTGGTAATACTGGCTCGATGACAACCATTGCCCGGTATCTAGGTGAGCTCGGAAAAGGGGAGTCGCGCCCAAAGGAGCGCCACGAACGCTTGAGCGACGAGATCACCGGGCTAGTCGGCCAATTGGTGGATCGATTGCTGGAAGAAGGTGCCGAAGAGGTGGCCGAGGCGCGAGCTGAGCTCGATAAACACCGAGCATCAGTCGATGAGCAGCTGGCGCAGGCACAAGCTGCCATGGCGGATTTGCAGCGCCGGCACGATAGCCTTCAGACCGCCCTCGGCGTCCAAGCAAGTGAATTGAGTACGAGCCAAAGCAGCTTGCAGTCTGAGCTCACGCGCAACGCTCGTCTGAGCCAGAGCTGTGCTGATCTCGAAGTACGGGTGCGTGAGAAGGATGAGCAGATTCGCTCGCTGGAAGAAAAGCACCTGCATGCCCGTGATGCACTTGAGCACTACCGCACAGCCGTGAAGGATCAGCGCGAACAAGAACAGCGCCGGCATGAAGGCCAGCTCCAGCAAATCCAGGTTGAGCATCGTCAGTTGCAGCAGACCCTTTCACTAAAACAGGACGAAATTAGCCGCCTGAACCGAGACAACGAGCGCTTACTTACCGACTCCCGCCAACAGGTCAAGCTGATGTCTACCCAGGACGACGCCATCGCGCGGCTCACTGGCGAGCTCAATGCTTTGGCCTTAGCGTCGGCTAGAGAAGAAGGGGCCAAAGAACAGCTTGTCGATCAGCTTGCTCAATCCCGCGAAGAGTCCGCTTCCCTACGCGAGTCCGCCAGCCAAGCAGATGCGCGAGCCAAGAACTCACAGGTGCTGCTGGAAGCGACTAAGAGCGAGGTCGAACAGTTACGCGATGAGCTGAAGCGGCTCCAACATGAAACCAATCCATCACGTAGGGAACGAGAAGATGATTCACGCCAAGAGTGATATGCATCGGGATGAATTGCGCGTTGCTGGATATCGGGATGCCCTCCAGCGATTGAGGGAATATGCGGTTGCTGGACATCCGCAAATATTGGGAACACGGTGCTCAGGTAAACACTTTTCGAAGGGCGGAGCCGTGGCGAGTTTGCGTGAGAGATAAATCGACGATCCCCCTGCCTGTTATGCCGGCCCCGATGCCAGTTAATACTTTCGGAATAACGCTGGTCAGTCCTGTTCCTCAGGTAGGCGCAATTCACGGAGCTACACTGAAGAATCACTGTGATGGATGAAGGGCTGTGATGAATTCAGATGATGCACTAGAGCTTTATGCTCAGGATCAGGGCCCCTAGGAAGAGGCTCGTATGTCTGCTCCATTCAAATTTTAGACTTCCCGTCCTGATCCGTCATTTTCCAAAGGTCATGAACCGTAGATTTTGGAAGCCCCAGCTTCTCCATCGTCGCTTTTTGCGTGAGACCTGCTCGCTTGCACTCCTGGACGGCAGCCAACTTGCGTAGCTGTTCACTGGCGCGGGATTTGAGTACGCCGCTTTCCATGCTCTCGGCCAATTTCTTTGTACCGCCCATACTCTCGAATTCAGCGAGTTCTTTCTGAACCCGCTGAAGGACATCGGATGGCGAGACGTTATCGCGTGTTGCTACACACAGGGCAAGCAACGTAACGGGATCAAATTGAAGCGCCTTTGAAAGCTTTTCGAACTTGTTGAGCGTTGGAGATGATCTTGCATTTTCGATTTGCCAGAAGTGTTTGCGATCACTGACATCTCCCAGATCCTGCTGAGATAAGCCTCGTAACGCCCGAGCAGTCCGTAGTACGGCCGCAAACCCTTTGCTTAAGGACATCAGAGTCTCTCGAAAAACGAGGATGTAGCCATGTTGCTCAGTCCGGCGCGACGGTATATAGTCCTCCTGCCGGATTTTTCGGTAGGTCTACCAAGCTGAAGAAACAAGGCAACAGCATCTGCGTCTGCTTCGCTGGCACGCATGTCCATACGGTCATACTGACTTATCAATTTAGCTGTAAATCGAGATCAGGCCATTGACCAAACTTCACGTGCTGTCAGATCTGCACAACGAATTTTCGTCCTATCAGCCCGTATCCCATGGTTATGACCTGGTGATATTGGCCGGTGACATCGACTTGAAAGGACGGGGAGTAGAGTGGGCGAATGAAACGTTTGATCGCCCTGTGATTTACGTGTGTGGAAATCATGAGTTTTACAAAGGACACATCGATCACACCCTGCACAAGATGAAGGAAACCGCCTTACCGCACGTTCACGTATTAGAAAATGAGACATTTATTTGGAATCAAACGCGGTTTCTTTGCGCCACCGGCTGGACTGATTTTTCGTCTACCGGAAACGCAGCAGCGGCGACCCAAATAGCATGGGATTGGATGAATGATTTTTGTGTCATTCGCACTGGAGAAAACCATCGCCCGCTGCGTCCGCCCGATCTCATCAGTCGAAATCACGCATCGTTTGCTTGGTTCGCCAAGGAACTCGATAAGCCATTCGATGGCCACACGGTCGTTGTGACGCACCACGCACCTATACCCGAAGTCATGGGTGATAAACACGAAGGACATTTGAGTGCTGCCTACTCAAACCGCTGGCACTCGCTTGTGGATAAGGCGGATCTATGGATTTTTGGGCATACACACCGCGCGGTTGATATCACGATGGGTAGATGTCGGGTGGTTTCGAATCCTCGAGGTTATCCAGGTGAGCGCACGGGTTTTAACCACGGCTTTGTAATTGATCTTCCGTGAGAAGCCCACTCCACTGGAGAGTTATGGGGTCTTGCGCAGCTCTGTGTTGATAGTTGAAGAGGGCTGGGAGATGTATGGAGCAGACAACGAAACACGATCGCCAGCCGCCAGTTCAAGCGAGCTACTAGATGACTGAGCGACAGCACGCATCGTCTCTTCCGGCAGAGGTCGCGGCGGCGATGGAAAAGGATTTTGGTGTGAGCATCACGGCGTTCCTCTTCGCAGCCGTCGACAGTCCACCCGTCATCATGGGAACAATTTATGGCGATACCACGGGCCGTTTCCGAGAGGGTGCGAGTATGCGAACGTCCCGCATAACGGGCGTCACCTTCATTGACGGTTATGCATTATTTCAAACCGTGGCAGGTAGCAGGTACGTGATCGTCAGTTGGGCATTTGGCGGCGGTAATCTCTACATGAATCGCATCTATCACTGAGCGAACTGCGAGTATGGATGCGCGGATCGAAAATCCTCTCGGGCTCTCCAGATGACAACGGGTATAGGGAAAAAAATTCCTGTCTGGTACTCACAGGAAGAGCAGGTTAAAGCGAAATTATGAATACAACCGTTACGGATATAGACCTGCTAGGCGATTTACTTTTTGGGCCAGCACAACCTCTCGGCGGATCAAATCTGAGCAACGATGAGTTGATCGAACTAGCCGCTGATAGCTTCACAGAAAAGGCATTTTGCATCGTAAGACGATGGATGGTTTTGGATGTGATGCTCCCAGAATTTCAGGAGCGAAAAATAAAAGCTCAGGGGCTTGAGGCGACTCTTTTGTATGCCCAAGCAGCTGAGTTCGACAGCGAGAACACGTACCAGCCTGGCGACAGCATTCTCAGTGATTTCCAGCGCGAATTTGATGGCTGCATTTTTGAAAGCAAAACCACGATTTTTATCTTGGCCGGCCGAGGTGCGCGCAAGCATGTGAGTTTGCCCACTGTAGAGGCATTGGCCGCTGACATAATGCGAGTAGAGAAAACCTATGGTTGAAAATCTATTGCCGATCCTGCGCGATCGCTATCCAGAGTTTTTCTCCGACGCGCCCCTACGCGAAATCGGATGTCTGCCAGGCTGGCTGGATTTGCTGGATGAACTGTGTGGCGCGCTGAAAACTTACCTGATAGCTCACCCCGAGGTGCCTCAAGTGCGGGCGCGTCAAGTGAAGGAAAAATTCGGAGGGTTGCGGTTTTATTACTCGGGTGGCGATGCGACGTGCCGTGAGTTGATCGCTCGCGCAGAAGAAAGGTCTTTGTCGCTTTGCGAGGTCTGTGGGCGGGCCGGGATGTTAGGAGGGGAGGACTGGCTGCGCGTACGATGCCTCGATCATGTGCACGGCAGCCCTCAGTTGACCGCTCGATAAGCTGAAACATGGAATCCCCAGGCGAAAGGTTTCCCTTCTGCAAGGGAACGAACACGGGATTGAAAAGGGTAGGCGAGCGGTTCGGATTGGCCTAATGTGCGTTTCAGCTTTACCCATGATGGCCTTGAGGCTTTCCCACGCACGCAGGGCTAGCGCGCTAAGTCGGCTTGCTTGCAGGGAAGGGAGGCCGCGCAGTAGCTGTGGGCGCGCTAAAATCAACTTTGCTTTTCTTGGCCGCTGCTTCGTTGAGATCTATCGGACTTAGGTGAGCCAAGCTTATCTGAAGGCCGAATTTATTGAACACAGCTTCCAGGGTTGAGAGAGTCGGATTCCCGCTATCGACCTCCAGCTGCGACAGTGCCCGCTTTGAAATTTTGCTGGCCAGCGCGAACCGCTCTTGGCTCACACCCAACAGATTTTCGCGAAGACGCTTAACTGCGCCACCAAGCGTCAGTTTCCCTTTGGCGACTTCATCGGCCACTGCTTGAATGTAGGCCCTGCGTTCTCCTAGGGTCATCTCCTTCATTTCTACCCTCACTTCTTCAATTGAATATCCCGACTGTTGATAAGACTGCCCTTTGTGCTGCGGACTCTAAACATCTTGCTAGGGGCCCATCAGCCCATTGGACGGTGGTTTCTAAGCCATAACCAACAATGGCTAGCGCATTATAATGCACTAATACATGAGTAATGAAGAGTGGCGGCGCATTAAAATGTGCTGAGTGCCTGCATCGCCTTCTCGTTGGTTTGTTATATACAACGATAACCCCAGGCACTTCTGGCTAGGGCTATTCACATCTCAGCCAAAGGACTTGTGCCAAGCTGGGGTTTAGTAAGCATTGCTGCAGTCGCGAACCAAGAGGCAGGTCATGAGAGGCGGTGAGCCGCTAGATGCTCCATGTCTCTTAGCCAGCCTCTCAGAAATCGACGCCAGTCATGGGCATAGCTACCTTCCGGAAAACGCTCAGCAAGTGCGGTGGCGGCTTCGAATCTTGTGCGCCAAACTTCCGGGATATGCTGATCTAGAACGATCACGAAACAGTGCCCATCGCTGCTTTTGTATGGCGTTTCCGGCACAGAGTCTCTCAACTCCTCAATCGTCATAAGCGAAGCATGCCCATGAGGATGTTCGAGGTCTTGTCGATCAATTTCATCGAGAATGCTTAGGTGAGGCTTTGCGCGATCATCACCCGGTCGCAAGTCTTCCAGCCCCCACAAAGCCGCCCGCCGTGCGCGCTCTCGCTGCCACAGACTTTTCAAATCGATCGCCATCAAGGTTCCTTAATACATCCACGTTCTGCGCAACGTCATCGGCAGGTGGGGTTACAACTGCAGCCAAAATCCTTCCTGGACGACCTGGGACGCTTCAACAGGGAACGTCATTGTACGCTGTTAGACGTGTTGATCCGATTTCACGCACTGCGCAATCTCCAAACAAATCGAGTGTGGAGGCCGTGCTGACTGCGTGAGGGGCGAGTCAAGAAAAATATATTTTCAGAAGGCCCCTTGAAAAATTTTTTGAGCGACGGATCTTTATATTTGAGGACAACAGAAAAGCAGCGATCTCCGCGCCCCATCGTCCACCGATCCTACTGTGGAAAACAGTGTTGTTTTTTGCTTTTGCACTGCTTCTGCTTCTGGCCTTTTCTTACGATTTATCCTGCTGACGCGGATGTGTGACTGCCCTATGGGCATAGCAAAATCGGCACTTAGCGGCGTAAGCCGCTGCTATCCAGTTTGATTGCAAAGAACGAGTCATTTTTTGAAAAAATACCCGTGCCGGGCAACTTCGTGCGAGTCAGTCCGCAGATCAACTGGAGAGAGCAGATGGAAGACGAGATTGAGTTTAAGGTTTGGCGCTCGGCGCAGCAGGCAGGTAGCAAGGTGTCGTTTGCGCGACTGCTTGAAGAGGCAGTCTCCTGTTTCAAGAGAAACCCGGGGCTTGATCCTATCGTGCGGCTTCACGCGTCAGGGATCGGCGCTGAGAGCGTCCGGGTACTACGTGAAGCTCTGAAACGGCATGATATCGATGCGGGCCCATCAGCGGCTTACGTCGAGCTTAGGTCTCTTCTGAGAATGCATTTACGCGATCATCTGCAATCGCACCTGATGAAGACCGGCTTTGCTTCTGACGCGATGAAAGCGGATCAGTTGGAACGGGATATGGGGCTGTAAGGTGGGCGCAGATCCCATCAGCAAAGCCTAAATCAGCTTCCGACAACGGGGATTCCGAAAATGTGGTAAATGGCAAAGAGCTGTTATTGGCTAAGTCTGATTGTCGGCAAAAAGGGCACTCAATCAATACATGGAGCGCTTAAAAATATCGCCGGTGCGGCTCATGGTTGGGTGAATTAGCGTAGGGACGAGCTGCCGGTAGCTGCGCGTAGAGGTTGCCTCAACTGGCTGTTCCCGGCCAGGAGCGGACGTTAGCGTTTTCACCAGTCTTGATGAGCCCTCACGCAGAAAGGCGCCGAAGCGCCCATCTGTCTAATCTTAAATGAAACCAAATAACGGCGGTAAAGGTTCAGATCTCGATTGCGGCTATTGATATTTATCCAGATGGGTCTCGGGGCCATCCTTCACTACCGCTTGAGCTTTCCCAAAACTCTCCATCAGGCACTTGTATTCCGGACACACGTGATCCGCAAGAATTTCCGCAAAGCGCGAACCCTCCGGACGATTCCATGTTTGCATCAGCTCGGCGACGATAGCGAAAGTATCGGTGGGAATCGCTCCAGCCTGGGTTACGCGGGCGATTGTTGTGTCGGTTGCTAACTTACTCCAGTTCCCTGAGGCATCAACCACGCAATAGGCCTTGTAACCTGCTTGTACGGCGCTCACGGCAGGAAAAGCCATGCATACGCTTGTGAGCGTGCCCGCGATGATCAGCGTCTTCCGGCCGGTCTTCTCGATCTCTTTCACAAATAAAGGGTTGTCCCAAGTATTGATCTGCCCAGTGCGAGGCACATACACCGCGTGGGGAGCATGTTGATGGATTTCTGGAATAAGTGGGCCATTAGGCCCGTCAGGTACGGAGGCGGTGGTGATAACAGGAATGTTCAGCAGTGTCGCCGTCTTTGCGATAGCTATTACATAGTTACGAAGGTCAGGAATTGGAACATCACGAACGGTGTTGAATAAACCGCTTTGATGATCGATTAGCAATATGACTGCATCGTTCGGGTCTAACATTCCATTGAGGGTCGACATGTTTTTACCTCGTAGGTCGTAGGTTTAACACCGATGGCCCCGAGAATTGCTCAGGGCGAGTCAATTCTAGACCATGTAACCACGTACGCCCCGTCGCTAAGCCAACTCTTCTGTGAGCGTCGCTATTTGCCCGAAAGCTACCGTTCACAGACGGCGGCTTTCGGCCACAAATGAGCATTCGCAAGAGCCGAAATATCTACTATGGTCTATTCGATACTCACGCAGTAGTTAGAATAAGGAGGCTTCGATGCAGGATATTCGCGATCCTTCCAGTGATGGATTTGTCCCGCATTTCTTGCGCAGCGCTTTGCTGTTGGCGCTGGCGAACACCTTGATTGTATCGGAGGCTCACGCTGCGTGCGGTTCGTTAGCTGCTGGCGCTTATAACGTATCGCAGACCTGCTTGCCGGCCGCCGGTGTCGACGCCGCAATCAGCACTCAGGCGGGCACGAGCATCACCACCACGGCGGGTTCCTCAGTGCTCGCTCGCGGCAACAACAGCAACTCGGCGCTGAACCTCAGCGGCACGACGGTCAACAGCACACCACCAACCGCCGCCAACGCGGTGTTTTCCAACGTAATAGGCACTACCGGGAACGCGGTGTTGAATGTCGATGGCGGCACCAGCACCGTCAACCTCGGCGGCAGCGGGCTCGATGCGCTGGCGATCACCAATGCCGGCAGCGGTGTGTCGACGGTGACGGTGACGTCCGGAACGACCCTTAACATTCTAAACACGGTGGTCGGCAACGAGCACGACGGCATCGACGTCAATGGCAGCGGCGGCGGGGCGATCAGCGTCAACCATCAGGGCAGCGGGCAAATCACCTTGTTGGGCGGTAATGGAGTCTGGACGAAGGCCACGGGCAGCGCGGACAACAACGTCAACGTCGGTGCCGGGGTGAGCATTCTGGTGAACAATGACGACGCGTTGTCGGCGGGGCCACCGATTCCCGATGACACCTTGCCGACCGCCGGGGTCGGCAACCATGCAGGCGTCCACACCCGAGCGATCAATGGCAACACCACGCTTGTGAATGCCGCGTCTATTCAGGCGATCGGCATGAACGCATTTGGCCTTTTTAGCGAGGGCGGTGCCGGCACCACCAGCCTGATCAACAACGGCACGATTAGCACTAACGGTCTCAACGGTTTCGGCATCCGGTCACTGGCCACGGTTGGCAGTATCGCGGTCGTCAATAACGGCGCGATCACCACCACCGGCGGGGGCGGTCACGGGATCTATGCCAACGACAATGTCGGTGGACTGGGTTCGATCAGCATCGAAAACAATGCGCCGATCATTGTCGGCAGCACCGCCAATACCGCGGGCTCCAGGGCGATCTACATCATCAAGCGCGGCACCGGTGACGTCTTGGTAACGGGCAGTGGTGATCTCACCGTGCTCGGCGCTCAGAGCACCAATCGCGCTTACGGCATCATCGTAAGCGCCGAACAGAATAATGTGCTGATCGATTATTCCGGCAACATCACCGCCAGTGGTTTTGGCGCGGGCGGCATTCGGGTGGACTCAACGGGGGGCAATGTCCGGGTCAACTATTCTGGCGATCGCATCGAAACCTTCAACAGCAATGCCAACGGCATTTACGCTTCCACGCAAGCGCCAACGGGCACGGTCGACATCAGTGCCAGCGGCACGATCATCACGCACTCCGACGCGGGGACGGGCGACGGCAGTGGCATTGGCTCCTTTGGTTTGCAGGCGCTGACGCTGGGCGGAAATGTCAGCGCGGTGTTCACCGGCACGCTGATTGACGTCAACGGGGCTGGCGCGGCGATTCTCGCCGGTAGCGCGTTCAACGGCGGCACGGGCGCGGGCACGGTGAATATCAGCAATAGCGGGCAACTGATCGCTCGCGGTGATCAGCAGCGTGGCATTCGCACCTTGTCCGGCGATGGTACGCAAACCATCGTCAACACCGGCTCGATTCAAACGCAGGGCGCCAGCAACAGTCAGGGGGTTCTGGCCGAAGGGTCGGGTGCGGCGAATGTTTCGGTCACGAATAGCGGAGCGATCACCTCTCGAGGGACGAATTCGTCGGGCATCGCCGCGTTGACCGAGGGCGGCGTTGCCAATGTCAGCAACAGCGCAACGATTCAGGGGGGCTGGGCCGACAGCAGCGGTATCGCCTTGGGTGGTGCGACGCAATCGCTCAACAACACCGGGGTCATTGGTGCGCTCAGCGATGTCGCTGTGCGTGGCGATGCGACCACGCCCGGCACGACATTTACCCTCGACAACATTGGGCAGATGACCGGCTCGGTGAACGCAGTGAGTGCGGCGAGCACGGTGGCCAACAGCGGCACCTGGACGCTGCGCAATTTTACCGATTCAACCGGCGGCGGCACGCGGGACACGTGGGGAGTGGCGGCCAGCAACCTCGGTACTTCGGGCGCCAACAGTATCGACAACAGCGGCGTGATCCGTCTGGCAGAGCAACCGGCAAACGGCATCGTTAATTTCAATAGCAGTGGTGCGTATCTGCCGTTTGGGCAGACGTTCAACACGCCGACTGCGGGCGGTGCGGTGCAGGGGCAGTTGCTTGGCGTTAATCGCTTCACCAACAGCGGCACCCTCGATCTACCGGGCGGCGGCAACACCGTCGGTAATGTGCTGCTAATCAGCGGCGCATCCACGCCGGGCACTAACGGTGGCGGGGTGTTCGTCTCCAATGGCGGCCGTTTGCTGCTCAACACTACGCTGAATGCGGGAGGTGCCGACAGTCGTTCTGACATGTTGGTGGTCGACTCGATCGCGACCGGTAGCGGCGGCGCCACGGGGCTTGCGGTGCGCAATGTCGGCGGGCAGGGCGCGGTGACGCAGGGCAACGGTATCGCCGTGGTCGAGGCGCTCAACAACAGCGCCGGGGCCGGTGATGCCAACGCGTTTCGCCTGGCGAGCCGCGTGGTCGCCGGGCCGTATGAGTATCGCCTGCAGCAGGGCGGCGATGATGGCAGTGCGCGCAACAGCTGGTTTCTGCGTTCCGATGCGCCCGTGCCGGATGGCCCGCCACAACCACCGACGCCACCGACGCCACCGACACCACCGACACCACCGACACCGCCAGACCCGGATCCAACGCCCGATCCTGACCCGACGCCAGACCCCGATCCAACGCCTGCTCCGGCGCCAGCCCCCGTGCCCAACTATCGCCCGGAAGTTTCTCTGTACGGTGCGGTACCCGCATTGGCGCTGGTTTACGGTCGGACGATGGTGGACACCCTGCACGAGCGCGTGGGCGAAGAACGCCTGAACGCCGGCGATCCACTGCCCAAGGAAGACGAATCGACGGCGACACCGTCCATGGGCTGGGGCCGAGTGATTTATCGCAGCGGCAAACAGGATGGCGATCGCAAAAATGCCTTGGGCAACACGCCGGAATACAACTACGACCTGACGGCGTTTCAGGTCGGCACCGACCTCTATCGCAAGGTCAGAACCGACGGCAGTCATGAGCAGGCCGGTATCTCGCTATCGGCGGGCAGCATCGACGCGGGCGTCAGCCACTACACCCGTCGGAACGCCGGCGAAGACACCTTGCGTGCTTATGGTTTGGGCGCCTACTGGACGCACTTCGGCCCGTCGGGCTGGTATCTGGATGGTGTGTTCCAGGTCAATCGCTTCGACGTTGAAGCCAAGCCTAGCAACCTGCCGAAACTGAAAACCCGGGGCTGGGGCTACACCGCGTCGCTGGAGAACGGCTATCCGTACGAGTTTGATAAAAACTGGTACGTCGAACCGCAATTGCAGGCGATCTACAGCTACGTCGACCTGGACAGCAGCGACGACGTCGGCGCAAAAATCCGCTTTCGCGATGTCGACTCCCTGATCGGCCGCGCCGGTGTACGCATCGCCAAGGATTGGGGCACCGAAGGCGTCGACAAAAGCGCGCGGCGCACTAATGCGTGGATTCGTCCAAGTGTGTGGCATGAATTCAAGGGCCAGCCGAAGACCGAGTTTTCCTCGGAGACGGGTTACATCCCGTTCGAGTCGGATATTCAGGGCACGTGGGGCGAGGTGAATGTCGGTGTGGATTATCAGGCGAACCGGCGAACGACGTTTACCGCTTCGGCAGGGTATCGCCAAGGGTTTGATGGCGACAGTCATGGGTATGACGCGATGCTCGGGTTTAAAATCAACTTTTAGGGGTTCTTTGAACAGCAGTAATGTCGGCTAAGGAGCGTTTTCTGTCTATGGTGACCGACAGAAAACGGCCAGAAGCAGCCGCTTGAGCTCGAATACTTTTCGACTTATTGCCGCACCTCATTGGAGCTAATGAGTCGTTCAGAAGGACGCCTCAATCCTTGGAATTAAATAGTGAAGTCATCTTTCAATAAGCGGCGAAGCCGCGACCGAACTTTCATTGGTGGCGTATGGGCTGGGCCAGGTTTCGATAGCAGGTAGAATTTAAGCGGACTTGGACAGCTCAATTCGTCCAATGGGATCAACTGCCCGTTGAACGCATCCAGAGAGTGAATTGCGGGATTCCAGAGTGCGATACCCAATCCAGCAATGGCGGCTTCGATGGCTTGAGCGTAGTCACCCATAACCCTATCGCTGAGCTTTGGGGTGAGACGTTTGCCGTGATGGCTCATCCATGCTCGCCATAAGGTTGTGTCGCCGGTGTGTAGCAATGGGGTTTCCTGCACGAGGGATACCGCTTGCGTGTGCATGGCGAGCAACTCTGGTTTCGCGACCGGACAAAGTGACTCGTCGAACAAGGATTCCTCCTCTCCGTCATTCCATTGTCCACGACCGTATCTGATGGCCAGATCGACTTCACCTGAGGTAAGGCTGGCATTCAGTGCAGATGTGACGAGCTCAATACGTAAATCTTGAATCGTACCTTCCAGTTCTGTCAGGCGCGGAATCAGCCAGAAACGAGCAAAGGATGACGTGGTAGCTAATTTCACGATGGGCAGGGTTTCGCTGACAGGCCGAGATTGGCGCGCTTGTTTTAGATGGTTAAAGGCATAAGCGACTTTGGCGAGCGCCATTTGTCCACTCGCGGTAACGGTGACGCCGCGTGCATGGCGATCAAACAAGGCGCATTGAAACCATTTTTCAGCCATTTCAACGCGTCGGCTTATAGTCGCGTGAGTAACGTCTAGTTCCGCTGCAGCAGCCGTAAAGGAGCCCGTTCTGGCGGCGGACAGGGCAGCCTGAAGCGCTTCGAATGGAGGGAAAATATCGTGAGAGCTGTACGTCATGCGTACAGCTTATGAATAAGCGGCGCTCTAGGTCAACAGCTTGACGGCTTTTATGCTGCGCTGCCGTACTCATGAGATATCACCATGCTGAATTTCAAAGCGCTTATTTTGCCGTTAGTGTTCATCGCTCAATCGGTGCTGTGGCCTGGCTATTATTGCAACGCCGCATCCAGCGTAGAAAAGCCGATCGTACGATGTTACGAAGGTAATGGAGGCGTCACCGTCGAACTAGCTGTGTCCGGGCCGCCTGAAAACGAATCGGCATTAATCAGGATTCAGGGAGCGGAACCAAGAGCGTGGGAAGTGGTGCATCGAGCAAGCGTTCAGCGCTCACCTGAATCGACCAAATTTATAGAACGTATCAACGGGGTCAATCGAACAGTTTTTGTAGTAAGAATGCATCAGGGGTTTCTTCCTATTCCAGACCAAGAGCCTTACGCATTAGGCGAGAGCGCCCGCTTGGAGCGACAGAGTAGTATCGGTGCCGAACTTCAGAGGTTTGAAGCTGAGGCATTTGCAGCTCACCACGCAGGAACGGAAACCGCGCAGTCCGAACGGGTGACCAAAACCCGTCCATAACCGAATTACTGCTTCTGGCCGGTAACGGTCGCTTGCAGACGTCCGCTACCGGCCTGATTGTTGCCGGTCGGGACAGTCTGAAAACGGCCAGTTACGGTCATTGAATAGGGCGGTGATTACATAGCGAACCTGAGCTATCTTGTTACGCAACCCACCTCTATCAGGTGAGCACCTTCAAGTAAGGACGCTTCATGAACCGTTTGCCCGGTCGCCATGCCCTCTTCGCACTGACTTTTGTCAGTACTGTCGTAGCTACTTCCGTGCTAGCAGCCCAGACTCCTGCGAGCCCAACAATCAGCATTCCCGGCCCAGTCGCCAACACGACAGTCACCGAGCCCTACGTGCGGATGATGGCCCGTGAGGCGTATTTCTGGGGTTGGCCGATGGCCAATATTTTCAACCGTCGCCAAGCGTTCAAGGATCTCCCTGAACCTGGCTTGATGGGCGGAATTGTTCCGGTCGCGCCTATCAATCGGCTGTCGATGCTTAGCGATTACATTGATCCGGCCGAACGCCTGGTGGCGTGTCCGAATCAGGACGTGGTCTACGGCGCGGGCAGCATCGCGCTGGATCTGGAACCGGTGGTGTTGCAGGTGCCGGATTTCGGCAGCCGTTTCTGGGTGTACCAAGTGGTGGATTTGCGTTCTGACAGCTTTGCTGAGCTCGGCAAAATGTATGACACTAAGCCCGGTTTCTATCTGTTGGTCGGCCCTGACTGGAAGGGCGAAGTCCCGGCCGGGATCACCAAGGTCTTCCGCTCGCGCACCAACACCGGATTCGTGATTCCCCGGGTGTTCCAGGACGATAGCGCTGTCGATCGCGCGGCCATTCAGCCATCGTTGTCGGGCGTCGACATGTACCCGCTGTCGCAATTCGACGGCAAGGTCAAACATCGCGACTGGGCGAAGCTGCCGAAATTCCCGGCGCAGGCCGCCGGCAGTGGCGAAACCAAATGGGTGATGCCGGAGAAGTTCTTCGACGAACTGCCCGCGCTGCTCAAGGACGCCAAACCGTTGCCGGGCGAAGAAGCTCGCTACGCACAAATGGCCGCACTGGCCGCCATTGCCAAGGCCGATCCTCAGCTCAAAGCCGCGATGATCGATGAAGCGAAAAAAGCCGACAGCGAAGTGATCGACCCGCTGTTGCAGTTCCGTAATTACGGCCTGCAACTGCCGGATCACTGGAGCACCATCAGCAACGGCGCCGCGTTCGGCACCGACTATTTCAGCCGTACCGCCGTCGCGCGCTCGAATATCTTCGTCAACCAGCAGAAAGAAACCAAGTACTTCTATCAGGATCTGGACAAGACCGGCACGCGCCTCAACGGGCAAAACGGCTACGCCGTGACCTTCGCCAAAGGGCAACTGCCACCGGTCAAAGGCTTCTGGTCGCTGACCCTGTACAACGAACAGCACTTCTTCTCGCCGAACGACCTCAAGCGCTATTCCATCGGCACCAAAAACAAATCCCTGCAAGCCAATGCTGACGGCTCGCTAACGATTTACGTGCAGAGCGACTCGCCGGGCAAGGACAAGGAAACCAATTGGCTGCCGACGCCTGAAGGTGCGGATTTCTCGCTCTACATTCGCGCGTACTGGCCTGAGCCGGCTGCGCTGAACGGCCAATGGGTGCCGCCCGCTGTTGTCAAAGCCAATTGAACGAGACAAGGACGTTTACGATGAACACGTTTGCAAAATCACTGACAGCGCTGAGCCTGGCCGTATCGATCAGCGCCAGCGCCCACGCCGCCAGCCATTACCAGCAATTGGCCGACCTGCCGTTCGCTGGCGGTTACCCGACGCTCGAAGGCGTGGCGCAACTGCAAAACGAATTGCTCTTCCAGCGCGCCGTGCAGTCGTACATCTGGGCTCTCCCGGCGTTGAACATGTACGCCATGAAAGAGGGCTCGGAGAAAGCTTTCGGCGCCGGTTACAACGTGCTGCCGATCTGGAAGGATCGCCTCAACGCCAAGACCCGCGTGACCACGCCCAACTCCGACGTGATCTACGCCATGGGCTATCTGGATCTCAAGCAGGACGGCCCGATGGTGATCGAAGTGCCGCCGGGTTTGCAGGGCATTCTGGATGACTTCTTCCAGCGGCCGATTTGCTCCGAGGGCCAGATTGAAGGCCGCCAGTGGTGTGGCGATGTCGGTCTGCCGGGGCCGGACAAAGGGCAGGGCGCCAAATATCTGGTGTTGCCGCCGGATTTCAAGGGCGAGGTACCGCCGGGCTATCTGACGTATCGCTCGCGAACGTACGGCGTGTTCGTGTTCTGGCGTGGCTTCTTCAAAGATCCGAAACAGCTCGATGCGCCGGTCGCGGTCATGGAGAAAACCCGCATCTATCCGTTGGGTAAACAGGCCGCGGCCAAAGCGATGGTGTTTCCCAACGCCTCGAACACCCCGGTCAACATGTTGTACCCCACCGATGGCAGCGCTTTCGACATGCTGTCGCGGTTTATCGAACACGAATACGTCGACCCGCAGGACATGGAAATGCGTGGCATGCTCGCCGCACTGGGCATCATCAAGGGCAAGCCGTTCCAGCCCAACAAGGCCAGCCGTGACCTGCTCGACAAAGCGGCGAAAACCGCCAGCAAGATCGGCCATGCGATCTCTTACACGCCGCAGACGATTGTCGCCAACGGCACGTGGTACCCGGATCGCAAATGGCTGAATGTATTCCCCGGCAACGCGACGTTTACCGCCGACACGTTCAACTACATCGACCCGCGCACCGGCTTCTTCACCAACGCCTATTCAGCCAGCCCGGGCATGGCCGTGAACATGGAAAACGTCGGCGCCAAGTACCCGGCCACGTTCGTCGATGCCAAGGGTGAATTCCTCTCCGGCAGCAACAGCTACACGTTGAACCTGCCCAAAGGTATTCCTGCAGCGTTGTTCTGGTCGGTCACCGCGTACGACTCGATCACCGCGTCCGGCCTGGACAACGGCCAGCCGTTTCCATCGATCAATACCATGGACAAACCGGTCGCCAATGCCGATGGTTCGATCGATGTGCATTTCGGCCCGGACTCACCCGGCGCCGGTAAAAACTGGATCAAAACCCTCCCGGGCGAAGGCTATTTCGTGATTCTGCGCCTGTACGGCCCGACCAAGGCGTTCTTTGCCAAGGCCTGGAAGCCCGGAGATTTGATCAAGCAATGATTTTGAGATGTTCTTAAAGGGTATGGGTACATCACAGTGCACTCATACCCTCAATATTTTAACCGACTGCTATTGTCGATAGCTGTCGGCGCGGAACGGCAGCTATCGGCCAAAAGCGGACATTTAGAAACATCCTTAGCCATCCATCAGATCTTCACATCCCAATATCTGCCTTGGCCGAAAGTCGACCTCATGCGCTATCCTTAGAGCTATCTCCTTTCGACGTGTTCACGTGCTGCACATTGTTGGATCGCAATGGACAATCGTAGCTGAAAGGCTAGTTCCGAAGGTGACCTTCTAAACCGCGCGACCACGACAGGACTTACGTGATGAACACTGAAAATGAAGCGGGCCCAGATCGTCCTCAACGGCAGGATATTCAGCCGAGTCACTTGAATTTTCCGGTAGTAGGTATCGGAGCTTCCGCAGGCGGGTTACAAGCCGTTCAGCAATTCTTCGAGCACATGCCAACCGACAGCGGAATGGCGTTTGTGGTGGTTTTGCATCTATCTCCGGATCATCAAAGCAGTGCAGGGAAGTTGATTGCTAACCGAACCAAAATCCCGGTCACGCAGTTGGCTACTGCAATGCCCATTGAACGCAACCATGTTTATGTGATTTCTCCCGCACAGCGCCTGTCGATGAATGACGGCTACCTTCGTAGCTTGGCCCCAGAGCCAAGAAACGGTCGGCATGTAACCATCGATCTTTTCTTTCGTGATCTCGCCGACGCTCATAAAGAACACGCCTTCTGCGTGGTTTTATCAGGTACTGGATCTGATGGAGCCGTTGGCTTGTCACGTATCAAGGAGCAAGGCGGTGTCACCCTAGCGCAGCATCCCGAGGATGCTCAGTTTGACGGAATGCCGCAGGCAGCGATCAATACTCATAAAGTCGATTTCGTACTACCGGTTGTTGAAATGCCGCAAAAAATTCTGGATGTATGGCACAACGCCCAACGTATCCAACTTCCAAACGCCGCCAACCTCCAGCCCAACCCTGGGCAAAAGCTCGATGAACGGGCTGTCGAACAGGCCGAGCAAGCACTGCTTGATATTCTCGCCAAACTGCGCGCGTCCACTGGCCACGATTTCAGACACTACAAGCGCGCCACAGTCTTACGTCGTATTGAGCGACGCATGCAGGTAACGACGCAACCCGATTTGCCCACCTATTACCGCTACATCTGTGAACATGTTGATGAGACCAAGGCCCTGCTCGATGACATGCTCATCGGCGTGACCAATTTCTTTCGCGACCGTGAGTCTTTTGAATCATTGGAGCGCGAGGTCATTCCCCAGTTATTCGCTCGTCAAAACGACACCGATAGTGCCCATGAGATCCGAGTCTGGTCGGCTGGTGCATCTACAGGGGAAGAAGCCTATTCACTCGCCATTGTTCTGAATGACTACAAAGCTGAAACGTCGTCAGATATCAAGATCCAGGTGTTCGCCAGCGACATCGACGACCGTGCCATAAGTACCGGTCGTACAGGACTGTATTCTGAGGCAATCATCACTGACGTCTCACCCGCACGCTTGCGGCAATACTTCGTCAAAGAAGATGCGAACTATCGCGTCCGCAAGGATATTCGTGAGCGAGTGCTGTTCGCCAAACACAGCCTGCTGGCAGATCCGCCTTTCTCTCAGATCGACCTGATTGTCTGCCGCAATCTGCTTATTTATCTCGACCGCGATATTCAGCGCGAAATTCTACAGATGTTTCATTTTGCGCTGCGAGCAGGTGGCTACCTCTTTCTCGGCACCTCTGAATCAGCGGATGCTTGCCCTGAACTTTTCACCACCGTCGACAAAAAGAATCGCATTTTTCGTGCTCGCGGCGGCCCCAATACAAATCGACTGCCTGCCATGCCCCGTGGCGGTTACGCGCGTACCATTTCATCGTCTCTGCCTAGCGATATGCGACCGGTAAAAAAGCCGTCCACCGTCGAACTTTATCAGCGGGCTGCAGAACGCTTTTCTCCACCTAGCATCATCGTTAACAGCGAAGCCGACGTGCTCTACATCAGTCAGGGCGCGGGCCGGTATCTGCAGCATATGACCGGCGAGGTCAGCAATAATCTCCTATCACTGGTGAGCGGAGATCTGCGCCTAGAACTACGCACTACCATCTACCAAGCCCAACAATCCGGACAGTCCGCTCGGGCCCGCCCGATCAATCATAAACGTGACGGACAGTATTACCAGGTGCAGATCGAGGTACACCCGTTCACTGATGCTGAAACAGAGCTGAGCTGTCTGTACATCTCGTTCACAGAGGAAGAAATAGACGCACAAAACGTCAGTTCCAACGCATCCGTACAGTCTGAAAATCAGATGCTTTCCAACCTCGATAGGGAGTTGCAACGTACCAAGCTGCAACTTCAGGACGTTATTGAGCAGTCGGAGGTCTCGAGCGAAGAGTTGAAGGCCTCCAACGAGGAAATGCAGGCAATCAATGAAGAGCTTCGTTCAGCGTCTGAAGAGCTCGAAACCAGCAAGGAAGAGTTGCAGTCGATCAACGAAGAGCTCCTCACTGTAAACCACGAATTGAAGATCAAGGTTGAAGAAACAGACCAGGTCAACGACTACCTGAGCAACCTGATCAGTTCCACCGACATTGCCACTGTTTTCGTTGATCGAGAGCTGCGAATCAAATGGTTCACCCCTCGAGCAACGGATATTTTTAGCATGCTGGCGGTAGACGCCGGTCGGCCCTTGCTGGATATCACTCATCGCCTCAAATACGACGGAATGGCCGAGGATGCCATGTCAGTATTCGAGACTCTCAAGGGCATCGAACGCGAAGTCGCGAGTTCCGATGACCGCTGGTACATCGTGCGAATCTTGCCCTATCGTTCCAACGTGGATCAGATAGGCGGTATCGTTCTGAGCTTTATTGATATCACCTCACGTCGCGAGGCTGAGCAAGAGCTTCGTTTGAGCGAAGAACGAATGCGCCTGGTCACAGAAAGCACCCATGACTACGCGATCATCGTGCTTAATGAAGAGGGCTTCATCACTGACTGGAACGACGGGGCGAGGAACACTTTTGGCTTCAGCCGTGACGAGGCGGAAGGTCAGCATTTTCGCTTCATCTTTTCCGCCGAGGATCAGCGCGCAGGAGTTCCAGAAATGGAGCTTGAAACGGCGCGCACCAAAGGTCGTAGTGACGATGAGCGCTGGCACGCACGCAAGGATGGTACCAAGTTTTATTGCAGCGGCGAGGTCACGGCATTGGCGAGCAAAGGCTTCCAAGGCTTTGTCAAAATAGCGCGCGATCTGACTGACCATATCAAGTTGCACGAAGAGCAGCAGCGGAACCTTACGGCATCGCAAAATTTCAGCCAGCAAAAAGATCAGTTCTTTGCGGTCATGTCACATGAACTCAAACATCCGTTGAACCTCATTCAACTAAACGCCCAATTGGCACGTCGGCTTCCTGTTTCAAAGAAAGACCCGACGCTACAAAAAGCGATCACCACCATCACTGATGCGGTAGCCAGCCAAGCGCGCATCATCGATGACCTGATGGACGTCGCGCGGGTACGCAATGGCAAGCTGCAGTTGCAATGCAATCCGCTGGATCTCGTGGTGGTACTCAATGAAATTCAACAAGTCGTGCTGAAAGCAGAACCCGGATGCAAGATTCACTTCAGAACACCTGAACAAAGTCTATTCATCGATGCAGATCAGACCCGTATTGAACAGATCATTTGGAACCTGATCAGTAACGCCATTAAGTTCACCCCCGCTGAAGGGACAGTGCAAGTTGTTACGACGAAGCTGGAGCAGTCGGTACGTATCGATGTGATTGATACCGGCCCGGGTATCGAGAAGGATCAACTGGAACGAATCTTCGAAATGTTCGGACAGGCCGACCATCGCCCTTCTGGCCAGCATCGAGGTGGCTTGGGAATTGGCTTGGCATTGGTCGAACAACTGGTTGAAAGCCACCATGGCAGCATCCAGGCGTATTCCGAGGGCGCGGGCAAAGGTTCACGTTTTACCGTAGAGCTGCCACTCACCGAAGCGCCAAATCAGCATGCCAGTAACGATCCTGATAACGACCAAGGTCATTTGGCTGGGATTCGCATACTCCTCGTCGATGATTCGCCCGAGGTACTGGAAACACTTCAGTTGCTGCTCGAGTTGGAGGATGCGCACGTTCTGGCATTCGATCATCCTTCCAAAGTTCTGGCAGTAGCGCAGACGCAACGCTTCGATATCATTATCTCGGACATCGGACTGCCGTACATGGATGGTCATGAGCTACTCGTTGCGCTACGTAAACTGCCGGATTACACATCACTTCCAGCAATCGCGCTGACAGGTTACGGCGCAGCCGAAGGTGTGGGTTACCAAGGGGAAGGCCGTTTTGATGCTTCTGTTGGTAAACCAGTAGCCATGGATGAGTTGACGACAATAATTCGCGAATTGGTTGAAGGTCGTTGAAGGAGAAGTATCGGCAGCCATAATTGCCGACTAATGGCCTGGAAAATCCAGAGCGTGTATGCCTTACTCTAAAGCCAACTCGCGGAGGACGGTGTATGCGTCGTAGAGGCCCACAGTTCTGGCATTGGGTGAATAAACAATTTCCTACACTGATCCATGAAGAAATGCTCAAGGATGGGCGGCACGTGGAAGTACAAGCACGTCTTACGCACAACAAAGAAGTGCAAGTATTTGTCGGTATCTATCATGCAAATGGCGCCCCGATGCATGAGGAATTCCACGAACGAGAATGTCTCGAACAGCTAATCAGCGCACTGAGTTGGGGGCTTCAGCGTGCGCGTACAATCCTGGTTGAGAGCGAACCCTTCTGCGCTCCCCATCGTTCGCAGTTCACGCTGAGCCCAGTGATCACCGACGACGCAGTCCTTGCACTCAGGCGTCGGGAGATGACGGAACATGAACTGCGTAAACTAAATACGATGGATGCGAATGCGGAATACGCTTCTGCCGAGTTGGCAATGTTGACTCTGATGCGTTCTACCTCCTGCGACGCCGACGTTTGGGATGCGTATCGCGTCCGTTTACAGCAGGCTATCGACCGCAGAGTTAGCCTGCTGCGCACTCACTTGCTTTAGGCGTTGCAATAGTTGAGGTTCCCGTAAATACAGAAGGCACTGCCGGGCAATGAGCGAGCGAGGGAAAAGTTCTGAGCGACTGCAAATGGCCGTAAGCAGTCGGTCTATATCCCGCCAACTAAATTGCGGTCAGTTTATGCCTGTCTGCTGTCGAGCCACCGCCCAGAGCTGATCAACCTTTATCGTATCGCTTTTGCTTATCAAATCCCTCCGTCTCGCCCAACTAGGTGCCGCCTACACGCTTGATAATCGGAGAAATTCCTTTCCCTAGCGACCCTTGACTCCATCAAACACGATGCCTTCGTCTCCCTGCGCCGCACCTGCGCGCCTTGAGGTTTTTTCTTCATAAGGTGAAGAGTGCCCGTTCACACTGTTACCTATCCAGCGCGTGATCCATTTCCTGGCATAACTGGTCGAACATTTCGTGGCTGATCATGCGTTCGATCAGTAGGGCAGTGAAGTAACCTGTCATGGTCATCGAAGCGACGTAGTCGTTGTTAAGTGCATCGATGCGCCGCACCGTCCTAACCATCTGTCCCCGTGCTCGTTCGATTACTTCGGGGCGGTCGCTCACTATTTCCGTCATTGGCATATCGGAGCTCCTTTCGGTTATCGACGTTCTTCTTGCCCCACCGCAACACCGAATTCGGGCGTAAGATGCCGCTGTATATCGTTTGCCTATTACTGGCAGAGCTCAGCCAGCCTAGGGCTTAAGCTCCCGCACAACGAAACCTTCGTTGCATCGCCCATCACATGGAACGTATCCATCACAGTTTTAAGCGAATTCGCCTATTGCAGACACGATGAGGTCGTAAGCAGCACTTACAACTAAAGCGTCAAGCGTCATTTCAGTTTTTTTCACGTGGCAGTACTGCGCTACTTTAGCGTTTCCCACGACTAGAAAATGCTGTGGTTAAATTCCTCTATGTTCTTTTACCATTCATTGGAGAAGGGCAAACCTACGAAGACTGATTAAGCTTGGACGTTTTACCCTGGGTGCACTGCTCGATCGCTTTTCCGGATCCGGCCGGAAGTTACGATTAACCATGGCGGCTCACCTTTGAATCATGTGTGCGTAGTTGGCTTTGCTGTCCCGCTGGCCGTCATTATCACTATGTCTCTATGCGTGTGGAGCACGGTCGGACATGGAGTACGCCTAGGTGCGCAGAAAACGGATAAGACATTTCACACGAATGGATGGATGTGCGACACCGAACTGCACCTTTTCGTCGATGACCGGAACTAAAACGTTCAGCCTTCGTAGAGCATACCGTTGGAAGTTAAGGGAAGTTTGAACATAGTGATTCCATCGGATAGAGAAAGCCTGCTGTTGGTTCAATGTCGTATCGGTTTCTGCACGCCTCCCAGCACAGCGCCCATTAACTGTACGGCGTCTCCTGCGTCCTGCATTGCTCTCAAAGCTGTCGCCCTAGCTGAAGCGTAACTCAAATCACCCAACTGATCGGATTTCTCCAAAAAGGCTAATGCGACTTCCAGCCGCGAAAGCAGGCTGGCTAACTCACGCGTAGCGTCATTGACTGAATGAGTACTCATTTCTCAACCTTGTTGGTTTGGGGGAAAGGAAATGCGATCGCACGTAACATTTTGGCTGGAACTCAGGGAGCTATCTGTCTCTGGAAGGTCTGATAGTCCCTATCTGTACATACATTGACCATAGCTTGCAAAGGCAGATTTCCTCTGCACGCACTACATTCGGATCAATCAGATAGTAAGACGATAGGATAGACGGGCTGTCCATTTCTGCCTGGCGATTTCATTCATTCAATGCCTTGGATTGGCAGTGGAATGCGTTGATCGGCGATACGAACCAGCACAGGAGGTGCGATTGCGACAGGTACGTAAAGCATCATCGGCGGTAACGAAAAATTTCCAGTTGGCCGTAGGCATTTCTAGCGCTCAACCTTTTGATGGACAGCCCGCCTTGTAGGAAATGACAAGATGCCGGCAGTGTGAACATCTTCTTGCGCAAAAATGTAAGAGGTGTATCTCGGGTCTCAGCGATGGAAGGAGTGAAGGTGAAGCAGGGAGCTGGAAGGCGTATGCCGCCGACTTTGAGGCCTCCCATTGCTGTCCGGCAGGGCACAGGATCGCAGCTTTTTCTAAAGACTGATTAAAATTACTGATTGAACATTACGGTGGAGAAAGTCAGAAAGCTTGCCCCGGGCAGCGGCCTAGGCGGCCTGTGCTACGCCCATTGCTGCCCCTGTGTAGCTGCAGTTAGCAACCACGAAGAGAGTCGGATAAAACTTTAGTGTAATCGGGAGGGTCATCCATAGGCAGCCACCTCATCAGAGTGTTGGTCATCAATTACGTGGAGAATTCAAATGAGCTTGTTCAGCACGATATTGGAAAAACTCGGAATAGGTAAGCACGCTTCTTCGTCAGCCCAAGCAGCTCCCGCAGCGCCAACCAGTGGCACCACCGGCGAGATAACACAGAACCCGCCTTCAACGCCGACCGCTGCGATCAGTGAAGTGGATGTGGCCTCTAAGCTGGAGGCCTTGGCAAGCCAGCAAACCGAGCAGCTCAATTGGCGTACTTCGATTGTTGATTTACTCAAATTATTGAGTATCGATAGTAGCCTTGCCGCCCGCAAGGAACTCGCTGCAGAACTGCATTACACAGGTTCAACAGACGATTCGGCAACCATGAACACCTGGCTGCATTCCGCAGTTATGAAAAAACTGGCGGAAAATGGTGGGAAGGTTCCGGCAGATCTGCTGGATTAAATACGCCTTATTCATTCATAACGTGCATCGGACGCCTACCGTGTTCCTAGGTTGCCATCTAGGAACGACGGTACGCACGAATTACCGCACAACGTTTGAATCTATCTCGTCACGCCATCGCGTCATATAAACATTCGGAGGCTTGTGGATGAGAGGTCGTTGGCGCATGGCGATCTGCTTGCAGGGAGAAAATGTTGCCCGCTTAAACAGAAGGACACCATCGCCCTAAGCGATGACAGTCAGTACGGCATTTTTGCCGAACGGTGATCGTGAAAGGCGGGGTTGAACTGCCGAGACCTGGAACGACCCTTGTGCCCGCAAGTCTATCTGTATCTACTCATTGGTAAGGTACGGCGCTATGGATAAGACAATCACAGTCGATCAACTGGCTACCACCGACCTTCGATCAATCAACGAAATATGGCTCGGCGGAACGCATACCCAGCTTTGCCTATGGCGAGGTGAACAAGTCTTCACCCACGAGATGATGAGCGAGGGTACCCACGATCAGAATGTCCGACGCCTGTGCTTGCAGTTGGTTAACCTTGACGATCAAGCCGCAGTCGCCAGCGTTGAGATGATCGTGCGCGAACAGCTAAAAAGGTTGGGCAAGGAAGGCGAGTTTTATCCGGCTGAGCAGGCGGACACTCATCAATAGGAATTGGAGCGTCGGTCAGCCACAGAAATCAATTCAAGACCTATTGTCGCTTGGAAGCAGATCTTCAAATGAGGATCCTGGAGCGCTTAGGATTACTCACTCTGTTCAGTAGGAAAAATGGGGCAGACCACGATATATGGATATTGAGTTGCACTGGGCCGGGGGGATTAAAAACTTAGTCTTCAGGTATTAACCACATCGAGAATTTTTTATGTCAAAACTTGCCGAATTCCGCCAACTCGAAAAACACCTTGCAGAACAGCTCCAGGCGCTTGAGGCCTTGAAAGGTGATGCAGGTCTTAAGAAAGAAATTGAATTCGAAACGAAACTGCGCGATTTGCTCGCAAAATACGGCTACAGCCTGAACCACGTGATCAACCTGCTTGATCCGCAGGCAAGTCGTCGCGCTCCAGCCGCCGATTCCAAAACCCGTAGTCGCAAACCTCGTCAGTTGAAGATTTATAAAAATCCTCACACTGGTGAAGTCGTTGAAACTAAAGGTGGCAATCACAAAACATTAAAGGACTGGAAAGCTGAGCATGGCTCCGACACGGTCGAGTCTTGGTTAAAAAAGTGATTGGATTTGAATACAAAAGGGCCTAAAGAGGCCCTTTTTTTTATCGATTTTTTCTATGTGTCGCAGATTCCGTTGCTTAAATCCACTTGTAGGGGCTGCGCCTTCTGCCCGTCACGCTGATAAGTTGTGTGAACTTTCGTCATGCGCGAATTTCCATTGCTTGAGATTAATGCACCTAGCGATCAGCCGGGAATTGGCTGTTGCAATCCCAAGCCAGGAAGTTGAACGTGAAGACCTTGACCCCCAAGACCTCGCTGCGTCGCGCCGTTACCGGCCCGATGCTTTTTCTATTCATTCTCGGTGATGTTCTCGGAGCGGGCGTTTATGCACTTGCCGGGACAATTGCGGGGGAGCTAGGTGGAGCAATATGGGTGCCTCTGCTCATCGCTCTGTTTTTCGCGATGCTTACTGCAGGTTCCTACGCAGAGTTGGTGACAAAATATCCTCACGCGGGCGCCGCTTCGGTTTTCGCAGAGAAGGCGTTCCGGTCTCCGCTCATTTCTTTTCTCGTTGGCTTTTGCATGCTATCTGCAGCTGTCACGAGCGCGGCGGGTTTATCCCTGGCGTTTGCGGGTGATTACCTGGCGGCGTTCATCCAAGTACCCCCTCACATTGCGGCGCTGCTGTTCCTTGTCGTTATCGCGCTCCTGAATGCCAGGGGGATTAAAGAGTCCTTGGGAGCCAATCTGGTGATGACAGTTATTGAGCTCACAGGTCTTCTTTTGGTCGTTGTTGCCGCTGCTTGGTATTTCCGTACTGGTGAAGCGGATTTGGGTCGCAGTCTGGAGTTCAAACCGGGGATCAGCCCGATGTTAGCCGTTTTGGGCGCGGCATTAATCGCCTTCTATTCTTTTGTGGGATTCGAAACATCCGCCAATCTTGCGGAAGAAATCCGAGACGTTCGAAAAGTTTACCCGCGCGCATTATTTGCCGCATTGCTAACCGCCGGAGTCCTCTACATGGCTGTCGGCATCGCGGCATCTTCGGTACTGCCCATGGAAAAACTTGTGGCAACGTCGGCTCCTCTTCTGGAAGTGGTTCGGGCGTCAGGTTTAAACATTCCGCCTCGTGTCTTCGCCTTCATCGCACTGATCGCGGTAGCCAACGGCGCACTGTTAACCATGATAATGGCGAGTCGCTTGACCTATGGCATGGCCTGCGTTGGACTTTTGCCACACGCCTTGAGCAAGATGCTGCCTCGGCGACGTACCCCCTGGTTGGCGGTCATCGCTACCACCCTTGTAGCAATCGCACTCACGCTGACGGGAACGCTAGCTACATTGGCCGAAACCGTAGTCCTGCTCCTGCTGTTTGTGTTTCTCAGCACTAATTTGTCCGTGTTAATCCTGCGCCGTGACGAGGTTGCGGAAAATCACTTTCGGGTGCCGACGTGGGTTCCGGTACTTGCTATCGTCTCGTGCCTGGTACTGCTCAGTCAGCAAAGTCTGGAAACATGGATGCGGGGAGGGGGGGTTGATCCTGATAGGCATGCTGCTTTTTGTGTGTTCAAGAGTGGCACTGCCGGCGCGAGTGGAGCCTAGCTGATCCTGTAAGCGCGTCGCCTGTCTATCACAGCGTAAAACGGGTCGAAGTCATAGGAGTGCGGGGTGGGCGCAGTTGTATCGGGTGCGTCCAATGCCTCGAATCGTCGATTCTGAGGAACACTGGATCACCACCCTATCAATCGTCTGGCATGACTGCATGCGTGAACGTCGCCGCGAGCAGGGAGCACACCGACTCAATCCGCGTGCTTACAGATTGCTCAGGGACGAGAAGCAACCTCGTCCAGGTGCCGCAGCAGTGCCAGAGGATCCTCGTAGACGCGGAGTGCACCAGCACGTTCAAGCTCTCCTGTGTCGTAGCCACCTGAAAGCAGCCCTATACCGGTGGCCTTACAGCGGCGTGCGGCAAGCATGTCCCAGATGGCGTCGCCGATCACCAAGCATTCTTCGATGGGTGCATTGAGCTTGCTTGCAGCGGCAAGGAAAAGGTCTGGATCGGGTTTGCCATTTTTGACGTCATCACGGGTAATAAGATTGACATCCGCGCTATCCAAGCCTAATGCGTTCAGATTTATTGCTGCAGTGTCCATCCCACCGCTGGTAGCAATGCACCACTTGATCTGATCGCGATTTAAAGTATCTAGAAGCTCGACAGCGCCAGGCAGAGCGCTTATCTGGCCCTGTAGATCCTTGTAGGCTTTGTCATGTTTATCGCTCAGCCTTTTGGCCTGGTCTGGTTTGATCTCCAGGCCTGTCTCACGGGCTAACATCTTAAGCAGCAGCCCACCGCTCATACCTATCTTTCTGTGAATTCGCCACATGGCCAACGGTATGTCCTCTGAATCGAGCGCGGTTTTCCACGCGAAGACATTCTGGTAAACGCTGTCAGTCAATGTGCCATCTAGATCAAATATGAATGAGGTTTGCTGGCGCATGCATGTCACCTCCATGAGCAGTGTTCAAGTAGTAGATATCGCGTATTCGAAATATTGGTTTCATCGAATACCAAGCGATACCTGCTTCAATTCTTAAGTCTTTCCAAATCGGCTGGGCCGGGTTCTACACGTTGTTCGTCGCCAAGGAACTCATCTTCCCTAACGACCCGTTCGTCGTCTGTTAAACCTGTTTCTGCCACGTCTGGGACGACAGCAGAATCCTCCAGTTTTTTGCTTTTTTTTGATGAAGCTGAGCTTTTTTCAGCCATGAGAGTTCTCCTCGCTTCTCGAAATTAGAAGCGCTCAAGTTTTCGAAAGCATAGGTTTTGAGTCGTTCCGTCTTTCGCAAATCTCGAAACGCTGGAGCCGCAGAGCATGAATGACACTGCTTTTCCTTCGCCTAACTTCCGCCTTCTGGCGAGGGTTTTCGGCGCTAACAGATTTTGTTTTAGGTACAAAAATGGCCCTCAAAGGTCTTTTTTTATTAGCCGGCAGCGTTTATTGGAAAAACTTCGTAAAGCGCGTCCTCGTCCCTGGCTGCGAGTATTAGTCGCACGCCTGCACGCAAAAGCCTCAGCGGTAGCTCTGCCTACACCACTCAATACCCCAGCAATGACAACAAGCTTTCCGCTCAACGGCCCGGTGTGTAACTTCTTTGGCTCATTTGAAGCTACGAAGAGTTTCAGCGAAGCCGGTGAATCCATTTAAGCAGCGGCAGGCTGTAGAGTTCCCCAGATACCAAGGTCAAGATGAGGTCGTAGATCGTGCCGGCGAAACAGCCTGGAAATAGGGGCTTCCTGTCGAGTCCAGGTCGTCTCAGACGATTTTTTGGCCTTCGAACCAGCCGACCGCGCTCAATCGCTCAGGGCCGAGAATAATACTTTCCGTCGAGAAAAAATCTAGTAATGGGATGCGTGTCGCCTATTTGCTCTACCGAGGAGCGCTCTCCCATCTTCATGCTTGCAGTTGGGTTGATCACAAAGGCTTCCTCCTCTGGATGGTTTGCCGTAAAGGGCGGTTTCGTTCCGTCGAGTTGCTGAGCGGAAAACGGTGTTAATTGTCCGTATCCAAGACGGCCTATGCCCCGTCGTTTCATAAATGAAAGCTCTCCGGCCCGGCGCAGTAGTGATGTGATGCGCCCGCATACTCCAAGAAATTTGGGTGAACTTTCTTTAATAAAATCGCTTCCTTATTAAAATAGGGTCGAAGGCAGACTCTCGCTTACTTACACAGAGGTACTCGCCATGGCACGTGGAAGCAAAGACAAGTACACCGACGAGCAAAAGCGAAAAGCCGAGCACATTGAAGAGAGCTACGAGCGCAAGGGTACGCCGAAAGACGAAGCGGAGGCGCGCGCTTGGGCAACCGTAAACAAACAGTCAGGAGGGGGTGAAAAGGCTGGCGGTTCGGTTAGAAAAACGTCGCACTCTAAGAAGGAACAGGCCAAATCTGACTCGGGCAAGAGAGCGGCGCAAACACGCAGCGGCCATGGGCATGACTCTAAAACTTCACTTGAAACGCAGAGCAAGGAAAGCCTGATGAGTGAGGCCCGTAGTCGGGATATTTCTGGCCGTTCGAAGATGACTAAAGCTGAGTTGATCGAAGCGCTCAAAAAGAAGTGACTGCAAACCAACTGGCTCTGGAGCAGAGTAATGCATACAGACTCCCTTGGTCATGATCTGGGTTTCAAAAAGCCTGTGGAGGTCAGATGAATCTATTCCAGCGCAGTACCCCTGTGTTTACCGGCGCGCTGGTGGCGCTCGTTGGATTAATCCTGTTTGGCGGCGGTATCTGGCTGATGGTGCTGCACGGGTCGCCCTATTACTTGCTGGCAGGGTTAGCGTTACTGATAACTGGTCTCGGTTTGATCAGGGGACGTCGGTGGTCGCTCTGGGTTTACGGTCTGGCCTGGTTGGGGACGGTTGCCTGGGCCTTATGGGAAAGCGGCCTGGATGCTTGGGCCCTGGAGCCAAGGCTTCTCATTCCGACCTTGCTGGGTCTCTACTTGCTGCTTCCTCGCATTCGTCGGCGGCTGCATCCAGGTAAGAGCATCTCATCTGCAGGCAACGTGATTTTCCCTCTGGTTGGAGTGCTGCTCGTTGGTCTGCTTTTCTTGGCGCATCCCTATCCAAAAAATTTTCCAGATCAGGCTCAATCCGCAGTGACGCAGCCTTCATCGTCACGCGAAGATGCCGACACTGACTGGCGTTACTACGGCCGCACGCCTCGCGGTGAGCGGTGGTCTCCGCTCACGCAGATCGATCGGCAAAACGTCGACCAACTTCAACCTGCCTGGGAATACCGAACGGGTGACGTTGCGCGACCCGGAGAAAACAAAGATGGTTACGAATTCAATTTCGAGGTCACACCCATCAAGGTGGGCGATACACTTTACATCTGCACGCCGCACAGCCAGGTTATCGCGCTGGATGCCGTATCGGGTGCTGAACGCTGGCGTTTCGATCCCAAACCAGAAACAGGGAACAACGCTTATCTAGCCTGTCGTGGTGTGGCTTATTACGAGGCCCCGGCAGGTACTGAATGCTCGCAACGAATCATTTCTCCCGTGGCCGATGCCCGCTTGGTCGCGCTGGATGCGAACACGGGCAAGCCCTGTGCGAACTTTGGAGAACAGGGCTTCGTTTCTTTGAGGCAGCATTTGGGTGATGTGCCCAAAGGCTTTCATTTCGTAACGTCGCCGCCATTGGTCGTCCGTGACCGAGTGATCCTTGGCGGGTGGATATATGACGGCCAGAAAACCAACGAGCCTTCGGGCGCGGTGCGTGCCTTTGATCCGATTACAGGTCAAATCGCCTGGGCATGGGATGTGGGGCGTTCCGAAAGTGTTGTCAGCCACCCCGCGCCCGATGAGAATTTCACTCCTGGCACCCCAAATGCTTGGGGTGTATACACCGCCGACGTTGAACGCGGCTTGCTGTATCTGCCGACTGGCAATGCAGTGCCGGACTACTACGGTGCTAAACGCCGGCCATTCGATGAGAAATATTCGAGTTCCGTGGTTGCGCTCGATATCGAAACAGGTGCACCCCGGTGGTCTTTCCAAACCTTGCACCATGACCTTTGGGACATGGATGTGCCCATTGGCCCGACCCTGGTAGATTTGCAGGATACCAACGGCAAAAAAGTTCCCGCTCTGGTGCAAACCACTAAACGCGGCGAATTGTTTGTCCTTAATCGCGAAACTGGGGAGCCTGTTGCCCAGGTTTCAGAGAAGCCCGCCCCTCAAGGCGGCTTGCCTGGTGAACCTGTGTCCGCAACGCAACCTTACTCAGTGGGCATGCCTTCCTTTGCACCACCTCAAATAGAGGAGAAAGATACTTGGGGGGTAACTCCCATCGACCAGATGCTATGCCGAATAGAGTTTCGCAGCCTAGATTACAAAGGCGCGTTTACGCCGTTCGTCTTAGATAAGAAAACGTTGGTGTATCCAGCATTCGATGGCGTCATTGACTGGCATGGAGCATCAGTCGATCCTGAGCGCAAGCGCTTATATGCGAACCTGAGCTACATCCCTTTTGTTGCACAGACTCTGGAACGGTCTGATGCGGAGAAAAAAGGTCTGGTCGAGCCATGGGATGGCAAAGGACAGCCTCCAAGGCCCAAAAAATTCGCCATCAATCCTCAATACGGCACGCCTTATGTGGTCAAGGTCGATCCGTGGCTTGGGTTATTGGGCGCACCTTGCAAAGCTCCACCGTGGGGGCAACTCGCAGCAATCGATCTGCGCACTCGCTCCATCGTCTGGAAACACGATGTAGGCACAACCCGTGACATGGGGCCCATGGGGCTGCACGTCAACCTGCCTTTTCCAACAGGGATCTTCAATATCGGCGGCACTGTCACTACTAGATCCGGGCTCATATTTATGGGAGCAACTGCGGACGACTATCTGCGCGCATTTGATGCGCGCAACGGCAAAGAACTCTGGAAGACTAGGCTGCCAGCGGGAGGGCAGGCAACGCCAATGACATACCTTGGTAAGGACGGCAGACAATACGTCGTAATTGCCGCTGGGGGTCACGGTGGTTTGCAGACTAGGTCAGGCGATTACGTGGAGGCGTTTGCGTTACCAAAAAGAGAGGCACCATGAGCAAAAACATCCGCCGTCGACTTGAACGTTCATTTGGGTAAAGACGATGAGCAGTATCCCTGTAGCGCTTCGCCTAACTCCGCGAGTGAATAATGATGAAGCGCTCTCACCATAACAATCTAACCTGGTTTTTGGCTGGCTTCGCAAGCCTGTGTGCACCGGCCGGCTATCGCACGACCAAGGTTCAGTTGGCCGACCCGGCGGTACAAGACCAGGATCCGAACCAATGTTGCAGCGACTCAAACCTCAATACTCCTGAGAACACTCGTCTAGCTGCACAGTACAATCGCTGAGGATTACTAAATGAGCCTATGGTCATTCACTCTTGATTCGTTTTGCGAACAAGTCGCCTCAGTGGCTGCTGTACCAAGCTGCGGTGCCACCGCATGCGTCATAGCGAGTTTGGCGCTAGCGCTTCTGCAAATGGCGATTCGCAAATCCTGCGATCAGGAAGTGGGAAATACTGCGCTAGGTATTGCCGCCGAAGTAGAGCAGTTGCTTGATGTGATGAAAGCGCATGCCGACAATGACATGCGAACTTTCGGTGCCTTTACTGAGAACGCTGCGGCAGGATCTTCTCGTCCCAGTCGGCAGCATGCGCTTGACATAACCTTAGGTTCATTAGCCGCTGCCCGGTCGTGCTATGAGGGTATCGCGCTTGCGCAAAGCGCTATATCAAAAGTAAAGAGAACACTGCAGTGCGACGTGGTCTCCTCTGCTTTAATGATGCACGCAAGCCTTTCTGCGCTTCTCATAAACGTTGAAACTGATGCCGCCAACTTTACTCCTTCTACCCACACAGAGGAGCTGACGCGAACCCGTGCCGAATTACAGTCACAGGCCGATGAATTACTGGCACGTCTACGGAGCATATCGACTATGGCCGCTGTGTCCGACTCCGTCGAGCTTGGCTCTCTGGGGCATGACGCCCATGGAGAATGAAGGAGATTACTCCAGCTTCCTTATGAAAATAGCCCGTGTAATTTCAGTAGCTCAACGTTGTGGGGCTTCACCGATACAGATTTCAACTCAGCGTGAGTGAACCACCGGCACTCGACGATTTCTGCGCCTGGACGCGGTTGGTCAGCATCTCGGACAGTTAGTCGATAAAGGTGATGTTCTTCTCGATCAAAAACATGATGCCCCAGAAATTCGGCGTCCTTGAGCTCTAAGCCCGTCTCCTCCTTCAGTTCTCGACGAGCGCCTTCGACAGGTAGTTCGTTCGCTTCAACCTTTCCACCGGGAAGTGACCATTCAGGGTTCTCCTTACGGACGAACAGGATTTTCTCTGCGAATTGGCAGATGACGGTTCCATGTAATTCTTTTGAGCCGCTCATGATCTCCACACCTCCTTTGAGAGTGGTGATTGCAGTAGCGACAAAGTTCAATGGTTCCACTCAACTGTCCAGACCATCAGATATGCCGCTGTATTTGGGTCAATTCCACGACGAGCTGCATGCGTTCGACTACGAAGTTGTGCCGCACGTCCTCATTAAGCGAAGGATACGAAGGTCGCCATTGGGTTCCTTTGACTGCATAACAGCGACCTTCAAGGGTTGTTGGATGCCTCTTCGTCACAATTCGCGTCACATTTCAAAATGTCATTGCGCGGGCCCGTTGAGGCCCGTTAAGAGGTATCGTTTTAGGCGGTGCGAAACGGTAGCGCTTGGTGCTTGGGTAAGCGCTTATAACGCGCTTGAGCGACAGCATTGCGCTGAGCAAGAGGATGGTGCCGGCGGGCGATGCGCAGTACTCCCCACAACATGGAAATTGCTATCGCCGTCCAAGCGGCAATCATGCTGACGATGGTCATTGCAAGGCTCATAAATCTCTCCCATTGCTTTGTCGTCTGTAATCTCTATTTAGGTGACCTTGAGATGCGATGGCGATTCAAATTATTTGGGGATATCGAATGGAATTCGCTGGTTAACAATACAGCGGAAATTTACCCAACGAGGGAGCAGGAGGGCGCTCTACGAAAATGAATACAGGCGAGAAAGCGGCGCGGCGCCAGGCTTGGGCGGGTAGAGAGCACGTGTATTAGCCGGTGGAGGACGACCCGTAGGATCTTGCGTGACAAGCTCCGATAGCCCGACTTGCGAAGGTAGGTTTCTGGACAAAGCCTTGCTCACTGGAAGATCGCGCTGCGCACGCGATGCAGAGGCTTCTTTACACCGACCATTTTTTGAGGGCAAAAAAAGACCCGCGATGGGGTGCGGGTCGGTAAACACTAAAGGAGTGACACAACCGTACACCCGAAAATGTGAAATTATCGTGAAGGGTGCAGCAGCGCTTTCTCTGAAGGAATTTCAGACAGTGTTACCGATGACGTCTTCTGCGCTCGACCCCCAAGCTGATCTTCAAGCTTTGGTAGAGAAGTATCTGTGTTAGGCCAATCGGTCAGGAGACTGAGCTCATGGCTAGGGGGGGAGAGCTTCTGGTGCAAATACGCGATCTGTTGTCCTACAAACTGAGCAGAGTAAGCGGCGGTTGAGATCATTACCGCAAATCCGAGACTGGCGATCACCCTGAAGACTGACATGGCGCTTCCTTATCGACCTACATCGGTTAAATCATAATGCGTCCATTGAGCGCATCGAGCAAGTTCCCAGAAGACCATAGGTAGGCGGGTCATAAGCGACGGACGAACTGAAGACGATGCCTATGAGCGACGTAACTGCATGATGGCATCCGTAATGCCTTGGGCGTTTTTGTCTAGAGTTTCCATGGCTGCAATTGCGTTGGCAACGGCATCCCTCGCTCCGCTATCAGAAATCCATTTAGTCATCTCTTCGATGGCTGCACATATCGCGTGTTGATTGTGCAGCAGCAACGTTAGAGCATCGGCCGTAGCGATTTTTGCTTCAAAGCATTCAGGCATGGGTATCGTCCTTGAGTGTGAGATAGGAGACCGACTCATCCCGGCTGCCGAGTCCGCTTCTTAGGAGGAGACTTCTGACGAGTCGGGATAAGAGAGCTCTTCGGTTGAATTGAGAAGAATCAGCCAGTGACTCGCAGGCTGTGAGCCCGGCCAGCGGTACAAAGTGAGCTTGAAGATGCTCGAATTCAATCGGTTTCTGCGTGTCCTTCCAAAATCCCAAATCCATCGTCACGCGGGGCATATCCAACGACCCGCTTGGTTTTTTCGATAGCAAGTCGCTTGTATCTGTTGTCCGAGACACCATGAACAACGTTGAACCCGCTCATCTCGGCTTCAACGCAGTTGCGCAGTAACGCGACAACATCCCTCACACTGATAAAAGCAGCGACGTCCCTGGGGCTGTGAACTTCACCTGGATGAAATTCTGCTACGTTGGCAATACGCACAGCGACGGTCGTCATCTCGCCATCGTTTGCGTACAACGACGACAGTGCTTCCCCAAACGCTTTGCCGACGCCGTACATATTTCCGGGCTTCGGCGCCATGCATTCGTGAACTTGCACATCCTTTGGATAGCCTTCGACGGCCTGAGCGCTGCTGGCAAATATGAAGCGCTTGCAGCCTTGCGTCTTCGCGGCGAGCAACATGTTGTAGGTGCCGACGATATTCACGGGCAGCACAGAGGTCATGAAGTCAGCATTCGGATTCGGATCAGCCGCTAGATGAATCACGGTGTCGATACCTTCACAGGCTTCAAGGCAGCGGGACAGATCGGTGATGTCGAGAGAGAAGTTTTTTTGCGAGTCGGGGAACTGCGTCACGCTGACATCGGCTAAACGCAAATCGAGTTCATCGCCATACGCCGAATAAAAAGCGTTGCCGATTTTGCCCGCAGCCCCCGTCACTAGAATCTTTCCTGCGCTCATTTCCGTATGTCCTCAGGGGTGAGATTCCATTCAGGCATCTCGTATCCGATGAGTATCACCCTTACCCGCTGAGCATCAAGGCGTTTTACACAGCCGCACGTAAAACCTGCTTTCAATCGAGTCAATGCCAAACTCAGCGTCATTGAGTAGGTGGATACAACCGCATTTAGGCTTGCCGAGATTGCTGGTTATCGGAATTTACCATTCCCTCGGTCTGACCCTTCACGCTGTGATCCATAGTTACCAACCGATGAATAAGGAGGAGAGTCTGCGGTGAGCACCGAGCCTCTCGCCCTTTGCGCTTATTGACGGATTTATGTAGTCAACACTGCTGCGCTGGTATCGCTCTCCGGCATTGCGATGTGACTATCGCCAGGTGTGAGAATAACCTTTCGACAGTCCTCTTCTTTTTTATCAAAAATCTTGTAACCCTCGGCAGCCTGCTCCAGCGACATGCGGTGGCTGATGATCACTTCCGGAGAGAGGCGACCCGTCTCGATGTGATCGAGCAGCTCAGGAAGGAAACGATGCACATGGGTCTGCCCCATTTTGAAGGTCAGGCCTTTGTCGAACGCGTCGCCGAAAAGGAAGCCATGAATAAATCCAGAATAAACTCCAGGTACGCTAACAATACCTCCGCGTCGAACAGCCGCGATGCATTGACGTAGAGCTTTGCCGCTGCTGCCTTCGAGCTTGAGGGTGGCGAGAACCGTCTCTGTCGTACTGCCTTTGGCTTCAAAACCAACCGCGTCCACCACGCCGTCCACGCCCCGCATCCCTTTAGTTTGCCGAATAATCGTGTCCGCAGGATCGTCGTCTTCGTCAAAGTTTATAGGAATTACGCCGTACGTTTTCTGTGCGTAGGCCAAGCGGTAAGGATGGTGATCGACCATGAAAATTTGGTCGGCTCCGAGCATCCTTGCGCAAGCTGCGCTTAACAGTCCGACGGGCCCTGCACCATAGATGGCAATGCTTGAGCCATTGCCAATTCCAGCGTTTGTTACAGCTTGATATGCAGTCGGCAGAATGTCTGAGAGGAACAATACTTTTTCATCTGACAGTGTTCCAGGCACCTTGAAAGGCCCGGTATTGGCTTTTGGTACGCGCACGTATTCAGCCTGACCACCTGGTATCCCGCCGTACATATGACTGAAGCCGAAGAGAGCAGCGCCAGGTGGGATGGCCTTTTTGTTTATGATCGCGCCCCGTCCCGTATTAGTTGTTTCGCATGCTGCAAACAGATCCATCGCGCAGAAAAAGCAGCTGCCACAGGCAATGACAAAAGGAATGACAACTCGGTCACCCGGCTGGACAGCAGTCACCGCTGAACCAGCCTCTTCTACGATTCCCATGAACTCATGGCCGAAGATGTCACCATGCTCCACGGTTGGTATTTTTCCTCGATAGAGATGAAGGTCAGATCCACAAATCGCCGTCGCGGTGACTCGTAAAATGATGTCGTCAATATCCTCGATGACTGGATCTGGAACGGTATCGACTTTAACGCTGTGCGCGCCGTGATACGTGAGTGCTCTCATGACGTCTTACCCCTAACTTTCGCTGGATGTCAGTGGGAGATGAGTCTCGAGTGAAGTAAGTTCAGAGAGAAATAGGTGCAGATGACTAGCGGTCTGCGTTTATACACCCACGCTATTTTTTAAACTTATTGTTGAGGAGGAGTGTCGACCACGAGAGCTTGTAACTCTGGTGGCTGGGAGGCCGCGTTTATGATCGGTGTTGTGATACCTGCCCATAATGAAGAACGCCAAATTGATGCATGCCTTGCCTCCGTTTTAGTGGCTGCCGAGCATCCTGCTTTGGGCCAGCCGGTCTCGATAGTCGTTGTTCTAGACGATTGCTCCGACCAGACGGATCAGATCGTTTCAGCTTTCGATATAAGCGCAATCGAGGTGTGTTATCAGAACGTGGGCCAATCGAGAGCTGTTGGCGCCGATCACTTGCTAACCGCAGGCGCGAAGTGGCTTGCCTTCACCGACGCGGACACTGTCGTTCCGCACGATTGGTTGGTGAAGCAGATTGAATTCCATGCCGATGCAGTTTGTGGGACGGTTGAGGTGGACAGCTGGAATGAACACGTTGATCTGGTTCGCGCAAAGTACATGGAGCTTTACCAGTTCATAGAGAACCATCGGCATATCCACGGCGCTAATCTCGGTATCAGTTTCGAAGCCTATCGGAATGCTGGCGGGTTTCAGCATCTGACTGCTCACGAGGATGTCCATTTAGTCGCAGACCTTGAAAGGATCGGCGCGCATATCGTGTGGACGGCAACCAATCCAGTGATTACCAGCGCGCGTAGAACCTACAAATGTCAGGGTGGGTTTGGCGAGTATTTGGCCAATCTTGGTGCTTCACTAGGATTACCTGCACTTAATTCGCAAGTCAGCGCGGGTGTTTCTCTTTGATACCCAGTATGTCAAGGAGATTCAATTTGGAGTACATCAATTACATACAATGGCCCGCCATGGTAGTGACGGTGGTCTCAGCTTGGTTCATCGGTTCGCAACGACCCTACCGACGCATGGTTGCCTTTTGGGGGTTCATTACGAGTAATGCCTTATGGGTTATCTGGGGACTTCACGCTGATGCCTACGCCCTGATCATGCTTGAGTGCATACTTTTAGGCATGAATGCCCGTGGCTTTAAAAAGAATTTCGACGGCCACCGTCAGAGCTGAGATTTTCCTCCTGCTTTCCCTTCAGATTTTTTTTAAGACCCCGAAAGTTCATGAGGAACAGGCAGAGCTGCAGGACGATCAACGCATACGCCTGTGCATGCAAACCCCATATCACCCAGAGTACGTTGCTCACGCTAAAGCATACGAATCCGATCATCCGTCGTCGTGGCCGCTGTGATCCGATCAACCATGCGGCGAGCACGGTTACCGCCATCGCTGGCCATTGAACCCAATCCAGATAACCCAACCTACCTCCTTACGCAGTGTCGTGAGCTGATACGCAAATGTTAGTGGTGAGCTAGTTAATCGGACTTCTGCCCATCGGGGGAGCCCTTCGATTTAGCCAGGATGTAGCAAGGATGAAGCTGGCCGTTAGGATGGGTTGTGACGACCACAGATATCAAAGACCAACCTTCATGAAGCTTCAGGTTTGCTTCGTTCGCTGACAGTGCTTCCATCACTTGGCTTGTTTCAGATATATGCATCTCGTTTTCTCGTCCTCAGGGTTCAAACATTTTGTCGCCGCACTCGAGTAAGAGTTCATTTATCCCTGATTTGCTTTTCCGGATCGTTCGTGGAAGGTCAGGGTCTAGATTTACTGTTGAAACCATGGCTGCGGGGTTGCACGCGTGAGCAAAGCGCACATGACTTGCAGATCGACTTTGAAGGTGGAAGAAAGCCGGGCTTTGCGGATGGTTGAGTGCCAGTTTCCTCACGGGCAAAAGAATTCAAAGCGCAATTGCCGCTAGCGCGTATGAGGTGATTGTCGAGCGACGCCAACGCGATATACCGCAAAAAATTTACGTTGCAGCCATCGTCGGTTGGTAGTCATGCTAGGTGAGTGGCCACAACCTATGTTACGACGAGGCCACGGCGTCGCGATTAATGGCGTCGGCAAGCAAGCTAAACGATGACTACGACGCCAAGGTGAGCAACATCGTGAAAGCGAGCGCTGATCGTCGGGCATTCGAGAAAAGCTTGTCTGAATTCGAGGTGTAGGGCCAAAGGCTATCGAGATTTTCGTGAGGGAAGCAGCCGCTGGTTTGTTCTGAATGTCCCTAGCCTGATCAACAGAATATTCGCGTTCTTATCCACCGCAGCCTTTCAAGTTAGCGCAGCAAGGGGGAAACCATGACAACGCGAAAACTGACGATCAAAGACTTGCAGTTGAACGTTTCAATCTGTGGTACAGGGTCGCCGTTGCTGTTGCTAAACGGACTTGGAGGATTGATTCGCTCCTTCGATTTACTGCGGGAGGAGCTTGCCGACTACACGACTATTGCGCTGGATGTTCCTGGGGTCGGGAAATCACAAACGCCTCGCTGGCCACTGCGTCTTTCGCGTCATGCCGATTTGATCGCCAAGTTGCTCGAGCAATTGGGGTTCGAACAGGTAGATGTCTTTGGCGTGAGCTGGGGCGGCGCATTGGCCCAAGAGTTCGCTCTACGTCATCCAGGCATGGTACGCCGGCTGATCCTCGCAGCGACGTCCGCCGGCCCATTAGTACTGGTAAAACCTGCCGATATCCTAGATTTTTTCGGCAAGAGCAAAGGCGGTCAAATACGCAACAAAAAAAGTGATGGCAGTTCGATAAAGACATTGCTGCACTTTGGCGCGGTGAAGGGCATGCTCTCAGTCAAACCGCGCTCGTATTTTCACCAGCTCGCTGCCCTGATCGGTTGGACAAGCCTGTTACGGCTATTTCGTTTGCGCCAACGCACACTGATTCTCTCCGGCGACCGGGACGCGTTGGTGCGACTTTACAACGCGCAGATTTTGCACCGCGTCATTCGCCGTTCTGATCTGCACATCCTACAAGGAGAGGGGCATTTTTTCGTGGTGACCAGTGCAAGGCAAACTGGCCATTTGGTGCGTGAGTTCCTATCGCAGCGGCATGACGACAAACCCACACTCATGCGTACGACAACGTAGCCAAGCCACACGGTGTAAAGTTTCAACTGGAGTTAATCCTTGATCCCTATGAGGCGCGCTCTTTTATGAAGCGTCAGCCATCACCGGTAGAATTGGTTGAGGGCAAGCATTTGGAACGTCGACCAGCGGCCCGGCAATGAATTTGATGAGGGAAGGAACCACCGACCACCGGGCAGCAGCGGCCTGGCACGTCCGTCGAAGAGCCTTTAGTGATCGCGGCAGCATCGCTTGGAAGACTAGTGAATGATGTCTAACATTCATTAACCCAAAATGTTCAGGTGCAGGCCTGTTTGCTCTTGCCTCTGATCTACGCGGCACTCATGATCCGCCATTCATCAAAATGATAAGGTTCTATGAACAAGCGACTCGCAGGCCTATCTTTTCTGGTGACCTTGGTATGGGTGACCATTGTCTTATCTGTCATGTATTGGATGTCGCGTTGAAGGTCGTAGCGATGCACGATGTAGTACTTAATGAAAAGATGAAGCGGGAGGCAGACCGACTCCTCGTGCAGATTATGCGCGCTGATTCGATGATCGTTGCGGTAAAGGCCGGGGCGAGGGCGGATGGGTTCGTTTTGGGCATGGAGGTCGCCGGTGGGCTGAGAGCTGGTGACGCCGAACGGCTCTACATCGTTTTTGATCATGCGCTTGAAGAGCGGCTGAAATCGCTTGCTTCTGTCTAAACCGACTTACCGCTTTGATTGGAGTGGGTCGATTCGATCAAATCCGGGCCCTGGTTTCGCACATTGCCTATTGCTCAATCCGGCTTGAACCATTCGGATGATTTGTGCGGGGCTCCTTGCAACGAGAGCCATTGAAAAACTGAACGCCATTGAAAATATTGACCCTGTCTTGATGGATATCATGGTGCCGGCAATGGACGGTTACGAAGCCACCGCGCGGATTCGGGAAAATCCTGCGCTCCGTAGATTGTCCAGTATCGCTGTGACTGCCCAAGCCTCGAAGGATGATCATGATCGGTGTTTAGCCGCTGGCGCGAACCATTGTTTAGCCAAACCGATTGATCTTGACCGGCTTTTTCACTGATTTGCGTCTGGATTCCCAAGATCTAACGGCTCAGACGATCAGCAGTGCTACTTCGATGACTTCGTCGAAATACTCCGGGACGCTTAGATGGATTCGGGGCGCAACGTAGAGCAATTTGGTCATGTCGTTCCTGGTAGGCGACTTGCCCTTCATTGATATTCAGTGGGTTGGGGCGTGTGAAGATCGTTTTTCAAATTCCTTGACGTCTTGCGTCATGCTAGATAATTGCTCAGATCCGACCAGAATCACGGCGCTCTGGTCGGTCTCTTGGCACGCGGCGATTCTCGGCGAAATTCGGGACATAGCGAGCCGTGGAAATGATCGATGGCTTGATAGTTTTTAAACGAGTACGTCCTACCATTATGCATTCGAACTCCCCCTGTCCGAAGGCGACTCACGTCCAAGATGCCCGCTGTTCTTCGTGTCAACTAGTAAATGCAGATTCACTTTGTTATATAATATTAGGATTTTATTTTCGGAATACCTAACGGAGCGATCTGAAGAGGATTGTGTAACGGCGGTAGTTACTGTTATTGCCATTGCAAACTTTATTGGCGACACTTTTGCTTGTGCGTAATTCTCTCGCTTGAGTTTAGCTTTCGGGATTGATTTTTTCGAGTAATGATACGCTAAAATCATAGCTTGATATTTGCGGAACCGTATTTTCCAACCGCGCACGTCCCAACCAAGCTCGGGTGTTTGAAATATTGAATCCCTTTTTTATTGAGTAAAGGCGCTCTGCCAAATTGGTTGATATTCGGAAATTACCACATCCGCCATTGCAGTACGTTTCGACCCATTTGCTTGATTTCACTTGGATGTGCGCATCAGAATTACAGATTAAACATTTCATGCTATTTCTCCGTGATTGCTTGCCAAGTGTAGTCGGCAAAGAAAGGAGAAGGTCAGCAAAGTCGAAGTAAAACAAGCTGGGCTTATGCCTTTATTGATATTAAGATTTCTAACGGCCGTTTCGCAAGAGAGATTCGTTGTTTTGGCGGTTAAAAATTCATCTGTAAGAAACGTTGACGGGGCACAGCACGAGGATATCAAGGCAGGAATACCCTAGACAATTTAGGCTCTTCCCTTATATTGGTTGAATGTCGCAATCCGGGTTACTGTGCACCGACTATTTATTTCCAGTTCGCCATTGATTAGCTATTGTGCCGCCACTGCATGGGACGCTTCAATGCGAATCGATCATGTTGCGAACTTTGGCTAGCAACTCACTGATCTGGAATGGTTTAGTAATCATCTCCATTCCGGCGCCGAGAAACGCTTGACGATTGGTCGCTGTTTCAGCATATCCAGTCATGAAAAGTATGGGTAAACGTGGACGCCATCCGCGCGCCACATCCGCCAAGTCGCGTCCGCTCATGTCAGGTAAGCCAACGTCCGTGAGCAGCAAATCGATTGTGGAATCGTTTTCCAGTTGATCCAGAGCCGTTTTGATATCTGGGGCAAGAGTGCAGTGATAACCGGCGTCCTGCAGTACTTCGGCGACAAACATCCGCACCGAAGGCATGTCCTCGACGATAAGCACGTGTTCGCCAGCCCCTTGCGGATCGACAATCGGCGCAACATTGTCGACGTGCTTAGGTTCATAGGAGGCTGGCAACATGATCGTCACTTCGGTACCACGTCGAGCGACGCTGCGGATGTGAGCACCACCACCTGACTGTCGGGCGAAACCGTAAATCATTGATAAGCCGAGGCCGGTACCTTGACCGAGCGGTTTGGTGGTGAAGAATGGGTCGAAAACTTTGTCGATCACACTGTGTTCAATGCCGGTGCCGTCATCCCGAACCGACAGTGCCACATATTCCCCGTCCTTTAAGTTCGGATCACCATGGGTGGACGCGGCGTACGTATGAATCCAGATATTGCCACCCTCAGGCAACGCGTCTCGGGCGTTGATTACCAGATTGAGCACCGCACTTTCCAGCTGCACCGGGTCGACCAACGCGATTGCTGTTTTATTTGTCAGTTCCAGTTTAAGGCTGATGCGTTCGCCAATAGTGCGTGTCAGTAAATCTTCCAGCGAGCGCACATGCTCGTTGACATCTACCGGACGCGTGTCGAGCGGCTGTTGGCGTGAAAAGGCCAGCAATCGGTGGGTTAAGGCAGCGGCGCTCATGGCAGAGCTCAGGGCCGCTTTTGCATAATACTGAATCTTTTCCGGTCGCCCATCAGCGACACGTCTCTCGATTAATTCGAGGCTTGTTATGATCCCGGTCAGCAGGTTGTTGAAATCGTGGGCTATTCCGCCGGTGAGCTTACCGAGCGCGTCCATTTTTTGCATTTGGAGTAATTGGGATTCGGCGCGCACGCGCTCGGCGACTTCTTTGGCCAGTTGCGTGGTGGTGTCGTCCAGTCGTGCCAAATTAAAGCGTTCTCGGTGGCGATACTCCGTGACATCTTCAATAAAAACCAGGCTGAGTTTCGGCGTGCGATAGGGTGAAATCTGCCACTCGGTCTCGCGAATCTCGCCGAACACTTGCATGTTTAGCGTGCCTTTCCAGCGCTCGCCATCGACTAGCCCCAGGCGCAGCTCGTTGAGGATTGCGCCTTGATCGTCGGCGAAGCATTCGCGCAAAATCTGTGGATCCTGATTATCGAGAATCAGTTGGGCAAACGCATGATTACACTCGTGCACCTTGAGGCTTGCGTCGAGCACCGCTATTGGTGCCGACACGTTGGCGAAAATCTCGCGGAAGCGCGCCTCGCTCTCACGCAGGGCGTTTTCGGTGTCGCGCACTCGCAGCAGCGTGCGCAGGGTCGCTAGCAACACGTCCGGGTCGACTGGATGAATGAGATATGCGTCGGCGCCCGCATCGAGGCCAGTGATAATATCTCCGGTCTGGATTGAGGCAGCCGACACATGGATGATCGGTAGTAAGGCCATAGCAGGTATAGCGCGCAGGCGACGGACAATGTCGAAGCCGCTCATATCTGGCAAGTTGACATCCAGAATCAGTGCATCCAGCGGTTCACTCGCGATCAGCGCTAAACCATCGCCACCGGTGCCGGCCTCTAGTACTTCGTAGCCATGACGTTCCAACTGTCGACGCAGGGCGTACCGCGTGGCGATGTTATCGTCGACGATGAGCAATCGAATTTCATGTTTCATCGACGTTCTCCAGAGCGATGGCAAGTGGAATTATCACGAAAAAGGTTGAACCGACGCCCGGCGTGCTTTCCAGCCCGACTTCGCCGCCCAGCAGGGCCGCGAAGCGTTTACACAAAGACAAGCCAAGACCCGTGCCACGTAGACGTTTCTGCAACGGCGAGTCGACTTGGGAAAAGTCTTCGAACAATGCGCCATGCAGCTCGGCAGCGATACCGACACCGGTGTCGCTGACAGCAAAGCGCACGCTAGTAGCTCCTTCTAGGCGCGCGGACACTCGCACTTCGCCACGGGTGGTGAACTTCAGCGAGTTGGAAATGAAATTGCGCAGGATCTGCGCGAGTTTTTTGTCGTCTGTAAAAAGGCGCGGTAGGCCAACCGGTTGCTCGAAAATCAGATCGACCGCCGAGGCATCGACAATCGGCCGAAACATGCCCCGCAACGCAGAGAATAGATCGAACATGTCGAACCATCCCGGATAGATAGTGATGCGCCCAGCCTCGATTTTCGCCAAATCGAGCAAGTCATCCACCATATCGCTAAGTTCGCGGGCTGCCGTGCTGACAAACGCCACCTGCTTGTGTTGTTCGCAGCTAAGGGGGCCGTCGAGCTCGTCAGAAAGCAGCCTGTTAATACTGAGAATGGAGCCCAATGGTGTGCGAAATTCGTGGCTCATGTATGCCAGAAACCGGCTTTTCAGATCCGAAGCCTGGCGCAGTTCCTCCGCTTGCATATCGAGTTCGGCGTACAGGGCCAACACGCCCTGATTGGTTTCATCGAGCTCTTCGCGCAGCGCCGTGGTTTCGCTTTGCAGCTGTGTAATCAGCGCGGTCTGCTCAGCGCTGTTCATAGCGGGCGACTCAGCCATGGGCGGCCTCCAGGGCAATGACCAACACCGTTACATCGCGAAAGAAATAGCGGTGCAGGACGTTGACTGCTAGATGGCGATATGCCAAGCCGGGTCGGTCTTGAAGGTTCCAGCGGGACTGCAAACCATCGGTGTACATGATCAATAGATGTCCGTTCACGTGAGCATAGTCAAAGGGTCGGGCTTTTCGGTATTGCACACCGACGATGCCTGGATGCGAGGCCAATCCACGGGACTTGCGGCGGCGATCAGGCTGGCGCCGATGTTGCCGATGCCGCCAAGGTAAGGCTGGCGCGCCCGGCATCGAACTGGGCAGACGCAATGGCACCGTCACGGTTTTCGATCATGTCGTGGTGTATATCTTCCATTAGCATCAACAGTTTGGCGAAGGTTTTCAGGGCAAATGTTTCGGCGCCTGCAAGACCGGCACGTTCGGCTTCTTCACCATGGCCCAGGCCGTCGATGATCAACGCGCTGATGTTGCCGTCTTCATAGGCCAGCTGCCAGACATCGCCGCACGCATGATCGTTGTGCAGTGAATGCTGGCTGACCCCAAAACGAATGTCCGTTGCACGATCTGAGCGCGGATGCACCGCGCCACGGGCATCGGCGTAGACATCAAAGACTTCGGTAGGGCGCGAAATCGAGCCGAGGCCAATGCCTTGGGTGCCACCAGTGGAGAATCCGTCGGCCCGACAAGCCTCCAGATCAAAACCGTGGGGCCGGTCAACGGCGAGCATTTCTGTGCCAAAGCTATTTGGGCGCGGCAACACCTGAAGGTGCATTTCACCGTGGCGGCCATGATTGAGTATGTTACTGGCAAGCTCTTTTGACACCGGTGCCACGCGTCCGCCATCACCATCAAAACCATGAAATTCTGCGAGTTGCTGCGAGGAGCGTTGGGGATAACCCATCTGACTGCAATCCTGAATGGGCAAGACGTTTATCGACTCAGCAGTACTCATGTCCATCGGGTGATCGTTATTCGAGTGCCTTTGCCAGGCTCGGTGTCCAGTTCAAACTCTTCGACCAGCCGTTTTGCGCCAGTCAGACCCAGACCCATTCCGCTGCCGGATGTCCAGCCGTCGGTCATCGCCAGTTTGATATCGGCGATGCCTGGGCCTTCATCGCGAAACGTCAGACGCAGACCGACCTTGTGATCCTCATCGAGTATTTGCCAGTCCATGTCGCCGCCACCGCCGTACACCATGGTGTTGCGCGCCAGCTCGCTGACGGCCGTGACCATTTTGGTCAGGTCGATCAGGCGCATGCCGCAGTCGGTGGCGAGCTTGCGCGCGGTCTGACGCGCGAGTACCACGTCTTGCTCGATATGGATCGGTTGAGTACCGCTACTGCGCACGGTCATTGCTGCAAGACTCGTTCCTGCAACAGTTTCATTCCGCGCTCGACGTTCAAAGCGGTACTGACGCCTGGCAAGGTCATGCCGAGTTCAACCAGGGTAATCGCGACCGCTGGCTGCATACCGACCAGTACAGTCTCGGCGTCCATGATTTTCGACAGGCCGGAAATCGTGCCGATCATCCGGCCAATGAACGAGTCGACCATGTCCAGCGCCGAGATGTCGATCAACACCCCGCGCGCCGAGGTTTTGCTGATGCGTTCGGACAAATCGTCCTGCAGGGTGAGGGCGAGTTGGTCGTGCATGTCGACCTGAATCGTCACCAACAGGAAGTCGCCCATCTGAAGAATCGGTATACGTTCCATGCTCAAGCCGTCTTGACGAAGGTGGTACCCAAACGGGTCAGTGCCAGCTTCAGCGCATCGGCCAGATTGGCTTTGGTCACCACGCCTTGCAGGTCGAGGCCAAGGTGCACGATGGTTTGCGCGATTTGCGGACGCACGCCGCTGATGATGCAGTCGGCACCCATCAGGCGAATCGCCGTCACGGTTTTCAGCAGGTGTTGCGCAACCAGGGTGTCGACGGTTGGCACGCCGGTGATGTCGATGATGGCGATTTCCGAGCCGGTGTCGACGATGCGTTGCAGCAGCGATTCCATCACCACCTGCGTGCGCTGGGAGTCGAGGGTGCCGATCATCGGCAGTGCCAACACGCCGTCCCACAGTTTCACCACCGGGGTCGACAGCTCCAGCAATTCTTCCTGCTGACGCTTGATCACCGCTTCACGGGATTTCTGGAACGTGCGGATGGTGTGCATGCCGAAGGCGTCGAGCAGCTCGGAGACTTCCCAGAGTTGTTGGGCGAGCAGCGCCGGTTGTTCTTTGTAGTGAGCTTGCAGCAGGTTAAACAGCGGGCCTTTGAGGGAGAAAATGAAGCTGGCGGTTTGCTGCGAATCCTGGCCGAGCAGGGCGCGGCTGTGCGACAGCTTTTCGAGGAACTGGCGGGTGGCTTCCCAACCCGGCGTGTTGACGTTGGTGCCGTTGTCGTTATCGAGGCCGTTGACCACCAGTTGCAGGAACTCACTGGTTTGTTGCTGCACGTCATGGTCTTTCAAATTGCGCGTGGCACCGCTGGCTTGCAGGCCGTTGATCCATTCGCTCAGCAGTTGTGTTTGCTTGTTTTTCATCGCATCGAGTGTGCTGTTCTGCAGTGCTGCCATGTGTCTATTGCTCCGTAGCGAAATGGGGGGCCGAGCGATTGGTGTGTGGAAAATGACATCGGCATTCAAATTTTTTTCAGTAAGGTGAGATTTTACATCTTCACCTTGCTCCTAGCTTTTGATTTTTCAAGCATCGGTTCAACCAGCATTAATACTCGGGCATTGCGGTGCAAGCATTTCGTCGAAGGTTTCTCGCCTTCGAGATGAGGCTAGATTACTGTGTTTATATACAGTGTCTCGCAGCGAGCTCTTACTCATGAATTTCGAAATGGCTAAATCGATCAGACTGCAGCGATGGCACACAACCATTGCTGATAATGACTTTCGAATGCAAAACCCCGAGGGTCATCGGGAAACCCTCCTTGAAATGGCAGCGACACTGCTGAGGGAAGGACTGATAAATCCGCTCGAGCAATTCGACTTGAAGGAAATGGCTGATGCCGCTTATTGGCATGCGGTGGAAGAGCTTCAGCATTCTCCAGACCACTACCGAGGTGCGTCGACTTACAACGTCGTACAGCTCGACAACGGAAAATTGCTGGGAACAATTAGACGTTCAATTTTCAATTATGCAAGTGATGCGCCGAGAGGGGCGTCATTTTCGTACGACGGTAAGGTCTACACCGACTCGGAAGGTGCTCGTCTGACTATGTGTCTTACTCAAAAAATCGGAACGATCACCGGGCTGATTTTGCAATTGTCAGGTAGAAAATACCGATTGATTGAAACTGAGCGGATGATCGAAGGGGTGACGCACCATCCTCTGTCTGACGGTGATACATACCGACTCTTTATAGATGTCGCCCAAATCGCTCAGGAAGCTCGTGATTTACGAGTTTTTCAAAGAGTTCGACCTCACATTGAATCAGCAGTCTTCTGCATTTGTCCCACCTGCCTCGATCGATTTGGCGATCGCGATGATTGTCAAAATTGCGCCGGCAAAGGTTTCTTGACGCGGACTTTCCCCCCGGTTCAGCGTTGAAAGCGTGTTGCACTGACGCTCTCACAGGACTTGAGTTGAAGAATTTTAGCCAATCTGCGCATAACATTTTGAAGCACGACGCTTTGGATTGGGGAGAAGGTAGACGTTTGAGTGATTCAGGCTAACCAGCTGCGTTTTTGTACGTAGTGAATAGAGCGGAATAACAGACATATAGCCGATACGTGCCATAAACCTGAGAGATTTTGGCGGACAATTGAATGCATGGGCATTTCTAGCTGTGAACATAAAAATTGACGAAGCGAAATGCTCTGCTTAGCTAAAGCGAACATGGCTTATAGAAGGCCAGCCATTATGTTCAACAGACGCAGAGGACAGCAACATGCCTGATGACCTAAGCAAAACCGGAAAATCGGATCGCGACAAGATTAACGTTAATCAGCCGCACGAGCTGCGAGATTGGGCGAAAAAATTCGGCGTAACTGAACAGCAGCTCAAAGACGCAGTAAACCAGGTAGGAGTGCAAGCTGAGGACGTTAAAAAGCATTTAGGTAAATGAGAACGACGCGCCTGCGGCAGGAGTCAAGGGCAGCCACAGACGGGGGCTGTCTCAGAAACGGGTCACATTCCGCTCGAGTCGGACATTCAGGGCTCGTGGGGCGAGGTGAATGTCGGGGTGGATTATCAGGCGGATCGACGCACGACGTTTACCGCTTCGGCGGGGTATCGCCAGGGGGGCCATGGCGACAGTCTGGCTACGACGCCATGCTAGGGTTCAAAATCAACTTTTGAGAAAGCATACGAGCCGGGCGCCCGTCACACGATGGAATGAGCGGAAATTTAAGCGATTTTTGAATCGTACTGTTGATGGGTCGTCGCCAGATTCATTTCGGACTCGTTCTGGGTCTCGTAGAAAACCGACCATTTTTTTGTTTCAGAGAAGGAAAATCGCGCCATCAGGCAGTGAGAAGGGCTTTAACGCTTGCGATGACTACATCAATCTCGAATGGCTTTGAAAAAACGTCTACGAAAAGGTCGGCTCTCTGTCTACCTAGATGAGCCTGAGCGCCGCTCATCAGCATCAAGGGAATTGTTTTAAATTTATCTTGAGCTTTGACCGCTTCAGCAAATTCCAACCCTGTCATCCCGGGCATCATGTAGTCAGTAATAATGAGATCTGGCCGTTCTCTTTCGAGGATTTCAAGAGCTCTCAAAGCACTCCCGGCCGTAACCGTTAGGAACCCCTCATCCTCCAAAGCGAAGCTCAAGATGTCGGCGATGAGATACTCGTCGTCAATTATTAGAATTGTGGTCATTATGTTCTTTCTTCCCAAGTGAACGCCACGCACCGTACGCGTTGGGCATACCCTGGTCGCCGTCTCATTGCCATTCGCATTGTTCAGACCTTTTTCAAGACGATCCCGGTGTCGCTCATTACGATCTCAAGTCGGGAAGGGTCGTAAGCGCAGTCTCTAATCTTGAGAATCGAGAGCTGACGTTGAAGTTCAGTCTCATGCTGCCCAAATTGGATCAACAGAAGGTTATCCATGACCCCGGAAAGCTCCGGCGCAGAGCCATCCGACTGATCGTTCAGCAGTCGTTGAATTTCCCATGCAGCAATAACGGTTACTCCTCGCGCACGCAGTTCTGCCATAAGCGCAGAAAAAATTCCGTGCACTCGACTCTGGTCATAGGCGACCCTTGCCATGGCTACTAAATCATCGATGAAAACGCGCTTAATATGCTTTCGCTCAACGATCTCAAGAAGCTCATAAGCCAGACGGTCAATCAGGCCTGTTGATGCGGAGTTCCATACGAGGTGTAAGGCTCCAGTTTTTTCCAAAGCTTGGAAGCTAAAACCAAGCGCTTGTGCCTTGAAGCGCATTCTTTGAGGTGATTCGTGAAATCCGAAGAAAAGACCAGGGTGCTCAGGCGTGCACCCAGTTAGAAATTGCGCGCCGAACGAAGTCTTGCCTGCGCCGGACGGGCCCATGATCAAGGTGACAGACGACGACAACAAACCACCGCCAATCTGCGCATCAAGTGTCGAAATGCCGCTACTAACGGTCGTGAAATGATCACTGTCCATGAGCGCGGATCTTGTAAGGACGCTTTCTATCCTTGGATAGATGGAAATTCCATTTTCATTAATCTCAAATTCATGCCCCCCGGAAATCGCTGCACTCCCCCTGGTTTTGCGAAGTCGGATTTTTCTAACGGTCTTCGATTTTATTGACTCTTCACCCATCTCGATGACCCCGTCAACCATCGTATGCTCCGGGCTTCCATCATCAAGTTGTGAACTGGTCAGGAACAGTACGGTGCATCCAGCAAAGGCTGCATGCCCTTGCAGTTCTGAAATGAATTGCTTGGTATCCAGCGGTGATTCTGCCTTCGATCGAGCGTTTAGCAGTCCATCCAATATAAGAAGGCTCGATTTTTGACGGCTAATTTCTCTTCGTAAAAGCTTCACTACCGCGTCCAGGCCATCATTTTCCAAGGTGTCAAAAGCACTGACGAACTGGATGTTCTGATTTACCTGAGCTTTATCGTAGAAGCTCAACGTGGACAAAAACTCAAAAAGTCTGTCATGTGGCTCCGCTAGCAGTGTCGCAAATAAGACGCGACCTTCCTGCGCGATGTGGTTAAAACCAATCTGGTTGGCCAAGATGGTCTTGCCCGAGCCGGGTCGTCCTTGAATGATATAAGACGCACCCGCAATCAACCCCCCCTTCAGCAGGGTATCGAGCCCCTTGATTCCACTTTCAAGGCGTTTAAGCTGATTCAAATCGAGTCCCTCTGCTGATGTTCATCAGGTCTAAAGATTAGGCGAGCCTTCCTAGAAAGCGTCTATCAGCAGCATCCGCCGCGCTCGGTTATGTCGCAACGTGAGTACTGCATGACTGTCCATACCGTTACCGGACAGCAAGCGTCCTGGAGATTTCGGAGTGCCCCAAGTTTACTTCAACAACCGGGCGTTGCCGATTGCTTTCGGAATCAGCTAGCGAGTATCAGGATCTTATCGCCTAACTGCCCATTATTGGGGGCGGAAATTTGGCGGAGAGAGGATAGGAATGACCGAAATCCAGATTTTTAGGTAAACGATACGGATATTTTGGAGCGCACCCGAGGTCATCCTTATGTGGATAAATCCAGCATAAATACCAATCAGGAGGTGACGCTAATGCTTAGCTATCTATTCATAGGAGCCTCCGATGTAAACTTATCAGCGCGCTTCTACGAAGCTGTCCTTTCGCCACTGGGTTATCAGAACGAGTTAGCGGAGGGACATTTCTGCTTTTCGCTTCCTAGCACCGCTGACAAATGCAATGGCCCCGGAAGCGTACATATCGCCAGTCCCTTGGATGGTCGCCCTGCGTCAGCAGGTAATGGAATGATGCCTGCTTTTCGGACGAAATCTCGCAAACTGGTGGATGAAATCTATGCCGCAGGCATCGCTTGCGGCGGGACGGATGAAGGCAGGCCAGGAATACGTGAAGCCTATACAGATGACTTCTACGTCGCATATTTACGCGACCCCGTCGGAAATAAGATCGCTTTCTTTTGCAAAGGTTGAACTCAGCTGCGCATAAAGCAATCGGTATAAACCGCTAGATTTTAGGGGCGTTCAGAGCCAAATGCATGGAGGAAGTCCCTGTTTGGTTTGCGAAACCCACATCACAGGCTTTAGCGCAAAAGCGTGTGATTGAAGCTGGCGTGTATGGCTTGGAGATAAGTCAGTGCGTGTGCGGTGTATTCGTTGGATCCAAAATCTGAATGACATTTCCCTTGCTCCAAGCATCCGCTCCTGGCGCTATGGCCGGAGAAGGAATATCAGCTCGCGCCTTCCTTCGTTCAGCGCTATCGACCCCTAGTCGAAGGTCTCTTTCGGCCACCAGCTTTGGATCGACCTGGCCTTCAGCTGTGAAACCCATCATTAGCTGAGGAACACCTAGTGGGAGGTTTTTATTGAGGTCTGTGTGCCACGTATGCCAGGTTTTTCCGTATGTGTGGATCAGCTTTTGCATCAATGCATGTTCAGCAATCTGCGGAATGCCGGGAGCGACTAATTGACCCGACTTAACTTCTTGAACGTGACTATGCCATAGCGCTTTCTCAGGTTCGGGCAGAGTAGCAAATAACTGCTCGCTGATGATGTACTCAACCCCCATCAGCTTCGCATCCTTGCGATTGCCGTCATAAATAACGCACTGAATCACTTCCTCATTAAGAATGGCGCAATAATGATGTGCCTCCATCTGAGCATCGATGTGGCCATTGTAGAAATGGAAGCCGTCAAGATAGGCATTCAAGGCGTCCACTGGGGGGCGTGATTGAAGCAGGGCCGCCCCTGCATCTAAGGTTTGAGTGGAAGGGCTTTCAGCGGTGCCCGGCGCCCTCACTTTTGAGTCCGTGTTGTTCCCTGCGCACCCGGAAAGAGCCGTCAATAAAGTGAGTAGCGCTGTGAAATGTAGAGGTCTGAATGCGTTAAGGCCTGTCGCATCATAAACGTAGCGTTCCATAGTATTCTCCATGCTACCTTTGATATGGCAAAAGCAACCCTACAACGAAAAAGCAGCGAATTTCGGACGTTCCGGAATGCAATGATCCCTCGGCCCGAACAACCGCCGAGGGAGGCGCATTCATTGATTACAGCCTTTTTTTGCCAAGCGAGTTATTTCTACGTTTTAGTGCAAGCAGTACGCCACCCAATACAAGTGCGCCGATCGCAATGACTATCGGGGAATGGTTCGTGGGGGCGCGCCAGCCACCCTCGATACGACGTTGCTCGTTTGTAGGGGAGTATAAATTTCCCGCAGATGAATGAGCTTGAGGGCGGTGTCGCAAAGCTAAACGAGTAAGCCAGCCAGAAATCTGTGGAAAACCTGGTATCAGGAAATGGGCTATCCGAGCCAACGTCGCGGCTCTGCCAACTGTCACGCTTTGTTTTGGACGTAACGCGCAGCGCACCATGGCAGCTGCGACAAGGCGAGGGTCATACACTGGCGGAGGCGGCTTTAGAGTATGGCCGGTGAAATTTCCACCATCACGAAAGCCTGGGGTATCCATAACGGCTGGATAGATATCGCATACATGTATGTCGGGAGATCGGTGAAGCTCCCCACGAAGAGCTTCACTCAATCCACGGAGACCATATTTACTAGCAGAGTAGGCTGCAGCGTAGGGTTGGGCAACCCAGCTACCTAACGACAACGTGTTGATTAATATGCCGCTTTTCTGCGATTTGAAATACGGCCAAGCTACGTATGCTCCACGCAAATATCCCAGAAGATCTGTTTGCAGTACCTGTTCGTGCGCTTCAAGGGGTGTTTCCTCGAAGCTGCCGACTGCACCCACGCCGGCGTTGTTAATCCATATGTCTATTCTTCCATCGCCATAGGAAGCGGCTTTTTTTGCCAAAGCGCGCATTTGGTCGCTGTTCGTGACATCCGTTGGCACAGCCATTGCCGACGCACCACGTTCCACGCATTCCCCAACTACATCGCTTAGTGCTTTATAGTCTCGAGCCGCTAAAACCAGCCTGGCACCTTCAATAGCAAACGCGTGCGCCGCTGCTCGGCCTATCCCACTGGAAGCACCGGTGATGACCACCAACTTATCGTTCAACGCGTTAAACGACTTCTGGGGGGCAATCGCTGCAGACAAACTGGACTCGTCTGCGAGCGAAGCTTCCTTTGAGTGAAACTCGATTTCGTTCAGTTGCAAACGAGCACCGTCTGCCAGGGTTAACGTCAGGTTTTCTATCGTGCCTGCGAGACTCTCTGGAAAAATAGGATCTCCGTAAATATCAAGTTCATCATAAAAAAAACGCGTGCCCTCTAGCCAGCCGATGGCCGTCATCAACTCTGGGCCGAGGTAGTATTTACCGTCGAGAAAAAATCCAGGGAAGTGTCGAGTACGCTCAAGGCTTTCAACGACGTAGCGTATACCTGGCTTCATACCGCTCGAAGGGTCGATCATGGTTTTATCCTCGGTTTCGCTGGTGTAGCAATAGAGGACTGGCACCACCTAGCGTTCCATCAAAATGACGAGCAGTCCGATATGATCCGAAGCAAAACCAATCCTATCTTTATAAAATTAATTTTTGCATGATGAGTAGTGGGCTAAAAATTGAACTCCATTGAGAAACTAATGGTTCTCTAGTTATAAGAAAAATGAAACTGACCGTTAAAAAGGACGCCTCTGTTTAACTCTTTGCATCCTGGATTAAATTGGCAGACTCTCTCTCCGACTTTACTCTCTTCACTGTATAGGTTGATGATAAAATCTTAACGGCTTAACAGAGAACCAAACCCAGTCTTTATCACGCAACATTCCAACCGGTTGACTATCAACGCTAAAAATAAAATTGCTTTCACTACCGTTTGGAAAAGTAAGCTCGATCATAGAAGGGTATGACAAATCAGCTATGTCGGGGGCGTAAATCCCTAGAGAGCCCGGAGCGTTGAAAAGATCAAATGTATTGTTGATGCCACTGTATTCCTGCTTGATACCTTTGTTATATTGGAAAAGTACCTGATCAAAGGTCATATCTTCTCCTTCTCGAAAATACAAAATAATTATCCCGTACGCCCTTACCATTATCCGCTTCCTGCGTTTATTTATAGCTACAATTACGAATAAAGTTTAACCGAAGTATAGCTGGCGTGAGCGCCCTGAACAATAACCTATAAGTGTGTTGGTTTTATGGGCAGTTATGAAATGGTTTAAGCGCCGCTCCGATTTTGAATGTCATGTCCATTTTTATGCTGGGTAGGGGATCAAACTTTCGTCTTTCTGTAATCCATGCGCGAGTTTGATCAATGTCGAATCTTAAGCCTTGCAAAGTCATGCAGCTTAAGAGAATAGATGATAGCCGACAGTGTCCGCACTCTGGGCAATGAAGATCTTGAAAACAGCCGATTGTCGCGATTTGCGCCCCCTGGTGATCGCAAATTGGGCAGTTCATAAATACTTCATCACATAATCCTTTCTGTCTTGTTAATTCCATTCGAGCCGCAGGCCTGGATATTTGCAATTAGTTAATAAATGACGAAATGCCACGCAAGCAGACAAGCATAGATGTATAGCAGTCGATTTATAAACCTGATAGAACGTTTGGCTATTGCAAAAGCGTGTTTTAATTCTATCTCTCGGTGCGCAAATCGCTTCAGCGGTATAGCTGTTGTAGGGGAAATTCTGAAAATTAACCACTAGTGGTTGCTTCCCGCGTGATGTGCATTTGATTTCATTGTGTTTAATAGTCGTTAGGTCATCACGTCTTGAAGTGCACTCATCATTTTCTTGGAACTCCCCCACCGATGCTCCGTCCTCTGAGGGAGGGGAGGCTGTTTAATTCGGCACGCCCCGCAACTAACTTTCATTAGGAAGGCGAGGGTACGTCATGAACACAGCAGACAACACAACAGGAAATCAGGGTAGTCAACAGGATCCGCCCGCATCAGAACAAGATTATGAGCACCTCAAGGAGAACGTGTCGGACGTGTTGGGAGGTGCCAGGGAGCAAGCTGATGCTCAGTTTGGGCAGTACCGTGACACTGCCGCCGATCAGATCGGAGCGTTTGCTGAAGGAGCAAAATCCTTTGTTTCCGAGCTGGAGGATAAGGATGCCATTGGGGTTTCGCATTACTTGACGGATGTCGCAGAGTCGATGGCTGGATTAGCGGAAAATTTGCGAGGCAAGAGTGCTGAGCAGCTTCTGCATGACGGTGCGGAATTAGCGCGAAGTAATCCCGCTCTTTTCATTGCGGGCAGCATTGCGCTTGGTTTCGGATTATCCCGATTTCTTAAAGCAGGGGTGTCAACGGCCATTACGCCTACTTCCATTAGTGGAGCAGATACTCCAGCAGCGCGATCTGAATTGGCCTTCGGTGCGAATCGCCCCAACGAAACCTCAATTTCTCCCACCGCCAGCGCAAGTCCGGGCCTCGCGACGGGCAGCACTCCTTCATCCTCAATTCAATCTTCTAATCCAGCGAGCGACGTGCTAGCTCCGTCGTCCGATTCCTCAAGCCAAAAAGGAGAAATGTAATGGACAGAGACAATTCAGACTTGCCCGAAGCCCGACCACTTCCTCATCAGGAAGATGCATCTGTTGTTGGCCTACTGAAGCAGCTGTCTAGGGAAGTGCCTGCTTTATTCACCAAGGAACTGGCATTAGCAAAGGCAGAACTTCAATCCAGCCTCACTACTTTGAAGGCCGGTATCGCGGCGGTGGCGGGAGGGGCCATTGTATTCTTGGCGGGCTTTATAATCCTGCTGTTATCAGCAGTCTATGGACTGAGCCTTTTTATGGCTCCGTGGCTTGCGGCGCTTATCGTCGGTGTCGTTGTAATGATCATCGGCTTCGCGATGCTGCAGTCTGGTAAAAAACAATTCGAGCCCTCTCACTTTAAACCCGACCGAACGCTGGACGCTTTGAACAAAGATCAGGAAGCACTGCGGAGGAAAGTGTCATGAAAAGCGAGCTAGAGATGGAGTCTGAAAAAAGTCCGGAGCAGATTGAGCGGGAAATCGACGCACAACGCGCGAGTATTGGCAACATTGTCGATAAGCTCGAAAGTAAATTTACTCCCGGCCAAATTATTGATCAGGCGTGGGGATTGATGCAAAACAACGGTTCGGCTTTTATCGGCAATCTCGGTACCAGCGTCCGGAACAATCCGGTACCCGTTGTCCTGACATCGATAGGATTGCTCTGGATGATGATGAGTAAGAACCGCCCACCAGTACCTCAACCTGTTTATCGCACTGGCGCCGATGACAAAAAGGGTGAATGGGGAGAAGGTATCGCAGACGGCTTGGATAGCGCGCGCGACAGCCTTCATCAGACGACTGACTCGTTAAAGGAGGGCTACCAGTCGCTTAAAGAAAAAGCGGGACAACTTGGTGATAACGTAAGCGCTGCTAGTGAGAATTTTAGCCATACACTGCATGATGCTGGAGATCGTTTGAACCGCCGCACCCAGGTTGTGGGTCAGCAGTTTAACCAGCTACTGCAGGAGCAGCCATTGGTTGTAGCAGCGGCGGGCATCGCGTTGGGAGCTTTAATCGGTGCCGCGTTACCGGCAACCACTACAGAACAGCGCTACATGGGCCGCACCAGCGCAGGTTTGGTGGATAAAGTAAAAAAACAAGCCCAAGAAGGATATGAGGCTGTCCGCGATACCGTCACAAGAACCACTGAACAAGAGAATGGACAAGGGTCGACAGCATCGGATGGAAGATCCGCTTCTGATCCGTCGGCCGATCTTTCCCAACGATTGGGTACTTCTTGAAGAAGATAATGGCGGAGGCCTTGGTAGGTCTCCGCCATTTTGTATGAACCATTTTCGCGGGGCCGACATGTTCCTAGCAAAAGCTTTCCTTTCCCGCCAAAACAGTGGGACATCGTGACCTCGTACTTTTAAACATACTCTTGAGCAGTCAGTAGATGAGTGGGTAGCGACGGCGTTTATGCTTTCACGAAAGGTGCCTGCGCGGATGCAAAAGGTTAGCGTGATGAAGACGACCTCGTAATTTTTATATGATGGTGGGCCACATTGACGAAGCATGGCGGCAAACAAGCTAACGCGAATTGGAGGCGCGGTTTTGGAAGACGACGATTTTGATTCAGGTCAATACGGTCGATGTCATCCAGTGAAGCGGAGCCTGCCCCTCGTCAGGATCCTTGAACGATCCTTTAACGCTCCGCTCAACTGAGAAATACTCAGGGTGAGAGCCATGAACGAATTCAAGCGTTTGCTGACACCAGTTCAAGAGACGCGTCTTTTGGCTTTTGATAGCTGGTACAAGGCATTTGAGGATCGTCGCCTGCGTTTGGATTGTCCTGATGCGTTTCATGAGGAGCTACTGCGGCAAGCGGACGAAATGGATCGCTTAGGCGTAGTGACTTGGGACGAATGGAGGGATTTAAGAATACTGGCGGATCAAGCTTATCTACGCACCATCGCTGGAGAGAATTACGTCTGAAAGCTTTGGAAATGCCATCAAGGGAGCGTATGGAATGTTCCGAATCTCTGTAGGTCAACCAAGTAATACTTGTGTGAGTTCAGCTCATGTCAATTGCCAACGAAACCGTTAAGTACCTGCGTGACAACAATTTGGTGGTGACTACAGCAGAGTCTTGCACGGCGGGAAAAATCGTAACTCTTCTTTCCGAGGTAGAAGGCAGCGGCGAATTTATTGAATGCGGTTACGTTGTCTATTCACCCCAAGCTAAGCAACGTGTGCTCCATGTCAGCGCACAGACTATCGCGACCTTTAACCTGACCAGCGTCCAGGTTGCGAGCGAAATGGTTACGGGGGCTCTGCGCGACAGCACAGCAAATGCTGCCATCGCCACTACGGGAATTCTTGGGCCGGACGATGTCGATGGCATCCCTGCAGGAACAATTTGTTTCGCCTGGGCGTTTCAGTCGAATGGTGAGTGCTATGTCTACACTCACGAACATCAGTTCTTCGGTGGGCGCTGCCAAGTTCAAGCGAAGGCGACTGACTATGCGTTGCGGTGGCTACCGCATTTTCATCAGCGTGCATGTGCTGGAGTGAGAGAAGAGGCTTGATGAACGAGGACTCGAATCAACCCGACTTTAAGAGCCGCGAGCACCCAATTCGCGAGGACATGCGCTATCAAATGAAGGTATGGCGTTTCGAGCGCATTGGCTGGTACTTGTTAGTGTTGATCGTGCTGATGGCGTTAGTCGGCTTGTTTTCCAGAGGATTACTCAGTTCAAGAGACGTGCACAGCGCTGATGGCAAATTGAGGGTGGAATATGAAATGTTCCATCGCAATGGATCCACCAACTCAATGAAGATCAGCGTAAGCGCGATGCCCGACTCTGCAGTGGAACTGGAATTAGCAGGCCAATTGTTGGACGGTTTCAGCATCGAAACGTTACAACCTGAACCCCTGCGCTCAAGAAGCTCTTCACAGGGCATCAGGCTTTGGCTACAAACCGACCTCGATGGGCAAGCGAAACTTTACATCACCCTGCGAGGGGATGGCCTTGGCTTCTTCCAAAGTCGAATCGTTTCACCAGGCACTAACGGTGTAAAGCTCGACCAATTCATTTTCCCATAGGTGATTTATGGATTCGGTATTACGTGCGGGTGTCATGTACCTGGCGCTTATGGTGCTATTCAAGATCGCCGGACGCCGTTCCTTAGCTGAGCTGACCACGTTTGATTTCGTTTTGTTGATGATGATCGGGGAGGCCACTCAGCAAGCCCTGCTAGGCGACGATTTTTCGCTGACCAATTCAATGATTGTCATCGTTACATTGATCGCTATTGATGTTGGATTATCGCTGCTAAAACAGCGGTCGGAATGGATATCGCGACTGATCGATGGTGAGCCCACCATCATCGTGGAGAACGGCAAACTCCTGCATAAACGACTTCGACATGCTCGACTGGTGGAGGCCGATGTGATGGAAGCTGCACGTTCCAGCCAAGGCATAGAAAAGCTTGAAGAGATCAAATTCGCAATCATTGAACGCAATGGGAAAATCTCAATCATCGCCCATGAAAACTGAATCCGTAGTAGGTAGCTGCTTTAGCGGGACAGCGAAATTCGTTTGGAACACCTGCGTTTATCAGAGGCCTAACAATTAACAGACGCAGGAGGTTGAGTCATGTCAGAAGCTACCAGCTATTTCGCGATCGCCGTCGCCGTGATCATTGTGCTCGTCGATATTTGGGCAATCGTCAGCGTGTTTCGAAGCGATAAGACTGTAGGGATAAAAGCAGCCTGGGCTATCGGGTTAATCATATTTCCGGTGCTGGGTTTGATCGTCTGGGGCGTTGCCGGGCCACGGGGCATTAAGGAAGGGCCAACGTCGCCTGAGCACAGCAAAGGATAACAACCACCCGTTGGTCGACAGTATGTAAGGCTTTTGAATTAAGCCGAGCACATTCGCTTCAGATGAATATGGGATGGCATTCGGTCTCTTACCGAGTGAACCGCAGCCCTGATTCGCCTGAGGAGAAAGTCATGTTCCTACATAACAAACGACTCCAATACACCGTGCGCGTAGCCCAGCCCAATCCCGGGTTGGCCAATCTCTTATTGGAACAATTCGGGGGGGGGCCCAAGGGGAGCTCGCGGCGGCATCACGCTACTTCACCCAGGCCTTGGCAGAAGATGATCCAGGCAGGAAAGATTTGCTGATGGACATCGCCACCGAAGAGCTCAGTCACCTTGAAATCGTTGGCTCGATCATCGTGATGTTGAACAAGGGCGCCAAAGGAAAAATGGCCGAAGGAGTCGAGGAAGAGGGCGAGTTGTACCGCGCCATAAACGGCGCCGGCAACGACTCGCACATCACCAGTCTGTTGTACGGCGCCGGTGCTCCGTTGACCAACTCGGCAGGCGTTCCATGGTCGGCAGCTTACGTCGATACCATCGGCGAACCCACCGCAGACATGCGCTCCAATATTGCCGCTGAGGCCAGAGCGAAAATTGTTTACGAACGGTTGATGAATGTCACCGATGACCCGGGTGTGAAGGAAGCCCTCGGCTTTTTGATGACGCGTGAAATCGCTCACCAGTTGTCGTTCGAAAAAGCCCTGCATGCCATTCAGCCGAACTTCCCCAAGGCAAACTGCCGGGTATGCCGGAATTCACCAACGTCTACTACAACATGTCGCAAGGCGAGGGCAGCGCACGCGGCCCGTGGAACGAAGGCGACGATTGGGATTTCGTCGAGGATCCCAAGCCAGCCGTGGACGGTGGCAATGGCACTGCGACGGTGCAACTGAGCGCCGAGGACGAAGCGCTACTGATGGATATGAAACTCAGGACGATTTCCGATCCGGACAGTAACCCGACCACGGGCGCAGACCTGGGAGCCGGAGTACAAGGCGATCCCAAATGTTGAGCACGTCACCGCACGCCAGCCGGCAGGCGGATATTCAGCTTTTTCAGAGTGGACACTTCAATCATGACCAAAAAATCAAACCATCGTGATCCCAGTTTTACGCAAATGTTTATGGCCACAAGCGTCGCGTTTGAACGTGACGCGCAGCATGTGTCCGCGCGGTTTTTGCGAGCCCTCGCCGGATTTACGGGAAAACGCGTCTCAGGAAAATAGGTGACTGCCATGCCCGATCCCTTGACCTCCGCAGCCTCGTTCCGCTATTGGATCGCCCGGTTCTCAGGCGCGGGATGGGGCGGACGAGTCTTCTGGTCAGTGCTGATTTGTGTGACCATTCTCCTGTTGATCAGCGGGTACGGCGCCTTCGTCGGTGCCAACAAACAAAATCTGCAATTTGCCTTTCTCGGCGGCTTTTCAGGCTTCGCTGCGACGGCCGCCGGCGCAGTGATTGCGATTGCGTTGCGCGATATCGCCTCGCGCACCCAAGACATCATGCTCGGTTTCGCCGCCGGGATGATGCTGGCCGCCAGTTCGTTCTCGCTGATTCTGCCCGGTATCGAAGCGGCTCAAGCGCTCTGCGGTAATCAATTGCTCGCCGCTTGTGTCGTCGTTGCCGGATTGGGATTAGGCGTCGCATTGATGGTCGGCTTGGATCGCTTCGTCCCTCACGAACATGAGAAAAGCGGTCGCCGTGGCCCTGACGCGCAGCGCGTCAATCGGGTCTGGCTGTTTGTCCTCGCGATTACCCTGCACAACCTGCCGGAAGGCATGGCCATTGGCGTCAGCTTCGCCAACGGCGACATGAAGGTGGGCTTGCCGCTGACCACAGCAATCGCCATTCAGGACATTCCCGAAGGTCTGGCAGTCGCTTTGGCGTTACGCGTAACCGGCATCTCCGCACTGCGGGCGGCGCTGATTGCGGTAAGTTCGGGGTTGATGGAACCGATTGGCGCCATCGTCGGTTTGAGCATCTCCAGCAGCTTTGCCTTGGGCTATCCCATTGCGCTCGGTCTGGCAGCGGGCGCAATGATTTTCGTGGTGTCCCATGAGGTCATTCCCGAGACTCACCGCAACGGTCATGAGACTCCTGCGACTCTGGGGTTGATGCTCGGTTTCGGGGTGATGATGTTTCTTGATACGGCACTAGGGTAACGGGTGCCTTTTGTCCGGATTTAAAAATATTTTATGAACAGGTTTTCGGTGATTCAGTCAGTTTTGATGCACAGAATGTTTTTGTTTGTCCTGGTACTCATTGCGGATGCCCGAATGGGCAATACCATACTGACCAAAAGGAAAATTGACATGGCTAGAAAAACCGTTGAAGACTTGTTTATCCACGAACTGTCCGATGTCTACAGTGCAGAGAAACAAATTACCAAGGCGCTACCCCGTTTAGCTAAGGCTTCGACAAATCCGCTACTTGCTGAAGCCTTCACCTCTCACTTGGAAGAAACCCACGGGCAAATTGAGCGTATTGATCAGTTGGTAGAGCTTACAGGCCTGAAATTGAAGCGCATGAAATGTGTGGCGATGGAAGGATTAATTGAGGAGTCCAAGGAGCTGCTCGAAGAAATCGATAAAGGAGCTGTGCTTGACGCCGCGTTGATTGGTGCCGCACAGAAAGTCGAGCATTATGAAATCGCAGCCTATGGAACGCTAATCGCCATGGCGAAGCATCTAAAGCTTAATGATGCGGCAGCCCTCTTAGAAGCTACTCTCACGGAGGAGAAGGGCGCGGATGAAAAACTGACGAAAATCGCCGAACAGGGCGGTAATCAAGCGGCTACCCTCGAAAAATAGTGCCGGTTGCACCTTCGTTTAATTTCATCTCTATTCCGTGGCAACCGCAAATTGCCACGGAGTAGTTAGGCTAAATGGCTTAGATTTCGCTGGTATCCTCTTTTGTCAAAAATCCTGACATCTCAGACATCAGAATTCATATCCTCCAAAAGCGGCGCAGAAATGTTTGGCTCGCCAAAAGAGCGTCTGATGTTTTATCGACAAGAAATCCAATACGAAACGAAAATACTGTCGAATCGAACGGACGCCTTTCTTACTGCTCAAGCGTTCTTGGTGATAGCGTTTACATCGTGCATGGCGAATGTTAACCCTGAATGGGGAAAGCTTTGTACGCTTGTCGTATCCCCACTGCTCGCTCTCTTAGGTGTTTTGAGTTCGATGAATGCTTGGCCTGGCATCCGATCGGCTTATGACATAATTGATCATTGGTACTTCAAGCAGAGCGAGCTTTTGCGCAGCGCGCCCATCATGGGCGGGGCATATGATGAAACGTCACTGTTCTGCAAGCGCGAGGCATCGCACAAGGGATATCGCAAAGCGCTGCTATTTTCTGTGCGAACGCCATACATCTTCGCTGTGTTCTGGCTAATAGTCGGTATTTGGTCGGTGGCCATCCAGTTCACTAACCCTTTCGATTAACAGAAAAACTTCGTTAAAGACATCCCTACCGCCATGTAATTTCTTGGAGCAACACCCGGTTTCGCAACTCCTACCAAAAATCTTCTCAATTAGCATGCGACTCGGAAGTCGGCAGAGCCAGATTAGGAAACTGATTCGTTATTCGTACTTCTCCGTAGTATATGGACAATATAAGGTGCTAGGAAATGTTGCTCGTCAGGTGCTGTCACGGTCTGAGGATGCGCTATGGTTTTCTCGAAGTAATATTTCCACTAGTTTTCTTCAAAAGTTTATACCTTTTTGTTGATTCCAGTATTACCGTCCCCGTCGCCGACACATTTTGATCCATGATTGATATGCCTGCGTACGTTTAGCATCAGCCTGTGCTTTGGCTTCGATGAATCGAATCCAGGTGCCATTGTCTTTTTGACTTTCATCAAAGAGTCGATAGGCAATATCATCGAGTCGATCAGCCTCGAAAAATAGGCTTTTTATCCGCGCTGCCTCGTCATCCTCGTCAGCGCAATGGAAACCTGGCTCCTGGATAACCATGACTATCCCTCCGTCCAGACCACGGCTGCTGTTTCGCGCCATTTCACTTCTGTTACGCCGAACCGTTCCGCTTGCGGTTTCGACACTACCTTTAACGGAGGTCTACCTGGTTTAGGAATCGGAGCGATGCCGGCGTCACAGCTGGCCCAATGCCAAGCCTCCGCATTGCGCATTGATTTAGCACGAATGATGAATGACTTCGGTATCCCGTGAAGCTTGTACTCAATGACGAAAATATCAACATTACCCATGAGTTCCTCCTTTGGCTCATTAACGTAATGAGTCGCGCTGCAAAAAAAAATTCAAACTGTTTTCTAACAGTTATATGTTCGTGGATGAACTGTTTTCCAGCAACGGATCAGACCACTCGAACCCCGATTTCAGAAGGGGAGGTGTCGTGCATGTGTGCGCACAATCGGCTACTGAACGAGCGGAACGAGTAAGAAGCATTCCGGCAATGCGTAAAATTCGACGATCAGCCAATTGCTACACGCTGCTGAACTGTTGACGCGGTTCGTCATGCTCGCGGGGGGCTGTATACGACACTAGTTCAGACTCGTTCCGACTCGCGACGAACTGTATGGGTATTGGTAGACCATAGTTCTCCACTCAAACACGTCACCCTCGTGTGCTGAACGAGAGCCGTGAAGATCAACTCGTTCTCCTTTCGCGTTTCGTAACGGATGCATGTCAGTTCAGTCCCGGGCATCTTCATCATAGCCACGTAGATATGTGAACCTCTTCTCAATTTTGCACGTACGTTGCTAAGGATTGAAGTCAAGTGCGTGAATCTTTGATATAAACTGCCCGTTCGATTGTTCGATAATCGGGCCCTGATAAAAAAGTTCTTAAGTTAATTATTTGCTCATACAGAACGCTTAGGTTATTCAGGTAGACGAGGAAATGAATGACAATTCAACTTTCTGATCTGCAACCATATTTAAGTGCAGTGAAGGCCGCTAGGTTGGCTCGCAATAACTTGTCGCGACAGATCATTAATGAGGAAGAGGCAAAGTCTTTGCTGCAGCTTGCCGACTTGACTTATTTTAAAGCATGAAAAATGATTTCCGCGCTTGAACTGCGCCACATAATCGAAGGTGGGTTCCTACCTTCAGCATGCATTTGCACACTAAACCCTGACCGATCTCTACAGATTCGAATATTCGAACCAGTTACGGGCAGAATAGAACTGCTTGTCACGGGCATCGCTTCGGCGAAATTGACCACGAGCCGCGCGATAGTAAATCTGATCGCCGAACTGAAAAGTGAGATGGGGGGAATCCATCGCCTCCACCAAGAGGCGGTTGACGCCAAATGAAACGGGGTCACGCCCCGATCACTAGCTGCCTACCTGATTCACGATCTCCATATGGGGTGGGCAGGTTGTAGGAGTGTTGTAATCGCTATGATAAGACTATCCAATGACCAAGGCTTATGAAGGTAAATGGTTCCCAGAGGAACATTGGACGGGTCGAGTAAATAACCCGAGGTAAGAATTGCAGGCATGACTGGCCATTTTGCATTCACCATCTCGATCAGTTCTGTACCTTGTATCTGGCCTGGCACCCCGTGGTCAGCGATGACTAGACAGCAGCGTTGATTTGTCTGCAAGAGGTAGGTCAAAGCGTCATCTGCGGTAGTAAACGCTACGGATTCAGCTCCAATTTCCGTCAATATGCTTACCATCAAGGTTTGCAGTGTTGCATCATCTTCAACAACGATGACTTGCCCAACGATCGGTAATATACCTTCCCAATCCACCTTCACATTTGCTTCCTTAATCGGCCATTTAGGCTTGGTGGCCACATTCTGACGTGAGTTTGTCACTCAGAAAGAGCGCGCTGGTAGCGTAGCCCATGAGCGCAAATTTGAGCATTTTTATTAAGAAAAATTCCTTGAGCTGTGTCAATAAATCGACACTGGGGAGTTTTATATCCTTGTGAACCCCTCACGGAAATTTTCGTGTTGAAGGTGAGACCGTTTGTCCGAGACGCTTTTAATCGATTGAACGTAGGTTCTTACCCGTTTGACTGATAAATCAGAGCAGACAAATTTTTCCTTCGTCTGGCTAACGGGAGAACACCATGAAAGCAATCGTTTACAACGGCCCGCGTGATGTCAGCGTGCAGAATGTCGCGGATGCCAAAATTGAAAAACCCACCGATGTACTGGTTCGAATCACCACAACCAACATCTGCGGCTCGGATTTGCACATGTATGAAGGCCGCACCTCGATGGAGACCGGGCGGGTGTTTGGTCACGAGAACCTCGGTGAGGTGATTGAGGTCGGCGCGGGCGTCGATCGCGTTAAAGTCGGTGACCGTGTTTGCCTGCCGTTCAACATCGGTTGCGGGTTCTGCGAGAACTGCGAAAAAGGCCTTACTGGTTTCTGTCTGACTGCCAATCCAGGTAGCGCGGGTGCCGCTTATGGTTTCGCCGACATGGGCCCTTATCAAGGTGGGCAGGCGGAGTTGTTGCGCGTGCCTTATGCCGACTTCAATTGTCTGGTGCTGCCCGAAGATGCCGAGGAGCGCGAAGAAGACTACGTCATGCTATCGGACATTTTTCCGACAGGCTGGCACGCCACGGAACTGGCGGGTTTGCTGCCAGGCGAGAGCATTGCGATATATGGCGCAGGCCCGGTCGGCTTGATGGCGGCGCATTCGGCAATGATCAAGGGCGCGTCGCAAGTCTTCGTCGTCGACAACCATCCCGACCGTTTGAAACTGGCCGCGCAGTTGGGTGCGACCCCGATCAATTCACTGGAAAAAGAAGCGGTGGATCAGATTCTCAATCTGACCCATGGCAAAGGCACCGACCGTGGTTGCGAGTGCGTCGGTTATCAGTGCTGCGATCGCCACGGCCATGAAGCCAATCACTTGACCATGAACAATCTGGTTGCCTCCACCAAGGCTACCGGCGGCATCGGCGTCGTCGGCGTGTTTGTCCCGCAGGATCCGGGGGCCGAAAACGAGCTGGCCAAGCAAGGCAAGATGGCCTTCGACTTCGGCTCATTCTGGTTCAAGGGGCAGCAGATCCGTACCGGTCAGGCCAACGTCAAACACTACAACCGTCGCCTCGCCGAGCTGATTCATCACGGCCGCGCCAACCCGGCGCAAATCATCTCGCATCGCGTGAAACTCGCCGAAGGCCCAGACGCCTACAAGCACTTCGATGCGCGTGATAACGGCTGGACAAAAGTGGTGCTCAAACCGGCGGCTTGAGCCGTTCTTTAAATCGTGCCGGCTGCACGAAGGCCGGCGCGGATTCTTACCGTGGAAGCTGAATCACCGCACCTGACATCGGTGTGAGGGAACAATAATGATTAAAAACCAGCGCAAAATCGCCTTTGCCTTGTCCGCCATTGCGGCCATCACCTTGATTAACGGTTGCGCCCGAGACCCGGAAAAACCGTCAGTCACGCAACTCGCCGTGAGTGGCACCAAAAGCATGCTGCGCACAGACGCCGACATGCAGAAAGTCCTGACCAAATTCGCCAGCTTCGACGGCAAGGCCATTGAAAAAATCACCCCCGTTGAAGCGCGCCAGCAACCGACCATCGCGGACGCCGTCAAAGGCGTGCTCGCCGATCAAAAACGCGACGCTTCGCCCACCGTGCTTGTCCCCGGCGTGACCACTCGCGAGATCCAGATGCCCGGTGCCGCAGGCTCCATGCCGGCGACGGTGTATACGCCAGAGGGCAACGGGCCGTTCCCGGTGGTGTTGTATTTCCATGGCGGCGGTTGGGTGTTCGCCGATCGCAAAGTTTATGACGGCGGCGCGCGTGGCTTGGCTAAACAGGCCAACGCTGTGGTGGTTTCGGTGGACTATCGACTCGCTCCGGAAAACAAATTCCCCGCGGCGCACGATGACGCCCTGGCCGCTTACCGTTGGCTGACCACCAATGCATCGACCGTGAATGGCGATCCGAAACGCCTTGCGCTGGCCGGTGAAAGCGCCGGTGGCAACCTCGCCGTGGCCACCGCGATCGCCGCTCACACTGCCGGGTTGACGGCGCCAAAGCACGTGTTGTCGGTATACCCGGTTGCTCAGTCGAACACCGACACCGAGTCCTACATGAAGTACGCCGATGCCATTCCGCTCAACCGTCCGATGATGCTGTGGTTCATTTCACAGACCACCCGCAGCGCGGCAGACACCAAAGACCCGCGCATCGATCTGGTACACGCCAACCTGCAAGGCTTGCCGCCGGTGACATTGATCAATGCCGAGATCGACCCGCTTCGCGATGACGGCGCGCAACTTGAACAAGCACTGCGTAGCGCCGGTGTGAGCGTCGAACGCAAGCTTTATTCCGGCGTGACCCATGAGTTTTTTGGCACGGCAGCCGTTGTGGAAAAAGCTCAGGAAGCACAAGCCTATGCTGGCGAGCGAATGAGAGCTGCGTTCTCGAACCTAGACTGAAAGCTCATTTACACATTGTAAAATCGCAGCTCTTACGGAACACCTATCCGATAAAACTAATTTCCAGCGTAGGCTGACGTTTTAATAAGACGTATTACAGGAGGACGTTATGAACCGAGTATGGGCATGTTTTGGTCTGTGTTCATTGATGATGTTGCAAGGCTGCTTCGAGGGTAAGAATGATTCACCTAATAAAAAAGGCGATACAAGCAAGTCGTCGTTACAAATTCAACAAGGAAGTCTCTAATATTGATTCATAATGCCGCCCGAGAAGGAATGAAGAAAGAGAAATAATCAAAGCGACGAGGCGGGTGGCATTCGGTCACGAAAACTGCCGAAAAGTAAGAGCGTGCAAGAGAACGCAGCCGCACTGCGAGTGAAGCGCGAACAAAGAAAACCTAAGATGAGTAAAATTCTTGCCTTTTATTGTCATGTGACATGCGCAGAAGTCTTTAACGCATCAGTTTTTGCGGTTCTCATCCCCAAACCCCTAGGTTCAGGTCTGGATTTGCAGCCGCCTACCCCGAACCGATTATCAGGTAAATCCCCTCTATTTTGAACGGAACCCCCTTTTTTGCTGCCTGATGGGAGGTAGGGGTTGCCGGCGGAAATCTCGTTCATGCCCATAGCGAGCTTCCCGCGAACGCCAAGTGCAAGGTTTGTTGTGGCTAGGTGACGTAAATGATCTGGGCTTCTAGTCTGAAATTGGAAGATAAATGATGCGTGCCATTCCCGATGAAAATCTGCCTAATGAACCCTTGCTCTTCGAAACAACCTTCGAGCGGATGTCGTCCGACGAATCTAAAATCAGCGAGCAATTAGCTGAAGTACTTCATTCGATTATGGAGACTACTTTCAAAGATAGCGGGCATGCCATTAGGGGGGTTCACGCCAAATCGCATGGGCTATTGCGAGGAAGTATCACAATTCTAGATGATCTTCCCGTAACGCTCTGCCAAGGTGTATTCGCTACGCCAGGAAAACTGCCGGTAATTTTGCGCTTTTCGACAAATCCCGGAGATATCCTTGAGGACAACGTCTCTACTCCCAGAGGCTTGGCCATGAAGATTATAGGGGTTGAAGGGGCGCGTTTGCCTGGGAGCGAAGGGGCTATCACTCAAGACTTTGTCATGTTAAATGCCAAAGCTTTTGCCTCGCCAACACCGAAAGCATTTTTGAAAACATTGAAGCTGTTAGCGAAAACTACGGACAGAGTACCCAGAACGAAAAAGGCACTATCAGCCCTTCTTCGCGGCGTCGAAAGAACCCTAGAATCCGTTGGCGCAGAGAGTGCAACGTTGAAAAGCTTGGGAGGACATCCACAAACACATATTCTTGGGGAAAGCTTTAACACTGCATTGCCGATATTGTACGGGCTCTACTATGCAAAAATCGCCGTAGTTCCGGTTTCATCGTCATTAATTGCTTTGACTAACAAGGTTCTTGATTTGTCAGACAGCCCGGACGCATTGCGCGACGCCGTAAAAGAATTTTTTGAACAAAATAATGGTGTGTGGGAAGTGCGTGTTCAATTGGGAACAGATATCGAAAAGATGCCAATTGAGGATGCTTCTGTTGAGTGGCCGGAAATTTTGAGTCCCTATATAACGGTGGCTCGTATAGATGTAGGTCGTCAGTCTTCTTGGAGCGAAGAAAAAATTAATGAGATTGAAGAAAAAATGTCGTTCAGCCCTTGGCATGGCATAGCTGCTCATAGACCTTTGGGAGGTATAATGCGAGTGCGCAAACCTTCTTATGAAATGTCTGCAGGCTTTCGGGCGTTACATAATGGATGCCCTATCCATGAACCCCGTGGCTAGAAGTATTTGTGAAGTCTGCGTTAAAAGAAATACCGAAATTTTAAACATCTATCTGAAGTTCTAGTCCTCCGTCGTCAAGTCTTCGAACATGAACCACATTTCCGACAAGAGTATCTTGGCTTTTGAACCTTAAATTTACGGAGTGAGCTTTATGCAGATCGTCTGGAACAGGCGCTTTGATGATGATTTGGAACGCTCCAGGCGTTATGGCCAGAACTTCAACTTCGCATTCGATGATTTTTGCGATGGGCCCAAGAAAAGTATCAATTAGGTAGTTCAAATGGCATTCGATATTTTTCATCACAGCCTCTTTTTTGTTTAATTTTCAGCTTTAAAGAAGATGATGTTCAAAGAGGTCGAAAATCGAGCATGCCGCGCCAGTCCCAAGAATTATAAGCATTAATAAAACTGTCATTACTAACGGCTTCGAGCGCATTTTCTAGATACCGACTGCTTGAGACTACTTAACTATAGACTGATTTTTTTTGACATTCCATAATTCGACTAATGGGTATGGGGTGACTTTAGGCGAGACGATCGCCGCAACGGAGCTGCTACTGATACGACGCCATTCCTTAAGCACGGTCTTTAATCAACGCAGAATCCTCAAAATCTCAAAGGCGGCTTCCCGCGCGTTGGGTCGACTCCAGCGTGGCGTCACGCAGCGTCTTCATCACTTGTGTTGCGACCGTCGGTATGTGAAAAAATCGAACGGTAAAAGCAGCCTGCATCTCCAAGCTATATGCCCCCAACAATGAGGGTGTAGAGAGGTGTTTATGAACGATGAACTAAAGCAACAATGTGGAACCGGGCAGGACGATCCAGTACCGACGTCTCCTGATCCTTTGTCCCCTGGTCGTACGGAGGTTGATCCGACCCGTGAGCCCGGTATTGACGAGTTACCTGGTAACGAGGGTGAGCGACCACTCGAGGATGATGATACGGGCGTTGATCCGGACAAAGTAAGGGAGGAAACGGACAACGCAGTAATGGATCAGCAACAAGACCCCCGTTGACCTGCATGATGCGCGGTGAGAGAGCGCCGTCCCGACCGGAGCTCTTTTTCACCTTTTAGGTAAGAGGCATCACGATATTATCTACGATATAAAAAGATCGGAATGAGGAAAAATTCCCATGGATAATACCCGTAAAGACGAGAAACTTGCTGAATGGCGCGGACTTTTGGAAAATTCAGAGTCAATCGCATGCGAAGGTGAGCGTTACGACGAACTTCTAAAACGGGCAGATATTTTAGAACAGGACGGAATAATTTCTTCAGCGGAATGGCGGCAATTAGTTCGCGAAGCGGCAGCGATTTTTGACAGGCGTATTGTGAGCTCGGAAGACACAAATCAGTATTGAACGAATCAGATTTTATGCCAAAAACCCGTGAAACATAGCGGGTTTTTCTAACGTAGCTTCATTATGAATTAGACCAGGATTAGACGCTATCTCAGTCGTATTACTCCAAAAAGTAAACTTCATGTCTCCCTCCGGCACAAAGGACAGGAGTTTGGAAGCTCTACGGGAAAGTTTTTATTTATTATGAATGCTAATGTGTTTGCGAGTCGTCGGTAAGTTTGTTGGGAAGGGCGACCGTTTGTCATGTCAACAAATATTAGGAAGTGGTTTCGCTGTCAATGATTCATCGAGTCATAGGATTTGACAGGATGTGGGGGTGAAAATTCATGAATGATCTTGATGATTTCCGAATGCGCTCTCATGAGCTGCTGCTAGATCTCGATTCCGCTACGTGCAGAATGATGATGCTCGTTTCTTCTCGCACGACGAATGGGCCAGAATGGAGCGACGCGGTAAACGAACAACATGCATGCTTTGAGCGCTGGATGACCTTTATAAATTATGGCAGCGAGCAGGAATCACTTTGACGCGCCGTCGGCAATGGATAATCTTTGTCGATACCATTCGGTGTGAAAATCTTGCGCTTCCATCAACAGTTGTTGTAGCTCCGCCTCGTCAATCAAGCCAACTTGCCGCAACGATCGGCAGTACCCCAAGGCCCCGTTGTAAAGTTTTTTAAACGCATTTTCCTCTCTTGCGTCTGCAAAAATATGGAAGTGGCTACGTGCCTTTGCTACGGCTACGGCCTTAATTAATGGCATGGTAGGGCTCCCCTGTATTGCTTAATAGCCTTGAGCCATCCGTGGAAATTTTAGGAGAGCCCACCCAAGCCGTTCGTCCCAGACACCTACAACTCTCGGTAGTGCATTTGTGCTCTCGTTTGCACTTGCAGCTCGTCCTATTCAGTCGGGCGGGTTGTGATCACCTCAGATCCTGTAACTCGTTGCGACAGGCTACCAGGAAGCTCCTGAGTCGCTGAGGGGTTGAGCTCTATTTCTTGATTAACTCCCAGTGAACTGTACTGTTCTCGTAGTTCTCGCAGTTCGCGGGCGCTCATTTTGTCTAACCCAAGCGTCGCATTTTGAGCTTCCTTGGTGGCTCGAATTAGCTCATCAATTTTTAAATGAAGTATGTCATTGTCGCGGTTTTGGGTGTTCTGGATCAAAAAAACCATCAGGAATGTGATGATCGTAGTGGAGGTATTGATGATCAATTGCCAGGTATCGTTGTAGTGAAAATACGGGCCTGTGAGGGCCCAGAGACAGATTAGAGCTAACGCACTCAGGAACGTTTTCGAGCTACCAGCCCAATTGGAAAGCGATTGACAGAATTTTGCGAATTTCATGATGGCAGGCTCTGGTGATGATTTCTTATAGACCTTTGAAACATCTTGAAATTCTTTCTTACAATTCTTTTTTTTGCAGCGATGGGTTTTGTGGGGGCGACAGCGATACCGCGATCACGGCATGGAGTCCGTTTGGGAGACAGAGCCTTCAAATGGAGACCGGGAGCTTTCTGATGACCAATAAAAAGCCCGCATCGCTGCGGGCTTCACACACGTCACACCACGGGTAGTCCTGCCCGCTCATAATTTAGGCATTGCTTTGTTCAAATCGTTTGAAAAAAAGTTGTAAGTCGATCAATGGCAAGCGAACCAGCAGATCGTTGACGAGGTGTGAGGATGTAGGATCGCGCGCGATTGCGCCGGTCGTTCCTTCAGCCGTCCAGCTATAAGAAGATGAATCGCGCTGCTGGTGAAGGTGGATGGAGTCTATCTATGGATTCGAAGGTGACGGTCGTGGCTTCAGGTGCTAAAGATGCCGTGACTTGCAGGCTTTTTCCTTGTTGAACGGCATGAGCGACCGTGCCCTTAGCTCCGCCGATGTCTTGTAAAAAAGCCAATGCGTATGAGCGGGTTCATGGTTCCTCGATGCGTGTATGCTTTGGCCGGATTAAACGTCTGCTCCTATGGCAGGGAAGGGCGTCTTCAGTTCAACGTTTGAGGGTTTTGAGTTTGTCCAAAATTCCTTGGTTCTTCGTCCAATGAATGCCCAAAACTTAGACAATGGCGCAGACTCTGTAGAGCGCCTCACTGCTTTGCACAGCTACGAAATCCTTGATACTCCGAGGGAAGATGATTTCGATGAGCTTGTGAACCTCGCGGCATCTATCTGCGATGCTCCCATTTCTGTCGTGAACTTGATTGACAGTCATCGCCAGTGGTTTAAGGCGGAGGTTGGACTAGGGATTTCGGAAACACCGCTGGATGCCTCCATTGGCTTGAGAATTATCAAGTCTCTTACTAATCAGCTGCGTGGGGAATTTTCAATCGTCAACGGTCACCCAGGGGTACAGTGTCTACTTAGTTTCTCGAATGACTAATGGAATCTGAGACTATGCGGCTCATGTGCGTAGTTGAGCACCGTAATATCTTCGCCGGGAGGGTTCACCCCGCCAAACGCACAGGGACGAGCTGTTGGGTTGCGAATGGCGAGGTAAACACTTCAAACCCTAGCTCAAACCGGTCAAGCATGCCAAGCAATCTTGGCTTTTTTGCAGCTCTGTCGATCGGCGGTTTTTTTGACTTTTACGGCACATTTTTTTCTGTAAAAGCTTATTACGCAGAAGAAATGCGAATAGGCACTGATTTCGCAGCAGGCACTTTGCTCCGTTCAGCATGGTGCCACAGAGGCACCAGTGGATTGCATTCCGGGTAATAACCAGCAACGCATCCTTCTGGAATGTCGTATGCAACTATTTCGAAGGGCCCCACTTGCCGGATCACTTCAGGCTCGATAGCGGTCGTCAGCAGGACACGTTGCCCTACCGAGAATCCCAATCGGACGATATCGTTGCAATGCATAAAAATGATGTCGCGCGTCCCGTGAATCCCGCGAAATCGATCGTCGTAGCCGTAAATAGTCGTATTAAATTGATCATTGCTACGGATGGTCATCAGTTGCAAAACCTCCCGAGACAAGTCCTCGGTGAGGACATCATCGTCCTCGTTAAGCGTTTTTGGCATGACGAACTGGGCTTTACCACTCTTTGTTTTCCATTTTCGCTCTGCTACGGCTATTGGACGGTGAAAACCACCAGGTTCAATCATTCTATTTTCCATATCGTGGAAAATTTCTGGATAAGTAGATGCAATGGCGCTTCTGATTTTTGAATAATCTTCACTCCAAGCCCGCCAATCAATCTTGGTGCTGGATAGGGTAGCTAATGCCAAGCCTGCGACAATGTTAGTTTCCGCGCGAACATTGGAGCCAACCGGCTCCGCACTGCCGCGCCATCCGTGCACGCATCCAGTGCTGTCTTCCGTCGAGTGAGTTTGCTCAAGTCCGTTTTGACGGTCAATTTCAATCCTTCCCAAGCAGGGAAGCAACCATTGATTTTTTGCAGGGACTAGATGTGTGCGATTGAGTTTGGTGGCAATCTGTACGTTCAAGTGAAGGGTTTGCCACGCTGGTTCCATACGAAGTGTGTCGGGAATAGCTCGAAGGAAGTTACCGCCCAGTCCGATAAAACCACGTACTTGTCCTGTTAGAACGCCTTCGCATGCATCGACCGTACAGAGTCCCTTTTCTCGAGGAACTTTGAAGCCAAACTGCTTCTCGATGAGCTCAATAGGAACTTTATCGGGATCTTCGGTAATCCCGACTGTACGTTGCCCCTGGACGTTGGAGTGCCCCCGAACTGGGCAAATACCTGCACCAGGTTTACCGAAATTGCCCCGCATAAGCAGAAGGTTAACCAGCATCTGAACGTTCTCGACGCCGTGTCTGTGCTGGGTGAGTCCCATTCCATAAATAAACATCACACGCTTACTTTTTGAGTACACCTTTGCTGCTGCTTCTAAAGCTCCACGAGATAGACCTGAACGGCGCTCTATTCGCTGCCAGTGGCAGGCGCGTACGAAAGCGAAAAAGCTTTCGGAACCCTCCGTGTGTTCCTGGATGAACTTGCCATCCAAATATGGTTCTCCATTATTTTTCCGTTGTTCATTGTCCATCTCCAAGAGCGCTTTCGCGATCCCGATCACTGCGGCCGTATCGCCGCCGATCGATATTTGATGATACTGCGTACTTATAGTCGTTGATTCTGGCGTTAGCATTTCAATCGGTGACTGTGGATTTACAAACCGCTCCAGGCCCCGCTCACGTAATGGGTTGAACGTGATTATCGGCACGTTTCTTTTACGGACATCTTGTAGCTGGTGCAGCATCCTCGGACTATTACTGCCAACATTCTGACCGAAAAAGAATAAGCAATCTGTCTGGTCAAAATCTTCAAGTGTTACCGTGCCAACAGGCACACCTATGCTTTCCTGTAAACCCACAGAAGTGCTTTCATGACACATGTTTGAGCTATCAGGGAGATTGTTAGTCCCATAGGCACGGGCGAACAATTGGTACATGAATGACGTTTCCAAAGACGCCCGTCCCGAAGCGTAGAAAACGACACTGGTCGGCACCATGGGCTTCAAGAGGGCACCTATTTCTGTGAACGCCTGATCCCACGTTGTTTCGACGTATCGATCAGATTCAGGATCGTAGCGTAACGGGTGAGTTAAGCGCCCGTGTTGCTCAAGATCGTAATCTGACCAACTACGTAGTTCCGACACCGTGTGGCCTTCAAAAAATACAGGATCTGTTTTAAGTGATGTCAGTTCCCACGCGGTCGCTTTCGCGCCGTTTTCACAAAATTCCAGGGCGTGCGGTTTTCCTGGTTTGGCCCAAGCGCAGCTCACGCACGCAAAACCGCTAGGCTTGTTTTGCTTGACTAAGGCGGCGACCCCCTTTGCGAAGGCCTGCTCTCGCCATAAAATTTTCATCACTGATTGTGCCGATCCCCACCCCCCGCATGCATGGGAATACGGACGGAAATGCGCTTTGGGATGGATGAGCATCGGGAGCTCCAAACGGCTAATTGGGGTCAATAGCTTTGGGACGCGATAGCGCAGAAAAAGGTTCGACAAAAGTGCTGTGCGGTCAATATAAAAGAAAGAGTTTGGCCAACTCTCTTGGAGTAGTTGGGGTATTGCGCAGGGTCTCCCATCCAATTGCATGGAATTGACATAAGTTTCCATTCAACACAAATGTCGCGTGGTTAAACGCGCGCCCACATAGCTGTTGACTCTGATAGGAATAGGCAATGCTCTAAGATAAACAGGCATAGGTGACCGAGTTTTCGATAGATATCATGGCTTCGTCCCTACTTATTGGAAGTCGCCATGAACAGCAGAAAGACCATCTTCATCACGGGGGTGAGCACTGGCTTCGGCAACGCGTTGGCGCAAGAAGCTCTTGCAGCGGGCCACCGTGTCATAGGTACCGTGCGTAGTGAAAGCGCCTTGCGCGCCTTTCAGACGCTCTCCGTGGATCATGCTCATGGGGTGATTCTGGATGTCACTGACTTCGCCCGGATCGACAGCGTAGTAGCTGCTATTGAAGCAACCCATGGCCCAGTCGACGTGTTGGTCAACAACGCCGGCTACGGTCATGAGGGCATCTTTGAAGAGTCGCCGCTGGAGGAAATGCGTCGCCAATTCGACGTCAACGTGTTCGGCGCGGTAGCGGTGACCAAGGCTTTCGTGCCTTATTTTCGCAAGCGTCGCACTGGTCATATTCTTAATATCACTTCTATGGGCGGCACCATCACGATGCCGGGGATCGCGTACTACTGCGGGAGCAAGTTTGCTCTCGAAGGTATCTCCGATACGCTGAGCAAAGAACTGCTACCTTTCAACATCTTCGTGACCGCCGTGGCACCAGGCTCGTTTCGCACTGACTGGGCCGGTCGTTCAATGCAGCGCACCCCACGAAGCATTGCTGACTATAACGCCAGTTTCGACCCGGTACGTAAGGCCCGCGAAGAAAAGAGCGGCAAACAGCTTGGCGACCCGCGAAAAGCGGCGCAAGCGATGCTGCAGGTTATTGCCAGCCCTACACCACCGGCACACTTATTATTGGGCAGTGACGCGCTGGGGCTGGTACGTGACAAGCTAAATCGCACGGCTAGGGAGATTGATCAATGGGAAGCGCTGACCCTTACCACCGACGGTTGAGCGGCCAGCGGAGGGGGACATCAATGAATCGGGCCGACTCACGCACCTCTCGCATGGTGCATTTGATGGAAACCCTCGCGCCGGTCGAGGGCTACAACCTCAGCGCGCTAGAGGATATCCGCTTTTTGCGTTCGAATCGGCCACTTACTCGCACTCCGGTGCTGTATGACCCGGGTATCGTGATCCTGTGCCAAGGGCGCAAGCGTGGCTATCTGGGCGATGACGTATACGTTTATGACGCCCAGCACTATCTAGTGGTATCCGTCCCAGTTCCTTTCACCATGGAGACCGATGCCAGCGAGGCGCAGCCAATGCTGGCGGTCTACATGCGCCTCGACTTACAAATGGCCAGCGAGTTAATACTGCAAATGGATGAAGCTCTCAGGCCAAGTGATGCCCAGCCCAAGGGCATGTATGCCTCGCCGATGGACGATTTGCTGCGCGCCTCGACGCTACGTTTTCTTGAGGCGATGAGCAGTCCGGTCGAAGCGCAAATACTTGGGCCGTCGCTGGTGCGGGAGATCTATTACCGCATCCTAACCGGCGAGCAAGGTGGCTCGATGCGCGCCGCGCTCAATCGCCAGGGTCACTTTGGTAAGGTCACTCGTGCGATCCGGAAGATCCATAGTTGCTACCAGGAGCGCTTGGATGTGGTGTCCCTTGCCCAAGAAGCGAGCATGAGCGTGCCCAATTTTCATCTGCACTTTCGCAGCGTGACGGACTCGTCGCCGATGCAATACCTGAAGTCGACGCGCTTGCACCAAGCGCGATTACTGATGCTACGCAACGCTATGACCGCTTCGACGGCGGCGTTCAATGTAGGCTACGGAAGCGCCTCGCAATTCAGCCGCGAATTCAAACGTTTCTTTGGGCGCACGCCCCAGGCAGAGATCGAATGGATGAAGGCGACCTACGCACTGCCTGCGCCGTCCACGCCATCTATGTACGTCTCGTCACATTAGCGATGAGCCGACCCGCTGCTCCGGCGACCCCAGTACCGGCGCTGTCCGCACCTGCCCAACATACTTTGGGCGGTTGAACGGGCGCCATTTATGCGGCAGCAACTCGGTAATCTCATTTGCCCGGTGCGTCAGCCGCGTCAGCACATCTTTGAGATAAGCATATGGATCATGCCCGTTGAGCCGCGCCGACTGGATCAAGCTCATGATCGCCGCCGCCCGTTTGCCGCTGCGCAGCGAACCTGCAAAAAGCCAGTTTTTGCGACCCACCGCCCACGATCGGATTTGGTTCTCGCAGCAATTATTGTCAATGGGTACGGCCCCGTTATCGAGATAGCGCGACAGCGCCGTCCAGCGTGTGAGGCCGTAATCCAAAGCTTTGCTGATCGCCGAGCCGTCATGCCCGATCTGTCGCTGGGCGATCATCCAGGCAGAGCATCCATCACCGGTACAGTTTTTTCTTGTCGTATTAGGCGGCGTAAATCCGGTTCAAGGTCGCGGACTCCGCTATCAATTTCGTAAAGCAACTGAATGTAGCGCAAGGCCTGTTCGGCGAGCTGGCTCTTGTTGGTGGCGTGCAATTCGAAGAACTTGCGGCGCGCATGGGCCATGAAAGGTCGCGTAGGCAGCCGCGCTTTCGGTCGGCCAGTTCACTTTGACAGTATCACGCGGGTCTGGGATTTCAACGCAGATATGCGATGATGCAGCTTGCGAATTTGCGCCGGCTAGCTGCACGGGTAACGGAATAAAAGCAGGTTGCAGCTCCGTGTTTTTTTGCGTTTGCACCCGAATCCACTTGTGGACGAGGTTCGCGTTGAGGCTATGGCTCAGCGCGACGCTGGCAATCGAGGCAGCGGGCTGGGCGCGCTCATGAATGACTTGGACTTTGTATGAATTGGAGTAGGAACGGCGTTGTGGCTGCATGAAATACCCGCTTAAAAGGCTAGAACTGGTGCTCACTTAAATTTAAGTGCACACCATGTCTTGGCTTTGCAGGACTGGGTAGATGACTTGGCCGGACGGATACATCTAAAACTCTAAAATTTTCTGATCTCCCCCATAGCTTCTGCGATCGTTGCTAATGTCGTCTCTATGTCGCTCAATCCAGCTGATAGGGTGTCGAAAGAGAGGCGAATAGCTTCGGGGCTGTCCACAGTCTGGTGCCCTCGCAATGAGGAGTGTTTTTCTGCTTCTTCGAGGTCTTCAATTAATTTTCGTAACGCACGAAGCTGGGCAAATATGGCCGGGAAAGGATGGGCAGCGTAGGTCATCAAAGTGTCCGTAGAGTTAATGGAGGTCACATGTTGATGACCAACTATCTGGGCTAGAGTTTTCAGAGTTCAGACAGGTGGCTATGCTATTTTGGCGGGCCGCCTCTGTGCTCAGCTTTTACCCCGCTAGTCCTTTTCGGTCGGGCTTTCTTCACCGGATTGACAAGCGAGGCGTCGATGCTGCCATCTTCGGCTGCGCTAGCCGGAACCAACGTTATCCCCGTAACACAGACAGCCAGCCCCGGCAGTTTTGTCTCAGGTTCGTCAGCCTTTGTGATCGACGTACCCGAAGCATTGAAATGCATCGTTAGCCCCCAATAACCTGTGTTGATATTCTGCTCGCGCAAAAGCGCCACGATCAAATCTTGAATGGAAAAATCCATCGCGTTGTTCGTCATGAAATGTGCCCCAGAAACACGCCGAAAAATTAAGCTTAGAACATGCTGGGCTTCAGTGAAAAACTCTCTAACACCGCATCGTTTATTTCCTCCTGAGGGGATGCAGTAGCGCCCCTTTCGGGCCCGTGCGTACGCTTGATGAAGAGCAGGGGGAAGACGACTTGATTGTAGGCGGCGGTTTTGGGATGTTAATTGACGGCTTTTGAGCTGGCGGTTTCACTGCTGTGACTGCACAGTATTTCGCTTCACCGCAAATTTTCTGAGCCGAGAGCCATCTTGGTGGAGCTCCGTCTGCGCGGATGCGAGCCCAATTTTCTTTTGTTTCGAGAACCTGCCCCTTGTCACCCCGCCGGCCGCTATAAACGACTCGCCACCAGACCCATCCCTCACGTTCAGTGCTCCGGCATTAACGAATTGTTCAGGTGGTAACGCTATGGGGACTGCAGCGGAGAATTTAGTAATAGACGAATGCTGCGGGTTAGAGTTGTTTTATTGGGCGTAGCGATTCCGCGTGATTGGGCGGGTGATAGTTCCTTTTCCCCATGAGCCGATAAAGTCCGAGGAGCACCAAGAGGGAGAAGAACCAGGCGTGCTTTGGTTGCGCATATTCATCGCCGTCGTTGTCCGCCGATCAAGCCCTGGCTGATGATAGTCTGTAGATATGCAGAGGTTAGCCCGTGGGCTCACCGCCGAAATTTGGAATAAACGCACGATGCGGTTCGTTCTCCACCTTAGAAACCAGTCCGTTAGGGGCTTGGAAATCTACTGATGCCGCGAACTTTCACGATCCGTTGTCTGTCGACCGTGAGCGATTGTGCGGTGTCATATCCCTGCACATCTCCTGAGCATTCACCGTCTGCACCTGGGGGACGTTATGAACTGTCTAATTTGTGTTGGCATCGCAGAGCGCATTCTTTGCGCAGGGCCATGGGAGGAGAGAGTTTGTCCGGAATGCGGCCATTATCGTGTATGCGATGAGCTACTGCTGACGTTGATAGACAAAGGTCAAATTTTCGACGTGAGTAAAACAAGGCAATGGCTGCTGGCGAAGAGTGAAGACGGCGAAGTTCCAATGGTTAATATCACCGAAGCGCTTCTCATGTCTTGACTACCGATAACGTCCGTTCAAAGACCACGCGCTTCTCAAAGCAATGCTTCATGCAAACCTACGTGGATTAAACAATGTTCGATGACTTTCTGCTCGAAACTGTGAGGCTTCCAGACGCTACATTGCGTGTCAGACACGGTGGCCAAGGAACACCCGTGCTTTTGCTTCATGGCCATCCTCGAACTCATGCAACCTGGAATCTCGTCGCCCCATTGTTAGCTCGGCATCACACGGTCATCTGTCCTGACCTCCGAGGTTTTGGTAAGTCCTCCATACCTGCAGATACTCCTGACCACGCCGGATCATCAAAACGCGCTAAGGCAAACGACTGCGTCGCTTTGATGCGCTATTTAGGGCACGAGCGCTTCGCCGTTATCGGACATGACAGGGGTAGCTACACCGCCTTTCGTCTCGCGATGGATCATCCAGATAACGTAACTCAACTAGGTATATTGGATGCGGTGCCAATCGTTGAAGCTCTCGATAGATGCGATTCAACGTTCGCCAACCGATGGTGGCATTGGTTCTTCTTCGGCCAGCCCGAAAAGCCTGAACGAGCAATCCTCGCCGATCCCGATGCTTGGTACGGCGGATCCCCAGCGCTGATGGGTGAAGAAGCCTACTTGGATTATCGGACGGCCATCCATGATCCGGCAACAGTCCACGGTATGGTTGAAGATTATCGTGCTGGATTGGGCATAGATCGTAGGCACGATGAAGAAGATCGCAGGGCAGGGCGGCGGGTATCGTGTCCCACCTTGATTTTATGGTCACTGCGCGATGATCTAGAACTGTTATATGGAGACGTATTATCTGTTTGGGAACCATGGACAACGAAATTATGGGGGCGAGGGTTGGACTGTGGTCATCATATGCCCGAAGAGGCCCCGTTAGAATTGGCGAACGAGATTCTCGCTTTCCTGAGTGAGTGCTGAGATAAAAAACCAGCGTGGAACTCTCTGGCGCCGTGTCTTGCCTGAATGTAGCGGTTTAGGTGGAAAGCGAGAAAGTACACGTTTTTAAGAGATGGGACTTCGTTCCGCAAACCGCTTAGCAGTAACGCTTTCATCTATGGCTCAAATCGCACTTTAATGGTCATGCCAGCAGGGTAGGCCTTCAATATGAATTGTCCTGAGGGAGAAATATCGTTATGCCAACGATCAATGCACTCATCACCGGCGCTAACAAGGGTATTGGACTAGAGATTGCGCGACAGCTGGGCAAGCGAGGCTATACGGTGTGGTTAGGCAGCCGTGACGAAGGGCGTGGCGAAGAGGCTGCAAATGGACTTCGTCAGGAGGGAATTGACGCTCGCTGTTTACTGCTCGACGTCGTTGACGCCCAGAGCATTAAGTCAGCTGTTGACCGTCTCGAAAATGAAATCGATGCGCTCGACGCATTGGTCAACAACGCTGGAATAAATTTCGGTCGCCCACCGGTTCCCAGTTTAGAGTCGGTGGACGAAATACGGGGGATCTTTGACGTTAACGTTTTTGGCGCAGTCAGAGTCACCCAAGCGTTTCTACCCTTGCTGCGCAGATCATGGGCAGCGCGAATTGTGATGATGAGCAGCGGCCTTGGCTCAATTGCTTCAACGCTGGATTTAACGAGTGAGAACTGGGGAATCGGCTCCGCAGGGTATTGTGCATCGAAGACGGCTCTTAACATGTTTACCGTTAAGCTAGCGAAGGAATTAGCGGAGGAGGGAATTAAGGTGAACGCCGCCGACCCGGGTTTAACAGCGACCGACCTTAACGGCCACATGGGTAACCGCAAACCGGAAGATGCAGCTCCGATCGCAGTTCGCTTGGCCACACTTGACAGGTTTGGGCCCACGGGTGGGTTCTTTCTCAACGATAACGCGGACACGTGCCCCCCGAAACATCGTTGGTAGGTAAAATGAAGACGCGTTTTATCAACGGTTCAGACGTGGTGCCGCCCTTCAGAAAGCTCGTGTCCCAACAGTCCACGACAGTACGGGCAACCACAGTACATTCATCAATACATACGTGCCGGCGTGAAGTCCGGCAATCGGATGTGCTCTCGCAGGGAAGCATGCACGCCAGTCACCACCGTCAGGAGATTTGTCGTTTTTTTTGCGATGGACTCAACGGAGCCCCTTAACGCACTAGGATCTGTGGCCACGAATCAGCCTATATCTTCGAATTCCTCCTTGTCCTGACGCCTTTTCCACTAGACTTAGAACGTTCTCTGCGGCCCTTAAAAACCACATTGGCGCCTCAATTTTTTAAAAGGAAAAACGCCCGTGTCCTCGCCATGCCTAAACGATCTCCCCGAACCCTATTTCACAAAATCGCTCGCGCATTTGAATGCGATCCAGAACGCTCCGTCGCGCCATGCCTTATTCGAAGCGCTGGATATCGGATTGAATTATCTTCGAGAGTTGAGCGCTCGACACGTTTTGACCCTAGAGGAAACGGTAGAGCTTGGCCGACTATGGGGAGATGCGGCAGACAAACGCTTGCGGGCTTTACCTGAGCAGGGCGCGCCTGCTTCGATCCATTTTTTTACGAAAAATCCCCCCCTTGAGACAACACTCGATCCGGTCACGCAAAATGCTCTTCTGCATTTACTATCATTAGCTGAACGAGATACGGGTCAGTCGCGCAAAGCCGCCAATTTCTTATTAGCGTGGTGGAATGCTGTTGAAAATGGTGGATTTGATCTTAGGGATCTTTATGGTTTGAACCAAGAGTCTGCATCTGCTTGCGCCGTTTTATTTGGTTGGGTAGCAAAACACGATGACACCCCTAAAAAACTTGGTTATGGCACTCGGTTTGAAGCTCTGGCCTTAAAATGGCGCTCGCGAGAATAGCACTGCAAGCGACTGCGACTGTGCTGACTTTTAGCGATTGACGGGTAGCTTGGATCTCAATGAGTCACTCGACTTGTACCATTTACGGTCAAAACTTTTACTCTCTCTCCCGTCCGAAATACCTCATTCTCTTGAACCTGTTGAACGTAGGCCCGCATGCTTCCGTCATCTTCTCGGACGGTAATCTCAACGCCTTGGGTGCGCATCAAACCTTCTTCAGTCGCGGAGCCAATGAGTCCTCCAGCAACTGCGCCTATGACCGCTGCAACGATGCTACCCCTCCCGCCGCCAATTGCACTACCTCCTACTCCTCCAACAACAGCACCTGCACCCGCTCCAATGGGTGTTTTTGTACCCTCAATTTTGACCGGTCTCAATGAGTAAATAGTCCCCATCCTAACCGTTTGCGCTGCTCGCGCGTCATCTCTTGAGTACGAGTCACCGCCTAAATTCTGAGCACAGCCTCCGACGCCTAATAAGCTGGTTAACAGAATTGCCGCCGAAGATAAAGCTACAGATGTTTTCATCATGGATACTCCTACGTAATACGTTTGACACTAATTCCATCTAGCTGTCCCGCAGATCTTTAGTCTGATTGGCACTTTAAAACCCAAAAGTCATACTGTGCAGTCATGACGAAAAAATGGCCCCTTTCTGTGTCGACGAGGAGAAAATTACCTCGTTGACATATTGGCTTTTATTGCCTATCTGCAATCAGCACTGCCATGCCAAGCTGCTCGACCAATGTTGGGTAGAATGTTGCTCTGGCGAGTTAATATTGTTGAATCTTTAAGGGAGGATGCAGATATGTGTTTTTCTCTCTGACTGATCAACGAAAAATATGGTAGCGGAAACCTCTAACGGCATATTCGAACGTGAGAAATTTCACGGCTTGGCCTAGTTTTAAAAGGCACCTGTAGCTATGGATGCCGACTCTTAGATTTGCATGGAACACACTGGGCACAAAGTGAGTCTACTTGTTCGTAGCCGTTATGGAGAACCAAGATGCCAGAAGAGACGCTCAAATTATTAGAGAAATTGCTACTTGCTCGCGGCCCGGGTGGCCAGGAAGACGAGGTACGTGAAATTTGCTTCAACGAGCTGAGCAAATATTGTGACGATGTTTCGATAGACGATGCAGGGAATGTGAGAGGGTTAATCAAGTCACATGCGGAATCGAAGCGTGAACGACCCATTCGCGTCATGGCCCACCTCGATGAAATAGCCATGATTGTCAAAAAAGTTAGAAGCGATGGATCTCTTGAAGTGGTGGCGCTGGGTGGGGCGAAACCTATCAGCTTTGGCGTGTGCCCCGTAGAAATCATGGGATATGCCAAGTGCCTACCTGGCGTCCTTTCATATGGATCCATGCATAACAGCGGCACTTCTTCCCAAGGTCAAGACGTACTGAAAGGCGCAGTTACGTGGGAGGACGTTTATGTCGTAACTCGGTGCACCTTGGCTGAGCTGACTGACGCAGGAGTACGACCGGGTACGCGGGTAGTTCTTAGCAAACACTGGCGTCGGCCCTACACATTGAAAGATGCAGTGGCAGCACACTTTCTCGACGACCGTGCCCCCTTAACTGCCGTGATAATGACTGCGCAGCGGCTAAACAGCAGACGGGCAGAGCTTAAGCAAGACGTATGGATAGTCTGCACAACGCTGGAGGAGGAGTCGAACGCCGGGGCGTTGTATGCAGCCTCTCGGTTACCTGGGGATACCACAATCGCCGTCGAAGTTGGCCCTGTGTTAGCCGAGTATGGAACCATTCTGTCTGCAGATCCAATTGTGAACACGGGTGATGAAAAAGGTTATTACACCCGTTCTGTTGTCGACGAGCTCATCAAAGCCGCTGAGTGTGCGGGATACACCCCACAAGTTGCGTTGTTAGTGGACTTCGCGTCCGACGCCAGCGCGGTGATGAGCGCGGGTATCGCCGCTCGCGCAGGTTGCCTAGCAATTCCAACTGAAAATACGCATGGTTTTGAGATTGTGCTTCTAGAAGGCATTGATGCCTGTGCAGCGACGCTTACTGAGTACCTAACCAAAACCCTGGACGAATGATGCACGCGTCACTGTGCCTAGCTATCTTTCTTTATATTGCCTCGCGTCGGAATGAAGGAGTCGTCCATTGGTTATCGCATGCCTAGGTTGGGGGTCGTTGATTTGGAAACCTGGTCGCCTGCCTCTGTCGACCGGTTGGTTCGAGGATGGCCCTCTCGTTCCGATTGAGTTTTCAAGGGTGAGTGATGGCGGCGAATTGGCTACCGCCATCTGTATAAATGCCCCAGTCTGTAGAGTGTTTTGGGCCGTAGTGAATGTTCAATCACTCGAGGAGGCCTGTGATGCACTGCGCGGCCGGGAGCAGATACCGAAAGATCGCCAGGATGGTGTCGGGGTATATATTTGCGCTGGAGCGGGGAGGGGGATCATCGCTGAATGGGCTTCGGCTCATCAGGTAGATGCCGTGATTTGGACTGCGCTTCCCCCCAGGTTCGAGAATGTTGAGGGACTCATCCCCACCGTTAATGATGCGATCTCATATCTTTCGAACCTCACCGGAGACACGCTGGATCATGCCCGAAATTATATTACTCAGGTGCCACAACAGATCGATACGCCCTATCGGCGTGAAATAACGCAAAGACTAGGGTGGCACGATTAACCATTTGAATCCGGTTTTGTATGAGTAAGCCCATGAAGGAACCTCGGGTTGATGAACAAATGCCCGTATGTTTGATATCGACCAATTGTTGTTGGTATTTTTAAGGGTAAGTAATGGTCAGTCTCTTGTTTTGACAAGTGCGTTTAAGAGACGCTGTAAATTTTCTCCGATTGTTCGGTCAGTCATTGCGGGAAATCTCCTGAGAGTCATGCTACTACTTTTGATGACTGACGTCGCCTCCGGCGTTGGCTGTTGAACAACGCCCCGTCGATAAAGGATTCGTAATAACATTAAACGTCGATTTGCGCACAGTCTACGTATGGACTCGGCGAACTAACTGAATTGACCTGTCCAAGTATCTTCGGAGGATGTCGTTGTTCGCCGATGACGATCGATCCGGTTTCTTTGGTTCAGCGATCGCGTTTATTGTGGGTAACCTACCCGAAAGGTAAGTCATACTTGTCCCCAAGGTTAAGAATATACAAACCTGTTCCTAAGCAGCGATCAAGATTTAGTGGCATTTCCGCCACTCCTAAGCATAAAAAAGTGATCTGTCGAGAGTTTGTCCAGTTAGTTTGGCAGGATTCTCTGCTGCGCTCTGAAGCGCGCTACTCTTGTTCAATTGCCCCCATTCTTTAAAGCTGATTGGAGCGCCGTTTATGCTTAATGGATCAGTTGCTAGAACGCGATACGATCGCGGGTTGGAAACATTCAACGATCGGCTAAAAATTTCGTTATGCTATTCCGGAATCAGCTTAGAGCAGTTTGTTATTAAGCTGGCACCTTACTGCAACTGCACTGAAGTAGAAATCAGCGAATGGTTAAGGGGAGTCAAATGTCCTCTTTCGGTGCAAATTCCGCGAATAGCAATGATATTGAATGTCAAGATAGTCTGGCTACAAACCGGTCTTGGTGACATGCGATGCTCTGTCACTCCCTAACCAATATTCCTAGTGAAATACAGGCTGTCATCGTCGTCAATGAGCGATTGCTAGAGAAGCGGTCAGCCTGAGCGTAATAGCACATCCGTACAATTCGTAACTACCTCAAAGCGCTAATCTAAAATGGTAGGAGGCTTGCCGGTTGGCGAGGCTGTTACGGGTTCTTTGGGGAACGAGGAAGTTTTCTATAACAGGAGTTGGGAAAGCCGTTTTTTCTTTAGTTTAAAATCAGTTTCTCGAAAAAGTAATATTTCGGGTCTGAAGCAGGCAGTGCAAGACAACCTACTTATATTTTGTTGCAGGAGCGCGTATGAAAATTAATGAGCTGCTAACCCGTTTGGCAATGACTTTTGTCGTATTGGCATCCCCTTCAGCGTTTGCCGAACCAGCTAAACCCACCATTGTTCTGGTGCACGGCGCTTTCGCAGGATCAAGCAGCTGGAACGGGGTCATAAAAATTCTTGAGAAAGATGGATACACTGTTGTCGCCGCCGCAAATCCGCTGCGTAGCGTCAAGAGCGACGCTCAGTCCATTCAGAACCTCGTTAAAAGCATCAAGAGTCCAGTCGTGCTCGTCGGTCATTCCTACGGCGGCCCGGTGATAAGTGAAGCGGCTTACGGCCAGGCGAATGTGAAAGCTTTGGTGTATGTCGCTGCGTTTGCACCTGAAAACGGTGAGAGCGCCGTAGCACTAACGGGTAAATTTCCGGGAGCCACCCTTGGCCCTACTCTCGACACCCCTATTGCACTGGAAGGCGGCGGCAAAGATCTTTATATCCAGCAGGATAAATTTCCTAGTCAATTCGCAGCTGACGTACCCGTGGCCGATGCTCGCCTGATGGCGGCCACCCAGCGCCCCGTTACTGAAGAGGCGCTAAACGAAGCGGCAACAGATGCAGCATGGAAAACAATTCCGTCGTGGTGGATCTTCGGTGATAAGGACAAGAATATTCCTCCACAAGCGATGGCATTCATGGCTGACCGTGCTAAGTCCAGACAGACCGTTGTAGTGAAGGGCGCATCTCATGTGGTGATGGTTTCGAACCCTCGGCCAGTGGCGCAAATAATCGAGGCGGCTGCAAAGTCTTAATGGGATAGCCGAACCATCTAACAAGAACAAATGAAGTATTAATTAGCGCTCACGTGTTTAGTCATCATCTTTCGCGTAATGGCGAGAGTGGGAGGTACCGTGCCAAACCAAATCCGTACTCAATCCAGTTCACGTAGACAAATACTTAAAGTTGGCGCTACGGCGCTAGTCGCCAGTTCGATTACCGCCATTGGGATAGGTAGCGATGTTGCCCAGGCGGGAGCTACGGCCCCGATTCAAAAAGGACAGAACGCGATGACCAGCTTCACTACAAGTGACGGCACCGAAATCTTCTACAAAGATTGGGGCACGGGTCAGCCGATCGTATTCCACCACGGCTGGCCTCTCAGTGCAGACGATTGGGATGCACAAATGCTGTTTTTCGTTTCCAAGGGATATCGAGTGATCGCGCATGATCGGCGCGGGCATGGTCGCTCCACGCAGACCTCGACCGGCAATGACATGGACACCTATGCTGCTGATGTAGCTGCCTTGGTCGCTCATCTGAAGCTAAAGAACGCCGTGCACATCGGCCATTCCACCGGCGGCGGCGAAGTAGCTCGTTATGTCGCCCGCCACGGTGCTGGCCATGTCGCCAAAGCTGTGTTGATCGGCGCGGTTCCTCCTGTAATGGTGAAGTCAGCCAACAATCCTGGCGGACTTCCGATCGACGTTTTCGACGGTTTCCGCTCTGCACTAGCTGCCAATCGTGCGCAGTTTTATAGAGAAGTACCCATTCCGTTCTACGGTTACAATCGCGAGGGCGCCTCTGTTTCTGAGGGCGTTAAGGAAAATTGGTGGCGCCAAGGCATGATGGGCGGTGCTAAAGCACACTATGACTGCATCAAGGCTTTCTCGGAAACCGATTTCACCGAAGACCTTAAAAAGATCACAGTTCCTGTGCTGATCCTACACGGCGACGATGACCAAATCGTTCCGATTGCTGACTCAGCGGAGCTGTCCATCAAATTAGTAAAAAACGGTACGCTTAAAATCTACAAGGGCTATCCACACGGAATGTGCACCACCCATCCCGAGGTCATCAACCAAGACCTATTGGCGTTCATCAAAGTTTGATCTGCAATAAGCCTCCTCCTAAGTTGGAGGAGGCTGTGTAACTCCAACTGTTGCAGCCACCGCAAGCCAGCCAACCGCGATAACCGTCAGCTAATGTTGGTTGTCTCGGACAGCGCACGCCAATCTTTTATCTCTCCTAGAACACGGTTCATTTCCGAAGAAGCGATGCTGACAGCGTCGGCACCGACAACAAAACACAATGGCGGTTGTGGATGTTGGGCCACGTTAATTAATGCACTTGCGAGCTTTTCTGGATCGCCAGGCTGTTGCTGGTTATAGTTGTCGAACTGACTTCGTAGGGTGGTAGAGGTGCTGGAGTAATCCTCTAGTACGGAGTCACCGTATCGCACTGAATTTGCTGCCAAGAAATCAGTACGAAAGTAGCCTGGTAAAACGCTAGTGACTTTGATACCAAACTGCGCGACCTCATCTGCTAAAGAAGCTGAGAAACCTGCAACCGCAAATTTGCTTGAACAGTAAACGGTTGCGCCAGCGAATCCGGCCATGCCTCCTATCGACGAAACGTTAAAAATGTGACCGCAACGTTGGGTTCGCATCAGGGGCAGCACCGCACGCGTCACGTGCATCAAGCCAAACACGTTCGTTTCAAACTGCTCTTTAATTGCGACCTCGCTGACTTCTTCGAACTGTCCTAACTGTCCATACCCCGCATTATTAATTAGAACATCAATACGCCCGTATCTTGCAACCGTGGCCTCGACTGCAGATTGAGCCTGGCCCGGTACTGTTACATCTAATGACAGAGCGAGTAGACGCTCAGCTTTTTCATTTGGAAATGCCGCTTGAATCGCGCCCGCGTTGCGGCTCGTTGCCACAACACGATAGCCCGCGTTGAGGGCCACTCGGACAATCGCAGCGCCGAGCCCGCGACTTGCCCCAGTGACAAACCAAACGGGAGCTTCAGATATCGGCCGGTTCAAATCAGATAGAGTCATTAAGGATACTCATGGTGGTTGTGCAACCAATCTAAAAGAACGGCAGGAGCATGCGTTAGCCTAATACTGGCTAATTCTTGCCCAATGCTAGGGACATATCCACGCTGTGAATGGCTGGGAAACTATCACTGATTCATTTGGCCGGTATGACGATCTGCGAAACAAGACTTTCTACCCTGCAGAGTCGATATAGAACAGCAGGCTCAATGGGCGTTCTCATTCTTCGTCCAGCAACACGAATTCGGATACTGCCTGCCTCCCTATTTTAGTCGTGCTCGTCTGTTGAGACGGCGAACTCAATCCTGACGGCGACATACATAAGCGAAAGTCTGATAAGGAAACTCGATAGTCTCGTGTCCGCGTAGCGCCGGGTGGGTCTGAATCAAATTCATCAGTTGCTCCGCCACCCTGTCTTTCTCCTCAGCAGGAAGCGCCGCGATGAAGCTGACTGACAGAAATCGATCAAGGATCACAGACTTTGCGCTGCCTGTATGGGGGTAATTGAAGCAGGTCAATTCGGGCTCCAAGAAACGGCCGTTGTTGAACGGACGGCGCCATTTGCCGGTATGAAAGCGTGGGGTATCGCCTTCGTAAGGCGTGATGATCTCAGTGATGGCGGCCACCCAGTCGACTGACTCGTCGCGCACGTTCCAGACCAGCCCGAGCCGGCCTCCCGGTGTAAGTACGCGGTGAATCTGGTGCACCACGGTGCGCTGGGTTCTTACGCAACGGTGTATTTGCGAAATTCAGTCGAGCAGGCCGACGTGATAGCGTTTTTGACTGGCATCACAGGCATCGAGTGCGTGCTAACTCGTGCGCAAGCCGCTGACCGCTTCGAATTGCCGGAAGACCGTATTGGTGATTTGATCGTTCTCGCGGAGCGGCTGACGGTGTTAGGGACTGCGGCCGAGGAACACGACTTATCCGGACTTGCGGTGCCTTTGCGCTCACAGGGCGGCGTGTCCGAGCAAAAAGTACCATTGATTTTCAACCGCAAGTTGTCCGGTTTCAGCAATCCCGATCGCCTTCGTAACTTCGACATCATCGATATTGCGCTTAACCATTTGACTTGATTCCATGATGTCGCTGCGCTTGCCTTGTTTCACGCAAAGACTTGTAAGCGCAGCGAAGGCGTGGGCATAGCTATATCACTGGAAAAATCGCGGTAAACGACGTTCCACAATCTGCAGTGGAACTCACCGAAATCGTTCCCCCGTGCGCCGTAACGATTTCACGAACTATGAATAGACCGAGTCCTACACTGCGCAGCTCGCTATCTTTTTCTGAGCCGCGCTTCATGGGTTCAAACAGCTCTGCGACAGCCGATTCCGGAATCACTGGGCCGAAATTGTGAACCACTATGCTCGCGTGGTCGCTTTCCACTTGGGAGGTCACAGTAATAGGTTGCAGCAGGTCGCCGTAGGCAACACTGTTTGCCACCAGGTTTCCAATGATCTGTTGGATTCGATCTGGATCAAGTCTCACATCGCCGTTCCCCAATGTTTGATGAACGATTTCCGCATCGGGGAATGCTAGTCGAAGTTCTCCAACACCCTGAGCAACTATGGAGTGCAGCTCTAGAGTAGATAGGGAAACCGCTATGCCGCGACCCACTCTTGCCAGCGCGAAATCCAACAAATCTGCGATCATTCGATGGGCACGATCCGCAGAACTGCTGATGTGGTTGAGCATGACCTGTTCTTTGCCGCCAGGCATTTTCCGATTGAGAATTTCTGTGGCCATCTTGATGGCCGTTAACGGATTTTTGAGGTCGTGGCTGACGATGGCAACCATCTGCTCAGCAAATAATGCCCGTCGCTTGGATTTTTCGTAGGCGGTGTTGAGCTTCTCCTGAACCTGCGCGAGGGCAGCGTCGGCAGCCGTCTTTTTGGCCAAGAGTTCTTCTGCCAGCTGTCGTGCTTTCAATAACTCCAGTTCGTACCTGTCTCTGTCAGCGGTGCAGAACAACGCCAACTCATAGTAAACCCCTGACTCATGCTGCCGACGTACGCCGTTGAGGAGCATTGAAATGAGCGATTTATCCCGGTGAATCAAATCGAGTTTGACCTCTGCCACTGAGCCCTGCATCCGCATCAGAGGTGCCCAGTGTGTCTGATGGAAAATTCGTCCGCCCATCGTGAGCAAGTTTTGGAATCGCTGGCCTTCCAGCTCACCTGGCCCACAACCGATCCAAGTGCAGAAGGTTTGATTGACGCGAACTATGCTTCCGTTTTCGAGCGTGACGATCAGGCCGCAAGGGGCATGGTCAAATAGCGAGTCTGGGTCGGGGAGGCCTGCTGTTTTACCTGCCATCGCTAGCTTCTGTCCAAGGCAGCAGGAACCTGTCCATAGCTTCCGAGCAAGCGCTCGGTGCACTCATGTGCGGGCAATGGCCAATATTGTCCACAAGGCAGAGTGTGCTGTTGGGCATTATTTGATGCAGGTATTCGCCGACAGCGAGGGGGGCAATGATGTCGTCCGTGGACTGTAAAATCAGCGTCGGAGTTGTCAATCCGCTTACGTCCTCCCGGTTGTCGGACATAAACGTCACGCGGGCAAAGTGCTTGGCTATTTCAGGATCAGTACGACAAAAGCTGTTGGTGAGCTTCTCGCTTAGATCGGGTTGGCCGGGTGCGCCCATAATCACGGGTGCCATTGTGCTTGACCATCCGAGATAATTGCTATCGAGGGTATGGAGTAAGGACTCAATGTCATCGAGCGTGAACCCTCCTGCGTAATCTCCGGTATCGATATAGCAAGGCGAAGGCCCGATCATCACATGAGCAGCGATACGGTTTTGGTGAGCGCGATCTGTCAAAGCACCGATCATGGCGCTGACGGAGTGACCGATGATAATGACTGGGCCAACAGCGAATTCATCGATTACCTCAGTTAGATCCTGCGCATAACCCTGCAGCGTTCCGTATTTGTTCCGTTCGTAAGCTTCCAAGTCGGACTGCCCAGCACCGACCAGGTCGTAGAGAACTACCCTGAATCGACTGGTGAAATGCTCAACCAGGTAGCACCACATGGTTTGATCACAACCAAAGCCGTGGGAAAAGATCAGCGTGGCCAAGCCGTCGCCTACTACATTTACGTTATTGCGGTGCAGGACAGACATGCTAGGTGCTCAGAATGATTCAGATGGAAACTCACGTGCAGCTCGCAGTGTAGACAGCCGCATCCTCTACGTCATCGTCGGGATGCAATAATGCTGATATCTGGTTCCTGCTCAATAGCTGCGGCAGCGCATAATGCTGTCCACTCTTCGGGATCGAGTAGAAAAATGGAAATGCGCCCCCCTTTCAGGCTAACGATGACAGTGGCCCTTTCGGACTATCGTCTGGCCCAGGGCGAGATCGTTACCTGCATGGAAATGGAACTGCATACGGTGAGATTTGGCGGCAAAAGCCGTTGAGACTGGATCGTGCGTTAGACGTGTGGATGCAGCTACCTAGAAAGTATTAGGGACTGAGAAATCGCTAGTTTTGGGTGGATTCCCTTACCTACATGACGCTCATAGAGCGTTTGCTGGCAGAGGCGGACGGTATAACCCTCGTTCAGGATGGAAGCCCACAATGCTGAGTCATTGATATAGGATGATCAGACACTGACCTGCTCGCGAAACACGCTCAGGTAGTTTGTTTTTCCAAGGCCGTGGGTTCATCCCTCAAGCGGGATCAGCTGCATAATGGTCATCGGCTCCGGGTGAGTTCGTAGCAGAGTCAAGCCATCTAGGGTGCCGGCTGCTTTACCGTTGTAAAAAAAGACCCCCTCCCGAATCTCACCGCACTGCTCCTGCTTAGGCCCCTCGAAATAGACGCCCTTTTGCACAAAACCTATGTGATCACCATCAAAGTGAAGTTCATAAGTGGTGGATGGATCGAACTGCTCTTCAACCATTGTGGTGACTCCATTTACAGCTGACACCGATCCGGAGTGGAGTGGTGAGGTCTTTTTTAACATTCGATGAGGATATGAATGCCTCCCGTCGAGCTGGTAGAGAAAAGGCCTTCCCTTTTGGTTAAACAAACCTAGAGGGAAGGCTTTGTTACCTGAGGCTGGCCTCAAGCCCAAACGATACTCAATTTACAGGGTTCGATTGAGCCTTCATTTTTTCTTCAATTTTTAAATCTACAGCTGCGCGGACTTGATCCACACTAAAGCTTGCTGGCTTCTGACTAGGAGGGTAATCGATGAAGGTTTGCAGGAACGCCGCCGACTTCATCACTGCAATTTCGGTCAGGTAAACGTTTTTGGTCGCCCAATCGTAATACTGGTCGGAAACAATATCGGCGCGCTCATACGGATCCATGCGCAGGTTGAACACTTTCGGTACGCGCAGGCATACGAACGGCTCGCTCCAGACTTTGAAACCACCCGGTGCGCGTTGTTCGCAGAACACGGCTTTCCAATTGCCGAAACGCATAGACACCAGCACGCCATCGTCGTTGAAGTAGTAGAACTCCTTGCGCTCACCTTTAGGGCTCTGGCCGGTCAGGTACGGCAGTTGGTTGTAGCCATCCAGATGCACTTTGAAATTGGCGCCACCGGAAGTCGGCGCCCAGCCTTTGAGCAGCTTGTTGGTGACATCGGTATCACCCGCAGCGGCGAGCAGTGTCGGGAACCAGTCCAGACCCGAGAACAGCTCGTTGGACACCTCTCCCGGTTTGATTTTGCCCGGCCAGCGAACCATTGCTGGCACACGGTAAGCGCCTTCCCAGTTGGAGTTCTTTTCGTTACGGAACGGTGTGGTTGCCGCATCGGGCCACGACCACTGGTTCGGGCCGTTATCGGTTGTGTAAACGACTATGGTGTTATCGGTTATTTTCAGGTCATCAAGGGTTTTCAACAGTTTGCCGACGTCACCGTCGTGCTCGATCATTCCGTCAGCGTAATCGTTGCCCGGCATGCCGCTTTGGCCCTGCATTGAGTCACGAATGTGCGTAAAAGCGTGCATGCGTGTGGTGTTCATCCAGACGAAAAACGGTTTGTCCGCTTTCGCCTGTTTCTCGATGAAGGCCTGAGCGGCTGCAGTAGTTTCGTCGTCGATGGTTTCCATGCGTTTTTTAGTCAACGCACCGGTGTCTTCGATCTTGCCATCAGCAAAGCTATGAATAACGCCGCGAGGGGAGGTGGCTTTAACGAATTCCGGGTCGTCTTTCGGCCAGTACGGACGCTCAGGTTCTTCTTCAGCGTTGAGGTGATACAAGTTGCCGAAGAATTCGTCGAAGCCGTGGTTGGTCGGAAGGTATTCATCTTTGTCGCCCAAGTGGTTTTTACCGAACTGACCGGTGGCATAACCTTGCGACTTGAGCGCCTGAGCAATGGTGATATCACGCTTTTGCAAGCCGACCGGTGCACCCGGGATCCCGACTTTAGACAGGCCGGTACGCAGCGGCGTCTGACCAGTAATGAACGAGGATCGCCCGGCGGTGCAGCTGTTCTCCGCGTAATAATCGGTGAACATCATGCCTTCTTTGGCAATCCGGTCGATGTTTGGCGTTTTGTAACCGACAACACCCATGGAATAGGCGCTGATGTTGGTCTGGCCGATGTCATCACCGAAGATCACCAGGATGTTGGGTTTTTCAGCTGCTGTGGCAGTTGCCGACAGCGCCATCACCGAGGTCGCCACTAGGGCGAGCTTGGGTAGCCACGTGCGTATGCGATTCATTGAGTACTCCTTTCGCTAGATTTCGCCGCTGTTTGCGACCAACTCAGTTCCGATCCCGCCTATTTATTTCCGTTACGTCTGCTCGGCCATCCTCGCAAACGCCTAGCCACTTGGACGACATGTCAACGATAGTCCAGTCGCGGGTTTTTGCTTCATCTTCCGACGACGAAGTCAATTTGGTCGCGAAGAATGTGATGTTGTGCAGCTGATGAGGCAAAAATACTGCTCGATGTTTTTCGTGCATGAATTACCGTTTTCGTTGCGTAACGCAACATTTTGAAGCAGGGGGCTGTGGAACCACTTTTTATAAGAAACAAATGTGTATTCGTGTCGGCGAATCAACTTTCCTATTAAAGAAGAAAGCTGTTAATACGAATCTAACCGGTTATTTCCTCGGCGCAGATACGTCAGCGATCACGAATTACTTTGCTGAAAGATGGTTTTTGCTGAGTGCTATTCGTGCTGCTCAATTCGTCGGGCTCGGTTTTTCGAGGTGAAGATATGAATAAAGTGCTGTAGATCTCTTCGAATATCGCCTGCTCAAAAAACTTAGTGTCTCGTGACTCTCTTTGGAATAATGTGCTTTTGAGTTTCAGCGGCCAATATATCGCGACTACGCCACCATACGCATTTCGCGATGCTACTTTGTGCCGAAGTTTAATAGAAAATTCGCGATTTGGTTCTACTACAACATGAGCCATGCCACAGACCTTTCTTGCGAGTCTGTCAGGGATTACAGAGTATTGATTGTTATTGCTCGCGCTCACGTAGATTACTGGAAGTTTGCAGTTTATATTTGATTTTATTATTTCCACAGCTGTCTGTTTTCCTGCGCAGGAATCTTCTAATATGACGGGAGAAACAGTTACGGTTAATTTGCCGTCAAAGCCTCCGCCGAATTTGCTAATGAGTTTAAACAGCAATGTTGGCTTTAAGATCTCCAGATGCTCGTTCCTGATGTCGGTCGCGGCGCTCGTAATCGAAACCCTGACCCAGAGAGATTTTGGCGTTGTTAGGATGTGTACATCAATTGCTGTGAACGTATGAATTGCATTGCTTCTATACTTGATGAAATTATTTTCTCTATTTTTAGATTGGAACACCTCAATACTCTCTAAATCCTCGGAATAAACAAAGCACCCCTGGCCCCTAAGAGATTCAAGGATTATTTCCGTAAGCTTTGTGAATGGCAGATCTATTAACCACTGAAGAGTTTCAAATAAAATCTCCTCCCGTGAAGCACATTGGTGAAGTGGGAAACAAAACTCCGAGCGCATAATTATCTCCTAGACTTTATAATTTCTCTATGAGCAAGGGGCATTTAGGTTCCGAGTTCAGCTAACGTGCCGTTGGAGCGTGCAGAGCTGGTTTAGACTCGAATTTCCGAATAAAGGAAAGCGTAGCATCTGCAACGATTCATAGATGAGACGTAGCGGCTGTTTGCTTTTGGGAAGGGTTCATGAGGATCTTAGAGAGCTATACAGGCGGAGCGCGCAGGTGTGGGAAATGGAAGGCGGCAAGCCCCGCGACTGACTACAGGGCTCGCTTATGACTGCCGTCCGCCATGAGGAGGTACGTCACAAATCCTGAATAGAGATCTTCTTTTCAATAGCGAGCTAGTATCGATCCATTTGAATCTCAGTCATATCCATTGACCGACCCTATACCTGCGCTCCACCAGGGAGGCGGAACATGTCATTGAATTCCGAATCTGCACGACCCAAAGACTTCATCGAAATGTTACCCGCTACGTTTTCACCTACGTGCCAGAGCTCAAATTTCGGGAGGTTGAGCCACGCCGGCGGCTTCGCCTCTACTGGAAAAGCCGATTTGGTTTGATAGGTGGCGACACCTTCCATTATCGAGACCAGAGCGATACCGTGAGTTTGTGCATACTTTATCGCTCCGGATTGAAATCCTGATGTAGTAAAAAGCAGTCCTTTATGAGCGCCCAGAGACCTGATTTTGTCGTGCAGCACCTGAACCAGCTCACGTTCAACCGGGTGACGGTGTTTCTTGCACTCAATTAGCACCGTGAATTCGGCGCCTCCAAAGGCTTGAAATTTCGCTAGTACATCGATCTGGTAAGTGGAGTCGTAAGCCTCAAGCTTTACGTTGTGAATGACCTCGAGCGAGGTCAGCTCACCACTCTGTTTGAGAATCCATTCCCTGACCAAATACTCGAATTCAGTCGCTGTGATATCGAGATTGGGATTCGCCATCGGTGGAAACATTTGACGTCCTTAAACTGAGTGATTGTCCGCACATCTTGTAGCTGGTGGGTGGCTGTACAGCCCCAGCGGCTACCGTGAAATTATCGCGAGCGGAGCCAACCGTCCATTTTTTCCAGCCTACCGGCCTCAAGCAGCTTTGGCGTTCCTAAATCTGAAGGCTTGAGAATCTATTGTCTTTCACAGGGAAGGGAATTACTCGAGAATCTCTTCATTCGCTGCGACCCTGTGATGATCCACCTTCGATATCTTCGACCCTCCTTTGTCCAGCAGTGCAGAGCTAACTCGTCAGTGACGTCGATGATCTCCGATCACCAAAGTAGGCGGTGGTGTGAGGATAATGAATGCCCACCAAAGAGACTTTTGTCGTTGAGCCGCAAATGCTTGAAGACGCACGGGGGATGGAATGAGCACTCCTACGGCTCCGAGTCGCTGTGTTTGCGAGGATTGTCATAACTCAAATGCGTGTTGCCCCCAACGTCAGATGAAAGCTCATCTTGGACTACAGTTGAGGATTCCATCTAGATGAGCCATCTACCCGTTCCTGCAGGTGCGATAAAAGGGCGTCTTTCAAATCGAGCAGCGCCTCACACAGTCGCCGGTCTTCCCGAGCATCACCTGAATTTGGTTTGAAAGCTTGCGCGTGCCGAAGTAGAGCTTCGGCATCGTTTGTGTTGAGGTCAAAAGTGATCATGTGGATCCTGGAGTTTGGAGGAGGGGAGCCTTAACAGGCGAAACCATGGCTAAGCCTATCGAGGTCTGCTTTTACGACTTCATATCCCTCTTGACTGTGAGCCATTTGCAACCGAGAACAATCACTGGCTTCTACTGCCGGTTGATTCAGCCAATGATCGGCTTTGGGTTTGTTGCCAAAAATTTGCTCAGCCTGGCGCTGAATCAGCTCAACATAATTCATTATCTGACCCGCTTGAGACCCATTGACGAAGGGTGACGGTATTTTGATTTCGAGCTTTTCTCTCGGGTAGCAGAAGAGTACCGGCGGTTGGTGCACGTGTTAATGAGGCTACCTAAGGTAACGTTGTGAGGAGAACGGTGCATCGATCTTTGCGAACTGGAGCTGTGAAACGCGGTTGCTAACGTTTATTCCCGGCGCGGGCCATTCTCACGCTCTGACGAGCCTTGCTGCCCTTGGGTCTAGGTAACCACCCAATGAAACCATCAGAAAAAAAATAGCAGAGCGCGAAGGGCTGCAATCGATAATTCGCTAAATCAGCTACGGCAGAGTATCCGGATTTTGCAGCTAGCGACTCTGTGGCCTTCGATAATTTTATCGTAGAAAAGACAAGGAAGGGCATTAGCCTCGTCCAGGCGCTTGAGGCATTGGTCGCGCTCAAGCACAGTCACCGATCATGAGCCTCCGAATTGGCTTTATGGGCATGTATCTGATACGCATCCAATCAATCTGTGCTGCTCATCCATTCTTCAACTTGGAAGTCCCAACTTGGAGTACAAAAATCAAGTGTTGGCCAATAATTCTGGAATTTTCTATAATCCAGCTTCAACGCCTCTGCCCGTGATTTTTTGTCGATCACGGCCCAAGCGCAACACATTCTCTCTTTCCAGTCTTCCGCAGCGAGCAAGGCATCTCCTATATCAAGTTTGCCTCCGAGGCCGTACAGTCGAGAGTTGAAAAAATCAACTGCAACGTGAGCATAGTTAGGTTGATGGAGGGCAACCGCATCGGCAAAGTTATAGAGCAAGCCGATCCCTTAGAAAATCGAGCGCGTGATCGACTCTTTTTTTCTGTCGTGTGCTGTGTTTCTAACACACGTCCAGCATTAGTTTGTAATAGACGGACATCGATGGAGAAGGTTGGCATGATCAGATCCTCATTCTATTAGCATTTCGGTGCATACTTTCCTACGATTCCGCAGTGGGGATTTCCGCACAAAATCGTGAAACATCATGTTGAACGAGTCAAAGCCAGGCCAATAATTTTTATTTTCCTCGTCGTCATAGACATATCCGAGCGCAAGTGCTTGTTCTTGATAGCTCAAAATCGGCCAAGTAAGGTTGAAACGCTCCCGCCAAGTTTCAGCTCGCACAAGAGCACAGGCAGTCTCCCAGTCCAATGACGCCAGATTACCCAACGCATCGGTAACATTGGTTTCACGGGTAATTTCTTCCCAATCATCAACGAGCGCTTGCATTTTGTCAAACACATACAAGATCCAGCCGATAGTTTGAAATTTGCACTCGCGCACTGACTGCGGAACATCACCCAAGTCATTAAAAATCACAAAAGCAGTTTTGGTATTTTCTGAATGCTCAACGTGAATAGAATAAGACTCCACTGCATAACTCCTTTTTATTGTTGTATGAACAAGCTAGCATGAGAGTTTTTTACCTTGCAAGAGAGTTTTTGCTTGACAAAAATCAAGTGATATATATACAGGCATCCTATTAAGCAATGAGGACTTAACAAGGCCCTGCTCAAATGATGCAGAAGAGTTAACCCTGGAAAACCTGATTTTATCGATGAGTGATAAGACCGACCTATGACCTAGCTTATCGCTTGGTAACAGTCATGAATTCACTGCGCCGAGTTTACCTGGCTCGATTTAGATGACTTGTCTCAAAGCCAAGGGGAGGAAAAGTACTGCAAATTTCAGCAGAAAAAGACGGTTTCTGTATGCCCAAATACGTCGCAACAGGCTAGGAGCAGTCACTCCACAATGACTGGAAAATGTCTACTGCTTACATGCTGGTCTTTTTGAATATCCTGCGAGCATAACCAGCCCGTTGGCGGCCTTGTCCGCCAGCAGGCATGACGTCAGCTCGGGAAGCTATTGCGATAAGCCCAATGTTTGGCTTGGTGGTCGGGCGGGTAATCAGGCACGGCCCTCGTGTAGACGGCAGGATCAGCCACTGACGCTCTGTGGCGGCGACACCAGCTCAATCCGCGTGACCCACGGCGCTTGAAAATAGAACCAGCGAACGCCGTCCGGCTTGGTAATGGGCTCGTTGAGAAGGGTCACATTCAAGCGCGTGAGGGTAGCCAGGCTGCCGTCCATATCAGCGGTACGCAAGGCCAAATGGCTGGCACCTGCGTCGTCACCGTGGGGTTGGGTTTGATTGATCTCAGTGCCTTGGTATTGAAATAACTCCAGCTTCGCGCCGCCGTCCATTTGCAGCATCACAAAACGTTGCAGCTCGCTGGAGCCATGCCAGCGGAATTGGCTTTTCCACTGATCCGGAATCTTGACAGGGCTGATATCCGAGATCACCCGTGCGCCCATCAGGGCGGAGAAAAAGCGCGGGCGGCTTCGATATCCGGCACATTGATGCCAACATGATCTATGGCCGAAACTTGAAGCTGTGCGGCTGTGTCTAGAGCGGTGTGGCTTTGCGAGGATATGGTCGCTGCCTGAGTAGCGTTAGTCAGGATCACGCTGATGGCCTGCAGTGGCCAGTGCAATAGGTTCATAACCTGTCCCTCTCGAAAAGGGTTGGCGGGCGCTCGTGACAGTCGCCCGCTGGGTGGTCAGATTTGCGCCTGGCCGCCGTCAACAAATAGCTCGATACCGTTGACGAAGCTTGCGTCATCCGAGGCGAGGAACAACGCGGCGCTGGCAATCTCGTCCGCTTCACCAACACGGCCCATGGGGATCAGCGACGCCAAGTAGTCAAGCAAGCCCTGCTGCTGAGCGGCATCGGGGCCGGCGAGTTCAACCAGGCCAGGAGTGCGGGTGGCTCCGGGGCTGATGGTGTTGATACGCACTTGGCGGTCTTTCAAATCCAGAATCCAGTTCCGGGCAAATGAGCGCACGGCAGCTTTGGAGGCGGCGTATACGCTAAAGGCTGCAGTGCCCGAGCTACCTGCAGTGGAACCGGTGAGAATCACCGAGGCTTTTTTGGCCAGCAGCGGCAGTGCCTTTTGCACAGTGAACAGCACGCCTTTGACGTTGCGATTGAAGGTGTCGTCGTATTGCTGCTCAGTGATGTCGCCCAGTGGCAGCATGGAGCCGCCACCCGCATTGACGAACAACACATCAATTCGGCCGTGAGCCGCACCAATCTGGTGGTACAGCGTGTCAAGCTGATCGAGGTTGGTGGAGTCCACCCTTACGCCGGTGGCGTTGCCGACAGTGGCGACGGCGGCGTCCAGTTCGGCTTGGCGGCGGCCCGTAATGTAAACGTGGGCGCCTTCCTGAGCGAAGCGTTTGGCAGTTGCCAAGCCGATGCCCGTCGTCCCGCCGGTCACCAGTGCAATTTTGCCTTCGAGTTTGTTAGCCATGGTCGTTCTCCCGTATTTCGATTTAGTGAGTTGCGGTGTGGGAGAAGTTTATCGACGGCGCACAAGTTTCAAAATAGAATTGTCTGAAACTTATCGTTGCAGAAATGAAATGAGCAGACTTCCAGATTTTGAAGGGTTGGCGATGTTTGCCAAGGTGGCCGAAGAAGGCTCTTTCGCCGGCGCGGCGCGTGTCATGAGCGTGTCGGTGCCAACGGTATCGCGGGCGGTCGCACGGCTGGAGGAGCGTCTCGGTGGGCGATTGTTCAACCGCACGTCGCGGCAACTGGCGCTCACCGAATTCGGCGCGAGCATGGCGGCCAAGGCCGGAGAAATTTATCGGCGCGCTGAAGAGGTGGAAAGCGAAGCTCAGGATTTGTCGGTTCAGCCGCGCGGCCAAGTACGCTTGGCGATCCCCATGTCGTTTGGTCTGCGCTGGGTGGCACCGCTGATGCCGCAATTAATCCGGCAGTATCCCGAGCTGTCGATTGACCTGCACCTTTCAGACGCCTCGGTAGACCTGATCGCTGAGGGCTTTGATGCGGCATTACGCATTGCCGTATTGCCAGACTCCTCGCTGGTTGCACGGCATCTATGCGCTGTCACCCAATACCTGGTCGCCTCACCAGCTTATCTAGAGACCCATGGCCATCCTGACCAACCCCGCGAACTGGCGGCCCGCACTTGCCTGAGTTATGCATACCGAGCCCGTAGCCAAGTGTGGCGGTTCACCCATAAAGACGGCACTGAAGAAGACGTGGTGCCCAGCGGCCCGCTAAGAGTGACCAACTCGGATGCGTTACTGCCGGTGTTGCTCGAAGGCCAGGCCATCGCCGAATTGCCCGAATTTATCGCCAGCGAATACTTGAAAGACGGGCGCTTGGTCGTGGTGCTACAAGAATGGAGTATGACCCGTGGCGGCTTGTATTTCGTCACCCCCTCGGCACGCACCCGGCCGGTTAAAATCAAAGCGTTGTCGGACTTCTTTGCCGAGCATTTAAGTCAGCCCGAATGGCGATGGCCGTCATGAGTTCTCACGAAAACAGGCTTTCAATTTTGAAACGATTACTTTCATTAGCGTCTATTTTTGAAAAGCAATAAATCTCTTAACGTGATCAGGTCAGCACCTACAGCGTGCCCATTCCTTATACGTTTCGGAGAAAATCGTCATGAAAAACGCCGTGGAATTACTTCAAAATTACCTGGATGCCATCCAGACGCCGCACTTGGCGGCAGCGCTTTTCGTGGAAGATGGAGTGCTGGAGTTGCCCTTCCTGGAGTCGCTGGGCATTCCCCATCGTGTGCAAGGTCTTGCGGCTCTCGAGGGATTTATCGGCTAATTGCTCGGTAAAGTGCCGGACTTCAAATTTCGCAACGTTCGCTTTCTAATCGACACACCCGAGCAGGCATTTGCGGAATACAGCGTAGAGGCCTTGGTGCCTGCTACCGGCCGCATCTATCGGCAGATGTACGCCGGCCGCCTGGTGGCCAGAGACGGCAAAATTCAGCTGCTGCGCGAATCCATGGATACCGTGGCCGCTGCCAAAGCGTTCGCGCCGGTTGGGCCGGAGCAACCCCATTAAATCGCGATGCTTTTAAGATTAAAAACTCGCGGCTAGAAAGTCTTCTGCAGGAGAGCTGTTTTACTTGCGAGGAGGGGATTTAGTCGCATGCTTTTGTCCTTATGTGTTGGGCATAGAATGTCCGCTTCTCGCCGAAAGCGGTCGGTGGTGAGTGGCAGCTATCGGCCATAAGCAGCCGTTCGTAAATGTCCGCTTTCGACTCTTAGCGGCTCTTGGTGAAGGGCAGAGGTCGCCTCGTTGCAGCTTTTCGCCCATGGCCAAAGGCGGCTATTTGTGGCGATCCGCACTGTTAGCATTAAGTAAAAGCCAACCAAGCACTGCGGTACCTATCAGCGGCCATCCCATGGAACAGATGCGAAATGAAAGTGATCCACCTGATGTATATATCAAGCCTACACTGGCCACAGTCCCGCAGATAAGCCCTGTCCATGCCAAGCCCGACCAGCTTGGCGACGCGTCTGACAGCAGAAAATGAGAATACAGCTTTACTCCCGTTATGACCCCAGCCCATCCCAAGGCCAAACCGACAGCCAATCTCAAGTGCATCATGAGGTCGCGCGTGGAAGTATCACTTTCTACAAAAATAAACGAATTAAGTTTCGCCAGCGCAAATAAGCTGAAAAAGGCGGTCGCCAACGTTGCGGGAAAGATAACGAAAATGCCTAATGCTTGAATGGACATTTTTCTGATTTGAGTTACGTCAGTCACGTGGAGTTTTCCTTGTTGCTCTCTCAATGATAAACGACGTTCGAAGGCGGATCCTGAGTCCGGTACAGCCGAGGTCATTAAACTGCTCTTGGACGAAGACGATTCGGCTGCTAAAGCATACCTTGTGCAATGTCCGCTTTTGGCCTTTTTCTGCCTGTCGCGACTGGCACCAGTAGGTCAGCATTGGCTTTTCTGAACTGTTCCGAAGCGAACGGTGGTTCACCACCAAGATGGAGCGTGTGGTGAAATCCTGAAATTAAGAGCCTCTAGGTTAACGAGTAGAGAGCTATCCTTAATTAAGATGACTCCTTCGTGGAATATAACGCTTACTTCCCATTCGACCTTGTCGGGGTGATAAACGCACAAGCTGTCACACTCGCCAATAAGATCTCTTTCATTAAGTGCAATGATTTTAATTAAGTCATCGGTGATTTGAAGTCGCTGAGTGCATCTGCCGACAATGTGGCTCGGGTAAGTTGTAACCGGCAAAGCATTGACTTTGGTTGGGGAGTCGGCGTGAAAGCCAATTATACTTTCGGCGCTCGATTCTGGGTAAAGCCAAATCACTATTTCAAGTCGCGCTTTACTCGACAGCTTCGAAAGCAATAGGATTTTCCTAGTAAAGCTGCTCTCTGTGATGTAAAGCATCGCATCTATTTTACCTGTCATTTTTTGGCGCGCCCCTTTTTCAACCCTTGTGTCGAGCGTAGACCGTAATCAAAAGCTAATTCTTGAGGAATAAAAATATTTCTGATTTGCGGGACACATATGTACGACTGGAATTACCCACGAGGGGCACGTCCGCTCCTGGCCGGTAGCTGTCGTTAGGAACGGCAGCTATCGGCAAAAAGCAGTCATCCGCGATCACCTGCGTTCGGCCAGCGTCGGCATCACGCACGAAGGCGCTGAACTATATCCAGACATCGTTTAAGGCAGTTCTTTCGCCATCTTCATGGCCCGTGTTCAAAATGCCTCGAGGCTCGATCATCATCAGTTTTGCTTCACCTTGTGCAGCAGTTCTATGTTCGACGCCGCGAGGCACCACGTAGAGTTCGCCCGGACTTACATGGACGCAGCCATCCGGCAGGTCGATGCGCAAGGTGCCTTCCAGTACAAGAAATGCCTCGTCGGTCTCGGGGTGTGAATGCCAGATGAACTCTCCTTCGATTCGCACAACTTTAAACTGGTAGTCATTCATTTCCGCAACAACCCTGGGGCTCCATTGTTGTTCGATTAGCGAAGCCTTATTCACCAGGTTTACCGGGAGTGATACTTGTGGGTGACGTGATTCAGACATGACGGTTCCTCTATCGTTGGAGTCGTCAGCCTATCGAGCCATGAGTCGGGCGCTCTTGTACGATCCTGCAAGTCAGCGTGCGGCCCGCAATCGTTCCAGCCAACGCATGGGTGGGGCACCGTAGCACCGCGTAAAATGTCGCGTCATATGACTTTGATCGTGGAAACCCGCAGCGAGAGCGGCATCTACCAAGGTGAAACCGTCCAGCACCAATGCACGGAACTGATCCAGACGGCGTAGGGTGACAAACCGGTAAGGACTCGTACCGTAAAGCGTCCGGAAGTCGCGTGACAGGCTCCAGCGCTCACGCCCGCTGGCATTCTCCAGCATTTCCAGCGTAATGCATGAGTGCAAGTGTTCGAGAATGAATGCTCTGGCACGCTCGGCTGCGCGGTAATCCAGACGCTTGCGCCCTCGCGGCTTGCCCCCGACCGCACGCAACGCAATCGCCAAGTCATACAGCGCGTCCTGTTCCTCCAGAGGTTCCAGTGGATGGTTCACCGCTTGCACGAATACTTCACTGGCGTGGTACAGACGCGGATCGCTCGAAAGCCCCCCCGTGATAAAGGGCAGCGGTTCTCCGCCCAAAACGTTCTGGATTAATGCCGGATCAACGTAGGCCATTCGATAACGAAATCCAGCATCGGTGCCAGCCATACCGTCGTGAAGTTCGTCAGGGTGAAGCACGAGCGTATTGCCGGGAACACCGTGGCGCAGCGACCCTGCATAGTGAAAGCTCTGTACGCCCGCCAATGTACGACCAATCGAGTAGGTGTCGTGTCGATGCGGATCGTAGCCATGGCTACCGAACCACGCTTCGATACGTTCGATCCCACCAGGTTGAACAGTGCGGATTACCCAGTCGGCGTTGGCACGTTGGCAATTTTTCTGATCCAAGAATGTACTTCTCCGTGTTCTCGCAGGGGTAGTGGAATCCGCCTGTCGGGAATATACAAGCACGGTTATTCAGATGGCTGTTTTTGACTGTTTATGCATCCAAGTAAGCTATTGGCCGGCTGCGGCCTGTCATGAGGGGCAGAAATCGGTCATTACCGGTCAGTTTAATACGAGGCCACTTAATCTCCCTCCTCATAGTGAGCGTGAAACGCTTGCAGCCCGTCATGGGGGCTGCTGACGACCAGCAGCAGTCGTTTCAAAGAGAGTGACAAGCAGCTCCGCAGATGACATTGACTGCTGGCAAGCTAATTCAACTTCCGGCTATCGAGTCAATTTGCATGCAGGTCTCGCGCAGATCAAACTTACCAGGACTTCCACTTTTCCTGTAACTCCAAATGCCCGATATGTTGCTAAAAACTGCGTTGCCTGGTGTCATGCTCAGGCGATGGCGTCTGTTACATCGGGTCAAACAATCCCATGCCGCAGAGTTGTTTGGAGTCACGCAATCGACTATCTCTCGCTGGGAGAGTGGCGTATTGGAGTTGGACTCCTATGCGAATAAAAAGCTTGAGGAGTTGCTGGCCGCTCGTCTTACCACAGCCGCTGATCAAGCGCTGGCCCGGATAGTTCGTGATAGCTCGCAACCCGTTCATCTCATGTGTGATTTGACGCACCGGTTGCTTGCTTGCTCTTCTTCGCGGGCAGCCCAGTTCGCGAGTCCGATCAGTGAACTGATGGGCTGTTCGCTTTGGAGATTCGCTACGCCAAATATCATTACCAAGGAATTGGCGCTGGATGAATTGGGTTGGCGGGAAGCCTTCGCACCACCAGCGCTGGAGTTTCTTACGGGCAACAACAATTCGCCCATCGTTCCGATCAACCAAAGCCTGTGCCGCTGGACACGTATCCTCCTTTCAGACGGAACAGCAGCACGCTTGATTGAATCGCTCTAAACGCTTCGACCTGCATATTTTATGCGTGGACGCTGCACACGTTGAGATTTAGTCTGATGTGAACGCGGTGAGCAGCATTCTGTCCGCCGGCTAAGTCAGAGAATTTTATGGACATAGAAAAAATTAAAGGACGTCTCGAATTTCTGCGCGAGACGGAAAAGCTCAAGGATGTACTCAGAAGTGCGCACACCTCTTCAGGCCGCACGGAAAGCACCGCAGAGCATAGCTGGCGCCTTTGCCTGATGGCCATCGTCTTCGAGGATTACTTAATCGGACTCGACATGCTAAAGATGCTTAAGATGTGTGTTATTCACGACTTGGGAGAGGCTATTAGCGGAGACATCCCCGCCGTCAATAAAGACTCGTTCCCCAACAAAAGCGAGCAGGAAAGAAACGACCTCTTGCTTTTAACCGCTGCCCTGGATGAGTCAATAAAATCAGAGATATTGGCTCTTTGGGATGACTATGAAAATGTTCTTTCGCCAGAGGCTGTAGCCGTCAAGGCGCTGGATAAGCTGGAGACGATGCTTCAGCATAACCAAGGCAAAAATCCACCGGACTTCGATTACAAATTCAATCTCGCCTATGGAAAAAAATACACAGATGCCACCCCTCTATTTGAGACTCTTCGCAATATCATCGACGTAGAAACCAAAGAAAATATGCTTGTGAATCCGAAATAGACAAGCCCACAGCATTGACTCTCCGGTGTGAGAGACGCGGACGTCGAGTGTCCCTGACAGGCTTCCTTGGCGGGACTGGAAACCACGTGATAGGGAATGACTGCTTATGGCCGAAAGCATTCAAAGGCTGAAGTTTAAATAACCGTGCTGATAATCCCGACAGACAGCTCTTCGACCCCGCGCGGAATTAGGGAACTGCATTCATGGATCAGAAGAAGGCCAACGCGCCAATGCCGACTGGATATTCCGCAGTGTCGATCCGGGGGGGGGTGACCGTATCGAAGCGTGGTTCGGCAGCCACCGCTATGATCCGCATCGACAGGACACATACTCAATCGGTCGCACGTCGGCGGGCGCACAGAGCATCACGGAATCGCTGCGACCCGGTGACCCTGCGTCACCCCGACGAACTTCACGACGGTACGGCGGACATCTTGCTGGCTTTCGTCATCGAATGACCTAAGTTGATCCGGCGTTAATCCCAAAACGTTTTGGGAGGAGAACCCCTGCCTTTTATCGCGGGGGACTTTTCGAGACCACGCCAGTGAAGCATTCGTGCAACCGGTGAACCATCCTGAAGCCCCTGGAGGAACAGGACGCGGTGAACGACTTGGCAATTTCGTTGCACACCGTCGGGGGAAATCACCGCAGATGCAAGCATCTAGATCACCACGCAGCCGGTCGTGTCCGAGCATTCATCCTCGAACATCTGTACTCAAGCATTGCATCACTTGATGCCAGCCGGTTACGCCTTTGGCGTGTCCAATGGTGTTGATCCATCGATTCTTTTTTTGGGCAGAGAAAGCCGAGGGATCGCTTCTCTTTGTTGCCAAACACGAGCGCGGCTTGGCGTTGGATCTGCTCAATGTTGTTAGCTTTTTGCTCCCTGGCTTCTTTTTGCTGCTAGCTCTTCTCAATTGGCCGGCGAGGTGGAAGTTGGGGTTTTGGCGCAATATTCACGAAACGCCTTGATGCCGCGCGTGATGACCAATACAGGCTTAATCATGTAGCGGTAGCTGACGAACAAATTGAGTGCGATCCAGGCTAGCTGGTAGGACGAACCGTGAAAGCTTCGGTGGTTGGCGCTGTTTTCCCAGAAACCATAGGCAACGAAGATAGTAAAGATGGCAACCGCTAACGGAAAGATACTGAGCCTTCCTAGGGAGACGCCAATGAAGGGGATTGAGACCACCGAACGAACAGGCTCTCCTGCCACCTGAATCGCCCAGATTCTGTTGACCTTGTCCTTACCCAACTGTGTCGTCACTCGAACCCGATCCCCCGCCCTGACGTGAGCGTCCAGGGTATCCGGGATTTCGATCGGTTCTATTTTTTTGCCGTCAATTTTCCAAAAATGATAGCTCACCATGTCGCCGCCGAAGCCGCGCGATTTCTCATCGAGCCGGCCATCTACGATCTGCATTTCCTTCATTTTGAGTCCCTGTCCTTGCGTCGCTGAGTGATGGCAAAAGGATATTTCTACCGAATACTAAGGAATACTTAGTATGTCGTCAAAGCGAATCTAAGAATCTCTTAGCCTTTCGGCGATGAGAAAATGGGCACGTTCGGCAAGCGTTTGAAAGAGGCGCGCATGCTAAGAGGCTTTTCACAGGAGCGTTTGGGGATTGAGGCGGGCATTGATCCGGCCACGGCTTCTGCGCGGATGTCTCAGTACGAAAAGGGCGTCCACCAGCCTGGTGAAAGCATCGTGAAGCAGATCGCTGCAGTCATGAATCTGCCGGTGGCGTATTTTTACTGCGAGGACGATGAGACGGCGCATCTGCTGCAGTGCTTTCATTTGTTGAAAGCAAAGGATCGAAAGGATGTGGTTGATCTGGTTGAGAACCTCGCTTTCAAACGCTGATGCCTGAATCGGATACAGGTTTTTTGGTCGCGTTGATCCACGCTCGAGGATCAAGCAGCCCGCCTTGCTTTCGGTCTACCGCCTTCGGCAATTATGCTGCCGCCGACTTGGTTTATGAGTTTCGCCTTTCCTTTGACTGGAGTAACACCGTTGAATCGAAAAAAGGCGGTGTCACTGGCTGAACGTGAGGGGCTGCAATCTGTGATTGATAACGCGCGAAAGCATGCCGAAGCGGGTTATCCAGACTTTACGGAGACTGATCCTGCTGCGTTTGACGCGGATTTTGTTATCAATAAAGAGCGAGAGGGGATGAGTGTCGCGCAGGCACTTGAAGCGTTGGTCTCATTCAAACGAGGGCAAAGGTCATGAACAGCATGGCAGCTAGTTACCCAGCCCGATAAACGGTTACGCCAAAAGCCTTTATAACCTCGAATTCAGCGGACTCGATGCGATGCCCGTTATAAGATGGCGTTCATTTTTCGGCGCTTTTGGCCGCGTTGAGCCGAACCTCTCGCTCTGCGTGCATGTGCGCCACCATAGGCAGGATAGGGGAAGCACATGGACGAGGCCGCAGAGATCACGGTTGAAGCTGAAGTTGAGCCAGTTAAAATTGTCCACATTCACAGTACCGTCGTTGCCAAACTAAACCTCGCGGACTATCAAAACGCTGTCCCGGTCATTCGGGAGCTGCGCGTCGTCAATGAGACACCGGTCAAGTACAACGACTTGGTACTGACGCTGACATCCTATCCTGAAGTTTTCAAACCCAAGACCTGGCGCATCGACACGTTGGTGCCAGAGGCATTCATGCCCATTCCGGGCCATGACCTTGTGCTAGATGGGGTGTTACTCGGTCGCCTCACTGAAGCGGAAAACGCCACGCTCACCTACACATTGACCGCCGCGGATGCTTCGGTTGAAGAGGGTCGAGCGGAAATTGCTCGTCTGGATTTGGTATTGGAGTTGTTGCCTCGCAATCATTGGGGTGGCCTTTCTCATCTACCAGACATGACTGCGGCGTTTGTTCAACCGAATGACCTTGCGGTGGAGCGGTTGCTCAAGCAGGCGGCTGAGGTATTACGTCAAAGCGATAAAAGCTCTGCCCTTGATGGGTACACCGGCGGAGCGAAAAGGGCGTGGGAGCTGACTTCGGCCATCTGGGCCGCTGTGGCACGTATGAAGCTGGATTACGCACTACCACCGGCGAGCTTTGAGCAAACCGGCCAAAAAGTGCGCAGCCCTAGCCACGTCACGGATCATGGTCTGGCGACGTGTTTTGATCTTGCGTTGTTCTTCTGCGCCGCTATTGAGCAGGCGGGTCTTAATCCCGTCCTAGTGTTCACCAAGGGGCACGCTTTTGCGGGCTTTTGGCTTAAGTCTGAAGAGTTTTCCACGACCGTCATCGACGATATCACGGCCGTACGCAAACGTATAAAGCTCAAGGAACTGATGCTTTTCGAGACGACCTTTGTAACCCAGCACCCGGTACCGTCGTTCACTTATGGCACTGATCGCGGCGAGCAATTGATTGCTGAAGGGCAGGACGAAAATTTCCACCTGCTGCTGGATGTGCGCAGGGCACGTTTGCAACGTATCAAGCCATTGGCCAGCGTCGACGCACAGGTTTCGAAGCTGTCGGCGGATGATGATCTTGCCGGTGGGTCGCAGCTACTCGTCGGTATTGCACCGGCACTTCCTGATGAGGCGGTTACGTTTGAAGTGGATGAGCGCCTCCTCGACCCGAAAGATCGCCTGGGGCGGTGGCAACGCAAGCTTCTGGACTTATCGCTTCGCAATAACTTGCTCAACTTCAAAGCCGGGAAAAAATCGCTGAAGCTTGACTCACCCGATCCGGCAGCGCTAGAAGATATCCTGGCCAGCGGTAAGAAGCTGAAATTGCTCACACGTCCCGACCTGATGGATGGGGCAGATCCTCGTGACCAGGCACTGTACGAATTACGTGAGCGAGAAAATGTCCGTCGTCTCCACGCCTTGGATGCTTTGAAGCGGTATGAGGTGTTTGTTGGCCTCTCCAGCACTGAAATGGAAGCACGGCTGATCGAACTCTATCGTGGGGCGCGAACGGCATTGCAAGAAGGGGGCTCCAACACCCTTTACCTTGCCTTGGGCTTTCTCAGTTGGGAGCGGGCGGACAAAGGCGGGCAGAAGTACCGGGCACCGCTCGTACTGATCCCTGTGACACTCGAACGCAAAAGTGCGCGCTCCGGTTTTTCGATGGTTCTGCACGACGATGAACCTCGGTTCAACCCGACACTGATCGAGATGCTTCGCCAAGATTTCGAACTGACTCTCGGGTCGCTAGAGACCGAACTACCTCGGGACGATTCTGGCTTGGATATTGATGCTATCTGGAAAGCGGTGGGACGCGCTGTCAAGGATATCGCAGGCTGGGAGGTCGTGGAGGACGTCGTCCTGTCCATGTTCTCCTTTGCCAAATATTTGATGTGGAAAGACCTCACAGAGAACGCCGAGGCGCTTCGCGAAAGCCCGGTCGTTCGGCATCTTCTGGATACGCCACGAGACGCTTTCCCATCTGACATCGCCTTTCCTGAAGATCGGCGACTGGATATCGACTTCAACCCACGTGAAGTGTTTTGTCCATTGCCGTCTGACTCCTCGCAGCTGTCCGCAGTGATGGCTGCTTCGAAAGGCAAAGATTTCGTCCTCATCGGCCCGCCTGGAACCGGGAAAAGCCAGACCATTGCCAACCTCATTGCACAATCGGTAGCTCAGGGCCGACGTGTGCTTTTTGTCTCTGAAAAAATCGCTGCGTTGGATGTCGTTTATCGGCGTCTGCGTGAAGTGGGCCTGGGTGAATTCTGTCTCGAAGTCCATTCCAGCAAAGCACGCAAAACCGATGTCCTGGCGCAGCTGCAGTCGGCCTGGGATGCGAAGGGCGTTGTGGATTCTGCGACATGGCATGCTGAAGCTGATCGTCTTCAAGCGTTACGTGAGGGCTTGAACACTTATGTAGAGCGACTGCATCAGCGCTATACGAATGGATACAGCATCTACCATGCGATTGGCGTTGTCTGCGGCGGCGCAGCCATCACACCAATGAACATGTCATGGTCATCGCCACATGCTCATGCGCGAGAGGACATGGCTGCACTGCGCGAATTGTCTGATCGTCTGGAAGTCAATGCCCAGGCTATTGGCTATGGTGTTCTATCGACTCATCCACTCAACCTGGTGTGTCAGGGAGAGTGGTCGCCTTCATGGCAGCAACAATTGGTTCAAGCTGCGCGAGAAGTACTCCCTGCAGCGCAGGCTGCAGTCCGGGCCGCAGAAAAATTCAGCGCCGCCACAAGTTTGCCTGTCGTGACATTGGTGCCCTCAGTTTGCAACGGGCTTTCACTACTCTCGTCGATATTGCCGTTAGCGGCGGGTCATGATTGGCGATTCGTGCTGCGCCCAGACGGTCGCATGATTGCGCAACGACTGGCTGAAAGTAGCGCGCTTGTAGAGAAGCATCGGGCACTCTGCCAGCAACTCTCACCGGTGTGGGCTATTTCGACAGTGAATGCTGCTGAAAAAGGCCTCGGTCTTTTGGCAAGACGCAGGGCACTGATGTCGCAACTCAGTCCCGCATGGCCAGTGCAGACGTTTGAGACGTTAAGCCAAGCAATAGAGATGCTTGAGCTTATCGCTGAGGTCACGCAGGAACTTTCTGTGGCCTACACCGATATTATCGAAACGCTTGATGTACGTGAGCTTCTCGCAGATTGGCAGGCCGCAGAGCAGTCGTTCTGGCCCAAGTCTCTGATGGGGACGCGCAAAGTCACAAAGACGCTCTCAAGTGCGGTCTCCGGTGACGCGGAACCTGATGTGGCCAAAGATCTGCGTTCATGGATTCAGATCCGTGACCTGCGCGATAAGCTCGACGCGTTGGAGGTCGGTGATTACTGCGCTCAAATCTGGAGAGGCGCACTATCGGTTGCGCAGTATCTAAAGGCGGCCATTCAACTGCGTCAGGCCATGTTGTGCCTGGCGTCGGACGAGCCTTGGACAGACACCGCCTTCGATGTGATCACTGAAGGGCATTGCGGTGAGCAACTGAAATCAGACCTCTCGCACATGCGCGCCATTGTCTTGCTTGACCAGGAACTTGAACCCCTTCACCTAGGTGACCTCACAGAGGGGCTGTGGGCTGGGCTTAACACCGACTCGGAACCGTTGTTTGCAGCTATCGCGTTTCAAACCGAGCGTCGTCCAGTGATCGAGCACGGAGCAGTTGAGGGGGATCATGGCGCAGTGGCCGCCGGCCAATGCGGCAAGACTATGCAGGCAGACTTGGCAGTACTCAATCAACGCCATCTCCTTGAAAAAGCGCTGTCCGAATTTGATGACCTTACGACTGTTACCTCCGGGCTGTGGACGGGTCTCAAAACCAAAGTAGACAAGGTCTCGGATGCGGTCGCGTTCCAAGGCAAACTGGCGTCTGCACTTGCACAGCTCGGCACTACGCCTGAGCTCGTCTCCGCTTATCGCGGCGCGATACAGGTACTGCTCGGCGACGCCAATGCACTGCTTGAGCCAGAGGGTGTGGTTTGCCAATCGGGTACTGAGTTGCGTCATTGCTTTGAATCACTTCGTCAACGCCTAGATGTTCTGGCGACAGCGGGTCGCTTCTCCGAATCAGGGCAAGCGGACATCCAGCACCTGACGCTGGATGCGCTACTGCATCACTGCGAGGCCATCGTCCGATCTGAACCGGGAGTTCGTGCCTGGTGTGCATGGCGCAAGGTGCGGGAGGAGGCGATCGGCGCCGGTCTCGCAAGCCTGGTTCAGGCGATGGAGGAGAATCTCGTAAACCCTGGCGAAGTCCGCCTTTCTTTTGAAACAAATTACGCGCGGTGGTGGTTGAACGCCGTCGTTGACAACGAACCTGTTATTCGAGGTTTCGTCAGCGTTGAGCATGAGCAGCGAATTCGTGATTTCAGAGCCCTGGATGATCGCTTCACCGCGTTGACCCGGGACTGGCTGCGGGCGCGTCTGTGTGCAGATTTGCCTAATCCGGAGACAGTCACCCGTTCTTCGGAATGGGGCGTGCTTCGTTATGAAATGGGCAAGAAGACGCGTCATTTACCGCTTCGGGAGTTGATGTCAAAGATCCCGGATGTACTGACCAAGCTAACGCCGTGCATGTTGATGAGCCCGCTGTCCATTGCTCAATACCTCACGCCTGGGGCAAGCGCCTTCGACCTCGTGATCTTCGACGAAGCCTCGCAGATTCCGGTCTGGGATGCCGTCGGTGCCATGGCGCGCGGTAGGCAAGTCGTGATGGTCGGCGACCCCAAACAGCTTCCTCCTACATCCTTCTTCGATCGAGCAGAATCAACGGCGGATGATGAAGACGTTGAAGCCGATCTTGAGAGCATTCTTGATGAATGCATCAGCGCGAACCTGCCGATTCGTCACCTTAACTGGCATTACCGCAGTCGCCATGAAAGCTTGATTGCGTTCTCAAACCAACGCTATTACGAGTCCAAGCTCGTGACGTTCCCATCACCTGTGACGAATGACCGTGCCGTCAAGCTGCACGAGATCGCGGGTGTTTACTCCAAGGGTGGATCGAGAACCAACCTGATCGAGGCTCGCGCAGTTGTCGCTGATGTAGTGGCTCGCTTGCGTTCACCAGGTTTCCGGGAAGGCAAGCTGACCATTGGTGTGGTGACATTTAACGGTGAACAGCAGAAGCTCATAGAGGATCTGTTGGACGAAGCCCGTCGCAACGAGCCTTCACTTGAAGCGTACTTTGCCGACACCGAGCTTGAGCCGCTGTTTGTGAAGAACCTTGAGAGCGTTCAAGGGGATGAACGCGACATCATCTACTTCTCGACCACCTATGGTCGCGATGCGACTGGCAATCTGGCAATGAATTTCGGCCCGATCAATCGCCCAGGTGGCGAGCGTCGATTAAACGTTGCGATAACGAGGGCCCGACATGAGCTTTGCGTCTTCGCCAGTCTGCAACCAGAACAAATAGATCTCACGAGAACACAATCGATCGGTGTGCGCGACCTGAAGCATTTCCTGGAATTTGCTCAGCGGGGGCCTCGCGCATTGGCTGAAGCGGTCTCCGGTAGCGTTGGGGGCTTTGACAGCCCTTTCGAGGAAGCCGTTGCCCGTGCACTTACCAGCCGCGGGTGGCAAGTACACACTCAAGTTGGTGTCTCGTCGTTCAGAATAGATTTGGGTGTGGTCGATCCAGATGCGCCAGGCCGTTACCTTGCCGGCGTGGAATGTGATGGTGCGACTTACCATCGCAGTGCCACCGCGCGTGATAGAGACAAGCTGCGTGAGCAAGTACTGCGTGGGCTCGGTTGGGAGGTTCTGCGTATCTGGTCAACGGATTGGTGGATCAACGCCGTTGGCACCGCAGATCTTATCCATGAGCGCCTGACCGCATTGCTCTCTGCAAGCCGTGCCCAGCGCGCAGAGCAGCAAGCGCGTGAAGACGCTGCTCGTAAGGTGGCAGAAGCTGCAGTGGTAGAGGTTGTGGAAGTGATTGAGCAGGCCACAAGTGTGGTCGCTGACGCCGGGATCCCCGAAAGTGCCGATGACGAGGGTGGTGGTTTTGCAAACGAACAGTTTGCGTCAGTCGCCTCCGCGTCTCAGTCACTGAGCAGCCCGAAATCCCCTTATCCACCGATTCAAACTGTTCACTACCGAGAGTCTGATCCCGCCTCCAGTGTGGCAGGGGTGAATCCGGATGCGTTCTTTGAGAACGGTTACTCGGATGTTCTTAGTGCGCTCATTGCTCATGTGATCAGTGAGGAAGGGCCTATCCTCGATGTTATTCTTGCTCGACGGATTGCCAGGGCTCATGGCTGGGTACGTACCGGTGCCAAGATTCGAGAAAGGGTGTCGTCGATCGCTCAGAACACGCACCGTATGACGATTGATGATGTTGGAGATTTCTATTGGCCGAATCATCTAACAGATACCGCTAGCATTGTCTGCCGGCGCCCAGGCGATGAGGCGGGCATTCGTCCAGTAGATGAGATTAGTAGCGATGAGTTGGCAGCACTTGCCAGAGAGCTTCATGCCAACGGTAAAACAGGCGAGGCGCTGCTGCATGCCATGGCCCGGGAGCTAGGGCTTCAGAAGCTGACGGCGTCCAATCGAATGAGGCTTGAAAAGACGAGCCAAAAAGGATTGGACATCTAACTTGCTGAGCTCCGTGGGCAATTGCGATGCAACTGTTTGGAGCTCAAGATGTGCGAGTGACGGGGGCTGCTCGCTCCCTTCAAATACCGTAGCGCTTATTGCCACCGGAGGTGATGCAATACCGGCCGCCTCTGGGGCCGATGCAGACACTACCGGAAGAGCATGGACAGGATGATCCATAGCTAGGTGTGACATTGCTGTTGGGTCGAACTGCCGGCTGGATAGGTGGGCGAGGCTCTGAGAGGGCATAGCAACCAGGGCCGCTGCACAGGTTTTTTGATGAAAGCCACTTGGCCGGCTGCCCATCCGCGCTGACACGCACCCATTCATTTTTCTTCTCGTACACCTGTACTCGATGACCACGTTTGAGGCTTGAAATTACTTTGCCCGCGGGCTGATCTCGCAGGTTCAACTTGTCCGTACTGACATACTGTTCGATCAATGGCGTTGAGCTCACAGCGGGTACAGGTTCCGCGGCCGGTTCGACTACACTTGGTATCGACGGTGACGTCGACTGTGGTTGAGGAGGGGGAGAGTCTTTTTTCCCCATGAGCCAAAGAACGGCAAAAAGTACTAGAAGTGGTACGAGCCAGGACTGTGATTTTTTGCGCATATCCATTGCCTTTTTGGGTTGTTGCGGATGGTGCTCGGTACAGTAGCAATCAGCGAAGTTTGACGCTCGGTAAAATCCTTTTCTGTGACCGAATTTCAAAGTTGTTTTCGACTCAGTATTCCCTCGCGCACTGTACCTAACCCATTGGGCTCGTGATGACGTCATAACAGAGAACGACCTTTTTTGGGGGCTTCAATGGCGAAAATATTTTTTTCATACAGTCATGACGATGAATCGCTTCGAGACCAGCTCGAGAAGCACTTGGCCTCCTTGAAATACGAGGGAACGGTTGAGTCGTGGCACGACCGTCGAATTCTTGCAGGAGAAAGTGTCGATGAAGCAATCGATTCACAAATCGATTCGGCAGAGATCATCCTGCTCCTGGTGAGTGCAAGCTTTTTAAGTTCTCATTACTGCTATTCAATCGAGATGCAACGCGCCCTAGAGCGCCATGCGCGAGGTGAATGCAAAGTCGTACCAGTGATCCTACGAGCATGTGATTGGAAACACAGTCCGCTCGGAAAGCTTCTGGCCGTCCCTCAGGATGGTAAGCCAATCACCAGCTGGACAAACCTGGATGAGGCCTACACCGATGTCGTGCGACAGATAAGGGCCCTTTTCCAAGGGATGGCTCGCCGCGACGTGGGGGCGACAGTGCAATCGCGTCCACAGGCAACAGTTACTCCTGCTCACGGGTCGGCTACTTCATTCGATTCAGTTCGCTCAAGCAATCTTAGATTGCGAAAGAGCTTCTCTGACTATGACAAAGATCAGTTCGCTCACAGTAGTTTCGACTACATTCGCCGCTTCTTTGAAAATTCGTTGGCAGAGCTTGAAGCGCGCAACCCGGGTATTCAGGGTGCTTTGCGACAAGTGAGTGACGTGCGATTCACAGCTTCAATCTACCGTGAGGGGAAAGTAGTCTCAGAATGCGCGATAGTCATTGGCGGGAGCTTTGACCGAAACGGCATCACCTACTCTGCGCAGATCTCCCGCAATGGCTACAACGAGGCATTGTCGCTAGAGGCTGATGACCAAACGATCTATTTTAAGACACTGATGGGGCGCCACGGAGCAGGGCGGGGTGGCAAGCTGAGCCAAGAAGGGGCGGCTGAGCTCTACTGGTCTCAACTCTTGGAACCATTACAACGATAGGGCCTGTGCAGCATCATTATCTCTATGATTGCTATCTGGGGATATCTTCATACCCCGGCCGACCCCTCGTGCAATGAGGCCAAGGCTATCTCTGCCTCATTGGCGCTGTGCTTCACTGACTCGCGATTGGACTAGCCCCATGAAAGACAGGACACCGTTTCCCCCTTACGATAAGGGATAGGCAAACGGTTATGTTTATGACTAACAGCAAAGATTAGAGTGGAGAGCTTTTGGGCCCGGAGCGGCGGCGCCGATGGAGCCCAGAGCAAAAACTGGCCATGGTGCGAGAGGGTCTTGAGCCAGGCCAAAGCGTTTCAGTGGTGGCTCGTCGTAACGGCATCAATGCCAATCAGCTGTTTCAGTGGCGCAAGCTTTATCAGGACGGCAGCCTGTCGGCTGTCGGCTGTCGGCTGTCGGCTGTCGGCTGTCAGTGCCGGTGAACCCGTGGTGCCTGCTTCCGAGTTAAGCGATGCGCTCAAACAGATCCGTGAACTGCAACGGATGCTGGGCAAGAAAAAGCTGGAAGCCAAGATCCTCAAAGGGGCCGTGGAGATTGCCCGGTCGCGAAAATGGATTGCGCACTCACCCTTGTTGCCGGGGGACGACCAGTGAAACTGGTCAGTGAATGTCTCGGTGTGGCGCGCTCGCAATTAACGGTTCGAATCAAGCAATCTGTATCGCCTAAGGTACGGCGAAACCGGCCTGTGAACGATTTAGAACTGTCGCTGAAATCCAGCTAGGAGTCAGCAAACTGCCCCGCTATGGATACCGTCGCGTCTGGGGGTTACTGCGTCGTGCGCGAGAAAAGCGGTCGCTGCCGGCGATCAACGTGAAACGGGTCTACTGCGTGATGCGTGATCATAACTTGCTGCTTGAACGCCGGATCAAAAAACCCGGTGTGCCGCGTCGGCATGAAGGCCGTATTGCCGTGAAAACCAGCGATACGCGTTGGTACTCGGACGGCTTTGCGCCCTTTGACATGCCCCGACCTATGAAGCTCTTGCCTTGTGGGTTCAAAATAGCGATGTCCCTCAGCACTTGGCAGAGCTTTGTTTGCAAAGCGATTTAGAGTTGTGATCGCACGCTGGGTTTTGGGGGAGGCGTTAGTGTGCCAGTACATCGCAGCTGCAGAGACAATAGGAGATTCCTATACTGGTGCTGACAGCCTGAAGAACTCTCGATTCTTTTCTTTTTGTCCCATCGGCATACGCCCCTTGATCCCGCTTGCAAACAAGTTTGTTTGGAAGCAACCTCAGCTGACTTGATGCGCACTAAATTGCCATCATGCTAAGGACGCCAATGAACAGTAAGGACGGTAGCATCAGTGCTGCGCTCAGCGACGAGATCAATTCACATCGGGCGCGGCTGGCGCCGTTCTTCAACGGGAATGCCAAACCTAACCCATCAATAAGTTTTGCTAACGATGGCACTGGGTTCGGTAAGTCGTACAACGTGTTCGATCAGTTCGTCGAACACTCAGCAATTCGTAGTGAACTTGGTGGCCACCGCAACCTATTTTTCATCACTCCGCACAAAGCGCAGATAGACGTTTCCAAGGTCACCCAGGAGAAGGCCGCTGAGCGGGGCGTTAGTATTCTTAGCTTCCTGGCCGAGCAGGACTTGTCCGATCTGAGTTTCGTCGGCTGGGTATCGAAGGCGCGCAATGAAGACCTGTACGTCGCTTGGACTAAGGCTCTAAACTCCGACTATTACCGTGAATCGGTCAGCGAGTTGGGCAACGCAATCGGTGGACTCAGAGCAACGGAGGCTGAACAGGCACGCTATCTGAAGCTGGGGAGTACCGACTACCTGCTCGAAGCGGAGCTTGCACGTCGGATTGATGCCGCGAAACAACGCCTGCTCCACGCGTTACAGGATTTGGCCAAGGCCGTGATTCGTGAGAAGGTTGATTTTGAGTTCGTGACCACCCAGCAGCGCTTTCAGAGCGCCAGCAATGATCGAGAGCGGGCAAAAATCCAAGTCATCGATCATGTTTTGCCTTTCGAACGAGCCAAGGTGGGGCCAACCATCTTCATCGCCACCACTGCCCGATTTCTGAAGCGGGCGTACATTGTGTATCTCGACAAGAAGCGTGAGCCGAACCTCAAGAAGCTGAGCTTTGAGGAAATTTTGGGGGCCAAGCGTCCACCAACGAATGCTGAAGAGGAGAGTATCGCCCCGATCGGAGCTGCCTGCAGCTTCTCCCATGACGAACAAGTTAGCTACCTGAAAGAAAATTTCTTCGTCTTTGACGAATCCAACTATTTCCAAGCACATGGGATCACCTTCAACCTCGTCGTTGACGAAGAGCACGACAGCTACGACCGAATTTTTGACGAGAGCAAGAAAAAGCTGGTCAGCGAAACCGTCAAGCCACCCCATGTCATTGCCGGTCTGCACCGCCTGATGGAGATGATCTCGGCTGAGTATGGCCCTGATGATGAGGAGCCCATCGCGTTCGACGAAGCGGCGGAGCTGATGAAAAACCTACGCCGACACTACGAAGAAGATTGCGAGACCAGCGTAAGCCTCGACGCCATCTTGCAGATGTGTTCAGGGAATGTCGGCCATATCACGATCAATAACCGCGACGTAGAACAGATCCTGGCGCTGTCACGGAACATCTTCAGCCTGACACCCAGGCGCTTCTACAACGAGGAAGCCCTGAAGCGAATTCGGATGCGATCTGTCTGCGGGAAAAGTGAGATCCGTCTGTCCTTCGATGACGGCGCTCCATCCACAGACCCAACCCTGCATGATTTCCTGCAGGTTATGCTGTGCGCTCTGTACGCATGCTCCACAATTCCTCAACAGAGCCCGTTGCGGCAGATCTTGGAGCTTGGCGAGAACGCCAGTCAGAACGCGCCACTGTCTGAGTTCATCAAGAAGTCTCGCCAGCATCGTTCGTACGTAGCCTCTGTGTTCGACCGTGCCAAGGATGCGGAAATTTTCGTCGATGCATTTTTCACCTTTTTCGCTCCGAAAATTGTGTTTTCACTGGTCAAGGTAGATACGATCCCCTTTGGCGGGGAGGTGGTTAAGAACCGGGTATTCGTTGATTTCCACCTTGATTTGATTCTGGAGCTACCCGAGGTCAAGCTACTCCGCATCCTGCACGGAACCCAGAACAGCGCAATGTGCCTCAGCGCCACGACTGGCTTTCAAAACTCCTACTCCGGAAACTTCTCCAGGAAAATGCTTACCCGTTACGGGGAAGCCTCACCCACAAGCCTTGACGTCCGCGTGGTTCAGCGTTGCGCAGTCGACGTGGGCGCAATGGCAGATCTACGGGCTGCACGTTCCAAAGCTAGGACAATGGAAGTCAGGCCTTTCCATAAGACATCCACCGACGACATCAGCGGCTTGCGCAGCGACCCCGCCTTCAAGAGCGCCTACAGCTTCTGGTCAAAGTCGCTCCTTCCGCCTGGTTTCCAAGAGAACAAGTATCGGATGTCTGCGTACCGCCGGCAGATCGAGGCGATGCTTATGGCCGCTTGGGACGGGAAGAACACCTTCGTTCTCTCATTGAACAATCGGTTTGCCGATCTCTTCAGAGCGTTGTTTGCGCAAGGTATTGATGGACGCTTGAGGGGCATGCGGCGCCTGTACCTCGACAAGATCTTCGAATTGAATCCCTTTGAGGGCAAAACCAAGATCAGGGTCATTCTCTTCAACTCTCAGCTGGCAAGAGAAGTCGACATTGATGATTACCTCAAGGTGGGTGCCGATACCCGCATCTGCTTGATCTCCGCCTACGGAAGCGCCGGTACCGGACTCAACCTGTTCGTTGAGAGGGCCGAGGACAACTTCCATCAAGACTTTGACCGACTGGTGCTGGTCAATACTCCCTTCTACAGCGCGATTCGTGAGAAAGACACCGGTCTCAACACCGTCAAAAACCATATTCTCTTGCTCAAACACATCTCATCCGGGGAGAGTGAGGCGGTTCGCTTGTCTCAGTTCGACTCAAATCTGATGCAGCCCAAGAACCGCCGCATCTTGAACCAAGAACATGACCTGGCAGTACTGAAAGCCATCATCCAGGCCGTGGGACGCGTGGAACGGCGGGACAGCCATCTCCACACCGAAATTTTTCTGCCAAGTGACTTAATCGACGATCTGGTGGTGCGCTATAGCCGACTTCGCAGAGAAGGTAACGATCTACTCATCAACAGCCTTTCGCTGCTCAATCACAGACTGATGCAGTTCTGCCTGCAACAAGCAGAACGCCGATGCTTCGCGAATGAGGCAGCGCGTGAGGAGTTCACCACCACTGTGGCTGCCTGCGCCAGCGACATCGAAGATTTCTTTAGCGGAGCATTCCGAAACAAGATTCTCAGAAGTGCGCGTGAGGGTAATCGGGATGCCATGGCGCTCAACGAGCTGCTCCGATCGCCGGAGAGCATCACTGCTCCGGAAAAATACGTACGCAAGCTGCTGGCATCCCCATTGGTAAAGACCTCCAGTTACTACCAGGAGGTCATCAGTGCCTTCTACCTGCCAAGGGAAATTACAGATCAGGTTACCGTTTGCACGACCTCGGAGAGCGTCCATCACCTCAGCGACCTGCTGCATGGGTACTCTGTCTATCAGCCGGGCAAATGGCTTGTACCGGATTACGTGCGGACGGATAGCAAAGTCCATGACTCGGCGCCAGGCATCATAAACTTGGCCTGCAACATGGCCATTGACGGGATAGACGTGCACCTGCCAAATCCTGCGCTCATTCCACTGCTGAAAGGGAACGTGGGGGAATTCATTTTTTCGCAGGTGCTCTCCGCGCTTGGTATCACGCCACTGAGTCTCGATGAGTTGATCGATCTCCTAGGTGCAGCGGTGTATGAGCGCTACGACACCTACATCCGAGATGGAGACACTATCATCTGCATTGACGTGAAGCGTTGGTCGGGCAGCCTGGATAATCAAGAGCTGTCCCTCAAAACCCTTCGCCGGGCGGAGAAGAAACGACAGGACATGTATGAGCTGTGCGGTTGCCTGAAACTGAAACCGCGCTTCCTCTACGTGAACACACAACCGGACGACAACGATCTCAATGCCGAGCGCGAATTTAATTTCGGTGAGTCGATCCACTTCCTCAACGCATTCAAGATGATCGCCAAGTACGTCCCTCTCACGGATACGACCCGCATCCACAGGGTGGATGACCGTCTGATGATCAACCCCACTTTGGTTCAGCTGCTAAGGAACGCGCAATGACCCTCTTCAACGTATTGGAAACAGGAGCAGCGGCCAAGGCCCGCACGAACATGCTGAAGCTGCCCGGTGACTTGGAAGGTATTCTGGATCGCTTGTCGAATCCCGGCGAAGGGGTAGGGCACATTCAGGCTGCCGTTGTGGAGGTCACCAGAAACCCTGGCGAAAAACCCGAAGAATACTTCCAGCGGGTCGACTCAACCATCAAGGACTTCATTCGCAAAAAGCTCGGCCTCTCGGCCTCCACCGGGGTGCACTACTGCAAATTCAGCGGTAGAAAGGGCGTGTTTGGCTTTCTCTATTTGAGCAATCAGTCGCCCATATTAGGCCAGGTACGTGGCATCGTTACTGAGCACTCACTCAATCTCCACTATGCGATCCAGGCGCTGCTGGATTTGAGGCTTAAGCTTTCGTTCCTTACAGACGTCGAAAAGCATTACGACATAGCCCCCGTCGAATTCAATGCCGACCTGTACATTGGGCTGGTGCTGAGCCGAGTCTCTAGAAACGGTAGCCATATATTCGACGCCTTGAAATACGACCTGTACTTTTCCAAGGAGCAGGAGCTCGCGATCAGCCTCAAAAGGGTGACGATGCTGTGCTCCTTAGCGCAGGACTCCGTCAGCTTGCCAGTGGCCGAGACTGGGTTACTAATGTTCGATTGGGCCGGAAAACGCTTCCAGCGCGCCCGTCGGCTCAACGCTACAACGGACAGTGATCGTAACTACATGGCGTTCGCCACAAACAACGTAAATGCCAAGGCGTGCGACCAGTACCACAACAGTATCAACTACCATCAAACCGATTGCCTAAATCGCATTGACCGCTTACTGAAGCACTCCGGCATTGAATTCAGCCCCGTTGTGTACGAGGCAACCCACCAGGTCAAAACGTTCTTAGAGGGGGTTCCGACGATCTCAAACCCGCTCTGGCTGCTCGATACAGCAGCGAACCCATCGAGTGACGAGGCTTGGCATAGCAGCATCGCCCACCTTGCACATAAATTCGGCGCATCCCGAGTGTTGACTGCTGATAGCCTTCCAGCACCCCACGAGCTGCAAGTTGGTAAAACGAACTATTTGGTCGTCAGCGAGAAGGTCAAGTCTCCCGGGGGAAGCAAAAACGGCTCCAGCATTTTCGATGCCGCCTCCGACCAGTCCTTCAATACATTCTGGCAGGCGCTGGCGGCCAAGCGGCGCAAACCGTCAGCCGAGTTCGACTACTACACGTCGATAAAACTGCATCGCTTCACTGAAGCGGTCGATAGCATTTGCCAAGGATTCAACGTACTTCCCAGCAAAGCCCCATCTGCCGCATCAATAGTAAAAAGCTTGCAAGAGCTGGCGCTGAAAGAGTCAATTTTCCGGGACAAGGCCGTGACCATCAAGGGGGCGACCCTGCCACCTCTTCAACTGCAGCTGATGAGTTGCCGAAGGGATTGGGGTGAAAACGTCTACATTCAGGTTCTCGATGTGACCGTTGGTGGTGAGACCATCAAAATCGAGAATTCACGCCGATTCGACGACACTTCCAAGGGTGAGTTCAACCATGAATTCAAGAAGCTCGCCACGATTTTCGGAAAGGAAGACAAGAACCCTTACGATTCTATCTGGGATGGTGCCTTCCTGATTCGTGACAAGGGCTCCAACGCCTGGTTGAAGGCCTACAACACGGGCCGCATCCCGGCCATTATCGGCAATACGCTTTTCGACAATCAGGAACGCCAGGACAGCGGCCTCTCACCATCGCGCGAGGTAGGTATTCAAGCGGCAGCCCTCCCGTACTATCTAACGCCGACCCGGCAGAAGCAACGCCATAGCGTGTTCATTCAAGACAATGGCGTCGAAGGCGCATGGTTCTTCGTGGCGTCCAATAAATCGGCCAACAACACCATCCCGAAGCAAAGCCTGGTTTACAACGCCGTAATCACAGGTGAATGCGGAACTCAGTTTCCCGTGCTGAGTCACCCGCTAGGCGAGCTTTTCTTCTCCAGCTTCACCTTCGATATCGTGAAGCTCCGCGAGTCAGCCAAGACCTCAATCCTGCAGAAAATTGTTGAAGTATGTTTGCATAATTAGGAAAGCACATGACGTTCGGGGCACCGATGACTAGTTGCCCTGCGTTCTGATTCTGGCATGCGTGCGCTGCCAATGGAGGAGGGCTTCACACGCAGGCGATGTGATGCCCGCTGGGCTTACTAGCATGAGGCCCCTGACTCGCAATTCGCACTGTGCCAAAAGCGTCGATCGACACGTTCAGTGCCCGTCAACATTTGCGTTCAAAAGCATCTAAAGAGATTCCAATGCCTTACGAATTAGAAAACCGATTGGTGATCGGCGTGGCTTCGAGCGCTGTGTTCGATCTTTTGGCATCTGACGCGGTGTTTCAGAGTCAGGGGGAGGAAGAGTACCGCAAATTTCAGCAAGAGCACCTCCATGACCCGCTACCAAAGGGGATAGCGTTCCCCTTCATCAAGCGATTGCTGTCTGTGAATGACCTGAGCGCCGATCCTGAGGATCCGCTAGTAGAGGTGATCCTTCTTTCGCGGAATGATCCTGACACTGGACTGCGTGTACTGAAGACAATCGAGCACTATGGACTTGGGATGACACGGGCGATATTCATGCAAGGGAAATCCCCGTATGAGTACATCCCTGCACTGAATATTGCGTTGTTTTTGTCTGGTGAAAAAAAAGACGTGGAGGGTGCGATTAAGGCGGGGTATCCGGCAGGGCAAGTGCTCGAATCAAAGTTCGAAGACGACGAGACTGACAAAACCCTGCGCATCGCATTCGACTTTGACGGCGTGTTCGCCGGCGATGAATCTGAGTCGATCATGCAGTCCTCTGGGCTAACAGAGTTCCATGCCCATGAAGTGAAGAACGTCATGCAGCCTCATAACCCAGGGCCGCTGAAGGAGTTCATGGTGCGGATATCCAAGATCCAATCGGTCGAGGAGAAGCACAAAAAGCAGAACCCGCAGTACGAAAACCGCATCCGCGTTTCGATCGTCACGGCCCGCAATGCTCCGTCCCATGAGCGAGCGATGAATACGCTTAAAAGCTGGGGCGTAATGGCCAATGACGCATTCTTCCTGGGTGGCATCGACAAAGGCAAAATTCTGGGAGTGTTGAAACCGCACATTTTCTTCGACGACCAATCCGGGCATCTTAAATCGACCAGCGCGGTTGCTCCGTCTGTCCACATTCCTTTCGGCATTACCAACAATGCTACAACGGAGGATGTGACCGCGACTGAAGGTGATCAGACAGTGGTGTAGGACAACGACCTGATGTTTATTTTCGGCACCTCCGACTTTGGTCAAGGGATTGCAACCGATCTGGCGAAACCCTTGACCTATATCGGAGGTTCTCAACGGAACATGGCTAGACCAAAGTCTTAGCTAATAGCTCTATATCAGACCTTGGCGCGCTATAACCATCGCGTTAATCTCTAGCTTTTGCGTTGAGGCTGGGGATGCGAACGAAGCGAAGGATAACCCGCGCGTATTGTGTGGAACTGGGTGAGGAATTGACCATTGGAGGCGCGCGTCAGGCCTACTTCAATCAAAACCAACCCCGCAGCCGTTTTGTGTTCCAGTGCTCATCACCGGAATGCAGGATGCTCAAGGTGGTGCCGAAGATCACAGCCGTCAATTACGACATCCACCCGACCGACACAGCGCGCATCAAATCTCCACACTACAAGGACAACGAGCACTATGCCCATCATGCAGAGTGCGAGTGGGTGCTGCCCGATGAAGATGAGGGTAGCGATGCATCGCTACCAGGAGAAACGGAGTTACAAACACGCACCCGCCTGGCCAAGCGCCAACTCACCTCGATCATCGATATATTTGTTCCCCCGACGCAGCCAGAACAACCGGCAGTACGTCCACCTCGAGTCGTCCTAGGTAACGAAGACGAGGCTGGGCCAAATCGTCGTCGTGGCGGCGGTGGCGCAGAAGGTACTCGAACCGACCGGAAGCACCGGAGCGGAGATCTTCGAGAGCTGGTGGATTACTACCACGACACACGCGAGGCCCTCAAAGAACTGTTTCCTGAGGTAATCATCAACGTGACAGGGCGAGGCGAGATACCGCTGCGTTCGTACTTCAAGAAGGTGGCTTGGGCCAAACCTGATACCCCAGGATACGTCTACAGCGGTGGCGGGAGGGTCGAGCGAAGAGAAGGGGCTGGCTTCGTGTTCCAGTTCTTCGACAAGGTCGCGGGTAAGGAAGCCTTTCTCCACGTCTCCAATGAGGTTATGACTCAGCACCGATCGAGGCGCTATGTGAATGAACTTCTTGATCAGGCCCGAGTGGTAAGGTACTTCACGTTTTACTTCCTCGGCACTTTCGCCTATCACGAGGCCGGCGACACCATGATTGCGGAGGTTACCGACCTTCGCTGCCTGGCGATTGACCTTGGGCCTTTGAGAAACTGAATCACCATGGATTTCGGTAGTGCCCACCTATTAACAGCTTGGCGGATGCACATCCGGGTAATGCTCGGCCCCCTGATCGTGCGATAAAAACGCTTAAGAGCTGGGGCATCCGGGCCAACCTTTTTTTCAGGATGGCATCGAGAAAGGCAAGGTTCTGGGCGTATTGAAGTCGCACATCTTATTCGACGACCAATCCGGGTATCTCAAATCGACCAGCGCAGTTGCTCCGTGTCCGTGCACATCCTTTGGGCATCACCACAATGTGGCTGCGGAGGTTTAAGTTGCGTCTGAAGTTGGACAGGTTGATGGGGGAGTGTGAGACGGTTACTTGAAGGTCACTGGCTCTGATACGACTGTCACCCAGCGTCTTGTAATTTCGACTCGAATTTACCGATGAGGTAGGAAGACTTCTGAATGTTCTGGTTGGGGCCGTTTGAGTACAAATCAAAAAAAAAGATGTTGGATTGACTCAAACACTATCTGCAAAACGCACCAATAGGCGTGATCACTAGCAAGCTCGCAGTAAAAAAATTGCACTTGCTAATAGCACTGCATCCGGAGGCGAGCAGAAAAATTGGTGTCGGGATCGACCACTTCAAGATCGTGAGAAATGCCGTGGGAGCGGGTAGGGGGGTCAAACTCGTTCGAACCGATGGCAGTGAAGATGGTTTCTCCTACAAACGCTGCATCACCAGCGTCGTCCAATCGCCACATTGCAAGGTATGCGAGGCATTGAGGTTTGAAGTGCGCTCTCAATTGATCGCATTTCGTGACGCGCTGGGCATGCCGGTGAAGTGCGCGGTGAGCGAGGCGATAATCACAAATCGCAAGGATTTGCATATCGACCACAACGAGCCGTTCTGGATTCTGCTGGAGCGATTTTGTCAGGATCGCCAGGTCGATCTGACTCTTGAAACGTTCGGAAATGGAGAGAGTTTGGCGTTGGTCGATCAAAAAGTATCTTCAGAATTTGAGGAGTACCATCGACTGCATGCTTAGCTTCAGCCACTTCTGAAGGCTGCCAATGTCGCGAAGGGAGGGCGGAGTGGGGCCGATATGGGAGCAGTGTAGCGGATATAGAACAAGTTTAGATTTACACTCAAGAGCGACAAGCTCCCAAACTATCTGTCAGCCCAAGGTCTGTGAAGAAGGATCCGGGAACATTGACCAAGCCACTGAACGTTCCGTTTTCACCCAGACAGCAGTCGGCCCGGATATCAGATATTACATGAGCTGCGAGAAGCAACACGTTAAGGAAGGATCGTTTTCGGTGATGTGACAGGATTCTGTTTTGTTTTCAACGCTTACAACCCGACACGAAGGGCTTTCTTACGACGACGCTGAGATAAGTACATGGGCTCGTTGGTCTTCCAGGTAAAGCTCGATGATCTTCGAATCGTTCTGAACGACATGTGTCTGAACTTACTTTCGGCGCTCGCGATCGCCGCATCTGCACAAACGCAAGCCGCATCCGCCAGTCGTTTACCACATTCGACTTGGTGTTGATGGAGCGCATCCGGCACGTAGCTCTGGCTACCATCATTGGTAGGGAACGCAGGCGCCGATGGCAGCGGCTCGTCGGAGTCAATTGCGTACCATTGGAGGTAACGCTCCAAGTGAGCCGAGAACTCTTGGGAAAGCTCCATCATCGTCGTGGGAACCAAACCATTGTCGAAAGCCCAGCTACCATCCGGGTTCTTTTGAAACTGACTCAGAGACTGGACGTGGGAGATTTTTATGCCGGAGAAACGGGCAATCGCCATGTAGAACAGGATCTGCTCCGGCCGTAATACCAGAACAGCACCGTTCGCGATCTGTTGAAATGCCCAATCCAGCTCGTGGGGCTCAAGGGTGATCAAAGGCCGGCTCTCAGCCAAGGTATTGAGAAGGTCATTTGGAGTGTTCTGCGCGGGGTTGGCTCTTGGCCGGATGCTCGGTGAGCCCCCAGGTACTGCGCTTATTGCGTCATTCTCCGCAATATAGAAACTAAAGAAATCCTTTACGACCTTTGCGCAGCGACGCAAATCCCGGCGGCTCGGTGGCTTCGCAGCGCCCGTACGATCAATATGTCGGTAAAAGAGATTCCAGTGTTCATTGATAGGGCGATTTCGGAAAGCCTGTCCCGTTGACCACATATATTTTTGGTGTGACGCAGTTGCACACCAAGCAATAGGCGGACGACACAGAAATTCGAGAAATTGCAGGAAATTTGGCGTTTCCCAGTCCAGTAGTGATATGCCGGTTTTGAAGCTCCAGTTCAGCATCTGCTCGAGGTATCGGCAGGTTTCGGTATAGAGAGCTTTAGCCCAACCAGGGGCCCACCGATGGGACGAGTATTCGAGAAAATGTGAGCAGTACAGGATGCTCAGGTGCGCTTGGCATGCCGGATCGATTTCGTCGAGTCTGCGCCGAACGGCTAGGTTTTCGGGCACATCAGTCGAACCAACCGGCTTCCAATCGTCATACGGTGCAAAGATGGGAAATGGAGTGAACGATGCGGGCATGAGCGCTCCCACGAGCTACAATCTCGTTGAGGGTTTTGGATTGTTTCGAGTTGGCTTGAAGGCGGCAATCGATATTACTGAGGTATTTATAGCGTAAATTAAGTTCGGTGGTGGTCGACCTGATCAGTTACTTGTGTTGGATACTAAGTTAGTGATGGTGATTGGGTTGGTTAGCTGTAATTGATTTCGAGGATTGGGATGAGGATTCAATCGGGCTTCGCAGGTTCATGAAGTGGGAAATGAGGAAATGGTTGAGGATGGGTCATGAGGGTGTTGATTTCGCGAGGTTTCGCGGGTTTGTGGAATCCAGTGCGTAGGTTAGTGGTCACAGACAATTCATGAATGCATCTGACACAACCATGATTTAACATAATATACATTACACGTAACAAGATGTTTCGGGATTAGCCCGGTTGCACAGTGGATTTCAACCTACAGAATCGCCCTGAAACCGATCCACTGCGTTTTCTTGAATTCGACGCCTCTCAACCCGCATCACGCGTCAGCTTTTCAATCAGCATTCGATGCTGTGGAAATTGTCTGGTGAGTTTCCGGCGATCACCCATTTCCATATCTGCAAAATCAAACCCAGGCGAAACTGCTTCACTGATCAATCCAAATCCGTTCTCGCCATCGAGCAACCGTGAAGCTTTCCAGATTCCGCCCGGGACGTGTAATTGCAAAAGCTGTCCGGCCAGAATGTCGCGACCCATTACCAATGTCTGCAACGAACCGTCCGCATGGATCAGGCTGTACTCGATGGCGTCGCCCAAATGAAAATAATGCAGGATGTCCGATCGATTGAAATGAAACTGGCCCACTGGTGATTGTTGATCCAGCAGATAGTAAATCGACGTCATCAGGTATCGAGGGCCGTCGGCAGTTTCGAGCTGATCTCGGTGAGCTGCCTGATAGGTTCTACGAAACAAACCGCCTTCGACGTGAGGCTCCAGATCCAATGCCTTGATCACGTCCCGCGCTTTTAACAAAGACTCAATCATGGTCTCTTCTCCGTCGAATATGCAGCAATTTGCTGTTAACTCGACTAAACATCCATTTAGTCGAGTTATAAGCAAACCTTTAAACGTTTGCTGCTATGGGCACTCATTGTGGCGTGCAAACCGCTTGAGCCTACGCAGCTCTAAATGGTGAGTAACGAACAAGTCGAACACTATCTCGTAAGTTATCGCCAATTTCCAAAGCTCTGTCCCCTGCCCTCACTATGAAATGTTGGGGCATCCGTTAAGTGAGCTTCACGCTCTGCTCTTTCGATATGTAGTCAGTCCGGGCACAATGCGCATCCTTTTTTTGGCTGGCCTTGCCGGAGGCCTCGAAATGATCAAGACACCGTACTACCTCATCGACAAACAGAAACTGCTGACCAACATGCAGAAGATTGCCTATGTGCGCGAACAATCCGGGGCCAAGGCCCTGCTGGCGCTCAAGTGCTTCGCGACCTGGTCGGTGTTCGACCTGATGCAGGAATACATGGACGGCACCACGTCGTCTTCACTGTACGAACTCAAGCTCGGTCGCCAGAAGTTCGAAGGCGAAACCCATGCCTACAGCGTGGCTTGGGCTGACGATGAGATCGAGGAGATGCTCGACAATTGCGACAAGATCATCTTCAACTCCATCAGCCAGCTGAAGCGTTTTGCCGAGCGTTCTGAAGGTAAAGTCCGCGGCCTGCGCGTCAACCCTCAAGTCAGCAGTTCCGATTATCTGCTTGCCGACCCTGCGCGTCCGTTCAGCCGTCTTGGCGAATGGGACCCGGTGAAAATCGAGGGTGTCATCAGCCAGATCTCCGGCTTCATGTTCCACAATAACTGTGAGAACGGCGATTTTGGCCTGTTCGACAAAATGCTCTGCACCATCGAAGAACGCTTCGGTGAGTTGCTGCACAAGGTCAGCTGGGTCAGCCTGGGCGGCGGCATTCACTTCACCGGTGAGGGCTATGCGCTGGATGCGTTCTGCGCACGTCTCAAAGCGTTCGCGCAAAAGTACGACGTGCAGGTCTATCTGGAGCCTGGCGAAGCGGCGATCACCAACAGCGCCTCGCTGGAAGTTACCGTGCTCGACACCCTCTACAACGGCAAGCACCTTGCGGTCGTGGACAGCTCTATCGAAGCCCACCTGCTTGACCTGTTGATCTATCGCCTCAACGCCAAGCTGGCGCCGAGCGAGGGTGAACATACCTACATGGTGTGCGGCAAATCGTGCCTGGCCGGAGACATCTTCGGTGAGTACCAGTTTGACCGTCCACTGGCCATCGGCGATCGACTGTCATTCATCGATACCGCGGGCTACACCATGGTCAAGAAGAACTGGTTCAACGGCCTGAAAATGCCATCCATCGTTGTGAAACAACTCGACGGTACTGTCGAAGTGGTTCGCCAATTCGGTTACGAAGACTACCTGTCCAGCCTTTCTTGAAACGGACAGATAAAGGAGAGTAAAAAAAGTGAAAAAGAACGTTCTTATCATTGGTGCAGGAGGTGTCGCTAAGGTGGTGGCCCACAAGTGCGCGCAGCATAACGATGAACTCGGTCGTATCGCTATCGCGTCGCGCAACATCTCCAAATGCCAGGCCATCATCGACAGCGTCAAGGCCAAGGGTAGCCTCAAACAACCCGCCGACATCCAAGCCTTCTCGCTCAATGCTCTGGATGTCGAGGCGACCAAGGCATTGATCCGCGAAACCGGATCCCAGATCGTCATCAACGTCGGCTCCGCGTTCCTCAACATGTCGGTGTTGCGAGCCTGCATCGATACCGACGTCGCTTATCTCGACACGGCCATTCACGAAGAACCGGGCAAAGTCTGCGAAACCCCGCCTTGGTATGGCAACTATGAGTGGAAGCACCTCGCAGAGTGCCAAGAGAAAAACATCACCGCCATCCTCGGCGTGGGCTTCGACCCGGGCGTGGTCAACGCCTATGCAGCACTGGCGCAACAACAGTATTTCGACCGCATTGATTCGATCGACATTCTCGATGTCAATGCCGGTTCCCATGGCAAATATTTCGCCACCAATTTCGATCCGGAAATCAATTTCCGTGAATTCACCGGGCAGGTGTGGAGCTGGCAGGACAGCCAGTGGACAAGCAACACCATGTTCGAAGTCAAACGCACTGACGACCTGCCGGTCGTAGGGTCGCAGAACCTGTACCTGACCGGTCACGATGAAGTGCACTCGCTGTCGAAGAATCTGGACGTGCCTAACGTGCGTTTCTGGATGAGTTTCGGCGAGCACTACATCAATGTGTTCACGGTCCTCAGGAACCTCGGCCTGCTGTCCGAACAACCGGTCAAGACTGCTGAAGGCCTGGAAGTCGTGCCGCTGAAAGTAGTCAAGGCCGTGCTCCCTGATCCGAGCTCGCTGGCGCCCGGCTACACCGGCAAGACCTGCATCGGTGATCTGGTCAAGGGCACCAAGGATGGCCAGCCGCGCGAAGTGTTCATCTACAACGTGGCCGACCACGAGGAAGCCTTTGCCGAAACCGACAGCCAGGGCATTTCCTATACCGCTGGCGTACCGCCAGTTGCCGCTGCCCTGCTGGTAGCCCGCGGCGAGTGGGATGTGCAGCGTATGGCCAACGTCGAGGAACTGCCGGCTGAGCCGTTCCTCAAGGCGCTGGACGTGATGGGTCTGCCAACCCGCATCAAGGATGAAAACGGAGATCGTCCCTGGAACAGCGTAGCCTGAGGCTCGCAATAACCAGCGACGCGTCAACGCCCGCGACAAAAAACGCCGCTCATTGAGCGGCGTTTTTGTATGCGCTGACAATCAGGACACGGCTTCTGGACATTGTTGCGCCGGACTCACATAGACACCGGCCGCTCGCTTCCAGACTGATCCGCAGTATCTTGATATTCCACTGATTCACTCTCGGATCGTCAATGACGCGAGGGAACAACCGATCACCCACAACAAAAGCACAACCAGATGAGTATCACGCTTCGAATGACTTGTACGATGTCCTACCACGAGGTATTACTACGGCTCCCAAAAATAAAAAAACCACGGAGATCGCTACATGGACTCATCCCATTCCGCCACGCCTGAAAGTCTCGACCGAGCGCAAGGCAATACCCGCCGCAGCTTCCTGAAAAAATCCCTCGCCATTTCCGCCACACTCGCCACCGTCGGTAGCACCGCCCTCACCCGGATAGCCGAGGCCGCCGAGCCCTTGAGTCAGCGCTACCCTGACCCACTGATTCACATCCTCGACGACAGCTTCCTCGAGCTGCGGATTTTCAATGCCAGCGTTGAGAAACTCGCCACCGGTATGCGCTGGGCCGAAGGGCCGGTGTGGGTCGGTGATGGCCGCTATTTGTTGATCAGCGACATTCCCAATAATCGCATCATGCGCTGGGACGAAATCACCGACACCTTCAGCGTGTACCGCGAACACTCCAACTTTTCCAACGGCATGTGCCGGGATCGCCAAGGTCGCCTGATCGTCTGCGAAGGCTCCACCACCACCAGCGAAGGCCGGCGCATCACGCGCACCGAAGCCAATGGCACGATCACCGTGCTGGCCGACAGCTTCGACGGCAAACCCTTCAACTCGCCCAACGACGTCGTCTGCAAAAGTGACGGATCGATCTGGTTCACCGACCCACCCTTCCAGACCGGCAACAACTACGAAGGCCATAAGATCACCCCGAGCCAACCCCACGCCGTGTACCGCATCGACGGCGAGAGCAAGAAAGTCACGCGGGTCATCGACGACCTCAACGGCCCTAACGGCCTGTGCTTTTCTCCCGATGAAAAAATTCTGTACGTCGTCGAAGGTCGCGCCAAGCCCAATCGCCTGATCTGGGCGATTGCCGTGAAAGACGACGGCACACTGGGCGAGCGCCGCAAGCACATTGAAGGGCTGGAATATGCCGCGATCGACGGCATCAAATGCGACGAAGCGGGCAACCTGTGGTGCGGCTGGGGCGGCAATGGCGATCCCAAGGCCGACCTGGAAAAACTCGACGGCGTGCGCGTTTTCAATCCGCAGGGCAAAGCCATCGGGCACATTTCGCTGCCAGAGCGCTGCCCGAATTTGTGCTTTGGCGGGCGCGAAGGGAATCGGTTGTTCATGGCCAGCAGTCACTCGATCTATTCGCTGTTTGTGAATACTCGCGGGACTACGTTTGCGTTGTAAAAGCGCGGCTCCTCTCGCGTTGGATTAGTGAGCATCGGAACAGTAGTCTGCCGCGCATCCGAGGATGCGCGGCATTCAAGCCCGAACGGATGATGGCAGGTGCCCAACAGCCGTTTACGACCAGAAACCCTTGTGCGGCTCAGCCGCCTCCCCCTCCAGCATCGGCCCCAACACACTGACCTTGCGCTGCCCTTTGGCGAACACCTCGCGGCAAGGTAGCGAAAACGTCGGGTTCTCCGGGTGGTCACCCGTCAATCCCAGCAACGCATGCTCCGACAAGGCATAAACCACCCGCCCTATTCCGGTCCAATACACCGCACCGGCGCACATGCAGCAAGGTTCGGCGCTGGTGTACAAAGTGCACAGTTCCAGCTCTTGCGGCGACAGCAGTTTTGCTGCTGCCGCTGCCGCCACCAACTCGGCGTGCTGTGTCGGATCGCCTTCCGGCGGCATCGAGTTGTTCCCCGCTTCGACAATCACCTTGCCGTTGCGGTCGGCCACCAATGCCGCGAACGGATGGCGCCCGCGTTGCTTCGATGCCTCGGATAAGGCGATGGTCTGGCGCAGCAACGCCAGATCCAGATCGCTGACGCCAGCCGGGATGAGCTGAGTGAATTGATTCATGGGTAACTCCTGGGCAGTGGAAGATAAAAAGTCAGTCTGCTAATTCAGCGCCGATGGTTTCGGTCGATTTTTTTTCGTTGTTGAGCAGGACGTTGAGCAGGATGGCAGTGATCGCACCGAGGAAGATCCCGCTGTCGAGCACCAGTTTCAGTGTCGGGCCGACGTGTTCGAACAGCGCCGGAAAGGACATCGGCAGCACGCCAACACTCACCGACACGGCGACGATGATGCCGTTACGCGTCCCTTCGAATTGCACCCGCGACAGTTCCTGAATCCCCGCCACCGTGGTCATGCCGAACATCACGATCGCGCAGCCACCCAGCACCGGCGTCGGCACCGCCGCGATCAACGCGCCGAGTTTCGGGAACAAGCCCATCAGCACCATGATTGCCCCGGCAGCGGCCACGACGAAGCGGCTTTTCACATTGGAAAGCGCAATCAAACCGGTGTTCTGAGTGAAGGCGTTGTAGGGAAAACTGTTGAACAAGCCACCGAGCATGGTCGACAACCCATCCGCGCGGAACGCATTACCAAGTGTTTGTTGAGTGGTCGGTTTGCCGGTCAACTTGCCGATGGCCAGGCAATTGCCGGTGGTCTCGGCCATGATCACCAGCATCGCCAGGGTCATGATCAGGATCGGCACCGGCGCGAATTCCGGGGCGCCGAAGGCCATCGGCGCACTCAGTTCAAACCACGCGGCGTCGCTGACCTGGCTGAAGTGCGTCATGCCGCAGAGCGCTGCGATCAGGCTGCCGACGAACAGACCAATCAGCACGCTGAGGTTGCCGATGAACCCCTTGAACTTGGCGTAGATCACCAGCGTCACGCTGACCGTGGCCAGACCCAGCAACAAGTTCGCGGGATTGCCGAAATCCGCCGCGTCTGGATTGCCCCCGCCCAGCCAGATCGCCGCCGCCGGCATCAGCGAAATGCCGATAATGGTGATAAGACTGCCAATCACCACCGGCGGAAAAAACCGCAGCAAGCGGCTGAACACCGGCGCCAGGGCGATCGTAATAAAGCCTGCGGCAATCACCGCACCGAAAATCTGACTGAGGCCGAACTCTTTACCGATCATGATCATCGGCGCCAGAGCAATGAACGAGCAGCCCTGAATCAACGGCAGGCGGGCGCCGAATTTCCAGAAGCCAAGGGTTTGAATCAGTGTCGCCACGCCAGAAGTCAGCAGGTTGGCGTTAATCAGCAAGACGATCTGCGCCGAAGTCAGCCCCATCGCGCTACCGAGAATCAGCGGCACAGCCACCGCTCCCGCGTACATCACCAGCACATGCTGCAAGCCGAACGTAAACAACTGTCGCAGTGGCAAAACCTCGTCCACCGGATGAATGCGTTGTGGGGTCATTTCACACGCTCCTGAAAGTGCGGCATCTGTTGAGATCGCGGGCATGCTCAGGGGCGTTTGCAAGGATAGGTCCGCCCCGGAGATCGTTTGTCGCGGGGCCATCTTTGAACGTTTATTGCGATGAAACAAATTAGCAACCATCGCTTTTTTCGATGGCACAATCAGGCGATTGTTAACCGCTGCAAACCCCTCACCTCGACCGGGAGTTCACCGCTTGCGCTTCTCACTCGATCAACTGTTGATGTTCGTCCAGGTAGTCAAAAGCGGATCGTTTTCTGCCGCCGGGCGCAAACTGGGCAAGACCCAATCGACCATCAGCGCGGCAATTGCCAATCTCGAAACCGACCTCGGCGTCGACCTGTTCGACCGCAGCAACCGCAGCCCTGCCCTCACCGCCAGTGGCCAAAAATTACTGGTGCAGGCCGAAGCCGTACTCGAGCGCTGCATGACTTTCGAAGCACACGCCGATTGCCTTTCGGAACACGTCGAACCGAGCCTGACACTGGCGATTGAAACGCCGTACGGCCCGATCATGCCGGTGCTCAAAGCCTTCGAAGCCGCGTTCCCCTTTGTCGACCTGATCATCCGCCATCCGGTGTACGGCGACGTTAGCGAGCTGGTCAGCAGCGGCGAAGCCGTCCTCGGCGTCGCGTTCTCGCAGCCCGGCTACCCCAAGGAACTGGCGTTCCAGCAACTGGGCAAACTGATCATGCTGCACGTATGCCACCCCGAGCATCCGTTGGCGCAACTCGACAACGTCACCTTTGACGACCTGCACGTCCACCGCCGCCTGGCCTTCAGCGCCCACGCGAGCAAACTGCCGAGCAGCGAATACCTGCGCTCGACCCAGTTGTGGCAAGCGGAAAGCTATCTGGCGTTATTGGAAATGGTCCGCGCCGGACTCGGCTGGGCCACCCTGCCCCGCCAGCTTATTCAGCGTGAGCTGGCCAAGGGTGAACTGGTGGAAATGCAGCTCTCGGCCTATCCGCATACGGACTGGCAGATTGGTGTGGATTTGCTGTGGGCGCGGCAGCGGCCGCTGGGTAAGGCGGAGCGATGGCTGAAGGAGAAATTGCAGGGCAACAAGGTATATGAACTGGATCGCAATGGGCAGATCACCACGCTGTGAGGTGGATCGCTGTTCACGCCGGGAAGCAAAGAGGCCCGCAGTGCGGGCCTCGATTAAACGCTGTTGTAGCTACGCGAATTTGGCTTGTTCAAAGTGACCGCGTGCTTGTCACACCGCGGTTGCTGCAATCGTTCTGGAGCGCCAGGCAAACCCCAACACCATCAGCAGTCCCATGCCCGCCATTGCCGCGCCAGCCAGCGAAATCGCCGGATAACCGAGACCCGCGTTGATCACCGCGCCGCCCAGCGCTGCGCCAATCGCGTTACCGAAGTTGAAGGCGCCGATGTTTACCGCCGAGGCAAGATTAGGCGCGTCCTTGGCCGCTTCCATCACGCGCATCTGCAGCGGTGGCACCAAGGCAAAGCTGGCGATACCCCAGATCAGAATGGCCACGGCGGCTGGCAGCGGCCAACGCATCAATACAGTGAACGCCAGCAAGACCAGAATCAGCACGCTCAGCGAGGCAATGAGGGTCCGATCTATCGAGCGGTCAGCCGCTTTGCCGCCCCACATGTTGCCCAGCGTCAGACCAACACCGTAGAGCACCAGCATCGCGGTGATGTAAGCGGTGGACGCATGGGTCTCGTTGCTGAGGATCGGCGCGATGTAAGTGAACACGGTAAACATCGCACTCGAGCCGACGACGGTCAGGGCCAGCGCGCCCAGCACCGGGCCGCGCGCCAATACCCGAATTTCCGCCATGACCCCGACGCTTTGCGGCGCCCGCACATTGGGCAGCGCGAACCACAGCGCGGCCATCGTCAGCACACCCAGGCCGGTAATGCCCCAGAAAGCCGTGCGCCAACCGTACAACTCGCCAAACCAGGCGGCCAACGGCACACCGCCGATGGTCGCCAGGGTCAGGCCCATGAACATCGCAGCCACCGCCCCGGCACGTTTTTCTGGCGCGACCAGGCTGGCGGCGACAATCGAGCCAACGCCAAAAAATGCACCATGGTTCAGTGAGGTCACCACCCTGGCGACCATGAGGCTGTAGTAATCGGTGGCCAAGGCTGACATCAGATTACCCAGAGTAAAAATCGCCATCAGGCCGATCAGCAGATAGCGCCGTGGAATCCTGCCGGTGGTCAGGGTCATCAGTGGCGCGCCGAGCAATACGCCCAGCGCATAAGCACTGACCAACAAACCGGCGGCGGGAATGGAAACCCCCAGGTCTGCAGCGATACCCGGCAACATGCCCATGGGGGCGAACTCTGTTACGCCGATGCCGAAGGCACCGATGGCGAGTGCAACAAGTGGTGGATTGATACGCATGGAAAGCTCCTCATCTATGCCGCCAATGCTACGATCCAATGCTTTCAGGCGGTAGATAGCATTTTTGGCAATCACCTTTGCGTAGGAGGCACAAGTGGATTTCAACGGCAGGTCAGGTGAAATGAGCGTGTTCACCACCGTGGCGCAGGAAGGCAGCCTGTCGGCCGCCGCGCGGGCGCTGGGCCTGACGCCCTCGGCAGTCAGTCGGATCATCGCGCGTACCGAGCAGCGTCTTGGCACCCGCCTGCTATTGCGCACCACCCGAGCGATTACCTTCACCGCCGAGGGCGAAGCGTTCCTGCGCGGCGCCCGACGCATCCTGGCCGACATGGACGAGGTCGAAGAAGCCATCGCCGATCAGGGCGTACCGAAGGGACGATTGCGGGTCAGTGCTGCCCTTGGCCATGGTCGGCTCGCCATCGTTCCCTTGGTCGCAGCCTTCAGCGCCCGTTACCCGAACATCGTCGTCGACCTCACCCTCGGCGACGAAGTGGTCGACATCCTCAGCGGGCAGGCCGACGTCGCGGTGCGCTTTGGCCATCTGCCCGACAGCCCGCTGACCGCACGCAGGCTCGGCGACACCGGCCAGGTCGTGGTGGCATCGCCGGAATATCTTCAGCGCCACGGCACACCGCAGAAACCGGAAGACCTGCTGCAACACAACTGCCTGCGCTTCAACTTTCGGCGTGCCGAGTCCAACTGGCCGTTCATCCGCGATGGCGAAGGGTTTTCTCTGAAGGTCACTGGCAACATCGAATGCAGCAGTGGTGAAGCGCTGGCGCAACTCGCGCGGGTCGGTGCCGGCATTGCACGCATCGGCGATTTCAGCGTGCGCGAGGATCTGCAGCGCGGCGACTTGATTGCGCTGTTGGAGGCCTTCAATCCCGGCGACGAGGAACCGATTCATGCAGTGTTCGTTGGCGGAGCGGCAATGCCGGCGCGGGTGCGATTGTTCGTGGACTTCTTGCTGGAACATCACCGGATGTAAGAGACATCAGTCACTGGATGCAACAACTGCCTCCCACGCGGCTTGACTACTTCAACAAACCAAGCGTAAAAATCGCAACTTGGCGGCAAAAAGTTGCGATTTACGCGGAACTAATAACTTCAGCCCATGGACAGAGCTGCTATCGCGGCGCTAAAGCAAACGTCGCACACACATAATTTCTACAATAAATGGAGCGCGTAATGGGCCGTGCAGGCAATGAGTTCGAGTTTTGGTGGGATACGTCCGGGGAGTGGGTCGAACCGCCGAATGTGCGCCGCAGCGGCACCAGTGGTGTCCAGCTGATTGTGAAAGACGACAGGACGTTCTTCGTTAAGCGTCAAACCGGCCATCTGTTTCGCAGCCTCCGTTATCCCACTGGCCGCCCCACCGCTCTGCGTGAAGGCGCTGCACTGTCCAGACTCCAGAAGCTGGGCGTGAATGCTCCGAGACCGGTGTTTTATGGCGCGAGAAAGGTCGAAGGCGTGTGGCAAGGTGTCTTGGTGACCGAAGATCTCGGCGGCTTCATTGATCTGGATACCTGGTATGGCCAAGGTGCCGCGAGCCTGTTGACGACAGAGCAGCATCAGCAACTTTTACAGCGTCTGGCGCAAATGCTCGCACGGATGCACTCGGGCAAATGGCAGCACGGTTGCATGCGATCCAAACACATCTTCATCAAGGCATCGATGACTGGCGAGGACTTCGAATTCGAACTGGCGCTGTTGGATCTGGAGAAGTCTCGCGGTCGTGTGACGGCAATGGGTGCGGCGCGCCACGACATCCCGCAACTCAGACGGCATTCTTTCTGGGATCAATCGCAGTGGCAGAGTTTTCTTTCTTACTATGAGCAAGCCATTGGGCGCGCCATGTAAGCCATTGCGTGTAAAGCGGTCAGCCTCCTCACAATCTCCGATATTTGAATCCAGGGCATTGTGAGGGGGCGATAACAAAAAGGGCTTCCAGTCGGGAACGCCCTACTTCCTGGCTCAGCGGCGCAGCAGACGATTGACCAACAGCAACAGACCCGCGCCAATCGCGAGTGCGGCGACAGGTTTCTCTTTGACGAACGTCGAGACGCTGTCGAGTGTATCGCCGTAGGTTTTGGTCAGTTGACCAGCAGCCTGGCGCCCTGCCCCCTCAGCCTCCAGTGTCGAATCACCGATCAGTCTACCGACCGCGCTCTGCGCCTTGCCGGCCAGTTTTTCCGCTACACCTTCTACTTGTTCGCTCTTCATGATTCTTCAAACCTGCGTATGTGAGTGGGGAAATCCGACAACCCTGACCGCATGGCGGGCAGCCAAACATTAGGGGCGCGCGCCGGATGATTAGTTCAAAGAGGATGTGTCCCGACAGTTTTCCCTTCGTTCATAGAACCCCTCCCAACGAGAGGGGTCTGCTCTTGAATCACTCTCGGGAATCAATCCAATGTCCGCGCAACGCAGCCTTGTCATACTCGCCCGGGGAGGCTACGCCGCTCGAGGTGTGCTTTACCTGATCATCGGTATCTTCGCGTTGCTGGCAGCACATGACTCGACAAAACCCAAAGACAGCCACAGAAGCCTCGAAGCCTTGCTGGCTCAGCCATTTGGTTATTTTCTGGTTGGGATTGTCGTAGCTGGCCTGCTCGCTTTTGCTGCCTGGCGTTTCCTGCAAGCGACCCGCGATGTCGACCATCACGGCAAAAATCTGAAAGGTCTGGTGATTCGCGCCGGTCTGTTTGCGGGCGGTCTGGTCAACGGTGCGTTGGCATTCTTTGCCTTGGGCCTGTTGGTCAGCGGCATCAAAAGCTCAGGCAATTCCGGCGGCCAAACCAAGGACTGGCTGGCGCATCTTTTGTCTTGGGAATACTCGAATCTATTGGTGTACCTGATCGCGCTCATTCCGCTGGGCGTGGGAATTGCTCACATCATCAAAGGCTGGAAAGCGTCATTCGAGAAATACTTTGAAGCCGACGAAGACGTCATGCAGTACGTCCGCCCGGTGTCGCGGTTCGGCCTGATCGCCCGTGGTGTCGTGTTTATCGAAATTGCCTTGCTGCTGGCCGTCAGCGGCTCCGCGTATAAAGCCATGGACCCACCGGGCATGAAAGAAGCCCTCGACGCCCTGCAGAATCTGCCAGCCGGGTGGCTGATATTGATGGTGATGGCCGCAGGGCTGATCGCCTTCTCGGTTTACAGTTTCTCTGAAGCGTACTGGCGCAAGATCAATATGGATGTGCCGGGCGTGTCGGGACAGTAAAGCGCAGCATTAGTAGCAATTAAAAATCGACTAGCGGAGCCTCCGTCCTGGCCTGCCGCTAGCGAAGGTCAGTGCCGACTCTTCATGATGTTGGCGGAGAACTGAAATGGCAGAACTCCTCGCCGCATTCTGCTAACTCACTGCTCAAAATTCACTCCCAACGACAGCAGCCGCTCTATCTTTCTAGTAGCTTCGCGCATCAACCGAGTTAGCGTGGGTAGCTCACGCTCATCTTTGCGATATTGAGGGATAGTGGCGGAAATCGACCCTCGAATTTTACCGTCTACGAAAAAAGGTACCGCCAAACCAAATGCACCGAGCACTCGCTCGCCATCACCAGTGGCCCAGCCTCTTTCGTGAATCACCTTTAACTCTTCCTTAAGCACTTCACGTGAAGTAATAGTTGCCTCGGTAATTTTTTTAAGCTCAATGGAGTCAGCTAATTTTTCTTCACAGAAAGCTAACACGGCTTTACCAGCCGCACCGGCATAGAGTGGCACTTCCACGTTGACCTGCAACTTGTACTGAATCGGTCGCCATCCTTGAATCACCTCAAGAAACTCAGCTTTATCAGAGGCTTGGTCGTACGCAAGGAAAGCAATTGTCTCGCCGGTTTCCTGGACTAAATCCGACAAAATTGGCCGAGTGAGATCCGCGAGGTTGCGAAGATCGGCGTCGATTCTGGAAGCCCATTGATAAAGTTTTGAACCCGCAAATAGAGTGGGGCCAGATAAACCGATAATTCCCGCTTGAACTCCAGACTGTATCAATCGTTTGGCAGTAGCCTCATTGCATAAGAGTTGCTTAGGCAAATCCGCTGAGTATGTAAACCCGTCCGGAAAAGCGCAGGCCAACAGTAACAGTCTTTCGAGGCGAGTAACGGTAGACTTCGTCTCCTCGATCAATATGCAGGGCACTGGCCGAACACTGCCAGAAATTCGAGACGTTACAGCCGCATCTATTTCTTCAACAACTCGTCGCACATCTGCATCAATCTCCGAGTTTGTTATTGAGCCGTCGCTACCGACCGAATGCACGGAAACGGACACGATTAATCCATTCGCAAGGCGCTTCGTGACAATCGACAGCGCGCAGGGAAACTCTGCCTCCGATAGCAATCCGGGATGGTAATGCGCACTGCAGTCAGCCTCTCTTACATAACCCTGCATATTTGAATTTGAGGAGTCGGCTGCGATGAATGCAGCAAACTGCCGACCGATATCTCCCAATGTCAGCGGAAATACAACACCCCGTTCCGGACTGAACGTAAGTGTAGCTTTGGCCTCGCGGCAGGCAGCGACGAAATAACCGTTACTGAAGGGGCAGTAGATGGAGACGAGCGCAGTGCATTGGGAGGAATCGGCCAGCTGACTCAGCAATTCCCGGCTCCGCCCAAGTAGCACACTTGAGTCACTGAGCGCTTTGGTAAGGACGTCGATCCTTGGCCCTACGCTGTATTTACCCACTCCAAGGTCACTCGCCAGGCCGACTTCAACCAAAGAGACCAGAATTCGATTAACAGTACTCCGACTCTCTGAAAGCTCTGTCGCAAGCTCTCGAACCCCCCACGGCTCCCCTCCCGCTCTTCTGACAAGTGCGTCCATGACCTCTGTCAGCCTGGTATGGCTCGATGCAGGTTGCGCGGGCTTAGGAGCGGTAATAGAGCGTTCTGACTGAGCCATCTTTCGACAAATCGAGGTACGGGGTCCCCATTCTGGAGGCAATAGCCGCCTAACCGCAAATCTCACTTGGTTGTTGACAAGCGTGTCGCGGTTCTAGAATCTAGAAAAAACAAAAGCAGGACGATGTCCCATTTTTTGAATGGAGCCGATGTCCGACAACCCGAGGTACCCATGAACAACAATAATGTTATGGCCGAGCCTGTCGTTCAGACCGTTGAAGAAACGGAGCAGACTAGGAAAGCCAAAAAGGCCACGAGAGCCGCTGTATTCGGAACTTTTGTCGAGTACTACGACTTCAGTGTCTACGGGTATGTAGCGGCGACGCTCGCAATGGTTTTCTTTCCTTCAGATGATGCGACCACTGGCCTGCTAAACACTTTCCTGGTGTTTGGCTCTGCGTTTTTGGTGAGGCCGCTTGGCGCTGTTGCTTTCGGCTGGCTCGGCGACAAGGTCGGCAGACGCTTCAGCCTGATTGCCAGCATCACCTTGATGGGGGCTGCGGCCACGCTGATTGGCCTGTTGCCCGGCTATGCGCAGATCGGCGTGTGGGCGCCGATACTTCTGGTAGTGCTGCGCATGCTGCAGGGCTTCTCCGCTGGTGGCGAAATCGGTGGCGCTGCGAGCTACATCCGCGAGTGGGCTCCACCCAAACGCCGCGCCTTGTACATTTCCTTCCTGCCCTCGATCGCTCAGTTCGGCAAAGGTTTGGCAGCGGCAATTGCGGGTGTGGCTGCAGCGACTCTCACCGATCCGGAGATGCTGTCCTGGGGCTGGCGCATTCCTTTTCTGCTGGCGTTGCCGCTCGGGATCATTGGGCTTTACATGCGCCTGAGCATTGAGGACAGCCCGGAGTTTGCGTCCAAGAAACACGATGCTGAAGTCACGAAAGGCCAACCCTTCGCTGAGTTGATCCGCGACTACCGCAAGCCTTTGATCAAAGTGATCATGATTGCAATGGTTCAGAACATCGGTACCTACATCGGCACCGTATTCATCGCGGCATACTTCAGCTCGATCTTGGGGTACTCAAAAGGCGAAGCATCCACCATCGTCCTGATTGCCGTGATTCTCGCCGCTTTTTTGATTCCACTCGCCGGCCAGCTCGGCTCTTATCGCGGCGGTAAATCAATCCTGCGCTACTCCTACCTGGCCTACGCCGTCGTGTCGATACCGTCTTTCATGCTGATGCAGCAGGGCTCGGTCAATCTGGCAATGTTTGGCTTGGCTCTCGGCATGATTCCCTACGCACTCTGCCAAGCCGGTACCTATTCGGTGATGCCCGAATTCTTCCCAATGCATATTCGCCACACCGGTGTCGCCTTCGGCCATAGCGTTGGCGCGGTTATTGGCGGAGGTTCAGGACCGTTTCTGGCGACATGGTTGATCGGAACAACCGGCAACCAGTCCACACCCGCATTCATTTTGTGCGCATCAGGTCTCTTGGGACTGATCGTTATCGCGATCGTTCGTAAAAATGCGCCGGCGGCTGGCGATGACGCAAACACCCACCAATTCTCATAAGGTGACGATCATGCCCTTGATTTATGTGACAAGTCCTATCCATCCAGACGTCTTGCAAGCCCTTTATTCGGTAGGTGAAGTTCGACTCGGCTATGGCCCGCAGGCGGTGTCTTATGCAGACATCCAACAACAGGTAGATGCTGTATTTTTGCGCGGTGGCCACATCTCCGCCGAGATGCTCGCCGCGTCGCCTAAACTGCGGATCGTTGCCCGACACGGCGCCGGTTACGACAACGTCGACTACAAAGCGGCAGCCGAATTAGGTGTCTGGGTCACCAACACGCCTGGCGCGAACAGAAGAAGTGTTGTGGAGCATGTATTTGCTCTGATGCTGGGTATCAGCCGAAAGATTCAACTGGCCACGGATCAGACCCGAAACAACATCTGGGCGGCAGATCGACTGTCGCTCACAGGTATCGAGCTTGAAGGGCGCACCCTGGGTTTGATCGGGTTCGGCGACATCGGTCGGCATGTTGCGCCCGTTGCTGAAGCTTTCGGCATGAGGGTGCTGGCGACTGACCCTGCTTTTGACTCGAGCGTTGACAAACGTTTGGTAGCCCTCGACACCTTATTGGCCCAGGCAGACGTCGTGAGCCTTCATGTGCCACTGCAGGCGGGCACTGAGAACCTCATTGGCGAGGCCGAAATCGAGAAGATGAAAACAGGGGCCATCCTGATCAACACCAGTCGTGGTGGAGTGATCAATGAACAGGCGGTTGCTCAAGCGCTTCGCAGCGGCAAGCTGGGTGGTGCAGGTATTGATGTACTGGCTGCGGAAAACACCGACATGATCACTCCGTTCAGCTGCAACACATTCCCCATTTCAGATCTGCCCAATCTGCTTGTCACGCCTCACGTGGCAGGACAAACCAATGAATCATTACTGCGAGTTGGTCTGAGCGCGGTAGAGGCCATTTCTGCAGTCTTGCGCGGTGAAACGCCGCTGCATCCAGTCAACAAACCTGTATCCAAGACGTTCAACTAACAGCGCTCTAAACGGATTCACGCCGAGGTCACCATGTTTATCAATGTATCTGATGAAAGCATCACCGTGAGCGAAGATTGGGAACGCGCGTCCCTTGAACAAATTGAAGAGATTTCGCATTACCCGGTCGCATTGATCGGCGATGTATTGCAGCGCTTGGGAATGATGGCTTCCGCTATCCACCATGTTGCAGGTAAAGCTTCGTTCTACGGAACTGTACTGCCAATCCTCACTTGGGAAGGTGACAATCTGGCCATCCACAGGGCGTTGGACGATGCCAAGCCAGGTGATGTTCTTGTCATCAACGGCAACGGTGAAACCAACCGTGCGGTCTTTGGTGATCTACTGGGTGAAGTGTGTCTGGTTCGTAAGGTCGCAGCGGTGGTCATCGACGGCGCGGTTCGAGACGTCGAGGAGTTGACCGCTATGGGGCTTGCGACCTATGCGCGTGCCGTGAACCCAGCCGGCCCATCTAAGTACGGTCCCGGACAGGTCGGTGCTCCTGTCGCTTGCGGGAATGTGGTTTGCAATCCCGGCGACGCAATTTTAGGAGACAGAGACGGGGTCGTTGTCATCAGTCGCCACTTGGTTCCATCGCTCGCCGATAGGCTCAAAGCCCAAGACGGGATCGAGAACAGTTTTAGAGAGAAAGTCCGGGCGAGCATTCGCTGAGGATCGGCGAGGGCGCGAGGGAGCTTGCGCCCTCGCGCCCATCAAAGCGTGATCATCAAAAATCGACAGTAGCCGACAGCAGATAAGTCCTCGGTGTCGACAACGTCAGCCCCGGCTCACTGTCATCCGAGGCCCCTGCCGAACTCCAATAGCGTTTATCCAGCACGTTTTCGATATTGCCACGCAAGGTGATGGTCTTGTCGTCAACCTTGAAGGCATAGCGCGTGCCTACGTCGAAGCGCTCCCAGGAGTCGATTTCCTTGTCGTTGGACTGGTCCAGATACTGCGAACTCGAATAGATGCCACGGGTTGTCAGCGTCAGCCCCTGCACGGTTGGCACGTCCCACTCCGCGCCGAGGTTGACGTTGTATTTCGGCGTCGCCGGCGCCCGATTGCCGTCGAAGGTGCCGTTGCTGGTCTGGGTCAGTTCGCTGTCGATGTACATCACACCACCCAACAGCCGAAAACCTTTGAGCGGTTCGCCGAACACGCTCAACTCCACGCCATTGTTCTCGCGCTTGCCATTGGGCCCGAACACCCGCGTGGTCGCATTGGTTTCGTATGCTGGTTGCTTGATGCGGAACAGCGCAGCGGTCAGCGCGTAGGCGCCGGCATCGTATTTGGCACCGACTTCAACCTGGCGGCTTATGAACGGCGGGAAGATTTCGTCTTCGTTGATGGAAGTCGACGGTGCGATTTTGCCTTGACTCAAGCCTTCCATGTAGTTGGCGTACAGCGAAAGCTTGTCGGTCGCCTTGAACAGAATCCCGCCCGAGGGCGATACCTTTTCCTCGTCATACGCGGTGTCGCCCTTCACGTCATCGCTCCAGTCATCGACTTTCACTCGCTGCCAGCGCGCGCCGAGGGTCAGCAGCAAGCGATCATCGAAAAAGCCCAGGGTGTCGGACAGCGCCACGCCACTGAAGCGGTTTTCGGTGTAGACCTTGGCGTCATTACGGGTTGGCGTGCCGGGTTTTGCCGTTTCGACAGGGTCATACAAATTGCTGCGCCCTGCCGCGTAACGCGCGCCGCCGTTCTCGAAATCCATGTAGAAGTAGCTGGCCGCGAGATTGACTTCGTGGCTCACCGGCCCAGTGTGGAACCAGTTGCGCACGCCCGCCGTGGCCGTGCGTACGTTTTCGTCGCGGGTGAAGTCGCGTGGCAGAACGCTGAAATCACCGGCGTCATTGGTCACGGAAACGGCGTGGCGCAGGAAGTCATGATTACTTTTGCGCGCACCAACGCCGCCGTACAGCATCACCGAGTCACTGACATCGAACTCGGCGTTGAGCGTACCGAAGGTGTCCTCGGTTTTCGCCTGGCTCCACGGTTGCGCATAGTTGCGATGCACGTTATTCGCGCTCGGCACCTTGGCATTCGCCGCGACTTGCACGCGTTCCTCCGGTGCATCGGTGTCGCGCTCGGTGTGGCCAATATCGGTCGAAAGGCGCAAGCGCTCACCGCGAAAATCCAGGCCTAGAACGGCCATGTCACGGTCGACACTTTGGTGATCCCACTCGGTGTCGCCGGACTGTTTGACGCCGTTGAAGCGCAGGCCAAATTGATTGTCCTCGCCGAATCGCCGCCCGACATCCACCGCGCCGCCGACCTGATTGTTCGAGGCGTAATTGGCCGTCAGCGAGGTGATCGGTTGGTCAGTGGCACGCTTGGGCACCACGTTGATCCCCCCGCCAACGCTGCCCCGTGGCGAAATACCGTTGATGAGCTGGCTCGGGCCTTTGAGGATGTCGACGCGATCGGCCATTTCCATATCGATCGTGTAAGTGGGCAGCACGCCATACAATCCGTTGTAGGCCACGTCACTGTTAAACAGGCTGAATCCACGGATGGTGAACTGCTCGTAGCGGCCACCGGCCGGGTTGGTCGCGCGCACCGACGGGTCGCTGGCAATCAAATCACCCAAGGTGCGCGCCTGCTGATTCTTCACCGCCTCGCTGGTATAGGTGGTCATGCTGAACGGGGTTTCCATGAAGTCTTTCGACCCCAGCAAACCCTGCGAGCCACGCCGCGCAACCTGGCCGCCAGCGAACACATCGGCATCGCTCGAACCGGTCGCGCCGAGGATCGACGTCGGCGCCAGTTGCAGGCTGCTGCCCTCCGCGACTGGAATCAGCGTGTAGGCATGATCGCCCACCGGTTGCAGTTGCAGACCGGAGCCCAGCAGCAAGCGGGTGAAGCCCTCCTCCACAGCGAATTCGCCGGACAAACCGTTGCTGTTGCGGCCACTCACCAGCGCCGGATCCACCGAGAGATTGACCCCGGCCAACCCGGCAAAGCGGGTCAGCGCAGCACTCAAACTGCCGGCCGGCACCTGATAACTGCGCCGGGCAGCGTCATCGGCCCAACTGGATTGCATCAACACGGGGCTGGCACTCAGGCTCAGCACGAAGCTCAACTGCAACAACGGAGGCAACCGACTTGGGAATACTGCGGGCATTGGAAGAAACTCTCGATTTTGTTCACTTACCTGCAATGACCGGTGAGGCGAAAAAAAGGGACAGGCTTCAGACGATATTTTTTCGCGGCGTCAGCGTGACCCAGAAACGCGTGCGCGAATGCACTTCCAGCGGCAGACTCGCCGCCAACAGCGCCAGTACTTTATCGGTGTCGTCGAGGCGGAAACTGCCGGTGATGCGCAAGCGTTCCAGTGACGGATCCCAACGCAAAAGGCCCGAGCGATAGCGGCTCAACTCGCGCAAGAAGTCACCCAATGGCTGGTTTTGCGCCATCAACACACCGTCACGCCAACCGGGCATTTGTGAATCGAACATTGCGACCGGTCCGGCGCCCGAGGCTTGCAGATTGACCTGTTGCCCGGCATTCAATTGCAGCGTCGGTCCGTGTAACGGCAGCAACTGCACCGAACCGCTGACCACCGAGACGTTGCAATCACGCTCATTGAGACGCACGCAGATTTCGCTGCGGCTAACGATGATCCGTCCGTAAGGCGCATTGATCGTCAACGCCGTGCTGCCGGGCACATTGAGCGCCATCTCGCCGCGCACGAGGGTTAATTGGCGGCTGGCGAGATCAACGTTCACCGCGCTTGCCGTGTTCAGTTGCAAGGTGCTGCCGTCGGCCAACCCTGTTCGGCTGTGTTGGCCGGTGGAGGTCTGCAAATCGGCACGCCAGACGTCGAGCGGCAACTGCCGACTGATCAGCCATGCCGCCGGCACCAGCGCGGCCAGGCCCAGTGCCCGCTTCAGCGCCGCACGCCGCGCGAGGTCCGGGCGATCCAGCGTGGCCATGGCCAGTTCTGCCGGCAAACCGGAGAAACGCTGACGCAACAATTGGATTTTCTGCCATGCGTTTTCATGGCGACTATCGCTGTCGCGCCAGGTTTTCAGCTGCGCGTGATCCGCCTCACTGGCCTCGCCCGATTCGAGCAATGCCAACCACTGCGCGGCGGCACGCGCCACGTCGCGCGCTTCGGAATTGGGAGCTACGCGCATCATAGATCCAACATCAAGCAATGCTCATAAGCCGTTGCCATATAACGTTTTATTGTTCGTTCAGAAACTTGCAAACGCTCGGCGATTTCACGGTAACCGAGGCCTTCGAGCTGACTCAAGAGAAAGGCCCGACGCACCGCTCGCGGCAAACCGTCGAGCAGCTCATCCAATGCCTGCAGGGTTTCCAGCAGCACCCAGCGCTGCTCGGGCGACGGCACACTCTGTTCCGGTAACTGCGCGAGGGCTTCGAGATAGGCTTTTTCCAGACTGCGCCGGGTGTAGAAATTGCTCAGCAGACGTTTGCCCACGGTCAGCAAATACGCGCGCGGTTCACGCATGTCGGCGATCGGCTGCGCGCTGCACAGCACGCGCAGGAAGGTGTCCTGACTGAGGTCAGCCGCATCCCACGCATTGCCCATGCGCCGCCGCAGCCAGGTCTCCAGCCAGCCGCGATGATCGCGATAGAGTTCGTGCAGGTGCTGCGGCGATGGCGTCGCTGCTTCAGTCATCTGGGAGGCCCTGCGCGAAGTAAGAATTCAAATGAGACTGATTCTATTTAACTTCGCCCTGGACACAAAGGGCTTTTTTAGCCGTCACACCGGTCGACAGCGCCCTCGTTGTCAGATCTGTCTCAACTCGCCTCGGTATGCAGCACCTTGCAAACCTGTACAAAGAAAACCTTGGCGGACGTCAGAAGGAATGACGTCGCTGAACAGTTTTACTCCCTTGGCGACTTTGACCCAGTTGTTTTCTGTTGCTATTCACTCTCTGCTCATAAAACGCTCGCTGCTGCGGATCGAGTTGACGAGGCTGCCATTTGAAGCCTTGCATCTCCGGTTTGCTCGGAACCCATTCCTGGATGCCCACAGGCGTTGCGATGACAGCCGACGCCTCTCGGTGACCGGCCTTTCTATCCTCCAGTTCCAACGCGATCGTCAACCGCTTGCTTTCATCTACCGCACTTCCCGCCAGTTCTCGTTCAAGCGTACGTATGGCTTCGTATCGGCCGTGACCTTCACTTTTGACTTTATAGCTTTGTGCGGTATGCACTTGAACTTCGAACTTGGTTTTGCCATCGGGTAAAAGGAAATTCGCGTTGATCCCTCGATAGCTCTGATCCGGGAAAAATGTATTGCGGATCAGCACCGGCTGATAGCCTTCGCTGCCCAATGCATGAAACGTTCTGACAACGCCCTGCACGAAAGACTGCTGGTCCTGTTCACTGATTGGCCCCTCAGTTCCGAAAGGAAAGCCTATGGTGTAGCGAAGTACATCATTCATTTGATCCGGCGGCGCCACACTCAATTTCTGCGCGAGCGATTCTGCACCTTTCACTCTATATTCCCGACCATAAAGCTCCGCACCGAGCTCCGCGGCGGCTTGATCCAGGACTTCCGTCAATGCCGGTTCATACGCACTGATCCGTTCAATCATTTCTTCGGCGACAGCCAAGCGTTGGTCAGGAGGAACGATTTGACTCCCTTGCGCAACACTATCCCGGTTACGGCCGTCGAAGTCCCTGTACGAAACCGGATTACTTCCCACCATCTGATAAAGATTCAATCCATCAGCTTCCAGTGCAGGATCTGTGCTGAGCCAACGCATCAACCACGGGGCGTAAAAGCGCTTTCCGTAGTAATACAGTCCCGTCGCATCACGGATCTTTCCCGAGTATCGAACACTCTTGTAACTCGCCTCTACAGCAGAGCCCGACGCCCACCACGCTGTGCTTCCATAGGGGTGATATTCCTCATGGCTGATCACGCGGCCGTTTTCATCCAGTTCTAACGTCACGCTTCCCAAGAGGTTGTGCACGGCGTAACGAAAGCGATCATTGGCCAAACCCTCTGGCGGTACTGAATCCCAGTGCAACACGCGCAGATCCAGAACTCCGGCGACGACATCAATAACCTGAAGCCTTTCACCGGTCATGGTATTGCTATGCAACTCAAGTGCTGGCAGGTAGTGGGTGGCCGATACCTGCCCCTGCGATCCAGATGTTGTCATGCGTGACTTGCGCAGCCGCGATCCCGATGCGTCATATTGGTAAAGCTCACTGTCGTTGGCGGCATCTTTGCGCACAACCTGACTGACTTGCCGCAGTTGATTGCGCAAACTCCATTCCATTGCCTGGCCTGGTTGCAATATTTGCTGGTTTCCGTTCGGATCAAAGAAAGCGTCAGGATCAGGTTCACGCCCACCGTCTGCCCAGGACACACTCCGATTACTGCGCTGTGCAACTTTCATCCGGCGCCGGAAATTACCGTTCTCGGCCTGATGTCGCAACTCCAGCAGATTGCCCGCGGCGTCGTAATCATACTGTTCCTGGTAATTTCGCTGGCGGCTGGTGTCCCCGATGGGCGCCATGTCCGGGAGGCCCGGCCCACCCGTGGCGAATATACTTTCCTTGCCTGTCGCCTCAACAAGTTGATACAGCGAGTCATACTGGTAGTTGGTAACCGGTTCAACGCGTTGATTACGATAAAACTCTACAACTTGCGCTCGATCTTCCTCCCTCAACACATTGCCCATCGCGTCATAGGCATACCTCAGATCCAACAAGAGATGATGATCCGGTTTGCGCACCGTCCACCGCTGAAGCCTGCCGTTCGCGGGGTCAAATTCGGCACCGAGAACAATGCCTTTTCCCGACGTCTGGGCAATGACATGCCTGTAGGCATCATAAGTGACCGAACTCACCACATTGTGCGCAAGCGTTGTCTGCGCCAGCGTTATCCAGACTTCTCTGAGGTCACCGGCCAGGTTAAACAATCGAGACTGCGAATTGCCGCTGGCATCCGTCTGACTGACGGTTTGAGCGTTGGCATTCCGAACCCAGACAGAGGAGAAACCGGCAGGCTCCAGCCATATTTCCCGGCCATCCTCGTCTTGCGTCCAGTCGGGCATTTGCAAAGTATTGAGAAAGCGTCGGGTTTCTATCGCTGGCTGCCCGTGCAGGTCGTACCCGCCCCAGGTTCGACTGCCTGCGCTGTCGTCATGGCGCAACAGATGCCCGCGTAAATTACTGCCCGCGTCCGCTTCGGCACCTGCGTAGCGCAGGCGCTCTACGTATCGCTCAGTGACGCCCGGAGCCTGTTCGCTGGAATCGGTCAGACGTAGCCGGGAGTCATAAAAATGCAGGAACAGACTGGAGCGCGAGTCCCAGACCGATAAAAGCTGGCCCGCCACGCCGAGGAGACTCAGCTGCCATCCTGAGTCCACGCTTTGTCGGCGAACCGGCACACTGGCAAGGTTGTAGTGCGTTTGCAGATTGGGAGCGACATCACCTTCCAGCTCGTGCAATGCCCATAGACGCGGGTCCCAACTCGCGCACATCCGTCCAGCGGCATCGTGCAGTTGGCGATTGACTCGCGTCTGAACCGGTGCGTCGGATCGACGACGGTGGTAACTGACGGTTCGCACTTTCAGCCCACGAGGGTCAGACGCTGTAATTGTAGGCGTGCGGTAGTGAAGATTCCCTGCCATGTCTGGGCCTCCCTGGACTCAGGTCAGCTTAGCCGGCGCGCCAACAACGTCAATCAAGGGGAGGTTCTACATGACGATCGACGCGGCTCATCGCTTGAGCGTTTCGCTCGGTAACTCCTTGAACAACGCGCGGTAACTGCTGGAAAAACGCCCCAAATGCCAGAACGACCACTGCATCGCCACCTCGGCGACCGTGGTTTCCGTAGGCCGGCGCTTGAGCAATTCGCGATGCGCGCTGTTCAGTCGGCGCAAGCGCAACCAGTGACTGGGCGTCATGCCGGTGTAGGCCTTGAAGGCTTGTTGCAACTGGCGCAACGAGACGCCAGCGACCTGGGAAAGCTCGAGCAGATTGACTGTGTCTTCCGGCGAATCAGCGGCCCACTCGCCGACGCGTTTCATGATGCTTCGCTCTTCAGTACGCCGCTGCAATCCCCCGCCGTCCAGGCACACCCGAGCGTTGTCGAGGATGAACAGACAGTCGTCCAACAGCTGCTTGGTCAGCGCATCTTTATCAAACGGATCAATAGCTTGCGACAACTTCGTGAGAGTCGAGCTTAACCAGCGACTGAATAAGGCGTTCTGCCCGCAGTTGAGCTGGGTCATGAACAAGCCTTCGAGTTTCGCCACATCGAGGCCGTGCTGACGAACGAATTCCGGGCCGAACACCACGGCGATTTCCTGATAGTTCTCCGGGGTGATCCAGATGTTGCGGCTCTCTTCATTGAGCAGATAAAGCGCGTTGTCACTACGATCAAAACAGAACGCCAAGGCACCCGACGGCGCGCTGAAATTCTGCTCGACCCGGGTGTTCATCTGTTCTTCGTAGACCTCGACACCTTGCAGATCCAGATAGCGGATCTGCCCGGCGAAATGCCCCGGCGACATCTGCTGGTAATGCTGAACCCAGCCCGGTGTAGCACGGACTTGCTCGGCCACATCGGCGGTGTTGAACGCTTGGACTTGTAGCGAATTGCACGTTGTCATGGGGTGACCTTGCGCACTCTTTTGGTGCGCTTTGGTGCTGCTTAAAGTGGATAGATGGAACTGCAAGGCTCGCCCAAGATAGTCGTCAACGCGCCACAGGGGAAGGGGCGGAAGATGAAACCCGCCCTCCCCGGCGTCTATAAAACCAATAACGAGGTCTTTATGAATGCCCCTTTCGATCAGCTGTTCACGTGGCTGAAAGATCACAAGATTACCGAAGTCGAATGTGTGGTCAGTGACCTGACCGGCATCGCCCGCGGCAAGATCGCACCGACCAACAAGTTCCTGCATGAGCGAGGCATGCGCCTGCCGGAAAGTGTGCTGCTGCAAACGGTAACCGGGGATTTTGTCGACGACGACATCTACTACGACCTGCTCGATCCTGCCGACATCGACATGGTCTGCAAGCCAGTGGCTGACGCGGTCTACGTGATTCCATGGGCGATCGAACCGACCGCCATCGTCATCCACGACACCTTCGACAAGTTCGGCAACCCGATCGAACTGTCGCCGCGCAACGTGCTGAAGAAAGTCCTGCAGTTGTACACCGACAAAGGCTGGAAGCCGATTGTCGCGCCGGAAATGGAGTTCTACCTGACCCAACGTTGCGAAGACCCGGACTTGCCACTCAAGGCGCCGCTAGGCCGCTCGGGCCGTGCGGAAAGCGGTCGGCAGTCGTTCTCCATCGATGCCGCCAACGAATTCGATCCGCTGTTCGAAGACGTCTACGACTGGTGCGAACTGCAAGGTCTGGATCTGGACACACTGATCCACGAAGACGGCCCGGCGCAGATGGAAATCAACTTCCGTCACGGCGACGCGCTGGATCTGGCCGACCAGATCACCGTGTTCAAACGCACCATGCGTGAGGCGGCGCTCAAGCACAACGTCGCCGCGACGTTCATGGCCAAGCCGATCGGCGACGAGCCGGGCAGCGCCATGCACATTCACCAGAGCGTGGTCGACATCGCCACTGGCAAGCCGGTCTTCGCCAATGACGACGGGCAGATGAGCGAGCTGTTCCTGCATTACATCGGCGGTTTGCAGAAGTACATCCCGAAAGTGCTGCCGATGTTCGCGCCCAACGTCAACTCGTTCCGTCGCTTCCTGCCGGACACCTCGGCGCCGGTCAACGTCGAATGGGGCGAAGAAAACCGCACCGTCGGCCTGCGTGTGCCGACCTCCAGCCCGGAAGCCATGCGCGTGGAAAACCGTCTGCCGGGCGCCGACGCCAACCCGTATCTGGCCATCGCCGCGAGCCTGCTCTGCGGTTACATCGGCATGGTCGAAGGCATCGAACCGAGCGCCGCCGTTCAGGGCCGCGCCTACGAACGCCGCAACCTGCGCCTGCCGATCACCATCGAAGAAGCGCTGACGCAAATGGAAGAGTGCGAAACCGTCGCGAAGTACCTCGGCGACAAGTTCGTGCGGGGCTATGTCGCGGTGAAGCGCGCCGAGCATGAAAACTTCAAGCGCGTGATCAGCTCGTGGGAGCGTGAGTTCCTGATGATGAGCGTCTAGTCCTTCTTCGTCTGCACCACCGCTATCGCCAGCAGGGTTGGCTCCCACAGGGGAATGCATTCCCCACCAGCAGGCGGGCTCCCAAGGAACATGCATTCCAAATGTGGGAGCTAGCCCTGCTAGCGATAGCGGCCTCACCAACACCAAAGAACCACCTGAAAAAATCCAAAAAATGAGAGGTGTCGAAATGCGTCTGTTGAAATCCGTACTCCCGGTCGCCCTGAGCGTTCTGTTCAGCGCTGTAGCCCACGCCCAGCCGACGGTCAGCGTCTACAACTGGACCGACTACATTGGCGAAACCACCCTCGCCGACTTCCAGGCCAAAACCGGGATCAAGGTGATCTACGACGTTTTCGATTCCAACGAAACCCTGGAAGGCAAACTCCTCGCCGGTCGCACCGGTTATGACGTCGTGGTGCCGTCCAACCACTTCCTCGCCCGTCAGGTTAAGGCCGGCGCGTTCCTCAAACTGGACCGCGAGCAACTGCCGAACTTCAAGAACCTCGACCCGAAACTGCTCGAACTGCTGCAGAAAAACGATCCGGGCAACGAGCACTCGGTGCCGTACCTGTGGGGCACCAACGGCATCGGCTACAACGTCGACAAGGTCAAGCAAGTGCTGGGCATCGATCACATCGATTCCTGGGCCGTGCTGTTCGAGCCTGAAAACCTGAAAAAACTCAGCCAGTGCGGCGTGTCGATGATGGACTCCGCCGACGAAGTGTTCCCCGCCGTGCTCAATTACATGGGCATGGACCCGCGCAGCGAGAACCCGGAAGACTTTAAAAAAGCCGAAGCGAAACTGCTGAGCATCCGTCCGTACATCACCTATTTCCACTCGTCGAAATACGTGTCGGATCTGGCCAACGGCGATATCTGCGTGGCGTTCGGTTATTCCGGCGACGTGTTCCAGGCCGCCAACCGCGCCAAGGAAGCCAAGAACGGCGTGAACATCGCCTATGCCATTCCCAAAGAAGGCGCCAACCTCTGGTTCGACCTGTTGGCCATTCCCGCTGACGCCAGCAACACCAAAGAAGCCCACGCCTTCATTAATTACCTGCTCGATCCACAAGTGATCGCCAAGGTCAGCGCGTCCGTCGGTTACGCCAACCCGAACCCGGCCGCCAAGCAGTACATGGACCAGGATTTGGTCAATAACCCTGAGGTTTACCCGCCTCAAGAAGTGCTCGACAAGCTCTACATCTCTACCACCCCGCCTCAAGCGATCATGCGTCTGATGACCCGGTCCTGGAGCAAAGTGAAGTCGAACAAATGAATCAGTACACCCAGGAACACGCCCGCTCCTACTACGCAGCTTCAGCGCGGGCGACCACACCGTATCCGACGCTGGACGGTGATCTGACTGCCGATGTCTGCGTGATCGGTGGCGGGTTCACCGGCGTCAACACCGCCATCGAACTGGCGCAGCGCGGGCTCTCGGTTGTCCTGATCGAAGCGCGGCGCATCGGCTGGGGCGCCAGCGGCCGCAATGGCGGGCAGTTGATTCGCGGCATCGGTCATGACGTCGACGGTTTCGCCAAGTATGTCGGTCAGGAAGGCGTGCGTTATTTGCAGCGCGCCGGCATCGATTCGGTGGAACTGGTGCGCCAGCGCATCGGCGACAACGGTATCGAGTGCGACCTGCGCTGGGGCTTCTGCGATCTGGCCAACACCACGGCGCAGTTCGCTGCGTTCAAGGATGAGCTGGTCGACCTCGCCGAACTCGGTTATGCCCACGAAACCCGGTTGATCGGCCCGGAGCAGATCCGTCAGCAAGTGGTCAACTCCGACATCTACGCCGGTGGCCTCGTCGACATGGGCTCCGGCCACCTGCATCCGCTGGATCTGGTGCAAGGCGAGGCGCGACTGGCGGCGTCACTCGGCGTGCGGATTTTCGAGCAGAGTGAAGTGCTGGAAATCATCCACGGCGCAACCGTGCAAGTGCGCTGCGCAAGCGGCACCGTGCGTGCCGGCAGTCTGGTGCTCGGCTGCAACGCGCATCTGGACGAACTCGAACAACAGCTCACTGGCAAAGTGCTGCCCGCCGGCAGTTACATCGTTGCCACCGAACCGTTGTCCGAGGAGCGCGCCGCGCAATTGATTCCGCACAATCTGGCGGTGTGCGACCAGAAAGTCGGCCTCGACTATTACCGGCTCTCGGCGGATCGGCGCTTGCTGTTCGGCGGTGCCTGCCACTATTCCGGACGGGATCCGGCGGACATCGCCGCCTACATGCGCCCGAAGATGCTCAAGGTGTTCCCGCAACTGGCCGACGTGCGCATCGATTACCAGTGGGGCGGCAAGATCGGCATTACCGCTAACCGCTTTCCGCAGGTCGGGCGACTCAAGCAACACCCCAACGTGTTCTATGCTCAGGGCTATTCCGGGCACGGCCTGAACGTCACGCACTGGTGCGCGAAACTGCTCGGCGAGGCGATTCACGCCGGGCACAGTCAAGGCATGGACGTGTTCAGTGGTGTGCCGCACATGACCTTCCCCGGCGGCCCGGCACTGCGCTCGCCGCTGCTGGCACTGGGCATGTTCTGGTATCGACTGCGCGAAATCCTCGGCTGACCTCCAATCTCTGTAGGAGTTGCCGAAGGCTGCGATCTGATCGTTCCCACGCTCCGCGTGGGAACGCCTCAAGGGACGCTCTGCGTCCAATGACGCGTAGCGTCACGGGCTGCGTTCCCACGCAGAGCGTGGGAACGATCAAGGAATTAATCCTTTCGGGTTGCTCTATCGCGAGGCACTTCTATATTGATGAAGTGCTTTTGCGTTCCTGACGCTCAGTGCCCAATGAATTAAGGAGGACATGGATGAAGTCGTCAGCCATCGACGAGCCGCGAGCACCAGGCCAAGCCCCAGTCAAAACCCGCCGTTTCGGCATTTCACTTGTATGGATCGTGCCGATTGTCGCCGTACTGGTGGGCATCTCGCTGGTCATACATAACATCCTCCAGGAAGGCCCGACCATCACCGTCACGTTCAAGACCGGTGACGGCCTCACCGCCAATAAAACCGAAGTCAAATACCGCAACGTGGTGATCGGACATGTCTCGGAGGTCGAGCTGGCCGACGATCACAAAAGCGTGAACGCCACGATCAAACTGGCCAAGCAGGCCGAAAGCTTTACCCGCGAAGACTCACAGTTCTGGGTGGTACGCCCAAGAATCGGTGCTGGCGGCGTGTCGGGCATCGATACCCTGCTGTCCGGCGACTACATCGGCGCCGACATTGGCGAGGCCAATAACCGCGCGAAAACCTTCAAAGGCCTGGAAAACCCGCCGCCGATCACCTACGGCGAACCGGGCAAGACGTTCACCCTGCACACCGCAGACCTGGGCTCGCTGGACATCGGTTCACCGGTCTATTACCGCAAGATCCCGGTGGGCCAGGTTGTCTCGTACGCGTTGGACCCGGACGGCAAAGGCGTGAACATCGAAGTGTTCATCCACTCGCCCAACGACGCCTACGTCACCGAAAACACCCGTTTCTGGAACGCCAGCGGCATTGACGTCAATGTCGGCGCCAACGGCTTTGCGGTGAAAACCGAATCACTCTCGACCCTGCTGGTCGGCGGCATCGCCTTCCGCGCACCGGATTACAGCCCCAACGACACGGCCGCCGCTGAAGACAAGAACTTCGAGCTGTTCGCCGACCAGTCCGCCGCCCTCGCCCCGCCCAACGGCAAAGCGCAATACCTCACCCTGCGTTTCGACCAGGCGTTGCGCGGGCTGAAGGTCGATGCACCGGTTGAATTCCTCGGCGTCGAGATCGGTCGCGTGGTGGCCGTCAATCTCGACTTCGACGAAGTAAAACGCAGCTTTCCGGTCAACGTCGGCATCGTCATTTATCCGCAGCGCCTGGGCCGTGCGCACACCAAGATGCTCAAGGCGTTCAATGGCAACGAAAACGACGAGGCGACCGGTGCGCGCCTGATTGGCACCTTCATCGAAAACGGTCTGCGGGCCCAGGCGCGCAACGGCAACCTGCTCACCGGCCAACTGTACATCGCCCTGGATTTCTACCCGAAAGCACCGAAAGTCGCGTTTGACCCGACTGCACGCCCGGTCAGCATCCCGACCATTCCGGGCAGCCTCGAACAGCTGCAGGAAAAACTCGAAGCGATGGTCAACAAGATCAACGCACTGCCGGTGGAACGCATCGCCAGCAACCTCGACAGCAATCTGGTCGAGTTGCGCAAAGGCCTGAGCCAATTCAACGCGAAGACCTTGCCGGGCGTGCAGAACACCCTCGCCGATGTCAGCAAGACGTTGCAGTCCGCCAACTCGACGCTGGCCGAGGACTCACCGCAACGCGAAAAACTCACCGAAACCCTCGAAGAGCTCGGGCGCATGTCGCGCTCCCTGCGTGAACTCTCGGATTACCTGGGTCGTCATCCGGAGTCGCTGATTCGCGGCCGTCCCGACAACGCGGCGCCACTGGATCTGAAAGGACCGCCACGCAATTGAGCACAGGAGCTTAACCATGGCTTTACCGCTGAAGATCACCGTGCTCGCTGCCGTTATGTTGCTGAGCGCCTGCCGCAGCGACCCGATCAGCTTTCACACGCTGACCCCGGTGCAATTGGGCAGCGCCCGTGCCGGGGCGCAAATCCCGATTGAAGGCATTACCGTGCCGCCGCAGGTCGACCGCCCGCAAATCGTCATTCGCCAAGGCAATAGCGGCCTGGCGATTCTGGAGACTGAATGGTGGGGGGCAAGTCTGGCGGACGAATTGCGCAGTGCGCTGGTCGATCAACTGAGCAATAACAGCGGTCGCGGCAATGTCTCGGTGCGCATCGAGGTGCAACGTTTCGACTCGATCCCCGGCCAGTACGCGTTGATCGATGCGAAATGGCGCCTGCGTCCGCTGGGCGATACCGACAGTGGTCTGGTCACGTGCCGTTCGACCTTGCAAACGCCGTCGGGGCCGAGCATCGATGAGCTGGTGACAGCCCAGCAGAACAACGTCAAACGCCTGGCTGCGCTGATCAGTCAGGCGGCGGGCAACCCGCGCGGTTGCCCGGCTTCTTCCTGAGTGTCTGGCCGATAAAAACCTCACGTTAAGACGCACGGCAATCGTGCGTCGTTGAGTCGCTGCTAATCTAATGGGAATGACATGTATTAACCGTCTTTTTGACGGTTTTTTCTCATTTGCCAGCCTACATTGCCTGCGACTCAACACTTGCAAACCATTCGCATCCATGTGCGAGGAAGGTTTGCCCATAACGTCTAAAAAGCCAGGAGCCCGCCCGCCATGAGTCCACACCTTCCCGCCTTGCTGAAACGCACTTTACTGGCCACCGCTCTGCTCGGTTCTGGCCCGCTGTGGGCCGCCGACGGTGTTGGCCTGCTGATCTACAACGCCCAGCACGAAAGCCTGACCAAAGCCTGGGTCGCCGGTTTCACCGAAGAGACCGGCATTCCGGTGACGATCCGCAATGGCGATGACACCGAGATGGGCAATCAACTGGTTCAGGAAGGTTCGGCGTCTCCGGCGGACGTGTTCCTGACCGAGAACTCCCCGGCGATGGTGCTGGTCGACAACGCCAAGCTGTTCGCACCGATTGCGCCCGCGACACTGGAGCAAGTGGATGCGGCGTATCGTCCGGCCCATGGCCAATGGATCGGCATCGCTGCGCGTTCCACGGTGTTCGTCTACAACCCGGCGAAACTGGCGGACAAAGATTTGCCGAAATCCTTGCTGGACCTGGCCAAACCCGAATGGAAAGGTCGCTGGGCCGCCTCCCCGGCCGGCGCTGACTTCCAGGCCATCGTCGCCGCCGTGCTGGAGCAGAAAGGCGAAGCCGCCACCCTCGACTGGCTCAAAGGCATGAAAACCAACGCCACCGTGTATCGCGGCAACAGCGCCGTGCTTAAAGCGGTGAATGCCGGGCAGATCGACAGCGGCGTGATCTACCACTATTACAGCTTTGTCGATCAATCCAAGACCGGCGAAAACAGCCAGAACACCAAGCTCTACTACTTCAAAAATCAGGATCCGGGCGCGTTTGTCAGCACGTCCGGTGCCGGGGTATTGGCCTCCAGCAAACATCAGGAAGAGGCGCAGAAGTTCGTAAAATACATCACCGGCAAAGAAGGCCAGGAGATTCTCCACAGCGGCACCTCGTTTGAATACGCGGTCGGCCAAGGCGCACCGTCCAACCCGAAACTGACGCCGCTAAAGGACCTTGATGCGCCAAAAGTCGATGCGTCGAAACTCGACAGCAAGAAAGCCGTCGAGCTGATGACCCAGGCGGGAATCCTCTAAGTGATCCCGGAAACGTTACCTGCGCAGGTCGCAGCGGCGTCCTCCGCGCACCTGCCACTGAAAAGCCGCGCCCTCACCGGTCGCGGGGGGTCGTGGGTGGTTGCCTTGGCGATCACCGTTTCATTGCTGTCGCTGGTCCCGATTCTGTTTGTGATCGGCGTGTCGTGGGCGACCGGTTGGGCGACGATCGAAGCCTTGGTGTTTCGCCCACGGGTCGCCGAACTGCTGATCAACACGGTGCTGCTGGTGTTGATTACCCTGCCCTTGTGCATCGTCCTCGGCACGACGCTGGCATGGCTGACCGAACGCAGCAATCTGCCGGGCCGGCGTCTGTGGTCCTTGCTCGCCGTCGCGCCATTGGCGGTGCCAGCGTTCGTTCACAGTTATGCGTGGGTCAGCCTGATTCCGTCGATTCACGGATTGCCCGCCGGGGTGCTGGTGTCGGTGATCGCTTATTTTCCGTTTCTGTATTTGCCGGTGGCGGCGACTTTGCGGCGTCTCGACCCGGCGATTGAAGACGTTGCCGAATCCCTCGGCCTCAAGCCTTGGGCGGTGTTTTTCCGGGTGGTGTTGCCGCAGTTGCGTCTGGCGATTTGTGGCGGCGCATTGTTGGTGGGGTTGCACCTGTTGGCCGAGTACGGTCTCTACGCGATGATTCGCTTCGACACCTTCACCACGGCGATTTTCGATCAGTTCAAATCAACCTTTAATGGTCCGGCGGCGAACATGCTCGCGGGGGTGCTGGCGTTGTGTTGTCTGGCGATGCTCACCGTCGAATCCGCTGCGCGTGGCAAGGCCCGTTACGCTCGCGTCGGCTCTGGCAGTGCGCGCGAACAACGCACGGTGCTGTTGAGTCATGGTTCGGTTGCCCTGGGGCTGGGGCTGCAAGTGCTGACGTGTCTGCTCGCCCTCGGCGTACCGTTACTGACCTTGGGCCGCTGGTTGATCGCCGGCGGTGTGGAGGTCTGGGAAAGTGGCGAGCTGTTGCCGGCCCTGCTGCAAACCCTGTCGCTCGGTGTGGCTGGTGCGCTGCTGACCAGTCTGGCAGCGATTCCGATTGCCTGGCTGTCGATCCGTGCGCCGGGCAAGTTGCAGCGCCTGCTGGAAGGCTGCAATTACATCACCAGTTCGCTGCCGGGGATTGTCGTGGCGCTGGCGCTGGTCACCGTGACCATCCACTTCGCCCGACCGATCTATCAGACCACCCTCACCGTGTTGCTCGCCTATCTGCTGATGTTCCTGCCACGGGCACTGGTCAGCCTGCGTGCCGGGTTCGCCCAGGCGCCGGTCGAACTGGAGAACATCGCGCAAAGCCTCGGCCGTTCGCCGTTACGTGCCCTGTGGCTGATCACTTTGCGTCTGGCCGCACCGGGCGCTGCCGCCGGCGCGGCGCTGGTGTTTCTGGCAATCACCAATGAACTGACCGCGACCTTGCTGCTCGCGCCCAACGGCACGCGCACCCTGGCCACCGGTTTCTGGGCCATGACCAGTGAAATTGACTACGCCGCCGCAGCCCCTTACGCGCTGTTGATGGTGCTGCTGTCGCTGCCTCTCACAGCCGTCCTCTATCACCAATCCAGGCGCACCGCTGGCCGATGAACGCACTTGAACTGATCTCCCTGAGCAGATCCTTTGGCGCGCAGAAAGCGCTGGATGACATCTGCCTGTCCGTCCCGACCGGCAGCCGCACGGTGATTGTCGGCCCGTCGGGCTCCGGCAAGACCACGCTGCTGCGGATGATTGCCGGTTTCGAATTCCCCGACGCCGGCAGCCTGACCCTCAACGGTCAGGTGCTGGTCGACAGCACCCACGCCGTGCCGGCTTACCAGCGCCAGATTGGCTACGTGCCGCAGGACGGCGCGCTGTTTCCGCACATGACCGTCGCCGCCAACATCGGCTTCGGTCTGGCGCTGACAGGTGCGGCAAAAACCGAGCGTATCGCGCAGCTGATGGACAGCGTTGCGCTGGACGCCAACATGGCCCAGCGTTGGCCCCATGAATTGTCCGGCGGTCAGCAGCAACGGGTTTCGCTGGCTCGCGCACTGGCCCAGCAGCCGCGATTGATGCTGCTCGATGAACCGTTTTCCGCTCTCGACACCGGCCTGCGCAGCGCCATGCGCAAAATGGTCGCGCGCTTGCTGGAAGATGCCGGTGTCACGACGATTCTGGTCACCCACGATCAGGGCGAAGCATTGTCGTTTGCCGACCAGTTGGCGGTGATGCGCGGCGGACGGCTGGTACAGTCCGGGCACCCGATGGACCTCTATCGCTACCCGAGCGACGAGCAAACCGCGCATTTCCTCGGCGAAGCCGTGGTCATGCCGGCGCGAATCGAATCCGGTTGGGCACACTGCGACCTCGGCCCGGTGCCGGTGAACAGCAATGGTTTTATCGGCGCGGCGCAGATCATGCTGCGCCCCGAGCAACTGCAGGTGGGCGGCGCGGTCACGGGCGCGCTGGGTTGCCATGCGGTGGTCACCGAACGGGATTTTGCCGGCAACACCTGCACCCTCACCGTCGAACTGCGCTCAGAAACTCCGCAAAACCCAGGTCGCTCGCTGTTGGTGCGCAGCTCCGGCATGCACGCGCCACCTGCCGGCAGCGCGGTGCAATTATCCGTTCTCGGCGCAGCCCACGTATTCGCTGCGCTCTGATCACAGATCGAAGCGATCCACCGCCCGCCGCCGCTCGTTATCATCACGCACATCGTAGTTGGCGGTGGTCTGGATGTTGCTGTGGTGCGCCAGCTTCTGCGCGATCGACAGGTCGTGTTCTTCGATCACGCGCGTGATGAACGAACGGCGGAAATCGTGCGGCATGATCTTCACCCCGACTTGAGTGCCACGCTGACGGGCAATGTAATAGATCGCATGTTTAGTGATGCGCTCGCGGGTAATGTGGCTGCCACGGCGGATGCGGTTGAACAGAAAGGTATCGTCGCTCTCCCCCTCCTTGAGCTGCTCGCGACGAAACTCCAGCCATGCATCGAGTTTGGCAAACGCCCACGCCGGGGCGTACTTGATCAGTTGTTTGTTGCCTTTGCCGGTGACGGTCAGGCTGCGCTCACTGAAGTCGACCTGATTCAGATCCAGATCCACCGATTCCGACTTGCGCATGCCGGTGCCATACAACAGCGCGATCACCGCTGCGTCGCGCAATCCCTGAGGGCGCGGATCAGCGGCGCAGACTTCCATCAGTTCGTGAATCAAGGTGCGCTTCAAATTGCGCCCCTGAGACAACCGCGTGCCGGCAATGCCTTTGACCGAACGCATCTTCAGCAGATGGTCCTGGCTGATCAGGCTCATGCGCCAGGCTTCGTTCATCACGCCGCGCACGGCGTTCACATACAGCGATGAGGTGTTCGGCGCATAGCCGTCGGCGCGCAATGCCGCGACCAGCGCAACGACGTCTTCGGGTTGCAATCCGTGCCAGGGGATTTCCTCGATGTCGACGTCTTCGAAACCGAGGCGGTCGGCGGCGTCCTGCAAGACATAACGCATGGTCAATTGGCTGGAAGGCGCCAGACGTGCCAGATAAATCGTCAGCGGATTAGTGTTGGACGGGTTGGATTCAGTACTCGACAAGTCAATCAAACGAAACGGCCTTGAATAGGAAACAGTTCAACAAAACAAACTAAAAGTGCAAAGAAACTTATATAAGGAGCGACTCTTCTGTAGGACTTTTCTATTAAAAGCGCCGATGAACGGAAGAAGTCTGAACGGTGGCTGTATGGCTTACAGATAGACGAATTGCCAACCGTATTTTGATGTTCCTTTCACAAAAAGCGGCATAACCTTAATTACAACAGGTTGCCCCGAAAGGCCTACAACCTGCCGTCCGGGGGCTTAAAAGTCAATCAGGCATTCCCCGGCCGGTATCCCAAACCATTGAAATCCCGTGTTTTTCAGACAATTGGCTGAAGGATGGCTGTCGCCCCGAGGTTCTTATGAGTCAAGCGTTCCTGCCGTTTTCGCGTCCGAGTATCGGCGATGAGGAAATAACCGCCGTTGAACAAGTATTACGTTCTGGCTGGATTACCACTGGCCCTAAATGTCAGGCACTCGAAGAACAGTTCGCCGCTTATGTCGGTTGCAAACATGCCGTAGCACTTTCTTCGGCCACCGGCGGCATGCATATCACCTTGCTCGCCTTGGGCATTGGCCCGGGCGATGAAGTTATAACGCCTTCGCAAACCTGGGTGTCGACTGCCAACATGATTTCGTTGCTCGGCGCCAAACCGGTGTTCGTCGACGTCGACCGTGACACGCTGATGACTGACGCCGCGCGTATCGAGGCGGCGATCACCCCGCGCACTAAAGCGATCATCCCGGTGCATTACGCTGGCGCCGCCTTCGATCTCGATCCGCTTTACGCACTGGCCGACAAGCACGGCATCGCCGTCATCGAAGACGCCGCCCATGCGGCCGGCACCCGCTACAAGGGCCGTCACGTCGGCGCGCAAGGCACGGCGATCTTCTCCTTCCACGCGATCAAGAACATGACCTGTGCCGAAGGCGCGATGTTCGTCAGCGATGACGAAGCCTTGGCCAGTCGTGTGCGCATGCTCAAGTTCCACGGTCTGGGCGTTGACGCCTACGATCGCCTGACCGGTGGCCGCAAGCCGCAGGCGCAGGTGATGGAGCCGGGCTTCAAGTACAACCTCGCCGACATCAATGCCGCAATTGCCTTGGTGCAATTGCAGCGTCTGGACGCGATCAACGCGCGCCGCACCGAGCTGGCCGCCGCCTATCGGCAAAAACTCGAAGGCCTGCCGGTGCAACCACTGGCCCTGCCCGCCTACTCGCAACAACACGCTTGGCACCTGTTCATCCTGCGCATCGACAGCGAGCGCTGCGGCATCGACCGCGAAGCCTTTATGAAGGGCTTGCAGGACCAGGGCATCGGCACCGGTATCCATTTCATCGCCACCCACCTGCACACCTGGTATCGCCAGCGTGATCCCGACCTGCATCTGCCCAACACCGAATGGAACTCGGCACGACTGTGCTCGATTCCATTGTTCCCCGACATGACCGATCAGGACCTTGATCGCGTCGTCAGGGCCATCGCCACCCTCATGGATAAACGCCTGTGAAACCCTATCCGATCCGCTGTGTGTCGATCGTCATCCCGGTCTACAACGAACAGGACAGCCTGCCGGAGTTGCTGCGCCGTACCGAAGCGGCGTGCCGGATGCTGCGTTACGACTATGAAATCGTCCTGATCGACGACGGTAGCCGTGACGACTCCGCCCACATCCTTGAGGACGCCGCGACTCGCGAAGACAGTCCGTTCGTGGCGGTCATCCTCAACCGCAACTACGGCCAGCACGCGGCAATCATGGCTGGTTTCGAGCAATGCAAGGGCGACGTGGTGATCACCCTCGACGCCGACCTGCAGAACCCACCGGAAGAAATCCCGCGCCTGGTTGCCGAAGCCGAAAAGGGTTTCGACGTGGTCGGCACGGTGCGCGGCAATCGTCAGGATTCGGCGCTGCGTCGCTACCCGTCGAAGCTGATCAACCTCGCCGTGCAGCGCTCCACCGGCGTTGCCATGAGCGACTACGGCTGCATGCTCCGCGCTTACCGCCGAACGATCATCGACGCGATGCTCGCCTGCCGCGAGCGCAGCACCTTCATTCCGATTCTGGCCAACAGCTTCGCGCGCCACACCACGGAAATCGTCGTCGCCCACGCCGAGCGTGAACACGGCGATTCGAAGTACAGCCCGATGCGCCTGATCAACCTGATGTTCGACTTGATCACCTGCATGACCACCACGCCGTTGCGTTTGCTGAGCATTGTCGGTTTCGCCATGGCCGGCCTCGGCGTGTTGTTCGCCGCAGCCCTGATCGTGTTGCGCTTGGTATTCGGTGCCGGCTGGGCCGGGGACGGCATGTTCGTCCTGTTCGCGGTGCTGTTCGTGTTCACCGGCGGCCAGTTCATCGGCATGGGCCTGCTCGGCGAATACCTCGGGCGCATGTACAGCGACGTGCGCGCCCGCCCGCGTTTCTTCATTGAAAAAGTCTTGCGCAGCCACCCATCCCACCCGGCGCCTGCGATCACCGTTGACGGCCTCTCTTCTACTTCCACTACCGGTCAGGTTCTCTCATGAGTGCAAAAACTGTTGTCTTCGCTTACCACGATATTGGCTGCGCCGGCATTCAAGCCCTGCTCGACAGCGGCTACGACATCGCCGCTGTGTTCACTCACGCCGATGACCCGAAAGAAAACGCCTTCTACGCCTCGGTCGCGCAACTGTGCGCTAACAAGGGCATCCCGGTGCATGCGCCAGAAGACGTTAACCACCCGTTGTGGATCGAGCGGATTGCCAAGCTCAATCCCGATTACCTGTTCTCCTTCTACTACCGCAACCTGCTCAGCGAACAACTGCTGGCCGTGGCCAAACACGGCGCATTCAACCTGCACGGCTCGTTGCTGCCGAGCTACCGTGGCCGCGCTCCAGCGAACTGGGTGCTGGTCAACGGCGAAAACGAAACCGGTGTGACCTTGCACCGAATGGTCAAACGTGCCGATGCCGGCGCCATCGTCGCGCAACAACGCGTGGCCATCGAACGCAGCGATACCGCGTTGAGCCTGCACGGCAAACTGCGCATCGCCGCGACCGATCTGTTGCGCGATACCTTGCCGGCGATGCTGCAAGGCACAATCACTGAAACCGCGCAGGACGAAGCGAAAGCCACGGTATTCGGTCGTCGCAGCGCAGCGGACGGCAAACTGCTTTGGGCCAAACCCGCTGAGCAACTGTTCAATCTGGTGCGCGCCGTCACCCAGCCGTACCCGGGCGCGTTCTGCGCCGTCGGTGAACACAAGCTGATCGTCTGGAGCGCCGAGGTCATCAAAGGCAACGACGGCCAGGCGCCGGGCCGGGTGATAAGCGTTGATCCACTGCGCATTGCCTGCGGTGAAGATTCGCTGGTAGTCCTTTCAGGCCAACGCAACGACAACGGCCTGTTCCTCAGCGGCGCGCAACTGGCCAGTGAACTCGGTCTGGTCGACGGTTCGCTGCTGCGCGGCGCGGAATCCGGGCGCGCGCCACGTCGCACGCGCGTGCTGATCCTTGGCGTCAACGGTTTCATCGGCAATCACCTGTCCGAGCGTCTGTTGCGCGATGATCGCTACGAAGTCTATGGCCTCGATATCGGTTCCGATGCCATCGACCGTTTGCGCAGTCATCCGCACTTCCACTACGTCGAAGGCGACATCAGCATTCACTCCGAGTGGATCGAGTACCACATCAAGAAGTGCGATGTGGTCCTGCCGCTGGTGGCCATCGCCACGCCGATCGAATACACCCGCAACCCGTTGCGCGTGTTCGAACTCGATTTCGAAGAAAACCTGAAACTGGTGCGCTACTGCGTCAAGTACAACAAGCGCGTGATCTTCCCGTCGACCTCGGAAGTCTATGGCATGTGCCAGGACAAGCACTTCGACGAAGACACCTCCAATCTGGTGGTCGGCCCGATCAACAAGCAGCGCTGGATCTACTCGGTGTCCAAGCAACTGCTGGACCGAGTGATCTGGGCTTACGGCGCCAAGGGTCTGAATTTCACCCTGTTCCGTCCTTTCAACTGGATGGGCCCGCGCCTTGATCGTCTGGACTCGGCGCGCATTGGTAGCTCCCGCGCCATCACCCAATTGATCCTCAATCTGGTCGAAGGCACGCCAATCCGTCTGTTCGACGGCGGTGAGCAGAAACGCTGTTTCACTGACATCGCTGACGGCGTCGAGGCCTTGGCGCGGATCATCGATAACGACAACGACGTCTGCAACGGGCAGATCATCAACATCGGCAACCCGAACAACGAGGCCAGTATTCGTCAACTGGGCGAAGAGCTGCTGCGTCAGTTCGAAGCGCACCCGCTGCGTGACAACTTCCCGCCGTTCGCCGGTTTCCGCGACGTGGAAAGCAAGGCGTTCTACGGTGCCGGTTATCAAGACGTCGAACACCGCAAGCCAAGCATCGCCAACGCCAAGCGTCTGCTCGACTGGACGCCGACCGTGGAAATGCGCGAGACCATCGGCAATACGCTGGATTTCTTCTTGCGTGAAGCCATGCTCGAAATCGCGGACAAGCCTTGATGCAGGCCGGTCTACGCATTGACGTCGACACCTTTCGCGGCACTCGTGAAGGTGTGCCGCGCTTGCTGGAAATACTCGACGAGGCGCAGATCAAGGCAACGTTTTTCTTCAGTGTCGGCCCGGACAACATGGGCCGGCATCTGTGGCGCCTGATCCGCCCGCAGTTTCTCTGGAAGATGCTCCGCTCCAACGCTGCCGGCCTGTATGGCTGGGACATTCTGCTGGCCGGCACCGCATGGCCGGGCAAACCGATTGGTCGCGACCTCGGGCACCTGATGCGTCAGGCCCGTGATGCCGGACACGAAGTCGGCCTGCATGCCTGGGATCACCACGGCTGGCAGGCCAACGCTGGCACCTGGAGCAACAAGCAACTGATCGAGCAGATCCGTCAGGGCGTCGACACTTTGAGCGACATTCTCGGCGAGAAAATCACCTGTTCAGCCGCCGCCGGTTGGCGTGCCGATGAGCGGGTGATCGAAGCCAAGCAGGCCTTCGGCTTTCGCTACAACAGCGATTGCCGGGGCATGCGACTGTTTCGTCCGCTGCTCGCCGATGGCACGCCGGGCACGCCGCAGATACCGGTGGACCTGCCGACCTTCGACGAGGTCGTCGGCCCTATCGTTGCGGCGCGGGATTACAACGCGTTCCTGCTCGATCACTTCCGTGCGCAACAGCTCAACGTCTACACCATTCATGCCGAAGTGGAAGGGATTCTGATGGCTGAGGATTTTCGTCAACTGCTGGCCGCTGCGCGTCAGCGCCACATCGACTTCACACCGCTGGGCGATTTGTTGCCCGAATTCTTCAACACCTTGCCCGTGGGCCGCGTGCAGCGTGGCGCCCTTGATGGCCGTGAAGGCTGGCTGGGAGTGCAAGGCGCATGATTAAACGCTGGGCATTGCCGTTGCTGCTGTTGGCGATTTGTCTGCTGGCCTACCTGCTGCCGCTGGGCACCCATGGCTTGTGGATTCCCGATGAATCTCGCTACGCGCAAATCAGCCAGGACATGCTGCTGAGCGGCAACTGGGTGTTGCCGCATTTCATGAGCCTGCGCTATTTCGAGAAGCCGATTGCCGGCTACTGGATGATTGCGTTGGGGCAGGAAGTGTTCGGGCAGAACCTGTTCGGCGTGCGCTTCGCTTCGGCGCTGAGCACTGGGTTGAGTGTGTTGCTGTGTTATCTCATCGCCCGGCGTTTGTGGAACGAGCCGCGCAAAAGTTTTGTCTGCGCGCTGATCTACATGAGCTTCACCATCGTCGCCGGCCAGGCCGGTTACGCCAACCTCGATCCGCAATTCACTTTCTGGGTGAACCTGAGTCTGGTGGCGCTGTGGTTTGCCGTCGACAGTCAAACCGGCGGTAAGCGCATGGCCGCCTGGGCCGTGTTGGGGCTGGCCTGCGGCATGGGCTTTATGACCAAGGGCTTTCTCGCCTGGCTGCTGCCGGTGCTGATCGCATTGCCGTGGATGCTCTGGCAAAAGCGCTGGCGTGAACTGCTGATGTTTGGCCCGGTGGCAATTGCCGTGGCGATCATCGTCAGTCTGCCGTGGGTGCTCTCGGTGCATGCGCAGGAGCCCGACTACTGGCGGTTTTTCTTCTGGCATGAACACATCCGCCGCTTTGCCGGTGACGATGCCCAGCATGACGCGCCGTGGTGGTTCTACTTGCCGCTACTGGTGGCGTTCAGTTTGCCGTGGGCGGGATTGCTGCCGACGGCGTTCAAGCAAGCCTGGCAAACCCGCGCTCAGCCCAAAGTGATTTTCCTGCTGCTGTGGCTACTGATGCCGCTGCTGTTTTTCAGCCTGAGCAACGGCAAATTGCCCACCTACATCCTGCCGTGCCTGCTGCCACTGGCGTTGCTGCTTGGTCACGCGCTGGCCGACCGTTTGCGTCTTGAGCAAGGTCGGGCGCTGAGCATCAATGGGGTGCTCAATTTGTTGCTCGGCCTCATTACGCTGATTGCGCTGGTGTATCTGCAGCAGACCAAACCGGTCTACGACCACGAACTGCACAGCATGGTGCTGGTGTTCATTGCACTGATCGGCTGGATCATCGCCAACTTGCTGCAAGCCTTCCTGCCATTGCAATGCTGGGCGGCGCCGGCGCTGGGCAGCCTGTTGCTGATCGCCGTTTTGCCGGCAGCGATGCCCAAATCGGTGGTCGCCAACAAGATGCCTGATCAGTTCATCAAGCATCACGTCAGCGAACTGGCGCAAACCACGCACCTGCTGAGCAACGACCTTGGTGCGGCGTCAGCGCTGGCCTGGCGCCTGAAAAGCCCGCAAGTGGCGTTGTACAACACGATAGGCGAATTGAAATATGGCCTTGCCTATCCTGACGGCATTCAACAACGGGTCGATCCCGATCAAGTGCAACAGTGGATGCGTGAAGCGCGCCGCAGCGGTTCGGTCGGCGTGGTGATGCGCGTCAAGGGGCAGGACGAACTGGACGAAATCGACAAGTTGCCAAAGGACGGCGTCCGTTATGAACAGGGCAACCTGGTGATCATGATCCTGCCGAAGGTGGCGTCATGAGCCTTTTGTTGCTGTTGGCCGCGTGCCTGCTGACCTGTCTCGGGCAGATTGCGCAGAAATACGCCGTGGAGAGCTGGCGCGGGGTCGAGTCGACGTGGGCCGACAAACTGCGTTCGCCGTGGTTGTGGCTGGCCCTGCTCGCCCTCGGCTCAGGTCTCTTGGTCTGGCTGCTGGTGTTGCAGCGCCTGGAAGTCGGCATCGCCTACCCGATGCTCAGCCTGAATTTTGTGCTGATCACCCTGATCGCCCGCTTCGTCTTCCACGAACCCATCGACCGCCAACATTGGCTCGGCGTGGCGTTGGTGATCGGTGGCGTGGTTTTGCTGGGGCAACAGACATGAATCAGCGTCGCGGAATCACTTTCGCCCTCGGCAGCGTTTTGCTGGTCAGCGCCGCGCAACTGGGCATGCGCTGGAGCATGACCCGCCTGCCCACGCCAGAACATTGGCCGGCCATAGACAGCCTCGACCCGCGCGCATTGGCCGTGGTCATTGCGGCGATCTTCGCCTATGCCCTGTCGATGCTCTGCTGGCTCGCCGCCCTGCGCGATCTGCCGCTGGGTCGGGCTTATTCGCTGCTGAGCCTCAGCTATGCGCTGGTGTACCTGCTGGCGGCCAGTCTGCCGCTGTTCAACGAATCCTTCAGTTTCAGCAAATCGCTGGGCGTGGCGCTGGTCATGCTCGGGGTCATCACCATCAACACGCGTCCGGCTCGTGCGCCCGCATTCAGGAGTGCTCCATGAAAATCACAGTATTTGGCAGCGGTTACGTCGGTCTGGTGCAAGCGGCTGTGTTGGCCGAGGTAGGCCATGATGTCGTGTGCATGGACGTCGACCAGAAAAAGGTCGACCTGTTGCGCCAGGGGCACGTGAGCATTTTTGAACCAGGACTGGCCAGCCTGGTGCGCGAAGGGCTGGATTCGAAACGCCTGCTGTTCACCACCGATGAAAAACTCGCCGTGCAGCACGCTCGTGTCGCGTTCATTGCGGTGGGTACGCCGTCCCGAGAAGACGGTTCGGCGGACCTGCGCTACGTGCTGTCGGTCGGCGATGCGATTGCCCGTCATCGTGAGCAACCGCTGATCATCGTCGAGAAATCCACGGTGCCGGTGGGCACCGGCGACACCCTGCGCACGCACATCGAAAAAGCGCTGATCAAGGTCGGTCGCCTGCTGCAATTCGATATCGTCTCCAACCCGGAATTTCTCAAGGAAGGCTCGGCAGTTGCCGATTGCCGCCGTCCGGATCGCATCGTTATCGGCTGCGAAGGTGATGAGGTGCGCGACGTCATGCGTGATCTGTACTCGCCCTTCAACCGCAATCACGACCGCATCATGTTCATGGATTTGCGCAGCGCCGAACTGACCAAGTACGCCGCCAACTGCATGCTGGCGACCAAGATCAGCTTCATCAACCAGATCGCCGAACTCGCCGAACACCTGGGTGCCGACATCGAGTCGGTGCGTCAGGGCATCGGCGCCGACACGCGCATCGGTTATCACTTCATCTATCCGGGCTGCGGTTATGGCGGCTCGTGCTTCCCGAAAGACATGCGCGCCTTGATCCACAGTGCCGAAGAGGCGCATTGCTCCAGCGACTTGCTGCAAGCGGTCGAAGCGATCAACCAGCGGCAGAAACACAAGTTGTTCGAGCGCATCAACGCCTTCTACCAAGGCGAACTGCGCGGCAAGACCTTCGCTCTGTGGGGGCTGGCGTTCAAACCCAACACCGACGACATGCGCGATGCGCCAAGCCGCGTGCTGCTGGAAGAGTTGTGGGCGGCCGGCGCCAGCGTGCGCGCGTTTGACCCGGAAGCCATGCAGGAAACCCAGAACCTCTACCCGGACGAATCCAGACTGATGTTGATGGGTACGCCTGAATCAGTGTTGCCCGGTGCTGACGCATTGATCATCTGCACCGAATGGCAACAATTCAAGGCGCCGGATTTCGAGCTGATCAAACAGCGTCTCAATACCCCGGTGATCTTCGACGGGCGCAACCTCTACGACGCTGATCGTCTGGCGCGCAATGGCTTTCAGTACTTCCCGATGGGCCGTGGCGAATCGCGCAAATTGCCGATCCCGCTGCAACAGTGGCCGCATGCGTCTGACGTCGCATAAACACCTACTCCCCTGTGGGAGCGAGCTTGCTCGCGAAGGCGGAGTGTCAGATACATCAATGTTGACTGACACTCAGCTATCGCGAGCAGGCTCACTCCTACAAGGGATTTGCGGTGTGGCGGCTTGACCGGTGATGGTTGCGCAGGGAGGATGGTGCACGCCCGCCAAGCCTCTGAAATAAGGACATTGCCCCCTCCGTGGCCACCTATTCGCGCTTCATCCGCCGGTTGATGATCAGCTCGCTAACCGTCGTCATCAGCCGCGCCCTGATCAGTCCGCTGCTGACGTTGTTCCTCAGCAACAAACTCGGCCTCAACCCGCAAGACGTCGGCCTGCTGCTGGGCATTGCGGTATTCAGCGCAACATTGTTGTCGCTGTACGGCGGTTACATCATCGACCGGTTGGACAAACGCCAGTTGCTGATTCTGACCATGCTCTCCAGCGGCATCGGCATGATCCTGCTGACCTTCGCGCAGAATCTGTATCTGGTCACTTTGGTGTTGATCATCAGTGAAACCGCGTCGGCGCTGTTCCTCATCTGCTCGAAGGCCATCCTCAGTGAAAACCTGCCGGTTGGCCAACGGGTCAAGGCGTTTTCTCTCAACTACACCTTGACCAATATCGGCTACGCCGTCGGCCCGATGATCGGCGTGGTAATTGCCGGCATCCAGCCTTCGGCGCCGTTTATCGTCGCCGGCGCGATTGCCATTGGCAGCATTTTTCTGCTGATGGGCGCAGCGAAAGAGCCTAATCCGATCGCCTCGGTTGGCCCGCCGCAAAGCTTTCTGAACACCCTGATCATCCTGAAAAACGATCGGACGATGATCCTGTTCACCTTGGGTTGCCTGCTCAGCACGCTCGTACACGGGCGCTTCACCCTGTACCTGTCGCAATATCTGCTGGTCACCCACACCCAGCAACAGACGCTCGACACCATGGCCGCCCTGCTCGCCTGCAATGCGATCACGGTCATCCTTTTGCAATACCAGATCGGCCGTTTCCTCAAGCGCGAGCACTTGCGCCAGTGGATTGCCGGCGGCACTGCGCTGTTCATCCTCGGGCTGATCGGCTTCAGCATGGCTGACAGCCTCGTCGGCTGGTGCGTGGCGATGTTCATTTTCACCCTGGGCGAGATGATCATTTACCCGGCAGATTTTCTCTTCGTCGACACGCTCGCCCCCGAGGAACTGCGCGGCAGCTACTACGGCGCGCAGAATCTGGCGGCACTCGGCGGCGCTGCAAGCCCGGTGATGTGCGGGTTTCTGCTGATGCACACGCCGGCGCCGATGATGTTCTACGCCTTGAGCGCATTGGCGGCAGTCGGCGGCTATTTGTGTGTCGCCAGCGGTCGCCGCGTCGTTTCAGTGCAAAAATAATGCACTCAAACTGCATTTATATGAATTTGTCAGCATCGAGATTGAACGTCAAACTGTGTGCGTTCCTCCCCCAATGTTGGAACACTTCGAGGGCTTTCCGGATAGACCGGACGAGTCCTTTTTTTTGCCCGGATTTTGTAGAAGGATCAGTTTCACATGCTCGCTCGCTGGTTGCCCGCCGCCATAAACACCCGCCCAACCGAATGGAGCCGCGCCGCCATCGGCATGGCGCTGGGCACGTTGTTCAGCGTGTGGCTGTGCGCGCAGGTGTTCGGCCATGACGTCGCTTATCACCTGATCGGGCCGCTCGGCGCCTCGGCAGTGTTGCTGTTCGCCGTGTCCTCCGGCGCCCTCGCCCAGCCGTGGTCGATTCTGGGTGGTTATCTGTGCGCGGGTGTCGTCGCGCTGCTGGTCGCTCACGTGCTTGGCCGAACCCTTGCCAGCGCTTGTCTGGCGGCGGGCATGGCGCTGATTCTGATGTGCTGGCTGCGTTGCCTGCACCCACCGGCCGGCGCCCTGGCGCTGACGCTGGTGCTGGCCGATCCCGCGACCATCGCCATGGATTGGAAAGCCATGGAACCGGTGATGCTCGGCGCAGCGTGCATGCTGCTCAGCGCCCTCGCCTACAACAACCTGACGCGTATTCGCTATCCGAAACGCCCGGCGGAACCGGCACCCGCAGTCGCCCCGGTCGACAATCAGGCAATCACCGCCGAAGACCTGAAACTCGCCCTGGCCGACATGGAAGCCTTCATCGACATCACCCCCGAAGATCTGGAGCAACTGATCCACGCCAGTGAGCTGCATGCCAAGCGCCGCAGTATCCGCAACGTGTTCAACCACTAATCTTGCTGGAGCCCACACGGGCTGGATCTGTTGAGCTGAAACTCATGCATTGTTTGTAGCCTTGCTTCCGACAAATGGTGAATGACCTACCTTGCCAAAGTGGAAACAACAACTAGATTTCAGACCTGTACCGCACAGAGTTGTCTGCTTTCACTAAGTATTCTGGCCCGCCTTAACGCCCAGTAGCGATGACATCGGATGTCTGACTATCGAGAGTGGCAAGGCTGGCTCCGCGCTTTGACAGCACCATCCTCCCTCGTTTTTTAGCGCACGCAACCTGCCCGTTGCCGGTGTTTGGTCGTGCGCCGCAGTCTTCAGAATCCGTCTCTGGTGGTTTCGAACCCTATTCGAATCTGCGAGGGAATCACCATGACCGACTTACTGCTGCAAATGCTTGGCACCCCATTGTTCGCCCCGCGAGCGCGTCATCATCAGCCATTGCGCGACTACATGGACCTGACGATCCAACGGCTGCGTTGCGTTATCCAGTCCGGCCTGATCACTAACGACATGTGGCGAGGTCAGTCGCGTGAAGATGAGTTCAGGACTATCAATGAACGGCTGGCGGTATTGGCAGCCTTTGACTACGCGCTCTACTCCTCCGTCGTAGATCATTTGATCGCTGGCAACGCGGTTTTTACTCAGGGCGACTCGATTCAAGTCATGCGTTATCGACAGGAAATTGTCGAACTGGGTGCCGTGTATGCGTTTGGCTGTACCGAAATCGCTAGCGGAAGCGATGTGCGCAACCTGCAAACCACGGTGACATATGACCCGCTGGCGCAGCATCTGGTGCTCAATACGCCGTCGCCTTCGGCATGCAAGTTCTGGATAGGCAATGCGCTGCATGCAGCTCAGGTATTGATGGTACTGGCACGCCTGATTGTGAACGGTGAGGACGAAGGATTGCACTGGTTCCGGGTGCCCATCCGGGACTTGGAAAATGGGCCTTTGACAAGTGGCATCAATGTCATGGCTTGCGACCCGAAGGGCGGAATCCATGCCAATCAGGTTGCGGGCATCCGTTTTACCGGAGTGAACCTGCCATTGAATGCGTTGATGCAAAAGTATTCTCGATTCACGCCTGACGGGCAATTCAGCAGTGACGTAGCTCGTGACAAACGTGCCACATCGGCCATGGAAACGTTCATTCAGGAGCGTGTGTTCCTGCTGGCTGCAGCACGGGGCAGTGCTGGACTGTGCAGTTGGCTGACTCACCGCTTTGTTGCCCACAGAAAAACGGCGTCAGCCGGTCAGACGTTGCTCGATAATCCGCTGGTGCGGCAGCGTTTATACGAGGAACAACTGAAGGCGCTGGCTCTCACGCTTCTGGAGCAGGCGGTCCTGAGGCGCTTCGAGGCAATGTGGAACCAGGCGGACAAACGTAAAGAACTCCACATCCATGCGGCGGTGGCCAAAAGCGTCGGTACGTGGATGGGGCTTGACGTGATGCGCAAGTGCCGGGAATTGTGCGGTTCGCAAGGTTTCCATCATTACAATCAGATTGTCACGCAGTGCATGGACTGCGAAATCAGCATCACCTTTGCCGGTGACAACTCGGTACTGGCTTATCAGGTCGCAAGAGATGCGGTGACCCGTCCTCGCTTTGCGTCCCGTCCTGCGAACAACATCGCCCAGCGGATCGAGAAGAGTATTGTCGAGCGGTGTACCGGTCCCAGTGATATTACCCACCGTCAAGCGGTTGCCCTGGCGTACGCACGCGCATTGGACCTGGTGATTGAGGAAGCATCTCTTGATCAACAGGTCTCCTTGCAGACGCTGGAGGACCTGATTGCAGTGTTTGCCATTCCACTTCGCGAGAGTGCGCTGAGCACCGAGGGCCTGGATGTTCATCGCGCTACCGAGGCACGAATGACATTGCTGGCTGAAAGGCTCAAGCCCCCACTGGAACTTGTGACAGCACCGATCGCATTTGCCAACTACATCGAACAGTTCACAACGCCGTTGTACATGGCTGAGCAGAAGCCGCAGACACTGCTGGACTTCACTGATCCCGATACCGTGCGCGATCCCTACCCCGCTTACGCTTACCTGCGAGAACATCAACCGATTTACTGGTGCAGCCAGTTCAATGCCTGGTTCATGACCCGCTACGACGACGTGTTTGCAGCGCAGGGCGACTCAAAACGCTACTCATCAGATCGTATGCAGCAATTGGTCGATGCCCAACTGCCACCTGATAAACGCGGGAAACTGGCGCCGTTTGTCAGACTCGCTTCTGAATGGATGTATTCACAGGACGGCATAGCGCACAAGAACAGCCGCCACTTGCTGGGCAAAGCCTTTACGCCTCGCGTCATAGAGTCTTTGCGTCAGACCATTCAGGAGATCACCGACAGGGAAATTGCCGAGTTGCAACCGCAAACCGATCTGATGGCGAATCTGTTCAACCGGGTACCGGCGCTGATCCTTGCCAAGCTGTATGGCATCCCCCGTGGCGACGCGCTGAAATTGAGGAATTGGACAGACGATATTCTGATTTTTCTAGTGGGAAGTCTTGACCCGGACTACGGCCCTGAGCAAGCACTCAGAGGCGTCGAGGAAATGTATGCCTATTTCGCAGGCATCATCGCCCAGCGCCGTGCACAGCCTGAAGATGATCTCGTCAGCCGCGTTCTGGATGCCTGCGCTGACAGCAGCTCGAGTATCGATGAGGTGCTCGCGCAGATTGTTTTCATCCTTGTCGCTGGCTACACCACAAGCGCCGATCAGCTCTGCATCGGACTTCTGCATTTACTTGAACATTCCGAGCAAACCGCAGAGCTGCGGGCCAATCCTGAACTGATCAAGCCCGCCATCGAAGAAATGCTGCGGTTTGACTCTGCGGGTTCTTTCAGCCACCGCGTCGTCAAGGAGGACGTGACCATGCACGGAGTCACGATGCGCGACGGAGACCTGGTGTACCTCATGCGAGCGTCCGCCAATCGTGACCCGGGAAAATTTCCTGAGCCAGATCGCTTCGATATCCGTCGCCCGCATAACGATCATCTTGCCTTTGGACGTGGTGAGCACTTCTGCATGGGAACGGCGTTGTTCCGCCTCGAAGCCGAAATCGTGTTTTCCACCCTGTTCCAGCGTTATCCGCAATTGAGCCTGATAGCGGATCAGCCGGCAATCTGGCGCACCAACAACCTGCAATTTCGTGGACTCAAAACACTGCCCATCCACTTGGGCCAAGGAGCGGCACAATGACTATTCAACGCGTTTTTTCCGAAGCAACCTGGGAGAAGGAAGCCGGCTATTGCCGCGCGATACGCGTAGGCGAGCGAATCCTGATGGGCGGAACAGTCGCTTTCAACACGGATGGTTCACCGTATGAACCGGGAGATGCTTATAGACAGACGCTGCATTGCCTCAACATCATCGAACGGTCTATACAACAATTGGGGCGGGATCGCCGCAGCATCGTCGGCATCCGTATCTACACAACCAGCATGAAATACTGGCCGCAGATCGCCAAGGCCCACAAAGAGTTCTTCGCCGGGCATCCGCCCACACTTATGTGCATTGGCGGGGTCGAGCTCATTGCACCGGAATATGTCGTCGAACTCACCACCGAAGCGACGACGCTTGAGGTGGACCCATGACTTCTCTTTCTTTGCAGGATTATGTGACGGTCGAAAATACAAGGACTGCATTACGTCATGCCATGGTCGTGCGTGTTACAGACCTTACTATCAACAGTGGCGAACGACCGCTGCCATTGCGGCTCTACCTTCCACCCGGTCAAGGGCCTCAACCGGTATTGATGTTTTTCCATGGAGGTGGATGGGTCACCGGTGACCTCGACACCCATGACAGCTTTTGCCGACTGATGTGCGAATGGGCTGGATGCGCTGTCGTGGCAGTCGACTATGCTCGACCACCGGAACAGGTATTCCCCGCAGCTTTACAAGACTGCAGTTGTGCGACCCGTTGGGTTATTGAACATGGAGATGCCATCGGCCTGGATGCGTCGCGAATGGCCGTGGCGGGTGGCGGTTCCGGCGGCGGGCTTGCCGCCGCCATTTGCCAATGGGCTCAGGAAACGGGCGCTGCCCGAATCGCGTTTCAATTACTGCTTTATCCACTGCTGGACTGCATCACCGAAAATCCATCCCACCGGAGGTTCGCCGATGGCCATGGCCTGAGCGCACAGATGCTTGAGTGGTACATTGCGCATTACGTGCCGCCGGATGTTCCTCGCGACGATTACAGGGTTTCGCCTGTGCGCCAGAAAAACCTTCATGGTTTGCCCCCGGCGTTGATTCTCACTTCCGGCCTGGATGTCCTTCGGGACGAAGGACGCGAGTACGCCATGCGACTGAGGAAGGCTGGCGTCGAAGTTCGGCATGTGGAATACGAAAGGATGCAGCACGGTTTCATCAACTATCCGTCCCGACATGATGAAGCCAGGCAAGCGTTGCTTGAATGTGCCAGAGCGCTGCAAACGTATTTCGGAAAAGACTGACCGGTACCCGGCCCGGACCCGCCGTCCGGGCCTTTATCCACCCGGGCTGTCCCTATAGCAAAAACGCAGACAGCCCCTGCACATATCCCCGTTGTACATGGCAAATTTGCACTGTTACGATCCGGTAACGCTCGCGCGCGAGCTTCTCGAATAAAGACAATAAAAGCAGGGAGTTACTGATGACAGCTCAGGCTTCATCCCCGCGGACACAGTCCATGGATGCCACGCAAAACGAAGTGCTGGCCGAGGTTCGCAATCACATCGGTCACCTGACCCTCAACCGCCCCGCCGGCCTCAACGCCATCACCCTCGACATGGTGCGTCTGCTGCAACAGCAACTCGACGCCTGGGCCTCTGACGCCAATGTCCACGCCGTGGTGCTGCGCGGTGCCGGTGAAAAAGCCTTCTGCGCCGGCGGCGATATTCGATCCCTGTACGACAGTTTCAAAAGCGGCGACACGCTGCATGAAGATTTCTTCGTCGAGGAATACGCCCTCGACCTGACGATTCATCACTACCGCAAACCGGTGCTGGCCTTGATGGACGGTTTTGTCCTCGGCGGCGGCATGGGTTTGGTGCAAGGCGCCGATCTGCGTGTGGTTACCGAAAAGAGTCGTCTGGCCATGCCGGAAACAGCCATCGGTTATTTCCCGGATGTCGGCGGCAGTTATTTCCTGCCGCGCATCCCCGGTGAGCTGGGGATTTATCTGGGGGTCAGCGGTGTGCAGATCCGTGCCGCCGATGCGCTGTATTGCGGCCTGGCGGACTGGTATCTGGACAGCAGCAAACTGGCGCTGCTCGACGAAAAACTCGACGCGATGGAGTGGCAGGACACCCCGCTCAAGGCTCTGCAAAACCTGCTGGCCAAGCATGGCGTGCAAACCCTGCCCGATGCGCCGCTTGAGGCCTTGCGCCCGGCCATCGACCATTTCTTCGCGCTGCCCGACGTGCCGAGCATGGTCGAGCAATTGCGCGCCGTGACCGTCGCCGACAGCCATGAATGGGCGACCACCACCGCCAACCTATTGGAAACCCGTTCGCCGCTGGCCATGGCCGTCACCCTGGAAATGCTCCGGCGCGGTCGGCACCTGAGCCTGGAACATTGCTTCGCGCTGGAGCTGCACCTGGATCGCCAGTGGTTTGCCCGTGGCGACCTGATCGAAGGCGTGCGCGCTCTGCTGATCGACAAAGACAAATCACCACGCTGGAACCCGCCGACTCTCGCGACGCTGGACGCTGCGCATGTGGCGAGTTTCTTCCACGGTTTTGATGAGAGCGGGAGCTGAGCCATGCACGATCTCGAACTGACTGAAGAACAAGTGATGATCCGCGACATGGCTCGGGACTTTGCCCGCGGCGAAATCGCGCCCCATGCGCAGGCGTGGGAAAAGGCTGGCTGGATCGACGACGCGCTCGTGGCGAAGATGGGTGAGCTAGGCCTCTTGGGCATGGTGGTGCCCGAGGAATGGGGCGGCACCTACGTCGATTACGTCGCCTACGCTTTGGCCGTGGAAGAGATTTCTGCCGGTGATGGCGCGACCGGCGCATTCATGAGCATTCATAACTCGGTGGGTTGCGGGCCGGTGCTCAACTACGGCAGCGATCAACAGAAAAAAACCTGGCTGGCGGATCTGGCCAGCGGTCAAGCCATCGGCTGCTTCTGCCTGACCGAACCCCAGGCCGGCTCCGAGGCGCACAACCTGCGCACGCGCGCCGAACTGCGTGACGGCCAATGGGTGATCAACGGTTCCAAGCAATTTGTCAGCAATGGCAAACGGGCGAAACTGGCGATCGTGTTTGCCGTGACCGATCCGGAGTTGGGCAAGAAAGGTATTTCGGCGTTTCTGGTGCCGACCGATACCGCCGGTTTCATCGTTGATCGCACTGAACACAAGATGGGCATCCGTGCTTCGGATACCTGCGCGGTGACCCTGAACAACTGCATCATTCCCGAGGCCAATTTGCTCGGCGAGCGCGGCAAGGGTCTGGCGATTGCCCTGTCCAATCTTGAAGGCGGACGCATCGGCATCGCTGCGCAAGCGTTGGGCATCGCCCGTGCGGCGTTTGAAGCGGCGCTGGCGTACTCGAAGGATCGCGTGCAGTTCGACAAACCGATTATCGAACACCAGAGCATCGCCAACCTGCTGGCTGACATGCACATGCAAATCAACGCTGCGCGGTTGATGATCCTGCATGCGGCACGGCTGCGTACGGCGGGCAAACCGTGCTTATCGGAGGCTTCGCAGGCCAAGCTGTTCGCTTCGGAAATGGCCGAGAAGGTCTGTTCGTCGGCGATTCAGATTCATGGCGGCTACGGCTATCTCGAAGATTATCCGGTCGAGAAGTACTACCGCGATGCGCGGATTACCCAGATTTACGAAGGGTCGAGCGAGATTCAGCGGATGGTGATTGCCCGTGACTTGAAAAACTACCAGCTCTAAAAGCAAAAGCATCGCCAGCAGGGCTAGCTCCCACAATGATCAGTGCTGTGCATGACTTTAGTGGTCAGCACAGGAACTTGTGAGAGCTGGCTTGCCAGCGATGAGGCAAGCACAGTCAACACCTCCATTGACTGAACCACCGCCATCGCTGGCAAGCCAGCTCCCACAATGATTTGGGTTGCCCACTGAAATTTGTGACCAACACAAAACCCTGTGGGAGCCAGCCCTGCTGGCGATGGCGGACTCGCTGTACCAAAGATGCCGACTGACCTACCGCCATCGCTTGCAGGGCAAGCTCCCACAGTGATCAGTGCTGTGCATGACTTTACTGGTCAGCATATAAACTTGTGGGAGCTGGCTTGCCAGCGATGAGGCAAGCACAGTCAACACCTGCATTGACTGACCCACCGCCATCGCTGGCAAGCCAGCTCCCACAATGATTTGGCTTGCCCCCGGATTGTGTGACCAACACAAAGCCCTGTGGGAGCCCGCCCTGCTGGCGATAGCGGACTCTTTGTACCAAAGATGCTAACTGACTTACCGCCATCGCTTGCAGGGCAAGCTCCCACAGTGATCAGTGCTGTGCATGACATTACTGGTCAGCATAGAAACCTGTGGGAGCTGGCTTGCCAGCGATGAGGCAAGCACAGTCAACAGCTCCATAGACTGAACCACCGCCATCGCTGGCAAGCAAGCTCCCACAATGATTTGGGTTGCCCACTGAAATCTGTGACCAACACAAAACCCTGTGGGAGCCAGCCCTGCTGGCGATGGCGGACTCTCTGTACCAAAGATGCCAACTGACCCACCGCCATCGCTTGCAGGGCAAGCTCCCACAGTGATCAGTGCTGTGCATGACTTTACTGGTCAGCACAAAAACTTGTGGGAGCTGGCTTGCCAGCGATGAGGCAAGCACAGTCAACAGCTCCATTGACTGCCCCACCGCCATCGCTGGCAAGCCAGCTCCCACAATGATTTGGCTTGCCCCCGGATTGTGTGACCAACACAAAACCCTGTGGGAGCTAGCCCTGCTGGCGATGGCGGACTCTCTGTACCAAAGATGCTAACTGAACCACCGCCATCGCTTGCAGGGCAAGCTCCCACAGTGATTCGAGTCGCCCCCGGATTGTGTGACCAACACAAAACCCTGTGGGAGGCAGCCCTGCTGGCGATGGCGGACTCTCTGTACCAAAGATGCCAACTGACCCACCGCCATCGCTTGCAGGGCAAGTTCCCACAGTGATCAGTGCTGTGCATGACTTTACTGGTCAGCACAGAAACTTGTGGGAGCTGGCTTGCCAGCGATGAGGCAAGCACAGTCAACAGCTCCATTGACTGACCCACCGCCATCGCTGGCAAGCCAGCTCCCACAATGATTTGGCTTGCCCACTGAAATCTGTGACCGACACAAAGCACTGTGGGAGCCAGCCCTGCTAGCGATGGCGTCCTCACAAACGCCGAATTACTGACCCTTGAACTCCGGCGCACGCTTGGCCACAAACGCCGCCATACCTTCTTTCTGATCCTGCGTGGCAAACGCGGCATGGAACACTCGGCGCTCAAAACGCACGCCTTCGGTCAGGTTGACCTCAAAGGCACGATTCACGCTCTCCTTGACCATCATCGCAATCGGCAGCGATTTGCTCGCGATCACTCCAGCCACTTTCAGCGCTTCATCGAGCAGCTCATCACTCGGCACGATACGCGCGACGATGCCGCAGCGCTCGGCTTCCACTGCATCGATCAAGCGCCCGCTCAGGCACATTTCCATCGCTTTGGCCTTGCCCACCGCGCGGGTCAGGCGCTGGGTGCCGCCCATACCCGGCAGCACGCCGAGGTTGATTTCCGGCTGGCCGAATTTGGCGTTGTCGCCGGCCAGAATGAAGTCGCACATCAATGCCAGTTCACAGCCACCGCCCAAGGCAAAACCGTTGACCGCTGCGATGATCGGTTTGCGTCGGTTGGCCACGCGATCGCTGTCGCTGAACAGGTCGTCCATGTAGATCTGCGGGTAGGTCAGCTCGGCCATTTCCTTGATGTCGGCACCGGCGGCAAAGGCTTTTTTCGAGCCAGTGATGACGATGCAACCGATGGCGGCATCGGCTTCCAGTGCATCGAGCGCCTGGTTCACTTCGCTGACCAGTTGCGCGTTCAGGGCATTCAGCGCCTGTGGTCGGTTGAGGGTGATCAGGCCAACGCGGCCGTGGGTTTCCAGCAGAATCGTTTCGTAAGTCATGAAATAAAATTCCTTCTCAAAGATTGCGCGAAATGACCATGCGCTGAATATCGCTGGTGCCTTCGTAGATCTGGCAGACGCGCACGTCGCGGTAGATGCGTTCCAGCGGGAAGTCGTTGAGGTAACCGTAACCGCCGAGGGTTTGCAATGCCATCGAGCAGACCTTCTCGGCCATTTCCGAAGCGAACAGCTTGGCCATCGACGCCTCGACCAGCGCCGGTTGCCCACTGTCACGCAGGGCCGCCGCGTAATGCACCATCTGCCGGGCGACGGCGATCTGCGTGGCCATGTCAGCCAGGCGGAACGCGACGGCCTGATGCTCGATGATCGGCTTGCCGAAGGTGTCGCGCTCACGGGCGTAATCGCGCGCCGCTTCGAACGCCGCACGGGCCATGCCCACCGATTGCGAAGCGATGCCGACACGACCGCCCTCGAGGTTGGCCAAGGCAATCTTGTAGCCCTCGCCCTCTTCGCCCAAACGGTTGGCCACCGGCACTTTGACGTCTTCAAAGAGAATCTGGCAGGTGTCGGAGGCGTGCTGACCGAGTTTGTCTTCAACGCGAGCGACTTTGTAACCCGGTGAATCCGTCGGCACGATAAAGGCGCTGATGCCGCGCTTGCCGGCGCTCGGATCGGTCACCGCAAACACAATCACGATCCCGGCGTTCTGCCCGGAGGTGATGAACTGTTTGCAGCCGTTCAGCACGTAGTGATCGCCTTCCAGCCGCGCACGGGTTTTCAGGCTGCTGGCGTCGGAACCGGCCTGCGGTTCGGTCAGTGCAAATGCGCCGAGCATGGCACCGCTGGCGAGCGGTTTGAGAAAACGTTCACGCTGATCGTCGTTGCCGAACTTGAGGATCGGCACGCAGCCCACCGAGTTGTGCACGCTCATGATCGTCGAGCAGGCGCCATCGCCGGCAGCGATTTCTTCCAGGGCCATGGCGTAGGCCAGGTAACCGGTGTCGCAACCGCCCCACTGCTCCGGCACGAGCATGCCGAAGAAGCCCAGCTCAGCCATCTCGCCGATGGCTTCCTTGGGGAAACGGTGCTCGCGATCCCACTCGGCGGCGAACGGCTTGAGGCGTTCCTCGGCAAACTGCCGGGCCATGTCACGGATCTGGGTTTGGTCTTCGTTGGGAATCATGGTGAATCCTTAAAATCCGGTGACAACACAAAACTCCTTGTGGGAGCTGGCTTGCCAGCGATGGGGCCGTGTCAGTGAACATATTGGCTGTCTGACCCACCGCCATCGCGGGCAAGCCCGCTCCCACAGGGTCCAGTGTCAACGTTAGTAAACGCATTCCACGGCCATGGCCGTGGCTTCGCCGCCGCCAATGCAGATCGCTGCAATCCCGCGTTTTAGCTTTTTCTGCCGCAGTGCCGACAGCAACGTCACCAGAATCCGCGCACCCGACGCGCCAATCGGGTGACCCAGCGCACAGGCACCGCCATGCACGTTCAGCTTGTCATGCGGGATTTCCAGATGCGTCATTGCCGCCATGCCAACCACGGCAAACGCTTCATTGACCTCAAACAAATCGACGTCACCCAGCGACCAACCGGTCTTCTTGATCAACTTCTTGATCGCCCCAATCGGCGCCACCGGGAACAAGCCCGGGGTGTCGGCGAACGCAGCGTGGCCATGAATCACCGCCAGCGGTTTCAGCCCCAGTTTCTGCGCCTGCGACTGACGCATCAGCACCAGTGCCGCCGCACCGTCAGAGATCGAACTGGAGTTCGCCGCCGTCACCGTGCCGCCTTCGCGGAACGCCGGTTTCAGCGAGGCGATCTTGTCCAGTTTGGCTTTCGGTGGCTGTTCGTCGTTGCTGATCAGCACCTGTTCTTTGCCAACGGTCACGGTCAGCGGGACGATTTCATCCTTGAAGCTGCCGTCCTTGATCGCCTGCTGTGCGCGGGTGGTCGAGGCGATGGCAAATGCATCCTGCGCTTCACGGCTGAAGTGGTTGGTCTCGGCGCAATCCTCGGCGAAGGTGCCCATCAAACGACCCTTGTCGTAGGCGTCTTCGAGGCCATCGAGGAACATCGAGTCGAGCACACGACCATGGCCCATGCGGTAACCGGCGCGGGCACGATCCAGCAGATAAGGCGAGTTGGACATGCTTTCCATGCCGCCGGCAATCACCACATCGGCACTGCCCGCGACCAGCATGTCGTGGGCCAGAATGGTGGTTTCCATGCCTGAGCCGCACATCTTGTTGACGGTGGTGCAGCGGGTGGATTTGTCCAACCCGGCGCCCAGCGCAGCCTGACGTGCAGGTGCCTGACCGAGGCCGGCGGGCAACACGCAACCGAACAGCACCTCGTCGACGGAGTCACTGGCAACACCGGCGCGTTCAACCGCAGCCTTGATTGCAGCAGCGCCGAGTTGCGGCGCAGTGAGGCTTTTCAGTTCGCCCTGAAAACCGCCCATCGGTGTGCGCACGGCACTGACGATAACAATCGGGTCGTTGGAAATAGTCATGACAAATCCTCTTACTTGGCGGCCATGCGCAAGGCGCCGTCGAGACGGATCACCTCACCGTTGAGCATGCTGTTTTCGATGATATGCCGAACCAGCGCAGCGTATTCGCCAGGCTTGCCCAGGCGCGGCGGGAACGGTACGCCGGCGGCCAGCGAGTCACGCACTTCCGGGGTCATGCCGGCCATCATCGGCGTTTCGAAAATGCCTGGGGCGATGGTCATCACGCGGATGCCGAAACGCGCCAATTCGCGGGCGGCCGGCAGGGTCAGGCTGGCGATTGCGCCTTTGGAGGCCGCGTACGCCGCTTGGCCGATCTGGCCGTCGAACGCCGCCACCGACGCGGTGTTGATAATCACGCCGCGTTCACCGTCAGCGTTTGCCTCGGATTCGGCAATCGCCGCAGCGGCCAGACGCAGCATGTTGAAGCTGCCGATCAGGTTGACGTTGATCACTTGCGCGAAACTGCTCAGCGCATGCGGGCCGTTCTTGCCGAGGATCTTCTCGCCTCGGACGATGCCGGCGCAGTTGACCAGACCGTTGAGGCTGCCAAACGCGGCGACCGTCGCCTGCACCGCAGCTTCGGCGGCGGCTTCATTGCTGATGTCAGCGACCACGCTTTGCGCGCCGAGACGCTGAGCCTGGGCGGCGACAGCTTCGGCGTTCATGTCCACCAGCATCACTTTGACGCCGGCACTCACCAGCAATTCTGCGGTGGCGGCACCCAGGCCGGACGCGCCGCCGGTGACGATAAAAACCTTGTTCTCGATCTGCATGACAGTACTTCCTGATTCAAGCTGAAACGTTATGCGCCGCGGCCTCTTGAGCCTTGGCGATTTCCTGGTTGCGCAAGATAAAGCGCTGCAATTTGCCACTCGGGGTCTTGGGCAATTCGCTGACAAATTCGATTTCACGCGGGTACGAATGCGCGGCCAGACGCTTGCGCACGTGTTGGCGCAGTTCTTCGGCCAGCTCCGGCGCGGCACGGTATTGCGCACTCAGCACCACGAAGGCTTTGACCAGTTCGGTGCGCTCCGGGTCCGGTTTGCCGACGACAGCCGCCTCGACCACCGCGGGGTGTTCGATCAGCGCGCTTTCCACGTCGAACGGACCGACGCGGTAGCCGGAGGTGGTGATCACGTCATCACTGCGGCCGACGAAGCTGATGCTGCCGTCCGGATTCCATTCCACGGTGTCGCCGCTCAGGTAGTAATCGCCGACGAAAGCTTTCGTCGGCACGCCTTCGTAGCCGCCGAACCAGCACATCGGCGATTGCGGGCGGTCGATGGCGAGGATGCCCGGCTGGCCGACGCCGAGTTCGTTGTACTGCTCGTCGAGCACGACGATGCGATGGCCCGGCGAGGCGAAACCGGCGGCGCCGACGTGTACCGCGTGGTCGAGGCCGTGGTGGTTGCACAGCACCATGCCCAGTTCGGTCTGGCCGTAATGGTCGTGGATGACCACGTCGAGGTTGTCGGCGAACCAGCGGATCACTTCCGGGTTCAGCGGCTCGCCGGCGCTGCTGACGATGCGCAGCTTGCCCTTGATCGATTTGGCGAATTCATCACCACCGGCAATCAGCAAACGATAAGCCGTCGGCGATCCGGTGAGGTTGGTGATGCCGTATTTGTTGATCACCCGGCAGGTGCTTTCGAGGGTGAATGGGCCATCGTAGAAAGTGATCGGGTGGCCCATCGACAACGGGCCGGTGACGCCGAAATAGATGCCATAGGCCCAGCCCGGATCGGCGACGTTCCAGAACGAATCTTCCGCACGCAAATCCACGGCATCGCGGGTGTAGCTCTGGAACGCGACGATGGCTTTGAGCGGCACCGACAGTGCTTTCGACGGGCCGGTGGTGCCGGAAGTGAACATCAACAGGAATGGGTCTTCGCCGGTCAACAGCACCGGTTTGCAGACGTTGGAATAGTTGGCCAGTTCGGCCCAGAAACTGAAATCGCCACGGACAATGCCTTGGCCTTTCGATCCGCCGACGGTGACGAGGGTTGGGCAATCGGCGACTTCAGCGAGTTTCGGCCGGTTGACCGCATCGGTGACCACGACTTTCGCGTCGGAACAGTTCAGCCGATGTTCGAGGGCTTTGGGGCCGAACGCGGTGAAGAGTGGCTGATACACCGCGCCGATGCGCCAAGTGGCGAGCACGGTGATGAGCAATTCGATATTGCGCGGTAGCAGGCCGGCGACTTTGTCACCCTTCCGCACACCTTGGGCAAGGAGAAAATTGGCGAAACGCGCGGCTTTGTCCTGCAGATCACTGAAGGTGTATGTCGCACTGGCGCCGTCGCGGCCCTCCCAGAACAGCGCGATGCGCCCCGGCAAGGCGTGGCGGTCGCAGCATTCGACGCAGGCGTTGAGCGCCTCAAGCGAACCGCTGAGCGCGGCATCCACGGTGTGCTGATAATTGAACTGTGCGGTGGCAGACAAGTAATCGCGCATTGCCAGAATCCCTCTGTGTTTTTATTAGGCTGGGAACCGTAAACAACAGAGGGATAGTCGCGCTGTGCGGGGGTTGGGGCAATGGTCAAAGCCATCAACATGGCTGACTGGTTTGGCCATGCCCTGCCACACCGATCGTTCCCACGCTCTGCGTGGGAATGCCGCCGCGGACGCTCTGCGTCCACTTCAAAACCGGAACGCAGAGCGTCCCAAGAGGCATTCCCACGCGGAGCGTGGGAACGATCATCACGGGGTTTTCGCGTCGTGCACAAATCCCCTGTGGGAGCCAGCCCTGCTGGCGATGGCGTCGGGTCAGACAACCTCATTCAAGATCAGCGTGCGGTAATGCCCAGGATTCGACCCCGACCACTTGCGAAACGCCTTGTAAAACGAACTCGCATCAGCAAACCCCAACCGCGCCGCAATCTCGACAAAACTGATCGAAGGCTCCGCCAGCCAGATGATCGCCAACTCCTTGCGCACACTGTCCTTGAGTCCCTGATAGGTCTGCCCTTCTTCCGCCAGGCGCCGGCGCAAGGTCGAGGCCGACATGCACAATTGCTGGGCCAGCGTTTCGGTTTCCGGCCACTGTTCTGCCGGCAACTGCCGCAGATCCTGCTTGATCCGGCTCGCCAGGCTTTCCGGGTCGCGGTACTTCACCAGGATATTGGCCGGCGCATGGGCCAGAAAGCGCTTCAACTCTTCGGCTGATCGCTTGATCGGCAGATCCAGGCAATCAGCCGAGAAAATCATCCGCGTGCGTGGCCGATCGAACCGCAGGTTCTCGGAAAACATCACCCGGTAGTCATCGGTGAAGTCCGGTTCAGGGCAACGCAATTCAATCGCCAGAATCGGAATCCGCCGCCCGGCCAGCCAGCAGGCAACGCCGTGGACGATCATCCAATAGGTGAAATAGGTAAAGGCGCGGCGCGGTTCGGCGTCGTCCTCCAGCAGCACGATTTCCGCCAGACTTTGCTGGTGCACCAACTGCGCCGGCATGCGCTCAAGCATCAACGACAGAAAGCTCAGGCCAGTGTTCAAAGCCGCCGCCAGCGTCGGCTGCGCCATTGCGCTGCGGCAGAGGAATTCGAGGCTGCCGGACTTGAGTTTGCGCGGGTCCATGCCAAAGAACTCGTCATCGCCGCGCCGGGCCAGCAGGCGCCAGAGCTTGGCGTACTGCGAGGCCGGCACCCGGCCCTGCGCGGTTTGCAGCAGCGCCGGCGCAATGCCGACCTTGCTCAAGACTTCGTCCGTGGCCACGCCCGGCGCGCAACTTTGCAACAGCGCTTCACGCACCAGTTGAACGGCGATGGTGTCTTTTTCCGACATGGAGCGCGGTGAACCTTGTTGTTTTTGAGTGGCAAACATCTTACCTCAAACACCACACAGATCCCCTGTGGGAGCTAGCCCTGCTAGCGATGAGGCCGTCCCGGTCAAATATTCCTTCAATTGACACACCGCCATCGCTAGCAGGGCTAGCTCCCACGATGAATCGGTGCAACGCGCATGAGAATGGTTGTTCTTTAACTTGTTCAGCTTCTGTTCAGGTTTGTGTCAATGATTGTCATGTGAGAATGGTTGTCATTATGTTACAACTTGTAACCTCTACAAATGACTTACTGGACACCGAATGCTCGTTCCCTTTCTGATCATGCTGCGCGAAGGCATTGAAGCCGCGCTGATCGTTGGCATCATCGCCAGCTACCTGCAACAGACCGGCCGTGGCCAGTGGATGCCCGCCGTATGGATCGGCGTTTTCCTCGCCGCCGCCCTCGCCCTGCTGGTCGGTGGCGGTCTGGAACTGGTCAGCGCCGAATTCCCGCAAAAGCAGCAGGAGCTGTTTGAAGGCATCGTCGGGCTGGTCGCCGTGGGGATTCTCAGTTCGATGGTGTTCTGGATGCGCAAAGTCGCGCGCTCGATCAAACATTCGCTGCAAGCCTCACTCGATCACGCGCTGACTTCTTCCAAGCATCAGGTCATTGCGCTGATCGCCATGGTCTTCTTCGCCGTCGCTCGCGAAGGTCTGGAAACCGTGTTCTTCCTGCTCGCGGTGTTCCAGCAAAGCGAGGGCCCGGGCGCGCCGATCGGTGCTCTGCTCGGCCTGATTCTGGCGATCATTGTCGGTTTCCTGATCTACAGCGGCAGCATGCGCCTCAACCTTTCGGCGTTCTTCAAGTGGACCGGCCTGTTCATTCTGGTGGTCGCCGCCGGGATTCTCGCCAATTCGGTGCAGGCGCTGCATGAGGCCGGACTGTGGAATCACCTGCAGACCGTGCTGTTCGATTTCAGCGCGACGCTGCCGATGGACGGCCCGTTGGGCTCGGTGCTGGCCGGCATGTTCGGTTATCAGGATGCACCGACCGTCAGCACCCTCGGGGCGTATCTGATTTATCTGGTGGTAGCGCTGGTGATGTTCTTCTATCCGGCTCCCGCACCCAAGCCCTCCGCGCAATCGTCTTCCGTTTCCAGCCAATAAGGGCCTCCATGTCAAAGCCTAATACTCCTCAGGCCTCCCCTCCCCGTGCCTTACGCTGGGCGGTGGCCGGTTCGGTGGTCATCATGATCGCTGCCGGCGGCCTGTTCTGGTACGCCTCGAAAATGGCCGCGGCCAAACGTCAGCACAACCACGATGAAATGGTGGTGAACATCCATCCGGGCAGTTGCGAACCGAATGCCCTCACCGTGCCGGCGGGCCGCGCCAGTTTCCGCATCGTCAACCGCTCCGACCGAGCGGTGGAATGGGAGATTCTCGACGGCGTGCTGGTCGTCGAAGAACGCGAAAACATTGCGCCGGGCCTGAGCCAGGTAATCAACGCCAATCTGCAACCCGGCGACTATGCGATCACCTGCGGCCTGTTAAGCAACCCACGCGGCACCCTGCATGTGACGCCGACGGCTGCCTCCGATGCTGCCGCGAAAGCCAAACCGTCGATGGTCGCTTTCGTTGGCCCGCTGTCGGAATTCCGTGTGTATCTGGCCAGCCAGAGCAGCGCGCTGATCAAAGCCGTGACCGCTCTGGATCAAGCCATCGAAAGCGGCGATTTGAGTCAGGCTCAAGCGCTGTACTTGCCGGCACGCGCGGCGTATCAACGTCTGGCCCCGGCTGCGCAGCGTCTGGCGGAGCTGGACAACAGCATCAACGCCCGCGCCGATTACTTCGAGAAACGCGAGCAGGATCCGGCCTTCGTTGGGTTCCATCGCCTCGAATTCGGCCTGTTCCAGCAGCGCGAACTCGATGACCTGGCACCGGTTGCCCAGCGCCTGCTCAGCGATGTCACCGCGCTCAAACAGCAACTGCTCGCGCAGAGTCTGCCGCCTGAGCAACTGGTCAACATCGTCGTGCGCAACCTCAACACGTTGGCCGACGTGCGCGCCGCCAGCGGTGAAGAGGAACGCTACAGCCACAGCGACCTCAACGGTTTCGCCGCCAATGCGCAAACCGCGCACAAAGTCGTCGATCTGCTGCGGCCAATGCTGAGCAAATCCGCCGCCGACCTGTTGCCGAAAATCGACAAGGCCTTGGCGGACTTCGACACCGAACTCAACAGCTACAAGATCAAGGACGGCTACGCCAGCTACGACTCCGTCAGCGGCGCACAACGCAAGCAGATCGCCGACAAGGCTCAGGCTCTGGCCGACGCACTGGATGGCATCGATCCCGCCCTCGGCCTCTCTGGCCTGTAAGCAGAAGACGAATTTGCAATGAAAGAATCAGAAAACCTCAACCTGCAACGTCGCCGTGTCCTGATGGGCATGGGCGCCGCCGGTGTCGCCCTCGCCGGTAGCGCGCTGAGTTGCCCGGCCATGGCCGCCGCGCCGGCACAAGTCACCGAAGCGCCGAGCAGCGACAAGACCGAAGATCGCCACGATTTCCACGGTGTGCATCAGACCGGCATCGTTACTCCGCGCCCGGCCTCGGGCATGCTGGTGTCGTTCGACGTGTTGGCCAGTGACCGTGAAGATCTCGAGCGGCTGTTCCGCACCCTCAACGAGCGCATCGCCTTCCTGATGAAGGGCGGCCCGGTCGCCCAGATCGATCCGAAACTGCCGCCGCCGGATTCCGGCATCCTGGGCCCGAACGTGACGCCGGATAACCTGACCATTACCGTTTCCGTCGGCGAATCGCTGTTCGACGAGCGCTTCGGTCTGGCCGACGCCAAGCCCAAGCGGCTGATCCGCATGGTCGGTTTCCCCAACGATGCACTGGAAGCCGATTGCTGCCACGGCGACCTGAGTCTGCAGTTCTGCTCGAACACCACCGACACCAACATTCACGCCCTGCGCGACATCGTCAAAAACCTCCCCGACCTGCTGCTGGTGCGCTGGAAACAGGAAGGCAGCGTGCCGCCGCAAGCCCCGGCGAAACCGGGTGTGCCGGCCCAGTCGGCGCGCAATTTCCTCGGCTTCCGTGACGGTTCGGCCAACCCGAACTCCAACGACGCCAAAGCCATGGACAGCATCGTCTGGGTGCAACCGGGCAGCGACGAACCGGCCTGGGCCGCGCATGGCAGCTATCAAGCGGTGCGGATCATCCGCAACTTCGTTGAGCGCTGGGATCGCACGCCGTTGCAGGAACAGGAAAGCATCCTCGGCCGGGTGAAAACCTCCGGCGCGCCCATCGGTGGCAAACATGAAACCGAAGTGCCGGATTACCACAAGGATCCAGAAGGCAAGCTGACCAAACTCGACGCGCACATACGCTTGGCCAACCCGCGCACCGCCGCGAGCCAGGCCAACCTGATCCTGCGCCGGCCGTTCAACTACTCCAACGGCGTGAACAAGAACGGCCAGCTCGACATGGGCCTGCTGTTCATCTGTTACCAAGCCGACCTGGAAAAAGGCTTCATCACCGTGCAGACCCGCCTCAACGGCGAACCGCTTGAGGAATACCTCAAACCGGTCGGCGGCGGCTATTTCTTCACCCTGCCGGGTGTCACGAGCGACAAGGATTTCATCGGTCGCTCGCTGCTCAATGCCACACAACCGAAAACAGCTGCATAAAACAACATCCCCACACTGGAGCCGCCCCCATGAAAAAGACGCCACTCGCGTTATTGCTGACCCTTGGTTTGCTCAACACCCCGCTGTCGGCGTTTGCCGCCACGGCACCGCTGGATCTGGTCGGGCCGGTGTCGGACTACAAGATTTATGTCACCGAAAAACTCGATGAGCTGGGCAGCCACACTCAACAGTTCACCGATGCGGTGAAAAAAGGCGATCTGGCCACCGCGCAAAAGCTCTATGCGCCGACTCGCGTTTACTACGAGTCGATCGAGCCGATTGCCGAGCTGTTCAGTGACCTCGATGCGTCCATCGACTCCCGCGTGGATGATCACGAGAAAGGCGTGAAAGCGGAAGACTTCACCGGTTTCCACCGCATCGAATACACGCTGTTCTCGGAGAAAAGCACCCAGGGTTTGAACGAGCTGGCAGACAAGCTCAACAGCGACGTCAAAGACCTGCAAACTCGTGTGGCCGGCCTGACCTTCCCGCCTGAGAAAGTCGTCGGTGGTGCTGCCGCCCTGTTGGAAGAAGTCGCCGCGACCAAGATCTCCGGCGAAGAAGATCGCTACAGCCACACCGACCTGTACGACTTCCAGGGCAACATCGACGGCGCGAAGAAAATCGTTGATCTGTTCCGTCCGCAGATCGAAAAGCAGGACAAGGCGTTCATCGCGAAGGTCGACAAGAACTTTGCCACGGTCGACAAGATTCTGGCCAAGTACAAGACCAAGGATGGTGGGTTTGAGACGTATGATAAGGTGAAGGATAACGACCGTAAAGCGCTGGTTGGGCCGGTGAATACGCTGGCGGAAGACTTGTCCACGTTGCGTGGCAAGTTGGGGCTGAACTGAGTTTTTTAGCGTCTAGGCAGGCCCCATCGCTGGCAAGCCAGCTCCCACAGGTTCTTGGGTGTACACAATATTTGTGGATCACCAAGAACACTGTGGGAGCTGGCTTTGCCAGCGATGGCATTTCCAGCGGCGCTACAGAATCCGGTACAACAACCGCTCAATCCGCACCCGACTCACGCGCTTCAGAAACTTCGCCACCCCGGCCGGGTATTCCGGCAACGTCTCCAGACTCTGGAAATTCTCGATCCGCGTGGTGTTGCGGAAAATTTCTTCCAGCTCTTTCGCCCGCGGTTCCAGCCATTCGCCCTTCGGATCATCGATCAACAACGCGTTTTCCAGATCCAGGCGGAACGCCCGTGGATTGAGGTTGTTGCCGGTGAGCAGCGTATAGCGCTGATCGACCCACATGCCCTTGAGGTGATAGGTGTTATCGCCATCACGCCACAGATGCAGGTTCAACTGGCCGCTGTCGATGTTGCGCTGATGCCGCTTGGCAAAGCGTCGCAGGCTGATCTCGTACAGGTACGGCAGCGCCGCAATCACCTTGAACGGCTCGCTCGGCGGGATATAGAAGTCATTGGCAGTCTTGTCGCCGACCACGATGTCGATCTTCACGCCACGGGCCAGCGCGCGATTGATCTCACGGATCACGCCCAGCGGCAGGTTGAAGTACGGCGTGCAGATGGTCAGCTGCTTTTGCGCGCTGGCGATCAGTTCGAGAATCGCCCGGTTCAACGGGTTGTTCTTGCCGACGCCGAGCAACGGAGTCACGGACAAACCGTCTCTGGCGGTGCTGCCAGTGGCGGTGTCGTACGTCGCATATTTTAGGCGGCTGCGCAGGTCGCCGATGTCATTGCGCAGGCTGCGCGTGGTCGGCAGGTTCGGCAGATCGAGGCGATGCACGGCTTTCGACTCGATCAAGCCATGCTTGACCAGATGATGCATCGAGTCGGCCAGCTCATGGCTTTGCAGCACGTGGTAGCGGTCGAAACGGTACTTGTCGAACTTGTGCAGGTAGACGTTATTCAGGCTCGCACCGCTGTAGACCACGCAATCGTCGATCACGAAGCCCTTCAGATGCAGCACGCCGAACAGTTCGCGGGTCTGCACCGGCACGCCGTAGACCGGCACTTCGCTTTCGTGCGTGCGGGTCATTTCCTGATACCACGCCGAATTGCCCGGCTGCTTGCCGGCACCGATCAGTCCGCGTTGCGCACGCAGCCAGTCGACGACCACAGCGATTTCCAGCTCGGGGCGCTTGAGCTTGGCGGCGTGGAGGGCATCGAGGATTTCCTGACCGGCCTCGTCTTGCTGCAAGTACAGCGCAACGATGTAGATGCGTTGGGTCGCTGCGGCGATTTTCTCCAGCAGGCAACGACGAAACTCGGCGGCGCCGGACAGAATGGTCACGGCCTCGGCGGTCAGCGGAAAGCTGCGCAGTTTAGGCAGCAAGGAACGTTTGAAAAGCAACGGCATAGGGCTCGCAATGGGTCGAATCCGAAGAACCCGAGAGCTTACACCATCACATCCCTCGGGTCTTGTTAGTGCCCGTAAAGAGATCAAAAGATCGCAGCCTTCGGCAGCTCCTACACCGACCGATGTAGGAGCTACCGAAGGCTGCGATCTTTCGATCTTAAAAAAATAATTGCCAAAGGAGAACAACCATTCTACTGTTCGTGACATGAACGAAATCATTAGCACTGACACACGCGACATCATTCTGGATGTCACCGAAAAGCTGATCTACAAAAGTGGCATCGCTGCCACCAGCATGGATCTTCTGGTGAAAACCGCCGGCGTCTCCAGAAAAAGCATCTACCGTTATTTTGCGGATAAAGATGAGCTGGTCGCCGCCGCCCTGCAACGCCGCGACATCCGCTGGATGCATTGGTACAGAAACGCCGTCGATCAGGCCGAAACCCCGGCCGAACGCCTGCTCAACCTGTTTACCGTGCTCAAGGGCTGGTTTGCCTCGGAAGGTTTTCGCGGCTGCGCCTTCATCAATACCAGCGGCGAAACCGGCGACCCGCAAGACCCCGTACGGTTGGTTGCCAAAGAACACAAACAGAAGCTGCTCGACTACGTGTGCGAGCTTTGTACCGAACAGGGTGCCGAGGATCCGCAACTGCTGGCCAAACAGTTGCTGATCCTGATTGACGGTGCCATTACCGTAGCGCTTGTGATGGGTGATCACAGTGCCGCCGATAATGCGCAATGCATGGCGCGAAAGTTATTGGACCTGTAACGCCTTAATAAGGCCGGACTTGTTGTTCAATTATTGATTAGATTGGGAGACTGATATGTCGACTGCAGCCCAGCAACGCCCGCCACTGCCGCCCTTCAACCGTGAATCGGCCATCGAAAAGGTACGTCTGGCCGAGGATGGCTGGAACTCCCGCGACCCGGAACGGGTATCGCTGGCCTACACCCTCGACACCCAGTGGCGTAACCGCGCCGAGTTTGCCAACAGCCGCGAAGAAGCCAAGGCCTTCCTGACGCGTAAATGGGCGAAAGAGCTGGATTACCGCTTGATCAAGGAACTCTGGGCCTACTCCGACACGCGCATCGCCGTGCGTTATGCCTATGAATGGCACGATGATTCAGGCAACTGGTTCCGCTCCTACGGCAATGAAAACTGGGAGTTCGATGAGAACGGCCTGATGTTCCAGCGCTACGCCTGCATCAACGACATGCCGATCAAGGAAAGTGAACGCAAGTTCCACTGGCCACTGGGCCGCCGCCCGGATGATCATCCGGGCCTGTCCGACCTCGGTCTCTAAGCTCACAGCAATCCCCCTGTGGGAGCTAGCCCTGCTAGCGATAGCGGACGGTCAGTCAATGAATTGGTTGAATGTTCAATTGCCATCGCTGGCAAGCTCCCACAAGGATCAGAGTGAACAAAGGACTCTTGCACACCGTAAAACCTGTGGGAGCTGGCTTGCCAGCGATGGCGTCAGATGGGTCGCCGCAACACTTGGAAATGAGTAACATGACCGCCCTCCCCGCAGCTCACGTTCTGCGCCCTGCCGAATAAGCCGATTCCATGCCTTTCGAACTCAGCGTTGACCTCACCACCCTGGCCATTCTGGCCATCGTCGCTTTCATTGCCGGTTTCATCGACGCTATCGCCGGCGGTGGCGGTCTGCTGACCACCCCGGCGCTGCTGACCGCTGGCCTGCCGCCGCATCTGGTGCTGGGCACCAACAAACTGAGTTCGACGTTCGGCTCGGCCACGGCCAGTTTCACCTTCTATCGCCGCAAGCTGTTTCATCCACGGCAGTGGGTGCACGCGATTGTCGGCACACTGGTCGGCGCGCTGACCGGCGCCATCGTCGCCCATTACCTGCCGGCGGAATGGCTGAACAAAATGCTCCCGGTGATTGTGTTCGCCTGCGGCCTGTACCTGTTGTTCGGCGGCACACCGAAAGCGCCGCTGGACAGCGATGCGCCGATCAAAAAGAAATGGCAATCGACCCAAGGCTTCAGCCTCGGTTTCTACGATGGTGTTGCCGGCCCCGGCACGGGCGCGTTCTGGACGGTGAGCAGTCTGCTGCTTTATCCGATCGATCTGGTCAAGGCCAGCGGTGTGGCGCGCAGCATGAACTTCGTCAGCAACATTGCGGCGCTGTCGGTGTTCGTGTTTTCCGGACAAGTGGACTGGATCATCGGCCTGAGCATGGGCCTGTCGGTGATGGTCGGCGCCTTCTTTGGCGCGCGCACCGCGATCAGCGGCGGCGCCAAATTCATTCGCCCGGTGTTCATCACCGTGGTGCTGGGTTTGACTGTGCGCCTAGCCTGGCAGCACTGGTTCAGCGTGGCCTAAGCGCCGCGCCACGTAGACGTCGATCAGGTAACGGGCAATCGACTTGGACGCCGGCAATGGCGGCAGATCATGCACGTTGAACCATTGGGCGTCTTCGATCTCGTCCTCCTGACAGACAATCTCGCCACCGGCATATTCGGCATGGAAGCCGAGCATCATCGAATGCGGGAACGGCCAGCACTGGCTGCCCAGGTACTGAATGTTCTTCACCTCGATCTGCACTTCCTCACGCACTTCACGAATCAGGCACTCCTCCGCCGACTCGCCCGGCTCGGCAAAACCGGCCAGCGTGCTGTAAACCCCGGTGACGAAACGCGGTGAGCGCGCCAGCAAAATCTCGTCGCCGCGAGTAATCAGCACAATCATGCTCGGCGAAATACGTGGATAACTGCGCAGATCGCACGGCTGGCAATACATCGCCCGCTCGCGCGGCACCTGTGTCATCGCCTGGCCGCAATTGCCGCAGAAACGGTGCTCACGAGCCCAAGTGCCGATCTGCGCGGCATAACCGAGCACTTTGTAGATCGTGTGATCGCCATCGAGCATGAACGCCCGCAGGCCTTTCCAGTTGCAACCCGGCACTTCGCTGGCGCTGCGCAGTTCGAGCAGGTACACCGGCTCGCCATCGAGATGGCCAATGCCGTGCTCGGTGAGGACTGACAAGTCCTGACGCTTGAGCCATTCCCGGGGGAACAGCGCGCCGTTGTCATCGAACAAAAAACCGTCCGGGCTGCGCGCAACCGCCCAGCCGCCCGGTTGATCGGTGTCCAGTACTGCAGTGGTCCAGCGAGCTGTCATGGTTTCTCAGTCCAGGAATTCGGGTTTCTGTTTGCTCATGTGGGCGGCCATGGCCACGCGCAAGTCGGTGGATTGCAGCATGGCAGCGTTCCAGGTGGCAACGTATTCGAGACCGTCGTCGATGCGATGGTCGCGCATGTAGCTGATCATTTCCTTGGTGCCGGTGACGGCAATCGGTGATTTCGAGGCAATTTCGCGGGCGATATCAATCACGCCTTCGAGCAGCGCATCCTTATCGCTGTAGACACGATTGACCAGGCCGATGCTGCGCGCCTCCTCAGCGCCGAAAGTGCGACCGGTGTAAGCCAGTTCACGCAGCATGCCGTCACCGATGATCCGTGGCAACCGTTGCAAAGTGCCAACATCGGCGGCCATGCCGATATCGATTTCCTTGATCGAGAATTGTGCGTCTTCGGCGGCGTAGCGCATGTCGCAGGCAGCGATCAGATCAATGGCGCCGCCCAGGCAATAACCCTGAATGGCCGCGAGCACCGGTTTGCGGCAGTTGTCGACGGCGTTGAACGAGGCTTGCAGGGTGAGGATCTTGCGGCGCAACAGGCGCGCGTTGCGGCCAACGTCTTTGCCCAGCTCGTTGGCGACACCGGCGAGCATCATCAGGTCGATGCCGGAGGAAAAGTGTTTACCGTTGCCACTGAGCACCACCACGCGCACTTCGTCGGTGTCGTCGATCCACTGGAAGATCTCGACGATCTCGCTCCAGAACGCCGCGTTCATCGAGTTGATCTTTTCCGGACGGTTGATCTGCACATGGGCGATGTTGTCGGCCAGTTCGACGCTGAAGGCGGAGTATTGAGTCATGGCAGTGATCCTTAACCGGGCAGAAAATGAGGCCCGAACTATAACAAGGCATCACAGTGGCGGTTCAGCCAAATGCGGGACTGATAGGGATCGGCAGTGACTTCAATCGCCAGCAGGGCTGGCTCCCACAGGATTTTCGGTGTTCACCAAACCCCTGTGGGAACCGGCCCTGCTAGCGATTAGCCGCCCCGCCAATCTAACTGCCCTTCACCGCCACAAACGCCGCCGTCTCATACGGCACCGTCACCACCTCCCTGCCCCGCAACTCAGGCTCGGCCGCGATCAACGCACCAATCAGCTCATCGACTTTCGCCCGCTGCGCATCCGGCAACGCGGCAATGAAACTGGTCGATCTCACCCGATTGAAAATCACGTCTTCCGGCGATCCGGTGTGACCATTGTGAAAGCGCTGCAGCTGCAACGGCCCGAACGCCGGATGCGGAAACGCCTTGCGCCATTCACCGGTGTAGTAACGCGGCGTGTCGCCCTCCAGCGAATTGACGATGGCATCGAGCTTCGGCACCCAGCTCACGGTTGTGTCGCGCAGGTTCCAGATCAGACCGAGCTTGCCGCCAGGCTTGAGCACTCGGGCGATTTCGGTCAGCGCGTCTGCACTGGCGAACCAATGAAACGCCTGCGCGCAGACCACCACATCCACCGACGCGTCCGGCAATGGCAAATCCGTCGCGGTGCCGTGTACGGCCAGCACCTGCGGCCACGCGTCAGATAACTTCTCGAGCATCTGTGCCACCGGCTCAACCGCGATCACTTGCGCGCCCGTCGCCACCAGTCGGCCGGTGAACTTGCCGGTGCCGGCGCCCAGATCAATCACGGTGTTGTGATGATCGAGACCCAACGTCGCGCTCAGCCACTCACTGACCTGCGGCGGATAATCCGGTCGCCCTTTGACGTAAGTGTCAGCGGCGGTTTTGTAGCCGCCAGTGGCATGGTGGAGATGATCGTTCATGGCAGTTTCCCCTTCATATACAGCCTTCGGATCAACGGCAGACGCTGACGAGCATAGCGCCGGAATTTGTGCCTGACTTGAACAGTCACTGACAAATGCAATGAATAAAATTTCACCCTGTGGTGTTCAAAGTGAAACATAACCCCCTGTGGAGCCTTGCCCATGACTATCCGTTCCGTTATGTTCGCCGCCCCGTTGCTACTGGCCGCTGCAATGTCGAGTCATCTGGCCTTCGCCAACGGTGATGAAGACGATCCGGTGCAGAAGCCCGAATGCCCGAAAGGCCAGGTCTGGGACAGCAAAACGCAGAAATGCGTGCTGCAAACCAGCAGCCTGTTGCCGGACGCGGACCGCACCGATTACGCGTATCGTCTGGCCAAGGCCGGTCGCTACGATGAGGCGCTGGCATTGCTCGACACCCTCAAGCAACCGAACACCGCCAAGGCCCTCAACTATCGCGGTTATGCCACGCGCAAACTGGGGCGCACCGACGAAGGCATCACCTATTACCTGCAATCGGTGAAACTCGATCCGCAGTATGCGCAGGTGCGCGAATACCTCGGCGAGGCCTATGTGATCAAAGGACGCGTCGACCTGGCACAAGAACAGTTGCAGCAGATCCAGTCGATTTGCGGCACGTCCTGCGAGGAATACCTGGATCTGGCTGAAGCCATCAACGGTTCAACGAAAACCTGACCTTTATAAGTGGAGACGATCATCGTCAGCGATCAGGCCTTTAGAGCCGAACTCGGACAGCATCTGGCGCGTTTGTGGCGTTACGGTTTGCTGCTGTCGCGCAATCGGCACGTCGCCGAGGACTTGGTCCAGGCCACCTGCGTGCGGGCGCTGGAGCGCTGCCGCCAGTACGTGGCCGGCACGCGCATGGATCGCTGGTTGCTGAGCATTCTGCATTCGATCTGGCTTAACGAAGTGCGCTCGCGCCGCGTGCGCCATGGCTCGGGGCAAGTCGACGCCGACACGCAACTGACGTTCGACGGTGAATACGCCGCGCAAACTCATGTGATGGCCACCCAAGTGATCCGCCGCGTCGATGCACTGCCGGAAACCCAGCGTGAAACGGTGTACCTGGCGTATGTCGAGGGCTTGTCCTACCGCGAAGTCGCCGAAATTCTCCAAGTCCCGATCGGCACGGTGATGAGCCGACTGGCCACGGCGCGCCTGAAACTCGCCGAATACCCGCCCTTGCAAGCGGTGCCGAAAACCACCGAAGGAGACCGGTCATGAACACGCCTTCGGACGAACAACTGGTCGCCTATCTGGATGACGAACTGGACCCGGGATATCGCCGCCAATTGGGCACGGCCATCGCCGACGACCCGCTGCTCAGCCTGCGCGTGCAATGGCTGGCGCGCAGCAATCTGCCGTTCAAAAACGCCTATGACGAACTGACGCAACAGGCGCCGCTGGATCGTTTGCAGGCGCGGCTGGATGCTATTCCTGCCCCGCAAAATCCGGGGTTGAGTCGGCGCTGGTTTATCGGCGGCGCGGCGGCCGCTCTGGTGGCCGGTGGCGTATTGGCCGACCGCTTGGTCCTCGGCTGGCAGGCGCAGCAAACGCATAACTGGCGTCGAATGGTCGGCGACTACATGGCGCTCTATGTGCCGCAAACCCTCGATTACTTGCCTAGCGACGAAGCCACGCAACGGGCGCAACTGCGCAGCGTCGATGCACGTCTGGGCCTGAATCTGTCACCGGCAGCATTGAAACTGCCCGGCGCCGAGTTCAAACGTGCACAGTTGCTTGAGTACGACGGCGTGCCGATTGCGCAGATCGTTTATCTGGATCAACGGCACGGGCCGTTGGCCTTGTGCATCACCCGCTCGAACAGCGGCAGCCAGCCATTGGCCAACGAGCGCCGACACGAGATGAACGTCGCGTATTGGACCGAACGCGAACATGCGTGGATGCTGATCGGCCACGTGCCAACAGCAGATCTGCAGGCACGGGCGCAGTTGTTGAGAAGTCGTTTAACCGCCTAGCCAGCGTTGTCACTATTCTGGGCAAGTGATTTGTCCAAGGAGGATTGCACCTATGCCGATTTCGTCTCGCACTGCATTACTGGTTATCGATGTTCAGAACGATTTCATCCCCGGCGGCAGCCTGCCGGTGCCTGAAGGTGAGCGGATCGTGCCGCTGATCAACCAGCTCGCGCGTCAGTTCCAGCAAGTCGTCATCGCCCAGGACTGGCACCCGCGCGGTCACGCCTCATTCGCCTCCAGCCATCCCGGTCGCCAGCCTTACGACGTCATTCAATTGCCTTACGGTGAACAGACGCTGTGGCCCGATCATTGTGTGCAGGCCAGCGCCGGCGCCGAGTTTCACCCGCAACTGGACCTGCCCCACGCGCAACTGGTGATCCGCAAAGGCTGCAATCCGGACATCGACAGTTACTCGGCGTTTCTCGAAGCCGACCGCCGCACCACCACCGGATTGGCCGGTTACTTGTCAGAGCGCGGCATCGACACCGTTTACATGGTCGGCCTCGCGCTGGATTTCTGCGTGATGTACTCGGCGCTGGATGCGCGGGCGGCGGGATTCAATGCGGTTGTGGTGCTCGATGCGTGTCGGGCGATTGATCTGGATGGATCACTGGCAGCGGCGATTGAACGGATGCAAGAGGCTGGGATTGAGTTGATCCAGTCCACCGATCTGATCTGATCAATACACATACCCCTGTAGGAGCTGCCGCAGGCTGCGATCTTTTGATTTGGTTTTTTAAGATCAAGATCAAAAGATCGCTGCCTGCGGCAGCTCCTACAGGTATTTGTCTGCTTAATCAGTAGTCGGCAACCACAACCGGAACCGCGCGCCACCCAGCGGTGAACTCTCCACCGTCAGCGTGCCGCCCTGCGCCTCCAGTGCCCGGCGGCTGATGGCCAGACCCAGGCCAAAGCCACCGGTGGCCCGATCGCGGCTGCGATCCAGTCGATAAAACGGCTCGAAGATCCGCTCGCGTTCGTCATCGGGAATGCCGATGCCGTCATCATCCACCCAGATCTCGCAACCATCAGCGTTGACCTGCACGCCGATCTGAATGCGTTTTTCGCAGTAACGCATGGCGTTGCGCAGCAGGTTCTGTATGGCCCGTGCGGTGAGGCGCGGATCCAGTGCAAAGCGTTCAAGCTGACCGTGCAACAGGACGTCGATGACGATTTCAGGCGACTCCAGCTCTTCATCGACGCTGCCAAGAATGCTGTCGATAAACTCGTCCAGCGAGACGTCGATTTGCTCAGGCAGTTGTGCCGGATTCTGCAAACGGCTGTAGGACAGCAATTCGAGCACCAATTCATCGAGTTCACGAATATGCGCGACCAGTCCTAGCAAGCGCTCGCGGCTCGCCGCCGGCAAATCGTCGGACAGCGCCAGCGCCAGGCCGAAATCCAGACGCGTCAACGGTGTGCGCAGCTCGTGGGAGACCGCATTGAGCAGGTCGCGTTGCTGGTTGAGCAGGTTTTCGATGTCACCGGCCATGGTGTCGAAGACGTTGGCCAGACTGCCGATGTTCGAGCTCGGCGTGATCTTGGTGCGTTCGCTGAGATGGCCTTTGCCGAAGCGTTCGGCGGTGCCTTTGAGGCGTTCCAGATCGCGCCAGTGCGGGCGCAGCCACAGCAGCAGGCAGCCCAACAGGCTCGCGCCGATCAGCACATTGATGCTCCAGTACAACAGATTGACGTCCAGCGGATCCGGCGGTACGACCATTTGCACGGCAGTGTCGTTATCCAGCGGCGTGACTGCCAGCGTGCGCCAGCCCCAATCGCCGATACGCACGACGTTTTCGCCACGGCGCAAGCGTTCCTGTTCGATCGCGGTGAAATCGGCACTGTCAATGCGCGCGAGCACGATGTGCAGCGGTTGAAAATCCTTGTCCATCGACGCGGCAAGCGCCGGCCATTGCGCATGCGGCGTGGCATGGAACTGTTTGGTGATCAGCGATTGCAGGCCGCGCGAATAGTCGAGGTTATAGGTGACGAATCGCTCGCGGAATGCCATGACCACCAGATCCGGCACCAGATAAATCGCCGCGCTGTAGGAAACGATCGTCACCAGATACAGGCGAAAAAGGATGCGGAACATCAGTTCAGCATTCCCACTCGGACCGGCTGAACAAATAGCCCTTGCCCCACACGGTCTTGATCTTGCGCGCCTCACCGGCGTGGTCGTCGAACTTGCGCCGCAGCTTGGAAATCGCCACGTCCACCGAGCGGTCGGTGCCGTTGAATTCGATACCGCGCAGACGTTGCAGAATCTGGTCGCGGCTGAGCACTTCGCCGGCGTGGCGGGCCAGCACCACCAACAGGTTGTATTCACCGCTGGACAGTTCGACCGGCTGATCGCGCCAGGTCACGGTGCGCTCCGACAGGTCGATGCACAGGTTGCCCATAAGGATGCGATCGTTGGCCGTCATCGGCTCGCCGAGACTGCTGCGGCGCAGTAACGTGCGCACGCGGGCCAGCAGCACGCGCGGTTCGCAAGGTTTGGTGACGTAATCGTCAGCGCCCATTTCCAGGCCCAGCACTTGATCGTGGCTGTCGTCGCGGGCGGTCAGCATCAGAATCGGCAGCGTCGCCGAATCGGCCCTGAGCAAGCGACAGACTTGCAGGCCATCGAGCCCCGGCAGCATCAGGTCGAGAATCACCAGATCCGGCGGATTGAGCCGGGCCCGCTCACGCACGTGGTCACCGCGGCCGATGACGCTGACGGAATAACCGTTGCGTTCGAGGTAGCTGGAAATCAGTTCGGCGAGGGCGGTGTCGTCTTCGACCAGGAGGATGTTGGGCATGGAGGTGTTCCAGAAAGTGCTGTAGCGATCTTGAGGGCCTCATCGCGGGCAAGCCCGCTCCCACAGTGTTCCAGGGTGATCACAAAATGTGTGTTCACCACCGATCTTTGTGGGAGCGGGCTTGCCCGCAATGGCGATCCGACTGTTGCAATAAATTTCAAGGGCTAAAGGATATACGCCCTCACCCGTTCCTGAGCAAAACCCTTACACAATTTCACACAGCGCCTACAAAGCTTCACCGCTAATCTGCGCGTCTGGCCGTAGGATGCGGCCATCAATATTGGGGGTTGTACATGTCGAACAAACTGCTGGCCGGGCTCGGCCTGATCGCAATGGCGCTGACGCTGAGCGCCTGTGACTCATCCTCGAACGCCGAAGAGCAGGCGCCGCCAGCCACGGTGCGCATCGAAACCATCCAGACCCATCCTCTGTCGATCAGCAGCGAACTCAGCGGCCGCATTGTTGCGCCGCGCATCGCCGAAGTGCGCGCACGGGTGGCCGGCGTGGTGTTGCAGCGCACCTTCCGTGAAGGCAGCGACGTGAAAAAGGGTGATGTGCTGTTCCGTATCGATCCAGCCCCTTTCAAGGCTGACCTCGACAGCGCCGAAGCCGCGCTGCGCAAAGCCGAAGCCAATGCGTTCCAGGCAAAACTGCAGGAACAGCGCTACGCGCAATTGATCGACGACAAGGCCATCAGCGGTCAGGACTACGACAACGCCCGCGCCAGTGCCCGGCAAACCGCCGCCGATGTTGCCGCCAATAAGGCAGCGGTCGAGCGCGCGAAGCTGAACCTTGGTTACGCCACCGTCACCGCGCCGATTTCCGGGCGCGTAGGTCGTGCACTGGTGACTGAAGGCGCACTGGTCGGGCAGAACGAAACCACGCCGCTGGCGCTGATTCAGCAATTGAACCCGATTCACGCCGATCTCACCCAGTCCACTCGTGAACTCAACGAGCTGCGCCGGGCGTTCCGTTCCGGGCAATTGCAGGAAGTTGGTCAGGATCAGGTCAAGGCGACGTTAATTCAGGACGACGGCAGCCTGTATCCGTTACCGGGCAAACTGCTGTTCAGCGACATCACCGTCGACCCGGGCACCGGCCAGATCATTCTGCGCAGCGAATTCCCCAATCCGGATCTGGATTTGCTTCCGGGCAGTTTCATCCGCGTGCGTCTGGAACAAGCGATGATCCAGAACGGCATCACCGTGCCGCAACGCGCCGTGCAGCGTGACAGCGCCGGGGTTGCTCAGGTGCTGACCGTCGACGAACAAATGCGTGTAGCGCAGCAGCCGGTGCAGCTCGGCGCAGTGCAGAACAATCGCTGGATCGTCACCGGCGGCCTCAAGCCCGGTGATCGTATCGTCATCGAAGGCCTGCAACACGCCCGCCCCGGCGAAAAAGTGCAGATCGACGACACCCCTCTTCCACTTGCCCAGACCTCTGGTCAGTAAGCAGGACGCTTTTATATGCCGCAGTTTTTTATCGACCGTCCGGTGTTTGCCTGGGTTGTCGCCCTGTTCATCCTGTTGGCCGGTGCGCTGGCCATCCCGCAGTTACCGGTGGCGCAGTACCCCGACGTCGCGCCGCCGCAGATCGAAATCTATGCCGTGTACCCCGGCGCCTCGGCGCAGACCGTTGATGAAAGCGTGGTCAGCCTGATCGAAGAAGAACTCAACGGTGCCGATCACCTGCTCTATTTCGAATCGCAGAGCAGCCTCGGCAGCGCGACGATCAAAGCCACGTTCCAGCCGGGCACCAATCCGGAGCTGGCGCAGGTTGACGTGCAGAACCGCTTGAAAGTGGTCGAGTCGCGCCTTCCGCAAGCGGTGAACCAGCAAGGCCTGCAGGTCGAGAAGGTGTCTTCCGGTTTCCTGCTGCTGATCACCCTGACCTCCAGCGACGGCAAACTCGATGACGTGGCGCTCAGTGACTATCTGGCGCGCAACGTGATGAACGAGATCAAGCGTCTGGACGGTGTCGGCAAAGCCCAGCTGTACGGTGCCGAGCGTGCCATGCGCATCTGGATCGACCCGCAGAAATTGATCGCTTTCAACCTGACCCCGGCTGACGTCAACGAAGCTATCGTCGCGCAGAACGCCCAGGTCTCGGCGGGCAGCATCGGTGATCTGCCGTCGCCGTCGACCCAGGAAATCACCGCGACGATTCTGGTCAAGGGCCAGTTGTCGACGCCACAAGAGTTCGCCGACATCGTGCTCAAGGCTAACCGCGACGGCTCGACCGTGCGCATCGGCGATGTCGCGCGGGTGGAAATCGGCAGTCAGGAATATCAATTCGGCACGCGCCTCAACGGCAAGCCGTCCACCGCCGTTGGCGTGCAGCTGTCACCGGGCGCCAATGCGCTGAACACGGCGACGCTGGTGCGGGCGAAGATGGATGAGCTGTCGCGCTACTTCCCGGCCGGTGTGGAATACAAGATCCCGTACGACACCTCGCCGTTCGTCAAAGTCTCGATCACCAAAGTGGTTTACACCCTTGGTGAAGCGATGCTGCTGGTGTTTGCGGTGATGTTCCTGTTCCTGCAAAACGTGCGCTACACGCTGATCCCGACACTGGTAGTGCCGGTGGCATTGATGGGCACCTTCGCCACCATGCTCGCGCTGGGTTTTTCGATCAACGTGCTGACCATGTTCGGCATGGTGCTGGCCATCGGCATCCTGGTGGATGACGCGATTGTCGTCGTCGAGAACGTCGAGCGGATCATGGCCACCGAAGGTTTGTCGCCCAAGGAGGCCACGCGCAAGGCCATGAACCAGATCACCGGGGCGATCATCGGCATCACACTGGTGCTGGTCGCGGTATTTATTCCGATGGCCTTCATGCAAGGCTCGGTCGGGGTGATCTACCAACAGTTCTCGCTGTCGATGGCCACCTCGATTCTGTTCTCGGCGTTCCTCGCCCTGACCCTGACCCCGGCGTTGTGCGCGACCTTGCTCAAGCCAATCGGCAAAGGCGAGCATCACGAAAAAAGCGGCTTCTTCGGCTGGTTCAACCGCCGCTTCGAAAACCTGACGGACCGTTACGAGGGCTGGGTCGGCTATGCGCTAAAACGTACCGGACGTTATCTGCTGATTTACGTGGTACTGCTGGTCGGACTGGGCCTGTGCTTTATGCGCCTGCCCTCTTCTTTCCTGCCGGTGGAAGATCAGGGTTACACCATCACCGACATCCAGTTGCCACCCGGCGCGACCAAGAACCGCACCGTGGCCGTAGCGGAACAGCTCGAAGCGCATAATGCCGGCGAGCCGGGCATCAGCGACAGTGTGGTGATTCTCGGTTTCAGCTTCTCCGGCAGCGGGCAGAACGCCGCGCTGGCGTTCTCGACGCTGAAGGATTGGTCGCAACGCGGCAGCGATGATTCGGCCAGCTCGATTGCCGACCGTGCCAACGCGGCGCTGAGTGAAATAAAGGACGCCATGGCGTTCTCGGTGTTGCCGCCGCCCATTGATGGCCTCGGTACGTCGAGCGGTTTCGAGTTCCGCTTGCAGGATCGCGGCGGCCTCGGCCACGCGACATTGATGCAGGCGCGTAGCGAATTGCTCGCCGCCGCCGAAAAAAGTCCGGTATTGATGAACGTCCGTGAAAGTGCCTTGGCCGAAGCGCCGCAGGTGCAATTGATCGTGGATCGCAAACAGGCCAATGCCTTGGGTGTGTCGTTTGCCGACATTGGTAATGCGCTGTCCACCGCCGTCGGTTCGAGCTACATCAACGACTTCCCCAACCAGGGGCGCATGCAGCGTGTGGTGGTGCAGGCTGAAGGCGATCAACGCAGCCAGGTCGCCGATCTGCTGAAAATGCATGTGCGCAACAACGCCGGGCACATGGTGCCGTTGTCGGCATTCGTGCAAGCCAACTGGATTCAGGGGCCGGCGCAGTTGACCCGGTACAACGGTTATCCGGCAATTGCGATTTCCGGCGAACCGAAACCCGGACACAGCACCGGCGAAGCCATGGCGGAAATCGAGCGACTGGTTGCGCAAGGGCCGAAAGGTTTGGGCCAGGAATGGACGGGTCTGTCGTTGCAGGAACGCTTGTCCGGCAATCAGGCGCCGATCCTGCTCGGGTTGTCGCTGCTGGTGGTGTTCCTGTGTCTGGCGGCGCTGTACGAGAGCTGGTCGATTCCGACCTCGGTATTGCTGGTGGTGCCGCTGGGAGTACTCGGTGCGGTGCTGGCGGTGACGATGCGCGGGATGCCTAACGACGTGTTCTTCAAAGTGGGCCTGATCACCATCATTGGTCTGTCGGCGAAGAACGCGATCCTGATCATCGAGTTTGCCAAAAGCCTGTATGACGAAGGTCACGACCTGATCGACGCGACGTTGCAGGCAGCGCGCCTGCGTCTTCGGCCGATCGTGATGACGTCGCTGGCGTTCATTCTCGGCGTGGTGCCGCTCGCGATTGCCACGGGTGCCAGCTCGGCGAGTCAGCAAGCGATCGGCACCGGGGTGATCGGCGGAATGATCACTGCCACGCTGGCAGTCATCTTCGTCCCCGTGTTCTTCGTCGTCGTCATGAAGCTCGTACAACGTTTCACCAAGCCCCACTGATCCAAATGTAGGAGCTGCCGCAGGCTGCGATCTTTTGACTTTGCTCTTATAAGATCAAAAGATCGCAGCCTGCGGCAGCTCCTACTAAAGCCCGATGGCGTGCGCTATGGTGCAATGACAGTTCGCCAACGTGAGTCCCCATGCGCTTCCTCGCCCGCACCCACCCTCGCCTGTCCGCCGCCGCCCTGTTCGGCCTCGCCACCGGTCTCCTGGCTCCCGCCGATTCCATCGTCAGCAAAATCCTCATCGGCTGGAACGCCGGTGTCTGGACGTACCTGATCCTGATGTTCTGGCTGACCGTCCGCGCCAAGGCTCCAGACGTCAAACGCATCGCCGAAGTCGAGGACGAAAACGCCGGGCTGGTGCTGTTTGTGGTGTGCATCGCCGCCCTCGCCAGTCTCGCCACCATCACCTTCGAACTGGCCGGCAGCAAGGATCTGGAAACCACTCGCAAGTTGATGCACTACGGCTTCACCGCGCTGACGGTGATTGGTTCATGGCTGCTGATCGGGGTGATTTTCTGTGTGCATTACGCGCGGTTGTATTACACCTGGGATGGCAAGGAACCGGCGTTGCGTTTTGCCGAGGGGCTGACAACGCCTAACTATTGGGACTTCCTCTACTTCTCGTTCACCATCGGCGTGGCGGTGCAAACAGCGGATGTGGGCGTTGCGACGCGGGATATCCGCAAGATTGTGCTCGCGCAATCGCTGATCGGGTTTGTGTTCAATACAGCGATATTAGGGTTTTCAATCAATATAGCGGCGGGGTTGTTTGGGTAAGCCGTCACAGCTTTTGGAAACGCTCCAGAAGGGCGTATTTGCCACTAAAGCAATCACATGAAATCTGCTTTGTAAACTGTCAGGTATTACAGGTTACAAACTTGTTGACTTGGCATTAGATAAGCTGATCTCGCCAGTCTTCTCGTGAAGGCGAGATATCTCTTTTCTGACAGCGGAGTCTGAATAATGAACGCACTTGCAAAGGTCGCATCGCAATCTACGTTTCAGGGAAAATGCCAAGGTTTTGTGAACGGAACAGAAGCATTTGACGCCGGCCTGGTGGAATTGCTGGACGCCATCTATCCGCCGCCGCACGGCGAAGCGCACGTCATGCTCGCCACGCAAAGAGCACCTGCGCCTGATTACACGACCAAAGAGCTCAAAATTTCGTTTAGCAAAGACAAACCTGATGGCACTTATGGTCTCTTCGCGGAAGCTTATACAGTGCGGGTACTCTATGTCGACAATAGCTTACCGACGAAACCTGTCGTGTATACGCAGTATCAAGGTCAGGCCCGCGTAGCGTATGACACCCAAAGCCATATTTTTTCCGGGGAAATCAGCGTTACGCTTGAGAACCGGGATGAAGACACACGCAAAACTGTCGATGTGAAAGTAAAGTTTGAAGCTTATCGACACGTTACTGTTAGAAGGATTCCACGCCGGCCTACAGCGAAAGCTGCTCGCTGCTAATTTTGCCGCCAGCAGTGAATGAAAAAAAGGAAGCCGCAGCTTCCTTTTTTATTGATTGGCAAACGCTTAGAACGAGTAGCGTAGCCCGAGCGTCAGTCCGCCTGGTTGACGAAAATTTTCTCCATCACTGTATTCATAATCCGCATGCATTTGCAGCTTATCAGTCATTGAGACGGCAAGCCCCGCCCCGAGCAAGGAGCGCGCACCGGAAAGATCATTTTTGAACACATTGTTGTTGACCTGCACTTCATTGTTCTCCGCAAACTCGTACGCCCCCCCTATACGAACGTAAGGTTGCAGCTCAACGTTATTCCTCAGTGCGTAATTACGACCTGCGGTAATTCCGGCCTCCCCTAACAAGGAGCGGGCACGATCGCCTTCAGCTTGCAAATCGTTGTCGAGGGAAAAGTCCTTGCCCTGGATAACCACGGCAGACCATTTGGTGAATGGTTCAATGAAATAACCATCATGGAGTTTGATATGTCGGCCAAACTCGATCGAGCCACCTGCCCCTGTATTGTCGTAGTCACCCTTCGCTCGACCGCCGTCACTCAAACCAACTTTGGCATCATTGCGAAAGCGGTTCACTTTGACGACACCATCAAGGTAGTAACCACTCACCGCGTCTATCCAGGTGAGATAGGTACCAAGGTAATAGCTTTGGACGGTGCCTGATGTACCAGCGTCGAGATTAAGATCGGATTGACTGTGCCCACCCATGATACCGAACAGCCATTGACCATCACCGATCGGTAATTGCGTGTCTGCCCCAAGCGTGAACCCGTATTGAGTCTGCTCATAACCCACGCCGGATCCGTCGGAAATTTGAAATTTGTTGCCATAAGTACGGCCCCAGGCTCCCGCCTTCCCACCGTTGTATCGCAACTCACCCATTCGGGTACGCAGCGAGGTTAATTCTCCATACCACGCCGGTAACGGAGTATTGAACAAGGCGAGTACCGAACGAGCGCCCGGGCTGACGACCCGAGTCTCCGGATCTAGTATCCAGTCATTGCCGTTCTTGGTCAGGCCGTAAGAATAAGCCCCCTGATCCACATTGCGCGGAAGACTAAATACTGCATCGCCCCCGACAGTTTTCACCACCGTAACAGGAAGGCCCGAAGGCAGCTCGGTACCACTGCTTTCGATCAGCAGTTGATGGGAACCACTCGCCGTACCGGTGACATTCAGCAAGTCTGTACGCCCCGTCGCCAAGTCGGTGGCCATGATGAACTGGCCACTCCCCGACAGATTGGTCACATTCAGTTGATAAAACGCATTGCTGTCGCCGAACTTGACCGAGCCACCATTGAGCACCAGCTTTTCAACCTGACTGTTGTCAACCAGCACCCATTGCGAGGTGTCACTGATGGTTGCACTGGCAACATTTTCCAATCGTCCAGTCAGAGAAGAGTTGTTCTGCAAGGTCAACTCGGAATGGCTCGAGCTATCGGCAATAATATTGCCATTCAATGTGCTTGAGTTGACTGTCATCAACGCCGTCGCCCCGCCTTTTACTTCTAGCAACGTGTCGTTGCCAGAGAGCAATTGGGAGTTGTTCAACGTCAGAGTCGCGGTCTCGGCGGCCACATTATCAAAGTCGACGACGATCGCAGACCCGGTTCTGCCTTGCACCGTTGTGTTGTCCAGATTCAGCATGGCGGGCGCAATACCGGTGACATCCAGTTCGATAAAGACACCGGTCTGATTACCGATAATAGTGCTGTTCCTGGCAATCGCTTCAGCACTTTGCAACCAAAGTCCGTAGCTGGTTGCACTGCTGCCGATGAGAGACGAGTCCTCAACAGTGATCCGACTGTGTGAGGTCGCAAATGCCCCTGCGTCAACACCGATGATGTTGCTATTACCGGTAACGTTCAGCACCGAGCCGGACTGTGTAGTGGAAAAACGCACCGCGGAGGCACCGTATTGTTCACCGTTAACATTGCTGTTGTTGACAGTGGCTTGGCTTGAAATCAGTAGAAGCCCAGATTGACCGTTGGTCCCGGTGACAGTTGCACCGTCGATACTGATTGCGGAGTTGTCACTGACGCTGATTTCCTGAGTGATGCTGCCCGCATTGATATTGACTCTAGAGCTATCGGCAGTAATGCCCAACGTCTCTGCGTTGTTGATGGTCAACGTTGCGTTTTGCGTCAGGAACCAGTTTTCGATGGTGTCGCCATTGTTGACTGTGGCAGTTCCGCCGACGAGGGAGCCTGCCGTGACTAGCGTGGAAGACATCAAAAGCGGCAAAAAAAGTGCGATTCTCTTGAAGGGGGGTGTAGTCCGTTGCTGGAAGGGTATCTGCATATTGAAGACCTGCCTCAAAAAAGGATCGACTGCCATGGCGGGTTTATGATGCTGACCGCGCCTATCTGAAAGGTCCGCTAGGCTAACGAGTAATCACGTATTCTTATGTAGGACTTGTCCTATAAACAGGGTGGATTTTTCTTCGGAAATGCTTTCATTCTGATGGTGGACAAAGGGATACGGCGGACACAAAAAACTGTGTCCGCTGTATCATTTTCGTCAAGGAATCGGGTTCGCTACCTCACAGTAATCCCCGTCGTTATCCAGCAGGAACACATAATGAGTAGCCGGATCGGATTCCGGCACAACACTGGAAATGGTGTAGGTTAATTTGCCGTACCCATCGGATACAGGTTTGAAATGTGTCATGTAAGCGCCAATGTCAGTCTCAATGCCCTCAGGGGGGACTGTGCCGACAATAGGTATGTCCTTCGTTACCGATGTGCCGGAAATAGGCAGTGTTGCGCCTTCATCTTCATAGCCTTCCCACTTCAGCGTCACAGTTCGACCGTCGAGCAGAGAAGAACTGAAAGGAATGATTACTTTTAGATTTCGGCGATTGGTGCCGTCTCCCGGATAACTTGGGTCATCCGCTGGCAAAAAATTCAATGTCGGGCAAGAAATCTCATCAAAAATCAATCCTTGCACCTGAACTTTCGGCAGATCGACTTTTGTAATATCAACAACTACCGTTTCCTCTCTTGAGAATACGGGATTGGCACCTCCGACAGCCGTAAGTTGCCATTTAATCTTCACATCGGCGTTCTGTTTTTTCTCGATTATCGACCAAGGTACAATAATCGGTCCGATCTCAGTGCCTTGTTCACCTGGTCGCAGCAAGTAGGGTGGAGACAATGCCTGATCATCGTAAAAGGCGGTAATGCTTTGTGCAGCTTCAGTAGGAGGCGCTGCGTACAATTGGATGAATATCTCGGCATCTTTACCGTGGTCATTATCGTCAAGTTTATTATCTACACCTTGTGAAGACACGAGCCGAGGCAATTCAAGATTAGGGTTTATGTCACTGGGCTCATCCGGATTGACTGGGCCGGGATAGGAAATATCCACCTCGATCGCTACCTGTTGAGTGGCAATTGGAGTTCCTGAACCGCGAAACATTTGATAACGGATTGTCGTTGGCACAGGCCCATCGGTTGCACCGTAGGCGGCCTTGATTACATTGAGGTAGTCCACGTTAAAAACCAGTGTGGTATCAGTGCCTACCCGTTGTTCTGGTAGATCAATCCCCTGCCAAGTCGCGCTGATGGTGTCGGCAGGCGTACTCGGTTGGGGTACCGTTACCTCAATAGTGACCCCCAATTTGCAGTCGGCCAAATCAATCAACGTGTCGCCATCAGTGCCATCCGCCAACGGTACGACAGGTGGTAACGGTACCGGCGGTGCCAGACGCCTGATATTGCGTTGATCAGGTCTGGATCGGCGACTGATGTTGCCTGCAAGATCCTTGACGATGAACGTCAATGTATTAAAACCTTCCGTTGAGTTCTGAAAGATGGTGGTGGGCATTAAAATTTTGCCGTCTGCCGGAAGCGTAATGTCAGCCATGACGGGAGTTGCGTATGCCGGATCCGAGGGTATTCCCCAATACACATCGCAAACATCTGTCGGATCGGCGTTGCCTGCCAGCGTCACGGTAATCTCGATACCGGTAGGGTTCGCGCCCAGATAAGCATCATCAATGTCTTTGGTCGGAGGTAGATCGACTGGAAATGCTGCGGCCGGAGGTGAAAAATCCGATGCAGGCGTTTTGGTTTGATAAGGTTTGGTTTTGTCGATTTTATACTCAGTCGTAACCGCGGGAGTCGGGTTATTACCGTTGGCAAATAATTGATAAATCAATTCGTATTCGGTAGGTGTTTCCGGCGTTGCCAACTCCCTCAATTCCGCAAGAGGGATTGTCAACGGTAGTGGCCATACCCGGCCGGCGACGGGGCCCAAACTAAGTCCGGGAACGAGAGGAATCAAGGTAGCTGTGCCCTTTACGCGCAAATTGACCGTCAATCGATCACGCTCATATTGATCGGGAGGTCGAGGAATATGGTAGTCGAGCGGGGCGTTCAGCTTATCAATCGGGATCCGCAAATCCCCCCCTGGCAGCGTTTGCGCAGGAATGGTCGCGGGATCGACCAAAACTGAACCGCCGCCTTGCAATGATACTTGCTTGGCAAGCTTTTCATTTTCTACTTTAGCATTCATGTAATTGCTCCTTTTAAATACACGATTGCACCTCCGCCGAAACTCCAGCGTACTGCGGCGCACACTTTACCGCGTGTTATGCATCACTTACTTTACGGACCACAAGGCAGATCCTCTCCTGAAACTGTTCGGTCGATTTTCACTAAGCCATCCTTTGATTTACCTATCAACTTGGTGCCGCGATAGATGGAGTAAGTTGCAATCGCAGACGCTTTGTTAATCATCGGCTGAACATGGGGAACAAACGGTGCCACCATTTCGGAATAGCCATTGCTGATGTCGGTGTTGGTGAGCGGCTTTTTAGTAATTTCCTTATAAGTACTCTGTATCGGACTACCACTTCCATTTAAGGAAAGATATCCGACCCATTCCACCGTGCAGGTATCGCCGCTCCGAACAAACGTTGGAAGAGGCGGCACCTTCAGTTCTATACCTGTCCAGATTGGCGGCTGTGTCGCGCAGTTCAAATATCCCCAGATTGACGCTGCCGGAAACTTTATTTCTGGCAAATCGCGCACCACTGGCATGTGGTCAATCGTTAATTTACGTGGAATCGAATTTGCCGGGTTGGAGAGGTAATTTCGAGTTTGATAACCCAACTCGATAACACCATCAACCGCTAAATATTCCGGACCAATCCGAACGATGAATTCCAAATCAGAGATTGGCGTGGGATAGACTTGGCTCCAATTGAACTCAACAGCTATGCCCCGTCTCGTTTGCACGATAAGCGTGTCTTCTCTTCCGGGTGGCGATTGCAAAGGCCAGATTGGAATAACCACATCTATTCCTGTGAGCAATAACGACGGAGGTATAACGCCATCGGGATCATCATCCGCAACCCCTATTACTTTGGGTGGATCGTATGTCATTACTTCGCTGGGTGGCATGGCCATCTCCACTGGAAAATTCGACTCTCTCTGCAACAAATTAGGCGCCTGTTTTGCGTTTTGGACTACTGTCAGATCTGACAGGTCAAACAGCCGCTCGTCGGATTTTTCCTACACTAGGCGATCTGTCCTACTTGACGGTTCGGTGCGAATGCTGTTCCCTGAAACCGGTTTCATGAGTGCCGCTAAGGGACTGGTTTATAAATTCAATAACAAGGTCCACCCATGAACGACTTCTCCACCGCCCAGCGCAGCCGCGTGACCATGCTCGACGTCGCCGAACGCGCCGGCGTATCCAAGGCTAGCGTTTCGCGCTTCATCGGTGATGACCGCGCCCTTCTATCCGATGCCATTGCCTTACGCATCGAGCAGGCGATTGATGACCTCGGCTACCGCCCTAACCAAATGGCTCGTGGCCTGAAACGCGGTCGCACGCGCCTGATCGGCATGCTCGTCGCCGATATCCGTAACCCTTATTCAATTGCCGTGATGCATGGGGTGGAAACCGCCTGCCGTGCGCACGGTTACAGTCTGGTGGTGTGCAACACCGACCGCGATGACGAGCAGGAACGCCAGCATCTGGCGCTGTTGCGCTCCTACAACATCGAAGGGCTGATCGTGAACACACTTGGCCATCACCGTGACGAGCTGCATGAACTTCATCGCGAGATGCCGTTGGTGCTGGTGGACCGCAAGGTTGATGGACTCGATAGCGACATGGTTGGCCTGAACAACCCGCAAGCCGTGGAGATGGCGCTGGCGCATCTTGAGCAGCGTGGCTATCGCGATGTGCTGCTGGTGACTGAGCCGTATGACGGGACCAGTTCGCGGATCGAGCGGGTCAGCAGTTTCCAGGCGCAGCTAGCGCAGCGTTCAGAGTTGGCCGGTGCTGTCGTCGAAACAGGCGTGGAACTGGCTACCCATCTTCAAACCTTTCTAAACAACTCTACGAATGGCCCGAAAGCCCTGTTTTGCGCCAACGGTGTGGCGGCGTTGGCCGCGACCACTGCGCTGCGCGAGATCGGCTGGCAATTGTTTGAGGGGCTGGGTTTTATCGCTCTGGATGATCTGGATTGGTACCCGTTGGTGGGCAGCGGGATTACCGCGCTGGCGCAACCGACGCAGGAGATTGGCGCTCGGGCGTTTGAGTGTTTGCTCAAGCGTTTGCGTGGGGATGATGACGCGGCGCGCAGGATTGATTTTGCGCCGGTGTTGGTTGAGCGGGGGTCGACCCATGGGATTCGTGGTGTTTGAGCTGACGCTATCGCTGGCAAGCCAGCTCCCACAGGATCCGGGGTCGTATACAAGATTGTTGTATACCCCCAATGACTGTGGGAACTGGTTTGCCAGCGATGAGGCCCGATAGAACAGCAGAACCCCGAATATTTTTTTGAACAAAAATGAAACCGGTTTCAGAGGTCAATAACAATGAATAAACCCGACGTTTCCATCAGCCTGTCCAGCTATGGCGCCGAGCTTGTCCGCCAACGCGGCCAAGGATCGTTCATCGAGGTGCTGGCAACCGCTGGCGCCAACCGCATCGAATGGCGCGAAGAGCTGCTGACTCGCGAAGACCCGACACAACTGGCGCAAGCCACCCAGGCCCAGGGCCTGCAGAGCATCTATTCCTCACCGACAGAACTGTGGCTCGCCGGTCAGGCGCAACCCAATCCAGAATTGATCACCGCCCTGCAACAGGCCGAAGCCTTCGGTTCGAAATGGCTGAAAGTCTCCCTCGGCTACTTCACCGACACCAACGATCTGCAAGCTCTGGCCGAACGCTTGAAACACAGCCCGGTGCAGTTGCTGGTGGAAAACGACCAGACCTTGCACGGCGGACGCATCGAACCCTTCCAGCGCTTCTTTGCCGCCGTCGAACAGCACAATCTGCCGATCAAAATGACCTTCGACATCGGCAACTGGCAGTGGCAGGACCAGTCCGCCGCCAGCGCCGCGCGCCTGCTCGGCCGGCACGTCGGCTATGTGCATTGCAAAGCTGTGGCCCGGCGCGCCGACGGCAAATTGGTCGCGGTGCCGCCGGCCGTTAGCGACCTGCACCTGTGGGAACAACTCCTGCGGCACATGGCCCAAGGCGTTATGCGCGCCGCTGAATACCCGTTGCAGGGCGATGATCTGGTGCAGTTGACCACCGAGCATGTCGCCGCCCTCGCCCGCCTCGGCCAATCCCGTCTGGAGCCTGCCCATGTCTGAGATCGATATTCTTTCGTTCGGCGAAACCATGGCGATGCTGGTCGCGGAGCAGACCGGTGATCTGGCCGCCGTAGAGCAGTTTCACAAACGTATCGCCGGCGCCGACAGCAACGTCGCAATCGGGCTGTCGCGGTTGGGTTTCAACGTCGCGTGGCTGAGCCGCGTTGGCGATGATTCGCTCGGGCGCTTCGTGGTGCAGACACTGGCCAAGGAAGGGCTGGATTGCCGCCATGTCGCCGTCGATAAAGATCATCCGACCGGGTTCCAGTTCAAGTCGCGCAGCGACGATGGCAGCGATCCGCAAGTCGAGTATTTCCGGCGCGGCTCGGCGGCCAGTCATCTGTCTGCGCAGTCGATCAACGCCAACCTGCTGAGCGCGCGACACTTACACGCCACCGGTATTCCGCCCGCGTTGTCGGCCTCAGCACGGGAGATGTCTTTCGAACTGATGACGCGCATGCGGGACGCCGGTCGCAGCGTCTCGTTCGACCCTAACCTGCGCCCGAGCCTATGGGCCAGTGAGCGCGAGATGATCCGCGAGATCAATCGCCTCGCCGCCCTCGCCCACTGGGTTTTGCCGGGATTAAGCGAAGGCCGCTTGCTCACCGGGTTTGAAGACCCGGCGGACATTGCAGCGTTTTATCTCGATCAAGGCGCTGAGGCGGTGGCGATCAAACTCGGGCCGGAGGGCGCCTACTACCGGACTCATCAGGCTCAGGGTTTCGTCGCCGGGGTGCCGGTGGCCAAAGTGGTCGACACGGTCGGTGCCGGCGATGGCTTCGCCGTCGGGATGATCAGCGCGTTGCTCGAACACCAGAGTTTTGCCGAGGCGGTGCAGCGGGCGAACTGGATTGGCAGTCGTGCGGTGCAGAGTCGCGGGGATATGGAAGGCCTACCCACCCGCCTGAAATTATCGGTTGAATTTGAAACCGCCTTCGCTGGCAAGCCAGCTCCCACAGGGTTTGGTGGTGCGCACACAACCTTTGACACACCCACGACACCTGTGGGAGCGGGCTTGCCAGCGATGAGGCCCTGACAAGCGCTAGAAAAATTTGAACCTGCTGCGACAAAAACAACAAGCTCAGGAGCAACACCCATGAAAACCGCAACCCTCGCCACCCGCCGCTGGTGGTACATCATGCCGATTGTGTTCATCACTTACAGCCTGGCGTATCTCGATCGTGCCAACTACGGCTTCGCCGCCGCCTCGGGCATGGCCGCCGACCTGATGATCACCCCGGGCCTGTCTTCGCTGCTCGGCGCATTGTTCTTTCTCGGTTACTTTTTCTTCCAGGTGCCGGGGGCGATTTACGCGCAAAAACACAGCGTGAAAAAACTGATTTTCGTCAGCCTGATTCTCTGGGGCGGGCTCGCCACGTTGACCGGTGTGGTCTCCAACGCTTACTGGCTGATCGTCATTCGCTTCATGCTCGGCGTCGTCGAAGCGGCGGTCATGCCGGCAATGCTGGTCTATCTCTGCCATTGGTTCACCCGTGCCGAACGCTCGCGCGCCAACACCTTTCTGATCCTCGGCAACCCGGTGACCATGCTGTGGATGTCGGTGGTCTCGGGGTATCTGGTGCAGCATTTCAGCTGGCGCTGGATGTTCATCATCGAAGGCCTGCCGGCGGTGCTGTGGGCGTTTATCTGGTGGCGTCTGGCCGATGACCGTCCGGCTCAGGCCAAGTGGCTCAATGAGCAGGAAAAGCAGGATCTGGAAAGCGCCCTCGCCGCCGAACAGGTCGGCATCAAAGCGGTGAAGAACTACGCCGAAGCGTTCCGGTCACCGAAGGTGATCATTCTCGCACTGCAGTTTTTCTGCTGGAGCATTGGTGTTTACGGCTTCGTGCTGTGGCTGCCGTCGATCCTCAAGGCCGGCGCACAAATGGACATGATCGAGGCTGGTTGGCTGTCGGCGCTGCCGTATCTGGCGGCGGTGATCGGCATGCTCGCAGTGTCGTGGGGCTCGGACAAGCTGCAGAAGCGCAAACGCTTTGTCTGGCCGCCGCTGCTGATCGCCTCGATTGCCTTCTATGGTTCGTACGCGCTGGGCGCTGAACATTTCTGGTGGTCGTACACGCTGTTGGTGATTGCCGGCGCCTGCATGTACGCACCTTACGGGCCGTTTTTCGCGATTGTTCCGGAGATTCTGCCGGCCAACGTGGCCGGCGGCGCGATGGCGCTGATCAACAGCATGGGCGCGCTCGGTTCGTTTGGCGGCTCGTATCTGGTCGGCTACCTGAACAGTTCCACCGGTTCGCCTGGTGCTTCGTACCTGTTGATGAGCGGCGCGTTGCTGCTGTCGGTGGTGCTTACCATTTTCCTCAAGCCCGGCGCCAGTGATCGCGTCGTCGCCAAAGCCGTCGCTACGCGTGCCGTGCCGGCGCATTCCTGAAGAGACTTTTGCCATGAAAAAACACGTCGTGTTGTACAAGAAACTGTCGCCAGCGCTGATGGCGCGCCTACAGGAACAGTATGAGGTCACGCTGATCGAAAGCCTCGACGCCGACGGCCTGATGCAACTGCGTGATGCCCTGCCCCGCGCCCACGGGTTGCTCGGTGCCAGCCTGAAACTGGATGCCGCGCTGCTCGATCTGGCGCCGCAGCTTGAAGCCATTGCCAGCGTCTCGGTCGGCGTCGACAACTACGACATCGATTACGTGACCCGGCGCAATATACTCCTGACCAACACGCCGGATGTGCTCACCGAAACCACCGCTGACACCGGTTTCGCCCTGATCCTCGCCGCCGCCCGGCGTGTGGTCGAATTGGCGAACATGGTGCGTAGCGGTCAATGGAGCCGCAACATCGGCCCGGCGCATTTCGGCACCGATGTGCATGGCAAGACGCTGGGGATCATCGGCATGGGGCGCATCGGCGAGGCGTTGGCGCAGCGTGGCCATTTCGGTTTTGGCATGCCGGTGCTCTATCACAGTCAGTCGCGCAAACCGGCGGTCGAGGCGCGGTTCGATGCGCAATATCGCAGCCTTGAGGATCTGCTTCAGCAGGCCGATTTCATTTGCCTGACCTTGCCGCTGACCGCGCAGACTGAAAGTTTGATTGGCGCTGAGCAATTTGCGCTGATGCGGGCGGAGAGCATCTTTATCAATATCTCGCGAGGCAAGGTTGTCGATGAGGCGGCGATGATTGATGCGCTGCGTCATCAACGGATTCGTGCGGCCGGGCTGGATGTGTTTGAGCGTGAGCCGTTGAGTCATGATTCGCCGTTGTTGCAGTTGAACAACGTCGTGGCGACGCCGCACATGGGCTCCGCGACGCATGAGACGCGCGAAGCAATGGCGCGCTGTGCGGTGGAAAACTTGTTGGCTGCGTTAAAGGGAGAGAAGCCGGCGAATGTGGTGAATCCATCGGCTTGGCAGGGCTGAGATCTTCAGTGCCTGTTCTGGCCCAATCGCTAGCAGGGCTAGCTCCCACAGTGGTTTGCGGGTGGACACAAATCTTATGCCCACCTCAAATCGCTGTTGGCTAGCAAGGCTGAGATCTTCAGCGCCTGTTCTGGCCCCATCGCTAGCAGGGCTAGCTCCCACAGTGGTTTGCGGGTGGACACAAATCTTATGCCCACCTCAAATCACTGTTGACTAGCAGGACTGAGATCTTCAGTGCCTGTTCTGGCCCCATCGCTAGCAGGGCTAGCTCCCACAGTTTTTTTGGGGTGGACACCTATCTGAAGTCCGCCTCAAATTACTGTTGGATAGCAGGGCTGAGATCTTCAGCGCCTGTTCTGGCCCCATCGCTAGCAGGGCTAGCTCCCACATTGATTTGAGGTGAACATAAGATTTGTGTCCACCCGGAAACCCCTGTGGGAGATTCTATGGTTGAGGGGAAGCCCTCAACCGGCCTTCGGTTGATATTCGCTTTGCGCCTTCAGCAGCGCGAAGACCACCCGAGCAAGCTTTCGAGCCAGTATCACCAAAGCCTGCGTCGTACTGAATCCACGGGCTCTCTGCTCTTCGTAGAAGCCTTTCCAAGCTGACGTACGACAGGCCGACATTGCTGCGTTATGCAGCAGTCGCCGAGCTTCCGGATCTCCGCGTTTGGTCAGGCTTCGGCGACCATCCTTTTGCCCAGACTGCGATACCCGCAAATCCATCCCCAGAAAGGCGATGAACGCATCTGCGTTTCTGAAGTCACCCCGCTGAAACGCCGCGATTAAGCGGGCTCCCGTCAAGAAACCGATACCTTCAACTTTTGTGCAACGCTTCAGTTGGGTGAGCAAACCGGCCTCTTCCAACTGGTCTTTGATCATCTTTTCCACCAGCGTTTCAAGCCTCTGCATTGAGGCTACTTGCTTAGCAAAAGCGCTTTTGAGCAACGGTTCATTCGCCCAGCTTTGCACCAGACCAACTCGAGCCTGGACCAACGCCGCACGGCGGCGGAACAAGCTCAAGAGGCGACGGTATAACGGCGATGGCGGAATCCATGGCTGAAGTTCTTCGTACTCATTTTTTAGATAACGAGCGAGCAGTTTGGCGTCCAACGCATCGGTTTTGGCCCGGACGTTCGCCCCTTTGCGGTAATGACTTAGCTCGAAGCCACCGACCATGTAAATCGTGCACCCGGCTTCATGGGCCAGATCGGCGAACGCCAAGTGATAGATATTGGTTGACTCAATGGCGAGATCAACCGGTGCAGGCAGGGCTTTGAGCCACTTCTTGATGGCTGCTTTGTCATTGGAAATAGTCTCGAGCAGATCCAGTTCGGCCTGATAGATGACCAACTCTTTCTTGGCGACATCCACGCCCACGATTGGCTTGGAAACAGAAACCGACATTGCCATTGAACACCCCCCCGAGATATGGTTTTGAGTACTTGAAGGGATCACCCAGGGGCGCAGGCTTGTTCCTATCGTCGGTCGGGCCAGATGCATTCTTTATCGGCGCTTGGGTGAAAGGAGGAGGGGCGAAATCTCCCACGGTTCTGTACTGGGTCAACAGTCAGAAGCTAGCCTTGTCCCTTCTCCTCCCTTCAAGTACCAGCATACAAGCTAGCCCTGCTAGCGATGAGGCCGGTACAGGCAACGCCAAACATCAGGCACTGCGCGCCTGTAAAAGCTGCGCCGCACAGAGAGCAATCCGCGAACAGGCATCCGCCAGTTTCACCCGATCCACCACCAGACCTATACGAATGTGCCCCGCCGCACTCGGCCCGAACGCCTCTCCCGCCAACACTGAAACCCCATATCCCTCCAGCAGCCGCTCGGCAAATGCCTGGGCGCCGAGCCCGGTCTGGCGCACATCGACCATCACGAACATGCCACCATCGGGACGGATCGGGTAGAGCCCCGGACACCCTTGCAAACGCTCGCACACCAGATCCCGACGCAGGCGATATTCCTCGCGCATCTGCGTCACTTCTGGCAGGTCCGACTTCAGCGCAACCTCCGCCGCTTTCTGCACAAAGTCCGGCAAACCAAAGAGCATGCTCAAGGACAGATTGACCAAATGCTCGGCCAAGGATTTCGGCCCGATCATCCAGCCGATGCGCCATCCGGTCATGGCGTGGGATTTCGACAGGCTGTTGATCGTCGCCGTGCGTTCAGCCATGCCCGGCAAACTCGCCGGGCTGACGTGTTGACCTTCATACAGCAGTTCGCTGTAGACCTCGTCGCTGATCAGCCACAAATCATGCCGCACGCACAGCGCCGCCAGTTCCTGCCAGATCAACAGCGACAGGCTGGCGCCAGAAGGGTTGTTCGGACTGTTGAGCAACAGGGCGCGGGTCTTCGGCGTGATGCGCGCCGCGACGTCCGCCGGGTCGACGCGAAAACCGTTCTCCGGCCGCACCGGCACCGGCACCACCGTCGCGCCGCAGGCACCGAACACGCCTTCATAGGTGACGTACATCGGCTCGGCGACGATCACCTCATCGCCCGGATCGAGCAGGCACTGCGCGACCGAATATACGGCGCATTGCGCGCCGGGCATGACGATCACATGGTCGGCATCGACCACCTGACCGCTGTGGCGCCGATGGCGCTCGGCAATCAATTTGCGCAGCGCCACGCGACCACGGACTTCGGAGTAATGCGTGTCGCCCGCCAACAGACTGTCGATGGCACCGTGAATGATCGGCAGCGGCGTATCGAAATCCGGATCGCCCACACTCAACAACAGAACATCAACCCCCTCGGCGCGCAGCTCCAGCGCTCGATCGTGAATCTGCCAGGCAGCGGCTCCTTCCCCGGCGATTCGTTGGGTCAAGGCTGAATAGCGCATGTACGTCTCCTGATGGCGCGGTCTCCAGCCTTCACCCTATCTCAAATCACAAAACGCGCCACCATCGCATTCAAATCTACTGCCAGTCGTGACAGTTCGTGGGTCGCGGCGCTGGTCTGGTTGGCCCCGGCGGCCGATTGCGTGGCCAGATCGCGGATGTTGACCAGGTTGCGGTCGACTTCCCGCGAGACTTGCGCCTGCTCTTCCGAAGCACTGGCGATGACCAGGTTGCGCTCGTTGATCTGGTGGATCGACTGGGTGATTTGCTCCAGCGCAACGCCAGCCGCACGGGCCATTTCCAGGGTGGACTGGGTGCGCTGGTTGCTCTGCTGCATCGACGAAACCGCTTCGCCGGTGCCGTTCTGAATGCCGGCGACCATTTTTTCGATTTCCTGGGTCGATTGCGCGGTGCGATGGGCCAAGGCACGCACCTCGTCTGCCACCACGGCGAAACCACGACCGGCTTCACCGGCGCGCGCGGCTTCAATCGCGGCGTTGAGTGCGAGCAGATTGGTTTGCTCGGCGATGGCGCGGATCACGTCGAGAACCTTGCCGATGTCGCGTCCCTGTGTAGCCAGGCCTTCGATCATTTGCGCGGTGTTCTGCACGTCATGGGTCATGGTCTGGATCGCGTCGACGGTTTTCACCACTTGATCGCGACCTTCGCGCGCGGCGTGGGTCGATTGGTTCGACGCTTCGGAGGTCGACACCGCATTGCGGGCGACTTCTTCGACGGCAGCGGTCATCTCGTTGACGGCGGTGGCGGCTTGCTCGATCTCGTTGTTCTGCTGCTGCAAGCCACGGGACGCTTCTTCGGTCACGGCGCTGAGTTCTTCGGCAGCCGCGCCCAGTTGCGTGGCGGACCCGGCGATCTGCTCGATGGTTTTGCGCAGGTTGGTCTGCATCGCGGCCAAGGCTTCCAGCAGGCGCGCCGGCTCGTCGTTACCATCGATTTCGATGACCTTGGTCAGGTTGCCCTCGGCAATGGTGCGCGCAGCGGCGACTGCGCGGTTCAATGGCGTGACGATGCTGCGGGTCAACAACCAGGCCAGCAGCACGGTGGCCAGCGCGGCAATAATGGCGACGAGGACGATGCCGAAGATCGCACTGTCGTACTTTTCACCGGCCTGCATCGAGGCGGCTTTTGCCCCGGCGGCGTTGATCGCAATCAGCTTGTTGAGCTGCTCGCCCATTTGGTCGGTGCCATCCTTGATCCGCGTGTTGATCAGGCTGCGCAGCTCATCGATTTTGTCCTGACGTGACAGCTCCATCATCTGGTTCTGTGCTTGCAGGTAGTTGTCCAGCGTGCTGGCGAACGTCTGATACAACGCACGTTCTTCCGCGCCCGCCGGCAGTGCGGCGTAACTGGCCTGGGCACTGCGAACCTTGTCGACCAGCGCGGCAATGCGGGTCTGGGCTTCCTGCAAACCTGAAGGTTCACGGTTGACCAACACGCGGAACGACAGGATGCGCAGACGCAGGACGTTTTCCGTCACCACAGCGAGATGTGTGACGCTGGGCAGTTGCGTCGACTCCATGTCGATCGAAGCCTGGCGGATGATCGACATGCGGTTGACGGCGAATACGCCGAGGACGACTACCAGCAAGGCGATGAAGGCAAAACCGAGGAAAGCACGGGGCGCGATATTCAGGTTACGCAAGGACATAGTTGGACTCTCGGAAGATAAAAACTACGAGCGTCCATGCCGTTATCACTGGCCCGCTAAGGGCTTCGGTCCGGCGTCACTGTTTTGGGGGTGTGGTGTGCGCGCCTGTTAGCTGTATCGGCCAGGCTTTAGGAAGATTGCGGGTCAAGCGCAACTATTTTTCAGGGTGTTACAAGGATGAAACACTATGATTCCAATCTTCATGTAGGAGCCCGAAGGCTGCGATCTTTGGATCTTGCTATAAAAAACAAAAGATCGCAGCCTTCGGCAATTCCTACAGAGGCGGGTCAGTTTTTGCTGGCGAGTTGCCAAACCCGGGCGATGTCCGTGGCGCGTTCACGCAGCAAGCGCGGTGCTTCGGCGCAGGCTTGCTCCAGGGTCATCGGGCCGCTGGTCACCGCGAAAGCCGCGTCGATGCCGTGGTTGTAGAGTTCCTGATAACCCTCGCCCAAGGTGCCCGCTATCACGATCACTGGCACGTTGTGCTGCTTGGCGATGCGCGCCACACCGAACGGGGTTTTGCCGCGCAAGGTCTGGGCATCGAAGCGGCCCTCGCCGGTGATCACCAGATCCGCGCCTTTAACGGCTTCAGCAAGGCCGACCAGTTCGGCGACCACTTCTACCCCAGCCTTGAATTGCGCGCCGAGAAATGCCTTGGCGGCAAACCCCAAACCACCCGCTGCACCGCAGCCCGGCTCATCGCGCACATCTTTGTCCAGCGCCTCGGCGCACAGGTCGGCAAAGTGCCCCAGCGCCTGATCGAGTTGCTGCACCTGCGCCGGCGAGGCGCCTTTTTGCGGGCCGAAAATTGCTGAGGCGCCGTGGGGGCCGCACAACGGATTGTTCACATCGGCGGCGATATCGAAACGCACCTGCGCCAGACGCGGATCCAGTTCGCTGACATCCAGCCGCGCCAGTTGCGCCAACGCCAAACCGCCCGGTACCAGCGTCTGATTTTGCGCATCGAGCAATTTCACACCAAGGGCCTGCATCGCGCCGGCGCCGCCATCGTTGGTCGCACTGCCGCCAATCGCCAGAATCACCCGTTGCGCGCCGGCATCCAGCGCCGCACGAATCAGTTCGCCGGTGCCAAACGTGCTGGTGATACAGGCATCGCGCTGCCCCGTTGGCACCAATTGCAAGCCGCTGGCTTCAGCCATTTCGATGATCGCAGTGTGGTTGTGCGGCAACCAGCCCCACGCGGCGTCTACCGGCGCGCCAAGCGGGCCGCGCACGCGGGTGCGGCGCAGTTCACCTTCGCAGGCGGCGAGAATCGACTCGACCGTGCCTTCACCGCCGTCAGCCATTGGGCATTTGACCAGCGTGGCTTGCGGCCAGACTTGCGCCAGACCCAAAGCAATGGCCTCGGCAACGCCTTGGGCACTCAGGCTGTCCTTGAACGAATCGGGGGCGATGACGATCTTCATGCGAGTTCTCCAGTTCCAATGCTCCTCATGCTGCCAGTCGGCTTGCGCATTGACGCCGGTCCGCTGCACAAGCGGCGTGGGCGTTTATTGTTCATTTTCACAAAAGACAGAGGAATGGGTGGCGGCAGTGATGCCGCCATCGCTGGCAAGCCAGCTCCCACAGTTTCTGAGGTGTTCACAAGTTCTGTGTTTAGCATAAACCCCTGTGGGAGCTGGCTTGCCAGCGATGGCGCTCTCAAGAACACCTCAGGCTGATGGCTCAGTCTGCGGCAGCAACTGCACCCCCAGATACAGCGCCAACATCCCATCCAGCCGCAACGGATCAACCCCGCTCAGCTCGGCAATCCGCTCCATCCGATAGCGCAGACTGTTGCGATGGATGCCCAACGCGTCCGCACACGCCTGACTCTGCCCGTCGTGTTCGCACCAACTGCGCAACGTCGCCAGCAACTGACCGTTGCCGTCCTTGGCGATCACCTTGCGCAGCGGCTTGAGCAATTCATCCAGCGCATCATCATTGCGATGGCGCCACAGCATTACCGGCAAGCGATAGCGGTTGAGCGTCAGCAAGCGTGAATGCGGCAAGACTTCGCGGCCATACGCGAGCAAATCGCCGACCCGCCGATAACAGCGACGCAATCCCGCCAAGCCATCCGCCTGGCCACCCACGGCAATGCGCAAAATGTTCCAGCCCAGACCGTCGAGTTTTTCCAGCAGCCGATCATGCTCGACGTTGTGACTCGCCGGCCGACACCACAGCAGTGACGACTTGGCCGAACTCACGCACCAACTGTCTGGATAGCGCGAGGTCAGCCAGGCACTCAGTGCGTCGACGGTTTGTCCCGGTCCATGCTCCAGGCCCAGCTCGAACAGGTACGGCACCCGCGTCAGTTGCGGCTTGAGCCCTAGTTGCTGCGCTTCATCAATCAGTCGTGGCGAATCTCCGGCCTCGCTCAACAGCAATGCCAGCAGATCGTCGCAGCGCTGGCGGCGCCATTGCTGCTCGGCCTGCTGATTGCGTTGGCCGACGAGCATTTCGGCGGTCATGCGCACCAGTTCAGCGTAAGTGCGCAGCTGTTCCGGCTCGCCGGTGATGCCGAGTACACCGATCAGGCGTTGATCGAGCAGCAGCGGCAGGTTGATCCCCGGTTGCACGCCTTTCAAATGCACGGCGGTCTGCGCATCGATTTCCACCACGCGACCGTTGGCCAGCACCAGTTGCGCACCTTCGTGACGGGTGTTGATGCGCTCCGGTTCGCCGCTGCCGAGGATCAGACCCTGGCTGTCCATGACGTTGACGTTGTAGGGCAAAATGGCCATGGCCCGGTCGACGATGTCCTGGGCGAGGTCGTGATCGAGTTCAAACATAACGGCGGCAATCCTTATTTTCTGGCGCTGGCAGTTGTTCACGCGCACAGGGTCTGGCGGCAAACCCTGTGCTCAGGCACAAAGACAATCCTGCCAAGGTTGGCCGAGACTCTCAGGGCGATCAACGTTACCCTTTGCATCGCAAAAAATCATAATAAAGAGAGAGCCGCTATGTCGCACAGCGCCGCAGCTACCCAGACCATCGACGACGATAAAAATGCCGTTTATAAACGCGTCACCCTGCGTTTAATTCCCTTCATCTTCATCTGCTACTTGTTCAACTACCTCGACCGGGTCAACGTTGGATTCGCCAAACTGCAGATGCTCGACGCGTTGAAATTCAGCGAAACCGTATACGGCCTCGGTGCCGGCATCTTCTTCATCGGTTACGTGCTGTGTGGCGTACCGAGCAACCTGGCGTTGACCAAGTTCGGTCCGCGGCGCTGGATTGCGCTGATGATGATCACTTGGGGCACGCTGTCGACCTGCCTGTTGTTCGTCACCACCCCAACCGAGTTCTACACCCTGCGCCTGTTTACCGGTGCGGCCGAAGCCGGGTTCTTCCCGGGCGTCGTGCTGTATCTCTCGCAGTGGTTCCCGACCTTCCGCCGTGGCCGGATCATGGCGTTGTTCATGTCGGCAATCCCGGTTTCGGGCCTGCTGGGCAGCCCGTTTTCCGGCTGGATCCTCAACCACTTCGCCGCAGGGCAAGGTGGTTTGGCGGGTTGGCAGTGGATGTTCCTGCTGCAGGGTATTCCGACCGTCATCCTCGGCGCCCTCGCCTACTTCCTGCTGAGCGACAGCTTCGCCAATGCCAAATGGCTGACGCCCCACGAGCGCGCGGTGCTTGAAGCGGATCAGGCCGAAGACCTGGCGAACAAGCCGAAAACCACGTCCGATTCGTTGATTGCCGTGTTCAAGAACCCGGCAATCTGGGCGTTCGGCCTGATCTACTTCTGCATCCAGAGTGGCGTGTACGCGATCAACTTCTGGCTGCCGTCGATCATCAAGAACCTTGGCTTCAGCGATAACCTGGTGATCGGCTGGCTCAGTGCGATTCCGTATCTGCTGGCGGCGGTGTTCATGCTGGTCGTCGGTCGCTCGGCGGATCTGCGCAAAGAACGCCGCTGGCACTTGGTGGTGCCGATGCTGATGGGCGCGATCGGCCTGGTCATCGCGGTGAATTTCGCGGCCAATCCGGCGATCGCGATTCTCGGTCTGACCATTGCGACCATGGGCGCGCTGACCGGCCTGCCGATGTTCTGGCCGGTTCCGACCGCCATGTTGAGTGCCGGCGCTGCAGCCGGTGGTCTGGCGTTGATCAACTCGATGGGGCAGATGGCCGGTTTCCTCAGCCCGTACCTGGTCGGTTGGGTCAAGGACAGCACCGGTTCGACCGATGCGGCGCTGTATCTGCTAGCGGGTGTGATTGTCGCTGGTAGTCTGCTGGCGCTGCGGATGACGCGGACGTTGCGGGCTTAATAACAAGAGCAGGATCAAAAGATCGCAGCCTTTGGCAGCTCCTATCTTGGAATATGTTCCTTGTAGGAGCTGCCGCAGGCTGCGATCTTTTTGCGTTTAAATGCCGCAACAATTCACTTTGCGCCCTGTTACGCATCTGTTATTTGTTGAGGTTTTCCACCGACAAAAGGATTTCGGCATGAGCTATCGCACACTGGGGCATTCGGGTTTGCAGGTGTCCACCCTCACCCTCGGCACGATGATGTTTGGCGAGCAGACCAGCGCTGAGGATTCGTTGCGCATCATCGACAAGGCCTGGGATCAGGGCATCAATTTCATCGACACCGCCGATGTCTACACCCAGGGACGCTCCGAAGAGATCGTCGGCGAAGCGATTGCCCGCCATCGACATGAGTGGGTGCTGGCCACCAAGGTCGGTTTCGGCCCGGTGGACGGCGTACCGAACCGCAGCGGCTTGAGCCGCAAGCATATTTTCAATGGTCTGGAAGCCAGCCTCACTCGGCTCGGCACCGACTACCTCGACATTTATTACCTGCACCGCGAAGACCACAACACGCCGCTGGAAGTGACGGTGTCGGCGATTGGCGATCTGATTCGCCAAGGCAAGATTCGCTATTGGGGCCTGTCGAACTATCGCGGCTGGCGGATTGCCGAGGTGATTCGTATCGCCGATCAACTTGGCGTTGATCGACCGGTGATCAGCCAGCCGCTGTACAACATCGTCAACCGTCAGGCGGAAGCCGAGCAGATTACGGCGGCGCAGACCTACGGCCTCGGCGTGGTGCCTTACAGCCCACTGGCGCGCGGCGTACTCAGCGGCAAGTACGCGCCGGACGTCACACCGGACGCCAACAGCCGCGCCGGCCGTCAGGACAAACGCATCCTGGAAACCGAATGGCGCGTGGAGTCATTGCGCATTGCCCAGCAGATTCATCAGTACACCGAACAACGCGGCGTGGGCATGGTTGAATTTGCGATTGCCTGGGTGTTGAACAACAGCGCGGTGACGTCGGCGATTGTCGGGCCGCGCACAGAAGAACAGTGGGATGCGTACACCAAGGCGCAAACGGTGAAGATCACGGTGGAGGATGAGGCATTCATCGACTCGCTGGTCACGCCGGGGCACTCGTCGACGCCGGGGTTCAACGATGTCAGTCACTTTGTGTCAGGTCGCACGCCGCGTCAGGTTTAAGATTTTCCCTCTGTATCAACAGCCGATACAATCGGCTGTTTTTCATGGAATTGATCGCGATCAAATGGAATCTGATTGATCGCACTGACACGGCCCGGGATACATCAATGTTCAACCGCCCCATCGAATCTGCGCGAAAACCACTGCGCGCGTTGCTGTTTAAACTGTTCAGCACTAAAAACAGCCCGGGCATACAGGCGGTGCCAGGGACGACTGCAACGTCCGGTATCGGCAAACCCTCACTTGAATACCGCGCCGATATCGACGGCCTTCGTGCCATCGCGGTGCTGCTGGTGTTGGTTTTTCACGGCGGACTGTCGCTGTTCCCGGCCGGCTTCATCGGGGTCGACATCTTTTTCGTCATCTCCGGATACCTGACCACCTCGATCATCCTCAAGTCGCTGGATAACGGTACGTTCAGTTTCTCCGGCTTTTACACTCGGCGGATCTGGCGCTTGCAACCGGCGGTCATTGCCTTGCTCATCGTCACCCTGGCGATGACCACGCTGCTGTACTTGCCAAGTGACTACATCGATTTTCTCAAAAGCGAAAAGTACACCTCGCTGCTCATCTCCAATCAATACTTCGCCAAAGCGACAACAGGTTACGCCACGCCGGATGCGGCCAACTTGCCGCTGCTGCACACCTGGTCGCTGGCCATCGAGTGGCAGTGGTATCTGCTCTTGCCTCTGGGGCTCTGGCTGCTCCACCGCTATGTCGCGAAAAAAATCTTCAAGGCGACCGTCCTCGCTCTGACCTTGGCTGCGATGGCCGTGGCGCTATATTTGTCGTACGCGCATCCCGAGCAAAACTACTACTTCTTCACCGCACGTATTTTTGAGTTGATGATCGGCTCCTGCGCCGTGATCTTCAGCACCGAGACATTCCGGCTCAATCGCCTGAGCGCATCGCTGATCGGCGCACTGTCACTGGCGACGATCGCCTACTGCGCGACCCGCAACGACATCCTCTCAGGCTTTCCGAGCTATCACGCTTTTGCGGTGTGCCTTGCGACCGCGGCCCTGCTGTTTCGCGGGATCGGCGATGTCAGCGTCACGGCGAAAGTGCTGGCGTTCAAACCTCTGGTGTTTATAGGCACGCTCTCGTATTCCATTTACTTGTGGCACTGGCCGATCCTCGCGGTGATGAACGACTTGGGCATCGCGTTGACCCCGCCCGTGACGATCTTCTACTTCGTCGCCAGCTTCGTAATCGGTTACCTGTCCTTTGTCCTGATCGAAAACAGATTCCGAAAAACCCGGGCCAGCTTTGCCAAAACCCTGGTAGTGCTGATGATCGTGCCCGCAATCGCCCTGTCGATCCTGCACGCGGCTGGCCAGAAACACGAGGGCTGGCCGGGCCGCTTCGGCTCTGAGACCCGTCAACTGTTCGACCGCTTGAACGCGTCGGTTCCAACCGCCAGAGAAAAGTGCCTGGGCGTCAGCGACGGCGCCGATCCAGACTGCCTGTTCGGCGCCGTAAAAGCCGCGCCACAGGTGTTTCTGATGGGGGACTCCTATTCGAATCAGTACTGGGGGTTCGTCGACACGCTGGCGAAGGATGCCGACCTTTCAGTGCTCGCGCAGGCGTACCCGGCATGCCTGGCGCTGCCCGACCTCTATTTATACAACTGGTATAAATATAAAAACGCGCTGTATAAAAAGTGCCACGATGCCGCTCAGCGCTACTACGAGATCATCAGGAATAACGCCTTCCAGTACGTGATTATCGGACACTTCTGGGAGGGTTATATGTCCGATGCGATCGTCACCGGACTGGATGACCCGCGCAGCATCGAACTGTCGCGCCAACGCATGGCCGTGGCGATTCGCCAAGCGTTGGACACCATCGTGACCAACGGCGCAACGCCCGTTCTTCTGAAAAGCACCCTGCCCATGCCACCGGGCATTAATGAATGCCTGTTGAAACAGATCAAATTGCGCGGGCTGTTCGGCAGCGCAGAGCAAAGTCGTGGCTGCGCCTTGGCGCCATTGTCTGGCACACAAGACCCGGAACTGGAAAAGCTCTTCAGTGAACTGCAGGCTGAATACCCAAGCCTGATCATAGTCGATCCGAAGAGCGTGCAATGCGAGGGCCAATCCTGCATGACCACCGTCGATGGATTGCCGGTTTACCGCGACATTGGCCATATCACCGATCACGCGTCGTACCGGTTCGGCGAGATGTACATTCAGCGCTTTGGCAACCCACTGATCAAACCTCACTGACTACACTCCTTCGGGCGCTACCGGAATCTCGATCCACGGCAGCGCCTTCATTCGTGAGGACGGGATGTTGTAAATATTGAGCATCCGGCCAATATTCAGCACAAAAACCACGTATCCTTCGCGCCCCGTTTGATCACCCACCCGCGAGGACAGTTTGTCTAAAGGTATCGCTTTATCGGTTTCGGCCTCGGTGCTGTTTGCCGTCATGTATTACTACACCTCGCTGCTCACCCCACTGAGCGGCGTGGAAATTTTCGGCTGGCGCATGCTGTTGACGGTGCCGTGCATGACCGTGTTCATGTTGGTCTCTGGCGAGTGGCGACGAGTGCTGGAGCTGGTTCAGCTGATGGCCGCGAAGCCGAAATTGATCGCCGGCCTGGTCGTTTCTTCCGCCCTGCTCGGTGTGCAGCTGTGGCTGTTCATGTGGGCACCGCTCAATGGATATAGCCTCGATGTGTCGCTCGGCTACTTCCTGCTGCCGCTGGCCATGGTGCTGACCGGACGGATCGCCTACGGCGAAAGCCTGTCGTACCTGCAAAAAATCGCAGTGTTCTTCGCTACGTTGGGTGTGTTGAATGAGCTGTATCAGGTTGGCGGATTTTCCTGGGCGACACTGGTGGTCGTGGTTGGCTATCCGCTGTACTTCGTCCTGCGCAAATACCTGAAGACCGATCACCTCGGCGGGCTTTGGGTTGATATGACGCTGATGCTGCCGGTGGCGTATTGGTTCGTGCGTGGGGGTGAGCAAGGTTTTGGCGTGTTCGATCAATACCCGGGGTTGATGTGGCTGATCCCGTTACTGGGTTTGATCAGTGCCTCGGCGCTGGTGGTGTATATCATTGCCAGCCGTTTACTGCCGTTCAGCCTGTTTGGTTTGTTGAGTTACGTTGAACCGGTGTTACTGCTGGGCGTGGCGCTGCTGCTCGGCGAGAGCATCAAGTCTGGCGAATGGCTGACGTATATTCCGATCTGGATGGCGGTGGTGGTGCTGATCTTCGAAGGTTTTAAACATCTGATGCGACAGCGTCGCCCTTAAAAGCAAAAGATCGCAGCCTTCGGCAGCTCCTACAGGGAAAATGCATTCCACATGTAGGAGCTGCCGAAGGCTGCGATCTTTTGATCTTGAATGAAGCCCGACCGGCTTGAACGGGCCGGGCTTTTTACTGGTTACTCAGTGGCAAGCACGCCACGACGTACCTGGTCACGCTCGATCGATTCGAACAAGGCCTTGAAGTTGCCCTCGCCGAAACCATCGTCACCCTTGCGCTGGATGAACTCGAAGAACACCGGGCCCATCAGGGTTTCCGAGAAGATCTGCAGCAGCAGACGCTTGTCACCCTGCTCCGACGCGCCATCGAGCAGAATGCCGCGCGATTGCAGTTGATCGACCGGCTCGCCATGGTTCGGCAGGCGCCCTTCGAGCATTTCGTAATAGGTATCCGGCGGCGCGGTCATGAAGCGCATGCCGATCTTCTTCAACTGATCCCAGGTCTTGATCAGGTCGTCGGTGAGGAACGCTACGTGCTGGATGCCTTCACCGTTGAACTGCATCAGGAACTCTTCGATCTGCCCGGCACCCTTTGACGACTCTTCGTTGAGCGGGATGCGGATCATGCCGTCCGGCGCGGTCATCGCTTTCGAGGTCAGGCCGGTGTATTCGCCCTTGATGTCGAAGTAGCGGATTTCACGGAAGTTGAACAGCTTCTCGTAGAAGTTCGCCCAGTAGGCCATGCGACCGCGATAGACGTTGTGCGTCAGGTGGTCGATGATCTTCAGGCCCGCACCGACCGGGTTGCGATCAACGCCTTCGAGAAACACGAAGTCGATGTCATAGATCGAGCTGCCTTCACCGAAACGGTCGATCAGGTACAGCGGCGCGCCGCCAATACCTTTGATCGCTGGCAGGTTCAGTTCCATCGGACCGGTTTCGATGTGGATCGGCTGAGCGCCAAGTTCCAGTGCGCGGTTGTAGGCTTTTTGCGAATCCTTGACGCGGAACGCCATGCCGCAAACCGACGGGCCGTGTTCGGCCGCGAAGTACGAAGCGACGCTGTTGGGTTCGTTGTTGAGGATCAGATTGATCGCGCCCTGACGGTACAGGTGCACGTTCTTGGAACGGTGGGTGGCGACTTTGGTGAAGCCCATGATCTCGAAGATCGGCTCCAGGGTGCCCGGCACTGGCGAGGCGAGCTCGATGAATTCAAAGCCCATCAGGCCCATTGGGTTTTCGTATAAATCTGTCATGGTGACGCCTCATCATTTCTTATCAATTAACCTGGGTTATTTGTCAGTCATGTGAGGTCGGTGGGTGGCGCGCAGGAGATGCCGCGCACACTGCGGGCAAGGAAGTCACCGTAGATCAGTTGAAACCCGAATATCTTCATTGTCGACCCAAGGCTTTTGCGGGCGAGGCTTCTGCTGCCAGAAGACGATTATTATTGTATGCGTAAACCGATTCTACACAGCGTAAATAGGCTTGTCTGCCCTCTCTATAAAATCCGCTTTTTTCTGACCGGTGCAAGGGGTTTGTTGCACAGGTAAATGCCCGCAAGGATCAGCGCACCGCCCAGGCACATGGCCGGGGTTAGCTGCTCGCCGAGCAGCAACGCACCGAGAATCACGGCGGTCAGCGGGTTGAGCGCGATAAACACCCCGGAACGCGTCGCACCGATCTTGCGGATACCGTCGTAGTAGCCGATGTAGGCCAAGGCCGAGCCAAGGACCCCGAGGTAGGTCAGGCTCAGCCATTGCCGAGCGTCAAGTTTCAGCAGTGCCGGCCAGTTCAACTCACCCCGCACGAGTGCCAGCGCGCAGAGCATCAAGGTGCCGAGCAGAATCGAATAGGTCACGGTTTGCAGCGGACCCAGTGTCTGGTTGAGGCTGCGGGAAAACAATGAATAAACACCCCAGCCCAGCACACAACCGAAAATCAACAGATCACCGATCCAGGCATCCGCTGTCGTGGCGAGCAATTGTGGATTGCGACTGACAATCACCAGACCGGCTCCAGCGATGCAGATCGCGATACCCATCACTTTCAACCGGCTCAAACGCTCCTTGAACAGCATCCATGACGCCAACCCGATGACTGCCGGATTCAACGCGACAATCAACGAGGCTCGCGACGCGTTGATGTAATTCAACCCATAAAAGAAGCACAGGTTGTAAAAGAAAATTCCGAAAAACCCCAGAAGCGTCAGTTGCAGCCATTGCCGTGGCGTCGGTCGCGCCAATGGAATCCGCGCCACACATAGAAAGCCAAGCAATGCAGCGCTGGCCAGCAGAAAGCGCAGGCTGGCGGCGAACAGTGGACTCAAGCCACCGGCCAGGTAGCGCCCGGCGACAAACGTCCCGCCCCAGATCATGGTGACAGCTGCCAGCGTCAGGTAAACCGTCAGGCCCGAGGTGGTTGTAGAGGATTGCTCGAATTGCCGCATGATGCTCCCGACGAAGAGGCTTGAGGATGACGTATCATTCACTTCATTCAACCTCATCGTAAAATGAGCAAACACTCATGACCCTGACCCAATTGGAAATTTTCTCGCGGGTAGCCGAGCTACGCGGTTTCACCCTCGCGGCCCACCGTCTGGGCATCTCCCAATCCGCCGTCTCTCACGCGATGAAGTCTCTCGAACAAGAACTCGGCGTTGAGCTGCTGCGCCGGCACCAGTCGCAAGTCGAACTCAGCGACATTGGTGAACAGTTGCTCCTGCGGGCGCGGGCGATGCTCGGCCTCGCCAACACCTTGCGTCAGGAAGCGACCGATGCTCGCGGAATGAAAAGCGGCACGTTGCGCATCGGCTCGTTCGGTCCGACGTCATCGATCAAGTTGTTGCCGGCGATTCTTGAGCCCTTTCGCCGGGCGCATCCGGGCATCGAAGTGCACATCGATGAAGGCCCGGACCGGCAAGTCTTGCAATGGCTGGAAGAGCGACGCATTGACGTCGGTTTCGTGGTGTTGCCCGAGGAGCGTTTCGACACGTTTGCCTTGAGTGAAGACCAAATGGTCGCCCTGCTCCCCCTCGGCCATCACTTGGCGGCGAGTCCGGCGGTAACCCTGAGGGATCTGTGCAGCGATCCGTTTGTGCTGACCGAGGCCGGTTCATCGGAATTGGTGTCGCGGTTGTTCATCGCTGCGCGCCTGCAACCGAACATCCGTTTCCGCTGCTCGCAACTGCTCAGCACCCTCGCCACGGTGGCGCGTGGCGAGGCGATCACGATTGTGGCTGAAGGCTCATTGCCCGATGAGGCGAATCCGCAATACATCAAAAAGCCGCTATCGCCCGCCGTGCAGCGTCAGGTCGGGCTCGCCGTTCTTGATCAGCGCCAGGCCTCCCCGGCGACACGCGCCTTTATCGAACTGGCCACGCGAATCCAGCGGCCGTGAGCGGCGCAAGCGGCATCTGCCAACTATCCTCGCTCTGACACAAACCTATTTCAACGGCACGCCGCTGCCCGGCCTGCGTTCAAAAGCCTCACCCCATCGCGACAGGATGCGCCCATGCCGTTGACCGTCAGACCCCGCCGCAAGCGCAGCACCCGCATCGCCGTCACCCTGTTGAGTGGTCTGCTGCCAGTATTGCTGGGCAGCGTGATCCTTTACATGCAAGCCGAACGCACCCTTGAGCAGAGCGCACGGCACACTGCCGATGAGGCCTTGCGCCAGTTCGAATTAATGCTCGACAACACTGCGCAAGCGGCGCGGGAATTGTTGCCGCTGGCCGGTACAACCTGCGAAGAGGTCAAACTGGCACTGCGCGAACAAGTGACGCGCCGGCCCTTCGTGCGCTCGACCAATCTGGTGTGGGACAACAACCTCTATTGCAGCTCGCTGTTCGGCGACTTCAAAGAAGCCGTCAACGAGGGGGATTATCACGAAGGCAAGTTGTGGCTTATGAACGGCAACCCGGTGACGCCCAATACCGCGCTGCTGGTGTATCGCCTCAGTGACGGTCGCGGCGGCGCGCTGACCACGCTAGATGGCTACCACTTGAGTAACATTTTGCGCTTGATCGGCCGAGAGACCCTGCTGCTACTGCAAGTGGGCGACAACTGGCTATCGGCCGACGGTAAAGTTCACCAAGGCGCCCTGCCGCCGCTGCCCGTCGCGCAAACCACGCTGGTTTCCCCTGATCATGCATTCAGCGTTTCAGCCGGTTTCCCTCAAGGGGAAACCTGGCGCTACATGGCTGACGAGTACCCACCGTTGTTCAGTCTGCTGATATTTTTTGGCGCGGTCTCGGGCGCCATCGGCCATGTCCTGCAGAAACGCTCGACCTCGCCCAGCCATGAAATGCTGCGTGCGCTCGACGCTGGAGAATTCATTCCCTATTTCCAGCCGGTGGTGCATGGCGACAGCAAGAAATGGTCGGGCGCCGAAGTATTGATGCGCTGGAACCATCCCAAGGAAGGATTGGTACGCCCGGATCTGTTTATTCCGTTTGCCGAACATTCGGGGCTGATCGTGCCAATGACTCGCGCACTGATGCAGCAGACGGCCGCCCTCTTGGGCCCACAATCAGCGTTGTTGGTGCAGCCGTTTCGTATCAGCATCAATATTACGGCGAGCCATTGCAGGGATCTGGAACTGGTCAAAGACTGCCGCGAATTTCTCGCGGCCTTCACCCCCGAGAGCATCAGCCTCGTCCTGGAACTGACCGAACGGGAACTGATCGAGCCCACCGATATTACCCGTCAGCTGTTCGAACAGTTGCATGCCCTGGGCGTGAGGATCGCGATCGACGACTTCGGTACCGGTCACTCGAGCCTGGCGTACTTGCGCAAATTCAACGTCGACTTTCTCAAGATCGACCAGAGTTTCGTCTCCATGATCGGCATCGACGCCCTGTCGCGACATATTCTGGACACGATCATCGAACTCTCGGCGAAGCTCGATCTGGGTATTGTTGCCGAAGGTGTCGAAACACAGGAACAGGCCGATTACCTGACCGCTCATCATGTTAACTTCCTGCAAGGCTATCTGTTCGGCAAGCCCATGCCGGCTGCCGAATTTCTCCGCGCATTAAGTCATGATTAACTAATCAGGTTTATGCCGGCCATGCCGACGAATCGCACCAAATTGATTCAAAAGACCACTGTTGTTACATGAAGACAACATCAGGATTTACTCTTGGCGCATTAACTACTACAATTTTTTCAACCTGAGCAAAACTGGCAGGTGAGCCATTTATCACCGAGTCGCTTCAAGGCTCTTGGCTTATAGCTTTGTTTGCGGTTGGTATCAGCCAAACACACTATTGGAGTAAAGATATTGTCCAGACTCGCTGAATTTCGTGCAGCTGAAAAGGCCCTTCAGGAACAGCTCAAGCAGCTGGAATCGCTGAAGAACGATGCCGGGCTCAAGAAAGAAATCGAATTCGAAGAAAAGCTCCAGGGGCTGATGAAAACCTATGGCAAAGGCCTGAAAGACATCGTTGCCATTCTCGATCCGAACCCGGCCAAGTCGGCCCTGCAAGTGTCTGCGGCTCCAAAGACCCGTCGCGCTCGCGTGGTCAAGGTTTACCAGAACCCTCACACCGGCGAACTGATTGAAACCAAAGGCGGCAACCACCGCGGGCTGAAAGCCTGGAAGGAACAATACGGTGCTGGCACTGTTGATTCCTGGTTGCGCGGTTAACTTTTTAACGGCCACAAAAAAGCCCTGCACTCGCAGGGCTTTTTTGTTGACAATATCTAACAAATGAAATGAATTTCATCGAACAAGTTGCGACAACCGTGTAACGTCCTTGAAGCAGATAGCTAAACATTTTGCTGCCCAATGTTGCAGCAGAAGCCCAATGTTAAACTTTGTGCTTAATCCCTTCGAGTATCTAATCTCGACCGCGTTTAGATCCGACGAATTAAAGTTTCAGGCTGTTTCTCACCTCGACTATTTCGTCTGCGCTCGCCTTATAAATCTCCGCCTGACCGGCGTACGAAAGAACATAAGCCTTATCCGCTTCGACCGCCGCGACCAGCGTTTGTGATAACACGTGCCGACCGTTTTCGGTGATCGTGCAAGTCGATTCCAGCGCAGGCAAAGAGCCGAGCGTCGCCGGGTGGACTTTGTTGCAGACACTTTGGTAGCCGCCCTGGAAGAAATCCTTCTGGATCGATTTACGCATTTCCAGCAGCACGCCTTGCAAGTTGACCTGATGCCCTGCCTCGACCTGAGTCATGGTCAACTCCATGACCATCACCTGATTGCCATCGGCATCATTCTTGACCGCCCGTTGACGGGACACCTGCGGTGACGCGTCCGGGAGCGCCTCGACCTCCCAGCCTGCCGGCCAGGTGATGCTCGGCTCACCCGCAACCACCGGGGCTACGATCAGAGACAAGCCAAAAAAAACAAACAGGGATTTAAACAGTCGGATCATGACCGGGCGCACTCGAAGATTGAACGACAAAGTCTGAGCCCCGCTCGCGCACAGGGCAAGCCTGCCCTTTCATTTGGCGATGCCGGCAGGCATGCGTATCATTGCGCCCATTCACTCGCCCATAGCTATTGGAGGGCCCATGAGCCTGCAAGAACTGAACACTTTCCCCGGCGTCACTGCCACGCCAGACAGCGCAACCCGCAACTTCGTCTTCAACCACACCATGCTGCGTGTAAAAGACATCACCAAGTCTTTGGATTTCTACACCCGCGTGCTGGGTTTTTCTCTGGTTGAAAAGCGCGACTTCGCGGAAGCCGAGTTCAGCCTGTACTTCCTCGCCCTGGTCGACAAATCCCAGATCCCGGCGGATGCGGCTGCGCGGACCGAGTGGATGAAGTCGATCCCAGGCATCCTGGAGTTGACGCACAACCACGGCACCGAAAACGATGCTGACTTTGCCTACCACAACGGCAACACCGATCCGCGTGGTTTTGGCCACATCTGCATCTCGGTGCCGGACATCGTTGCCGCATGCGCGCGTTTTGAAGAGCTGGGCTGCGACTTTCAGAAGCGCCTGACCGATGGCCGCATGAAAAGTCTGGCGTTCATCAAGGATCCGGACGGTTACTGGGTCGAGATCATCCAGCCAGCGCCGCTGTAAAAAGATCGCAGGCTTCGCCAGCTCCTACACAATCTCTGTAGGAGCTGCCGCAGGCTGCGATCTTTTGTGTCAGGCATAAAAAACCCGTGATTGCTCACGGGTTTTTTCATTTCTGCCAAGACGTTTAAGCCGGAGCGGACGTGCGAATCAAGTGATCAAACGCGCTCAGAGAAGCTTTAGCGCCCTCGCCCACCGCAATCACGATCTGCTTGTACGGCACAGTGGTCACGTCACCGGCAGCGAAGATGCCCGGAATCGACGTTTCACCACGGTTATCGACAATGATCTCGCCACGTGGCGACAGCTCGATGGTGCCCTTCAGCCAGTCAGTGTTCGGCAACAAACCAATCTGCACAAAGATCCCTTCCAGCTCGACAGTGCGCAGCTCATCAGTGTTGCGATCCTTGTAGCGCAGGCCGTTGACCTTCTCGCCGTTACCGGTGACTTCAGTGGTTTGCGCACTGGTGATCACGGTGACGTTCGGCAAGCTGTGCAATTTGCGCTGCAATACAGCGTCGGCGCGCAGTTGTACGTCGAACTCCAGCAGCGTGACGTGGGACACAATACCGGCCAGGTCGATAGCCGCTTCAACGCCGGAGTTACCGCCGCCGATCACCGCCACGCGCTTGCCTTTGAACAGCGGGCCATCGCAGTGCGGGCAGTACGCCACGCCTTTGTTGCGATATTCCTGCTCGCCCGGCACGTTCATTTCACGCCAGCGCGCACCGGTCGCCAGGATCACGCTCTTGGCTTTGAGGGTTGCACCGCTGGCGAAGTGGACTTCGTGCAGCTCGCCGTTTTTGCCAGGAATCAGCTTGTCGGCGCGCTGCAGGTTCATGATATCGACGTCGTACTGTTTGACGTGTTCTTCCAGCGCTGTGGCCAGTTTCGGCCCTTCGGTTTCCTGTACGGAAATGAAGTTCTCGATGGCCATGGTGTCCAGCACCTGGCCGCCGAAACGTTCAGCGGCAACACCGGTGCGGATGCCTTTACGGGCGGCATAGATCGCCGCCGAAGCACCGGCGGGGCCACCGCCGACAACCAATACGTCAAAGGCTTCTTTCGCGCTGATTTTCTCGGCCTGACGCTCAATGGCGCCGGTGTCGAGTCTGGCGAGAATCTCTTCCAGACCCATGCGGCCCTGACCGAAGTTTTCACCGTTGAGGTAGATACTCGGCACCGCCATGATCTTGCGATCGTTGACTTCATCCTGGAACAACGCGCCGTCGATGGCGACATGGCGAATGTTCGGGTTGAGCACGGCCATCAGGTTCAGCGCCTGGACCACGTCCGGGCAGTTCTGGCAGGACAGCGAAAAGTAAGTCTCGAAGCTGAACTCACCTTTGAGCGAGCGAATCTGCTCGATCACTTCAACACTGGCTTTCGATGGGTGACCGCCGACTTGCAGCAAGGCCAGTACCAGCGAGGTGAACTCGTGGCCCATCGGGATCCCGGCGAAACGCAGACTGATGTCAGCGCCTGGGCGGTTGATCGAGAACGATGGTTTGCGGGCATCGTCACCGCTGTCGATCAGGGTAATTTGGCTCGAAAGACTGGCAACGTCTTTCAGCAGTTCCAGCATTTCACGGGATTTCGCACCGTCGTCGAGGGAAGCAACGATCTCGATCGGCTGGGTGACCCGTTCCAGGTACGATTTCAACTGGGCTTTAAGATTGGCGTCCAACATACGGGCGATTTCCTTTATTTGAGGCGAAAAAAAGCCCGAGCGAATCTCGCCCGGGCATTTTTATTGGGCGGTGCAGCGTACTTAAGTAGGTGCGGCGTACCGCCCTGAGTTGCGTGTCACAGACTTAGATCTTGCCGACCAGGTCCAGGGACGGTGCCAGAGTGGCCTCGCCTTCTTTCCACTTGGCTGGGCAAACTTCGCCTGGGTGAGCAGCAACGTACTGAGCAGCCTTGATTTTGCGCAGCAGCTCGGAAGCGTCACGGCCAACGCCGCCATCGTTCAGTTCAACGATTTTGATCTGGCCTTCAGGGTTGATCACGAAGGTGCCACGGTCAGCCAGGCCAACTTCTTCGATCAGCACGTCGAAGTTGCGGGAGATGGCGTGGGTCGGGTCGCCGATCATGGTGTATTCGATTTTGCCGATGGCTGGCGAAGTGTTGTGCCAGGCAGCGTGGGCAAAGTGGGTGTCGGTGGAAACGCTGTAGATCTCTACGCCCAATTTCTGGAAGGCAGCGTAGTTGTCAGCCAGGTCTTCCAGCTCGGTTGGGCAAACGAAGGTGAAGTCGGCTGGGTAGAAGAACACGACCGACCACTTGCCTTTCAGGTCAGCGTCCGAGACTTGAACGAAGTCGCCGTTTTTGAACGCGGTAGCTTTGAACGGTTTTACTTGGCTGTTGATGATAGGCATTGATGACTCTCCGTCAGGGGTTGTGAATTCGATGGGTGAATCCTACCCACTCACTTGACGGATGGCTCATTGGCAAACCTCATACTCCTGATTTGTTTTCGCTATTAGTCGACTGTATTAATAGAAGAAAACGATCTCTACGACGAAGCCGGGTTATCCATAATCCGAGCCATCCCCTGGAATGGGCTGGCTTCAACATAGCGCATGGCGGACTTCATGTCCTTCCAGCCGACGTAGCTCATCAGCGATTTCAGATCCCAGCCACTTTGATGCGCCCACGTGGCAAAGCCGCGACGCAGGGAGTGGCTGGTGTAGTTTTCGGCGGCAATCCCGGCGCGCTGCAAGGCCTGACGCAATAACGGGATGATGCTGTTGGCGTGCAAACCGTCTTCATTCAGATTGCCCCAGCGGTCGATGCTGCGGAAAACCGGACCACGTACCAGTGCCGCTTCGGTGATCCAGTCGATATAGGCCTGCACCGGGCAAAGCTTGAGTAATGCCGGAGCTTGATAGGTCTGCCCGAGATTCTCCCGATCGCCCTTACTGCGCGGCAGATACAAGGTGATGCCTTTGCCGGCCTGCGCCTGCACGTGCTCGATTTGCAAGCGACACAGCTCATCGCTGCGGAAGCCGCGCCAGAATCCCAACAGGATCAGTGCTCGGTCGCGAAAAGCCTTGAGCATCAACGGACGATCCTGCTGCTCTCGCGCGGCTTGCGCTTCTTGCCCCAGCCAATCGATGACGCGCTGCAGATCCTGCAACTGCAACGGCTCAGCTTGTTTCTCCTGCGCCGGGTGCAATGCGCGGATCCCTTTGAACACTTTGCGCACCACCGGCGACTTGGTTGGATCGGCAAAGCCCTGACTGTTGTGCCACTGCGCCAGAGCCGACAGGCGCAGCTTCAACGTATTGATCGACAGCTCGCCGGCGTGAGCCACCAGATACCGCGCGACGCTGTCAGCCGTGGCCGGCAAGAACCCGCCCCACTTCACTTCGAAATGTTCAATGGCCGCGCGATAGCTACGGCGGGTGTTGTCACGGGTGGCGGCTTGCAGATAGCGATCCAGATCGCTCATGGGCTGTTTTCTCGCTGGCGTACTGATTCAAGGGTACAGATATGCATTTTGCCGCCTGACACTGGGTAATACCAGTATATCCCGCGTCTTAAATTTCTAAGATTTACCTTTATTTTTAGAATGGTACACTGCGTATCTTAGTGGCATGTACCACAGTACGAAACCGTAGGAGTTCACATGGCCCGTGGCGGCATTACCAAAGCACTGGTGCAAATCGCGCGCACCGCGATTCTGGCTCGCGGCGAACACCCAAGCATCGATGCAGTACGCATCGAAATGGGCAACACTGGCTCGAAAACCACGATCCATCGTTATTTGAAAGAGCTGGACGACGGCGCCCAGCCCATTGAAGCCTCGGCCGAGCCTATCGATGATGAGTTGACCGCCCTCGTCTCTCGCCTCGCCCAGCGCCTGAAAGAACAGGCGCAAGAGCCCATCGAACAGGCTCGCGAGCAGTTCGAAGAACAGCGTGAGGCTCTGGAATCAGAGTTGAAGCAAGTTCGTCAGGCACTGGAAAAAATCGAGCACGAACACAGCATTCAAGGTGCCGCACTGGAGCGCGAATCCGAGGCACTGAACAACACCCGCTCGATGCTGCAGACCGAACAAACCCGTAACGCCGGGCTGAACCAGGCATTGGCCGACTTCGAGTTGCGCCTGCAGGACAAGGACGAGCAGATCCGCTCACTGGAAGAAAAGCATCTGCACGCGCGCGATGCGCTGGAGCACTACCGCAACGCCACTCGAGAACAGCGCGAGCAGGAACAGAGTCGCCACGAAACTCAGATGCAACAGGTTCAGGCCGAACTGCGTCAGGCGCAGCAAAGTGCATTGGTGCGTCAGGACGAGATCACTCAATTGCACCGTGACAACGAGCGCCTCCTGACCGAAAACCGTGGCACTCAGCGCGAGCTGAGCCTGACGCAGGATCAGCTCAAGCAAAGCAATCAGCGTCAGGATCAATTGCTGGAGCAAGCGACCCGCGTCGACAGCGAGCGCACCCTCCTCCAGGAACGTCTGCGCGTGGCCACGCTGGAAAGCCAGACACTCAAACAGAGCGTCGAGGAGCAAACGCTGCTCAACCAGTCACTGGAAAAGGAATTGAGCAAGACTCAAGCGAGTCTGGAAGAAAGCCAGCGCCTGGCGACCACCGTTGCGGCGGCGCCAGACACAGGCAAACCGAAGGACGTTTAAGCGCCGACCGGTGTACGCATGGTGACAAACTCTTCGGCGGCCGTCGGGTGCACCCCGATCGTGTCGTCGAAGTCGCGCTTAGTCGCACCAGCCTTCAGCGCGATTGCCAGACCCTGGACGATTTCGCCGGCATCCGGGCCAACCATGTGGCAGCCGAGGACTTTGTCGGTCTTTCCGTCGACCACCAGCTTCATCAGGGTTTTCTCCTGACATTCAGTCAGCGTCAGCTTCATCGGGCGGAAGCGGCTTTCGAAGACCACTACATCGTGGCCAGCCTCGCGCGCTTCCTCTTCGGTCAAACCGACCGTGCCGATGTTCGGCAGGCTGAACACCGCCGTCGGGATCATTTTGTAATCCACCGGACGGTACTGCTCAGGCTTGAACAGACGTCGCGCCACCGCCATGCCTTCCGCCAACGCCACAGGCGTCAGCTGTACACGACCAATGACATCGCCCAGCGCCAGAATCGATGGCTCGCTGGTCTGGTATTGCTCGTCGACTTTGATAAAGCCTTTGTCGGTGAGCTGCACATCGGTGTTCTCCAGCCCCAGATTGTCGAGCATCGGACGCCGGCCGGTCGCATAGAAAATGCAATCCGCTTCCAGCTCACGACCGTCCTTCAGGGTGGCCTTCAGGCTGTCGTCAGCCTGCTTGTCGATACGCGCGATGTCGGCATTGAATTGCAGATCCAGACCACGCTTGGTCAACTCTTCCTGCAAATGCTTGCGTACCGAACCATCGAAACCGCGCAGGAACAGATCACCGCGATACAGCAGCGTGGTGTTGGCACCGAGACCGTGGAAGATCCCGGCGAACTCGACCGCGATGTAACCGCCGCCAACCACCAGCACACGCTTTGGCAGTTCTTTAAGGAAAAACGCTTCGTTGGAACCGATCGCATGCTCGCGCCCCGGAATCTCCGGAATCTGCGGCCAGCCACCGGTGGCGATCAGAATGTTTTTCGCGGTGTAGCGCTCGCCATTCACTTCAACTTCATGCGGGCCAACGATCTTCGCGTGCGCCTCATGCAAGGTCACGCCGCTGTTGACCAGCAGGTTGCGATAAATGCCGTTGAGGCGGTTGATCTCGCGATCCTTGTTGGCGATCAGCGTCGCCCAATCGAAATTCGCCTCACCCAGACTCCAGCCGAAACCGGATGCCTGCTCAAAGTCTTCGGCGAAATGCGCGCCGTACACCAACAGCTTCTTCGGCACGCAGCCAACGTTGACGCAGGTTCCACCCAGATAACGGCTTTCCGCCACCGCCACTTTCGCGCCAAACCCCGCTGCAAAACGCGCAGCGCGCACACCGCCGGAACCGGCACCAATCACATAAAGGTCAAAATCGTAGGCCATGTCTATCTCCTCGGCAGGGGATCAGCATACCTGCAGATGCTCATTGAGCAAGCCTCTGCCGTTATGCCGATGACCAATGCCGAGGGTTTGAGCAGCAAGCTCTTGATCAGTGACATTCTGCGGACTGAGCCTTTGGTAACCGCAGGGTACACCAGGCCATCAAAACCGCTATGAACGCCAAACCGAAAGCGACCCACGATACCAATGCAATTCCGCCTTCAAATGCACTTCCCGCCTGCTGCATTAACTGTTGCGCTTGATCCCCCGCCAACCCCGTCGCCACATGATGGGCGCCAGCCAGCGTTTCACTTGCCAGCATCGTCTGGGCATCGCTCAAAAACGCTGGGAGCTGCAAGTCTGCGCGATAGTGAGCCGTAACCAGGCCGCCAAGCAGGGTCGTCCCTAAAACGACGCCTACCTCATAAGCTGTTTCACTGATAGCGGAAGCTGCACCGGCCTTAGCTGGGGGCGCCGCCGACAAAATCACGTCATTGGAAACCGTAGCGATCGCGCCCACTCCGATATTCAGCAACGCGAACGCCGCAACCAATACCGCAAGACTACTGCCCACGCTGGCCACGAGTAAAAACGCAACAGCGGCGAAGGCCACCAGAATCGGTATCAGCACATGCACAGGCATACGCTGAGCGACCGGGACGACCGCCATTCCAACCACAATCGCCATGATTTGACCCGGCACCAACGCAAGGCTTGCACTCAAAGGCGACATCTGCAGGACAATCTGCAAAAACTGAGTGGTGAAGAAAACAAAACCGACGAGGAACGCAAGACTCATCAAATTGATCAGAACAGACCCGCTAAAAGTCCCGTTGCGGAACAGAGTCATATCCATCAACGGCACAGGAAGACGTAACTGGCGGCGGACAAACATCCAGCCTGCCAATACACCGACCAGAAAGGCCCCCAGTACGACCCCGTCAACACCTTCACTGGCGGCATGCTTGATGCCGTAAACGATGCCACCCAAGGCGGCCATCGACTGAAGAATGCTGATCGGATCCAACGGCCCAGATGCATCACGCTCCGACTCAGGAAGCAATAGCGGACCCAACACCAACAGCGGAATCAGAACGGGTACCGCCAAAAGAAAAATCGCGCCCCAATCAAAGAACTGCAGCAACACTCCGCCCACCAAAGGCCCCAGAGCCGAACCGACGGTCAATGTCGTGGCCCAGATCGCGACAGCCAGCCTGCGCTCCTCTCGATCCTCAAACACCGAACGTATCAATGCCAATGTGGAAGGCATCAGCATCGCCCCGAAAATCCCCATGCAGGCACGCCCGATAATCAACTGCAAGGCCGTCTCGGAATAAGCGGTCAGCACCGATACCACAGCAAATCCGAGCGAGCCGATAAGCAGCAACTTGCGGTGCCCGACCCGATCTCCCAGACTTCCCATGGACACCAGCAGTCCGGCGAGCACCAACGAGTAGGCGTCGATCATCCACAGCTGTTGACTGGCACTCGGGCGCAAAGCTTCGGCGATTTTGGGTAATGCGAAACCCAGTACGGTGTTATCAACGGTCACCAGTAATACTGGCAACATCAACACGCCCAAACCAAGCCAACGCTTGGACTTCGCTTTGCTAACGGTGACCTCATGAACAAGCGGCACTGGCAAATTCCTTATGTTGAAATCTTGATTCCGCAGAACTGAACGAGCAGTCGCAAAAGATCTACCTGCGCTCATCCATGGCGAGGATCCTGGAGTTCAACAGCGAACAGCCGCACTGACAATTATTCATTTGTTTCTTATTACTACCTGGAGTTGTCCTCCAAATTTCGACGCCTTACGCTTGGAAGCGCATCTTTTTCCGGCGCAAAAAAACGCCCCGAACCAGTCGGGGCGTTTTTGATCTTCACACGAATGACACGGTGCAAAGTCTCTACAAACCAATCAAGCGCTCTTAGTAAGCCTTGCCAGTCTTGTAGAAGTTCTCGAAGCAGAAGTTGGTTGCTTCGATGTAGCCTTCAGCACCACCGCAGTCGAAACGCTTGCCTTTGAACTTGTAGGCCATGACGCAGCCGTTCTGGGCTTGTTTCATCAGGGCGTCGGTGATCTGGATTTCGCCGCCCTTGCCTGGCTCGGTCTGTTCGATCAGGTCGAAGATGTCCGGAGTCAGGATGTAACGACCGATGATCGCCAGGTTCGATGGCGCGTCTTCCGGCTTTGGCTTCTCAACCATGCTGTGAACGCGGTAGATGTCGTCACGGATCATCTCGCCAGCGATCACGCCGTATTTGCTGGTTTCCTGCGGATCAACTTCCTGGATGGCAATGATCGAGCAGCGGAACTGCTTGTACAGCTTGACCATCTGGGTCAGAACGCCGTCGCCGTCAAGGTTGACGCACAGGTCGTCCGCCAGTACCACGGCGAACGGTTCGTCACCGATCAGCGGGCGACCGGTCAGGATCGCGTGACCCAAGCCTTTCATTTCGGTCTGACGGGTGTAGGAGAACGAGCACTCGTCGAGCAGTTTGCGGATACCGACCAGGTATTTCTCTTTGTCGGTGCCTTTGATCTGGTTTTCCAGCTCGTAGCTGATGTCGAAGTGGTCTTCCAGAGCGCGCTTGCCACGACCGGTAACGATGGAGATTTCCGTCAGGCCAGCGTCCAGAGCTTCTTCAACGCCGTACTGGATCAGTGGCTTGTTTACCACCGGCAGCATTTCTTTGGGCATGGCTTTAGTCGCTGGCAGGAAGCGAGTACCGTAACCGGCTGCTGGGAACAAGCATTTCTTGATCATATAAGTCCTTGAAAGGGCTGTGTGTACGAGTTTCGGCGCAGTCTAATCAGGCGGCGTGCACCTTACAATGCCCCGCACTGGCTAACCGATGCCATCATAGAGAAATATTCTCGCCGATAGTTCCATCCGCCTTTTTGCGTGGCTCGATCAGCGTAGCTCAAAGACGTCGACAAACTGCACCACCATACGCTCATCGCCCCCCAATGCGAGCAATTGCCGGTATCATGGCAACTTTGAACCAGCGAACGAGACAGATAGATGGCTGCGGTAAAAATCGTCAACGGGTATGTGATCGACAAGAAGGACGGCAAGTGGACGCTGACCACTACCAACGGCGAGCACATCGCCGGTCCATTCGACAGCGAGCAAATGGCGACGGATGTGGCATCGGTATTCACAGACACGCCCGCATCGTCGAAGCGTCGCGGCAAAGATCAGGACTGATCTATTGCAACACGCCCCAGCCCTGCCATTGCGCAGGGCTTTTTTGTACTTGCGTGCAAACAAGTGGCCAATCGCTATAACCTTTTCATCGCGCCGCTGTCAGAGCGTCTAGCCCCTAACCAGCAGAAGACGACACACACCATGAACATGAACAAATTGCTGCCCCTGATTGCGGTAATGACGCTGAGCGGCTGTGCGACCTCAGAAACCACCTACCTGAATAACGGCGAACAAGGCCTGAGCATCGACTGCTCCGGCGAAGCCAATTCCTGGGCCACCTGCTACGAAAAAGCCGATGCATCCTGTGCCGGCACTGGCTATCGCATCGTCGGTACGGACGGCACGCCCCAGCCCAAGGAAAGCGATAAAACCCTGGGCGTCGACGTTGGCAACTACAAGAACCGCAGCGTCGTGGTGGTCTGCAAATAGGCCTTACATGTGGATCTCGGCGAACTTGATGCCCAGACCGCGTACCACTTCGATCAGATCGTCCAAGCGGTTGAACGACTCGACTTCGTCGTTATCGTCCACCAGAAAATAACTGCGTCCGGCGCTCTTCTTGAAAAACACGATCCATTCGCCCGGATTGGCCGGATTCTGAATCACATGGGTGGCCGAGATCAGGCCCTCTACGTGGCGTTCCCTTACTTGCTCTCGCTTCATCGCGACTCCAGAAATGAAAATGCCGTCACAGCATGACTGTGACGGCATCGGTGCTGACAGCGAACAGTCTATCAGCCGGAAATACACGCCGTGGCGGCCTTCTGCACATCCTTGGGGCGGACCGGGACATTGGACATGCGCTCGTGCAGCTTGATGCTGCTGCCGCCGGAACGGTCTTCAATATCAAACACCGCCGCAGGACCGGAGGACAGTTTGCCTGGAACGATCACGCGAACCCCGTCCTTCTGTGGCTGTACCTGCAACGCGCCACGGCTGTCGGCAAGCTGATCGGTCAGGCACTGAGCATACTCATGGGGCTTCTTGCCGGAGATTACATTCATGGTCGGCAACGTTTCGTTGATTTCCGAAACATTTGCGCAGCCACCCATCACCAGAACCAACGGCAGACACACCACACCCCACTTCATACAAAACCTCCGTTAAAGACCGTCCGACAGCACAAATGCTGTTTTTCTCCGGGGCCTTCTGCATTTAACCCGCATCCAATCGCGAATATCTGTTCAAAATTGTCAAACCAATGCCCGACGGCGAGATAATAACCCGTGCGGGCTGATAAACTGCGCCAATCGACAAGCTATCGTTTTGATTTTGTAGAAAAAGCCCTTCTGGAGGCGCCCATGAAATTTATTCACCAGCGCGAGCACCTCAACGAAGACGACATCGTCGTCATCCAATGCTCGCAAATGTGCAACATCCGTTTGATGAACGACGCCAACTTCCGCAGCTTCAAGAATGGCGGTCGCCACACCTATCACGGTGGCGCGTTCGATACCTTCCCGGCCCGCATTACCGCGCCGAGCACCGGTTTCTGGAACATCACCATCGACACCGTCAACCGCCGCGCGATCAGCGTGACGCGCAAGCCGACACTGACGCACTCGATCAAGATCATCCGCCGGTCCAGCACCAAACTCAGCTGAGACTCTTGGCACATTCAGACAGGAAAGCATGACCGTGGCCCAAACGACCAAATACGTCATCAAGTACAAGCTCAATGGTGAACGCCGCTTCGAGTTCGCTCAACTGGTGAACGGCAGCGAAGAAGAAGCCAAGGCTGAGTTGGACAAGCTGCACGACCAGACCGATGTCATCAGTGATATCGCCGTCAGCAAAGCCCTGTAAGGCATCGCTGAAGTTTGACCCCAAAACCTGCGATCACTTGAGCGCCCTGTATCCGCAGGCCGAACCGTTTCGTTCGCAGGTCATCATGGCCCGTCACGATGTCAGTCGCCTGCGCAGTGGAAATCGGCATACCCTAGGCATCATCTTCCACGATGCGTCATGACTGCCATGCAACCAAACCCTTTTGACCTGTTCGCCGAACACGAACCCCAACAACAGCCCCGTCGCGAGCAGATTGGTGAGCAATCGTGGCTGCTGCGCGGTTTTGCGCTGGGTGTGATCGATCAACTGCTGCCAGCGCTGGACACAATCCTTGCCGAAGCGCCCTTGCGCCACATGGTCACTCCGGGCGGCTTCAGCATGTCGGTGGGCACCAGCAGTTGCGGTGAACTCGGCTGGATCACTGATCGCAGCGGCTACCGTTATTCCAGCGTCGATCCGCTCAGTGGATTACCGTGGCCGCGAATGCCTTCAGTGTTTGCCGAACTCGCACATGCGGCGGCCGAGGCCGCTGGGTTTGCTGCATTCGACGCCGATTCCTGCCTGATCAACCGCTATATTCCCGGCGCCAAGATGTCATTGCATCAGGATAAAGACGAAAACGCCTACAGCGCGCCGATCGTTTCGCTGTCACTGGGCTTGCCGGCGATGTTTCTGTTCGGCGGCTTCAAGCGTGGCGACAAACAACAGAAGATACCGTTACTGCACGGCGATATGGTGGTCTGGGGCGGCGTTGATCGCTTGCGTTTTCACGGTGTGCTGCCGATCAAGCAAGGTCGGCATCTGCACTTGGGCGAGCAACGAATCAATCTGACGTTCCGCGTTGCCGGGTAACCCGCAAAAAGTTTGACCGCAAGGCACGGAGTGTTGCGATCATCGACGCTGGTTAACCTGAATCAAACAGGTCAACGGATCACCCTCATGAAAACGCTTTCGCCCCCTCTCACTGCCGAAAACGATCCACGCTGGGCGGCTGTCGTTGCACGCGATCCGCGAGCGGATGGTCAGTTCGTTTATGCGGTTAAAACCACTGGCATTTACTGTCGGCCAAGCAGTCTGGCGCGTTTGCCAAAACCGCAGAACGTCGAATTTTTCGACACTGCCGAGCAGGCCGAAGCGGCTGGCTATCGGGCGAGCAAGCGGGCCAGCAAGGATCAGAGCGACGTTGCGGCACAGCATGCCGCCACCGTAGCGACCGCGTGCCAGCAGATTGCATCCGCCGAAACGTTGCCAACGCTCAATGCGCTGGCCGAAACCGCGGGGCTCAGCCCGTTCCATTTTCATCGGGTCTTCAAAGCAGCGACGGGATTGACGCCCAAGGGTTACGCAGCCGCACACCGTTCGCGCAAAGTGCGTGAACGTCTCGCCGATGGCGGCTCCGTGACAGATGCGTTGTACGACGCAGGTTTCAATTCCAACAGCCGGTTTTACGAAGCGGCGGATCAGCTGCTGGGCATGAAGCCCGGCGACTACCGGTCTGCCGGGCAGAACAAAGACATTCGTTTCGCCGTCGGCCAATGCTCGCTGGGCGCGATCCTGGTTGCCCAAAGCGAACGTGGCGTTTGCGCGATTTTGTTGGGTGACGACCCACATCAACTGGTGTGTGATCTGCAGGACCAGTTTCGCAAGGCGAATCTGATTGGCGCCGACAGCGGCTTCGAACAACTGATCGCCGAAGTCGTGGGTTTTGTCGAAGCGCCGGCCATCGGCTTGGATCTGCCGCTGGATGTCAGAGGCACGGCGTTTCAGGAGCGCGTGTGGCAGGCGTTGCGCGAAATCCCGGCAGGCAGCACCGCCAGTTACGCCGAGATTGCCCAGCGCATTGGCGCACCGACTTCAATGCGCGCAGTGGCGCAAGCCTGTGGAGCTAACCGCCTGGCAGTGGCCATCCCTTGCCACCGCGTGGTCCGCAGTGACGGCAATCTCTCGGGCTATCGCTGGGGTGTCGAGCGCAAACGTCAATTGCTTGAGCGCGAAACCCAGCCTTGATATCGCGACTGACTCGGGACCGGTATAGGCCTCGAATTCAGTGGCGTATCGATTGGCGTGCGCCCGTTGCTTCAGCGATTGACATCAACCACAACCCTGCCACGCAGCTTTCCGGCGAGTAGTTCTGGCGCGGCATCGATAGCTTCGCTCAGCGCGATTTCGTGGCTGATCAAGTCCAGCAACGAAAAATCCAGATCCTGGGCCAAACGCTCCCAGGCCTCCAAACGGCGAGCCTTGGGCTGGGTCACACTGTTAATGCCCGCCAGAGTTACACCGCGCAAAATGAACGGCGCCACCGAAGCCGGGAAATCCATGCCTTGCGCCAGACCGCACGCGGCGACAGTGCCTTCGGCGCGGGTGCTGGCGCAGGCATTGGCCAACGTGTGACTTCCGACCGAGTCGATAACACCTGCCCAACGTTCCTTGGCCAACGGTTTACCGGGCTCGGACAAGGTTGCGCGATCAATGATTTCGCTGGCACCCAACTGCTTCAGATACTCGTGCTCAGCCACCCGCCCCGTTGACGCCACCACCCGATAGCCAAGCTTGCTGAGCAGTGCGATGGCAAAACTGCCGACGCCGCCATTGGCGCCGGTCACCAGTATTTCCCCTTGCTGCGGCGTCACGCCGTTACGTTCCAACGCCAGGATGCACAGCATTGCCGTGTAACCCGCGGTACCGACGGCCATGGCTTGGGCTGCGGTAAAAGCCTTGGGCAAAGGGATCAGCCAGTCGCCATTGAGTCGCGCTTTCTGCGCCAGACCGCCCCAATGGTTTTCGCCAACGCCCCACCCATTGAGCACCACCTGATCGCCCACTTTATAGTCAGGGTGCGCGCTGGTTTCGACCGTCCCGGCCAGATCGATGCCTGGCACCATCGGAAACTTGCGCACCACCGGGCTGCTGCCGGTGATGGCCAAGCCGTCCTTGAAATTCAAGGTGCTGTAGGCAACGCGCACCGTCACGTCACCTTCGGGCAACTGATCGTCGTTGAGTGGCTGCTCGCTGGCGCGGTAACCGCTGTCGTCTTTGTTGATCACAATGGCGTTGAACATGATGGTCTCCAGTGACAGGTTTCAGAATCTCGTGCCCTGAAATACCACATCGCAACACATTGCCACACTCGACTTTCCGCCAAACCGTGAATCGGCCGGGTATTTCCATGGCGGGCGACTATGCTTTTTCGACGGCCGTGCTTTCGCGATTATTTCCTCAGAAATTGGCCTGTCGATGGAGCTGACGATGTCTTACCCGCGTGCGTTTTTGCTGATGTTGATGCTGTGCCTGATGACCGTCGGAAATGCCCGGGCGGCGACTCCGGCGAAGGCTGCCGATGCCGCGCCAAGCGAGCCGACGTGGCCTCAGGTGATCACCAGCGGCAAAGCCAAATTGACGGTGTATCAACCGCAACTCGACAGTTGGGACGGCTATACCCTCAATGCTCGCGCGGCCGTCGAAGCGACTGGCGCCGATGGCAAAGCGACCTACGGGATTGTGCAATTCAGTGCGCACACGCTGGTCGACAAAGCCACACGCTGGGTGGCCCTCGACCAATACAAAATCATCAAGGCTGACTTCCCGGCAGATGCCAGTCAGTCCGCAACCTGGCTGGCGGCGCTGCAGAAAGACGCCGAGAGCCGCAAGAAAACCATTTCTCTGGATCAGCTGGAAGCGGCGGTAGGTGTGCTCTCGGCGGAGCAAAAGGCCGAGAGCGCGCCACTGGAAAACACACCGCCAACGATCATCAGCTCGGATGTTCCGGCGCTACTGGTGTACATCGATGGCGATGCGGCTTACCGCCCCGTCGAAGGCACGGAGTTGCAACGAGTCATTAACACACGCCCGTTGCTGCTCAAGGACGGGCAAGGCAAGCATTACCTGCACGTCTTCGATGGCTGGATGAGCGCCGAGCAGTTGAACGGTGACTACACCCTAGTGGCGTCTCCGCCGGCCGATCTGGAGAAAGCCAAACAGGCGGCGATCAAGAGTCGCCAGGTGGATCTGCTGACCGGTCAGAGCGACCCGAAAGACAAAATTCCCAGCCTGGCCAAGCCACCACAGCCGAAGATTTTCGTCGCCACGACACCCACGGAATTGCTGGTCACCGACGGCGCGCCGCAATGGCTGCCCATTCAGGGCACGAGCCTGTTGTATGTGAGCAACACCACCGGACATATCTTCAAGGAAATCGGTGACCAGAACAGTTACGTGCTGATTTCCGGACGCTGGTTTCGCGCCAGCGACATGCACGGTCCATGGACCTTCACCCCGGCAGACAAGCTGCCGGCCGACTTTACCAATATCCCCGACGATAGCCCGAAAGAAAACGTCAAAGCTTCTGTCGCCGGCACACCGCAAGCCAAAGAAGCCGCCATCGCTGCGACGATTCCACAGACCTCGGCGATCAAGAAAAGCGCAGTGACAATGACGGCACCGCAGTTCGACGGCGAACCGCAACTCAAAGCCATCAACAGCACGCCACTGCAATACGTGGTCAACAGCGCCACACCAATCATTCGTGTCGACAACAACAGTTGGTGGGCGGTGGAAAACGGCATCTGGTTCACGTCCACCACGGTCAATGGCCCATGGGCCGTGGCCAGCTCGGTGCCCGCGGTGATCTACTCGATCCCGCCCAGCTCACCGATGCATTACCTGACCTACGTGAAAGTCTACGAGTCCAGCGGTGACACGGTGGTCGTTGGCTACACGCCGGGATACCAAGGCTCGAATCTGGACCCTGCTACCGGCGTGGTGGTGTATGGCACCGGTTATCCGTACACGCCGTGGGTCGGCAGCGTCTGGTACGGGCCGCCGGTGACTTATGGTTTCGGCGTCGCAATTCGCTATACACCGTGGACCGGTTGGACCTTCGGTTTCGGCTTCGGCTGGAGCTGGGGCGGCAGCACGGTCGCCATGGGTTGGGGCTGGGGCGCGTATCCGTGGTGGGGCAATTACGGCTGGGGGTATGCGTGGGGCCCTCACCTGTATCCGGCGCCACTGGCCTGGGGCGGCGCAGCTTATGGCTATCACGGCGGTGCCGTCGCCTGGGGCCCCGGCGGCTGGGCGGGCACCACCGGCAACCTCTACCACCAATGGGGAGATCGGGCCACGGTCAGCCGATACGGTGCGGGTTACAACGCCTGGACCGGCAATCGCTGGGCCGGTCAGGTCGGCTCTTCCTATAACTCACGCACTGGGGTGGCGGCCGCCGGTCAACGCGGCGCCGTGCATAACGTCTATACCGGCAATTACGCCGCCGGGCACAGCGGTGAAATCGTCGGGCCGAATGGCGGCGCGATCGCCGGAGGTCGGGTAACCGCCGGCAACGTGCGCAACGGCAGCCAGGTCACGGCTAATCGCGGCGCCATCTACAACCCCAACACGGGCAACACCACGCAGTTTGGCGGCATCCATGGGCGCAATGGCGGCGCTGCTCATTATGGCGACAACGTGTACGCCGGCCATGACGGCAACGTCTATAAAAAGACTGACAGCGGTTGGCAATCGATGGTCGGTGGCGGCGCCACGCGAACAGCGCCGATCAACAACAATGCGCAGTTGCAGAACCTCAACCGCGATTCCGCCGCGCGCAATTTCGGTAATCAGCGCACCAACAATTTTCACAGTTCCTCGCAATTCATGAACCACTCGTTTGGCGGTGGCGGAGGTGGCGGCTTCCATCGGCGCTGAAAAACTGCACAAGATGTTCTGAATTTCAGACTGGCTCTGGATCCGGTTTAACTGTTAAAAAACGGGTCAGTCTTACCTGCCCGTTTCGTCGTTCGGAGAACCGTTTTCATGAGCCAATGGCCAGACACCCGCATTCTCGACCTGCTTGGCATCGAGCTGCCAATCATCCAGGGCCCAATGGCCGGTGCCACGAACTCGTCGATGGTGATTGCGGTGTGCAATGCCGGCGGCCTAGGGTCGATGCCGGCGGCGATGCTCAGCGTCGAGCAATTGCGCGAAGAGCTGAGGACGATTCGTCAGCACACCAACAAGCCGTTCAATGTGAATTTCTTCTGCCATCAACCGCCCGCCGCCGATGAGCAACGCGCCCTAGACTGGAAGAACTTGCTGGAGCCGTATTACCGCGAACTGGGTGCCGACTTCGATGCACCGACACCGGTCTCCAATCGCGCGCCATTTGATGCTGCGGCATGCGAGGTGGTGGAAGAGTTTCGGCCCGAGGTGGTGAGCTTCCATTTTGGCTTGCCGGAGAAAACCCTGCTTGATCGGGTCAAGGCAACCGGGGCAAAAATCCTCTCTTCTGCCACTACGGTCGATGAGGCCGTGTGGCTGGAGCAGAACGGCTGCGATGCGATCATCGCCATGGGCTATGAAGCTGGCGGCCATCGCGGGATGTTTCTTAGTGATGATCTGAGCAGTCAGGTCGGCACGTTCGCATTGGTGCCACAAGTGGTCGATGCGGTGAACGTCCCAGTGATCGCGGCTGGCGCGATTGGCGATGCTCGTGGTGTTGCGGCGGCGTTCATGTTGGGGGCCTCGGCGGTTCAAGTCGGCACCGCGTATCTGTTCACGCCAGAAGCAAAGGTCAGCGCCTCGCACCACAAGGCGCTGCGCACGGCGAAAGAAAGTGAGACGGCTATCACCAATATTTTTACCGGGAGACCGGCGCGGGGGATTCTCAATCGCGTGATGCGCGAACTGGGGCCGATGTCAGCGCAAGCGCCGGCATTTCCACTGGCCGGCGGTGCCTTGATGCCGCTGCGAGCGAAAGATGACGCGCAGTTCGCCAACCTCTGGGCCGGGCAGGCATTCACGTTGGGCAAGGAGGTGAGCAGCGGCGATTTGACCCGGATATTGGCAGAAGGCGCTTTGGAAAAACTCGCTCGCCGATAACGTGAACCATGCGAACCAAAGGTTGCGCTCACGCCAGTTTCAACCAGCACTTCCCGTTTAGCGGCATTTCGCTATATATTTCGCTATATAGCGATTCCACCCTCGCACCGGCGCAGTCCACCTCCAACAATAACTGCCCTCTGCACACCCCAACAACGGAGCTGTTACATGACCATTCGTGCCTCACGTTTTGCCCCCACCTGCCTGGCTTCTTTGCTCGCCATCTTCGCCGCTGGCGCTGTTCAGGCCGATGAGGTGCAGGTGGCTGTTGCAGCTAACTTCACCGCTCCAATCCAGGCCATCGCCGCCGATTTCGAAAAAGACACCGGGCACAAACTGGTCGCTGCCTATGGCGCCACCGGCCAGTTCTACACCCAGATCAAAAACGGCGCGCCGTTCGAAGTGTTCCTCTCGGCCGACGACACCACACCGGAAAAACTCGAAAAAGAAGGCGATACCGTAAAAGGCTCGCGCTTCACTTACGCCATCGGCACCCTGGCGCTGTGGTCGGCCAAAGAAGGTTATGTCGACGCCAAAGGCGAAGTGTTGAAGAAAAACGAGTACCAGCACTTGTCCATCGCCAACCCGAAAGCAGCGCCGTACGGTCTGGCTGCCACGCAAGTGCTGGAAAAACTCAAACTGACCGAAGCGACCAAAGCCAAGATCGTTGAAGGCCAGAACATCACCCAAGCGTATCAGTTCGTTTCCACCGGCAACGCCGAGCTGGGTTTCGTCGCCCTGTCGCAGATCTACAAGGACGGCAAAGTCAGCAGCGGTTCGGCGTGGATCGTCCCGGCCAACATGCACGACCCGATCAAACAGGACGCTGTGATCCTGAACAAAGGCAAGGACAATGCCGCAGCCAAGGCGCTGGTTGAATACCTCAAAGGCCCGAAAGCCGCTGCGGTGATCAAGTCCTACGGTTATCAGCTCTAAAATGTCGCTGACGAGTGCCGATTTCGCGGCGATCTGGCTGACCCTGAAACTGGCGTCCCTGACCACCGCGATCCTGCTGGTGATCGGCACTCCGATTGCCCTGTGGTTGTCGCGCAGCCGTTCATGGCTCCGCGGTCCCATCGGGGCGATCGTCGCCCTGCCCCTTGTATTGCCGCCCACCGTGATCGGTTTCTATCTGCTGTTGATGATGGGGCCGCACGGCTTCCTCGGCCAGTTCACCCAATGGCTGGGGCTGGGCACCCTGACGTTCAGTTTCACCGGCCTGGTGATTGGCTCGGTGATCTATTCCATGCCGTTCGTGGTGCAACCACTGCAAAACGCGTTCTCGGCGATCGGTACGCGCCCACTGGAAGTGGCCGCGACTTTGCGCGCCAATCCATGGGACACGTTTTTCAGCGTGATTCTGCCCTTGGCGCGACCCGGTTTTATCACGGCGGCGATCCTCGGTTTCGCCCATACGGTCGGCGAATTCGGCGTGGTGCTGATGATCGGCGGCAACATTCCCGACAAGACTCGCGTGGTCTCGGTGCAAATCTACGACCACGTCGAAGCCATGGAATACGCGCAGGCCCATTGGCTGGCCGGCGCGATGCTGGTGTTTTCGTTCCTGGTGTTGCTGGCGCTGTACTCCAGCCGCAAGACTCGCGCTGGCTGGAGCTGATTGATGATTGATGCACGCCTGAAACTCGCTTACTCCGGCTTTGACCTGGACGTTGACCTGCATCTGCCCGGTCGCGGTGTTTCTGCCCTGTTCGGACACTCCGGCTCGGGTAAAACCACGTGCCTGCGCTGCATCGCCGGGCTTGAACGTGCCGAGCAGGGGTTTGTTCAGATCAACGACGAAGTCTGGCAGGACAGCGAAAAAGGAATTTTCGTCCCGCCGCACAAACGTGCACTCGGCTATGTGTTTCAGGAAGCCAGCCTGTTCCCGCACTTGTCAGTACTGGCCAATCTGCAATTCGGCCTCAAGCGCATCGCCAAATCCCAGCGTCGGGTCGACATGGCCCAAGCCACCGAACTGCTCGGCATTGGCCATTTGCTGGAACGACATCCGCAACATCTGTCAGGTGGTGAGCGGCAGCGCGTCGGCATCGCCCGAGCGCTGTTGACCAGCCCGAAACTGCTGCTGATGGACGAACCGCTGGCCGCCCTCGACAGCCAGCGCAAAAGCGAAATCCTGCCGTACCTGCAACGCCTGCATGATGAACTGGATATCCCGGTGCTTTACGTCAGTCACGCGCAGGATGAAGTCGCCCGACTGGCCGATCATCTGGTGCTGCTCAGCGACGGCAAAGCCCTGGCCAGTGGTCCGATCGCTGAAACACTCGCGCGGCTTGATTTGCCGTTGGCGATGGACAACGACGCAGGCGTGATCATCGAAGGTCAGGTCAGCGCTTACGATGCCGACTATCAACTGCTGAGCCTGCAACTGCCAGCGACCGAGATGAGCATCCGTGTGACGCACGCGCCGATGGCTGTGGGTCAAACTCTGCGTTGCAAAGTGCATGCGCGCGATATCAGCCTGAGCCTGCACAACAGCGAGTTCAGCAGCATCCTCAATCGCCTGCCGGTCACCGTCGTCAGTGAGCAAGCGGCGGACAACGCCGCCCATGTGCTGATTCGCCTCGACGCTGGTGGCACGCCGCTGCTGGCACGGATCACGCGTTTCTCCCGAGATCAACTCGGCGTGCATCCCGGCCAAAAACTCTGGGCGCAGATCAAAGCGGTGGCGGTACTCGCGTAAATCCTTCGGCACGACGGCAACGGTGCGCGGTCAATCGTTTAACAGACCGCCGCGATCCCCAAGGAAGCCGCCATGCCAGACACCGCGCTGACCGACGCACTGCCATCCGACCTGCACTATGTCGATGACACACAACCCGGTATTACCCGCAAGAAACTGCGTGGCAAGTTCAGCTATTTCGATCCGTCGGGCCAACGGATTGCCGATCCGGACGAGATCAAACGCATCAACGCCCTCGCCGTGCCACCGGCCTACATTGACGTATGGATATGCGCCGACCCGCGCGGCCATCTGCAAGCCACGGGCATCGATGCCCGTGGACGCAAACAATATCGCTATCACCCGCGCTGGCGCGAAGTGCGCGACGCCGACAAATATTCGCGCTTGCGCGAGTTCGGTCTGACTTTGCCGAAGTTGCGCAAACAGCTTGAAACGTTGCTCGCCGCGCCGGGGTTCAGCCGCGACAAAGTCATGGCCACGGTGATCACCTTGCTGGACGCCACGTTGATTCGCGTCGGCAATTCGCAATACGCACGGGATAATCGCTCCTACGGTCTGACCACGCTGCGCAGCCGCCACGTCGAGGTCAACGGCAGCGCAATTCTCTTCCAGTTTCGCGGCAAAAGCGGCATCGAGCACCAGATCACCGTCAAGGATCGGCGTCTCGCGCGCATCATCAAGCGCTGCCTGGAAATTCCCGGCCAGAACCTTTTTCAGTATCTGGATGAACACGGCGAACGCCACACCGTCAGTTCGTCCGACGTCAATGCCTATCTGCAAACCCTGACCGGCGCTGACTTCACGGCCAAGGACTACCGCACTTGGGCCGGTAGCGCTCTGGCGCTCGCGGTTTTGCGCGAACTGACCCACGAGAGCGAGACCGAAGCCAAGCGCCATGTGGTGGAAATGGTCAAAGGGGTTGCCAAGCAGTTGGGCAATACGCCGGCCGTGTGTCGCAAGTGCTATATCCACCCGGCCGTGGTAGAAAAATTCATGCTCGGCGCCCTCGCAGAATTGCCACGACCACGCGTGCGTAAAGGACTGCGTCCCGAAGAAGTAGCATTGGCGATGTTCCTCGAGCGCATGAGTGAGGTGACAGACGTGCCTTGATCCGTGCGGCAACGTCCTCTAGGCTAGCCACCTTTCCCTCCCTCCGGATGACCGCAGAAGTGAACAACCCAGCCTTCTAAAAATGCACTCGCGACACGCCGCTCTCGGCGTTTGTCAGTTTTTACGACATTTTTTGGAGGTGCCGATGACTCACGTCTCGCGTACGCCCGCTCTCGTCTCTCTGAATCAAACGAGTTTTCAGTTCGCCAATGGCGAGACGATTTTCGATGCCCTGAATCTCACGATCGATCAGCAACCGACCGCTATCGTCGGGCGCAACGGGGTTGGCAAAAGTGTCCTCGCACGCCTGATCGCCGGACAATTGCAACCCGCTGCCGGCACTGTTACCCGCTACGCAAGTGTGCATTACGTCGCGCAATCATTTGTCGCTACACCCGGGCAAACAGTTGCCGAGGCAACTGGCACCGCGTCGACGCTAGCGGCACTGGAGCGGTTGAATCTGGGCAGCGCCTCTGCGGACGATTTCGACCTGATCGGCGAGCGCTGGAATCTACCGGAACGCCTGCGCCAGAGTCTCGATGAGGCTGGCCTGGAACACATCACTGCAGCAGATCTGACAGAGAACCTCAGTGGCGGTCAGCAAGCCCGAATCGCCCTGATCGGTGCGCTATTGAGCGCCGCGCAATTGTTGGTGCTGGATGAGCCGACCAATCATCTCGACAAGGCAGGTCGCGCATGGCTGATGAGCAGACTTGAACAATGGCGCGGCGGCTTGATCGTCGTCAGCCATGACCGCCATTTGCTGGAGCAGATGCAGCGCATCGTTGAACTCACGCCGGCGGGTACGAACGTTTTCAGTGGCCGCTATTCACAATTTGTTGAGCAGCGCCAAACCCAGCGCGACGCTGCCCAGGCGCAGCTCGATCAGGCGCGAAGCGAACGCCAACGTGAACGATCACGGCTGCAGCGTGAGCACGACACGATCCAGCGACACGCGGCGGGCAGTCGACGCAACGCGCAAACCGCCAACGTTTCCGGCTTTGAGCGCGCAGCCCTGAAGGCCGCAGCGAGAGACATCATGGGGCAGGTCAAAGCCGGCCATCAAATGCGCAAATCCGCTCTGGATGCACGCGTCCGTGAGGCATACGCCAAGGTCATGCCCGACGATGGCGTGCTGATCAACCTGCCGGGCAGCGTTGTGCCGAGTACCCGTCAGGTCTGCACGTTGAAGGATGCCCAGTTGCCATGGTTGCCCGCCGATGCGCTGGCATCCCGCCTGAGTCTGGATATTTATGGACCGATGCGTATCGCCGTCAGTGGTCCCAACGGTTGCGGCAAATCGACTCTACTGAAAATGCTCGCGACAGAACTGCATCCGGTGAGCGGTGAATGCTTAACCCGCGTGCCGTATGCCTTTCTCGATCAGCAGTTGCGACTGCTCAATGAGCGAACTTCCATTGTCGAGCAGTTACAGGAGCAGCAAACACCGTTGAACGAAGGCACATTGCGTAGCTATCTCGCCCAGTTGCAACTGGATGCGCAGCGTGCGACTCAACCCTGTGCCTCGCTCAGTGGCGGTGAGCGCTTGAAAGCTGCCCTCGCCCTCGCGTTGTGGCGCCAGATTCCTGCGCAGCTGTTGCTGCTCGATGAGCCGACCAATCATTTGGATCTGCCATCGGTGGAGGCTTTCGAACAGGCTTTGCAGACTTTTCCTGGTGCAATTGTCGCGGTTTCCCATGATCAGGCGTTTCTACAGGCACTGAATCCAAGCCATCACTTGCATTGGCAGCCTAACGGTTGGCACCTGCAACCGACGAGCTGAGCTGTCTATTTTTTGCACGATTGCTGAGGGCTTCTATAGTTGATCTGACACGAATCAGCTGCGGTGACGCCATGGAAGACATTTTCGTCGTGAAGCGTTGCAACAAGATCATCATTCACGGTCGACGCGCCGGAGAAACCCAGCATGAACCCGCCGAAGCGATTGGCTGGTTTCGCATCTGCGACACGCGCACGGGCGGTTTCATCGGCGATGGCTACGACCTGGAGCTGGACGCACACGTCGAATGTCAGCGCCTCAACGCAGCCAGTTCCCTATCACCGGCCCGCCAGTTTTCCGGCTGATGCCGCTCTAAACCGGGTCTATACTGAAACCAGCTGATGGAGCAGCGCCCCACGGCAGAATGCTCGCGACTCGCGGGCTTTTTGCTGCAGCTCAGGTTTCATAGAACGGAGGTGTTCCATGTCCGAAAAAGAGTCCATCACCACCCTCCTCACCTTGCTTGACGTCCGACAAGCGCGCCTCGCAGCCGCCTGTAAAGAGATCGCCGACTGGGTCGACCATCAAGGCGGGCATCCGACGGCGCTGCGCATCCGAGATCGTCTGAACGACATCGAAAAAGACGCGCCGCTGATCCGCAATACGCTGTCGTCACTCAAGCCTGTCGATCGGCCACTGCCACGGTTCAGATAAGCACTAGCAGCGACACCTCTGTATACGGGCGTTTGATTTTCAGGAACGCCTGTTTTCGTACGTGGTCAAAAAATGTACACGTCACGAAGGAGGCGACTGATGGTCATTCATTTCAGTATCGACGGACATCTGGCCTGTGGACACAAAGGCCAACATCTCACGGCAAGTCGCGAACTTAATCGCGTCAAATGCCGCAGCTGCCGCAGCACCGATGCGTATAAACAAGCCCGTAAAGATCAACGAAACGCGGCACGCCGCGCGTCCCGCCAAGGCAAAACTGCGCACAGCGCGGTGAGCTGGCGTACCGAGTGGCAGCAACGCCTGACGGCGATGTCTGGCCGCCAACGCTTACCACGGGGCTTCGCCCACCAGGCCTACGTTTGAGCATTCAAGAATAGAAAAAGGGTCGAATAATTCGACCCTTTTCAATGTTTGCAACGTGGTTTATCCGAGGCAAAAAAATAAGGGCTTGCATGAAGAAATTCATGCAAGCCCTTGATATTCATGGTGCCCGAAGCCGGAATCGAACCGGCACGCCCTTACGAGCGGGGGATTTTAAGTCCCATGCGTCTACCAGTTTCGCCATTCGGGCGGTAGCGCGGTGTAGCCTTCCATTTTGCTGCCAAGTCGCGATCCAGACAGGATGCACGCTGCACAGCCGAGCGGGAAATATATACATCACTTCCCGGTGAAGCAAGTTCGCAATCGCCGTTTTTCAAGACTAAATCTTGCAGCGTACTGCAAATAAAAAAGCTCCGTAAATCATGGATCTACGGAGCTTGTTTATAGTGGAGGCCGAGGTCGGAATCGAACCGGCGTAGGTGGATTTGCAATCCACTGCATAACCATTTTGCTACTCGGCCTCAATACGTCTGTTATCAGTAGCACAACAACAAACGCGTTTTTAACTTGGAGCGGGAAACGAGACTCGAACTCGCGACCCCGACCTTGGCAAGGTCGTGCTCTACCAACTGAGCTATTCCCGCTTGGTGATGCGCATTCTATAGAATTAAGAAGCTCCGTCAACCCCTTGATTCAAAAAAGTTTTATTTCTTTTCAACATCGGTCTTCAGATGCGGCCAGGCAGCGCGGAGGTACTGAACCATCGACCACAGCGTCAGGCCTGCAGAGATCATCAGCAGCGCGTAACCGAGCACAACCCAGAAACTGAAGTCCTTTGGATTGGCCAACAGGATCACCAGCGCAAGCATCTGTGCAGCGGTTTTCCATTTGCCCAGATTCGATACGGCAACATGGGCGCGGGCCCCAAGTTCGGCCATCCATTCACGCAACGCCGACACCACGATCTCGCGACCGATGATGACCGCCGCTGGCAATGTGAGCCATAGATTGCCGTGCTCTTGTACCAGCAAGACCAGCGCGACAGCAACCATGAGCTTGTCGGCGACCGGGTCAAGGAACGCACCGAAGGGGGTGCTCTGCTCCAGGCGGCGCGCGAGATAACCATCCAGCCAATCCGTGGCTGCCGCAAAGGCAAACACTGAGGCGGAGGCCATGTAACTCCATTGGTAAGGCAGATAGAACAGCAAAATGAAGATCGGGATGAGCAGGACGCGTAGAACGGTAATCAGATTAGGGATATTCATCGGCACAACTGGCTACGAGGTGAAGGGGCATTCTACTCGCTATGCAGGTTCGCATAAATCGACTCAGCGAGCTTTTTACTGATCCCCGGGGCTTTGGCGATCTCTTCGATGCTTGCACGAGACAGCTCCTGCAATCCACCAAAATGTTTCAACAAATCGCGACGACGGGTTGGCCCGACGCCTGCAACGCCTTCCAGCGTTGACGTTCGCCGGGTTTTGCCGCGCCGCGCGCGGTGGCCGGTAATTGCAAACCGGTGAGCCTCGTCGCGGATCTGCTGAATAAGATGCAGGGCCGGTGAGTCGCCGCGCAAGGTGAACTCGTGCGCGGCATCATTCAGATACAGAGTTTCGAACCCCGCCTTGCGCGTCGCGCCCTTGGCGACACCGAGCAAGATCAGATCCGGCACCGCCAATTCGTTGAGCACGTCACGGGCCATCGACAACTGACCCTTGCCGCCGTCAACCAGAAGAATGTCGGGCAACTTGCCCTCGCCCTCCTTCAACTTGCTGAAGCGTCGGGTCAAGGCCTGATGCATCGCGGCGTAGTCGTCACCCGCCGTGACCCCCTCGATGTTGTAGCGACGGTAATCCGACTTGATCGCGCCTTCCGGCCCGAACACCACGCAGGACGCGACCGTCGCCTCACCGCTGGAGTGACTGATGTCATAGCACTCCAGGCGCTGGGGCGGCTCGTCCAGATTCAAGACTTCAGCCAGGGCGTCGAAACGCGCAGCGGTGTGTTGGCGATTGGCAAGCCGCGCGCTGAGCGCCTGTTCGGCGTTGGTCACCGCCAGTTGTTGCCAGCGCGCCCGTGTGCCGCGCACCCGGTGACTGATCGCCAACTCTCGGCCACGCAACGAATGAATGGCCTCGATCAGCGTCGGAAAGTCTTCGTGGACGACATTGACGATCAATTCGCTGGGCAGATCGCGCTCAGGGCTGCTGATGAAATACTGGCCAAGAAACGCGGCCATGACTTCGGAAACGTCTTCTTCAATGCCCACCTGCGGGAAGAAGTTTTTGCTGCCGAGCACCCGCCCGCCGCGCACGCTGATCAAATGGACGCAGGCGCCACCCGGATTGACGAAAGCGGCAATGACATCGATATCGCCGGTGCCGCCCTCCATGCTCTGCTGATCCTGAACCCGTCGCAGTAAAGCAATCTGGTCACGCAACTCGGCGGCGCGCTCAAACTCAAGGTTGATCGCGGCCTCTTCCATTGCCGTGGACAATTCGTTGGTCAGTGCGTGACTGCGCCCCTCGAGGAACATCACCGAGTGACGCACATCCTCGGCATAGACATCAGGTTCGACCAGACCAACACACGGCGCCTTGCAGCGTTTGATCTGATACTGCAGGCAGGGGCGTGTGCGGTTCTTGTAGTAGCTGTCTTCGCATTGCCGAACGAAGAAGGTTTTCTGCAACAGACTCAGACTCTCGCGAATGGCGCCGGCACTCGGATAGGGTCCGAAGTATTTGCCTTTGGCTTTTTTCGCCCCGCGATGAATGCTCAGACGCGGAAACTGACCATCCGACAGAAACACATAGGGGTAGGATTTATCGTCGCGCAACAGAATGTTGTACGGCGGCCGCCATTCTTTGATCAGCGTTTGCTCAAGCAGCAGTGCTTCGGTTTCGTTGGCGGTAATGGTCGTTTCGACCTGAGCGACGCGCCCCACCAGCGCAGCCGTTTTCGGCGCCAGGCCGGTTTTGCGGAAGTAGCTGGCCAGACGCTTCTTGAGATTTTTGGCTTTGCCAACGTAGAGCAGACGCGCATCGCTGTCGAACATGCGATAAACGCCGGGGCGCCCACTGACCGTTGACAGAAAGGCGCCGGAATCGAAAGTGTCAGTCATGGTCAGGCGCTGGCATCAACCATGCCGTGACGAACCGCCAACAGTGTCAACTCGACGTCGCTGCTGATCGAAAGTTTTTCGAAGATGCGGTAACGGTAGGTGTTCACGGTTTTCGGCGACAGACACAACTTGTCGGAAATGATCTGAACCTTCTGGCAGCCAACAATCATCAACGCGATCTGAATTTCCCGCTCAGACAACGCATCGAATGGCGAATCATTGGTCGGCTGAAAGGATTTGATCGCCAATTGTTGAGCAATCTGCGGACTGATATAGCGCTGGCCGGCGAATACCAGCCGAATCGCCTGAACCATTTCCGGCAAGCCTGCGCCCTTGGTCAAATAGCCTGCGGCACCCGCTTGCAGCAAGCGCGTGGGAAACGGGTCTTCTTCACACACGGTGACGGCAACCACCTTGATATCCGGGTGACTGCGCAGCAGTTTGCGCGTGGCCTCCAAGCCGCCGATGCCGGGCATCTTGACGTCCATCAGCACCACATCGGGCTTGAGCTCACGGGCCTTAATCAGGGACTCTTCACCTGACTCGGCCTGACCGACCACCTGCAGGCCATCAATATCGGCCAGCATCCGTGTAATGCCTGTACGAACGAGATCATGGTCATCGACCACTAGCACCCTAATCAAGCAGACACCTCGCGATATGGTCTTATTGGGATGCCCGACACCTTAGCAAAAAGTGCCAGACAGACCTAGCGGAAAGCCGCATTTAAAAAGTTTCAATTCATCATTGAAGGCATGTGCGCCGTGGGTTTCAGAGCACAGCTGTACTGATATCGAGCTGCATCCTCAGGAAACACTCGTCCTCGCCCTGAACGTGTAGTCCTTTTCTCTCATACAAGTTTCTTGCCGGATTATTTTCGAAGACAGTCAGGCGCAACGCCGGCCGCTTTTCTGCGATTGCCATATCGATAACCTGATCAAGCGCCCAGGAACCCGCACCCTCCCCTTGAAATGCCTCGGCAATCTGTAACTCACGAATATACAGCGCTCGGCTATCCCGGCTAAGACTGAAAAAACCTACGACTGTTTCGCCTTGCAATATCAGCCAGCTTTCACGCCCAGACCAGGCCACATCGAAGGCTTCGTCCTGCCACAACAGGTCATGATGAATGTAATAGCGCAGCATGTTCTGACAGGTCAGGCTGCGAGAAAACGCCAGATCATCCGCTGTCGCAAGACGTTTCAGGAAATTCATGAAGTCACCGAGACCATGGTTCAATCTTGTTTTCGAGCGAAACACCGAGTGTGTCACATCTGTCGTGGCTCTCAAGCAATAGGGTTTCTGTTGAACAGGCGATAGCATTTTCTGATTGCCGACCCTTGCCAGGCTCTTGTAAGCTCGGCGCATTCATCGGAGACAGACCATGTTCAACGCCCTTTCACAGCTACGTACCGCCAGCGCCCTGCGCTCGGTTGCGGCTGCCCGGGTGAATGACGTTTGCGCTCCAGCCAGCTTTTATTTTGGGTATTGGTTTAGCCACTGGCGCGCCTGATACCCACACGGCGCCCATAACAACGGGTCGCCTACCAGAGAATTCTCAACCCCCGGTCGGCCTCCCGACCGGGGGTTTTGTTTTTTCTGCCCCCACACTTTTTCAGCGACACACCAGACACTTTGAGGAATCACCAATGAACTACGCCACTTATTACCGTTACGACAGTTTTACCGCCTGGCGATTTACCAAGCTCCGCTCGGGACAGCCTGCCGCCTCCGATCGGTCACCCACAGGTGGCAAGCACACACACGTAGCCAATCCGGCCAATTGTCGAACACCCCAGTAGGGCCGAACGAGCGGGGAGCACCCGCCGTCAGCCCAGGAAAACCGAATATGAACTCGTCCGTTTCTGCTCTGCCACTGTCCAACCTCGATTGCGCTAACGAAGCGCTGACGTTGCGCCTGCCCAGCTCGTTGCAACTCAAACAGCAACTGCCCCTGACCGCAGCCTTGAGTCAGCAGGTCGCCGCCCATCGTCAGGCGGTTCGCGCCATTCTCAACGCTGAAGACCCTCGCTTGCTGGTGATTGTCGGCCCTTGCTCGATACATGACCCGCAATCCGCACTCGAATACGCCGGCAAACTGGCCCGGCTCGCCGCTGAAGTCAGCGATTCGATGTTGCTGGTCATGCGTGCCTACGTCGAAAAGCCTCGCACCACCATTGGCTGGAAAGGCCTCGCCTACGATCCACGTCTGGATGGCAGTGACGACATGGCTGGCGGCTTGACCTTGTCCCGCGAGCTGATGCTGGAAATGATCCGCCTCGGCCTGCCCGTGGCCACCGAATTGCTGCAACCGATGGCCGCCGGCTACTTCGATGATTTGCTCAGTTGGGTAGCCATCGGCGCACGCACCACCGAGTCACAGATCCATCGCGAAATGGCCAGCGGTCTTAGCATGCCGGTCGGATTCAAAAACGGCACTGACGGTGGCGTGGCGGTGGCGGTCGATGCAATGCGCTCGGCAGCCCACCCGCACCGGCACTTCGGTGTAGATAGCCAGGGTCATCCAGCGATGATCCAAACCGCTGGCAATCCCGATACACACGTGGTGCTGCGTGGCGGACACCAAGGTCCAAACCATGACCGCGCCAGCGTAGACCGCATCAAGTCAGAGCTGAAACGCTTGAAGATCCCTGGCCGGATCATGGTCGATTGCAGCCATGCCAACAGCGGCAAAGACCCATTGCGCCAGCCAGGCGTGTTCAATGAAGTGCTTGAACAACGCCTGCAAGGTGATCGCTCACTGATCGGCATGATGATTGAGTCACATCTGTTTGAGGGCTGCCAGCCGCTGAGCAAATCGCTGCGTTACGGCGTTTCTGTTACCGACGGCTGCCTTGGCTTCAGCGCAACGGAGCAGTTGCTGCGGAAGGCGGCGCAACGCCTTACTGCCACCGTTCAGAACTGACGGCTCCCGAAAAAACCCTCCGGTTTCGTGGAAAACGGAGGGCTGGGGCAACAGCCTTTATGCCTCGATACGTATACGCATTACCGCAGATTCCTGGCTGACATCATCCAGGCGCTCCACCGTATAGCTAATGCCTACAGTCGAGCCCTGATGCTCTCGCCAGAAGGAATGAGGAACAATGAATTTCAGCGGCCGTCCGGCCGTTTCCATGGTGATGTCGCGGTCATCCCGGTGACTGTATAACTCGCCATCGCACCTGAGATAGACCAGCTCGCCATCCTGGGTCTGTGCGTCCCCAATCACAAGAGTAACGCCGGCAGTCGAATCGGCTACCGACAGCACGCCACCTGGAGCCTCAAGCACTTCCGGCGCCGCCAGCTCACCGCGAACCAAAGGCCCAATGAAAACCTTGGTCGAATCCGACGCTTCAACGTCCCCGCTCACACGCTCGACTCGATAACTCACATTCACTTGCGAGCCACGATGGGCTTCAATGGACGCCGACGGAATCCAGAATGACAATGCCTCGGCAACAGCAAAGGCTTCGACCTTCAACGTGTCGTTGAAAGACTCAACCGCCGTATCGCCTTTCCACGACAGGACAACGCGGTCGCCAGCAGACATTCTGGCGTAAGGTTGCAGCGCAACAAGCGTCCCCTCTGGCACCCGCTCCGGATCAAGGGCTCCCCCTACAGCATTGTCAATTTGCGGCGCGAGCAGATTCATTCGCACATCACCGACGGACAGTTGCAGGCGCTCAGACTCGAGCGGATGGGGCAGATTGCCCTTGAGCAGCGTCCAGTAGACTTGCAGCGAGCCGCCATCCAGGGCCGCCACGTGCAGGCCTTTGATAACGAACACGAGTTCCTTGCCCACCTGAGCTTCGCTGACAAACCGGACTATTTCGTGTTGGTAGGCAAAGCCTTCGATGTCCAGACCATCCCAGCTCAATATCAACTGATCGCCACACGCCATGTTGGGGTAGGCAGCGACTCGAACTACCACCTTAGTGAGTGAAGGGTCCAGCACATCATCCTTTAACGAATCGATCGTCACCGCCGGCAATGCGGCTGTGTGTGCGCAGGCACTGATCGGGTGGCTTGCGCGGTAATAAAACTCGATTTCATGAGTGGTCATGCTCGGCCCATTCCTTGGATAAGGCGCCATCGTCATTGACGGCGTCGACAACCGATATTGAAAGGGAATTCTCACGGTTTCGATGTCAGCTCAATACGCCGCGGTCCTGCGGCAAAGGCTACGGATCAAGTAAGAGCGCAAGGCAAAATCACAATTTTCCGAGCGCTGGATGGCCACAAATTCCGACGTGGAGCTCAGAGATCTCCGAAATTTCGTACAGACCCTATTCCAGTTTCGACAGCGATATGAAGCCTATTCGTACTTCTTCAACAGAATGAGTGTTTTAGAGTGAGCGGCGTAATTACTCGATGAACTTCTGCGAAAAAGGTCTGAACATGCAACGGAATGCTACAACGCGCTATCCCATCCTGTTGGTACACGGCCTGTTTGGATTCGAGCGTATCGGTCATGTCGAGCTGTTTGATGACGTCAAAAACGTTCTGAAAGCGGCCGGCAACCGGGTGTTTGTTCCACACCTCTCTGCCACCCACAAGAACGAAATCAGGGGCGAACAATTGCTCACTCAAGTAGAGGCTGTTCTGCGCGGCACGGGTGCCAGCAAAGTCAACCTCATCGGTCACAGCCAGGGCGCATTGGCGGCGCGCTACGCGGCAGCGCTTGCCCCACACAGCGTCGCATCGGTGACCTCGGTCAGCGGGCCGAACCATGGTTCGGAAGTGGCTGACTTCCTGCGCAAGGCCCTGATCCCCGGGCGCCTTCCTGAGAGGGTCGCGCAGAGCGTGGCGACGTCTTTTGCCGACTTGCTGTCATTGCTCAGTGGCAGTCTTTCGCTGCCACAGAATGCAGTCGCGGCGCTCAACGCGCTGACGACTGAAGGGGTCGGCGACTTCAACGACAAGTTTCCGCAGGGGCTGCCCCAGAGCTGGGGAGGCCATGGCCCTGCGCAGGTCAACGATGTTCATTACTACTCCTGGAGCGGCGTTCTGCCAGCCAATGCGCCTCGCTCACTCGACCCGGCTCAGCGTATTTGTGAGGAAATGGCCCAATACTTCACGACCGAAGCACAACAGAATGATGGTTTTGTCGGCCGCTTCAGTTCGCATCTTGGTCACGTGATCTGTTCCGATTACCCGATGGACCATCTGGCAAGCCTGCGACGCAGTCCGGGCGCGACTCAGCTGGCGCATGACCCGATTCAACTTTATGTTGAACATGCCACGCGTCTGCAGGCCGCTGGCCTCTGATGAAGCCCAAGGTTTATCGAATGGAACTTTGCCGAGAATTCGCCCACTGATTCCGGTAGGCTCCACACTTTACTGAAATAGATTGGAGAGTTTCCCCATGGCTAAAGCCACTGCCCGCCACATCCTGGTTTCCAGCGAAGACAAGTGCAACGAACTCAAGGCCCAGATCGAAGGCGGCGCTGATTTCGCCGAAGTCGCCAAGGCCAACTCCACCTGCCCTTCCAGCCGTCAGGGTGGTGATCTGGGCTCGTTCGGTCCTGGCCAGATGGTCAAGGAATTCGACACCGTGGTGTTCAGCGCGCCGATCAATGTCGTGCAAGGCCCGGTGAAAACCCAGTTCGGTTATCACTTGCTGGAAGTTACCAGCCGTCAGGACTGATTCGTCGCCTGATCGCTCCTCAACGGCCCGCCTTTTGGTGGGCCGTTGTGTTTCAGTTACACATACGGCTGGCGGCTGACGCGTCTCTCGCGTACAAATTGCGCTTATCGATTTTCCGGTTCCAAGGCTGACAATGCGACTGGTTTTCCCCACATTGATGCTCACCGCTCTCGCGCTGCTTTCAGCCGCCGGCAGCGTGAACGCGGCACCTCAACATGCGTTGACTGTTTACGGTGAACCCGCCAAGTACCCTGCCGGTTTCAGCCACTTCGACTACACCAATGTGCAGGCCCCGAAGGGCGGGACGATGCGCCGCTCGGCCATCGAAATCGGTCACTTTGACCACGTCCTCCCTTATATAGACAAGGGCATCGGCGTCACCCAGATTGACGGTCTGCTGTACTCGCCTCTGGCCCAGCGCTCACTGGACGAGCCTTATACCGTCTATGGCCTGGTGGCGCAGAAGATGGAGCGCTCCGACGACGGTTTATCCCTGCGCTTCTTTATCAATCCCAAGGCACGCTTCGCCGACGGTAAGGCGATTACCGCCGAAGACGTTCGTTACACCTACGACCTGTTGATGACCCAGGGCAGCCTGCGTTATCGCACCCAGTTTGCCGACGTCAAAGGCGTGGAAGTGGAAGCGCCGCTGACTGTACGCTTCGACTTCAAAAGCAACGAAAACCGCACGCTTCCGCTGGATATCGCGACGCTCCCGGTGTTTCCCGAGCATTGGTGGAAGACCCGCGACTTTGCTGGCGGCGGCGGATATGAACCGCCACTGGGCAGCGGCCCCTATCGGGTCGGCAAAATCGATTCGGGACGCAGCATTACCTTTGAACGCAATGCCGACTGGTGGGGCAAGGATCTGCCGGTCAGTCGCGGCCTCTACAATTTCGACCATTTCAGCATCGAATACTTCGGCGATACCGATGTCGCTCGTCAGGTACTGCGCGGCGGTGCCTACGATTACAACCGCGAGTTTTCCGCCACCGGTTATTCGATTGGCTACGACAGCCCGGCGCTCAAGGATGGCCGCCTGCAAAAGGCTCATCTGGCGACCGAATCGCCGCAGTCGGCGCAAGGTTTTGTCTTCAACCTGCAGAAACCGATGTTCCAGGATCGCCGCGTGCGCCAGGCCCTGGCCATGCTTTGGGATTTTGAATGGAGCAACCGGCAGATGATGCGCAACCTGTACATCCGCCAGCAAAGCTACTTTTCCAACACTGACCTCGCCGCGCGGCAGTTGCCCGACGCGCAGGAACTGAAGATTCTTGAACCGTTGCGCGGGCAGATTCCTGACGAAGTCTTCAGCACAGTCTTCGAGGCACCTGAAACCGATGGCAGCGGAATCATCCGTGACAAACAGCTACGAGCCCTCGAACTGCTCGAACAGGCAGGCTGGAAGCCCGATGGTGATCAATTGGTGAATGCCGCCGGCGAGCCGCTGAGCTTCACCTTTCTGGTCAGTCAGAACGGCATGGATCGGTTGCTGCTCCCGTACAAGCGCACGCTCAAGCAAATCGGCATCGACCTCAACATCCGTCGCATCGATTCCTCGCAATACGTCAATCGCCTGATGAGCCGCGACTACGACATGATCGTCACCGGCTATCCGGTCAGCACCTCTCCGGGGGGCGAGTTGCTGAATTATTTCGGTTCGGCGTCCGCCAACGACCCCGGCGCCAATAACTACATGGTGCTGAAGAACCCGGCGGTGGACACTTTGATCAACGGCCTGATCCGCGCCTCCACCCAATCGGACATGCTGCACTATGCCCACGCACTGGATCGGGTGCTGCAATGGAACTACTACTGGATCCCCAACTATTATCCGCCGGGCACGTCGACCGTGTGGTGGAACCGCTTCGGCATACCGTCGGTGCAGGCGAGCAATGACGAAGCCATCGAGAGCTGGTGGGAAATCAGCAGCACGCCGCTGACCAATCAGCAGATGACTGCCGAGAAAATAAGCCGTGGCAGACCCGGAGGGCCGCACTGATGTGGGGTTACATACTGCGCCGTCTGCTGCTGATCATTCCGACGCTGGTGATCATTCTGCTGGTTAATTTCGTGATCATTCAAGCCGCCCCCGGTGGCCCGGTGGAACAGGCCATCGCTCATCTGCAAGGCATCGGCGGCGCCAGTGTCGGTGGCGGCGCGAGCGAGACCATGAGTGGCACCTCCCGCGCCAGTCGCGGCCTCGATCCGCAACTGATCAAGGACATCGAAAAACAGTACGGCTTCGACAAGCCTGCGCATGAGCGTCTGTGGTTGATGCTCAAGAACTACGCGCAACTGGATTTCGGCAAAAGCTTCTTTCGCGGCGCCACGGTCACCGATCTGATCCTGGAAAAGATGCCAGTGACCATCTCCCTCGGGTTATGGGCAACGCTGATCACCTATCTGGTTTCGATTCCGCTGGGTATCCGCAAAGCGGTGCACCACGGCAGTCATTTCGATATCTGGAGCAGCACGGCGATCATCATCGGTTACGCGATGCCGGCCTTCCTGTTTGCGATGTTCCTGATCGTGGTGTTTGCCGGAGGCACTTCGCTGAACTGGTTTCCAGTGCGCGGCCTGGTCTCGGACAACTTTGAATCGCTGTCGACCCTGGGCAAGATCGCCGATTATTTCTGGCATCTGGTATTGCCGGTGACGGCACTGGTGATTGGTGGTTTCGCAACGTTGACGATCCTCACCAAAAACTCGTTTCTCAATGAAATCACCCGCCAGTACGTGGTCACCGCCCGGGCCAAGGGCTTGAGCGAACGTCGCGTGCTGTATGGGCACGTGTTTCGCAACGCGATGTTGCTGGTGGTGTCAGGTATCCCCCAAGCGTTCATCAGCGTGTTCTTTGCCGGGTCGTTGCTGATCGAAGTGATCTTCTCGCTCGACGGTCTCGGCCGCATGAGTTACGAAGCGGCAGTGTCCCGGGATTACCCGGTGGTGTTCGGCTCGCTGTTCATCTTTACCCTGTTCGGCCTGCTGATAAAACTGATCGGTGACCTCTGCTATACGCTGGTCGATCCGCGCATCGATTTCGCCGCGAGGAACGCCTGATGTTCAAACTCTCGCCATTGGGCCGTCGCCGATTCGAACGCTTCAAGAAAAACCGCCGGGGTTGGTGGTCGCTGTGGCTGTTTATCGGCCTGTTTCTACTGACGTTGGGCGGCGAGTTGATCGCCAATGACAAACCGCTGGTGGTCAGCTATCAGGGCCAGTGGTACTTCCCCGTGCTCAAGCGCCACACCGAACAGGAGTTCGGCGGGCAACTGCCCTTCCAGGCCGATTATCGCAGCGACTATGTGCAGCACCTGATTCGCAAGGACGGCGGCTGGCTGCTGTTCCCACCGATTCCGTTCAGTGACGACACGCCGAACTACGATCTCAACAAACCGGCGCCGAGCCCGCCTACCTCAGTCAATTGGCTGGGTACCGACGATCAGGCGCGAGACGTGTTGGCGCGAGTGATCTTCGGCGCACGGGTGTCGATCCTGTTTGCGCTGATGCTGACATTTGTCAGTGCGCTGATCGGCATCGCCGCTGGCGCATTGCAGGGCTACTACGGCGGCTGGGTCGATCTGCTCGGGCAACGTCTGCTGGAGGTCTGGTCGGGGTTGCCGGTGCTGTACCTGCTGATCATCCTTTCCGGTTTCGTCGAGCCGAATTTCTGGTGGTTGCTGGGGATCATGGCATTGTTTTCATGGCTGGCACTGGTTGACGTTGTGCGCGCCGAGTTTCTGCGTGGGCGCAATCTGGAATACGTCAAAGCCGCGCGGGCATTGGGCCTGACTGATCGCAAAGTGATCGTCCGCCACATCCTGCCCAACGCCATGAACGCCACGTTGAGCTACCTGCCGTTCATTTTGACTGGGGCGATTTCCACTTTGACCGCGCTGGATTTTCTCGGCTTCGGCATGCCCGCCGGCAGTGCCTCGCTGGGTGAACTGATTGGTCAGGGCAAACAGAACCTGCAGGCACCGTGGCTTGGGCTGACGGCATTTTTCACCTTGGCATTGATTCTTTCCTTGTTGGTATTCATCGGCGAAGCGTTGCGTGACGCGTTCGACCCTCGATCTTGAAGCGTGGCCATGACTGATAACCTGATCGAAATTCGCAACCTCAATGTCGCCTTCCACGGCCAGCCCGTGGTGCGCGACCTGTGCCTGGATATTCGCCCCGGTGAATGCCTGGCACTGGTCGGCGAATCGGGCTCGGGCAAATCGGTGACGGCGCATTCGATTCTGCAGTTGTTACCTGAAAGTGAAGCGCAAACCACCGGCAGTATTCGTTACCGTGGCCAGGAACTGGTCGGCGCCGACCCCAAGGTCCTGCGTGAATTGCGCGGCAACCGTATCGCGATGATCTTTCAGGAGCCGATGACCTCGCTCAACCCGCTGCACACCATCGAAAAGCAGATTGGCGAAACTCTGCTTCTGCACCGAGGCCTGGGCGGCAAAGCGGCACAACAACGCATCCTGGAATTGCTCGGGCTGGTGGGCATTCAGAAGCCCAAGGAACGGCTCAAGGCTTATCCGCATCAGCTGTCGGGCGGGCAACGCCAACGGGTGATGATTGCCATGGCACTGGCCTGCGAGCCGGAACTGTTGATCGCCGATGAGCCGACCACCGCGCTCGACGTCACGGTGCAGCGCAAAATCCTGCTGCTGCTCAAATCCCTGCAACAGCGCCTGGGTATGTCTCTGCTGCTGATCAGTCACGACCTCAATCTGGTGCGTAGCATTGCCCAGCGCGTTTGCGTTATGAAGGCCGGGCAGATTGTCGAGCAGGCACCGTGCGAAACGCTGTTTACCGAACCCAAGCACCCTTACAGCTGCGTATTGCTCAACGCCGAACCTGAAGGTGAAGCCCTGCCTCGGGATGAGCGCGAGAACGTGCTGGAGGTCGAGAATCTGCGGGTCGAGTTCGTCGTCGGAGGCGGGCTGTTTCAGCGTAAGCAATACCTGCGCGCCGTCGATGGCATCAGCCTGAGCATTCAGCGCGGCAAGACGCTCGGGATCGTCGGCGAGTCTGGTTCGGGCAAATCGACGTTGGGTCAGGCGATCCTGCGCCTGCTCGACTCCGAGGGCAGCATTCGTTTCCAGGGTGAAGCGCTCGACGGCCTCACTCAGAAACAACTGCGCCCGTGGCGCCGCCAGATGCAGGTGGTGTTTCAGGATCCCTTCGGCAGCCTCAGCCCACGCATGTCGGTGGCGCAGATCATCAGTGAAGGCTTGGAAGTACACTGCGAATCGACCGCCGGCGAATGCGATGAGCAAGTGATCCGCGTACTCAGGGAGGTCGGCCTCGACCCGGAAAGTCGCCATCGCTACCCCCACGAATTCTCTGGCGGCCAGCGGCAACGCATCGCCATCGCCCGGGCGCTGGTGCTGAAACCGGCGCTGATCCTGCTCGACGAGCCGACGTCGGCGCTGGATCGTACGGTGCAGAAACAAGTGGTCGCCCTGCTCCGCGATCTTCAGGAAAAGCATGGCCTGACTTATCTGTTCATCAGTCACGATCTGGCGGTGGTGCGCGCCCTCGCCCACGACATGATCGTGATCAAGGACGGCAAAGTGGTCGAGCGTGGCCCCAGTCACACGGTGTTCGATTCGCCGCAGCATCCGTATACCCAAGAGCTGTTGGCGGCGGCGCATCCTGGATAGACATAAACCGAGTCGCATTCAATCGCTGGCAAGCCAGCTCCCACAAGGAGCGGCGATGTACATAACATGCGTGAACGCCCGAGAACCCTGTGGGAGCTGGCTTGCCAGCGAAGAGGCCCGCATTGACAACTTACATTCCGGATCAGCCGTCAGATGAACACCACCGAAAGCCTCAAGGACTATCAACGGGTTCGCACTCTGGCGATCCGCTCGCTGTTCGAGATCATCGAGCAGTCCAGCGAAGGCACGGTGATCGTCGATCGCGACGCCAATATCGTCTGGATGAATGAGCGTTATGCCCGGCGCTTTGGCCTTGAGTCCGCCGCCGTCGCCATCGGCAAACCCTGTGAAAGCGTAATCCCCGGCAGCCTGTTGCGCGAAGTGGTGCGCACCGGGCGGCCAATCCTGCTCGACATGCAAGACACGCCGAAAGAGCCACTGGTGGTGATGCGTCTGCCGATCCACGACGACGTCGGTACGGTGATCGGCGCCATCGGTTTTGCCCTGTTCGATGAGCTGCGCACGCTATCGCCGATGCTCAAGCGTTACTTGAGCATGCAGGAGGAACTGGCCTCAACCCGTTCCCTGCTGCGCGCACGGCAGACCAAGTACAACTTCGCCCATTTCATCGGCACCAGCGCCGCCAGCCTCGAAGTCAAACGGCGGGCGCGGCGCAGTGCCAGTGCCGAATCACCGGTGTTATTGCTCGGCGAAACCGGCACCGGCAAAGAGCTGCTGGCCCAAGCGATTCACAGTGCCTCGCCACGGGCGCACAAGGCGTTCGTCAGCATCAACAGCGCGGCGATTCCCGAGACGCTGCTGGAAGCGGAGTTCTTCGGCACGGCGCCCGGCGCGTTCACCGGCGCCGACCGCAAGGGTCGCACCGGCAAGTTGCAGATTGCCCAGGGCGGCACCTTGTTCCTCGACGAAATCGGCGACATGCCGTTGCCCCTGCAAAGCAAACTGTTGCGGGTGTTGCAGGAAAAGGAATTCGAACCCGTCGGCTCCAACGAAGTGATCCAGAGCGACGTTCGCGTGATCGCCGCCACCTCGACGGACCTGCAGGCGGCGATCCAGCGTGGCGAGTTCCGCGCCGATTTGTACTATCGCCTCAATGTGCTGCCGATCCAGGTGCCGCCATTGCGTGAACGCCTGGACGACTTGCCGGCACTCAGTGAAGCGATTCTGGAGGAGCTGCGCAGTCAGCACGAATTGCATCGTGATGCGCTGGAACTGCTCGGCCAGCACGCGTGGCCGGGCAACATCCACGAACTGCGCAATGTGCTGGAGCGGGCGGCGCTGCTCAGTGATGACTTGATGTTGACGGAGACTGACATTCGCGCGGCGATAGGCACATTTTTGCCCGTGGAACGCGGCCCGGCACCGACGATTGAACCGTTGGTGCAGGAAACCTTTGCGCAGGCACGGGAGCGTTTTGATCGGCAATTGATTCAGGCAGCCCTCGACCAATGCGGGGGCAAAGTGCCTGAAGCGGCAGTGTCACTGGGCCTGGGGCGGTCGACGCTTTACAAGAAAATGGTCGCCTTAAGCATGGTCTGATCTCAATATTGAGACATCAGTCTCTTCCTTGAGACAAGTCAAAACTTCGCGAGCAAGCTCGCTCCCACAGGCTGTCCGCATTCCAATTGTGGGAGCGAGCTTGCTCGCGAAGAGGCCAGAACAATCAACAAAAAAAATCTCAGAAAAGAGACAAAAACACTCCAAACACTTAAAAAAAATCAAAATAGATCATATATTTCAAATACTTACATATCTGGCACAAAACTCGCTAAAGCCTCTCCCACACCCGTTCCACCCACAAAAATAACAATTCTGGAGAGACACACCATGAGTGTGATCATTGCCTTGGCGGCCCTCGCGCTGCTGATGCTCGCCGCCTACCGTGGCTACAGCGTTATCCTATTCGCGCCGATCGCCGCCCTTGGCGCGGTGCTGCTCACCGACCCATCTGCCGTAGCGCCCGCGTTCACCGGGGTGTTCATGGAGAAAATGGTCGGTTTCATCAAACTGTACTTCCCCGTATTCCTGCTCGGCGCCGTGTTCGGCAAGCTGATCGAGTTGTCGGGGTTCTCCCGCTCGATCGTCGCGGCGGCGATTCGATTGCTCGGCACCAAGCAAGCGATGTTGGTGATCGTGCTGGTGTGCGCCCTGCTCACTTACGGTGGCGTGTCGCTGTTCGTCGTGGTGTTTGCGGTGTATCCGTTTGCCGCTGAAATGTTCCGTCAGAGCAACATCCCCAAGCGCCTGATCCCCGCGACCATCGCTCTCGGCGCGTTCTCGTTCACCATGGACGCCCTGCCCGGCACCCCGCAAATCCAGAACATCATCCCCAGCACGTTCTTCAACACCACCGCGTGGGCCGCGCCGTGGCTGGGTGTGATCGGCACGATTTTCGTCTTCTGCACCGGCATGCTGTTTCTTCAGCGCCAGCGCAACAAGGCGCAACGTGCCGGCGAAGGCTACGGCACCGAACTGCGCAACGAGCCGGAAACCGCTGAAGACCTGAAGCTGCCCAACCCGTGGATTGCCCTGTCTCCACTGTTGGCGGTGGGCATCATGAACCTGCTGTTCACCCAGTGGATTCCGCAGTGGTATGGCAAGACCCACAGCCTCGCGCTGCCGGGCATGGCCGCGCCGGTGACCACTGAAATCGCCAAACTGACGGCGATCTGGGCCGTGCAGGCAGCCTTGCTGATCGGCATCCTGATGGTGCTGGCGTTCGGCTTCAAAGCGATCCGCAGCAAACTCGCCGAAGGCAGCAAAAGCGCAGTCAGCGGCGCGTTGCTGGCGGCGATGAACACGGCATCGGAATACGGTTTCGGTGCGGTGATCGCTTCGCTGCCGGGGTTCCTGGTACTGGCCGACTGGCTCAAGCAGATTCCCAATCCGCTGGTCAACGAAGCCATCACCGTGACCCTGCTTGCCGGCATCACCGGTTCGGCGTCGGGCGGCATGAGCATCGCGCTGGCGGCGATGTCCGAGCAGTTCATTGCTGCCGCCCACGCCGCCAATATTCCACTGGAAGTGCTGCACCGCGTGGCGGCGATGGCCAGCGGCGGCATGGACACCTTGCCGCATAACGGCGCCGTGATCACGTTGCTCGCGGTGACCGGGTTGACCCACCGCGAAGCCTATAAAGACATTTTCTGTATTACGCTGATCAAGACCCTGGCGGTCTTCGTAGTGATCGGCACTTTCTACGCCACTGGCATTGTGTGAGGTATTGATGACGACTCTTTCCGGCAAGACCGCACTGGTAACCGGTTCCACCAGCGGCATCGGCCTGGGCATCGCACTGAGCCTGGCCAAGGCTGGCGCCAACCTGATTCTCAATGGGTTTGGTGATGCCTCGAAGGTCATTGCTGAAGTCGGCCAATTCGGCGGCAAGGTCGGCCATCATCCGGCCGATGTCAGCGACCCGGCGCAGATCGCCGACATGATCGCCTACGCCGAGCGCGAGTTCGGCGGCGTCGACATTCTGGTCAATAACGCGGGCATTCAGCATGTCGCGGCAGTGGAAGAATTCCCGGTGGAGCGCTGGGATTCGATCATTGCGATCAACCTGTCTTCGGTGTTCCACAGCACGCGCCTGAGCCTGCCGGGCATGCGCGCGAAGAACTGGGGGCGGATCATCAACATTGCCTCGGTGCATGGCCAGGTCGGTTCGACCGGCAAAGCTGCGTACGTCGCCGCCAAACACGGGGTCATCGGTTTGACTAAAGTGGTCGGCCTGGAAACCGCGACCAGCAACGTGACGTGCAACGCGATCTGCCCGGGCTGGGTGTTGACGCCGCTGGTGCAGAAACAGATTGATGATCGCGCGGCCAAGGGCATCGATCCGCAGCAGGCGCAACATGATCTGCTGGCCGAGAAGCAGCCGTCGCTGGAATTTGTGACGCCGCAGCATTTGGGCGAGTTGGTGTTGTTCCTGTGCAGCGAGGCTGGCAGCCAGGTGCGTGGGGCGGCATGGAATATTGATGGTGGCTGGCTGGCCCAATAACCTGCGTCGCCGTCTGTAGGAGTGAGCCTGCTCGCGATAGTTTATTGGCAATCGCAGATGTGCCGACTGATAAACGGCTATCGCGAGCAGGCTCACTCCCACAGGGGATAGTCGTAGTGCCAGAGCCTTGTGCATGAACCCGATAACAAGAGGCAAGCAATGTCCGACATCCTTTGGCAACCCGACGCCAACCGTATCGCCCAATCGCGCATGGACACTTTCCGGCGCTCGGTCAATCAGCGTCATGGGCTGAAACTCGACGACTACCCTGCCCTGCACCAATGGAGCATCGAACAGCGTGAGGATTTTTGGCAGGACATCGTCGACTGCTTCGATATTCGTTTTCACACCCAACCCGATGCGGTACTGCGTGAAGGCGCACAAATGCCCAGCGCCGAATGGTTTCCCGGCGCAACGCTGAACTTCGCCGAGCATCTGCTGCGTCGTCGTGACGATGCCGTGGCGGTGATTGCCGTGGGAGAAAACGGTCAACGCGAACAGTTGAGCTGGGCCGAACTGGCCGAGCATGTCGCCGGGCTCCAGGCCAGTCTGCAGGCTGCCGGTGTGGGCCTCGGTGATCGCGTCGCCGCGTGCATGCCCAACACCTGGCAAACGCTGGTGGCGATGCTCGCGACCACCAGCCTCGGTGCGATCTGGTCGTGCTCTTCGCCGGATTTCGGCACCCACGGGGTGATCGATCGTTTTGGCCAGATCGAACCGAAAGTGCTGATCACCTGCGCCGGTTACCGTTACGCCGGCAAAGCGATCGACCAGACCGGCAAGCTCAATGAAATTCTCCAACAACTGCCCACCTTGCAGCAGTTGATCATCGTGCCTTACGCACGTCCGAACACCCGTAGAACGGACTATCGCACCCAAGCCGACGTGAACCTGTGGGATGAGTTCTATGACCCCGGCGGCGAACCGGATTTTGTCGCAGTATCGTTCAATCATCCGCTGTACGTGCTGTATTCCAGCGGCACCACCGGCGTGCCGAAATGCATCGTGCACAGTACCGGCGGCGTGCTGTTGCAGCACGTCAAGGAACATGGCCTGCATTGTGATCTCGGCCCCGGTGACCGACTGTTTTACTACACCACGTGTGGCTGGATGATGTGGAACTGGCTGGTGTCGGCACTCGCGGTGGGCAGCGCCGTGGTGCTGTACGACGGCTCGCCGTTTTACCCGGACAACCAACGCCTGCTGGACTTGATCGACGACGAACGCATCAGCGTGTTCGGCACCAGCCCCAAGTTTCTCGCGACACTGGAAAGCAGCGGCGTCAAACCACGGCAAAGCCATGCTCTGGGCAGTCTGAAAACCTTGCTGTGCACGGGTTCGGCGTTATCGCCGCAAAGCTACGATTTCGTTTATCGCGATGTTAAACCCGACGTTTGTCTGGCCTCGATGTCGGGCGGCACCGATATTGTCTCGTGCTTCGTCAACGGCAATCCGCTGTCGCCGGTACGTCGCGGCGAGATCATGGGCAAGAGTCTGGGCATGGCGGTCGAAGTGTGGAATGACGCGGGTGAGCCGGTGATCGGCGAAAAAGGTGAGTTGGTGTGTACCCGGCATTTTCCGGCGATGCCGATCGGGCTGTGGAATGACGCCGACGGCAGCAAATTGCGGCAGTCGTATTTCAGCCTGTTTCCCGGCGTATGGGCTCAGGGCGACTACGCCGAACAACTGCCCCACGGCGCGATGATGATTCACGGCCGCTCGGACGCCGTGCTCAATCCCGGTGGCGTGCGCATCGGCACCGCGGAGATTTATCGACAGGTCGATAAAGTCCCGCAAGTGCTCGATAGCGTGGCCATCGGGCAACAATGGCAGGACGATGTGCGGGTCGTGCTGTTTGTGCGCCTCGCGGACGGCGTTGAACTGGACGACACCTTGCAACAGCAGATTCGCCAGGTGATCCGCGCCAACACCACACCCCGGCATGTGCCGGCAAAAATCGTCGCGGTGACCGACATTCCGCGCACCATCAGCGGCAAAGTCGTCGAACTGGCGGTGCGCAATGTGGTGCATGGCGAAAAGGTCAAAAACACCGATGCGCTGGCCAATCCCGAGGCGCTGGAACAGTTTCGGGATCGGCCAGAACTGATGGTTTGAACGGGCGGAGGCCTTGCGTCAAGCAACCGCTGGCGCAATCACACCGGTTTGTTCAAGGTGATGAGGACCGGATCGACAATGGCCCTGCCACCACTGGCTGCGATGGCCAGGTTGATCCTCATCATGTTGCGCTCGAACGTGGCCTTGTCTGTGCAGAGCTGGCTTAGCAATGAGGTTGCCACTGCCAGGGAATCGGCATTTTCAAAGGCTTTGGAGGCTGAATAACAGGCCGTTGCCTCCTCTGACACCGGCAGGCAACCCGAGGCAATATTCAGTAAGGCAGCCACATCAACCGTTTGCCCACTTTCGCTGCCGATCTGTGCATCAATGGCGTAGCCGATATCGTCGGTTTGCGCGCTGGCATGGAACAGTTCATGAATCAGGTCATCGGCTACCACGTCATGGTTGAAGCCCAGGCTGACGAAGTGTTTGTTCAGGTTCTTTGTGTAGATTTCAACAAACGCGATATCAGTTCTGTTGCTGGCATCTGCATTTTTCCAGCGGTTGTAACTGTTCACATCAAACGCCGCGAGGGTGCTTTGCTCCTTGATTGCATCAAGCACAATGTTGCTCAGGGAAAAGCCCGCAAAATCGAAGCGGATAAACCGCAGATAGTTCACCAGACGCTCGGTGGCTACCGATGAAGTGTCGCCGAATAATGCCTTCATGATTCGGCTGCAATGCTGCTTGAGTTCAAGCCGATCAAAAGCGGCAATCGCATTGTCGATCTTCGCGCGAGCAAGGGGCAGGCTCGTCTCGATAAACCTTCGCGTGTAACTTTCCGGCAGGGTTTTCGGTGTGTAAGGCAACCGCAAAGGGCCGTCAAACGAGAAACCATTCAACGGTTTGCCCCACAGGTTACCGCGACGATCCAGGGCGAACCATTTATTGTCACGGCGCGCGGCCACGACCATAACAGCGTCGCTCGCGGCACCACGGGGACGCCAACTGCCCAGCCCCCATTGCGTGCGGCCAGCGCTTTCAATCAAATCCCAGGGGCGTCGGCGGCCACCGAGTGTGTGCAATTGTCGGTTCGCCTTGGTGAGTAGCTCATGGGTTTTTCTATTGAAGCGCAGCAGGCCTTTGTGTGCGAGCTTCGCACCCGCTTGCAGGCCACTGGGCACGCCGTCTATCGGGTTAAACAGCGACACGGCCGAAGTGAACACCAGTTTCGTCAACTTCGCTGCTTTTGACGTCGTGGATATAGCCTTGGCAGAAATGCTCAATACTTTCGCACCGGCCCCCGCCACCGTTCCAATCAGGCCAATACCGTCCATCAAACAGCCGTAGGCCCCATCTACCATCTTGTCATGCTCACCGGAGGCGATGTCCTCGATGCACTTCTTGAACGGCACGACCAGGTCGATGAAATAGGTGATCAGTCGCTCGCCTTCCTCGCGGCCGCTCTCAAGAGGCGTTGGTATACGAACAAGTTCCCTGAGTTCCTGGGCATGCAGGAACGGACGATGGCTGACGATGAACTCGGCGACACGGGCAATGTTTGGATCATTGAAGCGCTGATAAAAACCCTGCTTGGGATTTGCAGCTTTCGCGGGGGCAGGCAACTCGCCGAAATAATCGATGACCGCCATGCTGCTGGTGACCGAAGGGTCTTCTGCAACAGCATGGGTATAACGATTGAGATTGAGCGGCAGATTTTGCGGATACGTCAGCGATTGCTGCAGGGTCAAATTGGCCGTGCGGCTCATTCTCGACCGTTGTTCCATTTTCCGTTCGCGAACAATCAACTCACCCAATACGTTGTTCTTTCTGAACTCTCCGCGGGAAGTGAATAGCTCGTAACAGGTAATGGTGTTATTGCAGGACACCCACATCACCAGGCCGAAACGCCCGGTTGCAGCATCTCGGCTTTGCTGTGTTTCTCTTTCCTGGTCAGTGCCGATGGCGGCGCTGGCACGACGGCTTACCTTGTAAATCGCCGATCCACGCACCGTGAAGAAGTGTATCTGCGCACTCAGGAATGCACGCGAATCCTCCTCGGGCATCAGTGCCAACGCGAGTTTCACGGTCGACGACATGGCACCATTGAGGTCCTTCAGATGCACGGCCAACTGACGATCCATCTCTTCGTCACAGGAAGTGAGCTTGAGTAATTTTGGATAACGCTTGTAGAGGCTGATACCCGAAGGGTTGTAGTTGATGGGCGGTCGGGGTATGCCGTTAGTGATCAGATACACGGTACGCCGATCCCACTTGGCAGTGACCAGATCGCCCGATTGATGCAGATCGACCATGGACATGACTTGCTGCCCACCCTCCTCGGAGAGTGCTTTTTCATCCAGTGTGTCGCAGCCCGGCGCAGCGACTCGCAAAGCTGCACGGGCAATGTTGGCGCGGCTGGGTAAAGCGGTCGAAAATGCCCGGGCTATCTGGACGAATTTTTCCGAGTGCTGCTCGAAAGCTTCGATCGCACGTTGAGTACTGGTTACCTCTGCCTGCTCGAGTTCAATCGGCGTGACAATCTGGTTGAGCAGCGACCAGTTGACGATCGGGTCAATCATGGCCAGTTCGCGCAAGTGTTTCTGTGCATCGCTGACCGGCTCCAGGTCGGCGTAGGCCATGACCTGCCCATGGGTCAGAACCCGCGACGCACCTGCCTTTGCCGCCTCCACCAATGCGACCCCACGAGAGAAATTGATCCAGGCAATCGATCCAAGGTTGATTGACTTGGGAATGTCTCTGACCAGTAACTCCGGTGCCATGCGCGCCAGTATCAAATGGGTCGCCACAGGCGCCAGTTCAGGGTCGATATTCAGTGTTCCCCGTAGAACCGCCGTCAATTGCTCACAGACCACTGATGAATGACGATCAACATTGGCCGGACCATACAGCTCAAAGCCGAAGATACTCTTGCGCCGCTGCAATCGCTCGATCGCCGGATGCAGTTCGAGAATAATCGCCGTCACCAGCAATTGCCGGAGCATGTTCTCCGAGACTTCTTGCCCGCTACTGTTGCCGAACCAGCCCAACTCTGCCAGATAACGCTTGGCGAGAGCCAAAGCCTGTGGCGAGCGGACACAGTCGGTGATGCGCTGCGCGGCATTTTCCTGTGATACCGCCAGCCCTGGGGCAAAACCATGCAAAACCGTGAGCAGACGTTTTCCAGGCGTCAGCTTGGCCGTTGCCTGGCGAATAGCCGAAAACTGTTCTGCGGATAACGTGACGGACGCGTGGTCATCTACTTCGAAAAGCTCCCAGTAATTACCAGGTTCGTCTACGTACGGGTCAAATTTTAAAAAATCGATAAGCCCTCGGACTTGCGCCTTGGTCTGAGGAAAGGTTATTTCATGAAACTCAAACCATTGATCCAGTCGTATTTCAAGACTTGGCCAGATATATCCGCCTGCCACTTTGGCGATGTCTGCAATAAGTTTCAGCTCAACACGTGTCGATTGACTGTAGTCAAAGTAACCCGCCGCAACCAAATCTTTCCAACCGATATCGGTTAGCGTATCCAGCGCTCCACTTGGCTTTACACATGTCGATTCGTACTCGCCCCTTACTTGAGTGATCGCACTACGTACCGGACTGGTTTGAAGCAACTGATTCAGCAGGAGTTTGCCGGGGTTATAAACTTCGTACAGCGACGAGCCTTCCTGCAAATCAATCTCGTGATAAAACCAGGAAATGACTTCATCATCTTCATACAGCCCTAGCGCCACCTCTAGCTCAGCCAAGACTCTTTTGCGCTCAATCTTTTCGGCCTGAGCTATTCGTCTCCACTCGGCCAGCGCCATTGTTGAACTTTGAAATCCCTTATTTCTTTTAGCCGCACTCATAATTCACCCCATCAAGTTAAGCGCTGAACAACTCAGCTCGATGACGTTGTACTTACTCCACTAAAAACGATCCACTCGCAAAATGTTTAACGGCATTGCAAACACCCACTTGCAACAGCAATCAACAACCCACTTCAGCCCATCAAACCCCACTCTCCCGACTTTGAGTCAATAGCATTTGGTGCGTCTGCGGCAAGCTTTAAACGCAACTTCAGATTATTGCTTGAGTCGGCATTTTTTAACGCCTCGGATTCGTTGATTGCCCCCTCGCAGACCAATCCGAACAATGCCCCGTCAAAAGTTTGCATGCCCAGTTCCGTAGACTTTTCCATGATTGGCTTGAGTTCATCGAACTCACCGCGCCGCACCAGATCGGCAATGGTCGGCGTGCCCAGCATCACCTCCACCGCCGCCCTTCGTTGCCCGTCCACCGTACGCACTAACCGTTGCGAAACGAATGCTTTCAGGTTGTTACCTAACGCATTGAGCAACTGCGGTCGTCGCTCTTCGGGGAACATATTGATGATTCGATCCAGCGCCTGATTAGCGTTATTGGCATGCAGGGTCGACAACACCAAATGCCCGGTTTCGGCAAACGCCAGTGCGTGCTCCATGGTTTCGCGGTCGCGAATCTCGCCGATCAGCACCACGTCCGGTGCCTGACGCAGGGTATTTTTCAACGCGGCGTGGAAACTGCGCGTGTCGACCCCGACTTCACGCTGATTGATGATCGAATGCCGGTGCCGATGGATATACTCGATCGGATCTTCAATGGTGATGATGTGCCCGCTGCTGTGGCGATTGCGGTGATCGATCAGAGCCGCCAACGATGTCGACTTGCCGGAGTCGGTGGCGCCAACAAACAGGATCAGGCCTTGTTTGAGCATCACCGTTTCGAGCAGTACCGGCGGCAACTTGAGGTCTTCGAAACGAGGAATGTCGAGCTTGACGTTGCGGATCACGATCGAGACGTCATTGCGCTGTTTAAACACGTTTACCCGAAAGCGCCCGATGCCGGTGCGTGAGATGGCCAGGTTCATTTCCAGATCCCGGTCGAACTCCCGTCGTTGCTCGACGTCCATCAGAGCATGCGCAATCGCCGTGACTTCGCCGGGTTTGAACGGCTGTTCACCGAGCGGCGTCAGCACGCCCTGAAAGCGCGCACTGGGTGGCGCGCCCGTCGACAAAAACAGATCCGAGCCATGCTGACTGGCCAAACGTGTTAACAGTGCATCTATTTCCATGGCAAAAAACACCTGCGAAGCATTCAATATTCAGACGTGCCCCGCTGTCGTGACGCAGCGCGGCGTTGAGCGTCTACCCTCCTGAAGGATAGTAGACGCCGCCTTACCGAACGACGCTCAGGACTTACGTGATGAATGCTGTACCCACCAATGATGACGCTCAGGCCTTGATCGCCCGCACCGACTGGAGCAAGGGTCCGCTGGGTGCTTCCGCCAATTGGCCACAAAGCCTGCGCACCGCGGTGGATATCGTCATTCACTCGCCGATGCCGATGCTGTTGTTATGGGGGCCGCAGCTCACGCAAATCTACAACAACGGCTTCGCCATGCTCGCCGGCAGCAAGCATCCGCACGCTTTCGGACAACCGGCACACCAGATATGGCCGGAACTTCGCGACTTTACCGACCCGATTTACAGCGCCGTCCTACAAGGCCAGGTGCGCACCTACAGCGAACGGCGCTTTAGCCTGCAGCGTGAGGGGAAAGAATCCGACTTCTGGCTGGATTTGACCTACAGCCCCATTCGCGACGAAACCGCGCAAGTGGCCGGCATTCTGGTCACCGCCATTGAAACCAACGAGCGCCGGCGCATCGCCCTCGAGCTGCAACAGCGTTCCGAAGAAAGCCTCAAGGCCCAGCGCGAAACCGAAGAACGCCTGCAACTGGCCCTGGCCGCCACCGATGCCGTCGGCACTTGGGATTGGGACATTGGCGAAGATCGCTTTATCGCAGACGCGCATTTCGCTCAGTTGCACGGTGTCGATCCCACCCGGGCCGGGCAGTTGCCGATCAGTGATTACCTGCATGGTGTCCATCCCGAAGACCGGGCGATGGTGGCGCGCAGCATCAAGCACTGCATCACCCACGGCACCGAATACGCCGAGGAATATCGCCTGCTCCAGCCTGATGGTGAATTGCGCTGGGTGTTCGCGCGAGGACGCTGCTACAAGGATCATCACGGCCGGCCCATGCGTTTTCTCGGCGCGGCGCTGGACCTGACCGAGCGCAAACACACCGAGCAGGCCTTGCGCCAAAGTCAGACCGAGTTGCAGCTGATCATCAATGCCATGCCGATTCTGATCAGTTACGTCGACCGCGAGGAACGTTTCCGCCTGAACAACGCGGCGTATCTGGACTGGTACGGGCTCACCCCGCAAGAACTCTATGGCCGCACCATTCGCGACGTGATCGGCGAAGAAGCCTACTTTCTGCGCGCGCCGTACATCGCCGAAGCGCTGGCAGGCCGGCCCTGCTCGTTCAGCCTGTACACCAACCACCGCGACGGCAGCAGTCGTCATGCCCTGATGAATTATTTGCCGCGCCACGGGGCGGACGGTGCGGTGAACGGTTTCTATATCTTTGTGATCGATGAAACCGAACGCAAGAAAACCGAAGAAGCCCTGCGCAATCTCAATGAAACCCTTGAGGAACGCGTCAGCGCCCGCACTGAGCAGCTGGCTCAGGCCAATCAGCGTTTGCAGAATGAAATGTTCGAGCGCGAACGCGCCGAAGATGCGTTGCGGCATGCGCAGAAGATGGAAGCGGTTGGCCAGTTGACCGGCGGCATCGCGCACGACTTCAACAATATGCTCACCGGCATTATCGGCAGCCTGGACTTGATGCAGCGTTATATCGCCGATGGCCGGGCCGACGAAATCGGCCGATTTACCGACGCTGCCGTCTCGTCCGCCAACCGCGCCGCGGCTTTGACCCATCGTCTTTTGGCGTTCTCGCGGCGCCAATCACTGGATCGCAAGAAGCTGGATGTCAACGAGCTGATTCATTCGCTGGAAGATTTGATCCGCCGTACCAAAGGCGATCCGATCGAACTCAAGCTGCAACTGGCCGACAACCTGTGGCCGGTCAGCACCGATGTCAGCCAACTGGAAAACGCGTTGCTCAATCTGGTGATCAATGCCCGGGATGCCATGCCTAACGGCGGCGAACTGCTGATTGAGACGGCAAACGTTTACCTCGATGGCACCGACATCACTACCCTCGAACCGGTCAAGGCTGGCGACTATCTGATGCTGGCCGTCAGTGACAACGGCACCGGCATGACACCTTCGGTGCTGGCCAAGGCGTTCGATCCGTTCTTCACCACCAAACCAATCGGTCAGGGCACGGGCCTGGGGCTTTCGATGATTTATGGTTTCGCCCAACAGTCCGGCGGCCATGTCAGCCTCGACAGCCGGCCGGATCAGGGCACCTGTGTGCGTCTTTACTTGCCGCGTCTGTACCTGCAAACGCCAGAGCAGGCAACCGAGGCTGCGGTCAGCGAACCGTCCACGGCGACGCCCGGGGAAACCGTGGTTATCGTCGAAGACGACCCGGCCGTGCGCATGCTGGTGCTCAATTTGCTCAAGGAGTTGGGTTATCGAGCCTTCGAGGCGGTGGATGCCACGGCAGCCCTTGCGCTGCTGGAGTCTGATTTGCGCGTGGATCTATTGGTCACTGATGTCGGCTTGCCGGGCATGAATGGCCGGCAATTGGCAGAAATTGCCCGCCAGCATCGACCGGGGCTGAAAGTGCTGTTCATGACCGGTTATGCGCAGATCGCCGCCGAACGTCAGGGCTTTCTTGAAGAGGGCATGGACATGATCGCCAAACCGTTCGCCCTGGATTTGCTGTCCAACAAGATCCGCACGATGATCAACCAAACCGCGTGACTTGAGGCATAATCCCGCGCCCCGCCGTCACCCCGTTATCAGGTATCGCACGATGAAAGCCCAAGCCCGCCACATTCTGGTGAAAACTGCCGAAGAAGCCGAACAGCTCAAACAACGCATTGCCAAAGGCGAGGCGTTCGATGTGCTGGCGAAGAAATTTTCCACTTGCCCGTCAGGCAAGCGCGGCGGCGATCTGGGTGAAGTGCGTCCAGGGCAGATGGTCGGCGCGATTGATGCGGTGATTTTCAAAAAACCGCTGCGGACGGTGCATGGGCCGATCAAGAGCAAATTTGGCTATCACCTGGTGCAGGTGTTTTACCGGGATTGATCAGCGCTTACCTGTAGGAGCTGTCGAGTGAAACGAGGCTGCGATCTTTTGATCTTGATCTTATTTTCAAGATCAAGATCAAAAGATCGCAGCCTTCGGCAGCTCCTACAGGGCTCGCATTTCAGGTTCTGGGAATCAGTGCCCCCGGCACTTGAATCACCCGGCTCGCCAAGCGATGCCCCGCTTCGGCAGCTTCAGCCGGACTGCCGCCCGACAATCGACTCGCCAGATACGCCGCACTGAACGAATCCCCCGCCGCCGTGGTGTCCACGACCTTTTCGACCTTCTGCGCCGGCACTTCAAACGTCTCGCCATCGCACAGAATCAGACACGCCTCGGCGCCGCGCTTGAGCACCACCTCCGGCGTACCTATCGTTCCGTAAGCCTCGAGCACTGCGTCGCTGTCGGCATAACCAAACAATGCCTGCTCGTCATCCACCGTCAGCAACGCCACGTCAACATAGGGCAGGACGCTGTTATAGGCCGCCTGCGCGTCCTCGCGCGAGGCCCACAGGCGAGGTCGGTAATTGTTATCGAAAACCGCTCGCGCACCGCGCCGCCGGGCTTCGATCAAGGTCTGAATCAGTCGCTGCCGCCCCTTCGCGCCGAGCACCGCCAGGGTGATACCGCTGAAATACAGCACGTCGTAATCCGCCAATGCCGCCAGAATCGGCTCGGCTGCCGGCGTGGTGAAGCAATCGCGCACAGCGGCTTCGTTGCGCCAATAGAGGAAACGCCGCTCGCCGTTGGCATCGGTCTGGATGCAATACAGGCCGGGCAAACGACCGGGTAAACGCTGGACCAGATCGAGGCCGATGCCTTCGTCCGACCAGATCTGGCACATGGCGTCGCTGAAACTGTCATCGCCCAGTGCGGTGACGTAATCAACCTGCGCCTTGTTGCCCAAGGCACGCGAGAGATAGACCGCGGTGTTGAGGGTGTCGCCGCCGAAACTCTGTTGCAGGCTACCGTCGGCGCGCTGCTGGAGTTCGATCATGCATTCGCCGATCAGGGCGATGCGCGGGGTTTTGTGCCCGTTGGGGCTGAAGGTGTTCATGTGAGCTGTCTCTGATGATTCGCGGGTGTCTGATCTGGCCTCATCGCTGGCAAGCCAGCTCCCACAAGGATTGAGGTCGTTCACAGATTTTGTAATCAACACTGCCCCCTATGGGAGCTGGCTTGCCAGCTCCCACATGGATTGATGTCGTTCACAGATGGTGTAATCAACACTGAACCCTGTGGGAGCTGGCTTGCCAGCGATTGGCCACGACTCGGTCTGAAGCTTTAGAAACAAGTCTCCATGCTCTCGATCACCGACAACTGCTCATCCACCAGCAACCCTACACGCCACTTGTCGAACGTCAGGCACGGGTGCGAAGTGCCAAAGGAAATGATGTCACCCACGCGCAATTCAACCCCCGGCGCCACGGTCATGAACGCGTGCTGGTCCATCACCGCCGTGACCTTGCACGCACCGACATCATCGCCCACCGCCGGCACGACGCCAGCCTTGTAACGCTGCAAAGGGACCGGCAAACCGGCGTCATACGCCACGTCACGTTTGCCCAGCGCGATCACCGCAAATCCCGGCTCCGGCAACGACTGCACGTGCGCCCAGACTTCCAGCGCCGGACGCAAGCCTTCGTGCAAGTCACTGCGGCGATCGAGTACGCAGCATTGCGCTTCCTTATAGATGCCGTGGTCATGGGCCACGTAACTGCCCGGACGCAACACGCTGAGGAAACGCCCGGCCGCGTTCTGCGCTTCGAACGATTCAGCGATCAGGTCGTACCACGCCGAGCCGGAAGCGGTGATGATCGGCTTGGCGATCGCGAACGCGCCGCTGTCCTGCAACTGCACCGCCAAACGCACCAACGACGCGGCGAATTCGCGAATGCCGCTGACTGCGTGGTCGCCGTGAATCACGCCCTCGTAGCCTTCGATACCGGTCAGGGCCAGCGCTGGTTGCGCGTTGATCGCCCTGGCCAGCGCGATGACTTCCTCCTCGCTGCGGCAACCGCAACGGCCACCCACCACGCCGTACTCGATCATCACGTTGAGTTTCACCCCACGCGAGGCGAAGTAGGCGCCGAGATCGGCGACGTTGTCCGGGTGATCGACCATGCAATAGAAATCGAACGACGAATCGGCCAGCAGATCGGCAATCAGCGCCATGTTCGGCGTGCCGACCAACTGGTTGGCCATCAACACGCGGCGCACGCCTTGCGCGTAAGCGGCACGCGTCTGCGTAGCGCTGGCGAGGGTAATACCCCACGCGCCAGCATCGAGCTGACGCTTGAACAGCGCTGGCGTCATGCTGGTTTTACCGTGCGGCGCGAGTTCGGCGCCGCTGTCGCTGACGAACTTCTGCATCCAGCGAATGTTGTGCTCCAGTGATTCACGATGCAGCACCAGCGCCGGCAGGCTGACGTCACGCGCCAGATGCGCACCGATGGCAGCGTTGCCCTTTTCCACAGCGTTTGTATTGGCAGTCGTCATGGTCGAACTCCTCACAGTCGCAGCCGCAGGCAGCCGCGTTTATTCGTTGATACGCCGGGCGAGGCTATTGGCGCTCTCGATCAGAACCCGGCGATAGTCGTTGTAATTGTTCTTCGCATCGGCCCGTGGGGCGACGATGCACAAGGTGCAAATGGCCACGCCGTGGCGGTCTTTGACCGGCGCGGCGAAGCAATGGGTAAAGGTGTCGGCGACACTGTCGAAGGAGAAAAACCCATCGATGCCGGCCTGACGAATTTCTGCAAGAAAACGCTCCAGTGGCAGGCGCTCGCCGTCGGGCAGGATGTAGTCGTCTTCGTCGATCAGGTCGATGATCTGTTGATCGCTCAAGTGTGCAAGCAGCAGACGCCCGGAAGCGGTCCACGGGATCGGCGCGTTTTCGCCGATATCGGAAGAAATACGGAAATGCCGCTCACCCTCCTTCATCAACGCCACCGTGTATTTGCGCCCGTTGAGCAGGCACATCTGCGCGGTTTCACGGGTCTGGCTGACGATCTCCTGCAAGGCGTGATCGGCCTCGCGACTGAGGTCGAAATGCCGCAGATGCGCCTGGCCGAGAAAGTACAACTGGCGACCCAGATAGACATGACCGTCCTTGCCCACCGGCTCCAGGATCCGTCGTTCCAGCAGCGAGGCGACGAGTTCGTAGACCGTGGATTTCGGGCTGCCGATGCCGTTGGCGATGTCGTTCGGGCGCAGCGGCTGGCCGATCTCCTTGAGGAAATCGAGGATATCGAACGCCCGGTCCAGACCACGGGCCCGGCGCTTGATGGTGTCTTCGGTCATTTCAGTGGTTCCCATTCAAAGTCGCCGGGAGTTTACCGCTAATGATCGTTCCCATGCTCCGCGTGGGAATGCAGCCCGGGACGCTCTGCGTCCCTTGGAACGCGGAGCGTCCCGTGAGGCATTCCCACGCAGAGCGTGGGAACGATCAGTGTGTTTTCAGGCCTTCTTCTTGTAGGCGATGCAATCGATCTCGACCTTGCAATCCACCATCATGCTCGCCTGCACACAGGCCCGCGCCGGGGCGTGCTCGGGCTTGAAGTACTCACCAAAGACCTTGTTGAAACTGCTGAAATCACGCGGATCGTCCAGCCACACACCGGCACGCACCACATCTTCCAGGCCATAACCGGCCTCTTCGAGAATCGCGATCAGGTTCTTCATGGTCTGGTGGGTCTGTTCAACGATGCCGCCAACAATGATCTCGCCATCCACCGCCGGCACCTGCCCGGACACATGCAGCCAGCCATCCGCTTCGACAGCGCGGGCGAATGGACGTGGCTGGCCGCCAGCGGCGGTGCTGCCGGTGCCGTAACGAGTAATGCTCATGGGTATTTCTCCTGGTTACAAAACGAAAGATTAGAACCGCGTGCTTTTCAGAAACTCAGCCAGACGCGGCGATTGCGGGCGTTCGAACAGCTCCTTGGGAGGCCCCTGCTCTTCGATCCGCCCCTGATTCATGAAAACGATCTTGTCCGAGACCTCGAAGGCAAAACGCATCTCGTGGGTCACCAGCAGCATGGTCATGCCGTCTTCGGCCAGGCCCTTGATCACGTTGAGCACTTCGCCGACCAGCTCCGGGTCGAGGGCTGAAGTCACTTCATCGAACAGCATCAGGCTCGGGTTCATCGCGATTGCCCGGGCGATCGCCACGCGCTGTTGCTGGCCGCCGGACAACTGGCCGGGAAAGTGATTGCGCCGCTCCAGCAATCCGACGCGCTCCAGCCATTTCTCGGCGAGGACGACGGCTTCGTCTTTGTGCATCTTCTTCACCTTGAGCAGGCCCAGAGTGACGTTCTGCAACGCGGTCAAATGCGGGAACAGATTGAATTGCTGAAACGCCATGCCCGTCATAGCGCGATGGCGAGCAATGACCTTTTCAGCGTGCCGGATGCGCTTGCCGTTGCTTTCGTCATAGCCAATCGATTCGCCGTCGAGCAGGATCTGCCCGCCCTGAAACTCTTCGAGCATGTTCACGCAGCGCAGCAGCGTAGTCTTGCCCGAACCGCTGGAGCCGATCAGCGTCACCACGTTGCCGCGCTGCATGCTCAGGTCAACACCTTTGAGCACTTCGACTGCGCCGTACTGCTTGTGCAAACCACGGATGTCCAGCAGCGGCTGGCCGTTTTGAACGTTGGAAACTTGAGCTTCAGTCATGGCAAGGCCACCCGCTTTTCAATGTGCCGGCCGAGTAACTCGATGCCGTAGTTGATGACGAAGAACAGAAAACCGGCGAACAGGTAGAACTCCAGGGTCATGAAGTTCCGGGCGATGATCTGTTGGGTGCTGAGGAGCAATTCGGCGACGCCGATCACTGAGAGCAAGGTCGAGGCCTTGACGATTTCGGTCGACGAGTTGACCCAGGTCGGCAGGATCTGCCGCAACGCCTGAGGCAACAGCACATAGCCGAGGGATTGGTAGAACGTCAGGCCGATGGCCTGGCTCGCTTCCATCTGCCCGCGTGGCAACGCTTGCAGCGCGCCACGGACAATTTCGGCAACGTGGGATCCGCAGAACAGCGTCAGTCCTAACGCACCGGCCTGAAACGCACTGATCTGCCATCCCAGCGCTGGTGCCATATAGAAGCAGGCCAGCACCAGCACAAACACCGGCGTGCCGCGAATCAGATCGACGTAAAAACGGAACGGTGCGCGCATCCAGAACTTGCCGTACGTCAGCACCAGACCTGCAACGACGCCAAGCATCGTGCCGAGCAGGATCGCCAGCGCCGAGACTTGCACGCTGGTCAGAAAACCTTGCCAAAGCGGTTCACGGGCGACCCACAATTCATGCAACCAACTGGGAGATTCGTACATCGCAGCCTCCTATCGGCGGATTGCCAGACGCTGCTCGAGGTAACGCAGCAGCATGGCAATGAGGTAACAGGCCGCGACATACAACGCCGTGGTCACCAGCCAGGTTTCAATCACCCGGTAGCTCTCGACGTTGATTTTGCGCGCGTAGTAGGTCAGTTCCGGCACTGCGATCGCGGCAGCCAGCGAGGTGTCCTTGAACAGCGAGATGAAGTTGTTCGACAGCGCCGGCAACACGTTGCGCAGCATCACCGGCACGGTGACGTAGGCTTTGACCTGCCATTCGCCGAGACCGATCGCCAGTCCCGCTTCGCGCTGGCCTTTGGGGATGCTCAGCAAGCCGCCACGGAACACTTCGGTCAGGTACGCCCCGGCATACAACGAGAGCGTGATGATGAACGAAGGAATCTTGTCCAACCGAATTCCGAGACTCGGCAAGGCAAAGTAGATCAACAGAATCAACACCAGAATCGGCGTGTTACGCACCACCGTGACGTATACCGAAGCCAGCACCCGCAAGGCACGATGCTTGGAAAGCAAGGCAAACGCCATCAGCAGGCCGATCACGCAGCCGATGGCGATCGACACCAATGCCAGTTCGAGGCCCAGACCGAGCCCCGCCAGCAAGGTGTCGAAATCGCGCCACACGGCGGCAAAGTTCAACTGATAGTTCATGGTCAGCAGTACCTTGAGCGGGGCGATGTGCAATCGCCCCACTCTCACGGGATCATTTGAATTCGACGGGGAAACCAATGGCTGGCGACGGCAGATCAACACCAAACCATTGCTTGAACGACGCCGCGTAAGTCGGGAATTCAACGCCGGTCATGGCCTCGTGCAACGCGGTGTTGACGAAATTCAACCAATCTTGATCGCCGCGCTTCACAGCACACGCATAGGTTTGAGGGCTCCAGGCATAGGTCGGGCTGCGGTAGCGGCCAGGGTTCTGCACCATCAGGTATTTGACCGAAGACTGGTCGGTTGCCGCAGCATCGGCACGGCCGGAGTTCACGGCCTGATACATCAAGTCCACGCTGTCGTACTGATCGACCTTGGCTTTGGGCAGTGCCTGGTGCACCAGTTCTTCGGCGTAGACGTTCTGCAGCACCGCCACGGTGACGCTGTCGCCAGCGGCTTGCAGGTCTTCGATTTCCTTGTACTTGCTGTTGTTCGGCAGCAGCAGGCCGACGCCTTCGCGGTAGTACGGCAGGGTGAATGCGACTTGCTGCGCGCGACTGGCGGTGACGGTGATGAACTGGCAGCTCATGTCGACCTTGTCGGTGAGCAGATTGGGAATCCGCGCATCGGATGACTGCACCACGAACTCGACCTTGCTCGGGTCGTTGAACAGACCTTTGGCGACGATCCGCGCGATGTCGATATCAAAACCCTGCAACTTGCCATCGGCGCCCTGGAAGTGCCACGGCGCATTGGTGCTGCCGGTGCCGACGATCAGTTTCCCACGGGCCAGAACACTGTCGAGCTTGCCGTCGGCTGCCTGGGCCATACCCATGACAGCGGACGAAGCCGCAAGAACAAAAACACACGCTTTAAACAACGAAGGACGGCGATGCATGGCAAGCACTCCAGAATTGTGTTTATTCCGCTATACCGGAACACGGTTTGTTACTACGGAATAGACAGCAGAAAGTGTGCCACAGGATTCGGTCGGAATCTGCAATGGATTGAAATGTTTTTGGAATCAATGGGATGCAGCAAGCAGGGAAGTTATCGCGAGACGCAATCAGGAGTGAACGCGCTACTGTAGGCTACACACCGCGAGTAGGAGGTTCCCATTTGGGGCTTGGGTGATCCGGTTCGGTGCAAACCATAGAGACATGAATTCAGCTTTTAAAAGCAATTCAGCGTTTGGCGGCTTCTTTATAAACGTCGCCCCGTTCTCGTTTACCGACAGCTATCACGGTGACGATCAGGATTTCATCCTTGACCCGATAAACCATTCGATACCCTGCATTCCGGAGCTTTATTTTGTATGCGTTGGAGAGGCCTCTAAGGCGATCGGCAGGTACGTGGGGATTGAGTATCCGTTCGGTGAGTTTCCTTTTAAATTGCTCACGAAGCCCTTCTCCCAACCTCCCCCATTCCTTCCATGCCTTTTCGGAAAACTCCAGCTCATAAGTCATCTAACGAGACCTTGATAGTCGGGTCATTTTCCCGTTCCTTGCTGAGCGCTATCAACTCTAGGTCCTCCAGGCGCGCCATCATCGTCTCGTACTCTTTGGCGGGTACACAGTAAAACGCTGGCTCATTTCGGTTGAGAATCGCGACTGACTGCCCGCCCCCAGCGGCGACGGTTCCCATCGGATTTTTTTTCAATTCGGAAATACTCGCAACGACTTGAGAAAGAATGATATGTGCCATGACGGTGTTCCTTAAGGTGCTTTGAGTGGCACTCAAAATAGCACTCCAAACGGGTCATGACTCCAATGCAAATGAAGATATCACGCGTTCTTTTCCGACGTTTCTGTCTTGCTCGTCGGGTAGCTCTCGTAAATTCGTGGGAAAAAACTCGGGTTTTTTACGCGCACCTGTAATTTCTGACAGTAGACCTTCTTGCCCCTCTCCTTTAACGTCATTGAACCTACAAGGTCATTGAAAAGGAGATTTCAATGAAAGCCATCGCGTCGAATACCGATCTGGCTCCGGTTTATTGCAAAGCCCTGAAAACCTGGCGCCCGGTGATTCTGTATTTCGCCAACGAACATTGCCCTGCCTGCGAATGGGCCGGGCCGATCTTTCGTCAGACGGCCGAGCCGTACCGGCATCGCGCCGACATTTATATGCTCAACACCAGCGAGTCGCCCCGCCATCCGCAAGTGACCGGCACGCCGACGGTGCTGTTCTACAAGAACGGCAGGCTGGTGAAAAAGCTCAAAGGCATCGGCACCGAAGAGACGCTTGCACGGGATCTCGCCGAGCATATCGGCAGGACCAAAGCCCCCTTCGCTCCCCGCAAAGCGTCGCATGATCTGACCTGGCTCCGGCAGACCCTGCGCACCCTTTGTACGATCCCACGCGCACGCCGATGGGACTTTTCCTGAAGTTGCCATCCAAGAAGCCATCAACTGATGGCACTTTCTTCCTAAATCATCGGTAACAAACAAGCCCCAAGCCGGATTGGACAAGCTCCCATCCGGCTGCTTTTCTTTATTTCTCAGTAAGAGAACACGCGAAAGGCGTTTCGCCCCAGCGTTGCGAAGTCCAGGAGGGGGTCAATGTCTTTTAAAGTCATGATGGTTTTCGGTACTCGCCCGGAGGCTATCAAAATGGCCCCGCTGGCCCGGGTCCTGCGTCACTGGCCTGACATCCAACTGAACATCTGCTCCACCGGCCAGCATCGCGAGATGCTCACTCAGGTGCTGGACGCCTTCGAGCTGACGGTGGATGAAGACCTGCATGTGATGACCCAGGGCCAGACCCTCAACGGTTTGTCGCAGCATTTGCTGACACAGCTTGATCAGGCCTACGAACGGGTCAAACCGGATATCGTGCTGGTCCACGGGGACACCACCACCAGCTTCATCGCCGCCCTCGCCGCGTTCAATCGGCAACTGCCCATCGGCCACGTTGAAGCCGGCCTGCGCACCGGCAATTTGCGCGCACCGTGGCCTGAAGAGGCCAATCGACGCCTGACCGGCGTCATCGCCGACCTGCACTTCCCGCCGACTTCCAAATCCGCCGCCAATCTGCTGCGCGAAGGCGTGCCCGAAGACAACATCGAAATCACCGGCAACACGGTGATCGATGCCTTGTTGTGGATGCGTGCCCACCAGCAACAAACCGATTGGCAGCCAGCGGCTGATTCACCTTTGGCAGTGCTTGATGATCAGCGCCGGATGATTCTGGTGACCAGCCATCGTCGGGAAAACCTCGGCGATGGGTTTCAGAATATTTGTCAGGCCTTGGCAGAACTCGCCGAGCGTTACCCGGACGTGCAATTCGTTTACCCGGTACACCTCAATCCGCTGGTGCAGGAGGTGGTGTACGGCATGCTCGCCAACAAACCCAACATCTATCTGGTCGCACCGCAGGACTACCCGAATTTCGTTTGGCTCATGGGCCGGGCGCATTTCATTCTGACCGACTCCGGCGGCGTGCAGGAAGAAGCCCCCGCCATCGGCAAGCCGCTGCTGGTGTTGCGTGACGTTACCGAACGGCCTTCGGTGCTGGAAAGCGGCACCATGCTGCTGGTGGGCACCGACAGGGCTCGCATCGTCAAAGAGGCCAGCCAGTTGCTTGACGATGAGCAAACCTACACGCGCATGAGCCGCGTGCATTTCCCTTACGGCGACGGCCATGCCAGTGAATTGATCGCCACACGCCTGCACGCCTGGTTGAGCGCACGCTCGCCGGCGGGTGACGGAGTATGAGTCTGGGTTGGGTCGATTTCTTTGCGTATGTGTTGTTTGCTCTCAAATATGTGGCGATTGCCCTCGCCCTGTTGATGTTCATCCTCGGTCTGGACGACCTGTTCATCGACCTTGTGTACTGGGGCCGCAGATTGATTCGCCGCTGGCGGATCTACGAGAAATTCGAGCGCGCCGATGAAGAACGCCTGTACACCATCGCGGAAAAGCCACTGGCGATCATGGTGCCCGCCTGGAATGAAGTCGGGGTCGTGGGTGAAATGGCTCGCCTGGCGGCCTCGACCATCGACTACGAGAACTATCAGATCTTCGTCGGCACCTACCCCAACGACGCTGAAACCCAAGCGGATGTCGACGCGGTCTGCCAGCACTATCCCAATGTGCACAAAGTGGTCTGCGCCCGTCCCGGCCCGACCAGCAAGGCTGATTGCCTGAACAACATCATCGACGCCATCCTGCGTTTCGAGAGCGAAGCAAAAATCCAGTTCGCCGGGTTCATCCTTCACGATGCAGAAGACGTGATTTCGCCGATGGAATTGCGCCTGTACAACTATTTGCTGCCGAACAAGGATCTGATCCAGATCCCGGTCTACCCGTACGCCCCGGAATGGAAAGGCTTCACCGCCGGGCACTATGTCGACGAGTTTGCCGAGAACCATGGCAAGGACGTCATCGTCCGCGAAGCCCTGACCGGGCAGGTGCCCAGCGCCGGCGTCGGCACCTGCTTCAGCCGCAAGGCGATCAGTGCCCTGCTTGAAGACGGTGACGGTATCGCCTTCGATGTGCAGAGTCTCACCGAGGACTACGACATCGGCTTCCGCCTCAAGCAGAAAGGCATGAAGTGCATCTTCGCCCGTTACTCGGTCAGCGATCCGAAACTGGCCCTGGAACAGCCGTGGGCGTTCGGCATGAACCGCGAATTTTCCCAGGTCATCTGCGTGCGTGAGCACTTTCCACGGGACTTGCAGCACGCGATCAGGCAGAAATCGCGCTGGATCGTCGGCATCGTGTTTCAGGGCACCAAGAATCTCGGCTGGAGCCGCAAGGGACTGCTCAACTACTTTCTCTGGCGTGACCGTCGCGGGCTCATCGCCTACATGCTGAGTTTTCTGGTCAACCTGCTGTTTGTTGTATTGATCGTCATGTGGCTGGTGACGGTGATTTCTCCGGAGTCGTGGCGTTACCCGTCGATTCTTTCCGACAGTTCCATCCTGCCCGTCCTGCTCTGGCTCAACGGTTTCATGCTGCTCAATCGTTTGTTCCAGCGCGGCTGGTTCGTTACGCGCTATTACGGGTTGGCCGAGGGGCTGCTGTCGGCGCCACGGATGATGTGGAGCAACTACGTCAACTTCTTCGCCAACCTGCGCGCGCTGCGCCAGGTCATGGAAATGGGCGACTCGCGGCGCGTCGCGTGGGACAAGACCACCCACGAATTCCCGGCGCTGACCAAGGCACAACGAGTGCCGCTGGGCCGTCGACTGGTGGAGAAAGGCCTGCTCACCGAAGAACAACTGGAAGCGGCCATCACCAGCCCGGTGCGTCGGCGTCTGGGACGTGAACTGCTGCTGCGGGAATACATCAACAGCACGCAATTGGTGCAGGAATTGGCCGAACAACTGGAGCTGGAGTGGGCGCCGCTCAATCCGTTCAAACTCGACAAACATCTGATCGACGCGGTTCCGCGCCGGGTCGCGTCGCACTACGGCGTGCTGCCCGTTGCCGAAGAAGGTGACACTTTGGTGCTCGCCTCCGAGGGTCCGGTCAGCCAGGTTTCCCTCGGCGCGATCAGTCGCCAATTGAAACGTCCTGTGCGTAGCCGTCTGGCGCCGCAGGGCCTAGTGACATTGGGGATTCGCTACTGGTACGCCAGCCCCCGCCAGAGTGAGGAAATGCACCATATGCTGGAGGTGCTGGAGCGTCATCAGGACAACGAAGATTTACTGGAGCGCGTCAGTCGCCATCAGGTGTTGCTCGGCAATTTGCTGCAGGTACGCGGCATGGTGCCGCCCAGCCTGTTCAATCAGGCAATGATCGATTTCGATGCCGAGAAGATGTCACTCGGCGAACACTTGATCGCCCGCGGCATGATCACTCAGGAAGTGCTCGAACAGGCACTGGCTGATCAGGCCAGCGAACAGCAGGCCGCCTACCGTATCGTTCGGGAGGTCGCATGAAACCTGTTCAGCGTCACACCCTGTTGCTGGGCAGCCTGTTGCTCGGCCTGAGCGCTGCGTCGCCATTGCACGCCGCACCGCTGAGTGATTTCGAGCAGTTTCGCAGCTACCCCTACATGGATCGCAGCTACCGCGAGGCGAAAAAGGGTAACTGGAAAGAAGTCGAACGCTTGATGCGGCACTTGCTGGAGAAGGTGCCGAAAAATGATGAGGCAAGGGCCTTGCTCGTCGAGTCACTGGCCAATCAGCGTCGCTACAAGGATGCGGTTCAGGCATTGCCAAAGGACAACAGTAAAGCAGTGCTCGACTTGCGTCTGACATGGATCGAGCAGGATCCGCCGAGCAGCGCGCAAGTCGAACAATGGATGGCCACCAGCGATCTCAACGACCGCGTACGGCTTTGGCAGGCTTACAGCCTGAGCCTGGCCAAGTTCGGCGGTGCGGCAAAGGCCCACGACTGGCTCGCGCAACTTTCGCCCAAGGGCGATGAAAACATTCTGCGTCTGGCCCGCGCCAACTGGTCGGAACAATTGCGTGACTGGAGCGGCACCATCGACGAACTGGCTCCGCTCGCAGCCCGCAAACAACTGGATGCCGAAGGCTGGCAGCGGCTGGCCAATGCCTACGTGCAACGCCTCGATGAAAAGCCCTTGCAACAGCTGTTGCTGCAGGCACCGGACCCGCAAGCGACGCGCAAGGTGCGTCTGGCCATGGTCGATCGCGCCATCGCCATGGGCCATGACCAACAGGCGCAACGCTGGCTGCAATCCCTGCCCGCCGCCGATCTGGCTGATCCGGCGCAACGCCAGCGCCTGTGGGAACTGGCGCGGCAAACCGACGACGTCCCCACCGTGCAACGCCTGAGCAACGATTTGCAGCGTCCGTGCCTGGAAACCACCGAGTGGCTATCGCGCCATGACCCCGAAGCCGCTCTGACGCAACTGCGCCAGTGCCAACCTTCGGATGATCCGCAAACCTGGCTGGTCCTCGCCCAGCGCCTGCAAGCGACGGATTTGCTACAGAGCACGCGCTTGCCCGAGCCATGGGACAGTCGGCGTCAGGCGCAACTGGTCGATGTCTGGCAGGAACAGGGCGAGAGCAGCAAAGTCATGGTCTGGCTTGCCGGCCAGACGCAGACCCCGGCGGTGGTCAAGCGCAGGGCCGAACTGGCTCAACGCATGGGGCGCCGTACGGAAGAACAGACGCTTTGGGAGTACCACTACCGGCAAACCGGCAATCCAGCTTCACTGAATCAGGCCAGTTTCCTCGCACTGCAAAGCGGTGATCGCGCCCATGCGCAGCAACTGCTGGAAAATGCTTATGACCGTCACGGCGCTCGCCTGCCGCCTGCGGCGCTGCAACGCCTGGCGGGGCTTTATGCGTCATCGACAGACACCACTCCCGCGCAACAACGGCGCATGGCCTCTTTGATCAGTCATATCGACGGCGCTACCCGTGGCCAACTGCTCGCACAACTCGCCGAAACCGGGCAATGCGATGCCGTACAGCAAGCCATCGGTAGCCAGCCGCAAGCGGCGGGCGACTATCGCGCTCTCGGCCGCTGTGCGATGCCTGATCGTCCCGGCGAAGCCGTGGTGTATTACCAGCAGGCAGAAAAACTGGGGGATCGCAGCAGCCGCTTGCCGTTGGCCTATGCGCTGGAGGCGGCGGGCGATTCCGCCGGCGCACTGGCCATCTGGCGCAGCATTCCGGCCGCCGAACTCACCGACAATGCACGCCTGACTGCAAGCCGAAGTGCGTTGAATGCAGGTGACAACCAGACGGCCGAGCGCTTCTGGCAACACAGCAGCACGCGCGGCGCCAATGAATGGTCTCTTGGCGCGGCCATCGCCGACGCTCGCGGCGATCATGCCGAGGCGCTGCAACGGCAACGCCAGGCCTTGCAAATCGCTCCGGACGCCGGGCATTTTTATGCCGCTTCGGTTTCCGCGCAAAAGGTCGGCGACCTCGCGCAAAGTAATGCCTGGCTTGCCGAAGCGGTGCGCCGCGATCCAGCCAATTCGCGTTATCGCGCCGACTACGGCATGCGTCTGTCCGGCGCGCCAACCCGCGAAGAACGCGCGACGGCCATCCCCTATCTGCAACGGGCGACCCGCGATTTTCCCGAGGACTACCACCTCGGCGAAACCCTGGCCTGGCGCTACGACGAAATCGAGGACAGCGCCTCAGCGCGCAAAGAACTGCGGCGAGTCATCGATCTGGAGCAGAACCCTGTCGCCGCTGACGATGAAGACGGCAGCATGGAGGCCCGGCGTTATCGTCAGCGTCGCGCCCATGAGGCGTTGTCCCGTCGCGACAACTTTACTATCGCCAGTACCTGGTCACCGGCAGGCGTATCGACCAACGACTTTCTGCGTGACGACGACAGCGAGGGGTCGAACCGCAGCCCCAACTCGCAGAACGTTCAGGTTGCGATGTGGGATCACGCCTTGGGTGACGAACCAAGCCGCGCCGGCAGCTCGCTGTCGGTGTATGGTCGCGTGTTGCTCGGCGGGCAAAGCCGCTCCAGCTACGCCGAATCCGTCGCGGCAGGCGTGGGCCTGCGTTACAAGCCGTGGGGTACGCAAAACATCAACTTCTATGGCGAGATCTACAAGCAAAGCCAGTTCGACGACAAGGACAACCACGGCCTGAGCCTCGGCCAGTTGATCAACCCCGATAAACTCTCGGACCAACTCGACGACCACCGCCAGGACGGCCACACCACTACTGACTACCTGCTGCGCGCCACCGCGTCGTTCCTCGATCAGGGCAGATACCGCAACGACTGGCGTGTTGACGAAAGCGAATGGGACGAACGCTTCCTCTACCTCGATGCTGCGTGGTGGACCAAGGCTGGCGATCACCAATGGCTGTCCCGATTCCAGCAAGGTCACACCTGGAAGCTGCCGTTCAATGGCGCGCAGACCGTCATGCCGTATGGCTTCCTCGAGTTTGCCAGTCAGGATCCGAGCAACGATTGGCGGCAAGACTTGCGCACTGGTGTCGGCCTTCGATGGCAGTGGTGGTACGACGATGATCGCTACAACGCTTACCGTTCGAAGCTGACGGTGCGCACCGAATATCAGCAATCGCTGGGCGGCAATCTATATGAAGGCGGCAACGGTGTGCTGCTGGGCGTGGAGTGGAATTTCTGATGGCGCGCTGGATGCTGTTTTTCTGCCTGATGCTGGGCGCACTCGTCGCAAGAGCCGATGAGCGTGTGTTCTATCAACCGCTGAATGTCGATGCCAACCTCAGTCAGGCGCAGTGGCAAAACATCTGGCAGGACACCGCCAGAAAAGGCGCGCGAACCCTGATTGTGCAATGGACGGCCTATGGCGACTCCGATTTTGGCGGCAGCAATGGCTGGCTCGCCAACAGCCTCAAGCTCGCACAGCAGCAAGGTTTGCAATTGGTGTTGGGATTAAAGATGGACCCGGCCTACTACCAACGCATCGACGAACTGGACAGCGCCGGCCTCGGCAAATATTGGCAAGCGCAATTGGGTCAGTCGCTGGCTCAGCAGCACACTGTACGCAAGGACTGGAAGGTGACGGTACAAGGCTGGTACTTGCCGCTGGAGCTGGATGACTTCCACTTTCTCGCGGCGGATCGTCGTATAACGCTGCAAAAGCAGCTCAAGGATTTCGCCGCAAAACTCGATGCGCCGCTGCATGTCAGCGCATTCAGTGCCGGCAAACTCGCCCCAACGGTAAACGCACAGTGGCTGGGCGATTTGAGCGCACTGGGCATTCAGGTGTGGTGGCAGGACGGCGCCGGTACAGGTCGCTTGCCGGTGGTCGTGCGGGACGGTTATGCCAGTGCACTGCCCTGCTCTGTCGGCATTGTGCGTGAAGCGTTTCGTCAGGTCAGCCGTGAGGGTCAGCCCTTCCACGCCGAACCCGTCGCCCCGGATGCGACATCGACCGGGTGTCATCCTGGCGCAGTGTTTTCACTGCGCTATCGTCCATGGGGCCGAGTGATTCTCGACAACCAACGCAACCATCAGGGCGGCAATGTACAAAACCATTGAAGAACAGGTACTAAAGAAAACTGCGCCCGCCGCGTTGCGGGCGGAGTTCATCCAGCATGAATTCGAGCGTTTGCACTCGTTCAGCCTGCTGATCTATATCGCCAGCATTGCCATGTGGCTGCTGTTCGACTTGATCGTGAGTTTCCTCGGCGGTCAGGGATTCACCTGGCGCTCGATGGTATTTCTCGCCCTGTTTGCGGTATTGACCGTCGTGCTGGTGTTCACCCGCAAGGCCCGGCACTTCGATGTCATCACCGTGTTGCTAGTGCTGGGGCTGACCGTTGGGGTACGCCTTATCGTCAACGGCTTGCCACCCGCCGTGCACAGTTCCTGGCTGGTCCTCGCGGCGGCCAGCATGCTCTACAGCATTTCGGTACTACCGCTGAGTCGCTGGTCATTCTTTGTCGTACAGGCGCTGATCTGGGTGCTGCTCAACCCCTTCCTCAATACCACCACCAGCCTGATCGAACTGAGGGGCGTGATGACCGCGTGCTACAGCGTGTTTCTCTGTGCACTGACCATCTACACCTTTCTGAAACTGCGCGAGGCCAAGCTCTACAACTACATCATGTCCAAGCTGCTGCTCGATCAAGCCTACAACGACACCCTCACGGAAATCCCCAACCGTCGCTCATTCATGACCCTCGCGGAACAACATCTGCACGCCGTACCTCGCGAACACGACCATTACCTGGCAATGATCGACATCGATAATTTCAAGAAAGTGAATGACACCTATGGCCACGACATCGGCGACGAGGTGTTGAAACGCATTGCCGCCGATATCAAAACCGTCATGCTGCCGTTCGATTACGCGCGACTGGGCGGAGAGGAGTTTGCGATTTATCTGGCCGGCGTCCGGCGCGAAGACGTCGAGGCCCTCGCGACCGAACTGTGCCGATTGGTGCGCGAGCAACCCACTCGCCATCCGGTGACCATCAGCATCGGCGTGACCCGGGTGGAGGATAACGACACCCTGACCCAGGCGCTGATCAAGGCAGATGCGGCGCTGTATGAGTCAAAGCACACGGGCAAGGATCGCTACACCTTTTATCAGTGAAATCTGTATCGGCTGGAGGATTGTCATCCCTGGCAAGCCAGCGCCCAGAGGATTTGTGCGCGTGCCACAAATCGAATGGGAGCCAGCCTGCTGGCAAAGAGGTCGGTGCAGTGAACAGAAACGTCCGTGTTACGCGGCCTCGCGCACCAACAACACTCGCGTCACCCGCCGTTCTTCAACAGCGACAACGGTCATCTGCCAACCTTCATGCGCCAGTCGATCACCCTTCATTGGCAAGCGGTCCAGCAGGCTCATGACCAATCCGGCCATGGTCTGGTAGTCCTCGGTCGGCTCGGCGCCAAAACCCGTGCGCTGGCGAACCCGCGACAGGTTCAATGCACCGCTGACCATAAATCCGCCCTGCTCTTCGACGACGTCCGGGCCTTCGATTTCGCTGGCATCGGGTAGCTCACCGGCAATCGATTCAAGGATGTCGGTCATGGTCAACACACCGACAAAATCACCGAATTCATTGACCACAAAGGCAATATGCGTGGATGCACCGCGCATTTGCTCCAGCGCATTCAGAATCGAGTAGCTGTCGAGCAGATTGACGGTCTTGCGGGCCAAATGCTCCAGATTCGGTTCAGTACCGGCCAGGTATTCCTTGAGCAATTCTTTCTTGTGCACGAAACCCAAAGGCTCATCCACCGCACCGTCACGAATCAACGGCAGGCGCGAGTAGGACGAATGCATCAACTTCGTACGAATCGCCTCCGCGTCATCAGCCAGATCGATGCTGTCGACATCGGCGCGCACGGTCATCAAAGCGCGGATCGGCCGCTCCGCCAGTTGCAGCACGCCACTGATCATCACTCGTTCGCGGCGATCAAACAGCTCGGCAGTCGGTGCTTCGCCATCGTCCAGCAAGTCGGAAATCTCCTCGCCAACCTCTTCCACCGCCAACTTGCGCCCACCGAGCAAGCGCATGACCGCGTGGGCCGTGCGTTCGCGCATTGGGCGCAGGCCCTGCATCGAACGTTTGCGACGGGCGCGGGCAATCTGGTTGAACACCTCGATCAGGATCGAGAAACCAATGGCCGCGTACAGATAACCTTTCGGGATATGGAAGCCCAGACCTTCAGCAGTCAAGGCAAAACCGATCATCATCAGGAAGCCAAGACACAGCATGATCACCGTCGGGTGGGCGTTGACGAAGCGCGTCAGCGGTTTGCTGGCCACGATCATCAAACCGATGGAAATGATCACCGCGATCATCATCACCGCCAGCTCATCCACCATGCCCACGGCGGTAATCACCGCGTCGAGCGAGAACACCGCATCAAGCACCACGATCTGCGCGACGATTGGCCAGAACAACGCATACGCGGTATTCGTCGACCGCTCGCCGACGTGGCCCTCCAGGCGTTCGTGCAACTCCATCGTCGCCTTGAACAGCAGGAACACACCACCGAACAGCATGATCAGGTCACGACCGGAGAAGCTCTTGTCGAATACTTCGAACAACGGCTGGGTAAGCGTCACCAGCCAGGAAATACTCGCCAACAGGCCCAGGCGCATGATCAGTGCCAACGACAGACCAATGATGCGTGCGCGGTCGCGCTGATGCGGCGGCAGTTTGTCCGCGAGAATCGCGATGAACACCAGGTTGTCGATACCCAGCACCAGTTCCAGCACGATCAGAGTCAACAGGCCTAACCAGGCCGTGGGATCCGCTAACCATTCCATAAAACGTCTCGATCTCTCTTCAGTGAATTCAGGCTGCCGGACACGGCAAAGCGCAACGCGAAGGCTCAAGAGCCGCGTTAACAACGATAGTCGGAGGTCGGAAAACCGGATGCTGCGAGTGCGTCAAGACCGCGCCATGGCACGTGGGGGAACTACAACTGGGAGGTTCCAAGAGGGTGTTCATGCAAATCCTGAATGAAAAATGGCCTTGGAGCGTACAGGCTTTGGGAACATTTCCTACAGCGGCAAATCATTTCAAAATCTGTAGCAAGCTGAAAAGCTTCGCGAGCAGGCTCGCTCTCACAGAAGTCTCAGGTGTGAATGTGATGCTTGGTTTGACATCGAACCCTGTGGGAGCGGGCTCGCCCGCGAAGAGGCCCGCTCAGAGACCGCAACCTTTAAAGTTCATCGATATGCCGATATTCCGCTTCGAGCGCCGCCGCCAGTTCCTTGGCCCGCCCCAGTCGAATCGGCCCGCGCTCAATGTCGATCAACAGCCCCGGACAGGCTACTGCCAACACCGCACCGAGATCCTTCAAGCGGCCGTCCGTGACCACCAGCAATCGCTGTTGCTCGGCAGGAAAGCGCTTGCGTCGTACCGTCAACCATTGCTGTGCCTGGGCCAACGCCGCCAGCAACGGTGTACCGCCACCCGCGCCTAACTGATCAAGCCAGACTCCCAGTCCGCTGGACGCTTTCAAACCCTGCACCTGCCATTTCGGCGTGGTGCCACTGGCGGTCAACAAGGCCAGCCGCGCACGCTGTCGATAGGCGTCATCGAACAACTGCGCAAGCAGGCCCTTGGCGTCACTCAAGGCATGATGACGGCGAGTCGAAGCCGACGCATCGACGATCACCAGCCACAGTTCATGGGGCGAACGCGTGCGCAATTGGAACAGCAGATCTTCACGCGCTCGAGGACGCCCATTGAGCAAAGTCCCCGGCCAATTCACCGTACCGCTACGGGCCGCATGGCGCTTGCCCTGACGTCCACCGTCCAGCTGTCCGGCGCGGGGTTTGGCATTCGCCCCCGCTGCGGATCGGGGGCGAATGCTTACGGCTTTTTTGCTAGCGGCCAGCTCGGCACTTCGCGGCGGGCGCCAGTGGCTAACGCGGGCGCAGGCATGTCGCCCCACTGGCCCTGCCCTTCGCTCGGCTGTGTTGCCTGAGCCTCGGCCGGCGACTGTGCAGACTGTTGCGGAGCCGATGACGGTTGCTCACGACGACGATGGCGCAGGGCAAACTCGGCCACGGCGTCGATGTCTTCTTCGCCAATCTCCGCTGCCCCGCGCCATGCCGCGTGGGCACGGGCCGCACGCAGCCAGACCAGATCGGCGCGCAGGCCATCCACCCCGGCAGCAAAGCAACGTTCGGTGATGTGTGCCAGCGCCGTATCGTCCAGCGCAATGTCGGCCAGGGCAGCGCGAGCGTGTTCGCAACGAGCGCGCAAGCCTTGCTGCTCGGTTTCCCATTGGGCACAGAAGCCTTGCGGATCGCTGTCGAAATCCAGTCGTCGACGAATGATCTGTCCGCGTTCAATGGGCGCGGTGTGGCCGCTGAGGGCTACGTTCAAACCGAAGCGGTCGAGCAGCTGCGGGCGCAACTCGCCTTCTTCCGGGTTCATCGTGCCGATCAAAACGAACTTCGCCGAGTGCCGATGGGAAATGCCGTCACGCTCGATCAGGTTGGTGCCACTGGCCGCAACATCGAGCAGCAGATCGACCAAGTGGTCAGGCAGCAAATTGACCTCGTCGACGTAGAGCACGCCGCCATCGGCCTTGGCCAGCACACCGGGAGAAAACTGCGCGCGACCTTCGCTCAGTGCGGCATCGAGGTCCAGCGTGCCGACGAGGCGCTCTTCGGTGGCGCCCAACGGCAAGGTGACGAACTGGCCACTGGCAAGCAGATCGGCCAGGCCTCGGGCCAACGTGGATTTGGCCATGCCGCGCGGGCCTTCGATCAGCACACCGCCGATTTTCGGGTCGATGGCGGTGAGGCACAGGGCGAGTTTCAAATCATCGGCGCCGACCACGGCGGAGAGCGGGAAATGCGGGGTTTCGGTCATCTTCATTACTCGGTCATGGTCGGTGAATTGCATTTTTAACTGTGGCAGCGACTGGGTTAGCTGTCTTCTTCTATGTCCAACAGCAGATTCTCCAGCGCCTCTTTATAAGCCCCCGGCTCCTGCCACATCCCGCGCTGCTGTGCTTCGAGCATGCGCTCGGTCATGTCGCGCAGGGCATGCGGATTGTGCTCCCGAACAAACTCCCGAGTTGCCGGATCGAGCAAATAAGCATCGGCGAGCAAGGCGTATTGATGATCGTCGATCAACTGCGTGGTGGCATCAAACGCAAACAGGTTATCAACCGTCGCCGCCATTTCGAACGCGCCTTTATAGCCGTGGCGTTTGACCCCGTCGATCCATTTCGGATTGGCTGCCCGCGAGCGGATCACACGGTTCAGCTCTTCTTTCAAGGTGCGAATCTTCGGCAGATCCGGCTGGCTGTGATCGCCGTGATAACTGGCCGCTGCTTCGCCGCGCAAGCTTTCGACGGCAGCCAGCATGCCGCCCTGGAACTGGTAATAGTCGTTGGAATCAAGCAAGTCGTGCTCGCGATTGTCCTGATTCTGCAGCACCGCTTGCACCTGGCTCAGGCGCTGGACGAATTGCTCGCGGGCAGCCGTGCCCTCATCCGAACCGCCATAGGCGTAAGCGCCCCAGTTCAGGTAGACCTCGGCGAGATCCTCGCGGGTTTGCCACAGACGCCCGTCGATCGCGCCCTGCACGCCGGCTCCGTAAGCACCGGGTTTGGCGCCGAAGATCCGCCATCCGGCCTGACGCCGCGCGGTGTCTTCATCGAGACCCGATTGCCGCAGCGCCTCGCGTTCGGCGCGCACTTTCGCGGCCAACGGGTTGAGATCATCCGGCTCGTCCAGCGCCGCCACCGCTTGCACGGCGGCATCGAACAGGCGAATCAGATTGGCGAACGCATCGCGGAAGAACCCGGAAACCCGCAGCGTGACATCGACACGCGGGCGATCAAGCAGGCTCAGCGGCAGTATCTCGAAATCATCGACACGCTGACTGCCGGTGGCCCACACCGGGCGTACACCCATCAATGCCATGGCTTGGGCGATGTCGTCGCCGCCGGTGCGCATGGTCGCCGTGCCCCACACCGACAAGCCGAGCTGGCGCAGGTGATCGCCGTGGTCTTGCAGATGGCGTTCAAGAATCAACGTCGCCGACTGGAAACCGATGCGCCACGCGGTGGTGGTCGGCAGGTTGCGCACGTCGACCGAATAGAAGTTGCGCCCGGTCGGCAGAACGTCGAGGCGGCCACGGCTGGGTGCGCCACTCGGGCCGGCGGGAACGAAGCGTCCGCCGAGGGCGTCGAGCAGACCGCGCATTTCGGCGGGGCCGCAGGCGTCCAGGCGTGGGGCGACGACTTCGCGCAGATTGTCGATGATTGCGTTGACCTCAGCCCAACGCGATCCTTGTAGGAGTGAGCCTGCTCGCGATGGCAGTGTGTCAGTTAAATTAATGTTGGCTGACACACCGCTATCGCGAGCAGGCTCACTCCTACAAGGGGGCTGCAGTGACTGGGAGATTAACTCGCTGGCAAACAGTTCGAGGCGCTCACGGCTGTCGCCGGCGGTGCGCCAGAATTCGTCGCTTTGTGATTGCAGCTGTGCCGGGCGTGGGCCGGTCCATGGCTCGGCCAACGCGCAATCAAGCGGATCGAAACCAAGCTCAAACGCTTTGGCCAGTGCACGCAGCAAGCTTGATTGCGCACCTTTGCCATCGCCACGCGGAATCCGCAGCAGCGCCAGCAAGGTATCAATGCGCAGTCGCCCCGTCGGTGACTCGCCAAAAATGTGCAGACCATCGCGAATCTGCGATTCCTTCAGATCACACAAATAGGTGTCCAGACGCGGCAGCCAGATTGCCGCATCGGCGTCGCTGTCCAGTGCAGCGTCGAGTTGCAGCTCACGGTCAATCTGCGTATCGCGCACCAACTGCAGAATGTCGCGCTGCAGCTCGCGGGCGCGACGCGGGTCGAGCAGTTGCGCTTCGTAGTATTCGTCGGCCAACAGCTCCAGATTGCGCAGCGGACCGTAGGTTTCGGCGCGGGTCAGCGGCGGCATCAAGTGATCGATGATCACCGCTTGCGTGCGTCGTTTGGCCTGGGCGCCCTCGCCCGGATCGTTGACGATGAACGGATAGATGTTCGGCAGCGGCCCGAGCAGCGCATCCGGCCAGCAATTTTCCGAAAGGCCGACACCTTTGCCTGGCAGCCATTCAAGGTTGCCGTGCTTGCCGACGTGGATCACGCCGTGCGCGCCGTAGGTGTTGCGCAACCAGAAATAGAACGCCAGATAAGCGTGCGGCGGCACCAGATCCGGGTCGTGATACACCGCGCTTGGATCAACCTGATAACCGCGTGCCGGTTGAATGCCGACGAAGGTCAGGCCGAAGCGAATGCCGGCAATCATCATCCGACCGTCGCGACACATCGGATCGTTCTGTGGCGCTCCCCAACGCTCGACCACGGCGCTGCGATTGGCTTCGGGCAACGCGTTGAACATCGTCAGGTAAGCGTCCATGGCCAGGCTTTGCTGGCACGGGCGCAGGTCTATCGTGTCGAGATCGTTGCTGACGCCGCCGAGCAATTGCTGGATCAACTCGGTGCCGCTGCCCGGCAACTCTGCGGTGATCGGATAGCCCTCGGCCTGCAACGCCCGCAGAATATTCAGCGCTGCTGCCGGCGTGTCGAGGCCGACACCGTTGCCGATGCGACCGTCGCGGGTCGGGTAGTTGGCAAGAATCAACGCGATGCGTTTTTCGCTGTTAGGAACTCGCGCCAGATCAATCCAGCGCCGCGCCAGTTCAGCGACAAAATCCATGCGCTCAGGCTGCGCGCGATAGCAGACCACATCGGACTGACTGCGCTCGCTGCGCCAGGCCAGATCCTTGAAGCTGATAGGCCGGCTGATGATGCGCCCGTCGAGTTCCGGCAAGGCAATGTGCATCGCCAGATCGCGCGGGCCAAGGCCTTGCTCACTGTCGCGCCAGCCGGGTTCGTTGTCTTGGGCGCAGATCGCCTGAATCACCGGAATATTGCGGCGAAATGGCCGCAGATGCGGCGCTTCAGGGCTGGACTGGGCGAAACCGGTGGTATTGAGGATGACCCCCGCCTCGACTTCGTCGAGCCAATCCTCGACCACCGCCAGGCAGCCGGGCTCTTTCAAACTGGCCACGGCGATTGGCAAGGGGTTGAGCCCCGCCGCCTGCAGACGCTGGCAGAAAACATCGATAAACGCGGTGTTCGCCGCTTGCAGATGCGAGCGGTAAAACAACACCGCCGCGACCGGGTTTTCCGGCAGCCATTCGGCTTGCCAGTCATTCAGTGCGGCGCTGGGTTTGTTCGGGTGGTAAATCGCCGTGCGCGGCAAGGCTTGAGGCTCGCCCCACGGGTAATCGCGGTCGAGCCAACGGCTGGCCATGCAACGGAAGAAATCCAGCGCATTGCCCATGCCACCCTGACGCAGGAACTGCCAGAGCCGGTCGCGATCTTCGGCGTTGACGGTGCTCAAATCGCTGAGCTCCGGATCGGGACGATCATCGCCCGGCACCAGAATCACCTGCACGCCCCGCTCGCTCAGTTCGACCAAACGCTCGACGCCGTAACGCCAGTAGGCGATGCCGCCGTGCAGCGAGATCAGAATCACCTTGGCGTGGCGCAGCACTTCATCGACGTATAAATCCACCGACGCGTGATTCTGCACCTGCATCGGATTGGCCAGGCGCAGGCTCGGGTAATCCTCCGGCAACTGCTGCGCCGCTTCGGCGAGCAGCGCCAGGCTGGAGTCGCCGCTGCACAGGATCACCAGCTCGGCGGGGGTTTGGCCAAGGTCGGCAATGTTGTCATCCGAGACGAAACCGCCGGGCTGAGTCCTGAGCAGGTGCATGGTTTAAACGCTGAGCGCGGCGCGCAGTTGCGCTTCGAGTTGGGCGGCATCGAGTTCCTGACCGATCAGCACCAGACGCGTAACGCGCGCTTCATCGGCACCCCACTGACGGTCGAAATGCTTGTCGAAACGCGTGCCGACGCCTTGGATCAGCAGACGCATTGGCTTGTTCGGAATCGCCGCGAAACCTTTGACACGGAGGATGCCGTGCTGAACCACCAGTTGCGTCAGCGCGTCGAGCAGCAGGCTTTCGTCGGCTTGCGGCAGTTCGATGGAGATCGAATCGAAGGCGTCATGATCGTGGTCATCGTGGTCGTCATCGCCTTCACCGTGATGGTGATCATGATGGCTGTGGCGGCTGTCGATGTGTTCTTCGGAACCGGCACCGAGGCCGATCAACACGTCCAGCGGCAGGCGGCCGTTGCTGGCTTCGATGATTTTCACCGCTGGCGGCAGCTCTTCGGCGACTTCAGCGCGTACGCGAGCGAGGTCTTCCGGGCTGGTCTGGTCGGCCTTGTTGAGGATGACGAGGTCGGCGCTCGCCAGTTGGTCGGCGAACAGTTCGTGCAGCGGCGATTCGTGATCGAGGTTCGGGTCGAGTTTGCGCTGGGCGTCGACCTGATCCGGGAACGCGGCAAAGGTGCCAGCGGCCACAGCCGGGCTGTCGACCACAGTAATTACCGCGTCAACGGTGCAGGCGCTGCGGATTTCTGGCCACTGGAAGGCTTGCACCAGCGGTTTCGGCAGGGCCAGGCCCGAGGTTTCGATGAGGATGTGGTCGAGGTCGCCGCGACGCGCGACCAATTCGCGCATCACCGGGAAGAATTCTTCCTGAACGGTGCAGCACAGGCAGCCGTTGGCCAGTTCGTAAACGCGGCCGGTGGCTTCTTCTTCGGTGCAACCGATGGTGCATTGTTTGAGGATCTCACCGTCGATGCCCAACTCGCCAAACTCATTGACGATCACCGCGATGCGACGGCCCTGCGCGTTGTCGAGCATATGGCGCAGCAGCGTGGTTTTGCCCGAGCCGAGGAAGCCGGTGACGATGGTGACGGGGAGTTTGGCCAGTGTTTTCATCGGTATGCCCTTTGGCAAGCGGCGGGCATACGGGACGAGAACCGGCAACGCGCGTGCGCGCCGGAAGCGTTCGCCACCGGATCACCCCGCCCGGTTGTAGTGAGAATCTGTGACGAGGCAGGTCTCCTGGCTGACGGTGTTCAGGCATGCGCCTGGCGTTTGCTGCGCCTTCCCGCTGGCTCATCGATTGAGCTGGCAGTGGCGTGGCAGCGAACAGCACCGTTCACAGTTGCGGGGGCAGCCGCGGCATTGACCGCGTTCCCTTCTTAGCTTCGGCGTGGGCCGAAGAACCTCGAATGCGCAAGGCTACGCATCGGGTGGTGGTGGGTCAATGGGCGTTGAGTTTTGGTATAGGGGGCATATCCGTTGCTGCGGGTGCTGCTACTGGCGGTTTCGCTCTTACAGCGAGTCACTTTTTCCAAACGCCGAAAAAGTGACCCGCCGTAAGGGCGGAACCCTAATCAGCAACACCCGCAGCAACGGATCCACCCCAAAAAATTGACCAAAACCCCACCCCCATGCTCTCCTACACAACTTGTTACGGGTGCCCTTCACAGGGTGAAACGGGAAACCGGTGAATCATGTGCTTTACTCAAGCCCATGTCAGTCCGGTGCTGCCCCCGCAACGGTAAGCGAGCGAAGCGTCAAAACCACTGTGCCAGTACGGCATGGGAAGGTGACGCTTGCAGGTCGGCCTGACGCCAACCCCTCGTGAGCCCGGAGACCGGCCCGCAACACACAGCCCGCATTTGTGCGTCGCTGAACATAACAAACCCGCGGTGGGCGGGCGCTGTTTGAACCCCTGCGTGCTCGACCCGCAGGGGTTTTATGCGCTCTATATCACCCGCTGACACTCCAGAGGGAAGCGCCATGTCGATCATCAGCAGCACCGGCAGCAACACGGACAAAATCGCCAGCACCACCACACTGAGCCAACGCCTGACCGCCGCGATCTTCGCGTCGATTCTGGGCGCCAGCCTGGTCTACTTCGCCGGTTTTTCGCACATCGAAGCGGTGCACAACGCCGCCCACGATACCCGCCACAGCGCCGCGTTCCCGTGCCACTGAGACCTGTCGACATGATCAAGCGTATTGCGCAAACCGCAGGGTTCACCGGTCTGCTGGCCGCCCTGCTCCTCACTCTGCTGCAGAGTTTCTGGGTCTCGCCGCTGATTCTTCAGGCGGAAACTTTCGAGAAAGCCGAACCCGTCGCCGTTCATGAACACGCCGAAGGCGCCATGGCTGGCCACACTCACGATGCCGAAGCCTGGGAGCCGGAAGACGGTTGGCAGCGTGTGGTTTCGACCACCGGCGGCAATCTTGTCGTGGCCGTAGGGTTTGCATTGATGCTCGCCGGCCTCTACACCCTGCGCGCACCGACCAAAACTTCGCAAGGCCTGCTCTGGGGTCTGGCCGGTTACGCGACCTTCGTCCTCGCGCCGACCATGGGCCTGCCGCCTGAACTACCGGGCACCGCTGCTGCTGATCTGGCATCGCGCCAGATGTGGTGGATCGGCACCGCGGCTTCGACCGCTGTCGGCCTGTCGTTGATCGCGTTCAGCCGTCACTGGCTGATGAAGGTCCTCGGTGTTGCCATCCTCGCTGTGCCGCACGTCATCGGCGCACCGCAACCGGAAGTGCATTCGATGCTCGCTCCGGAAGCCCTGGAAGCTCAATTCAAAATCGCTTCGCAGTTGACCAACGTGGCGTTCTGGCTGGCCTTGGGCCTGATCAGCGCCTGGTTGTTCCGCCGCAAAAGCGATGGTCAATACCACGCATGACCCATGACAGCGCAGCGCCGACCTTCGTCGTCGGCCTGGGCTGCCAGCGCGGCTGCCCGGCCAGTACGTTGCGTGCGCTGCTCGATCAGGCGTTACAGGCCCACCGTATCGAACTCCAGACCGTCAAGGCCTTGGCCAGCATCGACCTGAAACGCGACGAGCCCGGACTACAGGAACTGGCCGCACAATTAGCCCTGCCACTGCTGTACTTCAGCAGCGAAGAACTGGCCAATTATCAGCAAAGGCTCAGCCATCATTCACAGATCGCCTTCGAGCGAACCGGCTGCTATGGCGTTGCCGAAAGTGCCGCTCTGGCACTGGCTGAACAACTGATCCAAGCCCCGGCAAAACTGCTGATTTCCCGGCAGAAGTACGCGCAGGCAACGTTGGCATTGGCCGGCGCAGCATAAAATCCCGATAATCCTCGCCATTGATTATGAGCAATCTTCATCTGAAGGGATTGCCGTGCCGCTTTTTCAAAGGATTCAATGATGACCGTCTACTTCATTGGCGCCGGCCCCGGCGACCCGGAATTGATCACTGTCAAAGGCCAGCGGTTGATCCGCAGTTGCCCGGTGATCATCTATGCAGGCTCGCTGGTGCCAGCGGCGGTGCTCGAAGGCCATCAGGCCGACACCGTGGTCAACAGTGCCGAATTGCACCTGGAACAGATCATCGACCTGATCAAAACCGCCCACGCCAAGGGGCAGGATGTGGCACGGGTGCATTCCGGAGATCCGGGTTTATATGGCGCGATTGGCGAGCAAATCCGCTATTTGCGAGAACTGGGAATCCCGTTCGAAATCATTCCTGGCGTGACGGCTACGGCGGCGTGTGCAGCGTTGCTGGGAGCAGAGCTGACCCTGCCGGACATATCGCAAAGCGTGATTCTGACCCGCTACGCCGATAAGACCGCGATGCCAGCGGGTGAAGAACTCGGCAGCCTGGCCCAGCACGGCGCCACCATGGCGATCCATCTGGGGGTCAATCATCTGCAGAAAATCCTCGCTGAACTGGTGCCGCATTACGGCGCAGATTGCCCGATTGCCGTGATTCACCGGGCGACGTGGCCAGATCAGGATTGGGTGGTGGGGACGCTGGCGGATATTGCCGCGAAGGTTGAAGCCAAAGGGTTTCGGCGTACCGCGCTGATTCTGGTTGGGCGGGTCTTGGGCAGTGAGGTGTTCAGCGAATCATCGTTGTATCGCGCGGGGCATGCACACCTTTACAGGCCCTGAAAGCAAAAGATCGCAGCCTTCGGCAGCTCCTACAGGGAAACACATTCCAATGTAGGAGCTGCCGAAGGCTGCGATCTTTTGATCTTGTGGCACCAGACAAACGCACTCATCACGGGAAAATGCATTGCCTGGTTTGTGACGGCTTCGCAGTGAACACCTTACTTAGTAGTAGGCGTTTTCTTTCTGCGTGTGGTCGGTCACATCGCGAACGCCCTTGAGCTCCGGAATGCGCTCAAGCAAGGTGCGCTCGATGCCTTCCTTCAAGGTCACGTCGGCCTGGCCGCAGCCCTGGCAACCGCCACCGAATTGCAGCACCGCGATGCCGTCTTCAACCACATCGATCAGGCTGACCTGACCGCCGTGGCTGGCCAGCCCCGGGTTGATTTCGGTTTGCAGGTAATAGTTGATGCGCTCGTTGACCGGGCTGTCGGCGTTAACCATCGGTACTTTGGCGTTTGGCGCCTTGATGGTCAGCTGGCCGCCCATACGGTCGGTGGCGTAGTCGACAACTGCATCGTCCAGAAACGCTTCGCTGAAGTGATCGATATAAGCGGTGAAGCTTTTCAGCCCCAGCGCCGTGTCTTCAGGTTTTTCTTCGCCCGGCTTGCAGTAGGCAATGCAGGTTTCGGCGTACTGGGTGCCAGGCTGGGTGATGAAGACGCGGATGCCGATGCCCGGGGTGTTCTGCTTGGAGAGCAGATCAGCCAGGTAATCATGGGCGGCGTCGGTAATGGTAATAGCGGTCATGGAAACTCCTCGCAGGCTTGGGCGCAGTTTACGCCAAACAAGCCGCCGGACAAAGTCCTAGTATTTTTGTCGGGAAAGCATTCTCAATTGCGCCCGTCCAAACCCTCACTTTTAATTTTTTGGCGGTATATAGATACCGCAATCCGCTCGCTCGCCTTCGATAACGTCGTGTTCCGAATATTCATCTCCAGGCGACAACATGACGTCCTCCGCTGCCCCGGCGCCTTCGACTGAGGCCCGCCAATCCCTCTATCTACAACAGATGCTGGATCATCAACGTGAACTGAAACACCTGCTCGATCAACAACCCGAGGCAGGCAAGGTGCTGGCTGACGGACTGCTGCGTAGAATCCAGCATTCCTTTCCCGGGCATCCGGAGCCTATTGCGCTGGCGGCGGTGAGCTATCGGGAAGACATCCAGATGGCCAGCGATTCGCAGACACAAATACTGATATCGACCGACCTGCCGCTTCGCCCATTGTCCGCGCTGTTCACGGACAAACCGTGGGGCGGAGCAAACCTTGACGCGCCAAACCGGCATTATCGCTTCTACGCCAAGTCCACCTATAGCGCAGCGGCCAAAGCTGCGTTTGACCGTACCCACACCATCAACGCAACCACTGGCGGCACATCGGCCTTCGAAACCTTTGTCGGCGAGTTGATCCGGCATCCAGACCACTATTTTCAACAGCAACTGGAAGTTTTCTGGCGAGGCCCGGTCAGTTCCGGCGAATCAATGACGCGACGCCTTTGGCTGGCGGATCGACTGGCCAGGATTCTGCTCACCGAAGCGGCCCTGGGCGTGGAGGACGGCACGCTTGAGGCTTCCTGCAAAACCTTGATCGAGCATATCGTCCGTCAGCCCTCAAGCGCGGCCCGCGCAGAGCTGCCTGCCCATCAGCGACCGTCGGCATTCACCTTGAGTATCAAAGGACGGAGCAACAAGCCTGACATTCCATTGATCGGCCTGTTTGTTCTCGCCAGCAAGACACCTGAAGGAGACGTCCTGACCAACAGTGACGCGGGCGCAGTTGCCCTGTGTGCCCCGGACAGCGGGATCAGCGCCTTCGCTTCGTTGCACGCACTCGAACATTCGCTACAAGCCCGTAGTACTCAAGAGGAAACAAGAGAACGCTTGCTGACCTGTATCGCCTGGCAGCATCAGGGGCGTGCTCGCCGATACCTGAAAAACGCCCCGACTTTCAGTTATGTGCCTGTTCAGGACAGTATTTTCGAGAACCGGGTCGACGCCCTGCTGACCTTGCAGAAGCAGGACATTGAATTTGCCTGGCAACAACTGCCCCGACATGATGCGGATGGCAAGCAAGTCTACGAGCTGTTCAATCGCCTCGCCCATATCGGGCCATTTCTGGATCTTCGTGATCGGTTGAACGCGCGCAGCCAACGCTACCTCGAAACGTTGTTGCCGGCGTGGTATCGGGAGGCCAGCCCGGTGGATCAGGAACAATTGAAACAAGTGGCGACTGCGGAACTGACGGCCAACAAACATCTGGCCAGTCTGATGCGCAAAGAAGCCATTGCGCCTTTGGCGACGTTCGCCCGTGAAGCACTGACCCGACAACTGACGATCGATTATCCGAGCAACACGATTGATCCGGATAAAGTGCAGGTGACGATCCTCACCCGCCTCAACCCCGCCAGCGTGGGCGGTGGCATTGGCCCGGATCATGTACCCAACCAACACGATCCATCGACCAGCCCCGCACGCACCGTCACTCTGACGCTGACGGAACTCGCGTTGAGAAACAGTAACCCCTGGGACTTCAGCTTCTACAAGCTGTTTAGCGGGGAACACACGTCAATGTCTGCGTCCATCGTCGATGGCGCGGGCAAAACTGTCCGGCTCGATCACGACTATCTGACATCCCTTGTGCAAACGCTGGACGTCAGCGAAGGCTACGATCGGCTCTTGCAAAAACGTCTGATTGACCAAGGCACACATCTGCGCAAGGCCTGGACGCAAGCGCATCAGGCAAGCCTGGCCACCCAGGTCAAGGCTGCCCGACTGGATCCGGACTGTTTGCTCAAAGACCGCGAGCACCGCGGCTACCAATGGCTCATGGCCGTTGTTGAAGGCGACGCTCCCGACAGTCGCAGAACCGTTGGCGGGCACAGGATTGTGGTGAGTTCATTAATGATTGCCAGTTCTTCGGGCACTCGCAACGGTTACGTGCTCAATGATGCGTGGATAGTCAGCGTTGCCAACCGGCGATCAGTGCCCAACGTCATTCTGTACACGCCATCGGCGCCCAACGGTCAGTCGATCAAGGAATTCGCCGACATTTCGGCGATGCAGCTGTTTCTTCAGCAGCAATGGGACGCTTCAGACGAATGGCGACGCTACGTAATGCAGCGACTGACCTCACCCGGCCAGGCATTCCTGACGGAAAGCCGGCTCGCCCGAACCTTGTTGCTCAGTGAGCTGGTGTTGAATTCTAAAAGCCGGGTGAAGAACCCCTTCAACACGATTCATCTGTCTGTAATCACTACGTCTTTGCATGAATCGCTCTATGAGCAACAGGTCGTGACGTTGCGGCGCAATGCCGATCATGCCTCCACCAGCAACGCGGAGGTTGAGGACCAATCGTTCTGGAACAAACTGTACTTTGGCTTCGACCTGGCACTGGACCTCATCGGTTTCCTGCCCATTACCCAGACCTTCAAATCCGCGCGCAGCATCACCCGCACGTTCCTGCTGCTTAAACAGGTGGGCACCTCAAAAGTTGCGGCTCGAGCACTCTGGTCGATGACGGGTGCCCGCTTACGCCCGACCGTGCTGCGTAAAATCGGCGCTGTCCCGGCTTTTCGCCCTGTGCCCGATCTTTCCCACATTGAAGTGAAGGTAGACCCGCCAAATCTGGAGCGACTCAGGGGCAATCTGTTCCAGAGCAAAACCTCGTCCCAGCAATACGCGCTGATCAACGGCAAGTATTACCTGTCGGATGTGGCTCAGGGGCAGCGCTACATTTACCCGCCCGGCACTGCCAGAAAAACGCTGCGTTACCCGCTGGTGCTGGATGAATCACTGAAACACTGGCAAGCCGAACCGCTGCCGAGGTTACCGGGCGGCATGGATCCGATTGAAAAAGGTCCATTGCAGACGACCTTCAGGGACTATGAGCTGCCGACCTCGGACGTCGATGCCCTGCCCTTGCTCGGTCAGCTCCCGGCGGGCGCGATGAATCTGGGGTATCTGAACCCGACGTTCACCATGAATGCGTCGAGTGTGGGCATGCTGCATATTTTCGGCATTCAAGCGAGGCTGCGCCGCCACGCCAGAAGCTTCCTCAGAACGTTTCTCTCGCCTTCGCGCCCGCTCACCGTGCCCGCACGAGGCCTTTTACCTGAGCAACTTCTGCAACACCTGTTTATCCAGCGCGACGGCCTGGTCTTTGGCGAGAAGCATATTTACTCGATAACCCGGCAGTTCCTGATCAAGAACATGCCTGCGCTGAAGAAAGTCGGCGTCAAAGCCCTCTACCTTGAGCTGTTCAACACCGACCTGCACCAACTCTATCTGGACATGTACAACGCATCGCCGACCCACGTGATGCCGTCGGTCCTGAGAGAGCGCCTGCGGGTCATCGATCAAATGGCTTTCCAGCATGACCCCTTCAGTTACCGGCGACTGGTCGAAGATGCGCATGCACACGGAATCAGGGTCATGGCGCTGGATACCACTGCGAGCTCCCTATATTCCTCGGGCGATCTGGCGCCGCCACGCGTCATGCCGACACTGGCGGATCAACTGGATCGGGTCACGATGTTCAACTTCTTCGCCTACAAGCGAATTTCCGCCGAACAACTGGCGCGAGGGCCCCATCGCTGGGTCGCGCTGGTCGGCCAGGCACATTGCAACACTCTGCAGAGTATTCCCGGGCTGGCGGAGTTGACCAACGCCACTGGCGTGCGTCTGGAGCGGCGCATCGGCAACCAGATGGTGGCGCGAGTCAGTCGTGACCCCGGTGTGGTTATTTATTCCCCTTCGGGCACGAACCAGTTCCTGCACCGGTGTGATTTGCTGGTGTGCCTGCCGAGCGCGGGAAACAGCCATGAACTGATCCAGCGTGTGCACAGCCCGAAGCTGTTTACCACTTCGACCAATGCAACGCAGCACGTCAACGTGCAGTACATGAACGATCAGTACAAAGTGGTCAGTGTTCAGGTTTTCATCGATAGCACGCAGGCCTATGTCAAACACCCACCGTTCGGCACGGTGAGCGAACGACGCTTTCCCGACCTTGATTCCCTGACCGAAGCGCTGATCGACGAGCTGGGGATGATTGAGGTCTGAGACCTCCATCCCCTGGCGCGATCAGAGGTTTTCGTAGCGATTCATGTCCAGCACGCCCTCTTCCACCGGATCGGTTTCGTGCAGGTACTGGCTCAGATCATGGAAGTAGAACCAGAACTGCGGATGACTGCGCCGGATGCCCCAGCGCTCGACGATTTTCTCGAAACGGTTGGCATCCTTGGCGTTTTCCATGGCATCGACAAACTCTGGCACTTGCTCAGCGGGAACGTTGAAGATGAAGTTCGGATAGCTGCTGAGTACGCCCGGGTAAATCGTCAGCGTGTCGAGCCCCGGTTGATAGCGCAGGGATTCACCGAGCAAAAATGCCACGTTGCTGTGGGCCCGGTTGCGCAGCAGGCTATAGACCTCGCGTTTGCCGCTCGCGGTTTCAATGCGCAGCATGGTCGCTTCTGGCAGTTGCTCGACGACCTTCAAACCGGCCGCAGGGCGCGAAGTCAGTCGGCTCAGCGCTTGCTCGGCGTTTTGCAGCGCCGGATCGATGTTCGGACGCGAGCAATAGGCGCCGTCGCAACGGTTGATCGGGTCAGGCCGGGCATTCAGATCGCCGTAACGGGCGAGCAGTTGCTTGGCGAAATCGTATTTCGGGTCTTTCTCGTCGAGTTTCAGCGCCGTCGGTTTGTCGTCGTCGATGGCTTCGTAATCGAGCCACATCTTGAATTGGCCACTGTTCTGATACCAATCGTCGAGGTAGTCCTCGCGGGAGTCGGCCGGCATCAAGCGCAGGAAGTTCTGCTCGGCGCCGTTACGGATCAGGTCAAAGTACAGACGGGTCTGGGCTTGATGGGAAACGTTGCCGAACACATCGAAGTTGACCGCCAATTGGTAATAGGTGCGCTCGAGCAACGGATAGTCGAACAGCCACATGGTCTGCGGCACTTCTCCGATCAGGCCTTTGGTCACCGAGGCGCTGTCGAAGTGGCGGAAGATGCTCAGCAGTGCGTTATCGTTGCCGGCCCACAGCGTCGACCAACTCGGCGCGGGCACATCGGCGTAGCTGTCGCGGCGCAAAGCTTCGTACTCGTTACGCTTGTTGCGGTAGTTGTGCCACAGGCTCAGGACGCTGCCGACATCGTCGTTCTGCCCCGGCATGGCCAACAATGGCGTGGCCTGACCGCGATAATTCGGATCAGTGATATAGAGGTCATGCTCCGGGGCCTGGAACAGTGCCCAGAAGTTGTCGCGGATCACGTCGGTCGCGATCTGCCCACGGCACACCGGGCCACGAATAAAGGTGCGGACGAAGTATTCAGCGTTATCGAGCATGAACTGATACCGCGCCTGGGCCGGAATCGCCTCGAACGTGGCAAACGGATTGGCGCGACTTTGCGGACCGTAGCCCGGCAACGCATTGGCTTGCCAGTTGCCGCTGTAGAACAGGCTTTTGACCCGCGCCATTTTCGCCGCGCTCAGCGGATAGGTGATGTGGGTCTTGTGGACGATCACGCCCTGCACCGGCCACAGACGGTAGTAAACCTGCGTGCCCGGGTCATCGTTGGGGCGTCGAGTGGCGATCAGATCGATCGGTTGACCGGTCGGCGTGCGCGAACGCACCCACTGGAAGTAATGCCCCGGCTCGCCGTCCTTGAAGTAGATGTGCGCCAGAAACCAGTGCTCGTACAACCAACGCCCCACCAGACTTTCGCGGGCGCCCGGCATGTTCAGCAGGTTTTCCCACTGGACGATCTGCAGCGCCTCTTTCGCGCTCGGTGCCAAGCCTTGCTCATCAATCGGTGCACCCGAGGCCAGCCAGCGCTGCAACGTCTGATATTGCTGATCGGTCAGGCCGGTCACCGCCAGCGGCATGCCTTCTTTTGGATGGGCGCCGGCATAGCCCTCGAACTCGGCGGGCATCGCGCACATGTTTTCGCGGTTCAAACCGAGGACGATGTCTTGCGGCAGTTTGGCGTTGGGCGTCAAAGGCGTCTTGTGGCCGAGTTCAAGCATCCGCGCCATCAGCGCAGCCTGGCTGCCCTGGGCATCAAGCACCGAATAGAAGTCTTTCTGCTGCCAGGCACGTTTGCCAAAGGCATCGTAGAACAGCCGAGTGGTCGGCGCCGCCCGGGTGCGCTCGCCGTCGTAGACCGGCATCTTGCTCGCGCCACGGGCCGCGCCCTCGCCGCTGCCCAGATTGAGCTGACAAGCGGAGTCGTAGCACGCATGGCAAGCCACGCACTTTTCAGTGAAGATCGGTTGAATGTCACGGCTGTACGAGATCGTGGGCTCTTGCGCTACGGCGCCCCAGCTTAAAAACAGCAAAACAATGCTGATGACGCGGTGCGACATGCCCTTGATCCCGACTCTGAAGAAAAACGCCGCGATTCTACAGTATGACGCTCGTACCAACATGAGCGATATTCATGCAAATGTGTCACATGCTCCGAAAGCGCACAGGTTTGTTATGATCCCGCCCCTTCGTAATGGTCTTTCCGAGTAGTCCACATGTCCGATCGTAGTGTTCGCCTTCAAGCTCTCAAGCAAGCTCTCAAAGAGCGCATCCTGATACTCGATGGCGGTATGGGCACGATGATCCAGAGCTACAAGCTCGAAGAGCAGGATTATCGCGGCAAACGCTTCGCGGACTGGCCGAGTGACGTCAAGGGCAACAACGACCTGTTGGTCATCACCCGCCCGGACGTCATCGGCGGCATCGAGAAAGCCTATCTGGATGCCGGCGCCGACATCCTTGAAACCAACACCTTCAACGCCACCCGCATTTCCATGGCCGATTACGGCATGGAAGAGCTGGCCTACGAATTAAACGTAGAAGGCGCGCGACTGGCGCGCAAGATCGCCGACGCCAAGACCGCCGAAAACCCGGACAAGCCGCGCTTCGTTGCCGGCGTACTCGGCCCGACCAGCCGTACGTGTTCGCTCTCGCCGGACGTCAACAATCCGGGCTACCGCAACGTCACCTTTGATGAGCTGGTGGAGAACTACACCGAAGCCACCAAAGGTCTGATCGAGGGCGGCGCCGACCTGATCCTGATCGAAACCATCTTCGACACCCTCAATGCCAAAGCGGCGATCTTCGCCGTGCAAGGCGTGTTCGAAGAGCTGCACATCGAACTGCCGATCATGATTTCCGGGACCATCACCGACGCCTCCGGCCGTACCTTGTCGGGGCAGACCACCGAAGCGTTCTGGAACTCCGTGGCCCACGCCAAGCCGATTTCGGTCGGCCTCAACTGCGCCCTCGGCGCCAGCGAGCTGCGTCCGTACCTGGAAGAACTGTCGAACAAGGCCAGCACCCACGTCTCCGCGCACCCGAACGCCGGCCTGCCGAACGAATTCGGCGAGTACGACGAACTGCCGTCGGAAACCGCCAAAGTCATCGAAGAATTCGCCCAGAGCGGTTTCCTCAACATTGTCGGCGGCTGCTGCGGCACCACGCCGGGCCACATCGAAGCCATCGCCAAAGCCGTCGCCGGTTACGCGCCGCGGCAGATTCCGGACATTCCCAAGGCTTGCCGCCTCTCGGGTCTGGAGCCGTTCACCATCGATCGCAGCTCGCTGTTCGTTAACGTCGGCGAGCGTACCAACATCACCGGTTCCGCCAAATTCGCCCGTCTGATCCGTGAAGACAACTACACCGAAGCGCTGGAAGTCGCCCTGCAGCAGGTCGAGGCCGGCGCCCAAGTGATCGACATCAACATGGACGAAGGGATGCTCGATTCGAAGAAGGCCATGGTGACCTTCCTCAATCTGATCGCCGGTGAACCGGACATCTCGCGCGTGCCGATCATGATCGACTCCTCCAAGTGGGAAGTGATCGAGGCCGGCCTCAAGTGCATTCAGGGCAAAGGCATCGTCAACTCGATCAGCATGAAAGAAGGCGTCGAGCAGTTCATCCACCATGCCAAACTGTGCAAGCGCTACGGCGCGGCCGTGGTGGTGATGGCGTTCGACGAAGCCGGCCAGGCCGACACCGAAGCGCGCAAGAAAGAAATCTGCAAACGCTCCTACGACATTCTGGTCAACGAAGTCGGCTTCCCGCCGGAAGACATCATTTTCGACCCGAACATCTTCGCCGTCGCCACCGGTATCGAAGAACACAACAACTACGCTGTGGACTTCATCAACGCCTGTGCCTACATCCGTGACGAGCTGCCGTATGCCTTGAGCTCCGGCGGTGTGTCCAACGTGTCGTTCTCGTTCCGTGGCAACAACCCGGTGCGCGAGGCGATTCACTCGGTGTTCCTGCTGTACGCGATCCGCGCAGGCCTGACCATGGGCATCGTCAACGCCGGTCAGCTGGAGATCTACGACCAGATCCCGCAAGAGCTGCGCGACGCCGTTGAAGACGTGGTGCTCAACCGCACGCCAAACGGTACTGACGCCCTCCTCGCCATTGCCGACAAGTACAAGGGTGACGGCAGCGTCAAGGAAGCCGAGACCGAAGAGTGGCGCAACTGGGACGTCAACAAGCGTCTGGAACATGCGCTGGTCAAAGGCATCACCACCCACATCGTTGAAGACACCGAAGAATCCCGTCAGTCGTTCGCGCGCCCGATCGAAGTGATCGAAGGCCCGCTGATGTCCGGCATGAACATCGTCGGCGACCTGTTCGGCGCCGGCAAAATGTTCCTGCCGCAGGTGGTGAAATCCGCTCGCGTGATGAAGCAGGCGGTTGCGCACTTGATCCCGTTCATCGAACTGGAAAAAGGCGACAAGCCGGAGGCCAAGGGCAAGATCCTCATGGCCACGGTGAAAGGCGACGTGCACGACATCGGCAAGAACATTGTTGGCGTGGTACTCGGTTGCAACGGCTATGACATCGTCGACCTCGGCGTGATGGTGCCGGCAGAGAAGATTCTGCAGGTGGCCAAAGAGCAGAAGTGCGACATCATCGGCCTCTCCGGTCTGATCACGCCGTCGCTGGATGAAATGGTCCACGTTGCCCGCGAAATGCAGCGTCAGGATTTCCACCTGCCGCTGATGATCGGTGGCGCGACCACGTCCAAAGCGCACACCGCGGTGAAGATCGAACCGAAGTACAGCAACGACGCCGTGGTCTACGTGACCGACGCCTCCCGTGCGGTGGGTGTGGCGACGCAGCTGTTGTCGAAAGAATTGAAGGCCGGTTTCGTCGAGAAAACCCGTCTGGAATACGTCGACGTGCGTGAGCGTACGGCCAACCGCAGCGCCCGCAACGAGCGTTTGAGCTACGCAGCGGCCGTCGCCAAGAAGCCGCAGTTTGACTGGGCGACTTATCAGCCCGTCAAACCAACCTTCACCGGCAGCAAAGTGCTGGACAACATCGACCTCAAGGTTCTGGCCGAATACATCGACTGGACGCCGTTCTTCATCTCCTGGGATCTGGCCGGCAAATTCCCGCGCATCCTCGAAGACGAAGTGGTCGGTGAAGCCGCCACTGCGCTGTACAAGGACGCGCAGGAAATGCTCGACAAGCTGATCGACGAGAAACTGATCAGCGCCCGCGCCGTATTCGGTTTCTGGCCGGCCAATCAGGTGCATGACGACGATATCGAACTGTACGGCGATGACGGAAAGCCGTTGGCCAAGCTGCATCACCTGCGCCAGCAAATCATCAAGACCGACGGCAAACCGAACTTCTCGCTGGCCGACTTTGTGGCACCGAAGGACACCGAAGTGACCGACTACGTCGGTGGTTTCATCACCACTGCCGGCATCGGCGCCGAAGAAGTTGCCAAGGCTTATCAGGACGCTGGCGACGACTACAACTCGATCATGGTCAAGGCGCTGGCCGACCGTCTCGCCGAAGCTTGCGCCGAGTGGCTGCACCAGCAAGTGCGTAAAGAGCACTGGGGTTATGCCAAGGAGGAAGTCCTCGACAACGAAGCGCTGATCAAAGAGCAATACAGCGGCATCCGCCCTGCCCCTGGGTATCCGGCGTGCCCGGATCACACCGAAAAAGCCGCGCTGTTCGCGTTGCTCGACCCGGAGGCCGAAGAAATGCGTGCCGGCCGTAGCGGTGTGTTCCTCACCGAGCACTACGCGATGTTCCCGGCGGCAGCGGTCAGCGGCTGGTACTTCGCGCATCCGCAGGCGCAGTACTTCGCCGTGGGCAAGGTCGATAAAGATCAGATCGCCAGCTACACCTCGCGCAAAGGTCAGGAGTTGAGCGTGACCGAGCGCTGGCTGGCGCCGAACCTCGGTTACGACAACTAAGCAGCCTTCGATAGCTCTTACAGGTGTCCGTGTCGTTCACAAAGCTTGTGAGCCAACGCTGAACCTGTGGGAGCTGGCTTGCCAGCGATGGCGTTGGGTCAGCCAGCATCGATGTCGCGTGTGCCGGCCTTATCGCTGGCAAGCCAGCTCCCACAGGGTTTCGGGGATATTCGCTGAATCCCCTCTCCAGCCCCTTTCCCACATATGCTTACGCGGTGTTCTTCAAAGGGTTAGCTATGCTTGTCTGACACACACGCAGACGAGGGATTTATGGACGATCCAGTCGACAACAAACCGCCGAGCTTCTGGCAAATGCTGCACAGCGTGATGGCGGCGGCGTTCGGGGTGCAGAGCGGCAAGAACCGGGCAAGGGACTTCACCCATGGCAAGCCCAGCCATTTCGTGTTGCTAGGGATTTTGTTCACGGCCGTATTTGCATTGACGTTGTTTGCCATCGTCAAACTGGTGCTGCATTTCGCCGGGGTCTGAGGCGATTCAGCGCATCAGGGTTTGCAGGTTGAACGGATAGCGGTAGGACGCCGGGCGCCCTTTGGCCGACAACTTGCGGAAATTCACCCCGTAATTGGGCGAGTCCCCCATTGCCAGCATCTGCCGGGCATGGAATTTGTCGACCAGTTGCAGCAAAGGGATCTGCCGGTCACGGCCACCCTGTTGCGCCAGATCGATGCCCATTGCGTGATCATGGACTTCGACCAGTGCCCAGCCACCAAGGGTAAAGTGCCCACCGATCAAAGCGCTCAAGCGCCCATCGACCATCGCCTGCAAGGCCGCCGGCGACGTGTTGACCGCACTGAACAGCGCATCCTTGCCGGGCGTCTTGCCGGTTTCGGCATACGCGCGCATCGCGCCGAAGGCCATTTCATCATTGGCCGACCACACCAGTGACACATTCGGGTATCGATTGAACAACTGCCTGGCCTGCTCATAGGCACGCTGTTGCGTCCAGCCGCTGTAGACCAATTGGCGCAAGCGCACCTGCGGATGTTCCGCCAAAGCGCGTTGCATGCCCTGCTCGCGCAGTTGCGCCGAAGGGGTGATTTTCAGCCCCGAGAACGCCAGCAGCTCAATCTGCTCGCCTTTCGCTGGCGGTCGATGCTGGCGAATCAACTCCTTCATCATCAGGTAACCACCCTCCTCATCATTGGTCACCAGACTGCCGACAAGGTCCGGGCGATCACCGAGGAGAGTCTGCTGATTGGCGGTTAGCGCGGCATTGACCATGAACAGCTTGACCCCGCTGTCATGGGCCAGACGAAAAATCTGCGGGGCGACGTATTGCTCGTTGACGAACACCAGATAGTCAGGCCGGTCCGGCCCCTGCAGCGCCAGGCGCGCCTGGGCCAAGGTCAGTTCAGGCTGGCGATGGGAATAGAGGATCTGCAAATCGATGCCCAGATCCCGGGCAGCCGCCTGCATGAATTGCGAATAACTGACCCAGAAGGCTTCCTCGGTGGAACCGGGATTGAGGAACAGTACCGACTCTGCTCGCGCAACACTGCTGAACAGCGCGGCGAGTAACAGAAAGGCAATGTGGAGAAACTTGAACATGAAGCATCCGGGCCCGGGGAAAAATGGCCGCGCATTATAGCCATCGAAACACCGGCTATTGGCGTGTATTCCCGTTTTTGTCCGACAATCCGTCGGACGCGGGCCCGGATGGGTCGTTTACTGATGACTGACCCAAAATACCGCCGTTCCTACGACCAGAATGATCAGGAACAAAATGGCCCATGCATCGACACTGCTGTCGCTTTTTCTTGCCTTGGTCGGATTGCTCATTGCATCGCCTCTTATCGGTTTTATCGGTGATTGCAGAAAGACTCGACCACAGTTAAGACGATGATTGTCCGCACGACAAATGTGGGTTAGTTGACAGCCATTCTCGTTAGGCGATTTGGTTCTTTACATATACTCAAACATCACTTTTGCGCATAACTGCAAACGGGTATATTGCCCCGGCTCCCTTAGGGAGCGCGCGGCCGTGCGCGCAGAATTGCAGAGGCACCATCGGACTTCAGCAAGCGAAAACGCAGCGTTTTCCGAGTAGCCCAAAGCCTGAGAACAGGACTTATATGTACGTATACGACGAGTACGATCAGCGGATCATCGAGGACCGCGTCAAGCAGTTCCGTGATCAGACCCGACGCTATCTGGCAGGTGAGCTGAGCGAAGAAGAATTCCGCCCTCTGCGCCTGCAAAATGGCCTATACATCCAGCGCTTCGCGCCGATGTTGCGAGTGGCGGTGCCTTACGGCCAACTGACCTCGCGTCAGCTGCGCATGATGGCCAAGATTGCCCGCGACTACGACAAGGGCTATGCCCACATCAGTACGCGGCAGAACGTGCAGTTCAACTGGCCGGCGGTGGAAGACATCCCGGACATCCTTGCGGAACTGGCCACCGTGCAGATGCACGCGATCCAGACCAGCGGCAACTGCCTGCGCAACGTCACCACCGACCAGTTCGCTGGCGTTGCTGCCGACGAAGTGATCGATCCGCGTCCATGGTGTGAAATTGTCCGCCAGTGGACCACGTTCCACCCGGAATTCGCCTACCTGCCGCGTAAATTCAAGATTGCCGTCAACGGTTCGACCGCTGACCGTGCCGCCATTGAAGTCCATGACATCGGCCTTGAGCCGGTGCACAACGCCGCTGGCGAACTGGGTTTCCGTGTGCTGGTTGGCGGCGGCCTCGGCCGTACGCCGGTGGTGGGCGCGTTCATCAACGAGTTCCTGCCGTGGCAGGACCTGTTGAGCTATCTCGACGCCATCCTGCGGGTGTACAACCGCTACGGCCGTCGCGACAACAAATACAAGGCGCGGATCAAGATCCTCGTCAAGGCACTCACGCCAGAGGTGTTCGCGCAGAAAGTCGACGCGGAAATGGAGCACCTGCGCGGTGGCCAGACCACACTGACCGAGGCCGAACTGCATCGCGTCGCCAAGCACTTCGTCGATCCGGACTACAAGGCGCTGGACAACCAGTCCGCGCAACTGGCCGATCTCGACAAAGAACACCCGGGTTTCGCCCGCTGGCGTACCCGCAACACCCTGGCGCACAAGAAGCCGGGTTATGTCGCCGTAACCCTGTCGCTGAAACCGACCGGTGTTGCCCCGGGCGACATCACCGACAAGCAGCTCGACGCCGTCGCCGATCTGGCCGACCGCTACAGCTTCGGTCAACTGCGCACCTCGCACGAACAGAACATCATTCTTGCCGACGTCGAGCAAAGCCAACTGTTCACCCTCTGGGGCGAACTGCGTGAAGGCGGTTTCGCCACGCCGAACATCGGCCTGCTGACCGACATCATCTGCTGCCCTGGCGGCGATTTCTGCTCGCTGGCCAACGCCAAATCGATCCCGATCGCCGAATCGATCCAGCGCCGCTTCGACGACCTGGATTACCTGTTCGACATCGGTGAGCTGGACCTCAACATCTCCGGTTGCATGAACGCTTGTGGTCACCACCACGTTGGCCACATCGGCATCCTCGGCGTGGACAAGAAAGGCGAAGAGTTCTACCAGGTCTCCCTCGGCGGCAGCGCCAGCCGTGACGCAAGCCTGGGCAAGATCCTCGGCCCATCCTTCGCTCAGGAAGCCATGCCTGACGTGATCTCGAAGCTGATCGACGTGTACGTTGAACAACGCACCGAAGATGAGCGCTTTATCGACACCTACCAGCGTATTGGCATCGACCTCTTCAAGGAACGCGTCTATGCAGCGAATCATTAAGAACAACGAAGTCGTCGACGAAACCTGGCACCTGCTGCCCAAGGATTTCAATATCGACGACATCAGCAACTGCGACGATCTGATCGTTCCACTGCAACTCTGGCGCGAACACAGTCGCATGCTCAAGGCGCGCGACGGTGGCCTGGGTGTCTGGCTGGACGCCGACGAAGAAGCCGAGGAAATCGGTGAAGACGTCGCGGAGTTCCAGGTGATTGCCTTGAACTTCCCGGCCTTCACTGATGGCCGCAACTACTCCAATGCCCGTCTGCTGCGCGACCGTTATGGTTTCAAAGGCGAACTGCGGGCCATTGGCGATGTGCTGCGCGATCAGTTGTTCTACATGCACCGCTGCGGCTTCGACGCCTTTGCCGTGCGTGCGGACAAAGATCCGTATGAAGCCCTCGAAGGTCTCAAGGACTTCTCGGTGACCTATCAGGCCGCCACCGACGAACCGCTGCCGCTGTTCCGTCGCCGCTGACCCCTACGCTTCTCGCGTGCTGGCATCCTCTCCCGCCTGGGAGAGGACTGCTGACTCTCCATGGTTTTGCAGACGCTGTTCCAGCATGCTGAGTACTGCCATCGGGTGATCTGCATCCACCTCCGTAGACTCGACACTCTGGCTCAACCGGCCAAGTACCTCGTCCGACTCATCGGCTGCGCGCAACAGCCGCCAGACCCGCGCCTGAAGTGCCGGGTAGTCAACCAGGTAATCCGGGGTCAGGCTGAGACCCTCCAGGGTTCGCAGAACACCCCTGCCCGACGGCCTTGCCGCCAGACGTTGCCAGATTGCCAAGCGCTCCTGTCGCTTTGACAGATCGATACCTCGCAACCAGGCCACGGCCTCGCCTTGCCCGTTTTCGACGCCGCTCAGCCACAGATTGAAGCCCGTCTCTTGCCGATGAATGATCAGGCGCCTCAAGGTGTCTTCATCCGTCAATGGATTGCCTTGCAACTTGACGCGGCCGGCGACGGTTGCCTGACTGATCACCGCTGGCGGCACCCGGCTGATCTGGTTGTCTCGCAGATCCAGCAAAGTCAGAACAGGCTCATCACTGATGCCGATCGGGCACGCTCGGATGCCAGTACTGCGCAGGTTGACCTCCCGCAGCCGTTTCATGCCCAACAGTATCGGTGGCACACCCAAGGGGTTTTCACTCAAGTCCAGCGATTGCAGATTGACCAATTCATTGAGCGACGAGGTGCCGACGTCAAGGCGCAAAGAAGTGACCCTCAAGTTCAATGTCCTGAGCTGATGCATTTGGGTAATCACCGACGGCAGTACGCCGACCATCGCGCCCGTCGAATCGGGCAGCCGCAGATCAACCTGTTCGAGGTTCAGTACTCTCAGTCGAGGGAATGAGTTGAGGAAACCCGCCAACGTCTCGCTGTGTGCCAGATGGAATCCGCGCATCGATAACTCAATCACATCGTTGAGCCTCACGTTCATCACCGGCAAGCGATGAAAATCCTCGAACTCCAGGTCCAGTCTGTAACCGGCCAGGGTCCCGTTTTCAAAGACATGACTGGTCGCGGCTGGGCGATTTTGCCACAGCGTCAACAGTTCATAGGCCAGTTCTTCCCGGGTCTCCCGCTCATAGCGCACCACCTCGCGAAGTCGCTCGATATTGTGTTGCTGGATTTGCATGGGCGTCAGGCCTTCAGCCTCGGGATCGCCAGCAGCAAGGGAGTCGACGTCAAGTTCATCGGCATCCAGCACAGCGCCTTCGATGTAGTCGCTCACATCCAGACACAGCTGGTCGAACTGTTTTCTCAGCAGATCGATATGCGCCTGAGCATTGGCACCTGCGCGCATTAACCAGTCATCCACCTGGCCGGGATTGAGCGCCGGATACAGATCCCGTAGCTGCAAACGCATCGCCTCGGTGGCTAATGCCTGTCCCTGAGGGGTCGACGGATAGCCTCCACCCCGCAATCCCTGAGACTCAAAGGGCAGACCGCTGTCCATTCGACCGAGTCCTGTCATCAGCGCTTCACGGGGCAGCAGATTTTCGTCGATGCGCAGTTTGAAGTCTTCAACCGAGGTCACCTGCAACGCCGCGCGCTCCGGTGCGCAGAGAAGACTCAGCAACGCGGCGTGCATATCTGTAGGTGACTGGATTGCCGGGGTTGAGTATTCGTGCCCTGTGGTTCTGATCAGGCGCCGCACCTGCGTCGCTTCCAGCGGACCGCAGCGATCAACCACGCGACCATCGAGCGCCGCATCGAGCACTTCAATGCGCAAACCTGCCGGCCAGCCCGGCAACCTGGGCAACGAGTGCAAGATCAGCAGGTCGGAATCGGGGTTGTGCACTGAACGCAGATACAGACCTTCATAGGCGCGATTCAGGCGAACGTGCTGCTGGTACTGACGCCCCTTGCTATCGAGTCGACTGAGCAGACGCTTGAACTCTGCGGCGTTCGGCACTGATGTGAGGTCTACGCCATAGCGATCAAGGATTTGCTCTACCACGCCTTTTGGCAGCTCCGGATACTCCTGCTGAAACAGATTGACCCAGGGATTATCCGAGGCTTGCGAGGCGAGATAGCGACGATTGAACTGCGCTGCGCGCTCCACACCGGCAAGCGCTCCAAGCTCCTGATCGAGACGAAATCGGCTTAGGGTGTCGGCGAGCATTGGCGTGGGCGGACGACCTTCATTCATTGCGCGCAGCATGTCGTCGTCGATGGCGCTGACCCTGGCGATCTGCGCGAGGGTGGCATCGCTGAAGCCTTGTACCTCTGACCCGATGCCACGAAGCAGTTGCACTCGGCTGCCGGACGCCACGGTGATCGATTTGGGCGGTTCGGGCGGCACCACCGAGACCGGCTCAGGCGCCGTCAAATCGTTACTGATGTGTGCCACTGCAGTGACCAGCGGCAATGCATTAAGCAGACCGAAAATCGTCCGCGCCCGTCCGCGCGAGCGCTCGCTCAGCGTTTCACCGTGCATGGTTTGCTCCAACCCGTAACCGGCATCGATCAACCCGGCCAACGCAAGAACACCCTCACCTCCCGGTACGAACAGCGCCAGCGGGGCATATCGGTTGATCCATTGCACCAGTGGTTCAACGAAGTCCCCTAGATTGTCGCGATTGACCTGGGCATCGTCGCGAACCCTCTCGGCGCTGGTTTGCGCCGTACGCTTCATGCTCAACACCATCTGAGCGACGGGATCGGTACTCGCAGCAGCGGACTCGAAATCGATGTACTCGGTGGGATTCCAGTAACCATCGTTGTTGAAAAACCCGGCGGTTTTGCTCAACCAGTGAATCTTCGGGTAACGCACCATGCCGTCCAGTGCCGTCAGCACGCCGGCGTGAAAGGTGCCGTCGGTACGATCGTCTTCGACAAAATGGCTAGCCAGTGCGTGTTTCGTTTCATCTGATCGACCCTGCTCCACGACCCAGCGGCGCATTTGTGCGACATCGCAGAACTCGTGCCAGGGTGAGGCGTTGCCGGGGACGTAGAGCAGGATTTTTGCGGGGTGCTGCCCACGGAAACACCAGATATCCGTCGCGGTATAGCGGTAAATTTCGAGTCGTCCGAAAATGAATGTGCCCGGCACTCTTGTCGGACTCTGAAATTGCTGCAAGGTCAAGGTACTCCAGGCCTGGTTGACGGGTAGCCCGGCGGTTTGCAACACCTGCTCCAGACCTTGCTGGCTCAGGCTGCCTTCATCGCGCTGCAGCCAGGCACTCATGACAAAGGCCGCTTTGACCGACGTTCGCAGCGGACAGGACGCAGAGGCGAGAATCGTGGTGTCCGAGGGCCAAACCTGATCCAGATATACCTGGTACTTCTCCTTGAGTTCCAGCGTCCAGACCCAGCGCTTGAAATCGGCAGGGCGCAATGTCAATTGCGTTGAGGGTCCGAAGGTCTGTGGCATGCACTGCCGATAGATCCCTTCATAGGTCCGATGGTTACCACTGCCCGGCTGGGCGAACTCATCGACACCCTCGACGATCTGCACCGCCGGGCCAGTGTCTGGCGGGGTGTAGAGGCCGAAGGCAGTTTCGGCAAAGCGCCCGTCTCCCACCACTTGGTAGTTTTCGAGCAGTGCTCGCAACAGGGTGTTTGATCGGGCGATTCGACCTTGATGCAAACCGTCGCGCGGTGGATGACCGGCATAATCGTAATCAAGGGTGACCAGCAGCGCAGTGTGCGGATCGATCTCGTCGCCCCATTTGTGCGCAAACAGCTGTGCCGCGAATTGCGCGGGAGATTGAGGAACAGCAGCGGTGACGACGCTTTGCAGTTCAACGGGCAGTGCCGGCGCTATTGGCGCGCTCGATGGGAGGTCATTCATGTGCAGTCCATTGCAGTCATGGGGAATGACCACAGTAGAACTGTTCGGGTCAGGCTTGAGGAGTCAGACCAGTCTCCAAACCCATAGGAAAATTCGCTGTAGCGCGAAGAAAACGTCTGTCAAACACATTGAAACCGGGATTAACCCGGTTTCAATGTGTTTGCCGTAACGAGCGCGTTACCAGAAACGTTGTTGCGTCAGACGGCTCCACCAACTCAACAGCACGCGGTCGACCGAGCCGCTGGCCGCCATGCCAATGCGCTCTTGCAGGCTTTTGCGCTCCGCGTAATGCAGATGATAAACCTCGGACTTCTTGGCCCGTTCGGCCAGGTACTCGTCGCTGGTCTTGAGTTCGTCGACCAGTTGTTTATCAAGTGCTGCGATGCCCAGCCAGACCTCACCGGTCGCGACATCGTCGATCGCCAGTTGCGGGCGGTAGCGAGCAACGAAGTTCTTGAACAGCTGATGGGTAATGTCCAGATCTTCCTGGAATTTCTCGCGGCCCTTCTCGGTGTTTTCGCCAAACACGGTCAGGGTGCGTTTGTATTCCCCGGCCGTCAGCACTTCGAAGTCGATGTCGTGCTTCTTCAGCAAGCGATTGACGTTGGGCAGCTGCGCGACCACGCCGATCGAACCGAGGATGGCGAATGGTGCACTGATGATCTTCTCGCCAATGCACGCCATCATGTAGCCGCCGCTGGCCGCGACCTTGTCGATGCACACCGTCAACGGCACGCCGGCTTCGCGGATGCGTGCCAGTTGCGACGAAGCCAGGCCGTAGCTGTGCACCATGCCACCACCGCTTTCAAGGCGCAGAACCACTTCGTCTTTCGGGGTGGCAAGAGTCAGCAGCGCAGTGATTTCGTGACGCAGGCTCTCGGTGGCCGAGGCTTTGATGTCGCCATCGAAATCCAGCACGAACACCCGCGCTTTGGCATCGGGCTTGTTCTTTTGCTTCTTCACGCTTTTTTCGGATTTGGCCTGCCCCTTGCGCAGGGCCTTGAGCTGATCCTTGTCGAGAAGGGTCTGCTCCAGACGCTCACGCAGGCCTTTGTAGAAATCATTGAGCTTGCTGACCTGCAACTGACCGGCCGACTTGCGTCGCCCCTTGCTGCGCAATGCAGCAAAACTGGCGAGCACCACCAGAATGGCGATCACCAACGTGACAGTCTTGGCCAGGAAGCTGGCATATTCGGTGAAAAACTCCACAGCGACTCCTTAAAACAATGCGCGAATGTGAAACACACGCGGGATGGTTCCAGCATACCCATGCGCCGGCCCGTCGACCAGCCGTGAAACCTCCGGCAACATCCATGTAACGAGCATTTCAAACAAGCGTATGTTTTTTCATTGACAGCTCTCCGCCATCCTCATAACCTCGCCAAACCTTCAACGTACCGGGATGACGCGGACGTGGGCAGCATCTATCTGATTCGACATGGCCAGGCCTCCTTTGGTGCAGACGACTATGACGTCCTGTCGCCGACCGGTGTGCGCCAGGCAGAAATCCTCGGGCAGCATCTCGCTGAACTGGGGATCAACTTCGATCGCTGTCTCGCTGGTGATCTGCGTCGCCAGCAACACACCGCCACCAGCGCGCTGGAGCAATTCAGTGCCAAAGGTTTGCCGGTACCCGTTCTGGAAACCGATTCCGCCTTCAATGAGTTTGATGCCGACGCGGTGATCCGCGCCCTGCTCCCGGCCATGCTGCCGGAGGAACCTGAGGCCCTCGACATCCTGCGCAACGCTGCGCAAAACCGTGGCGAGTTCCAGCGCATCTTCGCCCTGATCATCGAGCGTTGGCTGGCCGGTACCTACGACACCCTGGGGCTGGAAAGCTGGTTGGGCTTCGTCGAGCGGGTTCAGGGTGGGCTGCAGCGCATCCTCGATCTGGCAGAAAATAACCAGAAGATCGCCGTGTTCACCTCTGGCGGCACCATCACTGCGTTGCTCCACCTCATTACGCAAATGCCTGCAAAACAGGCTTTTGAATTGAATTGGCAAATCGTCAACACCTCGCTCAACCAGCTGAAGTTCCGCGGTCGCGAGGTGGCTCTGGCTTCCTTCAACAGTCATGCACACCTGCAACTGATGAAGGCTCCGGAACTCATCACCTTCCGCTGAGTCCGGATAACTGTGACCGTGGCTGTAATCACCCAGCTCCTATTACCCAAGAAAGGATCGAACCATGACCTCCGTAGCTGATGCCGTAAAAGCAATGCAAGCCAAGTTCAACCCAGCCGCTGCTGCCGGTCTGGATCTGGTCTTCGGTTTCAACATCACTGACGAAGACAAACAGTACGCACTGATCGTCAAAGACGGCACTTGCGACATCCAGGAAGGCGAAAACCCGGACGCCAACTGCACGCTGGTGCTGGATAGCGAAACCCTGAAAGGTATCGTCAGCGGCGAAACCGATGGCATGCAAGCATTCATGGGCGGCAAGCTGCGCGTTGAAGGCGACATGATGCTGTCGATGAAGCTGTCTGAGCTGTTCCCGTCGTAAGACGCCGGTCAGCCACTAACAAATCCCGCCTATATGGCGGGATTTGTCGTTTCAGGGCTCAGACAATACAGACACGCATTCATCAGACCAGCATCAGCTCCTTCAACAGTCGGGTATCGAGTCCGAACCGCTCTTGGGAAATCATTTTGAACTGCCCTTCCGCCAGCTCGCAGCTCACCAGCAGATTCCATGAATGCTGGGTCGCCGCCGACGGGATCAGCACAAACGGGTGTTCAGCCAATAACGCATCGGCAAACTGCTGCTGGTTATGAGAGGGTTTGGCCGGGCTCATCCAGTACGGATTTGGCAGTTCCTCCGGCTGGACGATTTTCACCAGTGCCTGATTGGTCACCTCGAAGCACGTCAGCACGTGAGGCTCTTTATCCAGCGCGTCGAAACTTCCATGAGCCGCTACTTCGAGAATCGCCGTGGACGGATCGACAGAGGCATAAACGACGCGCCGACCAGGCCGGTTCCATCGCCCACCTACCCGCTCCGAGCCGAGGCCGCTGTCCCATGTGCGCTTGTACACTTCAGGGTCAATGCGCCAGGCATACCAATGATCATCCCAAGGTAATGGATTCATTGATAAATCCCGTGCTTCATCCGGTACAGGTAGGTATTCACCACTTGATACCCCAGCGGATTCTCGATGAGTTCCACCGGCCTGTAACCGTTGAGCCATTTGGTCGCCTTGTTCAGCCATTCCTCGGCGCGTGCCTGCCCGTGGAACACCTCGCTGGCAAATTCCAGTGCATGGGCGTACTGGAAAGCGACCATGCTTTGCTGCTGACCGAGCCGCGTCGATTTGGGTTCTTTCAGCAAGCGCCTTATGGTTCTGATGGACTTCCCGGTGATGAGCTGGACCAGCTCGCTTTCCCGGTAAAGCTCCGAGGTTGACAGCATGTTGACGACATCCTGCAGATCAAAGCCTTCCTGCGTGTAGCGAATGATGAACATGGGTTCTTCATCCCATGCCCGGCCAGCCAACAGCACCGCTACCGGTTTGCCCTCGACCTTCTTCAGCCCCGTGAACCGGGGCGCTTTTGCCGAGAACATGGCGCTACCCTCCGTTGGGCATCTGGCGCGGTCGTCACGCCAGAAAAAGCGCGGATGATAAATAGCCGTTTCGTGATCGAGGTGAAGCGTTCGCATAGTCCATCCTTTGTCTGGGTCCGAGCGATCAAGCTGCTCAGCGACTTCAATGTCAGACTCGATGCTATACAGCGAACGTCCGACGACCAACCTTAAAATGTCGTCGGAAAAATCCCCTAAAGGGCGCAAAACATTCCTGTTTCTGTAGGACGGAGACGCAAGACAATTCGTCGCCGAAGAAACACTGGCTGACGGAACGTTGACCTCGATCACTGGCGCAGTGGCGTCCACTCTTTAATCTTCCAGCTCCATCGAAAGCCACGGAAGGCTCACCCGGAGCCTGCGGCTGATCCCCTCCAAGGAAGAGCAATCATGCATCCCCTCAAGATCATTCTGCTGTCGTCAGCATTCAACGGCCTGACTCAACGTGCCTGGCTGGATTTGCGCCAGGCCGGGCATTCTCCAAGCGTTGTGCTGTTCACCGATGACACTGCCGTGTGCGAGAAAATTGTGCACAGCGGCGCGGATCTGGTGATCTGCCCTTTCCTCAAAGACCGTGTGCCACAGGCGCTGTGGAGCAATACCGAGCGCCCGGTGGTGATCATTCATCCGGGCATCGTCGGCGATCGTGGTGCGAGCGCGCTGGATTGGGCGATCACCCACGAGCTGTCCATTTGGGGCGTCACGGCGTTGCAAGCGGTGGAAGAAATGGACGCTGGTCCGGTCTGGGCATCCTGCGAATTCAATTTGCCGAAGGGCCTGCGCAAGTCTGAGCTGTATAACGGCCAGGTCAGCGATGCGGCGATTCGTTGCATCCGCGAGGTGGTGGAAAAATTCGTCGAAGGTTTCACGCCGCTGCCGCTGGATTACACCAACCCCACGGTGCGCGGGCGTTTGCAGCCGAACATGAAACAGGTGGATCGCAGCTTCAGCTGGCACGATTGCGCACGGTTTATCAAACGCTGCATTGACGCGGCAGATGGCCAACCCGGCGTGCTGGCGAGCCTCGCCGGCGCTCAATATTACGTCTACGACGCGCACCTGGACTCGCGCAGCGGCAGGCCCGGGGAAATTCTCGCGGTGCATGACGATGCCGTGCTCGTCGCTGCCGGTGATCAGAGCCTGTGGATTGGCGCACTGCGGCGTAAGCCACAACCCGGCGAGGAAACGTTCAAGCAACCGGCGCGACATGTACTCACCGGGCAATTGACGGACGTGCCCGTACTGGACTGGTCGATTGCCACGCAGCCGTTCAGTGAGGAGGCGTATCAACCCGTTCGCTATCGCGAGTCCGGGCATGTCGGCGAGCTGACCTTCGAGTTCTATAACGGCGCCATGAGTACCGAACAATGCCAGCGCCTGGTTGCAGCGTTGCGCTGGGCCAAGGCGCGGGATACGCGGGTGCTGCTGATCAAGGGCGGCCGCGGCAGTTTTTCCAACGGTGTGCATTTGAATGTGATTCAAGCGGCGCAAGATCCCGGCGCTGAAGCCTGGGCCAATATTCAGGCGATCGACGATGTCTGCGCAGAACTGTTGAGCGCACGGCAACTGGTGGTCAGTGGCATAACGGGCAATGCCGGTGCTGGCGGTGTGATGCTGGCGCTGGCGGCTGACATCGTCTTCGCCCGCGCCGACATCGTGCTCAACCCGCATTACAAAAGCATGGGCCTGTATGGCTCCGAATACTGGACTTACAGCCTGCCGCGCGCCGTCGGCCCGGCTATGGCCGAGCAATTGACCCAGGCCTGTCTGCCGGTGAGCGCCGTGCAGGCGTGGCAACTGGGCATGATTCAGGAAATTGGCCCACGCTGCCCGGACGAGTTTTCGCTGTGGCTGTTGCAGCGGGCCAACGCTACGTTGAGCGACCCGACCTACGCCGCCGTGCGTGAGCGCAAGTCGCGGATCGATCAGGTGCTGATCAAGCAATGCCGCGAGGCCGAGCTGCAAGAAATGCAGGAAGACATGCTCTACAACCGCAATCAGTTCGCCGAGAAGTGCCGAAATTTCGTGTACAAGCGCAAGGCCTGCGGCACGCCCGCGCGGTTGGTCGAAGATTGGGCGCGGACAGGTGAGATTGAACTGACCGAATGATCTTCAGCGTCAGCGATGGCCCTATCGCTAGCAGGGCTAGCTCCCACAGGGTTTTGGGGTGTGGCTGAGATTGGTGCCAATCCACAAACACTGTGGGAGCCAGCCCTGCTGGCGATAGCGGTGGGTCAGCCGATGAAGATGCTGGCTGTGCTGGCCCTATCGCTAGCAGGGCTAGCTCCCACAGGGTTTTGGGGTGTGGTTGGGATTAGTGCCATTCCACAAACACTGTGGGAGCCAGCCCTGCTGGCGATGGCGGTGGGTCAGCCGATGAAGATGCTGGCTGTGCTGGCCCTATCGCTAGCAGGGCTAGCTCCCACAGGGTTTTGGGGTGTGGTTGGGATTGAGGGCAGTCCACAAAACCTGTGGGAGCCTGGCTTGCCAGCGATGAACGATGGCGCGGACAATGCGCCCACCTCAAACACCGGCCCGCCCATGGACATCGATCTCGCTCGCACCTTTCTGGAAATCGTCCGCCACGGCAGCCTCGCCGCTGCCGCGCAGAAATTGTTCGTCACGCAAACGGCGATCACCGCGCGCGTGCAGAAACTCGAAAGCCAGCTGGGCAGTACGCTGTTCGTGCGCAACCGCGCCGGGGCGAAGCTGACGCCCAACGGCGAGGCCTTCGTCATTTACGCCAATCAACTGGTGCAAACCTGGGAAGCCGCCCGCCGCGACCTGCCGTTGCCCGAGGGCTATCACAACGTTCTGCACATCGGCGGCGAAGTCAGCCTGTGCAACCCGTTGATGCTCAGTTGGGCCGCCGAATTACGCGAAAAAATCCCCGGCCATGCTTTGCGCATGGAGATCCGCGACGGCGAAAACCTGCTGCGCCAACTCGAGCTCGGCGTGCTCGATGCTGCGCTGGTGTATCAACCGGAATACTGGCCCGGTCTGCAGGTCGAGCAGGTGCTGGAAGAAAAGCTGATTCTGGTGCGTACGCCTGATCGCGCCGAGCCCTACGTCTACATCGACTGGGGCCCGGACTTCCGGCGTCAGCACGACGCCGCCCTGCCGGAAAAGGCCAAAGCCGCGTTGAGTTTCAACCTCGGCCCGCTGGCCCTGCAATACATCCTCGAACACGGCGGCAGCGGCTATTTCCGCACGCGCGTGGTGCGCACGTATCTGGAAAGCGGTGCCCTGGAAGCAGTAACCAAGGCGCCGGAATTTGGCTACCCGACCTATCTGGTGTACTCCCGTGACCGCGACTCGCAGATCCTGCAGCAAGCCTTCGATCTGCTGCGCGAAGTGATCAGGGCCGATGACGATTGGTCACAGCGCTGGAACCCGTTGAGCTGAGTCGTGCGTTTTACACCGGATCATGGCGCAACTGTCCTCAAGGTCCGGCCTGCACAAATGGCCGGATCGGCTAATCTGCCGGGTATAACCACAATCCCGACAGGTGAGCGCAGTGAGGCAGACCACTGAGGTATTCCGCAGCCGTTACCGCGCAGCTATACATCCGCGCTACAACCCATGGCTGCACGGTGCGTTTGTACTGGTGTTCGGTGTGCTGGCCATCGTCGCGTTCGGCAGCACCGTGCAGCAGGTCAGCCCGCTGGAATGGCTGAGCGTGCCGCTGTCCCTGTTGCTCTTCAATTTTGGCGTGTACATGGTCCATCGCCACCTCGGCCATCACAAAAAGTCGTTTGCGAAAATGTTTTATGCCCGGCACGCCGGCGACCATCACAGCTTCTTCACCCCCGGCCACATGACTTACGACAACGCCCGCGACTGGCGGGTGATTCTGTTTCCGGCGTGGCTGATCGTCCTGCATACACTGGTGATCACCCTGCCGCTGTGGTGGTTGATCGCGCAAGTGAACGGCAATGTCGCCGGGCTGTTTGCCGGCTGCATGGTTCTCGGTTATCTGACTTACGAGGTGTTCCACGCCTGCGAACACCTGCCGCCGAGCAATCCGGTGACGCGCCTGCCGTGGATTCGCCAGATGCGTCGTCTGCACGAGCTGCACCACCGCCGCGAGCGCATGCAGGAGCGCAATTTCAATATCGTCCTGCCGTTGATGGACTACCTGTTCGGCACTCTGTACTGGGAGCCGGAACCCGCCCCTTTGAGCTATACGAGAATGCCCATGACCCGCATGCAGCACCAGATCGACATCGCCGGCGAACCGGTTGCCGTGCTCGCCTACGCCGCCAGCGTCAGCCGTTGGCCGGAATGGCATCCGTCATCGCTGAGGATCGACGGCCCGCACGGTCCGCTGCATGCCGGGGCGCATTTCGAAGAGGACATCAACGCCGGCGGCCGCGATGGGCATTTGCGCTGGGAAGTCACGGAATACCTGCCCGGACGGCGCTGGTGCGCGCGGGCTCAGGGCGATCACGGCCTGTCGTTGCTGTTGACCTACGAGTGCTCAGCAGAAGGCCACGGCACACGTTTTGTGCGCACCCTGGATTATCGCTTTGCGGGGCTGGGCATGCGCATCGCCAATCAACTGCTGCTCAAACGGCGCATTGATCGCGAATCCGCCGCATCGCTGCTGGCACTGCGTGACATGGCTGCTCAATACATCGCCTCAGCGAGGGCCAGCGCGTGAAGGTGCGGTTTATCCTGTTGCTGCTGATCCTGCTCGTCGTTGGTTTTCTGCTGCTGATGCCGACCCGTATCGAGCCGGTGGCCTGGTCACCTCAACCCGCGCCCTCACTCGCCGAGGGGCTCTACGCGGAAAACCAGAAACTCAAGGCTGCCGCACAGATCGGCCCGAGCGATATCGAAGGCCCGGAAGCGTTGCTGCTGGAAGAAGAATTTCTGATCACCGGGCTGCATGACGGGCGACTGATCCGCACCAGTCTCGATGGCAAGGAACGCAAAGTGCTGGCAGACACCGGTGGCCGTCCGTTGGGGTTGGCGCGGCATCCGAATGGCTTGCTGGTGATTGCCGACGGAGTCAAAGGCTTGCTGTCCCTCGACGCGCAAAGGCGGTTGATTCCCCTGACCACCGCCGCCAACGGCCTGGATTTCGGTTTTACCGATGACGTGGCGATCGACAAATCCGGGCATTACGCTTATTTCAGCGACGCCTCCAGCCGTTGGGGCTACGGGCATGACGGTGAGGCGATCATCGAACACGGCGGCGATGGCCGGTTGCTGCGCTATGACTTCCAGACCGGCAAAACCGAAGTGCTGCTGGACAAACTGCAGTTCGCCAACGGCGTGACTCTCGGTCCGGACGAGGCCTATGTGCTGGTCAACGAAACGGGGGCCTATCGCATCAGCCGTTATTGGCTGACCGGTCCCAAGGCTGGCACTCATGACCTGTTCATCGACAATTTGCCGGGGCTGCCGGACAACCTCGCGTTCAATGGCAGTAACCGCTTTTGGGTCGCGCTGTATGCGCCGCGCAATGCCTTGCTTGATGGCACGGCCGGGCATCCGTTCGTGCGCAAGATGATCGTCCGAGCGTTGATGGTGGTGCCCGCACCGGTGGACAAGCGTGGGTTTGTGCTGGGGCTGGATCTTGAGGGCAAGGTGATTGCGAATCTGCAGGATGCGAGCAGCGGCAATTATTCGCCGATCACCACGGTGCGCGAGTATGGGCCGTGGTTGTATTTCGGGTCGTTGAAGGCGACACATATGGCGCGGATGCCGTTGGATGCGGCCCTGAAGTGAACCGATGTTTTGCTGTTGAATTGACTGACGCTATCGCTAGCAGGGCTAGCTCCCACAAGGTTCTGTGGGGTATGCAAATGTTGTGTTCACCACCCTCCACTGTGGGAGCTGGGTTGCCAGCGATAGCGGCCTGTCAGTTGCTGGATTTATCGAATTTTTCCGGATCTTCATCTTCAGGCAATTTCTCGTCCGGCTCTTCAGGATTGGCCGTGGTGTGCGCCGGGCTGTTCGGTTCGGGATGGGTCGGAACCGGGTCAAAAGCGCCCTGCTCTTCACTGGGGAATTTGGGATCGTTCATAAGGCACCTCGCTAAGAGTCGGTAGAAGGAGACTCTGAACATTCGAGGTGCCGGTCTTGCCTGTCGTTCCAGTCGATTCACCACCGATGGTCGGTGGCGCGACTGGCGGTCAGGTTCGAGCCTGTAACTGCTCGACAATCTTGTCTTTGACCTGCAAGCGCTTCTCTTTGAGTTTTTTCAGGGTGTCGTCGCTGGGCGCATCCGAGGTCGCCGTCTCGGCCTTGACTACATCGGCGTCTGCCTGGGAATACTTGTTGATCAGTGCATCCAGATGGGGATCCTCGGTGCGTTTTTGCTGGATCTCTTCCTTCGTAAGCTTCAAGTCCTGTAACAAATCATGGGTCACCGGCATGGAACACCTCCGTCAGTTGATCGGCAGTCAGCGCGACCGATTGCGCTGACCCGTTATCAGAATGGCCTCGGTTGGGGCGTTCTGTCGACCTCCAGTCAGACCAGCGGTGTCCGTTCGTCGCCCTGTCGCAAATGCGATAAAACCTTTGATCGCAGCGATGCCTCCATTGGTTAACACCAACAAAAACTGCGTGGAGATACACCAATGGACGGATTCAACCTGCGTCATCTGGTTCTGGCTGTCGCTTTGAGCACCGGCATGGGCAGCGCCTTCGCCGCGACCGACAATGACTTCGTCGATAACGCCGCAGCCGGTGGCATTGCCGAAATCGAAGCCAGTCGACTGGCCTTGGAAAAGAGCCAATCGGCGGACATCAAAGCCTTCGCCAACATGATGATCACTGATCACGGCAAGGCCAACGATGAACTGGCAACCATTGCCAAAGCCCACGACATCGAAGTCCCAGACACGACGACCTTGGTCAAACAGGCCAAAGAAAAAATCCTCGACATGCGCGATGAATCCTTCGACGCCGCTTACGCCAACAATCAGGTGAAAGCGCACGAAGAAACCATTGAGCTGTTCAAGAAACAAGCCAATACCGTGACTGACGACCGAACCAAAGGCGCGCCTGAACTGAAAGCGTTTGCGCAGAAAATGCTGCCGGCGCTGGAAAAACACCTCGCCGCTGCCAAAGAGCTGCAAGCCAAGCACCCTAGCAAGTAATCCTCAAGCGATAAAAAAGGCCGCATCCATTGGATGCGGCCTTGTCGTATCTGTGCAAATCAACCGCCATCGGTATCGATATCAGCATCCGTCTCCTCGCCTGGTTTAGCGCGATCCGGCTGTGGTTCGAAGCCTGGGCTGAACTCGTTGTCGTTGTCGGTATGTTTTTGCTTCTGATCCACTTCCGGATCCGCACTCTGCGCTTGCCCGTCCTCACCTTGCTGCTGCGTCGGCGCCGGTTGCCCCGGTACTTGGGGGTCAATCGCTGGATCATTGCGGTCAATCGGTTCGCCAGACTGATTCTGTTGTTGCTTCGAATGCTCGTTCATGGTCACCTCGTTCGTTAAAGCAAGCGCGACTGAAACCCGTCGGGCCTTGAAGATTCGAAGCCAGTACCACGCCAACGTTCAAAACATCGCCGCACTCAGTCACGACGACTAGAGTTACCGGGGCGTTCCTTGCGCCAGATCAAAAATATCCACGCAAGAACGGACAACTATTTTGAACGGCAAATGTCATTGATTTCGCGCCGATCATTTATCTGGATCGGCCCCCATTCGCTACGGAGCAACAGGCACATGGCAGCACTGCAGAACAGCACACTCGATGCGATGAAAAACCAACAAACCCAACTGCTGGGCGAATGGATCAACGGCCTGCAAAGCAGCGGCGCCACGCGTAATTTGAAAGAACACGATTTGCAGCAGCAGACCAGTGAGTTCCTGCAACTGGTGATCAGCGGCGTCGACAATGGCAACGGCACCAACATCGCCGCGCAGGGTTGGGAAGCCACCCGCCAGTTCCTCGAAAAGCTCTCCCACAGCCGTGCCCTGCTCGGTCAGGACTCGCAACAAACCGCGAGTTTCATCTTTGCCCTCAAAGGCCCGCTGTTCAATCTGTTGCAAGCGCACTACAAAGACCAACCCGCCCTGCTCGCCGAACAGCTCTGGGAAATTTCCGAACTGCTCGACGCCCTCGGCATGCACACCATCCGCACCTTCCAGAAATCCCGTGAAGCGGTGATCAAGCGTCAGCAGGAAGAACTGCTGGAGCTGTCGACCCCGGTGGTCAAGTTGTGGGACGGCGTACTCGCCCTGCCGATGATCGGCACCCTCGACTCGCAACGCACGCAAGTGGTGATGGAGTCGCTGCTGCAACGCATCGTCGACACCGGTTCGGAAATCGCCATCATCGACATCACCGGCGTGCCGACCGTCGACACCCTGGTCGCCCAGCACTTGCTGAAAACCGTCACGGCGATTCGCCTGATGGGCGCTGACTGCATCATCAGCGGCGTGCGTCCGCAAATCGCGCAAACCATCGTGCATCTGGGCCTCGACCTGCAAGGCGTGGTGACCAAGGCCAATCTGGCTGACGCACTGAAACTGGCCCTGACCCGTCTGGGTGTCAGCCTCGTCAAGACGGCTTGAGTCATGGAACGTATCCCGATTCTCCAGATGGGCGACTTTCTGCTGGTGACCATCCAGGTCGACATGCATGACCAGCTCGCCCTGACGCTGCAAGACGACCTGTCCGAACGCATCAGCAAAACCTCGGCACGCGGGGTGTTGATCGACATCTCGGCGCTGGACATGGTCGACTCGTTCATCGGCCGCATGATCGGCACGATTTCCGGCCTGTCGAAAATCATGGACGCCGAGACCGTATTGGTCGGCATGCAGCCGGCGGTCGCGATTACGCTGGTTGAGCTCGGCATGACCTTGCCCGGCGTCAGCACCGCGCTGAACGTCGAGCGGGGGATGAAACTGCTACGGGAACGAGTACTGCAACAATGACCGTGCGCAGTAGCGGTACTCAACCCATTCATATCGAGCAAGACGTGGTGCTGGCGCGCCAGACCGCACGCAAGCTGGCGACAGAGTGCGGCATGCGCCTGATCGACCTGACCAAAATGGTCACCGCCGTCAGCGAGCTGGCACGCAACACCATGGTCTACGGTGGCGGCGGCGACATGGACTGGCAGATTCTCGATGAGGATCACAAGGTCGGTCTGCGCCTGACGTTTCGCGACGAAGGGCCGGGCATTCCCGACCTGAAACTGGCGATGACCGACGGCTGGACCTCCGGCAGCGGCATGGGCCTGGGGCTCACGGGCGCCAAGCGTCTGGTCGAAGAGTTCGAACTGGACACCGAGCCCGGCAAAGGCACGCGCATAACGATTACCCGATGGACATGAATATTGTCGGGTCGCTGACCCAGGTTCTGTTGATCGAAGACAGCAGTCAGATTGGCCATGCCCGGCGCACCGCGCAGCAACTGGCCGAACAGCATGGCTTTGACGAACGCGATGCCGGGCGTGTCGCTCTGGTTGCGACGGAACTGGCCAGTAATGTGCTCAAGCACGCCACGCACGGCGAACTGCATTTGCGGGTGTTGCCTCGGCCTGCAGGCTTCGGTATCGAAATGCTTGCGGTGGACCGTGCGCAGGGCTTTGATCTGCAGGCCTGCATGGCCGACGGGTTTTCCACCGGTGGCACGCAGGGCATCGGCCTCGGCGCGGTTTCGCGGCAGACCGAGGTGTTCGACGTCTATGCCGATGCCCGTGGCGCGGTCCTGTTGGCGCGACTGTACCCGCGCAGCGACCGCGATCCGGATATCCGTTATGGCGTCAGCCAGCACTCGTTGCACAACGATCCGGCGTGCGGCGACGTCTGGCACCTGACGTATGAAGGCGCCAGCATCAGCGCGCTGGTGATCGATGGCCTCGGCCATGGCGAGGAAGCTGAACGCGCCGCTCGTGCGGGGGCGCAAGCCTTTGCCCTGACGCCGTTTGCTGACCCGGTGATGCTGATGGAAGACCTGCACCGCGACATGATCGGCACCCGCGGTGGCGCCGTTGCGTTTACGCAGTTCGACGGCACACGCGACAGCTTGACCTTCGCCGGGGTGGGCAATATTGGCGCCAGCCTGATCGCTGCTGACAAATCCCGCGGTCTGGCCTCGCATCCGGGTATCGTCGGTGTGCAATACCGAAAAGCCCGGCCTTTTGACTATGCTCACGTGAACGGACATCTTTTGATCATGTACAGCGACGGCTTACAGTCCCGTTGGAATCTACAAGACTACCCCGGCCTGGTGCATCGCCACCCCGCCGTGATAGCCAGCGTCCTGCACCGCGACTTCAGTCGCGGGCGTGACGATGCAACAGTATTGGTCGTTGCCCTGGAGGCCGCCCATGGCTGAGTCACCCATTTTGAGCAACGCCGAACAGGCCGTGCTCATCGCGCAATTGCAGAGCGAAACCGTGGCGTTGCGCGAAGAGCTCGATGAAACCAATCAGGGCGTGCTGGCGCTGTATGCCGAACTTGACGAACAAGCCGAAGAATTGCGCCAGGCCTCGGATCTGAAAAGCCGTTTTCTGTCATACATGAGCCACGAATTCCGCACGCCACTGGGCTCGATCCTCAGCATCAACAGCCTGCTCGCCGATGAACTCGACGGCCCGCTCAGCCCTGAACAACACAAGCAGGTGGCGTTCGTCAGCACCGCTGCCCGCGAACTCAGCGACATGGTCGATGACCTACTCGATCTGGCGAAGATCGAGGCCGGGCGTATCACGATTTCCCCGGCCTGGTTCGACATGTTCGACCTGTTCTCCGCGCTGCGCGGGATGTTTCGGCCGATTGTCGATGCCAGTGCGGTGGATCTTATTTTTGAAGAGCCTGTCGGTTTGCCGCGCCTGTACACCGACGACAAGAAACTCGGGCAGATCCTGCGCAACTTCATTTCCAACTCGCTGAAGTTCACCACCCGTGGCGAAGTGCGGGTATCGGCGCGCCTGGAATCCGAAGACAAAGTGCGTTTTGCCGTCAGTGACACCGGAATCGGTATCGCACCGGAGCTGCATGGTGCATTGTTCGAGGACTTTTCCCAGGTCGACTCGCCGTTGCAGAAACGTCTGCGCGGCACCGGGCTGGGCCTGTCACTGTGCAAACGCTTCGCGGCCCTGCTTGGCGGTGAAGTCGGGCTGGAAAGCACGCCGGGGGTCGGTTCAACCTTCTTCGTGATCATTCCACTGGCGATCGCTCTGGAGAACGTCGATGAAACGTGACATCCGCCTGTTGATCGTCGACGACAACGTCGCCACCCGTTACGCCCTGCGCCGACGACTCGAGCGCCACGGTTACGAGGTGCTGGAGGCCGGCACCGGTACTGACGGGCTCGCGCTGATCGAGAGCGAGCCGCTCGATGCGCTGATTCTCGACGTCAACCTGCCGGACATGAGCGGCTTCGACATCGTGCGCATTCTGCGCGCCGATACACGCACCGCCCTGCTGCCGGTGATTCACGTCTCCGCCGCATCGATCCAGACCGGCGACATCATCACCGGCCTCGACGCCGGCGCCGATGCTTACCTGATTCACCCCGTCGACCCGGACGTGTTGCTGGCAACCTTGCGTACGCTACTGCGCGTGCGCGATACCGAAAACGCCCTGCGCGAGAGTGAGGCGCGCTTTCGCGAGATCTTCGTCAACGTATCAGCGCCGATTGCCGTGCTCGACGCCAATCTCAAAGTGCACGAGTGCAACCATGCCTTCGCCCAGCTGATTGTCGATAATCAGGACACCAAGACCCTGCGCGAATGCTTCGCTGACGATCAAAGCGCAATCCTCAACGAATTACGCCTGCGCCTGGTCGATGGCGAGCGCTGGAAAGGCACGCTGAACATGCGTGTGCAGGGCCAGCTTCGCGAGACCGAATGGCAGATTTCGCCGTATCGCACGCCGGAGTTGAGCCTGGTCTTCGTCGAGGATGTCACCGAGCACCGCCACCGCGAACGCTCGCATCTGGCACGGCTGAACGACACCACCACGCAACTGGCCAAGGAAGTCGCCGAGCGCGTGCGTGCCGAATCGCAATTGCTGCAAGTGCAGAAGATGGATGCGCTGGGCAAACTCACCGGCGGCATCGCCCACGACTTCAACAACCTGCTGACCGGGATCATCACCAGTCTGGAACTGATCCAGAAACGCATCGCCGATGATCGCCTGGACAAGGTGCAGTTCTATACCGAAGCGGCCTTGAATTCGGCAATGAGTGCCGCGTCGCTGACCCATCGCTTACTGGCCTTTGCCCGCCAGCAGCCGCTGGACACCCGGCCCGTGGATATCAACGAACAGGTACGCTCGCTGGAAGAGTTGCTGGGGCGCACCATCGGCGAACGGATCACCCTCAAGCTTGAGTTGACCAGCAAACCGGCGATCGCGCTGGTCGACCCGGTGCAGCTGGAAAGCGCGGTGTTGAATCTGGTGATCAACGCCCGTGATGCCCTGCCTTCGGGTGGCAACATCTGGGTCAATACTTATGCCGCGTATTCCCATGGCGATCCGAACCTGGCCGATGGCGCTTATGTGGCGCTGTCGGTGCGCGATGACGGTACGGGGATCGAGCACAACGTGATCGATAAGGTGTTCGATCCGTTCTTCACCACCAAACCACTGGGCCAGGGCACGGGGCTCGGGTTGTCGACAATTTATGGTTTTGCCCGTCAATCGGGCGGCGATGCGCACATCCGCAGCGTGGCCCGGCGCGGCACTGAAGTGACAATCATGTTGCCCGCCACCAGCGACCCGACAGGCGCGGACATTCCCGCACCAGTGGTCGATCCGCAAGGCACGGGCGAGCATGTGTTGATTGTCGAAGACATGCCATCGGTGCGCATGTTCGTCACCGAAGTGCTGGAGGACGCCGGTTATCGCTGCACCCAGGCGGCGGACATCGAAACGGCGCTGGAGCGTTTGCAGAACGATCCCTCGATCAACCTGCTGCTGACCGACGTCGGCCTGCCGCGTATGAGCGGACGGGAATTGGCCGATGTGGCGCGGGGCTGGCGTGATGGCTTGCCGATCCTGTTCATGACCGGTTATGCGGAAACCGCGATCAACCGTCAGGTGTTTTTGGGCAGCGGCATGGACATGCTGGTCAAGCCATTCCAGATCAGTGAGCTGCTCGACAAGGTCCGCCGCACGCTCGACGGCGCCTGATGCACCGCCATCGCTGGCAAGCCAGCTCCCACACAGGGTTTTGGGTGTACCGAAAGATTGATCACACCACACAAAACTGTGGGAGCTAGCCCTGCTAGGGATGAGGCCAGTCGGATCGCCGCAGTTATCGGCTCAAGGCCTTCGCCAGAAACGGCGCGGTTTGGCCTTCTTGCTTGGGTCAGATCAGTTGCTTCATCAGTGGCTGACACTCCGCCATCGCTAGCAGGCCTAGCTCCCACACAGGGTTTTGGGTGTACCGAAAGATTGGTTACACCACACAAAACGGTGGGAGCTAGCCCTGCTAGCGATGAGGCCAGTCGGATCGCCGCAATTATCGGCTCAAGGCCTTCGCCAGAAATGGCGCGGTTTGGCCTTCTTGCTTGGGTCAGATCAGTTGCTTCATCAGTGGCTGACACTCCGCTATCGCTAGCAGGGCTAGCTCCCACAAGGGTTTTGGGTGTACCGAAAGATTGGTCACACCACACAAACTGTGGGAGCTAGCCCTGCTAGCGATGAGGCCAGTCGGATCGCCGCAATTATCGGCTCAAGGCCTTCGCCAGAAATGGCGCGGTTTGGCCTTCTTGCTTGGGTCAGATCAGGTGCTTCATCAGTGGCTGACACTCCGCCATCGCTAGCAGGGCTAGCTCCCACAAGGGTTTTGGGTGTACCGAAAGATTGGTCACACCGTAAAAAACTGTGGGAGCTAGCCCTGCTAGCGATTAGGCCAGTCGGATCGCCGCAATTATCGGCTCAAGGCCTTCGCCAGGAATGGCGCGGTTTGGCCTTCTTGCTTGGGTCAGATCAGTTGCTTCATTAGTGGCTGACACTCCGCTATCGCTAGCAGGGCTAGCTCCCACAAGGGTTTTGGGTGTACCGAAAGATTGGTTACACCACAAAAAACTGTGGGAGCTAGCCCTGCTAGCGATGAGGCCAGTCGGATCGCCGCGATTATCGGCTCAAGGCCTTCGCTAGAAATGGCGCCGTTCGGCTCTTCTTGCTTGGGTCAGATCAGTTGCTTCATCAGTGGCTGACACTCCGCTATCGCTAGCAGGGCTAGCTCCCACAAGGGTTTTGGGTGTACCGAAAGATTGATCACACCACACAAAACTGTGGGAGCTAGCCCTGCTAGCGATGAGGCCAGTCGGATCGTCGCGATTATCGGCTCAAAGCCTTCGCCAGAAATGGCGCGGTTCAGCTCTTCTTGCTTGGGTCAGATCAGGTGCTTCATCAGTGGCTGACACTCCGCCATCGCTAGCAGGGCTAGCTCCCACAAGGGTTTTGGGTGTACCGAAAGATTGGTCACACCGTAAAAAACTGTGGGAGCTAGCCCTGCTAGCGATGAGGCCAGTCGGACCGGCGTAATTATCGGCTCAAGGCCTTCGCCAGAAATGGCGCGGTTTGGCCTTCTTGCTTGGGTCAGATCAGGTGCTTCATCAGTGGCTGACACTCCGCCATCGCTAGCAGGGCTAGCTCCCACACAGGTTTTTGGGTGTACCGAGGGATTGGTCACACCACACAAACTGTGGGAGCTAGCCCTGCTAGCGATGAGGCCAGTCGGATCGGCGCAACTATCGGCTCAAGGCCTTCGCCAGGAATGGCGCGGTTCGGCTCTTCTTGCTCGCGGCGACTTTCTGCGGTGTGCCCGCCACGACAATCTTGCCGCCCTGATCCCCCGCTCCCGGGCCGATGTCGATCACCCAGTCACTCTGCGCGACCACGCGCATTTCGTGTTCGACCACGATCACCGTGTGCCCCGCCGTCACCAGCGTATCGAGTTGTTCCAATAGCCGATCGACATCGCGCGGATGCAGGCCCGTGGTCGGTTCATCCAGCACATACAACGTTGCGCCACGCTGATTGCGCTGCAGCTCGGTCGCCAGTTTGATTCGCTGCGCTTCGCCGCCGGACAGTTCTGTGGCCGGTTGGCCGAGGCGCAGATAGCCCAGGCCAATGTCACGCAAGACCTCCAGCGAACGGCGAATCCCCGGCTGCTCGGCAAACACCGTCACCGCTTCATCGACGGTCAATTGCAGAATCTGGGCGATGCTCAAGCCTTCCCAGCGAATCGCCAGAGTCTGCGGGTTGTAGCGCGCGCCGTGACAGGTCGGGCACGGCGCATACACGCTGGGCATGAACAGCAACTCAACACTGACAAACCCTTCGCCCTCACAGGTGGCGCAGCGGCCCTTGGCGACGTTGAAGGAAAACTGCCCGGCGTCATACCCCGCCTCCCGCGCCTCAGGGGTGGCGGCGAACAGCTTGCGCACGTTGTCGAACAGCCCGGTGTAAGTCGCCAGATTGGAGCGCGGCGTGCGACCAATCGGTTTCTGATCAACCTGCACCAGACGCTTGATCGATTCCAGCCCGGAACTGACCTGCCCGCTGCTGACCTGCGGCGCGTCGTCTTCGAGGCTGAGTTCTTCAGGCTCGCTCTCCACTGTCGCACGGCCCAATTGCGCGCCGACCAGCTCCAGCAGCGCCTGACTGACCAGACTCGATTTACCGGAGCCGGACACACCGGTCACCGAGGTAAAGCAGCCCAACGGGAATTCGGCGCTGAGGTTGTTCAGATTATTGCGGGTGATGCCGTCGAGTTTCAGCCACGCCGTCGGTTTACGCGCCGCACGGGTCGGCCGCTGTGTTTCAGCAAACAGATAGGCGCGAGTCTGTGACGCCTCGATTCCGGCCAACCCCGCCGGCGGGCCGCTGTACAACACCTGGCCGCCCTTCTCGCCCGCCGCCGGCCCCACATCAATCAACCAGTCAGCGCGGCGCATGGTTTCCACGTCATGCTCGACGACAAACAGCGTGTTGCCGTCAGCCTTCAAGCGCTGCAACGCCTCGAACAGCGCCTCGCCGTCGGCCGGATGCAACCCGGCGGACGGCTCGTCGAGTACGTAGATCACGCCAAACAACTGCGAACCCAACTGCGTCGCCAGGCGTAAGCGCTGCAATTCACCGGACGACAGCGTCGGCGTGCTGCGCTCCAGCGCCAGGTAACCGAGGCCAAGGTCGGTCAGCGTACTGACCCGCTCCAGCAGATCCTCGGCAATGCGCTGCGCCGCCAGACGCTTCTCCAGTGACAGGTTCGGCGTATGCCGCACATCCGGTGCACTGGCGTGCCCGCTGGCGCCGTGGGCCACGCGCTGCTGGCGGGCCTCGCGGGTTTGCGCATGGCTCAAGGTCTCGCCGGTTTCGTCGGCATGTTCGAGATAACTCGCCGCCGCCACCGGCCTGAGCACCTCAGCGACTTGCAACAGCGGCATCTGCGACAGCCCACCGATGTCATACCCGGCAAACTTTACCGACAACGCCTCACGCTTCAGGCGCTTGCCGTCACACAACGGGCAAGGGCTGCCGAGCATGAATTGCGACACGCGCTTCTTCATCAGCGCGCTCTGCGAATGGGTGAACGTGTGCAGGATGTAACGCCGCGCCCCGGTGAAGGTGCCTTGATAACTCGGCTCCATCTTGCGCTTGAGGGCGACGCGGGTTTCTTCCGGGGTCAGCCCTGCGTACACCGGCACGGTCGGGGTTTCTTCGGTAAAGAGAATCCAGTCGCGCTGCTTTTTCGGCAGTTTCTTCCACGGGATGTCGACGTCGATGCCCATGGTCACGAGGATGTCGCGCAGGTTCTGCCCCTGCCACGCCAAGGGCCACGACGCCACGGCACGCTGGCGAATGGTCAGGTTCGGGTCCGGCACCATCAGCGCCTCGGTGACTTCGTAAACCCGGCCGAGGCCGTGGCAGTCCGAGCAAGCGCCTTGTGGCGTGTTCGGCGAAAAGTCTTCGGCGTAGAGCATCGGCTGCCCCGGCGGATAACTGCCGGCGCGGGAATAGAGCATGCGGATCAGGCTCGACAACGTGGTGACGCTGCCCACCGACGACCGCGTGCTCGGCGTGCCACGCTGTTGTTGCAGGGCCACGGCCGGCGGCAGGCCTTCGATGGAGTCGACATCCGGCACGCCGACCTGGTCGATCAGCCGCCGCGCATACGGCGCCACCGACTCGAAGTAACGCCGCTGAGCCTCGGCATACAAGGTGGAAAAGGCCAGTGACGACTTGCCCGAACCGGACACCCCGGTGAACACCACCAGCGCGTCGCGAGGAATATCGACGTCGACGTTCTTCAGATTGTGTTCACGGGCACCACGCACCCGCACCATGCCGGCGGGCGCTTTCGAATTTCGCTTGGAAGTCATTGACGGGCCTTGCTTTGAGGGCTCAGGCACTCAGCACCACGCGCAGCATCTGCAACAACGCTTCGGGGCTGTAAGGTTTGCCGAGCAAGTGGGTTTCAGGGCTCAGTTGATGATTGCGCGAGATGATGTCGCGGGTGTGGCCGGAGGTGAACAGCACCGGCACCGGCGGCGTCTGAACCTTGGCCCAGGCGGCCAGATCAGAGCTTTTGATCAGTCCTGGCATGACCACATCGGTAAAGATCAGATCGACTTCGCTGCCCTCAAGGAGCATTTTCATCGCCGCATCGCCATTGCCGGCGGTCAGCACGCGATAGCCTTCTTCACGGAGCAATTCGACGGCCGAGGTGCGCACCGCGTCGTTATCCTCGACCACCAGCAGCGTCTCGTGCCCGCCGCTCTGTTGCCGTTGCAGATTGGGCGACTCGTCAAGAATCGGCCGCAGGCTGCGCGGGAAGTACAACTGCACCCGTGTGCCCTCGCCAACCTGGCTGTCGATCTCGACGTGCCCGCCGCTCTGCTTGACGAAACCGAACACCATGCTCAGGCCCAGCCCGGTGCCCTGGCCATCAGCCTTGGTGGTGAAGAACGGCTCGAACACCTGCTCCAGAATCTGCGCCGGGATACCCGCCCCGCTATCGCTGACGGCGACCCGGACATAATCCCCGGGAACGATGCCTTTGCCACTGCAAAATTCGCGATCCAGTCGTACATTGGCGGCGCTGAGACCGATGGTGCCGTCCCCATTCATGGCATCGCGGGCATTGATTGCCAGATTGAGAATCGCGTTTTCCAGTTGATTGCGGTCGACGTTGATGTGCCACGGCTCCGACGGCAATTGCACGTTGATCTGAATGGTTTCGCCCAGCGCCCGCTGGAGCAATTCACCGACGCCATCGAAGATCTGCTGCGGATCGCACACCGCCGGCGACAGCGGTTGGCGGCGGGCAAATGCGAGCAGTTGCGAGGACAGCTTGGCACCGCGCTCGACCGCCGCCAGTGAGGCGCTGACGCGACGTTGCACATTGGCGTTATCGGGTTCGTGCCGGGCGAGCAGATGCAGATTGCCGGCGATGACTTGCAGCAGATTATTGAAGTCATGAGCGACGCCGCCGGTAAGCCCGCCAATCGATTCGAGCTTCTGCGACTGACGCAATTGCTCTTCCGCCGCCAGACGCGCCTCGACCTCATCGGCGACACGCTGTTCGAGGTTGCGGGTGAATTTGAGCAGGGATTCTTCGGCGTTCTTGCGTTCGTGGATGTCGATCAACACGCCCGGGAAACGCAACGCCTCGCCGTTCTCGTCGAACTCGCAAGCGCCGCTGGCCAACACCCACATATAACTGCCATCGCTACGCTGGACGCGATATTCAGCGTTATAAGGTTCGCCGGTCTGCAGGGAATACGTGACCCGCTCCTGCACCCACGCGAAATCATCGGGATGGATGCGCGACTCGGCGATGCCTTGGTCCAGATTGCTCAGGTCCTGATCCGGCGGATAGGAGAACGTACGGGCGAAGCGTTCATCGGCTGACAGCGTGTTGTTTCTCACATCCCAGACGAACGATCCGAGCAAAGCCCCGGCATTCAACGCCAGCCGTACCCGCTCGTTGTCGGCGCGGTAGGCGTTTTCCGCTTCCTGGCGCAGGCGTTCCGAGATCACGAATTCGGTGGTTTCTACCACCATCGCCATCACCCCGTTCGGCTCGCCTTCGTCATTGGCCACAGGGCTGTAATAGAGGTCGAGCCAGACATCTTCGGGAACGCCATCACGCAGCAGCACCAGCTCTTTATTGCGAAACGACAGGGTGCCGCCGGCCAGACAGGTATCGACGACATGGCGATTGAAATCGGCGACTTCCGGCCAGCCCAGCTCAACCGGCACCCCCAGCAGGTAAGGATGGCGACCACCGGCAAATATCGAATAGGCGTCGTTGTAGATCATGTAGCCGCTACGGCCCCAGAGCATGACCATCGGCAGCGGCGAAGCCAGCATCAATTGCACAGAGGCGCACAGGCTGGCCGGCCAGGTGTCCAGCGGACCAAGTTCAGTCCGGCTCCAGTCGAACGCGCAGATGCGCTCGGCCATTTCGCCTTTCCAGCCGTCACAGCCATGGCTATCGGATAAAAACTGCATCGCCTGACTTAGTGTCCTGTACTGGTTGTCCCGTAAACCTCGCCGCGAGAATGACACGACGCCCGTCTGTTTCGAGCGTCTTCAGGCGCATTGGTTTCATAAAAGGTATAGCCGATTTCATCCTCGCCCTGGGTCAGACGCCGATCAAATGCTTGAGCGGATGGTAGCCAGTTTTCATCTTTGCGGCGACGTCGAGAATGGCTTTTTCGATGCCGTTCAAATGCATGCAGGTCAGCTCGATGGCGGCGCTCTGATTGCCGGCCTCGATGTACTCGAGCAGGCGCAGGTGTTCGTCGTCGCGGCAGGCTTCGTGGCTGTCGTCGTCGAGTGCGGCGGCGTACAGCGAGGCGCGGGAAATCAGCTTCTGGAACCAGTCGAGCAATACCGGATTGTTGAGGCTGCGCGCCAGTTTGATGTGGAACTCGCCGAGCAGATGGATCAAGCGTTCATGATCGCCGGCGGCGTGCGCTTCATCTTCCAGCAGCAGATGTTCGCGCAAGTCCTGCATCGCCGCCGTGTCCTTGCGCCGGCACAGTTCGGTGACGATGCCGATCTCGATCAGCCGGCGGGTTTCGAACAGCGAACGGATCTCTTCGTTGCTCGGCAGTGACACCGATGCACCCTTGTTGGGCTCGGTAGTGACCAGTCCATCGGCCTCCAATTGCTTGAGCGCGGCGCGAACCGACGTGCGGCTGACATTAAATAATTCGGCCAGCGAGGCCTCGCCCAGCTTCATTCCCGGGCGCAACGAACGCTTGCTGATCGCCTCGTAAACCCCTTGGTAGACGCGGTCGACCGTGGTCTCCAATTTCTTTTCGGTCATTCGAACACTCCTTTAGCGTCGGGCAACCAACCCCTGGCGATGCCTGGCCATGGAAAAAGGGGGTTGCACACGCAGATTAATCCGGGTATTTCTAAATTGCATTCAGATATTGCATACAATAAATAGAGGATTGCACCATTATGGGTCAACCAATAGCAATTGAAGTGCGCAACGTCTCCAAACGCTACTCCGACGATCCTGGCCTTGCGCCAGCCCTCGACAACGTCTCGGTGAACATCGCCGACAACGAATTCTTCACCCTGCTCGGCCCCTCGGGCTGCGGCAAAACCACCCTGCTGCGCACCATCGCCGGTTTCGAACACGTCAGTGAAGGCGAAATTCGTCTGGCCGGCGAGCCGGTTAACGATCTGCCGCCGTTCAAGCGCCGGGTCAACACGGTGTTCCAGAGCTACGCGCTGTTTCCGCACATGAGTGTCGCGCAGAATATCGCCTTCGGGCTCGAGATGCAGGGTCTTGATCGCAAGTTGATACCAGATCGGGTCAACGAAATGCTCGCGCTGGTGCAAATGGAGCATCTGGCCGCGCGCAAACCGGCGGAATTGTCCGGCGGCCAGCAACAACGCGTGGCTCTGGCCCGGGCCTTGGCGCCGAAACCCAAGGTCCTGTTGCTGGACGAACCGTTGTCGGCGCTCGATCTGAAGCTGCGCAAGGAAATGCAGGTCGAACTCAAGCGCGTACAGAAAGAAGCCGGCATCACCTTCATTTTCGTCACCCACGATCAGGAAGAAGCGCTGACCCTGTCCGATCGTATCGCCGTAATGTCTGCCGGCAAAATCCTCCAGATCGGTACGCCGACCGATATCTACGAACACCCGAAACACCGTTTTGTCGCGCAGTTTATCGGCGACATCAACTTCCTCCCCGGCCAGCTCAAGCACGGCGAGCACAACGAAAAACTCTTCGTGCCCAACGGCATGCCGATCGAAATCCCCTGTCAGCAACAAAGCTTCGCCGGCAGCAGCGTGCAACTGGCGTTCCGCCCGGAGCGTTCGCAACTGGTCGATGCCAGCGAGCCCCATCACCTGCGCGGCATCATCGAAGCGGTGCTCTACGTCGGCACCGCGACGCTTTATCAGTGCCGGTTGAACAACGACATCAAAGTCATGCTGCGCGAAAACAATGAAGGCCTGAACCAAAGCCGCGCGGTCGGCGAACGCGTTGCCGTACACCTGCCGCCGCACGCCTGCCTGTTGATGGAGGCCTGAGATGAGCGTCAGCAGCACTTCCCCTGCCCTCAACCGCGCGCTGTTGCTCAGCCCGGTGGTGTTGACTCTACTCGCCCTGATTGCCATTCCGTTGGGGATCATGGGTTACATCAGCCTGCTGCCGCGCAACACCTACGGCGGCGTCGACTGGCAAGCGCCATGGCAACTGCAAAGCTACGTGCAGCTGTTTTTCCAGGAAGGTTTCGACGGCGAACTGGAACTGAACTGGGTCTACGCCCAGGCGCTGTTGCGCTCGGTATTGCAGGCCGGCGGCACCACCGCGCTGTGCTTTCTGTTCGGTTTTCCGGTGGCGTTGTGGATGTCGAGCCTGACCCCGCGCCGACGCAATCTGATGGTCTTGCTTATCACCATTCCGTTCTGGACCAACCTGCTGATCCGCAACTACGCGTGGCTGATCATCCTCCGCGAACACGGCTGGGTTGCGCAAAGCCTTAACGCGCTGTTTCCGAGCGCTGGCGGCATCACCCTGCTCTACAACGACTTCGCGGTAAGTGTCGGTCTGGTCTACAGCTTCCTGCCGTTCATGATTCTGCCGATCTACTCGACCCTGGAAAAACTCGACTGGCGTCTGGTCGAAGCCGCTTATGACCTCGGCGCCAATCGCTGGCACGCGTTGCGCCGAATCATCCTGCCGCTGTCGATGCCCGGGGTGATTGCCGGTGCGTTGCTGGTGTTTGTGCCGAGCCTCGGCGCGTTTATCACCCCGGCCATACTGGGTGGTGGCAAGACCTTGATGATCGGCAACCTGATCCAGCAACAGTTCGGCACCGCGCGCAACTGGCCGCTGGGCAGTTCGCTGTCGTTCCTGTTGCTGGCGATTCTGCTGGTGTCGCTGGTGCTCTACGCGCTGTACAGCCGCCATGCGGCGAAGACCATCCATCGGGGGGCGAAAGCATGATTTCCCTGCACCTGAAAAAACTCCCGGCGACGCGCGAAATCAGCCTGCTGATCCTCGCCTATCTGTACCTGCCGATCTTCGTGTTGATCGCCTACAGCTTCAACGCCAATCGCTCGGCGACGGTGTGGACCGAGTTTTCGTTTGCCTGGTACGGACGGATTCTGGCCAACCCGTCGATTCAGACGGCGGCGCTGAATTCGATCATCGTCGCCACCCTCGCCACGGTCTGCGCCACGGCGATTGCCCTGCTCGCAGCGCTGGCGACTTACCGGCCGTTCTACGGGCAGAAAATGGTCGAGGGCGGGATCAACCTGCCGCTGATCCTGCCGGAGATCGTCACCGCCGTGGCGACCTTGCTGCTGTTCATGGCGCTGGGCATCAAGCTCGGTTTGCTCACGGTGATCGTTGCGCACATCGGTTTCTGCATTCCCTTCGCCTACCTGCCGATCCGTGCACGGCTCAACGATCTGGACAAAAGCCTGCTGGAAGCGGCCAACGATCTCTATGCCAATCCATGGCAGGTGTTCCGCCGCGTGACTTTGCCGTTGCTATGGCCGGCAGTGTTGTCCGGTGCGGTGCTGGCGTTCGTGGTCAGCCTCGACGATTTCATCATGACCTTCTTCGTCGCCGGGCCCGGCTCGACGACGTTGCCGGTGTACATCTTCTCGGCGATCAAGGCGGGCGTGACCCCGGAGATCAATGCGATCTCGACGCTGATGTTGGTGATTTCCATCGTCCTTGTGGTGCTGGCCTTCTGGCTGGGCCAACGCGGTAAACAACAATAAATCTGGAGCGCTCTCATGAAAGTCAAAAGCATGCGTTTGGCAGTATCCGGTCTGGCCCTGAGTTGTTTCGCCGCGTTCGGCGCCCACGCCGCCGAGCCGAAAGAACTGTTTTTCTACAACTGGACCGATTACTACCCGGTGGACTTGCTGGCCAAGTTTGAAAAGGAAACCGGCATCAAAGTGACGATGGACGGTTACGACAGCAACGAAACCCTGCTCGCCAAATTGCAGGCCGGCGGCGCGGCGTATGACGTGATCGTGCCGTCGCAATCGATCATGCAGACGCTGATCAAGCAGGGCCTGCTGATGGAAATCGACGCGCCGAGCCTGAGCAATTTCCAGTACGTCAAAGGACCGTTCCGTGATCCGAGCTTCGACCCTGGGCGTAAGTTCTCGGCGCCGTATCTGTGGGGCACCACCGGGTTTTCCTACGATAGCGCACGGGTGCCCGGCGGCAAACTGGATGACTCGTGGAAAGAATTCTTTGAGCCGCGCAAGGAGCTGCAAGGCCAACTCGCCGCCCTCGATACGTCGAGCAGCGTGATCAACGCCGCCAGCCATTATCTGAATGTCGACGAATGCAGCGAAAACCCACAGGACGCCAAACGCATCCTCGAACTGCTGCAAAAACAGAAGCCGTTTTTGAAGATGTACAGCTCCGACAACACCGTGGATCGCATGGCCTCGGGCGAGGTGATCATGATGCAGAACTGGAACGGCTCGACCGCACGGGCGACGTTGCAGAAGAGCACGATCAAGTACGTTTATCCGCGCGAAGGCCTGGCGATGTTCCAGGACAACTTCGCCGTACCGAAAAGCGCACCGCACCCGGGCAACGCGAAGATCTTTATCGACTGGATGATGAAGCCGGAGAACGCCGCTGCGGTTTCCAACGCCATTGCTTACGCCAACGGGATTCAGAGCGATTCGTTGCTTGATCCAAAGTGGAAGGTGATGGATGCGATCAACATGCCCGACGAATACGCCTCGCGTTTGCGCCCTGAAAAGGAATGCAGCAACAAGGCGCGCGAGCTGCAGGATCGGATCTGGTCGAAGCTCAAGGGCTGATCACCTGGCTTGAAACCGAAGCGCGGTCATCGCTAGCAGGGCTAGCTCCCACAGGGGATTTTGGTTGTCCACGAATTTTGAATTCAACACTGGCCCCATGTGGGAGAGCGATTCGTTGCTTGATCCAAAGTGGAAGGTGATGGATGCGATCAACATGCCCGACGAATACGCCTCGCGTTTGCGCCCTGAAAAGGAATGCAGCAACAAGGCGCGCGAGCTGCAGGACCGGATCTGGTCGAAGCTCAAGGGCTGATCACCTGGCTTGAAACCGAGGCGCGGCCATCGCTAGCAGGGCTAGCTCCCACAGGGGATTTTGGTTGTCCACGAATTTTGAATTCAACACTGGCCCCATGTGGGAGCTAGCCCTGCTAGCGATGAGGCCCGCTCGGCCACCACAACTTTCTGAGACCTGAATGAGGTTGATATGACCCAGCCACATTGGCTCCGCAACGTACGCCCCTACGGTGCCCCCGCCGAAGACCTGCTCATCGAAAACGGCCGGTTCGCTCAACGCCGCCCGGCGTCCAACGCACCGCTGGCCGCCAGCGACATCGACGGCCAACAACAACTGCTCACCAGCGCGCTGGTCGAAAGCCACGTCCACCTCGACAAAACCCTTTACGGCCAACCCTGGCGCCCGAACAGCGCCGGGCCGACGCTCAAGGATTACATCAGCAACGAACGCCGCATCCTCCGTGAAGTCACCGCGCCCATCGCCGAACGCGCCGGCGCGCTGCTGGAAAACTGCATCGCCCGTGGCTCGCTGACGATGCGCTGCCACGTCGACATCGACCCGGAATTCGGCTTGCGTCACGTCGAAGCCATGCAGCAATTGCGCGAGCGCTATAAAGACCTCATCGACCTGCAACTGGTGGTGTTTCCGCAGACCGGTTTGATCAGCCGCCCCGGCACCGCCGAACTGATGCGTGAGGCGATGGCGTTGGGCGTGGAAAACGTCGGTGGGCTCGACCCGTGCGGCATCGACAACGATCCGATCGCGCAACTGGATTTCGTCTTCAAACTGGCGGCTGAATTCGGCCGGGGTGTGGATATTCACCTGCACGACAAAGGCGAGTTGGGCCTGTGGCAGATTGCGTTGATCGCTGACTACACCGAACGTTTCGGCCTGCAAAACCGCGTGATGATCAGCCACGCCTACTGCCTCGGCATGTTGCCGTGGAGTCAGGTCAAACCGGTCGCCGAGCGGTTGGCGGCACTGGGGATTTCGCTAATGAGTTCGGCGCCTGCCGACACCGCCGTGCCGCCATTTCTCGCCCTGCGCGAAACCGGCGTCAATGTCTGCCTGGGCTCCGACGGCATCCGCGATGCGTGGTCACCGATGGGCAATGGCGACATGCTGGAACGGGCGATGTTGCTGGCGTTCCGGTTTGATCTGGCCAAGGACGATGAACTGGCCGCAGCGTTCGACGCAGCCACGGTCAACGGTGCGCGGGCGTTGGGCATCGAGGATTACGGCTTTGCCCTCGGGCAGCCTGCGGACTTTTTGTTGATGCCGGTGGAGACCCTTGGCGAAGCCGTCGTTGCGCGGCCATTGCGTCAGGTCTATCGCAGCGGTGAGTTGATCGCCGAAGGTGGCCGCTTGCTGAGCAGCCGTCTGTGAGACGTATCGGTCTGCGCGCCAGTTGCGTGGTCGGTTTCGACGGCACCCAGCATGTGCTGTGGCGCGACGGTGCAGTGGTGTTCGCCGGTTCGCGCATCGAGTTTGTCGGACGCGGTTACGCGGGGCCGGTGGATCAGTGGATCGACTACGGCAATGCGTTGATCGGCCCCGGCTTCATTGATCTGGATGCGCTAGGCGATCTCGATTCCACCGTGCTGACGCTGGACAACGGCGATGAACAAGGCATGGGCCGCATGTGGTCGTCAGAGTACTTGGCGAACGGCGCGCGTGAGACGTACAACGCCGAAGAAGAGCTGTTCAAATACCGCTACGCCTTCAGCCAATTGATCCGCAACGGCATCACCACGGCGATGCCGATCACTTCGATGTACTACCGCGAGTGGGCGGAAACCTACGACGAATTTGCTGCCGTCGCGGCTGTTGCCGGTGAACTCGGCCTGCGCACTTACCTCGGCCCCTGCTATATGAGCGGCATGAGCTACTGGCAGGCTGACGGCAGCCTCGATCATCACTGGGATGAACAGCGGGGGCTGGCTGGATTGGCGGCGGCTGAAAGCTTTTTCAAGGATTTCGACGGCGCGCATGACGGCTTGATTCGCGGCGCGTTGCTGCCTGATCGCATCCAGACTTGCACCCCGGCATTGCTGCAACGCACCTCGGCCTTGAGCCGCGAACTGAACGCGCCGATGCGGTTGCATTGCTGTCAGGCGCTCAGTGAAGTGGCGATGGTCGAGCAATTGCGCGGGACTTCGCCGCTGGGCTGGTTGCAGCAATTGGACTTGCTCACGCCGCGCAGCCTGTTGCCCCACGGCATTTACACCACCGGGGACGATGACTTGCAGCGAGTGATCGACGGCGGCGCGAGTCTGGTGCATTGCCCGCTGGTGTTCGCCCGCGACGGCGAGGCGCTGAATTCATTTGGTCGTTACCGCGCCAAGGGCATCAACTTCGCCCTCGGCACCGACACCTGGCCGGCGGATCTGCTGGAAAACATGCGCCACGGCCTGAACATTGCGCGGTTGATGGAAGGCGGTTCTGCGCTGACCAGCAGCCTCGATCTGTACAACGCCGCCACCCTCGGTGGTGCGCGGGCGCTGGGTCGCGATGACCTCGGTCGCCTGGCCCCCGGCGCCAAGGCCGACATCACCGTGTTCAGCCTGCGCGGCCTGCATCTGGGGCCGCTGTTCGACCCCCTGAAAAACCTGTTACTGGCCGGGCGCGGCGACGACTGCATCGCCAGTTATATCGACGGTCGTTGCGTGATGCACGACGGTCAGGTCAACGGCGTCGACTACCCCGCCCTGCAACGTCAGGCGCAACGCCAATACGAAAAACTCATGCGCAGCCACAGCGACCGGGCCGAGGGCCGACCGGACTGGAAAACCCTGTTCCAGCCCGCCATTCCGTTCGCCGATGACTACAGCGCCGAGGCGCCGTTGAGCGCCATCGATCCACTTTCCTAGAGGTTTTTGCCATGCACAGTTTTGATTTCAGCCAACTCAGCCCACGGGAAAAATACAAGATCCTGATCGGTAGCGTCGTGCCCCGGCCCATCGCATTGGTGACCACCATCGATGGCGAAGGCCGGGTGAATGCCGCCCCGTTCAGTTTCTTCAATGCACTTTCGGCGGACCCACCGATTCTGGCCCTGGGCGTGGAAAACTACGGCGATCAGAGCCCGAAAGACACCACGCGCAATATCCAGCTCAATCAGGAATTCACCGTGAACATCGTCAGCGATGCGTTGGTGGAGGCGATGAACGTCTGCGCCGTGCCGTTCGCACCCGGTTTCGATGAGTTGACCGCTGCGGGGCTGACGGCGATTGCCGGCACCACGGTGAAATGCCCACGCATCGGCGAAGCCCCGGTGGCGCTGGAGTGCCGACGGATGATGGCGCTGAACATCGGCCAGTCGCGGGAGATCATTTTTGGCGAGGTGTTGATGGCGCATGTGCGCGATGAGCTGATCGATCCGAAAACGCTGTATATCGATCAGTTGGGGCTGGATGCGATCGGGCGCATGGGCGGCCATGGCTATGCACGCACCCGTGACTACTTCGACCTGCCGACGCGCTCGTTGCAAGCGTGGACGGAAGCGCCGGGGGGTGGCGAGCGGTTTTGGCCCGCCCCGAAATAAACGCCAACAGCAAAAGATCGCAGCCTTCGGCAGCTCCTACTGATCGTTCCCCCGCTCCGCGTGGGAATGCCGCTATGGACGCTCTGCGTCCACTGTGACGCGGAGCGTCACGGGATGCGTTCCCACGCAGAGCGTGGGAACGATCAATGCATTCCCCTGTAGGAGCTGCCGCAGGCTGCGATCTTTTGCTCGTTTCAGTCCGTGCCGTACTTCGGCGAACGCGGGCCGTATAGCAGCCCCGCCGGATGCCCGGCGGACAGCAGACGATTGCTCGCCACACCGGCAATCGGGTAGCCGGCATCGGTGGAGCTGTTGATGATCTGCTTCACCGCCGCCGTGATCAGCATGCCGATCAGACCGCCACCACCGTTGTTGCCACCCTCTTCGCTCGACGCCCGCGCCGCTCCGGTCCACAGCGTGGTGCCGCTTTTCAGGTCAACCAGTTTCGCCGTCGCAGTCACTGCCGTTTCGCTGCTGATCACCATGTAGCGCGTGCCGTATTCGCTCACGGTGATGTACAGCGCCGCGTCCGCACCGAAGATTTCCTGCAGCTTGTGCGGCGGTGCCTGATGAATGTCATCCGGCGTGGTCAGGCCGTTCTGGCGGAAAGTTTCGTCCACCAGCGCAATCGGCAACACGTAATAACCAGCCTCGGCCAGCGGGAACGTCACTTGCGACAGCAGGCTGTACGACGCCTTCACGTCCGGCGAGGTGTTCAGCGGTGGCAACACCAGAATGGTCTTGGGCCGCGCCTGTTTGTACGCCGAGTAATCCACAGTCTTCGGCGCGACACAGCCACCGAGCAGCGTCAGTGCCAGTGCGCCGGCCAGCAGTTTCAAGGTGCGCGAGATCATTGCACGACTCCGGCCTTGGCGTTTTTAAGCAGAAAATCCATGTACGTGCCGGACTCGGGGAACAGGGTTTTCTCGGTGTTGAACTGCTGCACCATCTGATCGTCCTTGCCCATGCTCAGGTAGAGCAGGCCCAAGTGCGCGTGGTAGCCCGGCGGGACGGCTTTGCCGGTGGAGCGGATCTTTTGCAGGTCGCGTTCCAGTGCTTCGGCCTGGGCCTCTTTCGGCTCCTCGCCTTTGAAATATTCGTAGACCTGGGGCTCGTAGCCTTCCCACTGGTACAGGGTTTGCGGGCTGCTGCAACCGGCCAGCAAGGCGCTGGCGGCCAGCGTCAGCGCCATTAGCGAGCGCGACAAAGTCAGATTCATGGGTGTTGCTCCTTGCAATGGGCGTCGATCAGTTGCCCGGTTTCCAGGCACCGGCGTTCATGCCATCGACCAGACGATTGATCGCCTCGCGCATGGCCAGATCCAGTACTTTGCCGTTGAGGGTGGAGTCGTAGGCAGCGGTGCCGCCGAAACCGATGATTTCGCGGTTGGACAAGGCGTATTCGCCGGCGCCCTGGGTCGAATAGACCACTTCGGAGGTGCTGATGTTGACGATGTTCAGGTTGACCTTGGCGTATGCGACCTGGGTCTTGCCACGGCCGAGAATGCCGAACAATTGGTGATCGCCAGTCTCTTTGCGACCGAACTCGGTGACGTCACCGGTAACCACGTAATCAGCACCTTTGAGGCGCTGGGCCTGGCCTTTGATGGCCGCTTCCTGCTGGATTTCACCCATGTTGTCGCGATCCAGCACGCTGAAGCGGTTGGTCTGCTGCAAGTGAGTGATCAGGATGGTCTTGGCCTGGCCGCCGAGACGATCGACGCCGTCGGAGAAGATCCCGCGCATGTAGCTGGAGCGGTTGTCGAACTTGCCCACGGCCATTGGCACGCGAACGCCGGTCCAGATCTGCGAAGCGCTTTCAACCTTGGCCACCGGCAAGGCGCGGGAGCTTTCCGTGGCGCAACCGGAGAGTGTGGTGGCAAGGGTGCCAAGTACGGCAATCGCCACGCCTGAAACCAGCATCCGAGAGATCATTCTCACTGAGTATTCCTTTTGAAAAACGGGGATGTCCCGGCGCGGCAACGCGCGGCGGGAGCTGCAAAGGGCCGGCATTATGCCAAAGTGCCACCATTGCGAACAGATATTTTTGACGCCAATGAATTGGCTGCCTTGAACATACACAATCCCCTGTAGGAGTGAGCCTGCTCGCGATAGCGGTGCGTCATTTACGTTGATGTTGTCTGACACACCGCTATCGCGAGCAGGCTCACTCCTACAGGGGTTTTGTGTTCGGCTTGGGAGAAAGGATCAGTGGAAATCGCGGCTCTGCACGCGAATGCCGTTGAGGAGCGGGCTGAGGTCGCTCAGGCGTCCAGCGATCAAATGACGCACGTCGCCTTCGCGCTCCCAGCGGCCATCGACCCTGAGCAGTTGGGAGCCGACCAGCACTTGCCGTTGGCGTTCGGCCAGGTCGCGCCAGACCACCACGTTGACGTTGCCGAATTCATCTTCCAGGGTCACGAAGGTCACGCCGCTGGCAGTGCCCGGTCGTTGGCGCCCGGTGACCAGCCCGGCGATGCTCACCGGCCTGCCGTGTTCAACGTCGAGCAATTCCTGCGAACTGCGGCAGCGTCGCGCCTTCAATTCGCCACGCAACAGCGCCAGTGGATGCGGGCCCAGCGTGGTGCCGACGGTGGTGTAATCCGCATGCAAATCCTCACCGACACTCGGTTTGGGCAGCACCACGTCGGCCTCCTCCTGGCTCGGCAGCCCGGCGAACAAGCCAAGCTGTTTCTGCACCCCGGCGACTTCCCAACGTGCCCGATGCCGGTGCCCGGCCAACCCGCGCAACGCTCCGGAGTCTGCCAACAGCGCCTGCGCCCGGCTGTCCAGCGCAGCCCGTTCGCCAAGATCGGCGACATCGGCAAACGCCCCACGCGAACGCGCCGCTTCGATGCGCCGGGCGTCGTCCTCGCGAAAGCCCTTGATCATGCGCAAGCCCATGCGAATCGCCGGTTGCGCCGCCGTAATGGTTTCCAGGCTGCAATCCCAGTCACTGGCACGCACGTCCACCGGGCGAATCTGCAATTGATGCCGGCGCGCATCCTGCAGAATCTGATCGGGGCTGTAGAAACCCATCGGCCAACTGTTGATCAGCGCACAGGCGAACGCCGCCGGTTCGTGGCACTTGAGCCAGCAACTGGCGTAGGTCAGCAAGGCGAAACTGGCGGCGTGGGACTCGGGAAAGCCGTAACTGCCGAAGCCTTTGATCTGCTCGAAAATCTGCGCGGCGAACTCCGGGGTGTAGCCGTTTTTCTTCATGCCGGCAGCGAGGCGTTCCTTGTGCGGTTCGAGGCCGCCGTGGCGCTTCCACGCGGCCATGGAGCGACGCAATTGATCGGCCTCGCCGGGGCTGTAATCGGCGGCGACGATGGCGATCTGCATCACCTGTTCCTGAAACAGCGGTACGCCGAGGGTGCGTTTGAGCACCACTTCCAGCTCCGGCGATGGGTAGGTTTCCTTTTCTTCTTTATTTCGGCGGCGCAGATACGGATGCACCATCCCGCCCTGAATCGGCCCCGGACGGACGATGGCCACCTCAATCACCAGGTCGTAGAACGTCGCCGGTTTCAGGCGCGGCAGCATCGACATCTGTGCCCGCGACTCGATCTGGAACACGCCGACGGTGTCGGCGCGGCTGATCATTTCGTAGGTTGGTTTGTCTTCGGGCGGTATCGTCGCCAGGCTCAAGTCCTGATGGCGATGACGGCGCAGCAGATCGAAGCAGCGACGAATCGCACTGAGCATGCCGAGGGCGAGTATATCCACCTTGAGCAGGCCGACCGCGTCGAGATCATCCTTGTCCCACTGAATGATCGTGCGATCAGCCATGGCCGCGTTCTCGACCGGCACCAGCGTGTTCAGCGGCTCTTCGGAAATCACGAAGCCGCCGGGATGTTGCGACAGGTGCCGGGGGAAGCCGATCAGTTGCCCGGTCAGGCTCAGCACCCGGCGCAGCACCGGGCTTTCGGGATCGAAACCACCTTCGAGCAAACGCTCGAGCGGCGGTGTTTCATCGCTCCAGTGGCCGCAGCAATCGGCCAGTGCGTTGATTTGATCCGGCGGCAGGCCCAAGGCCTTGGCCACATCGCGCACCGCGCCGGCGGCGTGGTGGGTGCTGACCACCGCGGTCAGCGCCGCACGATGACGGCCATAACGGCGAAACACGTATTGCAGGACTTCTTCGCGCCGTTCGTGCTCGAAATCGACGTCGATGTCCGGCGGCTCATTGCGCTCTTTCGACATGAAACGTTCGAACAGCAGCGTGGTGTGGTCGGGGTCGATCTCGGTGATGCCCAAGGCAAAACACACCGCCGAGTTGGCCGCCGAACCGCGCCCCTGACACAGGATGTGCTCGCCGCGAGCGAAGCGCACCACGTCGTGCACGGTGAGAAAATAGCTTTCGTAGCCAAGTTCGGCGATCAGCTTCAGCTCCTTGTTGATCTGCCTCAGCACCTTGAAAGGCGCACCTTTCTTCCAGCGCCAGGCGATGCCTTCCTTGGTCAGTTGCCTTAGCCAGGAACTGGCGCTGTGCCCCTCAGGCACCAGTTCTTTCGGATACTGATAACGCAACTCGCCCAGATCGAAGGTACAGCGTCGGGCCAGACTCACCGATTCGTCGAGCAAGGCCTGCGGATAAAAACCCTGCAACGCTTCAACACTGCGCAAATGCCGTTCACCATTGGGATGCAGACGCAATCCGGCCTCGGCCACCGGCACGTGATGGCGGATCGCGGTCATGGTGTCCTGCAAGGCGCGTCGGCCTCGGGCGTGCATGTGCACGTCGCCGCTGGCCACGGCCGGAATCTGCAACTCGGTGGCCAGACTCAACAACCTCGCCAGGCGCTGCTGATCGTCCTGGCCGCGATGCAACTGCACCGCCAGCCACAGGCGTTCGCCGAAGGTCTGTTTGAGCCAGCGGCCCTCCTCCACCTCATCGAGCGCGTCCGGCACCCACAACACCAGCAACCCCGGTTGCGGCTCGCTGAAGTCTTCGCGCAGCACCTGATATTGGCCCTTTTGCGTGCGTCGCCGCGCACGGGTGATCAAACCGCACAGGGCCTGATAACCGGCAAGGTTCTCTACCAGCAACACCAGTTTCGGGCCGTTGTCGATGCGCACTTCACTGCCGATGATCAGCGGCAGCTCAACCGATTTCGCCGCTTGCCAGGCGCGAACGATCCCGGCCAGCGTGCATTCGTCGGTGATCGCCAGCGCCTGATAGCCGTGCTTTTTCGCACGCTGGAACAGCTCAAGAGCACTGGAGGCACCGCGCTGGAAACTGAAGTTCGACAGGCAGTGCAACTCGGCATAGCCGTTGCTCATGCAAACCAGCCCTGCAGCCACAACGGACCGTCCTCACCCACCGCGCGATACGCCCAGCCCTGCTGCCCGGCGCGGTTCTGGATCAGGTAATAATCGCGGCGCACATCGTCACCGTCCCACCAACCCGATTCGATGCGTTCCGGGCCCATGAGAATCTGCGCCGAACCGTGCGGCACGCTTTGTGGCTCGCCGAGCAACCAGCCCGGACGATGGACACCCGGCAGCGCGGCGCAACGTTGTTTATCGACGCCATGCTGCCACGCGCACTCGGGGCGATGATCGGCCTGAAAGCGCAGCCCCTGCACGGCGTCATCGCCCAGCCGTGCGCGCAGGCGTTCGCGCAATTGCTCCCAGGGCAAAGTCTGCTGCGGACGGTCGTCGAACAGTTCCTGAAACTGCGGGACGAAGCTCGGCAAGTCCTCGGCACGCAGGCGAAAACCGCGCACCGGCGCCTCGACCTGCACTTGCTCCAGGCGCCCACGGGCCAGTTCGAAGAGCATCGCCGGATCACGCTCGGCGCTGAGCAGGCCGACCTTAATGACAGTGTCCGGCAGCCCGGCGTGCTCCAGATGCAGATCGAAACGCTGCACGCCGCTGTCGCGCCCGCAGAGAAACGCCGAGAGATCGCCGGTCAGACGGCGTAACGGGAATAGCAGCGCCTGATGGGATTGCACGTCGAAATTCAGTTCGATGCGTACATCAAAGCGATCCGGCGGCAGGTAAAAATCCAGCGCCAACGGGCGGGCACCGAACAAGGTGTCGAGGTGCTTGAGCATCTGCGCTTCGAAACGTCGGGCCAGTGCCTGACGCGGCAGGCTCTGCACCTGATTGAGATTGCGCAGGCCCATTCGCGACAGCGCCGTCGCCACATTCGGCTCCAGCCCGACGCGGTCGACAGGCAACTGGCCGAGGTGATGCTGCAAGGCCTCGGCGTCCGGCACCACCAAGCCGTCGTAAGCATTGGCCAGCACCCGCGCCGCCACTGGATTCGGCGCGGCGACGATGCGATGACGAAAGCCCAGGTCCGTCAGTTCCTTGCGCAGGCGCGCTTCGAACTGCGCCCAGGAACCGAACAGGCCCAAGCTCGATTCGATCTCGAACACCACGGTGCGCGGATAATGCACGCTGACCTGGGCGCTGAAACCGTAGGCCCACGCGGCGAGAAACTGCTGCCAGTGCTCGACCTCGGCAGCTTCGTAATCAGCGGTGGCAAAACCTTTGCTCATCGCCTGGGCGGCGGTCATCGACTGGCCGGCACGCAAACCGAGTTTGCGCGCCGCCGGATTGACCGCTTGCAGCACTCGGCGCTGGGCCGGGCCGCTGAGCAGCACCAACGGCTGATCAGGATCGGGGCGCTGACGCAGCACCGCGTCCAAGGCCAATTGCGGGAATAGAATGCAGACCCAGCGCATGGCGACCTCAGTGCCCCACGGCAAAGGCAATCGGCGCCGTACGCGCCAATCCGCCACGGCACTTGAGGACGCGCAACTGTGCAGGTTTGGAATCGATGGCAATGCGCAGCGCCGCCGGTGACGGGTTGACCGCCTCGCTCAACGGACGCCAGGCGAATGCCAGGGTCTGGCCGGTTTCTGCCGCCACCTGCAAACGTCGCAACGCGCGGTCATCAGCCTTGTGTGGCCAGCACAGCACCGCGCCGCAACTGCCCGAACGCAAACACTGTTCCGCCGCCCACAAGGCATCGCGCTCGCTGGCTTGGATTACTGACAACTGGCGCAGATCCACCCCGGCGTTTTCCCACGCCTGCGGGTACGGCACGAACGGCGGCGCCACCAGCACGATGCGCTCGCCCGCCGCCGCCAATCGCGCCAGCGTCGGCCAGACCAGTTGCAGTTCGCCGACACCAGGGCCGGCCAGGAGGATTTCGCTCAAGGCTGCTTCCGGCCAGCCACCGCTGGGCAATGCCGCGTCCAGCGCCGCATGCCCGGTCGGTTGTGGGCTGGCAGCCGGTGGCGCAGGCCGGCCCTTCCAGACCTGGCCGCCATTGAACAGCGTATCCAACGCAACGACGGCGCCCATCAGCCTTGCCTCACCAGACCGCAGAACACCCCTTCGATGGCCAGGTCCTGATCGTCGCGCACGACAATCGGCTGATACGCCGGGTTGCGCGGCAACAGGCGCACTTCATCCCCGAGCCGTTCGAAGCGTTTGATGGTGACTTCACCGTCGAGCCGCGCCACGACGATCTGGCCGTTGAGCGCTTCGGGATTGCGCCGCACGCCGACCAGATCGCCGTCGAGAATGCCGTCCTCGATCATCGAATCGCCCTGCACCCGCAGCATGTAATCGGGCGTGCGGGAGAACAGCGCCGGGTCGAGCATCAAGCGGCTATGGATGTCGGCATCGGCGCCAATCGGCGCACCGGCAGCGACACGGCCGAGCACGGGGATGTCGAGCAACTCCGGACGCGGCGGTTGCCCGAGCAGGCGAATGCCCCGGGCCTGATGCGGGTTGACCTCGATAAACCCGGCCTCAGTGAGCGCGAGCACATGCTTGCGCGCCACGCTTCGCGAGGCAAAACCAAAAGCCTCGCTGATTTCAGCGAGGCTTGGGGGCTGACCGTGTTCAGCGATGCGATCGCGGATAAACGTCAGGATGGCGGTACGGCGGGGAGTCAGGTTTGTCATGGAGTACATTTGTACTCTTTCGGCTTTTTTCTGACAAGCGCCGCTAGTCAGGATCCCCGGAAATCCATTGATCGTTCCCACGCTCCGCGTGGGAATGCCTCTAGGGACGCTCTGCGTCCAGTGACGCGGAGCGTCACGGGCTGCATTCCCACGCGGAGCGTGGGAACGATCAGTGCGGGGGTATCAGCTCAGGCCGCGCTCGGCGAGGAATTCGGCGATGTAATCAATGAACGCGACAACCTTGGCCGTGGCCCGTCGATGGCTGGGGTACACCGCCAGGATATGCGGCCCAAACGTATCCGGGTCGATCTCGTAATCCGCCATGACCCGCACCAGTCGCCCGTCGGCGATGTACGGCGCGGCGCTCCACAGCGGCGTGTGCAGCAAACCGCGTCCGGCCAGGGCACTGGCCAGCAACAAATCGTAATTGTCACTGCGCAATAGCGGCGCCGTCGGTTGCGCCAGGCTCAAGCGCTGTCCGTCACGCTCGGCCCACCAGAATTCGCGGCTGAGCAACGGGTGCTGATAGAGCAGCCATTCATGCTGTTCAAGGGTCTGCGGATTGACCGCAATGTCTTTGCGCGCCAGATACTCCGGGCTGCCGCACAAGGCCAGACGATTGCTGCCCACCACCCGCGCAATCAGCCCCGGCAAATCATCGTGGCCCTCGCGCAACGCCAGGTCGTAGCCACTTTCCAGCAGATTAACGAACGCATCACACAGATCCACTTGCAGGCTGATCTGCGGGTATTGCTGCAAAAAGCCGTCGCACACCTGATCGAGAAACGCCCGGCCATACGCCAATGGCGCGGTGATTTTCAGGCTGCCGCGCAAGCCGTGCTGCAACTGTTCGATTTCCTCGCTGGCCTCGTCCAGCCGCTGCAACACCAGCCGCGCGGTTTCCAGGTACACCCGGCCGATTTCGGTGAGCAGAATCCGCCGGGTGCTGCGCTCGAACAGCCGTGCGCCCAGCTCCGATTCCAGGTGATTGACCGCTTTGGTCAGCGCCGACGGGGTCTTGCCCAATTGCTCGGCGGCACGGCTGAAACTGCCGAGCTGCGCGGTGACCACGAACATTTTCAATGCGCCCAACTTGTCCATGCTTTTTCCATTCAGGCAAAAACGTTTTTCGTGAGGGAGGCGTTCTGTCAGCGGTCGCCAGCCACTAATCTCGCCATCAGACGCAATAACAAGGAAATCTTCAATGAAAAGATTCGTCCCGAGTCTGCTGGTAGCTGCTGTAAGTTTTGCCTCGATGGAAGCCATGGCCGCCCCTGATCTGATCCTGCTCAACGGCAAGATTTTCACCGCCGATCGCGCGCAACCCAAAGTGCAGGCGCTGGCCGTGGAGAACGGCAAAGTGCTGAAAGTCGGCAGCGACGCGCAGATCAAAGCGTTGATCGAACCCGGCACCCAAGTGATCGACCTCAAGGGCAAAGCGCTGATGCCCGGCCTGATCGACAGCCATTCCCATGCGATTTTCGGTGGACTGGAAATGGTTTCGGTGAACATGGAGGACGAAGTCGTCAGCCTCGATGAGCTGCAAAAACGCCTGCGCGACTGGCGCGAAGACGGCAAAGCCAAGCACGGCGATGTGCTGAGCATTGCCGGCATGAGTTCGGCTTATTGGGCGCAAGCCGAGGCGTTGGGCAACACCTTCAACAGCGGCGAATGGGCCAACGTGCCGGTGGTGTTTATCGGCAGCGACCACCATACGGCGTGGGCCAACAATGTGATGCTCAAGCGCGCCGGCATCGACGCGGCACTGCTGAAAACCTTGCCGGACGCGGAGAAAGACACCATCGGCAAACTGTCAAATGGCGAGCCCAACGGCTTTGTGGTCGACGCCGGTTGGGACCGGGTCGCCGCGAAAATGCCGGTGCCAAGCCCCGCCGACATGTTGACGGCGGCGAAATCTGCAGTGCGCTACAACAACAGCCTCGGCATCACCGCATGGATGGACCCGGCCGCCAACGCCGCGCCGGGCGAAGCAGTATTTGCTCTCAAGCCGACCGAGAAAACCGTCGGCGTGTTGCCGGCCTATAAGGCCTTGTCGGAAAGCGGCGACATGAGCGTGCACGTCGCCGCGTTGCTGGTGGCCAACCCGAAAAGTTTGCCCGCCGACCTCGACACACTGGACAAGGTGCGCCAGCAATTTCAGGGCATTCCCAATCTGACGCTGCCGGGGATCAAGATCTTCGCCGACGGCGTGATCGAATTTCCGGCGCAGAGCGCGGCGATGATCGACCCCTACAGCAACTCGCACAAACAGGGCGAGCTGCTGATCGATCCGCAGCATTTTGGTGAACTGGTCAGCGCCATCGACCAGCGCGGCTGGCTGGTGCACATCCACGCGATCGGCGACCGCGCGGTACGTGAATCGTTGAACGGCATCGCTCAGGCGCGCAAGGATCGCCAGAGCGGCGTGACCCACTCGATCACCCACCTGCAAATGGTCAACCCGAAAGAGTTCGCCCGCTTCAAACCGCTCAACGTCATTGCCTCGATGCAACTGCTGTGGGCCAGCGCCGACGATTACACCACCGACATGATCAAGCCCTACGTCAGCGCCCTCGCCTTTCGCTATCAGTACCCGGCGCACTCGCTGTTGAAACAGGGCGCGACGATTGCCGGCGCCAGTGACTGGCCGGTGTCATCGCCAAATCCATTCAACGCCATGGCCCAGGCGATTACTCGCGTCGGCCCGTTGGGCGTGCTTAATGCCGACGAACGCCTGGACCGCGACACAATGTTCTATGCCTACACCCTCAACGCGGCGCGCACGATTGGCCTGGAGAAGCAGATCGGTTCGCTGACGCCGGGCAAGCAGGCGGACTTTATCGTCCTCGACCGCGACGTGTTCAGCGTCGACGACAAGGCCCTGCATGACACTCAGGTGCTGCAGACCTGGTTCGGCGGTCGTCAGGTCTACACCGCCACAAAATAACAACACTGTTCCCCCTGTAGGAGCTGCCGCAGGCTGCGATCTTTTGATCTTGTTTTCAGGATCAAGATCGAAAGATCGTCCGATCGCGGCCCGAACCTTCGGCAGCTCCTACAGGTTTCTCATTCTGCCCAAAAATAATCACAACACCGGGACTTCAAATGAAAGCCTTGCCCCTGTTCGCCCTGAGTTTCTTGAGCGTGCTGCCCCTGAGCAGCCAAGCGATCCCTTTGAACGATGACTTTGCGCTGTTGGTGGATCTCAATCTCGCCAGCGACTACCGCACCCGTGGCATCTCGCAAACCCAGAATGACCCTGCCGTGCAGGCCGGTTTGACCCTCGCTCACAGCAGCGGTCTGTACCTCGGCGCCTGGAGTTCCAATGTCGATTTCGGCGGCGGCCTGAAAACCCGTCAGGAAGTCGATTACTACGCCGGTTGGCTGTGGCAGGCGACCGAGGATGTCAGCTTTGATCTGGGCTACATCAAATACGCCTATCCCAAGGAAAGTCAGTTCAACCAGAGCGAGGTCTACGGGATTCTCGGCGTGTATGGGGTGAAACTGGCGGCGTATTACTCCAGCGACGCACCGGGGATCGATAGCAAACAGAACTCGCTGTACACCTACATTGGCTATGAAACTGAATTGCCGTACGACTCGGGCCTGAAGCTGCGTTACGGCAACATGGATTTCAAGGATCCGCATTTGTATTCGGCGTCCGGTAGCGCTGAAGAGTCGTACCGGGAATGGGAAATCAAACTCACCCACAATCTGGCTGGCGTGGTGCTGGGGCTGAGCTATATCGACACGGATCTTTCGCAGAGCCAGTGCCTGAGCAATTGGGGTTTCAAGGATGTGTGCACGGCAACCGTCGTCGCCAGCGTCAGCAAATCCTTCTGACATCCGCGAAATTCCATTGTGGGAGCAACTCGTCACAGGGGTTTGTGGGGAGCCAGGCCGATGGCGATGGCGGTGGTTGCGTCGCAAAAATATCGAACGCCTGCCACCGCGTTGCCTCCAATGTTTACACCCCTGGAGGTCAACACCATGAACCACAACGACGATAAAACCCCGAACGCCCCACCCACCGACACGTCCGGCAAACCGGTGAATGTTGTCGAGCGCGATCTGGAAGACCGCGACGATGACACCAAAGGCGTGGATGAAGTCATCACGCCCTCGTCCACCCGCGTCAAAGAGCAGGATGCCGAAGAGTTGCAGCGTAAGGTCGATGAGATCGAGCGCAAGGTGGCGGATGGCAACTGACCGGATCTTCGAGTGGATTTCCTCTCTCGGACGATCCGCTGCCTGAAAGGCTGCTAACCCGACAACAGCGCCGCCAGTGCCAACGCGTTACCCAGCGCAGCACCACTGGCGGTGTTGTCGAACATGCACCAGGTCGAGGTTCCTTGGGTATCGGCGGCCCGCAATGCGCTGGCGAGCTGCTGCAAGTAAGCGTCCTCGTAGGCACTGTGGTAAATGCGCGGAGAACCGTGCAGCCGCCAATATCGGGTTTCCTGCCGGCCCATGGGTGAAGCGTCACTGCTGATACGCGAAGGGTCAACGGCTGCCTGAGCGACCCGATCAGCCAACAGCAATGATTCAGCGCTCACCCAGGACTCATGGCGAGGTTCCAGCACCACTGCGCCGTCGAAGCGCTGACGCAATGCGCCGAAAAACGCCTCGGCGCAGGCCGGATCAAACGTCAGCGACGGCGGCAACTGCAGCAGCAAACACCCCAATCGATCAGCCAAGCCGTTGCTCTGCGAAAGGAACTCATCGAGCGCCGCCTCGCAATCGACCAAACGGCGTTCATGGCTGATCTGCTTGGGCATCTTCACCGAAAAACGAAATCCGTCCGGCACCGAATCCGCCCAACGCTCATAGGTCGAGCGGCGATGCGGGCGGTAGAACGAACTGTTGATTTCCGCACAGTTGAGCCGAGCGGCGTAACGTTGCAGGTGCGATCCCTCGGCTGGAAATACCGGCCAATACTCACGCCCCAGGCTCCACCCGGCACAACCGACGAAAATCAAATGCTCACCTCTTTTTGCCGGGCAGTACCGAGCCGAGAACCTGCTTGGCGGTTTGCACCAGGATACCCGCCTCGTCCGGATCGCCCTTGAGCAACGTCGTGGCAAATTTCTTCGCCTGCTCAAGTTTGATGTGCGGCGGTAGCGGCGCTACGTTCGGGTCGGTCTTGAACTCGATCAGCACCGGCACTTCGCTCGCCAAGGCCTGTTCCCAAGCGGCGGCGACGTCCTCTTCGCGATCAACGAAAATCCCTTTCAGGCCAATGGAAATCGCAAACAAGTGATACGGCACATCGGGGATACTCTGCGAAGCCTCGAACTTCGGATCGCCCTCCATCACCCGCTGCTCCCACGTCACCTGGTTGAGATCCTCGTTGTTGAACACCGCACAGATCCATTTCGGGCTCTGCCACTGCCGCCAGTATTTGGCGACGGTGATCAGCTCGGCCATGTTGTTCATTTGCATCGCTCCGTCGCCGACCAGCGCAATCACCGCGCGTTCGGGATAGGCGAATTTTGCCGCAATCGCATACGGCACCGCAGCGCCCATGGACGCCAGTCCACCGGACAGCGAGCACTTCATGCCGCGACGGATCTTCAGGTCGCGGGCATACCAGTTGGCACAGGAGCCGGAGTCGCTGGTGATGATTGCCTCATCCGGGACCCGCGGTGACAGCTCATACACCACCCGTTGCGGATTGACCGGATCTGCTTTGGCCATCGCGCGTTTTTCCAGGGTTTTCTCCCAGCTGCCGCGCCAGCCCTCGACCTTCTTGCGCCACTTGCCCGAAGTTTTCTGTTCGAGCAACGGCAGCAACGCCGCAAGGGTTTCGGCCGAGTCACCGACCAGATTGACCTCCATCGGATAGCGCAGGCTGAGCATGTCCGGCTGCAAATCGATCTGCACGCCGCGCGCCTGCCCCTCTTTTGGCAGGAATTCGGAATACGGAAAACCCGAACCAATCATCAGCAAAGTGTCGCATTCGCTCATCAGTTTGTAGCTGGGCTCGGTGCCGAGCAGGCCGATGCTGCCGGTGACCCACGGCAGATCATCTGGCACGACGGCTTTGCCGAGCAGCGCTTTGGCGACGCCGGCACCCAGTTTTTCGGCGATGGCGATGACCTCGTCGGTCGCCTCCAAAGCACCGGCGCCGACCAGAATCGCAACTTTTTCGCCGGCGTTCAGCACATCCGCCGCACGCTGCAGATCGGCTTCGTAGGGCAGCACTTTCGGTTTGCTGTATCCAACACCCGAATGCGCGGTGCCGTGGGCACGGGCCGGCGCCTGATATTCGAGATCCTGCAGATCATTGGGCAGAATCAGCGCGGTCACGCGGCGCTCGCCCACGGCCGTGCGCACCGCCCGATCAAGCAGATGCCGCACCTGCGAAGGCGCCGAAGCCTGTTGCACGAATGCGCCGGCAACGTCCTTGAACATCGACACCAGATCAAGCTCTTGCTGGTAGTGGCTGCCCAACGCGGTGCGCGCCTGCTGGCCGACGATGGCCAGTACTGGCATGTGGTCCATTCGTGCGTCATACAACCCGGTAATCAGATGAGACGCGCCTGGGCCGGAGGTGGCAATGCACACACCCAGCTCGCCGGTGAATTTGGCGTGGGCCGAGGCCATGAACGCGGCCATTTCCTCGTGCCGCGCCTGAACGAATTCGATCTTGCCCTTGGCTCGAGCGAGCGCTCCGAACACGCCGTTGATGCCGTCGCCCGGATAACCGAAGATCCGCGTGACGCCCCATTGGCTGAGCCGCTCAACCAGAAAATCTCCTACTGTCGTTGTCATCTCGATCCTCGTCTTTTCGCTGGTGTAACGGTCTGGACAGCCCGGCTGACGACGAAGTTTCGATTGATTTGCCCCACCCGCAGCGAATCGCCTTCTATCAGATGCTTGATGAGTTTTTCTGAGGCGAATGCCGGCCCTTGTTGTCCACAGTGGCAAGACTGGCATGCGATCCCCTGTGGGAGCGAGCTTGCTCGCGAAGACGTCAGCTCAGTCAAGACAAATCCGGACAAGGAGAACAACATGCCCCTCCCCGTACAAACCTTGCAGCTTGAGCGTAACGATTGGGTGCCGAATAACCCGCAGTTGCCGGTACTGATTTATCCGCAGGCGATTGCCATCGAGGGCAGCGATCCTGCGGCCCTGTTCGAGCAGACCTTCAGCGCCAACGGCTGGCCGCCGCAGTGGCGCTACCACGTCTACGATTTTCATCACTTCCACACCCAGGGCCATGAAGTGCTTGGGGTAGCGTGCGGAAATGCGCGGCTGATGCTCGGCGGGCCCGATGGGCATGTGCTGGACGTCAGCGCTGGCGATGTGTTGCTGCTGCCCGTTGGCACCGGCCATTGCAGCCTCGGTTCCAGTGATGACTTTCTCGTGGTGGGCGCCTACCCGCCAGGCCAGCACGGCGATATTTGCAGTGAAGCACCGACCCCGGCGCAACTGGCGAATATCGCGCAATTGCCGTTACCCGAGCAGGATCCGGTACAAGGCGTGCACGGAGCGTTGCAGCAATATTGGCTTGAGTGATCGTCAACGCGGCGGATGCACCGTCAGCGCCACCAGTTTGATCACGAGCGGCCGAACGACCAGGATGCAGAGGAACGCCACGGGCATCGCCAGTTTGTAGGCGTGCAAGGCATTGCTCAGGTAATTGTTATCAATGCCGGCATTGGCAGCGGTAATGACCAGCGACATCAGGAACGCCATGATCGTCGCCATGTACAGAGCAAACACATACGGCGTAGCGCGAGGCGACAGCCTGCGACGGCGGATATAAACAGCTTCGGCAGCACGTTGATCCATAGGAATTTTCCATCCATTTGACAGGGAGCGGGCACCTTAACAAGGCCGATTAGCGCCCACTAGACGGTCATCGGTTGCTGCTTTATAAAGCACAACTTACGAATCAAACGTGATGGGCGAGCTCGGATGAACCTGTTGGCGGCGATTGCCAGTTTTATCAAAGTGGTCGAATCCGGCTCGATCGTCGGCGCGGCCAAGAGCTTGGGCGTCAGTGCTGCGGCGGTCAGCCAGACGCTCAACCGCCTCGAGACCCACCTCGGCGTGCGCCTGTTGCAACGCACCACGCGCAGTCTGGCGCTGACGGAAAACGGCGCGGTGTATTACGAAAAGGTCCGGCGCATCGCGCAGGACCTGGAGTCGGCGCAAAGCGCGATCAGCAGCGATGAAACCGAGCTGCAAGGCCGTTTGAGCATTGCTTCCACCGCCGCATTCGGTCGACACGTGCTGGCACCGCTGATTGCCGGGTTCGCCGCGCAACATCCGCGCCTGCTCATCGAACTCTCGACCACCGACAACAAAATCAATCACATTCAGGATCGCATCGACCTCAGCCTGCGCATCAAGCCGCAACTGGAAGACGGCATCGTTGCGCGCAAGATTGCCTCCCTGCCCTTCATCCTCTGCGCCGCGCCGGTGTATCTGGAACGCGCCGGTTGCCCGCAATCTCCGGACGATCTGCAACAGCACGCGTGCCTGGCTTTTCGCTACCCGCTGGACGGGCGATTTCTGCGCTGGAGGTTTATCCGCGACGGGCAGCGCTACGACGCCGACATCAATGCCACGGCGATCAGCGATGACATTGATGCGCTGGCACACATGGCTGTGAACGGGATGGGGATCACGCGTCTGGCCGAATTTGTGGCGGCGCCGTTTATCGAGCGAGGCCAATTGGTGCCGCTGTTTGAGCCACACAGCGGGGGAATAGAGCCCATGGAGATTTATGCCTGCGTCCAGGAACGCGCGGCGATGACTCCGAAAGTCAGAGCCTTTGTCGATTATCTGACGGCGTATCTGGCCGGACGCTGGCCATTGGGCGATGCGTAGGTCACGGGGGGTTCGAGGCAATCTGCTTAACTGACCGATTGCAGCGGTAATGTTCAATCTCGGAGGTCAGCCATGAACATTCGAAACCCGGTCACGGCGCTAATGGTTTCGCTCAGCCTGTTCGGCTGCGCGTCCTCGTCGCATCCCGGTGCCAGCGTCACGCTCAACGCCACCCGGCAAAATCCCGGGCAGATCGGCAATGTCACGCTGGCCGACTGGGGCAAGGACACCGGTTTCAGTTTCTTTATCAGCGGCGCGCCGAGTGGGGCCTCGCTACCCTTGCGTCTTTACGCTTTCGTCAATCAAGGCCGCTGTCAGCAGCCTGGGCCGGTGGCTTACGCGATGAACGATAAAGTCACCACAGAGCGCCAGCCTGTGCGCGGCTGGGCGTTTTCCAGAAGTGCGCCGGTGGCCTTGTCGACCTTACTCGCTGGCGAGTATTCGGTGGTGGTGCGCACGGCGGCGACGGATGGCAGCGTGGATATTTTCTGTGGGGATATTCCGCCGGCCAGCAATCCCAAGTAAGCCTGGCATGCGCGGGGATTTTTCCTTACGGTGGCTGTCTATTCTCAGCCTGCCAACGATGAGGTCCGTTTCATGAGCAAAGCGTCCTACGTTCCGCCCAAGGTCTGGAAAAACACCGCCGCGTCCGGCGGTCAGTTTGCCAATATCAACCGCCCGACTGCCGGGCCGACCCATGACAAGGCCTTGCCGGTGGGCAAGCAACCGCTGCAGCTCTACTCGCTGGCCACGCCGAACGGCGTGAAAGTGACGATTCTGCTGGAAGAGCTGCTCGCGCTCGGCCACACCGAAGCCGAATACGATGCGTGGCTGATCCGCATTGGCGAGGGCGATCAGTTCTCCAGCGGGTTTGTCGAGATCAATCCGAACTCGAAAATTCCGGCATTGCTGGATCGCAGCGTCGAACCGCCGATCCGCGTGTTCGAGTCCGGCTCGATTCTGCTGTATCTGGCCGAGAAGTTCGGCGCTTTCCTGCCCAAGGATCCAGCCGGGCGCACCGAAACCCTGAACTGGTTGTTCTGGCAAATGGGCGCAGCGCCTTATCTGGGCGGTGGCTTCGGGCACTTCTATGCGTACGCGCCGGAGAAACTGGAATACCCGATCAACCGCTTCACCATGGAAGCCAAGCGGCAACTGGATGTGCTGGATCGGCGTCTGGCCGAAAGTCGTTACCTGGCCGGCGACCAATACTCCATCGCCGACATCGCGGTGTGGCCGTGGTATGGGCAATTGGTGCGCAACAACGTGTATTCAGCGGCCGAGTTTCTGGCGGCGGACGAATACACCCATCTGCAACGTTGGGCAGAAGAGATCGCCAAGCGCCCGGCGGTCATTCGCGGGCAGCGCGTTAACCGCACCTGGGGCGACGAAGAGAGTCAGGTGCCGGAGCGGCATTCGGCTGACGATTTGAACTGAAACTGCTCTCCAACACGTCCATTTTTCATCAGCAGTGCCACCGGTCGAAGGTCCTATCGACCGGTCGCTGCTGAGCCTTGCCGCTCCCCTCTTTAGCCCTCGATTTTCCCCGCCTTGACGGCAAAACGTCGTGCACTTCGCGCTGATGTTGCTTCGCCGTACTTCGGCGCAAATGTGAAAAATTCGTTAACTAACTGACTCGTATGCCTTTATTCCCTTGATGCGATCTGAGACACTAATGAGAACAATTATTACATACGCTTGCATCAGATTCGTTTTCGTACCATTGGGGGAATCAGTTAGATGTCGTTTCACGCCAATCACCGCCGTTCGCACCTCTCGCCAAACCTGCTGGCACTCGCCATTTGCATGGCCGGCGCCACACCTGTTTTGGCCGAAGATACCGCGCCTGCAACGCTTGAACTGGGCGCCACCGAGATCGGCGCCACGCAAATGAGCAGCACCACCGAAGGCACGGACTCCTACACCACGGGCCCGATGCAGACGGCGACCAAATTGCCACTGACCATGCGCGAAACGCCTCAAGCGGTGACGGTGATTACCCGTCAGCGCATGGACGATCAGAACATGACCAGCATCAATGACGTGGTGAGAGCGACGCCGGGGTTGTTCCTCAGTCAGTCCAGCGGCCCGGGCCGGCAGACTTACAGCGCTCGCGGTTTCGACATCGACAACATCATGTACGACGGCCTGCCAAGCACCTACTCGCCCTTCACCATGGCCGTGCAGCCAAACCTGGCGATGTTCGATCGTGTCGAAGTGGTGCGCGGCGCGACCGGCCTGGTCACCGGCGCCGGCAACCCTTCGGCGGCGATCAACATGGTGCGCAAACGCCCGACCGCCACACCGCAAGTGAGCCTCACCGGCGCGGCGGGCAGTTGGGATGATTACCGTGGCGAGCTCGACGCCTCTGGCCCGCTCAACGACAGCGGCACCTTGCGTGGCCGCATCGTCGGTTCCTATCAGGGCGCTGACAGCTTCCGCGACAAAGAACAGAACGATCACGGCCTGTTCTACGCCATCGGTGAAGCCGATCTGAGCGAAAGCACCACGGCAACCCTCGGTTTCTCCCGTCAAAACGAGCAGACCAACTATTTCTGGGGTGGCTTGCCGATCGGCACCGACGGCCATCACCTCGACCTGCCCCGCTCCACCTACCCGGGCACGGATTGGGAAAACAAGAAGCTGCAGATCGACACCGTGTTCGGTGAAGTCGAGCACCGCTTCGACAACGACTGGAAGCTGCACGTCGCCGGCACGTCCTCAACCCTCAACGGCGAATTCTCCGGCACCTACCTGTCGCGTTACGCCGGCCCGCTGGAAACCACGGCCTATCAGTCGCACAACACCGATAAGCAAACCGCGTTCGACGCCTTTGCCAGCGGCCCGTTTGAAGCCTTCGGCCGCACCCACGAACTGGTTGTCGGCGCGAGCAACCGTGCTTACGATGCGACCTCCAAGGAATACGATCCGTACACCACGGCCTGGCCGATTGGCGCGCCGAAGCCTGACTTCGTGCGTGACGGCAAGACCCGCAGCGTCACCACCCAGGACGCCTTCTACCTGACCACTCGCTTGAGCCTGAGCGATCCACTGACCCTGATCCTCGGCAGCCGTCTCGACTGGTACGACTACGACGACCGCAGCGGCGATGGCGACTACAAGGTCACACGCAACCTGACCCGTTACGCCGGCCTGATCTACAAGCTCGACGATCACCACTCGGTCTACGCCAGCTACACCGACATCTTCACCCCGCAAACCCAGAAAGATCTGTCCGGCAAACTGCTGGAGCCGATCGTCGGTGAAAACTACGAGGTCGGCATCAAGGGCGAATACTTCGATGGCGCGCTAAATGGCAGTGTCGCGGTGTTCCAAATCGACCAGACCAACCGCGCCACCCTCGCGGACAATCAGTTCGGCTGCCCGGTGATGACCTGCTACCAGGGTTCCGGCAAAGTGCGCAGCCAGGGCCTGGACGTCGAACTGCAAGGTGCGCTGACCGAGAACTGGCAAGTCGGCGCCGGCTACACCTACACCCGCGCCCACTACATCAAGGACGAAAACCCGGACAACAACAATCAGCGTTTCGACACCGACACGCCTGAGCATCTGTTCAAGGTTTCGACGATGTACCGCCTGCAGGGTCCGCTGGAGAAATTCCGCGTCGGCGGCAACGTCTACTGGCAAAGCCGCATGTACAACGACATCACCCTGGCCAATGGCGGCAGCTACCGTCTCGAACAGGGCGGTTATGCGGTCACCGACCTGATGGCCGGTTACGAAGTCAACAAACACCTGGATCTGCAGGTCAATGCGAACAACATCTTCGATCGCGTCTACTACTCGTCCATCGGCTCCGACGTGACCTGGGGTTCGACCGACAACTACGGCAATCCGCGCAGTTACATGCTGACGGCCAAATACAAGTTCTGAATGGGTGAGCCGTCATCCGCACAGCGGAACTGACCATCACTGCAGAGGGCGCCCACGGGCGCCCTCTTTTTTTGCCTGAGTGCATTAGTCATGTCCGCTATTTACCGATAGTCTCTGACGACATCAACGCGAAGCACCGGCCCATGACCTCTGCAGATTTTTCATCCGACATCGAAGCCATCCACCGCATTGACGCCGTGCCGGTGATCCTCAGCATGGTCAAACACCTGACCGGTATGCGCTTTGCGGCGGTGGCGCGGGTCACCGACCGAAACTGGGTGGCCTGTGCAGTCGACGACTCCATCAATTTCGGCCTCGAACCCGGCGGCGAACTGGTGCTCGAATCGACCATTTGTCATGAAATTCGCCAGCACCAGCAACCGGTCATTTTCGGCCATGCCAGCACCCACCCGATCTTCTCCCGACACCACACGCCGAAGACTTATGGCCTGGAAAGCTACATCTCGATTCCCATCATCAAGGCCAATGGCGACTTTTTCGGCACGCTGTGCGCAATCGACTCGGTCCCGGCCAACCTCGACGAACCGGCCATCGCCAAGACCCTGACCCTGTTCGCCCAACTGATCGCGATGAGCCTCGACACGCAAAGCCGTCTCGAAGCGGCCACCCTCCAGTTGAACAACGCCAACGAACTCGGCCGGCTACGCGAACAATTCATCGCTGTGCTCGGGCACGACTTGCGCACCCCTTTGAGCGCTGTGCGCATGAGCGCAGATCTGCTGGAAACCAAAACCGATGACAAGCGCTCGCTAAACCTGATTTCGGCGATTCGCAACAGTTCTGTGCGTATGGGCGTGCTGATCGAAAACATCCTCGATTTTGCTCGTGGACGTCTGGGAGGCGGGATTCCGGTGCAGCGCAAACTGGTGGATGACTTGCAGCAGACCCTGCAACTGACCCTCGAAGAAGTGCAGGCCTCACACCCACGCGCCACGTTCAACCATGCCCTCGATGTTCCGGCGGGCATCTACTGCGATGCCTTGCGCATCAGCCAATTGCTCTCCAACTTGCTGGGCAATGCGGTAACCCACGGCTCGGCCGGCACACCGATCACGCTCAAGGCCTATGCAGAAAACGACGAAATCGTGATATCCCTGACCAATCAGGGCTCGCCGATTCCGCCGTCATTGATGCCACTGCTGTTCGAACCGTTCTCCCGAGCCGAAGCCGGGCAGCGTTGCGAAGGCCTGGGGTTGGGGCTCTACATCGCCGCGCAGATCGTCTCTGCGCACAACGGCACCCTGAGCGTGACGTCGAATGCCGAAACGGGAACCTGCTTCGTAGCAAGATTCCCCGCCCGTTTCAAATGGGTATAAGCCGTCTGCCAAAGCACCGTCACCCCCCCCTAATCGCTCACCACCTCAAAAATACCGCCCCCCGCCCCCCGCCCCAACCACTCAAAACAATGAGCGCAAGCTCGAGTACCGCTCTTGATCTTGCCGTACCGGCCCCATCGGAAGGCTGAGTGGAGGGATTGATCCGGGCGTGGGAGCGCAGCGACCGTTCGACGAAGTCGAACACATCGAGAGGAGGTGCAGCGAAGCAAACCGGAGGCGATGCGCCCGGATCGATCCCGGAACGAAGGAACCCCGAGCCCCAGCGAGCGGGCCGAACGCAGGGGCCCAGCCTTTTGCTTACTTTTCGGCGTCTGGAAAAGTGAGTCGCCGTAAGGGCGAAACCGCCACCCGCAACACCCAAAGAAACGGATATACCCCCAAACCCCAAGAACCTGGTCGGCCCAAAGGCCGCCAAGACAAAAAAAAGCCCCACGACCAATCAAGATCGCAGGGCAAAAAATTGGTCGGTTGCGGCCAACCAAAAGAGCTCTTTCAAATACGCACAAAGGGCCAGATCAGATGCAATCCTGAGCCGCCCGCTCAAAACTCGACGGCAAATAATTGCTTGCCAACAAATGCCGCTCATAAAGGAACACCTTGCCCCCCGTGCCCGCCTTATAAGCCTCCAGAATGTTGTCCGCCGAAATCTTGCTCGGCACCACAATCCGATAACTGCGCTGAGTCTGCGAAACCGTCGGAGTCATCGCACTCCCCTGCAACTTCGGCACCACGCATTCAGCGTATTGCGCAGGAGTCTTGCTGGTCTGCAAGGTCAGGGTCGGATTGTTCGGCGCAGAAGCGCAACCGCTCAACAACAAGACAGCGGCGGCCATGGCAGGCACGAAGAAAGGACGCATAGGGGTAATCCTGAAAATAAAGGTTCGGTTCAACTGGCAACGGTTCAGCCTCACGGAGCCGCCGTTGCCATTTATGTTTTAAGAGTCAGCTCGACGCTACCAACGCCTTCAGCGACACATCGAATTGCTTCAGCGCGTTAAGTTGCAGGTCTCGCTGCTTGTCGATTTGCGCGGCAACTGCCGGCGCCGACTGGTTATGCGCCCACACCGACGGCAACTGTTTTTCCACCGCACCTTCGGCCTTGCCGATGTATTGCAGGTCGGCGTCGTAGAACCGCGCAGTAAAACGTGCTTCCACCAGACTGTTGCGCTGTGTCAGCAGACGGTTGAACGTGTCGAGTTTGACCACGACGTCTGGATGCGCCTCAACCAGCGCATCGAGGTTGTCGTAGACGGTCACCGACAAGAACTGCTGTTGCAGTGAACTCACCAACCAGTCGATGGCCAGTTCCGGATCGGAGCTGCCAACAAACGCCTGGCGGATTCGCGAATCCAGCGCATCTTGCGCACCGTTAGTCGCCATGTCGTGGTAGCGCTCCAGGTATTGCAGGTTGTCCAGCGTGTTCTCGCTGAGCAACACGCCGACCGTTTGCGAATGTTGTAACGTGGTGCTGCTCGCGGCGATAGCGGGAAGATGGCAGGACCCGGCGTCGCCAGCGAAGGCCGGTGCAGTGGTCAGTGCTGCGCCCGTCAACAGGGCGACCAAAGCCAGTCGGGTCAGAGTCTTCATCGCGCATATTCCTTGAGCGGCGTATTCGATGGAGGCGATTTTCCGCCGATTGCCGACAAAGCAGAACTTGCGTTTCGTGATGGTCACTATTACTTCTAGCAATAGTTGCGTGTCGTGCAGACTGATACACACTCAATACAACTAGAAAAACAGCAATGAGGATGCTTCCTTGAGAACATTTGACCTGATCCGCGACGCCGTTTTGCCCGACTTTCGTGAGCGTGTGGCCGAATACCTGGTTCAGTACGAAAGCGTTTTGCTGGACAAGAATGCCGGCGACCCGCAACTGATCCAGGACACTGCCAATCAACTGCGCGGTTACTTGCGCGGCTTGAACACCACCCGCGTGTTGGGCATGGCGTATTGGGAAGAACTCGACCGGCGCGTCGTCGACACCTGGCTCACGCCGTCGCCATGACCGCTCGGCGCGGCGGTTCCAGCCTGCCGCACCAGCACCGATGGTCTGCGCGGCAACACGCCCCCTGCGAAAAAACCGCCCGAACGCTTACAATCGCCGGTCTTACCGCCAACCAGACAGGCCCGCCCGGAAATGCCGCTCGACCCGCCAACGATGCTCACCATCACGATCGCCCTCGCGGCCGCCGCCGCGCTGTACCTGGCGGTTGAATGGCGCAGCATCCGTGAACCTTCGCTGCTGTTCTGGAGCGCCGGTTTCGCCACGATCACCGTGGGCTCGACCCTGGCCCTGCTGCGCAGCAGTGGTTTTCTGTTTATCGGCATCTGGTTCGCCAACGGGCTGCTGGTGACGGCGCATTTTCTGTTTTTGCTGGGGGTGGTGCGCTTCACCCAGATCCGGCTGTCACCCGCCTGGTACCTGATTTTCGTGGTCTGGCTGGTCATGCTGTTACTGCCGGACGGGCCCCTCTGGTCGAAAGCCATGCTGGCGGCCAATTCATTACTGGTGGCACTGTCGACGCTCAAGGCCAGCTCGTTGCTGCGACCGCACGGCAAGTCCTTGAGCATCGGCGCCGTGCAATTGCGCTACGTGCTGCTGGGGCACGGGATTTTCTACGTGGCCAAGGCCCTGACCGTGGTGATTCCCGGCACGTTGATCGATCTGGCGGCCTTTCGTGGCGAGATCATTCAGATTTCCCTGGTCGAAGGCGCGATGGCGATCATGTTGATCGCCCTGTCGATGACCGGCACCGAACGCTATCGCCGGGAAAAGCAGATCGCCCGCCTCGCCGAACGCGATCCCCTGACCGCCCTGTACAACCGCCGCGCCCTCGAAAAACGCGCGCCGCGCCTGTTGGCAGACGTCTCGAAGGAACACCCCGGCGCCCTGCTGTTGATCGACATCGACAACTTCAAACTGGTCAACGACCAGTACGGCCACAGCGCCGGCGACCGTTTGCTGATTGCCTTGAGCGAAATGATCCGCTCGGTGCTGCCGCGCAATGCGCTGACCGCCCGACTCGGAGGTGACGAGTTCGTCATTCTGCTGAACAACGCCTCCAGCGAACGCATCGTCGAACTGGGCAACACCTTGCGCGAGCAGTTCCTCACCAGCGCGTCCCAGACCTACCCCACCCCCAACGCCGTGACACTGAGCATCGGCGCCAGTCTGTTCGACAAGGCGCCCGCCAGCCTCACCGCGCTGATCGAGCAAGGTGACGCCGCGCTCTATGAATCCAAACGCGGCGGCCGCAATCGCCTGCGCCTGACCGGGCTCACCACTCCAGGATAATAAAAACCATGTCCAGTCCCGTTACCTCTCTGCAAGACCTCGCCGCCCCCGAAGGCGTTTGCTACGGCTGCGGCGGCCGCAATCCGCAGGGGTTGCATGTCAAAAGTCGCTGGGATGAGGACGGTGTGCATGTGATCGCGGAGCATTTGCCAGAGGCCAAATACTGCGGCTGGCCGGACCTGGTCTACGGCGGCCTGCTCGCCATGCTGGTCGATTGCCACTCCAACTGGACAGCCATGGCCTACCACTACCGCGCCGAGCAGCGCGACCCCGGCACACTGCCGCGCATCGACTGCGTCACCGGCAACCTCGGCCTCAAGTTCCTCAAACCGACGCCCATGGGCGTCACGCTGACCTTGCGGGCAAAAGTCGAAGGCGACGTCGGGCGCAAGACCCGAGTGATTTGCGAGGTGTTTGCCGGTGATGTGTTGACAGCAGTGGGCGACTCGGTGTTTGTACGGGTCGATACCGCGCAACTGGCGGATGCCGCGCACGGTCGCTAAGCGCACGCGGCTGCGCAGTGCGTCGGCTACAAGGCCCGCTTGAGCACGGCGGTCGATACCCTCGGCACGATCATCTTTTCGATCAGCGCGACAACCTCCTTGGCACCATAGCAGCGAAACTTGACGCTGCCGGCATCGGTGTCCAGGCGGATGATCTTGGTGAAGAAGCCGCCTTCATTGCTGACCTTGCGGATCATGCCGATCGGAATCTCGATATCCAGCGTGCCGTCCTGGACCATGCGGTTCAAGGCATTGGCATTAAGGTGAATGGCCGTTCGGGTCAAAACCATCTTCCCGCCAACCCACAAACCGCCATAGGCGTGCTGGAAAGCCTCCATCACATCGGCCAGCACGTTGACGTTGCCCGCGCCGACGTCATCGTAAAACTCGCCGATCTCGTCGTAATCGACTTCAACGTCAGCCACCAGAAAGTTGACCAGTTTGGACTTCACGATCTTTTCCGACATCTGCACTGCTCCTTGATTTGAATCATTGCCCATAACCTTAGGCGCTGGCCGCAGATGCTAGCACTTGGCCGCCAGTTGTAGGCAACGAAGATCAGGTGGGTGCTGCCGGTGGTGGCGCAGACTGAAATACCGTGGTGACTTTTATCGCTAGCAGGGCTAGCTCCCACATTGGATCTGTGGTGTTCACACTTCCGTGAGTTGAGCTGACACACAGTCTGTTAACACCCCAAATCCCCTGTGGGAGCTAGCCCTGCTAGCGATGGAGGCAACTCGGTTACCGCTCAAACCCAAATCGCATCCCACAGCGGATAGTCGCCAAGCTTCTGAACCAGCCCCGCCCGCAACGGATTGGCCACGACATATCGTGCCACCTTCACCAAATCCTCTTCACGCCTCAGCGCCCGGTCATGAAAGCCTTTCTGCCACAAGGTCGCGTTGTGGCCAGTAAACCGGTTCACCGCTTTAGTGCTCCGGGATGTGGTCTTCTGCATCAGCTCACACAATGAGCCTTGCTGTAATTCCACCAGCCAATGGAAGTGATCGGGCATGACAACCCAGGCCAATGAATTCGCCAGACCTTCCTCTTGTGCATTGCGGAACTGAGTCACAACCAGGCGACCCAATCTGAAATTCTCGAACACTGGAGTACGCCGAAACGTGTTGGTGGTCAGCAGGTAAATTCGGTTGGCTTCAGCGAAGCGGCCATGACGCAGGCGATGTGAAGCGGGTAATTCAGGCATTCCTTTGCCCTCTTATTCAATGAATAGGAGAAGACTAGTTCCACTGATTTGAATGAGAGGGACAGACCTTTGGCAGGATGTGTCCGGGAGATTGCCATCGCTAGCAGGGCTAGCTCCCACAGGGGATTTGGGGTGTTCTTACATTGTGTGTCCGAGCAATCGCTCCCGTCTTTATCACCACTAGCCTCAACTCTCACAGAGAAGTTTTGCAGCCCACAGATCCAATGTGGGAGCTAGCCCTGCTAGCGATGGCGGCAACTCGGTTCCCGCTTGAAACCAGATCGCATCCCACAGCGGATAATCGCCAATCGCGCGCAAAAAAGCACCCGAAGGTGCTTTTTTATGCAGTCAGCGCATTCAGCTTGATACGTTCGCCCGCGCCGTGTGCAGCTTTTTATAGCTCTCAATCAATCGCAAATGCCGATCCAGGCCTTCCAGCTTCATGCTGGTCGGGGTCAAGCCGTAGAAGCGTACGCTGCCGTTGACCGAGCCGATCGCGGCGTCCATGCGTTCGTTGCCGAACATGCGGCGGAAGTTGGCTTCGTAGTCTTCCAGTTCCAGATCCTCGTCCAGTTCCATCTCCAGCACCACGTTGACCGCTTGATAGAACAAGCCGCGTTCGACGGTGTTGTCGTTGTATTGCAGGAAGGCTTCGACCAGGTCTTTGGCCTGTTCGTACTTCTGCAAGGCGAGGCAGATCAGCAGGCGCAATTCCAGAATCGTCAGCTTGCCCCACGGCGTGTTGTCGTCGAATTCGATGCCGATCAACGTGGTGATTTCGGTGTAATCGTCCTGTTCGCTGTTTTCCAGACCTTGGGCGAGGTTGCGCAAGCCGACTTTGCTCAGGTTGTGCAGGTTGAGGATGTCGGCGCGGAATTGCAGGGCTTTGTTGGTGTTGTCCCAGATCAGGTCTTCGACCGGGTAGATCTCCGAGTAACCCGGCACCAGGATCCGGCAGGCCTTGGCACCGATGTGCTCGTAGACCGCCATATAGACTTCCTTGCCCATGTCTTCGAGGATGCCGAACAGCGTCGCGGCTTCTTCGGCGTTGGAGTTTTCACCCTGGCCGGAGAAGTCCCACTCGACGAATTCGAAGTCTGGTTTGGCGCTGAAGAAACGCCACGACACCACACCGCTGGAGTCGATGAAGTGCTCGACGAAGTTGTTCGGCTCAGTGACGGCCTGACCGGAGAAAGTCGGCTGCGGCAGGTCGTTCAAACCTTCAAAGCTGCGGCCCTGCAGCAGTTCAGTGAGGCTGCGCTCCAGCGCCACTTCCAGGCTCGGGTGCGCGCCGAACGAGGCGAACACGCCTCCGGTGCGCGGGTTCATCAAGGTCACGCACATCACCGGGAATTCGCCGCCCAGCGAGGCGTCCTTGACCAGCACCGGGAAGCCCTGCTCTTCCAGGCCCTTGATACCGGCGAGGATGCTCGGGTATTTCTCCAGCACTGCCTGCGGCACGTCCGGCAGGGCCATTTCGCCTTCGAGGATTTCGCGTTTCACCGCGCGTTCGAAGATCTCCGACAGGCACTGCACCTGCGCTTCGGCGAGCGTGTTGCCGGCGCTCATGCCGTTGCTGAGGTAGAGGTTTTCGATCAGGTTGGACGGGAAGTACACCACCTCATCGTCCGACTGACGCACAAACGGCAGCGAGCAGATGCCGCGCTGGGTGTTGCCGGAGTTGGTGTCGAACAGGTTCGAACCGCGCAACTCGCCGTCACGGTTGTAGATCTTCAGCGTGTAGTCGTCGAGGATCTCGCTCGGCAATTCGTCTTTCGGCCCCGGTTTGAACCATTGTTCGTCCGGGTAGTGGACGAACTCGGCGTTGGCGATTTCTTCGCCCCAGAACTGGTCGTTGTAGAAGAAGTTGCAGTTCAGACGCTCGATAAATTCGCCCAGCGCCGAGGCCAGTGCGCCCTCTTTGGTCGCGCCCTTGCCGTTGGTGAAGCACATCGGCGAATGCGCGTCGCGGATATGCAACGACCAGACGTTCGGCACGATGTTGCGCCACGAGGCGATTTCGATCTTCATGCCCAGGTCGGCGAGAATCCCCGACATGTTGGCGATGGTCTGCTCCAGCGGCAGGTCCTTGCCGGCAATGTAAGTGCCCGCGTCCGAACCGGAGACTGGCATCAACAGGGCCTGAGCATCGGCGTCGAGGTTGTCGACTTCTTCGATGATGAACTCAGGACCGGTCTGCACGACCTTCTTCACCGTGCAGCGGTCAATGGAACGCAGGATGCCCTGACGATCCTTGTCGGAGATGTCCGCCGGCAACTCGACCTGGATCTTGAAGATCTGGTTGTAGCGGTTTTCCGGGTCGACGATGTTGTTCTGCGACAGGCGAATGTTCTCTGTCGGGATGTTGCGGGTGTCGCAGTACAGCTTCACGAAGTAAGCCGCGCACAAGGCCGACGACGCCAGGAAGTAGTCGAACGGCCCGGGTGCCGAGCCATCGCCCTTGTAGCGAATGGGCTGATCGGCGATCACCGTGAAGTCGTCGAACTTGGCTTCAAGTCGAAGGTTGTCGAGAAAGTTGACCTTGATTTCCATGCGGGATTACCAGAATACGGCTAAACGAATGGCCGCCATTATCCGGTTTTTCAGCGGGAAGTCTCGTGCTTTCGGGATCGGCCGCTGACCGGCGCCCCGCCAGCGGCGCTGCGTTGGCGGCCTATCTGGCGAGCAACTCGCGGACCCGACCTCCCGTGACTCGATATGCACTTCCCCGCCCGATTGCGCCCGGCCAGTGGTCGCCTGATCGCGCCCAGAGAGCGCAAATTACGCGGCGTTCGCTACGCTTTGGGAGCAGTCATGTAGAACCATCGGAACATTGCGCCCGCGCTGTGGTTCTAGATTTAACAGACAGCGGATCAAGGACGAGCACATGGACATTTCCAGCTATGCGGCGCCCCTTCCACCCCGGCAAGGTGCCGTCACCCGGCGTCTGGCGGTGGCCGTCGGCGCGCTGTTCGTCACCGGGGTCATTGCGGCCAGCGTCGCCCTGCTGGGCATTGCCAACCGGCTCGACCGTGAAGAAGTCGAAGAAACCGGGTTTTATTCGGCCCGCGCCCTGGAAAACCGCATCACCGCCTCGAAAAACTACATCAGCAGTTACGCCTACTGGACCACGGCCTACGAGCATCTCGGCGATCCGGTCGACACTAACTGGGCGTACACCGAGCAGAATGTCGGCAAAACCCTGTTCACCAGCGACGGCTATGACGGCGTGTTCGTGCTTGACCGCGAGCGCACCCGCTACGCTGTGGTGCGCGGCCAGTTGCTCGATTCGGACATCGCCGAGTTTCTGCAAATGCCCGCCGCCGCGCTGGTGCATCAGGTTCAGAGTCAGCCCGATCTGAGCAAACCCGTCAGCGTTTATTCACTGTTCGAAGGCTGGCCGGCATTGGTGTCGGCGGCAGCGATCATGCCCAACGATGAACGTCCGTTGGGCGATCCGCAGAAAACCTCTGTGCTGGTTTTCGTCGACAAACTCACCCCGACCAAATTGCGCGCCATCGGCAGCGGCTATGGCCTGCGCAATCTGACCCTTGCCCCCAATGAAAGCATCGATTCAGACCGGCCACGGGTAGCACTGGACAACACCGGTTTCAGCCTCATCGCCGACCAGGAACGCCCCGGCCAACAACTATTGTGGTCATTGTTGCCGACGCTTGGCGCCACGATGCTGGTGCTGATGTTGCTGACTGCTTACTTCTTCCGCCATGCCCTGCGCTCTTCGCAATACGTCGATAAAAGCTTCGCGGTGATGCAGGCCTCCAACCAGGCGCTGGACTCGGTCAACCGTGGCCTGGAAGCCAGCGAAGAACGTTTTCGCGCCGTGGCGGAAGCGGCGTCGGACTGGATCTGGGAAGTCGACCGCGACTTGTCGCTGACGTATCTGTCGGCGCGTTTCAGCGAAGTCACCGGTTACCCGCACACCGCCTGGCTGGGGCAAGACATCGGCCAGTTGCTGTGTTGCGACACCACGCCACTGGAATTGTGGCTGAGCAAACTGACCGAGGAGGCCAACGCCAGCGACTTGCGTTGCACCTACCGCGACCATGCCGGCCAGCAGCGTCACTGTCGCCTGTCGGCGCGGCCGATTTATGACAAAAACACGGTCATCGGCTATCGCGGCACCGCCAGCGACATCACCGACGAGGTCGCCGCCCACGCGCAGATTCAGCACCTGTCAATGCACGACGCCCTGACCGGTCTGCCCAACCGCAACAAACTGGCGCGCTATCTGGAGGATGCCCTACTGCTCAAGGAACACTCGCCGGCGCTGTCGCTGCTGATGATCGACCTCGATAACTTCAAGCCGATCAACGATTCCCTCGGGCACCCGGCCGGCGATGCGGTGTTGCAGGAAGTCGCCGCGCGCCTGCGTGAATGCACCCGCGAACACGACATCGTCGCCCGCCTCGGTGGCGATGAATTCGTAGTGGTACTCAATGGCATGGACAGCCCCAACGAAATCGACAAATTCTGCACGCGGCTGATCGGCAGTCTGCATCAACCGGTGCTCTTCGAGCAGCATCCGCTACACATCGGCGCGAGCATCGGCATCGCCCTCAGCCGCCGCCACGGCTATGTCGCCAGCGATTTGATCCGCTACGCCGACATCGCGCTGTATAAGGCCAAGTCCGAGGGCAAGAACACTTGGTGCTATTTCGAAGCGCACATGAGCGACCAGATCCAGACTCGCCGACAGCTGGAAGATGACCTGCGCCATGCGCTCAAACACAACGAATTCGTTTTGCACTACCAGCCGCGCTACAAGGTCGATGGCCAGCAGATCGTGTCCGTCGAAGCGCTGGTGCGCTGGCAGCACCCGACTCAGGGCTTGCTTGGGCCGGACCTGTTTATTCCACTGGCCGAGCAGACGGATCTGATCGTGCCGCTGGGCCGTTGGGTGTTGCGCGAGGCGTGCGAAACCGCGTTGACCTGGCCGGTGGACATTCTGCTTTCGGTGAACCTGTCGCCGGCGCAATTTGCCGTCAGCGACGTGGTCGAGGATGTGCGCGAAGTGCTGGTGCAAACCCGCTTCCCGGCCAGCCGCCTGGAGCTGGAGATCACCGAAAACGTCATGCTCAACGACACCGACGGTGCGCTGACCACCATGAACGCGCTCAAGGAACTCGGCGTGCGCCTGAACATGGATGACTTCGGCACCGGCTATTCATCCCTCGGCTACCTGCGCGCCTATCCGTTCGACGGCATCAAGATCGACAAGCGCTTCATCGCCTCGATCAGCAGTGGCACCAATGACCGCGCGGTGGTGCAAGCCATCATCGGGCTGGGCAAAGCCATGGGCCTGACCGTCACTGCCGAGGGCGTCGAGACCGAAGAACAACTCGAGATTCTCGGCAAAGACCAATGCAACGAGGTGCAGGGCTATTTCATGAGTCGACCGATCGACAAGGCAGCGTTCGCGCAGTTGTTGCAACGCTCCAGAAGCACCCAGCCTGCGCATAAGAAAGGTCGCGTGACCTGAGCCGGATCACGCCTGGCCGCTGACGCGAACCTTGCCGCTGAACACACGAAAGCCGTAGGTGTTGTAAACCAGCGTCACCGGGATCAGCACGGCGAAACCGATCAGCATGAACATCTGGCTTTTCGGGCTCGACGTCGCCGCCTGCAAGGTGAGGTTTGGCGGCACAATCAACGGATACAGCGCGACCAGCATCAAGGCAAAAGCCAACACGAACACGCCGAGTGCGGCGAACAACGGTACGCAGTGCCAACGCGCGCCAAACCCCAGCGTGAATACGACCAGTAACCCTGCGAGCACTACGCTCGCCGAAAGCCACACCCGTGGATCAGTCAGCCGCTGCGCATATTGCGCTTGTAACGTCGCGGTCCAACCGACCAGTACCACCAGCAACAGCACGGTCATCAGCGCCAGTGCCCGGGCTTGCCACGCCGAGCGCCGGTGTAACTGTTCTACGCAGCGCCAGTACAACCAGCACGCGCCGAGCCACGTGTAACCGAAAACCAGCACCACGCCACAAAACAAAGGAAACGGCGCGAGCCATTCGCTGCCATTGCCGGTGTACTGACCGCCCTCGTGAACAACCCCTTGCACCAGCGTGCCGAGCACCACACCTTGGGTCATTCCGGTGACCAGTGAACCACACAGCAATAATCCATCGACGGCTCGCTTGCAGCGCTCGCTGGGGGCGTGGTCGCGAAATTCCAGGGCTACCGCGCGGACAATCAGCGCCACGAACATCAGAATAAAAGGCCAATACACTGCAGGCAGGAGCACGGCATACGCCAGCGGAAACAACGCCAACAGTCCGCCGCCACCGAGCACCAGCCACGTCTCATTGGCGTCCCAGATCGGCAGGATCGTCACGGCCATGGCGCGTCGATCCTTGGGGTCGCGGGTCAGGCCCATCAGCACACCAACGCCCAGATCGGTGCCGTCGAGCAACACATAGTTCATCACCGAGAACGCCAGGGCGCCGGCACACAATAGGGTAATCCACTCGGTTTCCATGGCTGCGCATCCTCAAGAGTGGCCCGTTTCATCCGCCAGGGTTGGCTGCGGTCCAGCTTCATCCTCGTGCGGCGGCTCGCGCAAAAGACGCAGCAACACCCACAGGCCGATGCCGAAGATCAGCAGATAAAACAGCAGAATCAGCCAGGTCGATCCCAGCACTTGCGCCCGCGACACCGACGACAGGCTGTCCGCCGTGCGCATCAGGCCATAAACCGTAAACGGTTGGCGGCCGACTTCGGTGACGATCCAGCCACTGAGCATCGCCAGAAACCCGGCCGGGGCCAGGCACACGCAACTCCATAACCATGCGCGTGACGTGTGAAGGCGCTGCCGCCAGCGCAGATGCAAACTGACAAGGCCTTGCAGCAACATCAGGATGCCCAGCCCGACCATCACCCGAAAGGCAAAAAACACCGGCGCCACGGGCGGGATATCCGCGCGCGGAAACTCGTCCAGCGCGGCAATCGTGCTACTCAAGTCGTGCCGCAAGTACAGCGAGCCGATACGGGGAATCGCCAACTCCCAATGATTGCGTTGTTCAGTCATGTCCGGCCAGGCAAACAAGCGCAGCGGTTCCCCTGCCCCAAGCGCTGGCCGCGTCCAGGATCCCTCGATGGCAGCGACCTTTTGCGGCTGGTGGTCGAGGCTGTTCTGCCCGTGCAAATCGCCGACCACGATCTGCAACGGCGTCAACACGACGATCACCCACAGCGCCATCGAGAATTGCACCCGCGCCCGGGGATTGTCAGAGTCCTTGAGCAACTGCCAGGCGCTGACGCCGCCGACAAATGTGGCGCTGCCCAGCAACGCGGCCAATGTCATGTGTAACAGTCGATAGGGGAACGATGGATTGAAAATGATTGCCCACCAATCGTCGGCGATGAATCGACCGTCTGCGGCAATCGAATAGCCGGCGGGCGTGTGCATCCAGGAATTGGCGGAAAGAATCCAGAAAGCGCTGAGCAGCGAACCGACCGCCACCGCGCACGTCGCGAAAAAGTGCAGGCGAGGCCCGACTTTTTTCATACCAAAAAGCATGATGCCGAGGAACCCGGCTTCGAGGAAAAATGCCGCCAATATTTCATAAAACATCAGCGGGCCAAGGATATCGCCGGCCTGCACCGAGAGGCGCGACCAGTTCAGTCCGAACTGATATTCAAGTATCAGTCCGGACGCCGTGCCCACCGCCACATTCAGCGCGAACACCTTCAACCAGTATCGATAGACGTCCAGATAAACCTTGCGCCCGGTCTTCAACCACAAGGCTTCCAGCACCATGAGGAAGTTGGCCAAGCCGATCGTAAAAGCCGCCAGCACGATATGGAAACTGATCGTGATCGCGAACTGGGCGCGTGCGGCCAATAGCGCGGAATCAACCGTGTCCATGCAGGCGTTCGTTCATTGAGTTCGCTCGTTATCGCTGGTGAACACGCTGCCCGCATCCCGCACCAACTGCCGCCATTCGGCGCTGGTGATCAGACCTTGCTCCTCCATTTCATCGGCGGCCTTGAGCAGTTCGTCGTACTGCTCCTCCGGATCCAGATGCCTCTGCGGCTGCGTCGCCAGTTCGCGCCATGCCGCCAGTTTTGTTTGCTTTCGCTGATCGAACATAGGGGCTACTCCTTGAGGGCTCCCCCGGTAGAAAGACAGAGCCTCGAGGTGGTTCAGCGCAGTCGACGGATGGAGGTTTATTCGCCGCGACGTTAACGCGGCTCCTGAACGGAACTGCCATGGCGGCGCTCATTCGAACCGTACAGCGCAGCGGCAGCTTCCCGCATGAAAATCTCCACCGTCTTCGGTCCTACCCCTTCAAATTCCGACAAGCGTTTTTCGAATGCCTGACGATCAGCGCTCGCCGCAACGATGTTGCTGACCTTGCCGGCGTATTCAGTGTTCAGCTTCTTGGCCAGTGCCAATAACCGCGTCGCTGTGGTCTCGTCGTAACGCACGTAATGCGCTTGCCCCAGCATTGCGACCAACTGACGGTGAGTGCGATGGGCGATTTTCTGTGGTGTATCGCACTGGTGTTGCTCGACGATCACCTGATACGCCTTGGCGGCAATCGCGCCCTGAATTCTTTTGCCCATCAGGAAACTGGCGAGCAGCCATTTGAACAGCCCGGCTTCGTTTGCACCTTTCAGGTCGATGTGTAAGTCCTGCGCGCTGATGATTGTGCTCACGGTTTCATTCCTTCCAAGAACGCCACGCGCTAACCCAACGCGGTATCAAGAAACATCATCACCCCGAAACCGAGCATCAGCCCCAAGGTCGCGGGTGTCTCATGACCGTTGCGGTGAGTCTCGGGAATCACCTCATGGGACACCACGAAAATCATCGCGCCCGCTGCCAGACCCAGCGCAATGGGATAGCCCAGGGCAAAGCTGCTGGAAATCCCCAAGCCGACGATGGCGCCAATCGGTTCCATCAAACCAGAGCCCACCGCAATCAGCGCTGCGCGCAGTGCCGAGATGCCGGTCACGCGTAACGCCAGAGCGACCGCCAGACCTTCGGGAATATCCTGAATGGCGATCGCCGTGGTCAGCGGCAGTCCCACTTTCATGTCGCCGTTGGCGAAGCTGACGCCAATGGCCATGCCTTCCGGCAGGTTGTGCAGGGTAATCGCGAGGACGAACAGCCAGACCCGATTGATGCGCTGCGCGTCGGGGCCACGGCGTCCGCTTTTCTCGTGTTCGTGAGGCACGAAGCGATCCAGCCCCACCATCAATGCGACGCCCAATCCCAATCCGGCAACGACGACACAGGCGGCGAGCAGCTGATTACCGCACAGCGCTTGAGCGGCTTCGATACCGGGCAGAATCAGCGAAAACGAACTGGCGGCCAGCATCATTCCGGCGGCGAAACCGAGCATGATGTCTTGGGTGCGGGCGGCGATATCGCGCAGCGCAATCGCTAGCACCGCACCGATGGCCGTCGCCGCGAAGCCTGACAAGCCGCCGAGAAAGGCAAAGTGCAGATTTTGTTTGTTGGCACCGACGAAGGCGCCATATCCGCTGATCAACAGGAAAACAGTCACGCCAATCAGCACTGACCAGAAAACCCGTCCACCCCATCCGGAGCCTGTAAACCGGGCGAACCAATAGCGGAAAGAGGCACCGGATGAGGTCAAAGGTTCGGGCATGGCAATCTCCTATTTTGCTGTCTGGTGATAATCGTCGCCGGCCACCGCGCGCAGGTACGCCACATCAGCTTCTCTGCGCAGGTCGCGCCACTCGTCCCAACTCAAGATGCCCAAGCGATCCATCTCGTCCGATTGGCGCAGCAGTTCGTCGTGATAGGCGTCTGGGCAATCCCTGCGCAATTCAAGGTTTTCCAGCGCACGTTGCCATGCCGCAAGGGCGAGTAATTTGTTTTCTTGTGCGAGTGTCAGTTGGTTCTTGAAAGCGTTCATTTCGCTCACCCCCGAACATTTCCCGGTTGAGCAACCGAGGTTGGGTTAGGTTCAAAATGTCTGACGAAAACTGGATGACCTGAAAGAACCAAAAAAGGGAGGCCTGTTGCGGGCCTCCCGGTAGCGCGGCGTCAGGCGGTGCCCAAACCTCGGGAAAGATCTGCGCTCGCCGACGGTGTGACAGGTGAAGCATCAGACCCTGTCTGCTCAGTGGTTTTCGTCACGGTATCGCGCACCGCTTCATAACCCTCTTGCGCCTGCTTTTTCACTTTGTCGACCAGGCCCGCACTGGTGCGCCCCATGTAGCGTTGTTCGGTTTGGGTCGTGGGCAGTGCTGCGCCCAGCAAGGCTCCGAGGGCGATGCCGGCAGCGGCCACCACCAAGGGTTGTTCCCTGAGCAACTGGTTGAATTGCTGCCCTAACACCTGGGAGTTGCGTGTCAGCCGATCACCAGCGTCGTGCATGGCGTGGCTAAGGTTTTCGCCCGCCGCACCGACGTTTTCGCCCAGATGCGCAGCCTTGCCCTTGAGCGACTGGTAGCCGCCCTTGATCGAGTCAGCGGTCTGGTGCATATGCTCGCGCGCGCTGCCCAAACCTTCAGCCAAACCGTCGGCCCACTCGCCGGCCTTGTCCTGATCAGGCCCGGAGCGATAGGTCGGTTGCGGCACCGGTGGCCGATTCTGGCTCATCATCAGCCAGAGCAATCCGACCGAGGTCAGCACGGCGGGCACCGGGTTGTTGCGCACGCTGGTGCCGAGATTGCTGATGAAGGTCGAGCCATTGTTCTGCATCATGCCCCACGCTTGGTCGAACATCTGGCCGGGGGTGAATTTGCTTTCCAGCTTGTCGACGATGTTGCCGATACTGGCGCGTTGCGCGTCGATTTCCCGCTCGATCTGTTCAGGGCTCTTTTGCGACTCGATATCCAGTTCAGTGTTCATGAGACTTTCCTCCGCAGCGCTTCCTGATCCTTGTTCAAGGCATCGAGTGTCCGGTCAGGTTTGAAGTGGGATGGCTCAAACTGTTTTTTGCCCGACTGCAGCATGGCGAAGCCAATGATCATTACCACCACGCCGACGATCAGCGCAGCCAGCCACGGCGCCATGAACAGGCTCAAGCCGTAGACCGCCGACATCAGCAGAATGATGAAGCCTGCCAGGAACACAATCGCACCACCCGCCACCGCAGCGATGCCGGCCTTGAGCGTATTGAGGCTGGTCTGCAACTCGACTTTGGCCAGCGCCAATTCCTTGGTAAACAACGCAGGGACTTCGCGGGATAACTGCCGTAACAGGCCAACCATTGAAGCGTCGTCAGTGGGCGCGAGCGGTCTTGTTCCCGGGAGATCCGGATCGTCTCTGTTCATCACAATGCTCCTTTGGTGCTGGGCGAAACTGCGCCTGATGCACCGGCAAAGTCGGTGGGATGGTCGTGTTCATTGGGCGATGCAGGGGTGATGCCGGTCGCGAGTCCCGGGTTCGGGTCGGTGGACGTTTCGTAAGGCCGATGTACGCCATAGCCTCCGGAGGGCGGCGTCGAGCTGCCGGCGGCTGGGTCGTGACCCGCGCTGACGGTGGCCGCCGCCGAGGTGCCGGCCTTCAGGAAGCGCGACAAACCGAACCCGATGGCGACACTGCCGGCGATAAACAGTGCGGGGTTGTTGCGCGCCAGATCGGCGGCATCATGCAGGAGTTGTTCGGCACTCTTGCCACGCAGATTCCCGGCGAGGCCAGTCATCAACTCCGCCATATCGGTGAGATAGTCGGACATGCCCAGTGTGTCCTTGTCCTCCAGTTCGGAGACAAAGCTCTTCGCGCCTTGCGCCAATGCCTCGATTTGATCGGCGGCGGTATCGCGGTATTGGCCGAACTGCGCATCGGCCTGTTGCCTCGCGCCACCGAGCGCTTCGGTGACGTCCTCCTTTAAATGCTCAAAGTCTTGTCCGGGCTTAACGTCTGCAGGATCGCCTGTTTGCGAGCCCGCCCTGCTGTCTGAAGTATTCATGTGGCCCCTCGCCTTCTGAAAGAAAACGTCTAATGGGACTACACAGCAGAATTGCCCTGAGCCCCTCATAGCAGAGGACGGGGCAGCTTCAGCCAGAGTTCAAAGTGGATGATCAGCGTGCGAACCCGGCAATCGCGCTGAATGGACTTAGGCGGCGCGGAACTGATTCAGCGACTCGAGACGCCCGACGAAAGGTTCGAATGTAATAAAGTATTTCAAGCAAACCGGTTGTCTAGTCCAGACCTACCACGAGAGTTCGCACTGATGAAATTTGCACGTTTCTGCCAAGCGTTATCCAACTGGGCAGGCAGCTCGAAAACCTTTCTTTTGGCCATCGCTTTGATCGGGGTGTGGGGGCTGACGGGGCCTTACTTCCACTACAACGACACTTGGCAACTGATCATCAATACCTCGACAACCATCATTACCTTCCTGATGGTGTTCCTGATCCAGAACACGCAGAACCGCGACAATGACATCTTGCATCTGAAGATCGACGAACTGATTCGCGCGACTCAGGACGCACAGAACGCCATGTTGGGCCTGGATAAAATGGGCTCGAAAGATCTTCGAAAACTGCGCAAGCACTACAGCGCGATGGGTGAAGAGCAGGATTGAATGATCAGAGGTGAGGCATGCATCCAGTGACGCCGGACGGTCGTTACTTCGTTGTCAAAGGGCAACTGTGGCGCTGTTCGAATCCAGCGCTGGAAGAAGATGTGCGTCAGCGTCTTGTCGATGCGCTCATGGCGGCTCGGCGGGAAGTCCGGAAGGCCAAGGCGTCGGGCGATGCGGCGCAGATGCAGCAGACACGGCAGGATGTAGACCGCGCCAAGGTTGCGCTCGGAGAACGGGGCCCTGTCTGGTGGGATGATGGCAGCGCTGACTTCAACCGGCACCGGGTGGCAAATTCTCCCTATGCCGAGTGGTTCAGCGCGCTGCCCGAGGCCCAAACAGGTCGGGGGTAGTGCGTTTGCGATGGCGGTGTATCTGTGCCGAACAAGGTGCCTGACCCACCGCCATCGCTGGCAAGCCAGCTCCCACAGGGATTGGCGCTGTAACTGGATTTTGTGACCGCCACAAAACCCTGTGGGAGCCAGCCCTGCTGGCGATAGCGAACTTTCTGTACCGAAGTAGTTGACTGAAACACCGCTATCGCTTGCAGGGCAAGCTCCCACATTGATCTGCGCTGCACCTGAATCTTGTGGCCGCCACAAAACCCTGTGGGAGCCAGCCCTGCTGGCGATAGCGAACTTTCTGTACCGAAGTAGTTGACTGAAACACCGCTATCGCTTGCAGGGCAAGCTCCCACATTGATCTGCGCTATACCCGAATGTTGTGATCGACACACAACCCTGTGGGAGCTAGCCCTGCTGGCGATAGCGAACTTTCTGTACCGAAGTAGTTGACTGAGACACCGCTATCGCTTGCAGGGCAAGCTCCCACATTGATCTGCGCTGTACCCGAATGTTGTGATCGACACAAAACCCTGTGGGAGCCAGCCCTGCTGGCGATGGCGGTGTGTCTGTGCCGAACAAGGTGCCTGCCCCACCGCCATCGCTTGCAGGGCAAGCTCCCACACTGATTTGCGCCGTACACGAATGTTGTGCCTTCCACAAAACCCTGTGGGAGCTAGCCCTGCTAGCGATGGCGGTGTGTCTGTGCCGAACAAGGTGCCTGACCCACCGCCATCGCTTGCAGGGCAAGCTCCCACATTGATCTGCGCTGTACCCGAATGTTGTGATCGACACACAACCCTGTGGGAGCCAGCCCTGCTGGCGATGGCGCTGTATCTGTGCCGAACAAGGTGCCTGACCCACCGCCATTGCTTGCAGGGCAAGCTCCCACATTGATCTGCGCTGCACCTGAATCTTGTGGCCGCCACAAAACCCTGTGGGAGCCAGCCCTGCTGGCGATGGCGGTGTATCTGTGCCGAAAAAGGTGCCTGACCCAATGCCATCGCTTGCAGGGCAAGCTCCCACATTGATCTGCGCTGTACTCGAATGTTGTGATCGACACACAACCCTGTGGGAGCCAGCCCTGCTGGCGATGGCGACCTTTCTGTACAGAAGTAGTTGACTGAGACACCGCTATCGCTTGCAGGGCAAGCTCCCACATTGATCGCGCCAGGCACAGATTTAATGGGCAACCCAAAACCCTGTGGGAGCTAGCCCTGCTAGCGATGGCGGTGTGTCTGTGGCGAGAATACCGACTGACCCACCACTTTCGCGAGCAAGCTCGCTCCCACAATGTCCCCCGTCAGAACGTCTCGGCCACACGTCGGTACGGATAGTTCGGCTCTTTGTACTTGCCTGGTTTCTGCCGTTTCGGCAATTCAACTTTCTCGCGCTTCACGTCCTCATACGGAATGCGGCTGAGCACATCGCTGATGATGTTCAGCCGGGCGCGGCGCTTATCGTTGGAATCGGCGACCAGCCATGGCGCATGCTCGGTATCGCTGTGCTTGAACATTTCATCGCGCGCTCGTGAATAGTCGTACCAGCGGCTGTAGGACTTGAGGTCCATCGGTGTCAGTTTCCAGGTCTTGCGCCCGTCGTTGATCCGCGCTTCCAGTCGGCGCGTCTGTTCTTCGGGGCTGACCTCCAGCCAATACTTGAGCAGGATTACCCCGGACTGCACGATGGCATGCTCGACCCACGGAATCGATTTGAGAAACTTGTCAGCCTGTTCGTCCGTGCAAAAACCCATCACCCGTTCGACGCCAGCGCGGTTGTACCAACTGCGATCAAAGATCACCACTTCGCCGCCCGCCGGTAAATACGGCAGATAGCGCTGCACATGCATCTGGCTCTTTTCGCGATCCGTCGGTGCGGGCAGTGCGACCACGCGGAAAACACGCGGGCTGACACGTTCGGTCAGCGCCTTGATCGTCCCGCCCTTGCCGGCGCCATCGCGGCCTTCGAAAACGATACAGACCTTCACGCCTTTGGCGATCACCCACTCCTGCAACTTGACCAGTTCGACGTGCAACTTGCGCAATTGCTCGAGGTAATCCTTGTTCTTCAACTTGGGCATTTCAGCGCCCTTGGCGGCTTTTTTCTTGTCTTTGCTCATGAACGAACCCTCGCGGATGGTCGGGAAAGAGAGGCAAATTGCAGACTGCTGAGGTTAGTCCATGACCCGCTGTTTGCCATGGCCCGACAAAAAGCAAAATCGCCATGTGTTTCCTTCGTTCTTTCTTACGTCGCACTGTTCATTGCCCGCCCTTGTTTGCCTGGAGTTTTTCGATGCCGTCGCCCAAATCCCTGCCCACTGCCCTGCTGGGCCTGGCCCTCGCCTGCCCGGCGATGGCCGAGACTCAAGGTCTGGAACTGGGGCAAGTGCTGATTTCGGCGGATGAGCGCAGCGGTTCGGACGCCAGCGTTGAAGAAGCCAAGGCGCGCCTCGATCAGGTGCCCGGCGCCACCAATGTGGTCGACATGCGCCAACCGTTGCAGGGTCGCGTGGCGAGTAATCAGGATGTGCTGGCCTATCAGCCGGGCGTTTACGCGCAGTCGGCGGGCAACGAAGGTGTGAAGATTTCCGTGCGTGGCTCGGGCATCAACCGCGCGCCGGGGGCCCATGCGTCGGGGCTGTACACGATGCTCGATGGCCTGCCGTTGAGCGGTCCCGGCGGCACGCCGTACGAATTGCTCGAACCGCTGTGGGTCGATCACGTGGAAGTGCTGCGCGGCGCGAACGGTTTTGATCGTGGCTCGCTGGCTCTCGGCGGCGCCATCGATTACGTCAGCCACACCGGCTACAACGCGCCGAAACTGCAAGTGCGTTACGCCACCGGCAGCCACGGTTATCAGCAGCGTCAGGTCAGCTCCGGGCAAGTGCTCGGCGACTTCGATTACTACGTGTCGCTCACCGATTCCAACGCCGATGGCTACCAGGATCACACCGCCAGCGAAAGCAAAGGCGTGATCGCCAACTTCGGCTATCGCTTCAATCCGAATCTGGAAACCCGCTTCTACATCCGCTACCGCGATACCGACAACGACCTCGCCGGCCGCGTGACCAAGCATTCCATCGAACACGATCCACGGGCGGCGAATCCGTCGTATGTCGCGCGCGACGACAGCCGCAAACAGCCGGGCAGCACTTTCATCGGCAACAAGACCACTTGGTACATCGACGACGATTCGAGCATCCAGACCGGCCTCGTCTATCACGACTATCCGATGGATTTGCGCGAAGGCCCGAACCGCTTGAAAGTCGCCTACACCGACGTCAGCGGCACCTTCGACTACAAGCGCCGCGACACGCTTTTCGGCATGGAAAGCCACAGCAATGTCGGCCTGCGCGTGACCAAACACCTGCCCAACGACGGCGCCAGCGAATTCGTGCGAGTTCCGTCCGGCAACACCGCCGGTTATGCGCCGGGCACAAAAATGCGCGACTTCACGTATCAGGGTTCGGACACCGTCCTGCACTTCGGCAATGACCTGGAAATCGCCGACGACCTTTGGCTGACCACCGGCCTCGCCGCCATCTATACCCGCCGCGAAAGCGATGTGACTTACCCGCAAAGCGGCGGCAAAACCAGCATGAACGACTGGGATTACGCCCCGCGTATAGGTCTGCGCTACCAGATCAACCCGGACCTGCAAGTGTTCGGCAACCTCAGCCGCTCCGTCGAAGCGCCGCACCCGTGGTCGCTGATCTACAGCTCCAACGTGCGCTTCCCTGCCGGCAATGGCGCCGCGACCGGCACGCAGAAAGATCCGATCAAACTGCAAAACCAGACCGCGACCACACTGGAATTGGGGGGCCGAGGCGACAGCGCCGTCGGCGAATGGAGTCTGGCGTGGTACTACGCGCAGGTTCGGCATGAACTGCTCTCGGTGCTGCCGGACGCCAATGCCGTCACGCCGTATGAGTTGAACGCCAGCCCAACCGTGCACCAAGGTATTGAAGCCAGCCTCAACAGCAAGCTCTGGTCGGCTGCCGATGGCGGTCAGTTGAGCTTGCGTCAGGCGTATACCTTCAGCGATTTCCATTACCGCGATGATGATCGCTTCGGCGACAACCGCCTCCCCGGCCTTCCGATGCATTACTATCAGGGTGAATTGCGCTATGACTGGCCGCAGGGGTTCTTTGCAGCGGTGAACACGCAGTTGGTGTCGAAAGTTGCCGTGGACTATGCCGACAGCTACTACGCCGATCCCTACGCGCTGTTCGGCGCCACGCTTGGTTACAACGCGCCAAAAGGCGACTGGCAAGGCTGGGTGGACATGCGCAATTTGACCAACAAACATTATGCGGCGACGGTCACTCCGGGCTACGACGACAAAGGCCTGGACGCCGCGCGATCGACGCCGGGTGAAGGGATGGGGGTGTATGTCGGGGTTTCGTGGAGTTTGCTCTGACGCCTGCCCCTACTGCGACGACTGACTGGCTGTGCCGAATGTGTTGGCCGAAACACCGCCATCGCTTGCAGGGCAAGCTCCCACATTGATCTGCGCTGTACTCGAATGTTGTGATCGACACAAAACCCTGTGGGGGCCAGCCCTGCTGGCGATAGCGGACTTTCTGTGCCGAAGCAGTTGACTGAAACACCGCCATCGCTTGCAGGGCAAGCTCCCACATTGATCTGCGCTGTACCTGAATCTTGTGGCCGCCACAAAACCCTGTGGGAGCCAACCCTGCTGGCGATAGCGGACTAACAGTGCCAAATACGTCGGCTGACACACCGCCATCGCTGGCAAGCCAGCTCCCACATTGATCTGCGCTGTACTCGAATGTTGTGATCGACACAAAACCCTGTGGGAGCCAGCCCTGCTGGCGATAGCGGACTAACAGTGCCAAACGAATCGACTGACCCACCGCCATCGCTTGCAGGGCAAGCTCCCACATTGATCTGCGCTGTACCTGAATATTGTGGCCGCCACAAAACCCTGTGGGAGCCAGCCCTGCTGGCGATAGCGGATTAACAGTGCCAAATAAGTCGGCTGACCCACCGCCATCGCTGGCAAGCCAGCTCCCACAGGGATTGGCGCTGTAACTGGATTTTGTGGGCGACACTGAAATCTGTGGGAGCGGGCTTGCCCGCAAAGGCATCAGTCGAACCAACGGCGATGTATTTGATCTACGCTTTGCCCTGTTTTTGACCGAGTCACGGATGAATACCATGGAAACCCAAACAGAAAACCCGCTGGAAACCAGCCTCAAACTCGCCGCTGACGAACCCGCCCATCGCCCGGCGTTTTTCAACACTCTGCTCAACTCGAACGTGTACATCCTCGGCACCGCGGGCGAGGCAGAGGGCCACGTCAATCTCGAAGCCGGCAGCAACATCAGCATCGCCCATTGGCAAAAACCGGACGGCACACCGGTCATCCCGTTTTTCTCCTCACTGCAAACACTGCAGCAGTCCATCGACAGCGAGCAGACCTACCTCGAAATACCCGCCAGATCGTTGTTCGAAATCACCCTCGGCGCCCTACTTTTTCTGAATCCGAAATCGCCCTACGGCAAAGAATTCTTCCCGGAAGAAGTGAGCAATCTGCTTGCCAATGCCGTCGGCCAAGCCGCCACGACGCGCACGGTGGAGAAAGAAACCAACGTGCTGCTCGGCCAGCCTGCTGAATATCCATCCCAAATGGTCAACTCACTCACGCAACTACTCGCCAAACATTCCAATGTGAAACGCGCATATCTGGCATTGATGCACGACACCTCGGTCGACGAAAAACCGCATCTGATCGTGGGTATTGAAGCGGACGGCGATATTGATCGAGTCATGCGCGAAGCGGGCAATGTTGCCGGGGATACCGCGCCGGATGGCGGGCCGGTTGATTTGTGCCGGGTGATCGAAGGGGAAACGGGGCTGAGTGATTACTTTCTCAGGGAAGTGACGCCGTTTTATGAAAGGAAGCGGGGCAGTAAACTGCGTTCGTTTTTTGGTTTTGGTAAGGTGTAATCAAGCTCAATTTCAACAGAGCAAGCCCATTCGAAAAGGGCTTGCTCGCCTTGACGCCACTATGGTGCTTCGACTTGGCTGGTTGTGCCGGTCGAACGGCTGCACATCGCAATCAGATCCTTTTTCTGAGTGGGATCCGTCGTACTTTTGATCAGGTTAAGGCACTGCTCCAACACAGCATATCGCTGCAGGCCCTGCGTGAGGTTTTGAGCAGCGACCCCGGTAGAAAACATTTTCCCTAACTGGTGTGAAACGCCTGAGGTGCCATCGCTTTTAAGCCCTGAATCAAAACTGCCGAATACAGACATTGCATCGCGCTTGGTGATACTCAGTATTTGACTAATCTTTTCTTTAGTCTGACCCGCTTCGACTTCCTTCTTTTTTATACCCTCATCGACGTTAGCGACAGTTTCTTTGACTTGAACTGGCGTGAGTTTTTGCTCGGAACTGAGCTTGTTTTCTACGTCAGGAGGCAGCAATACCAACTCAGACAGCTTCATAGAAAGTGGTTTGGCCTCAAGGGGAATTTTATTATCAATCAATGTTTTGTTTTGGATAAGTTGGTTTCTTGCCGACCTCAGTAAATTCACCTGCTGTTCTTTTACGACAAGGTCTTTTGTCAGCTTCGCTACAGCTTGTTGTTGCTCCGGAGTGGTAGCAGTCTGCGCAGCTTGGGGTCCCTCGCCATACGTTGCATATATTTCCTTGATTGGCGTCATGACACCTTCGGTTTCTTTCGACACAGCCAAAGGAACATACGCAGCATCGATATTCTTGAAACCAAGGTTCATGCTGAATCCCGTTGATTCTGTCGTAGGCGCTGAAATATCAATGCCCAGCACTTGCTTGGAGGTATACACCAGAGGTGCTTGCTGCAACGGTGAGCATCCACTCATGAGCAGCGTTGTGATCAGGATGTATTTATTCATTTGGGGCTCCTTGCGCGGGATAGATGCACAGGGTGCTGACGTCCACCCCGGCGGCTTCAAACGTGGTTCTTAAGGTATTGGCAGCTTCGGCACTGGGATTGATGAATACCGCTGCGCATTTACTGGTGGGGATACTAAGGAAGGTTTCTTTGCTGTAGCCGATAGAGAGTCCGGTCGGGCCGCTGATAATTCCGACACCGCGACTTTCCAGATACAGGGTTTTTTGCGCTTGCGTCGAATCGATGGTGTAAATGGGCAGTCCGTAATACTTTTGAACCAAGGAGCCATCGTCATAAATATTGATGACGCTACAGCCCGATAGCGTGGCAACTGCCACTAAAGCAGTTCCAGTCGCAATGAACCACGCGCCTGCGAGGGCGGACTTCATATCCCGGCAATTGAGCATCGAGCGTCCTTGCTTAGTGAGGTGCTGCGAGTGGTTTAACACCCGCTATGTGTTGACCTAAAAACCAATATAGACGGGTTTTCAAACACTGCTGCCAACGCCGAATATTTATTAATGCAATGTTGAACGTCATGCAATGGAGATACTTTTAAGGAGGGCACCCATCAAAAAAGATGGCGCCGTTTTTTTGTCGAAGTTGATTATCAAGTATGAAAAAAATCGACAAGCCCGCAAGTAAAAACGTGTATCGGCCGTAGGCTACTTTGCGTTATAAATCTGCTCCCCGTTTTCGCTACCAGATTCAAGGAAGATTGCCCGTTGAAAACAGCCCTCAGCGCCCTGCTTTTAATCTGCGTGACCACCAGCGCTCTCGCTGACACCCACGCCCTCGGCTTCCAATCCACCACCCTGCCCGACCCACACAACGAGCGTCCGCTGGAGATGGTCGTCTGGTACCCAAGCACCACCACCGCAGCGCCAGAATTGATCGCCGACGACGTGGTCTTCGTCGGCGCCTCCGCCGTGCGGAACGCACCGCCCACCGCAGGCGAGCACCCGTTGGTGGTGCTCTCCCACGGTTATCGCGGTAACTGGGGCAATCAGACCTGGCTGGCCAGTGCGTTGGCGCAGCAGGGGTACATCGTCGCGGCGGTCAACCATCCCGGCACCACCACCCATGACCGCAACCCGACGGCAGCGGCGCAGCTGTGGCAGCGGCCCATCGATTTGCACCGGGCGATTGAGGCGGTCGCGACGCAACCGGAAAAATTCGGCGTGGTATCAAAACGGCAAATCGCCGTGGTCGGTCACTCGCTCGGTGGCTGGACGGCGATGGAAATCGCTGGCGCCCGCTTCGACCCGGACCTGTTTGCCCGGGACTGCAAAGTCCATCCAGAGTTAGCCAGTTGCATCCATTACAAAACGATCAATCCGGCCAGCACACCTGAATTGAAAGAAGGCCTGGCGGGCGACTTGCGCGATATTCGCGTTACCGCTGTGGTGTCGTTGGACTTGGGTTTTTCGCGCGGTTTCTCGGATACAAGCCTCGCGAACCTGCAAGTGCCGACGCTGGTAATAGCGGCTGGCGTACCGTCGGTGGAACTGCCGGCTGAATTGGAATCGGCCGACCTCGCCAAACGCCTGCCCCAAGCTTCAAATCGCTACGTGAAGATCAGCGACGCCAGCCACTTCACCTTCCTGCAAATGTGCAAACCGGGGGCGGTGGCGTTGCTGGAAGAGGATGTGCCGGGCGACGGGATTATCTGTGGCGATGGTGAGAATGCGCGGCCACGGGAAGTGATTCAGCAGCAAGTAACGACGCAGATCAGCGAGTTTCTGCAGCAGTCGTGGCAACAGGAAAGTAAACTTTTGTAAGCCGCTGGCAACGTTCTGTACCTGCGGAAAAACCGGTTTATCAAGCACTTGTGCCAGCGAAACGAGGGGATGGAGGCAGAAATGCCATTGATGTGCCACTACTGAAATAGTATGTTACGCAAAATCCATCCCCTGTCTCACCGCCGCACAAGGAAGACTTCATGTCGCTCAAAGGGAAGATCATCTCCGGTTACCTCGTTATCGGTTTGATCTACGCGCTCTACTCCTGGATGTTCAGCACCTACTACTCCCACGCAAGCCTGGCCTACAACCTCGGTCGCGGCCTGATGTGGCCGGCGGCGATGTTCCCTGCGCTCGGCGCATTTATCGGCGGCGTCGTGCTGGTCATCATCGCCGGCGCCTACGCTCTTAGCCGCCGCTAAGCCTTCTGCACTTCCAGATCATTCAAGGACAAATGCTCATGAGCATGAAAAAAGTAACGCTGGCCGTAGTGATGGCTGTGGCGCTGGCGGGTTGCGGCGGTAGCAAGGACAAGGCCGAGAAACTGGTCGAGTCCAGTGGAATGACCAAGCAATACGGCACCATGATCGAGCTGGTGTCCACCGGTTACGCCTCGCGCTACCCGATGCTGGAACGCGAGCAGATCCGCAACGTCGTGCGCGAAAACATCGATCCCGATGACTTGAAAGACATGGTCGTGGAAATCTACGCCGACCACTTCGACAACGACGAACTCGACCTGATGATTAGCGCCAACCAGCATCCCGAGCAGGCGATGGCAATCATCCTCAACTCGAAACAGGGCCGCGATCTGGCGCAAAAAGTCATGACCATCCAGACCACCATCGCCAAAGACATGCAAGACGCGATGGCCGACCGCGATGAGGCGATCGTCGACACGCTGGATGATTTGAAGGATGAAGCGCGGGGCTAGACCACAATCCTTGTAGGAGTGAGCCTGCTCGCGATAGCGTCCGTCCAGCCGACATCAACGCTGACTGACCCGCCGCCATCGCCAGCAGGGCTAGCTCCCACACTTTTTGCGCAACCCCACAAATCCCAATCCCACCCAAATCCATGTGGGAGCTAGTCCTGCTAGCGATGAGGCCATCCAATCCAACACAATTGCCAACTGACCCGCCGCCATCGCCAGCAGGGCTAGCTCCCACACTTTTTGCGCAACCCCACAAATCCCAATCCAACCCACATCCCTGTGGGAGCTAGCCCTGCTAGCGATGAGGCCATCCAATCCAACACCAATGCCAACTGCCCCGCAGCCATCGCCAGCAGGGCTAGCTCCCACACTTTTTGCGCCACCCCACAAATCCCAATCCAACCCAAATCCCTGTGGGAGCTAGCCCTGCTAGCGATGAGGCCATCCAATCCAACACCAATGCCAACTGCCCACCGCCATCGCCGGCAGGGCTAGCTCCCACACTTTTTGCGCAACCCCACTAATCCCAAGCCAACCCAAATCCCTGTGGGAGCTAGCCCTGCTAGCGATGAGGCCATCCAATCCAACACCAATGCCAACTGCCCGCCGCCATCGCCAGCAATGCTAGCTCCCACACTTTTTGCGCAACCCCACAAATCCCAATCCAACCCACATCCCTGTGGGAGCTAGCCCTGCTAGCGATGAGGCCATCCAATCCAACACCATTGCCAACTGCCCCACCGCCATCGCCAGCAGGGCTAGCTCCCACACTTTTTTGCGCAAACCCGCAAATCCAATCCAACCCAAATCCCTGTGGGAGCTAGCCCTGCTAGCGATGAGGCCATCCAATCCAACACCAATGCCAACTGCCCGCCGCCATCGCGAGCAGGCTCACTCCTACATGGGTGTCACGTCAAACCACCAATCCCAATCCCACCCAAATCCCTGTGGGAGCTGGCTTGCCAGCGATGAGGCCAGCCCATCAAAAACACATCAACCTGACACCCAACCTCAGTGCCCGACCACAGCCCCCGCTCCCGCCCCACGCGGCCCTGCTTTAAACCCGTGCGCCCGAGCATTCCAGGCAATCACAAAACCAACCGCGACCAACACCACCATCGCCCACGGAAACGCGGCAACACCCCATCGATCCAGCAACACTCCGCCGACCACGCCGCTGCCGGCAATCGCGCTGTTCCACGCCACCACATTCAACGACAACGCCACATCCGCGCCATCGCCCGCCGCATCTGCCAGCGCCGTTTGCAACAGCGTCGCCGCGCCACCAAAACTCAATCCCCACACCAACACGCCCAGATAAACCACCTCCGGCACACGCCCCAAGAAGCCGAACACAACGCACACCAGGGCAAACATCACCAAGCTCACCAACACGGTCTTGCGCAACAGCGGTTCAACCAGTTTGGCCGTCAACCAAATCCCCGCCAGCGCCGCGAGACCAAACACCAGCAACACCAGATCCACGCGATCGGCCAACCCCGCCGGCGCCACAAACGGGGCGATGTAGGTGTAGAGAATGTTGTGCGCCAGCATCCAGCTGATCACCACCGCCAACACTGGCCGCACGCCCGGCGTGGTCAACACGCGGCGCAGCGACAGACGCTGATGCGCAGGCTGCGGCGGATAATCCGGCACCTTCACCAACACCCAAACGATCAGCATCAAGGTCAGCGCCGACATCAACCCGAACGTCGTACGCCACCCGACCAAACCGCCCAGCCAAGTGCCCAACGGCACGCCCAATGACAGGGCAATCGGCGTCCCCACCATCGCCAGTGCCAACGCCTTGCCCTGCTGATCCGGCTCGACCATTCGCCGCGCATAACCGGCTAACAAACTCCACGCTAACCCTGCGGCCACACCCGCGAAGAAGCGCGCCACCAGTGTCACGCCATAGTGCGACGACAGCGCAGTGATCGAGTTGAACAGCAGAAATCCAACGATGGTCAGCAGCAACACATTGCGCCGACGCCAGCCGCGTGTGGCGATGGTCATCGGGATCACCGCCAGCACCGAGCCCAGCGCATACGCGGTGACCATCTGCCCGGCCATCGAAGGCGAAATAGCCAAGCCTTCACTGATCAGCGGCAACAGCCCGGCGGGCAGGGTTTCGGTGACGATGCAGATAAAACCGGTCATGGCCAGCGCCAGCAGCGCGCCGATGGGCAGGCGTTTGGGCGCCGCTGAGAGAGTCAATGAAGGTGTCACGGGATACTCCTTGAGAGCAAAATTTCAGACTTAAATACCGATCGATATAAAATACTGGCGGCAGCCGAGGCCCGTTGTCAACGACTTATGTATCGACTAGTATCCAAATCACTTTCCGAGGAGTTTCAGAGATGGCGAGAACCGGTCGCCCCCGCGCCTTCGATCGCGACGATGCCGTCGATCAGGCCATGCAATTGTTCTGGCAGCACGGCTACGACGCGACGTCCCTCGCACAATTGAAGACAGAACTGGGCGGCGGCATTTCCGCGCCGAGCTTCTACGCCGCGTTCGGCTCAAAAGAAGCCCTGTTCGACGAGTGCGTGCAGCGTTACCTGGCGACCTACGCCCAAGTCACCGAATGCCTGTGGGACGAAACCCTGCCGCCGCGCCAAGCCATCGAAACCGCACTGCGCCAATCGGCACGCATGCAATGCGACGACGGCCACCCCAAAGGCTGCATGGTCACCCTCGGCGTCATGAGCGCCCCGAGCCCGGAAAACGCCCACGTCGCCCAAGCCCTCACCCACTCCCGCGCCCGAACCCGCGCCGGGATTGTTGCGTGTGTCGAGCGTGGTGTGAGTGAAGGACTGTTAGCCGACGACACCAACGCAGCCGCCATGGCGACCGTGTTCGACAGCTTCCTGCAGGGGATTTCCATCCTGGCTCGGGATGACACGCCGCTGCAGAGTATTGATGCGGCGATTACGCAGGTGATGCGGACGTGGGATATGGCGGCGGTGGGTGAGACATCGGTGGAATTGCAATGATTGCGGGGCTCGTGTAGCTAAAAAGCATTCGGCTACGCAAACACCTCAACATAACTCGACTCCCCGCCCCCCTCGGCCCCCGACAACCACCCCCACACAAACCGCAACGTCGGTCGCCCCGCCTCATCAACCCCCACCACGCCCCGAGACCAACCTGCGCGAATCTCGCCGTCCGTGGTGATGCACTGATAAAGCAGCTCGATAGTGTCCGGCCCGGTCACCCGCCCGACCTGGTTGCCCAGGCGAATATGCCCACCCGCGTAAGTCCCCCACACCGCCGCGCCTTCGACGAAGTAGTGAAACACTGTGCGCGCATCGGACAGCCCCTGAGCGTTGTTCGCCACGCAGAAGCGGCGGTTGTTCAAACGCTCGGTGACTTGCGAAAAAGCAGATTCCATAAATAACGCATCCTGAGTCGAGACGATCAATTCCAGCCTTCGCGCATCCTAATCCGTTAAGCCTGCACAACAAGGCCCTGCGTACGAACTCCGCCAAGCCAATCGCAACGCCACCCCCAGCCGCCAATCCACGGGGAGGCCCAATAAGCAACCTCCCAATCGTCGCTACCGTGCTGTCGATGATCCTCGGGCTCTCCGTCACTCGCCTGCTGCTCGGCGTTTTGGGTCTGGCCGGGAAATTCTCTGGGAAATTTCCTACAAGTCAGCGGGAAGCCGACTATTCGATGCGCATCCCGCATTCCTGATAATTCAGCCCTTCGTTGGCCGACGCCAACAACGTCCAGATGCAGTCAGCCTGCATTGAATGGCCGTTTTCTTCTCAGGAGGGCACACACCATGAAGATCGGGTTACGAATGCTGGGCGGACTTGGCGCAACGGCGTTGATGCTGATGGCGGCGCCGGCGATGGCGGCTTGCACCTGGGCGACGGGCAACAATACGGTCAAGCAGTTGACGCTCACCGGTGGTGCAGTATTCGCGCCGCGAGACGTACCGATCGGCACCACGCTGAACACCAATGGCACCATGCGACAGCTGAATTTCGGTGACACCTTGCTGTGTTATGGCACGGCCACCTACAACACGACACTGATCGGTCCGGTGGCGGTAAACATTCCGGTGGACGTGCTGGATGTGCCGGCCAATGCCTTGCTGCAGACCAATGTGCCCGGCATTGGCTTGGCCATTTACATGACCGGTTTTGCCGCCGCGTGGGTTGCGCCACCGGGTAATCCCAACCGCTTCATTCCCTTCAACATGAATCGCACCGCCGCCAGCCAGGCAAACATGAACCAGGCGATGATGCGTTACGCGCTGATCAAGACCGGTGACATCGCGCCCGGCACCCATACCATCAATCAACTGGTCGCCACTGGCACTTCGGACATGGGTCCAATGTTCGACCTGACCTTCACAGCGACCGTAACCCTGGCCGGTTGCTCTTTGCCGGCCGCACCGGGCAACCAGATCAACGTACCCATGGGCACTTGGGAAAAACGCGTGTTCAACGGCAAGAACTCCACCACCCAGGCCCAGCCGTTCGCCATTACCCTCAACGCCTGCATCGCCGGCAACAACTACCCGTCGAACACCAACGGCTACTTCAACGGCAACTTCGCCAATATTCAGATCGATGCCGACAAGACCTCAACCATCCTCGACGCGGCCAACGGTGTCTTGAGCCTGTCGAGCGATTCGACCGCTCAAGGCGTGGCGATCCAGGTGTTGCAGGACAACGGCACGCCGATGAATCTGGGTCAGCCCGTGCGCCTGAATCGCATCGTCAACGGCGTGACTTCAGTGCCGCTAAAGGCCCGTTATATCCAGACCGGCGATGGCCCGACGCCGCAACCCGGCACCGCCAATGGCCACGCGAGTTTCACCGTGACTTATCGCTGAACCCCGCTGCAAAAAAACCGTTTCAGTTACCCACGCTCCCCTTTGCCATCGCCGATTTCGCGCGGTGCCAAAGGGGAGCGTTTTTTATGGCGGTGCTGATTTAGTGGAAGCAAGCGCTGGGAATTTTCCTACAAGCAAAGGGATTTTCCCTACATAGCGCCCTGATCCTCATCCCGATAATGAGCCTCAGACGCCACGCTCTGTCCCCGACGGGATGGCGACGTCGATCCGTCTCCGGGCCTTCGGGCTCAAGGACATTTACTCAATATCTGGAAGTGATCATGAAAAATTTTGCGCTCAAAGGTTTGTCCCTGGCCCTGGTTCTGGCAGCTGCTTCGCAAGCCGCAATGGCCGCCGACGGTGAAATCAACTTTGTCGGCAGCGTGACCGACAACACCTGCCCGGTCGTGGTGTCCGACCTCAACGGTTCGGCCGGTGCCGGCGACGTTGGCCTCGGCAGTGTGCCGGCCACCTCCCTGGCCACGGCCGGCGCCGTGGCGGGTGGCGGCGCGTTCACCCTGACCATCGACACCACCGCACCGGGCTGCAACGTCACCGGCAAGAAAGCCGTGGTCAAGTTCCTTTCGCTGAGCGGCAACGCCGGTTCCAGCGGCCAGTGGATCGGCCTGCTGCCGGAAGCCGGCGTGGCCACCAACGTCGCCGTGCAGATCAAGGATGCGTCCGGCAAAGACGTGCAACTGGGCCTGGAATCCTCGCCTTATCTGGACCTGACCCAGCCGCTGCGCTTCACCGCCAACTACGTCGCCACCGGCGCCGCCACTTCCGGTCCGGCCAACGCCAAAGCCGCGTTTACCGTCGACTACCAGTAAGTCCGGTCTGCAGCCGGCGGCGATTGGCGCCGCCGGATGCCCTTCCCTTTGCCACGGTTTTTTGTGGCCGTGCCGACAAGAGGATGAACGCAATGAACCCAGCAATTTCCCCCTTCAAAACTGCATCGGTATTGGCCGTATTGTTGAGCGCGACGCTGCTCAGCAGTTTCAGCCAGGCCGGTGTGATGCTCGGCGGCACGCGTATCGTGTACGACGGCAATAAACGCGATGCCTCGATCACGGTCAGCAACACCACGGCCGAGCCTTACGCGGTGCAAGCCTGGATCAACACCGAGGCCGACGACAACACCACTGCCACCCCATTCGTGGCCACCCCGCCGCTGTTTCGCCTCGATCCGCGCAAAGAGCAAATGGTGCGCATCCAGAAAGTCCCCGGCGATCTGCCGCAGGACCGCGAATCGGTTTTCTACTTCAACGCTCAGGAAATTCCGCTGGCCGGCAAGGCCGACGCCAACACCCTGAAAATCGCCATGCGCACGCGGATCAAAGTCTTCTATCGCCCGCCCGCCCTCAAGGGCAGCGCGATCGAGGCACCGCCGCAACTGCGCTGGAGCCTGCAACAGGAACAAGGCAAACCGGTGCTGGTGGTCAACAACCCGACAGCGTTTCACGTGTCCTTTATCGGCGTAAAAGTCGAGGGCGGTGCGCAAGTCGTTGAAGTCAATGAACCGAAAATGGTCGCGCCGATGAGCAGCCAGCGTTACGCACTGCCGGGTTTCAGCGGCCGCAGCGGCGCGGTGGTGTTCTCCGCGATCAACGACTACGGCGGTTACAGCGAGCCGAAAAAAGTCGAGCTGAGCAGCGCCCCGTAACACCGCCACCCCTTTCCTTGCGAACCCGCCTGCACGCTGCCGACGCCGCGTGGCGGCCGAGTGTTGAGTATTGTCATGCGAATCGAAGCCCTGAACCGTCATCGTCAGTCCGCGCCTTTTGTTCCATTGCATCTGTCGGTCGCCATCCTCACGGCGCTGATGGGCAGCTCGGCGAGCGCGGACGAGCCGGCGAAGTTTGATGCCAGCTTCATGCAGCCGTTCGGCGGCGCCAGCGCCGGGCCCAACCTCGATCTGGACGCCATCGCCAACAGCGGCAGCATCGGCCCCGGCACGTATCCGGTGGTGATCCGGCTGAACCAGAGCTTTTTCGACCGTCGCGACATGACCTTCGCCAAGGACGCAAAAAGCGCTGAAGTGCGCGCTTGTCTGTCCGAAGCGTTTCTCAAGGAGCTGGGGGTCAAGGTCGATGCGTTCCTGACACCGGGCGAAACATTCCCCGCGTGCATCGACCTTGCCGAGCTGATCGAAGGCGCTTCGGTGAGCTTCGACGCCGGGCGTCTGGCCCTCGACATCAGCGTGCCGCAGATCGCCCTGCGCCGCGACGCCGCCGGTTATGTCGCCCCCGAAGAATGGGATCGCGGGATCAACGCGGCAATGCTCAACTATCAGTTTTCGGCGGCCAATACGCAGTCCGACGCCCGTGGCAGCGGCACGCAATACAACCTCTACGCCAACGGCGGGTTCAACCTCGGCGACTGGCGTTTTCGCTCCAGCTCCTCGTTCCGTCAGGACGAAGACGGCCAGCAGGACTGGCAGCGCAGCAACACCTACGCGCAGCGCGACCTGACCGCGATCAAGGGCACCCTGACCCTCGGCGAAAGCTTCACCCCGGGCGACGTGTTCGACAGCATTCCGTTTCGCGGCGCCCAGGTGGCGTCCGACATGGGCATGCTGCCGGACTCGATGCAGGGTTATGCGCCGATCATTCGTGGCATCGCCGAAACCCAGGCCAAGGTCGAAGTGCGGCAGAACGGCTACTCGCTGTACACCACGTACGTCGCGCCCGGTGCGTTCGAAATCGACGACCTCAACGCGGCGTCGGGCAGTGGCGACCTCGAAGTGATCATCACCGAAGCCGACGGCCGCGAACGGCGCTTCACCCAGCCGTACGCCACGCTGGCCAACATGCTGCGGGAAAAAACCTGGCGTTACAGCGCCACCGCCGGTGAGTACAACGCCGTCGACGGCGGCCAGCGTCCGGTCTTCGCCCAGGCGTCGCTGGCGTACGGTTTGCCGTTCGACTTAACGCTGTATGGCGGCCTGTTGGGCGCCGACTTCTATCGCGCCGGCGTCGTCGGCGTGGGCAAAAGCCTCGGCAGTCTCGGCGCCGTGTCGCTGGACGTGACCCAAGCGCAAACCGACGTGCCGAGCGGCTCCGGGGTCGCGGCTGGCAAAGAAAAAGGCCAGAGTTTTGGCGTGCGTTACGGCAAGGCCTTCGAAACCGGCACCTCGGTGCGCTTCGCCGGCTATCGCTATTCCACCGAAGGCTATCGTGACTTTGATGAAGCGGTGAGCCTGCAGGAACCGAACGAATTCAACACGTTCTCCAAGCGCAGCAAAGTCGAAGCCAGCATCAACCAGGCGCTCGACAGCTACGGCTCGTTCTACCTGAACATGAGCAAACAGAACTACTGGGGCAGCTCGCGCGAAGACAAACAGATGCAACTGGGTTTCAACACCCAACACAAGGGCGTGACCTACGGCATCTACGCGAGCAAAACCCTGACCGACAACTTCGGCCAGAACAACCAAGTGGTGTTCACCGTGTCGATGCCCATCGGCCAGACGCGCAGCACCGGCACCTACACCGTCACCCGCAACAACGACGGTAGCCTCGACCAGCGCGCCGGCCTGAGCGGGCGCGACGGCAACCTCAACTACAACGTCAACGCCAACCGCTCCGACAACGGCGGCAACAACGGCTCGGCCCTGATCGGCTACCGCGCACCGTTTGCCCAACTCGGCGCGGGCGTCAGCGTCGGCAGCGGCTACCGCCAAACCTCAGTAAGCGCCGCCGGCTCCGTGCTCGGCCACAGCGACGGCCTCGAATTCGGCCAGACCCTCGGCGAAACCGTGGCCCTGGTCGAAGTCAAAGACACCCCGGACGTCGGCGTCCTCAACGCCCCCGGCACCCTGACCAACGCCAAAGGCTACGCCCTCGTGCCATACGTGACGCCGTACCGCAAAAACCGCGTGGCCCTCGACACCGGCGAACTGGACAACAACATCGACATCGAAGAAGGCGTGACCAACGTCGTGCCCCGTCGCGGCGCCGTCGTCAAAGCCAGCTTCGCCGCCAGCCGCTCGGAAAAAGCCCTGCTCAACGTGCGCCTCAAGGACGGCAAACAACCGCCGTTCGGCACCCCCATCACCAACGAAAAAGGCGCCAGCGCCGGCGTCGTCGGCCAGGCCGGTCAAGTGTTGCTGTCCGTGGGTGAAGGCAAGGTCTACCAAATGAAATGGGGCGAAAAAGCCGATCAAAGCTGCCGCATCGAACTGGACGTGAGCAAAGCACCGCTGGTGGATGGTTATCGCGTGGCGGATGCGGTGTGTCAGTAAGACCGGGGCTTAAGCGCCGCGAACACGAGCGGGCGCTAGAGAGGAAAATGATGAAAGATGAATACGTGCCGGTGTTTCAGAGCACGCTGGATGCGCCGAAGCCGTTGGTGACGTTGGTAGCGGCGCAGTGATTGTGCGGCCAGGGAGCTTGCACCCTGGCCGTTTATTCCGAATCAGCCAGGCACAAACGCTAGACCGGCGCCTTCAACTCGACGTTATCCAACGCCTTGTTCACCGCCAACTCCCCCAACATCACCACCTGCGCAATCCCCAACAGCGTATTGCGATTCGGCCCTTCCAGCATCCCGGCAAAATCACCGAGCATCACCGTCGCCGAGGCCAACGACTCACAGGCATTGACCAGCAAGGTTTCAGTGTCGGATTGCGGGTTGACCATGAACAAAGTGCTGGGGCTATACGGCGTCGCCATGATCTTCTCAGGCGCAAGATAATGATCGAGCGCCCGCTCTGCCGCCGCGTGAAGCTTCTTCGAATCGAATGATTCATACGGCGACGCCGGATCTGTCCCCGGCGGACTATTAGTGGTTTCAAACATCAACTGAAACTCCAGCAAGCACCCATTAAGGCACTTTAAAAGAAATAACCACCGCAAAATGCCCCCTGTAGGAGCTGCCGCAGGCTGCGATCTTTTGATCTGCTCTTCAACAATCAAAATCAAAAGATCGCAGCCTACGGCAGCTCCTACACGGCGTTCGCGGTGCAACCGTGCATCAAGCCGCAACTAGTGCGGCAAGCGGCGTCCATCCAGGACTCGATTCACCATCAGCTCACTCAGCATGATCACCTGATGCAGCATCAGCATGGTTCGGCGTTGTGAGTTGTCGACGACATCGCTCATGTCACGTGCCATGTCACTGGCGGCGGCCAACGACTCGCAGGCTTCGAGGAGTAGAGTTTCTTCGTCCACGGCGGGATCGATGAGGAAGATCTTGCTGGTTTTGCGGGAAGGGATTGAGAGTTTCAGTGAGCCGGGGTTGAGATAGAAGTTGATGGCGCGGTCGGTCGCCTCTTTTATCTTTTGAGGTTCGAGGGTTGGGTCGTACGGGATCGGATCGGTGTCCGGTGGGTTTGGCGTTGGTTTGAACATAGAGGACTCGCTACCTTATAAGAAATAAAGAGCCGTCACTCTCGCTACCAAACGATGGGTGGCGGCCATGCGTGGGTTGGTAGACCGGTCAAGATAGCAAACCCCGGCGCTCACGAATGAGCCCCACGCATGGCCACCATAAAAGCTGAGCCTCAAAATCGAGACTGCATAAGGTGTCGTCATACGGCTATCAAGAAGCGGGCTACCAAACCCGATCACTGTTTTGCAGTGACCGGGCAACGATATAGCCCGCCCCTATAGCGCGTATGCCGGGGGATTCTGTAGTAGGCGTAGGCAACGGCGCAAGGCGTTGTAGCCTTTGTGGCGTAACGGGTTGTGTAATTTAAACGCGCTTGCCGAGTTATGTTTATTCGAGGGAAATGCCTGGTTCCTTCATGGTTTTCTCATGCAAAACACTGCTTGTTCAGTCCAAAGCCGCCATTCTTGAAGGGCGGCTTCCGGCCAGAAGCGGACGGTAAGCATTACGAAATTTGTCTCCCTTTTTGCCTAGCTAATCTAAGAAGGTCCGTGCCCATGATTTTCTACGCAGAGCAGATGGCTTGGTCGCAAGCGCGAAAACAAAAAATTCGTACAGGTGTGGAATCACTGGCAGTTTGAGTTGATGATTATTTTCGTAGTCCATTGCCTCGAAAGAAATGTATCTGAGGGCGTCATACAGCGGAGTGATAAATTGCACAACTTTAAAAACCATATGTGGCGCAATTTTCTCAATTAGATGCATTCTCCAGTATTCGTCGAACAGCGTCATCGGATGTCCGTCGAAATCAAAAGTGGCAGAGTAGCCAACAATCCCCGCTTCATCCATTTGATGCATAATGCGCTCGGAATCTTTACTGATTTTTCCGAAACCAATTTCAACATTCGCAATTTTTTTGCAAATTGAGTACCAGTCTCCCAGCGGCCCTCGATCAGCTGTAGTGTTGTTGAGTTCGCGTAGATTATAATAGCGAGCTTTATTAGCGAATTTTTCTAGAAAGTCGAGAATTTTATCTTCTATGCTGCCAGAAATCGGAGGTGCGACTTTCTTGCGCTCCCATTTATTTCGTACGGAAAGCGCATATAGATAAGTAGCCTTAATATTGTGTCCGTATTTGCTTTTTAGCTCAGCATCAGTTGGAGGTTTGTAGTTATTTTCGAGCATGTGATTGACAATGACCACAAGCTTCAAAATACGTTCGATTCCAATTGTGAGCTGAAAGAACGATGAATAGAAATTACCTATTTTCCTTTCATCAAGATTCGCTTTTAAAAGTAAGTCAATCCCCGTCAACAAAGATGCTCTGGCTAGGTGCCCCTCTTGCTGTAGCAGCGTAAAGGTACGGCTGAATCGAAGGTCGCGCATGGTGTCTATCCTGGGCGGGTGTCGTTCGCTGCTTTAGAATAGCTAGAAGGGAGATGATGACGAGACTTTGCCTATCACCGACGACCGTTGTCGACCATAGCGATGGAATCCCATCAAATGAATCCATACTAGTCTAGGGAAGGTATTCTCACTTGCATCCCGAGGATTGAATTTATCTCCGCCTTGAAGTCGAACCCAAGCCAGTTCTGAACTGGCTCACCATATTGGTCGTGCATCGCTCCATACAAGTGCATTCGCCCATTCTCCAGTATTCCAAACTGCAAGGTGCCACCTACAGTGTCATGCATTCTAGCTCGCATTCTTTCTTCCAGCGCCACTCGTGGCTCCCTACCTTTATAGGTGCCATCTGGACAAGCCAACAACCGATCAATGTCTGCGCGAAGACTATCCGTATCGTCACCAATAACGGCCACTTCTCCGCCAAGTAGGTCGACCTTCTCAGCAATTTGAGAAAATTCCCCACTAGAACTGAATTTCGGATGAATCCAATAGCAATCCAGAGGAAGATCATTAAGCTTATCGTCTGGCGGGATGGCGAATATTACAAACTCACAAAACGGCGCTCTATTATTGCTATAGCCAACACTGGCGTCGCGCGTATAACGTTCGGATAAGTGTCGGATCAAGTCAGCAACAGCGGTGAGGTCTGGAGTAAAGATCCTCCTGTCTTCTACGGTTTGGGGATGTAGATTTGGCAGCATCATCGCCGCTGCTGAATAAGTCATAAGCGCAGGGGTCACCGCGCCTGCATATACAAGGCCTACGTCGTAGCAGATCACCGGACCGCCTACAATAGAGCGTGAAAGAGTTCCCCAAGCACCAACTCGTAATCGCAGGATTTTCATCGCTTGATCCGTGACTCTGCTTGTGGATGTCTGCCCAGCAGAAGTAGTTTGCGCCGTAAGTAAGGAATCCGCTACTGCCCATACTTTCGAGGAGGTATGATCAAACCATACCACTGCATTTGTCATCTGAGATTCTCCTTGGTTATGTTTCTACAGGCTTTATCTTCGAGGGATAACGACCTTATACGGATCAACGATAGTTTACAGCGCCCATTTCCATGTTGAGGTGTACATCCAAATTTTCATATCTTCCCAGTATTCCCGAGCCCACATGCTCTGGCCGTTGCTATACTTCAATTCGTCTGCCAACATTTCATAGACGCTTTCTGTAATGCGGGTTGGTTTGTCTGCAAGGCTTGTGAGTTTTGCTGCATAGTTTGCAGCTCGACCTACCCATACCAAATCGTTGTCACCACGCACTCCAATCCGAGCTGTTCTAAGTTGACTGGTGTCGATACCAACAACGTGCCTCAAAACAAAACTTGTATTGTAAGTTTTATTTAAAGCAGGCCTGATGATATCTATTACTGCACCGTGAATTTTCAAAGCGCATCGGGCAGCAGATGTATTTTTTGAGTTCCCAGTAAAGACCGCCATGACGCGATCTCCGTCATACGCTGTGATTACACCCCCTTCACTTTTTATGATGTCGGATGCGCATTTAAGGAATGCCTTGTAAATTTCCGCGCTGAACTGCCACTTGTATCTGTTCACCATATCGGTGGACCCATCCAAGTCTGCGTAAAGAACAGTCGCTGAACTAAGATCTTTCGCATGATTCGAATTCAAACGTAAATCTTCGGGGTTTGGCACCCCGGTGGTTTCTTGGGCATCCCATGCACTCGTGAACGTTTCCCCGACCCACTTTTTTAGATCATCCGCCAATGCCATTAATTATTCCTAATTGTTTGGTCCAAGCCGAAGAATGTGATCTCGGAGCTGATTACAGGCAGGTCCCATCAGCGCCGCAGTGTCACCACCAGGCGCATACCGATAAATAATCGTCATAATGCCGGAGAGATCACTAGGCAATTTGACATCGAGATCGCGCGGCTCCATCAGAATCGCACGCTCTTTGCCGAGTCGTCCCATGAACAGGCCAAGCTCAAACACAACATTATCCCGGGGGACGGGCCATTGTTGGCCCCGGCATGCGGCGATGTCATCAGCATGCGCTATAGCTACCGCGAAATCGGAATCATCAACGGCATCCAATAGGCTTTGCAACGGATAGTTCGTGGCCCGGAAAACCCCATCCGTCCAGATGGTAGTAATAAAGTCGTCGTGACCGAAAGCGGTCTGAATCGCTCTCGCGACGCCAAGTGATTCAGCAGAGGAGATAATGAAGATCTTGATTCGCTCACGCACTGCGCCGACATGCGCGTTACGTTGATAAAGTCGCTTTGAGAGCTCCCGAGCGATGCAACGATAGACTTCGGGATAACGCTGACCTGCTTCAGAAAAATGCATTTCCGCGACACGAGCGACGACACTCGTTTCCGTGGCGACGACTGTCGCTGATCTGGGTTGAGACGGCTCTATAGCAGCCATCTCGCCCACATGATCACTAGAAAACCGGCGACCAACACGACGCTTATTAACGACAACGTCAAAAGCTCCGGTCAGAATCAGATACAAGTCGTTATCTGAGCCACCTTGCTCAATCAAAACATCACCGACAGCTACTTCAAGAAGCTCCACGTTGTCGGCGAAATACTCCGCAAGCTCACGGTTTCCTGAAACCAGTCGTTGGGAAAGAAGGGCATCAACCGTAAGCCTCCGGCCAGATTCGCCTTGAAATCGCTCTAACATCCTGTCTCCTGTTTCGGGCTGTAGCTTGTGCTACGGACCTTACGTTGTGTTTGCCGTCGGGTAAATTTTTTCGATATGTCGATTAAAAATTTTTCGTTTAGCACAAACGGCGCTCTCAGTGAGTGCGCCTGATTCATCGTAACGCTCAGATATCTTAAATAAGCCGCATCATAATATGACCGGTCATAACTACCAGCCTAAAAGCTATTTTTGCTGTTTATAGCTGATCTTCGGCATTGAAGGCATCAGTTATGGCATCTATTTCATTAGCATAAAGTGAGGTATACCAGAGAATAGTCGAAAGCTACCGATAATGAACGTCAGCTTTTGGCCGATTGCTGTCTGTCATGAGAGGCAGAAAACGATCCATTGCAGGCGTTCGCGGCAGGCAGCTATGACCGTTTACTGCCTATGCGACGGGCATCTTTGGTGCGTTTTCAGCCGGTCGCGAAAGCCAGAAGCCGGTCATAAGCTACCCCTGAATTGATTTGGCACTGTCAGGGGCTTTGCTCATTGTGAGCCTGGGTGGAATCTGGCAAGTGTAACTGAGTGCCAAATCCCAATGGAGGTGTTTGCTTCAGTGGCAACTTACCGAATCAGGTTTCTTAGGGAAGCACTCGCTGTTTCCTCAGACTGTCCAGCGCGTCCAACAGTGATGCTGTTGAGTCAACTCTTTCAGTAAATCCGTAACGGTAGATTTTGTTGGTGTCTGAAATGATGTCTGTCTCAGTGTGGAAGATGAAATCGCCGAAACCCCATCCCACCAGTTTTCCCAAGTCCGGCTGGATCAAGCCGTGACGCTTGGAGATCTTGCTCCACAGTTCGGCCTTGTCCGGCATATGACGCGCCAGCGTCAGGGGCACCACAGATGCCGTTTCCATCCCCAGATGCGTGGCCGCGTCTTGCCACATGCGTTCCCAACGGAAAATGTCACCGTTGGTAATATTGAACGCCTCTCCACCCGCCGACTCGCTGAGTGCAGCCCAGACACTGGCCCGGGCCAGCAAGCCGGCATCGGTGAATTGCTGCAACTGGCCGTAGGCTTTATCGGTGCCGGGGAAACGCAGCGGGATACCCAGCTCCCGAGACAGTTCCGCGAAGACGCCAATGACCAATGCAATGTTCATCGGGTTGCCAAAGATATCCCCGATCACCAAGTCAGGGCGCAAAGCTACATAGTCCCAGCGAGCCTTATCCGAGCGCTGTTTGAGTTGCGCTTCCTGAGCGAGATACAGGTTCGGCGGCATATGCCCAGCGTCACTTTCCCGCGCAGGCGTGCGCACGTTCGCGCCGAGGTGAGAGCCGTAGATTTTGAAACCCTGATAGATGACCACCCGCTCAAGAGCCGAGTCTGCTCGTTCCAGTCCGTCGAGGACGTTGGCCAACATATCGGCATTGCGATTGGCTTCTACCGCCAGGTCCGGATCGGGACTATAGGCCGCGTAAAAAACATGCGTGGTATCCCGGGCAGCCTTCACCGCGATGGCAACGGCATCGGCGTCCGTCAGGTCGGCGATGACCGTCTCGGTGCCGGTGACCGTTCGACGATCAAGCGCTCTGACACGCCAGCCTTCACGCTTGAGTTCCTGCGCGACGGCGTTGCCGATGATGCCGTTTGCGCCGACGACCAGCGCGACCTTTGAATGGGGCCGTGCTGGGATCATGCGGTCTTCCCCGTTTTGAATATCACTCATCAGTTCTCTCCTTGTGCACGTTGTGTGCGGTAGAGAGAGAATGCCTTCGCCAGCATCTGTGATATAGACTGCAATCACGACTGGCTTCTATGACATACATTCACAATGGCACGTTGGGATATCAATCGTCTGGCAGAGATGGAAGTGTTTGCCCGGGTCATGGAGCTCGGCAATTTTTCAGCGACTGCACGGGAATTTCGCATGACGCCTTCGGCTGTCAGCAAGCTGCTATCGCGCCTTGAAGCGCGGCTTCAGGCACGCTTGCTCAATCGAACGACGCGTCGGCTGATGCCGACACTTGAAGGCCATGCGTTCTATGAACAATGCGTCAGAATACTTGCAGATGTCGAAGACGCTGAACGTGGCACCTCAGGACAGGGCGATCCGCGGGGGCGTTTGCGGGTCAGTGCCAGTCTGCCTTTTGCAAAGGACGTCTTATTACCCTTGGTCGACGATTTCCTCGCGCGGTTCACGGGTGTAGCACTCGATATCGTACTGACGGATCAAGTTGTCAATCTGGTCGAGGAGCGCACCGACGTGGCGATTCGTCACGGCCCGCTGGAAAGTTCACGCCTGGTGGCGAGAAAACTGGGTGAGACGCGTATGGTCGTCGTCGCGTCGCCCCACTATCTCGAGCGCCATGGCCTGCCGATCGTGCCAGACGATCTGGCCGGGCATAATCTCCTGGACTTCGGTTACACACGCACACTCAAGGGCTGGCCTTTCATCGTCAAAGGTTCATCACATCTAGTCACGCCGCAAGGCAATCTGACGGCCAGTGATGGAGAGGCCTTGCGCCAGTTGGCGGTGGCAGGAACAGGCTTGGCGCGTCTTGATGAATTCCAGGTGGTTGACGACATTGCCTCAGGAAGACTCCTGCCCGTGCTGCAACCTTTCAATCCGGGAGATATTGACCCCGTACATGCAGTCTTTCTCGGCCAAGGTACTCAGATGCCAGTACGGGTTCGCGTTTTTCTCGATTACCTTGTTGCGAATGTACGACTCAAAGGATTGGAAACGTTGATTTAGGTAGAGGGCTTTTCTCAGAAAATTAGCCATCCGCATGCACATCGAATGACCGCTCTTGGCCGACAGCAGCCTTTTTTGAGTGGCAACGATTGGCCGAAAGCTGAACAACCACCAGCTCCTGACCACCCAGTCCAAAAACGGCTGCTTCCCTGAATAAGCGGCGGCCTCACCCCTTCTTCTTAATCAATTTATTCAAGTAATACCCCAAACTCCACCGATCCTTCGGCCGCGGCTTATAGTGCGTTTTATTCCTCTGCCCCGGCTCCCCGCCCACCCCACTCGCCGTGTAGTAATAAAGCGCAATCGACCGCCGAGTGATGCCGTCAGGCGTAGTCAACGGCTCCGGATGCCCATGGTTACTGTCCTTGTCCGTATTAAAAATCACACACCGGTTATAAACCGGCAGCACCTTCTTCAGGCACTTTTTCATCCCCACATCCCAAAGCTCCAGGTTGCCGCCGTACGCTTCCTGCCAGTCCTCGGTCAGGTAAATAATCACGTTCAACCGTCGCTCTACGTTGAGCTTCTTGTTCAGCCGAAAATCCGAGTGCACGCCGAGGAAGCCGCCGGTTTTGGTTTCGTGTAATCCACCGCCAGCAAAATAAGGGTCAGGAATCAGCCCTTGAATGCCGGTGAGTTTTTCGAGGAATTCGAGCATGGGTGCGGAGTTGAAAGTGTTGAATACGTTCTTCAGGTAGGGGCTGCAGGCGTTGGGGCTGATCTGGCGTTTGAGTTGGCCTTTGTAGCCGCGCTCGTAGATTTGTTCGTTGTTGGTCGGTTCGACCGGGAAGTGTTCGCGGATGCTGGCGATGACGTCGGCTTGCAGGAAGTTGTCGATGACGATGTGCGGGAATGGCGTGGCTTGGGTGTATGCGTGGGTCAGCGATTCGCCGAAAGCGCTGGCGGCGTTTTGGTCGAAGTCGAGTTCCGGGGTCAGGGTGATGGGGAGTGTTTGTGTGTTGGCTTGCATTGCCGCTCCGATGACTTTGGGCTTTCAGGGCTGGGCAAACAGGGGCTGGGGCTTGGCGCGGTGCCTGTGTTTGCTCGCTGAGTACAGTGGCGAGCAGGTTGCCATGTCGGCGATTGGCTGCCGAGTGTCCTTTGCTTAAACGTGGCGCGGCGGTGTTACGGCATGTTTCCGGCTGTCACAAACTCGTCATATTTCCTCTGCTAACCTCGTCGGCGCCCTACCCCTCACCCCTGTCCTAGAGCCCCCAACCGAAGGTGCCGCCAAGGTGTTTCCGTCTCCTGTTCGCCAGCAAATCATTCTGCGCTCCGACAATCTTCGTTCGGACGACTTCGGTGCGCTGTTTTCGAAGTTGTTTGGTAATCGCTATGCCGATAATCCGCCGCTGCCGTCGAACATCATGATTGGTGGGGTTTATGGGCGGCATGAGGGGGTGAGTTTTCGGCGGATGCATTATCGCGGGGATTTCACGGTTGCCTTTCCCGATCCGCAGGATGAGATCACGTTTGTTATTCCTACTGCGGGGAAGATTGTTTTTAACCACGCTACCGAGTCTATCGGTGAATCCCATGTTGGCCTGGCGATTGATAAGGCTGACATTCGTTCGATGCGGTTCTTTGATGATCATGCGCATCACGGGATGTCGATCAGTCGGCATCAGTTGACTGAGCGGTTGGCTGCGCTGTTGGGTAAACCGATTCTGGAGCGGATTGTGTTTGCGCCGAGTGTGAATCTGGATTCGGCGGCGTTTCAGGGGATCAAGGCGTTGATTGATCTGGCTACCGGCACCGAGTTTGATTTGTTGATCAATAGCGGGACGCTGATGCCGTCGCGGTTGCGCGAGATGTTGATTGATGCGGTGTTGGAGGCTTGGCCGCATAACTTTTCCGAGGTGTTGCGCCGGCCGGCGGCGATGGTTGCGCCGCGGCATGTGAAGTTGGCGGTGGAGTTTATTCAGGCGCATCCGGAGCAGTTGGTGAGCGGTGTGGATCTGGCGCGGTTGAGCAATGTGAGTCAGCGGGCGTTGCAGGAAGGGTTTCGGCGGTTTGTCGGGACGTCGATTGTGGCGTATCAGCGGCAGGTGCGGCTGGAGCGGGCTTATGAGGTTTTGGCGCGGCGGAATTCGGGGTCGGTGACGGAGGTGGCGTTAAGGTTTGGGTTTAGTAATGTGGGGCGGTTTTGTCAGTATTTTCAGGGGGCTTTTGGGGTGAGTCCGGCGGAGTTTCGGGCCCGGGGTTGATCGGTTCTTAAGCTGGAATGCTGATTGTGGGAGCGAGCTTGCTCGCGATGGCGGTGGGTCAGTCGACTTTGGTGTTGGCTGACCTGGCGCTTTCGCGAGCAAGCTCGCTCCCACATTTGTTTTGGGGTGTGATTGGGATTGATGGCAGTCCACAAAAACTGTGGGAGCCAGACCTGCTGGCGATGGCGGTGGGTCAGGTGATGATGATGTTGGCTGGGCTGGCCTAATCGCTGGCAAGCCAGCTCCCACAGGGATTTTTGGTGTGGCTGGGATGGTAGGCATTTCGCAAAAACTGTGGGAGCCAGCCCTGCTGGCGATGGCGGTGGGTCAGGTGATGATGTTGGCTGGGCTGGCCTAATCGCTGGCAAGCCAGCTCCCACAGAGATTTTTGGTGTGGCTGGGATGGTAGGCATTTCGCAGAAACTGTGGGAGCCAGCCCTGCTGGCGATGGCGGTGGGTCAGGTGATGAAGATGTTGGCTGGCTGGCTTAATCGCTAGCAGGGCTAGCTCCCACAGGGGTTTGGGGGGTGGTTGGGATTGTTGGTATTTCACAAAAACTGTGGGAGCCAGATCTGCTGGCGATGGCGGTGGGTCAGGTGATGATGATGTTGGCTGGGCTGGGCTGGCCTAATCGCTAGCAGGGCTAGCTCCCACAGGGGTTTGGGGTGTGGTTGGGATTGTTGGTATTTCGCAAAAATGTGGGAGCCAGCCCTGCTGGCGATGGCGGTGGGTCAGGTGATGATGATGTTGGATGGGCTGGCCTTATCGCTAGCAGGGCTAGCTTCCACAGGGGGTTTGGGGTGTGTTTGGGATTGTTGGTATTTCACAAAATGTGGGAGCCAGATCTGCTGGCGATGGCGGTGGGTCAGGTGATGATGATGTTGGCTGGGCTGGCCTTATCGCTGGCAAGCCAGCTCCCACAGGGATTTTTGGTGTGGCTGGGATGGGTGGCATTTCGCAGAAACTGAGGGTGCCAGCCCTGCTGGCGATGGCGGTGGGTCAGGTGATGATGTTGGCTGGGCTGGCCTTATCGCTAGCAGGGCTAGCTCCCACAGGGGTTTGGGGTGTGGTTGGGATTGTTGGTATTTCACAAAAATTGTGGGAGCCAGCCCTGCTGGCGATGGCGGTGGGTCAGGTGATGATGATGTTGGATGGGCTGGCCTAATCGCTAGCAGGGCTAGCTCCCACAGGGGTTTGGGGGGTGGTTGGGATTGATGGCAGTCCGCAAAATTGTGGGAGCCAGCCCTGCTGGCGATGGCGGTGGGTCAGGTAATGAAGATGTTGGATGGGCTGGCCTAATCGCTAGCAGGGCTAGCTCCCACAGGGGTTTGGGGTGTGGTTGGGATTGTTGGTATTTCACAAAAACTGTGGGAGCTGGCTTGCCAGCGATGGCGGTGGGTCAGTCGACTTTGATGTTGGCTGATCTGGCGCTTTCGCGAGCAGGCTCGCTCCTACAGTTTTTTGTGTCTTTTAGAACGCGTAGCTGGCCTTTAGGCCGCCGTTGAAGCCGTGGCTGTCGCCGCCGCCATTCGCGCCGACTTCTGCGCCCAGGCTGAGGGCGCCGAGGTTGGCCATGAGGTTGACGCCGCCGCTGAATTGGTCGCGGTTGTCGAAGGCGGCGCGTTGTTCGATGTCGAGGCCGAGCAGGTGGCTTTGGCTGTCGACCTGGTTGTCGCCGAGTGTGCGTTCGTATCCCACTTGTACGCCGGGCACCAGTTGCCATGCGCCCATCGCCATCGGCGCGAAGGCGACGTTGAGGTTGGCGACGGCGCTGCGGCGGGTGGCGGTGTTGTCGTCGACGTCGAGTGACAGTTCGCTGCCCTTTTCTTTGAAGCCGTTGAGGTCGAGGTGGCTGATGCGCAAACCGAGGCTTGGTTCGAAGGTCATGCCGTTGGCCGGGGCGCGGTAGCCGAGGGCGATGGTGGCGCCGGTGAGGTTGCCGTGGGTGTCGCCCTTGGCGGTGCCGAGGCCGCCGCCGAGGTCGCGTTTGCTGTCGTAGTCGACGTAGCCGGCGCTGGCGTTGGCGTCGAGGAACAGGCCTTGTTCGAGGCTGGTGAAGCCGTAGCGGGCGCCGACGTTGAGGAAGGTGAAGTCGGTGTCGGCTTCGCCCCCCGCGCCGCCGGCGCTGCCTTTGCTGTAGCCGAAACCGCCGCGTGCGCTGAGTTGTTCGCTGAAGCGTTGGGTGATGCCGACCATCAGGCCTTGGCTGTGTTCGTTGCTGCTCTCGGCGTGGGCCGAGCCGTCGGTGCCGAGATAGCCGGCGAGCGCGGTGGTCCAGAGGCGGTATTGGCCGACCTTGAGGTCGCTGCCGCTGGCGAACGGTGCGGCGGCTTGTTCGATCATCGCGTTTTGCCGCAGCAGGTAGCTGGCGGTGTCGGCGTGTACTTGGCCGCCGACTTGTGATTCGACACCGCCGAGGGTGCCGGCGTCGATGGCCGATTGCAGGTAATAGTTGTAGGCACTGTAGGTGCCGGACAGGTTGCTGTTCTGCAATTGGCGGAGCAGTTCGGCACCGGTGGCGGCGTTGCCGATCAGCCCGGCCTGACCCGGCAGGCTGTTGTATTCGACCAGTTTGCCGCGCAGGACGTAGATGGTTTCCTGCGACAGGCCGAGGCCTTGTTTGAGGTAGTTGTCCATGCTGCCGTATTCGGCGGTGACTTCGTCGAGGCCGGCCTGAAGGTAGCTGGCCTGAACGCCGAGCAGTGGCTCATACACGGCGGCCATACTGGCGGGCATCGCTTTCAACGTGGCGGCGACGCGGGCGGCGGTGTAGTCGTTGGTCGCCAGGTAGTTGGCCATGATGGTCGCGTTGTCGACACCGGCGATGCTCTGCAACACCGCGGCGGTCCAGCCGGTGCGGTCCTTGCCGGCAGTGCAGTGGAACAGTTGTGCGCCGTCGGTTGTCGCCAGTTCGTTAAAGAGTTTGTTGAACTGGCCGCGCATGCCGGCGTCGCTGACGAAGGCGCGGTTGGTCTGCTCCATCATGGCGATGGCGTCGGCAGCGCTTTTGAAGGAGACCGAGGTGATGTTCGCGCCGGAGGTGGTGCTGCCGATGATGTCGATGTTCTGGTAGGTCGCGCCGCTGATCAGGGTGTCCGGGGTGGCGGCGATTTCGCTGGGGGTGCGCAGGTCGTAGACGGCTTTGATGCCGAGGCCGTTGAGGATCGCCAGGTCTGACGCGGTCGGGGTCACGGCGTTGGCGCGGTAGAACACCCCGGCACGCATGGTGCCATCGTGGGCGGTGGAATACGCGGTGGTGGTGCCGGCGACATCACGGAAATTGTCCATGCCTTTGAGGCGCGGCGTGTCGAGCAAAACCGGCTCGGCAGCGTTGGCAGCGGCAATGGACAGGCTCAGTACGGACAGCGAACACAGCAGACGTTGGAACACGGTGCAGCCTCATTTCGGTTAGCGTTGGGCTGCCTACTATCTGCACCGAATTTAGACCGAATATGACAAATTCGCGCCGCACGAAAATGCCTGCGCGAATGGGCCGTGCCGTGCGTGAATTGTCCATCGGGCGATGGCGGTGGGTCAGGTAATGGAGATGTTGGCTGGGCTGGCCAAATCGCTAGCAGGGCTAGCTCCCACAGGGGTTTTTGGTGTGTTTGAGATGGGTGGTATTCCACAAAAACTGTGGGAGCCAGCCCTGCTGGCAATGGGGGTGTGTCAGGTAATGGAGATGTTGGCTGGGCTGGCCTTATCGCTAGCAGGGCTAGCTCCCACAGGGATTTTTGGTGTGTTTGAGATGGGTGGTATTCCACAAAACTGTGGGAGCCAGCCCTGCTGGCGATGGCGGTGGGTCAGATAATGGAGATGTTGGCTGGGCTGGCCAAATCGCTGGCAAGCCAGCTCCCACAGGGATTTTTGGTGTGGCTGAGATGGTAGGCATTTCGCAGAAACTGTGGGAGCCAGCCCTGCTGGCGATGGCGGTGGCGGTGGCGGTGGGTCAGGTAATGGAGATGTTGGCTGGGCTGGCCTAATCGCTAGCAGGGCTAGCTCCCACAGGGGTTTTTGGTGTGTTTGGGATGGGTGGTATTCCACAAAAACTGTGGGAGCCAGCCCTGCTGGCGATGGCGGTGGGTCAGGTAATGAAGATGTTGGCTGGGCTGGCCTAATCGCTGGCAAGCCAGCTCCCACAGGGATTTTTGGTGTGGCTGGGATGGTAGGCATTTCGCAGAACCTGTGGGAGCCAGCCCTGCTGGCGATGGCGGTGGGTCAGGCAAATGATCAGCTATCTGACCCGCCGCTATCGCTGGCAAGCCAGCTCCCACAAGGAGCTCGGGATTGCTGGAGATATTGGGTTTTGCCACAAAACCTGTAGGAGTGAGCCTGCTCGCGATGGCGGTGGCTCATTCAGCAATGATGTGACTGATCCACCGCCATCGCGAGCAGGCTCACTCCTACAGGGGATTGTGGGGAGTCAGTGGGATGTTTGATCTACAGCAATATCCGCCCACCCCGGCAGCGATATTCTGAAATGGCTGAAAACAGCCGTGCTGTGCGCACGTCACAGGCCTTGAGGCCAAGGTGGCGACAAATGAACAAAAAACGCATTGTCTGGAAGAGCATTCTTCTGGGCCTTCCGTGTGTCTTGCTTCCGGTCCTTTTGATGGGTTACGTCGCCTGGGTGTTGAATCTGGCGGCGGCGCAGCAACGGCTGGAGACCCTCGCCGCCGTGGCGTCCAGCCGCGCCAACGGCACCTTCACTGAAGCGGCCGGGGCGCTGAAGAGCATTGCCGGTTCGACCCTCGCCCCGTGCACGCCCGAGAGCATCGACGAGATGCGCCTGCTGACCATCAATACCCTGTCGGTGAAGTCCATCGGTTACGTCGAAGAGGAAATCTACGCCTGCGGTTCGTGGGGCGCGGTCGGCCAGCATGCGGCGCCGTGGCAGGAGGATTTCATCACCGCTGACGGCGTGCGCGTGTCCCTCGGTGTGCAGTCGCGCATCGTTGCGGCGAAGCCGATGATGGCCCTGCAATACGCCGCGTTCAATGTGCTGGTCGATCCGCAGCAGTTCCTGCATGTAACCCTCGAAGAGGATCTGCACCTGGCCGTCGGCACCGCTGCCGGGCAATTGGTCAGTGCTTCACGCCCCGGCGCCGAACACTTCCTCGCGCGCGTGCATTCCGGCCCGCACTCGGGGCTCGACGACGGTTACCTCTACACCCTCGTGCACAGCGGCGACTGGGTGGCGATTGCCGCGTTGTCGCGCCATGAACTGATGCAGGGCCTGATCCGCCGGGAGCTGCTGATGCTGCCCATCGGCGGTTTGCTCGCCGGCCTGCTGGTGATGCTGATTGTGCGCCGCACGCGCCAACGCCTGTCGCCGCTGGCCGAATTGCAATTGGCGGTGAAAAACCGCGAATTCGTCGTTCACTACCAACCGATCATGCGCCTGAGCGATGGCGCCTGCGTCGGCGCCGAGGCGTTGGTGCGCTGGCAGCACCCGGACGGCACGCGGGTCTGCCCGGATGCGTTCATTCCGCTGGCCGAACACAGTGGCTTGATTATGCCGATCACCGATCAAGTCATCGACAACGTCATGCACGACCTCGGCCCGCTGCTGGTCAAGGAGCGCAGCCTGCACGTGGCGATCAATCTGGCAGCGAAGGACGTGAGCAGCGGCCGCTTTCTGCCGAAACTGGAAGCCGCATTGCGCCGAGCCGACGTACAACAACAGCAAATCTGGCTGGAAGCCACCGAGCGCGGTTTCGTCGAGATAGACGCCGCACGCGCCACGGTAAACCACGCCCGCGAGCTGGGTTATCGGGCCGCCATCGACGACTTCGGCACCGGATTTTCCAGCCTGCAGCATCTGCAGCAATTGCCGCTGGACGTGCTGAAGATCGACAAATCCTTCGTCGACAACATCGACCAAGACGCCGCGACCGGCACCGTGACCGGCCATATCATCGCCATGGCCAAGAGCCTGCGTTTGCAGATCGTCGCCGAGGGCATCGAGACCGAAGCCCAGCGCGATTACCTGCGTGATCACGGCGTGCATTTCGGTCAGGGTTGGCTGTTTGGCAGAGCGATGCCGGCGGAGGAGTTTTTACGGTTCTACGCAGAGCGCGAGAACGTCGCTGCTGAACGCGATGCCATCGAGGCTTAAGCGTCCAGCAGCGAAGTGCCAGGGTCAGTTGGTGCGGCTGACCACGCGAATGTCCGTCAGCCCTACCCGCTCGGCCTGTTCAAGAATCTGTTCCGGGGTGGCATCGGCGGTGGGCATGACCAGACTGTTTTCGGCGTCGCCCAGGTGCAATTCCAGCACATGCATGGCGGCTTCATGAGCGGCCAGTTGCGGCTCTTTGAGTTCGAGCAGGAACGTGCGTGGCTCGCCGTTGAATTTGTATTCGATGTCGTAGGTGTACATGGTGTTATCCGCGTCAGTGAATAGGGACTGAACATCCTGACGCTCCGGTCAGAATTTTAGTTCCCGCTGAATGCCGACGCGGGTCGATTTCATTTTCCCTGCAAACTTTTCGCGCGCCGGGGCGTCCCTTGCTTAACACTCCCAACCGGCTGAACGCAGCCAAGGACCGGCGATGACCTTTTTCATTTTTCTTCTGGCCTGCGCCGCAGCGGCGACCACTGGCGTCATGTTCAAACCAGGGCCGTGGTATGAAGGGCTGAACAAACCCGGTTTCACCCCGCCCAACTGGGCGTTTCCTGTGGCGTGGACGATTATCTATCTGTTGCTGGCCTGGGCCGGTTATCGCTTGAGTCTGATCCCCGGCAGTCAGACCGTGTTGGCGCTGTGGGCGGCGCAGATTGCCTTGAACACGCTGTGGACGCCGGTGTTCTTTGGCGCGCATCAGGTGTTGGCGGCGATGGTGATTCTGCTGTTGCTGTGGCTGGTGGTCGCGGCGATGGTGGTGCTGGCGCTGCAACTGGACTTGGTCACCGGGCTGATTCTTTTCCCGTATCTGGCGTGGCTGTGCGTCGCGGCTGCGTTGAATTTCTCCATCTTGCTGAAGAACCGCACATGACCGATGCGAATTGGGGCAAGGAAGCGCCGTGGCCGCAGGGCGAACGCGAGCTGGCGCAGGTGCGCGCCTTCAACCGGAAACTCGCCTGGCTGCCGCGTTTCAAGATCCGCAATCGCCTTACGCCGCGTTTGATTCAGGCGCTGCTGCGCGTCGGGCAGATCGGCGGCGACAACAAGTTGCGCCAACACGGGCTGACCGCTGAAAGCAGAACGATGGGCGCCGTGCCGGTGCGAATCATCCGCCCTCAAGGCCCGTCGAAAGGCGTGGTGCTGGATTTTCACGGTGGCGGCTGGGTGATTGGCAATGCGCAGATGGACGACAATTTCAACGTCGCCATCGTCAAAACCTGCAACGTCACCGTGGTCTCGGTCGATTACCGCTTGGCAGTGTCGACGCCGATTCAAGGCCTGTTGGAAGACTGTTTGAACGCAACTCGCGCGGTATTGAGCGATGCCGAGTTTCAAGGTTTGCCGGTGGTGGTGGTCGGCGAATCAGCGGGCGGTCACCTCGCCGCAGCGACGTTACTGGCGCTGAAACAGTGGCCCGAAATGCTGCAACGCATCCATGGCGCGCTGTTGTATTACGGCGTCTACGACCTGACCGGCACGCCCAGCGTACGCAACGCACCGCCTGACACGCTGGTGCTCGACGGCCCCGGCATGGTCGAAGCGCTGCGCCTGCTCACGCTGGGGCTGACCGATGAACAACGCCGCGAGCCCACTTTGTCGCCGCTCTACGGCGACTTCAGCGGTTTGCCACCGGCGCTGCTGTTTGCCGGTGAACTTGATCCGCTGCGCGACGACACGTTGATGATCGCCGAACGCTGGCGGCCATCAGCCCCGGTCGAGGTCTACACGCTGCCCGCCTCGCCCCACGGTTTCATCCACTTCCCCACGGCCATGGCGCAGAGCGTGCTCGCGTACAGCCGTGAGTGGATTTCGGCGCGCATCGAAACGTCGGTGGCAGTTACTCGTTCATATCCTTGATCAGGTACTGGTTGGCGATTTGCGAAACGCCGGTCAATGCCGTGCGCAGCAACTCCGGTTCGGTGCGGTAGCGCAGCGGCTCGTAACCGTAGGTGTTGGCGCCGTTGAACGGGGTGATTGCCTCGCTGCGCTGCCAGATCAATTCATCGCCGCGCTTCAATGCAGCGGTGACGTTGATAGTCGGGTAGACCACGCTGCTGAAACCCTGGGTCAGCGAGAAACCCCAATTGTTCACGGCCAGATCAATCTGCGCATCGGCGGGTTCGTTATCACCGACAATCTTGAAACGCCCGGACGCAACCAGTTGTTCCTCGAAGCTCTTTTTCACCACTTCGGCCAGGTTAATGTTGGCCGTTTCCATGTTGTAGACGATGGCATCGGTAGTCGACATCGACGCCAGATCGCCAGCCTTCAGGCCAGCAGCAAAACCGACCCCACCCAACGCTGCAGTCGCCGCTTTCGAGGCGCCTGAAGCCAGACCGATTCCGGTGCCGACGCCAGCACCAACGGCGGCGCTCCATGCCTGCTCGCGGCCCATGTAGGTGATCGCTTTCGGATCCCAGGTCGCCGGCATCACTTTCACCGTGTGGATCTGGGTGCGGTATTCGGGTTTGAATTTCTGGTTGGTGCAGCCGGCCATGACCAGCATTGCGAACATCAGGACAGCAATCTTCTTCATAAAGCGCTCACGACAGCAAATGGATTGGCATCTGTATCGTCAGCCTGGAGAAATTCTAAAGTGCCATCATGTGGTGCCTACCCGAAGGCAAGCAGCACGGCGTGGTTCAAGTGCCGCTTTTGACCTTGCTCCACACCCGCGTGCGCACCCGTTCGATTTTCAGCGGCAACGGCTGCGACGGGAACAGCGTGGCCAGGGTCGAGGCCGGTGGGTAGACGTCCGGGTTAGTCCTGAGTTTTTCATCGACAAACGCCAGCGCGCTCTTGTTGCCGTTGGGGTAGCCGAGGTAGTTGGAGCTTTTCGCGATCACGTCGGGGCGCATCATGTAGTTGATGAATTGCATGCCCTGCTGCGGGTGCGGGGCGTCCTTGAGCAACACCAGCGTTTCCATCCACACCGACGAACCTTCACGCGGGATGCGATACGCCAGGTTGCGGCCGTTCTTGGCGCGCTCGGCGTTGGTCTTCGCATCGAACACCCCGCCGGACCACGCCACCACCGCGCAGATGTTGCCGTTGGCCAGGTCGGTGATGAACCGCGACGAATCGAAATAGGTGATGTACGGGCGGATTTTCAGCATCAAGGCTTCGGCTTTGGCGTAGTCATCCGGGTTGGTGCTGTCGGGCGGCAAGCCGAGGTAGTGCAACGCAATCGGGATGATCTCGCCGGGCGAATCGAGCATCGCCACGCCGCACTGGCTGAGCTTTTTGATGTTTTCTTCTTTGAAGATCAGGTCCCAGGAATCCGTTGGCGCTTCGTCGCCGAAGATCTTCTTGATCTGATCGACGTCGTAACCAATCCCGGTGGTGCCCCACAGGTACGGAATCGAATAGCGGTTGCCGGGATCGTTCTGCGCCACTTTGGCGAGAATGTCGGGGTCAAGATTGCTGCGGTTGCTCAACTGAGTGTTGTCGAGTTCCTCAAGCACGCCGGCCTTGATCAGGTTGGGCAGCGCGCTGTTGGTCACCACGACCACGTCGTAGCCACTGCGCCCGACCATCAACTTGCTTTGCATGACTTCGGCGCTGTCGAAGGTGTCGAGCACCATCGGTGTGCCGGTTTCCTTTTCGAAATCTTTCGGTGCCTCGGGGGCGATGAAGTCGTACCAGTTGTAGAAATTCACCGTGGCCGGCTGTGCCCAACTGACGGCCGCGGCCAACCCGCAAACGGTGAACACGCCGAGGTGCAGCAAACGCTTGAGTGTCATGGGAAACTCCTGGCGGATCGGCCTCAATGGGCCGTGCGCCGCAATAGTGTTGTTGTGCGAAACCGCAAGGCTCAGGGGATCAGCAGCGTTCGGCGACCGTCCGGGTGTTCAGTGATTTGCGCGGCGAGCTGCAAGCGTTTTTCGGCGCGATAGTCATACAGTGCGCGGGCCGGGGCGATTTGCGCGAGGTCCAGGTCGACGACATGTCGGCACGCCTCTGCGCCGGCCTCGAACAGGCGCTGACCGAACGGATCGACCACCGTGCTGCCGCCAGCGAACACTTCACCGACGCCCTCGCCCACCCGATTGACCATCACCGCGAACAGCTGATTTTCCTGCGCCCTGGCGGCGACGGCGGTGTGATGCACGTGGCCGTAAGGCTGCATGTTGCCGTCGGTAATCAGGATCAGTTCAGCACCGAGCGCGGCCAGGGCGCAGGCGTTTTCCGGGAACTCGATGTCGTAGCAGATCAACAGACCGATGCGCACGCCGCGCCATTGCACCGTGGTGAAACGGTCGCCGGGCAGCACCAGACCGGGTTCGCCGACCCACAGGTGGGTCTTGCGATAGCGCAGGGTCACGCCGCTTTCAGGGGTGATGAACAGCGTGGTGTTGTAAAAGCGTTCGCCATCACGCTCGATCAGGCCGACCACCACCGCGACGTCATGCTCGCGGGCGGCGGCGCAAAGGGTTTCAACACAATCGCCATCAACCGGTTCGGCGCACTGGGCAATGTTGTCGTGGTCGAGAAAACCGGTGAGATACGCTTCGGGAAACACCACGATATCGCTGCCCGGCGCACACTCACCGATGGCGCGCAGGACGCGCTCCAGGTTGTCAGCGGTGTCGCCATCGCGACCCGCCAGCTGTACGAGTTCCAGTTTCATTGTCAGACCTTTCGGAAAAATAGCGTCCTGGCCAGGAAGCAGACGGCTTTGTCAAAGGCCTGACAAGTATGCGGGTCGTGGCAAAACTTCCTATCACGCTGAGTGAGTACCCCCAAAGGGGTAGAGGGCGGCCAGCGGCATCAAGGGGTATTCAACCTTCTTATAACGCTGCGCGAGCCTTGGGGTTTGTTTGGAAAGCGCTATACCCAGTCTTCACAGGGAAAGCGGCCATTGCGTATGGCCTTTCAAAACTGACCACTCAGGAGCCAGCCCATGAAAGAATTCACCGCCACCAATCCGGATTACGACAAGCACGTGCAGATGGCCGTGCTGAGCATGCCGGCGGCCAGATTGCTGGGGTTCAAATTCAATTACCTGAAGCCTGGGCATTGCGAGATCGAGCAAGTCACCCGCAAGGAACTGACCCAGCACAACGGCTATTTTCAGGGCGGGATCATCGGGGCGCTGGCGGATTTCGCCGGTGGCTCGGCGGCGGGCACGTTGCTGCCGCCCGGCTGGATCAACATGACCACCGATTTCACGGTCAAGTTGATCGCGCCGGCAGACGGCGAAACGCTGCTCGCCAGAGGGCGGGTGATTGATGCGTCGACCCACACCACGGTGGCCGCGGCGGATTTGTATGCGGTCAAGCAAGGCCGCGAAACCCTCTGCGCCACCTCGCTGGTGACCCTGCGCAACCTTGCCCTTAAAGGTTGAGCATCACAGGGATTGCGCGGCCACCCACTTGCGGTACTGGCGGGTGCGCAATGCCGTGCCGATCTGCTGCATGATCAGCGCACGCAGCGGCGAAACGTTCGGGTCTGTCTGCCGGGCCTGACTGAGCTTGCGCAGCTGAAACTTGACCACCGCCATGTTGGCCAGCGACGCCATGGCTTTGTTCTTCCAGGTGATCGGCGGCAGTTCGGGGGCACTGTCGCGGCCTTGCAGCCAGTCGCGCGGCAGATTGGGATCGATGGCCAGCGCCGTGCCGATGCCGACCATGTCCACGCCACTCTGCACGACCATTTCCGCAATCGGGCGGCGGCGCACGCCACCGGTGACCATCACCGGCATCTTCGCGACTTTCTGGATGTCACGGGCGAACTCGACGAAATACGCCTCGCGGGCCAAGGTGCGACCGTCGCGGGCCTCGCCCTGCATCGCCGGCGCTTCGTAGCTGCCGCCGGACAACTCGACCAGATCGACGCCCAGATCATTGAGCAACTCGACCACTTGCCGCGCGTCCTCGGCACTGAAGCCGCCGCGCTGGAAGTCCGCCGAGTTGAGCTTTACCGCCACGGCAAACTGCGCAGAAACCACGGCGCGCACAGCCTTGACGATGTCCAGCAACAGCCGCGCGCGGTTGGCCAGCGAACCGCCCCACTCGTCCGTGCGCTGATTGGTCAGCGGCGACAGGAACTGGCTCAACAGATAACCATGGGCGGCGTGGATTTCCACCCCGGTAAACCCCGCCTGTTCACCGATTTGCGCGGTGCGGGCGAAGCGCTGGACAACATCGGCGATCACTTCTGTGGTCATCGCGTGGGGCGTGGTGAAGTGTTTGGACAGGCTGCCCAAGTTCAGCGGCACCGCCGACGGCGCCCAGGTTTTCTGCCCGAGATTGGCTTGCATCTGCCGGCCAGGATGATTGATCTGTAGCCAGAATTGCGCCCCGCCAGCGCGACCGACCTGGGCCCAGCGCTTGAACTTGGCCAGTTGCCGATCGTCTTGCAGCACCACGCCGCCGGGCCCGGTCATCGCCCGGCCATCGACCATCACGTTGCCGGTAATCAGCAGACCGGCACCGCCGTCGGCCCAGGCTTGATACAGACGCAGCAGCTCGGCGGACGGCGCCTGATCGGCGTCGGCCATGTTCTCTTCCATGGCGGCTTTGGCGATGCGGTTTTTGATGCTCGAACCGTTGGGGAGCAGCAAGTTGTCGAACACGTTCATGAGGAGTCCTCGATTGGGCGTGGGACAACCATAAGATTAAAGCCAACTTTAAGGTCAAGGGCTTTTTACCGAGTCCGCTTATTTCGCCGTGACGCCCTTCTCTTGGCGCATCTGGTTGATCAGCAATTGCGCGTTGTCCGCACAACCGACATCGGCGGGTTTGCTCTCGATGCCCTGGATGACCCGCAGCAACTGCGCCTTGTTGTGCGCCAGGCGTTGCTGGAGGATTTCGATTTCTTCGACTTTGCGCTTGAGCGCGATCAGCATCGATTCCTGCTGCCAGTCCTGCGCGTTCACCGGCAGCAACTGGCGGATTTCTTCCAGCGAGAACCCCGCCGACTGTGCGCCAGTGATGATCTGCAGAATCCATTCGGTTTCCGGCGCGTAATCCCGATAACCATTGGCCTTGCGCCCGACCGATTTGATCAGACCGCTGGCCTCGTAAAAGCGGATACGCGAAGGCGCCAACCCGCTGAGTTTTGCCAGTTCACCGATTTTCATGTTCCACCCAAGCAGCGATTGACCCTGAAGCGGACTTTAAACCTTCACTGGCCGGACGACCAACTCTGAGAAATCATGAACTCTGTGCAACCACAGAAACTGTGGGAGCTGGCCCTGCTAGCGATTCGGCTAGTCCAAGCAACATCTTCACAACCTGACCCACCGCCATCGCTGGCAAGCCAGCTCCCACAAGTTTTGCGAAATGCCATCCACCCCAGCCACACCAAAAATCCCTGTGGGAGCTGGCTTGCCAGCGATTTGGCCAGCACAGCCAACATCTCCATCACTGCCCCACCGCCATCGCCAGCACAGCCAACATCTCCATCAATGAACCACCGCCATGGCTGGCAAGCCAGCTCCCACAAGTTTTGCGAAATCCCACCCACCCCAACCACACCAAAAATCCTTGTGGGAGCTAGCCCTGCTAGCGATTTGGCCAGCACAGCCAACATCTCCATCCACTGACCCACCGCCATCGCCAGCAGGGCTGGCTCCCACAGTTTTTGCGAAATGCCACCCACCCCAGCCACACCCAAGCACCCCTGTGGGATCTAGCCATGCTAGTGATTCGGCTAGTCCAAGCAACATCTTCACTACCTGACCCACCGCCATCGCTGGCAAGCCAGCTCCCACAAGTTTTGCGAAATGCCACCCACCCCAGCCACACCATAAATCCTTGTGGGAGCTAGCCTGCTAGCGATTTGGCCAGCACCAACAACATCTCCATCACTCACCCACCGCTATCGCTGGCAAGCCACCTCCACTGCTTTTGCGAAATGCCACCCACCCCAGCCACACCAAAAACCCCTGTGGGAGCTAGCCCTGCTAGCGATTTGGCCAGCACCAACAACATCTCCATTCACTGACCCACCGCTATCGCTGGCAAGCCAGCTCCCACAGTTTTTTTCGAAACCCCACCCACCCCAGCCACACCAAAAACCCCTGTGGCAGCTAGCCCTGCTAGCGATTCGGCCAGCACCAACAACATCTCCATCCACTGACCCACCGCCATCGCTGGCAAGCCAGCCCCCACAGTTTTCCGCGAAATCCCACCCACCCCAGCCACACCCAAGCACCCTGTGGGAGCTAGCCCTGCTAGCGATTGGGTCAGCACCAACAACATCTCCATCCACTGACCCACCGCCATCGCTGGCAAGCCAGCTCCCACAGTTTTTGCGAAATGCCACCCACCCCAGCCACACCATAAATCCTTGTGGGAGCTAGCCCTGCTAGCGATTGGGTCAGCACCAACAACATCTCCATTCACTGACCCACCGCCATCGCTGGCAAGCCAGCTCCCACAGTTTTTGCGAAATCCCACCCACCCCAGCCACACCAAAAATCCCTGTGGGAGCTGGCTTGCCAGCGATTTGGCCAGCACCAACAACATCTCCACTCACTGACCCACCGCCATCGCCAGCAGGGCTGGCTCCCACAGTTTCCGCGAAATCCCACCCACCCCAGCCACACCAAAAATCCCTGTGGGAGCTAGCCCTGCTAGCGATTTGGCCACCACCAACAACATCTCCATTCACTGACCCACCGCTATCGCTGGCAAGCCAGCTCCCACAGTTTTTGCGAAATGCCACCCATCCCAGCCACACCAAAAATCCCTGTGGGAGCTGGCTTGCCAGCGATTTGGCCAGCACAGCCAACATCTCCATCACTGACCCACCGCTATCGCTGGCAAGCCAGCTCCCACAGTTTTCCCCGAAATGCCACCAACCTCAGCCACACCACGCCCCCCTGTGGAAGTCTGCAGCCAGGCAAGTTGACGAACGGTCTGTCGGATGTTCAGATGCCGGCCTGTTTCAGGTGCCCCCTGCCGCCGTGCTTGGGGTGAAACGGGAAACCGGTAGGTTCTTTTTGAACGAGTCCGGTGCTGCCCCCGCAACGGTATGCGCGTGATGCTTTCGATACACCACTGTGGCCAGACGGCCATGGGAAGGTGAAAGCCTCGATACGCGCGAGCCCGGAGACCGGCCTGGAATTTCGTTTGGCAAAATCCTGCGGTGGGCGGGCATGGGCCGGTGTCGGCGTGTGCGCGATGCCTTCTCTTGCATGCTCTTCTGCGAAGATCCTTTTCGAGAAGACAATGATTCGACCTTTCTACACCTCTGCTCCGACCCTCTTGTTCAGCTGCCTGTTCAGCCCGGTTCTGTTGGCCGATGACGCGCCGCTGGAACTCAATCAGCAAATCGTTTCCGCGCCGTCGGTGGAGTCCACTACCGTCGCTGACATGGCGCACTACGGCAGCAAAGTCGAGATCGTTACGCGCGAGCAGATCGAACGCGCCGGGCCCAGTGCCGACGTCAGCCGCGTGATGCAGATGTTCATTCCCGGCCTGTACGTCGCGCCGAAAAACGGCCCGTTCGACTACGGCACCTATTCACTGCTAGGTGGGCGCAATGACGACACGCTGATCCTGCTCGACGGCGTGCGCCTGAATAACCGGCTGTACGGCGGCCTCTATCTCGACACCCTGCCAGCCAACGCCATCGAACGCATCGAAGTGCTCAAGGGTGGGCAAAGCCTGTTGTTCGGCACGCAAGCCGTCTCCGGTGTGATCAACATCGTCACCCGCAGCCCGCAGTCGCGCAAAGCCGCCGGTGAGGTGAACGTCGGTGTCGATACGTTTGGCGGCACCACTGAAGATGCACGGGTCGAGAACATTTTCAGCAATGGCTTCGGCGATCTCGGGTTGCTGGCGTACGTCAGCCACAACGTCTCCGATGGCTACCAGCCCTATCGCAACAGCGAGATGAAAAACGTCACCGAAAAGAATCGCGCCTACGAAGTCACCACGTTTGGCGGCAAGGCAATTCAGTCGTTCGGCGATGATTCGCGCCTGGAATTGTTCTACCAGTACGCCGACGCCAACCTCGATTTCGCCCGCCCGGTCGACAACCACACAACCACCAACGACCGCGTACAGCAGATCGCCACGGCGACCTTCGAACAGAACGTCAACGAACGCCTGAGCTACTTCGTCAAAGGCCACATCAACGACTGGGACACGCGCTACACCCGCGTCAACAACGTCGAGGGCGGTGGCACTAAAGTCATCAACCACAACGACTATTGGGGTTTCACCGATTGGGGCGTGCAGGCCGAAGGCAAGGCTGAATTGTCCGGCGGGCATGTGCTGGTGTTCGGCACCGACAACCAATGGTTCAAGGGTCAGGACGATGTGCTGATCATCGACAACGACAAGGCCGAAGCCCACGCCGTGTACACCCAATTGCGCCCGCAAATCGACGCCCTGCCCGACTGGCACCCGAGCATCGGCATCCGCCACGAAGCCATGGGCGGCGGCGACAGTGCCACGGTCGGCATGCTCACTTCGCTGTACGACCTCAACGACAACTGGGCCCTGCGCGGCCAATACGGCACGGCGTACAAACTGCCAAACGCCGAGCAATTGTTCGTCAACGAACCGGGCGACGAGATCGGCAATCGCAACCTCAAACCGGAGAAAAGCCGCAACGCCGAACTCGGCGTTGACTACAAAGGCTTGCTGCTAGAGCGTGAATTCAGCGCCAGCCTGACCCTGTTCAAGCGCAAGATCGACGACCTGATTACCCTCGACGACGTGCAGTGGGTCAACGGCGACGGCCAGATCCAGATGCGCGGTTTCGAGGCGGACGCCAAACTCGCGCTCAACGATCAGTGGAGCCTGCAAGCGGACATGACCCGCAACCTCACCGAGTCCCGCGCTGGCGTCACGATCAATGACATTCCGAGCTTCTTCGCCCGCTCGCGGGTTGGCTACGAGTCGGAAAACCGTATGTGGGGCGCCGGCGGTGCGATCCGCTATATCCGCGATGTGATCAGCTCGAAACAGGTCGAGTACGGCCATTATTCGGTGGTCGATGCCGACGCCTATCGCTACCTCGACAGCGCCCACCAACATCGCGTGAGCCTGTTGGTCGAGAACCTGTTCGACCGCGATTACGTCACCAGCCGTTCGAGCAACGTCGACAACCTCGGTCGGCCGTTCACCTCCGAAGTGCGCTACACGTACCGCTTCTGATGAGTGAAATCATCCAGGTCGACGGCGTCGACACGCACCCGGACTGGTCGCGCGTGCCCGAGCATGCGCGCCACGTATTCATCTGCACCGGCCCGCGCTGCACCCAGCGCGGCGCCCAGCAGTTATGGAAAACCTTGCGCCGGCATCTGCTGGCGCACGATCGCATCGAGACGCCCGACGGCGTGTTGCTGACCCGCACGCACTGTCAGTTTCCGTGCAATCTCGGGCCGGTGCTGACGGTGTATCCCGAACGGTGCTGGTATGGCGTGCACAGCCATGACGATGTACAGCGGCTGGTCGAAAAGCATCTGCTCGGCGGCGAAGTGGTCGCCGACCTGCTGATCAAGGTTCGACCATGAGAGCACTCATATATGGGCTGGGCGCCCTGCTCTGTTCATCGCCGGTGCTTGCCAACAGTTACCGCAACTGCGGGGAAAACTGGCGCGCCGCGCAACCTTCGCGCATCGTCGCGCTCAACCAGCATGCCGCCGATCTGGTGCTGGCGTTGGGCGCTGGTTCGTCTCTGGTCGGCGTGGCCTATCTGGATGACACCGAGGCCGGTCAGCGGCCATCGGCGTATTTCGGCGTGCCGGTGATTGCGCGGCAATACCCGGCCAGCGAAGTGCTGTATGCGCAAAAGCCGGATCTGGTGATCGGCGGGTTTGCCACGGCGTTTGGTGATGGCGTGACCTCACGTTCGGGGCTGGCGCGCAACGGCGTCGGATCGTATCTGCTTGAATCCGCCTGCAACGGGCATTCGCTGGATTACTTCGGCCATGTGCGCAATGACTTGCTGACCCTCGGCAAACTACTGCACAAACAGCCACAGGCGCGGCAATTGAGCGAAGCGATGGACGCCGATCTGGCCCGCGCCCGCGCACTGGCCAAGCCCGGCAAACCGCTGTCAGTGTTCTACCTCGACAGTGAAGTCAAAGGTCTGGATTCGGAAGGCTCGCGCGGTTTCGTCACCACACTGTTGGCCGCCGCCGGTGCGCGCAATGTGTTTGCCGACATCAACCAGTATCGCGTCACGGTCAGCCGCGAAACCCTGCTGGTCAGTGACCCCGACGTGATTCTGTTGGCCGACGCCGACTGGTCACCCGCCAGCCGCAAACGTTACCTGCTGAGCAACGATCCGGTGCTCTCGCAACTGCGCGCCGTGCGCGAAAACCGCTTGGTCGACATTCCCTTCACCCACCTGCTGCCCACCGTCAATAGCGGCCGCGTGGCCCTCGACCTGGCCCGGCAGCTCAATGCGCTGGATAAAAAGAAATGAACCCGCCGCCGCTCACACCACCTAATGCACAGACCAACAGGAGGTAGCCAATGCAAATCGAAACCGTGTGGATCGTACTGGCGGCAGTTCTTCTGCTAATCGAACTTTGGGCCATCAATCGGGTGCGCAAGAGCGAAGGGAAATCGAGCAATAAAGGTGTGTGGATCGTGTTGATCGTGTTTGTGCCACTGTTTGGCTTGATTGCCTGGGCGTTGGCGGGGCCGAAGCATATCAATCATCGCTCGGCGTAATGACTGACGGTGCGGGGCTTGCACTCAGCAAAGCCCCGCCCGATCAGGTTATTTAGGCGGGCACCAGGGGCGGCATCTCTTCCATTTGCGCCAGCGGCACATCACTGCTGCCGGGGGTCAGAATGACCTTGCGGCAGTTTTCCTCTTTCTTGTCGAAGATCCGGTAACCCTCGGCGACCTGCTCCAGCGACATCCGATGGGTGATGATTGCCTCGGGCTGCAGCCGCCCGGTCTCGATGTAGTCGAGCAATTGCGGCAAGTAGCGCTGCACATGGGTCTGGCCCATCTTGAAGGTCAGGCCTTTATCAAAGGCATCGCCAAACAGAAATCCATGAATGAACCCCGAGTACACGCCCGGCACGCTGACCACGCCGCCGCGACGCACGGCGGCAATGCATTGGCGCAACGCCTTACCGCTGCTGCCTTCGAGCTTAAGCGTGGCGAGAATGGTTTCCGTGGTGCTGCCCTTGGCTTCGAAGCCCACCGCATCGATCACCGCGTCCACGCCACGACTGCCGGGCGTCTGGCGAATAATGGTGTCCGCCGGGTCATCGTCGTCATCGAAGTTGATTGGAATCACGCCGTAGGTGCGTTGCGCATAATCGAGCCGGTACGGGTGGTGATCGACCATGAAAATCCGCTCGGCGCCGAGCATTTTTGCGCATGCCGCACTGAGCAGTCCGACCGGCCCCGCGCCGTAAATCGCGATGCTTGAGCCCGGTCCAATGCTGGCGTTAGTTACTGCTTGCCAAGCGGTCGGCAGGATGTCGGAGAGGAACAGCACCTTCTCGTCAGACAGCGTCCCCGGCACCTTGAACGGCCCGGTATTGGCCTTGGGCACGCGCACCAGCTCCGCCTGGCCACCGGGAATGCCGCCGTACATACGGCTGTAGCCAAACAACGCTGCGGGCGGCGGAATGATCTTTTTATTCATGGCCCCACCCGGCCCGCTGTTGGTCGTTTCGCAGGCTGCGTACAGCTCTTGCTGGCAGAAAAAACAATCACCGCAGGCAATCACAAACGGAATCACCACCCGGTCACCGCGCTGTACCGCCGTCACCGCCGATCCGGTTTCCTCGACCACGCCCATAAACTCATGGCCGAAAATATCGCCATGCTCGACGGTCGGAATCTTGCCGCGATACAGGTGCAGGTCCGAACCGCAAATCGCCGTGGCGGTCACTCGCAGGATGATGTCGTCGGGCGCTTCGAGTACGGGGTCCGGGACGGTTTCGACTCTGATGTCATGGGCGCCGTGATAGGTCATTGCTCGCATGGTGAGATCCTCATTCGCTTGAGTGAAATGCCTGCTGTTCTCATTACGGCAAAGCAATGCGAAAACGAGTTCAGAAGGCTTTTGCAGATTCGGATCAGCGGCGCCCCGAACGTGGCAAAGCGGTGATCTGCACTGCCGGCAACCCCCTTTTCATGCAGGCTGCACGAAGGCCTTTTGCCCGTGTTCGCGTAAGCCCTTGATCCATAGCGACAGAGCGTCACGGATGAAAATGGCACAACAAATGCGATGGATTGAGAGCATTCACAGCGCCGTGAGACAACGAGCCTGTGTTCACTCCGTGACAGCAGAGGCCACTCAATATGAACGCCATCGACCTTCTCAAAGCCGATCATGCAAAAGTCAAAGACATCCTTAGCCAACTGAGCGACTCGACGGAGCGGGCGCTGAAAAAACGCGTGGAACTGTTGGGCAAACTGGAAATGGAAATCTCGATCCACACCCGCCTGGAAGAGGAAATCCTCTACCCCGCGTTCAAGGAAGCCGGCAGCAAAGAACAGGACATCATGTACTTCGAGGCCAAGGAAGAACACCGCACCGTCGACTCCCTGGTCCTCCCCGATCTGAAACTCACCGACCCAGGCACCCCGGAGTTTTCCGGCCGAGTGAAAGTGGTCAAAGAGCTGCTTGAGCACCATATCGAAGAGGAAGAAACGGAGATGTTCCCGCAAGCGAAAAAGCTGCTGGGCAAGGAAAAACTCGAAGAGCTGGGCCTGCAGATGGAGGCCATGAAAGCCAGCTGCAAGAAGGAAATGGCCGCTGGAAACATGGCGGCGTAACGCTGCAAATCCAATATCGCCCGGCGCTTGCCGGGCTTTTTATGGGCGTAGAACACGTCTTTTGCGCAATGTAGTACCGTTGGCCCGCAGCGGCAGGATTTGGCCGGATTCACGCCAAGGCCCGGTTCGGCTATTTCACCCGTTTCAATGTACAGATTGGCGTAAAAAAGCAACCCAGATGCTTTGGCATCGACGTGAAATATCCCATGGACCCTATCGAATGGTTTGATCCTGCCGACAACACTCTGATGGACAGCGCCAGATTGAAAGAGGCCAGTCCAACCCCTCATTTTTGATGCAAGAGGCTGCACCTATGAGCAACGCCTGGAACGAAGGTTATTTCACCGACGAGGGCTACACCTACAGCTATAGCCGGGAAATCAATCCGGTTTTCCAGCGTTACTGCCTGTTGTTGCGCGGCTACTCCAGTCTGGACAATCCCGACGGCTACCACTGCGAGCTCGGCTTTGGTCAGGGTGTGTCGATCAATATCCACGCCACGGCCAACCCCGCAGCCTTCGTCGGTACGGACTTCCATCCGGGTCAAGCGGCCCATGCCATTGAACTGGCGGAACTCAGCAACAACGGCGCAAAGCTGTATGACGACAGTTTCGAGCAACTGCTGGCGCGCCAGGATTTGCCACAGTTCGACAGCATCAGCCTGCATGGCATCTGGAGTTGGGTCAGCCGTGACAACCACAAACTGATCGTCGAATTTGCCCGCCGCCACCTCAAACCGGGTGGTCATCTGTATGTCAGCTATAACGCTCTGCCGGGGTGGTCGCCTTCGGCGCCGTTGCGCCAACTGTTCAGCCTGCACGACCGTTTTGCCAATCACTCGACGCGCCCGGATCAGCGCATCGATGCCGCGTTGCAGTTTTCCGAGGCGTTGCTGGCGGCCAACCCCAAGTATGCGATTGCCGCGCCGCACTTGGGCGCCAGGTTGAAGACCATCAAAGGCCAGGATCGCCAATACGTCGCCCACGAATATTTCAATCGCGACTGGAACTGCATGTTTTTCGCCGACATGGCCGATGCGTTGGCCCCGGCCAAGCTCGACTACGTCACGACGGCGGTGCCGATGGACTCGGTCGATGCGCTCAATCTGAGCGCCGAAGGCCTGGCCTTTCTCGACGGTATCGAGCATCCGATCATGCGCGAACAAGCGCGTGACTATTTCGTCAACCAGTCCTTCCGTCGCGATCTATATGTGCGCGGTGCCAACCGCCTCAGCGCCGCCGAGCGCCGCTCGCGCATGCTCAAAACCCGATTCATCCTGATGCAGCCGGCAGAAAACGTCGCGTCCAGCGTCACTGGCCCTGCTGGCGAAGCGTCGCTGCAACCGGCAATCTACGGGCCGGTGCTCAATGCACTGGCGGGCCAGACGTATGAAGCCAAAACCCTGCAGCAGTTGCTCGCCGACGTCGCGCCGATGGCTTATGACGATCTCGAGCAAGCCATTGCAATCTTGATCGGCATGGGCGCCGTAGCGCCTTGCCAGAGCGAAGCCGCCGAGGCGCTGGTGTACGAGCGCTGCGCCGCGTTCAACCTGCAACTGTGCAAACGCGCGCTGTTCAACGCCGACATTCAGGTGCTGAGCAGCCCGGTCACCGGCGGTGGCGTCGCGGTCAGCCGCTACCAGCAACTGTTCCTGATTGCGATCCGCCAAGGCAAACAGCACCCGGCGGAATGGGCGCAACTGGTGTGGAGCGTCATCGCCGAACAGAACGAAGTGCTGCTCAAGGACGGCAAACCATTGACCACCGCCGAAGCCAACATCGCCGCGCTGACCGAACAGGCCCAGGCCTTTGCCGAGCAATCGCTGATCGTGCTGAGCGCTTTGAAAATCGTTTGATCGAGGTGGGTGGTGCATGGATGCACCGCCCGCTGCAACCGCCCTCCTCAGCTCATCACTGCACCTTGTACTGCATGAATTTCTCGACCATCTGATCCACCGTAAACGTCGCCGGGCGCTGGCGTGGCGGGAATTGCTGGAAGGTCGCGAGGAATTGCTGCACCCGCGCCATGGCCGGCAGGCCGACGACGCCGACTTTCTTGTCCCACCACTGGTTGTAATTGTTCGAGTCGGTGTCGGCGCGCTCATACGGATCGCGGCGCAGGTTGAATACCTTGGGGATACGCAGTTCGACAAACGGGTCGCGCCAGACGTCGAACTGATGGGCGCGCTGCTCAGCGAACACCAGTTTCCAGTCACCGTCGCGCACGCCAAGCAACTTGCCGTCATCACTGAAATAGTAGAAATCGGTGCGCGGGCCCTTGTCTTCCTGGCCGACGAGATACGGCAGGAAGTTGTAACCGTCCAGATGCACTTTGAAGTTCTTCATGCCGGTCTTGTAGCCTTTGAGCAACTGCTCCTTGACGTCATTGACGCCGGCGACAGCGAGCAAGGTCGGCATCCAGTCCTGGGCGGACATGATCTGGTTGGAAACCGTGTCGGGCTTGATGTGGTTCGGCCAGCGCACGATGGCGGGCACGCGGAAACCGCCCTCCCAGTTGGTGTTCTTTTCCCCGCGGAACGGCGTGACGCCGGCGTCCGGCCACTGATTGAAGTGCACACCGTTGTCGGTCGAATAAATCACGATGGTGTTGTCGGCAACGCCCAGTTCATCGAGTTTCTTCAGCAATTGGCCGACCTGGCCATCGTGTTCGAGCATGCCGTCGTTGTACTCGCCCTGCCCGGACTTGCCCTTCACTTTGTCGCTGATGTGCGTGTAGTAATGCATGCGCGTGGAGTTGTACCAGACAAAGAACGGTTTATCGGCCTTGACCGCTTTGTCCATGAAGTTGGTCGAGGCGGCGAGGAATTCCTCGTCGATAGTCTCCATGCGTTTTTTGGTCAGGGCACCGAGGTCTTCGATCTTGCCGTCGGCGCTGCTGCGAATCACGCCGCGCGGACGGAATCGCTTGTCCATCTCCGGATTCTTGGTCCAGTCCGGGTCTTCCGGGCCTTCTTCGGCGTTGAGGTGATAGAGGTTGCCGAAGAATTCGTCGAAACCATGGTTGGTCGGCAGGTATTCATCGCGATCACCCAAGTGGTTCTTGCCGAACTGGCCAGTGACGTAGCCGAGCGGTTTGAGCAACTCGGCGATGGTCGGATCTTCGGCCTTCAAACCGGTCACGGCGCCGGGAATGCCGACCTTGGTCAGGCCGGTGCGTACTGGATGCTGGCCGGTGATGAAGGCCGCGCGTCCGGCGGTGCAACTCTGTTCGCCGTAATAGTCGGTGAACATCACACCTTCCTTGGCCAGGCTGTCGATGTTGGGTGTCTGGTAGCCCATGATGCCGTTGCTGTAACGGCTGATGTTGGTGATGCCAATGTCATCACCGAAAATGACCAGGATGTTCGGTTTGTCGGCCGCCATCGCCGAGGACAGGCCAGCCGCCAGCAAGGCCAGCACGCCGCACCAGCGCTTGAGCGTTATGCTCGTCGTCATCATCCCCTTACCCCTTTTCTTATAGTTGTTGTGCTTGATCTGCTGTGATATTCAGCGCCTGTAGGCTGCCCTGAGAGGCGCGCCGAAACTTGGCATTTGACGACAGATCTTTGCCATTTGCCGCCACGGCGCAAACGGGTCACTGCACTTGGGCCACGCCCGGCGGTGTCCATCCACCGCTCAAGACTTGCGGTTTTGGCCAGTACGTACGAATGGTCACTTCGAACTCGCTTTTCGGCGCTGGCAGCCAGTTGGCTTCCTTGTCCTTGCCCGGCGAGTCGTGCTGGATATACAGGGTCAACGAGCCATCGGCGTTGGTCTGCATGCTCTTGCTGTTCTTGGTGCCGAGGGAATAACGATTGATCGCGTTGGGCGCGAAGAAGTGCTGCGGGTCATACAGGGTCAGCGACCAGAAACCCTCGGCCGGCGGCGTCTGGCCTTTGGGGAACGTCAGCGTGTAGCGGTGATCGCCGTGAAGGCGCTGGCCCTTCTCATCGACTTCGAGGAAGAAGTAGCGCGTCTCTTCGGGCTGATTGGTGTACATGTTCGACTTGGCCGTCGCCGTGCGACTGAGATAGTCATTGCCCCAGCGCGCCACGTTGGTCGGCGAGTTCCAGCCATTGGCCAGGCGCGAGCCGTTGGTGCGGAACGAGAACAAGGGCGAGACGACTTCTTCTTCGGTCTTGACCGCTGCCTTGACGATGGCGTCCTTGATTGCCGGGTCTTTCGCGGCAGCATCGAGCAGCGCGTGCATCATCGCGTAGCGGCTTTCTTCGCCGGCCAGCGGCGGCACCTTGGCGAGGACTTCCGGCAATTGCTCGAAGAATTTTTCCGGGATGACCCAACGCGACTCTGCAGCGCTTTTCTGCACTTGCGGGAAATGCGGAGTGGCTTTCCAGTCCTTGGTTATGGTTTTGCCGGTGTACTTGCTCAACGGGTAGACCACCACTTGATTGAGCACGGCCTGCACGGCTTTGCGATCTGCATCGCTGTCGTCGAGGAAGGTACGCGGGCCGACGGCAACCAGTTCGGTGGGCGACTTGATGACCGCCGTGATGCCTGCCGGCACGCTGCCCTTCCAGTTCGGCCCGACCACCAGATAATTGCCGGGCTTGGTCCCGTACTGTTTGCCCAGTCTGGAGAATTCCTCGCTGCGGGCGTCGTAGAGCGCGTAGACCCAAAAGCGATCGCCGAAGTCCGGCACCTGCAGCACCATCGGATCGTCGTCGGTGGCGCCATAACCAAAACCGTAAACCACGTCCTGGTTAGGGTGCGCGATCCAGCGCTGTTCGGGCGATATGTAGTCGGTGAGCATGCCCACATAGCCCGTTGGCGCCGCCGGCAGAATGCCGCCGACCAGACCCGGCTCCGGCGCCCTGGAAAACGAAGTGCGGCGGTTGAACGCGTTGACGATGGGCCAGCCCCACAGGTACGCATCCTGGGCAATCACGCTGGCGCTTGACGGGGTAATCACGGTGCCGACGGGAACACCCGGCACTTGCGACGCGGGTTTGCCGGCAGAGTTTTCACTGGCAAGGCTTTCACTCGCATGGATATTGGCGGCCATCACAGACGCCAGCGCTACCGCGAGCAATGAGTGGGTCAGTGGATTTTTCATTGGGTTCAAACTCCGTTTGGATGATGGGCAGACGTGCTGACTCGACCCAAAAATAGAAAATTGATCGCTGCTTCGAGCGTGGGGAAAAAGGGCCCGGCTCAACAATGAGCCGGGCCTTTCGGCAAGGATTCCGACAAGCGTCGATTCACTCAGATTTTTGGCGTGGGTTGCGCAGCCTTTGCCTTGGGCAGCAACCAGGCGGCCAGCGCCGGCAACAGCAGGATGGCGCCGAGCATGTTCACCAGGAACATGAAGGCCAGCAGGATGCCCATGTCCGCCTGGAACTTGAGGTTGGAAAACGCCCAGGTGGCAATCGACAACGTCATGGTGACCGCCGTGAACACCGACGCCGTGCCCCGCTGTTTCAGCGCTTCGACAAACGCCTCCCGCAGGCTCAGTCCGCCTTCGTGCATCTCGTGCTTGATCCGCTCGAACAGGTAGATGCCGTAATCCACGCCAACGCCGACACCCAACGCGACCACCGGCAAGGTGTTGACCTTGACGCCGATCCCGAGCAGCGCCATCAGCGCATTGCACAGCACGGTGACCAGCGCCAGCGGGATGATCACGCAGAGGGTGATGCGCCAGGAACGGAACATCCACAGACACAACAGCGCTACCGAGGCGAACAATGCGCCGTTGACCAGTCGATCTCCGGCGTGCACCACTTCGTTGGTCGCGGCCATGACGCCGACGTTGCCCGAGGCCAACTCGAAGGTGACGCTGTCGTTGTCATAGGCCGCCTTGAACGCCTTGATCTTGGCCATCAGGTTGCTGATGGTGTCGGCCTGGTGATCGCGGGTGTAGATCGACACCGGGATCGCATTGCACGCGCTGTTCATGTACTCGGTGCCGACCCGTGTCGCGAAGCCGACGCCTTGGGCGATTTGCGCAGTGGGTTCGGGCAGCACTCGCCACTTCAGGTCGGTTTCCGCGTAGGCCTGAGTGATATTGCCGACGAAACCGGCCAGGCTGCGCACCGATGACACGCCGTCATCCTGACGCAGGTACAGCTCCAGCTCACTGATCGGGTCGAGCACTTCGCGCTTCACGCACGGTGTTTCGTCGCCCTGCGCCTTGACGATCACTTGCAGCAAATCGACGCCAATCGCGAAGTCGCGGGTGATCGCGGCCACGTCCTGGTTGTAGCGCGAATCTGCGCGCAGTTCCGGCACACCGGCGCCGATGTCGCCGACGTGCAGTTGCCGCGCCTCCCACAATCCCCAGCCGAGCAGCAGCGCCGCACACAGCAACGCCCACGCCGCACCGCGCCGGGTTGCCAACACACCGAGGCGTTCCCACAGACCTGCACCGAGGGTTTCCTTGCCGCGCAGCTTTTGCGCGTCCGCCGCCGACAAACGCATGAACGACAACAGAATCGGCAAGAGCATCTTGTTGGTGACGATCATGACCGACACGCCGAGGGTCGCGGTGATCGCCAGTTCGCGCACCATTTCGATGTCGACCAGGGCAATCACCATGAAGCCCAAGGCGTTGGCGAGCAGCGCCACGGCGCCGGGCACGAAGAGTTTCTGGAAGCAGTTGCGCGACGCCGTGACGCCGTCAGCGCCGTTGAGGGTTTCCAGTTTCCACGCGTTGGTCATCTGCACCGCGTGGGACACGCCAATGGAGAAGATCAGGAACGGCACCAGAATCGACATCGGGTCCAGCGTCAGTTTCAGCAGCGGCAACAATCCGAGCAGCCAGACCACTGGCACCATCGCGCAGATCAGCGCCCAGCCAGTCAACATCAACGAGCCGCAATACCAGTACAACAGCAACGCGCTGATGACGAAGGCGATGACGAAGAACACCAGCACATCGGACGCACCCTCGGCGATGTCACCGATGGATTTGGCGAAACCGATAATGTGAATGCTAATGTCGGGGTTCTGGTTGTCCTGACGAATCTGCTCGAGTTTTTTCGCCACCTCCTGCAAATCCAGACGCTGGCCGGTCACCGGGTCGGTCTCTTGCAGGTTGGCCACCACCATCGCCGATGACAAATCATTGGAAACGATGCGTCCGACCCAGTCGGATTTAAGTGTGCGCTCGCGCACCTGTGCCACTTGCTGCGGTGTGCCGGCGTAGCTGGAATCGACCAGATTGCCGCCGGTAAAACCGTCTTCGACCACTTCGGTGTAGCGCACGTTGGAGGTGAACAGCGAGGTCACCGAACTGCGCTCTACGCCATTGATGAAAAACACTTCGTCGGAGACTTTGCGCAACGCGGCCATCGCTTGCGGGGTGAAAATTTCGCCCTTGTTGCTCTTCACCGCCACCAACACTTTGTTGGCGCCGCCGAAATCCTTCTGATACTCGAGGAAGGTCTTCATGTACGGATGATGCAGCGGGATCATCTTGAAAAAACCCGCTTCGATCTTCAGATTCGTGGCGCTGTAACCCAGCGCCACGGTAAGCAGAATGAACAGCGCCAGCAGCGGTTTGCGCTGATGGAAAATCCAGTAGGAGACTTTGCCGACAAGGCCTTGGGCAAAGTCCTTGCGCTTCATCTGTTCGGCATTCGTCACGTACTTTTCCTGAATGCTCATGGCTTACTCCTGACCCTGGGTCACGTTGGCCGCGAGGGGCGTGACGCCGCGATCGCCGACCGCGAGCAGTTGGCCGTCGGCCAGTTGCAGCGCCTTGGCCAGACTGGTGTGAGTGGATGGCAGCGTCTTGAAGGTCTGGCCCTGATCGTCACTGGCCAGCAGCAAACCACTGTTGCCCAGCACCAGCACCCGTCCCGACTTGAGCTGCAACGCCCCGTTGAACGCGAACGTGGTGGCCGTGTCGCGCCGCGCCCAGGTCTGGCCGTCATCGCTGGACTGCCAGACGTTGCCGCGCATGCCGTAGATCAGCAGCGCGCCATTTTGCAGTTGCAAGGCACCGAACAGGCTGCCGGCGTAAGGGCTGTCCATGGCTTGCCAGGTTTCGCCGTGATCCCGCGAACGGGCGAGCGTGCCGCTCTCGCCGACCATCAGGCAATCGCCATTGGCCAATGTGATGACTTGCGAAATATGCCGGTCGAAGTCGCCGTCCAGCACCGGCAGTCGCTGCCAGCTGACGCCGTTATCGCTGGAGCGCAGATACAGGCCGAACGCGCCCCAGGCAGCCATGCGCCCGTCGCCCAATGCAATGACACCGAGCAACGAATCACCATTGGCGGGCGTCTCGATCGACGACCAATGCTGGCCGCCGTCCTCGGTGCGCAACAACGTGCCGCCGTGCCCCACGGCGACACCAATCGCTGCGCTGACAAACGCCACGCCGGACAAGGTGCGTGTGGTGTCAGTGCGCACCGAGCGCCATTGCGCATTTTTTTCATCGGCGATCAGCACCACGCCGCGCTCGCCGACCGCCACCAGATGGTCGCCGCTGTCGGCAATGTTGAGCAGGAACGCGTGTTGCGAGCTGACCTGATAGTCGAGCTTGGGCGTTTCGGCGCGCAGTGCGCCGGCCAGCAGGCACAACCCCACGCCCGCCAGCCATTCCAGATGACGTAACGACATGACAAGGATTCCAGTAAGCCTGCGAACGACCGGATGGCCGTCCGCAGCGGGTTAATCAAGAGGCGTGGCGATCACTTGCCCATGCGCCGCAAGGCGTCAGGCTGGAAGTCGACGAAACGGCCCTTGATCCCGAATTTCCACGGTTGCTGTTCTTCGTTGGCCAGGCCGGACAGGTAGTAGCTGCCATTGCTCAGGTCATGCCAGATGTTGGCGCGATACCACGGCACTTGCGCGTCGTAGAACTGGATCAGCGGATGCACACCCACGCGCCACAAGGTGCCACGGGTGTCATAGGCATCACTGGCCAACACGGTCCAGGAATCTTCGTCGAGGTACATCACACGCTTGCCGTAAACGTGTTTGGCATCGGCGCGCAAGTTGCCTTCGACCACCCAGACACGGTGCAACTCGTAGCGCAGCAAATCGGGGTTGGGCGTGTTGACGGTGAGGATGTCTTTGTACTTGACCTGTTTCGAGCCGAGCTTGTAGTCGTTGTACGGCACGTACATTTCGCGCTTGCCGACGAGTTTCCAGTCGAAGCGATCCGGAGCACCGTTGTAGCCGTCGAAGTCGTCGGTCACGCGCAGGCCTTCGGTGCCGTCGTTGACGTTGTCATAGGCCAGATCCGGCGCACGACGCACGCGGCGCTGACCGACGTTGTAGATCCACGCCGAACGCACCTCCTTGACCTGATCGATCGGTTCCTGCACCAGTTGTACGGTGCCGGCGAGGGTTGCCGGGGAGATGAATCGCGCCGAATAGTTGAGCAGGCGGTTGTCCGATTGCTTGTCCATGTTGGCGTCGAAGACGCGATTTTCTTCCACGCGCAATGCGTAGTAATCACCGCCGCCCCGCACCGGGAACGAGGCGTAAGTGCGCTGCAAACCACCGCCGAGGTAACGCACGTTGTGGTTCCAGATGGCTTCAAGACCATTTTTCGGAATCGGGAACGGCGTGGTCGAACCGTTCAGGTTGCTCACGCCAAAACCGTTGAGTTCGACGTGCGGCGCCTCCTGTTTGACCTTGTCGGCAACGGCTGCCGGAACCATCGCCGTGCGATGCGTCGGGTAAACCGGCATGACAAAACTCGGGTACTTGGCCAGCAGCGCCTGCATGCCCGGCGTGAGTTTGTCCTTGTACTGCGCGAGGTTGGCGGCGGTGATGGTGAACAGCGGTTTTTCGCTGGCGAACGGGTCGACGTAGCCCTGCTCCGGGCTCCAGCCACTGGGCGGCTGCGCCATGCCGCCGGTGTAGGCCGGAATCGAGCCGTCAGCATTGCCGGCCATCTCCCCACCCAGCGGGGTCAGGTCTTTGCCCAGGCGGGCGGCTTGATCGGCGCTGATCTGGGCGTGCGCCGGGCTGCTCAAGGCGAGCAGCAAGGCAGACGCCACGCCACCCAGGCGCGTGGCATGAATAAGCTTGTTCATCAGACTTACCTCTTATTGTTCTGTCAGAAGCTGTAGCTGTAATTGACCGCGTAGAAATCGCGGTCATGCAGGGGGTCGTATTCGGCGCTGTTGTCGAAACTGACGTAGCTGAAATCAAGTTTTTGCTGCTTGTTGTAATCGAAGGTGATGCCCACCGCCGTGGTAATCCGCCCCTCGTTGAACTGGCCATCCATCGACACGCCATCGACGTCCTGACCGAAGAACGCGTAAGGCGAAGCGGTGACGCTGGTGCCGAGGAAGTTGTTGTAATCGAGCTGGCCGCGCAGGCGATAACCCCAGGCAAAATCGGTGACATAGCCTTGGTTCTTGCACCCGGCCGGGCTTGAGTTGTTCAGGCTGGCGATGGTCGTGGTGCAGGTGTTGCCACCCCCGGGAATGGTCGGTGACGAGCCCATGCCGTAGATGAAACCGCGACCGTAACGGCGGTCTTCGTCACCCTGCGCAATGTTGTTCCACTGGAACCCAGCTTCGGCAACCACTGTCAGGTTGTCCGCCTTGAGCACGTTGGGGAACACGTTGACGCCGTTGACCTGAAACTGGGTTTTCTCGTACCGGTCCCAACCGGCGGTGAATGGCGCACTTTGCACCTTCACCGCTTGCAGCAATTCACCTGCCGGGCCGACCCCGGTCAAAGCGCCGTTGAGCAAATCGGCGCCGTTGATTTGTGCCGGTTGATTGGGCGAATAGCTGAGTTCCGAGCCGATCGACCAGCCGCTCAGCGTGGTGGTGAAACTCAGCCCGTACAGGCGGATGTCTTCCGGGTATTCCCAGCTAGGCCCGACGAACTGACCTTGCGCGTTGCGCGCGATAGCACCGGGTGTGCCAGCGTTGGGAAACGCCGTCAGCGCGGCCGAACCGGTGCTGCGCATGCCCAGATAAGGCGTGCGCGAGTGGTAGTTCATGTAATACACGCCCAACTCGCCGTCGAGGGCATCGAGCGGGAAACGGAACGCCACGCCCCACTGGCCGCTGTCGCGCGGGTCTTTGCCCTTGACTTCCGGCAAGTACGCGCCAGCGGCAATCTTGGTGGGCGATGAAGGATTGGTGCCACCGAGTAAGGTGCCCACCTGGCAATCGCCGAAGTCCTGGCCAATGGCACTTTCGGTCACTGACCAATAGTGACCGCAGCCTTCGATGGCCGTGCTTTCGTACTTGAGCTGGTAGAACGCCTCCATGGAAATCCCGGCGGGCAGACCAATGTTGACGTAGCCCATCCACACCGGAATCAGCGCTTCCTTGAGCTCCGTGCCGGGGCGGCGCAAGGCCGGGACGTCGAGCGGGTTGATCTGGTTGATGCCCTGGATATAAGCGCTTTCGCCCCAGTTGACCACTTGCCGGCCAAGGCGCACCTGCACCGGCGTGTCGTCGAAGTAATAGGTGTTGTAGGCGTAGGCATCGAGCAGGTAGACGCCGCTGAATTTCTGCAGGTCGGCGTATCCGTCATCGTTGAGCGGTTTCTTGCGATAGCCATTGCCGGCGCTGCCGAAATTGACGTCTTCGTCCTTGAGCGCTTCGTCATACCAGCCTTTGACCCGCACCAGACCGCCCATGTCGCCATTGCGCAGCGACAGGTCGGTGACGAATTTGGCGATGGTGGAGACGCGGTCGCCCTTGTCATAGTTGAGGTTGCCAGCGTCAACCGAACCGCCCGTGCCGCCGGACTTGCCGAGCAGTGCACCGTTGGCGCCGCTGTACAGCGCTTTGTCCTGGTTTTCCGCACGCCATTGCGAACCGACCGACAGCGTGGTGTTCCACTCCCCTTCCCAGCCGTTTTCCAACTGGAACGGCAGGGCCTGCACGGCCCCGGCCGACACGCAGGAAATGGCCACGGCCAACGGTTTCATCCAGGTACGAACGTTGCTGTTTTTATTGTGCATGCAGGTCTCCGCCATCGCCCTTACCGTGCGGGGCCGGACTTGACCCCATGGCTGAGCGTTCTTGTTTGTGTGCGCAAGCATGCAGAGAGGGCGTGCAGAATCATTTGTCCGTTCATGTCAGACTTTTGTCATTAGCCGTCAGCCAACGAATTAAACTGTTCGTCCATCACAAATGCAGAGACGATGGCGCTGCCCGCCCGCAGAGGTCGGGCATCGCCTGTTTCATGACACAAGAGCCTAAAAGCCGACCATGACTGCCCTGATCAAAACCTCATCCCTGACCGGTTACCCCCAGCTCGTGCGAGAACTGGGCGGCAATCCCGATGACCTGCTGCGCCAGATGCAGATCGATCCCAAGTCGCTCGACAACGGCTCGGCCGTGGTACCCTACCGGGCGATGATCAACTTGCTGGAGCTGACTGCCGAACAGTTGCAATGCATTGATTTCGGCCTGCGTCTGGCCGAGCGGCAAAGCATCAATATCCTCGGCCCGTTGGCAGTGGTCGCACAGAATGCGCGCAATGTCGGCGAAGCGCTGACGGAGATCGTGCGTTTCCTGCACATCTACAGCCCCGGCGTGCTGGTGCACCTGGACACCGAAATCGACCCGGTCCACCCCTACCTGATCTATGAAATGACCCTGCGTCCGCCACCGCGCCAGCGCCAGGTGATCGAGACGTCCCTGGGGGTCATGTTCAAAACCTTGCAGATGCTTTACGGCCCGGGATTCCGCCCGCACTCGGTGCTGTCGCGCACCGAAGCGCGGCTGCCGCAGAGTCGCTATCAGCGCTTCTTCGGCGCCCGCACCTATTTCGGCCAGGCGCACAACGCCCTGGTGCTGCAGCCTGATTGCCTGAGCAAACCGATCGACCAGCACAACAGCCAATTGCACGACACCATGATGGAATACGTCAGCAACATGGGCGCGAACCCGCTGGACATCGGCAAGCAGGTCGAATCGTCGATTCGTCGTTTGTTGCCGACGCAACGCTGCGCGCTGCCGCTGATTGCCGAACAACTGGGCATGCGCGAACGCTCGCTGCAGCGGCGGCTGGCCGACAACGATCTGGTGTTCGAAGACATGGTCGAGCGCGCACGCCAGGAACTTGCCGAGTTGTACCTGGCCGAAGCGAACATGCCGATGGCGCAGATTGCCGGTCTGCTTGGCTATGCCGAACAGAGTTCGTTCAACCGCGCCTGCAAACGCTGGTACGGCGTGCCGCCGCGCGTGCGACGCACGCAATTGCGCGCCGACCCGTAAGCCAGCGCGCAAAGGCTTTCACGCGTAGGTGATGATGATTTTCGCGTGCTCATCCGGCTGCGCCAGATCGGCGAACGCACCGGCCACCTGATCCAGTCCGACGCGACCGGTGATCATCGGCGCACCGTCGAGTTTGCCGTCAGCGAGCGCGTGCAAGGTGTGGGCGAACTCTTCCCCGGTGTAGCCGAAGGAAAAATGCACGTTCATTTCCTTGCCGATGCCGATCAAGGGTTCGATGCGGTCGCTCTCCATGCACACGCCGACGACGATCAGTCTTGAGCGCGGCGCAGCGTTCTGGATCACTTGCTGAATCAGACCCGGCACGCCCACGCACTCGAACACCACGCACGGCTTGGGTTGTGGCCCCAAACCCAACAGCGCCATCGGCCCGGTGATGTCGTAACCCTCGGGCGCCGCGACTTGCAGCCACGATTGGTACGGCGACTGTTCAGCCGGATTGACCACCACGTCGGCGCCCATTTTCTCTGCGAGGGCGCGACGCCCGGCGGAGAAGTCGGAAGCCACCACCGGGCCGATACCGCGGGATTTCAGCACCGCGATCACGGCCAGGCCAATCGGCCCGCAACCGATCACCACCGGCACTTCGCTGCCATCCAGACGCGCACGATTGACGGCGTGAGCGGCCACGGTCAGCGGCTCGGTCAACGCCGCGATGTCCGCCGGCAGATCGCCCGGCACCGGCATCAGCATCTGCTCGGCCAACACCATCTGCTCGCCGTAACCACCCGGATAACGGTTGGAAAAACCGATGTGATGGAAATGCTCCGGGGTAATCACGAACGGCAACGAACAGACGCGCGTGCCGACCTTGAGTTTCTTGTCGCTGCCCGGCCCGTGATCGAGGATCTCGGCACAGTATTCGTGGCCGAACACCACATCCTGGCGATCATCGAAGGCAATCGGAATGTGCCCGCGCTTGAAGTTGGCCAGCACATGTTCGCAGTGATGGAACATGTGCAGGTCCGAGCCGCAAATGCCACAAGCGAGGGTCTTGACCAGCACCTCACCCTGCCCCGGCGTAGGCGCTGTGATCGAATCGACCTGCAATTGCTTGTCACGCATGACAACCGCTTTCATCAGAATTCTCCTTATCAGATTGCACCGCCGACGACTCGGCGGCGTGCAGGCATCAGCTCAACTGGCCGACTTCACGCAGCCACGCCTCGGAACGGCGCAGGCCTTCGTCGAGGCTGACCTTGGGCGCGTAACCCAGCAGACGGCGGGCCTTGTCGATGGAAATGCCACCGGTGCGGGCGAACATGTACATGGTGTCCGGCGTGACTTCGTCGTTGCGGCGCAGCAGTTGATTGATCTGCCAGATCGCCCAGGTCAGCGTCACCGCCAGACCCAGCGGCAGGCTGCGCGGCGCACCGCTGCGACCGGCCCAGCGCCAGTGGTGGCTGAAGAATTCACGGCAACTGACCGATTCACTCGCACTGACGTGGAAGATCTGCCCGCTCGCCTGAGGCAAACCGGCGGCGAGCATCACGCCGTCGAGCAAGTCTTCGATGTACACCGGCGTCCAGCGCCCCTTGCCGCCGTTGGGCAAAATCAGCGCGCCGGCCTTGGCCATCTTCAGCGGCTCGCTGAGCCACGCGCGGGAACCGGGGCCGTACACGTCACCGGGACGCACCACCGTGCACTCGATTTCGCCCGCTGCATGCGCTGCCAGTACCACGTGCTCGCTCGCACCTTTGGCCACGCCGTAGCGATAGTGATCACCGATGACCACGTCACTGCGCTCGTCGGCCTGCTCGGCGTAGTCCCAGCCGAGGGCGGCAATCGAGGAAAACTGCACGAAGCGTTTGGCGCCGCTGGCGATGGCGACATCGAGGCAATTGCGCACACCGCGAACCGAGACCTCGCGGTACTGCTGCCACGACGCCGCGAGGGACACCACCGCTGCGGTGTTGATGAACAACTCGCAGCCGCGAGCATGTTCGGCCCATTGCTGCGGGCGGGTCAGGTCGCCGGCGACCACGCCGTTGGCAGCGTCGGCGCGCAGGTCCATGCCGCGCACTTCGACCCCGAGCGCCCGGTAGCGACGCGCCAATGCCTGGCCGATAAAGCCGCTGGCACCGGTGATGAAAACCGAACGCGGCACGTCAGGCGTCTGCCCTTCGCTACCGGTTGGCATGACAGGTTGGCTCATTGAGCACACTCCCCAAATCCAGACGAATGGGCGGCCGCCGCAGCGCCCGCCGCGAGTGCTCAGCCAACCGTGTAATCGGCGTTGCCAGGGCGGATGTAACGCGCCGGGTCGAGGCCGCGCTCCTTCACCAGACGGTCGATGAGTTGCATGATGTCGGTGGCGTCCATGACGTTGACGAAGTTGCCGTCCTGGTCGAAGTTGATGTTGGCGCCGTGGACCACCATGAATGTGTCGGTGGGCTCGGTGTTGTCTTGCGGCACCATGAACGTGTGGATCGAACCGCCCGGCTCGTACAGATAGCTACCGGCAGTCTGTGGCTGATCCGGGTATTCGACGTAGTGCCACCGCCCCGACATCGTGAACAGGTGCACCGGGCCGGTGTGGTAATGGCATGGCAGGCGCACGCCGGGCTGAAAGATCACGCGCAGCGTCCAGATACCGAGGTTTGGGTCCAGATACAGCGGCTGCACATCGACGCCGGGAAAGTACGGCGCCAGCGCATCTTTGTAGATCGGCAGGTCGTGGGTGTTGAGGGTCAGCAGTTCCTTGTGATCGAAGAACGGCACGGGCATTGGCATTATTGTTTTCCTCAGGCAGACAGTGGCAGGTAACGGTTATTACGTCTGCCCATACTGCGGTGGATACCGGCACAAGAATTGTCATTTGCCGCCACTCGTTTGGCATTTGCCGACAGCTCATCGACCGCGCTGACGCCGACTCATGCGCACCAACTGCAGAGGCGCAAATGGCGGATGCGGCTACGCTCATTCCATCCCCCACACGCCTGGAGTCGCCCCATGACCCGCCTGTTTTTTACCACCCTGACCTTGCTCGCCCTCAGCCTGCCGGCTCACGCTGACGTCACGCCGTTCCCCGCCTCTTTCAAGACCCAGGACATCAAAGTCGAAGGCGCAACCATGCACGTGCGCGTTGGCGGCAAAGGCCCGGCGGTGGTGCTGTTGCATGGCTTTGGCGATACCGGCGACATGTGGGCGCCGCTGGCGGCGGATCTGGCGCGGGATCACACCGTGGTGGTGCCGGACTTGCGCGGCATGGGCCTGTCGTCGATTCCCGAGGGCGGTTACGACAAGAAGACTCAAGCGGCGGACATTCGCGGTGTGTTAAGCGCGCTGAAAATCGAACATTCGGTGGTCATCGGTCATGACATCGGCACCATGGTCGCCTTCGCCTACGCCGCGCGGTATCCGCAACTCACTGATCGGCTGGTGGTGATGGATGCGCCTGTACCCGGCATCACACCGTGGAACGACATCGTGCGTTCGCCGATGCTCTGGCACTTCGACTTCGGCGGCGCCGACATGGAGCGTTTGGTCGCCGGTCGCGAGCGCATCTACCTCGACCGCTTCTGGAACGAATTCGCCGGCACCCCCGCCAAGGTCGACGAAGGCACCCGCCAGCACTACGCCAAACTCTACGCCCGCCCCGGCGCCATGTACGCCGCGTTCGCCCAGTTCCGCAGCATCCGCCAGGACGCCATCGACAACGCGCCGGTTCTGCAACAGAAACTGACCATGCCGGTGCTCGCCGTCGGCGGCGAAAAATCCTTCGGCAACAACGAAGCCATCGTCATGCGCAACGCCGCCGACAACGTCACTGAAGTGGTCATCCCGGCCGCCGGCCACTGGCTGATGGAAGAAGCGCCGACGCCAACCATCAAAGCCGTGCGCGACTTTATCGCCATGTGAGCAAATCACGTTGCCTGAACCCGATGCATGCGTCAGGATTCGCCCCTTTTTGAAAGCGCGGCCATGGAGGCCTGCGTTTACGCCCTTCGATCGTTGATTTTTTACCTTTGCTTACTGAGTAACACACATGAATCGTCAGAAAAAACTGAAGCAGTTGTTCAAGGAAAAGGCCAAAAAGGCCAGCGCGAAACTGGCGCCGAAGAAGCCTAAGTACATCAGTAAGGCTGAGCGGGCGAAGATGGAGGTTGAGGGACAGCAGGCGGTGGAGTCGGGTGAATCTGTCGAGAGCTGACAGGTCGTCCGCGATCAACTGCTTTCGACCTGCGTCAGACTCACGCACGCTGGCGTGAACTATATCCAGACGTTGTTCAAAGCCGTTCTTTCGTCATCTTCATGGCCTGTATTCAAAATACCTCGTGGCTCGATCATCATCAGTTTTGCTTCACCGTGTGCGGCAGTTCTGTGTTCCGCGCCGCGACTTTACTTGTTGATTATCTGGGTAGCGTTGTAGACGCTCCGACGAATGTTCGCGTGGCGGCGCATATTGCCTATGCACTTCATAACGAGGCGGAGGCTATTTACACCAATGCTGACTTTGCGCTCGATGGCGCATCCCAAAAAATCGCTGCGATCGATCAAATTTTAGGTGTCACTGACGGCGCCGCGCTATTGGGCAGATTTGATATCGAAACCTAAGTCATTCCAGATCATGCTAAGCCAAGATGACCGCTATTGGCCGAAAGTAGTGGTTCGTGAGCAGCAGCTTTCGGCCAAAAGCAGACATTTTATCGGATAGTTTCCGCTGCAATTGGGAAGACTTGTGAACTTTTTACTATCGGCGTTCAGTCCTCCTCTCTAGAACATGTCAGTAGTTAGCCATGACCAGATTTCAAGTCTTGGTTTCATTACGCGCTGTGGATGATCACAGCTAATCGAAGGGACTTACTCAAGTATTTCGTTTATACGACCTCGGCACTCATCACATGAAATTATGGTTTTTTTTGCTACTGACTATCGTGACTACCGACGCATGGGGCTCCGCTGTTGAGCGAAAGGCATGTGATGTGTCCGGCAGCAGTATTTTGCAGGTCATGGAATGCATGGAGCACTTCGCAGTTCAAAAACGAGCTGCCGTCGAGCGTCTGTACAGGGATTCTTTGGCGAGAGTTCCTGAAGACGCGGATGACGTACGATCCACTCGGCAGCAATTTGAGCAAGAACATGCCGCATGGAGGACGTATGTGGACGAACACTGCAGTTTTTATGGCGGGATATCGGAGGGAGGCAATCCTTGGAGAAGCCTTGCTGCACTCAGTTGCGAGCTCAATGAGTTAGATGCTCGTAGTCTTTTTTTGCAAAACATCCCGAGGAATCTAGAGCGCTATTAATCGTACTAGAACCAGTATGAGCCGGATTGGTGGGCAGCCCGTTTTCCGAAAACAGGTTCAGACGAGCGTCCGTTTTTTGCCGGAATCGGACGTTCGTGAGCGGCCACTATGTGCCAAAAGCGGTCATGTGCGATTCATAAAAGTGCCCATTAAAGGGGGAATCACTTAGTAGGTCTTTGATTGATTGCACCGATCAGACGGCCCCACTATTCCCGTTATGCTTTTCGCCAGCACGGCCCGATTTTTGTGTCGTTTGGGGAGAAAAACCTGGCGTCCGCCAGGTGAGATGAAGCATTACGGTTGCACAAAGTGCGAAGGGCAATCCCACCGAGAGCGACACTTTGTGGGCCAGCAATACTCCCGCTGCGCCACCAACGAAAGCGGCTAAAACGAGAAAGCCGGCGTCTGCCTTTTCCGTTCCCGGTCGAATAATTAATTTTAGTAAGCCATGCATCTTTAAATTCTCTACAAAAGGTATTTTTGCATCGCCCTGATAAGCCTAGATCTCATCAACCGTCATTGATGAGAGTAGTTTTTTCTCGGCGTCATTGGGAATTAGCCCTGTCGTCTCCGCGAGCAAGACAGCCAGGCCGCTACTGTTGGTCACGATTACCTCGGCTTGAGCCCGATTACCCTCATCGATCGCCATAATTTTCCACACGCAGGTAAGCTCATCCCCGATATAAACGGGGCGCTTGAAGCGCAAATTCATGGAGGTAGCCAACCACCCCAACTGCCCTCCGATCTCTGTAACCAATGTCGCCGTCAGCAAGCCATGAGCGATGACACCATCAAAGCCTTTGGCCTCTGCATACATGGCATTGGAATGCACTGGGTTGTGATCGCGCGATAGCGCTTCAAACTGGGCGATGTCAGCGTCCGAAAAAGTGCGTTTGATTTCAAAAGTGTCACCTTCCTCGAGGCCTTCTATCGCCTTCTGGCGCAGTGTGCTCATTGCGATCTCCGATGCTCTAAAAAGTATGTTCTGGCCCAGGGAATGAGCCCGATTCGACATCTTTAGCGAAGGCTTGAGCAGCGTCACTCATCACCTTTCTCATATCCGCATACTGCTTGACGAATCGCGGCAACTGACCATCCCTTAGCCCTGCGATGTCCTGCCAGACAAGCACCTGTGCATCGCAGCCATTACCAGCACCAATTCCTACGGTAGGGATGGAGACTGTCTCGGTGATCCTCGTTGCTACATCGCCTGGCACCATCTCTATCAGCAGGCCAAACGCCCCAGCACGCTCGAAGGCAACGCTCAAGTCAATCAACCGCTGCGCGTCTTCGCCTTTGCCCTGGATGCGGTATCCGCCCAGCTGATGTTCTGCCTGTGGGGTAAAACCGATATGAGCCATAACCGGTATGCCAGCGGCTACCAACATCTGTACCTGCGCAAGCATCTCGATCCCTCCTTCGAGCTTTACGGCATGAGCGCCGCCTTCCTTCATGAAGCGCACTGCGGTATGGAAGCATTGCTCAGGCGACCCCTGATAAGAGCCAAAGGGCAAATCGGCAATGACCAACGCCCGTTCGGTAGCACTCGAAACCGCCCTGACAAGAGGAAGCATCTCGTCCACTGTTATTGCCAACGTCGAGTTATGTCCAAACACGTTGTTGGCAGCGGAATCGCCTACGAGCAGCACTGGAATTCCTGCCGCCTCAAACACCGACGCGGCGTACATGTCATAAGCAGTCAACATGGCCCATTTCTGACCCTGTACCTTCATATCCCGTAAATGTGGAATTCGTACCCTACCGCGACGCGGGCTGTTATAGGGGGCAATATTTTGATCAGACATTTCGCTTCCTCAATTCAAATGGCCAGCCGCTCGGCAGCTAGAACCACAGCGATTACGATCATCGCGGCTCCCGATAGCCGACTCACATTGATTGCCGCTGCTGGTCGTGAAGCAAGCACCGCACCAGCGCCATAGCCGACCGCGAGATAGACGACACCGCAACTGGCACCATGAATCAGACCTAGAGCGACAATCTGAGCCCCTACTGGCCATGCGGCTGACGCATCAGTGAACTGAGGTAGCAGCGCCAGGAACAACAATAGGACTTTCGGGTTGAGACCGCTGACGCATAGTCCCTTTATCGCCCAGGCCATCCCGGCACCTTCATCGCGGGATGCCCCTTGAGCAGGCAGCGAAGGCTTGAACAACATGTTGAGGCCGAGCCATAAGAGATAGGCGGCCCCCATCAGCGTTAACGTCAGCAATGCATAGGGAATTTTGACCAACACTCCCCCCACACCTGCGGCGACGATCAGCGTGGCCACAAGATGGCCGGAAACCATGCCGACTACGGCGGGTAAGACGCGGCCTCGCAAACCTGCCGAAATCGCGTAGGCCCAGTCGACCCCGGGCGTGATAACAAACAAAAATGATACGGCCCAAAACGCCATAATCAGAGAAACAGTCACGATCAAATCCTTCCTCTTCCATCAATTCAAAGCGCCGCTTGGCCCTGAAAAACCGTGATAGAAGGATAATGAAAGCGAAGTGGTATTATCTTTCGAAGATACCTGTCAAAGCTCACTGAATTAGAAGGTTTTACTTAATGGATCGCATGGACAAGAAGATTCTTGCGCAACTGCAGCAAGATGGTCGTCAGTCACTGACGGAGCTGGCCGACCGCGTAGGTCTCAGTTTGTCTCCATGCCATCGACGCGTTCGGGCGATGGAAGATCAGGGAGTGATCAAGGGTTATCGAGCTCAACTATCCGCAACTGAGTTAGGACTCAATTTCTCGTCCCTGATATTCGTGACGCTTAGAGAGGGACACCAAAAAGCAGTAGCTGATTTTGAAGATGCTTTACCGCGAATTCCTTACATCGTCCAAGCTCAGAGACTTTTTGGTGATCCTGATTACCTGCTGATGGTGGTGACAGCAGATCTTCCTGCATTTCAAAAACTGTACGATGAGGAACTGTCGAGGTTACCCAACGTACAGCGTCTGACATCGACGTTGGTAATGAAGCACGTGATCATTGATCGTCCGCTGCCGTTGGAATGAAGTTCAAATATTGCGGATAACGTAGGGAAGCCGTCAGGCCTTTGTCGAATCGCCCCAAAGCTCAGATACGGATGCCTTGTGGCCGCACTTGGAATGCCTGATTTGACCGCCTCTGAAGCCCACGGCCAAAGACTAAATTCAGAGGTTACATGCCGGGAGACAAGCGTGCCGCGCCCACCAAGCCGTCCAGCCAGTCCTGATGACCGTTGATCATCGGATTGGGTTTGGCCTTGGCGAGATCCTCTGCTGGTTTACCCTTCTGTGTTTCCTGAGTCAGGATGCGCACTCGTCCACCAGAGAGGTCTTCAATAAGCCAGGCATGGTGAACGTCAAGCCGAGCGTTACCCTCACCCGACCATCCATGCCACGCAATTCGTCCTGGAGAGGTTGGGGTTGGCGGCACGTACTCATTGCATAAAGCCTCGACCGGAAAGCCGAACGTTTCAAAGTAGAAAGATACCCCGTCTTGCAGATCCGGCCCGATGTGATCATGAAACTGGATGTTTGCCGAGTTGGCGTAGTACGAGGGCCATCTCTGCGCCTGGCTGAGCAGAGGCCATACCTGTGCGGCACTCAATCCCGCGATGATGACCTCGTTAGAGACAAAGTTTTCGGTAAACCCTGGCAGGTAGCCTTCAGGCCAAATGATCTGGTTCATGGTTATGCAGCGCTCAGTTGATGAATTGAGACCATGATGGGTGTAGGCTAGAAATAAGACCAATCGCTATATTTTATTTCGCACATCATGAATCCTGATATCAGAACTCTCGATCTCAACCTGCTCAAAGCACTGGATGCGTTGCTCGACGAACGTAGTGTTACGCGAGCTGCAAATCGACTTTCGCTCACCCAGCCTGCTGTGAGCGGCATGCTTAACAGGCTCCGAGAAAGCTTCGCCGATCCGCTGTTCGTGCGCGCCCAACGCGGCATCGTGCCAACGTTGCGCGCTGAGCAACTTGCAACACCGGTTAAGAAGTTGCTGGCAGATATTGAAGGCATGCTTCAGCCGCAAAGCTTTGATCCGTTGACGGCGAGCATGACAATAAGGATTGCTTCGACCGACTATGCATTGCGTGCCGTAGTCGTATCGTTTCTCAGCGCGCTAAGGATACAAGCGCCGAACATCCGCGTTAGTGTCCAGCCAGTGGATCATCAAGAGCTTCAAAATCAGCTAGATCGAGGTGAGATCGATCTCGCATTGGTTACCCCTGAAGCGGTAACACCAGGATTGCATGCGATGGCACTCTTTGATGAAAGCTATGTATGCGTGATGCGCGCTGATCACCCAGATGCGCTGAATGGCAAGCTTTCACTGGATCGATTCTGCGCATTGGATCACGCCTTGGTTTCCCCGGCAGGGGGCGGTTTTCATGGAGTGACGGATGATGCTCTGGAAAAACTTGGAAGATCACGTCGAGTGACAGTGTCGGTGACCAGCTTTCTGGTACTTCCAGAGATTCTAACGTACAGCGACATAATCGCTGTCGTGCCGCGTCGATTGGCAGTGAACAACATCGGGCTCACATCAATAGAGCCGCCTGTTGAAATTCCAGGCTTCAGAAAAATCCTGGTCTGGCATGAACGAACTCAGCGAGACGCAGGCCATCGCTGGGTGCGTTCACTTATCGTTGAAACAATCCGGGAATCCGCCCCCTTCAACACCCCCGTTTAAAAGACACCCCCTGTTACGCCACCTACCCTACAACACCTTGCGCCGTTGCCTACGCGTGCGCCAGAATCCGCCGGCTTACACGGCTGTGGGGCGGGCGTTATCGTTGGCTGGTCACTGAGAAACAGTGATCGGGTTTGGTAGCCCGTCTGTAATAGTTGTGTGGCGACACCTTGATCAGTCTCTTGCGAGACGAATTTATGGTGGTCATGCGGGGGGCTCATTCGTGAGCGCCGGGTTCCTATTGCAGCCGGTCTACCAACCCGCGTATGGCCACCACCCATCGTTTGGTAGCGAAGGTGATGGCTCCTTGAATTCTGCGATAGGAGTTTCATCCATGTTCAAAGCCACACCAAATCCTCCAGAAACCGATCCAATCCCTTACGACGCCGCGCTCGAACCTCAAAACATCAAAGAGGCCACCGACCGGGCGATCCATTTCTATCTAAACCCGCGCACTCCAAAGACCTCAACCCCATCACGCAAAACCGGCAAGATCTACGTCATCGACCCCACCGTCGACGATGAAACCCTGCTCGTCGAGGCGTGCGAATCGCTGTCCACGGCCGGTGACATGGCGCGTGATTTCGCCGATACCATGGACGGTTCGCAGCGGCGGGCGATGCTGGTGTTGCAGCAGGTGATCATGCTCAGTGAGCTGGCGGTCAATCGTGTGTTGGACAACTACCGCGTGCCGCACTAGTTGCCGGGATTGATGAGCGAGGGGCGTGTGCCCCTCGCTGCACACGGGCCGTTCGCGGTCGCGATGTTTCCCTTTCTGGAGTCTCAGTCGATGTCCAAGACCCCACCGCTTGCGCCGGATTGCGATCCGGCCTCGCCTTACGAATCGTTCGATTCAAGAAAACTCCACGACGCCGCCGAGCGTGCGCTCGATCATTATCTTTTGCCGGCGGCGGCGATCATGGCTGCGCCCTACTCGCCCAACAGTCTGTTTATGGTCAATCCGCAAAGCGACACCGAATCCTTGCTGGCGAATGCCTGCGAGTCTTTGGCGTCGGCGACGGTGATGCTCGGTGATTTTGCCGGGACGTTACAGGGGCCGAACCGCAACACGCTGTTGGGCATAGCCCAGGTGGTGATGCTGGGGGAATTAGCGGTGAATCAGGCGCTGGATAACGTGGTGCCGAAGGAATGAGCAACCGCCCTCACCCAGCAAGTGCCATGCATTCTGCTGGCGAGGGCTACGTTTTCTGCATTCCGCTGCACCGAGGGACGCTGCAAGCATGGTTCTCTTCATGAGAACTCGCGGTACGTTTAAATCGCGTTGGAGGTGCAGTCACGAATTCGGAACCCTCTTTTTCTGGCTTTAATCAGCTATTTTCCGGACGTCCTTTTTGAGCCGATAGAAGCCATGCTGGCTTCCTCTCAAAACACTCAAAACCGTGCTCCTGAACAGGTGTTTTCTTTCACATCACCAAATTCCGACTAGGGTTACCAGTCGAGTCGATGGTTTGTCACACGGCTCGTTCCCCCACTTGAGTACGAGGGGAATGTTTACCGATGACCCAAACGGAGTTTGAACCCGATGAAAAATGCATTCACCTATTCCCTGCTGGCCCTTGCGATGTCGGCGGTTCTGAGCGCAGGTGTTCAGGCTGGCGAGAACTCCACGGGCAAGCCGGCTGCTGAGGTGCCGGGTGTTCCGGCAGGCACCGTGATTACCCCTTCGAGTGCCGCGATCATCGCGCAGGACACCTATCTGTGGGGCTGGCCGCTGGTCAACGCGTTCAACCGTCGCGCCTCGTTTGCCAAGGCGCCGGAGCCGGGATTGATCGGCGGCATTTTGCCGGCAGCGCCGACGGGTTATGTCAGTCTGCTCACCGGCTATATTTCGCCGGAACAACGCTGGGTCGCGCACCCGAACCAGGACGTGGTGTACGGCTTTGGTTATGGCGCCACCGACGACGACCCGATGGTGTTGCAGGTGCCGGACTTCGGTGATCGATTCTGGGTGTACGCGCTCTACGATGCACGCAGTGAAGAGTTCTCCAAACTGGGTAAACAATACGGCACCAAGCCCGGCAACTATCTGGTGGTCGGGCCGAACTGGAAAGGCAAGGTGCCCGAGGGCATCACGCAGGTCATCAAGTCCCCCACCGAACTGGTTGCTGCCGGCCCACGGGCGTTCCTTGACGACAGCGACGAAGACCGCAAAGCCATTCAGCCTGTGCTCAATCAGATGGTCATCTACCCGTTGAGCAAATACACCGGCAAAACCGTGACCAAGGACTGGAAGGCCACACCGCACTTCCCGCAGGCCGAGAAAACTTCTGCCGAGTCGCGCTGGGTGATCCCGGAGACTTTCTTCGACCAGTTGCCGGAAGTATTGGCCAAGGTGCCACCGCTGGCCGGGGAAGAGAGCCGTTACGCGATGATCAAGGCGTTGCTCGAAGCGGCGAACAAAGACCCGTCGATCAAGGACGCGATCGTCAAAGCGGCGGTCGAGACCGAAGACAAGGCCATCACCCCGCTGTTCGCTTTCCGCACCAATGGCTCACGCCTGCCCAATGGCTGGAACTCACCGACCAACGTGGCGCGTTGGGGCAACGATTACCTCAGCCGCACGGCCACCGCCAAATCGAACATGTACACCAACCAGCCCGAGGAGACGCGCTACTTCTTCCTCGAAGTGGACGACAAGGGCGAGCGTCTTAATGGCGACCACCGCTATACCATCACTTTCCCCAAAGGCAAGACACCGCCCGCCAATGGCTTCTGGTCGTTGACGATGTACGACCCGCAGCATTTCTTTGCGCCCAACGACCTCAAGCGCTATTCCCTGGGCACCAAGAACAGCAAGAGCATGAAGACCAATGCCGATGGCTCGCTGACCTTGTATATCCAGCACGATTCGCCGGGCAAGGACAAGGAAGCCAACTGGCTGCCTGCGCCGAAAAGCGAATTCGAGACGACCATCCGCACCTATTGGCCGAAGCCCGAAGTGCTCAGTGGTGAATGGACGCCACCAGCGGCTGTCCGTGTGAATTGATCGATGCCAGGGCCGCGACTTGCAACGAGTCGCTGCCCTGTTTGATTCGCCGATTATTTGATTTCTGTCGGCTGCGCGATGGTGTATTTGCCGCTGACTACGCTTTCGCCGGGCCGATAGATGCGCATGCCCAGATACCAATTGTCGCCCGGCGTTGGCAGCCAGTTGGCGACCTCACCGCATTTCTCTTTTGGCCCGTAGTGAACGGTCACGGTGCCGTCCTTGTTGAATTTCATCGCGCGGTTGTTCAAGTTGGAGTTTTCACTTTTCAGGTACTTGTCCGCCCCGTACATAGTGAACGAGAAGAATCCGCCCTCCAGAAAGTCCGGCTTGGCATAGGTCGCCTGATAGCACTTTTCGCCGCTCAAGCCGTAATCGCGATAGATGTATACCGCGTCTTTTGCCGGTAGCAGCCCCAGTGCGACGGAAGCACTGAGGCGCAGCATTTCCGGTTTGATGACACCGCGCGGGCCGGAGGTGTTATTCAAGTTGGGCAGCTTGGCCGCTTCTTTCTGATACTGATTGCGCAGGGTCGCCAGGCTGCCCTTGTCCCAGTCAACGACCTTGTATTCCTTGGGCGTCGTGCCTGCTGGCCAATTGACCTTGATGCCGTCCTGCAGGGCTTTGACGTTCTGGGTGTCTTCAGGGTCGTTCGGGTCGATCTGGGTGCGCATGACCACAGCGGCAAACTCGGTCTGCGAATTGATCTCGAACGTGCCCGGCGCATAGAACACTTGGTCGGTGAAGTCATCGTTTTGCATGATCATGGCCGACTGATAACGGTTGTCGGCTGATTTCGGCAAGGTGATGGTCGTGCCTTTGGGCACATAGAACACGCCGAAGGAATACACCGTGTCGCGGTTCATGGTGACCGCCGGCTGCTTGTCCAGCGGTATCAGTGCCCGGTCATGCCGGAAGGTGTTCGCCCCCACATCCGAGACAATGCTTTTGAAGGATTCGTCCACTTCGGCGCGGGCGTAATTGTCGGGTGTCACGGTCATGGCGGCGTGCGCGGCAGTCGTACCCAGCAGGGTTCCGAACAGCAGAAGGTTTTTCATTCCCGTCATCGGATTCAATCCTTTAGTACCTGTCGACAGAGATCGAAACAAGCGTAGTAAAGATATGGCTTTGATCCAGCCATCCGACGGCTGCACGGCCATGCCGAGCAGCCGAAGTGATTACTTGCCGACTGCCTCGATGGCCGGGAATTTATACCCGCCCTCCTGCACGGCTTTGCTCGGGCCGTACATGCGCATGATGATGTAGGCGTCCTTTTCCGGGATGGGCAGGTAGTTGGGATTGCTCGCGTCGCCCTTGGCGCTCATCTCGATGGTGTACAGGCCATCGGCGTCAGGTTTCAACGTGCGATCCCCACGGCTGTGGCGGTTTATTTCGTTGTGGGCCATCAGACGATTGTCCGAGGCATACACCGTGAACGACCAGAACTGACTGACGTCAGGCGCCTTGAAGTGCATGCGGTATTTCTGGCCGTTGGCGCCACTGAGGTGTTTGCCGCTGCTGTCGGTTTCCGCTTTGAGGTAGACGCTTTCATCCGGCGGCAAACCCCACTGGCCAAGGTAGGTGCCCTCGGCGAACAAATCGCGTTGACCCTCGCCCAGTTGCTCGCGAGTGCCGAGCAACTTGCCGGCGTTGGTCATCTTCGGCGCCAGTTCCTTGATGTGTTTCATACCCAGCTCTTCGCCTTTTTTCGCGGCGGCGAGCTGATCCTGAGTGAATTTTTCATTGCACGGTGCAAGGCCGATGTCCTTGTACTGATCGAGCCACTTCTTGTCAGCGCTGCCCATGCTGCCGTCACACAACACGGCGTTGACTCGTTGCAGCCAGTTTGTTTTGGCCGGATCGAGGTAAGTCCGTCGTTTCTCCTTCGGACCGGATGCGCCCAGATAGGCCGACAGCGTGCGCACGTTCCAGTCGTCCATGTACTTGAGCGCGACTTTCTCGTCCTCGGGCCCGGTGGCCATGATCCGGCCCATGACTTTCACCAGGTTGGACTCAACCCTTATCACTTCGTCGACACTCGGCGGCACTTCGCCTTTCCAGTCCTTGGCAGCGAACATGAAATGGCCGCCCTTGGTGCCACGGGTGCGGGCACCGATCATCGACGTGGTGTAGTGGCCCATATCCATGGTGTGCAGCACCCAATAGCGCCCCCTGTCCATGTCGGGCACGCTGATGATCACCGGCTCCGCCGCCACGTCCAGCCAGCCCATGAGATGCAGGGTGTCGTTGTTGATGGTCGGGTGCGCGGTGTAGGTGTCATCGGCCAAATGGCGGATGTTCTGAAAGCGATTCAGCGGCGTATCGGTTTTCACCGCCGTCTCGTAGAAAAACTTGTACGCCTCGTCAATCGAGTAGGCATAGATGTAAGCGTCTTCTGCGACCTTGTCCGAAATCTGGGCAAAAGCCGGAACCGCTAATGAAAGCAGGGACGCTGCAAGTATGGCTCTCTTCATGAGAACTCCCGTTCCGTTTTAGTGGAGTTGGGAGTGTAGTCATGGATCGGGAGTCATCGATTTTTTTGGGCGGGTGCGGGTTTGGGAGAATGGCTGCTTTCGGCCAAACGCAACCGTTCGACACTCTAGCGCTGCATAGGCGGAAGAGGCCCGACGAACATCACCTTTAGCCGATCCTTTCCGATGACACGGGCCAACTCTGCGATAACGCAATACATGAATATCAGCGTGATGAGGAATATCTGCACCGCCCAAAATCGCGGCCAGTTCATCGAAGCCCACAGCAAAGAGTTCGCTTCCATGAGGTTCGGCGCTTCTTTCCAGAAATCGTAAAGCCGCTCCAGATAGTGGACGATCAGCGCCACCAGCGCATACATGAATGTTTTCCAGATGACGTTCCAGATCAGCGGTTTATTGGGAAACCGGTTGATGAACGGCAGCATATCCGCGACCAACACGGATTTTCCAAGAATGAGAGAGGCAATCAGCACCGAGGCAGACACCGGAAGATCGAGCCCCGTCCCTTTGATCATGAGTGAACGAATCAACGCGACTATGTGCAAAATCACGAAAAAAAACACGGTGGGTGGCAGCACTTTCATGAACTCATGTTTGACCTTAATCATCACCGCGTTCATTTCGGCGTCCTTTAGAAGGTAAAAAATCCGCTTTGCACCAAGACCAAGAATGTTTAAGCATTCAGGGTGTACTGCTTTTTTATCGTGCCTTCAGAACCGCCACGTCGCACCACCACCGATGATGTGCAACGCGGCGCTCTTGTGGATGCCCGATAAGGGTGTGCCCGAACGTGCAGCGCTATTTCTTCAGCTGCTCATAAGACTTGACCATGTCCCGTGCCCAGACATCGAGCACCGCTTTGAAGTCATTGGCCTCGAGGACTTGCGCGGAATTGTCGAGGTCAGCACCGGCGCCCTTGCGCACCACTTCGGCGACCAGCTTGTTGTCACTTCCATCGAGAAACGCGGCTTCGGTCGCCAGGCTGGTGTCCTGATCACGAATGCCGGTGGCGGCACTGACACCAGCGGCGACCAAGGCAATCGGGATGACTTCATACGGACGCAACCCCTTGGTCTTGGCACTGGCTGCGGTGATAGCCGGACGTACCACCAGCACGCCCGCCCCTGGGCCGCTGGCGAGCGGAAGCGCGCTGGAAAACGCATTTTTTAAGGTCTGATCGTAGTACTGAGTGATGCCATTGAGGGTCTTTTGCGGGATTTTTGCGGTAGGTTGCGGCTTGGGAAAGAGCTGACTGGGTTCGACGTAAACGCTGGTGAATTTGCTGACATCTACCTTCGGATCAATCCAGCGCATGACAGCGGCACCGGAAGGCGATTTCTCCTCCTTCAGGACGCTGTAGTCGCCGAGAAATCCGGAGTACTGCTCGGGGTCCACGTACTTGCTGGCACAGCCGGAAAGGGCCAACGACAGCACACACAACGGTACAGCGAGTGCCTTGAATTGCATGAGAACGCTCCATTGTCGACATACGGGTGTGACGCGGGTCTGCGGCGGCGTTTTGAACCGCTACCGCAGACCGACATCAACTGACTCGGTCGTTACGGCGTGACGATGTTGAACCAGAAATCGAAGTCATCCATGTACGACACCAACTCTTCGAGCTTGCCCTGCGTGCCGTCGACTTTGATATCACCCTTGGCCAAGGCGTCCTTCAACGTGGTTTCTTTCAGCACGATTTTGTTCAAGGTGTCGCGAGTCAGGGTCACTTTGGCATCAGCATCTTTGGCTGCAACGCCTTCAGTGTGGTTAAGCACGCCGTTCTCCATTTCCAACGAGTAGTTTTGCTTCAAGTCAGTGAAATCAAAGTTGAGCGACAGACGCTTGCCATCCGCTTTCGGGCCATTGAGGCGCATGGCCAGGAAATCGAAGAACAGATCGAGATCCATCGCGCGCACAGTGTCCGGACTGGCGGTGTCCGGCGTCGGCAGTTTCCTTACGCCATCGCGCAGTTCTTGTGCACCGGTGAGGTAGAAATTGCGCCATGGGCCGCTTTCGGCCTGGTAACCCAGTTGCTCAAGCGCATCGGCTTGCAGGTTTTTCGCCGCTTGGTTGCTCGGGTTGGCAAACACCACATGATTGACCACTTCGGCGACCCAGCGGAATTCGCCTTTATCCATGTACTCCTTGGCCTTCTTGAGTACGGCGTCTTCGCCGCCCATCATTTCCACGTAATGCTTGGCGCCCTCCTCCGGCGGCAATTCATTCAACGTGGCCGGGTTGCCGGTAAACCAGCCCAGGTACAGCACATAGGTGGCTTTGACGTTGTGGTTCACCGAACCGTAATAACCACGGTTGGAGAATTTGTTGGCGATCGCTTTGGGCAGTTTGAACTGCTCGGCGATCTCCACCATCGTGTAACCCTTGTTGATCATGCGCAGGGTTTCATCGTTGATGTAGCGGTACATGTCGCGCTGGGAAGACAATTGCTCACGCACTTCCTTGTTGCCCCACACTGGCCAGTGGTGCATGGCGTACATCACCTGGACATCGTCACCCCACAGTTTCAGCGCTTCGTTGAGGTACTTGGACCATGGCAACGGTTCGCGGATTTTCGCGCCGCGCAGCGAGTAGGTGTTGTGCAGCGTATGGGTGGAATCCTCGGCGGTGTTGAGCGCCTTTTTCTCCTTGATGTAATAGAGCATTTCCGCCGGTGCTTCACTGCCGGGCGCATACAGGAATTGGTAGGTCAGACCGTCGATGACGTGGGTTTCACCGGTGGTCTTGATGATGTCGGTCGGCGGTATCAGTGTCACGGTGCCGGCCGATGTGGTGGTGCCCAGGCCTGCGCCGAGCTGACCGGTCGCCGAAGGGGGTAGCAGGTTACCGTACATGTAGCTGGCCCGGCGACTCATGGCGGTGCCGGCCATGACGTTTTCGGCCACTGCGTGTTCGACGAAGCCCAGTGGGGCGTAAACCTTGACCTTCCCGGCCTTCACATCGTCTTCGTTGATCACCCCGCGTACGCCGCCATAGTGATCGACATGGCTGTGGGTATAGATCACCGCGACCACTGGTTTCTTTGGACGGTGCTGATAGTAAAGATCGAGGGCTGCCTTGGCGGTTTCGGTGGAAATCAACGGGTCAAAGATGGTGATGCCGTCCTTCCCCTCAACGATGGTCATGTTCGAAAGATCGTAGTTACGCACCTGATAGATGCCATCGGTGACTTCGAACAAGCCAGAAATATTGATCAGTTGAGACTGACGCCACAGGCTGGGGTTGGTGGTGTCCGGTGCAGCCTCACCTTCTTTGATAAAGGCATACTTGGCGGGGTCCCAAATGACATTGCCCAAACCGCCTTTGATGACTGTCGATGGCAACGGCGCAATAAAGCCTTTGTGCGCCAGTTCAAACGAGGTCTTGTCGTTGAACGGCAGCTCATTGAGCAACGCGTTGTTCGCCGCCTTGGTGGCTTCCGACGCAGGCTTTGGCTTTTCCGCGTCAGCCGCGAAGGCTTGTGAAGCCAATCCAATAGCTGCCACCAACGAAAAAGCGGCGCCAGCCAATTTCAAGGAACGCCATTCCCCTCCGGACTGACGTTGCACTGTCGAGTGAGTTTCCCAGACCATCTTCTACGCTCCTTCATAGTAGGAATGCGCTAAGCCTAAAGCGCAAAGAACAAGCCCGTTTGAAGGTAGTAGGAAATCGCAATTGGCCAGGAAAAAGCTCGATGAGTTTCAGAAATCAAGTGAAACAAATTTTATCGTTGGTGGTGCAACGCTCAGGGATTTACAGGTGAAACGGTTTCAGACCAAGCGCTAAAAAAGTCCGAAAACCCTATAAATATCAGTCATTTGAGAATGATCTTTACCTATCAAAGGAAGTTGGCGCACATTGGCGGTTAATCGATAACTGCAGTGCTGGCGATAACCTGTACAGGCGACGAGCGGTAATTTTACTGAAGAAGGTCATCACCATCGCGACGGTCGCAAATGGCCATACAGACGAGATTTTAAACACCAAGCTGCGAGCGCTATCGTTGTCGGTCACTGAGAAACAGTGATCGGGTTTGATAGCCCCTTGCCGGGTTGATGAGCGAGGGCCACATTTTCCGCGTTCAGACGCACTGATGAACAGCGCTCATGAGCCCTTGCCGATTTACCCGTCTAGTGCTCAGTGGTTAGCGCGCTTACTGTTCCCCAACGCCATATTCGGGAGAACGAAATGCACAAGCGCACACTCGGCAAAAGCTCACTTGAAGTATCGGCACTCGGTTTCGGCTGCATGGGCCTGAGCCATGGTTACGGCCCGGCGACGGACACTCAGCAAGCGATCGCGCTGATTCGTTCGGCGGTCGATCGCGGCGTGACTTTTTTCGACACCGCCGAGGTCTACGGCCCTTACTTGAACGAGCAAGTGGTGGGCGAAGCCCTGGCACCGGTGCGCGATCAAGTGGTGATCGCCACCAAGTTCGGCTTCACCTTCGGCGACGACAATAAACAGCAGATTCTCAACAGCCGCCCGGAGCACATTCGGGTTGCTGTCGAGGGTTCGTTGCGTCGACTGAAAACCGATTACATCGATTTGCTCTACCAGCACCGCGTCGATCCGGACGTGCCCATCGAAGACGTCGCCGGGGCGGTGAAAGACCTGATCAGCGAAGGCAAGGTCAAGCACTTCGGCCTGTCGGAGGCTGGCGCGCAGACTATTCGCCGTGCGCATGCGGTGCAGCCGGTCACGGCGCTGCAAAGCGAATACTCGCTGTGGTGGCGCGAGCCCGAGCAGGAAATCCTGCCGACGCTTTGGGAGCTGGGTATCGGCTTCGTACCGTTCAGTCCGCTGGGCAAAGGATTTCTTACCGGCACGGTGTCGGCAGACACCACTTACGGCAGCGACGATTTCCGCAGCATCGTGCCGCGCTTCAGCCAGTCGGCGCTGCAGGCCAATCAGGGCCTGGTGGTGTTGATCCGCCAGATCGCCGCGCAGAAACAAGCGACACCGGCACAGATCGCGCTGGCCTGGCTGCTCGCGCAGGCACCGTGGATTGTGCCGATTCCGGGGACGACCAAACTGCATCGTCTGGAGGAAAATCTCGGCGGCGCGGACATCACCCTCGACGCGACCGAACTCCAGGCGATTGATGTTGCGCTGGCGCAGATCCGCATCGAAGGCGAGCGCTATCCCGAGGCCCTCAAGGCGCGCGTCGGCCGATGAGCAACGATCACGATCCGCTGCGGCGCACGGTCATCGCCGCACTGGCCAGCGCCCCGCTGCTGTCGCTCGCCGACACGCAAGGCGCCCGTGAAACCCCGCGTTCGGGCTCGCGGATTCTGGTCGCGTATTTCTCGCGCTCGGGCAACACCCGCGTGGTCGCTGGGCTGATCCAGCGTGGACTGGGTGCCGATCTGTTCGAGATTCGCCCGGCCCACGCCTACCCCGAGGACTATCTGCAAACCGTGGAACAGGCGCGCCAGGAGCGTGACAGCGGCTTCGAACCCGAGCTGCAAAACACGGTTCACGCCCTCAGCGACTACGACACGATCTACCTCGGCTTTCCGATCTGGGGTGAAACCGCGCCGCCAATCGTACGCGCCTTCCTCAGCGCCCACGACCTGACCGGCAAGACCCTCATCCCCTTTAACACTCACGGCGGTTATGGCTTGGGCAACAGCCGCAGCGTGCTCCTCAAGCACGCACCGAAAGCTAAGGTTCTGGAAGGTTTTGTGATGGAGGGTGAGCAGGAGCGCAAGACCATGGAACGCGTGAACGGCTGGTTGAACGATCACCCTCTCACGCATTAATCGAATTCTGTACGGAGTGACATAATGAAAAACCGCACGTTGGGCAATGGCCTGGAAGTGTCTGCATTGGGCCTTGGCTGCATGAGCATGACGTCGGCCTACGGGCCGGCAGCCGACCAAGCCAGCATGATCAAGCTGATTCGTTCGGCCCACGAGCAAGGCGTCACCTTGTTCGACACCGCCGAAGCGTATGGCCCGTTCGCCAATGAAGAGCTGCTGGGCGAGGCCTTGCAGCCGATCCGCGAGCAGGTCGTCATCGCCACCAAGTTCGGCTTCGATATCGACCCGATCACCGGCGCACGAGGCGGCGGCACCAATAGCCGGCCGGAGCGTATCCGCGCCGTCGCCGAGGCGTCGTTGAAGCGCTTGCGTACCGATCACATCGACCTGTTTTATCAGCACCGCGTTGATCCGCAGGTGCCCATTGAAGACGTCGCCGGCACCATCAAGGAATTGATCGCCGAGGGCAAGGTCAAGCATTTCGGCCTGTCTGAGGCAGGTGTGGAAACCATCCGCCGGGCCCACGCGGTACAACCGGTCACGGCGGTACAGAGCGAATACTCGCTGTTCTGGCGCGGCCCGGAACTGGAGCTGCTGGCGGTGCTGGAAGAACTGGGGATCGGCTTCGTACCGTTCAGCCCGCTGGGCGCCGGTTTTCTCACCGGTCAGATCGATGAGCACACGCAGTTCGACGCCAGCGACTTCCGCAACTTCGTCCCGCGTTTTTCCCCCGAAGCGCGCAAGGCCAACCTGGCGCTGGTCGATGTGGTGAAAGTCGTCGCTGAGCGTAAGCACGCGACACCTGCGCAAGTCGCGCTAGCCTGGTTGCTCGCACAAAAACCGTGGATTGTGCCGATCCCTGGCACGACCAAACCCCATCGACTGCAAGAGAATCTGGGCGCGGTCGAACTGCAATTGACCGGCGACGATCTGCGCGTGATCAACGAGCAGATCGCGCAGATTCAGGTGCACGGTGAACGCCTGCCGGAATCGGCACTGAAAATGACCGGACTCTGAGTCTGCCCAACGCGGCGCCACGGGCGGCGCCGCTTTTCTTGTCTGACCGGAGAACCAATCCGATGAACCGATTGATTGCGCCACTCGTTGCTTTGTCACTGATGGCGGCAGAGTCCCAGGCCGCCGGCGAAATCCGCATCACGCCAAACGGCGCGCAGCCCTCGGTCAAGGGCGCGGCGCAAAACTTTACCGGCACGGTGCGCGTTGATGGCCTGTTCAAAGGTGAACCGCCGGCGCGCATCGGCGGCGGCACAGTGACCTTCGAGCCGGGCGCACGCACGGCGTGGCACACCCATCCGCTGGGGCAAACGCTGATCGTCACTGCCGGCGTCGGCTATGTGCAGCAAGAGGGTGGCGCGCGTCAGGAGATCCGTCCGGGCGACAGTGTCTGGATTCCACCGAACACCCGTCACTGGCATGGCGCCACGGCCAGCAACGGCATGACCCACATCGCCATCGCTGAAGCCGAGGACGGCAAGACCGTCACTTGGGGGGAACAGGTCTCGGATGCGCAATACGCCGGTAAATGAAGTTACGGAATGTGTCGAAGTTGCGCTCCCGGCACGTTGGGGGCAATCGACTAGTCGACGTCTAAGCCCCGAATCTGCGGGGTTGCGTCTGGATTTCTGCGATGACTGCTCCGTCGATTCATGAGTTCTGCTCAGGAACCCATGCGCAATATCAGGGTTAATCGCCATAACCAACCTCCGTACGATTCAGCGACACCGCAGCGCCCCGCAATGGATGGAGCCCTTCACGATGATCACTGACACCCGCAACAGCACTGCACTCCCCACACTCATGGCGCTCTGCCTTGGCGTCGGGGCGATGTTCAGCGTCACCACTCAAGCAGCCGAGGCTTCGCCCACCATGACCAGCACACCCGCCAGCGCAGCCAGCTTGTCGAGCCAGCAACAAGCCATTCCACTGATCGCGGCGTTCATGGCGACCAGCGACATGCCCAACCTCAACACGGCGCTCAACCAAGGGCTTGATGCCGGCCTGACCATTAGCGAAACCCGTGAAGTTCTCGTGCAGCTCTACGCCTACGTCGGCTTCCCCCGCAGCCTCAACGCCTTGAATGAATTGATGACCGTGGTGCAGGCGCGCAAACAACGCGGCCTTGACGATGCGCCGGGACGTGAGCCGAGCCGGGCGACTCCGGTCGGGGATGAGCTATTGGCAGCGGGTACGGCGAATCAAACGAAAATCTCCGGCGCCCCGGTCAAAGGCCCGGTGTTCGAGTTCGCTCCGGTGATCAACCGGTTCCTGCAAACCCATCTGTTCGGCGACATTTTCGAGCGCGACAACCTCGACTGGCAAAGCCGCGAACTGGCGACAGTCGGGGCGCTGGCAGCGTCCCCGGGCGTGGAATCGCAACTGCGTTCGCACATGGCGGCGAGCCTGCGCGTCGGGCTAAGTGCGGCACAGTTGCGCCAGGTCACCGAGCTGCTTGAAAAGCATGGCGATACACAGACTGCCAAGCGGGCAAGCGCAGCGCTGACCCAAGCGCTCGCAACAGCGGGGAAATGACATGAAATCTGCAAAGCATTTACTGAGCGTCACGCTGCTGAGCCTGTTGGCGGCCTGCGCGAACCACTCCGAAGGCCCGCTGCTGATCCAGAAACAAGGCAGCTTCGCCGCCGGCGGAACGATGACCACGGCACCGGGCACCTTCAACCCGCGCCAACCGATGACACCCAACGGCCAGACCTACCACGGTGACCACGTCTACGCCTTCTATCAAATCCCGGCGGACGCGCGAAAACTGCCCATCGTCATGTGGCACGGCGCGGGTCAGTTTTCCAAGACCTGGGAAACCACCGCCGATGGTCGCGAGGGTTTTCAGAACATCTTTCTGCGCCGCCACTACGGCGTCTATCTGATCGATCAGCCCCGGCGTGGTGATGCCGGGCGCAGCATGGTCGAGACCACCATCAAGCCTGTGCCGGACGAACAACTGTGGTTCAACCAGTTCCGCATCGGCCTTTGGCCCCGCTACTTCAACGGCGTGCAAGTGGCACAGGACGCCCAGACCCGCGAGCAGTTTTTCAGGGCAATGACGCCGAACACCGGGCCGTTTGACATGGGCGTGGTCTCCGATGGTGTGTCGGCGCTGTTCGACAAAATCGGCCCCGGCATCCTGTTTACGCATTCTCAGGGTGGCGGGCCGGGCTGGTTGACGGCGATCAAGAACGACAAGGTCAAAACCATCGTGGCGTTCGAACCGGGCAGCAGTTTCGTGTTTGCTGACGGTGAAGTGCCGGCGCCGATTCCCAGCGCGTTCGACACGGTGCAAGGCGCAGCGGTGCCGATGGAGCAATTCATGGCACTGACGCGCATTCCGATCCTGATCCTGTACGGAGACAACATTCCGGAACAGACAGTCGATCTGCCCGCTCAGGACAGTTGGCGCGCACGCCTGAAAATGGCCCGGCTCTGGCGTGACGCGGTCAATCGCCATGGCGGTGATGTGCGACTGATACACCTGCCGGATATTGGCATTCACGGCAATACCCATTTCCCCATGTCGGATCTGAACAACGTGCAGATCGCTGATCTGGTCGCGCAGTTCCTCAAAGAAAAACAGCTGGACTGACCCAAATACTTTTGCTACTGCCGCCCTTTTTTTGCTCAGGAGCTTCACGTGAAAAACACTCTCAAAGCCACGCTCATGTCGGCATTGGTCGGTCTCTCGGCGGGCGAAGCGTTAGCCGCTGACTACAAGAAGAACCCGTTCACACTCGCCTATGACGGCGCGATCAGCAAGAACGAGCCGGGCAAGGTCAACATCCACCCGGTCAGCTATAAGCTCAACGGGCTGGACATCGCCGCCAATGTCTACACTCCTGCCAACTACGACGCGAAGAAGAACTACCCGACCGTGGTGGTTGCGCATCCCAATGGCGGCGTAAAAGAGCAAGTCGCCGGTCTCTATGCCCAGCGGCTCGCCGAACAGGGCTACATCACCATCACGGCCGATGCGGCCTATCAGGGCGCCAGCGGTGGCCAGCCGCGCAGCATCGATAAACCGGCGTATCGCATCGAAGACATTCACGGCATGGCCGATTTCATCAGCCAGTTCGCTGGCGTGGATGACAATCGTCTGGGCCTGCTCGGCATTTGTGGCGGCGGTGGTTATTCGTTGGCGGCGGCGCAAACCGACAAACGCTTCAAATCCCTGGCGACGGTGAGCATGTTCAACTCGGGTCGAGTACGCCGCAACGGCTACAACGACTCGCAAATGGACAGCATCCAGCAACGTTTGCAGCAGGCATCAGCTGCCCGCGCGCAAGAAGCAGCGGGGGGCGCGGTGCTGTATTCGGGGGATGCCAACCTCACCGACGAGCAGATTGCCAAACTGCCTTTCGAACTGTATCGCCAAGGCTATGAGTACTACTGGAAAACCCACGCGCACCCGAACTCGACCTTCAAATACACCACCAGCAGCCTTATTGACCTGATGCGTTTCGACGCCACCGACCATATCGAATTGATCAATCAACCGTTGCTGATGATCGCCGGCAGCAAGGCCGACAGCCTGTACATGACCCAGGATGCGTTCCCCAAAGCCACCGGCACCACCGACAAGGAAGTGTTCATCCTCGATGGCGCCACCCACATTGAAACCTACTGGGTGCCGCGTTATGTCGATGCCGCGATTGGCAAACTGACCACGTTCTACGCCCGTACCTTGTAATCAACTCTCTGGGGGTCGCGCATCTGTGTGCGACCTGCTTTCATGGATTAATCCCGCGCCCCTCATGAGAGGTTCTCATCAATGTCCCGCGCTAACCTCAACGACCTGCAAGCCTTCGTGGTCATCACCCGCGAAGGCAGTTTTACCCGTGCCGCCGCGCAATTGGGCGTTTCGCAGTCAGCGCTGAGCCACACTCTGCGGGCACTGGAAACTCGGCTGGGCGTGCGCTTGCTGACGCGAACTACGCGCAGTGTTTCACCAACGGAGGCGGGCCAGCGGCTGTATCAATCGATGGCGCCGCGCTTCGATGAGATTGAACTGGAACTGGCTGCAGTCAGCGAGTTTCGCGACACCCCTGCCGGCAATGTGCGCATCCAGGCCTCAGAGCATGCGGCGAACAATATTCTCTGGCCGAAGCTGCTGAAGGTGCTGCCCGACTACCCGGACATCAAGGTCGAAATCACCGTCGATTACGCCCTCGCCGACATCGTCGCGCAGCGCTATGACGCGGGTGTGCGACTGGGTGATCAGGTGGCCAAGGACATGATCGCCGTGCCGATCGGGCCATCGCTGCGCATCGCCGTTGTCGGCTCGCCGGAATATTTCAAACAGCGGCCTTACCCGATGGAACCGGGAGATCTGGCGGCGCACAACTGCATCAACCTGCGCCTGCCGACTCACGGCAGCCTGATGCAATGGGATTTCGAAAAGGATGGCCACGAACTCAAGGCGCGCGTCGAAGGCCAATGGACCTTCAACAGCAGCGCGCCGATTCTGCGCGCGGCGCTGGCGGGATGCGGTCTGGGCTTTCTGCCTGAAGACATGGTGTCCAACGACCTCGCCGGGGGCCGTCTGGTGCGGGTGTTGGAGGATTGGTGCCAGCCGTTTGCCGGCTACCATCTCTATTACCCGAATCGCCGCGAGCATTCGTCAGCCTTCGGCGTGGTGGTCGACGCTTTGATCTACAAAGATTGAACTCAGTTGCCCAGGCGCAAGGGCAGTTCAATGCTTCTTGTCTTCGCCAGTTTTACGTTGCAAACGATAGAACCAGAAACAGCGCGCGCACACGTAGCATCAGGCCCGGAAGCAACAGGATCACCGACACGCCGATGATGTACCAAGGCCCTAGATAGAGGGTGTTGCCAGCAATGGATGCGTAAACGAGAACCAGCGCGACCAAAAACGTTGAACACGCCAAGTCGTCCCTGATCCTCATGTGAACTCCCTTTCATCGCTGATCTGCAAGTGATCAACAGATTAGCTGATGGTCGGGTCTTCGCTGGATTCAGGTATTTGGCGCTTCATACCCAAGTGGTCGCGGATGCGTTGCTGTCGACCGGGCGTTTCGACTCGCCTCACCCCCAGTGCGTGACGACCCGCCGGTGACAATCGGCCGGGCTCAGCTCTTTGCCGGCCTTGGAGCGCACGGCGATGGTCTCGACCGGCTCCGACTTTTCATTATCGAGCAGCACCGAATGACTCTCGCCTGCGTTGAACAAGTAGCGCTCGCCCCACTGGCGCATGCTGACGACGATGGGAAATACGGCGCGACCCATTTCGGTCAGCACATATTCCTTGTAGGCGCTGCCGTCGGATGCGGGCTGCACGCCGAGTACGCCCAACTCGACGAGCATTTTGAGCTTGACGGTGAGGATGTTTTTCGCGAGACCAAGACGTTTCTGAAACTCACTGAAGCGACGAACGTCGTCGAACGCGTCGCGAATAATCATCAATGCCCAGCGATCGCCGATAGCTTCGAGCGTGCGGGCGACCGGGCATTCGCTCTGCGCCAATAGTTGCTGTCTGGCCATGGTGTTCCTTGGAGGCGAGTCAGTTAAAAAAATGTGGTTGTATTTAAAAACCTGATTTGATAAAAATCAACGCATCGGTTTCATTATGAAACCACATTTCTCAAGGATGGAGTGATGCCGTTCAAGTCACATGCACCGGTAACGATGATGGATATTGAAGCCGAGAAATCCGGTAGTGGAGCCACGCAAGACCCGGCCACCTCCAAACTCAGTCGTTATCAGACTTTCCTTTTTGCCATCACCTGCGCGATGGCGGTCGCAAACGTCTACTTCGCCCAGCCTTTGCTGGAATCGATGGCTGCCAGCCTGGCGGTTTCACCCGGCATCATTGGCGTCGTCGTGACCGCGACACAGGCCGGTTATGCCGTCGGGTTGTTGTTCATCGTGCCACTGGGTGATTTGCTCAACCGCAAGAAACTTATCCTTACACAAATGCTGCTGTCGGCCCTCGCCCTGTGCGCGGTTGGCCTGTCGCAGGACTGGGCCATGTTGCTCGGCGCAATGGTGCTGGTGGGCCTGATGGCGGTCGTGGTGCAAGTGGTGGTGGCCTACGCCGCTACGCTGGCGAGTCCCGAACAGCGTGGCGAAGCGGTCGGCATCGTGACCAGTGGCGTGGTGCTGGGCATTCTGCTGGCTCGCTTCGTGTCCGGTGCAGTCGCCGATCTGGCGGGCTGGCGCGGGGTTTATTTTGTCTCGGCGGCCTTGATGGTCGGCATGGCCCTGGTGCTGATGCGTACCATGCCCGCCTCCACCACGCCACCGGCGAAGGGCGGCTACTGGCAATTGCTGCGATCGGTATTCCAGTTGTATCTGACCGAGCGCACATTGCGTGTCCGGGGCACCTTCGCCCTGCTGATCTTCGCCGCGTTCAGTGTGTTGTGGACGTCGATGGTACTGCCGCTCAGCGCGCCACCGTTGTCGCTCTCACACACCCAGATTGGTCTGTTCGGGCTCGCCGGTGTAGCCGGTGCGCTGGCAGCGGCGCGGGCCGGACGGCTCGCCGACCAAGGTTTCGGCAATCGCACCACAGGCGTTGCGTTGGCCGTGCTGACGTTGTCCTGGCTGCCGACGGCATTTGTTGAAAGCTCATTGTTCGCCATGGTGGTCGGTGTGGTGTTGCTGGATTTCGCTGTGCAAGCGGTCCATGTCACCAATCAGAGCCTGATCTTCGCCGCCCGGCCCGACGCCCAAAGCCGACTGGTGGGCGCCTATATGTGTTTCTACTCGGTGGGCAGTGGTGTGGGTGCGATTGCCGCTACTTACACGTATGCACATTTTGGCTGGATCGCCGTTTGTGTATTGGGTGCCGCCATCAGCGCAGTCGCCCTGCTGTTCTGGATCTACCTCGGCTGGCGTGACACCAACCTACTCGATCAAGGCAACTAATCCATGAAACCACGACACGTCGCGTTGGCAGTTTTGATAACGGCAATCTGGGGTGTGAATTTCTCGGTGATCAAACTGGGGCTGGCCAGCGTCGATCCGTTCATCCTGGCGGGGGTCCGCTTCAGTCTCTGTGCATTGCCGGCGATTTTCTTTATCCGTAAACCCGACGTGGCATGGCGCTACCTCATCGGTTATGGCCTGGTGTTCGGCATCGGCCTGTGGGGCGTGGTCAATCTGGGGATCAAGGCTGGGCTGTCGGCGGGCATCGCGTCGCTGGTGCTGCAATTCAGCGCATTTTTCACCCTCCTGCTCGGCGGCTGGGTGTTCAAGGAAGCGCTGACCCGCTTCCAGATTTTTGGCATGTTGATCGCCCTCGCGGGGCTTTTATGCATCATCACGATCAGTGACGGTTCAGTGAGCCTGACCGGCGTGTTGCTGGTGCTGGCAGGCGCGGCATCGTGGAGCGTTGCCAACATCATCAGCAAGAAAGCCAATACCAAAGATGTCTTCGGTTTTCTGGTCTGGTCCAGCGCCTTTGCGCCGATCCCGCTGTTCGCCCTCGACTTCGCGGTGAACGGCAGCGCTGGCTACACCGCATTCGTCAGCCAAGTGAACACGACGGCGGTGTTGTCGATTTTGTTCCAGGTCTATCCCAATACTCTGTTCGCCTACTGGATCTGGAACTCGCTGCTCAAAACCTATCCGGTTTCCACGGTGGCGCCGTTGTCCCTGCTGGTGCCGCTATTCGGCATGCTCGGCTCGGTAGTGGTGTTCAACGAAAGTGTGCCGATAAGCAAAGTGTTGGCGGTGGTGCTGATCGTGCTCGGCCTGGCCGTCGGCCTCTATGGCCAGCGTGTTTTCAAGGCGATGTTCGCGCGTCCTGTCACACCGGACGCCGATCCCAGGCGGGCCAGCGACGCCTGATGATCATCATCGCGTTGGTGCTGTTGATCCATCAGCTGCGTGTCTGACCGATGCTGCCAAGCTTGCATATCTTTTATGCCTTTCAAGCATCGCCCCCGCAGCCGCTGATCTATCTGCCATATGCCACAAGCGAATAAACAGCATAGTTTTAAGTATTTTATTTCCTCATTAACACGCCGCTATATCAGCGCCTTCGATCCGGCACCTCGCCGGCCTTTGCAGGAGCAGACGTGTGATTCGAATGACTTCTTTTCCCCTCTCGCGAGCAGCGCTTAGCCTCTCTGCACTATTGGTTTCCAGCGTGGCATTGGCCGATACGGTCAAAGAAATTCGCATCGCCATACCGGACATCAGCGCCGGCCCGACGCCCAGTGGGGCCGGCATTGTCGATGTGTTGCGCGACCGCCAGACCTTGGAAAAAGCCGCCAACGCAGCGCTGGCGGTCAAGCAGATTGACGCCACATGGTCCGGCGCCGGGGTGATTGCGCTCAAGGCGCGCGGCCTCGCCGAGCTGCCGCTGACCACCGTTGACCTCGATGGCGCTGGCAGCATGCAGGGTGTGTTGCTGGGCCGTGGTGCCTTCGTCGACGCACACCCGGAGCTGGTCGCACGCCTGATCAAAGCGCAGCAACCGGCGATTACCTGGTTGCGCAACGACGAGCACAAACAGGACTACATCAACCTGGTCTCGAAGCTCGCCAGTTACCCGGCGGACATACTCACCACGGACGCGAAAAATCAGTCGCTGGTGAAGATTTTCGCCCCGCAACTCGATGCGTCGTTCCTCGACAACTTGCAGCGCAGCGTTGATCTGGCGCTAGACGCTAAGCTCATCCGCAAAGGTTTCGAGGTCAAGACCTGGGCTGAACCGCGCTTCATCGATGCCGCCCTGCAACAGACCGACACCGCCGCTCAAACCCCACAAGCCAGCCTCTGATAACAAGGATTCGCCATGACCACGCTGTTCATTTTTCCCGGTGCCTGCTCATTCGCTGCCCATGTCGTGATTCACGAATTGCAACTGCCGATCAGCGTCGAGCCCGTGACGCTGGGCGACCCGAACGCGCCGTATCGCCAGATCAACCCGACAGGTCGCGTGCCGGCGTTGTTGCTGGATGACCAAACCCTGCTGACCGAAAACACCGCGATCCTGCCGTACCTCGCCGACCTCAAACCCGGCACGCCGTTGTTCGCACCGGCAGGTTCGGTCGAGCGAGCGCAGATTCAAGGCTGGCTCGGTTACGTCGCCACCGAGGTGCACGTCGGCGCGTTTCGCCCGATCAATCGGCCCGAGCGTTACAGCGCCGATGAAGCGGCATTCCCCGGCATTCGTCAGCGCGCCCTGGAGCAGCTGGCGAACGCGCTGAAACCGATCGAATCGCGGCTGGCACAGACTGATTATCTGGTGGGCAATCGCCTGACGCTGGCGGACATTTACCTCGGCGTGTTCCTCGGCTGGAGCGCCCGCGTCGGTGTGCTGGGTGACTTCCCGGCGCTGCAAGCCGCACTCGCACGCTTCCGAGCGCGTGAATCAGTGGTCCACACCGCCAGCGCCGAAGGCCTCGCTTGAGTCATACCGAGGATCGATCAACGAGCACGCCGGAGAGACCGCATGCCAAGCACCGACACCATTGCCACCTGGGCTCAAGTCATCGCCCGCACGCTGGAAGCGCAGGGCATCGACGCGTCCCCGCTGCTGCGCGAGGTCGGTATCGAACGGTGTCATCTGCACGACCCTTTGTCACACTCTGCTCTCTCAGGCGCGCTTTGGCAGCTTCCAGTTCGGGCGGATGAAATGGCAGGTGTAGCCATTCGGAATACGCTCCAGGTAATCCTGATGCTCCGGCTCGGCCTCCCAGAATTCCCGCGCCGGTTCGATTTCGGTCACCACTCGGCCTGGCCACAGCTTTGAGGCATCGACGTCGGCAGCGGTGTCTTCGGCGACATCGCGCTGCTGTTCATTGAGGTAATAGATCGCCGAGCGATAGCTTGGACCGAGGTCGTTGCCTTGACGGTTGGGTGTGCTCGGGTCGTGAATCTGGAAGAAGAACTCGAGGATCTGCCGATAGCTGATGATTGCCGGGTCGAAAACAATCTCGATGGCTTCAGCATGATTGCCATGGTTGCGATAGGTGGCATTCGGTACATCGCCGCCGGTGTAGCCGACGCGCGTTTCCAGCACGCCGGGATAGCGCCGCAGCAAATCCTGCATGCCCCAGAAGCAGCCGCCGGCCAGAATCGCAGTTTCGGTTTGAGTGGTCATGGTTTGTGCGTCCTCTCGGGGTGCAGTGGGTATAGCCATTGTTATGAGGGCGTATCGGAAAATTCCAAGGTCGAACAGCGTTGTCGAGGCGTCTCGATTCAAGCGAATGCGCTATCGTAGCCCGATTATTGAGTCGGAACGCCACGACATGACTGAACTGCCTCCCGTTGAGCAAAGCAGTGCCTGGACGGTGTTTCTGATTTTTCTGCGCCTTGGCCTGACCTCTTTCGGCGGGCCGGTCGCGCACTTGGGGTATTTTCATAACGAATTCGTTACACGACGGCGCTGGCTGAGCGAACGCAGCTATGCGGATCTGGTCGCGCTCTGCCAGTTTTTGCCGGGCCCGGCGAGCAGCCAGGTCGGCATGGCGATCGGTCTGTTGCGGGGCGGATATTCAGGAGCACTCGCTGCTTGGGCGGGTTTCACCTTGCCCTCTGCCATTGCGTTGATCGGGTTTGCGCTGGGCCTCTCCCATTATGCTGCCGCACTTCCACCCGGCGCCCTGCATGGGCTCAAAGTGGTCGCCGTCGCGGTGGTGGCGCAAGCCGTTTGGGGGATGGCACGCCAACTGTGTACCGATGCGCCGCGAATAGCCCTGATGGCGACTGCCGCATGCTTCGCGTTACTTGTACCGTCGGTTTGGGCACAAGTTGGCGTGATTGTCATCGCCGCATTGGCCGGCCTGATGCTGTTCAAACCCCAGCAACGTGTCGAGCATGAAGCGCTGCCGATCATGATCAGCCAAAGAACCGGTGCAATCTGTCTGACACTCTTCGTTGCGCTGCTGGTGGGCCTGCCCTTGCTGGTCGAACTGTTCGCCAATCAAAGCGTGGCGCTGGTGGACGCGTTCTACCGAGTCGGCGCGTTGGTGTTTGGCGGTGGCCACGTCGTTTTGCCCCTGCTACAGGCCGAAGTCGTGCCCCCAGGCTGGGTCAGCAACGAAGCGTTTCTGGCCGGCTACGGTGCAGCGCAAGCCGTGCCAGGTCCCTTGTTCACGTTCGCCGCTTTTCTCGGTGCGTCAATGAACATCGCCCCCTCAGGCTGGATCGGCGGCGTTGTCTGTTTGCTGGCGATTTTTGCACCTTCGTTTTTGCTGATCGTGGGCGCCTTGCCGTTCTGGCAGCACTTGCGCCGCCATACGCGTGCGCAGGCAGCCTTGGCCGGAGTGAACGCCGCCGTGGTAGGCCTGCTGCTGGCCGCGCTGTACAACCCCGTCTGGACCAGCGCCATTCTCACCCCTCAAGACCTGTCCCTGGCATTCGTTGCGCTGATTGCATTGATGTACTGGAAGCTGCCAGCGTGGCGGGTTGTCGTCGGGACAGCGCTGGCGGGCGCGGTTCTGAGCAGTCTATAAAAGGCCTGGCCGCGTTAGGGTCACGCCCTGTCGCTTAACGGGTTTTACACGTCAGCCACGCACCCCAGAACAGACTGCTGAAAAACCGCGTCGCCGGGCCAAATCCTGCATCAGTCAACAGTTGCTGCACCGCTGCCTCGGAATGCGGCGGATCCGCGCCCTGAAGAATTTTGCCCAGCTTGGCCCTCACCTCCTCCGCGCTCGCACCCTGCTGCCGCCAACGCTGTCCCCACGCCTCCAGCAACAACGGCTGGCTGGCGTAGGCGTAATGGTTGCCAGCGACAATCAGCGGCGCGCCGGGTTTCAGCCGCGCCTGAATCGAGCGCAGAATCTGCTGTTTGGCTTCATCGCCCTTCAGGTGATGGAGGACGCCGATGAGCGTTGCAGCGTCGAAGAGTTCGTCCGCCGGCAAATCATCAACGTGGCCAAGATGCACCGTCGTCCTGTGCTGTAAATCATTGGCTTGCAAGTGTTGCACGGCGGTTTCCAGCATGGGCTCGGAAGGATCTACAGCGGTGAAGTGCCACGCCGGTTCCAATGCAGCCATGGCGATGATTTCCTGCGCCGTCCCACCAGCGCCGACCACCAGTATTTTTGCCGGACGGGACTGGCCAAGACTGGCGGCGAGCATGCACGCTGCGAGATCGTGACAGGCGTCATAGCCGGCCAGCGCAATGCGGCTTTGGCGGGCGTATTCGTTAGCGCGGGAAGTGTCGAACTTTTCAGCTGAGGATGTGTTCACAGGCGATTCTCCATGTCCTTTGGAGCAACTTACGCCGGGTGGTGAGACAAGAAAAATTCATTAATTTTATGTGCTGCATTCCTGGTGGGAATGCGTGCTCACAGTATTCTCAATTAGCGATGATTGAATCATTTCGATGCGTAAGAGCGTTTAAGACTACAAAGGTAGATGTCATTGCCTACGCACTCGCCAGAATCAGCAGACTGTTACGCCTGCCGCGCAGCATTTATCGTTCGCCGGTCGCTGAATAGCAGGTCGGTAGGAAATTGGAAAAATGAAAGTTACATCAGTCATGAACAACTTCTTGGGATGGATATTCTTCTTTCTATTCATCATCTCCACCAATGCACTGATATACCTTGGCTCGCTGTTGAATTTCAGAGAAAGCTCAGAACTCATCCTTGTATTCAGCTTCTACCTCATCATTTATTTGTTCTGTGTATCCTTGATATTCAGGGTTTGGTTCTCGTTGCATAAGCGTCTGGAAAAGGCTTCCCCGACTGAAAAGCTGCAGGTCACTTTCGAAATGACTTTGGAGGAATACGACAAAATCAAACACTACCTGTCGCAGATCAGAGGCTAAAACATTGTACGGATTGGAATCGGGTTAAAACCAGTGGCGAATGACTTACCGCTCGCCACTGACTGCGTTCCCATACGGCCAAAAGATTTGCTGACTCCCACCTCCTGCAAGCCTTCTTGTTGGAATGAAAGGTCTGCGGCTGGAGGCGATCGTCAAACTGGTGGAAAACGGCGTCGGCGTTGCGCTGGTGCCGCAAACAACCCCCGATCCGCAATGGCCGGCAGGCGTCCGCGCGCTCGATCTTGGCGAACACACCTTTCACCGGGATATAGGACTGATACATCGCTCGCGCAGCAGCCTGACTGAACCGGTGCAGATGATGGCTGACCTGATCAGCGAAGAGGTCAAGCGCGGTTTGGTATAGCAACAAAACGCCGGTTGCCAATGATGAAATCAGAATTGACGAACCTCGACCTCGGCTACGTAAACTGGCGCAGACCTCTCATCACGCCGTGACGACGATCAATTTCGGCCAGATTTCCTGCCATCTCTTGGATTGAACCCGGCCCAGGAACAGCGCGTATTTGTCAGTGCGGAATCGCTCGGTTGGTCGCAGCACCAACGAGAACAGATCCTCTAGCCCCAGCGGCGCCGACACTTCTATTTCATCGTCAGGCCCCAGCCTGACGCCCACCGCCGTGGCGGTTTCCGGCCAATACGTCATTGCATCGGTTGCCGAATGATAGGGGGCATCGGCGTTGCGCTGATGCATGCGTGCCTGATTTTTTACCGACCAGTTCACGGTGCTACAACGCTGCGACAGCTCGCCTTGCATTGCTGAATCGACATCTTTATCAGCACTCGCCGCGTCGAACCAGATGACATCGATATCCTCAGGCAACGCTGAAACCTTGCGCTGATGCAAGTGATCCCAGACCAGACTGCGCACAAAACCTGCCGAGACCCAGCAATCCGGCAAATCAAGGCCACGAACAGTCCGCAGCACCTGCATCCGTACCCGATCTTCAGCCAGCAAAGCCGTTAGCTGCGTTTCGTAGTTCATCCTGTTCCCTATCTTGTCATTGGTCACAGCGTCGAGAGTTTGGGCCACACGCGCTCAGTCGCAGCTTCGCTAAACGAGCTTTGTAACTCTGCCCCATGCACTCGACCAGGACAAACGGCAGATGGAAATTGGATTAGATATTCCAGCGCTTGCGAATGGCAGCTTTCGGCCAGAAGCGGCCACTCGCGTAATAGACTCCAGATAATGCCAGCTCACAACCGGATGCTGAGTCATTTCAGAAGGCTGCTATCCCACTTAATGGAGGCAATAATTCATGGGGCCAGTGACACGTTCCAAAGCGTCTCTCCGCATCCGCGGACCGGATCTTGATGTCGGTGAAATAACCACGCTTCTTGGGTGCCAACCAACCTTCGCAAGAAGCAGGTGTAAGACAGCACACGTGGCAGCCCTCTATAGCAGCTTGTAAACCACTTTTTCGCTGTAAACCACTGTGGATTACGGTGAAAAAAAGGTTTACAAGCCAAGCGCCACGGGGGGTTCGAAGCCCGAACTGTAGTGGTCAACTGATCCTACGTCCCAGCCGCTGGGTAACCCTCAAGCAGGTGATTAGAGGATCGAAGTCTGTGATAAAAGCCAACCGCCACCAAGGAACGTACTGACCATTGCACGAAAGCCTACCTCTGTAGCCCCTCCGCAGCCGAAGATAAAGCTCACGCATACCTCTCCATCTCCGACTTATTGATGCAGGGGGCGAAGTAGAGATTTCATAGGCAACTGCCTGCGAACTCACATTCTGACCCCGTAATTAAAGACAATAGTGAGCGCGTCTTTTAACCAGACGCCGGAGCTACGGGAGAATAGTGGGTGCCGACCTGATTTAAGCAAAATAAGGTGAGCGACGCCTCTTCAGCTCCAGTGCATCGGCAGAATCATCAGCGACAACTGAATTACATATTGGGCATTTTGCCCGTACGCTAAAGCTGCAAGGATGAAGGTTCAGGAGAGTAATTATGAGTCAGGATAATGGCTATTCCAATTGGGAATCGAGCATCCAGCAGGGTCTTAATTTGTGCGATCAGATGCTGGCAAATGGGGAGGTAGGGGCAGCCCTCGCGCATCTCCGTGGCCTGGAGCTTGGAGATGAGGCGGATACTAGGGCTGTAGCCATTCAAATGCTTCATAGCGCTGGTTTGGCGGATCACGCCTATGACGAGTTCAAAAAGCTGATACTCCCGGCTGATCCTGAACCAGAAGTACTGCTACGGATGGCACATGTGTGTGCGGACGCTGGAGCTGACGCTGACGCCAAGGAATTGCTAGACAGAATTGCCCATGATGAACTCATGTTGAGCTCTCTCTATATTGCTTCCCGCATCGCCGAACGAATTGGCGATGCAAATCTGCGGGCACAATTCGAGTTGCGCATGATCAATGAACACGCTTCCGATAGTGGTGTCCGGAACTTGGCCATGGAGCGGGCATTAGCCGACGAACGTTTCGCCGAAGCGGCAGCTCTGCTTCACCCCGATTTCATGAGCTCGCGCGAGCATCTCTACCAACTGCAACTACTGGCCGATTCGGATTCGCTTGATACTAAAGAAATGGTAATACTGGCGGAGCGTTCATCTGGCAAGCTAGTGCCACTAGCTATTCTTCGATACTTGATTGCAAGACATGAGGTGGTCGCTGCGATCAATGTCGCACACTTACTCGCCGGATCGGAGAAGGAGGAAGAAGTCAGGGAATTGTTAGCCGTTCTCGACGCATTTCTGCTGAGAAGAGGCTCAATTGACTTTGCAGTGGTCTAATTTCCCCGGACACCCCGATAGGTGGAAAATACATCTATCGAGGAGTTATTCATGACCAAAAAACGCAGAGCATTCGACGACAGCTTCAAGCTGCAAGTCGTGAAGATGATCAAGGATCAGGGGCTAACCGTTATGCAGGTTTGCCAAGATCTGAACATTGGTGAGACAGCCGTTCGACGCTGGGTTCAACAGTACGAGGCAGAGCAACTGGGGCAGGCCGGAATCGGCAAGCCATTGACGGCAGAGCAACAGCGCATCCGGCAATTGGAACAGGAAAATCGCCAGCTCAAGATGGATAACGACATCTTAAAAAAGGCTACGGCCTTCTTTGCCCGCGAGCTGAAGTAAGGTATCGACTGGTTCGGCAGCTGCAACAGAAGGCCTATTCAGTGACACATGTCTGTCGGTTACTGAGCATCAGTCGCTCGGGCTTCTATGAGTCGCAAAAGCGTGCTGATGCGCCCGTCCGGCAGAGTTGTCCTGTCGTTGTGCAACTCAAGGCGTCTTTTGCCGAGAGTGGTGGCTGCTACGGCAGCCGGCCCTTGCGCGACGCTTTGCGCGGCAAAGGCCTGTCTGTTGGACTGTATAAAATCCGCCGTTTGATGCGTGCCAATGGGCTACGTTCGGCTTGGAAGCGCAAGTTTGTGCACACGACCGATAGCAATCATGATCTGCCGATTGCCGAAAATGTACTGAGCCGAAAATTTGATCCGGCGGCGCCAAACAAGGCTTGGGTGGCAGACATCACCTACATCCGCACCCGCAGTGGCTGGCTGTATCTGGCCGTGGTGTTGGACTTGTTTTCACGCAAGATCGTGGGCTGGTCGATGGCTCCGAACATGCCGGCAGAGCTGGTGTGCACTGCGATGCAACTGGCCATCGCACAGCGCCAACCGCCGCCAGGCCTGATTGCCCACTCGGATCGTGGCAGCCAATACGCGAGTGCAACTTACAGAGATTTACTGGCAAGAAACGACATGCAGCAGAGCATGAGCCGTAAAGGTAATTGCTGGGACAATGCGGTGATGGAACGCTTCTTCCTGAGCTTGAAAATGGAGCGGGTATGGCGACGTGACTATGCCAATCATACCGAAGCGATCCGCGACATCACCGAGTACATCGTTGGGTATTACAACAACGAACGGCTTCACTCGAAACTGGGATATCTGCCACCGACCGTCTATGAGCGGGCGATGGCGTCAAAACCACCTATCGAGGTGTCCGGAATTAGTTGACCACTGCACTTCTCGTTGGTTGAGGACAAGGTTGCGAGAATCATCAAGGAGATCGTTGGGTACCTGGCTGTCCGACCGCAGCATGGCTTCGTTCGACAGCGCCTGATAGAGTTGCTGTCGGTAGATCGTAGTGGCGACACGGGAATTCCGCTCCTCTTAAAAATTGTCTTCGATCTTATCGAAGAAGGAGGACTCATCCTCGGACCAGACATATATCCGGCGTCTAGTTCGATGAAAGCTCTATCAGAGAGCAGAATCCCGGAAATTTGCACGCAGTGGCTTAAGGATCGTGAGCCATGCATCCCCGGCAAAACTACACTTCCACGCGAGCTGATCTCAATCGACCCGAACGTCTGTATAGCAACCATCTGCGAGATGATGAGTTCGGGGGCCGTTGCACTTGAATCACGCCAGGACGTAGAGAGCTTGAAGCACTGGCTACTTCTTGGATGCGGTATTGCGCCCCATACATCTTCGCCTGATTTCACTACTGTATTGTTCCGGGTAGCAATGACGCGACTAGGTAACGCTGGGTACGCGCAGCAGGCCAGAGACCTCTGCGAAGAGCAGCTTTCTCAATGCGGTGATTCACGATCTCGGGCCCAGGCCGCGTGGTTCAGCATGGCCGATGTCTACAGCCGCCTTCAGGACCGTCGCACCAGTTTGGTTGCTTTTGCGTGTGCTATAGCGGGTCCCAATATTGGGCAGACACCGTTGACTAGCTTCAATGAGATCAATCTTTGGGTACGGCTGCTTAGGGAGTCTGGATTGCTCGACCATGCCTTGAAAGCTCTGGAGATATCCAACAAGGCCCTGCAGACCCGCGGAAGCTATGACAAGCATCGACATGAGCAGCTTCATATCAGATTTACTATCGAACTTGAAATGGTTCTCCGCGATCTTCCAGCCCGAGCTGGCGAGATCCCGGATCTGCTCCTACGTACCGCCGAAGCCGGTCAAGAGGCGCTTGATCGCGGTGAGGACGGTGTCCAAGCCATGGCTCTGCTTGGCCAGCTCATGAATATTTCCAGGACTTTCAACGTTGAGGTCCCGGCAAGCGCAGCTCAGACGATGAAGGTACTCGCTGGCCACACCTTCTCATCAAAGCCGTTCGTCCAGACCTTAATGGATGGCGAGAACCCTATTCGCGACCTTTGGACGCAGTACGCATCAGTAGAACCCGCAAAATTCGCCAACGATGCCGCATATGACTCAACGCAGTTGACCGTCGCCGCGAGAACGTTGCTGACTCTTGAACGCAATAGCATAGAGCCTGCCGAACTCTTGCTGCCGTTTGAGCTTCTAGCCGACAGAGGCGTCGCCGCTCCGGGATGGACGAGACACCCAAGCCCCCCTTCCGGGTTTAGGTCCCTTTCGCAGATTGTGGCGGTAGCTGAACATCTGAGTGAACGCGGGATAGCCTTGGTGCTGGCCGCGTTCGACAGCCTCGGTCAGCTATTATCCCTCAGATATAAGGGAGGCCAGTTCACTTTCGTGGAAGAGAAGGAGTTCAGCTACGACAGCTTCAAGAGCTGGTCGAAGTTGTACCCCTATGACTACTGCAAAGACGTTGGAACGCAAAGCTGGGAAAAGGAGCATGCAATGCATCAGTCCCTGGCCGAGTGCAAATGGCAGACACTCCCGGCGAGCGCGACCCTGGTCGTAATGGAGTCAGAGCTACGCTCGATGCCGAGCAATCTGCTATGGACCAGCAATGGTTTTTTCGGAGCGTCTCAACCTGTTGGTGCCGCACCTTCCATGGCTTGGCTCGCAGAATCGTTCAGCCGTCGCCCTGCTGACGAGCCGCGACTGAACGCCTGGATATCCAATGCAGGTGATCCGACCCAGACCCTCAACGTTCTACTCGCTTATCTGGAGGGGGAGTTTCAGGAATACGGAGTGGCACTGGATACAAGCAACCATCCGCCCGCAACACTTGCGGGCTCGGACTTAGTAATTATAGCGGCACATGGACAGGTCTCCCCCGAAGGCAATTACTTCCATACCTTAAATGACGAGGGGTCGCTAAAGGTTCCTGCTGATGCGGTCGCGACAGCTGTTCGCGACTCACGTGTTGCGGTGTTGTTTGTATGCAGCGGTGGCCGCTCGGATAAGGTGCCGGATGCTAACACTACGAGCGGTTTGGCAAAGGAGCTTCTTTCTAATGGGTGCTCGACAGTCATCGCCTCGCCTTGGCCGATGGAAGCAATGGTCGCAGCCAGCTGGGCGCCAAAGTTCCTAAAGCACTGGAAGTCAGGCAAGACCGCGATTCAGGCCTGCCACGATGCCAACAGAGAGATTAGTGGTGATCCTTCTCGAGCCTTGGCGATGAATCTCTATGGAGATCCCTGCCAGATCTGGTCGTAGCCCAGTGGCGCCTATACCTACATGGCTAGGGCTTCTATCTGAATGTCCGCAAAGGGTCGAAAGCAGTCAACTACGACCGGCAACCATCGACCCGGAGCTGACCAGGTCAATGGAGCGCATCATCAACTGGCATCGGTTAGAATCCTCACCTTATTTCGACAACGCTTACTACAAACGAGGAAATTCCATGGCAAGGATGGCCGCTGTTTTCACTTTACTGAGTTGCATGGCGTCGACCTCGGCATTGGCGGCGTCTGATTGTCCGTTTCCGCAGGGAATGCAGGCATCCATCGGTGCATCGAAGCAAGCTATTGAGGCCAGGCAAGCGGGCGTCGCCAAGGATGATCTGCTCACCAAAATTTCCCCCGCGGCCAACGGGCAGATGTCCCAGATGCTAAAGAGTATCGTCGACGAGGTTTACGATTATCCGGCACTGCTGCCCGAGGTATATGCCGCCTTCCGGTTCGAGCGCTGCTTTGTTTCGCAGCAGCACGCCGAACAGGTGGCGGCTATGAAATTTGCCGATGCGTATCCGCTGCTGAAGAAATGCGAACAGCTCGACCCGGAAGGGGCTCGACCGCCTTGTGCAATGCGCGTAGTGCATACAGTGACCGGAATTCCCGAGTAAACGATCCGTTAATTTGCTTGCGGGAAGGCATGCTGTGTTGCTGCGTCCTGAAATAGAGAGCGAGAGGTCGTCTCCATCCTTGTTCGCATCGAAGGTCCGCTTCTGGCCGAAAGCAGCCGCCCACAAACGCCCGCTTCGGCCCAAAAACGGCGCTCCCATAAAAACATTTCCCCAAACCTGCATCCATTCCCGCCTCTGCTCCGTAAATTCAATACCCTCACTTGAAGGGTCGAAGAATCCAGGAGACACACCATGCACACTTTCTTCAAACGCATCGCGATTACCTGCCTGACAGTGCTGAGCCTTGGCGCTGGACTCGGTTTCGCCGCCGATAACGTGATGGTCGGTGGCGCCGCCATGTATCCGACCAAGACCATTGTCGAGAACGCAGTCAATTCCAAGGATCACACGACGCTCGTCGCTGCGGTAAAGGCTGCCGGGCTTGTCGATACCCTCAACGGTAAAGGACCGTTTACCGTCTTCGCCCCCACCAATGAGGCCTTCGCCAAACTGCCCGCCGGGACTGTCGATACGTTGGTCAAACCGGAACACAAGGCAGGCCTGACAAAGATCCTGACTTACCACGTCGTCCCGGGAACTCATACCGCCAAGCAGTTGATGGCTGACGCCAAAATGCACGATGGCAAAGTTATGCTGAAAACCGTCCAGGGAGAATCACTGACCATCATGCTGCACGAGGGAAAGTTGTGGCTGGTGGATGCCAAAGGAGGTAAGGCAGCCATTAGCATCGCTGACGTCATGCAATCCAACGGCGTGATTCATGTTATCGATACGGTGCTGATGCCGAATTGATTTTAACGGCCAGAAGTAGCCAGGGCGTAATGCCCTGGCAGACAGCGAAGTTACTTTTTCTTTTTCGCCGGTTTTTCTGCTTTCTCTGATTTGTCTGACTTCTTGGCCTTTTCAGGCTTGCTATCAGCCTTCTTGGCAGACTTCTTCGGTTCGGCGTCTTTTTTCTTGTCTTTCTTATCCTTATCGGAGGATTTCGAAAGAGTCGAAGCGGCCGCAGCCTTCTTCGTCGGTGATGACTTTTTGTCCTTCAACTCTTTGCTGGCTTTGGAAGTTTCACCTTTGCTTTTCTTATCGTCTTTAGCCACGTTGACCACCTCTCGGAGCATGCCGGTATTGGCAGATCGCCTGTGGAATTATCCATGGGCTAATCATTAGGTGAGCGTGCCCAAGAGCGGTTCAAATTGTTTTGCTGCGTTTTGACTTCTTGGATGAATGACTCACTTCGAGCATTTTTCCGCCGAATGCCCACACCTAGCCCTTGGCCAAACGCTTCTGCCAATCGCCACCATGGCTGCTCTGGCACTCCTGCTCAGAGTCGAAGCGGACATTGTGATCGGTCAGTTTCAGCTCGATACCGGCTTCATTCAGCGCGGTGGCCGTCAGCTCAAAGATTCGCGCTTTCGCCTCAAGTTGGGCGAGCTTTCTGTCGGCCAGGGTTTCGAACACCCAGGTTATTTTCAGGGTTTCTGCCGCTGCGTTCAGGTCACCGGTGTGGGTGAGCCAGGTAAAACCTTGGATTTCACTTTTTGCGGTTTCGCACGCTTCGGTCAGTGTGGTGATCAGCAGGCGTTCCAGTCGCGCCAGTTCACGTTTTCCGGCAGGCATTGCAGGTTCCTTGGCAGACATCGGAGGTTTCTGAGCGAACAGTATACCGGTGGCGCCTCTCACCAAGGTTGATGCCCACGGGGCGAATGCATCCATCTAGAACAACCCTGCTAATCTCTCCCCATGAAAACCGCCATCATCTCCGACACCCACGGCCTCCTCCGCCCCGAGGCGCTGGTCGCGATTCAGGGCGTTGAACTCATCCTCCACGCTGGCGATATCGGCAGCGCCGAGATTCTCACCGAATTGGCGCAAATCGCTCCGGTCCACGCCGTGCGCGGCAACAATGATCTGGGTCTGCCTTGGGCAAAAGATCTCCCCGACCACCTCACCCTCGACCTCAACGGCTGGCCCACCCTGCTGATCCACGACATCGCCGACGTCCCCGCCCTCCTCGACAGCCCGACCCGACTGATCATCACCGGCCATTCCCACAAGCCCTTGATCGAATGGCGTGGCGATCAGCTTTACCTGAACCCGGGCAGCGCCGGGCGCCGGCGGTTCAAACTGCCGGTCACTCTGGCCTTGCTCGACGTGGACGCTGATGCTCTGCAACCACAACTGATCCACCTCCTGCCCTGACGTGTTAATTCGGTGTTTTCTGAGCGCGGTCCGGCACGCACAAACTTACGCATTGACATATCGGTAAATCTCGATATCCTCGACCCCATGGACCTACTCGAAATCTTCAAAGCCCTCTCGAACCCGACACGCCTTCAGATCCTGAAGGGGTTGAAGGACCCCGCTAAGAACTTCCCTGCGCAAGATGAAGGGGATGTGCATGAGGTGGGCGTCTGCGTGAGCAGTATTCAAGAAGGCATCGGTCTGTCGCAGTCCACCGTGTCTGGTTATCTGGCGACGCTGCAACGGGTGGGGTTGGTCGAAGTCCGGCGTATCGGTCAGTGGACCTACTACAAGCGCAATGAAGCAACCATTAGTGTTCTGGCCGAGATCATAGGAAAAGAGCTGTAATTTTTTACCGCACGATATCGAGATATCTCGATATCCCTTTTTATCGATACGAGGTAACACCATGAAAGCCATGACTCTTAAATCGTTTGGCGGCCCTGAATCGTTCGAGCTCCGTGACGTGCCCAAACCGCTGCCAGGAGCGGGACAGGTTTTGGTTCAGGTACACGCGACCTCCATCAATCCATTGGATTATCAGATCCGCCGTGGGGATTATCCTGACCTGGTGACACTGCCGAGCATTACCGGCCACGACGTATCTGGCGTTGTCGAAGCCGTCGGGCCCGGGGTGACGGCCTTCGCAGTGGGCGATGAGGCCTGGTACACCCCGCAGATCTTCGACGGCCCCGGCAGTTACGCCGAGTACCACGTCGCCAGCGAAAGCATCATCGGCAAAAAGCCGTCCTCGCTGAGCCATCTTGAGGCCGCCAGCCTGACGCTGGTTGGCGGTACGGCGTGGGAAGCACTGGTCACACGCGCGGTACTCAAAGTGGGCGAAAGCATCCTGATACACGGCGGTGCGGGGGGCGTCGGTCATGTAGCGATCCAACTGGCGAAAGCAATCGGCGCGAAAGTGTTCACTACAGTGCGTGAAGCCAATACCGATTTCGCACGGAGCATGGGTGCCGACGTCATCATCGATTACGAAAAAGACGATTACGTGGACGCCATCCTGCGGGAAACGGCCGGCCAAGGGGTGGATGTGGTGTTCGACACCATCGGCGGCAACACCCTGTCGCGCAGCCCGGATGCGCTGGCGCAACTGGGTCGCGTGGTGACGATTGTCGACATCGCCCAACCGCAAAACCTGGTTCAGGCCTGGGGCAAGAACGCCAGTATTCACTTTGTATTCACTCGCCAGAATCGCGGCAAGCTTGATGAAATGAGCGCGCTGGTCGAGCGCGGCCAATTGCGCCCACACGTTGGCGCCGTTTATTCACTGGCCGACATCCCGCTCGCCCATACCCGACTTGAGACACCCAACAACGGTGTCCAAGGAAAAATCGCTATCGCTGTCATGCCATCGATCATCGCCTGATCAAAATGTCCAACCGCTTGAACCGCTGAAGAGGCACGCCATGATTTATGAAATCGCTCAACTTCCCATTCGCCAGGAACACCTCGAAACGTTCCGAACAGCGTTTGCCGAGGTCGCCCCTTTGCTCACCCGAGCAAAGGGCTACTTGGGCCACGTACTGGCGCAAGGGATCGAAACCCCTGACGTATTCAACCTGATCGTAAAATGGCAATCCCTCGAGGACCACACGCCAGGCTTCGAAGCGAGCGAAGACCATCGCCTGTTCATGCTGGGTTTGGAGGCTTGTTTTTCTGCAGAACCCACGGTTTACCATGTGGCAGGAGGCACTTTTACCTGACCAGACAGCACCGTCCCCGAAACTTTTCCGCCCTGTACGGCCTGATCACCTAACCTCTTAGATTGTGTGATCAATCCGAGCCTGTCCCATCCATGCGCCATCTACTCACATCGTTGGTTTGCGTTGCACTTCTGCTGTGCATGATCGGCAGTCCATCACTGTGGGCAGCCGATCTGCCGGCGCCTGTCGCGAGCGCTGCCGCGCCGCTCCCGGTGATTTCGCAAAACGAACTTCAGGCCCTGCAACAACGCCTCGACGGGCTCAAACAGCAAATATCGTCGGCGAACAATTACAACCAGCTCGAAGGCCCGCAGGATCGAGTGCAGGCGTTCATTCTGGATGTCGATAAGTTATCGGCTGCGTTGTTGCCGCAGCAGGCGCAGTTGACCGTGCAGCTGGGTGTGTTGGGCGCGGCGCCGGATACGGATATCGCCGCCGAGCAGGCGGATATCGTCGCGCAGCGGGCAGCGCTGACGGAGCAGAAGAACAAGGTTGATGGGACGCTGAAGAGTCTCGCGGCGTTGAAGCAGAGCGCGGCGGATCTGATCACCCAGATCGCTGGCATTCGGCGCACGCTGCTGGAGAGTGAGCTGACACTGGGCACGCTCAGTGTGCTGGACCCGCATTTCTGGGCACCGCTGGTTCGGCCTTCGCTGGATGATCGTCAACGCTTCAGTTTTTTCGTCGAGCAAGTGGAGCAAACCTGGGCCACGGTGTGGGCGCCGGGGCGATATTTTTTCACCGTGGTGCTGCTGGTGGTGGCGTTGCTGGTCTGGACATTCGGACGGCGGCTGGCCGAGCGCGGGCTGACCTGGATTTGCATCCATCGGGTGCCCGAGGGACGTTTGCGTCGCAGTGCGCTGGCCTTTGCTTCGGCGCTCGCAACGATCGCGACCACCGCCCTCGCCCTGCATTTGCTGTTTTACGCCCTCACCCGTCACGCGCCGCTGACGCCGGTGCTGTCGACGTTTTCCGAGGAGTTCGAAAAGGCTGTCTACGCCTGCGTGTTGATCACCGGGCTTAGCCGGGCGTTGTTGTCGATCAATCATCCGTCGTGGCGGCTGCCGGCGATTCATGATCAGGTGGCGCAAGCGCTGAAGCGCTTTCCGCGGATTCTTTCCGGCACATTACTGGTGCTGGTGACGTTGGTGCAGGTGTGCAATGCCACCGGCATGAGCAGCCAGATCGTGCTCGCCGGGCGCGGAGTCACGTCGATTGCAGTCATGGTGATTGTCGTGACGCTGCTGTTGCGCGTCGGCAAAGTGCGCAAGGCCCTGGTCGCCGCCAATGACGCGCAAGCCAACAGTACGTTTGCCGGCGTGATGTACACCATCGCGACTATTGCGATGTTCGTTTCGACGATTGCGCTGCTCACCGGTTACGTGTCGCTGGCCCGTTTCATCACCTATGAAGTGGTCTGGGCGTACATCGTGCTGACGGGTTTTTACCTGCTGATTCAGGTGATCAAGGACGGCTGCGAGTACGCCTTTTCGCCCAAGCATGCGAGCGGCAAGGCCCTCAAGCAGTTGCTCGGCATCGGTGATCGGCGCCTCGATCAGATTTCGATATTGCTCTCCGGTTTCAGCCGCGCGGCCCTGTTGCTGCTGGCGGTAATCGCGCTGTTCGTGGGTGGCATCGGCACCACGCTCGGGCAATTGGCGAGCAACATCATGGCGATCCTCGGCGGTGCCGGGTTGCGCAAGTTCAATATCGTCCCGGCGCACCTGCTCAACGCGGTGCTGGCGTTGATGATCGGCATCTGGTTGATCCGCGCGCTACGCCGCTGGCTGGACAACGAGTTCCTGCCCAAGACCGACATGGATCCGGGCATGTGTGCGTCGCTGAGCACGCTGTTTTCCAATATCGGTTACGCCTTTGTGATTCTGCTGACCCTGTCGTCGCTGGGCGTGCAGTGGACCAATCTGGCGTGGATCGTCAGTGCGTTGTCGGTGGGGATTGGTTTCGGTTTGCAGGAGATCGTGAAGAACTTCGTCTCGGGTCTGATTCTGTTGACCGAACGGCCGGTGAAGGTTGGCGATTTGATCAGCATCAGCGGCGTCGAAGGCGACATCCGCCGGATCAACGTGCGCGCCACGGAGATTCAGCTCAGCGACCGTTCGATTGTCATCGTGCCCAACTCGCAACTGATCTCGCAGAACTTGCGCAACGTCACGCTGGGTGGCAGCGCTCAGGGCGTGGCGACGCTGGAGTTGATGTTCCCGCTGGATATCGATCCCGAGAACGTGAAGGATCTGCTGCTCAATACCTACCGCGAGAACGAAACCATCCTCGAAAAACCGGCGCCGTTCGTGCGCTTCAGCAAGTTGTCGCCAGACGGGATTACCCTGACGGTGACCGGTTACGTCGCCAGCCCGAGGATTGTCGGGGTGACCAAGAGTGATCTGTTGTTCGAGATTCTCAAACGGCTGGGAGCCGCGGGGATTGCCTTGGCGAAACCGGCGAGTGCGTAGCGGTATTCAATGATTCTGGTGTCTGGAATGCCGCCATCGCTGGCAAGCCAGACTCCCACAGATATGCGCTGCGAACACAGCCTGCGCCGTAACTCGAAGCCACTTGTACGAGCCAGCCGGGGCGCTTACTCCGGCAAGCCTGCCAGCCGCAAGCCTTCAACCAGACGAGCCAGATCTTCCGGGCGCTGGATCGGCATCCAGTCCTTGAGGTTGCTCAGCCGCAAGTCTGGATTCAATGCCTGCAAGCGTGCCATCGCCAACCCGGCTTTTTCCATGCGGCCGCTGAGGGCATGGCTGGCCGCCACCAAGGCCGCCGATATCAGCAGGCTCGGCAGGTTGCCCAAGGCTTTTTCGGAGAACTCGACCGTTGCGTCGAAGTCCCCGGCGAAAAAATGCGCGATGGCCATGCCGATTTGCATCCGGAACATTTCCGGGTCCAGCGGGCTCAGGCGCACGGCGTGATTCAGGTCCTTGATCGCAGCTTCGTTTTCACCGCGCAAGGCCCGCAGGATACCGCCGAGAAACCAGGCGGGAGCGAGATTGGGATTGAGCAGCCGGGCCCGATCCAGCAGCGCGATGCCGCCATCGATGTCACCGGCCAGATGGGCCAGCGCATGCCCGCCACGGGTCAATGCCACGGCATCATCACGGCCCAACGTGACCGCCAGACGCGCCAGCCGAATGCCCTCGGCGATTTCCGCCGGCCGATCGACCATCCAGCCATTGAGCTTGCGCCAGAAATGGCACCAGGCAGCCATGCCGTAAGCCGAAGCGAACTCCGGATCGAGCTCGATGGTTTTGTAGAACATCGGCAGCGCCTGTTCGATCGCTTCGCGACTGCCGCTGTGCAACTTGGCCATGGCGCGCAGGTAGTGATCGTAGGCGTCCAGGTTTTCCGGCGGCTTGCGCTTGGCGCGCTCGATTTCCGCCCGTTCCAGCTGCGGCGCGATGGCGCCCACGACACTTTCAGTGATCTGATCCTGCAGCGTGAAAAGGTCGTCGAGCGAGCCTTCGAAGCGCTCCGCCCAGATATGCGCGCCGCTGGTGGCGTCGATCAATTGCCCGGTGATGCGCACGCGGTTCCCGGACTTGCGCACGCTGCCCTCAAGCACATAACGGACGCCCAGTTCCCGCCCCACACCTTGGGCATCAACGTCTCGGCCCTTGAAGGTGAAGCTTGAGTTACGCGCGATCACGAACAGCCAGCGCAGCCGTGACAGCGCAGAAATGATGTCTTCCACCACACCATCGGCAAAATATTCCTGCTCCGGATCGCCGCTCAGATTGTGGAACGGCAGCACGGTAATCGAAGGCTTGTCGGGCAGGCTTAGCGCACTGGATGAGATCGGCGCGGCGGCAATGCTTGAGCGCTGATCAGTCTCGGGTTGCGGCGCTGGCTCGGGCCTGTCGAGGTTGATCGAACCCACAAAGCGGTAGCCCTTGCGCGCGACCGTTCGCAACAAACGCTGCTCTTCGCCGGTGTCACCGATGGCTTTGCGCACCGCATTGATGTGGCTGGTGATGGTCGACTCGGAAACGATACGGCCACTCCACACGGCCGTGAGCAATTCGTCCTTGCTGAGCACCCGCTCGGGGTTGCTGACAAACAACAGCAACAGATCGAACACCTGCGGGCCGATAGCCACGACCTGCCCGCGCAAGGTCAGTTCGCGACGGTCCTGATCGAGTACATAGTCCTCAAACGTGAATTGCACAGTGGACGTCCCCTGGCGCAGCGCCTTCAGCTCCGGATCCCGGGCGGCGGATGGTGATTGATCGGGAACGATAATACGCCGGGCGGGAACGCGCTATAGCGAACGCGTTGGACAACATTCCAAGGCTGCGACAAGGCAAATCCAATGATCCGGCAAGGACTGCCGCCGCCCGCAGCCGCATGCTTCATCCATCGACGCCAATGGTTGCCGTCGCCCAGGAGAGAAAGCCATGAAGATCGTTGTTATCGGAGGCTCCGGCCTCATCGGTTCGAAACTCGTGAACATCCTTCGCCAGCGTGGGCACGATGTGCTCGCTGCCAGCCCCAGCAGCGGCGTCAACAGCATCACCCGCGAAGGTCTGGCAGCCGCAATGGACGGCACCGACGTTGTCGTCGACGTGGCCAACTCACCGTCCTGGGAAGATCAAGCCGTTCTCGACTTCTTCGAAACGTCGAGCCGCAATCTGCTGGCGGCCGAGAAAGCCGCGGGTGTTGGCCATCACGTCGCGCTGTCGATTGTCGGCTGTGAACGCTTGCCCGAGTCAGGCTATATGCGCGCCAAAGTCGCTCAGGAAAACCTGATCAAAGCTTCCGGCCTGCCTTACTCGATCCTGCGCGCCACGCAGTTTTTCGAATTTGTCGGCGGCATTGCCCAGTCCTTCGCCGTCGGTGACGAGTTGCGGGTGCCGCCCGCGCTGATTCAACCTATTGCCTCCGATGATGTGGTCGCCGCATTGGCCGACGTGGTTCTCGCCGCGCCACACAACGCCACGGTTGACGTCGGCGGACCTGAATGGATTCCCCTCGACGAATTGGCCAGACGGTATCTGCTGGCGACGCAGGACAAGCGCAATGTCGTCCCGGACGTGCACGCGCGCTACTACGGCACGCTGCTCGACGATCAATCGCTGGTCACCGACCGGCAGGCGCGACTGGGTGCCATCCGCTTCGAAGACTGGATTGCCCAATCCACAACGCGCTGACCTTTCCGCCATTCCTATCCTGTCTGACAAGGAGTTTTGCCATGATCACCCGACATCTGTTGGCCGCCGTTTTCGCAGTACTGTCGATCAGCGCCGTTGCCGCTGCCGAGCCACCCGCCGGCAAAGTGACAGTGGTGTTCGACCGCCCGATTCCCAACATTCCCGGCAAGAGCATGCGCGGGGTCGTCGTCGAGTACGGGCCGGGCGCGGCATCGCCCTCCCACACCCATCCGAAAACCGCGTTCATTTACGCCACGGTCCTAGAGGGTTCGTTCCGCATCAAGGTCAAAGGCGAGCCGGAAAAGGTCTACCACGTCGGTGAAAACTTCGTCGAGGAGCCGGGTTCCGTGCACTTGGTCAGCGCCAACGCCAGTGACAGCCAACCGGCCAAGCTGTTGGCGGTGTTTGTTCTCGACAGCGATGAAACGGCGCTGGTCACCCCGCTGAAAAAGTAAGCCTTTTCGCATTACCTTCGGTCTGATCTCCCCTGCCCCCAGTCCTCTCTCGAAAGAGAGGACTGGGGGCACAGACGATTCGGTATCAAGCGTCTTGCAACGCACGTGGCCGTTGGCTGCGTTGTTCGGCGCTGGCATCCGGCGTCGGTTGCAGCTGGAAGTCGAACTTCAGTTCGGCATGTCGCCCAGAGACGTCGTCCTCGTTGAACACCACTTCCCCCACCAGCCCTTCACGGGTCGCATAGGCAAAGTCATCCCACAGGTATTGATCGCCCGACAGATTGATCTGCGTTGTCAGGTGCCGATGCCCAGGCGCACTGATGAAAAAGTGCACGTGAGCCGGGCGTTGGCCATGGCGGCCGAGCAGGTTCAGGCATTCCTGGGTCGGGCCTTGCGGGTCGCAGCCGTAACCGGATGGCACGATGCTGCGCGCGCGGTAGCGGCCTTCGGCGTCGGTGATGATGCGTCGACGCAAGTTGTACTCGGACTGGCTCGGGTCGAAGAACGAGTAAGTGCCTTTGGTGTTGGCGTGCCATAGATCAACCGTGGCGCCTGGCAGCGGTTGGCCGTGAAGATCGAACACCTGGCCTTCGAGAAACATCAGCGTCGCGACGCCCTCCTCGCTGCCGTCATCCATCCGGCACTCGCCCTCCACCAGCGGCGCACCGGCGACGTACAACGGCCCTTCGATGGTACGCGGCGTGCCGCCGGTCAAGCCGATTTGCGCATCCTTGGCGTCTTGCAACAGGTCGAGAAAGTGTTCGATACCAAGGCCGGCGACCAGCAACCCGGCCTCTGAGCGACCGCCCAGGCGATTGAGATAGTCGACGGCTTTCCAGAACTCGTCTTCGCTGATGTCGAGGTCTTCGATGATGGTCGCAGTGTCCTGCAAAATGCGCAGGACGATGTTCTTCAGGCGCGAACTACCGTCGTCATTGGCAAAACCGGCGGCTTCTTTGAAGAACTTTTGCAGTTCGGGGGTGTGGGCAATTTTCACGGTCATGGTGGCTTACCTCATCTTGTTGTTTTGTTGGTGCAGTTCTTGAATCCAGGAATATTTCCCTGTGGGAGCTGGCTTGCCAGCGATTGCTGGTGTGTCATCCAACATTGTTGCCAGTTGATCGATCGCTATCGCTGGCAAGCCAGCTCCCACAAGGTTCAGCGGTGACTTCAGCGATCGTCGCTGTTGATCGACGACGGATGTCGGCAGAGGCCATCGATCTCGATGTCCATGTACGGAAACAACGGCAATTGCATCAGCGTGTCGTGCAGCGCCTCGACGCTTGGCACATCGAACACGCTGTAATTGGCGTAGTGCCCGGCGATACGCCATAAATGCCGCCACTGCCCTTCGCGCTGCAGGCGTTGCGCCAGTTCTTTTTCGTCCGCCTTGAGTCGGGTGGCGACGGCCGGGTCCATGTCGACGGGCAATTTCACGGTCATTTTTACGTGGAACAGCATGCTGGCTCTCCTGATTCAGTGGCGGCGAAAACGCGCCAGACGTTGTTCATCCAGGGTCAGGCCAAGGCCCGGTGTGGCTGGGATGTGCAGGTGGAAATCGCGGTATTCGGGCCTCGCGGTGACGATGTCTTCGGTCAGCAGCAACGGCCCGAACAGCTCGGTGTCCCAGGTCAGTTGCTTGAGCGTGAGGAAGGCGTGGGCCGAGGCCAGCGTGCCGATGGAGCCCTCGAGCATGGTGCCGCCGTACAGCGCGATGCCGGCGGCTTCGGCGATCTGCGCGGTTCTGAGCACGGCGCGGGGGCCGCCGTTTTTGCCGATTTTCAGGGCGAACACGCTGGCCGCACCGTCCGCCGCGAGGCTGAAGGCGTCCTCGACACTTTCGATCGATTCGTCGGCCACGATCGGTGCCGGGCTGCGCTGGTTCAGGCGAATCTGCCCGGAGCGATTGACCCGGGAAATCGGCTGCTCAATCAGGTCGATGCCGTTTTCACCCAGGACCTGACAGCCACGAATCGCCTGGGACTCGTCCCAATACTGGTTGACGTCGACCCGCACACTGGCGCGCTCGCCGAGGGCCTTTTTGATCGCCACGACGTGTTTGAGATCCTGTTCCAGCGGGTTGGCACCGATCTTCAGTTTGAAGATGCGATGACGCCGCGCTTCAAGCATCTGTTCGGCCTCGGCGATGTCGCGGGCGGTGTCGCCGCTGGCCAGCGTCCAAGCGACTTCCAGGCTGTCACGGACGCGCCCGCCCAACAGTTCGCTGACCGGCAGACCGAGGCGTTTGCCTTGGGCATCGAGCAGCGCACTTTCGATAGCCGACTTGGCGAAGGTGTTGCCCTTGGCGATCTTGTCGAGTCGCTGCATGGCGGCGTTGATGTTGTCAGCGGCCATGCCCACCAGCGCCGGGGCCAGATGCGCGTCGATGTTGGCCTTGATGCTTTCCGGGCTTTCGTAACCGTAAGCGAGACCGCCAATGGTGGTGGCTTCGCCGATGCCCTCGACGCCATCGCTGCAGCGCAGCCGCAGGATCACCAGCGTCTGCTTTTGCATGGTGTGCATCGCCAGTTTGTGCGGGCGGATGGTCGGCAGGTCGACGATGATCGTCGTCAGGTTTTCAATCAGAATTCGCTGCATTTGAGTATCCCTTCAGAAGTGCTCAACCGAGATCGCCGCCACCGACCGGCAAGGTCACGCCGGTGATGTAGGAGGCGTCGTCGGAGGCGAGAAAGAGGATCGCGCCGACCTGTTCGTCGAGGCTGCCGTAGCGTTTCATCAAGCTGCTATCGAGGGTTTGCGCGACGATTTCCTGATACCAGGCCCGCTCCTGCGCTGACTGTTCGCCGGCGTTGCGCGGGATGCGTCGAGGCGGCGCTTCAGTGCCGCCGGGAGCCGTGGCGTTGACACGAATGCCGCGCTCGGCGTTTTCGAAGGCCAGGCACGCGGTGAGTGCGTTGATGCCGCCCTTGGCCGCGCCGTACGGCACGCGATTGACGCTGCGGGTGGCAATCGATGAAACGTTGACGATGGCGCCGCGACCTTGCTTGAGCATGTACGGCAACGCGGCATGGCAGCACCACAAGGTCGGGAACAGCGAGCGGCGTACTTCAGCCTCGATCTGCTCGACTTCGTAGTGTTCGAACGGCTTGGCCCAGATCGTGCCACCGACGTTGTTGATCAGGATGTCGAGACGGCCGAAGGTGTTGATCGCCTCGGCCATGACGCGGGCGCACTCGGCGTACTGTTCGAGGTCAGCCGTCAATGCCAGAACACCTTCGCCGTGCAGCTCGTGAACCAGTTCGGAACGGTCAACGGCGACCACTTGCGCGCCTTCGCTGAGCAGGCGCTCGCAGACGCGGCGGCCGATGCCTTGCGCCGCGCCGGTGACCAGCGCGACTTTGTTGGAGAATCTGTTGCTCATGACAACCTCGCAGAAAGGATTCAGGCAGCCGCAGCGGCAAATCTTTCGTAATAGAAATTCGCTGGGGTGATGCCCTGCTCACGAATGTATTGGCTGACCGCCTCGACCATCGGCGGCGGGCCGCAGAGGTATACGTCGACATCGCCTTCATTGAGGTGGCGCGGTTCGATGTGCTGGGTGACGTAGCCCTTGAGCGGGTGCGCGCTCTGCGGGTTGGCCACGCAGGCACCGAAACTGAAGTTCGGAATGCGGGCGGCGAAGGCTTCGAGGCGATCAAGTTCGACCAGATCGAAATCGTTGGTCACGCCATAGATCAAATGCACGGGATGATCGCTGCCCTGCTCGGCGATCTTTTCCAGCATCGCGGTGAACGGTGCCAGGCCCGTGCCGCCGGCCAGCAACAGCAGCGGCCGCTTGATTTCGCGCAGGTAGAAACTGCCCAACGGCCCGGCCAGGTTCATGCTGTCGCCAGCCTTGGCCAGCCCGGTGAGGAAGCTGCTCATCAAGCCGCCGGGCACATTGCGAATCAGAAAACTGACCTCGCCATCCTTTTGCAACGAGCTGAAGGAGTAAGCGCGACTCTGCTCGCTGCCCGGCACTTGCAGGTTGACGTATTGCCCCGGCAGAAACGCCAGTTTGCTCAGCGCCTCGCCCTTGATCGACAGCGCGATGGTGCTCTCGGACAATTGCCGGACATCGCTGATCGCGGCCTGGAAATTCGCCTGTTCGGTCTTGCAGACCTGCGAACCTGCCGGCACTCGCACCACGCAATCGCTTTCGGCACGCATCTGGCAAGTCAGCACAAAACCTTGCGCGAGTTCGTCCGGGCTCAAGGCGTCTTCGATGAAGTTGTCGCCCATGTCGTAACGCCCGGCTTCGGCGAAACATTTGCAGGTGCCGCAGGCGCCGTCGCGGCAGTCCAGCGGGATGTTGATGCCTTGGCGATACGCCGCGTCGGCAACGGTTTCATGGCTGCCAGCCTCGATGAAACGGGTGACGCCGTCTTCAAAATTCAGTGCGATCTGGAAATTCATGGTGCACCTCGCCGTGTCGACTAGATGTGGTAGATGTCGATGACCTGACGGACGTAATCGTTTTTCAGCACGACTTTCTTGGCCTTGATCAGCGGCTGCTCGCCGCGCAGGTCGAGGGTGTAGAAACTGCTGCCGAAGTAGCTGTCGGTGACCTGGTAGCGGAAGCTCAGGGTGTGCCAGTTGAAACGCACCTGGCATTGCCCTTCGCCCTGCTCGACGATCTCGATGTTGCTCAGGTTGTGCGAGGTGCGGGTGTCGGGAATGGTCGCGCTGGAGCGCTCGGTCTTGATCCGGAAAATACGGTCTTCGAGGCCGCCACGGTTGCCGTACCAGATCAGCGAGATTTCGCTTTGCGGGTCTTCGGTGAGCGTGTCGTTATCGTCCCAGGCCGGCATCCAGAAAGTCGCGTCGGCGGCGTACAGCTCCAGCCATTGATCCCACTGACCGTCATCGAGATAACGCGCCTCGCGGAAGAGAAAATCACGCACGCTGTCGTAGAGGTTGCTCATCACACGGCCTCCACGGGAATCAGTTGTGATTCGGTGGCAGCGGCTTTGAGCATGGTTTCCTGCCAGTACTTGTGTTGCAGGACGAACAAGCCTTCGTCTTCGGTGCGCATGCCGGAGAGTAGCGGTTTGAGGTCGATTTCTTCGGCTGCGGCATCGGCGCCTTCGACCCAGTGGGTGGCGCCTCGGGACATGTCGTTCCAGCCGCGTCCGCCGCCGTAACCGGTCTGGCAGGAACGGAATTCCTCCAGATCATCCGGCGTGGCCATGCCGCTGACGTTGAAGAAATCTTCGTACTGCCGAATGCGTTTGGCGCGGGCTTCGGCGCTCTCGCCTTTGGGGGCGATGCAGTAGATGGTGATTTCCGTCTTGTCGACCGAGATCGGCCGGGCGATACGGATCTGCGAACTGAACTGATCCATCAGATACACGTTCGGGTACAAGCACAGGTTGCGCGAGTTTTCGATCATCCAGTCGGCGCGGGCCTGGCCGAAATCCCGCGCCAGTTCGTCACGACGCTCGTAGGCTGGACGGTCTTCAGGGTTGGCCCAACGCGTCCAGAGCAGCAGATGGCCGTGATCGAAGGAGTAAAAACCGCCACCTTTCTTCGCCCAACTGCCAGCGCTCATGGTCTTGATCGCTTCACCCGCTTCGCGTTGCTGGCGCTGGTTTTGAGTCGCTGCGTAGTTCCAGTGCACGGAGCTGACGTGGTAACCGTCGGCGCCATTTTCGGCGGTGAGCTTCCAGTTGCCTTCGTAGATATAGGAGCTGGAACCGCGCAGCACTTCCAGGCCTTCTGGCGACTGGTCGACGATCATGTCGATGATTTTTGCCGACTCGCCCAAATGCTCCGCGAGGGATTTCACCTCGGCGTTCAGGCTGCCGAACAGAAAGCCGCGATAGGACTCGAAACGCGCCACTTTGGTCAGATCATGGGAGCCTTCGCAGTTGAAGCCTTGCGGGTAACCCGCCTCGCTGGGATCTTTGACTTTGAGCAGTTTGCCGCTGTTGTTGAACGTCCAGCCGTGGAACGGGCACGTGTAGCTGGAGCGGTTGCCGGACTTGTGTCGGCAGAGCATGGCGCCGCGATGGCTGCAGGCATTGAGGAACGCGTTGAGCACACCGTCCTTGTTGCGCGCGATGAAAATCGGCTGGCGCCCCATGGTGGTGGTCATAAAATCATTGTTGTTGGGGATCTGGCTTTCGTGGGCGAGGTAAATCCAGTTGCCCTCGAAGATGTGCGCCATCTCCAGTTCGAACAGACGCGGATCGGTGAACATCTCCCGCTTGCAGCGGTAGGCGCCCTTCTCCTTGTCTTCTTCAAGCATGGCATTGAGGTAGTCGATTCCCAGGGACATGGCCGGGGCCTCCATTGTTATTGTTCAGGCCAGGTCAGATTAGGGAGGCGATGCGCGGGGCAATAGCCGAATCCTGCAGACTGCTATCCGTTTTGTGCAGGACGGCGCGACAGATGATTCAGCGTGTTTCGAAGGGAGGCATCAGTGGCGGCGCTTGAAGGTCTGTGACGGCAGTTCGCCGAACTGTTGGCGATAGCTTTCGGAGAAACGACCCAGGTGCAGGAAGCCGTAATCCAGCGCCAGTTCAGTCAGATTGCGCACCGGGCAACTCGGGTCGCTGAGGCAGGCGTGGATGCGTTCGAGCTTGCGCTGGCGGATGTACTGCATCGGCGTGACGCCCAGTTGGCGTTCGAACAAGGTGTACAGCGAACGCGGGCTCATGCTGGCTTGCGCGGCCAGATGTTCGGCGGGCAAGTCGCGTTTCAGGTTGTGTTCGATGTAATCGAGGATGCGTTCAAAACTGATGTTGGGTGAGCTCAGGCATTCACGGCTGACGTTGGTGTTCATCAGCGAAATCAGTTTGCTGCCGATGATCTGCGCGTAATGTTCCTGCACCCGCAACAATGGATCGCTGGCCTCGGCTTCCTGGCAGATCATTGCCAGCAGGTTGGTGAAGCCTTCCAGCTCATTCAACTGATAGTGATTGCGCAGGAATCGAATACCACTCGCCGGGCGTATCCAGCGCTGCTCGTCGCACACTGTTTCGAGCACGCTGACCGGCACCTTGAGGATGAATTTTTCGCAATCGTCCGAGTAGGTCAGATCGACCGGATCGTCCGGGTTGATCAGCAACAGTTCGCCCGGCACCAGATGTTGCTCGTGTTTGTGCCCGCGCCACAGGCAATTGCCTTGCAGCAGGACTTGCAGGTGGTAAACGGTTTCCAGCGCCAGCGATGTCACGCGAACACTGCCGCCATAACTGATGCGTGCGAGATCGAGATCGGCAAGTTTGCGGTGATTGAGACTGGCTTGCGGGTGGGCGGTTTTGGACAGGCCGATGAAGTGCTGGCCGACGTGCTGGTTGACGTAGTCGGAGACGGCGTAAGGGTCAGCGTGACGAAACACGCTGCTGCGATCACTCAGCAGATGGCTGTCCATGGGGCGGTGCTCGATCTTGTCATTATTATGGTTTCACAGCTTCACCGGTCACAGTACGCCCCGGTTCTGATGCGGGCAATCGGACGACGAACCGGGCATCCGGTAATCGAACACTTTTACCAGTGTGCCGTGCTTCCTTACGCGAAAAGCCCGGCTGATCTGGCCGGGCTTTTCGGTGGCGACTGCGGTAAGCGCGTGCATTCAGACTGCACGGTGTTCGATCAGACGATCTGCGCCACCTTCTGCGACCCGATTGCCTTGCAGATGATCCGAACCATCAGAGGCAACAGCGTCGCTGAATAGAGGATCGGTTTCAGTAGCGGCAACGGCGTCGCTGAACAATGGATCGGTTTCAGTAGCGGCGACGGCATCGCTGAACAATGGATCGGTTTCGGTGGCGGCGACGGCGTCGCTGAACAAAGGATCGGTTTCGGTGGCGGCAAAAGCATTCAGTGCGAAGATCGAGAAAGCGATACCGAGAAGGACTTGGCGTTTCATGGTGATGTGCTCCGATTGCGTGGTTGGGAATGGAGCCGATCTTACGCCGTGGTACTGATATGAGAACTTCATTGAGTTAATGGTTGTTATTGATGCAGTCAATAGTTACACCCTCGGGATGACTACCTACAGGCGCCGATGAAAGGCCAAAACACCGTTGCAACGTGAAGCAAAGGCTTTTACTATCCCACCACGTCAGTTCGGCTAGTGAAGCACCAAACCCCGGCCGCAAACCGAGGTTTACAAAAGAACCGCCCCGCAAAGGCGGTTTTTTTTTGCCTGTAAATCGGTGTTCCAGATGCACACAACCAACGCACTCAAGCCAATGAAACGCTATTTGCACTTGGCCAACACCACCTGACAGGTATTCGGCGTGCCGCCTGAACGGCCGGCGTAGCGGATGCAGTTATTCATCGATTTCTGCCGCGCCATGTTCAGGCTGGAGCCCCACGCCAGACCTCCCTCGCCAACGGTCGGCAAGGCTTTGGCGTAACAGCTGTCGCCGACGCCGGACGGTGGATAATGCTTGCGGTTCGAGCAGCCTGCGATCAGCGTCAGGCTGAGGACGATCAGGGTAGGCAGAACCCATAGCGAGCGTCGGTCGATCATCGCGTTGCACCTGTCGCTAAAGGGTCGTGTGCCGTTGAGTCTAGCCGTTTGCACTCGCCTTTCTGCACAAATCTTCTAAACGTCCAGCTGCATTGCGCGGTATTTTATGAGGCCGCATTGTTCAAAGCCGAGCCCTGGAGCCTTCCGTGGATAAACGCAACTGGATCGATCTGTCCCAGGATGTCGACACCGGGATTGAATCGATTCGTGCTCACTTCGAAGGGCATGCCTACGACCCGCACTGGCATGACAGCTTTCTCGTTGGGGTCACCGAGCAAGGCGTTCAGCAGTTCAATTGCCGCCGCGTGCGCCATCGCAGTACGCCGGGCCAGGCGATCTTGCTGGAACCGGGAGAGATTCACGATGGCCATGCGCCGACCGAGGACGGCTTTACCTATTCGATGCTGTACCTCGATCCGCATTGGCTGGAACGCGAAATGCACGCGCTGTTCGAAGACGCGCCGTCCGACAGCCAGCCCGGTTTTGCCGACACTCTGAGCCAGGACCCGCGTCTGGCGACAGCCATTCATCAAGCCTTCCACGCACTGCATGACGGCGACTTGCGCATCGTTCGCCAAACCGCCATCGATGGCCTGCTGGGCTCGCTCACAGGCCATCTCGCTTGGCGCAAGCGTCAGGATTTTGATCCGCGCCTGCCGATGGTGGCTCAAGTGGCGCGGGACTACCTGCACGCACACACCTATGAAGACATCGGCCTCGATGACCTGGCGCGGGTTTGCGGGGTGGATCGTTTTCGTCTGAGCCGTGCCTTCAAGACAGCCTTTGGCCTGGCACCACACGCGTACCTGATCCAGCTACGCTTGGCCAAGGCACGGCAATTGCTGGCACGCGGTGAAACACCGGCGCAGGTCGCCAGCGTGCTGGGTTTTGCCGATCAGAGTCACTTGGGCCGCTGGTTCCGCCGCGCCTACCAACTGACACCAGCGGACTACCGCAAGCGCTGCTCAAACCTTCCAGACTGACGCGCACCGCCGAGTAATCATGGCCCCCTGTTTTCACTTTCAGGGAATCTGCACCATGGCGTCATTACTGCCCTTCCTGCTGTTTGCGTTCGTTGCGTCCATCACTCCCGGGCCGACCAATATTCTGGTGTTGAGCCACAGTTCACGCCAAGGCTTGCTGGCCACGCTGCCGATCATTTTTGGTGCCTGCGCAGCGGCGGCGCTCATCGTGCTGGTGGTGGGCCTCGGTGCCGGCGAAACACTGCTGCGTTTCCCTCGTGTGCAGCAAGCGATGGCGTGGGTCGGCGTGTTCTGGTTGAGTTGGCTGGCTTGGCAGATCTTTCGCAGTTCCCCGCCATCATTGAACCCGACAGACCAGCAAGAACAAGGTTTGAGCGTGCTCGGCGCGGCAACGCTGCAACTGGTCAATCCCAAGGTGTGGATGATGGCCATGGCAGTGGTCAGTGTGTTTGTCGGCGGCGGCGACAAGACGCTGCGACTGTTGGTGTTGTCGTTGGCGTTTCTGCTGGTGTCGTTGCCGTGCATGACACTCTGGGCGCTGCTGGGCGTGGGCAGCAGGCGATTGATCGGCTCACCGCAAGCGTTCAAGCGCATGAACGCAGTCCTGGCGCTGTTACTGCTGCTGTCGGCATGGCTCACCATCCTCGCCTGAATATCCCCTGTAGGAGCTGCCGCAGGCTGCGATCTTTTGATGTTGTTTTTAAAAAGACAGATCAAAAGATCGCAGCCTGCGGCAGCTCCTACAGGGGTGAGGTGGCTTGGCGATACTGGCGGGGGGTGAATCCGGTCGAGGCCTTGAACTGACGGGTAAACGCGCTGTGATCGGTGTAACCGCATTGCAGCGCGACCTCGGTGATCGGCAAGTCCGTATGCAGCAATCGATGGGCGTGTTCCAGGCGCACTTTCTGGATCATCTGCCGTGGCGTCAGGTGAAACACGCGTTTGCAGTAGCGCTCCAGTTGCGCAACTGAGATACCGGCGATTTTAGTCAGCTCGCCGAGGGTCACACGCCGATTGAAGTGCGCGCGAATGTGCTCGTCGACAGCAGCCAGTCGCTGGAATGCCGGATGGGTTTCGCTGGCCGATTGCAGATCGACCGAGATACCCGCCAGACCGATGATCTCGCCATCGCGGTTGTACAACGGCTGTTTGTGGGTCAGGCACCAGCCCGGTTCGCGGCTGCCATACAGATGCAACTCCAGCTGATCTTCCAGCACAAAGCCCTCCTCCAGCACTTTGCGATCCTGCTCGGTGTAACCCGGCCCGAGTTGCGCAGGGAACACCTGCGCGCTGGTTTTGCCGAGCAGCGGACGCAAATCTTTCAAGCCGCAGCGTTGCACCAATGTGCGATTGGCGAGGACGTAACGGGCCTGCACGTCCTTGATGAAAATCGCCGCGTTGGGGATCACGTCGAGCATCGGCAACAGCAATGCCGCGCCGGCCAACAGCTCTTCCAAAGTCTGCGGACGATTGTCGCCAACGCCTTGGGCCAGGAGCGAAAACGCGTGCTGCATCAAAGAATCCCCTCGTAACCGGGTTGGCCAAGTGCCCGCCCTGCGGCGTTCGCGTGCAGATTGCAGGATCGTTCAGCGCATGTCGAGAGCGGCGTTTGATCTGCGCGACTGTGCTGAATTCGTCATCCAACCCATCGCAAAACATCAATCGCCGCGCCTTCGATGAGTTCAAAGTCTGGCCGTCCCAGTGACACAACTGCCTATCCAATAACTCACAAGAAGGCGATGCCATGTCAGGCCAAGGCAAGTTCAAAAAACAGCTTTCACTGATCGACCTCACATTTATCGGACTCGGCGCGATCTTCGGCTCCGGCTGGTTGTTCGCGGCCAGTCACGTGTCCGCGATTGCCGGGCCGGCGGGGATTTTCTCTTGGCTGCTGGGCGGTTTTGCCGTGCTGTTGCTGGGCATCGTTTACTGCGAACTGGGCGCGGCCTTGCCACGTGCCGGCGGCGTGGTGCGCTACCCGGTTTACTCCCACGGGCCGCTGCTCGGTTATCTGATGGGCTTCATCACGCTGATCGCGTTTTCCAGCCTGGTGGCGATCGAAGTGGTCGCCTCGCGCCAATACGCGGCGGCGTGGTTTCCCGGCCTGACCAAGGCTGGCAGCGGCGATCCGACGATTCTCGGCTGGATGGTGCAGTTCGGCCTGTTGTGCGTGTTTTTCCTGCTCAACTATCGCAGTGTGAAGACCTTCGCCAAGGCCAACAATTTGATCAGCGTATTCAAGTTCATCGTGCCGTTGCTGGTGATCGGTGTGCTGTTCACTTTCTTCAAACCGGCCAACTTCGAGGTACAGGGATTCGCGCCGTTCGGCCTGTCCGGTGTCGAGATGGCGGTGTCGGCGGGTGGCGTCATTTTCGCTTATCTGGGACTGACGCCGATCATCTCGGTGGCCAGTGAAGTGAAAAATCCGCAGCGCACCATTCCGATCGCGTTGATCCTGTCGGTGCTGCTGTCGACGCTGATTTACGTGCTGCTGCAAATGGCTTTTCTCGGCAGCATCCCGACCGAAATGCTCGCCAACGGCTGGGCCGGTATCAGCAAGGAATTCGCTCTGCCCTATCGCGACATCGCCTTGGCGCTGGGCGTAGGCTGGCTGGCGTATCTGGTGGTGGCCGACGCGGTGATCTCGCCGAGCGGCTGCGGCAACATCTACATGAACGCGACCCCGCGCGTGATCTACGGCTGGGCGCAGACCGGGACCTTCTTCAAAGTCTTCACCCACATTGATGAGAAGTCCGGCATTCCGCGCCCGGCGTTGTGGCTGACCTTTGCCCTGTCGGTGTTTTGGACCCTGCCGTTCCCGTCGTGGGAAGCCCTGATCAACGTGGTCTCCGCTGCGCTGGTGTTGAGCTACGCCGTGGCCCCGGTGTCCGTGGCTGCCCTGCGCCGCAACGCACCGAACATGCCGCGCCCGTTCCGGGTCAAGTGCATGGGCGTGCTCGGGCCGGTGTCGTTCATCATCGCCGCGCTGATCGTTTACTGGTCGGGCTGGAACACCGTGTCATGGCTGCTCGGCCTGCAGATTCTGATGTTCGTGGTTTATCTGCTGTGCGGTCGTTTCGTGCCGACCGCTCACCTCAATCTGGCCCGCCAAGTGCGCTCGTCGGCGTGGCTGATCGCCTTCTACGCGGTGACCATCGTCCTGTCGAAACTCGGCACCTTCGGTGGCCTCGGCATCCTCACTCACCCCTTCGACACCATCGTCGTCGCCGCTTGCGCCACCGGTATCTATTACTGGGGCGCCGCGACAGGCGTGCCGGCGCACCTGCTGCGTCTTGAAGACGACGACGAGGAAAGCGAAGTCGTAGCGCCCGCCTCAACCGTGTCTGCGCGCCCTGCCGGCGCTTACTGAACTCATCCAACGGGATCCATTCATGAAAGAACTACACGTCATTGATTCCCACACCGGCGGTGAACCGACGCGCCTGGTGATGAGCGGCTTTCCCGATCTGCCGGGCAACAGCATGGTGGAAAAACTCGATGCCCTGCGCAATCAGCATGACGCCTGGCGCCGCGCCTGCCTGCTGGAGCCGCGTGGCAACGATGTGTTGGTCGGCGCGCTGTATTGCGCGCCGGTCTCGCCGGACGCCACCTGCGGGGTGATTTTCTTCAACAACGCCGGCTACCTCGGCATGTGCGGCCACGGCACCATCGGCCTGATCAACTCGTTGCAGTACTTGGGAAAGATCCAGCCGGGCGTGCACAAGATCGACACGCCGGTCGGCCCGGTCAGCGCCACGCTGCATGACGACGGCTCCGTCACGCTGGGCAACGTCCCCGCCTACCGCCACCGCAAACAGGTGCCGGTGGACGTGCCGGGATTCGGTCAGGTATTGGGTGACATCGCCTATGGCGGCAACTGGTTTTTCCTCGTCTCGGAGCACGGCCAGACGCTGACGATGGACAACGTTGAACACCTCACTGCCTACACCTGGGCGATGCTCAAAGCCCTCGAAGACCAAGGCATTTACGGCGAAGACGTCGCGGTGATCGACCACATCGAACTGTTCGCCGACGACGCCAACGCCGACAGCCGCAACTTCGTCATGTGCCCCGGCAAAGCCTACGACCGCTCCCCCTGCGGCACCGGCACCAGCGCCAAACTCGCCTGCCTCGCCGCCGACGACAAGCTGCAACCCGGCGCGACCTGGGTGCAGGCAAGCATCACCGGCAGCCAGTTCGAAGGCCGCTTCGAATGGGAAGGCGAACGCATTCGCCCGTACATCACTGGCCGCGCCTACATGACCGCCGACAGCACGCTGCTGATCGACGAAACCGACCCGTTCGCGTGGGGCATCTGAACCGCCGCGCTGACTTTTCACCTCAATTTGAATGATGTGCCAAGGAGTTAAAACAATGAGCGACAACATCTTCACCGGCTGCATGCCAGCCCTGATGACCCCATGCACCGCCCAACGCAAACCGGACTTTGACGCGCTGGTGGCCAAGGGTCGCGAGCTGATCGATATCGGCATGAGCGCGGTGGTCTATTGCGGTTCGATGGGCGACTGGCCGCTGCTGACTGAAGCCGAGCGTCAGGAAGGTGTGGCGCGTCTGGTCGCCGCCGGTATTCCAACGATTGTCGGCACCGGCGCGGTGAATTCCCGTGAAGCGGTTTCCCATGCAGCACATGCAGCGAAAGTCGGCGCGCAAGGCTTGATGGTGATTCCACGCGTCATGTCCCGTGGTGCGTCGCCAGCCGCGCAAAAGGCTCACTTCGCGGCCATTCTGCAAGCTGCACCGAATCTGCCGGCAGTGATTTACAACAGTCCTTACTACGGCTTCGCCACCCGCGCTGACCTGTTCTTCGAACTGCGTCGCGAGTACCCGAACCTGATCGGTTTCAAGGAATTCGGCGGTGGCGCCGACCTGCGCTACGCCGCGGAAAACATCACCTCCAAGGACGATGACGTGACCCTGATGGTCGGCGTCGACACGCAAGTGGTGCACGGCTTCGTCAACTGCAACGCCACCGGTGCCATCACCGGCATCGGCAACGCCCTGCCCCGCGAAGTGCTGCAACTGGTGGCGCTGAGCAAGCAGGCGGCCAAAGGTGATGCCAAGGCCCGACGTCAGGCGCGGGAGCTGGAATCGGCGCTGGCAGTGCTGTCGTCGTTCGATGAGGGCTGCGATCTGGTGCTGTACTACAAGCATCTGATGGTGCTCAACGGTGACAAGGAATACACCCTGCACTTCAACGAATCTGATGTATTGAGCGACTCGCAACGACGTTATGCCGAGCAGCAGTACTCGCTGTTCCGTCACTGGTACGAGAACTGGTCGGCGGAACAGAACTTCGCCTGACCCGCCCCTCACCTGCCGCGAAGCCTCGTGCTGCGCGGCAGGCCTCCCTCTTTTTTCATCAGGAAGACCCCATGACTCTGACGGGCCACATGTTGATCGGGCAGCACACGGTTGCGGGTAACCGCGCCGCCATTCACGGAATCAACCCGGCCACGGATGCTGCGCTGGAACCGGCCTATGCCGGTGGCTCGGCCGAGCACGTCGAACAGGCGTGCGCATTGGCCTGGGCGGCGCTGGACGCCTACCGCGAAACCACCCTCAGTGCCCGCGCCGACTTTCTGGAAAGCATTGCCACTGAAATCGAAGCCCTCGGCGATGAATTGATCGACCGTGCACACGCCGAAACCGGCCTGCCCGCAGCGCGCTTACTGGGCGAGCGCGGGCGTACTTGCCAACAATTAAGAATGTTCGCCCGAACCGTGCGCGCCGGTGAATGGCTGGATGTACGTGTTGATAACGCACAGCCACAGCGCCAGCCGCTGCCCCGTTCGGATTTGCGTCAGCGCCAGATTGCATTGGGGCCGGTGGCAGTGTTTGGTGCGAGCAATTTTCCCCTGGCATTTTCGGTCGCCGGCGGTGACACCGCTTCGGCACTGGCGGCCGGTTGCCCGGTAGTGGTGAAGGCGCACAGCGCGCATCCCGGCACCAGTGAACTGGTCGGTCGTGCCGTCGCGCGAGCGGTGAAAACCTGCGGTTTGCCAGAGGGCGTGTTTTCGTTGTTGTACGGTTCCGGGCGCGAAGTCGGCATTGCGCTGGTCAGCGATCCGCGTATCAAAGCCGTCGGCTTTACCGGTTCCCGCGCTGGCGGATTGGCATTGATTCAAGCGGCGCAGGCCAGGCCCGAGCCGATTCCGGTGTATGCGGAAATGAGTTCGATCAATCCGGTGTTGCTGTTCCCGGCAGCGTTGCACAACCGCGCGCAGGCGTTGGCTGAAGGGTTTGTCGGCTCGCTGACCTTGGGCGCCGGACAGTTTTGTACCAATCCGGGATTGGTCATTGCCCGTAAAGGCCCGGCCCTCGATGAGTTCATGGCGGCAACAGCCAAGTGCATCGAGACTCGTGCGGCGCAAACGATGCTCACGCCGGGCATCTACAACGCGTACGAATCGGCCGTGAAGGCGCTAGCCGAGGACGCGGGTGCACGTATCGTTGCGGCGGGGCAAATCGGCACTGGGGCGAACCAGGGTCAGGCGCGTGTTTTCGTCACGCAAGCGGCGAATTTCCTGAGCGATCACAACCTGCAAGCTGAGGCATTCGGCGCGGCGTCGTTGATCGTGCAATGCTCCAGCGACGAGGAAATCCGTCAGGTGACCGAGCAACTCGAAGGCCAACTGACTGTCACCCTGCACCTCGACGATGCCGACCTTGAACAGGCTCGCTCCCTGCTGCCGACCCTGGAGCGCAAGGCCGGTCGCCTGCTGGTAAACGGCTGGCCAACCGGTGTGGAAGTCTGCGATGCGATGGTGCATGGCGGGCCTTTCCCGGCCACCTCCGACGCGCGCACGACCTCGGTCGGCACCGCCGCCATCCTGCGATTCCTGCGCCCGGTCTGCTATCAGGATTTCCCCGACAGCCTGTTGCCCGCCGCACTGAAACAGGCCAATCCGCTGCACTTGCGGCGCTTGCTCGACGGGCAAAGGGAAGCCGCGAACCATGGCGAATAACGTCTCCTGCGACATCGCGGTAGTCGGCGCAGGCATCATCGGCGTCGCCTGCGCACTGCGTCTGGCGCGCCAGGGATTGCGCGTGGTGGTCATTGATCAGCAGCCGCCCGGGCACGGCGCCTCGTTTGGCAACGCCGGGCATCTGGCGACCGAACAGGTGTTCCCGATTGCCGACGCCTCCATCCTCAAACGCCTGCCGGCGATGCTGATGGATCCGATGGGGCCGTTGCGCCTGGACTGGAAATACCTGCCCCGCGCCTTGCCGTGGTTCACCCGGCTGTTGCTGAACCTGCGCGCCGAGCCTTTTCAGAAAACCGTGGCCGGACTACGCGCACTCAACGAAAGCAGTCTCGACGCCTGGCATAGATTGCTCAGCGATATCCAGCGTCCTGAGTTGCTCAAGGTCGACGGCTCACTGTTGGTGTTCGAAAAGCCTGAGTCCCGCCAAGCCATCGAAGCCCTGCAAGCGCGGATGACTCAGCAGCAGGTCGCGGTCGATTACTGGCAGGCCAGCGCCATCCGCGACACCGCGCCGCAACTCAGCGAACAGATTCAGGGCGGCCTGTTCTTCCCGCGCACCGGGCATTTCCTCGATCCCTATCGCGTGGTCTGCGAACTGGTTGAAGCGGCGCAAGTCAGCGGCGTGAGTTTCCTGCAACAACAAGTGCAAGGGGGCTATGTGCAGGAGCACGGCGTTTCGCTGGTCACCGGCAACGGTGGCGTCAGTGCAAGCCGCGTGCTGATTGCCTGTGGTGCGCACTCGGCGAAACTCACCGCCGCACTCACCGGCCAAAAAGTCCCGCTGGACACCGAGCGCGGCTATCACCTGATGCTGCCACAGGAACACGATCGCCTGCCCTTCCCCGTCACCTCGCTGGAGCGCAAATTCATCATGACGCCAATGACCGAAGGCTTGCGCCTGGCCGGCACCGTCGAGTTCGCCGGACTGCAAAAGCCGCCGAGCATGGAGCGCGCGTGGCAGCTGCATCGATTGAGTCAGGGGTTATTTCGCAAGGATTTGAACACAGATGCAGCGACACCGTGGATGGGCTTTCGTCCATCGTTGCCGGATTCGTTGCCGGTGATTGATCAAGTCTCTGATGGCAAGGTGTTGCTTGCGTTCGGGCATCAGCATTTGGGGTTGACCCAGGCGGCGGTGACGGCGGAGATGGTGGTGCGGATGGCTTTGCCTACGGTGGTAACAAAGACCTGCAGCCTGCCAGTCAGCGAACCGTACAGGCTGAATCGTTTTTGAAACGGGAGCTTGATCCAAAAGCCTGCTTTCGAGAGCAGGCTTTTGTGCTCGGGGAGATTTCCTGTGGTCTGGAGACAAAGATGTTACGAGGGCATTAGCCAATGTCGCTCAGTGGTCCAACCCAAAAAAACCTTTGCACCCTCATCTTTTTGGCGACTCAGCGTGAGCCGATTTCCTGCAACGGCAACACGCAACCCGACCATGGCGGGCAGAAATCTTTCCCGGAACTCACCGGATTGCGTCGCAAAATGCGCTTCAAGACTTTCGAGTGCCGAATGCAAAAGCTCTCCATCCAGCATCGACAGATAAAACATCATCTGACGCCACGCATACGCGGTGTTTTTCAACATCAGCAGACGAGCATGGTAGAGCGATAGGTGCGTTTGGTGGCGTTTGCAGATCCATTTAAAGCACGACAGCGCCAATGCACTTAGACGGTGTTGCAGCAGTATTTTGAGCTCGAGTTCGCCAAACAATACCGCAAGGTTTTGTGTTGTCAGGATCTGTTGCTGTTCGAGGATTGTACCGTTGACTGCTGGCTGCCACGTGCCCAGGACGGCATTTGCTCGCTGTGCGCACAGCGTCGCCAATGCATCAGAGTTGTTTGTTCTGCGCCGCGATCGGCGGTGATCGGGAAGGCTCGCCAGTCCATCTGTATCAATGTCGTAATAGCGGGCGTAAAGCGTTCCAGCGATCAGCTTGGCCGATTGTCTGGCCGCTCTCGAAAATTTGTTGGAGAAAGTCCCCATGAAAATGTCAGCAGCCACTTCCTCGACGAAGGGAAGGTCCAACTGAGCCGTTTGAGCCAGAGAAACAAACTCCTGCAGTAGCTTGTTAGGAAGAATCGCTTGCGGAAACGCAGAGAGAGTTAACGCGGAGGCTTCAACCAAAGCTTGTCTAGCGCCTGTAATGGAGTTGGCGTTCGTCTCACGCTCACTTTCTAAAGCCATTACCCAAGGCAGCTCTGCAATTTTGATCTGACTTTGCAGGTTGATTAGCAACAATGACCGCCGACGGCGGAAGGCTTGGTACGTAGCACCTCCCAATGTCTGAAGCGTGCCGTCTCGATACCCGGCGCTACAGATTTCAGCCGTCATCGCAGGCAGTACTTGCGCCACAGTATCGCCGGATGAGATCAAGCCATGGTCAATCAGCTCAGCGATCGTGCCCTTGCGGCAGCGCTCCAGGCGTCGGCGAACAGCAGCCGGAATGATCGTCCCTACGATCAGTGCGTGACGCTTCGTCTCTTCATCGGTGATGGGTTTCAACAGTGGAGAAAAGTCACCGACGCCGTCCGCACCCGGATAATTTTCCAGACGCTCCGCTACAGCATGGGCGATCAAATGATGTCCGGGGGCAGCCACGTGATTTCGCTGCTCTTCTCGTTTAATCGAGTGTGCGCGGGATTCGGGATGGCCATGTTTGGCGACAAAATCATCGACAATTCGCCGGACGCGACCGACGTCTCGGCCCGTCAATGCTGCTTGATCACGGGAACTCTGAGCGAGTAATGCAAATAGTTCTGCTGCCCGGTTCTTGAAGGGTCCTCGGCTATTGAATTCAGCGCCACAGGTTTCAGCGATCTGCTTGCCGAGTAAGGTTGCGCGCTCAAACCAACCGTCAGGATAGTGTCGGCAAGGCCAGCCGTCCTGATACGTCAAAATAAACAGTGAGACCGCAGCGTCGTAGAGAGGCAGTCGGTTTTCTACAACATGTTTTTGAACAGCGAGACGCGGTTGAGCCAATTGCCGTGTCAGCCGCTGCCTGACACTGGCGGTATCAAAAACATGCACCTCAGCTGTCGAGATCAGTGGTTCGTCAACGGCAGTCGGGAAGAAACGCAGCCTTTCGAAGAAAGGTGCGATCTGTTTGATCAACGTTCGCGCTTCGTCATGACGCTGATGCCGCAGAAGCCATGACACTGTCAGCAGTGCGGCCTCCTCCGGAACATCGATTTGATAACTGCCTTTCGCCAAACGTTCTTGCAGCGATGCGACTCCTGCATCTGAAAGGTGCCAGGCATTCAGATCAAGCCGTTCATGACCGGCACGGATGCCAGGAATCGACGCAGCCAACTGTTGCTCGTAGGCAGTCAAAGCACCACCAGCCAGCAGTTGCCCAGTGGCAAATCCACCTGTCACCACTTCCAGTGTGACCCACGTCGGCAAATCGGCGAATGGCGTGCGTAAACCGTACTGTGCGCTGCCCTGCAGCAGATGTTCGACAACCCGTTGCCAGCGCTCGATACGATTGCGTGCCAGCTGACCCGCATCGCTCCGCGAAGCGGTCAACGCCCGCGAGAGCTGGAACACCGCATAACCGGCACTCACTCCACTGCGCTCGTCGAATTCACTGTCGTGCCTGGACATACTTCCCTGTGACGCTGCAATGTAAAAAATGGGTCCGGGGGCTGGATTCGAACCAGCGCCCACTCGGTCCAGAGCCGAGCGTTCCACCGCTGAACTACCCCGGAACAGAGCGCGCATTGTTGACTAGACACGAAGGGATGTGAAGTTCGATGTTCAGGTTTCTATTACAAGATAACTCCTCGGCGTCGCGGCCTGAAACAAGCGTTCGCATCCATTAAGTGCTCAGCGTTGCTAATTGATTATTCAATTTCGTCGACAGAATTTGACAGGCCAAACATTGCCCGACAAAGTCGCACCCCTTTTTCCCGCCAACGATGCCGCAAACATCAGTTACATCAGGGGTTGCCGTTGAACGAAAACACTTTGTCCATGCGCCTTGAGCGTGTGGCCGCACACGTGCCGGCTGGTGCGCGGCTGGCCGATATCGGTTCCGATCACGGGTATCTGCCGGTGGCGTTGATGCGCCGCGGCGCGATTGAAGCGGCGGTGGCGGGTGAAGTGGCGTCGACGCCGTTTCAGGCGGCGCAGCGCACGGTGCGTGAAAACGACCTGCAAGCGCGAATCACCGTGCGCCAGGCCAATGGCCTGGCGGCCATCACACCCGCAGACCGGATCAACGCGATCAGCATCTGTGGCATGGGCGGCGAGACCATCCGCGACATTCTCGAAAGTGGCAAAGCCTACCTGAGCGGCGGCGAGCGCTTGATCCTGCAGCCCAATGGTGGCGAGCAACCGTTGCGCCTGTGGTTGATGGAAAACGGCTACCGCATCCTCAGCGAGGAAGTGCTGCGCGAAAGTCGCTTCGACTACGAAATCATCGTCGCCGAGCGCGCCGAAGCGGTCAGCTACACCGACAAGGAATTGTATTTCGGTCCCTTGCAAATGCAGGCGCGCAGCCCGGCATTCTTGATCAAGTGGCAGCACAAACTTCGCCACAAGCAGAAGACCCTCAGCCACCTCGCCCGCGCGCAGCAGGCGTTGCCAGAAGACAAAATCGCGGACGTTCGTCGAGAGGCGCAGTGGATCACTGAAATGCTGGCGTAAGCCATCTGTCGTACCCGGCACTGCCCGGTCACAAAAAACTGGCGGCCCTTGAACGCCTTCTGCACAATCGGCGCACGCTGCACAAAACCTATAAGAAAGTGATCGCCCGATGAAACTGCAACCCCTGCCACCGCTCAACAGCCTGGTGGCATTCGAGGCCGCCGCTCGGCATTTGAGCTTTACCCTGGCCGCTCGTGAACTCAACGTTACCCAAGGCGCCATCAGCCGCCAGATCCGAGTGCTCGAAGACTATCTGGGCACGCCTTTATTCGCCCGTACCACCCGCGAAATCAACCTGACCGTCACCGGCAAGAGTTACTGCGAAACCGTGCGCGAAAACCTGCAACAGATCGCCCATGCCACCGCCGGCGTGCGGCATTGGCGCGGTGCGCAGCAGGTCACCGTGGTGACGAGTACGGCGATGGCATCGCTATGGTTGTTGCCGCTGGTTTCAGAGTTTCAACGGCAGCATGAAGAGATCGATCTGCGCATTATTGCCACGGATCAGATCAGTGACTTCTCGCGGCTGGATTGTGATCTGGCGCTGTACTACTGCAGCAAGCCACCGAAGAACATGCAGGTGACGCCGCTGTTCAGCGAAGAGATTTTCCCGGTGTGTAGCCCGGCGTATCTGGCGCAACACCCGCAAATCACCGACCCGCAGCACCTCGGCGAATGCACCTGGTTATGGCTGGAAGACCCGCAGAGTGACTGGATCGGCTGGAAGGATTGGTTCAATCATCTGGGTTACCCGGTGCCGGAGCCGCGCCGACGGATCAACATCAACAGTTATTCGATGCTGATCCAATCGGCACTGGCCGGCCAAGGGATTGCGCTGGCGTGGTCGAACTTGATGGGCGATCACTTGCAGGCCGGCAATCTGGTCAAACCCGTGAATATTTATCTGCGCACCGAGGCGCAATTCTGCTTGTTGGAGCCCATGGGGCGCGCGGCCAATCGCCAAAGCGTCAACCGCTTCCGCCAATGGTTGATGCACCACATCGCAGAAACGATCCACGGCTGAAAAAAAACCGGCGATTGATTCGCCGGTTTTTTCATGGGTTCGCTGCAGGGTGATTTATGCCAGTTCTCGGGATGGCACCACCGCCGCGAAGGCACCGTTATTGTCTGCCGCCATCGGCTCATTGGCCGTCGCACGCATCACCATCAATCCTTCCGCAGAACTCATGGTGTCGGCGCGCAAGCTGCGCAGCAGGCTGTAGCCAGTGACCAACAGAAACACCGCAATGGGCAAACCGATAATGATGCTTGCCATCTGAATCGCCACCAGGCCACCAGCCAACAACAATCCCCCGGCAATCGCCCCTTCCAGCACGCACCACAGCACGCGGATCCAGTTCGGCGGATTGATGCTGCCCACCGAGTTGAGCATGCACAGCACTTGCGTCCCGGCATCGGCGGCGGTGACGAAATGCACCGCCAACAGCAGGCAGACGATCACGCACAGAATGCCGCCAGTGACCGGGCCGTCGAGACGTTCCAGCAAGGTGAACATCGCGGCCGTGGTTTCTTTCTGGGTTGCCTGCAACACCGGGCCACCAGTAAACGGCGTTGCTTCAACCTGCTCGGCCACCGGCAATTGTGCATGAGCGTGGCGGGCCTGTTGCTCATCATTCAGGGCCGACCCACCGAAGACTGACATCCATAAAATGGTCACCAGTGTCGGCACCACCAGCGCGCCGAGGATCAGTTCGCGAATCGTCCGGCCCTTGGAAATGCGCGCGATGAACAAACCCACGAACGGCCCCCACGTCATCCACCATGGCCAGTAGAACGCGGTCCAGCTGTTCTGCCAGCCGCTGTCGGCCTGGGTGTCCGTCCACAAACTCAGGCCGACGATGTGCTGAACGTAATCGCCCGTCGCTTCGAAAAAAAAGTTGAGGATGTAGCGGGTCGGACCGAGCCACAGCACCACCAGCATCAAGGCGAACGACATCCACATGTTCAGCGTCGACAGGCGCTTCATGCCCTTGGACAACCCGGCCACCAGCGACACCGCCGCAATCAAGCTGACGAAGGCGATGATCGACAGCTGAAAACCAATGCTCACCGGCAACTGAAACACCTGATGCAGCCCGGTGTTGATCTGCACCACGCCAAGACCCAGCGACTGCGACACACCGAACGCGGTGATCGCCACGCCGAGGATATCCACCACATGGCCGATCGGCCCGTAGATGCGTTTGCCAATCAGCGGATAAAGAATCGAACGTAGCGCCAGCGGCAAGCCTTTGCAGTAGGCGAAATAGGCCAGGCTGACACCGATCATGGTGAAGATCGCCCACGGGTGCAGACCCCAGTGGAACAGCGTCAGGCGCATCGCGACGGTGGCGGCTTCGTCGCTCAGGCCAGGTGCGAAGGGGTTATTGGCGTAGTGCAGAACCGGTTCTGCGACCGACCAGAAGATCAAGCCAATGCCCATGCCGGCACTGAACAACATCGCAATCCATGCGCTGAAACTGAACTCCGGAACGTCATGCTCTCGACCCAGTTTGAGTGCGCCGTATCGGCTGCACGCAATCATCAGCAGTACGCCGAGCAGGCCGCTGACCAAGGCGAGATAGAACCATTTGAAGTTGTGGAGGATGGCATCGGAAGCGGTCTTGAAAACGACGGTTGCCTGATCGCCCTTCAGGGCGCAGAGCAGAACGAAGGCAATGACCATGGCGACCGACACGACAGTCACGGTTGGATTGAGCCCTTTGAAAAGGCCACTGGTGGCACGCATCAGCTGTCTCCCTTGTTTTTGTAGTACAGCGCTTTACGGGATTTTTTTGTAGGCAATGTCTGTCGCTCATTGCGCGGCCAACAATGAGCGAGCCTTGAGCGCTCAACAAACCATTTAATCTCATGGATTAATGAGATTTCGGCATGAATATCGGCAAGGTTTTTTAACCCGTCACAAATGACTTTTTCTCATCAATCGGCGTTAAAAAATGGTTTGTTCGCCACCCGCCACGCCCTGAAGAATCACTCCGGACAACAGGCCGAAAAGGCCGACCTACCGTGCGATCTGGAGAAAACAATAATGGGCATCGCCAACCTCATTCCCGTCCACAGCCTGGAAAACGTCCTCGCCCCTATCGAGCACGCCCACGGCCTGACCAACGACTTCTATACCGAACAACGCTACTTCGAACTGGACCGTGATCAGGTGCTGGGCAAGAACTGGGCGTGCATCGGTTTTGCCACTGACCTGCCGACCAATGCCTACGTCAAACCAGTCGATTTCATGGGCCTGCCGCTGCTGATGATGCGCAACCGCGAAGGCCAGGTGCAGGTGTTCCACAACGTCTGCAGCCACCGTGGCGTGAAACTGGTGCAGGAGGCCGGGACCATTCAAGGCATGATCCGCTGCCCTTACCATTCCTGGACTTATGACCTCAACGGTGCCCTGCGCGGCACGCCGCATGTGGGCGGGATCAACCAGCACAAGGACGAACGTTTCGCCTGTGAAAAGCACGGCCTGAAAGCATTGCGCAGTGCGATCTGGATGGACATGGTCTTCATCAACCTGTCTGGCGATGCCCCGGCACTGGAAGACGCCCTCGCCCCGTTGACTGAACGCTGGAAGCAATTCCTTGGCGACGACGGCATGAGTCTGATGCGTCGCGAAGCCCACAGCGGTGCGATGGCGATCGAGGTCAATTGCAACTGGAAACTCGCGGTCGAGAACTATTGCGAGGCCTATCACCTGCCGTGGGTGCACCCGAGCCTGAACACCTACTCGCGCCTGGAAGATCACTACAACATTCTCTTCGACCAGTTCGCCGGTCAGGGCAGCTACGCCTACAACCTCTCGGACGTCGCCGGCACGCATTTGCCGATGTTCCCGTCGTGGCCGACCGACCGACTGCGCAACGCCGAATACGTGGCGTTCTTCCCGAACGTGCTGCTGGGCATCCAGGCCGACCATGCCTTCGCGATGATGCTGGAGCCAATCGCCCCCGGCAAAACCGTCGAGCACCTGCGCCTGTTCTACGTCGGTGACGAAGCGCTCGATCCGCATTACGAAGCCGCGCGCAACGCGGTGATGGAATCCTGGCGCGTGGTGTTTGCCGAGGACATCGCTTCGGTTGAAGGCATGCAGAAAGGTCGCAGCTCACCGGGCTATAACGGCGGCGCGTTCTCGCCGGAAATGGACCTGCCGACTCACTACTTCCACAAGTGGGCCGCGCGTTCGTTGCTCGACACCGTCAAACCAGCCTGAGCCGGAGAATCACCATGACCACCACACATTGGCTCAACTACATCGACGGACAGTGGCTCGACAGCGATCAGCAACTGACCATTCTCAACCCGGCGGACAATCAGCCGGTGGCAACCATGGCCCAGGCCAGCGTCGCTGATGCCGAGCGCGCGCTGCAAGCCGCCCGGCGTTGCGCCGACAGCGGCGAGCTGACGCGTGTGCGGCCGGCGCAGCGCGTCACCCGGCTGCTGGAAATCGCCCGACAGATTCGTTTGGTGGCCGATGAAGGCGCGCAGATTCTCTGCGCCGAAAACGGCAAGACTCTGAACGACGCCCGCGACGAGTTCACCGAAGCGGCGCGGTACTTCGAGTATTACGCCGGGATGGCCGACAAAATCGAAGGCATCTCCGTGCCGCTGGGCCACGGCTACATGGATTTCACCGTGTACGAACCGATGGGCGTTTCCCTGCAGATCGTGCCGTGGAATTTCCCCGTGTCGATCTGTGCGCGCTCACTGGCACCGGCCCTCGCGGCGGGCAATGCCGTGGTGGTGAAATCGCCTGAACTTTCGCCGCTCGGCCTGTGCGTGTTGATGCAAGCAATCGAGCGCGCCGGCCTGCCACAAGGTGCGGTCAACCTGATCTGTGGCCGAGGCCGCGAGGTCGGGGCTTATCTGGCCGGACACAAACAGGTCGACCAGATTGTCTTCACCGGCTCGGTGCCGACCGGGCAAAGCATCCTCCGTGCCGCCGCTGAAAACGCCGTGCCGAGTGTGATGGAACTGGGCGGCAAATCCGCCGCACTGGCATTCGCCGATGTTGATCGTGAGCAACTACTGAGCAGCGTGCGCAGTGGGATTTTCTTTAATGCCGGGCAAGTTTGCTCGGCGATGTCACGGTTGTTGGTGGAGCGCTCGATTTACGCCGAAGTGGTCGAGCAAGTCGCCGACATGGCGCGCAATCTGCGGGTTGGCCCCGGCGTGGAAAACGCCGAGCTGACCCCGGTGATTTCCGCCGGCCAGTTGCGCGGGATCGAAGCCATGTGCCAACGGGCACAGGCGCAAGGTGCGCGGGTGGTCGCCGGTGGCGAAGCCGTCAGCGGCACCCACGGCAACTACATGCAGCCGACGGTGTTCTGCGACGTCACCCCGGACATGGAAATTGCCAACAGCGAAGTGTTCGGCCCGGTGTTGGCGATCATGCCGTTCGACAGCGAAGAGCAAGCGATTGCCTTGGCCAACGGCACGGATTTCGGTCTGGTGGCCGGTGTCTTCACCCAGGATCTGAACCGCGCCCTGCGCTGCGCGCGACGTTTGCGCGCCGGGCAAGTGTTCGTCAACGAGTGGTACGCCGGCGGTATCGAGACGCCATTCGGTGGCGTCGGCCTGTCCGGCTACGGTCGCGAAAAAGGTCAGGAAGCGCTCTACAGCTATGTGCGCACCAAGAATCTGGCCGTGCGTATCCAGGGCGAGTGAGGACTGAACCATGAAAAAATGGCTGTGCATTATCTGCGGGTTGATCTACGACGAAGCCCTCGGCTGGCCCGAGGACGGCATCCTCGCCGGCACCCGCTGGGAAGATGTGCCCGAAGACTGGCTGTGCCCGGAGTGCAAGGTGGGTAAAAGTGATTTCGAGATGATCGAGATCACTGCAGCCCCGGCTCCCGTCGTCGCCGTCGGCGTCAAACCGGTGATCGCGCCCGTCGTCGCACCAAAACCCTTGGCCGCTATTGCCGGCCCTGTAGTGATCATCGGCAGCGGTCATGCCGGTTACGGTTTGGCGGCTGCGCTGCGCAAGCAGGATCCGAACATCGACATTCGCGTGCTGACCCGTGAGTGCGGGCATGTGTACTCGAAACCGGCTCTCTCGATTGCTCTGGCTCAAGGGCGCAGTGCGGCAGCCCTGGCCAGTGAAAGTCCGTTGGCCATCGAGCAGCGCTTGGGCATTCGCGTTTATCCGCACTGCCATGTCGAGCGCATTGACGTGCAGTCACGACGCCTGCACACCAATCTCGGCGAGATGAGCTACGGCCAATTGGTGCTGGCCAGCGGTGCGGCGCCCATTCGCATTCCGGTCGAGGGCGATGCGCAGGCCATGGTCAGCGTCAACAATCTCGCCGATTACCAGGCCTTCCGTACGCAACTCGAAGGCGTGCGGCGCATCGCGATTCTCGGTGATGGACTGATCGGCTGCGAGTTTGCCAACGACCTGGCCAGCAGTGGCTACGAGGTGCGCGTCATCGGCCTCGGCACGTGGCCGATGGAGCGCCTGTTGCCGCAAGCGGCCGGTGAGCATCTGCAAAAGGCCCTGACCGATCTGGGCGTGCAATGGAGTTTGCAAACCACGTTGCAGCGCATCGATCGCGGTGAAGATGGCTTCAACCTGAGCCTGGCCAACGGTGAAAAGCATCAGGCTGATCTGGTTTTGTCGGCAGTCGGCCTGCGCCCCAACCATGATCTGGCCATGGCCAGCGGCGTGGCGTGCGGACGCGGGATCAAGGTCGACGACTACCTGCAGACGTCCGCACCGGGAATTTATGCCTTGGGTGACTGCATCGAGATCAACGGGCAACTGCTGCCGTATCTGGCGCCGATCAATCAGGGCATCGAGGCCTTGGCCCGCACCCTGCTGGGACAACCGACCGCCGTGCGTTATCCGCTGATGCCGGTGACGGTGAAAACCCCGGCGGCGCCGTTGTGCCTGTTGCCGGTGCCGTTCGATTGCACAGGCGAATGGCGCATCGAACCGACTGCCGATGGCCTGAGCGCGGCGTTTCACGACGACGCCGGTGCCCTGCGCGCCTTTGCCCTGCTCGGTCGGCAGGCACAGCAACAACGCAGCGTTTGGCTGCAGAACTGCCAACTCGCTCAATCCAACGTGGCCTGAGAACAACAATATGAACAACCGCGCTATTCACCTGCCACACGATGACCAGGACTGCGGCTGGTACGCCGCCCTGCCCGCGCCCGCCGCGCCACGCCGGTTGACAGGTCGGCAACAGGCCGACTACGCCGTGATCGGCGCCGGTTTCGCCGGCCTGGCCGCCGCCCGCCAACTCGCCGAACACCAGCCCGATGCGCGCATTGTGCTGGTCGATGCTCAGCGTGTCGGTTATGGCGCGTCGGGACGCAACTCGGGTTTCGTCATCGACTTGCCGCACAAAATGGCCCTGGAACATCCCGATCCCGCGCACAAGCAGCGCCTGCTCGGCCTCAACCGTTCCGCCATCGCTCAGTTGCAGCGCTTGATCGGTGAACACCGAATCGACTGCCAATGGTCACACGCCGGTAAATACCAGGGCGCAGTCGGTGCGCGCGGCCTGGCGTATCTCGAGCATTTCGAACACTTGATGCGCGAACTCGGCGAGCCGTTTCGCAGTGTCGAGGGTGATGAGCTGGCCAACGTTCTCGGCACTCGCCATTACAGTCGTGCGGTGTACACGCCGGGCAGCTATCTGATGCAACCGGCGGCGTTGGTGCGGGGCTTGGCTGATTCGTTGCCGGGCAACGTCGAGTTGCTCGAAGAATCGCCGATTCAGGGTTTGCAACGTGACGCTCAAGGCCAATGGCTGTTGCAAGGTCGCGAAGGGCAAATCCGCACGCCGCGCCTGTTGTTGGGAACGAGCATTTTCACCCAGGAATTCGGCTATCTACGCAGCCGTCTGTTGCCGGTGATGACGTTTGCCAGTTGGACCCGGCCGCTGACGCAGACCGAAATGGACGCCATCGGCATCCAGGCAGACTGGGGCCTGACGCCGGCCGACCATGCCGGCACCACGGTGCGCATGACCCAGGATCGCCGTTTGATGATCCGCAACACCTACAAGCATGTGCCGCGCTACGGCAAAAGCGTCAGTGACAGCACTCGCCAAGAGATCCGTGCCGGCCATCGCAAGGCGCTGGTGTCGCGCTATCCGCAACTGGCCAACGTTGAATTCACTCACACCTGGGGTGGCGTCTACGCGATCTCGCGCAACTTCACCAACTTCTTTGGTGAGCTGGAAGACGGTGTCTACGCGACGGCTTGCGACAACGGAGTCGGCGCTGCATGGGGCACGGTGTCGGGGACGCTGCTGGCGGATCTGGCCGTCGGTGCCGACTCGCAATCGCTGCGCGATATTCGCAATGTCACCGGCATGCCGTCGCGCAATCCGCCCGAGCCGTTACTCGGGATGGGCGTCCGCACACGCATCCGCCTGGCCGCGTGGAACAGCCGGAGCGAACTGTGAGCCGCACCTCTGGAAAAGGCCCGGTGCGGCGGATCGACCATCGCGACCTCGACTTCGTTCATCGCGGCGGCCCGCCCGGTGGCGCAATGGTTGCTCGCGCGCTGAGCAACGAAGTCTCGCCGAATCTCGGCGTCGGCTTCGCTCGCTGGGAAGGCGCCGAGGTCAGCTGGACTTTGCTCTATGACGAAGTCATCTTTGTCATCGAAGGCTGCTTCGAGCTCAAAGCCAACGGCGAGCATCATCGGGTCGAACCCGGACAGATGCTGTGGATTCCCGAAGGCACCGAGCTCGTTTACGGCGGCCATGCATTGTTTGGCTACGTGGTTTATCCGGGAGACTGGAAACAACGACACGGTTTGAGCTGAAAGTGTGGCGCTGCCTGATCAGGCAGCGCAGTGAAAAAACCGTCGCGATAGAGAGCGTTGATGTCAGTCAGAAGCGAGCGTGGCGCCACTGCCTGTGGCTTATTGGCAATCCTGTTGTGGAGCACCGCCGCCGCGCTGATCCGTAGCGTCAGCGAGATGTTCGGCCCATTGGGCGGTTCGGCGCTGATCTATTCGCTGGGCGCGGTGATGCTCGTCGCCCTGCTCGGCCGGCCGCGTTTGCGGGCGACGTCCTGGCGTTATCTGATCTGGGGCAGCGCGCTGTTTGTCGCCTATGAAGTGTGCCTGTCGCTGGCACTGGGTTTTGCCAGTAATCGTCATCAGGCCATCGAGTTGGGCGTGGTCAATTACCTGTGGCCATGCCTGACCGTGCTGCTGGCGATTGTCATGAACGGGCAAAAGGCGCGCTGGCTGATTGTGCCGGGCACCGCGCTGGCGTTGTTCGGCATCGTCTGGGTGGTCAGTGGCGAGGGACTTTCCGTTGACTCGATTGTGGCCAACGTCCAATCCAACCCGTTGAGCTACAGCCTGGCGTTGGCCTGCGCAATCACTTTTGCCTTGTACTGCAACATCACTCGGCGCTATGCCGGCGGACAGAATCTGGTGGTGTTGTTCTTCGCTCTGACCGCCATTGTGCTGTGGGGTAAATACGCCTTGAGCAGTGAGGTAATCCCGCCGTTCAGCCTGCGCAACAGCCTCGAATTGATCGCCGCGAGCACCGCCATGGCCGGTGGTTATGCGTTGTGGAATATCGGCATCCTGCGCGGCAACCTCACCCTGCTCGCCACCGCCTCGTATTCGGCGCCGGTGTTGTCCTCAGCGTTTGCATCGGTGTGGCTTGGGGCGGCGCTGGCCGCTCAGTTCTGGCAAGGCGCGGTGCTGGTGACGGTGGGCTCGCTGCTGTGTTGGTGGGCGACCCGTCAACACAGCGACGCCTGATAGGAATAGGCAAGGCTCCAAGACAAACCGGCATAGGTGCCTCGCTGCGTGATCGCTACCATGACTTCACACCAGCCTTTGGGAGATTGTCATGAACCGTAGCAAAACCTTGTTTATCACCGGTGCGAGCAGCGGCTTTGGCCATGCCTTGGCCAAAGAAGCGCTGGCTGCGGGCCACCGCGTCATCGGAACGGTGCGCAATGAAACCGACCTGCAAAACTTCCAGTCGCTGTCCCCGGACAATGCGTACGCAGTCATGCTCGATGTCACCGACTTCCCGCGGATCGACAGCGTCGTCGCCCAAGTGGAAGCGACTCACGGCCCGGTCGATGTGCTGGTCAACAACGCCGGTTACGGTCACGAAGGCGTTTTCGAAGAGTCGCCGCTGGAGGACATGCGCAAGCAATTCGACGTCAATGTGTTCGGCGCGGTCGCCATGACCAAGGCTTTCCTGCCCTACTTCCGCCAGCGTCGCGCCGGCCACATTCTCAACATCACATCCATGGGCGGCACGATCACGATGCCCGGCATCGCCTATTACTGCGGGAGCAAATTTGCGCTTGAAGGGATCTCCGATACCCTGAGCAAAGAGCTGCAGCCATTCAATATCTTCGTCACGGCTGTAGCGCCCGGCTCGTTTCGCACGGACTGGGCCGGCCGATCGATGCAACGCACCGCGCGCAGCATTGCCGACTACGACGCCAGTTTTGACCCGATCCGCAAAGCCCGGGAAGCAAAAAGCGGCAAACAGCTCGGCGACCCGCAAAAGGCTGCGCAAGCGATGTTGCAGATCATCGCCAGCCCGACGCCGCCGGCCCATCTGCTGCTCGGTAGCGATGCTTTGTCGCTGGTGCGCGACAAGCTGCAACGGGCGCTCGACGAGATCGATCAATGGCAAGCCCTGACCCGCTCTACCGACCATTGACAGAGGACGCAATGACCCAGGCCGATGCAACCACCGCCCGCATGGTGCAACTCATGGACACCCTTGCGCCAGTGGAGGGCTACAACCTCAGCGCGCTCGATGACGTGCGTTTTCTGCGTTCGAACCGGCCGCTGAATCGCACCCCGGTGCTGTATGACCCCGGCATCGTCATCCTCTGCCAAGGTCGCAAGCGCGGTTATCTGGGTGAGGACACTTACGTCTATGACGCCCAGCACTACCTTGTCGTCTCCGTGCCGATTCCCTTCACCATGGAGACAGACGCCACGGCCGTCGAGCCGATGCTCGCGATTTACATGCACTTGGATTTCCACCTGGCCAGCGAGTTGATGCTGCAAGTCGATGAGGTGCATGGCGCCAGCGATGCCCAACCCAAAGGCATGTACGCCTCGCCGATGGACGACGCGCTGCGCGCCACGACCTTGCGTTTTCTCGAGGCGATGAGCGTTGCCGGTGAAGCGCAGATTCTCGGGCCTGCGCTGGTGCGGGAGATCTATTACCGCATTCTCACGGGCGAGCAAGGTGGCTCAATGCGCGCCGCGCTGCAGCGTCAGGGGCATTTCGGCAAGGTCAGCCGGGCCATCCGCAAAATCCACAGCTGTTATCAGCAACGCCTCGACGTCGAGCAACTGGCCCACGAAGCGAGCATGAGCGTGCCGAGTTTTCACCTGCACTTTCGCAGCGTGACCGATACCTCGCCGATGCAGTACCTGAAGTCGACACGCTTGCATCAGGCTCGGTTGCTGATGCTGCGCCAAGCCATGAGCGCATCGGCCGCAGCATTCGACGTAGGCTACGAAAGTGCCTCGCAATTCAGCCGCGAGTTCAAACGCTTTTTCGGGCGAACGCCGCAGGCCGAGATTGAATGGATGAAGGCGACGTATGCGTTGCCGGCACCGACAACGCCTTCAGAATATGTTTCGTCGCATTAGATCGATCACTTCGCGGGATGAAGCGCGGCCGCGTGGTGCATCGCCAGATGCCCGGTCTTGTCACTTTTGACTTCGTATTGCGGCGCTTCCTTCGAAGCAGGACGATGGCGCCCCATGAACTCGACATCCCGGGTGTGCACTTTGACAACCTTGCCGCGAATCTCGCCGGCCTCGCTGTTCCAGTGAACCGCGTCGCCGACCTTGAATGACGTGCTCATGGGCTGCCCCTCAACCGTTGTTCAATCGAGTCATTTCGACTCGGGATGCTCACTCGACACCGAGTTGTTGGCCGCCACATCGGTCATGTCTTCATCGAGTGGCGCCTCGTCATCGGCGGGCAATGGAACCTCGGGCTGATCGCGTTTCGGATCATGACCCGTCTCATTGTCGGTGGTGCGGGTCACGTCTTGCTGTGACCGGTTGCCCGGTGCATTTTCATCGATGTCCATGCCTGGCTCTCCGTACTAATACACGGGAAATCCGTGCCTAAACGTGAGAGACAACAGCGCAGCGCAAGTGCCGGGCACTGGACGAACGGCGCGCCAACGAAAAAAGCCTGCTTTTCAGGGCAGGCTTTTCGCTGGGTGAGTTGGGACTTATTTCTGCTGCGCGGTCAGCGCCGAGTAGCTGTTCATCAGGTTGCGGTAGTTGGGAATCCGCTGCGACAGCAGATTACCCAGGCCTTCAATGTCGTTGCGCCAGTCGCGGTGCAACTCACACGCCACCGAGAACCAGTTCATCATCTGCGCGCCGGCCTGGGTCATGCGACTCCATGCTGCCTGCTGCACGGTGGTGTTGAAGGTGCCGGACGCATCGGTCACCACAAACACATCAAACCCTTCCGCCAGTGCCGACAAAGTCGGGAACGCTACGCACACATCGGTGACCACACCGGCAATGATGATCTGCTTGCGCCCAGTGGCTTTGATCGCCTTAACAAAGTCTTCGTTGTCCCAAGCGTTGATCTGGCCAGGGCGAGCAATGTACGGCGCATCCGGGAACATTTCTTTCAACTCTGGCACCAGCGGGCCATTCGGGCCTTGTTCAAAACTGGTGGTGAGGATAGTCGGCAGGTCGAAGAACTTGGCCAGATCAGCCAGAGCCAGCACGTTGTTCTTGAACTCGTTCGGCGAGAAGTCCTGCACCAGCGAAATCAGCCCGGTCTGGTGGTCGACCAGCAGCACGATTGCGTCGTCTTTGTTCAGGCGGTTGTAAGTTGGAGTGGTCATGGTGTGCGTCCCTTTTCGAAGTTGGAGTTTGTTGTTGCGTTCAAGTTGGGTACAGATTACTGACGCATCGAAAAGGGATAAATCGGCTGGAATGTGTTTCACCGTCAACCTGAACCGGACAATCGCTTAATTAGCCAGCGACCACTCGATACACCACTGCACAAATGAAGTACCTCAAGGCGCATTTATCAATTGCCGACAACTTCCTAAAGTCCTCTCCAACAGCAGCCCCTCACCCCGACGGGCCTGCGATTGGAGACAGACCATGCCTTTCATCAGCGTACGCATTACCCGCGACGGCGTTAGCCGGGAGCAGAAAGCCCAAGTGATCAAGGAAATCACCGAGACCATGCAACGAGTGCTCAACAAGGATCCGCAGCTCACGCACATCGTGATCGAGGAAGTCGACACGGATAACTGGGGCTACGCGGGCATGACCACCACCGAATACCGCCAATCGTTGTCGGGCAATTAATCTCGTATCCCTGAGGAATTCATCATGAGCACATCCAGCAAAGTTGTCGTCATCACGGGCGCCTCGCAAGGCATTGGAGCGGGCCTGGTCAACGGTTTTCGCGAGCGCGGCTATCAGGTCGTGGCGACCTCACGCTCGATCAAGGAATCCGCTGATCCGCAGGTATTGACCATCGCTGGCGACATTGCCGATCCGCAAACTGCCGAGCGGGTGATCCGTGCCGCCGTCGAACGTTTCGGTCGCGTCGATACGCTGGTCAACAATGCCGGCATCTTTGTCGCCAAGCCGTTCACCGCGTACAGCCGGGAAGATTACGCCCAGGTCGTGGCCACCAACATGAGCGGCTTCTTCCATATTTCGCAACTGGCCATCGCCGAAATGGAAAAGCATGGCAGCGGACACGTGGTCAGCGTCACTACCAGTCTGGTCGATCATGCGATTGACGGCGTGCCGTCGGTGCTGGCCTCGCTGACCAAAGGTGGCATCAATGCTGCGACCAAATCCCTGGCCATCGAATACGCCAAGCGCGGGATTCGAGTCAACGCGGTGTCGCCGGGCATCATCAAGACGCCCATGCACGCCGAAGAAACCCACGCAGCCCTGGGCAATCTGCATCCGCTTGGCCACATGGGTGAGATCGACGACATCGTGCAGGCAATCCTTTATCTGGACGGCGCGAAGTTCGTGACCGGTGAGATTCTGCATGTCGACGGTGGCCAGAGCGCGGGGCATTGATCACGACGCCACTTCAGCGCGGGTGGCGATTCATGTGGTAAACATCTGGATGAATGATCCTCGGTGCCAGCCATGATGAAACGTCACTTTGAAGATTTGCAGTTGGGCAGTATCGAACTCTTCTGTCTCGCCGCCGAGGCCGGCAGCTTCACCGCTGCCGCGCTGCTCGCGGGGGTGACACCGGCGGCGGTGAGCCGCTCGATTCTGCGTCTGGAAAAACGCCTCGGCTCGCGGCTGTTTACGCGAACCACGCGCAGCATTCGCCTGACCGACGCGGGCAGGAAATTCTTCGAACAATGCAGTCAGGCACTGACCCAACTGGTCGAAGCCCAGCAAGAAGTCATGGGCACGCAGACCACGCCGTCGGGGCGCTTGCGCATCAGCTTGCCCACCACTTACGGCCACCATCGCATCCTGCCGCTGCTGCCGAAATTCCGCGCGCTATACCCGCAGGTCACGGTCGATATCCATTTGGGCAATCGCAACATAGACTTTGTCGGCGAAGGTTACGATCTGGCAATTCGCGTGCGTGCACAACCGGACTCGACCCTGATTGCACGTTTGCTGGAAGACGCGAAACTGGTGGTGGTCGCCTCGCCGCACTACCTGCACGCGGCGGGTACGCCGCAGACACTTGAAGATCTGCTCGAGCATGAATGCATTCAGTTCGAACTGCCGAGCAGCGGCCGGCAAATTTCCTGGCTATTCCGGGACAATGGCAAGGATCGGGAAGTGCTCTCGGCCGGAGGTTATTCCTGCTCCGATGACGTGCTCGGTGGCGTCACCCTGGCCAAACACGGTGCGGGGCTGTTCCAGACCTATCGGTTCATCGTCGAGCAGGAGTTGGCCGATGGCAGTCTGATTGAGGTCCTTCAACCTTTCAGCGGTCGCTCAAGACCGTACACGTTGCTGTATCCCCACGGTCGCTATGTGCCTCAGCACGTGCGGGTCTTTGTGGATTTTCTGCTGCAATTTCGCGAGCAATGGGTGAACGGCTGAAGCACCGGGCATGCCTGCCTCAGACGCGCAACAGCTGCTTGGTCATCGCCATCGAGGTGTTCAGCGATTGCCCGGTCCGCTGCAGTTTGTTCAGCAAACTCGCACCCAGCCACAGCTGATACAACGTCTCCGCCAGATGCCGCGCGTCGCCAGCGGGCAGGCTCTTTTGCGCTTGGCCTTCTTCGATGCACACGGTGATGCGCGCCACCACGCGCTCGGCACCGTCGCGCAAGGTCAGGCGCATCGACTCGGACAAATCGGCGACCTCGGCGCTGAGCTTCACCACCAGACACTCATCGCCGTGTCCTTCGAGGGTGCAGCGATTTTGCCAGCCCTGCCAGTAGTCCATCAGCCGCTCAAACGCCGTCAGCCCCGGCAGCGTCAGGCGTCGCTCCATGTCGGCGAGGTAGCCGACGAAGTAATCCTCGAGCAAGGCCTGGCCATACAGCTCTTTGGATTTGAAGTAGTGATAGAACGAACCTTTGGGCACGCCGGCGGTTTGCAGGATTTCATTCAGACCGACACTGGTGAAGCCCTTCTCGGCCATCATTCGGTGGCCGGTGTCGAGCAAGTGTTGGCGTGTATCGTCGTAAGTCGGTTTCATGGGGCGCAAAGTCCAGACAATAGACCAGTCGTATATTTCATAGGCTGCGGAGTTTGCCACAGCCAAGCGGGAAAAACCTCCGTCGAAAAAAATTACTAGACGACTGGTCTAATAGGAAACTATGCTGCGCTCCGTCAACCTAATTCAACGGGTGTCGATGCGACACGAATGCCTCGTGCAGCGCTACCACCTGACCAACCCAGGGTGCTCTATGAAAATCTTGATGGTTCTGACTTCCCACGATCAGCTCGGCGGCACCGGCAAAAAAACCGGTTTCTGGCTGGAAGAGTTCGCCGCCCCGTACTACGCCTTCAAGGACGCGGGCGCCGACGTCACGCTGGTGTCGCCAGCCGGTGGCCAGCCTCCGCTCGATCCGAAAAGCGATGAGCCGGATGCGCAAACCGCCGAGACCGACCGCTTTCGCAAAGATCCGGCTGCCCAGCAGGCATTGGCCAACACCGGTCTGCTGGCCGATGTGAGTGCCGACGATTTCGATGCCGTGTTCTACCCAGGTGGTCACGGCCCGCTCTGGGATCTGGCTGAAGACAAACACTCGATCGCCCTGATCGAAGCGTTCGACCGCAGCAACAAACCGCACGGTTTTGTCTGCCATGCGCCCGGCGTACTGCGTCATGTACTCGCCGCTGACGGCAAACCGCTGATCCAGCATCGCGAAGTCACCGGTTTCACCAACGCCGAAGAAGCCGCCGTCGGCCTGACTGACGTGGTGCCGTTCCTCATCGAAGACGAGTTCCAGCGCCTCGGCGGCTACTATTCGAAAGTCGCTGACTGGCAGGTTCATGTGGTCGTCGATGGCAAACTGGTGACCGGTCAAAACCCCGCCAGCTCTGCCGCCGTCGCTGAAAAGCTGCTGAAGATCTTGGGCTGAGCCCAGCGTCTACATCCTCTGAACGCCGTGCGTGTTGCACGGCTTTTTTTTCACTTGCTCAATAGTTGACTGGTCTAATAAACATGAATAGCGCCTACTTCACGCCCGCCACGCTGGGCCTGCACACCCTGAAAAACCGCATCGTCCTGCCACCGCTGACACGTCAGCGCAGCACGCAACCGGGCAACGTCGCCAATGAGCTGATGGCCGAGTATTACCAGCAGCGTGCCGGCGCCGGTCTGCTGGTGACCGAGGGCACGCAGATCGAACCGCGAGGCCAGGGCTACGCCTGGACACCCGGGATTCACAGCCCTGAGCAGATCGCCGGCTGGCGCAAAGTCACCGAAGCGGTGCATGCCGTAGACGGCGTGATCTTCGCCCAGCTCTGGCACGTGGGCCGCGTCTCTCACACGGCGTTGCAGCCGGGTGGCGCCGCTCCCGTGTCCGCCTCCGCCGTGGCCACTGACCGTGTCAGCGTGTTCATCGAAACCGCGCCAGGGGCCGGCGAACTGGTGCCGCCGTCCGCACCGCGCGCGCTGAGCACCGACGAAGTCCAGGAACTGGTTCAGCTGTACATTCAAGCGGCGCGCAATGCGATGGAAGCCGGGTTCGACGGCATCGAGCTGCACTGCGCCAATGGTTATCTGGTCAACCAGTTCATCTCCGCCCACAGCAACCTGCGCACCGATCAATACGGTGGCTCGCTGCACAATCGCCTGCGCTTTCTGAAGGAAGTGGTGGCTGGCGTCGCCGAGTGCATTGGCAAGGAAAAAGTCGGCGTTCGTTTTGCGCCGCTGTTCACCACCACCGATGAAGCGCGGACCTATCTGGGCATGGTCGAGGAAGATCCTCACACCACCTACATCGAGGCGATCAAGGTGCTGGAAGACGTGGGCATTGCCTACCTGTCCATCGCCGAAGCCGACTGGGACAACGCCCCGGCGATGCCGCAGACATTTCGTCAGGCGGTGCGCGACACCTTCAGCGGCGCGATCATTTACGCCGGGCGCTACAACGCCGAATCAGGTGCGCGTCTGCTCGACTCCGGGCTGGCGGATTTTGTCGCGTTCGGTCGCCCGTTCATGGCCAACCCGGACCTGCCGGTGCGTATTGCCAATGACTGGCCGTTGAATGCGCTGAATCCCGCCACGGTGTATGGCGGGACTGGCGAAGGCTATGTCGATTACCCGGTTTATAGCGCCTAGTCAGCGCTAGTCATAAAACGCCTCGACTGACACTCGGCTGCCGACAAAAAAACTGTCGGCCACCAGACGCAGCGGCTGCAAATCCAGATCGCTGAGCTTGTCAGCGATCAACTGCTGGAAATGCCGATACACCGCCGGGTACTCACCCTCCTCCGACACCGTTTGGCGCACCCCGTCGATGCTCAACAGTGCGCCACCGTTGTCCAGACGCAGTGTGCCTTCGGCGCAGCGAATCTCGATGCTCCAGAGTTCGTCGTGGCCATGGTCAAAATCGAACTCTGCACGCACATCCAAATGGCGCGCGTCAGACATCTTGATCGACGCGGCAATCGGCGATTGGCAGTTGCTCGGCACGCGCAGTTCTGCGGATTCGACAAACAGCGGCAGTTCGAGCAAATGGGTAACGATCGACAAGGCATTGATGCCCGGATCAAAGACGCCGAGGCCACCCGGTTGCCAGATCCATGTCTGGCCGGGATGCCATTTGCGCACGTCTTCTTTCCAGTCGATCTGCACGCTTTGCAAGGTGCGCGAGGCGAGCCAGTCACGCGCGACTTCGATCCCCGGCGCGTAACGCGAATGCCAGGCAAACAAGGCACTGACGCCCTGCTCCGCAGCCAGATCAACCAGCGCCTGCGCTTCCCCCAAGGTCGCGCACGGCGGCTTTTCTACCAGCACATGTTTGCCGGCAGCCAATGCCTGCTGCACTAAAGCGAAGCGCCCTTGCGGCGGGGTGCAGAACGCAATCGCGTCTACCGCCGGGCCGTTTTCCAGCAACTCTGCCAACGACTGAAAGTTTTCCACGTCGGCGCAAGGCTTGCCCTGGGTGGCGACAGACACCAGCGTAAACGCCGGATTGGCGAGGATCGCCGGCACATGTTGATCCTGGGCAATCTTGCCGTAGCCCACCAGACCGAGACGAATCGGTTGCATCAATGACTCCGTTATTTATCTTGTTTTAGTCAGCGAGTCGGCAGATTAACGGCAAACGCGTCGGACGTCTGTCAACGCAACGTCACAACGACTCACAGGATCAGGCAAGGATTGCACAGGAATGCACTAGTGCGCTGCCCGGTAGAACCGCAAGAATGGTCCCACGACCAAACGATTGAGGATGTTCCCATGCTTGTACAAGCCTACGGCGCCCACGCTGGCGACAAACCCCTTGAGCCGATGCAGATCAACCGTCGCGAACCTGCGGCCCACGATGTGCAGATCGACATTGCCTTCTGCGGCATCTGCCATTCGGACCTGCATCAGGTCCGCGCTGAATGGGCCGGGACGCAATTTCCCTGTGTGCCGGGACACGAAATTGTCGGTCGCGTCGCGGCCGTCGGCGCCCACGTCGCGGATTACAAAGTCGGTGATCTGGTCGGCGTCGGCTGCATCGTCGACAGCTGCAAACACTGCGACGATTGCGACAGCGGCCTGGAAAACTATTGCGACGGCATGATCGGCACCTATAACTTCCCGACCCCGGACGCACCGGGCTGGACGCTGGGCGGCTATTCGCAAAACATCGTCGTGCATGAACGCTACGTGTTGCGCATTGGCCATCCCGAGGCGCAATTGGCCGCCGTTGCGCCGCTACTGTGTGCCGGCATCACCACCTACTCGCCACTGCGTCACTGGAATGCCGGGCCCGGCAAGAAAGTTGGCGTGGTCGGTATCGGTGGCCTCGGTCACATGGGCATCAAACTGGCCCACGCCATGGGCGCGCACGTTGTCGCCTTCACCACCTCGGAATCCAAGCGCGAAGCGGCAAAAGCACTGGGCGCCGATGAAGTTGTGGTCTCGCGCAACCCGGAAGAAATGGCCGCGCATGCGAAAAGTTTCGACCTGATCCTCAACACCGTTGCCGCGCCGCACGACCTCGACGCCTTCCTCGTGTTGCTCAAGCGCGACGGTGCCTTGACCCTGGTCGGTGCGCCCGCCACCTCGCACCCGTCACCGAACGTGTTCAACCTGATCATGAAGCGCCGCACCATTGCCGGCTCGATGATCGGCGGCATTGCCGAGACTCAGGAGATGCTGGATTTCTGTGCCGAGCACGGCATCGTCTCTGACATCGAATTGATCCGCGCCGATCAAATCAACGATGCCTACGAGCGCATGCTCAAGGGCGACGTGAAATATCGCTTCGTGATCGATAACGCGACGTTGGCAGGCTAAAAAGCAGCATCACCGGGCGAAGCGTCGCAGTACGTCGAACAGGTTCTGGCGAAAGGCAACGTCAGGTATTGAGCGGCGATTGCGGCGTATCGGGGTGGAGTTGCCGGCGGCGAAATTGCCCCGGCGGCTGGCCGTGAATCTGGCGAAAACGTCGGGAGAAATACGCTTCGTCCGCGAAGCCGCACAGCCGCGCCACCTCGCCCACCGAGCGCGTGCTGTTGAGCAGGAAATTGCGCGCCGCGTGCATCCTGCGTTCGAGTACCAGTTCGGTGAAGGTCTTGCCGATTTCCTTGCGCAGCCAGTGCGTCAGGTAGGTCGGTGACAGGTACGTCGCCGCCGCCACTTTGATCAGATTGAGGTCGGGGTCGGCGATGTTCTTGCGCAAATATTCGAACATTCGGCTCAGCGCATCCCGGCGGCTGACCTCGGCCGCATTCTCTTCGGCCAGACGCTTGAGTGGTTCGGCATACAGAAAGCACACGCTGCCAATCAGTTGCAGCAACAAGCCCTTGAGCATTTCACGCGTACCAAACTGACGATTCTCGTCGAGGGTGCGCATCTGTTCGATCAAGGCACAGACCTTGTGGAAATCCTGATCGCCCAAAATGAAATCCAGATGTTCCTGAAAACGGAATGGCGACAACTCGGGTGCCAGTAGGATTGACACTTCTTCCAGATCCATCGGATCGCACTGCAAATGCGGCAAGAGAAAGGTCTGGGAGAAATTGATCACCATGAAATTGCTGTCCGCCGGATGCGGGATCACATGCATCCGGTGCGGCAGGATGAATGCCAGCGTGTTACGCGGGAATGGACGCACGACGTTGCCGATGTGCTGCACGGTGTCGCCACCGAGGTTGACCTGAATCTGGAAATACTCGTGCCGATGGGGGCTGGTCTCGGCCCGACGGCCCTTTTTGTCGCGGATATAGAAGTCCGTCAGTTCGCTGCGCTGCTGCATGACATAGGTGGGAATACGGCTGGGGGACGACATCGGCGCGGAATCCTCGACAGGTATTGGCAGTGAACAAGCGACCTTCATCTTGCCGACAAGCCAGCCAGGCACGCAAGCAGTCATACGATGACATCCGTCTGGATTGTTTTTTTGCCTTCACGGTGGCTTTTTGCCTGTCCAAAAACCCCCGTAACCACGCGTAATATTTTTCTGTTAATTATCAATGTCTTGAGAAATTAATCAGATGCAAACCTCGAACATTCACCGATTTTAATTCTTGGACACGTTTAACAACGCGATTCCCATAGAGAAAAAATGATCTAACCCATCGGTTGATTTACCGATGTTGTACGACCACTGTTGAACGACGCAGCCCAACCTCCTCCAAAAATAATCAAAGGTGTGCACGTCATGATGTTGCTATTTCCCCTCGCCGCCCCTCCCGACATTCCTCCGTTCACGCCGCCCGCAAGACGTCTCTGAACGTCCGACGCCGGCAGCCAGTTCCGTTCGATTGCTATGCCCCGACCCTTCGGGGGCAACGCCTTCGGCTGCTCGAAAACATCTCGATTCTTCTAACAATAACGAGGTCTCTTCATGTCCAACTCACATGCTTCCCAAGCCAGCGTGCCGCCAGTGATCGCCGGCCCCCGAGACGCCGTGGTGCCGCAACGCCTGCCCTCTCGACGTCGCTGGTTCATGCTCTCGCTGCTGCTGATTGCGACGATCATCAATTACATCGACCGGGTAAACATTTCGATTGCCGCACCCTTCATGGCCAAGGATCTGGGTCTGGACAAGATCGAGATGGGCCTGATTTTCTCGGCATTTGCCTGGACGTATGCCTTGGCCCTGGTGCCTGCCGGGTTTATCGCCGACCGCTTCGGTTCGCGCTTCACTTACGGCGTTTCACTGATCAGTTGGTCAACGGTGACCGTGTGCCAGGGTTTTGCCACGGGCTTCGCGTCCTTGTTCGGCTTGCGTCTGGCGGTCGGCGCCATGGAGGCCCCGGCATTTCCGGCCAACAGCCGCGCGGTTACGGTGTGGTTCCCGGCGCGAGAACGCGGGCTGGCGAGCAGCATTTACGTGTGCGGCCAATACCTGGGAACGGCGCTGTTTACCGGCGCCCTGCTTTGGCTGGCGACAACCTTCGACTGGCGTCACGTGTTCTACAGCACCGGCGTGCTTGGCATCGTATTCGGCGTGTTGTGGCTGTATCTGTATCGCGACCCGTTGAACTGCAAGAAAGTCAGCAAAGCCGAATTGCAATACATCGAAGCCGGTGGCGGCTTGGTCAAAAGCAGTCAGGAGCGCACAAAATTCAACTGGCGACAGATCGCTGAACTGTTCAGCTATCGGCAAATCTGGGCGATTTGCATCGGCAAGTTCGCCAGCACCTCGGCGCTGTATTTCTTCCTGACCTGGTTCCCCACCTACCTGATCGAAGAACGCAAATTGACCATGATCAAGGCCGGGATCTTCGCGGTCCTGCCATTCGTGGGCGCCACGGTCGGCATCCTTCTCGCCGGCATTGTCTCGGACTTGCTGATCCGCCGTGGCTACTCGATGTCATTTGCGCGCAAGTTGCCGCTGGTGATCGGTTCGATGCTGGGCATGTCCATCGTGCTGGTGAATTTCACCGACTCGAACCTGATCTGCATTGCCGTGCTGACCATCGCGTTCTTCGCGCAAGGCATCGCGTCATCTTCGTGGGCAGCGGTGTCAGAAGTGGCGCCCAAGGAACTGATCGGGCTCACTGGCGGGATCACCAGCCTGGCCGCCAACATTGGCGGCATCGTCACGCCCATCGTGATTGGCGCGATTGTTCACGCCACCGGTTCATTCGCCTGGGCCTTCTGGTTTATCGGCGGCGTGGCCCTGATTGGCACCCTCTCCTATTCGCTGTTGCTTGGCCGCTTGTACCGCATCGAATTGAAAGTGCGTTGAGCCCACGAACACCGTTTTCTCCAACAAGAGGCGGCATTCGTCCAACTTCGCCAACGATTGCCGCCGTACGCTGACTCTCCAGACAAGGACAACAACAGGATGAACATGACCGAATACGCCTTCACCCCGGACCTGCCCGTGACCTTGCCCATCGTCGGCACTGAACAACGGTTTCCCGTCGGTCGAGTGTTTTGTGTCGGCCGTAATTACCCATGGCCAGATACCCAGGGTCAGTCGCGCCAGCCGCCGGTGTTTTTCATGAAACCTTCGAGCAGCGTTGTCGATGCTATCGGTGAGGTGGCGTTCCCGTCGCTGACCGAAGACTTCGCCCACGAAATCGAACTGGTGGTGGCCATCGGTGAAGGCGGCGCCGATATCCCGGAGAGCGAGGCCTTGGCTTATGTCTGGGGCTACGCCGCCGGGCTCGACCTGACCCGTCGCGATGTTCAGCGCACCGCCAAGAGCAGCGGTTTGCCGTGGGAAGGTGCCAAGGTGTTCGACGGCGCCGCGCCGATGACGGCGATTGTGCCGGTGACCCGCGCCGGCCATCCCGAAGGTGAGTTGTGGCTGAACGTCAACGGCGAGGAGCGTCAGCGCGACAGCCTCGACAGCCAGATCTGGTCGGTCGCTGAAGTCATCAGCCGGATCTCCCGATCCGTGGCGCTCAGGGCCGGCGACTTGATCATGACCGGCAGCCCGGCCGGCGTCGATGGATTGCATCCGGGCGATGTGATCAACGCCGGAATCGACGGTATCGGCCAACTCGAAATGCGCGTCGGCCCACGGGCCTGAACCGCTCGCACGCCTTTGTGATTTGAAGACAGGAGAACAACAACATGTCCATCACTCAACCTTTGAAAGTCGCGCTGGTCACCGGCGCCGGTAGCGGTATCGGCCGCAGCGTAGCGCTGGGTTTGCTGGCCGACGGTTACACCCTGGTCCTCGCCGGGCGCCGGCCAGAACCTTTGCAGGCGCTGGTCGAACTGGCGGCGAGCGAAGGCCACGAAGCCTTGGCGGTGCCCACCGATGTGCGCGACCCGGCCAGTGTCGATGCGCTGTTCGCAACCATTGCCGAGGTTTACGGACGGCTGGATGTGGTCTTCAACAATGCCGGGGTCAATGCCCCCGCCGTGCCCCTGGACGAACTGACGTTCGAACAATGGCGAAACGTGATCGACACCAATCTCAACGGGGTCTTCCTGTGTGCCCGGGGCGCGTTCGGGCTCATGCGTCGCCAGCAGCCTCAGGGCGGCCGGATTATCAATAACGGTTCGATTTCGGCACACACACCGCGTCCGTTCAGCAGTGCTTATACCGCGAGCAAACATGCGGTGCTGGGGCTGACCAAATCCCTGGCGCTGGACGGTCGCGAGTTCAACATCGCGTGCAGCCAGATCGACATCGGCAACGCCTTGACCGAAATGTCGGTGCGCATGACCAAAGGCGTACGTCAGGCCAACGGCACTATCGCCGTCGAGCCGATGGTCGACGTCAAGCATGTCGCCGATGCCGTGCGCTATATCGCTGGCCTGCCGCTGTCGGCCAACGTTCTGAACATGACCGTCATGGCCACCGCCATGCCGTTTGCCGGCCGCGGTTGAGCCGGCCTTTTTATTCGGTAAGTGAGGTTCACATGAAGCCAGAAGTCTTGCAGCTCAGCCCGATTCTGATACCTGAAATCAATGCGCGTCTCGACGAACTGTTTACCGTCAGACGCTATTTCCAGCAGGCGGATAAACAGGCCTATTTGCAGGAACACGGCGCCAACATTCGCGGCGTGATTACCGGCGGCCACACCGGCATCACCCAGGCAGTCATGGCGCAACTGCCCAAACTCGAAGTGGTGGCGGTCAACGGCGTCGGCACCGATGCCGTTGACCTGGCCTACGCCCGTGATCGCGGAATCCGCGTGACGGCGACCATCGGCGCGTTGACCGAGGACGTCGCCGACCTCGCCATCGGCTTGCTGCTGTCGGTATGTCGCGGCCTGTGCACCAGCGATCGCTACGTGCGCTCGGGTCAATGGCCGCACAGCGCGACACCGCTGGCACCGTTGCCTCTGGCGCGTCAGGTGTCCGGCATGCGTATCGGCATCGTCGGCATGGGCCGCGTTGGCCGTGCAGTCGCCACTCGCGCCGCCGCATTTGGCTGTCCGATCAGCTACACCGATCTGCAACCGATGAGCGATGTGAACCACACCTTCGTTACCGACCTCAAGCAGTTGGCCCGCGACAGCGATGCGCTGATTCTCGCGGCCGCTGCCGACAAGGCTGAAGCCATCATCAACGCCGAAGTGCTGCAGGCACTGGGCAAGGATGGTTATCTGATCAACGTGGCACGCGGCAAACTGGTCAACGAGGCTGATTTGGTGGCGGCCCTGGCCGCGGGCGAAATTGCTGGTGCCGGGCTGGACGTGTTCGTCGATGAACCGAACGTGCCAGAAGCCTTGTTCGGCAACGACCACGTGGTATTGCAGCCACACCGCGCCAGCGCGACATTGCAGACGCGAACGCGAATGGGCGAGATGGTAGTGGCCAGTCTGCTGGACAGCTTTGCCGGCAAAACACCGCAAGGATGCGTCACCGGCTAAGCCCTGATCCCAGCGGGGGCCAACAGCCCCCGCTGCGACTCACAACGTGTAGGCAATCCCGACCTGCAGCGTTCTCGGCGCACCGGGATAGGCGTAAACGTTGCCGAACGCGCCTTCTTCGTAATCACGGTCAAACAGGTTCTTCACATCGAAGTTGAGCCGCACTTTGTCGTTGACCTTGTAGAAACCGAGCAGGTCGACGACGGTGTAGCTGCCCATCGAGAACGCGGTGTTGGCCGTCTGCCCGGCGCGCTCATCGACATACTTCAACCCTGTGCCCAGACCCAGGCCTTTGAAAGTGCCGTCCTGAAACTCGTAGACGTTGAGCAGGCTGAAGCTGTTCTGCGGGATGTTCATCAGGCGTGTGCCCGAACGAATCACGTTGTCCTTGGTGACCTCGGCATCCACATAAGCGTAACCGCCGATCACACGCCACTCAGGGGTGAGATTGCCGGCGACGTTCAAGTCAAAACCACGACTGCGCACTTCCCCCGCCGCCACACTGAACGTCGAGTCCACGGGATCAGTGGTCAGCACGTTACGCTTTTCGATCTGATAGATCGCGGCATCGACGCTCAACTGTTGATCCAGCGCCTCCCACTTCACCCCCATCTCCCAGGATTTGCCTTTCTCGGGTTCAAAGCCACCGCCCTGGCGACTGGCGCCGGTGTTGGGTTTGAACGAGCGTGCGGTGTCGGCGTACAGCGCAACCGTGTCGGTCAAGTCGTAAGACACGCCCAGGCGCGGCGTGACCGCGTTGTCACTGGCCTGCCAGTTTTTGCCGCCCGGCACATAGGTTTCATAATCGTGTTCGAAACGCTCGAAACGCGCCCCGGCGAGCACTTTCAAGCGCTCGGTCAGCGCCACTTGATCCTGCACGAACGCTGCGTAGGTCTTGAGGTTTTCTTTGTCGTGAGTCGGTGTCCGGGTCAATGCCGGGCGAGGCTGACCGTAGACCGGGTTGAAAATGTCGATCGGGTAGGCGCTGATCGCACCGCTGGAGCGCTGGATAATCGACTGGTAGTCGTAATCTTCGTATTCGACGCCGGTCAGCAACGTGTGCTGCAAGCCGCCCAGGGTGAAGTGGCCGGTCAGGTTGAGTTGGATGTCCTTGTCCGTCCACTCGAGCTTGCGGTAGTTGAAGTTACGCCCCAGGGTTCGACCATCAGCGCCGATGCCATTCGCTTCGATCGCATCGCCCTTGAGCGAGCCATCGAGCCACTGGAAACCGCCGCCCAATGTCCAGTCATCATTGAGCATGTGCTCGAAACGCAACTGCGCCATGTTGTTGTCGTTATGCAACTTGCCAACGTCTTTCTCGCCGAAGAACGTGTCACGCGAAGCGGTGCCGATCTGCTTGGGGTAACGCGTGACGCCACGGTCCAGCGGCGCGTTGTTGCGCATGAAGTCGCCCTCGAAGATCACGCGGGTAGCGTCGGTTGCCTGCCAGGTCACGACCGGCGCCACACCATAGCGCTCAGTCTCGACGTGATCACGGAAGGTATCCCCGCCCTCGCCGATGACATTGAGTCGGTAAGCCAGTCGACCGTCCTCGTCGATCGGACCGGAAGCGTCCAGCGTGCCGCGTTGCATGCCTTGGTCGTTGAGTTGGCTGCCCAATGTGACCTTGCTTTCTGGCAACGGCTGCTTGGAAACCACGTTGAAAGTGCCGCCCGGATCGCCCCGTCCGTACAGCATCGTGGCCGGGCCGCGCAGCACCTCAAGACGTTCAATGGTGTTGGCGTCGGGCATGTTCGGATAGCCGCGATTGATCGGGAAGCCATTGCGGTAAAACTCGCCGGTGGTGAAGCCGCGCACGGTAAACGTGGTCAGTCCCTGCCCGCCAAAATTGTTTGCCCGACCCACGCCACCGGCGTAATCCAGGGCGTCCTGCAGACGGGTGGCGCCGAGGTCTTCGACGGCATCCCTGGACACCACACTGATCGATTGAGGCGTTTCGTGAATCGAGGTATCGGTGCGCGTGGCGCTGGCAGAGCGCGTGGCGCGATAGCCTTGCACCGGCCCGTCGGCACGTTCGTAATCTGCGGCACCGATGACGTCAGTGGCTTCCAGCTCCAAAGCTGAAGTTTTTGCATCGGTCTCTTCAGCCCACGAAGAAGGCGACAAGGCTTGCAGCACGCAGATGGAAAGCAGAGTTCGACGCATGGGGGTGAGAACCTTACGAATAAGCCAAAACGGAGGGCGGAACTGCCAGCAAAACGCGGCGCATGGTATACCAGTTTCGTGTAATTGAAACTTATTCTTATTTGCCGCAAGAGTCAGGATTACCGAGCCGCGTTAGCTTCGTGGCGAATGCCGCAGTGTTGATCGAGCTTCCAAGGGCAGATTGCTGCTTTTCTCTAGATTCACCGACAAAAACCTATACACCAACTACAATCTGTACAACTATCCACCATTAACACTCAGCGTCCGCTCTGCGCCCTGCTGCCATTCATTACGCTGAATCCGTGCACATGAACAAAACCCATCGGCTGTGCCTGGTCCTCGGTGACCAACTGTCTTTTGATCTGGCTTCACTGACAGATCTGGATCGCGAGCACGACTGTGTGCTGATGGTCGAGGTCATGGAGGAAGCCACCCACGTTGCCCATCATCCGCAAAAGATCGCGCTGATTTTCAGCGCAATGCGTCACTTCGCTCAGGCGCTGGAGCAGCAGGGTCTGCGCGTGCAATACGTGACCCTCGACGACCCGCAGAACAGCGGCTCGGTGCCCGGCGAGTTAAGGCGCTGGCAGGCGCACCTGCAGGCGAGCGAATTGCACCTGACCGAATGCGGCGACTGGCGTCTGGAGCAGTCGCTCAAGGATTGTGGCTTGCCGATCCATTGGCATGCCGACAGCCGTTTCCTCTGCGGTCGCGACGAATTCCGCGCCTGGGCTGCTGGCAAAAAGCAGTTGCGCATGGAGTTCTTCTACCGCGAGATGCGCCGCAAAAGTCGCCTGTTGCTCAACGGTGACGGCACTCCGGTAGGTGGCGCGTGGAACTTTGATGAAGACAATCGCAAAACCTTGCCTAAGCACGTAAAGGCGCCCTACCCGGTTGGTTTTGCCAACGATGCAATCACCCTCGACGTGCTCGCACTGGTCAAAGAACGGTTCGCCAGTCACTACGGCAGCCTGGATACTTTCAACTACCCGGTGACCCACGCCGACGCCCAGGCCTTGTGGGCCTGGTTTCTCGACTACGGCCTGGCTGGGTTTGGCGATTATCAGGACGCCATGGCCAGCGACGAACCGTTTCTGTTCCATGCGCGCATCAGCGCTGCGCTGAATATCGGCTTGCTCGATCTGCGGCAGCTGTGCAGCGATGTCGAGTCTGCCTATTGGTCCGGCAGCATCACACTGAACGCGGCTGAGGGTTTCATCCGTCAACTGATTGGCTGGCGCGAATACGTGCGTGGCGTTTACTGGCTGACCATGCCTGAGTACGCCGAGGGCAATGCTTTCGGTAACACCCGGCCGTTGCCCGAGTTTTACTGGACCGGCGCCACGCAGATGAACTGCATGCGCCAGGCCATCGGCCAAAGCCTGAAACACGCCTACGCCCATCACATTCAGCGCCTGATGGTGACCGGCAATTTCGCCCTGCTCGCCGGCATCGCGCCAAGTCAGATCTGTGAGTGGTATCTGGCCATTTACATGGACGCGTTCGACTGGGTCGAGCTGCCCAATACCCTCGGCATGGTCATGCACGCCGATGGCGGTTACCTCGGCTCCAAGCCTTATTGCGCCAGCGGCCAGTACATCAATCGGATGTCCAACTACTGCCGCGACTGTGCTTACTCGGTGCGCGAAACCACGGCTGACAACGCTTGTCCGTTCAATGCGTTGTACTGGCACTTTCTGATGCGCCACGGCGACCTGCTGCGCGGCAATCAGCGCATGGGCATGATGTACAAAAACCTCGATCGCATGCCGCAAGAAAAACAGCAAGCACTGTGGCAACGCGGGCAGAGCCTGCTCGACCGACTGGATCGCGGCGAATCGTTATGAAAGCGCGCAAGCCTTGGACCTCGTGCAACTTAAACCAGCGGCCTCGGGTCAATGGCTGACAAAACTTGTGAAGCTCACGGCCGTTCGCTGATTGCACGCAAGGCAAACAATACACAACGCAAGAAAGGTGGACATCCTGAAACAGCTTACTCGCGAGGAGCTTGAGTCCGAGGTCACGCGCCTGCGTCTGGCCGTTAAAGCGACCAGCGATGCCGTCTGGGACTGGGATCTGACGACAGACAAGATCCTCTGGAGCGACGCGTTGCAGGAGGCCTATGGCTACGCGTCGGCGGCCATCGAACCCACCTGTGACTGGCGGTTTGCGCAGATCCATCCCCAGGATCGCGCACGGGTCGAGACCTCGATTCGCGCGGCGATTGATGGCGCAGGCACCCTCTGGAGCGCTGAGTATCGCTTCCGCTGTGAGGACGGCTCATACGCCGAAGTGCTGGATCGCGGCCATCTGATCCGCAATGTCGATGGCCAGGCCGAGCGCATGATCGGTGCGATGCTCGACCTGACCCGCTCGCGCAGCGCCGAATCTGCACTGCGCCGCAGCGAGGAACGCTTCAGCACCATTCTGGAAACCATCGAGGCCGCGTTTGCCATCGTCAAAGTCAAATTCGACGCCGACGACCGCCCCATCGACTATTGCTTCGTCGAAGCCAACCCGGCGTTCGAACGTCAGGCCGGCGTCAATCTGCGCGGCAAATGGGTGACCGAATTCGCGCCCAACCTGGAAAGCTTCTGGTTCGAGACTTACGGCCATGTCGCCAAGACCGGCGAGCCGGCGAACTTCGAGAATTACGCCAATACCTTTGAACGCTGGTTCGACGTGCGCGCCGTGCGTGTCGGCGACCCGGCCGAACGGCAGATTGCGATTTTCTTCAGCGACGTGACCGAACGCCGCGATGCGCAAGAACGCTTGCGCATCAGCGAAGCCGTCGCTCGGGAAAACGTCGAGCGCGTGCAACTGGCCCTCTCCGCAGGCGCCATTATCGGCACCTGGCACTGGCATTTGCCTTCTGATCGCTTCAGCGTCGATGAAGCCTTCGCTCGGGTGTTCAACCTTGATCCAGCGCTGGGCCGTGACGGTCTGAGCCTGGAGCAAGTGGTGAGGACCGTGCATCCCGATGACCGCGATGGACTCACAGCCGCGATCAATGAAGTCATCGCTCGCGGAGGCCCCTACTCTCACCAGTACCGGGTCTGCGGTGCCGATGGTCATTACACCTGGATCGAGGCGAACGGGCGCGTCGAATGCGCCGAAGACGGCACGCCGCTGCGCTTTCCCGGCGTGCTCATCGATGTCGAAGACCGGCGCAATGTCGAAGCCGAGCGCGACCGCGTCACCGCCGCTCTGAAAGCGCTCAACGACACACTGGAACAACGGGTTTTGGCGCGTACCGCAGACCTTATGCAGGCCGAAGAAAAGCTGCGCCAATCGCAAAAAATGGAAGCCGTCGGGCAACTCACCGGCGGCCTGGCCCATGACTTCAACAACCTGCTGGCGGGCATCTGCGCATCGCTCGAGCTGATGGAAAAACGCATCGCCCAAGGCCGTGTGAACGACATCGACAAATACATGCTGATCGCCCAGGACGCCGCCAAACGCGCGACCGCCCTGACCCATCGCCTGCTGGCTTTCTCCAGACGGCAGACCCTCGATCCGCGACCGACCGCAATCAATGCGCTGATCGCCGGTATGAGCGAACTGATCCAGCGCACGGTCGGCCCGAGTATTCGCCTGAAGACGGTAGCCGCCGCCGATCTCTGGCCTGCCCTCGTCGATGCCAGCCAACTGGAAAACGCCCTGCTCAACCTGTGCATCAACGCCCGCGACGCGATGCCCGATGGCGGCAGCATCACCGTCGAGACCGCCAATCGCGCCCTGGATGCCGAAGCGGCGCGGGCGCTGGACATGCCTGAAGGGCAATACCTGTGCCTGTCCGTTACGGACACCGGCACGGGCATGAGCGCTGAATTGATTGCCAAAGCCTTCGACCCTTTTTTCACCACCAAGCCGCTGGGCCAAGGCACCGGGCTGGGGCTTTCGATGATTTACGGTTTTACCAAGCAATCCGGCGGACAAGTCCGGGTGCAATCGACCGTGGGTCACGGCACCACGATGTTGATTTACTTGCCGCGTTATTGCGGCGAGGCACTGAACCATCACGATGATGCGCAAAGCACCACCTCCGCTCAGGTAAAAGCGGGTGAGACCATCCTGATTGTCGACGACGAACCCACCGTGCGCCTGTTGCTCAAGGATGTGCTGTTCGACCTCGGTTACAACCTGCTGGAAGCGAGCGACAGCGTTGAAGGACTTGAAACCCTGCGCTCCAACGCGCACATCGATTTGCTCATCACCGATGTCGGTTTGCCGGGCGGCATGAACGGCCGGCAGATGGCCGATGCAGGCAGGCAAATCAGGCCCAAGCTGAAGACTTTGTTCATTACCGGGTATGCGGAAAACTCGGTGATCGGTAACGGTCAACTCGGCCCCGGCATGCAGGTGCTGACCAAACCTTTTGCCGTCGACACCTTGGTTGCCCGAGTCAGTGGCCTGCTCGCCATCGACGACAAATGAGCGTTGTGCAGGGTCGTTAAAAAACTGAAGCCCGCTTTTCAGGGCAGGCTTCAGGTTGAATCGCGTCGGCTTATTTCTGCTGCGCAGTCAGCGCCGAGTAGCTGTTCATCAGGTTGCGGTAGTTGGGAATCCGCTGCGACAGCAGATTGCCCAGGCCTTCAATGTCGTTGCGCCAGTCGCGGTGCAACTCACACGCAACCGAGAACCAGTTCATCATCTGCGCGCCGGCCTGGGTCATGCGACTCCATGCTGCCTGCTGCACGGTGGTGTTGAAGGTGCCGGACGCATCGGTCACCACAAACACATCAAACCCTTCCGCCAGTGCCGACAAAGTCGGGAACGCTACGCACACATCGGTGACCACACCGGCAATGATGATCTGCTTGCGCCCAGTGGCTTTGATCGCCTTAACAAAGTCTTCGTTGTCCCAAGCGTTGATCTGGCCAGGGCGAGCAATGTACGGCGCATCCGGGAACATTTCTTTCAACTCTGGCACCAGCGGGCCATTCGGGCCTTGTTCAAAACTGGTGGTGAGGATGGTCGGCAGGTCGAAGAACTTGGCCAGGTCAGCCAGGGCCAGCACGTTGTTCTTGAACTCGTTTGGCGAGAAGTCCTGCACCAGCGAAATCAGACCGGTCTGGTGATCGACCAGCAGCACGATAGCGTCGTCTTTGTTCAGGCGGTTGTAAGTTGGAGTGGTCATGGTGTGCGTCCCTTTTCGAAGTTGGAGTTTGTTGTTGCGTTCAAGTTGGGTAAAGATTACTGACGCATCGAAAAGGGATAAATCGGCTGGAATGTGTTTCACCGTCAACTCGAACAGGACAATAGAACGCAGGAGCAATGGCGCGGTGCGTATGCACCGGAATTCTCGGCCGTGGGTCGATGAAAGCGAGTACTCGTCACTTTTTCTTACACCTTTTGTCGCTCTATCCCACGCCGTACGGCGATCCGAAGCCGGTCGTTGCCGTCAGTTTGGTATCATGCGCCGCTTTTACGGTTAACCCCCCGCCAGTCCTGCTGACTGACGGGCTGCAAAAGGCGGTATTAGATGACGGCTTTGTTGACTCGCCGCAAGGTGCTTGCGGGAATGGGCGTACTCGGGCTCGGCCTGCTCGCCGGCTGCGACACCCGTGGCCAACTGTCGTACAAGTACGGCAAGGATCTGAGCGACAAGATCCTCGGACGCACCTTCAAGCTGAAGAACACCGACGGCGAAACCATGTCGCTGTCGAGCTTTCGCGGCATGATGCCGATGATCTTCTTCGGCTTCACCCAGTGCCCGGCGGTGTGCCCGACCACCCTCGCCCGCGCGGCGAAAATCAAGAAACTGATGGGCAAGGACGGCGACCGTTTGCAGGTGATCTTCATCACCCTCGACCCCGAACGCGACACGCCGGAAATTCTCGACGCCTACATGAAAGCCTTCGACCCGAGCTTCGTCGCGCTGTACGGCACCGTTGAGGAAACCAAGGCCACCGCCAAGGAATTCGACGTGTTCTACGAGAAAGTCCCGGCCGGCGACACCTATACCATCTCGCACACATCCACGAGCTACGTCTACGATTCCCGTGGCGGCCTGCGCATGGGCCTGTCCACCTCGCTTTCGGCAGAAGAATGCACGGAAGATTTGCTTACTGTTATGGAGGTTTGCTGATGCACCCTGTTCTGAACCACATCAAACGCGCCGCGCTGGCTCTGTCGCTGATGGGCCTGGCCTTTCAGGCATCGGCACAGACCAAAATCGACGACGCCTGGGTCCGTGCCACCGTGCCAACCCAGACCGCCAGCGGCGCGTTCATGACGGTCACTGCCGACAGCGACAGCAAGCTGCTCAGCGTGGCCACGCCCGTGGCCAAAGACGTACAGATCCACGAAATGACCATGAAAAACGACGTCATGAGCATGGGCCCGGTGAAGTTCGTCGAATTGCCGGCCGGCAAAGCCGTCAAGCTTGATCCGAATGGCTACCACGTGATGCTGATGGGTCTGACCGCTCAGTTGAAAGAAGGCGACAGCGTGCCGCTGACCCTTACCGTCGAGAACGCCAAGGGCGAGAAAGAAACCATCGAAGTCAAAGCGCCGGTTCGCGCACTGACCAACATGGAAGGTCACGATCACAGCAAGATGCATTGATCTGACTGCTACAAAAAACGGGGCGGCCTGATCGATGATCAGACCGCCCCGTTTTTTATGCGCCGATGGAAAGCGTACTTTACATACGAGATCTCTTCGGTAAATATGTAAAGGGTCTTTTACATAGGAAGTGAAGAATGAATCGCTACTACCTCGAAATGGGCGCCGCATTGCTGCTCTATGTGCTGGTGTTGATCCTTTCCCTGATCGCCAGCCAACACTTGATGGATGCCAACATTATCTTGCGATTCTTGGTGGCGCTGACCCCGATCATTCCATCTGGCCTGATGTGCTGGGCCATCGTGCGCAACATGCGGCGAATGGACGAAATGCACCTGCGTATCCAGTTCGAAGCCCTGGGTTTTGCCTTCGCCGCCTCGGCCCTGCTGACCTTCAGTTATGGTTTTCTGGAGAACGTCGGGGCGCCGCACATTCCGTGGACGTGCGTGTGGCCGGTGATGGGACTCATGTGGATTGTCGGCTTGCAAATTGCGCGACGCCGTTACCAATGAAAAACCGCCTCAAGGAATTGCGCGCCGAGCGCAAATGGTCGCAGGTTGAGCTGGCGGAACGCTTGAACGTGTCACGCCAGACCATTAACGCCATCGAAAACGAACGCTACGACCCGAGTCTGCCATTGGCTTTTCAGATTGCCCGGGCATTCGAAATGCCATTGGAAGATATCTTCGACGACAGTAAAACCTGACCTGCACCCACAGGGAAAACATTTCCAATGCAAACGCAGCGACAGACCATTAACGGGCAACGCATGCCGAGATCGGCGAAATGCTAAGCCGTCGCCGTTTCAACGCCACGTGAGATAGACCTGGCAATCATTTGCCGGGCCGCATCCACTTTCCCCAGCGTTTCTATGTGCGTGTGGAGTGCAGGAATCACCCCTCAACCGTTACGCGACAGCGCTTTGCGCACACTGCTGCTGGTCATGCCTGCAGGTTCGGCGGTTGCCTGCGGTTGCGCCTGAGCCTGCGGTTGCTCAGGCATTTGCACCTGACCGGACCGCCCTGCGTGGTACTGGCTTTCGACCTGCTGGTTCAAGCGGGCGAGAAAGGCATCCAGTTCGCTGGTCAACAGCTTCTTGCGCTTGGAGCCTTTGACGCACTCATAGATGTAATAACCCGTGCCCACCAGAAAACCCAACACACCGGCGAGCAAACCGATGCCGACCCACATGGCGAAGGCAATCAGCAAGGGCTTCCAGCGAAACGGTGACAGGCCCAGATCGGTGTTCAGCGCTTTGGCGTCACGAATCAGGTAGGTCTTGGTCGAGGAATGGTTTTGCAGATGGGTGTGGAGCAACTTCTCGCCATCGTTGCTCACCGCGCTGATCAGCGAAATGTTCTGGCCGCTGCGCAGAGGAATATCGAGCCCACGAAAACTCACATCGTGTTCAATGCCATCCGCCGTTCTGATCCAGAACTCATGGTTGATCACCATCACCGAGTTGATGTGCACCGCAATGGGCTGACCATTACTGTCGAATTGACCGTTACCACCGGTGGAGGTGATGTGGGTTTCGCTCATTTTCTCGCTGCCCACAACTTCACCGCTCAACACGGTGAAATCAACGGTTACATCGCCATGGGTGAACTTGTGCATTGAGAGTCCTTGATGCGTCGGTCGACGTGCGGGGAAAGAAATCCTTAGGCCGCGAATGCTACTAAGTGGCCATCTCTCTGTCCAGAACGCCCCGCCGCATCATTCTTTTGCGCTAATCAACTCCCTGCGCCACCGTGAGCCTCTTCGAAGAAGTAATCCTTCCAGCTCCCAGCCTTGTTTTTCAGCACGCCCAGCTCCTGCAATTTCTCGGCATAGATGAAGGTGCGCTGCGGCACCACGGTGAAGTCGATTTCCGGGTCCTTGACGATTTGCTCGACCAGCGCCAGCGGCAACTTCGACTGCTCGACGCGAATGTAAGCCTGAGCGGCAGCGGGTTTGTCGGCCTTGATGATCTTCTCGGCCTCGGCCAGTGCGTCGTAGAACGCCTTGTAGGTTTTCGGGTTTTCGTCGTGGAATTTTTCTGTGGTGTAGAGCACGTTGAACGTGGCCTGACCGCCAAGGATGTCGTACGAACTCAGCACTTTGTGCACGTTGGGGTTTTGAAGCGCCTGATATTGAAATGGCGGGCTGGAGAAGTGCGAGTTGATTTCCGAACCGCCGGCAATCAACGCGGCGGTGGCGTCCGGATGCGGCAGGCTGACGGAGATGTTGTCGAACTTCTTGAACTGGTCGTCCCCGAACTCCTTGGCGGTTTCGATCTGCAAGGTACGCGACTGAAAGCCTACGCCGGCTGCGGGCACGGCAATGCGATCCTTGTCGCTGAAATCCTTGAGGGTCTTGATGTCCGGATTATTGGTCAGCAGGTAATTGGGCATCGAGCCCAGTGCGGCAATGGCTTTGACGTTCTGTTTGCCTTTGGTGCGATCCCACACGGTCAGCATCGGCGGCACACCGGCCGATACCACGTCGAGGGAGCCGGTCAGCAGCGCTTCGTTCATCGCTGTGGCACCGGAGATGCTGTTCCAGTCGACCTTGATATCAAGGCCCTGCTCTTTACCGTGCTTCTCGATGAGCTGTTGATCACGCACGACATCGAGAATCAGATAACCGATGCCGAATTGCTGGGCGATGCTGATCTTGCCTTCGGCCTGGGCGCCAGTGCTGAACAACGCACTCGCTGCCAGGGAAGTGGCCAACAGAGTCAGCGCGGAACGTTTGAACGGGGTGGGCATAACAACCTCGCAGCATGGAAGTGGTGTGCTGAAGGGCCCGACTTTATAGCTATAAAAAATAGAAATTAAATACCTTTATCGCATATCGATAGCACGGGGGATGTCGGGGCGGCAAAAAACGTTGGGCCTTAGCCGCGAACGGTGTCAGACCGATCCCTTGCAGAAGCTGTTGCCAACGCTGCAACAGCGAAGGTACGCCGGTTAAACAGCCTGAAACAATAAATCCACCTGCGGCCATCCACCTGATTGCCGTGCAATACATCAGCCCGTCAGGGCTGCAGACAATCCACCGGCTCTTCTACCAACCCGGACAGCGGATCATCCCAGCGTTTAAAAGGGCGATCAGACCGCCCACCCTTGGTATCATCGCCCACACTTTTTTGACGTTTTGATGACTGGAAGGTCTTTCTTTGTGAGCGCTCTTTTTCACCGGTTGCGGCAGCCCAATGCCCGCCTCTTTTCACTGATCGTATTGGTACTGATCGTGCCAGTAGTCCTGCGTGCAGCATTGGGCTGGTCGACGCCGGTGGGTTATTTGTCGGACCTGGCCATCGGCAGTCTGCTGGTGCTGTTGTTGCATCGTCGGGCTTGGTGGCTGGCCTTGCCGGTGCTGCTGTTCTGGGGCCTGCTGGCAGTGGCGACGGCTGAACTGGTCAGCGCCGTTGGCAGATTGCCAACGCCTGGCGACATTCATTACCTGATCGACCCGCAGTTCGTGGAAAACTCCACCGGTGGCGGGCTTGCCCACCCAGCGGTAGGCATCAGCCTGTTACTGGCGTTGGTGTTCTGGCTGCTGACCCGATTCACCACTCGCGGGATTTCCCGTCCGGCCCTGCCCCGCGCGCTCTGGAGCGTGCCACTGGTGCTGTTCGCGGCGCATTGGGGCGTACAAAACCAATGGCCTAACGAAGACGACCCATGGCGCCAGTACAACCTGCCGCATCAGTTGCTCGCCTCCGAGGTCGCCGACCTGCAGATTCAGGCCGAGGAATGGCTCGACGGCGATGTCGAAGAAGCCGCACCGGCCATGGCCGGACTCACCGACGTCGACCTCAACGGCCATCCATTGCTGGCCGCGCCCGGTCAGGCACGCAACGTACTGATCATCGCGCTGGAAGGCATTCCCGGCGCCTACATTCGCGCCAACCGTGAGGCCATTGGCAGCCACTATCAGGAAGACCTGATGCCCAATCTCAGCCGCTGGGCCGAGCGCGGCATGAACACCCCGGATTACGTCTTGCACACCCACCAGACCATTCGCGGCCTGTACGCGATGCTCTGCGGCGATTACGACAAACTCAACAACGGCACGCCCAAGGGCGTGGAAATGCTCACCCTCAACGAGCGCAATCACGCCTGCCTGCCCGCGCAATTACGCGAGCACGGCTTCAGTACCCACTACCTGCAAGGCGCCGGCCTGCGCTTCATGGCCAAAGACAAGATCATGCCGCACATCGGTTTTGATGCGACCCATGGCCTGGAATGGTTCACCAACAGCAACTACCTGGAGTTCCCGTGGGGCAAGGATGACAAGGCGTTCTTCGAAGGCGCGCTGGATTACGTCGGCCAACTGAAAAAACAGAAACAGCCGTGGATGCTCACACTCTTGACCGTGGGCACCCATCAGCCCTACTCCGCGCCCGAGGAATACCTGGAACGCTACGACACGCCCAAGCAGGCCGCTGTCGGCTACCTCGACGATGCCTTGGATCAGTTTCTCAGCGGTCTCGAACGCCAGGGTGTTTTGAAAGACACACTGGTCGTGATCACCTCGGACGAATCCCACGGCATCGACGGCGTGCGCCTGGCTTCTTCGTGGGGTTTCAACCTGACACTGGCGCCGGAGCACGCACAACTGCCGCGTCTGAACAAAGGTGTCTATGGCCACGTCGACCTGAGCACCTCGATCCTCGACTACTTCGATCTGCCAGTGCCATCGGCATTGAGCGGTCGCTCACTGTTCCGCGACTACGATTCCGGTCGCGAGATCATGTCGTTCACCAACGGCAAGCTGCGCTACCACAACGGCCAAGGGATCTTTTCCGAGTGCGACATGCCGCGTCGTTGCCGCTATTACGAAAGCGCGGGCTTCATCGCCGAAAGCGCCATTTACAAAGGCAACTACAGCGGTCATCCCGCCCGGCAGATTGCGGCGCGCGCCAACGCGCTGGACCTGTCGTTGCTGCGCACCCCGCTCAATCATCGTTATCAGTTCGGCAGCACCAACGTCATCCCGCTGCAGGCGCAGATCAAGGATGACTGGGCCGACAACCTGATCGGCGCGCAGTATCTGGAAATGCCCAAGGGCTCGCAGACCCGCGTACGCCTCACCGTGCGCTCGGTGGATCCGCAGCAAGCAGCCTACATTCAGCTCAAGGCCAAGGAGTTTGAGCAGGACGTGCAGCTGGGGCTGCCAGCGGAGATGGTCGCCACCGCGGATCAACCACTGGAAATGGATTTCAGCTTCGACAACCCGCAACCGCGCAAGGCGTTCTCGTTCCATTTGCTGGGTTATGGCCTGGGCGCGGTCGAGGTCACGGATTTCAGTGTGATCACCGAATTGCCGGGGCAGGAAGACATTCTTGATGACGTGCCGGCGGACGATGCCGCGCAGTCGAGTTGATCGTGACGCCTTCTAATGAGCAGACTTTTACATCGCTGACAGAATCGATATAGCGATAAGCCGGGGGCGTTAAACCGCCCCCGACTACAATCGCCTTAAATTATATTGATATTAAAATCCCCGGTTATCTTCCTGCCATCTGTCAGAACAAAATCAATCGTTCCGTATGCACCTCGACGTTGCCTGACAAAAGAGATGTTGGCCTTGCTGTTTTGATCTGCGTCGAAAAATTGCCCATTGATCTGTACTTGCCACTTAACGCCTTCTTTATAGAATTTCACCTCGTGGGGACCGTCACCTTGCAAAGAACTGGGAACGGAAAAAACAACCCTGTTGTTGTTTTCACTCCCGAAGAGGTAATAATCAAAATTCAAGTCCCGCATATCAGCGGTAGTAGCCCCCATAAAGCGGACCCCATCTACCGAAGCGGAAAAAGTACCAGCTCGAAGTTCTTTTTGGTCAGCGCTCATATCAATGCTTCCTTTCTTGTCGGTGAAACGGAAGTTATTTGTAACTCAGGGCAAACTAACGCCACGCCCGAATAGCGCCAACTGTCACTTCTGACAGTCCTTTAAATGATTTGGCAATAAAGTAAATATTGGTAATAACCAGACGTGATCGAGACCTGAAAGGCTTTGCCTATCAGCGCCCAATAGTCGGGCTATTAGCTGACTTGCCAAGTCGGGTCTAGCCTTACTAGTCCGAAGTCGGCACGAGCCGGCCGTAGAAGACCTGATAAGGACCCGAACATGGCAAACGAATCGAAATGCCCGTTCAACCACGCTGCCGGTGGTGGTACGACGAACCGTGACTGGTGGCCGGATCAACTCAATCTGAAAATCCTTAGTCAGCATTCGCCCAAGTCCGACCCGCTGGGCAAGGATTTCGACTACGCCAAAGCCTTCAAAAGCCTGGATTTCCAGGCCTTGAAACAAGACCTCAACGCATTGATGACCGACTCCCAGGACTGGTGGCCGGCCGACTTCGGGCACTACGGCCCTCTCTTCGTGCGCATGGCCTGGCACAGCGCCGGCACCTATCGCACCGCCGATGGTCGCGGGGGCGCAGGCTCCGGCCAGCAGCGGTTTGCACCGCTCAATAGTTGGCCGGACAACGTCAGCCTCGACAAGGCCCGGCGTCTGCTGTGGCCGATCAAGCAGAAATATGGCCGCAACATTTCCTGGGCGGACCTGATTGTCCTCACCGGCAACGTTGCGCTGGAATCCATGGGTTTCAAAACCTTCGGTTATTCCGGCGGTCGCGCGGATGTCTGGGAACCGGACGAAGACGTGTATTGGGGTTCGGAGCACGAATGGCTGGGCGGTGATAGTCGTTACGGTAAAGACAAAGAACCCATGCAGGAACCCGGGGACGGCACACTGGTCGCCGAGCCGGACCTGCACGGCAAAGAAGAAAGCCGCACCGATCAAGGCGAACGCAATCTGGAAAACCCGCTCGCGGCGGTGCAGATGGGTCTGATCTACGTCAACCCGGAAGGCCCTGAAGGCAATCCAGACCCCGTGGCCTCGGCGCTGGACATCCGCGAAACCTTTGGCCGCATGGCCATGAACGATGAAGAAACCGTGGCGCTGATCGCTGGCGGCCACGCCTTCGGCAAAACCCACGGTGCCGGCCCTGCAGACAATGTCGGGCCTGAACCGGAAGCGGCCGGTCTTGAAGAACAGGGCTTGGGCTGGCGCAACGCCTTCGGCACTGGTAAAGGCGCCGACACCATCACCAGCGGTCTGGAAGTGACCTGGACTACCACGCCAACCCGGTGGAGCAACAACTACCTGGAAAACCTCTTCGGTTTCGAATGGGAACTGACCAAGAGCCCCGCGGGCGCGCATCAGTGGATTCCGAAAAACGGCGCCGGTGCCGGCACCGTTCCCCATGCCCATGACCCGAGCAAGAAACTCTCGCCAACCATGCTCACGTCCGACTTGGCGCTGCGTTTCGACCCGGCCTACGAGCAGATCTCGCGGCGCTTCCTCGCTAATCCGGATCAACTGGCCGACGCCTTCGCCCGCGCCTGGTACAAACTGATTCACCGCGACATGGGCCCGCTGTCCCGCTACCTCGGGCCGGAACTGCCGAGCGAAGAATTGCTCTGGCAAGATCCGATTCCTGACGTCACGCACCCGCTGATCGACGACAGCGACGCCGCCGCACTGAAAAGCAAAATCCTCGCATCGGGTCTTTCGGTGTCGCAGTTGGTGTCGACCGCTTGGGCAGCACTTTCGACGTTCCGTGGTTCAGACAAACGCGGTGGCGCCAACGGTGGACGTCTGCGTCTGGCACCGCAGAAGTTCTGGCAAGCGAATCAGCCTGAGCAATTGGACAAAGTGCTGAACACCCTTGAAGGCATTCAGACTGAGTTCAACGGTGGCGCAGCCGGCAAGCAAGTCTCGCTGGCGGATCTGATCGTACTGGCGGGGAATGCCGGGATCGAACAAGCGGCGAAAAACGCCGGCCACTCGGTGACTGTGCCGTTCAATCCGGGGCGTACCGATGCAACACAGGAGCAAACCGACGTCGAGTCGTTTGGCTTCCTCGAACCGATCGCCGATGGCTTCCGTAACTACAGCAAACGCAAGTACACCGTTTCAGCCGAAGCGCTGCTGATCGACAAAGCGCAGCTGCTCACCCTCACCGCACCGGAAATGACTGTGTTGCTCGGTGGCCTGCGGGTGCTGAACACCAACGTCGGACAAACCCGGCATGGTGTTTTCACTTCGCAAACAGAGGCGCTGAGCAACGACTTCTTCACCAATCTGCTGGACATGGGCGTGGAGTGGAAGCCGACTTCAAGGGATGCGGACGAGTTCGAAGGACGCGACCGTAAAACCGGCAGCGTGAAGTGGACGGCGACGCGGGTTGATCTGGTGTTCGGTTCCAATGCGCAACTGCGCGCGTTGGCCGAGGTGTATGCCAGTGCGGATGCGAAGGAGCAGTTCGTCAAAGACTTCGTTGCGGCCTGGACGAAAGTCACCAATCTGGATCGTTTTGACCTGAAGTAACTGACTAAACGCAAAACCATTGTGGGAGCTGGCTTGCCAGCGATGACGGCAGCAGATTCAACATCAACGTTGACTGGTACACCGAAATCGCTGGCAAGCCAGCTCCCACAGGGACTGTATTCAGACCAGGTTAAGCCAGGCTTTTGCTGACGACTTCGTACACATCACTCGACAACTGCCCCGACGCCAGAATCCGCTCCAGCTCGCCTTTCATCAGCGCCTGACGCGCATCGTCATATTTGCGCCAGCGCGTCAGCGGCGCCAGTTGGCGCGAAGCGATCTGCGGGTTGAAGCCGTTCAGCTCGATAACCAGATCCGCAAGGAAGCGATAACCGGAACCGTCCGCCGCGTGGAAGTTGATCAGGTTCTGCCCGGCAAACGCGCCAACCAGCGCACGCACCTTGTTCGGGTTCTTGATGTTGAAGGCCGGGTGCTGCATCAACACCTTCACGCGCTCCAGACCGCCCGGCAACGTGCTGCCAGCCTGCACACTGAACCACTGATCCATGACCAGCGGGTTGTCCTTGAAGTGCTCGGCAAAACTGGCCAGCGCCAGGGCCTTTTGCTCTTCGAACGGCGAGTTGACCAACACCGCCAGCGCCGTCAGACGCTCAGTCATGTTGTCAGCTGCTTCGAATTGCTCCAGCGCCGCCGCCAGTACTTCCGGCTTGCCGCTGAGCATCAGGTACGACAGCGCAATGTTCTGCAGCGCGCGACGGGCGAAATGTTCGGCTTCGGCCACGTACGGAGTTTTCTTCGACAGGTCGCGGTTGGCCTGATAACGCAGCCACAGCGCTTCGAACAAACTGTCCGCGAGTTGCTTGCGGGCAAATTCACGAGCGGCGTGGATCGCATCGACATCCGCCACTTCGCTGATTTCAGTGAGGTACGCCTCACCCGGCAGTGAGAGCATTTCCGCGACCATCGCCTGATCCAGCGATTCATCGGACAGCACGGTTTTCAGCGCTGACACCAGTCGCGGGTCGAGCTTCAGGCTTTCACCCTTCTGATGTTGGCCAATCAGTTCTTGCAGCACCTGCACCGACAATTGCTGACCGGCATCCCAACGGTTGAAGCCGTCGCTGTCGTGCTGCATCAGGAACATCAGTTGATCGCGGTTGTACGGGAAGCTCAGTTTCACTGGCGCCGAGAAACCGCGCAGCAACGATGGCAGCGGCTGTTCAGCGATATCAACGAAGGTGAACGTCTGCTCGGCTTCGGTCACCGAGATCACACGGGTGGTGCCTTGTGCTGTCGCTTCACCGCTCAGACGCAGGGCAATCTCGTTGCCTTGGCTGTCGAGCAGGCCGAGTTCGACCGGGATCACGAAAGGCAATTTTTCAACTTTGTCCGGGGTTTCCGGGCAGCTCTGGCGGAAGGTCAGGCTGTAGGTTTTCGCGGTGCAGTCATAAGACTCGCTCACCGCCAGACGCGGCGTGCCGGCCTGGCTGTACCAGCGCTTGAACTGGGTCAGGTCGACGCCGTTGGCATCTTCCATGGCTTTGATGAAGTCATCGCAAGTCACTGCCTGACCATCGTGGCGTTCGAAGTACAGATCGCTGCCCTTACGGAAGCCTTCGGCGCCGAGCAAGGTGTGGATCATGCCGACCACTTCCGAACCCTTTTCGTACACGGTCAGGGTGTAGAAGTTGGAAATCTCGATGAAGCTGTCCGGACGCACGGCGTGGGCCATCGGACCGGCGTCTTCGGCAAACTGGTGGGTGCGCAGATACGCCACGTCCTGTATGCGCTTGACCGTGGCCGAGTTCATGTCAGCGGAGAAGCCGGAATCGCGGAACACGGTGAAGCCTTCCTTCAGCGACAACTGAAACCAGTCGCGGCAGGTCACGCGGTTGCCCGACCAGTTGTGGAAGTATTCGTGAGCGACGATCGCTTCTACGCGCTGGTGCGCAGCGTCGGTCGCGGTTTCGGCGCGGGCCAGCACGGCGCTGGAGTTGAAGATGTTGAGGCCCTTGTTCTCCATCGCGCCCATGTTGAAGTCATTCACGGCAACGATCATGAAGATGTCCAGATCGTACTCGCGACCGTAAACCTCTTCGTCCCAGCGCATCGACTTTTTCAGGCTGTTCATCGCGTGCTGGCACTTGTCGATGTTTTCCGGCTCGACGTAAATGCGCAGTGCGACGTTGCGGTTGGTCATGGTGGTGAAGCTGTCTTCGACGCACCACAAGTCACCGGCCACCAGCGCAAACAGATACGCCGGTTTCATGAACGGGTCTTCCCACGTCGCCCAGTGCCGGCCGTCTTCGCCCGGGCCCGAGGCGATCGGGTTGCCGTTGGAGAGCAGCACCGGATAGCTGTGCTGTTCGGCGACCACGGTGGTAGTGAACTTGCTCATCACGTCCGGGCGGTCGAGGTAATAGGTGATCTTGCGGAAACCTTCGGCCTCGCACTGGGTGCAGAACATCGTGCCGGACTTGTACAGGCCTTCCAGTGCAGTGTTGGTTTCCGGGTGGATCTTGACGCTGGTGTCGACCGTGAAGGTTTCGCTGGCCGGCTGCAGGGTCAAGTGGTTCTCGGACAATTGATAATCAGCGGCATCAAGCTCTTTATCGGCCAGGGTCACCGAGAGCAATTCCAGTTGCTGACCATCGAGCACCAGCGGCGGCAGGCCCGGGCCACGGGCCGGGTTGCGGCGCATCACCAACTGCGCGTGCACCAGGCTGTGATCCTCGAACAACTCGAAGGTCAGGTGTGTTTCGTCGATCAGGTACTCGGGCGCCTGATAGTCCTTCAGGTAAATCATCTTCGGTTGTTCGGTGCGCATGCTGGAGTCCTTATTGATGCACGGCGAGCTGATAAGCCGTGTACTTGCGAATGTTGATCACGCCGGTATCGAAGATCAGGTACTGGCCTTTGATACCCAATAACGTGCCTTCGGCAATCGGGTTCTTGTCCAGGTTGAAGCTGACGATTTTGGCCGGGTATTGCTCGACCGGATAGCGGATTTCGAGAGGTTCTACATCGGCAATCGTCTGAATAGCTTGTAGGCCGAATCGCTCCTGCAAACCTTGCAGACCTTCGGCGCAGCTTTCAAACAGCTGATCACGCACCTGCGCCAGATCAACCGCCACCGCATCGCCCTTGAGCAACGCGCGCCAGTTGGTCTTGTCCGCCACCTGGCTGCGGAACAGGTCTTCAACGAAGCCCGATTGCTGCCGTGTCGAAACGCGCATGATCGGCAACGCCTGACACGCACCCTGATCGATCCAGCGAGTCGGCAGTTGCGTAGCACGAGTGATGCCAACCTTGATGCCCGACGAATTGGACAGGTAAACCACGTGATCGGTCATGCAAAACTGCTCGCCCCACGCCGGATCGCGGCAGGTGCCGGCGTCATAGTGACAACGCTCCGGGCTCATGATGCACAGGTCGCACTGCGCCAGTTTGGTCATGCACGGGTAGCAATAGCCCTGACTGAAACTGGTTTTGGTCTTGCGCCCGCAATGGGTGCAGTGGATTGCCCCCAGGTACTCCAGACGCACCGTAGTGCCGATCAATGGGTTGACCGGCACCTCGACGTCATCCAGACGAAACGCGTATTGCACGTTCGGCCCGTCCAGGCGTGCCGACATTTTGCTGATTGCACCGCGGCCAATCTCGATCAATGGATAGCATCCGACTTGAACAGAATGTTCGGTACTTCGATCGACTTCGATGCACATTCCTGCGGGCCCATGTAACCGGTGCGCTGGTCTTCAGGCAGGTTCTGTATTTCCCAGGCGATCATCGCCTGCAACGACAGCTCGCGCTGTTCGGCGGTGAGCTTGCCACCGTCGGACCATTTGCCGATTTCCACGGCCAGTTTCAGGCTCTCGTAGATATCCGGGGTGATGTTCTTGATCATGTCGTTAAAAGAGGACATCAGGGTCTCCGTGCTCTTTATCTACTGAAAAATTTAGGCGGCCAGTTTACGGCGGTTATACAAACCACCCAACAAACCGGTGAAGCATCCGATGAGTAACCCGCCGACGTGGGCGGCATTGGCGATTTCGCCGAAGCCGATCATCGAGATCAGCCCGGACATGCACACCAGTAACCAGATCAGCATCATTGCCAGTACACCACGCGGCAGACGGTAGGCCGGGTTCGGCGACAGCAGCTGGAAGATCCAGCAATGCCCGAGCAGGCCGTAAAGCACCCCGGACAGGCCACCGAACAAGGTCGCGCCGCTCCAGACAAACTGCGCGTAGTTGGACACCAGGCTGAACAGCAGCGTCAGGCCGATCAGGTTGATGCTGCCCTGGCGCGACTCGATGCGCCGGCCCAGCTCCCAATACCACATGCCGTTCATGGCCAGGTGGAGGATGCCGAAGTGGATCAGCATCGGCGTGACCAGACGCCACCACTGCCCCGCTGCCAGACTGTCGGCCAACGGCACGAAATGGATGTACTCGCCGACCACCCGAAAATCGAGGAAGGTCAGCCAGCGCAGGGTCTGCAGGTTTTCGCCGAGGTAGGTCAGGCCGCCGACAATCAGGCACAGCAGCAGGATGAAACCGGTGGCCTTGGCGTACTTCAATTGTTCCGCAAAACTCGGACGCTTGACGGTTTGCGCGACGGGAATGTCCAGTTGCTGATCGGGGTCCCCGGCCGGGAAGCGTTCGTACAGCGAACGCACGTCTTCGCTGATCTCCGACGGCGCCCACAGCACTTGTTCGCCGGCCTCTTCGCTGACCCGATGCGGAACCTGCATGCGTTGCAGCAGCTTGACGAAACCACTCAAGTCCACCGCCAAGGGCAGACGCAATACCGCTACCGCACTCATTGCAGCACCTCCGGCCGCTCGACATCGACCCAGACAAATTTATGCGGATCCAGACGGGTTTCCTGATCCAGACGATAGGCGACCAGTTTGCCGTAAAGCACCGCGCTGTAATCCAGACACGCGAGGTTCGGGCGAATCGGTGCCGGTTTGCCGCTGCGCCAGTAATGACCGACGAACAGCAACGGCTCGTCAACGCCGTAGCGCAGCAGGTTGTTTTTTTCGCTGGAGGTCAGCGGCTTCTGCGCCACCGGTTCCGGCAGTGCATCTGGCTGGAAGACAATGTCGCCGTAGGTTTTCGGGTCGTCTTCCCAGAACTTGGTGCGGAAGAACGAACGCACCAGACCGTCACCGCTGGTCATGGTCAGACCATCCGGCAGGCGCATGTCGGTGCCGCGCAGCAACCGGTCGAATACGGTGCAGGCGAAGCTGTCCGGGACGGCCGAGGCCTGGAGGAAATGTTCGTCGATGCAGCCGTTGGGGAACAGCGCGCGCAATGGCTCGATCAACCCGGCGTCCCAGCACGCGTGAACCACGCGGAAGCGTCCGGCGTCGACAAACAGCGGCAGCTCATAGAACCAGCGCTGGAAGTCATGCCAGTCAGCGGGATGACCTTCGAATTGAGTCAGGGTCTCGTGCAGCAGGCGCGCGTGACGCGGCGTGTGTTCGCGCACGTACTGCTTGCCGCTGCCCGGTGGCGCCGGGGTGCTCCAGCCCAGCGCGTTGAATTCGTGGTTGCCCATGATGCACAAGGCCTGACCGGCCTCGACCATGTCGTGGACGATGTGCAGCGCCTCGCGAATGCGCGGGCCACGGTCGATGATGTCGCCGACGAACACGGCCATGCGCGATGGATGCCGCCAGACCCCGCCCTGCTTGTGGTAACCGAGTCGGTCCAACAAGTGTTCGAGGGTCAGGGCGCATCCGTGCACGTCACCAATCAGGTCATAACTGCGCGCGGGATCGAGCATCAGTCGCCTCCACCGCCCAGCTTGCTGCCCCAGCCGAGCTTGGTGCGGCAGACTTCGTAGTAGTTGTGGTCAAGCGGGTGAATCAGGCGCAGCTTCTGCGCTTTTTTGCTGACGGTGATGGTGTCGCCCGGCGCGCAGGTGAAGTGGTTCTGCCCGTCGCAGGAGACTTGCGGGTAAATCTGCATGTTTTTCGACACGACGATTTTCAGCTCACTGTTGCCATCGACCACAATTGGCCGGCTCGACAACATATGGGGATACATCGGCACAATCACAATGGCATCGAGCTTGGGATGCATGATTGGTCCGCCGGCAGACAGCGCGTACGCGGTGGAACCGGTCGGCGTGGCGACGATCAGGCCGTCGGCTTTCTGGCTGCAGACGAACTGGCCGTCGATGTACAACTCGAATTCGATCATTCGCGTCGATTTGCCGGGGTGCAGCACCACGTCGTTGAGCGCATCGCCCTGACCGATGGCTTCGGCGTGACGGCGTACTTCGGCTTGCAGCAGGAAGCGGTTTTCCACCAGATAGTGGCCGTCGAGCACCTTGGCGACTTCGACTTCCAGCTCGTCCGGGCGAATGTCTGTCAGAAAACCGAGGCTGCCACGGTTGATCCCCAGTACCGGAATGTTGTGTTTGGCCAGTGCACGGGCGGCACCGAGCAGGCTGCCATCACCGCCGACGACGATGACCATGTCGCAGACTTCGCCAAGCATCTTGCGCGACGAAGTTTGCAGGCCGTGGCCCGGCAGGACTTCGGCGATGGTGTCTTCGAGGATCACATGCAGGTGACGATCGAGCAGAAACCGTTTCAGTCGGCGGACGGTATCCAGCACCTGGGAACTGCCCAGGCGACCGATGATGCCGATATTACGAAATTGCTCCATGGGACCTCTGCGGACAATCGAAAACGCGAAAAACACGATTATGGGCGAAAGCGCCGGTTAGACAAAATCCTTTCAGCCTCAAGGGTGTGCTCGTGTTTACGGCTATGCTCGCAGGATGATCCTATTTCCCGATTTGCTTAAGTTGCCTCATCAATTACGCCACCCGGAAGTGCGGGATCTGGCGTGGGTGATCCTCGCCCCGCCGATGCTCGCCAGCACGCCATGGCCGCAGCGCCATCCGTTGGCCGGCAGCGATTGGGTGCATGATCCCGAACGTCTGGAGCACTGGTTGCGTCAGCTCGATCGTGACAGTTATGGCTTGTTGCATTGGTTGTCGCAGGCACGCACCCGGCGCCTGGGCCTTTATTACGAACGCCTGTGGCAGTTTGCCGTGATACATGCGCCTGGCATTGAACTGATTGCCGCCAACCTGCCGATCCGCCGCGAAGGCCATACACTTGGCGAGCTGGACATGCTGTTGCGTGACCGTGATGGCGTGCATCACCTGGAACTGGCGATCAAGCTTTACCTCGGCCCGCAAAATGGCGACGGCCATGATCCGGCCCAATGGCTAGGGCCGGGTTGTCATGATCGACTGGACCGTAAACTGGCGCATCTGGCGCAACATCAATTACCGATTTCGGCGCGCCCGGAAAGCCGCGAAGTGCTGGCGAAGCTGGACATCGAGGTGTTCAGCGCGCAGCTGTGGTTGGGCGGCTATCTGCTATATCCGTGGCCCGGCCAATCCGAATCGCCGAGCGGCGCGCACCCGCAGCATCTGCGCGGCAGTTGGCTGCATCAGAAGGACTGGCCGGCGTTCGTCGCGCAACGCCCGACCGGGCGCTGGCAACCCCTGCCCCGCCATGCCTGGCTGGCCCCGGCGCATTATCCGGCGGATCAGACTTGGGGGGCGGAGCATTTGCAGATGTGGCTGGAAGATCTCGAACCGCTGGCCCCGGCGCAGTTGCTGGTGCGTCTGACCGAGAATGCGCGGGGCGAATGGGAAGAGGCAGAACGGTTGTTCCTGGTCTCTGACCTTTGGCCGAATGTGCCCGGCCAAACCTGACGCCTCCCTTCAGTACCGGCCCCACCGCTAGCGGGGCTGGCTCGCACAGGGAGTTTATCCGGCCAATACTTATTTATCAGACTTGATGTTGGTCCAGACACGGGTGCGTACGCGTTCGAGTTTCTGCGGCAATGGCTGGACCACGTAGAGGTTTTTCAGCGCTTCCGGGGTCGGTGTCAGGTTCGGGTTGTCGGTGATCTCTTTGTTGATCAGAGGTATCGAATCCTTGTTCGCATTCGGGTAGCCGAGGAAATCGCTGATCGGTGCGATGACTTTCGGATCGAGCAAGGTGTTGAGGAATTCGTGGGCTTCTTCAACGTTCTTCGCACTCTTCGGAATGGCGAAGGTGTCGAACCAGATCGGCGCGCCTTCCTTCGGCAAACGCCAGTCGACCACCACGCCATTGTTCGCTTCTTTGGCACGGTTGCCGAACTGATAAAAACTGCCCGAATAACCGATGGCCACGCAGATGTCGCCGTTGGCGATGTCGGTCATGTATTTGGCCGAGTTGAAGTAGGTCACGTAAGGGCGAACCTTGAGCATCAGCTCCTTGGCTTTTTCATAGTCGGCAGGGTTCTGGCTGTTCGGGTCGAGGCCCAGATAATGGAGAGCCAGCGGCAGAATTTCCGTCGGCGAATCGAGCATCGCTACACCGCAGGATTTGAGCTTTTCCATGTTCTCGGGTTTGAACACCAGATCCCAGCTGTCCACCGGCGCGTTGTCACCCAATGCTGCCTTGACCTTGGCCGGGTTGAAGCCGATCAGCACCGTGCCGACCATGTAAGGCACCCCGTACTGGTTGCCGGGGTCGTTTTTGCCCAGCAGTTTCAGCAGTTCCGGATCCTGGTGGCTCCAGTTCGGCAGTTTCGACTTGTCGAGTTTCTGGAACACGCCCGCCTTGATCTGCGTTTCGAGGAACTGGTTGGACGGCACGACGAGGTCGTACCCGGAGTTGCCGGTGAGCAGTTTGGCTTCCAGGGATTCGTTGGTGTCGAAGGTGTCCCAGGTCACTTTGATGCCGCTTTTTGCCGCGAAGTCCTTGGGTACGGAGGGCAGGATGTAATCCGCCCAGTTGTACACGCGCAGTTCGCGCTGCTCGGCCTGGACGGCGCTGGCCAGCAGCGTCAGCCCACACACGGTGGCACCCAGAATGCGTTTCATCGTGACCATGGTTGTTTCCCCAAAATGCGGCGTGAGTTCGATGGTTTTTATGTTCTGTACACGGCAGCGGATTGAAAGGTAGCCAAGGGCAAAGAAAGTCCTGCGTTTTATTGTGGCTTTGATTCTTGCTGACAGCGTAGCCGGTTCACAGTGGGTGATCGGCCAAAAGGGGATCGATATGGCCAATTTGAGTGACCTCCCGAATGCGGAAAAAACAATGCCCGGCACCTGGCCGGGCATTGTTGTTTTACGCTGAATGCGTCAGTCGGTGTAGCCCAGCTTCGCCGACCTGCTCTGCTGAACCTGGCCCCGCGTCGCCAGGCAGTAATACAGCGGAACGGTGACCACCAGGCCGACCAGCCATGACAGGTCTGCGCCATCAACCAGATTGGCGTAAGGCCCGACGTACAGCGACGTATTGGCGAACGGCAATTGCACGATGATGCCGATGAAGTAGGCAATGATGGCGTGCAGGTTGAAGCGTCCGTAAATACCGCCATCGGCGCGGAAGATCGAAGTGATGTCGTAGCACCCGCGCTTGATCAGGTAGAAGTCGATCAGGTTGATCGAGGCCCACGGCACCAGTACCAAGAGCAGCGCCAGAATCAGGCCGATGAACTCGGAAATGAAATCCGCCGAGGCCCCGAGCGCCACCACACAGCAGCCCGCCAGCACCACGCTCGACAGCACCACACGCACCTTGATGCTCGGCGTCCATTGGCTGGCGAAAGTCTGGATCGAAGTGATGATCGACAGCACCGCACCGTACAGATTCAGCGCGTTGTGGCTGATGATATTGAGCAGGAACAACACCATCAGAATCGGCCCCAGCCAACCGGTGGATTGCTTGACTGCGACCATCGCTTCAGTGCCTTCCGGCGTCGCCAGCACGGCGACCGCGCCGAACGTGAACGACAGAATCGTGCCCAGCGTCGCGCCCAGATAGGTCGCCCAAAACGGCTTGGCGATGCCGATGTCGGCTGGCAGGTAACGTGAATAGTCAGAGACGTACGGCGAGAAGCTGATCTGCCAGATGATCCCCAGCGACACCGTCGCCAGCCAGCCGGACAGGTTGAAGCTGCCGCGAGTGAAAAAGTCCGCTGGCAAATCATGGGCGAAGATGTAGATGAACCCCGCCAGCAGCGCGCTGCCCATCACCCAGGTACCGATGCGGTTCAGGGTGTGAATGAAGTTGTAGCCGATTACACCGATGGCTGTGGCCGCCAACGCGCCGATCAGGATGCTCAGCGGCGCCGGCACCGACGGCGCAATGCCGACGATGGATTTGCCGGCAAGGACGATGTTGGAAATGAAGAAACCGATGTAGATGATCGCCGCGAAAAACACGATCAACAGCGCGCCGTAGCGCCCGAACTGGCCGCGACTCTGGACCATCTGCGGAATGCCCATGCGCGGACCTTGCGCTGAGGCCAGCGCAATCACCACGCCGCCGATCATGTGCCCGAGCGCAATCGCCAGAAGGCCCCAGAGCAGATCGAGATGGAACACCTGAACCACCATGGCGCCGGTGACGATGGGCAGTGGCGCGATGTTGGTGCTGAACCAAAGGGTGAACAGGTCGCGGGCCTTCCCGTGGCGTTCCGCGAGTGGGACATAGTCGACCGTATGGTTCTCGATCAACGGATCTTGCCGGGACATCTGGGACATATGCATGAACTCGAGTTTGTCTGTTCTTATCGTTGTATGAAGCCAAACCGGGGGGACTCTTTGGTCGCCCCTCAGATGCCGACCATATTATGGTATTCCAAACTTTGCACAAGACTGATCCGCTGATTTGCACGCGATCTGTTCCGCTATCCTCGCTGATCCTGCCCTTCACTGACTAGCCGAAAGCCCCGTAAACATTGACTTTCCGACGAAAGAAGGACGTTTATCGGTTCACCTGAAAATCCCTTGCAAAGAATGTATTACGGTATACCATCAGACCTACAAACACATAAAAACCGCGTTACAACACCCGAGGACTACCCAATGATCGATGCTGCCATCTACAAACAAGTCATGGGCTCGTTCCCGTCCGGCGTCACTGTTATCACCACGCTGGATGACGACGGCCAGATCGTCGGCCTGACCGCCAGCGCGTTCAGTTCGCTGTCGATGGACCCGGCGCTGGTGCTGTTCTGCCCCAACTACAGCTCCGATTCCTATCCGGTCTTGATCAAGAACAAACGCTTCGCCATTCACGTGCTGTCCGGCGGGCAGCAAAGCGAGGCCTACGCCTTCGCCCGTAAAGGCAAGGACAAGGCGCAAGGTATCGAGTGGACTCTGAGCGAGTTGGGCAACCCGATTCTGGCCAATGCCACGGCGGTGATCGAGTGCGAGTTGTGGCGCGAATACGAAGGTGGCGACCACGCGATCATGGTCGGTGCGGTGAAGAATCTGATCGTGCCTGAGCAGGTTGCCGGGCCTTTGGTGTATTGCCATGGGAAGATGGGTGCGTTGCCTGCGGTGGCTTGATTCCCTGTTCAATACATAACCCTGTGGGAGCTGGCTTGCCAGCTCCCACAGGTTTTTATGTAACCCGGTAATGAATATCAGGTCCGGAAACGACTCACCAACTGATTCAACGTCTGCGACAACGCCGTTAGATTTTGCGCATCCTGCCGGGTCGAATCGGCCAGACTCGCCACCAACTGCGCATCCCCGTGAATCTGGCTGATATGCCGATTGATGTCCTCGGCGACCTGATGCTGTTCTTCCGCCGCCGTAGCGATCTGCGTGTTCATGTCGCGGATTACGTCCACCGACTCACGTATCAAGCCAAAACTCGCTCGCGCTTCGTTGATCGACACCACGGTGTCCTGCGACACCTCAAGGCTGGCGTGCATCTGCTTGCCCATCTGATGGGTGCGTCGTGCCAGATTGCCGAGCAAAGCGTCGATTTCGCCAGTGGAGTCCGCCGTACGCTTGGCCAGTGCACGCACTTCATCAGCGACCACGGCAAAACCGCGTCCCTGCTCCCCTGCCCGCGCCGCTTCGATTGCCGCGTTCAACGCCAGTAGATTGGTCTGTTCGGCGATGGAGCGGATGGTGCCGAGGATCGACTGAATATCGTTGCTGTCCTGCTCCAATTGCTGCATCGACTCGGCGCTGTGGCCGATCTCCTGGCTCAGGCGCCCGACGTTGTTCACCGCCGCGTCGATCTGCTGTTGCCCGGCGTGAGCCTGACGCTGGCCGTTGTCGGCAGAGTCCGCCGCCTGGCTGCACGAACGCGCGACTTCGTTGGAGGTGGCGACCATTTCATGGAACGCCGTGGACACCATGTCCACGGCCTCGCGCTGCCGTGAGGCGACTTCAGCCATTTCCGCCGAAACCTCGGTGGCGCTGCCGGAACTGCTGTGAATCTGCCCGGCCGCCTGACCGATGCGTTGGATTAACGTGCGAATCGCCTCGAGAAACTGGTTGAACCAGCCCGCCAGTTGCGCGGTTTCATCCTGCCCGCGTACATCCAGTCTCGCGGTCAGATCGCCCTCACCCTGTGCAATGCCTTCCAGACCACTGGCCACGCCACGAATCGGCTTGACCATCAACCCGGCAAACCACGCACCGGCCATGGCGAACAGCAGCGCGCAGGCAACAGCGATGGCGCCGATGATCCACGTCAGCCGCGTGGCGCCGGCCATGACTTCACTGGCCTTGACCACACCGACGAAGCGCCAGCCCAGCGACTCCGACGGCCAGACCAGCGCCATGTAGTGCTCGCCGGCCAATTCCACTTCCACCAGCCCTTTGCCCGCCTCGGCGAGTTGTTTGTAGCCATCGCCCAGATCGGTGAGTTGCTTGAAGTTGTGCGCCGGGTCGCTCGGGTCAACCAACACTGTGTTGTTGGCCTCCATCAGCATCAGATAACCGCTGTCGCCAAGGCGGATCTGCTTGACCAGATCGGTGAGTTGCTTGAGCGACACATCGATATTCACCACCCCGGCATTGCTGCCCAACTGATTGTTGAAGCTGCGCACGGTGCTCACCAGCACCACGTCATCGGCCGCCCAGTAATAGGCGTCGGTGCGCAGGGTCTTGCCGGGATTGGCCATCGCGGTTTTGTACCAGGGCCGCGTGCGCGGATCGTAACTCGCCAGTTTCGGATCACCCGGCCAGAACAGATAACCGCCCTGCTCGGTGCCCAACGAGAGATAGGTGTAAGCCGGATGGGCCTTGGCCAGCCCGGCGAACAACGCGAACACCTGCTGATCCTGCGGCCCCATCGGGATCTGCGCGGCGTCACTGCTCAGGTAGCGTTTAAGGCTGCCATCAATGCCCTGCAACTGCGGATGCTCAGCCAGATACGCAACGTTCTGGCTGATGCCCTCGAAGAACAACTGCATGGCGTTCTCGACCTGGCGCACCTCCCTCCCGGTGCTGTCGATAAAGTTGTCCCGCGCCCCGTCGCGCACATTGAGGATAATCAGCACGGCCACCAACAACACCGGCAGGCTGGCGATCACCGCGAACGCCAGAGTCAATTTTTGTTTTATGTTCATGTTTACTGCGCCTTCCTTGTTCGAAGTGTCGGTCAGAAATATTTTGCGGATATTCCGTATTATGGTATACCAATATTCAATCAACCGACCAGCCGTCCTCGAGGGCGTGCTTGAATGGTGAGAAGACTTGCGAGCGTTCATCGCTCATGCCAGTGACACAGGCCCGCAAACGACCGGCCATCAACAAAAGATCCGAGGTAGCGTCATGAAATTTTCCCTGTTCGTACACATGGAACGCTGGGACGAAAGCGTCAGCCACCGCCAACTGTTCGAAGACCTGACCGAACTGACCCTGATGGCCGAAGCCGGCGGTTTCAGCACCGTGTGGATTGGCGAACACCACGCCATGGAATACACCATCTCGCCGAGTCCGATGCCGCTGCTGGCCTACCTCGCGGCGAAAACCACGACCATCCACCTCGGCGCCGGCACCATCATCGCGCCGTTCTGGCACCCGTTGCGGGTCGCCGGTGAATGCGCCTTGCTCGACGTCATCAGCAACGGCCGCATGGAAGTCGGCCTGGCCCGTGGCGCTTATCAGGTTGAATTCGACCGCATGGCCGGCGGCATGCCTGCCTCATCCGGCGGCCAGGCGCTGCGCGAAATGGTCCCGGTGGTCCGCGCCCTGTGGCAAGGCGACTACGCCCACGACGGCGACATCTGGAAATTCCCCACTTCGACCAGCGTGCCGAAGCCGATTCAAAAACCGAATCCGCCGATGTGGATCGCCGCCCGCGACCCGGACTCGCACAACTTCGCCGTGGCCAACGGCTGCAATGTGATGGTCACGCCGCTGATGAAAGGCGACGAAGAAGTCCTCGATCTGAAGAACAAATTCCAGACAGCGCTGGACAACAACCCAGACGTACCGCGCCCACAACTGATGGTCCTGCGCCACACCCACGTGCACACCGCTGATAACCCTGACGGCTGGAAAGTCGGCGCCAAAGCGATCTCGCGTTTCTACCGCACCTTCGATGCGTGGTTCGGCAACAAGGCAACGCCGGTCAACGGTTTCCTTGACCCAAGCCCGGAAGAGAAGTTTGCCGGGCGTCCGGAGTTTGAACTGGAAAGCCTGCACAAGACCGCAATGATCGGCACGCCGGAAGAAATCATTCCGCGCATCAAGTACTACCAGGAACTGGGGGTGGATGAGTTTAGTTTCTGGTGTGACAACAGCTTGCCGCATGAGGAGAAGAAGAAATCGTTGGAATTGTTTATCAAGCATGTGGTGCCGGCGTTTCGCTGATTACTCGGCGGACAGTCTCTGACCCACTAGAAAGCCCCGGACTCGTCCGGGGCTTTAGTTTTTAGAGATCACGGAATGCGTTGATCTGGCTGGATGAAATCATAAACGTGCTGTTCGCAACCCTGCCCGACAAACTGAAACTCCACCAGGCAGACCTTGCTTCGTTCCGGCGAAAAAGTACTGTTCAGCGGCCCGCAACTATAAATATTGCCGGTACCCATGCCGGTGGGTGTTGCAGCCTGAAAGTATGAAAACCAACATAAACAACGATAGCGTTTTGGCCAATTTTTTACACTCCGCTCCAGCGTTACAACGACCAAAATTCTCAATTGAGTCCACGAAGATTCATGCGCTGCCAACGGATAATTGAACGACTCGTTAACCCACGTCACCGGAACCCGGCCAACCAAATAGTTGAATCACCTTCACCAACGCTACCGCGAGAAGGTATTCCGGCACTCACAAACCCGTCATGTTTTAGGAGCACGGTTTTAAAATCGTCCAAGCTCAACTTTTCTGATGAGATGATCATTGCCGACAATGACATAATTAAAGCCCTCCTCTGCTGGCGCCATACAAAAAGAGCTGATCCAGAGTATTTATCACCTTGACACCTATTTCTTCGTACCCTTCAGCGACTGCAGAGCGCTCGCAATGTCTTCGTGGCGAGTGTGCCAATCCTCTCCCAGCAATCGGCTCAGAATATACGAACAATCCTTTGGCATCGAAAACCGAGCTGCAAAAACCAGGGCACATTCGACACTGCCAGCGTCCTTGGCTTCGAACGCGGACTCCAGCTCACGACTCATGTAATCCTCTGGCACAGCGGAGCCCGAAAAAACACCTCGATGACCTTCTCTCTCGACACCTTTCCACACGCGAGATCGATCACCAGATCCTGTGGCAGAGCGTTCATGGTTCGATCTCCAATACCAGGATGAACAGGCGGAAGGGGGATGGTTTATTCGAGCGGGCTCAGCCCACCCTTACCTTCGAAATAAACATGAAACGCGTCAATGATTTTATCCAAAGTTTCATCGCGACCTTTAAGGCCCTGAAATTCTTTGGAGTGGATCAAGTTACGCCCTACGCCCTCAGAAAACTTCAACTTGGCACTGGCCGTACTCAGAGCCAGCACACCAAACTCTTCGTAAGCGCTTTCAAACAATAGCCAATCGAAACCCAAATTACCCATGATCATCGGATAGTCCACAGCGCCCTTGAAAAAGTCCCGAAAGCCTGAACTCAAAGCCTCGACACCCTCTTCGACGTTATTCCCATCGAAGAGGTAGCACGAGCAATCAGGCGGTGTGCTGAACAAGGTGAATACGTCTGTTGAGAACATCTCATAGCTTAAGCAAACCAACTCACTAAGAACTTCAGTAGTACTCAGCAGTGGCCTTTCAAAAAAATAATACTCAAGCCCCGAATCAAGAAAGACCATACCGGGCAGATCTTTTTCCAGATCAAGGTGCTTCGATAACGCTGCCGTTATCCGATTCACTTCTTTAAATTCCACTTTTGACAGGCTCATTTACTCAACCTTGAATCGGATTTTGACAATCGATTTTTCGATGCCTTTGATCCGCAATTCTGTTGTAGGTTCTTTGGTCGACGTAGACAGTGGGTAGAACTTGTAAGTCCTGTCTCCCTTGGTCAGTATGAAGACCGTTCCGTCCCCTGAAAACGTTCTGTTGTAACCATTGGCTTCTAGCGTTTTTATTGCGTCTGAGGGTGAGGTGTAGGCATCGATTTGGCCCGGGCTTCTTCGCGTCCATTTAGGCTTGAACTCTATACCAGTTTGGTAAGGGGCGCTTTTGCCGATCAGTAACATACCTGCTGTCATCTGCAGCTCGGTCATCAACGTCGCCCGCTGGTGCAACGTTAGCGGCTGACCGGCTTGCTGATCCAGCCAACTGGTATCTTTTGCCCACTGGTCTGCGAGAGCCATCTCGTCGGGAGTCAACCAACCCTCCGCCAGATTTTTCGCAAAAGCCATTTGTTTATCGGAGGTAAATAAAGCCCCCCAACCGGCGATGGTCAGAGATGGCGGAGGCCGAGAAGCCGAACACATTAAAGCGGTCATCCTCAACGACACCGAGACGGGCAAAGGCGTCAGTGGATTGTTCGGCTACGGCATCGCATGTCCGGTTTGCGCTATGGTTTTAAACCCTCAACGCCTTCGCTGTTCGACCCCAACAATCTCGCTGAACTGCCAAGCCAGCTGACGCAGTACACGCCTGAGTCGGTGGTTGAAGTCGCGGTCGACCACACCGGTACGGCGGCAACCAACACCGGTCGCAATGCGGTCATCCAGGCCGGCGGCAATGTTTCGATTACCGCTGCCCAGCAACTGGAGAGTAAGGCCTGCTCCCGAATTACCTGCCAAACCAGCACCTGCATACAAGTGACACCCGCCCTTTGCGTGGATAGTGAGAACAGCCATTTCGGCCTTCACTGACGCCCCCCCTGACGCAAGGAGTTTGCATGAGCACGTTCACCACCCAAGACGGCACCGAGATCTATTTCAAGGACTGGGGCAGCGGCAAGCCCGTGCTGTTCAGCCATGGCTGGCCGCTGGATGCCGACATGTGGGAATACCAGATGGAATACCTGAGCAGCCGTGGCTATCGCACGATTGCCTTCGACCGCCGTGGTTTTGGTCGCTCCGATCAGCCGTGGACCGGTTATGACTACGACACCTTCGCTGACGACATCGCGCAACTGATCAACCATCTGGACCTGCGCGATGTGACGCTGGTGGGCTTTTCCATGGGCGGTGGCGATGTCAGCCGTTACATTGCCCGCCATGGCAGCGAGCGCGTTGCCGGGCTGGTGCTGCTGGGCGCGGTCACGCCGCTATTCGGCAAGAAAGCCGACTTCCCGCAAGGCGTCGACACCTCAGTGTTCGACGGCATCAAGGCTGGTTTGCTGAAGGATCGTGCGCAATTCATCGCGGATTTCGCTGCGCCGTTCTATGGCACCAATCAGGGCCAGACAGTCTCCGACGGCGTGCTCACGCAAACCCTCAACGTCGCGCTGCTGGCGTCGCTTAAAGGCACGGTGGATTGCGTTACCGCGTTCTCGGAAACCGACTTCCGCCCGGACATGGCCAAGATTGATGTGCCGACATTGGTGATCCACGGTGACGGCGATCAGATCGTGCCGTTCGAAACCACCGGCAAGCAGGCTGCGGCACAAATCAAAGGCGCCGAGCTGAAGGTTTACGCTGGCGCGCCCCACGGTTTTGCAGTGACCCATGCGCAGGCCTTGAACGAAGATTTGCTGGCGTTCCTCAAGCGATAATCTCGATCAATCCAGGCTCTCGTTGAACCTGTGGCAAGGGAGCCTGCTTCCTTGCCACAAAATGTTCATCCATCAATCATCCTCCGCACCCGAAGACTTTCGCCAAACCACCATATTTAAAGGCTCCCAGCCCTCTGCATCAGAATTTTATCTTCACATCCCAGCTTAATAATATTTTACCGATACCCCCCCTCTCCCTAGTCTGACCTCAAGCAAAACGGACAAGCCAACAGCGGCCCGAATCCCACTGCCTTGCTAGGAAGGATGTAGAGATGACCACTGCAATAATAAAAACAGACACGCTGATCGTGGGTGCCGGCCAAGCGGGCGTGGCGATGAGTGAGCACCTGAGCAAACTCGGTGTGCCGCACCTGGTGCTGGAGCGCAATCGCATCGCCGAGCGCTGGCGCACCGGGCGTTGGGACTCGCTGGTGGCCAACGGCCCGGCGTGGCACGACCGCTTCCCGGGTCTGGAATTCGATGACGTCGACCCTGACGGTTTCGCTCCGAAAGAGCGCGTGGCCGATTATTTCGAAGCCTATGCGAAGAAATTCAATGCGCCGGTCCGCACCGGCGTTGAAGTAAAAAGCGTGGTGCGCAATGTCGGCCGTCCGGGTTTCACCGTCGAGACCTCCGAAGGCGTGATCGAAGCCAACCGTGTGGTCGCCGCCACCGGCCCGTTCCAGAAACCGGTAATCCCGGCGATTGCCCCGCAAGACGAACGTCTGCTGCAAATCCACTCCGCAGATTACCGCAACCCGCAGCAGCTGCCGGAAGGCGCGGTGCTGGTCGTGGGCGCCGGTTCTTCCGGCGTACAGATTGCCGATGAACTGCAGCGCTCGGGCAAGCGGGTTTACCTGTCGGTCGGCGCCCACGACCGCCCGCCTCGCGCTTACCGCAACCGGGATTTCTGCTGGTGGCTGGGTGTGCTCGGCGAGTGGGATCAGGCGGCGATGAAACCTGGCCGCGAGCACGTGACCATTGCAGTCAGCGGCGCCCATGGCGGGCGCACTATCGATTTCCGGGGTCTGGCCCATCGTGGCATGACCCTGGTCGGCGTCACCGAGTCGTTCAATAACGGCGTGGTGACCTTCAAGCAGGACCTGGTCGGCAATCTCAATCGCGGCGATGAAAACTATCTGGCGCTGCTCGATGCCGCCGATGCCTACATCGAGCGCAACGGCCTCGACCTGCCAGAAGAACCGGAGGCCCGCGAAACGTATCCAGAGCCTGAGTGCGTGAAAAACCCATTGACCGATCTGGATCTGGCTAAGGCTGGCATCACCTCGATCATTTGGGCCACCGGGTTTGCCGTGGATTACTCCTGGCTGCAAGTCGCCGCGTTCGACGACAAGGGCAAGCCTGTGCACCAACGCGGCGTGTCGAGTGAGCCGGGCGTGTATTTCCTGGGTTTGCCGTGGCAGTCGCGTCGCGGCTCGTCGTTCATCTGGGGCGTCTGGCACGACGCCAAGCACGTCGCCGATCACATCGCCACCCAGCGCAAGTATCTGGATTACCGCGATGCCGAGCAGCGTGAAGCCGAGCTGCACGCGCCGACACCCAACAAAGTCGCCGACACCGTCGACGCCTGATTTCCCTCTTTCGCTCCGGCGCCGATTGCGCCGGGCAACCCTGATTCTGGAGCAGCACATGAGCAAGCCAACCCACACGCGCATCCGTATGTTCAACACCAAAGACACCTACCCGAACCAGACCCTGGACAATGACCTGTGCCAGGCCGTGCGTGCCGGCAATACCGTGTATGTCCGTGGTCAGGTCGGTACTGATTTCGACGGCAACCTGGTCGGTCTGGGTGATCCGCGTGCACAGGCTGAACAAGCCATGCGCAACGTCAAGCAACTGCTCGAAGAAGCCGGCAGCGACATGAGCCACATCGTCAAGACCACCACCTACCTGATCGACCCGCGTTATCGCGAGGCGGTGTATGGCGAAGTCGGCAAGTGGCTGAAAGGTGTGTTCCCGATTTCGACCGGACTGGTGGTGTCGGCGCTGGGGCAGCCGCAGTGGTTGATGGAGATTGATGTGATTGCGGTGATTCCTGAGTAAGCAGGTTTACCGCGTTATGGCCATCACCAGTTGGGCGGCTCCCACAGGTTTTGTGAACGACAAAACTCCACTGTGGGAGCTAGCCCTGCTAGCGATGAGGCCAGCCCAGACACCCAAGGAGTTCATTAGATGACCTTTTCAATCGCAGCCCGCTGCGCCGAAACCGGCCAGTTCGGTGTCGCCATCAGTTCCTCCAGCATCGCCGTCGGCGCGCGCTGCCCATGGCTGCTGCCGGGCGTTGGCGCAGTGTCGAGCCAGAACATCACCCTGCCGTCCCTCGGCCCGGAAGTGCTCGCACTGATGGAGCAAGGTCTGGCGCCTGACGATGCGCTGGACAAAGTCCTCACCCGCAACGGCTACAGCCAGTACCGCCAGATCACCGCGATCAACCACCTCGGCCAGACCGCGCACTTCAGCGGTTCCCAGACTCTTGGCGTGCACAACGCGGTCTCCGGTGAACAATGCGTCGCCGCCGGCAATATGCTCGCCGGGCGCTCCGTGATCGAGGCGATGGTCAGCGCCTTTGAAGACGGCGAAGGGCAACTCGCCGACCGTCTGCTCAAAGCTCTGCACGCCGCCCAGGCACTTGGCGGTGAAGCCGGCCCGGTGCATTCGGCTGCTGTCGTCGTGGTCGGCGAACAGACCTGGCCGATCGTCAATTTGCGCGTGGACTGGGCCGATGAAGACCCGATCGGTCAGTTGCAAAAGCTCTGGGATGCTTATCAGCCGCAGCTCCAGGACTACATCGACCGCGCCCTCGATCCGGCTAAGGCTCCGGGTTACGGCGTTGCCGGTGATGATCGATGAACAGCGTCGAGTTGCTCAGAGCGCTGGTGGGTTTCGACACCACCAGCCGTGAATCCAACTTGCAATTGATCGAATTCGTCCGCGATTACCTCGAAGGTTTCGACGTGCCGTGCGCGCTGATCTACAACGATGAGCGCAGCAAAGCCAACCTGTTCGCCACGATCGGCCCAGTAGATCAACCGGGGGTTGTGCTGTCCGGGCACACTGACGTGGTGCCGGTCGATGGCCAACCGTGGACGCTGCCAGCGTTCGAACTGACCGAGCGCGACGGCAAACTGTTTGGGCGTGGCACGGCGGACATGAAGGGCTACATCGCCTGCGTCCTCGCCTTGGTGCCATCGCTGGTGAAGGCGCCATTGCGCATGCCGGTACATATCGCCCTGTCTTATGACGAAGAAGTCGGCTGCCTCGGGGTGCGTTCGTTGCTCAAGGTACTGGAGCAGCGTCCGGTCAAACCACTGCTGTGCATCATCGGCGAACCGACCGAACTGAAACCGGTGCTCGGTCACAAAGGCAAACTGGCGATGCGCTGCGACGTGCATGGCCATCCGTGCCATTCGGCCTACGCGCCGCTCGGGGTCAACGCCATCGAATACGCCGCTGAACTGATCGGCGAACTGGGCCGCCTCGGCCAGCAACTGAAAGCGCCGGAGCATCACGACACGCGTTTCGACCCGCCCTACAGCACCGTGCAAACAGGGGTGATCAGCGGCGGCAAAGCCTTGAACATCGTGCCGGCCGACTGCCGTTTCGATTTCGAGATTCGCGCCCTGCCCTCGCAGGATCCGGCGTTGGTCGCGCAAGCACTGCAAGCCTATGCCGAGCGCGAAGTGCTGCCGCGCATGCGTGCGGTCAGTGCGCGAAGCGAGATCTGTTTCAGTGAGTTGTCAGCCTATCCGGGGCTGGTCACCGATGCGCAGAGCCAGGCCGCCGAGTTGATTGCGGCGTTCTGCGGCTCTACGGACTTCGGCACGGTGGCATTCGGCACCGAAGGCGGACTGTTTGATGCGGTGGGCATTGCCACCGTGGTCTGCGGCCCCGGCAGCATGGATCAGGGCCACAAACCCGATGAGTTTGTCAGCCTCGATCAGTTGCAGGCTTGCGATGACATGCTCCAGCGTGTGCTGACGTTTATCCGCGCTTGAAACCCGGTTCGACTGTACTCAAGCGTACAGTCGAGCCAACTCCTCTCGGCAATGGTCGACGAACAACTGCACCGGTTTGGTCAGTTGCACGCGCCGCAGCCACGCCGCCGACAATCCCGATCCAGTCACGCTTTCCGCCAGCGGTACACACACGACTTGCTGGCCGTCGTAGGTGTAGTCGCTGAACGGCTTGGTCACCAGAATCGAAAAGCCGAAACCATTGCCGACCATCCCGCGCACCATCTCGATCGACGGTGAGCTGAAGACGATGTTCGGCGTCAGTCCGCGTTCCTCGAAGATGCTCACGAAGTAGGTTCGACTCGGCACCACGTCGAGCAAAATCATCGGCTCCAGCACCAGATCATGCAGCGAGACTTTCGCCTGTTGCGCAAAGCGATGGTTGGCCGGGAGCAAGGCGTATGGCTGCTGCGGCGGCATCAGCGGCGTGGTTTCGATGGTGCTGTCGAGGTCGTGCTCGAACATCATCGCCATGTCAATGCTGCCGGCGGTCAGGGCCTGTACCAGTTCCTGTTGCTCGCCGTCGCGAATGCGGATTTCCACGCCGGGCCAGCGCTCTTTGAAGCCGGCGATCAGCCGTGGCAGGTACAACGGCGCGACGGTTTCGAAACAGCCGATATCGATTTGCCCGGTGACGACATCGTTGTCGGCCAGCGCGTTCTGTTCAAACTCATGAGCCACCCGCAGCAGCTCCAGCGCCTTGCGATAAAAGCGCGAGCCACTGGGCGTTAACGAAACGCCTTGAGCGTGATGGCGGATAAACAACTGCACACCGAAACTTTCTTCCAAGTGCTTGATCGCCGTGGAGACCGACGGCTGCGCGATGTAGAGCTTGCGCGACGCTTCGGCGACGCTGCCGCAGTCGGCGGTGGTAACGAAGTATTTGAGCTGGCGCAGGTTGTAGGCAGCCATGGGAATCTCCAGAAGATCAAAGGATCGCAGCCATCGGCAGCTCCTACAAAAAGCCGTGTGAATCCAGATAAGAGAGAAGCCTGAACATACCGGAGCTGCGCGTAACCCGGAGCATATTTTTTTTAAGGTCTGTAGCAACAAACTTACTAATTTATCTATCCCGACGCTTTGCACATGATCACTTCAACAAGAAATGCGCCGCCCGTGCCGGCGCTTGCCGAAGTACGTCCACGTACTCATCCTTGCCTTGGAGTTCGTCATGGCTACCCCTGCAGCATCCTCCGCTCCGCTGATTGAAAAACACACGATAGGATACGTGCCCCCCGAAGATCGCCACGGAAAGGTCAGGGATCTGTTCACGCTCTGGTTCGGCGGCAACATCGCGCCGTTACCCATCGTCACCGGTGCGCTGGGCGTGCAGTTGTTTCACTTGAATCTGGTCTGGGGCATCGTCGCAATTCTCGTCGGCCATCTGGTCGGCGGCGTGCTGATGGCGCTGCATTCGGCACAAGGCCCGCAGATGGGCATCCCGCAGATGATCCAGAGCCGCGCCCAGTTCGGCTCCCTCGGTGCGCTGCTGGTGGTGTTGATTGCCGGCGTCATGTACATCGGCTTCTTCGCCTCCAACATCGTGCTCGCCGGCAAGTCGTTGCATGGCGTGGTCGACAGCGTTCCGGTGCCGGTCGGCATTGTCATCGGCGCCGTCGGTTCGGGGATCATCGGCATCATCGGCTACCGCTTCATCCACGTGCTCAACCGCATCGGTACATGGGTGCTGGGGATCGGCATCGTCGTCGGTTTCGGCTACATCTTCACCCACATTCAAACCGATGACTTCCTCACCCGAGGCAGCTTCAACCTCTCCGGCTGGCTCGCCACTGTGTCGCTGGCGGCGTTGTGGCAGATCGCGTTTGCGCCTTACGTTTCCGACTATTCGCGGTACTTGCCGGCCGACGTGAAAGTCTCGTCGACCTTTTGGACGACGTATCTGGGTTCGGCGCTGGGCTCGAGTCTGGCGTTCATTTTCGGTGCCGTTGCCGTGCTCGCCACGCCCGTCGGCATGGACACCATGGACGCGGTGAAAATGGCCACTGGCTCCATCGGCCCGCTGATGCTGGTGCTGTTCCTGCTCAGCGTCATCAGCCACAACGCCCTCAACCTGTACGGCGCGGTACTCTCGCTGATCACCCTGGTGCAGACCTTCGCCTACCGCTGGATTCCGACCGCCAAGAGCCGCGCAGTCATCTCGACCATCGTTTTGCTGGCCTGCTGCTTCGCCGCCGTCGGCGCGTCGAAAGACTTCATCGGCCACTTCGTCGACATGGTCCTAGTGCTGCTGGTGGTGCTGGTGCCGTGGACAGCGATCAACCTGATCGACTTCTACGCGATCCACAAAGGCCAGTACGACATCCAGTCGATCTTCCAGGTCGACGGCGGCATCTACGGTCGCTACAACCCGCAAGCCTTGCTGGCCTACGCGATCGGCATCGCCGTGCAGATCCCGTTCATGAACACGCCGCTGTACGTCGGCCCGGTGTCGGCACACATCAACGGCGCGGATCTGTCATGGCTGGTGGGCTTGCTGGTGACGTCGCCGCTGTACTTCTGGCTGGCCAATCGGGACACGTCTTATCGTCGGCGGATGATGGGCGGGAAGTTGGCGAGCAGCGTGTAATCGTTATCGCCTGAACGTAAAAAGGGCCGGAACGCTGTGCAGCGATCCGGCCCTTTTTCGTTACCTTCAGATAAAGCGCTGGCGATGCTCCTCGATGAATTGCGCCGGTGTCTGCAATGGCTGACCGATGATGGCCGCCCCCGTATCGTCGAGGCCTTCAAGGCGTTTTTCACGCTGGTCGATTTTCACCGCGTTGAAGTGCACGGCAAATGCTGGATCGCCATCGACGCCGAGCAACCGTACAAACTCTTCGACTTCCACCTGCTCGAAACGCACTTCCTTGCCCAGCGTGCTGCCCAACAGGGCGGCGAGTTCGCGGTGACTGTATTCGATCGGGCCGTGCAGCGCATACGCTTGACCGCCATGGCCTTCGGGTTTGAGCAGAACGTTAGCCACGACCAGCGCGATGTCACTGGCCGCCATCGGCGCAAAACGGCTCTCGGCGTCGAACGGGGTCAGGTAGCGCCCTTCGCGAATAAAGTCTGCGATATAGAGCATCCATTGGGCGAAGAACGTCACGCGCAGGTGGGTGGATGGAATGCCCGACCAAGTGAAAATCTGTTCCGACATCCAATGGTTCAACGTCGCCTGACTGCGTGCATCCGGCCGCGATTGTTTGTGCGACATGTTGACGATGTGCTTGACCCCCTGCTCCTTCGCCGCTTGCGCAAACAACGCGGCTGCTTCGACCAGACCGTCGCTCAGCGGATAGCAAAAGTAGGCGCCGTCCACGCCTTCCATGGCCGGGCGCAACGACTTGAGGTCGCGCAAGTTACCGACGTGAATCTCGGCGCCCATGTCCTTGAGCTTTTGCGAGCGCTCATCTTCGCGACGCACCAGCGCTTTGACCCGGTGACCGCGCTCGAGCAGGGCTTTGACGGTTGGCGCGCCAGTGTCGCCGGTAGAACCTGTGACCAAAAACGTACTCATCGTATATCTCCAATTCATCGTTATAAAAACAGGGATTTGTTAAGGACGCAGGCGACTGGCCGCCACCACGGTCTCGACGAGCCCCGTGGCAACGTCGTAGACCAGACCGCTGACACTGAAACCGGCAGGCAGCTGCGGGTTGGCTTTCAGCGCTGCGACATCGATGGCCACAGCCTGACGCGGGTCGGCTATCGCCAGAGATGGCAGTTGTTCCGCAGCCACGCCCATGTACTGCGCGAGCAACGAGGGCGCGTGGTGCAGGCAACCGCGAATGCCGCAATCGGTGTGCTGCAGGATGATCAGGTGCCAGCCTTCACCGATGGCCGCGCCACCCGCCTGAGAAACGCTGCCCAGAATCGCCAGGGTTTCGAACAGTGCCGGAGTGACCCGGCCACCGACGTTGCGAATCACCGCTGCCTCGCCGGGCTGCAGGCCAAGCACATCGACCGGGTCAACGCGCGGATCGACACAACCGACGATCAGCGCTCGCTGGGAAGGAATGATCTTCAGCTCCGCCGAGAAGCCGTTGGCGGCAAACGCGGCATTGCGTTCGAGCAGGGTTTGCAGGAAGTCCATGGCACACCTCGATCAAGAATGGGCAATCAGCCGCGCTGTGGCAGACGCGTCGACATCAGCGCCTGAAGCTTTTGTGGATCAGCGGTAAAGGCTTGATGGATGTTGCGCGACTGGGCGCCGGCGATGACTTCATCGTTGATACCGGCTTCGATCGCATCCAGCGCATCCGTGACCACTTCGAGCGGGCTCAGGCGCGGTTCAGGGAGCTTCGCGCCCATCGCGGTTTCAGTCTGCACCGCCAGCACGCCGACCACCTGGGTGCCCTGCGCGCCGAGTTCGGCACGTAAGCTGCGGGTCAGCGACAGGCCGGCGGCTTTCGAGGCCGAGTACGTTGCTGCCATCGGCAGACTGACCAGCGAGAGCATCGACAACATGTTCAACACCGCGCCACCCGAGGCCGCCAGCACCGGCGCAAACGCCCGAGTCAGGGCCAATGGGCCGAAGTAATTCACTTCCATTTCCAGGCGGGCGTCCTGCATGTCCGGCGCGCTGATGGCGCCGTCGAATGCGGCATAGCCGGCGTTGTTGATCAGCAGCGTGACATCGGCGGCGACGCTGGCAGCGGCAGCGACTTGATCCGGATCCGTCACGTCCAGCGGCAGTGGCACCAGACGACGATCGCCACTTTTGAGCAGGTCGGCCAGCGAAGCGGTATCACGGACGGCGACGTAAACCTTGGCCGCGCCACGCTTGAGCAGTTCTTCAGCGAATGTGCGACCGATGCCGCGGTTGGCACCGGTAACCAGGGCAATGGATTGGGCGATCTGCATGATGGGTTCCTCGAAACTCGATAAGGGCAAGTTGCGGAGTTGGCGGCCGTGCCGCGTTTCCGATGTGGCCAATATCAACGCTTCGACTCATGCTCGGTAGCCCGTGAATTGGGCTAAGATTTATCTCGATCCAGCATTAATCCTCCGCGCGCACGGGAACCGGCATGCCACTCAAAGACCTTCACAGCCTGCGGCTCTACACCCGCGTCGCACGTCTGGGCAGCTTCTCCGCCGCCGCGCGCGAAGCGGGCCTGACGCAATCACAGGTGTCGCGAATGATTGCCGAGCTGGAAGCCAGCCTCGGCGCCCGGCTGTTGTCGCGCACCACCCGTGCAGTGGTGCCGACCGAAGCGGGCCTAGAGTTTCTGGCGCGGATGGAACCGATCCTCGCGGCTGTCGACGACGCCGAAAACAGCGTGCGCGAAACCGGTGAATTGCGCGGATTGCTGCGCATCGGCATGCCCTCGACGATGGCCATTCGAGTGGTCATTCCGCGCTTGTCGGCCTTCACCGAACGTCACCCGCAACTGCACCTCGAACTGATGCTCGAAGATCAATGGCAAGACATGGTCAAGGAAGCGGTCGATGTCGGGATTCGGGTCGGCAAGTTGCCGGATCTGGCCGGCACCGCGAAGCTGATTGGCAGCATGCAGCGGATCGTCGTGGCGTCTGCCGCTTATCTCGCGCAGTACAGCACGCCGTCGAGGCCCGAGGATCTTGAACAGCACCGAATCATCGGTGGGCCTGCGGCAGCACATGCATCATCGTGGCAATTCGAACGTGATGGCGAGAGCACATCCGTCAGTCTGACCGCGCAGATTTCGGTCAACGATACTACCGGGGCATTGGCGGCGGCCGTTGGCGGACTGGGCGTCACTTCGACCACGTCATGGGCCTGCGCGCAGGAGTTGCGCGATGGCACGCTGCAGCAATTATTGCCGGCGTGGAAAATGGCCGACCTGCCAGTTCACGCCTACTTTCCCATGGGCCGCGCGACACGTCTGGCGGCACGCGCGTTCGCTGATTTTCTCGCCAGTGCACTTGAACAACCACCCACCCTTTCAGAGCAATGACATGCTGCGAATACTCGGTAAGGCCTCATCGATCAACGTGCGTAAAGTGCTGTGGACATGCGCTGAGTTGCGGATTCCTTTTGAGCGTGAAGACTGGGGCTCGGGGTTTCAGCCAACGAATACGCCGGCGTTTCTCGCGCTGAACCCGTGCGCCATGGTGCCGGTGATTCAGGACGGCGATTTCACGTTGTGGGAATCGAATACGATCATTCGTTATCTGGCCTCGCGCTATGGCGGCGCGCAGCTTTATCCGACTGAGCCGATGGCCCGGGCGCGGGTCGATCAGTGGATTGACTGGCAGGCTGCGGAGTTGAATCGCTCGTGGTCGTATCCGCTGATGTCGCTGGTACGCAAGTCACCTGATTATCAGGACGGAGCTGCGCTGGCAGCGGGTTGCCGGGATTGGTCGAAGAACATGGAGATTCTCGATCGGCAACTGGAATCAACTGGCGCGTATGTCAGCGGCAACGCGTTTTCACTGGCGGACATCCCGATCGGACTCTCGGTAAACCGCTGGTTCGAAACACCGCTCAAGCATCCGCACCTGCCTGCCGTCAGCGCCTATTACGACCGCCTGAATCAACGCGATGGCTATCGCCTGTACGGCAGAAACGGTACGCCATAACGCAAAAAACCGCTGATCCCGGAATCAGCGTTTTTTATTTTGCCGTAAGAAACTATCAGGCCGGAACACCCAGAATGATGTGCGAAGCCTTGATCACTGCCGTCGCGCTGACGCCTTTGGCCAGGCCCAGTTCAGCCACGGCATCACGGGTCACGATCGAGTAGACCTTCGAGCCGCCGGCCAGCTCGATCACCACTTCAGCATTGACCGCGCCGTCCGTCACGCTCAGCACTTTGCCTTCCAGGCAGTTGCGCGCCGAAAGACGAATGTCGCTGGATTCGGTCATCAGCATCACCCATGGCGCCTTGACCAATGCAACGGCTTCTTTGCCGACAGCAATGCCGAGGTTCTTGATGCTTTCCATGGTCACGACGGCCACTAATTGCTCACCGCCCGCCAAGGTCAGAACCACTTCGGCGTTGACGGCGCCGGCCTGAACATTGCTGACTTTGCCTTTGAATACGTTGCGTGCACTGACTTTCATGCTGGACGTCCTGTTTTTTTGACTTTGGAGTTAGGAAACGGCGTGCATCATCGAAGCTGGCGCTATATAAAAACAACTACAGCGATGCGCTCTGTTGTCACACACCAATCGTGTGAACAGAGTATCGATCATCCTTCAGCCCGCACCACGCCACGCTCTTCAAGCAACCGCACAAACATGCTCAAACTGCGCGATACCGTACCGCGCCGCCACACCAGCCACGTGGTCAGATAGCGGAAATCCGCCGCCAGCGGCCAGACACTCACCGTTGCGCTGCCCGGCATGCTTTGCAGCATCTTGCGTGGCATCAATGCCAGCCCGGCGCCGGCACTGACGCACGCCAGCATGCCGTGGTAGGACTCCATTTCGAAGATCTTGCCGGGCACGGCGGCGTCGGTGCTGAACCATTTTTCAAAGTGATGGCGATAGGAACAGTTGGAGCGGAAGGCGTAGATGTTTTCGCCATTCACATCCGCGGCACGCTGCACCGGTGCGTGATTGAGCGGCGCGATGATGACCATTTCCTCTTCGAAGGCCGGCACGCCTTCCAGCGTCGGGTGCAGCACCGGGCCGTCGACAAACGCCGCTGCGAGACGCCCGGACAGCACGCCGTCGATCATCGTCCCCGAGGGTCCGGTGGACAGGTCGAGATCGACTTTCGGGTGCAACTGGTTATACGCCGCGAGCAACTCGGGAATGCGCACTGCCGCCGTGCTTTCCAGCGAACCCAAAGGAAATGCGCCCTGCGGTTCTTCACCTGCCACAGTCGCGCGAGCCTCCTGCACCAGATCGAGAATCCGTCGCGCGTATTCGAGAAAACTCCACCCCGCCGGCGATAGGCGCAAACGGCTTTTCTCGCGAATAAACAGATCGACGCCGAGATCCTGCTCCAGCTGCTTGATCCGCGTGGTCAGGTTCGACGGCACGCGATGGATCTGCGCGGCGGCGGCGCTGATGCTGCCGTGTTCGGCAACGGCTTTGAAGATTTCCAGCTGCACCAGATCCACAGTCATTCTCCAATCGTGAAAGAAACGATCTTTATTATTCAGTTTCAAGAAAACAAACACCACCCTACTCTAGGCTCATCCGACGAACATGCAGGACACAGCCATGAGCCAGATTTCCAGCCAGACCCACGCCATCTCGATCAACCCGACCTCCGGCGAACAGATCGGCCACTACGCCTTTGAATCCTCCGCTGCGCTTGACGCCGCGCTGACCCGCGCCGCTTATGGTTTCGGCAAGTGGAAGCGCAAGCCATTGCAGGATCGCTCGCGTCTGTTGACCGCTCTTGCTGGCGCGCTGCGTGAAACCGCTGAAGCCATGGCCACCATGATCACCCAAGAAATGGGCAAGCCAATTGCCCAGGCCCGAGGTGAAATCGAAAAATGCGCGAAGCTGTGCGAGTGGTACGCCGAACACGGCCCGACCATGCTCGACGCCGAAGCGACTCAGGTTGAAGGCGGCAAGGCGCGCATCGAATACCGCCCGCTCGGTCCAATCCTCGCCGTGATGCCGTGGAACTTCCCGATCTGGCAAGTGCTGCGTGGCGCCGTTCCTGCGCTGATCGCCGGCAACACCTACGTGCTCAAACATGCGCCGAACGTGATGGGCAGCGCCTACTTGCTGCGCGACGCATTCACCCGTGCCGGTTTCGCCGATGGTGTGTTTGAAGTGATCAACGTCACTCCGGAAGGCGTTTCCACTGCTATCGCTGACCCGCGCATCGCTGCAGTGACCCTGACCGGCAGCGTCCGTGCTGGTATGGCGATTGGCGCTCAGGCCGGTGCTGCACTGAAGAAATGCGTGCTGGAACTGGGCGGTTCCGACCCGTTCATCGTGCTCAACGACGCCGATATCGACGAAGCCGTGCAAGCAGCGGTGATCGGCCGTTATCAGAACTCCGGCCAGGTTTGCGCAGCGGCCAAGCGTCTGATCATCGAAGAAGGCGTGGTTGAAGAATTCACCCGCAAATTCGTCGAAGCCACGCGCAAACTGAAAGTGGGCGATCCACTGGCCGCCGACACTTACATCGGCCCGATGGCGCGTTTCGACCTGCGCGATGAACTCGACCAGCAAGTGCGCGACACCCTCAAGGAAGGCGCGACCCTGTTGCTTGGTGGCGGCAAAGCCGAAGGCGCTGGCAACTACTACGAACCGACTGTGCTGGCTGGCGTGACCGACCGCATGACCTCGTTCAAACAGGAATTGTTCGGCCCGGTTGCGTCGATCATCACCGCCCGCGATTGCGCGCATGCCGTGGCCTTGGCCAACGACAGCGAGTTCGGCCTGACCGCGACGATCTACACCGCCAACGTGCAACTGGCCCAGCAACTGACCAGCGAACTGGAAACCGGCGGCGTGTTCATCAACGGCTACTCTGCCAGCGACCCGCGCGTGACCTTCGGTGGCGTGAAGAAAAGCGGTTTCGGTCGCGAACTGTCGCACTTCGGCGTACGCGAATTCTGCAACGCGCAAACCGTGTGGCTGGATCGCAAGTAACCCAGACACAAGACACCCCTTGTAGGAGTGAGCCTGCTCGCGAAGGCGGCGTGTCAGCCAACACATCTGTTGCTGCCCCACCGCCATCGCTGGCAAGCCAGCTCCCACAGGTGTTGTGTAATGCCAACATTCTCAGCCACACCACAAATCCCTGTAGGAGCTGCCATCAATACCGGCCACACCGCAAATCCCCTGTGGGAGCTAGCCCTGCTAGCGATTGGGCCAGCACAGCCACATCTTCATCGACTGACCCACCGCCATCGCCAGCAGAGCTGGCTCCCACAGTGTTTTGCGGACTGCCATCAATCTCCAACACACCACAAATCCCTGTGGGAGCTGCCATCAATCCCGGCAACACCGCAAATTCCCTGTGGGAGCTAGCCCTGCTAGCGATTGGGCCAGCACAGCCACATCTTCATCGACTGACCCACCGCCATCGCCAGCAGGGCTGGCTCCCAAGGTTTTGCATCACATCAAAATGTGGACGCCTACAGGTATTTCAGCCAAGCGATGTCGCGGCGGCGGGCCTTCAAGGCCGAGAACCAGCGCACGGACGGATACAGGGCAACCGCTAGAACGATTGCGGCGAGCCAGATCGCGGCGACCGACGAGAAGCCGAAATAGCTGCCCTGATTCAGGCCAAACAGCGCCACGCCGATCAGGTACAACACTTTCAACGCATACAAGTGCAGCAGATAGAAAAACATCGGTGCCGATCCGAACACCGTCAGCCAGCGAATCCAGCGTCGATCCTGCACGCGCTCAAACGCCAACAACAGCAACAACCCGGTGCTTACCGTGAGTGCGATAAACAGCAATGACGGCGGGTACTTGGTGATGTTGAAAAAACTCATCACGGTGTGCAGCATCGAGTCGCCAACCGCCCACGGCTTCTCGCCGTAACCGTTGAGCAGCCGCAGCGCGACGAACCCCAGCAGCCCCGCAACACCGCCGATCAACAGACGCCGTTGCCGTACGCCTGCTTCAACGCTGCGAGCAAACCACGGCCCCAACGCATAACCCAGACCGATCACACCGATCCACGGCAGCAACGGATAAGACGTGCGCAGTCGCAGATTCTCGCTAACTTCAATCCAGCCACGATCATGCAAAATCGCCCACGGCACATGCAGCGCAGACTCGACCGGGAAGTGCAGGCCATCGAGCAAGTTGTGTCCGGCGATGATCAACAAACTCAACGTCAGCAATAGCCAGCGCGGCAGCCAGACCAGCAGCGACAGCGCGATCATGCTCAGGCCGATCGCCCAGATAACTTGCAGATAAATCACGCTCGGTGGCAGCTGGAAGGTCCAGGCGAAGTTGACCAAAGTGAATTCCAGCGCCACCAGAAACAGTCCGCGCTTGAACAGAAACGCACTGACGTCAGCCTTGCCTGCGTACTTTTCGCCAAACAGCCATGCCGACAACCCGGTCAGCAAGACAAACACCGGTGCACACAAATGCGCCAGGGTTCGGCTGAAAAACAGTGCCGGCTCGGTGCTGGCGATGTCCATCGGGTCGCTGACCTGACGGTGCAGCAGGAAAGTTTCGCGCACGTGGTCCAGCAGCATGAACAGGATGACCAGGCCCCTGAGTGCATCGATGGACAGTAGCCGGCCAGTCACCGGGGCAGAACGGGGAAGCACAATCGTCATAAGCGTTTCGCAATCGAAGGGATAACAGTGGGTGCCAGCAACGGCGACCCTGAAAATTCGCGTTACCTTATAACACTAAAAAGCAAAAACCCAAGCTCAATCGATAGTGATTCTCAGAAAACCGAAGCGGATTACACCATGCAAGTTGCCCTCTCGCTTCAGGCTTCTATAGTGATCAAGTCCCCCTGCCCTCCGCGGCCTGTTGTCGAGCGTTGTCCATGGTCAACACCGAACACCTGATCATCTGCGAGCACTGCGATTGCGTTTACGAGAAAGTCACGCTCGCCAAACACCAGAAAACCTCGTGCGTGCGCTGCGGTGGCGTGCTCCAGCGCTTCAATGGTTTGACCGTTGAGCAGCGTCTGGCGCTGACGTTCACGGCAGCGGTGCTGTGGCTGTTCGCCAATTTCTATCCGGTGATGAGCATCAGCATGAAAGGCCTGAAAAACAGCGCGACGCTGTGGGACTCAGTGCTGGCGCTGAGCCAGGGGCCGATTACTTTCATCGCCATGGTTGCGGCCATCGCGATCATCATTGCCCCGGCGTTCCAACTGGTTTTGTTGACCTGGGTGTTGAGCTTCGCCCTCGCCGGACAGCGCGCACCGGGCTTCAAACTGTGCATGCGCTGGCTGGAAACCCTGCGCCCGTGGAGCATGCTGGAAGTGTGTTTGCTCGGGGCCATGGTGGCGGTGTTCAAACTCGCCGGATTGCTCGACGTGTTGCCCGGCATCGGCCTGTTTGCCTTGGCCGCGCTGAGTTTGATGATGATCCGAATTGCCGGCCGCGATATCCGCGACCTCTGGGACATTCTATGAAGCGACCACCGACCGCCAGCGAGCTCAATCTATGCCTGTGCCACAGTTGCGGGCTGGCCTGCGACATGAGCGACGAGCCACACCAGTGCCCGCGTTGCGACGCGCCGCTGCATCGGCGCAAGACCAATTCGCTGACCCGCACCTGGGCCTACATGCTCGCTGCGCTGGCGTTTTACGTGCCGGCCAATCTGCTGCCGGTGATGAACACCACCATGCTCGGCAGCGGCGCCGACAGCACGATCATGAGCGGTGTGCTGGAGTTCTGGGAGGCCGGCGCGTGGGACATCGCCCTGATCATTTTCATCGCCAGTATCGCCGTGCCGGGGATCAAGTTCGTCGCCCTGACCCTGCTGCTGGTGACCGTGCAGCGTGACAGCGCCTGGGCGCGAAAAGAGCGCTCGAAGCTATACCGCTTTGTCGAACTGATCGGCTATTGGTCGATGCTCGACGTGCTGGTGGTCGCACTGGTTGCGGCGCTGGTGAAGTTTCAGGCGCTGGGCGATATCGAGCCACGACCGGGCATTCTGTTTTTCGGCCTGGTCGTGGTGTTCACCATGCTCGCGGCAATGAGCTTCGATTCACGGCTGATATGGGACAAGGACAGCGACAAATCCTTCAGCGACGCTGAACCTCCAGCAGCACCTGCAACGGATGGCGCAGCGCCTGATCCGATTGGCGCTTGACCTGACTGCGGCAGGAATAGCCTGTCGCCAGCGCTTCACCCTGCTCGGCCGGCGCGTCGACCTGACGCGCCCAGGACTGTTCGTAAATCACCGCTGACGTCTCGCGATTGCGCGCTTCATGGCCGTAGGTGCCGGACATGCCGCAGCAACCGGTGGCCTGCGTGGTGAGTTTCAAACCGGCGCGTTCGAAGACCTGCTCCCATTGGCGGGTCGCGGCCGGGGCGTTGGTCTTCTCGGTGCAATGCGCGAGCAAACGGAACGACGCGGTTGCATCTTGGGGCGCCTGCTCCGGCATCACCTTGAGCAACCACTCCTGCACCAGCGCCACTTCCGGGCATTGCTCCATCCCTGGCACTTTCAGGTATTCCTGGCGATACACCAGCGTCATCGCCGGATCGAGCCCCAGCAGCGGCACACCGACCTCGGCCAATTCGCGCAACTGCCGCGCATTGCGCAATGCCGCGCGGTTGAACGCCGAGAGGAAGCCCTGCACATGCAAAGGCTTGCCGTTGGCACTGAACGGCGCCAGATAAACCTGGTAGCCGAGACGGGAAATCAGCTCGGCGAAATCGGCCAACAGCGGCGCTTCAAAGTAACGCGTAAACGCGTCCTGAACGATCACCACACTGCGTTCTCGCTGCGCTGGGGTCAGCGCAGACAACGTCGAAACCGTGGCCGGTTGCACCTGCCAGCGACGCATCGCGGCGTGGAAATCGAAGCGGCTGAGCAACGGCACATCGACCATGCCGCCGACACGCTCTAGCAATCCACGCACAATCGAAGCGCCCATCAACCCGTTGTACAACGCTGGAATGCGCGCCATGTACGGAATGCTGTATTCCAGCGAGGCGATCAGATAGTCCCGCGCCGGACGCAGATAACGGCCGTGATACAGCTCGAGAAAGCGCGAACGGAATTCCGGCACATTGACCTTCACCGGACACTGCCCCGCGCAGGATTTGCACGCCAGGCAACCAGCCATGGCGTCGTAGACTTCGTGGGAAAAGTCGGCTGAAGCCGAGCGACTGTTACGCCAGCGCTGCCACAACGAGCTGAAAAACGCCGGTTTGCGGATCGCTTCGGACAACACATCGACACCCGCCTCACCCTGCAAACGCAGCCATTCGCGGATTAACGAAGCGCGGCCCTTGGGCGATTGCGAACGTTCGCGGGTGGCTTTCCACGACGGGCACATCGCGTCATCCGGGTCGAAGTTGTAACAGGCGCCGTTGCCATTGCAGTGCATGGCCGCGCCGTAGTTCTGCCAGACTTTTTCGTCGATCTGGCGGTCCAGTTCACCGCGCAGGGTGACTTCGTCGATCTTCAGCAAAGCCGCGCCGCTGTTGGCCGGGGTGGCGATCTTGCCCGGGTTGAACTGATTAAACGGGTCGAACGCGGCTTTCAACGCTTGCAGCGCGGGATACAACTCTCCGAAAAACGCCGGTGTGTATTCCGAGCGCAGGCCCTTACCGTGTTCGCCCCACAGCAAGCCGCCGTAACGTTGGGTCAGCGCCGCGACGCCATCGGACACTGGGCGCACCAGCGCGGCTTGTTGCGGATCTTTCATGTCGAGAATCGGCCGCACGTGCAGCACACCGGCATCAACGTGACCGAACATGCCGTACTGCAAGCCGTGGCTGTCGAGCAGGTCGCGCAACTCGGCGATGTACTCGGCCAGGTGCTGCGGCGGCACCGCCGTGTCTTCGACAAACGGTTGCGGTCGCGCTTCACCGGCGACATTGCCGAGCAAGCCCACTGCACGCTTGCGCATGCCGTAGACCTTGTTCACCGCCGCGTGCCCGACCGCCAGCGTGTGGCCCAAACGCTCGACCGTGCGGTCGCTGCTCAAATGCTCGACGAACGCCTCGACCCGGCGTTGCAGCTCTTCGGGATCGTCGCCACAGAATTCGACAAGGTTGATCCCCAACGTCGGCTGCTCGGCGCTTTGCGGGAAATATTCGGCGACGCCGTGCCAGACGATGTCCTGCATCGCCAGCAGCAAGACTTTCGAGTCGACGGTTTCAATCGATAACGGCTTGAGTGCCATCAAGGCGCGGGCATCGCGCAGCGCGTCCATGAACCCGGCGTAGCGGATGTTGACCAGCATCGTGTGCTTGGGAATCGGCAGCACGTTCAGGCGCGCCTCGACGACGAAACCCAGCGAGCCTTCGGCACCGCAGAGCACGCTGTTGAGGTTGAAACGCTGGTCGGCCTCACGCAGGTGCGCCAGGTCATAACCGGTCAGGCAACGGTTGAGATCAGGGAAGCGCTCCTTGATCAGCTCGCCCTGCTCATCAATGATCTGCCGCGCACAACGATAGACCTCACCGACTCGATCTTCGCGGGCACAGAGTGCGTCCAGCTCGCGCTCTTCCAGCGGCTGACCGTGCAGACGCTCGCCGCCGCGCAGGATCATCTCGAGTTCGAGTACATGGTTGCGGGTCTTGCCGTAGGTGCAACTGCCTTGGCCGCTGGCGTCGGTGTTGATCATGCCGCCAACGGTGGCGCGGTTGGAGGTCGACAGCTCTGGCGCAAAAAACAACCCGGCAGACTTCAGTGCGGCGTTGAGCTGATCCTTGACCACCCCGGCCTGCACGCGCACCCAGCGTTCTTCGACGTTGATTTCAAGAATGCGGTTCATGTGCCGCGACAGGTCGACGACGATGCCATCGGTCAGCGATTGGCCGTTGGTGCCGGTGCCGCCGCCGCGAGGAGTGATCACCACTTGCTGGTAGGCCGGCTCGGCAATCAGCCGCGCCACCCGCGCCACGTCCTCGGCATCCAGCGGAAACACCGCCGCTTGCGGCAGGCGCTGATAGATCGAGTTGTCGGTCGCCAGCACTACGCGGCTGGCGTAATCGGCGCTGATTTCACCGCGAAAGCCGCTGTTCTTCAGGGCGTTGAGGAATTGTTGGTAATCGCTGGTCAGGGCTTTGGCGGGGGACAGCTGGGCAATCATCGGTCAGGAATCTCGGTCAAAATCGGGCCGTGTGGCGGTGAACAGTTGTACGCAACGAATGATTGCGTCAGGCTCCGCCATCTAATGCCGCCCATGTTCATTGTTGCCGGGCATTGGGACAACCGTAAAATCCACCCACTATCCATGACTTTTACGAATGAATCCGCGCACGCTCACTCCCTCCATGTCGTTATTGCTGGCATTCGAGGCCGCTGCGCGCCACGAAAGCTATACCCGCGCCGCCCATGAACTGTCGCTGACGCAAAGCGCGGTCAGCCGTCAGGTGCAGATTCTCGAGAAAATGCTCGGCATGCGCTTGTTCAGCCGCGAAGGCCGGCAAGTGGTGCTGACCGATGTCGGGAGCATGTATCAGCGCGAACTGGCGGAGGCGCTGGGGCAGATTCGCAGTGCAACCTTGCAGGCCATGGCGTTTGGTTCCGGCATCCACAGTTTGCGTCTGGCGACGCTACCGACCTTTGGCTCGAAATGGCTGTTGCCGCGCCTCAAGGATTTCTACACCGCGCACCCGGGCATGACCGTGCACTTGCATTCGCGCATCGAAGCCATCGACTTCGATACCAGCGAAATCGATGCGGCCATTTGTGTGGGCGGCGGCGAATGGCCAGGGCTGAGCGCCCTGCCCTTGCACACCGAAGAACTGGTGGTCATCGCCAGTGCGCAGTTGTCAGCCGCCGAGCGCGATGACGCCCAAGCGCACATCGCCGGGCAACTGCTGCTCAATGTCAGCAGCAATGCGCAGGCGTGGGCGGAGTGGTTCAGCCATCACGGCCTGCCCCACCGCAGCATGCGCATCGGTCCGAGCTTTGAGATGACTTCGCACTTGATTCAGGCAGTGCGGGCGAATATTGGTGTGGGGTTGGTGCCGCGGATTCTGGTCGAGGATGAGTTGTTGAGCGGTGACTTGCTGCAACTGGGCGAGCCGATTACCAGCCGGCGCAGCTATTACCTGGTGTATCCGCCGCGCAATGAGACGTTGCCGTCGTTGAAAGCATTTCGGGATTGGTTGGTTCATTCACTCTGACCGGAAGGCCTCATCGCGGGCAAGCCCGCTCCCACAGGGACATCTGTTGAATACAAAGTTTGTGAACGACACGATTACCTGTGGGAGCGGGCTTGCCCGCGATGAGGCCAGTCCCGACACCATCAAAACCTCGGTTTGACCGCCCTCCAATCCGGCTTATACCGCTGCATCTGCCGAACATCATCACGCTGTCGAATCCCGCACGTCAGGTACTGATCATGCAGCTTGCCCAACTGGTCGTGATCCAGCTCCAGCCCAAGCCCCGGCGCCCGCGTGATCTTCACGCAGCCATCGACAATCGGTAGCTTGCCGCCCTTGATCACCTCTTCATCCGGCTCTTGCCACGGGTAATGCGTGTCGCAGGCGTAATCCAGATTCGGCACTGCTGCCGCCACATGCGCCATCGCCATCAGGCTGATGCCCAGGTGAGAGTTGGAATGCATCGACACCCCGACGCCGAACACATCGCACATCTTCGCCAGCGTCTGCGTGTCGCGCAGGCCGCCCCAGTAATGGTGGTCGGCGAGGACAATCTGCACGCTGTTCTGCGCGATGCTGCGGCGGAATTCGTCGAAATCGGTGACCACCATATTGGTCGCCAGCGGCAATCCGGTGCGTTTGTGCAGTTCGGCCATGCCGTCGAGGCCTGGGGTCGGGTCTTCGTAATACTGCAGATCATCGCCGAGCAATTCGGCCATGCGAATCGAAGTTTCCAGCGACCAGTTGCCGTTCGGATCGATACGCAGCGGGTAGCCGGGAAACGCCTTCTTCAGGGCCTTGATGCACGCCACTTCATGCTCCGGCGGCAACGTGCCGGCCTTGAGCTTGATGCTCTTGAACCCATAAGCCTCGATCATCCGCGCGGCCTGGGCAACGATCTGCTGCTCGTTGAGCGCCTCGCCCCAGTTGTCCGGTTTGTACGGCGAATCGACATGCTGCGCGTACTTGAAGAACAGATAGGCGCTGAACGGCACTTCATCGCGAATCGCACCGCCAAGAAGATCCACCAACGGCACATTCAGGTAATGCGCCTGCAAGTCGAGAAAGGCCACTTCGAACGCCGAATAGGCATTGCTTACCGCCTTGCTGGCATGGGATCCGGGCGCCAGTTCGGCACCGGCAATGCTTGCCGGTTTGTTGGCCGCAACGGTGGCCTGCACGATCGCGCGCAGTTGGTTGAGGTTGAACGGATCGAGGCCGATCAACTGTGACTGCAACTGTTGCTGGATCGCCAGCGCCGGGGCATCGCCATAGCTTTCGCCGAGGCCGATGTAGCCGTTGTCGCTTTCGATCTCGATGATCGAGCGCAGGGCGAAAGGTTCGTGGATACCGCTGGCGTTGAGCAACGGCGGATCACGGAAGGCAATCGGGGTCACGGTGACACGGGTGATTTTCAAGATAATGCTCCTGACAGATCAACAATCAATTCAATGGCTCGCGGCCGGGCTGGCCGTCGCAACAACGGCGGTTTCGTCATGGGGCTTTGCCGGGGTTTTACCTTTAGTGCCCGGCGCTGTGCGGGCGAAGAAAATCACCACTGCAGCGATCAGCGACGTCGCCGCCAAGCCATACAGGCCGCCCTCGATGGAGCCGGTGCTTTGTTCAAGAAAGCCGAATGCAGTCGGCGCAACGAAGCCGCCGAGGTTGCCGATGGAGTTGATCAGCGCAATCACCGCAGCGGCGATGCGCGCATCCAGATAGCTTTGCGGAATCGGCCAGAACAGCGCCGAGGCAGCCTTGAAACCGATCGCGGCGAAGCAAATGGCGACGAAGGCGAAGATCGGCCCGCCAGTGGTCGACATGAACATGCCGATGGCCGCGATCACCAACGTCAGCGCCACCCAGGCCTGCTGGAATTTCCACTTGCCGGCCATCGCCGCGAAGCCGTACATGGCGACAATCGAAATGATCCACGGGATCGAATTGAGCAGGCCGACCTGGAAGTCGCCGAGGTTGCCCATCTTCTTGATCATGCTCGGCAGCCAGAATGTTGCGCCGTAGATGGTCAGGGCAATGGAGAAATAGATGAAGCAGAACAGCGCGATCTGCCGATCGGCCAACAGCTTGAACATCGACGGCTTGGCCACTTGCACCGCTTCACGGGCACGCTGTTCTTCAGCAATCGCCGCCACCAGCGCTTCACGTTCCTCTTCAGTCAGCCACTTGGCCTGACGCGGATGCGATTGCAGCCAGAACCAGACGAACGCGCAGAGCACCACCGACGCCGCGCCTTCAATCAGGAACATCCATTGCCAGCCGTGCAGACCCATGCCGCTGATGTGCAGCAGCGCACCGGAGACCGGGCCAGAAATCACCGAGGCAATCGCCGAACCGCTAAGGAACACCGCCATGGTCTTGCCGCGCTCGGAGGCCGGCAGCCATTGGGTGAAGTAATAGATGATCCCCGGAAAGAACCCCGCCTCGGCCGCGCCGAGGATAAAGCGCAGCACGTAAAAACTGGTTTCGCCTTTGACGAAAGCCATGGCCATGGCCGCAGCGCCCCAAGTGAACATGATCCGCGTCAGCCAGACCCGCGCGCCGTAGCGCTGCAGGAGCATGTTGGACGGCACTTCGAACAGCGCGTAGCCAATGAAGAACAAGCCAGCGCCGAGCCCGTAGGCCGCAGCACCGATGCCCAGATCGGTTTCCAAATGGCTGCGCACAAAACCGATGTTGACCCGATCGATGTAGTTGACGATGAACATCACCACGAACAGCGGCAGCACGTGGCGCTTGACCTTGGCGGCGGCACGGGCGAGAACCGTGACGTCCAGTGGACTCTGGAGGGTTTTCAAGGGCGACTCCCGATCTTGTTTTTTTAGGGATGGCGTAAAGCGATGGACCGATCATGGACGGCGATCATTGATCCCGTCTAATCTAACTTGGCATTCGATTGATACCTGGATTAGATCAATGTTCGAACTGACCCAACTGCGCTGCTTTACCACCGTCGCCACCGAGCTCAATTTCCGTCGCGCCGCCGAACGGCTGAACATGACGCAGCCGCCGCTGAGCCGACAGATTCAGCTGCTCGAACATCACCTCGGCGTCGAGTTGTTCACCCGCACCACCCGCAGCGTCGCGCTCACCGCTGCCGGCCGGGCTTTCTTCATCGAAGCACAGAACCTGCTGGAGCGCGCCCAGCAAGCAGCCGTCACCGCCCGGCGGTTCGCCGAGGGCGATATCGGTTCGGTGAACATCAGTTTTGTCGGCAGCGCGGTGTATGAGTTTTTGCCCAAGGTCATCACCGAGGCACGCTTGAAACAGCCACAGGTGAAGATCGATCTGTCGGAGATGAACACTTACCAGCAACACGAAGCCCTGCGTGCTCGGCGCATTGACCTGGGCATCGCTCGCGCACCCTTACTGGAGCCGGGGTATGCCACTGAATGTTTGGTGCGCGAGCCGTTTGTGCTGGCGGTGCCTAGCGCTCATCCATTGGCGAGCGCTGCTGAAGTATCGGTCAGCGACCTGGATAAACAGCCATTTCTGATGTACTCCCACGCGGCTTATCCGCCGTTCAACGAACTGCTGACCGGCATGCTGCGCTCGGCCCGCGTCGCGCCGGATTATGTGCAGTGGCTGGGGTCGTCGTTGACGATTCTGGCCTTGGTCAACGCTGGCATGGGCCTGGCACTGGTGCCGCGCTGCGCCACCAGTGTGGTGTTCAAGAATGTGGTTTTTCGCGATATCGATCTGGGCGAAGGGGTGCAGAGCGAGCTGCATCTGATCTGGCGGGAGAACAACGACAACCCGGCGTTTGCGATGTTGCTGGAAGCGATTCGCCGGGCGGTGGCTGAGGGTTGGGGCTGAGGAAAATTCTAGTCCTTCAGCGGCGGTGGAGCGCTGGGTGCTCGGGGCTGAGCATTGGCCACTGGCTTGCCATCTTTCGTGTAACGACGCGCCACCCATTCTGGCATTGGTTGCGGTGCTCTGGCTGTCATAACGAAACCTCCGATTTCGGGCCGAACTCGACCCACTTGACCTTCCCGGAATCTATCAGCAAAAACTCAGCGCCAAAAGGCACTTCTACCCCTTCAGCATCCAGCCAACAGGGATTTTGCATCACGAACTGACCGCTGCTGGATTCCGGCGGCCATTCCACTGGCCAGCCAAAAACGCGCCTCTCGTCGTTCAAATGCAGCGTGACGAGACGATGGTGCTGCGCAAAAACGCTGAACCATTCGCTGGGGTAGGAAGATTGTTTCGTGACATTTCTTCTGCGTAACCAACCATGCAATTTGTCATTCGTGGCCAGATAACAAGAGAACAATCCGAGTGTCACCGACATAACGAACGCCCACATGGTTTCGGCCTTGGTATCCCAGCGCCCTACAGAAAATCCTTTCGAACCCACCCACAGACAAATTGCCCCAATCCCCAAAACCGCGCCCTGAATCACAAACGTAAAAATCAGCGCCTGCACAATCTGCCCAAACGTATCGGGCCGTTTGAACGCCGTCAGCGAGTAAAAAATCCACGCTGACAAGAATCCGGGAATCAGGTACTGCAACAACGGGATAACTTCTTTGACCAGATCATCCATGATCCGAGGCTCCTTGAACGCTTACTGACCTCGATTGAGCGCCAGCACCTGAAGCCTAGTGCACACAGAAAAAACGCCTGCGCCCAACTGTCACCACTCATTACGCAATGCTCTACGCGTCCCGGGATACCCACAGGGCGATGAGCCGGCCGGACAAAAAAATCCCGCTCAGTGAGCGGGATTTGTTCATCAAGGCGTTCTTACGCGACCACTGGAATCATCGGGTCAGCCGCTGCCAATGCGCTCACGCGATCAGCCGCCGGCGGGTAGATCCACTGGGTGTTGATCTGGGTCTTCAAGGTTTTGCCGTCTTGTTTAACCAGTTTCACCTGACGATCCCAGCCCTCGGTATACACCGCGCCCCAGGCACCGAGGTCCAGGCACGTCACGTATTTTGGCTGGCTGTAAGGCGTCGGATCGACCCCGAGAAGCTGCGCCGCGACGTTATTACCGGCATGACGGCCCAGCGAAATCGCATGCTGACAGGTCATCAACGCGTAGTTGCCGATGTCGTCGGTTGCAGCGTACGCCACGTCACCAGTGGCGAAAATATCGTTCTGCCCAATGACTTTCAGATTGGCGTCCACATGCAGGCGACCCTGTTTGTCGCGCTCGGCGGGGATCTGTTCAGTTAGTGAGCTGGCCCGCACGCCAGTGGTCCAGACCACGGTTTTCGCCTCGATGTGCTGACCGTCCGAGAGCGTCACGCCGTCAGCATCGACCGACTGCACCGATACACCCAAACGCCATTCAACACCCAACTCTTCGCTGGCTGCGGCGATGGATTTACTGATCTCTTCGCCCATCGAGGCACCGATTTTTTGCCCGCGATCGACGATAAGCACTTTGATGTCGGCATGTTCGCCAAGAATCTCGCGCAAGCGTCCGGGCATTTCAGTTGCCGTTTCAATTCCGGTAAAGCCACCGCCCGCCACCACGACGGTGTTGCGCGCCGGGCTGTCGGGAAGGTTTTTCAACGCTTTCAGATGGGTTTCCAGGCGGATCGCCGCTTCGATCTGGTCAACGTCAAACGCGTACTCAGTGACGCCCAACGTGTCGGATTGCGCCAGACCGCTGCCGGTGGCCAGCACCAGCTTGTCGTAGTTGAAGACTTGCTTTGTCCCGGCGGCGTCTGTGTAACCCACGGTTTTAGCCGCCACATCGATGGTCTCGGCAGCGCCCTTGATGAAATGAACGCCGACCGCTTCGAACAGTTCACCCAGCGGCGCTGCCAGTTGATGAGCATTCGGCTCATAGAAACGCGGGCGTACACGCAACTCGGCCTGAGGCGCCAAGACGGTCACATCGACATTGTCACGCCCATGAATATCCACCAGACGCGTGGCGCTCAACGCCGTCCACATGCCACCAAAGCCTGCGCCAATTACCAAAATGTGCTGTTTCATCATTGTCCCCATGCTTGTAGCCAAGTGCTGAAATAGAGAGTGAGAGGTACGCGATGCCCGCGAGTCGAAGCCTCTAGGTGCTGTATTTTTTCGAAAAGCCCAACGCGGTGCCAATCGAATACCGCCGACTTTATTGGTCGTATATATTAGCAACAAGTCAGTTTTATTGATGTTATTTATCTAAAATATAGATACTTTACAAACGCGTAAAAACAGCAAATCGCCATTAAACAGGCATATTTCGTCACTAAATCCGTAGATATCAGCAGTTTCATCGCATTGCCGACTGATGATCAGCCTGTTAATATTTACGACAAATCAAGTCGGACTTAGTTATGTCTTTATACAGCGCAGGCGTCGAATACGGCATTCATTGCCTGGCCTTTCTGGTCACCAGCACCGGCGATACCCGCGAGGCCAGCGTGCGCGACCTCGCTGAATTGCAAGGCGTGCCACTGGAATATCTGGCAAAGATCTTCACCAAACTGGCCAAAGGCAAACTGGTGGTTGCCAGCGAGGGGGTGCGCGGCGGTTTCAGCCTGGCCCGGCCCGCGGACGAGATCACCTTGCTCGACATCGTCAAAGCCATCGATGGCCGCAAGAATATTTTCGAATGCCGGGACATTCGTGGGCGTTGCGCTCTATTCGAAGGCAACCCGCCGCAATGGGCGATCGAAGACACCTGCTCGATCCACAGCGCCATGATGACCGCGCAAAAACGCATGGAAGAAGCCCTCGCCCAACAGACCATTCTCGACATCGCGAGAAAGGTCGGGCGCAAGGCACCCAAGGAATTCGGCCAGCAAGTGGAAGACTGGATTCAGGATCGTCGGGAGAAAAAGGGCAATGTCGGGACTATCCCGCTGACCACGCTTTCAGACTGATCTGCAGCTTGCGACAGGCAAAAAAAAGCAGAAACCGTTGATCCGGTTTCTGCTTTTTTAACGCAAGAGTGGTTACAGGCAATCGCGCACCGATTTGCGCAACGATCCGGACTTGGCCCATGGTGGCCCCTGATACAACGAAACCCGGCTGCCGTCCTTGTATTTGACGATGTCGAGAATTTCATCGGCAGTGATGATGCTTGGCGCGGTAATGCGATAGCCGTTGGAAATGGACGTCTGCGTCGTCTTGGCGACGTCCTGCTGCCACAACGGTAATACACACGCGGCATAGTCTTTGGGTGTCTTGTCACTAGTCTTGCTGACATTCGGCTCACCCGGCACCAACGACGCCGGCAACGAGCAACCTGCCAGCACGGCCAACGCCAGCCCCCCGATCCAAATCCGCATCTGTATTGCCCTGTCTAAAAAAAGCGAATGTAACCCGTAACCGGGTGGACATCCATCGTAGCAATCAGCCCTTGCTGGGGTTTGGACAATTTTTTACATCCGTTCACTCTGATGACGGACGCAACCTGCCCCAGCGACGAAAAATGCGACTACTCTTTTCTACCGAGAATGTTCTGGAGGTGATCATGCGGCTCAATGAATACGAACACGAACTTCAACGCGACCTGCAAAGTGTTGCATCGGATTTGAGATGGTCGGCGGTCGACCTCAAACGTATCGCCGAACAACTGCGCAAATCCGGCAACGAAGCCGACGCGCAAACGGTACTGAGATCCTGCGAGGTTCTGCAGAGCGATGAGGAACGCCTGCAACTGTATGCCAAGGAAGTGAAGGCACGCGCTATCAGCCGAACCAAAGTCCACTGAAACCTGCCCGTCCTTTTCCCGCAAACAAAAGCCCCGACAAATGCCGGGGCTCATTTATGACCACTCATCATGTAGCGGTGTGACTTTGTCCGCGTACGGAGCGTTTTTTGTAGCCGGGAAGCGTCGCGGCATAGGCCAACGCCTCTTCCCTGCTGCCAAACGAAGCCAGTCGATCGCCCTGGGTACAAACCCGCCACGGGCCGTTGTTTACGCTGAGTACGTCGTAGCCGTTCATGTGCATTTTGTTCATCACAGGAATGCTCATGGGTACCTCCTTTTCGCTAGCGGTGGGTACAGCCTCACGCTTTTACCTTACACCCGGTGTTGAACGAGGTGCCGACCGAGCGTCGCGACATCGGCAAGACCGGCACTTTTCATTCAGGCAAACGTTCAAACTCTAACGGAACCTCTGCTTGCTGGACCGGCTCGAATATTGCAGTTTCATTTCAGTTTTATGACAGGCAACACATAGGTAACAGATGAAAGAACGCGCCACCGTTATTTGCGAACAGGATCGCCACATCCTCCTGGTACGCAAGCCCCGCAGCCAATGGACATTGCCCGGCGGCAAGGTCGAGCCAGGCGAAACCCGGTCGGACGCTGCTGTGCGCGAGTTGCAGGAAGAGACCGGGCTGAACGCCGAAGAGGTGTTGTACTTGATGGAGTTGCAGAGCGGCACCACACGGCACCACGTCTACGAAGCCTCAGTGCTGAATATCGATGAGGTCAGACCGCAAAACGAGATCATCGATTGCATCTGGCATCCCCTCGATTCGGTGCAGAACCTGAGCATCAGTGCGGCGACGCTGCGCATTGTGAAGGCATTTCAACGGCGTTTATAAACGCTCAACCGGCGAATGCTCGGCGACCGGCACTCATCTCGGTGCGTAGCTCACCAATGAAGTTGGAGATGTCACGGATCGTGACGAGATGTTCCGGAGAAACACCATTGAGGAGCAAATCCACTCGCCCGCTTTCTGGCTCATACACCTTGATTTGCAGTAGTCCCTGCGCCGAAGGGGTGCAATCACATTTAAGCGCAGGGAAGCCGGACTCGACGATGCGGCAAATGTCGGTGATGGCAAGCATGGGCGAACGCCTCACAGGCGAATCGATTTGATCGGTAGAGCATAGATGAGCAGCTGGTGTCTTGCTCGACACCAATATGCCAACCCGATCACATTTCTTCTGCGACCGCTCAATGAGCGTCGCCATCCCAAATCCAGTTCCAGATCCCCGGCAAATTCACCGGTTCCGAGCTCTTTTCAACGGAGCGCGCCAGCGCAGCCTTCTGCAACGCGGCGTGATCATCATAAAACGGCTTGTCCGCCAGTTTCAAACCCGTGGCCGCTGCACTGTCGAGCAGGATTTGCAGGTATTCGCGCGTATGTCGTGCGGTGTAGCGATTGAGGTCATGAAACGTCACCACCAGCGGAATCACCCCATCCACAGTGGGAAATTCCCCCAAAGCGATGCGCTCACGGACTTCCGATAATTGCCGCAACATATTGGCCCGACGTCGAGGGCTGGCATTGAAGCCCCAGATTTTTCCGTCATTGGCACTCAAGTCCGTCAGCAAAACATGCAAGCCGTGCTGTTGATAGGCGGCGAATGTGCGTTTGTCGTAGTTCCAGAATGGCGGACGCAACAGTGTCGGTGGCGTGCCGGTAATGCTCGCGATATCAGCGGTGCCGTTGGTCAGCGACTCTTCGAGCTCCTGAGGATCAAGCGACCGGTGATTGGTGTGCCAATGGGTCGCAGTGTGGAACGCGAGAATATGTCCTTCGGCAAACTCGCGCCGCATGATGCCGCGACCGATCTCGCTATTGCCGGCGCGAGGTGCGCGGGTCTGGACGAAAAACACCGCTTTGATGCCGGGCTGCACTGGATTGTCTTTGAGGCTATCGAGGACTGTTGCCGACGGATTCCAGAAACTGGAGGCGCTGGGGCCGTCATCGAAGGTCAGCAGAAAGCGCACTGGCGCCTGAGCCTTGAGGCGAGTTTCGGTTTGCGCCGTCATTTCGATGGGCGCCGCGATGCAGCCGGCCAGCCCGAAAGCGATGGCCACCGCACCGATGAGTTTGAATACAGATGTCATGTTTTGCCTTGAGCCCGAGCGCGCCGGTCATGTTGTCGATAGGCAAAACTCCCTCGCCTTTATCCGTCCCTGCGCTCCGATCCGCGAGCCGGGGTTGGATAAGGTACACAGTGTTTGGTTCCGACGCTCGCTCAGTTCGCCAAGGCTTGCTGGAATGACGTGTCGATGATCCCGGCGGTGCTCAGCGCTGTCGGCAATGCCTTCACTTTAAAAAGGAAATCGGCGGTGCTTTGCAGATCTGCGGCGGCCTGCTGATCCACTGGCCCGATGCTCATGTGCGCCTGACGCAACCAGTGCCGCGACACCTGCTGATCAAGATTGGCCTTCTTCGCCCACAGGTCGGCGTACTCGTCGGTGTGACTGTCCACCCAGGCCCGCGCCTGCTTCAACCGCCCGAGAAAATCGGCGATGGCTTCGCGTTTGCTGTCGATCGACGGCGTTGAGGCGGCAATCGCGCTGAGCCCCGGCATAAGATTTTTCGCGGTCAGGATCGGTCGCGCACCCGAGAATACAATCTGCTGGGAAATGTACGGTTCCCACACCGGAAACGCGTCGATGCTGCCCTGCGGCAACGCGGCGGCCGCGTCGATCGGCATCAGTTTGACGAAGTCGACGTAGTTTTCCGGCAGACCGCCCTGCTCCAACGCGCGCAAGGTCAATTGCTGGCTCCAGGCACCCGGCCAGTAGGCGACTTTCTTGTCCTTCAAATCAGCGATGGTTTTTACCGGGGAATCCTTGGGCACCAGCAGCGCAATCGTGTCTGGATTCTGCCGCGACACGCCGATGAGTTTCACCGGTGCCTGCTTTGCGGCAAGAAACAGAAACCCGGAATCGCCGAGGAAGCCCAAGTCCAGCGCACCGGTTTGCAGCGCTTCGGCGAGCGGTGCTGCAGCCTGAAAATGTTTCCAGTCGACCGTATAAGGCGCGTCCTTCAATACACCCGAGGCTTCTATTGAAGCGCGGATGTTGTAGTAATTCTGATCGCCTATATGCAGGACCACAGGCTCGGCGGCGTAGGAAAGTGGCGATATAAACAGCGCGGCGGCGAGGGCCTTGCGAACAAAACGGGAGAGCTTCATGGCGAGTCCTGCAGAAGGGATTGCATAGACCATAACGCTCTTAATATTCAGTTTTGAAATTCCAATAATGCATAAACTCATTACCGCCTACGCGCACTGTTTGCCCCGCAACAGTGATTCGCCACACTGTTGCTCACGCAACAGCAAAAATCCCCTTCAACACACTTGAAGCCCCACAAACCGGTGCTTTGATCCACATGGCACAGAGCCTGCAATATTCCATTCCTGTAGGAAGCATTCGAAAAAAACTTCTTTTTGGACATAAAAAACCTGTGCCTTTGCCGGAGCGCCCCATGACCTCATTCTTCCCGTTAATTCGCCTGAAAACCCTGTTGGCCGCTGGCGCAATGGCTCTGAGCCTGCAACCACTCGCCCACGCTGCTGAAACCGCCCCGGCGGAAGTCCATCTCGATTACGCCTATTACTCGCCAGTGAGTCTGGTGCTCAAGCATTTCGGCTTCCTCGAAAAAGCCCTGCCACAAACCAAAGTCAGCTGGGTCTTGAGTCAGGGCAGTAACCGCTCGCTGGAATACCTCAACAGTGGCGGCGTCGATTTTGCCTCCAGCGCCAGCCTTGCTGCCGTGCTCAGCCGGGCCAATGGCAGTCCGATCAAGTCGGTTTACGTTTACAGCCGCGCCGAATGGACGGCGCTGGTTGTGCGCAAAGACTCGCCGTATCAATCGGTCGCCGACCTTAAAGGCAAGAAAATCGCCGCCACCAAAGGCACCGACCCGTACCTGTTCACCTTGCGCAGCCTGCAACAGGCCGGGCTGAAAAAGGACGATGTGGAACTGGTCCACTTGCAACACCCGGATGGCCGCACCGCATTGGAAAAGGGTGACGTCGACGCCTGGGCCGGGCTCGATCCGCACATGGCCGCCAGCCAGGTGCAGGCCGGCTCGCGTCTGCTGTATCGCAACCCGGCGTTCAATAGCTACGGCGTGGTCAGCGTCACCGAGCAATACGCCAAAGAGCATCCGCAGACCATCGACACCGTGGTCAAGGCCTACGAGCAGGCACGTGAATGGTCGTTGAAAAATCCTGAAGAGTTCGCCGCTCTGCTCGCCAAGGAATCCGGCCTGCCGCTGGATGTGGCCAAGCTGCAACTGTCGCGCACCGACCTGAGCAGCCCGCAATTGACACCCAACGACGTGCTGGCTTCGAAGGCTGCAGCACCGATTCTGGTCTCCGAAGAACTGGTGCGCCGTGGTGTCAATGTCGATCAAGTCATCGACCAATTGCTCGACGGCGGTGTTCAACAAGCGGTCGCCCGCCAGTAAATAATCAGCCTCACAACACATCCGCGCCGGTCGCGGATTTGTCGTGTGCGGAGCTCAACCATGACCACACACAGTAAAGATTTACCGGCGCAACTCGCCTTCTCGCAGCGGCGCCCAGCCTTTTTCAACACGGCATGGCTACGCCGTTGCAAAGGTCTGGCGTTGCCCCTGCTGATCGTCATCGTTCTGGAAATAATCGTACGCATCGGCTGGCTACCGTCCTACCAGATGCCGGCGCCAAGCGAAATCGCTTTGACCCTCACCGACCTTGCCGAAGGCGCGTTGTGGAAACACATCGGCGCCAGTCTGATTCGCGTGCTACTGGGATTCGCCATCGGCGCCGGTCTTGCGCTGGTATTTGCTGCCTGGGTCGGATTGAGTCGCGAAGCCGAAGCCTATCTGGAACCGATGTTTGCCGCGTTGCGGTCGATTCCGAGCCTCGCCTGGGTGCCGTTATTACTTCTGTGGCTGGGCATCGACGAGACCTCGAAAATCGTCTTGATCGCCATCGGCGCGTTCTTTCCGGTGTACGTCAACGTCGTCGCGGCGATCCGCAATATTGATCGCAAACTGGTGGAAGTCGGCCGCATTTACGGCTTCAGCCGCTGGCAACTGACCCGGCGCATTCTGCTGCCCGCCGCCCTGCCCGGCCTGTTCACCGGATTGCGCAGTGGCATGAGCCTGGCATGGATGTTTCTGGTCGCCGCCGAGTTGATCGCCGCCACCAAAGGGCTCGGCTATCTGCTCAGCGACGGTCGCGAAACTTCGCGGCCCGATATCGTGCTGGCCGCGATCATCGTGCTCGCCTTGCTGGGAAAACTCAGCGACGGGGTGCTGGCGATGATCGAGCGTCGCTGGCTGGCTTGGCGCGATACGTTTACCGGTGAGGACGCCAAGGATTGAATGGTCCCCAGCGACTAAGCTGAAATTTCCTACCGGAGATTCAGCCATGTGCGGAAGACTCACGCAGTACCGAGGCATCCACGACTTTGTGGCCGTGTTGAGCATCCCCGATGCACTGATCAACCACGTCGGCGATGCGCCACTCAATCGCTACAACGCGGCGCCGACCACTACGCTGGCCGTTCTTCATCAACATGAGCAACGCGTGTATGCCGATAACCTGCGCTGGGGCTGGCGTCCGCACTGGGCCAAGGATCGTCCGCCACCGATCAACGCGCGCGTGGAGAAAGTCGCCCATGGCCCGTTCTTCCGGGCGATCTGGCGCAACCGCCTCATCGTGCCCGTCGATAATTGGTTTGAATGGGTCGATGCCGGCGACAAAAACAAGCAACCCTGGCTGATCCGTCGCGCAGATCACGAACCGGTTTTCTGCGCGGCGATCGGACAATTTCCCACACCGGGAACCGAGGCTCGCGAGGACGATGGTTTCGTCATCATCACCGCCAACAGCGTTGGCGGGATGCTCGATATTCATGACCGCCGACCAGTGGTTTTGCGCCCGGATTTGGTGCGCGAATGGCTGGATCCGGCAACGCCGGTGGAACGCGCCGAGCAGATGCTGCTCTTTGAGGGTGAGCCCAGTGAGGTGTTCGAATGGTACAAAGTCGGCAAAGCTGTCGGTAACTCACGCAATCAGGGTGCGGAACTGATTGAAAAAATCGCTTAAATAATTCGAGTGTCGGCGCGTTATCAAAATACCGCCTCACAGGCTGAATCCGGGGCGTTACATCGACTGTTTCATTTGCGAAACAGTGATATTGAAACAGTCGTTCGTATGAACTAACCGCCTGTCAGACATTTCAACCGTCATACATACATTTACATGCACTACGGCTAGCATGCGCGCCGCCTTTCCGATTGGTATACCAGTTGACCAAAGAGTCAATAAATCAGGAATTCCCTATAACTTTACAAGCCCTTGCAGAGAAATAAGTTGCGCGACGATTTTGCAATCAAACAGGTCAGCGGCCTGGAGTGTATTTATCTGTCCATGACAGAACGCTTTGAACTCGACTGTTTTATCGGCCACTACATCAAGACCCGAAACCTGCGGACCGTTCCCGACATCGAGCGCATCCTGCGCACCACCCTCGACGGGTATCCCGGCCACCCGCCGGTGATGGTCAACGAGCTCAATGCGTGGATCGATCGAACGTTGGGATATCGGGCATCACACCCTGACTTCCCGCAGATGGAAGATCTTTGAAACCACAAAAAAGCCCCGCACGTGCGGGGCTTTTACGTCGAAATCACTCAAAACTTGCGATCAGGATCTGAAAGTTCTCTGCCATCATCGTGCTTCCAGGTCTGCTCCTTGTGCTTCTCACGCTCGATTTCTTCTTCAGTCGGCTCATCGGTCTCGTCGTCCGTTTCCGGATGCTTTTGCTCTGTCGCCATGTTCACCTCCCCTCACAAGTAGACGATCCGTTTTAAAGCGTAGAACAATTTCCATCAGGCAACTTACAACCACCAGCGCAGCAAAAAGAAGAACGCCATGCTCAACAACATGCTGAGCAACGTATTGCGTGTGGCGAGTACCAGGCCTATAGCCACCAGCGAACTAAGCAGATAGGGATTGTCCCACTGCAGATTCAGTTGTTTGTCCGGCATGAATACGATCGGCCCGCAGATTGCCGTGAGCATTCCCGGCACAGCAAAACCGAGAAACTGCCGGGCATTGCTGCTCAAGCGCACCGGCAAGCGCGGCTCAAGAAATACGTAGCGGTTGAGAAAGACCAGAATTCCCATGCCGAAAATCACCGCCCAGACCATCATGCGTGCTCCCGATACAGTTTGTTGCAGATAAACCCTGCGGTCATGCCCGCCAATCCCGACAGCACCAGCGCCGAGCCCCATTGCCAATAACTGAACAGCACCGAACAGAACAGCGACACGGCCACGCAGACCACCGTCGGCACATTGCGCACCACGGGTGTGATCAGTGCGATGAAGGTCGCGGCAATCGAGAAGTCAAGACCCAGATGTTCCAGCCCCGGAATACTGCTGCCGAGGACGATACCGGCGAGGGTGAACAGATTCCAGGCGATGTAGAAGGTCAAACCGACGCCCAATGCGTACCAGCGATTGAACTGTTGCCGGTCATGCTGACTGGTCAGCGCGAACAGTTCGTCAGTGAGCAAAAAGCCCAGGCCAAGCCGCCAACGGCCCGGCAACGGCGAGATCACCGAACGCATGCTCATGCCGTACAACAAATGCTGCGACGTCAGCAGCACCGTGGTCAGCAGAATCGAAAAAATTCCCGCGCCGCCCTTGAGCATGCCAATCGCGACCAATTGTGCGGCACCCGCAAACACAATGCTCGACAGGCCCTGTCCTTGCAGCGGTGTAAGGTTGGCTTCAATCGCCATGGAGCCGGCGAGCAGCCCCCACGGCGCAGTCGCCAGAGACAGCGGCATGATCGCCGCAGCACCGCGCAGGAACGCACTGCGGGGCAAAAGTGAATCAGACATAACGCTCCTCAATCAACGAAACGGCCAAAGACTGTGCCAGTAAAATCAGTTTTGTGGCTTGAACAATCTTGCGCACTTGTGGGAAATCGGCCTGATGCAACCGTTCATCGGCCAGCCGCTTGCAACGCCACGGTGCCAGCAACATGCTGGCGCAGCATTTCCTCCTCGAGACATTCCCGTTGAGACCCTGCCTGCCATGACCGCCATCGACAATGACGTGTACAAAACCCTACTGGAATCGACCAAAGCCATCCCGTGGCGAATCGACTGGAAAAGCATGACTTTCAGCTACATCGGCCCGCAGATCGAAACCTTGCTTGGCTGGAAGCAGGACAGCTGGGTCGGGGTCAACGACTGGGTCGAGCGCATGCACCCGGATGACCGCGATTACGTCGTCGAATTCTGTGTTTCGCAATCGCGTGCCGGGGTCGATCACGAAGCCGACTATCGCGCGCTGACCAGTGCCGGCGAATACGTGTGGATCCGCGACGTCGTGCACGTGGTGCGCAAGGACGGCGAAGTCGAGGCGCTGGTGGGGTTCATGTTCGATATCAGCGAGCGCAAGAAAACCGAAGAGCATCTGATCCGCCTGCAGAAGCAACTGGAAGAATATTCGTTTCAGGACGGCCTCACCGGCATCGCCAACCGGCGCATGTTCGACACCGTACTCGAACGCGAATGGACCCAGGCTCAGCGCAGTGGATTGCCGCTGTCGCTGCTGATTCTCGACATCGACTACTTCAAGCAATACAACGACCATTACGGCCACATAAAAGGCGACGAATGTCTGCGCCAAGTGGCCAGGACACTGTCACTGGCAGCCAACCGGCCACGGGATTTCATCGCCCGAATCGGCGGTGAAGAGTTCGTTTGGCTGCTGCCGGAAACCGATGCCGAGTCGGCGCGTCTGGTGGCGCGCAAATGCTTGCATCTGATCCGTCAGCAGCAGATCGCTCATGCACACTCGCCGGTATCGCCCTGGATCAGCCTGAGCCTTGGCGTCGGCACCACCAACGCAACGGTCGGCAGCGATCCGCTGGACTTCGTCGAACAGGTCGACAAATTGCTCTATCAAGCCAAGCACAACGGACGCATGCGCGCCGAATTTGCCGATTTTCGCCCTGAGCTTTAAACCCGTGACGGGCGTAACATAGCGCCATTCACAATCGCGTCAGGGAGACGACATGCTGTACCGAATCGCAGCCGATGGGCTGGTGCTGTTTCATTTGTCTTTTATTTTGTTCGTGCTGTTCGGCGGGCTGCTAGTGCTGAAATGGCCGCGAATCATGTGCCTGCATTTGCCGGCGGCGGCGTGGGGCGTCGCGGTCGAGGTGTTCCACCTGACCTGCCCACTGACCTACTGGGAAAACCTGATGCGTCACGCCGCCGGGCAAACCGAATACGCCGGCGGTTTCATCGAGCATTACGTCTGGCCAATCATCTATCCCGCGGGGCTCACTCCGCAGATTCAACTGGCGCTTGGCAGCGTAGTGCTGGCGGTCAATCTGCTGGTTTATGGGCGGTTGATTCGTTCATGGAAACTGCGCGGCAAGCAGGCGCTCTAGCGCGGTGCCTGCTTCAAGGCATCCAGCCAGGCCGGATCGAATCGGGTCTGTTCGGTATCGAGGCCCAGCGCCTGCATCCGTTCTTTGTGCGCTTCGACTTCCCGCCACAGTTGCCCATGATCGCTGGAGTTGCCGTCCAGTTCATGCATCTGCGTCAGGCCCAAATGATAAAAGCGCAGGACTTTCATCGCTGTTGAATCGTTCTTTTCCGCGGCGGCCGTCACCTGATGCATCACATTGGTGATGCTCATCAGGTTGCGTTTGAGCCGCCAGCTGTACACCGCCGGAGCCATCCAGCTCTGATTCCAGAAGCGCCCGCGCAACAACGCCGCTGTCAGCAGGAACGCCAGAAACACACCGCCCACATTAAACCGCAGGTTATCGCCGCCAGGTTCGCCGAACAGCGCCACCGCCGCGCTGGAAAACAGCATCGCCAACACCAGGAACAGCACGGCGATGATGATCGTGCTGCGCCGGGTCTGCTGGCGAAAGGTGGCGGCGTCCATCGGTTGAATCTCGAACATTGCGAATGACTTCCTTGAGCAGCAAAAAAGGGCAACGGAAAAAACCGGCCGGGGCATTATCGCATCGGGCGGCGATTTAGCTATGCTGGGGCTCCTTTTCATCTTTTCAGCGTCCAACGGGGGACATGGCGGTACAGCGCAGATCGTGCCATCTTCATTCATGGATACACACTATTCGGATGCCATCGCCTAGTATTGAGATGACATCGTTTTAAGGATCATTGCATGACCCAACGACACGTAATCAATGCCTCGGTCAGCCCGAAAGGCAGCCTGGAAACCCTTTCTCAACGTGAAGTTCAGCAACTGAGCGAAGCCGGATCCGGCAGCACCTATACCCTCTTCCGCCAGTGCGCCCTGGCCATCCTCAACACCGGCGCCCATGTCGATAACGCCAAGACCATCCTCGAAGCCTACAAGGACTTCGAAATCCGCATTCACCAACAGGATCGCGGCGTACGCCTCGAGCTGCTGAACGCTCCGGCCGACGCTTTCGTCGACGGCGAAATGATCGCCAGCACCCGCGAAATGCTCTTCAGCGCCCTGCGCGACATCGTCTACACCGAAAACGAACTCGACAGCCAGCGCATCGACCTGACCACCTCGCAAGGCATCAGCGACTACGTCTTCCATCTGTTGCGCAACGCGCGCACCCTGCGCCCGGGCGTCGAGCCGAAGATCGTCGTCTGCTGGGGCGGTCACTCGATCAACACCGAAGAATACAAATACACCAAGAAAGTCGGCCACGAACTGGGCCTGCGCAGCCTCGACATCTGCACCGGTTGCGGCCCTGGCGTAATGAAAGGCCCGATGAAGGGGGCGACCATCGCCCACGCCAAACAGCGTATTCATGGTGGCCGCTACCTTGGTTTGACCGAGCCCGGCATCATTGCCGCCGAAGCGCCGAACCCGATCGTCAACGAGCTAGTGATCCTGCCGGACATCGAAAAACGCCTGGAAGCCTTCGTCCGCGTTGGCCACGGCATCATCATTTTCCCAGGCGGCGCCGGTACGGCTGAAGAGTTCCTCTATCTGCTCGGCATCCTCATGCACCCGGACAACGCCGGCCTGCCGTTCCCGGTCATCCTCACCGGGCCGAAACATGCTGCACCGTATCTGGAGCAACTGGACGCGTTCGTTACCGCGACCCTCGGCGAAGCGGCCAAACAGCATTACGAAATCATCATTGATGACCCGGCCGAAGTAGCACGGCAGATGACTCAAGGGCTGAAAGCGGTGAAGCAGTTCCGCCGCGAGCGCAACGACGCGTTCCACTTCAACTGGCTGTTGAAAATCGACGAGGGCTTCCAGCGTCCGTTCGATCCGACCCACGAAAACATGGCCAACCTGAAACTGCACCGCGATCAACCGCCGCACGAACTGGCGGCGAACCTGCGTCGGGCGTTTTCCGGCATCGTCGCTGGCAACGTCAAGGACAAGGGCATTCGCCTGATTGAAGAACACGGGCCGTACCAGATCCGTGGTGACGCGGCGATCATGCAACCGCTCGATGCGCTGCTCAAAGCCTTCGTCGCCCAGCACCGGATGAAGCTGCCGGGCGGCGCGGCGTATGTGCCTTGCTATCGAGTGGTGGCGTAACTTTTAAGCATCAAACAATGCCAATGTGGGAGCTGGCTTGCCAGCGATAGCGGTAGATCAGACCTATTAATGTTGTCTGATACACCGCCATCGCTAGCAGGGCTAGCTCCTACAGGGATTTTTGGTTGCACACAGATTTTGCATTCACCCAAATCCAATGTGGTAGCCAGCCCTGCTGGCGATGGCGCCTGAAAGAACAACTTCAGCCCACCAACCGCGCCGCCAGTGCCTTGGCCTGCAACGCCACATCCGTCACCGCCGTACTCTCCCACCATATCCCCCGCAGTGGCGGCCCCATCGCAAATACCCGGCCAGCCGCATGCCCCTCGGCATCCAGTACCGCGCCATCCATTCCCGCCGCAATCCCCAATGCCAACGGCCCAGGCTGCACCAGACCACGCTCCAGCAACTGCTGCGGCAACGGTCGCGCCACGCGACGCCAGTCATATTCGATACCGCTGGAATTGATCAGCGCTGCGCCGTGCATCACGCAGGTTTCAGCCTCACCGCGACGTCTTATTCGAATGCGAACACCGCCATCCGAACTTGGCTCAAGCCCTTTAAACGACGCAGCATGGATGCTGAGCCGCCCTGCCAATTGCAGGCGCTCGACCAACGCCGCACTCAACGGTGGCGAACGATGATGATGACTTTCCCACCATGGCCGCACATGCCGTACGAATTGTCGCCGCTGCACGTCAGTCGCCTGGCTCCATAACCGAGCGATGTGCACGCGAACCGTATCCAGCGGTGCCTGCCAGTCGATGCCCTGCGCAATGGCGTCTCGACACTGCCGGCGTAATTCGCACAGCAACTGCCGTGGGGTGCGAATGCCATGATCCTCGCCCAGGAAATCGACCCAGGCCGGCGGTTGTCGGCGCACATGGGGCAACAGACCGTGCCGGGAAAACACCTCGATCGGCCCGCGATGCCCGGCCTGCTCCAGCGAAACCACGGCATCGACCATGGTCAGGCCGGAGCCGATGATCATCACGGTCGATAGCGGATCGAGCTGGCGCATGACCGCGACATCCCACGGATCCAGTGCGGCAGCGTTGAGGCCGCTGGAGTGTTTCTGTGCAGTTCGCGCAGCGGGGAACATACCGGTGGCGAGTACCGCAAGAGCCCCATTCAAGACCTGGCCGTCGTTCAAACGCAACTGCACCGAATCCGCTGCCGTTTGCAGATCTACTGCCTCGGCGCACACGTGCTCGACCGTCGAGCCATATTGCGCACCGACCCGCCGCGCTTCAGCCAAACGCTGCTGCACATAGACACCAAACAATCCGCGCGGTGGAAACAGCTCACTGATTGGCACATTCTGCTCTGCAGACTCCGGCCAGCCGCCGGCCGCAATATGCTCGGTCAGCCATTGCGTCAGGTCATTTGGATTATCTGGATCAACGCTCATTCGCGCCGCATTGCCGTTGAGCGTATGGCCCAACTCAACCGCACTGTAGGCCTCGCCTCGACCGAGTTCAGCACGCGGTTCGACGATGACGATTGTTCGCCGGCCCGGCTGACGCAGCAATTGCACCGCCAGCATCGTGCCGCTGAGGCCGCCGCCGATGATCAGGATATCCGTGTCATGTGCCATTCAAATCACCACATTGCGCACAAACCGAGCCGCAACCCCCCCATCATTGCGATAGGAATGCGGCTGATTACTGGCAAACATGAAGAACTCCCCTGTGTCGATCTTTTGCGGCTGATCGCCGAGCATCAGCGTCAGGCAGCCTTCGAACACGAAAATCTGCTCACTCCAGCCCTCGGCATCCGCCTGCGAGGGGTAAACCTCGCCCGGCTGCAGACACCATTCCCATTGCTCGACTTCGCGTGTGGCGGTGGCTTTCGACAGCAGCACCGCTTTACTCCCCGGGATCGTTCCCGCCCAGGCCACTTCGTTGATGCGGCTCGGGTCCCGGGCATCCGGCGCCTGGATCAGATCGCTGAACGCGACATCCAGCGCTTCAGCGACGCGATCGAGCGTGGTCAGGCTGACATTCTTCTCGCCCGCCTCGATCGCCACCAGCATGCGTCGGCTAACGCCGGATTTTTCCGCCAGCGCGGTCTGGCTCATATCGGCGGCATGGCGCAGACGTCGGACGTTTTGGCTGACGTGCTGAAGAACGGAGGTCCTTTGCGTGGAATCTTTGTGCACTATATTGCTCACTCGGTGAGGTTGGGCAGTATACTGCGCAACGTTGGCCGCATTGTGCGGCCTCCTTTTTATAGTGCGCAAGGTCATTGATGTCGCTGAACACTTCCCCTCCCCCCGTCCGCCTCTCCCGATTCAGCAAAGCCGAGTGCGTGCTGGTGCTGATCACCATGATCTGGGGCGGCACCTTCCTGCTGGTTCAGCATGCGATGACCGTCAGCGGGCCGATGTTTTTTGTCGGTCTGCGCTTTGCCGCTGCGGCGTGCATCGTCGCGCTGTTCTCGTGGCGTCATCTGCGTGAATTGACCCTGTTCGAACTCAAGGCCGGCGCGTTTATCGGCGTGGCAATCATGCTCGGTTATGGTTTGCAGACGGTCGGTCTGCAAACAATTCCGAGCAGTCAGTCGGCGTTCATCACCGCCCTCTACGTCCCGTTCGTGCCGTTGCTGCAATGGCTGGTACTCGGTCGGCGTCCGGGATTGATGCCGAGCATCGGGATCATGTTGGCGTTCACCGGTTTGATGCTGTTGTCGGGGCCATCGGGGGCGTCGCTGAACTTCAGCCCGGGTGAAATTGCCACGCTGATCAGTGCCATCGCGATTGCCGCCGAGATCATTTTGATTAGCACCTATGCCGGACAAGTCGATGTGCGCCGGGTCACCGTAGTGCAACTGGCAACCACCTCCGTGTTGTCGTTTCTACTGGTGGTGCCGACGGGTGAGGCGATTCCGGATTTTTCCACGACGCTGCTGGTGACTGCACTGGGCCTGGGGGCCGCGAGCGCGGCGATTCAGGTGGCGATGAACTGGGCGCAGAAAAGTGTTTCGCCAACTCGGGCAACGTTGATCTATGCCGGTGAGCCGGTGTGGGCAGGGATCGTCGGGCGGATTGCCGGCGAGCGCTTGCCAGCGATTGCGCTGGTGGGCGCGGGGCTGATTGTCGCAGCGGTGATTGTCAGTGAGTTGAAAACCAAGGGTAAGGTCGCAGAAACCGATGTTGAGTTGGAGCGGGAAACGCAGGGTTGATCAGCAATATCTTCAGCGCGCGAAAGGGCCATCTGCCACTCCATCCCTGCTTTGAAACAATGCCAAACAGAAATTTTCAGACTACTTTGTAGGATTCTGAGACATCCTGGCGTTTGGTGATCGGGGAGCTGGCACGTATGATGCTTCACAAACTTCCGCAGATTAGAAGCCTATGTCCCTGATAGTTCTACTGCTTCTGCCATTCATTGGCAGCTGTCTGGCAGCGGTGCTGCCACACAACGCGCGTAATACCGAATCCCTGCTGGCGGGGCTGGTCGCTCTGATCGGCACCGTTCAAGTCGCGATGTTGTACCCGCAAATCGCCCACGGCGGCGTGATCCGTGAAGAGTTCATGTGGCTGCCCAGCCTCGGCCTGAACTTCGTTTTGCGCATGGACGGCTTCGCCTGGCTGTTCTCGATGCTGGTACTCGGCATCGGCACACTCGTTTCTTTATATGCGCGTTATTACATGTCGCCGGATGATCCGGTGCCGCGTTTCTTCGCGTTTTTCCTGGCGTTCATGGGCGCCATGCTCGGTTTGGTCATCTCCGGCAACCTGATCCAGATCGTGTTTTTCTGGGAGCTGACCAGCCTCTTCTCGTTCCTGTTGATTGGCTATTGGCACCATCGCGCCGACGCCCGTCGCGGCGCTTACATGGCGCTGATGGTCACCGGTGCAGGCGGACTGTGTCTGCTGGCGGGGGTCATGCTGCTCGGCCATGTTGTCGGCAGCTACGACCTCGACAAGGTCTTGGCCGCCGGCGATCTGATTCGCGCACACGCCCTCTACCCTATTCTGTTACCTCTCATCCTCATTGGCGCACTCAGCAAAAGCGCGCAATTCCCGTTTCACTTCTGGCTGCCCCACGCCATGGCGGCGCCGACACCCGTCTCTGCTTATCTGCACTCGGCGACCATGGTCAAGGCCGGGGTGTTTCTGCTGGCGCGGTTGTGGCCGTCGCTGTCCGGCAGTGAAGAATGGTTCTACATCGTCAGCGGTGCCGGCGCCTGTACGCTGCTGCTCGGCGCTTATTGCGCGATGTTCCAGAACGATCTCAAAGGATTGCTGGCCTACTCGACCATCAGTCACCTCGGCCTGATCACCCTGCTGCTCGGCCTCAACAGCCCGTTAGCGGCAGTGGCGGCGGTGTTCCACATTCTCAACCACGCGACGTTCAAAGCCTCGCTGTTCATGGCCGCGGGGATCATCGACCATGAAAGTGGCACCCGCGACATCCGCAAACTCAGCGGTCTGATCAAACTGATTCCGTATACCGCGACCCTCGCGATGGTCGCCAGCGCCTCGATGGCCGGCGTGCCATTGCTCAACGGCTTCCTGTCGAAAGAAATGTTCTTCGCTGAAACCGTGTTCATCAATGCCACGGCGTGGGTAGAGATGTCGTTGCCGATCGTCGCGACCATCGCTGGCATGTTCAGCGTCGCTTACTCGCTGCGCTTCACCGTTGATGTGTTCTTCGGCCCCCCGGCCACCGACCTGCCGCACACCCCGCACGAACCGCCGCGCTGGATGCGCGCTCCGGTCGAACTGCTGGTATTTACTTGCTTGCTGGTGGGAATTTTCCCGGCACAGATCGTCGGCCCGTTGCTCGCAGCGGCGGCGCTGCCCGTGGTCGGTGGTGTGCTGCCGGAATACAGCCTGGCGATCTGGCACGGTCTGAATGCGCCAATGATCATGAGCCTGATCGCCATGTCCGGCGGTATCGTTCTGTATCTGTTGCTGCGTAACCAGTTCAAGCTCGGCCGCTTCAAGTACCCGCCACTGGTGGGCCGCTTCAACGGCAAGCGTCTGTTCGAGCGCAGCCTGGTGGTGATGATGCGCATGGCCCGTCGCGTCGAGCGGCGTCTGGGCACCAAGCGTCTGCAAATGCAGTTGTTCCTGATGGTATTGGCGGCTGTGCTCGCAGGCCTGATCCCGATGCTGCACAGCACGCTGAGCTGGGGCGACCGACCGAAGATTCCCGGTTCCATCGTCTTCGTGACCCTGTGGCTGCTGGCGATTGCCTGCGCCCTCGGCGCCGCTTGGCAAGCCAAGTATCACCGTCTCGCGGCCCTGACCATGGTCAGCGTCTGTGGCCTGATGACCTGCGTAACCTTCGTCTGGTTCTCGGCGCCGGATCTTGCGTTGACACAACTGGCGGTTGAAGTGGTAACCACCGTGCTGATCCTGCTCGGCCTGCGCTGGTTGCCACGCCGGATCGAAGAAGTCTCACCGCTGCCAAGCAGCCTGCGCAAAGCACGCATTCGCCGTCTGCGCGACTTGCTGCTGTCGATTGCCGTCGGTGGCGGCATGGCACTGCTGTCCTACGCAATGCTGACGCGGCAGACGCCGAACGATATTTCCTCGTTCTACCTCAGCCGTGCCCTGCCTGAGGGCGGCGGCAGCAATGTGGTCAACGTGATGCTGGTGGACTTCCGTGGTTTCGACACCCTCGGTGAGATCACTGTGCTGGTTGCCGTGGCGCTGACCGTGTTCGCCCTGCTACGACGCTTCCGCCCACCGAAAGAAAGCCTGCAACTGCCGGCTCAGCAACGCTTGCTCGCGCCGGACGTGGTCACCGACCTGGTCAACCCGCGTTCTGCCAGCGACACCGCGCTCGGCTTCATGATGGTGCCGGCGGTACTGGTGCGCCTGCTGCTGCCAATTGCGCTGGTGGTGTCGTTCTATCTGTTCATGCGTGGGCACAACCAGCCGGGTGGCGGTTTCGTCGCCGGTCTGGTGATGTCGGTGGCGTTCATCCTGCAATACATGGTCGCCGGTACGCAGTGGGTCGAGGCGCAAATGAGCCTGCGTCCATTGCGCTGGATGGGCACCGGATTGCTGTTCGCCACCGCCACGGGCCTCGGCGCGATGGTCGTCGGCTATCCGTTCCTGACCACGCACACCTGGCATTTCAGCCTGCCGGTACTGGGTGACATCCACGTCGCCAGCGCACTGTTCTTCGACATCGGCGTGTACGGCGTAGTGGTCGGTTCGACGTTGTTGATTCTGACCGCTCTCGCCCACCAATCGGTGCGGGGCCACAAGACCGCATCACTGCCCAAGTCCGTCGCCAGCAAAGGAGCCGTCTGATGGAAGAAGTCATCGCAATCGCCATCGGCATCCTCGCCGCATCCGGTGTCTGGTTGATCCTGCGGCCTCGGACCTTTCAGGTGGTCATGGGCCTGTGCCTGCTGTCGTACGCGGTCAACCTGTTCATTTTCAGCATGGGCAGTCTGTTCATCGGTAAAGAACCGGTGATCAAGGACGGCGTGACGCAGGACTTGCTGCACTACACCGATCCGCTGCCGCAGGCGCTGGTACTCACCGCGATCGTGATCAGTTTCGCCATGACCGCATTGTTCCTCGTCGTTCTGCTCGCCTCGCGCGGCCTGACCGGCACCGACCACGTCGACGGCCGGGAGCCTAAAGAATGATGGCGATGACTCACCTGATCGCCGCACCGATTCTACTGCCGCTGCTGACCGCCGCCATCATGTTGATGCTCGGCGAACGGCACCGGCCGCTGAAGGCGAAAATCAATCTGTTCTCCAGCCTTGTCGGTCTATTCATATCGGTGCTGCTGTTGCAATGGACGCAGACCACGGGCGTCCCAGGCTCGATTGGCGTGTATTTGCCGGGCAACTGGCAGGCACCGTTCGGCATTGTGCTGGTGGTCGATCGCCTGTCGGCATTGATGCTGGTACTGACCGGGATCATCGGCGTCAGCGCCCTGCTCTTCGCGATGGCGCGTTGGGACGGCGCTGGCTCAAGCTTCCACGCGTTGTTCCAGATTCAGTTGATGGGCCTGTACGGCGCGTTCCTGACGGCGGATCTGTTCAACCTGTTCGTGTTCTTCGAAGTCTTGCTGGCCGCTTCATACGGCTTGTTGCTGCACGGTTCGGGGCGGGCACGGGTGTCGTCGGGGCTGCATTACATTTCGATCAACCTGCTTGCTTCCTCGCTGTTCCTGATCGGTGCCGCGCTGATCTACGGCGTCACCGGTACGCTGAACATGGCCGATCTGGCGCTGAAGATTCCGCTGGTGCCGGAAGCCGACCGTGGCCTGCTGCACGCCGGTGCGGGGATTCTCGCGGTGGCATTTCTGGCCAAGGCCGGTATGTGGCCGCTGAACTTCTGGCTGGTGCCGGCCTACTCCTCGGCCAGTGCGCCGGTGGCGGCGATGTTCGCCATCATGACCAAAGTCGGCATCTACACTCTGCTGCGTCTGTGGACGCTGCTGTTCTCCGGGCAGGCCGGCGCTTCCGCGTTCTTCGGTGGCGAATGGCTGATCTACGGCGGCATGGCGACCATCGCCTGCGCGGCACTGGCGATTCTTGCGGCGCAACGTCTGGAGCGCATGGCCAGCCTGAGCATTCTGGTGTCAGCCGGCATTCTGTTGTCGGCGATCGGTTTCGCCCAGCCGAACCTGATCGGCGCTGCGCTGTTCTATGTGGTCAGCTCGACCCTGGCACTGAGTGCGTTGTTCCTGCTGGCGGAGCTGATTGAGCGCTCGCGCTCGGCCAATGAGATTCCGCTGGAAGACGAAAGCGAACTGCTGCCGCGACCACAGGAATCCCTGCAACCGCCAAAAGGCATCAACCTCGACGATGAGCAGAAAGCCGTGGTCGGTCAGGTCATCCCCTGGACCATGGCGTTTCTCGGTCTGAGCTTCATTGCTTGCGCGCTGTTGATCATCGGCATGCCACCGCTTTCAGGTTTTATCGGCAAGCTCAGTCTGATCGGCGCCTTGCTCAATCCTCTTGGTCTGGGCACCGCTGCGCCGATTTCCACGCCAGCGTGGATGTTCCTGGCGTTGCTGATTCTCTCTGGGGTCGCATCGTTGATGGCGTTCTCGCGCTTGGGTATCCAGCGTTTCTGGACGCCGGAAGAGCGCCCTTCGCCGCTGCTGCGAAAACTCGAATGCGCGCCGATTTTCCTCTTGCTGGGGCTGAGCATCGCCCTGACCTTCAAGGCTGAACCGCTGCTGCGTTATACCCAAGCCACCGCAGATGCACTGAACAATCCCCAGCAATACGTGATGGCCGTGCTCGGCACCCGCGCCGTACCCAGCCCCGAAGCCAGAGCGGCGATGCTGGAGGTGCAGCCATGAAGCGTGTGTTCCCTGCACCCTGGTTATCGCTGGCCCTGTGGGCGTTGTGGTTGACGCTGAATCTATCAGTCAGTCCGGGCAACTTGCTGCTCGGCGCGGCATTGGGTTTCGCGGCCCCGTTAATGATGCGTAAGTTGCGGCCAAAACGAGCGCACATTCGGCGCCCGGGGACCATTATCAAGTTGTTCTTCCTCGTCGGTCGGGACGTAGTGATGTCCAACCTGATCGTCGCTTGGGGCGTGCTCAACGCCGGTCGCCGCCCGCCGCGCTCGCGCTTCGTCAAAGTCCCACTGGACCTGCGCGACGCCCACGGTCTGGCGACGCTGGCAATGATCTGCACAGTGGTGCCCGGCACGGTGTGGTCGGAACTGGCACTGGATCGCAGCGTTCTTTTGCTGCACGTGTGGGATCTGGCTGACGAAGCGCAGTTTATCGAGCACTTCAAAAGCACCTACGAACGGCCGTTGATGGAGATTTTCGAATGAGCCCATTACTGTCGAACGCGATTCTGTTGACGCTGTTCCTGTTCTGCCTGGCGATGGTGCTGACCCTGATTCGCTTGTTCAAAGGGCCGTCGGCACAGGATCGGGTATTGGCGCTGGACTATCTGTACATCGTTGCGATGCTGATGATGCTGACGCTGGGCATTCGTTATTCCAGCGATACCTACTTCGAGGCAGCGCTGCTGATCGCGCTGTTCGGTTTCGTCGGCTCGTTTGCTTTGGCGAAGTTCCTGCTGCGTGGCGAGGTGATCGAATGAATGCTGAATTATCGTTGTGGGTCGAAATTCCGGTGGCAATTCTACTGGTGCTCAGCGGCGTTTTTGCGTTGATCGGGGCCGCAGGCTTGCTGCGCATGAAAGATTACTTTCAGCGCATGCACCCACCCGCACTAGCCTCGACGCTGGGGGCATGGTGTGTGGCGCTGGCCTCGATCATTTGCTTCTCGGCACTGAAATCCGGGCCGATCATACATGCCTGGCTCATCCCGATTTTGCTGGCAATCACGGTGCCGGTGACTACCTTGCTGCTGGCGCGGGCGGCGTTGTTCCGCAAGCGCATGGCCGGAGATGATGTGCCGGCCGAGGTCAGTAGCCGCCAAACCGAGAGTGGTAATTGAACCGTTAAAAGATCGCAGCCTTCGGCAGCTCCTACATTGGAATGCGCGTCTCCCTGTAGGAGCTGCCGAAGGCTGCGATTTTTTGATCTTGCTTTTCTAGACCCAAGCCACCGCCAACAACCCCGCCCCCAACACCGCACATAACGGCGAATACACCCAGGTGTCCAGCCGTGCAAACCGTGAATCCTTCACTTCCTTGAAAAAACCGACCAGATTGGAATCGCCGATCGCCCGGGCAAACATCAGCAACGCAATCGCGCTGATTACCCACTGCAACGCTTTGTGACTCACCGCCGGCATTCCCCAGCCAACCCGCATACACACCAGCACAGCAATCACCAGCAACGCCACCGCCACAATCAACGTCAGCCAGCCTGACGGCTTGAACGCCGGTCGCACCGTTGCGACAAAACCGCGCACGGGCACCTGCGGCACAACCGCCGCTGCAGCCCACTGCCCACCCAACGCCCAGTACACGTGCATCAAGGCAATCAGCGCAAAAGTTGTCACCAGCCATTGAGCCAACACAAAGGTCATGGTTGAAATCCTTGGAAAGGGATTTGAACAAATCATCCTAGTCGCATTTTTTTCAAGTGCACGACCGATCAGCGGTACGGTAAAGTGCCGCCCCATGAAATTTTCCCGTTCCGATCGCTCACTACTGGCCTGGATGCTCTATTGCTGCGTCCTGTTCAACGTGTTCGCCTGCAGCATCGGTCACGGACAAATGGTCGGCCTGCAGCTGAACGGTATCGGCGGCCAGTTCTGTACAGTCGATCCGGCCACTCAAGCGCCAATCGCCAGCAATCCCACCGAAGAAAAACTACCGACCCTGTCCAAGGCATTCGGCTGCCCGTTGTGCTCCGTGGGTGGCGGCATGGGGCCGGCGTTCAATTCCAGCCTGACCCTGGCGATCCTGCCGGAACAACACAGCCCACCGCTGGCGCCCATCGTCAGCGCCGACCTCCCTGCCCGCTTCACCTGGCCTTCAGCCAACCCTCGCGCCCCGCCGCTCGCCTGAGTGTCTCTGCCTTTTTGATTTGTCAGCCCACTGCGCCAACGCGCGGCGTTTGCCTGTGCGCTGACTCCTAGACAAGCATTCAGGATTCAATGATGAAACAACTCACTTTGCTGGCGAGCCTGTGCGGCTGCCTGTCCGTCAACGTCTGGGCGCAATCCACCGTGGATCTTGCGCCGATCACCATCGATGGCGAATCCGGCGCAGAGCCTGGCCTGAGCCTCGACCAATCCAGCGGCATGGCTTCGCGTCTCGGCTTGAGCGTGCGCGATACACCCGCCTCGGTGGCCATCGCCAATCGCAACGACATCGAACGCCACGGCGCGCAGAACTTCCAGGACGCCGCTAATACCTTGCCCGGGGTCAACGCCAGCGCGCCGCCGGGTTTTGGCGGTTTCGTTTCCTATCGCGGCTTCACCAGCAGCCAGATCACCCAAATGTTCAACGGCATCAACGTCTCCGGCGGACTCGCCCGGCCGGTTGATTCGTGGATCTACAACCGCGTGGAACTGGTCGGCGGCCCGTCATCGCTAATCAATGGCGCGGGCTCCGTCGGCGGTTCGCTGAACTACGTGACCAAACTGGCCACCCGCGATGAACAAGCGGTTGAAGGCCGGGTCAGTTACGGCACCTACGACACCACCGAAACGGCCTTCGGTCTCAACCACGCGTTGACCGATCCGTGCGCCGATATCCAGCAATACGCACGCCTCGACGTCAGCCACAACACCAGTAACGGTTACATCGACCGCCAGGAGCGCGATGCATGGAGCGTGGCGTTCTCGCTGCTTAGCGATCTCACGCCCAACCTGTCACACACCCTGGCCCTGGAATATCAGGACGAACACGAAGACAGTCCGTATTGGGGCACGCCCGTGTTGAATCCCAAAGCCGGTGAGCTGAAGATCGATAAACACAATCGCTTCAACAACTACAACGTCGAAGATGGTCGCTACGAACAGCGCACGATCTGGGTACGCTCGATCATCGATTACCGCATCAACGACAGCACCACCCTGCGCAACACGCTGTATCACCTCGACAGTCAGCGCGATTACCGCAACCTCGAAACTTACCAATACAACGCCGACAACAGCGCCGTGAATCGCTCAACCGCGTATCAAGTTCGTCATCAGGGCGAACAGAACGGCAACCAGTTCGAGCTGCGTCATGACAACTCGGTCTTCGGTCTCGATACGACCTGGTCAGGCGGTTTCGAATACAAGGTCAACCAGACCACCAATTCGCCACTCAACGTCAAAGGTGCGAGCACGGTTGAACCGAACCACTACCGGCCGGGCTACTTCTACGATATACCCGGCACCAATCCCAAGCTGATCAGCGACAAGACCAACGAAGTCACGACCAAGGCATTGTTCGTGGAAAACCGTCTGGCACTGACCGACAAACTGGCGCTGCTCACGGGTCTGCGTTACGACGACATTGACCTCGACGTCACCAACCATCGCACCGTGACCGCCGCCAACCCCAAGCATCTCAAGCGCAGCTGGGAACCGGTGACCGGTCGCGTCGGCCTGACCTACCAATTCATTCCCTCGGCCAACGTTTATGCGCAATACAGCACCGCCGCCGAACAACCGAATGGCACGCAAGATTTCGACGTATCGACCGGTAAACAATGGGAGATCGGCAGTAAATTCGATTATCTCAACGGGCGCGGCTCGGCCACCGTGGCCGCCTACACCATTGAGCGCAAGGATTTTGCCGTCACCGATCCACTGGACCCGACCAGCAGCATTCCGGTCGGCCAACAGACTTCGAAAGGCATCGAGATCGCCGGCTCGCTGCGGATCACCGACAAGTTGCTGGCCGAAGGCAACTTCGCTTGGGTCGATGCGCAGTACGACGACTTCACCGAGAAAAACGCCGCCGGCGTGGTGGTTTCACGCAAAGGCAATACGCCGACCAACGTCCCGGATCGAGTGGGTAATCTGTGGCTGACCTATGACTTTTCGCCGCAATGGCAAGGAGGAGTCGATGCCCGGTATGTGGCATCGGTGTATGCCGATACGGCCAATACCATGACCGTGCCGTCGTACACATTGTTCGGCAGTTTTCTTAGTTACAAGGTTGACTCACACACTACCGTCACCGGGAGAGTGCGCAATCTGACCAATGAGGTGTATGCCCAGTTTGCGCATGTTTCGCCGGCGTATTACCTAGGCACGCCGCGAACCTTCGAATTGGCGGTAGCAACTAAATTTTAAAGGCATCGCTAGCAGGCTAGCTCCCACAATTGGAATGCAATCCTTTTGTGGGAGCTAGCCTGCTACCGATTTGGCCAATCGCCTGGGCGATTATTTAAGATCAGCTGAAACCTTATCCGCCACATCCTTCGGCAACCACGCCTGCCACACATCGGGATGCGTCTTCATGAACGCCACCGCTGCTTCCCGTGGTGCGGTGTGTTTTTCGCTCATTTCCGCCAGCGCCTTGTTCAAAGGCTCGATCGGAAAATCGACCTTGCTGAAGAATTCGGCAATCTGCGGATACTGTTTCTGAAACGGCGTAGACACGCCAATCGACAGCTTGGAGGCCAGCGACCGGGTCGGTTTCGGGTTGGGATTGTCCGCATCGGTCAGCGTCTTCCACGCCTCGGCATCAAACGGTGGCTCTTCAAGCTGCACCAGTTTGAACTTGCCGAGTAGCGGCGTCGGCGACCAGTAGTAGAACAACACCGGCTTACCGCGACGAATCGAAGAACTGATCTCGGCGTCCAGCGCCGCCCCGGAGCCACTGCGGAAATTGGTGTAATCGTCCTGCAATCCATAAGCAGTCAGCTTCTGCTTGTTGACCACTTCCGAAGTCCAGCCGATCGGGCTGTTGAGGAACCGTCCTTTACCCGGACTCTCTGGATCCTTGAACACGTCCTTGTACTTTTTCAGATCAGTGACGCTACGCAAGTCCGGCGCCAACGGTTTGATGCCCTTGGCCGGGTCACCCTTGATCACGTACTCCGGCACCCACCAACCCTCGGTGGCACCTTTGACCGTATCGCCCAAGCTAACGACTTTACCTTCCGCTTCAGCCTTGACCCACACAGGACTGCGCCCGGCCCACTCTTCGCCAATGACCTGAATGTCGTTGTTGGCCAGTGCGGTTTCCAGGGTGATGGTGGTGCCCGGCAAGGTGTCGGTCGGCAACCCGTAGCCCTTCTCGACGATGATCCGCAGGACATCGGTGATCAGGCTGCCGCTTTCCCAGTTCAGGTCGGCAAAGTGGATCGGCGTTTGGGCCGCCATCACCGTTTGCGCTGACGTCAGCAAGCCGAAGGTGGCCACACTGGCAGCCAACAACCGTCGAAATCCGTTCATGCATTGCACCTCGTGCTGTTCACAGCAATAGCAGGATGGCCTGACAGAAGACCGCAAGCCTCTGAATACTCAGTCAACTGACTGTAGCCGAGGTTCCTGCTTTTTCCGGGCTCGAACCCGGACGGGGTTACGAATCAGACTTTTCCTGCAAGCTTTGCAGCTCGCGTCTGACCATGCTCGCGTATTCCGCGGGACGCAACGTGTAGATCTGCGCGGCAACCCAGTTCAGCCACGCGCCCTGTAGTTCGGCCTTGGCACCGTACAAACGCCGGGCCTCTATTCGCGCGGTTTCGAGGTTCTGCGAATGGAAATCGGCGCGGCTCACTCGCTGGCCTTGAAGGTCACCAGTTCGCCTTTGCGCCACTTGGCGGCCTTGGCAGTGACGGCTTTCAGGGTTTTGGTCAGGCCTTCCTGCAACTGCTCATTGGCGGCGAACACGGTTACTACGCTGTGGCCTTCCTTGAACAGGATGGCGTGACCGTCTGCTGTGTCGACAAAGGCGTAGTCGCCAAGGCCATAGACCGTCAGTTTGATTTCACGAAAACGGATATCCATTTTGCCGCCTTCACGGCTGGGCAGGACCGAAGCGCTGAAATGATCGCCCACTTTAAGCTTGAGGCCTGGCTTGTCATCCACCACCAAAGCGCTTTCGGTGTCGATCTCGGCAACGTAAATGCCTTCGGCGTTTTGCTCGGTGATGTAAACAAAACGCGACTGGAACAGCTTGACCAGCTTTGCACGCAAATCACCCAGCACGAACAAAGCATGCATATCGAGGTTACTGACTGCCAAAGAAACATCCCCACATCTGAAAAACCACACACGGAAAACGCGCACGGCAAAAAATAACGGCCTGGCCGATGGAACTGCAAACTACTCAAATAAGCCCGAAGCAAGCAGAAAGCCTGTTCGCGAGGTTAGTAAGACTACTGGATTGTCACTCGCAAAACTCATCCCGATGTCGCCGCAACTTGAAGGAAAAATCCTTAACGGCGGACAGAGAAAACTGACTACGAACTTTAGGGAAATTTCTCACGAAAAAAAGCACTTTTCCGACATATCGCTCGCGAAAAATTGCTTTAGATAAGCCCTGTCGTCAACAGGTGCTGACGATTCTAGAGCAGCGATGCTGCTTACGACTACCCGAAACGGTCCGTAATTCACGGCCAATTGATGAAAAGGACTTCATATGTGCACTCTGACTCACTTTGCCAGACCCGCTGACGACCTGTTGCCTTCGCCTTTGATCCTTCATGTCAGCCATGAGAATGATCAAACCCCACGCTTTCAAGTAGTGCCGGCGGGCAATGCCTTCTTTCATATCAAGGAAAAATCGACTGGTCGTGTAAGAGGTTTCCGCGAAAACCATAACGAAGCCTGCGCCCTCGCCCGCTCACTTGAATCGCAAATCGAACTCCGGGCCCACGGACACCTCAGATAAAGAGAGTGATCGACTGCGCCACACCGGCGCCAACCCAAGGAGTACATGATGGAATTGCCAGCATACGATCTGAAAACCCTGTTCGATCAACTGGGACTGCCTTCGGAAGGCAGCGCAATCGACGATTTTATTGAGGCGCATCCACTGGCCGCCGAGACCAAACTGATCGACGCCGAATTCTGGTCGCCGCAACAGGCGCAATTGCTCAAGGAATGGTTACGTGCAGACGGCGAAGAAGCCGTTATGGTCGATGAATTGAACGTGCGCCTGCACCGCGGCAAGTAAGCCTGATCAGTGAAGGCTGTCACCTGGCTCGGCCTGCAATTGCGCGAGCCACGCAGCTTTGCATTCCTCGGCTTCGTCGCGGCTGGCGAATGCCGTGCCGCGCCGCTCACCATTGAGCAAGACCACCCAGCAAACGCTCCGCCCCATCGCCCGCAGACCGGCGGGGACACCAGTGCCGATCATCACGGCAACATCAACTCGGCATTGCATACCGACCTCCCGAAATACTTAGCTACCTAACTAAGTAGTCAGGTTAATGCTTTCTTTCAGGAGGAAACAGCAAGCGTCTTGCACAGCTTCATTGCATCAGCGGTAACAATCAATGCGGGTTTTCCGGTTTGTAGCCCAGACGCAGACCGCCCCAGTGCCGGCCTTTGATCATGATTGGCACCGATAGATCATGCATCAGCTCGCCAGTATCGCGGGTGTAGGTCTGCAACAACACCGCTTGTTGGTGACTGCCGCAGCGGCTCCCGGTGCGATCGGCGAACTTGCGTTTGGTGCGATTGTTTACCGTGTCGACCTTCGCATCCCCCGTCAGCGGCTGGCTGAACGCCTGATTGTGCGTTGGCACATAGCCTTGCTGCGTGCAGGCAATCGCAAAGACCAATCCTTCATGACGCGCCAACAATGGCTCCTGAATCGCTGGCAGCACTTGATCGGTATAGCGGTCGAAACGGGTCTGGAACTTCGCCGGCTCCGTGCCAGGAATGGCCTGATAGCTGCGATCGAAGAGATCCTCCAGGCTGACGCGCCCCTGCTCGACATCCGCCTCGAAACGCGCGGCAATCTGACCAGCGCCTTCACGCGCCAAGTCATAGATGCGCTGGTGATAGTCATCGAGACCGACTTCGGCCAGTCGCTCGCTGATGGTTTCCGCCTGCCCTTCCATTTGCACCGCTGCCTCGGCGAGGCGGCGGGTTTGTTGATCACTGATCGCCAGATCGCTGCGCATCTGTTCGATGGCTTTGAACAGACTGTCGAGTTGCTCACGATTGGTTTCCGCACCCCGGGCGATCTCGCCGACCTGCCCCTCCACTCCGGCGGCCAATCGCGCAATGTTCTCCAGATGTTGACCGGTGTGCTCGACCTGCTCGACACCGGTGTGGAGATCGCTGGACAGCTCGCGAATCTGCTCCACCACCTGCGCGGTACGCTGTTGAATGTCGGCGACCATCTCACCGACTTCACCGGTCGCCGACGCTGTGCGCGCCGCCAAACCGCGCACTTCATCAGCCACCACCGCAAAGCCGCGACCATGTTCGCCCGCCCGCGCCGCTTCAATTGCCGCGTTCAAGGCCAGCAGATTGGTCTGGCTGGCGATGGACTGAATCACCAAGGTCACGCGCTGAATGTCATCACTGCGCACACTCAACGCCTCGATCAGTTCACGGCTGGCATTGGCGCGCTGACTGAGTTGATGCATGCGTGCGATCGAATCGACCAGTTCGGTGCGCCCCGCCGCGCTGCTGTGATGCGCTTCACTGGCAGCCGCCAATGCTTCACGGCTGAGCTGCGACGTCGCATGCTCGGTGGCGATCATCACCTCGGCATTGCTGACAATCTGCGCCGCCGCATCGAGTTGCGATTCGAGTTTGCTCGCCAGCGCTTTTACTGAAAACGCCACGCCCGCCGCCGACAACGCGTTATGGCTGGTGGTGTAGGAAAGGTCGCGGGTCAGTTCGGACATTGCGCTGCCATTGTCGGCAGGCGGTACAGCGGGGACGGCTCGGGAACGCAGGCGCGGCAGCCAGACAATCAGCACCGCCAGCGGCATGCCGAGATAAAGCGACCACTCACCCAAGGTCATGCCGGCCAACAACAGCATCAGGGCGATGCTTTGCAGGGTCGGTGCGATCCAGCGGTTTTTCGGCAACAGCACTGGTGCGGGCAGAGCCCCAACCAGAGATCCATCTCTCGTCATTTCAACACCCCACGCTTGTTCTCATTGTTGTGACTGCATTAAACGCCACTACAACGCCATTATCCATGGTCCGTTAGTCGTGGGTCTGCGGCAGGTCAATGGAATCGCGGGAGAATATTGCGGACGAGAAAAAGCTTCGCGGGCAAGCCCGGCTCCCACCTGGTTCTGTTTGAACCGGTTGGGACGGACTTGCCCGCGATCACAGCGGCGGCGAAATCAGGCCTGGCGCTGGTGCTTGTCGATCTGCTCGTGACGCTCTTGAGCTTCGATGCAGTATTTGGTGGTCGGGCTGATCAGCAGGCGCTTCAGGCCAATCGCCTCGCCGCTGTCATCGCACCAGCCAAAGCTGTCTTCCTTGATGCGCTCAAGGGCTTGCTCCAGTTGCGGCAGCATGCGCTGGTCGCGATCAATCGCGTTTACCAGCCAAGTACGCTCTTCTTCAACCGAAGCCGCGTCCGCCGGGTCAGCCGGAGTGTCCAGGCTTTCGATGGCGACACGGTTTTGCTCAATGCGCTCGTGGGTTTCGACTTTCATGTTCTGCAACAGCTCAGTGAAGAAAGCGTGCTGCTCGGAATTCATGTAGTCATCTGCCGGCATGGCCAGCAACTTGTCCTTTGTCATTGATATCTCTATAAAAAAACGTGCATTAAGGCGAATTAGGGAGCGTTTCGGCGAACCGTGTGCGGTCGGCGAAAAGGCATCGTTTATTGCAAATGCCACCCGGCACTCAATTTACGAGGGGCGGCAGTCTAAGGCCCGTTTGAGGCCTCAGCAACTGTAAATACAGGGAATTTGTCCGACAAAGCCCGGAAACTGCTCTGACACAGGGTTCACACCGGCCATCGGAGTGCGTTTATAGCAAGAAATTCAGTCGAGCGGCTGTATATAGAAGACAAACGGCTAACCCCGTACAGCCAGATCGTGAATATTTCGTCAGTCAGTGCATCGTTTCAGCTCAGCAGGCCCGCCGCAAGCCAACTAATATCAGTGGCCACCGTGTGATCAACCCGCCTGAAGGATGACTTATGCCCCGCCCCGATCTGCCGGCCTCCGACGAGATGACCCTCGCCAGCCCCCCGATCAATGCCGAGCGCCTGCTGCAACTGATCACCGACGAATACGACGCCCTGCCGCGCCAGCTCAAACGCATCGCCAGTTACATGAGCCAACAGAGCGACCGGATCATGGTCGACCGCATCAGCGACATCGCCCGCGAATGCGAGGTCCACCCGTCCGCCATCGTGCGCTTCTCACAGCGCTTCGGGTTCAGCGGCTTCAGCGAAATGCAGGCCCTGTTCCGCACCGCCTACACCCACAAAGCCTCACCGGTGCAAAACTACCAACAGCGCATTCGCAACATGATCGCCAACCCATCGCAGCAAACCAGCGACGGCGACCTCGCCCGCGAATGCATCGAGGCCACGCGCTCCGGCATCGAACGCCTCGGCCGCGAACTCGACGATGGCGCGTTTGCAACAGCCGTCGATCTCATCGTCAACGCCGACAACATTTATGTCATCGGCGTGCGCCGCTCCTTCGCCGTCGCTGACTACCTCGTTTACAACTTGCAACACACTCAGAAACGAATTCACCTCGTTTCCGGCCTCGGCGGCAGTTATCGCGAGCAAATGCGCAGCGTGCGCGCCAATGATCTGGTGATCGCCATCAGCTTCACGCCGTATGCCAAGGAAACCCAACAATGCCTGCGCTTCGCCGGCGAGCAACAGACGAATACCCTGGTCATCACCGACAGCCATCTCTCGCCGCTGGCGAAGCGTGCAAACAGTCTGCTGTTGGTGAATGAAGGCAGCGCGTTGGCGTTTCGCTCGTTGAGCGCGACGTTGTGTTTGTGCCAGGCGTTGTTTGTGGCGGTGGCGTATCGGTTGGGGTTGAATGTGGATGAGATTCACGAGCAGGCCGGATTTGACGACTGACAATTGCTCCAGGCTCGGCTAGGTTATGCGTTCCCACCGGTTCGACTTGAAGGAACGCGTCATGAAACTGATCGGCATGCTGGACTCCCCGTACGTGCGCCGCGTGGCGATTTCCGCGAAACGTTTAGGGATCGACCTTGAACACGAGTCAGTCTCGGTGTTCCTCCACTTCGAGCAATTCCAGCAGATCAACCCGGTGGTCAAAGCGCCGACGCTGATTCTCGACGATGGCACCGTCCTCATGGACTCCACCCTCATTCTCGACTACCTCGAAGCCGCCTCGGGTAAAAGCCTGCTGCCGACCGACCTGAAACAACGCGCCCACGCCCTGCGCCTCATCGGTCTCAGCCTCGCCGCTTGCGAAAAAGCCGTGCAGTTGTATTACGAGCGCAACCTGCGCCCGGCCGACATTCAATATCAACCGTGGGTTGAACGTGTTGAAAGCCAACTGGCCGCCGCCTTCAGTGCCCTCGAACAAGAACTCGAACAGAACGGCCTGCCCACCGACGGCACCCTCACCCAGGCCGGCATCAGCCTCGCCGTCGCCTGGAGCTTCACCGACCTCGTCGTCCCCGACCAGATCGACACCCAACGCTATCGTCACATCGCCCAATACACTGCCTACGCCGAAACGCTCGAAGCGTTTGTCAGCACACCGATGACCTGACCATGAGCGCAACCGAAACCGCCGCCCCGGCGTTAAAGGAAATTTTCAACGCCGAGCGCCTGCGACATATTGCTGACGAAATGAGCGCCGTTTATCCCGCGTTCAAGGCCAAGGCATTTCTTAAACATGCCAATGAAGGCCTGGCGGAACTGTCAGTGATGCAACGCATGGCCCGCGTCAGTGAAAGCCTGCATGCCGTGCTGCCGCTGGACTACATGGATTCCCTCGATGTATTGCGAGAACTCGCGCCACGTTTGAACAGTGGATTCGTCAGCATGTGCCTGCCGCACTACGTCGCGAGCTACGGCGGGCACGCGTTCGATACCTCCATGGAAGCCCTGAAATACTTCACCACCTTCGGCTCCTCCGAATTCGCCATCCGTTACTTTCTGCGCAGCGACCTGGAACGCTCGCTCGAGCTGATGCACGACTGGACTCAAGACCAAAACCACCACGTCCGCCGCCTCGCCAGTGAAGGCAGCCGCCCTCGCCTGCCTTGGTCATTCAGGTTGGAAGCGGTGCAGGCCGATCCGCGCTTGGCTGCCGGGATACTGGATCGATTGAAGGCCGACGACAGTTTGTATGTGCGCAAGTCCGTGGCGAACCATTTGAATGATGTAACCAAGGTGCATCCGGAATGGGTGCTGGACACGATCGAAGGTTGGTCGCTGGAGAACAAGCACACCGCGTGGATTGCCAAGCATGCATTGCGGAGTTTGATTAAGCAGGGGGACTTGCGGGCGCTGACGGTGATAGGTGCCGGGGCGAAGGCTGAGGTTGAGTTGTTGGATGTGCGGATTGAGCCGGCGGTGGTGAGGTTGGGCGAGACGATTACGTTGTCATTTACGGTGAAGTCGACCGTGGCGCATGAGCAGCGGTTGGTGATTGATTATGCGATTGACTATGTGAAGGCGAACGGCGGGGTTTCGCGGAAGGTTTTTAAGCTGAAGACGGTGGTATTGGCGGGGTTTGCGAGTGAGGGGGTGCGGCGGAGTCAGGTGATTAAGGATTTTACTACGCGGAAGCATTTTGTTGGGCGGCATGGGGTGGTAGTGATGGTTAATGGCGAGGTATTGGCCAGCACAGCCTTCAATGTAAATATTCAGTGAAGGAGCAAGAATGAAAGTTCATAGAATGTCGTTTGACGGAAGCATTTTGGAGCGTGGTTTTTGGCTTTATGCCTGGCTCTTGAAATCGGGCTCAGATAAGGCCGTGTATGTCGGCCGAACCGGAGATAGCTCTTCAAAGTACGCCGCATCGCCTTTTTCTCGTCTCGGACAACACCTCGATGTGCGACCAAGCGCAACAGCCAACATGCTTCTGCGCCAAGTACGAAAGCTCGGTTGGAATCCACTTCAATGCCAATTCGAGCTTGTAGCTTTCGGCCCCATTTTTCCGGAGCAAAATGAACTGGACGAGCATCGCTTGAAGCGCGACATCATCGCCCCTCTGGAAACCGAACTGGCGCTTCTCTTCAAGCGGGAAGGATTCAATGTTGTAGGCTCCCATGGGAAACCGCGATACGCCGACCAAGGATTGTTGGAGCAAGTGATAAAGGCATTTGACAACGTTTTTTGCGACTCGCTTAAGGTGCCAGAGTCTTCAAGACAGTCGCCAGAGCGAGCTCACCAGCTACCGTAAGGAATGCCCCATTTTTCGATGTACCGCTTTGACTTTTCACTGACTGGATACGCGTATCGCCCCTGGGTTTTCCCCTGACTCGGTCCCAATGGCTCGATTTCGCCCTGAGCTTTGGCCACTTTAATTGGATGGTGGCAGGAGTCTCTAACCCACACTTGTACGACACCTCCGGGAGCCAATCCCAAATAGACCGAAGATATATAGGTAGCTGTCTGGTCTGGAGTTTTCGCACAGCGCTGGTTGACCGAGGTCAGCATCAATTGTCTGGCTTCTTCGGGTATGTCCACCCATGCGCGATACGTCTGAGGCTCTACGATGGACTGCCAGCGAACAAAAATTCGTTTTGGAAGATCAGCGCCAACCACCGCTTTTGCGGATGCGCCCACTCCGTCCCAACCACGGGCCGATTCGGTGCCGTCTTCTGGCTGTCCGCCCGATGCGGATCCACCACCGGTACGCAGAAATGTTTTTCCCTTTATATCTTCCACAGCAGTGTCTTCAACCCAGACCTTCATGTAGTTGGGTTCGGTGAAACCGAGTTCCCACCAAGGGGATTTAGGGTCGTTTTTTGCTGACAGCGGGTCGGCATTACAGCCAGCCACAAAGAGCGTGCACAGCAGTGCTGTAAATAACTTCATTACCAAAGCGTCCAGTCAGGTACGTGTGGGTGCTTTACTCGGATTGCATCTTCCGTGGGGGCGTTGATGTAAACAGCTCTGATGCCACTTCCATCTCTCCTGCCAAGCGGATGGTTCCAATTGGCGGATGTGTGAATGTACTTGAGTGTGAGGATTTGCTCCTCCTCTGGCGTGGTGCTGTAGTCGCCGGAGACAAAACGATCACACATGGGCTGAAGTTCTTCGGGAACGGCGAAGTCTGGCGTCTCGGGAATGTCTTCGAATCGAACGCCTTTGGCTTTGGCGAGTTGATGCATCACGCGCAGGCTCACTCTTGACAGTAACCCACTCACCGGACGCTTGAGTTGAACGGCGGCGTAGACTCGTTTGACTCGAGGACTCAGCCGATCCTGAGGACTGATAGGCATCAGTAAAGGAGGTGGTGTAACGACTTCCAGCATTTCGGAAGGCCAGCCGTTGGCTAACCACTGATTTCTCACATTGACCGCATCCTGGTAGATCGATGTGGTGGTGACATCCACGTAGTTGCCGACTTCTAGCGTTTGCATTGGGCTAATGAGCACGCATTCTTCAGCGTCCTCAAGGTAACCTCCACCCACATCGGAATGCACACCCGGCAAGACAATTTCCGAATGATCCATCGCTACTCGATTGAGAGCAAAGTTAGCTCTGCATTCATCCCGCGCAGCCAACTGCACAACGTCGGTGAAATAACGTCGGTCCAGGTAGAGCTTGATCCCCGTTGCGACTGAACTTTTGATGTTGCCTAAATTGGACCATCCTGCAATCGACGGTACGGTGTCGAACAAACCAATGAAGCCCATGTTGATGTCGCCGTGGTATTGATCGACAAACGTCGGACTGAGGACATCTGATTTGTTGCGAAGAATCTCGCCCAAAGGGCCTTGTTTGCCACGCACGATCTCATTGGCGAAATGTCTAGCGGCTGCCGCACCACGACTGAAGCCAAACGTGTCGAAGGTCAACGAAGCAATTTCACTACCGGGATTTTTATCCAATACCTCAGTGATACGCTGTTCGATCAAAGTGAAAGAAGATTGGACGCGCCCGGCAACACCGGTTTCGCCACGTCCTGTACCGGCGCCGAATGTACTGTCTTCTTCACCTGAACGGGTACCTATGCCTTCGACGTAGACCATACCGAAAGCTTTCTTTCGTGGTCCCTCTCCCTCAGCGAGTCGCGGTGCCTCATACAGTTCGCTCAGCTTTTTCACGTTGCTGACGTCGTTGGCGTAGCTGCTATCAGGATCGCTCATGTACGGCTTGCAGCTAGCAGGAATATCTTGCGGTGCGATGGGATTCTGTGCCCCACACAGCAGGCCAGCAGCCGTATTGTTGGCATTGTTGCCAGTACCATCAAAGAACACGCCGATACGCAGCGCAATCCCGACTTTCTCAGGTTCGCGCGCAGGCTCTTTCCCATACTTCTCGTACTCAGCCCAACGCTGGGCGTGAATGTCGACGGGTTTGGCTTCTTCGTAGCGATGGTTTTTCGGGGGGTTGGGGACGTAGCCGCTCAATCCTTGATTCCTTGTTCTGATCCTTGAAGAACGGCGCGAAGGGTGACAGCCGGGGCTGTGCGGCACAAGCCGTGGCCCTGTGCCAGCGCTGTTGATAGTGCGTTTAAGGACGAGGGTTTCCCCTCGTCGCGGTGGAAGGTCAGTTGGCGATTTCGACGTTATCCAGCGCTTGGTTGACGGCGATTTCGCCGAGCATCACGACTTGGGCGATGCCCAGTGCAGTTTTGCGGTGTGAGGTGTCGAGCATGGCGGCGAAGTTGATGAGCATTTCGCTGGCGGAGCCGAGGGTTTCGCTGGCGTTGGCGAGCAGGGATTCGCTGTCGTACTTGGGGTTGGCGAGGTACATGCGTTCGGGTTGGTGGGTGCTGGCCATGATTTGCGCAGGGCCGAGGTAGTGGTCGAGGGCGCGGTCGGCGGCTTCGTGGAGTTTCTTGGAATTGGGTGATTCGTAGGGGGATGTGGGGTCGGTATCTGGTGGGTTGGGTGTTGGTTTGATCATGGTGAAGCTCCTACGTCAAAAAAGGGAGACATCACTCTCGCTACCAAACGAGGGTGGCGGCCATGCGCAGGTTGGTAGACCGGGACGTAGAAAACCGGCGCGCCCGAAGACGCCCTGTGCATGACCACCATAAAGCCGTGTCGAACAGACACTGCGAATCATGATGCTTATGCAATCTACGAGACTCAGGGCTACCAAACCCGATCACTGTTTTTCAATGACTGGCAAACGATAGAACCCGCGCCCTAGACGCACAAGCCGGCGGATTCTGGCTTAGTCGTAGGCAACGACGCAAGGCGTTGTAGGCCATCAACGCTCACTTCAGCCGCCACTTAAACAACCACCCTACTGCCCGTTTATCCCTCATCAACAACCGGACATCTGCAGTAACGGTTCGCGCCGCAACATCCATCAAAGAACCGCCCTCCCCATGTCGATATCAAGCACGGTGACGCCGCGCTCAGGCTATTGATTCGCCGAACACCGCGGTTAAGGTGGCGCGTCCTTTCATCAAAATAACGACATCACGATGATGGGCTTGATAAGAACTGCGGCGTTTGAAAGGGGTTTCCTTCAGCAAGTCGAGCAGGCTCCAACGATGTTCGACGGCCCCTGCCAATTCGCTTAAATGTCGATCAGCAGAGAATAAGAAAACAATGATCAGCCCGAACTCCAAGGATTCGAGTGGCCAATTGGCGCAGGGCTTCAAGCCTCGTCACGTCACCATGTTGTCAATCGCCGGCATCATCGGCGCCGGTTTGTTTGTGGGCTCGGGGCATGCCATTGCGGCGGCGGGGCCTGCGGTGCTTCTGGCTTATCTCTTCTCGGGTTTGCTCGTCGTTCTGGTCATGCGCATGCTCGGGGAAATGGCGGTGGCCAATCCCGACACCGGTTCGTTTTCCACCTATGCCGATCAGGCCATCGGGCGCTGGGCCGGGTTTACCATTGGCTGGCTGTACTGGTGGTTCTGGGTGCTGGTGATCCCCATCGAAGCGTTGGCAGCCGGCCACGTGTTGCACCAATGGTTTCCGCAGGTCGATGCCTGGCTATTCGCCTTGGTGTCGATCATTGCGTTGGTGGTGACCAACCTGTTCAGCGTGTCGAAATACGGCGAGTTCGAGTTCTGGTTCGCCATGGCCAAAGTCGTGGCGATCATCGGATTCATCGGCGTGGGTTTCGCGGTGTTGATGGGCTGGGTGCCCGACCGCGAAGTCAGCGGCTTGAGTGGTTTGATGGCTGATCACGGCGGGTTTGCACCCAACGGCATGTCGGCGGTGGTCGGCGCGTTCATCACCATCATGTTCAGCTTTATCGGTACGGAAGCGGTGACCATCGCCGCCGCCGAATCCAGCGACCCGGCGCGCAACATCGCCAAGGCAACGCGCTCGGTCATGTGGCGCATCGGCGTGTTTTATCTGCTGTCGATTTTCGTGGTGGTCTCCGTGGTGCCGTGGAACGACCCGTTGCTGGCTTCGGTGGGTTCCTACCAGCGCGCCCTGGAAATCATGAACATCCCCCATGCCAAATTCATGGTCGACGTCGTCGTGCTGATTGCCGTGGCCAGTTGCATGAACTCCTCGATCTACATTGCCTCGCGGATGCTGTACTCGCTGGGCCGTCGCGGCGATGCGCCGAAAGCGCTGAAGGTGACCTCCTCGGAAGGCGTGCCCCGTGCCGCCGTGATCGCCAGCACCGTGCTCGGCGCGGCGATTACCGTGTGGAGTTATGTGATGCCCGCCGGGCTGTTCGAGTTTCTGCTGGCCAGCTCTGGTGCGATTGCTTTGCTGGTGTATTTGGCGATTGCGGTGTCGCAGTTGCGCATGCGTAAGGTGCTGCGTCAGCGCAACGTTGAGCTGACCTTTCGCATGTGGCTGTTCCCGTGGCTGACGTGGCTGGTGATTGTGTTCATTTGCGGTGCACTGACGGTGATGATGATCACCCCGCAGCACCGCACCGAAGTCACCACGACCATCGGCCTGGCGCTGGTGATTTCCTTTATCGGCCTTCTGACCTCGCGTCACCCTGCGCCCGCTGCGCAGGCCACTTCGGCCGGCTAAGCCGAACTGATGCCCCCACGCTTGGGCTGGGGGATCGCCATGTTTTTTTGCAGGGACATAATCTCGATGTCATCGAACGCACATGTGCCCGACGGCAAGACTCAATCCATCGGTTTTCTGCTGCTGGACAAATTCACCCTGATGTCGCTGGCCTCCGCCGTCGAGCCTTTGCGCATGGCCAATCAATTGACCGGGCAAGCGCTGTATCGCTGGCACACGTTCAGCCTCGGTGGCACGCCGGTCTGGGCCAGTGACGGCCTGCCGATCACGCCGGATGCGGATTGGAAAAATCCTTCAGTGGCAGACACGGTCTTCGTCTGCGGCGGGGTCGGCATCCAGAGCGTAATCACCCGCGAGCACATCACCTGGCTGCAAGCGTTGGCGCGGCAATCGAAACGTTTGGGGGGCATCTGCACCGGCAGTTGGGCGTTGGCCAAAGCCGGACTGCTCGATGGCTATGAATGCAGCGTGCACTGGGAATTTCTTGCGGCGATGCAGGAAGCGTTCCCGCGCGTCGGCGTCAGCACCAGTCTGTTCACCCTCGACCGCAACCGCTTCACCAGCTCAGGAGGCACCGCGCCGCTGGACATGATGCTGCACCTGATTGGTCGCGATCATGGCCGTGAACTTGCCGCGGCGATCTCCGAGATGTTCGTCTACGAGCGCATCCGCAACGAACAGGATCATCAGCGCGTACCGCTCAAGCATGTGCTCGGCACGCATCAACCCAAATTGCAGGAAATCGTCGCGTTGATGGAGGCCAATCTCGAGGAGCCGATCGATCTCGACAAACTTGCCGAGTACGTCGATCTGTCGCGGCGCCAACTGGAGCGGCTGTTTCAGAAATACGTTCAATGCACGCCGTCGCGCTACTACTTGCGACTACGGCTGATTCGCGCGCGGCAACTGCTTAAGCAGACATCGATGTCGATTGTTGAACTGGGGTATGTCTGCGGCTTCGTCTCGACACCGCACTTTTCCAAATGCTATCGCGAGTACTTTGGTGTGCCCCCGAGCGACGAGCGCTTTGGCTCTGACATGAGTCGTAAACCGACAACGCTGGCGAGTGCGCAGCCGTCATCTGAAAAACCGCTGACAACGCTGGATCAGGCACGCCATGAATCGACCTTCGCCAGCGTTCGAAGCATTGAACGGGCTGACTGCGCGTAATCGTGGGGCAGCCCTCAGGGCACTGTCGCCGGCGGTAAATCGTTGCGACGGACATCGGCTTCAACCATCGAACGCTGCACCGTCTCCGGAACCGCCACCCACAGCAGCACCAACGCCACCGCCGCAACTGCCGCCAACGTCAGGAACGCTGCACTGTAACCCGCCGCCTGTACGACGAATCCGGCCAGGCCATTGCTCAATGCGGCGCCCAGTCCGAACGCGGTCGAGAGTGCGCCGAGGCTGACATTAAAATGCCCGGTGCCCTGCGTGAGATCTTTGACCACCACGGGAAACAGCGCGCCGAAAATCCCCGCGCCCACGCCGTCGAGCAACTGCACCGCGACCAGCCAGTAAGGGTCATCGGACAAGACATACAGCACGCCACGCAGCGGCAAAATCAGGAAGCCTGCGAGCAGCAATGGCTTGCGTCCCCAGACATCGGCCTTGGCCCCGACCAGCATCGCCACCGGCACCATGACCAATTGCGCGGCGACAATGCACGCCGACGTCAGTGGCGTGGCCATCTGCAGATTGGCCTGCGCCAGTTTCTGGCTCACCAGCGGCAGCATCGCGGCGTTCGCCAGGTGAAACAACGCGCAGCACACGGCAAACATCAGCAGCGATTTGTTGGTCAGCAGCACTGATAACCCCGACGGTTGCGTGCCATGCCCTGCCCCGCCGGGATCCAGCCCTCTGGCCACATCGTGGTCGATGGCCTCTGGCGATACAAAGGAGACGGCGATGACGCTGGCCACCGCCATCGCCGCCATCAGATAGAACACCGCCACCGGGCCGAACAGATAGGCGAACAGCCCCGCCAGCAGCGCCGCGCAGGCGTTGCCGGCGTGGTTGAAGGTTTCGTTGCGACCGGTGCGTCGGGTGAAGGCTCGCGGCCCGGTAATTCCCAAGGTAATCGCCGAAATGGCCGGCGCAAAAATCGACGCGGCGACAGCGCTGAGGGCTTGAGTCAACGCGACCAGACTGAATGAGCTAACGAAAGGCAACAGCAGACAACTGCCGGTCACCAGCAGCGCAGCAATAATAATGAGGGCGCGTTTGCGTCGTGTGTTGTCGACCAAAGCACCCGCAGGCGTCTGCGTAATGAGCGCGGCGACCCCGGCGATGGTCATGACCAGACCGATGCTGGCCGGGTCCCAGTGGTGCACCGCCAGCAGGTAGATCGCCAGATAGGGGCCGAGCCCGTCGCGCACATCGGCGAGGAAGAAATTCAGGCTGTCGAGTGACAGGTTGTTGCGACGGTCGAGATGAGTGGCCACGGGCAGCGTCTGCGATGTTCGAGGTCGTGCGAAATGAATCAACCTCCGCAGATTGAGTGACCTGTGGCGCGAGAACTTAGTTGCAAGGGCCGACTGAAATCAGTCGGCCAGACGCTCTCAGATCGAACGCTGATTAACCCGAGCCATTAATTGCTCGGCACTTTCCTTGCGCTCGGAATAGCGGTCAACCAGATGCGCCTGTTGATCGCGCAGCAGCACGGTGAACTTCACCAACTCCTCCATCACATCAACCACGCGATCATAGAACGGCGATGGTTTCATCCGCCCGTTATCGTCGAATTCCATGTAGGCCTTCGGCACCGAGGATTGGTTGGGGATGGTGAACATGCGCATCCAGCGGCCCAACACGCGCAACTGGTTGACCACGTTGAACGACTGCGAACCGCCGCAGACTTGCATCACGGCAAGGGTTTTGCCTTGAGTGGGGCGCACGGCACCGAGTTCCAGCGGAACCCAGTCGATCTGCGCCTTGAACACGGCAGACATGGCGCCGTGACGCTCAGGTGAGCACCAGACCTGGCCTTCCGACCACAGCACCAGATCGCGCAGTTCCTGCACTTTGGGATGGTCGACGGGAACGTCGTCGGGCAGCGGCAGACCGGACGGGTTGAAGATGCGCGTTTCGGCGCCGAAGTGTTCGAGTAAACGGGCGGCCTCCTCTACAAGTAATCGGCTGAAGGAGCGCTCACGGGTCGAGCCGTAGAGCAGCAGGATGCGCGGTTTGTGTTGATCCCAAGAAGACGTCTGTAAGCCTTCGAACAGTGAATGATCAAGATGGGGCAGTTGTTCTGACATATGTCCTCTGGCTCAGAGCGAGCCGATACGATCCAGCTCACGCTGGAGTTCAGCGCGGTTGAGTGATTTGAATGGCAGGCCGAGAAAGGTCGCGCAGCGCCGCTCGATGATCGCCAGCGTGGCAGCGAACGCCGTGTCCACGGCGGCATCGTCGCCGATCACATCCGAGGGATCTGCCAGGCCCCAATGGGCTTTGAGCGCAGGGCCGAAGTACACCGGGCAGCTCCCACCGGCGGCCTTGTCACAGACGGTGATGACAATGTCTGGCGGATTGTCTTCGAACGCATCATTGCCCTTGCTATACAGGCCATCGATGGCAATGCCGGCCTGTTGCAGCGTCGACAGGCTGCGTGGCAACACTTGGCCTTTCGGGAAACTTCCAGAACTCACGGCCTCGAATCCGGGGCGCGCCAGATGATTGAACATGGCTTCGGACAGGATGCTGCGGCAGCTGTTGGCCGTGCACATGAACAGAATTCGCATGGTTTTTTCTTTCTCAGCAGCAGGCGGTTTCGCGAACCGGACGACCGTCCATGTTCTGCAGGCGGGCGGCATTGTCTTTGAGCCAATCAGCATTGGCTTTGGACGTCACTTGCAGGATTTCGCGCACCCACGCCGGCAGCTCCGGGTTGAGCCGGTAATAGACCCACTGGCCCTGACGGCGATCGAGCAGCAAGCCATTGCTGCGCAGTTGCGCGAGATGGCGGCTGATTTTCGGTTGGCTGTCGCCGAGTGCGCACATCAGCTCGCAGACGCAGAGTTCACCTTGATCGGCGATGAGCAGCATGGCGCGGACGCGGGTTTCGTCGGCGAGGCTCTTGAAGACTTCGGTGGGGGTGATCATGGGACGGGCTCTGCACATATGGAAATTCGAATATACGGACATCCATATATACGGTCAAACAAGATCAAAAGATCGCAGCCTTCGGCAGCTCCTACAGAAATCGATGTAGGAGCTGCCGAAGGCTGCGATCTTTTGATCTCAAAGGTTAAGCAACAACCCCTGCTCCGCCTCACACAACTCCACCACATAATCCCAAACCACCCGCAGCCGCACCGACTTGTGCAACTCGCGCCGCGTACTGATCCAGTAACTGCGCTCGATACTTTCATCCGGCAGCAACGGCACCAGATCGGGATCCGACTCGGCCATGTAGCAAGGCAGCACTGCAATGCCCAATCCCGACCGCGCCGCCTCCTGTTGAGCAATTACGCTGGTGCTATGGAACACCACGCGAGGGCTGCGGCAGAAGCTGTTGAGAAACATCAGTTCCTGGCTGAACAGCAAATCATCGACGTAACCGATCCACGCATGCCGCCCGAGGTCTTCGCGGCTGTGCAATGGCGGCGCTTTATCGAGGTAAGCCTGACTGGCGTACAGCGCCAAGCGATAGTCCGTGAGTTTGCGCGTGACCAGCATGTCCGCCGCCGGACGTTCCAGATGAATGCTGATTTCCGCCTCGCGATTGAGAATGCTGACAAACCGGGGCACGGCGACCAGTTCCACTTCCAATCCCGGATAACGCTCGAACAAACCGATCATGCGACTGGCGAGAAACTTGATGCCCAGCCCTTCCGTCACGCCAACACGAATCTTGCCCAGCGGCGCGGTCGACTGGGTGATTTCTTCCTGCGCCAACAGCGCGACGTTTTCCATCGCCTCGGCATGCTTGAGCAGCGCCTCCCCGGCCGGCGTCATCTCATAGCCTTGCGCATGCTGGACGAACAACGCGGTGCCGAGGCTTTTTTCGATGGCTTCGATATGGCGGGCGACGGTGGCATGGGTGGTGTTGAGACGGCGAGCAGCGGTGAGCAGGCGGCCGCTGCGTTGCAGTTCGAGAAAAAACCGCAGGTCGTTCCAGTCGAACATGGTGTGTCCTTGTCGGCTATCGTCTAGTGAGGCTGTTCAAAAACGCACAGCGGCTGCGCAAAAACTAACATTCTTTTGACGAAAGCTAACAACTAGAGTGTCCGACAATAAAAACAAAACGCGAGGTCAGGGAATGCAGACTTCCTTCGATGAATACGACTACATCGTGGTCGGCGCCGGCCCTGCCGGATGCCTGCTGGCCAATCGGCTGGCGGCAGATGCGCAGCAGCGCGTGTTGCTGCTCGAAGCCGGCGGGCGCGACAACTATGCGTGGATTCACATTCCTGTGGGTTACCTGTTCTGCATCGGTAATCCGCGCACCGACTGGTGCTTCAAGACTGAACAACAACCGGGCCTCAATGGCCGTGCGCTGAGTTATCCGCGCGGCAAAGTGCTGGGCGGCTGTTCTTCCATCAACGGCATGATCTACATGCGTGGTCAGGCCAACGACTATGACGGCTGGGCGGCCGAGGGCAATCCGGGCTGGGCCTGGAACGATGTGCTGCCCTTGTTCAAACAGAGCGAAAACCACTTTGCCGGCGCCGCTGAATTTCACGGTGCCCAGGGTGAATGGCGGGTGGAGCAGCAGCGGCTGTCGTGGCCGATTCTGGATGCCTTTCGCAGCGCTGCCGAGCAAAGCGGCATCGCCAGCATCGACGACTTCAATCAGGGCGACAACGAGGGTTGCGGCTACTTTCAGGTCAATCAGAAAGCCGGGGTGCGCTGGAACGCGGCCAAGGCATTTTTGAAACCGGTGCGTGCGCGGGCGAATCTGACGGTGCTGACTGGCGTTGAAGTGGATCGAGTGCTGCTGGAGGACGGTCGCGCCTCTAAAGTCAGCGCACGTCACGAAGGCCAGACCAAACAGTTCAAGGCGCGCAAGGAGATTGTCCTGTGCGCCGGCGCCGTGGGTTCTCCGACCATCCTCCAGCGTTCCGGGATAGGCCCGCGACCGTTGCTTGAACGCTTGGGTATCGGCGTGATTCATGAGCTGCCGGGAGTGGGCGGCAACCTGCAGGATCACCTGCAATTGCGCCTGATCTACAAACTGGAAAACGCCCGCACACTGAACCAGATCGCTGGCAGCGTGTGGGGAAAAATGGGCATGGGCCTGCGTTATCTATACGACCGCAGTGGGCCGCTGTCGATGGCGCCGAGTCAATTGGGCGCGTTTGCGCGTTCGGGGCCGGAGCAGACTTCGGCAAATCTGGAATATCACGTGCAGCCGCTGTCGCTGGAGCGTTTTGGCGAACCGCTGCACAGCTTTCCGGCGTTTACCGCGTCGGTGTGCGATCTGCGCCCGCAGAGCCGTGGGCGGATCGAAATCCGTTCGGCGGATCCACAGGAAGCACCGCTGATCCAGCCCAACTATTTGAGCCATCCGGAAGACCTGCGCGTTGCTGCCGACGCGATTCGCCTGACCCGCCGCATCGTCAGCGCGCCTGCCCTGCAAGGGTTCAAACCGGTGGAATATCTGCCCGGCGCCAGCCTGCAAAGTGAAAAAGAACTGCAGGCAGCGGCAGCAACCATCGGCACGACGATTTTTCACCCGGTCGGCACCTGCCGCATGGGCAACGACGGCGATGCGGTGGTCGATGCGCAGTTGCGCGTTCACGGCGTCCCCGGTTTGCGCATCGCCGACGCGTCGATCATGCCGCGCATCACCTCGGGCAACACCTGTTCGCCTACGCTGATGATTGCGGAAAAGGCTGCTCAATTGATCCTCAACCCCAATGTTGTAAACACACCCCCTGTAGGAGTGAGCCTGCTCGCGATGACGGAATAACATTCAACATCTGCGCTGGCTGATACACCGCTATCGCGAGCAGGCTCACTCCTACAAGAGACCGCGTTTAATTCAAGGCATCACCCGGACACGCAACACCAGTGGAACAACAAAAACAATCACTGTGAGGGATACCGATATGTCAGAACACGCTCAGCCGCTGGACGCCGCGAGCGGCGCCGAAACCAGCAATGCCACGCAGAAAGTCATCTTCGCCTCATCACTGGGCACAGTGTTCGAGTGGTATGACTTCTTCCTCTACGGCGCCCTTGCGGCGGTGATCAGCAAGCAGTTTTTCGCCGGAGTCAACGACACCACGGCGTTCATCTTTGCGCTGATGGCCTTCGCCGCAGGCTTTATCGTGCGGCCGTTCGGGGCGCTGGTGTTCGGTCGGTTGGGGGACATGATCGGGCGCAAATACACCTTTCTCGCGACGATCATTCTGATGGGTGTGGCGACGTTCTGCGTCGGCCTGCTGCCCACCTACGCCAGCATCGGCATCGCCGCGCCGATCATTCTGGTGGTGCTGCGCATGCTGCAAGGCTTGGCGCTAGGCGGTGAATACGGCGGCGCGGCGACTTACGTTGCCGAGCACGCGCCAATCGGCAAGCGCGGCTTTCACACCAGCTGGATTCAGTCCACCGCGACCCTCGGCCTGCTGTTGTCGCTGCTGGTCGTGCTCGGCTGCCGTTACTTCACTGGCGACCAGTTTGAAGTCTGGGGCTGGCGCATTCCGTTCCTGCTGTCGATTGTACTGCTGGGCATTTCCACCTGGATCCGCCTGAGCCTGCACGAGTCGCCGGCCTATCTGAAAATGAAAGAGGAAGGCAAAACCTCGAAGGCGCCGATTCGCGAATCCTTCGGCAAATGGGAAAACCTCAAAGTCGTGCTGATCGCTCTGTTCAGCATCAACGCCGGGCAAGCGGTGACCTTCTACGCGGCGCAGTTCTATGTGCTGTTCTTCCTCACCCAATTCCTGAAAATGGACCCGGCGGTGGCCAACACCTTGCTGATCATCAGCGTGGTGATCGGCGCGCCATTCTTCATCATCTTCGGCTGGCTGTCGGACAAGGTCGGGCGCAAACCAATACTGATGCTCGGTCTCTTGCTGGCGACGGCGCTGTACTTCCCGATCTTCAAATCCCTCGCGCACTACGCCAACCCGGCCATTGATCAGGCCAGCCGACAGGCACCGATCACCGTGCTGGCGGATCCGGCGACCTGCACCTTCCAGTTCGATCCGGTGGGTAAAGCCAAATTCGACAGCCCGTGCGACAAAGTCAAAACCTTCCTGGTCAAGCAGGGCCTGCCCTACTCCAGCGCCGCCGCGCCTGCCGGCAGCGCCGTGCAAGTGAGCGTCGGCGACGTCAAACTCGACGGCTTCGACGAAGCTGCATTGCGCGGTGCAATCACTCTCGCCGGCTACCCGCAACAAGCGGATCTGCAGCAGATCAACAAGCCAATGATCGTCGCTCTGATCGTCGCGCTGATCATCATCTCAGCCATGTGCTATGGCCCGCTGGCGGCGCTGATGGTCGAACTGTTCCCCACGCGCATCCGCTACACCTCGATGTCGCTGCCGTACCACATCGGCAATGGCTGGTTCGGTGGTTTCCTGCCGACGGTGTCGTTTGCGCTGGTGGTGTACACCGGGGACATTTTCTACGGCTTGTGGTACCCGGTGCTGATTACCGGGGTGAGTCTGGTGGTGGGGATGGTCTGTCTGCGTGAGACGAAGAATATCGATCTCGATAAGAACTAATGGCTACTGAAGTGGCGAGGACTTTGCGTTCTCGCCACTTTTTTTATGCCTCAGCCTTGATCACCTCGAACTTCACCTGATCCGGATAAAACGCCACATAGTCGCGGATCGGCGCCACTGACACTTTCGGGTTCTCGTAAGTCCACACCGCATTCGCGCCTTCATGCCCCGGCACTTGCAGGCTGAAGTAATTGGCGTCGCCCTTGTACGGGCAATAGGTCGTGTGATCGGTGCGGGCGAAATACTTTTCTTCGATGTCTTCGCGGGGGACGTAGTAGACCGGCGGGTAGTTCGCTTCGTTGAGAATCATCACATGAGAAGAAGCGGCGACCTGGATGCCGTGGAATTTCACCAGCAGGCAGCCAACGAGTTGTTCGAGGGTGATGACGCGGTTGGGGCCAGAAGTTTTCATGGGGTTCTCCTGAATACGGCGAAGAGACCGCTTCAGGTATAGCTTATGCGTTGTGGCCAGGGCGGTTTTACAGCCGAACGGCCAATAGCCCGGCGCCCGTCGATGGCGAGCGTCTTCGCGAGATTTCCCGCAATGCTTTTATCTGTATATCCATACAGATAAAAGTTGCCCCTGACGCCAAGTCCGGCCATTCTGTGCACCTGTTCAGACCTTGATCGACGATGGTGGTTATGCGGCTGTACCTCTGTGAAAAACCTTCCCAGGCCAAAGACATTGCGGCCGTGCTCGGCGCCAAGCGTCGGGGCGACGGCTGCTGGCTAGGAACGGATGTCACGGTGACCTGGTGCATCGGCCACTTGCTCGAAACCGCGCCGCCGGACGCCTACGACGCGCGATACAAGCGCTGGGTGCTGGCAGATCTGCCCATCATCCCGGACAAGTGGAAGATGACCGTCAAACCGCGTACAGCCAGCCAGTACAAAGCGGTGAAGCGCCTGCTCGGCGAGGCCAGCGAGCTGATCATCGCCACCGACGCCGACCGTGAGGGCGAGATGATCGCCCGGGAACTGGTCGAACACTGTCGCTATCGCGGGCCGATCCGCCGCTTGTGGCTGTCGGCACTGGACGAAGCCTCGATCCGCAAGGCATTGGCAGCGCTGAAACCGGGGGCCGAGACGTTCAGCCTGTACCACTCGGCGCTGGGCCGTTCGCGGGCAGACTGGTTGATCGGCATGAACATGAGCCGCCTGTTCACCTTGCTCGGGCGGCAGTCCGGTTATCAAGGCGTGTTGCCGGTCGGTCGGGTGCAGACGCCAACCTTGCGGCTTGTCGTTGATCGCGACCGCAGCATCGCCGATTTCGTGCCTGTGCCGTTTTGGGCGATTGATGTGGATCTGTTACACAACTCCACCTCGTTTACCGCGCATTGGCGCGCGCCGTCGGATGTTTGTGACGATCAGGATCGTTGCCTGAATCAGGCACTGGCCCAGCAAGCGGCGGCTGCAATCGGTAGCGCCGCCAGTGCTCGGGTGGTCAAGCTGAAAACCGAGCGCATGCGCGAAGTCGCGCCCCTGCCCTTCGATCTTGGCACCTTGCAGGAAGTCTGCTCGAAGAAGCTCGGTCTCGGCGCGCAGGAAACCCTCGATATCGCCCAAGCGCTTTACGAAACCTACAAAGTCATCACGTACCCGCGCAGCGATTGCGGTTATCTGCCGTTGAGCCAACACAGCGAGGCGCAGGGAATTCTTGCGGCGCTGCGTCAAACCGACCCTGGTCTTGAAGCGCTGCAAGGCTTTCTCGAGCCACAACGCCGCTCCCGAGCCTGGAACGACGCCAAGGTCAGCGCGCACCACGGCATCATCCCCACTGCAGCGGCGAAGAATCTCGAACGCCTGAGCGGCAAGCATCGCGCGGTGTATACGCTGATCCGCGCGCGCTATCTGGCGCAGTTTCTGCCCAACCACGAATACGATCGCACCCAGGCAGACTTCGATTGCGCCGGTGAAGCCTTGCGCGCGGTCGGCAAGCAGATCATTGAACCGGGTTGGAAGCGTGCATTGCCCGAGGCACTTGCACCGGCCAAGGGCCGCGAAGCCCCCGCCCCGCAAACGTTGCCAGCACTGAGCCAGGGCGTCGAATGCGCCATCGCCGAGGTGAAACTCAAGGACCTGTGGACGCAACCGCCGAAACCCTACACCGAGGGTGATCTGATCAAGGCGATGAAAAACGTCGCGAAACTGGTTGAAGACCCGCTGCTGAAACAGAAGCTCAAGGACACGACCGGCATCGGCACCGAAGCCACCCGTGCATCGATCATTCAGGGCTTGCTAGACCGTGGCTATCTGGTGAAAAACGGCAAGGCGCTTGCCGCCACACCTGCCGCGTTCAGCTTGATCGATGCGGTGCCGCGAGCAATTGCCGACCCCGGCACCACGGCGATCTGGGAACAGGCGCTGGATATGGTGCAAAGCGGCGAGATGAGCCTGGAAGAGTTCGTCACCAAACAGGCGGCGTGGATGAGCAAACAGGTGACACGTTGCTCCAGCCTTAGCCTGACCATCAGCGGTCCGCCTCCGGCCGGCAAAGCTGCGACACCCTGGAAGAAGAAACGCAAATCGACCCGCAGCAAAACCACGGGCGCGGCCCCACGCAAGGCGAGAACAGCGGCGAAATAAAACCCGCTACTGTTTCTGCAAGGCTCATCACTTTCAGGAACTCGGCGCATGGCCAGCATCGAACTGCACCCCGCTCAGCGAGATGAACTGCAAATCATCGAAAACCTCATGCAGTTCTACATGTACGACTTCAGCGAATGGCTGCCGCTGCAGATCGCAGAGCACGGTTTCTTTTCCATCCAGCCGAAAACCGATTACTGGCGCCGCCCAACGACGCAGCCATTCCTGATTTGCGTCGACGGCGAACTGGCAGGTTTTGTGACCGTCGATGACGAAACCCATATCGCCGGCGCTGAACTCAACATTGGCTACTTCTTCATTACTCGACGCTTTCGTGGCCAGGGTGTCGCGCAGTTTGTCGTCTCTGCCCTCTTGAAGCGCATCCCCGGTCAATGGCAGATTTTCCATATCGACGCCAACCTGCCGGCACAGCGCTTCTGGGCCGGGCTGATCCCTGAATTGACTGGCGGCGATTTCACCCGGCAGCAGCGCGACGTGGACGGTTATCCGTGCACGTTCTACCGCCTGCGCACGCCTTTCTCCGTTACTTGAACGGATCCTTTCTCATTCCAAAACAGCTTTGTCCGACAATATGTAGTGAGCAAAAATAATCACTACAAAACCGTTGACGGCGTCGTTTTGCTTTTGCATGATGAAGACGTTCCCCGATCGGGAACATCGGTAACACGCTTGAGCAAACTCGTCTGACCGCCGAGTTGTTTTTTCCGGATACACGCTGCCCACAAGGCAGATTGAAGAAGCTGACCTGGCCTGAACGTCCAGTACAAGGACGAGAAGCGCTGGCGAAAATTCTCAAGACGCTTGTGGTCGACTCTGAACAGGTCGTCAAGGAGCCTCCCGGTTTTCGCTGCTTCTCCTCGTTGTGACGCTATTGCGTAGCAGTTATTCAACACGACTACATGCAACAGATGCACGACCCCGTACTTCCCACGGGCGAGCGCTGACGTCCTGGTTTCGGTGCCAGGGATCAACTAACCGATGGGCTACCTGTATTAGCGAATCAACTTTGAAAGATCACCAGACTGGTCAAGGGGCAACATTATGAATCTGAACAATCAACCCACTATCGAAGAACTGGCGCGTATATTTGCTGCACAAAAAGACAGCCACGACAGCCATATCCTCTGGATCAGCAAGTCGGGGCAAGTGCATATCGACTGCCTGGCGCCCCATGCTGGCGAAGAAGAGTTCGACCGTAACCATCAAAACCTGCTGGCCCGCCTGAAGATGTATCGCCGTGGCCACGGTTATGTTGGCAAGAAAGCTGCGGCCGACAAGGACTTCATCGGTAATGTTCTGCAAACGCTGAAACAGGCGTGGGACTCGATGCAGAACCACAACGAAGTTCGGGTGATTGATCGGTTCTGCTGATTTAAAACTTCAATAACAAAAAAGGGCCTGCTTCCGATAAAGAAGCAGACCCTTTTTTATTGGCCAGAACAGAAACACCACAGGGACAGCGCCGTTCAATGACTCTTTGTTCCCAGCACCAACTCCATGAATGCCTGCGCCGCTGCGCTGTGGTAGTTGTTCTTGCGCCGCAACAACGCCGCTCCGCGCTGCGGCGCGTCGCTTTCGACGCGCAGTTTGCGCAACGCTCGATCCTCAGAAGCAATCGCCTGCGGCAACATCGTAGCCATCGGTGAACAACGCACAACTTCCAGCAAAGTACTCACCGAGTTCACCTCGATCCGCACCTGAGGCGTGATCCCGTGCTGACGAAAATATTCATCCACCGATAACCGTGTAATGAAGTCCGGCGCCAGCAAGGCAAAATCCAGTGCAGCAAGATCGTCCTGCGTCAGCACTGAGCGGCTGTCATACAGCGGATGCTCCCGCCCCACCACAATCCCCAGCGTCTCGGTAAACGCTGGAATGCATTCAATGTCGGCATGGCGCACGGGCGTGAAGGCAATTGCGATATCCAGCGAGTCATCCGCCAGCCCCGCCTCGATGTCGTCCATCGACAACTCGAAAACCTGCAGATGAATGCCTGGATAACGCGCCGTGAAGTCACGCACCAACGGCCCGACCAGATACGCCATGAACGTCGGCGTCATGGCCAGACGCAAACTGCCGCGAGACAGATCTTTCACGTCATGCAGTGCGCGCTTACCTGCCTCCAGTTCCACCAATACCCGCCGTGCGCATTCGATATAAGCCTGGCCAGCATCCGTCGGTTTGACCGTACGCGAGGTGCGATCAAACAGATTGACCCCCAGCGTTTCCTCCAGTTGGCGAACCTGTTGCGACAGGGTCGGCTGCGACACATGCAGCGCCTCGGCGGCGCGGGTGAAACCGCCGTGATCGGCAACGGCCAGCAGATAACGCAAATGTCGCAGGAGCATGGAAACACCAACTATAGGCAATACTTATGCAAAGCATTGTATATCGATCTTGGACGCTATGGATCATTCGACAGAAGATGGCTCCCACACAGCAAGCCAACCCTGAAAGGAGTGACACCATGCAACAGTCCCACGCCTACAACGACACCAGCCTGGCCCTGACCACCCGCATTCTCGACGCCAAGGCACGCAAAGATCTGTCGTGGCAGGACCTCGCTGACGGCACTGGCCTCAGCCTGGCCTACGTGACCGCTGCTCTGCTCGGTCAGCATCCATTGCCGGAAAACGCTGCCCAAGTGGTTGGCGACAAGCTTGAACTGCACGCTGAAGATGTCGCAGCCATGCGGATCATTCCCTTGCGTGGCAGCCTCAGCGGTGTGCCGACCGACCCGACCATCTACCGCTTCCACGAGATGATCCAGATCTACGGCACCACCCTCAAAGCGCTGGTTCACGAGCAGTTCGGCGACGGCATCATCAGTGCCATCAACTTCAAACTGGACATCAAGAAAGTCGAAGACCCGGAAGGCGGCTCCCGCGCCGTGGTCACCCTCGACGGCAAATTCCTGCCCCTGCGTCCGTTCTGATGTGCCCCGGCCCGCACCCGAGTGCGGGCCCTCCGATCTCCATCCAAGAGGACACGCACATGAAAGCCCTGATCGACGGTTTCCTGAAATTCCAGAACGAAGCGTTCCCGCAACGCACCGAACTGTTCAAACACCTGGCGACCACCCAGCAACCCGGAACCTTGTTCATCACCTGTTCCGACAGCCGCGTGGTGCCGGAACTGCTGACCCAGCAAGAACCCGGCGAACTGTTCGTCATCCGTAACGCCGGCAATATCGTGCCGTCCTACAGCCCGCATCCGGGTGGCGTTTCGGCGACGGTGGAATATGCCGTGGCGGTGCTTGGCGTGACCGACATCGTGATTTGCGGTCACTCCGACTGCGGAGCAATGACCGCTATTGCCAAGTGCAAATGCATGGATCACCTGCCCGCTGTCAGTGGCTGGCTGCAACATGCCGAGTCGGCGAAAGTGATGAATGAAGCGCGCACGCATGCCAGTGATGCAGCGAAGTTGAGTTCAATGGTGCGCGAAAACGTGATCGCGCAATTGGCGAACATCCAGACCCACCCGAGCGTGCGTCTGGCTCAGGAAAAAGGCCTGCTGAACCTGCATGGCTGGGTGTATGACATCGAGACTGGCTCGATCGATGCGCTGTCCTCGGACCGCCGCACCTTTGTGCCGCTGGCCGAACAACCGGCGACGTGTGCGGTCCATGCGCAAACTCATCACGCTGCTTGAATCACACCGGATCTGATCGTTCCCACGCTCTGCGTGGGAACGATCAGTGCCCGCCGGATCAGCGTTTTACCGTGAGATCGACCTGGGTCATCCGGCTGCGCACGGTAAACACACCGTCGCCCGATAGAATCGCACTGCGCGCAAACAGCCGCCCGCTTTCCCAGTTCGAAAGCCCCAGTTCCGGTTTATTCAGCGCGTACTGACCATCCACCCAACGGGTGATGCCATTGCCCACGAACGGCGCGTTCACCGCGTTGTAAAAACGCTCCTGAGCCGCGGCGTCCTCACTGATCAAGGACACGGTGAATTGCGGACTGTAGCGGTTGAACAGCGCAGTCGCCTGATCCAGATCATCAACAATCATCAGGCTGACTTCCGGAGTTTCTTCCCATTCCCACTCGCGGCCCAACGCGGACTCGCGCAAAGGTTCGGCCAATGCTTCGGTCCGATAACCCTCGGCGCGATAGACCTCGACCGTTGCGTTCTGCCAGTCACTCGGCAGGCAGTCTTGGCTGCCTTCGACAATGTGCAATTTGCAGCCCTGCCCCCGAGCAATGCCGGCCTGCTGCAATGCCTCAAGGAACAACGGCACCAGCTCCGCCGCACGCTCGCGCTGAATCAGGCAGACATTCAGCGTGTTGCACACCTTGCGATCCAGCGAGTTGCGCACCACGGCGGCGAAGCGCTTGGCATCGGCCTCACGATCGGCAATCAGCCACGCCCCACCGGTACCGTGCAGACTCACAGCGGTGCCGGCCTGCTGCGCGATGCTGCCCAGTTGACTGACCGCACGCCCCGAGCCGCGTGCCACCGCCAGCGATAAGCGCCGATCGGCAAACATCGCCCAACCGGCGGCATGATTGACACTTTCCACCAGCGACACCGCACCAGCCGGCAAACCGGCATCGGCCAATGCCGGGTTCAAGGCGTGGGTGACGATGGCTTGTGCCGTGCCCAACGCATCGCTGCCAATGCGCAGTACCGCGGTGTTGCCAGTACGCAAGACGCCGGCGGCATCGGCAAACACGTTGGGCCGACCTTCAAAGACAAAGGCCACGATGCCCAGTGGCGAAACCACTTGCTCGACCTTCCAGCCGTCGTGTTCGACGCTGCTGATGACTTTGCCGCGGGTCGCGGCGGCATCACGCCAGGCACGCAGGCCGGCGCTCATATCGCTGCGCATGCGCTCATCGGCGAGCAAACGGGTGGTGGACCGACCGCGCGCCTTGGCCCGTTCGATGTCGGCCCGGTTGGCGGCTTCGATCTGCGCCCAGCAATCGGGAGTCTCCAGGCGCTGCGCGAACCGATCAAAGAACTGACTGATGGCTTCATCGGACACGGCTGACAACGCCGTGAATGCAGCGGCCGCACGCTCAATCGCCACGGACGCCGCTTGTTGGTCCGCCACCGGAATCAGCAGCAGCTCGCCACTCACCTGCTCGACCAACAGATGGTCACCGGGCTGAAAGCGCGCGGCCAGTTCGGGGCTGACCACAGTGACGCGGTTTCCAGCGAAAGGGATCGGCGTGCCAGCAACCAGACGTTCGAGTGCAAGAGACATGAAGCGGATTCACCATGCAGAGAGCGGCCGGAAAATGTAGCGGATTCACCGCCGAAATACACCTGCTCAATCGACGTTTTCCAGACGAAAAAAAGCCGCTGCGCGCATCACGCACAGCGGCTTTTTTTACGGCAATTTCTGAGGTTTTGGCTTACGCCGTCAGCGAATAAATCAACGCCGAAATCGCCACCAGACCTACGGCGGTGACAAACACGTTCGACGCCTGACCACGATAACGCGCCATCGCCGGCACTTTACGGATCGCGTACATCGGCATCAGGAACAGGATCGCTGCGATGACCGGGCCACCGATGGTTTCGATCATGCCGAGAATGCTCGGGTTCAGGGTCGCGACGATCCAGCACACCACCAGCATGAACGCCGCAACAATGCGATCCAGTGCCTTGGCACTCGGACGCTTGCCGCTCTTGACGATCAAGCCTTTGAGGCCTTCGCTGGCACCGATGTAGTGGCCAAGGAACGACTTGGAGATCGCCACGAACGCAATCAACGGCGCTGCGAATGCGATGGTCGGATTGCTGAAATGGTTGGCCAGGTACGACAGGATCGACAGGTTCTGCGCTTTCGCTTCAGCCAGTTGTTCCGGCGACAGGGTCAACACGCAGCTGAAGACGAAGAACAGCACCATCAACACCATCAGCGCATGGGCGCGAGACAGGATCTGCGAGCTGCGCTCTTCGGCATGCGCGCCGTAACGACGCTTCTGGTCGACGGCGAATGCCGAGATGATCGGCGAGTGGTTGAACGAAAACACCATCACCGGGATGGCCAGCCACAGCGTGTGCAGCAAGGCCGACGGTGCCGGCACCTGCGACACGGTGGCGAGGATGCCGCCGTTCCAGTGCGGGATCAGGTACACCGCCAGAAACAGCAGCGCAACGATGAACGGATAAACCATCAGGCTCATCGCCTTGACGATCGCCTGCTCGCCGCAACGCACCACGGCCAGCAGACCAAGGATCAGCACAAACGATAACAGCGCGCGCGGTGGCGGTGTGATGTGCAGTTGGTGTTCGAGGAAACTGGCGACCGTGTTGGTCAGGCCGACGCTGTAGATCAGCAGGATCGGGAAGATCGCGAAAAAATACAGCAGCGTGATCAGCGCACCGGCCTTGATGCCGAAATGCTGTTCGACGACTTCGGTGATGTCAGCGCCTTCGCGACCGGACAGTACAAAGCGGGTCAGGCCACGGTGTGCGTAGAACGTCATCGGGAACGCCAGCAGCGCGAGGATCACCAGTGGCCAGAAACCACCCAGCCCTGCGTTGATCGGCAAAAACAGGGTGCCGGCGCCGATGGCCGTCCCAAACAGTCCCAACATCCAGGTGGTGTCCTGGCGATTCCAGCTCGACAGCTCGGCTGGTGCTGCTGCGTCAAAGCGCTGGTCGACGCTTTTGGCCTGATCATTCATCCGGTCGGATCTCCGCATTCCGGTCACTTGCCACTCGGTCAGGACGCGTCGGAAAAAACCGACAGACATGCTCCGGCCGAAACAGGGGCGCGATTCTCCGCGATAAATCAACAGAAGCAAAGACTTAGCTGAGGAATGGTTGTGCGGAGCAGATCAGCGGATTGTCGTTTTCGGGAATATTCCTGTCGCAAACGAGTACGCCCATTGTCGTTTTCTGAACGGTATCTGCGCCGCGCCTTACCAGGAAAACCAGATCAGATCGATCGACCCAACAGGAATCCAAGTGACCAGCAAAAGATTCCAAAAGCCAGCGTCGCCCAGACCGGGAACATATCGCCTTTGTTTTTAATACGCACCCTTTCAGCCCACTCATCGTGTTCCCGCTCCATTTCTTCCATTCGGGCTTTGCGATCATAGGTACTCATGTTGCTTTCCTTTTTGGGTCATGGGTCTGGAAGGAGTGAAATGCGAACAATCAAAGCTTGAAGAAAACCCCTGCTATTGCAGTGACTGCTGTCGCCACCCCCGCTAATACTGCGAGCGGATAGAAACTCGTCTCTCTATTAAGCTTTTTCTCTTCCGCCAGAAGCTTTTTTCTTTCAGCCACAAACTTCCTTGATTCGTTCTCCAGCCTTTCGAGCTCCAGATATTCACGATTGTTCTTGAGCATTCGCCTTCCTTGGCTGTGGCAATCGCTGACGGGCAGCCTTGTGCCCTTATGATTTCGCACTCATCAATTGCCCGATAGCAGACCGATCTGCCAGATTCGTAGGCAAAATCCGCGAATTTCGTAGGTAGCCTCAGACATCGAAATACTTTCATTCTGGCCGGCATGATCTAGCGTGAGAGAAGCCCCCTACCCCACGGAGCCCGCGCCATGCCCCTCGTCCGCGTCGACATCCAGCACAACCCCGATCCTACCTTCGCCAAACGCGTCGGCGAACATATCTATGCCGCGCTGCGCAGCTGTATCGATGTGCCCGAGCACGACAATTTCCAGATCCTCGCCGAGCATGCCCCTCAACACTTCGTCTACGACCCGCACTACCTCGGCATCCAGCGCAGCGACGGGGTGGTGCTCATTCAGATCACCATCAGCGAAGGCCGCTCGGTGGAAAAGAAACAACTGTTGTTCAAGACCATCGCCGAAAGCTTGCACACGCATCTGGCGGTGCGAATGGAAGACGTCTTCATCAATTTGCTGGAAGTCAAAAAAGAAAACTGGTCATTTGGTAACGGCATCGCTCAATACGTGACTTGAGACGCCGCTACACTGCTTGAAGCAGCGCCGCGGCCAGCATTGCCAAACCGCTCTGGAATCAGCACTCTGACACGACTTTCGCGACCGAACCGCCCTTGATCTCAGGAGCCGCGCAATGCCCGCCACCGTTCTGGTACTGGTTGAAACTATCAATGACTATTTACCGATTCTCGAACATCAGGGCTTTCACCTGATTCTGGCGCCGACGCCAGCCGAACGTGCCCAAGCCATCGCCACCCACGGCAGTCGCATTGATGCGGTGCTGACCCGTGGCCCGCTGGGCCTGACCGCCGCCGAAATCGCTGCGCTGCCGGCCCTGCGGATCATCACCGTGATCGGCGCCGGTTACGAGCAGGTCGATTTGCAAGCCGCCAGTGATCGCGGGATCACCGTGACCAATGGCGCCGGGGTCAACGCCTCGTCAGTGGCGGACCATGCCATGGCCATGTTGCTGGCGCTGGTGCGCGATATTCCCCGTTGCGATGCGGCGGTCCGCCGAGGTGAATGGCCGAAAATCATGCGTCCATCGCTGGCCGGCAAACGCCTGGGAGTTCTCGGTTTGGGTGCGGTGGGTCTGGCAATCGCCAAACGCGCCAACCTGGGCTTCGACATGGAGATCAGCTATCACAGCCGCCAGGTGCGCAACGAGGTGCCGTACACCTTCTGCTCAACACCGACCGAGCTGGCGCGCGCCTCGGACTTTCTGATCGTCGCCACGCCCGGCGGCATCGGCACTCAGCATCTGGTCACCCGGGCGGTGCTCGATGCGCTCGGGCCGAACGGCTTTATCGTCAACATCGCCCGCGCCAGCGTGATTGCCACGGCGGATCTGATCAGCGCGCTGGAGCAACGGCGAATTGCCGGCGCGGCGCTCGATGTGTTCGACCACGAACCGCAAGTGCCGGATGCCCTCAAGAGCCTGGGCAACGTGCTGCTGACACCCCACGTCGCCGGCCTGTCACCGGAGGCCACTCAAGGCACAGTCGAACTGGTGGGCAAAAACCTCGTCGCGTTTTTCTCCGGGCAACCGGTGCTCACCCCGATTGCCCTGCCGCCAAAACTCAGCAACCAACGCGTGCACTGATCTGACTGACCTGTAGGAGCTGCCGAAGGCTGCGATCTTTTGATCTTGCTTTTATAAGATCAAAAGATCGCAGCCTTCGGCAGCTCCTACACGGTGGGCTCTTGTGCTTATTCGGAACGCTGATTATCCGGCAACACGCTAACCTATAAGACCGCACCGCGCTTGTGAGCAATCGGGCGCGCCATTAGATTAGCCAATGATGTCTGGCCTCCAAAATAAGCAGAAGGGATAAGCATGGCGCTTACTGACCAGTCCACCCGTATTCGCTCGGGCGAAGAACTCGATGCCAGCCTGATCGATCCGTACCTCAAGGCGCACTTTCCGGGCCTCACCGGCACGCCGCAGATCAGCCAGTTCCCCGGCGGTGCGTCGAACCTGACTTATCTTCTGGAATACCCAGGCCAGGAATTCGTCCTGCGCCGCCCGCCGTTCGGCCACAAGGCCAAATCCGCCCACGACATGGGCCGCGAATTCCGCATCCTCAATCAATTGCGCGACGGTTTTCCGTATTGCCCGAAAGCCTACGTGCACTGCACCGACGAATCGGTGATCGGCGCCGAGTTCTATGTGATGGAACGGGTCAACGGCATCATCCTGCGCTCAGAACTGCCGCCGGAACTGGGCCTCGATTCGGCGAAAACCGAAGCACTGTGCAAGAGTTTTATTGACCGCTTCGTCGAACTGCACCGCGTTGACTACAACGCCTGCGGCCTCGGCGATCTGGGCAAACCGGAAGGCTACGTCGCCCGCCAGATCAAAGGCTGGAGCGAGCGCTATGAAAAAGCCCTGACACCCGATGCGCCCCATTGGCAAGCGGTAAAAGCCTGGCTCAACGACAAGATGCCCGCCGACCATCCGACCTCCAGCATCGTCCATAACGACTACCGCTTCGACAACGTCATCCTCGACCCGAACAACCCGATGCAGATCATCGGTGTGCTCGACTGGGAACTGACCACCCTCGGCGATCCGCTGATGGACCTGGGCAACACCCTCGCCTATTGGATTCAGGCCGATGATCCGGCGCCGGTGCAACTGATGCGCCGCCAGCCGAGCCACGCGCCAGGCATGCTGACGCGCCGCGAGTTCGTCGACTACTACGCCGAACGCTCGGGCATCCAGATCGACAATTTCGACTTCTACTACACCTACGGCCTGTTCCGTCTGGCCGGCATCGTGCAGCAGATCTACTACCGCTTCTACCATGGCCAGACCCAGGACAAACGCTTCGCGCAGTTCATTCACATGAACAAACTGCTGGAGCAAATGAGCCTGCAAGTCATCGCGAAATCGAGCCTCTGACGGCCCACACCAAGGAACCCCTATGTCCAAGACTCAGTTGTTCGACCTCGACGGCAAGATCGCTTTCGTTTCCGGTGCCAGCCGTGGCATCGGTGAAGCCATCGCCAAACTGCTCGCCCAGCAAGGCGCCCACGTGATCGTCTCGAGCCGCAAACTCGACGGCTGCCAGCACGTCGCCGACGCGATCATCGCCGCTGGCGGCAAAGCGACTGCCGTGGCGTGCCACATCGGTGAAATGGAGCAGATTGCCCAGGTGTTCGCCGGGATCAAGGAACAATTCGGCCGCCTCGACATTCTGGTCAACAACGCCGCGACCAACCCGCAATTCTGCAACGTGCTCGACACCGACCTCGGCGCGTTCCAGAAGACCGTCGATGTGAACATTCGCGGCTACTTCTTCATGTCCGTGGAAGCCGGCAAGCTGATGCGTGAGAACGGTGGCGGCAGCATCATCAACGTTGCGTCAATCAACGGTATTTCGCCGGGGATCTTCCAGGGCATCTACTCGGTGACCAAGGCCGCGGTGATCAACATGACCAAAGTCTTCGCCAAGGAATGCGCGCAGTTCGGCATCCGCTGCAACGCCCTGCTGCCAGGCTTGACCGACACCAAGTTCGCCTCGGCACTGGTGAAGAACGATGCAATCCTCAAGCAGGCATTGACGCAGATCCCGCTCAAGCGCGTGGCCGATCCGAGTGAAATGGCGGGTGCGGTGTTGTATTTGGCCAGTGATGCGTCGAGTTACACCACGGGTGTTGCGTTGAATGTGGATGGCGGGTTTCTGTCCTGATCCCGCTCAAATCTTGAACTGATCCCGCCCCTGCAGGAGCTGCCGAAGGCTGCTCCTACAGGGAAAGGGTTTAGCCTTGGACCTTGGGCAACTGCCAGCCAAAATGCACCGACAGCAAGCGTAACGCCAGACACGCCGCCCCCGCCAGCAACGCCGCCGCCACCGGTGAGACACCCAGCCTGCGCCCGATGATCAACACCGCCGCTCCGACAAACGCCGAACTCGCATACAAATCCGCCTGCAACACCACCGGTATCCGCGCCAGCACAATGTCGCGAATCACCCCGCCACCAACGCCGGTGATCGTGCCCATCAACATCGCCACAAACGGCGTAATGCCAAAATTCAACGCTTTCTGCGCACCGGCCACGGCAAATAGCGCAAGGCCCGCCGCGTCCAACACGATCAAGGTCGAACCGGACCAACCCAGCACCTGCTCATGAAAAACAAACGCCAGCCCGCCCATGAAGAACGCCAGCGCCGGATAGCGCCAGTCGGCCACGGCATTGGGTGGCGTAGCGCCAATAAGCAAGTCACGGGTCACCCCGCCGCCGAGCGCGACGATGAACGCAATCACCATCACCCCGAGCAAGTCGAGCTGACTGCGCATCGCCGCAATGGCACCTTCCACCGCGAACACCGCGGTGCCGACCAGATCGGCCACCAGCACAATCCGCTCAACCCGGGACTTACGCCCCGCCGACGCTATTGCGTGACGCAACGGGTGGTGGTGATGTGGCGAGTGACCTGTTCGTCGACGTACATATCACCGGAGACCTCAGTGTTTTCGAGGACCTGACAAGTGCGTTCCGGTGGTGGAGGCGGTGCGACAGGTGGAGGCGGCGGCGGACTGGCACAACCCGCCAACAGCACAACGAAAAAAGCCAACGGCAACACGCGTTTCCCAGGATTGTTCATAGGACGACCCGCGATAAATGGAAGAGCCACTCCCGCGCCCAAACCGACCACGAGAGACCTGACCACTCATTCTTTATAGCCGACAGGCCCGCATGTGCCAGTAAAGCGCCGTATTGGAGGTCAATGGCTGTCGATTTTGCGTGGGGGATCGAAAGGGTTTGCAGATTCAAATGTGCAGGGCCAGACAGGGCGCCATCGCTAGCAGGGCTAGCTCCCACAGTTGGAACGGGTGCATCCAGTTCGATATGCGTCGGTTGGGAGGGCGCCATCGCCAGCAGGGCTAGCTCCCACAATTGGATTGGGTGCATCCAGTTCGATATGCGTCGGTTGGGAGGGCACCATCGCTGGCAGGGCCAGCTCCCCCAGTGCGAAGCACGCGGCGCAGCCGCACCACTCAACAATGAGCGCAAGCTCGAGTACCGCTTTTGATCTGAAGGCCCGTCGGCAGGCTGAGTGGAGGGATTGATCCGGGGGTGGGAGCGCAGCGACCGTTTGGCGCAGCCAAACACAGCGAGAGGAGGTGCAGCGAAGCAAACCGTAGGCGCTGCGCCCGGATCGATCCCGGAGCGAAGGAACCCGAGCCACAGCGAGGGCCGAACGTCAGGGTGAAAGACCTTTGGTTCCTTTGGGCTGGGCCGGCACTCCGGCGTTTGCCAAAGGGACTCGCCGTAAGGGCGAAACCGTAATCCGCAACACCCTGAAAAACGGATATACACCCAATCCTAAACCTGAGACCTAAACCGAAGACCTAAACCAAATCCGGATCCCGAGAAGACCGCAAAGAATTACTCCCCAACTCATACCGCAACTCTTCAATCAACGCCTCGACCGACTCCGGCGTACGCAACGCATCCAGCTTCAGCCCACTGATCACCAGATCGACTTGCCCCGACACCGGGTGATAAAGCTTCACCGTCAAAGAATGATCGCCATCCACCAGACACTCACACGCCAGCGGCGAAAAACTCCGCTCAAGCTGCGCGCGCAACTGCGCAAGATTCATCATTACGGCTGTCCTTCAGTTACTTCAGAGGGGACACGATCACCAGCCCAACAGGCTCGTATCGCACCCCACCAGACTAAGAACAGTCCCCCGCCACCAATACCTCCATTTGCACCAGTTGAACTAGTGCATTTGCACCTTAGCGCTGGCCCTTGGCACCTGAGTCCCCGGCAAACAAACCACGCTCGCGTGCCCAGACAATCGCCTCGCTGCGGCTGTGCACATCGAGCTTGGAATACACCATCGCAACGTGGTTGCGCACCGTGTTCAGCGCCAGTTTCAGCCGAGCGGCGATCTCCTTGTCCGCCAGTCCTTCACAAATCAACCCGAGCACATCGCGCTCGCGCGCCGTCAGATCAGTGAACGACACGCTCGGCAGTTGCGGCGAGTTGACCTTCTTCACATTGGCCAGTTTTTCGATCAGCGTACGGCTGAACCACGAAGCATCCTTCATCACCTCTTCAATCGCCGCCACCAGCTCAAGCTCGGTGCGTTTGCGCTCGGTGATGTCCATCAGTACCAGCAGATAACACGGCATGTCCTGAATATTGACGGTGTCGGCGGACAACGCGCATTCGAGCAAGTCGCCGTCCTTCTTGCGCACTTGCACGTCAACCCGATTGACCCGCCCACTGTTTTCCAACGCCGTCAGCAACCGCGCACGGGCGCCGTTGTCGCTGATGAAGTCGAGCTGCGTGACAGTTTTACCGAACACTTCCTCACTGTCGTAAGCCAGGGTTTCGAGGAACGCCTGATTCACATCGATCACCTGCTGCGCGTCGGCGCTGCAGATCAGAATCGGCACCGGCGTCAGGCGGAAGGCCTTGGCAAAGCGTTCTTCGCTTTGGCGCAACGCCACCTCAGCCTTGTGCCGCATCTCCATGTCGACGAACGAGAACAACATGCAGTCCTCGTCGTTGAGCAGCAGCGGCTGGCCGGCGACGATCACCTGCTTGCTGCTGCCATCGGGCAAGCGCAGTTCGGCCTGCATTTGCGGAATGGTCGCCACGTCGCGCAAGCGCTGAATCGCCAGATCCCGTTGCTCGGCCCGTTCAAAGATGTCGATTTCATAGGCCGAAGTGCCGATCACCTGATCACGGGTGTACCCAGTCATGTCCAGAAACCCCGGATTGACCTTGATAAAGCGCAGATCGCTGAGGCGGCAGATCACCGCCGGTGCCGGGTTGGCGTTGAAGGTCTTTTCGAAGCGCTGCTCGGCGTTGGCCCAGTCCGTGACGTCGCTCATGATCAGCACCAGCGACTCGGGCTGACCCTCGCGATCGGTGAGGATCATGCTGCGCACGCTGTGTACCCAAGTGCGTTCCGGGTCATCGGTCGGCGACACTTCGATCAGCACGTCATTGAAACTCTCACAGCGCGCCACCCGGCTGATCGGGTAGTTTTCGGTGGGGATCGAGTGATTGTTGCGATAGCGCAGATTGAACTGTTTGGCGTACTCGGCGGCATTGTGGCCCAGGTCGGTGATCCGGCTGACACCGTGCATGGCCAGCGCGGCTTCGTTGGCCCAGAGAATGCTCTGATCCAGCTCCAGCAGGATCACCCCGTCGGACAGCCCGGCGATGATCTGCTGCAACTGGCGGCGATTGGTTTCGGTAGTCAGGACTTCCTGGCTCATTGGATCTCCACAAGTGATGCGCCATGTGAAGAGTACGACCGCACGGGTTGGTGATCGTGCCGAGCCAATATTTTCGGAACACCACCCTTTCTCGTGGGAGCTAGCCCTGCTAGCGAAAGCCATCTATCAGTCGACATCGGTGTTGATTGACCCACCTCAATCGCCAGCAGGGCTAGCTCCCACAGGGATTAGTGTGGATTCGAGGGTTCGATGAGTTCACGCAAGGTATCGAGGAAGAGTTTGAGCACTGGCGAACCATCATCCGCCCGATACGTGGCATACAACGGCACTTCCGGCAACGCCGGGGTCAGCCGCCGAAACACCAGCCCCGCCGGCGCCAGTTGCGCAATCGATGCCGGCAACAGCGCCACGCCAAACCCGGCACGCACCAGACTCAACAACGTCTGCACCTCGATCACCTGCTGACGAATCTGCGGCGTGAACCCGGCCTGAATGCAGCACTGGTAAAGAAAATGGGCGAACCGCGACTGCTTCAGTTCCAGCGCGACAAACGGCTCCTGGGCCAGATCCGCCGGGGCCAGCACCTCGCGTTGCGCCAGCGGATGATCCGCCGGCATCACCACATGAATCGGTTCGTAGATCAGCAATTCATTGCGCAACAGCGGATCGTCATAGCCGACGCGAAACACGCAGGCGTCGATGCGTTTCTCCTTCAACGCCTTGACCTGCGCTGCCGGGGTCATCTCGTGCAACCGCCAATTGACCTGCGGATAGCGCTCGCGAAACAGGTGCAACGCCTTGGGCAGCACACCGACCATCACCGAACTGATCATGCCGATTTCCAGCTCACCGAGCTGCCCGCGCCCGGTCTGCCGCGTCAGGTCCAGTGCCCGATCCAGCTGCTCGAACACCAGCGGCGCCTGCTCCTTGAGCATCTGCCCCGCCGCCGTCAGTTCAACCCGATGATGACTGCGCTCGAACAACGGCGTGCCCAGTTCCTCCTCCAGCAAACGAATCTGCTGGCTCAGCGGTGGCTGGCAGATGTGCAAGCGTTCGGCAGCGCGACCGAAGTGCAGCTCATCGGCCAACGCCATGAAGTACCGCAGCAATCGCAGGTCCATGGCGATTTATCCCAGGCTCAGTGGCGTCGAACGCTGGCGCACGCCGGTCAGCGCGAACAACGCATTGGCGATGGCCGGCACCACCGAAGGACTGCCCAGCTCGCCGACACCTCCGGGTTTGCTCGGCTCACCGTCCAGCACGAGGATGTCCGTGACCGGCATATCCGACATACGCGTAACGCGGTAATCGTGGAAATTGCTCTGCACCACCCTGCCCTGTTTGATATCGAGTCGATCGAACAAGGCGTGGCCGACCCCCCACATCAAGCCGCCGTAAATTTGCTCTTCGACGCCGCCCGGCGACACCGCCAAACCACAATCGACCACGCAGGTGAGCTTCTCGACCTTCGCCTTGCCATCGACCGTCGCCACCCGCGCAACCACCGCGATAAAACTGGTGTAACCCTGATTGGTCGCGATTCCCAGCGCCGTGCCCGGAGGCAGCGGCTGGCCCCATCCGGCGCGCTCGGCAGCCTGCTTGAGCACCGCCACATGTCGTGGCCGCTCCTGCATATTGGCCAAGCGGAACGCCAGCGGATCTGCACCGGCCGCGTGGGCCAGTTCATCCATGAAGCTTTCCACGGCAAACACGTTGGGAATGAAGCTCACCGAACGATACCAACCGCTCGGCACGTTGCTTTCGTGCTTGACCCAGTTCAGTTCCAGATGCGGCAGACGATAGGCAAAGTCCCACGCGGTGATCGCCTCGGTGGTGCTGTAATCCATCTTGTCTGGCCGCTCGAAGTAACCCGGCTCCCACTGCTCCGGCGAGGCCGGCGACACCGCATGGAGTTGCAGCGCGCTGAGTTTGCCTTGGGCATCAAGCGCACCTTTGACCCGATGCAACGTCGCCGGATGATTGAACAGCGCGTGCATTTCATCTTCGCGGCTGTTCAGCAGTTTCACCGGCACAGCGGTTTTCTGCGCCAGGTACGCGACCTCGAACAACCAGTATTTGGCCTCCCGCGCCCCGAAGCTGCCGCCAGAAACCAGCTCATGAATGGTGACGTTGGCCTTGTCGATCCCGCACACGGTTTGCGCCGCTTCCAGCGCCGAGGATGGCACCTGCACGCCGCCCCAATAGGTGATCGCTTTGTCCTTGACCTGCGCGGTGATGCAGATCGGTTCCAGCGGGTTTTGCACCTTGTAGGGCATGGTGTAATCGGCTTCGATCAGTTTGGCCGCGCCCGCCCATTGCCCGACGACATCACCTTGGGTCATGGCTTTGACGGTTTGTGCTTTCGGATCGCCAATGGCCTTGGCCTGGGCGCTGAACAACTGCTCACTATCAAACCCGGCCAGAGGCGAATCGCTCCATTTGATCTGCAGCACTTTGCGGCCCTGCTGCGCGGCCCAGAACGTGTCCGCCAGTACCGCGACGCCTTCCAGATTGCCGCCGAGCACATCCGGACGCCCCGGAATCGCCAGCACTTTGCGCACGCCCGGCACCTTTAGCGCCGCCGCCGAGTCGACGCTGACAACCTTCGCCCCGACCACTGGTGCACGCTGGATCACCGCCACCAGCATGCCCGGCAATTGCACGTCGATGCTGTACTTGAAGCGCCCGCAGACCTTGGCCGCCGCATCGCGCTTGTGGCGCAGCTTGCCGATGTATTTGAACTGCGCCGGATCTTTCAGCGTGACGTTGGTCGGGGCGGACAGATTCGCCGCGACACCGACCAGTTCGCCGTAACCGAGGCTGCGTTTGCTCGCCGTGTGCACGACCCGGCCTTCTTCGGTGGTGCAACTGTCGGGGCTGACTTTCCACTGCTTCGCCGCTGCCGAGATCAACAGCGCCCGCGCCGTCGCACCGGCCATGCGCAGGCGATCGTATTCGAGGGAAACACTGGTGCTGCCGCCCGTGGAGAAGACTTTCCAGACCGGGTGGATGTAGGTTTCGAAAAACGGATCTTCCGGGGTGATCACCTGCACGGTCATCGGGTTGACGTCCAGCTCTTCCGCCACACACGCGGCCAATGCCGTTTGCGTACCGGTGCCGGAATCGTGCTTGTGCACCACCAGTTTCACCGTGCCGTCGGGAAAGATCCGCACCCAGGCATTCGGTTCGAACTCGTTGGCCGGCGCCATGGCTTTCGGGTCAGTGGCTGCGATGCCGCCGGGCAGATACAGGGCAATCGCCAGTCCGGACGCGACGGTCGCCGCTTGCTTGAGAAAAACCCGGCGCGGCAGTTCGATGCGGGTGTCGTCGACAAGGCTCATCAGGCCTCCTTCGGCGCGTTCGCCGCACGTTTGATCGCTTTGTTGATGCGCCCGTAAGTGCCGCAGCGGCAGATATTTCCGGACATCGCATTGCGGATCGAATCGTCGGTCACTGCCGCACCGGTGTTGAGCAGCGCGGCGGCGGACATGATCTGCCCGGATTGACAGTAGCCGCATTGCGGCACATCTTCGGCGACCCAGGCCAGTTGCAGCGGATGGTTTTCCGTTGGCGACAAACCTTCGATGGTGGTGATGCTGTGGCCCGCGACGGCGGCCGCTGGCAGTTGGCAGGAACGCACCGCGACGCCGTCCAGGTGCACGGTACAGGCACCGCACAGGCCCATCCCGCAGCCGAACTTGGTGCCGGTGAGTTTCAGTTGATCACGCAGTACCCATAACAAGGGCATGGAGGAGGACGCTTCATCCAGCTCGCGTCGTTCGCCGTTAACCGTGAATGCAATCATTGTCAGGCTCCGAAAGAGCGGCCCGTCTTTGTGCGGGCCTGGTCACCGATTATTGGAACCCCGAGCAAAACCCGGCCAGCGACGATTTCTGCCAACCGCTGTAAGCAGGACTAACAACATGTACAAGCGATACCCGTCGGTGCAGTCCATGAGCGCGTTTATCCACGCCGCGCGCAGCGGCAGTTTTTCCAGTGCTGCGCGCAAACTTGATCTGACCCACAGCGCGATCAGCCAGCAGATTCGCGCACTGGAGGATTTCATCGGTCAGCCGTTGTTCGTGCGTGAAGGTGGCGGCAGCAACCTGACCGATGCCGGGCAGTTGTTTGCCAGTGTCTTGTCGGACGGTCTGGCGCAGATTGACCGGGCGATCTCCTCGGTGAAAAACCGTAGCGTCGCGCAACGGTTGACCCTCGATGTGGACAGCGAACTGGCACAGAGCTGGCTCAATCCGCGTTTGCCGCAGTTGCTCGATGGACTGCCGGATTACGAGGTGACGCTGCTGTCCATGCCGCGCAGTGATCGCAGCACGTTTGAGCGGGTGGATCTGGCGTTGCGCTACGGCTATGGCGATTGGGATGACTGCGAGATGACGCAGATTTGTGGCGATCGAGTGTTGGCCGTGGCCTCCCCGGAATTGCTGGAGCGCTATGGTTTGCAGGTGCCGTTGAGCCCGGCGCAGATTCTTGAGTTGCCGTTGTTGGGGTATACGCGGCGGTCTTGGATTCCGTGGCTGGATGCCGCCGGCATGACCCCGAGCGAACCGCCGGCGCGGGTGATTTTTGATAATGCGGCGAATTTGATTGCGGCGGCCGAGGCCGGTGTCGGCGCAGGGTTAGTGCGTGGATTGTTGGCCGCCGATGCGTTGCGCAACGGGCGGTTGGTGGCGTTGAACGAGGCGCAGATTGCCGCGCATTACAACCTTTACGCGGTGTGGCCGCATGGGCAGGCTGAGCGTGTGGCGCCGGTGGTTGAGGTGATCAAGCAGTTAGCCCTGCGTACACAATCCTGACGCCATCGCTGGCAAGTCGAATCGTCGCACCGCAGCTCCCACAGTTTTTTGTGTTGCGACACAGATCGGATTAACACCTCGATCATTGTGGGAGCTGGCTTGCCAGCGATGAGGCCGGCGCATTCACCACAAAACCAAAACCATATCGAACAAGTATCACCACCCCGCCCAATTAATATTGTACGAACCCCTCCCCCCTTTCCAATACTCGACCTCAGCAGCCACCCACCCGGGCCGGATGCGAACAGGCGAGGGAATGCGCGTGTCTTGCGCATAGAAACGGCCGATTGCCCGGGACGTGGATGCCGAGAGCCGCAAGGCTCCCTTCCCCGCTATCAGGAGATCGACTTCAATGATCATCGATATCAGCTGCTATCCCACGGATCTCGTGGACCTCGCCTGGAGGCATGACGGTGACCCGTTCACCGGCGAGCGTTTGCTGGAGATGATGGATGGCCCGTACATGGTCAACGGCAAGCCGCGCCGTATCGACAAAGCCTTCATCCAGCCGCCGCAGGGCAACACGATCTACACCTGGACCGACGGCGACCTCACCGGCCGCGAATCCATCGATGCCTACATGGCCTACACCCTGAAAATGGTCCAGACCTACCCGGATCGTTTCATCGGTTGCTTCGTCTACAACCCGCGCTGCGGCGTGGAAAACGGCGTCGAAGCGATCGAGCGTTACGTCAAGGAACACGGTTTTGGCATGGTGCAGATGCAGGCCAACATGCACGCCTACCGTCCTGACCGCGCGCTCGACTGGGTGCGCCCGTGCTTCGAGAAATGCGCCGAACTGGGCATCCCGGTCAAGCTGCACACCGGCGACGGGCCTTACAGCATCCCGTCGGAATGGGTGCCGATGATCAAGGAATTCCCAAACGTCAATTTCATCATGGCCCACTTCGGTGTGCAGACCGGCGGCGTCTACGTGTTCGAACCGATGCAATGGGCGATGGAGTTGCCCAACGTCTACTGCGAATCCGGCTGGTGCCTGCAATCGCGGATCGTCGAATTCGCCAAGGTCTTACCGACGCACAAAATCCTCTTCGGCACCGACACACCGCCGAACGAACCGGGCATGTGGCTGCGCCTGCTCGAAGTGCTGTGTCACGAGCCGCCGCAAGGCCTGAACCTCGACGAGGACACCCTCGAAGACTATTTGGGCAACAACACCGCGCGGATGATCGGCCTCGAGCCAACCCCGCCACCGCGTTCCGTTTCCGAAGCAGAGGCGCAACTCAAGCGTCCCGTCACCACTCAACTGGCCAGGAGCTGAACCGATGATTATCGACACCCATCTGCACCCCACCAACCTGGTCGACGAGGCCTGGCGCCACACCGGCGAACCGTTCACCGGCGAGCGCATGCTCAAACTGATGGACGGCCCGTACATGATCAACGGCAAACCACGCCGCATCGACATGGGTTTCATCCAGCCGCCACCGGGCAACACTGGCTATCGCGACGGCAACCGTCGGGGCCGTGAAGGCGTGCGCGACTACATGTCGTATATCGCCGAACTGTGCATGAAATACCCGGATCGCTTTATCGGCAACTTCAACTTCAACCCGCGCTGGGGACCGGAAAACGGTGCGGCGGAGCTGGAATTCCACATCAAGGAATACGGCTTCAAGATGCTCAAACTGCACGCCAACATGCACGGCTATCGCCCGGATCGCGCACTCGACTGGCTGCGTCCGGCGATGAAAGTCTGCGCCAAGTACAACATTGTTGTGCTGATCCACACCGGCGACGGCCCGTACACGATTCCGACGATGTTCTACCCCATCATCCGCGAGTTCCCGATGGTCAATTTCATCATCGGTCACTTCGGTATCCAGACCGGCGGCAACTACTCGTTCGAAGCGTTCTGGATGGCGATGGACACGCCGAACGTGTACTGCGAATCGGGCTGGTGCTTCCAGTCGCGGATCGTCGAGTTCGCCAAGGAACTGCCGCGCAACAAGATCGTGTTCGGCACCGATTCGCCGCCGAACGAACCGGGGATGTGGCTGAGGGAACTTGAGGTGTTGTGCTCGCCGGCACCGCAGGGCTTGGGGATCGATGAGGATCATCTCGAGGATTACCTGGGCAATAACATCGCCCGGTTGTGCGGGATCGAACCGACGCCACCGCCCAAGGATCTGGCCGAAGCCGACATTCGCCTGACCACCACATACCTGTAGCCACACACAAACCCCCTGTGGGAGCTAGCCCTGCTAGCGATAGCGGTGCATCAATCACCGTCATTGCTGAATGACCCACCGCTATCGCCAGCAGGGGAGCGGTGTTCAACCCAGGCACACAGCGACTTTACAGGCACGAAGATGACCCGGCGTTTCGCTCGACCGGCAGGCCAACGGCTGCTTGATCGAACGTCTCTCACCCCTGCGTGCCTGCTTTTTACGAGGTGACACCATGACCCGTTCGACGCTCGGCGATTCTCAGGACTTTCACGTGTTCATCGACGCCTATCGCCGTGAGTACCCGGACGATGTGCTGACCGTCACCCCACCGATTTCCGCCGATCAGGACGTCACCGCCCTGGTCGACGCCCTCGCCGCCCAGGGCCGCGATCCACTGCTGATCTGCGAAAACGTCGGCAACCTCGGCGTGCCGGTGGCGACCAACCTGTTCGCCTCGCGAACCCGCATCGCCCGGCTGTTTGGCGTAACGCCTGCGCAACTGCACGAAACCTTTCAGTCTCGCGCCAACCAACCCATCGCTCCGCGCTACATAGAAAGCGGCCCGATCCTCGATGAAGTGTTCGAAGGCGAAGCGCTGGATCTGGCGCTGCTGCCGATGCTCAAGCATTTCGACAGTGATCGCGGCCCATACATCACCAACGCGATCATCATCGCTGAAGACCCGCTGACCGGCGTCGCCAACATGAGCTACCACCGCTCGATGCGCCACGCGCGCCAGGCCCTCGCCACCAGTCTGCACTCACGCGGACACCTGTGGCGGATGCTGCAAACCGCGCGCGAACGGGGTGAAGAATTGCGCGTGGCAATGGTCGTCGGAGCGCATCCACTGTTCATGCTCGCCGCCGCTGCACGCTTGCCCTATGGCGCCGATGAACGCGCCGTCGCTGGCGGACTGTTTGGTGCACCGCTGGAACTGGTGAAAACCCCGCGCTACGGCATCGGTGTGCCGGCGTACGCCGAGTTCGTTCTCGAAGGCGCCATCGACCCGGCGGCCTACGCCGAGGAAGGCCCATTCGGCGAATTCAGCGGTTATTCCTCAGATCGTTCGACCAACAATGTGCTGCGCGTCGACACCCTGTTGAAGCGCAAAGACGCCTGGCTGGTCGACGTGATGGGTGGCCGCTACGCCGAACACCTGACCCTCGCCCGTCTGCCCCGCGAAGCCGAAATGAGCGAAAAACTCAGGGCACGGTTCCCCGCCGTCACCGCCGTGCACTACCCGAATTCCGGCACGCATTTTCACTGCTATGTGGCGCTGGACCAGAGCCGCGATGGCGAGGCGCGGCAGATCATGCTGGCCCTGCTCGGTTGGGATCCGTACCTGAAAACCGTGATTGCGGTGGACAGCGATATCGACATCACTGACGACAGCCAGGTGTTGTGGGCACTGGCCACGCACTTCCAGCCGCATCTGGATATTTTCATCATTGACGGTTTGCCCGGCAGTCCACTGGACCCGTCGTCCTCCGTCAATGGCACGACATCGCGGATGGGCCTGGATGCCACACGCGGTTCAGGCTTTGACGGGATCAAGGCGCAGCTCGATCAGGAAGTTCTGGAGCGCGCCCGGGCTCTGCTCAAAGGGCTTGAGTCGTGAACCGGCAACGGATGGTGGTCGGCATCAGCGGCGCGTCCGGCTTCATCTACGGCGTGCGCCTCCTGCAATTGCTCGCCGAGCTGGAGATCGAAAGCCACCTGATCATCAGTCGCGCCGCGCTGCTGACCATGGCCCACGAGACCGACTACAAACTCGCCGACGTCACCGCGCTGGCGAGTCATTACCACCGCGCCGATGACGTCGCCGCCGGGATCGCCAGCGGCTCGTTTCGCTGCCTCGGGATGGTGGTGGCGCCGTGTTCGATGAGGACGTTGGCGGAGATCGCCACCGGCACGTCGTCAGGGCTGATCGGCCGCGCCGCCGACGTCACGCTCAAGGAGCGCCGCGCCCTGGTGCTGATGGCCCGCGAAACGCCGCTGACCCTCGCGCACCTGCGCAACATGACCGCCGTCACCGAGATGGGCGGGATCATCGCCCCGCCAGTGCCCGCGTTTTACGCCCGTCCACAAAGCCTGGGGCAAATGGTCGACCACAGCCTGGGTCGCGTGCTCGACCTGTTCGGCCTCGATGCCGGCGTCGCCACTCGCTGGCGAGAACACCCCAATCCCTGTGGGAGCCATCGCTAGCAGGGCTAGCTCCCACATTTGATCGCACTTCGGCAAAAAACACAGTCAAGGAGCTTCAGATGAACACTCCCTTCAACGCCCCAACCCGCAACACCAAAATCCCCGTGACCATCCTCACCGGTTTCCTCGGTGCCGGCAAAACCACCCTGCTCAACTACATCCTCAAGGAAAACCACGGTCGCAAAATCGCCGTGATCGAAAACGAATTCGGTGAGGTCGGTATCGACGGCGATCTAGTGCTCAGCTCCGAAACCGAAGAAATCTACGAGATGGTCAACGGCTGCGTGTGCTGCACCGCCGAGGTTCGCGAGGACTTGGTGCGCATTGTTCGCGAGCTGGTCGCGCGCCCGGTGCGCCTCGATCACATCCTCATTGAAACCAGCGGCCTGGCCGATCCTTACCCGGTGGCGCAGAGCTTTTTCATCAACGATCCGATCGCCGATGAGGTCGAACTCGACGCGATCGTGACCATGGTCGACGCCAAGCACATCGCCCAGCACCTGGAGGATCTGCAACTCGACGGCGTCGACAATCAGGCGGTGGATCAGATTGTCTGCGCCGACCGGATCGTCATCAACAAGGTTGATCTGGTCAGCAGCGCCGAAGTGGAAACCCTGCGCGGCAAGATCCGCGGCTTGAACGCCACGGCAGATCTGGTGACCTCGACCCATGCGCAGATCGACCTGACGAAAATCCTCGGCATCGGCGCATTTGAATGCACGCAGAAGCTGATGGAAATCGGCGCAGAGCAGCACGATCACCACGACCATGACCATCACGCTGAGCACTCTATTGAAGAGCAGGATCACCAACACGACCCGAGCGTGTCATCGGTGGGCATCGCCGTGGACGGCGCGGTCAACCTGATGGCGTTCCACCGCTGGATCAGCGAACTGCGCTCCTCCCAGGCCGACAACCTGTACCGCATGAAAGGCGTGCTCGCGGTCGCGAACGAAGACCAGCGCTATGTGCTGCAAGGCGTGCACAGCCTGGTGGAATTCCGCGCCTCGACCGCGTGGGGCACGGAGCCCCGCTCGAGCAAGATCGTGTTCATCGGCCGCGACCTGGACCGCGCGGCGCTGAACCAGGGCTTCGCCGCCTGCCTGGCAGGCTGAAACAAGGCATCGGAGCCGGTGGATGGCGGCTTCGCAGCACGAATGACTGATGCTGATTCTTTTGAACAACACAACACCTGTGGGAGCTGGCTTGCCAGCGATAGCGGACTGTCAGTTTATAAAAATGGTGACTGCTAAATCGCCATCGCTGGCAAGCCAGCTCCCACAGGGTTCCTCTGTGTTCTTGAGCTGATCGGCATCAGACGAATACCCCTCTCTACCGCATAAAAACAGCCAGAGGTGTTTCCCCATGTCGTCAGCCACATCCCCATCAAAAACCGCATCCACCGTGCACCCCGTCGACCGCATTCTGCCGGTGCGACAGATGCTCACCCTCGGCCTGCAGCACATGGCCGTCTCGTACATCGGCGCCATCGCCGTGCCGTTGATTGTCGCCAGTGCCTTGAAAATGTCCCACGCCGACACGGTGGTGTTGATCAGCACCACGCTGTTCTGCTCAGGCATCGCTACCCTTCTGCAAACCGTCGGCTTCTGGAAATTCGGCGTGCGCCTGCCGATTCTGCAAGGCGTGGCGTTCAGCAGCGTGGGACCTGTGATCGCCATCGGCAGCAACCCGGAAGTGGGATTCGCCGGGGTCTGCGGGGCGGTCATCGGTGCGGGATTGTTCACCATGCTGATGGCGCCCTTCGTCGGTCGATTGCGGCGATTTTTCCCGCCGGTGGTGACCGGGTGCATCGTCACCGTGATCGGTTTGCAGCTGTTCCCGATTGCCTATGAATGGGTCGGCGGCGGGCGCAACGCGAGCAACTTCGGCGCGCCGGCGTTCCTCGGCGTGGCGGTGGTGGTGTTGCTGACGATTCTGTTGGTCAACCGTTATGGCAGCCCGATGCTGCGCAACATGGCGGTGCTGATCGGCATGCTGGTCGGCGCCGGTCTGGCCTACGGCCTCGGCATGGGCAGTTTTCACAGCGTCGAAGAAGCGCCGTGGCTGACCGTGCCCTACCCGTTCTATTTCGGCCTGCCGACTTTCAGCCTGATTCCCATCGCGACCATGGTTGTGGTGATGATCGTGCAGATGGTCGAGTCGATGGGGTTGTTCGTGGCCATCGGCGACATCGTGGAAAAACCGGTGGAAGACAAACAGGTCATCAACGGCCTGCGTGCCAACGGTCTGGCCAGCACCATCGCCGGGATGTTCGCCGCGTTCCCGTTTATCGCCTTCATGGAAAACGTCGGCCTGGTGATCCTCACCGGCGTGCGCAGCCGTTGGGTGGTCGCGGTCAGCGGCTTGCTGATGTGCTCGATTGCCTTGGTGCCGAAGGCCGGCGCGATCATCGCTTCGATGCCGACCGCCGCCCTCGGTGGCGCTGGCATTGCGATGTTCGGCGTAGTCGCGGCGGCGGGCATTCAAACCCTCGCCAAAGTCGATTACGAGCGCAATCGCTACAACGTGCTGATCGTCGGTTTCACCATCGCCGCCGCGCTGGTGCCGGTGCTCGCACCCACTCTGTTCAAACAACTTCCCGAGTGGTCGCAGCCGTTCCTGCACAGCAGCGTGGTCATCGCTTGCCTGGTGTCGGTGCTGCTCAACGCCGCGCTGAATGGCGTCAGCGTGGCGGAAACCACCGCCAGCAAATCCGCCTCGCACATCCTTTAGTTTGGAGCTGCCCATGACTCAACTTCAGAACATCCTGATCAAGAACCCGGTCGCGGTGATGACTGGCCTGCGCGGCAATCGCGCGCGGGCCGGCGCCGTGGACATTCGCGTGGTCAACGGCCGCATCGCCGAAATGGCCGCGAACCTTGAACCGCAACCCGGCGAACGGCTGATCGATGCGCGCAACTGTGTGGTCTATCCGGGCTGGATCAACACCCACCATCACCTGTTCCAGAACCTGCTCAAAGCCGTGCCCGAAGGGCTGAATCAGGATCTGCAAGGCTGGCTGGCGAGCGTGCCCTACCCGCGCCTCAACCGCTTTACCCCGCAACTGGCGCGCATCGCCGCGCGGCTGGGCATGGTCGAATTGCTGCTGTCCGGCGTCACCACCTGCGCCGATCACCACTACCTCTACCACGCCCAAGGCAGCACCGAGACCGGCGACTTGCTGTTCGACATGGCCGATGAATTTGGCCTGCGCTTTGTCCTGTGCCGAGGCGGCGCACTGGAATCGGCGAGCGCGCATCCGGGCTTCTCGAAAACTGCGTTGCAACCGGAAAGCCTCGAGCAAATGGTCGGTGATATCGAGAGGCTGAAATCGCTGTATCACCAAGACACTCCAGACGCGATGCGCCGCGTGGTTGTCGCGCCAACCACGCCAACGTTCTCGCTGCCGCCGACGCTGCTGCGCGAACTCGCCCACACCGCACGCGGCCTCGGTTTGCGCCTGCACACGCACCTGTCGGAAACGCAGAACTACGTGAATTTCTGCCGGGAAAAATACAACTGCCTGCCAGTGGAATTCGTCGCCGAACACGAATGGCTCGGCCCCGACGTCTGGTTCGCCCACGCCGTACACCTGCAACCGGGCGAGATCCGCATGCTCGCGCAAACCGGCACCGGCATCTCCCACTGCCCGGTGAGCAATGCGCGATTGGGTAGCGGCGTCGCGCCAGTGCCGCAGATGTATGAAGCCGGCATGCCGATCTCACTGGGGGTTGATGGCGTAGCGTCGAACGAATCCGGAAGCATGGTCGGCGAAGCCAACACCGCCTGGCTGATCCACCGCGCCGAACAAGGCGCCTCGGCGACTACCGCTGAAGATGTCATTCACTGGGGTACGGCGGGTGGCGCGCAGGTGTTGGGCCTTGGCGCCGTCGGCACACTCGAAGTCGGGCAAGCGGCGGATCTGGTGGTCTACAGCCTCGATCATCCTCGGTTCTATGGCTTCCACGACAGCGCTGTTGCGCCGGTGGTTGCGGGCGAACCGATCACGGTGAAATACAGCTTGGTGGGCGGCAGGATTGTGGTCGATAACGGCGTGATTCCGGGCCTGGACATCGAACGCATGCGCGCCGAAGCGTGGGAAGGTGTGCAGCAACTAATGAACGTTGACGACTGACATCGCAACAAATGAAATCCCTGTGGGAGCTGGCTTGCCAGCGATGGCGGACTTTCAGTCGATACAGTGTTGACTGATCCACCGCTATCGCTGGCAAGCCAGCTCCCACAAAAAAGCGGGGCATTCGCGACTTACGGGTTTGTCGTCTAACGTTACTCCCTCATCGGATTGAGCCCCTGCCAGCTATACCGGGCTCTTGATCAAGGAGAGACTGATGACGGCGCGTCGCAATATCGAACAGACCTATCGCACTTGGTCCAGCCCCATTCTGCTGGAGCTGAAAAAGCGTGAACACCAAATGGCGCCGTTCGAGCGTCAGGCATTGGAGAATGTGTTGGTGGAGAGACGGTTGCTGGATATCGGCAATCCGAAGGGCAATGACCGGCGCACAAGTGCCGCAAGTAAAAACGACCGCCCCGGCTGATCACTTCACTCACCTGAATAAATAAAACCCTGTGGGAGCTGGCTTGCCAGCTCCCACAGGTTATGCCGTGATTTCAGGCTGCACGCTGTCCGGCCGCCACCATCGCCGATGCCGCCAGCATTGCCCGCAGCAACACCGCACAGCCCGCTGCCAGATCATCCGGCGCGGCGTTCTCGATTTCGTTGTGGCTGATACCGCCCTCACAGGGCACGAAAATCATTCCCGCCGGACCAAGTTCGGCGAGGAAAATCGCGTCATGCCCCGCGCCACTGACGATGTCCATGTGCGACAACCCCAACCCTTTTGCCGCGCTGCGTACCGCTTCCACGCAACCTTTTTCGAAGTACAGCGGCGGGAAGTCGGCGGTTGGGGTCAGTTCATAAGTCAGGCCATGTTCTTCGCACGTGGCTTCGATGACTTGCTTCACTTCAGCAATCATCGAGTTCAGCCGCGCCGGTTCCAGATGCCGGAAGTCGAGGGTCATGCGCACTTCGCCGGGGATGACGTTGCGCGAGCCGGGATAGGCTTGCAGGCAGCCGACCGTGCCGCAGGCGTGAGGTTGATGGCCGAGGGCGGCACGGTTGACGGCGCCGACGATGACCGAGGCGCCGACCAGCGCATCTTTGCGCAGGTGCATCGGGGTCGGGCCGGCGTGGGCTTCGACACCGCGCAGTTTGAGGTCGAACCATTTCTGCCCCAGCGCACCGAGCACCACGCCGATGGTTTTTTGTTCGTCTTCGAGGATCGGGCCTTGCTCGATGTGCGCCTCAAAATAAGCGCCGACCTTGTGGCCGCTGACTTTGCGCGAGCCGGCGTAGCCGATGGCATTCAGCGCTTCGCCCACTGTCACGCCGTCGGCATCGACTTTGGCGAGGGTTTCTTCGAGGGTGAATTTTTCGGCGAACACGCCCGAACCCATCATGCACGGGGCGAAGCGCGAGCCTTCTTCGTTGGTCCAGACCACCACTTCCAGCGGCGCTTCGGTTTCCACTTTCAGGTCGTTGAGGGTGCGCAAAACTTCGACGCCAGCGAGTACGCCAAAGCAGCCGTCGAACTTGCCGCCGGTCGGTTGGGTATCGATGTGGCTGCCGGTCATCACTGGCGGCAGGTCGGGATTGCGCCCCGGGCGACGGGCGAAAATATTGCCGACGGCATCGACCGTGACGCTGCATCCGGCGTCCTTGCACCATTGCACAAACAGGTCGCGGGCCTGGCGATCGAGGTCGGTCAGGGCCAGGCGACAGACCCCGCCCTTGACCGTGGCGCCGAGCCTGGCCAGTTCCATGAGCGACGCCCACAGGCGATCGCGGTTGATGTGCTGATGGGTCGATTGCAGAACGTCTACGGCTGCGTTCATAGGGATCTCCTCAGGCTGCTTTTCTTATGGATGTTGCTGTGGTGTTTGTGAGGCCGCCATCGCTGGTAAGCCAGCGATGTGGCCCTCATTCACACCGCTGTTTTTACAACTGACGGCTGCGCCCGCATCACGCACAACCCGTAATAAATAATCCCGCCCAGCGCCGAACCGGTGAACCAGCCATAGCTGTAAAACCAGCTGAACGCATCACTGCCCAGCGACATCACGGTCAGCACCACCGGTACACCAAACGCAACAAAACCAGCCCAGTTCCACGCCGGATAGACGTCATCGCGGTACAACCCGGCCAGATCCAGTTGCTGTTTCTTGATCAGGAAATAGTCCACCACCATGATCCCGGCAATCGGCCCGAGCAGGCTCGAATAACCGAGCAACCAGTTGGAATAGACGCTTTCCAGGCTTACCTCGGAAACGATCCAGCCGAGCTTTTTCAGCAACTCATGCCCCATCAACACCAGCCCGACCAACCCGGTCAGCAGCACCGCTTTGGTGCGGTTGATCACCTTGGGCGCGATGTTCTGAAAGTCGTTGGTTGGCGAGACGATGTTCGCGGCGGTGTTGGTCGAGAGCGTGGCGATGATGATCAGCGCCATCGCCACCGCGACCCACACCGGGCTCTGGATATGACCGATCAGGGTCACCGGATCAGACACCGTGACACCGACCAGTTTCACCGAGGCGGCCGTCATCACCACGCCCAGCGCAGCGAACAGGAACATGGTCAGCGGCAGGCCGATGATCTGCCCGAGAATCTGGTCTTTCTGGCTTTTCGCATAGCGGCTGAAGTCAGGAATGTTCAGCGAAAGCGTGGCCCAGAAACCGACCATCGCCGTCAGTCCGGCGGCGAAGTAGCCGTAGACGCTGGCACCTTCGGGGCGCTTGGCCGGGATCGCCATCAACTCGGTCATCGACACATTGGGCATCGCCCATACCAGCAGGCCGATGCCGACCGCCACCAGCAACGGCGCGGATAACGTTTCCAGCCACTTGATCGACTCGGCGCCGCGAATCACCACCCACAGGTTGAGCGCCCAGAACACCATGAAGCCGATCACCTCCCCCGTGCCGCCGAGGGATTTCCAGCCCTCGAACACCGAGCCGAGAAACAGGTGAATCGCCAACCCGCCGAACATCGTTTGAATGCCGAACCAGCCACACGCCACCAGCGCGCGGATCAGGCACGGTACGTTGGAGCCGAGAATCCCGAACGATGAGCGCAGCAATACCGGAAACGGAATGCCGTACTTGGTGCCAGGGAATGCGTTGAGCGTCAGCGGAATCAGCACAATGATGTTGGCGAACAGAATCGCCAGCAGCGCTTCGCCAACGCTCAAACCGAAGTACGCCGTCAGCACGCCGCCGAGGGTGTAAGTCGGCACGCAGATCGACATGCCGACCCACAGCGCGGTGATGTGCCATTTGTTCCAGGTTCGTTCGTGCACCTTGGTCGGTGCCATGTCGTGGTTGTAACGGGGACTGTCGAGGACGTCGCTGCCGGCTTCGAGTTCGAACAAGCCGTCGCGCTCGGTCACTTGCGATCTGTTCTGTTGCATGGCCGCTCCACTGTTCTTCTGATTATTTTTTTGCTCATCAGGCGGCTGGCACATGAGGGTGCGAGCCGGACGATGGCCGGAGGAACTGACAACTTTCGTGCACCGGCCACGGTGTCAGCGGCGGCATCAATAAACGTGCCGGGTGCCCCGCTTGCGCATCGGGCCGAGCGTTAAACGCATTGCAACTTTCTGATATTCATCAGTTTTAATTATTCACCGGTTGAGTTCGCGGAAACTTGTCTGGGTGCTCAGGCTAAACACTTGGCAAGTTGTCCGAACAGACAGGACTCAAACTGGTGCACGCTATTTATTTTCATTGTGAGCGCGCCGCCGCAGCTCAACTTCAAGCGGCTGATTTCACATAGGAAATCTTGCTCATATTTCCATCCTGTCAAGTGCGTCAAAATGGTGAACGGCCTCACCATTTTGGTGATTTGCAATTTTTATCGTTATTTTTCATGCACTTAAAACAGTCATAAGCATATAAAAAATAATCTTGATCTATTGCAAATCTGCGACTAGTTTCTATTCCTGACAGCGCTGACAGGAATACAGCCTGCAACGTTGCCCATCAATAAAACATCTAGAACCGGCACAAGTCGGTCATGCCTGCGAGGAACTCGGAATGTCTCTGTTGATCCGTGGCGCCACCGTTGTTACCCATGATGAAAGTTATCGCGCCGACGTCTATTGCGCTGACGGCGTGATCAAAGCCATCGGTGAAAACCTTGATATTCCCGTCGGCGCCGAAGTGCTCGACGGCAGCGGCCAATACCTGATGCCTGGCGGCATCGATCCACACACCCACATGCAACTGCCGTTCATGGGCACCGTGGCCAGTGAGGACTTTTACAGTGGCACGGCCGCAGGTCTGGCCGGCGGCACGACGTCGATTATCGACTTCGTCATTCCCAATCCGCAGCAGTCACTGATGGAAGCGTTTCATCAGTGGCGCGGCTGGGCGGAAAAATCCGCATCCGACTATGGCTTCCACGTCGCAATCACCTGGTGGAGCGAGCAGGTGCGCGAAGAAATGGCCGAACTGGTCAGCCATCACGGCATCAACAGCTTCAAGCATTTCATGGCGTACAAGAACGCGATCATGGCCGCTGACGACACGTTGGTGGCGAGTTTCGAGCGCTGTCTGGAACTCGGCGCCGTGCCGACCGTGCATGCGGAAAACGGCGAGCTGGTGTATCACCTGCAACGCAAGTTGATGGCCCAAGGCATCACCGGCCCCGAGGCGCATCCGCTGTCGCGGCCATCGCAGGTTGAAGGTGAAGCGGCGAGCCGGGCGATTCGCATCGCTGAAACCATTGGCACGCCGTTGTACCTGGTACACGTCTCAACCAAGGAAGCCCTCGACGAAATCACCTATGCGCGCAGCAAGGGTCAGCCGGTGTACGGCGAAGTGCTGGCCGGGCATTTGCTGCTCGATGACAGCGTCTATCAACACCCGGACTGGCAGACCGCTGCCGGTTACGTGATGAGCCCGCCGTTCCGTCCGCGCGGTCATCAAGAAGCGCTGTGGCACGGATTGCAAAACGGCAATCTGCACACCACCGCCACTGACCATTGCTGCTTCTGCGCCGAGCAAAAAGCCGCTGGTCGTGATGACTTCAGCAAGATTCCCAACGGCACCGCTGGCATCGAAGATCGCATGGCGCTGTTGTGGGATGAGGGCGTCAATTCCGGTCGTTTTTCCATGCAGGACTTCGTCGCCCTCACCTCCACCAACACTGCGAAGATCTTCAATCTCTATCCGCGCAAAGGTGCGATTCGCGTTGGCGCCGATGCCGATCTGGTGCTGTGGGATCCGCAGGGTACGCGCACCATTTCCGCCAAGACCCACCATCAGCAGGTGGACTTCAACATCTTTGAAGGCAAAACCGTGCGCGGCGTGCCGAGCCATACCGTCAGCCAGGGCCGGGTGGTCTGGGCCGATGGCGACCTGCGCGCCGAGCGCGGGGCCGGACGGTACATCGAACGCCCGGCGTACCCGGCGGTGTTTGATTTGCTGAGCAAGCGGGCTGAGTTGCATAAGCCTGTTGCCGTGAAACGCTGATAGCGGCCTTCGGCCTATCGCTGGCAAGCCAGCTCCCACAAGGTTTTGTGAACACCATAGATCCCTGTGGGAGCTGGCTTGCCAGCGATGAGGCCATCCCGAACGACACAAAAAACCACTGCCCATCAGAGGTAGAGAACCTCAAAAACCGTGAGGCACAAAACCGTGATCGAGACCCTGAACCATCTCCCCCACCCGCACGAAAGCGCGGCCGCCCTCGCCGGGCATTTCACTGATCTGGCGCCGCCGCTCAATGACCGCCAGGCGCATCTGGAAGCCTCGCGCTGCCTGTATTGCTACGACGCGCCGTGCGTGAATGCGTGCCCGAGCGAGATCGATATTCCTTCGTTCATCCGCAACATTCATCAAGACAACATCCCCGGTGCGGCGCAGAAAATCCTCTCGGCAAACATCCTCGGCGGCAGTTGCGCACGAGTCTGTCCGACCGAAATCCTCTGCCAGCAAGCCTGCGTGCGCAACAACGCCCACGAATGTGCGCCGGTGCTGATCGGCCTGCTGCAACGTTACGCCGTCGACAACGCGCACTTCACCGAGCACCCGTTCCAGCGTGCTGCCGCCACCGGCAAACGCATCGCCGTGGTCGGTGCCGGCCCGGCCGGTTTGTCCTGCGCGCATCGCAGCGCCATGCACGGTCATGACGTGGTGATTTTCGAAGCGCGGGAGAAGGCTGGCGGCCTCAATGAATACGGAATCGCCAAGTACAAACTGGTCGACGACTACGCGCAGAAGGAGCTGGATTTCCTCCTGCAAATCGGCGGCATCGAGATCCGCCACGGGCAGAAGCTTGGCGAGAACCTGACGCTGAGCGAACTGCATCAGCAATTCGACGCGGTGTTCCTCGGCCTCGGTCTCAACGCCAGCAAACAACTCGGCCTGGCCCACGAAGATGCGCCGGGTCTGCTCGCTGCCACGGATTACATCCGTGAACTGCGTCAGGCCGATGACCTTACGCAACTGCCGCTGGCCGAGCGCTGCATCGTCCTCGGCGCCGGCAACACGGCAATCGACATGGCCGTGCAAATGGCCCGCCTCGGCGCTTGCGACGTCAATCTGGTGTATCGCCGAGGCGCCGCTGACATGGGCGCCACCGGCCACGAACAGGACATTGCCAAGGCCAATCAGGTGCGCCTGTTGACTTGGGCACAACCGGAAGAAGTGCTGCTCGACGATCAAGGCCACGTGCGCGGCATGCGTTTCGCTCGCACCGATCTGGTCGACGGGCGCCTGCAAACCACCGGAGAAACCTTCGAGCTGGCGGCGGATGCAATCTTCAAAGCCATCGGCCAGGCCTTCGACAGCAGTGCCCTCGCCGACCCGCTGGCCCGTGAACTCAAGCGTCAGGGCGAACGCATTCAGGTCGATGAAAACCTGCGCACCAGCGTTCCCGGCGTGTATGCCGGTGGCGACTGCACCAGCCTCGATCAAGACCTCACCGTGCAAGCCGTACAGCACGGCAAACGCGCCGCCGAGGCGATCAACGCTCAACTGATGCTCAACGTGGAGGCTGCGTAAATGGCCGATCTCTCGATAGTCTTCGCCGGCATCAAAGCACCGAATCCATTCTGGCTGGCCTCCGCGCCACCGACCGACAAAGCCTACAACGTCGTCCGCGCCTTCGAAGCGGGCTGGGGTGGCGTAGTGTGGAAAACCCTTGGTGAGGACCCGGCGGCGGTCAACGTCTCGTCGCGTTACTCGGCGCACTACGGCAACAACCGCGAAGTCCTCGGCATCAACAACATCGAGCTGATCACCGACCGTTCGCTGGAAATCAACCTGCGCGAAATCACTCAGGTGAAGAAGGACTGGCCGGATCGCGCAATCATCGTCTCGCTGATGGTGCCGTGCGTAGAAGAGTCGTGGAAACACATTCTGCCGCTGGTGGAAGCGACTGGCGCTGACGGCATCGAGCTGAACTTCGGTTGCCCACACGGCATGCCTGAACGCGGCATGGGCGCGGCGGTCGGTCAGGTGCCGGAGTACGTCGAGCAGGTGACGCGCTGGTGCAAGACTTATTGCTCGCTGCCGGTGATCGTCAAACTGACGCCGAACATTACCGACATTCGCGTCGCCGCTCGCGCCGCCCATCGTGGGGGCGCCGATGCGGTGTCGCTGATCAATACGATCAACTCGATCACCAGCGTCGACCTGGAACACATGGTCGCCCTGCCCACCGTCGGCAGCAAGAGCACCCACGGCGGTTACTGCGGCTCGGCGGTCAAGCCGATTGCGCTGAACATGGTTGCCGAAATAGCCCGCGATCCAGAAACCCAGGGCTTGCCAATCTGCGGGATTGGCGGCATCGGCAGTTGGCGTGACGCGGCAGAATTCATGGCGCTGGGCAGCGGCGCGGTGCAGGTGTGCACGGCGGCGATGCTGCACGGTTTCCGCATCGTCGAGGAGATGAAGGACGGGCTGTCGCGGTGGATGGACAGCCAGGGTTACGCCAGCATCAACGAGTTTTCCGGGCGTGCGGTGGGCAATACCACGGACTGGAAGTACCTCGACATCAACTATCAGGTCATTGCCAAGATTGATCAGGAGGCGTGCATCGGTTGCGGGCGTTGCCACATTGCTTGCGAGGACACGTCACACCAGGCGATCGGCAGCCTCAAGCAGGCGGACGGCACGCATAAATATGAAGTGATCGATGAGGAATGTGTGGGCTGCAATCTGTGCCAGATCACCTGCCCGGTGGCGGACTGCATCGAGATGGTGCCGATGGAAACGGGCAAGCCGTTTCTCGATTGGAATCATGATCCGCGCAATCCCTATCATGTCAGCCCTTGAGGTCAGCGGCACCTGAACCACCGCCATCGCTAGCAGGGCTAGCTCCCACAGTTGAAATGCGCTTCCCTGTGGGAGCTAGCCCTGCTAGCGATGGGGCCGGCAGCCCGACTGCCAACCTCAAGGTTCCAGGCCGATCCCGCGCAGGATCACACTCGTCACCGTCTGCACCGCTCGCTCAAACTGCATGTCCGACAACGGCTGATGTTCATTCAGGATATTCACCTGATGATCAAAGTCGGCATAGTGCTGCGTCGACGCCCAGATCATGTACAGCAGGCTCGACGGCTCCACCGGCAGAATCCGCTTGTCCTCGACCCACTGGCGAATCTTCGCTTCCTTCATTTTCGCCCAGTCATACAGGCTGAGATCCAGCGCCTCGCCCAGCGTCGGCGCGCCGTGGATGATTTCGTTGGCCCAGACTTTCGAACCATACGGGCGGCTGCGCGAGTGATTCATCTTGGCGCGGATGTAGCTGCTCAGCACTACGCGCGGGTCGTCGAACATCTCGAAGCACAGCGCGTCCTGTTTCCACACTTCCAGCAGATCGAACAGCACCGCGCTGTACAGCTCGCTCTTGGTACTGAAGTAGTAATGCAGGTTGGAACGCGGCAGCTGCACTTCGGCGGCGATATCCGCCATGGCGGTGCCGCCGAAGCCTTTTTCGGCGAAGACTTTCTCCGCCGCCAAGAGGATTTTCTCGACGTTACTGCGACGAATCTCGATCTTGTGATTGCCCATGTGGGCTCCCTGACAACAACGTTGCTCAAGACTAGCATCCGCTCTGGTGCGCGGGCGAACGCTGTAAACAAAACTTCGTACTGAGGCGGGCGGATGGCTAAACTGACGTTCTTCGATCCTGCCTCAGAGGTATCCGCGATGCTGTTCAAGAACGTCCTGACCACCACTGCCCTGCTCGCCTCGCTGTTTGCCGCATCCTCGGTATTCGCCCACGCCCACCTGAACAGCAAGACCCCGGCCGCCGACAGCACCGTCGCTGCCCCGGCAGATTTGCGCCTGACCTTTTCCGAAGGCGTTGAAGCCAGATTCACCAAAGTCACATTGACCAAGGATGGCGCTCCGGTAGCCGTCAAGGCACTGACCACCGAAGGCGACAAGAAAATCCTCATCGTTACCCCCGCCGCGCCGCTGACCGCTGGCGATTACAAGGTCGAATGGCACGCGGTGTCGGTCGATACGCACAAGAGCGAAGGCGCTTATCAGTTCAAGGTTGGCCAGTAATTCATGAGTGAAGCGCTGGTGCTGTGCCGCTTTGTGCATTTCATCGTGGTGTTGATGCTGTTCGGGGCCTGGCTGTTCAGGCCGTTGCTGCTCAAGGATGAAGCGCTGCAAGTCGACCGGCACCTGGCGCGACTGGCGCATTGGCTGAGCGCCGTGGCGCTGGTCAGCGGGGTTGCCTGGGCGTTGTTGATTACCGCGAGCATGGCCGGTTCCGCTGCCGCCGCGTTTGATCCCGACACCGTGGCGCTGGTCTTGGGCAACACATTTTTCGGTCAGGTCTGGCGCTGGCATTTGCTGATCAACGCGGCGCTGTCGGCGTTGTTGTTCAGCCCATGGCGCTCAAGCCGGCCGTTACGGCTGGGCTTGAGCGCCCTGCTGCTGGCGACGCTGGCCCCGGTTGGGCACGGGGCGATGCTCGATGGCCTGAGCGGGCACCTGCTGATTCTCAACCAGATCGTTCATCTGACCTGCGTGGCCGCATGGCTAGGTGGTTTGTTGCTGTTGGTGATGATCCTGCGCCAGCCAACGGAACCGATGCCGGTGGTGCTGCGGCGCTTCAGTGGCGTCGGTTATGCGTTGGTTGCGGGGCTGCTGATCAGCGGTTTGATCAACGTCCGCGTACTGACCGGCCAGTGGTGGCCGACTCCGCTGTTCAGCGGGTTTGCGCTGATTCTGTTGATCAAGGCAACGCTAGTTTTGGCCATGCTCGGTCTGGCGCTGTTCAACCGTTTGCGGATCGACGATTGTGAACAGCGGATGGGCGCGCTCAGGCGCAGTGTGATGCTGGAATGGCTGCTCGGCATCGGTGCGGTGGCCGCCGTCTCCCTGCTCGGCACCTTACCGCCGATGATCACTGGATGAACCCGATTAAAACTGTGGGAGCTAGCCCTGCTAGCGATAGCGGTGGGTCAGACAACAACGGTGTTGAGTGTCAGTCCGCAATCGCTAGCAGGGCTAGCTCCCACAGGGTTCGGTGTTGATCAGTGAGGTTGGGTGTTGCCCGCAGCGGTGTCGATGCTGACCACCACCGACATTCCCGGCCGCAGCCGTTCCTCTTCCTGCTGGTCCGCATCAATGGTGATCCGCACCGGCACGCGCTGGGCGATTTTGACGAAGTTGCCCGTCGCGTTATCTGCCTGCAACAAGGCGAATTCCGACCCGGTCCCCGGCGAAATATGCTGCACATGCCCGGTGAATTTGCGGTGGTTCAACGCATCGACGGTGAAGCGCACCGGTTGCCCGACCCGCACGTTGTCCATCTGGGTTTCCTTCATGTTGGCGATCACCCATTTCTGGTTTGGCACCAACGCCATCAACTGCGCCCCGGAGTTGACGTAGGCGCCCAAACGCACGCCGATTTGCCCTAACTGGCCGTCACGCGGGGCGACGATACGGGTGTTCGACAGATCGATCCGCGCCAGTTGCACCGCCGCTTCGGCGCTGGCCACTGCCGCTTCCAGCGAGCCGCGATTGACGATCACCGTTTGCAGATCCTGGCGGGCGATTTCCAGATTGGCCTTGGCCTGCGCCACGGCTGCGACGCTTTGCGCATTGGCTGCGAGTGCCACGTCCATCTCGCGTTTGGACACCGAACCGTCGCGCACCAATTCCTGATTTCGGCGCAGATCGGCCTCGCTCTTGCGCAGCTGCGCTTCACTGTCGGCCTGCACGGCCTGACGCAATTTGATCGTCGCTTCGGCGCTGTTGCGTTGCTGCACCACGTTGGCCAGAGATGCCTTTTGCACCGCCAGTTGCGCCAACGACTGATCGAGGCGCTGCTGGTAGATGCGGTCGTCCAAACGCACCAGCAAATCGCCGGCCTTCACGTACTGGAAATCCTGCACCGGCACTTCAAACACATAACCGGCCAGCTGCGGACCGATGATCGTCACCTGCCCGCGAATCAACGCGTTTTCGGTGGTCTCGACCGCGCTGCTGAACGGTGGCAACTGCCACGCATACAAGACGATCAACACGCCAACGATGGCAATCGTGGCGAAGCCCAGCGAGGAAATGATCCGCACCCGCAGCGAACGTGGCTCGGTGTTCGGCGATGACGGCGGCGCCACGCCTTCAGGCGCGGCGGCAATAGCGTGGGTGGTTGTGGTGGTCGGTTCGGTCATGAAGAAATGGCACCGTTCGAAGGTGTGGATGGCGCGGGGGCGACGGCTTTGGTAGTGCTCATCAGCCACAGCGCACGAATGGACAGCCAGATCATGGTCAGCACCGCAATCACGGCGATCAGCATGAACACGTCGTTATAGGCCAGCACGTTGGCCTCACGGGTAGCGGCATTGGCCAGGGTGCGAATACCGGCGAGGTTGCGCAGGCTCGGGTCGGCCAGCACCGAGCCGAACGCCGAGCCGCCGCTCTGTACCCGGGCGGCAACCAACGGATCGGACAGCACCAGATGCTCGACGATATGACTGGAATGGAATTTCTCACGGACGATCTGGAAGGTTCCCAGAAGCGCGGCGCCAAGCAGGCCGCCAAGGTTATTGCAGATCCCGAACAGCACGGAAAAACTCACCAGATTGCGCGGATTGGTCAGCACATTGCGCGTGCCGAGAACCATGGTCGGGCCGAGGAAAAACGTGCTGCCGAAGGCCAGCAGGAACTGGCTGAAATACAGGTTCTGCGGGCGGGTCAGGTTGTTGGAAAAACTGTCCATCACCGACCCGGTGGCCATCAGACCCAGGGAGATGATCAACGGCATCAACAGGTGCTTGGGGTCGATCGTCAGCGCGCTGGTCAACAGCCCCGCGACGCTGCCAATCAGCATGACTACGTACAGGCTGTGCAACTGCTCGTAGCCCATGTTCAGGTTCTGCATGAAACCCACCGCCCCGGTGGACTGCTCCGAGGTGACCATACGAATCAGAGTCACCGCCAGCGCCAGGCGGATCATCGTTCCGCTGCCGAGCCAACGGGTCATCAGCATCGGGTTGCTGCGGTTATGTTCGATGGCCAGGCCGGCGAGAATCAGCGCGATGGACGAGGCCAAGGCAACACCGATCCAGTCCGCCTCCAGCCACCAGTCGATCCGCCCCAGCGACAGCACCGCGCACAACAATGCCACCCCCGTGGCGAGAATCGCGAACGTCAGAAAGTCGAGTTTTTCGAAGGTTTTAAAGCGATCGCCCGGCGGCAACTTGAGCATCAACACGCAACCGAGCGACAGCAAGGCCATGCCCAATTCGAACAGATACAAGCCACGCCATTCGGCGATTTGCAGCAAGTCTTCGGAGAACAAACGCGCCAGCGGCAACGCCAACTGCGAGGTGCCAAGGCCGAGGACCAGCGCCTTCATCCGCCACTTCGCCGGGAACGCCTGCACCATGTAATACAAGCCCAGCGAACTCAGCGCCGCGCCAACCATGCCGTGCGCTGCACGCACCGCCACCGCCGAATTCAGGTCGTTGACGAACAAATGGCCGAAGGTCACCAGCGCATACAGCACCAGAAACACTTCGGTAAACGCGCGCAAACCGAACTGCTGGCGAAACTTCACCAACAGCAGGTTCATCGACACGTTGGTCATCACATACGCCGCCGGCAGCCAGGCCATTTCTGCGGTGGTTGCGCCGAGGGCGCCCTGCAGATACGTCAGGTTGGCGACCACCAGCGAATTACCCAAACCACCGGTCACCGCCACCAGCAAACCGACCAGCGCATAGGCCAGGCGCTTGGGATTGGAGTGCAACGGCGTCGAGGGAGAACCGGGCAGACTGGGCTTCTCGTGGGGTTGCCAGTTGCGCGGGGCGTATTGATCCATTGAAAAGCCTTGTGCGGAAGGTGGTTAAGTTTGCCGCAAATTCACTGGCAACACACTCATCCCCCTGTTATCCACCAAACCCCTGTGGGAGCTGGCTTGCCAGCGATGACGCCGGCACATCCAGCATCCTTGTTGAATGACACTCCGCAATCGCTGGCAAGCCAGCTCCCACAAGGTTGGGCAGAGAACTGGAAATTCAGGTTCGCCAAGTCATCGTATAACTTGTTATTGACATTCCCCGGAAACCTAGGAAATATCCGCAACCATGTTGTACGACGACGTATAACAAAAATAAAAACAATAAACGAAACAGGGAGCGTCACAGTGAGCACACTCGTCCGCAATTCCGTCCGCCCTTCCCGCTTTTCCGTTATTTGCCCGCGTTCCACCCTGAGCCTGATCGGCTGCAGCAGCCTGGCCCTCGCCCTACCGATGAGCGCCGATGCCGAAGGCTTTCTCGAAGACAGCAAAGCCACGCTGAACCTGCGCAACGCCTACTTCAACCGCAACTTCGTCAACCCGGCCAACGCCCAGGGCAAGGCCGAAGAGTGGACGCAAAACTTCATTCTCGACGCCAAATCCGGCTTCACCCAAGGCACCGTCGGTTTCGGTCTGGATGTGCTGGGGATGTATTCGCAAAAGCTTGATGGCGGCAAAGGCACCGGCGGCACGCAGCTGTTGCCGATCCACGATGACGGGCGTCCGGCGGACAACTTCGGCCGTCTCGGCGTGGCGTTGAAAGCCAAGGTGTCGAAGACAGAACTGAAGGTCGGCGAGTGGATGCCAGTCCTGCCGATCCTGCGCTCCGACGATGGTCGCTCACTGCCGCAAACCTTTCGCGGTGGCCAGATCACTTCCACCGAGATCAATGGCCTGACCGTCTACGGCGGCCAGTTCCGCGGCAACAGCCCGCGCAACGATGCGAGCATGGAAGACATGTCGATGAACGGCCGCGGCGCGTTTACTTCGGATCGCTTCAACTTCGGCGGCGGCGAATACACCTTCAACGACAAGCGCACCCTGGTCGGCGTGTGGTACGCCGAACTCAGCGACATCTACCAACAACAGTATTTCAACCTCAGCCACAGCCAGCCGCTGGGCGACTGGACGCTGGGCGCCAACCTCGGTTTCTTCACTGGCAAGGAAGACGGCAGCGCCCAGGCCGGCGACCTCGACAACAAGACCGCGTTCGCCATGCTTTCGGCCAAATACGGCGGCAACACCTTCTACGTCGGCCTGCAAAAACTGGGCGGCGACGACGCGTGGATGCGGGTCAACGGCACCAGCGGCGGCACCTTGGCCAACGACAGTTACAACGCCAGTTATGACAACGCCAAGGAGCGCTCCTGGCAGTTGCGCCACGACTACAACTTCGTCGCCCTCGGCATCCCCGGCCTGACCATGATGAACCGCTACATCAGCGGCGATAACGTGCACACCGGGACCATCACCGACGGCAAGGAATGGGGCCGCGAGTCGGAGCTGGCCTACACCGTACAGAGCGGTCCGTTGAAAAACCTCAACGTGAAATGGCGTAACGCGACGATTCGCCGGGACTTCAGCACCAACGAGTTTGACGAGAACCGGATCTTTATCAGTTATCCGATTTCGTTGTTGTAAGCAATTTCCCTTGTGGGAGCGAGCTTGCTCGCGAAGGGCGGCGTGTCAGTCGATGCAAAAATCGCCTGCACCGGCCCTATCGCTGGCAAGCCAGCTCCCACAGTTACCAAAGTTATTATCGATATCTGTACTCACGGCAGCACCCTGTGGGAGCTGGCTTGCCAGCGATGGCGGCTGCAGATTCAACATGAGTGTTGATTGACACACCGCATTCGCGAGCAAGCTCGCTCCCACAAGGGATCGCATTGCAAGTACAGGATTGGAGTATCGAACGGAAAAAGCATTGGCCCATCCGTCATCTACACCGAAAGTCGCGTTGACAAGTTCCGGAAACCCTACCGATACTTCAGCGCAGTCATACGACAACCTACAACAAACCTAATAACAATGTGTTCAGGGATTGCCATGACGTCTACCTCTACCTCCCGCGCTCCATTCAATCGCCTGCTGCTGACCGGCGCTGCCGGTGGCCTGGGCAAAGTTCTGCGCGAACGCCTGCGCCCTTATGCCAATGTATTGCGCCTCTCCGACATCGCCGCCCTCGCCCCGACGGTCGATGATCGCGAAGAAATCGTCGTCTGCGACCTCGCCGACAAACACGCCGTGCACCAACTGGTCGAAGGCGTCGACGCGATCCTGCATTTTGGCGGCGTCTCCGTTGAGCGTCCGTTCGAAGAAATCCTCGGCGCCAACATCTGCGGCGTCTTCCACATTTATGAAGCCGCGCGCCGACATGGCGTGAAGCGGGTGATCTTCGCCAGCTCCAACCATGTGATCGGCTTCTACAAACAGGACGAGCCGCTCGACGCCAGCTCCGCCCGCCGCCCCGATGGCTACTACGGATTGTCCAAGTCCTACGGCGAAGACATGGCCAGTTTCTACTTCGATCGATACGGCATCGAGACCGTCAGCATCCGCATCGGCTCCTCGTTCCCCGAGCCGCAAAACCGTCGAATGATGCACACCTGGCTGAGCTTCGACGACCTCACGCAATTGCTCGAACACTCGCTATACACGCCCAACGTCGGCCACACCATTGTCTACGGCATGTCCGACAACAAGGATGTCTGGTGGGACAACCGCTTCGCCAGCCACCTCGGTTATGAAGCGAAGGACAGCTCCGAAGTGTTCCGTGAAAAAGTCGAAGCGCAACCGATGCCGGCTGCCGATGACCCGGCACGCATCTATCAGGGCGGCGCGTTTGTCGCGGCCGGTCCGTTCGGCGACTGATCACTCTGACAACGACGCAAAGGAATGAGTATGCAAGCCGAATTGATCGTCGACGCCCGCAACGCCGTGGGCGAAAGCCCGGTCTGGGTACCGCAGGAAAATGCGCTGTACTGGGTCGATATCCCCAACGGCGGGCTGCAACGCTGGAGCGCCGACAGCGGTCACGTACATGCCTGGAAAGCCCCGGAAATGCTCGCCTGCATCGCCCGCCACAGCCGTGGCGGCTGGATCGCCGGAATGGAAAGCGGCTTCTTTCGTCTGCAGCCGCACACCGACGGCAGCCTCGACAGTGAGCTGCTGGCCAGTGTCGAGCACAGCCGCGAAGACATGCGTCTCAACGATGGTCGCTGCGACCGTCAGGGTCGATTCTGGGCGGGCAGCATGGTGCTGAACATGGGCCTGAACGCGCCCGAGGGTCGGCTCTATCGTTACGGCGCCGGGCAGTCTGGGGTGGTCGAAGCGCAGCTCGACGGCTTCATCGTGCCCAACGGCCTCGGCTTCAGCCCCGACGGCAAAACCCTGTACTTGTCCGACTCGCACCCCAACGTGCAGCTGATTTGGGCGTTCGATTACGACACCGACACCGGCACCCCGTCGAACCGCCGGGTCTTCGTCGACATGAACGATTACTGCGGCCGCCCCGACGGCGCGGCAGTAGACGCCGACGGTTGCTACTGGATCTGCGCCAACGACGCCGGTCTGGTTCATCGCTTCACGCCGGACGGACGCCTTGATTACTCGCTGCCCGTACCGGTGAAAAAACCCACCATGTGCGCCTTCGGTGGCAGCGGGATGGACACCTTGTTCGTCGCCTCGATCCGCCCCGGCGATGACCACGATCCGCAATCCCTGGCCGGCGGCGTGTTCGCCCTGAACACCGGCGTCAAAGGCCTGCCGGAGCCACTGTTCGACGCTTTGCTGTAACCCACTTGCTGCACCGCTGCGCCCTGAACACAACAATAACAAGACTGGAGACACCCCCATGGACTTCAAACGCACCTTGCTCGCCGCTGCACTTCCACTGATGTTCACCTTCGCCGGTGCCGCCCAAGCGCTGGAACTCAAATTCGCTGACATTCACCCCGCCGGTTACCCGACTGTCGTAGCCGAAGAAAGCATGGGCAAGACCCTGACCAAGGAAACCAACGGCGAGCTGACCTTCAAGTACTTCCCGGGCGGTGTGCTCGGTTCGGAAAAGGAAGTCATCGAGCAGATGCAGGTCGGCGCGGTGCAGCTGTCGCGCGTCAGCCTGGGTATCGTCGGCCCTGTGGTGCCGGACGTGAACGTGTTCAACATGCCGTTCATCTTCCGCGACCAGCAACACATGCGTGACGTCATCGACGGCCCGGTAGGCGACGAAATTCTCGGCAAAATCACCAACTCCGAATTCGGCCTGGTGGCCCTGGCCTGGATGGACGGCGGCACGCGCAACATCTACACCAAGAAACCGGTACGTAAACTCGAAGACCTCAAGGGCATGAAAATCCGTGTCCAGGGCAACCCGATGTTCATCGACATGATGAACGCCATGGGCGGTAACGGCATCGCCATGGACACTGGCGAAATCTTCAGCGCCCTGCAGACCGGCGTGATCGATGGCGCGGAAAACAACCCGCCGACCCTGCTTGAACACAACCACTTCCAGAACGCCAAGTTCTACAGCCTGACCGGGCACCTGATCCTGCCCGAGCCGATCGTGATGTCGAAAATCACTTGGGAAAAACTCACCCCGGATCAACAGGCGCTAGTCAAAACAGCTGCCAAGGCTGCCCAGGCTGAAGAACGCGTGCTGTGGGACAAGAAGTCCGCTGCCAGCGAAGAAAAACTCAAGGCTGCCGGCGTCGAGTTCATCACCGTCGACAAGAAACCCTTCTACGACGCCACCGCCTCGGTTCGGGAGAAATACGGCGCGCCGTATGCCGATCTGATCAAAAAGATCGAAGCCGTTCAGTAACACCTCCCGCTCCATACTCATGAAAAGGCCCGACGCGCCCGATGTTCGAGGCGCGCCCGGTTACGGTGGAACCCGATGAAGAATTTGCTGCTGCGTATCAACGACAAAATTTACATGACGTGCATCTGGGTCGCCGGCCTTTCCGTCCTGGCGATTTCCCTGATGATCCCTTGGGGCGTGTTTGCCCGCTATGTACTGGGCACCGGTTCGAGCTGGCCGGAACCCACAGCGATTCTGCTGATGATGGTGTTCACTTTTATCGGCGCTGCCGCCAGTTATCGCGCTGGCGCGCACATGGCCGTGGCGATGCTCACCGACCGCATGCCGCCGCAACTGAAATCCGCTGCGTCGATTCTTTCCCAACTGCTCATGGGCCTGATCTGCCTCTTCATGACCATCTGGGGCTTCAAGCTGTGCATGTCCACCTGGAACCAGTTCATGGCCGCCCTGCCCGACCTGCGGGTTGGCGTGACCTATTTGCCGATTCCACTGGGCGGCTTGCTCACACTGATTTTCGTTGTCGAAAAACTCTTGCTCGGTGACCAGAGCAAACGTCGAGTCGTGCAGTTCGACCTGGTCGAAGAAAGTGAAGGTGCCGCTTAATGGACGCTCTGATTCTGCTGGGCAGTTTTATCGTATTGATCCTGGTCGGCATGCCGGTCGCCTACGCGCTGGGTGCTGCTGCCCTGATCGGGGCATGGTGGATCGACATTCCGTTCCAGGCGGTGATGATCCAGGTTGCTTCGGGGGTGAACAAATTCTCGTTGCTGGCCATTCCGTTCTTCGTGCTGGCCGGTGCGATCATGGCCGAGGGCGGCATGTCGCGCCGGTTGGTGGCGTGTGCCGGGGTGCTGGTTGGATTCGTGCGCGGCGGCCTGTCACTGGTCAACATCGTCGCATCGACTTTCTTCGGCGCGATCTCCGGTTCGTCGGTGGCCGACACCGCGTCGGTGGGCTCGGTGCTGATTCCGGAAATGGAGCGCAAAGGTTATCCGCGCGACTTCTCCACCGCCGTGACCGTCAGCGGTTCGGTGCAGGCCTTGCTGACACCGCCGAGCCACAACTCGGTGCTCTATTCGCTGGCGGCCGGTGGCACGGTTTCGATTGCCTCGCTGTTCATGGCCGGCATCGTGCCGGGCCTGATGATGAGCGCCTGCCTGATGGTGCTGTGCCTGATTTTCGCGAAAAAGCGCAACTACCCCAAGGGTGAAGTGATCCCGATGCGCCAGGCGTTGAAAATCGTCGGCGAAGCCCTCTGGGGCATGATGGCGATGGTGATCATTCTCGGCGGGATTCTCTCGGGGATCTTCACCGCGACCGAGTCGGCAGCGATTGCCGTGCTCTGGGCGTTCTTCGTCACCATGTTCATCTACCGCGACTACAAGTGGCGTGAGCTGCCGAAACTGATGCACCGCACGGTGCGGACGATTTCGATCGTGATGATCCTGATCGGTTTCGCCGCGAGCTTCGGCTACATCATGACCCTGATGCAGATCCCGGCGAAAATCACCACGCTGTTCCTGACCCTGTCAGACAACCGCTACGTGATCCTGATGTGCATCAACGTCATGCTGCTGTTGCTCGGCACGGTGATGGACATGGCGCCACTGATCCTGATCCTCACGCCGATCCTGATGCCGGTGATTCTCGGCATCGGCGTCGACCCGGTGCAGTTCGGCATGATCATGCTGGTGAACCTGGGGATCGGATTGATAACGCCGCCGGTGGGTGCGGTACTGTTTGTCGGGTCAGCGGTGGGCAAAGTGAGTATTGAAAGCACTGTCAAAGCGTTGCTGCCGTTCTATGCGGTGCTGTTTCTGGTGCTGCTGCTGGTGACGTATGTTCCGGCGATTTCGCTGTGGTTGCCGCATTTGGTGTTGTAAGCCGATAAACAATCGCAGCCCTTAACGGGCTGCGGTTTTTGCTTCACGCCCGCAACAACATATACCCCGCCACCACCAGACAAACACTGGCAAACCCCACCTGCAACGCCCGCGCCGGCACCCGCGCGCACAGTTTGCGTCCGATGATCATGCCGACAATGCTGGCCACGATAAACGCCGAGCCCTGCCCGTCGATCCGCACACCTGCGTGAAACGAGCCGATCACGCCAATCGCCGAAATCAGACTGATCACCATCAACGACGTGGCAACGATGCCGCGCATCTGCACATCGGTCAGTTGCTTGAACGCCGGCACAATCAAGAAGCCGCCACCAACGCCGAGCAAACCGGACACCACCCCGGTAATTGCGCCCAATGCCGCCAGGGTCGCGGTGCATTTGGCGGTCCAGTCAAAGCGCCCGGTGTCTTCGTTGAGCATGCAGTTCTTCTGGCCCCAACTGGCGTGGCCGTGATCGCTCGGCCCTGCCTGCTGACGCTCGCGCCGCAACATGCGCCAGGCGACCATGACCATCAGCAGACTGAACAGCACCATAAGGATTTTTTCCGGCAACTGATGCGCGAAGTAAATCCCCAGCGGCGAAAACACCGCACCCAGCGCCGCAATCAACAGCGCCGCGCGATAACGCACCAGGCCATGACGCAAACCGTCGATAGCGCCGACCGCCGCCGCGCTGCCGACCGCAAACAATGCGACCGGCGCTGCCTGCGTCATCGTCCAGCCTAGCCCGAGCACCAGCGCCGGCACCGCAAGAATGCCGCCACCGGCCCCGGTCAAACCGAGGACCAACCCCATCACCACGCCAAACAGACTTGCCAGCAACATAGGGTTTTCTCAGTCGACCTTGGACAGACCAGTCAGCCACTCGCGGCCCTTGAGCATGCCGTTCCAGTAGAACCACGGCAGCAGCGTCGCCTTGAGGAACCACGCCGAACGTCGCGCCTGCGTCGGGTCCAGAGGGAACGTCGGGAGCAATTTACCGGCATAGCCGAACTCGGCGAGGATCACTTTGCCCTTCTCCACCGTTAGCGGGCAGGAACCGTAGCCGTCGTACTTCAGCGGCAGTGGTTGCTGCTTGCGCAGGGCCAACAGGTTTTCCGCGACCACAACTACTTGTTTGCGCACTGCTGCGGCGGTTTTGGCGTTCGTCGTGCCACAGATATCACCGAGTGCGAACACCTCGGCATAGCGCGGATGCTGCAGGCTGTGCGGGTTGACTTCGCACCAGCCGGCGGCGTCGGCCAGCGGACTCTGCGCGATGAAATCCGGCGAGACTTGTGGCGGCACCACGTGCAGCAGGTCGAAGGTTTTCGCCTCGCGGGTGACGTTGCCAGTGGCATCCTTGATCTCGAACCACGCGGTTTTCGCCGGGCCGTCGACCTTGACCAGGTTCGAGTTGAAAGCCAGTTGCGCGTTGTACTTGTCGATGTATTTCATCAACGGCGGGACGAATGTCGCCACACCGAACAGTGCAGCGCCGGCCAGATTGAACTCGACGTTGATGTTGTTCAACACGCCGCGTTTCAGCCAGTGATCGCAGGACAGATACAGCGCCTTTTGCGGTGCACCGGCGCATTTGATCGGCATCGCCGGTTGCGTGAACAAGGCTTTGCCGCCGCGCAGTTTCTGCACCTGATCCCAGGTGTATTGCGCGTGTTGATAGCTGTAGTTGGAGGTGACGCCATGTTGGCCGAGGCTTTCCTGCAAACCTTCGATTTTCTCCCAGGCCAGACGCAGGCCGGGGCAGACGATCAGGTTCTGGTAGCTGACAGTGCGCTCGTCGTTGAGGGTGAGTTGTTTTTTGTCGGGATCGATGCCCGTGACGGCGGCTTGAACCCAAGTGGCCTGACGAGGCATCACCTTGGCCATTGGCCGTGCGGTGTCTTTCACGTCGTAGGCGCCACCGCCAACCAGCGTCCACGCCGGCTGGTAGTAATGGTGAGTGCCCGGTTCAATGATTGTAATGCTGAGGGCTGGATCACGCTTGAGCAGACTGGCGACAAAACCGATACCGGCAGTGCCACCGCCGATGACCACGATGTCCGCACTGACGGATGGGCCCCAGTGTTGATCGTTCATTGCTTGTTCCTTTTGCTGCACGCAAGGATTTTTCCGAGTCAACCATTAAACCTGTGGGAGCTGGCTTGCCAGCGATGGCGGCCTGTCCTTCACCATAGATGTCGGATGTGCCGGCCTCATCGCTGGCAAGCCAGCTCCCACAGGGTACGTGGTGTTCTGGCTTGCATTTATGGTTGTTCCCAGCTTTTGAGTACCGCCCCGCAATAAAGCCCCGACAGGGTCTTCATCACCTGAATCACTTCGTGACTGGCCAGCCCGTAAAAAATGTATTTGCCTTCACGGCGGGTCGCGACCAGGCCTTCATCGCGCAAGATGCCCAATTGCTGGGACAGCGTCGGCTGACGCACGCCGGTCATGGTTTCCAGCTCACCGACATTGCGTTCACCCTGGGTCAGTTGACACAGAATCAACAAGCGATCTTCATTGGCCAGGGCCTTGAGCAATGCACAGGCCTTGGAGGCCGAGGCGCGCAGTTGGGCGACTTCACATTCGGTCAGACTGGATTGCATTTGCACGATGCCTTCAACGTCACTTAAGCTGCGAACATTATGTTTAAACATAAAGTGTTGCAACCCATGACTGTTTTTTCCTCATCCTGCACAGGTTCATGCCCATGCCCGCGCTGATTGAAGGTTTCCTCGACCCCGCCTCCTCGACCTACAGCTACGTGGTCTATGAAGCCGATGGCGGACAGTGCGCAATCGTCGACCCGGTGCTCGATTACGACGGTGCAGCCGGACGAACCTGTACCGCACAAGCAGATAAGATCATCGCCTTCGTCCGCGCGCATCAGCTGCAAGTGCAGTGGCTGCTGGAAACCCATGCCCACGCCGATCACCTGTCTGCCGCGCCGTATCTGCGCCGGGAACTGGGCGGCAAAATCGCGATTGGCGAATCGATCAGCAAAGTGCAGAACGTGTTCAAGGCGCTGTTCAATCTGGAACCGGAGTTTTGCGTCGACGGCTCGCAGTTCGATCATCTGTTTACGCCGAACGAATCGTTCAGGATCGGCAACCTCAAAGCCACTGCCCTGCATGTGCCCGGACACACGCCGGCGGACATGGCTTACCTGATCGACGGCGAACAGATTCTGGTCGGCGACACCTTGTTCATGCCCGACGTCGGCACCGCCCGCTGCGATTTCCCCGGTGGCAATGCCCAGCAATTGTTTAACTCGATCCACAAATTGTTGGCATTTCCAGCCAGCGTGAAACTCTACGTTTGCCACGACTATCCGCCGGAAGGTCGCGCCGCGCAGTGCCAGAGCACCGTCGGCGAGCAACGTAAAAGCAATATTCATGTGCATGACGGAATTGATGAGGCGGCATTCGTCGAGATGCGTACAAAACGTGACGCCGGATTGGGCATGCCGACGCTGTTGCTCCCGGCAATTCAGGTGAACGTGCGGGCAGGAAATTTCCCCGCCGCTGAAGGAAACGGTGTGACTTACCTGAAAATACCGCTCAATTCCGTGTGAGAAAAATCCCCGCAAGCCATTGATACCGATGCATTTCCCACGCCACGCGGCGATCGTGATGAACTGGAAATATGGCCCGCCGGGGCCAGACTTCATTGGGCAACCCACCAATGGAGTTTTCGCAATATGGACATTCGCCGAAACCATCGGGACATGACGCCCGAACAGAAAAAGGGCTTCGTCACGGCCCTCATGGTATTGAAGAACCTCACCCCCAGCGTGCTTCGGCCCGGCCTGCAACATCGCTACGATGATTTTGTACAGATTCACCGGAACTCCATGGGCCGGGGAAATCCGATATTTCCCAACCCGCATCGCTCGGCATTGTTCTTCCCCTGGCACCGGATGCTGATTCGCCAGTTCGAACTGGAGTTGCAAACCGCAGTCAGCGACCCTGCGCTCACCCTGCCTTACTGGAACTGGAGCACGAGCGGCACCAATGATCCATTCACCGATGATTTCATGGGCAGAGACGGTGATCCGGGCCAAAATCAGCGGGTGACCTTCGCGCCCTTTGCATTCGACAAAGGCCTGTACGCCATCAAGGTATGGGACACCGAAGAACAAGGGGATGCCGGCGTCACGCGCAACTTCGGCGCCGCAGGCTCGCTGCCGTCAGCCCGGGAGATCGAGGCTGTTTCAGGCAGAACGCCCTACTGGTCAGTGCCAAACGGCTGGGAGAACCTCACGGAGCAAATGCACAACGATGTGCATGGCTGGATCGGCGGCAACATGGGCTCGGCATCATCGCCCAACGACCCGATATTTTTTCTGCACCACTGCCACCTCGACTTCCTTTGGGATCAATGGGTAAGCCGACATCCGGACGAAGCCCGGATCGCGTTTCCCGACGATGCTCCCCACGGAATGCTCGGGGCACGTCTGATCTTCCACCCGGATAACGAGCCCGCCCCTTGGGCCAACAACTGGACAGTCGAACAGACGCTCGACACAAAGTCCCTCGGTTATGCCTACGGCTGAAGATCAACCACCAAGCGTCAGACCATTGACCGGCAACGGCAGCGCCGTTTTGTAGCGCACCTGCTTCAAGGCAAAGCTGGAGCGGATGTTCGCGACCCCAGGCACCTTGGTCAAAAAGTCCATCATGAAGCGCTCCAGCGACTGAATAGTCGGCACCAAAACCCGGATGAGGTAATCCGGGTCGCCGGCCATCAAATAGCATTCCATGACTTCGGGGCGATCGGAAATCGCCTCTTCGAAATGCTGCAGCGCCTCCTCCACCTGCTTCTCGAGGCTAACGTGGATGAACACATTGACGTGCAGGCCCAAAAGATCAGCGTCCAGCAGCGTCACCTGCTCGCGAATCAGGCCCAGTTCCTCCATCGCTTTCACCCGATTGAAGCAGGGTGTTGGCGACAGGTTTACCGAGCGTGCGAGGTCAGCGTTGGTGATGCGCGCGTTCTCCTGAAGGCTGTTGAGAATGCCGATGTCGGTACGGTCCAGTTTACGCATGAGACAAAACCACCTGTTTTTTATGTTTATGCAGAATTTCTATCTGCAAATGATCTTCAGCGCAACGAAACACAGATAAATATTCTTCTTAGCCGGGCCTATGATTGTTGTAGGACAAGATTTCTTCTACCGAAGAATGACTGCCAGCTCACTACAAGAAATTCACAAGATCGAGCGTAGAAGCCATGACCCAAGCGTATGAACCGCTGCGTCTGCACGTCCCTGAACCCTCGGGCCGCCCAGGCTGCAAAACAGACTTTTCCTACCTGCATCTGACCGATGCCGGTACGGTGCGCAAACCTCCCGTTGATGTGGAACCTGCCGACACCGCCGACCTGGCCCGTGGGCTGATTCGCGTGCTCGACGATCAGGGCAACGCCCTCGGCCCATGGGCTGAGAACGTGCCGGTCGAGATCCTGCGCAAGGGTATGCGCGCGATGCTCAAGACGCGCATCTACGACAACCGCATGGTGGTCGCCCAGCGTCAGAAAAAGATGTCGTTCTACATGCAAAGCCTCGGCGAAGAAGCCATCGGCAGCGCGCAGGCATTGGCGCTGAACATCGACGACATGTGCTTCCCGACCTACCGCCAGCAAAGCATCCTGATGGCCCGCGAAGTTCCGCTGGTCGACCTGATCTGCCAACTGCTGTCCAACGAGCGTGATCCGCTCAAGGGCCGGCAGTTGCCGATCATGTATTCGGTCAAGGACGCCGGTTTCTTCACCATTTCCGGCAACCTCGCCACGCAGTTCATTCAAGGCGTGGGCTGGGGCATGGCGTCGGCAATCAAGGGTGACACCAAAATCGCCTCGGCATGGATCGGTGACGGCGCTACCGCCGAATCGGACTTCCACACCGCCCTCACGTTCGCTCACGTTTATCGTGCGCCGGTGATCCTAAACGTGGTCAACAACCAATGGGCGATTTCGACCTTTCAGGCCATCGCCGGTGGTGAAGCCACCACCTTTGCCGGACGCGGCGTCGGTTGCGGCATCGCTTCGCTGCGCGTTGATGGCAACGACTTCTACGCGGTTTACGCGGCATCCGCCTGGGCCGCCGAACGCGCCCGCCGCAATCTCGGTCCGACCATGATCGAATGGGTCACCTACCGCGCCGGCCCGCACTCGACTTCCGACGATCCATCGAAATATCGTCCTGCCGATGACTGGAGCCACTTCCCGCTCGGCGACCCTATCGCCCGCCTCAAACAACACCTGATCAAGGTCGGCCACTGGTCGGACGAAGAGCACGCCGCCGTCAGCGCCGAACTCGAAGCCGAAGTGATTGCCGCGCAGAAACAGGCCGAACAGTACGGCACCCTCGCCGGCGGCCAGATTCCAAGCGCCGCGACCATGTTCGAAGACGTCTACAAAGAGATGCCGGAGCACTTGAAGCGCCAGCGTCAGCAGTTGGGGATCTGACATGAACGATCACAACAACAATATTCAGTTGGAAACCGCCATGACCACGACCACCATGACCATGATCCAGGCCCTGCGCTCGGCCATGGATGTGATGCTTGAGCGTGACGATAACGTGGTGGTATTCGGGCAGGACGTCGGCTACTTCGGTGGCGTGTTCCGTTGCACCGAAGGTCTGCAGACCAAGTACGGCACCTCGCGCGTGTTCGATGCACCGATTTCCGAGAGCGGCATCGTCGGTGTTGCCGTCGGCATGGGCGCCTACGGTCTGCGTCCGGTCGCCGAGATTCAGTTCGCCGACTACGTCTACCCGGCTTCCGACCAGATCATTTCCGAAGCCGCGCGTCTGCGTTATCGCTCGGCTGGCGAGTTCACCGCACCGATGACCCTGCGTATGCCATGCGGCGGCGGCATCTACGGTGGCCAGACCCACAGCCAGAGCATCGAGGCGATGTTCACTCAGGTCTGCGGCCTGCGCACGGTGATGCCGTCCAACCCGTATGACGCCAAAGGCCTGCTGATCGCCTCCATCGAAAACGATGACCCGGTGATCTTCCTTGAGCCAAAACGCCTGTACAACGGCCCGTTCGATGGCCACCACGACCGCCCGGTAACCCCGTGGTCGAAACACCCTGCCGCACAAGTCCCGGACGGTTACTACACCGTGCCGCTGGACGTTGCCGCGATCACCCGCCCGGGCAAGGACGTGACCGTGCTGACTTACGGCACCACCGTTTATGTCTCGCAGGTCGCTGCCGAAGAAAGCGGCGTTGATGCCGAAGTCATCGACCTGCGCAGCCTGTGGCCGCTGGACCTGGAAACCATCGTCAAGTCGGTAAAGAAAACCGGCCGTTGCGTGGTGGTTCACGAAGCCACCCGCACCTGCGGTTTTGGCGCCGAACTGGTGTCGCTGGTGCAAGAACATTGCTTCCATCACCTGGAAGCGCCGATCGAACGCGTCACCGGTTGGGACACCCCCTATCCGCACGCGCAGGAGTGGGCGTATTTCCCAGGGCCGTCCCGAGTGGGCGCGGCGTTGAAACGGGTCATGGAGGTCTGAATGGGCACGCACGTTATCAAGATGCCGGACATCGGCGAAGGCATCGCAGAAGTAGAGCTGTCGCAGTGGCACGTCAAAGTGGGCGATCTGGTGGTTGAGGACCAGGTGCTGGCAGACGTGATGACCGACAAGGCGATGGTCGATATTCCATCGCCAGTGCACGGCAAAGTAATTGCCCTCGGTGGTCAGCCGGGCGAAGTGATGGCGGTTGGCAGTGTGCTGATCAGCATTGAGGTTGAAGGTGCTGGCAACCTGAAAGAAGTCGCCGCACCTGCTGCGGTGAAAGAGGCGCCCGTCGCGCCGAAAGTTGAACCCGTCGTTGAAAGCAAACCGGCTCCAGCCGCCGCACCGCGCCCGGCTGCCGTTTGCCAGGGCCCGATGGTTGCGCGTGAAGCGGATGAACGCCCACTGGCCTCCCCGGCCGTGCGCAAACATGCGCTGGATCTGGGGATTCAGTTGCGTCTGGTACGCGGCTCCGGCCCTGCCGGTCGGGTGTTGCATGAAGACCTCGAAGCTTATCTGGCGCAAGGTCAGTCGAACGCCTCGGCGCCAGTCGCAGCCGCTTATGCCCAACGCACTGACGAAGAACAGATTCAAGTGATCGGCATGCGCCGCAAGATCGCCCAGCGCATGCAGGATGCTACTCAGCGTGCCGCGCACTTCAGTTACGTCGAAGAAATCGACGTCACTGCGATTGAAGAGCTGCGCGCACACCTCAACGAAAAACATGGCGCCAGCCGTGGCAAATTGACCTTGCTGCCTTTTCTTGTCCGCGCCTTGGTCGTCGCCCTTCGCGACTTCCCGCAGATGAACGCCCGTTACGACGACGAAGCCCAAGTCATCACCCGTCTCGGCGCGGTGCATGTCGGCGTCGCCACGCAAAGCGATGTCGGCCTGATGGTGCCCGTAGTGCGTCACGCCGAAGCGCGCAGCCTGTGGGACAGCGCTGCAGAAATCTCCCGTTTGGCCAACGCCGCGCGTAATGGCAAGGCCAGCCGCGATGAGTTGTCCGGTTCGACCATCACCCTGACCAGCCTCGGTGCGTTGGGCGGCATCGTCAGCACGCCAGTGCTGAACCTGCCGGAGGTGGCTATCGTCGGCGTCAACAAAATCGTCGAACGGCCGATGGTCGTCAAAGGCCAAGTGGTGATCCGCAAGATGATGAACCTCTCCAGCTCCTTCGATCACCGCGTGGTCGACGGCATGGACGCGGCGCTCTTCATCCAGGCCATTCGTGGCTTGATCGAACAACCTGCCACTTTGTTTGTGGAGTAAGGCTCGCATGCAATCTTTGAACACCACGCTGCTGATCATCGGCGGCGGCCCCGGCGGTTATGTAACGGCGATTCGTGCCGGGCAACTGGGCATTCCAACCATTCTGGTCGAAGGCCAATCGCTGGGCGGTACTTGCCTGAACATCGGCTGCATCCCGTCGAAAGCGTTGATTCATGTCGCTGAGCAATTTCACCAGACCCAGCATCACAATCAGCATTCGGCACTGGGCATCAGCGTTGCGGCGCCGACGCTCGACATAACCAAAAGCGTTGAGTGGAAGGACGGTATCGTTGATCGCCTGACCACTGGCGTTGCGGCCCTGCTGAAGAAGAACAAGGTTCAGGTCATCAATGGCTGGGCCAAAGTCATCGACGGCAAAACCGTCGACGTCGGCGACACGCGCATTCAGTGCGAACATTTGGTGCTCGCAACCGGGTCGACCTGCGTCAATCTGCCGATCCTGCCAATTGGCGGGCCGATCATTTCGTCCACCGAAGCGCTGGCACCGAAGTCTGTGCCGAAACGTCTGGTCGTGGTTGGTGGTGGTTACATTGGGCTGGAGTTGGGCATCGCGTATCGCAAGCTTGGCGCCGACGTCAGTGTGGTCGAAGCACAGGATCGCATCCTGCCGGCCTACGACGCCGAACTGACGCAACCGGTACATGACGCGCTGAAGCAACTGGGCGTGAAGCTGTATCTGAAACACAGCGTGCTGGGGTTCGACGGCACCTTGCAGGTGCGCGACCCAGAGGGCGAAACGCTGAATCTGGAAACCGATCAGGTGCTGGTCGCGGTCGGTCGAAAACCGAATACCCAAGGCTGGAATCTTGAAGCGTTGAATCTGGACATGAACGGCTCGGCGATCAAGATCGACAGCCGTTGCCAGACCAGCATGCGCAACGTTTACGCCATCGGCGACTTGAGCGGCGAGCCGATGCTGGCCCACCGCGCAATGGCTCAAGGCGAAATGGTTGCCGAGTTGATCAGCGGAAAAACCCGCGAGTTCAACCCGACCGCCATTGCCGCCGTGTGCTTTACCGACCCGGAACTGGTAGTGGTCGGCAAGACTCCCGACGAGGCTAAAGCGGCCGGTCTGGACTGCATCGTTTCCAGTTTCCCGTTCGCCGCCAATGGCCGGGCGATGACGCTGGAGTCGAAAAGCGGCTTTGTGCGGGTGGTCGCTCGTCGGGACAATCACCTGATTGTCGGCTGGCAGGCAGTGGGCGTTGGTGTGTCGGAGTTGTCGACGGCGTTTGCGCAAAGCCTGGAAATGGGCGCGCGACTGGAAGACATCGGCGGCACCATTCATGCGCATCCGACCCTGGGTGAAGCGGTGCAGGAAGCGGCGTTGCGTGCCTTGGGGCATGCGTTGCACCTGTAGCCCCCTTCGTGAGCAGGCTCGCTCCCACATTTGGAATGCATTGCCCTGTGGGAGCTAGCCCTGCTAGCGATTTCTTCAGGGCAACGCAATTTATCTGTCTGTCATCCGATAGTCCGGGCTGCGAAACCGCTCAATAATGAAGTATTGTTGTGCCCATCCAAAAAACGTCAGAAGCCTTACCGTTTCGACGGTTGTTCAGTGATAGAGGGTGTCATGGGTAACGAAAGCATCAATTGGGACAAGCTGGGTTTTGACTACATCAAGACCGACAAGCGCTATCTGTCGTACTTTCGCGATGGCGAGTGGGACAAAGGCACCCTGACCGAAGACAACGTGTTGCACATCAGCGAAGGCTCGACTGCCCTTCACTATGGCCAGCAGTGCTTCGAAGGCATGAAGGCCTATCGTTGCAAGGACGGTTCGATCAACCTGTTCCGCCCGGACCAGAACGCGCTGCGCATGCAACGCAGCTGTGCCCGCCTGCTGATGCCGACAGTCGACACCGAGCAGTTCATCGAAGCCTGTAAAGAAGTGGTTCGCGCCAACGAGCGTTTCATTCCGCCGTATGGCACCGGCGGCGCGCTGTATCTGCGCCCGTTCGTGATCGGCGTGGGTGACAACATCGGCGTGCGCACTGCGCCAGAGTTCATCTTCTCGATCTTCTGCATCCCGGTCGGCGCCTACTTCAAGGGCGGCCTGACTCCGCACAACTTCCAGATCTCCAGCTACGACCGCGCCGCCCCACAAGGCACCGGCGCCGCCAAGGTCGGTGGCAACTACGCCGCCAGCCTGATGCCAGGCTCGAAAGCGAAGAAAGCCAACTTCGCCGACGCGATCTATCTGGATCCGATGACCCACACCAAGATCGAAGAAGTCGGTTCGGCCAACTTCTTCGGGATCACCCACGACAACAAGTTCATCACCCCGAACTCGCCGTCCGTTCTGCCAGGCATCACCCGCCTGTCGCTGATCGAACTGGCGAAATCCCGTCTGGGTCTGGAAGTGATTGAAGGCGACGTGCTGATCGACAAGTTGTCGGACTTCAAGGAAGCCGGGGCCTGCGGTACTGCGGCGGTGATCACCCCGATCGGTGGCATCAGCTACAACGACCATCTGCACGTGTTCCACAGCGAAACCGAAGTCGGCCCGGTCACCCAGAAGCTCTACAAAGAGCTGACTGGCGTGCAAACCGGCGACATCGAAGCGCCAGCGGGCTGGATCGTCAAGGTTTGATCTGACGGCTGCTGATGCACAAAAGCCCCCCACCGAGTGATCGGTGGGGGGCTTTTGTGTTGTGAAGGCTGCGATCTTTGATCTTTTATTTCAAGGCAATCCTTTTTCCGCCCCGACTGGCAATCCCGCTCGCCTGCCCATCCTGCTGTTTGCCCATCCGCGCCTGGGTAATCAATCCCGGAATCAATTCGCCCTCCGGCAGATTCTTCCAGAACCGCACCGGCAAATGCCCTTGCATGACCTTCTCGTTCAGCCGCGCCGGGTTGAAGATGTGGCTGTAATAGGTCAGCCAAAGATCGCCATGAGGGTCATCAACATTCTGCGCCAGTTGCTGCCATTGCACCGGGCATTCACGCTGGTGGATCAATTGCTCGCCATCGTAATAAACCCCATCACGCGGCGTGGCGATCAACCATCGATGTCGGCCCATGCGCGCAACGAAATGTTCGCTGGCGCTGCGCAGAATGTCGTGGGCGGGTTCGTGCCATGCCACGTATTCCGGGCCGACACTGGCCTTGGGCCGCTCAATGAAGCGCACAAACGCATGCAGATGATGAGCTTCGCGGCGCACTTGTTTGATTCGCCGCTGCAACTCGCTGCCCAATTTGTCACCGGCCATCATTGCCGTGCGATCACCGTGGCTGACGCGCCACAATACTTCGTACAACAGACTCCAGCGTTGATCACCGCGGTATTGCGCCGCTTGTTCCAAGGTATCGAGTAGAACGCGGGGGATCTTCGCCATGAATGGCCCCTGCCCTTCAGGCACAGGATCATCACTGGCAAACAGATCGCCCACGCCTTCCGACGCCCAGCTCACCAGGCTCGGATCGACTTCATGGCTGAGCAGCCAGCGCGCCTGCTGGCGCCAGGTGTCGAACAAATCGTCGCAGTCGAGATTGATCATCCCCACAACCCCATTTGCTGCGGCATCGGCCGGTCGCGCAATTGCTGATAGAGCAAGTGACTGGTGACCTCGGCCTGCTGCGGGTGGTAGTCGCTGGTGATGATGAAGGGTTTGGCCTTGGCCAGGACGCAGCGCATGCGTGCGACATCTTCGTAGCGGATTTTGCGTTGCCGGCGCAGCTCGACCAGACGTTCGGTGGTGCGCAAACCGATGCCGGGGATACGCGCAATCAATGACGCTTCGGCGCGGTTGAGATCAAGCGGAAACACTTCACGATTCTGCAACGCCCACGCCAGTTTCGGATCGATGTCCAACGCCAGATTCCCCGGTCCCTTCAGCAGTTCGTCAGCGCGGTACCCGTAACTGCGCAGGAGAAAGTCAGCCTGGTACAAGCGGTGCTCGCGCATCAGTGGCGGCGCGGCCAGTGGCACGCTTTTCGGGCTGTCGGGGATCGGGCTGAAGGCCGAATAGTAAACGCGGCGCAAGCGGTAGTTGCCGTACAGCGACTGCGCACTGTGCAAAATCGTGCTGTCGTCAGTGTCATCCGCGCCGACGATCAGTTGCGTGCTCTGCCCGGCGGGGACGAACTTCGCCGAGCGCGGTTCGTTCAAAACGGTCTGCACACCGGTGTAGATGGTGCTCATCGCTTGTTTGATCGAAGCGATATCTTTCTCCGGTGCCAGGGTTTGCAAACTGGCATCGGTGGGCAGTTCGATGTTCACGCTCAGGCGATCGGCGTAGCGCCCGGCTTCTTCGATCAGTGCCGGGTCGGCGTCGGGAATGGTCTTGAGATGGATGTAGCCGCGAAACTCATGCTCTTCGCGCAACAGCTTCGCCACCCGCACCAGTTGCTCCATGGTGTAATCCGCCGAGCGGATGATTCCCGAGCTGAGGAACAGCCCGCTGACGCAGTTGCGCCGGTAGAAATCCAGGGTCAGCGTCACCACTTCTTCGGGCGTAAAGCGCGCGCGGGGTACGTCGCTGGAGCGGCGATTGACGCAGTATTGGCAATCGTAGAGGCAGAAATTGGTCAGCAGAATTTTCAACAGCGACACGCAACGCCCGTCGGGCGTGTAGCTGTGGCAAATGCCCATGCCATCGGTCGAGCCCAGCCCGGTCTTGCCCTCGGAGCTGCGCTTGGGCGCGCCGCTGCTCGCACAGGACGCGTCGTACTTGGCGGCGTCGGCGAGGATGCTCAGCTTATCGATGATTTGCATGGCGCGAGCCCTTTACTGTTTGGATATACAGTATAGGGTCGAGCTCAGGGTTACAAGGTGGTAGAAGTGCACCTCGTCGGTCAGGAGCTCCAGATCAAAAGATCGCAGCGTTCCGCCGCTCCTACATGAGATCTCGAACCCCTGTAAGAGCTGCCGAAGGCTGCGATCTTTTGCTCTGGCCGCGTTCAATCGTCAACTCAATGCCAAACCGCGCACCCATTTCCTTGCGCCCCACCACCGTCAACGCCAGCGCCCGACTGTCGAGATCCTGCGTCACCCACTTGCGCTTCAATGCGGTTTGCAACAACGCGGCCCCCAGCGACCCACCGAGATGCGGGCGGCGCATGCTCCAGTCCAGGCACGGGCAGACAAACTTGCGCCGCAACGTGCTCAAATCCTCCACTTCAATGCCCAAGCCTTCGAACAACGCCGCGCCGCTGTCGCTCAAGCGATACGCCTGCTCGTCCGACTCGACCAGCCACCCTGCCTCGAGCAAACGGTCATGCAGCATCACCGCCAGGGTTCCGGCCATGTGGTCGTAGCAGGTGCGGGCGAATTGCAGGCGATCCGGTGTGAGCGGTTTGAAGGTTGGTGTGGCGTTCTGACCGATCACCATCAAGGCTTCCAGCGCCTGGGCCACGCGCTTGTCGGCGAGGCTGTAATAACGATGACGGCCCTGCACGTGCAGGCGCACCAAGGCCAGATCCTTGAGCTTGGCCAAGTGCGCGCTGGCGGTGGACGCGCTGACCTCGGCGATGGCTGCCAACTCCGTGCTGGTGCGCGCGTGGCCGTCCATCAGCGAGCAGAGGATTTTCGTCCGCGCCGGTTCCGCAATGGCGGCGGCCACTTGCGAGACGCCGATGTCTTGATGTTCTGCGTGCATATTTCGCTCCCGGACGAATCATCGCCGCTGTGGGCTGACGATACTCGCATCACTTTCTCGACGACAAGGCTGCGAACATGGACCCGATCATCGCTGCAACTCATGCCGATCCTTATCCTTATTACGCTGAACTGCGTGTTCAGGGCGGATTCACGTTTCATCAGGGATTGAAACTGTGGGTCGCCAGCAGTGCCCGCGCGGTGTGCGCGGTGCTCGCCCATGCGAATTGCCGGGTGCGTCCGGCGCAGGAGCCGGTGCCCAAAGCGATTGCTTCGGGCATGGCCGGCAAAGTGTTCGGGCAGTTGATGCGAATGAATGATGGCGAGGGTCAGCGCTGCCCGCGTTCGGCAATCGAGCCTTCGCTTGAGTTGATTAATGCGGTGCAAGTCCGCGCCTTGGTGGCGGCACGATTGCTCACGGTGGACGCCGACGGCCTCTATAAAGCCTTGTTTCGCGGCCCGGTGTGCGTGGTTGCGGCGCTACTCGGCTTCAGCCCGGCGCAGGGTCGGGCCGTCAGTGAGCTGACTGCGGATTTTGTTGCTTGCCTGTCGCCGTTGAGCAATGACCTGCAGTTGATGGCCGCACATTCGGCGGCGGAGCAGTTGCGCGGTTATTTCATCGAGTTGCTGACGGAAGCGGACAGCGCTTTGCTGACGGCGATCAAGCAGCGATTTGAGGGCGATGAAGAAACGTTGATCGCCAATCTAATCGGGCTGTGTTCGCAGACGCATGAAGCCACTGCGGGAATGATCGGCAACGCGCTGGTGGCGTTGCGGCGGCAACCTGAGTTGCGCGGTGCGTCGGTGGACGCTCTGCTAGCCGAAGTGCAGCGCTTCGATCCGTCGGTGCAAAATACGCGGCGATTTGTGGTTGAGGGTTGTGAGATTGACGGCGTTCGCGTCGAGGCCGGGGATGTGATTTTAGTGCTGCTGGCCTCGGCCAATCGCGATCCAGCGCTCAATGAACAGCCTGACGCGTTTTTGCTGAAGCGCACGAATCGGCGCAGTTTTAGTTTTGGCAGTGGCCGGCATCAGTGTCCGGGGCAAGTTTTGGCGATGGAAATTGCGGGGGCGACTGTCAGAGAAATCCTTGATCACGGTGTGAATCTGGAGCGACTGGTCTGGCATTACCGGCCTTCGCTGAATGGGCGCATTCCAATGTTCAGTTTCGGCGGTGACTGACCTGCCGCTATCGCTAGCAGGGCTAGCTCCCACATTGAATCGGCGTCGTGCAAAATTCTGCTGTGGAAGCCAGCCCTGCTGGCGATAGCGCCCGGAAAAACGCAGCATCATTTCGGCATCATCGTGCAGGCTACAGCGCCTTGCGCCTTTGCCTACAACTACGCCAGAATCCGCCGGCTTGTGCGGTTTGGGGAGCGCCGGTAACTTGGTTCGCGTCACTGAATGTTCAGTGATCGGGTTTAGTCGCTCGGTGTTTTTCCAAGTTCGTAAGCTGTCATTCAGTCAGGTATTTATACGCCTGCGCTAAATGGTAGCTGTGCGTAGGGCGCCTTCGGGCGCGCCGGTAATGCTTGGATACTGGTCGACTAACCTGCGTACAGCTGCCACCTATTGTTTAGTCGCAAGACCGTGTCAGCCTCATTGAGGTTATCCAGGCTATGTTCAAAGTAACGCCGAATCCCCCGGAAACAGATGCCATACCCGAATCAGATCCAACCTCCCCCTACTCCACCCTCGACCCGACGAAACTGAACGACGCCGCCGAACGCGCCCTCGATCACTACCTCAAACCTCCCGCGCCACCCCAGCGAACACCCAGTTCCATGTTCGTCGTCGCCCCTCACATAGACACCGAATCTCTCCTGGCCCACGCCTGCGAATCCATGGCCTCGGCCAGCATCATGCTCAGCGACTTCGCCGGCCTGCTCGAAACGCCCTACCGCAACACCCTGCTCGGCATCCAGCAAGTGGTCATGCTCGGCGAACTCGCCGTCAACCGCGCGCTCGACAAACTCGAACCCGACCTGAGGCAATGACCATGGCCCACAAAACAGATACACAGGTTGTTGCGGCATTGATGGCCATGGGCTTCGACGAACGGGACGGACGCTGGGCGCAAAACGCCTGCCTGGTGCTGTTCGACAGTGAGCAAGAAACCATCGTCGCCTGCGCCGTCACCGCCCTCGCCCAACTCGACGAACTGGAATTCGACGCCGTGCTACCCGCCCTGCGCCGACTGACTCGACGATTCCCATCACTGCAAAGGACCGTGGCCGACACACTGGCCGAGATGGCGCACGCAGCCTGACTGACCGCGTAATCGTTCTTCGCGAGCAGGCTCGCTTTCACAATGGATTGCCGTTGCTATGGCATTTTGAACCGCAGCTTTTTCAGAACCGTAAACATTAGAAGCGAAGCCATTAATTTGGCTTCGCTTTTTATTGTTTACAGATTTTGCCTCCAAAAAAAATCGCCTTGGATGACTATCTTTTGAGTTGGCTTTGTTTGCTCCAGGGGCAGAGGAACATCCAGTTCGCAATGTTGGGCTGGAAAAACCTTGGTGAAAGTCCTGAGGGCGAGTACTTGCTGACTCCCGACCAAGTTCTAAAAATCGGCTTGGCGATTAACCAAAGGTTGCCATCGGAACTAGATCTTTTTATCGGCATCAGGGGGTAACTTCGCCAATGAGCCTCATTTATCAAGACCCATCCTTAAGCCAAGACGAGGTTCTAAGACTTCTGGCCAACGGCGCAACCGCAAACGTGGTTACTGCGCTGACTTCTATCGGCCTGAATGAAGTGGACAGAGTCTGGGCTCAGGACGTCTGCCTGAAACACCTCTTAAACGGAACCGAAGCAATCGTGGCTTCTGCCGTTATCGCTCTTGGCCACATCGCTCGCCGACATGGCGAATTGGATACCGACACGGTTCTGCCAGCGCTCGAAAGAGCCAAGGGGAAATTTCCCTCTCTGATCGGGACTATCGAGGATACGCTTGACGATATCGGCGCATTCACCGCCGAAAATCCGCCAGGATGAACGGCGTATGGACCCTGAGATAAGCTTCGACGTCATCCAGCGAAGGGAGTAAATCACTGGATTCGGTTTTGCCCTCCTCATCATCATGTATTACCTTGACGATGTAGGCGTCATTCTCCTCAAGCAACTCGCCTGAAATTTTGACCCGCTGTCCACTTTTCTCGGTAAAGGACGTCGCCTTGAGGGTTGCCACTTTCAAGATCTGTTCAGTGCTGGCCTTAAAAGCTTTGCGTTGTGCCAAGGCATTTTTCGATACGACCCATGCGAAAATGCACGCCGCCACCATCAACACAATTTCGATGTTGTGAATCGGACCTCGCCGCCCTTCATGCCCCTGACTCAGCCACGCGACTGCCTTGTAAATAATCTGATCAACATCCATTTACCCGACTCCCGATCGTTATCCTGATGATCAATCCTCCCGCGTCAAAACCTCCAGCAGCTCAATCTCGAACACCAGATTCGAATTCGGCGGGATCTTGCCCATCGTTCGCTCGCCGTAGCCCAGATGCGCCGGCACCAGCAGCTTGCGCTTGCCGCCCACCTGCATGCCCATCAGCCCTTGATCCCAGCCTTTGATGACCCGGCCGGTGCCAATCACGCACTGAAAAGGTTTGCCACGGCTGTAGGAAGAATCGAACTCGCTGCCGTCTTCCAGCCACCCGGTGTATTGCGTGGTGATCAGCGCGCCTTTGACCGCGGCTTTGCCTTCGCCCATCTGGAGATCGATTACCTGCAATTCATTATTCATAACGGTCACTCTATTGTTCAGCTGGCCGCCGTTTTCCCAGAAATGGCAGTCATTGGCAACCGGTGCGCGAACATCCGCGTGGAATCCGAACTGAGTGATGAGCATGGAACGATTGCTGCCACTGCCGATCTGGCGATGCAGGAGGTCAAGCGCAGTGGGGGCAATCAGGATCGTTTAGGCGGGGGAAGCCCTGCACGGGTGCAGGCGCAGGGCTTTTAAATCCTGGTTTTAACGCGGAACCGGTTGCATCTCGACAATGGTGCCGTTGGTGATCATTACCATGACGTAATGGTCGTTGATCTGTACCCACTGCGCTTGTTCAATCGGAGCTTTCAGACCTTTGGCTTTCCAATTCTGCAGTGCCTTGTCCTTACGCTGATACATCTCGGGGGCGCGGTCGTTGACCTTCAATTCACGGTCGCTGACCGGGGATTGTACGGAGGGATCGCTTGAGGTTTGCGCCGCTTGAACGATTGGGCTGATGCCGGCAATGCCAGCAACGAGGGCCAGACTGGCGATTAGGGTTTTGCTGTTCATCGGTGAAACTCCATAGATGTGCGATACCTGAAATCGGACTGCGCGGCGCGGAAATCATTCCTTGTTTTTTGCTTTGATGGACTGGGATTTTAGTCGTCAGTCGGATAGCCATCGCTGGCAAGCCAGCTCCCACAGTGTTTCGGAATGTTCGCAAGATTGGCAATCTCATAGGGCCACTGTCGGCGTGATGTTTTTGCGCTACCATGCCGCGCAAAATCCCGCCGAGTGAAAAGGACATCGCCTTGAACACCTATCTCGTCGCCAATCTGGTTTTGCTTGCGCTGTGCGCGCTCTACGCCGTGCGTGTGTTCAACGCGCTGGTGGCGCGCCGCAACGAGATCAAAAACGCCTTCGCCCAAGTCGAAGTGCAGCTCAAGCGTCGCTACGATCTGATCCCCAATCTGGTGGCGATCGCCAAAGGCGCGATGACTCACGAACGCGAAACCCTCGAAGCGGTGACTGCTGCGCGTAATGCGGCAGTGGCCGTGCTGGAAGCCGCCCAGGCGCGACCAGGTAACGCGCAAAACATCGAACAGTTGGGCCACGCTGACAGCGCACTCAACAGCGCTGTGGATCGGCTGACGGTAACGTTGGAGGCTTATCCCGATCTCAAAGCCTCGCAGAACATGCTGCAACTGAGCGAAGAACTAAGCAGTACCGAAAACAAAGTGAGTTTTGCCCGCCAGGCTTACAACGACGCGGTGATGGCCTATAACACGCTCAAGCAGAGCTTTCCGACCGTGCTGTTAGCCTCCAGCTTCGGCCACCGCGACGATGCCGCGCCGCTTAAATTCGCCGACACCCTAGCGATCAAGACCGCTCCCAAGGTTTCTTTTTAAACCCCGCTGCCCATGGAAGGCCCGATGAATTTCTTCGAACAACAACGCCAGGCCAAAAGCCAGACCACACGCCTGATCAACATGATGATTATCTCCATCGTCATGTTGATCGGGCTGACCAGCCTGCCGTTTGTCTTCAGTGGTTTTGAGGATTACCTGAGCGGCACCGGCACGCTGCTGGATGCTTTCATGGCGCTGGGCGTTATCGCGTCAGTGGTCGGCGGCATCATCGTGATCGGCGGCCTGCTGAAATACCACGAGCTGCGCGCGGGCGGTAAAGTGGTCGCCGAGAAGCTTGGCGGGCGTTGCCTCAACGGCGTTGCAAAAACGCAGGATGAGAAACGCCTGATGAACGTGGTCGAGGAAATGGCCATTGCTTCTGGCAGCGTCATGCCGACGGTGTATCTGTTGCCCGATCAAACAATCAATGCCTTCGCCGCCGGCTTCAAGCCTGAGGATGCGGTCATCGGTGTCACACAGGGTGCGGTCACCCAGCTGACTCGCGAGGAGTTACAGGGTGTGATTGCCCATGAGTTCAGCCACATTTTCAATGGTGACATGCGCCTCAATACCCAACTCGTTGCGGTAGTACATGGGCTTGTGGTGCTCGGAATTTCGGGCGGACTGTTGATAGCCAGTCTGTTCAAGGGTGGCAAACGCGATTTCAGCTTGATACTGCTGGGATTGTTCGCTGGATTTTTGCTGTGCCTGGCCGGCTTCATCGGCAACCTTTTCGGCAATCTGGTCAAGGCCGGAGTGAGTCGTCAACGTGAGTTTCTGGCTGATGCCAGTGCGGTGCAATTCACGCGCAACCCCCAAGCGCTGGTCAGCGCGCTGAAAAAAATCGCCGCACAAGGTTCGACGATCAGTGCCGCTCGGGCCGGTGAATACAGTCATTTGTATTTCAACACGGGAGTTTCGGGCACGCTAAGTCGGATGTTTGCCACTCATCCTGATTTGAGCGTGCGGATTCGGCGGATTGATCCGCAGTGGGATGGGAGTTTGGCTTTGCCGGCGCAAGGGTGACGTCGGGATGGTTTTACACCCGCAAAATCTTCGTTAGCGGGCAATCCGCTATCGCTGGCAAGCCAGCTCCCACAGGTTTCTCTGGTGTCTGCAGGACTGGTGGGAACTGCCATAGAGTTTCTCCTGTGTTTGCCCAGATCAAAGTGCATCTGCAGAGTCTTGTAAAAGCTGAGACTTGGCATTGATCCACTTTGCACATCAATACATGCCAATAATGCAATTAACATCCTGTTACAGCTGGGCCACCATCCGCCTCAATAAGAACCGTGCGCTGACTCTCCGTGGCGCACGTCATAAAAGCGGTGGAGTCCTTTGTTATGACAGCCTCAATCCCACACGGCGGCTCGCGGGCCGGTGCCATTTTCCGGGTGACCTCGGGTAACTTCCTCGAACAGTTCGACTTCTTTCTGTTCGGCTTCTACGCCACGCAGATCGCGGCGGTGTTCTTTCCGGCGAGCAGTGAGTTCGCTTCCCTGATGATGACCTTTGCGGTGTTCGGCGCAGGCTTTTTGATGCGTCCACTGGGGGCCATTGTGCTCGGCGCGTACATCGATGATGTCGGTCGCCGCAAAGGCTTGATCGTCACCCTGTCGATCATGGCCAGCGGCACAATATTGATTGTGCTGGTGCCCGGATACGAAAGCATCGGCCTGTTTGCGCCGGCATTGGTGCTGATCGGGCGCCTGCTGCAAGGCTTCTCCGCCGGTGCGGAATTGGGTGGGGTTTCGGTGTATCTGTCCGAGATCGCCACGCCGGGCCGCAAAGGGTTCTTCACCGCTTGGCAGTCGGCCAGTCAGCAAGTGGCGATCATCGTTGCCGCGGCGCTGGGCTACGCGCTGAACGCGTGGATGGCGCCGGACGTGATTGCCGATTGGGGCTGGCGGATTCCGTTCTTCGTTGGCTGCATGATCGTGCCGTTTATCTTTCTGCTGCGTCGTAATCTGGCAGAAACCGAAGAGTTCGCCGCACGCAAACACCGTCCAAAAATGGGCGAAGTGTTCCGCACTCTTGGCCAGAACTGGGTTGTGGTACTCGGCGGCATGCTGATGGTCGCCCTGACCACCACCGCGTTTTACCTGATCACCGTGTATGCGCCGACCTTCGGTAAAACCGTGCTGCACCTGAGCACGTCCGATGCGCTGCTGGTGACCTTGCTGGTCGGTGTGTCGAACTTCTTCTGGTTGCCGATTGGCGGCATGTTGTCCGACCGCATCGGCCGTCGTCCGGTGCTGATCGCGATGTCGCTGCTGGCGCTGGCCACCACCTATCCGGCGCTGTCGTACCTGGTGCAGGCGCCGAGCTTCAGCCACATGTTGCTGTCGCTGCTGTGGCTGTCGTTCATCTACGGCATGTACAACGGCGCGATGATTCCGGCGCTGACCGAGATCATGCCGGTGGAAGTGCGCGTCGCCGGTTTCTCCCTCGCCTATAGCTTGGCGACGGCGATTTTCGGTGGTTTCACTCCGGCAATGTCGACCTTCCTGATTCAGTACACCGGCGACAAAGCCGCGCCGGGTTACTGGATGAGCATCGGTGCGTTCTGTGCGTTGTGCGCGACGCTGTATCTCTATCGCCGCGCGGGCGGCCGTCTGCAACCGGTTGCAGCATAAGGAACCCTGATCATGAAAAAACTTGTCAACTTCACCGCCATTGCCCTCTTCGCTTTCAGCGCCCTGGCCCATGCTGAACAGCTGAACGTGATGACTTCCGGGGGCTTCACCGCTGCCTACAAAATCCTCGGCCCGAAATTCGCCGCCGCCACCGGCAACACCCTCGACACCCAACTTGGCCCGTCGATGGGCAAGGCGCCGGAGGCAATCCCCAATCGCCTCGCGCGCGGTGAGCATGCCGACGTGGTGATCATGGTCGGCTACGCCCTCGATGACTTGATCAAACAAGGCAAGGTCGACCCGGCTTCCCGCGTGGAACTGGCGGATTCGCGGATCGGCCTGGTGGTGCGCGAAGGCGCGGCGAAACCGGATATCAGCAGCGTCGACAATCTGAAGAAAACCCTGCTCGACGCGCAGTCGGTGGCTTACTCCGACAGCGCCAGCGGCGTGTACATCGAGCAGCAGTTGTTCAAAAAACTGGGTATCGAAGATCAGCTGAAACCGAAGGCGAAGATGATTCCGAAAGTCCCGGTCGGCTCAGTGGTTGCCACCGGCGACTATCAACTCGGCTTCCAGCAGGTCAGCGAATTGCTGCCGGTGCCGGGGGTGAGTTTTGTCGCGAAGATTCCGGAATCGGTGCAGTCGGTGACGCGTTTTGCCGCCGGCGTTCCAGTTGGCGCGCAGCACCCGCAAGAGGCGAAAGCCCTGCTCGCCTACCTCGCCGCACCGGCAGCGCAAGCTGACGTGCAGGCCACCGGGCTGGATTCGGTCAAGCGCTGATCGTTGGCGGCTGGACTTTCATTTCCACCACCAGCCGCTCCAGTTCCAATGCCGCCGGGGTCAACGTACGACCCCGGCGCTTGATGATGCCGACACTGCGCATCACTTGCGGATCGGTCAACGGCACCCGCGTCAGGATCGGGTGATCCGGGCCGGGCATCGCCATCAGCGGCACCGCCGCCACTCCCAAACCCGCCTCGACCAGACCGATCATGGTCGTCACATGTTTGGTTTCGCAGATGCTCTGCCGCTGCGGCACTACCGTGCTCAGGGCCTGATCGAGCAAAAAACGGTTGCCCGAAGTCTTGTCCAGCGAGATGTAATCCTGCTGATAGAACTCGTCCCACGTCACGCTGTTGCGTCCGGCCAACGGATGATCGCGGCGACAGGCGACGACGTAGCACTCCTGCACAAGCGCTTCGAAGTCGACTTTGGCATCCTGCGTGCCCAAGAAACTCAAACCGAAATCCGCCTCGCCATTGACCACCGAGCTAAGCACATCGTGGGCGCTGGAATCGAGGACTTTGACCTTGATCCGCGGGAATTGCTGGTGATAGCGGGCGACCACCCGCGGCATGAAGTAGTACGCCGCCGAAGGCACGCAGGCGACGGTGACGTGGCCCAGCCGCGTTGACGCCACCTCGCTAATCCCTAGCAGAGCGATATCGAGATCATCCAGCAACCGCTCGACACTCGGCATGAAACCGCGCCCGGCCTGGGTCAGGCTGACCTTGCGCGTGGTGCGCTCGAACAGCTTCACGCCGAGCGCGTCTTCGAGCTTTTCGATGCGCCGGCTCAGCGCCGGTTGCGACAGGCGCACGGTGTCGGCGGCCTTGCGGAAACTGCCCTGCTCGACCACGGCGCGGAAGGCTTGCAGGTCGTTGAGGTCGAAGTTGATGGCCATGGCGGAACTCGGAGTGATTGATTCGTAGAGGTTATGAATGTAACCAATTGATGCCAATTATTACAGAAACCATGAAGATCCCCTGTAGGAGCTGCCGCAGGCTGCGATCTTTTGATCTTGATTCTTTGCAATCAAAAACAAGATCAGAAGATCGCAGCCTCGTTGCACTCGTCAGCTCCTACCAGGGGATCTTCGGTGGATCTGGAATCGATTCAGCCCTTATCCTTGTCACCCCCCGCCGTACCGTTGTCAGGAGTTTCCCCATGCCCCATGAAGGCAATCTGTTGCAAGCCGCTGTCGTGTTTCTGTTCGCGGCCGTGCTCACCGTGCCTTTGGCCAAACGTCTGCAACTTGGCGCGGTGCTCGGTTACCTGTTTGCCGGGGTGATCATCGGCCCATCGGTACTGGGCCTGATCGGCAATCCGCAGAGCGTTGCGCATATCTCCGAACTGGGCGTGGTGTTGCTGCTGTTCATCATTGGTCTGGAGCTGTCGCCGCGACGCTTGTGGGTGATGCGCAAATCGGTGTTCGGCGTCGGCCTGGCGCAGGTGCTGCTGACCGCTTCGGTGATCGGCGTGCTGGCGCTGTCGGTGTTCGGCCAACCGTTGAACAGTGCGATTGTGCTTGGCCTCGGCTTGGCGCTGTCGTCCACGGCGTTCGGTCTGCAAAGCCTCGCCGAGCGCAAGGAACTGACCAGCCCGCACGGGCGGCTGGCGTTTGCGATTCTGCTGTTCCAGGACATCGCCGCGATCCCGTTGATTGCCTTGGTGCCGATGCTCGCGGGTGGCAATCACACCACCAGCACCGCCGAAGATCTGAATCACGCCTTGCAAGTGCTCGGCGGCATCGCCGTGGTCGTGGTCGGCGGGCGTTATCTGCTGCGTCCGGTGTTCCGCGTGGTGGCGAAAACCGGTCTGCCCGAAGTGTCCACGGCCACGGCGTTGCTGGTGGTCATTGGCACGGCGTGGTTGATGGATCTGGTCGGCGTGTCGATGGCATTGGGGGCGTTTCTCGCCGGTCTGCTGCTGGCGGATTCGGAGTATCGGCATGAACTGGAAGCGCAGATCGAGCCGTTCAAAGGCCTGCTGTTGGGGCTGTTTTTCATCAGCGTCGGCATGGGCGCGAACCTGAGTCTGCTGCTCAGCGCACCGATCACGGTGCTGGGCCTCACACTGCTGCTGATTGGTCTGAAATTGCCGCTGCTGTTTGTGGTCGGTCGTTTGGCCGGAGGCTTGAACAAGATCAGTGCGATCCGCCTCGGGATTGTCTTGGCAGCGGGCGGTGAGTTTGCTTTTGTGGTGTTCAAGATCGGTCGCGATCAAGGTCTGTTTGAGCCGCGTCTGTACGACCTGCTGGTGCTGACCATCACCCTGTCGATGGCGTTGACGCCGTTGCTGCTGCTGGTCTGCGCGCGTCTGGTCAGCCCGAAAGTGCAACCGGTGGAAGTGCCGGAACAATACCGTGAGATCGACACTGACACGCCGCGCGTGGTGATCGCCGGCATGGGCCGGATGGGCCAGATCGTGGCGCGTATTCTGCGTGCGCAGAACATCAAGTTCGTGGCGCTGGATACGTCGGTGGAAACCATCGAACTGTCGCGCAGTTTCGGTGGTGTGCCAGTGTTCTACGGCGACCCGATGCGCCCGGAAATCCTTAACGCGGCCAAGGTTGGCGAGGCGGAATACTTCGTGATTGCCACGGATGATCCGGAGACCAATATCAAGACCGCCGAGGTGGTGCGCAAGCTGTACCCGCACATGAAGATCATCGCCCGGGCGCGTAACCGTCAGCACGTGCACCGCTTGGTCGATGTCGGCGCGGAGGCGATTCGTGAAACCTATTATTCGAGCCTGGAAATGAGCCGTCGCACGCTGGTGGGTCTGGGTCTGACCCAAGCTCAGGCCGATGCGCGGATCAAGCGTTTCAAGCATCACGACGAACAGGTGCTGGAGGCGCAGCACGCGGTTTACGACGACGCGGCGAAAGTCCTGCAAACCGCCCAGGAAGCCCGGGCGGAATTGGCGCGGTTGTTTGAATCGGATCAGCTTGAAGAGGAATCACGCAAATCCTGACGTCTTTGCACAGATCCAGATATGAGGCTGGCCGGGCTGGCGCCATCGCTGGCAAGCCAGCTCCCACAGGGTTCGGCGTCGTATACAGAATAGGGGGACGACTCGATCACTGTGGGAGCTGGCTTGCCAGCGATGGCGCCAGCCCATTCAGCATCAATGTTTCTTGAATCACGCCGGCTCTAGCGTGCGCTCCGTCTTGACCGGCGCCACCTCAAACCGATCCGCCAAAAACGGCGTGATGTCCAGCGGCAGCGGTTCATCGTTGACCAGTTTGTCCAGCAGCACGCCGGTAATCGCCGAGGTCAGAATGCCGGTGCGGAAGTGTCCGCAGGCATTCAGATAACCCTCCACGCCGCGCATCGGCCCGAGGATCGGCAACTCATCCGGCGAACCCGGACGCAAGCCCGCCCAGGTGCGTTTCAGATTCACATCCTTGAGTTCCGGCAAGCAGCGCACCGCACCCAGCACCAGCCCGGCGATTTCCGGGTAGGTGGTGGTGACGTCGAAGCCTTTGTCTTCGGTGGTGCTGCCGATCAGGATTTCGCCGTTGTCCTTTTGCGCCACGTAGCAATCACTGGTGGTCAGGCAGCCGTTGAGGATTTTCGGCATGCGCTCGGTCAGCAGAATCTGCCCTTTGACCGGTTTGACCGGAATGCGAATGCCGCTGGCCCACTCGCTCAGATCCGCCGCCCACGCGCCCGCGGCATTGATCAGGGTCTTGCAGTGGAACACGCCCTCCTCGGCCGTCTGCACACCGGTCACGCGGGTGCCGTGGTGCAGCACGCCGGTGACGTTGGTGTTGACGAAGATGTCTACGCCGTTTTGCCGCGCACCTTCCATGTAGGCGTCGGCGAGGCGGAACGGGCTGACCTGATGGTCGCAGAGAAACTCCAGCGCGCCGCGTGCTGCATGGCTGACGCTCGGTTCGGCTTCGCGCAACTGGGCTTGATCGAGCCAGCGCACTTGATCGGCCAGATGCGGAATGCAGCCGACAATGTGCTCGGCGTAGAGCCGGTCTTCATCGTCATAAATCACGAACTTCAGCCCGGTCTTTTCGAACTTGAAATCCATGCCGTGATTGTCTTTCAGCTCACGGTGCAGCGCCGGGTACAAGGCGTTGGACTGCAAGGCGAAATCGAAGAACGACGGCGGCAGAATGTGCGGCGTACTCGCGTCCACGGCCACCGCAGCGCCCTGGGTTTCGCGCTTGCGGTTGGCCGACATCATGCGGAAGAAAATCACCCCGCAACCGAGGCCGACCGACTCGCCAATCGCCCATAAACCGCCGGCTGAAGCACGGGTCGCGTTGCCCGGACGCTTGGCATCGATCAGCGCCACTTTGAGGTTTTTGCGTTTGGACAATTGATAGGCGCAGGAGGCGCCGATCACGCCGCCGCCGGCGATAACCACGTCGTAGAACTTACTCATGGGAAGCGGCCTCCGTGCCGACGGACTGGAACGCGGAAAAAGGAATCGGATCAATCGGGAAACGCGGACGCAGCCAACCGACGTCCTTGCGTCCGGTGGCCTGGCGCAGTCGGTCACTGCAATAGCCGATGCACATGCGCCCCTGACAATCGCCCATGCTCACGCGAGTGCGCATTTTCAGGCTGGCGATGTCTTGCACACCTTGCTCCAGCGCTTTGTCGATGTCGGCGCGGGTGGCGTGCTCGCAACGGCAGATCACCGTGTCGGCGGCGGGTAAAGCGGTCTGGCCGGCGCCGCGTTCGGTGTAGCGATCCACGGCAGCGCGGAAACGCACGATGGCTTTGAGTTTGCTCAGGTAGCGGTCGCGGCGCACGCGGGCCTGCTCTTCTTCGAGTACACCGCGTTGCAGCAGGATCGAAGTCGCGGCGATCTTGCCGGCGAGCATCGCCGCTTCGCCACCGCGAATCCCGCCCATGTCGCCGGCCAAATGCACGTGCGGCTCGTTACTTTGCTGCCAGATATTCGCGTGGGCGCGCAGGTAACCGTCGTCACTGAAACCGTGATCGAGGCCCATTTGCTGACTGAGTTGGGTGCGCGGAATGAAGCCGTAACCCACCGCCAGCGTCTGTGCCTCGAAGCGTTCGACGCGAGACAGATCCGGCTCCCACGTGGCCGAGTACGGCGCGACGCTGACGCTTTTCAATTCGCCCTCGCCGTGGGCTTCGACCACGCCCCAGCCGTACTGCATCGGGATGCCATGGAGTTTCAGGTAGGCGAGCATGCTCAAGCCATCGAGGAACAGCTGCGGCTTGTTCAACAGCGCCAGACTCTCGCGGGCGATCTTGCTGAATGCGCAGGCCTCATAGACGCCGGCAACGCTGACGCCGGAGGCATGCAGTTGCGTCGCCACCAGCGGCAGCAACGGCCCGGTGCCGGCGATGATCACCGGCCCTTGCGGCTTGACCACGCCGCTTTTGATCTGCAGTTGCAGACCGCCAAGCATGATCACTCCCGGCAGCGTCCAGCCAGGGAACGGCACACTGCGCTCGTGGCAACCGGCAGCCAGCAGCAACTGTGGGTATTGGATTTCGTGCAGTTGCTCATCGCCGTCAAGCACGACCAATGCGCGGGTGCCTTCGGCGCCGACCACGCGATGGTTGAGGCGCACATCGATCAGCCCGGACTGCTCCTGAAATTCGCCGTGCAGTTTGCCCAGGGCTTCGGCGTAACGCGGCCCCAGATAATCCAGTTGCACGCCGTCACGCAGCGGCCCGCGATAGACCACGCCGCCGAGGCGCGAAGCTTCTTCCAGCAAAGTGCAGCGCACGCCGTGGCGTGCCAGTTCGATGGCCGCTGCCATCCCCGCCGGGCCACCGCCGACGATCACCGGTTGCAGGTTCATACGACCTCCTGCGCGGTAATGCGATTGACCTGGGTTTCAATCTGCATGCCGTCGCGCACCACGGTCTGGCAAGCGCGGCGCTTGTGTCGACCGTTGATTTTCACCAGACAGCACTGGCACACGCCCATGCCGCAATAGGCGCCCGTGATCTGGTTATGATCATTGCGCGCGATCTGGCGCACGCCGAGGGACTGAATAACGCTGAGGACGGTTTCGCCGATGGCGGCCGTTACGGGTTGACCGTTGATGTGCACGGTCATATCCGCCTGCGCCAACGGCTGGATATCGAAGGTTCTTTCTAGGCAGTGCATTGCGATGATCTTCCGTGAAATGTCAGTGGAGTGTTGCGCCAGCTCCTTGCTGCACTACACCGAGTCGACCCGTTTTTCTAATGCATTTTGAGGGTCTGACTGCGGTACTCCGTCAGCGCAACCGGTGCGCGTACAGGCAATGTAGTCGATACCGCAGCAAAGGCTTGGATCATTTACGGTAGGCGATATCGCCGGACGAAATATTGATCCAGGCCAGTGAATGCGGTGGGATTGTCCAACGATCAGTTGGAGAAGACGAACTGCCCTTTGATCTTCCTCGGGCCGATTAACGCAAGGTCCGGGAACAGTAGCGATTTGACCCACGCGGCGTAGAACACCATCGCCAGAATGAAAGCCACTCCGACCAGAGTCGACACCGGCTCTTCACTGAAGCCTACAAACTCGCGAGGAATCTGGCTAATCGTCAAAGTGACATAGATGGTGTAAACCACCGCGATGCCCTTGTAAAAGCCCCACGCAAACAAGAGCGGAATGACGCCAATGATCATCACCATGGCCAACGCCATAGCGATGCCGCCGTCGTTGATTTGAAGAAGCCCGGCTATGCCCCCGAAAAGTCCCATAATCCCCATCAGCGCCACCAGTATGTTGACTTTAATAGCGTGTCGCTTTCTGAGGACGGGATCCGGACGCGCCCCGATCCAGGCTGCCAATACCCGATCCTTGACCTTGCCCCCCGACAGCGCCTTAAAGGTCTCAGTTTTGGAATGACCGCCATCGAGCATTTCGAAAACTCGGCGTTTGATTTCTTGCTTGTCCAACGTATTCATCCTTAAACGTGCGTGCAGCGGCCGACCCGTTGCCGGTGCGGATTCTCGCCTTGTTGGCAGCCAGAAAGCAAAAAGCCGCTTCCACCCGAAGGTGGAAGCGGCCGAGGCACGAGCCCCAATAGAGCACTCAGTGCACGAACAGGGCGATCAGGATAATGATCGGGATCGGTATGCCGAGGAAAAACAGCAGTAGTGAGCGCATGGTGAATCTCCTTGTTTAACGGACCGGAGTGGTAGTGGTGTAGGTGTCGACTTCGACGTACTCGACCGCATCGCGACGACGACCGCCGAAGGTTGCAGCGAAGCTGGCGAAGAACGCACCGGCCAGCAGCGCGACGAACATCCACAGCGAAGTCAGGGCGGCGACTTTGGCGGCGGTGTCAGCAGCTTGCTGAGCTTTCAGTTTGGCGTCGGCCAGGGCTTTTTGAGTGCGAGCGTAGATTTCGTCGACACGACGTTCTGCATCGGCCTGCGTCAGGTTGGTACGTTGTGCAACCAACTGCGCGAGGTAGGTACGGTCTTCGGCGCTCATCTGACCATCGGCCAGGCTTTGCGCGAAAATGCGGGCCACAGCGCCATGGGCCGCGTCATCGCTGACAGAGGCTGGACGGTCATCGCGGAACAGGCTGTCGATGTAGTAGCCGTACTGGTTGCTGTCGGTGTTCGCCGCAGCAGTACCGGCCGCTTGGGTCATGGCACTGGCTGCACCGCCAGCAACGCTGGCACCAGCCTGCACACCGCCACTGATGACGCTGCTGACCGAACCTACCACCAGAACTGCAGTGACCAGAGTAGCCACGCACCAAGCGAGGAAGCCGTGAGCGGTGTCGCGGAAATACACCTCGTCACCGTGCATGTTCGCCCACTTCACGCGCAAGCGACCGGCGATGTAGCCACCCATACCGGAAGCGATGATCTGCGTCACCGCCAGCCAGACGATCGTTGAAATGCCCAGGCCTTTGGCGCTGACGCCCTCTCCGGCCCACGGTGAAACGGCAGAGAAACCCAAACCGAACCCGAGCAGGACCAAAATCATCGACAGTGCAGCGGCAGCCGCAGCACCGGCGAAGATCGCGCCCCAGGACACGCCCGAAACGCTGCTCGACTCTTCTGCGGCAGGATAAAACCCATCAGGGGATCTATTCATTGTTGTTCTGCTCCAGGCATGAAAAATGGTGTTACAACTCGTCATCAGAGGAATTGCAGCGACCGTGCCAGTCGCGTCGATTAAATAAATCCTTTTATTTCAATGATTTAGAAAAGATGAACTTCCTCAAACCATGCAAATTGCAACAAGCGCCGGATAACAGCGGGTTTTATGCATTGGCGGCGAATATCCAAAAGGTTCGAAATTTGCGTTTGTGACAGGTCAACATGAAAGTTAATTTAAAGCGTCACGGAAAATTCTTGGCAAAATGCAGCCATTCCGTTTGAACCGATCAGCAGGCCTGCCTATGACTCGTATCTTGACCATCGAAGACGACGCCGTGACCGCCCGGGAAATCGTTGCCGAATTGAGCAGCCACGGGCTGGAGGTCGACTGGGTCGACAATGGCCGCGAAGGTCTCGACCGCGCCGTGAGCGGCAACTATGACCTGATTACCCTCGACCGCATGTTGCCCGAGCTCGACGGCCTGGCCATCGTCACCACCCTGCGCACCATGGGCGTGGCCACACCGATTCTGATGATCAGCGCCCTCTCCGATGTCGATGAGCGTGTCCGCGGTTTGCGCGCCGGCGGCGATGACTACCTGACCAAACCGTTCGCCACCGATGAAATGGCGGCGCGGGTTGAAGTGTTGCTGCGTCGACAGAACAGTGGCGCCACGCAGGCAACGACGTTGCAGGTGGCCGACCTCGAACTCGACTTGATCAGCCATGAAGCGCGGCGTGCCGAGCAGGTGCTGACGCTGTTGCCGACCGAATACAAACTGCTGGAATTCCTGATGCGCAACAGCGGCCAGATTCTCTCGCGGATGATGATTTTCGAAGAGGTCTGGGGCTATCACTTCGACCCGGGCACCAATCTGATCGATGTGCACATTGGCCGTCTGCGCAAGAAAATCGACGCTGCGGGCAATGTTCCGCTGATCCGCACGGTACGGGGCTCGGGTTATGTCATTGCCGAACCCGTCTGACGGTTGGCGCTCTTCCAGCAGCCGCTTGCTGGCGCTGTACAGTTCGCTGTTCGTGGCGTGGAGCGCGATCCTCATGGGGGTCATGTACTACGAAGTCTCCGGCTACCTCGACAACCTCGCCAAACATTCGCTGATGCAACGTCAGCACCTGTTCTCGCACTTTCGCGGTGAGCAACTGGAAGAAGCGCTCGCCGCCAGCATGACCTTCGACATTCGCGGCATCGACGCCTATGGCCTGTTCGATGCCGAAGGCGTTTACCTCGGCGGCGCGCTCCAGCAGATCCCCGCAGGCCTGCCGCTGGACGGCAAGATCCACATGCTCGCCGACTGCGCCAACTCCGACGACCCAACCCTGCCCAATGACAGCTGCGACGCCGTCGCCACGCAAACCCGCGACGGGCGCTGGCTGGTGTTGTTGCGCGACAACGGCTCGCTGTTCGCGGTGACGCGGATCATTTTGCATGCATTGTTCTGGGGCGTATCGCTGACGATTCTGCCGGGGATTGCCGGTTGGCATTTGCTGCGGCGCCGACCGCTGCGGCGGATCCGGGCGATTCAGGCCAGCGCCCAGGCGATCGTCGCCGGCGACCTGACACACCGCTTGCCGTTGTCCAATCGCCGCGATGAACTGGACATGCTCGCCGCCATCGTCAATGCCATGCTTGAACGCATCGAGCGCTTGATGAATGAAGTCAAAGGCGTCTGCGACAACATCGCCCATGATCTCCGCACGCCGCTGACACGCTTGCGCGCGCAGTTGTATCGCATGCAGCAACAGGCCGGCGAAGGGTCGCAGGAAGCAGCGCAACTGGATCTGGTGCTGGCGGAAGCGGATACGCTGATGGCGCGGTTTCGCGGATTGCTGCGGATTTCCGAACTGGAGGATCGCCAGCGCCGTTCAGGTTTTGTCGAGCTCGATCCGGTGCAACTGCTGGAAGAACTGCATGAGTTTTACTTGCCGCTGGCCGAGGAAGGCGAACTGCGTTTCGACTTGAACATGCCGGAGACGTTGCCGCCGCTGAACGGTGATCGGGCATTGCTGTTCGAGGCGTTGGCGAACCTGCTAAGCAACTCGATCAAGTTCACCCCGCCGGGCGGCACGGTGATGTTGCGCGGCGTCAACGCGGGTGGGCAGACGCGGATTGAAGTGCACGACTCCGGGCCGGGGATTCCCGAGGCTGAGCGTGAAGCGGTGTTCCAGCGCTTCTATCGCGCCGAGGGTGGTCAGCCGCAGGGTGGTTTTGGTTTGGGGTTATCGATTGTCGCGGCGATTGTCAGCCTCCATGGCTTCAGTCTTGAAGTCAGCAGCAGTGATCTCGGCGGGGCGAAACTGGTGCTCGATTGCCGGCAGAGTCTGATCGAGAATTCCTGATTCCCGACATGATCGTTCCCACGCTCTGCGTGGGAATGCCTCAGGGGACGCTCCGCGTTCCAGCTTGCGAAAGGGACGCTGAGCGTCCCGGGCTGCATTCCCACGCAGAGCGTGGGAACGATCATCGTGCTGTTCTTCAGGTTGGGTAATTGGCGCGCAGTGCTTCGAGGCCACCCTGGTAGATGCCGCTGAACAACGCCACCACTTCCTCATCGCTCACGCCTTTGGCGTTGAAGCGCCCCGACCATGTCACCCGTGCGCCCTGCCCTTGGGCTTCGACCTTGATCGTCGCCAGATAATCCGTCGCCGGGAACGGTGCATGTTCAATCGAATAGCTGTAGGTCTTGGTGGCGTTGTCGAACGCTTGCAGACGCTCAACCACGACGCCGCCGTCAGCGGTTTGCAGCGTACGTACACGACCGCCGTCGCTCAGTTCACTGTTGGGAATGAACGGCAGCCAGTCCGGCAGCGTGTTGAAGCCGCCGATCAATTGCCAGACCTGATCGGCCGAAGCTGGAATATCAATGGTTGCTGATGCTGTAGGCATAAATAAACGTCTCTCTCGGGAATTCAGATCGTCAGGCTGTCGACCACACCGCCATCGACGCGCAGAGCAGCGCCGGTGGTGGCCGAGGACAGCGGCGAAGCAATGTAGGTGACCAGGTGCGCAACCTCTTCAACATCTGCGACACGCTGGATGATCGAGGTCGGGCGGGCCTTGAGTACAAAGGCGTCGGCCTCATCGCGCAAGTTGCGCCCGGACTCGGCGGCAGCCTCCTTGAGCATGTCTTGCAGGCCGTCGGTGAAGGTCGGCCCCGGCAGGATCGCATTGACCGTCACGCCGGTGCCAGCCAGACGTTTGGCTAAACCGTGGGACACCGCCAGATTGGCGCTTTTGGTCACGCCGTAATTGATCATGTCCGCCGGCGTTGCCACACCGGATTCCGAAGACAGGAAAATCACCCGGCCCCAACCCTGCTCGATCATTGCTGGCACGTAATGCCGCGCCAGGCGCACGCCGGAAATCACGTTGACCTCATAGAACCGCGTCCACTCGCTGTCTGGCGCTTCGAAGAAGTCGACAGCGTCGAAGATGCCAAGGTTGTTCACCAGAATGTCGGCGCGTGGTTCGGCGGCGAACAGTGTCTGCGCGCCCTCCGCTGTGCCCAGATCCGCAGCCAAACCGCGCAATTGCGCGCCCGGGACTTTCTCGCGGATGCTCGCCAACGCCTGCTCGACCTTGCCGGAGTCGCGGCCGATCACCACCACCGTCGCGCCGGCTTCGGCCAGCGACTGGCTGATGCCCAGACCAATGCCGGCGGTGCTGCCGCTGACGATGGCCAGTTTTCCACTCAGATCAATCTTCATGCTTTCACCTCATCGATGGGTAATGGTGCACGTTCAGAAACCAGTTTGGCGTCGCGCATGGCCTGCCAGAAACCGGCAGGAATGGTTGCCGACAACGCCGCGACATCTTCAGCGATTCGACCCGGTTTGCTCGCCCCGGGAATGACCGCCGCAACAGCAGGATTAGCCAGCGAGAACTGTAGCGCAGCGGCTTTGATATCGACGTTGTAAGCGGCGGCGATGCGTTTGATCTGCTCGACCTTGGCGATGACTTCAGGGCTGGCCTGCTGGTATTCGAAGTGCGAGCCGCCGGCGAGGATCCCCGAACTGTAAGGTCCGCCGACGACGATTTCGACGTTCTGCGCCCGCGCAGCATCCATCAGCCGTTGCAGCGGACGTTCGTGATCGAGCAGCGTGTAGCGACCGGCCAACAGGAAGCCGTCCGGCTGCGCTTCGCTGAGGTCGAGGGTCAGTTCGCACGGCTCGACTTTGTTCACGCCCAGGCCCCAGCCCTTGATCACGCCTTCCTCGCGCAAACGGGTCAGCACTTTGAACGCGCCGGTACGCGCCTGGTTGAAGTATTCCAGCCATTGATCGCCGTAGAAATCCTGAGCAATGTCATGCACCCAAACGATATCGAGACGGTCAGTCTGCAAGCGCTTGAGGCTGTCTTCGATGGAGCGCAGGGTCGCGTCGGCGCTGTAGTCGTTGACGATCTTGTTCGGGCGACCGTGCTCGAACACGCCGCTTTTCTCGCCGAGATCGCGGGCGGAAGCGTCTTCGACTTCATCGAGAATGACCCGGCCGACCTTGCTGCTGAGCACGTATTCGTCGCGCTTGTATTGCTTGAGTGCTTCGCCGAGGCGGATTTCTGACAGGCCGGAGCCATAGAACGGCGCGGTGTCGAAATAACGCACGCCGGCCTCCCACGCCGCATGCACGGTGGCTTGCGCTTCCGCTTCGGGAATGGCGCGGAACATGTTGCCGAGTGGCGCGGTGCCGAAGCCCAATTGGCCGGGCAGTTTGTCTTTCAAGCTCATTGGTTATTCCTCGATAGGTTCTGGGTCTGTGTGACCGTTGAGCAGATCCTAGATTGCGGCGCCGAGACCGTCCAAGACATAATCTGCGCAACTTGAGTCCCTATAGGTCTGACATGATCGACATACGTCAATTGCGCTATTTCGTTGTAGTCGCCGAGGAAGAACACGTCGGCCGCGCCGCCGAACGGCTGCATATTTCCCAATCGCCACTGAGCCGGCAGATCGCCCAGCTCGAAGAACGTTTGGGCCTGACCCTGTTCGAGCGCAGCCAGCAGCGCATCCGCCTGACCCGCGATGGCCTGACCTTTCTCGCCGAAACCCGCGCCCTGCTCACCCACGCCAATCGCCTGGAATCCCTCGGCAAGCGTCTGGGCCGTGGAGAAGAAGGTGGTTTGTGCATCGGCTACATCGAAAACGCCATGCACGCCGGAGTGCTGCCGAATGCCTTGCGCGTGCTGCGCGGCGATCGTCCCAACGTCCACGTTGCGCTGTACAACCTCAGTTCCGCCGAGCAACTGGAAGGCTTGCGACAGCGTAGTCTCGATATCGCCTTGGTGAGTGAGCCGCCGACCGCTGACGACCCGGATCTGCTGGGGTTTCAGGTGCTGGATGATCCAATGCTGCTGGCGTTGCCCGAGCGTCATCGGTTGGCCCAGCAGGCTTTGCTGAGCCCCGAGGATCTGGCCGATCAGGAATGGATCGGCGTGCAGCCGCGTCAGGATGCCAACGACGAATTCGTCAGCGCGTGCATCCGCGCAGGCTTCACCCCGGATGTGCGCATGCAGGCGACCGAGCCGTTTACCGCACTGGGGCTGGTGGCGTCGGGGCTGGGGATTGCGATGATCCAGAAGGGTTTGAGCCATAACGCACCGCCCGGAGTGGTGTTGCGTGAGGTGCCGTGGCTGACGTTGACCACGCCATTGTGGGCGGCGTGGCACCGGGTCAATTTGCGGCCGTTGGTGGAGACGTTCCGCAAAGTCCTGACTGACGGCGAGATTTCCGCTGACTGAAATGGCCCCTTCGCGAGCAAGCTCGCTCCCACAGGTTCAGTAGGGATTTCACACTTTCTGTACGACGCCAAACCTGTGGGAGCTGGCTTGCCAGCGATTAGGCCGGCACAGCCAAAATCGAAGGTGACTGACCCTCCGCTATCGCTGGCAAGCCAGCTCCCACAATGTTTTGTGACCATCCTGAACGCAGCGCTCAGCCACAGATTTTGTGACGGATCTACACTGAGCGAATCAGCCATCTGTCGTGAGATCGCCATGAGAATGTCTGCGCAAATGACCGTGGTCGCCGTGCTCGCCACCCTCGCCTACCTGGGCCTGGCGGTGTGGGGCATTGGCGGTGTGGCGATCTTTTTCTCCCACGGCTCGCTGGTCGTGGTGGCTTTGGCAACCGTGGCGATGGTGGTGGCGTCGCTGTTTACCGAAGTCAATCTCAGCTCCGGCGAGCGCGAAGACCGGGCCAATCGCTGGGTGCTGCCGGCGTTTGCTGTGATCGGTTTGGTCAGTGGTTTTCTGCCGGCCTACTGTGACCGGGTGAACGTCTGGACCTTCGGTGGCGACGGCGTGCGCTGGTTGGGGGCGTTGCTGTTTATCGTCGGCGGCGCGCTGCGGTTGTGGCCAGTGTTTGTACTGGGGCGACGGTTTAGCGGCTTGGTGGCGATTCAGCCGGGGCATCGGTTGGTCACCGATGGCATCTATCAGCACCTGCGCAACCCGAGTTATCTGGGGCTGGTGATCAATGCCGTGGGCTGGGCGCTGGCGTTTCGCTCAACGGTCGGACTACTGCTGGCGGCGCTGACGTTGATTCCGCTGATTGCGCGAATTCATTCTGAAGAAGCGCTGCTGCGTGCGCAGTTTGGCGCAGAGTACGAGGCCTATTGCGCACGGAGTTGGCGGCTGTTGCCGGGGGTTTACTGACTGCAGCCTCGCCACAATCCCTGTGGGAGCTAGCCCTGCTAGCGATAGGGCCGCACAGTCAACATCTCCATGACTGCCCCACCGCCATCGCCAGCAGGGCTGGCTCCCACAGGTTTTGCGTACACTCCCTGATATCCAGCAGCACAAAAAATCACTGTGGGAGCTAGCCCTGCTAGCGATATCGCCGGCACGGTCAACATCTCCATGACTGACCCACCGCCATCGCCAGCAGGGCTGGCTCCCACAGGTTTTGCGTACACTCCCTGATATCCAGCAGCACAAAAAATCCCTGTGGGAGCTAGCCCTGCTAGCGATGCGGTGTGTCAGGCAAAGTAAATGCTGACTGTGCCGGCGCTATCGCTAGCAGGGCTAGCTCCCACAAGGGATTGTGTTGTGTCAGTTGTTTTTCAGGCGCAGACCATCGCTGTCGACTTTAACGCGGATGTCCGCATAACTGGCCAACGTTGCATGCGCCGTTTCCAGCGGATGCTGATGCGTGGTGGTGATGATCATCAGCGGCGCGCCGGCCGCTTCAGCCGCCTGGATACCGACGGTGGCGTCTTCGAAAATCAGGCAATCGCGCGGTTCAAGTCCTAGACGTTTGGCGGCCAGCAGATAGCCCGCCGGATCCGGTTTGCCCGCCTGCACATCTTCAGCGGTAATCATCAGCAAAGGCTCGGGAATCCCTGCCGCCGCCATGCGTCGCAAGGCCAGATCCCGTGGCGCCGAGGTCACCATCGCCCAGCGATCTTTCGGCAAGCTGTTGAGAAACGCTGCCGCGCCGGGAATCTCGACAATGCCTTCGACGTCTTCGATTTCCGCTTGAGTGATGAACGCCGCTTGCGCCTCGGCATCGACGCCGGGCAGGTTCAGGCGATTGATCGTATCGATGGCTCGCGCGCCGTGAATGGTCGGCAGGAATGTTGCCACGTCAACGCCATGACGCACGGCCCACGCTGACCAGATGCGCTCGGCAGCGGCGATGGAATTGAGGACGGTGCCGTCCATGTCGAACAGGAACGCGCCGAACGCGCGATCGAAAACAGAATCGTGAGCAGACAAAACGTCGCATCCTCTGACAAGAAACCGGGCCGGCAATGTAGCACTTGCCGGGCCGATTCACCCAGCGTGTCAGTGCAGGCGCGGGGCCTTGGACTTGAAAGCACTGTCCACACAGTCGAGCAACTGACCGATGGCCCAAGGCTTTTTGATGAACGCCACCGAATGCTTGACCCCGGAAGTCTCCGGCGTTTCATAGCCAGACATGACCATCACCGGCTTTTCCGGCCAGCGGTCACCGACCAGGTTGGCCAAATCCGCACCATTGAGCGTACCGGGCATGGTGATATCGGTGAGCAATAACGCCACTTGCTGCGCATGCTGCTCCAGATAGAGCGAAGCCGCGTCCGCACTGGTGTGCGGTTCGACCACAAAACCTTCCTCCTGAAGAATTTCGCAGAGAAACTCCAGAATCAACGGATCATCTTCGACTACCAGAATCAACCCGCCAGGAAGGTGCGCGTCCGCCGTTGGTGTTGGGCACATGAAACTGCACTCCCTGAATAGCATTAACGATTTAGCGGCTTGAATCCGCTGCTTATCTGGTATGAGCAGCGGGCTCTGTAGAAATTCATTTTTGATACAGCTCTTTTCAAAAAGGCCGGTTTGGCCCTTCAGCGACAATCGTTCGCGGCGTCTGGTTTGTGGTTAAAATGCCGGCCCTTTTGCTTGCCGACCGTGACCGATGAACCCTGAAGCCCTCGCCACCCTCCACGCTCATTTGCTGCCCGCGCTGGCGGCGGCACCCGGCGAAACCCGCCGCCTGTTCCACGGACGCGGACGTTGCTGGCCGGGCCTGGAACAGTTGACCGTGGACTGGCTGCAAGGCGTGGTGCTGGTGGCGTTGTTCAAAGAGCCGCTGCCCGAGCAACTGGACGATCTCAAGCGTTTGCTGCTGGAGATCAGCCGTTCGCCGGAATGGCAGCAGTGCGGCGCGCACACCTTGTTGATCCAGCATCGCTATCTGCCACAAAGCACCGCTGAATGGCTGGTCGGCAGTGAGATCGAGGAAATGACCATCGTCGAGGGCGGTTTGCAATATCGCGTCGATCTGGGCCTCAAGCAAAACACCGGGTTGTTTCTCGACATGCGCTACGGCCGCAACTGGGTGCGCGAGCAGGCAAACGGCAAGCGTGTGTTGAATCTGTTCGCCTACACATGCGGATTTTCCGTGGCCGCGATCGAGGGTGGCGCCGATCATGTGGTCAATCTGGACATGTCCCGCGCAGCCCTGAGCCGTGGCCGCGACAATCACCGTTTGAACGGCCATGACCTGAGCAAGGTCAGCTTCCTCGGCCACGACCTGTTCAAATCCTGGGGCAAAGTCATCAACAGCGGCCCGTACGATCTGGTGATCATCGACCCGCCATCGTTTCAGAAAGGCAGTTTCCTGTTGACCAAGGATTACCAGCGCGTACTGCGCCGCTTGCCGGAATTGCTGACGGCGCAGGGCACCGTACTGGCCTGCATGAACGATCCGGCGTTCGGTTCGGACTTTCTGATTGATGGCGTCACGCAGGAAGCACCGGGGTTGCGTTTCGAGCAGCGGCTGGAGAATCCGCCGGAGTTTGCGGATGTCGATCCTGAAAGCGGACTCAAGGCTTTAGTCTTTCAGCGTACCTCCTGATACGCCGCCAGCCCCCGATAACTAATGCTCATTGTGGGAGCTGGCTTGCCAGCGATGAGGCCGGCACAGTCGACATCTTCGGCGACTGAAACATAGCTATCGCTGGCAAGCCAGCTCCCACAGGGTTCAGTGGGATTCAGGACGATGGTGGGCGCAACACCAGCGCAAACAACTCTCCATGCCCGCTGACATTGAGCTTCTGATAAAGATTGCGCCGATGTACTTTTACCGTCTCCGGGGAAATGCCCAGCTGCTGGGCAATCGCTTTGCTGGAGAAACCCTGCAGAATCAGCCGCGCCGTGTCGACTTCGCGGGCGGTCAGCCGGGCATCGAAGCGATCAAGCAACGTCGCCAGGTCACCGACCGCCACGTCCGCCACCGGCCCCTGCGGTGGCAGCAACTGCACGTGTCGGCGCATCGCCGCCAACACCCAGTCCCTCACGCATAGCAACCTGCCCTGCTCGGCCAAGCCGAACGCCGTCGAACGCCCCAAGGACAATCCGAGCACGCCTGCTTCGAGGTTGATCATGAACTGCAACTCGTCCTCGCCGACCACCGAACGGAAGTAGCTCTGGTAGTACTCGCTGTGCAGAAACTGGTCCGGCGCGACCGACGCCAGGCTGTGCAGACCATCGCTGATGCCCAACGACGCGGCTTGATAAAACGGATCGAGCAAATACATGCCGGCAGTGTAATCGGCCAGTTCCTCCTGTTCGGCGGCGCTGCCCTTGCTGTCGAGGTCGATCAGCAATTGCGGTGTTTGTCCGGCTTTCATCACCGCCACCAACGCGTTGTCCACTGGCACCAGCAAGCGCAGGGTGTCGACCAGCGCACGCCAGAATCCGTCCTGCCCGACACTGGCGAATACCCGCGCCAGGCTCTGATGCACCGGCAATTCCTGCAACAACGCGTCCACGTTCTACCCCTTCTGTGTAACCCATGATGGGAATGGGTCAGGCGCGATCAGCCCGATAGGCTGACCCCCATTGTGAATACCGGCCCGCCGCATCATGCGGTGTCGCATGGCCGAGTTCAACCCGGCCCGGTTACAGCACCGGGCCATTTTTATCTGCCTTTAAAGAGAGACAAGAATCGATGAAACCTCGTGCCCGTGACCTCAACATTCGCATCGGCCAGATGCAACCCGGCCCGCTCAACGCGATCACCGATGTGCCCGGTGTGCGTGTCGGCCACAGCAATGTGCGCGGTCGCAGCGAGGCCGGTCGGGACATCTGCACCGGCGTCACGCTGATCGAACCGCGTCGGGGTTCGACCAACCAGCAACCGTGTTTCGCCGGGGTGCATGTGCTCAATGGCAATGGCGATGCCACGGGCCTTGAGTGGATTCGCGAAGCCGGTTTGCTCACCAGCCCGATTGCCTTCACCAACACCCACAGCCTCGGCGTGGTGCGTGATGCGCTGATTGCGCTGGACCGTGAGCAGCAACCGGACGACGGTCGTCTCTACTGGAACATGCCGGTGGTGCTGGAGACTTATGATGGTTTGCTCAACGACATCAACGGCTTCCACGTCAAACCGTTGCATGTCGCTGAGGCCTTGAACACGGCCACTGACGGGCCTGTAGTGGAAGGCGCGGTCGGCGGTGGCAGCGGCATGATCTGCCACGAATTCAAGGGTGGCATCGGCACCGCCTCGCGTCGGTTGAGCGATGCTCAGGGCGGCTGGACCGTCGGCGCCATCGTCCAGGCCAACCACGGCATTCGCAGCGAATTGCGCGTCGACGGTTACCCGGTCGGGCGCTACATGGAACAGAAGGACTCGCCATTTCTGCGGGCCTCGCTGCCGCATCCGGGCATGGGCTCGATTGTCGTGTGCCTGGCGACCGATGCGCCGCTGTTGCCCCATCAATGCACGCGTCTGGCGCAACGGGCGAGTCTCGGCCTGGCCCGCACCGGCGGCGGTAACGAAGATCACAGCGGCGACATCTTCATAGCCTTCGCCACTGGCAACGAACACGTCCCGCCAGCAGCCTACGAAGGCAAAGGCGCGCCAACCTGCGACGGCTTGCGCATGGTCAATAACGATCACATCAGCGAGCTGTTTCTGGCGGCTACCGAGGCGGTCGAAGAAGCGATCATCAACGCCTTGCTCGCCAGCGACAGCACCGAGGGCAATGGGCATTCCGTGCCGGGCTTGGACGCGCAAACGCTGCTCGCCGCGCTCGAAAAAGCAGGTTGGCCCGGCTCGCGCTAACCCCGCAAAACCTGTAGGAGTGGGGCATGTGCTGGCCTGCGCCCCTCAGTGCAGCGTCAGGCGCTGGCGGACAAATTCTTCGGTGTGGCGAGTGGTTTGATCAAGGTGCCGGTCACGCTGTTTCTCGGCATCGAGCATCGCGCGTTTGCTGTTTTTCTGCAGCAGATAGGTGTGAATCTGCTGCACTTCCAGCGAACGGTAGATCGGCGTGGTATCGATAAATCCGCGCAAGCCGTTGCTGCGATAGTGCCGTGTGCTCATCAGCACTTGGGTCTCACGCGAGCCGATCACTTCAAAACCCATCGCTTCGAAATACGGGACTTTGCCGACCGTGCACGCCAGTTCGGCATGGGGATAGCGGCCGACCATGTCAGCAATCATCGCCCGCGCCACGCCCTGGCGCCGATGCCCTTCGCGCACCGCCATGTAGGCGACGCTGCAGGCTTCCCAATCGCCCTGCACCGGCAAGTACAGGAGGAAACCAATCACCTGCTCGGGATCATCCTCATCAGTCGCCACCAGCAACTCCACCTCGGTGCCCTTCTCGCCATTCAACGCTTCCAGATACAGATGCACCTCATAGCCGACCGCGTACTGATAGACGTTGTAGAGCAGATTGCTCGGGCCCAGGCCCACGGCGCTGATGTCCGTCAGGTAGTCGACGACCATCTGCAGAATCTGGCTGTTGACGCCTTCCGGGCAGGGGGATTTGTAGTGGGTGATGCGTGACATGGCGGGTGAACTCCGGCAGAAAACCGCGACATCATACCTTGTCACCCTAGCCAGCGGACTCACTGCTGAGGCGCCACCACCTTGAACTTGATGGCGATGTCCTTGGACACCACGCTGTCCGCCCACTCCCCCGCGCCGAGGCCGAACTCTTCGCGTTTGAGCAGCAGTTCGCCGTCAAAAATGCCGATGGCGCTGTCCGGCTTCAATTCCACTGGCACCTGCACGTCGCGGGTGATGCCTTTGAGGGTCAGTTGGCCGGCAATCAGATAGCGGTTTTCGGCGACCTCGGTGAAGTGGCTGGATTCAAACACTGCCACCGGAAATTTTGCCGTGTCGAACCACGCCGGTTTCACCAGTTCGGTGTTGGCGTCTTCGCTGCCGGCGTCGATGCTGGTGAGATCAATGTGCAAGGTGGTGTGGGCGCGGTCGAGATGCTCAGTGTCGAAATCCAGCGTCGCCTCGAACCTGGCGAAGGTGCCGTACATCCGCGAGCCCATCTGGTTGTAGGTGAAACTGATCTGACTGGCGTGGGTGTTGACCCGGGTGTACTCGACAGCCTGCGCAGCGGGGATGGCGCACAGGACAAACGCGGCTGCCAGCAGCAATCGGATCGACATGGGATTCTCCGGGCGGCGCTTGACGTCGAGGGCCTCGATTGACTTAAGCAAACATCCGCCGGTTACGCCAGTTGCAACGTCGCGTGCCTGCGCTCAGACCAGGGCTTCAGCGTAGCGAACATCAGCGGCGCCCGGCCGCACACCTGCCCGAAGCCGATGGCGCAATTTCAACGCTGGCCGCTCGATGCAGTAGTAAGTCAGACCGCTGCACAAAAAAGCGGCCAGCAACACAGCCAGGATGATTGCTGCATCGTACGTCCCCGACCAGAAACCGTGTAGCGCGTAAATCAGCACAAAGTGATTGAGAAACACGCCATAGCTGAGATTCCCGAGAAACTCGTCGAGACGGTGATATTTGAGCCGGCTCAGCCAATACACCGCCGCAATTCCCAGCGCGGTGCCCAGCGTCACCTCGGCGTTGTAAGGCTGGCGTTCAATCAGGCCCGCCATGATCGCCGCAAACAACAGCCCCGCGCCGATCGCTGTCGCGGCCACCACCGCCAGCCCTCTGCGGTTGGCTTTGTACAAATAGCTACCGCACAAAAACATGAACAGCACGCCCGGCAACAAGCGATAGCCATAGTAATCCGTGTTGATGTAACCGAAACACGCCAGCAGAAATACGCCGACAGACAAGACGAACGCAGCGCCGCGCCACTTGAAGACAAGCAGAAAAGGAATTACCAGGTAAAAACACATCTCCAGCCCCAGCGACCACGCGGGCGGCAGAATCCACACGCTCGAAACCTCGAACATAGAGAAATCCAGCGGCACGATGGCCAGGCTCGCGACAATGCGCGGCAACGTCAATTCGAGGTCAGGTGCGGAACCGGGCATCAGCTCATGCACCACGATGCACGACGCGATGAAATAGAACAAAAACTGTGGATACAGACGCAAGGCCCTGTCCAGATAGAACGCGGGGAATTTGCTCTTCGAGTCGTAGTTACGCTCGATCAGCGAGGTCATGACGAAACCGCTGATGATCAGAAAGGAAATCACCGCTACCACGCCGGGATTGAGCCCGTAAAAGGTTACGCCCATATGTGAAACAGCTACCAGCACCGCCAGCAGCAGCCGAAAAGCCCCCATTTACACCCTCGAACGACCTTATAGTTATGGCGCGTAACCTACGATGCTTTCTGCTCGGATAACAGCAAAATTTCCCCCCTCTGCGGCAGCGCCTACACCAACCGCTCGATTTTCTGATGGCGCCAGACCAGTTTGTAATACAGCGTCTGCAACACCAGCATGCTCAGGTACGCCACCGGAAACGCCATCCACACCCCCTGCAATCCATATTGCGCATCCAGCCAATACGCCGCCGGCAACTGCACGCCGACCACGCAGACAATCGCGATCACCACCGGCACCAGCACCGTGCCGCTGGCGCGCATGATGCCGCCGATGATCGCCTGAAAGCCGAACACCAGCAGGCTCCACAACATGATGTGCAGCAGATGTTCAGCCATCACCCGGGTTGGCTCTTCGGTAAGGAACAGCCCCAGCAGCCAGTGCGAAAGCAGATACCCCATCACGATCAGACCGCCGGTCAGGCACACGTTGATCAGCAGCCCGGTGCGCAGAATCGGCGCCATGCGCTCCAGTTGCCCGGCGCCAATCGCCTGTGCGCCGAGGATCGACGCGGTGATCGCGATCGACAGCGCCGGGAACTGCACGTAGTTGACGATCTGCGTCACCGCGCCATACGCCGCCGTCGCTTGCGAACCGTGCTGGTTGACCAGCGCCAGAATCACCAGCTCCGACAGCGACAGCACAATCATCTGCACGCCGGTCGGCAGGCCGATGCGCAGCACCTTGCCGAGAATCGCCCCATTGAGCCGCAGGGCGGCGAAGAACTCACGGTCGGGCGCTAGCGGATGGCCCTTGCGAATCAGTCGCCATGCCAGCCACGCCATCGCCGCCAGGTTACCGGCCAGCCCCGCATACGCCGCGCTCTGAATGCCCAGTTGCGGCAAGCCGAACCAGCCGCGAATCAACGCTGGCGTCAGTGCCAGACCGACCGACGTCGACACGATCAACGCCAACAGCGGCGATAACGTATCGCTCACCCCGCGCAGCAATTGCGTGAACAGCACAAACACCAGCAGCGACGGCAAGATCCACAGCATCACATGGGCATACGCCACCGCATCATCGAGCACATCCGCCGGCGTCCCCAGCCCGGTCAACGCCTGCCGCGCAAAAACGCTGCCGAGCACCGCCGCGACCAGACCAATCAGCACGCCGAGCAACAGCGTCGCCCCGGCAATCGCCTTGACCATGTGCGGCTCACGCGCGCCCCACGCTTGGCCGATCAGCACACCGGCACCGGCGCCTAGGCCAATCACCAGCGCGATAAAGAAGAACACGATAGGAAACATCCCCGACACCGCCGCCAACGCCTGCGTACCGAGCATCTGGCCGATGTAGATGCTGTTGACCGTGCCCGACATCGACTGCAAAAAGTTCGACAGCACCATCGGCGCCAGAAACAGCAGGTAGGTTTGCCAGAGGGGTTTGACGGCAGCGGGGGTTTGCATTGACTGGAGGTCCATCTCGACGGCGGGAGGGCTAAGACAGGATAGCTTCGGTGAGTTGCCTGCGGGGTGCAATTAACATTTCACATCGACGTTTATTGTCGGCGCCCGGCTGTGTTAAATAACCGCCCACGTCCATTTCCTTCAAAGAGGTTTTGTCCATGCCCCGCTTGCCCCACGTGCTGACCGGCACGCTCTTCGTCCTCTGCGCCGCGACCGCCCAGGCAGCCCCGACAGCCAGCCAACCGCAAGCGCTGAAACCCTTGCTGGAAACCCTCAACGAACGCCTGAACATCGGCGATCTCGTCGCGCTGACCAAATGGGACAGCGGCAAGCCGATTCAGGACAGCCCTCGAGAAGCGCAGGTGATCGCCAACGCGCGCACGCTGGCCAGCGAACGCAAGCTCGACCCGGAAGACGTGGCGCAACTGCTCGCCGCACAAATGGAAGCGAACAAACTGGTGCAATACGGTTTGCTCGCACAGTGGCAAGCCGTCGGTGCAGCGCCGGATACGCAGCGTCCGGATCTCGCCAGGCAGATTCGCCCGCAGCTGGACGAACTGCAAACCCGTCTATTGCAGCAGTACGCCGACTTCACGCCCTATCGCCAGGACCCTAATTGCCCGGCATGGCTGGCCGAGGCTCGCAGCGGTCTGACCAAGGATGCGTTGCATGAACTGGCGTTGACGCGCGCCACCGGGGAGTTGTGTGTTCGCGCGACGGCCCGGTAATCCGGGGTTTTGGTAAACATCGTTGGCGTCGATAGTCACCATCACGCCAATGAAGTTCTCATAAAAAATCCGCGGCGTAAGATCGGCTCCAGACAAACAAACAACCTTCTGGAGCACACGATCATGAAACGCCAAACCATCCTCAGCATCGCTTTCTCGGTTTTCGCAGTTAACGCTTTTGCCGCCACCCCGGCTCACACCATGATCGCCGAAGGCGGTTCGGACAAGCTGATTGAAAGCCGTGTGGCTGAGGGCGGTTCGGATCGTCTGATCGAACGCCGTGTTGCCGAAGGTGGTTCGGATCGTCTGCTCGAACGCCGTGTTGCCGAAGGCGGTTCGGATCGTCTGCTCGAACGCCGCGTTGCCGAAGGTGGCTCGGATCGTCTGCTGGAACGCCGTGTTGCCGAAGGTGGCTCGGATCGTCTGCTGGAACGCCGTGTTGCCGAAGGTGGCTCGGATCGTCTGCTCGAGCGCCGTGTTGCCGAAGGTGGCTCGGATCGTCTGCTGGAACGCCGTGTTGCCGAAGGTGGCTCGGATCGTCTGCTGGAACGCCGTGTTGCCGAAGGTGGCTCGGATCGTCTGATCGAGCGCCGCGTCGCATGATCCAATAGTTGTACCGCACGTCCACAAAAAAGCCCGGCCTGATCAGCCGGGCTTTTTTGCGTTCAACCGAGGCTTATTGCACGGTTTTGAGCTTGACCACGTCACCGGAAATCTTGGTGGTGTAACCGGTCAGAACCCAGGCCCAGAACCAGTTTTCCTGAACTTGAGTGTTGATCATGGCGTCGCCGCCCTTGGCTTTGATCGCGGCGGTCTGGGCGCGGACGAAGCGGTTGTTCTGCTGGATCGGGATTACGCCGAACAGCAGCAGACCAGTGGCGGTGGCTTCACTGTGGCCGATCACGGTGTACTGGTTGCTGTCGTAATGCTGGGTGTTCATCGGGGTGCCAGTGCAACCTGCCAGAACCGCACCGAACAGGGCGGCGGCGACTACTTTGCTGAAGTACTTCACGGTAAAACTCCATAGGAAAACGCCCGGGATCCGTCTCTCGGGCGGCGCATACCTTAGCGAAAATGATGGCGTCTTGGTATCAATCTCGACAAGTTTCATTTTGCCGCTTCGCTGGCAGCCCGTCGGCGATGTCGCATACCATGGCGCCACGCCAATCAAGACAGACAATCATCGCCCATGCTCAAAGCCAGTCTGCGTAGCCATCTCACCCTTTGGTTTACCGGTTTGTCCCTGTTGACGCTGTTGAGCGTGGGTTTCTACGTCGGCCACATCGCCACTGAACAAATGAAACAGGCCAGTGGCAACGCCTTGCTCAACACCGCACGTTCAGCCGCCTCGTTATTGGGTGAACAACTGCGCGAGCGGCAACTGGAGGTTTATCTGCTCAGCCGCGCCCCGCATCTGGAGCGCGGCGATCTGGATAACCCGGCGATTCTCAAATCGATGCAATTGCGCACCCAGGCCCGCAACGAGTATGCGTGGATGGGCGTGACCGATGCCAACGGTAACGTGCATCAAGCCGTGAACAATTTGCTGGTCGGTCAATCGGTGCAACAGCGCCCGTGGTTCCAGGCCGGGTTGCGCGGCGAATACACCGGCGATCCCCACGAAGCCGTGCTGCTGGCCAAATTGCTGCCGGGCATGCCGAATGGCGAACCGCTGCGATTCATCGATTTCGCCGCGCCGATCCGCAATGCCGAAGGCCAGGTGATCGGCGTACTCGGTGCTCATGCGCACTGGAGCTGGGTGACGCGAATTGTCGAATCGGCGGCGTTTTCCCATAAGAATTCTGCACCGGATATCGAAGCGCTGATCGTCGATCACGACGGCAAGGTGTTGTACCCCGAAGCATTGATGGGCCAGCAACTGGCGGCGAATAACTCGCCTGCGCCGGGCTGGTCGGTGGGCGATGGCTACCTGACCAGTATGGTCACCGTACCGACGCCATCGAGTACCGCGCTGTCGTGGTCGATTGCCGTGCGCCAACCTTTGGAAACCGCACTGCAACCGGCACGCCTGCTGCTGTATAAATTGCTGATTCTCGGTGTCGTCGCGGCGGTGCTTTTCGGTCTGGTCGCGTATTACGTGGCGCTGTACCTGAGCCGTCCGATCGAACAGCTCGCGCGTTCGGCCAAACAGGTTCAGCGCAACGAACCCGGTGCGCGTTTTCCCCTTGAGCATCCGGTGCAGGAAATTGCCCAGCTCGGCCAGTCACTGGATGCGATGACGCAATCGCTGCTCGGCAAGGAGCGCGAACTGCAAGAGGCCAACGCCTCGCTGGAAGCCACCGTCGCCCAACGCACCGCCGCCCTCACCCAGGCCAACGCCGAACTGCTGAGCCTGGCCGTTCACGATGGCTTGACCGGCGCTTACAACCGTCGGCGCTTCGACGAAAAACTCACCGAGTACACGTTGCTGTCACGGCGCACCGGTCGCCCGTTTGCGCTGCTGCTGATCGACGCCGACCACTTCAAACGGATCAACGATACCCACGGGCATGCCGTCGGTGATGACGTGCTCAAGCAGTTGGCGCAGTTGATTCAGAGCAGCCTGCGCACCACCGATTTCGTCGCCCGCTACGGCGGCGAAGAGTTCGCCGTGCTGCTTCCGGAAATCGCCCAACCCGACACCCCCGAGGTGGTCGCGGAAAAGATTCGTGTGGCCATCGCCGAGGCGCACTTCCCGGTCGTCGAGCATGTGACCGTGAGCATCGGCGTCGGTCTGGCCGATCCGGCGGACAACAACCACAGCGCACTGATCAAGCGCGCCGACCAGCAGTTGTATCAAGCGAAAGCGGCAGGCCGAAATCAGGTGGCGTGATCAGGCCTTCTTCACTTCGCAAATGCCGTTGGCTCTGTTCTTGCCGGTGTACGAGACCCCGGCCGAGCCATCGGGGTTGATGCTCAAGGAAATGGTCACGCCCGCGCCCTTGGCCTCAAAGTAGTTCTCGTTGAATTTCTTCAGCTTGCCTTCCTTGCCGTTGATGTAGATCGGCCCGCCCTCATCGGCGTGGACTTCGATCTTGCCTGGGCAAGTGGCGTTGAACATCGGGATGGCGGCCTGAGCCAATCCGCTGGCGAGTAACAGCGGCGCGGTCAACATCAACAATTTCATCGTGTGCTCCGAGGTAACGGCGGTGTGCCGGCCGGTTAGAAATAGCGCAAATGCTGCCGTCAGACCAGTACGCGCCGCGCCCACAGCGTTCAGGGTTGAAGAATATCGGCCGGGGCATGGCCGTCGGCATCGAAACTCTGCAGATACGCCAGCAGATTATCGACCTTCTCCTCGTCGCTCAGCCCCCAGAAAATCATCCGCGTGCCCGGCACTACGCCTTTCGGGTCTTTCAGATAAGCGATCAGCGTTTCGCGGTTCCAGGTCAATCCCGAGTTTTTCATCGCATCGGAATACACATAGTTCGCCGAGATGCCGGCGGGTCGGCCGATGATGGCATTGAGTTGCGGGCCGAAACCCGGTCGCGCCGACTCACCAACCTGGTGGCAGCCACCGCACAGGCGCGGGAAGATTTTCGCCCCGGCTTGCGGGTCGCCCGCTGCGTGGCTGAGCGGGCTGAACAGCACGGCGGTTAACAGGACGAGGGACAGGCGTGCGGTGGTTTTCATCGAGTGTTCCAGATCGGCGTAAATCGGGCGGCGCAAGGGTAGCATTTGTTTTTACAGGTAAGCGCCGATGATCTGCCTGACCGTGGTCAAGGCCTCACGCAGAACCGCCATGTCCACCGAGCCCAGCGCCAGACGAATCGCATGGGGTACATGCGCCGACACGGAAAACGGCTCGGCGGTGGTGACGGAAATCTGCTCGTGCATCAACGCCACCACGATCTGATCGGCGCGCACGTCTTCCGGCAACGGCAACCACAGAAAATACGAAGCCGGATGGCCGATGTACGGCAATCCTTTCAGCACCTTGGCCGCCAATGCTTGCCGCGCCTGGGCGTCGTTGCGTTTCTGCTCTTCCAGCACGCTGACCGTGCCGTCATCGAGCCAGCCACAGGCGATGGCCGTCATCACGCCGGGGGTGTTCCAGGTCGTGGCGCGGATGATGCGCTCCAGCGCCGGCACCGCAAGTTCAGGCGCGGCGATGAAGCCGACGCGCAAACCGGTGGCGATGTTCTTCGAAAGACCGGACACATACACGGTGCGCTCCGGCGCCAGTTGCACCAGCGCCGTCGGTGGGTTTTCCACGAGAAACGCGTAGGCCGCGTCTTCGATGATCGTCAGATCATGCTGTCGGGCAATCGCCACCAACTGTTCGCGCGCCACCAACGGCATGACCCAACCCAGCGGATTGTGCAGGGTCGGCATGCTGTACACGGCGCGCACCGAGCGGCTGCGGCAGAGCTTTTCCAGCGCCTGCAGATCCGGTCCGTGCGCGCCGACCGGGGTCGCCACGACCTCCAGATGCAGCGCCTCGGCGAGTACTTTGAAACCGGAATAGGTCAGCGCATCGGCGGCAATCACATCACCGGGTTTGAGCAACGCCATCAACGTCACCGCCAAGCCTTGCTGGGCACCATTGACGATCAGCACTTGCGCGGCATCAACCTGCACGCCGCGCGCGAGCAGATGTCGCGCCACCGACGCGCGTTCGTGGGCGCGACCGGCGTGAGGCTGATATCGCAGCAGCGCTTCCAGGTCCCCGGACAACGCCAGTTGCCGCAACGCTGTGCGCAATAATTCTGCCTGACCGGGCAACGACGGGTAGTTGAAGTTGAGGTCGATCATGCCCACCGCGACGTCTTTCTGATCGATGCCCTGCCCCGGCGCCAACAAGGTTTCGCGAACAAACGTGCCGCGTCCGGTCTCGCCGCTGACCAGCCCCATCGCCTCCAGCTCGGCGTAGACCCGCGACGCCGTGACCAACGCCAGCCCCTCTTGCGCCGCCAATTGCCGGTGCGTCGGCAAGCGCGTGCCTGGCGCCAGACGCCCGCAGCGAATGTCTGCCGCGTAGGCGTCCACGATGGTCTTGTAGCGCGAACGCGGCATGCTTGATGTATCCATGACAATTTTTTGATTGTGCTGATTCTCGACCCTAGGATGATCACAACGCAACCCCACTGCCGAGCGCGATCAGCCATGGAACGAACCTCGACCCTGAACACCCCGGCCCTGGAAAAAACCAGCGGCTGGATCAACGGTTTTATCGGCGTGGTGATTTTCAGCGGCTCACTGCCGGCCACGCGCCTGGCGGTGCTGGAATTCGACCCGGTGTTTCTCACGGTGCTGCGTGCGGCCATCGCCGGCGTGCTGGCCGTGGCCTTGCTTTGGCTGTTTCGCGAACGGCGCCCGGCGCGCAATCAGTGGTTGTCGTTGCTCATCGTGGCGCTCGGTGTGGTGCTCGGCTTTCCGCTGCTGACGGCATTGGCCCTGCAACACGTGACGTCGGCGCATTCGATTGTGTTTGTCGGATTATTGCCATTGGCCACGGCGATTTTCGGCGTGCTGCGTGGCGGCGAGCGTCCGCGACCGGTGTTCTGGATGTTTTCCGTGCTGGGCAGTGCGCTGGTAGTGGGCTACGCGATCTCTCAGGGGCTGACCGCCTCGCCGACCGGCGATTTGCTGATGCTCGCAGCGATTGTGGCCTGCGGCCTCGGCTACGCCGAAGGCGCGAAGCTGTCGCGCAGCCTCGGCGGCTGGCAGGTGATTTGCTGGGCGCTGGTGTTGGCGTTGCCGCTGATGGCGCTGCTGAGTGTGTGGCTGGCGCCCGCCTCGTTCGGCCAGATCAGCCTGTCGGCGTGGCTGTGTCTGGCGTATGTGTCGTTGTTCAGCATGCTGATCGGGTTTGTGTTCTGGTATCGCGGTCTGGCCCAGGGCGGGATCGCTGCGGTCGGTCAGTTGCAGTTGCTGCAACCGTTTTTCGGTCTGGCACTGGCGGCGACATTGCTGCACGAACACGTCAGCCTCGGCATGCTCGCGGTGACCTTGGGTGTGATCGTGTGCGTGGCCGGGGCGAAGAAATTCGCCAAGTAATCCTCAAGAACCGGCCTTCCATTCCCGCGGACTGAGGCCAGTCTTGCGCCGAAATGCCCGGGCCAGCGCCGACGGACTTTCGTAGCCGACTTCCTCGGCGATCAGCGCAATCGGCTTGCCTTCGCGCAGCCGTTTCTGCGCCAGACTGACCCGCCAGCTCAGCAGATAATCAGCGGGCGTCTGCCCGACCACGCGGCGAAACTGCTCGGCAAAACTGGCGCGAGACATGTTCGCCAGGGTCGCCAGTTCGGCCACGCTCCACGGCGTTTGCGGTTGCTCATGCATCAGGTTCAAGGCCCGCGATAAACGTGCGTCCGCCAGCCCGGCGATCATCCCCGGTTGTTGCTCACGGCTGCTGATCAGATGACGCAACAATAAAATCACCAGCAGCTCGAACAGCCGATCCATCACCGCCATCCGCCCGCAATGCCCCTCGAAAGCCTCTCTGAACAGCCATTCGACGGTGCTCGCCAGTTCAGGGATCTCACTCAGTTTCAGCACCAGATAATCCGGCAGCGCGGCGGCCAGGGCATTGCCCGAACCGCCGTCAAAGGTCAGCGTCGCGCACACCACCTGGCTGTGCATGGCTTCGTCGGCAAACATCCGATGGGCAAACGGTCGGGGAAAGAAAATCAGCGACGGTTCGGTGAGATGAATCTCGCGCTCACTGCCCGGCTTGATCCGCAACTCGCCGGCCTGTAGCAGATGCACATGGCCGACTGGCTCGTCCTCATGCATGGCGACACCGCAGAACGTGCCGCTGTGAAAGGTCCCGGCATTCACGCCGAAATGGCTGAGCAAGGTGGACAAGCGATCCATGGGTGACTCCCGTCGACAGATCTGGACGATCTGTCGCATATCCTCGACGATTTGCCGCCAAAGCGCCACCCGCGCTCCCTACCATTCAATCCATCGCCGCTGCACTTCGTAGCGGACTTTCGGAGAATCACCATGAGCCGCATCAACACCATCAGCCTCGACACCGCCACCGACGCCACCCGCACTGTGCTGGAAGGCGTGAAGAAGAAAATCGGCTTCCTGCCGAACCTGTTCGCGACCTTGGCCACCGCGCCGGTTGCCCTCGACACCTATGTGCAAGCCTCGGCCATCCTCGGCAAGACTTCGCTGAGCGCCCAGCAAAAAGAAGCGGTGTACCTCGCCACTTCGCAGGCCAACGGTTGCGACTACTGCCTGGCGGCGCACACCTTGTTTGCCGGCAAGTCGGGGCTGTCGGCGCAGGACATCGTCGCGGCGCGTCAGGGCGAACTCAATGCTTATGCCGCCCTCGCCCGTCAACTGTCAGAAAGCCGTGGTCATCTGAGCGACGCGCAGATCGCTGCCGCCCGTGCCGCCGGTATCGATGACGTGAAAATCATCGAAGTGATTGCCCTGGTGGCGGTTCAGACCTTGACCAACTACCTGAACAACACCGCGCTGACGGAGATTGATTTCCCGGCCATCGACGCTTGATAAACGGCGGGATCGAATCGGTGGCGAGGGAGCATGCCCTCTCGCCACAAATCGTTTGGCCGTGCCATGATGCTCGCAGGCTCGAATCGTCTGCGCTGCAAACGAATGTCTGGTGCTCTGAAACCAAACACCACACGCACGGGTCTTTCTTCACAGGCTGACGTCAGGAAAGACAAGGACCCTATGACAAACTGGTTGCAAGACAACGGCGAGATGGCCGAGCAGATTCGCCGTCACGACTGGGTGAACACGCCACTCGGCCCGCTGGAGCACTGGCCCGACGTGCTCAAGACCACCGTCTCGCTGAGTCTCGCTTCGCATTTTCCTCAGGCGATCGTCTGGGGCCCTGAACTGATCACCCTCTTCAACGACGCGTTCCGGCCGATCCTCGGCAACAAACCGCAGGCGCTCGGGCGTCCTTTCAGCACAGTCTGGCAAGAAGCCTGGCGCGAGATCAGCCCGATTGCCGACGCTGCTTTCGCCGGCAAAGCCACCTACATCGAAAACTTTCCACTGGTGGTGGAACGCGGTGCCGGCCCGGAACAGGCGTATTTCACGTTTTGCTACAGCCCGATTCGCGACTCCCAAGGCCACGTCGTCGGCCTGCTCGACACCGTCACCGAAACCACTCAAACGGTTTTTCTCAACCAGCGCCTCGCTGTGCTGGAGGCGATCGGCAACGCGGTGACCAACGCCAGCGACGCCCAGGCGATTCTCGCCGCGAGCACGCGCCTGATGGTCGAGCACCTTAATCTGTCCAACTGCGCCTATGCCGACATGGATGCCGACGAGGATGGCTTCACCATTCGCGGCGACTTTGCTGCGGCGGGTTCGCCAAGCATCGTCGGCCATTACAGCCTGCGCGACTTCGGCGAAAAAGCCGTGACCCTGCTGCACGCCGGCCAGCCGTTGATCATCCACGACAACCGCGCCGAACTGCCGCCTGAGGAATCGGCGACATTCCAGGCCATCGGCCTCACCGCGACCATTTGTATGCCGCTGATCAAGCAAGGCCGATTGACCGCGCTGATGGCCATTCACGACAAGCATCCACGCGCCTGGTCACGGTTCGAACAGGCGCTGTTGAGTGAAGTGACCGAACGCTGTTGGGCGCACATTGAGCGCGTGCGCGCCGACGCCGAAGTGCGTCAGGGCTTGCTGGCACTGGAGGAACTCAATGCCACGCTGGAGCAGCGGGTCGAGGAGCGCAGCGTGCGCCTGGCCCATGCCGAATCGGCGTTGCGCCAGTCGCAGAAACTCGAAGCCATCGGCCAGCTCACCGGCGGCGTGGCCCATGACTTCAACAACCTGCTGACGATCATTCGTTCCTCGGTGGACTTCCTGCGGCTGCCGAACCTCTCGGACGAGCGCCGACAGCGCTACATGCGCGCGGTGTCCGACACCGTCGAACGCGCGGCGAAACTGACCAGCCAACTGCTCGCCTTCGCCCGCCGCCAGCCGCTGAACCCGGAAGTCGTCGATGCTGGAGAACGGCTGGCGAACATTGGCGAAATGCTCGAATCAGTAACTGGCGCGCAGATTCATATCAGCGTCGAGCGCCCGGATCAGCCGTGCTACATCCGCGCCGACCTGAGCCAGTTCGAGACCGCGCTGATCAACATTGCCCTCAACGCCCGCGATGCCATGGACGGTCAGGGTCTGCTGAAACTGCGATTGGAGGGCGGCAAACCGTTGCCGGCGATTCGTGCGCATGCCGGCTCACGCAGTCCGTTCGTGGCAATTACCCTGACCGATAATGGCACCGGCATCGACGCGCGAACCCTTGAGCATATTTTCGAACCTTTCTTCACCACCAAGGATGTCGGCAAAGGCACCGGCCTGGGGCTGTCGCAGGTGTTCGGCTTTGCCAAGCAATCGGGGGGTAACGTCGACGTCTCCAGCGTGGTCGGCGAAGGCACCGTGTTTACCCTGTACCTGCCGCAAGTCAGCGCCAGTGTGGTCGCAACGCCGGCGGAGATCGACGTCGAGGAAACGCCGCTGGGGGATGTGCGCCGTCGGGTGTTGGTGGTCGAGGACAATCTCGACGTCGGTCGTTTCGCCCAGCAGATCCTTGAGGATCTGGGTTACGAAACCACTTGGGCGACCAACGCCGAAGAAGCGTTGCAACTGCTGGGCGCCGATGCCATGGCGTTCGACGCGGTGTTTTCCGACGTGGTGATGCCGGGCATCAGCGGCGTCGCGCTGGCCAAAGAGCTGCGCCAGCGACGTCCGGACCTGCCGGTGGTGCTGACCTCGGGCTACAGCGAAGAACTGGCGCGCAGCGGTTATGAAGGTTACGACTTTCTGCCCAAACCCTACTCCGCTGATCAGGTCTCGCGCATTCTCGGCAAGACCTGGCTCAAGGGCTGATCGACGCCCGACTCAGTCGTGATCGACACCGGCACGCTTGAGCAACTTCTTGCAGCGCTCCGACAAATGAAACACCTGCACATGCTTGCCAGCCTTGGCGTAGCGTTCGCGCAGGGTTTTCAACGCGGCGATGGCCGAGTAATCGACGAAGCTCAGATGACGACAGTCCAGGGTGACTTTTTCCGGATCGTTGGCCGGGTCGAACTGGTTGAGAAACGGCGTGGTCGAGGCGAAGAACAGGGTGCCGTGCAGGCGATAGAGTTTGCTGCCGTCGCTTTCCAGATGCTCATCGGCGTACAGCTCGCGGGCTTGCTGCCAGGCGAAATTGAGCGCGGCGATGATGATCCCGCACAGCACCGCCGTGGCCAGATCGGTGAACACGGTGATTGTGGTCACGGCGATGATCACCAGCACATCGTTGAGCGGGACCTTGTTCGCCACCCGCAGCGACGCCCAGGCGAAGGTCTGTTGCGAGACCACGAACATCACGCCCACCAGCGCCGCCAGCGGAATGCGCTCGATCAGCGGCGACAGAAACAGGATGAACAGCAGAATCAGCACGCCCGCGACCACGCCGGACAAGCGCCCGCGTCCGCCGGAGCTGAGGTTGATCACGGTCTGGCCGATCATCGCGCAACCGCCCATGCCGCCGAATGCACCGGACACCACGTTCGCCGCACCGAGCGCCACGCATTCGCGATCCGGGTAGCCACGGGTTTCGGTGATTTCGTCGGTGAGGTTCAGGGTCAGCAAGGTTTCCAGCAGACCGACCAGCGCCATCAGGATTGCGTACGGAGCGATGATGCGCAGGGTGTCCAGGTTCCACGGAATGTCCGGCAGCGCGAACGTCGGCAGACCACCGGCAATGTGGGCCATGTCGCCGAGAGTGCGGGTCGGCAGGCCGAACAGATAAACCAGCAAGCCGACGCCAAGGATCGCCACCAGTGCCGGCGGCACCGCTTTGGTCAGGCGCGGCAGGATGTAGACGATGGCCATGGTCAACGCCACCAGACCGGTCATCAGGTACAGCGGCGTGCCGCTGAGCCAGTCCTCACCGCTCTTGAAATGCTCCAGTTGCGCCAGGGCAATGATGATCGCCAGACCGTTGACGAAACCGAGCATCACCGGGTGCGGGACCATGCGCACCAGTTTGCCCAGACGCAGCAGCCCGAACGCCATCATGATCAGGCCACCGAGCAGCACCGTTGCCAGCAGATACTGCACGCCCTGTTGCACCACCAGCGCGACGATGACCACGGCCATCGAACCTGCGGCACCGGAGACCATCCCCGGCCGGCCGCCGAACAGCGCGGTCAGCGTGCAAATGATGAAGGCGCCGTACAGGCCCATCAGCGGATTGAGGTGAGCCACCAGCGCAAACGCAATGCATTCGGGCAACAGGGCAAATGAGGTGGTGAGTCCGGCCAGGACATCGGCGCGCAGACGTATCGGTTTCATGGCTTACCTGACAGAGTGGCCACTGAGCATGGCCACGGATGTTCGCGAGATTTGAGGGTTGCGAATGTTACGGAATTGTCCGGGCCCGGGCCAGCAATCACTGACAGGCTTTTTGCGGTGATTTATGCTGGCGCGTTCCTGCCTTTGATCGAGTCCCGCCATGTCTTCTTTCCTGACCGCCCGTGAGGTCTGCCAGCGCTTGCGTGACGCGGCGCTGGGCGTCCTGACGCTGGAACTGCGCGAGTCTTGCGACAATAGCGGACGCGTCCTCGTCGATATCGAGGGCTGGCGCCTTTTGCTCGATTTTGAGGGCGGACGCTTGCACCACTGTGAATACGCGCAAAATGCCGATGGCCATGAAGGCACCCTCGCCACGTGGCAGCGTTACGGCACGGACCCGGTGAGTTTGCTCAGTACCTGGGAACTGGCGCAGATCGAAAAGCTATTACGCGAATCCACTCAGCCCTGACGCAAATCGAGCAGGTAGGTGTAGTAACCCGTGTCGCGCACATAACCCAATGACTCGTACAAACCCTGCGCGGTGATGTTGTCGGTGGCGGTTTCCAGCAGCATGCTTTTGGCGCCGGTTTCCAGGGCAAAGTCTCGCGCCGTGTTCATCAGCAAGCGGCCAACCCCACGACCGCGCGCAGTCGCAGCGGTGAACAGGTCACTGAGCAACCAGGCACGATGGGCGTCGATGGACGAAAATGTCGGGTACAACTGCACAAATCCCAGCGCCTGCCCTTGCTCATCCTGAGCGAGAAAAATCGCTGACTCGTTGCCCGCCATGCGCTCGGCAATGAATGCTCGCGATTGCTCGATATCCGACGGTTGCTGATAAAAACCCCTGTAGGCGTCGAACAGCTGCGCTACCGCGTCCAGATGACTCGCGTTCGCCCGCACTGCCTGAATAGCCATGGCCCTGCCCTTTTTATTGAAATGATTGAAGCAGCATAGCGTTGCTCGTCGATCAGGGTGGCTTGATCGCTATATAGTTTTGTATATTGCGAAACCGAAATCGCCAGAACCCTGCCATGCCGTCCACCAAAACCGTGTTGCCATGAGCGCCATTCGAATTCGTAACGAGCAGTTGATCCTCACCGCCGCCAGCGAAGAGTTCGCCGCCAATGGCTTCGACGCCACCCAGACCCGCGACATCGCTGCCCGCGCCGGGGTGCCCAAGGCCAATCTTTATTACTACTTCCAGACCAAGGAAAACCTATACGGCAAAGTGTTGCTGGGGTTTGTCGAGCCGTTGCTCGAAGCCTCGGCGGTGTTGCGCGAAAGCGATGATCCCTTGATCGGCCTTCGCGCCTACGTCGCCGCGCGGATTCGCATCGCCCGCGAACACCCGGCGATTGCCAAAGTATTCAGCGGCGAGTTGCTGCTGGGCGGGCGGCAATTACCCGACGAGTGCCGCGACCTGCTCCACGCCGAAGCACGGCGCAACGTCGACTGCCTGCGCAGCTGGATCGAACGCGGCTTGCTCGCACCGGTGGACCCGGAGCATCTGATGCTGTTCATCTGGTCGGCCACGCGCACGTACACCAACATTGGCTGGCAGATAGGCCGGATCATGGAGCGCGAAGTGCCGCAGGATGAGGATTACGAACGGGCGGCGGAAACGATTACGCGGATGGTGCTGGAAGGCGTGGTGGTGCCGCCACGGCGGGTTGGAGAGATTCGTGGGGTTTTGTTTGCGACTTGAAGAGCAGAGAGGCCTGACTCACACGGCCCCTGTGGGAGTGAGCTTGCTTGCGAAAGGAGTGGGTCATTCGAACATCATCGTCTGACCCAGCGCCATCGCTAGCAGGGCTAGCTCCCACAGGGTTTATGCGTGTGTGTATGTGTGCGGTTAGAAGGTGATGTCGGCGGCGGGTTTTACGTCGATTCGTGCTACGGAGCCGGTCAGGTGCGCGAGGTCTTTGTTGTGTTCGGCAATGATGTCTTCGGCGCTCATGTTGCCGTTGTCGACGGTGGAATGCGCGTCGCCGGCGAGCACCACGTCGTAGCCCAGTTGATGGGCCTGGCGCACGGTGGCGTTGACGCAGTAGTCGGTCTGCAGGCCGCAGATGACCAGGCGCTCGAAGTCCTCGCTCGGCAGCAGTTTGCGCAGGTCGGTCTGGTAGAAAGAATCCCGCGTGGTCTTGCCTACGCGCAAGTCGCTGGCGGCGGTTGCCAGACCTTTGGCCAGTTGCCAGCCTTCGGCGCCGCGAGCCAGCGGACTGTCGGCTTCTTCGTGTTGAATCAGCACCACAGGCACGCCAGCCTTGCGCGCGCGGGTGCTGAGGGCATTGATTCTGTCGATGATGTTATGGATGTCGTGGCACTGATACTCGCCCGAGCAGAGGGCATGCTGGACGTCGATGATCAGTAATGCAGTGGTCATGATGAGCCTTCCTTGATCAGTCCTTGGAACAGGGGCGGACCTGAGCCCGCCCCCTTTTTACGCGTATCAGTAACCCAGTGACAAGCCGGTATTGCGCCGTGGATCGTTGGCGCCGTAGAAACGGTTTTTGCCGACCGGTTTACCGCCCAGCGAAGGCGCCCCCACCAGAATCGCCGCGATGTGGTTGGCATCCTGCGGCCCGGCGAACTTGTGGCCCCAGCTTTCGAGGATTTTCTTCGTGTCCGGGCTGGCGGCGAAGTCTTCGAGGTTGGTTTCTTCCGGCATCCATTGCTGGTGGAAACGCGGCGCGTCGACGGCTTCCTGCAAGCCCATGCCGTAGTCAATGACGTTGAGCATGGTCAGCAAGGTCGCGGTGATGATGCGGCTGCCACCCGGCGTGCCGACAACCATCACCACTTTGCCGTCCTTGGTGACGATGGTCGGACTCATCGACGACAGCGGCGCTTTGCCCGGAGCGATGGCATTGGCTTCGCCCTGGACCAGACCGTACATGTTCGGCACGCCGACCTTGGAGGTGAAGTCGTCCATTTCATCGTTGAGGATGACCCCGGTCTTGCTCGCCATGACGCCGGCGCCGAACCAGTCGTTGAGGGTATAGGTGACCGAGACCGCATTGCCCCACTTGTCGACGATCGAATAGTGGGTGGTGTTGCTGCCTTCGTGGGGCGCGACGCCGGGTTTCAACTCCGCCGACACGCCAGCCTTCTGCGGCTGGATCGCTTCACGCAGCTTGGTCGCGTAATTCTTGTCGAGCAGGTGCTCGATCGGATTTTTGACGAAATCCGGGTCGCCGAGGTAGCTGTTGCGATCCACGTAAGCGTGGCGCATGGCTTCGATCTGATAGTGCATGCCCTGGGCCGAATGGAAGCCCAGGTCCTTCATCGGATAGCCTTCAAGGATGTTCATGATCTGGCAAATCACCACCCCGCCGGAACTCGGCGGCGGCGCGGACACCACGTGGTAGCCACGGTAATCGCACTCCACCGGGGCCAGTTCGCGGGTCTTGTATTTGTCGAGGTCGGCCTGGGTGATGATGCCTTTGTTGGCCTGACTCGAAGTGACGATGGCATCAGCCACCCAGCCTTTGTAGAAGCCGTCGGCGCCCTTTTCGGAAATCGTGCGCAGGGTTTTACCGAGGTCCTTCTGCACCAGTTTTTGCCCGACCTGCATCGGCTCACCGTTGTGCAGGAAGATCGACCCGGAATCGCGCATGTCCTTCTTGAACACGTCGGTGGCATATTCGAGCAGCTCGACGTCGCCCTGCTCCAGCGCGAAACCGTCTTCCGCCAGTTTGATCGCAGGGGCAATCATCTCCTTGCGCGGTTTGGTGCCGTACTTGCTCAGCGCCAGTTCCATCCCGGACACGGTACCCGGAACGCCAACGGCCAGGTGGCCACGGGTGCTCAAGTCGGGAATGACGTTGCCTTCCTTGTCCAGGTACATGTTCGCGGTGGCAGCCAGCGGGGCTTTTTCGCGGAAATCGAGGAAGGTCTTGCGCCCGTCCGCCAGTTGAATGGTCATGAAACCGCCACCACCGAGGTTACCGGCTGCGGGATAGACCACCGCCAGCGCATAACCCACGGCAACCGCCGCGTCCACGGCGTTGCCACCACTTTTCAATACGTCGACGCCGACGTGAGTGGCCAAATGTTGCGCGGTCACGACCATGCCGTTTTCTGCGGCAACCGGTGCCACGGAAGCGGCATGGGCCATGAGGCAGCTGAGGGCCAGTGAGGTCGCTATCAGCGATTTTGCAAAAGGTTCGTACTTCATGAGTCGATCTCTTTTTTTGTTTTTCAGGGGCTGAAACTGCGGGGGAACACTTCAAGAGCACCAAGCAGTATGGTCGGCTTTGCGTATTGCGCCTCCCCGATCAGGCAGTATGCTGGGCGCTGTTGTTGCCCTGATCCGGAGTCTGTCCCCATGTCCTACACGTTCATCACCCTGCCCTCGCCCGTTGGCGAGTTGAAGCTGGTCGCGAACGGCTCAAGACTGGCCGCCATCCTCTGGGAAAACGACAAGCCGAACCGGGTACGCCTCGGCCCCATGAGCGAAGCAGCGGACAATCCGATCCTGGTGAAAACCGCTCGACAGCTGGAAGAATATTTCGCCGGCACGCGGAACAGCTTCGACCTGGACCTGGCTTTCGCCGGCACCGAGTTTCAGCAAAAAGTCTGGGCGGCGCTGCTGACCATCCCGTTTGGCGAAACACGCACCTACAGCCAGATCGCCGAGCAGATCGGCAACCCCACTGCGGTGCGGGCAGTGGGCGCGGCGAATGGGCGCAATCCGATTTCCATCGTCGCGCCGTGTCACCGGGTGATCGGCGCGTCAGGGAAACTGACCGGGTTTGCCGGAGGGCTGGAAGCGAAAGAACGCCTGTTGACGCTTGAGGGCGGCCAGTGGTCAGCGGTTGGCAAGACCGGTCAGCTGTTCTGAATCAGGCACCGAACAGGTTATTCATCGCCGCATACTGCAACAGCATGATGGTCTTGGCGTCGCAGATTTCGCCGCGCTGAAACGCCGCCAGCGCCTCATCGAAGCCCCACTCCAGCACCTCCAGCTCCTCGGTCTCTTCCTCCAGGCCGCCACCGTCGCTGACCTTCGACGCCGCATCGTATTCGGCAATGAAAAAGTGCAGTTTTTCGGTAACCGAACCGGGACTCATGTAAGCCTCGAAGACCTTTTTCACGTCGTGCACGCGATAGCCGGTTTCTTCCTCGGCCTCATCGCGAATCCGCTGTTCCGGCGCGGCACCTTCCAGCAACCCAGCCGCCACTTCGATCAGCAAGCCGTCATGACCGTTGACGAACACCGGCAAACGGAACTGGCGCGTCAGCACGACGCTGCGCTTGGCGCGATTGAACAGCAAAATCGCCGCGCCATTGCCACGGTCGTACACCTCGCGAGTCTGACGCTGCCACTCGCCGTTGTTGCGGCGGTAATCGAAGGTGATTTTTTTCAGCAGATACCAGTCTTGGGACAACACCTGAGTGTCGACGATGTTGACCCGTTCAGCTGTGTTGGGCATGACGCCTGATCCTTATTTATCTGGTAAGTGGCTATGACCGAATAATCTCAACAAAAAAAGCCCGGCAGCGCTACCGGGCTTCACCATTTGAACAAAGTGCGTCGTTATTGGAAGTCGACGTCGAAGGCCTGATAAAACGCGTTGCCGGTGTTGGCAACGATCCACATCAGCACGATGACGTGACGGCCCTTCTTGCTGGTCGGCAGTTTCACTTCATGCTCGACTTTGGCCTTTAACTCACCCGCATGGCTGTAGTACGGCACCTGCGGATAGAAATCCTCGAAGAACGGTTGCGCCTCCAGTTGCGCACGGCTGATGCGTTGTTTCGGGTCCCAGCCATCCTTGGTGATCAGCCAGCGGTAGCCGCGGGTTGTGTGCGGTGCGGTGTAAACCCAATTGATCTTGAGGATTTGGCCCGGCTCGACGTTGAGCAGCGGCCAGGCGAACGAACGACCCAGTTTCTGGCTCATTTCTTCATCGGTGTAGTTCACGCAGTCGCGAGCATCGGACTTGCCGCCACTGAGGATGTAGCCGTCGGCAGGTGGCGACACGCTCGCCGAATCGGTCTCGAACGGCGCAGGAAACGGCCCGGCGGCCAACGCCGGGAAGTTTTTGCCACCCTCCATCTCGTTGACCTGCCAACCACCGAGCAGACCGAGATCGATAGCCACGGCACCGCGGCTGGCTGGAGAGGTCACGCGACCGTGTTTCAGTTCAGTTTGTGCAATTGCCTGATTCATGATTTTTCACTCCGTTGATTTAAGAACTCTCCTTCCCGAGGAGAGGCCTTCAAGCTAACGGAGGTGGTTTTTTTGTCCATCGGCGGTTTTGTCGCAGTCATCCGGCGGACAATCAGCAAACGCAGCAAATACTGGATGAATATACAGTCTATTACGACAACGCCCACCCTACGATGAGCGAAAAGATTACACGGCAAAGCTGCAAAAACTGCCATTCGGTACTCAAGGCAACTGCGCTTTGAATTCCTTTTCGTACTCTGCGGCGAGTTGGACTTTCTGTTTTTCGTTGAGCAATTTGCCGGCCATCTGGAAAAATTTCTGCTCTTCTTCCTTGAGGTGGTGATGCACCTTGTCAGAGAGCTTTTTCGCCGTGGCCAGCCAGGCCGGACTGGACATCTCGGTCTCGTCCAGCTCTTCCATCATCTCGTCCATTTCATGGTGCTCGGATATGGCGTGGCGACTCAGGTCAACGCCGTTATCGAACGCCATCAATGGAATGTAAAAATGACGCTCTTCCGCCGTTTCATGGGCCTGCAATTCGGCCTTGAGCTGTTTATAGGCTTCAACTCTTTCCGGGGTATCGCCGCTGGTTTCGATCAGGCTTTTGGCATAGGAACGCTGGCGGTCGTGGCTTTCGCGAAGAGCTTCAAAAATATTCATGGGATGTCCTCATCAACCGCGTTCGAAATGACGCTGTAATGCCTAGACCCCGGCGCGCGAACGGCGGTTCCACTTGGGTTAAGCAAGCGCTTGGAAGATTGGCGTCGGGCACGTTAGGCTGCGGGTTCAACCACAAGGAAGTCAGGCATGAACCTGCGTATCGAGTTGTCGCAAGACCCCACCGAAGAACAACGCACCGCCATTCTGGCGCCACTGCGTGCTTATAACGTCGCCAAGGCTGGACCCTCGGCCATGGAGACGATCGCGCTGTTGGTGCGCGATGAGCACGACGCGATTCTCGGCGGCCTGTGGGGCCACACGTTTTATCGGTGGATGTTCATTGATCTGCTCGCGGTGCCGGAGCAAGGACGGGGTCAGGGCATTGGCTCGAAGCTGATGCAAATGGCCGAAACGACAGCGCGGGACAAGGAATGCGTGGGCATCTGGCTGGACACTTTCGATTTCCAGGCGCCGGAGTTCTACAAGAAGATGGGGTTCAGCCAGTGCGGGGAAATCGCCGATTATCCGCTGGGGCATAAGCGGCATTTCTTCCAGAAGCGGCTGATCGGTTGAAGCTCCTGGCGCCTTCGCGAGGCTTGGTCGCGAAAGCGCCAGGAGCTTCAACGCAGGCTCAGAGGCAAGTTGCCAACGCCGCCAAGCGGCGCTTGGCAACAAAGTCATCCTTCTGCGCGTAGTAATTCAGCGTCGTCCCCGAGGACTCGGTGATGACATCGACAAACGACTCCGCCGAACGCGTGTAAACCGTTGTACCGCCAGACTTGCGCGGTTCCAGATACGCCGCTGCATCCACACTGAATACCGCTTCGTCCTGCCAGCCGAACTGCACACACTGGGCCACGACTTTCTCGGCTTTGTCCGACGTCAGCACTTTATAAGGGGCTTTGGTGCGCGCATCGTCCATCACCGAACCCGCGCAACCGGCCAACAGCGTCGCTGCCAGCGCAACCATCAGAATTCGCATTGCCTTCGCTCATTCAGAAAAAAGCGGACTGTATCACTGCAACCAGCAGAATCGTTCTGCTTTACTGCATTTATAGCGCGACACACGTCGACCGCTGCGGCAACCTACGGTCATCAGCCTCACAAGGAAACGCTATGGCGCCCACTGACCAGCGACATGAACACGCCCTGAAACTGTTTCTTGAAGCACGTCCCGAACTGCGTGACACCCTCGATAACCTCAACCCGTTACTGGCCCAGGCCAAGGGCGAAACCCAGGCGCAATATCGCGAAGAGCGACTGCATGAGGCGTTCGAAGCCGAGGCGGAAAGTCTCGGTCTGTTTGCCTGGGAATTGACCCTGCAACTGACCGCCGAGACACCGGAGGAATACCAGGCGCAGCGTCTTGAAGTGCACCGTGAAGTCGCGGAGATGGCCGGAATGGATTGGCTGGAATATTGCGATCTGTATGGCATAGCCCCGTAACCGTCGACCAAGGATACCGCCACCGATGCTGCCCTCCGCCTCCACCCACCGTGCCAGCCCCGGCCACTTGCACACGCAAAAGTGGCGCGGGCGCGTGGGGCTGGCGCTGGTGGCCAGCCTCTCGGTCCTGGCCGGCATGACCGACGCCATCGGTTTCATGGCCAGCGGCGACTTCGTCTCGTTCATGAGCGGCAACACCACCCGACTCGCCGTGGCGATCAGCGACGGCGACATCGGGCTGACCGGGCGTTTGTTGATCCTCGTCGCGACATTTATTGCTGGTAATGCCTTGGGCGTTGTCGTCGCGCGGGTCGGCGGACGTCGGGCACTGCCGCTTCTACTGTGTATCGCCACCCTGCTGTGCGCAGCGGCTGTCTGGCCCTATGACTCGCAACTGCCGGCGCTGCTGGCGGCGATCATCGCCATGGGCATGCTGAACGCGTCAGTGGAGGAAGTGAATGGTTTGCCGGTCGGTCTGACGTATGTCACCGGTGCCTTGTCGCGATTCGGCCGTGGATTGGGCCGCTGGATGCTCGGCGAACGCCGCAGCGGCTGGCGGGTGCAACTGGTGCCGTGGAGCGGGATGTTTATCGGCGCGATCCTGGGAGCGGTGCTGGAACACCATTTTGGACTCCAGGCGATGTTCGCCAGCGGCTTGCTCGCCGCGATGATCGGGCTGCTCTCCCTGAAGATCCCGCGCCGCTGGCAACTGGGCTACATGCCGCGCTGAGTGTCGTTTGCCCAACCTGTAGGAGCTGTCGAGTGAAACGAGGCTGCGATCTTTTGATGTGGTTGTCCAGGATCAAAAGATCGCAGCGGGCCGCAGCTCCTACAGGGTCGTGTTTGCTCGGAAGAGCTGCGGCACGCCAAGATCCAATGCTTTATCATGGCCGCAGTCTTGCTGATCGAGTCCGTCATGAAGTTCGCCATCGCGCTGTTTTCCGCCGCCCACGCGCCCTCCTCGCGCCGCGCCCTGCTGTTTGCACAGGCTGCGCTGGCCGGTGGGCATGAAATTGTCCGGCTGTTTTTCTATCAGGACGGCGTCTACAACGCCTCCGATGCGGTGGTCACCCCGCAGGACGAACTGGACTTGCCCAAACAATGGCGCACTTTCATCAGCGAGCAAAAGCTGGACGGCGTGGTGTGCATCGCCGCCGCCCTGCGTCGCGGAGTGCTGAACAGCGAAGAAGCCAAGCGTTATCAGCGTGAAGCGATTTCGGTCAGCGCGCCGTGGGAATTGTCCGGCCTCGGTCAGTTGCATGACGCCGTGCAAGACGCCGACCGCCTGATCTGTTTCGGAGGTGCGTGAGATGGCCAAATCCCTGTTAATCATTAGCCGACAGTCGCCATGGTCCGGTCCCGGTGCCCGCGAAGCGCTGGACATCGTCCTGGCCGGCGGCGCCTTCGATCTGCCGATCGGCCTGCTGTTTCTCGATGACGGTGTGCTGCAACTAGGCACCGGGCAAAACGCCAAGGCTTTGCAGCAGAAAGACCTCAGCGCCAACCTGCAAGCGCTACCGATGTTTGGCGTTGAAGAGCTGTTTTATTGCGCCGAAAGCGCCAGCCTTCGCGGTTTGAGCGAGCTGTCGCTGGAAGAAGCCGCGCCGCTGGACGCCGAACACATCACCGCCCTTATTGACCGCTACGACCAGGTGATCACCCTCTGATGTCGACTTTGCATATGTTGTCTCATTCTCCCTTCGGCGACGATCGCCTGAGCAGTTGCTTGCGTTTGATCGGCAGCGCTGATGCTTTGCTGTTGTCCGGCGATGCGGTTTATGCACTGCAACCGGGCACCGCGCCGTTCACCGCATTGCACACCCGCCAGATCAAATTGTTTGTCCTCGCCGAAGATGCACAGGCTCGCGCCATGGCAGTCCCCGACTGGGCCGAAGCCATCGATTACCCGGCCTTCGTCGAGCTGACGATCCACCACGACAAGGTCAACAGTTGGCTATGAACTCCATGACCGTCGGCGCCCGCGCCATCGAACTGGACAAGGACGGCTTCCTCGTCGACCTCAGCGACTGGTCGGCTGAGGTGGCCAGCGCTCTCGCCGCTGCAGAACAGCTCGAATTGACGCCCGAACATTGGGAAGTCCTCGAACTGCTGCGCAGCTTCTACGCAGAGTTCCAGCTGTCGCCGGCCACGCGCCCGCTGATCAAGTACACCGCGCTGAAACTCGGTCCGGAAAAAGGCAACAGCCTGCACCTGAACCGCCTGTTCAAAGGCACCCCTGCCAAACTCGCCGCGAAACTGGCGGGCCTGCCCAAACCGACGAATTGCTTATGACCGACTTCCCAGCGCTGACCCTCGAAACACCTGCCGAGCACCCGTTCGCCCAGTTCGTGCGCATCCTCGGCAAAGGCAAACGCGGTGCGCGCGACCTCACTCGCGAGGAAGCCCGAGAAGCCATGGGCATGGTGCTCGACGACAAGGTCGAAGACACTCAGCTCGGCGCCTTTCTGATGTTGCTGCGGCACAAGGAAGAAAGCGCCGAGGAAATGGCCGGTTTCACCGAAGCCCTGCGCGCACGTTTGCAGGCACCTGCATTGAACGTCGATCTGGACTGGCCAACCTACGCCGGCAAGAAGCGGCATCTGCCGTGGTATCTGCTGGCAGCCAAGTGCCTGGCGCAGAACGGCGTGCGTATTTTCATGCACGGCGGCGGCGCTCACACCGCCGGGCGTCTGTACAGCGAGCAGTTGCTCGGCGAGTTGAACATTCCGTTGTGCCGCACCTGGGAACAAGTCGGCTCGGCGCTGGACAACGGTGGCCTCGCCTTCATGCCGCTGCTGGACTGGGCGCCGCAGTTGCAGAAGATGATCGACCTGCGCAACACCTTGGGCCTGCGCTCACCGATTCATTCGCTGGCGCGGATTCTCAACCCACTGGGCGCACGTTGCGGGCTGCAAAGCATCTTCCATCCGGGCTATCAGGCCGTGCACCGTGATGCCAGCGGTTTGCTCGGCGACACGGCGATTGTGGTCAAGGGTGATGGCGGCGAAATCGAGATCAACCCGGATGCCGACAGCCACTTGTACGGCACCACCGGCGGCGAGAGTTGGGACGAGGAATGGCCGCAATTGTCAGCGCAGCGCCACGTCAAACCGGCAACCCTGGACGTCGAACACCTGAAAGCCGTTTGGCGCGGCGACGTCGTCGACAGTTACCCGCAAATGGCGTTGATTGCGACCATGGCGCTGGCCTTGCGTGGTCTCGGTCAGCCCCGCGAGCAGGCGTTCGATAGCGCCCAAAAATATTGGAATAACCGAACCCGTACAATCTAAGAATATTGATGTTGCCAACCCACAAATAGGAAGAAACAGTGAGAGACGACTTTAAGGAAGAAGTAAAAAGGATACTTGCGCTGCGGGCTGGAGGGAAATGCTCAAATCCTAGCTGCCGATGCTCAACTTTCGGTCCTCGCACCGAACAGCACCAAATCGTCAACATTGGCGTAGCAGCTCATATCCATGCGGCATCGGAAGGAGGGCCGCGGTACGACAGAAACATGCTCAACGAGGATCGGGCGAGTATCAGCAATGCGATCTGGTTGTGTCAGAGCTGCGCAAAACTCATCGACAACGACGAAAAACGCTATACGCCTCAGTTGCTTCGCGAATGGAAAGCAGGCGCTGAGGATGCTGCCATTCGAGAGCTCGAACGTCGTGAGTCAGCAATCCATACGACAGCGGCGACATTTGAAACGCCTGTCCCGACCGTGCATATCAAGCTATCTCCTGTTTTTGGCGTAATAACTCCCCCAAACGATTTCAAGTTGACCATCAATCGGCTATCGGTTGCGGCCGCTAAAGAAGAGCCTCTGAAGCTGCACGTCGAACTTGTCGACTTGGAAAAATATGCAGCGGCATTTCAAGACGAAGTCCACCAAGTGAATTTTCGCGCCGATCGCCTTAAGAAGGCAGCACAAATCGCTGGCGCCATTCAATTACTTTGCTCCAAAGCGGTCCAGGACTGGCTGCCATTTGTTGTTACTGACAGCGCTGATCGCGTCAACGTCGCGCACGCGATCGTGGATTGGTATGAAAGCGGCCATGCTGCTCCCGGGACAAAGCTTGATGTCTGGCGGGACCGCCGCCCCCAGCTGAGTGCACCGGTGTATCTGTCCGAAGCCGAAGTCGCGGCGATGCTATCAAAATTCGAATTCGATTCGATGAGGGATCTGGCCATAGGCGCAGGTTGGAGGGCAGCTGACGAGTTACCGACCGAGGTCATTCTCGGTAAGGTGCTACCGCGCATCCTGATTGAAACCCAGATCAGGAACATCAATCCCGTTCAGGTAAAAGAAACGCTGGTGCTCGCTAGCTGGCACATAGGTCAAGGTTGAGACAAGGCATTGCCCTTGCCTTCTACTAGGGCAGTGCCGCTCACAAATCGATTTAACCGATCATTCGCGCCCGATCTTTGCGCTTTTTGTTCGAACTCATCGGAATAAACTCGACTCCAACGAACATTGGTTTACGGAGTCTTGATCATGGGTTTACTCGTCGATGGCCACTGGCAGGACAAGTGGTACGAAAGCAGCAAGGACGGCGCGTTCCAGCGCGAACAGGCACAACGCCGCAACTGGGTCACCGCTGACGGCCAGCCGGGTCCAAGCGGTGAAGGCGGTTTTGCCGCTGAAGCCGGGCGCTATCATCTCTACGTTTCGCTGGCCTGTCCGTGGGCGCACCGCACGCTGATCCTGCGCAAACTCAAAGGTCTGGAAAGTCTGATCGACGTTTCTGTGGTCAGCTGGCTGATGCTGGAAAACGGCTGGACCTTCGACAAGGCGCTCGGCTCGACCGGCGACAAGCTCGACAACTTCGAATTCATGCACCAGCGCTATACCGCTGACACCGCCGACTACACGGGTCGGGTCACCGTGCCGGTGCTGTGGGACAAGAAACTCAAGCGCATCGTCAGCAATGAATCGGCGGAGATCATCCGCATGTTCAACAGCGCGTTTGATGAGCTCACCGGTAACGACCTGGATTTCTACCCAGCGCCGCTGCGCAAGGAGATCGATGCGCTGAACGATCGCATCTATCCCGCCGTGAACAACGGCGTGTACCGCGCAGGTTTTGCCACCTCGCAACAGGCCTATGAAGAAGCGTTTGATGAGGTGTTTGCCGAACTCGATCACCTGGAAGGCGTTTTAGGCGCAAACCGCTATCTGAGCGGCGAATACCTGACCGAAGCGGACGTGCGCCTGTTCACCACGATGATTCGGTTTGATGCGGTGTACCACGGGCACTTCAAGTGCAACCTGCGGCGCATTGCCGATTATCCGAACCTGTCGAACTGGCTGCGGGAGATGTATCAGATGCCGGGGATTGGCGAGACGGTGGATTTCCAGCACATCAAAAATCACTACTACGGCAGCCACAAGACGATTAACCCGACCGGGATTGTGCCGAAGGGGCCGGAACAGGATTTCACCATGGCCCATGATCGGGCGCGGTTGACTGGGAAAGGGGTTTGGCGGCGGGGTTGAGATTTGTACTGTTTTTGAGCGCCCTATCGCTGGCAAGCCAGCTCCCACAGGGATTTTGGTGATGCTGAAGATTGCAGCTTCAACACAAAACCTGTGGGAGCTGGCTTGCCAGCGATTGGGGTCAACTCGGTTTTCAGACTTGCGCCTGAGCCCCTTCGAACCACGCCAGTTTCTCGCGCAGTTGCACCACTTCCCCAACGATGACCAAGGTCGGCGCATGCACTTCATGCTCCGCCACCATGCGTGGCAGATCCGCCAGCGTGCCGGTAAAGACCCGCTGATTGACCGTGGTGCCCTGCTGAATCAACGCCGCCGGGGTATCCGCCGAGCGACCGTGTTTGATCAGTTGTTCGCAGATCACCGGCAACCCGACCAGGCCCATGTAGAACACCAGCGTCTGCGCCGGCGCGACAAGGTCGGACCAAGGCAGATCGGTGGAACCGTCCTTCAAATGCCCGGTGACAAAGCGCACTGACTGCGCGTAATCACGATGGGTCAGCGGAATCCCGGCGTACGCCGCACAACCACTGGCTGCCGTGATACCTGGCACCACCTGGAACGGAATACCGTGGGCGGCCAGTTCTTCGATCTCTTCGCCACCACGGCCGAAGATGAACGGATCACCGCCCTTCAACCGCACCACACGCTTGCCAGCCTTGGCCAGATCGACCAGTTGCTGGTTGATCTGATCCTGCGGCACCGCGTGATCGGCACGACGCTTGCCGACATACACGCGCTCGGCATCGCGACGGCACAACTCCAGAATCGCTGGCGCGACCAAACGGTCGTACAACACCACGTCGGCTTGCTGCATCAAACGCAAAGCCTTGAACGTCAACAGATCAGGATCGCCCGGCCCTGCCCCGACCAGATAAACCTCGCCAGTCGTGACCATGGCTTCGCCATCGATCTTGGCTTGCAGCAGACGCTCGGCCTCGGCGCCCTGCCCGGCCAGTTGGCGGTCGGCAATCGGCCCTTGAAACACGTCTTCCCAGAAGCCACGACGCTGCTGCACATCCGGAAACAGGCTTTTCACCTGATTGCGAAAACGTGCGGCAAGTCCGGCCAATTGGCCGTAGGTCGATGGAATCCAGGTTTCGATCTTGGCGCGGATCAGCCGCGCCAGCACCGGCGCATCGCCGCCGCTGGACACCGCGATGATCAACGGCGAACGGTCGACGATCGCCGGGAAGATCACGCTGCACAGGGCAGGCGCATCGACCACGTTGACCGGCACGCAGCGCCGATGAGCGTCAGTGGAAACCTGTGCGTTCAGCGTCTCATCGTCGGTGGCGGCAATGATCAGCCCGCAACCGTCCAGATCCGTCTCGACGTAACCGCGCAACAGGCATTCACCGCCAGAAGCTGTGACCAGTTCACGCAGTTGCGTTTCGATTTCAGGTGCGACCACCCGCAGCAGCGCACCGGCATCGGCCAGCAGACGGGATTTGCGCAAGGCAATTTCCCCCCCACCGACGACCAACACACGACTGCCGCGCAGGTTGTGAAACAGCGGCAGATATTTCATTTAGCCGATGACCTCAAGGCCACCCATGTACGGCTTCAGTACGTCCGGAACACGGATCGAACCGTCGGCCTGCTGGTAGTTTTCCAGCACGGCAACCAGGGTGCGACCTACGGCAAGACCGGAACCGTTCAAGGTGTGCACCAGCTCAGGCTTGCCGGTTTCCGGGTTGCGGAAACGCGCCTGCATGCGGCGGGCCTGGAAGTCGCCGCAGTTCGAGCACGACGAAATCTCGCGGTACTTGTCCTGGCTCGGGATCCACACTTCGAGGTCGTATGTCTTGACCGCGCTGAAGCCCATGTCGCCGGTGCACAGCGCCAGGGTGCGGTAAGGCAGACCCAGCAACTGCAGGACTTTTTCAGCGTTGGCGGTCAGGCCTTCCAGCGCTTCCATCGAGGTGGACGGCTCAACGATCTGGACCATTTCAACTTTGTCGAACTGGTGCTGACGGATCATGCCACGGGTGTCACGACCCGACGCACCGGCTTCACTGCGGAAGCACGGAGTGTGCGCAACGAACTTGATCGGCAGCAGTTTCGAATCGACGATTTCACCGGCAACAATGTTGGTCAGCGACACTTCGGCGGTCGGGATCAGGTACAGATCGGCTTCGCCTTCGCGAGCGATCTTGAACAGGTCTTCTTCGAACTTCGGCAGTTGACCGGTGCCTTGCAGCGCCGGCGCCTGAACCAGATAAGGCGTGTAAGCCTCTTCGTAGCCATGCTCGTTGACGTGCAGGTTGATCATGAATTGCGCCAGGGCGCGGTGCAGACGGGCTATCGGGCCACGCAGCAGAGCAAAGCGTGCGCCGGACAGCTTGGCGGCAGTTTCAAAATCCAGCCAGCCGAACTTCTCGCCCAGGGCAACGTGGTCTTTCACTTCGAAATCGAAAGCGGTCGGCGTGCCCCAGCGGCGCACTTCGACGTTGTCGTCTTCGTCTTTGCCGACCGGAACGGATTCGTGCGGCAGGTTGGGAATGCCGAGCACGATCGAGTCCAGTTCGGTCTGGATTGCGTCCAGTTCGACTTTACCGGCGCTCAGTTCGCCCGCCATGCGCTCGACATCCGCCATCAGCGGCGCGATGTCTTCGCCGCGCTGTTTGGCCTGACCGATGGATTTGGAACGCGCGTTACGTTCAGCCTGCAGTGCTTCGGTGCGGGTCTGGACGGTCTTGCGCTGTTCTTCCAGCGCTTCGATGCGCGCGGTATCCAGGGCAAAGCCACGGGAAGCCAGGCGGTCCGCTACGTCCTGAAGGTTGCTACGTAACAGTTTGGAATCGAGCATGTCGGTTTCTCGTTATCAAAGTTTGGTCAAAGACAGGCCAGCCCACGTCGCGAGCAGCCCGCCGAATACGCTGAGTGCCGCATAGCCCAGGGCCAGCGGCACTTGCCCGCTTTCCAGCAGGCGCACCGTATCCAGTGAAAAGGATGAAAAAGTCGTCAGCCCCCCAAGGAAGCCGACCATCAACCCGGCGCGCACCTCGATCGGCACTTCCGGGCGTATCAAAAACAGGCCGTACAACAGGCCAATCAACAGACAGCCCACGATATTAACGGCCAGCGTCGCGGTATAGAAGTGCCGCGGCCAATTGGCGCTTATCCAATTACCGGTGGCGAAGCGCAACAAGGTGCCGGCCATGCCGCCGACGGAGACTGCAATAATCAGTGGAACCACTATTTTCTCCGCTGCCGAGGGCTTAAACGGTCGAGTTGGGCGAGGTGGTTGAGCTTCTCGCCGATCTTCAATTCCAGGCCGCGAGGCACCGGTTGGTAGAACGGGATCGGTTCGAGTTCTTCCGGGAAATAATCTTCGCCGGCGGCATAAGCATCCGGCTCGTCGTGGGCGTAGCGGTATTCGTCGCCGTAACCCAATTGCTTCATCAGTTTGGTCGGTGCGTTACGCAGATGCAGCGGCACTTCCAGCGAGCCGTTTTCAGCGGCGGCGCGCAGAGCGGTTTTGAAACCCATGTACACCGCGTTGCTTTTCGGCGCGCAAGCCAGATAGGTGATGGCCTGGGCCACGGCCAACTCGCCTTCCGGGCTGCCGAGGCGTTCCTGCACTTCCCACGCCGCAAGGCACAGGCTCAGGGCGCGCGGATCGGCGTTGCCGATGTCTTCGCTGGCCATACGCACCACGCGCCGGGCCAGGTAAAGCGGATCGCAACCGCCGTCGATCATCCGCGCAAACCAGTACAGCGCGCCGTCGGGGTTGGAGCCGCGCACCGATTTATGCAGCGCCGATATCTGGTCGTAGAACGCTTCGCCGCCCTTGTCGAAGCGTCGGCGCGTATCGCCGAGCAGGCTTTGCAACAGCTCGGTGCCGATTTCGCTGTCGTCTTCGGCCAGGTCGGAAGCGTTTTCCAGCAGATTGAGCAAGCGCCGGCCATCGCCATCGGCGGCGGACAGCAGCATCTGGAAGCCTTCGTCGTTCAACGTCAAATTGCGCTTGCCCAGGCCGCGCTCTTCGGTGAGCGCGCGGTGCACCAGTTTGCGCAGCGCCGCTTCGTCGAGGCTTTTCAGGACGTAGACGCGGGCCCGCGACAACAAGGCGTTGTTGAGTTCGAAGGAAGGGTTTTCGGTGGTGGCGCCGATGAAGATCAGCGTGCCGTCTTCAACGTACGGCAGAAAAGCATCCTGCTGCGACTTGTTGAAACGATGCACTTCATCGACGAACAGAATCGTGCGCTTGCCGTACTGACCGGCCTGCTGCTTGGCGATTTCAACAGCCTGACGGATCTCTTTGACCCCGGCGAGCACTGCTGAAACCGTTTCGAAATGCGCATCGGAGACTTCCGCGAGCAACCGCGCCAAGGTGGTTTTACCCACGCCCGGCGGACCCCAGAAGATCATCGAATGCAGGGCACCCTGCTCCAGCGCCTCACGCAGAGGCTTGCCGCGAGCGAGCACGTGCTCCTGACCGACGTACTCATCCAGATTGGTCGCACGCAAACGCGCGGCCAGTGGCTGGGCAATCGGTGCACTGCGAAACAGATCCATCACTACCTTTGAAACCTCACTGGGACAACAATCCCTGTGGGAGCGAGCTTGCTCCCACAGGGATTGCGTTTATTCCTGGATCACGTCGGCACCCTTGGGGATGTCGAACTTGAACTTCGTTGCTGGCACTGGCTCGTTGGCCTTGACCCCGGTAAACAGGATGTTGGTACGCTGGCCAACGCTGTCGATCAGTTGCATGTCATTGAGCAGACCGTTGCGGAACGACAGCCGCAGGTTGTCGAACAGGGTGTCCTTGGTTTTCGGCTTGAGGGTGAAGTCGATCACGCCGCCCGCCTCTTTCGCGCTGATATCAAAGCTCTGGCTGATCTTCGACACATCACCGGACAGCAGCAGCGCCGGGGTCTGGGTCAGACGCTCGTCGAGTTTCTTGATGGTCGCCTGTTCCAGATCCGGGTCCCACAGGGTGACTTTCTTGCCGTCGGAGACCATGGTCTGCTCGGCCGGGGCATTGGTGTGCCAGTAGAACAGGCCCGGACGCTGCAGGGTCATGTTGCCGGTGGTTTCCTGCAACTGGGTGCCGCTGCCGTCGAGGGTCAGCTGCGAGAAGTTCGCGCTCAGGGTCTTGGATGTTTCCAGCAATTGGGTCAGACGCGCCACGTCCTTGTCATCGGCGTGAGCCGTGAGGGTGGTCAACGCCAGTACTGGCAACAGCATGCGGATAAGACGCATGGGAGTCCTCTTGAATACGTGTGGGAGAGCGGCGGAACATCATTGTCCCGCCTCTTGCTTTGCAATCAGTCGCGTACCGGGCCCGGGGCCAGGACTTCACGCGAACCGTTGGTGTTCATTGAGGTGACGACGCCGGCCATTTCCATGGCTTCGATCATCCGCGCGGCGCGGTTGTAACCGATCTTAAGCTTGCGCTGTACCGCGGAAATCGAGGCGCGACGGCTTTCCAGGACGAACTGCACAGCTTCGTCATACAGCGCGTCGGCTTCCGGATCGTCGCCATCGCCGCCACCGCTGCTGCCTTCGAAACCGCTGCCGGCTTCTTCGACGCCGTTAAGAATGTCGTCGTTGTATTCCGGTGCGCCACGCAGCTTCCACGCTTCCACCACGCGGTGAACTTCATCGTCGGAAACGAACGCGCCGTGAACCCGGATCGGCAGGCTGGTGCCCGGTGGCATGTAGAGCATGTCACCGTGGCCAAGCAATTGCTCGGCGCCGCCCTGGTCGATGATGGTTCGCGAGTCAATCTTGCTCGACACCTGGAACGCCATACGCGTCGGGATGTTGGCCTTGATCAGACCGGTGATCACGTCCACCGATGGCCGCTGGGTCGCGAGAATCAAGTGGATACCCGCCGCACGCGCCTTCTGCGCAATACGGGCGATGAGTTCTTCAACCTTTTTACCGACGATCATCATCATGTCGGCGAATTCGTCGACCACCACGACGATGGTCGGTAGCTTCTGCAACAGTGGCGCTTCGTCGTGGATGCTTTCGCGCTTGTACAGCGGATCGCTCAACGGCTCGCCGGCGTCCTGGGCTTCCTTGACCTTGGCGTTGAAGCCGGACAGGTTTCGCACGCCCATCTTCGCCATGAGTTTGTAACGTCGTTCCATCTCCGCCACGCTCCAGCGCAGGGCGTTGGCGGCGTCCTTCATGTCCGTCACAACCGGGCAGAGCAGATGCGGAATGCCTTCGTAGATCGACAGTTCCAGCATTTTCGGGTCAATCATGATCAGCTTGGCGTCTTCCGGGCCGGACTTGAACAGGATCGACAGGATCATCGCGTTCACGCCCACCGACTTACCGGAACCGGTAGTACCGGCGACCAGCAAGTGCGGCATTTTTGCCAGGTCGGTGATGACTGGCTTACCGCCAATGTCATGACCGAGCGCCAGGGTGACCGGCGATTTGAAATTATCGTATTCAGGCGTCGACAACACTTCGGAGAAGCGCACGATCTGCCGGTCTTCGTTGGGGATCTCGATACCGACCGTGGTCTTGCCCGGAATCACCTCAACCACCCGCACACTCGTCACGGCCAGCGAACGCGCAAGGTCTTTGGCGAGGTTGGCGATGCGGCTGACTTTGACGCCAGCAGCCGGCTGAATTTCGTAACGGGTAATCACCGGGCCGGGATGGATCGAATCCACCGTGACTTCGACGCCGAATTCCTTGAGCTTGATCTCCAGCAGGTGGCCGACCGCTGCCAGGGATTCCGGCGAGTAATTGAGTTGTTTCTTTTCCGCGGGGTCGAGAATCGAGATCGGCGGCAAGGTGCCTTCCACGGCGCTGTCGACGAACAACGGCACCTGTTTCTCTTTCTGTACGCGCTTGCTTGGCTCGGGCGCTTTGACTGGCGCTGGTGCAATGACCGGCGGCACCTGCTTTTCGCGATCAGACATGTGCTTGCTCAAGGCTTGCTCACGTTCGATCAGGCGTTCTTTGACTTTGGCTTGTTCGCGTTTATCAGTCACGGTCGGCGCGACGACATCGTGGACACGATCATCGACTTCACGCAGTTGCGCGACCAGTTGCTTGCGCTCCGTACGCGCCGACCACCAGCGGTTGAGCGCGCCCTGGAACAGTTCGAACAAATCGAGGGTGATCTTGCCAGTGACGTCCATGACCTTGAACCACGACAGGTCGGTGAACACCGTCAGGCCAAACAGGAACAAGGCGATGAACAGCAGTGTGCTGCCCTGAATGTTCAGCGCGTTCTTCGCCAGATTGCCCAGGCTTTCGCCCAGCGCGCCGCCAGCACCTGCCGGCAGGCCCGAAGCCGCGTGAAAATGCAGATGCGCCAGCGCAGCGCCGGACAGCACCAGAAACACCAGACCGATCAGGCGCCAGGAAAACAGCCAGCCGCTCCACTGCCACGGCTCGTGGCGCTGACGGAAGATCTGATACGCCTTGATCGCCAGCAACAACGGGAAGATGTAGGCGAAGTAACCGAGCACCATGAACAGGATATCGGCGCTGTAGGAGCCCGCCGGGCCGCCAAAATTCTGTACGTCGTCGATCTTGCTGTTGTGGCTCCAGCCCGGATCGTCCTTGCCGTAGGTCAGCAAAGCCATCATCAGGAACAGGCACAAGGCGCCGATGGCGATCAATGCACCTTCCTTGAGCCGGTAGTGCAACTGTTGGCGCCAGAGCGGAACGACTGTTTTTGGTGCTTCGGTGGATTTCTTCAAAACGCTTCTTTTCCTGCGCACGAGGCGCGTCCATCTATTGAATGACGATAAAAAACTGCCCGATCCAGGCAGGTAAAAAAGTTGACGGGCCCAACTGAGACTACTTTTAACACTGTGCTGGCGCTTTTATAAACACAGCGCACCGCGAACATTCTGTAACAGCCCGGCATTGTACGGGTTTGTGCGTCCGATGCCATGCTTCAAACCCCAGCATTGAGCATAGTCAAGCACACAGATCCCACGATTCAATTTGAGCATGCATTACCTTTTGTGACAAAGGCTTATGAGGTGTATTTGATGAACGCAGCGAAGCATTCACGCCTGATCATTCTCGGCTCCGGCCCGGCCGGTTACAGCGCCGCGGTGTACGCCGCCCGTGCCAACCTGAAACCCGTGGTGATCACCGGGTTGCAGGCCGGTGGCCAGCTCACCACCACCGTCGAAGTCGATAACTGGCCTGGCGACGTCGAAGGCCTCACCGGCCCGGCGTTGATGGAGCGCATGCAGAAACACGCCGAACGCTTTGCCACAGAGATCGTTTACGACCACATCCACACCGCCAAGTTGCAGCAGCGCCCGTTTGAGCTGATTGGCGACAGCGGCACCTACACTTGCGATGCTTTGATTATTGCCACCGGCGCCTCGGCGCAGTATCTGGGCCTGCCTTCGGAAGAGGCTTTCGCCGGCAAGGGTGTTTCTGCCTGCGCGACCTGTGACGGCTTTTTCTACCGCAATCAGGTGGTCGCGGTGGTCGGCGGCGGCAACACGGCTGTCGAGGAAGCGCTGTATTTGTCGAACATTGCCAAAGAGGTGCACCTGATCCACCGTCGCGACAAGCTGCGCTCGGAGAAAATCCTTCAGGACAAACTGTTCGAGAAAGCCGCCAACGGCAACGTGCGCCTTCACTGGAACCAGCATCTCGACGAAGTGCTCGGCGACGCCAGTGGCGTGACCGGTGCCCGCCTGCGCAACAGCCATACCGGCGAAACCCGCGAGCTGCCGCTGGCCGGCGTGTTCATCGCTATCGGCCACAAACCCAACACCGACCTGTTCCAAGGGCAGTTGCCGATGCGCGACGGCTACTTGCTGATCAAGGGCGGCAGCGACGGCGACGCCACCTCTACCGAGATTCCCGGGGTGTTCGCCGCCGGCGATGTCGCCGACCATGTTTACCGTCAGGCTGTGACCTCAGCGGGCGCGGGCTGCATGGCCGCACTCGACGCCGAGAAGTATCTGGACGACATTCCTGTCATTTAACGGCACACTTTATCGCGGGCCGAACAGCCCGCACCGCCCTCCCCTTCTGCAAGCCTGGATGCCATGCTGACTTGGTTACAACGTAATTCCCTGACTTTTCCGCCACTGGAAAAGGCCATGCGCGACCCCAACGGACTGCTCGCCGCGGGTGGCGATTTGTCCGCTGATCGCTTGATCCAGGCTTACCGCCATGGCTGCTTTCCGTGGTTTTCCGAGGGTCAGCCGATTCTCTGGTGGTCGCCGGATCCGCGCACTGTGTTGTTTCCCGACGAACTGCATGTCTCGCGCAGCCTGGGTAAATTGCTGCGCAAAGAGCGCTATCAAGTGACCTTCGATCAGGACTTCGACGCGGTGATTCACGCCTGCGCTGCGCCCCGGGATTACGCTGACGGCACCTGGATCACCGAGGCGATGCAGGACGCCTACATTGAACTGCATCGGCGTGGCTTCGCCCATTCGGTGGAAGTTTGGGATGAGGGCGAACTGGTCGGCGGCCTCTATGGCTTGGCCATGGGCCAATTGTTCTTCGGCGAATCGATGTTCAGCCGTGCCGACAACGCTTCGAAATATGGTTTTGCCACGCTGGTGCGCCATCTGAACGATTCAGGGTTCGTGCTGATCGACTGCCAGATGCCGACCGATCATCTGCACAGCCTCGGCGCCCGGGCGATTCCTCGCCAGGAATTCGCCGGCTATCTGGCCAGACACCTGGATCAACCCAATCATGCCACTTGGGTTTGCTGAGCGACTTTTGCGCGCGTGGCTTACACTTAATTCACCAGCTTATCCCGAGGGTTGATCATGACCGAGTTGGCGCGTCTGAAGTTCTATGCCACTCAACCTCACTCTTGCAGTTATCTGCCCGAGGAGCAGGCCACGACCCTGTTTCTCGACCCTAGCCAGCCCATGGATGTGCATGTCTACGCAGATCTGTCGGAAATGGGCTTTCGTCGCAGTGGCGATCATCTGTATCGGCCCCATTGCCAGAACTGCAATGCGTGCGTGCCTGCGCGCATTCCCGTGGCGCAGTTCACCCCTAATCGTCAGCAGAAGCGCATTTTCAAGCGCAACTTCGATTTACAGGTACGACCGGTCAAACCACAGTTCAGCGAAGAATATTTCGATCTGTACCAGCGCTATATCGAACAGCGCCATGCCGATGGCGATATGTACCCGCCGAGCCGGGATCAATTCTCGACGTTTCTGGTGCGCGACCTGCCCTTCTCCCGATTTTACGAATTCCGACTCGACGGACGGTTGCTCGCCGTGGCGGTGACTGACCTGCTGCCAAACGGCTTATCGGCGGTCTATACCTTTTACGAACCCGAGGAAGAACGCCGCAGCCTTGGCCGTTTTGCCATCCTCTGGCAGATCGGCGAGAGCCAGCGCCTCGGGCTTGAGGCGGTTTATCTGGGTTACTGGATCAAGAACTGCAAAAAGATGAACTACAAGACCCAATATCGCCCCATCGAATTGCTGATTAATCAGCGCTGGGTCATCCTCAACTAAACCAAAGCCCTAAACCCCTTGGCGTAAACCCCATTTTTCGGGCACAATGCACGCCGCTTTTGCCTGGCGCAGTTGCACCGGGCCATTCATTGGATACCGAGGGCTTTACTGCATGTCGAAAGAAGACAGCTTCGAAATGGAAGGCACTGTCGTCGACACCCTGCCCAACACCATGTTTCGTGTGGAGTTGGAAAATGGGCACGTCGTAACCGCGCATATTTCCGGCAAGATGCGCAAGAACTACATTCGTATTCTTACCGGTGACAAAGTGCGCGTCGAGCTGACGCCCTATGACTTGAGCAAAGGGCGCATTACTTACCGCGCTCGCTAATCAGGTCAATACAGAACGCCCGGTTTATGCCGGGCGTTTTTGTTTGTCTGCGTTTTGGGGTTTTGGGGTTTTGGGGGCATATCCGTTTTCTCGGGTGCTGCCGCTGGCGGTTTCGCTCTTACAGCGACTCACTTTTCCAAACGCCGGAATGCCGGCCCAGCGAAAAGTAAGCAAAAGGCTTTGCCCCTGGCGTACGGCACTTCGCTGAGGCTCAGTGTTCCCTCGCTACGGTGTCCTTCCGGGGGCATCGCCTACGGTTTGCTTCGCTGCACCTCCTCTCGATGTATGCGGCTACGCCGCACGGCGCTGCGCGCCTACCCCCGGATGAACACCTACGCTCGGCCTGCCGAAGGGGCAAAAGATCAAAAGCCGAAGCAAGATCAAAAACCAGATCAAAAGCCCCTCACCCTAGCCCTCTCCCGGAGGGAGAGGGAACTCACCGCGTGGACTGGAAGAGATACGCCGACGTGCGATTCCGCGTTGAACTCAGGTTTTGAAAAGCCCGAAAATGGGCCCCCTCTCCCTCGGGAGAGGGCTGGGGTGAGGGGAAAATCCACCACAAATCCAAAGCCGAACACCCGCTCCTCACCACTCAATAGGCCGAGTGTCAGCTCGCCTGCTTTTGATCTTGATCTGTAAGGCGACGTCGGAAGGCTGAGTGGAGGGATTGATCCGGGCGTGGGAGCGCAGCGACCGTTTGGCGAAGCCAAACACAGCGAGAGGAGGTGCAGCGCAGCAAACCGTAGGCGCTGCGCCCGGATCGATCCCGGAGCGAAGGGACCCCGAGCCCCAGCGAGCGGGCCGTACGTAGCCCCCGGTGTCAGGGTAGTTGTCGTGTCTCCGGTTTTTTAAAAAGCGTTCCGGGGGCGGCAAGAGTATGGTCATGCCTTTCTATTCACCTGAACGTAAAGCTGCACTGCTTAAAATGATGCTTCCGCCCCTGAATCTCTCAGCGGCGGAGGTCGCACGTCGTGAAGGCTGCAGCGACATGTCTCTCTTTTATTGGCGCAAGCAAGCTGCTGCCAGAGGCACTCAATTGTCCGACGCCAAGCAACCAGCAGAGAGTTGGTCCGCCGAATCGAAGCTGTCGATCATCATAGAAACCTCAGCTTTATCGGAGCTGGAAATCGGAGAATATTGCCGGCGAAAAGGCATTTTTCCTGAGCAGATTACTGATTGGCGTAACGCGTTTATCGCCAACAGCTCCAAGCAATCGGCTGTTAAAAATGTAAACGCCGGTCAGTCTCGAGACGATAAAAATCGCATCCGAGAACTGGAGCGTGAGCTGCGCCGCAAGGATGCCGCTTTGGCTGAAACCGCGGCTTTGTTGGTACTGCGAAAAAAGCTCAATGCCTACTGGGGGAGCGACGACGAGGACAACTGACCTTGTTGCCAGAACGGTATTTACTCGTTGGGTGGCTCAATGAAGCCATCTTGGCGGGCGCCCGCAGGGCGCCTGCTTGTCAGGAGGTAGGCATTTCACTGAGAACGCTGCAGCGATGGAACTTGCCGGAAGAAATCCTGGCAGATGGGCGTACAACGACGCTGAGGCCGATACCAAGCAACGCGCTCAGTGAGCTTGAGCGACAAGCCATCGTTACGCTGTGCAACAGCAAAATCTATGCGCATCTGCCGCCGTGCCAGATCGTGCCGCAGTTGGCCGACGAAGGGCGTTATGTGGCCTCGGAGGCAACTTTTTACCGTGTCTTGCATGCCGCAGGTCAGCAGCATCACCGCTCCCGAGCCAAGCGGCCGCATCGCCATGAGGCGCCAACCACTTACGCAGCAACATCGGCCAATCAGGTGTGGTCATGGGACATCACCTACCTGCCATCGCCGGTTCGGGGGAAGTTTTACTACCTCTATTTGATCGAGGATATCTATAGCCGCAAGGCTGTGGGCTGGGAAGTTTATGAAGCAGAGAGCGGTGAGAAGGCAGCAGCGTTGCTGCAACGAAGCGTGACTCAGGAGAAGTGCTGGCGCCAGCCGCTGGTGCTTCACTCGGACAACGGCGCGCCGATGAAATCGGTGACTCTACTGACCAAGATGTACGACTTGGGCATCACGCCGTCTCGCGGTAGACCACGAGTCAGCAACGATAACCCGTACTCGGAATCTCTGTTCAGGACGCTGAAATACTGCCCGCAGTGGCCGCAAGATGGGTTTGCCAGTCTGGATGACGCGCGTATCTGGGTGAGGAATTTTATGACCTGGTACAACACCGTGCACCGTCATAGCCGGATCCGCTTCGTGACACCGGCTCAACGCCATGACGGAAAAGATAAGGAAATCCTGGCACGTCGAGACAGGGTTTATGGGCTTGCACGTGAAAGAAAGCCGGAGCGATGGTCGGGTCAAACACGTAACTGGAATCCGATCGGCACGGTGTATCTGAACCCTGAAAGGGAGCTAACCGTAGTGGTAAAAGTCGCGTAGCGAAACGGTAGACGCGACAACTACCTTGAAAAACGCCGGTAGGAGCAAGCCTTTTTGGTTACTTTTTTCTGGGCCGGCATTCCGGGCGTCTGGAAAAAGTGACTCGCCGTAAGGGCGGAACCCTAATCAGCAACACCCGCAGCAACGGATATACACACAAAAACACCAGACAACAAAAAAGGCGCCCGAAGGCGCCTTCCCAATCAACAACAAGCCGTCAGGCCATCTCAGCGGTAGTCTCGAAGTCAAACGTCAACTCACCATCCTTGATGTCGATGTGAACCACACCGCCATGCTCGGCCAGCTCGCCAAACAGAATCTCCTCCGCCAACGGACGCTTGATCTTGTCCTGGATCAGACGCGCCATCGGACGCGCACCCATCGCCGAGTCGTAACCACCCGCCGCGAGCCAACTGCGCGCCGCGTCGGTAACCTCCAGCAATACACGCTTGTCTTCCAGCTGCGCCTGAAGCTCGGTAAGGAACTTGTCCACCACGCTTTTGATGACCTCATGACTGAGGCGACCAAACTGGATAATGGTGTCCAGACGGTTACGGAATTCCGGCGTGAAGCTCTTCTTGATCACTTCCATAGCATCGGACGAGTGGTCCTGATGGGTGAAACCGATCGAAGCGCGAGCTGCCGTTTCGGCACCGGCGTTAGTGGTCATGATCACAATCACGTTGCGGAAATCCGCCTTCCGCCCGTTGTTGTCGGTCAGCGTGCCGTGGTCCATCACCTGCAGCAGCAGGTTGAAGACTTCCGGATGCGCCTTCTCGATTTCATCGAGCAGCAATACGCAGTGCGGCTGCTTGGTGATCGCCTCGGTCAACAGACCGCCCTGATCGAAACCGACATAGCCTGGAGGCGCACCGATCAGACGCGATACGGTGTGACGCTCCATGTACTCGGACATGTCGAAGCGAACCAGTTCGATCCCCAACGCCTTCGCCAGCTGCCGCGCAGCCTCGGTTTTACCGACACCAGTCGGGCCTGCGAACAGGAACGAACCGACAGGCTTGTCCGGCGACTTGAGGCCAGCACGGGAAAGCTTGATCGCGGTTGACAGCGAATCAATCGCCGCGTCCTGACCAAACACCGTCAGCTTCAGGTCACGCTCCAGGTTACGCAGCAGTTCCTTGTCGGAACTGGTGACGTGCTTCGGCGGAATCCGTGCGATTTTCGCCACGATGTCTTCGACCTGCGGCACTTCGATACGCTTGACGCGCATCTCGACCGGTTGCAGACGCTGATAGGCGCCCGCCTCGTCGATCACGTCGATGGCCTTGTCCGGCATGTGCCGGTCATTGATGTAGCGCGATGCCAGTTCAGCAGCGGCGCGCAACGACTCATCGCTGTATTCGATGTTGTGGTGCTGCTCGAAACGCCCTTTCAGGCCGCGCAGGATACCGATGGTGTCTTCCACCGACGGCTCGACGACATCGACCTTCTGGAAGCGACGTGCCAGGGCACGATCCTTTTCGAAGATGCCGCGAAATTCCTGGAACGTGGTCGAACCGATGCAGCGAATGTCGCCAGACGACAGCAGTGGCTTGAGCAGATTCGAAGCGTCCATGACCCCGCCCGACGCAGCGCCCGCACCGATAATGGTGTGGATCTCGTCGATAAAGAGGATCGCCTGCGGACGTTTTTTCAGTTCATTGAGCAGCGCCTTGAAGCGCTTCTCGAAATCACCGCGATACTTGGTACCCGCAAGCAGAGCGCCGAGATCGAGCGAGTAAACAACGCTGTTGGCCAACAGATCCGGCACCTGGTTGTCGACAATGCGCTTCGCCAGGCCTTCGGCAATCGCGGTTTTACCCACGCCTGCTTCACCGACCAGCAGCGGATTGTTTTTACGACGGCGCGCGAGAATCTGCGCGACACGCTCGACTTCCGATTCGCGGCCGACCAGCGGATCAATGCGACCCTGGCGCGCGAGCTCGTTGAGGTTGCTGGCATAAGCATCCAGAGGATTGCCTGAAGAAGAAGACTCACCGCCCTCGTCGTCCTGCATATCTTGCTCACCTTCAGAGTGATCGCCATGCCCCGGCACTTTGGAAATGCCGTGAGCGATGTAGTTGACGACATCGATGCGCGCAACGCTCTGCTGTTTCAGCAGAAACACGGCCTGACTCTCTTGCTCACTGAAGATTGCAACCAGCACGTTGGCGCCGGTTACTTCGCGTTTGCCCGAGCTCTGTACGTGGAAAACAGCACGTTGCAGTACACGCTGGAAGCCCAAGGTTGGCTGGGTTTCACGATCTTCGTCATGAACGGGGATCAGTGGCGTGGTGGAGTCGATGAACTCCTGCAGATCGTGCTTGAGTTTGTCGAGGTTTGCGCCGCAGGCACGCAAAACGGTGGCGGCAGCCTCATTGTCCAATAGGGCCAGCAAAAGGTGTTCGACGGTCATGAACTCATGACGTTTCGAACGAGCCTCCTTGAAGGCAAGATTGAGGGTGACTTCGAGCTCGCGGTTTAACATAGCTTCACCTCATACCCAAGTGGTCGGCGATTAACCGTCCTTCTCGATTTCACAGAGTAGCGGATGCTGGCTTTCCCTGGCGTACTGGTTGACCTGCATGGCCTTTGTCTCGGCGATGTCGCGGGTAAACACTCCACATACTGCCCGTCCTTCTGTGTGGACGGCCAGCATGACCTTGGTCGCCAGCTCGCGATTCAGGTTAAAAAACACCTCAAGCACTTCGACGACGAAATCCATCGGTGTGTAGTCATCATTAAACAAAACCACCTTGTACATCGGCGGCGCCTGTAACGCAGGCTTTGCTTCCTGAACAGCAACGCCTGCCGAATCGTCGTCGTGCTCCTGTGGAAGATCCTTTTGGAGAAGCGGGCGATCCTGATTGAATGTTAGTCGAATCTGGCTGATTGCATGCATGGGAAAGAAAGGTTCGTCAGTTGTGCAAATACAGTGGTGGGGGCGGCTGTCCACGTTTTCAACTCCGACTGCCCGGTCACCTTGACTATCGGGAAAACGGTGTTACAACCAATAGAGCCCACAGTGGGTAAAAAAGATCCGCGGAGTCAATTCTTTTAACGAATAAGATTGCGGATGAATTGGATGATACTCCAGCGATGGAGTCTGTTGCAGAGGGATTTGAGCATGGCTGTCGGCAAGGTGAAATGGTTCAACAATGCCAAGGGATTCGGTTTCATCAACACCGACGCCCGCGAAGGCCGCGACGAGGATGGCAAAGACATCGATTTCTTTGCGCATTACTCGGCCATTGACATGGACGGGTACAAAACCCTGAAAGCGGGTCAGGAAGTGAAATTCGACATCGTGCAAGGCCCCAAAGGCCTGCATGCGATAAAGATTACATCGGTTGAGACGGCGAAGGACGCTGAGAAGGCGACTGAAAAAACAGTGAAAACCGCCATCGACCTCAAGCAGAAAGAGAAAACCCTCATCAGCTGACACTTCAGAACCTTCAGCCAAAAAAAACCGCCCGGCTCATCCATCAGAGCCGGGCGGTTTTTCGCATGCCTGCCTTTATTACATGTGCGAGATCAGCGCATCGCCGAAGCCCGAAGACGAAACCAGTTTGGCGCCATCCATCAAACGTTCGAAGTCATAGGTCACAGTCTTGGCCGAGATAGCGCCGTTGGTGCCCTTGATGATCAGATCCGCGGCTTCCGTCCAGCCCATGTGGCGCAGCATCATTTCGGCCGAAAGAATCAGCGAACCCGGGTTGACCTGGTCCTTGCCGGCGTATTTGGGCGCGGTGCCGTGGGTAGCTTCGAACATCGCCACGGTGTCGGACAGGTTGGCGCCCGGCGCGATACCGATACCGCCCACTTCCGCCGCCAGGGCGTCGGACAGGTAGTCACCGTTGAGGTTGAGGGTCGCGATCACGTCGTATTCCGCCGGGCGCAGCAGGATCTGCTGGAGCATGGCGTCGGCGATGGCATCTTTGACCACAACGTTCTTGCCGGTTTTCGGGTTCTTGAATTGCATCCACGGACCGCCGTCGAGCAGGGTCGCGCCGAATTCTTCGGCAGCTACCTCGTAGGCCCACTCTTTGAAGGCACCTTCGGTGAACTTCATGATGTTGCCTTTGTGCACGATGGTCAGCGAATCGCGGTCGTTGTCGACCACATATTGCAGGGCCTTGCGCGCCAGACGCTTGGTGCCTTCCAGCGACACCGGTTTGACGCCGATGCCGCAGTTTTCGTCGAAACGGATTTTGGTGACGCCCATTTCTTCTTTAAGGAATTTGATGACCTTGGTGGCTTCCGGCGAACCAGCCTTCCACTCGATACCGGCATAGATGTCTTCGGAGTTCTCGCGGAAGATGGTCATATCGACGTCGCCAGGCTTTTTCACCGGGCTCGGCACGCCTTCGAACCAACGCACCGGGCGCAGGCAGACGTACAGGTCGAGTTGCTGACGCAGGGCCACGTTCAGCGAGCGGATGCCGCCACCGACCGGCGTGGTCAGCGGGCCTTTGATGGAAACCACGTAATCCTTGACTGCATCGAGGGTTTCCTGCGGTAGCCAGGTGTCCTGATCGTAAACCTGAGTGGCTTTTTCCCCGGCGTAGACTTCCATCCAGGAAATCTTGCGTTTACCGCCGTATGCCTTTTGAACTGCAGCATCGACAACCTTGATCATCACCGGACTGATGTCGACACCAATGCCGTCACCTTCGATGAAGGGGATGATCGGGTTATCAGGAACATTGAGAGAATGGTCTGCATTGACGGAGATTTTGTCGCCGACGGCTGGAACCTGAATCTTCTTGTAACCCATGCTGAACTCCATTGTTTGGATTGAACATCTGGCTTGGTTCGAGCGTAACCCAGTTAAATCAACACGCAAACCCTCTGTTCCCGGCAATCGCACAACTCGTTTCGTACAACCCTGAAAGCAAAGGGAAAAGCGCCAAACTCAAGCATTCCCATTGACCTTAGTCGCCATCCTGCCCTGCGACCTTTAGACCAATGGACGAGATTCGTTGCATATGAACCATCGGCAGATTGCCAGCTACCTATGTATAATGCCGCCCGCTGACCACAGGGTCACGACGGCTGGCCTCTCTAGCATGAGACTTTCCGCCTGATTGGTCGGGTTGTTACCGCAGCCTGACTGCTTGACGCTCTACTGATGCACCCAACATCACCGCGAAGAATCTCGACATTCGGTTCATGGATGACTTTGAACGAACGCGCTTACCCGGCGCCCCTCGAGTTTCTGCGCACGCTTTAGCAAAGAAGAGAGAGTTAATCCGAATATGCCCACCCGCTCGAAGATCATCTATACCTTCACCGACGAAGCTCCTGCCCTCGCCACCTATTCCCTGCTGCCGATCATCGAGGCTTACACCGCCTCGGCCGATATCGCCGTGGAAACCCGCGATATCTCTCTTGCAGCACGCATCCTGGCAAGCTTCCCCGAGCAACTGGGCGACAAAGCCGTAGCCGACCACCTCGCCGAACTGGGCGACCTGGCCGTTACGCCTGAAGCCAACATCATCAAGCTGCCGAACATCAGTGCTTCGGTTCCACAGCTGCAAGCCGCGATCAAAGAGCTGCAAGCTCAGGGTTACAACCTGCCGGACTACCCGGAAACCGTGACCAGCGACGCCGACAAAGACGCCAAGGCGCGTTACGACAAGGTCAAGGGCAGCGCCGTGAACCCGGTTCTGCGTGAAGGCAACTCCGACCGTCGTGCACCGCTGTCGGTGAAGAACTACGCACGCAAGCACCCGCACAAAATGGGCGCCTGGGCCAAAGACTCCAAGTCCCACGTCGCTCACATGAGCACCGGCGATTTCTACGGCAGCGAAAAAGCTGCCCTGATCGACGCCGCTGACGCTGTGAAGATCGAACTGATCGCCAAGGACGGCACCGCGACCGTTCTGAAAGAAAAAACCACCGTTCAGGCCGGCGAGATCCTCGACTGCGCCGTGATGAGCAAAAACGCCCTGCGTGCGTTCATCGCTGCTGAAATCGAAAGCGCCAAGGCGCAAGGCGTGCTGCTCTCGGTGCATCTGAAAGCGACCATGATGAAGGTCTCCGACCCGATCATGTTCGGCCAGATCGTTGCCGAGTTCTATAAAGACGCCCTGACCAAGCACGCTGACGTGCTGGCCGAAATCGGCTTCAACCTGAACAACGGCATTGGCGATCTGTACGCACGCATCAAGGCCCTGCCGGCTGAGCAGCAAGCACAGATCGAAGCCGACATGGCGGCCGTCTACGCCGCTCGTCCGTCGCTGGCGATGGTCAACTCCGACAAAGGCATCACCAACCTGCACGTGCCGAGCGACGTGATCGTCGACGCCTCGATGCCGGCGATGATCCGTGACTCCGGCAAAATGTGGGGCACCGACGGTCAGTTGCACGACACCAAGGCTGTGATCCCGGATCGTTGCTACGCGACCATCTACCAGGCTGTGATCGAAGATTGCAAAGCCAATGGCGCTTTCGACCCGACCACCATGGGCAGCGTGCCAAACGTTGGCCTGATGGCGAAGAAAGCCGAAGAGTACGGCTCGCACGACAAGACCTTCCAGATCAAGGCTGACGGCGTGGTTCGCGTCACCGACAGCAAAGGCACCCTGCTGATGGAACAGGCTGTTGAAGCCGGCGACATCTTCCGCATGTGCCAGACCAAAGACGCGCCGATCCAGGACTGGGTCAAACTGGCCGTCAACCGTGCTCGCGCCAGCAGCACGCCAGCGATCTTCTGGCTCGACCCAATGCGCGCTCACGACGGCGTAGTGATCGAGAAAGTTCAGGCTTACCTGAAGGATCACGACACCGCCGGTCTGGACATCCAGATCATGGCGCCGGTCGACGCGATGAAATATACCCTGCAGCGCACCCGCGAAGGCAAGGACACCATTTCGGTGACCGGCAACGTACTGCGCGACTACCTGACCGACCTGTTCCCGATCATGGAACTGGGCACCAGCGCCAAGATGCTGTCGATCGTGCCGCTGATGAACGGCGGTGGCCTGTTCGAAACCGGCGCCGGCGGTTCGGCGCCGAAGCACGTGCAGCAACTGGTTGAAGAGAACTTCCTGCGCTGGGATTCGCTGGGCGAGTTCCTCGCTTTGGCAGCGTCCCTCGAGCATCTGGGTGTGAACTACAACAACCCGAAAGCACTGGTGCTGTCGAAGACTCTGGATCAGGCGACTGGCCAGTTCCTCGACAACAACAAGTCGCCATCGCGCAAAGTCGGCAACATCGACAACCGCGGCAGCCACTTCTACCTGGCGATGTACTGGGCTCAGGCCCTGGCCGCCCAGACTGAAGACGCTGCACTGCAAGCGCAGTTCGCGACGCTGGCCAAGACGCTGACCGAGAACGAAGCAACCATCGTTGCCGAGCTCAACGCCGTTCAGGGCAAGCCAGTCGACATCGGCGGTTACTACCACGCCAATGCCGATCTGATCAGCAAGGCGATGCGCCCAAGCGCAACCCTCAACGCAGCGATTGCTGCGCTGGTTTAAGGTTGTAGCGCGGTAAACAAACCCCGGCCCTGTGCCGGGGTTTGTGTTTCCGGGTTTTATGATCACCACAAAACCCTGTGGGAGCTGGCTTGCCAGCGATAGCGGTGGATCAGTCACCTTCAATGCTGAATGATAGGCCGCCATCGCTGGCAAGCCAGCTCCCACAGGGATTGCATTTCAACCAATAGATTGAGGAAGGTTTTATGGAATGGCTCCCCCACATCACCGTCGCCACCATCGTCGAGGACAACGGCCGCTTCCTGATGGTTGAAGAACACAAGGCCGGGCGTAACGTCTTGAACCAGCCCGCCGGCCATCTCGACCCGGACGAAACCCTGATCGAAGCCGCCGTGCGCGAAACCCTCGAAGAAACCGGCTGGGACGTCGAGCCCACAGGCGTCATCGGCATTTACCTGTACACCGCCCCGAGCAACGGCGTGACCTACCAGCGCGTGTGCTTCAGCGCCAAAGCGGTGAAACATCACCCGGATTACCAATTGGACGACGGCATCGTCGGCGCCAAGTGGCTGACCCGTGACGAATTAATGGCTCAACGCGACAACTGGCGCAGCGAGCTGATCATCCGTTGCATCGACGATTATCTGGCCGGTCATCACTTCAGCCTCGAACTGATCCGCCCTTCTCTTTAGCCTTGAGGCCGCGAGCCTGCTAGAATCGCGTCCTTTTTCAAGACACTCATTGAATCCCTATGCGTGATCCAGCCCCTTCTGACACATCCAAGAAGCGCGTCATTGTCGGCATGTCCGGCGGCGTGGACTCTTCCGTTTCCGCTCTCCTGCTGATCGAGCAGGGTTATGAAGTGGAAGGCCTGTTCATGAAGAACTGGGAAGAAGACGACGGAACGGAATACTGCACCGCCATGGACGACCTGGCGGATGCCCAGGCTGTCTGCGACAAAATCGGCATCAAGCTGCACACCGCCAACTTCGCCGCCGAGTACTGGGACAACGTGTTCGAGCACTTCCTGGCCGAATACAAGGCCGGTCGCACGCCGAACCCGGACATCCTGTGTAACCGCGAGATCAAGTTCAAGGCGTTCCTCGACTACGCCATGATGCTCGGCGCCGATCTGATCGCCACCGGCCACTACGTGCGCCGCCGCGACATCAATGGCCGCACCGAACTGCTCAAAGGCCTCGATCCGAACAAGGATCAGAGCTACTTCCTGCACGCCGTTGGCGGCGAACAGATCGCCAAGACCCTGTTCCCGGTCGGCGAACTGGAAAAGCCGGAAGTCCGTGCGATTGCCGAGAAATACGAGCTGGCCACCGCCAAGAAGAAAGACTCCACCGGGATCTGCTTCATCGGCGAGCGTCGTTTCAGCGATTTCCTCAAGCAATACCTGCCAGCGCAACCGGGCGAGATCAAGACCACCGAAGGCGAGGTCATCGGCCGTCACCACGGCTTGATGTACCACACCATCGGCCAGCGTCAGGGCCTCGGTATTGGCGGCCTGAAAGATGCCGGCGATGAGCCGTGGTACGTGCTGCGCAAGGATCTCGACACCAACGAGCTGATCGTCGGCCAGGGCAACAACCATCCGTGGCTGTTCTCCGGCGCCCTGCTCGCTTCGGAAATCTATTGGGTCAACCCGATCGACCTGAGCCAGCCGCTGCGCCTGACCGCCAAGGTTCGCTATCGCCAGAGCGATCAAGCCTGCACCCTGGAAAAAACCGCCAGCGGCTACCGCGCCGTGTTCGACGAGCCGCAACGCGCGGTGACGCCGGGCCAGTCCGTGGTGTTCTATGACGGTGAAATCTGCCTCGGTGGCGGCGTGATCGAAGTCGCCGAGCCGTGGAGCGGTCAGGCATGAGCCCGACTCAGGAGCAACTGACGGCGCTGGGCGGCGTGTTTCTCGCCGCCGTGCTGGTCGACCGCATCGCCAAGAGCGGCCAGACCAGCGAAGCCGGCCTGACGTGCATGCTCGGCAGCCTGTTGGTGCGCGACCCGAAAGACACGCTGGACGTGTACGGTGGCGACGACCTCAATTTGCGCGAAGGCTATCGGGCGCTGATCGGCGCCCTCGAACGCGACCCTAGCACCCTGCAGCGCGAGCCATTGCGTTATGCCCTGTCGATGCTCGGTCTTGAACGCCAACTGGCGAAACGCGGCGACATGCTCGATGTGATCGGCAAGCGTCTGCCGCAGATTCAGTCGCAAGTCGAACACTTCGGCCCGGCCCATGAAAACGTGATTGCCGCCTGCGGTGCGCTGTATCAGGACACCCTGAGCACCCTGCGCCAACGCATTCAGGTGCACGGCGACATGCGCAACCTGCAACAACCGAGCAACGCCTCGAAAATCCGCGCCCTGCTGCTCGCCGGCATTCGTTCGGCGCGCTTGTGGCGTCAGCTCGGCGGCCATCGCTGGCAGTTGGTAATCAGCCGGCGCAAGCTGCTCAAAGAGCTGTATCCATTGATGCGCAGCGAGTAAACGCCGCGCAATAAACGCTTTGTAGTCTGTAACGCGTAATACGCCGGTCAGTTGGCAACGGACCGGCGGATTTTTTCATGTATGATACGCGCCCCATTTCGTTGCCCGACTGTCCGAGAACACCCCATGCAGCTTTCTTCGCTCACTGCGGTTTCCCCTGTTGACGGCCGCTACGCCGGCAAAACCGAGGCCCTGCGCCCGATTTTCAGCGAGTACGGCCTGATCCGTGCCCGTGTTCTGGTTGAAGTGCGCTGGCTCCAGCGCCTGGCCGCCCACGCTGGTATCCCTGAAGTGCCAGCCTTCTCCGCCGAGGCCAACGCCGTTCTCAATGAACTGGCTGAAAACTTCTCGCTGGAGCACGCCGAGCGCGTCAAAGAAATCGAGCGCACCACCAACCACGACGTCAAAGCGATCGAATACCTGCTCAAAGAGCAGGCGGCCAAGCTGCCGGAGCTGGCCAAGGTCAGCGAGTTCATCCACTTTGCCTGCACCAGTGAAGACATCAACAACCTGTCCCACGCCCTGATGCTGCGCGAAGGCCGTGACGACGTGATGCTGCCGCTGATGCGCCAGACTGCCAACGCCATCCGCGAACTGGCCATCCGTTTCGCTGACGTGCCGATGCTGTCGCGCACCCACGGTCAGCCAGCCTCCCCGACCACTCTGGGTAAAGAGCTGGCGAACGTGGTTTACCGTCTCGAGCGTCAAATTGCTCAAGTCGCTGCCGTGCCGCTGCTGGGCAAGATCAACGGCGCCGTCGGCAACTACAACGCGCACCTGTCGGCCTACCCGCAGATCGACTGGGAAGCCAACGCTCGCGCCTTCATCGAAGACGAGCTGGGCCTGGGCTTCAACCCGTACACCACGCAGATCGAACCGCACGACTACATCGCCGAGCTGTTCGACGCGATCGCGCGCTTCAACACCATCCTGATCGACTTCGACCGTGACATCTGGGGCTACATCTCCCTGGGTTACTTCAAGCAGCGCACCATCGCTGGCGAAATCGGTTCGTCGACCATGCCGCACAAGGTCAACCCGATCGACTTCGAAAACTCCGAAGGCAACCTGGGCATCGCCAACGCACTGTTCCAGCACCTGGCGAGCAAACTGCCGATCTCCCGCTGGCAGCGCGACCTGACCGACTCCACCGTACTGCGCAACCTCGGTGTCGGCTTCGCCCACAGCGTGATCGCCTACGAAGCCAGCCTCAAAGGCATCAGCAAACTGGAGCTCAACGAGCAGAAGATTGCCGCTGACCTCGACGCTTGCTGGGAAGTGTTGGCTGAGCCGATCCAGACCGTGATGCGCCGCTACAACATCGAAAACCCGTACGAAAAACTGAAAGAACTGACCCGTGGCAAGGGCATCAGCCCCGAAGCGTTGCAGACTTTCATCGATGGCCTGGACATGCCAGCCGAAGCGAAAGCCGAGCTCAAGCAACTGACCCCGGCCAACTACATCGGCAACGCTGTAGCGCAAGCCAAACGCATCTGATCGACCGTTTGACCCGTTTGAGACGCCCGGCCGCGCCGGGCGTTTTTATTCCCGTCTGAAAAGTGCTTTTTTTCAATAGGTTACATATGAATTCCGACATTCCTCTTCAACTTCTGGGCGGCATCACGGCGCGCGAATTCCTGCGCGACTACTGGCAGAAAAAGCCACTGCTGATCCGTCAGGCGATTCCTGACTTCGAAAGCCCGATCGACGCCGACGAACTGGCCGGCCTGGCCCTGGAAGAAGAAGTCGAATCCCGCCTGGTGATCGAGCACGGCGAGCGCCAGTGGGAACTGCGTCGCGGCCCGTTCGCTGAAGATGAATTCAGCAAATTGCCGGAAAAAGAGTGGACTCTGCTGGTTCAGGCAGTCGACCAGTTCGTCCCGGAAGTCAGCGAGTTGCTGGAAAACTTCCGTTTCCTGCCGAGCTGGCGCGTCGACGACGTGATGATCAGCTTCGCCGCCCCGGGTGGCAGCGTCGGCCCGCACTTTGACAACTACGACGTGTTCCTGCTGCAAGGCCACGGCAAGCGCAACTGGAAAATCGGCCAGATGTGCGATTCCGAGAGCCCGCTGCTGCAACACGCGGATCTGCGCATCCTCGCCGAATTCCACGAGACCGAAGAATGGGTTCTGGAACCGGGCGACATGCTCTACCTGCCGCCGCGTCTGGCTCACTGCGGCGTCGCGGTCGACAACTGCATGACCTACTCGGTCGGCTTCCGTGCGCCAAGCGCTTCCGAAGTGCTGACTCACTTCACCGACTTCCTCAGCCAGTTCCTGACTGACGAAGAGCGCTACACCGACGCCGACGCGCAGCCAGCCGCTGACCCGCATCAGATTCAACACGATGCGCTGGATCGCCTGAAAAGCCTGCTGGCCGAGCACATGAGCGACGAGCGTCTGCTGCTGACCTGGTTCGGCCAGTACATGACCGAGCCGCGCTATCCAGAGCTGGTGGTTGGCCCGGAAGACGTCGAAGAAGAAGATTTCCTCAGCGCTCTGCAGGATGGCGCGATCTTGATCCGCAACCCGAGCGCGCGTCTGGCCTGGTCGGAAGTCGATGACGATCTGCTGTTGTTCGCCAGCGGCCAGAGCCGTTACCTGCCGGGCAAGCTGCGCGAACTGCTGAAGCTGATCTGCGCCGCTGACGCCCTGCACACCGAGAACCTCGGTGAGTGGCTGAACGACGAAGACGGTCGCGGCCTGCTCTGCGAACTGGTCAAGCAAGGTAGCCTGGGGTTCGCTGATGAATAAAATTCGCGTTCGTGTCGCAGACTGGCAGAAGGACATCGCCGAGATCCGGCGCATTCGTGAAACGGTGTTCATTGCCGAGCAATCGGTGCCACCTGAGTTGGAGTGGGACGCGGACGACGCGACCGCCGTGCATTTCCTCGCGTTTGAAGGCGACTTTCCGATCGGCACTGCGCGCTTGCTGCCTGATGGGCACATCGGTCGGGTTTCGGTGCTGAAAGACTGGCGCGGGATGAAGGTTGGCGATGCGCTGATGCAAGCGGTTATCGCTGAAGCGGAAGCGCGCGGTTTGAAAGAGCAGATGCTCAGCGCGCAGGTGCAGGCCACGGCGTTCTATGAGCGCCTGGGTTTCAGCCTGGTCAGCGAGGAATTCCTCGAAGCCGGGATTCCGCATGTCGACATGGTTCGGCATTCGGCCTGAACCACGCCCTGATCGTTGCCACGCTCTGCGTGGAAACGGCTCTCGGGACGCTCTGCGTCCCTTGCGGCATGTGACGCAGAGCGTCACTGGCTGCATTCCCACGCAGAGCGTGGGAACGATCACGCCCCGACATCAGCCGATGCCGGGGCGTTTTGCTGTCTACGATTCAACTTGCCCCACCCAAGGCCGACAAACTGGCAATATCAAGCCTTTCGAAAGCGGAGATAACGGACATGTCCCTACGCACCCTGCTCACCACCCTGCTGCTCGGCTGCAGTTTTTCGGTGATGGCAGCCACAGAAATCGTGCCTCTCAATTACCGCACCAGCACCGACATGCTGCCGATGGCGCAAGACTTCCTCGGCAAGGACGGTCAGGTCAGCGCCTACGGCAATCAACTGATCATCAAGGCCGAACCGGACAAGATCCAGGAACTCAAGGCGCTGATCACCCAGCTCGACACCGCACCCAAGCGCCTGCTGATCACCGTCGACACCAACGAAAACAATGGCCGTGGCGATGAAGGCTATTCCATCAACGGCGCGCAGCCGAACCAGACGCGCATCATCAGCCGCAGCACCTCCAGCCGTAACGGCGGCGTGCAACAGGTACAAGCCAGCGAAGGCATGCCGGCGCTGATCCAGGTCGGGCAAAGCGTGCCGATCACCAGCAGCCAGAGCAATTCCTACGGCGATTACAGCAGCCAGACTCAATACCGCAACGTCACACAAGGGTTCTACGTCACCGCCAGCGTCACTGGCGACATCGTTCATCTGGCGATCACTACCAATAATGACCACATGAGCCAGGAACGTTCTGATGTAGTGAACGTGCAAAGTACCGACACAACCGTCAGCGGACGCCTGGGTGAGTGGATCACCCTCGCCGGCGTCAACAGCCAGACCCAGGCTGATAAACAGGGCCTGACCCGCAGCTACTCGACTCAAGGCCGGGATGACATGACCTTGCGGGTGAAAGTCGACACGTTGGACTAAAGCACCAAAAACTGACTGATTAGTCGTATTAGACGAAAGATGTAGTGCTTGAAAAAAAGCACTACAAAACGTTTGACGAGGCAAAAAAGCGAAGGCATGATGGCCTCGCTCCCGCTAATCAGAGGCCCTGGCAAGGGCCTTCGAAGCGATGTTCGCACCTACCCCGCGAACCGTTTCGTGTCTGTACCGCCCACAAGGTGTGTTTGACGAGGTTGCCGACTGGAACGAAGTTGTCCCGAGGGACGGAAGCGTAATTAGGTAACCCGGCTCCACACTGTAGACCGTATAGAGGCCCACGACGCCCGAATGCGCCCGCAGTCCGCCACTACCTGCTCACTTCCCCTCGAGCCCATCGTTCATCCCGTCGCCTACCCCGCCGAATCCGACTTGACCACCTAAGCTTCTGGTCAGCGAGCGCAGGAATTTTCCACCGCAGAACAACTTTTCATAAAAGACGCGACGAGGTTTATCTCCATGGCACTGACACGCGAACAGCAAATTGCAGCCCTCGAAAAAGACTGGGCTGAAAACCCGCGCTGGAAAGGCGTGACACGCACTTACTCCGCTGCTGACGTCGTCCGTCTGCGTGGCTCGGTTCAACCTGAGCACACCTTTGCAAAAATGGGCGCCGACAAGCTGTGGAACCTGGTCACCCAGGGCGCCAAGCCTTCCTTCCGTCCTGAGAAAGATTTCGTCAACTGCATGGGCGCCCTGACCGGCGGCCAGGCTGTTCAACAGGTTAAAGCCGGTATCCAGGCGATCTACCTGTCGGGCTGGCAAGTGGCTGCGGACAACAACTCCGCAGAATCCATGTACCCAGACCAGTCGCTGTACCCGGTGGATTCGGTTCCAACCGTGGTCAAGCGCATCAACAACTCGTTCCGTCGTGCTGACCAGATCCAGTGGAAAGCCGGCAAAAACCCGGGCGACGAAGGCTACATCGATTACTTCGCGCCAATCGTGGCTGACGCCGAAGCCGGTTTCGGCGGCGTACTGAATGCTTACGAGCTGATGAAGAGCATGATCGAAGCAGGCGCCGCCGGCGTTCACTTCGAAGACCAACTGGCTTCCGTGAAAAAATGCGGTCACATGGGCGGTAAAGTACTGGTTCCAACTCAGGAAGCCGTACAGAAGCTGACCGCTGCGCGTCTGGCGGCCGACGTTGCCGGTACCCCGACGATCATTCTGGCCCGTACCGACGCCAACGCCGCTGACCTGCTGACCTCCGATTGCGACCCGTACGACCAGCCGTTCGTAACTGGCGAGCGCACTCAGGAAGGTTTCTACAAGGTCCGTGCCGGCCTCGATCAAGCCATCGCCCGTGGCCTGGCTTACGCGCCATACGCCGACCTGATCTGGTGCGAAACCGCCAAGCCGGATCTGGACGAGGCTCGTCGCTTCGCTGAAGCGATCAAAAAGGAATACCCGGACCAACTGCTGTCGTACAACTGTTCGCCTTCCTTCAACTGGAAGAAAAACCTGGACGACGCGACCATCGCCAAGTTCCAGCGCGAACTGTCCGCCATGGGTTACAAGCACCAGTTCATCACCCTGGCCGGCATTCACAACATGTGGCACAGCATGTTCAACCTGGCGCACGACTACGCCCGCAACGACATGACCGCCTACGTGAAACTGCAGGAGCAGGAGTTCGCTGACGCCGCCAAGGGTTACACCTTCGTGGCTCACCAGCAGGAAGTGGGCACCGGCTACTTCGACGACATGACCACCGTGATTCAAGGTGGCTCGTCTTCGGTAACCGCACTGACCGGTTCGACTGAAGAAGAACAGTTCCACTGATTCTGCTTCGCTGAGCAAACGGCCCCTGCGGATCGAATAGAAAGCTAACCGTAGAGCCGCAAAACTGACGCCCCGACTGGTTCGGGGCGTTTTTTTGTCTGCGATTCGGCAATTTGCCTGAAAACAGCGAACCCTTTCATCCCCGGCCTTGGCATTCCCCCGTCAAACCTCCAGCACCTGTGACGACAGTTCACACCCTCTTTGAACCGTTTGGGGCTAATGCCCTCTTCTATTAACGCTTAGGGTACGGCCCATCGCCGTCTCGTTGCGGCGCTATGACAATAATAAAGACGTTCATTCGAGGTACAAGCCGATGCGTGATGACAAAGACAAGGCTAACAACGAGCTAGGGAATGGCTTGAAGGGACGGCAAGTCACAATGATTTCGATCGGCGGCGTGATTGGCGCCGGTCTGTTTGTGGGTTCGAGTAATGCCATCGCCACTGCTGGCCCTGCGGTGCTGGTGTCGTATGTCTGCGCCGCGATCATCGTAGTGCTGGTCATGCAGATGCTCGGCGAAATGGCCACAGCACGGCCGGACACCGGGTCGTTTTCTTCCTATGCCGATCAGGCGATCGGTCGTTGGGCCGGGTTTTCCATCGGTTGGTTGTACTGGTGGTTTTACGTGTTGGTGATTGCCATCGAAGCGATTGTCGCCGGCAATATTCTCGGTGACTGGCTGGGCATCTCCCATTGGGTGGCGGCGTTCGGCGTGACGTTTGCGCTGATCGTTTGCAACAGCCTCAGCGTCGGTTCGTTCGGTACGCTGGAATATTGGTTGTCGCTGTTCAAAGTCGTATCGATCGTGGGCTTCATCATTCTCGGCGTGCTGGCGATCTTCGGGATTTTGCCGGGTTCCTCGACCAGCGGGATTTCCAATCTCTACGCCAATGGCGGTTTCGCGCCCAACGGTAATGTGGCGATTGTCGCCGGCCTGCTGACAGCGATGTTCAGTTTCCAGGGCAGCGAAGTGGTGACCATTGCCGCCGCTGAATCCAAGGACCCGAAAGCCAATATCAAGAAAGCCATTCGTGCCGTGGTCTGGCGTCTGGGCTTGTTCTACCTCGGTTCGATGTTTGTGGTGGTGTGCCTGATTCCGTGGAACGCGCCGGATCTGGCGCAGGGTTCTTACCAGGCCGTGCTGAGTGCGATGAACATTCCGTGGGCGCCGCAGATCATGGGCATTGTTGTGCTCGTAGCGGTCACCAGTTGCTTGAATTCGGCGATCTACACCGCTTCGCGCATGGCTTACTCGCTGGCCCGTCGCGGTGATGCACCGAACGCGGTGTCGCACACCACCCGTCACGGCGTGCCGCTGCTGGCCGTCGCACTGACTTCGGTCGCCGCACTGACAGCGTTGACCGCCAACTACCTGCTGCCCAAGCAAGTGTTCCAGTTTCTGCTGGCCACCAGCGGCGCATTGGCCTTGCTGATGTATCTGGTGATCGCCGTCACGCAATTGTGCATGCGCCGCAAACTGGTCGCGCAGGGCAAGAAACTCGAAGTGCGCATGTGGATGTTTCCGTATCTGACGATTCTGACGATCGGATTCATCCTCGCAGTGTTCGCGATCATGGCGGCCTTCCCCGGCCAGCGTGCGGAACTGCTCTCGACCCTTGGCCTGACTGCGGTGCTGGTAATCATCGGCGCGTATTTGCAGAAGTCGCAGCCTGAGCTGTCGGCCCGCCGCAGCGCCATGGCGCCAGTTGAAACCGCTACCCCGCAAGTATTGGCCTGAAAGCCGGCCGCCGCTGTGACTGAGCGTCACAGCGAGTGTGCCGGCGACCTGCTTTTTCGCGGCGGATCGCCACCCTACTCTGCTTGAAACCCCGGCCAACAAACGGCCGGGGGGTTATCAAAACTTACAAGGAACGCCTCATGAGTATTGCGCCTAAACCTGACGAACTGGCCATCCCGTATCAACTGCCGCAAGTGCCATACATGGCGCCCGACATGGTGCACCCCGGCGTGCTTGGCCAATGGCTGGAAGACGATCAACTGTGGGTGCCGGTGACCGATTCGGTGTCGTTCAAACCGGTATTGCTCAGCGTTTCCGGTGGCTACTACATCAACCTGCTGCGCGTGCGCAAAAGCGGCGTGCTCTCGCGCCATCGCCATACCGGCGGCGTGCACGCGATGGTGCTTAAAGGTCGCTGGTACTATCTGGAGCATGACTGGGTCGCCGAGGAAGGTTCGTTTGCCTTCGAGCCGCCGGGCGAGACTCATACCTTGTTCGTGCCGGAAGATGTCGAAGAGATGATCACCTGGTTTCACGTGCAGGGCGGTTACACCTACGTTGATCCGCAGGGTGTAGCGGTCGGCTACGAGGACGTCTTCACCAAACTGGAAACCGCCCGCGCGCATTACAAAAAGCTCGGGCTGCCAGACGATTACATCGAACAGTTCATTCGCTGATCGACGCCGTGGCAGGCGTCGGATCGACACGGGAGGCAAGCATTGGATAACTACTCGCAGCTGTTGGCGTTTCTTTGGGCCACGGAGCACGGTAACTTTTCAGCGGCCTCTCGCGCCCATGGTCTGACGCCTTCGGCCATCAGCAAGTTGATTTCGCGCCTGGAAGATCGCTTGCAGGTGCGCCTGTTTCAACGTGGCACGCGCAGCTTGTCGTTGACCGAAGAAGGCGCCGCCTATCTGGTCAGCGCCCGCGCGGTGATCAACGCGATGGCCGAAGCCGACTCACTGGCCGAAGCGTTTCCGACGCGGGTCAGTGGCATGCTGCGGATTCACACGATGTCGACGTTTGCCAAACACCAGATCATTCCGTGGCTGCCGGAGTTTCTCGCGGCATATCCAGGCCTGACGATTGATATCCAGATCGGCGCGCAATTCTCCGATCAGTTCGATCAGGGGCTGGATCTGGCGATTCACAGCGGCGTGCTGCCGGACTCCACGCGCATCGCCCGCAAGATTGGTCAGAGCCGCTGGATCATCTGCGCCTCCCCGGACTACCTCGCCCGTCACGGAACGCCCGAGCACCCACAGCAATTGCTCGATCACACCTGTTTCAGTTTCGGCTTCAACAGTGTCTGGAATGACTGGGACTTCCTCATCGATGGCAATGCGACCAGCATTCCGGTGATTCCCAAAGCGACCTTCGCCCAAGGCGACTTGCTGCGCGATCTGGCGCTCAGCGGCGCGGGCATTGTGCGCTTGGCCGAGTTTCATATCGGCCACGACATCCGCGAGGGCCGCTTGATCCCGCTGCTGCAGCGCTACAGCCCGGACAGCTTCGAACCGATTTACATGATCTACACCAATCGCAAGCACCTCAGCCCCAGGATCCGCGTGTTCCGTGACTTTCTTGAACAGAAACTCGCGCAGAGTCCGTGGAACACCGAGCGCGGCTGAACGCTCACCTATTAATAAGTACAGAGGCTTCTATGCGTAACCTGATTGGCGATGTCTCCAGCGCCGCGCGCATCCTTCCGGAACTCAATGGCGAAACCCTGTTTATCCGTAATGGCAAGGATGCGTACGTGTATGACGACAAAGATCGTCGCTACATCGACACCGCCCTCGGTTTCGGCGCGGTGTTGTTGGGCCACGCCAATAACCGCGTCAACGAACAGGTAGCGGCAGCCCTGGCCGATTCCGCAGCGCCGTCGTGGGCGCATGTTCGTGAACACGCGGCGGCTTCTGCGCTGGCGGCGCACACCGGCGCGCTGAGCAAAGTGATTTTCACCAACTCCGGCAGCGAAGCCGTACACCTGGCCTGCCGGGCTGCGCGCGCTTATACCGGGCGCGGGCGCATTGCGAAAATGGCGGCGGGTTTCGACGGTTGGTTTGATGACGTCAGCTTCGGCAATGTGTCGTCCAGTGAGGCGAATTTCGCTGACGGTCAGCGTCCATCTACGCCGCGCACGACGTTGCTGCGCTTCAATGACTTTGACGATGTTGAACGTTTGTTCGCTGAGGATTCAGACATTGCGGCGGTGATCCTTGAGCCGATGCTCGCCAATGCTGGCTGCATCATGCCGGCGCCGGGCTATCTGCTGCATGTGCAGGACGTCGCGCATCGGCATGGGGCGCTGGTGATTTGTGATGAAGTGTTGATGGGGTTTCGTTTGTTCGCCGGGCTCGCGGGTTTGCAGGCGGGGCTGGATCCGGACATCGCCAGTGTTGGCAAGGCGATTGGTAATGGCGTGCCGGTGTCGGCGATTGTTGGCAAGCCGCATATTTTGGCGGGTTTTGAGGACGGTCGCGTATTGCGGGGCGGCACGTTCAGCGGCAACCCGATGGCGTGTGCGGCGGTGATCAGCACCTTGGCGCAACTGGATGATGCGGATTATCAGCGTTTGATTGCGCGGGGTGAGGCGCTGCGGGTTTCGGTGGAAGCCTCGTTCAAGGCGCACGGGATGACGGTGAGCACCAGCGGTTACGGCAATGTGTTCGGGATCTGGCCTTCGGCACAGGCGCCAACCAGTTATGCCAAGGCGCTGGAATGCGGCGATGCGGAGTTTAGTAAAGCGCTGCATCTGGCGTTGCGCGAGGCAGGGGTGTTGGTGATGCCTTCGCCTTATGGACGGGTTTATTTGTCGTTTGCGCATGATGATGGGGTGGTTGAGGAGATGAAGGCTGCTTTTGATGTGGCGGCTTCGAAGCTGGCTGGGCGGTTTGGCTGAGAGGATTGGAATTCAGGCCTGGCGTGCAAGGCGTCGGGGCTGGTGGTGACTGATCTGGCGCTTTCGCGAGCAGGCTCGCTCCCACAGGGTTCTTTGGTGTTCACACAATTCAGGACACACCACAAAACACTGTGGGAGCTGGCTTGCCAGCGATAGCGGTGGTTCAGTCAAATCCACAGTGGCTGACTGGCCGCCATCGCTGGCAAGCCAGCTCCCACAGGGTTCTCGGTGGTACACAAGACTTCCGGCCCACCACAGCTCGCTGCCACAGGGATTCGCAGCGCTCGGACAAAACATTGATCCAGAGCGGTATCGGTGCAGGAAAAAACGGGTAAAACGGGCACCTTCGCTACTTGCAGTAATGTGCAAGTAAGACAACTTCCCAATACCTCACCCGTTAAACAGTTACAAAACCACTCCAAACGATATTAATTATCATTTAGCCACAACTATGTTCGTTACATTTCCAACAAAACATAATTCGTTGAATTCCGGCTAATGCCCGCAACGCATGGGCCGCCGGGGGTTAGAGGGGCGCTATGTCCTTATTCCAATAAATAATTTCGCTATAGGAATTTTACTTGCCGGGTGTTTAGCCATAAAATCAGCGCGATTGATTGCTGCGACATATCGTCACTGCCTATTTCTTTATCAAGCTCAGAGACCTTTGCTCTCTGTTAAGGATTACCAGCATGCCCGAAGCGACAGGACTCATGGCCCACAACTGGGGCTTTGCCATTTTCCTTCTGGGTGTCGTCGGCCTCTGCGCCTTCATGCTTGGCGTTTCCAGCCTCCTCGGGTCAAAAGCCTGGGGCCGCAGCAAAAACGAACCGTTCGAGTCGGGCATGCTACCTACCGGTGGCGCCCGCTTGCGGCTCTCAGCCAAATTCTATCTGGTCGCGATGCTCTTCGTGATCTTCGATATCGAAGCCCTCTTTCTCTTTGCATGGTCTGTGTCCGTCCGCGAAAGCGGCTGGACCGGATTCGTCGAAGCTCTCGTTTTCATAGCAATTCTGTTGGCAGGTCTTGTCTACCTGTTCCGAGTGGGCGCCCTTGACTGGGCTCCGGAAGCTCGTCGCAAGCGGCAGGCGAAGCTGAAACAATGAGGCTTTGGCAATGCAATACAATCTCACCAGGATCGACCCCGATGCTCCTAACGAGCAGTATCCGATTGGCGAACGGGAAACCGTTTCCGATCCGTTAGAAGATCAAGTCCACAAAAACATTTTCATGGGCAAGCTGGAAGACGTGCTGAGTGGCGCGGTCAACTGGGGACGTAAGAACTCCCTGTGGCCGTACAACTTCGGCCTGTCGTGCTGCTACGTGGAAATGACCACCGCCTTCACGGCGCCCCACGACATCGCGCGCTTTGGCGCCGAAGTGATCCGGGCATCGCCGCGTCAGGCCGACTTCATGGTTATCGCCGGGACCTGTTTCATCAAGATGGCGCCGATCATTCAGCGTCTCTATGAGCAGATGCTCGAGCCGAAGTGGGTTATCTCCATGGGTTCGTGCGCCAACTCCGGTGGCATGTACGACATCTACTCCGTGGTTCAAGGGGTGGACAAGTTCCTGCCCGTGGACGTCTACGTACCTGGCTGCCCTCCTCGTCCGGAAGCATTTCTGCAAGGCTTGATGCTGCTGCAGGAATCGATCGGCAAGGAGCGTCGTCCGCTTTCCTGGGTCGTTGGCGATCAAGGCGTTTATCGCGCCGACATGCCTTCGCAAAAAGAAGAGCGCCGCGAACAGCGAATCGCAGTCACCAACCTGCGCAGCCCTGACGAAGTCTGATCCAGATCTGTTCTTAAAAAAGAAACGAGAAGCTGGCTTCATTCTTTACGTTGACCGAAAGCGAAAAAATAACCATGACTACAGGCAGTGCTCTGTACATCCCGCCTTATAAGGCAGACGACCAGGATGTGGTCGTTGAATTGAACAACCGTTTTGGCGCTGAAGCGTTCACCGCTCAGTCGACCCGCACCGGCATGCCGGTGCTGTGGGTTGCGCGCGCCAAGCTCGTTGAAGTCCTGACTTTCCTGCGCAACCTGCCCAAGCCGTACGTCATGCTTTATGACCTGCACGGCGTGGACGAGCGTCTGCGCACCAAGCGTCAGGGCCTGCCGAGCGACGCCGAGTTCACCGTGTTCTATCACCTCATGTCGCTGGAGCGTAATAGTGACGTGATGATCAAGGTCGCCTTGTCCGAGAGCGACCTCAGCTTGCCGACCGTCACCGGTATCTGGCCGAACGCCAACTGGTACGAGCGCGAAGTCTGGGACATGTTCGGTATCGACTTCAAAGGTCACCCGCACCTGTCGCGCATCATGATGCCGCCGACCTGGGAAGGTCACCCGCTGCGCAAGGACTTCCCGGCGCGCGCCACCGAATTCGATCCGTACAGCCTCAACCTCGCCAAGCAACAGCTTGAGGAAGAAGCCGCGCGCTTCCGTCCTGAAGACTGGGGCATGAAGCGTTCCGGCCCGAACGAGGACTACATGTTCCTCAACCTCGGCCCGAACCACCCGTCGGCGCACGGTGCGTTCCGCATCATCCTGCAGCTGGACGGCGAAGAGATCGTCGACTGCGTGCCGGACATCGGTTACCACCACCGTGGTGCCGAGAAGATGGCCGAGCGTCAGTCATGGCACAGTTTCATCCCGTACACCGACCGTATCGACTACCTCGGCGGCGTGATGAACAACCTGCCGTACGTGCTCTCGGTCGAGAAGCTGGCCGGCATCAAGGTGCCTGAGAAGGTCGACGTCATCCGCATCATGATGGCCGAGTTCTTCCGGATCACCAGCCATCTGCTGTTCCTGGGTACTTACATCCAGGACGTTGGCGCCATGACCCCGGTGTTCTTCACCTTCACCGACCGCCAGAAGGCGTACACGGTGATTGAAGCCATCACCGGTTTCCGTCTGCACCCGGCCTGGTACCGCATCGGTGGCGTTGCCCACGACCTGCCGCGCGGCTGGGAAAAACTGGTGAAAGACTTCGTTGAATGGCTGCCAAAACGCCTCGACGAATACACCAAGGCTGCCCTGCAGAACAGCATCCTCAAGGGTCGTACCATCGGCGTTGCCCAGTACAACACCAAAGAAGCCCTGGAATGGGGCGTCACCGGTGCTGGCCTGCGTTCGACCGGTTGCGACTTCGATCTGCGTAAAGCGCGTCCGTACTCCGGCTACGAGAACTTCGAGTTCGAAGTGCCGCTGGCTGCCAATGGCGATGCCTACGACCGCTGCATGGTTCGCGTTGAAGAGATGCGCCAGAGCATCAAGATCATCGACCAGTGCATGCGCAACATGCCGGAAGGCCCGTACAAGGCGGATCACCCGCTGACCACGCCGCCGCCGAAAGAGCGCACGCTGCAGCACATCGAAACCTTGATCACGCACTTCCTGCAAGTTTCGTGGGGCCCGGTGATGCCGGCCAACGAATCCTTTCAGATGATCGAAGCGACCAAGGGCATCAACAGTTATTACCTGACGAGCGACGGCGGCACCATGAGCTACCGTACCCGGATCCGCACTCCAAGCTTCCCGCATCTGCAACAGATCCCTTCGGTGATCAAAGGCAGCATGGTCGCGGACATGATTGCGTACCTGGGTAGTATCGATTTCGTTATGGCCGACGTGGACCGCTAAGCATGAACAGCACGCTTATCCAGACAGACCGTTTCACCCTCAGTGAAACCGAGCGCTTGGCCATCGAGCACGAGCTGCATCACTACGAAGACCCGCGCGCGGCGTCGATCGAAGCCCTGAAGATCGTTCAGAAAGAACGCGGCTGGGTGCCGGATGGCGCCTTGTACGCGATCGGCGAAATGCTCGGCATTCCGGCCAGCGATGTTGAAGGTGTGGCGACGTTCTATAGCCAGATTTTCCGTCAACCGGTTGGCCGTCACATCATTCGCGTCTGCGACAGCATGGTCTGCTACATCGGTGGCCACGAGTCGGTGGTCAGCGAAATCCAGAACAATCTGGGCATCGGCCTGGGTCAGACCACCGCCGACGGTCGTTTCACCCTGCTGCCGGTCTGCTGCCTCGGCAACTGCGACAAGGCGCCGGCGCTGATGATCGACGACGACACCTTTGGTGATGTGCAGCCTGCTGGCGTCGCCAAACTGCTCGAGGGCTACGTATGACCCTGACATCTTTCGGTCCTGCCAACCGCATTCAGCGTTCGGCCGAGACTCACCCGCTGACCTGGCGTCTGCGCGATGACGGCGAAGCCGTGTGGCTCGACGAGTACCAGGCCAAGAACGGTTACGCCGCTGCGCGCAAAGCCTTCGCCGACATGGATCAGGACGCCATCGTCCAGACCGTGAAAGACGCAGGCTTGAAAGGGCGCGGCGGTGCGGGCTTCCCCACGGGCGTGAAGTGGGGCCTGATGCCCAAAGACGAATCCATCAACATCCGCTACCTGCTGTGCAACGCGGATGAAATGGAGCCGAACACCTGGAAAGACCGCATGCTGATGGAGCAACTGCCCCATCTGCTGATCGAAGGCATGCTGATCAGCGCGCGCGCGCTGAAAACCTACCGTGGCTACATCTTCCTGCGTGGCGAATACACCACCGCCGCCAAGCACCTCAACCGTGCCGTGGAAGAAGCCAAGGCTGCGGGCCTGCTGGGTAAAAACATTCTGGGCAGCGGCTTCGATTTCGAGCTGTTCGTCCACACCGGCGCCGGGCGTTACATCTGCGGTGAAGAAACCGCACTGATCAACTCACTTGAAGGCCGTCGTGCCAACCCGCGCTCCAAGCCGCCCTTCCCTGCCGCCGTTGGCGTGTGGGGCAAGCCGACCTGCGTAAACAACGTGGAAACCCTGTGCAACGTGCCGGCGATCATTGCCGACGGCGTTGACTGGTACAAGTCGTTGGCCCGCGAAGGCAGCGAAGACATGGGCACCAAGCTCATGGGCTTCTCCGGCAAAGTCAAAAACCCGGGCCTGTGGGAACTGCCATTCGGCGTCACCGGTCGCGAGTTGTTCGAAGACTACGCCGGCGGCATGCGCGACGGTTTCAAACTCAAGGCCTGGCAGCCAGGCGGCGCCGGTACCGGTTTCCTCCTGCCAGAACACCTCGACGCACAAATGTATGCCGGCGGCATCGCCAAAGTAGGCACCCGTATGGGTACTGGCCTGGCCATGGCGGTGGACGACAGCGTCAACATGGTGTCGCTGCTGCGCAACATGGAGCAGTTCTTCGCTCGCGAGTCCTGCGGCTTCTGCACCCCGTGCCGTGATGGTTTGCCATGGAGCGTCAAGCTGCTGATGGCCATCGAAGAAGGCCGCGGTCAGCCAGGCGACATCGAGACCCTGCTGGGTCTGGTCGGTTTCCTCGGCCCAGGCAAGACCTTCTGTGCTCACGCACCGGGTGCCGTGGAGCCATTGGGCAGTGCCATCAAATACTTCCGTCCAGAGTTCGAAGCCGGTATCGCGCCTGTTAGCGCCGCCGTCCCGCCTCTGGCAAGGCCGATCGTAATCGGCGCGTAAACGCTTAAAAAGGCGAAGGGTCCGTGCCCTTCGCCTTTCGTCCGATGACGCCTTTCGGGGCTGACTGGATTCGGACGGATAACAAGATTCCATTAGCCACGCCCGCTGACACCGGGCCAACGAAGACCTTTGAACCATGGCCACTATCCACGTAGACGGCAAAGCGCTCGAAGTCGACGGGGCAGACAACCTGTTACAGGCATGTCTGTCGCTGGGCCTCGACATTCCATATTTCTGCTGGCACCCCGCGCTCGGTAGCGTCGGGGCTTGCCGCCAGTGCGCGGTCAAGCAGTACACCGACGAGAACGACACCCGTGGTCGCATCGTCATGTCCTGCATGACCCCGGCCACCGACAACACCTGGATCTCCATCGACGATGATGAATCCAAGGCGTTCCGCGCCAGTGTTGTTGAATGGCTGATGACCAACCACCCGCACGACTGCCCTGTGTGCGAAGAAGGCGGTCACTGCCACCTGCAAGACATGACGGTGATGACCGGCCACAACGAGCGCCGTTATCGCTTCACCAAACGCACCCACCAGAACCAGCAACTGGGCCCGTTCATTTCCCACGAAATGAACCGCTGCATCGCTTGCTACCGTTGCGTGCGTTTCTACAAGGATTACGCCGGAGGCACCGACCTCGGTGTGTTCGGCGCCCACGACAACGTGTACTTCGGTCGCGTTGAAGACGGCACCCTCGAAAGCGAGTTCTCCGGCAACCTTACCGAGGTCTGCCCGACCGGTGTGTTCACCGACAAGACTCACTCCGAGCGCTACAACCGTAAGTGGGACATGCAGTTCTCGCCGAGCATCTGCCATGGCTGCTCCAGCGGTTGCAACATCTCCCCGGGCGAGCGTTACGGTGAACTGCGTCGCATCGAAAACCGTTTCAACGGTTCGGTAAACCAGTACTTCCTGTGCGACCGTGGCCGTTTCGGTTATGGCTACGTCAACCGCACCGACCGTCCACGTCAGCCGCTACTGGCCGACGGCACCAAGCTCGGCCTCGACGCCGCACTGGATAAAGCCGCTGACCTGCTGCGCGGTCGCAACATCGTCGGTATCGGTTCGCCGCGTGCCAGCCTCGAAAGCAACTACGCGTTGCGCGAACTGGTTGGCGCCGAGCACTTCTACTCGGGTATCGAAGCCTCCGAACTGGAGCGTATCCGTCTGGTTCTGCAGGTGCTGAAAGACAGCCCGCTGCCAGTGCCGAACATGCGCGACATCGAAGACCACGACGCGATTTTCGTCCTCGGCGAAGACCTGACCCAGACCGCCGCCCGCGTGGCGCTGTCCCTGCGTCAGTCGGTCAAAGGCAAAGCTGAAGACATGGCCGAAGCCATGCGCGTTCAGCCTTGGCTCGACGCTGCGGTGAAGAACATCGGTCAGCACGCGCTGAACCCGCTGTTCATCGCCAGCCTCGCTGAAACCAAGCTCGACGACGTCGCTGAAGAATGCGTACACGCAGCGCCTGACGATCTGGCGCGCATCGGTTTCGCCGTTGCCCACGCATTGGATGCCAGCGCTCCGGCCGTTGAAGGTCTGGACGCTGAAGCCCTGGAACTGGCTCAGCGCATCGCCGACGCCCTGCTCGCCGCCAAACGTCCGCTGATCATCGCCGGTACTTCGCTGGGTTCCAAAGCCTTGATCGAAGCCGCCGCGAACATCGCCAAAGCCCTGAAGCTGCGCGAGAAGAACGGTTCGATCAGCCTGATCGTGCCGGAAGCCAACAGCCTCGGCCTGGCCATGCTCGGTGGCGAGTCTGTTGATGCTGCGCTGCAAGCCGTCATCGACGGTAAGGCTGACGCGATCGTTGTGCTGGAAAACGATCTGTACACCCGCACCGCCAAAGACAAGGTCGATGCTGCACTGAGCGCTGCGCAAGTAGTGATCGTTGCCGACCATCAGAAAACCGCTACCAGCGACCGCGCGCACTTGGTGCTGCCAGCCGCAAGCTTTGCTGAAGGCGACGGTACGCTGGTCAGCCAGGAAGGTCGCGCCCAGCGCTTCTTCCAGGTTTTCGATCCGCAATACCTGGACGCAAGCATTCTGGTACACGAAGGCTGGCGCTGGCTGCACGCCCTGCGGGCTACCCTGCTGAACCAGCCAATCGACTGGACGCAACTCGACCACGTCACCGCTGCCGTTGCTTCGAGCACCGAGCAACTGGCGCGTATCGTCGACGCTGCACCGTCTGCGGCATTCCGCATCAAGGGTCTGAAACTGGCGCGTGAGCCGCTGCGTTACTCCGGTCGCACCGCGATGCGCGCCGACATCAGCGTTCACGAACCGCGCACCCCGCAAGACAAAGACACCGCGTTCGCCTTCTCCATGGAAGGTTACTCGGGCTCTGCCGAACCGCGTCAGCAAGTACCGTTTGCATGGTCGCCGGGCTGGAACTCGCCACAAGCGTGGAACAAGTTCCAGGACGAAGTCGGTGGTCACCTGCGCGCTGGCGATCCGGGCACTCGCCTGATCGAAAGCACTGGCGACTCGCTGAACTGGTTCGCCGCTGCGCCACGCGCGTTCAACCCGGCGCCGGGCACCTGGCAAGCCGTACCGTTCTTCCACCTGTTCGGCAGCGAAGAAAACTCTTCGAAAGCCGCACCGGTTCAAGAGCGCATTCCGGCTGCTTACGTGGCTCTGGCCAAGTCGGAAGCGGATCGTCTGGGCGTCAACGACGGTGCTCTGCTGAGCCTGAACGTGGCCGGTCAGACCCTGCGTCTGCCGCTGCGCATCAATGAAGAACTGGGCGCAGGTCTGGTGGCATTGCCTGCGGGCATCGCCGGCATTCCACCGGCATTCGCCGGCGTATCCGTCGACGGTCTGCAGGAGGCAGCGCAATGACCTGGTTCACCCCTGAAGTGATCGATGTGATCCTCTCGGTCGTCAAAGCCATCGTGATTCTGCTGGCCGTGGTGGTTGCAGGCGCGTTGCTCAGCTTTGTCGAACGTCGCCTGCTGGGCTGGTGGCAGGACCGTTACGGTCCGAACCGCGTTGGCCCGTTTGGTATGTTCCAGATCGCCGCCGACATGCTGAAGATGTTCTTCAAGGAAGACTGGACCCCGCCGTTTGCCGATAAAGTGATTTTCACTTTGGCACCGGTGGTGGCGATGTCGGCCTTGCTGATCGCGTTTGCGATCATCCCGATCACCCCGACCTGGGGCGTCGCGGATCTGAACATCGGCCTGCTGTTCTTCTTCGCCATGGCCGGTCTGTCGGTCTACGCGGTGTTGTTTGCCGGTTGGTCGAGTAACAACAAGTTCGCCCTGCTCGGCAGCTTGCGTGCGTCGGCGCAGACCGTGTCCTATGAAGTGTTCATGGGCCTGGCCCTGATGGGCATCGTGGTGCAGGTCGGCTCGTTCAACATGCGCGACATCGTCGAGTACCAGGCGCAGAACCTGTGGTTCATCATTCCGCAGTTCTTCGGCTTCTGTACCTTCTTCATCGCTGGCGTCGCCGTGACTCACCGTCACCCGTTCGACCAGCCGGAAGCGGAACAGGAACTGGCCGACGGTTACCACATTGAATACGCCGGTATGAAATGGGGCATGTTCTTCGTCGGTGAATACATCGGCATCATCCTGATCTCGGCGCTGTTGGTCACCCTGTTCTTCGGTGGCTGGCACGGTCCGTTCGGCATCTTGCCGCAACTGGCGTTCGTCTGGTTCGCACTGAAGACCGCGTTCTTCATCATGCTGTTCATCCTGCTGCGCGCTTCCATTCCGCGTCCGCGTTATGACCAGGTGATGGATTTCAGCTGGAAATTCTGCCTGCCACTGACCCTGATCAATTTGCTGGTGACCGCTGCAGTCGTGTTGTGGAACACACCTGCGGTCGCGGTTCAGTGAGGATTTGACCCATGTTCAAATATATTGGCGACATCGTTAAGGGTACCGGTACCCAGTTGCGCAGCCTGGTCATGGTCTTCGGCCATGGCTTCCGCAAGCGCGACACGCTGCAATACCCGGAAGAAGCGGTCTACCTGCCACCCCGCTACCGTGGTCGCATCGTCCTGACCCGCGATCCCGATGGCGAAGAGCGTTGCGTAGCCTGCAACCTGTGCGCCGTGGCTTGCCCGGTGGGTTGCATCTCGCTGCAGAAAGCTGAAACCGAAGACGGTCGCTGGTACCCGGACTTCTTCCGTATCAACTTCTCGCGCTGCATTTTCTGCGGTCTCTGCGAGGAAGCCTGTCCGACCACCGCAATCCAGCTGACACCGGATTTCGAGATGGCCGAGTTCAAACGTCAGGACCTGGTGTACGAGAAAGAAGATCTGCTGATCTCCGGCCCCGGCAAAAACCCTGATTACAACTTCTATCGTGTTGCAGGTATGGCAATCGCTGGCAAGCCGAAAGGCGCCGCGCAGAACGAAGCCGAACCGATCAACGTGAAGAGCTTGCTGCCTTAAGGAAGAACGATGGAATTCGCTTTCTATTTCGCATCGGGTATTGCGGTGGTGTCCACGCTTCGTGTGGTCACCAACACCAACCCTGTGCACGCCCTGCTCTACCTGATCATCTCGTTGATCGCTGTGGCCATGACCTTCTTCGCACTCGGCGCACCGTTCGCCGGTGTGCTGGAAGTGATCGCTTACGCCGGCGCCATCATGGTGCTGTTCGTGTTCGTGGTGATGATGCTGAACCTGGGCCCGGCCTCGGTTCAGCAAGAACGCGTCTGGCTCAAGCCCGGCATCTGGGCAGGGCCGGTGATTCTCGCCGCGCTGCTGCTGGCCGAACTGCTGTATGTGCTGTTCGCTCACCAGAGCGGTCAGGCCATCGGTCACACCACCGTAGACGCGAAAGCCGTGGGCATCAGCCTGTTCGGCCCGTACCTGCTGGTGGTCGAACTCGCCTCGATGCTGCTGCTTGCTGCAGCCGTCACGGCGTTCCATTTGGGCCGTAACGAGGCGAAGGAGTAAGACATGCCTGCTATCCCTCTCGAACATGGATTGGCCGTTGCCGGCATCCTGTTCTGCCTTGGTCTGGTCGGCCTGATGGTCCGCCGCAACATTTTGTTCGTGTTGATGAGTCTGGAAGTGATGATGAACGCCTCTGCACTGGCGTTCATCGTTGCAGGCGCCCGTTGGGGCCAGCCGGATGGACAGATCATGTTCATCCTGGTGATCAGCTTGGCAGCCGCCGAGGCCAGTATTGGCCTGGCGATCCTGCTGCAACTGTATCGCCGCTTCCACACGCTCGATATCGACGCTGCCAGTGAGATGCGCGGATGAACCTGATCTTTCTGACTTTCGTATTCCCTCTGATCGGTTTCCTGCTGCTGTCGTTCTCCCGTGGACGCTGGTCGGAAAACCTCTCGGCGCTGATCGGCGTGGGTTCCATTGGCTTGTCGGCGATTGTCGCCGCTTATGTCATCTGGCAATTCAACGTCGCGCCACCCGAAGGCGGTCACTACACCCTGGTGCTGTGGAAGTGGATGGCGGTCGAAGGCTTCAAGCCTGACTTCGCCCTCTACGTCGACGGCCTGTCGATCACCATGCTCGGTGTGGTCGTTGGCGTCGGTTTCCTGATCCACCTGTTCGCGTCCTGGTACATGCGCGGCGAAGCGGGTTACTCGCGCTTTTTCTCGTACACCAACCTGTTTATCGCCAGCATGCTGTTCCTGGTGCTCGGCGATAACCTGTTGTTCTTGTACTTCGGCTGGGAAGGCGTGGGCCTGTGCTCGTACCTGTTGATCGGTTTCTACTACAGCAACCGCAACAACGGTAACGCCGCACTCAAAGCCTTCATCGTGACCCGGATCGGCGACGTGTTCATGGCCATCGGCCTGTTCATCCTGTTCCAGCAAGTAGGCACGCTGAACATCCAGGAACTGCTGGTGCTGGCACCGCAGAAATTCCAGGTCGGCGACTTCTGGATCACCCTCGCAACCCTGATGCTGCTGGGTGGCGCGGTCGGTAAATCGGCACAACTGCCGCTGCAGACCTGGCTCGCGGATGCGATGGCTGGTCCGACCCCGGTTTCGGCACTGATCCACGCCGCGACCATGGTGACTGCCGGTGTCTACCTGATCGCCCGTACCCACGGTCTGTTCACCCTGGCGCCGGAAATCCTCCACCTGGTCGGCATCGTTGGTGGTGTGACCCTGGTTCTCGCAGGCTTTGCGGCACTGGTACAAACCGACATCAAACGTATCCTCGCCTACTCGACCATGAGCCAGATCGGCTACATGTTCCTGGCGCTGGGCGTTGGTGCATGGGATGGCGCGATTTTCCACCTGATGACCCACGCCTTCTTCAAGGCCCTGCTGTTCCTTGCTTCCGGTGCGGTGATCGTTGCCTGCCACCACGAGCAGAACATCTTCAAGATGGGCGGTCTGTGGAAAAAACTGCCACTGGCCTACGCCAGCTTCATCGTCGGCGGCGCGGCACTGGCTGCCCTGCCACTGGTTACCGCAGGCTTCTACTCCAAGGACGAAATCCTTTGGGAAGCGTTCGCCAGCGGCAACCACGGTCTGCTTTACGCAGGTCTGGTCGGCGCGTTCATGACGTCGCTGTACACCTTCCGCCTGATCTTCATCACGTTCCACGGTGAAGCCAAGACTGAAGCCCACGCCGGTCACGGCATCTCGCACTGGCTGCCACTGTCGGTGCTGATCGTGCTGTCGACGTTCGTCGGCGCCATGATCGTGCCACCGCTGCACGGCGTTCTGCCGGAAAGCGTTGGCCATGCCGGTGGCGAAGCCAAGCACAGTCTGGAAATCGCCTCGGGCGCCATCGCCCTGGCCGGTATCCTGCTGGCAGCGCTGCTGTTCCTCGGCAAGCGTCGCTTCGTCACGGCGATCGCCAACAGCGGCATCGGCCGTTTCCTCTCGGCCTGGTGGTTCGCTGCCTGGGGCTTCGACTGGATCTACGACAAACTGTTCGTCAAGCCTTACCTTGCGATCAGCCACGTACTGCGCAAAGACCCGCTCGACCAGACCATCGGTCTGATCCCGCGTATGGCCAAGGGTGGTCACACTGCCCTGAGCCGCACCGAGACCGGTCAACTGCGTTGGTACGCTGCTTCGATGGCTGCTGGTGCCGTGCTGGTAATCGGCGCCATCGTGCTGGTAGCGGTCTGATATGAACCTTGCGAATTTGCGAAAGGAAACGAGCCCGTCATGATTCTGCCTTGGCTAATCCTGATCCCCTTCATCGGCGGCCTGCTGTGCTGGATGGGTGAGCGCTTCGGCGCTACCCTCCCGCGCTGGATTGCGCTGTTGACCATGACCCTGGAACTCGCCCTCGGCCTCTGGCTGTGGGCCCACAGTGACTATTCATTTGCGCCGGCGCCTGGCGCCGATCCGACCTGGGCGCTTGAGTTCAAGCATGTCTGGATCCAGCGCTTCGGCATCAACGTGCACCTGGCCCTCGACGGCCTGTCGCTGTTGATGATCCTGCTGACCGGTCTGCTGGGTATCCTCTCGGTACTCTGCTCGTGGAAAGAGATTCAACGTCACGTTGGCTTCTTCCACCTGAACCTGATGTGGATCCTGGGCGGCGTTGTCGGCGTGTTCCTCGCCCTCGACCTGTTCATGTTCTTCTTCTTCTGGGAAATGATGCTGGTGCCGATGTACTTCCTCATCGCGCTCTGGGGTCACAGTTCTTCGGACGGCAAGAAAACCCGGATCTACGCGGCGACCAAGTTCTTCATCTTCACTCAGGCGTCCGGCCTGATCATGCTGGTGGCGATCCTCGGTCTGGTGCTGGTCAACTTCAACAACACTGGCGTGATTACTTTCAACTACGCCGATCTGTTGAAAACCAAGATGTCGATGACCACCGAGTACATCCTGATGCTCGGCTTCTTCATCGCCTTCGCGGTCAAGCTGCCAGTCGTTCCGTTCCACTCCTGGTTGCCTGATGCTCACGCCCAGGCACCGACTGCTGGTTCCGTCGACCTCGCCGGTATCTTGCTGAAAACCGCTGCCTACGGTCTGCTGCGTTTCGCTCTGCCGCTGTTCCCGAATGCCTCGGCCGAGTTTGCGCCGATCGCCATGACCCTCGGTCTCATCGGGATCTTCTACGGTGCGTTCCTCGCGTTCGCGCAAACCGACATCAAGCGTCTGATCGCGTTCTCTTCCGTTTCCCACATGGGTTTCGTGTTGATCGGCATCTACTCCGGCAGCCAACTGGCCCTGCAAGGCGCAGTGATCCAGATGCTCGCGCACGGTGTCTCGGCGGCGGCACTGTTTATCCTCAGCGGTCAGTTGTACGAGCGTCTGCACACTCGGGACATGCGTGAGATGGGCGGTGTGTGGTCGCGTATCGCTTACCTGCCGGCGATCAGTCTGTTCTTCGCAGCCGCTTCGCTGGGTCTGCCGGGTACCGGTAACTTTGTCGGCGAGTTCCTGATCCTGATCGGCTCCTTCGCTAGCTGGCCGTGGATCACTGCGATTGCCACTTCCGGTCTGGTGTTCGGTTCGGTCTACTCGCTGATCATGATCCACCGCGCTTACTTCGGTCCGGCGAAATCGGATTCGATCCTGCACGGTATGGACGCTCGCGAACTGATCATGGTGCTGGGCCTTGCGGTGTTGCTGATCTACATCGGCGTCTACCCGCAACCGTTCCTCGACACTTCTGCCGCCACGATGCATGGCGTTCAGCAGTGGCTCGGCACCGCCTTCACTCAACTCGCTTCGGCCCGGTAAGAGCGCTATGGAATTCACGATTCAACACTTTATTGCGCTTGCGCCACTGTTGATCACCAGCCTCACCATTATCGTGGTGATGCTGGCAATCGCCTGGCGCCGCAACCACTCGCAGACCTTCCTGATCTCGGTCGCCGGTCTGAACCTGGCCCTGTTGTCGATCCTGCCAGCCCTGAAAGTCGCGCCTCTGGCCGTGACCCCGTTGCTGCAGATTGACTCCTTCGCCTGCCTGTACATGGCGCTGATCCTGGTCGCCACCCTCGCCTGCGTCACCCTCGCCCACGCTTATCTGGGCGATGGCGGTTCGGGTTACCCGGGCAACCGAGAAGAACTGTACCTGCTGATCCTGATGGCCGCCGCCGGTGGTCTGGTTCTGGTCAGCGCGCAGCACCTGGCCGGGTTGTTCATCGGTCTGGAACTGCTCTCGGTACCGGTTTACGGTCTGGTGGCTTACGCCTTCTTCAACAAGCGTTCGCTGGAAGCCGGCATCAAGTACATGGTGCTGTCGGCCGCCGGTTCCGCGTTCCTGTTGTTCGGTATGGCGCTGTTGTATGCCGACTCGGGTTCGCTGAGCTTCGTCGGTATCGGTCAGGCACTGGCTGCGACTGGCCTGCCTAGCTCGCTGGCACAATTGGGCCTGGGCATGATGCTGATCGGTCTGGCGTTCAAACTGTCGCTGGTGCCGTTCCATCTGTGGACGCCGGACGTTTACGAAGGTGCTCCGGCACCGGTTGCTGCGTTCCTCGCGACCGCTTCGAAAGTAGCCGTGTTTGCGGTGATGGTGCGTTTGTTCCAGATCTCCCCTGCCGCAAGCAGTGGCGTACTGAGCGACGTGCTGACCGTGATCGCCATCGCCTCGATCCTGTTCGGTAACCTGCTGGCCCTGACCCAGAGCAACCTCAAGCGTCTGCTCGGTTACTCGTCCATCGCGCACTTCGGCTACCTGCTGATCGCACTGGTGGCGAGCAAGGGTCTGGCGGTGGAAGCCATCGGCGTCTACCTGGTCACCTACGTGATCACCAGCCTCGGCGCCTTCGGCGTGATCACCCTGATGTCCTCGCCGTACAACGGCCGTGACGCGGATGCCCTGTACGAATACCGCGGCCTGTTCTGGCGCCGTCCGTACCTGACCGCCGTGCTGACCGTGATGATGCTGTCGCTGGCGGGTATCCCGCTGACCGCAGGCTTCATCGGCAAGTTCTACATCATCGCCACCGGTGTTGAATCGCACCAATGGTGGCTGGTCGGCTCCTTGGTACTGGGCAGCGCTATCGGCGTGTTCTACTACCTGCGCGTGATGGTCACCCTGTACCTGATCGAGCCAAACCTGCGTCGCCACGACGCCCAGCTGCACTGGGAACAGAAGGCAGGCGGCGTGATGCTGCTGGCCATCGCCCTGGTCGCATTCTTCCTGGGTGTGTACCCGCAGCCATTGCTGACTCTGGTTCAGCAGGCGGGCCTGGCGGGCTGATAGTTCGGCTGGCTAGAAATGAAAACGGCACCTTCGGGTGCCGTTTTTGTTTTTGTGGGATCTTTTACTGATGCCCTGCCCTTCCTGCTGAAAGCCCAGAAAGCTCCCGCTCAATTATCGGTTTCGTCCTACAGTCCGCATCCGGCTGTTGGAACTATTGTGTATGTGTGGGGCGAAGCAAAAACTCAAACGCACATTGAAAGTACTTGCCGACCAGCAGGGCACAAGGAAACCATATTGAACACTGACAACATCCACACCACATATGAAAAAATGTATGCATACGAAGAAGAGATAAAAAACAGCATCTCGATAAAAACTCAAATAATTTTTACTGCGATATTTGCGCTAGCTTCTGCAACCATCTACCTGGCTCGTTTTTTGGATTTCACCTTCAACCCCGAAATTGCATATATCATTTCTTTCCTCGTAACTTTAACCTTGGCAATCTCAACCATCTCTACATACTTCAACTTCAGAGCCTTTAGTGGATCCGAATTCAACAGAATGCCATACGCAGAAAAAATCAAGGAATATTACGATAGCCAAACACAATACAATATTGAACTTGGCAAATATAACTCACAGGTATCGCAGCACGAGCAAATACCTTTGATCGATCCTGACAAAGAAACTGCAAGCTTCATTTCAAACACCTACATCAGTTGCTCCACACACAATGCTTTAGTCAATGAAGAGCGATCACGATGGGTTTTCAAATCCATTTCAACTTTTCTGATGGCTTGCATTCCTCTCGCTATCGGTAGCTTGCTATTTGTCCTTTTTGACATGGACACCTCCTCGCCCAGGAAAAATTTTGCAATAAAAGATACGTACGTGGGCGATCAGATATCCGACTTGAGAAAGCAGTTGCTGAGTGATTCAAAAGCCGAAGGCGTAGCAGATCTGAAAAAAAGGACTATAATCCTTGAAAATATACTTCTTGATAAGGGGGCAAATAAATTGAGCGAATCCAGTAAGCCAACATCAAGTGAAACAAAACCTTTGCCCCAAGCTCCTGTGAAACCGACTGTTCCATCTTCTAGAAGAATGTACGACGATGTTAACGGCGGCGCCAATAGGGACCAGAAATGAAAGTTAATAATGATCGGCCTAAGCCACAAAATTCGACAAGACCTACACCACCAGAAAAACCTTCTGCGCCAGTTGTACGTCGTATCGTTAACGAAAAAGTTATCAATAGAAAAGAGATAGCTTTAGATAACAGATGAAAACGCAACTAAGTACTCATGCCCTCGCAGAACTTTATAAAAAGGCGGCGCCCTCAGGTGCCGCCTTCGTGTTTGTAGGATTCAATATCAGCAGACTGCGCCAGCGCGTCCAGGTGATCGCTCGCTAGGTTTTCCTGCTCTTGACACTCTTACTTTTTTAAGAATTTTCCTGCAACGCATCGGGCAATGGCTGACCTTCTGCAGAAGGTGATCGCGGATAAATTTGAGGATCACCTATCAAGTGGAGATCCACGAACCATGAAGCGGGATATTTATTCAGAATTGATGGACGGCCTTGATGCGTTAAGTAAAGAACGCCACGACAAAATCTCCTTGAAGAAGACCCGTGTAAAACGGATCGGCGCCATGAAGGGCAAACTCACACTTCCCGAAGAATTTGATGCATCTCTAACACACAGCTTGCTGGATACCTTCGAAAGGTAAAACGCCACATCCGTTCACATGTGATCTATCAGAAGCACCCGGATCTCTATGGGAGCCAGCCCTGCTGGCGATGGCGGGAGGTCAGTTGATATCGATGTTGATTGGCAGGTCGCAATCGCTGGCAATCCCGCTCCCAGAGTGATCTGCGGTGTTCGCAGAATATGGGCACACCACTGAAACCTGTGGGAGCTGGCTTGCCAGCGATGGCGGTAGATCAGGCAGCAAAAAAAACGGCACCTTGCGGTGCCGTTTGCCTTTCGCACTTTAGCGTTTATTTACGCGCATCCGCCCACGATTTCAGCAGTTCGTTGTAGCTCACGGTCTCGCCCTTCGGCTTCTCGTTGGCCAGTTTCGGTTTCGGTGCGCCCGGTTGATCAAACCAGTATTGCGCATCGCGTTCCGGGTTCATTTTCGGTGCGCACACCGCCTGAGCCTTGGAGCGTTCCAAACGCGTCATGATCGCGTCCTGATCCTTGGCCAAGCCATCCAGCGCTTGTTGCGGGGTCTTCTCGCCGCTGGCCGCTTCGGCGATGTGGCTCCACCACAATTGCGCCAGACGCGGATAGTCCGGCACGTTGGTGCCGGTCGGGGTCCATTGCACGCGGGCCGGGCTGCGGTAGAACTCGACCAGACCACCGAGTTTCGGCGCCAGATCGGTCATCGCTTGCGAGTTGATGTCCGACTCACGAATCGGCGTCAGGCCGACGATGGTTTTCTTCAGCGACACGGTTTTCGAGGTCACAAACTGCGCGTACAGCCACGCCGCCAGTTTCTGTTTCTCAGGCGTGGACTTCATGAACGTCCACGAACCTACGTCCTGATAACCGAGCTTCATGCCCTCCTCCCAATACGGCCCACGCGGCGATGGCGCCATCCGCCATTTCGGCGTGCCGTCGGCGTTGACCACCGGCAGGCCCGGTTTGGTCATGTCGGCGGTGAACGCGGTGTACCAGAAGATCTGCTGGGCGATGTTGCCCTGCGACGGCACCGGACCGGATTCAGAGAAGGTCATGCCCGCCGCTTCCGGTGGCGCATAAGCCTTCAACCAATCGACGTATTTCTGCGTGGCGAACACCGCCGCCGGACCGTTGGTGTCGCCGCCACGGGTCACGCTGGAACCGACCGGGTGGCAATCCTCGACGCGAATGCCCCACTCGTCCACCGGCAAACCGTTCGGGATGCCCTTGTCGCCGCCACCGGCCATGGAGAACCAGGCATCGGTGAAACGCCAACCGAGCGACGGGTCTTTCTTGCCGTAGTCCATGTGCCCGTACACACGTTTGCCGTCGATTTCCTTGACGTCTTCGCTGAAGAATTTGGCGATGTCTTCATAGGCCGACCAGTTCACCGGCACGCCCAATTCGTAGCCGTACTTTTCCTTGAACTTGGCTTTCAGGTCGGCGCGCTCGAACCAGTCAGCGCGGAACCAGTACAGGTTGGCGAATTGCTGGTCGGGCAACTGATAGATCTTGCCGTCCGGCGCGGTGGTGAACGAGATGCCGATGAAGTCCTTGATATCCAGGGTTGGCGAAGTGAAGTTCTTGCCTTCGTTGGCCATCAGGTCGGTGATCGATTCGGTCTTGCCGTAGCGAAAGTGCGTACCGATCAGGTCCGAGTCATTGACCCAGCCGTCATAGATGTTCTTGTCGGACTGCATCACCGTTTGCATTTTCTCGACCACGTCGCCTTCTTGCAGCAGGTCGTGGGTGAGCTTGATCCCGGTGATTTCGCTAAAGGCCTTGGCCAGCACTTTCGACTCGTATTCGTGGGTGGTCAGGGTCTCGGAAACAACCTTGATGTCCATGCCGCGAAACGGCTCGGCCGCTTTGATGAACCACTTCAGTTCTTCGAGTTGCTGCTCGGCCGTCAGGGTCGACGGTTTGAATTCACTGCCGATCCATTTTTTCGCCGCGTCTTCGTAGGCATCAGCCCAGGCGACTGCGCTCAAACCGCTGAGTGCCAGCATGGCTGCCAATGAAATGCTATGTCGCAGCTTATTGTTTTTGTCGAACATAGAGACCTCCTGTTTAAGTTGTGGAGCCGCGTTGCCGAACGACTCGACTAGCCCCAACGCATCACAGCCAACAGCCACACCAGGGACAACGCGGACGCCACCCAGATGCTCCAGTCGGTGGCGCCGATGACCAGCAAATGCAGGTAGGCGCTGCCGAGAAGACCGATAAACAAACGATCGCCACGGGTGGTGGCAATCGGCAGAAAACCTCGCCGCAGGATGCTCGGCGAGCGCAATTCCCACGTCGTCATGCCGACCAGAATCAGGCCGATGACAATGAAGAATGCTGCGGTAGGTGTAGTCCAGCTCATCCATTCCATCATCAGTTCCTCAGACCCGGCCGAGGGCAAAGCCCTTGGCCACGTGGTTGCGCACAAACCAGATCACCAGCATGCCCGGCAGAATGGTCAACACCCCCGCCGCTGCCAGCACGCCCCAGTCGATACCCGAAGCGGAAACCGTACGCGTCATCACCGCCGCAATCGGCTTGGCGTTTACCGAGGTCAACGTGCGCGCGAGCAGCAGTTCGACCCAGGAAAACATGAAGCAGAAGAACGCCGTGACGCCGATGCCGGAGCCGATCAGCGGGATGAAAATCTTCACGAAGAACTTGGGGAAACTGTAGCCGTCGATGTAGGCCGTTTCGTCGATTTCTTTCGGTACACCGGACATGAAGCCTTCGAGAATCCACACCGCCAACGGCACGTTAAACAAGCAGTGCGCCAAGGCCACGGCGATGTGCGTGTCGAACAGGCCAATCGACGAATACAACTGAAAGAACGGCAGCAAGAACACCGCCGGTGGCGCCATGCGGTTGGTCAGCAGCCAGAAGAACAAGTGCTTGTCGCCGAGAAAGCGATAACGCGAAAACGCATACGCCGCCGGTAACGCCACACTCAGCGAAATCACCGTGTTCAGGCTCACGTAATACAGCGAGTTGAGGTAACCGTTGTACCAACTCGGATCGGTGAAGATCAATTTGTAGTTCGCCAGCGTGAACGCCTGTGGGAAAAGTGTCAGGCCACCGAGGATTTCGGTGTTGCTCTTGAAGGACATGTTCAGCAGCCAGTAGATCGGCACCAGCAGGAACAGGATGTACACCAGCAACGGAATAAGCTTTCTCTTGCTCATGGCCGGGCCTCAGCGGTTGGCGTCGGAGTGCGTCATGGCGGTGTAGAACAGCCAGGACACCAACAGGATGATCAGGAAGTACACCAGCGAAAACGCCGCTGCCGGACCGAGGTCGAATTGCCCTACGGCCATCTGGGTCAGCGTCTGACTCAGGAAGGTCGTGGCATTACCCGGCCCGCCGCCGGTGAGCACGAATGGCTCGGTATAAATCATGAAACTGTCCATGAAACGCAGCATCACTGCGATCAGCAGCACGCTCTTCAGCTTGGGCAACTGAATGTGCCGGAACACCGCCCAGGCCGAAGCGCGGTCGATGCGCGCGGCTTGGTAATACACGTCGGGAATTGCGCGCAGACCAGAGAAACACAGCAGCGCCACCAGTGAAGTCCAGTGCCAGACGTCCATCACCAGCACCGTCACCCAGGCGTCCATGGTGTTGGCTGCGTAGTTGTAGCTGATGCCCATCGCGTTGAGGCTGGAACCGAGCAAACCGATGTCGGCACGGCCGAAGATCTGCCAGATTGTGCCAACCACGTTCCACGGGATCAGCAGCGGAATCGCCAGAATGATCAGCACCACCGAGGACCAGCGGCCCTTGGTCGGCATGGTCAGCGCGACGGCGATGCCCAGCGGAATTTCAATCAGCAGCACGCACGCCGAATAGATGAACTGGCGCAGCAATGAGTCGTGCAAACGCGGATCAAGCAAAACCTGCTTGTACCAGTCAGCACCGACGAAGTAGCGGCTGGACTGATCGAAGATGTCCTGCACCGAATAGTTGACCACGGTCATCATCGGGATCACCGCACTGAACGCCACCAGCAGGAACACTGGCAACACCAGCCACCAGGCTTTGTTGTTCTGCACCTTGTTCATGGCTGCACCTCGCTGCTGTCGGCTTCGAGCAGAAATTCATCGGCATAAACCATCAGCCACTGCGCCGGAAAACTGATGTACGCCGTGCCCTGCGGCACCGGTTTGTCTTCGGCCAGACGCACTTTCAACGGCGCGCCGTCGAGGTCGAGGGTCATGATCTTGTAGGTGCCGAGGTCTTCGACGTGTACGACGTTTGCCTGCATCGCGTCATCAAACGGCTCGTCCCACACGTGAATAAACTCGGGGCGGATGCCGACCTTCAGATTTTTCCACTGACCGTGTTCGATATGGCGCTGCATGGCGTCGGACAACGGCAGGTGTGTGGAGGCGAAACCGACGCCGCCGGGCTGCGGCTGCACCTCGATCAGGTTCATCCCGGGGCTGCCGATGAAATAGCCGACAAAGGTGTGGCTAGGCCGCTCGAACAATTCCCGTGGTGTGCCGAACTGGACGATCTGGCCGCCGTACATCACCGCGATCTTGTCGGCGAAAGTCGAAGCCTCCAGCTGATCGTGGGTGACGTAGACCATGGTGATGTTGAACTGCTCGTGGATCTGCTTGAGCTTGCGCCGCAGCTTCCATTTCAGGTGCGGGTCGATCACCGTCAGCGGTTCGTCGAAGAGGATCGCGGAAACGTCGTCGCGCACCAGACCACGGCCCATCGAGACTTTCTGTTTTTCGTCAGCGGTGAGGTTGCGCGCCTTCTTGCTCAGGAGGTTTTGCAGGTCGAGGACTTCAGCAATTTCCTGCACCTTGCTGTGTACTTTCGCTTCGGCCATGCCCTGATTGCGCAGAGGAAACGCGAGGTTATCGAACACGGTCATGGTGTCGTAGACCACCGGAAACTGAAAAACCTGGGCGATGTTGCGCTTCTCCGGCGTCAGGTCGTTAACCGCTTTGCCGTCGAACAACACATGGCCCTGCGAAGGGCTGAGCAGGCCGGAAATGATGTTGAGCAACGTTGATTTGCCACAACCCGACGGCCCGAGCAAAGCGTAAGCGCCGCCCTGCTCCCAGACGTGATCCATCTCGCGGATCGCGTAATCCTCGGCGCCGCTCGGGGTTTTGCTGTAGCTGTGGGCGAGGTGCTGCAAGCGGATTTCGGCCATCAGGCAACCCTCGCGACACGCCGGCCCGGTGCTTGCACCAGACGGCCCTGCGCATCGAAAACAAACAGTTTGTGGGTCGGGATGTAAATGCGGATCGGCGCATCGACGTCGTATTCGTGAACGCCGGGCAGGTGCAGCACCAGCAGGAAATGCTCGTTGCGCACGTGCAGGAAGGTTTCCGAACCGCTGATCTCGGCGACTTCGACGGTCACGGCCAGTTCGAGGTCGTCATCGTTGCTCGGCACCAGCGAGATGTGGCTGGGGCGCACGCCAAAACGGAACTCGCCCTCGCCCACTGGGCGCAAATCGACGTTCAACGGGAAGTGTACGAAGTTGGCAAAACTGACTTCGTTGCCAGCGATGCGCCCGGGCATCAGGTTGATCGGTGGCTCGGAGAACAATTCGGCAGCGAGCACGGTTTGCGGCTGGTGATACACCGAGGTCGACGGGCCGCTCTGAATCACTCGGCCTTCGTGGAGGATGGTCGTGGTGCCGCCGAGAGCCAGCGCTTCGTTGGGCTCGGTGGTGGCGTAAATCGCAATGGTGTGGCGCGCCTTGAACAGCTCGCGCATTTCCTGACGCAGTTCTTCGCGAAGTTTGTAGTCGAGGTTGACCAGCGGCTCATCGAACAGGATCAGCTCGGCGTCTTTGACCAGTGCGCGGGCCATGGCGGTGCGTTGCTGTTGGCCGCCGGACAGCTCCAGCGGATAGCGCTGCAGAAACTTCTCGATGCGCAGCATCTTCGCGGTTTCCTGCACTTTGCTGTGAATGATTTCTTTGGACACACCGGCCTGGCGCAGCGGCGAGGCGATGTTCTCGAATACGGTCATGGTCGGGTAATTGATGAACTGCTGATAGACCATCGACACGTTGCGCAGACGCACCGGGCGCTGAGTGACGTCGACGCCGTTCATCAGAATGCGCCCGCTGTCGGGCTTATCGAGCCCGGCCATTAAACGCATGAGGCTGGTTTTGCCGGACAGCGTGCGGCCAAGCAAAACGTTGAACGAACCGGGTTCGAATTTCAGGCAGGCATCGTCGATCCAGGTCTGGCCCTCGACGGTGCGGCTGACGTGCTCCAGGGTGAGTGACATGGCTCGGCCTTTTTATTATTGGAGTCAAGCGACCTGTGCAGGGGAGCGAGTTTCGTGCCAAAAATGGCAAGTGGTTGATTTGTCGTGAAAATCGTTGAAAGCGCGGCGATTGGGCGTTCATTGCTGAACACATTTGAACAGTTGGGCGATTGACAATGAACAATAGTGAACAACACTCTATGAACGCTTTTTCCCCGATTCTGTGAACGCCGAAGATCCATTGTAGGAGTGAGCCTGCTCGCGATAGCGGTGTGTCAGTCGATGCAAATATGTCTGATACACCGCTATCGCGAGCAGGCTCACTCCTACAGGGGATCTGTGTTTTTGCTCAGGATTTGGGTTCATAACAACAATAAAAATCGCTGCATCAGAGGCCCACTGCCATGGCCGCACCTGCCCCGCCGCTGTCCCATGACGCGATCGTCCAGAGTTCCTGGCAACGTTGCCGCGCATTCGGTCTCGACCACCAAAGCACGCCGGCCTTCGATCAACTGCCCGCCGCCGGCATCGCCCATCTGCTCGACCGCCATCATTCATTGGTGCAGACCACGCACCAGGAAGTCCTGCCCTATTACGAAAATATTCTCAGCAACTCCAACTGCCTGATCATGCTCGCCGACAATCAGGGCCAGGTGCTGACCTCGTGGGGCACGCAACGCTTTATCGAGCCGAATCTGGCACGCGGCTTTCAAGCTGGGGCGAGCTGGATGGAGCGCTGCAGCGGCACCAACGCGATTGGCACGGCGCTGGCCTGTGAGCAGGCGGTGCACATCGAACACGATGAACACTTTCTCAAGGCCAACCGTTTCATGACCGGTTCCGCCGCGCCGATTTTCGACGCCGAGCGCAAGGTCATTGCCGTGCTCGACGTGTCCAGCGACAGCTATCTACCGCCGTCGCACACTTTGGGCATGGTCAAGATGATGAGCCAGACCGTGGAGAACCGGCTGATCCTCAACCTGTTCCATGGCCAACATTTTCAACTGACCTTCAACACCGGGTTGAACAACCTCGACAGCCAGTGGGCCGGGTTGTTGATCTTTGATGAGAGCGGTCAGGTATTGTCGGCCAATCGCCGCGCGGACAATCTGCTGGGGGTGCGCTTGTCGCGGGTCAGCGTTGAAAGCCTGTTCAAGGTGTCGCTGCTGGAGCTGATCAATCAACCGGACGGCTTGCCATTTGCCCTGCAGACCTCCGGCCGCAACCGTTTCCAGTGCTTGTTGAAGCGGCCGAAACAGGCGCCTGTTCAGGCGCGAGTGTTCGTCGCGGAAAACAAACCTGCTGTCCCGAGCGCAATCAGCCTCAATACCTTGCACTTCGGCGACAGTCGCGTGGAAAAAGCCGTGCGTCAGGCTGAGCGGTTACTGGAGAAAGATATTCCCTTACTGATCCACGGCGAAACCGGCGTCGGTAAAGAAGTCTTCGTCAAAGCCCTGCACCAAGCCAGCTCGCGAAGCAAACAGGCGTTCATTGCCGTCAACTGCGCGGCGATCCCCGCCGAACTGGTGGAATCCGAGTTATTCGGCTACGAGAAAGGCGCATTCACCGGGGCCAATCAGAAAGGCAGCATCGGCCTGATTCGCAAGGCGGACAAAGGCACGCTGTTCCTCGATGAAATCGGCGACATGCCGCTGCCGACTCAAGCGCGATTGTTGAGGGTATTGCAGGAGCGTTGTGTGCAACCGGTGGGCAGTAGCGAGTTGTTCCCGGTGGATTTGCGGATTATCTCGGCGACTAACCGCTCGTTGCGCGAACAAGTGCAATTGGGCCGGTTTCGTGAGGATCTGTATTACCGCATTGGCGGTTTGACGCTCGAACTGCCGCCGCTGCGCGAGCGCAGCGATAAGGAAGCGTTGTTTAAACGCTTGTGGGAGCAGCATCGCGAGCCGACGCAATGGGCGGGGTTGAGCCGCGAAGTGCTGGAGCTGTTTGAACGGCATCCGTGGCCGGGGAATTTGCGTCAGGTCAGCAGCGTGATGCAGGTGGCGTTGGCGATGGCCGAGGAACAACCGGTGCGGCCGGAGCATTTGCCAGATGATTTTTTTGTCGATCTGGAGATGGAGCCGGTGGAGAGCGCGGCGCCGTTGGGGGTTGATCTGAATGATGTCGAGGCGTTGAACCGGGAGCTGAAGGCTTCCGGGGGGAATATTTCCCATTTGGCGCGGCGATTGGGCGTGAGTCGGAATACCCTTTATAAGCGGCTGCGGCAATTGGGGGGTTAGCAGCGCAGATCAAAAGATCGCAGCCTGCGGCAGCTCCTACAGGGATCGCATTTCCATGTAGGAGCTGCCGCAGGCTGCGATCTTTTGACTCTAAATGGCTGACTCAACCTGCATAGCCGAAGCCGTCGCCAATGTGCGCAAGCCCACCAGCACAACTACCACCATCATCAAACCTGCACCGATAGCCACCGCAAATCCCGCGCGCGCGCCAAAGGCGTCAATGACCATCCCCGCAAGCATGCCGCCGAGTGCAACACCTACGCTGATACCGGTAGTCATCCACGTCAGCCCCTCTGTCATCCGCGACGGAGGAATAATGATCGTGCCCATTTTCATGACCACGACCATGGTCGGCGCAAACGAGATGCCGGCGATAAACAGCGCCGCTGTCAGCACATAAACATCCGGTGCAAAAACAGGCAGCACACCGGTGAACGCCGTGACCAATATCCCGATCAGGAACTGTTTTTCGATTGGCAGGGAAACCCGTAGCGCACCGAACGTCAAACCTGCCACCAGTGAACCGAACGCATAAGCGGCGAGGCAGAAGGTCGCGGCGCCCGGCCAGCCTTGCGCATTGGCGAAGGCGACGACGGCAACATCGATTGCTCCACCAATGACACCCATCGCCAACAGCGCCAGAGCAATAGTGCGCACGCCGGGAATCAGCAGCGTTGAGCCGCTATGGCTGGCGTGGCCGACGACAACCTTGGGCTCAGTCTGCCGTTGCAAGAGAAACGCCGTCACCCCGACGGCCAGCAGCCCGACCGCAACAAGCGGCCCGGCTTCGGCGAAAAAACTCACGCTCAAACCGATCGCCAGTGGCGGGCCGATGATGTAAGCCAGTTCGGTCAGCACCGTGTCTAGCGAGAACGCCGTGTGCAGTTGCGGCTTGCCCCGGAACAACTGCGTCCATCGCGCCCGGATCATCGACGGCATGCTCGGCATCGTCCCCGCCAGTGCAGCCAGAACAAACAGCAACGCGGCGGGTGCGCGCCAGTGGACGGCAATGATCAGCGCCAACTGCATGGCAATGCTGAACGCCGTGACAACGGGCAGCACGCGACTCTGGCCATATTGATCAACCAGTCTGGAGATGCGCGGGCCCAGCAGCGCATTGACCAGAGTAAACGTCCCGGCGACTGCGCCGGCCAGCCAATAAACCCCGGTTTGCTGCACCAGCATGGTGATGATGCCGATGCCGATCATTGCCTGCGGTAATCGGGCGATAGAACTCGCGAGCACCAGCCCGGTGGCGCCGGGGGTGGTTAGCAGTTCGCGATAGTGATTGGCCATGATCTCTCCGTTGCAGAATCGTCATCGACGCAGCATCCGGCTGCGGCAGACATCAAGACCTACGCGCAGAGCAAAAGCAACCTTGGCTAAAAGCGCAGATCAAAAGATCGCAGCCTGCGGCAGCTCCTACATGGAAATGCAATCACTGTAGGAGCTGCCGCAGGCTGCGATCTTGATCGTTCCCACGCTCCGCGTGGGCATGCAGCCGGGGACGCTCTGCGTCCCTGCAAAACCGAACGCGGAGCGTCCGAAGAGGCATTCCCACGCAGAGCGTGGGAACGATCAAAACAAAACCCGCACAAGGCGGGTTTTGTTTTTCAGCAATAAAGCAATCAGTCAGCCAGACGCCAGGTAGTCCCACCCTTGCCGTCTTCCAACACCACGCCCATCGCGGTGAGCTGATCACGAATCCGATCCGACTCAGCCCAATCCTTGCCCGCTCGTGCCGCCAGACGCGCCGCGATCAGCGCATCAACCTCAGCCGCATCGACACGCCCTTCGGCGCCCGCCTGCAAAAAGTCATCGGCTTCGAGCTGCAACACACCCAGCACGCTCGCCAGTTCTTTCAGACGTGCCGCCAGACCCGCCGCTGCATCGAGATCGCTCTCACGCAGACGGTTGATCTCACGCACCATCTCGAACAGCACCGCGCAGGCTTCAGGCGTACCGAAGTCGTCGTTCATCACTGTGGTGAAGCGTTCAACAAACGCTTCGCCGCCCGCAGGCGCCACAGTCGGCAGGCCTTTCAAGGCGTGGTAGAAACGCTCGAGGGCGCCTTTGGCGTCCTTGAGGTTGTCTTCCGAGTAGTTGATCGCGCTGCGGTAGTGGCTCGACACCAGCAGGTAACGCACGACTTCCGGGTGGTACTTTTCCAGCACGTCACGGATGGTGAAGAAGTTGTTCAAGGACTTGGACATCTTCTCGCCATTGATGCGAATCATGCCGCAATGCATCCACGCGTTGGCGTAGGTCTTGCCAGTGGCCGCTTCGCTCTGGGCGATTTCGTTTTCGTGGTGCGGGAACTCAAGGTCGCTGCCGCCGCCATGAATGTCGAAGGTCTCGCCGAGGCAGCAGGTGGACATCACCGAGCATTCGATGTGCCAGCCCGGACGCCCGGCGCCCCATGGCGATTCCCAGCTCGGCTCACCCGGCTTGGTGGCTTTCCACAGGACGAAGTCCAGCGGATCCTGCTTGGCTTCGTCGACTTCAATCCGCGCGCCGATGCGCAGGTCTTCGATTTTCTTGCGCGACAGTTTGCCGTAGCCCATGAACTTGGCGACGCGGTAGTACACGTCACCGTTGCCCGGGGCGTAGGCGTAACCCTTGTCGATCAGGGTCTGGATCATGCTCAGCATGCCCGGAATGTGATCGGTGGCACGCGGCTCCATGTCCGGCTTGAGGATGTTGAGGCGCGCCTCGTCCTCGTGCATCGCGGTGATCATGCGCTCGGTCAGCGCGTCGTACGGCTCGCCGTTTTCGCGAGCACGATTGATGATCTTGTCTTCGATGTCGGTGATGTTGCGCACGTAGGTCAGGTTATAACCGCTGAACCGCAACCAGCGGGTCACCAGGTCGAACGCGACCATGCTGCGGCCGTGGCCAATGTGGCAGTAGTCGTACACGGTCATCCCGCAGACGTACATGCGCACATTATTGCCATCGAGCGGTTTGAAGACTTCTTTGCTCTTGGTGAGCGTGTTGTAAATCGTCAGCACTTTATATTTCCTTGACGCTGAATCACTGGCCCCACGAATCACGCAGGGTCACGGTACGGTTGAATACCGGCTGACCTGGTTTCGAGTCTTTCAAATCGGCCACGAAGTAGCCTTCGCGCTCGAACTGGAAACGGTCTTCCGGCTGTGCATTGCCAAGCGATGGCTCGGCACGACAACCGGTGAGTACCTGAAGCGAATCAGGGTTGATGTTGTCGAGGAAACTCGCGCTGTCTTCGGCCTTCTCTGGGTTGGCCGAACGGAACAGACGATCGTACAGACGCACTTCGCACTCGACGCTGGCGGCAGCCGGCACCCAGTGGATCACGCCTTTGACCTTGCGGCCTTCAGGATTCTTGCCCAGTGTTTCCGGATCGTACGAGCAACGCAGTTCGACGATGTTGCCGTCGGCGTCCTTGATCGCTTCGTCGGCACGGATCACGTAGCTGCCGCGCAGACGCACTTCACCGGCCGGTTCTAGGCGCTTGTAGCCCTTTGGCGGCTCTTCCATGAAGTCGTCACGGTCGATGTAGATTTCCCGGGCGAATGGCAGAGCGCGCACGCCCATGTCTTCTTTCGGGTGGCGCGGCAGTTCGAGGTTCTCGACCTGGCCTTCCGGGTAGTTGGTGATCACGACTTTCAGCGGACGCAGTACGCACATGGCGCGCGGCGCGGTGTGGTCGAGGTCGTCACGGATGCTGAATTCGAGCATGCCGAAGTCAACCACACCGTCGGAACGGTTGGTGCCGATCATTTCGCAGAAGTTGCGGATCGATTTTGGCGTGTAGCCACGGCGACGGAAGCCCGACAGCGTGGACATGCGCGGATCGTCCCAGCCATTGACGTGCTTTTCATCGACCAGTTGCTTGAGCTTGCGCTTGCTGGTGATGGTGTAGTTGAGGTTCAGACGGCTGAACTCGTACTGACGCGGGTGCGCCGGCACTGGCAACGCGTCGAGGAACCAGTCGTACAGCGGACGATGGCTTTCGAATTCCAGGGTGCAGATCGAGTGGGTGATGCCTTCGATGGCGTCCGATTGACCGTGGGTGAAGTCGTAGTTCGGGTAGATGCACCACTTGTCACCGGTCTGGTGGTGATGCGCGTGGCGGATGCGATACATGATCGGGTCGCGCAGGTTCATGTTCGGCGAGGCCATGTCGATCTTCGCGCGCAGCACGCGGGCGCCGTCCGGGAACTCACCGGCACGCATGCGGGCGAACCAGTCGAGGTTCTCTTCAACGGAACGGTCGCGGAACGGGCTGTTCTTGCCCGGCTCGGTCAGGCTGCCACGGTATTCCTTGGCTTGCTCCGGGGTCAGGTCGTCGACGTAGGCCTTGCCGGCCTTGATCAGTTCGACGGCCCAATCGTGCAACTGGTCGAAATACTGCGAGGCGTAGCGCACTTCGCCGGACCATTCGAAGCCCAGCCATTTGACGTCGCTTTCGATCGCGTCGATGTATTCCTGGTCTTCCTTGGCCGGGTTGGTGTCGTCGAAACGCAGGTGCGTGACGCCGCCGAACTCCTGGGCCAGGCCGAAGTTCACGCAGATCGACTTGGCATGGCCGATGTGCAGGTAGCCATTGGGCTCAGGCGGGAAACGGGTGACGATCTGCGTGTGCTTGCCCGAGTCCAGGTCTGCCTGGATGATCGGCCGCAGGAAATTGACCGGCACGGCAGGGCCGGACTTGGCATTCGAGGTAGGGTCGACAGTGGGCTTGCTCATAGGATCCTTGACTTACAGGTGCGCGGCCGCAGAGGGGCCAGACAAAACAAAGCCGCTATCATAGCCGATGCTGTCAAGGGGCTGACAGAGTACGGCCTATAAAGGAGCGCATTTAATCGCCGGGAATTGAAAAACAGCCTCGAAATTCGCGCCTGTCACGCTAAACTGCGCACCTTGGCCGATGCAGGCTGAACCGGTTGTGGGGCTGAATGTCCCAGAGCCACGAATTCCTTATAAAACGCTTCATTGAAAAAGAGCACTGATCATGACTCAAGTCAAACTGACCACCAATCATGGCGACATCGTCATCGAACTGAACGCTGAAAAGGCGCCGATCACCGTCGCCAACTTCATCGAATACGTCAAAGCCGGTCACTACGAAAACACCGTTTTCCACCGTGTCATCGGCAACTTCATGATCCAGGGCGGCGGTTTCGAGCCAGGCATGAAGGAAAAGAAAGACAAGCGTCCAAGCATCCAGAACGAAGCTGACAACGGTCTTTCCAACGAGAAGTACACCGTTGCCATGGCCCGCACCATGGAGCCGCATTCGGCTTCCGCGCAGTTCTTCATCAACGTTGCCGACAACACCTTCCTGAACCACAGCGGCAAGAACGTTCAAGGCTGGGGCTACGCAGTATTCGGTAAAGTGACTGCCGGCACTGACGTTGTCGACAAGATCAAAGGTGTTTCGACCACTTCCAAGGCCGGCCATCAAGACGTACCAGCAGACGACGTGATCATCGAGAAAGCCGAGATCATCGAAGCGTGATATTGCTGATTTCAGACTTGCATCTGGAAGAGGAGCGCCCGGACATTACCCGGGCGTTTCTGGATTTGCTCGCCGGACGCGCCCGCTCGGCGAGTGCGTTGTACATTCTCGGCGACTTCTTCGAGGCGTGGATTGGCGACGACGCCATGACGCCCTTCCAGCGTTCCATCTGCCAGGCCCTGCGCGATTTGAGCGACAGCGGTACGGCGATTTTTCTGATGCACGGCAATCGCGACTTCATGCTCGGCAAGGCCTTCTGCAAGCAAGCCGGCTGTACGTTGTTGAAGGACCCGAGTGTCGTGCAGTTTTACGGCGAGCCGGTGCTGTTGATGCACGGCGACAGCCTCTGCACCCGCGACGTTGGCTACATGAAGCTGCGGCGCTATCTGCGCAACCCGATCACCCTGTTTATCCTGCGTAACTTACCGCTGAGCAGCCGCCATAAACTGGCGCGCAAACTGCGCAGCGAGAGCAAGGCGCAGACGCGGATGAAGGCCAATGACATTGTCGATGTCACGCCCGAGGAGATTCCGCGGATCATGCAGGAATATGGCGTGAAAACCCTGATTCACGGGCACACCCATCGCCCGGCGATCCACAAGTTGCAGATTGGTGAACAAGCGGCGAAGCGCATTGTGCTGGGGGATTGGGATCGTCAGGGTTGGGCGTTGCAAGTGGACGAGAGCGGGTATGCCTTGGCGCCGTTCGACTTCGCCCCGCCACCAGCCCTGCCCGCCCCGACCCTCTAACGATCACTGCTACCCCTGCGGGAGCGGGCTTGCCCGCGATGAGGTCATCACATTCAACATCTCTGTTGACTGAAAATCCGCCATCGCGGGCAAGCCCGCTCCCACAGGTTATGTGTTGCCTCAATGCCCGGACGCAGCCGGCCCTGCCTTGGCAGCAAACGGTGGCTTCGCCAGCCACACAATCAGAATCAACCCCATAAAGCCCCAGCCCAGCAGCGTGAAGTAATCCACGGTGGAGAGCATGTACGCCTGGCTCGTCAGGATCTGATCCATCTGCGCATAAGCCGATTGGCTCGCCCCGCCCAAATGATTCAAGGTCTCGCGCGTCGCCGGTTCGAAGGTGCTGATGCTCTCACTCATGTACGCATGATGCTGATCGGCCCGGCGGATCCAGATCCACGTGGTCAGCGACGCCGCAAAGCTACCGCCCAACGTCCGCAGGAACGTCGCCAGGCCCGCGCCATCGGCGATCTGGCTCGGCGGCAAGTCCGACATCAGGATGCTCAGGGTCGGCATGAAGAACAGCGCCACACCAATGCCCATGAACAGCTGCACCAGTGCGATGTGCTGGAAGTCCACTTCGTTGGTGAATTCGGCGCGCATGAAGCAGCTCAGGCCAATCGCCAGGAACGCGATCCCGGCCAGTAAACGCAAGTCGAACTTGTGCGCGTACTTGCCGACAAACGGCGACAGCAGCACCGGCAGAATACCGATCGGCGCCACGGCCAGACCGGCCCAGGTCGCGGTGTAGCCCATTTGCGTCTGCAACCACTGCGGCAGGATCAGGTTGATGCCGAAGAACCCCGCATAGCCCAACACCAGCACCAGCGTACCGATGCGGAAGTTGCGGTAGGCGAACAGGCGCAGATTGACCACCGGATGGCGGTCGGTCATTTCCCAGATCACGAACACCGCCAGCGCGATCACCGAAATCGCCGCGCCAATGATGATGAAGTTCGATTCGAACCAGTCGAGGTCATTGCCCTTGTCGAGGATCACCTGCAAGGCGCCGACGCCAATGATCAGCGTGATCAGACCAACGTAATCCATCGGCTGACGGCTGGTTACCACCGGACGCTTGGCCAATTGCGAACGCACGACCATCACCGCAAAGATACCGATCGGCACGTTGATGAAGAAGATCCACGGCCAACTGTAACTGTCAGTAATCCAACCGCCGAGAATCGGTCCGGCAATCGGCGCGACCACCGTGACCATCGCCAGTAACGCGAGGGCCATGCCTCGCTTGGCGGGGGGATACACCGCAATCAACAGGGTTTGCGTCATCGGGTACAACGGCCCGGCGACCAGACCTTGCAACACGCGGAAGCCGATCAGTTCCGGCATCGACGTCGAGATACCGCAGAGAAACGAGGCCAGCACGAACAGAATCGTGGCCCACAAAAACAGCTTCACCTCGCCGAAACGGCGGCTGAGCCAACCGGTCAGCGGCAGCGCAATCGCGTTGCTCACGGCGAACGAAGTGATCACCCAGGTGCCCTGCTCCGAACTCACCCCGAGGTTGCCGGAAATCGTCGGCAGCGCCACGTTGGCGATGGTGGTGTCGAGCACTTGCATGAACGTCGCCAGCGACAGGCCGATGGTGCTGAGCAACAGGCTGGGCGGCGTGAAAGAGGCGTTATTGCTCATTGTGAATCCTATGAAACCTGATTAGCGCCGGACTCTCTGTGGGAGCGAGCCTGCTCGCGAAGGCGACCTTTCAGACAAATAAATGCTGAATGACACACCGCTTTCGCGAGCAGGCTCGCTCCCACAGGGGAAAGATTCAGCGTTGCGCGGTTTTGCTCACCGCAGCGCTGTTGTCGTGGATCAGCTGCGCAATCATCGCGTCGGCTTCGGCCAGTTGGCGGTCGTAGACGTTGGTGCTGAACGAGGCCTTTTGCGGTGGCTGCTGCGCCAATACCGGGCCGCTCTGGTCGTGCAGGTTCACTTCAACATTGGTCGACAGGCCGACACGCAGCGGATGCTTGGCCAGTTCCTCGGCGTTGATGTGAATGCGCACCGGCACACGCTGAACGATCTTGATCCAGTTACCGGTGGCGTTCTGCGCCGGCAGCAGAGCAAACGCGCTACCCGTACCGGCGCCGAGGCTGTCGACGGTGCCGCTGTATTTCACGTCGCTGCCGTAGATGTCGGACTCGATATCGACCGGCTGACCGATGCGCATGTCACGCAGTTGGGTTTCCTTGAAGTTGGCGTCGATCCACAGCTGATCCAGCGGAATCACTGCCATCAGCGCAGTGCCCGGCTGCACACGCTGACCGAGTTGCACAGTGCGCTTGGCGACATAACCAGTCACCGGCGCAATCAAAGTGCTGCGCGCATTGGTCAGATAAGCCTGACGCAGGTCGGCAGCGGCGGACATTACGTCCGGGTGCGACGACACCACGGTGTCATCAACCAGCGCGCTGGTGGTTTTCAGTTGCTGCTTGGCGTTGGCCAAGGCGTTTTGCGCCGAGGTCAGGTCGTCGCGAGCGTGGGACAGTTCTTCCTGGGAAATCGCGCCGCCCTGCGCCAGGTTTTTCCGCCGGTTGTAGTTGTCCTGGGCTTTCTGTACCTCGGCCTGTTGCGCGTTGACCTGGGCTTTCATGCCGTCAACGTTGCTGTACAAGCCGCGTACCTGACGCACGGTGCGCGCCAGTTTCGCCTGCGCACTTTGCAGACCGACTGCGGCGTCGTTCGGGTCGAAGTTGATCAGCACCTGGCCTTCGTGAACCAGATCACCGTCGTCAGCACCGATGCTGACCACGGTGCCGGTCACCAGCGGCGTAATTTCCACGACGTTACCGTTGACGTAGGCGTCGTCGGTGCTTTCGTTAAAGCGTCCGATGAATTCGTGATACGCCCAGACGCCGGCGCCGGCGAGCAGGACGACAACGGCCAGCACCAACAGCATCACTTTGCGTTTGCGCGGGTTGCCGTTGTCGGGCGTGTTGTCTTGAGCTTGAGTGTTTTCGGCAGTGGCCATGACAAATACCTGAATTAGTTGTGCGGCGTGGCTGGGGTGGCGTTGGCTGCGGTCAGGGTCTGCCCCTGAAAGCCGCCGCCCAGCGCTTGCATCAGTTGAATCGACAGGTCGATCTGCTCGGCATTGAGGTTGGCCAACTGACGCTGGGCCTGAAGCAATTGCTGCTCGATGCTGAGCACGTCCAGGTAGTTGCCGATGCCGGAACCGTAACGCTGGACGACGGTGTTGTAGGAGTCCTGAGCAATCTCGGTGGCGTGTTGCTGCGCACCGATCTGCCGGCCGATGTCACGCAACTGGTTGATCGTGTCGCTGACATCGCCCAGTGCTTTCACCAGGCTTTTGTTGTACTGCGCCACCGCCAGATCGTAGTCGGCGTCGCGGGCATCGAGGTTGGCGCGCAGGCGTCCGCCGTCGAAGATCGGCACCGAAATGGTCGGGGCAATGTTGAAGAAGCGACTGGCCGAACCGAACATCGCGTCACCCAACAAGGATTCGGCACCGGCGGAAGCCGACAGGTTCAAGTTCGGATAGAACTGGGTTTTCGCCGAATCAATGTCTTTGCTTGCAGCTTCGACGCGCCAGCGCGCAGCGACCAGATCTGGGCGCCGACCGAGCAGTTCAGCGGGCAGCACCGACGGCACGGCCACGGCGCTGGCTTGCAGGACTTTCGGACGGGCGATTTCATTGCCGCGATCCGGGCCTTTGCCAAGCAGCACGGCCAAGGCAATTTTGGCGCTGTTCAGACGTTTTTCCGCGTCGATCAGGCTGGCTTCGGAACTGGCTTCCAGGCTTTGCGTTTGCTGGAACTGGTACTGGCTGTCGATCCCGGAACTCAGGCGACGCTGGCTCAAGTCGAGCATTTGCTTGGTGCGCTTGAGGTCGTCGTTAGCCAGGTCGTAAACGATGTGCGCCTGACCGAGATCGCTGTAGGCACGGGCGACGTCGGCGGCGAGGGTCAGCTGTGCCGCCTGACGGTCGACTTCAGCGGCGCGGGCCTGACCGAGTGCAGCTTCCCACGCGTCACGCTGGCCGCCCCACAGGTCGAAGTTGTAATTGAAACCGGCACTGACGTTACGCACGGTGGCGTAGGCATCGCCCTGCCCCAGCGGGTCCTGATCCTTGGCCAGGCGCGAACGGCTGATGCCGGCGCTGGCGTCGAGGGTCGGATAGCGCGCGGCATCGGCGGCATACGCGGCGGCGCTGGCCTGATGGGCGCGGGCTTCAGCGATCTGCATGTCCGGGCTGTCGTGCAACGCTTCGCGGATCAAGCCATCGAGTTGCGGATCGCCGAGGCTGGTCCACCAATCGCTTTTCGGCCAAGCGGCCGGCGACAGGGTCACGCCATTGAGGGATTGACCGGCCTTCAGGCTTTTCGCATCGAGGCTTTGGCCCGACGTATCGAGGCCGCTGTAATTGGCGCAACCGGCCAGGATCATCGCCGACAGCACCAGTGTCAGGCTGCTGCGCAAGGTTTTAGCGTTCATTGTGCTCACCTAACCGCTGGATCGTGATCGGGTCACCGGCTGCCAGCAGAATTTTCTTGAGGATGTATTCCAGGGTCTTCAACTCGTCCGAAGTGACGGCGCCGGCCAGTTCATTCATTGCATCGGCGCCGATGTGCGGCAGGCGATCGGCCAGTTGCTGGCCTTGCTCGGTCAGTTTCAGTTGCACCTGACGGCGATCGCCTTCGCTGCGTTGGCGAGCCAGAAAACCTTTCTGTTCCAGACGATCAAGCATGCGCGTCATCGAACCGCTGTCGAGCGACAGATGCCGGCACAGTTCGGCCGGGGTATCGACGCCGTACTGGGCCATGATGATCAACACCTTGAACTGCGCGGCAGTGATGCCGTGGGGTTCCATGTGGGTGTCGATAATCCGGTCCTTGAGCAGCGCAGCACGGCCAAGCAACAGGCCGAGATGGCAATGTTTGAATTCGTCCGGGGTGAAATGCTTCATGTGCTCACCTAATAACTGCCTAGGCAGTGAATGTATGTCGAGATGTTACTGCCTAGGCAGCGAATGTCAACGGAATAGTTAGGTTGCTTGGTAATTAGTTGACCAGTGGAGTGGGTTTTTGTGGCGCACAGGCGGACGCCATCGCGAGCAGGCTCACTCCTACAAGGGAACGCATTCCAAATGTAGGAGTGAGCCTGCTCGCGATTGAAGCGACTCGGTTTAGGAGGAAGCGCGCTCTAGAAATCGCGTTTGTAGAAGATATCCAGCGAACTGGCCACACCACTGGCGGCCTCGACGTACACCTTCTTGCTCAGCTTGTAGCGCAGCGCAATGGTGCTGGCTGGTTCAAACACGCCAACGCCATAACGCAAACTGAGCTTCTCGGTAATATTGCCGCTGGCCACCACACTGGTGGCATCGCCGCTGCCTGCGGTGTCGAGCTGGAAGTCCTGAATGCCGAGATCCTTGGCCAGACCGCTGGTGACCCCGGAACTGCCCATCAAACCCAGACCCAACGCCGCTTGCGCGAGCATGTTGTTGTCTTCGCCGCTGGTACTCAGCGGACGGCCCAGCACCAGATAGGACAAGGCCTGCTCCTGGCTCATCGCCGGTTCGGAGAAGATCTGCGTGGTCGGCTGCTCGGCGCTGCCGCTCAGGCGAATACCGGCGATCACGTCGTCGGTCTGGCGAATCGCTTCGATGTCCAGATACGGCTGATCGATCGGCCCGGCAAACAGCAGACGCGCACGCCGCACTTGCAGGCGCTGGCCGTAGGCACTGTAGCGGCCATCGTTGAGCCACAGCTCGCCACGGGTGTCCATGTTGTCCCCAATGTGCACATGACCTTGCACGTTGGCAGTCAGACCGAAACCGGCGAAGGCCAGTTTGTCGTCGCCGACCACCACGTCGATGTCCATTTTCATCGCCATCGGCGGTTTGCCCTCTTCGGTCTGCGCGCCGACGATGATCGTGTCGTCAGAGACTTTCACCGTCGATGGCGGCAGTTCACGCACGGTGATCTCGCCTTTAGGCACCAGCACTTTACCGGCGACTTTCAGCTCATCGCCGGCCATGGAAATTTTCAGATCCGGCGCCACTTCGAGTTTTGCGTACGGTTCCACGGTGACCGGCAATTGCGTGCCCTTCAACGCCAGATCAACCGACAGCGCCTGACCCCAAGCGACGTTGCCGTTCAGACTGCCCTGCCCGCTCTTGCCGCTTTTCCAGCCGCCGTCGAGGCGTACCGATTCGCCGGCAATCACGGCGGTGAGTTGCAGATTCTGCAGTTCCATCGGCAACTCGGCGCCGGACACTTCGCCGTCGCTGAGTTGCACGGTGCCGTTGACCAGCGGTGCCAGTAACCCCCCGGAGATCGTGCCGCTGCCGTTCAGGCGCCCGGTGAGTTTCTCGACCATCGGCACAAACGGCCGCGCCACTGACAGGTCCAGTCCGCTGAGACGGAACGAGCCGCTCAGCGGTTTGTTTTTTGGCAGCGGATTGAGCTGCGCCTGCACCATCAATTCGCCGAGTTTGCCACCGACGAAATTGAGTTCGGTGTCGACGCGCTTCGGCGTCAGTTTGCTGGTCAGCTTGAGTGTCTGGTACGGGAAGTCCAGCCACTGATCCTTGTCCTTCATGCGCAAAGTGCCACCGCTGGCGTCGACACTGACCACGCCATTGGGGCCGCTGGCCGGCAGATCCAATTGCAGATCGGCGTTGAGCTTGCCTTTCCAGGCGAAATCTTTCGGCAGCCATTGCGCCAGGCTTTCAATCGGGAACTGCTTGAGGTGGTAGCGCAGTTTCGGCTCCGGCATCAGCCGTTGATCTTCACCGCACAGGCTGGCGCTGCCGGACATCCAGCAATGCGCGCCGAAGTTGATTTTGCCGTCCGCCAGACGTTCGAGTTTGGCCGGATTTTGCAGCTTCCAGTCTTGGCCACCGGCCTGAATATCGCCGCTGGCCAAGCGCCCGCGCCAGTTGCCCTTGTCCAGATTGCCGTCCAGACCCAGGGCGAGTTTCAACTGCGGGCCGATCAGGTCCAGGTTGAGTTTCTGGCTTTTGATATCACCCTGAGCGCTGGCGGTCAGCATGCCCAGCGAGGTGTCGCCGGCCTGAATGCCGCTGCCCTTCAGATCGATTTTCGCCCGTTGCGCACTGTCGAGCGTGGCGTCGAGATTGAGGCTCTGCAGGCGATTGTCCTGGAACGCCAGTTGCGAACCTTGCAGATCGAGCTTGCCCTGAGGCGCTTTCAACGTGCCGGCGACGTTGACCTGACCGTTGACCTGCCCGCGCAGTTGCGGCCAGAGCTGAGCCAGTCGCGACAACTTGATGTCGATCTGCCCGGTGAGTTTCTGTTGCAGACTGCCCTTGCCGCTGATGCTGTTGTCGCCGAGGCGGATTTGCAGGGCATTCAGGTTCCATTGCTCGCCAGCGCCGTCAGCCTTGGCTTGCAGGATCGCCGGTTGACCGCGCAGTTTGCCTTTGAGGTCGAGATCGGCGGTCAGGCTCAGGCGGTCGTTTTTCATTTCGCCTTGGCTTTTCAGCGGTCCGGCCAACGTGCCCGGCAATTCGGCGACCCAGTACGCCGGGTTCAGCGCCGACAGATCCAGGGCGGTGTCCCAGGCGATGCCGTCGGCGAACTGTACGTTGACGTGACCTTCAGCCTTGCCCTGCCCGGCTTGCATTTTCAGTTGCGGCAACGCGATCTGTTTAAGGCTGCCGCTGAACGGACTGCTCAGGGTAAACGCCCCGGCCGGACCATCCAGTGCGGCGTCGAAGTTACCGAGGTATTGACCGTCGGTGTAGGAGACTTCGCCAGTGAAGGTGCGCAAGGCGACCTGTGGTTCGTCGATTTCGTTATAGAGACGATGCCACGGAAAGTCCTGCCAATTGATGTTGGCTTGCGCCGTGAGGCCTTTGCTCCAGTCGACACTGCCAGTGAGTTTCAGGCTTTGTTTGTCGTTGGCGGTCAGATCGAGGCCAGCGATCTGCGCGCCGCTGGCGTCGACTTTGCCTTTGAGCAAAAGCGCCACCGGGCCTTTGTCGGCGGGCAGCGTGGCATTGCCGTTGAGCTGATAACCGTTTTTCAGATCGCCTTCACCGGTCAGCACCAGTTGATTGAGTTGCAGGGTGTCCGGCAGATCGGCGCTCGGCTTGAATGCCTCGGCAGTGATGCGCACCTTGGCCGGGAGGTTTTCCGCCAGCGGTTGCAGTTCGCCGCTCAACTGGCCGTCGAGGTAACCCCGGCTGTCGGCGTGCAGGTTGAGGGTTTTCAACAGATCACCGTCGACCTTCAACGCCAGCGTCCACGGATCGGTGCCCGGCGATGGCAACGTCAGATTACCGGCCATATTCAGCGGCCAGTTGCCGGTCGGCGCGAGGGTGCCGGACAGGTTCAGGCTGAGGTCGTCGCGCTGCAATTTCACGCTGTCGATCTGCATGCCCTGGGCGGTCCAGTGCGCCGCCAGTTGCAAGCCCTTGAGTTGCTCGCTGCCGTTTAACAACAGGCTGCCGACCTGCACGTCGCCCAATTCGATCGCCACCGGCAATTGCAGATCCGGCAGTTTGATCGGGCCACTCTCGGTGGTTTCTTCACTCGGCGGGAATTGCAGAATGACTTGATCAGCCTTGAGCTGTTCGATGCACAGGGTCATGCGCGTCAGGCACAGCGGCGACCAGGCGAAGATCGCCTTGTTCAGCTCGACGCGACTGCTGTCCTGCTGCCACAGCAGATGATCGGCGCTCCATTGCCCGCCGAGGCGCCCCTGGAGATTCTCCACTGTCAGCCCCGGCACGAGGCCCAGCACCCAACGGCTGCCAGCCGCCGTGCCGAGTACGACGCTGATGCTCAACACAATCAACAACACCAGCGCCAGCAGCGTCAGTGCCGTTATTTTCAAACCACGCTTCACAGCTCAGGCCCCATGGAAAAGTGCAGCCGGATGCCGCCATCGTCGTCGAGCGCGTGGGCCAGGTCGAGCCGGATCGGCCCGACCGGCGAGACCCAGCGCACACCAATACCGACCCCGGTCTTGAGGTTCGGCAGTTCGAGCTTGTTGAAGGAGTTACCCTGATCGACGAAAGTCGCCACGCGCCATTTCTCGGCAATCGAGTATTGATACTCGACGCTGCCGGCGACCATGTAGCGGCCTCCGATGCGGTCGCCGTCGGAGTTTTTCGGCGACAGGCTCTGGTAGTCGTAGCCACGCACGCTCTGATCGCCACCGGCGAAGAAGCGCAGCGACGGCGGCACCGAGTTGTAGCCGTTGGTGGCGCTGCCGCCGACCTGCACGCGACCGAGGAAGCGGTGCTTGTCGAACACCGTGGTCAGGCCTTTGACCAGCGCGGTGCCATATAAAAGGTTGTTGTCCGAACCGAGGCCTTCCTTCGCGACTTTGCTTTCGAAACTCAAGCGATAGCCGTTGTGCGGGTCGATGCGGTTGTCGCTTTTCAGGTACGAATAACTGATGCCGGGCATCAGCAAAGTACTCAGGCCCGAGTCGTCGCCGAGTTCGTATTCCTCGCGCTGCCATTTCAGCGAGATCACCCGCTGCCAGCCGCTCGGCAACTTGCTGTGCCATTCCGGGCCGAAGGTCAGCAGTTTGCTGAGCGTGTCGGAGCCGTCGATGTCTTCGAATTGATAACCGCCGGCCCAGCGCAGCTTGTCGGTCAGTGGCGGGTCGAGCGGGATGTCGTAGAACAGCCCGACGTTTTGCCGTGGCGCCGACAGTTCGGCTTCCCAGCCATAACTGTCGCCCTGCGGGTTGACCCAGTGGCGCGTCCAGTTGGCCTTGATCCGTGGGCCGACGTCGGTCGAGTAACCGAGGCCCAGGCCCATGGTCCGTGGCTTGCGCGTGTCGAGTTTGACGTCCACCGGGATTACGTCGTTTTTCGCGGCAGTCGGCGCCGCGTCGACACGCACGCCTTCGAAATAGCCGCTTGATTGCAGATCGCGATTGAGTTCGGCGATCAGCTCGGAGTCGTACGGCTCGCCTTCCTTGAACGGCACCATGCGTTGCAGCAGGTCTTCGTCGAACGGTGTGTCGCCTTCGAAGCTGACTTTGCCCAGCGCATAACGCGGGCCGCTGTCGTAGATCAATTCAATGTCGGCCACCCCGGCGCGGGGGTCGACCAAGAGTTTCTGGCTGGTGAAATGGCCACTGAAGAAGCCGAAGCGCGAAGCCTGATTCTGAATCAGTCGTTTGGCGTCTTCGTAACGGCCATGGTTGAGCACCGCGCCGGACTTGAGCACGTCGCTTTTCGGGACTCGAAAGGATTTGAGGGAAGCCGCCGGGCCGTCAACGCGAATGGTCACGTTGCGCAGGCGAATCGGCTCGCCGGGATCGATTTTCAACACCAGGCGCGGCTTGTCGCCGCCCTTGACGTCACTTTCGATCTGCGGCTGGTAATAACCCAAGGCCTGGGCAGCTTTGCGCGCCTGCTCTTCGGCGCCACGACTGAAGCGCAGCAAAGCTTCTTCGTCGCGATCGCCGAGGCTGCCGATATAGCCTTCTATATTGGCTTTAAGTTCATCGTTGGACGGTTTGATCCGTACGTCCAATTCACTTTGCGCCAGCGCCGCGCAGCTGGTTAACAGCAGGAGCACGCCACTGGTAAATCTTCCTGGAAACTTCATAGGCGCGGATGCTATCACGGGCTTGGGAGCGTGATAGAACAGGAAATTTCCCAAGAAGTTCGATTGTTATGCTGTTGCAGTTTGTAACACCTGCGGGTTGGCGTGGAAAAATACGTGTTCACGCACCGGCCCGACGGCAACCTCGCCGATCTCCTCGTAACCCTGCCTTTTATAGAATTCCAGATAACGCGGATTACCGGTGTCGAGTACCACGCCTTGCGAGGTTTCATCGACTGCGCACCAGTTGTGCACGGCTGTCAGCAGTTGCTCGCCGAAATGCTTGCCCTGGAACTGCGGATGAATCCCCAACAGCGGCAACATGTGCACCGAATCGCTGGGCACGCAGGCGGCGACCGCATCGTGGTATTCCAGATAGCGACGGGTGCAGCGGAAACCGGTGCTGAGCACCATGCGCAAACGCCACGCCCAACTTTCGGTGACGCCCAAACGCCGTTGCGGCGGCGCGATCAGGGCAATGCCGATCAAACGATCGTTGACCAGCAGGCCGATGGCCGGCAGATCCTGCAAAAAGTGTTGTTTGACCAGTTCCCGCACCGTCGCCCGCACGCGCTGCTCATAGCCGGGGCGCTCGGCTTCGAACAGGTAGCCAAAAGTCGGCTCATGGCGATAGGCCTGATACAGCAGCGAGCGGGCTTCGCGCGAGTAGCCGCGGTCGAGCATATGAATGTCGGCGATGGCGGTCTGGGTTTCAGGCATGACGGTGATTCTCCCCGGGGCGCGTTCAAATGGCGGCGCTCTTGTTGGTACGAACCTTTTGCGGGTGGCGTGGTTCCCCACAGGTATAGACCAACTCGGGATCTTCATCGACCAGGCGCGCCCTATCGCTGGCAAGCCAGCTCCCACAGTGTCCGTGTCGTGCACAACATTCGTGTACACCACTGAAACCTGTGGGAGCTGGCTTGCCAGCGATAGGGCCCGTCGGGGCTACACAAATCCCACAGACCAAAATGATTTCTCCCACACTGGCCCATCTCCCCCATGTCAGCTAGCATCGCCCTTTTGCCAGGACTGCCAACCATGAAGATCGTTTCCTTCAACATCAACGGACTGCGCGCCCGTCCGCATCAGCTGGCAGCGCTGATCGAAAAACACCAGCCCGACGTGATCGGCCTGCAGGAAACCAAAGTCCACGACGACCAGTTCCCGCTCGAAGAGGTCCGCGCCCTCGGCTATCACGTTTACTTCCATGGCCAGAAAGGTCATTACGGCGTGGCCATGCTCTCGCGTCAGGAACCCATCGCCATTCACAAAGGTTTCGCCACCGATGAAGAAGACGCCCAGCGGCGCTTTATCTGGGGCACCTTCGCCGACGCCAATGGCGTGCCGGTGACGATCATGAACGGCTACTTCCCTCAGGGCGAAAGCCGCGACCACCCGACCAAATTCCCGGCCAAGCAGCGTTTCTACAGCGATCTGCAAGCGTTGCTGGAAAGCCAGTTCCACAACGAACAGCCGCTGGTGGTGATGGGCGATGTGAACATTTCCCCGGAAGACTGCGACATCGGCATCGGCCCGGACAACATGAAGCGCTGGTTGAAAACCGGTAAATGCAGCTTTCTGCCGGAAGAGCGCGAGTGGATGGCACGCCTGAAGAACTGGGGCCTGACGGACAGCTATCGTCACCTGAACCCGGACGTGACCGATATGTTCAGCTGGTTCGACTACCGCAGCCGTGGCTTTGAAGATGAGCCAAAGCGTGGCCTGCGCATTGATGTGATTCTGGCGTCACATGGTTTGTTGCCACGGGTGAAGGCCGCCGGTGTGGACTATGAATTGCGCGGGATGGAGAAACCGTCCGACCATGCGCCGATCTGGCTTGAACTGGCCTGATCTCAAGCCTTAAACAATCCCTGTAGGAGTGAGCCTGCTCGCGATGGCGGTGAATCAGTCGACATAAATGTTGACCGGTACACCGCCATCGCGAGCAGGCTCACTCCTACATTGAATCGCTGTCATCTTTTGGTCATGCGTCTGACTTAATCTCCCCGGCAATCCCCTTGGCTTGATTCGGTGCCGGCATGACCCTGCGTGTTCTGTGCGTATTTCTCTTGAGTGCGTGGCTGACGGCGTCTGCCGCCGGTTTGCCGGTGCCGGACGACGGCCCGGCGTTGCGCATTCAGGGTTCCAACACCATCGGCGCCGAACTCGGCCCGGCGCTGGTGGAAGGTTTACTGCAGGAACAAGGCCTGCTGAAAATCCACCGCGAAACCCCGGACACCGCCAACGAACAGCGCATTGTCGGCCAGACCGCGCAAGGCAAACGCGTGGTCATCGAAGTCGCCGCCCACGGTTCCAGCACCGGTTTTACCGCGCTGAAAAACGCCAGCGCTGATCTTGCTGCCTCTTCCCGCGAAATAAAGGACAGCGAGTTGCTCAGCCTGCAAGCGCTGGGCGATTTGAAGAGTCCCGCCGCCGAACAGGTGATTGCCATCGATGGTCTGGCGATCATCCTGCATCCCGACAATCCGCTGCAGCAACTGGACACCGAGCAACTGGCGCGGATCTTCGCCGGCGAAGTCAAAACCTGGGAAGACCTCGGCGGGCGCGGCGGTGCGATTCATTTATATGCGCGGGATGATCAGTCCGGCACTTACGACACGTTTAAGGAACTGGTCCTCGTTCATCGTGGGAAAACTCTGAGCAGTGCTGCGAAAAGGTTTGAGTCCAGCGAGCAATTGTCCGACGCCGTCAGCAGCGATCCGCAGGGTATTGGCTTCATCGGCTTGCCGTATGTGCGTCAGGCCAAAGCCGTGGCCATTGCCGATGGGGCTTCGCTGTCCATGCTGCCGCTCACCAGCCTGATCGCCACTGAAGATTATCCATTGTCGCGGCGGCTGTTCTTTTATCTGCCGCCCGACAGCACAAACCCGTGGGCCAAGGCACTCGTGACATTTGCGCAGAGCCGTCAGGGCCAGGCGATTGTCGCGGCCAACGGGTTTGTCAGCCAGAGCGTGCACGCCATGACCGTCGCGCCGAATGCGCTGATGCCCGAGGGATATCAATCCCTCAGCCGTCACGCCCAACGTCTGACAGTGAACTTCCGTTTCGAGGAAGGCAGCGCCAATCTGGACAACAAGGCGCGTCAGGATCTGGCGCGGGTGCTCGACTATATAAAGAGGCATGACAAGCGCGAGCGCGCGGTGACACTGGTGGGTTTTGGTGACGCCAAAGACGACCCGGCACGTGCGGATCTGCTGTCGAAGCTGCGGGCGATGGCGGTGCGACGGGAGTTGGTGAAGAACGGTGTGGTGTTGCGCGAGGTTCGCGGGTTTGGCGCGTTGATGCCAGTGGCGGCGAACAATGCGGATGAGGGGCGGATCAAGAATCGCCGGGTTGAGGTTTGGGTGTATTGAGCCTGATGTTGATGTGTTGAGCCTGCTTACGTCATCGCTGGCAAGCCAGCTCCCACAGTGTCCGAGTCGTACACAAAATTCATGTGCACCCAAAAAACCTGTGGGAGCTGGCTTGCCAGCGATGAACGATAACTCGGTCTAGGATCAGCGCTCGCTACGCAGCATTTCCTTCGGCACATATTTGCCGATCTCGAACTTGCCGATCGCCGCGCGGTGCACTTCGTCCGGACCATCGGCCAGGCGCAATGTGCGTTGCATCGCATACATATAAGCCAGCGGGAAATCGTTCGACACCCCTGCCCCGCCATGCATCTGGATCGCCCGGTCGATCACGCGCAGCGCGACGTTGGGCGCAACTACCTTGATCTGTGCGATTTCGCTTTTCGCCACTTTGTTGCCGACGGTGTCCATCATGTACGCCGCTTTCAGCGTCAGCAGACGGGCCATGTCGATCTCCATCCGCGAGTCGGCGATCTTGTCGACGTTACCGCCCAGACGCGCCAGCGGTTTGCCGAATGCAGTGCGGCTCACCGAACGTTTGCACATCAATTCCAGCGCACGTTCAGCCATGCCAACCGAACGCATGCAGTGGTGAATCCGGCCTGGGCCAAGACGACCTTGCGCAATTTCAAAGCCTCGTCCTTCACCCAACAGTACGTTTTCGTACGGCACACGCACGTTGTCGAACAGCACTTCGGCGTGGCCGTGTGGCGCGTCGTCGTAACCGAACACCGGCAGCGGACGAACGATTTTCACGCCAGGGGTATCGACCGGTACGAGGATCATTGAGTGCTGGGCGTGGCGCGGTGCGTCAGGATTGCTCAGGCCCATGAAGATCAGAATCTTGCAGCGCGGATCGCAAGCGCCGGAGGTCCACCATTTTTTGCCGTTGATCACCCACTCGTCGCCATCACGCTCGGCGCGGGCAGCCATGTTGGTGGCGTCTGAGGAAGCTACATCCGGTTCGGTCATGGCGAATGCTGAGCGGATTTCGCCGCGCAACAGCGGTTCGAGCCAGCGCTGTTTTTGTTCTTCGTTGGCGTAGCGCACCAGCACTTCCATGTTGCCGGTGTCCGGCGCCGAGCAGTTGAACGGCTCAGGCCCGAGCAAGGAACGGCCCATGATTTCCGCCAATGGCGCGTATTCAAGGTTGGTCAGGCCGGCACCGAGCTCCGACTCAGGCAAGAACAGATTCCACAAACCTTCGGCTTTGGCCTTGGCTTTAAGCTCCTCCATGATCGCCGTCGGCTGCCAGCGATCGCCTTCGGCAACCTGACGCTCGAACACGGCTTCGGCCGGGTAAACGTAAGTGTCCATGAACGCGGTCACGCGCTCACGCAGTTCTTGCACCTTGGGCGAATAAGCGAAATCCACGAGCAGCTCCCGATGGTTAAGGCAGTTCTTTGGCAGAGGTTGTTTCAGTCATGCAATCGATGCTAGAACAGCGTTGATAATTTACCTAGCCTATTCTCGGCGTGTATAAACATTCATCACCGATATATGATCGGCTGATTGCCAGCCCCTAAAACACCGCCCTAAATAACAAGAGAAGCCGCGTTATGAATCTGAGTAAGGTCGACCTCAACCTTTTCATCGTCTTCGACGCGATCTACACCGAAGCCAACCTGACCCGCGCCGGGCAGATTGTCGGCATCACTCAGCCAGCGGTGTCCAACGCCCTCGCGCGGTTGCGCGAAACCTTCAACGATCCGTTGTTCGTGCGTACCGCTCAGGGCATGGTGCCGACGCCGATGGCACAAAACATCATCGGCCCGGTGCGTAACGCGCTGTCGCTGCTGCGCGTGTCGGTTCAGGAAAGCCGCATATTCAACCCGGCGCAAGCGGTGAAGACTTACCGCATCAGCATGACCGACCTCACCGAAGCGGTGATTCTGCCGCCGCTGTTCCAGCGTCTGCGCCGCTTGGCGCCGACGGTGATCATCGAAAGCTTTCTGTCAAAACGCCGCGAGACCACCAAGGAACTGGCCGCCGGGCGTCTGGATTTTGCTGTGGATGCGCCGCTCAACACCGACCCGCAGGTGCGTCACGTCAAGCTGATGGAAGACCGTTACGTCTGCGCGATGCGCAAGGGCCATCCGATGGCGGGCAAGGAAAAACTCTCGCTCGATGATTATCTGTCGCTGACCCACATCCACATTTCCAGCCGCCGCAGTGGTCTGGGCTACGTCGATTTGGCCCTGGGCAAAATGGGCATTCAGCGCAAGATCGCCCTGCGATCGCAGCACTATCTGATGGCATCGCAGGTGATGCAGCAGACCGATATGGTCATGACCGTGCCGGAGCGCTTTGCCCGTCGGCATGAGTTGCAGGCGTTTAATTTGCCGGTGAATGATGTGCCACCGGTGGAGACGCACCTGTACTGGCACGAAAGCACCGACCAGGACCCGGCGAATCGCTGGATGCGTGAGCAGATGATCGAGTTGTGCCAGCAGGTAACGGCGCAGGAGAAGAAGCTCGATAAGCAGGTGGTTTGAGGAAAGATCAATAGATCGCAGCCTGCGGCAGCTCCTACATAGATTGGTGTAGGAGCTGCCGCAGGCTGCGATCTTTTTCTTGCTTGACGTAAACGTCAACTCGCCATTAGCTTAGCGCCAAGACCTTTCTTCGAGCGCTTCCATGAGCAGCCAGACCTACAGCATTTCCGACCTCGCCCGCGAGCTGGACATCACCACCCGGGCGATCCGCTTTTATGAAGAGCAAGGCTTGCTCAGCCCTGAGCGCCGTGGCCAGGAACGTATCTATTCGCCGCGCGACAAGGTCAGCCTGAAGCTGATCCTGCGCGGCAAACGCATCGGTTTCTCCCTGGCCGAATGTCGCGAACTGATCGAACTCTACGACCCGTCCAGCGGTAACACCAAACAGCTCAACAGCATGCTGGCGAAAATCAGCGAACGCCGCGAGCAACTTGAGCAGCAGTTGCTTGATATCGAACAGATGAAGCTGGAGCTCGATACCGCCGAAGAGCGCTGCGTGCAGGCGCTGGAGCAGACGCTCAAGAGCCAGCAAGTAGCGCAGTAATTCGACACGACTCCTCCCCTGTGGGAGCGGGCTTGTCCGCGATGAGGCCGGAACATCCAGCATTGATGTTGACTGACCCGACGCCAGCGCGGGCAAGCCCGCTCCCACAAGGGCCCTTCATATCACTCAGAAAATTGAACAGGTCAGCCCATGTCCCTCCCCTCCCAAGTACGCCTGATCGAAGTCGGCCCGCGCGATGGCCTGCAGAACGAAGCCCAGCCGATCAGCGTTGCCGACAAAGTGCAACTGGTCGACGCCCTCAGCGCCGCTGGCCTTGGCTATATCGAAGTCGGCAGTTTCGTCTCGCCCAAATGGGTGCCGCAGATGGCCGGTTCCGCCGAGGTGTTCGCGCAGATCCAGCGCAAGCCCGGCGTGACCTACGGCGCACTGGCACCGAACCTGCGCGGGTTCGAAGACGCCATCGCCGCCGGGGTCAAAGAAGTCGCGGTGTTCGCCGCGGCGTCCGAAGCGTTCTCGCAGCGCAACATCAACTGTTCGATCAGCGAAAGCCTGGCGCGGTTTGCACCGATCATGGAAGCGGCGCAACAGCACGGCGTTACCGTTCGCGGTTACGTGTCCTGCGTGCTCGGTTGCCCGTACGAAGGCACGGTAGCGCCGGAGCAAGTGGCGATGGTTGCGCGTGAGCTGTACGCGATGGGCTGCTATGAAGTATCGCTGGGCGACACCATCGGCACCGGCACTGCTGGCGCGACTCGCCGCTTGTTTGAAGTAGTGTCGGCGCGGGTCCCGCGCGAAAAACTCGCCGGGCATTTCCACGACACATACGGCCAGGCCATGGCCAATATCTACGCCAGCCTGCTCGAAGGCATTTCGGTGTTCGACAGCTCTATCGCGGGCCTCGGCGGCTGCCCATACGCCAAAGGTGCGAGCGGTAACGTTGCGACCGAAGACGTGGTGTACCTGCTCAACGGCCTCGGTATCGAGACTGGAATCGACCTGGACGCCTTGATTGCCGCGGGTCAACAGATCAGCGCGGTGCTGGGTCGTCCGAGCGGTTCACGCGTGGCCAAGGCGCGCAGCGCGCAGTGAGGGGCAAAGGTGTTACCGCTGAGTCTGGAATGTGGGGCTGAAGCGAGTAACACGGAAACAAATTGTCTGGTTTCGCCTGGCAGAAAAACCCTACAAAATCATAAGTAATTGATTTATAAGCTTTTTCTAAAGTTGGCACGCGTAATGCTATATCTATGGCATAACAAGAATAAAAAGCAGCAAACCAATAAAAATAAGACGTACCGACTCTGACATAACAAAAACAACACGGCAGAGACGCAGCTAACAGATTTTTTTGGAGAAGGTGTGCTTTTCAGGGTGCTCTCAGGAGTGACCCGCAACCGGGCAGAGAACAATAAAACTACCCTCAGGTAGCTCCCGAATCGGTTGGATCGCTTAGCGAGAAAGTAGATCAGCGCTCAAAAAAATACGTTTGCTCTTGACCCCGGATGGGGGTCGCCAAAAACAGCGGTAAAGGGCCACGGTTGCCAAAAACAACAACAGACCGACCCTCAATAATAAAAAAGAGCACGCGACGACAAAATTAAAGGGGAGCCTCGGCTCCCCTTTGTGCTTTCCGGGATTCCCGAAAACCATACAAAACCCTGTGGGAGCTGGCTTGCCAGCGATTGCGGTGGATCATTCAACATAGATGCTGCCTGACCGGACGCCATCGCTGGCAAGCCAGCTCCCACAGGGTTGTGGTTACCGCTCGATTGTTTTCATTTCCTCAATACTGATCTCGCGCATCCTGAATTTCTGGATCTTGCCCGTCACCGTCATCGGAAACTCTTCCACGAACTTGAAATGCCGTGGCGTCTTGAAGTGCGCGATGCGTTCCTTGCACCAGGTTTGCAACTCCAGCTCGGAGGCGTTGTGGCCGGGGTGGAACTTGATCCAGGCGACAATTTCCTCACCGTAACGCGAGCACGGAATGCCGATCACCTGCACGTCCGCCACCGCCGGGTGGGTGAAGAAAAACTCCTCCAGCTCACGCGGATAAATGTTCTCGCCGCCGCGAATGATCATGTCCTTGTTACGCCCGGCGATATTGACGTAGCCCTCCTCGTTCATGCTCGCCAGGTCCCCGGTGTGCATCCAGCCCGCTTCATCGATGGCTTCGGCCGTGGCTTGCGGATTGTTCCAGTAGCCGAGCATCACGCTGTAACCGCGCGTGCACAGTTCGCCAATGGTGCCGCGCGACACCAGGTTGCCGGCCTCGTCGATGATCTTGCTTTCCAGCTGCGGCTGGGTGCGGCCGACGGTGGTCACGCGCAACTCCAGTTCATCGTTCGGCCCGGTCTGCAGCGACACCGGACTGGTTTCGGTCATGCCGTACGCTATCTGCACTTCGCTCATGTGCATCTCGCTGATGACCCGGCGCATCACTTCGATCGGGCATGTGGCGCCGGCCATGATCCCGGTGCGCAGACTCGACAAATCGAATTCGCCGCGTTGCGGCTGATCGAGCATGGCGATGAACATGGTGGGTACGCCGTAGAGGCCAGTGGCTTTTTCTTCGGCGACGGTTTGCAGGGTCAGTAACGGATCGAAGGCGTCGCTGGGGTAAATCATCGTGCTGCCGTGGGTGATGCAACCGAGGTTGCCCATGACCATGCCGAAGCAGTGATACAGCGGCACCGGGATCACCAGGCGATCACGCGAGGTCAGGCCGATGCTTTCGCCGACCATGTAACCGTTGTTGAGAATGTTGTAGTGACTGAGGGTCGCACCTTTGGGGAAACCGGTGGTGCCGGAGGTGTACTGGATGTTGACGGGTTGATCGAAGTGCAGGCTGTTGCTGCGCTCGCTGAGCTGTTGCGGGGAAGTCTTCGCGGCCATATCAGTCAATTGCGACCACGGCAGGAAACCTGATGGCGGCTGTGCGTCGAGGCTGATCACGCCGCGCAATTGCGGCAGGCGCTCACTGCGCAATTGGCCGATGGATTGTTCGGCCAGTTCTGGCACCAGCCCTTGCAGCATGCCGTGGTAGTCAGAAGATTTGAACGCCCCGGCACTGACCAGCCATTGGCAGCCGGATTGTTTGAGCACGTATTCGAGTTCGGAGCTGCGATAGGCCGGGTTGACGTTAACCAGGATCACGCCGATTTTCGCCGTGGCGAATTGGGTGATGCACCACTGTGCGCAGTTCGGTGCCCAGATACCGAGGCGATCACCGGCCTGCAAACCCAGGGCGAGCAGCGCTCTGGCGTGCAGATCCACCGCATCGGCCAGTTGGCGCCAGGAATAGCGCAACTGCTGATGGCGCACGACGAGCGCTTCACCGTCGGGGTATTGCGCAACAGTCTGATCGAACTGCTGCCCGATGGTCATCGCCAGCAAGGCTTTGTCCTGAGAACCACGGGTGTAGCTGCGCTGCGGGTTTGCACTGGGTTGATCCATGACGACCCCTATTGTCTTTATTTATGGGTTGCCGACGGTCACTTGTCAGAGTGAGCCTGCTCGCGATCTCGATCCATCAGTCAACATTTACCTCGACTGACAGGACGCTTTCGCGAGCAGGCTCACTCCTACAAAAACCAATCAGCTTTCAATCTTGAACTGCCCCTACTCTCGCTCAAGTTGACGTTAACGTAAAGGGTGATTGACAGTCATTCCTCACACGCTTACGTTAACGTAAAGGTGAGAGCTGAGTGGCCGCTCTCCCCACCCTACAAAAAAGCCAAAAGGTGACCCATGAGCTATCCCTCCCTGAATTTTGCCCTCGGTGAAACCATCGACATGCTGCGCGATCAGGTTCAGTCCTTCGTCGCCAAGGAGATCGCTCCGCGTGCGGCGCAGATCGACAGCGACAACCTGTTTCCCGCCGACATGTGGCGCAAATTCGGTGACATGGGCCTGCTCGGCATCACCGTTCCGGAGGAGTATGGCGGTGCTGGCTTGGGTTACCTGGCGCACGTCGTCGCGATGGAAGAAATCAGCCGTGGCTCGGCCTCGGTGGCGTTGTCCTACGGTGCGCACTCCAACCTTTGCGTCAACCAGATCAATCGCAACGGCAACCACGAACAGAAAGCCAAATACCTGCCGAAGCTGATCAGCGGCGAGCACGTCGGCGCACTGGCAATGAGCGAACCCAACGCCGGTTCCGATGTGGTTTCGATGAAACTGCGCGCCGACAAACGCGGCGACCGTTACGTCCTCAACGGCAGCAAAACCTGGATCACCAACGGCCCCGACGCCAACACCTACGTGATCTACGCCAAGACCGATCTGGAAAAAGGCCCCCACGGCATCACCGCATTCATTGTCGCGCGCGACTGGAAAGGCTTCAGCCGCAGCAACAAGTTCGACAAGCTCGGAATGCGCGGCTCCAACACCTGCGAACTGTTCTTCGATGACGTCGAAGTGCCCGAGGAAAACATCCTCGGCGTGCTCAACGGCGGCGTGAAAGTGCTGATGAGCGGTCTCGATTACGAGCGCGTCGTGCTGTCTGGTGGCCCGACCGGGATCATGCAGTCGTGCATGGACCTGATCGTGCCGTACATCCATGACCGCAAGCAGTTCGGCCAGAGCATCGGCGAATTCCAGCTGATCCAGGGCAAAGTCGCCGACATGTACACCCAACTCAACGCCAGCCGCGCTTATCTATACGCGGTTGCCCAGGCTTGTGAGCGTGGCGAAACCACCCGCAAAGACGCTGCTGGCGTAATTCTCTACACCGCCGAGCGCGCCACACAAATGGCCCTCGACGCGATCCAGATTCTCGGCGGTAACGGTTACATCAACGAGTTCCCGGCGGGCCGTCTGCTGCGTGACGCCAAGTTGTATGAAATCGGCGCCGGCACCAGTGAGATCCGTCGCATGCTGATCGGTCGCGAACTGTTCAACGAAACGAAATAAATTTCGTCAGCGGCGAGCTGCAAGTTTCAAGCTGCAAGAGAACAGCTTTGACTTGCCGCTCCAAGCTTGCAACTCGTAGCTGCTTACGGAGTAAGCCATGATTCTGCACACTCAGCTCAACCCGCGTTCAGCGGAGTTCGCCGCCAATACTGCGGCGATGCTCAAACAGGTCGACGCCCTGCATACCCTGCTCGCCCAAGTGGCGCAGGGTGGCGGCGCAAAAGCCCAGGAACGTCACACGTCTCGCGGCAAATTGCTGCCGCGTGAACGCATTAATCGCTTGCTTGATCCGGGTTCACCGTTTCTGGAAATCAGCCAACTGGCCGCCCACGCCGTGTATGGCGAAGACGTGCCAGCCGCCGGTGTGATCGCCGGGATCGGCCGGGTTGAAGGCGTTGAATGCATGATCGTCGCCAACGATGCGACGGTGAAGGGCGGTTCGTACTATCCGCTGACCGTGAAAAAACACCTGCGCGCGCAGACCATCGCTCAGCAGAATCGTCTGCCGTGCATCTATCTGGTGGATTCCGGTGGCGCCAACCTGCCGCGTCAGGACGAAGTGTTTCCGGATCGCGAGCACTTCGGACGGATCTTCTTCAATCAGGCCAACATGAGCGCGATGGGCATTCCGCAGATCGCTGTGGTCATGGGCTCGTGCACTGCCGGCGGTGCCTATGTGCCGGCGATGGCCGACGAAGCGATCATGGTGCGCAATCAGGCAACGATTTTCCTCGCCGGCCCGCCGCTGGTGAAAGCCGCGACCGGTGAAGTGGTCAGCGCCGAAGACTTGGGCGGAGCCGATGTGCACTGCAAGATTTCCGGGGTCGCCGACCATTACGCCGAGAGCGACGAACATGCCCTCGCCCTCGCCCGCCGCAGCGTCGCCAACCTCAACTGGCGCAAGCTCGGCGAAGTACAACAGCGCGCACCGATTGCGCCGTTATACGGTAGCGACGAGTTGTACGGCGTGGTCTCCGCCGACGCCAAGCAACCGTTCGATGTGCGCGAAGTGATTGCGCGACTGGTCGACGGTTCGGTATTCGATGAATTCAAGGCGCTGTTCGGCACCACACTGGTCTGCGGTTTCGCCCATCTGCACGGTTACCCGATCGCGATTCTGGCGAACAACGGCATCCTCTTCGCCGAAGCCGCGCAGAAAGGCGCGCACTTCATCGAACTGGCTTGCCAACGTGGCATTCCATTGCTGTTCCTGCAAAACATTACCGGCTTCATGGTCGGGCAGAAATACGAGGCCGGTGGCATCGCCAAACACGGCGCGAAACTGGTGACGGCGGTGGCTTGTGCGAAAGTGCCGAAATTCACCGTGATCATCGGCGGCAGCTTTGGCGCCGGTAACTACGGCATGTGCGGACGTGCTTACGACCCGCGCTTCCTGTGGATGTGGCCGAATGCGCGGATCGGCGTGATGGGTGCCGAACAGGCCGCTGGCGTGCTGGTGCAGGTCAAGCGTGAGCAGGCTGAACGCAGCGGGCAGGCGTTCAGTGCCGAGCAGGAAGCCGAGATCAAGCAACCGATCCTCGATCAGTACGAAGAACAGGGTCACCCCTACTATTCCAGCGCACGACTGTGGGACGACGGCGTCATCGACCCGGCGCAAACCCGCGATGTGTTGGCTCTGGCCTTGTCTGCGTCGCTGAACGCGCCAATCGAATCGAGCCGCTTCGGCGTGTTCCGGATGTGATCGGGAGAATCTCATGAGCGACTTCAACACCCTCGAACTGCACAGCGACCCACGGGGTTTCGCGACGCTGTGGCTCAACCGCGCGGAAAAGAACAACGCGTTCAACGCCGAGATGATCCGTGAACTGATCCTCGCACTGGACAAAGTCGCCAGCGACGCCAGCCTGCGTTTCTTGCTGGTGCGCGGCCGTGGCAAGCATTTCAGCGCCGGCGCTGATCTGGCGTGGATGCAGCAATCGGCCGAACTCGATTACCACACCAACCTCGATGACGCCCGTGAACTGGCGGAGCTGATGTACAACCTCGCCAAACTGAAAATCCCTACCGTGGCCGTGGTGCAAGGCGCGGCGTTCGGTGGCGCGCTCGGGCTGATCAGTTGCTGCGACATGGCGATCGGCGCCGATGACGCGCAGTTCTGCCTGTCGGAAGTGCGTATCGGTCTGGCGCCGGCGGTGATCAGTCCATTCGTGGTGCAAGCGATCGGCGAGCGTGCAGCACGGCGTTATGCCCTGACTGCCGAACGTTTTGGCGGTCAGCGGGCGCGAGAAATCGGTTTGTTGTCCGACAGCTATCCGCCTGCTGAACTGGATGAGCAAGTCGAACAATGGGTCAACAATCTGCTGCTCAACAGCCCCGCCGCCATGCGCGCCAGCAAGGACTTGTTGCGTGAAGTCGGCAACGGTGCACTGACCCCAGCCCTGCGCCGCTATACCGAAAACGCCATCGCACGCATCCGTGTCAGTCCTGAGGGTCAGGAAGGCTTGCGCGCCTTTCTGCAAAAACGTCCGCCGAGCTGGCAAGCCGCACCCACCACCAAGGAGTCGCGTTGATGAGCGCACCTGTTCTCACCACCCTGCTGGTGGCCAACCGTGGCGAAATCGCCTGTCGCGTGATGCGCACCGCCAAAGCGCTGGGCCTGACCACCGTCGCCGTGCACAGCGCCACCGACCGCGAGGCGCGACACAGCCGGGAAGCGGATATCCGCGTTGACCTGGGCGGCAGCAAAGCGGCTGACAGTTATCTGCAAATCGACAAGCTGATTGCGGCGGCCAAGGCCAGCGGTGCGCAGGCGATTCATCCGGGCTACGGCTTCCTGTCGGAGAACGCCGGATTTGCCCGTGCGATCGAAGCAGCCGGGCTGATCTTCCTCGGCCCGCCCGCCTCGGCAATCGACGCCATGGGCAGCAAATCCGCCGCCAAGGCGCTGATGGAAACCGCCGGTGTGCCGCTGGTGCCGGGTTATCACGGCGAAGCGCAGGATCTCGAGACGTTCCGCGCTGCCTGCGAGCGTATCGGCTATCCAGTGCTGCTCAAGGCCACCGCGGGCGGCGGTGGAAAAGGCATGAAAGTGGTCGAGGACGTCAGCCAACTGGCCGAAGCCCTCGCCTCGGCCCAGCGTGAAGCACAGTCGTCGTTCGGCGATTCGCGGATGCTGGTCGAGAAATATTTGCTCAAACCGCGTCATGTGGAAATTCAGGTATTCGCCGATCAGCATGGCAATTGTCTGTACCTCAACGAGCGTGACTGTTCGATCCAGCGTCGTCATCAAAAGGTTGTAGAAGAAGCGCCGGCACCGGGCCTGACGCCTGAACTGCGGCGGGCGATGGGCGAAGCGGCCGTGCGCTCGGCGCAGGCGATTGGTTATGTCGGTGCCGGTACTGTGGAGTTTTTGCTGGATGCGCGCGGCGAGTTTTTCTTTATGGAGATGAACACGCGACTGCAGGTTGAGCACCCGGTGACCGAGGCAATCACTGGTCTGGATCTGGTGGCCTGGCAAATCCGCGTGGCCCGTGGTGAAGCGCTGCCGATCACTCAGGCGCAAGTACCGCTCAACGGCCATGCGATTGAAGTGCGCTTGTATGCCGAAGATCCTTCGAACGATTTTCTGCCGGCAACCGGACGTCTGGACTTGTATCGCGAGTCCGCTGAGGGGCCCGGGCGTCGAGTCGATAGCGGGGTTGAAGAAGGCGATGAAATCTCACCATTCTACGACCCGATGCTCGGCAAGCTGATTGCCTGGGGTGAGGATCGTGAGCAGGCGCGCCTGCGTTTGCTGAGCATGCTGGACGAATTCGCGATTGGCGGATTGAAGACCAACATCAACTTCTTGCGGCGGATCATCGCGCACCCGGCGTTCGCGGCGGCGGAGCTGGATACCGGGTTTATTCCGCGGTATCAGGAGCAATTGCTGCCTGTAGCGGGCACATTGAGCGATGCGTTCTGGGAGGCCGCGGCTCAAGCGGTGGCGCAGAGTCTACCTCAGCTTGCGCGCCTGGATGACCCCGCTTCGCCGTGGTCAGTGAACAGCGGATTGCGCGCGGGTCTGCCGCGGGAAGTCACGCTGCATTTGCGGTGTGAGGGGCAGGATCGGGCGCTGACGCTGAGTACCGCTGGCCACGCCAAACTGGCCGGCGAGGATCTCATCGTTGAACACGAAGGCGTACGTCGCACGTTGCGTGCTATCCGCCAAGGCGATGCGCTGTACTTGCAATGGGAAGGTGAGTTGCGTCGAATCGAGACGTATGACCCGATCAGCGCCGTCGAAGCCAGTCAGAGTCATCAGGGCGGGCTGACTGCACCGATGAACGGCAGCATCGTTCGGGTATTGGTCGAGACCGGGCAATCGGTCGAAGCCGGCGCTCAGCTGGTGGTACTGGAGGCCATGAAGATGGAGCACAGCATCCGCGCGCCCCACGCTGGTGTAATCAAAGCGCTGTATTGCCAGGAAGGTGAAATGGTCGGCGAAGGCAGCGCTCTGGTTGAACTGGAAGCAGTGTGAAGGGATGGATCGATCCTGCGCCTGGCGAGGATCGATCTGACTAGTAGCGCGCCGTTGCCTGAACCACGACACCGATGATTCGACATTCTTCGGTGAACAGGGTTTTCGGCCAGGTCGGGTTGAGCGGCACCAGATAACGCTGGCCGCTCTGCTCGTCGAGTTTGCGGAAAACCGCTTCCTCACTGTTCGGCCACTGGGCAATCACCAGTTTGCCCGGCACCACTTCCGCCTCCGGGTCGACCAGTATCAGCATGCCTTCGGCAATGCTCTGGCCTGTCGGCGCGGTCATCGAATCCCCCGTCACTGTCAGCCAGAAAGCCGCGCCACGGGCGTGGTAGTCCGTCAGTTCGAAACGCTGCTTATCCGATGCCGGTGTGTAGGCAGACTGCCCGCTCTCGCGTACCTCGCAGGGCGTACGCCAGTCACTGACCGGGTAACGGAAGTACGGGTTGTACTTCTGCGCCAGCGGCATATCGTCCTCTGGCTCCAGCGGCGGTTCGCGAATGACCAGCACCACTTCGAGGAAATCCATCCCCAGTGCGTGCAGCACGCGGTTCATTTCCGTGATACCGGGTTCGCGACGTTTGTTCAGCCAATGGCCGATCCCGCCCTGGGACATGCCGACGCGCTCTCCGAGCTCTGTTTGAGTGATTTTGAGTTCACTCATCTTGGCCTTGACCAACTCAATCCATTTATCCATGTGCGGCACCTTACGCGGACGCCTTCGGCCAGCAAAACACATATTGTAGTATTTAAATTCTGGTCACAACTACGTCACGTATTATGCTGAGAGCACGGATTTTTCATCGCACAAGGAGTGACCTCTCATCATGAATATCAGCAGCAAAGACTTGCCCGACCTGCAAATGGACACCACGTTCACCTCACCACAAGGCAATGCCGCGGCGCAGCGGGCGCTGGACTATTACTTGAAACCAGCTGTGTCAGAACCCGAGGTGGATGAGCGCTTTTTCGACGTGAGACGCCATCTCAGTGGCGAGGAAGCTCTGGTGCATGCTTCCGACCTTTTGCGTTGCGCTGCCGCCACTGCTTTCAAGGCAGCAGAAAACCTGCAAGGCGCAAGTCGCGACCTGGCGTTTTCAGTGGTGCACATGGTGGATATGGCGCGAGCGATGGTCGACCATTCGCTCGATGGCGAAGAAGCGTGAGGAACGGCATTGGGACGACAGGAAAGAATTTTCCAATCGAGCAGATAAAAACATTTGACTTGCAAATGATAATGATTATTATTGCAAGCAGCTGGTCGCGAGATCAGTCGATGGACCAGAGACCTTAGGTCGGTCTTCTGGACTATCTCCTCATCAGGCTAATCACGGTTTTTGACCCGGCTTTTTGCCGGGTCTTTTTTTTGCCCGTTTTTCGGGCTTATGGCTTCAGGCTAATGAAGTCTTTAGATGCTGCAAATTCGATGGCGCGGATAATATCAAAAGAATATCGGTTGGCAAGCCGAGCCCGGCCACATTGGGGCAAACTAATGACAATTAGCACTTGAGAATCAATCGCACAATCTCTAAGCTTCTTGCGCGTCATGGAGGACGCCCCCGCCACAACCCGCAATTCCCCTCGGTTTCACCCCTTCCAGCGTGTAAAGTAACGGCCATAAAAATCCTATTCAGGAAGTGATTATGACCGTGGCCAAATCTTCGTTCGACATCAGCGCCAATTTCGACAGCGGCAACATTCAAGTCATCGATATCAGCAACCCGCTCAATCCAGTGCTGGCCATCCGCCCGGATACGCGCAGCGCCCATTTCCAGTGGTTCCACTTCAAGGCCAGCGGCCTGCATGTTCACCAGGAACACTGGTTTCGCCTGGTCAACGCCAGCCAGTCTTCCTATAACAAAGCCTGGACCGGCTATCAGGCTGTCGCTTCCTACGACCACGTCAACTGGTTCCGCATTCCAACCAGTTTTGAAGGCGACAGCCTGCGCTTTTGCCTCGAAGCCGAGCAAACCCACGCCTGGTTCGCGTATTTCGAACCGTACAGCCGTGGCCGTCACGACTGGCTGATCGAGCAGGCGCTGACCAAGGCCGGCACCGAACTGCTGGCCACCGGCAAAAGCGTCGAAGGCCGTGACATTCAACTGCTGCGCAAAGGCACAGGCGCTGAAGGGCAACGCAAAATCTGGATCATCGCCCAGCAACACCCGGGCGAACACATGGCCGAGTGGTTCATGGAAGGTGTCATCGAACGCCTGGAACGACACGACGATCCCGTGCTGAACAACCTGCTGGCCAGTGCCGATCTATACCTGGTGCCGAACATGAACCCGGACGGCGCCTTCCACGGTCATTTGCGTACCAATGCGATGGGTCAGGATTTGAACCGTGCTTGGCAGAACGCCAGTCAGGAAATCAGTCCTGAGGTACTTTTCGTACAGCAGCAAATGGAAAAGTATGGCGTGGATATGTTCCTCGACGTACACGGCGACGAAGAAATCCCCCACGTATTCACCGCCGGTTGCGAAGGCAATCCAGGTTACACGCCGCGCCTCGAAAAGCTCGAGGAACACTTCCGCAACCATCTCAAGCACACCACCAAGGATTTCCAGACCAAGTACGGCTACACCCGCGATGAACCGGGTCAGGCCAACATGACTTTGGCCTGCAACAGCGTCGGTCAGAAGTACGACTGCCTGGCACTGACCCTGGAGATGCCGTTCAAGGATCACGACGATCACCCCGACAAAGAAACCGGCTGGTCGGGCAAGCGTTCCAAACAGTTGGGCAAAGACGTACTGACCACTATCGCCGACATGGTCGACACCCTGCGCTGATCCCTCCCCGCTCTTTCAAAAGATCGCAGCCTGACTGCGATCTTTTGCTTTCTGGTGCTTCTGCTGACGTTTGCCAGCAGGGGCGCCCAACCGATTAGCTGCGATCGCGACCGCGCAACATGCTGTCGAGCACTTCGTCGCGGCGTACCCAGCCATGAAACAGTGCCGCCGCCAAGTGCAGCAGCACCGTCAGGAACAGCAGATACGCCAGATAGCCATGGGCTTTTCGCAACAAGGCAAACAACTGCGCATCAGCTGGCACAATCGAAGGCAGTTGCAGCGTGGTGCTGAGCATCACCGGTTCGCCCGAAGCGCTGATCATCGCCCAACCAAGCAATGGCAACACCAGCATCAGCGCGTACAGCAACAGATGCGAAGCCTTGGCAGCCAACACCTGCCAGTCCGGCAGATCCGCTGGCAGCGGCGGCTGCCGCGTGGCCAGGCGTACCAGCAAACGCACGATCACCAGCGCCAGAATGGCGATCCCGAGGGGCTTGTGCAGATGGATCAGCCATTCATGCCGCTCCGAGACGGAGGTAACCATCCCGGCACCAATAAACAGCATGGCGATAATCATCAACGCCATCAGCCAATGCAGCAGGCGCGCCAACAGCGCGAAATGCGTCGGTTGAGTTCTCATGGTCGAGCCTCCTGTTTGGCGGCGGGCAATTGACTGACTTCACTGGTGCGACGCAGATAGGAGTCGGCGTAACCGGCAGAACGCGCGGCGAGCAATGGATCGTCGGTGCCTTGAATGCCCGCAGGCAGGACTAGCGGATCGTAATTGATGTCGCGGCATTCGCCGCTCAGCTGTGGCTGGGTTTTCTCCAGGACCAGTGTGCCGGCGTTTAATACCTTGCGCCCGGCGGGCCAGGTTTTACTCGCATCGTTGACCGGGTCATCGGGGTTGGCCAAGGTGATGTTCAACTGAAAACGCAGCGGTGCAGCGGCCAGTCGTTGCACCAGATCTTTCTCGAGAAAATCACCGCCCTCGGGCGCTGTGGCACCGGCGGCATCTTGAGCCAATGGCGTCATGCTCCAACGCACGGCCTGCTTCTTGCCGCTGGCGTCGACCAGATAAAACGCATTGACGCTATTGTAGGTTTCAGTGGCGAAACTGGCCGAAGGCTTGGCTGTTTTTACCCAAGTCAGAAACGGAACGGCTTCCGGGTGCGAGGCAAAAAAAGCCGGCACCTTGCTTGGGTCCGGTTTACCGGTCGCGGGATCCGGCGACTGCGCCTGCTGCAACTGATAAAACGCCTCGGGCGTACCGACCGGGAACACCGGCATGCTGTTCATCCCGGTGCGCCATTGCTGACCGTTCGCCTGAGTAAATCGCAGTGCCAGACTGCGGATCGGTACGCTGCTGTCGGGTGCATAGGGATTACCCGCCGGCAAGGCAAAACGCCCCACCACCGGCGTCTGCGGCTCGTTGAACACCTGCGCGACCGAGAACGCCCGCGCCTCGCCACTGCTTTCGAAATGGCCGATCACGCACACGCCTTTGGCATGATTGCGGCGAAAGCCGGGATGCACGCCGTTGTTCTTCTCCAGCACATCAACCAAGGCTTTTGGCGTCAGACGCTGTGGGTCAAAGTTACCGTGAACGTAGGCAAACGCCCCGGCCACAGCAGCGACAACCACCGCAATGCCGCCCAGACGCACGATCAGACTCGCAGTGCTCAGCGGCGGACGTTGCGGTTGGCCGGGCGGCGCCGCATTGGGGGATGAGCGATCAACCATGAAAGACTCCAGGGCCATCGGCCACAAGTAGGAAGAATCAGCAAGACGCGCCTCATCAGGGTTTATTCCACGGCTCGGTATTTATTTTTCCGAACGTGGAATAACCTGCAGCGGCGGACGTCTCCCTAGTCCACAGCGTAGTGACTAGTAGAATTTCATGAGCGAATTCGACGAACAGTTGAGAGAAATCATTCCCAGATTGCGCCGCTTTGCCGTGTCGTTGACGCGCAACAGCAGCAGCGCTGACGATCTGGTGCAGGCGAGCCTCGAGCGGGCACTGTCGAGTTGGGGTAATAAACGCACCGACGGTGACCTGCGTGCCTGGCTGTTTGCGATCCTGTACCGGCAGTTTCTCGATGCCCATCGCCGGTCGCGACGCTATGCGCGGATGCTCGAATTCTTCACCGGACGTGACGATGCCGAACCCTCGGTGGAGCGCACGGTGATCGCTCAGTCGACCTTGCAAGCCTTCGACCGGTTGCCGACCGAGCAGCGCGCCCTGCTGTTGATGGTCTCGGTTGAGGGCCTTTCCTATAAAGAGGTCGCCGAGATCCTCGGCGCCCCGATTGGCACCGTGATGTCGCGCCTGTCCCGCGCCCGCCAGGCCTTGCGCCAACTCAGCGACGGCGAAATCAGCAGCCCTTCTTTGCGGATACTCAAATGATCAGCCTGCCTCCCAACGAGCATGACCTGCATGCTTACGTCGACCACCAACTCAGCGACGCCGACCGGCGTGTGCTGGAAACCTGGCTGGCAAGCCATCCCGACGAAGCCGCACAAGTGCGCGCCTGGCAACAGGATGCGCAGCAATTGCGTGCGGCACTCGGCGGCGCGTTGCAGCAGCCGGCCAATCCGGCGCTGGATCCGACGCAGATTCGGCAGCGCCGCCAGCGCCAGTCACGCCGCCACCTGGCCAGTGCGGCGGTGTTGCTGATCGCAGTCAGCGTCGGCGGCTTCAGTGGCTGGCAAGCCCGCGAGATGACCCTCGTGCGCCCTTCCCTGCTACCGATGACCGACGCCTTGCAGGCTTATCGCCTCATTGCCCAGCAAGGCCTGTTGCCCGCCGACTACAAGGTCGACAGTGACGGCGACATGCAGCATTGGCTCGATCGTTATTTCACTCGCGCCAGTCGTCTTCCCGATCTGACAGCGGCCGGATTTGAGCCGGTCAGCGGGCGGTTGCTCAGCACCGATGAAGGCCCGGCGGCGATGGTCATGTACGAGGATCGCAGCGGACACAAAGTGAGTTTTTACGTGCGTCCGCCAGGGCCGAAAAACACCTTTTTGCCCCGAGGCAGCCGCAGTGATGGGGATTTGCAGGCTGAGTACTGGTCGGGTGGCGGGTATAACTACGCGGTGGTCAGCCCTGTCGAACTCAAACAGACGCTGCAATTCTGAAAACACTGCATCACGCCTGTGGGAGCTTGCCCTGCAAGCGATGACGGACATTCAATCGCATCCATGGTGCCTGACACGCCGCCATCGCCAGCAGGGCTGGCTCCCACAGGTTGATGGGTAGAACACAAAATCCGAGTACAGCGCGGATCAGTGTGGGAACTTGCCCTGCAAGCGATGGCGGTCGTTCAGTCGCAGCCGTAGTGTCTGACACGCCGCCATCGCCAGCAGGGCTGGCTCCCACAGGTTTATGGGTAGGACACAAAATCCGGGTACAGCGTGGATCAGTGTGGAAGCTTGCCCTGCAAGCGATGGCGGAAATTGAGTCGCATCCGTAGTGTCTGACATGCCGCCATCGCCAGCAGGGCTGGCTCCCACAGGTTTATGTGTCGATTACAAAGTCTGAGTACAGCGCGGATCAGTGTGGGAGCTTGGCCTCCAAGCGATGAAGGACATTCAGTCGCATCCATGGTGTCTGACACGCCGCCATCGCCAGCAGGGCTGGCTCCCACAGGTTTATGTGTCGATTACAAAGTCTGAGTACAGCGCGGATCAGTGTGGGAGCTTGGCCTCCAAGCGATGAAGGACATTCAGTCGCATCCGTAGTGTCTGACATGCCGCCATCGCCAGCAGGGCTGGCTCCCACAGGTTTATATGTCGATTACAAAGTCTGAGTGCAGCGCGGATCAGTGTGGGAGCTTGCCCTGCAAGCGATGACGGACATTCAGTCGCATCCGTGGTGTCTGACATGCCGCCATCGCCAGCAGGGCTGGCTCCCACAGGTTTATGTGTCGACTACAAGATCCGAGTACTGCGCGGATCAGTGTGGGAGCTTGCCCTGCAAGCGATGGCGGTCGTTCAGTTTCATCCGTTGTGTCTGACACGCCGCCATCGCCAGCAGGGCTGGCTCCCACAGTTTTATGTGTCGATTACAAAGTCTGAGTACAGCGCGGATCAGTGTGGGAGCTTGCCCTGCAAGCGATGGCGGTCGTTCAGTCGCATCAATTGTGTCTGACGCTCCGCTATCGCCAGCAGGGCTGGCTGCCACAGGTTTATGGGTAGAACACAAAATCCGAGTACAGCGCGGATCAGTGTGGGAGCTTGCCCTGCAAGCGATGGCGAACCTGGCTCCCACAGTAGAAAGGGCGCACTTAAAAACCCACATCCAGCACCACATTGTCCAGATAAGTACCCGCCGGCGGTGTGGTCTGGTCGGTGTAGATTTTCGCGTTGTAGTTGAAAATCTGGCTGCCCGTACCGAGCCCGTTGCCGGGATTGACTTCCGCATCGCTGCTCGCCCGGCGTCCGCTGCCGACACTGCCCCAGCGCGTCGTCCCCGCACTTTTGAAGATGTCGTAAGCCAGATAATTGCTCCCGGAAATCATCCGCCGCCGGCCGCCGACGCTTACCGCGTTCTGTCCATCGCTCAAGCCCACGGTGTAAGCACTGCCCTTGGTGCAGGCCAGATTGATGGTCTGCCCGGTCACCGGTGTGAATGCGCTGACCACCGGCGCACTGCCAAAGGCAATGTTCGGCGCGGTAATCGTGCAGTCGTTGGACACCGTCAGATTCACAGTCAACGAAGTTGTACCGCTGGCGATATCGCGACCGATGCAAATGGCGCCAATGCCGATCCCCGAACAGTAATTCCAGTTCCAGAAAATGCTCAGGGTCTCTGTGTAAACCCCGGCGGCGACATTGCTGCCAATCGTGGTGCCAAGGTAAAGCGGCACGGTTTTCGGTGTCGTGCCGTTGAGCAGGCCCAAGGCATCAATGATTCCGTTGCGGGCGAAATCATAAGCGGTGCCACGGGTCAGCGGATAACTCGTGCTGTTATTGGCGTAGATCGTGTAACCGATGACATCGCCGGTGGGCCCGACCAAGCCACTCTGGGTCGATGAAACGGTGCCCCAGAAGTGATCATTACTGGTCAGCAACGACAACAGCGAACCGGTGCAGCTCAATCCGCCATTCAACGTGGAACTGGGTTGTGAAACGGTGCGCACGGCAATCGAACTGATCGTGCCGAACGCTGCCGGCGTGGTGCCGACCACCGAACACAAGGCGTGCGCCGCGCCCGGCAATACCAGCACCAGCCACAATAGAAGCCTGATCACTGACACACCAACGGGCCGATCAGCGGCACCTGATTCTGGTTCACATCAACATTGAACTGCGCCCGACAGGTTGCTCCATCGGCAAGCGTGACCAGCAGCGAGTTCTGCGCCGCGAGGTTCTCCAGATAGACCAAACCGTCCCAACCAACGACCGTATTAGTGCCGCTTTGCTCATGCAACACGCCTGCGCCCAGCGGTAACTCATGTTGTTGCGCGTCGACCAGCACAATGCTCGCGGCAATCACCCGGTTCAACGGAAACTCCAGCAGATAGCCGCTGCCGCGACGCACGGCAATGCGCTGTTCGACGTTGGGGCTGCGCACATTCGGCGGCAGGTTCAGCGGATCGATCTCATATTTGCCGCGGTAATAGGCGCTGCTCCACGGCACCAGCAAATGGCCGTTCTTATCCGTCTGACCGACCTGCTGATTCTCGTACCGTACCGGAATGTCGGCGAAACCATCGGTGCTGACCACCACAAAGGCGTCGTCGATCCGGTTGGCCGCGAACACCTGCTTATCCATCCACACTAGCGAACCACTGGCGTCAGCCCAGCGCGTTTCAGCGTCCGAAGTGCCGTACACGCCAGCCTGCAACTGCACCGACTGCAAACGCCAAGTCACATCGGCCTGACGATAATCGGCGCCGTCACCCTTCGCGTAGCCCAAGTTGAAACCTACCCCACCCTCGGTGGGCACCGCGCGGCTGTAATTGACCCGCTGCTGGGTTTGCCCGGTCTTGCTGCGCTCGCTGCTGATCGCCAGGCTGCCGCGCAGATCGAACGGAATCACCAGTTGCGCCTGCACCGCCCAGTTGCTGTCGCCGATTTCACGGTTGGCCGACAGGTAGAAACTGCTGTTACGCCACAACGGTTTGCTCCAGCTCAGGTTGAGCAAACGCGTGCGCGAATCATCCGCTGCGCGCACATCGAAATAACCCGCGCCAAGGCTGCCCCAGCGATCAAGGTTGAGACTCAACGTAGCCTGTTCACTACGGCGGCTGAGGCTAATGTACGGCGTGTCGACCACGGTCAGATCGGCATATTGATCATGGCGCTGCAAGCGCTGATAGGAAAAGCTGAAGCGCTGGTTGCTGTACTGATAACCGAGACTCAGTTGCTCACCGCCCTCGCCCTCGAAACGGCTCTGGCTGACGGCGCTATTAAGCACGCCGAAATTGCCCAGCCGCAGGTTGCCACCGAGACCACCCAAGGTCAGCGAGTCAGACGCTTCGGCATGGCTTTCCAGGGTGAAACTGTCACTGACCCCATAACGCAGACTGCCGGACGTGACACCTGGGCCATAGTTGAAATCCTTCAACCCGTAATCGCGGCGCAAGGTCCCCGCAGCTACGGAGAAATCGCTCAGACCCTTTTGCAGCAAAGTGCTGGTGACGTAAAACGGCACCGTGGTCGACACCTGTCGGCCCAATGCATCAGTCGTCACCACGACGGCTTCGCCAGCACCGTTGATGAACGGAATGTTGGTCAATGTGTACGGCCCTGGCTGCAGATCGGCGCTGCTGGACTTGTAGCCATTGATGAACAGATCGACAGAGGATGGTACTGCCGCTTCGCCGGCAAACTGTGGCAGTGGATAGGTCACCAGGTCCGGGCGCACGGCAAAGTCCCGAGAAAATTGCACGCCGCCCAAACGTACTGAACTGCTCCACGGCAACGCACCGCTGATGACATCGCCCGCCTCGTAGGTGAGCATCCGCTCGTCATCGGAGTAACGCCAAGTAGTGTCGTAGCGCAGGTAACCATTGTTCATCGAGCTGAAGGAATCAGCGCTCGACAACGTGCGCCGGTATTGCCCGGTGTTGGACAGCGTGCCCCAACTGTCGAACACCCGGACTTCGTTCCAGGCTGCCAGATAGGTGCCAGCATCGTCAGTATCGTTGAGATACAGGTCATAGTTGAACAGTGCGCCGAAACTGCTCAGCGCCGGGGTGCGCGGATAGGCCTCTCGATTGCCGATGAATTGTTCCGGCAGCCAGTCTGCCGGCACTTGCAACAGCAGACGCTGGCCGACACCGTCGTATTCACTGTGCAGCCCCGGCAGGCAGTCGAGGTCGACTTCGCTGCCCGTGCCATCGGGCAGTTTCATCCCGGTTTCGCGCAACGCTGTCGTCGGTACGAACAGGCGCCCGCCACGCTGCTCCACTGCCACCACCCGCCCGGTATTCATCTGGTTGACCACCAGTTCCAGAAACAACTGTGCATCACTCACGGCCTCCATACCGCTGGGCGGTGGCGGCAGGTCGCCGGCCCCGGATGGTTGAACGAACACCAGGCAAAACGCGCCGGTCACAAGCCATAACGGACGCTGAAGACGGCGAGCCCATAGCGGGCTCATACACGTTTGACGTCCATCAATGGACTGAATCCTCCTGAAATCGCCGGCTCGATCAGCGTGCCGGGGTAATGCTCTGCACCTGCGCAGCACCGTTGACCCGCACCTGCAGCGCCGACTCACCGGCCAGTGGTCCCGGAGCCGGCCAGCGCATCACCGCTCCCGGTAACACATAACCGAGCAAACCTTCGGCCAACGGTTTGTTCTGCCCGCCTTGTTTGATTGCCACGTCGGTCAACCGCGCATGCACCGCGCCTTGATTGCGCACTTCCACATACGGCTTGCCATCCACCACCGCCGTACGCCAGCTCAACTGCGGCAAACCCACGCCCTTGGGATCTCGTGGGCGCGTGCTGTCTTCCTTGCTCCAGAGTCCCGCGCCATAGGCAAACAACGGCACCGAATAACGCATCTGGAAACGGATCGCGGCGGCGGTTTTGCCACCTTCGGCAGTGGCCGGTTGAGCGGAGGGAATTTCATCGATGATGATCCGGTAGGCCAGTTCCTCCCCCGGCGGCACGTCCTTGGTCCGGGTCAGGCGCACCAGTTGTTTTTGCCCCGGTTCGATCCTGGCCACCGGCGGACTGCCGATCACGTCGCGCTGGTTCTGGTATTGCTCCCCGAAATCACTCTGGCTCCAGCCGAACACGCGGATCTGCAGGTTGGCGGTTTCATTACCGCGATTTTCCAGCCACAACGCACTGGCCTGTTGATCGGCTTCCAGCACCGGATCGATAGGCCAGATCAGCACCGAACTGGCGGCACAGGCATTGCCCGCCGCGAGCATGACCAGCGCCAACATCGCGCCCTGCACGAGCGAATGCCGTGACATAACTGCCCCCATAAACCTGCTCCTTGTCGGTCACTCAACCTTTGCCTCACCACGACAGTTGCACCTGCAACACATCGCTGTACGTCCCCCCGGGCTGATTGCCCGGCAACTGCACCTGACCGTAAATCGGCAGGCGGATGTTGTTCGCATCGCTGTAGGCCACCGCGACGCTCTGACCGATGCCCAGACTCTGGCTGTAGGCGGCATCGCGAAACAGCGCATACGCCACCCGCGCACTCCCGCTGCCGACCTGCATATGCCGGCCGCTGCTGTTGTACTGGCCGCCATCGACACTCATGTTCAACGTCACCCCCGGTGTGCATTGCAACTGCACCCCACCGGTCAGTGCGACCTGCACCGTGCCAGTGGCCAGGGCTGAACGAGAACCGAAATTCAACCCGCCATAGTTCGAGACCCCACCGACGACCAGACACCCCGCCGTCACCGTGGCACTGACCTGAAAGCTCTGGCTGGTCGCTGCGGTCAGCGGCAGCGGCGCACTGCCCGCGCATAGCAGGAGCAACGCGGCGCAAGCATGGCGGCGCATGGCATCAGAACGTCAGTTCAACGGCGACGGTGTCGGTGTACGTCCCGGCTGGCAAACCCGCCTTGCCCACCGCCTGACCGTAAATGTTCACTGTCTGCGCCACGCCGGTACTGGCGGCGAGGTTGATCGTGCCGTCGATGGCCAGCAGTTGCGAATGTCCGGCGTCGGTATACAAGTCGTACGGCACGTAGTTGGCGACACCGTCAAACAGCGCTCGCGTGCCTCCAGGTGATTTACCGTCATTGGCACCGGCGCGTACCTTGACCGTCGGTGTGGTGCCGCTGGAGCAAAGAATCGACAACGCGCCACCACCGCCGCCCAGCACTTGCCCGGTCGCGGTGGTAAACAGGCTGTTGGCAGTGCCGAAGTTCAACGCACCGAAGTTCAGGCCGGTGGAGCCGCCGGCGCCGTTGACCTGGCAGCTGCTGATCAGGATCAGGCTGGAGGTAATCTGGCCAGTGACGGTGGTGGCGGCATGCGCACTGGAAACCAGTGTCAGGCCGAGCAGCGACAAACCTATCCTTGAAGCAATCCTACGCATGGTGTCCGTCCTCTACAGGGTTACCAGTCGAGCGTCACCGTCAAGGTGTCGGTGTAGACACCTGCCGGAACCGCGCGGGTATTCGCCACCACCGAGCCAAATACCGGAATGGGTATCTGCGCACCGCTGGTGACAGCGAAATTGTGTTGTTGGCCGATGCTGTAGCTGCGCGCCCCAGAGGGATCGACAAACAGCTGATAGGGAATGGTCTGGCGGCCATTGCTCAGGCGCCGGGTATTGCCGTCACCGTGGGTGCCGCCGTCGATGGTGACGGTGAAGCCGGTGACCGAGGGGTTGCAGGCCACATTGAGTTTGCCGCTGCTGTCACCATCAAGACTGGCCTTGATTGGCGCATTCCAGGTCGGACCCTGCTGGCCGAAATCAAGCGTCCCGAGCTCGCTGATCGCGCTGGCGGGATTGCTGGCATTGGTGACTTCGCAGCCGGCGATCAGGATCAGTCGCGCATGGATCTGCCCACTGACCGCCGCTTGGGCATCATCTGCGAGCAGCGCCAGTGTTCCTGCCGCCACGACCATCCAGTACTTGCCTGTCATTGTGTCCGTCCCTACTCCTTCAGCGACTCCAACCCACGCGCTCATCATTGAACGCCCTTCCATGTGCAATCCGAATCCAGCGGATTGCCAATCAACACCCGGCGATCACCAGGTGACGGTGACTTTGACCAGATCCGAATAGCGACTCACCTGCGGCACTTCGGCAAGCCGTTCGATCCGCGCGTACAACGGCAACTCCACGGTGCCGCTGTCCGGCACTCGCCCGCTGACCGGTACGTCCACAACCAGAGGGACGCGCCGCGCCGCGTCCTGAAACAGCCGATAAGGAATCGGTTTGCTGCCTGCCGAACCGGCCATGTAGCGAACCTCACCTACTCCACCGTGCAAACCGCCGTCGATACGCACCTGATACGGGGTGTCCGGGTTGCATTCCAGCCGCGGTAACCGGTGCTGGGTCAGCGCCGCACTCAATGGCCCGGCCGGGTCATCAAGACGTGCGGTACTGCCAAAATCCAGCACACCGAGCTGTTCGATACCGGCGTCACGTTGCTGGCCGATCAATTGGCAGCCACGCTGCACATCGACCCGCACTTCAACTTGAAGATCCGCCGCGTATACAGGTGCAACGAGCACACCCAGCAGGCCCATGACCGCTCTTGCCTTCACTGCCGCTTTCCTTGTGAGGGACCGCTTGCGCCGTCGTAACTGTGTTTCAGGTTAGCAACGCAGGCCGATTCCGCCAGTCGATTGGATCCACAGATCTAACGGCATATGTTTCGAAAGGTTGGCAATACGTCGAAAAATCATCGTGGTTGCAATGTTGTTCAGTGATCGCCCACTCTCGCGTCATTGCAGTGGAAGGCGCACGGCGCCGCTGGTTAAACTATTGCCCCGCGCTCGCGGGAGCCGGCCTGACGAACACGGAGTAAGCCAAGAGTGCCCGCCCGATTGCCCCAACGATCTCGCCTGAGCCAACGCTGGTCGGCGTTGCGCCGCGTGTTCGGCAAGGGCATTGCCGCCAGCGCCGGGCATGACGCCAGCGCCCAGTCGATCCGCGATTACTTCCGGCACAAGGCGCACAATCTGGGCTACACCCTCAGCCACAGCCAACTGCAGGTGATCGACTGCATGGCGCAGCAGGCCAGTCTGCTGTTCGCTGCCTCCGCGCAAACCCCGCCGAGCCTGTACTTGTACGGCAACGTAGGACGCGGCAAGAGCTGGCTGCTCGACGGTTTCTTTGAGGCGCTGCCGACGACGCAAAAACAGCGTCTGCATTTCCATGAGTTCTTCGCGCAATTGCATCAGGGCATGTTCAATCATCGCGAGCAGGACGATGCCCTCGCCGCCACCCTCGATGAACTGCTGCAGGATTGCCGGGTGCTGTGTTTCGATGAATTTCATGTCCATGACATTGGCGACGCAATGCTCATCGCCCGCCTGTTCAAAGCCCTGTTCCAGCGCGGGATCATGTTGCTGGTGACGTCCAACTATCCTCCGCAGGGCTTGTTGCCCAATCCGCTCTATCACGCACGGTTCAAACCGGTGATCGAGCTGATCAATGCGCGCATGCAAGTGATGGAGGTCGGTGGTGCGCATGATTACCGCAGCCAGACCCGCCACCATGAACATCAAGTGTTTACCCACGGCCACTACGTGTGGCCGGGCACGCCGGCGCAGCGCCAAGCGCTGGATCTTCCCGCGCAGGATGCGCCACCGCTGCCGTTGGCCGTCGGTACGCGGCATATTCCGGCACGACGGAGTGAGGGCCGGCGCGTCGCGTTTACCTTTGCCGATTTGTGTGAGCAGCCGACGGCGGTGATGGATTATCTGCAGCTGTGTCGGCGTTTCGACCATTGGGTGATCGACGATTTGCCACTGCTGGGGGACTGCTCGATTGCTGCGCAACAACGCTTCATCAACCTGATCGACGTGCTTTACGACCAGGACAAGCACCTGACGCTGCTCGGCCAACGGTCACTGTGCGAAAGCCTGGGCGGCGATGCGATAGACCTGGCGCGTACTCGTAGTCGCTTGGGCCAGCTGCAGGTCATCCACGACTCCGCCTGACACCGCCAGATTTACCTGTGAGAGATCACAGCTAGCTCCCAGAAGGTTGCGCGGTCAATCCAATATCAATCCACGGCATTGCCGTTATCATGTCGGCCATTCCAGCGCCCTGCGCTTGTCCCTTTCAAAAGCGAACACTGACATGCACACCCTTGCTCAACTGCGCACCGGCGAGTTGTCTGGCAGCACCCGGCTGGATTTGTCTTGCGGACTGACCGAGTTCCCGCGCGAGATTTTCGACCTGGCCGATACACTGGAAGTGCTCAACCTCAGTGGCAATGTCTTGAGCAGCCTGCCCGAGGATCTGCACCGGTTGACCCGGTTGCGCGTGCTGTTCTGCTCCGACAACCTGTTCACCGAGCTGCCGGAATGCCTCGGCCAATGCGCGGCGCTGACGATGATCGGCTTCAAGGCCAACCGCATCGTCGATGTCCCCGGCAGCGCTTTGCCGCCGCTGCTGCGCTGGCTGATCCTCACCGACAATCACATCGAAATTCTGCCGAGCGAACTGGGCGAACGAGCGTATCTGCAAAAACTCATGCTGGCCGGTAATCGCCTGAAGGCGCTGCCGCCGTCGCTGAGCCAGTGTCATCGCCTGGAGCTGATCCGCATCGCCGCCAACCAGCTGACCGAACTGCCGCAGTGGCTGCTGACCCTGCCGACTCTGACGTGGCTGGCGTATGCCGGTAATCCGCTGGAAACCGAGGCCGACGCCGCTGCGTTGCAAGCGACGCCACTGATCGACTGGTCGGCGCTGCGTCTTGAACAGCAACTGGGCGAAGGCGCGTCCGGGGTGATCTCCCGGGCGATCTGGCATCGTGACGACGGTTCACTGCAACCGGTGGCGGTGAAGTTGTACAAAGGCGAAATGACCAGCGATGGCTCGCCGCTGCATGAGATGAACGCCTGTATCACTGCCGGGCTGCATGCCAACCTGATACAAGTGCTGGGGCGCGTTCACGGGCATCCCGACGACCAGCAAGGGTTGGTGATGCAATTGATCGACCCGAGCTTTCGCAACCTCGCGGGCCTGCCCAGCCTGGCGTCCTGCTCGCGGGATGTTTACGCCGATGACTGCCGGTTCAGTGCCGACGTGGCGCTGAACATCGCCAAAGGCATCGCCTCGGCCGCCGGGCATCTGCACCAGCACGGCATCACCCATGGCGATCTCTACGGGCACAACACTCTGTTGAACGAGCGCGGCGAATGTTTGCTCGGGGATTTTGGCGCGGCGTCGTTCCATGCCACCACCGACACTGCACAGACTCAAGCGCTGCAACGCATTGAAGTGCGGGCGTTCGGGATTTTGCTGGGGGAATTGCTGGCGCGTATCGACTCGGGGTTGAGTGATGAACGGCGTCAGGCACTGGAGATGCTCGAGCAGCGTTGCTGCCAGGCGGATGTGCTGGCGCGGCCGGGGTTCAATGAGGTGATGCGAAACCTGGAAAACCTGTGACCGCTGCGCGGTCAATCGCTAGCAGGGCTAGCTCCCACACTGGAATGCATTTCAATGTGGGAGCTGGTGAAACTGGTGCCTCCCACACTGGAATGCATTGCAATGTGGGAGCTGGTGAAACTGGTGCCTCCCACATTGGTTCTGTGGTGTGCACAACTCCTTGTGGGAGCTAGCCCTGCTAGCGATGGGGGCATCACTGACGCCGCAAATCAGCCAGCCAGACCAACGAACATGTCCTGCACGTCGTCATGGTTGTCGAGGCCTTCGAGGAAGGCTTCGACCTCAGCCATTTGCTCGTCGCTCAAACCGCTGACCGGGTTCTTCGGCTGGTAGCCCAGCTTGGCCGACAGCACGGTGAAACCTTGCTCCGGCAGGGCTTTTTGTACTGAATCGAGGTCGGTCGGGTCGGTGTAGAACAGGGTCGCGCCCTCTTCGCCCGCTTCAAAATCCTGCGCGCCAGCTTCGATGGCGGCCATCTCCGGATCGGCGTCCGGGGTGTCCGGCGATGCTTCGATCATGCCGACGTGGTTGAAGTCCCAGGCCACGGAGCCGGAGGCGCCCAGTTGGCCCTTGCGGAACGCCACGCGGATTTCCGCGACGGTACGGTTGATGTTGTCGGTAACGCACTCGACGATCAGCGGCACCTGATGCGGCGCAAAGCCTTCGTAGGTCACGCGATGGTATTGCACGGTTTCGCCCAACAGGCCTGCGCCTTTCTTGATCGCGCGATCCAGGGTTTCCTTCGGCATCGAGGCTTTCTTGGCCTGTTCGACGACCAGGCGCAGGTGTGCGTTGGTGGCAGTATCGGCACCGTTGCGCGCAGCAATGGTGATTTCTTTCACCAGTTTGCCGAAGATCTTGCCCTTGGCGTTAGATGCCGCTTCTTTGTGTTTAACCTTCCACTGTGCGCCCATTACTCACTCTCTTGATCTGTGGCGCCGAGACATCTATTGGCCGACGCGTGGCGGCAAGTTTATACGGCCTAAAGTCGGCAATCGACCAAAAAATCCAATGGGAAATCGACATCTTCGCCAGCGCTTGTAGGGCGATTCTGAAAACACCCTTTGTGATGACCATTCTGCGCTGTGGTTTCGTACCCTCTGAGCCCCGTATTGCCTGACAGAGCCTGCTCAAATGCTCAACGACAAGGAAAGTCCGTTCACCCTGACCCTGACCGACAGTGGCTTGTCCCTGCCAGTCCTGCGCTTTGACGGTGAGGAAGCGCTCAACCAGCCGTTCCGGTTCAACATCGAGTTGATCGGCCTGGCGCCGGCAGTGGCGCCAGCGATGTGGTTGAATCAACCGGCATTTCTGCGCCTGAGTGACCACCACGGGATTCACGGCATCATCCAGAGCAGTCGCTGCGAACATCGCGGAACGCACCGGATCGGCTATCGAATGGTCTTGGTGCCGCACCTGCAAACGCTGGCGCAGCCCCTTAGGCGCCGGGTTTTCATCCAGCGCAGCGTGCCGCAGATACTCCTGCAATTGCTCGACGAAAACGCCCTGCTCCCCGATGGCTATCGCATCGAGATGAGCGTCGGCCAGTACCCGCAACGGCCCTTCTGCATTCAGTACGAGGAAAGCGATTTGGCGCTGTTGCAGCGATTGTGCGAGGAAGAAGGCATTCACTATCACTTCGAACATCAGGCAGACGGCCATGTGGTGGTGTTTGCCGATGACAGCCTGAACCTGCCGCAAGTGCCGACGTTGATCCCGTTCAAGGTCGATGAGCACACGCCATCACCTTCGATCAGTACCCTTTATCAGCATCACCACGCCGCTCCCATCGCGACGCTGCCCGCAATTCGCAACCGCGGACAGCGTACGTTCCAGGAAGATGCCGCCAATCAGACTGCGCCACATCCCGCGCCGCCGGTGATCACGGCGATCGAACAACACCATGCGCTGCAACGCAGTCGCCGACAGCTGGAGCGACAACGCTGCCAGCATCGCTCGATTCAGGGTCGCAGCGACGGCAAAGGTTTGCTCAGCGGACACCTGCTGCAGGTGACCGACCACCCCATCAGCTACTTCAACGAACAGTGGCTGATCACCGAAATGCGTCATCAAGGTCAGCATCCGTCGATTCTCGATCCGGTGCCGACGGTCCATCGCTATTACAACGACTTCACCGCCCAGCCGTGGTCGACCGACTTCCGTCCACCGCTCAAACAACCCCGCCCGCGTATCGGCGGCTATCACCTGGCGCAAGTGCTCGGTTGCCCCGGACAACCTTCGTCGCTGGATGAACAGGGGCGCATCGCCGTGCGGCTGTGGCCTGGGCAACAACCGCCGACGGTTGAAACCGAGGCTATCTGGCTACCGGTAGCCATGGCCCGGGCCTCAGGGCGTATCGCTCCTGACGAATTGCCCTGTGCCGGCAGCGAGGTCTGGGTGAGTTTCCTCGACAGCGATCCGGACCGCCCGATCCTGTGCCTGGGCACCCCGCAACAACGCCAACCCCGGGACACATCGCACGCGCCCGATAACGGTTTGCTGCTCGACTGGCTGGTCAATCGCGCCGGCCATTAGTCGCTCAACCCTTGTCGGCCTTACCCGCGGCAGCGGCGAATTTCGCCAGACGCACGTCCAGATGCCGAGGGCGGTGACCATGGTCTTCGGCGCGCTCCTTGCGGCGGATGGCGTTGCGCACCATCAGCGAGCCGAGGTAACGGATCGGCTCCGGCGGAAAGTAGCCCAACGGCCCGTTGACCAGCGGCGAGCGCGTCCACGGGTTGTCCAGGCCCTGCGCCAGCGAGGCGAGAATCTGCCCGCCCATGTGACACGGGCCGACGCCGCTGCCCGAATAGCCGAAGCCGTAAAAGACATTGCCGCTGTTGCTCATCTGCCCGAAGAACGGCAACCCGGTCACCGAACGATCCGACGGGCCGTTCCAGGTGGCGTCGACTTTGACCTCGGCAAACGCCGGGAAAAAATCGGCAAGACTGCGCTGGAGCAGCCCCGCATAAGGCGACGGCTGATCGAACACCGGCAGCATCCGTCCGCCATAAGCAAAGGTGTTGCCGCCCTTGCCGAGCATGATCCGACCGTCCGGGGTGTTGTGGTAGTAGTGCACGAAAATCCGCGAATCGAGCACGGTGACGCCACTGGTCAAACCGATTTCCTGGAGCAATTCCGGGCGCGGTTCGGTGATCAGCATGTCGCTGGAAACGATCGCCACACTGCGTTCGAACTGCGGGAAAGCGCGGGCCATCCAGGCGTTCATCGCCAGCACCACACGGTCGGCGATCACATTGCCGTTCGCCGTTTGGATTCGCGCCGGACGCCCCTCTTCCAGCCCGGTCATCGCCGTGTTTTCGTGGATTTTCACGCCGAGTTGCAACGCCACCCGGCGCAAACCGCGCACCAGTTTGCCGGGTTGCACACTCGCCGCTGCCGGCGAAAACCAGCCTTCCAGATGTTTGCCGGAGCCAGCCATGCGCTGGACATCGGCCACCGGACGCTGGCTGAACGAGTTGATGCCATTGCGCTCCAGCGCGGCGATCACCGCGTCTGTCGAACCGACCTGCGCACGGTTGGTCGCGGTGTACAACGTGCCATCGAGACGGTAATCGGCATCCACGTCGTACTGCTCGCAGAACTCGCCGATGGCGTGGATGCTGCGCTCCGATTCCTTGACCAGACGCACCGCTTCTTCCACACCGAATAAACGCTCAAGGGTGAAATATTTGGCCGACCACGACAACGCGCAGCCACCGTTGCGCCCACTGGCGCCAGCACCGCAGATGTCCGCTTCGATCAGCAGCACATCGAGTTCGGGGTTCTGCTGTTTGAGCATGATCGCCGTCCACAAACCGGTGTAACCGCCTCCGACGATGCACACGTCAGTGCGCACTTCGCCTTGCAACGGCGGGCAGGTGTCGGACGTGTCAACCTGCAAGGCCTGCTCCAGCCAAAACGGTCTCATGGGTTTTCTCCAGTCAGATGGCCACGGCACAGCCTGCCGCGAACGCCGCAGCAGGCCGCGAGGCAAGGGGTTCAGGAACGCAGGGGTTTGATCGTCAACGGGCAATTGGGAACGGACGCGCGCGGTTCCATCACGCCGACCGGGCGGCTGTTCCAGTGCGGAATCAGCACCAGTGCCGAGAACAAGGCGCAACCGGCGAAAACAATGAACACGGTGACCGTATCGAAGTATCCGGGAAGCAAACCGCCAAGCACCGCGCCGACCGAGCCGCAGCCGTTGACGAAGCCTGCCGCCGTGGCGCCAGCCTTGGCTTTGCCGAAGTCGATGGCCGCCGCACCGCTGATCATCGAATCCGGGCCGTACAGGGTCAGGCCCATGACAAACAACAGCGCCACCACGATGATCACGCTACCGGACTGCAACGCCGCCATGAACAGCGCCAGCGTCACGGTGAGCAAGAGCAGACTGATCACGCACGCTGGCATGCGTCGAGCGCCGAACAGTTTGTCCGAGGCCAGACCAATCATGATCGGCCCGAGCAAACCGGCCAGTTCGAACGAGGTCGGAATGATTGCCGCGCCGACCTTGCCGACGCTGGGCATCTGTTCGAAAACGATCACCGGCCCCCACAACAGAATCGCGTAACGCGCCGGTTTCAACATGAAATACGCCAGGCCCAACACCAGCACCGTGCGGTTGCGCAGGATTTCCTTCAATGGCTCCCAAACGCTGAGTTTGCTGTTGGCTTCGGTTTCTTCAGCCGTGAGTTCGGGCTCCGGCTCGACTGCCGGCAAGCCGACGTCTTCCGGTTTATTGCGTTGGAAGATAAAGAACAACACCGCGACCACGGCGACCACGGCGGCACTGGAAATGAACGCCGCGTGCCAACTGCCAATGAGCGTGTATGCCCACCAACCGGCAAACGGTGACGCCACGAGACCACCAAACGCGTAGCAGGAACTCCACAAGCCGAGCACCCGCCCACGCTGTTGCGCCGGGAAGAAACTGCCGAGGTTTTTACACAACCCCGACCATCCTGTTGATTGCGCCAAACCTTGAATCAACATGCAGGTGGCGAAGATCGGCAGCGTGGCTAAACTGCCCATCACCAGCGCCGCAGCAGCGGAAATCAGCAAACCGCCGAACACCACAACCCGTGGGCCAAAGCGGTCGGCGAGCATGCCCCAAGTGAATTGGCCGAGGGCGTAAGCCGCCAGATAGATGGCATCGAGGTTGGCCATGGCCATTTTGTCGAGCATGAACGTGGGGTCTTCGCCGATGCCGAGTTTGGCCACCGAGAAGGCTTTGCGGGTGAAGTAGAAAGCGGCGTACGCGAGCCAGGTGATAGCGAAGATCTGCACGCGCCAACGCGCAATGGTGCCGATGTGCTTGTTCATGGTGGTTCTGACCTCAGGGTGTGAGTGTGCCGGCAGAATCGTTAAGAAAAACGCCTGTGTTTTTATTGTTGAGCACTGCGATATCACCGCTTCCCTGGGGTGAAACCGGTCAGATGAGTCCTGCTGTTGCACGCACAGGCTCATCGCCATCCCCGCTGCCCGTCCGGACAGTCAGCGTTGGCGTGAGCCGATCAAAGCAATTACTGTTTAATAAATAAAATCGATTTATCGTATTTCACACATAAGCTCAGCTTGTTACTGACCACATAGCCAGGAGCCCTCATGTCCGTTTCCCACGCCCAGCTCAAAGCCTTCCACGCCGTGGCCGTGCATGGAAGCTTCACCAAAGCCGCCGAGCGGCTTTTCCTCACGCAACCGGCGATTTCCGACCAGGTGCGCAAACTCGAAGAACGTTTTGGAGTGTTGCTGTTTCACCGCAATAAACGTTCCGTGCGCCTGACCGATCTGGGCGAACGGCTGTTGGCGATTACTCAACGGCTGTTCGTGATTGAAGCGGAGGCGCAGGAATTGTTGCAGGAATCCCAGGCCTTGCAGACCGGCAGCCTGATTCTGGCGGTGGATGCGCCGGTGCATGTGTTGCCGCAGATCGCGCGGTTCTGCGAGCGCTATCCGGGTATCAGCGTAAAGATCGAGACCGGCAACACCGATGAATCGCTGTTCCGGCTGTTCAACTATCAGGCGGATCTGGCGCTGTTGGGCCGTGATGTCAGTGATGAGCGCTTGATGTGTGTGCCGCTGCGTAACGATCCGATGGTGGCGTTCGTGTCGCGCAATCACCCGTGGGCCGAGCGCGAATCGATCTGCCTGGCGGATCTCGATGACACGCCGCTGGTGTTGCGCGAGCACGGTTCGGTGACCCGGCAGACTCTGGAAGAAGAAATGGCCCGCGCCGGGTTTCGCATTCGCCCGGCAATCCAGGTTGAAGGCCGCGAAGCCGCGCGCGAGGCGGTGGTGGTGGGGATTGGGGTCGGCGTGGTTTCAGCGGCGGAGTTTGGTGCGGACTCGCGGGTGTGTGCGCTGCCGATTATCGACTGCACGCGACGGCTGACGGAGACACTGGTGTGTTTACGGGAGCAAAGCAATCGACGGGTGGTGGCGACGTTTCTAGAGATGGTTCGCGAAAGCCTCCCCGGCTCCTGATCGTTCCCACGCTCTGCGTGGGAATGCCTCAACGGACGCTCCGCGTTCGGCTTTGGATGGGACGGCGTCCCGGGCTGCGTTCCCACGCAGAGCGTGGGAACGATCACGGTGCGGCTGGCGCCAGACCAAAAAACGCCTGAATCAAGCGCAACTCCCGACGCCGCTCCATGCAACCGATCATGTGCCGATTGACCAAGCCCTCCCCGACAATCGGAATCGCTACCACGCGCGGATCATGGCTGACTTCCACCGATGACACCACGCCAACGCCCAGCTCGGCTGCCACCGCTTCGGTTACCGCTTCACGGCTGTCCAGTTCCAGCAACACTCGTGGATGGATCGATGCCTGCGCGCATGCGTCATCAAACGTGCGCCGGGTGATCGAACTCGGCTCGCGCAGCACCATGATCACTTGATCCAGCTCCTGAAGATTCACCTCACCGGCACGCACCGCCCACGGATGCCCCGCCGGCACCAGTGCGCAAATCCGCGACTCGCTCAACGCCTGCAGATGCAGGCCCTTGCGCGGTTCGACTTCGGTCAGCACCGCGACATCCGCGTGCTCGGATAACAACGCCGCCAGGGTTTCCTGGGCATTGCCCAAACGCAAATTCACGGTGATCCCCGGATATCGCGCGCGCAGGCTGGCGAGCATCGGCATGACCATGTGCGGGCCGTCCGCCGCCACTTCGAGGCGCCCGGTGAGCAATTGCCGATTGGCTTCGAGCATCGTCTGCGCCTCTTCCGCGAGGCCAAACATGGCACGGGTGATCGCCGCCAGTTTGGTGCCCTCCTCGGTCAGTTCCACTCGTCGCGCGGTGCGTCGCAACAGAGTGATCTGGTAGTGCTCCTCCAGCGCCTTGATGTGCCCGGTGACCGCCGGCTGACTGATGAATAACCGCGCCGCAGCGCGGGTGAAGCTGCCTTCACGGGCGACGGCGTCGAAGGCGCGCAGCTGAAACAGGTTCATGAATAACTCTCGCTGATGGCTGGCATAACAACAAACAATTTGATTGATGCAACGGCGAATTGCAACGTATGCCCCGTAGCTTCATCCCACAGCGCTATCCGAGGACACACGAATGAGTATCGCCGAACCCATCCTGCTCACTCCCGGCCCGTTGACCACTTCGGCCCGCACCCGCCAGGCGATGATGGTCGACTGGGGGTCATGGGATGACCGCTTCAACCAACTGACCGCCAGCCTGTGCGAGCAATTGCTGGCGATCCTCAACGGCGCCGCGACTCACCACTGCGTGCCGTTGCAGGGCAGCGGCACTTTCGCCGTGGAAGCAGCGATCGGCACCTTGGTGCCCCGTGACGGCAAAGTGCTGGTGCTGATCAACGGCGCCTACGGCAAGCGACTGGCGAAAATCTGCGAAGTGCTTGGCCGTTCCTTCAGCACTTTCGAAACCGCTGAGGACGAACCGACCACCGCCGCCGACGTCGACCGCCTGCTGCGCGCCGACAGCAACATCACCCACGTTGCGCTGATCCACTGCGAAACCAGCACCGGGATTCTCAACCCGCTGGCGGAAATCGCCCAGGTCGTTGAACAACACGGTAAACGCCTGATTGTCGATGCCATGAGTTCCTTCGGCGCCTTGCCCGTAGATGCGCAGAAAGTGCCGTTCGACGCGCTGATTGCCGCGTCCGGCAAGTGTCTGGAAGGCGTGCCGGGGATGGGTTTTGTCTTCGCTCGCAAAGAATCGCTGGCCGCAGCCGCTGGCAACTCAAATTCGTTGGCGATGGACCTGTTCGACCAGCACGCCTACATGATGAAAACCGGTCAATGGCGTTTCACCCCGCCGACCCACGTGGTCGCGGCGCTGCACGAAGCCCTGCTGCAATACAACGAAGAAGGCGGCCTGCCCGCACGGCATGCGCGCTACGCGGCGAACTGCCAGGCACTGATGGAAGAAATGGGCAAACTCGGTTTGCGCAGCTTCCTGCCGGCGGCGATTCAGGCGCCGATCATCGCCACGTTCCATGCGCCGAGTGACCCGCGCTATCAGTTCAAGGATTTCTACGAACGCGTGAAGGCCAAGGGTTACATCCTTTATCCGGGCAAGCTCACTCAAGTCGAAACCTTCCGCGTCGGCTGCATCGGCCACGTCAGCCCGGACGAAATGCGCCTGGCCGTTGCGGCGGTGGGTGAAGTGCTGCGCGAGATGGAAGTCCTCGAAATCTGATCCGACTCGATCCCTGTGGGAGCGGGCTTGCCCGCGATAGCGGTCTGACATTCAGCACAAATGTCGACTGAAAGGGCCCCATCGCGGGCAAGCCCGCTCCCACAGGATCGCCGAAACTTTTGATTAGCCCGTTCTCATAGGAATTGTTGCCATGAACTACGTCAATCCAAGCAAGCTGCAAGCCGCGATCCTCGACTGGGCCGGCACCGTGGTCGATTTCGGTTCGTTCGCCCCCACGCAAATCTTCGTTGAAGCCTTCGCCGAATTCGACGTGCAGGTCTCCATCGAAGAAGCGCGCGGCCCGATGGGCATGGGCAAGTGGGATCACATCCGCACCCTGTGCGATCAACCACAAGTGGCCGAGCGTTATCGCAAAGCGTTTGGCCGCACACCGACCGATGACGACGTCACCGCCATCTACAACCGCTTCATGCCGCTGCAGATCGAGAAGATTGCCGAACACTCGGCGCTGATCCCTGGGGCGCTGGAAACCATCGCCAATCTGCGTCAGCAAGGCATCAAGATCGGCTCCTGCTCCGGTTATCCGAAGCAAGTGATGGACAAAGTCGTCGAACTGGCCGCGACCAATGGCTACGTCGCCGACCACGTTGTCGCCACCGACGAAGTGCCAAACGGCCGCCCGTGGCCGGCTCAGGCGCTGGCCAACGTGATCGCGCTGGGCATCGACGACGTCGGCGCCTGTGTGAAGATCGATGACACCGTGCCGGGCATCCTCGAAGGCCGTCGTGCCGGAATGTGGACCGTTGCGCTGATCTGCTCCGGTAACGCGCTGGGTCTGGATTACGCCGGTTTCCGTGCCTTGGGCAGCGATGAACTGGCCAGCGAACGCAAACGCATCCACGCGCTGTTCGAAGGTTCGCGTCCGCACTACATGATCGACACCATCACCGATCTGCCGGAAGTGATTGCGGACATCAACAAGCGTCTGGCCAACGGTGAGATGCCGCAGTCGAGCTGAACCCTGCCACTGGCTGCAAACAAAAACGCCAGCATCTGAACGATGCTGGCGTTTTTATTGGCAAAGCCCTGACTCAGCGCATTGAAAGTCCGATCAGCCTCAGGCAAATCCGCCAAAGCGGATTACAGTTAAAGCATGCCGTCGCGCAAGAACGGCCGTTTCGACCCTGATCTGTGAGGAAACACCGTATGCCGTGGACAAGTTCCGAGTCTCGCTACAGCACTGTGTCGGTGCTGTTGCACTGGCTGATGCTGGTGTTGTTGGTGCTGGTGTACGCCAGCATGGAATTGCGCGGCCTCTTTCCCAAAGGCAGCGGCGGCCGCACGCTGATCCGCGAAGTGCATTACATGCTGGGGCTGACCGTGTTCGTGCTGGTGTGGTTTCGCCTGCTGGCGCGCAACCTCGGCCCGGCGCCGAAGATCTTCCCGGCTTCACCGCAATGGCAAACCGTACTGGCGCGGCTGATGCACTGGGCGTTGTACCTGTTCATGATCAGCATGCCGATTCTGGGCTGGCTGATCACCAGCGCCGAGGGGCATCAGGTGATGTTCTATGGCTTTGATCTGCCGTTGCTGGTGGGTGAGGACAAAGCCTTCGCCAAACAGGTGGAGGGCTGGCACGTGCTGATCGCCACGATCGGTTATTGGCTGATCGGGCTGCATGCGCTGGCGGGGATCTATCACCATTATGTGGTGAGGGATAACACGCTGCTGCGGATGATGCCCAAGCGCGGTTGAGTCTTATCGATTGGCCGCCAATCCGCGCCGCCCCTGCAGGCCGCCGGTATGGATGAAGATCAGCCGTGTACCGGGGGCGAACCGACCTGTCTCGACTTGCAGTTTGAGCGCCAGAAGCGCTTTGCCGGTGTACAACGGTTCCAGCGGTACGCCGCTGGCCTGTTCAGTGTGTTCGATGAACTCCAGCAACGGCGGATCGACCTTGGCGAAACCGCCACGGCTGGCATCAATAAGTTCATAGGCCGCATCGGCCGCCCCGGCTTCACGAATGATCGCTGAGACTTGCGGCGCTACCCCATGATCATCCGGCACAGCCAACGCGCCATAGACCGGGTGCGCGCCAGCCTCGGCAAGAACCAGCCCGGCCAGCGTGGTGCCGGTACCGCAAGCCAGCCACCAGCCGTGATAATCACTCCAGCCGAGGCTGGCCAATTGCGCCTGTGCCTGCTCCTTGATGGCGGCGCAACCAAGCGCTCCCGGCAATCCGCCGCCGCCCTCCGGCACTGCATATAGATGTGGGTATTGTTCCTGCCAGGGTTGCCAGAATCCCGGCTCATGCCGCGCGCGATAACCGCCGTAACCCAGCCAATGCAACTGCATGCCGAACGCTTGCAGATCGCGCACCGTGGGAGTTTCCTGCGCATGTCCGCGCAACAGTCCCACGGTTTTGAATCCCAGCCGTTTGCCTGCCGCCGCCAGCGCATGCAGATGATTGGAATGCGCCCCACCCAGGCTGATGATGCCTTCGGCACCGGCACGGTCGGCGGCTTTGAGGTGTTCGACGAGTTTGAACCATTTGTTGCCGCTGATCAGCGGATCGATCTGGTCGAGGCGCAGGATCGCGACTTCAATGCCGGCGGTGGTGAGCCAGTCCAAATGAAGGTGTTCGAGGGGGGCTTGGGGTAGCCAATTGGCGGGAGGCAAAAGCATGGGCGGGGATTCGATCTGGACAGAGCCAGCATTCTAGTCGCTCACAAGCAGCCATCGCGAGCAGGCTCACTCCTACATTTGAAATGCGTTCCCTGTAGGAGTGAGCCTGCTCGCGATGGCCATTGGCACGCTAGACCTGCTAAATCAGAGTTCAGCCGCGAGGCGCGAGCCCTGATTGATTGCGCGCTTGGCATCCAGCTCTGCTGCAACATCGGCGCCGCCGATCAGGTGCACATTCTGCCCTGCCTCGACCAACCCATCGTGCAATTCACGCAATGGATCCTGGCCCGCGCAAATCACGATGTTGTCCACCGCCAGCAATTGCGGCTCGCCGGTTTCGCCGATGCGAATGTGCAAACCCTGATCATCGATGCTCAGGTATTCGACGCTGTTGAGCATCTGCACCTGCTTGTTCTTCAAACCGGTACGGTGAATCCAGCCAGTGGTTTTACCGAGACCGTCACCGACCTTGGTTTTCTTGCGCTGCAACAGGAACACTTCACGGGCCGGCGCATGCGGCGCTGCCTTGATCCCGGCCACGCCACCGCGAGCTTCCAGTTGCGCATCGATGCCCCACTCTTTCCAGAACGCAGCACGATCCTGACTGGTGGCCACACCTTCGTGAACCAGAAACTCCGAGACGTCGAAACCGATACCGCCCGCACCAATCACGGCGACACGCTTGCCGACCGGTTTGCGTTCAAGGATGACGTCCAGGTAACTCAGCACCTTGGCGTTGTCGACACCCGGAATCGCCGGTACACGCGGCGCAATGCCAGTGGCGAGAATGATTTCGTCGTAGCCGCCTTCAACCAGTTTTGCCACGTCGACGCGGGTGTTCAGGCACACCTCGACGTTGGTGGTCTGCAACTTGCGTTTGAAATAGCGCAAGGTTTCGAAAAACTCTTCTTTGCCCGGCACACGCTTGGCGATGTTGAACTGGCCGCCGATTTTGCTGGCCGAATCGAACAAGGTCACCTGATGACCGCGCTCGGCGGCCACGGTGGCGGCAGACAGACCCGCCGGGCCGGCACCGACCACAGCAATCTTCTTGATCTGCTTCACCGGCAAGTAGTTGAGCTCGGTCTCGTGGCAGGCACGCGGGTTGACCAGACAACTGGTGAGCTTGCCGCCGAAGGTGTGGTCGAGGCACGCCTGGTTGCAGCCGATGCAGGTGTTGATTTCGTCCGCGCGACCTTCGGCAGCCTTGTTGACGAAGTCCGGGTCAGCGAGGAAGGGCCGCGCCATCGAGACCATGTCAGCATCGCCTTCAGCCAGGATCTGCTCGGCGATTTCCGGGGTGTTGATGCGGTTGGTGGTGATCAGCGGAATGCTCACCGAGCCACGCAGTTTGGCGGTGACCTTGCTGAATGCCGCACGCGGCACCTTGGTGGCAATGGTCGGAATCCGCGCTTCGTGCCAGCCGATGCCGGTGTTGATGATGGTCGCACCGGCCTGCTCGATGGCTTTGGCCAGGGTCACGATCTCATCCCAGGTGCTGCCGCCCTCGACCAGGTCGAGCATCGACAGACGGAAGATGATAATGAAGTTCGGGCCGACCGCCTCACGTACGCGGCGGACGATTTCCACCGGCAGGCGCATGCGGTTTTCGTAGCTGCCGCCCCAACGGTCGGTGCGGTGGTTGGTGTGCGCGGCGAGGAACTGGTTAATGAAATAACCTTCCGAGCCCATGATCTCTACGCCGTCGTACTCGGCGGTTTGCGCCAGTACCGAGCAGGTAACGAAATCGCGGATCTGCTTCTCGATGCCTTCCTCGTCCAGCTCTTTGGGCTTGAACGGGTTGATCGGCGCCTGAATCGCGCTCGGTGCGACCTGTTTCGGGCTGTAGGCATAACGACCGGCGTGAAGAATCTGCATGCAGATCTTGCCGCCGGCGTCGTGTACCGCGCGGGTAACGATGCGGTGCTTGAGCGCTTCTTCCTCGGTGGTCAGTTTTGCCGCGCCGGAGTACACCCCGCCCTCGTCGTTCGGACCAATACCGCCGGTGACCATCAGGCCGACACCACCACGGGCGCGCTCGGCGAAGTACGCCGCCATGCGCTCGAAGCCACCCGGTTTTTCTTCAAGGCCCGTGTGCATCGAGCCCATCAGGGTGCGGTTGCGCAGCGTGGTGAATCCCAGGTCCAGCGGGGCCAACAGGTGCGGGTAATGAGCGGCGGTCATCGGTAACTCCACAACGAGCAATCACGGAAAAAGTGCGGGAGCTCTGCGTCCCCCGTCAGTCATGTTCGACAGACTAAGAGTCGCACTGCTGTCACTCAATGACCGTAACTGACAACTTATTGATCCAAATGCGCAGCGCCCCTTGGCAACCGCCGCCATGGGCCCTACCCTAGTCGCCACACCCTGTACCCGGCTGTTGTTGGTTTTCATGCGCAAACTTTTGTACCTGACGTTTTCCATGGCCCTTGTGGCTGCCCTCGCCTCCTACGCCATGTGGGCGGCAGACCGGCCGGCGGGGCATTACCTGTCGGACCTGCGGATCAAACTCGCAGTCGACCAAGGCACGCCCGCCGACCGTGGCAACTTGCTGGGCATTCAACCCGAGCTGTTTCCGACCGATTACCAAAGCCCCGAGCGTCTGCACCGCAAGCTCGCGGCCTATTTGCAGCAAGCCCAGGAGCAAGGCTTGTTGAACGACAAAACCGTGGTGGTGCTGCCGGAGCATGTCGGCACCTGGCTGATGATCAGCGGCGAAAAGGATGAGCTGTATCAAGCACCCACCCTCGCCGAAGCGATGAACTGGCTGGCGGCGAGCAACCCGCTGCTGTTCGCCCGCGCCTGGCTCAGTGCCAAGGGCGCCAGTCGCCTTGACGATGCGCATCTGCGGATGAAGTCCAAATCGATGGCCAAGGACTATCAAGCGCTGTTCGGTGGCCTCGCCAAAGAGTTTCACGTCACGCTGGTGGCGGGTTCGATCGTGTTGCCCGAACCGAGCATCCGCGATGGTCAGCTCAAACCCGGCAGCGGTGCGCTGTTCAACAGCAGCGTGGTGTTTGGTCGTGACGGCGTTCCGCTCGGTCAACCGCAGCGGCAGATGCACCCGATCTTCGATCAACGCGAAGTGATCGAGGGCGAAGGCAAACATGCGATCAACGTGGTCGACACCCCGGCTGGACGCCTCGGCATTCTGATCGGCAGCGACAGCTGGTATCCGGACAACTATCGCAAGCTCGATGAACAAGGCGCGCAACTGGTGGCGGTGCCGGCGTTCGTGGTCGGTCACAATGTCTGGGATAAACCGTGGGGCGGCTACAAAGGCTCGAGCACACCCGGCTCGGTCAGCCTCAAGCCCGGCGAAGTCAGCGAAGGTCAGGCCTGGCATCGCCTGACCCTGACCGCGCAACCGCCGAGCAGCAATGCCGTCGCCGGTGTCAGCGTGTTTCTGCGCGGGCAGTTCTGGGACAAGTTGAGCTCCGGGCAGAGTTTTCTCAGCGGCAATGGTCAGCAGTTCGCCGATGGCAATGCCCGTGGTGCGCGCTTGTTGAACATCTGGTTGTAAACCATGAAGCCGCTGCCGATGCGCCTCGGGGATTTGTCGGTGGGTTTCGTCCACAGTCTCGCCGATGCCGTGCGCAGTCATGACGCCGACCCACAACCGCTGCTTGAGCAATATGGCCTGGATGCCGCGCGACTGGCCGAGGCCGGCGCACGCTTGTCGATTCCTCGTTACATGCGCCTGGGGCACAGCGCGATTCAGTTGACCGGGGACCCGGCGCTGGGTTTACGCATGGGTCAGCTCAGTCGCCTGAGTCAGGCCGGACTGGCCGGGGTCACAGCATCACAGGCGCCCACCGTGCGCGAAGCCGCGCGTTGCCTGATCCGTTTTGAACCGCTTTACGGCTCCAACTACCGTGGTCAATCGAGTTTCCATGAAGATGCCCAAGGCGCGTGGCTGCGGTTCTATTCCATCAGCCCCTACAACGCTTATAACCGCTTTGTGGTGGACTCGATCATCGCTGGTTGGCTGCATCAGCTTTCGGCCGTCAGCCGCGAGCCGTTGCGCGCCGAACGCATCGACATCGAATTCGACGAGCCGGATTATCGCGTGGCTTATGCGGCATTGGGCGATTGCCCGATCCAGTTCGGCGCCGAGCGCAATCAATTGCGCCTGGGGCTGAACTGCCTAGCGCAACGCAATCCCGAGCATTGCCCAAGTACCTGGCGGCATCTGCTGCAATTGTGTGAGCGGGAACTGGAGCAATTGACCCGAACCCGCAGCCTGCGCGAGCGCATCACGCAATTGCTTGGGCCGTTGCTCAATGGTGGTCGAGAACCCGATCTGGAAGAAGTGGCGGCTCGCCTGAAACTGCCGACCTGGACATTGCGGCGCAAACTGACCGAGGAAGGCACGCAGTTTCGCGCGATCCTCAATGACACCCGCCGTGACCTGGCAATGACCTACATCCGCGACACCGAACTGGCATTCGGCGAAATCGCTTACCTGCTGGGCTTTGCCTCAGCCGAAGCCTTTCAGCGTGCGTTCAAACGCTGGAGCGGGCAGACACCCGGCGAGTTCCGCCGTAGTCACCGCAAAACGGCTTGAAAGCAGCTGCGCGCTGTGAGCGGCAAGCCGCAAGTCAAAGCTCGGTGGCGTCGTCGGCAGGCTCGGGTTGATCCAGTTCATAAGCCTGATATTCGAGCAGCTCTTCTTGATAATCATCCATCGCGTAATCCCCCTGCTGCTCTCTTGAATGGGCCTGAGCAAATACCCAGTGCCTCGAGCATAAACCGCTCGTGTGAAGGAAAAGTGAAACCCGGCCTTCATGATTAAAACGTAGCAGGTGGTCAGGAATTTATCGCGGGACTTTTGTGCGGGGAATGTAACTAAATTTTAATTCAGCCCCAAACGAAGCAGGAGTGAGCCTGCTCGCGATAGCGGAAGATCAGTCAAATCGTTAATGACTGGTCTACCGCTATCGCGAGCAGGCTCACTCCTACAGGGTATTACTGGATTATTGACCGGACGCTGGCATCGCCGGAATTGGCTCGGACGGCGGTGGGATATCAGGATTCGCCGGCGGCGTGATGGTTTCGGTTGCCGGCGCAGGCTCTGCACTTGACGCTGGCGTGATCGGCGCAGACTCCGCTGGCGGTACCACGGGTTCCGAACTCACTGGCACCGCTTCTGCGGGTGCTGGCGCTGGTTCGGCAGCAGGCGCAGGGGTTGCGGCAGGCTCAGCGGCAGGCGTCGGCGTCAACGCGGCCGGCGCAGGCTTTGGCTCTGGCATCCCCAGATCGGCCTTCGGCTTCTCTTCGATATGCGCCGCCTTCTTCGCTTCAGCTGGCATGAACTGCTCGACCAGCGTGAAGAAACGCTCGTAGAATTTTTGTGCCGTCACTGTTTCGCTGGCGACCTTGACCATCGAGTCGTCCGAAGAGCCGATCGGCATCGACACCGAGCCCAACACGCCGACACCAAGGCTGGCGGAGTTGTTGGTTTTCTTCAGCGCATAGCGATCCTGCAAGGCGTTGGCGAACATCGTGGCATGGTGCCCGGCGCTGCCGTCATCGGCGCAGACCACATTGAAGCTGATCTCCATATGGGTATCGCCGGTTTGCTGGAAGCTCTTGTGGCCGCTGACGATTTTCGGGTCGCTGCTGGTGATGATGTAACCCTGGCTGAGCAACGCGCGACGGGCTGCTTCGCAGCTGACCGCATCAGTCACCGGATAATTGCGCGAAAATGTGCCGGAGTCATCGAAGTTCTCATGCTCGTACATCGGCTTGTCCTTCGAACAGCCGGCAACAGCGGTCAACAACAGCGCCAGCCCGAAAACACGCATGGGAGTGGAAATCAACATTGAACATCCTGAGGGAAAACAGTCCGGGGCGTATTGTGCAACAGATCGCGGCCCTGCGGCGTATGGATTAGTGTCTTAAAACAGTTACAACTCTATCGACAATGAATGGCAGGTAAAAGTCGCCTGCATCATCGATCGATGAAGATCTGGTCATTAGCTGCCAGTCGACCACAAAAAAGCCCCGGCGTTGCGGCCGGGGCTGATTGTCTTGCGACTCAGTCGAGTATCAGAAACGCTTGATCTCGGCCTGAGCTTCCAACTGCTTGCGATACGCCGCGAAGTCTTGCTGACCTTCACGGGACGCGAGGAAGCGACGGTACTGAGCCTTCTCTTCATCGGTCGGGGCCGCAGCTTCGTTGACGCCATTGAGGCGCACGATCATCAGGCTGCCGTCCGGCAGGGTCACGCTGGTGAACGTCGGCTTGTCCTTGGCAGCCGGTTTCGGCATGCGGAACAGCGCTTGCAGCACCGACGGATCAACGCCTTCCTGAGCGCGGGTAGCCGCTTCGGTGGCTTTCCAGTTCTGACCTTCAATCGCCTTGTCCTGCGGCGCCTTGCCATCGCGCAGATCAGCGATCAGCTTCTCGGCCTTGGTCTTGGCAGCAGCACTGGCGTGCTCTTTGGTCAGTTGAGTGCGGATGGCCGCATTCACGCTTTCCAGAGGCAGTTGCGCAGGCTTGAGGTGTTCCTTGGAGCGCAGCACGATCACGGTGTCCGGATCCAGCTCGATGGCGGTGCTGTTGGCACCCTCATCAATCACTTCGGTGCTGAATGCAGCAGTCACCACGGCGCGATTGGCTGCAACACCTTCGCCACCTTCACGGCCAAATGGCTTGGAGGTGTGCACGGTCAGCTTCAGGTCTGCTGCTGGCTGGGCCAGATCAGAGGCTTCGAACGCCGAGTCTTCCAGTTGCTTGGTCGCCTCGACAAAACGCTGCTCGACCTGAGCGGCTTTGAGGTCGCGGGTCAGCTTGTCTTTCAGGCTGGCCAGGGTCGGCACTTCAGGAGCTTCGACGCCCAGCAGCTTGATCAGGTGGTAACCGAAGTCGGTACGCACCGGCTCGGAAACCTGATCCTTGTTCAGCGAGTACAAGGCTTTTTCGAAGGCTGGATCGTAAACGCCAGGACCTGCGAAACCGAGGTCACCGCCATTGTTGGCCGAGCCAGGGTCTTGCGAGAACTCTTTGGCCAGCGCTTCGAACTTCTCGCCCTTGGCCAGACGCGCCTGGACTTCTTCGATTTTCGCTTTGGCCTGAGCTTCAGTGGTCTTGTCGTTCACTTCGATCAGGATGTGGGCGGCACGACGCTGTTCCGACAGGTTGGCGATCTCTTTCTGATACGCCGCCTGCAGGTCTTCGTCCTTGACGGCAACCTGGTCGAAGAACGACGACTTCTTCAGCTCGAGGTAATCGATGACCACTTGATCCGGGGTCATGAATTCCTTGGCGTGTTCGTCGTAGTAAGCCTTGACCTCGTCGTCCGTCAGCTTGACGGCCGCAGGGTCAGCCTTGACGGTCAGGGTCGCAAAGTCGCGGGTCTGTTTTTCCAGACGGGCGAATGCCAGCACTTCAGCGTCAGTCACGAAACCGCTGCCCGCGACACCGGCACGCAGTTGGCCGATCAGCATTTCCTGAGCCAGCATCTGGCGGAATTGCATGCGGCTGTAACCCAGTTGACGGATTACCTGGTCGAAACGCTCGGAGCTGAACTTGCCGTCCACCTGGAATTCAGGCGTCATCAGGATCACCTGATCCAGCGCACCTTCAGAGAAAGCGAATTTGGCTTGGTCGGCGCCCTGCAGCAGCAGCTTGCGATCGATCAGACCCTTGAGGGCCGATTCACGCAGCATTTTTTCGTCAAGCAAGGAAGCATCGAAGTCCTTGCCCAGTTGTTGCATCAGCTGACGGCGTTGCATGTCAACGGCCTGGCTCAGCTCGTTCTGGCTGATTTCTTCACCATTGACCTTGGCCGCCTCATTCTTGTGAGTCGTGGCCTGGAAAATGGCATCGAAACCGGTCAGGGCCATCAGTGCAACGATGACCCCGATAATGGTCTTGGCAATCCAGCCTTGTGAATTGTCCCTGATATTCTGCAGCATGCGTCCCCCAGAAACGGTTGAACTTCAAAATTAGGCAACAGTGGAGCGTGGGTAGAATCCGGATAGAAGAAAGGCGCATCCGAGGATGCGCCTTCTCGTAACTGGCGGAGCGGACAGGGCTCGAACCCTCGATCCCGGCGTTACAGGCAACTGTTTCAGCTACCTGCTCTACCGCTCCGCTGCCAAGTCAGGCTTGACCCCGACCCGGATGGGTAAAAACCTGAAAACTTAGTTAACAGCTTCTTTCAGTGCTTTACCGGCTTTGAAACCTGGCTTCTTGGCAGCCGGGATTTCCAGAGTCTTGCCAGTCTGAGGGTTACGACCGGTACGAGCCGGGCGATCAGTCACGGAGAAAGTACCGAAACCAACCAGAACAACGGAGTCGCCAGCCTTGAGAGCGCCAGTGACGGATTCGATTACAGCGTCCAGCGCACGGCCAGCAGCAGCTTTCGGGATATCAGCGGATGCAGCGATAGCATCAATCAGTTCCGACTTGTTCACTCTAAGTCCCCTTATATCTATTTTGAGATGATTCTAAGTTTTTTGGTGAAAGCAAAAACAGTGCTGAATGGCCTACAGACACTTAAGAGCCGCTTTATAACAAGGGCTCTAAAAAGCTGTCAAGGAAGCCCCCCAGGCAAAAACGTATTAATGCGTGCTAATTCTTTCCTTAGAGTCAGACTCACGTTTTTCGTCCTTGGCAACTATCTCGGGAGCCACATCCGGCAAGGGCTCCGGCGCGTATTGCAGCGCAATTTGCAGGACCTCGTCAATCCATTTAACCGGTTTAATCTGCAGATCCTGCTTGATATTGTCAGGAATCTCCTTCAGATCGCGCACGTTCTCTTCCGGAATAATCACAATCTTGATTCCGCCGCGATGTGCCGCGAGCAGTTTTTCCTTCAGACCACCAATGGCAAGCACCTGACCACGTAGCGTGATTTCACCAGTCATGGCGACATCGGCACGCACCGGAATCCCGGTCAGTGCAGACACCAGCGCCGTGCACATGCCCACACCGGCACTAGGACCATCCTTCGGCGTTGCCCCTTCCGGCATGTGAATGTGCGTATCGCGCTTCTCGTGGAAGTCCAGAGGAATGCCCAGGCTCTTCGCACGGCTGCGCACCACGGTGAGTGCTGCAGTGATCGATTCGACCATTACATCGCCCAGCGAACCGGTCTTGATCAACTGACCTTTACCCGGCACGACGGCGGCTTCGATGGTCAGCAATTCGCCACCCACCTGAGTCCAGGCAAGGCCGGTCACCTGACCGATCTGATCCTGTTGCTCGGCCAGACCGTAGCGGAATTTGCGCACACCGAGGAAGTGTTCCAGCAAATCAGCTGTCACTTTCACCGAGAAGCGTTTTTCCAGCGCGTGCTCTTTCACCGCCTTGCGGCAGACCTTGGCGATCTGACGCTCGAGGCCACGCACACCGGCTTCACGGGTGTAGTAACGGATAATGTCGCGGATCGCTTCCTCGTCGAATTCCAGCTCGCCCTTCTTCAGACCATTGGCAGCGATCTGTTTTGGCGAGAGGTATTTGACGGCAATGTTGATCTTCTCGTCTTCGGTGTAGCCCGGCAGACGGATGACTTCCATCCGGTCCAGCAATGCCGGCGGGATGTTCATCGAGTTCGAGGTGCACAGGAACATCACATCGGAAAGGTCGTAATCGACTTCCAGATAGTGATCGTTGAAATTGTGGTTCTGCTCTGGATCGAGCACTTCCAGCAACGCCGACGCCGGATCGCCACGCATATCGCTGCCCATTTTGTCGATTTCATCGAGCAGGAACAGCGGGTTGCGAACGCCCACTTTTGTCATCTTTTGAATCAATCTTCCCGGCATCGAACCGATGTAAGTCCGGCGGTGACCACGAATTTCCGCTTCATCACGCACGCCACCGAGGGCCATACGTACGAATTTACGGTTGGTGGCATGGGCAATCGACTCCGCCAGCGAGGTTTTACCGACGCCAGGAGGACCGACCAGGCACAGTACCGGGCCACGGATTTTCTTCACGCGCTTTTGCACGGCGAGGTATTCAAGGATGCGTTCCTTGACCTCTTCGAGGCCGTAGTGATCGGCATCGAGAATGTCTTCGGCACGGGCCAGATCCAGACGCACCTTGCTCTGCGCTTTCCACGGCACCTGCACCAGCCAATCGATGTACGAGCGAACCACGGTGGCTTCGGCCGACATCGGCGACATTTGCTTGAGTTTGTTCAGCTCGGCTGTGGCTTTGGCCAGAGCGTCTTTTGGCAAACCGGCGGCATCGATGCGCTTTTTCAGCTCTTCGATTTCGTTGTGACCTTCGTCACCGTCACCCAGCTCTTTCTGAATGGCCTTCATCTGCTCATTCAGGTAGTACTCGCGCTGGCTACGCTCCATCTGCTTTTTAACGCGACCGCGAATGCGTTTTTCGACTTGCAGCAGGTCGATCTCGGCATCCAGCAACGCCAGAACGTGCTCGACACGAGCCGACAAATCGATGATTTCGAGGATTTCCTGCTTCTGCTCGATTTTCAGCGCCATGTGCGCGGCCATCGTGTCGACCAGGCGACCCGGCTCATCGATGCTGTTGAGCGATGACAGGACTTCAGCCGGGACTTTCTTGCCCAACTGTACGTATTGTTCGAATTGCGACAGCAGCGTGCGCACGAACACTTCGGACTCGCGCTCGGCAGCGTCGACTTCTTCGATCAGCGAGACTTCCGCGCGGCAGTGGCCGTCGACTTCGCTGAAGCGTTCAACGGTGCCACGCTGCTCACCCTCGACCAGAACCTTTACGGTGCCGTCAGGCAGCTTCAGAAGCTGCAGAACCGTGGCGATGGTACCTACGCGATAGAGAGCGTCTTCACCGGGATCATCATCAGCCGGGTTTCTCTGGGCCAACAGCAGAATCTGCTTGTCACCCGTCATCGCGGCCTCGAGGGCTTCGATGGATTTCTCGCGCCCCACGAACAGCGGGATAACCATGTGCGGATAAACCACAACATCACGCAATGGCAGGAGAGGCAATTCGATGGTTGTCTTCATGATTTCGCCTCTACGGCGGCCATATGGCCGTAATCAGATGGAATTGAGCTTGAAACCAAGATGGGGGCTGCCTTGAAAAAAAACAAGCGCAAAGCGGATGTAAAAAATGACATAAAAAAAAAGAGGCCCGAAGGCCCCTTCTTTGTTGCGGCGCGGTGGACGCTTACGCGTCCGGCGCTGCCTTGGCAGTCGGCTCACTGTTTTCGTAGATATACAGTGGCTTGGATTTGCCTTCGATCACGCTTTCATCGATCACGACTTTGCTCACCTCGGACTGCGAGGGGATTTCATACATCGTGTCGAGCAGTACACCTTCAAGAATCGAGCGCAGGCCACGAGCACCGGTTTTACGTTCCAGGGCACGCTTGGCGACCGATTTCAGTGCGTCGGTCCGGAACTCCAGATCCACGCCTTCCATCTCGAACAGCTTGGCATACTGTTTGGTCAGAGCATTTTTCGGCTCGGTGAGAATCTGCATCAGCGCAGCTTCGTCGAGCTCGTCCAGCGTCGCGAGGACCGGCAGACGACCAACAAATTCCGGGATCAGACCGAACTTGACCAGATCGTCAGGCTCGACTTCACGCAGGGATTCACCGACTTTCTTGCCTTCTTCCTTGCTGCGCACTTCTGCGTTGAAGCCGATGCCGCCCTTGGTGGAACGGTTTTGAATAACCTTTTCCAGACCAGAGAACGCACCACCGCAGATGAACAGGATGTTACGGGTGTCGACCTGCAGGAATTCCTGCTGCGGGTGCTTGCGGCCACCTTGCGGCGGTACGGAAGCGACCGTGCCTTCGATCAACTTCAGCAAGGCCTGCTGCACGCCTTCACCGGAAACATCGCGGGTGATCGACGGGTTGTCGGACTTGCGGGAAATCTTGTCGATTTCGTCGATGTAGACAATACCCATCTGGGCCTTTTCTACGTCGTAATCGCACTTCTGCAACAGCTTCTGAATGATGTTCTCGACATCTTCACCCACGTAACCCGCCTCGGTGAGGGTGGTTGCGTCAGCGATGGTGAACGGAACGTTCAGCAAGCGGGCCAGCGTTTCGGCCAGCAAGGTTTTACCCGAGCCGGTCGGACCGATCAGCAGGATGTTGCTCTTGCCGAGCTCGACGTCGTCAGCCTTCTTGTCACGCTGGTTCAGACGCTTGTAGTGGTTGTACACCGCTACGGCCAAAACCTTTTTTGCACGCTCCTGACCAATGACGTATTGATCAAGGATGCCGCTGATTTCTTTAGGCGAAGGCAATTTATGCGCGCTGCTTTCGGCCTGGGCTTCCTGCACCTCCTCACGGATGATGTCATTGCACAGGTCGACGCACTCGTCGCAGATAAAGACCGAGGGGCCGGCAATCAATTTGCGCACTTCATGCTGGCTTTTGCCACAGAAGGAGCAATAGAGCAGCTTGCCGTTGTCCTCGCCGTTGCGGGTGTCAGTCATTCGTTCGATCCAAATCCGATAGGCTTGCAACACAAGATGAAGGCTATTGCGGGCTTTTTCAAGCCCGCTGCTGATCAGACCAGCCGACCAGGCCTATTTTGTGCTGCTTATTTTTAAGCTGGGCGCTGGTTGATCACTTCGTCGATCAGACCGTATTCCTTCGCAGCTTCTGCACTCATGAAGTTGTCGCGGTTGGTATCGCGCTCGATTTCTTCCAGAGTGCGCCCGCTGTGCTTGGCCATCAGCATGTTCAGACGTTCGCGGATGAAGAGGATTTCCTTGGCATGGATTTCGATATCCGATGCCTGGCCCTGGAAACCGCCCAGTGGCTGGTGAATCATCACACGCGAGTTCGGCAGGCAGAAACGCTTGCCTGGAGCACCTGCGGTCAGCAGGAATGCGCCCATGCTGCAGGCCTGGCCGATGCAGGTTGTCGATACGTTGGGTTTGATGAACTGCATGGTGTCGTAGATCGACATGCCCGCTGTCACCGAACCGCCCGGGGAGTTGATATAGAGATGGATGTCCTTGTCCGGGTTTTCCGCTTCAAGGAACAGCAGTTGCGCACAGATCAGGTTGGCCATGTAGTCCTCTACCGGACCAACCAGAAAAATCACTCGCTCCTTGAGCAGGCGCGAATAGATGTCATAGGCGCGTTCGCCACGAGCAGATTGCTCGACAACCATCGGGACCAGGCCGCCTGCGGCCTGGATATCAGAGTTCTGCTGAATATACGAATTACGGAACATGCTCTGCAGTCACTCCCAAATAGTTATGTCTTGAATACGCATAAGCCAGCTCGAAAGCTGGCTTATGTGTGTACTTCTTAACGCAAAAACAATCAGTCGGCTGTTGGAGCTTCTACCGGCTTGACCGCTTCTTCGTAAGAGACCGATTTGTCGGTCACGCTAGCTTTCTGCAGAACAGTATCCACAACTTGTTCTTCCAGCACAACCGAACGCACTTCGTTCAGTTGCTGCTCGTTTTTGTAGTACCACGACACAACCTGCTCAGGCTCCTGATAAGCCGAAGCCATTTCCTGAATCATTTCGCGAACGCGAGCTTCGTCAGGCTTCAGGTCGAACTGCTTGACCACTTCAGCAACGATCAGACCCAGCACGACGCGGCGCTTGGCTTGCTCTTCGAACAGCTCGGCCGGCAGTTGATCAGGCTTGATGTTGCCACCGAATTGCTGAACAGCCTGCACGCGCAGACGGTCAACTTCGTTGGACAGCAGCGCCTTAGGCACTTCGATCGGGTTGGTGGCCAGCAGACCGTCCATTACCTGATTCTTGACCTTGGATTTGATCGCCTGACGCAGTTCACGCTCCATGTTCTTGCGAACTTCGGTGCGGAAACCGTCGATGCCGCTTTCCTTGATGCCGAATTGAGCGAAGAACTCTTCGTTCAGCTCTGGCAGCTTGGGCTCGGACACAGTGTTGACGGTCACGGTGAACTCGGCGGTTTTGCCAGCCAGGTCCAGGTTCTGATAGTCCTCTGGGAAGGTCAGGTTCAGAACGCGCTCTTCGCCAGCCTTTGCACCTACCAGACCTTCTTCGAAGCCCGGGATCATGCGGCCGGAACCCAGTACCAGCTGAGTGCCTTTGGCGGAACCGCCAGCGAATACTTCGCCGTCAACCTTGCCAACGAAATCGATGTTCAGTTGGTCTTCGTTCTGGGCAGCGCGATCGGCCACTTCAAAACGGGTGTTCTGCTTGCGCAGGATGTCGAGCATTTTGTCCAGGTCAGCGTCAGCCACGTCAGCGCTCAGGCGCTCAACGGTGATGCCTTCGAAACCGGCAACGGTGAACTCAGGGAACACCTCGAACACAGCAACGTATTCCAGATCCTTGCCAGCTTCGAGCGACTTAGGCTCGATCGAAGGCGAACCAGCCGGGTTCAGCTTCTGCTCAACCACAGCTTCGTAGAAGGAGGACTGGATCACGTCGCCTACAGCTTCCTGGCGCGCATCAGCACCGAAACGGCGCTTGATTTCGCTCATTGGCACTTTGCCTGGACGGAAGCCAGCAATCTTGGCCTTTTGGGCAGTCTGCTGCAGACGCTTGTTGACCTGAGTCTCGATGCGCTCAGCCGGCACGGTGACGCTCATGCGGCGCTCGAGAGCAGTAGTATTTTCAACAGAAACTTGCATGGATATTCCTCGTTGCACAGACGTTAGCCGGCCGTTTCCGACCCCAGAATCAAGGGCATGCATTCTAGTGGGTCAAACTCAAGAAGTCACCCTACTGAAAACGGGTAAAAAAACAGCAGGCAATTTATAGGGATCGATGCACGAATGCAGCGTATCCCCCAGGCGAATACAACCAATCACGCCAAGGCTCTGCGCCGACCTCTTCTATATATAGAAGGGACTGCATCACTCCTTGACGGCCGTTCTTGCGAGCAAGCCCGGCGGACAGTGCAGCAGCATCGAGCAACATAAATACGACGAAGCGCCCTGCCCCTGCGTCCCGAAACCGGCAATCGCCGGTTTTCAAAACCGCTAAAACAAAAAAGGCGCCAGACTGTTAAATCTGGCGCCTTTCGAAATATGGGGTGGACGATGGGGATCGAACCCACGACAACGGGAGTCACAATCCCGTGCTCTACCAACTGAGCTACGCCCACCATATTGCGTAACAAAAAAGCCAAACAACTTCTTTGTTGAAACCTCACCAGCCCAAGGGCACGAATGAAGCTTTAATTGGTGCGGATGAAGAGACTCGAACTCTTACGCCTCGCGGCGCTGGAACCTAAATCCAGTGTGTCTACCAATTCCACCACATCCGCAGATGAAGCCTTTGAAGCAAAAACGCCAGACCGTTAAATCTGGCGTTTTTCGAAATATGGGGTGGACGATGGGGATCGAACCCACGACAACGGGAGTCACAATCCCGTGCTCTACCAACTGAGCTACGCCCACCATATCGCGTTACTTGTGCCAAAGCTGCCTAATGGCGCACCCGGCAGGACTCGAACCTGCGACCATCCGCTTAGAAGGCGGATGCTCTATCCAGCTGAGCTACGGGCGCCTTATTAATCTGTACTCTTAAAGGACTACAAACTAAGTGCTTTCCAGCGTCGCAGAACATACATTCCGCTTCACCTTCTTAACCAGTGCTAGGCTGTGCCCGACAAGTGCGACGAATAGTATAGAGCGCTCCAAAGGTCGTCAAATCCTTTTTGAAAAAAATTCATTTAATTAAAGGGGTTAGGGGAATTTGCTGACCAAGCGCCTTTGCCCTCACCGCGCGACATGCGAGAATGCGTTCTCATTTTTTCCCCTCTCGATGGTTAATCACGCGCAATGACTGCACAACTAATCGACGGCAAATCGATCGCCGCCAGCCTGCGCCAGCAGATCGCCAAACGAGTTGCCGAGCGTCGCCAGCAAGGCCTGCGCACTCCCGGCCTCGCGGTGATCCTGGTCGGCAGCGATCCTGCCTCTCAGGTTTATGTCTCGCACAAGCGTAAAGACTGTGAAGAGGTCGGCTTCCTCTCTCAAGCCTACGACCTGCCCTCCGAAACCACGCAGCAAGCGCTGACCGATCTGATCGATCGCCTCAACGACGACCCTGCGATCGACGGCGTTCTGCTCCAGCTGCCGCTGCCCGAGCACCTCGATGCCTCCAAATTGCTGGAACGCATCCGCCCGGACAAAGACGTCGACGGTTTCCATCCTTATAACGTCGGTCGCCTGGCACAACGCATCCCGCTGCTGCGCCCATGCACCCCGAAAGGCATCATGACCTTGCTGGAAAGCACCGGTGCCGATCTGTATGGCATGGATGCAGTGGTTGTCGGCGCTTCCAATATCGTCGGTCGTCCGATGGCCATGGAGCTGTTGCTGGCCGGCTGCACCGTGACTGTTACTCACCGCTTCACCAAGGATCTGGCTGGCCACGTTGGCCGTGCCGATCTGGTGGTTGTGGCCGCCGGCAAACCGGGCCTGGTCAAAGGTGAGTGGATCAAGGAAGGCGCTATCGTGATCGACGTCGGCATCAACCGTCAGGACGACGGCAAACTGGTCGGTGACGTCGTCTACGAGACCGCCCTGCCCCGCGCCGGCTGGATCACGCCGGTACCGGGTGGTGTTGGCCCGATGACCCGCGCCTGCCTGCTGGAAAACACGCTGTATGCAGCAGAAACCCTGCACGCTTGAGTTGTAGTTTTCAGCGCTGAAAAAACCCGCCTCGTGCGGGTTTTTTCATGCCTGAGAAAAAACTGTAACCGTTCGCCGGAAACCCCTCTTTTTACAGGCCTTTTCACGAGATTTTCAGGTGCTTAAAACAACCATCGACAGATCTTCAGCCATACTCCTAGAATGCGACGCTTTGAAGAAATAACCCGTTACAAACTAACGGAATATCCAACCTTTATGAGTTCGCCCGCGTGAAAATTCGTCTTTCGATTCTGAGCCTGTTTTTTGCTTTTACAGGCACATTCATCACGCCAACGATCAACGCTGCGGAAACCACCGCTGCCCCGCGTGATGCTTCGACATTGAAGATCGCCTCCGGCAGCGCCCTGCTCATGGATATGCAGACCAACAAAGTCATTTATTCCAGCAACCCTGACGTGATCGTGCCGATCGCCTCAGTGAGCAAGCTGATGACTGGACTGGTGGTGGTTGAAGCCCGGCAAAACATGGACGAATGGATCAATGTCGATATCAGTAACACACCGGAAATGAAGGGTGTGTTCTCCCGAGTCAAACTCAAGAGTGAACTGCCGCGTCGCGAAATGCTGCTGATCGCCCTGATGTCCTCGGAAAACCGTGCCGCTGCCAGCCTCGCACATCACTATCCGGGTGGGTACGCAGCCTTTATCGCCGCGATGAACGCCAAGGCCAAAGCGCTGGGCATGACCAACACTCACTATGTCGAGCCAACCGGCCTCTCCGAGCGCAACGTCTCTACCGCCCGCGACTTGAGCAAGTTACTGGTGGCCGCGAGCAAATACCCGCTCCTCAGCGAACTCACCACCACCAAGGAAAAAACCGTTTCTTTCCGTAAACCCAATTACACCTTGGGTTTTCGCAACACCGATCACTTGGTCAACAAGGCCGACTGGGACATCAAGATCACCAAAACCGGCTTCACCAATCCGGCCGGCCACTGCCTGGTTCTGGTGACGAAGATGGGCAACCGCCCGGTCGCCCTGGTCATTCTCGACGCGTTCGGCAAGTACACCCATTTTGCCGATGCCAGCCGTATCCGCAGCTGGGTGGAGACCGGCAAGAGCGCCAGCGTTCCTGCCGTGGCTCAGCAATACAAGGCCGAGAAGAACCTCAAATCGCGTCAGAGCGGCGTGGTTGAAGCATCGAAGTAATTCGCCACCCAAGAAAAAGCCCCGAATCTTCGGGGCTTTTTTTCACCTGCATTTTTCATCTGCGCATCAATCGTTGGGCAGCGGCATCTTGTCGTCATCGGGAATGCCATCCCCCGCGCTCGGATCCCGTGAAGGCTCAGGCGTCAGCACGTTCGGCCGGGCCATCGGGTCGCGCATGGGGCTGTCCGGATCCAGCACCGGATCAATCTCCGGCTCTGGCGTGGTCGGAACGCTGTCCGGTGTTTTTTGGTCGTCGAAGCTTGAATCGGTACTCATACGCACCTCGCATCAAGGTTTCAGATTGGCCAGCGGGTCATAGGGTTTGGGCGGCTTCTTCGGATCCTCGCCGGGCTCGACATCAAGAGGCGCCTTGGCGGGGCCGACAGGATCGACCTGCGGATCATCAAGATCGGGCGAGTCCGGATCGAACCCCAGTTCGTCTCCCGAGGAATGCTCGGACGAATGCGGGCCTTTCGCTGCTGGGGAATCTTTCATATCGCCTCCTTATTCACCCGTAAAACACGGGATGTATAAGTAGGAGGCTTGCCGGGCGCCGTCGTGCCCGGCAGATGACGAACGGAAACTCAGTGAGCGGCCAGCGCCTTGCGCGCCTGCGCCGCTTCGTTTTCCTGACCGGCCTGGGCCAGTTCATCGGCCGCCTTGAGCCAGCGCTGGCGATCGACGGCAGCAGGAATCTGCGTCGGCTTCTGGATCAAGATTGCCCAGCCGCCGGATTTCTCCAGCGCCGACTCAAAGGAACTGAAACTCATCAGTTCACGCCGGTTCATGCCGGCGCGCAGCAGCACCTTCTGTTTATTGCGGTCGTAGCCGGAAAGAATGGCGTAACGCGGTTCAGCCCAAAATGCCGAACCCTCGCTGAAACGCACCATCACCGGGTAGCCTGCGGCGACCTGGGTCAACAGCGCCGGTAGATTGCTGTCGAGCGGATAAACGACCATGCCGTATTCCCGCGCGAGGTTTTGCAGATTCTGCTGCAACTTGTCTTCAGCACCTGGCAAATGCAGGGGTTTTTCCAGCAGCCCCGGAGTGATCACGATGCCCTGCTGCGACAACAGACTGGCCAAAACCTGCGGCCCGCTTTGATTGGCTTCGCCACGATAGAACGTCCCGCTCAGCTCGACCCGCTCCGGCAAACGCTTGACCTCCGGCGCCACCGTGCCAGCACATCCGGCCAACGCGACCACGCAACCGACCGCCACCAGCGCCGCACGAATCCGAGAAAATACCTGCACCATCGTCACTCTCTGTTCAGACGCCGGTCATCGTGTTCCGGCAACGCCAGTGATCATAGGGCTGCTTGGGCCTGCGGTATAGCCTTAAGCAGCAGACCCATCGCTTGCATAGAGCAAACTGATTAGTCATCAGCGACCTTTGGTCAATAGTTTGAAACACCCCATTGACTAGACTGTCACTGAAATAGAGCGAATTGATGAAAGCGGGCGCCCGACGCAGGGCGAAGAGGAGGCACAGATGAGCCTGACCATGACCATCGTAATGTTGATTGCCGGCTGGCTGGCCGTGGCCGCCGCCATGCTGTGGGGCGTGCTGCGGATTTCTCGGCGTCATCACCATCCGGTTCAGCCGACCCAAGTCGACAAAGCCGAGAAGCATCGCGTTCGTCACGTGACTGCGCACTGACGCGCTGAAATAAACCTGTACCCATAAAAAGGCCCCTTGAATTCAAACAATCCAAGGGGCCTTTTGGCTTATTGGCGATTACGCCTGCTCAGCCAGTTTCTTCTGCTTCGCCCGACGCGACATCATGTTCAGCACTTCAATCGCTGCCGAGAATGCCATCGCCGCGTACACATAACCTTTCGGAACGTGAGCACCGAAGCCTTCGGCGATCAGCGTCATGCCGATCATGATCAGGAAGCCCAGGGCCAGCATCACCACCGTCGGGTTGTCGTTGATGAACTTGGCCAGTGGTTCAGCTGCAAACAGCATCACCAGGACCGACACAACGACTGCAATAATCATGATCGGCAAGTGTTCGGTCATGCCGACCGCGGTAATGATGCTGTCGATCGAGAACACCATGTCGAGCATCAGGATCTGACCGATAGCGGCGGCGAAGCCCAGGGTGACGGTCGACGTCGCCGACTTCGGATCTTCCGGCGCCGGATCCATGCTGTGATGGATTTCGGTCGTCGCCTTCCACACCAGGAACAGGCCACCGGCGATCAGGATCATGTCCTTCCAGGAGAACGCCTGGCCGAGAATCTCGATGACCGGCGCGGTCAACTGCACGATGAACGCGATGGTGCTCAACAGCGCCAGACGCAGGATCAACGCCATGCCGATACCGATGCGGCGTGCTTTCTGCTGGTACTGCTTGGGCAGTTTGTTGGTCAGGATCGAGATAAAGATCAGGTTATCGATGCCAAGCACGATTTCCATCACCACCAATGTGGCCAAAGCAACCCAAGCGGTCGGGCTGGCGGCGAGCTGTAACAGATATTCCATGGGTCAGTCCTGACTCTGTGTAAGACGAATTAGATGGTCTTGGTGGAAGATTCGGATTTTTCCGCGTCTTTTCCCGGTGTTTCCTTTTTCTCGATCAATCCGCCAGTGGCATCGCTCAGCGCTTGTTCCGCGGCTTTATGGGTGTCATCGATCGCTTGCTTGGCGCTTTCGGCGGCCTTGCCCATCAATTGCTGGGCGCTTTTTTCAGCCTGATCGCAACCGGCCAGAAGCAGTAAAGACGTAAACATCAGCGCAGGGATTGTGTATTTCATGAGGCTTCCTTCGAATGAACAGACAGGGTCACAGACCGGCCGTCGATGGCTGGGCATTCTAGGGAGACAAACACTTCAGGAAAATTCGTATTTTTAGCGGATATACTTCGGTTTTCACGAAGTGAAGATCACCATGCTCAACTACCGACAACTGCATTACTTCTGGGTTGTAGCCAAGACCGGCAGCATCGTGCGTGCGTGCGAGCAACTGAACCTGACGCCACAGACCATCAGCGGGCAGATTTCCCTGCTTGAACAAACCTATGGCATCGAGCTGTTTCGACGAGTGGGCCGGCAACTTGAGCTCACCGAAGCCGGGCGCCAAGCCCTGCCCTATGCCGAGCAAATGTTTCAACTGGGCGGCGAACTGGAATTGATGCTGCGCGCGCAACCCAACGAGCAGCAGATTCTGTTCCGCGTCGGCGTGGCCGACGTGGTGCCCAAATCCATCGTCTATCGCCTGATTGCACCGACCATGGAGCTGAATGAACCGCTGCGCATCACCTGCCGCGAAGACAAACTCGAGCGTTTGCTCGCCGATCTGGCGATCCAGCGTCTGGATCTGGTGATTTCCGACAGCCCGATGCCCTCGCACCTCGACATAAAAGGCTACAGTCAGAAACTCGGTGAATGCGGGATCAGCTTCTTCGCGACTCCTGCACTGGCGGCAAGATATGGTCAGGATTTCCCACGCAGTCTGCACGGCGCGCCGCTGTTGATTCCCGGCGCGGAAACCGTAGTGCGCAGCCGCTTGCAGCGCTGGTTTGCCGAGCAGCAGATCCAGCCGCAAATCGTTGGCGAGTTCGATGACAGTGCGCTGATGCAGGCGTTCGGCCAATCCGGCAGCGGGATTTTCATCGGCCCGAGCGTGATTGCCGATGAGGTGAAGCGCCAGTACGGCGTCGAGTTGATTGGCCAGACTGATGCGGTGACCGAGTCGTTCTATGCCATTTCGGTGGAGCGCAAGGTCAAGCACCCCGGCATCGTTGCGATTACCGAAGGTGCCCGACGTGAGTTGTTTACGGCGTTATGACGCCTCCGCACAGATCTCGCGCGGTTTGAGCGTCATCAGCACCATGGCGAGGAACACCGACAGCAGGATGAACCCGGCGGCGGCGAAGCCGAGGAAGCCCAGGCCCGCGCCGTCGATGACCCGGCCGCCGACCATGGCGCCCAGACCAATCCCCAGATTGGCCCCGGCGATGTTCAGCGAGGCGGCAAAGGCCGGCGCTTCGGGCGCTGCTTTCATCAGGCGCACATGGCTGACCAGGAATAACGCGGCTTGAGTAATACCCCAGATGCCCATCGCCACCGCCAGCCCCACTGGCGAATGAATGTTCGGCACCAGCGAGACCATGCCGGCGATCATGAACGCGCAGAACAATACCGACGCGCCCAGCGGATGCTTATCGACCGCACGACCGCCCAGCGAGTTGCCGATCAGCCCGACCGCGCCGAAGGCCATCAGGCACCAACCGACCACCGTGCCGTTGAAACCGGCGAGACGCTCAAGAATATCGGCCAGATAGGTGTAAGCGGTAAACATGCCGCTGAACACCAGAATCGACAGCACGATGTGGCCGATCATCAATGGGCTGCGCAGGATCTTGAACTGCGAGCGGAAGCTGACTTGATGCTGGTGCAGGCTGGTTTTCGGTAAATAAACAAACAGCAACAAAGCTTTGGCAAAGGCAATCACCGCCAGAATGCCGAATGCACTGCGCCAGCCGAATGCGTCAGAAATCAGCGTGCCGACCGGAATGCCGAACACCGTGGCGCAAACAATGCCGAAACCAATTTTGGCAATCGCCCGACCAGCGAAATCCGGGCCGACGATGTCCACCGCTGTTTCGCTGGCCAAGGCCCAGAACACCGGCAGACCGAGCGCCGGAATCAGTCGGGCAATCGCCATCACCCAGATATTCGGCGCCAGCGCGGCAACGGTATTGGCCAGGCCAAACATGATCAGGATGCTGATGAACAGCTTGCGCCGTTCGAAGCGGGCGAAATATGCGGTCAAGAAAGGCCCGAACATCGCCACGGTAAAAGCGAATAAAGTCACCAGCAGACCGGCCTGCGGGATGGTGACCTCAAGGTCGCGGGCAATCGCCGGCAACAGGCCGACGATGACGAATTCCGTGGTCAGTACCGTAAAACCGGCGGCGGACAACAGAAGAATGGGCAACAGCATGCGCAACTCCAGCAAAACGACGACACCAGCGTTGACCCGGAGGCCCGCTGGCATGACTTGAAAATAAGGATGGGCAATCTTAACAGAGTGTGTCCGGGCTGAGTTGCCCAAACCTGTCGACTTTGTTGTCTGATCCGGTGGCAGATCGTCACAGGCCTGAAGGATAAGACCTACGCTGTGATAAAGTCCGCGCCCTGAAAAACGTACACCCTGATCAGCGATGTGTTTAAGAAGCTGATATCGATTCGACTGTCGGCTCGTGCCTGCCCACGAGACCTCGCACCCTATAAAAACAGAGATGCCGTTATGACTGCTTCGTCCCCTTCTCTACTGCAACGCTTGAGCAAACTGAGCCTGGTCACCCAGATCGTGATCGGCCTGATCGCCGGTATTGCGCTGGCCCTGATTGCGCCTGAGCTGGCCAAATCCACGGCGTTCATCGGCAAGGTCTTCGTGTCGGCGTTGAAAGCCGTGGCACCGATTCTGGTGTTCGTACTGGTGATGGCCTCGATTGCCAACCACAAGCACGGCCAGGAAACCCATATCCGCCCGATTCTGTTCCTCTATCTGCTGGGCACGTTCGCCGCAGCAGTGGTGGCCGTGGTTGCCAGCATGGCCTTCCCTTCGCATCTGGTGTTGGCGACTGAAAACGTCGCAGTGACCGCCCCGGGCGGCATCACTGAAGTGCTGCAGAGCCTGCTGCTGAGCGTGGTGGACAATCCGGTCAGCGCCCTGATGAACGCCAACTTCATCGGCATTCTGGCCTGGGCCATCGGCATGGGCATCGCGATTCGCCATGCCGGCGACACCACCCGCGAAGTGCTGGGCGATCTGTCCAACGGCGTGACCGTGATCGTGCGCGTAGTGATTCGTTTCGCACCGCTGGGTATTTTCGGCCTGGTCGCTTCGACACTGGCCACCTCCGGCTTTGGCGCACTGCTCGGTTACGCGCATCTGCTGGCCGTCCTGCTCGGCTGCATGCTGTTCGTCGCGCTGGTGATGAACCCGCTGATCGTATTCTGGAAGCTGCGTCGCAACCCGTACCCGCTGACCCTCAAGTGCCTGCGTGAAAGCGGTATCACTGCATTCTTCACCCGCAGCTCGGCGGCGAACATTCCGGTCAACCTGGAATTGAGCAAGCGTCTGGGCCTGCACGAAGACACCTATTCGGTATCGATCCCGCTGGGCGCGACCATCAACATGGCCGGTGCGGCGATCACCATTACCGTGCTGGCGCTGGCAGCCGTGCACACCCTGGGCATCGCCGTAGACATTCCGACCGCCATCCTGCTCAGCGTTGTGGCAGCGATTTGCGCCTGTGGCGCGTCGGGTGTGGCCGGTGGTTCGCTGCTGCTGATTCCGCTGGCGTGCAGCCTGTTCGGCATTCCAAGCGAAATCGCCATGCAAGTCGTGGCAGTCGGTTTCATTATTGGCGTGTTGCAGGATTCCGCTGAAACCGCGCTGAACTCGTCGACGGACGTGCTGTTCACCGCGGCGGCGTGCCTGGGCGAAGAAGCGAAAGCCCAACGCACCGCGTAGCCCATGTAGAAAAGCAATAAAAAGCCCGCCAAGGCGCAACCTTGGCGGGCTTTTGTGTATCTGGGTGTTTTAGAACGCGCCCATGTAATCGCGTTTACCCACTTCAACACCGTTATGACGCAGCAGTGCGTAAGTGGTGGTGACGTGGAAGAAGAATTGCGGCAGACCGTAAGTCAGCAGGTAAGCCTGACCACTGAAGCGCTTTTCTTTCGGAGTGCCCGGACGGGTGATGATTTCGATGCCTTCCTTGCCATCGATCTGCTCTGGCTTGATCTCGCCGATGTAGGCCAGCACCTTGGCGATCAGGGCTTGCAGCTCGGCGAAGGTGGTTTCGGTATCGTCGTACTTCGGCACTTCGACTTCAGCCAGACGCGAGGAAACGCCTTTGGCGAAGTCCACGGCTATCTGTACCTGACGGGTCAACGGGAACATGTCCGGGAACAGACGCGCTTGCAGGAAGGCGTTCGGGTCGATGTTTTTCTCGGTGGCGTGGGCTTCAGCCTTTTTCAACACATCGCTCAAAGCGTTGAGCATTTGTTGAAAAACCGGGACGGATGCGGCGTACAGGGAAATGGTCATGGCAGTCTCGTGTGGTGGCTGGGTGGAACAAGGAGGCGATTATAGCCATGCTTGATGACCACACGGCTTGCCTTTTGTTTGGCAAGGATTAGGCTAGGCGCCTTCGACTGCAGAGGGAACGCGCGATGACCACAGAACCAGAATCCACCTTCGACGAGCCTCGGCTCAATGCCACGGAAATCCGCATCCTCGGCTCGTTGATCGAAAAACAGGCGACCAGCCCGGAAACCTATCCGCTGACACTCAACGCTCTGGTCACCGCGTGCAATCAGAAAACCAGCCGCGAACCAGTGATGAACCTGACCCAAGGCCAGGTCGGCCAGAGCCTGCGCGCCCTCGAAGGTCGCGGCTTCGCCAAACTGGTCATGGGCAGTCGCGCCGACCGCTGGGAGCACAAGGTCGACAAGGCGCTGGAACTGGTGCCGGCCCAGGTGATTCTGAGTGGATTGATGTTTCTGCGCGGCCCGCAAACCGTCAACGAACTGCTGACCCGCAGCGGCCGCATGCATGATTTCGAAGATGCCGAACAGGTGGTGCATCAACTTGAGCGCCTGATTGCGCGCGGGCTGGCGGTGCTGATTCCGCGTCAGGCCGGTCAGCGTGAAGATCGCTACACCCATGCGCTGGGTGATCCGGCCGACATCGAGGCGATCATGGCGGCGCGGCAGAATCCGCAGGAGCGCTCGGGCGGCGGCGTTTCCGTCGAGCGGATCGAAGAACTGGAAGCGCGGATTGCCGCGCTGGAAGAGCGTCTGGCCCGCCTCGAATAGTCACCGCGTAACCCCTGTAGGAGCTAGCCCTGCTAGCGATGGCGTCCGCACATCCAGATAATATGTGACTGACACACCGTCATCGCTAGCAGGGCTAGCTCCCACAGGGTTGGTCATCTGGTTTCAGAACCTGGGTTACTCGCCATCCCAGTAATCAACACCATCCGCCTGCCGCGCCACCGCGACGAAACCTGAGGCGTTGCCCTCGGCATCGATCTTGAAGTTGTCCATCACCGCGTATTTGTTCGAATCCGGGTATTCACAGATATCCGGTTGCTGCTGGGTGCTCACCGCCAGATAGCGCAGTTCGACCTGACTGGTGTTGATGATCTGATGGGCCATTTCCGGCCCGCCCGGCGGACAAGCAATTACGTCACCTTCGCGGATCGGAAAACGCTCAGCGCCGAGGCGCACCTCGCCTTCACCGGCCACCACGTAGAACATTTCTTCATTGACCCGATGACTGTGAAACGGACTGCCGCGCATGCCCGGTGGCAGTGCGTAAAGCCGATAACCGAGTTTCTGCGACCCAAGTTGCTGGCCGATGCGGGCCATGCGTTGCTGATAGCGCCCGGCGGTTTCGCCTTCCGGGGCCAGCGCTTCGGGCAGGGGTTCGAGTTCGACCTGGTGCAGGTTGAGGATGGGCGGGTGCATGGGGAGCCTCGGTCACGGTTTTTAGTGGTGGGCAAGTCTGTGCTTGCTGGGGAGGCAGTATAGGCAACTCAATATCTGAAACCGAGGTGCGGCCATCGCTAGCAGGGCTAGCTCCCACATGGATTTTCAGTGACCACACAAGGTGTGACTAAGAGAAATCTACTGTGGGAGCTAGCCCTGCTAGCGATGAGGCCAGTCAATTCAACACAAACTCAGCTCCGGGCAAACGCCACCGCCGCCGCAAACTGCGCTTCATTCGGGCGCACGCCGGTGTACAGGACAAACTGCTCCAGCGCCTGGATCGCAATGACTTCCAGCCCGGTAATGACTTTCTTACCCTCAGCCCGGCCACGCACGATCAGCGGCGTCTCCGACGGAATCGCCACCACATCAAACACGGTATCCGCCGCTTTGATCACGTCCGGCTGAAACGCCAGTTGCCCCGCCTCAGGCCCGCCGTCCATGCCCACCGGCGTCACGTTGATCAGCATCTGCCGGCGCTCATCGCCCAACTCCGCCTGCCAGCGATAGCCCAGCGATTCCGCCAGCGCTCGCCCTGCCCGCTCATTGCGCGCAACGATCAAACCGTTTTTGTAGCCGCCATCGCGCAAGGCACTGGCCACTGCTTTGGCCATGCCGCCACTGCCGCGCAGGGCGAAAGTCGATTCTTTGGGCACCGCGTGAGTTTTCAGCAACTGCTCGATGGCAATGTAATCGGTGTTGTAGGCCTTGAGGTGGCCGCTGGTGTTGACGATGGTGTTGATCGACTGGATCGCCGCCGCAGACGCGTCCAGCTCATCGACCAGGGCAATGCAGGCTTCCTTGAACGGCATCGACACGCCGCAACCGCGAATCCCCAGCGCGCGAATCCCGCCCACGGCGCCGTTCAAGTCTTGGCTGCTGAACGCCTTGTAATAGAAATTCAGGCCCAACTGCTCATACAAATGGTTATGAAAACGCAGACCGAAGTTACCAGGGCGTCCTGACAGGGACATGCACAGCTGGGTGTCTTTGTTCGGGTTCATCTGCATGAAACTTCTCCTTCAAACGCACTTTCGGATAGACGGGATTAGCCAGCCCATCGGGTTCTGAACGATCATAGAGGCCTGTTCTAAACGTATCGCGCGACCCTTGCGCGGCTCGGTAAACAAACCGGTACAGACCTTACACAAAATTTACCCAGCGGCTGTGCTGAATTTCAGAATTTCGCTGTCTTAGAAGTATCCCCGCGACAACTGTGGGCCTGGTGCAGGCCCTGCCGCCGGGTAGAAGAACCGAGGAATTATCATGATTCGTAAACTCCCTATCGTGGCCCTGCTGATTGGTGCATTCGCTGTCGCAGGGCAAGCAGAAGCCCACGGCGGCAATTACTGGCAGGGCCCGGCGGTGTTTGGCGCGATCGTCGGCTCGGCCATCATCGGCTCGGCGCTGATCAATCAGGACCGCCCGGTTTATGTGCAGCAGGCGCCGGTGTATGCCGCACCGCCACCACCGGTCTATGTGCAGCAGCCACCGCCACCGGTTTATTACCAGCCAGCGCCGGTTTATGTTCAGCAACCGGTCTACGTGCAACCGGCCCCGGTGTATTACGGCCCGCCTCGCGGCTACTACGGTCGCCCGCACTACTACGGTGGCCCGCGCTGGTAACCGCAGAAACACAAAGCCCCGCTTTTACAGCGGGGCTTTTTTATGACCGTTGGTCGGCCAGCGTCTGAAAAAATCGCGCCAACGTCGCTGTGAGGACAGTTTCAGCGGCTAAAGTCGGCATGATGGATTGGCCGTTATGTACATTTCTACAAAACGGTCATTTATTTGTCATGACGGAACCGCAATCTGAATCCGTCCGTAAACAACAGGTTGATAAAAACAAGGACGACTGTATGCCAACACAAAACCCGCACCGCACCGTCGGCCTGTGCACCTCCAGCAAGGTGTACGGCGCGCTGACCGAGCTCAAACACCTGGAAGGCCATCGCTGCGCGAAATTTCTTTCGCTGCTGGCCGAACACCTTGTGCACAAAGGCCTGCTCAACGAGCGCGAAGTCATGCACATGCTCGATCAAGTGGTCGATTGAAGCCAGACCTCACTGGCATCAATGACCACTATCGAAACGGTTGATTGTCGCAAAATCCCGCGAGCCCCTAAGGTAGCTCCATAGATTGATGGAGGTACTTTTCATGGCTCAGGTTCAAATCATGTCGGTCGTCGGCAGCGCCGTTCCCGCTTCGCTCAGAGCAACGGGATTGCTCGCCTGCTGGTATCTGGTGCGCGACGGCGAGCCAATCAGCGGCCCGCTCACTTCCCTGCCTGCCGCGCAGGCCTTGTCGCAACAAATGGTCAGCGCTGCTTTTCATGCCTAAGGCAGTTGCACCTTGGGTTTGGTCTCGGCGAACAGCGCCCAGCTCGACATGAACAGCGCCGCGATCAGCGGCCCGATCACGAAACCGTTGAGACCAAACACCGCCAGGCCGCCCAAGGTCGAGATCAGAATCATGTAGTCGGGCATCTTGGTGTCCTTGCCCACCAGAATCGGGCGCAGCACGTTATCCACCAGTCCGATCACAAAGATCCCGAACAGTCCCAGCACCACGCCCTGCCAGATCATCCCGCTGAGCAGGAAGTAAGCCGCCACCGGCGCCCACACGATCCCCGCGCCGACCGCTGGCAACAGCGACAGAAACGCCATCAACACCGCCCACAGCAAGGCGCTGGGGATGTCGAGAAACCAGAAAATCGCCCCACCCAGCGCGCCCTGTGTCACCGCGACCACCAGATTGCCCTTCACGGTCGCCCGCACCACCCGGTTGAATTTCAGTTGCAGACGACGCTTGTGATGTTCTTCCAGCGGCACGGCGCTGCGCACTTTGCGCGCCAGTTCGGCGCCGTCGCGCAAAAAGAAAAACAGCAGGTACAGCATGATGAAAAAACTCACCACGAACTCGAACGTGCCCTGGCCAAAACTGAACGCCTGACTGGCTAGCACTTGGCTGCCCTGCATCGCCGATTTGACGATTTTTTCGCGTAGACCATTAAGTTCGCCCATGCCGAAGCGGTCGAGCAGGTGCTGAAAGTACGGCGGCAGGCTGTGCTTGAACTGCGCCAGATACGCAGCAATGTCCAGTTCGCCGCTTTCGATGTTCTTGTAGACCGTCGCCCCTTCCTGCACCAGCAGCACACTGAGGATGATCACCGGCAGAATCGCGATCACAAGACAGATCGACAAGGTGCACAGGGACGTCAGGTTGCGCTGCCAGCCGAATTTCGCCTGCAGCCGGCGTTGCATCGGCGCAAACAAAATCCCGAGAATCACTGCCCAGAACACCGCGCCGTAGAACGGCAAGAGGATCCAGATAAACGCCACCGTGACCAGCAACAGCAGCACGGTGAGGGATTTGAATTGAAGGCTTTTTTCGTTCATGTCCGATCCATGTCAGTCAGGCGTCCTACACGCCCCGATGCTTAGTCAACCGGGGCCTGCACGAGTGCCATCTTTATTCATGGAGCATAGATCCAGATCAACAAACCCTCGCCGCATCTGACTTACCCTGCCGCGCTTTTGCGACCGACACCGCCATGACCCCGACCCTCGCCACCCCAGAACTGCTCGCCCCCGCCGGCACCCTGAAAAACATGCGTTACGCGTTCGCCTACGGCGCCGATGCGGTCTACGCCGGCCAGCCGCGCTACAGCTTGCGGGTGCGCAACAACGAGTTCGATCATGCCAATCTGGCGCTGGGCATTCGCGAGGCGCAGGCGCAGGGCAAACGTTTCTACGTGGTGGTCAACATCGCCCCGCACAACGCCAAGTTGAAGACGTTTCTCAAGGATCTGGCGCCGGTGATCGAGATGGCGCCGGATGCGCTGATCATGTCCGACCCGGGGCTGATCATGCTGGTGCGCCGGCACTTCCCGCAGATGCCGATTCATCTTTCGGTGCAGGCCAACACGGTGAATTGGGCGAGTGTCGAGTTCTGGCAGCAACAGGGGTTGAGCCGGATCATCCTGTCGCGAGAACTGTCGCTGGAAGAGATCGGCGAAATCCGCGAACAAGTGCCCGACATGGAGCTGGAAGTGTTCGTCCACGGCGCGTTGTGCATGGCCTATTCCGGGCGCTGCCTGTTGTCGGGTTACATGAACAAGCGCGATGCCAATCAAGGCACCTGCACCAATGCCTGTCGCTGGAAATACTCGGCGCAGGAAGCCACGCAAAACCAGCTCGGCGAAATCGTCCAGACCTTCCAACCCGAGCCGACCCTGGGCCTCGGCACGCCCACCGATCAGGTGTTTCTGCTGCAGGAAGCCAATCGTCCTGACGAGTTGATGCCGGCGTTCGAAGACGAGCACGGCACCTACATCATGAACGCCAAAGACCTGCGCGCCGTGCAACATGTCGAGCGCCTGACCCGCATGGGCGTGCATTCATTGAAGATCGAGGGCCGGACCAAATCGCACTTCTACTGCGCGCGCACCACCCAGGTGTATCGCCGGGCGATTGATGACGCAGTGGCGGGTCGTGAGTTTGACCGCAGCTTGATGACCGACCTGGAGTCGTTGGCCCAGCGCGGCTACACCGAAGGTTTTCTGCGTCGCCATGTGCATGACGAATACCAGAACTACCTGAACGGCAGTTCAGTCTCGGAGCGCCAGCAATTCGTCGGCGAACTGACCGGCGAGCGGCGTGATCGCCTGGCCGAGGTCAAGGTGAAGAACCGCTTTGCCGTTGGCGATCATCTGGAACTGATGACCCCCAAAGGCAATTTTCATTTTGATCTGCATGAGTTGCAGAGCGCAAAAGGTGCAGCGATCGACGTGGCGCCTGGGGATGGGCACACGGTGTATCTGCCGATTCCGGATGCGGTGGATTTGCGGTTTGGGTTGTTGATGCGGGATCTGCGCTAGACCTGCGCGGCGGTTTGATCGGTGAGTTTTTTGTTGAAGCGGATGCCGTCATCGCTGGCAAGCCAGCTCCCACAGGATAGGCGGATGTACATGACAACCATGTTCACCATAGAACTCTGTGGGAGCTGGCTTGCCAGCGATGGGGCCGGCAAATCCGACACAACTGTCAGGGTTCAGCGCCGATCATCCGACAACGGCGTCGGTTCATCCGCTGGCGGCACGTCCTCATCATCCGGCGCCGGATCCTTCCAGTCCTCCGGCCGGTCGGCATCGCTCAGCGGATCCTGACCTGGGGGCATGCCCATCGGCGAATCATGATCAGCCAACGTCGGCTCATCGGTTCCGGGCATCGGCCGGGTCGGATCGGTGGGAAGAACGCCACCCTGAAACAGCAAGTCGTTAGCCATGACACACCTCACCAAGGAGGTCCGGAAAACCCGGGCCATATCACTTGGAAGTGTCCCCGTGATCGCCGTGCTATCGAGCAGACCAACGGCGATCAACCCTGCGCAGAGAAGCGGTCGCGGCTGTTGGTCAAGTGCAGCCACATCGCTGCCCGCGCTGCATCCGCGTCCTGACGCTTGATCGCATTCAGAATCGCCTCGTGCTCCAGATGGGCCAGTTGCCCGAGTTTGCTCAGATCCGCCGCACCGCGCTCGGCGGCGTTGAGGCGGTTGCGCGGGATCATCGCACTGCCCAGGTGCTGCATGATCTCGCTGAAGCAGACGTTGCCGGTGGCTTCGGCAATCAGCAAATGAAAGCGTCGATCCGCTTCGACGCAACTGTCGTTATTGTCCAGCAGGCGTTGATAGTCATCCAGAGCCTGTCGCATCTGCAGCAGTTGCTGCTCGCTACGCCGTTGCGCAGCCAACGCGGCGGCTTGGGTTTCCAGGCCCAGGCGCAATTCAAGAATGCTGCGTACACCGAGCGCGGTATCGACATTCAGGCGCAAGCCCTGCTCCGCTGCGCGTTCGATCACGAATGTGCCGATGCCATGCCGCGTCTCGACCAGCCCCGATGCCTGCAATTTGGAAATCGCCTCGCGCACCACGGTGCGGCTGACGCCGTGCTCCTGAACGATGGAATTCTCCGAGGGCAACTTGTCGCCGGGCGATAGCTGGCCGAGCAGGATGCTCTGGGAGAGTTTCTCCACCAGGTCATGGGCCAGGTTATGCGCGCGTTTGCGAGCGGGGGCGTCGAGGTCTTCTTGCATGGTCGGTTCCGGTGATCGGGTCTTGCGGATCGTAGCATCGTGCGCACGGCCACTGGGATTGATTTCGCGCTCCAGATTGTATGACAACACTAAAATTGAGCCAGAGAAATTCAGAGATTCCTGATAACTAAAGCTATGCCGCCGTAGCAATGCATAGAACCTCTCACACCACAAAACCCAACAAACATTGACCATAAATACAAAATTGCATAAAAAACCAGCGTTCCAGACAAAATTAATCGGCCTTCCCCACTTGTAGGACAAAAAAACGCAGTTGTATGATGTCTATCAACAACGCAGCACCCAGCCCTACCCCGCATAAAAATAATCAGTGGGAGAAAACCAAGTGAAAACCTCCGTCTCCGGGATGAACGAGGGCGTCGATTCGACACTCGCCTCGGCCATCTCGAAAGTGAAACGCCACGTCCTGCCGCTCTTCGTGATCATGTTCATCGTCAATTACATTGACCGAGTGAACATCGGTTTCGTCCGCACTCACATGGAACACGACCTCGGTATTGGTGCCGCCGCCTACGGCTTCGGCGCCGGTTTGTTCTTCATCGGTTACGCGCTGTTCGAAGTTCCGTCCAACATGCTCCTGCAGAAAGTCGGCGCACGCATCTGGCTGACGCGGATCATGTTCACCTGGGGCCTGGTCGCCGCCGGCATGGCGTTCATTCAGAACGAAACCCACTTCTATGTGCTGCGCTTTTTGCTGGGCGTCGCCGAGGCCGGGTTTTTCCCCGGCGTGATCTACTACTTCACCCGCTGGCTGCCCGGCGCTGAACGCGGCAAGGCGATTGCAATCTTCCTCAGCGGCTCCGCCGTAGCCTCGTTGATCTCCGGCCCGTTGTCCGGCCTGCTCCTGCAAATCAACGGGCTGGGCATGCACGGCTGGCAATGGATGTATTTCATCGAAGGGATGTTTTCGGTGTGCCTGTGCGTCTTCGTCTGGTTCTGGCTCGACGCCAAACCCCACGATGCGAAATGGCTGACCCGCGCCGAACAGGACGCACTGGTCAACGCCATCGACGCAGAGCAAAAGGCCCGTGAAGCTGCGACGCCGATCCGGCCATCGATGGGCAAACTGCTCAAGGATCGCCAGATCATTCTGTTCTGCCTGATCTATTTCTTCATTCAATTGACCATCTACGCGGCGACCTTCTGGCTGCCGAGCATCATCAAGAAAATGGGCGAGATGAGCGACTTCCAGGTCGGCCTGTTCAACTCGATTCCGTGGTTGCTGTCGATCATCGGCATGTACGCCTTCGCCTCGTTCTCGGCCAAGTGGAAACACCAGCAGGCGTGGGTCGCCACCGCGCTGTTGATCGCCGCTGCGGGGATGTTCATGTCCACCACCGGCGGGCCGATCTTTGCCTTTGTCGCGATCTGTTTTGCCGCGCTGGGTTTCAAATCGGCATCGTCGTTGTTCTGGCCGATTCCCCAGGCGTATCTGGATGCGCGGATCGCTGCAGCGGTGATCGCGTTGATCAACTCAGTGGGCAATCTCGGCGGCTTCGTCGCGCCGACCACGTTCGGCTTGCTCGAAGAACACACCGGTTCGATTCAGGGCGGCCTCTATGGTCTGGCCGCGACCTCGATCATCGCCGCCATCATTGTTTTCTTCGCGCGCACCGCACCGAAACCGGCGGCTGAAATTGCCGTGGTTGAAGCTGCGCCAAAGCACGCCTGAACTCTTTATTAAAAGGATAAAACCATGACCGCACACGACACCGCCAAAGCCCCGATCATCACCGACATGCAAGTCATCCCGGTGGCCGGCCACGATGGCATGTTGCTCAATCTCAGCGGCGCCCACGGGCCGTTTTTCACCCGCAACATCGTTATTCTCAAAGACAACGCCGGCCACACCGGCGTCGGTGAAGTGCCCGGTGGCGAGCGCATTCGCCAGACCCTGGAAGACGCGCGCAGCCTGGTGATCGGCAGCCCGATCGGCACGTATCAGAAGATCCTCAATCAAGTGCGCCAGACCTTCGCCGACCGAGATGCCGGTGGTCGTGGCCTGCAGACGTTTGACCTGCGCATCACCATTCACGCCGTCACCGGCCTTGAAGCCGCCCTGCTCGACTTGCTCGGCCAGCATCTTGATGTGCCGGTCGCGGCGCTGCTCGGTGAAGGGCAGCAACGCGATGAAGTGAAGATGCTCGGCTATCTCTTCTACGTCGGTGATCAGCGCGAAACCGACCTCGCCTATCGCAGCGAACCGGACGCCGACAATGACTGGTTCCGCGTCCGCCACGAGAAAGCCATGAGCGCCGAAGCGGTGGTGCGTCTCGCCGAAGCGGCACATGCGAAGTACGGTTTCAAGGACTTCAAACTCAAGGGCGGCGTGTTCAGCGGCGATGCCGAAATCGAAGCGGTGACGGCACTGGCCGAGCGCTTCCCCGACGCGCGCATCACCCTCGATCCGAACGGCGCGTGGTCACTGAAAGAAGCCATCCGTTTGTGCCGCGATCAGCATCACGTTCTGGCTTACGCCGAAGACCCGTGCGGTGCAGAAAACGGTTATTCGGGCCGTGAAGTGATGGCCGAATTTCGCCGCGCCACCGGACTGAAAACCGCCACCAACATGATCGCCACCGACTGGCGTGAGATGGGCCACGCGATTCAGCTGCAGTCGGTGGACATTCCGCTGGCCGACCCGCATTTCTGGACCATGCAGGGTTCGGTGCGCGTGGCGCAGATGTGCCATGAGTGGGGCCTGACCTGGGGCTCGCACTCCAACAATCACTTCGATATCTCGCTGGCGATGTTCACCCATGTCGCGGCTGCCGCACCGGGCGACATCACCGCCATCGACACTCACTGGATCTGGCAGGACGGTCAGCGGTTGACCAAAGCGCCGCTGCAAATTGTCGACGGTCTGGTGCAGGTGCCGAAAAAACCGGGGCTGGGTGTCGAGCTGGATATGGACCAAGTGTCCAAGGCGCACGAACTGTACAAAGGCATGGGCCTCGGCGCGCGGGATGACAGCGTGGCGATGCAGTTTCTGATTCCTGGGTGGAAGTTCGATAACAAGCGGCCGTGTCTGGTGCGTTGAACACAAGGCTGGGTTGAATCAGATTTTGTATTCTGACAAATGAACCTGTGGGAGCTGGCTTGCCAGCGATAGCGGTGGGTCAGCCGACATCGATGTTGGCCGGTCCGGCCCTATCGCTGGCAAGCCAGCTCCCACAGGGACGATGTGAATCAGACAGAGATCTGTAGCAGCCAGTTTTTAAAGGCGAGCATCGCCGCCGTTTCAGGCCGCGACTGCAACCGCGTCAACCAGTAACTCCCCGTCGTGATCTCAACCGCAAACGGCTGGCAAATCACCTCCGCCGCCAGTTGCCGGGCAAACATCAGCGGTGGCGCCAACGCCACCCCACCCCCCTGCAACGCCGCTTCCATCATCGCCAGCGATGAATCGAACACGATGCTTTGCGGCGGTGCGGCATGAGTCGCCAGTCCGGCGGCCTGAAACCATTGCGGCCATTCATCGGTGCGATAGGAACGCAGCAGGGTTTGCTGCAACAGATCCCCCGGCGCCTGCAATTGCCGAGCGATTTCCGGCACACACAACACCGACAGCGGCGCCTCCAGCAGACTCGTCGCCTCGATGCCATGCCACGCCCCGGCGCCAAAGCGGATCGCGTAATCCAGCCCTTCCGCCGCCACATCCACACGGTTGTTGTTCGTCGACAGACGCAAATCCAGCAGCGGATGTTTCGCCCGAAAGTCCGCCAGCCTCGGCAACAGCCAACCTACGGCGAAGGTGCCGACCGCGCCGACGGTCAACATTTCGCGATACTGGCCACCGGCGAGGCGCTCGAGCATCTGCGCGATGTGATCGAACGAGGTGCTCAGCACCGGCAGCAAGGTTTCGCCTTCGCTGGTGAGCATCAGCCCACGGGGCAGGCGTTTGAACAAGGTAACGTTGAGTTGTGCCTCCAGGCTTTTGACCTGATGGCTGACCGCCGCTTGCGTGACGCACAGTTCCACCGCTGCGCGGGTGAAGCTCAAGTGACGCGCCGAGGCTTCGAAGGCGCGCAGTGCATTGAGCGGCAATTGAGGTCGAATCATGCCCAGTCCCGAATTTTTCTAATGGCTCGTGCGAGATTTCATCGTTTGCCGAACCTCGCGACACTGCCTAAATTGGCGGCGCTGATCAGCCGCGCAACGAATAAATCGCCCGCAGTGTAGCGGGATAACACTATCAACACTCATGGAGAGTGGTTCATTCATGTCATCCCTTCAATCGAGCAAAGTCATTCCCTGCGCCGCTTTTGGCCTGTTGTTCGGCGCCACCTCCTGCCTGGCCGCCGTACCCAGCGACGCGCAGTTGCAAGCGCTGGTCAACGATGCGGTGACGCCGGTGATGCAACAACAGGACATTCCCGGCCTGACCGTGGCGCTCACCATCAACGGTCAGGCGCATTACTTTAACTACGGTGTGGCGGCGAAAGACACCGGGCAGAAAGTCAGCGAAAACACCCTGTTCGAAATCGGCTCGGTGAGCAAAACCTTCACCGCGACGCTCGCCGGTTACGCCCAGGCCACCGGCAAACTGGACCTGTCGGCCAAGGCCAGCCAGCTCTGGCCGGAATTGAAAGGCAGCGCCTTCGACCGCATCAGCGTGCTGCAACTGGGCACTTACAGCGCCGGCGGTTTGCCCCTGCAATTCCCGGCGCAATGGGATTCGTCCGACAAGATGCTCGGCTATTTCCAACAGTGGAAACCGCTTTTTCCGGCAGGCAGCCACCGCCAGTATTCCAATCCAAGCCTTGGACTGTTCGGCTATCTGGCCGCAAAAAGCCTCGGCCAGCCGTTTGATCAGGCGATGACGCAAACCCTGCTGCCGAAACTTGGCCTGCAACACACCTACCTCAGCGTGCCCGACGCACAAATGAACCTGTACGCGCAGGGCTACAACAAGGACGGCAAACCGGTGCGCGTCACCCCCGGCGCGCTGGATGCGCAAGCCTATGGCGTGAAAACCAGCGCCGTGGACATGCTGCGCTACGTGCAGGCCAACCTGAAACCCGAAACGCTGGAAGCGTCCCTGCAAAAAACCATCGCCAACACGCACACCGGTTACTACACGGTCGGCGACATGACTCAAGGTTTGGGTTGGGAAATGTACCGCTACCCGATCAGCCTCGACCGCTTGCTTGCCGGCAACTCGACGGAAATGGCCATGGAAGCGCACAAAGCGCAGTGGCTGAATCCGCCGCAACCGCAACCCCATGACGTGCTGATCAACAAGACGGGATCGACCGGTGGTTTCGGGACCTACGTGGCGTTTGTGCCGAGCAAGGGTGTCGGCATAGTGATCATGGCCAACAAGAATTTCCCGATTCCTGAGCGGGTGAAGATCGCTCATAAAATCCTCAGCGCTGTGGCTGACTGAAAAGCAAAAGATCGCAGCCTGCGGCAGCTCCTACGTCGACCGAGTGAAAACCCGATCCTGTAGGAACTGCCGCAGGCTGCGTTCTTTTTTGCAGACAAAAAAATGGGCGATCTTGCTGAGATCGCCCGTTTTTTCATTGCTCGCTTACGCGATCAATCATCCGGCATTTCCGGCGGTTTGCTCGGTTTCGCCGGCTTGGTCGGTTTGGCGTTCTTCGCACCTTTCGCCGGTTCCGGCTCGGCAGCGGCTGGTGCCTGAGCCGCAGCAGCAGCGGCCGCTTCCTTCTCGGCCATGGGCATGGCGTCGATGGTGTCGAAGATCTTCTTCAAATCCACCGCCTTCGCCTCTTCTCCCGACGCCGAAAGCTTGGTTTCGCCGTCCTTGCCCACCAGGAACACTTTCGGGTAGGCCCCGGCACCCAGCTTCAGCGAGCGCAGCAGCGCCATGGTGTCTTGCTGGCCCATGTCCTTGCCGTCGAGTTGGCCGGACATGTTGAGGATGGTGTAGACCTTGATGTTGCGGTCGGTGACGCCTTTTTTATTCGCGGGGTCTTCCAGCGACTTCTTGAGGGCGACCCACACGGGATCGACGGTGCTTTGTGCGATCACGATCAGCGGTCGGGCGCGGCCCAGATCTCCAGCAATGGGCGAATCGTTGTCAGCGGCGAACAAGGGGCCGGCAATCGCCAGCAAGAGTGTCAGGGTCAGTGACCTGATGAGCATGCGCATCTCCTTTTGATATCCACGCTCTAATGATTGCGCATCGTGGCGATTGTTCCGGCAGTGACCGGCAAATATGTCTCGCCTAGTCAGAAGCTTAGGACAGGCGCGACATTGCGCAACATCACAGACGTGATCGCAACCCGGATTTGATTACCTTTTATGACCGCATTAGGGTGGAGGTTGTGCCAACGAAATGGAGTTCACCCGCATGCACATCGATTACCTGTGCGATCACCCCGAATTGATCGAAGAACTGGCGACCCTCAACTTTGAGGAATGGGGCGAGTTTCGTCCCGGGCAAACCGTCGAGGACCGCATCGAACACATGCGCGCATCCTGCGGCAAAGGCACGGTGCCCAGCGTGGTGGTGGCGCTCGACGGTTCGCGTTTGCTCGGTGGGGCATTACTGATCGAGAGCGATCTGAAACTGCGGCCAAACCTGACGCCATGGCTGGCCGGGGTTTATGTGAAGGCTGAGGAACGCGGTCGCGGGATTGCTTCGCAACTGGTCAATCGAGTGGTTGCTGAAGCGGCGGCGCTGGGTGTGCGGGAGTTGTATCTGTACACCGACACGTCGCAGTCGCTCTATGCGCGACTGGGTTGGGAGGTGCTTGAGGAACTGGTATACGAGGACTTGCCGGTGACGGTGATGAAATTCACCACTCAGAACGCCAGTTTGTAACCGATCAACACCAGCATCGTCGCCAGGCACGGGCGCAGCACTTCATCGGAGATGCGCCCGGTCAGGTGGCTGCCGAGCCAGATGCCTGGCAACGAGCCGACCAACAGGAAACCCAGTACACCCCAATCCATGTTGCCCATGCTCGCGTGGCCAAGACCGGCGACCAGGGTCAGCGGCACGGCGTGGGCGATTTCGGTGCCGACCAGACGACGGGTCGGCAGCAGCGGATAGAGGATGAACAACGCGACGGTGCCGAGGGCGCCAGCACCAATCGAGGTCAGGGCGACCATGGTGCCGAGGACCAGACCGGTGATCACGGTCAACACATTCAGGCGCGAGCCGCTCGGGTTGTAGTTGCCGCCGGCGCGTTTGTGGGCGAAGTCGAGCAAGCGTTTCTTGAAGAAAATCGCCAGCGCCGTGGCGAACAATACAAAGCCCAAGGCCTGTTTGATGATGGCGTTCATCGCGTCCGGCGCGGTATGCAGGGTACTGAGGAACCACAAGGTCATGGCCACCGCCGGCACGCTGCCGAGGGTCAGCCAGCCAGTGATGGCCCAGTCGATATTCTTGTTTTTGCGATGAACGAGCACGCCGCTGGATTTGGTAATGGCGGCGTACAGCAGGTCAGTACCCACCGCGGTTGCCGGGTTGATGCCGAACCACAGCAGGATCGGTGTCATCAACGAACCACCGCCGACACCGGTCATGCCGACAATAAACCCCACCACCAGCCCGGCAATCACCAGGCCGAAATTCGCCAATTCCATTAACACGTCCAGAAAAACGACAGGAAAAATCTGGCCCGCAGCATAGCGATTTTTCTTATAACCACATATATCGATGCGGTCTATCGTTATGCCATATCGAATTCAACGCAGGAACCTGTGGGAGCGGGCTTGCCCGCGATGAGGGTTTGTCAGTTAGCTGATCCGTTGACTGACACACCGTAATCGCTGGCAAGCCAGCTCCCACAGGGAATGTGTGATGGACAAAACTCAGTGCACTCGCCGCCCCGGTTTGAAACTGTGGGTTTTGTTGCTCCACACCGTAGCCAAGGCAATCAGCGACAGAATCAACAACGCCCACGGAAATGACATCGCTCCGGCCCGATCCAGCAACAAGCCGCCGAACAAGCCGCCACCGGCAATCGCCACGTTCCACGAGGTGGTGAGCATCGCTTGCACCACGTCGACGTGATCACCCGCCGAGTCCGCCGCCGAGGTCAACAACAAGGTGGCCGAGCCGCCAAACGACAAGCCCCACACCGCCATGCACGCGTAAATAACCATCGGTGATGACGCCGCCAACGCCAGCACCCATGCAGTCAAGGCAAAAACCGCGAGGCTGATCAGCGTCAGCCAGCGCAACCAGCGATCCACCAGCAAGCCGATGATCCAGATGCCGCCCAGCGAACACAGGCCGAACACCAGCAGCACCAGATCGACGCGGTCAGCCAGCCCGGCCTGCGTCAGAAACGGCGCAATGTAGGTGTAGAGAATGTTGTGCCCGAGCATCCACGTCAGCACCACGAACAGCACCGGTCGCACGCCCGGCAGACGCAACGATTCGAGTAACGGTAGGCGTTCTTCGCTGGTTTGTCCCGGGCGATCCGGCACGGCGATGACGATCCACGCCGCCAGCACCAGGGCCAGCGCCGACATGATCCCGAACGACGCGCGCCAGCCGATCAGATTGCCCAGCCACGTGCCCGCCGGCGTGCCCAGTGACAACGCCACCGGCGTGCCGAGCATGGCAATCGCCAGCGCCCGCCCCTGCTGATGCACCGGCACGATACCGCGCGCATAACCGGCCATGATCCCCCATGACAGCCCCGCCGCCATTCCGGCGAGAAAACGCGAGGCCAGGGTCAGGCCGTAATGACTGGAGAACGTGGTGATGGTGTTGAACACCAGAAATCCGCCAACCGTCATCAACAACACTCGCCGCCGAGGCCAGCCGCGTGTGGCGACCGTCAGCGGAATCGCCGCGACAATCGAGCCCAGCGCATACAGCGTGACCAGTTGGCCGGCGAGCACTTCGCTGACGTTGAGCCCGGCGCCGATTTGCGGAAGTAGCCCGGCCGGCAAAGTTTCGGTGAGGATGGCAATGAAGCCGGTCATGGCGAAGGCCAGCAACGCGGCATAGGGCAATTTGTCCGCACGGGCGGTGCGGTCGACGCGGCTGAAATCGGCGCTTGCGGGGTCGGTCATGACAGGTGCAGCTCCATTTTGATCAATAACGGTGACGGATTGTATACAAAAATAACCTTCACTATTGGATCAATGTGCACCACAAAAACTTGTGGGAGCTGGCTTTGCCAGCGATGAGGCCGGGCCAGGCAACATATTTTTGCCTGACCCACCGCCATCGCTGGCAAGCCAGCTCCCACAGGTTTTGTGCTGCATTCATTGTCATCCGCTCCACCGGTCTCACTGCACCGGCAGGAAATTCAGAAACAACAGACTCTGCGCGTAGTTAAGGCCGATCCGCCGATAACGCTCATCAAGCATCTGCGTGATCAAATCCAGTCGCGCAACGATCTTGCCGAACTCGGTGGCGAAACTCAGGTTGGTGCCCTCCTCCGAGATCTCATTGGAAAACAACAGTGGCTGGCCGGCGGTGTTCTGCCGTTGCGACAGAATCCACGTGGCTTTTTCGATATTGCGCGCGGCGTTGTGGACGAACGTCGGGTTGATCGCGTCCGTCATATAGAACTCGGTGCGATTGCCGTGGGCGGTGACCAGCATGCTGCCGATCGCGTAGATGAACGCGCCGACACGGTCACCGCGAAACTCCGGGCTCATCGCATAGCTGAGCGCTGCCAGATCCTTGCGACCGCCCAACACCGGCAGCGGCTGTTGCTGCTCGATGGCCATGCGCACCTGTTTCACCGCGGCATGGATGTTGAGAAACCCTGACTTGCGCAGCTCGTCCGGGTTGCGCAAGTACAACTTGCCCTGCAAGCGGTAGAGGCTGTTGAGGTTGTCGCGCATTGCCAGGGTGGCCATGCGATCGACGCTGGTCTGCAAGAATTCCTGCGGCTTGCCGTCACGCATCTGGTTGAAGAAACCGTTGCCGTCCTGATGGCTGCAGCCGCTGATCAGCAGCGACGACAAACAGACGAGCAACACGCACGGACGACGAAAGAAAGGGGCAATCAGATGAAGAGCGCTCGGCATGAATTCTCGATCAGGCACGTTCCTGTGCGGCGGGGGTCACCGCATCCTGGCCATGGATAGAGCCGCCGATTGCGGAAAAGTGCAGTGTTGCACATGACCAGCCGACCTCCGGCACCTTCGCCACAACCAATTAGTCTGTCTTTATGGTTGAAATAAACGATTAATCGGCTATAAATTTCTATTCAATCAATAAATAGCCTGACTAGTTCCGTTTTTAAAACAACAACAAGAAGGAAGGTCTACCATGCTGCAACCCCGTCACCTGCTCTCCGGCCTCGGACTGTCCCTGATGATCGCCACCCTTTCCGCCAACGCGGCGGGCCTGACCGCTGAACACAAAGCTTTCGGCAAAACCAATGACGGTACGCCCGTCGAGCAATACATCCTGCGCAACAGCCACGGCATGCAAGCCACCGTCATCACCTACGGCGCGACCCTGCAATCGCTGAAAGTCGCCGACAAGCACGGCAAGTTCGACGACGTGGTGCTCGGTTTCGACGATGTGCAGGGCTATCAGAAAGGCACCGCCTACTTTGGCGCGACCATCGGCCGCTTCGGCAATCGCCTGGCGGACGGCGCGTTCGAACTCGACGGCAAGCGCTATCAAGTGCCGCAGAACGACAAGTCCAACGCACTGCACGGCGGCACTCAGGGCTTTGACAAGAAAGTCTGGAAAGCCGAGGAAACCAAGGACAAGGATTCGGTCGGCGTGACCCTGACCTATCTGTCGGCGGATGGCGAAATGGGCTTCCCCGGCAATCTCACCACTGAAGTGACTTATCGCCTCACTGACAACAACGAACTGCGCATCGACTACAAGGCCAGCACCGACAAGCCAACGGTGCTCAACCTGACCAACCACAGCTACTTCAACCTCGCTGGCGCCGGCAATGGCGACATTCTTAAACAGGTCGCGACCCTGCACGCCAGCCATTACACGCCGGTGACGGCCAAACTGATTCCAACCGGTGAACTGGCGCCCGTGGCCGGCACGCCGATGGATTTCACCAAACCAACGGCGATTGGCACGCACATCAAGGCGGATCACCCGCAGCTGAAATTCGCTGAACCGAAACAGGGCGGCTTCGATTTCAACTGGGCGCTGGATACCAAAGGCGATATCAGCAAAGTCGCCACTGAAGTCAGCGATCCGCAGTCCGGTCGCGTTCTGCAGCTGTTCACCACGGAACCGGGTGTGCAGTTCTACACCAGCAACTTCCTCGACGGCACCGTCAAGGGCAAGGGCGGCAAAGTGTATCCGCACTGGGGCGCGTTTACCCTCGAGACTCAGCACTATCCGGATTCGCCGAATCAGCCGGACTTCCCGAGCACTCGCCTCGATCCGGGGCAGACCTACAGCCACAGCGTGGTGTTGAAGTTCAGCGCGAAATAAAAGCGAAGATCAAAAGATCGCAGCGTGCCGCAGCTCCTGCAGTTAAGCCTTTCCCTGTAGGAGCTGCGGCACGCTGCGATCTTTTGATCGTTCCCACGATCCGCGTGGGAATGCAGCCCGGGACGCTCTGCGTCCATTGAGGCGTTCCCTCGCAAAGCGTGGGAACGATCTGGTCTATCCTGCTGCCCACTAAAGGTATCGACACTTTCAACTAGGAGGTTTGAATGCGTACCCTTGAATTGGCCGGCGTGCAGGTTCCGGTGATCGGTCAGGGCACCTGGCGCATGGGCGAAGACCGTTCGGCGCACAAGCGTGAAGTCGCGGCCCTGCGCACGGGGATCGAGCTGGGCATGACCCTGATCGACAGCGCCGAAATGTACGCCGAGGGCGGCGCCGAAAGCGTGGTTGGCGAAGCCATCGCCGGCATTCGCGATCAGGTGTTCCTGGTCAGCAAGGTCTACCCGCACAACGCCAGCCGCAAAGGTATCCCGCAGGCCTGCGAGCGTAGCTTGCGCCGGCTCGACACCGACTACATCGATCTCTATCTGCTGCACTGGCGCGGTCAGTACCCGCTGGAGGAAACCGTCGAAGCCTTCGAACGCCTGCGCGAGGACGGCAAGATCGGTCGTTGGGGCGTGTCGAATTTCGATGTCGACGATCTCGAAGAACTCTCCAGTTCGGTCTGCGCGACCAATCAGGTGCTCTACAACCTCGAAGAACGCGGCATCGAATTCGATCTGTTGCCGTGGTGCCAGCACCAGCGCATGCCGCTGATGGCCTACTGCCCGATCGGTCAGGGCGGCGCCATGCTTGCCGAACCGGTGCTGAAAGACATTGCCACTCGTCACGGCGTGACCCCAGCACAGGTTTCGCTGGCGTGGATTCTGCGTCAGGATGGCGTGATTGCGATTCCCAAGGCTGTGCGACCCGAGCACGTGCAACTCAATGCACAAGCGGCGCAGCTGCAACTGGAGGCCGGGGATCTGGCGGCGCTGGACCAAGCGTTTCAAGCGCCACAACGCAAGCAGCGGCTGGCCATGGTCTGAGCCGCTGCCGACTGGCGGGCTTGGTTATGAGAAGCACTGATCAGTACGACCCGTTCAACCTGCAACGCTTTGTTCAGGCCCAGGATCCGGTGTTCGAGCGCGTGCAACGCGAACTCGACGAAGGCCGCAAACGCAGCCACTGGATGTGGTTTGTCTTTCCGCAGTTCGCGGGTCTGGGCGGCAGTGAAATGTCCCGGCGCTTCGCCATCGGTTCAGCCGAGGAAGCCCGGGCTTATCTGGAGCATGAACTGCTCGGCGCGCGGCTGCGGATCTGCACGCAGTTGGTGCTGAACGTGCAGCAACGCTCGATTGCGCAGATTTTCGGCCACCCCGATGACCTGAAATTCCATTCCTCAATGACCCTGTTCGCAGAGTTTGCCGCTGAGGACAGCCTGTTCAACCAAGCGCTGGAGCGCTACTTCCACGGCATCCTCGATGAGTGGACGCTGCAGTTGCTCGACTCAAAACAGGCCCAGTTGCCCACCGATCAGGGTTGAAAAATCGTCGTCGACAAACGGCAGAATCGCGTCCGCTACCGGTTGCAGTTGCCGGGTAATGTAGTGGTCGTAGTCGATGGCGGCGCGGCGCACTTCCAGCGGTTCCGGGCCGGCCAAGGTGATGACGTAACTTATCCAGCCGCCGTTCTGATATTGCCGTGGGCGGCCGTGTTGCGCGTTGTAATCATCGGCTAGACGCGCCGCGCGCACATGCGGCGGCACGTTGCGTTCGTAGTCGTCGAGGGTGCGGCGCAGGCGCTTGCGGTAGACCAGCCGATCATCGAATTCGCCGGCGAGGGTTTTGCGCACGTAGTCACGCACGTAATCCTGATACGGCTTGCGCTGAAAGATCCGCTCGTACAGTTCCTGCTGAAACTGCCGGGCCAGCAGCGACCAGTCGGTGCGCACGGTTTCCAGGCCTTTGTAGACCATTTCATCGCTGCCATCGGCGCGGGTCACAAGGCCGGCGTAGCGCTTCTTGCTGCCCTCCTCCGCCCCGCGAATGGTCGGCATCAGGAAGCGTTTGTAGTGAATTTCGAACTGCAATTCGAGGGCGCTTTCCAGGCCGTATTCCTCGCGCACATGTTCGCGCCACCAATCGTTGACGTGCTTGACCAGCGCATGGCCGATGTTCGCCGCCTCCTCCTGCCCATGCGGACGACGCAGCCAGACGAACGTCGAGTCGGTGTCGCCGTAAATCACTGCGTGGCCTTGTTCTTCGATCAGCTTGCGCGTGCGCAGCATGATTTCGTGACCGCGCAGGGTGATTGATGAGGCCAGCCGTGTATCGAAGAAGCGGCAACCGCTGGAGCCGAGTACGCCGTAGAACGCGTTCATGATGATTTTCAGCGCTTGCGACAACGGCGCGTTGTGCTCGCGTTTGGCGGTCTCGCGGCCCTCGGCGACCCGCGAAACGATTGACGGCAGGCAATGGCGGTTGCGTGAGAAACGTGCGCCACGGAATCCCGGCACGGAATCGGCGTCGTCGGGGTGCTGCAAACCTTCGATCAACCCGACCGGGTCGATCAGGAACGTGCGAATGATCGACGGATACAGGCTCTTGTAATCCAGCACCAGCACCGATTCGTACAGGCCCGGTTGCGAGTCCATAACGAAACCACCGGGACTGGCCTGCGGCGGATTGGTGCCGAGGTTTGGCGCGACGAAACCTTGTCGGTGCATCAACGGCATATACAAATGCGTGAACGCCGCCACCGAGCCGCCGCTGCGATCCGCCGGCAAGCCGGTGACGCTGGCGCGCTCGAGCAAAAACGTCAGCAGCTCGGTCTTGGCGAAGATCCGCGTGACCAGTTCACAGTCCTTGAGGTTGTACTTGGCCAGCGCCGGTTTGTCCTCGGCGAACATGCGGTTGATCTCGTCCATGCGCTGGTACGGGTTGTCGATGGCCTTGCCTTCGCCGAGCAGGGTTTGCGCGACGTTTTCCAGGCTGAACGACGGAAAACTCCAGGTCGCCGAACGCAGGGATTCGATGCCGTCGATGATCAGCCGCCCCGCCGCCGAGGCGAAATAGTGATTACGGCTGCCGTGCTCACGCCACTGCATCTCTTCGCCGCCGCGCCCGATTTTCAGCGGCACGCCGAGGCGCCGGGCGTGTTCATGAAGGACGCGCAGATCGAACTGCACGACGTTCCAGCCGATGATCGCGTCGGGGTCGTGCTGTGCGAACCAGTCGTTGAGTTTCTTCAGAATCAACGTGCGCGAGTCGCAGTATTCGAGGTCGAAGTCGACGATGCTGGCGTCGCCGTTCGGCGCACCGAGCATGTACACCTGACGCTGACCGCAGCCTTCCAGGGCAATCGAATACAGCTCGCCGGTTTCGGTGGTTTCGATGTCCAGCGAGACCAGCCGCAGCTTGGGTCGGTAATTCGGCGCCGGTTTCAGATGGGCGTTGAGCAACACGCCTTCGGCATCGGCAGTGCCACTGAAAAACACCGGGGCGGTGATGAAACGCTCCATCAGGTAGCGTTCCGGCGGGCGCACGTCGGCCTCGTAGACGTCGACACCGTTGCGGTTGAGCGCGGTATCCAGGCGCATCAACTGACCGTGTTGCTGGCAATACAGACCCAGCACCGGGCGATGCTGGAAATCCTGCAATTGCAATGGGCGCAGTTCGACGTTCTTTTCGTCGTGCAGCAGGCGCTCGGCGACGGCGCGCTGTTCGGCGGGGATGAACGCCACCGACGGTTGATGCGGCAAGCGCACACGGCGCGGCCCGGCGTCGGTCGCCAGCCAGAACTCGACTTCGGTGCCGGCAGCGGTATCACGCCAATGCCGGGTCAGGACGAAGCCCTGCGGTAAATCCACCACTGCAACCTCGGAAATTGAAACAGGGGGCATTCTACGCGGCATTGCCTGGGATGACGTTGGCGATAAATCGCATGCAGCCGTGGAAAAACCCGGCAAATGACGTTTTTTGCGTGTTATCTGCCGCTTTGCCACCTTGCCCTGCGCGCTTGCGTCTACGATGCTTGGATAACAACGACAACACCTGAGTAACCGCCATGAAGACCGTCGCCCAACTGCTCAAGCTCAAAGATCAGAAAAATCAGGAAGTGCACCAGATCAAGCCTGATCACATGGTGCTCGAAGCGCTGATGAAGATGGCCGAGAAAAACGTCGGCGCCTTGCTGGTGGTCGAAGACGAACAAGTGGTCGGCATCATCAGCGAACGCGATTACGCACGCAAACTGGTGCTGCATGGTCGTTCATCGGTCGGCACCCCGGTGCGCGACATCATGGTGTCGAACGTGATCACCGTGGACACCCATCAAACCGTCGACACTTGCCTGGGCATCATGTCCGACAAACGCCTGCGTCACTTGCCGGTGGTGCAGGACGGCAAGTTGATCGGCTTGCTGTCGATTGGTGACCTGGTCAAGGAAGCGATTGCCGAACAGGCCGAACTGATCAAACAGCTTGAGCAGTACATTCGCGGGGAATAACTTTTCAGGATCATCCCCTATGATCGTTCCCACGCTCCGCGTGGGAATGCCTCCTGTGACGCTCTGCGTCACGCGTTGGGACGCAGAGCGTCCCGGGCTGCGTTACCACGCAGAGCGTGGGAACCATCATCTCAGTCAGGACGGCCAATGCCGGGCAAACACCGGCGCCAGCACCGGGTGTCGGTCAATCCGCTGCAACCACGCATAAAACCCTGGCCGACTCTGGCGCAAATGCTCGCGACTCCCCGCCCAACGCGTCACCACCGCCGCCAGCACATCCAGCGCGCCCGGCGTTTCGTCATCCAGATACAACTCGGCGGAAAACTGGTCGGCGAACACCTCCCAACTCCAGTGCAATCGCTCACGGGCGCCAGCCATCAGGTTCTGCCGCGACGCTTCGTCGGGCATCACCAGCCAGCGCTCGGGATAATCGATGACGCCGACCGCCGTGTAGCAATTGCTGACGATATAAACCATGCCGCGAATGGCCTGATCGCGATCAGCCGCCTCCACCGGCAGCAGCCCCGATTGCGGAAACGTCAGGCCCAGGTGAATCAGAATCGCCGCGCTCTCGGTCAGCGCACTGCCGTCTGGCAGTTGCAACGTCGGTATCTGTTTCAGCGGATTGAGTTTGGCCAACGCCTCGGCGGCCTCGGCGCTGGCTTCGATATCAATGAAGCGGTAGGCGATCTGGCACAACTCCAGCGCCGCTTCAATCGCGGCTGCGCCCGAATTTCTGTGCCCGTAGAGCTGGTACATAGCCGATCCCCCGAATTAAGCCTCTGCCAAGGGTAGATGGCGGCAGGCCCGGTGTAGAAAAATTGTGCATGTGTATCGGTTTTGGCACGTTTTTCCCATGCAATCGCGACTTGCGAATTCAAACCTCGCAAAACAGCGCTGATGGTGCCCATCCCGCACCAAGAGCAATCATCGAACGCTACCCGCGTTCTTGTAAGGTGCGATACCGAACCAAAAGTTCGTGTGTCCGAGCTGGCAACAAGGAGTTCACCGCGTGAATCTTCAAACGCTTTGCCGCATCACCCTCTCTTCGTTTATTCGTGCACAACGCCGAGTTCATCTGAACAGTCCCGGCGGCCTTTGCACTTACTTTATTACCTGACGCCACAACCGCACGCTGCATTCGGCAATGAGTCATTCGCCGATGGCGGCATGCTATTTATTTTTTAAATAGGACTCGGACCGTTACTGCCCAAACGAGGTATTGATTGAGCGGCAACAGGATTGTCGAACAATAACTTCCAGTGTCTTTGCAAGCGCACCAAAGTGTTCCATCGAATTGAATTACTCAATACTTCAAACATTGATTTCATTTAAACAAAAACAAGGAACATACCCCGTGACCCGCTAAAACATTGGCCCGCACCAATTCAGTCCGCCGCGCACCAGCAAGTGCCGTGGCCGCCAGCCAAGCAGCCGCTCTGTCCCGCCGATCAGCCGGATATCGCGTTCAGCCTGACTCGCCTGTAAAAAAGCTCCGCCAACCGGAGTTGCGGCAATCTGCGCCCCGGAGAAAAACTGTGCCAATGGTAAAACTTATATAAATGCGACATGCGTAACACTGGTGAAATAACAGTTCTACATTTCGGCAACGTTTGGCACAGCGGTTGCTATGTGTAACAGCCATGAGACACCAGAAACGGTCTCCCTTAATAAAAGAACAACCAGGGAATGGGTAATGAACACACGAAGTCGATGGCGCTAAGCCAGTAAGTTTGCATAAGCCTTGTTAAACGGATAGATCAACTATCGGCTTCTGCACACCCATAAGAAAGTTGTAATCACCCACTCGAACATGGCGCACATGTTCGGACGGCACCTTATTGCCCTTCATCAACCCGAGGGAGCTTTAATGAACGATGCGGTAAAGCACAGAACCCTGCCGGGGCCGTTGCGGGATGCACCGATCCCGCCGCCCTCGGACAGGCCGGCCTTTAAAGCCAATACCTCGCAACCCGGCGGTTTGAACAAACAGCAGATGGTGTTGCTGGTGGCTGTGTCGGCGCTGATACATGGCGGCGCCTGGTGGTTTCTTCAGCAATCGCGAACCGAGCCATTGCCGACGCCACCGCAGATCCCGGAAATGACCGTTGAGCTGACCAGCCCGACGCCACCAGCACCGCCCACACCGGAACCGCCACCCCCGCCTCCGCCGCCACCGCCTCCGGAACCGGAACAACCGGTGGAAGACGAAGACGCGGTCAAGCCTCCACCGAAACCGGTAGAGAAACCCAAGCCGATCGAAAAACCGAAACCGGTCGAGAAGCCGAAACCGGTGAAAAAGGTCGAGCCGCCGAAAGCCCCGCCCGCTCCGGCACAACCCGCTGCGCCCGCCGCACCGGCCACGCCGAGCGCGCCGCCAGCGCCTGCCGCAACCCCCGGGCCGGTGAAGGAATCGGCAGCGATTTCCGGCCTCGCCAGCCTCGGCAACCCGCCGCCGGAATACCCGTCGCTAGCCCTACGACGCAATTGGGAAGGCAGCGTGGTGCTGCGCATTCAGGTGCTGGCCAACGGTCGCGCAGGTTCGGTGACGGTGACCAAATCCAGCGGCAAACCGCAACTGGATGACGCCGCCGTCGCCGCCGTGAAGAACTGGAAGTTTATTCCGGCCAAACGCGGTGACACGCCGATCGACGGCTTCGCCACGCAGACCATCGATTTCAAATTGCCGCAATAACCGAACGCTCAATCAACGCACAACCGAATAACGCAAGCGAGGTATCACCATGAACGATTTGTCTTCGATGATTGTCCCCGGCGTGCTCTGGGGTCTGGTGCTGTTTTCCGTGGTCAGCTGGGCGATCCTGCTGGTCAAGTCGGCGCAGTACCTGCGGCAGAAAGCGCAGAACAAACAATTCACCAAGGCCTTCTGGGGCGCGCCGGATCTGCTCACCGCCGCCGAACACGCCAGCCAGTATCCGGGCTCGCTGGCGCGCATCGCCAGCAGCGGTTTCGAGGCGCTGCTGGTGGAAGACTCGCCGCGCACCACGCAACAACTGGCGCACACCATCAACCGTTCGGATCGCCTGGAGCGCAACCTGCGCCAGCAGATCCAGAAGGAACGTCGCTCCCTGGAAAACGGCCAGGCGATCCTCGCCAGTATCGGCAGCACCGCGCCGTTCATTGGTTTGTTCGGCACCGTGTGGGGAATCATGGAAGCGCTGAAAAGCATCGGCGAAACCGGTTCGGCCAGCCTTGAAGCGGTCGCCGGCCCTATCGGTCACGCACTGATCGCCACGGGCGTGGGTATCGCCGTCGCCGTTCCAGCGGTGCTGATTTACAACTTCTTCCTGCGCCGCTTGAAGCTCGCGTCGGCTGACATGGATGACTTCGCTCACGACTTCGATGCCCTCGCCTCGCGCAGTGCGTTTTCCGTCAGCCGTCAGGCCATCGCCAGCAAAACCACAGCCGCCGTGCGGGAGGCCAGCTGATGTCTTTTTCTACTCAGGACAGCGATGAAGTGCTCAGCGAAATGAACGTCACCCCGCTGGTCGACGTGATGCTCGTGCTGTTGGTGGTGTTCATCGTCACCGCGCCGCTGATGACCAACGCGATCAAAGTCAACCTGCCGAAAACCGACGCCGTGGCCCCCGCCGAGAAAAAAGATCCGGTGGTGGTCAGCGTCGATCAGGACGGCAAGTTCTACCTGGCGAAGACCGAGCTGGCCCCGGAATCCCTTGAAGCCAGCCTCAAGGAGGTCAAGGCCAAGGACGCCGAAGTACGCGTGCAGTTGCAGGCCGACTCCGCCGTCAATTACGGCCAGGTGGCCAAGGCCATGGCCTCTATCGAACGCTCGGGCATTACCAGGATTTCGGTGATGACCACCCACTGAGTGCGGTGGCGGGCGCACCTTGAAAGACGCGCCCGCCACCGCTCGCTGACTCCCGTCGCAACCAGCCGACCGAAAAAACGCCACGCGTCTTCGGAGGGGATCGGCTTGTTTGAAGAAAGTGGTTTTCCGCACGCGGTATCACCGAAAGCGGAGCAATGAGGGGCTCACAAGGCCAATTCGATAACGTCTGAAAAGTCGGAAATAACCATGCTGATGAACACTCCACGCTTCACGCTCAAACCCTTGGTGGCAACGATTTCTCGTCACCGTTTTGTTCCGTTGTATCTGGTGGCCATGGGGATGGGCGCCGGGACCGTGCAAGCCGCCGAAGAAGACAGCGCGGCCGTGCCCGCTGCGGCGGCCGTCGTGGCGCCGACCACGCAACTGCAACGGGTGGAAGTGACGGGTTCGGCGATTCGCCGGGTCGATGCGGAAACGGCGGTGCCGATCACCATTCTGAAAGCCGATGAGCTGCGCAAACAGGGCGTGACCACCACCGCCGAACTGGTGCAGCGCATCACCGGCAGCCAGTCGATCAACAACAGTGCCGGCTCGGTCGGCGCGGCGACGGGCGGTGCCTCGTTCGCTGACATGCGCGGCATCGGCGCAAACAAGACGCTGGTCTTGCTCAACGGTCGACGCCTGGCCAACAACGCCTTGTCGGGCACCAACTCGGCTGGCGGTGCGGTGGATCTGAACATGATCCCGTTTGCCGCCATCGAGCGTGTGGAAGTCCTGCGCGACGGCGCCTCGGCCCTTTACGGCACCGACGCCATCGGCGGCGTGATCAACTTCATCACCAAGAAATCCATGACCGACGGCCAACTGACCCTCGGCGGTGAAACCCCGACCCACAGCGGCGGCGGTGCAACCAAGGACATGAGCGCCAGTTGGGGCTACGGCGATCTGAACGAAGACCGCTTCAACGTCCTCGGCGTGTTCAACTACAACAAGCAGCAGAATCTCGACGCCAACGACCGCTCCTTTGCCCGCGACTACGATCCCGGTCGTGGCCTCGATCAGACTTCCGGCACGGCATTCCCCGGCAATTACAGCCAGAACGGCAACGCCACCAACCCGCTGGCCAACAGCAATTGCAACGGGCCGAACCTGGTGGCGCGCGACGGCTTGTGCCGCTTCAGCACCCGCGAGTTCATCGACTTGGTGCCGCAGACCGAGAAAACCTCGTTCTTCGGCAAGACCACCGGCAAGCTCGCCGACGACCACAACGTCAATCTCGAATACTTCTGGTCGCGCAACAACAACGCCGTCGCCGTCGGCCCGGCGCCGTTGACTGGTCTGACTCTCGACGGCTCGTCGCCCTACTACCCTGGCAACGGCATCACTCCAGCGCCGACCGATTTCGCCCTCGATCCGACCCAACCGGTCGATGTGAACTGGCGTGAAACCGCCGCTGGCCCGCGTGAATCGAAAGACCAGAACACCAGTCAGCGCTTTTTGCTCAGCTTCGATGGCTTGGTCGGCGGCTGGGATTACAACGTCGGCGCCTCGTACAACCAGAACAAAATCGTCTCCAGCGTCACCAGCGGTTATGTCAGCGATCAGGCGATGATCGACGGTCTGGCCAGCGGTCTGCTCAACCCGTTCGGCCCGCAATCGGCTGCCGGTCAGCAATACATCGATCAGGCGGCCTACCACGGTGCCTACTCCACCGCTGTTGGCCGCGTGGCCGGTTTCGACGGGCGCATCAGCCGTGAAATCGGTGACTGGTTCGGTGCCGGTCCGTCCGGTCTGGCGCTCGGCGGTGAATACCGCAAAGAGAAATTCCACCAGGATTTCGAGTCGTTCGCCGGTGACATCCAGAGCCTCGGTATCGATCCCGCCGGCAGCGTCGAGGGCGACCGTAGCGTGAAAGCCGCCTACGCCGAAATCAACGTGCCGGTGCTCGACAGCCTCGAACTGTCCGCCGCCGTGCGCCACGACAAATACAGCGACTTCGGCAGCACCACCAACCCGAAATACTCGTTCCGTTATCAGCCGTTGAAAGAGCTGGTGGTGCGCGGTGCGTACAGCGAGGGTTTCCGTGCACCGTCGCTGTATGAGTTGTATTCGCCGCGCAGCATCACCTTCACCCAAGGCTTCTACAACGATCCGGTGCTGTGCACTGGCGGCGTGGTGCAACCGGGCGGTAACGGCGGCCGCGATTGCGGTCAGCAGTTCCTCAACCAGATCGGCGGCAACGAAGACCTGGCCCCGGAGAAGGCCCGTAACGTGACGCTGGGCTTCGTTTATCAGCCGATCAACAACCTCTCAGTGGGCCTGGATTTCTGGTGGATTCACATCTCCAACCAGATCCAGCCGTTCCCGGAATCCACCGTGTTTGATCAGGCTGGTTCCTACCCGGATCGCTTCGTGCGCAACGCCGACGGCACGCTCAACTACATCGTCACCGGCAACGCCAACCTTGGCATCGTCGAAACCAACGGTGTCGACGTGTCGCTCGACTACCGCTTCCCGAACACGCCGTACGGTCAGTTCGGTCTGGGGCTGCAAGGCACTTACGTCGACGAGTACGACTTCCAGAGCACCATCAAAGGCCCGTTCACCGACAAGGTCGGCGACTTCCAGGGTGACGGCGTGATTGCGCGCTGGAAACACAACCTCACTGGCAGCTGGACCTTCGGCGCAGCGCGGGCGTCGCTGACCAACCGCTTCACCACCGGCTACAACGACTACGACCGCGATACTCACGCGACTGTCGCCTCGTATTCGGTGTGGGATCTGTCGGCCGGTTACACCTTCGACAAGGTGCTGGATGTCGATGCCGGGATGAAGAACATGTTCGACCGCAACCCACCGTTCTCCAACCAGGCCTACAACTTCCAGAGCGGCTATGACCCGCGCTACACCGACCCGCTGGGGCGTACCTTGTTTGCGCGCATGACTTACCACTTCTAAAGAACGAGCACCGCAAAACCCTGTGGGAGCTGGCTTGCCAGCGATGGCGGTTTGTCAATGAAATGGATGTTGACTGACTCACCGCTATCGCTGGCAAGCCAGATCCCACAAGGGTTCCGTGACCATTCAGGGATTTTGGGAGTGACTTCATGAGATTCATGCGCAACATGGCCGCTCTGCTAATAGGCAGTGCGCTGCTGTGCACCGGCCCCTCGGCGCTGGCCGCTGGCAGTTATGCGCTGACGGTATACGGCGAGGCGCCGAAGTATCCGGCGAACTTCCAGCATTTCGATTTCGTCGACCCGCACGCGCCGAAGGGTGGTTCGCTCAGCCGCGCATCGATGGAAATCGGCCAGTACAACTACATCAGCCCGTATGCCGATCAGGGCATTTCCGTGGTGCAGGTCAACGACTGGGTGTATGCGCCGCTGGCGTTCCGTTCGCTTGACGAGCCCTACACCGTTTACGCATTGGTCGCGCAGCAGATCGAGCGCGACCCGCAAGGCTTGTGGGTGCGTTTCACCCTCAATCCAAAGGCACGTTTCGCCGACGGCACGCCGATCACCGCCGAAGACGTGCGCTACACCTTCAACCTGCTGATGACCAAAGGCAGCCTGAGCTATCGCCAGCAATACGCCGACGTGCAGGACGTGCAAATCGAAGGCCCGCGACAAGTGCGTTTCACCTTCAAGAACAATCTCAACCGCACCCTGGCGCTGGACCTGGCGACGATGCGCATCGTCCCCGAGCACTGGTGGAAAACCCGCGACTTCGCCAATGGCGGCGGTTTCGAGCCACCGCTGGGCAGCGGCCCGTATCGGGTGAGCAAGGTCGACGCCGGGCGCAGCATCAGTTTCGAGCGTGATCCGGATTGGTGGGGCAAGGACTTGCCGGTCAGTCGCGGCCTGTACAACTTCGACACCCTGACAGTGAATTTCTACGGCGACACCGACGTCGCCCGACAGTTACTGCAGGCCGGCGCGTTCGACTACAACCGCGAGTTTTCCTCGTCCGGTTACGTGGTCGGCTACGACAGCCCGGCATTGCGCGACGGTCGCTTGCAGCAATCGATTCTGGCGCCGGAGAAACCCACCGCCGCCCAAGGTTTCGTGTTCAATCTGCAAAACCCGATCTTCCAGGATCGCCGCGTGCGTCAGGCGATCAGCCTGCTGTGGGATTTCGAGTGGACCAACAAGCAGATGATGCGCGGCTTCTACGTGCGCCAGAACAGCTTCTGGCCGAAGAGTGAAATGGCCGCCACCGCGCTACCCGATGCCGAAGAGTTGAAGATCCTTGAACCGTTGCGCGGGCAGATTCCCGACGAGGTTTTCACCACGGTGTATGAGGCTCCGAAAACCGATGGCAGCGGCTACATTCGCGACAAGCAACTGCAAGCGCTGAAGCTGCTCGCCGAAGCCGGCTGGACGCCGCAACACAATCGTTTGGTCAACGCTGCCGGCGAGCCGCTTGAGTTCACCTTCCTCGACGGTCAGGGCGGTTTCGATCGCATGCTGCTGCCGTTCAAACGCACCCTCGCGCAGATCGGCATCACCCTCAATCTGCGGCGGATCGATTCGGCGCAATACGTCAATCGTCTCAACGCCCGCGACTACGACATGATCGTCACCAGTTTCCCGCGCAGCGGCGATCCGATCGTCTCTCCCGGCCGCGAGCTGTACAGCCTGTACGCCTCGCAAAGTGCCACGCAAGTCGGCAGTTCCAACTCGATGGTGCTGGCCAATCCGGCGGTCGATCAACTGATCGACGGGCTGGTGCAGGCCAACACCCGCGAAGCCATGGTGCATTACGCCCGCGCCCTCGACCGGGTGCTGCAATGGGGTTACTACATGATTCCCAACTACTACTCCAAAGGCACGCCGACGGTGTACCAGAACCGCTTCGGCATGCCGCCCGTGCAACCGGCGTACGACGAAGGCCTCAACACCTGGTGGGAGGTTTCAGCCAAGGCGTTGACCACCCAGCAGATGCACACTCAGCTCGCGGGGGGCCAGTGACATGTTGCGTTATCTGAGCCGACGTTTGCTGCTGATCATCCCGACGCTTTTGTGCATTCTGGTGGTCAATTTCCTGATTGTGCAGGCCGCGCCGGGTGGACCGGTGGAGCAAGCCATCGCCCGTTTGCAGGGCTTCGGCGGGCACAGCATGGGCGGCGGTGGCGAGGTCGCGGCGGTTGGCGGTGCAGGCCGCAGCAGCCGTGGCCTCGACCCGGCGTTGATCGAGGAAATCAAACACCATTACGGCTTCGACAAACCGATGCACGAACGCCTGTGGCTGATGCTGAAAAACTACGCGCAGCTGGATCTGGGCAGCAGTTTCTTTCGCGGCGCCAAGGTCACCGACCTGATCGTGCAGAAGTTGCCAGTGTCGCTGTCGCTGGGCTTGTGGGCGACGTTGATCACCTACCTGATTTCGATCCCGCTGGGCATTCGCAAAGCGATCAAGAACGGCAGCGCGTTTGATGTCTGGAGCAGCACGGCAATCATCATCGGCTACGCGATGCCGGCGTTTCTCTTCGCCATTCTGCTGATCGTGGTGTTTGCCGGCGGCAGCTACGTCAACTGGTTCCCGGTGCAGGGCCTGGTCTCGGATAACTTCGACAGCCTCAGTACGTTGGGCAAGGTCGGCGATTATCTCTGGCACTTGGTTTTACCGGTGACGGCGTTGGTGATCGGTGGCTTCGCCACGCTGACGATTTTGACCAAGAACAGCTTCCTCAACGAGATCAGCCGCCAGTACGTCATCACCGCGCGGGCCAAGGGTCTGACCGAGCGCCGCGTGCTTTACGGCCATGTGTTTCGCAACGCCATGTTGTTGGTGGTGGCCGGTGTGCCGTCGGCGCTGATCGAGGTGTTTTTCGCCGGCTCCCTGCTGATCGAAACCATCTTCAACCTCGACGGCCTCGGGCGCATGAGTTACGAGGCGGCGGTGTCGCGCGACTACCCGGTGGTGTTCGGCGCGCTGTTTCTGTTCACCCTCTTTGGTTTGTTGATCAAGCTGATCGGCGACCTCTGCTACACCCTGCTCGACCCGCGCATCGACTTCTCGGCGAGGACTGCCTGATGTTCACTCTGTCTCCTCTTGGTCAGCGCCGTGTGGCGCAATTCAAAGCCAATCGGCGCGGACGCTGGTCGCTGTGGCTGTTTATCGGCCTGTGCCTGATCTGCCTTGGTGGCGAGTTGATCGCCAACGACAAGCCGCTGGTGATCCGATATCACGACGCTTTCTACTTCCCGATCCTCAGCGATTACCTGGAAACCGATTTCGGCGGCGAGCTGCCGTTTCAACCGGATTATGCCAGCGGCTACGTGCACAAACTGATCGAGGATCAGGGCGGCTGGATGCTGTTTCCGCCGATTCCGTTCAGCTACGACACGGTCAATTACGACCTTAGCGAACCGGCGCCAAGTCCGCCTTCATCGAGCAATTGGCTGGGCACCGATGACCAGGCGCGCGACGTGTTGGCGCGGGTGATTTTCGGCACGCGGATTTCGGTTCTGTTTGCACTGATCCTCACCGCTGTCAGTGCGCTGATCGGCATCGTTGCCGGGGCGTTGCAGGGGTATTACGGCGGTTGGGTCGATTTGCTCGGGCAACGGGTGCTGGAGATCTGGTCGGGGTTGCCGGTGCTGTATCTGCTGATCATTTTGTCCGGGTTTGTCTCGCCGAGTTTCTGGTGGCTGCTGGGGATCATGGCGCTGTTTTCCTGGCTGGCACTGGTCGATGTGGTGCGTGCCGAGTTCCTCCGTGGACGTAATCTCGAATACGTCAAAGCCGCGCGAGCGCTGGGCCTGACCGACAACGAACTGATGTGCCGACACATCCTGCCCAACGCGATGACCTCCACCCTCACCTACCTGCCGTTCATTCTGACCGGCGCCATCGCCACCCTGACTGCGCTGGATTTTCTCGGCTTTGGCATGCCGGCGGGCACCGCGTCGCTGGGCGAATTGATCGGTCAGGCCAAGCGCAATCTGCAAGCACCGTGGCTGGGGCTGACAGCGTTTTTTGCTTTGGCGCTGATTTTGTCTTTGTTGGTTTTTATTGGTGAGGCTTGCCGTGATGCATTTGATCCACGTTCTTGATCCCCGGAGCTGAGATGAACGACAACCTGATTGAAATTCGCGATCTGCGCGTGGCCTTCGCCGGGCAGGAAGTGGTGCACGGTTTGAACCTGGACATTCGCCGGGGCGAATGCCTGGCGCTGGTCGGTGAATCCGGCTCGGGCAAGTCGGTGACGGCGCATTCGATCCTGCGTTTGCTGCCGGGCAAAAGCGTCAGCAGCAGTGGCTCGATCCGCTACAACGGCGTGGATCTTTTGCATGCCAGCGAGCAGCAAATGCGCGGCTTGCGCGGCAACCGCATTGCGATGATTTTTCAGGAGCCGATGACCTCGCTGAACCCTTTGCACACAGTAGAAAAACAGGTCAGTGAAGTGCTGGAAATTCACAAAGGCCTCAAGGGCCGCGCTGCCCGCGAACGGACTCTGGAACTGCTGGAACTGGTCGGCATTCGCCAACCTTTGCAGCGTTTGAAAGCCTATCCGCATCAGCTCTCCGGCGGGCAGCGGCAACGGGTGATGATCGCCATGGCGCTGGCCAACGAGCCTGAGTTGTTGATCGCCGACGAGCCGACCACGGCGCTGGACGTGACGGTGCAGCAGAAGATTCTCGAGTTGCTGATCGAGTTGCAGCAGCGCCTCGGCATGTCGCTATTGTTGATCAGCCACGACCTAAATCTGGTGCGGCGTATCGCCCAGCGGGTGTGCGTGATGCGCCACGGCGAAATCGTCGAACAGGCGGATTGCGAAGCGCTGTTTCGCGCGCCGCAGCATTCTTACAGTCGTTTGTTGATCGAGGCCGAACCGAGCGGTGCGCCGGTGCCCAGTGAGTACGAGCACAACTTGCTTGAAGTCGATGATCTGAAGGTGTGGTTTCCATTACCGAAAGCGCTGTTCAGCCGCCAGCAGGATTACATCAAAGCCGTGGACGGCGTGAGTTTCACCCTGCAACGCGGCAAGACGTTGGGGATTGTCGGGGAGTCCGGTTCGGGTAAGTCGACACTGGGTCAGGCGATCCTGCGGCTGGTGGAATCCGAGGGCAATATCCGCTTCGGCAACAAGCAACTGAGCCTGCTCAATCAGCGTTTGATGCGACCGTTGCGCCGGCAGATTCAGGTGGTATTTCAGGATCCGTTTGGCAGCCTCAGCCCACGAATGTCGGTGCAGCAGATCATTGCCGAAGGCTTGCTGACCCATGGCATCGGCAGCGAGGCTGAGCGCGAGGCGGCGGTGATTCGGGTGCTGGAAGAAGTCGGCCTCGATCCGCAGAGCCGTCATCGCTATCCCCACGAGTTTTCCGGCGGCCAGCGCCAGCGCATCTCCATCGCCCGCGCGCTGGTGCTGGAACCGGCGCTGATCCTGCTCGATGAACCGACCTCGGCGCTCGATCGCACGGTGCAGAAACAAGTGGTCGAGTTGTTGCGCCAATTGCAGATCAAGCATGGGCTGACGTATCTGTTCATCAGCCATGATCTGGCGGTGGTGCATGCGTTGGCGCATGACTTGATGGTGATCAAGGACGGCAAGGTGGTGGAGCAGGGTTCCTCGCGAGAGATTTTTGCCGCACCGCAACATCCCTACACCCAGGAACTGCTGAAAGCCTCTGGCCTGAAGCCAGACAAAAATCCCTGTGGGAGCTGGCTTGCCAGCGATGGCGCCGGGTCAGTCGACATACCCTTCGCTGACCCACCGCTATCGCTGGCAAGCCAGCTCCCACAGGTATGGAGGTGATCCAGAAAAATATTTTTCAGGCACTGCATCCAAACACCTCCGCCACGGGTAGTCCTTGTAACAGCCCTCTTTCGGCTGTCAGCGGTTCACCCTTTTCGGAGAAACATACTGATGAACATCACCCAGTTGATCTGCCTCACCGGTTTGCTCACCGCCAGCGCCTCGACCTTCGCCCAAAGTAGCTACCCCGACGCGATCAAAGTGCCGGATGGCCACAAGATCGCGATGGAAACCACCGGCGTCGGCGAGATCACTTACGAATGCCGCGACAAAGCCAATATGCCGGGCCAGACCGAGTGGACCTTCGTCGGCCCGAAAGCGGTGCTCAATGACCGCAGCGGCAAGCAGGTCGGCACCTACTTCGGCCCGCCGGCCACCTGGCAGGCCAAGGACGGTTCGAAAGTCACCGGTACGCAACTGGCCGTAGCACCGTCGACGCCGGGCAACCTGCCCTATCAACTGGTCAAGGCCAATCCCGCCGAAGGCAAAGGCGCGATGACGGGCGTCAGCTACATCCAGCGCGTCGCGCTCAAGGGCGGTGTCGCGCCCGGCAGTGAATGCACGGCGGCGAACAAGGGCAAGCAGGAAGTGGTGAAGTATCAGGCCGATTATATTTTCTGGGCGGCGAACTGATCTCTGAAACTCAACATAAACCCTGTGGGAGCTGGCTTGCCAGCGATGGCGTCGCGTCAGTCAACATTCTCGTCACTGATACACCGCCATCGCGGGCAAGCCCGCTCCCACAGGGTTATGTGTTGTTTTGGAGAATCTGAGCTAGATTGCACGACATGCCTTTAGCCGAATCCGATTTCGATTACGAAGCCCGCCTCGCCGCCTGTGCCCGTGGCGAGCGCTCGGCCCTGCGCGATTTGTATGTGCAGGAAGGCCCGCGTCTGCTCGGCGTGGCCAAACGTCTGGTGCGTGACACGGCGCTGGCAGAGGACATTGTCCATGAGGCATTTATCAAGATCTGGAACGGCGCGGCGGGTTTCGATCCGGCGCGGGGTTCGGCGCGGGGCTGGATGTTCAGCGTGACCCGGCATCTGGCGCTGAACCTGCTGCGCAATCAGGGGCGCGAGACGTCGCTCGGCGATGAACACGAAATGGCCGGCGAAGCTGACGAGTTCGATGCCCAGGCGCATTCGGCACGCATTCATCGTTGCCTCGAACAACTGGAGCCGCAACGCCGCCACTGCATCCTCCACGCCTATGTCGACGGCTACAGCCACGCGCAGATTGCCGCGCGCCTCGACACGCCGCTCGGCACAGTCAAGGCGTGGATCAAACGCAGCCTCAACGCCTTGCGGGAGTGCATGGGATGACCACTGAATCGGCGCAGGAACGCGATGAACTGGCCGGCGAGTACGTGCTCGGCACCCTGCCTGCCGAGCAGCGCATCGAGGTGCAACGGCGCTTGCCGAACGATCCCGAGCTGCGTGCAGCGGTGGATGCCTGGGAACGGCGTCTGCTCGAGCTGACTGATCTGGCGCCCTCGCAACAACCGTCGGCGCTGCTATGGCCACGGATCGAACGCAGCCTCGAACGACTCACGCCAAAAGCATCGTCGACCTCATGGTGGAACCTGCTGCCACTCTGGCGCGGACTGAGTGCTGCCGGGTTGGCCGCGACCTTGCTATTGGGCTCGATCCTGCTGACCCAAACCACGCCGAAACCGAGTTATCTGGTGGTGCTGGTCGCGCCGCAGGACAAGGCGCCGGGCTGGGTGATCCAGGCCAGCAATTCGCGGGAGATTCAATTGATTCCGCTGGGCGTGGTCGAGGTGCCGGCAGACAAGGCGCTGGAGTTCTGGACCAAGGCTGACGGCTGGCAAGGCCCGGTTTCGTTGGGTCTGGTCAAGCCTGGGCAGGCGCTCTCGGTGCCGTTGGATAAACTGCCGCCACTGCAACCGAACCAGTTATTCGAGCTGACGCTGGAAGGCGCCAATGGCTCGCCGATCGGCAAACCGACCGGACCGATTCAGGCGATCGGCCGCGCGGTCAAAGTGCTGTGAGCAAGCGTCAACCGGCCTTGGCCATGCAGCGTTTGTAGCGCTCGTCCACGCGTTTGGCGAACCATGCTGTGGTGAGCTTGCGAGTGATCTTCGGGCTCTGCAAAACGATCCCCGGCAACACCGCACGCGGCAGGCTTTTGCCCTCGGCTTTCTCCGCCAATTCAAACACCCGTTGATAAAGCTTGGTCTCTTCGAACTCCAGGGTCTGGCCCTTTTCCAGTTGATCGCGAATCGTCGGGTTGCGCATGCCCAGCGACTTGCCGAGGGTACGCACTGCCAGTTCGGTGCTACCGGGCATGATCGAGTCGTAGCGAATCAGGTCGCCATCAAGCGCCAGCGGGATACCAGACGCACGGCTGACCGCATTCTGAAACGCGGCATTACGACTGGCGTACCACCCGGCGTTGAAATCAGCGAAGCGATACAGCGGTTCGCGATAGCTCACCGGGTAACCGAGCAAGTGGGCGATGCCGAAATACATGCCACCACGACGACTGAACACTTCGCGGCGGATCGTGCCGTCGACCGGGTACGGGTAATCCTTGGCGTGCTGTTCGGCGAACTCGATGCTGACCTGCATCGGCCCGCCGGTGTGCACCGGGTTGAAGCCGCCGAACAAGGTGCGGCCCATCGGCACCCGGCCGATAAAGTCATCGAAGATCGCGCTCAACTCTTTCTCGCTGCGCGCGGCGTTCAGGCGCTCGCTGTAGGTCTTGCCGTTGGTTGAGCGCACTTGCAAGGCACCACTGACCAACAGGCTGGGGATGTGCACTTTGGCGGCGCGTCGGTCGATTTCGTCGCGGGCGATTTTGCCCAGGCCGGGCACGGTGGGGTCGGCCTGAAAAGTGGATTCCTGTTCGGCGACAGCCAGCACCGAGCAGAGGTTTTGCGTGGTCGGGCTGATGTTCTGCGCGGCGAACGCCGCGTAGATATCGGTGGCCCAACCTTGGCGGTCGGCGGTTTTCGCCGGCATCAACCGGATGATTTCTGCCTTCACTTCGGCAGGCGGACGCGGTACGGGTTCATTGCTGCGCTGGCCCGCGCAACCGGCGAGCACCAGCGTGGCGATGAGGGTGATGAGTAAACGAGGGCTGTGCATGGCGCTCCTTCCAGTCTGGTAAGCCCGAACAACCATACACAATCCGTGTAGGAGCTGCCGGAGGCTCGGGCCGCGATCGGACGATCTTTTGATCTTTAAAAACAACATCAAAAGATCGTCCGATCGCGGCCCGAGCCTCCGGCAGCTCCTACAGGTGATGTGTGTTTTTGAGAGGGTGATGACAAACTGATTGCAAAACGTGACTGAGAAAACCTATCATTTGCGCCTGGAGTCGCATTTGCGCAAGGAGTTCCGCGCCGCCCTTTTTTTTCTCACTGGCCGTGCGCCTCCAGGTATAACAATGCCCGCTTCAGCTCGACTCGCCGTCCCGTTTCGCCCGACGCTTCTCGCCCTGCTGTGCTCCCTGACTGTCACCGCTCACGCCGCCGATGGCGATAACAAAGAGCTGGTGCTCGACAACGTCAATATCAACGCCCAAGCCCCTGCGCCAAACGCCCTGCCCCCAGCCTACAGCGGCGGTCAGGTTGCGCGTGGCGGTCAGCTCGGCGTGTTGGGCAATCAGGACATGATGGACGTGCCGTTCAGCGCCGCGTCCTACACCGAGCAGCTGATCCAGGATCAGCAGGCGGAAAACGTCGCCGATGTGCTGCTCAACGATTCCTCGGTGCGTCAGGCGTCCGGGTTCTCCAACCAGGCGCAGATCTTCATGATCCGTGGCCTGCCGCTGACCGGCGATGACATTTCCTATAACGGCCTCTACGGCGTGCTGCCACGGCAGATCATTTCCACCGACGCCCTCGAGCGCGTGGAAGTGTTCAAAGGCCCGAACGCCTTCATCAACGGTGTGACCCCGACCGGCTCGGGCATCGGTGGCGGCGTCAACCTGCAGCCAAAACGCGCTGGCGACGAGCCGCTGCGCCGCTTCACCACCGACATCAACAGCGAAGGCCGCGTCGGTCAGCACTTCGACATCGGCCAGCGTTTCGGTGAAGACAACCGTTTCGGCGCGCGCATCAACCTGGCGCAGCGCGAAGGCGACACCGGTATCGATCACGAAAACCAGCGTTCGAAACTGTTCGCCATCGGCCTCGACTATCGTGGTGACGCGTTGCGCCTGTCCGGCGACTTCGCCTACCAGAAAGAACGCGTCAACGGTGGTCGCAACTCGGTCAACCTCGGCACCGCCACGCACATTCCGGACGCGCCATCGGCTGATACCAACTACGCGCCGAAGTGGGGCTACACCGACATCGAAGACACCTTCGGCATGCTCCGCGCCGAGTACGACCTGAACGATAACTGGACCGCCTACGCTGCTGGCGGCGCCAAGCACACCCGTGAAGTCGGTCGCTACAACTCGACCACGCTGGTCGGAAACACTGGCGCATCGTTCACCACTGGCTCGTTCATTCCTCACGATGAGGACAACACCAGCGTCATGGCTGGCCTCAATGGCAAGTTCAATACCGGCCCGGTCAGCCACAAGCTGAACTTCGGCCTGACCGGCATCTGGGCTGAGCAGCGCAGTGCCTACGATTTTGACCTGACCAGATACGCCAACAACATCTACCACCCGGTGGAAACCCCGTCGCCGGTCGGCAACTTCGCCGGTGGCGACAACAGCGATCCGGGCATCGTCGGCAAGACCTTCAACCGCAGCGTGGCGATTTCCGACACCCTCGGCTTCTTCGATGATCGCCTGCTGATCACCGCCGGCCTGCGTCGTCAGCAATTGGTCGTGCAGGGTTACAGCTACGCCAGCTACGGCAGCGGCCCGCGTTCTTCGAGCTACGACGAATCGATCACCACGCCGGTCTACGGCATCGTGTTCAAACCGTGGGAACACGTGTCGTTCTACGCCAACCACATCGAAGGCCTGGCGCAAGGCCCAACCTCGCCGACCAGTTCCGGCGGTTTCCGCGTGACCAACGGCAACGAAGTCTACGCACCGGCCCGCTCCAAGCAGACCGAAGCCGGGGTGAAGGTCGACATGGGCACTTACGGCGCGAGCCTGGGTGTTTATCGCATCGAACAGCCAAGCGACGGTTACTGCGAAATCATCGATGCCAACAATTGCACTTACGTGCGTGAAGGCGAGCAGGTCAACAAAGGCGTAGAAATGAACGTCTTCGGCGAGCCGATCCAGGGCCTGCGCCTGATCAGCGGCCTGACGTTGATGGACACCGAACTGAAGAACACCCAGAACGGCGCCAACGACGGCAACCACGCGATTGGCGTGCCGACCTTCCAGTTCAACGCTGGCGCCGATTGGGATGTACCGGGCCTGCAAGGCGTCGCGCTGAATGCGCGGATGCTGCGCACTGGTGGCCAATACGCCGACGCGGCGAACAACCTGAGCCTGCCGACCTGGAACCGCTTCGATGCGGGTGCGCGTTACGCCTTCAAGGTCTCGGAGAAAGACGTGACCGTACGTCTGGGCGTGGAAAACCTGGCGAACAAGAAGTATTGGGAATCGGCTCAGGGCGGTTATCTGACCCAGGGTGAACCGCGTGTGGCGAAGTTGTCCGGCACGATTGATTTCTAAGCGTAATCGATAAGAAAAAGGCTCCGCGGCTTTGATGGCTGCGGGGCCTTTTTTGGTTTTGCGGCGTTTGATAAGGCCTCTTCGCGAGCAGGCTCGCTCCCACATTGGAATGCGGTCCCCTTTGTGCGAGCGAGCTTGCTCGCGATGGGGCCAGAACTGGCTACCCTCTCCTTCTGATCCATACTTGCTCCAGAGCAAACGGAGGACAGGCCCATGCACCGCAGCGATGTATTGATCATCGGCGCCGGCCCGACCGGGTTGGTGCTGGCTCTGTGGCTGAGCAAACTCGGCGTGCGGGTGCGCATTATCGATAAAACCTCCGCTCCCGGCACCACCTCGCGGGCGCTGGCGGTGCAGGCGCGCACCCTTGAGTTGTATCGGCAACTGGATCTGGCCGACACCGTGGTGCGCAACGGCCATCGGGTCGCGGCGGCGAATTTCTGGGTCAATGGCAAACCCGTCGCGCAGTTGCCGCTCAATCGCATCGGCGAAGGCCTCACGCCCTATGCATTCGTCGAAATCTTCCCGCAGGATGAGCACGAACGGCTGCTGATCGACCGTCTCGAAGACTATGGCGTGACGGTTGAACGCAACACCACACTGGAGAGCTTCGAGGAATCCGGCGACGGCCTCACCGCGCATTTGCGCCTGGCCGATGGCGAGCAGGAGATTTGTCAGGCCTGCTACCTCGCAGGGTGCGATGGCGCCCGTTCAGTGGTGCGCAAAACCCTCGACGCCGGGTTTCCCGGTGGCACCTACCAGCAGATTTTCTACGTCGCCGACGTCAAGGCCAGCGGCCCGGCGATGAACGGCGAGCTGCATCTGGATCTGGATGAAGCGGACTTTCTCGCCGTGTTTCCACTGGCCGGCGAAGGCCGTGCGCGGCTGATCGGCACGGTGCGTGACGAGCGCGCCGATCGTGCCGAAACCCTGGAATTTTCCGACGTCAGCAGCCGCGCCATCGAACACCTGAACGTGCACATCGAAGACGTGCACTGGTTCTCGACCTACCGCGTGCATCATCGCGTGGCCGAGCATTTTCGCAGTGGCCGCGCGTTTCTGCTCGGCGATGCCGCCCATGTACACAGCCCGGCGGGCGGGCAAGGCATGAACACCGGGATCGGCGATGCGATCAATCTGGCGTGGAAAATCGCGGCAGTGCTCAGCGGCGGTGCTGAATCAAACCTGCTCGACAGCTATGAAACCGAGCGCATCGCCTTCGCTCGCCGACTGGTCTCGACCACTGACAAAGTCTTCAGCTTCGTCACCGCCGAGGGACGCATGGCTGATCTGCTGCGCATGCGCGTGGCACCGTTTCTGATCCCGAAAATGGCTTCGTTCGAGGCGAGTCGCGAGTTCCTTTTTCGCACGGTCTCGCAAGTCATCCTCAACTACCGTGGCATGCCGCTCAGCCAGGGCGCAGCCGGCCACGTCCACGGCGGCGACCGCTTGCCGTGGGCCCATGATGGTGAAGGGGATAATTACGAACCGCTGCGCCAGCCGTGCTGGCAAGTGCATGTGTACGGCGACACCAGCGACGAAATGATCGCCTGGTGCCACGAACATCACTTGCCGCTGCACGTGTTCGATTGGCGCCCGGCGTTTGAAACGGCGGGGTTGGGGCGTAACGGTTTCTACCTGCTGCGCCCGGATACTTATGTGGCGATTGCCGATAACAGTGCGGATCCGAAGGTGATCGAACGTTACTTCCGCGATCACGGGATCAGACCGTTCTTCAACTGCCCCTGACTAAAGGACACCACTAAAAGCTGTGGGAGCTGGCTTGCCAGCGATGGCGTCAGCACAGTCAAAATCAATGTTGACTGATCAAACGCTATCGCTGGCAAGCCAGCTCCCACAGGGTTATGCGGTGGGGGAGTTAGATCCCCGCCAGCGCCAGATCCATCGCAAAGTAAGTGAAGATCAGATCCGCACCCGCGCGCTTGATCGCGCCGAGGCTTTCGCGGACCACACGATCTTCATCAATCGCACCAGCCTGTGCGCCGAACTTGATCATCGCGTACTCGCCGCTGACCTGATATGCCGACAGCGGCAGGTTCGAGGCTTCGCGGATGTCGCGGATGATGTCGAGATACGCGCCTGCCGGTTTGACCATCAGCGCATCGGCACCTTCCTGCTCATCCAACAACGACTCGCGCAGGGCTTCGCGACGGTTCATCGGGTTCATCTGATAGCTTTTGCGGTCGCCTTTCAGCGCACTGCCACCGGCCTCGCGGAACGGGCCGTAGAGCGCCGAAGCGAACTTGGTCGAATAGGCCATGATCGGAATCTGGGTGAACCCGGCGGCGTCCAGCGCCTGACGAATCGCCCGCACCTGGCCATCCATCGCTGCCGACGGCGCGATCACATCAGCGCCCGCGCTGGCCGCTGCCACGGCTTGTTTGCCGAGGTTGATCAGGGTCTGGTCGTTGTCGACTTCATGGTTGTGCATCACGCCGCAGTGGCCGTGATCGGTGTATTCGCAGAAGCAGGTGTCGGACATCACGATCATCTCCGGCACGGCGTCCTTGGCGATGCGCGACATGCGCGAAACCAGACCGTCTTCGCGCCAGGTGTCGCTGCCGTTGCCATCCAGATGATGCGATACGCCGAAGGTCATCACCGACTTGATGCCAGCACGGGCATAACGCTCGATTTCGCTGGCCAGTTTGCGCTCCGGAATGCGCATCACACCGGGCATGCTTTTGATCGGCACGAAATCGTCGATTTCTTCTTCGACGAAGATCGGCAGGACCAGATCGTTCAGGCTGAATTCGGTTTCCTGGAACAGGCTGCGCAGGCTCGCATTGCGGCGCAGACGGCGGGGACGTGCTTCGGGGAACTGACTGGACATGGGGTCTTTCCTGAAAAACGGCAGATGAGACGAAAGTCGTAGGGGGCGAAGCTTATGCCTTGCGGGGGCTGGGGTACAAACCTGGATCAATCAAGAGTGAATTACCGGACGGGCAACAATCTTTCAGAACACTGTAAATCCCTGTGGGAGCTGGCTTGCCAGCGATGGCGGTGGTTCAGTCAACATAGATGTCGACTGTGCCGGCGTCATCGCTGGCAAGCCAGCTCCCACAAGGTTATGTGCGTAGCCCGAGAGTCAGGAGGGAATGGTCAGTCCTCGGATAACCGCCGGGCGGGCCAGGAAGCGCTCCAGCACCCGAGTGACATTTGGAAAATCCTTGATCCCGACCAGATCGCCCGCTTCATAGAACCCGATCAAATTACGCACCCACGGAAACGTGGCGATATCGGCGATGGTGTAGCGCTCGCCCATGATCCAGTCGCGCCCTTCCAGGCGACCGTTGAGCACTCTCAGCAGACGTTTGCTCTCATCGACGTAACGGTCACGCGGACGTTTGTCTTCGTAATCCTTGCCAGCGAACTTGTTGAAGAAACCCAGCTGACCAAACATCGGGCCGATACCGCCCATCTGGAACATCAACCACTGGATGGTTTCGTAGCGCAGCGCACCTTCCTGGGCCAGCAATTGGCCGCTTTTGTCGGCCAGGTAAATCAAAATCGCGCCGGACTCGAACAACGGCAGCGGCTGGCCTTGCGGACCGTGAGGATCGAGGATCGCCGGGATCTTGTTGTTCGGGCTCAGCGACAGGAACTCGGGGGAATGCTGATCGTTGGCGTCGAACGCGACCTTGTGCGGCTCGTACGGCAGGCCAATCTCTTCGAGCATGATCGAGACTTTGACGCCGTTGGGGGTTGGCAAGGAATAGAGCTGAATCCAGTCAGGGTACTGCGCCGGCCATTTCTGGGTGATCGGGAACGCGGACAGATCGGTCATGGGAAGCATCCAGTCACAAATTGAACCCCGATCATAATGTAGGAGCCGCCGCAGGCTGCGATCTTTTGATCTTGAGCCTTTGAACAAGTGCGAGAGATCACAGCCTGCGGCGACTACTGCACGAACCGTAACATCCTGTCGCTAACCTGCGGCCAAGCCGTTGGAACTTGCCGTTAAAGTGCTGCGCACTCGCCCGGATCGAACCAAACGGGCCTCAGGGGACTCTGAGTTATGCCTTTCTCGCAGAGGAAGCCGTTCATGACAGGGAAATCACCCGGTGCTGGGAGCCCGCGGTGTAAAGGTTTGTCAGCCTTAATCGAATTTGCTGAAGAACCCTTTAATACATGACGAATCTTTTGAGCTTCGCCAAACGCTTCAAACATCGCGCCTACGTGTTCCTGCCTTCGCTGCTGGCGGTCAGTGCACTGTTTCTGTCGCTGGAATCCAGCGAAAGTCGTGCGCAACCGGTCGACGGCACCCAGACCCTGGTGTTCCTGCGCCACGCGGAAAAACCGGAGGGCGGCCTCGGCCAACTCAACTGCCAGGGCTTGAATCGCGCAATCGATCTGTCGACGCTGCTGCCGGCAAAATTCGGCAAGGCCGACTACGTGTTCGCCGCCAACCCGACGCGTAACGTCGAAGAAGGTGAGCTGGATAATTCCTACAGCTACATTCGCCCGCTGATGACCATCAGCCCGGCGGCGATCAAGCTGGGCCTGCCCGTAAACATCGAGTTTTCCGCCAATGACACCAGCGACCTGGCCCGTGAACTGCTCGACGACAAGTATCACAACTCGACCATCTACACCGCGTGGTCCCACGGTTACTTGCCGGAGCTGATCAACAAGGTCGCGGGCAAAGCGGTCGGCGGCAAACAGAACATTACCGATGACTGGTCAGGCGATGATTTCGATTCGTTGTATGTGCTGACCCTGACCTGGCACAACGGCAAGGCCAGTCTGCAGAGCCATAGCTACAAGCAGGGGCTGGATCATGGCAAGGAAACCTGCCCGACCTGAGTCATTTGTTGCCTTTGCCGGCCCCATCGCTGGCAAGCCAGCTCCCACAGTTATCGTGGATATCCATAATCTGTTTACACCCACAATACCTGTGGGAGCTGGCTTGCCAGCGATGAGGCCGGCAAAAACACTATGAATCTTTCTGGCTCACCCGCTCGCGCAAATACTCAAGCACCGCCCCACGCTCCCCGGCGAACTCGATCCGCCCGCCCTTCTTCTCGCGCTGAAACACATACATCGGGTCGTAATACTCGCGCAGCAACCCCTCGATCCAGCCACGATGCAGTTCCACCGCGCCGCTGCGTGCCTGCTCGATCAACGCGTCTTCCATTAGCAGCAACATGCGCTGATGACGCTCGCCGCCGAGGCGTTTCTGCACGTTATTCAGGCTCTCGAGCAGGCGCTCCGAGAACAGCGTAAAGCCCTCGTCCCCGTGCACCGTGGCAAATTCCGCCGACAGATCGACCACGTAATCACGCAGGATCCGCTCCACGCGATCCTCGAAACTGTCTTCCAGCCAGACCATCGGGTATTGCTGCATGCCCTGATACAGCGGCAGCGGCAAGGCACAACTGCCGACCACCCGGCTCTCGTCCTCGAGCACAAACTGCTCGATGCCGGCATCACGCTTCTTGAGGATGTCGATGGCCAGACGGTTTTCAAAATCGATGTTCGACGGCTGCCCGGTGGCGCGCTTGCCGAAACTGGAACCGCGATGATTGGCGTGGCCTTCCAGATCCAGGCCATTGCGCAACTGCACCAGTACTTCGGTCTTGCCGGTGCCGGTCATCCCGCCCAGCAGAACGAAATCACACTGCGCGATGGCCTGCTCGATGGTATCGATGAGGAAATTGCGCATGGCCTTGTAACCACCGCCGACGCGCGGATAGTCGATGCCCGCCTCGTCGCGCAGCCAGCGCTGGGTGATCTGCGACCGCAGACCGCCACGAAAACAATAGATAAAACCATCAGGATGGGCCCGGGCGAAATCGGCCCAGGCCTGGACGCGCTCGGCTTTCACCGCGCCGGCCACCAATTGATGGCCCAACTCGATGGCCGCCTGCTGACCGTGTTGCTTGTAGCAGGTGCCGATCTTCTGCCGCTCGATGTCGTTCATCAGCGGCAAATTGATCACGCCGGGGAATGCGCCTTTGTGAAACTCGACCGGCGCGCGGGCATCCATCAGCGGCCGGTCGTTGAGGAAAATGTCTCGGTAGTCAGTGCAGTCGCGGAGCATCAAATCACCTCGACTGCGTTCGTCTGTCGCTCAACCAGTTCGCCGATTGGCGCCAGGCTCAGACTCAATTCCGCGGCGACGGCGAGGAACTCGTCATTGCCTTCAGGGGTGACGGCGATCAGCAAACCACCGCTGGTTTGCGGGTCGCAGAGCACGCGTTTGTGCAGCTCTTGCACGCGGCCGACCTTGCTCGCGTAGCTGTCGAAATTGCGCAGCGTGCCGCCGGGCACGCAGCCTTGATCGAGGTAATACTCGACGCTGTCCAGACGTGGCACGCGGTCATAGGCAATGCGTGCGGTGAGCTGGCTGCCGTCCGCCATTTCCACCAGATGGCCGAGCAGACCGAAACCGGTAACGTCGGTCATCGCCGTGACGCCGGCGAGTTTGCCGAAGCGACTGCCGGGTTTGTTCAGGGTGCACATCCAGTCGCGGGCCACGCCGACATCGGCGGCGCGCAATTTGCCCTTCTTTTCGGCCGTGGTGAGGATGCCGATGCCCAGCGGTTTGGTCAGGTACAACAGGCAACCGGCGGTCGCGGTGTCATTGCGCTTCATGTGGCGCTTTTCCACCAGACCGGTGACGGCGAGGCCGAAGATCGGCTCCGGCGCATCGATCGAATGCCCGCCCGCCAACGGAATCCCCGCCGCGTCGCACACGGCGCGGCCACCACGAATCACTTCGCGAGCGACTTCCGGCGCCAGCACATTGACCGGCCAGCCAAGGATCGCAATCGCCATCAACGGATCGCCGCCCATCGCGTAGATATCGCTGATCGCGTTGGTCGCGGCAATACGGCCGAAGTCGAACGGGTCATCGACGATCGGCATGAAAAAGTCAGTGGTCGAGACCACGCCGCGTTCGGCGTCGATTTCGTACACAGCGGCATCATCGCGCGAGGCATTGCCGACCCACAGTTTCGGGTCGAGGTTCTGCGCACCGCTGCCGGCCAGAATCACCTCCAGCACCTGCGGGGAAATCTTGCAGCCGCAACCGGCGCCGTGGCTGTATTGGGTCAGACGAATCGGCTCGCTCATGGGGGAGTCTCAGGCTGTTGATGGGGGCGATTCTAGCAGAGCGCGGACAGCCGAACGGTGCAGCCAAGAAATCAAAAGATCGCAGCCTGCGGCAGCGCCTACACAAATCCCATGTAGGAGCTGCCGAACGCTGCGATCTTTTGATCTTAAAAAAAACCGCCCTCACGGGCGGCTAAAAGTACTTCGACCCTAAATCAGAAGCCAAGGCTGAAGCTGATGGTCATCGCATGGTCGTTGCTGTCGTTCGACAGTTGCCCCGAATAACCGACGCCGAGCTTGCCGGTCGGGCTGATCTGGAAGTCCACGCCCGCTTCGACAATCGCGCTGTCCTTGGCAATCGGCACGCCTTGGGTGCTGAACGAGGCACCGCCGTCGATGAAGGTCAGGTCGGCGTCAGGCTTGGTGTCGCCGAAGGCATGCCGCCAGCCGATGGCCGCGCGCGGGGTGAATTGCCCGCCGTTGGCCAGGGTGATGACTTTGCCGGCGCGCACGCCGAGGGTCGAGAAGGTGATGTCCTGATCGGCATCGGCCTCCAGGCGCCCTACTCCGCCCTTCTCCTTGGCCTTGTCGGTGTCGTAGTTGACGTAGGCCAGACCGGCGAACGGTTCCAGGGCAATGCCGCCGGCTTCAATCGTGTAGCCGACTTCACCGAACACCTGAGCGCTACGCGCATCGTAATTGGCTTCCAGACGGTCGTTGTAGCTGCCGACGCTGACGTCGCGTTTGGTTTCGATGTCGTGCCAGCTGTAAGCCGCGCCGAGGCGCACCGCCAGTGCATCGAACTGCGAGTTGAGGTAGGCCGCCAAGTGGTAGCTTTCAACGGTCGCGTCCGAACGACGGTCGTGGGCGTCGAGGTCGCTGCGGGTGTAACCGGCGGCCATGCCCACGCGCCACTGGTCATCGAGCTGCTTGTCGGTGCCGAGCATGAAGCCGCTGAGGTTGCGGTCGAGGCTGGCGCTATTGCTGTCGCCGTCCGACTCACCCCAAGCGCCGAGTGCGCGGGCCCAGCCGACCATTTCGCCGTGGCAACCGCTGCTGCTCAACTGGTTATCGCTCGGCGCCAGGGCGCGGCGTGGATCATCCGCCGCGCTGCACGATGGCTGGCGCATACGGTCGTTGACCGCGTCACGCACGTAGCGCGAATCCTCGAGGATGGCGCTGGCGGTGCTGGCGTGGATTTCTCCGGACAGGCTGTCGAAGGCATTGCGCGCACCAGCGACGCTGAGGTTGACGATTTCGTTTTGCAACGTCGCCCCTGCCGCACCATTGCGCATCAGCGCCAGTGCGGTGTTGCGCTGGTTCTTGGTGGCGGCGACATCGGCGAACGAGTTGCCATTGCGGCTGACCACCAGGTTCACCGCGTTGGCGTCATACACCAGTGCCGAATCGAGGAACGCGTATTGCGGCAGGTCCGCAGCGCTGAACGTGCCGATCACACCACCACCCGCCGTAATCACCGAGTAAGTGGTGTTGCCGGTGAACGGAGCCAGCGAATTCACCTGCAACGCGCCGCCCAGGGTCGCGGTGCCACCGACGGCCAATGGCGTGGCGGTTGGCGAACTGATGGTCAGCGCCAGTACACCGTCGGCGGCGTTGGTCAGGTTGCCGGCGACACTCAACGTGCCCGCTTCGGCGCCGGATTGCACCACACCGTGGTTGACCACCGAGCCAACGCTGCCGTTACCGCTCAGCGCAGCGCCGTTTGCCACGGTGACTTGCCCACCGAGCGAGGCCCGCGCGCTGCGGCTACCGACTTGCAACATGCCTTGATCGACCGCCACGGTGCCGCTGAACGGGTTATCGCCGGTCAACAGCAAGGTGCCGCTACCGCGTTTGAGCATCGCGCCCAGCCCGTTCAGCGATCCATTGAATTGCCCATTGAAATTCTGCAGGAACAACAGTGAGGCGTTGTTGAGGATGTTGCCCTGCAGGCTGGTGGTGTTACCGATCAGCGTACCGCCGCTGACCGTGGTGCCACCGCTGTAAGTGTTGGCGCCGCTCAATACCAATGTGCCGGAATCGAGTTTCTCGATGCCGCCAGTGCCCACCAGCGGCACAGAGATTTCCGCACTGCCGCCACTGTTGACCCGAACCGGTGCGAGGCTGCCGTCCGGCCCGTTGACCGGTGTCAGCGTGCCGCCGGCACCTGGGGTCAGGCTGTAGCCATTGGCCAGAAATTGCAGGCCGGTGAAGTTCTGATTGCCCTGCACAGTGACCGTGCCACCCTGCCCGCCAAACACCGCGAACTGACCGTTCGACGCGAGCGCCTGAGTGCCGTTCGGATCAGTCCAGTTAGTGCCTGGCCCCCACACGCCGCTGCCGCCGCCGATGCTGCCATCCGGATTGGTCTTGTCACCGTTCCAGAACTGCACTTCACCCGGCGTGCCTTGCACCAGCAGGTTGATCTGATTGGCAATCGCCGTCTGCAAGGTGAGATTGGACGCCGACACCGGCAGGCTGCCGTAGACCAGACCGTTGTCAGTCAGGCTGCCGCCATAGTTGAACAGTTGATAGACGCCGGTACCGAAGCCGCCGGCATTGCTGACGTTGAGCGTGCCGTCGAGGGTCAGGTTGCCGGCCACGTTGACCACGGTGGTCGAACTGGTCGCCGAACCGAGAGTGAAGTCCAGATTGGTCCCCGACGACAACGCCAGCGCACCCACCGACAGCGGCGTTGCTGTGCCGCCACCGACCAGCGTCGCGCCGTTGGCCAGTTGCACCGCGCCGCCGAACTGGCCGCTGCCGCCGACGCTTGCGCCGCTGGCAACGTTGACGTTGGCACTGTTGAGCGTGCCATTGACCAGCAGGCTGCCGGCTTGCACCGAGGTGTTACCGGTGAAGCCGTTGTTGCCGGTCAGGAGCAAGTCACCGCTGCCGGTTTTGTTCAGCGTGCCGGCGCCAGTGAGGTTACCGGTGTAGCTGCCATCGGCATTCTGCTCGAAGGTCAGCGTGGCATTGTTGACGATTGCACCTTGCAGGCTGCTGGTGTCGCCGAATGTGCTGCCGCCGTTCAGCGTGGTGCCGCCGCTGTAGGTGTTGGCGCCGCTGAGGGTGAGATCGCCTGCGCCATTTTTCACCAGACTGCCAGCGCCAGTGACAGCGCCGATCAGCGTAGTGTCCTGGTTGCCAGCGAGGGTCAATTGCCCGCCCAGATTGATCGTGTTGGCCAACTGCAGCGCCGAGGTGCTGTCGAGACTGCCGTTGCCGGTCACGTTCAAGGCACCGCTGCTGATCGCGCTGTTGTTGCCGAGGATCAGCGTGCCGGCGTTGAGCTGCGTGCCGCCGCTGTAACTGTTATTGCCGTTGAGGGTCAGGCTCGAAGCACCGGTCTTGATCAGGCTGCCGCTGCCGCTGACATCGCCATCCAGGGTCAGCACATTGGAACCAGCGACGGTCAAGCCACCGTTGACCACCACATCATTGGCCAAGGTCGCGGCGGTGTTGCTGTCCAGCGCAGTGCCATCGGCGGCGGTCAGGACACCGGTGCCGAGCGCGGCGTTGTTGCCGACGACAATCTTGCCGCCATTGAGCGCCGTGCCGCCGGTGTAGCCATTGGCCGCGTTGAGCACCAGCGTGCCGGTGTCGTATTTGCCCAGCGTGCCGCTGCCATTGAGCGCGACACCAATGGTTGCCGTGGCATTCGGGTCAACCCGCACCGTGGCATTGCCCATCGACCCGTTGACCAGATTCAGCGAACCCGCCGTGCCGTTCACCAGGCTGTAGCCATCGGTGACGAACTGCAGGCCGGTGATGGTTTGCGCGCCGTTGACGGTGACCGTGCCAGCCGCGCCCTGGAACACCGCGAAGTTGTTGGTCCAGGCCTGGTTGGTGGTGCCGTTGACGTCGGTCCAGTTGGTGGTGCCCGTGCCCCAGGTACCGCTGCCGCCTTCGACCGAACCATTGGCCACCAGTTGATTGCCGTCCCAGAATTGCACGGTCACGCCCGGTGCGGTCACCAGCAGATTGATCTGATTGGCCAGCGCGGTTTGCAGGGTCAGGTCGCCCGGGGTCACGCTGCCCGGCACGCTGCCGATCAGCATGCCGTTGTCGGTCAGGCCGCCGGTGTAGTTGATCAGGCGATACACGCCGCTGCCGAAACCACCGATGTCAGTGACGTTGAGGGTGCCGTCGAGGGTCAGGTTGCCGCCGACATTGACCAGCGCGTTGCCGCCGCCGGACACCGGAGTGCCGAGGCCAACATCGAAGTTGGAGTTGCCGTTGAACACCAGCGAACTCACGTTCAGCGTGCTGCCGGTGACGCCCGCCAGATGACCGCCATCGGCCACCGTCACGGCACCTGTCAAGGTGCCGCTGCCACCGAGAGTACCGCCGCTGTTGACCAGCACATTGCCGCTGGCCAGCGAGCCATCGACTTGCAAGGTGCCGGCATTGACGTTGGTGTCACCGGTCAGGTCGCTAATGCCGCTGAGGGTCAGGGTGCCGCTGCCGAGTTTGCTCAGGCCGCCGTCGCCGCTGAGGATGCCGGCGAAGGTGCTGCTGATATTGTTGCCACCGAGGCTCAGCGTGTTGCCAGTGCCGATCAGCGCAGTGCCACTGCCGGTGAGGCTGGCGAGGCTGCCCGAGGCGCCGAGATTGAGCGCCGCACCGCCGGCGAGATTGACCGTGGCATTGTTGCCCAGCGCCGCGCCACTCAGTGTGGTCAGACTGCCGGCGAGCACATCGAAAGTGCCGCTGAAGGTGTTGTTGCCGCTCAGGGTCACGTCGGCCAGACCGTTTTTGGTCAACGTGCCAGCGCCGGCAACGATGCCGCCGAGGGTCAGGTTGTTGTTACCGGCAAGCGCCAGATTCGCGTTGACGTTGAGGTTGTTGGCCAGCACCAGTGGCGCGGTGTTGTCGAGTGTCGAAGCGCCGGCCACGGTCAGCGCGCCGCTGCCCAGAGCCGCGCCCGTGCCGAGGGTCAACGTGCCCGCGTTAAGCGTGGTGCCGCCGGTGTAAGTATTGATGCCATTGAGCGTCAGATTCGACGCGCCGTTCTTGATCAATCCGCCCGCACCGCTGACGACACCGGCCAGGGTCAGGTTATTGCTGCCGGTGTTGCTCAGATTGGCGTTGAGCACCACGTTATTGCCCACACTCAGCGCACTGTTGCTGTCCAGCGCCGAGGCGCCCGCCACGGTAAGGTTGCCCAGACCCAGCGCCGAGTTGCTGCCGGCGGTCAACGTACCGGCGTTGAGGGTGGTGCCGCCGAGGAAGTTGTTGTTGCCGCTCAGCGTCAGGTTTGATGCGCCGTTTTTGCTCAGGCTACCGGCGCCGTTGACCGTCCCGGCCAGGGTCAGATCCGATGTACCAACGATGCCGAGGTTGCCGGCCAGATTGACCGCGTTGTTCACCGATACCGCCGTGCTCGCGTCCAGCGTGGTGCCGCCGGCAGCGTTCAACGTGCCGGAGCCCAGCGCCGAGTTCGACGCCAGAATCAGTCCACCGGCATTCAGCGCCACCGGGCCGAGGAAGGCGTTGTTGCCGCCGAGGGTCAGGTTGGCCGTGCCGGTTTTGATCAGGCCACCGGTCCCGCCGATCACACCATTCAGCGTCAGCGCATTGCTGCCGACGATGGTCAGGTTGCCGTTGAGCGTCGCGGCGTTGGCCAGGGTCACTGCGGCGTTGCTGTCCAGTTGCGTACCCGCGTTCGCGGTCAACGTGCCGGTGCCGAGCGCGGTGTTGCTGCCGACGATGATTTTGCCACCGTCCAGTTGCGTGCCACCGGTGTAGGCATTGGCGCCACCGAGTACCAGCGTGCCGCTGTCGAGTTTATTGAGAATGCCGCTGCCATCGATATTGGCATTGATGGTCGCGGTCACGCCCGGATCGACGCGCAACGAAGTGGTGCCGCCGGTGCCGTTGACGGCGGTGAGTTGCCCCGCTGCACCGTTGACCACGTTGTAGCCGTCGGTAAGGAACTGCATGCCAGTGAAGGCTTGCGTGCCATTCACCGTCACCGTGCCGGCGGTGCCCTGGAACACTGCGAAATCGCCGGCCCATGGTTGGTTGACCAGACCGTTGGCATCGGTCCAGTTGGTGCCGACCGCGTTCCACGTACCGCTGCCACCATCGACCACGCCGTTGGCAATGGTCTGGCTGCCGTCCCAGTAACGGATGTTGACGTTCGGTGCCGAGACTTGAATGTTGATCTGATTGGCCACGCCGGTCTGCACCAGCAGATCGCCGAGGCCGTAACCGACCGGCACACTGGCAACGTCCAGGCCGAAATTGGTCAGCGCGCCGGTGTAGTTGAACAGGCGGTACACGCCGACACCAAAACCGCCGGCATCAGTGACGTTGAGGTTGCCGTTGAGAGTGAGATTGCCGCCGACGTTCATCAGCGAGGTGGTCGACGGTGTGCCCAATGCGACATCGACGTTGCTGCCGGCCGCGAGGGTCAGCGCACTTGCCGACAGTTGGTTGCCCGACGCCAACGCCAGATGGCCGCCGCTGTTGATGTTGACGCTACCAATCGCCGAACCGGTGCCGGTCAGGGTGCCGCCGGTATTCACGTTGACCTGCGCGCTGGCCAGCGAACCGCTGAGATCGACTGTACCGCCATTGATCGCGGTGTTGCCGGTGATGCCGTTGATCCCGGTGAGGTTCAAGGTGCCGGTGCCGACTTTGACCAGGCCGCCGCTGCCGCTGAGATCGCCGTCGAAGGTGCTGGTGACGTCGCCGCTGCCGACGGTCAGCAGGTTGCTGCCGGTCAGTTGCACACTGCCGCTGCCGGTCAGCGCACCGAGGCTGGCGTTGCTGCCCAGATTGAGCCCGGCGCCGGCACTGATGTTGACGCCGGAGGTATTGCCCAAGGCGTTGTTGTTGAGCGTGGTGACGCTGCCGGAGACGATGTTCAGCGCGCCGGTAAAGGTGTTGTTGCCGGCCAGGGCCAGATCCGACAGGCCGTTTTTGGTCAGGCTGCCGGCACCGTCGATGATGCCGTTCAGGCTCAAATCGTTATTGCCAGCGACGGTCAGCCCGGCGTTCAAGGTAATGGCGTTGCCGATACCAAACGAGGCGCTGTTGTCCAAAGTCGCCGCACCGCCGACGACCAACGCGCCGCTGCCGAGGCCGTTGGCATTGCCCAAAGTCAGCGTGCCGGCATTGAGTGTGGTGCCGCCGCTGAAGCTGTTATTGCCGTTGAGGGTCAGGTTGGCCGTACCGTTCTTGATCAGTTGACCGGTGCCGCTGGTGACGCCGCCGAGGGTCAGGTTCTGCGTGCCGCCCACGGTCAGTCCGGCATTCAGGGCGACAGCGTTGTTGAGGCTGACCAGCGGCGAGTTGCTGTCCAGCGTCGCCGCGCCAGCGACGGTCAATGCGCCAGAACCCAACGCCGAACTGTTGCCGACGGTCAGTGTGCCGGCGTTCAGCGTGGTGCCGCCAAGGTAATTGTTGGCAGCGTTGAGGATCAGATTGGCCGCGCCGTTTTTCACCAGACTGCCGGCGCCGCTGACCAGACCGGTCAGGGTCATGTTCGCCGTGCCGCCGATGTTCAGCGCACCGGCCAGCGCGACAGCATTGTTCGGGCTGACTGCGGTGTTGGCGTCCAGCGTGGTGTTGGCCGCGGCGTTCAACGTTCCGGAGCCCAATGCGGTGTTGCTGCCGACGATGAGTTTGCCGGTGTTCAGCGCGGTGTTGCCAAAATAAGTATTGGCGCCGTTGAGGGTCAGGTCGGCAGCGCCGTTCTTGGTCAGTCCACCAATACCGGCGACCACGCCACCGAGGGTCAGCGCATTGGTGCCGCCTACAGATAGAGTGCCGGAGAGGTTGACGTTGTTGGCCAGCGTCGCGGCGGTGCTGGCATCGAGTGTGGTGCCGTTCGAGGCGTTCAGTGTGCCGGTGCCGAGGGCGGTATTGGAGCCGACAATCAGCGAACCGGCGTTCAGCGCGGTGGTGCCGGTGTAGGTGTTATTCCCGGTAAGCGTAAGACTCGATGCACCGGTCTTGATCAGGCCATTGCTGCCGCTGATGACACCGCCGAGGGCCAGTGCATTGGCGCCGCCCGCCGTGAGGTTGGCGTTGAGAATCACATTATTGTTCAGGGTAACGGCAGAGCTGCTGTTGAGGGTGCCTGCGCCTTCCACCGTCAAAGCGCCAGTGCCCAATGCTGCGCCATTGCCGACGGTCAGGCTGCCGGCATCGAGCACGACACCGCCGCTGTGAGTATTGACCCCATTGAGGGTGAGATTGGCAGTGCCGTTTTTCACCAATTGGCTGGTGCCACTGATGACGCCGCCGAGGGTCAGCGCGTTGCTGCCGCCAATCCTCAGCGTGTCGTTGACAATGATGTTGTTGTTCAGCGTTACCGCTGCATTGCTGTCGAGCGTCGCCACGCCGCCGACGGTGATGTTGCCACTACCCAGCGCCGCGTTGGCCCCTGCGGTGATGGTGCCCGCGTTCAGCGCGACGGCACCGAGGAAGGTGTTGGCGCCGTTGAGAATCAGGTTGGCCGCGCCGTTTTTGGTCAACCCGCCGCTGCCGCTGACAATGCCGCCAAGGGTCAGGTTGGCGCTGCCGCCGACGTTGAGATTTCCGCCGAGCGAGACCGCGTTGGTCAGCGCCACCGCCGTGCTGGCGTCGAGGGTGGTGCCTGCCGCTGTGGTCAACGCGCCAGTGCCGAGCGCGGTGTTGGAGCCGACAATCAGCGTGCCGGCATTCAGCGCAGTGCCACCGGAGAAGGTGTTGTTGCCGCTGAGGCTCAGGTTGGCGGTGCCATTTTTGATCAGGTTGCCGGCGCCGCTGACGACGCCGCTCAGGCCCAACGCCTGGGTGCCGCCAATGGTCACCCCTCCCGCCAGTGCGACGGCATTGGCCAGTGTCACTGCTGTGGTCGCATCCAGCGTGGTGCCTGCTGCCGCACTCAGCGCGCCGGTCCCCAGCGCGGTGTTGCTGCCGACGAACAATGTGCCGGCATTGAGCGCGGTGTTGCCTGAGTTAGTGTTGTTGCCGGTCAGGGTCAGGCTGGCAGCGCCGGATTTGGTGATGCCGCCGGTGCCGCTCAACACGCCGCCGAGGGTCAAGGCATTGCTGCCAAGCACGTTGAGCGCGCCGGTCATGCCGATGTTATTGGCCAGCGTCACGTTGGTGGTGCTGTCCAGGCTGGTGCCGGCGGCGGTGTTCAGCGCACCGCTGCCCAGCGAGTTGTTATTGGTCACCAGCAAGCTGCCGGCGCTGAGGGTGGTGGTGCCGGTGAACCCGGTGTTGGCACCGCTGACGGTCAGGCTGCCGGTGCCGGTTTTGGTCAGGCCGCTGCTGCCGCTGATCAGGCCGCCGAGGGTCAGTGCGCCGGTGCCGCCGGCGGTCAAGGTGCCGCCGAGACTGATGGCGTTGGCCAGGCTGATCGTGCCCGGTGCGCTCAATGTTGTCGCGCCGGTGACGTTGAGCGTGCCGGTACTGAACGCCTGATTATTGCCCAACTGCACCGTGCCGCCATTGAGCGTGGTGTTGCCCAGATAGGTGTTGGCAGCACTGAGCGTCAATTGACCTGAACCGATTTTGCTCAAGCCACCGCTGCCGGAAATCACCCCACTCAGGGTGGTCGCGTTGGTGCCTTGCACCGTGACGCCGCCGGCACCGAGGGAGATCAGGTTGGCAATGTTCAACCCGGCATTGCTGGCCTGAAGAACCCCGCCGTTGGACGTAAGCACACCGCTACCGAACGTGGCGTTGTTGTTGAAATTGGCGATACCGCCATTGAGCGTGGTCGCCCCACTGACCAACGGCCCCTGCAACGTCCACGTGCCGCTGTTGATCGTGAGGTTGTTGAAGTTGACATAAGTGGCGCTCGACGCCGTGCCAGTCCCGGTGATACCGCCGCCGACACCCGCCGGGTTTTGCAGGATCAGGCTGTTGGTGCCGCCCGCGCCGCCATCCACCGTGCCGGTCGGGGCGAACGTCAGGTTGATATTGACCAGCCCCCCAAGGCCGACACTGATCTGCACGCCGTCACCGACCTGCACCGAAGAACCGGTCACTGCCGTGAAGGTGTTGGTGCTCGCCGCCCCCATCGACACACCGCCGGTAATCGCACCGGCGTTGGTGAAGGTGTTGCCTGCCGCCGACTTTTCGAACGCGATCCGGCCGTTGATGACGCCGGTGCTGCCGTTGGTCATGTTGACCTGCGAGCCACCGTAGACGCCGATCACCGGGGTATCGGCCAGGGTGATGCCGCCAATCGACAGGCCGGTCGAGGTGATGGTGCCGTTGTTGGTGATGCTGGTGGTGCCGGTAGCGGCGTTGTTCACCGCGATGGCCAGGCCATTGACGCTGGTCAGGTTAAGCCCAAGCAACATGCCGGTACCGCGCATGATCGCGCCCGTATTGTTGAGCACATTGACCGTGCTGGTCGCGCCGTTTCCGATAAATGCACCGCCGCTCAACACCGATATCAGACCAAGGACTGCCGGATCCATGATGCCGGAGTTGTTCAGGGTAATGTTGACCCCCGTCAGGTCCATGACATGCCCGCCAAGGGTCGCGTTCATCTGCGCGCCGCTGTTGACGTTGACCGTCAGGTTGTTCGTGGCACTGGCGAAGTCGTTGGGAACCAGTGGCAGTGGCGGCACCCCCGTACACGTCACGATTGAACCTGCCGTGGAGCATGTGGCCAGCGCCGGTGCGCTGAACCCGCCGAACAACAGTCCGGCGACGCTCAGATGCACAGCAAGGGAAAGTGGGGAAAAACGCGAAATGCGGGCGACACCAAACCTTGCTTCCACGGGTTACTCCTTGTAGTGGCCTAATTCTTCCTTGAAGGCGCGTGGAGCAAGCGGCGGGCTTATTCGACACGCGAATCAAGACTGCGACGGTCATCACAAAACCGTTCTGTTCCTGACACACGCTAGTCGACGCCCTGCGATGGGGCATTGGTTAAATGGTGTTAATACTTTGGTGCTAGAGCGGTCTGGAATAGGGGTTTCAGCCAGCTAGCATTGGTCCTGAGAGCGATACAACACCTGTGGGAGCGAGCCTGCTCGCGAACGCGGTGGGTCAGCTAGCCAATATTTTTCTGCCAGGTAGCGTTCGCGAGCAGGCTCGCTCCCACAGGGACAGTAGCGATTGAAAAACCGCGTCTGACCGATCAAGCAGGAAATACAGCGAAAGGCTCGATTTTTCAGCCTATTGAAGGATTTGGTACGCCTTGTGCAAACGTTTGCGTAACGTCAATCCCGGCGTTTTCGTCACAAAACCGTACAAGCCCACGGAACACGGGCCTCGATCCGCAAAAAAGGACTTTGAATGCACGCCGCCTCGCCTTTCCGCGCACCTTTCGCGCGCACGCTTGCTGTTTCGTTGCTACTGACCGGCGTTACCGGATTTCTCAGCTGCAGCGCTTTTGCCCAACCCGCACTGCCGGAAGAATCAGCCCAGGGCGAAGCCCTCAGCCCCGAAGCCAGCCCGCCGAAACAAGGCGCGTATCTGTCGGACTGGTACAACCAGGACTTGATGCTGATCGGCAGCAAAGACATCAGCTTCGGCCCGCAACCGTCCGACGACATCTATCTGGAATACGAGTACTTCGGACGCAAAGGTCCATTCGAACTGTACGGCTACATCGACATCCCGAAGATCTTCAACATCGGCAACAGCCACGACAAAGGCGTGTGGGATCACGGCTCGCCGGTGTTCATGGAACACGAACCGCGCATCTCCATCGACTACCTCGCCGGGCGCAGCCTGGCCATTGGTCCGTTCAAGGAATGGTATGTGGCGTTCGACTGGATCTACGATCACGGCAGCCGCAAGGAAAATCGCGCCAACACCCTCTACAGCGGCTTCGGCACCGACATCGACACTTACTCGCGAGTCAACCTGTCGGCCAACCTCTACGGTCGCTATCAATGGGAAAACTACGGTGCGAGCAACGAATATTCGTGGGACGGCTACCGCGCGCAGCTGAAATACATCATCCCCATCGACAAATTCAGCAACGGTGCCTCGCTGACCTACATCGGTTTCACCAACTTCGATTTCGGCTCGGATATCCACAAGGACAACCCGGCGCGCACCGCCAACGCAACGGTGGCCACTAACGTATTGCTCTACTCCTTCACCCATTTGCGCTTCACCTTGGTGGGGCGTTACTTCCACAACGGCGGCAACTGGGAGGACGGCAGCGAGCTGAATTTTGGCGACGGTGATTTCCGCGCCCGTTCCAATGGGTGGGGTTATTACGCCGGCGTTGGTTATCAATTCTGATGTTCAGGAGGTTTCATGCAAGCAATGACGCGTTTGACCCTGGCCGGTTTGGCCCTGCTCTCTTCCACCGCTTGGGCGGTCGAAGCGCCGATCCAACCGAAAGTGGTGCTGATCACCATGTTCGCCCCCGAGGCGCAAAACTGGATTGATCGCCTGGAACTGAAACAGGAAATCCGCGTGTCGGGCCTGTCCGCCGAGTACCCGAGCATCCGCTGCAACGCGCAACAGGTGTGCCTGCTGACCACCGGCATGGGCCAGACCAACGCCGCCGCGTCGACCTTGGCGCTGGCGCTGTCACCTAAATTCGACCTGCGCAAAAGCTACTTCCTGATTGCCGGCATCGCCGGGATCAGCCCGAAACACGGGACCATCGGCACCGCCGCATGGGCGCATTATCTGGTGGAATTCGGCACGCAATGGGAGATCGATTCACGCGATGCGCCGTCAAGTTGGCCGACCGGTTATCTGGGCATCAACACAAAAGGCCCGAACGAAAAGCCGCCGCTGGACTACAAGACCGAAGTGTTTGAGCTGAACGCGAAACTGCAGGACAAAGCATTCGCCCTGAGCCACAAGGTTGCACTGAGCGAGAGCAAGGAATCGGCGGCGTGGCGCCTGAAATATCCTTCTGCCCCGGCCAATCAGCCGCCCGTCGTCACCCGCTGCGACACGCTGGCGGGCAACACCTGGTTCTCCGGTACGCGGTTGAGCGAGCGCGCCGAGGTCTGGACCAAGTTGCTCACCGACGACAAAGGTGAATACTGCACCACCCAACAGGAAGACAACTCGACCTACGAAGCGCTGTTACGCGCCAGCCGCGAAGGCCTGGTCGATGTGCAGCGCCTCGCCGTGGTGCGTGCCGGTTCCGACTTCGACCGCCCTGAGCCGGGCGGCAGCGAAGTGGACAATCTGCTCAGGTACGCCGATCAGGGTGGCTTCGTCCCGGCGCTGGAGAATCTCTATCGTGCAGGCAATCCATTGGTGCAGGACATCCTGAAAAACTGGTCAGCCTGGGAAAACGGCGTCCCTGCTTCTTAAGACCAACATAGATTCCTGTGGGAGCTGGCTTGCCAGCGATGACGGCGGAACAGGGGAGGAAGAAGTAACCTGAACTGACGCTATCGCTGGCAAGCCAGCTCCCACAGGTTGCTGGGTGTCAATGAGATTCAAGGTGTATCAGGGAATGAGAATGACCTTGTCACCGCTGCCCTGGTTTACATCGGCGTAGCGCGCAAGTCCCTCGGCCAACGGTGCCTCGACCAAACCTTGCGGCAACGGCAACAAACCCTCATCGAAGAAGCGCCCGAACTGCTCGAGCATCGCCGCGCAGGCTGCCACGCCGTACAACAACGAGTTGATCCCGACCACCGAGCCGCCCTTGCGATACAACGCCAGCGCCGGCAATTGCACATGGCCGTCGACCGGCGCGGCAATAATCGCGATGCGGCCGAACGTGGCCAGCGCCGCCACCGAGGCCGGCAGCCAGAAACCGGTGGTGTCGAAGATCACGTCGGCGCCGCCGCGATACACCGCATCAACCTGCGCGCCGAGGTCTTCGGGTTTATCCAGCTGAATGGTCTGGTAACCCTGCGCCTGCAAGTCCTTGACCTGCTCCGGACGCCGCGCCGCCGCCAGGATTTGCGCGCCGCGCACTTTGGCCAATGCCAGTGCCGCCGTGGCCACCGCTCCGCCGCCGATCACCAGCAGACGGGTGTCAGCCGTCACCAGACTGCGCTCCAGCGCATCCCACGCCGTGGTGTACGGCACGCCGAGGCTGGCAGCCTGGGTAAAACTCAGGTGCGACGGTTTGTGCGCGACGCCGTTGGCCGGCAATTTAACGAACTGTGCGTGGGAGCCATCGGCAAAAAAGCCCAACTCACGGCCAGTGCCCCAGACTTCCTGGCCGATCAGCGCTTGCGGCCCCTCGACCACCACACCCGCGAAATCGCGCCCGGGAATCCGTGGCAGCGTGGTGTAAGGGAATCGGCCGAGGACGTTTTTCACGTCGCTGGGGTTCAGGCCTGCAGCCTTGATCTGCACCAGCACTTCTTCCGCGCCGGGCACCGGGGTCGGAACATCGACGAAATGCAGAGAGGATAGGTCGCCGGTTTTATCGAATTGCAGTGCTTTCATGGATTGATTCACCGAAGAAGAAAAGGAAATTCAGGACATCCAACCGGCGACCAGTTGCCGGCCCATCGGCCACAACTGTTCACCGGCGAGCATGCCGAGCAAACCGACCAGCGCGATGGCCGGCGGTGCGGGGGAACGGAAATCCAGCGCGCCGTACAACAGGCCGACGCCCAGACCGATGGCCAGCGAAATCAGGTAGTTCATGGAGAGAACTCTGCCGTTTGAAGGGAATGGGCAGAGTCTAGGGAATCGGCGGGGATGGCATCGGCCAAGGACTTCTGAATTTCGGACAAGTATCGGATGCACACCACAGAACCCTGTGGGAGCTGGCTTGCCAGCGATGAGGCCTGTACATCCGACATTTGTCATCGACTGACACATCGCTATCGCTGGCAAGCCAGCTCCCACAAAGTTCTGTGCAGGTTCAGGATAAAGTGTCGTTACAGAGTGAACTGTGACGGAGCGACACCCAACTCCCGGCGGAACATGTCGCTGAAACTGCTCGGTGAATACCCCAACTCCCGGGCAATCGCACTCACCGCCACCCCCTGAATCAATTCCGCCACCGCCGTTGCCAGCTGCACTTGCCGCCGCCATTCGGCGAAGCCCATGCCGAGGCTGTCCTTGAACAACCGCGCCAACGTGCGCACGCTGGCGCCGGCATTTTCCGCGTGCTGCTCGAACGAAATCTCCAGCGACGGCGCCGCCATGACCGCCTGACACAAATTCATCAAACGTCGATCGGAGTCGTCCGGCAACGGAATCTTCAGCTGCGAACGCCTGGCGCGTTTCAGCTCCAGCAACGCCAGCCCGACCAGCGCCTCGTAGTACTGCGGATCACCACTGTCGCCCTGCTCCACCAACCCGACGATCAATTCGCGCAGCAGACCACCGACTTCGATCACCTGCACTGTCTGATCCAGCGTCGTCGCCAGCGCCGGGCGCAGGTAGATATTGCGCATCTGCAAATCCGACACCACGCGAATCCCGTGCGGTACACCGGGCGGCAACCACACCGCGCGCTGCGGCGGCACCACCAGCGCTTCATGGGGAGTTTCGACCCACATCACCCCGCTCATCGCATACAACAACTGGCCCCAGACATGCTCATGCGGCTCGATGAACAAGCCACGCGGATAGGTGCGCGCGACACGTTGCACGGGCACATCGGTGTCACTGAGATCAGGGGGCGCGGCGAGGGCCATGTCGAGTATTCATTGGGGTTGGTGGAGGCGCCATGGTAACCAGTGCATCCGCACGTCGCCAACGATAGATACCGTCGGACAATCCGAGTGAATTTTCCCGGTGCGCCGCGATCCTTCTATTACCACAGGGAGGATTACGGGCTTTATGAACAACGCAAAACTCTACGTCATCGAATACACCCTTCACGGCGCACCCAAGTCGTTCATTATCCGCTCGGACAAAATGGACAATGCCGAAGCTTGGCACTGGGCTAGCTGCGATGCCGGTGTCGGTCGGATCCCGCGATTTGGCCGGGAAAAGGTGCAGAAGACCAGTAAACCGATGGCAGAAAAATTCGGCGTGGAAAACGTCGTGTGGCGACCGACCAGCTAAGCTCAGCCTGGCCATCGGTATTATTCGGGGGAATCATCATGAGCAACATCGTCAGCCCGGCGCATCTGGACTACGGCCTCGACACGCTGTTTGGGCGAATCATCAAGAGCGTGGACTGTCGCGTCGGTCTGGAAGCCGTGGAAGATGATCCCTATCGCTTTGCCCTGAAAGTGCCCGCGCCTTTACCGCAAGATCTCGACCAGGCCAAAACCGTGGTTGTTCGGGTTGAGGGCCGGCGGTTACAGGGTACGGTGCGGCATACCGAGCGCATGGATGATGCGAGTTTGAAACTGGAAGTGGAGCCTGATTAGGCTCCACTTTTTTATGCGCGCGGTTATTTCGGATGGGCGCAATGGCAGCCTTTGCTTGAGCATTCTTCGCCACTTTTGTGGTGGTGGGCGCAGGCTTCGCAGCAGTAGTGTTTGCCGTGGACGGCGTAGGCATGATCGCCTTCCTTGATGGTGCATTTGCAGCCGGGGCAGTCGCATTTTCTATCGGGCATGGGACAGACTCCTTTTTGGGTGGTTGTCTGAGGCTTGAGGGCAAGCCTTGATAACCAGTGTAGGAGGTGCCGCGGGTTGCGATCTTTTGATTTTGTTTGGGGTTTGGGATTGGGAGTGGGATTGGGGGCATATACGTTGCTTCGGCTGGCGCTGCTGGCGGTTTCGCTCTTACAGCGAGTCACCTTTTCCAAACGCCGAAAAGGTAACCGAAAAAGCTTGCCCCCGGCGTACGGCACTTCGCTGAGGCTCAGTGTTCCCTCGCTACGGTGTCCATCAGGGGGCATCGCCTACGGTTTGCTTCGCTGCACCTCCTCTCGATGAATGCGGCTGCGCCGCACGGTCGCTGCGCTCCCACCCCCTGATGAACACCTTCGCTCGGCCTGCCGAAGGGGTTGAAGATCAAGGTCAAGATCAAAAGCAACGGCGTTTTTCAAGGTAGTTGTCGCGTCTACCGTTTCGCTACGCGACTTTTACCACTACGGTTAGCTCCCTTTCAGGGTTCAGATACACCGTGCCGATCGGATTCCAGTTACGTGTTTGACCCGACCTGCAGTGGTCAACTAATTCCGGACACCTCGATAGGTGGTTTTGACGCCATCGCCCGCTCATAGACGGTCGGTGGCAGATATCCCAGTTTCGAGTGAAGCCGTTCGTTGTTGTAATACCCAACGATGTACTCGGTGATGTCGCGGATCGCTTCGGTATGATTGGCATAGTCACGTCGCCATACCCGCTCCATTTTCAAGCTCAGGAAGAAGCGTTCCATCACCGCATTGTCCCAGCAATTACCTTTACGGCTCATGCTCTGCTGCATGTCGTTTCTTGCCAGTAAATCTCTGTAAGTTGCACTCGCGTATTGGCTGCCACGATCCGAGTGGGCAATCAGGCCTGGCGGCGGTTGGCGCTGTGCGATGGCCAGTTGCATCGCAGTGCACACCAGCTCTGCCGGCATGTTCGGAGCCATCGACCAGCCCACGATCTTGCGTGAAAACAAGTCCAACACCACGGCCAGATACAGCCAGCCACTGCGGGTGCGGATGTAGGTGATGTCTGCCACCCAAGCCTTGTTTGGCGCCGCCGGATCAAATTTTCGGCTCAGTACATTTTCGGCAATCGGCAGATCATGATTGCTATCGGTCGTGTGCACAAACTTGCGCTTCCAAGCCGAACGTAGCCCATTGGCACGCATCAAACGGCGGATTTTATACAGTCCAACAGACAGGCCTTTGCCGCGCAAAGCGTCGCGCAAGGGCCGGCTGCCGTAGCAGCCACCACTCTCGGCAAAAGACGCCTTGAGTTGCACAACGACAGGACAACTCTGCCGGACGGGCGCATCAGCACGCTTTTGCGACTCATAGAAGCCCGAGCGACTGATGCTCAGTAACCGACAGACATGTGTCACTGAATAGGCCTTCTGTTGCAGCTGCCGAACCAGTCGATACCTTACTTCAGCTCGCGGGCAAAGAAGGCCGTAGCCTTTTTTAAGATGTCGTTATCCATCTTGAGCTGGCGATTTTCCTGTTCCAATTGCCGGATGCGCTGTTGCTCTGCCGTCAATGGCTTGCCGATTCCGGCCTGCCCCAGTTGCTCTGCCTCGTACTGTTGAACCCAGCGTCGAACGGCTGTCTCACCAATGTTCAGATCTTGGCAAACCTGCATAACGGTTAGCCCCTGATCCTTGATCATCTTCACGACTTGCAGCTTGAAGCTGTCGTCGAATGCTCTGCGTTTTTTGGTCATGAATAACTCCTCGATAGATGTATTTTCCACCTATCGGGGTGTCCGGGGAAATTAGACCACTGCAACCATCGCTCCGGCTTTCTTTCACGTGCAAGCCCATAAACCCTGTCTCGACGTGCCAGGATTTCCTTATCTTTTCCGTCATGGCGTTGAGCCGGTGTCACGAAGCGGATCCGGCTATGACGGTGCACGGTGTTGTACCAGGTCATAAAATTCCTCACCCAGATACGCGCGTCATCCAGACTGGCAAACCCATCTTGCGGCCACTGCGGGCAGTATTTCAGCGTCCTGAACAGAGATTCCGAGTACGGGTTATCGTTGCTGACTCGTGGTCTACCGCGAGACGGCGTGATGCCCAAGTCGTACATCTTGGTCAGTAGAGTCACCGATTTCATCGGCGCGCCGTTGTCCGAGTGAAGCACCAGCGGCTGGCGCCAGCACTTCTCCTGAGTCACGCTTCGTTGCAGCAACGCTGCTGCCTTCTCACCGCTCTCTGCTTCATAAACTTCCCAGCCCACAGCCTTGCGGCTATAGATATCCTCGATCAAATAGAGGTAGTAAAACTTCCCCCGAACCGGCGATGGCAGGTAGGTGATGTCCCATGACCACACCTGATTGGCCGATGTTGCTGCGTAAGTGGTTGGCGCCTCATGGCGATGCGGCCGCTTGGCTCGGGAGCGGTGATGCTGCTGACCTGCGGCATGCAAGACACGGTAAAAAGTTGCCTCCGAGGCCACATAACGCCCTTCGTCGGCCAACTGCGGCACGATCTGGCACGGCGGCAGATGCGCATAGATTTTGCTGTTGCACAGCGTAACGATGGCTTGTCGCTCAAGCTCACTGAGCGCGTTGCTTGGTATCGGCCTCAGCGTCGTTGTACGCCCATCTGCCAGGATTTCTTCCGGCAAGTTCCATCGCTGCAGCGTTCTCAGTGAAATGCCTACCTCCTGACAAGCAGGCGCCCTGCGGGCGCCCGCCAAGATGGCTTCATTGAGCCACCCAACGAGTAAATACCGTTCTGGCAACAAGGTCAGTTGTCCTCGTCGTCGCTCCCCCAGTAGGCATTGAGCTTTTTTCGCAGTACCAACAAAGCCGCGGTTTCAGCCAAAGCGGCATCCTTGCGGCGCAGCTCACGCTCCAGTTCTCGGATGCGATTTTTATCGTCTCGAGACTGACCGGCGTTTACATTTTTAACAGCCGATTGCTTGGAGCTGTTGGCGATAAACGCGTTACGCCAATCAGTAATCTGCTCAGGAAAAATGCCTTTTCGCCGGCAATATTCTCCGATTTCCAGCTCCGATAAAGCTGAGGTTTCTATGATGATCGACAGCTTCGATTCGGCGGACCAACTCTCTGCTGGTTGCTTGGCGTCGGACAATTGAGTGCCTCTGGCAGCAGCTTGCTTGCGCCAATAAAAGAGAGACATGTCGCTGCAGCCTTCACGACGTGCGACCTCCGCCGCTGAGAGATTCAGGGGCGGAAGCATCATTTTAAGCAGTGCAGCTTTACGTTCAGGTGAATAGAAAGGCATGACCATACTCTTGCCGCCCCCGGAACGCTTTTTAAAAAACCGGAGACACGACAACTACCCTGACACCGGGGGGGCAGAGCAAAAGTTCGCAGACTTCGGCAGCGCCTACAGAAGATTGTGCAAGACGGCAGAATTGGTCGGCTGTCAGGCCGCTATCGCCAGCAGGGCTAGCTCCCACAATTAGACCGAGTGCAATCAGTTGGAGAATGGTCGGCTGGAAGGCCGCCATCGCCAGCAGGGCTAGCTCCCACAGGTTGATTGGATGCATTCAGTGAGAGATTGGTCGGCTGTCAGGCCGCCATCGCTGGCAAGCCAGCTCCCACAAGTATTGAATTCAAATTCAGATACTCGTATCGCTTCGGCTTCTCACCACTCAAAACAATGAGCGTTAGCTCGAGTACCGCTTTTGATCTGTAAGGCGACGTCGGAAGGCTGAGTGGAGGGATTGATCCGGGGGTGGGAGCGCAGCGACCGTTTGGCGCAGCCAAACACAGCGAGAGGAGGTGCAGCGAAGCAAACCGGAGGCGCTGCCCCCGGATCGATCCCGCAGCGAAGGAACCCCGAGCCCCAGCGAGCGGGCCGAACGTAGGAGCAAGCCTTTTTGGGTACTTTTTTCTGGGCCGGCATTCCGGGCGTCTGGAAAAAGTGCCTCGCCGTAAGGGCGAAACCCTAAGCCGCCGTTACCGCAGCAACGGATATGTACTCAAAATCAAATCAAATCAAATCAAATCACCCTGCCTGACGCGAACTCCGATACATAAACACCAAAGCCAACGCCAAACAAACCATCGCCAGAATCCGCGACCCAGAAAGCTCAATCGCCGGGTTGCCGAGCCAACCGAAATTATCGATCAACATCCCCATCCCCAACTGCCCGACAATCACCGCCACCGTCGCCACCGCCGTACCAACCCGCGGCACCGCGCCGACCATGACAATCATGTACACCACCCCAAACAGCGCCCCGCTCAGCTGCCACTTCGGCACATCAAGCAACCCCACCGAATGCGCCGGCTCGAAAAACAAAATCAACAACCCGGTCACCACCGCCCCAACGGCAAACGTCAGCAGACTGCTGCGCAACACCCCAACGGATTCACCCAAACGCCCATTGATCGCCGCTTGAACACTCAAAACCGCACCTGCCGCGACGACCACGGCCAACAAAATAATCAGACTCATCATCAACCCCGAGCAATCAGAACAAGTGCCGCCACAATCAACCCCAACGCCAGCCAGCGCTCAGCGTTGACCTTCTTGCGCGCCGCGCCGAACCAGCCGAAATGGTCGATCAGCACACTCTTGCCGACCTGCCCGGAGAGGATCGCGATCATCGTCATGGCAATGCCGATGTGCGGCGTGGCCAGCGTCAGTACCACCACGTAGATCGGCCCGAGAAGGCCGCCGATCAACTGCCAGCGCGGCAACGTATTCAGCGCCGGGCCTTTCTGCGGGCCGGCGAATAGAAGCAGCAAAAACAGAATCGCCGAGCCCACGCCAAAAATGCTCAGGGTCGCCCACAGGTGCCCGACCTGCACACCCAACGGCCCGAGCAACCCCGCCTCCACCGACAAGCCCATGCCCGCCAGGATCACCAGCGGCAGCAGCAACAAGCGCAACCATGACCTCGCCACCGGCGCTTCAACAGCCACTTCATCCAACGTTTGCATAACCAACTTCCACAGATTAACGATGGCGTGGATTATCGGCTGGTGTCGCTGTGCGATAAATGAGAGGATCCGGACAACACCTTTGCGCAACACGCACAGCAGGACAAACCATGCACGGGCTCAACGAACTCGGATTCAAGGCACTACGACTGTTTGTCGCCGTACTCGACCACGGCAGTTTTTCCGAAGTCGCACGCCGCGAAGGCGTGGCGCCCTCGTCGATCTCGCGGCAGATTCAGTTGATGGAACAGGCGCTCAATCAGCAATTGCTCTACCGCCACACCCGCGCCGTCACGCCGACCGAGGCTGGGCGCATGCTCGGCCATCATGCGCGGCTGGTGCTGGTGCAATTGGAGGAAGCCGAACAGGCGTTGCAGGAACAGCAAAGCGAACCCACAGGCCTGGTGCGCATCAACGCCCCCGTGGTATTCGGCCAACGCCACCTGACCCCATGGCTTGGCCAGTTGTGCGCGCGCTATCCGAAACTGCAACTGGATATCCAGCAGACTGATCACTACGTCGACCCGTTGCAGGAAGGCGCGGACTTGCTGTTTCGCATCGGCGCGCTGCACGACTCAAGCATGCAGGCGCGGATTCTGGCGCCGCACCGCTTTCAGGTCGCCGCCAGCCCGGCGTATCTCAAGCGCCACGGCACACCGCAACATCCCGACGACCTCGCCCAGCACCAGTGCCTGGCCTACAAAGGCGCGGCCGGTCTGCAGCGCTGGTTTTTCCGTCGCGAAGGCGAGGACTGGACGCCGTATTCGGTGAAAGGCCCGATCACCGGCAACCACGCCGACACCCTCACCCAGGCCGCCGAACAGGGTTTGGGGCTGGTGATGTTTCCATCGTGGTTGATTGGTGAAGCGGTGCGTGAAGGCACGCTGGTGCCGGTGCTGGGGGACTATCAGGTGTCGAACAGTCTGGAGCCGCAGCAGATTGCAGTGCTGTGGCCGGGGAGTCGCAGGCTGTCCGTGAAGGTGCGAACGGTGATTGATTTCTTCATCGAATGCTTCGGCGAAGTGCCCTATTGGGACAGACCGAAGTAGATCAAACACCACATTCCCTGTGGGAGCTGGCTTGCCAGCGATGAGGCCGGAACGTCCGACATTGATGTCGACTGACCGGACGCCATCGCTGGCAAGCCAGCTCCCACAAAGATTTATGTGGATTTGAACAGCGCCTCAGATGCGGAACTGGCCCACAAGTTTGCCCAAGCGCTGACCTAGCTCAGCCAGACTCCGCGAGGTCTGCGCGCCCAACTGCGTTTCATCGGCGACGTTATCCACCGCCACCGCAATCTGATGCACGCTGCGGTTGATCTCTTCGGCCACCGCCGTCTGCTCTTCCGCCGCGCTGGCGATCTGCGCGTTCATCGAGTTGATCGTCGCAATCAACGAGGCCATCGCATCCAGCGAAGCGCCGGCCTGATTGGCCTGCTGCGAAGTGCCGTCACCGGCCTCGCTGGAGCGGCGCATCGCCTCGACCGCTTGCTGCGTGCCCGCCTGCAACCGATCGATCATGCCTTGAATTTCCTGGGTGCTGATCTGTGTGCGACTGGCCAACGCCCGCACCTCGTCCGCGACCACCGCAAATCCACGCCCGGCTTCTCCGGCGCGCGCTGCTTCGATTGCGGCGTTCAGCGCCAGCAGGTTGGTCTGCTCGGCAATCGAACGAATCACCGCGAGCACGCCGACAATCGAACTCACGTCCTGCTGCAGACTGTCGAGCGATACACCACTGCTGCGGATGTCATCGACCAGCGCATGAATCTGTTTGATGCTGCCGGCCACCACACGCTTGGCGCTCTGGCCTTCTTCATCGGTCTGCTGGGCGGCGACGGCGGCGTTCTGTGCGCTCTTGGCGACTTCCTGCGCGGCGGCGGACATTTCATTGATCGCCGTGGCGACCTGATCGGTCTCGTGGCGCTGACGCTCCATCGCTTGATCCGAGCGCTGCGCCTGATCTGAAACCTGCGTCACCAGCCCGGTGAGTTGCGTGGTCATCTCGGTGATCTGCCGCACCAGGCCGTGGATCTTGTCGACGAAACGGTTAAACGAGCCGGCCAGTTCGCCGAGTTCGTCCTGGCTGGTGATGTTCAGGCGGCGGGTCAGATCGCCCTCACCTGCGGCGATGTCGTCGAGGTTGGCTTTCATCAGGGTCAGCGGACGCAGAATGGTATTGGCCAGCAGCATCCCCGCCGCCGCGATCACCAACAGCACCACCACCGCCACGCCGACGATGCTCAGCACCACACCTTGCATGCGCTCCTGCACCTGCGCTTCGACCAACGCCACTTGCGCTTCGATGCCGTCGAGGTTGACCGAGGTGCCGACCGCCATGTCCCACTTCGCCAGGTATTCGGTGTAACCGAGTTTCGGCACCAGCACCTGCGCGTTACCCGGCAGCGGCGAGCTGTATTGCAGATAGTGGGTGCCGTCCTTCGCGACTTTCACCAGCCCCTGGTTGACGTAGACGCCGTTGGGGTCGCGGTTGTCCTTGAAACTTTTGCCCACGCCGTCCGGATCGTTGGCCTTGAACAGGCGCACGGTCTCAGAGTCGTAGCCGAAGAAGTAGCCGTCCTTGCCGTAGCGAATGCCGGAGAGCAATTTGATCGCCTGCGCGCGTGCCTCGTTGTCACCCGGGGCGGCAGCGTCGTACAGCGGTTTGATCGTGGTCATGGCCACCGCGACGTAACTTTGCAGGGTGGCTTTGGCGTCGCTGAGCAGGCGCTCGCGGGTCTGTTCGACCTCTTTGTGCGCTTGTTCCTGGAGGATGAACAGCGTGGTCAGACTGATGACCAGCGCAAAGAGCAACACCGGAAGAACGGCGAGGGACAGGACTTTAGCCTTGAGGCTCAGGCGCATTGTAGGGGCTCACTCTTTTGATTTTATTGGCGTGGTTAAAGGCTTTAACGGCACGCAAAAGCAAAAGTTGAGGCTCGGGTTCACCCCCATTCCCCTGTGGGAGCCAGCCCTGCTGGCGATGGCGGTGTTTCAGTCACCCGATGGGCTGACTGGACTGACGCTATCGCTAGCAGGGCTAGCGCCCACAGAGGATCGATGGGGTTCAGAGAACCATCGCGGCCACCCAGCCGAATGCCAGCAGCGGCAGGTTGTAGTGAAGGAAGGTCGGCACCACGGTGTCCCAGATGTGGTGATGCTGGCCGTCGATGTTCAGGCCGGAGGTCGGGCCGAGGGTCGAATCCGAGGCCGGCGAACCGGCGTCGCCTAAAGCGCCAGCGGTGCCAACGATGCACACGATGGCAATCGGGCTGAACCCCAGTTGCACGCACAGCGGCACAAAAATCGCCGCCAGAATCGGCACGGTGGAGAACGACGAACCGATGCCCATGGTCACCAGCAAACCGACCAGCAACATCAACAGTGCGCCAACGGCCTTGCTGTGATTGATCCACGACGCCGACGATTCGACGAGGGTCTGCACTTCACCGGTGGCCTTCATCACTTCAGCGAAACCGGAGGCGGCGATCATGATGAAGCCGATCATCGCCATCATTTTCATGCCTTCGGTGAACAGGTCATCGGTCTCGCGCCACTTGACGATGCCGGATACCGAGAAGATCAGGAAACCCACCAACGCCCCGATAATCATCGAATCCAGCAGCAGTTGCACGATGAATGCTGCGGCAATCGCCACGAGGGCAATCATCAGGCTCAACGGGTTGTACTGCACCGCCACTTGCTCGACCTGCTCGATTTTCGCCAAGTCGTACACGCGCTTCTTGCGGTAGCTGACAAATGCCATTGCCAGTCCGAAGACCATGCCCAGCGCCGGAATGCCCATGGCGTGGGTGACATTGATGCCGCTGATGTCGACGCCACTGCGCGCCACATTCGCCAACAGAATTTCGTTGAGAAAAATGTTACCGAAGCCTACCGGGAGGAACATGTACGGCGTGATCAGGCCGAACGTCATCACGCAGGCGATCAGGCGGCGGTCGAGTTGCAGCTTGGTCAGTACATAGAGAAGCGGCGGCACCAGCAGCGGAATGAACGCAATGTGGATCGGCAGGATGTTCTGCGAGGCAATCGCCACGACCCACAGCAGGCCGATCAGCAGCCATTTGACGCTGTTGCCGCCGGTCGCGTGTTGACGGTCGACCATCGCCAGCGCCTTGTCGGCCAGGGCATGGGCCAGGCCGGACTTGGCAATTGCCACGGCGAACGCGCCGAGCAACGCGTAGGACAACGCCACCGTCGCGCCACCGCCCAAGCCACTGTTGAAGGCCTTGAGCGTGGCGTCGATGCCCAGACCACCGGTCAGACCGCCGACCAGCGCGCCGACGATCAAAGCGATCACGACGTGCACGCGGGACAGGCTGAGCACCAGCATGACGCCAACCGCCGCTATGACTGCATTCATTTCACTACCTCGAAAAACACTGCGGTGGAAACCGACCGCCAGACAGAATGAGTCCGCCAAAGCTTAACCGGCGGATTTGCAAAGAGGGTCTTATTAGAAGGGCGCGCACTGTGCCGCAGAGTGGCCGCAGTGTCAAAGCTACGGTGTGATTGATCGTCCCCACGCTCTGCGTGGGAATGCCTCAATGGACGCTCTGCGTCCGCTTTGTGACGCGGAGCGTCCATTGAGGCATTCCCACGCAGAGCGTGGGAACGATCACGAGCTTTTGCGTTTTTTCGCTTGCAGCTTGCGGCTCGAAGCTCAAGAAAGCTGCTCTTGGGCCGTTACAGTGCAAAGTCTCAGATATTTATCGAATAAGGACGTCTCCATGTCGCTCAGACAACTTTCCATCCAATGGAAAATCACCTTGCTCGCCGGGCTCTGCCTGGCCGGTATCGTGACCCTGTTGGTCGGTCTATCGCTGTACCGCATGGAGCACAGTTCTGAACTGGTGAAAGCGTCCAGTATGGAAATGCTCACCGAATCCGCTCAGGCGCGCATCGAATCCCAGGGTGAAGTGCAAGCCGCCGGCATTCGCCAGCAGTTCATGGACGCCTATCAGTACGGCCACGGTTTCTCGCGGCAGGTGCTGTTCCTGCGCGAACAGGCCGAGAAGCGTTTCCTCGATGCATTCGACCTGCGCGAAGACATGACCCGCCAAGTCAAATCGGCGCTGCAAGCCAACCCGGATCTGCTCGGCCTGTCGCTGGTGTTCGAAGCCAACGCGCTGGACGGCAAGGACGAACTGTTTGCCGGCCAAGCGGAGCTCGGCAGCAACGACAAGGGCCGTTTCGCCCTGTACTGGTCGCAACCGACACCGGGCAAAGTCACCTCGATGGCCCTGCCGGAAAGCGACATGGCCGACACCAGCACCGGCCCCAGCGGTCAGGCGGCCAACGCTTGGTTCACCTGCCCGCGCGCCACGCGCAAGCCGTGCGTGATCGAACCGTACTTCTATGTCATCGACGGCCACAACGTGCTGATGACCAGCATCGTCTTCCCGCTGATGGTTGACGGCAAAGTCATCGCTTCGCTGTCGGTGGATATCAACCTCAACAGCCTGCAAGCGATCAGCCAGGGCGCGAGCAAAAAGCTCTATGAAGGCCAGACCGCCGTGAGCATCATCAGCCCCGCCGGCCTGCTTGCCGGTTACAGCCCGGACGCCGGCAAACTCAGTCAGCGTCTGGATACCGTGGATAAAACCAGCGGCGCCGAACTGCTGAGCAAACTCGCCTCCAGCACCAGCGTCAGCAGCCTGCACAGCAACGGCCAGTTGAAAGTGCTGTCGCCGTTCCCGCCGATTCCGGGCGGCCCGTCATGGGGCGTGTTGCTCGATGTACCGGAAAAAGTTCTGGTCAGCCGTGCCGAAGCGCTCAAGCAACAACTGGACGCCAGCAATAACTCAGGCACGTTGATCGAGTTGAGCCTCGGCGTACTGGCTGCGCTAATCGGCCTGTTGCTGGTGTGGCTGATGGCACGCAGCGTGACCAAACCGATCCTCGGCGTGGCCCATATGCTTGAAGACATCGCCAGCGGCGAAGGCGATCTGACTCGCCGTCTGGCTTACGACAAGAAGGACGAACTCGGGCAACTGGCCGGCTGGTTCAACCGTTTCCTCGACAAGTTGCAGCCAATCATCGCCGAGGTGAAACGCTCGGTGCAGGACGCGCGCAACACCGCCGACCAGTCTTCGGCCATCGCCACCCAGACCAGCGCCGGCATGGAGCAGCAATACCGTCAGGTCGATCAGGTCGCCACCGCCTCCCACGAAATGAGCGCCACCGCGCAAGACGTCGCGCGCAGCGCCGCCCAGGCTGCCGAAGCCGCCAAGGATGCCGATCGCGCTACCCGCCAAGGCCTGACCGTGATCGACCGCACCACCTCCAGCATCGACACCCTCGCCGCCGACATGAGCGCGGCGATGGTGCAAGTCGAAGGTCTTGCGGCCAACAGCGAGAAGATCGGCGCCGTGCTGGAAACCATCCGCGCCATCGCCGAGCAGACCAACCTGTTGGCGCTCAACGCCGCGATCGAAGCAGCGCGTGCCGGCGAGGCTGGCCGTGGTTTTGCCGTAGTCGCCGATGAAGTACGCAACCTCGCCCGCCGCACCCAGGAGTCGGTGGAAGAAACGCGCCAAGTCATCGAACAATTGCAGAGCGGTACTCAGGATGTGGTCGGCTCGATGGGCAACAGCCATCGTCAGGCGCAAGGCAGCGTTGAACAGGTGGGCCAGGCTGTGACCGCACTGCGGCAGATCGGCGATGCGGTAACGGTGATCAGCGACATGAACCTGCAGATCGCCAGCGCAGCAGAAGAACAGAGTGCGGTAGCCGAGGAGATCAATAACAACGTGGCGACGATCCGTGATGTCACCGAATCGTTGTCCGGGCAGGCGAATGAGTCAGCGCGGGTGAGTCAGTCGCTCAATAGCCTGGCCAATCAACAGCAGAGTTTGATGGATCAGTTCCGCGTCTAAAGCCCACCGTCCCCCCTGTGGGACCTAGCCCTGCTAGCGATGACGGCGTCACATTCAACCTCCGTGTGACTGAACGACCGCTATCGCTAGCAGGGCTAGCTCCCACAAGGGAGGGTGGCGTATTCAAGATCAGCGTTTGGGCAGGCGAATCAACAGCAAAGCCTTATGGATCAGTTCCGCGTCTACAGCCCACCGCAACCCCCCTGTGGGAGCTAGCCCTGCTAGCGATGACGGCGTCACATTCAACCTCCGTGTGACTGAATGACCGCTATCGCTAGCAGGGCTAGCTCCCACAAGGGAGGGTGGCGTATTCAAGATCAGCGTTTAGGCAGGCGAATCAGCAGCAAAGCCTTATGGATCAGTTCCGCGTCTAAAGCCCACCGCAAACCCCCTTGTGGGAGATAGCCCTGCTAGCGATGTGCAGTGGTCAACTAATTCCGGACACCTCGATAGGTGGTTTTGACGCCATCGCCCGCTCATAGACGGTCGGTGGCAGATATCCCAGTTTCGAGTGAAGCCGTTCGTTGTTGTAATACCCAACGATGTACTCGGTGATGTCGCGGATCGCTTCGGTATGATTGGCATAGTCACGTCGCCATACCCGCTCCATTTTCAAGCTCAGGAAGAAGCGTTCCATCACCGCATTGTCCCAGCAATTACCTTTACGGCTCATGCTCTGCTGCATGTCGTTTCTTGCCAGTAAATCTCTGTAAGTTGCACTCGCGTATTGGCTGCCACGATCCGAGTGGGCAATCAGGCCTGGCGGCGGTTGGCGCTGTGCGATGGCCAGTTGCATCGCAGTGCACACCAGCTCTGCCGGCATGTTCGGAGCCATCGACCAGCCCACGATCTTGCGTGAAAACAAGTCCAACACCACGGCCAGATACAGCCAGCCACTGCGGGTGCGGATGTAGGTGATGTCTGCCACCCAAGCCTTGTTTGGCGCCGCCGGATCAAATTTTCGGCTCAGTACATTTTCGGCAATCGGCAGATCATGATTGCTATCGGTCGTGTGCACAAACTTGCGCTTCCAAGCCGAACGTAGCCCATTGGCACGCATCAAACGGCGGATTTTATACAGTCCAACAGACAGGCCTTTGCCGCGCAAAGCGTCGCGCAAGGGCCGGCTGCCGTAGCAGCCACCACTCTCGGCAAAAGACGCCTTGAGTTGCACAACGACAGGACAACTCTGCCGGACGGGCGCATCAGCACGCTTTTGCGACTCATAGAAGCCCGAGCGACTGATGCTCAGTAACCGACAGACATGTGTCACTGAATAGGCCTTCTGTTGCAGCTGCCGAACCAGTCGATACCTTACTTCAGCTCGCGGGCAAAGAAGGCCGTAGCCTTTTTTAAGATGTCGTTATCCATCTTGAGCTGGCGATTTTCCTGTTCCAATTGCCGGATGCGCTGTTGCTCTGCCGTCAATGGCTTGCCGATTCCGGCCTGCCCCAGTTGCTCTGCCTCGTACTGTTGAACCCAGCGTCGAACGGCTGTCTCACCAATGTTCAGATCTTGGCAAACCTGCATAACGGTTAGCCCCTGATCCTTGATCATCTTCACGACTTGCAGCTTGAAGCTGTCGTCGAATGCTCTGCGTTTTTTGGTCATGAATAACTCCTCGATAGATGTATTTTCCACCTATCGGGGTGTCCGGGGAAATTAGACCACTGCAATGACGGCGTCACATTCAACCTCCGTGTGACTGAATGACCGCTATCGCTAGCAGGGCTAGCTCCCACAAGGGAGGGTGGCGTATTCAAGATCAGCGTCTAGGCAGGCGAATCAACAGCAAAGCCTTATGGATCAGTTCCGCGTCTAAAGCCCACCGCAAATCCCCTGTGGGAGCTAGCCCTGCTAGCGATGACGGCGTCACATTCAACCTCCGTGTGACTGAATGACCGCTATCGCTAGCAGGGCTAGCTCCCACAAGGGAGGGTGGCGTATTCAAGATCAGCGTTTGGGCAGGCGAATCAGCAGCAAAGCCTTATGGATCAGTTCCGCGTCTAAAGCCCACCGCCCCTGTGGGAGCTAGCCCTGCTAGCGATGACGGCGTCACATTCAACCTCCGTGTGACTGAATGACCGCTATCGCTAGCAGGGCTAGCTCCCACTAGGGAGGGTGGCGTATTCAAGATCAGCGTTTGGGCAACTCGATTACCACCTTCAACCCGCCCCACTCGCTCTCGCCCAACACCAGCAACCCGCCCCAGGTGTCGACGATGTCGCGGACAATCCCCAGCCCCAGGCCATGCCCGTGGGTCTGCTCGTCCAACCGCGTCCCGCGGCTAAACACCTGGGCGCGCTGCTCTTGAGGAATCCCCGGGCCATCATCTTCCACGCTCAGGGCAAAGCCATCCGTACGCTCGACCACGCTCAAGCGCACTTCGGCATCCGCCCACTTGCACGCGTTATCCAACAGATTGCCGAGCAATTCGAGCAAATCCTCACGATCCCACGGCAGTTGCAATCCCGCCGGTGCGACGTAACTCAACGCCAGATGCTCGCCATGAATCATGTTCAACGTCGCCAGCAATCCCGGTAGTTCCGCATCGCAATCGAACAACGCCCCCGGCAGCGCATCCCCGGATAACCGCGCTCGATTGAGCTCACGGTTTAGCCGTTGCTGCACCTGTTCCAGTTGTTCGGTGAGAACCTTGCGCAACTCGGGATGGGCATCCAGCTTCTCGCTCGATGCCAGGCTCAACAGCACCGCCAACGGCGTTTTCAAGGCATGGCCGAGATTGCCCAAGGCATTGCGCGAACGCTTGAGGCTGTCTTCGGTGTGCGCAAGCAAATGGTTGATCTGCGCCACCAGCGGCTCCAGTTCCACCGGCACCTGATCATCGAGTTGCGAGCGCTGGCCCTGCTGCAATTGCGCGATCTGCTCGCGCGCCCTTTCCAAAGGCTTCAAGGCGCGGCGCACGGTCAGCCGCTGCAAGAACAGAATCAGCAACAATGCCGCCAGGCCCAAGCCGAGGCCGATCTGGCGCATGCGTTGAAAGCTCTCGCGCACCGGCGTGTAATCCTGCGCAACGCTGATCGAAATCGACTGGCCCAAGCGCCGGTAGTCCGAGCGCAGCACCAGCAGTTGCTGCCCGTCCGGGCCCAATTGCAGATTGCTGTGCAGACCGACGTGTTCGAGCAGCGGCAGGTCCTGATCCCACAACGAGCGCGAGCGCCAATGACTGTCGGCAAAATCGATGCGGAAATAGTGCCCGGAAAACGGCCGCTGGTAGGCCGGTGAAAGATGACGTTCGTCCAGTTGCAAACCTTGCGGGCCGCGCACCAGCGCCACCAGCAGGCTTTCACTGTCGTTGCGCAGGCCGGCTTCGAGGTAGCGCTGCAAACCCACTTCGAACAACCACAGACTGGTTTGCGCCAGCACCACGCCGACGATGACCATCACGCTGATCAAACCCAGGCTCAAGCGGCGCTGGATTGACCTCACGAAGCTTGCCCGCCGAACAGGTAGCCCTGGCCGCGACGGGTTTCGATGACGCTTTTGCCGAGCTTGCGGCGCAGGTGATTGACGTGCACTTCGAGGACGTTGGAGTCACGCTCGGTTTCACCGTCGTACAGGTGTTCGGCGAGGTGACTCTTGGAGAGGATCTGTTCGGGGTGGAGCATGAAATAGCGCAGTAGGCGGAATTCGGCAGCGGTCAGTTGAATATCGGCGCCGTCACGCACCACGCACTGGCGCCCCTCGTCCAGATGCAGGCCGGCAGCCTTGAGCGTCGGCTGATTGGCCTGGCCTTTGGAGCGACGCAGCAGCGACTGAATGCGCAAGTACAACTCTTCGGGATGGAACGGTTTGGTCAGGTAATCGTCGGCGCCGGCCTTCAATCCCTCAATGCGTTCAGCCCAGGAATCGCGCGCGGTCAGGATCAACACTGGAATCGCCAGACCGCCAGCGCGCCACTGCGTCAACACCTCGAGCCCCGGAACGCCGGGCAGGCCGAGGTCGAGAATGATCAGGTCATACGGCTCACTGCTGCCCTGATACAGCGCATCGCGACCGTCCGCCAACCAATCCACCGCATAGCCTTGGCGCTGCAGACCGGCGAGCAATTCGTCGGCCAGCGGTACGTGGTCTTCCACCAATAGCAAACGCATCGATCAATCTTCCTTGTCTTTCACAAGTTCGCCGGTAGCGGCTTTCAGGTGCAGCTCGCGAGCCACGCCTTCGGCGGTCAGCAACTCGACTTCATAAATATAGATGTCATGTTTTTCTTCCAGCTCGACTTCCAGCAGTTTCGCGCCGGGATAGCGATCCATCGCCTGCTGCAGCACTTGCTCCAGCGGCAGGATCACCCCCTGCTTGCGCAGATTGAGGGCTTCGTCCGGACCGAGGTCGCGGGCCATCGCCGTCGAGCAAAACAACACCAGCACCCACGCCGTGCGGCGGGTGGCGCGAACATTAACCTTCATTACGTATCCTGATGATCCTTGAGAACCTGCCCGGTCACCGCGTCTAATTCCAGATCCCATTCCAGCCCCTCTGGGTCACGCATTTCGATCTGGTAAATGTACTTGCCGTACTGCTCTTCCAGCTCGGTATCGGTGATCGTCGAGCCCGGATGTTTGCTCAGCGCGGTGGCATTGAGCTTCTCGAAGGAGACGATAGTACCAGCGTCACGCAGACGCAGGGCTTCATCGGGGCCCAGATCGCGGGCGTGGGCGAGGCTGGCAGTGAAACCGAGGATCGAGGCAATGGACAGGGCAGTCAGGGTTTTCATGGTGTCTCCGTATTTTTTATGTGCAGCTTTACGGTGGGCACCTTAGCGATTTGAACTTAACTGAAACTGAATTGCCATCATTGCTCCTCCCCAGAATATTTCCCGTAGGAGCTGCCGAAGGCTGCGATCTGTTGATCTTGTTTTTAAAAGACAGGATCAAAAGATCGCAGCCTTCGGCAGCTCCTACAGGATTCTGTAACATGTGCTTATAATTGTTCGCTTGCTAACGATCGAGACCGGTATGACCGCCATCCACATCAAATTCCCCGCCCTCACCCTCAAGGCCGGCCCGCGTGCTATGGCGCGGATTCGCGCGCAGGGCTTGAACGCTGCCGATGTCGGCACCCTGCCCGGCGCCGCCGGTGGGCCAAAGGCGTTGGGGATTCAAGGACTGGATCTGGCGCTGTTCGGCGAATGGTTGCCCAGCGCGCCGCGTGAGCGCTCGCTGATCGGCGCCTCGGTGGGTTCCTGGCGCTTCGCCAGCGCTTGCCTGCCGGACGCCGCCGAAGGCATTCGCCGTCTCGGTCATCTGTACGCCGAGCAGAACTTCAACAAAGGCGTGACCATGGCCGAGATCAGTCAGAGCTCGCAGCGCATGCTCAATGACCTGCTCGACGGCCGCGACGCGAGCATCCTCGACAATGCCCACTACCGCTTGAACATCATGGTGGTGAAAAGTCAGGGGCGGCTGGCCGATGATCATCGCGGTCGCCTCGGGCTGGCGCTGGGCTCGGTGATTGCCGACAACCTGCGCGGTCGCGCACGGCTGTCGCGGCACTTCGAACGGCTGATCATCCACGATCCGCGCCTGGCGCCACCGGTCAATGCGCTTAGCGATTTCCCCTCGCGCTTCGTCGCGCTGAACGCCGGCAATCTGCGCCAAGCCTTGTTGGCCTCGGGTTCGATCCCGATGGTCATGGAAGGCGTGCGTGATCTGCCGGGCGCCGGTGCCGGAACCTTCCGCGATGGTGGCTTGCTCGACTACCACCTCGACTTGCCCTACAGCGGCGACGGCATCGTGCTCTATCCGCACTTCACCGACCGGGTGATTCCCGGTTGGTTTGACAAGACCTTACCGTGGCGCAAGGCCTCGGTGGAGCGCTTGCAGGACGTGCTGTTGCTCGCGCCGTCGAAGGAATATCTGGCGCGCCTGCCCTACGGTAAACTGCCCGACCGTAACGACTTCAAACGCTTCATGGGCGATGCGCCGAGCCGGCAAAAATACTGGCACGCGGCGATGGACGAGAGCCGCCGCCTGGGCGATGAGTTCCTCGAACTGACTGCCAATGGTCGCCTCGCCGAGCGCTTGCTGACCCTTTAGTCAGCACGGCCAAACACAAGCTGGTAAACTCGCCGCCTGCCCGAATCGCTGCGGCGAACGTCATCTGAACAGAGCTGAAAATACCGTGGAAATCTTCAAAGAGTTTACCTTCGAATCCGCCCACCGCCTGCCGCACGTCCCGGACGGCCACAAGTGCGGACGTCTGCACGGTCACTCGTTCAAAGTGGCGCTTCACCTGAGTGGCGACCTCGATCCGCACACCGGCTGGATTCGCGATTTCTCCGAAATCAAGGCGATCTTCAAGCCGCTGTACGAGCGTCTGGATCACAACTACCTGAACGACATTCCTGGCCTGGAAAACCCGACCAGCGAAGTGCTGGCGAAATTCATCTGGAATGAAATGAAGCCATTGCTGCCGGAACTGAGCGCGATCCGTATTCACGAAACGTGCACCAGCGGTTGCATCTATCGCGGCGAGTAATCCCAGACACCCCAATCTCACTGTGGGAGCCAGCCCTGCTAGCGATGGCGGACGGTCAGTCGATCCTTTTATTGACTGAACCACCGCAATCGCCAGCAGAGCTGGCTCCCACAGGGGATGGGTGTTTAGTCCGGGAAATAGAGAACAGCCTTCACGGCTGTTTTTTTACGCCTATGCTTTTTGGCTTCCCACCCGCCAAGAGGACAGGCCGATGACAGCCATCGTCGCCGCCCTGATTCGCTTTCTCTGACAAGCCCCAAATGCCCCTCACACTGATCGTTCCCACGCTCTGCGTTCGGCTTTGGAGTGGGACGCGCAGCGTCCCGGGCTGCATTCCCACCCGGAGCGTGGGAACGAGCAAAAGATCGTCCGAACGCGGCCCAAGCCTTCGGCAGCCCCTACATTGGGCTTCGGGGTGTTGGGGTGCACTGTTTTCGCGCCGTCCGACGCGCCTCGTCTATACATAACCCGCGCCACCCGGCATTTGGCACGACCACTGCAACCCTTCCCCGCGTCTCTCCCTTTCCAGCAAGGACCGCCCCATGACGCAGCACGCTCCCGGCAACGATTACCCCCTCAGCGAAGTCCCCATGCACGCGCGCAAAGGCCTGGCCTCGACGGCGATGGTGTTACTGGGCTTCACGTTTTTCACCGCGACCATGTTCGCCGGCGGCAAGCTTGGCGTAGCGTTCGGTTTCGCCGAGATGATGGCGGTGATCATCGTCGGCAACTTGCTGCTCGGCCTCTACGCGGCGGGCCTGGGCTACATCGCTTTCAAAAGCGGCCTCAATTCTGTGTTGATGGGCCGCTTCTGCTTCGGTGAAGTGGGCAGCAAGCTCAGCGACCTGATCCTCGGTTTCACCCAGATCGGCTGGTACGCCTGGGGCACGGCGACCGCTGCGGTGGTGATCGGCAAATACTTTGATTTGAACGAAGGCACGGTGCTTGGCCTGATGGTGTTGTTCGGTCTGATGTTCTGCGCCACCGCTTACGTCGGTTATCGCGGGCTGGAGATTCTCTCGTACATCGCGGTGCCGGCGATGATGTTGCTGCTGTTGCTGTCGATGTGGGTGGCCACGGTGAAAGTCGGCGGCTTCGAAGGCTTGCTCAGCGTCGTCCCGAGCGGTTCGCTGGACTGGTCGACGGCGATCACGCTGGTCTTTGGCACCTTCGTCAGTGGCGCCACGCAGGCAACCAACTGGACACGTTTTTCGCGCTCGGCAAAAGTCGCGGTGCTGGCCAGCCTGATCGGTTTCTTCATCGGCAACGGCCTGATGGTGCTGATCGGCGCGTACGGCGCCATCGTTTATCAACAGCCGGACGTGGTTGAAGTGCTGCTGTTGCAAGGTTTCGCCATGGCCGCGATGGCCATGCTGTTGCTGAACATCTGGAGCACCCAGGACAACACCATCTACAACTTCGCCGTCGCCGGTTGCAACCTGCTGCGCACCGGTCGGCGCAAGACCGTGACCCTCGCCGGCGCAGTGATCGGCACCCTGCTCGCCCTGCTCGGTATGTACGACATGCTGGTGCCGTATCTGATTCTGCTCGGCACGGTGATTCCGCCGATTGGCGGGGTGATCATGGCTGACTTTTTCTACCGCTGGCGCGGGCACTATCCGCGCTTGGCCGACGCACGGTTACCGGCGTTCAACTGGCCGGGGCTCGGGGCCTACGCCGTTGGCACCGTCGCCGCGTTCAGCTCGCCATGGGTCGCGCCGCTGGTAGGGATCGCCGCTGCCGCGCTAACGTATGTCATCGTCACCGGTCTGCTCGGCGCCCGCAGCGCCAGCGCGCCACTACAAGACTTATAAAAAAGGATTCGCCTGATGCACATCATCAACGCCCGACTGCGCAACCAGGAAGGTTTGCACGAACTGCACCTTGAAGACGGGCTGATCCGCAGCATCGCCCGCCAGACCGAAGCGCCGACGCTGGGCCCGGAAGACCTCGACGCCGGCGGCAATCTGGTGGTGCCGCCCTTCGTCGAGCCGCACATTCACCTCGACGCCACCCTCACCGCCGGCGAGCCGCGCTGGAACATGAGCGGCACGCTGTTCGAAGGCATCGAATGCTGGGGCGAGCGCAAGGTCACCATCACCGAAGAAGACACCAAGACCCGCGCCAGGAAAACCATTCAGGCGCTGGCGGCTCACGGCATTCAGCATGTGCGCACCCACGTCGACGTCACCGACCCGCAACTCACCGCGCTCAAAGCCATGCTCGAAGTGCGCGAGGAAAGCCGTCACCTCATCGACCTGCAGATCGTCGCGTTCCCGCAGGAAGGCATCGAGTCGTTCCGCAACGGCCGCGAGCTGATGGAGGAGTCGATCCGCATGGGCGCCGATGTGGTCGGTGGCATTCCGCATTTCGAGTACACCCGTGATCAGGGCGTCAGTTCGGTGAAATTCCTGATGGACCTGGCCGAGCGCACCGGTTGCCTGGTCGATGTGCATTGCGACGAAACCGACGACCCGCATTCACGCTTCCTTGAAGTGCTCGCCGAAGAAGCACGCAGCCGCGACATGGGCGCCCTCGTCACCGCCAGCCACACCACGGCGATGGGTTCTTACGACAACGCCTACTGCGCGAAACTGTTCCGCTTGCTCGGGCATTCCGGGATCAGTTTTGTCTCCTGCCCGACCGAAAGCATTCACCTGCAGGGGCGCTTCGACAATTTCCCGAAACGCCGTGGCGTCACCCGTGTGAACGAGTTGCTCGAAGCCGGGATGAACGTGTGTTTCGGCCAGGATTCCATCGTCGATCCGTGGTATCCGCTGGGCAACGGCAACATCCTGCGCGTGCTCGAAGCCGGGCTGCACATCTGCCACATGCTCGGCTATCGCAACCTGCAAAGTGCCCTGGATCTAGTCACCGACAACAGCGCCAAAGCCATGCACTTGGGTGAGCGTTATGGCCTGGAACAGGGGCGCCCGGCGAACCTGCTGATCCTCTCGGCGGACAACGATTACGAGGTGATCCGCAGTCAGGGCTTGCCGCTGTATTCGATTCGCGGCGGCAAGGTGTTGATGAAGCGGACGATGCCGACGGTCGAGTTCAGTACCGCGCTGAGCTGAAATCCTGCTTGGGGCTGAATGCCCCATCGCTGGCAAGCCAGGCTCCCACAGGGTTTTTTGTTGAACACCTCATTTGTGTGCGCCACTGCCCCCCTGTAGGAGTGAGCCTGCTCGCGATCGCGGTAGATCAGGCAACATCTGTATTGAATGCCAGTCTGCTATCGCGAGCAGGCTCACTCCTACATTGGACAGTGGCTGTATTCAGTAACTGCGCTCCGCACAGAACCCTGTGGGAGCCTGGCTTGCCAGCGATGGCGGCATTGAATTCAGTCCATCAACCGCGCCGTGCCGAACAGTCTGACCCGCATCAATTCCCCGTCCACTTCTTCGAGCAAAATCGGAGCGGTTCCGCCGGGCATGACCACTTGCACTTCCCCGGCTGTCACCCAACCCACCCGCCATGCCGCAGACGCCACCGCACTGGCACTGGTGCCGGATGAGGCTGTCGGTCCTTCTCCACGTTCGAAGACCCGGGCGACGATTCGCTGCGCAGATTCACGTGCCGCCCATTGCAGATTGACGCCCGCCGGGCAGGGTTCTCCCGCACCGGTCGGTACGGCGTAGGCGATTCGGGTCAGGCCTTCATTCAGTGGCGATTCGCGCATCTGTTCGTTGCTTGGCAATGCGGCCTTGTCGCTGAGTAACGTCACGCAATGCGGATTGCCAATTCGCACAAACTGGCTGTGTGACCATGCCGGATCGAGTGTCGCCAGCGGCTTCACCTGACTCACGCCACGCCCGTTGAAATCGACGTTGTCCACGTTCTGCGCAGCCACCGCACGAGGCCCGAAACCGGGTTGGCCGAGATCGAGCCAGAAGCCTTGAGCGCCTTCGACTTCCGCCGGTTTCACCGAGGTTTCCACCGCCTCACCCTTATCGTGATGCACGCGCAACATCGCACCATCGCGCGGCATCAAGCCTTGCCCAGTGAGCGCCTGAGAGAAAATCGTCAAGCCGTTGCCACTGCGTTCAGCAAGGGAGCCGTCGGTGTTGACGATCAGCACATCGAACGGTGGCGATGTCTGGAACGGGCCGATCAGCAGGCCGTCGCTGCGGTGGGATTTGCTGTTCGGTGGACGCTGGCCTGCGGGCCAGTCGCAGCAGAGGCTGATCGCCGCCTCGCTCCAAGACTGGCGGGAGGACGCACATTCGGCAGCGCTGGCAGGCAAATCAATGCCCGCCTCGCGCAAGGCTTGCGGCGAAACCACACCATAAACATTGCCCCGCGCGTCATAAAACTGCGTCATCACTCATAATCCCTGCAACCGAAAAAACCAACTGTAAACCGCAATCCACTGTAGGAGCTGCGGCACGCTGCGATCTTTTGATTCTGATCCTGAAAAAACAGATCAAAAGATCGCAGCGTGCCGCAGCTCCTACAGGAGAAGGTACGATGTTGTCTGTACTTCCTCGAATGACTGGCGATCGAACCTCATCGCTGAATCACTGTCCTTCGGGGACGCGAAGTTTTTTGCCAAGGATCGATATGACCAGCCTCAACGCCCAAGCCACCTTCGTCCCCGGACGCCTGCAACAGATGTCCACGCGCATCGCCTTTTTCATCGCCGGGCTCGGCATTGCCGCGTGGGCGCCGCTGGTGCCGTACGCCAAGGCGCGCGCCGGGCTTGATGAGGGCACGTTGGGCCTGTTGCTGTTGTGCCTCGGAGTCGGTTCGATTCTGGCGATGCCGCTGGCGGGGATTCTGGCCACGCGCTTCGGTTGCCGGCGCGTTGCAACGGGCGGCACGCTGCTGATCTGCGCGGCATTACCGTTGCTGGCGACGGTGTCGTCGATACCCGCATTGATCGCCACGCTGTTCATGTTCGGAGCGGGACTGGGCACCGTGGATTCGACGGTAAACCTGCAAGCGGTGATCGTCGAACGCGCCAGCGGCAAGAACATGATGTCGGGCTTTCACGGCTTGTTCAGCCTCGGCGGGATCGTCGGCGCGGCGGGCGTCAGCGCCCTGCTCGGCCTCGGGTTGACGCCGCTGGCCGCGATGCTGGTGGTGGTCGTGGTGCTAATCGCGGCGCTGTTCAAATGCGTACCGCACATGTTGCCTTACGGCAGTGAAAGCTCGGGCCCGGCGTTCGCCATCCCCCACGGTATCGTGCTGTTTATCGGCGGGATGTGCTTCATCGTCTTTCTCACCGAAGGCGCGGCGCTGGACTGGAGTGCGGTATTTCTGGCGCAGGAACGCGGGATCGACACAGCGTATGCAGGGCTGGGCTACGCGGCGTTTGCGTTGACCATGACCGCCGGGCGTTTGATGGGTGACCGGATTGTGCGGATCGTCGGTGCGACACGGATCATTCTGTTTGGCGGGCTGTTGGCCGCGGCCGGTTTGTTCCTGGCGACGTTCGCGCCGAGCTGGGAAGCGGCGCTGGTCGGTTATGCGCTGGTTGGCGCTGGCTGTTCGAACATTGTCCCGGTGCTGTACACGGCGGTGGGCAAGCAAACGGTGATGCCGGAAAGCATTGCGGTGCCGGCGATTACCACGCTGGGTTATGCAGGGATTCTGGCGGGCCCGGCGGTGATCGGCTTTGTCGCGCACGCCAGCAGTTTGAGTTTTGCCTTTGGCCTGATGGCGCTGCTGCTGGTGGCAGTGGCCATTGGCGGGAAAGTGTTGAAGGTCTGAAGCAAAAGATCGTCCGATCGCGGCCCGAGCCTGCGGCAGCTCCTACATGAGATCGTTCCCACGCTCTGCGTGGGAATGCCTCAATGGACGCTCCGCGTCCGCTTTTGGACGCAGAGCGTCCCGGGCTGCATTCCCACGCGGAGCGTGGGAACGATCAGTTACCTTACGTTTTAAAAACCCACGCTGGCCTGCACAAAGAACGTGCGCGGCGCCCCCACATACATCCCCGAGTTGTTGTCGCTGGAGCGGGTGAAATACTGCTTGTCGAAGATGTTCTTCACCCCGGCGCCGAGCTTCAGGTTCGACACCTGCGGCCCGAAATCATACCCGCCACGCACGTTCCAGGTGACGTAACCCGGAATGTCGCCGTACTGCCCGTCCGCCGTGCCGTCGGTGATGTAGTTGCCGTTGAAGCTGCCATCGGCATTCACACCGGTGCCCGGCGAGCGCTGCTTGGACTGAGCGAAACCATCAATGTTGTAGGTCCAGCGGTCGATGTCGTAACGCAAACCGACGGTTGCCACCTGGCGCGAATAGAACGGCAGATCACGGCCCTTGAAGCCCGGAATCTCGCCTTCATAAGTCGCGCGGGTGTAAGTCAGACCGGCATTGGCAGTCAGACCGTCAAGACGCGGATCGAGCGCAGCCATGTCGTAATGCACCGAGGCTTCGATGCCTTGGTGCTTGGTCGCGCCAAGGTTGGTCCAGCCGACGTCATTGCTGATGTATTGCAGTTCGTCATCGAAGTCGATGTAGAACAGCGTCACTTCCCCGCCCCACACGTCATCGTTGTAGCGCGTACCGATTTCATAAGTCTTGGCTTTCTCCGGTTCCAGACCGTTGGCCGTCTGATCACCCGAACCGCCTTGGCCGAGCTGGAAATACTGCAGGCTGCCAAACGAAGTTTCGTAGTTGGCGAACAGCTTCCAGGCGTCCGACAGGTGATACATCACGCTCAGCGCCGGCAGCGGTTCGTTGCTTTCGATGCTGCGGTTTTTCTCCGGCACGCGTCTGCCAGCGGTGTCGAGCACGGCGCGATCGTGCCAGTCGGTGCTGATGTGTTCGAAGCGAATGCCAGGGGTGATTGTCCAGTTGCCGACGTCGATTTTGTTGTCGACGTAAACCGAGTTGGCCTCGGTGCCGCCGGTGCGATCCTGGAATACGTGACCGTCGGACGTCGGCGTCACCACCGGTTGGTTGTTGACCAGCGCCAGACGACTCGACTGCTCGTGCATCGCCTCTTTCAGGTAGCGATAACCGACGCTGACTTCTTGCGTGGTCGGGCCGACATCGAAGACGCGCGACACCCTTGGCTCGATGCCCAGCGTGTAGTACGAACGCGGATAGGAACTGAGGGTTTTCTGGTCACGCGCAGCGATGGTACTGCCGCGAAAGCTGTCGGTGTAATAGGTGAGAATTTCCGCCTGGGTGCGCTCGTCGATCTGACGAATCCATTTGAACGACACGTCTTTGCGGCGGCCACTGAACTGGTCGTAGTCACGCACCGAATCGTACGGTTTGTCGTCGTACTGCTTTTGCGTCAGGCCGCCGGGCATGTCGGCGCTGGCGTCGTAGTAGTGGAAATTGAGGCTGAAATCGTCCTGATCGGTCGGCGCCCAGTGCGTCTTGAGCAATACGTCGTCGATGTCGTTGCCATTGTTGCGCTCGCGGTAACCGTTGCCGTTGACGCCCGAGTACAACAATGCCACGCCCATGCCGTTGTCGGCGGTGCCGCCGAGGAACGCGGTGTCGATGTGTTTCCAGCCGCCGTACTGGGTGGTTTCCAGGGTGGTGCCGATTTCACCAGTGGCTTTTTCCGGGATCGCACGGGTGACGAAGTTGATCACGCCACCGACGTTTTGCGGCCCATAACGCACGGAACCGGCGCCGCGCACGACGTCGATACCGTCGAGGTTGCCCGAGGAAATCGGCGCCATCGACAATTGCGGTTGGCCGTACGGCGCGAACGCGGCAGGCACGCCATCGATCAACACCGTGGAGCGCGGCGACAGACGCGAGGTCAGACCGCGCACGCCGACGTTGAGGGAAATATCACTGCCGCCGGTGCCGTTGTTGTCCTGCACCTGCACGCCGGGCACACGCTTGAGCACGTCGCTGACGTTCATTGCGCCCTGCTCGACCATGGCTTCGCGGCGGATCACCGTGCGTGCGCCGGGGTGGTTCTGCACCACGGCGGCGTTGGCATCGCCGAGCCAGTCGCCGACCACCTTGATGTCGGTCACGCCCAGTTCCAGCGGGCCATTGCTGGCGGCAGAAGTCGCAGCGGGCGACAGGGTCACCGAGCCTTCGTTGATCTGATAATCCAGACCGCTGCCTTGCAGCAACTGACGCAGTGCCTGCTCCGGGGAGATGTCGCCATCGACGGCCGGGGCCTGTTTGCCGGCGACCAGATCGGGGCTGAAAAACACCTGAAGAGAAGTCTGCTGGCCCAGCTCGCTCAGGGCCTGACCCAACGGTTGCGCACGGATATGAATCGCTTCACCGGCAAACGCCAGCGGCATCGCGGCGTTGACCGCCAGCGCGAGGGCCAGCGGTAACCAAGGGGATTTTTTGTTGTTGGCAGGGGTGGTTTTCACGTCGAACGTAGTCCTGTGGATCGCAAGAGTGTGCGGCTGTTAATGCAAACCAGTTGCAGTTGAACAGGAAGACGATGAACGCGAAAAAAACCTGAATTTTATTTTGAAATAATTTCCTGACTGCCATCCGCATGGGTGCGAACGGCTACCGGCAAGATGCTCGGCAAGGCTTTGAGCAAGGCTTCGGTGTTGTCGGATTTGAACACGCTGGTCAGGCGAAGACTGGCGACGGTCGGGTTGCTGACCGTCAGCGGTTTCTCGCGATAACGCGACACTTCTGCCGCGACTTCGCTGAGGCTGGCGTTGTTGAACACCAGTTTGCCGCTACGCCAAGCGGTCAGTTCCGCCGGGTTGACCGCATAGGCGGCAGCAACTTTGCCTTGGGCATCGACATAGGTACCGAGGCCGGCGGTCAGGCTGATGAATTGGTTGTCCGGCGCATCACGCCCCTGCACTTTCACCGTGCCCTGCTCCACCGCCACGCGGGTTTGCGTGACGTCGCGGCGCACATCGAAACGGGTTCCGGTGACGGTGACTTTGCCGCTGCCGGCCTCGACCACGAACGGTCGCGAGGTGTCGTGTTCGACGCTGAACATCGCCTCGCCTTCGCTCAACTCGATGAGCCGACGATCCTTCTCATACCGCACCTGCAAACGGCTGCGACTGTTCAGATCGATCACCGAGCCGTCCGGCAGCGCTACATGTTTGCGTTCGCCCAACGCCGTGGTGAATTCGGCGCTATAGCCGCCGGGATGATTCAAACCGCTGAACAGACCGAGGCCTAGCGCCACCACCAGCACACTGGCAGCCACGGCATAACGCACAAATGGTCGACGCTCGCGGCGGCTTGGCAATGTTTCAACAAGGGCTTTAAGGCGTGGCGCCGGGAGCAGATCCGCCGCCGACCACAAGCCTTGCAGCAACTGGAATTCGTCGCGGTGCTGCGGATGTTCGTTCAGCCAGGCGTCGAAGCGCTGCTGCTCGTCGGCACTGATCGCCGGCTCCTGCAAACGCACAAACCAGCGAGCCGCGTCATCGCGCACCGTTGTTTGCCCGCACGCACAATCACGAGTATCCATCATGGAATGTCCTGTTGGGCTGGGATGGAAAGCTGCGGTCGCTCATGACTGCAACCCGTCAAGGCGATCACGCAGATGCCGCAGGGTGCGGATCATATACTTTTCGACCATGTTCTTGGACAGCCCCAGGCGTTCGGCGATTTCCGCTTGAGTCAGGCCTTCGATCTTCTGCCAGACGAAGATCTTCCGGCAGTTAATCGGCAGCTCAGCGAGCGCCCGTTCGATGGAATCAGCCAGCTGGATCGCATGCATGTAATGCTCCGGGTCGCCGGACGACGACTCAGCGTGATCGATTGCCTCCGACTCCATGGCGCCCCGCCGATCCTCCCGCCGATACCCATCGACCGCGATATTGCGCGCGGTCTGATGCAAATACGCCCGTGGCTGCTGCACCGCTGCCGAATCCGACTCAAGCACTCGCACAAAGGTGTCGTGCGCCAGATCCTCGGCCTGCGCACGATTGCGCAGGCGCCGAGTCCAGGTGCCGATCAACTCTTCGTAATGCTCGAAAAAGCCGGGTCTGCGGGGACGCATGGGGGTATGGGTGGTGTGCTGAGGAAAGGGGCGTGAATAGTAATGCTTCCTATTAATGGGAGGCAACGGATTCCTCGGCACTGGCGCCCGCCCCCAGCAAATCTGACAACCGGCGGTAAAAATGAATTGCCACGAAATATTACTCGCGTCATATTACGACCGTAATAACAATCCATTTCCGCAGGAATGACGCGATGACCAGCATGCCCGCCCTCGAACCCGACCTCACCGCTCCGGTCAAGACCAGGCCACCCCTGCTCAAACGCCTGCTGATCCTCGGCGCCGGCCTGCTCGCGCTGGTCTTCGCTGCTCTTTACGCCGTGCATTGGTGGGGAACCGGGCGTTTTCTCGAAGAGACCGACGATGCCTATATTGGTGGCGACGTGACGGTGATCGGGCCGAAAGTCGCCGGTTACATCGATGAAGTTCTGGTCAGCGACAACCAGCATGTGAAGGCCGGCGAGGTGTTGATCCGCCTCGACGCCCGCGACTACCGCGCCAATCTAGCCAAGGCCGAAGGCGCGGTCGCCGCTGAAGAGGCGTTGCTGGCCAACCTCGACGCGACCGAACAACTGCAGCAAGCGGTGATCGGTCAGGCCCGCGCCGGCATCGATGCGGCCGGTGCGGAAACCGCACGTTCGCGGGATGACAACGCACGCTATAAACGTCTGGTGACCACCAACGCCGTGTCGGTGGAAAGTGCGCAACGTGCCGATGCCACTTTCAAAACCGCGCAAGCGCTAAGCGCCCGCGCCCAGGCCGAACTGCTCGCCGCGCAGCGCCAACTGGCGGTGATCGAAACGCAGAAACAACAGGCCCGCGCCGCCCTCCAGCAAGCCCGCGCCGAACGCGATTTGGCGCAACTGAACCTCGGCTACACCGAACTGCGCGCACCGGTCGACGGGGTGATCGGCAACCGCCGCGCGCGGGTTGGCGCCTATGCCCAGGCCGGCTCGCAACAGTTATCAGTGGTGCCGGCCAGCGGCCTGTGGGTCGATGCCAATTTCAAGGAAGATCAACTGGCGGGGATGAAGCCCGGGCAACGGGTGAGCATCCGCGCCGACGTGCTGTCCGGGCAAGAATTCCACGGTCGCCTCGACAGCCTTGCCCCCGCCACCGGCTCGCAGTTCAGCGTGTTGCCGCCGGAAAACGCCACCGGCAACTTCACCAAAATCGTTCAGCGCGTGCCGGTGCGCATCCTCCTCGATCCGGCTGACGGCGTGCTCGGTCATTTGCGCCCGGGTCTGTCGGTCACCGCAGAAGTCGACACCCGCGCCCAGCCTGAATCCGCCGCCGTGGCCCTCGCACCATGAGCGCCACCCTCGCCGCCCCTGCGCAGCCGTTCAACGCGGCGGACATGGCCACCGCGACCAAGGTATTCGCCTTCGCGACCATGTGCATCGGCATGTTTATCGCGCTGCTGGATATCCAGATCGTCTCGGCGTCGTTGCGCGATATCGGCGGCGGGCTCTCCGCCGGCACCGACGAAACGGCGTGGGTGCAGACTAGTTATCTGATCGCCGAGATCATCGTGATTCCGCTGTCCGGCTGGCTGTCGCGGGTGTTCTCGACGCGTTGGTTGTTCTGCGCTTCGGCGGTCGGTTTCACCTTGGCGAGTTTGCTCTGCGGCATCGCTTGGAACATCCAGAGCATGATCGCTTTCCGCGCGCTGCAAGGCTTCCTTGGCGGCTCGATGATTCCTCTGGTGTTCACCACGGCGTTCTTTTTCTTCACTGGCAAACAACGGGTGATCGCCGCCGCGACCATCGGCGCGGTTGCGTCACTGGCACCGACGATGGGGCCAGTGATTGGTGGTTGGATCACCGATATTTCCTCGTGGCACTGGTTGTTCTACATCAATCTCGTGCCAGGGATTTTTGTTGCCGTGGCAGTGCCGATGCTGGTGAAGATCGACCAGCCGGAACTGTCGCTGCTCAAAGGCGCGGACTATCTGAGCATGGTGTTCCTTGCGCTGTTTCTCGGCTGTCTGGAATACACCCTTGAAGAAGGCCCGCGCTGGAACTGGTTCAGCGACCAGACCATTCTCACCACCGCGTGGATCAGCGGTCTGGCCGGATTGGCGTTCATTGGCCGCACGTTGCACGTGGCCAATCCGATCGTCGATTTGCGTGCGCTGAAGGATCGCAATTTCGCCCTCGGTTGCTTCTTTTCCTTTGTCACCGGCATCGGCCTGTTCGCGACGATTTACCTGACACCACTGTTTCTCGGACGGGTGCGTGGCTATAGCGCACTGGACATTGGTCTGGCGGTTTTTTCCACCGGCGTTTTCCAGATCATGGCAATTCCGCTGTACGCCTTTTTGGCCAATCGCGTGGATCTGCGCTGGATCATGATGATAGGGCTGGGGTTGTTTGCGGTGTCGATGTGGGAGTTCAGTCCGATCACCCACGACTGGGGCGCCGGGCAATTGATGTTGCCGCAAGCGTTGCGCGGGATTGCCCAGCAACTGGCGGTGCCACCGGCGGTGACGTTGACCTTGGGCGGCTTGGCGCCGGCACGCTTGAAGCATGCCTCGGGCCTGTTCAACTTGATGCGCAATCTCGGTGGCGCGATTGGCATTGCCGCGTGCGCGACCATTCTCAATGACCGCACCAACCTGCACTTCACACGGTTGGCCGAGCATTTGAACAGCAGTAACGAGGCGATGAATCAGTGGTTGTCTCAGGTCGGCGGCAACCTGGCGAATCTGGGTCAGAGCGGTGACGTCGGCGTCACCGCCAGCCTGCGCCAGTTGTGGCTGTTGACCTACCGCGAAGCGCAAACCCAGACCTATGGCGATACCTTTTTGATGATCGGCGCTTGCTTCGTCATCGCCACGGCGATGGTGCCCTTGATGCGCAAGGTGCAACCACCGGCCGCGCCGAGTGCGGATGGGCATTGATCCCGATCCCGACATCACCACATTCCCCTGTAGGAGCTGCCGAAGGCTGCGATCTGTTGATTTTGTTTTTAAAAGACAAGAGCAAAAGATCGCAGCCTTCGGCAGCTCCTACAGGGGGTTATGTGTAGGGAGGGCTTAGGCCTGCGGGGTTTTGCGGAAGCCTACAGCCAGGCGATTCCAGCTGTTGATGGTGCTGATCGCCACGGTCAGATCGACCATTTCCTTGGGCGAGAACTGCGCCGCGACGACGTCGTAATCTTCATCCGGGGCGTGGGTCAGGCTCAGTTGGGTCAGCGATTCAGTCCACAGCAACGCGGCACGTTCCCGGTCGCTGAAGAACGGCGCTTCACGCCAAGCTGTCACGGCAAACAGACGACGTGGGGTTTCGCCACCCTTGATCGCATCGGCGGTGTGCATGTCGATGCAGAAAGCGCAGCCGTTGATTTGCGAGGCGCGCAGCTTGACCAGTTCGATCAGGGTCTTTTCCAGCGGCAGTTTCGACACCGCGGTTTCCAGGGCGATCATCGCTTTCAGTGCGTCAGGGGAGGCGGTGTAGAAATCGGTACGAGGTTTCATGGTGGCTCCGGGCAGCAAGTGAATGTGTGGCTACGTTAGTCCCCGAACCCGATTCGACAAATAGCCAATATTCCAGAAGATCAGGAGGCCACTGGCGCAGAGAAAAGTTGCGCAGGACGATTGCAAGCGCTAGAGAAGGGCCACTAGAATGCGATCAATTCTTAATTGCAGGCAACGGATGCCCGAATCGAGTATCTGCCCGTCATGTCTTCCATCCATTCGCCCTTGAACGCGCCCGGCCGCAGCCTTGCCAGTGCGCGTAAAAAAGAAGGTCTCAGCCGTCGACAAACCATTGCCTGTATCGGCTTGCTGTTAATGGCCGGTCCCTTGGGCATCGCCGCGCAGCATGTGGAGTGGCGACAGTGGATAGCCGATCAGCGCATGGTTATCGATGCGCAAAAGCACGCGGCTCCAGCGCCGGCCTGCTTCTGCTCAACGCTACCGTGCCGCTGACCGCTCGTCAGCCGACCGGCACCAACGGTTCTGCGCGTCAGACCAATATCAGGTAGATCCCCTTCCTGGAGACTGACCATGATGACGCGCAAACTCACCTCATTATTGCTGGCCGGCCTGCTCGCCACGGCCTCCGCTGCAAGCTTCGCTGCCAATGACGGCGCCGACGCGACCGGCACCAAGTCCGGTGGCCCGACCAGCACGACCATGCCACCTAACAACACGCCAGGCGCACCTTCGGGTGGTAGCACGTCGGGCGGCACAGGCTCAGGCACAGGCTCAGGCACTAACTCGGGCACTAACATGGGCACCGGCACTAACGGTGGCGCCAGCGGTTCGGGCTCGGGTGCGGGCGGTGGCACCGGATCGGCCGGCGGCGGAACTGGCGGTGCGGGCGGTGGCACAGGCGGCTGAACGAACAAGAGCCACCCCCGGTGAACACCCCCTCAGATTTGAGTGTTCACTTTGTTGCCCATAGAGCAACCCTGTGGGAGCTGGCTTGCCAGCGATAGCGGTCTGACAGTCCAAAAAGATGTTGCCTGTGCTGACGCTATCGCTGGCAAGCCAGCTCCCACAAGGTCTGCGGCATCCACACACTTGAATGAAACCCAAAAGTTTTGGGGCTGGTTGGCGATCAGCGATCAGAACGCATCAACTCGGCCAGACCACTCTCCAGCGACAACACCGCAGCCCGATTACGCCCGGCATTTTTCGCCTGATACAACGCCGCATCGGCACGCTGGATAAACACTTCAGGGTCATCATTGCCGCTCGGAATGAACGAATAGCAACCCAGGCTCACGGTGAGATATTCCGTCGGCGAACCGCTGTGGATGATGTGTTTGTCGATCACACTGCGGCGGATCTGCCCGGCGATCGCCAGTGCGCCGTTGATGTCGGTGTCCGGCAACAACACCGCGAACTCCTCTCCCCCATAACGCACCGCCAGATCAGACTTGCGCTGACAGCAGGCCTTCAACACCTGCGCAACTTGTGCCAGACATTGGTCGCCGGCCACATGCCCGTAGGCATCGTTGTAGCGTTTGAAAAAGTCGATATCGAGCATGATCAAACTCACCGGGCTGACTTGCCGTGCGCCACGGGCAAACTCGATCTCCAGCGAACGTTCGAACAAGCGCCGATTGGCCAGCCCGGTCAGGCTGTCATGGGTGGCAATCTGCTCCAGCGTGCGCTGCGCCTTGCGCAGATTCTTTTCGATGCGCTCGCCGTCGCGCACCTGATGAATGAACACCCAGCCAAACAAACCGACGCCGAGGATCAGCAACGCCACAATCACGCTGGACTGAAACGCACGCTCATGCCAACCCTTGAGAATCGTATCGCGCGACGTCGCGGCGGAAACCACCAGTGGATACGACGCCAACTGCCGGTAGCCATACAAACGCGTGACGCCGTCGACAAATGAATCGAGCATGGCGGTACCGGCAGCGGCGTTTGGCAGTAACGTCTGATAAATCTCACCTTTAGCCAGCGAGCTGCCAATCAGCGATTCATCGAACGGTCGGCGGGCGAGCAAGGTGCCGTCGGTGAGACCGAGAAACATGATGCCGTTGTCATCGAGGCTGAAGCTTTTGAAGAACTGATCGAAGTACGACATCTTGATCCCGGCCAGCAACACGCCCTGGAAATTGCCCGCCTGGTCGTTCACGCGCTTGGAGATCGGGATGATCCACTCGCCATTCTCGCGGCTGCGAATCGCCGGGCCGATATGGGCCACGGTCGAAACGTTCTGCTGATGGAATTTGAAATATTCACGGTCGGCCACGCCGTTACCACGGGGCAGATCGGGAAACGAAGTAATCACCCATTGCCCGTCACGGTCGAAGAAAAACATGCCGTGCAATTGGTCGAGTTGCTGCACCCGGCGCGCGAAGGTTTTCTGTAAGCGCGTCTTCTGCCCGGCGCCGTAGCCGTCCTCCTGAATCCAGTCGACGAGGCTGTTCATCACCAGGTCCGCCGCCAGAAAAGTGTCCTCGGCCTGCTGCGCCATCGCCCGGGTCAGGTTGCTCGAAGCCATCTGCGCCACCGTCAGATCCTGACGCCGCGACTGCTCCAGTTGCAGGTACAACAAACCGCACAGACACAGACACACCGCAACGGTAAACAACACCGCCGCTTTGCGAAGTGGCAGACGCTTGAGCGTGCCGGGGGTCTGTTGCGGATCGTGAATGGGGATAGGCAAAAGCATGTCCTGGGCAGGTACGACAAGGGCGCCAGCGGGTAAACCCTTATGTTTTGTGAGCGTAGCCCACCGGGATGCACGGAGCAAACCGCGCCCTCCCGCCCAGGTATATCGGCGCGCAACGAGATTGGATGATCACCGTTCGCCGGTTTATTTTCGACTTGCTCTTTGCGGTTAGTCAGTTGTGAGGGGTTTGTTGATTTCCCAGGCAAAAAAAAAGGCGCCTCCTCAGGCGCCCGTTTTTTCCGTACAAGCCGCTCAAATCAACGCGACGGCGGCACCCGAATATCCCCCGCCCGGCACTGGGTTTTCACACCTTTGCCGCACGCGCCGAACTGCAGATCCTTGCCCATGCACACGCGCACTTCCGACAGCTCAGGGCCGCTGCAGATCACTGCGATGCCGTCGGCCGGAATGCCCGGGTTGGCCTTGCGGAACAGGTCGGCGATTTCCTGAGCTTCGAAATAATACGAGGAACTGAACGGTTGCAGTTGCTCCGGGATCTTCACGGCAGCGACGGCCTTATCGGCTTCATCCAGATAGCCCATCGCGCCGAGGCCGCTGCAGGTGCCGTGTTTCGACCATTCGTGATCGAGCAGTTTTTTGGTCGGGAACAGCGTCAGGCCTTTGCTGGTTTCCGCGGCGTTCAGCGTGGTCAACGGCGGGCACGACTCCGGCCAGCCGCCGTTAGCGTATTGCGGCCACAGGCCATGCAGCACGAAGCCGTAACCCTTGCCGGAACACTGCGCGTCATCCTTGTGGGTCAAACAGAACGTCGGCGACCACGACAGCGTCAGCAGGTAGTAATCGAACACCCCCGCCACCGATTCCGCTTTGCTCGACTGCGATTGACGCGCCGAACTCAAGCCGATGCTACCGACCGTCAGCGCGATCACTGCCAAAATTGTAAACAGCTTTTTCATCTACCCGCTCCTTGGGACGCCTGCGTCCGTGGTTTTCGATCCTGGCCAGACTTGGCCAGCGCTGATTTCGCCACGCTTGTGTTGCAAGCGCATGACGCAAGGCAAGGCCGCACGCCGTTGAACGGTCTACGATTAACAGGCAGACATCAAACAACAGGGATCCGAAATGAGTAAAGCAGACGAACTCGCCGCCAAACTCAAACAAACCCGGCACACCCACGCGGACGCGGCGCTGGAGATCGATTGCTGGCCGGCGCAGGTCTACGACCTGTATCACCGCATCGAGGCATGGCTGCAACCGGTCACCGAAGTCGGCCTGAAAATTCGCCGCAACCCGACCCACGTTTGCGAAACCTCGCCCGATGGCGAAAGCCATGATTACGCGATCGATCAACTGGTAATCGAAGCCAATCATCAAAGCCTGACATTTGATCCCATCGCACGGTTTACCGAGGACGGCGCCGGACGCGTGCAAATCTATCCTTCAGCCACCGACACTTATTTGCTGCGCACCGTGGATGAACACGGGGAGAGCCATTGGTGGATGCAGTCGATTGAAACCGGGCAGCAGTTGGATGCCATTGCGCTGACGGAAAATAATCTGTTGTTGGCGGTGCAGGAAGGTCTCGGCTTGTAGCTCCCACGATCACCGTCGCGCCGCACAAAAATCGAAGATCGCCTGAGAAACCGCTTCGATCATCTGCGGGTCGGCGTGAGCCGCAGTGAACAAGCGGAACTGCGCATCCGGCAACGCCGGCAAGCCGTGTTCCGCACCCAGTGCCACCAGCCCCTGGCCCAGTTGACTCAACGGCATCGGTGCGACGGCAAATCCCGACAGCGCCGCTGCGCGCAACCCTGCGGTGCTGGAACAAAGCATAGCCGTACGCGGCGTGATACCGGACTGGGCCAAGCGAGTCAGCGCCGCTTCGCGATACGGGCACGGCTCAGGGAACAGCGCCAAAAGCAACGGCGTCGGCAGCTGCGTGAACGATTGTGCCGCCCACGCCCACACCAGCGGCTCCTGCCAGAGCAACCGCCCCGAATCAGCGGTTTCACACAGAGAGCCGATGACCATTTCGAGGTTGCCCTGCTGCATCTGGCTGAGCAATGTTCCGGGAATATTCACCTGCACATCGATTTCCATACCGGGATGCTGCGCCGCGCAATCCTGCAGTGCGCGCAACAGACGCGCCTCGACAAAATCCTCGGAAATACCCATCCGCACTCGCCCCTGAAACGGCGTGCGTGTCAGTTGTGCCCAGGCATCGCGGTTCAGCGCCAGAATCGTTCGCGCATAGCCGATCAAGCGTTCGCCGTCGGCGGTAAGTTGCTGAGAGCGAGTGGTGCGCTTGAGCAGTGGTTTGCCGACCTGTTCCTCCAGCCGTCGCAGATGCCCGCTGACAGCCGATTGCGTCAGGTGCAGTTTTTCGGCGGCACGACTGAAGCCTTCTTCATCGACGACAGCCACGAAAGTCTTGAGCAACAAAGCGTCGAACATAGTTGGTTACGTGATCAATTGGCGGGTTATTTACGATTTATAGTTTGAAGCGCGCTATGTTGCAATGCCTCGCAATCTCTCCCCGAAATGCCGAGGCTCAACGTGACCACCCTTCTGCACATCGAATGCTCGCCGCGCAAACAACGCTCCGCGTCACTGCAAGTGGCCAATAACTTCATTGATCGCTACGTCCAGCATCATCCGCAGATACACGTCGAAACCCTGGATCTGTGGAGTTTGCCGCTACCGGAGTTCGGTGAAGACGCCATGAGCGCCAAGTACGCCGGCCTCGCCGGGATACCGCGCACACCGGCCCAACAATCGGTCTGGGAAGACCTCGAAGCACTGGCCGCCCACCTGCACCGTGCCGACATTCTGGTGATGTCGGTGCCGCTGTGGAATTACGGCATTCCGTACAAACTCAAGCATTACATCGACCTGGTGTCGCAGAAAGACATCCTCTTCAGCTTCGACCCAGAGCGTGGCCCGCAAGGCATGCTGCAAGGCAAAACCGCTGTACTCGCCTATGCCCGAGGCCTGGATTTTTCCGCGCAATCGACCACGCCAGCGGAGCGTTTCGACTTTCAGAAACCTTATATGGAAGCCTGGCTCGAATTTATCGGGATCACCGATGTGCACGCGCTGATCGTTGAAAAAACCATTCTTGGCGAAGACATCGACCGCAACGCGCGATCGCTCGCTTCACAACAGGCTCGGGATCTGGCCGATCGCCTTGTGCGGGCTGGATGACACTCACGAAAGTCTTTCACTACACTGGGCGACCTTCCGTCTCAGAAGCCCGATCACAATGACAACGCTAAAGAGCACGATGATCCTCTGCGGTGCGCTCACATTGGCCACCGCCGTTCAGGCGCAAGAAACCCCTTCACACCTCGACACCATCCAGCAACAAGGCGAGCTGCGCGTCTGCACCACCGGCGACTACAAGCCCTACACCTTCAAACGCCCCGACGGCGATTTCGAAGGCATCGACATCGCCATGGCGCGCTCGCTGGCCGACAGCCTCGGGGTCAAAGTGCAATGGGTGCAGACCACTTGGAAAACCCTGATGCCGGACATGCAGGCCGGCAAGTGCGACATCGGCATGGGCGGTATTTCGGTGACGCTGGAGCGGCAGAAAAAAGCCTACTTCAGCAACACCCTCGACACCGACGGCAAGATCCCGCTGGTACGCTGCGCCGATGTCAGCAAGTACCAGACCGTCGAGCAAATCAACCAGGCCAACGTGCGCTTGGTCGAACCCGCCGGCGGCACCAACGAAGCCTTCGTCCACGCGTTCCTGCCCAAGGCGCAACTGGCCCTGCACGACAACGTGACAATCTTCCAGCAACTGCTCGACAACAAGGCCGACGTGATGATCACCGACGCCTCGGAAGCGCTTTACCAGCAGAAACTCAAACCGGGTTTGTGCGCGGTCAATCCGCATCAGTACATGCAGTACGGCGAGAAGGCTTACTTGCTGCCGCGCGATGACATCAGCTGGAAACTGTACGTCGATCAGTGGCTGCACCTGAGCAAAGTCACCGGCAAATATCAGCAAACGCTAAGCGAATGGATTGCCGTACCCGCCGCGCAGTAATCATCAATCGTCATGCAACATGCCGGAACTGTACTGATTGAGACTGCTGCCGATACTGTTGCCACCAAACTTCAAGGTATTGGCGTTGCGCCCCTCCGGCGACTGACAGTCGCTGGAGAAACAACTGGTGGTGGTCAACCCACCGGCGCCCGAACAAGCGCTCAACACCGATACCGCTGCAGCAATCAACAGCACTTTGACGACACTAAGGCGCATGGCACGATTCCCCTCGGAGTGAACAGCGACGAACTTGTGCCAACATCCTAGGCCTGCGCGGTATGCGCCAACATGAAACTTGGTTGAATGACAGCGCCGGTTCAGCATCGCTAACCCGCCCGACAAGGACATCACATGCAATTCCTGCCCCTCACCGAAGCCAGCCCTGCTGTCCAGGTCCACGTCCGCACCCTGCGCAATCAGCCGGACGTGCGCAAATTCATGTACACGTCGCATGAAATCAGTGAGCAGGAACATGCGAACTGGCTGAACTCGTTAAAGGGCAATCCACGCCAGCAAGTGTTTGTGGTGATCAAGGATGAGCAGGCGGTGGGGGTTGTTTCGTTGAATGCGATCAATGTTTTGCACAGGAGCGCGGATTGGGCGTTTTATCTGGACGTGGGGTTGCAGGGTAAGGGCCTGGGCAGTGTCGTTGAATTCTGGATGCTGGATTATGCGTTTGGTGTGGCGGGGCTGGAGAAGCTGAATTGTGAAGTGCTGGCGCTGAATTCGGCGGTGGTGAAGATGCACCAGAAGTTCGGGTTTGAGGTTGAGGGGGTTAGGCGGCAGAACGTGGTGAAGGATGGGGTTCGGGTGGATGTGGTTTTGTTGGGGATTACCAAAGAGGAATGGCTGAACAGGCGCCCGGCGTTGGAAAGTCTTATTGCGCGACTTCAGAGCAGCACTGTCCGCAACTCTTGAATTGCAACGGTGAAGCACACGACAGGACGTCAGAATATGGAAGAATCAGCCCCGCTAATACCCGAACCAGCCAAACGCAACTGGGCCTCAGCGACCGAACAGGAACGACTCGGTGTCCATTGGGCACTGTCCGATGCGTTTGTCGACAATGAGGTCAACTACGCATTTATCGCGCGGGAGACCGAAGATTATGACCCTCAGGAGATAAAGCGAATTCTCTGCGAAGAGGTCGCACCTGTCTGCCACTCGAACCTGGAAACCGTGATTCCAATGATCTGGTCTGCGTTCAACTCGGAGCAGTTGAAGTCCGACATAGCAGAGACCTTGCGAGCCCGGGAAAACAGCCGCTTTCGACGCGAGATAGACAAACTGCTGATACGTTGGCTGACGTTTCGATACAAGTACATTTGGAAAGAAATATCCAAGCACTACCGCAAATGAGCCAATCCAATCCAAGCTATGCGCAATGCGATCGACTGACTTGACGCTCAGCGGCAACGGCTGACCCGTTCGCCGCTGAGAAATTTGATTTACGCCTTCACCTCAACGTTATCCAACGCCTGATTCACCGCCAACTCCCCCAACATCACCACCTGCGCAATGCCCAGCGCGGTTTTGCGATGCGAGAGATCGAGCGTAGCGGCGAAGTTGATGAGCATTTCCGAGGCTGAACCCAAGGTTTCGCTGGCGTTGGCGAGCAGGGATTCGGTGTCGTACTTTGGATTGGCGAAGTACATGCGCTCGGGCTCGTTGACGCTGGCCATGATGTGGCCGGGCGGGAGGAGATAGTGATCGAGTGCGCGCTCGGCGGCTTCGTGGAGTTTTTTGGGGTCGAGGGAATCGTAGGGGGATGCGGGATCGGTTTCTGGTGGGTTGGGCGTTACTTTGAACATAGATGGACCTCTAGCGCGATTACTAAAAGGAGCCATCACCCACGCTACCAAACGATGGGTGGCGGCCATACGCGGGTTGGTAGACCGGTCGCACTAGAACCCGGCGCCCACGAATGGGCCCCACGCATGACCACCATGAAATCCGAGTCCTGGGGAAGCGACTGAAATTGGTGATGCGATGCATCTAGACACGAAGCGGGCTACCAAACCCGATCACTGGTTTTCAGTGACGTGAGGACGATAGAACCTGCGGGCTAGACGCACAAGCCGGGGGATTCTGTCTTAGGTGTAGGGGGAGGCGCAAGATGGTGTAAGGCATTATGACTAAACGTAAACTGATTTAAACAGATGAAGAAAACCTACCTCCATGTCACTTTCGAAATCGGAAATATGAGTTTTAATAGGCATCTAAGAAAAATCATCGACAAATAAAAATGGCGGGATAACCAACCATAAACTCATGAAGTTCTCCACCAGAAAACCCAGGTACATTTGCCTTAAAAACAGCTAACGACATTCCCTCAGGCGCCCGTGCCCAAATCTGATAGGCCATAGTTAATCCGCTTATTTTTTTCTGAAGCACAGCCCTATGCAGAAACTCAAACCCTTGCACCTTCACAAAAAATTGCAACATCTCATTACTCAGCGAGTAAAACTCTTCATGACTCAAGTTTTGAGATTCTGCAGACTCAAGTAACTTCTGGTAGTAAAAGGCAATCTCATCTTGATCATCTCCCCCTTGGGCACCAATCGGCAAACTCATATCGGGGCGTCCGTTAAATCCATCATGCGCTAGCCTGTGGCACTCTAGACAAAGCGAGATTCCGTTTCCCAACTCAAATCTTGCCTGCGGCAATAGTGTACGCCTGAAAAGATGATGGGCCTGAACTTTAATAGAGGAGTTGCAAACAACGCAGCTATACGCATCTCTTGCACGGATAAAGCGACTCCACAACGTCAGACACCAGCGCTCAGAGCGCTTTTTATCCAACGCCGCATATAGCCTGTTTCTGACATCGATCAATCGATCAATATTTATAGGTTCCACAGTTTCCTCACGAAATATTTTGCAGCGACGTGCTAGTTTGGCGTATCGGCTACATCGGTGAACGTGATGTCTATGCCGCATGTATTTAGTCTACGAAAAACGATAGGCTGTTCGCCATTGGCACGTTGATCCAGAGCGGTCCGCTTGAACCAGAGAATGGATGATGCGAATGATGGCCTAGATCGTGATCAACCTGAAATCGAAGTGATTCTAATAGTTGACGAGATGGCCCTTTGATTGAAATGACTTACAGCCAATGGCAAAAGACAGGTTTCAGTTATGGCTGCAAGCACTTTCGAAGCGTTACAAATTAAGAGCGCAGCATCAGAAGAGCGCATAACACGAATGGACAGAAACCTCCGATAGCAGGGGGGGCTAGCATTCCCCCCTAACGGAAAATTAAGAAGTACCTCGGGCGGCTAACCACATCTTAACCTTTCCGTGATCATCACGCGCCCAGTTTATGTAAGAGGGCACATCATACCTAGCAGATCTCATAAGGCTAGTCGATGACTGCAGCATTTCTTCAAAAACCTCATCATTTGCCATATCCACATCAACATTAATAAATTTTGATACAGACTCAATGATAGCTAACCTGGCTTTACCAACAGCAGCAGTAACATCTTCCGCGTTTAAATTAACTCCAGCTCCAGCCAATCCAAATGCGTCTTTTGCCTTATTGGGGATGTGCCTACACCAAAACCCGAAAGACATCATGTCGCAAGAGTCATTATCGCGCTGAAGCACATTATAGCCAAACAACTGCAACATCTTGGACTTATGCGCTGGGGGCTGCCCTGCCAAAGCAGCTAACACCCACTTACCAATACCTGCACTCAACAAATTATTATAAGAAGGAGCATCAATCTTATCAACATCAATACGCCGTTCAACAAGCGTATCTTTACCAAAAATCTCTAACTCACAACATCTATTATAGACAGCATCATCAACATCAAAAATCTGCTCTAAACCTTCCACGAACTTTCGAAATGCACCTTCATGAACCATATCTTGATTGGTGCGAGTGGTAACAAAGAAGAGCCAATCTTCAGTACGATTATCCGCTTGATGCCTCAGGAGTTTAAACAATGCATCATAATAATTACTTTGTTTATCTTGCGGAGGAGATTCGAGCATACTCCTACATAAATCTATATTTATCACGTCATAGCTTGACGCCCGCTTAATAATATTTTCTTGCGCGATAGATTTGTTAACACAAAGACTCTCTAGCTGATCCTCGTATACATCAGACGACGGATCGATATATTTAAGCCCATGTAGCTCATTAATTGAAATCAACTGATCCATGGTCGTTTCTTTATCGCCCACAGTAATTTCATTCAACCCAATAAATTTTAGCCGCACCTCTTTCGCAGCACAGACAGTATAAAGTGAGCGTACATCGAGCAGATCCGATCCTGGAAGGCTTAAATACTGTAACGATCTATCTTTTTCCTTCAACTGGAGATGTTCAATTAAATTAGAGACAGCAACATTCCACTGCCTATTACGAATATATTGCTTTCTAGGTTTATGCCAAGGTGCGAATTTGGTTTTAAGCGAAACTGCCCCATGAGTAACATCATCATAACCAAGACCAACCTCCAATTCGTCTCCGCTATCCATGCTTATCATTTCTTAATATCCATAAGGAAAATTTTACCAATAGCACCTATAAGCCGTGCTATCTCCGCATCACTTAGGCTTGATAGCAACCCATATGATTCGAGGATATCCGCGACTGCCACAAGCTTATCCTCGTGCAGTCCCATGCGGGCTTTTTCAATGGAAGTGGCATTTCGAGATTTTGTAACAACGGATTCTCTGTTGATCGAAATTGTACCAGGCTCGTCCAAAAGCGAAGGCTGGTCACCTTTAGCTGAAGAATAGAATCGAACTGATCGACTTTCGGTAAAATCAACAACTATGGCATTAATATCTGACTTAACCTGATCAATTTTTACCTTATTTTGCAGAGCAGCCGTATCCTTACTTAATGCCTTGTGTTTACTCATAAACTGACGAAGAGCGTTATGCATCCACCGTTTAAGATACTGAAAATGAGGATGAGCAATATTGAATGACTCTCGATCTATATTCAGAGCGGAGTCCAGTCCCTTGATTGCGAAAATCTCACCAGACAATTGTCTCAACCGAGTCTGTTCTGAAATTTGGTAATCCAAAAAAGACGAATCAAATAACGTCCCGTTAGCACCATTGATTCGGATTAAACATCCATTATGTTCTAGAGGAACAACCTTACTATTCCAAAGCATATAATATTCAAATTCAAGCTCTCCACCCCGGTATGTTTCAGGCACACTACTCAGAGAGGGATTCGCTCTACCGACGAACATCAATTGCCCTTTCGCTTTATCAGCATCACCCGCAATAGATATGGGTCGACGCAGTTCCACCCCGTCGATTATTACAGAGAATGGAATTTCACTTTCTTCTCTTCTCGCCGCCAATCCCAGCCTAGACTCAAGTGTTTCATTATCTTTAAGCTCGATTTTTTCAGCAGCGCTACCCTTACCACCATTGTTAATGAGGTAAACTTCTACATTATCAGACGCACATACTTCATAGGGGTGCTTCTCGATATATTTAATAGGGACAGACAAACTGATAGACCATATCATTCGAAGATATGAGTCAAGGGAACTTAAAAGTTTAACATTCCCCCGCTTTGAATCTGCAGTCAGAGAGCCGACCTGTGCTACCAACTTCCGAAACTTTTCCACTGGCTCATCTGATGGAAGCCAAGGTAATTTTGAGGTTGTAATCAATACTTCCGGATTTCTTGGATCAATTTCACCGATATGAAAATCTGGTTCCCGAGGCAGATCCTTAAGCTCGTCCTCTAAATCAAATTCAACTTCTTCGACATCAACGCCAACAGCCTCACGCTCAAACTGTATAGCATTCCACAAAAGTTTTGATTGCAGACTTTCTTGGACAAAAGGTCGTACATTTAATAATGTAATTTCTGTACCGGATGAGCCCAAATCCTCCGCGGGAACATATGTAATTTCAGCCTTACCTGTTACGTAGTTATCTTCGTCCGTTTCTGCTTCCACCTCAGACTGAGGACGCAAAAGAATATCGCAAACAAGACGTTTATTATCGCCCTTAACCTTAGAGACAATAACAATATGATGAGTAATCTGAGAGACCGAAAACAGACCAATACCAAGCTTTCCGATCAATCGGCGCTTCTTCGGACTGAGGTTCTTATCCAACCCACTTGTCACATCGTGATACTTACCATCCTTGCTACGTTTTAGACTGCCGCCAATATTGCAAATAATGTGCGCCAAAGTATTTTCGTCTAATCCATGACCATTATCTCGAACTACAATTTTTGAGAATCGAGGTGCGTCAGTGAAAATTCGTACTTCTGTGGCATCAGCGTCATAGGAATTCGCTATCAACTCACGCAGTGCTGAGGCTGGTTCTCTATATATCCCGTCTGTAATTCGAGCAAAGACGCGTTGATTCGTTTTAAGTGTGGCTTGAACAGGAGCATCGTAAAACGAGGACGCTGCTAATTTTCGACGCAATACGATTTCTTCATCAGAAAGTCCAGTTTCGCTACTAATGTTATCCATAACTTAGATACCTTATAAAACTTGTTCCATTATTGACTCTGCAATTCTCTCTGCGACCGGGGGCGGCACTGCATTAGAAACCTGTTTGACCTGCTGACTCATATTGCCTTCAAGAACGTATGCAAACGGAAACCCTTGTAACTGCAGCGCCTCATAGATACTTAAACGTCTTTTACCATTTGGATGCACGTGTATCTCACGATTACCATATGCCACAGTCCTACTTGGCTTCGTCCAGTCAAGCTGAATAAAAGAGCGACCTCCCACAGGCATTACTCCGGTTTCGAACCGTTTTGACTTCGGCCGGGATGTCCAATGATTTTGGTGGTACGGAATTGAGTTTGCTGCCAACTTGTTAGATAAAAAAACTGGCTCAGGCAAATCACTAATAACATCCTTAACGACTTTCATCTCTAAAGTTGATGGCGCAGGAAAATCGAATTTTTTAATTCCTGCCGCTTTACAAACACCAACGATAAATAGACGCCTGCGCGCTTGCGCCACTTGATAATTACTAGCGTTTAGCTCCTGCTCATAAATATCAAAATTTTTCGACAGTTCCTCGCGCAACCCTTTCAAGAAACTCTCATTTTTTCGCGCACGTATCTCTGGAACGTTCTCAAAAACGAAAAATTTAAGCCCAAACTTATGATAAAAAGAATTTACTATCGCCGCATATTTTAAAGCCAATTGATTTCGCGGGTCTTCAGCGTGTCGTCCGACATTCCCACGAGAGAAACCCTGACATGGGGGGCCTCCAATTATTCCGCTGATTTGCTGACCTTCACCACAACTATTAATTACGGACTGACATAGTTGCTCTACCGAAGTATCTAATAGATCAACAACTCGACCTAACTCGCCAGAATGGTTCCGGTTATACGTTTTGATTGCCGCTGCATCATAATCTGCCGCAAAGCAAACTTCAAAACCTGCATTGATAAAGCCTAAATCAAGGCCTCCGGCACCACAAAACAAACTAACGACTTTGTGACTTTTAGATGAGAGGCTGTTGCCTTCAGTCTTAAATTCTTCTATAGCCATCGAGGAGACTGAAGCCTTCATTAAAAAAACCTGCTAAAAAATTACAGCCTTATACCATGAGATGATGCTTTCGCTCAAATGGGAGCAACAAATGCCCCTACGATAATAGTCAAATAATTGCATTCGACCATTTCCAGCGTCTGCAAACGCCATCCCCTCAAAAACCCGCATATCTATGTAGAGCATTTCACTCAATGGGGCCCGGACCACAATCTCCAGCTGATCCGTTCCAACCTCATCAATTATCAGGAGCACGGAATAACGACGGTAAATCTGTGCACCACCCCATTCCTGATAAACTCTCGAACCTTAGCCCCTTTGATCCAGATCGCAGACCAATGTCTCTACAACCCGCCCCACTCTCCCGCCGCTTCTCCGTCGCCCCAATGATGGATTGGACCGACCGCCATTGCCGTTTCTTCCTACGCCTCCTATCGAAGAACGCCCTGCTCTACACCGAAATGGTCACCACCGGCGCGCTCCTAAACGGCGATCACGAACGTTTCCTCCGTCACAACGAAGCCGAGCACCCGCTGGCGTTGCAGTTGGGCGGTAGCGTTCCGTTGGATCTGGCCGCCTGCGCCCGCATGGCCCAGACTCACGGTTACGACGAGGTGAACCTTAACGTCGGCTGCCCAAGTGATCGTGTCCAAAACAACATGATCGGCGCGTGCCTGATGGGTCATCCGCAACTGGTGGCGGATTGTGTGAAGGCGATGCGTGACGCGGTGTCGATTCCGGTGACGGTGAAGCATCGCATCGGCATCAACGGTCGGGACAGTTACGCGGAGCTGTGTGATTTCGTCGGCACAGTGCGCGATGCGGGGTGTACGAGTTTCACCGTTCACGCACGGATTGCGATTCTGGAGGGGTTGTCGCCGAAGGAGAATCGTGACATTCCGCCGTTGCGTTATGACGTGGCGGCGCAGCTGAAGGCGGATTTTCCGGAGTTGGAGATTGTGCTGAATGGCGGGATCAAGACGATGGAGGCTTGCCATAAGCATTTGCAGACGTTCGACGGTGTGATGTTGGGGCGTGAGGCTTATCACAATCCGTATTTGCTGGCGGAGGTGGATCAGCAGTTGTTTGGCAGTTCGGCGCCGGTGATCAGTCGGGCTGAGGCGTTGGCGCAGTTGCGTCCTTATATAGCCGAGCATTTGCTGGCGGGTGGGGCGATGCATCACATCACGCGGCATGTGCTGGGTTTGGGCACCGGGTTCCCGGGGGCGCGTAAATTCCGTCAGTTGTTGTCGGTGGATATTCACAAGGCCAAGGAACCGCTGGCGTTGCTGGATCAGGCTGCCGAGTTGCTTGAAGGCCGTTAACCCCCTCCTCTTACACTGCGCCAGGCGGATTGCTCCGCCTGGCGTCAGCATTCAGGCTGCCGCGGCCGCCGTCCAGTTGACCCAGCCAAACGCCCACGTCGCCAGAATCAACAAACCAAACGCGATCCGATACCACGCGAACGCGGCGTAGCTGTGGTTGGCAATAAATTTGAGCAAGCCGCGCACGGCGATCATCGCGAAGATGAATGCGGTGACGAAGCCGAGGGCGAAGACTGGCAGGTCGTTGGGTTGGAACAGGTCGCGGTATTTGTAACCGGAGTAGACGGCGGCGCCGACCATGGTTGGCATGGCGAGGAAGAATGAGAATTCGGTGGCGGCTTTGCGCGACAGGCCGAAGAGCAGGCCGCCGATGATGGTCGAGCCGGAGCGCGAGGTGCCGGGAATCATCGCCAGGCATTGTACGAAACCGATCTTCAGTGCGTCAGACCAGCGCATGTCGTCAACGTGATCGACGCTGATCACATGGCTGCGCTGTTCGGCCCACAACATGATGATGCCGCCGACAACTAATGCCACCGCGACGGTGATCGGGTTGAACAGGTATTCGTGGATGGCGTCGGCGAACAGCACGCCCAAGACCACGGCGGGCAGGAAGGCGATCAGCAAGTTGAGGGTGAAGCGTTGCGCATTGCGTTCGGTGGGCAGGCCTCTGACGATGTCGAAGATCTTCGGACGAAACTCCCAGACCACGGCGAGGATGGCGCCGAGTTGAATAATGATGTTGAACGCCATGGCGCGTTCGCCGCCAAATTCCAGCAAGTCAGCTACGATGATTTGGTGGCCGGTACTTGAGATCGGCAGGAATTCGGTCAAGCCTTCTACCGCACCTAATATCAACACCTGAAAAAGCGTCCAGAAATCCATTAATCCTCCGTCAGTGCGCTCTTTGGGCGAGCGACCGGGTAATAACACTCAGGGGTTGAGTATCTGCAGTGAGACCATTGACATACATAAATGCAAAAGTTCATCAGCCACAAAGATTACGTCTTATTAAAAGACACACTCAAGGCATGTTAGTAATCGTCGGCTGACGAACTACGCAGAAAATATTTAGGGCTCGCTACAGAAAAAAGTTGCTCTGCCGACAAAGTGTGATCAGTATCACATTAATCAGGGATGGCCATACAATGGCAAAAGGACATAGACAAAGCCATCGCAATAGACTCAAAATAGTGGCACCATTGCATATCGCCACCATCTATTCAGTAGTTCACAGCTCCGAGAAAAGCAACTAAAAGCCTGAAAAGCTTAATTATTGTTAGAAAACTCGCGAGACACGTCTAAATTCCGCGCAAATGTTACCAATTGTCAGTCACAGATGAGAACCGGTGCTTTAACATCCCGATGTCAGCACTAATTCGAGTCAATGCATGATGCTCTCAGGGAACTTAGCGCCTAGAAGCCCGCGCCCGACAAATGACGAACCTGGAGTTCTTACTCTGGGTCGCACCCGTGGCGTGGCTGAACATTTTAGAGCGCTGGTCGCCAGGCACGTGCGAACTGATATGGCACTAGAAGCCAACTCGTACACACATTCATATCAGTTCAATGAACAATCTGCTCCGTATCGGGCGATCTTCCTGGTCATCGACAGCCCACAAGCGCTCGAGGACAATCTCGCGCTGGTGGAAAACCTGCGCAACGACAACTTGAAACCGATCATTTGCGCAGTCATCACTGGGCGCGGCGCCTTCAACAAGATCAAGTACTATCTTGCCGGTGCGGACTTTTGTATCAAGCTCAATACCCTTTCCGAGGAGGGCGCCGAGTTGCTTGGCGAGTTCTTCAACAGTGAAGAATGGCAAAGGGATATCAATCTCACACTCGACCCGACGCGTATCTGCCTGATGGATACAAGCAAGAAACTCGACATCTCGTTTGCCGAGATGAAGATCCTCGAAGCCTTTGCGCAAACCAGTAATCACATTCTGAGCCATGATGAAATTGCCAGCATCATGGGCCTCAATACCAATTTCTACGACCCTCGAGCGCTGGAAAAATCAATCAGTCGCTTGCGTGGAAAAATCAAGGACATGTATGGTACAAACGCGATTCAGAGCATCCGCGGCTACGGCTATCGCCTGATGCGGGGCCTGATATCGACTGCCTGATCAAGGCAGCCATCCCTTTTGCATACGAACGAAGGATCGTCTGATGCAACCATATAGCTCCTGTTCTGCTTTACCCCTGCTGAAAATCAAGCAATTGAATGAGCGCGGCAACACGACCCATAACAATAAAACTCCATAACATAGCAGCAGTTCGAGTGGAATTCATCGAGGGCCAACTTTGGGCCCAGACCCTGCCTATCGATTACTTCCGAGGAAGTCATTGCTCGCCTGCCGATTTATCTTTTAGCCAATTTTGGTGTGTATTTAGGAGAGAGACATGGAAACTAGTACAACCCTCCCAAGGAAATATTTTGTTGTCGTGACTCATAGCACAACGTCGCAACGTGAACTGGAGAGCATCCTGTCCAGCGAACGCTTCAATTCGTTTGAAGGCGTTGACTCGCCCTCTTCCGCTCCAATGGTGATGGAGTTCACATATCCGAACATTAGTCGAAAAAATGCGCCACGCAGTATTGAACACGATACTCAGCGAATACTGGCCACGCTTGAGTCCGAATGGCTGGCAGCGCAATCGGCTAATCCTTTCCAGAATGCCCCGGTAATAAACGCGGAAGGCAGCAACATGCCATCTGCCATCGAAGGCCATATGCCGGCCAGCGAAACCTGGCATCTGGATAATGATCAGGGCGCGCTGAGTAAAGACGATATCGAAATCAGTCTCACCGGTCTTGAAACAGCACTGGTACGCAAAATGCTCACTCATGAAGAGCGCGTTGTCAGTCGGGACGAGCTGATTCTGAGCATCGGTCGAGAACCGGAGCAATATCGCGGTCTGGAAATGTGCCTGAGTCGCCTGCAAGATAAATTCAAGCATGCCAGCAACGGCGAGCGACTGTTCCGTGCGGTGCGCAATCGCGGTTATTGCCTCATCCAGGACGTGGTCGCGTAAGCACAGCTGACCTTCCTTATAAAACAAACAGATAAAGTGCGATTACAACAACAAGAAGAGCACTCTGTTTGGTTTCACCTCCCTTCTCCTGTTTCTTCAGACATCCCTGCCTCCACCCCTCCAACAGTAACAAATACAACACGATTAATTCACCCCTCGCTCTACGACCTTTTCTAACACTGCGCTATTTAATTATTAGAAAGTTGGCACTGTGCCATCTTGTTAGAACTCGTCAGACACCATTCCAGCCAATAACTTAGTCTATTGACTGACGACAGTTCGGCATATCGATGTTGTTACCTCAGGACACTCGTTACAACAAAAACAATAAGTCTGCATAACAACTCGGATTTCAACTGTTGAAACCTGAATGGACGTCTTTTGGGGATACCGTATGGATCTTTCTCTAAGTATCAATCGAAGCACAGGCCTCAAGGGACTGACCTTTTGGGGCCAATGGGCGCTGGCGCAGGGCTTTGTGGTGACGCTGCTGTTCATCCTCGCCGAGCATCACACCGGGACGGTCGCGTTCTACTACCGAATGTGCGCCACTCTGGCGGTATTGGCCTCGGTGCCGGCGTATACGTTCAGCGGTGTTTATCGCAAACGCGATAACTACCTGACCGGTCTGGGTCGGCTGTTCATGGGGTGGTCGATGACCATGGCCGCGCTGGCTTGCATTGCGTTTGTTTGCCAGGCCGATGAGTTGTTTTCGCGGCAGGTGATTCTGAGCTGGGCGGTGTATGGCTTCCTCGGCCAGGCGTTTCTCTATGCGCCGTTGCACGCGTTTTCCAAGTACTACCAGCGCTCGCGCAAGAGTGAACACAAGACGCTGATCGTTGGCACGGGCGACTTGGCGCTGGGCTTGGCGAAGAAGCTCAGCCAACTGGAAAACCTGCCATTGGTAGGTTTGGTCAGCAACGGTGATGTGTCGGCGCTGGGTAAAGATGCACCGCGTGTGGTCGGTGCTCAGGAAGACTTGCTGAAGCTGATCGAAGCCCATGACATCCGTCGTTTGTACATCACTCTGCCGCTGTGCGAAGCCGCGAAAATCGAGGCGATTTATGGCGATTTGCTCGGCGCTAACGTTGATGTTGTCTGGGTGCCGGACCTCAACAGCCTGACCCTGCTCAATCACTCGGTGAAAGTCGTGGACGGTCTGCCGGCGATCTATCTCAACGAGAGTCCGCTGACCAGCCGCCCTACTGCTGCTTTGAGCAAGAGTCTGGTCGAGAAAACCGTGGCGTTTCTGGCGATCATCGCGCTGAGTCCGATCCTGCTGATCATCGCGCTGGCGGTGAAGATCAACTCGCCGGGGCCGGTGTTCTTCAAGCAGGATCGCCACGGCTGGAACGGCAAGGTGATCAAGGTGTGGAAATTCCGCTCGATGCGTGTTCACGATGACCGCGAAGTGAAACAGGCCAGCCGCAATGACTCGCGCATTACCGCAGTCGGTCGTTTTATTCGCCGGACTTCGCTGGATGAATTGCCGCAACTGTTCAACGTCTTGCAGGGGCACATGGCACTGGTTGGGCCGCGCCCGCACGCTGTTGCGCACAACCACTTCTACTCGGGGAAAATCCTCGCCTACATGGCCCGCCACCGGATTAAACCGGGGATCACCGGGCTGGCTCAGATCAGCGGCTGCCGCGGTGAAACCGACACCCTCGACAAGATGCAGAAACGTGTGGAGATTGACCTGCAGTACATCAACAGCTGGTCGTTGTGGCTGGATCTGAAGATCTTGGTGAAGACGCCGTTTACGTTGCTGTCGAAGGATATTTACTGAGGTTTGAAGCTGCACATCGCAAGGGGACGAAAGTCCCCTTTTTTGTGCCTGGGATTTGGGAGCGACTTATAAATTAGTGGGAGCCAGCCCTGCTGGCGATGGCGGTGGGTCAGGCAATGAAGATATCGGCTGATCTGACGCCATCGCTAGCAGGGCTAGCTCCCACAGGGGATTTGGGGCTGGCTTACGAAGTGGGGGATTGACACAAAACATTGTGGGAGCTGGCATGCCAGCTTTGGTGGTGGGTCAGGCAATGAAGATAACGACTGATCTGACGCCATCGCTAGCAGGGCTAGCTCCCACAGGGGATTTGGGGCTGGCTCACGAAGTGGGGGGATTGACACAAAACATTGTGGGAGCTGGCTTGCCAGCGATGGCGGTGGGTCAGGCAATGAAGATATCGGCTGATCTGACGCCATCGCTAGCAGGGCTAGCTCCCACAGGGGATTTGGGGCTGGCTCACGAGTGGGGGATTGACACAAAACATTGTGGGAGCTGGCTTGCCAGCGATGGCGGTGGGTCAGGCAATATCAATATTGAATGTGCCGGCCTCATCGCTGGTAAGCCAGCTCCCACAGGGATTTGTGGTGTGACAAATATCCAATGTGGGAGCCAGCCCTGCCAGCGATGGCGGTGGGTCAGGCAATGAAGATATCGGCTGATCTGACGCCTTCGCTAGCAGGGCTAGCTCCCACAGGGATTTAAGCTTGGGTCGGGATTTGTGGTGCGACAAATATCCAATGTGGGAGCTAGCCCTGCTAGCGATGGCGGTGGGTCAGCAACAAAGGTGTCGGCTGACCGAAAGCAATCGCTAGCAGGGCTAGCTCCCACAGGGGATTTGGGGCTGGCTCACAAAGTGGGGGGATTGACACAAAACATTGTGAGAGCTGGCTTGACAGCGATGGCGGTGGGTCAGTCAATGAAGTTATCGGCTGATCTGACGCCATCGCTAGCAGGGCTAGCTCCCACAGGGGATTTGGGGCTGGCTTACGAAGTGGGGGATTGACACAAAACATTGTGGGAGCCAGCCCTGTCAGCGATGGCGGTGGGTCGGGCAATATCAATATTGAATGTGCCGGCCTCATCGCTGGCAAGCCAGCTCCCACAGGGATTTGTGGTGTGACAAATATCCAATGTGGGAGCCAGCCCTGCTGGCGATGGCGGTGGGTCAGGCAATGAAGATATCGGCTGATCTGACGCCTTCGCTAGCAGGGCTAGCTCCCACAGGGATTTAAGCTTGGATCGGGATTTGTTGCTTGGCAAATATCCAATGTGGGAGCTAGCCCTGCTAGCGATGGCGGTGGCTCAGCAACAAAGGTGTCGGCTGACCGAAAGCAATCGCTAGCAGGGCTAGCTCCCACAAGGCATTCCGGATGACCGGGAGACTTTAGGCTACTCCGTAATCTTCTCGAAATTGCGATAAAACATATCCCCTTCCCGGCTATCGGTCATCGAGTGCAGTTGGAAGCTGCGGTTCAGGCGTGCGCCGCCGTCACGGGTCAGTGGGGCCCAGACCAGGTTGGCGCGGCGCATGGTCGACATGCTCATCATTTCGTCGAACGGGATGGACAGGTAGAGGCCTTTGTCGAAACTACCTTCGCCATATTCCGCGCTGCTCGCCGTGGTGATCGTTGCCCAGGCACCGAAGCGCACACCGTTGGAAAACTCGCGGGAGATGTCCAGCGTGCCACCCCAATCCCCAGCCAGATATCGCCCGACGCTCACCGCCGCCAGCGTATCGAACGGCAGATCCGTATAACCAGTGATGTGCCCGGTCACCACCGAGTAATCGCGCAACGCAAAGCCCTGATCGAAATCCCGCTGACGCACCCAGTTGATATCCGCCCCCACCGACCAGCGCTCACCGGTCGGACGGAACAGCACCTCACCGCCCACACCGGCAAACATCGACTCCAGATAACCGCCATACACCATCCCATACAGGTCTTTATCCAATTGCTCGGCGTGGCTGACCTGGAACAGCGGCATGGTGGTATCGGAGGTGGTCAGGTACTGACGCAAATCCGTACGCACACGCGGCAAACCGCTCGGTGCGTCGTAAACGAATTTGTCGAAGTTGTTGACCAGGTTGGTGCTGAGCAAACCATTCCACCAGGTGTTGCGATTGAAGCGGTATTCGGCGTCGGCATCGGCGGTGAATTGATAGAGCAAGCCATCCGGGCCACCGACGTTCTGCTTGAAGCCCAGCCCCACGCCATAACTGAAGTGCTGCGGTGCTTCGGTGTAGAGGGTCTTCTCATTGTGCGGCATCGCCGGGTTGATCTCGGTGGTGCGGTGCAACGACTCCAACGGCTCTTCGTTGTTGATCACTTCACGGAAGGTCTCGCGCGGCACACTGGTTTCTTCCACCGGCAAGTCGTAGCGCTTGTTGACCATGGTGAACCAGTCGATGTCGTCGTTGACGCTGTTATCGAGCACCCGGCTCGCCCGCCCGACAGCCTTGGACGAATGGAAATAACGCTGCTGTTCGCCATAGACGATCAGCTCGGAATCACGCTGGGTAATGCGCTCGACTTTGTAGCCGGCGTTCTGCTGCAGGCGCTGCGAAACGTTGGCCCAGTTGACCTGATCCATCGCCGTGGTCGGCGCCTTTGCCGGCAGCGGTTCAGGGGTCGGATCGTACGTCTTGGCCGGTGCCTTGCGGGTAGCGAAATTGGTGTGAAAGGTGATGCCGAACATCGCCGTATTACCGCGCTCCCACGCGGCGCTGACGTCGACCGAATCCGCCACTTTGAACACCGCGCCGAGGTTGATCGGCGAGTCTTGCTTGATGATGTTGTCCTTCGGCTCGTTCTTGTAATCGTTGCCTTCGTATTCGAGTTTCAGGCTGAGGCGATCCCACGGTGTCTGATAGCTCACACCACCGAAGAGCGACGGCCGACCGCGAAAGTAAGAACCCGAGTTGACGTCACCGGTGCCTTCGAGCTCGGGCCGGGTATCGAAGCGATCACTGACGTAGCCCAACGGGTTGTCCAGATCGCCGCGATTACCCAGATAACCCCAGGCAATCCCCGCGCTGAAGTCGAAATTGTCAAAGCGTTTGTTGGCGACGAAAAATTCACTGGAGAACAAACCGGTACCACCGATATCTCGGAAGCCCAGCGCCACGTCGGGCAACCAGTGACTTTCCTGCCACAGCCGGACTTTGACGTCGACCGCCTTATCCTTATAGCTTTGGCTGCCGCTCAGGGCCTCCGATCCGTATGCCCGGTTGGTGATCGCGGTGTAACGAAACGAGCCTTCGAGCCAGTCCAGCGGCTGCAACGAAACGCTGTAGCGGCTGTACGGTTCGGTGCGGTTGGCGTTGACGCTCAATTCGCCGGCCGGGGCCATGCGCGCGGTCGGCGTCTGCAACAGACCGGTGCCACCGAAGTCATTCTGGGTGATGCGCGGCTCGGCATGGGCCAGACCGCAGGGCAATAACAACACAGCTGCAAAACGTAACTTCAACGAACCACCTCGGCCAGCTGCGTGGCAATAAATTCGGCCAACTGCTGATTCAGTTCAGGTAGAGGCGGATCCAGATCATCATTTTTCAGCGGCACCAGAATCTTGCTGCCGGCCACGGGGAAGTGCCCGCTCTCGCGATTCCAATGCGCGATGCCGACCCGCTGCGAAGCGCCGTTGGGCTGAATCAGCCAAAGGTAATCGGCCTCGGCATCGCTGAGAATCGAGCAGCCCTGCAAGTATTCACGGGCCTCTTGCAACGGCTGATACGGCAGATGACACGGCGCGGCGACGGCGCCAAGCACTTCAACTTCGTCGACGCGTTTCGGATAAATCAGCCGATCGCCATCGTCGAGGCGAATGTTGCGGGCGAAACCGACTTCCAGAGCCACCGGGTCGAGATCGGCGATCTGCCGCCCGGTCACTGGCATCTGCCGCACTTCTTCAGCCATGCGCTGCGCCAACGCCGCGCGACTCGGCCGGTCGAATAGCATCGCCATGCGCCGCAGCACGTCCAGATCAAACAGCACGCCGACCTTGAGCCGCGCCTGCTCCTCAATCAGCGACTGGCGCAGCAAGGCACCCGCCAGCCAATAACCTTCGGCATTCGGCACGGCTTCGCCGATCACGTCGAGCAAGCGTCCGCCCGGTGGCAACTCGACCGGCCCGGGGTTGGCGACATCGCCCGACACCGTGACCGCCGCCTGACTGACACTGGCGATCAACATCAGGCCCGCCGATAACATCCTCAGGTGCATCACGGCAGGTGCCTGCGATCAGGCGTCAGCTGCACGACTTTGACGCGCAACTGCGAGGTCAACTGCTGCTCGCTCTGCAAGATGAAACCGTCGCGCGGGTCGACCCAGTAATGATTGGTCGCGCGCAGGCCGATGGCCGGCGCATCAATCTGCTCATCGACACGCAGCACGCTGTATTCCTTGTCGAGAATCTGCAGGGTTTGCTCGGAGCGGCGGGAGAAGCGGCTGTTGACGATCACCCCGACTTCCTGACCCTTGTAGAGGTCGATCCAGCGCCGCGTGGTGAAACCGTCCGCCACTTGGTGCAGACCTTGTTTGAACGGTGAATCGTCGGACAGCCGCGTGCCGTCGAGATCGCCTTCCAGACCCAGGCCGACGCTGCGCACGGCGAGGCCATCGCGCAGCAACAGCACTTGTTTGCCGGACGCGACCCAGAACTGCAGATCCTCACGTTCGCGCATCAGCGCCAGTACACCGGAGCCGGACGGAGTGGTCAGTTTCAGTTGTGGATAGTTGACCCCGGCCACTTCGGCTGCCGTCACGTCCACTTCATCCGGGCCGACCACCGCAGCCTTGAGGTTGTTCAAGGACGCGCTCATCAACGGATTACAGCCACACAGCAACGAGGCCGCCATCAGGCACAGGCCAACTTTCAGAATGTTCAAAGTCGGCGACCTTATTTGCTGTTGTTACTGTATTCGCTCCAGTTCTTCGCAGCGGAAGCGCCAGTGCCGACAATCGATGCCGACGGCACCAATTGACTGATCAGACGGTTCCAGCGAGTCACGTTGGCAGGCCCGACATACACCACGTCCTGCGGGCGAACTTCGAAGTGCGAAGCCAGCGCCATGGCAGTCGGCGACTCGGCTTCGAGCTGATAGATCTTCGCCGGCTCAACGTCGAGATTTTCCACGCCGCGAATGACATACACCGCGTTGCCATTGGAGGTGGTCTGGGCCAAGCCACCGACCGAACCGAGCACGTCGGTGAGGTTCATGGTTGCGGTCTTGAAGCTCAGTGCGCGCGGTTGGTTGACCTCGCCCATCACGTAGATGCGCTTGTTGTCGTTGTACGGCAGATACAGCTGATCGCCGCCCTTGAGGTAGACGTTCTGCAACTCGGAATTCTGTTGATTGAGCGAGTCGAGATTCAGCGGATAGGTGCGGCCCTTGCGCGTCAGCAACAACCCGGACAAATCGGCATTGTTGGTGTCGATACCGGCCGAGCCGAGGGCTTCGACCACGCTCAGCGGGTTGGTGGAAATCGCTTGCGGCCCGGCCTTGGTTACCGCGCCGGTGACCACGACTTTCTGGCTGGCGAAACGCAACACCGCGACATCCACTTGCGGCTCGGCGATGAACGCCGAGAGTCGCTGTTCGATGTCCGAGCGCAGTTGCTGGATGGTCCGGCCGGCGGCCTGGACTTCCTTGATGAACGGGTAATAGAGCGTGCCGTCGGAGCGCACCAATCGGCCGTTGGCATCGATCTGTTGTTGTGCACCGGAAGGCGCCGTCAGCTCCGGGTGATCCCACACGGTGATGTACAAGACATCGTTGTTGCCGATGCGGTACTCGGCCGGGGTCGCCAGCAGCTCTGCCGGCAGCGACTCACGCTTTTGCGTGGCGCGATTCATGGCGATCAGCTTGGGCGTGATCGGAATCAGCTCGACCCGGCTGCTTTCACTCGCGCCCTGGCGGGTGATGTCACTGGTGCTGAGGTATTGACCGGGGGAAAATATGCAACCTTGCAAAGCGAGACTTGCCAACATTAAAAAATAAACACTACGAGTCATAATGGCACTACGCTATTCAAGGGCGAATCCAAAAAGAAAGTCACCCGACTTGCGTCGGGCGACCTTGTACTGCACTAACAAATGTTCCTGTTAGTTATGCGTGCCGGTTGTACCGGTGGTACCTGTGGTACCGGTAGTACCGCCGTTGGCACTGCCACCGCTGTTGGACGCCGCTACAGCACTGGCAACCATTGCAGTACTGGCTGCAGGCGCTTGAGAAGCCGCTACATTGCCACCTACATTGGTTACCGCCGTCAGCGGTGCTTCAGCTGCGGCAGCCCAGTTGCTCAACATCGTCAACAGGGCAACTGCCATCACTTTTTTCATAACAACTCCTTTCTAACATTCGACCTGTTAAAAACCGGTCTAAGTCAGAGTTGGTAGCGTTCAAGTCCGCAAAAAACGCGAACATGATCCGTCGTTCTTTCACAGTCTTACCCAACTGATAAAAGTCGAACGGCAGGTTTATATCTACGGACTTGCAAAAGGCATTGCCAGTGTAATTTCCCGACGTTATCTAACAACCTGACTGAAAATAACATTGGACTAAATGGCCATCATCGCAAGTAGCCTTTGGGATGATTCGATTGCCAGCGCCAGGTATCGGTGACCATGTCCTGCAAGTTGCGCGTGGCTTTCCAGCCCAACTCTTTCGCCGCCTTGGAAGCATCGGCCCAACTCTCGGCAATATCGCCAGAACGGCGCGGCATCATCCGGTACGGCACTGCTTGCCCGCAGGCTTGTTCGAAGGCGTGGAGCACTTGCAGGACGCTGTAGCCATCGCCGGTGCCGAGGTTCCAGGTATGAATGCCAGTACGCCCCGAAATCGACTGCAAGGCCTTTAAGTGCCCATCCGCCAGATCGACCACGTGGATGTAATCACGCACGCCGGTGCCGTCGATGGTCGGGTAATCGTTGCCGAAGATCGACAGTTCCGGCAGGCTGCCGACCGCGACCTGACTGATGTAAGGCACCAGATTGTTGGGGATGCCGTTGGGGTCTTCGCCCAGGTGGCCGCTGTGGTGCGCGCCGATCGGGTTGAAATAGCGCAGCAGCGCGATGCTCCAGCGCGGCTCGGCCTGAGCCAGATCGCGCAGCACATTTTCGACGATCAATTTCGACTGGCCGTAGGGATTGGTCGGCGTGCCGGTGGGAAAATCCTCGCGGATCGGCATCTGCTCCGGCTCGCCGTACACCGTGGCCGACGAGCTGAAGACCAGGCGAAATACCCCTGCCGCCGCCATCGCCTGGCACAGATTGATGCTGCCGCTGACGTTGGTTTCGTAGTACTCAAGCGGCTTGCGCACGCTTTCGCCGACGGCCTTCAGCCCGGCGAAATGCAGCACGGCGTCGATGTTGTGCTCGCGGAAAATCCGGTCGAGCAATGCCCGGTCACAGACATCACCGCGAATCATCCAGGCACTCTTGCCGCAGATGCCTTCAATGGCGTGCAGTGCCGCTTCGCTGCTGTTGCAGAGATTATCCAGCACGACAACTTCATAGCCTGCTTCAAGCAGCGCAAGTGTGGTGTGCGAGCCGATATAACCGGTGCCACCCGTTACCAGAATCTTCATAGCGCGGTCCGTCTGTGGATAAGTGCCCCGTGGTATGTCAAGCCTCTTTCATGGGATATGTGTCGTAATCCACACAAATAAGGCGACAACAACCTCAAACAAAATTAGTTCAACGACTGGCAATAAATATTTTTGCAGGTCAAACTGTATTGCCGGGTACTTATTAGCACTGCCTGTGCACTAACCACTATCAACGGATACCGACTAAAAATAACTAACTACGCACTTACCGACATCTCATAACATTGTCACGCTTTAAGCCCGCCGCGCATTGCCATGTATAACCTGACTCATGTATTAAATCACTCGTTCAATATTACTTGAAACTTGCGTGGCGCTCTAAGTGCCGCGCTGTCGTTGACTGTGTTCCATGACTGTCCAGGATACTTTTATGATTCGTAAATGTTTGTTCCCCGCTGCCGGCTATGGCACGCGTTTCCTGCCGGCGACTAAAGCCATGCCGAAAGAAATGCTGCCGATCGTCAACAAGCCGTTGATCGAATACGCCGTTGAAGAAGCGCGGGACGCCGGCCTGCAACACATGGCCATCGTCACCGGTCGCGGCAAGCGTGCGCTGGAAGACCATTTCGACATCAGCTACGAACTCGAACACCAGATTCGCGGCACCGAGAAAGAGAAATTCCTCGCCGGTACTCGCGAGCTGATCGACACCTGCACCTTCTCGTACACCCGTCAGGTGGAAATGAAGGGCCTGGGCCACGCGATTCTCAGCGGTCGCCCACTGATCGGCGACGAGCCGTTCGCCGTGGTGCTGGCCGATGACCTGTGTCTGAACCTGGAAGGTGACGGCGTACTCACGCAGATGATCCAGCTGTACAAGAAATTCCGCTGCTCGATCGTCGCCATTCAGGAAGTCCCGGCCGATCAGACGCACAAGTACGGGGTGATCGCCGGCGAGCTGATTTCCGACGGCATCTACCGCGTCAACAACATGGTGGAAAAACCGGCGCCGCAAGACGCGCCGTCGAACCTGGCGATCATTGGTCGCTACATCCTTACGCCGGACATTTTCGACCTGATCGCCGACACCGAACCGGGCAAGGGCGGCGAAATCCAGATCACCGACGCGCTGATGAAACAGGCGCAGAACGGTTGCGTGCTGGCCTACAAATTCAAAGGCCTGCGCTTCGACTGCGGCGACGCCGAGGGCTACTTGCAGGCGACCAATTTCTGCTACGAAAACGTCTATCTCAAGGGCCGCTGAGACGGCTCCCCCCACCCGACGAGGCGACCATGAACATTGCACAACATTCCGTAGAGATTGAACGCGAGGTGGGTAACCTCGGGGTGATGAGCTGGTTGTCGCGCCATCAGCCGTTGCCCAGCGCCAACGAAACCTGGCTGGGCACGATTCTGCTGGTGGAGCGGATTGGCGTGTTTCCCGCGTCCGGGGACATCCGTCGGCCGATGCGCGATCCCTATCCCCTGCTCGCGCATTTGAAAAAACTGTATGGCGAGCAGGCGCTGGAAATGGATGACCGTGACGGGCTGAAAGTGATCTTCAGCGATTGGCGCTTTCGCGTGCGGATTTGCTGCAACGATCCGGCGATCATCATCAACGTTGAGACTCGCTGCGATACGCGGTTGATGCCGCAGAAGATTGCAGAGTTGTTGAGCCAGGTCGACAGTTTCACACCGGAAGCCTGATCGTTCCCACGCTCCGCGTGGGCATGCCGCCCGGGACGCTCCGCGTCCCTTCGCTGAGTGACGCAGAGCGTCACAGGATGCATTCCCACGCGGAGCGTGGGAACGATCATCGCGCCGGGGTTTGCGCGTTATTTCGTGGAGGCGTCGCAGCGGTCCTTGGTGCCGGTGATCCAGCCATAGAAGTAATCAGCAATCACCTTCCCGCCCGTGGCCGGCACCGGATGAATCTTGTCCGGGCCGATCATCGCGGCGGCATAGCGCTTCACGTCCGGGCCAAACGCGCATTGCAGATTGGCGTAGCCCAGATGCTGCTCCCGCGCCCAAGGCTCCAGCACCTGCGCATACGCCGACATCGGGTAAGCGCTGGAGCGTGTGGTGTCCTGGCGCATGATCAGGTTGATACTCGCCGCCGGTTGAATCTCGCGCAGCATGCCGACCAGACCCTGAACATTCTGCAGGTACTGCGCAGGTTTCACCCCGAAGCCCTGATCGTTGCCACCGAGCATGATCAGGTAAACGTCAGCCGGGATCTTCGCCACCGCGGCTTTCCACTGCACCTGCCATTGCGGATCCTGGTGATAGAAGTCCGCCGACGCCGCGCCGGAGGCCGCCAGTTTCGACACGCGTATGCCGTTCTGATCGTTGCTCATCCACAGGCCGAACAAGGTGGGCGCGCCCTTCACCACTTCCAGTTTGAACGACCAGTCTTTCGCTGCAGACAGGCCAGTCAATGGCACTTCCTGAACCCCTGCACCTGCCAGCGTCATGGGCTGCCAGTCTTGTGAAGGTGACCAGCGGTAGCGGATCTCGCTGGATTCGCCATTGCCGAGGTAAAGCAGTTTCGCCTGAGTGACCGCGGTATCGATGCGCGGCTTGGGGTTGGCATCCACTTGCAGCCAAGCGCCGGGTTTGCCCGTGACGGTGCGACTGTCCGGGCTCGCCTGACCCAGCTCAGAAACTTTCCAGCCACCGCTGAAATACTTTTCACTGCTGCGGGTGTATTTGAAATGCGTGCCGCCCAGCGCCGCGCCATGGTTAAAACCGACATAACCGGGTCCGGCAAAACCGACCTCCCCGGCCACGCGCTGCACCAGTTTGTTCAGGTAGAAATCCTGCCCGGCGCTATAGCTGTCGCCGATCACCGAGACCGACAACACCGCACCGGCCTTGCCTTCCCGCCACTGCGCAAAACGCTCACGGGCATCGCCCACCTGAACCACGGATGCTGCGACGGGTTGCGCGTCATTTACTGCCAACATGCACAATTTCCTTCAGTCTGAAATGGCCCCTTCGCGAGCAAGTCGAATCGTCACTCCCAGAAGGATTGTGGTCATCCACTAAATTCATTCACACCTGATAAACCTGTGGGAGCTGGCTTGCCAGCGATGGGGTCCGGTCAGACACAGATGCATTGCCTGACAAAACGCCATCGCTGGCAAGCCAGCTCCCACAGGGATGGTGTGACTTACAGAGATGACTGGGTTTGCACCACCGGGATGACAGGCACCACCGGTTTCTTCTTCGCCGCCCGCTCCCCAAGGAACAACACAGAAGTGAAATTGAACCGACTGAAAACCATCGACAACACCACCGGCCCGAGCAAGCCACAACTCAAGCCGCCGAGCACCAGCAGACTCTCATCCTTCACCCCCAACCGCCCCAGCACAAACCGCGACGTCGCCGCGAACAGCACATGAAACAGGAAAATCGCATAGGAATACCCGCCCAGCCAGGTCAGCGCCTTCGACCGCACATCACTCGACAACAACGCGATGCAGGAAACGCAACCGACGGTCAAACCGATGAGGCTGCGGCGATCAACGATCAGCTCGCGATCAATCGCCGCCACATACAACAGCGTCAGCGAAATCAGCACAAATACTACGGGCCCGATCACCTTGAAGCGTTGTTTCAGCGCGTCGACGTTCTCCTGGCCAATCATCCCCGCGACGAAAAACGGCAACAGGTAAATCGCGCCGTTAATCCCGAACGCATCGAACTTGAACGGCGGCAGCAGAAACAAGACAGCGGCAAACGCAAACAGCCCATACAAGCGCGTCGGCGAACGCAGCATCCCGCGCCACTCCAGCAAACCAACGAACATGAAAATGATGAACACCGCCTGCAGGAACCAGAAATGGTTGACCGGCACCCAGAACGACAACAATGCGTCGAGCACGCCGACGTCCTTGTTCACCCCCGGCGCCACCGCTTGCAACACCGAGAACGGCACGCCGACGCAAAACAGCGGCACGATCAAGCGCCGCACCTTGCCGCTGAAGAACGCGGAAAAGTCATTGCCGCGAATTTTGTAAATGGAATAGATGTACCCGGAAATGAACGTGAACAACGGCATGCGCACGTACACCATCGAGTCGGCGATCACCCGGAACGGCGAGCCGATATCGATCTTCAACCCGCCGCCCAACGGCCCGATGACGTGGTAAAGCACCAGCAGCAGGCACGCCAGACCGCGCAGGGTTTCAATCTCCAGGGACTTTTTCTTGCTCGACATAAAGCACCTACCTCAATTCAGAATTCTTGATTCAACCTGCACCGGTTTGTTCGCCCGAAGCATCAAGCCCAGCCCCACGAACAGCACCGGCACCACCATCGAAAAGTGTCGGGCAAAGGAGCCGAAGTCCGGTTCGAACAAACCTTGCACCAGCAAAAACGCCAGCGGAATCGCGATCAATTCTTTGGGTTTGGTCTGGATCGGCGCGCCTTTGTAATCGGTCGAGGTGATGACTTTGAACAGCAGCAGCGCGGTCATGATCATCAACGCGACGAAGATCACCTGACCCGGGCCGGACAGCAGAATCAGCTCTACCGGGAACGACAGGCGGAAGAAGATAATCATCGAGTCCAGCGCCTGCGACACGAAATCGCTGCCGGTGAGCCACGAGACGATCAACGACTTCGAGCCCTCCTCGCCCGCCGTGCGCAGTTCGTTGTTACTGGCGCGAATCGACGACACCGGAAACCCCAGCGCGACCTGGATCGCCATGGCCACGGCCAGGTAAAACAGGAACAGCATCAGGAAGAACGTCGTGCGCGACACGTATTTCTTCATCACGCAGACGCCGATCCATGACAGCGAAAACAGAATCCAGTAAGGCCGGATCAGCACGCCGTAGATCACCGCCGAGAGGAAAAAGCCGCCGCGATATTTGCGCGTCAACGAACTGAGCAAAATGCTCAACACCGCCACCGAGACGATAATTTCCTTGGTCAGGTTCTCCAGGAAAAACGAGCGAACGATGCCCCACAGACACAGCGTGCCAAAGATCGCTAACGGCATGCGCCGGAACACCACCACAGGGATCGCCGTGAGGAAGAAATTGCAGAACATGCCGTAGGCCCAGGCATTGGTCAGGTTGATCCCGGTGGGCCGCAACAGGAACGCCGAACATTCGTAGGACGAGCGATCCGGCGAGAACGGGTTCCAGAAGTTGCAGTTGTCGGCACGGGCGTAGGACGACCACAAGGTCATCGCATCCGGGCCGGGATCACGGGGAATCAGCAGCGGCATGGCCACCGACAGAAACAGCCCGGTGAAGAGGATCAGGAACGACACATACGAATCGAGTCGCTTGCCGCGAAACTCGATGCACGGCAGCTTCAGGCCCATGACAGCGTGGCCTTTTTCGCTTGGGTCGCACGGGTCAGCACGGCAATCACCACCAGCTGCACGATGATCGCGAAGACATTGCCCCACGCCGCGCCGTAGATCGAGTAATGCTTGATCAGCACCCAGCTCACCGGCACTGAAACCAACAGGCAAATCGCTGCGCTCGCGAGCGATACGCGACTGTTCTTCGAGGCAATCAACCCGCCCCAGACAATGTCGCCAATCGCGCGCAAGGCAAAGGAAAAGATCAGCACGCCGAGGATGCCGTTGTCCGGACGCGGCACGCTGGTGGCGACGTAATCGAGCACGACGTTGAAGAACAGATAGATCGCCACCGCCACCGCCGCCGACACCACCAGCGAGCGCATGACCCACTTGTTGACGAACAGTTGCTTGACCGTAAACGCCTGCTGATCAGCTTGAAAACGCTTGGCCAGCACCGGAATGCCGACCACCGCGACCACCGCATACGACAACGCTTGCAAGGTGTTCGCCGCCGACCACGCGTACACGTATTTACCGAGGCTGGCGTAGGGTTCGAGGTCGATGATCAGGAAGCGCTCAGCGTACTGACTCAACGCGATCAACCCGGTGCCGAGATAGAACGGCAACCCGGCCTTCCACACCGTCGCCGTCGCCAGCGATCCGCTCTCGCGGCCCTTGTGCACGTTCACCACGATCAGGTAACCGGCGACGATCACCAGCACGTTGGCAGCGACCCACAGCCACAACACACTGGCGATTCCCGAGACCCAACCGAGCATCATCCCGCCCACCGCCAACACCGCCCACAGACCGGTCTTGATGAAAAACAGCAGTGCGCCGGCCGTGGCTTTCTGCGCGGAAAACACGAACGAGTTGATTTCGAACGACAGGTGCTCAGTGAGCAACACCAACGTCACGCAGAGGATTAGCATGGCCGTCGCTTCAACCTGCTGGAACAGTGAATAAATCAGCACTGTCACCACCGACAGCAACAACCCCACCGCCAGATACAGCAGCAGGACTTTGTCGACCACCCGACGCGAACTGCCGCCGACGCTGATCAGCCGATTGATCTCGGAACTGAAACCGACGCTGTAGAACTTCGAGGCGATCAACGAGGCCGCGACCACCACGCCATAAAAACCCAGCGCCTCGTAACCGAGGTAATGGGTGATCGCCAACACCAGCAAAAACTTCGCGCCTAACGCTCCGCCGCGAAGCAGCAGCCGAAATATCATCGAACGACACCCTTGATGATGTCGTCCATGGCCACGGTTTTTGCTTCGATTTCACGGCAGGTGTCGGTCAGGCGCTGGCCGAAATTCGTCAGTGCATTCGGCGCGTAAACCGTGTTGATGATGGTGTCGACATTGATGTCACCGCCATTGATTACCCAGTCCTCGACGCCCATGTCCTGATAGGCGCCAAAGCCTTTGCGCTCGTAGCTGATGTGGTACGCCGGCACGCCGGAAAGCAGCGATTCGATCGCACCGTGCAAGCGCACGGAAATCACCAGATCGGGCTGATATTTGGCAATCGTCGCCTTCAAGGACAACAGGTCTTCGGTAATGCCCAACTCGCGATAGAACGCGCCGTCATCGTTGCCGCGCACGGCGCTCTGTACCGCGCAAACCACTTTGCTTTTTTGCTTCAAGCGCTGCAGCAGCAACTTCAGGTTAGCGACGTAGGCGACTTTCTTGTCTTTGCTCCACTCCGGCGGCTTGCGCAGCACCACGCAGACCGTGGCCGGCGAAGCGGCGCAACGGGTGAACTTCGGTTGCTGGAGGATTTTGCTCGCCAGCGATTGCACCGCCAGATCGGGCGCGCGGTAGACGTTTTCGCAAGCATCGAAAATCGCCGAGGAGCGGTTGTCACGCACAAACACCGCATCGGCATTGGCGTAGTGCTCGACGATTTTGCTGCTCTCACCATGGAACGGGCCGATGCTCTGCGGCAGGTACACCGACGGCACCTTGCTGAGGATCGCGGTTTCCAGTTGCTTGGCGTGGCCGAGCTTCAACTTGACGTGTTCGAAGGCGCTTTTCGAACGCATGTAGCCGCCACCGACGCCGACGATCAGATCGGTTTTCTTCAACAGATCCGCCAGCCCGGCATAGGACTGGTTGAGAAACACCGCTTGCTTGACCCGACCCAAGCCCTTGGCGGCCATGACCGGCGCGTCAAAACGCGGGTGCGGCAAGTAGCTGAAAGAGTCCGGGTCGGAGGCCACCACACTGATCGCGGTGTCTTCGCCAAAGTTGCGCTGCACCAGGGCGATGGCCAGATCGACGAGCAGGCCGTCACCGGAGTTGGACGCACTGTAGCCATGCAAAATCGTTACGTTCATATGCTTGAGTTCTACTTAAAAAGTGGGAGCGCGATACAGGTCGTAGGTCTGGCGAATCATCAACGCGGCGCTGAAACGCTCGCGGACGATGCTTCGTCCTTCGTTGCCGAGGTCGAGCAGGCGCGGCTTCTGGATTTTCTTCAGCACGTCGGCCAGCGCCTGGTGATCACCGGACGGAAAGACGTAGCCGGACACTTCGTTGGTGACCAGTTCTGGCAGCGACGTGCAATTGCTGGCGATCACCGGCAAACCCATGGCCATGCCTTCCAGCGGCACCATGGCGAAACCTTCCCAGCGACTCGGCACGATCAGCGCATCGGATTGTTGATACAGCGCCTGCACCTCGCTCGGCGTGACCCACGGCAGGTACTCGACGCCGTCCATCGGCGGGCACTCGACCGCGTCCTCGTTGACGGCACTGCCGACCACGGTCAGCTTCATGTCGCTGCGCTGGACCTTGGCGTAGGCCTTGAGCAGCACGTCGAAGCCTTTTTGGTAGTCGAGGCGACCGACGAACAGCAAATGAATCGGCGCCGGGCTGTCAGTTTTCGGCGCGTCATCCCTGTGATGAATGCCGTTGTAGATGAGCTTCATGCGCTTGCGCTCGATGCCGAAACGCGCGGCTTTATCCAGCTCATACTGGCTGACGCAGATGATCACGTCGGTGACCTTCTGCAGCACCCGCTCGATCCACGCATAGACTTTCTGCTTGATCGGCGAGCTTTCCATCAAAAACGAAAAGGCGTGCGGGCAGTAGACGATTTTCGGTTTGCGCCACGGTCGCAACAGCACGCACACGCAACGGCCGATCACCCCGGAAAAGGTGCTGTGCAAATGCACCACGTCGGGTTTTTCCTTGAGCATCACCTGGGTCAGGCGCCAGGCGAAGCGCAGCAACGACGGCACATTGCGCCCGGTGCGAGGAAAGGTGCGGATCTGCTGCGCGCCGATGCCGTGCAATTCCCTGGCCTGATCCTCCGGCACCAGATACACCAGCTCGTAGTTCGCCGCATCGCCTTCGGGTGAGGCCGAAATCGTGCGGATAACGGTCGCGACGCCACCTTTGATCGTCTCTGCCACGTGCAGTATTTTCTTCACAAATCACCCACTTCAAACAGGAAAAAACAGTCGCTGACAGTCAGGATTTGTCGGACGCGTATTCGTAGTTGTAATAGCCGTAGCCGCCGTTGCCGTAGTAACTGGCGGCACGCTTCTCTACGCCGTTGAACACCGCGCCTTTCAACTCGATGCCGTTCTGCGCGAAGCGGCGGATGGTCAGTTCGATCTCTTTGGCCGGGTTCACCCCGAAGCGCGTGACGATCAGACTGATGCCCGCTTCACGGCCGACGATCGCCGCGTCCGTCACCGCCAGCAGCGGCGGTGTATCGATGATCACCAGGTCGTAGCGCTCGCTCAGTTCGGCGAGCAATTCGCGGAAGTTGGCGTGCATCAACAGCTCGGAAGGATTCGGCGGCACCTGACCACGGCTGATGAAGTGCAGGTTGTCGACTTCGACTTTGTTGATCGCCTGATCGATGCTGCAGCGCTTGACCAGCAGGTCGGACAAACCGTTGGTGATCGGCGTGTTGAGGGTTTTGTGCAGATGCCCTTTGCGCATGTCGGCATCGATCAGCACCACGCGCTGGCCGCTGAGCGCCATGACCGCCGCAAGGTTGGACGAGACGAAGGTCTTGCCGACTTGCGGGCTCGGCCCGGAAATCATGATGCGGTTGTTGGTCGAGTCGAGCCCGGCGAAGTGCAGGCAGGTGCGCAGGCTGCGGATCGATTCGATCGACAGATCGGTCGGGTTGCGCAGGGCCAGCAGATACGCCGGCTTGTCGACGCCGTCGCGAGCGCGACCTTTTTTGCTGTCTTCTTCCTGCTGCAAGGCGCTGTAGGGGATCGAGGCGTACACCGGCAAACCGAGTTGCTCGATGGCTTCCGGGCCTTCAAGACCACGGCTCAGGGATTTGCGCAGCAACACCAGCGCCACGCCGACGAAGGCACCGAAGAATGTAGCGATTAGCACAATCAGGGCTTTTTTCGGTTTGACCGGACTGGTCAGGTCGACGTCCGCCGTGTCCACCAAACGCACGTTACCCACCGCACCGGCGCGGACGATGTCCAGCTCCTGGGCTTTGTTCAGCAACTGCGTGTAGATCTGCGAAGCGACTTCGACATCGCGGGTCAGGTTGAGCAATTCCTGCTGCGTGGCGGGCAGGTCGCCGACCTTGCCTTCCAGCGACTTCTGCTGCTGGGTCAGCTCGCCAATCTGGCTCATCAATGCACGATAGGCCGGGTGCTGCTTGGTGAACTTGCGATCCATCTCCGCCTGCTGCATTTTCAGCTCGGAAATCCGCGTTTCCAGCGCCACGGACTGACCGAGCACCGATTGCGTTTCCAGCGAGATGTTCACGGTCTTGCCGTGGGTCTGGTAGACATTCAGCGCATCGCTGGCCTTGGCCAGATCACGTTTGACCTGCGGCAACTGGCTTTGCAGGAAGGCCAGACTCTGCGCGGCTTCCGCTGAGGTGCGGCGCACGTTCTGGTCGACGTACAGCGCGGCGATCTTGTTGAGAATCTTCACCGCCTCGGCGGCGTCACTGCTGGCCAGTGCCAGTTTGATAATCCCCGATTCCTTGCCTTGCTCGGAGATGTCCAGTGCGTCCTGATAACCCTGAATGGTCACGATCCGTGGGTTGCGCACCACTTCGAAACGCGTTCCGGGATTGGCCTGCAACTGGGTGATCTGCCCTTCTACGCCGTCCTGCGCGAACGCTTCGCCGGCGACGCCGTCGACCAGCAGGTTGTCGTTGTCATCGAGCAACTGGAAGTGCTTCTGTTCGCCCGCAATCAGTGTGAGTTTCTTGCCCAGCAGCTCTTTTGGCAGATTGAGCCGGGCAAACTCCAGGCGCTCACCGCCCCAGGCGTAACTGTTCAGGCCGAAACGCGGCGCCGCGACGCTGGTCTCGGTTTCGCCGCGATAACGCCGGGCGAGAAAACCGCCAATCATCGGGAAGGTGTTGGGGGTGACGTCGATGTCCAGACGCAGGTCGTCGACGGTTTTGCCGATCACTGCGCGGGATTTGATGATGCCGATTTCGGTCACCGACGGCGATTGCCCACCCAGCATGCTGTTGAGGTCGGAGAAACCGAGCATGTCGTTCTTTTTCGGTTCGACCTGCACCAGCGCGTTGGCCAGGTACACCGGCGTGGCCAGAACCGCATAGGCGACGCCGGTGACCATGAAGGCACCGGTCAGTGCACCGATCAACCACTTCTGGTCGATCAGGCTGCCAAAGATGCCGAGCAGATCAATACTGTCTTGATCATTGTCGCGGGTGCCGATTACGGACGGTAACTGCATAAGTCTGTTCTTACCATTCACTGTTCTGAAGAATATTCATCAATGCCCGAGACGCTTTGCCCATGAACTAACAGCATCTTCAATCAATGCGTGGGCATGAATAAAAGCGGCCTTGCCTTGACGATACGGGTCTTGTATTTCGCGCTCGCTCTGCCACTTGCCGAGCAGAAACACTTTGCCTCTGGCGTGAGAGGCAATCTTCAGCACTTGATTTACATGCTCTTTTTCCATCACCAGAATCAGGTCTGATTCATTGACGATGTCCGAGGTCAGTTGCCGCGCCTTGAATCCTTCGGCGTTGTGTCCGTGGTCTTCGAGCACCTGTCGGGCGGAGGCCTCTACGCCCTCGCCGACGCGGGCGGACAGGCCGGCGGAAGACACCGAAATCGATGAAGGCGCCAGTGCGTTACGCAACATGAGCTCTGCCGTCGGACTTCGGCATATGTTGCCCACGCAGACAACAAGGATCTTTCTGAACAAGGTTTTACTTTCCTGTGTAATGTCAAACGGCCAACATCCCGAGAGCAATTGAATGAACCCTCAAGATCTTCATGCACTCAGAAATAGATTCGCCCTGTTAGTACTGGAGCATTAAGTACCACAGCGTTTTAAAGTCCCCCAACCACAATTAGCGGACTAAAAATAACTGTGATTTTCAGATAATGGTTTTCCGACAAAAAATAACATTCGTGCACTAAGTGCCATCACCTCACTCGAAAATTGAGTAACGAGATCATTTATTCGAAGTTGTCATTTCTCTTCGGGAGAGCAGACATGAAATCAACACATCTCAAAAAACTCGGCGCCTTGGCGCTGACGATGCTGGGTACAACAGCTCAGGTTCACGCCAGCGAACTGTTTCCCAACCTTCCGGCCAAGAACATCGGGGTTCAGGTCAAGATCCAGAACTTCTCTGCCGCTGACGCCGCGCAGATCAAATCGGCAGGCTTCGGTTTTGTGCGCTTCGGCGTGTGGAGCGACAGCCTGACTGCCAAGGCTTACCAAAAACAGGTCAGCGATGCCTTCACGGCGGCAAAATCTGCCGGGCTACCTGTGTTGCTGACAGTGCGCGCGATCAAGGCGCTGCCCGCCACCTCTAACGCTGAGCTGACCACTGCCGGTGAAAACTACGCTAAAGCGGTGACAGGGTTGCAACAGTCGTACAGCTCGCAATTGGTCGCCATCGAACTGTGGAATGAACCGGACCTGGAAACCTACTGGCCGACGCGCAATTTCGGGACGACGTTTGTGCCGTTCATGAGCGGCGCGTGCAAGGTCCTGCAAGAGCAACCGCTGTCGACGCCGGTGGTCGGTTACGGCTTTGCCCGGGCGCCGACCGCAGGCTCGGCATCAACCGTGGCGCTGAACCGCATCGTCAGCGAATACCCCAAATGCCTGAGCGCGGTGTCCTATCACCCCTATGGCATGACCGCCGCGCAGATCAGCACTGCGCAAAACTTCATTCAGCAGAACTTCCACCTGCCAGGCATCATCAGTGAATGGGGCATTTCCGCGCTCGCCTCCAATGGCGGCGCCGAGGGCCAAGCGAGCAAGATCAACGCGTTCATCGGCGATGTTAAAAAACTCAACATCCCGTTGACCTCCATCTACGAATGGAAGAACAGTGATTCGGGCAGTAACGAGCGCGAGAAGAACTTCGGCCTGCTGACCTCGGACGGCCAGCCGAAACCGGCGCGAATGTCGGTCGAAGCCCTGTTGAATGCTGACTAGTCGGTGCGCAACCGATCTGTACGCAGGTCGGTTGCTTTGAACCTGTGAGCGCTTTTGGCATCGTATTCATCGATAGCACGCCCCGCCTTTCAAACAATCGTTTTCAGGTTGTTGCCGCAGGGGCTGTCGATACACGTACCCGCCCTTGAGTGGCTGTCAGCGCTCGGGTAATGTCATCAGACCCATAGGACAGAGCACGCCCATGACTTCCAAGCTGGAACAACTCAAACAGTTCACCACCGTTGTTGCCGATACCGGCGATTTCGAAGCGATTTCCCGTGTGAAACCGGTCGACGCAACGACCAACCCTTCCCTGCTGCTCAAGGCAGCCGCCATTCCTGGCTACGCAGAGCTGCTCAATGCCTGCGTCAGCGACTGCAAGGGCGATGTCGGCCTGGCCAGCGACCGCTTCGGCGTCGCGGTCGGTCAAGAAATTCTCAAAGTGATTCCGGGGCGTATTTCCACTGAAGTGGATGCGCGCCTGTCGTTCGACAAAGACGCCGTACTGAAGCGCGCCCACCGCCTGATCGAGCTGTACGACAAGGCCGGCATTGGCCGCGACCGCGTGCTGATCAAGATCGCCTCCACCTGGGAAGGTATCCGCGCTGCCGAAGTGCTGGAAAAAGAAGGCATCCAGACCAACCTGACCCTGCTGTTCTCCTTCGCCCAGGCTGCGGCTTGCGCCGATGCCGGCGTGTTCCTGATTTCGCCGTTCGTGGGCCGTATCTACGACTGGTACAAGAAAGCCAACGGCAACGACTACACCGGCGCTGATGATCCGGGCGTACAGTCGGTGACGCGCATCTACAACTACTACAAGGCCAATGACTACAAGACCGTGGTCATGGGCGCGAGCTTCCGCAACCTCAATCAGATCGAGCAACTGGCTGGCTGCGACCGCCTGACCATCAGCCCGGACCTGATCGACAAACTGGCAGCCGATACCGGCAAGCTGGAACGCAAACTGGCGCCAGGCAATGCCGGTGAAGCGCGTTTGAGCCTGAACGAAGCGCAATTCCGCTGGCTGTCCAACGAAGACGCAATGGCCACCGAGAAACTGGCCGAGGGCATCCGACAGTTTGCTCGCGACCAGGAGAAGCTTGAGGCGCTATTGCAGGCCAAGCTGTGATTTGAGTTAGCGAAATGCAAAAAGGGCGAACCTTCACAGGTTCGCCCTTTTTTGTTTGCGGAAGAATTGGATGTTTTTGCGGACGCTATCGCTAGCAGGGCTAGCTCCCACAGGGGATCTGTGGGTGTCTGCAATTGTGTGTCGAATGGGAAACCCTGTGGGAGCTAGCCCTGCTAGCGATGGGGCCGGCAGGCCCCACACCACTCAATGCCGCTCGAGGGCATTCACCAGGTCATGGAACGCTTCACGGTTGGAGTCGTTCAGGCCCATGAGAATCTTGTGCGCTTCCAGCACCTTGATCCGCACCACTTCTTCCGATTGATCCTGATCCGGCAGGTCGTCCAGGCACTCCGGGCACGGCACGGGGTGGTTGACGATGTTGAACACCTGCTCGAAGCCCATCGATTGCAGCAGACGGGTGATGTCATCGTGGGTGGTGACGACGGTCGGCAGCAGGCCGACCTTCTGCCGCGACAGGATCGACAGCTTGGCCAACAGGCCCAGCGTCGTGCTGTCGATGCTGCGGGTTTCGGTCAAATCGATCACGATCGCGTTGAAATTCAGCGCGGTGAAGATTTTCTCAATAGTCGCATCCAACGCCGAACACAGGGTCAGGCGAACTTCACCGACGAACTTGAGGACGAAGGTGCCGTCCTGCTCGGCGAACTGGATTCTACCGGTACTCATTAAAGATTCCTGCTCAACACCAACAGGGCGATATCATCCGGCATCTCCCCTAGCGTGGCCAATCCAAACACTTGCCGCAGACCATCCAGGCTGCCGCCCGCCGACTTCACCCGTTGAGGCAAAGCGGCTTCTTTTTCTTTGAGCGTCGGTTCTGGCAAAAGATCCAGAATGCCATCCGACATCAGCGTCAGGCTGAACGTCTGCGGCAGCTCAAGCACGTGATCTTCGTAGGTGGCTTCATTGAAAAGCCCCACCGGCAGACCACGTCCTTCCAGATAACGAACACTGTCAGGCGTGTACAACACAGGCAACGGCAGATGGCCGCCGATGCTATAGGTCAACAAACCGGTCTCCTCGTCGATGACTCCACCGACCATTGTGACGTGTTTACCCAGCTTACAACTGATCAGCCCCCGGTTGATATGACCCAGGACTTCCGAAGGCTTGAATTCCGGCAATGTGCCGTTGCGCTTGGATTCGAACAGCAAGCGCGTGGTCATGAACTTCAGCAGCACAGTGACGAAGGCTGAGGAAGCGCCATGACCGGATACATCGGCCAGGTAGAACGCGACCCGGCGCTCGTCGACGCGGAAATAGTCGACAAAATCACCCGACAGGTACAACGACGGAATGATCTGGTGAGCAAACTTGAACTCGTCAATGCTCCACGGACTTTCCGGCAGCATGTTCATCTGCACCTGGCGACCGGCATTCTGGTCTTCCTGGAGCAGGTTCAGGCTGGCCGCAAGCTCGCGGTTGGCCTTTTCCAGCTTCTCGCGGTAGCGCTGGTTTTCCACCAGCAACCGCGCACGATCCAGGGCCCGACGCACGGAATGCTCGAGCACCGCCAGATCTTCGAGGGGCTTGATCAGGTAGTCCGCCGCGCCGAGGCGCAGGGCCTCGACCGCATCGTTCATCACGCCGGCACCCGAAACCACGATCACCGGTGTTTGCGGTGACAGCTCGGTGACCTGACGGATGAGTTCGAGACCGCCCATCTGCGGCATGCGCAGATCGCAGATGACCAAGTCGGGCTTGTCTTGCTCGAATACCTGAAGACCCTGTTGACCATTGCTGGCCTGCAGGACGCTGAAACCACTGTCTTCCAAATAGGCCGCGAGGCTCGCGCGCACTACTTCGTCATCATCGATTATCAGCAGCGTGGCACTGGTTTTTGGCATGTGGGCAAACGGCGCCAGAATTAGGTTGGCGTAGTTGGCGGAGCTTGTTGGCCCTGCACTGACTACTGGATTCGCTTTCTAGCCTCTCTGCTGCACCGCTTTCGGGCATAGGCCTTGAACGCGGTTGCACCAGAGGTGCCCTTCTAAGGCGCAGACGGTACTCCCATCCGCAGAGCGTTTCAAGCATGCGCCGATGGTCGCTTGACGACTTTACTTGTCAAATCACCGAGAGTTATAAGAACAGCTCAAACCGTAACCCAATGGAAGGACGAACCTATGAGTCAAACCAGTCGGGACTACAGCGAAAAGCGCGATTTCATCCGCATGCGGGTCGATGCCGATGTCGTGTTGATTCATGAAGGTGATGAGATTTCCGGGGTGTGCATCGACCTCTCCAGCAGTGGCATGCAGGTCGAAGCGCCCCGCCAGTTCGCGGTCGGCGACCGTTTGACAGTGCGCATCGACTCCGAGCACGCCGCGCTCAGCGGCCTTGAGGCAGAGACTGAAGTGGTCTGGGTCAGGCCCCAGGATGGCGGCGGCCAGAAGCTCGGCCTGACCATTGTGAAGATGAAATAGCTACACACAAAAAAGGCGACCCTGAGGTCGCCTTTGTTTTTAGCCGTCGAGATTAAAAATCGTCTTCGACCTGGCCATCTTTCACCTTGAACTCGCGGTTCTGCAGGTAAGCGTTGCGGATGAAGGTGTACTTGTCGCCGCTGATCAGCTTCTCGCTCGACAGCAGGCTGGCGCGAGTGTCGACGATGTTCAGACCGAAGATCGAGTTACGCGCCGGCACGTCGTCGATGTAGCGGTACATCCCGGTGAAGCTGTCGACATATTTCGACGGCGCATCACGCAGGGTGCTTGGGCCCATCAACGGCAGCATCACGTATGGGCCACTGCCGACGCCCCAATAGCCCAGAGTCTGGCCGAAATCTTCGTCGCTGCGGTTCAGGCCCATCTTGGTGCCGACGTCAAAGAAGCCGAGCAGACCGAAGGTGGTGTTGAAGATCAAACGTGCGGTGTCGACGCCCGCGGCAGCCGGTTTGGCCTGCAGGATGTTGTTGGCAAGGTTGGTGACATCACCGACGTTGCGGAACATGTTGTGAATGCCGTCTTCCAGAAACTGCGGCGTAACGAACTCGTAACCCTGCGCCAGTGGCTTCAGCGCGTAGGTGTCAACGAAGTCGTTGAACTGGAAAATCGGGCGGTTGACGCTTTCCCAAGGGTCTTCTTCCGTTGCGGCCTGAGTGGCGAACGGCGCCAGCAGCAGGCCGGCACATACACTTAGCTGAGCGAGCGGATAGCTCCAGCGCATAGAAAAACTCCTTGGATTTGTACCATCGCGGACATCGGGGCCCGGGCATTAAGGCCGCTAGTATAAGCGCAAAAGCCCGTTTGGACAGTCCGGGCAATGAAGCAGTCTGTAGGACGCTTCCCCCGCCACGGTTCACACAGGTGTCATCCAACTGTCACCGACAAGCCCTAGCCTGAGCGTTATTTCAGGGACGTTGCCATGACACACGCCGAAACCTTGCCCCTCGCTGCGCCCAACCTGACGGCAGTGCTGTTTGGACTCAGCGGCTGCCTGGTGGATTTCGGTGCGCGCGCCGGACAGCAAACCATCGCCCTGCCCGAGTACGCCGAAGCCACGCCGGGCGCACTCGACAGCCTGCACAGTTTGCAGCGCCAGCGAATTCCCTGTGTCTGGCTGGACGAACTGCCTCCTGCGCTCGCCCGGCCCCTGTCGGCTTCGCTGCCGGCGTGGATCAAGTCTGCGCAACATTCTGCAACAATCAATCCGTGGCCCGCCCCGAACGCTTGCTGGCAGGCACTGATGGACTTGAACGTCAGTCGTCTGGACGGTTGCGTATTGGTCAGCGGTGAACCGCGCTTGCTCCAGTCGGGCCTTAACGCCGGGCTGTGGACGATTGGCCTCGCCTCCTGCGGCTCGCTGTGCGGCCTGGCACCAGGCGAATGGCAAGCGTTGAACCAGAAGGAGCGCGAGCAACTGCGCGGCAATGCAACCATGCAGTTATTCGGCCTCGGCGTGCATTCAGTCATCGATCATCTGGGCGAACTCGACACCTGCCTGGCAGACATCAGCCTGCGCCGGCTCAAAGGCGAAAAGCCCTGATCGGGATCATGCAGGTTTGACGGGAGTGGATTAATCTAAAGGTCAGCCATAGACCTTTGGCGCGCGGCTGCGGTCAATGCCAGTGCCTCTCGATAAAAGGAAAACATCATGCCCGCCCAAGAACTGCAAAAACAGCTCGATACCCTGCGCGAGCAGCTGGATCAGAATCCGCCACTGTCGGAAGCCGAGCGCGAAGACCTGCACGCGCTGATGGCGCAGATTGAATCGGAAATCCAACTGGAGAATGCCACTCAAGACGTGAGTATCGCCGACGGCGTCAACCTCGCGGTTGAACGTTTTGAAGTCGAACACCCGGCGATTGCCGGCACCCTGCGCAATATTGTCAATGCGCTGGGCAGCATGGGGATCTAGGATTTCCGGCCGCACAAAAAAAACCCTGCCATCACTGGCAGGGCTTTTTCATTTCTGACATTCAAAAGATCGCAGCCTTCGGCAGCTCCTACCTCTGGAATGCACTCTCCTGTAGGAGCTGCCGAAGGCTGCGATCTTTTGGTCTTACTGTCGCACGAGCCGATGATTCGGCAGTTGTACGCTTTCGGTGCTGCGATACGGGTTGATATCCAAACCACCGCGACGCACGTAACGGGCGAACACGGTCAGCTTCTCAGGTTTCAACAAGCGCTGCAGGTCGAGGAAAATCCGCTCCACACACTGTTCATGGAAGTCCGAGTGCTGGCGGAAGCTGACGATGTATTCCAGCAAACTGGCGTGATCCAGCGCCGAACCACGATATTCCACCACCACCGTGCCCCAGTCCGGTTGACTGGTCACCGGGCAGTTGGATTTGAGCAGATGGCTGTACACCGTCTCTTCGACAATGCGCGAATCATCGCAACGCAGCAATTCCGGACGCGGATGCTCGTAGTTGCTGACGCTGATATTCAGATCATCGATGCACACGCCCGGCAGCGCCACGACGCCTTCCGCTTCAACGTCCTTCAGGCTGCGAACGCGCACCCCCACCGGTTTGCCGGCGGCGGCCGACAAATCCTTGATCAGGGTCGCTTCCAAGGACGCCACGTCGGCAAACGCCGTCTGGTTCAGCGAGTTCAGATAGAGCTTGAACGACTTCGATTCGATGATGTTCGGCGAGTCCGCCGGGATGCTGAATTCGCCAATCGCCACCACCGGTTTGCCGGATGGCAGCAGCCACGACAGCTCGAAGCAGTTCCAGAAATCCACACCCTTGTACGGCAGGGTTTCGGCGGTCAGACCCAACTCGGCCCATTTCGCGGTGCGCGGAATCGGGAACAGCAGGGACGGCGTGTACGTGGCGATGTATTCGCTGGATTTGCCCAGCGGCGAATGTTCGGCTGCGGGATGCATGGCGGAAACCTGACTGAAGAATCAGCGGATTCTACCAGCCTTTGCCCGCGCCTTTGAGTGCTTACTGACTGACAGTCAGTTTACCGACCATGCCCGCCTGATAATGGCCGGGAATATTGCAGGCGAATTCAAGGCTCGTCGCTTTGCTGAAGGTCCAGGTCAGCTCCGCTGTCTTGCCCGGCTCGACCAGCACACTGTTTGGGTCGTCGTGCTTCATGCCATGGCCCATCGCTGCGTGATCCATGCCCGCCATGTCGTGGGACATTTCTTTCATTGCCGTCGGCGTAAGCATGCCGCTTTGCCGCATCTGCAACATTTCCTGCTGATGTTTGGCATGCATCGCTGCATCACCAAGGTTGAATTCGTGCAGCAACTGGCCCTTATTCACCAGCACAAAGCGAACGGTCTCACCGGCCTTGACCTCAATCGCCTTCGGGTCGAAGGACATATCGTTCAACACCACTTCAACGCTGCGCGTGGCTTTGGCGGCAGGCGCTGGCTGGCCGAAGTCATAGGTGTGCCCCGACGCAGCCCACGCCGATGAACTCAGCACCAACAAACACAAGGCCAGGGATTGGCGTAAAAACATGGTCGTTCTCCAACAAGATATGGTTCAGCCTGTGGGAAACTTTAGCCGCCCAGCGCTGGCATCAACCTGACAGGCAGATTACAACTTTGTCAGGTTGGCGCTTGTCGCGTGCTCTCACGGTATAAAGCCTCCAACCGAATCACCCCCGAACAACCCGAGTCGTCCATGAAACTGTTGATCGTCGAAGACCAAGCGAAAACCGGCCAATACCTGCGCCAGGGCCTGACCGAGGCCGGGTTCAACACCGAACTGGTGGCCGATGGCAACAGCGGCCAACAACTGGCGTTGAGCGGAGACTACGCGCTGCTGATCCTCGATGTGATGCTGCCCGGTCGCAATGGCTGGCAAATCCTCCATGCAGTGCGTGACGCAGGACTGGATACGCCGGTGCTTTTTCTTACGGCTAAAGACGCAGTGGAGGACAGGGTTCATGGACTTGAACTCGGCGCCGACGACTATCTGGTCAAACCTTTCGCGTTCTCCGAGCTGCTGGCGCGGGTGCGCAGCCTGCTACGCCGTGGCAGCGCCATACCCCAGGAAACCAGCCTGCAACTGGCCGATCTGCGGCTCGATCTGATCCGCCGCCGGGTTGAGCGCAGTGGCCAGCGCATTGACCTGACCGCCAAGGAATTCGCCCTGATGGAAATGCTGCTGCGTCGTCAGGGTGAGGTGCTGCCGAAATCGCTGATCGCCTCACAAGTCTGGGACATGAATTTCGATAGCGATACCAACGTCATCGAAGTGGCGATCCGTCGTTTGCGTCTGAAAATCGACGATGAGTTCCCCAACAAACTGATCCACACCGTGCGCGGCATGGGTTACGTGCTCGAAGAGCGCAGCGCCTGATGCGCCGCTTGTCCCTGAGTTCGCGTCTGGCCTTGTTGTTTGCCGCCTGCACCGCCGTGGTTTCACTGTTCGCCGGCGTGCTGTTCAACCGTGCCAGCGAGGCGCATTTCATCGAACTCGACCAGCAACAACTGGACGCCAAGCTGATCGGTCTGCGCCGTGCGTTGCAGGATGTTCAACCTGCCCAGCGCGAGGCGCGGCTGGCGGATGAGCTGAGCCGTCAGGCCGACGTGTCTTTGCGCATAACTGGCAGTGACAGTCAGCGCGAATACGACAGCTCGACGCAGATTCCCGTAGATTTACCGCAACAACCCGGCCTGTCGACGGTCAGCAGCGGCGGCACCGATTATCGCGTGCTGAACGCCCCGCTCTACCCAGACCAAGCCGACTCGGCGCAACTGACGCTGCTGCTCGACATCACCCATCACCAACACTTTCTGCAGCGCATGCAGCACCTGATCTGGCTGACCGTCGGCCTCTCGGCGCTGGCCACCGCGTTGCTCGGGGCTTGGGCGGCGCGCAGCGGATTGCGCCCACTACGGCGCATGAGTGCAGTCGCCCGTGGGATTTCCGCTCAATCGCTCAACGCCCGACTGCCAGAAGAACAAATGCCGCCAGAACTTGCGGAAATGGCCCACAGCTTCAACGCCATGCTCGCACGCCTTGACGACTCGTTTCAGCGGCTCTCGGCGTTTTCCGCCGACATTGCCCATGAATTGCGCACACCGCTGTCGAACCTGCTGACCCACACCCAGGTCACCCTCACCCGTCCTCGGCCCATCGAGGATTACCGCGAAGCACTGCACAGCAACCTCGAAGAACTGCAATGGATGGCGCAACTGGTCAACGACATGCTGTACCTGGCCAAGGCCGATCACGGCTTGCTGATGCCCAAGCGCGAACCGCTGGAACTGGCGGACGAGACCGATGTGTTGCTGGAGTTTTTTGCGCCGCTGGCGGAGGACGCCGGGGTCAAGCTGAGCCGCGCAGGCAATGCACAGATCGAAGGTGATCGCAGCATGTTGCGCCGGGCCTTGTCGAATCTGCTGGATAACGCCCTGCGCTTCACCCCGGCCGAAGGCTACGTCAGCTTGCGGATCACTGACCAAGTGAACGCTGTGCACATTTCAGTCGAGAACAGTGGTGAAGGGATTTCTGCGGAGTTGTTGCCAAGCTTGTTCGACCGGTTTTATCGGGCGGATCCGGCGCGACAGGAAGGCAGCAGTGAGCATGCGGGGTTGGGGTTGGCGATTACTCAATCGATCATCCGCGCCCATGGCGGGCAGATTCATTGCGAATCGGAAGCGGGATGGACGCGGTTTGTGATTGAGTTGCCCAAGGGAGATTGAGGCCAGCAGGGCTAGATCCCACAGGGGTCATGCGAACGACGCAGATCAATGTGGGAGCTAGCCCTGCTAGCGATTGCGGTCAATTGGATTACGAATATCTCAGGGCGTGAGCCGGCTCGATCTTCGCCGCCCGCCAAGCCGGATACACCGTCGCCAGGAAGCTCAGGATAAAGCCCGCCGAGCAGATCAACAGCACATCCCCACCCTGCAATTCCGACGGCAGATTGCTGACGAAGTACACATCGGAACTGAAGATGTGCTGCCCGCTGACTCGCTCGATCCAGCCGACGATCTGACTGACATTCAACGCAGCGATCACGCCCAACACGCCGCCAATAATGGTGCCGACAATCCCGATCACCGTGCCCTGCACCATGAAGATCGCCATTATTTGCCGGGGCGTGGCACCGATGGTGCGCAGGATCGCGATGTCCGCGCCCTTGTCGTTCACCACCATGATCAGGGTCGCGATGATGTTGAACGCCGCCACCGCGACGATCATCAGCAACAGCAGACCGATCATGGTTTTTTCCATTTTCATCGCGCTGAACAGGCTGCCCTGGGTGTGGGTCCAGTCGTCAGCCTTGAACTCGGCGCCCAAACCGGCGGCGATGTCCGAGGAGACTTTCGGCGCCGCGTACAGGTCTTTCACCGCCAGACGCACGCTCTGCACCTGATTCGGTTCCCAGTGCTGCATGGTCGCGGCATCGGCGACGTGGATCAGGCCCATCGAGCCGTCCAGTTCTGCGCCAACCTTGAACACGCCGACCACGTTCAGACGCTGCATGCGCGGCGTAATGCCGCCCGGTGCGGTACTGACTTCCGGGACGATCAGGGTGATCTTGTCGCCAACGTTAAGGCGGAAACGCCGCGCCGTGATCTCACCGATCACCACGCCGAACTCGCCCGGTTTCAACGCATCGAGACGGCCCTGCACAATGTGCTGGGCGACGATCGAGACCTTGCCTTCCTGCGCCGGATCGACGCCACTGATCTGGATCGGCTGCATCAAGCCCTTATAGGAGAGCATGCCCTCCATCTCAGTGAACGGCACGGCGGCGGTCACTTCAGGATTTTTCATCGCGGCGGCAGCAACCGGCTGCCAGTCATCAATCGGCTTGACGCCAACGATGGTCGCGTGCGGCACCATGCCGAGGATGCGCGAACTCATTTCGCGCTGGAACCCGTTCATTACCGACAACACCACGATCATTGCCAGCACGCCGAGGGCGAGGCCGATCATCGAGGTCATCGAAATGAACGAAACGAAGCGATTGCGGCGCTTGGCGCGGGTATAGCGCGTGCCGATAAAGATCGATAACGGTCTGAACATTCGCTGGGGCACCGTATAAAAATAAAAGACCCGACGCCGTTTCCGGCGCCGGGTTTCAGCCAATCAGATGGGGGTCAGGCAGCCATCCTGCAAATGCAGAACGCGGTCCATCTGGCGGGCGAGGTTCATGTCGTGGGTCACCACCAGGAACGCGGTGCGCATCGAGGTGCTGAGCTCCAGCATCAAATCCTGAATGCCCTGGCCGGTGTGGGAGTCGAGGTTGCCGGTCGGCTCGTCGAGCATCACCAGGCCTGGCTTGTTCACCAGCGCGCGGGCGATGGCCACACGTTGACGCTCACCACCGGACAGTTCCGACGGTTTGTGCTCGAGACGATGGCCGAGGCCGACGCGCTCCAGCAATGCCGTGGCACGCTGACGTGCTTCCGGGATCGGCGTCTTGCCGATCAGCAGCGGCATGCACACGTTTTCCAGCGCAGTGAATTCCGGCAGCAGGTGGTGGAACTGGTAGACGAAACCGAGCGACCGGTTACGCAGCAGCCCACGCTTCTTCTCGCTCAAGGCCGACAGCTCTTCACCGTCGAGCCAGACGCTGCCCTGGGTTGGCGTGTCCAGCCCACCGAGCAGGTTGAGCAAGGTACTTTTGCCCGAACCCGAGGTACCGACAATCGCCACACGCTCACCCGGTTGCAACTCCAGTTGCAGACCGGCGAGGACTTCTACCGATTCCGGGCCTTCCTCGTAGGATTTGCCCAGGTTGCGGCAGCTCAAGATTGCTTTTTCACTCATGCCCGACTCACTCATAACGTAGCGCCTCCGCCGGCTGGGTGCGCGCGGCACGCCAGGCGGGATACAGGGTGGCGAGGAAACTCAGAACCAACGCCGCCGCGCAGACCATGACCACGTCCTGGCTCTGCACCTGCGACGGAAGATAATCAATGAAATACACGTCAGCATTAAGGAATTTGTGGCCGATCAGGCCTTCCAGAGCTGAAATCGCCGCGCTGACATTGAGCGCCGCGAAAATCCCGACCACCGCGCCAATCGCCGTGCCGACCACGCCAATCACCGTGCCCTGGACCATGAACGTGCGCATGATCGTGCCCGGCGTCGCGCCCAACGTGCGCAGAATAGCGATGTCGCCCTTCTTGTCGTTGACCACCATTACCAGCGTGGAAATGATGTTGAACGCAGCGACGGCGACGATCAGCAGCAACAGCAGGCCGATCATGGCTTTTTCCATGCGGATCGCCTGATACAGATTGCCGTGGGTGCGGGTCCAGTCGCGGGCGTAGTAATGATCTTCGCCAAGTTGCTGGGCGATGTTCCATGCCTCACGCGGCGCCTGGAACAGGTCGTCGAACTTGAGACGCAAGCCCTGCACCTGATCCGGCTTCCAGCGGTGCATCTTCGCCAGATCCTGCAGGTTGGTGACACCGAGGTAGCCATCGAGCTCGCCGGCGCCGACATGGAAAATGCCGACCACGGTGAAACGCTTCATGCGCGGGAACATCCCGGCCGGGGTCACGCTGACCTCCGGCGCGACGAAGGTGACCTTGTCACCGATGCCGACGCCGAGCTTGGTCGCGGCCTTGTCGCCGATGACGATGCCGAAGCTGCCCGGCGTCAAATCGTCGAGTTTGCCCTGCTTCATGAAGTTGTCGATGATCGACACATTGCGCTCGAGCGCAGGGTCGATGGCGTTGAGCAACACCTTCGACACCTGACCATTATTGGTCAGCAGCCCCTGCATCTGGGTGAACGGCGCAACAGCCGTCACCTGCGGGTTCTGCTTGACCTTGGTGGCCAGGCTTTGCCAATCGTTGATCGGCTCAGTGGATTCGATGGTCGCGTGGGGCACCATGCCCAGCACGCGGGTGCGCATTTCATGATCGAAGCCATTCATCACCGACAGCACGACGATCATCACGACCACGCCAAGGGCGAGCCCGATCATCGAAGTCAGGGAAATGAATGACACAAAATGATTGCGACGCTTTGCACGGGTATAACGCGTGCCGATAAATACGAAGAGAGGTCTGAACATGTCGGGGCTTGTTCGGAGGGAAAAGGAACGTCCTTGTGGCGGGGGTCGATAACCAGCTTTACACTCAGACCACCGCCGCTACCATGGGTTCGCCATGTCGACATTAGATGAAGAAGATCGCCGCGAATACTACCGTATCGAGGACACGATCGCACTGGAAATTCGGCCCCTGTCCGCTCCCGAAGCCGCAGGCCAGGAAGTGTTGCAGGATGCTTCCCCGCTCTTCAACCTGCTCAGCGAACTGCACCTGAGCGAATTCGAGTCGCAGCATCTGTTGCGCCAGATCAGCGAGCGCGACCGCGCCATTGCTGCGTTCCTGAAATCCCAGAACAAACGCATCGACCTGCTCAGCCAGGTGGTCGCCCTGACCGTGCTCGGCCAGATCGGCGAGCCGCAACCGGTGATCATTTCCGAAGGCGGCATCGACTTTCAGCACCCGACGCCCATTGCCGCTGGCGCTCACCTCTCGGTGAAACTGGTGCTGATGCCGCAAGCGCTGGGCCTGCTGCTGCGCGCCCGCGTCACCCATTGCGACCGCAAGGGCGACGGTTACGACGTCGGCACAGAGTTTGAACACCTGACCGACGCCCAGCGCCAATTGCTCGCCCGCTACATCTTGCAGAAGCAGGCCCAGGAACGACGTCTGGCCCGCGAACAGAACGAATCAGGCATTTAATTTAAGGAAGAACCGTGACCCTCATCTACGGCCACCGCGGCGCCAAGGGCGAAGCACCGGAAAATACCCTGAGCAGCTTTCAGGAATGTCTCAAGCACGGCGTGCGCCGTTGCGAACTCGATCTGCACCTGTCCAAGGACGGCGAGTTGATGGTCATCCACGACCCGACTCTCAAGCGCACCACTGATCGTCGCGGCAAAGTCGTCGAGCACACTGCCGCCGAACTGGTGACCTACGACGCGCGCAAGGGTGGCCCGGGCTGGATCAAGCCGTGCCCGATTCCGACGCTGGAAGAATTGTTCGAGAAGTGTGATTTCGAGCACTGGCAACTGGAGGTCAAAAGCGCTTCGCGTACGCGCGCGGCAACCACCGTGCTGGCGATTCGCGAAATGGCCCAGCGCCATGGTTTGCTCGACAAGGTGACGATCACCTCGAGTTCGCGGGAAGTGCTGAAAGCGGCGCTGGATCTGGTGCCGGACGTGTCACGCGGACTGGTCGCCGAATATGCCTGGCTCGACCCGCTGAAGGTCGCGGCAAGTTATGGCTGTGAAATTCTCGCGCTGAACTGGACGCTGTGTACGCCGGAACGCCTGCAGAAGGCGCAGCGTCAGGGGTTGCATGTGTCGGTATGGACCGTCAACGAGCCTGCGCTGATGCGCAGACTCGCCGACTTCGGCGTTGACAGCCTGATTACAGACTTTCCCGGTTTGGCCACTGCCACGCTCGAGAATTGCTGAAATCGGTCTCCCCGGCCGGCTCAGGCCACCGGCCGGAGCCCGTCAAAAAAGCCGGTTGAGGCCGTCGTATGCCGCTACCCGATAGGCTTCGGCCATGGTCGGGTAGTTGAACGTCGTGTTGACAAAGTACTTCAGGGTATTCAGCTCGCCCGGCTGGTTCATGATCGCCTGACCAATGTGAACGATCTCCGACGCCTGATAACCGAAGCAGTGAACGCCCAGCACTTCCAGGGTTTCACGGTGGAAAAGGATCTTCAGCATGCCTTGCGGCTCGCCAGCGATCTGCGCACGCGCCATGCTCTTGAAGAACGCCTTGCCGACTTCGTAAGGCACCTTGGCCTGGGTCAGCTCCTGCTCGTTCTTGCCGATCGAACTAATCTCCGGAATCGTATAGATGCCGGTCGGCACGTCATTCACAAAGCGCCAGCTACCGTTATCAACAATGCTGCCAGCAGCCGAACGACCCTGGTCGTGGGCGGCACTGGCCAGGCTTGGCCAGCCGATCACGTCACCAGCACCGTAGATGTTCGGTACGCAAGTGCGGTACGCCTCGTCGACTTCGATCTGGCCACGGCTGTTGACCTTGACGCCGATGTTTTCCAGACCCAGCGTGTCGGTGTTGCCGGTACGGCCGTTGCACCAGAGCAAGGCGTCGGCCTTGATCTTCTTGCCCGACTTCAGGTGCAGGATCACGCCGTTATCGACGCCTTCAACGCGATCGTAATCCTCGTTGTGACGCACGGTGATGTTGTTGTTGCTGAAGTGGTAGCTCAACGCCTGGGAGATTTCCGAGTCGAGGAAGCTCAGCAACTGACCGCGGTTATCGACCAGCTCGACCAGCACACCCAGACCGCTGAAGATCGACGCGTATTCGCAACCGATCACGCCGGCGCCATAAACGATCAGTTTGCGCGGGGTGTGGCCGAGGCTGAGGATGGTGTCGCTATCGTAGATACGCGGGTGATGGAAATCGATGTCCGCCGGGCGATACGGGCGCGAACCGGTGGCGATGATGATGTGCTTGGCCACCAGTTTCTCGACCACACCGTTGGCGCAGACCACTTCGATGGTTTGCTCGTCGGCGAAGCTGCCGGTGCCGAAGAACACGTCGACGCGGTTGCGGGCGTAGTAACCGGTACGCGAAGCGACTTGTTTGGAAATGACTTTCTCGGCGCTTTTCAACACGTCCGGGAAGGAGAACCAGCGTGGCTCGCCGATCGCCCGGAACATTGGATTGGTGTTGAACTGCATGATCTGCCGCACCGAGTGACGCAGTGCCTTGGACGGGATGGTGCCGAGGTGGGTGCAGTTGCCGCCGACCTGGCGACGGCTGTCGACCATCGCGACCTTGCGCCCTGCTTTGGCGGCGTTCATTGCCGCGCCTTCTCCCGCCGGGCCGGAACCCAGCACCACCACGTCGTAGTTGTAGACAGCCATGCGTACTCCTCAGAACAGGCCGCGGTGCCAGCAGCACCTACGGCTAAATCACGCCGAACGGCGGCGCGAAGGAACAATTGGGGGTCAATCAAGAACCCGGACACAGTCTATAGAAGCGTCAACGCCGCGCACATTAACCCTTGGTCGCGTCGTAGGCTACTTTTGCCTGCACTACAACGCCAGCTTTCGTATTGTTCTCAGTCAGTTTTCTTGCCGCTGAGGCGCTCGAAAGCCTTGTTGGTGCGAACGACAAAACCTGTATCGGCACGAATGACAAAGAATGCACCAATGTCATGTTTTTCGGCATAGTCCCAAGCCCGTTCTGGGCCAAGAATAAGCAACAGCGTCGATAGTCCATCGGCCATCAGCGCTGAAGGATGAATCACCGTGACTGACGCCAAGTCGTGTAGGACGGGTGCCCCGCTGCGCGCATCGAAGGTGTGGGAATAACGCCGGCCATCCTGCAGGAAATAGTTGCGGTAGTCGCCGGACGTGGAAACGCCGTAGCCATCGACATTAATAATGCGCTCGGCAACCTGTTGATCATCGCGAGGCTCTTCCAAGGCAATACGCCAGGATGAGCCGTCGAGTTTTTTGCCTTTGGCCTTCAATTCACCGGTGGCTTCGGCGAGGTAGTTGTGGATGCCCATCGCGTCGAGTCGGGCCGTAATGGTGTCGACGGCATAACCGGCGGCAATGCTGTTGAAGTCGACTTCGACGGCCGCGTCTTTGCATAACTGATCGCCGTTGATGTGCAAATGCTGATGACCAACGCGGGACATCACCTCAGCCAGTGCAGCGGCGCCAGGGACTTTCTCTTCGCGTCCTTGCGGGCCGAAGCCCCAGAGATTCATCAGCGGCTCCACGGTAAGGTCGTAGGAACCTTCGCTTTGCGCTGACAGTTGCTCGCCAACGCGGATCAGTTCAAGCACCGAAGCAGGCAATTTCTGACAGCTGTTCGCGGGCAAAGCGTTGAAGCGCTCGATGTCCGAATCATTGCGATAAGTGGATAACTGCCGATCAACTTCGCCGAGGATGCTCTCCACTTCACGGCGAACCTGCGTCGCGTCAGGCATGCCGGCGTGGCGCACATACTTGATCGAGTACGTGCTGCCCATGGTCGGCCCACCGAAACCCTCCGTGGAATCGCCATTGCCGCAGCCAGCCAATATGCCAGCCAGAATCACGACCCCAAGCAACCGTCCAGTGAACAATTATTCATCTCCCCGTAAAACCACGGCGGCCATTATGAATTAACGGATCTGCAACATCTTTATACAAAATCCAATAGTGAGACCTGACCATGTCCTCCACCACGGGCAAAGGCAAAGCGATCTTTCGCGTTGTCAGCGGCAACTTCCTCGAAATGTTCGACTTCATGGTTTACGGCTTTTATGCCACGGCCATCGCCAAGACCTTCTTCCCCACCGACAGTGCCTTCGCTTCCTTGATGCTTTCGTTGGCGACCTTCGGCGCAGGCTTCCTGATGCGACCGCTGGGGGCGATTTTCCTCGGCGCCTACATTGACCGTCATGGCCGTCGCCAAGGCTTGATCATAACGTTGGCGTTGATGGCAGCAGGTACCGTGCTGATAGCTTGCGTACCCGGTTACGCCACACTGGGTGTCGCCGCGCCTTTGCTCGTACTGTTCGGCCGATTGCTACAAGGCTTCTCGGCGGGGGTAGAACTCGGCGGTGTGTCGGTGTATCTGGCAGAAATCGCCACCCCGGGTCGCAAGGGCTTTTTCGTCAGCTGGCAGTCCGCGAGCCAGCAAGCGGCGGTGGTATTCGCCGGACTGCTCGGCGTCGGCCTCAATCACTGGCTCAGTCCGGAACAAATGGGTGACTGGGGCTGGCGCGTGCCGTTCCTGATCGGCTGCATGATTGTGCCGGTGATTTTCTTCATCCGTCGCTCGCTGGAAGAAACCCCGGAATTCCAGGCGCGGAAACATCGCCCTACCCTGCGGGAAATTGTCCGCTCTATCGGTCAGAACTTTGGCCTCGTCATCGCTGGCATGGCGCTGGTGGTGATGACCACGGTGTCGTTCTACCTGATCACCGCTTACACCCCGACCTTCGGCAAGGCTGAGTTACACCTGTCGGATCTCGATGCGCTACTGGTGACGGTGTGCATCGGCCTGTCGAACTTCTTCTGGTTGCCGGTGATGGGCGCGGTGTCCGACAAGATCGGGCGAAAACCCCTACTGCTCGCGGCGACGATTCTGGCGATTCTTACCGCCTATCCCGCGCTGTCGTGGTTGGTGGCGAATCCGAGCTTCAGCCATTTGCTGATTGTCGAGTTGTGGCTTTCGTTCCTCTACGGCTCGTACAACGGCGCGATGGTGGTGGCACTGACCGAGATCATGCCGGTGGAAGTGCGCACGACCGGGTTCTCGCTCGCCTACAGCCTGGCGACCGCGACCTTTGGCGGGTTTACCCCGGCGGCGTGTACGTATCTGATTCATGTGCTGGATAACAAGGCTGCGCCGGGGATCTGGCTCAGTGGCGCGGCGGTGCTGGGGTTGTTGGCGACGCTGGTGTTGTTCCGTGGCAACAGGCATGAACTGCGTACTGCGCAAGCGGCTGTGCCCGGCGGCGCCCGATAGGACGCTATCGCTGGCAAGCCAGCTCCCACAGGGTTTCGGGGTGTGAGTGCAATCGTGCAACCGCCAAATAAACCTGTGGGAGCTGGCTTGCCAGCGATGAGGCCGCAACAGTCAATCGAGATTTACCAGACATAAAAAAAGCCCCGACCTAGGTCGGGGCTTTTTCATGTGCAGCTATCGCTTAGCGCGGGAATGCTGGCGGATTTACATCAGCCATGTCTTCCATCACGCGAACCACCTGGCAGCTGTAACCGAACTCGTTGTCGTACCAGACGTACAGAACAACGCGGTTATCCTGAACGATGGTCGCTTCAGCATCGACCACACCGGCGTGACGCGAGCCAACGAAGTCGGTCGAAACCACTTCCTGCGAGTTGACGAAGTCGATTTGCTTGTGCAGATCGGAGTGCAGCGCCATGTAGCGCAGGTACTCGTTCATCTCTTCACGGGTGGCGGCTTTCTCAAGGTTGAGGTTGAGAATGGCCATCGACACGTTCGGCGTCGGAACACGGATCGCGTTACCGGTCAGCTTGCCGGCCAGCTCAGGCAGGGCCTTGGCAGCAGCGGTGGCAGCACCGGTCTCGGTGATGACCATGTTCAGCGCGGCGCTACGGCCACGGCGATCGCCCTTGTGGAAGTTGTCGATCAGGTTCTGGTCGTTGGTGTACGAGTGAACGGTTTCGACGTGACCGTTGATGATGCCGAACTTGTCATTCACAGCTTTCAGCACCGGCACGATGGCGTTGGTGGTGCAGGAAGCGGCGGACACGATCTTGTCGTCAGCGGTGATTTCGTTGTGGTTGATACCGTGAACGATGTTCTTCAGCTTGCCTTTGCCAGGCGCGGTCAGAACAACGCGATCGATACCCGGGCAGGCCAGGTGCTGACCCAGGCCATCAGCGTCACGCCATACACCGGTGTTGTCCACCAGCAGCGCGTCTTTGATGCCGTACTGGGTGTAATCCACCTCGGTCGGGTTCTTCGCGTAGATCACCTGGATCAGGTTACCGTTGGCGGTGATGGTGTTGTTTTCTTCGTCGATGGTAATGGTGCCGTTGAACGAACCGTGCACCGAATCGCGGCGCAGCAGGCTGGCGCGTTTGGTCAGGTCGTTTTCGGCGCCTTTGCGCACGACGATGGCACGCAGACGCAGACCGTCGCCACCACCGGTTTTTTCGATCAGGATGCGCGCCAGCAGACGGCCGATACGACCGAAGCCGTACAGCACAACGTCGGTGCCTTTACGTGCGGAAGCATTTTGCTGACCAACCACGTCAGCCATCTCTTCACGAACGAACTGCTCGGCAGTACGGCCATTGCCTTCGTTGCGGAATTTGAACGCCAACTTGCCCAGATCTACCGAGGCCGCGCCGAGCTTGAGCTCGCTCATGGCCTTGAGCAGTGGGAATGTTTCGTGGACGGAGAGTTCGCTGTCGTCGGAAGAACGGTGGCGAGCAAAGCGGTGAGCTTTGAGAATCGCGATGACAGACTGGTTGATCAGGCTGCGGCCATAGATCGAGCTCACCACGTTGTTATTGCGGTAGAGCTGACCGATAAGCGGAATCATCGCTTCTGCGAGTGCTTCACGGTCGATCCATTCACCAAGACACTGGTCGGGCTTCTGAGTCACGGTAACCTTCCACATGTAGGGGCAGAAAAAAGGGGCTACATTATGCCGCCGACAACCTCATTCAGCAATGCGCGCTTGTCGCGCAATCGGTAACAAAATTCCTTTCAAAAAAAATATGCCCCTCTGCAGCCCAATAAAACCGGGGCTTCCAGCGCAGTCAATTTTCCGACGACTGTTAGACGATGTCTGTAACCCTCCGTAACACCACCCGCTTTCGGCACTACATAACCACAAAAAAACTACTCGTTTTTATGGTTACCACTACATTTCGCCAAAACCACGAAGATAGACGCAGTCTGCAACTGACAGGCAGCACCGGACGCCGCTACAATTACCGACTTTGTCGCAAAGCCTGGAGCTCAACTTTCCGTGCCCGTTCTGCGTCTACCGATACTCCCTGCCGAGGCAGGTAAACAGCATTGGGGCAATTTGCCCGGTGCTGCCCTCAGCCTGGCGATTGCCGAGGCTGCCAGCGCTGCCAAGCGCTTCACCCTGCTACTGACCGCCGACAGCCAGAGCGCTGAACGACTGGAACAGGAGCTGAGTTTCTTCGCCCCGGATTTGCCCGTACTGCATTTCCCCGACTGGGAAACCCTGCCCTACGACCTGTTTTCGCCGCATCAGGACATCATTTCCCAGCGCATCGCCAGCTTATATAGGCTGCCGGAACTGGAGCACGGTGTGCTGGTGGTGCCGATCACTACGGCTTTGCATCGGTTGGCGCCGACCAAGTTCCTGCTCGGCAGCAGTCTGGTGCTGGATGTCGGGCAGAAACTCGATGTCGAGCAGATGCGCTCGCGGCTCGAAGCCAGCGGCTATCGCTACGTCGACACGGTTTATGAGCACGGCGAGTTCACCGTACGGGGCGCGTTGATCGACCTGTTCCCGATGGGCAGCAAATTGCCGTATCGCATCGACCTGTTCGATGACGAAATCGAAACCCTGCGCACCTTCGATCCGGAAAACCAGCGTTCCATCGACAAGGTCGACTCGGTCAAGCTGCTGCCGGCCCGCGAATTCCCACTGCAGAAAGACGCGGTCACCCGCTTCAAGGCGCGGTTCCGCGAGCGCTTCGACGTCGACTTCCGTCGCTGCCCGATCTTCCAGGACTTGAGCAGCGGGATTACTCCAGCGGGCATCGAGTACTACCTGCCACTGTTCTTCGACGAAACCTCGACGCTATTCGATTACTTGCCGCAGGACACCCAAGTGTTCTCGTTGCCGGGCATCGAGCAAGCGGCGGAGAATTTCTGGAACGACGTGCGCAATCGTTATGAAGAGCGTCGCGTTGATCCATCGCGTCCTTTATTGCCGCCCGCCGAATTGTTCCTGCCAGTGGAAGACTGCTTTGCTCGCCTGAAGAGCTGGCCGCGCGTAGTCGCCAGTCAGCAGGACGTCGAAAGCGGCACCGGCCGCGAGCGCTTCCCGGCGCAGGCACTGCCGAATCTGGCGATCGAAGCCAAAGCCACGCAACCGCTGGCAGCGCTGGCCGGTTTCCTCGATGAATTCCCCGGTCGTGTGTTGTTCACCGCCGAATCCGCCGGTCGTCGCGAAGTCCTGCTGGAGTTGCTGGAACGCCTGAAGCTGCGACCAAAGACCGTCGACAGCTGGCCGGACTTTGTCGCGAGCAAGGATCGCCTGGCAATCACCATTGCCCCGCTCGACGAGGGCCTGATGCTCGACGAGCCGGCGCTGGCACTGGTCGCGGAAAGTCCGCTGTTCGGTCAGCGCGTGATGCAACGCCGTCGTCGCGAGAAACGCAGCGACGTCAGCAACGACGCAGTGATCAAGAACCTCACCGAGCTGCGCGAAGGCGCGCCGGTGGTGCACATCGATCACGGCGTGGGTCGCTACCTCGGTCTGACGATTCTGGAAATCGACAATCAGGCCGCCGAATTCCTCACCCTGGAATACGCCGAGGCCGCCAAGCTCTACGTGCCGGTGGCCAACCTGCACTTGATCGCCCGCTACACCGGTAGCGACGATTCGCTGGCCCCGCTGCACCGCCTCGGCTCCGAGACGTGGCAGAAAGCCAAGCGCAAAGCCGCCGAACAAGTGCGTGACGTCGCCGCTGAACTGCTCGACATCTATGCCCGTCGTGCGGCTCGCGAAGGTTACGCCTTCGCTGATCCGAAAGCCGATTACGCGACGTTCAGTGCAGGCTTCCCGTTCGAAGAAACCCCGGATCAGCAATCGACCATCGAAGCGGTGCGCGAAGACATGCTCGCGCCGAAACCAATGGATCGACTGGTCTGCGGCGACGTCGGTTTCGGCAAGACCGAAGTGGCCATGCGTGCGGCGTTCATCGCTGTGCACGGTGGCCGCCAAGTGGCGATTCTGGTACCGACCACCCTGCTCGCCCAACAGCATTACAACAGCTTCCGCGACCGCTTCGCCGACTGGCCGGTGACCGTGGAAGTGATGAGCCGCTTCAAATCGGCCAAGGAAGTCAACGCGGCGATCGCCGATCTGGCGGAAGGCAAGATCGACATCGTCATCGGCACGCACAAGTTGCTGTCCGATGATGTGAAGATCAAAAACCTCGGGCTGGTGATCATCGACGAAGAGCACCGCTTCGGTGTCCGTCAGAAGGAACAGCTCAAGGCCCTGCGCAGCGAAGTCGACATTCTCACCCTGACCGCCACGCCGATTCCGCGCACGCTGAACATGGCAGTGTCGGGCATGCGTGACCTGTCGATCATCGCCACGCCGCCGGCGCGACGCCTGTCGGTGCGCACCTTCGTCATGGAGCAGAACAAGAGCACGGTCAAAGAGGCCCTGCTGCGTGAACTGCTGCGTGGTGGTCAGGTTTACTACTTGCACAACGATGTGAAAACCATCGAGAAATGCGCCGCCGACCTCGCCGAACTGGTGCCGGAAGCCCGTATCGGCATCGGTCACGGACAGATGCGCGAACGCGAACTCGAACAGGTGATGAGCGACTTCTATCACAAGCGCTTCAACGTGCTGATCGCCTCGACCATCATCGAGACTGGCATCGACGTACCGAGCGCCAACACCATCATCATCGAGCGCGCCGACAAGTTCGGCCTGGCGCAACTGCACCAGTTACGTGGTCGCGTTGGCCGTAGTCACCACCAGGCTTACGCCTACCTGCTGACGCCGCCGCGCCAGCAAATCACTTCGGATGCGGAAAAGCGTCTGGAGGCGATTGCCAACACTCAGGATCTCGGCGCTGGCTTCGTGCTGGCGACCAACGACCTGGAAATCCGTGGCGCTGGCGAATTGCTTGGCGATGGCCAGAGCGGGCAGATTCAGGCGGTGGGCTTCACGCTGTACATGGAGATGCTCGAGCGCGCGGTGAAGTCGATCCGCAAGGGCGAGCAACCGAACCTCGATCAACCGCTCGGCGGTGGCCCGGAGGTCAATCTGCGGGTACCGGCGTTGATTCCGGAAGATTATCTGCCGGATGTTCACGCGCGCCTGATTCTGTACAAACGCATCGCGTCGGCCACCGATGAGGAAGGCCTGAAGGATCTGCAGGTCGAGATGATCGACCGTTTCGGCCTGTTGCCGGAACCGACGAAAAATCTGGTGCGCATCACCGCGCTGAAATTGCAGGCTGAGCAACTGGGCATCAAGAAGGTCGACGGCGGGCCACAGGGTGGGCGCATCGAGTTCGAAGCGCAGACTCCCGTTGACCCGATGACGCTGATCAAGCTGATTCAGAGCCAGCCAAAACGCTACAAATTCGAAGGCGCCACGATGTTCAAGTTCCAGGTGCCGATGGAACGCCCGGAAGAGCGCTTTAATACTGTAGAGGCGCTGTTTGAGCGCCTCCTCCCGAAATCTGTTTGAAGGACGCCGCATGCGCCTGTTTCGCTCACTGACTTTGCTACTCACCCTCGTAGCGCCTTCGGTTTTTGCCGATGACCTGTATCAGGTCGAAATGATTCTGGTGCGCCAGAACGCCGTGCCGGCCATCTTCAGCCGCGCCGCGCCAGAAGACTGGGCTGCGGGTGCCCAGCGCCTGGGCAATGACAGCAAGCGCACGCCAGCGCTGAATGACGTCGTTACCAAGCTCACCGCCAGCGGCGACTACAGCGTGCTGCTGCACAAGGCCTGGCAGCAAACCCTCGGCGAAACGCCAGCCAAAGTCGCCGTCAGCGACGGTCAAGAGCAATTCGGCCAGTTCCCGATCGAGGGCACGCTGGAGATGAAACTCGGACGCTTCACCGACGTGAACGCCGACTTCTGGGTCAATCAGATCGACGCCAATGGCATGGTCACCGCCAGCGAGCGGCTGAAACAGGACAGCCACACCAAGAACGGCCAACTCAACTATCTCGACAACGGCCATCTGGCCCTGCTGATCAAGATCACGTCCCTGACCGCGCCTGCACCACGGGAAGCGCCTGAAGCCATTCCGGACTGATCGAAGTCCTTATGAACCCGCCGCTGAGCAAACCGTTGGCGCCCTCTTGGGTCAGCCGATTCAAGGAACAGAGCCTGGAACGTGGCCGCCGCTACGCCCTGGAAAACCGGGTACGCATCGCGCAAGTCGGCGATGCAACGATCACCGCCAGTTGCGAAGGCTCTGGCGGCAACGTCTACCGTCAGACCATCCATCTGCGCGAGTCAGCCAAAGGCACTTTGCTCTTGGTGGATGCCGGCTGCACCTGCCCGGTGCGTACCAACTGCAAACACTGCGCCGCAGTCCTGCTGAAAGTGCAGGAAACCCTCGACTACCCCGCTGCCGCCAAAGACGCCGAGTTACTCGAAAAGCTCCAAGCCGTGCTGGAAAACCGTGGTCCGAAGGCCCCGCCGCAAGTGCTGGTCGACAATGTACAACCCGTGCCGCGCCTGTGGCTGGCCAGCGTCGAGTTCAGCGCCTTCGAACCGCGCAACGGCAAGATGCAGCGCTACATTCAGCACCGCGCGGCGCTGTCGTTCAGCTATCTGGACGAATACGTCAGCGGGCAGAAAAACAGCGACATCCTGATCCGTCAGGAAACCCAGACGCTACGGATAAAACGCCATCCAGAAGTCGAACAGTCCTACCGTGAACAGTTAAGAATCCTCGGCTTTCGCATCGCCACGCGGCAGAGCAAAGCGCTGCCGGAAAGCGCCGGCGAACTGTATGAGATGGTCAATGACAGCGCTTGGCTGACGTTCACCCTCAACGATCTGCCGAAGCTGCGCACTCAAGGCTGGGAATTGCAGATCGATGAGGAATTCGGTTTCGATCTGACCGCCGTGGATGACTGGTACGCCACGGTCGAACAGGCGCCAGAACGCGACTGGTTTGATCTGGAACTGGGGATCATCGTCAATGGCGAGCGCCTGAGTCTGCTGCCGATCCTGCTCAACCTGATGCGCTCGCACGCGGAAATCCTCAACCCGGAACGCTTGGCGCGGCGCCGCGATGACGAGTTGATTCTGGTCAATATTCCTCAGCGCAACAGCGAGCACGGACCGCTGCAAGTGGCGTTGCCGCTGGGCCGGTTGAAACCGGTGTTGATGACGCTTGGCGAGTTCTATTTGCAGGAGCCAGGGGAAACCACGCTGCGCTTGAGCAAAGCGGATGCCACTCGACTCAACTCGCTGGAAGGCCTGCCGCTGCTGTGGGAGGGTGGCGAGCAGATCCGCACCTTTGCTCAGCGTCTGCGTGATATTCGTGATTTCAGCGCTGAAGCACCGCAAGGCCTGAACGCGACGCTGCGTCCGTATCAGCTCGAAGGCTTGAGCTGGATGCAATCGCTGCGGCAACTGGAAGTCGGCGGGATTCTTGCGGATGACATGGGCTTGGGCAAAACCCTACAGACCCTGGCGCATATTCTCAGCGAGAAAATCGCCGGACGCCTCGATCGCCCGTGCATGGTGGTGATGCCGACCAGTCTGATTCCAAACTGGCTGGATGAGGCGGCACACTTCACGCCACAGCTGAAAGTGGTCGCACTGTACGGCGCCACCCGCAAAAAGCATTTCGATAATCTGGCCGATTTCGATCTGATCCTCACCACTTACGCCCTGCTGCCCAAGGATGTCGAGCGTCTGGCCAAACAACCGCTGCACGTGCTGGTGCTGGATGAAGCGCAGTACATCAAGAACCCGAACAGCAAAGCCGCACAAGCGGCGCGCGAGCTTAATGCGCGCCAGCGTCTGTGCCTGAGCGGTACGCCGCTGGAAAACCATCTGGGCGAGCTGTGGTCGCTGTTTCACTTCCTGCTGCCGGGCTGGCTCGGCGATGTAAAAAGCTTTAATGCCGATTACCGTGTGCCGATTGAAAAGCGCGGCAGCGAAGTCAGACTTCAGCACCTCAACGGTCGGATAAAACCATTTCTGCTACGTAGGACAAAGGAACAGGTGGCCACCGAACTGCCGCCGAAAACCGAGATCATCCACTGGGTCGATCTCAACGAAGCGCAGCGTGATGTATACGAAACCATGCGCCTGGCGATGGACAAGAAAGTCCGCGACGAAATCACCCGCAAAGGCGTGGCGCGCAGTCAGATCATCATTCTTGAAGCGCTGCTCAAGCTGCGTCAGGTCTGCTGCGATCTGCGCCTGGTCAACGACGCCACCCTGCCCGCGCGCGGCAGCACTTCGGGCAAGCTCGACAGCTTGATGGAAATGCTTGAGGAGCTGTTCGAGGAAGGCCGGCGAATTCTGTTGTTTTCACAGTTCACGTCGATGCTGTCATTGATCGAAGAAGAACTGAAAAAACGTAACGTTTCCTACGCGCTGTTGACCGGTCAGACCCGCGATCGACGTACGCCGGTGAAGGAATTCCAGAGCGGCAAGCGTCAGATTTTTCTCATCAGCCTGAAGGCTGGCGGCGTTGGCTTGAACCTGACCGAAGCGGACACGGTGATTCACTACGATCCTTGGTGGAACCCGGCGACCGAGAATCAGGCGACGGATCGGGCGTATCGGATTGGTCAGGAGAAACCGGTGTTCGTCTACAAGATGATTGCCCGAGGCACGGTGGAAGAGAAGATTCAGCACCTGCAAAAGGAAAAATCCGACCTGGCGGCGGGCGTGCTGGATGGGCGCAAGGCCGGGGACTGGAAGTTGCAGAGTGATGATATTGAAGCGTTGTTTGCGCCGTTGCCGGACAAGCTCGACAAGCGCTGAGACTTGCGTTGCTAGTTAAATGGCTATCGCTGGCAAGCCAGCTCCCACAGGGTTATGAGTCGTGCACAAGACTCTGATTCAACTCGATACCTGTGGGAGCTGGCTTGCCAGCGATGAGGCCATCAGATATTGCTCTAATACTTAAGCTCAGTCTTTGGAAACAGGCAACGGCGCAAACAGCGCGTCGATATCACTCTGCTCCAGCTTCCAGCCACCCGTCGTCCCACCCTCAAGCACCGCCCCGGCCAACGCTGCCTTCTCCTGCTGCAACGCCTGGATTTTCTCCTCTACCGTGCCGCGAGCGATCAGCTTGTAAACGAACACCGGGTTGTTTTGCCCGATTCGATACGCACGGTCGGTGGCCTGATTTTCTACCGCCGGATTCCACCACGGGTCGAAGTGAATCACCGTATCTGCCGCTGTGAGGTTCAGACCGGTACCCCCGGCCTTGAGACTGATCAGAAACAACGGCACCTTGCCGCCCTGGAAATCCTTCACCGGCGTGCGCCGATCCGTGGTATCACCGGTCAGCAACGAGTAGGCAATTTGCCGTTGCTGCAGTTCTTCCTCGATCAAGGCCAGCATCGAAGTGAACTGGGAAAACAGCAGAATCCGCCGCCCCTCCCCCAGCAACTCTTCGAGCATCTCCATCAAACTGACCAGCTTGCCACTGCCGGAACGCAGTGCCTTCGCTGTCATTGGCATCTTGATCAGACGCAAGTCGCAGCAGACTTGCCGCAGCTTGAGCAAGGCATCAAGAATGATGATCTGACTGCGCGCCACCCCACTGCGGGCGATTTCGTCGCGCACCTTCTTGTCCATAGCTACACGAACTGTTTCATACACATCGCGCTGGCCGTCGCTGAGATCAACCCAATGGACAATTTCGGTTTTCGGCGGCAATTCGGTGGCCACCTGATCCTTTTTGCGGCGTAACAAAAACGGCTTGATGCGCGCTGTCAGGTGCTGCATGCGCTGAACATTGCCGTGTTTCTCGATTGGCGTGCGGTAATCGCGATTGAAAGACTTGCTGTCGCCGAGCCACCCGGGCATGAGGAAATGAAACTGCGACCACAGCTCGCCCAAGTGGTTTTCCAATGGCGTGCCGCTCAGGCACAAGCGCTGGCGGGCCTGCAAGTCGCGTGCGGCCTGCGCGGCTTTGCTGAGCGGGTTCTTGATGTTCTGCGCTTCGTCGAGAATCAGCACGCTCCACGTCTGCGGTTGCAAGGTCTCCAGATCCCTCGGCAGCAACGCGTAAGTGGTCAGCACCAGATCGTACTCAGCCAGATTAGCGAAATCCTTTTGCCGCCCAGAGCCGTGCAGCGCCAATACTTTCAACTGGGGGGTGAAACGCTCGGCCTCGTCGAGCCAGTTGGGAATCAGGCTGGTCGGCATCACCGCCAGAGCCGGGCAATCGAGGCGCCCAGCGTGTTTTTCCGTGAGCAGATGCGCCAGGGTCTGCAGGGTTTTGCCTAGCCCCATGTCATCACCGAGAATGCCGCCGACCTCAAGCTCGCGCAGGGTCTGCATCCAGTTCAGGCCTTCGAGTTGATACGGGCGCAGTTGCGCGTTGAGCCCGGACGGCGCGGCGACACGGGTGTGACTGGAATTCTGCAGGCGCTTGGCAAAGGTGCGCAGCCGCTCGCCGCCCTGCCAATCCAGCGGTACGCCATCGAGCATACTCAAGCGCGCGGCATCCGGGACACTCAAACGCAGTGCATCGCCCTGATGACCGCCCAGGTACAACTCGCCCAGCGTGACCATCAGCGGTTTGACCCGACTCAGCGGCAGCGCGACCTTGCAACTTATTTTAGAGCTGAAGCGACCAGCACCCAACTCGACCAATAGCAGCTCGTCATCACGGCGCTGAGCGAGTTCGGCTGGGTCCAGAAGCATTGGCTGGGTGCGTAACAGGTGCAGAAAAATCGGCAACAGGCTGTAACGCTCACCATTGACAACAATGCCTAACTGCAGATCAAACCACTGCCGCCCCGCCTCTTCTTCCACTTCGGCAAACCAGTGATCGACTGGCTCCACGTCGAAATGAAAGCCAGGCCTGATATCAACCTGCCAACCTGCCTCGCGCAATACAGGAATGCCATTCTGCGCAAACGCGAGCCAGGCTGAATCATCGGGCAAATTAAACCGCTGACCAGGATGATCAACAAAACCTCTACGCGCTGACTTCTTTAAACCGTGTTTCTGCAGTTGCTGACGCAATGCTTTTTCGGCGGCAGGCTGACGCTGGATTCGCAGAGTTTCAACACCCGCAAGGATCAACACTTCCGGGTTGCGATCTTCAGCAGGATGTCCATCATAGGTGAACAGTAATACCGCAGCGTGCTCTGGCCCGTACCGCCAGGGCATGGAGCTTTCGATACTGACAAGTGTCAGATGAGCCTTGGGCAAAACATCGTCGACGATGCGTTCCGTTAGTGTGTGTGGCGGGGCCACCTGCGTTGCCGCACTCATGCGATGGCTGAACTGCATGGCCTGACGCGCCGGAATGTCCGGCGCCAGAGTCAAATGGCTGGCCAGTTTTTCTTCCAGTTCATTGAACAAAGGGCCGATCTGCCGCTGTTCACGATCCAGGTAATAAAGCGGCTCCAGCGCCAGAACAGTTTCCTGCGCCGCCTCGGCACTGCTCCACTGCGCGCGGAACCCGCCGTCGGCCTGCTCGGCCCACGCGAACTGGCCGATGCGTGTCGCACCCGACGCCAACGGTTGCAGAGCCTCGAAATCGAGGAACAGCCGCGAGGTGCGCAAGAGCATTTCGAGAAGTTCGGCACCGCTGCTGCCTTCTAACGGATAGCCGCTGTAATAGGCGTGGTGAGAGTGCATGGCAACCAGCAGCCTGGCGACGCGCAGGTCCAGCTCGGACAGGTAGCCGGGCTGACGCATGAGCGTTTCCGCGAGCGAATACATCGGTTTGACTTCGCGTAACTCGCCGCTCTTGAGCTGGGAAACCTTGAAAATATCGAGCAGCCACTTGCCGCTCACTGACGTTGGCTTGAGCTTGTAAAACAGGCGCGTGCCTGCGGTTTGCGCGCCTTCTTCTGCGGGCTTGGCCGGCACGGGGATGGCTGAAAGCCAATGCTCCAGCGCCCGGCCCAACGGGATCTGTGCGTCACTTTCAGACGCCTCATGTTCACTGCCCTGCAGGTGATAGAGCACCGCAGCGCAGTGCTTGCAGTCGATTGCGACAGGACAGTTGCACAGGCAGCGCAAGTCGACGGAACCCCGCCAATCTTCGGACAGGTAAATGCTTTGTTCATACGCCTGATCTTCCGAACCGACGCAGAACGCCTCGATCTTTCTGTCATCGATCTCGATGATCTCTACCCGATCATCGGCGGCATAAGCCCGAGCCTTGGCCAGCGCGTTGCTAGTGAATGCCCGGGTCCAGGCCAACGACTTAAGCTGTTCGATGAGAATGCTCATGGTAGTCCTTAGCCAGCCAACACCCGCGCCAACGCCGATTTCACCTTGCCCATGCCGTCATGCAACGCTTGCTCGATCTCGGCCATGGTGATCACTTGCGTGGTCTTGCCCGCCGCGGGATTCACCACCAGCGCCAGACAGGCGTAATCTAGATCCAGCTCACGGGCCAGTGCGGCTTCAGGCATGCCGGTCATGCCGACGATGTCACAGCCGTCACGCTCCAGGCGCACGATCTCGGCGACCGTCTCCAGACGCGGGCCCTGGGTGCAGGCATAAACACCTTGATCACTGCACTCATAGCCTTCGGCAGCCACCGCAGCAATCAATTGCTGGCGCAGCGGCTCGCTGTAGGGAAAACTGAAGTCGATGTGGGTGACGCGCTCCAGATCATCGGCGAAGAAGGTGTGCTCGCGACCGCTGGTGTAGTCGACGATCTGGTGTGGCACGCAGAAATGCCCGATGCTCATGGCCGAATGAATGCCGCCCACGGCATTCACGGCGATGATCGCTTCGGCGCCGGCCTGCTTCAGCGCCCACAGGTTGGCGCGGTAGTTGACCTTGTGCGGCGCAAAACGATGCGGGTGGCCGTGACGTGCGAGAAACAACACTTCCTTGCCAGCGTACTCGCCAAGCTGAACTTCGGCCGACGGTGCGCCGTAGGGCGTGTCCACCGCCAGCGATTGACGAAGGGTCAAGCCTTCCAACTGGGTCAATCCGGTGCCGCCGATGATTGCGTAAACCGTCATAACGAAAAATCCTTAATCGATCAGTTGAGCGTCTTTGAGCGCGCCGATAGCGCTGAGCCAGCGCGGATCCTGACGGTAATCGGTGCTGGCGAATGCCTGACCGCGCATGCGGGCGATGCGCGCGGACGGCTTGACCTTCATGCGTTGCGCGGCGCTCAAGGCGAGCTCAGCGGCAGCCCGGTCGTTGCACACCAGGCCCATGTCGCATCCGGCGGTCAACGCCGCTTCAATACGGCTGGCAGCGTCGCCGACCACGTGGGCACCGGCCATCGACAAGTCGTCGCTGAAGATCACGCCGTCGAATTGCAATTCGCCGCGCAGGATGTCCTGCAGCCAGCGCCGGGAGAAACCGGCAGGCTGCGAATCCACTTGTGGATAAATGACGTGGGCCGGCATCACCGCAGCGAGTTGCTTGCTGAGTCTGGCGAACGGTACGAGATCGTTGGCGCGGATCTCCTCAAGGCTGCGCTCGTCATTCGGGATCGCTACATGGGAATCCGCTTCCGCCCAGCCGTGACCGGGGAAGTGTTTGCCGGTGGCAGCCATGCCCGCGCTGTTCATGCCGCGAATGAAAGCACCGGCGAGCGACGCGGCGCGCTCGGGATCACCTTCGAACGAACGGGTGCCGACCACAGCGCTGCGCTGGTAATCCAGATCGAGCACCGGGGCGAAGCTCAGGTCGAGGCCGACCGCCAGCACTTCGGTGGCCATGATCCAGCCGCACTGCTCGGCGAGGTATTCGGCATTCGGGTTATCGGCGATGGCGCGCATGGCCGGCAGGCGTACGAAGCCTTGGCGCAGACGCTGCACGCGCCCACCCTCTTGATCCACCGCCAGCAGCAGATCCGGACGAATCGCCCGAATGGCTGCGCTGAGCTCACGCACTTGGCGCGGGTGCTCGATATTGCGCGCAAAAATGATCAGGCCGCCCACTTCGGGCTGACGCAGCAATTGGCGATCTTCAGCCGTCAGCCAGGTACCGGCGACGTCCACCATCAACGAGCCTTGCAGGCCAGCAGTCATAGAGATTCCTTGAAAACGAAAAACCCGATCCGCAGGAAATCGCTGCCGTGAGCCAAGCTCGGCAGGTCAGCAATTTCTATTGAGATCGGGTTCAGAACGAGAGTCGGCATGGGCGGCTAGCTTAGCGGATACAAGCAGCCGCGCCCACCCGTGCACGGTTAAACCTTGGCGGCGACCGGCGTTGATTTGCTGCGCGGACGCAGTTGCGCGGAGGCCATCGCCGCATCAGTGACGCCAGTCTCAGCGCGCATGCCCGCAGCGAGAAACGGCACCATCAGGCGCATGACTTGTTCGATGGAGGTATTGACGCCGAAATCGGTCTCGGCAATCGCGCGCAGGGCCTTGATGCCGGACATGCTGAACGCGGCAGCGCCAAGCATGAAGTGTACGCGCCAGAACAGCTCGATTGGTGGAATACGTGGTGCGGCTTCGTTGACCAGCAACATGTAGCGGCGGAAGACCTTGCCGTACATGTCTTCCAGATAGCGACGCAAGTGGCCCTGACTCTGGCTGAACGCGAGGCCGAGCAGGCGCATGAAGATCGACAGATCGTTGCCGCTGCGTGGCTGAACCACGAGGGCTTGCTCGACGAGGATTTCCAGCAACTCCTCAAGCGTCGGCTTGTTTTCAGGCTTGGCCTGACGCCGCTCCAGCTCTTTATCGAGGCTGATGCAGAACGGCCCGAGGAAGCGCGAGAACACTGCCTGAATCAGCGCCTTCTTCGAACCGAAGTGATAGTTCACTGCTGCCAGGTTGACGCCAGCCTTGCTGGTAATCAAACGCAATGAGGTTTCAGCGAAACCTTTCTCCGCGAACAACTGCTCGGCAGCATCAAGAATGCGTTCAACGGTTTCCGACTGGGCCATGGCTACTCCGCCTGACAAACACTTGTTTGAAACATACGTTTCAGCCTGTGCCTTGTCAAGCCTGCCGGTTCGTTTTGGGAATGGTCGGTCAGCTATTTAACCACACAAGACCGACGCTTTAATAAACGCTTCTCCCGACCGTCCGGCGGCGGGCAAAAAAACGGGCATTGCCAAGAGCGTTTCACTGTATATAATCCCAGTCACTGTATAAAAAGACAGAGCGATCAATATGCTAAAGCTGACGCCACGCCAAGCCGAGATTCTGGCCTTTATCAAACGTTGCCTCGAAGACAACGGCTACCCGCCAACACGCGCGGAAATCGCTCAGGAATTGGGCTTCAAATCGCCCAACGCTGCCGAAGAACACCTCAAGGCTCTGGCCCGCAAGGGTGCGATCGAGATGACTCCCGGCGCTTCACGGGGCATCCGCATTCCGGGCTTCGAAGCCAAGGCTGACGACTCCACTCTGCCGATCATTGGCCGGGTCGCCGCCGGCGCTCCTATCCTCGCCCAGCAACACATCGAAGAATCCTGCAACATCAATCCAGCCTTCTTCCATCCTCGCGCTGACTATCTGTTGCGCGTGCACGGCATGAGCATGAAGGACATCGGTATTTTTGATGGCGACCTGCTGGCCGTTCACACCACACGTGAAGCGCGCAATGGCCAGGTCGTCGTTGCCCGCATCGGCGATGAAGTGACCGTCAAACGCTTCAAGCGTGAAGGCAGCAAGGTCTGGCTGATTGCCGAGAATCCAGAGTTCGCCCCTATCGAAGTTGACCTGAAAGATCAGGAACTGGTGATCGAAGGCTTGAGTGTCGGCGTCATTCGCCGCTAAAGGAGGCTTTATGCAGTTCCCACACATACCTCAGCAAACACAACTGCCTTTATTCGAAGCGTTTCTGGCGCAACCGATGGCGCCGATCCTGAAAGAAGTGGTCGATCGTCCGTGGAATGCCGAGCCTGAAGTATTCAGTGAGCTGTCACTGCGCGGTGCGGCCGGGAACTGCCTGAACCTGCTTGCCCCGATCCTTCGCGAACTCAGTGAAGATCAGGACGCTCGCTGGCTGACTTTGATCGCGCCACCCGCCAGCCTGACGCAAACCTGGCTGCGAGACGCTGGCCTGAACCGCGAACGTATTCTACTGCTGCAACCTCGGGGCGCTCAAAGTGCTCAGCAACTGGCATGCGAAGCATTGCGCCTGGGCCGTAGCCATACGGTGGTCACCTGGCTCAACCCGCTGAACACCCATTCACGGCAACAGCTGATCAGCGCCGCACGTACGGGCGATGCTCAGAGCCTGAACATTCGATTGGGTTAGTACTTGGCAACTCGCGCTGTGTGAAGCGCAGGGCTTCTCAAAGGACAGAGAAGCCGATCTGAAGCGATAACGTCAAAAAAAACCGATGGCGATCAATGAAGAACGCGCGGCCCCTCGTCCTTATCAAACTCGCCTTCAACCATGCGGCCTGCCATCTGAACGCCGACGCTCAACATGGCCTTGGCGATTTCGACATGCTGACCTTGCAGGAACGCCTTGGCATCCTCGGAGAAATCCAGCGTCACCAGAGAACCTTCGTCCTCAGCCCTGCGCAGTTCGATTCGGCCGTCTGGTAACTCGACAATTTCTAGAAAGGACGTTGGCATATAGGTCTGTTCTCCACGAAAGGCAGCGATTATATAGACATCATTCAGGCTTCGCTTGGGATCTTGACCAGCAGCATGTTTCAGATTGCCACCGTGTCAATCACCCTCAGCACTCGTTCAAGCCTTCGCGAAAGCGCAGAGCCAAACCTTTAAGGTTCTGCCGCCAGCTCTCCAGCTCCTCTCGGCTCAACTCTTCAGGTGCCTCTTCTTCGTCAAGGTTAACGGCCTGAATCAACGGCTGTGTCACATCGCCTTTTGGCTTACGGGGTACACGAGGCGGTTGAAACATTGCCGAATGCGCCGCCAGCAGCTTTGCCAGCCACGTTTCCGAGTTCCCTGCCAGCTCGATCATTTCCGCCAGCTCCGGGATCGCAATCGATTCCAGTACTTCGCGTGTCAGCAACATCTCTGCACGTGGCGCATTGGCTTGTGGCAAACGATAGAAACCTGCGATTTCATGGCAAAGGCCCAACAAGGCGCCGTAGAGGTGAAACAACGCCGATTCGCGCCCAGCCTGAATGAGCGCCAAAGAATTCATCGCCCGCCCCTCTTCTGCGCGAGCCAAGGCTTCCAGCGACAGGCCGGCGAAATAGATCTTCTGGTTAGTACGGGTATAGAGCTCGTGGGCCATGAAGGCAGTCTCCACTACGAAATAATTGCTTCACACAGGCCGCACAGTGTCGTGGATCAGCCGATCCCACCGCAAGCAGAAAACAAAAAGGCCGCATGAAAACCCGAGGGTGCTCATGCGGCCTTTCAGTATCGGGCTAATGCTTACTCAGCTTTGGCCTTCGTACGCTTGTCTTCTACCGTCCATTTACCGCCATCGTAGTAAGCCTTCCAACCGGTAGGCTTGCCGTCGACTTCGGTCTGCACGTATTGCTCCTTGGTCTTGCGGCTGTAGCGGATGACTGCCGGCAGACCATCAGGATCCTTCTGCGGTGCTTCACAGAGGAAGTGATACTTCGGATCAATCTCGTCTTTGTGCGGCAGAATCTCGATCACCAGCGGAGCACGGGTCTCGCGGTTTTTCGGGAACTGACTGGCTGCCAGGAACAGACCGGAAGCACCATCGCGCAGGATGTAGGTGTCGTTGACCTTTTCGCACTTCAGCTCAGGCATCTTCACCGGATCCATCTTCGGCGGCGCAGCGTCACCGCTCTTCAGCAGCTTACGGGTGTTCTTGCACTCAGGGTTGGTGCAACCGAAGAACTTGCCGAAACGACCGGTTTTGAGCTGCATCTCGCTGCCGCACTTGTCGCATTCCAGGCTCGGACCTTCGTAGCCCTTGATGCGATAGCTACCTTCTTCGATTTCGTAGCCGGCGCAATCCGGGTTGTTACCGCAGATGTGCAGCTTGCGCTTCTCATCGAGCAGGTAAGCGTCCATCGCCGTGCTGCAGATCGGGCAGCGATGCTTGCCACGCAGTACCAGCGACTCGGATTCACCTTCGTCGTCCGCAGCGATTTCATCGCCCGGCACCAAATTGACGGTGGCCTTGCAACGCTCTTTCGGCGGCAGGCTGTAGCCCGAGCAACCGAGGAACACACCAGTCGAAGCAGTACGGATCTGCATCGGCCGACCGCAAGTGGTGCACGGAATATCTGTCATCACCGGTTGGTTGGCACGCATGCCGCTTTCCGGGTTTTCGGCCACTTCGAGTTTCTTTTTGAAGTCGCCGTAGAACTCGTCGAGCACGCTTTTCCAGTCGCGCTCGCCCTGCGCCACGTCATCGAGATTCTCTTCCATGCCGGCGGTGAAGCCGTAGTCCATCAGGTTCGAGAAGCTTTCGGACAGACGCTCGGTAACGATATCGCCCATCTTTTCCGAATAGAAACGACGGTTGTGCAGGGTCACATAGCCGCGATCCTGAATGGTCGAAATGATCGCGGCGTAAGTCGACGGACGACCGATGCCACGTTTTTCCATTTCTTTAACCAGGCTTGCTTCCGAGTAACGTGCAGGCGGCTTGGTGAAGTGCTGGGACGGATCAAGCTTGATCAGCTTCATCACGTCGCCCTGCGCCATATCAGGCAGAACGTCGTCGTCGCCAGGCTTGGCAATTTGTGGCATGACACGGGTGTAACCGTCGAACTTGAGGATACGGCCCTTGGCGCGCAGCTCGAAATCGCCAGCGCCAACGCTGACAGTGGTCGACAGGTATTGCGCCGGCAGCATCTGGCAAGCGAGGAACTGGCGCCAGATCAACTCATAGAGACGCTCAGCGTCGCGCTCCATGCCTGCCAGCTTGCTCGGAATGGTGTTAGCGTCAGAAGGACGAATCGCTTCGTGAGCCTCTTGTGCGCCTTCCTTGCTGCTGTAGACGTTCGGCGTTTCCGGCAGATACTTCTTGCCGAACTCGTCTTCAATATAAGCACGCGCCATCGTCACGGCATCAGCCGAGAGGTTGGTCGAGTCGGTACGCATATAAGTGATGTAGCCGGCTTCGTACAAACGCTGGGCCATCATCATGGTTTTCTTCACGCCGAAGCCCAGGCGGTTACTCGCTGCCTGTTGCAGGGTGGACGTGATAAATGGAGCCGAAGGTTTGCTGCTGGTCGGCTTGTCTTCGCGCTTGACGATGCTGTAGCTGGAGGACTTGAGCTTCTCCAGCGCGGCCATGGCCTGAGCTTCGTTGAGCGGCTTGAACGCTTCGCCTTTCTCGCGAGCCACTTCAAAACGCACGGTCGAGCCTTTGGTGGTGCCGAGATCGGCATGCACTTCCCAGTACTCTTCCGGGTTGAAGGCACGAATTTCGCGCTCACGCTCGACTACCAGCTTCACGGCAACCGATTGCACACGACCGGCGGACAGACCACGGGCAATCTTCGCCCACAGCAAGGGCGAGACCATGTAGCCCACAACGCGATCAAGGAAACGACGCGCCTGCTGAGCGTTGACGCGATCGATGTCGAGCTCGCCAGGTTCCGAGAACGCTTCCTGAATCGCCTTCTTGGTGATTTCGTTGAACACCACGCGCTTGTAGCGGCTGTCGTCACCACCGATGGCTTCGCGCAGGTGCCAGGCAATGGCTTCCCCCTCGCGATCCAAGTCGGTTGCGAGATAGATGGTGTCAGCATCTTTGGCGAGCCGGCGCAGCTCTTCGATGACCTTTTCCTTGCCCGGAAGGATCTCGTACTTGGCTTTCCAGCCCTGATCGGGATCGACACCCATCCGCGAGACCAGCTGCTTGCGCGCTTTCTCTTTCGGCGAGAGCACCGGACCTTCGCCCGCAGCAGCCTTGCCGCGCTTGGCGGCTGGCTCTTTGCTGGCGCTAGCCGAACCGCTGGTGGGCAGGTCTCGGATATGGCCGATACTCGACTTCACCACGTATTGGTTACCCAGATACTTGTTGATGGTCTTGGCCTTAGCCGGGGATTCCACAATGACCAGCGATTTGCCCATGGATCAGAAAATTCCTGAATTCTAAAAGTGAAAGGCGGTTGGCGCCTGACGCGGCACCGCTATATATAGTTGATACAAGGTGAGGTCAAGCACAGGGTTTCCTGCGCACTGGCCTCATGCCTTGGAAAAAAGGCTCGGTTCGGCTTGCACCAAAGCAAAGCGCGGCACCTGCTCGCCGTCAACCTCGACCGACTCGAGAAACATGCTCAGCGGACGCACCCAAAAGCCGTATTCCCCATACAGGGCTTGGTAAAACACCACTTCTTCTTCGGTTTCGGAATGCCGCGCAACACTGAATACACGGTACTGCGGACCTTTGTAATGTTGGTAGAGCCCTGGTTGTATCGGCATGCTTTGGCCCTCACTCAAATTTTTTCAAAATAAAAACAAAATAAATCCGCAAAAACAAAAACCGGGGCACTTGGCCCCGGCGTCCATCGACGAGACGCTTAAACGCGTTCGAAGACGGTGGAGATGCCTTGGCCGAGACCAATGCACATAGTAGCCACCCCGAAGGTGCCGCTATTCTGCTTCATCACGTTCAGCAAGGTGCCGGAAATACGGGCACCGGAGCAACCGAACGGGTGACCCAGGGCGATCGCGCCGCCGTGCAGGTTAACCTTCTCGTTCATCTTGTCGAGTACTTTCAGATCTTTCAGCACTGGCAGAGCCTGTGCAGCGAAAGCTTCGTTGAGCTCGAAGAAGTCGATATCGTTGATGCCAAGACCCGCGCGCTTCAGGGCTTTCTGTGTCGCCGGAACTGGACCATAGCCCATGATTGCCGGATCCACACCTGCCACTGCCATCGAACGGATAACCGCCATTGGCTGGATACCCAGGTCCTGTGCACGCTGCGCCGACATCACGATCATGCACGAAGCACCATCAGTGATCTGCGACGAAGTACCGGCAGTCACGGTGCCGCCCTTTGGATTGAAGGCTGGCTTGAGAGCCGCCAGACTTTCCAGGGTGGTTTCCGGACGAATGGTTTCATCGTAGTCGAACAGTTTCAGGAAACCGTTCTCGTCGTAACCCTGCATCGGGATGATTTCGTCTTTGAACTTGCCTTCCACGGTTGCCTTGTGGGCCAACTGGTGGGAACGCACGCCGAAAGCATCTTGCTGTTCGCGAGTGATGCCGTGCATTTTGCCGAGCATTTCAGCGGTCAGGCCCATCATGCCCGAGGCTTTTGCCGCGTACAGCGACATGTGCGGGTTAGGATCGACGCCGTGCATCATGCTCACGTGGCCCATATGCTCGACGCCGCCAACCACGAACACGTCACCGTTACCGGTCATGATCGCTTGCGCAGCGGTGTGCAGCGCGCTCATCGACGAGCCACACAGACGGCTGACGGTCTGGCCGGCCGAAGTGTGCGGGATCTGGGTCATCAGCGACGCCATGCGCGCGATGTTCCAGCCCTGCTCCAGAGTCTGGTTGACGCAGCCCCAGATCACGTCCTCGACTTCAGCAGGATCGACCTTGGCGTTGCGTTCCAGCAATTTGCTGATCAGGTGCGCCGACATGTCTTCAGCGCGGGTGTTGCGGTGCATGCCGCCCTTGGAGCGGCCCATCGGAGTACGACCGAAGTCGACAATCACGACGTCTCTTGGATTCAAGCTCATAAAATTTCACTCTCGCTCAAAAGTTGGGACGCTTAACCGAAGAACCGTTGGCCGGTTTTGGCCATTTCACGCAGCTTCGCGGTCGGGTGGTACAGCGCGCCCAAATCAGCGTACTGGTCAGCCAGGGCAACGAACTCGGCAACACCGATCGAATCGATGTAGCGCAGCGCACCGCCACGGAATGGAGGGAAACCGATACCGTAGACCAGACCCATGTCGGCTTCGGCGGCAGTTTCAACGATGCCGTCTTCCAGGCAACGCACGGTTTCCAGGCACAGCGGGATCATCATCCAGTTGATGATGTCTTCGTCAGTGACTTCGCGCTGCTCGTAAACGATCGGCTTGAGCACTTCCAGCACCGATGGATCGGCAACTTTCTTCTGTTTGCCTTTCTTGTCGGCCTCGTAGGCATAGAAGCCCTTGCCATTCTTCTGACCCAGGCGTTTGGCTTCGTACAGCACGTCGATGGCCGAACGACGGTCATCCTTCATGCGATCCGGGAAACCTTCCGCCATTACGTCACGACCGTGGTGACCGGTGTCGATACCGACCACGTCCATCAGGTACGCCGGGCCCATTGGCCAGCCGAACTTTTCCATGACCTTGTCGATACGGACGAAGTCCACACCGGCGCTGACCAGTTTGGCGAAACCGCCGAAGTACGGGAACAGAACGCGGTTGACCAAGAAGCCCGGGCAGTCGTTGACGACGATCGGGTTCTTGCCCATTTTTTTGGCGTAGGCAACGGTGGTGGCAACAGCCAGCTCACTCGACTTCTCGCCACGGATCACTTCGACCAGCGGCATCATGTGCACCGGGTTGAAGAAGTGCATGCCGACGAAGTTTTCCGGACGCTTGAGGGCTTTCGCCAGCAGGCTGATGGAAATGGTCGAAGTGTTGGACGCGAGGATGGTGTCCTCTTTGACCTGACCTTCAACTTCGGCCAATACAGCTTGCTTGACCTTCGGGTTCTCGACGACCGCTTCGACAACCAGATCGACGTGACCGAAGTCGCCGTAGGACAGGGTCGGACGAATGCCGTTGAGCACTTCAGCCATTTTTGCAGCAGTCATGCGGCCTTTATCAACGCGGCCAACCAGCAGTTTGGCGGCTTCGGCCAGACCCTGCTCGATACCGTGCTCGTTGATGTCCTTCATCAGGATCGGCGTGCCTTTGGAGGCCGACTGATAAGCGATACCGCCGCCCATGATGCCGGCGCCGAGTACGGCAGCCTGCTTCACGTCTTTGGCGATTTCGTCGTAGGCCTTGGCCTTTTTCTTCAGTTCCTGATCGTTCAGGAACAGACCGATCAAGCTCTGCGCAGCAGAGGTCTTGGCCAGTTTGACGAAACCGGCAGCTTCGACTTCCAGCGCCTTGTCACGACCGAAGTTCGCGGCTTTCTGGATGGTCTTGATCGCCTCAACCGGTGCCGGGTAGTTCGGGCCAGCCTGACCGGCCACGAAACCTTTGGCGGTTTCGAAGGCCATCATTTGCTCAATGGCGTTCAGCTTGAGTTTTTCAAGTTTCGGCTGACGCTTGGCCTTGTAATCGAACTCGCCGGAGATGGCGCGCTTGATCAGTTCAAGGGCAGCTTCCTGCAGCTTCTCTGGAGCAACCACGGCGTCGACGGCGCTGACTTTCAGAGCGTCTTCAGGGCGGTTTTCCTTGCCGGCGGCAATCCACTCGATAGCGTTGTCGACACCGATCAGACGCGGCAGACGCACGGTGCCGCCGAAGCCTGGGTAGATGCCCAGTTTGACTTCCGGCAGACCGATCTTGGCCTTGGTGGACATGACGCGATAGTCAGCTGCCAGGCACATTTCCAGACCGCCGCCCAGGGCGATGCCATTGATGGCTGCTACGGTCGGAACGTTGAGGTCTTCGAAATCGCTGAAGATCTTGTTGGCTTCGAGATTGCCAGCAACCAGCTCGGCATCCGGCAGCTTGAAGTTGTCGACAAATTCGGTGATGTCGGCGCCGACGATGAACACGTCCTTGCCACTGCTGACGATCACGCCCTTGATCGAAGCATCTGCCTTGATGGTGTCTACGGCCTGACGCAGTTCGTTCAGGGTTAGACGGTTGAACTTGTTGACGGACTCACCCTTGAGGTCGAATTTCAATTCGACGATGCCACTTTCAAGAGCTTTAACCGTGATGGCTTTACCTTCGTAAATCATCAACTGATCTCCACGATATGGAAGCTGAACAGTACACGTCGGACGCAGGCGAATGGCTTGGCAGGACGCTTTTTCGTCGATGCTAACGCCAATCCACCCGGCACACCCGCCAACGCGATAGTCGGGATTCTGTAGGAGCAGTCTGTAAGACAAACGCTCAATTCATACGCCCGTTTGATTTGGGTACGTCACCTTCACGGAATTTCCGACAATTGTCAATCGCCCAAAATACGGGTTGAAATGCGACTTTGCGGTCATTTCCGTACCACGAAGAGCTGCAACACGCGTCTGCATGTGCAGCCATTCATAGAATCAATAGTTAGAAAATTCGCCCTAATTCGCTGCGCACCTTGTTTAACAGGCTACGCTGGCTGGACGACGGGGAATGCGCTGAATGTTCGAAGCCTGATCCGTCAAAAAGTTTACCGGCCTGCCTGGCCAACCCGCCCGATGAATCATGTCGGGCTTTTTATTGCGCGTCTGCCGGACGTTCCCCACCGTTGCAGTGGGAAAAATCCGCGCGTCATGCCAGCGCTTTCAGCGTGGCGTCGATGTCCTGCAGAACCGTGGCCTCGCCCTTCTCCCCCCAATACAGGGCGATCATCTGCTTGTCCGCTTCAACCTTGAAGACATTGCCCGGCAATTTTTCGAAATGATTGAGCAGCGTCCGATCCTCACAGATTTCCTGCCACTGATTGACCCACACACCCGGCGATTTCTGCCAGTAGGTCCAGCAAACAGGTTTGCTGCTACGGCGCGGGCGATGGTACTGCGCGCACGGACTCGGCGGCTCTTGCGCCAGCCAATGCGGCCACTCCTGAGGCGCCAATTGCATGGCCAGACCGATGCGGCGCGCCTCCATGCGCAGGGCAATTCGGCCGCTTTGCGCACGCGATGGACGCAACCATGCCAGCGGACTCAAAACCACCAGCAGGATTGACACCACCAACCAGACCGTCATATCTGTACTCCCGTTTATTGATGAGCCCATTGTGTCACTTTGGAACCAATGCGCCTGAAACCAGCCATACTTACCAATATTGAACCGTCACGAGGAGCACCTCATGCCCTACACCCATATCCTGGTCGCCGTAGATCTGACTGAAGAGTGCGACCCTGTGATCCACCGCGCCCGAGAGCTGTCGGTGAGCAACGGCGCCAAGCTATCGCTTGTGCATATTGTCGAGCCGATGGCCATGGCGTTCGGCGGCGACGTGCCGATGGATCTGTCACAACTGCAACAACAGCAATTCGATCAGGCCAAGGAGCGTCTCGAGCGCCTGAAGCTCAAGTACTCGGAGCTTGAAGGCGCCAACTGCCACCTGACCTATGGCCAGCCACGTCAGGAAATTCATCATTTCGCCAAAGAGCAGCAATGCGATCTGATCGTGGTCGGCAGCCATGGTCGTCACGGTCTGGCGCTGTTGCTCGGCTCGACCGCCAATGACGTGCTGCACGGCGCGCCATGCGACGTATTAGCGGTACACCTGGTCAAACGCTAACCCGCATAGGGGCTGCCGAAGGCTGCGGTCTTTTGATCTTGTTCTTTTAAAACAAAGTCAAAAGATCGCAGCCTTCGGCAGCTCCTACAAAAAGCCCGGCCTCACGCAAATGAGGCCGGGCTTTTTTGTTACCGGATCAATCAGGCATCCAGCTCGGCCCAACGTTCCAGCAACGCATCCAGCTCTGCCTGCAACTGCTCCAGCGAAGCAATCACCTTGGCCGTTTCAGCAGCAGGTCGCTGATAGAAACCAGTCTCAGCCATTTCAGCTTCCACCGCAGCGATCTGCTGCTCCTTGGCATCGATGTCACCCGGCAACGCTTCCAGCTCCCGCTGCAGCTTGTAGCTCAGCTTCTTCTTGGCAGCCGGGGCAGCGGCGGCCGGTGCTGCGACCACGGCAGGCTCCGCGGTGACCACAGCGGAATTCAAATCAGCCTTGCCCGACTTGCTCTCGGTCACGCCCAGCAGACGTGGTGAACCACCCTGACGGATCCAGTCCTGATAGCCGCCGACGTATTCGCGTACTTTGCCTTCGCCTTCGAAGACCAGGGTGCTGGTCACCACGTTGTCGAGGAATGCCCGGTCGTGGCTGACCATCAATACGGTGCCGTTGAAGGTCAGCAGCACTTCTTCGAGCAACTCAAGGGTTTCCACATCGAGGTCGTTGGTCGGTTCGTCGAGGACCAGCAGGTTCGCCGGTTTGCTGAACAACTTGGCCAGCAACAGACGCGCACGCTCACCACCCGACAATGCCTTGACCGGCGTGCGGGCACGCTGCGGGCTGAACAGGAAGTCGCCGAGGTAGCTCAGCACGTGACGGTTCTGGCCGTCGATCTCGATAAAGTCGCGACCTTCAGCAACGTTGTCGATCACGGTTTTTTCCAGATCCAGCTGATGGCGCAACTGGTCGAAGTAGGCCACGTCGATGCGCGTGCCCTCTTCCACTTTGCCGCTGGTCGGTTGCAGGCCGCTGAGCATCAGCTTCAACAACGTGGTCTTGCCGGTACCGTTGGCGCCGAGCAGACCGATACGGTCGCCGCGCGTCAGCACCATCGAGAAATCCTTGATCAGGAACGGGCCACCCGGGTGAGCGAAACTCACGTTCTCGAGGACCATCACCTGCTTGCCGGACTTGTCGGCAGTGTCCAACTGAATGTTGGCTTTACCAGTGCGCTCACGACGCTCGCTACGCTCCACGCGCAGGGCTTTCAGGGCGCGGACGCGGCCTTCGTTACGGGTGCGGCGAGCCTTGATGCCCTGGCGGATCCAGACTTCTTCCTGGGCCAGCTTTTTGTCGAACAGAGCGTTGGCGGTTTCTTCAGCGGCCAGTGCAGCTTCTTTGTGCACGAGGAAACTGGCGTAGTCGCCATTCCAGTCGATCAGACCGCCGCGGTCCAGTTCAAGAATGCGCGTGGCAAGGTTTTGCAGGAAGGAACGGTCGTGCGTGATGAACAGCACGGCGCCCTGGAAATCCTTCAGCGCTTCTTCAAGCCAGGCAATCGCACCGATGTCCAGGTGGTTGGTCGGTTCGTCGAGCAGCAGCAGATCAGGCTCGGACACCAGCGCCTGCGCCAGCAGCACGCGACGACGCCAGCCGCCCGACAACTGGGCGAGGGTCTTGTCGGCCGGCAGTTGCAGACGGCTCAAGGTGCTTTCGACCAGCGTCTGCAAACGCCAGCCATCACGGGCTTCGAGGTCTTGCTGAACGTGCATCAGCTTGTTCAGGTCTTCCTCAGTGACGCAGTTCTGCGCAAGGTGATGGTATTGGGCGAGCAACGCGCCCACGCCATCAAGGCCTTCAGCGACTACGTCGAATACAGTCCGATCGTCGGCCACTGGCAATTCTTGCGGCAATTCGCCGATTTTCAGACCGGGGGCACGCCACACCGAGCCGTCATCGGGCTTCTGGTCGCCCTTGACCAGTTTCATCATGCTGGACTTGCCAGTGCCGTTGCGGCCGATGATGCACACCCGCTCACCACGGGCGATCTGCCAGGACACCTTGTCCAACAACGGCATAGCGCCGAACGCAAGGGACACATCGCTGAATTTGAGCAGGGTCATGAGCTTCTCCAAAAACCGGGCGCGCATTCTACCTGAGTTAGGGCTTTAGCAGGCCGGCAATTTGTCTGTCGAAGCACTCTGCACAACAATTGTTGCGAACTTGTGCTGTGAGGCCCGCAAAGCTTTCGCCGCTTGCTGGCAAAAGGCTAAGCTACAGACAATTCAGTGCTGATTCGTGTCGGCACTTGTCATGATTTCTCTGCCCGGATGTCTCATGCGCAGTCGCCTTTTCAGTGTTTTGTCCTGTTTGCTACTTACCGCCGCTGCCGTTCAATCCGTCCAGGCGGTGGACCTGTCCACCCAACGCCAGTATTACGATGAAGCCAAGCGAGCCTTGGCCAAAGGCGATACCGGCCCATATTTCCGCTACAGCCAGGCGCTGGCCGATTATCCGCTGGAACCGTATCTGGCCTACGACGAACTGACCGCGCGGCTGAAAACCGCAAGCAACGCGGAGATCGAAAAATTCCTCGCCGAGCACGGTGATCTGCCTCAGGCCAACTGGATGAAGTTGCGCTGGTTGCGCTGGCTCGCCGACCGTGGCGACTGGGCGACCTTCGTCAAATACTACGATCCGAAACTCAACTTCACCGAACTGGACTGCCTCAACGCGCAGTACCAGATCACCCACGACAAGAAAGCCGAAGGTTATGCCAATGCCGAAAAGCTCTGGCTGACGGGTAAATCGCAACCCGCCGCATGTGACGCGCTGTTCGGCATCTGGGCCGCTGACGGCCAACTGACCGAACAGAAACGCTGGGAGCGCACCAAGCTCGCCGCTCAGGCGCGTAACTATCCGCTGGCCAACAGTCTGGTCAACGGCCTGACTACCCTCGCCCCGCGCGGTCGCCTGCTGGTCGATGTGGCGCAGAAGCCTGAGCTGCTGAACCAGCCTTCGCGCTTCACTCCGGCCGATGAGCCGATGTCTGACGTGGTCAGCCTCGGCCTGCGCCGTCTCGCCCGTCAGGATCCGGACAAGGCCATGGCTTTGCTGGACGGTTACGCCAGCAGCATGCATTTCTCCCGCGACGAGAAAGTCGCGATAGCCCGTGAAATCGGCCTGACCCTCGCCCGCCGCTTTGACAGTCGCGCGCTGGACGTGATGACCAAGTACGACCCGGAACTGCGCGACAACACCGTGTCGGAATGGCGCCTGCGCCTGTTGCTGCGCCTGGCCCGTTGGGACGACGCCTATCAACTGACTCGCCGCTTGCCGCAGGATCTGGCCACCACTAATCGCTGGCGCTACTGGCAGGCGCGTAGTCTGGAACTGGCCCAGCCGCAAAATCCGGAAGCGCAGACGCTGTACAAGAACCTCGCACGAGAACGTGATTTCTACGGGTTCCTTGCCGCCGACCGCTCGCAATCGCCCTATTCGCTGAACAACAAGCCATTGGTGCTCAGCCAGGCGCTGATCAACAAGGTGCGGAATACGCCGGGTGTGCGCCGCGCCCTGGAATTCCATGCCCGCGGGCAGATCGTCGACGGTCGCCGCGAGTGGTATCACGTCAGCCGGCATTTCAACCGCGACGAAATGGTTGCCCAGGCAAAACTCGCTTACGACCTGAAATGGTACTTCCCGGCGATCCGCACGATCAGTCAGGCGCAATACTGGGACGATCTGGACATCCGCTTCCCGATGGCCCACCGCGACACCCTCGTGCGTGAGGCCAAGGTGCGCGGCCTGCATTCGAGCTGGGTGTTCGCTATCACCCGTCAGGAAAGTGCGTTCATGGACGATGCACGCTCCGGCGTCGGCGCCAGCGGCTTGATGCAATTGATGCCCGGCACCGCCAAGGAAACCGCGCGCAAGTTCAGCATCCCGCTGGCCTCACCGCAGCAAGTGCTCGACCCGGACAAAAACATCCAGCTCGGCGCTGCCTATCTGAGCCAGGTGCACAGCCAGTTCAACGGCAACCGTGTCCTTGCCTCCGCCGCCTACAACGCCGGCCCGGGCCGCGTGCGCCAATGGTTGCGCGGCGCCGACCATCTGAGCTTTGACGTCTGGGTGGAAAGCATCCCGTTCGACGAAACCCGTCAGTACGTGCAGAACGTGCTCTCGTACTCGGTGATCTATGGCCAGAAGCTCAACTCACCGCAGCCGCTGGTGGATTGGCACGAGCGCTATTTCGACGATCAATGACTGCGCCTGACGCCCAGTAACAAAAATGCCCGTATCGGTGAGATACGGGCATTTTTTATCAGTGCCGCTTAGTGAATGACGGGGTCGGCGGCAACGCCGCGGCCATCATTGAACTGCAACGCCGCCAGCCGCGCATACAGCGGATTACTCGCAATCAATTCCTGATGGGTGCCAATGGCTACAAGCTTGCCCTGATCCATCACCGCAATCCTGTCAGCGTTTTTCACCGTGGCCAACCGATGGGCGATGACCAGCGTCGTGCGGTTTTGCATCAGGCTCGGCAAGGCTTCCTGAATGAGGTGCTCGCTTTGCGCGTCAAGGGCGCTGGTGGCTTCGTCGAGGAGCAGGATTGGCGCATCCACCAGCAGCGCACGGGCGATGGCCAGACGTTGACGTTGGCCGCCGGAAAGACCTTGGCCACCGTCCCCCAGATGGGTCTGGTAACCGTCAGGCATTTGTTCGATGAAATCGTGGGCGTGGGCGATTCGCGCGGCTTCCTTGACCTGCTCGAACGTCGCGGTCGGGCAACCGTAACGAATGTTTTCTTCGACACTGCCGAAGAATAGCGCAGGCGTCTGCGAGACCAGGGCAAAACAGCGACGAAGATCCAGTGGATCGAGACTGGTGAGGGGCACGCCGTCGAGGAGAACCTGTCCTTCGCCTGGATCGTAAAATCGCAGCAACAAGTCATACACCGTGGATTTACCAGCGCCGGAAGGCCCCACCAACGCCAGGGTTTCACCCGCCCTGACCGTCAGATTCAAGCCATCGACGGCGTAGCTTTCTGGACGCGAGGGGTAGGAAAAGCGCACATCCCGTAGCTCCAGTTCACCGCGTACGCGCTCCGGCAAGGTCACCAGTCCGGAGGTAGGCGCTTGAATGATGTTTTCCGAACGTAGCAATTCCGCTATCCGTTCGGCAGCACCAGCGGCGCGTTGCAGTTCGCCGATGACCTCGCTCAACGTACCGAAAGCGCTGCCAACGATCAGACTGTAAAAAACAAACGCTGCCAGTTCACCTGCGGAAATTCGCCCGGCGATCACATCCATACCGCCGACCCACAACATCACCCCCACCGCCCCAAGCACCAGCACAATCACCAGAGTGATCAGCCAGGCACGCTGGAAGATGCGTTTGCGCGCCGTTTCGAAAGCCTGCTCGACCGTCGTGGCAAAGCGCTGTTCGTCCTGTACCTGGTGGTTGTACGCCTGCACGGTTTTGATCTGGCCGAGCGTTTCGGAAACGTAACTGCCGATGTCAGCGATACGATCCTGGCTCTGCCGTGACAGATTGCGCACACGCCGGCCGAAAATCAGGATCGGCGCAATGACTAACGGCAGCGCGATCACTACGATACTGGTGAGTTTCGGGTTGGTGATGAACAGCAACACGATGCCGCCAATAACCATCAACAGGTTGCGCAGAAACAGCGACAGCGACGAACCGATGACCGACTGCAGCAAGGTCGTGTCGGCAGTGAGGCGCGACTGGATCTCGGAACTTCGGTTAGCTTCATAAAAGCCTGGATTCAGGTACACCAAATGGTTGAACACCTGTCGACGAATGTCCGCGACCACGCGCTCGCCAATCCATGAAACCAGATAAAACCGGGCGAACGTACCGACTGCAAGCCCCCCGACCAACAACATGAACAGACCAATCGACCGGTTGAGCAAATGGGCAGATTGAGTCATGAAACCCTGGTCAACCAACAGCTTGATGCCCTGCCCCATCGACAAGGTGATGCCGGCCGTGACGATCAGCGCCAACAGCGCGCCAAAGGCCTGCAGGCGATATGGCACTAGAAAATGACTGGTCAGGCGCAGGGCACGCCGGTGTCGGGAGGAAAGGATCGAGATCATTCGGGTTCACATCTGCGCTGATGGATAGGACAAGCCTACACACTCAAGTGGGGTGGAACTCTGTAAATCACAATGAGTCAGGTTAAATATGCCCGTGACGACTAGGGCCTAGAGACTATTGGTCTAAAGTCCCGGTTGAGACGAGCGGTCATTTCTGTTTGAGTGGAGTTGTCGCCACCGATGGACCGCAGGGATTTGTCACAGCCTGGTCACGTGGCGGTTTTAACTTAGGCGTACAACCTGATGAGGAGACAGGCCATGTCCTTGCAACACAGCAGCGATGACAAGATTGAAGTGATCCGCACCAAGCCCGGCCAACCTCTGGGTTGCTCGATTATCGATAAGGAGGGGCGTGAAGTACCGATCACTGAAGACATGATCCAGGACGCGTGCCGCGAATTGGAAAAGCGATTGGTCAAGCCTGCCGAACAAGAGTGATATAGCCACCGTCTTCCTGACCCGGCCCCTTTTGGCCGGGTTTTTTCTGTCCGGGATTTGTCGAGTAACCGTGTAGGAGCTGCCGAAGGCTTCGATCTTTTGATGTTGGTTATTACACGCAAGATCAAAAGATCGCAGCCTTCGGCAGCTCCTACACGGGGTTGTGGGATTACGGGATTGCGATTGCACCCAGCGCCGCCACGATCTGCCGCAACACTGGCGACTCCCCTTCAATCCGCACCTTCAGCCCCTCAATCTCACGCCGCACCGGATACTGCTTGCGCAGCACATCAAACGCCGCACGCTGCTCACCGACATTGCCTACAAGGCTGCGGCGAAAATCCGCATCATCGCGGCGCGGGTCGTACACGCCACGGCACAACATCGCCAGGGCCCAGGCCGGATCGCTGTCAGCATGCAGGGTCACTTCCGACAACCACGGCGCTGGCAGCAAGTCACTGAGCTGGATACTCGCCGGCTCGCCGATGAATTGGCAGTACGCCTGATAAATCTGCGCCGTGCCGCGCTGTTTGCCATCAAGGCTGTAACCGGCAATGTGCGGCGTCGCCAGAACACAAAGTTCGGCCAAGGCTGCATCGACTTCGGGTTCGGCCTCCCAGACATCCAGCACGGCTTGCAAGTCTTCGCGCTCCAGCAGCACTTCGCGCAGGGCCACGTTATCCACCACCGGACCACGGGCCGCGTTGATCAGCCAGGCGCCCGGTTTGAGTTGCTGTAAACGTTGCTGATCAAACAGATGCCAGGTCGCGCCGTCACCGCTACGGGTCAGCGGCGTGTGCAGACTGATCACGTCGCACTGCTCAATGATCTGCTCGAGGCTGACGTAATCACCGCCCTCGGCAGCCTGACGCGGCGGATCGCAGACTTTCACGTTCCAGCCCAGGCCCTTCAACACCTGGATCAGTCGACCGCCCACCTCTCCGGCCCCAACAACACCATAGGTGCGTCGAGTCAGATCGACGCCTTCGATTTCAGCCAGCGTCATCAAACTGCCCAGCACGTAATCGACCACGCCACGGGCGTTGCAACCGGGTGCGCTCGACCAGACGATGCCCGCTTCGTTGAAGTAATCCAGGTCCAGGTGATCGGTGCCAATGGTACAGGTGCCGACAAAACGCACCTTGCTGCCCTCAAGCAGCGCACGATTGACGTTGGTCACCGAACGCACCAGCAACACATCGGCCTGTTCGACCGTGGCACGGTCAATCGAGCGCCCAGGCACGCGGCGGATCTCACCGAAACCGGCAAAAAACGCGTCGAGCAAGGGGATATTTTCGTCGGCAACAATCAGCATGGCGGGCTCCTCGGGCGGATCGGCAGTTTAGGTGCAGATCGGGTGATGAGCCAACTGCCTTTGCACTTACAAATCCGCAACAGAGGATTTTTCCTGACCAACGCGTCAGCGGCGTAGAATGCGGCGCCTTGCGCATCAACACCTTTTGGACGCTTCGCCTGTGAATTCCGTAACTGATCAACCTGTCGCCATGTCCCTGACCCGCCCCGCGCGCATTCGCCTGGAGTTGAAGAACCTGCTCGCCCTGGCATTGCCCATCATAATCGCGCAACTGGCGACCACCGCCATGGGCTTCGTCGATGCGGTGATGGCCGGTCGTGTCGGGCCAAAAGATCTGGCGGCAGTGGCATTGGGCAACTCGATCTGGGTGCCCGTGTTTCTGTTGATGACCGGCACCTTGCTGGCCACCACGCCGAAAGTCGCCCAGCGTTTCGGCGCCGGTACGCATAGCGAAATCGGCCCGATCGTGCGCCAGGCGCTGTGGCTGGCGCTGGTGGTCGGACTGATCGCGACGGCGATGCTGGTTGCCGCCGAGCCGGTGCTGCACCTGATGAAAGTCGACCCGGAGTTGATCGGCCCGTGCATGCAATATCTGCACGGCATCGCCAGCGGTTTGCCGGCGGTGGCGTTCTATCACGTGCTGCGCTGCACCAGTGACGGCATTGGCCGCACGCGCCCGGCGATGGTGCTGGGCCTGTGCGGTCTGGCGCTGAACATTCCGCTGAACTACATCTTCATTTATGGCCATTTTGGTGTGCCAGCCATGGGCGGCGTCGGCTGTGGCTGGGCCACGGCGATCGTGATGTGGGTGATGGCGCTGGGTCTGGCCGGTTATGAGCGCTGGGCGCCGGCCTATCGCTCCAGCGAAATTTTCAGCCGTTTCGACTGGCCGCAATGGGCGGTGATCAAGCGTCTGCTGGCGATCGGCCTGCCGATTGGCATCGCGGTGTTTGCCGAGTCGAGCATCTTCGCGGTGATCGCCCTGCTGATCGGCAGCCTCGGCGCCACCGTGGTTGCTGGCCACCAGATTGCACTGAACGTCAGTTCGCTGGTGTTCATGATTCCATATTCGCTGGGCATGGCGGTCACCGTGCGGGTCGGTCAGGCGCTCGGTCGCGAAGAACCACGGGAGGCGCGTTTCGCCGCTGGCGTCGGCATGGGCACCGCGCTGGCTTACGCCTGTCTGTCGGCAAGCATGATGTTGCTGTTGCGTGAACCGATTGCGGCGATCTATACCGCTGACCCGACGGTGATTCACATCGCGGCGATGCTGATTGTGTATTCGGCGCTGTTCCAGTTTTCCGATGCGATCCAGGTGACCGCTGCCGGTGCGCTGCGGGGTTATCAGGACACGCGCGTGACGATGATCCTGACGCTGTTCGCCTATTGGGGTATTGGTTTGCCGGTGGGTTACGCCCTCGGCCTGACCGACTGGCTCGGCGAGCCACGCGGCCCGAGCGGTTTGTGGCAGGGTTTGATTGTCGGCCTGAGTTGCGCGGCGCTGATGCTGTCGATTCGTTTGACGCGTAGTGCGCGCAAGCGGATTCGGATCAGTCGTTCGGCGGGTTAAATACCTTACGCAAGACAAAAAATGTGGGAGCGAGCCTGCTCGCGAATGCGGTGTATCAGTCGCCATTAATAGTGACTGAGATACGCTTTCGCGAGCAGGCTCGCTCCCACATTTGGTTTCACGTTTGCCCGGGATTCAGGCGTGTTTCTTGCGAATCCAGTACAGGTAAGTCCCGGCCTCTTCGTGCTGGCTCACCAGTTCATGGTCGAGAAACACGCAGAACTTGGGGATGTCGCGTTTAGTCGAGGGATCGGTGGCGATCACCTTGAGCAAGCCGCCGGGCACCAGGTCACGGATGTGCTGGTGCAACATCATCACCGGTTCCGGGCAATTGAGGCCGGTGGCGTCGAGGGTGCCGTCGACGGGGCTATCGATCATTTCACTCATGATTCACTCCTGAAACTGGCCGGCATTGTCGCGCAATGCCGGGTATTCGGTCATCTGTCCTGTAGCTCAGCGGGACTTGGCTTTCTTGGTGTCATGCCGGCGCAAGTGGCAGGTCACTTCCTCACGGTCGTGATAGAGCTGTTTGCAGCCGATATCGACCTTGATCCCGCGCGCCTTGAAACCATCGGCAATGCGTTCGAGCAAGCGCTTCACTTCAGCGTAGCGCTGCTTCATCGGCAACTTCAGGTTGACCACCGCCTCGCGGCAATGCCCCTCGCCGATCCACTCTTCGAGCATCGCGGCGTTGCGCGCTGGTTTCTCGACGATGTCGCAGACCATCCAGTCCACCGGTTGCTTGGGCTTGAAGGTAAAACCGTCGGCCATCAGATGCTGGACCAGACCGGTGTCCATCAGGCTTTCAGCCATCGGACCGTTGTCGATAGCGGTCACCAGCATGCCGCGATTGACCAGTTGCCAGGTCCAGCCACCCGGCGCGGCGCCGAGGTCGACGCCGGTCATGTCGCTGTGCAGACGATCTTCCCATTGATCACGCGGGATGAAGTGATGCCAGGCCTCTTCAAGTTTCAGCGTCGAACGACTTGGCGCCTCACGCGGGAACTTCAGGCGTGGAATGCCCATTGGCCACATCGCCGAGTTACCGGCATCGGCCATACCCAGAAACACTTCGCGACCGCTTTTGAATGTCAGCAACAGACGCGGCTTGTTGGCGTCTTCCACCAGTTTGCCGGCAGCGGTCAGGGCCTTGCGCAGCGGGCCTTCGAATTTCTTGCAGAAGTTCGACAGTTCCTTGCCGTCGTTGGTGTCGACGACTTCCAGCCACAGGCTGCCGCACACCGGGAAATCGGCCATGTGCGCGAGGATCACGCTGATGCGGTCGTTTTCCGGCAGATCGATGAAAACCCCGCGCGCCCATTGGCGCGGGAAGATCAGCTCGGCAAAACGCTGACCGCGCATCAGGCGCTCGGCGCCGTCTTCCTCGGTGCAGACAAACTCGGCGCAGGCGGTGGCCGCTTTGGCCTTGGCGTAGCCGGCCACGTTGAGTTGGGCGGCGAGGTCGGAAATCTCCGAACAGACTTCGCCTTCGAAGCCGGGCCGGCAATGCATGAATAGGGTGTTCATTTTTACTCCTGGGCAGAGGGCGGTGATTCGGCCCCTGCGCGATGCTCAAGCCTTGCGTTGCAGCAAAGCCTGTCACGAAAACCGGCGCATGATAGCCGATGTCGGAACCTTGGTTCCGCTCATAGAGTCCAGTTATTAGCCAGCTACCTAAAACAGGGCTAGGTTTAAAGCTCTATTCGTCCCCCGATCCGTAGCCGTGCGGATTCAAAGGAGTGATCGTAATGCCGTCCCTCGATAGTCTGAAGACTCTTAAAACACTGCAGATCGACCAAAAGACCTACCACTATTTCAGCTTGCCGGATGCCGCTAAAAGCCTGGGCGACCTCGACAAGCTGCCGATGTCACTGAAAGTCCTGCTGGAAAACCTGCTGCGCTGGGAAGATGAAAAAACCGTCACCGGCGCCGACCTCAAAGCGATTGCCGCGTGGCTCAAGGAGCGCCGCTCCGACCGCGAAATCCAGTACCGCCCTGCCCGCGTGCTGATGCAGGATTTTACCGGCGTTCCCGCCGTGGTCGACCTCGCTGCCATGCGTGCGGCGATGGCCAAGGCCGGCGGCGACCCGCAGCGAATCAATCCATTGTCGCCAGTGGACCTGGTGATCGACCACTCGGTGATGGTCGACAAGTTCGCCACCGCCAGTGCGTTCGAACAGAACGTCGACATCGAAATGCAGCGCAACGGCGAGCGTTATGCGTTTCTGCGCTGGGGCCAGAGCGCCTTCGACAACTTCAGTGTCGTGCCGCCCGGCACCGGCATCTGCCACCAGGTCAACCTCGAATACCTTGGCCGCACGGTGTGGACCAAAGATGAAGACGGCCGCACCTATGCCTTCCCCGACACACTGGTCGGCACCGACTCTCACACCACCATGATCAACGGCCTCGGCGTGCTCGGCTGGGGCGTCGGCGGGATCGAGGCGGAAGCGGCGATGCTCGGGCAACCAGTGTCGATGCTGATTCCCGAGGTGATCGGCTTCAAACTGACCGGCAAACTCAAGGAAGGCATCACCGCCACCGACCTGGTGCTGACGGTGACGCAGATGCTGCGCAAGAAAGGCGTGGTCGGCAAATTCGTCGAATTCTACGGTGACGGCCTCGCCGACTTGCCGCTGGCCGACCGCGCGACTATCGCCAACATGGCCCCGGAATACGGCGCGACGTGCGGCTTCTTCCCGGTCGACGACGTGACGCTGGAGTATCTGCGCCTGTCTGGCCGGCCACCGGAGGTGGTAAAACTCGTTGAGGCGTATACCAAGGCCCAAGGCCTGTGGCGTCTGCCCGGTCAGGAACCGGTGTTCACCGACAGTCTGGGGCTGGACATGGGCAGCGTCGAAGCAAGTCTGGCCGGGCCGAAACGTCCACAGGATCGCGTTTCGCTACCGAATGTCGCCCAGGCGTTCAGTGACTTCATGGATTTGCAATCCAAACCCACCAGCAAGGAAGAGGGACGCCTGGAAAGTGAGGGCGGGGGCGGTGTCGCCGTGGGCAATGCCGACCTGGTCGGGGAAACCGAGTACGAGTACGAAGGCCACACTTATCGCCTGAAAAACGGTGCGGTGGTCATCGCGGCGATTACCTCCTGCACTAATACTTCCAACCCAAGCGTGATGATGGCCGCCGGACTCCTGGCGAAAAAAGCCGTGGAAAAAGGCCTCACGCGCAAACCGTGGGTGAAGAGCTCGCTGGCACCCGGATCGAAAGTAGTCACCGACTATTACAAGGCTGCGGGGCTGACGCAGTATCTCGACCAACTCGGTTTTTCGCTGGTCGGTTATGGCTGCACCACTTGCATCGGCAACTCCGGGCCGCTGCCTGAGCCGATCGAAAAAGCCATTCAGAAAGCCGACCTGACCGTGGCCTCGGTGCTGTCCGGCAACCGCAATTTTGAAGGCCGCGTGCATCCGCTGGTGAAAACCAACTGGCTGGCCTCGCCGCCGCTGGTGGTCGCCTATGCCTTGGCCGGCAGCGTGCGCAGCGATATCAGCAGCGAACCGCTGGGTGAGGATCAGCAGGGCAATCCGGTGTATCTGCGCGATATCTGGCCATCGAGCAAAGAGATCGCCGACGCGGTCAATCAGGTCAACACGGCGATGTTTCACAAGGAATACGCCGAAGTGTTTGCCGGGGATGAACAGTGGCAGGCCATCGAAGTCCCGCAAGCGGCGACGTACGTGTGGCAGGACGACTCCACCTACATTCAGCATCCACCGTTCTTCGATGATATCTCCGGCCCGTTGCCGGAAATCAAGGATGTCAAAGGTGCGCGGGTGTTGGCCCTGCTGGGTGACTCGGTGACCACCGACCACATCTCCCCCGCCGGCAACATCAAGGCAGACAGTCCGGCCGGACGTTATCTGCGCGAAAAAGGCGTCGAGGCGCGGGACTTCAACTCTTACGGCTCACGGCGCGGCAACCACGAAGTGATGATGCGCGGCACGTTCGCCAACATTCGTATCCGTAACGAAATGCTCGGCGGCGAAGAAGGCGGCAACACGATCTACATTCCCACCGGCGAGAAGCTGGCGATCTACGACGCCGCCATGAAGTATCAGACCTCGGGCACACCTTTGGTGGTGGTTGCCGGGCAAGAATATGGCACCGGCTCAAGCCGTGACTGGGCAGCCAAAGGCACCAATCTGCTCGGCGTGAAATCGGTGATCGCCGAGAGTTTTGAACGGATCCACCGTTCCAACCTGGTCGGCATGGGCGTGTTGCCGCTGCAGTTCAAGCTGGATCAGAACCGCAAGAGCCTCAACCTGACCGGCAAGGAGACCTTCGAGATCCTGGGCCTGACCGGGGTCGAGCTGAAACCGCGAATGAACCTGCCGTTGGTGATCACCCGGGAGGATGGCAAGCAGGAAAAAATCGAAGTGCTGTGCCGGATCGATACCTTGAATGAGGTGGAGTACTTCAAGTCGGGCGGGATTTTGCATTACGTCCTGCGCCAGCTGATTGCTTCATAAACCTGCAGATGTGAAAACACCGCCATTCGGCGGTGTTTTTGTTTGAATGCGGTACTTTTCTGCGGGCGAAAAAAAACCCGCCGAAGCGGGTTTTTCCCAAGACCATTATCGACTCCCTGTCGGCAGCGATCCTTGCAAATGGTCGATCATCCGTGATCCTGAAACACTCCCTGTGTCTCAGTTGATGTGTGTAGATTACGCAGTGGATCCAATCAGCAATAGTCGTAAAAGCTACCAAAGCGTGTAGGACATTCGCCATAGCGCACCTTCCGAAAACCCTTAGACGCGTCAGGCATCGAGCATGGACGCCGTGATCTGCGCGACCTTCAGCGGCGAAACCCGCGTTTGCCAGGTTTTGACGTTTTCAGCCACCCTCCCCCTCGCGCGCCTTGGCACTGTCGGTCAGAAAATGCTCCAAGCGGCTCAACTGCTCTTCCCAGCCACGGCTGTCCATGTAGTAAGCCTCCTTTTGCCGCACATCGGGGATGTGAGCGAATCCGGATTCGGACACCTTGAGCAGCGTCCCCTCTTCATAATCCTGCAGTTCGAACCGGACCAGCGTGGTCGGCTCCTGGGAGTAGTCGATCTGTGGATTGACGGCATACGGGTGCCAGCGAAACGAAAACAGTTGCTGCGGCTCGACCCGCTCGACCAGCACGTTCCACAACACGTGTTCAAAACCCGGATACGTGACTTGCCCCTGCGTCCATTCACCGGCAATAAACCGCCGGCCCTCCAGCGCCACACCAAACCACTGGCCGAACGCCTCGGCATCGACCAATGCACGCCAGACATGAGAACGCGGCGCCTTGAGCGTGATTTTGCGTTCGAAACTATTGGGTACTGGTTTCATACGTCACCTCCTGTTCTGAACACTAGGCTTGTATGACCACATGTCCAATGTGAAGTTGTATCAAAGCGGTGCAGTCACTCATCAGCGAAGAAACATCAAGCCGCATTTTTTGCCCGGCGCGGTGATGGATCCAGGGAGCAAAGCTGTTACCTTTTCGGCGAATCTGAATGAACAAGGACGAATCATGCTGCCATCCCTCGCCGAACGTTATCGCGGTGCCCTGCTCGGTCTGGCATGCGGCGACGCAGTCGGTACTACGGTTGAGTTCAAACCACGGGGATCATTCCAACCGTTGACCGACATGGTCGGTGGCGGCCCGTTCCACCTCAAGCCAGGCCAGTGGACCGATGACACCTCGATGGCTCTGTGCCTGGCAGAAAGCCTGCTGAACAAGAACGGCTTCAATGCGGCCGATCAGATGGGGCGCTACCTCAACTGGTGGCAATGGGGTTATCTCAGCTCGACCGGTGAGTGTTTCGATATCGGCATGACCGTCAGTCAGGCGCTGGCGCAGTATCAGCAAACCGCTGAGCCCTTCGCCGGATCGACCGATCCCTATACCGCTGGCAACGGTTCACTGATGCGTCTGGCACCGGTGGTGCTGTTTTATTTTCCAGATGCCCGGCAGATCCAGAGCTTTGCCGCCGACAGCTCACGAACCACGCATGCAGCCCCTGAAGCCATCGAGTGCTGCCAATTGTTGGCCGGCCTGATTGCCAAGGCACTTGAAGGCGCGACCAAAGCAGAACTGCGCCAACTACCCGCCGCCACCTTCTCGCAACCCAAAGTCGCGGCAATTGCGCGGGGTGATTACCTCGGCCGCTCCGAAACCGACATCAAAGGCAGTGGCTACAGCGTCCAATCGCTGGAAGCGGCGCTGTGGTGCTTCCACCGCACGGACAGCTTCGAAGCGGCCATACTGCGAGCGGCCAATCTGGGTGATGACGCCGACACCACCGCCGCGATCACCGGCCAATTGGCCGGCGCCTATTACGGCGTTCGCGGCATTCCTGCGCAGTGGCTGGAAAGGCTGCACGACGGTGAAGAGATTGCGGCCACCGCCGACCGTTTGCTCGACGCCTCCCGACTGCGCCAACCTGAATAAGCGTGAGGCAGTCGCTACACTGCTCGGCACTTACCTACGATACAGCGAGATTTGACCATGTCCCCACGCCTGCTCCTGGCCCTGGTGCCTTTCCTGTTCACCCCTCTTGCCCACGCCGCCGTCGACTGCGCGAACGCCAGCGATCAAGCGACAATGAATCAGTGCGCCGGGCAAGACTTCAAAGCGGCGGACAAAGAGTTGAACGCGGTGTATCAGCAGATCAGCGGTCGTTTGAAGGACAATCCTGACGGCAAGAAGCTATTGGTCAGTGCGCAGCGGGCGTGGATCGGTTTTCGTGATGCCGAGTGCAAGTTTTCGGCGTCCGGAGTGGCTGGCGGGAGTGTTTATCCGCTGATCTACAGCAATTGCCTGACCAGCGTGACCAAGGTGCGGGTCGAGGCGCTGAAGGAGTATTTGAAGTGTGAGGAAGGTGACATGAGTTGCCCGGTGCCCGGGGCCTGATATCGATAGTGCTATTTAAGGCCTCATCGCTGGCAAGCCAGCTCCCACAGGTATTTCAGTTGAACACCCCGAAACCCTTGGGAGCTGGCTTGCCAGCGATGGCGGTCTGTCAGCTCACATAAAATTCAAAGCTGCCAAACCTCGGGATTCACAAAAAACGCCCGTGCATTGTCCTCAAGACTTTCCAGGTGATACCCGCCCTCCTGGACAATCAGACACGGTAACCCGAGGCTGCGGATCCGCTCACCGAGGGTGGCGAAACCTTCCCGGGTCACCGCCACCTTGCTCTGCGGATCCAGCTCATAAATATCAAAGCCCAACGATAGCACCAGCACCTCGGCGCCAAACTCACGTACCGCCGCCAACGCTACGTCGAGTTGCCCGAGAAAATCCGCCTCACTCGCGCCGTGAGCCATCGGCAGGTTGAGATTGAAGCCCTCCCCCGCACCGGCACCGCACTCATCAGCAAACCCGGCCACCCCCGGATAGAAGTTGGTCGGATCGCCATGCACCGAGACGTACAGCACGTCATCGCGGTCGTAGAAAATCTCCTGAATGCCTTGGCCATGGTGCATGTCGGTATCGAGTACAGCGACTTTCGCGAACTTGTCGCGCAATACCTGCGCCGCCACCGCCGCGTTGTTCACATAGCAGAATCCACCGGCCGCTTCGGCGCGGGCATGATGCCCTGGTGGACGGCACAGCGCGTACGCCGCCGGCTCGCCGTCGATCAACGCTTGAGCACCCGCCACAGCGCTTTGTGCCGACCAGTACGCCGAGCGCCAGGTCTGTTCGCCGACCGGGCAACTGCCGTCGGCCAGATACCGCGCGGCTTGCGCGAGAATCCCGCGCAGGGCATTCGGTTCACGCACGAAGATGTTCGACATCACTTCATCGCCCCAATCTTCGGGGATTTCCTTCCAACGTGCGTGGGCCTCTTGGAGGAACGTCAGGTACGGTGCGCCGTGTACCGCGAGCAGCGGCGCCAGTCCGGCATCGCTCGGTTGTTCAACGCTCAAGCCCAGATTGTGCGCGGCCTGCACCAGGTGCTGTGCGCGCTCGGGGACTTCCTGCGGCGTGCGCATCTGGCCACGGGAGTAGTAGCTGCGCGGATGATGGAGCAATTGTTCCGGGTGGAAAAAACTGCGCATGGGATGGATTCCTGTCAGTTAATACAAATCTTCAAACCGCTTGCATTTCCCTGTGGGTGCTAGCACCCACAGGAGATTGGAGGTTTATTCAGATATTTCAGCGCGGGCGAGCACGGCGTTGAGCAGCACGTCGGTGCCCTGACGGACGTCTTCGGGCAGCACATCTTCGGCTTCGTTATGGCTCAAGCCACCGACACATGGAATGAACACCATCGCCGTCGGGCAATAGCGCGCGAGCAGAATCGCGTCATGCCCGGCGCCGCTGACAATCGACTGCTGAGCGTAGCCCAGCGCATCCACTGCCGACTGCACCGCCGCCACGCACTCGGCATCGAACGGTGTCGCGGGACTGATCCAGTGCGGGGTGATCGTCACGTTCAACCCCCTGCCTTCAGCAATCGCCTGCAACCGTGCGCGCACCTGTTCTTCCATCGCGGCGATGGCATCGTCACGGTGATGACGCAGATCGACGGTGAAATTCACCAGCCCCGGAATGGTGTTGCGCGACGATTTGTTGATGTTCAATTCGCCCACGGTGGTCAGGCCTTCGGGAGCGAAATCCGCCGCCAGCACCTCAATCGCCTGAATCATCCGCGCCACACCATACAAAGCATCTTTGCGCAGCGGCATAGGCGTGGTGCCGGCGTGTGCGGCCATGCCTTCGACCCGTACGTCGAGCCAGCGGATTGCCTGGCCACCGGTCACCACGCCAATGCTTTTCGCGTTGTCTTCGAGGATCGGGCCTTGCTCGATGTGCGCTTCGAAATACGCGTCGACTGCACCGCCCAATGGACGATCAGCGTTGTAACCGAGTCGCTGCAATTCTTCGCTAACGCTGATGCCGTTTGCATCGCGCACCGCCAGCGCAGCGTTCAGATCCATGATCCCGGTGAACACCGCCGAGCCGAACATCGCCGGGGTGAACCGCGCGCCCTCCTCGTTGGTCCACACCGCTACTTCCAACGGCTTGCGGGTTTTGATGTTCTGATCGTTGAGGCAACGCACCACTTCCAGACCCGCGAGAACACCGTAGACGCCGTCGAAACGGCCACCTTCAGGCTGAGTGTCGAGATGGCTGCCCATCATTACCGGCGCCGCATCGGGATCGGTGCCGGGGCGACGGGCGAACAGGTTGCCGATGGCGTCCACACTCAGCGTCATGCCGGCTTCGCGGCACCAGTGCGCGAACAGTTCGCGACCGGCCTTGTCTTCGTCACTCAGCGCCAGTCGGCAACTGCCGCCGCGCGCGGTCGCGCCGATTTCGGCCATGGCCATCAGGCTCGCCCACAGGCGTTCACCCTTGATCTTCAACATGAGCTGCTCCTCGAGTTCGAGATTAAATAGAGGCCATTTCTGCGCGATGAGCGCTGGCATGGCGGCGTGCGAGGGACAGCACGCAGATCAGCGAGACGCCGGCGATCAGGCTGTAGAACACCGCCAGCGGCCACCACTGACCGGTGAATTTATGCGCGAGCATCGTGCCGATCAGCGGCGTCAGACCACCGGCCACCGCGCCGCAAATCTGATAGGCCAGCGAGATCGCGGTGTAGCGCACGCGGGTCTCGAACATGCCGCTGACGTAACCGGCGATGACTGCGTAGAACGACGCCATGCACACCACCGCCAGGGCGATGCCAAGGATGATCAGCGGCGCCTGCGCCGAGCTGACCAGGGCAAACATCGGGTACGGCGAAGCCATCGCCAGCAACGACACCAGACACAGGAAGCGTGTGGCGCCGATCTTCTCCGCCGTCCACGCTGCCAGCGGCTGAATGCAGAACTGAATGATCGCGACGACGAACAGGCATTCAAGAATCAACGAGCGCGGCAACGCCAGTTGTTGCGTGGTGTAGGCGATCATGAAGGTGTTGGTGAAATACACCCCGGCGATGCCCAGCGTATTGGCGCCGATGCACAGCAACAGTGGCCGCCACGCGGTGCGCAGAACCTCCATGACCGGAGCCTGCTCCTTGCGGGTTTCCTTGCTCGCCTGCTCGCGGCTGGCGAGAAACTCCGGAGACTCATTCACGCCCAGACGAATCGCCAGACCGACCAGCAACAACAATGCGCTGGCGAGGAACGGCAGACGCCAGCCCCAGCTCATCAGGTCTTCTTCGGGCAACCGCGTCACCGCGCTGAACGCCAGCAACGAGAGGATCAATCCCGCCGGGCTACCGAGTTGCGCGAACGAAGCGAAGAAATTGCGTCGACCCTTCGGCGCATGCTCACCTGCCATCAACACTGCCCCGCCCCACTCGCCACCGACGGCGATGCCCTGAACGATGCGCAGCACAATCAGCAACACCGGCGCGGTGACACCGATCTGCGCGTAGGTCGGCAACAGGCCGATGCACACGGTCACCACGCCCATCATCAGCAACGTGATGATCAGCGATTTCTTGCGGCCGATGCGGTCGCCAATGTGACCGAAAATGATCCCGCCCAAGGGCCGCGCAAAGAAGCCCACGGCGAAGGTGCCGAACGCGGCCATGGTGCTGAACAAAGGATCATCGGAAGGGAAAAACAGTGCGCCGAACACCAGCGCGGCGGCGGTCGCGTAGATGTAAAAGTCGTACCACTCGATCATGGTGCCGATGAAAGCTGCGGCTGCCGCACGGCGCGGCTGGTTGGAAGCTTGGGGCTTCATGGTCGGGCTCCTTTGATTGTTTTTTTGGCAGGAGGAAAACGCTATGGCTAGGCACTCTGGCGGTGCCTGTCTGGAGATGATTTATCGTCGCGGGGCTATGATTAGTCAATTTTCTATTTATTATTCCGATTATTACGCCAACTAATAATCGAGAACCGCCATGGCTGAACGCGACGTGCAACGCCTGCTCAACGATCGTCTGGACTGGAACCTGCTGCGCACCTTCAGGGTGATTGGTCAGGAGCTAAGCATCAGTCGCGCCGCCGCGCGCCTGCACCTGACACAACCGGCAGTGAGCCAAGCGCTCAAGCGTCTGGAAGAACAACTCGGGCGACAGCTGATTGCCCGGCGCGGCCCACGCTTTGCGCTGACCGAAGTCGGCGAGCAGATCTTCGAACTGGCTGGCGAGATCTACGGACAGGTGTCACAGGTCGGCGGATTGCTCGAACAACCGGCTGACGAAGTGATCGGCAAAGTGCGCTTGCTGATCATCAGCCGAATTTTTTCCGAACGCTTCGATGACTTCCTCGCCGAATTTCATCGCCAGTATCCGCGCGTGGATCTGGAGGTCGATGTGATGCGCAGCTCCGACATCGTCAGCGCCTTGCTGGAGAAAACCGCGACCCTCGGCCTGAGCCTCAATCGCCGCCCGCAACCGCGTCTGGAACAGCGTTTGTTCCTGCGGCAGCGCTATGCGTTTTTCTGTGGCAAGCACCATGAGCTGTTCGGTCGAGAGGACGTTGGCGAAGGCGATTTGCAGCGTGAGAATTTCGTCAGTTTTACCAGTGACCAGATCGGCGGAATGCTCTCGCCGTTGACGATTTTCCGCGATCAGCAGGGCTTCAGCGGACGCATCGTCGCCTCATCGCCGAGCCTGGAAGAGGTCCGGCGACTGGTGATCGCCGGGTTTGGGATTGGTTGTCTGCCGGAGCATGTGGTGGCGGCGGATGTCGAGGCAGGTTTGCTCTGGCGCCTGCCGCCGCATGAGGGCATTGCCGATGTCGATATTCACTTGCTGTGGAACCGCGACCAGCGCATGAGCCGCGCCGAAACGCTGTTCATCGAGCGGCTGCAGGCGTGTCTGGGGGATCAGTAGCCGAGGTTGCGGTCGGCGCAATTGAGTAACGATTCACCGGCATTCAATCGACGAAAATTCTCGGCCATCTGCTCGGCGATGCAGTCGTGGGACGCTGCCGAAGCCATGTGCGGCGTAATGGTCACGCCGGGGGTGGTCCATAGCGGATGGTCGCTGGGCAGCGGTTCCTGATCAAACACATCGAGCACTGCGCCGCGCAGTTTCCCCGTTTCCAGCGCCTGTTGCAGGTCGGCGATGTTCAGGTGCCCGCCGCGTCCGACGTTGATCAGTGCGGCGCCGTTGGCCAAGTGTTCGAAGGTGGTTTGATTGAGAATGCCGTGGGTCTCATGGGTTAGCGGCAGAAGGTTGATCAAAAGCTCGACATCGTTGAGGAACGGGATCATTTTTTCCGCCCCCGCATACGTCTGCACACCCGGCAACTCCTTGGCACTGCGCGCCCAACCACGTACTTCGTAGCCCGCACTGGCCAGATCCTGCGCGATGGCGCTGCCCAGTGAACCGAGGCCCATCACGCCAATGCGAAACTGCCGGGCAGGGCGTTGCAGCGGTCTCTGCCAATGTTGCTTTTTCTGCTGCTGCAAGACCTGATCAAAGCCCCGGTGGAAATGGATCACCGCCCAGCGCACGTACTCGGTCATACCCTGACGATGACCGGGATCAACCACCCGACACACTGGCAGATCCGGGCATGACGGATCGTGCTGAAGATGATCGATTCCGGCGGCAATCGAGTGAATCACCTGCAGATTCGGCAACGCAGCGAGGCTGCCCGGTAAGGGAAACCAGCAAGCGGCAATCTGCGCCTCAACCGCTCGCGGATCGTCGGCCAGTACCGCCGTGAGCTGCGGTGCGCTGCGTTCGAAGGCTGCCTGCAATTGCTCGAGCAAGTGCTTGTCTCGTGACAACAATGCAACGGTATTCATGACAGATAAGACTCACGCTGGGATTCGATCAGGGTCAGTGCAGCCTCCCAGGCCAGGTCGATGATGTTGTCCTGTTCATCGCGATCAAACTGCTCGGCAGTGTGCGCGCACACTTCGTGGGACGGGTAATGCAGTTCCGATCCGCCGGCCAAGGCCTGCACCTGCGCCTGACAGGCACGCTCCAGAAAATGGATTTCCTGAAAGGCCTGAGCAACCCCTGAGCCACCGACCAGCAAACCGTGGTTGCGCAGAATCATCGCCCGGTGCGGGCCAAGATCGGCGATCAACCGCTCGCGCTCATCCAGCGACAACGCGATGCCTTCGTAGGTGTGATAGGCCAATTTGCCGTAGAACTTCAGCGCGTGCTGGCTGATCGGCAACAAGCCTTGTTTCTGCGCAGCAACTGCCATCCCGGCAGCTGTGTGCGTGTGAATCACGCAGTTCAGATCCGGACGCGCCATGTGGATCGCCGAATGAATCACGAAGCCGGCAGCGTTGACCCGATGCCCGGCGTATTCGGAATCGACGATGTTGCCGTCCTGATCGATGCGCACCAGATCCGAAGCACGCATGCGGTCGAAAATCACCCCATAGCGGTTGATCAGAAAATGATGCTCCGGAACCGGAATACGCAAGGTGATGTGGGTGTCGATCAGGTCGGTCATGCGAAAGTGCGCGATCAAGCGATACAGCGCGGCGAGCTCGCACCGGGCTTGCCATTCAATCGGGTCGATGTGGGCAGGTTTACTCACGAATACACCTCTTTGTTGGAATGCAGGACGACGGGGTTGGCGCGCAGGCGAGCGAGGCCGCAAACACCGATCAGCGACAGTGCGGAAAGCAATGTGAAGAACACCGCCAAGGGCAGCCATTGCCCGGAAAATTTGCTGGCCAGTAACGTGCCGATCAACGGCGTGGTGCCACCGGCCAGTGCGCAGCTCAATTGGTAGGCGATGGAAATGCCCGAGTAGCGCAGATGCACCGGGAAGGCCTGGGTCATGTAACCCGCGATCACCGCATAGAGCGCGGAGAGAATCACCACGGCGACGGCGATGCCGAGGGTCATCAGCAGAATGTTCTGGGTGCCGACCAGCAGGAACATCGGATACGGCGTGACCATGCACAACAGCGCGACCAACGTCAGGAATCGACCTTCGCCAATACGTTCAGCGAGCAGTGCCGAGAGCGGTTGCGAAAGCAGTTGAATCACCGTGACCAGAAACAAGCAATCGAGAATCGTCGCCCGTGGGATGCCCTGATACTGGGTGACGTAAGTGATCATGAACGTGTTGTTGAAAAAGAACCCCGCCGAGCCGATGGTCACGGCGGCAGCAGCGAACAGGATCTGCCGCCAGCACTGACGGATCACGTCTTTCACCGGGTATTTAGAGGTTTCGTTGTTGTCTTTGGCTTTGGCGAATTCCGGTGATTCATGCACGCCGGAACGGATCATCAAACCGACCATCATCAATATGCCACTGGCGAGAAACGGCAAACGCCAACCCCAGGCGAGAAATTCTTCCGGCTCCAGCGAAGTGACCAGGCGAAAGGCGATCAAAGCCAACAGCAGACCCGCTGGGCTACCGAGTTGAGCGAACGACGCATAGAAGGTTTTGCGCTTGGCGGGCGCATGCTCGCTGGCCATCAACACCGCCCCGCCCCACTCGCCTCCCACGGAAATGCCCTGGATCAGGCGCAACACGATCAAACCGATCGGCGCCCAGATGCCGACACTCGCATAGCTCGGCAGCAGGCCGATGCCGGCGGTGGCCAGGCCCATCAACGCCATCGTCACCAGCAGCATTTTCTTGCGCCCAAGGCGATCGCCCAGATGGCCGAAAACCATCCCGGCCATTGGCCTTGCAACGAAGCCGACGGCGAAACTGCCAAACGCCGCCAGGGTGCTGGTCACTGGATCGCTACTGGGAAAGAACACTTGCCCGAGCACCAGCGCGGCGGCGGTGGCGTAGATGTAGAAATCGTAGAACTCGATGGTCGTGCCAATGAAGGCAGCGGCCGCGGCGCGAGGCGGCTGAGCGGTGGTGTGCATGCAAGAACCCTGTGTATTTATAGTTTTGGGCAGGTGTTGAGGCGGCTGACGGTCGCGCTCTGTGGCGCTTGTGGGCTTTATCGCTTCCGTGACAGGATTAGTCAATTTTCAAAAACTTAACGCTAGTATTAGCCAAAGTACTACTAGGGAGTTTGCTGTGACCTCATCCTCTAACCCGTGGGTCGGCCGGCGCTTTCTCAATGATCGGCTGGACTGGAACCTGTTGCGCACCTATCTGGTGATCGGCCAGGAAGGCAGCATGAGCCGCGCCGCTGCGCGTTTGCATATCACCCAGTCAGCCGTGAGCCAAGCGCTTAAACGTCTCGAAGAACAATTGGAGTGCGTGTTGATTGCGCGCAGTGGTCGGCGCTTTGACCTGACTGAAACCGGCGAGGAAGTCCTGCGCATTGCGGCGGATATCTACGGCGATATTTCCCGCTTGGGCACGGTGGTCGAACATCGCCACGATGACGTGGTTGGCAAGATCCGCATCCTCACGGTCAGCGGTGTGCAGGCGCGGCATTACGATGAGTTTCTTGCCGACTTCCATGAGACTCATCCGAAGATCGAGCTGGAAGTCGAGGTGATGGGCAGCTCGAACATCATTAGTTCGTTGCTGCAAAAGACCGCCACGGTGGGCGTGGGTTTATGCCGTTTACCGCAGCCGCGACTGGAGCAGCGGGTATTGTTCCGCGAGACCTATGCGTACTTCTGCGGCCAGCGACATCGTCTGTTCGGGCAACAAAATCTGACCCTTGCGGAGTTGGCGGCGGAGAACTTCGTCAGTTTCACCAGCGACCAGCTCGGCGGCAATCTTTCACCCTTGACGCTGTTTCGCGATCAACAGGGTTTCACCGGCAAAATCGTCGCGTCCTCTACCAGTTTTGAAGAAATTTACCGCTTGATCTGCGCCGGTTTCGGCATTGGCTGTTTGCCGACGCATCTGGTGCGGCGCGACGTTGAGCAAGGGTTGCTCTGGCGTTTGCCGCCTGAGGATGGCGTGGTGGATTTCGATATTCAGCTGCTGTGGAATCGCGAGCAGAAGATGACGCAAGCCGAAACGGTTTTCCTCGACAGCTTCCAGCACATGCTCAGCCTGCGTGAGCCTGTGCTGTGAAGCTTGTTGAGGGTTTAAACGTGCGGATCTCCCGGCGCTTTGGTAGGCGCCGCGTATTGCGGCTTGAGATGGCCATCCTGATCGAGTAGCCAGGCGTCCATGATCTGCCGCACCACCGGCCCGGCAACACGGCCACCGGCCTCGCCGTTTTCGATCATCACCGAGATGGCGATCTTCGGATGTTCGGCCGGGGCGAAACCGACGAACAAGGCGTTGTCGCGGTGGCGCTCAAGGGTTTTCTCGCGGTTGTAGCGCTCGCCCTGTTTGATTGCCACAACCTGCGCTGTACCACTCTTGCCAGCGATACGGTATTGCGCCCCCGCCGCTGCCGCGCGCGCAATGCCTCGCGCATCGTGCATCACCATTTGCATACCATGGTTGACCTGCTCCCAGTCGCGCGGATCCTTGAGCAGGATGTTCGGCATCGGATGTTCGTCGACCGGCGCGACACCATCAACGGTCTTGGCCAAATGAGGACGGTTCCAAACGCCTTTGTTGGCGATCAGCGCGGTGGCCTGGGCGAGTTGCAGGGGTGTGACCTGCATATAGCCTTGGCCGATGCCGAGGATAACGGTTTCGCCCGGGAACCATGCTTGGCGGCGGGTGGCGCGTTTCCATGCCTGCGACGGCATCAGACCGGGTGACTCTTCGAACATGTCCAGCGAGACTTTCTCGCCGAGACCAAACATGGCCATGTAATCGTGCAGGCGATCGATGCCGAGCTTGTGGGCCAGGTCATAGAAGTAGGTGTCGTTGGAACGCATGATGGCTGCGTCCATGTCTACCCAACCGTCGCCGCTGTGGTTCCAGTTACGGTATTTGTGGTCGAAATCCGGGAGCTGGTAGTAGCCCGGGTCGAAGACGCGAGTCTGCGGAGTCACCACACCGGCATCGAGGCCAGCAATCGCGACTTCCGGTTTGATCGTAGAGCCAGGCGCATAGAGCCCGCGCAGCACGCGGTTGAACAGCGGCCGATCAATCGAGTCGCGCAGCGCTGAGTATTCCTTGGAGCTAATGCCGGTGACGAACAGGTTAGGGTCAAAACTTGGGTTGCTGACCATGGCCAGTACTTCGCCAGTGGACGGGTCGAGTGCAACCACGGAACCGCGACGATCGCCCAGCGCGGCTTCGGCTGCTTCCTGCAACTTGATATCCAGGCTCAGGACGATGTTTTTTCCTGGTACCGGGTCGGTGTGTTTAAGCACTCTCAGGACACGACCTTGGGCGTTGGTTTCCACTTCTTCGTAACCAACATGACCGTGTAGCTGCGCTTCATAGAAACGCTCGATACCGGTTTTACCAATGGATTGAGTCCCCCTGTACTCCACCGAGTCGAGTGACTTGGATTCTTTTTCATTGATGCGGCCGACGTAACCGATTGAATGGGCGAAATGCTCACCAAGCGGGTAATGACGAACGAACTGCGGCTCGACATCGAGACCAGGCAGGCGGAATTCGTTAACGGCTAAAACGGCGATCTGCTCTTCGGTCAGCTCGTAGAACAACGTCACTGGCGTGAAGGGATGACGGGATTGCTTCATCGCTTTGTCGAATACTGTGCGGTCTTCGGCGGGCAAATGCAGGAGATTGATTACTTCGTCCAGCTCCTGATTGACGTCAGTGGCTCGTTCGCGGGTGATGGTCAGGTTGTAGCTGGGGCGGTTATCGGCGAGCAGCTCGCCGTTACGGTCGTAAATAAGTCCGCGCGTTGGCGGAATCGGCAAGACGTGGACGCGGTTGTTTTCAGAGATTGTCGAGTGGTAGTCGAATTCCACCACTTGCAGGATGTACAGGCGCACGACCAGCGCGCAGCTGACGGCGAAGACGAACAACGCGCAGGCGATCAACCGTTTGTTGACCAGGCGCGTCTCTTTTTCGTGATCCTTGATTGGAATTGGTTCAGGCATTTCTACAGCAACTCTTTGACATAAATGAGTGCCGATCCGTGGGCATGACATCAGTCCGTTAAAAAACGAGCTGCACCATACCAAAAACTGCCCGGTCACTTCAGAACGATTTTCCTCAATGGCCGTTTCTTGCGACGGTTGGGACAGCGCTGTCGCGAAAAACTTTCCTGCGGGCAAAACAAAACCCCAACTGCTTTCGCAATTGGGGTTTCGGAATTTAATCTTGACGATGACCTACTCTCACATGGGGAAACCCCACACTACCATCGGCGATGCATCGTTTCACTGCTGAGTTCGGGATGGGATCAGGTGGTTCCAACGCTCTATGGTCGTCAAGAAATTCGGGTACTGAGTCGTGACCTGATGGTCTCGCTTCAGCAAATTGGGTATGTGACAGCTTGGTGTTTTGTGAGCATTTCGAACTTTCGGTTCGTTTCGTCTTCACACACCGCAATCTGATGCTCTCTCGAGTAGTCAAATTGCTTGGGTGTTATATGGTCAAGCCTCACGGGCAATTAGTATTGGTTAGCTCAACGCCTCACAGCGCTTACACACCCAACCTATCAACGTCGTAGTCTTCGACGGCCCTTCAGGGAACTCAAGGTTCCAGTGAGATCTCATCTTGAGGCAAGTTTCCCGCTTAGATGCTTTCAGCGGTTATCTTTCCCGAACATAGCTACCCGGCAATGCCACTGGCGTGACAACCGGAACACCAGAGGTTCGTCCACTCCGGTCCTCTCGTACTAGGAGCAGCCCCTCTCAAATCTCAAACGTCCACGGCAGATAGGGACCGAACTGTCTCACGACGTTCTAAACCCAGCTCGCGTACCACTTTAAATGGCGAACAGCCATACCCTTGGGACCGGCTTCAGCCCCAGGATGTGATGAGCCGACATCGAGGTGCCAAACACCGCCGTCGATATGAACTCTTGGGCGGTATCAGCCTGTTATCCCCGGAGTACCTTTTATCCGTTGAGCGATGGCCCTTCCATACAGAACCACCGGATCACTAAGACCTACTTTCGTACCTGCTCGACGTGTCTGTCTCGCAGTCAAGCGCGCTTTTGCCTTTATACTCTACGACCGATTTCCGACCGGTCTGAGCGCACCTTCGTACTCCTCCGTTACTCTTTAGGAGGAGACCGCCCCAGTCAAACTACCCACCATACACTGTCCTCGATCCGGATAACGGACCTGAGTTAGAACCTCAAAGTTGCCAGGGTGGTATTTCAAGGATGGCTCCACGCGAACTGGCGTCCACGCTTCAAAGCCTCCCACCTATCCTACACAAGCAAATTCAAAGTCCAGTGCAAAGCTATAGTAAAGGTTCACGGGGTCTTTCCGTCTAGCCGCGGATACACTGCATCTTCACAGCGATTTCAATTTCACTGAGTCTCGGGTGGAGACAGCGCCGCCATCGTTACGCCATTCGTGCAGGTCGGAACTTACCCGACAAGGAATTTCGCTACCTTAGGACCGTTATAGTTACGGCCGCCGTTTACCGGGGCTTCGATCAAGAGCTTCGCGTTAGCTAACCCCATCAATTAACCTTCCGGCACCGGGCAGGCGTCACACCCTATACGTCCACTTTCGTGTTTGCAGAGTGCTGTGTTTTTAATAAACAGTCGCAGCGGCCTGGTATCTTCGACCGGCATGAGCTTACGGAGCAAGTCCTTCACCCTCACCGGCGCACCTTCTCCCGAAGTTACGGTGCCATTTTGCCTAGTTCCTTCACCCGAGTTCTCTCAAGCGCCTTGGTATTCTCTACCCAACCACCTGTGTCGGTTTGGGGTACGGTTCCTGGTTACCTGAAGCTTAGAAGCTTTTCTTGGAAGCATGGCATCAACCACTTCGTCACCCAAAGGGTAACTCGTCATCAGCTCTCGGCCTTAAGATCCCGGATTTACCTAAGATCTCAGCCTACCACCTTAAACTTGGACAACCAACGCCAAGCTGGCCTAGCCTTCTCCGTCCCTCCATCGCAATAACCAGAAGTACAGGAATATTAACCTGTTTTCCATCGACTACGCTTTTCAGCCTCGCCTTAGGGACCGACTAACCCTGCGTCGATTAACGTTGCGCAGGAAACCTTGGTCTTTCGGCGTGGGTGTTTTTCACACCCATTGTCGTTACTCATGTCAGCATTCGCACTTCTGATACCTCCAGCAAGCTTCTCAACTCACCTTCACAGGCTTACAGAACGCTCCTCTACCGCATCACCCGAAGGTGATACCCGTAGCTTCGGTGTATGGTTTGAGCCCCGTTACATCTTCCGCGCAGGCCGACTCGACTAGTGAGCTATTACGCTTTCTTTAAAGGGTGGCTGCTTCTAAGCCAACCTCCTAGCTGTCTAAGCCTTCCCACATCGTTTCCCACTTAACCATAACTTTGGGACCTTAGCTGACGGTCTGGGTTGTTTCCCTTTTCACGACGGACGTTAGCACCCGCCGTGTGTCTCCCATGCTCGGCACTTGTAGGTATTCGGAGTTTGCATCGGTTTGGTAAGTCGGGATGACCCCCTAGCCGAAACAGTGCTCTACCCCCTACAGTGATACATGAGGCGCTACCTAAATAGCTTTCGAGGAGAACCAGCTATCTCCGAGCTTGATTAGCCTTTCACTCCGATCCACAGGTCATCCGCTAACTTTTCAACGGTAGTCGGTTCGGTCCTCCAGTTAGTGTTACCCAACCTTCAACCTGCCCATGGATAGATCGCCCGGTTTCGGGTCTATTCCCAGCGACTAGACGCCCTATTAAGACTCGCTTTCGCTACGCCTCCCCTATTCGGTTAAGCTCGCCACTGAAAATAAGTCGCTGACCCATTATACAAAAGGTACGCAGTCACAGAACAAAGTCTGCTCCCACTGCTTGTACGCATACGGTTTCAGGATCTATTTCACTCCCCTCTCCGGGGTTCTTTTCGCCTTTCCCTCACGGTACTAGTTCACTATCGGTCAGTCAGTAGTATTTAGCCTTGGAGGATGGTCCCCCCATATTCAGACAAAGTTTCTCGTGCTCCGTCCTACTCGATTTCATGACTAAGAGATTTTCGCGTACAGGGCTATCACCCACTATGGCCGCACTTTCCAGAGCGTTCCGCTAATCTCAAAGCCACTTAAGGGCTAGTCCCCGTTCGCTCGCCACTACTAAGGGAATCTCGGTTGATTTCTTTTCCTCAGGGTACTTAGATGTTTCAGTTCCCCTGGTTCGCCTCTTGCACCTATGTATTCAGTACAAGATAACCATCTTATGATGGCTGGGTTCCCCCATTCAGACATCTCCGGATCAAAGTCTGTTTGCCGACTCCCCGAAGCTTTTCGCAGGCTACCACGTCTTTCATCGCCTCTGACTGCCAAGGCATCCACCG
>NZ_CM176882.1:4317500-4702500 GCF_058136335.1 Pseudomonas sp. 4CAES_32.4
GACTGCGCCGGAAGTGGGGCGAATTATAGACACCTGAGATCTGCCGTCAACCGTTAATTTCGCTTTTCTATCGATTCCGTAAAAACCGTGCCTATATATAGACGCGAGAGGCACGAATGCGCAGTATATTGCTCAACACCTAAAACAATGATCCTGTTCTTATCCTGGACGACGCCACGTAATGACTGACCAACCCCGCACTCTCGCCTCCATGCTGTTTCCGGTTGGCCTGCTATTAATAGCCATGGCATCGATCCAGTCCGGCGCCTCTCTGGCCAAAAGCATGTTCCCGGTAGTAGGTGCTCAGGGGACAACCACCCTGCGCCTGATCTTCGCCAGCGTGATCATGCTTCTACTGTTGCGCCCATGGCGCGCCAAGCTCACCGCCAGATCCTTGCGCACCGTGATTGTTTACGGGATGGCACTGGGAGGCATGAACTTCCTCTTCTATATGTCATTACGCACAGTTCCCTTGGGAATCGCCGTTGCCCTGGAGTTCACCGGCCCTCTGGCCGTAGCCATTTACTCGTCGCGTCGCGCCATCGACTTTCTCTGGATCGCTCTGGCCGCCGCTGGCCTGCTGCTGTTGATTCCAACCGGAGCCACAACTGCCGGAATCGATCTGCTGGGAGCGGGATACGCTCTGGGCGCTGGCGTCTGCTGGGCGCTCTATATTCTGTTCGGCCAGAAAGCCGGCGCTGACAACGGTGTTACCACTGCAGCGTTGGGCGTGATGATCGCGGCACTGTTTGTTGCCCCGATCGGCGTCGTGCATGCAGGCGCCGCGCTATTAACTCCTTCCCTGATTCCGGTGGCCATTGGCGTCGCCATCCTGTCCACCGCCCTGCCCTACACGCTGGAAATGGTCGCCCTCACCCGCCTGCCTGCAAGAACCTTCGGCACCCTGATGAGCATCGAACCCGCATTCGGTGCGTTGTCGGGCTTACTGTTCCTGCAGGAGTACCTCACGTTGTCACAATGGATGGCGATCATGTGCATTATTCTGGCCTCTGTTGGCGCAACCCTGACCATGGGCAGTGCCGCCAAGCCTGCCATTGCGGCAGATTGAAACAGGATTTGACGAAGGTCTGGCAATTGGCGCTTATTTAGGCCATGTTTAGTCGTCTAACTCAGTGCCAGACATGGATTTTTTCGCATACGGATATCAGAACGCTTCACGCGCGATCGAACACATGCAGACCCGAGCGACAGACTCGCGCTGCTATAAGGACGGTAATGAAACGATTTTTGATACTGATCGCCATATTGGCAATTGCGGGTTGTGCGGCGACCTCGGAAACTCAGGTAAAACGCGGAAAGAAGGGGTTGCACATCAACTGCTCGGGGCTTTCGTCCTCTTGGGACAAGTGTTACACCAGCGCAGCCAACTCTTGTGCTCCGAAGGGCTACAAGGTTATCGCCAAGTCCGGTGACTCCGTGGAAGAGCCCGGTGATTATCCGTTCGGCCTCAACCCGGCCGGCTACACCAGCCGCAGCATGATCGTCATCTGCAAATAAGTCAGCGCGGCTCAGCCAGCTGACGACCGATCTGTTCATGGCTGGACTTCAGCACGGTGCGCTGAATGTCCGGCGTGGACAGCATGCGCGCTACCACCAATGCCCCAACGCATTGCGACAGAATCGACCACGCCAGGCTGTCACTCCCTAATATCCGAGCCCAACTTTCCTGAAGCCGACAGATCCATAACTGCGCCTGCTCGCGCACTTCCTCGCCAGATCGGGCGATTTCTGCGCCCAAGGCAGGCAGTGCACAGCCGGCCTCCGGTTGCTCGACGTGGGCCATGCTCAAATAGTGTTTGAGACAGCGCTCCAGCCGTTCACGGTCCTGTGTGCCCTCCCCGCCCAATCGCTCAAGACTTTGGCACAACTCGCGCTCGACGATGGCAGTGAACAATTCATCCTTCGACGAAAAATGGCTGTAGAACGCCGCGCCGCTCAGGCCGATCGCTTTCATCAAACCGTCCACGCCCACCGTCGAAAACCCGGCTTTCTTGGCGGACAAAGCGCTGCTCTGCAGCAATTTTTCGCGTGTTTCAAGCTTGTGACTGGCGGAATAACGCATGGAATTGACCTTGATCTGAGCGCCTTGACGTTGTTCGAATCCTAGCATAACGTTCGTTCACTTAACGATCGTTTACCAAAGGGATTTACCCATGAATAACAAGAAGGTCGTATTGGTTGTCGGTGCAGGAGATGCCACGGGCGGAGCAATTGCCAAACGCTTTGCCAAGGAAGGATATGTCGCCTGCGTTACCCGGCGCACTGCCGAGAAACTGCAACCGTTAGTGGAGTCGATTGAAGACGAAGGTGGCGAAGCCTATGGATTCGCCTGCGATGCGCGAAAGGAAGAGGACGTCATTGCACTGATCGAAGACATCGAAACTCGTCTCGGTCCGATCGAAGCATTTGTTTTCAACATCGGCGCCAACGTGCCTTGCAGCATCCTCGAAGAAACCGCTCGCAAGTATTTCAAGATCTGGGAAATGGCCTGTTTCTCGGGTTTCCTCAATGCCCGTGAAGTGGCCAAACGCATGGTCACCCGCCAACGCGGCACTATTCTTTTCACTGGTGCTACCGCCGGGCTACGCGGGGCTTCAGGTTTCGCTGCATTCGCTGGGGCCAAACACGGTATTCGCGCGCTGGCGCAAAGCATGGCGCGTGAGCTCGGCCCGTTGAATATTCACGTCGCCCATGTGGTGGTCGACGGCGCTATCGATACCGACTTCATCCGCAACAGCTTCCCCGAGAAATACGCTACCAAAGATCAGGACGGTATTCTCAACCCCGAGCACATCGCCGAAAACTACTGGTATCTGCACAGCCAGCCACGGGATGCCTGGACGTTCGAGTTGGATCTGCGCCCATGGAACGAACGCTGGTAAACCTTCCCCCCCGAGAAAAACAATAACGAGAGTACGGCATGATGAAAAAAAGCGTGGAGTTCTATTTCGATCTGGGGAGCCCTGCCACTTACCTGGCCTACACCCAACTGCCAAAGATCTGCGCCGAAACCGGTAGTGATCTGATCTACATGCCGATGCTACTCGGCGGGGTGTTCAAGGCCACCGGCAACGCATCCCCGGCGATGATTCCGGCCAAAGGTCGCTACATGTTTCAGGATCTGGATCGCTATGCCAAACGCTATGGCGTGCCACTCACATTCAATCCGCACTTTCCGATCAATACGCTGATGTTGATGCGGGCCGTCACCGGCATCCAACTTCAGCAGCCGGAACGTTTTCGGGCGTTTATCGATTGTCTGTTCACCGCACTTTGGGTTGAAGGCAGGGCGCTGGACGAGCCAGAGACCGTCGCGTTGGTGTTGAGTGGGCATGGGTTCGATCCACACGAAGTTCTGGCGCTGACCCACGACGAGTCAGTCAAAGCTGTGCTCAAGGACAATACCGAGACGGCGGTTAAACGCGGCGTGTTTGGTGCCCCGAGTATGTTCGTCGGCAGCCAATTGTTCTTCGGTCAGGATCGACTCGACTTCGTCGATGAGGCGTTGCGCCAGATCTGATTCAAAGCCGCAACTCGGGCGCTGGCAACAGCGCCCGAGCGTCAACCTTTAAATAGCGGCTGTGCGCGTTTTCAACCAGTCCAGCGCAGCACCTTGCAGCAACGGGCTCAAACGCTCACGCACTTCGGCGTGATAAGCGTTGAACCACTGTTTTTCTTCCTCAGTCAGCAACGAAGGCACCAGGCAACGGGTGTCGATCGGGCACAGGGTCAAGGTTTCAAACTTGAGGAACTCGCCAAACTCGCTGCTGCCCGCCTCGCGGTTCATCGCCAGGTTTTCGATGCGCACGCCCCAACGGCCCGGACGATAAGTGCCCGGTTCGATCGACGTGATCATCCCCGGCAGCATCGCGGTCTGCGGCGCCGGCGCTGCCTGATAAGCGATCACCTGCGGCCCCTCGTGAACATTGAGGAAATAGCCGACGCCATGACCAGTGCCGTGACCATAATCCACGCTTTCCGCCCAGATCGGTGCGCGGGCAATGGCGTCGAGCAGCGGCGACAGAATGCCTTTCGGGAACTGTGCCCGCGACAGCGCGATCACGCCTTTAAGCACACGCGTGCAATCGCGCTTCTGCTCTTCAGTCGGCGTGCCGACCGGTACCATCCGCGTGATGTCCGTGGTACCGCCGAGGTACTGACCACCCGAGTCGATCAGCAGCAGACCATCGCCCTCGATTACCGCGTGCTCTTCTTCGGTAGCGTGATAGTGCGGCATTGCGCCATTGGCGTTGAACGCGGCAATCGTGTTGAAACTGAGCGAAACATAATCCGGACGACGTTCACGGGCAGCGGTGAGTTTTTCGTCGATGGTCAACTCGGTAATCCGCTCACGACCCCAGGCCGATTCCAGCCAGGCGAAGAATTCGCACAGCGCCGCGCCGTCCTGCTCCATCGCTTGGCGGATGTGCTGAGCATCGGCTTCACTTTTCTGCGACTTGGCCAGCGTTGTCGGGTTGAGACCTTCGACCAGTGTTACGCCGCTGTCGAGATTTTCCAGCAGACCGCTGGTGACCCGCGCCGGATCCACCAGCACACTCGAACCACTCGGCACGGCGCGCAAGGCTTCAGCGACTTCACTGTAGTCACGCAGGGTGACGCCATCAGACTCCAGCACCGCACGCAAATCCGCATCGACCTTGCTCAGCGCCACGAACAACGTGGCTTGCTGTTGATTGATCAAGGCAAAGGACACAAACACCGGGTTGAACGACACGTCACCGCCGCGCAGGTTGAACAACCAGGCGATGTCGTCGAGGGTAGCGATGAAGTGCCAGTCAGCGCCACGTGCCTGCAAGGTTTCCCGCAGTTTGGCGAGTTTCTCGCCTCGGCTGACGGTCGCCTGTGGCGGCAGATGTTGATAGATCGCTGCATTCGGCAGCGTCGGGCGATCGCTCCAGACTTCCTGCAACAAATCGATATCCGTACGCAGACGAGCGCCACGGACTTCAAGTTTGCTGCTCAGGGTGCGCGCCGAGGCCACAGCCATCACCGCACCATCGACCGCCACCACGCCACCTTCCGGCGTCTGCTCGGCAAGCCAGTCCAGCGGGCTCGGTTGACCCGGCTGCAACTTGACCAGTTCGATGCCACTGCCGTTGAGTTCCTTGGTCGCCTGTTCCCAGTAACGACTGTCTGCCCAGACACCGGCGAAATCATCGGTGACAATCAAAGTGCCAACCGAACCGTGGAAGCCCGACAACCACTGCCGGCCCTGCCAAAAACCCGGCAAGTATTCCGATAAATGCGGGTCGGCAGACGGCACCAACAGTGCGTGAATGCCTTCGCGGCGCATCAGTTCGCGGGTGTGCGCCAGGCGCTGGGGCACCGATCCTTCGGTCAAGGTCTGGGTACTCATCATGTCTCCTGCTAATCACTTATTCGTTATTGTTCGTAGCCGTTGATCCGGCTCGTTTAAAGCCCTGTCGCCCAGAATGCCGGAGCACTGGCGCAGGCGGTTTTGATCAGTTCGCCAGCCTTGTCGATGTCCTCGGCGGTGGTGAAACGGCCGAGACTCAGGCGAATGGTGCGCCCCGCCAAACGAGCGTCGTGGCCCAAGGCCAAAAGCACGTGAGACGGAGCGTTACTCGCGGAATTACAGGCTGAGGTCGCGGAAAACGCGATCGAATGGCTTAACGCTGCGCTGTTGAATTCGCCTTCGCTGAACGTCAGGCTCAAGGTGTGCGGAATGCGCTGACTGGCGCTGCCATTCAAGCGCACGCCCGGCAGGCTCAACAGTTGTTCGAGCAGACGCTCGCGCAACGCGACAATCGATCCCTTTTCCACATCAAATGCGGCAGCCGCCAAGGCGAATGCTGCGCCCATCCCGGCAATCTGGTGCGTCGCCAATGTCCCGGAACGCAAGCCACCTTCGTGCCCGCCGCCATGAATCTGCGCCTGCAACTTCTGCTGTGCCCGTGGGCCGACATATAACGCGCCGATGCCTTTGGGGCCGTAGAGTTTGTGTGCCGAGAATGACATCAGATCGACGGGCAACTGCGCCAGATCGATTGCCACTTTGCCGGCGCCCTGTGCCGCGTCGACGTGAAACAGCGCCTCGCGATTGCGCACGATGTCGCCAATCGCCTGAATATCGTTGACCGTGCCCAACTCATTGTTGACCAGCATCAACGACACCAGAAACGTGTCCTCGCGCATGGCTTCACTGACCGCTTGCGGCGTGATCAGGCCATCGGCGTCCGGCACCAGATAGGTCACGGCGATGCCGGCATCCTGCAATTGCCGGGCGGTATCAAGAATGGCTTTGTGTTCGATCTGACTGGTGATGATGTGGCCGCCGGGGACGCCACGCGCCTGGGCGACACCCTTGAGGGCCAGGTTGTTGGACTCGGTGGCACCGGAGGTCCAGACAATTTGTTCGGCCTGGGCACCCACCAGTCCAGCGACCTGTCGACGGGCCTGCTCTACCGTGTGCCGAGCCTGCTGGCCATAAGCATGGGAACTGGACGCCGGGTTGCCGAAATTACCGTGGAACCCCAGACACTCGATCATCACCTGGATGACCCGCTCATCCACCGGGGTGGTGGCGGCGTAATCGAAATACAGCGGACGTGTGTTCATAAAAGACTCGCAGAGCGTGTTCCGGGATCAGGAGGCTCGTGTCTGCAAACGGCACGGCGCAGCCTTGTGAGCTGCGCGTCGGTTCGAGAGCGTCATCAATACCTGATCGGAGGCCGTTAAAGAAGAACAACTTCATTTAAAAGTGCGTAGGAACGCTCCTGAAGTCGAGCTTAACAGGCATCAGGCCGGTGGTTGAAGCAATGCGTCAGCTAAAGCTTTCGAGAAGTAACGGGTACAGCGAAATTACCAGCAGCGCCGCCATGCCCCAGTTGAACACGCGCAACCAGCGCGGCTCCTTCAACACATTGCGCAACAACGTTCCGCAACCGGCCCAGACGCCAACGCTCGGCAAGTTGATGATGGCGAACACGGCAGCGATGATCACCACATTGGTGAAATAGCCCTGCATCGGCGTGTAGGTGCTGATGGCACCGATGGCCATGATCCAGGCTTTCGGATTGACCCACTGAAACGCCGCCGCGCCGAGGTAACTGATCGGTTTGGCCTCGCCATCGGCATTGTCACCGACAGGACCCGAGTGAGCGATTTTCCACGCCAGATACAAGAGATAGGCCGCGCCGACGTAGCGCAAAACCGTGTAGAGAAGCGGATAGGTCTGAAACACCGCACCCAGCCCGAAGCCCACCGCCACGACCAGTACAAAGAAACCGCAAGTGATGCCCAGCATGTGAGGAATGGTGCGGTTGAAGCCGAAATTCACCCCTGATGCCAGCAACATGGTGTTGTTCGGCCCCGGCGTAATCGAGGTGACAAGGGCAAACAGGGCAAAGCCCAGCAGCAGATCGAGCGAGAGGGTCATGGTGCGGCAATCCGTCAGGGTCATTCAGGTGTTGACCCTATCCCACGCCGCCCGGCAAACCCACGGACAGTTGGGGAAAACTTCAAGCAGTACAGTTTGGAATCAGCTTGGACGACCGTGCAGCTGTACGGCACGTTCAGCGCTCATTTCACCCTGTTTGTCGAAACCGAAAGTCTTCTGCGGCTGACCGAGCAATTGGGCTTTTTTCGCGTGGTATTCATCAAAGGACAAACCACTGCGGTTCAGTGCCTCCATCGCCAGCTCGCGGGATTCTTCGGCGGTGTACGGGCGCAGTTCCGGTGAAACATGGCTGGCGCATCCGGCCAGGACAGAAACAGCGAGCATCAGCGAAACAGTCAGTAAACGATTCATGGGAGCGTCCTGGCGAGCAGTGGTAGTCGATGAACAAAGGCTACGCCCGCGTTCGCTCGCGCAGAAATCAACGCTCTCAATAGTGGCTATCAGGAAATCGGCCGCAAATGTTTATATCTCCGAACGATCTATAAATATCGATTAACGTTCTTTTACGGAATAACAATCAGCCTTTATACATTTATTCAAGTGCTTGGCACTGTTGCTCGGATTGCAAACTCCGTAATTCAGCCGATTGGGGGGCCGAATCAGACGCTGCCGGTGCCGACGTTTTATTCCAGATCCCTCCTTATAAGGACGAGCCCATGCAACTGCTGACCCTGCCGCCCTCACCCGCGTTGGCGACGTCGATACGCGCCACCGCGCAAGTGTTCGAGGACCCGAAATCCCAGGCACTGCTCGCGCACTTGCAACAGGTCGCACCCAGCGAAGCCAGTGTGCTGATCATCGGTGAAACCGGCACTGGCAAGGAGCTGGTAGCGCGGCATATTCACAACTTGAGCCATCGTCGGCATCGGCCATTTATCGCGGTGAATTGCGGCGCTTTCTCCGAGTCGCTGGTGGAAGCGGAATTATTCGGTCATGAAAAAGGCGCGTTCACCGGCGCCCTGAGTGCCAAGGCCGGATGGTTCGAGGAAGCCGATGGCGGCACGCTGTTTCTCGATGAGATCGGCGATCTGCCGATCGCGATTCAGGTGAAGCTGCTGAGGGTTTTGCAGGAACGCGAAGTGGTGCGCCTCGGTTCGCGCAAAAGCATCCCTATCGATGTGCGTGTGCTGGCGGCGACCAACGTGCAACTGGAGAAGGCGATCAATGCCGGCAATTTCCGCGAAGATCTGTACTACCGCCTCAACGTGGTCAATCTGGAACTGAGCCCACTGCGTGATCGCCCCGGCGATATCCTGCCGTTGACCCGGCACTTCATTGAGGTATACAGCCAGCGCTTGGGTCATGGCCGCGTCAGCATCAGCCCTGGCGCCGAGCACAAACTGCGCAGTTACAGTTGGCCAGGCAATATTCGCGAACTGGAAAACGTCATTCATCACACCCTGTTGATCTGCCGCCATGGCGTGATCGAGCGCGATGATCTGCGCCTGTCGAATTTGCGCATCGAGCGCGCCGACGATCATCAGGCCAGCACTGACGACTCACCGGAAGCGCTGCTGGAGCAAGCCTTCCAGAAACTCTTCGCGCAACAGGCCGGCGCTCTGCATGAAAAAGTCGAGGACGCCTTGTTGCGCGCGGCTTACCGCTTCTGTCATTACAACCAGGTGCACACCGCTGCGTTGCTCGGACTGAGCCGCAACGTCACCCGCACGCGGCTGATCAAGATCGGCGAACTGGCGGTGAACAAGCGGCGACTGAACGAGAACCTGCACGGTGAGCGGCTTATCCACCTCTCGATCTAACCGGATTACACTGCGAGGCATCGTCGTAACGGCGCGGCACCGCTTGACCGTTAACCCGAGTGACTGCTCGTCGGCTGAAGATCCTGCCTGCGTGGACAGTTCTATAGTGATGCTTCCGGTTATACGGAGAAGCCCTATCTCGTAGAACAAAAATCAGGGAGAACGTCATGAGCGTCAAACCCATTCCCGAGGGGTATCACAGCATTACCCCGTACCTCGGCATTCACCAGGCCGCCGAGGCTATCGACTTTTACAAGAAAGCCTTCGGCGCGACCGAAGTCATGCGTCTGGCCATGCCCGACGGCGGTATCGGCCATGCCGAACTGCGCATCGGCGACAGCGCAATCATGCTCGGCTCGCCGTGCGATCAAGGGCCTTTGAGCAACCCCGATCAAGCGGTGTCGGTCGGTTTGCATCTGTATGTGACCGATGTCGACAAGTCGTTTCAACGAGCGCTGGATGCCGGGGCGACCACCGTGTCTGAGGTCAAGGATCAGTTTTACGGGGATCGCAGCGGCACGTTGAAGGATCCCTATGGGCATCTGTGGTTTCTGGCCTCGCGCAAGGAGGATTTGACTGAGGAGCAGATCAAGCAGCGGGCGATGGAGATGTTTCAGCAGGGTTGAATTTTGCAATGTCTGGGATGGCCTCTTCGCGAGCAAGCTCGCTCCCACAGGGATCTTGGGTGTGGTTACGATTTATGTCACACCACAAAAACCTGTGGGAGCGGGCTTGTCCGCAAAGAGGCCTTGCCTGACACGGCAAATCACACTTCATGAACCCGCCCATCACGCTTTGCGCCTTGCCCCGAACGCCAGACAATTTCAAGGATGCATCCAACAAGAACCCTGAAAAAGGATCAGTCTGATGTTTTCCGGATTCCTCAAAGACCAGCGTCACGTCAACGGCGTCGACATCGCCTACCGCCTCGGCGGCAGCGGCCCGGGCCTGCTGTTGCTGCATGGCCACCCGCAAACCCACGTGATCTGGCACAAGATTGCCGAACAACTGGCCGAGCACTTCACGGTGGTCGCCGCCGATTTGCGCGGCTACGGTGACAGCAGTCGCCCGGACGCCGATGAGCAACACATTAATTATTCCAAACGCGAAATGGCCCGCGATGGCGTCGAACTGATGCAGTCGCTGGGCTTCGCGCAGTTCTCGATCCTCGCCCACGACCGTGGCGCGCGGGTGGCGCATCGGCTGGCGCTCGACCACCCCGCCGCCGTGCAGCGGATGATATTGCTCGACATCGCCCCGACGTTGTCGATGTACACGCAAACCAACGAAGCGTTCGCCCGCGCCTACTGGCACTGGTTCTTCCTGATCCGCCCGGCGCCGTTGCCGGAAACCCTGATCGAGGCGGATCCCGAATCCTATCTGCGCAGCGTGATGGGCAGTCGCAGTGCCGGACTCAAGCCGTTCACCGGTGCAGCCTTCGCTGAATACCTGCGCTGCCTGCAACAACCGGGTAGCGCCCGCGGCATCTGCGAAGACTACCGCGCCAGCGCCGGCATCGATCTGCAACACGACCGCGCCGACATCACCGCTAACCGCCATCTGAATCTGCCACTGCGGGTGTTGTGGGGCGCGGAAGGCACGGTTGGGCGCTGTTTCGATCCGCTCAAGGAATGGCAGCAAGTGGCTACGGACGTCAGCGGCCAGGCCCTACCCGCCGGCCACTACCTCGCCGAAGAAGTCCCCGAACTGTTGCTCGCCGAAGCACTGGCGTTTCTGCGCTGAACTGAGACGGCAGATGCCGATGCTATGCTGGCGGCTTCTGCCGCCAGTGCGCGTTTTGACATGTCCCAGAAGAAAGACACCGTGCCTCTGCCCGAAGACCTGCGTGTGCTGCTCACCGTGATCCGCAAGAACGGCTTTGCGGCTGCGGCGGATGAATTGGGCCTGTCCCCGGCTTACGTCAGCAAACGCATCCAGATTCTCGAAACCACCCTCGGCACTCGCCTGCTGCACCGCACCAGTCGCCGGGTCTCGCTGACCGAGGACGGTGAACGCGTGCAGCGCTGGGCGTTGCGCATTCTCGATGATTTCCAGCAACTGCACGACGAACTCTCCGACGCCCACGACAGCCCGCGTGGGCGTTTGCACATCTGCAGCAGTTTCGGTTTCGGGCGCAATCATGTCGCGCCGGCGGTGTCGTTGCTGGCCGAGCGTTATCCCGAGCTGGAGATTCGCCTGGACCTGTTTGACCGGGTGGTGGACATCATCAACGAAGGCTTCGATCTGGAGATACGCGTCGGCGATGACATTCCCGGTCAGCATATCGGCCGACGCCTGGTGAGCAATCGGCGAGTGCTGTGTGCTGCGCCGGGTTATCTGCAACGGCGAGGCACGCCGATGACACTGGATGACTTGCAGCAGCATGATTGTCTGGTGATCAAGGAACGCGACAACGCCTTCGGCATCTGGAGCCTGGATCGCGATGGCGCTCAGGAAAGCGTGCGGGTCAGCGGGCCGTTGTCGTCGAACAACGGCGAGATCGTTCTGCAATGGGCGCTGGATGGCCGCGGAGTGTTGCTGCGCTCATTGTGGGATGTGAAGCCGCTGCTCGAGCAAGGACGACTGGTGCAAGTGCTGGAGGATTACAGCCAGAGCGCGAATGTCTGGGCGGTGTACCCGACACGGCTGGCGCATTCGGGGAAGTTGCGCGCGTGTGTGGAGTTTTTGCAGGAGCATTTCAAAAGCTTGTCGCTGTAACTCCAAACACCGCAAACACCCTGTAGGAGCTAGCCCTGCTAGCGATTGCATTCTGTCAGTTGAAAATTATTCTGCTGACACTCCGCAATCGCTAGCAGGGCTAGCTCCCACAGGGATTACGGATCAATCAGGAGAGCCAGGGGTTGTTGGCCAGGTGCTGGCGTTCGAAATCCTTGATCTGTTCGCGGCGTTGCAAGGTGCTGCCGATGGCATCCAGTCCCAGCATCAATGCGGTTTTACGCAGACCATCAATCTGAAAATCGATCACGCTGCCATCCGCGAGAGCAATCTGCTGCGCCTCAAGATCGATATTGATTCGCGCTGTTTCCGGCTCAGCGACCAACCGCCCGATCCGCTGCACCTGCGCGTCTTCCAGGGTGATCAACAACACCCCGTTGCGCTGGCAGTTATCGAAAAAAATCCCGGCGAAGCTACTGCCGATCAACGCGCGAATGCCCATCTGCTGCAACCCCCACACCGCGTGCTCGCGGCTGGAACCGCAGCCGAAATTTGGCCCGACCACGAGAAAACTCGCGCCCTGCCACGCAGGCTGATTCAGCACGAACTGAGGATTCTGTGCGCCGTCCGGCAAAAAACGCAGATCAAAAAACAAACCGCGATCCAGGCCTTTCCTGTCGATGCCCTTGAGAAATTGCTTGGGCATGATCACGTCGGTATCGACGTTGGCGGCCAACAATGGCGCGGCCTGACCGCTGATTTGGGTGAAGGGTTGCAGGCTCATGGGCGTACTCCAAAATCCCGGATATCGGTGAGGCGGCCGCTGATCGCAGCAGCGGCGACCATCGCCGGGCTCATCAGATGGGTGCGTGCGCCAGCGCCCTGACGGCCTTCGAAATTGCGGTTGGTGCTGGAGGCGCAGCGATCACCGGGGGCCAGCACGTCGTCGTTCATCGCCAGGCACATTGAACAGCCGGACTGACGCCATTCAAACCCGGCATCGATAAAGATCTGCGCCAGCCCTTCAGCCTCGGCCTGAGCGCGGACTTCGCTGGAGCCGGGCACGATCATCGCGCGCACATGCTCGGCAACTTGCTGCCCACGCACGACACGGGCGGCATCGCGCAAGTCCTCGATCCGCGCGTTGGTGCAGGAACCGATAAAGGCATGGCTGATGACGATCTCGCTGAGCGGCATGCCGGCTTCCAGGCCCATGTAGCTGAGGGCACGACGCATGTCCTGACGCAGGATCGGGTCGCTGATCGCCTGCGGATCGGGAACTGTGGCGCCAATCGAGGACGCCTGATCAGGGCTGGTGCCCCAAGTGACCATCGGCTCCAGCCGGCTGGCATCCAGATGCACTTCGCGGTCGAACACGGCGCCTGGATCACTGCGCAATTCGCGCCATTTTTCCAGCCCACGCTCCCAGCGTTCACCTTCGGGGGCGCGGGGTTTGCCCTTGAGATAGGCGAACACCTTGTCGTCCGGCGCCATGAACGCGCCACGCGCACCGGCCTCGACCGCCATGTTGCAGATGGTCATGCGCGCCTCGACGCTCAGGGCATCTATCGTCGAGCCACAGAATTCAATGGCATAACCGGTGGCCCCGGAAGCGCCAATCTGGCCGATCAGCGCCATGATCACGTCTTTGGAGGTCAGGCCCGGTGCCAAGTCGCCGTCCACGGTCACGCGCAGGCTTTTCAGACGTTTGTAGACCAGGGTCTGTGAGGCCAGCAGGTGCTCGATTTCCGAGGTGCCGATGCCGAAACCAAAAGCGCCGAGCGCGCCATACGTCGTGGTGTGGCTGTCGCCGGCAGCGATGACCATTCCCGGCAGAATAAAACCCTGCTCCGGCGCGATCACATGTTCGATGCCCTGGCGTTTGTCGAGGATATCCAGCAACTCGATGCCGAAGTCCCGGCAGTTCTCCGCCAGATACGACACCTGCCGCGCGCCCCCGGCATCGGGCATCGCGGCAACCCGCAGCGGAGCGGTTGGATTGACGTGGTCAACCACCGCCAACGCCGTCTCCGGTCGCCAGACATTACGCCCGGCCTCACGCAAACCGCTGAAGGCCTGGGGACTGGTGTATTCGTTGATCACCTGACGATCAATATAAAGCAGGACATGGCCCTGATCGTCGAGGCGGCACACCGTGTGCGAATCGATGTGTTTGTCGTAGAGGGTTCTGGCGATCATCAAGGTGCTCACTCAGGTATTCATTGTGATTTCCATGATAGGGAGCGCGGGCGGAGCATCAATTGGCAGAAAGTGATGGCGTCATGCATGAATCGTGTTTGATCTGCCGATGAGCGAAAACCTTGTGGGAGCGAGCCTGCTCGCGAAGGCGCCAGATCAGGCGACATCTTTGTTGGATGACACATCGCTTTCGCGAGCAGGCTCGCTCCCACTGGGGAAATGTGTGGTGAACGGGGAATTGCGAAACATTTGCTTTCATATCCTCTTTCGGGATTTTCAGCGCTCATTCGTCTTATAGAGATGCAGGCCGTTCGCGTAGGCAAAAGCCACGAACGGCTTTTCGGGGATTCCGTGCTGCGAAGCCCGTAGCCACGCGCCCTTTCACCGAATACAAGACGCGCAATCATGTCGAAGAAATCCCGCTCCAAACTGTGGTTCCTCGTTCATAGCTGGCTGGCGTTACCGATCTGGTTTTTCGTGCTGATCGTCTGTGTCACCGGCACGTTGGCGGTGGTCAGCCAGGAAATCGTCTGGCTGGCCAATCCGCAGATGCGTGCCAGCCAGCCAGCCGATGACGCGCCACTGCTGAGCTATGACCAGATCATGGCGGCAATCAAAAAAGCCGAGCCGCAGACCCTCGTTGAAAGCATCAGTCGTCCCGACGAATCACACTTCGCGCTCGACGTTGCGGTCAGCTATCCGGACGGCCGTTCGCAGACGGTTTACGTCAATCCTTACACGGGAGTGATCCAGGGCCCTGCGCCGACCTTCGATTTCAAAGCTTTCACCCGCGCCCTGCACGGCTGGTGGCTGGTGCCGTTCACCAACGGTTTCAGTTGGGGCTGGTATCTGGTGTCGTTCCTCGGCGTGCCGATGCTGGTCTCGCTGATCACCGGACTGGTGGTCTACAAGCGCTTCTGGAAAGGTTTTTTGCGTCCGACCCTGCGCGTGCGTCACGGCGCACGGATTTTCTGGGGTGACTTCCATCGGCTGTGCGGTATCTGGTCGATCTGGTTCATTGCGGTGATTTCCATCACCGGCATCTGGTTTCTGATTCGGGCGATTCTATTCGATAACCAGATCACCATCTCCAGCGAGCCGATCATTCCGGCGATGTCCCGCGAAAGCGTGCCGATCTCCGCCGCCGGCACACCGCCGCCCCGGATCAGCCTGGACCGTGCCGTCGAGCTCGCGCAAGAGAAGATTCCGGGGCTGGAGGCCAGTTTCGTCAGCCTGCCGGGCAATGCCTACAGCCACATGAGCGTCGGCGGTCGCGGCTGGTATCCGCTGATGTTCCAGACCGCCACGCTCAATCCGTACAACGGCGATATCGCCGCTTCGCGCCTGCTGTCCGATCGCTCGTCGCTGGAGTTCGTCACCGAGTCCATGCGGCCGCTGCACACCGGCGACTTCGGCGGCATCTGGATCAAGCTGATCTGGTTTTTCTTCGGTTTGATCCTGAGCCTGATGATCCTCAGTGGCTTATTGATCTGGACCAAACGCACCGCCTTGGCCACGGCCAACGCGTTAAAGCGTGAAGACAAGAAAAACCGCATCAAGGCAGAACCGGCCATGAGCCGTGAAACCTCGGAGGCCAGCCTGTGAGCAAGTCCATCACCAAGGCACAGCCTTCTCGCTTGGCGCGTTTCTGGCACACATGGCGCTTCCACATAAATGTCCTGCTGCTGTTGATTCCGCTGGGGTTCATGCCCAAGTACTTCGCCGACGCCTCGCTGTTTCGCGGTGACAGCGGCTTGGGCCAACATGAAATCGGCAATATACAGGTCGGCCCGTGGAGCCTGCGTCTGGCCGAGTTGCGCAACGAAGCGCCGGTGCTCACCGGCCCGGCCGGTTACATGAAAGATTTCAGCGCGGCCCTGTGCGATGCCTGTGTCGAGCAGGTCAAGGCCACTTACCTGCGCATCGGCAAGCCACGCAGCCTGCGCGCCGCCGGTACCATTTTCTTCGGCACGCCTTACCGCATGGGCACGCAGATGCCGATCCCGGAGAAGACCAGACCCGACGCTGAACTGTGGATCACCATGGAAGGCTGGGACGGCAGCATGCATCAGGCTTCGATTCCGCTGAGTCAGGCCTCCCCCGCCACTTTCGCCTGGCTGAACAAACAAGGAGTCAAACCATGACTTGCTCTGAACGCCCTTTTCGCCTGCGCCTGAAGGCCTCGCTGCTGGTGCTGTGCGCCGGCTTCAGCGCCAGTGCGCTGGCCCACAATCCAATGTGCGAATGCAAAGCCATCGATGCCGAACAGATCAAATGCACCGGCGGCTTCTCCGACGGCAGCGGCGCGCCGGGGGTGACCCTCGATGTGATCGGCTACGACGAAACCATTCTGGTACCGGGCAAGCTCGGCAGCGATTCAACCCTGACATTCAAGAAGCCCGGCGCCGAGTTTTATGTGCTGTTCGACGCAGGCCCGGGCCATGTGGTCGAAATCGACCAAGCGGATATCGAAGCCCCATGAGTACGCCAACCACCCAAGTTGTGCGCCCGGCCGGTGCCGGCCATGAAACCCTCAATGTGCTGCTGTTGTGTCTGTTGATTCTGGCGATTGCCGGTTCGGTCGTCGCCTGGCGCGGGGTTTCCCATGAGCCGGAGCCGGTTGCCACCAACCAACTCGACGCGCGGCGAGACCTCAGCGCTGCCGAGCAAGGCATCTATGCCGACCTGCGGGTGACCCTCGACGAAATCCGCTTGCTGCGCGATGAACAGCAAGCCGTGCCGACCCCGCAGAATCTGGCGGACGAAGGCTTTGCCCCGTTTGCCCAGGATGCGAGTTCGGTCAGCCGTGGCGGTCATGTCTGGCAGTTGTTGGCGGACACCGCGTATTTCGGTCAAAGCCAGGTCCCTGCCGTCGCCGGTTCGTTCGTGATGCTGCTCAGCGCCGATGCGCCGGATATCTGGCTCAACCGGGATGCAACTGTTCAAGCCCCTGCACAACTCACCGCCGCCGCTCTGTCCGCTGCCGGCTGGAAACAGATCGTCGCGCAATACGATGCCGGTGTTACCCGCGAACATCGCCATTGATTCCTCGCCCCTATCCGAGAGAAGACCGCTTGCCCATGTCTATTTCATCGCCTCGCCGTCCATTGCTACGCCTGTTTCTGATCGGTCTGTGTGCCAGCCTGCTGAGCCCGCTGGTCAGCGCCGATCCGGCCAAACGCCTGCGCATCGGCATCACCCTGCATCCTTATTACAGCTACGTGGCGAACATCGTCGGTGACAAGGCCGATGTCGTGCCGTTGATCCCGGCCGGTTTCAATCCCCATGCCTACGAGCCTCGCGCCGAAGACATCAAACGCATCAGCGGGCTGGACGTAATCGTGCTCAATGGCGTCGGCCATGACGACTTCGCCGACCGCATGATCGCCGCCAGCGAAACGCCGAACGTCAAGACCATCGAAGCCAACGAAAACGTGCCTCTGCTGGCTGCTACCGGGGTCGCCGCGCGCGGGGCCGGCAAAGTGGTCAACCCGCATACTTTCCTGTCGATCAGCGCCTCCATCGCCCAGGTCAACAACATCGCCCGCGAACTGGGCAAGCTCGACCCGGACAACGCCAAGACCTACACGCAAAACGCCCGCGCCTACGGCAAACGCCTGCGACAGATGCGCGCCGATGCTTTGGCCAAGCTGACTCAGGCGCCGAACGCCGAACTGCGCGTGGCCACGGTTCACGCGGCGTATGACTACCTGCTGCGCGAATTCGGTCTGGAAGTGACAGCGGTGGTCGAACCTGCCCACGGTATCGAGCCAAGCCCGAGCCAGTTGAAGAAAACCATTGATCAACTGCGCGAACTCGACGTGAAGGTGATTTTCTCGGAGATGGACTTCCCGTCCACTTACGTCGAAACCATCCAGCGCGAGTCCGGCGTGAAGCTGTACCCGCTGTCGCACATTTCCTACGGCGAATACACCGCCGACAAATACGAAAAGGAAATGACCGGCAACCTCAACACCGTGGTTCGGGCGATTCAGGAGTCGGGCGCATGACCTCCAAGGAAAACCTGATCGCCGACAACAGCGAAAAACCTGTGGGAGCGAGCTTGCTCGCGAATGCGCCGGTTCAGGCAACATCTTCGCTGGATGACACTCCGCAATCGCGAGCAGGCTCACTCCTACAGGTTATGGGGCCGACTTTGGATTTTGCGCAGGTTTGTCTGACGCTCGGGCGTACGACGATTCTCGACAACGTCACCTTCCAGGTGCAGCCCGGCAGCGTCCACGCACTGGTCGGCCCCAACGGTGGCGGCAAGAGTTCGCTGATCAAGACCCTGCTCGGGCAGATGCCGCATCAGGGCCAGCTCAGCCTGCAATGGCCCGGCGAGCCCGGCACCATCGGTTATGTGCCGCAGGCGCTGGAATTCGATCGCGGCCTGCCGATGACCGTTGACGATTTCATGGCTGCAATGTGCCAGCGCCGCCCGGCGTTTCTCGGTTTGAGCAAACACTATGCCGGCGCCATCGATGAAGCGCTCGAGCGCGTCGGTATGCAGGACAAGCGCAAGCGCCGTATGGGTGCGCTGTCCGGTGGCGAGCGTCAACGAGTGCTGCTCGCGCAGGGTCTGATCCCAGCACCGCAACTGCTGGTGCTGGATGAGCCGATGTCGGCCCTCGACGAAGCCGGGATTCAGGTCTTCGAACGTCTGCTCAATGACTGGCGTGCGGCGGGCATCACCGTGCTGTGGATCGAACACGATCTGGAAGCGGTCGGCCGCCTGGCCAATCGCGTTACCGGTCTCAACCGCCGTGTATTGTTCGACGCGACGCCACAACAGGCACTCACTCCGGAACGTCTGCTGACCCTGTTTTCCACTCACCCACGGAGCGCTGTCTGATGAGTTACGAAGCCTTTCGTTTGATGGTGCAAGGCTGGGCCTCGTCCGGGTATCTGCCGGAAGCACTGGCCTATGGCTTCGTGGTCAATGCGCTGCTCGCCGGCCTGTTGATCGGCCCAGTGCTTGGCGGTCTCGGCACGCTGGTAGTGGTCAAGCGCTTCGCGTTTTTCTCCGAAGCTGTCGGCCACGCCGCATTGACCGGTGTGGCCATCGGCATTCTGCTCGGCGAACCCTACACCGGTCCGTACGGCAGCCTGTTCGGCTACTGCCTGCTGTTCGGCATCCTGCTCAATTACCTGCGCAACCGCACCGGTCTGGCGCCAGATACTTTGATCGGCGTGTTCCTCTCGGTTTCGCTGGCATTGGGCGCAAGCCTGCTGTTGATTCTGGCCGGCAAGATCAACGTGCACATTCTGGAAAACGTCTTGTTCGGCTCGGTGCTGACGGTCAACGGCAATGATCTGGCGGTATTGGCTATCGTCGGTTCGCTGGTCATGGCCCTGGCCCTGCCGTTGTACAACCGCATCATGCTGGCCAGCTTCAACCCGCAATTGGCGGCAGTGCGCGGGGTGGCGGTGAAGACTCTGGATTATCTGTTCGTGATTCTGGTGACGCTGATCACCGTGGCGGCGGTGAAAGTCATCGGCGCGATTCTGGTGGGTGCCTTGCTGGTGATTCCGGCTGCCGCTGCGCGTCTGCTCAGCCAGTCGCTCAAGGGCTTTTTCTGGTGTTCGGTATTGATCGCCACCGTCAGCACCTTGTGCGGCATTCTCGCGCCGATCGTGTTCGACCTGCCGATTCCGTCCGGCGCCGCGATCATTCTGGTCGCCGGCATTGCCTTCGCCCTCGCCGCCATCGCACGCGGCGTCGTCCCCAGCCTCAAAGGGAACCTTGGATAAATGGCTTTTTCATTTCGCAAACTGACTCTGGCCATGGCCCTGTGCGGCGTGGTCTGCACGCCGGTAATGGCCGCCGACAACGCAAAACCGCTGCGAGTGCTGGCTTCGTTACCGATTACCTACGGGCTGGGCGAAGTGCTGCTCAAGGGCACTGATGTCAATCTCGAGCGCGCCGCACCGGCAAACCTGCCAGGCAGCCGTCAGAGCGCCTACTTCACCGGTCGTGGCGCACCGGCCCTGAGCAAACTGGCGATCGACGCCGACGCCGTCATCGGCGTGCGCTCGCTGTGGCCGGACGATCAGCTGTACCCGATCGCCCGCCGCAGCAACATCCGTATCGTAGAAGTCGACGCGGCGCGCCCGGTCGACGGCGCCCTGCCCGGCATCGCTGTGCAGCCGGATCTGAAAGTCGATGGCCTCAACAGTCAGCCGTGGCTGGCGAGCAACAACATGGGGCGGATGGCGGACGTGATGGCAGCGGATCTGGTACGTCTCGCGCCGCACGCCAAACCGAAGATCGAGGCCAATCTTGCCGCGCTGAAGCAACGTCTGCTCAAACTCAGTGCTGACAGTGAGGCGCGCCTCGCCAGTGCCGATAACCTGAGTGTGATGAGTTTGAGCGATCACTTCGGCTATCTGATCGGTAGCCTCAACCTGGAGCTGGTTGGGCAGGACCCACGGCCGGACGCGGAGTGGACACCTGAAGACTTGAAAAAGCTGACGGCAACGCTCAAGGACAATGACGTGGCGCTGGTGCTACACCACCGGCAGCCTTCGGAAGCGGTAAAAGCGGCGATTGCCGAGTCGGGGAGCCAGTTGGTGGTGTTGAGCACTGATGCGGCGGATCCGGTGGCGGAGCTGGAAGGCAATGTGGATTTGCTGCTCAAGGGGTTGAGCGGGGCATAAGTTCACCGGGGACCGCGTTATCGTTCATCGCTAGCAGGGCTAGCTCCCACAAGGGGATTTGTGAACACCGCAAAGCCCCTGTAGGAGCTAGCCCTGCTAGCGATGAGGCCAGTCCAGACAACCCAGAATGCAGACATGAAAAAACCCGCTGACCATCACTGGTCCAGCGGGTTTCTTTTTGCCCGTGTGCTTATTGAGCAGCGGCCTGTGCTTCCATCTTCTGGCGCAGGCTCAGTGGACGCATGTCAGTCCAGACTTCTTCGATGTAGGCCAGGCATTCCTTTTTCAGGCCGCTCTTGCCCACGGTACGCCAGCCTTCCGGCACGGCTTTGTAATCCGGCCAGATCGAGTACTGCTCTTCGTGGTTGACCACGACCTGAAAGAGGATGTCCTCGCGGTCGAATACTGACGTCATGCTGGTTCTCCATCGTTGTAAGGGTGGGCTGCACAACGGGTGCAGCCGGGTATATAGAAAGAACGTTCGGCGCGCTGAAAAATTTACAGCGCAACCGTCGCAGCCGCTAAAGCGCATCCGAAGATTTCCGCAACGCGGTCGATTTCGGCGGCAGTAATCACCAGCGGCGGCAGGAAACGCACGACCGCGCCATGACGACCGCCCAACTCCAAAATCAAGCCACGCTTGAGGCATTCGCGTTGTATCAGCGGCGCCAGACGAGCGAACGCTGGCGGATGGCCGAGCGCATCCGGTGCGCCGTTCGGGTCGACCAGTTCGACGCCGAGCATCAAACCACGACCGCGAATGTCGCCCAGTTGCGGGAAGTCGCGTTGCAGGATGCGCAGGTGCTCGCTCAGGCGATCGCCCATGGCTGCAGCGTGCTCGCAGACCTTGTGCTCGACCAGATAACGCATCACCGCAGAACCGGCAGCCATCGCCATCTGATTACCACGGAAGGTGCCGGCGTGGGCACCCGGCTGCCAGGTGTCGAGCCAATCGCGATAAACCACCACCGCCAGCGGCAGACTGCCGCCGATGGCTTTGGACAACACCACCACGTCCGGAATAATGCCGGCATGCTCAAAGGCAAACATCTTGCCGGTTCGGGCGAAACCGCTCTGGATCTCGTCGACGATCAGCGCCACACCGGCCTTCTCAGTGATGCGGCGCAAACCACGCAACCACTCGATGTCCGCCGGAATCACGCCGCCCTCGCCCTGCACGGCTTCAACGATGACCGCCGCAGGCAATTGCACGCCGGCCTCGGGATCGTTGAGCAGGTTGTCCAGATAGCTCAAGTTGGCCTTCACGCCCGCCGCGCCACCAAGGCCGAACGGGCAACGATAGTCGTAGGGGAACGGCATGAACTGCACACCGCTGCTGAGCAAGGCGCCCAGCGGCTTTTTCGGCCCCAGGCTGCCCATCAAACTCAGCGCACCCTGGCTCATGCCGTGGTAACCGCCGGAAAACGACAGTACTGTGCTGCGCCCGGTGGCAGTGCGCACCAGTTTCAGTGCCGCTTCCACGGCGTCGGTGCCGGTCGGGCCGCAAAACTGGATTTTCGCTTCGGCGGCCAGAGCCGATGGCAGCAGAGCAAACAAGTCCTGAACAAACTGGTCCTTGACCGGTGTGGTCAGGTCCAGCGTGTGCAGCGGCAATTCATCGGCCAATACTTGCTGGATTGCTTCGATCACCACCGGGTGATTGTGTCCGAGTGCCAGCGTGCCGGCACCGGCCAGGCAGTCAATGAACGTGCGCCCTTCGACGTCTTCCACGTACAGGCCTTTGGCGCGTTTGAGTGCAAGGGGAATGCGTCGCGGATAACTGCGAGCATTGGATTCCTGTTGCGCCTGACGCGCGAGCAACGGCGACTCGTTGAACTGATACAGGGTTTCGGCTGGAGCCGAGGAGACCCGGGCCGACGACTCTTCAATAAGGCTGGTGGCGACTGACATCTCTCGACCCCTCAATTCGCTATGGATGGTGACCAAAACAGCACCGAACAGGTGCGCGTTCCGGTCCCGGCGCGCACTTGCAGGTTTTCCTGTTCTGGAGACGCTTAAGCGAAGCGAGGATTTAGGCCCTTGATCGACTCGTTAGCAGGGTGGCGGCAACGGCTTGCTCATTGGCAGTGTTTGCAGGCCTTTGTGCAGGCGCGATGGCGCTGTATCGCGGTAGCCCAGATGTCGATAAAAAGCTTCGCCGGTGCGGGTGCTGCACAGGTGGGCATGAGCCACGCCGCGAATGCGCAACCAACCTTCAAGATCATCGATCAACGCTCGCCCGACACCGCGACGAAACCACTCGGGCTGGACATGGCACAGCGCAATGTCGCCGTCGGCGGACGCCATGCCGACGCCAACCGGTTTGTCTTGCAGCAGGGCGATATTGAGGTACATGCGCGAATCGGCGAGCCAGCGGCAGAGCTGATCGGCGTTGTGCTGTTCGATCCAGTCGCTGACTGGTTGTGCGCGGTTGAGATGATCGAGTGCACAGCCGATGCGGATCGAACGTTCGATGATGCGGTGGATGATGCCGACGTCGGCCAGTGCGGCCTGACGAATGCTGATAGGTGCTTCCATGGCGCTGTCCCCTCAATCCATTGAGTCAAAGCAGCGCTGACCTTACCCCTGCCCAGGCTGGATGACCACTGGAGAGAGGTTACATTTGATGTGCTGCAGCATCAGAGCGGCTGCAACGGCATGGTCAACTCGACCCGCAAGCCATCCGGGCGACTGTCGAAATGCAGCGCGCAGTCGCAACGCTGGACGATCGCCTGAACAATCGCCAAACCGAGGCCGCAGCCGGTGCTTTGCCCATTGCGCCAGAAGCGTTGCGTCAGATGCTGCAGGTCGTCCGGCGCAATGCCCGGGCCATGGTCGCGCACGATAAAGCGCACCCGGTTGCCGATGGTTTCCAGGCTCAACTCCACCGCACAATCTTCAGGCGTATGGCGCAAGGCGTTATCCAGCAGGTTGCGCAACGCCGCAATCGACAGCACCGCTGGCATCTGCAACGGTGCCGCTGAAAGTTCGGCAGGCAGTTGCAGTTTGATCCGCAGTCGCTCGCCGCCGGTGGCATCCTGAATCGCCAGTCTGGCCACTTGCTCGGCACTGCATTGCGACCCGTCATCGAACGACAGGCTGCCCTCGACTCGCGCCAGCAACAGCAATTGCTCAAGGGTGCGATGCAAGCGATCCGCGCCCTCCTCGGCCCGCGCCAGCGATTGATCGCGGGCATTGCCATCGGTCATCCGCGCCACTTGCAGGTGGGTCTTGATCGCGGTCAGCGGGCTACGCAGTTCGTGGGCGGCATCACCGGTCAGGCGCCGCTCGCGTTCGATGGTTTTGCCGATGCGCTGGAACAGCTGATTCTGCGTTTCCAGCAGTGGCTTCAGCTCACTGGGAAACGACTGCAACTGCAACGGTTCGAGCGAATCAGCGTTGCGCCGCATCAACGCCTCACGCAGACGATTGAGCGGCGCCAGGCCCTGTCCGATGCCCAGCCACAACAGGCACAGGCAGCCCAGCAGCGCTACGCCGACCGGCACCGACGCCGCCAGCAGGATCGACATGTTCAGTGCTTCGCGTTCGATCTGCCGATCCGCCGTGGTAATGCGTACGTCGCCGCGCGCGAGGGTGAAGCTGCGCCACGGCGCACCGTCGATCATTTGATCATGAAAGCCCATTTTTTCGGCTTCCAGCGCTTGTTCGGGATTGTTGTGACTGCGGGCGAGGATCTCCCCGCGCAACGAACTGACCTGACAGGCCATGCCGCCGGGGATGTTCAGTTGTTCGGCACTGAAATGCGTGCCCTCGCCTTTGCTCGGCAAGGTCGGCAACTGCTCCAGCAACCCGGCGACCATCCGCGCCGAAGCCACCAGACGCTGGTCGAGGGAGAACATCATCTGATTGCGCAGATCGCTGAGCATCCAGGCCGCCGCCAGCGCCCAGATCAGCGCGAAGGCTGCGCCGAGGGTCAGGCTCAGCCGCAATCGCAGACTCATCACTTGCCTTGATCCCCACCGTCGGCCGGACCGAGGCGATAGCCCAGACCGCGCACGGTTTCAACAATGCCTTTACCGAGTTTGCTGCGCAGGTGATGGATATGCACGTTGAGGGCGTTGCTCTCCAGTTCATCGCTGAAACCGTAGACGCTGTCCTTCAATTGTTCGGTGGACAGCACCCGGCCGCGATTGTGCAGCAGCGCTTGCAACAATGACTGCTCACGGCGCGACAGATCCACCGGTTTGCCGCCCAGCGTGGTTTCGCGGCTGCTCGGGTCATAGGTCAACGCGCCGTGCTCGATCAGGTTGACGCTGCGCCCGGCCACTCGACGCAACAAGGTTTGCAAACGCGCGAACAGTTCACGCAGATCAAAGGGTTTGAGCAGGTAATCGTCGGCGCCGGCCTGTAAACCGTCGACGCGATCGGTGACCGAATCGCGCGCGGTCAGAATCAGCACGGGGATTTCCAGTCCGCTTTGACGCAGTTGTTGCAATAGCTTCAGACCGTCTTCGTCCGGCAGACCGAGATCAAGCACCATCACGTCGAACTCGGCAACCTTGAGCATCGCCCGCGCCTTGGAGGCGCTGTTGACGTGCTCGACGGTCAAACCCTGAGCGGTGAGACCGGCAACGATGCCGCTGGCAATCAGCTCGTCGTCTTCGCAAACCAGTACGTGCATGGGAGCTCCGTGAGAAAAAATCCGAGTGAAGCAGGTGAGGATTAAGCGGCAATTATGGCAAGGGTTTCGAATCACGAAAAGCAAACGCACAAGGTTTTAATTTTTACTGAGGCATCGCGGACGCAATAAAAAACAGATCAAGCACTACAACGACTGCAAGACCGACATAAAAACAACTAACCTCGAAACAAAACCTAACTAACAAACCATTCCAATAACCAACTAATCGCAATAACATCAAACCACTAAATCGCAACACCCAAGCAAACATGAACCACCAATAACACCCACCCAGCCCACCTGACAAAACAATCATTTCTGCCGGGATGGAAATACCTTTATTGCAGACAATACAGATCCACAACCACAGCTGCCTTGATACTTCAAACATTAGAGCCTGCATATAGTGATCATCTACGCACTTCAACTTAAAAAACACAAAACAGCAGCACTTACCTACAAATAACCTGACACTCAATTAAAAGGAATTTGACCCATGACAAAATTTGACAATATGGTAGCCGTCGACTGGCGCGAAGGCCCGGATCGCATCTACTTTTTCTTCCGACCCACCAATACTTATTCGCGCTTTGACATAGGCGAGAACAAAGTTCCTGATGGTTACCCAGAGCCGGTGCCAGGAAACTGGAAAGGCTTCGACATTGACGCGGGGGATCTGGCATTCGGGTTTACTACGACGGTTAAATCCTGGGATGGTGGCAACCACACACTTTGGCTGTTCTTCCGTGACGGCGGTGTTCCATCTGTTTGCAAATTCAATCAGTTCTCCAACGAAGCTGAGAAAATATGCCCTGTCCAGGACACCGAATGGGCGGTACTGCTGCCTTACTTCGATAAAATTGTTGGCGTGATGTGGGAATCACGAAAGAACGGTGGGGGTAATTACCGAATTCTTCTGAACGATGGAAACTACCTTACCTATGACAAATTAACTGGAATACTAAAAGTGCATGCTCTGGCAGGCTCTAACTGGAAAAAACTTGAATACTACAAAGACCGCTTTGTCACCGCTGCACTCAATGATCATCCGACCTTCGATGCGCACTTCTATGTGTTCCTGACGCGTGGCGAATACTTGAAGTATGAACTGAATAACGACGAGGTGTTTGGCCCCTATACGATCAATGAGGCAAGCTGGCCAGGCCTGGATTGATGGCAACAAGGTCTTGACGAGTAGACCTGTCCCTCAGGTTGTACCGTCATTGCAATAAACGAGGTGCCAGGGTCAGGGACGCAATGTCCTTGTTCAGGTGGATGCTGCGAGAACGATTCAGCGCTTTACGGCCTGCCGAGCGTGGTTAATCATCGGTTAATCGCCACCCACCACCATGCACCTCACTTGCACAGGGACAAGGCTCCTCCATGCGTCATTTTTTTCTATTGTTTGCTCTGCTGATCTCAAGCCTGGCCCAGGCCGGCAATAATCCGTTCGACACAAAACCCGAGTTTCTGCCGGTCGACAAGGCGTTCGTGCTGACATCCGAGCGCTTGGAATCCGGTGAGACCCAACTGTTCTGGCAGATAACTGATGGTTATTACCTGTATCAGAAGCGTCTGAAATTCGACGGGTTGAGCGCAGAACAGCAACCGAAGCTCCCTGAAGGGGAATCCCACAGCGACGAGTTTTTCGGTGAGCAACCGGTCTATCGCCAGGGCCTGGAGGTCAAGATTCCGGCCTCGGCCAGCGGCCAAATCAAAGTCAGCTATCAGGGCTGCGCCGATGCCGGCCTGTGCTATCCACCGCAGACCCGATTGATTGATCTTGGTGGCAAGGCTGCATTAGCGGCAGGCACCGAGGCGCCGGACCAAGCCTTGGCCAGCAGCCTGCAACAACGAGCGCTGGGCTGGAGTTTGCTGGTGTTCTTCGGCCTTGGCCTGTTGTTGGCGTTCACCCCGTGCACCTTGCCGATGCTGCCGATTCTGGCCGGCATGGTCGTGGGTAGCGGCGCGACGCCACGTCGTGGTTTTGCCCTGGCCGGCAGTTATGTCATTTGCATGGCGCTGGTGTATGCCGCGATGGGCGTGATCGCTGCGCTGCTCGGTGCGAACCTGCAAGCGTGGCTGCAGAACCCTTGGCTGCTCGGCACCTTCGCTGCGATCTTCGTGGTGCTGGCGTTGTCGATGTTCGGCTTCTTTGAACTGCAATTGCCGGTGGCGCTGCGTGATCGTCTGGAACATGCCTCGCGCAGTCGCAGCGGTGGCAGTGTGCTCGGTGCCGGCGCGCTCGGCGCATTGTCCGGTCTGCTGGTCGGCCCGTGCATGACCGCGCCACTGGCAGGTGTTTTGCTGTATATCGCGCAGACCGGCAACGCCTTGCATGGTGGCTTGATTCTGTTCTCGCTGGGCATCGGCATCGGTGTGCCGCTGTTGCTGCTGGTGACGGTTGGCAATCGCTTCCTGCCCAAACCCGGCGCGTGGATGAACCTGCTCAAAGGCGTGTTCGGTTTCCTCTTCCTCGCCACGGCGTTGCTGATGCTGCGCCCGGTACTCGATTCCTCGTTATGGTTGGGCCTGTGCGGCGCGCTGCTGCTGATCGCCGCGTTTTGCGCCTGGAAACAATCCGAAGGTTTTGGCCGCGTCGCCCAGTTATTCGGCGCCACCTCGCTGTTGCTGGGGTTGTGGGGCAGTTTGCTGGTGATTGGTGCGGCGGGCGGCAGCGATGATCCGTATCAGCCGTTGCAGGTTTACAGCGCCGGTCGCGCTGGCGTCACCGCGCCTTCGGGTCATGAAGCGTTCACCACGATCAAGGAGCCGGCGGCGCTGCAGCGTGAACTTGATGCGGCGAAAGCTCAGGGCCAATGGGTTCTGCTCGATTACTACGCCGACTGGTGCGTGTCATGCAAAGTCATGGAGAAACAGGTGTTCGGCAAGGACAAGGTCATGCAGGCGCTGAGCGACGTGCGCCTGCTGAGACTCGATGTCACCGCCGACAATGCCGCCAGCCGTGAGCTGCTCAGTCGCTACAAAGTGCCGGGGCCGCCGACTTTCATCTGGATCGGTACGGACGGGGAAGAACGTCGCAGCCAGCGCATCACCGGTGAAGTCGACGCCGACACGTTCCTGCAACGCTGGACTGCCACCCGAGACGCCAATTAATGCTGACTTTCACCCTCGGCACCTTTGCCATCGCGCTCAACCACCTGCTGCTGATCAGTGCATTGGCGCTGGCGACCTTTGTCGGCTGGCGGGTGGCCAAGCGCGGCGGCGATAACCCCGAGTCGGCGCTGTTCAGCCTGTTTCTGCTCGGCATGCTGGCGGCGCGCATCGCCTTTGTCGCGCTGTACTGGAGCCATTACCGTAACGATCCGTGGCAGATCGTCGACTTGCGCGATGGCGGTTTTCTCGCCTGGCCGGGGGTGATCGTTCTGCTGCTGGCGGCGTTCTATCGCGGCTGGCGTCGGCCCGGCCTGCGCCGTCCGCTGGGCTTTGGCGTGGCCAGTGGCGTGGCGTTCTGGTTGATGGCGACTTTGTCCTTGAACATCTACGAACAAGGCACACGCTTGCCGGACATTGCCCTGCGCAATGCCGCCGGGGAAACCATCCAGCTCAGCGACTATCAGGGTGGCCCATTGGTGATCAACTTGTGGGCCACCTGGTGTCCGCCGTGCCGCCGCGAAATGCCAGTGCTGGAAAGCGCCCAGCAACAACGCCCGGACCTGACTTTCCTGTTCGTCAATCAGGCCGAAAGCATGCAAAGCGTGGCGACCTTTCTCGAAACCCAGGGCCTGAGCCTGAACAACGTATTGTTCGATCGTCGCGGCCAGCTCGGTCAAGCCGTAGGTTCCATGGCATTGCCGACTACGCTGTTCTATAGCCCCGACGGGCGTCTGCTGGCCAGTCATCTTGGCGAGCTGTCCAACGCCAGCCTGGCCCGCGCTTTGGAAAACTTCGGCGAGCCGAATCCGACTTCGAACCCGGCCGCAGCCCCGGCCACCTCTGCAAGGAAACTGCCATGCCCCGCCTCCGCCACCTGCTGACGCTGACTCTGGGCTCTGCCCTGCTGCACTTGCCGTCGGTGCAGGCCGCAGAAGAACTGCCTGCGGCGATCAAACAGATCGAAGCCAAAGGCGCGAAAATCGTCGGCCAGTTCGACGCCCCCGATGGCCTGCGCGGTTACGCGGCGCAATATCAGAACCGGGGTATGGCGCTGTACCTGACCCCGGATGGCAAGCACGTTCTGCTCGGTAATCTGTACGACGCCGACGGCAAGGACCTGAGCAGCGAGCCGCTGCAGAAACTGGTGTATGCGCCGATGGCCAAGGAAGTCTGGGCCAAGTTCGAAGCGAGCAACTGGATTCAGGACGGTAACAAGGATGCACCGCGCACCGTGTACCTGTTCAGTGATCCGAACTGCCCGTACTGCAACATGTTCTGGGAACAGGCGCGGCCCTGGGTGAAATCCGGCAAAGTGCAGCTGCGGCACATCATGGTCGGGATCATCCGCGAAGACAGCCCGGGCAAATCGGCGGCGCTGCTGGCCGCGAAAGACCCGGCCAAGGCGCTGGAAGATCATGAGAAGGCTGGCAAGGGCAGCTCGCTCAAAGCGTTGAAAGATATCCCTGTCGCCGTACAGACCAAACTGGCGGCGAACATGCAGTTGATGGAAGACCTCGATTTGCAGGCCACGCCGGCGATTTTCTACATGGATGACAAGGGCGAGTTGCAACAGCAACAAGGCGCGCCTTCGCCGGACAAGTTGGCGAAGATTCTCGGGCCTAAATAACCAAGATCAAAAGATCGCAGCCTGCGGCAGCTCCTACATAGAAACGCGTTTTCTGTAGGAGCTGCCGCAGGCTGCGATCTTTTCAATGGCGTTCAGCCAGGAAGGCAAACAACACCTCCGTCACAAACTCCGGATTCTCCAGATTGGAAATATGCCCCGCCTCCGGCACCAGCACCCACGGGCAGCCGATCAACTCCGCCATTTCCTGCGCTTCCGAGGGTGGTCGCGGTTTGTCCTGATCGCCGCAGACCACCAGCGTGGTCGCGGCACTCAGTTCGCTCAGACGCGGCAACAAATCATCCCGGCCAAATGTGATGCGCCCCATCGGCACAATGCTTTCGCGCAGCTGATCAGCGGAGTAAGCCGCCAGTTTTGCGCGAAAATCCTGATACACCGCCGACTGCGGATCAATGCCCGGACGGAAGAAAATCGGTACGACGATATCCAGCAACTGCTCGGAGATTTCGCCGGTGTCTTCGATTTGTTGGAACAGCGAGAAGTAGTACTGACGAGTGGGCTCGGGTTCAACGCCAACATACGTGTCCATCAGCACCAGACCATTGAGCCTCTGCGGTGCCGACAGCGCAAGGCGTGCGCCCCACATGCCGCCGACCGACAAGCCAACCAGCGTGACCCGATTGACGTCCAGATGATCAAGCAAGGCCTGGGCCTGCCGGGCGATGTCGTCCAGCGAGCTGGTGTTTTGCGGCAACTGGCCGGATTCGCCGTGGCCCCACAGGTCCAGCGCAATCACCCGGTAGTGCGGCGACAGCGCGGCAATCTGCGGCGCCCACATCGTCTGATCCCACAAGTAGCTGCCGGCCAGCAAGACTGCCGGGCCAGTGCCTTGATCAATGTAATGCAGTGCTTGTCCGTCAACCGTGAAAAAAGGCATCGACCACCCCCGTGACAAAAAACAGAACCGGCAGACTGAGCTGCCGGTTGCTGGTCGTCAATCGAGAATTGTCTGAAAATGTGCCGGTTTAAATGTGTTGAATTCACTGACGCCATCGCTGGCAAGCCAGCTCCCACAGTGTCCGAAGGTGTTCACAGGTTTTGTGTTCACATCCGGAAATTGTGGGAGCTGGCTTGCCAGCGATGAGGCGAGTACAGGCGCTAGAAAATCAAAGCCCCTCCAGCTCCGCCATCAGATCATTCAACCGATCAACCTTCTCTTCAGTGATATCACTCGCCGCCAGTCCATCAATGTACTCGGCCAGTTCCTCCACCGTGCTGCACTCGAACATCGCCCGCAGCGGCACGTCACGTTGCAGGGTTTTCTGCACCCGCGAAGCGATCTGTGTGGCCAGCAACGAGTGTCCGCCCAGCTCGAAGAAGTTGTCGCGTACGCCGACCTGCTCGACTTTCAACACCTCAGCCCAGATATCAGCCAATGTCTGTTCAAGATCATTGCGCGGCGCCAGATAATCCTGGCTCTGCAACTGTCCGATCTCCGGCGCCGGCAAGGCTTTGCGGTCGAGTTTGCCGTTGGCATTCAGCGGCAGCTGATCGAGCCACAACCAGTGCAACGGCACCATGTATTCCGGCAGTTCGGCGCGCAGGCGTTGCTTGATCCGCTCCAGACGTTCACTTGGGTTGAGTGCCGAATCGGCCGCAACCAGATAGCCGACCAAATGCTTGCCATTGACGCCTTCCTGCACACCCACCGCACCATCACGCACTTCCGGCTGTTCATGCAGGCGCGCTTCGATCTCACCCAGTTCGATGCGGTACCCGCGAATCTTCACCTGATGGTCAACGCGGCCAACATATTCCAGCACACCGTCACTGCGACGCCGTGCCAGGTCACCGGTGCGATACAGACGCTCGCCCGGCGCGCCGAACGGGTTCGGCACAAACACTGGTGCGGTACGCAGCGGATCGCTGACATAACCGCGACCGACGCCCGTGCCTGCGACGCACAACTCACCCACCGCACCCAACGGCACCAGCTCCAGCGCGCCATCGACCAGGTACAGCAAGTTGTTGTCGGTCGGCGTACCGATCGGCAAGTAACTGCCGCGCGTCGAGGCCATGTCGACGCGGAAGAACGCCACGTCATCGGAACATTCCGCCGGACCGTAAGCGTTGACCAGACCGATGTCCGGGTAACGTAGCAGCCATTGATGCGCCAGTTCTGGCGGCATGGCTTCACCGGTCGGCAGCATCCAGCGCAGCCCATCGAGGCTCAGTCGCTCCGTGGCGAGCATGCCCTGAATCAGCGATGGCACGCTCTCCAACACGGTGATGCCCTGCGCTTGCACGTGCACCAACAAACCTTGCGGATCGTGGGCAAGCGTATTCGGCACGATGTCCACCCGCGCCCCGAACAGCGGTGCGGCGAGGAACTGCCAGACCGAAATATCGAAGCTTTGCGAAGCGGTCTGTGCGATCACGTCGGCGTCGCTCAGGTTCAGATACGGCATCTTGCTCAACTGGTTATTGAGCATGCCACGCTGCTCGACCATCACGCCTTTCGGCAGGCCAGTGGAGCCCGAGGTGTAGATCACGTAAGCGAGGTTGTCCGGGCCGCTATAGATGCCCAGGTCCTGCGCCGATGTCGCCGCCGCCTGAATCTCTTCCCACACCAGCAAGCGCGGACGATTGGCGCAGCTGAATTCATCCAGCAAGGTCTGCGCCTGTTCAACGCAGGCTTGGGTGCAGACCAGCACCGGCGTGCGGCTCAGCTCAATGATGCGCTGCAGACGCTGACTCGGCAGGCCCGGATCCAGCGGCAGATAACCCGCACCAGCCTTGAAGCTGCCGATGATCATGCCGAGCAGATCGAGATTACGCTCAGCAAGCAGCGCCACCGGTTGATCCATCTGCACACCCGCAGCGACCAGTGCATGGCCGAGTCGGTTGGCGTTGTGGTTCAGCTCGGCATAGCTCTGTTGCTGATCCAGGCAAGTGGCGGCAATGCGCTGCGGATGCGCGGCAACCTGCGCCTCGAACAGCGCAACGTAGCTTTGCTCCAGCGGATAATCGTGGGCACTCTGGTTGCAACCGTGCAGCAGGAAATCCTGTTCCTCGACGCCCAGCAGCGGCAGATCGGCCATGTCGCCGTGGAAGCCATCGACCAGCGCCAGCAGCAGACGCTTGAACTCGCCGAGCATGCGTTCGATGGTCGATTCGTCAAAATATCGCTGGTCATACGACAGATGCAGACCGAGGTCATCGCCCGGGTAGCACACCGCCGTCAGCGGGAAGTTGGTGTGCGTACGCCCCGAGTCCGAAGTCGCGTTCAGGCTCTGCGCCCGATCCAGCACCGAGACTTCCACCGGGGCATTTTCGAAGACGAAGAGGCTGTCGAACAGCGGCTGGCCTTTCGGCAATTCGCTCTGTTCCTGGATGTTCACCAGCGGCAGGTATTCGTACTCGCGAAGCTGCATGTTGCTGTCGAGCAAAGCGCTCAGCCACTGACGCACGCTGCTGCGCTCATCGCCCGCAGGCATCTTCACCCGCAGCGCAATACTGTTGATGAACAGGCCGACGGTGCGTTGCATCTCTGGCATTTCCACCGGACGCCCGGCCACCGTCACGCCGAACAGCACGTCCCGATCACCGCTCATGCGTCGCAGTACCAAGGCCCACGCCGCTTGGGCGAAGGTGTTGATGGTCAGCTGATGGGCCTGCGCCAGTTCACGCAGACGCGCACCGTCCTCGACGTTGAGACGGGTGTAGCGGTCGCCAACGATCATGCCGCCGCTTTCACCGGCGTGTTCACGCAGGAACGGCCGGTCGCTCGGGATCGGCGTGGTGCGTTCGAACCCTTGCAGGTTCTGCTCCCACCAGTTCCGCGCTTCGGCGAGGCTCTGGCGTTGCAGCCAGCCGATGTAATCGCGATAACGCGGCGGCACGGCGAGTTGTGCTTCGCGACCTTCACCGAGGGCGGTGTAGATTTCGAAGAAGTCGTTCATCAGCAGCGAACGGCACCAGGCATCGATGAGGATGTGGTGGTTGCTCATCATGAACCAGTAGCGCGCCGCGCCGACCTTGATCAGGCGCAAGTGGAACGGTGCCTGATTGAGCAGATCGAAACCGGCCTCACGCTCGTTTTTCAGCAGCGTTTGCAGCTTCGGTTCTTGCTCGGTTTCGGCGATGGCGCTCCAGTCCAGATATTCGATCGGCGTGCGACCCGGCGTGTGAATCACTTGCAGCATGTCTTCGCCGACGTTCCAGCAGAACGACGCACGCAACGCTTCGTGACGGGCGATCACCGCTTGCCAGGCCTGGGCGAAACGCTCGGCGTCGAGTTCGCTGTTGATGCGGTAGCGATCCTGCATGTAGTACAGACCGGTGCCCGGTTCGAGCAAGGTGTGCAGCAACATGCCTTCCTGCATCGGCGTCAGCGGATAAACATCTTCGATGTGCGCGGCGGGCACTGGCAAGGCATCGAGTTGCGCCTGAGTCAGCTTGGCCAGCGGGAAGTCCGACGGCGTCAGACCACCGGCGTCGTCTTGCAGGCAATGAGCGATCAGGCTTTGCAGCTCACCCAAGTAAGCATCGGCCAGATCGTGGATGGTTTGCACGTCGTAACGCTCTGCGCTGAAGGTCCAGCGCAGCAGCAGTTCACCGCCGTAAACCTGACTGTCGACGCTCAACTCGTTCGGCAACGGCGCCTGCGGATCGTGGGCGACACCGACCGGCTCATCCAGCGGCCGGAACAGCGCATCGCTGCCGAAGCTCTGGTCGAACTGGCCAAGGTAGTTGAAGGTGACCGGCGCATGCGGCAGCGCCGCCATGCTGCGCTGGCTGAGGTCATCGGCCAGATAACGCAGCACGCCATAACCGAGGCCTTTGTGCGGCACTTCGCGCAGTTGTTCCTTGATCGCTTTGATCGAAGCGCCCTGCCCCGCAGCTTCTTCGATGTTGTGCGGGGTCAGGCGCAATGGATAGGCGCTGGTGAACCAGCCGACGGTGCGGGTCAGGTCGATCTCGTCGAACAGGGTTTCACGACCGTGGCCTTCCAGTTGAATCAGTGCCGATGGCTGCCCGCTCCAACGGCACAGCACGCGGGCCAATGCGGTTAACAATAGATCGTTGACCTGCGTGCGATAAGCCGCCGGCGCCTGTTGCAGCAGCTGTTTGGTGTGTTCGGCATCGAGGCGCACGCTGACGGTTTGCGCATGACGATTCTGCTGGCCGCCCTGCGGGTTTTCGCACGGCAGCTCGGCGCTCGAACCGGCCAGTTGGGTCTGCCACCAGTTGAGTTCTTCGCGCAGGGATTCGCTGCCAGCGTAGGCCTGCAAACGCGCGGCCCAATCCTTGAAGGCGCTGGTTTTCGCCGGCAGTTTCACCGCCTGTTCGGCGTCGAGTTGGCGATACACGGTTTGCAGATCGTCGAGCAGAACCCGCCACGACACACCGTCGACGACCAAGTGATGGATGGCGATAAACAGGCGGTGCTGAGCTTCAGGGCCATCGACCAGCACGGCACGCACCAACGGGCCTTGCTCCAGGTCGAGGCTGCGCTGGGCGTCGGCGAACAGTGCTTCGCACTTGTCCATCGAAGTCACGCGCACTTGCCACAACACCGCCGTATCAGACGCCGCTTGGTGCGTCGCTTGCCACTCGCCGCTGGCTTGGCTGAAGCGCAGACGCAAGGCGTCATGCTGCTCGATCACCGCCAGCAACGCCTGCTCCAGACGATGCGGTTCGAGGATCGCGGTCGGTTCCAGCAACAGCGCCTGGTTCCAGTGCTGACGCTCAGGGATTTCCGTGTCGAAGAACCAATGCTGAATCGGCGTCAGACGCGACTCACCAGCGACCAGCCCTTGCTCCGCCGTCACCTGTTCGGTGCGGCTGGCCACAGCGGCGAGGGTCAGCACGGTCTGATGCTGGAACAGATCACGCGGGCTGAAATGAATGCCCTGCTGGCGCGCACGGCTGACCACTTGAATCGACAGAATCGAGTCGCCACCCAGTTCAAAGAAGTTGTCGTTGAGGCCAACCTGTTCGACGTTAAGCACCGCGCACCAGATCTGCGCCAAGGTCTGCTCGAGTTCATTGCTCGGCGCGACGTAGTCCTGACGATTGAGTTCAGGATCCGGCGCCGGCAAGGCGCGGCGGTCGAGTTTGCCGTTGGCGGTCAGCGGCATGCTCGCCAGCAGAATCAGGTGCGTTGGCACCATGTAATCCGGCAGCTGCGCCTTGAGGTGCGATTTGAGCGCGTCGCGCAGTTCAGCCTGTTTGGCTTCGCTTTGCTCGGCGACTTCAGTGACTAAATAGCCGACCAGTTGTTTGCCGCTCGGCGCATCGAGGGCGAGCACCACGGCTTCGCGAATCGAAGCGTGATCGAGCAGACGCGTTTCGATTTCGCCCAGTTCGATACGGAAGCCACGGATTTTTACTTGATGGTCGATGCGGCCAAGGTATTCAACCAAGCCATCAGCACGCTGGCGCACCAGATCGCCGGTGCGGTACATGCGCCCACCGTCAGCGGCGAACGGATCCGCGAGAAAACGTTCGGCGGTGATGCCCGGACGGTCGTGATAAGCCTGCGCCAGACCCGCGCCGCCGACGAACAATTCACCGGTCGCACCTTGCGGCACCAGTGCCAGATCGGCATCGAGAATGTAGGCGACACGCGCGCCGATCACGCTGCCGATCGGCACACTGCCGGCGCCCTCTTCCAGCACTTCCGGAGCGAGACTGGCCAACGGCATCACCACGGTTTCGGTCGGGCCGTAGGCGTTGAAGAACACCGCCGGTTTGAACGCCGCACGAATCCGTTGCAAGTGTTCGCCGGTCAACGCTTCGCCACCGGTGATGATCATCCGCACCGGGAGGATTTCGTTTTGCGTCGACAGGAACTGCGCCAACTGACTGCCGTAGCTCGGGGTGAAGCCGAGTACGTTGATTTTATGCGTGCGGATCAGGCCACAGATTTCTTCCGCGTCCCACTGACCTTGCGCACGCAGCACAACCTGCGCACCGCTAAGCAACGGCACCAGCAAACGCTCGGTAGCAGCGTCGAAGTTGATCGAATAGAAATGCAATTCGCAGTCGTCCGGGCGCATACCGAAACGCTCGATCACCGCTTGGCAATGCATGGCGATTTCGCCGTGGGAGACCACCACGCCTTTCGGCTTGCCGGTCGAACCCGAGGTGTAAATCAGGTAGGCCTGATGCTGCGGCAGGCTGATAAACGGCAGCTCAGTGGCCGGGTAAGCGGCGAGTGCCGCGCTGTCCTCTTCCTGGCACCAGCGCGCCACGCTTGGCGGCAGATCGCCGAGGGCTTGGAACATGGCGCGATCACTCAGCAGCAGACCAATGCGGCTGTCTTCGATCATGTAATGCAGACGGTCGAGCGGGTATTCCGGATCCAGTGGAACGTAAGCACCGCCAGCCTTGAGAATCGCCAGCAGGCCAATGACCATTTCCAGCGAACGCTCCAGCGCCAGACCAACCCGCACTTGCGGGCCGACGCCACGTTCACGCAAGGCCCAGGCCAGGCGATTGGCGCGGGCATCGAGTTCAGCGTAGCTCAGGGTCTGCCCGGCGAAAGTCAGGGCCGGTGCATCCTTACGGGCCAGCGCCTGCTCGGCGAACAGATGATGAATGCACTGATCGAGACGATGCTCGCCCGGCTCGATACCGAGGCTGTCGAGCAGTTGCTGTTGCTCAGGCTGGTCGAGCAGCGGCAATTCGCTGACGCGTTGTTGCGGATCGGCGATCAGCGCTTCGAGCAAATTGCGCCAATGTTTGGCCATGCGCGCGATGGTCGGCTCGTCGAACAGATCGGTGCTGTAAGTCAGGCAGCAACCGAGGCGATGGTCGAGGTCGGTGACTTCCAGGTTGAGGTCGAACTTGGTCGCCCGCGCATCGTTGGCCAAGTACTCGACGGTCATGCCGGCGAGCATGCGGCTCTGCTGGAATTCCCAGCGCTGCACGTTGCACATTACCTGGAACAACGGGTTGTAGGCGGCACTGCGCGGCGGCTGCAAGGCTTCGACCAGATGATCGAACGGCAGGTCCTGATGCGACTGGCCTTCGATCACGGTGTGGCGCACCTGCTCGAACAATTCGCCAACCGACATCATGCCGTCGAGCTGGCAACGCAGCACTTGGGTGTTGAGGAATGCACCGATCAGCCCTTCGCTTTCCGGGCGGATGCGGTTGGCCACCGGCGCGCCGATACGCAGATCGGCCTGGCCGCTGTAGCGGTATAGCAGCGTGGCGAGCGCGGCAGTCATGGTCATGAACAGGGTCAGACCGTTTTGCGCATTGAACGCCCGAACCCGTGCAGCGAGGTCGTCGCTCAGATCGAAACGGAACAGTTCACCCTGATGACTTTGCACCGGCGGACGCGGACGGTCGCCCGGCAATTCCAGCAGCGGATGTTCACGCCCAAGTTGCGCGGTCCAGTAGTCGAGTTGACGCTGACGTTCACCGGACTCCAGCCAGTTGCGCTGCCAGACGCTGTAGTCGAGGTATTGCACCGGCAGCGGTTCGAGCGGCGAATCGCGGTCATCGACAAAGGCTTCGTACAGCGCGCTGAGTTCGCGGGCGAAGATATCCATCGCCCAGCCTTCGGTGACGATGTGGTGCAGGGTCAGGACGAAGTAATGCTCCTGCTCGGCGGTTTTCACCAGACAGGCGCGCAGCAGCGGACCGCTTTCCAGATCGAACGGCAGATGCGCTTCTTCGTCGGCGAATTGCTGAACCTGTTGCTCGCGCAAATCGGCAGCAATCTTCGAGAAATCTTTCCAGCCCATGCGCACGCCAGTTTCGGCATGCACCTGCTGACGGGCGATGCCGTCGACACTCGGGAACGTGGTGCGCAGGGTTTCGTGGCGCAGGATCAGCGCTTGCAACGCGGCCTCGAAACGCTCGACATGCAGGACACCACGCAGGCGCGCCATGCCGCCGACGTTGTACGCCGGGCTGTCCGGCTCCATCTGCCAGAGGAACCACATGCGCTGTTGCGAGTATGACAACGGCACCGGTTGGGTGCGGTCGACCTTGTCGATTGGCGGCTGTTTATTGGTGCGACCGCTGACTTGAATCAGACGGATCTGCTCGGCGAAATCACCGAGTTCGCTGTGCTCGAACAACGCTCGCAACGGCAGCTCGACGTCGCAGGCCTGACGGGTCCGCGAGATGATTTGCGTGGCCAGCAGCGAGTGACCGCCGAGGGCGAAGAAGTCGTCACGCAGACCGACTTGCGCCAGGCCGAGCACTTCGCGCCAGATTGCGGCGATCTGTTGCTCAAGTTCAGTGACCGGTTCGACGTGTTCACGTACTTGCCATTGCGGCTCAGGCAAGGCGCGGCGGTCGAGTTTGCCGCTTGGGCTTAGCGGCATTGCGTCGAGGCGCATCAGTTGCGCCGGAACCATGTATTCCGGCAGCTCGGCAGCGAGTGCGGTTTTCAGCCAAGTGATTTGCTCGTCATGATTTTCGCTGGCATCGGTTGCGGTGAAGTAGCCGATCAGCTGCGCGCCGGCAGGGGTTTCACGCACCAGCACCACGGCTTGGGCGACGCCGTCCTGGGCGAGCAAGCGCGCTTCGATTTCTTCCGGTTCGACGCGGAAGCCACGCAGTTTGACCTGCTGATCGAGACGACCGAGGTATTCGATCACGCCATCGGAGGTCCAGCGCGCGCGGTCGCCGGTGCGGTACAAACGCGCGCCGTGCTCGCCCAGTGGATCGACCACGAAGCGTTCTGCGGTCAACGATGGCCGACCGAGATAACCGCGAGCCAGACCAATGCCGCTGATGCACAGTTCCCCCGGCACACCGACCGGCACTGGATTGAGATCGGCGTCGAGCACGCGGCAAATCACGTTGCCCAACGGACGGCCAATCGGCGAGCGCTCGCCATCGGTACTGGTGCAGTGCCAATGGGTGACGTTGATTGCGGTTTCGGTCGGGCCGTAACGGTTGTGCAATTGCACCGCTGGGAGTTGTGCGAGGACGCGGTTGCGCAGTTCGGCTGGCAGCGCTTCACCGCCGGAAAACACCCGGCGCAGGCTGGTGCATTCGGCGCTCAGCGGCTCGTCGATGAACAGCGAGAGCAGCGGCGGGACAAAGTGCAGCGTGGTCACGCCGTATTCCTGAACCAGCTGAGCAATGCGATGCGGATCGCGGTGTTCACCGGGGCCGGCGATCAACAGACGCGCGCCGGTGATCAACGGCCAGAAGCATTCCCACACCGACACGTCGAAACTGATCGGCGCCTTTTGCATCAGCACATCGGTTTCATTCAGGCGATAGGTGTTCTGCATCCATTGCAGACGTTCGGCCAGTGCCGCGTGAGTGTTGCCGACGCCTTTCGGCTGACCGGTGGAACCCGAGGTGTAAATTACGTAGGCGAGGTTGTCGCCGTGCAGGTGCAGACCCGGCGCCTGGCTCGGCCAGTTTTCCAGGTGCAACGCGTCCATGGCGATCACGCTGACGCCGTCGCTGGCCGGCAAGCGGCCGAGCAATTCGGTCTGGGTCAGCAGCAGTTCGACGCCACTGTCGCGGAGCATATAGGCGAGGCGTTCGGCCGGGTAATCCGGGTCCAGCGGCACGTATGCACCGCCGGCCTTGATGATTGCCAACAGACCGATCAGCAATTGCGGCGAACGCTCGGCGGCGATGGCCACGCAAACGTCCGGGCCGACGCCTTTGTCACGCAGGTAATGCGCGAGGCGGTTGGCCTGAGTATGCAGTTCAGCGAAGTCGAGGCTGCCTCCGTCCCACACCAACGCGGTGCGTTCCGGCGTTTGTCGCGCCTGCTCATTAAGCAGTTCCGGCAGCCACTGTTGCGCCAGAGTGCACGGTGCGACGCTCCAGTTTTCTTGCTGATCGTGCTCGCCGACGGTGAGCAGTTGCAGGTCGCCAATCGCTTGTTCCGGACGTTCGCAAACTTCGCGCAGCAGGTTGCTGAAGTGTTCGGCCAGACGCGCAATGGTCGTGGCATCGAACAATTCGCTGGCGTAGTCGAACGACAAAGTCAGGCGACCATTACGGTCTTCTTCGCTGTGCAGTTGCAGATCAAACTTGGCTTCGCGGCTGTGCCACGGCAGTTCTTCGGCGAGCAGTCCCGGCAGGCGTTTGAGCGCACTCAAGTCGCGCTGCTGGTGGTTGAACATGACCTGAAACAGACCCTGTTCGCGGGCCTGCGGGAAGGCTTCGAGCAATTGTTCGAACGGCAGATCCTGATTCGCCTGCGCACCGAGTGCAGCTTGGCGGGTCTGCGCCAGCAGTTCGACGAATGACAGGCGCGAATCAATCTCGGCCCGCAGCACTTGGGTGTTGATGAAGAAGCCGATCAAGCCTTGGGTTTCCAGGCGCGGACGGTTGGCATTAGGCACGCCGACGCGAATGTCGCGCTGACCGCTGTAGCGATGCAGCAAACTCTGCAACGCCGAGAGCAGCAGCATGAACGGCGTCGATTGATGCGCCTGGGCAGTTTGGCGGATTGCATCGCTGAGGCTGACGCCCAGACGCAGGGTGTGGCGTGCGGCGCTGTGAATGTGTTGAGCCGAACGCGGATGATCGGTGGCCAGTTCCAGCGCCGGATGCTCGTCACCCAACTGCGCTATCCAATACGCCAGTTGCCGCTCACCCTCGCCTTGCGCCAGCCATTGGCGCTGCCAACTGCCGTAATCGGCGTATTGGGTTGGCAACGCTGCGAGGTTGGCGCTCGCACCTTGTGATGCAGCGGCATACAGCCGCGAGAACTCGTCGATCAATACGTTCAGCGACCAGCCGTCGGCGATGATGTGGTGCATCGTCACCAGCAGTTGGTGATCTTCGTCATCGAGACGCACCAGCGTCACCCACAGCAGCGGGCCTTTTTCCAGGTCGAACTGGGTGCGCGCTTCGTCTTCGCGGATTTGCAGGGCGCGGGCTTCACGCTCATGGGCCGGCAGGTCGCTGATGTCGATCAGTTGCAGGTTGAATTCGGCGGCGCCATCGACTTGTTGCAGAGCGACGCCGTCGCGCTCGAAGAAACGTGTGCGCAGCGATTCGTGGCGTTCGATCAGTTGCTGGAAGCTGGCGCGCAAGGCGTCTTCGTCGAGTTCGCCGCGCAAGCGCAGGCCGCCGGGAATGTTGTAGGCGCTGCTTTGCGGGTCCAGTTGCCAGGTGATCCACAGGCGGTTTTGCGCCAGCGATTGCGGCATAGGCTCGCTGCGCGATAGCGTGGTGATTGCGCCTTGGGCACTGCCGCCGTCCTGTTGCTGTTGCGCCACGGCTGCGGCGAACTCGGCCAGCGTCGGCGCTTCGAACAGCAGACGCAGGTTCAGCTCAAGGCCAAGCTCTTCGCGAACCTTGGCAATCACTTGCGTAGCGGCGATCGAGTTGCCGCCAAGCAGAAAGAAGTGGTCGTCGGCGTTGACCTGTTTGACGTTGAGTTGCTCGGCCCAGATCTTGCCGATCAAGGCTTCGAGTTCCGAGCCGCTGGTGGTCGACTCTTGAATTTCGGATGCAGTCGACGGGAACACCGCGTAGCTGTCCAGGCTGCCATCGGCCAGACGATTGCGGCACGCCGAGCGCTGCAATTTACCGCTGGAGGTTTTCGGAAGCGCGCCCGGATTGAGCAGTACCACCACGTTTGGTGCTTCCTGATAAGCCTCGGCCACCGCTTGGCGAATGGCTTTGATCAGGGCTTCCGGCGGCAGGATTTTCTGCACGCTGCGGCTGATTTCCGCGGCGATGCCGATGCCTTCTTCGCCATTCTGATTGATCGCGAAGGCAGCGACGCGGCCCTTGCGCACCACTTCCACTTCGTTTTCGACGGTCTTCTCGATGTCCTGCGGATACAGGTTGTGGCCGCGCACGATCAGCATGTCTTTCAAGCGACCGGTGACGAACAGTTCGCCGTCACGCATAAAGCCTAGGTCGCCGGTGCGCAGCCAGGTGCGGCCGGCGTGCTGGACGAAGGTCTTGGCGCTGGCCTCCGGGTTGCGCCAGTAGCCGAGCGCGATGCTCGGGCCGGCGGCCCAGACTTCACCTACAGCGTTGTCAGCCAGTTCTTCAAGGGAATTGGGTTCGACGATCAGCACCGCGTGTTCCGGCTGGCTGATGCCGCAACTCATGATCGGACTGCCCTCGCCCGGCTCGGCGCGGTTTTGTGCCAAGGCTTGATCGTCCACGTGCAACGCTGGAATACCGGTGCCGCGCGGTGTACCGGCGACGAACAGCGTCGCCTCAGCCAGGCCGTACGAGGCCATGAAATTGTCGGCACTGAAACCGCACGCGGTGAACTTCTCGGCGAAGCGCTCGAGGGTGTCGAGACGGATCGGCTCGGAGCCGGAATAAGCCACCCGCCAGCGGCTCAGGTCGAGACGTTCAAGCGCCGATTCGCTGACCCGTTCGCTGCACAAGCGGTAGGCAAAATCCGGCCCGCCGCTGATGGTGCCGCGGTATTGGCTGATCGCTTCGAGCCAGCGCAATGGACGGCCAAGGAAATACGCCGGGGACATCAGGATGCACGGCACGCCGCTGAAGATCGGTTGCAGCAGACCGCCGATCAACCCCATGTCGTGATACAGCGGCAACCAGCTGACGATGACGTCGTCCGGGTTCACATCGATGCCGAAACCGTGACGGATCAGCAATTCGTTGGCCACCAGATTGCCGTGGCTGACTTGCACGCCTTTGGGCAGCGCGGTCGAGCCCGAGGTGTATTGCAGGAAGGCGATGTGGTCTTGCGGCAGGTTCGGTTCGATCCATTGTTCGGCCAGCGCGCGGTCGAGGGTATCGACACACAACAGCGGCGGCGCGCCTTCGATCTGCTGCAAGGCATCCCGCAGGTCGGCGCTGGTCAGCAACAAGCGTGGCTCGGCGTCGGCGATGATCGATAGCAGACGCTCCTGATGGTGACGACGGGCGGACTCCGGCGGATAGGCCGGCACGGCGATCACGCCTGCGTACAGGCAACCGAAGAACCCCGCGACATAGTCCGGGCCGCTGGGAAACAGCAGCACTGCGCGATCGCCGAACTCCACCTGAGCCTGCAGCGCAGCCGCAATGGTGCGCGCGCGTTCATCCAGTTCGCGGTAACTGAGTACCACGCCCTGTTCCTCGGTTTCAGCGAGAAAACGCAAGGCCAGTTGATCCGGCGTCAGGGCCGCGCGGCGCTGGAGGGCTTGGACCAGGGTGCTGGGGAGTTCAAACGCGTCGGTCATGGGGTTTCCTGCCTGAATTCGGCTTGCGAGTGGAATCGGGTTGCTGTGTCACGCCCTTCAAGGGCATGCAGGGCGCGGTCTACGCCGACCGCGCAAGGCACTGGAATGCTGTCTGGCCGGGACTCAGTACCCGGAACCATTCACCAATGAGAACGGATGACGTCTTGAAATAATTAGTCGGCAGGCTGGATCGCCAATGGGGCTGGGGTGTGGCGGCGTGTCGCAGTTCTCACAATGCACCGATTTGGATCATTAGTTCTCTTTCTCATTTGACAATCATTATCATTCAACATAATTTGTCGCTCGATGTGTAGGACGGCCCCTTCCCCCCAGGCGTCCCACTAACCTATTTGGCAGCAAGGTGATTTCCATGACGGAACAAGTATCCACAAGCAGGTGCGATTCACCGCTACTTCAGGCATTCGTCGAAAATCGACTGATTCTGGTCAAGATTGCAGCACGCATTACCGGCTGCCGCTCGCGTGCCGAAGACGTGGTGCAGGATGCGTTTTTCCGACTGCAGTCGGCGCCACCGATCACGTCGTCGATCAAGGCGCAATTGAGTTATCTGTTCCAGATCGTGCGCAACCTTGCCATCGATCACTACCGCAAACAGGCGCTGGAACAGAAGTACTCCGGCCCTGAAGAGGAAGGGCTGAACGTGGTCATTCAGGGTGCTTCGCCGGAAACCTCACACATCAACTTTTCGACCCTGGAACACATCGCCGACGCACTCACCGAGCTACCGAGCCGCACGCGCTATGCGTTCGAGATGTACCGCCTGCACGGTGTGCCGCAAAAGGACATCGCCAAGGAACTCGGCGTGTCGCCGACCCTGGTCAACTTCATGATTCGTGATGCACTGGTGCACTGCCGCAAGGTCTCGGGCAGTCGTCGGGATGCGGTGATTGCGGGTCGTCGCTGATCAGCAGAATGTGCAGCGCCTTCAATCGCTAGCAGGGCTAGCTCCCACATGGGTTTTGTGAGCGACAAAAATCCACTGTGGGAGCTAGCCCTGCTAGCGATGGCGGCCTCAAGATCACCCTGGATCTTGAGGCCTGATCATCAGACCAACTTGCACCGATCAAAAAACCGCTCACGCCCCAGAATCATCAACGCCGCGCGCTTGTGCGGGAAGTCGAACTCCTTCTCGCAGTGGAAGCACTGATTCTGCATATGCCCGATCATCTTCGCGTTGTCGGCACGCGGCTCGGCGACCACCCGCTGAGTGCGCGGATCATCGAGAAACAGGTAATGCACCAGCGCCGATAGCCAACTCGCCACTTTGTGCGGGCCGCGATGATTTTCCTCGCCCACCAGCATGTGAATGCCACGATCGTAATTGTCGGCATCGTAGAACGGCGCGATGCGATCTTCCTTGGCCCAATAGGCTTCGAAATAAGCAAACGGCTGATCATCGAAACAACCAATCAACGTCAACGTGTGCGGATCGGCGTCGAGCTTGCTCAAGTATTCGCGGTGCTTCTCGAGGCTGCCCTCTTCCTGCCAGAAACTGGCCACGCGCGGGCTGTTCTGCCAGCGGTTGAAGCGCGGCAGATCTTCTTCGATTTCGACGGTACGCAGGGAAATCCACGCGCCAAGACGCGCATCGAAGCGCCGATAGACTTCACCGCGCGGCTTCACCGGTCGCAGCGGATGGCGCTTGCCCTGGCTGATGACCATTTGCTGCGGATAGCTGCCGGTCAGCGAAGCGCCGAGCCATGGCTGTGGCAGTTGCCAGAACAACGTGCGCTCGCAGCGATATTCGCCGACCACTTCAGTGCTCACCAGCAAACCACTGAGCAAGGCTTCGGTGGGCGGCTGATCCAGCTGCCAAGTCAATTGCTGACACTCCGGATCACGCGCAAACAGCCAATAACAGGCCGCCCACAACGCTTGCCCCGGCGGCAAGGCAAAACGTTCATCGATCTGGATCGGCCCTTTGCCTTCACGATCGAGGCGCAGGCGAATCAGCGGTTGCCCGTCCAGGCTCAGGCTCAGGCGGCTTTCAGTGGTATCAGCGATCAGTTGACTGCCCGAAGGCAAGGCCAAGGCAGTCAGGTCATTCAGATTGGACATGGGTCGGGCTCACGATAATCGTCGACAGTTCAACGAAGTGACGTGATCCGGGCGGGAAAATTTAGCGTGCGCACGCAAATCGCTGGCTCAGCGATGAGGCACCGGCACCACTGCAATCTTGTACGGATCGAAAATCTTCAGCATCTCGCCATTGTCACGCAAGCCTTGCAGCAATTTGCCGAACGCCTCACCAGTGATCGGTGCAGTCGGGCGCAGGATCGCGTAGTGGTGGTAGACCTGATCGATGCGCTGCGAGACGAGCAACTCATTGCGCACCTTCTCGTTGCGCAGCAGGTAATCGCTCAGATACGAACGGGTCACCAGGGCAATATCGGCACGCCCGCGCAGCACCATCAACAAGTTGCTGTCGTGGGAATAGGTCAACGTGGCATTGAAGTTCTGCGCGAGGAACTTGGGATCGGCGTTGAAGTTGGCGAATTCGTAGTGATAACCGCTGAACAGCGCCAGACGCTTGCCGGTCAGGCTCGCAAAGTAGTTTTGCTGACGACCGTCTTCACGCTGCGCGACGAAAATTTCCGCGTCCTCGAGGCCCATGTCGACATCGCTGTGGGGGATGTCTTTCCAGCCCCACTCCGGGTTTTCGAAAATCGCCATGTCGATCCGGCCTTGCTTGAAATCACCGAAGCGCCGCGGAATCGAAGTCGGCACCAAAACAAACTGATAGTCGTTTTGCAGACGGTTCAACGCCTCGACCAATTGCGGTAGCAGACCGGTGTCGGCACCGTTTTCCGGGCGAATGGTGTAAGGCGGAAAATGCGCCGCGCCAACCCGAACCAATTGCGCTGCGTGAGCGGGCAATACCCAAAGTGCAGCCAGCGCTGCGAGCAAAAACCCCGCGGCCGTCCGAATTGGCAAAGACTTCAAAACACCCCACTCCCCGAAAAAATACCGATCAATGCATTCAAGCTAGGCGGTTTCGCCCAGTTAGCCAGTTTCCCGGCTGGATAGAAAGCGCCTCAGCGCTCTTCGAGGACCAGAATAAGCGCCTCGTCCGCCAGTTGATCGAGGCTCAAACTGCCGCCGGCACGGAACCAGGTGGTGGTCCAGGACAGTGCGCCAGTAAGGAAACGTCGGGTAATAAATACGTCGCCGCGAATAAACCCGGCGTCCTTCGCTTCGCCGAGCACTTGTAGCCAGATCTCTTCGTAAACGTCGCGCAGCGCGAGGACTTTGGCCTGGCCCTCTTCGGACAGCGAGCGCCATTCATATACCAGCACCGCCATGGCTTCGCCGCTGCCACCCATGATCGACTGCAATTCGCAGCGAATCAGTGCCAGCACCCGCTCGCGCACATTGCCGGCGTCGGCCAGCGCGGCGCGCATCAACGCGGTGTTGTAACGGATGGTTTCCTCCATCACCGCGCGAAGGATTTCATCCTTGCTTTTGAAGTGATGGAAAATGCTCCCCGACTGGATGCCGACCGCGCCGGCCAGGTCGCGCACCGTGGTGCGCTCATAGCCTTTGTTACGGAACAGGTGGGCCGCCACTTGCAGCAGTTTGCCGCGGGCGCTGTCGGGGTCGGTCAACTGGCCTTCTTCGACCAATTCGCGCATGACCCTCAGGGCTTTTTGCTCGTCCACCCGTTCTCTCCTACAGTCGATCAGTCTGTTACCCCCTGTAACCGCAGGGTTGCGCGCAATTTAAGCCGCCAGCCGCGACCAAGCAAGCGCTTGGGCGGAAGATAATTTCAACTGTTTACAAACCAAGCGCTTGCTTGGTAGCCTCCAGACACTTCTGCCGCAGGTTACTGAGTCGGAGATAAAAATGCCCACCACCGTTCGCATCGGATGCGCCAGTGCATTCTGGGGAGACACCTCGACCGCCGCCGCGCAGTTAGTGGCAGGCGGCGATCTGGACTATCTGGTCTTCGATTACCTGGCCGAGATCACCATGTCGATCATGGCCGGCGCGCGCATGAAGGATCCGCAGACAGGGTTCGCCGGCGACTTCGTCGAAGTACTGGCGCCACTGCTGCCGCAACTCGCCGAACAGAATATCCGCGTCATCAGCAACGCCGGCGGGGTCAACCCGCAAGCCTGCGCCGCCGCCCTGCAAGCGGCCTGCGCCAAGGCCGGCATCGACGTGAAAATTGCCGTACTGCTCGGCGATGACCTGCAACCACAATTCAAACAACTAAGCGGCGTCACCGAGATGTTCAGCGGTGCCCCGCTGCCGCCGATGTGCGTGTCGACCAACGCCTACCTCGGCGCCCCGGGCATTGTCGAAGCCTTGCGCCTGGGCGCTGACATCGTCATCACCGGTCGGGTGGTCGACAGCGCGGTGGTCAGCGCCGCACTGGTGCACGAATTCGGCTGGTCGTGGCACGACTACGACAAACTCGCCCAGGCGGCACTTGCCGGGCACATCATCGAATGCGGCGCGCAATGCACCGGTGGCAATTTCACCGATTGGCGCGACGTGCCCGATTACGAGCACATCGGTTTCCCGATCGTTGAAGTCAGCGCCGACAGCCAATTCATCGTCAGCAAACCCGAAGGCTCCGGCGGACTGGTCACGCCACTGACCGTCGGCGAGCAAATGCTTTACGAGATCGGCGACCCGCAGGCCTATCTGCTGCCTGACGTGGTGTGCGATTTCACCGAGGTCAAGCTTCAACAACAAGGTAAAAACGTCGTACACGTCCATGGCGCCAAAGGCTTGCCGCCGAGTGACAAATACAAGGTCAGCGCCACGTATCCGGACGGTTTTCGCTGCACCGCCAGTTGCCTCATCGCTGGCATCGATGCGGTGGATAAAGCCCGCCGCGTCAGTCAGGCGATCCTCGACAAGACCTCGGAAATGTTCAGCCAGCGCGGCTGGGCGCCTTACAGCGAAACCCACATCGAACTGCTCGGCAGCGAAGCGACCTACGGCCCCCACGGCCAGCGCCAGGACAGCCGCGAAGTGGTGATCAAACTCGCCGTGCGCCATCCGAGCAAACAGGCGCTGGTGCTGTTCTCCCGGGAAATCGCCCAGGCCGCGACCGGTATGGCGCCGGGGCTGACCGGCATCGTCGGCGGGCGGCCAACGGTGTATCCGCTGATCCGCCTGTTCTCGTTCCTGATCGATAAAAACGCCTGCACTTTGCAGATCGATCTGGCCGGTGAGCGCTATCCCTGCGCCCTGCCCTCGCTGGATGTGCTCGACAGCGCAGATTTACCGATTGCCCAGCAGCCACCGAAACCTCAAGGCCGCGCCGATGCCAGTGTGCCGTTAATAAAACTCGCGGTAGCGCGTTCCGGCGACAAGGGCAATCACAGCAATATCGGCGTGCTGCCGCGCAAACCCGAATACCTGCCGTGGATCGCCGAAGCGCTGACCCCGGCAGTGATCGTCGACTGGATGCGCCACGTACTCGACCCGATCCACGGCCGGGTCGAACGCTGGTATCTGCCCGGCACCCACAGCCTCAACTTTCTCCTGGAAAACGCCCTCGGTGGTGGCGGCGTGGCGAGTTTGCGCATTGACCCACAAGGCAAAGCCTTCGCCCAGCAGTTATTGGAAATCCAGATCCCGGTGCCGCAGAGCATCGCCGAACAGCTCGACTAGAGGATGCTGTGCATGGCTTACGCGTCGATTTTCAATGCCGATCTGTTCAGCGGCCAAACCATCATCGTCACTGGCGGCGGCAGCGGTATCGGTCGTTGCACCGCCCATGAACTGGCGGCACTCGGCGCCAATGTGCTGCTGGTCGGGCGCAAGCCGGAAAAGCTCGAAAAAGTCGCCGCTGAAATCGCCGAAGACGGGGGCCGCGCACACTGGAAGGCCTGCGATATCCGCGATGAAGAAGCGGTGAAGCAATTGGTGAAAGAACTGATTGCCGAGCACGGGCCGATCCACGGTCTGGTCAACAATGCCGGCGGCCAATACCCGTCGCCGCTGGCTTCAATCAATCAGAAAGGTTTCGAAACCGTGCTGCGCACCAATCTGGTGGGCGGTTTTCTGATGGCGCGGGAAGTGTTTAACCAGTCGATGAGCAAACACGGCGGCAACATCGTCAACATGCTCGCCGACATGTGGGGCGGCATGCCCGGCATGGGCCATTCGGGCGCGGCCCGTTCGGGCATGGATAACTTCACCAAGACCGCCGCGTTCGAATGGGGTTATGCCGGGGTACGGGTCAACGCGGTGGCGCCGGGCTGGATTGCGTCCAGCGGCATGGACACTTACGAAGGCGCGTTCAAAGCGGTGATCCCTACCCTGCGTGAACATGTGCCGCTCAAGCGCATCGGCACCGAATCGGAAGTCAGCGCGGCGATTGTGTTTCTGCTCAGCCCGGCGGCGGCGTTCATCAGTGGCAGCACCTTGAAAATCGATGGCGCGGCCAGCCTCGGCAGCCGTGCGTGGCCGCTGCACAAGGCGACTCACAGCGAGTCGTTCAACGGCTTCCACCGCGCGTACTTACCCGACGTGCTCAAGGACAAGGAGTAAGCCATGCCGCAGATCCAGTCCCAACTCGACCCGCACAGCGAGACCTTTGTCCGCAATCGTGCGGCGATGCTCACGGCCATCGAACACGTCCAGCAACTCGAACAGAACCTGCTGAACAAGGCCGCCGAGGCCAAAGCGAAATTCGACAAACGCGGGCAATTACTGCCCCGCGAACGCCTGAACCTGTTGCTCGATCCCGGCGCACCGTTCCTCGAACTGGCCAGCCTCGCCGGCTACAAACTGCACGACGATAAGGACGGCAGCTCGGCCGGCGGCGGACTGATCGCCGGTATCGGTTATATCTGCGGCATCCGCGCGATGGTCGTGGCGAATAACAGCGCGATCAAGGGCGGCACGATCTCGCCAAGCGGCCTGAAAAAATCCCTGCGCCTGCAACAGATCGCCCAGGAAAACAAACTGCCGGTGATCACCCTCGCCGAAAGCGGTGGCGCCAACCTCAACTACGCCGCCGAGATTTTCGTCGAAGGCGCACGCAGTTTTGCCAATCAGGCGCGCATGTCAGCGATGGGTTTGCCGCAGATCACCGTGGTGCACGGCTCGGCCACGGCGGGTGGCGCTTATCAGCCGGGGCTGTCGGATTACGTGGTGGTGGTGCGAGGCAAGGCCAAACTGTTTCTGGCCGGCCCACCGCTGTTGAAAGCGGCCACCGGTGAAGTGGCCACCGACGAAGAACTGGGCGGCGCCGAGATGCACGCGCAGGTTGCCGGCACGGCTGAATACCTGGCCGAAAACGATGCCGACGGCGTGCGTCAGGTGCGCGAAATCCTCCGTATGTTGCCGTGGAACGAGCAACTGCCATGGCTGCCGGAGCCCCAATACAAAGAGCCGCTCTACCCCATCGAAGAGTTGCTCGGGCTGATCCCGGATGATCCGAAAAAACCTTACGACGTGCGGGAGATCATCGCGCGCATTGCCGATGAATCTTGCTTCGTCGAATTCAAGGGCGAATTCGATCAGCAAACCATTTGCGGTCAATTGAAGATTCAGGGCCGCGCCTGCGGCTTCATCGGCAACAACGGCCCGATCACGCCGAACGGCGCGAGCAAGGCCGCGCAGTTCATTCATTTGTGCGATCAGAGCCAGACACCGTTGCTGTTTTTCCACAACATCACCGGCTTCATGGTCGGCACCGAATCGGAACAGCAAGGCGTGATCAAACACGGCTCGAAACTGATTCAAGCGGTGGCCAACGCGCGGGTGCCTAAACTGACCATCGTCGTCGGCGGTTCTTATGGCGCGGGCAACTATGCGATGTGCGGACGCGGCCTCGACCCGCGCTTCATCTTCGCCTGGCCGAACAGCCGCACGGCAGTGATGGGCGGCGCGCAGGCCGGCAAAGTCTTGCGCATCGTCACCGAAGCCAAACAGCTCAAGGACGGTTTGACGCCCGACCCGAAAATGCTCGACATGCTCGAACAGGTCACCGCACAAAAACTCGACAGCCAGTCCACCGCCCTCTACGGCAGCGCCAACTTGTGGGACGACGGGCTGATCGACCCACGCGACACGCGCACCCTGCTCGGCTACTTGCTGGACATCTGCCACGAAGCCGACATTCGCACGCTGCAACCCAACAGCTTCGGCGTCAGCCGGTTCTGACCGCCACGGATCTTACGGAGAACAATAAAAAATGATCTTCACCCCGGAACACGAAGCCCTGCGCCGTACCGTCCGCCAGTTCGTCGAGCACGAGATCAATCCGCACGTCGATGAATGGGAAAAGGCCGGCCGCTTTCCGATCCACGAGATCTTCCGCAAGGCCGGCGACCTCGGTTTGCTGGGCATTTCCAAACCGGAAAAATTCGGCGGCATGGGACTCGACTACAGCTATTCGATTGTCGCCGCTGAAGAGTTCGGCACCATTCATTGCGGCGGCATTCCGATGTCGATCGGCGTGCAGACCGACATGTGCACGCCGGCCCTCGCCCGCTTCGGCTCCGATGATTTACGCGACGAGTTTCTGCGTCCGGCAATCACCGGCGAGCAGGTTGGCTGCATCGGTGTTTCCGAGGTTGGCGCCGGTTCCGACGTCGCCGGGCTGAAAACCAGTGCACGCAAAGACGGCGACGATTACGTGATCAACGGCAGCAAGATGTGGATCACCAACTCGCCGAGTGCTGATTTCATTTGCCTGTTGGCCAACACTTCGGACGATAAACCGCACATCAACAAGTCGCTGATCATGGTGCCGATGAACACGCCGGGGATCAGTCTCAGTTCGCACCTGGACAAACTCGGCATGCGCAGTTCGGAAACGGCGCAGGTATTTTTCGACGACGTGCGCGTGCCGCAGCGCAACCGCATCGGCCACGAAGGCGCCGGGTTCATGATGCAGATGTTGCAGTTCCAGGAGGAACGCCTGTTCGGCGCGGCGAACATGATCAAGGGGCTGGAATATTGCGTCGACAGCACCATTGAGTACTGCAAGGAGCGCAAGACCTTCGGCAATGCGCTGATCGACAATCAGGTCATCCACTTCCGCCTCGCCGAATTGCAGACCGAAATCGAATGCCTGCGCGCCTTGGTTTATCAAGCGACCGAGCAGTATGTGAAAGGTCAGGACGTGACGCGGCTGGCATCGATGGCCAAGCTCAAGGCCGGGCGCCTTGGCCGCGAAGTCAGCGACAGCTGCCTGCAATATTGGGGTGGCATGGGTTTCATGTGGGACAACCCGGTGGCCCGCGCCTATCGCGATGTGCGCCTGGTGTCGATTGGCGGCGGCGCTGACGAAATCATGCTGGGGATCATCTGCAAACTGATGGGCATTCTGCCGGGGAAAAAGAAATGACCAGCCTGCCGGATTGCCAGACGCTGTTGCTGGAACTGCATGGCGGCGTGCTGCACATCACCCTCAATCGCCCGGACAGCCGCAATGCGATGAGCCTGCAGATGGTCAGCGAATTGCGCGCGGTGCTGGCGTCGGTACGCGATGACCGCAGCGTTCGCGCGCTGGTGCTCAGCGGTGCCGGCGGGCATTTCTGTGCCGGCGGCGACATCAAGGACATGGCCAACGCCCGCGCTCAGGGCAGCGATGCTTACCGCGATTTGAACCGCGCGTTCGGGGCGATGCTGGAAGAAGCGCAACACGCGCCGCAAGTGCTGATCACCGTGCTGCAAGGCGCGGTGCTCGGCGGTGGTTTTGGATTGGCCTGTGTCAGCGATATCGCGATTGCCGACCATCAGGCGCAATTCGGTCTGCCGGAAACCAGCCTCGGTTTGCTGCCGGCACAAATCGCACCGTTCGTGGTGCAACGCATTGGTCTGACCGAGGCGCGGCGCCTGGCGCTTACCGCTGCGCGTTTTGACGGCCATCAGGCACGGCGTCTGGGGCTGGTGCATTTTGTCGAACAGGACCCGCAAGCGCTGGCCGAACGTCTAGATGAGGTGCTGCAACATGTGTTGTGTTGTGCGCCGGAAGCGAATGCCATGACCAAGCGATTGCTGTTGGCGAGTGCCGGGCAGCTTTCGAGTGAATTGCTCGATGAGGCCGCGCAGATGTTCAGCGAAGCGGTGACGGGGGAAGAAGGGATCGAGGGCACCATGGCTTTCGTGCAGAAGCGTAAACCGCGGTGGGCCACCTAAAAAGCATCGCTGGCAAGCCAGCTCCCACAGGGGATTTGCGTCGTTAACAAAACCTGTGGGAGCTGGCTTGCCAGCGATGAGGCCAGCACATCCACCGCCAAAACCTCAGGAAACCCACCATGCCCGCCATCCAGAAAATCCTGATCGCCAACCGCGGTGAAATCGCCTGCCGCATCCAGCGCACCGCCCAGGCGTTGGGCTACCGCACCGTCGCCGTCTACAGCGACGCCGATGCCGATGCCCTGCATGTGCAAATGGCCGATCAAGCCGTACACATTGGCCCGTCCCCGGTTCAGCAGTCGTATCTGAATATTCCGGCGATCCTCGACGCCGCCCGTCGCAGCGGCGCCGACGCGATCCATCCCGGCTACGGCTTTCTTTCGGAAAACGCCGACTTCGCCCGCGCCTGCGAACAGGCCGGCCTGACGTTCATCGGCCCTAGCGTCGCAGCCATCGAACTGATGGGCAGCAAACGCCGGTCGAAAATCGCCATGCTCGCAGCCGGCGTACCGTGCATCGCCGGTTATCAAGGCGCCGAGCAGGACGACGCCACCCTGTTGCGCGAAGCTGAACGCATCGGCTACCCCTTGATGATCAAGGCCAGTGCCGGTGGCGGCGGTCGCGGCATGCGCCTCCTCCACGATGGCGCTGATTTACCGGCACAATTGCGCACCGCACGCTCCGAAGCCTTGAACGGTTTTGGCAGCGACGAACTGATCCTCGAACAGGCGCTGATCGAGCCGCGCCACGTCGAAGTGCAACTGTTCGGCGATCAACAGGGCAATCTGATTTACCTCGGCGAACGCGATTGCTCGGTGCAACGGCGTCACCAGAAAGTCATCGAAGAAGCGCCCTGCCCGGTGATGACCGCCGAGTTGCGTCAGGCCATGGGTGAAGCGGCGCTGAAAGCCGGGCGCGCAGTGAATTATGTCGGCGCTGGCACTGTGGAGTTCTTGCTCGATGCACGCGGCCAATTCTACTTTCTGGAGATGAACACGCGCTTGCAGGTCGAACACCCGGTGACCGAACTGATCACCGGGCTGGATCTGGTGGCGTGGCAACTATGGGTTGCCGAGGGGCAGCCGTTGCCGCTGACTCAGGATCAAGTCCAGCTCAGCGGCCATGCCATGGAAGTGCGACTGTATGCCGAAGACCCGGCGCAGGGTTTTCTGCCACAAACCGGTCGCATCACGGCGTGGGAGCCGGCGCAGCAACACGGCGCACGCATCGACCACGGCTTGTACGAGGGCCAGTCCGTCAGCCCATTTTACGATCCGATGCTCGGCAAACTGATCGCCCACGGCGCCACTCGCGAGGAGGCGCGACGCAAACTCCTGCGCGCGGTCCAGGACACGGTGCTGCTCGGAGTGCAAAGCAATCAGCGCTTGCTGGTCAGCCTGTTGCAACATCCACAGTTCATCAGCGGCAACTTCAGCACGGCATTCATCGGGCAGCATTTCAGCGATCACCCAAGCCTCAACAGGTACTCGCCGAGTGTCGAAGATCTGGCCATCGCCGCGGTGCTGTTCTATCAAACCAGCGCCCTCACCCATCGCAAACCACTTTCCGGTTGGCGCAATAACGCCAGCGTGCCACTGCTTTATCGCCTCGGTCTCGACGAACAGAACTGGGCCCTGCAACTGCTTGCTGAACCGCAAGGCGTGTTCAAGGTGAATGTCGCCGAACGCACACTCGAATTGAAACTGATCAACCAGGACGCGCAGTCGGTGACCCTGGAAATCGACGGCTTGCGCCAGCGTCACGCCTATCGCCTCGTTGCCGATCAACTCTGGCTGTTCACGCATCCCGGCGCCCTGCGACTGGAGGATCGAACTCACGCGGTGATCGACAGTCAGACCAGCGTCAGTTCCGGCACCTTGAAAGCACCGATGGACGGTGCCATCGTCGACGTTCTGGTCAGCGAAGGCAGCCCGGTCAGCAAAGGTCAATTGCTGGTGGTGCTGGAGGCAATGAAAATGGAGCACCCGCTCAAGGCCGGCATCGACGGCGTGCTCAAGCGGGTGCAGGTCAAGGTCGGCGATCAGGTAAAAAATCGTCAGGTTCTGTTGCAGGTCGAGTAGTCAGCCGAGCGCAAATGCAGGGTTTGGCTACGCTCTGAATAATCAGAACGCGGAAATCAGGAACCCTGCGATGCCCCACTGGCTGGTCATAGATCTGGAAGCCACTACCGACGAGGGTGGCTGGCCGGTCACCGAGATGGAAATTATCGAGATCGGCGCCACGCTGGTTGATCGTGCCGGGCGCGAGCAGGATCACTTCCAGCGCTTCGTCAAACCGACACGACGGCCCCTGCTGACGCCATTTTGTCGCGAGCTGACGCACATTACCCAAGCCAATATCGATGCGGCGCAGCCACTCAACGAAGTCTGGCCGGCGTTCGAGCGTTGGCTCGCGCAACATCAGCCACGCCTCGAAGGCTGGGCCAGTTGGGGCGATTACGACCGCAAGCAATTGCTTCAGGAATGGCAGCGCCTGCAGATCGACAGCGGCTTGAGCCGCGTGCCGCACATGAACCTCAAGCAACGTTTCGCCAAGGCCCGACGCCTCGAGCGTCCGCTGGGCCTCAATGGTGCGCTGCAGCTGGCGGGGATGCAGTTCAGCGGTCAGCAACATCGGGCGCTGGAAGATGCGCGCAATACCGCGCGATTATTGCCACTGGTGTTGCCACTCTAGGGTCAATTCGAGAACTCACCGGACAGACGCCGGGCAGGTGACGGCGTTGAAAGCCTTGTGCATACTGGCCGCCTCAATTTTTCAGCCCTTTTCGAGGAATCGCCCATGTTTAAAGTCAACGAGTACTTCGACGGCACCGTCAAGTCGATCGCCTTTGGCACCGCTGAAGGTCCGGCGACCATCGGCGTCATGGCCCCGGGCGAATACGAATTCGGCACTGCCCAGCGTGAAATCATGCACGTGGTATCCGGTGCACTGACCGTCAAACTGCCAGACAGCAGCGACTGGGAAACCTTCGCCGCCGGCAGCCAGTTCAACGTCCCGGCCAACAGCAAGTTCCAGCTGAAAGTCGCCGTCGATACCGCTTACTTGTGCGAATACCGCGGCTAAAACCACGGCCCGCAGCGAAAAAAGAAGTACTGCGCAAAAAAATGCCCGCGTCCAAGGACACGGGCATTTTTCGTTTCGGTGACGGTTTATTCGAGGATTTCCACCGACATCCCGACTTCCAGTCGACCGTTGCTGTCGTTCACCAGGTTCTGACCGAACATCGCACCGTCGGCCTCGGCACGGTATTTCTGCAAGGTCGCCAGCGGCTCGCGATCAGCGCTGCGCTCACCGGTTTGCGGGTCGATGGTAGTCAGGATGCAGCGTGAGCACGGCTTGACCACGCGAAACTCGACATCACCGATACGAATGCGTTTCCAGCCATCCTCGGCATACGCCTCGCTGCCTTCGATCACCAGATTCGGACGGAAACGCAGCATCTCCAGCGGCCGCCCAACCCTTTGCGAAAGGTCCTGCAGCGACGCCTCGCCAATCAGCAGCAGCGGAAAACCGTCGGCGAACGCGACCTGATCATCATCCTTGCCGATACCTGACTGCGTGGTGCGCGCGCGATCCAGCGGCACTTGCACCAAACGAGTCGGTTTGCCGATGAAATCGCTGACCCAACGGGCTGCTTCATCACCGGCATCCGGCACACGCAGGGTGTCACGCCAAATTGTTATGCCACGCAACTCGGCGTCGTTATCCGGCAGAGGGATTTCGATGGATGACTGTTGCGGCGCGCTGAGGGTCAGACCGCCCTGCGCATTCCACAGGGCCGACAACTGGCTCATCTTCGCTTCGGCACGCTGGGTCAGAAAACGGCCACTGGCTTCGTCCACGAGCATCCAGCGTCGGTCGCCATCAAGCCCCAGCTTGTCGAGGGCGACACTTTGCAACGGATCGACCTTGCCGGATTTCAACGGGTAACGATAAAGCGCGCTCAGACGCAGCATGGCCAGCTCCCTGGGGGATAAAAACGCCACCCTATACGAGCTTGCTCAGGAATCAAAGAGCAAAAACTGTAGGAGTGAGCCTGCTCGCGATAGCGTTGGGTCAGGCAATAATTTGGAGCTGACACACCGCTTTCGCGAGCAGGCTCACTCCTACAAGGGGGGGCGTGATCAGGCCGGCACTTCGTCAAGCATCAGGCGCTGACGCACCACGTCGACGAGTTTGTCCGGCTGGAATTTGGAGAGGAAGTTGTCGCAACCGACCTTCTTCACCATCGAATCATTGAAACTGCCCGACAACGAGGTGTGCAGCACCACGTACAGACCGCGCAAACGCGGGTCGTTACGGATCTCGGTGGTCAGGCGGTAGCCGTCCATTTCCGGCATTTCCGCGTCGGTAAAGATCATCAGCAGCTTGTCGGTCATGTTCACGCCGGTATCGGCCCAGGCCTTGAGCATGTTCAGCGCCTTCAAGCCGTCACTGGCGATGTGCATTTTCACCCCTAGCTGGCCAAGGGTGTCGCGCAATTGCGAAAGTGCCACATTGGAGTCATCCACCAGCAACACTTCACGACCACGGGCGCGCTCAAGCACCGGGTCTTCGAGTTTTTCCCGCGAAACCTTGGCGTTGTACGGGACGATCTCGGCGAGGACTTTCTCGACGTCGATGATTTCCACCAACTGATCGTCAACCTTGCTGATCGCCGTCAAATAATGCTGGCGACCTGCACTGGTCGGCGGCGGCAGAATCGCTTCCCAGTTCATGTTGACGATGCGATCGACGCCACCAACGAGGAAGGCCTGCACGGAACGGTTGTATTCCGTGACGATGATCGTGCTGTTCGGGCCTGGCACCAATGGACGCATGCCGATCGCCTGGGACAGGTCGATGACCGGCAAGGTCTGCCCGCGCAGATTGACCACACCGCACACAAACGGGTGACGCTGAGGCATCAGGGTCAGTTTTGGCAGTTGCAGCACTTCCTGAACCTTGAACACGTTGATCGCGAACAACTGGCGCCCGGCCAGGCGAAACATAAGGATTTCCAGGCGATTCTCACCCACCAGTTGTGTGCGTTGGTCTACCGTGTCGAGAATGCCGGCCATCAATGACTCCTGGGCTTGTTCTGATGAATTCACTAAGTGGGTTTATCGGCTGCATGTAGCGAATCTTGATCGTCGCAAAAAACGTTATCAAAATGCCACAACCGCCCATTGATGTCACATTAACATCATGCTTTACTGGCGCCGTGATTTTCATCTGCTACAGTCTTCCCGGCGCGACCTCGGTTTGCACCGTAGGTTCCCGCATCTAAGGGATTCCCCTAGTATCAATCAGGCCCAACCTGATATTCGCAATATCCAATAGCCATTAATGTGACGCCATTCTCATTGCATGAACGGAGTCAGGCTATTGTGTGCGATCGCAATTCAGTGGAAACCCACCTGGAAAACCTCAGTCCGTGCACCTGCACGTCTGGGCGCGATCTCCCGACGATTCACGATCGTCGTCACACACGGCATTCCCTCATCAGACATGACGCTGTGGAGATAAGCATGCCAATCGACCGAAAAGACTGGGCACAACGCTTCCCCGAGTTCCTGGTCGAGGCTGAAACGCTGCTGGCCAAGTCCGAAGAATGCCTCAGCCACCTGCAACTGATCAGCAACGACAAGGACGCCATCGACTGCATGCAGAGCACCCTGCTCAAGCTTGCAAGCCGCGCCGAAGCCTTGGCACTGGAAGCGATTTCCGAATTCTCCCTGCACATCTACAGCTTGCTCAATCTGACGCAGGAACACGTTGACCTGCACGAACAGGCACTCGATGCGCTGCGCGATTGCTTCAGACTGATGGCGTGGCAACTTGAGCTGGTCGACCCGAAAACCGGGCAACTGGGCCTGGATGAAACCGAGCAGACCTCACTGATTGAAGCATTCGCGTTTCAGGTAGGCCAAAGTCGTTTTCAATCGTCGCTGGCGAGCAAACGTTTGCCACCTTTGAATTACTCAGACCGCCAAGCCTGATCCGGGCGACAGTTCGGATTCTGCTCTGAATGTCGTTAATGAATAGTTCATACCTGTCAGCGACAAATCGAATTAAATAATCACACCTGACCGATACGGACATTTTCCTCCCCATCTCAGGGTTTGCCTGTGTGTTTAGAACACGATTTCAGGCAACATCGATATCTATCGAAAACTAATAAACAGACATTTTTCCATTATGGAACTAGCGTCCAAGCCAATGTATTTCCTGACCCATTGGACATATAGGGTGAGCGCGACCAACGGTATCTTAAGTGGTATTATGCCGCCCGTTAGTTGCTTTCGTATTAATGGCACATTGATTTCAATGTCCGGTATCCGCCGAAGTTTACGGTCAAACAATGCTTAATCGACCACATTGAAATCAATAACATAATTGACAGCATATTCAGACAGAGACCCGCCAGCCACCGGCAGGTCTATCCGCAGCGAACATCCATTGGCTCCATCCGCTATGTACGCCAGTCTCAAGTCAATCACCACTTGGCCACCTTCCCGGGAAAATGCACGCCGGTTCACCCTCATTCTGAGTGTTGCGGCCGCACTGGGCAGCCTGCTGACCTATGGGTTTTCCGCACAGCTTTGCCTGGCTCTGCTGCTGCTCAATATTGCCGCTACCGCGTGCGTCTGGGTGCAATACCGCCTCTCGCGCAAGTCGATCAAATTTCAGCCGCAAGAACTCGCCGACCGCTTGCTGCAAGTCCAGGAAAACGAGCGGCACCGTCTCAGCCGAGAACTGCATGACGACATCGGCCAATTGCTGACCGCGGCCAAATTGCAAAGCGAGTGGCTCAAACGACGAATGCCGCAAGACTTGCAGGAACAATGCACCGCGCTGTGCGACATCCTTGAAGAAACCCTCAACAAAGTGCGCGATGTTTCGGCCATCCTCAATCCTCGCCAATTGACCAGCCTGGGTCTTGAAGCCAGTCTGCGCGCGCATCTGCTCAAAACACTGACCAACACGAACGTGCACTGGAGCCTCGACTGCCAGCAGCGCCTCAACGGTATTCCGGAAGAGATGGCCGTCGCCGCCTTTCGCGTCACTCAGGAAGCGGTGACCAATATCCTGCGCCACGCGCAGGCGAGCAATCTGCTGATTCGCGTGCAACGTCTGCCGCAAGGACTGACACTGCTGATCAGCGATGATGGCCAGGGTTTCGCACCCGCCGCCAATCCGGGGCGCGAAGGACAACGAGGTATGGCCGGAATGTCCGAGCGAATCGAACAACTGGGTGGCACCCTGACGGTCACCAGTGAGCCGGGCAAAGGCACACAAATCGAAGCACTTCTCCCCTGGGCGCCCCGAGCACTCGAACGGGCCAGTACCAATAAGGTTATGCGTTGACTTGTAACTTACTTCTGGTGGATGACCACTCGCTGATCAGAGCCGGCGTGCGCGCTCTGGTGCTGGATATTCCAGGTTACGCCGTGATCGGTGAAGCCAATGACGGCTCACAACTGCTCGAAATGGTCGAGCAACTGGCGCCTGATATCGTCCTGCTGGATATCTCGATGCGCGAAACCGGCGGTCTGGAGGCTTTGCAGCGACTCAAACGGGTGCGCCCGCAGAGCAAAGTGCTGATCCTCTCGATGCACACCGATCCGGCGCTGATCATGCAGGCGCTGGAGTCCGGCGCCCATGGTTATCTGCTCAAGGACACCACCGCCACGGAGCTTGAGCACGCGCTGGATGCCTTGCGCAACAACGAACGCTACCTCAGCCCGGCCATCGCGCACACCGTGATCAACCAGGCCCTGACCCGCAATCAGAAACAGCAACCGGAAGTCGCCGATTCTCACAACCTGACGGCGCGCCAGTTGGAAATCCTGCGCCTGATCGTACGCGGCAAATCCACCCGGGAAATCGCTAATGGCCTGGGCCTGAGCATCAAAACCGTGGAAACCCACCGATCGCAGATCATGAAGCGTCTGCAAATCTACGACGTGGCAGGTCTGGTGCTGTTTGCCGTGCGCGAGCAGATCATCAGCCTTGACGACTGACCGGCGGCTGACCAGACAGCAACGGTGAGTCCTTCGGCAAATGCACCTGCAGCGCCGCTGGACGCGCTTCGAAACGCATGCTCTCGCCTTCCAGTGGCTCACCGTCGAGATTGATGTAAAGCCCCTCGGCAACCTTGATTTCGACCCAAGGCAAGCGGACTCGCACAAACATGTTGTCGATGCCGAACCCATCGCTCAGCAGGTTTTTCAGCGTACCAACCAACTCTTGTGGCGCCGGCAGAATGCTGACGTCCAACATTCCGTCGTCGACGACGGCATCGGGACACAATACATGCCCGCCGCCGGCCTGACGGCCATTGCCGATGCCCAATGCCAGCAGCTCGCCGCTCCAGTGAAAATCCGGACCCTGCAGCTCGCCATAAGCGGCATGCAACTCGCTGAATCGAGACAGTCCGGTGAACAGATAGGCCGCACCGCCCAAGACCTTTTTCAAGTCTTCAGACGTGTTGGCAGTGACCTGACTGCCAAAGCCCCCCGTGGCCATATTGAGGAAGATCTGCCCGCCGACTTCCCCCAGATCGATGGCAGTCGGTTCTGTATCAAGCAATTTCAGCGCGTCAGCGGGCTCCAGCGGAATACCCGCTGCGCGAGAGAAATCGTTGGCGGTGCCCAACGGCAAAAGCACCAGGCTGGCCTTTTGCGGATTCAACGCCAGCGCTTCGGCAATGTCACGCAAAGTGCCATCGCCGCCTCCTGCGATAATTTGCGTATAGCCGTCAGCCAAAGCCTCCTCCACCAGACGCTGAGCGTCACCCGCCTCCCAGGTCAGTCGCACCGCTAGATCCCAGCCTTGCGCACGCTGGCTTTCTACCGCTTCGCGTACCGACTCGTTGAGTGCCTGCTTGCCATGCAGAATCAAAAGCGCCCTGCGTTCACTCATAACGGTTACTCCGCAAATGGATCGTGTGAAACATCTTGACCATTGAAGCCCGGAAAAAAGCCGCGAGATTCACAATTAATTCAAGCGCCTGGCTCGAGCGTCCTACACGGCGGTATTTATTCTTACAAAACATACGGAAACGGCTTAATTGACCTCTTCGATTCAGTCGTTCACCGTGTGCAGGCGATATCAATTTTCGATCAACAATACACAAGGATGTGCATGTAATGAGTGGATACACCCTTTCGGACGTCATCAGCGTTAAAGATGGGCTTCGCGGCAAATGTGCAATCGGGTCGCCAGACGGATATTCGCATGCCAAGTCCTGAAGCCAGAAAACCAGTGAGTACGGTGGCTCCCATCAACGAAAGCCGCACTGCACATAAATCCGATTTCACGGGCAGTGCCAAAGCCACTGGAGAATTTGATATGGAACCGCGCTTCGCTGAACTGGAAACCCACCTCAAATACATCCGTCGCGACATGGACGAAGTCAGGGGTGACGTCAAGGCGATCAAGCATCGCCTGGCCTATTCGGCGGGTGCTACGGCAGTGGTGCTGGGCGTGCTTGGATGGGTGGCCAACAGTCGGTTTGATCAGCTGGTTAGCCTGATCGGTCACTGATGACCGATCGTGCAGGCATCGGTGTTCATTCGCCGAGCCTGCACTCTCGGAGCAGAGGTTCAGCCCAGAAGATCGCTCAGCGGAATGAACACGACTTCATCTCCGGCGACCAATGTTCGACCTTCCAGCACCTCGACCAGGCCATCGGCCCAAGCCGCACTTCGTAGGACACCCGAACTCTGATTGCGATAAATAATGGCGCGCCCTTGTTCCAGACGCCCACGCAGATATTCACGGCGGTTGCCCGGCTGTGGCCAGTCAAAACCAGCGGGGACGGGGAATTTCAGGGGATCGAGATCCTTCACGCCTTGACGTCGCAGCAGATAGGGACGCGCCAACAAGGCGAAAGTGACCAGTGTCGACGCAGGGTTACCGGGCAACCCCATCACCGGCACATTGCGAAAATGGCCGACAGTCAACGGTTTTCCGGGCTTGATGGCCAGCTTCCACAACGCCAGTTCGCCCTCTTCTCTCAAGGCAATACCGAGAAAATCAGCCTCACCGACAGAAACACCGCCCGTGGAAAGGATCAGGTCGACATCCTGCAACTCACCCAATCGGGCACGGGTCGCGACCAGATCATCCGGCAGAATCCCGGCATCCACCACTTCGCATCCCAAGCGCTGCAGCCAACTGCACAGAACCACGCGATTGCTGTTGTAGATCTGCCCCGGGCCCAATGCCTGTCCCGGCTCAACCAGCTCGTCACCGGTAGACAGCACCGCGACCCGCACCTTGCGCACGACGTTGAGCCCGGCACAGCCCAAAGAGGCGGACAAACCTTGCTCAATCGGCCCCAGTCGGGTTCCGGCCTGCAGAATCAGTTCACCGAATGTGGTTTCCTGGCCCTGTGGACGAATATTCTTGCCCGGCGCCATGGTCTCGATGAAACGCACACGTCCATCGGCCTGAACCTCGGCGTTTTCCTGCATTTCCACACAATCGGCACCTGCCGGCACCGGCGCGCCGGTGAAGATTCGAGCACACGTGCCTGGCTGCAACGGCTCGGGAGCCTGTCCGGCGAAGACTTTTTGACTGACCGGCAATGGCTCGCCCGTCCAGTCAGCCAGTTTCAAGGCATAGCCGTCCATGGCGCTATTGGGCCAGGGCGGCAGATCGAGGGCCGAAATCAGATCTTCGGCCAGCACTCGCCCCTCGACCTGAGCCAACGGCAAATATTCGTGCTCGGTAATCGGCGACGCTTCCGCCATTTCCAGCAGACGCGCCAATGCCTCCTCGACAGGCATCAGGCTGCCGGTCTTTCCCGGCTTACCCACGGGATTCACAAGGCGCAGCCTGTTTGAGATGGGTGACGAAATTGCACGGACGGTGACGCGCATCCAGTTGCTCGCCGAGAATGCCGTCCCATCCAGTCCGCACCGCATTGGTCGAACCTGGCAGGCAGCACACCAGCGTGCCGTTGGCCAGACCGGCCAGCGCTCGGGATTGCACGGTTGAGGTGCCGATATCAGCCACCGAAATTTGCCGGAACAACTCGCCGAAGCCATCCACTTTTTTGTCCAGCAAGCAGGCAACGGCTTCCGGCGTGCTGTCACGCCCGGTAAAACCAGTGCCACCGGTGATCAGCACCACTTGCACGACATCGTCGGCAATCCAGTTGGCGACTTGCGCGCGAATTTTGTACAAGTCATCTTTGAGCAACACCCGCTCGGCCAGGTTATGGCCTGCTGCGGTCAAGCGGTCGACGAAGACCTGGCCTGAAGTGTCGGTTTCCAGCGTTCGGGTGTCACTGACAGTCAGCACCGCAATATTGAGCGGCACGAAAGGTACATCAGCCTTGGCTTTCATAGGCTCGTCCAGTTGTAGGAGAAACAGCCCGGTGTTATATCACAGCGCCCCCTTTTTTTGCCGCCCCTGTGGAGAGCCGCCATGCCCCTAAATTCGCAAATGCCACCATGCTCCATTCTGCTCCTGGCCGGTGGGCGCGGCCAGCGCATGGGCGGCCAGGACAAGGGTTTGGTGCAATGGCTGGGTGAGCCGCTGATCGCTCATTTACAGCGCAAGGTGCGCCCGCTGACCGACGACCTGATTATTTCCTGCAACCGTAATCGTGAACGCTATGCGCCGTTCGCGGATCAATTGGTAGCGGATGACGAAGGCGACTTTCCGGGGCCGCTGGCCGGCATTCGTGCAGGACTGAAAGCAGCGCGCCATACGCATTTGCTGGTTCTGCCGTGCGATGTGCCACGCATCGACAATGCATTGCTGCAAAGCATGCGTGGAACCGCCAATCTGAATCCTGAAAAACCTTTAATGTTGCGCCATGACGAGCATTGGGAACCGTTGCTGTGCGTGATTCCGGTGACGCTTGCTGCGGCTTTCGAAGATGCCTGGAACGCCGGTGAACGCAGCCCCGGCCGGGTCATGCGTGGTCTCGGCGCCACTGCCCTGCAATGCCCGGACAACGACCCGCGACTGGCCAACCTCAATACCCCCGAACTGTTAAATTCGCACAACACTGTGTCAGACTGACAGCACTCAAGGAACTCTCACGCCTTGTATACGTCTCAAGCTCAGTAACCAAAAGAATTCCCATTCGGAGACACACCATGACTCAACGGACCCTCGCCACTTTCATGCTCGCACTGGGCCTGGCCACCCTCGCCGGTTGCTCTTCGCCTACAGTGATCACCTTGAATGACGGTCGCGAAATCCAGGCCGTCGACACCCCGAAATACGATGACGATTCGGGCTTCTACGAGTTCCAGCAACTGGACGGCAAAGAGACCCGCATCAACAAGGATCAGGTTCGTACCGTTAAAGAGCTGTAAGCTCTGCGTCGACACCGGATACAGAAAAGCCCGCATTTAATGCGGGCTTTTTCATGGGCGCTGGAAAGTGGGGGTCAACCTCACCACTGCAACGTGATGCGACTCTCGAATTCGCGTTCTTCACCGCTCACCGGATCGATAAACCGCAGCCCTTGCGCCAAAAGCTTCAACGGATTGGCGTAGTCGTCCTCGATGTCCTTCAGCACATGCGGATAGAACGGATCGTTGCAGATGCTCGCACCCAACGCGGTCATATGGACACGCAGTTGGTGCTTTTTGCCGGTCACCGGAAACAGGCCATAGCGCCACAGGTCGCCATTCTTTTCGCGAACTTCCACTGCCGTCTCGGTATTGCTGACACCCGGCCCTTCCTGCATGCGGAAAAACGGCTCGCCATCGACCAGCCGGCTCTTGTGCACCAACGGGAAATCCAGCCCGGGCAACGCCGGTGCGATCGCTTCATAGCGCTTGTCGATCTGCCGCGTCGGGAACAGTGATTGATACGCCGAACGGGTTTGTGGATTGGCCGAGAAAATCACCAGCCCCGCCGTGTGCCGGTCGATCCGGTGCAGCGGCACCAGATGAGGATTGTCGAGACGACGGATCAGCCGTCGCAGCAAGGTTTGCTCGACATACTCCCCTGCCGGAGTCACCGGCAGAAAATGTGGCTTGTCGGCCACGACCAGATGCTCATCGGCATACAGAATCGACTCGACCACCGGAATCGGCTTTTCGTCTGGCACTTCACGAAAGTAATGAATGCGCAGACCTTCCTTGTAAGGCAAGTCCAGTGCGATGGGCTGACCTTGACCATCCAGCACGCGACCTCGAGCAATCCGGTCCAGCCACTGCTCACGGCCAATGGCACTGAAGTGCTCACACAAGCAATCGAGAACGGTCAGCCAATGGCCTGGCGGCAAGTACAAGGTACTGGCCTGATTCTGTGCAGCAGAAAATGTTGATGTGGACATACGGAAATTCGGACCCTCAAGGCAGGCCGGCATTATCCAACACTTGAGGGAGACGCACCTAACGCAATCCTCAGGCGGGAATAGACTTCAGCGCCGCCGCATCGGTGAACTCCTTGAGCCAGCGCAGGACGTCGACCGCCTCCCAGCGACCCGGGTCATACAAGGCGTACAACAAGCCCTGATAGCCCACGACGTCCAGTTGCTTGTGGTAACCGGCGCGCTGGAACAAGGCTTCGATCTCGGCAAAGCAGGTGTTGAAATGCAGCTTGTTGAACGGCGTCTTGCCTTCCGTGACCAAGCCGTCCAGGCGCAGTTCGAGAACGGCCTCGCGCACCACGTCAACCGACATCCGGTTCACGCTGTTCTTCAACTGTTCGACATTGACCACGGTATATCCCTCTGACCCAATTACTGTACGGACATACAGTAACCGAATCGATCGGGATGTGCCAAGGAATGGATACGAAGTCACGATGAGCGGAACGTCGCCGGACATCGGGTCAACGCAAGAACGCCACCACCTGATCGGCACTGAATGGCCAGTCCAACTCGGCGCCGGTATCGACACGACGCAGAACCGGAATACGCAGGCTGTAAGCCTCGAACCAGGATTCATCTTCGGCGATATCGATTAGCTCAACCAGCAGACCATGTTCGACAAAAGGCATCAGCTCGGCCTCAGCGACTTCGCACAGGTGACACCCCAAGGTGCCGAACAACTGACATTCAGGAGGCATGATGGCTCAACCAAAAATAAGTGCGGCTATTCTAGGCCCGGTGTGAAACCCCGTCGACCCGACACCGCCCAAAGGTTTGGCGCATTGGCTGCAACCCCTCATGCAAAACCCTGATGCACATCAGTCCGCACAAATGCCGATTACGCGATGCTCCCGCTGTTTTTGCCTCTACGCTTGAGAGGCCGAAACCCTGACATCGGAGTGTCCAGTGTTTGCCAATCTGTTGATCATTCTCGCCTCGTCCCTCGTGGTGATTGCCCTGTTTCGTCGGCTGCGGCTGCCTCCCGTGCTGGGTTACCTGTGCGTGGGATTGCTGGTCGGGCCGAGTGCCTTTGATTGGGTCAACGAGAGCGAACACCTGCCTGATGTGGCGGAGTTGGGCGTGGTGTTTCTGCTGTTTTCCCTCGGCCTGGAGTTTTCCCTGTCGAAGATGATCGCGCTGCGCCAGGTGGTATTTCGCCTCGGCAGCCAGCAGGTGCTGATCAGCACCGCGCTGCTCGGTTTGCTGCTGATGCTGCTGGGGATGCCGCTGACGCCGGCGCTGCTGCTAGGCGCGGGGCTTTCACTGTCTTCGACGGCGATTGTCAGCAAAGAACTCGGCAGCCTCGGCGAGGTGTTCAGCAGCCATGGCCAGAACGCTATCGGCGTATTGCTGTTTCAGGACGTGGTCGCGGTTTTGTTGCTGACATTGGTGCCGGTGTTCGCCGGAAGCAGCACCCAGGCCTGGTATTGGGCGCTGCCGTTGACGCTGGCGAAAACCGTCGTCCTCTTCATCGGGCTGCTGCTGGCCAGTCGCTGGCTACTGCCACGGTTGTTTCACGAAGTAGCCGCCTCGCGCTCGGCGGAGTTGTTCGTTCTGCTGGCGCTGGTGATCGTGTTGCTGACGGCGTGGCTGACACACTTGCTGGGCCTGTCGCCGGCCCTTGGTGCCTTTCTGGCCGGGATGTTGCTCGGTGAAAGTCACTATCGGCATCAGATCGAAGCCGATATCCGGCCGTTCCGCGACATCCTGCTCGGGGTATTTTTCGTCAGCATCGGCATGCTCATCGACCTGCAACTGTTCGTCAGTCACAGCCTGCTGATCCTTGCTCTCACCGTCGGCTTGATGGTGATCAAAGGTATCGTCGTGGCGCTGTTGGTGAAATGGCGTGGCAGTGACAGCGAAACCGCTTGGCGCAGTGGTCTGGCATTGGCTCAGGGGGGCGAGTTCTGCTTTGCGCTGATGGCGCAGATGCAGCAAAACAGCCTGCTGCCGGATCAACTGGGTGCCCTTTTACTAGCGGCAACATTCTGCTCGATGCTGCTGACACCGCTGCTGCTTCGCGCCGCGCCACGCATCGCCGCCGCCCTCCACCGCAAGCCCAATGAAGAAGCGCAGATCGAAGAAATCAGCGCCCTCAACGCCGACCTCGACAAGCACGTGGTGATTTGTGGCTATGGTCGCGTCGGCCAATCCATCGGCCGCTTCATGCGCAACGCCCGGCAACCTTACATCGCCTTGGACAACGACCCGGTGCGCGTCCAGGAGGCCGCGACCGGCGAAAGCGACGTGCATTACGGCGACTCGTCACGCGGCGACCTGCTGACCGCCGTCGGCTTGCTGCGCGCCAGATTGCTGGTGATCGCCGTCGATCAAAGTGACGTCGCCCTGCGCATTCTCAAGGAAGCGCGCCGACTCAATGCCCATGTGCCGATTCTGGTGCGCACTCGTGATGACAGCCAGTGGGCCGAACTCAAAGCCGCCGGCGCCACCGAAGTGGTGCCGGAGCTGCTGGAATCGAGCCTGATGCTCGCCTCTCACGCATTGATCATGCTCGGTCTGCCGGCGCATCAAGTGCAGGAAAAAGTCGATCAGGTGCGCATCGACCGCTATCGCCTGTTGCACGGCTTCTATCCCGGTGCCAACGATGAGGAGGCTTAATCCTGGCTCACCGCGCCGATCTTGTGCAGCGACAGGTCGGCGCCGTAATACTCTTGTTCCTGACTCAGGCGCAGCCCATGCAACGCCTTGATCGCGCCGTAGACGACGAAACCACCGATCAACGCCACGGCGACGCCGAGTGCGGTGCCGATCAACTGGCTGATCAGGCTGACACCACCGAGACCGCCGAGGGCCGTCTGGCCGAAAATGCCGCAGGCAATCCCGCCCCATACGCCGCACAAACCGTGCAATGGCCACACGCCGAGCACGTCGTCGATGCGCCATTTCACCTGCGCCGCCGTGAAACACCAGACAAACAGCGCGCCGGCAATCGCACCGGTCACCAGCGCACCGACCGGATGCATCAGATCGGACCCCGCACAGATCGCCACCAACCCGGCCAACGGGCCGTTGTGCAGGAAGCCTGGGTCATTGCGCCCGACAATCAACGCCGCCATCGTCCCGCCGACCATCGCCATCAACGAGTTGACCGCCACCAGCCCGCTGACACCCTGCAGCGTCTGCGCGCTCATCACGTTGAAGCCGAACCAGCCGACAATCAGAATCCACGAGCCCAGCGCCAGAAACGGAATGCTCGACGGCGCGAACGCCACCAGGCGCCCGTCGCGGTAGCGGCCGTTGCGCGGCCCAAGCAACAGCACCGCCGCCAGCGCCAGCCAGCCGCCCATGGCATGCACCACCACGGATCCGGCGAAGTCATGGAAACCGGCACCAAACTGCGCCGCCAGCCAGGCTTGCAGGCCGTAGTTGCCGTTCCAGATCATCCCTTCGAAAAACGGATAGATAAACGCCACGATCAACGCCGTTGCGCACAACTGCGGAACGAAGCGTGCGCGCTCGGCAATGCCGCCGGAAATAATCGCCGGAATCGCTGCAGCGAAGGTCAGCAGAAAGAAGAACTTCACCAGTCCATAGCCGTGATCGGCGTTCAAGACCGCTGCCGGTTGCATGAAGGTCACGCCGTAGGAGATCCAATAGCCTATAAAGAAATAGGCCAGCGTCGAGACGGCGAAGTCGCTGAGGATTTTCGACAAGGCGTTGACCTGGTTTTTCTGCCGGACCGTTCCGACTTCCAGAAAGGCGAAACCGGCGTGCATCGCCAGCACCATCACCGCACCGATCAGAATGAATAACGTGTTGGAGCTGTGGACCAGGGTGTCCACAGCGCTTTGCAGATTTTCCATGAGCAGGCAGACCTAAAGGCGAAAAAGGCACCAAAGCGGTTCGTGCGGGCATTTCATGCACCAAGTTGCGACCGGGCAGTCACCGAATTGAAGGTCCAGTGAACTGCTTTGGCGCACAGGGTCGATGTCCTGACACGAACCGGGATCATTTGAGATAAGGTTTCTCAAGGCGCACGCCCGGCAACAGCGCACTACGGCCGGACGACGCACCACGACACAGCAAAAGTTGTACCAGTCATTTGTAATGAACCTTCGCGCAAGGCTCATACTCGAACGCTTCAGACGTCACTTACGGAGATCCACCCATGGCCAGCATCAAGGCAAAGACTGCTCAAGAAATCCTCATGAACGACTTTCAGACCCTGGTCGCCGACACCGAACGGTTGCTCGAGCACACCGCCACTCTGGCCGGCGATCAGGCCGATGAACTGCGCGAGCAGATCCACGACAGCCTGCTGCGCGCCCGCGAAACCCTGAAATTGACCGAAGACACGCTGCGTGAACGCGGCCAGGCGGCTGTCACCGCGACCGAAGATTATGTGTCGGCCAATCCGTGGCAATCGGTGGGTATTGCTGCCGGTGTCGGCTTTCTGATTGGCCTGCTGGCCACGCGGCGCTGATCATGTCGATCGGTGAATCCGGCCCGACTGCGGGCACCGCCTCCTCCACGCGGCGCTTGGGCGCCGCCGTTCTCGGTCTGCTGCACAGCCATGTCGAATTGTTCGGCATCGAATTGCAGGAACAGAAATCGCGCACTGTCAGCCTGTTGTTGTTCGCCGGTTTGGCCTTGGTGTTTGCGCTGTTATTGCTGGTGGGTTTATCGACACTGGTCATGATCATCTTCTGGGACACCTACCGTCTGGCGGCGATCATTGGCCTGTGCGTCTTTTATACCTTGGCCTCGATCTTCTGCGGGCTGCGCCTCAAAGCGGCGATTTTCGATGAGTCCTCGCCCTTCCACGGCACGCTTGAAGAGCTGGCCAACGACCGGGAGCGTCTGCTGCCATGAGCCTGACTGAACTGCCACACAACGGCTCACGCCGGGAAATGCGCAAGGCATTGATCCGCCTGCGCATGGAAATGCATCGCCAGGAAATCCGCCACGAGACCGGGCAAGTGCTGCAACCCCTGCAGCGCATGCGCGGCATGTCGCAGAATCTGCAAGGCGGCTTCGGCATCAAACACGCGCCATTGTGGGGCGTGGCCGCCGTTACCCTGTTGGGATTTATCACCGGCAAAGGCGCGAAGAGCGGCGGCGGTAGTGGTCTGACTCGACTGGTTCGGCTCGGCACTACCCTTGGGCCGCTGATCAAACTGGTCATGCAGAGCTCCAGCAAACGCTGAACGGATACATCTGGCTACATTCTTGCAACATCGACGGGATGAACCTCTTATCCGGAGGTTCAATCTCGCGCGCCTACCCGGTCGGCGGGGTTCACCAGAACAAGAACCACTAAGGAGGCCCCGTGATCGACGGGCAACCGCTCGCCTGCTTTCAGCCTTTCATCGATACCGCCACGGGACGTATTGCAGGCGTCGAAGCATTGGGCCGCCTGCGTCAGGCCGACGGCCAGCTGACTTCGGTCGGACCGCTGTTCGCCGACCCGCGAACCCCCGCCATCGCCTTGCGCCGCCTCGACCGACAGATCCGTGATAACGCTTTGAGCCGTCTGCATGAGGCGCCATCCGACTGGTTTCTCAGCCTGAACATGTCGCCCCGCTGGATCAGTCGCCTGCGCGCGGATCAGGCGCTGCCCAGTCTCAAGCAATTGGCGCGACACAGCGTAGACCCGCAGCGCATCGTCTTCGAAATCACTGAGTTGGGCGGGAATATTCAGCGCCTCACCGAGGTGGCCGGTCGTTATCGCGAGGCCGGCGCAAGAATCGCCATCGACGATTTCGGTGCCGGTTATTCGCAACTCGACCGTGTACTCGCCCTGCAGCCGGACATCCTCAAACTCGACATGCGCCTGTTCCAGGCTGCCGCTTTGGGCGGCCCGAGCAGTGACGTCGTCAAGGCGCTCGCGCAGATGGCCGAGAAAACCGGCTGCTGGATTATTGCCGAAGGGGTCGAAACCGAGGCGCAGCTGAATTTCGCGTTGGAATGTGGTTCACGCTATGTGCAGGGCTTTCTCTTCGCCCGGGCGCAGGAGGCATTTTTCGCCACTGATGCGTTCGTGCACCGTTTCGCCGAACTGCGTCAGCGCTACGTGCGGCAGAAACTCGCCGAACGCGGGCGGCTGATGCAGATGCGTCAGCAACTCAGCGAACTGATGGCGATTCTGCAAGCCTGGGCGCAAACACACGCGCCGTTGAGTGCCCTGCCCCAACTGGAGGCTTTTCCGTGGTTGCTGCGGTTTTATCAATGCGACCGTCACGGTACGCAACTGACGCCCAACCTCGAATGGCGACACAACGGCTGGGTCGCGGACAATCGCTATCTGGGTCACAACTGGTCATGGCGCCCGTACTTTTATCACTTGCTCGCCGAAGGTTGGGATGAGCGGCGCCTGACGCTTTCCAACACGTATCGCGATGCCACCAGCAACCAGTATTGCCTCACCGCCGGGCAGTTTTTCGATAATGGTGAACGGCTGTTGTTGATCGACATTGATGCAGCGGGCCTGTAGTTCCGCTTGCAGGCGCCGGGCTGAACCGGGAAGCTAGGACGATCAGTCACCAGACGGAGAGAACCAGCCTTGGATTGGCAAACCCTGCTCAACCGCGAACGTCTCGGCAAGCCGCTGCACAGCCCGCAGGAACTCGGCCGTAGCCCCTTTCACAAAGACCATGACCGGATCATTTTCTCCGGAGCCTTCCGGCGTCTGGGTCGCAAGACTCAGGTGCACCCGGTATCGAGCAATGACCATATCCACACCCGCCTGACCCACTCGCTGGAAGTCAGTTGCGTCGGTCGTTCACTGGGTATGCGCGTCGGTGAAACCCTGCGCAGCGCCCTGCCGGACTGGTGCGATCCGGCCGATCTGGGGATGGTCGTGCAATCGGCCTGCCTGGCTCACGACATCGGCAATCCGCCCTTCGGCCATTCCGGTGAAGATGCGATTCGTCACTGGTTTCAACAAGCCGCCGGCCGTGGCTGGCTGGACGGCATGAGCGAGGCGGAGCGCGGCGACTTCCTCAATTTCGAAGGCAACGCCCAGGGGTTCCGTGTACTCACGCAGCTTGAGTACCACCAGTTTGATGGCGGTACACGGCTGACCTACGCCACCCTCGGGACTTATCTGAAGTATCCATGGACGGCGCGCCATGCCGACTCTCTCGGCTACAAGAAGCACAAGTTCGGCTGCTACCAGAGTGAACTGCCGCTGCTCGAACAGATCGCCCACAAGCTAGGCCTGCCGCAACTGGAAGAACAACGCTGGGCACGTCACCCGCTGGTGTATCTGATGGAGGCTGCCGACGACATCTGCTATGCGCTGATCGATCTGGAAGACGGTCTGGAGATGGATCTGCTGGAGTATGCCGAAGTCGAATCGCTGCTTTTGGGTCTGGTCGGTGATGATCTTCCGGAAACCTATCGCCAGCTCGGTCCACAGGATTCGCGCCGGCGCAAACTCGCCATTCTTCGCGGCAAAGCCATCGAACATCTGACCAACGCCGCGGCGCGGGCATTTGTCGAGCAGCAGGACGCGTTACTCGCCGGCACGCTACCGGGGGATCTGGTGGAACACATGCACGGTCCGGCTAAACGCTGTGTGTTGAATGCCAAAGACATCGCCCGCAAGAAAATCTTTCAGGATAAACGCAAGACCCTGCATGAAATCGGCGCCTACACCACGCTGGAAATTCTCCTGAATGCCTTTTGTGGCGCGGCACTCGAACAACACAATGGCCGCACGCCGTCGTTCAAAAGCCGCCGGATTCTCGACCTGCTCGGCAACAATGCGCCCGATCCGAACGGCCCACTGCACACGTCGTTCCTGCGCATGATCGATTTCATCGCCGGCATGACCGACAGCTACGCCAGTGATATGGCCCTGGAAATGACCGGTCGCTCCCACTGAAACCGAGCGTATTCGACCGGCCCTTCACAGGGTCTGTCGAGTACGCTCGGCAACATTGATCAGCGCCATCGCGAGCGAACCGAAGCAAACGTTTAAACAAACAACAACACAACATTCACAGCCGCTTCCTGTAAGACAAGTTTCGCAACATCCGCCTCTGTATATCGTCATCCCTACTTACGTACGACCGAATACAGCGGTAGTCCCAGTCCTTTTTAATTGTAGGACTTTTCCCATATAGCCTCTCAGGCCTTTTCGGTCACTGCGACCACTCATTCAACTGAGCTAAGGTGCGCGCTTTATTCGTGCTTGTATGGGATTTGATTATGAACTCCGTTTTTATTGTCGACGATCACCCGGTCATACGGCTTGCCGTTCGAATGTTGCTGGAGCATGAGGGTTACAAGGTCGTCGTTGAGACCGACAACGGGGTCGATGCCATGCAAATGGTCCGCGAATGCACGCCAGATCTGGTCATTCTCGACATCAGCATTCCCAAACTTGATGGCCTCGAAGTACTGGCCCGCTTCAACGCCATGGGCTCCCCGCTGAAAATTCTTATTCTGACGGCTCAATGCCCGACCTTGTTCGGCATCCGGTGCATGCAATCGGGCGCATCGGGATATGTGTGCAAACAGGAAGACCTGAGCGAACTGGTCAGCGCGATCAAAGCGGTACTTTCCGGTTACAACTATTTCCCCAGCCAGGCATTGAATCCGGTTCGCAGCGACGATGTGCGTTATACCGAACTGGAACTGTTCAAGGCCGTCAATGATCGCGAACTGATGGTGCTGCAATTATTTGCCCAGGGGCGAACTAACAAGGAAATCGCCAAAGGCATGTTTCTCAGTAATAAAACCGTCAGCACTTATAAAAAACGTCTTATGCAGAAACTCAAAGCCAAGTCCCTTGTAGAACTTATCGAAATGGCCAAACGAAACGCACTCGTGTGAGAGGCAACATGCCCCGTCGATTGAAGGACTATCTGACTGCATTGAGCACTTTTCTGTGCCTGTGTATTCCCTTGTACAGCGTGGCCGAAACGTCGTCAGACTTCGCCTTGCTGAGTCGTTCGGCGAGCGAATCGGTGCAGGTTCTGTTCGAGGCCTCGCAACGGCAGTGGCTACAAACCCGCCATGAATTGATTCTGGGAACCTCCGCACCTGATTACCCGCCGTTCGACATGACGGTCAGCGGTCGTGATTACGAAGGACTGACCGCCGATTACGCGGGACTGCTGAGCCAAGCCACACAACTACCGATCCGCATCCGCCGTTTCGCCTCCCGGGAGGACGCGATCCAGGCGCTGGCAGACGGACACATCGACATGCTCGGCACGGCGAACGGCTTTGAAGCCGGCAACGCCAGACTCGCACTGTCCGAACCTTACGCCATCGACCAGCCCGTCCTGGTAACCCGCGAAAGCGAGACCCGCAGCCTCAGTGAGGGCCTGGCAGGCCTGCGCCTGAGCATGGTCTACCACTATCTGCCACTCGCCGAAGTCAGGGCGCTGTATCCCAAGGCGCTGATCACCTGCTATCCGTCCTACCAGAACGCGATCAACGCTGTGGCCTTCGATCAGGCCGATGTGTTCCTCGGCGACACCCTCTCTACCCACTACATGATCAACAAGGGTTATCTCAACAACGTGCGCATGGCCAATTTCGGCAAGCAGGAAGCCAATGGTTTCAGCTTTGCAGTGCGTCGTGGCAACACTTCGCTGCTGGGCATCATCGACAGCGTGATCAAAGCCGTACCGCGCAGCGAGCGCGACAACATCGCCAAACGCTGGAGTGCCGGCAGTGACCTGCTGCTGACCGATCAGAAGCTGCAGCTGACCGGACGCGAAGAGGAATGGCTGCAACGTCATCCGGTTGTCAATGTAGTGGCGAACGAGGCCTTTGCGCCGCTGACGTTCTTCGACAGCGACGGCAACCTGCGCGGCATCAGCGCTGACCTGCTGGAACTGATTCGCCTGCGTACCGGCCTGCGCTTCCAGATCCAGCGCAGTCGCAACGACGCCGAGATGATCAGACAGATCGACAATCATCAGGCTGACCTGATTGCGGCGCTGCTGCCGACCGCGCAACGGGAAAAAACCCTGAATTTCAGCCGACCCTACCTGGAGAATTCATACGTCCTGTTGACCCGCAAGAGTGCCGACAGCCCCTCGCATCTGGGCCAGCTCAAAGACAAGCAACTGGCGATCGCTCAGGGCAACCCGATGGTCGAATACCTGCGCCGCGAGTTCCCGCGCATCCACCTGGTCGAGACAGCGGACACCTTCAGCGCCGTATCCATGCTGGCCGACGGTCGCGTCGATGGCGCTGTGAACTCACTGGTCATTGCCAACTACTTCATCTCGTCGCAGATTTTCGAACAACCGTTACAGATCACGACCACCATCGGTACCGGACAGGCCGCTTTCTCACTGGCCACCGCTCGCGATAACCCGGAGCTGGCTTCGATCCTCGACAAGGCATTGTTGAGCATTGCCCCTGAAGAACTGGGTGTCATCAATGGCCGCTGGCGTGGCTACTCGGCCGCATCGCAAAGCGCTTGGCGCAATTATCAGAGATTGTTCTATCAGGTGGTCCTCGGCGCTTGCCTGCTGCTTCTGCTGCTACTCGCCTGGAACGCCTACATGCGCCGCCAGATCAACCAGCGCAAGGCCGCCGAGCGAGCCTTGAGCGATCAATACGAATTCATGCGTTCACTGGTCAATGGCACACCGCATCCGATCTACGTACGCGACCGCGCGGGACTCTTGCAAAGTTGCAACGACAGCTACCTGCAAGCCTTCAACGCCCGGCGGGAAGACGTGATCGGCAAAAGCGTGATGGAAGGCTCACTGAGCAATGCTTTCGAAGCCCGCACCTTTCAGGCCGATTACCAGCGCGTGATTGCCGAAGGCCGATCGCTGGTGCTGGATCGGCCACTGCATATCGGCAGCCAGCGCCTGACCATCTATCACTGGATCCTGCCCTACCGGGATTCCTGTGGCGACGTGCAAGGGATTATCGGCGGCTGGATCGATATCAGTGAACGCCGACAATTGCTCGACGACCTGCGCGCTGCCAAGGAACAGGCCGACGATGCCAATCGCGCGAAGAGCACGTTCCTCGCGACCATGAGCCACGAAATCCGTACCCCCATGAATGCGGTGATCGGCATGCTTGAACTGACCCTCAAACGCATGGCCCGGGAACATCCCGATCGCTCGTCGATTGACACCGCCTACCAGTCGGCCAAGGATTTGCTCGGATTGATCGGCGACATTCTCGATATCGCCAGAATCGAATCCGGGCGCTTGAGCCTGGTGCCTGAACGGGTCAATCTCATCGATACGGTCAACACCGTGGTACGCATCTTCGACGGTCTGGCCCGACAGAAAAGCCTGTCATTGCTCCTGACCGTCAACCCACCGGAACTCGCGGTCGATGTGTGCCTCGATCCGCTGCGCTTCAAGCAGGTGTTGTCCAATCTGGTCAGCAACGCCATCAAATTCACGGAACAGGGTCAGGTCAGGATCACCCTCGATCTGATACCCGGCGATGATCCTGCGCACGCTCTCATGCAGTTGACCGTGCAGGACAGCGGCGTCGGCATCAGTGCCGAGGATCAGCAACGTTTGTTCGAGCCGTTTGCCCAGGCCGACGGTGGCAGTCAGCGCAGCCGAAGTGGCGCGGGGCTGGGGCTGGTCATCAGTCGCAACCTGTGCGAGATGATGGGCGGCCAGTTGCTCTTGAGCAGCCACCCCGGAATAGGCACCCGGGTGATCATGTCCCTGCCCATGGAAACCTTTCCCGCCGAAACGGCGCCGCAAAAATCCGAACCCTCCATCCAGACTTCAGCCGATCCCTTGAATGTGCTGGTGGTTGACGATCATCCGGCCAACCGCTTGCTGATGTGCCAGCAACTGGAATTTCTCGGTCATCACTTCAGCATCGCCGAAGACGGGCGCAGCGGTTTCGAACAGTGGCAGAAGGGTCAATACGATCTGGTGATCGCTGATTGCAACATGCCGTTGATGAATGGCTACGAATTGACCCGCGCCATTCGCCAGCATGAGCAACAGAACCGCAAACCGGCGTGCATCGTGCTCGGATTCACCGCCAATGCCTTGCCTGAAGAAGTACAACGCTGCAAGCAGGCGGGAATGGATGACTGTCTCTTCAAGCCGTTGAGCCTGAGCGTACTTAGCCAATGGGTCGGCGGGGTTCAGCCGGCACCGCGTAGCCCTGCCTTCAACTTCGAGGGTTTGAGTCTGCTCACCGGAGGCAATCCGATACAGGCGTTGCGCCTGATGACTGAGCTGCTCAACAGCAATCGCGTCGATCGTCAGGAGTTACTGGCGTTATCCGCCGAAAGCGAGCGCGACGAACTGGCGCTGATCGCCCATAAAATCAAGGGCGCGGCACGCATCGCCCAAGCAAAACAGCTTATCGAATGTTGTGATGCCCTCGAGCAAGCGTGCGAGCAGGCCATGTCTGCCCACGAGATCAGTCGGCGACGGGAAGCGAGCAGCCTGGCGATGCTCGATCTGGAGCACGCGCTGCAGCAACAATTGACCCTGACCGGGCAAAGCAGAATGAGCGGGGCTTAACTATGCTTGGACGCTGAGCAGTGAGTTAAACATCATGGAGAGTCCGAAATGCCCAGCCCACTGCGCCCGGAGCAACGCCGGTTTCCGCTGCACGTGCACATCAGCGTCATGTTCACCTTTCTGTTGCTGCTCACCGGCGTGGTACTTGGACTGTTCCACTATCGCCAGACCACGCAGATCATCCTCTCAAGCAGTGAAAAGCTGTTTGAAAGGATCGAACAGGACGTGCGCCTGGACATGGCGGCCACCTATCAGCCGATCAGGCACTTGCTCAGCCTGTTGGCGGACAACCCGGCCAGTCAGGCGACGAATCTCGAACAACGCTTGCCGTTGCTCAGGCCGTTCAGCCAATCGCTCACCGATAATCCAACCCTCGCCTCGCTATACCTGGGTTATGCCAATGGCGATTTCTTCATGGTGCGGCCGCTGCGAACGGCCGCGCTCCAATCCCTGCTCCACGCACCGGACGGCGCGGCTTATCAGGTCTGGAGCATCGAACACGACACCCAGGGCAAGCCGCGCTCGCAATCGCTGTTCTTCGATCAGACCCTGACGCCCATCAGCCGCCAGGACAACCCGGACGATGCCTACGATCCACGCAGTCGCGCCTGGTTCCTCGACGCGCGCCGCCAGTCAGAACAGATCACCACCGAACCTTACGTATTTTTCTCCACGCACAATGTCGGCACTACCCTGGCCCGACGCAGTGGCGACAATGCGGTGATCGGCGCAGACCTGACGCTGGCGACCCTGTCCGCCACATTGAGCAAGCACGTGGTGACGCCGTCCACCGAGATTGCGCTGTTCGATGCTGACGGCAACGCAGTGGCTTACCCCGATAGCAGCCGTTTGATCGTCGACGATCGCACCGCGCATCTGGCCAAGGTCGCTGACCTGAGCCCAAGTCTGCACGCGCTGCTCAACGGTGATCACAAAGGCAATCGCCTGGAAGCTGATGATCGCCAATGGATCGTCGCCCGCAGCAGCATTCAGGAGGGTGGCCCGAAAGGTTTGCAACTGGCGCTACTGGTGCCAGAGGACGAGTTATTGGTCGATGCCTATCGCCTGCGCTGGCAAGGCGCGCTGATCACCCTGGCCACCCTGCTGTTGTGCCTGCCGCTGGGCTGGCTGATTTCCCGGATTCTGGTCAAACCTCTGCACGCTTTGGTCAAGGAAGCCGATGCAATCCGCAGCTTCGACTTCAATTTCCCCCTCGCACGGCGCTCGCCAGTGCTTGAGGTCGATCAGTTGAGCCTGTCGATGGCGCGCATGAAGGACACCCTGGCGAGTTTCTTCCGCATTACAGACACCCTCGGCGCGGAAACCCGCTTCGCGCCACTGCTGCAGCGGGTGTTGTTCGAAACCGTGCAGATCGCTCAGGCTCAGGCGGGATTGATCTATCTGCGCGAAAGCGATGGCAACCGCATGGAGCCTTATGGATTGGTCATCGACGGCGCTCCTCAGGCGCTGGAAACCTTTGACATTCAGGGACACGACCTGCAGAAAAACAGTGGCCCGACATGGTTTCAGCAATTGGTTGGCAGCAACAATGTGGTGAGCAACTTCGGTTACGATCAGGCCGGGGATCTGCAGAAAGTCCTGTCGGCCATGCAGGCGCCACGGGTCCACTTGATCGGCATCCGCCTGCATAACCGCCACGACGAAACCATCGGTTTGCTGATCCTGTTGGTCAACGACAGTGGCGCTCCAGCCGATCTGGAAAAACTGCGACCTGATCGCATTGCGTTCTTGCAAGCGGTGTCCGGCGCCGCGGCGGTCAGTATCGAAAGCCAGCGCCTGCAAGCCAGACAAAAGCAGTTGCTCGATGCCTTCATTCAATTGCTCGCCGGCGCCATCGACGCGAAAAGCCCCTATACCGGCGGCCATTGTCAGCGCGTGCCGGAACTGACGCTGATGCTCGCCCAAGCCGCAGCCGCCAGTCAGGCGCCGGCCTTCAGCGCCTACCAGCCGACCGAAGATGAGTGGGAAGCCCTGCATATCGCCGCCTGGCTGCACGATTGCGGCAAGGTCACCACACCGGAATACGTAGTCGACAAAGCCACCAAACTGGAAACCATCAACGACCGCATTCACGAAATCCGCACCCGCTTCGAAGTGCTCAAGCGGGATGCCTGGATCGATTACTGGCAGGCGCTGGCCAAGGGCGGAGATGAAACGGAGCTGAGCCAGGCGCGCAACGCCACACTGGCGGCGCTGGACGAGGATTTTGCCTTCGTTGCCCGCTGCAATCTGGGCGGTGAAGCCATGGCCGAAGCCGATCTGCAGCGCCTCGATGGCGTGGCCCGGCGCACTTGGTTGCGCACACTGGATGATCGTCTGGGCGTGTCGTGGGAAGAAAACAAGCGTCAGTCCCGCACATCCGCGCCCAGCCTGCCGGTCTGGGAAAACCTGCTGGCGGACAAGCCTGAGCACTTGCTCGAACGCGATGAGAACGAATTGATCCCCGAAGACAATCCGTGGGGTTTCAAACTGGATGTGCCGCGCTACAAATACAATCGCGGCGAACTGTACAACCTGAGCATCGCTCGCGGCACGCTGACCCGTGAAGAGCGCTACATCATCAATCACCACATGGTGCAGACGATCATGATGCTCAGCCACCTGCCCTTCCCCGGTCACCTCGAAAGCATCGCCGAGATTGCCGGCGGCCATCATGAAAAAATGGACGGCACCGGTTATCCGAAACGTTTGAAGCGCGAAGAGATGAGCCTGCCGGCACGAATGATGGCGATTGCCGATATTTTTGAAGCGCTGACGGCCGCCGATCGACCGTACAAGAAAGCCAAGTCATTGAGCGAGGCACTGGGCATCATGGCAACGATGTGCCGCGAGGCGCACATCGATGCGCAATTGTTTGGCCTGTTCGTCAGCGAGGGTGTGTACATGCAGTACGCCAGCCGTTTCCTCGATCCCCAGCAAATCGACGCCGTGGATCAGGCCAGCTTGCTGCACAAGGCTGGCCTTACCGCGTGATCAGCAGTCGGTCAGACGCAGAAAGATCGCGGCCAGCTGTTCGATGCCGGCTTGATCGTCAGCACCAAAACGCGCCAGTTTCGGGCTGTCGAGATCGAGCACACCGATCAGGCGGCCGTCCTTGACCAGCGGCACGACCAGTTCACTGTTCGACGCGCTGTCGCAAGCGATATGCCCGGGAAAGGCGTGAACGTCTTCAACCCGCTGGGTCTGCAAGGTGGCTGCCGCTGCGCCGCAAACACCGCGACCGAATGGAATACGCACACAAGCGATCTGCCCCTGAAACGGACCGAGCATCAGTTCCTCGTTGCGGTTGAGGTAGAAACCCGCCCAGTTCAGGTCATCGAGCTGGTTGAACAGGAACGCCGAAAACTGTGCGGCATTGGCGATGAAGTCGCGCTCGTCCGCCAGCAGCGATTCCAGTTGTGCGGCCAACATGCCATAGCCTTCGAGGCCCTGGCCGCTTTGTTGCAAATCAATCATGCCTTGTGCTCCAACAATTTCAGTCCCACCCAGTATCGGGCGAATTGGTACGCGCAACGTCCGTTGCGATTACCGCGGCCGGTGGCCCAACGCACGGCAAGGATGTCTAGCTCATCGTCGCGCTGCCAGCTCAGGCCGGCCTTGGCGGCCAATTGGCCGATCCAGTGTTCGACGACATTGAGGAAGTGTTCTTGGGTAAACGGATAAAACGACAGCCACAGACCGAACCGGTCCGACAGCGCAATTTTGTCTTCCACCGCTTCGCTTGGGTGCAGTTCGCCGTCGACGCGCTTCCAGTTTTCGTTATCGCTTTCCTTTTCCGGCACCAGATGGCGGCGGTTGGAAGTGGCGTACAGCAAGACGTTATCCGGCGCCTGTTCAAGCGAACCGTCGAGCACGCTTTTGAGGACGCGGTAATCGCCTTCACCGGATTCGAACGACAAATCATCGCAAAACAGCACGAAACGCTGCGGCAGTTTACCGATCTGCTCGACCACGCGAGGCAGGTCGGCCAGATGATCACGCTCGATCTCGATCAGGCGCAGACCTGCCCCGGCGTGTTCCGCCAGCAGCGCGCGCACCAGCGAGGACTTACCCGTGCCGCGCGAGCCCCACAGCAACGCATGGTTGGCCGGCATGCCGTCGAGGAATTGTTGAGTATTGCGCCCCAGTTGCTCGAGCTGACGGTCGACACCGATCAGGTCGGACAGGCGCATATCGAGGCTGACTTCCAGCGGCAGCAAATAACCGCTGCGGCCGTCGCGCTGCCAGCGTGCAGCCAGACAAGTGCCCCAGTCGATAACCGGACGTGGTGCCGGCAGCAACGGTTCGATCCGCGCCAGAACCGACTCGGCGCGTTCAAGAAAAGCATTCAATCGGGAATCCACGTCTTCTCCTCGGGCACTTTCACAGTGATGATAGCGATCCAGCAACGACCCACAGATCAAAATTCCCGCGCGGCGCCTTGTTACAAGGCGATTCGGGAACCTCGGTATCGATACATGATCGACTATGCTTGAGCAGCGAAGGGAAACGGAAGTGGTTCAACACCCCATGGATATCAAATTCACCCACCGGCTGTCGTACAAGCAAGCCAGGCTTACTGTGCTGGTCGGGTTCATTCTGGGCACGCTGCTCAGCCTGCTGCAGATCGGCATCGATTATGCCAGTGAAGACGCCTCCATCAACCGTGAAATCCTGTCTTTGCTGGAAATCAGCCATAACCCGGCGTCACGCATCGCTTACAACATCGACGCCGAACTGGCCCAGGAACTCACCTTGGGTCTGCTGCGCTCGCCGGCGATCATCGCCGCGCAACTGACCGACAACAACAATACCGTACTGGCCAGCGTCAAACGGCCGGAACTGCAAAGCGGCTATCGGGTGATCAGCGACTTCCTTTTCGGCGCCAAGCGTCAGTTCGAAGACCGCCTCTATCTGGATCACTTGCCCAACGAATCCCTTGGTGTGTTGCGCCTCGAGGTCGACACCTATGCATTCGGCGGCCGTTTTCTGCGCCGGGCCGAGGTGACCTTGCTCAATGGTTTCGCCCGCAGTTTGATCCTCACTGGCCTGCTGCTGGCGCTGTTCTACGTGATGCTGACCAAACCACTGGTGCGGGTAATCCGTGAACTCAGCGGGCGCGACCCGCGCAGCGCCGAGCCAACCACCCTGGAATGTCCGGCGGGGCACGGTAACGACGAAATTGGCGTGCTGGTCAAAGTCGCCAATCAGCAGTTCGAAAACATCGCCACCGAAATCCAGCAGCGGCGCAACGCGGAAAACCGTTTGACCGACTACCTCGGCCAACTGGAAAACATCGTCTCGGCGCGTACCGCCGAGCTCAAGGCGATCAACACCCGGCTCAGCCAGTCCAACGATGAACTCGAAGTCGCCCGCAGCACAGCGCTGGAAATGGCCGAAGCACGCTCGGCGTTTCTCGCCAACATGAGCCATGAAATCCGCACACCGCTCAACGGCCTGCTGGGGATGATCGCGCTGTCGCTGGATGGTCCGCTGAATGCCGAACAACAGCAGCAGCTGTCGATTGCCCACGACTCGGGCAAGGTGTTGGTGGAATTGCTCAACGACATTCTCGACCTGTCGAAATTCGATGCCGGGCAACTGGAGCTTGAGCACATTCCGTTCGACCTCGGCTCGTTGATCGAGGACACGGCCAATCTGCTCTCGCAGAATGCCGCGCCGAGCGTCGAGCTGACCTGCCTGATCGACCCGCACTTCCCGGCGCTGGTGCTGGGTGACCCGACCCGGGTTCGTCAAATTGTCAGCAACCTGCTGTCGAACGCATTGAAATTCACCCGCTTCGGTCGGGTCGATGTGCGCTTGTCGACCTATAAGGATGGCGTGCGTATCGAAGTTTGCGACACCGGCATTGGCATCGCGCAGGATGCGCAGGTGAAAATCTTCCAGCCCTTCACTCAGGCGGGGGCCGGTATCACCCGCCAGTACGGCGGCACCGGATTGGGTCTGGCACTGACTTACAACCTTTGCGAAGCGATGCAAGGACGCCTGACCATCAGCTCCGAAAGCGGGTTCGGCAGCCAGTTCTGCGCCGAACTGCCACTGCCCTGCCATACCCGTGCGCTCACGGCGGCACCACTGAATGGCAAGGTGCTCGCGATCACGCCGGGCAGCAGCGGACTGGCGGAGCTTTTGCAAAGCCTGCTGCCCGCATGGGGCGTGGCCTATGAGCAACGCACCATTGACGACTCACTGCTGGGCCTGACCCCAGACGTGGTCATCACCGATTGCCCGGAGTGTCTGTTCGGCCTGCGCCCGACGCTGGTGGCGCCGATTCTGTTGGTAACTGCTTACGGCAGCTTTTTGCCGAGCGAAGAAGCCGCCGCCCTTGCGCCATTGCAACAACAGGCACGACCGCTGGCACGCAATGCGCTGTATCAGAATCTGCGGCGAACCCTGCAACCGGACATTGCCAACACCGATGATGCGCGCCCGCAGGCTTCATCTTCGGTGCGACGCGGGCGAGTGCTGCTGGTCGAGGACAATCCGGTCAATCAACTGGTGGCCAAAGGCATGCTCGGCAAACTCGGCTGCGAGGTGGTCGTTGCCGCTCACGGTGCCGAGGCGCTGGATCAACTGGAGTATCACGAATTCGATCTGGTGCTGATGGATTGCAACATGCCGGTCATGGACGGCTACGAGGCCAGTCGGCAGATTCGCCAGAGCGGGCGCTGGCCAAACCTGCCGATTGTCGCTCTGACCGCCAACGCCATGTCCGAGGAGCGCGAACGTTGTCGCGCGGCGGGCATGAGCGACTATCTGGCCAAGCCGTTCCGCCGTGAGGAACTCGCCGCGCTGCTCGATCAGTGGATCCCGACTACGACAACGCCTTGATCTGGCCCAACAGGTGATCGAGGCCATCGCGCAAATCATTGAGTCGATTCAGGTCTACGCCACTGTCGCAGAGTAACCGAGCCTTCAATGGCCCGACCTGCTCACGCAGTGCCTGCCCCGTGGCAGTGAGGCTCAGGTGCACTTCACGCTCATCACGCGTCGAGCGCTGACGCTGCACCAATTGCAACTGCTCCAGACGCTTGAGCAGCGGCGTCAACGTACCGGAATCGAGGGCCAGCCGTTCACCCAACGCCTTGACTGTCGGCTGCTCCGGCGCAGCGTCCTGCCATTCCCACAGCACCAGCATCGCCAGGTACTGCGGATACGTCAGGCCGAGCTGGTCGAGCATCGGCTTGTAGGCACGAATCACCGCCCGGGATGCGGCATACAGCTTGAAGCACAACTGGCTGTCGAGCTTCAGCGAATCAACGGGCAGTTGCTTCATTTGAGCAGAGCTTCGATCTCGCGGCTCAGGTCCTGCGGCTTGGTGGCCGGGGCGAAGCGCTTGACCAACTGGCCGTCCTTGCCGATCAGGAATTTGGTGAAGTTCCACTTGATGCCCTGGGAACCGAGCACGCCCGGAGCGCGCTTCTTCAGTTGCACAAACAGCGGATGCGCACCGGCGCCGTTGACCTCGATCTTCTTGAACAGCGGGAAACTGACACCGAAGTTCAGCTCGCAGAATTCGCTGATTGCACCTTCGTTGCCTGGCTCCTGCTTGCCGAACTGGTTGCACGGAAAACCCAACACGACCAGGCCTTGATCCTTGTAGGTCTGCCACAGTTCTTCGAGGCCTTTGTACTGTGGGGTAAAGCCGCATTTGCTCGCGGTGTTGACGACCAGAACCGCCTTGCCGGCGAAATCGGCCAGGGTCTTTTGCTCACCTTTGATGGTGGTGCACGGAATATCCAGCAGGTTGTCGTTCATGGTTCGGGGCTCCGTAGAGAGTCGGGAAAGGCCAAACATAGCGAGCAATTAAATTGTGTGCAATTTAATTGTCGAAAAACAAGGCGACCCGAAGGTCGCCTTCATGCGTTTACTCGCGTGGCTCGAGATTCAGGCACACCGAGTTGATGCAATAACGCAGGCCGGTCGGCGGCGGGCCGTCCGGAAACACATGACCCAGATGCGCATCACAGCGGGCGCACTTCACTTCCGTGCGGATCATGCCATGGGTCGTGTCACGGATTTCGGTCATGGCGCTTGCACCGATCGGCTCATAAAAGCTCGGCCAGCCGCAGCCGGAGTCGAATTTGGTCTTGGAATCGAACAGTGGCTCATTGCAACAAACACAGTGATAAACACCGTCGGTTTTGGTGTCGTTGTATTTGCCGGAGAACGGTCGCTCGGTCGCACTGAGGCGGCAAACCTCGTACTGCTGCGGATCGAGCATGGCCTTCCATTCTTCCAGGGTTTTTTCCAACTTTTCCATCATCACACCTCTGCGGCTGAAAAAGCCCGATCTGTACCTTTTCCACGGATCGGGCGGCACGTATGATTGCGCCTCATTTGATGCCAGTCTGGCAGCCGCGTTACATGCACTCAAACGGATTTTTTGCAGCGTGACGTTCCGGCACCCGGTTGGCATGCAAACGCAGGAATCCCAGTACGGTAGTTCATACAGCGTCTGGATCGTTCATTTTCGGGATCACATCGCCATGCAGTTCAGCAAATCGAACAAGCTCGCCAACGTCTGCTACGACATTCGCGGCCCGGTGCTCAAGCACGCCAAACGACTGGAAGAGGAAGGCCAGCGCATCCTCAAGCTGAACATCGGCAACCCGGCGCCGTTTGGTTTCGAAGCGCCGGACGAAATTCTTCAGGATGTGATCCGCAACCTGCCGACCGCGCAAGGCTACAGCGACTCCAAAGGCCTGTTCAGCGCGCGCAAAGCGGTCATGCAGTACTACCAGCAGAAAAACGTTGAAGGTGTCGGCATCGAAGACATCTACCTGGGCAATGGCGTGTCCGAGCTGATCGTGATGTCGTTGCAGGCCTTGCTCAACAACGGCGACGAAGTGCTGGTCCCTGCCCCGGATTATCCGCTGTGGACCGCCGCCGTCAGCCTCGCCGGTGGTAACGCCGTGCACTATCTGTGCGACGAAGGCGCCGACTGGTTCCCGGACCTGGCCGACATCAAGGCCAAAATCACCCCGAACACCAAAGCCATGGTGATCATCAACCCGAACAACCCGACCGGCGCGGTGTATTCGAAGGAAGTGTTGCTGGGCATGCTGGAAATCGCCCGTGCGCACAACCTCGTGGTGTTCTCCGACGAGATCTACGACAAGATCCTGTACGACGACGCCGTGCACATCTGCACTGCTTCGCTGGCGCCGGACCTGCTGTGCCTGACCTTCAACGGCCTGTCGAAGTCGTACCGCGTGGCCGGTTTCCGCTCCGGCTGGATCGCCATCTCCGGGCCGAAGCACAACGCGCAGAGCTACATCGAAGGCATCGACATGCTGGCCAACATGCGTCTGTGCGCCAACGTACCGAGTCAGCATGCGATCCAGACCGCACTGGGTGGCTATCAGAGCATCAATGACCTGGTGCTGCCGCAGGGCCGTCTGCTCGAACAGCGCAACCGCACCTGGGAGCTGCTCAACGACATTCCGGGCGTGAGCTGCGTCAAACCGATGGGCGCGCTGTACGCCTTCCCACGGATTGACCCGAAGGTCTGCCCGATCCACAACGACGAGAAATTCGTTCTCGACCTGCTGCTTTCCGAGAAGCTGCTGGTGGTGCAAGGCACCGCTTTCAACTGGCCGTGGCCAGATCACTTCCGTGTCGTCACCCTGCCCCGCGTCGATGATCTGGAAATGGCCATCGGTCGTATCGGCAACTTCCTCAAGTCCTACCGCCAGTAACTGGCCAGCAGTGCGCAACGACCCTGCGTTGCGCACTGTCTGATTCAGCAACACTTCTGCATCGCGCCTCTGTGCACGCCTTCTACACTTGCGATTCGTACCGTTTACCTGCGTCTGACGTAATGGCGACGGGACGCGGCTGGTCGTCGTCCATGTCGTTATCTGCCGTGGGAAACGGACTGCACACCGAAGAATCCGCTGTAGGACACAGTTTGAAATAGTCACTCAGTTGAATAGCCCGGTGCGGCACCTTATATACCCCGCAGTACGCTACATCTTTAGCTTGAGGAGATTTCTACAACCATGATGCGCATCCTGCTGTTTTTGGCCACTAACCTGGCGGTCGTGCTGATAGCCAGCATCACCCTGAGCCTGTTCGGCTTCAACGGGTTCATGGCGGCCAACGGGGTCGATCTCGACCTTAGTCAGCTGCTGGTTTTCTGTGCGGTCTTTGGTTTCGCCGGCTCGCTGTTCTCGCTGTTCATCTCCAAGTGGATGGCGAAGATGAGCACTGGCACCCAGATCATCAGCCAGCCACGTACTCGTCATGAGCAATGGCTGCTGCAAACGGTCGAGCAATTGTCCCGCGAAGCCGGGATCAAGATGCCCGAGGTCGGCATTTTCCCGGCCTACGAAGCGAACGCGTTCGCGACCGGCTGGAACAAGAACGACGCGCTGGTCGCGGTCAGTCAGGGCCTGCTGGAACGTTTCTCGCCCGATGAAGTGAAAGCCGTGCTGGCCCACGAAATCGGTCACGTTGCCAACGGTGACATGGTCACGCTGGCGCTGATTCAGGGCGTGGTGAACACCTTCGTGATGTTCTTCGCACGGATCATCGGCAACTTCGTCGACAAAGTGATCTTCAAGAACGAAGAAGGCCAGGGCATCGCCTATTACGTGGCAACCATCTTCGCCGAACTGGTACTGGGCATTCTCGCCAGTGCGATCGTCATGTGGTTCTCGCGCAAACGCGAATTCCGCGCCGACGAAGCCGGTGCACGTCTGGCCGGTACCAGCGCGATGATCGGTGCGCTGCAACGTCTGCGCGCCGAACAGGGCCTGCCGGTGCACATGCCGGACACCCTGAACGCTTTTGGCATCAACGGTGGCATCAAGCAGGGCTTCGCCCGCATGTTCATGAGCCACCCGCCGCTGGAAGAGCGTATCGACGCGCTGCGTCGTCGCGGTTGATCTGACCGGTAACAATGAAAAGGCCCGCAGTGATGCGGGCCTTTTTTATTGCTCGGAATTAGTTGGCTGCTCCTGATGACCCTATCGCTGGCAAGCCAGCTCCCACACTAGTCTGTGGTGTATTGAAAATCGAGAGAACACAACAGAACCCTGTGGGAGCTGGCTCGCCAGCGATGAGGCCAACACTATCGGCACAGAACTATCGGGATGAAACGCGGTAAACCCGCTCTTCCAACCGAGTAACGCCCGCCTGCAAGAACCTGCCACTCTCCGCCAGCACATCCTGCTCTTCCAGCACCTGCAACGCCCATCCATCCCCCAGCAATCGCTGCACCTCATCATCCCCCACCGCAAACGGCGGCCCGGGCATCTGCGCCTGGTCGTAATCCAGCGTAATCAGCAACCCTTGCAAACCCAGTGGCAGAATCTGCTGAAGATGCGCCGCATAGCGCTCGCGCATTGGTGGCGGCAAGGCGATCAGCGCTGCCCGGTCATACAGCGCCGCGCAGTCAGCCACATCGCTCGCGGTCAGCGCGAAGAAGTCACCACACCAAAGCTCGATGGCAGCGCTGCGATAGACCTTGAACACACCCTCTTCGCTGATCTGTGGCTTAATCTGCTGCTCGCTGAAAAAATCCTCGATGGCCTTGTCGGACAGTTCAATCCCCAATACCTGATGACCGCGCTCTGCCAGCCAAGCCAGATCCAGACTTTTCCCACACAAAGGCACGAGCACTCGCGCCGCTGCCGGCACCGCCCAGTGTCGCTGCAAATACGGATTGACGTCCGCCAAGTGAAAACCGATCTGCCCCGAATCCCACTTCTTGTGCCAAAACTCAGGCTGCATGCCTTTCTCCTAATAATTCGATCAAAAAGCGTTAAAACTTATATTAGATTTAGATCAATGAACTGACTGAAGATGAATCATCTTAACGCTCAGGAACCCGTCCATGTTTCCCAGCCTGTTTATCTCCCATGGCTCGCCCATGCTCGCTCTCGAACCCGGCGCCAGTGGCCCGGCGCTGGCGCGGCTTGCAGCCGAACTACCGAAACCCAAAGCCATCGTGATCGTCTCCGCCCATTGGGAGAGCCACGAACTGTTGGTCAGCAGCAACGCGCAGCCGGAAACCTGGCACGACTTCGGCGGTTTTCCCCGCGCCTTGTTTGAAGTGCAGTACCCGGCGCCGGGCGATCCGCAGTTGGCCGCCGAGGTGGCTGATCTGCTGACCGCCAGCAACCTGCCCGCACGCCTCGACCCGCAGCGACCGTTTGATCATGGTGTATGGGTGCCGTTGTCGTTGATGTATCCGCAAGCGGATATTCCAGTGGTGCAAGTTTCGCTGCCGAGCCGTGCTGGCCCGGCACTGCAAACCCGTGTCGGCCGAGCGCTGGCGAGCCTGCGCAATCAAGGTATTTTGCTGATCGGCTCCGGCAGCATCACCCACAACCTGCGCGAACTGGACTGGCACGCCGGGCCGGAAAGTGTCGAGCCTTGGGCAAGAGACTTCCGTGACTGGGTGATCGACAAGCTCGCAGCCGATGACGAGGCGGCGCTGCATGATTATCGCCAACAGGCGCCGAATGCGTTGCGCAGCCATCCGAGCGATGAGCATTTGTTGCCGTTGTATTTTGCCCGTGGCACCGGAGGTGAGTTCAGCGTGGCGCACAAGGGATTCACGATGGGGGCGCTGGGTATGGATATCTATCGCTTCGGTTGACGTCATCGCTGGCAAGCCAGCTCCCACAGGACTGGGTGTGAACCCAAATCGCAGGCAAAAAAATCCCCGAACCAGTCGGGGATTTTTTATGTGCGATCAATCAGCCCAAGGGCGGATCAATCTTCGCGGTAGCGACGCAGTTTCAGCTGCTTACCGGCAACGCGAGTGTCCTTCAGTTTGGTCAGGAGTTTGTCCAGACCATCTTCCGGCAGCTCGACGAGGCTGAAGCTGTCACGCACCTGGATGCGACCGATCGCTTCACGGGCCAGACCGCCTTCGTTGAGGATGGCGCCCAGCAGGTTTTTCGCAGCGATACCGTCACGCGCGCCCAGCGCGGTGCGGCAACGAGCACGGCCTTCGCCCAGAGGCATTGGCGCGCGACGCTCGCGGTCACCACGATCAGGACGATCACCGGTGCGCTCAGGACGGTCGCCACGCGGTGCGTTGTTCGGCACCAGTGGACGTTCCTTCTCGATGGCAGCCAGGTTCAGCGCTTGACCGTTGGTGGCTTTGCGCAGCAGCGCAGCGGCCAGAGCACGCGGGGTGCAGCCGATGTCTGCAGTCAGACGATCGAGCAGCTCACCGTGAGTCGACTCGGCATCAGCAACCAGCGGCGACAGGCTGTTGGTCAGTTTCTTGATGCGCGCATCGAGAACAGCCTGAGCATCCGGCAGGCGGACTTCAGCGACTTTCTGACCGGTTACACGCTCGATCACTTGCAGCATGCGGCGCTCACGTGGAGTCACCAGCAGCAGTGCACGACCTTCGCGACCGGCACGGCCAGTACGGCCGATACGGTGAACGTAGGATTCCGGGTCGTACGGCATGTCAACGTTGAATACGTGAGTGATGCGCGGAACGTCCAGACCACGAGCAGCAACGTCGGTCGCGACAACGATGTCCAAACGGCCATCTTTCAGCGAGTCGATCACGCGCTCACGCTGGTTCTGGGCGATGTCGCCGTTCAGCGCCGCGGCTTTGTAGCCTTTGGCGTCGAGGGCGCTGGCCAGATCCAGGGTCGCTTGCTTGGTGCGCACGAACATGATCAGAGCGTCGAAATCTTCCACTTCCAGCAAGCTGAGAACGGCGGAAGTCTTCTGGTCAGCGTGAACCAACAGGTGAGCCTGTTCGATCGCGGTAACGGTCTGGGTCTTGGTCTGGATCTTCACGTGTTGCGGATCGCGCAGATGGCGTTCGGCAATGGCGCGGATCGACTGCGGCAGGGTAGCCGAGAACAAAACGGTCTGACGGGTCGCTGGCAGAGCCTTGAAGATGACTTCCAGGTCATCCATGAAGCCCAGTTTCAACATTTCGTCAGCTTCGTCGAGAACCAGGTGGTTCACGGTCGACAGGACTTTTTCGTCACGACGCAGGTGGTCGCACAGACGGCCCGGAGTGGCGACAACGATCTGTGCGCCATTACGGATTGCTTTCAGCTGTGGGCCCATCGGCGCGCCGCCGTAAACGGCCACAACGGTAACGCCCGGCATTTGCTTGGCGTAGGTTTCAAAAGCGGTTGCTACTTGCAGCGCCAACTCACGAGTTGGCGCCAGGATCAGGGCTTGCGGTTCGCGCTTGGCAGGATCGATGCGGTGCAGAATAGGCAGTGCGAACGCGGCGGTTTTACCAGTACCGGTTTGCGCCTGACCAATCATGTCCTGGCCGGCCATGATGATCGGGATCGATTGCTGCTGAATCGCCGAAGGCTCTTCGTAGCCGGTCGCTGCGACGGCTGCAAGAATATTCGGGTTAAGATTAAAAGCGGCGAATCCGCCGGTTTCCTGGGTCATGGGTCTGCCTCTAAGTGCATCCGCAAAGACCCATGCTCCAAAGCTGCGCATGCCGTGTTGAGACTCAAGAGTCGCCCTGGCAGCTTTGTCGGCGGGGATTTGCGAAAACGAATGAATGAAAAAAAAGAATCGTCCGGGAAGAGCCCGCAATGCGGACGTGCAGCCGAAGCTGACTTCGGGGAATTGCGCTACCTAAACGCGGCCCGGTTAAAGGCCGGCGCGCACTATACCGGATTTTGCCCGAAAAGGGAGCTTTTTTTATCGTCTGAATGCGTGTGTCACCGCTGTGTAACGGGGTTTTGCGGATAATCGCGTCAAGGTCTATTTTTCAAAGGCCCGGCCCTGCGGGCGATGACGCTTAAACGATTCATCGACATGCGGCATACCGTCGCTGCACCCGCCCTTCCCGCCCGAGGATTTTGCCATGAATCAGCCCTGCTCCGGCCGCGTCAGCCGTGAACGCCGTGGTCACGTCCATTTGATTGGCCTGGACCGAGCGGCCAAGCGCAATGCGTTCGACCTCGACCTGCTCAATGACCTGAGCCTGGCCTACGGCGAGTTCGAGGCCGACAGAGAAGCCCGGGTGGCGGTGGTATTCGGTCATGGCGAACACTTTACCGCTGGCCTGGATCTGGTGAACGCCAGCTCGGCACTGGCCGAAGGCTGGCAGGTTCCGACCGGCGGTTGCGATCCCTGGGGCGTTTTCGTCGGCCCGCGAGTGAGCAAACCGGTGATTGTCGCCGCCCAAGGTTACTGCCTGACCATCGGCATCGAGTTGATGCTGGCCGCTGATATAAACCTGTGCGCCAGCAATACCCGCTTCGCGCAAATGGAAGTGCAGCGTGGGATCTTTCCTTTTGGCGGAGCGACTTTGCGCTTTCATCAGATGGCGGGTTGGGGCAATGCGATGCGCTGGTTGCTGACCGGCGATGAGTTTGATGCCCACGATGCGTTGCACTTGGGCTTGGTGCAAGAAGTGATGGCCAGTGAGGATTTGCTGCCACGGGCGATTGAGCTGGCCGAGCGGATTGCCCGGCAGGCACCGCTGGGGGTGCAGGCGACGTTGATGTCGGCGCGGCAGGCGCGATATGAAGGTGAGACAGCGGCGGCGCAAGGATTGCCGGCGTTGGTGAAGAAGTTGCTGGCGAGTGAGGATGCCCAGGAGGGGGTTCGGTCGCTGGTGGAGCGGCGCCCGGGCGTCTTCAAAGGGATCTGAAATATTCGCGGGCCATGAGGCCGCCATCGCTAGCAGGGCTAGCTCCCTCAGTGGATTTTTGTCGTACACAAACCCATGTGGGAGCCAGCCCTGCTGGCGATGAGGCCAGTACCGTCGAAGCGATTACGTCGCCGGACGAATACTGTTGATCAACGACTGCAACGAATACCCCAACTTCGGCGCCAGGGCTTCGGCCCGTGCGGTCAGCGCCTGCATGTCCAGCACCTGATCGAGATCCGCCGGGACAATCAGGATCACATTGCCCTCCTTCACCGGCAGCTCCCAATAGTGCCGGTGATAGAGACCACGCAACAACGCCGCGCCCAGCGGCTTGCCGTCATCGGTGGCCCACTGGTTGATCACCAGCCAGCCGCCCGGATTCAAGCGCTTTTGGCAATCACCGAGAAAACTCCAGGCCAAATGGCCAACGCCCGGGCCGACATCGGTGTACAGGTCGACGAAAATCAGATCCGCAGCCTCAGCGGTCGGCAGCAGTTCAATGGCGTCACCGACGCGAATGTACAAACGCGGATCATCATCCAGGCCCAGGTACTCGATGGCCAGACGCGGCACGTCCGGGCGCAGTTCGATGGCTTCGACATCTTCCAGCGGCAGAAACTTGAGACAGGCCTGGGTAAGCGTACCGGCACCAAGTCCGAGAAACAGCGCACTCTCCGGATGCTCATGGCACAACGCGCCGATCAGCATAGCGCGGGTGTAGTCATATTCCAGCCAGCTCGGGTCAGCGGTGAACACACAGCTCTGCTCAATGGCATCGCCAAATTCGAGAAAGCGGTAGTCGGCCACTTCCAGCACGCGAATCACACCGAACTCATCCTGTACTTCGGCGAGCAGATGCTCGACGCGCTCCTCAGTCATTTCGTCTCCTGATGGTCACCGGGCGCGGTGACGCGATGGCACCGCTGTGGCGCCGTGGCAAAGCGGCGATTGTCGGTGATGGGGCGGGAGCAGGTCACGCACTAATTGCTGCTAACATGGCCTTCCGTGCGTAGAACCTTAGAGACCGTGATGAGCCAACCGTGGAGTCCTGATAGCTGGCGCGCCCTGCCGATCCAGCAACAACCGCAATACCCCGACGCTGCGCACCTGCGCCAGGTCGAGCAAACCCTGGCCAGTTACCCGCCGCTGGTGTTTGCCGGCGAAGCGCGCGAACTGCGCCGACAGTTTGCCGAGGTCACACAGGGCCGGGCGTTCTTGCTTCAGGGTGGCGACTGCGCGGAAAGCTTCGCCGAATTCTCCGCAGCAAAAATTCGCGACACTTTTAAAGTGTTGCTGCAAATGGCGATCGTCATGACCTTCGCTGCCGGTTGCCCGGTGGTCAAGGTCGGGCGCATGGCCGGCCAGTTCGCCAAGCCGCGTTCGGCCAATGACGAAACCATCGATGGCGTGACCCTGCCGGCTTATCGCGGCGACATCGTCAACGGCATCGGCTTCGACGAAAAGAGCCGCGTGCCGGATCCGGAACGTCTGCTGCAGTCCTATCACCAGTCCACCGCCACCCTGAACCTGCTGCGCGCGTTTGCTCAGGGCGGTTTTGCCGACCTGCACCAAGTGCACAAGTGGAACCTCGATTTCATCGCCAACTCGGCGCTGGCCGAGAAGTACAGCCACCTCGCCGACCGCATCGATGAAACCCTGGCGTTCATGCGTGCCTGCGGCATGGACAGTTCGCCGCAGCTGCGCGAGACCAGTTTTTTCACCGCCCACGAAGCGCTGCTGTTGAACTACGAAGAAGCCTTCGTGCGCCGCGACAGCCTGACCAACGATTACTACGATTGCTCGGCGCACATGCTGTGGATCGGCGATCGCACCCGTCAGCTCGACGGCGCGCACGTCGAATTCCTTCGTGGCGTGAACAACCCGATCGGCGTCAAGGTCGGCCCGAGCATGAATCCCGACGACCTGATTCGCCTGATCGACGTGCTCAACCCGGACAACGACCCGGGCCGCCTCAACCTGATCGCGCGGATGGGCGCGAACAAGGTCGGTGATCACCTGCCAGCGCTGATCCGCGCGGTGCAGCGTGAAGGCAAGCAAGTGCTGTGGAGTTCCGACCCGATGCACGGCAACACCATCAAGGCCAGCAGCGGCTACAAGACCCGCGACTTTGCGCAGATCCTCGGTGAAGTTAAACAGTTCTTCCAGGTGCATGAGGCGGAAGGGACTTATGCCGGCGGCATTCACATCGAGATGACAGGGCAAAACGTGACCGAGTGCATTGGTGGTGCGCGACCGATTACCGAAGATGGCTTGTCGGATCGTTATCACACGCACTGTGATCCGCGGATGAATGCTGATCAGTCACTGGAGTTGGCGTTCCTCATCGCTGAGACCCTCAAGCAGGTTAGCCGCTAGAGTTCGATATCTTTATCGCTTGAACCGGCCTCATCGCTGGCAAGCCAGGCTCCCACAGTGACCGCGTCGATCACAAAATCTGTGTAAGACGCAGAACACTGTGGGAGCCTGGCTTGCCAGCGATGGCGTCAGTTCAGTCACAGCCGATCTGCGCCAATGCCATGCGCAACCGCGCCGCACTCTCCCGCTGACAATTCAACTGCACCCGCTCAAGCCCCAGCCATTCCGCCATCTGCTGCAAATTCATGGCCAGCGCCAACATCCCTTGCTCATCCAGCCCTTTTTCCTCCTCGTGCAGCGCATGCACCGCCAGCCGCCCCGATGCGCGCTCGGCACGCAGATCAACCCGCGCGGCAATCCGCTCATTGTGCAAAAACGGCAACACGTAATAGCCGTAAACCCGTTTGTCCTGCGGTGTGTAAATCTCCAGCCGATAACGGAAATCGAACAAGCGCTCGGTACGACTGCGTTCCCAGATCAACGAGTCGAAGGGCGACAGCAGCGCACTGGCGACAACCTTGCGCTGGATTTTCGGCTCCGGCAGGCAATAGGCGATCTGTCGCCAACCTGCGACTTCGCACATCTGCAACTGCCCCGCCTCAACCAATTCCGCCAGACGTGGACGCGCATCCGCCGGGTTCAAACGAAAGTAATCGCGCAGGTCTTTCTCAGTGCCGACGCCCAATGCCTGCGCCGCATGGAGCAACAAGCCACGTTGCGCTTCGGCTTCGTCGGGCATTGCCTGTTGCAGGATCGATGACGGGATCACCCGCTCCGGCAAATCATACAAGCGCTCAAAGCCTCGACGCCCCGCCACGCTCACTTCCCCGGCGGCGAACAACCACTCCAATGCATGTTTCTCGGCGCTCCAGTCCCACCACGGCCCGGCCTTGTCTTCACGGGTCGACAGACTGCCCGCACCGACGGCGCCCTGCGCTTCAACCGAGTTTAAAACCCGGCGAACAACGTCCTGCTGCTCACGACCGAATTTTGCCAGTTGTTGATAAATGTCCTCGCCGCGTTTAGCCCGCTGCATGCGCCAACCCATCAGTGGGTACATCGACAGCGGCAGCAACGATGCTTCGTGCCCCCAATATTCAAACAACGAACGACGACGCCCCGAACTCCAGGCAGCCTGGTCGAGCAAGTCAGAGGAATAGGAACCGAGACGGGAAAACAGCGGCAGATAGTGCGAGCGCACCACGGCGTTGACGGAGTCGATTTGCAGCAGGCCCAGCCGTTCGATCAGCCGGTTGATGTGGGCGGCCTTGACGTTCGGCGGCTGGCGCCCGTTGAACCCTTGGGCTGCCAGCGCCAGACGTCGCGCCTGTTTAAGGGAAAAGGATTCTGTTGCGGGCATGAGCATCTCCTTGTCTGCTCGCAACCTACCTCACCTGAAGTTGGTTTGTGTAGCGTAGCGCCCATCATTTATGCATCGGATCGTCCCAGAACGGCCGCACGGCTTCGTGTTCAACATCGGCACGACTGACCCCGATGTCTTTCAACGCTTCGTCGCTCAGACTGGCCAGCAACTCGCGTTCGCGGTGAAGTTCGTACCAGCGGCTAAACTTGTGCAGCAGATCGGAAACGATATGGCCGCTGTATTTTTCTTCGCTTGCATACTCTCTTTGACCTTTCATCGTGTTGCCCTCCTTGTGGATGGCTCAAGTCTCGCGCCGGCGCTAAGATCAATCCAACGAATGTTTCTGATGGCATGCATCACGGAGATTCATCAATTGTCCGCCTACCCCAGTATTGATACCGACGTCCTGCGCACCTTCGTGGCGATTGCCGATCAGGGCGGTTTCACCCGTGCCGGCGAAATGGTCAACCGCACGCAATCAGCGGTGAGCATGCAGATGAAGCGTCTGGAAGAGGACGTGTTGCAGCGTCAGTTGTTCGAGCGTGATGGACGTCAGGTACGCCTCACAGCTGAGGGCCAGGTGCTGCTCGGTTACGCCCGACGCATTCTCAAGTTGCACAGCGAAGTGTTCAACACGTTGCGCGAGCCGCACATGGTCGGCACCGTGCGCATCGGCACGCCGGATGATTACGTGATGCGTTTTCTGCCGGGGATCCTGTCGCGGTTTGCGCAGTTCTATCCGCTGATCCAGATCGAGGTGCACTGCGAGTCGACCAAACAACTGTTGCAGCGCACCGATCTCGACTTGTCGATCGTCACCCGTGAGCCGGGCAACGAGATCGGCCAATTGCTGCGCAAGGAGCGTTTCGTCTGGGCCGAGGCGCAGAACTTCAGCGCCCACGAACAAACGCCGCTGCCGCTGGCGATGTTCAACAGTGATTGCTTCTGCCGTTTATGGGCGTGTAATGCGCTGGATGCGATGGGCCGCGACTATCGCATCGCCTACAACAGCACCAGCCTGTCGGCGCTGATGGCCGTGGTCAGCGCGGGTCTGGCGATCACCGCGCAACTGGAAAGTCTGATTACTCCGGACATGCGCATTCTTGGCGCCGACCAAGACCTGCCGTTGCTGCCGGAAGCGAGCATCATGCTGGTGCGCAACCTGAACAATCCGTCGCCGATCACCGAGTGCCTGGCCGAGCACATCGTCGAAGGTTTTAAACTTTAAACGCGAGCATCACCGCACACAGCACCAGAAAACCGCAGAACAGCCCGCGCAGGATTTTTTCCGGCATGGCGTGGGCGACTTTCACGCCCCAACTGATGCTGGCCAGACCCCCGATGGCCAGCGGCAGGCCGATCATCCAATCCACTTCGTGATGCACCGCATACGTCACCAGCGTCACGCCGGTGCTCGGCAACGCCAGCGCCAGCGATAAGCCCTGAGCGACCACCTGCGTGGTGCCGAACAGACTGGTCAGCACCGGCGTTGCGACCACTGCCCCACCGACACCGAACAATCCGCCCATGGTGCCGGACGCCGCGCCGAGCACGCCGAGCCATGGCCACGAATAGCGCATCTCGGACGTCGCGGCGGGTTGCCGGCCAAACATCTTCAACAGGTTGTAGACCGACAGCACCACGAGGAAGGCGACGAAACCGATCCGCATGGTTTGCGCGTCGATGCCGACGGCCCAGATCGAACCGATCCAGGCAAAACAGAATCCCATCACCGCCAACGGCAATGCGTGACGCAATTCAATGCGATTGCGTTGGTGGTAGCGCCACAGCGCCAACATCACATTGGGCACGACCATGACCAGCGCCGTGCCTTGGGCGATCTGTTGATCCAGCCCGAACCACACGCCGAGCAGCGGAATGGCAATCAGGCCACCGCCGATACCGAAGATGCCGCCAAGTGTGCCGAGAGCAGCGCCGAACAGCAGGTACAACAAAAACTCCATCACAGCCAAATTCCTCTCACGTCAGACTATTCATCCTACGCAGTCGTGGCTGGCGGGGAAACGCATAGCAACGCACAATGGTTGTGCTGATTTCGCACAGGCATCGCGTTCATGAATCCCAATCAATTGACTGACCAACTCGGATTGTTTCTCGATGTGTTGGAAAGCGGCAGTTTTTCCGCCGCTTCGCGTCGCCATCCGCTGACACCCTCGGCAGTGGCGCGACGGATCGACAGCCTGGAGAGCGCCGTCGGCAGCCAGTTATTCATCCGCACGACTCACGCCGTTCGCGCCACTCCCGCCGGTCTGGCGTTTGCCGACCGCGCCCGGCGAATCGTTGCCGAGTTGCAACTGGCTCGCGCCGAAGCAGTGTCCCTCAGCAGCGCACCCGAGGGCTTGATTCGCATAGATGCGCCAGCGGCGTTTGGGCGGCGACATCTGGCGCCGGTGATTGCCGACTTTCTGGTCTTATACCCCGGGCTCGACGTGCAACTGCATTTGATCGACAGCTTCGTCGATATGGCCGGTTCCAACCTGGGCAAAGTCGATCTGGTTCTGCGTGCTGGGCAAATGGCCGATACGCGATTGGTCGCGACACCATTGGCGAGCATGGTGCGCATCGCCTGCGCCAGCCCCGATTACCTCAAGCGGCGTGGCATCCCGAGTCATCCTGCGCAATTGAATGAGCATGACGGCCTGGACTGGGAAGGCCTCGCCCCGCCCTTCGCCTGGCGATTCGAACTGGATGGACAGTTGGAATTGCACCGACCGGCACGGATTCGCATGAGCGCCAACAACGCCGAGGCGCTGGTCTGTGGTGCTCTGGCCGGATTGGGGATCGCGCATCTGCCGACCTGGCTGGCCAGCGAATATTTGCTGCGCGGGGAACTGCTGCCGTTGTTTTGCGAAAAAGGCCTGCCGAAACCCGAGTCCACTGGCATTTACGCACTGCGAATGGAACAGCAGACCAACTCACGCAGCCGTTTGCTGCTGGAATATCTCAAGACCCGCTTCAGCCCTGTACCACCCTGGGATCTGGCGCTGCAGCGGGACTTGGCTCGCCACTAGTGCCGGAGAATTATCTGGCGCATTAAAGATTCGGGCGCTAGATTCATGACCATCACCGATCAAGGCTTTGACATGACTTCCGAACGCGACACCTGCGACGACCTGCTACTGGATAACCAGGCCTGCTTCGCCCTGCACTCCACCTCGCTGATGATGACCAAAGTCTACAAACCACTGCTGCAAGCACTGGGCCTGACCTACCCGCAATATCTGGCGATGATGGTGTTGTGGGAGAAGGATGGTTTGACGGTGGGAGAAATCAGCACGCGATTGCTGACGGATCCGGGGTCGCTGACGCCACTGCTCAAGCGCCTGGAAGGTGAAGGCTTATTGAGCCGTACGCGTAGCCGGGACGATGAGCGGGTCGTCATCGTCGAACTGACTGCCAAGGGGCGTGAGCTCAAAGAGAGAGCCCAAACCGTTCCGCAATGCATTCTCGGCGCCAGCGGTTTCTCCATCGAACGCCTGCAAAACCTGCAAACAGAACTACAAGCACTGCGCAGTAACCTCCAACAAAGCCTCACCTGACTGCACCCTCTCTCCCTGTAGGAGCTGCGGCACGCTGCGATCTTTTGACCTTGGTTTTTAAGATCAAAAGATCGCAGCGTGCCGCAGCTCCTACAAGTGTTTCAGCCAATCTTCGCCAATCAACGCGAATTATTCTTTAAAATTTATATTGCGCACTAAATATTCATGCGATACATTCACCTCGTACTTACTTAGCGCGCAAACAATTAGCGCAACACATCACACCCTACGAGGCTCACACCATGCAAACTCTCTACACTGCAATCGCTACTTCCACCGGCGGCCGTGATGGTCGTGCGATCTCCAGCGACAACATCCTCGACGTCAAACTCGCCACCCCGAAAGAACTCGGCGGTGCGGGTGGCGCGGCGACCAACCCTGAGCAGTTGTTCGCGGCTGGCTACTCGGCCTGCTTCATTGGCGCGCTGAAATTCGTGGCCAGCCAGACCAAACGCAAAATCCCCGACGACGCGTCGATTACCGCCCACGTCGGTATCGGCCAGATTCCCGGCGGATTCGGTCTGGACATCGACCTGCACATCAGCCTGCCGGGTCTGGAACAGGCCGACGCACAATCGTTGGTCGACGCAGCCCATCAGGTCTGCCCGTACTCCAACGCCACCCGTGGCAATGTTGATGTGCGACTGCACGTTACTGTTTGAAGCCATACGCAAATCGCAGGCACAAAAAAGCCCGACTCGATGGTCGGGCTTTTTCTTTCCGCAAAAAGCAGTGCTTATTTGGCACGGCCTTTGTAGGAACCGCCTTCGCGGGTGTCGATCTCGATCTTGTCACCGATTTCGATGAAGTCAGCAACCTGCAGCTCAGTACCGTTGGCCAGCTTGGCTGGCTTCATGACTTTGCCGGAAGTGTCGCCGCGAGCCGAACCTTCGGTGTAGTCAACTACACGCACGATGGTGGTCGGCAGCTCTACGGAAACCAGACGCTCTTCGAAGAATACGGCTTCGCAAACGTCGGTCATGCCTTCTTCCACGAATGGCAGAACGGCTTCGATGTCTTCAGCGTTCAGCTCGTACATGGTGTAGTCGGTGGTGTCCATGAACGTGTAAGAGTCACCGCTGATGAAAGACAGGGTGGCTTCTTTGCGATCCAGGATCACGTCGTCCAGTTTGTCGTCCGCACCGTAAACGGTTTCGGTCTTGTAACCGGTCAGCAGGTTCTTCAGCTTGGTCTTCATGATCGCGCTGTTACGGCCCGACTTGGTGAATTCAGCTTTCTGAACCAGCCAAGGATCGTTGTCGATACGGATCACGGTACCGGGTTTGAGTTCTTTACCAGTTTTCATTGCGAATATCCGAATTTGGATGGGATTTACAAAAATCTAGGCCGCGTATCATATCCAATTTAGGTAAAACTGTACCAGCGCTGCGGCAAGATCGGCCTGCAAGCCTTGTTCCAGACACCATGCTTCGGCATTTTCCTGCAGTTCTGGCCAATGATTACGGGCCGCGAGCCAGTGTTCACCGATCGGCTGACCGGCGCTCCAGGCCCGCCACAGACCGTTCATCGCCTCGGCAGCCGCCGGCGAGAGCCCTTTCGTATAGAGCGCGAGGAAGGCGTCGAGCTTGTCCAGATGGATGTCTTCGTCCTGCTGGTAGATGTGCCAGAGCATCGGCCGCCCCGCCCATTGCGCGCGAACGAACGAATCTTCACCGCGCACCGCGTTGAAATCGCAGCACCATAGCAACTGATCGTATTGATCCTGTCGGACGAACGGCAGCACTTGAACGGTCAGAGCCTGGCGGACATGAATGGCTCCGACTGTCAGGGTTTCCACCCCGAGCCAGCGCGCCACGTCACCGAGAATCCGCCCCTCCGGCACCAGCAAGTGAGTCGGCGTGGTGTCCGCCGACAATACGTCCAGCCAACTGGCCAGCCCGGCATTCTCGTAGGCAAACAGCGAAATCAGCTGCGCATCCGCGGCGCGATCGATTCCCAGACCTTGCAGGAATTGTCGCTGCGCCTCGGCATCCTGTTGAAACTGCCGACGCTGCTCGAGCAGTCCTCGTTCACGCAGCAGTCCACCAGTGCCCGGTTGAAAGCCCGGAAAGAAGAAGAACTTCTGCACCGATTTGTATTTGACCGACGGCAAACCATGGCAACCGACGACCCAGTCTTCGGCGCTGAGGTAGTCGAGGTTCATCCACAGTGGCGGTTGTTCCCGCGCCGCCATGGCGTCCATGTAATCACCCGGCAACTGACAGGCGAATGCGGCGATCACCACATCCGCCGCCTCTGTGTGCGGCCAATCAGCGGACCAGTGCCGCACATCGACGCCCTGCTGGCATTGCTGCGCGGCATCGATGTCGATCTCGGGGCAGATCCGTTCGAACGCCCGCAGGTCATCGACCCACAAGCGCACATCCAGCCCATGCTCGGCCACCAATTGCCGGGCCAGGCGCCAGGTCACGCCGATGTCGCCATAGTTGTCGACGACGGTGCAAAAAATATCCCAGCGGGTGTTCAGTACCGGCATGCAAATCTCCCGTTGGCAAAAGCACCGATTGTCCGCATAAATCACCTCGCGCAGAAGAGCCGACGGCGATTAATCTTCATGCGACAATCGTCCCTCGTCCGCAATCATTCGCCAGGAGGCAGCCATGCCCTATCGCCCCAACCCGCGTCGCCCCTTGCCTGTTCAGCTTAGCGCGCTGCATTTGACCGGCAGCATTGCCCTGGGCATGTGGCTGGGCTTTCTCGCCATCGCGCTGACCTGCTGGCTGCTTTCGCGCTTTCTGTTTACTGAACAATTGGCACCGGTTGCTCAAGCCGTGCAGCAATTGGCCAATCCGCCAGCGGTTCAGGTGCAGGCACAGCCGGAGATTCCGCCGCAGAGTCCGCTGTTCGATCAGTACGAAGAAAACCTGCGCCGCAATGAGCAACAGCAACGCATGGATCAGGCCCGCAGCAGCATTCGTAACCAGTCGAACCCCAAGTGTCAGTTCTGGTTGCAACAGGATCAGAATGCTCCCAGCGAAAAAAGCCGTGCCAACGTTTTGCAATTCTGCGATTGATCATGAACAAGCACACGGTTCACCAACTGATTCTCGACAAGCTGCGGATCGACCTCGATATTGCCGAACGCGCCGCACAGACCGCCTACGAAACCGCGACCCACGAAGAAAACATCGCCGAAAACAAGTACGACACGCTGGGGCTTGAGGCGTCGTATCTGGCGGCGGGTCAGGCGAAACGGGTTGAGGAAATTCGGCAGTCACTGGCGCTGTGTCAGAACCTGACGCTGCGCGCCTACGATGAAAATCGTGGCATCGAGATCGGCGCCCTGCTCGGTCTGGAGGACGAAAAGGGTCGCGAGCAATGGCTGTTTCTGGCACCGGACGCGGCGGGGCTGAAAGTCGACGTGGTGGGTCAGCCGATTACCGTCATCACCCCGCGCTCGCCGCTGGGCAAAAGCCTGCTGGGCAAGCTCGAGGGCGATGAGGTGGAGATTCTGGTAGCGGGCACCCGGCAACAGTTTGCTGTCACCGAGGTGCTCTGAGACAGCGGATCAGTGAACCGGCAGTTCGACACCGTCGAACAGTTCTTCCAGTTCCTGCTTGTTGTGGCACTGGATAGCTTTGGCCATCACTTCGCGAGTCAGGTGCGGGGCGAACTTCTCGATGAAGTCGCACATGAAACCACGCAGGAAGGTGCCGCGACGGAAACCGATCTTGGTGATGCTCGATTCGAACAGTTCGCTGGCATCCAGCACCACCAGGTCATTATCGAGTTTGGTGTCGACCGCCATTTTCGCCACGATGCCCACGCCCAGCCCCAGACGTACGTAGGTTTTGATCACGTCGGCGTCGGCCGCAGTGAACACCACTTTTGGCGTCAGGCCGCGATGGCTGAAGGCTTCGTCGAGTTTCGAACGACCGGTGAAACCGAACACGTAGGTCACGATCGGGTATTCGGCCAAGGCTTCGAGGGTCAGCTTCGGCAGCTTGGTCAGCGGGTGGCCCTGGGGCACGACCACGCAACGGTTCCAGCGGTAGCACGGCATCATCACCAGATCGCCGAACAACTCCAGCGCTTCGGTGGCGATGGCAAAATCGACGGTGCCGTCAGCGGCCATTTCGGCGATCTGCATCGGCGAACCCTGGTGCATGTGCAGCGCCACGTCAGGGTATTGCTTGATGAAATTGCTGATCACCGGCGGCAGCGCATAACGCGCCTGGGTGTGCGTGGTGGCGATCGACAGGGTGCCTTTCTTCTCGTTGGAGAATTCCTGGGCGATCTGCTTGATGCTTTCTACCTTGCGCAGAATCTCACCAGCAGTGGTGATGATGCGCTCGCCGGCCGGGGTCACCCGGGTCAGGTGCTTGCCACTACGGGCAAACACTTCAACGCCGAGTTCGTCTTCCAGCAGGCGGATCTGTTTACTGATGCCCGGTTGCGAGGTGTAAAGGCTTTGGGCTGTAGCGGAAACGTTGAGGTCGTGGTGCGCCACTTCCCAGATGTAGCGCAATTGTTGAAGCTTCATATGAATCCCTCAAAGCAGGTAGACGCCACGGGCATCAGCGACGGTATATAACTATATTAATGGTTTGAAGAATAAATCTAGAACTTTTTTATCAAAGTGCCATTATTCCCGCTTCAGCGATCCTCCCGCCGCCGACGCTCCACCAGGGGCACCAGATAAACCGGCACCTTGGCCAACTGCAGGACCCGAGCCGCCGTGCGCCCCAACGGCGTTTCCGCGCCCACCCCGTGGCTGTGGCTTCCTACGATCAGCAAATCGACCGAGAGTTTCTGCACCTGGTCGAGAATCACCTGCGACGGATCGCCCTGCACCACGCGCACCGCTCGAATACGTTGCAGATCCTGCTCGCCCTCCTCCCCCAGCTCTTCGCGAAAACTTTCCAGTACCCGCTGCTCGATATTGGCGATGACCGTTTTAAGACCCTGGCTGTGAAATTCGTTCAATGCCTGCTCATCGAGATAGCTCTGCAACACCGATTCGGCAAACAGCCCCATCGGCTCCACCGCGTGTACCACATACAAGTCGGCATTGAACGTCCGCGCCAATGCCAGGGCATGCTGCATCACTAACGGTGCGTACAGACCGAGGTCAGTGGCATACAGCATCGAACGAATCATATGACCTCCTCGCAAGCCAACATGGCGGAGATTTGATTCAGCTTAGCAGTGCCTTGACGACTACGACGTGTGGCGCAACGTCTTGAACCGTTTGGGCTTTAGACCGCTGGTTCGTTGCTGATGCCGTGGGGAACATGGCCAGTGGCAACCACTTCGCGGGCGAGTTCGCAATGGCCGGCCTGATCGTCGAAAAACACGTCGGCAGCGAACGCTTCGAGAAACGCCGATTTGGTCAGGCCACCGAGAAACAAAGACTCATCGAGGCGGATGTCCCATTCGCGCAACGTGCGGATCACCCGTTCATGGGCCGGTGCCGAGCGCGCGGTGACCAGCGCCGTACGGATCGGGCAATCGTCGTCGGGGAACTCCCGCTGGAGCAAATTGAGCGCTGCCAGAAAGCCTTTGAACGGGCCACCGCGCAATGGCTCGCGGGCCGACTCGCGCTCCTTGGCCTGAAACGCTTCCAGCCCACCGGACTGATAGACGCGCTCCGACTCGTCAGAAAAAATCACTGCGTCGCCATCGAAGGCGATACGCAATTCGTCGCTGGCCGCGCGACTGGCGCCACCGGACAGAATCGTCGCAGCGGCGAAACCGGCGTCCAGTGCCGCGCGCACATCCTCGGCATGAGTCGACAGAAACAGGTCGCAGCCGAAGGCTTTCAAATACGGATACGGACTGCGCCCGCCGACAAACGCCGCCCGGGAAATCGCCAGCCCGTAATGGTGAATCGAGTTGAACACGCGCAGCCCGGTGTCGGCGCTATTGCGCGAGACCAGAATCACCTCGACCCGCGCACGGCCGAGGCGACTGTTGAGTGCCAGGAGTTTTTCCACCAGCGGGAATGCATCGCCGGGTGCGAGAATTTCGTCTTCGTGCTCGATCTGATATTGCCGATAGGCTTCGACGCCGCTCGACAGATAGACCTTGTGGCTCTCGCTCAGGTCGAACAGTGCACGCGACGAAATCGCCAGCACCAGTTTGTCATCGATGTTCTTGGCCATGCCTTCCCCCGCCCTTCAAAAAAACCGACCTAAACGTTGCGTCGGTCGATAAAACGCAAATTGCGGTACAGCGCTTCGATGCGCGGCAGCTCACAGCCTGCCGCTTTCGCCGCCGCAAGTGGCCGGGCGTAAATTGCCTCAAGCTCCAGCGGTCGCTTGTGTAAAAAGTCGTGGTACATGCTCGGCCAATAGTCGGGCATTTTTTCCGTCATGCTCAACAGGAATCCGGCGTAACCCGGTGGCATGTCGTAGCCACAGGCCTTGGCGCCCTGCACCACTTCAGCCATCAATGCCTGAATCGATGCGCGGCTGTCGGCATCGGCCATCAGCGGCGTGGTGCCAGCGCCGAGCAGCACCGACAAGCCGTTGTAGGGAATATTCCAGACCAGTTTCTGCCAGCGCGCCTGCTGCAGGTTGGGCATTGCCTGGGAATCAAGAACGGCGGCGCGGAACAGGCCTGAGCCTTCTTCGACAATTGCCATACGGGCAATATCATCGACGGCCGGGCCACTGTGATAACCCACGTTCACCGCGCCCAAGGCTTGATGGGTGACTTGCCCCGGCCCTTCGCGATGCACGCAGATCAGGCACAGGCCGCCGAGCAGATGCAGGGAATCGGGCAACAGTTCACGCAGGCCGTCCTCAACGTCGAGGCCGTTTTGCAGCACCAGCACTTTCGCATCGGGTTTGGCTGCTTGAATGATAGAAGGCGCGAGACCGGCATTGCTGGTGGTTTTCGCCCCGACCAACAGCCAGTCGCACTTGGGCATGTCTTCAGCCGAGGAATAGGCCTGCACCGGATTCAACGTCAGCGGGCCATGCACCGCGCTGTTGACCTGCAAACCGCGCTCGGCCACCGCCGAGAACTCGCTGCGCAACAGAAAGTGCACATCGAAGCCGGCCCGCGCCAGCATCACCCCGTAGAAACCACCAATTGCACCGGTGCCGATAATCCCCACTGTCGGTTTATCAAAGCCCGGTTTATTCACTTCCCCCATCATGGCAACTCCTCTGCAATTCGACCCAGAGCCTGCGCCAATGCCTCGTTGAGTGCATCGGCAGTCAGGCGTGTGTGCAATGCCCCAAAGAACTCGCCGTCGCGCACCACAAACAACGCCGGCAAATGAAAGACCTGATAACGCTCGACCAGCCCGCCGTTGTCACCGGCATCGATCCAGCACAGACGATCCGCCGCCAGCGCCATCCCCGGCAATACTTCGCGGGCATAGCGGCAACTGGCGCAGCCGACGCTGGTAAAAATCACCAGAGAAACGCCGCTCATCGCCAATAGCCGTTGGTCAGCGTCGAAATCGGTCAGTTCGGATTCGACCACTATACTGGGGGAAACAATGTCAAATGGCTGACACAGGGAGTCTGTGCTCATGGGACGTTTCATTCCTCATCCGGACGAAGTGCCGGTTGAACTGACGTTACTCAAGCCCGAGTGTATTTCCAGGCGACAGCTGCACACTATCAGCCTCGGCGGCATCGCTTGCAATTACCACCGTGCCTGGCGCCATGGCACGGCACTGCAAGTGCGCATGCCGACACTGAATGCCGACATCTGTTATCCGGGCTATGTAGCGTGGTGCCTGCGGCGCAAAAAAGGCTACCTGGTGGGCATTGCCTTTACCGATGAGCAGACGCTGTTCAGCGCGCGAATGGGTGAGCAGGTGTGTCAGATCGAGCGCTTCTGCCGCATGAATGACGCCCACGATGATTTGCACGATATTCAGGCGCTGGCTCTGCAATGGGTCGAGCAACATGCCGACGAGTTCTCCCACGACAGCGTAAACAAGGCTTTTGCGCAGCCAGTGCTGGACTAAAGCACCTTTTGCCCATTGTCTACCAGGCGCTTTACGCGCTAAGGTTCCGCTCCCCGACGCGCTTAAATCTGCTGTGCTCCGCCGCGCGGGGATCGCTGGCGGCCGGCACCCGTGACCTGACGAGTAAACGATGGCTGATTTACCGATCAACGACCTAAACGTCGCCTCTAACGAGACCCTGATCACTCCCGATCAGCTCAAGCGTGATATCCCTCTGAGCGACGCTGCCCTACGCACCGTTACCAAGGGCCGCGAAGTCATTCGCAACATTCTTGATGGCACCGACCACCGTCTGTTCGTAGTGATCGGCCCGTGCTCGATCCACGACATCAAGGCTGCCCACGAATACGCCGATCGCCTGAAGGTGCTGGCGGAGGAAGTCTCCGACACCCTGTATCTGGTCATGCGGGTGTATTTCGAGAAGCCGCGCACCACCGTCGGCTGGAAAGGCCTGATCAACGATCCGTATCTGGACGACTCGTTCAAGATTCAGGACGGCTTGCATATCGGTCGCCAGTTGCTGCTGGATCTGGCCGAAAAAGGCTTGCCGACCGCCACTGAAGCCCTCGATCCGATCTCCCCGCAGTATCTGCAGGATCTGATCAGTTGGTCGGCCATCGGCGCGCGCACCACCGAATCGCAGACCCACCGTGAAATGGCTTCCGGCCTGTCTTCGGCTGTCGGCTTCAAGAACGGCACCGACGGCGGCCTGACGGTGGCGATCAACGCCCTGCAGTCGGTCTCCAGTCCGCACCGCTTCCTCGGTATCAACCAGGAAGGTGGCGTGTCCATCGTCACTACCAAAGGCAACGCTTACGGTCACGTGGTGCTGCGCGGTGGCAATGGCAAGCCGAACTACGATTCGGTCAGCGTCGCCCTGTGCGAACAGGCGCTGGACAAGGCCAAGATCAAGCCGAACATCATGGTCGACTGCAGCCACGCCAACTCCAACAAGGATCCGGCCCTGCAACCGCTGGTGATGGAAAACGTCGCCAACCAGATTCTCGAAGGCAACCAGTCGATCATCGGCCTGATGGTCGAAAGTCACCTGAACTGGGGCTGCCAGGCGATTCCGAAAGACCTCGCCGACCTGCAATACGGCGTGTCGATCACCGATGCCTGCATCGACTGGTCTGCCACCGAGAACACCCTGCGCAGCATGCACGCCAAGCTCAAGGATGTGTTGCCGAAACGTCAGCGCAGCTGATCGACGTTTTGCAGGCATAAAAAAACGCCGGGCATTGCCCGGCGTTTTTGTGTGTGCGATTCAGATCTTGGCGGCGCGGCGCTGGTGGCGCTCCATGTAGCGCTCGACGTAGGAGCACGACGGGATCACCGTGTAGCCCATTTCTTCGGCGTACTGCAGCGCGCTTTCGGTCAGCGCGGCGGCAATCCCGCGGCCACGCAGGGCGTTGGGCACAAATGTGCGATAGATATCCAGGGTCTGTTTCCCCAGATCCATATAGGTCAGATAGGCACGATGACCGTCCACAGTGGTCTCGAACTGATGACCAGCCTGGTCATGGTGGATGGACAACGCCTCGCTCATCACTACTCCTCGCGGGTCTTGGATTCTGACCCCTACCTTACCGATGTTTTTCCGGCGAAGGAACATCTACGCCACCCCGTGCCTGATGGACACCGAGAAGAGCCACACCGATCTCGCGCAACCGAGCACCTGATAAATAGTAGGCACCAATGGCAAAAATGCTCAAGGTGCGCTCGTCATCAAGCCGGTTGACGGGGGTTGCTCCGATGGACGCAGAGGCGGCCGGGGAAAAGATCTTCCCGGGTCGCTCACCTGAACATTGCCGGATATTGAGACTTAAGACGTGCAACCTTTTTTAAAGTCACCTCAACATGGACAAAGATAAGCGAAGCAGCACGCAAAATCGGAACAAAAGTATGGACGAATTCATCTAGAAAGACTTTAGCCAAGACTGCAAAAACAGCAGATTGCAACGGGAACTTTTTCTCATTAACTCGCTCTGCGCGGGGCTTGCAGCTGGATATTTTTTATACAGAGCAGTTAAAAGTTGCTCGAAAAAGAATCAGCGCCTACAATTTTTTTTGCTTCTTGCGCTACGTCAGTTTACTTACTACAAGTAATGGGTAGTATGTACGCCGGCTATTTCCTCAATCGTGAGGAGACAGTCACTTAATTTGAAAGTCCTTGAAGGGGAACACGATGAACAACGTTCTGAAATTCTCTGCTCTGGCTCTGGCCGCAGTTCTGGCTACCGGTTGCAGCAGCGCATCGAAAGAAACCGAAGCACGTCTGACCGCTACTGAAGACGCAGCTGCTCGCTCCCAGGCTCGTGCAGACGAAGCTTACCGTAAAGCTGATGAAGCTCTGGCTGCTGCTCAAAAAGCACAACAGACTGCTGACGAAGCTAACGAGCGTGCTCTGCGCATGCTGGAAAAAGCTAGCCGCAAGTAATAGTCCTTCGGGATTGTTATCAAGCCGACCCATTTTTTGGGTCGGCTTTTTTGTGCCTGATGCTTTTGTCCGGGCAATAAAAAACCCGCCGACGCTTTACGCATCGGCGGGTTTTGGCAGATCGCTTACTGCAACTCGACCGGCGTACTCGAAACCATCGGCGCCGTTGCACTCGGTGTACCGATTTCGGTAGGCAGACCATCTTCGGCAGCAACCACATCACGCACCACATCCCAGTTCATGCGCAGGTTGTTGGTGATGTCTTCACGCTTGAGCATGGCGTTGATCACCGCCGTGTGTTTGTCAACCACGGACGGGTTGCCCTTGTCGTCGATCGGCGTGTGCGCCTCCAGATAGACCTTGCCGTTGCTGCGACCGAACTTGTAGGCGTCGTTGAGAATGCGCACCGACGTCCCGACCGGCACCATGCCAGCCATTTCCAGCACGTTGTTGTTGAACATGCGGAAGCAGCCGTGGCTGGTGCGCATGCCGATACCGAACTTCTTGTTGGAACCGTGGATCAGGTAGCCCGGCGTGCCCAGCGTGAACTTGAACGGGCCCAGCGGGTTGTCAGGGCCGGCCGGCACCACGTTCGGCAGCGGATCACCGTCGGCGGCGTGTTCAGCCTTGATCGAGGCTGGCGGCGTCCAGGTCGGATTCGGCGTCTTCGCGGTGATAGTCGTGTGCGCGATCGGCGAACCCCAACCTTCACGGCCGATACCCAGCGGGAAGGTGTACACCGTGTTCTTGCCTTTCGGGTAGTAGTAAAGGCGATATTCAGCCAGGTTGATGACGATGCCTTCACGCGGGCCCGGCGGCAGGATGAAACGCGTCGGCAGGACGATTTCAGTGCCTGCACCCGGCAACCAGGCATCGACGCCCGGGTTGGCCGCGACCATTTCCGAATAACCCAGATCGTAGGTGGTGCCCAAATCCGCGAAGGTGTCTTCGTACTTGGCTTTGATCACCTGGACCTGGCCGATGATGTCTTCACCGGGCGGTGGCAGGGGGAACTCCAATGCAGCAACGGGACCGGCCACACACAGGGCGGCAAGTGACAGGCAGCGGGTGACGGCAGGAAAGCGCGGCAACATCCGGAAAATCCTTCGCATGATCATCAAGGGTATAAGAGCGCGATTGTACACCGCACTTTGAAATTTCGGGGAGACAGGCCGATGGACCGCGTCAGGCCTTGAAAAGATCGCAGCCTGCGGCAGCTCCTACAAGGAAATTCGTGCACTTGTAGGAGCTGCCGCAGGCTGCGATCTTTTGATCTTAAAGCTCGAAACGCAGCTCAGGCCAGATCGGCGAGGTGCCGCGCTTCTGCGACTCCAGAATCGCCCGGCACAGCGAACACAAACGCTGATCCTGGAACACCCGGCGATCCACACTCGACCAGCGCGGTTGCGCCGGCAGCAGGCTGCCGCACAGCGTGCGATCAGCCGAGCCACCGAGTTCCAGCTGACGCGTCACCAGATGCACCCGCACCTCCTGGCAGGCGAACAGATCCAGCTGCTCGTCAGGCTCGATCAGTTGGTAGGCAAACAGGGACCAGGCAGAACGCGACATCGGGGGCTCCAAATAAGGGGGCGCCACATTAGCCGAAAGCCTGCCCATAGAAAAGCCTCATAACAGCGGTTTTAGCGTCGGCCAGACATTTTCCAGCAACTTGCCCTGAGCCCCGGCTGCCGGGTGCAGACCATCGGCCTGCATCAGGTCCGGATGACCACCAACGCCGTCGAGGAAAAACGGTACCAGGGGGATCTTTTTGTCGTCGGCGAGTTTGCCGTAAACCTCGGCGAAAGCATCGGTGTAGCGCTTGCCGTAGTTAGGCGGCAGTTGCATGCCGAGCAACAAGACCTTGGCACCGCTTTGGCGGGAGCTGTCGATCATCGAGGCAAGATTTTGTTGCAATTGCGTTGGCGGCATTCCGCGCAGGCCATCGTTACCCCCGAGTTCGAGGATCACCAGCTCCGGCTTATGCTCTGCAAGCAGCGCCGGCAGGCGCGCCTGGCCTCCGGCACTGGTGTCGCCGCTGATGGAGGCATTGACCACTTTGTCGTCGAAACCCTCCTGTTTGAGCCGTTGTTCGAGCAACGACACCCACCCCAAGCGGGTATCCAGTCCGAAACCGGCGCTGATACTATCGCCAACGATCAGGACAGTACCCGCCGCTGCGTTCTGGGCCATGCACATCAAGGCCAGGCCAGCACTCAAAAACCACACTCGCATCGGATTCTCCATGGGCGCAAGCATTCTCACCGCGAAGAACCTCAGCAAAGTGGTTCCCAGCGCGGAAGGTGAACTGACTATCCTGCACGAACTCAGCCTGGAACTGAACAAGGGCGACAGCCTGGCCATCGTTGGCGCGTCCGGTTCCGGCAAATCCACCCTCCTCGGTCTGCTCGCCGGCCTCGACCTGCCAAGCAGCGGCGAAGTCACCCTCGCCGGGCAAGGCCTGAGCAATCTTGATGAAGACCAGCGCGCACGCATTCGCGCGGAGCATGTCGGCTTCGTCTTTCAATCGTTTCAGTTGCTCGACAGCCTCAATGCGCTGGAGAACGTCATGCTTCCGCTGGAACTCGACGGCCGCAAAGACGCCCGCGAACGCGCCACTGAACTGCTCCAGCGCGTCGGCCTCGGTCAGCGCCTCACGCATTCGCCACGGCAACTCTCCGGCGGCGAGCAACAGCGTGTGGCGATTGCCCGCGCCTTTGCTGCTGAGCCAGACGTGCTATTCGCCGATGAACCCACCGGCAACCTCGACAGCCACACTGGCGAGCGCATCAGCGACCTGCTCTTCGAATTGAACAAGGAACGCGGCACCACCCTGGTGCTGGTGACCCACGACGAACGCCTGGCCCATCGCTGCCGGCGCCTGATCCGTCTTGAAGCCGGGCTGTTGGTCGCCCCTCTGGAGCCTTGATGGCACGTCTGCCGCTGTTGCGTCTGTTCAGTCTCGCCATTCGCCAACTGTTGCGCGACGCCCGCGCCGGTGAATTGCGCGTGTTGTTTTTCGCCTTGGTCGTGGCGGTGGCAGCGAGTACCGCCATCGGTTATTTCGGCGCTCGCCTCAACGGCGCCATGACCTTGCGCGCCACCGAGTTTCTGGGTGCCGATCTGGTCCTCGAAGGCAGTTCGCCGGCCCGCGAAGAACAGATCAAGAGCGGCACCGAATTACGCCTGAGCCATGCGCAAGTGGTGGAGTTCTCCAGTGTCATCGCCACCGACAACGGCATTCAGCTGTCGAGCATCAAGGCTGTCGACCGCGCGTACCCCTTGCGTGGCGAACTGAAGAGCGCGCCAGCGCCCTTCGCGGCTGAAGACGTCGGCGGCGAACCGCAACCGGGCGAAGCCTGGGTCGAGGCGCGTCTGCTGACGGCGCTGGATTTGAAGATCGGCGACAGCATCGATGTCGGCATGAAGACGCTGAAGCTGACCCGCGTACTGACTTACGAACCCGATCGCGCCGGCAACTTTTATAGCCTCACGCCAAGAGTCATGATCAACCTCGACGACCTCGCCGCCACCGGCGTGGTGCAACCCGGCAGCCGGGTGAGTTATCGCGAATTGTGGCGCGGCGAACCGCAGGCGCTGGAAACCTATCGGCAACTGATCAAACCCGGACTCGCGGCCAACCAACGCATTCAGGACGCCCGCGATGGCAATCGGCAAATTGGCGGTGCACTGGGCAAAGCCGAGCGTTATCTGAACATGGCCAGTCTGGTTGCGGTGTTGCTGGCCGGTGTGGCCGTGGCGTTGTCAGCGAACCGTTTCGCCAGCCGGCGTTTCGACGCCAGTGCGCTGTTGCGTTGCCTCGGTTTGTCACGCCGGGAAACCATGCTGCTGTTCAGTATCCAACTGACCGTACTCGGGCTGATCGCCGCGCTTAGCGGCGCGTTGCTCGGCTGGCTGGCGCAACTGGGGCTGTTCGCACTGCTGCATGATCTGTTGCCGAGCGATGTGCCGCCGGGCGGCCTGTTTCCGGCCATTGCCGGGATCGGCACCGGGCTGGTGGCATTGGCCGGGTTTGCCTTGCCGCCCCTCGCTGCACTGGGCCGAGTGCCGCCGCTGCGCGTGTTGCGTCGCGACATGCTGCCCATCCCGTCGAGCACCTGGATGGTGTACGGCGCGGCACTGGGCGCACTTGGCCTGATCATGTGGCGCCTGAGCCTGGACCTGCTGCTGACCTTTGCCCTGCTCGGCGGCGGCGTGATCGCGGCGCTGGTCTTGGGCGGTTTGCTGTTGTTGCTGCTGCAAAGTCTGCGACGAATGCTCGCTCGCGCTTCGCTGCCGTGGCGCCTGGGTCTGGGCCAACTGCTGCGTCATCCATTGGCGGCGGCAGGGCAATCGCTGGCATTCGGTTTGATTCTGCTGTCGATGGCCCTGATCGCTTTGCTGCGCGGTGAGCTACTCGACACCTGGCAAAACCAGTTGCCGAAAAACGCGCCGAACTACTTCGCCCTGAACATCCTGCCGGCAGACAAACAGGCCTTTGCCGATCACCTGATCAATGTCTCTGCGCAAGCCGCGCCACTCTATCCGGTCGTGCCGGGACGGCTGATCAGCATCAACGGCGATCCGGTGCAACAAATCGTCAGCAAGGATTCGGCCGGTGATCGTGCGATTCAGCGTGATTTGAGCCTGACCTGGGCGGCGGACTTGCCGGCCGGCAACAAGCTCACCGCCGGTGAATGGTGGAAGGATCAACCGACCGATGACGTGCCGGGTGTTTCAGTGGAAGGCAAAGTCGCCGAAAGCCTCAAGCTCAAACTCGGCGATCACATGGTGTTCAACGTCGGTGGGGTCAATCGTGAGGCGAAGGTCACCAGCCTGCGCGAGATCAACTGGGACAACTTCCAGCCGAATTTCTTCATGATCTTCCAGCCAGGCACATTGAAGGATCTGCCGGCGACCTACCTGACCAGTTTTTATCTGGCACCGGGTCATGATCAGCAGATTGTCGAGCTGTCGCGAGCCTTCCCGGCGGTGACCATCCTGCAGGTCGAAGCCCTTCTGGAACAGCTGCGCAGCATCCTCGCCCAGGTCACCCTGGCCGTGGAATATGTGTTGTTGTTTGTTCTGGCGGCGGGGATGGCGGTGCTGTTCTCAGGCCTGCAAGCAACGCTGGATGAGCGCATTCGCCAAGGTGCATTACTGCGCGCACTGGGTGCGGAACGACGGTTGCTGATCAAGGCCCGGCGCATCGAGTTTGGATTGTTGGGTGCGGTCAGCGGTCTGCTCGCGGCGATTGGTTCGGAAGTGGTGAGCCTGGTGTTGTATCGCTACGCCTTTGACCTGCCGTGGCATCCGCATCCGTGGCTGCTGGTACTGCCATTGATTGGTGCAGTGCTGATTGGTGGGGCCGGCGTTTTCGGTACACGGCGGGCGCTGAATGCAAGCCCACTGACAGTGTTGCGCGAGGGTTGATAGACTCAAGCCGTCTTAATCACAAGAAGTTGCCATGAGCCGTTATCGCCCTCCCCGCACCGCCGGCACCGCGCTGATCACCCCCGAGGGTGAAGCGCGGATGCGTGCCGAATTCCATGAGCTGTGGCATGTGCGTCGCCCGCAGGTGACGCAGTCGGTCAGCGAGGCGGCGGCGCAAGGTGATCGCTCGGAAAACGCCGAGTACACCTACGGCAAAAAGATGCTGCGCGAGATCGACAGCCGCGTACGCTTCCTGACCAAGCGTCTGGAAGCACTGAAGGTTGTCAGCGAAAAACCCAGCGATCCGAACAAGGTCTACTTCGGTGCCTGGGTGACCATCGAAGACGAGGATGGCAAGCAGTCGCGCTACCGCATTGTCGGCCCGGATGAACTGGATCTGAAACTAGGTCTGATCAGCATCGACTCGCCACTGGCCCGCGCCTTGATCGGCAAGGCGCTGGACGCTGAAGTGCGAGTGCAGACGCCGACTGGCGAGCAGTTCGTTTACATCGTCGCCATCGACTATCCGTAAACCGTATCAGCGGCGGGCGATCAAACCCTGCCGCGCAACGCGGGTCAGTTGCTTGATCATTTCCGGCGCATCTTCTGCGCTAGGCGACTGAATCACCGCCAGATCGAAGCTGTCATTGGCGAACCGCGCCAGCGACTCGCCGTCTTCGACAAACTGGATCAGGAATGCAGCAGGACCGCCGCTGCGGCGTGGCCAGCCATCGAGATAACGCAATAGCGTCGGCTGATGTTTGCCGCCAAGAAGAATTTTCGGGTTGCGCTGGGTGATATGTGCCGTGATCGGCGCGGGACGTGCTAGAGGGCGTAGTGCATTCATCGTGTCGTGTCTCTGCCTCAAAAGTCTGCATGGCAGGTGAGAGGCAACACCGAACCAGCGCTTTAGCGGTATTTCGAAGCCCAGTTGCGGCTTCTGACGGCAACTGTTCAAGTCACCTGGCGCCCCGCAAGTAGCTGTTTAAATCGGCGCATGGGCAACATCCTAGAGAACGTGACCGATCAGTGTCAAGAATCAGCCGCAACAAAAAAGGCCCGCACAATGCGGGCCTTTTGCTTGAGCCAGAGCGGTTAACCGGCGATGGCGCGATCCACCGAGAGCTTGCCAGCGCCCTCGATCAGCACCGCGAGGCTGCCACCGAGCAGGGCCAGAGCGAATTCATAACCGTTGTTAGCCATAAACAAACCGTTACCGATGTGTACGGTGAAGATCGCTACCAGCGACAGAAAGGTCAGGCCCAACGCCGCCGGGCGCACCAACAGGCCGATGATCAAGGCCAGACCAGCAAAGAACTCGGTACCGCCGGCCAGTGTGGCCATCAGATAGCCCGGGTGCAGACCGATGCTGTCCATATACTGGGCGGTGCCCGCCAGACCATAACCACCGAACAGACCGAAAAGCTTTTGCGAACCGTGGGCCGCGAAGATTACGCCGACAGCGATGCGCAGGATGGTCAAACCGTAGCCAGCGCGGGTGAAGAGTACTTTGTTGATCAGAGAGCTCATGGGGCATTCCTTGTTTTTGCGAGAAGTTGTGTGTTGGTTGGCCGCTATATTAATCAGTAAATTTCATGTTAAAAGCGCAAATATTTCGCCATAACAATCAAATTATTAGATCATTTCCGTGAGACAACTTTCTGCCTACCGGGCTCCAACGACTCCCGCTCCCGGTCGAACGCCAAGTAATACTTGTTCACGCTATTAACATAGCTGACCGGCCCCATTCCCACCTGCTCCATGGCAATACGCTCGACCTGGAAGAACCACTGGTTAGGATTCAGCCCCCGCCGCCGGGCTTCCGCGCGCATGCCCTGCACGCGTTCCGGGCCGATGTTGTAGGCCGCCAGCGTAAAGGCCATGCGTTCACGCTCGTTGAGCTTGGGGCTGTTGAAAAATTTGCGCCGAATCATCGCCAGGTACTTGGCCCCGGCCTGCACATTCGCATCAAGACTCTGGATATTGTTGACGCCCACCCGTTGTGCCGCGGAAGGCGTGATCTGCATCAGCCCGGTCGGCCCGCTGCCACTGCGCGCATTGGGTTGCAGCGCGGATTCCTTGAACGCCAGCGCTGCCAGATTCAGCCAATCCATGTTCTGCGCATCCGCGTGCTTTTGCAGGGTCGGACGCAGTTTTTCCAGGCGCTGTCGGTCGGACTTGGCCAATGGATAGTGGACTTGGTAGAGGCGCCGATAGATGCGCAAAAACGCTACGTCCTCGTTCGACGGTTTCTTGTAACCGCCGAGGAAGCGATCAATGCTCGCGCGCAGCATCGAAGCATCGCGGCGCACAAACCAGTATTCCTCGCCCGGTTCGCTGATCATCAGCTGACGGTCAAAGCGCAATTTCGGCAGGATCTTGCCCCAGCGTTCGGCAATCGGTTGCTCAACGATGGTCAGGTGAAAAATCCCGCCCTGCACCATTTCCAACACATCTTCGACGGCCAATGTCGGATCGACCCATTCGATCTTGATCGGCGCCAGTTTGTGCAACGCAAGTTTCTGGTTGAGCTGACTGACCGCCTCCCCCGCCGCGCTGCCGGTTGGCAACGCCAAGGTCTTGCCGGAGAGTTGTTCGACCTTGGTGTACCGTCGCTCGCCCTTGATCCCGACTAACACCAGCGGCACGTTGCTGGCGATCGGTTCGCTACTGGCCACCGCATAACCCGAGGGCAGATCGAGCAACTCGCCCGGCGCGACCAGATCACCCTCGCCACGCTGCAGCGCGCCGAGCAGTTGATCCTTGGCCTTGGGAATGATCTTGAGGGTGATTTCCTGGCCATCACGGGCGTGGCCATTGAGGTATTGCTCGAAGGCGCGCAGGCGATGGTATTCGACGCCGATGGCCTGGCCCTGGACTTCGCCGGAGCTGTTGCGGCTCTGGTTGACCAACACGCGCAACACCCGACTGCTGCGAATCTCCGACAAGTCGCGCACTTTGGCGGCCGGCACGGCTTGCAGCGGCCCGGGCAGGCGCGCGACCGCCGTCATCGGCAGGAGCAGCGAACCACACAACAGGAGCAAAACCGAGGGACGAACCATCCACTCTCCGGAAAGAATACGGGGTAATTTCACCGCTGAACGGTGGACATCACCGACGAAAACAGAGCGCCATGAGCGCTGGCAAAGTGCGAGAGACTGGCACAGTGATGGCATCTTTGCCAAACCGGGCTGCGTCGCGGCATCAAGAGACAGCTATAACTCGTTGTAGTTCTTGGCTTTTCTTATGAATCTACAGCTCTGGTATGCTTTCCGGCCTTCGGCCCGAGGTAGCAACCATGCAACTCATCGATATCGGCGTCAACCTGACCAACCCAAGTTTCGCCGACAAACACCAGGCCGTGCTCGACCGCGCCTATGCTGCCGGGGTCTGCCAACTGGTGCTGACCGGCACCAGCGTCGAGGGCAGCGAGCAGGCTCTGGAGCTGTGCCAGCAACTCGATGACAGTGGCCAGCGACTGTTCGCCACCGCCGGCATTCATCCGCATTCGGCCAGTGACTGGAACGCCGACAGTGCGCGACGCCTACGCAGTTTGTTGAAGGAAACCAACGTCGTCGCCGTGGGTGAGTGCGGGCTGGATTTCAACCGCGATTTCTCCCCGCGTCCACAGCAGGAAAAAGTCCTCGAAGAACATTTGGCCATGGCCGTTGAATTGCAGTTGCCGGTGTTTCTGCACGAACGTGATGCCAGTCAGCGCCTGCTGGAAATCTTGAAAGACTTCCGCGATCAACTGCCCGCCGCCGTGGTGCACTGCTTTACTGGCGAGCAAAAAGCCTTGTTCAGCTACCTCGATCTGGATCTGCACATCGGCATTACCGGCTGGATCTGCGACGAGCGTCGGGGCACGCACTTGCATCCACTGGTAAAAGAGATCAAACCCGGACGCTTGATGCTCGAAAGCGATGCGCCGTACTTGCTGCCGCGAACGTTGCGACCGAAACCGAAGAACGGCCGCAATGAGCCGGCGTATCTGACAGAAGTACTGCGCGAAGTGGCGCTGCATCGCGGCGAAACCGAAGAAGTCCTGGCGGCGCACACCACCGCTTGCGCCCGAGCGTTCTACAACCTACCGGCTCTCCCCTGACACAGCAAAACTCTACTATGGGAGCCAGCCCTGCTGGCGATGGCGGTGGGTCAGTCATGAAGATGTTGGCTGTGCTGGCCCAATCGCTAGCAGGGCTAGCTCCCACAGGGGTTTGCGGTGTGTCCTGAATTGCCGGCATGCCACTAAACCTGTGGGAGTCAGCCCTGCTGGCGATGGCGGTGGGTCAGTCATGAAGATGTTGGCTGTGCTGGCCTAATCGCTAGCAGGGCTAGCTCCCACCGGGGTTTGCGGTGTGTTCAAGATTGTTGGCGTCCCACAATACCGGTGGGAGCCAGCCCTGCTGGCGATGGCGGTGGGTCGGTCATGAAGATGTTGGCTGTGTTGGCCTAATCGCTAGCAGGGCTAGCCGCCACAGGGGACGCGTGTTCTTTTGATGTGCATCAAGATCCGCAGATCTGCATAGCGGCACAATGCTGGCACCTTGCCAAAACTGTTTCCGCTATCAGAGAAGACCTCCATGGGTGCCTGGCTTAGCAATATCTCGCTGAAATACAAATTCTGGGCGGTCAACGCGGTCGCCTTCGTCACCACCCTGTTGCTGGTGCTGTACGCCGTGCAACTTGAACAACAAGCGCGCAGTCACGCCTCACAAGCGTCCGCGCAGGCCCAGGCGCAATTGCTCAAGGCCTGGCCAAGTGGACAAGCGCTGCCCAAAACCGATCAAGTGCTGACCTTCAAACGCGGTGAAGCGCCGCGCCTCAATGATCAGCCGCTGTTGGAAATCACCGACAGCACGGGCTGGATCGAGATCAGTCACCTGCCCCTGCTTGGCGAAAATCCACTGATCGGTGCCGAAGTGTTCAGCCGTGCCGATGGCCAACAGGTCGCCGTAATCGCCTACGGCCCGAGTCTGAGCCAAGTGTTCAGTGAGCGTTTCGCCAACTACGCGGTGGCGGTGTTTATCCTGATGCTGGCGATGCTTGGCGCTTCACAACTGCTGATACGTTTCCTGCTCAGCCAACTCAACACGTTGAAAGACGTGATGCTGCATGTTGAGAAAAGCGGCGACCTCTCCGCGCGGGTGCCGCTGGCTGGCAAAGACGAGGTCGGGCAGATGGCCAACGCGTTTAACGCGATGCAGGCCGGTTATCAACGCGTGGTCACCACGGTTGCCAACACCGCGCGGCAACTGGATGTCGGCGCGGCGCGGCTGGCGTCGAGCATGAACGAGGTGCGCCACGGCATGCTCGGTCAGCAGAGCGAAACCGATCAGGCGGCCACCGCGATCAACGAAATGACCGCCACGGTTTATCACATTGCCCAGCACGCCGGCGCCACTCGCGACCTGTCGCAAACCGCCGACACCCTTGCCGGCAGCGGCCAGCAGGTTGTCACACGCGTGCAGCATTCGATCGCCGGACTGTCCAGTGGCGTGCAGCAGACGGCCGAGATGATTCAACGGCTGGCCGAGGACAGTCAGAAGATCAACGGCGTGGTCAGCGTGATTCACAGCATCGCCGAACAGACCAACCTGCTCGCCTTGAACGCCGCCATCGAAGCCGCCCGCGCCGGGGAGATGGGCCGAGGCTTTGCGGTGGTCGCCGATGAAGTGCGCAACCTCGCCAAACGCGTGCAGACCTCGACCGATGAAATCACCACCATGGTTTCGGCATTACAGGCCGGCACGCGCGATGCGGTGGATTTCATGCAGGAGAGTTCATACAAGGCTGACGATTGCGTGCAGCAGGCGCAGGAGGCTGGCGAAGCGTTGGCGGAAATCACCGGCGCGGTGGCGCAGATGCGCGAGAGCAACACGCAGATCGCCGTGGCGGCGGAGCAGCAAAGTCAGGTCGCCGAGGAGATGAATCGGGCGGTGGTAAGCATTCGCGATGTGACCGAGAACACTGTGCAGCAGACAGTGGATTCGGCGACGACGAGTAATGAGTTGGCGACGTTGGCTGGGGAACTCAACAAGGCGATTGGGCAGTTGAAACTTTGAGGCCGTCATCGCTAGCAGGGCTAGCTCCCACCGGGGAATTGTGGGGCGCATAGATCTCCTGTGGGAGCCAGCCCTGCTGGCGATGGCATCAGTCGGTTCAACATCGAAAATAGACATGGCCGCTATCAGCTCAATAGCCAACCTTGATTCGCCGCCCTCCGCGCCCGGGCCTATTCTTCAACCATGTGTTCAACATGGATCGAGGAGTCTTCAACATGGGCAAACGTCACCCCAACCTTCCCGCGTGGCAATGGCGCGCGTACCCGGGTAATCATCAACACCCGACCAATCTGGTGTTGCACCTGATTGCCGTGCCGTTGTTTATCGTGGCGTTTCTGTTGATCGTGTCCGGGGTGTTCAGCCTGAGCCTGGCCAGTGTGGCGATCGGCGTGATTGGCATCGTCGCGGCGCTGGGCTTGCAGCGCCACGGCCACCGGCTGGAGGCGCAAGCCTCCGAGCCATTCAGTGATCGCAAAGATGCGGTTTCACGCTTGCTGGTCGAGCAGTTTCTGACTTTTCCACGGTTCGTGCTCAGCGGCGGCTGGTGGCGCGCCTGGCGTGAGCGCCACCGTCGGCATTGAGTCAGGCGAAGATCGTGACGGTCTGGCGACTCATCGCAATTAGCTCGCCCTCTGCGCTCCACAACTTGGCGGCGACATGGCCGTAGCCGTCGGCTGCGTATTCGATGTCGGCCAGGTATTGGCACCAGTCCAGCGTGCTCAAATCGTGTAACGGCTGAACGAATTCGATGGTCCAGGTCAGCGTGCTGCCAGGCGCAGGCTTCTTCAGATACGGCAACAGCGCGGGCGGCCATGCATCCACCAGGGCCAGCAAATGCGCCTCGTTGACCGGCTCTTCTTTGACATCCCCGCGCAACCGCACCCAGCCACCCATCAGTCGCGATGGCGTGCCGGTGAACGGCATGCCGCCAACGCTCCAGCGCATCGCCAGATGGCGCATGAATTCCGGGGTCACGCCTTTGATGTAGGGCAACTCCTGGCACTCGTCCCAGTGTTTCATTGCAGGCGCCGGATACGCCTCGACTGCAACCTCAGACGGGCGCGACGCACCAAAGCTGCCCTGAACAATCGTCACCACCTGACCGTTCTGCAGCGCCCGGCCCAGCACTTGGCTGACGGCCTTGCCTTCACGCAATACATCGACCTCGAAGGTCACCGGGACATCCGGCTCGACCGGACCGACAAAGGTGATCGCCAGCGAACGCACCGGGCGCTCCGCCGGCACCTTCGCGCGCATGGCTTCGTATTGCAGCGCCGCCACCAGGCCACCGAAACTGGCGCGACCCTGACCCCACTCGGCAGGAATCGTCAGTTCCGGTTGGCGGCGGACCGCATCGAGCAAATCGCTAAAGCGCATGGCAACCTCGGGAAACGAGAAATGAATGCAAGGATCTTAACCAGACCTGCAGGGCGCCGCAGCGTCTATTCCGGTCAAATGGGCTGACAGAAAGGCCTTACGCCGATATCCGCCACACACAAGATCCCTTGTAGGAGTGAGCCTGCTCGCGATAGCAGTCTGACATTCAACAAACGTGTTGGCCGTCAGACCGCTATCGCGAGCAGGCTCACTCCTACAGGGACGGTGGTGATTTGAGGATTATTTGAAGCAGGTGCTGCTGAGTTTTTCCAGCACGCGATCAGCCTTGCTTTCGGCTCTGACCATGGTCGCCTGCCAGGTGGCGACGCAGGGTTGCAGATCGGCTTCGAGCTCTGCCTTCGCCAGCCACTGCCAGCAATCGTGCCAGTCGCCCAACGCACCTTGCGCAGACTTCAAATGCTTCAGCGCCGCTTCCGGCAAACGATCGAGTTCGGGATACGCCTCGATGCCATAACGCACGCGCTTGATCAGCAGACGCAAGCGATGGCGGTCGTGGGCGGGATCGTGCAGCGCCTCATCGAGTTTCTGCCACTGCTTGCCGAGGCGTTTTTCGATGCGTTTACCCAAACCCTTGAGCAAACCTTGACGCTGGGAGGCTCGCAGGAAACGTGGGAAGGCGTCGAGAATCATCAACAGCGCGGCCACTTCGGCACTCGCCGCCAGCGCCGGATAGGCCTCGGCCATTTGCGCCATGCGCCGTTGCGCGGCTTCAGGTTGATCATGCTTGAGCAAGTACGCCGCCAATACTTCGCGATCCCGCCATGGCGTGGTCAGTTGGCCGACAGCCGAAGCGGCGTCTTCCAGTTGTTCGACACCGGGCAAACCGCGCAACGGTCGCAGCAGACTGCGCAGGCGCCGCACCGTGGTGCGCAGGTCATGCAAGGCCTCGGGATCGGTGCGCGCCGTCAATCGGGCCTGACAGGCCAGCAATCGCACTTCCAGGCCGAGGACATGAGCTACCAACCGATCAACCAACGCGGACATCACGTGCTCCTGTTTCAAATGGCTTCGAGGATGAGTCCGGCGTTAAGCGAACCCGGCATCCTTGCTTCAGGTCAGCAGCTTAGCGCCCGGCGCGGGATTCGCGAATGTAGAAACGCGCCTTTTCGGCTTTACTGCTGCAACCTTCAAAACCTTCGAATTGCTGTTGGGTCTTCGCAGCGGTCAACAGCGACAGGGCTTTGGAATAACTGACGGTGCCGGCGAAGCCTTCGGCCTTGGCCAGATCCAGTTCATGCCACGCGGCATCGAGCTGGCTGCCGCAACTGTCGCGATACGCGGTTTTACCCGCGCAACCGGCCAGTGCCAGGGCAATCAACGGTACACAGATCCAGGCTTTCATTACTCACACCTCAAGTCAGGTCAACAGTCGTGCAGGTAAGACGGTCCGGCGGCGAAAAAGTGCCTTGCCTCAGCGTGAAACTGCGCGGGCCAAAGCATAGCGCCGAAGGCTCATGCCGTATCGAAAAAACGACCTCACCGGCGCACTCAACGACCTTGGCGATTGAGCCGGCCCGGCGATAAGTGCATTGTGCAACCTTGTCGGGAGGAAGTTTGATGAAAAAGCGTGTCGCACTGGTGCTGGGCTCCGGTGGCGCCCGGGGCTACGCCCATATCGGGGTCATTGAAGAGATTGAACGACGCGGTTACGACATCGCCTGTATTGCCGGTTGTTCGATGGGCGCAGTGGTCGGCGGAATTTACGCCGCCGGCAAACTCGATGTGTACAAGAACTGGATCGAAAGCCTCGATTACCTCGATGTGTTGCGCCTGGTCGATGTGAGTTTCCGCCTCGGCGCGATTCGCGGTGAAAAGGTCTTCGGGCAGATCCGCAAGATCGTCGGCGAGATCAACATCGAAGACCTGCGCATCCCCTACACCGCCGTCGCCGCCGACCTCACCAATCAGCAGGAAATCTGGTTCCAGGAAGGCTGCCTGCATCAAGCCATGCGCGCCTCGGCGGCGATTCCCAGCCTGTTCACCCCGGTGATGCAAGGCAACCGCATGCTGGTCGATGGCGGCATTCTCAATCCGTTGCCGATCGTGCCGGTGGTGTCCAGCCACTGCGATCTGATCATTGCGGTCAATCTCAACTCGACCAATCAGCGCCATTACAAATTGCCGGTAATCCAGCGTCCTCCGGCGTTTCGCTCGCGCTTCGACAGTCTGATCAGTTCGTTGGGCTCGAAGATGCCGTTTCGCCGCAAACAGGCCGAGCAGTTGTTGAAGCTGGAACAGGAAGCCCTGCGCGCCGAGGCGGCGGACATCAACCCTTGGCTTGAGGGCGTCGAACCCGAGAGTCAGCAACCGGCTGCTGCCCCCGAGCGCGAAGGTGCGCCGAAGTCGGCGACCGGCTCGTTCATCATCGACAACGTCGGCCCGGCGTCGCTGCTGGACCTGATCAACCAGAGTTTCGAGGTGATGCAGACCTCGCTGGCGCAATACAAGATTGCCGGGTATCCGCCGGATATCCTGATCAACGTGCCGAAGCGGGTTTGCCGGTTTTTCGAGTTCTACAAGGCGCCGGAGTTGATCGCGTTGGGACGCGAGATTGCGCGGGATACGCTGGATCGGTATGAAAGCGAGCAAGGGGATCGCAGCTGATATTTCGCTGGCTGCCAGTCCGTCATCGCTGGCAAGCCAGCTCCCACAGTGGTCGGTGTGATACACAGACTTCCATCACAACTGAAAAACCTGTGGGAGCTGGCTTGCCAGCGATGGCGTCTGCCGGGACAACAAATGGCTAAAGAATGTTGTCATTAATCAGCCGATAACCGACCCCGGCCTCAGTCACGATAAACCGTGGCCGCGTCGGATCATCTGCCAGTTTCTGGCGCAGATGTCCCACCACAATCCGTAGGTAATGACTGTCCTCGGTGTGCGTAGGCCCCCAGATATCCTTGAGCAATTGCTGCTGGGTGATCACCCGCCCCGGATGCCGCGCCAGTTGCGCCAGCACCGCGTATTCCTTGCGCGTCAGCGCCACTTCGACACCGTCGAGCGACACCCGCCGATAGGCGAGATCCACCGTCAGCGGGCCGAAATTCAGTGCGGCTTGCTGCGCCTCCCCCGCTGGCGCTTGACGCAATAACGCCCGCACCCGTGCGAGAAACTCCTGAATGCCGAACGGCTTGGTCACGTAGTCGTTGGCGCCACCGTCCAGCGCCTCGACCTTCTGCCCTTCGCTGGCGCGCACCGACAGCACCAGCACCGGCGTCGTTGCCCATTCGCGAAACTCGCGCAGCACCTGTTGACCGTCCATGTCCGGCAGGCCGAGGTCGAGCACCAGCAAGTCCGGTTTGTTCAGCGCCGCTTGCGCCAGACCCTCGGCACCGGTGCCGGCCTCGAGCACTTTGTAGCCTTGGGAAGCGAGGCTGATGCGCAGGAATTTGCGGATCTGTGGTTCGTCGTCGATGACCAGAATGGTCGCGGTCTGGCTCATGAATTCACATCAACAGAAAAGAGTGGCAAGAGAGTAGCGCAGTCGGATTCAGGCTTCATCGTCCATTCCCGGTTGCGCCTGCAACGGCAGGTGCAAAGTGATGCAGGTGCCACGTCCATCGATGCCATCGGCCACGCTGATGCGCCCGCCGTGCGCGCCGACCATGCCCTGACAGATCGCCAGGCCGAGGCCGGTGCCCTGCCCGCCACGATCACCGCGTGCGGCGGTGTAGAACATGTCGAAAATCTTCGCGCGCTCGTCTTCGGGAATCCCCGGGCCTTCGTCGCTGACCGAGAAGTAAATCTCTTGGCCATTCGCTCCCGCGCTAACTTGCAAGCGGCCGTGTGCGGGTGAAAAGCGTGCGGCGTTTTCCATCACGTTGACCAGCGCCTGTTCGATCAGCGCCGCATGCACGAACAGCAACGGCAGCTCGGCCGGCACCTCGATGCTGACCTGCAACGGCGCCAGCACCGCGCGCAGGCGATTGAGCGAACTGCCGACGATATCGGCAGGTGACACCCAGTCCCGCGCCAGTTTCAGAGCACCGTGGCCGAGACGGGTCATGTCGAGCAGATTCTGAATGTAGCGATCAAGACGTTCCGCTTCATCGCGGGTGCCTTCGAGCAGCTCGCGGCGATCCTCCAGCGCAATTGCCTCGCCCAGCGCCAGCAGGCTGTCGATGCTGCCGCGCATGGCGGTCAGCGGCGTGCGCAGATCGTGGGACACCGACGCCAGCAGCGCACTGCGCAATTGCTCGGTTTCGCCATGCAGGCGCGCGGCTTCGAGGTCGTCGGCCAATTGCGCACGGGCCAGCGCTTGCGCCAGCGGTTGACTCAACGCGGTGAGCAAACGGCGACGCTGGCCGCTCAAGGTCTGGCCTTCTTTGGCGCAAACACCGAGCAGCGCCAGCGGCCCATCCTCGACGGACAGCGGCCACCACCACCAGCGTCCGAACGGCAACGTGCCGGTGCCCATGCCTGCGGGTTGATCGTGTTGCCAGGCCCAATCGGCGGCGGCGCGTTCTGCTTCGCTGAATTGCAGTGGGCCGCCGGTCTCGACTTTCCAGCCGCCCTGGCCGTCACGATTGAGCAAGCACAGTTGCAGGTCGCTCCAGCCGTTGAGGTGTTGCGCAGCGGCGCTGACCACCGCCTGGCGATCCGTCGCGGCGGTGAGTTTGCGCGACAGATCGAGCAGCTCGGTGGTCTCCTCCTGAGTGTCGCGCAACGCCTGCAATTGCCGACGCTGACGCGCCGCGAGATTGCCGGTGAGCGCCGCCATCAAGAGGAAAAACAGCAGCGTCAGCACGTCTTCTTCGCGCTGAATGCTGAAGGAAAAATTCGGCGGAATGAATAAAAAATCGTAAGTCAGAAACGACAACGCCGCGCAGGCCAGCGCCGGACCGAGACTACTGCGCACCGCCACCAGTAACACGGCCGCGAGGAACACCAGCGAGATGTTCGGCAGCGGCAACACACTCGACACTGCCCACGCCAGCGCACTGGCCAATAGCGTCGCGACCAGCGCCAGCGCATAGTCGAACCACACCAGCGTCAACGGATTGCGCGGGCGTGGTTGATGCTGTTGTTGGTCGCTGTCGAGAACGTTGATTTCCAGACCATGGGCCTGACGCAACAGACGCGCCGCCAGACCGCCACCAAACAGACGCCGCCGCAAACGTGGTCGCGACTGGCCGACCAACACCAGACTGGCGCGGCGCTCGGCGGCGTGCTGGATCAGGGTTTTCGCCACTTCACCGGCGCGCAGCAGAACCACTTCACCACCGAGGCGTTCGGCCAGTTGCTGAGCACTTTGCAGGCGCAGGCGCGATTGCTCGTCACGTACGCTGCCGTTGTCGACGTGCACCAGACTCCACGGCAGATGCCGGCGCTGAGCGACACGACTGGCGTGGCGCACCAAGCGCTCGGCCTGCGCATCGCCATCGACACCCACCAGCAATCGACCGCGCACCGCCGGCGCGGCCTGACCAAGTTGGCGATAGCCTTGGGCGAGATCGTTATCGACCTGTGCGGCGGCGGTTTGCATCGCCAGTTCACGCAGGGCGGTGAGGTTGGTCTGGGTGAAAAACGCGTCGATGGCCGCCCTCGCCTGTTCCGGCACATAGACCTTGCCCTCGCGCAGACGCTCGAGCAATTCACGCGGCGGCAGGTCGATCAGCAGCAGTTCGTAGGCTTCTTGCAGCACCCAGTCGGGCAGGGTTTCGCGAACCTGCACACCGGTAATCCCGCGCACCTGATCATTGAGACTTTCAAGGTGCTGGACGTTGACCGTGGTGAACACATCGATGCCGGCGGCGAGCAGTTCCTGAATGTCTTGCCAGCGTTTGTCGTGACGACTGCCGGGCGCGTTGCTGTGGGCCAGTTCATCGACCAGCACCAGTTTCGGCCTGGCGGCGAGGATGCCGTCGAGGTCCATTTCTTCGAGCATCACGCCACGGTATTCCGAGCGCACCAACGGTTGCTGTGGCAGGCCGCCAAGCAGCGCTTCGGTTTCGGCGCGACCGTGGGTTTCGACAACGCCGGCGATGACTTTCACGCCCTGGCGCAGTTGCGTGTGCGCGGCCTGGAGCATGGCGTAGGTTTTGCCGACACCGGGAGCGGCGCCGAGGAAAACCTTGAGCCGGCCACGGCCGTCACGGGGCAGATCTGCTAACAGTGCGTCGGCGCGGCCGGAGTCGCTCATGCTTGATGTTCTCTCTTCCTGAAATTGGTTATCGCAAGGACTGCCGCCATCGCTAGCAGGGCTAGCTCCCACAGGGGAATGCGTTCTTCTGTGGGAGCTAGCCCTGCTAGCGATTCGCCGCGCCACCGATCTACAGTTTTTCCAGGGCCATATTCAGCTCCAGCACATTCACCACCGGCGGCCCCACCAGCGGCTGTTCGATGTGCGCATCGAACAGTTGCTGCAAGGTCGATACCGGCAGGTTTCGCGCTGCCGCGACTCGCGCCAGTTGATAGGCAATTGCTGCCGGTGGCAAGTGCGGATCGAGGCCGCTGCCGGAAGTGGTCAACAGTGCCAGCGGCACCGGGCCTTGCCCCGGAACCTGCAACTTGTTGGCGTCGTCGATCACCCGCGTGGCGAGTGCCGGATTGCTCGGCGCCAGGTTGCTTGCGCTGCTGGAAACGGTGGCAAACGCACCGGCGGATGGCCGTGGATGGAACCACGCATCCCCGACGAAATCCTGGGCGATCAGCGACGAGCCGCGCACCTTGCCCTCGGCATCGTGGACGAGACTGCCGTTGGCTTGCTCGGGGAATGCGACTTGCGCAATGCCGGTTACCACCAGTGGATAAGCAACACCGGTGACCAAGGTCATCAGCACCAGCAGGCTCAGGGCCGGACGTATCATTGTGGACATTGGATAATCCTCGAATTCAAAAAACAGATAGCGCAATAAGTCAGCGGGACGAGTTGATCTCATCGCCAGCAGGGCTGGCTCCCACAGAGGCATGCATTGCCAATGGGGGAGCGAGGCTGCTCGCGAAGGGGTTGGTCACACCAGATGCAGCGCCGTGAGCAGCATGTCGATCGCCTTGATCCCCACAAACGGCACCAGAATCCCGCCCAGCCCGTAAATCAGCAGATTGCGTCGCAACAGTGCCGCCGCACTCGCGGCTTGTACCCGCACACCGCGCAGCGCCAACGGAATCAGCACAACAATGATCAAGGCGTTGAAGACAATCGCCGAGAGAATCGCGCTCTGCGGGCTGGTCAGTTGCATGATGTTGAGCACGCCGAGTTGCGGGTAAATCGAGGCGAACAGCGCCGGCAGGATTGCGAAGTATTTGGCCACATCGTTGGCGATGGAAAAGGTCGTCAGCGCACCACGGGTCACCAGCAATTCCTTGCCGATCTGCACCACGTCGAGCAGCTTGGTCGGGTCGCTGTCGAGATCGACCATGTTCGCCGCTTCGCGCGCCGCTTGTGTGCCATCGTTCATCGCCATACCAACGTCAGCCTGAGCCAGTGCCGGAGCATCGTTGGCGCCGTCGCCGCACATCGCCACCAGACGCCCGTCGTTCTGCTCGTGACGAATGCGCGCGAGTTTTTTCTCTGGAGTCGCCTCGGCGAGGACGTCATCGACGCCTGCTTCAGCAGCAATCGCAGCAGCGGTGAGCGGGTTGTCGCCGGTGACCATCACCGTGCGAATCCCCAGTTTGCGCAGTTCGGCAAAACGCTCGCGGATGCCCGGTTTGACCACGTCTTTCAGATGGATCGCGCCGAGCAATTTGCCGTCGGCACAGACCAGCAACGGCGTGCCACCGCTCTGGGCGATCTTGTCGATTTCCCGCGCCAGCGCCGGGGCGAGATCGGTACGTTGTTGACCGAGGAAACTCAGCAGCGAATCCACCGCGCCTTTGCGGTAGACGCGACCTTGATAGTCGACGCCGGACAAACGGGTTTCTGCGCTGAATGGCACAGCGGTCAGGGTTTCCGGCGCCGGTTCAGGCTGCGGGTGCAGACCGCGCAAGTACTCGACGATGGACTTGCCTTCAGCGGTGTCATCGGCCAGGGACGCGAACAGCGCACCTTCGGCCAAGTCACGCCCCGTCACACCCGGCGCGGCATACACCGCGCTGCAGCGACGGTTACCGAAGGTGATGGTGCCGGTCTTGTCGAGCAGCAGCACATGCACGTCACCCGCTGCTTCCACGGCGCGACCGGACTTGGCGATCACGTTGAGGCGCACCAGACGATCCATCCCGGCAATACCAATCGCCGAGAGCAGACCGCCGATGGTGGTCGGAATCAGTGTGACCAGCAGCGCCACCAGAAACACCAGCGGCAGGCTGCCGTTGGCAAAATGGGCGAACGGTTGCAGGGTCACCACCACCAACAGAAAGATCAGGGTCAGGCCGATCAGCAGAATATCCAGCGCGACCTCGTTCGGGGTTTTCTGGCGCTTGGCGCCTTCGACCAAGGCGATCATGCGGTCGAGCGTGGACTCGCCGGGATTGACGGTGATCTTCACCAGCAACCAGTCGGACACCAGCCGCGTGTTGCCGGTAATGGCTGAGCGGTCGCCGCCGGACTCGCGAATCACTGGCGCAGACTCACCGGTGATCGCCGCTTCGTTGACTGCCGCGATGCCTTCGATGACCTCGCCATCGCCGGGGATCATCTCCCCGGCTTCGACGCGCACCACATCGCCCTTGCGCAGGCTCGCTGCCGGCATCACTTGAAAGCTGCCATTGGCTTGTTTGCGCCGCGCGCTGAGGCCTTCGCTGCCGGCCTTGAGGCTGTCGGCGCGGGCCTTGCCGCGACCTTCGGCCAAGGCTTCGGCGAAGTTGGCGAACAGTACGGTGAACCACAGCCACAGGGCGATCTGCGCGGCGACGAAGGTCGGCACCTCGGCGTCGGGAAGAAAGCACAGCACGGTGGTGAAGATCGCTGTCAGTTCGACCACCAGCATCACCGGCGAACGCTTCAGTTGCCGAGGGTCGAGCTTGACGAACGCTTGCACCAGCGCCGGCCGCCACAGGGCCGAGATCGCGGTTTTCGCGTGTTCCGGCGCCTTGACGGCGGCGGGTTTGATTGCGGGCATATTCATCGATAAGTCCTCAGAAGCCCATGCTCAGATGTTCAGCGATTGGGCCCAACGCCAGAGTCGGCAGGAAGGTCAGGCCGCCCACCAGCAAAATGGTCACGGTCAGCAGGGTCACGAACAGCGGGCCGTGGGTCGGGAAACTGTTCTGACCGATCGGTGCGGTTTTCTTCATCGCCAGGCTGCCGGCCAAAGCCAGAACCGGAAGGATGTAACCGAAGCGACCGATCAACATGCCCAGACCCAGCATCAAGTTGTGGAACGGCGTGTTCGCGCTGAGGCCACCGAACGCCGAACCGTTGTTGGCACTCGCCGAGGTGTAGGCGTAAAGCAATTGGCTGAAACCGTGCGCGCCGGGGTTGCTGATGGTCGCCGCAGCACTGGGTACCGCTGCGGCAATCGCACCGAGCACCAGCACGCCCACCGGCATCACCAACAGCGTGACGACCAGCAACTGCACCTCACGCGCCTGGAGTTTCTTGCCGAGGTATTCCGGCGTACGCCCGATCATCAGACCGGCGAGGAACACCGCGATCAGCACGTTGAGCAACATGCCGTAGAGCCCGGCCCCGACGCCGCCGAAGATCACTTCGCCGACCATCATGTTGACCAGCGCGACCATGCCGCTGAGCGGGTTGAGGCTGTCGTGCATGCCGTTGACCGAACCGTTCGAAGCCGCCGTCGTCGTCACCGACCACAGCACCGTGGCGGTGGTGCCGAAGCGCGCTTCCTTGCCTTCCAACGGCGCGGTCTGCTCAACGGCGGCGTTGTTAAGGGTCGGGTTCGGTTGGTATTCAGCCCACAGCGAGGTCGCGCCGCCGATCAGGAACAGCGCCAGCATGCAGGCGATGATCGCGCGGCTCTGACGCAAATCCTTGACGTAGTGGCCGAAGGTGAACACCAGCGCCACCGGAATCAGAATGATCGAAGCGACTTCGAACAGGTTGCTCCACGCCGTCGGGTTCTCGAACGGATGCGCCGAGTTGACGCCGAAGAAGCCGCCACCGTTGGTGCCCAGTTGCTTGATCGCAATCTGACTGGCGGCCGGGCCGAGCGGAATCACTTGATCAACGCCCTGCATCGTCACGGCATGCACATAGTGCGCGAAAGTCTGCGGCACGCCCTGCCAGACTAGATACAGCGCCAGCAGCAGGCACAGCGGCAGCAAGCCGTAGAGGGTGGCGCGGGTCATGTCGACCCAGAAGTTGCCGAGGGTTTTCGTCGATTTACGGCCGATGCCACGGCACAGCGCGACCAGCACGGCGAGGCCGGTGGCGGCGCTGACGAAGTTCTGCACGGTGAGGCCGACCATCTGGCTCAAGTAGCTGAGGGTCGCTTCGCCGCTGTAGGACTGCCAGTTGGTGTTGGTCATGAAACTGACCGCGGTGTTGAATGCCTGCGTCCATTCCTGGCCCGGCAGGTTCTGCGGGTTCAGCGGCAAGTGATCCTGGAACAACAGGATCGCAAACAACAGGAGGAAACCGGCAAGGTTGAACGCCAGCAGTGCCAGCGTGTACTTCTGCCAGCTCTGTTCAGCCTCGGAGTCTACCCCGGCGATGCGGTAGCAACCGCGCTCGACCGGGCCGAGAATCGGCGTCAGCCAAGTGCGCTGACCTTCCATCACCTTGTAGTAGAAGCGCCCGAGGAACGGCGCCGGCAGCAAGACCAACGCAAAAAACCCGAGGATCAGCCAATAGTCATAACTGTGCATAGCCGCTCCTAGTTCCGGTCCGCGCGCAACAGCGCAACCAACAGATAAATGAACAGCCCCACTGCCAGTAGCAGTGACACCCCGTCCAGAACGCTCATGGAAGATCTCCGTGTTACGGCGTATTGCCGCGTGTGGGGTGATTGTCGGAAAGGAGCCTGTAAAGGAACGAGAGCGAGGGGTGCGGCGGGGCATAAAGAAAGCGTAAAGAGTGGGGTTATGGCCGGTTTACGGCGGTGTTTGCACCAACCTCATCGCTGGCAAGCCAGCTCCCACAGGTTGTTGGGGTGTACGCAATATTGATGAACGACCGAGATCACTGTGGGAGCGGGCTTGCCCGCGATGACGGCGGCCCTATCGGCATCGCACCCAAATGGCGCACAGATTCGTTAATGCTGCGACTCGAACATCCCCGATACGACAGCTTTCAACTTATTACGACTTGTTTCACCGCAATGGCACGCCCACTGCACACGCCCTACCCCGAGCTTTCCAAACCGTTCAGGGAGCAAGCGCATGAACACACAACTCAAACCCACGCTGGGCACGCTGCACTTGTGGGGCATCGCCGTCGGGCTGGTGATTTCCGGGGAATATTTCGGCTGGAGCTACGGCTGGGGTGTCGCTGGAACGCTGGGCTTTCTGGTGACCTCGTTCATGGTCGCGACCATGTACACCTGCTTTATCTTCAGTTTCACCGAGCTGACCACCGCGATCCCCCATGCGGGCGGGCCGTTCGCCTACAGCCGCCGCGCCTTTGGCGAAAAAGGTGGGTTGATTGCCGGGCTGGCGACGCTGATCGAATTCGTCTTCGCGCCACCGGCCATTGCCTTGGCCATCGGCGCCTATCTGAATGTGCAGTTTCCGTCACTCGATCCGAAACACGCGGCGGTCGGTGCGTACATCGTATTCATGGGACTAAACATTCTCGGCGTGAAACTGGCGGCTACGTTCGAGTTGATTGTCTGCGTGCTGGCCGTGGCTGAACTGCTGGTGTTCATGGGCGTGGTCGCCCCGGCGTTCAGCTTCAGCAACTTTGCCTTGAATGGCTGGGCCGGGTCGGACGTGTTTGGCGCACCAGCAATTGCCGGGATGTTCGCGGCGATTCCCTTCGCGATCTGGTTTTTCCTCGCTATCGAAGGTGCGGCCATGGCGGCGGAAGAAGCCAAGGACCCGAAACGCACGATTCCCAAGGCTTACATCAGCGGCATTTTGACTTTAGTGCTGCTGGCGATGGGCGTGATGTTCTTTGCCGGCGGCGTCGGCGACTGGCGCACCCTTGCCAACATCAACGATCCACTGCCGCAAGCAATGAAAACCGTGGTCGGCGACAACTCCGGCTGGCTGCACATGCTGGTCTGGATCGGCCTGTTCGGGCTGGTGGCGAGTTTCCACGGGATCATCCTCGGCTACTCGCGACAATTCTTCGCCCTCGCCCGCGCCGGTTACTTGCCCGCCTCGCTGGCGAAACTGTCGCGCTTCCAGACCCCGCACCGCGCCATCATTGTCGGCGGCATCATCGGCATCGCTGCTATCTATAGCGATGGTTTGATCAACCTCGGCGGCATGACCCTCACCGCCGCGATGATCACCATGGCCGTGTTCGGCGCGATCGTGATGTACATCATGAGCATGCTCAGCCTGTTCAAACTGCGTAAATCGGAGCCGAATCTGGAGCGGACTTTCCGTGCGCCGTGCTATCCGTTGATCCCGATGATCGCGTTGGTGCTGGCTGTTGTGTGCCTGGTGGCGATGGCCTGGTTCAATGCGTTGATCGGGCTGATCTTCCTCGGCTTTATGGCTGTCGGGTTCGGCTACTTCCTGCTGACTGGCCAGTTGCGCGCGAATGCGCCGGCCGATGCGATGCTGACCGGGCAATAGGGGATTTCGGGTGTACCGGACATAACCGGCCTAGAATGGAACCACTGCGAAGTCATTTCGCTCATAAGTGGTAAGCAGCGTCGCACGGCGAAATCCTCGCCCGCCGACCTGCCATTAAGGAGAGCCGTTATGCCCTGGTATGCCTGGTTGATTCTGGTTGTTGCAATCGGCTCGATCGTTGGCGGTTTGATGATGCTGCGCGACACCGCCAACAAGGTCGAACTGACCGATGAAGAGCGCAAACGCGTGGCTGAACGCAACGCCGAAGCTGACGCTAAAGAAGCGCAAGACCGCTGACAAAAACCCTGCCTGATTAGGCGGGGTTTGTTTTTGCGAGCACGATTGGACTTATCTGCATGCTTTTTAGAAGTAGAAGTACAGTCACCATTTAATTTTCAGTGGTTAAGATGGTGGCATTGTTGCGGAGAGTTCCACATGCGTTACTCGCAGGACCATAAAGCCCAGACCCATCAGCGCATCATCAAGGAAGCCTCGGCACGATTTCGCAAGGACGGAATCGGAGCGACAGGCCTGCAACCCCTGATGAAAGCACTGGGGTTGACCCATGGCGGTTTTTATTCGCACTTCAAATCCAAGGACGAGCTGGTCGAGAAGGCCCTGCAAGAAGCCGGCGCACAACTGGACGCACATTGCGCGATGCTGTTTTCCGAAGAACGTCCACTGGAAGCCTTCATCGACAGTTATCTCTCCGAATGGCACCACACCTCGCCACATGAAGGCTGCCCGTTACCGACCATGTCTTCCGAGCTCGGTCTGCGCGGCCAGCCCAGTCCGACCACCGACGCGGTTCTCAATGCGCGACTGGAGCAAGTACAGAGCACACTGGGTGGCGAAACCGCCGCCGATCGCAGCGTCGTGATCATGGCGACATTGCTAGGTGCGCTGGTACTGGCGCGCAGCGTCGAAGACCCGGAGCTGGCCCAGCGTATCCTCGGCGTCACGCGCGCTCACCTGAAAAACCAGCAGGATTAATCTTCCCAGCGCTTGAACAGCACGCTGGCATTCACCCCGCCAAATCCGAAGCCGTTGGACAAGGCGTATTCGATGGGCATCGACCTCGCTTCGCCGTGCACGATATCCACGCCTTCACTCGCCGGGTCAGGATTGTCGAAGTTGAGCGTTGGCGGCACCTTTTGATCGCGAATCGCCAACAGAGTGAAGATCGCCTCCAGTCCGCCGGCCGCACCAAGCAAGTGGCCCGTGGCCGATTTGGTCGACGTTACGGCGATTTTCTTTTCGCTGCCAAATAACGACTTGATGGCCGCCAGTTCCCCGAGGTCTCCCACCGGTGTGGAGGTTGCGTGCGCATTCAGATGCTGGACCTGATCCGGCGTGACCCCCGCTTGAGCCAAGGCCAGTGTCATCGCCCGAAGTGCACCGCTGCCGTCTTCAGGCCCGGCGGTCAGGTGATAGGCGTCAGCCGTGGTGCCGTAACCGACCAATTCGGCCAACGGTTGCGCACCGCGGGCCAGCGCATGCTCCAGGGACTCAATGACCAACAGGCCGGCACCCTCGCCCATGACGAAACCGTCGCGACCACTGTCGAACGGCCGCGAGGCACGCTCTGGCGTATCGTTATAGCCGCTCGACAGCGCCCGTGCTGCCGCAAAACCGGCCAGACTGACGCGATCGATACAGGCTTCCGCGCCGCCACACACCGCGATATCCGCTTCACCGGAGCGAATCAAGCGCGCAGCATCGCCAATCGCCTGAACCCCGGCAGCACAGGCAGTCACCGGTGCGCCGAGCGGACCCTTCAGTCCATGCTGAATCGAAACGTGACCGGCGGCGAGATTGACCAGGAACGACGGAATGGTGAATGGCGACAAACGTCGCGGGCCACGGCTGTCGGTAGTGCGCACCGCATCGGCAATTGCGCCGAAGCCACCGACACCGGAGCCGATGATCGTCGCCGTGCGCGTTTGATCGTCTGCGTCAGTGGGATGCCACCCCGCCTGCTGCAATGCCTGTCGGGCCGCTTCCATGGCAAACAGAATGAAGCGGTCCATCTTCTTCTGTTCTTTCGGTGGCGTGGCGCGATCCGGGTCAAAACCGGCCTCGGCATCCTCCTCCACTATCGGCACCCGTCCGCCGACACTTGTTGGCAGATCCGCGACCACCGCTTCCGGCAAATTGCGTATACCGGAGCGACCGGCCAGCAAACGCTGCCAAACCGCTTCGACACCGCTACCCAACGGTGAAACCAGGCCCATACCCGTGACTACTACTCGACGCTGATCCATACCGTGGTTACCTCCGATCAATTCAATTGCCTGCCTTGTAGCGTTGGGCTGCCGAGTTGCGTGAAAGGTTCGGTGCCATGACATGCCGCGCGGATACGAAGGCCTGCCACTCGCCCGCATCGGGCAATGACGGAATGGTGATCAACTCGCCCTGATCCAGCCCCGCCAACGCCGCATCGACCATCTCACCGGCCTCCATGACCATCTCGGCTGGAATGCCACTGGCATCGATCCCGGAACGTTCCCAGATTTCAGTGCGGGTTACGCCCGGCAACACGGCCTGAACTTGCACACCTGTGCCTTCAAGTTCGGCGTTCAGGGATTGCGTCAAGCTCAGGACGTAGGCCTTGCTGGCGCTGTAGGCTGCGTTGAATCGCTCTGGAAACAATGCGACCACCGAGGCGATATTGATGATCGTGCCACGACCGGCTTTGGCAAAACTGGCGGCGGCAGCAGAAGCCAGACGCGTAACGGCGGTGATGTTCAACTGAATCAGGCGCTCCAGTTGATCAAGGTCGGCATTGGCCAACAGACCATCAGCGGCAACGCCGGCATTGTTCACCAACAGACTGATGCTTGAATCGCTGCGCAGGCGCTGCTCGAGTTTGAGCACATCATCCTTTTGCGTCAGATCGGCTTTGAGCACTTCGACCTGAATACCGTGGGCATCACGTAACGTGGTTGCGGCGCTCTCGAGACGATCCTTGTCGCGGGCAACCAGCAACAGATCAAAACCGCGGGCAGCCAGACGTTGCGCGTAAATGGCACCGATGCCGGAAGATGCGCCGGTGACGAGAGCCGTGCCTTTCGAATGGACAGAATTCATCTGAATGCTCCTGGAACACTTTAGGGATCAATAGCCTCTGAAGCAGGTTGCTGCAGACGCCGTGGAAATTATTATAGGCATAATCTCAACTCAATATGATAGCCATAATTTTTACTCATCCGACCAACGTCTAATGCCGCCCTCAGCCTTTAAGGCGCGACGAAACAAAAAAGGCCGGTCTCAATGACCGGCCTCTTGGCGTTGAACAATCAGCTTAGTTGACTTCCAGCTTGTCGCGATTGCGATCCAGAATCGCCTTGCCAATACCCTTCACTTCCAGCAATTCCTCCACCGAAGCGAATGGCCCGTTTGTTTCGCGATAGGCAACAATCGCTTTTGCCTTCGCTTCACCCACGCCGGACAGTTCTTTTTGCAGTGTCGCCGCATCGGCATCGTTGAGGTCGAGTTTCGCGCTCTTGGCAGGGGCCGCCGCGTCCATCACCATGTCGCCCTTAGGCGCTGGCGCTGGCACCGCAGGGGCAGCGACAGCGGCAATCGAGGCGCTGGTGAGCAGGGCAAACATCAGGGAGTAGAAGTAACCGGTACGCATAAGTGACGCTCCATCATCATTTGAGAAAGCAGCTTTTCCGAAGCTGCTCCCCAAACTTAGGCGATGATGGGAGTCTGTCAAAAATGTGTCCGTTACAGGATGTGAAACAATCAGGGTTCGAGACGGCGTTGCTGGTAGATCCAGTCGACGATTTCGCCATCGGGGGTGTAGCCGCTGACGGTTTCGCGCAGGAGTTGGCGGACGCGGGAATAGTCGTCTTTCTCGACCGCGACAAGCAGTTCGCTCAGTTTGGCCTTCAGCACATCCCACGGCAGGTGATCTTCGTTGGCCGTCATGATCATCGGGTGCGGTGTTGCTGCAACGTTGTCGCCGATCAACAATTCTTCGTAGAGTTTTTCACCGGGACGCAGCCCGGTGAATTCAATGGCCAGATCACCCTGTGGATTGCGATCAGAACGAATGCTCAAACCGGACAGATGAATCATTTTTTCCGCCAGTTCGACGATTTTGACCGGCTCGCCCATATCCAGAACGAAGACGTCCCCGCCCTGCCCCATCGATCCGGCCTGGATGACCAATTGCGCTGCTTCGGGGATGGTCATGAAATAGCGAGTGATCTTGGGATGCGTGACCGTCAGCGGACCGCCTGATTTGATCTGGCTATGGAATAGCGGGATTACCGAACCGGACGATCCCAGCACATTACCGAAGCGCACCATGGTGAAGCGCGTCTTGTTGACTCGGGAGACATTGGAGTTGTCGCCAAATAATACCGGGGCAATTTCACGGCTCAATGCCTGAAGGGTCAATTCAGCCAAACGCTTGGTGCTGCCCATGACATTGGTCGGGCGCACAGCCTTGTCGGTGGAGATCAATACGAAGTTTGAAACGCCAGACTGCAGAGCAGCCTGGGCAGTATTGAGCGTACCGATAACGTTATTGAGAACACCTTCAGCGATATTGTGCTCGACCATCGGCACGTGCTTATAAGCAGCCGCATGGTAAACCGTGTCGACCTTCCAGGTTTTCATCACATCCAGAAGCTTGTCCTGATGACGGATGGAACCGAGGATCGGCAGCAATCTGACAGAAACCGACTCGCGGCACCCGCGTTGCTCCAGCTCCGAAAGAATGCTGTAGAGATTGAACTCGCTGTGTTCGAACAGCAGTAAAGTGGTCGGCTGCAATGAAAATATCTGTCGGCACAACTCAGAGCCGATCGAGCCTCCCGCACCGGTGACCATAACGGTCTTGCCCTTGATGCAGCGCTCAAGCAAGTCCGGTCGCGCCGGCACTGCGTCGCGGCCCAACAAATCCGCGATATCGACTTCCTGAATATCTTGGACGCGCACCCGACCACTGGCCAGATCCGTGAAATTGGGAACGCTACGCACATGCAGAGGAAATCCCTCCAGCATATTGAGGATCTCTCTGCGGCGGGCACGGGTCGAAGACGGTAGTGCCAGCAAAATTTCCTGCGCACCGGTTACGTCGATCATTTGTTGAATGTGTTTGGGCTTATAGACCTGAAGACCAGAGATCGAGCGTTCCGATATGCCCGGATCATCATCGAGGAAAGCAACGGGGCGCATGACCCGGCCCATGCGCAATGCGGCGACAAGCTGATTGCCTGCGACACCCGCACCGTAGATCGCCACTTTTGTCAGGCCGTCATCACGATTGGCAAACGGCACATGTTGGGCAGCGGTGAACCAGTCCCCCATAAAATAATGGCGCATGCACAGACGCAAACCGCCAATGATTACTAGGCTAAGCCACCAATAATTAAAAATGATAGAGCGCGGGACAACCATTTCGTGATTGCTATACCAGTACACGACCAAGGCGAGAATCAACGAGGACAGACTGACGGCTTTGATGATCACGACCAGAGCATCATTGCCAAAATAGCGCATCACTGCCCGGTACATGCCAAAACGTATGAAAAGCGGAATAGCAACGAACGGAGCACAGATGAACAACCAGAGATGCACTTTAAACGGATTGACCAATTCATCGATACCCAGACGGACGATGAACGCGAGCCACAACGCAACCCAGACAAGGACGACGTCCGTCAGGACCTGAATCAATCGTTTCTGGCGGCGCGGCAACCCCAGCAGGAACCCGCGCATTCTGTCCATATTCTCCTGAACCAATCTGGCCTACTCCCTTGGTTTAATCGGCGGGGACATTGTACGGAGGTAAAGAACTTCGTTACAGAAAAAAGAATACGGCGGTGGAGAAAATCGGTTTTCCAGACGAAAGGCCCGGCATTCGCGATAGAACCTCCATTTCTGGCAGGCTGGCATGATGATGCCCGTGCTGCGAGTTCCGGGCCGAATGAGTATACTGCGCCGCAAATTTCCTGCACTGCGCCATGAGAATTGAGGATCAGGTAGCAAGATCCTGGGCGCTGGTAAGTTCCACATATTTACCAAGGTACGGAAGGTTTTTTGCTAAAAGCTGCGCGCCGTAGATGCCCAGTAAGCGAAATTTAAGCAGCGCAACAATCAGAAGACGATAAGGAAGTGAACGCACGTGACAACAACAGGATCCAGCAGCTCTCTGAAAGCCATTGCGAAGTGGCTTCTCCCTGGGATTTTAATCACGCTGACCATCGCTTTCATCCTATTGAAAAGCACTGCGCTTGCGCCTGTCATCAGCATCAAAACCAGCCACTTCCCGGCCGAAAAATCTCAACTTTTCTACAAACAAAACGAAGAATACAGCGAGCTTGACTCTCAGATCAGCAAGCTGAACAGCACCGACCACAGCTTCAGCTTCACACTTCAAAAGTTTGATAACAACGTACGTTGGGATCCTTTGGAAACTTCCGGATCCTTCTACGTTACGTCTGCGACGATCAGTGTGCTTGGCTATTCCAAGCCTATTGCCGGGGAAAACTTTATTCCTTTGGCACAGATCGCAATTACCGCAACCAGCAAAACTTATACACAGTTTGTTGCTCCACCGGGCGCTACAGATCCGCAAATCAATATTCAGCTAAACAGCAACGCTCTCAACAAAATCAGGTTGGTCTTTTCGCTTACCCTCTCAGCGTTTTTGGCAACACTGATTTTGCTCTGGGTGAAATGGCATCATCAAATTCTTGCCGCACTGCAAAACGAAAATAAATGCACAGCGACACTCAAGGATCTCTTGATCAAAGAAAACTTTAACGCACTTGAGTTCTGTAGACTCCTTGCCATTGCCGTCACCTTAAATATCATACCGATCGTTAACTTTTTTCTATCCATTGATGATGAGGTAGGTGCATTTCGCACGGACCCATCCATCTGGATTGCCGACGGACGCTGGACTGCATTTCTGGTAGAGAAATTTATCTTCCCACAACCCGTCATACCGTTCCTGCCAAACTTTTTCTTCTATGTCTGCCTTTCACTGTCTTACATGTTGTTGCTTCGAGCTTTCCGCTTACAGCTCAACTGGATGACGACTCTCGCGTACGCGATTTTTGTGGCGCATCCAATTTGGTGGTTCATCGGTGAATTCTACTCAAACATTCCATCAACGGGCATCGGCGTATTGATGCTCTCCAGCGGCATTTATCTGCTTTCCAGAACTGAACCGCAGGTGATTGACAAGCGAGGGCTATTTATAAGAATGCTCGCGTGCGGTTTTCTATTGGCATCTGCTATCGGTGCGTATCAGTCGCTTGCCATGTTCTACATAAGCGCAGGGCTGGCAGTTGCAATATTCAGGTACAGGAAAGAAACTCAGCTGGACAAACCTGTATTCAGGCCCACCGCCCAGCGAATTGGCTTCTTGTTCGGAACCGTGGTCTGCGGCGCACTGATTTATCTGGCAATCAACAAAACAGCGCAATATTTCCAGCCTTCCGAAAGAAGCTATATCGACAACTTTCTACGGATTCAAGAGCTGATCGATTCGCCGCTCCACATCTTTAATCTGGTGATGACAGAAGCGCTCAAGCTTTACTCAGGCTCGCCTCAATCCTACGGTGTTGCATTTTTTAGTTCTGCTTTGATACTGGGTCTGGCAACCGTTCTTCTGGTTACGCAAAAAACCTGGAAAGCTGTCGGCGGCATGGCGATTCTGGTTTCAGCATTGCTTGTTACACCTTTCCTTTTAAATTTCGTCGCAGGCGGTATCTATCTTCCGCTACGCGCAATGCTGGCGGTTTCGTTAATTATATGGATAGCCACCATCGTAATTTTGGAAAGAGAAGGCATGCTGCGAATTTTTGCGGCAGGTCTCACGGCTTACCTGCTCTTCCAGATGCTTTCGGTCAATGCGCAATATTCCGCCAGTACCCTTCTGGCGACCAATCATGACCGATTTACAGCAGAAGCGCTCTACGGCCGAATTGCGAAGGTAACCCCAAACTTCGACAGAAACTCGGTTGTCGAGGTTGACGTTTACGGGAAACTGCCTTTTAACAGCCGGTACCCCGATCCTCCCACCTCGACCATGAGCTCTTCTTTCTTTGACTGGGATAATGGCAATGCCAGCAGAATGATCCGCTACATCCAACTTGTGGGCTTCAGCAATGTTCAACCGGTGCAATACCAGCAGCGAATAAAACTGACACCTGAATTCACCGGTATGCCGATATGGCCAGCCGAAGGATCGGTACGCTTCAAGGACGGTGTAGTTCTCATCAAGATGGGTGAAGCCGTTGACCCGACGCACGCTCTCTACATGGAAAATACGCCCCATGAATAATTTCAAGTTCACGGCCAACCTGATGCGGCGCCGAAAAACACTGCTGTTCCTGTTTTTGACCCTGATTGCAGCCGTCGCGATCGGCAGGTTCGCGGGTGTGTTTGACAGGATGCAACATAGCGTTTGCTTTACTATGGTCTCCTCGCAAAGCGGCATCACACAGCTCTTTTATTCGGACCAGGCGGGCCAATTCGCGGAGGAGCGCTCTCAGAGCTCCTTCATCCATCCTGGTCAGCAAAAAGCCTGCTTTACCACCAATACTGGAGCCAAATTTTTAAGGTGGGATCCCAACAACAGTGCTTCATCGATGGTCATCAAAAGGATCACCGTCAACTTCTGGGGTTTGAAACAAGAACTTGATATGGGAAAAATAGAGCCGTCTGCGTCCGTTCTAAAGAACATAAACAGCGAGGGCGATAAAAGCTTCAATTTCACCGACAACGACCCACAAATATACCTCACAGTGACGAACACGTTTTCTCACATAGAGAATATCGCGTGCACACTATTGTTGTGGCTGAGCTTGTCGCTTGTCGCATTTTTCACGGCGCACGTCCTCAAGGAGGCATTGAGGAACAGAAAACCTGCCTACTTGATGGGTCTTATTACGGTCATCACACTTGTAGTGGTCCACCAGATCAGTGGCAAAATCGCTGTCAACAATGGCGCTGGCTGGGATGGACAAACTTATCTGGGCTTGCTCATCCAGTGGAAAAATACTGGCATCGTTCCTAACGACCCCTATCGAATCAGCCGGATTATTGGGTTTCTGCCGCTAGTGTTGACGGAGTTTGTATTCGGTTTAAGCATCAGCAAATTGATCGTGATGCAAACAGTTCTGAACATCCTCGGCATGGGCATTGGCGTCGGCTTTTTCATGCAGTACCTGCTCAAGTCTGGTCTGTCGCTCAAAAAAGCCTTTCAGTACTCCGTACTGCTGCTGGTGAGCTGGCCCGTACTGGTCATGTCTACGTACTACCCGATATTGAGCGATCACTTGGCAATCATTCTCACGTGTGTGAGTCTTTGGTGCCACATTGAAAAACGCTACCTTGGGCTGATAGCAATCTGTGTCTTCTCACCGTTTATCATGCCAGGATATTTCCTCGTTCCTTTCGTTCTTTTGTGCCTGTCGAATAAGCCAGAGACACTCACTGCGCTGAGCCGCTTTTCGCTATCAGCGAAGTGGAGGATGGCAACATTTTTCGCTCTTTTCGCGATCATGACTCTATATGCCATTGCGTCGATGTTGAAAATTGACGACGAGACACTGCTGCACAAAGGCCTGTACTTGACTCCGGCATTAGTTGACTTGAGATGGATAAGCTCTGTAATTGTGATCGGCGCATTGGGCTTGATAGCCTGGGGCTGGAGCAATCAACTAAAAAAGAATGCTCTTTTTGCTCACTTGTCGATCAAATGGTCGCTGGCGGCATTGGCTGCCTTTGCTATAGGCCACGCGATGCTCTATTTCAGCCTCGACTGGAGCAGCGGCTTCAAAGGGCCACCGCTGATCGAAAACATGCTTTACCAAGCGCTCAACGCACCACTCAAATCCCTGGTAGCGCACTTTGTCTTTTTTGGCCCCGTTTTTATAGCTTCGTTGTTTCTGCTGTCCAGGACGCAGAACTCCCATGACATTGGGTATGCGGTGAAAGCTATTCTGCTGAGCTTTCTACCAATACTTGCAATCGGCTCGGAAAGCCGCCAGTGGATCTCGGTCCTTCCTTTATTCTTTGCTTTCGTCGCTCAAGCCAATGTCGGCGAGACAAAGACAAGATTGCTGCTCTGGTTCTCCGTCTTAATGGCAACACCGCTGTTCTGGCTGGCAAATTCAGTATCAGACGCATCAACTTCGGGCCTGCCAATGTCAGATCTGAAATGGCAGTTCTATTTCGGTCGGCAAGGCCCCTGGATGTCCCAACCGGTATATATGGGCGCGCTGGCCATTATGTTGGTCTTTATAAGCTTGTGGTTCTGGCCAACTCCCAAATCAAGAAAAAAGGTAAGTGCCCAGTAGATTCGGTCGACATAGCGCCCTGTTTGTGTAGTAAAATCGCGCGCATTATCACGCGCGCAGTCAAAAAAATCTGGATGGATCATGGACGCAAATCACCAAATTCCTTTGTTTTCCGCAGTAGCGGCCAATGCCGGTATTGACTTCTCCGAGCCGCTAATGCGCGTCGTTAATCGCCATTGGTACATTTTGGGTGAAGAGGTCAAGAACTTCGAAAGCGAGTTCGCCAGTTATGTGGGTGCCGAGCACTGCATCTCCGTCGCGAATGGCTCGGAAGCACTGGAAATCGCTTTGCTCAGCATGGGCGTGGGCCCGGGTGACCGTGTTGTGACGGTAGCGAACGCGGGTTTCTACAGCAGCACCGCTATCCACGCTGTTGGCGCCGAGCCAGTATATGTTGATGTCGACCCGCTTACTCTGACCATGTGCCCTAAATCCCTGGAAAAAGCGCTGAACCAGCCTGCCAAGGTGGTCATCGTTACACACCTGTATGGGCAGTTGGCAGACATCGAAAATCTGTCGAGCATTTCTCGCTCGGCCGGAGCCGCTGTACTTGAAGATTGTGCGCAGTCACATGGTGCGTGCTCTGAGAAGGGCCAGTGTGGCTCCTTCGGTGACTTGGCCTGTTTCAGCTTCTACCCGACCAAAAACCTCGGCGCACTGGGCGACGGTGGCGCGATCGTGACCTCGTCCTCCGAGATCGCCGCGCGCCTGCTTACGCTTCGCCAGTACGGGTGGTCGACCAAATACCACGTTACCGTACCGCACGGCCGCAACAGCCGACTTGATGAGATGCAAGCCGCAATCCTGCGAGTCAAGCTACCGCTGCTCGACCAGTGGAACGAGCAACGTCGCGCCATCGCCCGACGCTACTCTGCTGCCTTCAGCAATCTGCCGGTGAAACTGCCTGCGAGCCTGGGCGACGACTTTGTAGCTCACCTGTTCGTGATGCGTGTCGAAAACCGGGAAGCGTTCGTTGCCTACCTTAAAGAACACCAAGTCAGCACCGATATTCACTACCCGGTTCCCGACCACTGGCAGACCGCGTACACACCGCGCGAAACATTCAATCTGCCGGTTACCGAGACGGCATGCACTCAGCTGGTTTCCCTGCCTTGCTTCCCGGGGTTGACTGACCAGCAGGTTGATCGCGTGATTGAAGTGGTTAGCGGCTACTTCAAACAGGAGATTTAGGGTGCTGTCGCTCGTCATCCCGGTTTACAGGAACGAGGAATCCCTGCCATCGCTATTCAAAGCCGTCGGAGATTTGAACGTCGAACTTCAGGGTGCTCTGGAAGTGGTTTTCGTGGTCGATGGCAGTCCGGATCGTTGCTACGAAATCCTCCGTGATCGCCTTCCGGAGCAGAGTTTTGCGTCTCAGCTGATTCTGCTGTCGAAGAACTTTGGTTCTTTCATGGCGATCCGCACGGGCTTGCAGCATGCCAAAGGACGGACGTTCGCCGTGATGGCCGCCGACCTGCAAGAGCCGCCGAGCCTGGTTCTCACCATGAACCGGGTGTTGAACACCGAACCGGTGGACGTGGTGGTCGGCGTCCGGGAAGGTCGTGACGACCCGTTCCTGTCGAAACTGGCATCGAAAATTTTCTGGGGTCTGTACAAGCGCTATGTAATCCCGGAAATGCCTGCTGGTGGCGTTGACATGTTCGGCTGCAATCTGGAGTTCCGCGACAATCTGCTCAAGCTTGAAGAGCGCCACAGCTCGTTGATCGCGCAGATTTTCTGGCTCGGTTTCCGCCGTCAGGTTGTCAGTTACACACGCGTTGCGCGTGAACACGGCAAATCGGCGTGGACCCTGAAAAAGAAAGTCAATTATCTGATGGACAGTGTGTTCTCGTTCACTGACTTGCCTATTCGCCTGCTGATCCGCGTTGGCGCAGCAGGCTCGGCTCTTTCAGCGTTGTATGGTGTCAGCGTAGTGTTTGCAAAGATGGGCGGCCTCATCGACGTACCCGGTTATGCCATGACACTGTTTACCATTACCCTTCTGGGCAGCCTCAATCTGCTAGGTCTGGGCGTGATCGGTTCGTACGCTTGGCGTACGTATGAAAATACAAAAGGGCGCCCTTTGGCGATCCCAATGAAAGTTTCTGAGTTTGGAGCCAATAAATGACTGATTCGCGGGATTTTTTCGTTCACGACCGTGCGATCTGCGAATCGTCCACCATTGGTGCTGGCTCGCGGATCTGGGCGTTTGCACACGTGCTGCCAAACGCTCGTATCGGTGCTGAGTGCAATGTCTGCGACAACGTGTTTGTCGAGAACGACGTGATCATCGGCGACCGAGTAACGCTCAAGTGTGGCGTTCAGGTTTGGGACGGCATCACTATCGAAGACGATGTTTTCGTGGGGCCGAATGTCACTTTCACCAACGACAAGTTTCCGCGCAGCAAAATTTATCCGGAAGCGTTCTCCCGAACCATCATCCGTAATGGTGCGTCGCTGGGTGCCAACTCGACTATCCTACCCGGTATTACCATCGGCACTTCGGCAATGGTCGGCGCAGGCGCGGTCGTTACCAAATCCGTTCCACCAAACGCCATCGTGGTCGGTAACCCGGCGAAGATCATCGGCTACGTTGATGCCAAGCCGACTGATGGCACGGTAGTAGACAACCCGGTAAAAGTCGGCAAATCCGATGTTTATCCCTGCGGTGTCACACTGCACCGCATGATGGAAGCGGTCGATATGCGCGGCAGCCTGAGTGTCGGCGAATGCGGTAAAGACGTCCCGTTCGAAGTGAAACGTTACTTCCTTGTGACCGACGTTCCGACAGCCGAAACCCGTGGTGAACACGCTCATCGTGAATGCCACCAGTTCCTGGTCGCGGTCAAAGGCACGGTGCATGTCGTTGCCGACAATGGCAAACATCGCCAAGAGTTTGTACTTGACCACCATACTCTGGGCCTGTTCCTGCCAGCGATGACCTGGGGTATTCAGTACAAGTACTCGGCCGACGCGGTACTGCTGGTATTCGCTTCCGAGCACTATGCCTCTGACGACTATATTCGCGATTACGATCAATTCCTGATCGAGAAGAAAGCGCAGATTGGTTGATTGCCGTGAAAATCTCCGACCTGATGGAAATAAAGTTTTTCCGGTTCCTCCTTACAGGTGGGCTGAATACCGGAATTACTTATGCGCTGTACCTTGTTTTGCTCAGCGTGCTTCCTTATACGTGGGCCTACTCGATCAGCTATGTATGCGGGATCGTCTTCGCGTTCGTGATGAGCCGGTTCTTTGTGTTCAAGGAACACCAGGGAATCAAATCGATCCTGTTTTTCCCCCTCGTCTACGTCGCGCAATACGTACTGGGGATGTTTGTCGTCTGGTTCTGGGTCAAGCAGCTCTCACTGCCTGAATACCTGGCACCGTTGGCGGCGATCATTCTGTCGCTACCGCTTACGTATGTGCTGACCAAGCTGGTATTCGTCAAATCCGGACCGGTTCCCCGCTAAAAAAAGAGGCAGACGGAATATTCCGCCTGCCTCGTTTTACGCAAATCACTGATCGCCTTCAGCGCCTCCAGTCAGATCCTGCCCTTGCTCATGCCGCTACATCCTTTTCGGATTTGCCCGCATTGAACTGCAACCCCAGAACGAAAAGTGGCACGTACGCCAGCAGAACGCCGAGAAGACCATCAAGCCGGAAATACACTACAGCCGCGGCGACCGGCAGCAGCCAAAGCAAATTGATCAAGCAGACGGCAACAGTTACCGGCAGATGCTTTCCATAACGGCGTGAAGCGAATTGGTAGGCATGGCTGCGATGTGCCTCATACACTTTTTCGCCTCGTAACAGACGCCTGAACAGGGTCATAGTCGCGTCGACGACAAATACCCCGAGCAAAATCAGCCAACCCCATAAGTATTGGAATGAGGAACCGGCAGCCTGTATCGACAAGATCCCCAAGGCAATACCTAGAAAGCCGCTACCGGCATCGCCCATGAAAATCTTCGCCGGCGGAAAATTCCACAATAGAAATCCGCCCGCACAACCGGCCAACAACAGGACCGGCCCCATCAGCCCGACAGTCCCGCCCAAGCCGTACAACACGCACGCGCCGACACACACCGTTACCGCCTCGACGCCCGCAATACCATCGATGCCGTCCATGAAGTTATAAAGATTGAGCATCCAAACGAGGTAGAGGCTAGCCAGTGCGAACCCGATCCAACCGAGATCGAAGACTTGGCCAACCATGCTGACTGGCGGCAGGCCACCCAACCAGGCCAACGCCCAGATCGCCGCGCAGAAGTGCCCAAGCAAGCGCCAGCGAGCTGCAATATGGCCGTGATCGTCCATAAACCCAATGATCGCCACCAAACTGCCCGCCCCGGCAACGGCGACAAAATCTTTGGCTGCAATCAAGTCGGTTGCATACAGCGAGCACAATGCGACAAGGAACGTCACAACGATCGCAACTCCCCCCCCCCTCGGCGTTGGAACCGTATGTGAGCTTCGGGCGTTGGGGATATCCATCAGACTTCTGGCAAGAGCGTACCGGCGCAAAACAGCAGTCAGAATGAACGTAATAATTAATGCGATCAGCACAAACCAGCTGAAATTCATCGCGGCAATAGCTCCAAATAAAAGCCAGCATTCGTCACTGACAAACAAAAACCAGTGCGCCCGCTCTGCCGATCATGGCGTTCGATTAGCCAGGCGGGCGCACTTCATCAGTTTTTGTTTACATCCACGATCTCATGCAGCGGACGCTTGCTTAGCACCCGCTTGATTTTTTGCCGTAGCGAGTAAGGCACCGCATTGCTGATGCGCTCCATACGCGGATGACGGTAAAGCGTCCAAATGGCCAACAGCGCGATTTCCTTGGTCGTCAGCGGCGCCTCATAAGCGATCGTCGCGGCCGAGAACTTCGGCAGTTCAAAAACTGCTCGGTGTTGGCTTTGATTATCGCTGCCGACACCGCATAAAGCCGGGTAGTCAGAGCTATAAAACGAAGGCTGGTGCAGGCTGATGTCCACTACAGGAGCAGTCAGCAACTCTCCGGCAGCGAGCCTTTTCAGAAATTTGTTGATTTGCCCCATCAGCTCGGCTGGCGTAATTCCATACTCGTAAACAAGAGTGTTTGCGCGCCCGGACAATCGCTCCGGGAATGCGCCAATGTTTGGCGCAATGATTGGCAATCCGGCCTGCAGCGCATAGCTGAGGGTATAGCTGTACGTTTCCGGACACTGACTTGGAAACAGGATGACATCAAACTCGTTGGAGGCAATCAGCGAAGAAAGCTCACTGGCATCATAACGACCTGTAGTCAGAACGCCGTTCAACTCTTTGTAACCGAAACCCACGAGCCGGAAGTTAAGCGGTGCATTGACCGCCGCTGCCGACGCTGCTACTTGCTCTAGATAATCGGCACCCTTTTCTTTGCCAAGAGCACCAATCACACCCACGTTGTAACGGATCTTCTGCACGACCGGCGCGACATCTCGGCCAATGCTGCGCTCGAGCTCCACATGACCTGCGACGACAGCGTTAGGCAACTCATAATGGAGTCGATAGTTGGCAAGAGTGTACGCCGAAGGGAACACAACTGCCTTCGCCCCCTCGAGGAATCCGCGCAACTGCTCTCGCCATTGGACCGGCGAAACAGCATCAGGCAACGGGAAATCAGGATTGACGATATCGTCGGCATAACTTCCCGGATAAACCCCCTGCGCATCGGTCAGCGTCGGATTACCGCAAAGCCAGTAATAATCATGAGCCGTCAACGCATACTCAGCTCCCAATTCTGCCGGTAATTGAACCAACTGCGAATTGAGGCCGAGTGTGTGATGAAAATGTACAAAGCCGACACCACAGCCCTTCAAGAAATCGATCAACAGGGTGTACTCTGCCGGCAACTGGAAAAGAAGCTCATCGGCGCCCGGGAAATTTCCCATGCGCAAAGTAACGGCAGAATGACCACGACGAGGCGCCAAGAACAGGCAGCAGACATCGGACTCGAGAGCGTCTGCCAACTCGTCCAGATGCTGCTGCACACCGCCCCCGGCCTCATGCGAAATGTGCAGGACCTTCGGCCGCTCCAGCGATGCGATCAATTGCGCAAGGCGTTTGACCCGCACCGTTTTCAACGGATCTGCTGCAATGAACCTCTGGACATCCAAGTGATAATCCGGATGCAGCTCAGTGATGACCTTGGTTGCATGCTCGGTCAACGCTTGTTTAGAAGAAGAAAAGCTGACCCCGCCCTCATGAAATGCGTACAGGTTAGGGGTCACGATGTTGAGCCAACCGGCTTTCAGCCCGCGCTGACACAGATCATTTTCCTCACCATAACCTTTACCGAACTTCTCCTCGTTCAGCAGACCCACGACATCCAGGCAATCGCGGCGAATGTACATGCAGAAGCCCACACCGGTTGGCGCCTGGCTGACTGGCAAACGCGGGCCGGAAAACACGGCATCGATCTGCTCGACACTTAAGCCGAAGGCTGGCTGGTTTTCGTAAAGAAACGCCGGAAAACTGCAAATAGTCGCGTTGTTGGAAAAAGGCGTAACGGTACCGATGTTCGGCGCGATATATGCTTCAGCGGTCAAACGCTCCAGCCAGTCCACCGGCACGACCACATCACTGTTCAGGAAAACGATATCGTCTTGGCTGGCGTGGCGCATACCGCGATTTACGGTTTTGACAAAGCCCAGATTGACTTCGTTTTCAAGAACGGTCATCACCTGCGGCCATTGTTGCTGCAACTCGAGCAGCATGGCCTGCATGCCTGCATCCGGGCTCGCATCATTGATCGCAACCAATTTGGAGTCAAACGCAATAATCCCTGGCATAGCGGCAAGGATGCAGCGCCGGGTCATTTCAACATCTTTATAGATCGGCAGAATGATGCTGACCGAGTGAGTGCACGTTACAGGCGCTTCAATTACGTCTTCAACCGGCTCGGGCAGATTGGCTTCCTGGCCTCGCAGATAGGTCGTGAGCGCTTGCTTGAATATCTCCACCTTACCGCGCAACACCCCTTTCCCCTGCCGTAACGAGCGCACTAGGAAACGCACCGGTTTGGTAATGAACCAAGAGTTGGAGTTGATAACCTGATGATAGTCGGCTTCACGCTGTTGCAGTTTTTCACTCAGCGTTTCGATCTCCTGCCTGGCGTCAGCGACAGCACTTGCAAGCGCTTCACGGGTCTGAGCCAAGGCGACGTGGGAGTTGCTGAAAGCGGAAAACAGATTATCTTCGACAATCAAGCGACCCTCGCCCCACGCGGTGAATTCGCTCGCGCTTCGGCCGTTAATCGCATTCTGAATCTGCGCCTCAATTGCCAGAAACTCTTTCACATCTTCTTCGCGAATTGGGTATCCGGCAGCTTCGCAAGCTTTGAACACAAAGTCTTTGCGGGTGTTTGGGCCTGCCTCTGCCCCCTTACTGATTCGGGTAATGGAACCCAGCAACTGCGTGAGCGCTTTGAACAGCAGAAACTCGTAGCGAACATTAGTGGCGAGTGTCCACTCTTTATCGATCAACTGCGGACGTCCCTCCAAATCAATCACAATGTTCTGCGGCACCGCATCGACCAATGCTCCCGACACCTCGCCTGGCTTGCTCTCCCCATTATCACAGAGCACTTTGAGTGTGCTCAGATATTCTTTGAGGAAGGCGCCGATATGAGCGTAAGTCCAACCCTCGGCATTGACGATATTGATCAGCTTGGTGCCAAGCACGTAACCATTGATGTAAGGCTCGGATGCTTCAAGATTAAAGGTGACGAGCGAATGCCCCTCACCCTCTCCGATAGTCTTTCCGAGTTTCTGGTAATGCACATTGATCGTGTCTTCGGAATCACGACGAAACTCCGAGCGCTTGCAATACATTGAGCGTCGATCACAGCTGTAATGGAACGCCAGGGTCTGCGGTTCGACCGCGTTGCGCGAGACGGGGGAAGCACCTACAAGAAAGGAGTTGGACATGTCCATGCCCAAGCCGTTCTTGAAAATTTGCGACCACGCTAACTCCAGCGAGAACGTGCACAGATCGGGCAGTTGCGGATCTCTCTGGACACTTTGCGATGCGAAAGCACTGGCATCAAACTCAGGGTCGTTGAATCCTTCTTCGGTGATGATCGAAACCGGCAACTTGTAGTCCGGAAAGGGCGCAAAGAACTCGCTCGAGGTAAAACCAGCCTGCGCCAATAAGGACGCCAAGGCTTTTTTCCCGTAAGTCTGCACGGTCGCGCTGTTATAGCGCCCCTCAACACCGTACATCGGCGTCGTCACGTGATCTTCAGGCGCGCCGGCGAAATATTTCAAGCCAAGCTGGTTCTCAATCGCGATGATGAGCAAACCGTCAGGTTTGAGCAGCGAGCGAACTTTCTCAAGCATCCTCGCACCCGGATTATCACCGGATACAAACAGGTTGGCATACTCGAAAACACCTATCAGGGTGATGACATCGAATTGGGTATCGATGCTGAAATTCTCAAACGACTCGGCCAGAACGGATACGTTCTGCAGATCTCGGGTGCGTGCACGGGCGATACTGGCGCGACGCGCGCTGCCTTCCAGCGCCAGCACCCTACCGCCCTGCTCACCCAAATAACGGGTTATTGCACCACAGCCGGCTCCGATCTCGAGCACATCGCCACGCAGATCGGCATCGAACACCCGCAACAAGTTCGAACGGGTACTGGAGAGGTAATAAAGCGACGGCCAATCGGTGCACGATCTGCGCAGCTCATCAGAAAAAACACTGACGTCACTGGCCTGATCGATCAAGAATTTTATGCGCAGTTCTGTGCTATCACCATCGCTGTAGTTGATGCTCGAATAGTCCGGTCTCGACCAGATGTTGAGCTCGTCATTAAGCTGATAGCCCGCTTGCTTCAATAAAATATTCAATTTGAAACCTTCTTGGCACGAATGCTGGAATCCAGATTTACAAGCCCAAAAAATTTGTCAGTCGGACGAACCTGGAAGTGGATCGAGTCATAACGCCTGTCACGCGGAGTTACTTCTTCGCCATCTTTGGTCGAGACTCCGACGGAAATGAAATAGTCACCCGGAGCCAGATCACAAGAGATAAGCACTTCGACTTCGACGATCTCACCCTTGCGCCCGCACGTTCTGAATTCAAGACAATCCAGCGTTTCACTGTTAACGCCATAGAGGGTAACGCCCTCCTTGGTCTTGATCGTCATACCGAGAATCGGGCACACCAGGTCAGTATCGAAACGTACGAATACCGACAGTTTGATCTGCGTGCCCGTGTCGAGGGCGATCGGGTATTCAAGGCCCCCTGCACTCAGATGGAAGTCAATGATGGTGGCCGATCGGTCTCCCCAACGATATTCGTTCGGGTTGTAGTTCGGATGCGTCTCAAACACGTCGAGGCCGCCTTCAGGCGTTTGATACGCCAACAGCTCGTCAGACGCTTCCCCGCTTTCGACAGAAGCCGATTGCTGAGTCTTGCCGAACAACAAATCGAGGTACCGGTTGACGACCATGCGCGGCTCACCCTCTGCGAGCTGCACACCGTCGTTCAACAGGAAGGCGTGATCACAGTGCGTAACGATTTGTTCGCTGGAGTGAGTCACCAACAGAATACTGGTGCCGTTTTCCTTGAGCTTTTTCAACCGGTCAAAGCAACGGGCCTGAAACTTGGCGTCACCCACTGCCAGCGCTTCATCAACAATAAGAATGTCGGGCTCGACTTGCGCCTGAACGGAGAACGCCAATCGCACCAACATACCACTGGAATAAGTCTTGACCGGCTGATTGATGAAATCGCCGATATCCGCGAATTCAATGATCGCGTCATATCGGGCGTCAATTTCTTCTTTGCTCAACCCCAAAATCGAGGCATTCAGGTAGACATTCTCGCGTCCGGTAAACTCGGGGTTGAATCCGGAGCCCAGCTCGAGCAACGCAGCGATCCGGCCATGAGTTTCGACCGTACCACTGGTTGGATTCAACGTACCGCAAAGAATCTGCAGCAAGGTGGATTTGCCGCTGCCATTGCGACCAACGATACCGACCGTTTCACCTTTGCGAATTTCGAAGGAAACGTCGCGCAGCGCCCAGAACTCACGGCAATATTTTTTCTTCCCGCGACTGAGCATCTGAAGCAGTCGGTCGCGCGGCTTGTCATAAATCTCGTAACACTTGCTGAGATTTTGAACTTTGATAGCGACTTCAGATGACATCAGCAAATCCTTTTCGTGTTTTCTGAAACCAGGCAAATCCAAGCCACGCAATCAACGCCGAGCCGGCGAGATAAATGCCCAACACAGTAAAGTCGGGCATTTTCCCCCAGAACAGAATATCCCGGGCGTACTCGATTGCAGGCGTCAGCGGATTGAGCATCAGTAGATGTTGATACTTCTCAGGTAGCGCACTGGCAGGGTAAAAAATAGGCGACAGAAACATCAGGACAGTGGTCAGGATGCCAATGAATTGCGCGACATCCCTCAAGTAGACGCCGAGCGATGCCAAGGCCCACGTCAGCCCCATGATCATCAGCAGCAGCGGCAGGATAATCAACGGGAACAAAAGGACGGTCAGATGCGGCGCGCCAAACAGTATCAAGTAGGCCAGCAGCCAGACAGTCAGGCTGATGACCATGTGAAAGAGTGCCGAACCGACGGTGATCCAGGGAAGGATCTCCAGTGGGAACACTACTTTCTTCACGTAGTTGGCGTTCGAAAGAATCAGCGTCGGGCTTCGATTGAAACACTCCGCAAAGAAGTTGAAGACGATAAGTCCGGCAAAAAGAATAAGTGCAAATTCGGTTTTCGAGTCACTGCCGCCGCTCCAGCGTGCCTTGAACACGACGCTAAAGACGAACGTGTAAACAACCAGCATGAACACGGGGTTAAAAAACGACCACAGGATTCCCATGAACGATCCACGGTAACGCCCAACGACCTCCCGTTGCACGAGCGCTGCGATCAGGCTCCGGTTACGCCAGAAACTACTGATCATTTCCTTTGGCGACGTGGAAAAATTAAGCATTAAACACACACCTGAGATAAATCGAGGGAGACAGACTTCATACAAAAACTCTCTTGTTCAAATACCGGGTGGACGCCGCTGAGTAATTTTGCGCATCGTCCTGCAAGGTGATGGCATCAAATTCTGTTCAGCACCGCGGCCAGTGCAAGCCCAAGATTACCCAAACACGTCTGGCGGTAGACTTTGGCGCGATAAAGCCAGACGAAACGGTTGAATCCTTTCGAATCACGGGCCTTCTTGAATTGCTCAAAAGTCTGCAGACTTTCTGCACTCAAGCGCGTGCGGACCGTTTCGAGTGCAGCAATATTTTTGTCGTTCCAGTCACGAAAACGGCCTGTGGACATCATCCGCAAGCGCATGATGCGAGCGCGCACTCCGGAGTTTGCGCCAATCAGATTCGCCTCATGTTGTCTGTACAGAATGGATGGCGAGGCATCATAGACTACCTTCCCGCCCACCCCGGTAACCAGAAGATAGGCCCACCAGTCATGGGAAACGATATCGAGTTGGCTGCCGGCATGGCAGAACACGTCCCGAGCCAAATGATTGAACACCATGGTGTTACCCCCGGCCAGACTCTGTACCAACGCATTGGCAAAACTTGCAGGGCGGGAAAAAAGCGGCGAGCGGCCGATGACCGCCCCCGAGTCGCCAATCAACTCGGTCCTGGCGCAATACAAGGCCGGTAGTTCGGACGGCAACGCCTTCAATACTTGGACGGCAGACTCAAGTTTATTGGCTTGCCAGATATCGTCCTGGTCGGCCCACGCATAAAACTGCGATCGCTCGGGCGCATCGCAGGCAACTGACATGAAGTTAGCCGCGAACCCTCGCTTCGGCCCATGCAGAACCTTGAGCCGGCCGTCTCCCCAACTCGCGCTGTACTGGCTCAGAATATCCAGTGTCGCATCGGTAGAGCCGTCATCAGAGACGACGACTGCCCATTCGCGATAAGTCTGGCGGGCTATCGAATCCAATTGCTGTGCGAGAAAGCGCTCACCATTGTAAGTACACATCAGAATCGTCACGCGAGCCGGTAGCGTTCGATGACCTTGAATATCAACGTCAGAACCGTCGCCAAGCTGCTCACCTGTCTGATCAATTTGTGGAAGAGGGGCTACCACCGAGCACTCCATTGCATTGAAGATAAAATAATGACGATGTCGTTTCGCTCAACATCAAGAGGCACAGCCTGAGCATGAAAACTACATGCTCCTCTCATGGACCGCTCCCGACAGCGCAAAATTTGCCATTATAAGTCATACCAATTTGATAGCCCAGTGACATCACCACCCTGAACAGCAAAAGGGGGCGGTCATGGTATGAAAAGAGTAAACTGAACGTCGCCTTGAGCCAGAGAAATCCTGCAAGGCACACTGATTGGGCTGCGTAGGGTATCAAGGCCCCCTCATTGGCAAAAGGGTGGCAATCTGCCAATCCAACGAGGGCCAGATCAACGGCAGCACTGTATCGAGCAAGCCATAGCTCAAAACTGACAGCCGCAGAAAATACCGAACCGCCTAGCGCTTCAAAAAACTGTTGGCAGTGATCATTAGCGCTTTGCTCACACTGACGGGCGGAGCCCACTCCAGCAATGTGCGCGTCTTTTCAATGTCGATCTGTAACGTGCCGCACAACCGTTGGGCCACTGCTTTTCTACCCAATAAAGCCGCCCCAAGACGCAGAACAAACGGCGGCACGGGCAAGAATCGCGCTCGTACGGTCAGAGCACTCGCCATCTTTTGAAGCAATTGAGTGGTCGAGAGATCTTCACCGTCACTTACCAGAAACGTTTGATTGGCCGCTTTGGGGTGATCGATACAGGTCACCAAAAGATCTACCAGATTGCTGATTGCCACTAGGCTGCGGCGATTACGCAATGCCCCCAGTGGTAATGGAAGACCTCTTTTCAACCAGCGCATCATGCTTAAAAAGTTAGCCTTGACGCCTGGCCCATACACCAGAGGCGGTCGAATAATCACCACTTCCATTGCGGTTTCCAGTGCGATCTGGCGCACGACATCTTCTGCCTCGCACTTGGAAATACCGTAAGGATCAACAGGGGAAGGAACGTCGGCTGCGGTAAAGGGCATCCCGGCGGATGTTTCTTCGCCATTGACCTTGATCGAACTGACAAAAATGAAGCGCTTAACCCCGGACGCCGCCGCATGACGGGCCAGCCGCGCAGTGCCCTGCACATTCATTTGTCGAAACATGGCTAGCGGATCCGCCGCCGCGTCGTTCATGACATGAACCCTGGCCGCACAGTGAATCACCGTCTGAACATTGTTCAGCGATGGCAACGCAACACGTTCATCCAGATCAAAAGGCACGACATCGCACAAACCGCTCAATCGGGTCTCGCCACGCACAGCTGCAACAGGCGCGTAGACCTTGTCCAGTAGGAGGCGAAACACCACCGCCTCGCCCACAAACCCCGTAGCTCCGGTGACCAATACCCGAGCACCTTTCATTTGGTTTTTTTCCTGATAAAGGCAGTTGCGCAGCAAATAAAGAAAAAGAACACCTTATCCCGGGTTCGTCGCCGACACTCACCCGCATTCAAAGACAGTCGCAGCAACTGTCGGCGACCCAAAGATAACCATTGCCGCACAAATGGATCATCCGCAAGACCAACTAACTGGGCAATCATTCGAATCTGAGAAAACCACCACCCATCATGAATGGTTTTATAACGCGCAATCAGCGGATTGATGCCGGTATTCGCGCCTATTTGATTACTTTCGTGCTGGCGATAACGCATTGATGGCAGCGGATCAATGAACCAGAGCAAACCATGACTGCGTGCGAACGCGTAGCAATACCAGTCATGCAGACTGACCCTTTGCAAAAGATCCCAATGTTTGAGCAATGAGGCCTTCAACGGCCGCATCATCTTTCTGCTCATGACATACGTGCAGCCGGGCCCGGCAGCCTCAAAGAGGAAGTCCCAGCGAGTCTGCGGCTGGGCTTTGTCCAGTAACTGGTTGCGACCATCAGGCCAAAACGCAATTACGTTACTTGAATAAGCATCCACGCCAAGAGACTCGATCGACCGGATAGCCCGCTCGATCTTGTCCGGATTCCAGATGTCATCTTGATCAGCAAACGCAATGAAATCATAGCCTTCAAGATCAACATCACGGATCAAACGGAAGAAATTGCGCGAGGCACCACCAAACGTCCCGACTTCGGGCAAGACAATGATGCGCGGATTATGCTGCGCAGCATAATCCGCGCACCACGCCTCGGTGCCGTCGGTGGAAGGATCAATACTGATATAAACAGTTACGTCGACAGCTGTCTGACCGAGGATCGAGGCCAACTGCTCCTCGATCCACTGCATGCCATTGTAGGCGGCCAGCAAAATCGCAACCTTGGGATGTTCTACTGGCATGCCATTCCTGCTTGCACCGATAAGACACAGCATTGCGAAAGTCAGAACTTTCGATCAGGCAGATGGTGAGTCCAGCAACTTCTGAAGGTACTGACCGTAGCCCGTCTTCTTCAGTGCCTCTGCTTGCGCGCTGAGTTGCTCGGCCGAAATCCAACCATTGTGATAAGCGATCTCTTCCAGGCACGCCACTTTCAAACCCTGACGCTGCTCGATCGTATGGACGAAATGGCTGGCTTCCAGCAGTGAGTCGTGAGTACCGGTATCCAGCCAGGCAAAACCGCGGCCGAGCATTTCCACGCTCAAGGTCTGGCGCTCCAGATAGGCTCGATTAACGTCGGTAATTTCCAGCTCGCCACGCTCAGAAGGCTTGATGCCCTTGGCGATCTCGACAACATCATTATCGTAGAAATACAGGCCGGTTACAGCATAGTTGGACTTGGGGTTCAACGGTTTTTCTTCGATACTCAGCGCGCGGCCACTCTTATCAAACTCGACAACGCCGAAACGTTCCGGATCGGAGACGTGATAACCAAAAACGGTCGCACCCTTTTGCTGGGTGCTCGCCGAACGCAGATTGTCCGAGAAATGCTGACCGTAGAAGATGTTATCACCTAGAATCAGGCAGCAAGGATCCTCACCGATGAACTCTTCACCGATGATAAAGGCTTGCGCCAGACCATCCGGGCTCGGCTGCTCGGCGTAGGTGAGCTTGATCCCATAAACACTGCCATCGCCCAGCAACTTGCGGAAACAAGGCAGGTCTTCAGGTGTGGAGATAATCAGAATCTCGCGCATGCCAGCGAGCATCAACACCGACAGCGGATAAAAGATCATCGGCTTGTCGTAGATCGGCAGCATCTGTTTGGACACGCCAAGGGTCAGCGGATGCAGGCGCGTGCCCGAGCCACCGGCGAGGATGATGCCTTTACGATTTGTCGTGGTCATTTGTTCAGAACTTCCCTAAGCATTCGGGTTACACCACTTTGCCAATCCGGCAAGTGTAGAGAAAAATTGTCGCGTAGCTTCTGAGTATTCAAACGTGAGTTCAGAGGCCGACGCGCGGGTGTCGGATAAGCAGTCGTTTCGATCGGACTGATCGTCTCGACGGCAAGCTGCTCACCGTTATCTTGAGCAAATGCAATTACATGGCTGGCGTAACCATGCCAGGAGACTTCACCTGCGGCTGCCAAATGATACAAACCCGACAGTTCAGGCCGCTGCAATACCTGGCGGATAGCCAACGCGGTGACATCGGCAATCAGATCAGCCCCTGTCGGCGCTCCGATTTGATCGGCGATGACGCTCAGCGTGTCGCGATCTTTGGCCAGACGCAGCATGGTCTTGGCGAAGTTATTGCCTCGAGCGCCGTAGACCCAGCTTGTCCGGAAGATCAGATGTTTGCATCCGGACGCAGTGATGGCTTGCTCACCCGCGAGTTTGCTTTGGCCATACTGATTGACCGGAGCAACTGCATCGGTCTCCTGCCAAGGTGTGGTGCCTTGGCCACTGAAGACATAATCGGTCGAATAGTGAATCAGCCAGCCACCCAGAATCGCAGCCTCCTCGGCCAAGAGCCGACTCGCCTGAGCGTTTACCCGGTCAGCCAGCTCGCTTTCCGATTCAGCTTTGTCGACAGCGGTATACGCTGCCGCGTTGACGATGATATCGGGGCGGACTCGACGGATAGTTGCACGCAACGCATCCAGATTGGACAAGTCACCACCCAACCCTTCAACGGCATGGCGATCAAGTGCGATCAACTCGCCGAGCGGGCCAAGGGAGCGCTGTAGCTCCCAACCTACCTGGCCATTTTTGCCGAGCAGGAGGATCTTCATGCCTTGTTCGTGCGATCCGCGTAGTTCTGGTCGATCCACTGCTGGTAGCTGCCGCTTTTGACGTGAGCCACCCACTCAGTGTTGTTGAGGTACCACTCAACAGTCTTGCGAATACCGGTTTCGAAGGTTTCTTCCGGTGTCCAACCCAGTTCACGCTGGATCTTGCTTGCATCGATTGCATAACGCACGTCGTGACCAGGGCGATCCTGAACATAGGTAATCAGGCTGGCATGCGGGCGATGTGCCGAATCAGGACGCAACTCATCGAGCAACGCACACAGGGTATGCACCACTTCAATGTTTTGTTTTTCGTTATGACCGCCAATGTTGTAAGTCTCACCGACAACACCTTCGGTCACAACTTTGTACAGCGCACGGGCGTGATCTTCGACATACAACCAATCACGAACCTGATTGCCTTTGCCATAGACCGGCAGCGGCTTGCCTTCCAGTGCATTGAGAATGATCAGCGGGATCAATTTCTCAGGGAAGTGGCAAGGGCCGTAGTTGTTCGAGCAGTTGGTCACCAACGTCGGCATGCCATAAGTACGAGCCCAAGCGCGAACAAGGTGATCGGAACTGGCCTTGCTGGCCGAATATGGCGAGCTTGGCTGATAAGGCGTGGTTTCGGTGAAGAGGTCTTCCGGACCTTCGAGGTCTCCGTAAACTTCGTCAGTCGAAATATGATGGAAGCGGAAGTTGGCTTTACGCGCGTCATCCATTGCCGCCCAATAATGGCGGGCAGCTTCCAGCAGAGTGTAAGTGCCGATGATGTTGGTCTGGATGAACTCTGACGGGCCAGAGATAGAGCGGTCGACGTGAGATTCCGCGGCCAGATGCATAATGGCATCGGGTTGGTGCTCACGCAGGACACGGTCGACCTGATCACGGTCGCAGATATCGACACGTTCAAACACGTAGCGCGAATCACCACTAACTTCGGCCAGCGACTCCAGATTACCGGCGTAGGTCAGCTTATCGACGTTTACGACAGAGTCGGTGGTATTGGAGATGATGTGACGGATGACTGCCGAGCCGATGAACCCGGCGCCGCCGGTAACTAGAATTTTCACGCGAAACCATACCCTTGAGCTGCGGACAGTGACATCAACGAGCACTGTCTAATCCATGAATGCAGAAGCCATCAAAACTGAAGCTTCTGTCAGAGTCAGTCTGAATCGATGTGGGAATAGGCCACTATCGAACAAGGGACGCATTTTACAGCTTAATGAATCTTTTACTAATGGATATAGACAGGCAGAGGCGCAATTTCGACAGACGCCATGCACTTGTCGTTTTCAGACAAGACGCTTGCGCGCTGCTCTGGACGAGCGTCCCAGAAACAGGCCGAGTATAGGGCCGATAAACATGCCTGCCAGCAATGCCAGCACCACGACCAGAGACACCGGAAGTTCAGGGCCTGACCAACCCAAAAACAACAACGACACCGATTGCTGGTTCTCAAGAACAAACGCAAGAATCGCCAACACCAACAAAAGAATAAAAACGCCAAGAAATATGCGTTTGAGATTACGCATGGGCATCTCCCTGATAACGAGCAGCGAGGATCAAACGCCCTCCTCCTCTTCCTCGTTCACACGATCACGCAGCTCTTTGCCCGGTTTGAAGTGCGGGACAAATTTACCGTCGAGGCTGACGGACTGGCCAGTCTTTGGATTGCGACCAACGCGCGGCGCACGGTAGTGCAAAGAGAAGCTGCCAAACCCACGGATCTCGATACGATCACCGGTGGCCAGACACTGGGACATTTGTTCAAGCATGGTCTTGATGGCCAGCTCCACATCCTTGGATGAGAGCAGCCCTTGATGGGTGACAATTCGTTCGATCAACTCCGACTTCGTCATATTTTTCCCTTCTTTTTCAAGCAGCTAGATCAGCGCTTGAAAGGTTTTAGCACGCCCGGAAGATTTTGAACAGCCCAGGGATTGACATATCTTCCACAGCATCGCAACGCCCATTTTCAGGGCATCCTGCCAAGCCGGGAGACCGCAGATCTAGCGACACATCACCAGCATGGTGCGAGTCACGAACCCCGCAGGATTAAAGCCAAAAGGATAATCGTCTTCGTCCTTGGCATCGTCAGATCGCGTTATCACCTTGTAGCCCGAGCCCTTGCACTCCTTCGCGGCACGTCTTTCACATTTCTCCCAACCGGACCCCAACCCCGAACAGTCAATCTCGATCCCACTGACACCGCGTATGGCATGAGTCTTTGCGCTGGTAGTACAGCCCGCCAGCATCAGCACTGCGACGAAGACTATAAACTTGTTCATCCACTTCCTTATGCCAGGCCAAGCCCGGCGACTACTTACCTGAAATCAAGCTTAGTCGCGAATAGGCGATTGATCCGATTAAAGAAACAGACATCCCGGAAAATGGATTGGTTTCACTGATCACCCTGATTCAGCCAAAACGGAATAGTCGACCAGTAAATCGCAGGCACAAAAAAGGGCGACCGAAGTCGCCCTTTTTTAGATCAAACAGAACTTAGTTCTGTTTGGCCGCCATTGCTTGGCGCAGCAGGCCAGCCATGGTGGTGTCAGCTTCACCTTCCGGAGCAGTTTTCAGGCTCTGGATAGCTTCTTTCTCTTCAGCATCATCTTTCGACTTGATGGAGAGTTGGATTACGCGGCTCTTACGATCAACGCTGATGATCTTGGCTTCTACTTCCTGGCCTTCTTTCAGAACGTTGCGCGCGTCTTCAACGCGGTCACGGCTGATTTCGGAGGCTTTCAGAGTCGCTTCGATATCGTCGGCCAGAACGATGATGGCGCCTTTGGCGTCAACTTCTTTCACGGTGCCAGTAACGATTGCGCCTTTGTCGTTAACCGAGACGTACTCGGAGAACGGATCGCTTTCCAGTTGCTTGATACCCAGGGAGATACGCTCGCGCTCTGGGTCAACCGACAGGATAACGGTGTCCAGCTCGTCGCCCTTCTTGAAACGACGAACAGCTTCTTCGCCAACTTCGTTCCAGGAGATGTCGGACAGGTGAACCAGACCGTCGATGCCGCCGTCCAGACCAATGAAGATACCGAAATCGGTGATCGACTTGATGGTGCCGGAGATTTTATCGCCCTTGTTGAACTGGCCAGAGAAATCTTCCCATGGGTTAGATTTGCACTGCTTGATGCCCAGGGAGATACGACGACGCTCTTCGTCGATGTCCAGAACCATAACTTCCACTTCGTCGCCGACTTGTACGACTTTCGAAGGGTGGATGTTCTTGTTGGTCCAGTCCATTTCCGAAACGTGTACCAGACCTTCAACGCCTTCTTCCAGCTCAGCGAAGCAGCCGTAGTCGGTCAGGTTGGTTACACGAGCGGTAACGCGAGTGCTTTCTGGGTAACGGGCTTTGATAGCAACCCATGGATCTTCGCCCAGCTGCTTCAGGCCCAGGGAAACACGGTTGCGTTCGCGATCGTATTTCAGAACCTTAACGTCGATTTCGTCACCAACGTTGACGATCTCGGAAGGATGCTTGATGCGCTTCCAGGCCATGTCGGTGATGTGCAGCAGGCCGTCCACGCCACCCAGATCGACGAATGCGCCGTAATCGGTGAGGTTTTTGACGATACCTTTGACTTGCTGGCCTTCCTGCAAGGATTCCAGCAGAGCTTCACGCTCGGCGGAGTTCTCGGCTTCCAGGACGCTGCGACGGGAAACGACAACGTTGTTGCGCTTCTGGTCCAGCTTGATGACCTTGAATTCCAGCTCTTTGCCTTCCAGGTGCGTGGTGTCGCGCACTGGACGGACGTCAACCAGGGAACCTGGCAGGAACGCACGGATGCCGTTAACGTCGACAGTGAAGCCGCCTTTAACCTTACCGTTGATAACGCCCTTGACCACTTCCTCAGCTGCGAAGGCTGCTTCCAGAACGATCCAGCACTCAGCGCGCTTGGCTTTTTCACGGGACAGTTTGGTTTCACCAAAGCCGTCTTCAACCGAATCCAGAGCAACGTGAACTTCGTCACCGACATTGATAGTCAGATCGCCAGCGTCGTTGTAGAACTGCTCAAGCGGGATGAGTGCTTCAGACTTCAGGCCAGCGTGAACGGTTACCCAGCGAGCTTGGTAATCGATATCAACGATAACACCGGTGATGATGGAGCCTGCCTGAAGGTTCAGGGTTTTTAGGCTTTCTTCAAAGAGTTCCGCAAAGCTTTCGCTCATTTTAATTCCTGTAAATGAGGGCGAAGGATACGCCCATCTCCACACCCCAGACGGTGTGGGTTAGTTTCATTAAAAAGAAGCGCTGCAGGACTATGACTGGTCCCCTGCGGCCTTCTTGGTCACCCGGCGATATCGCGAATGGCGATCTCGCTCATGATGCGTTCAAGCACCTGATCGATGGACAACTCCGTGGAATCCAGCTGTATGGCGTCAGCCGCCGGCTTAAGCGGGGCTACCGCTCGCTGGGTGTCACGCTCATCGCGTGCACGGATCTCATCTAGCAGACTCGACAGACTAACACCCTCGACTTTGCCCTTCAACTGCAAATATCGACGGCGCGCCCTCTCCTCGGCACTCGCGGTCAGGAAAATCTTCAGCGGTGCATCGGGAAACACCACGGTGCCCATGTCGCGACCATCGGCGACAAGGCCCGGCGCTTCCTGGAAAGCACGCTGGCGTTGCAGCAGCGCCTCGCGCACGGCGGGCAATGCAGCCACTTGCGAGGCACCGGAACCGACGCTTTCAGTGCGAATGACATCGCTGACTTCGTCGCCTTCCAGAATGATCCGCTGCAGCTGACCTTCGGTCGCCGCAATGAATTGCACATCCAGATGAGCGGCAAGTTTCTTCAGCAGCTCTTCATTGGTCAGGTCAACGCCATGATTGTGCGCAGCGAACGCCAGCAAACGGTAAAGCGCACCGGAATCCAGCAGGTTCCAGCCCAGACGCTTGGCCAGAATCCCGGCTACGGTGCCTTTGCCCGAGCCGCTTGGCCCATCAATGGTGATGACCGGTGCAATGTTCTTCACGACTGAGCCTCTTGTGCCACACGAATGCCGACCTGCCCGCACAATGCGAGGAAGTTGGGGAACGACGTCGCGACGTTGGCGCAATCATGGATGCGGATCGGTGCAGTGGCGCGCAACGAGGCAACGCTGAACGCCATCGCGATACGGTGATCGCCGTGACCGTGCACTTCGCCGCCGCCAATCTGGCCGCCGTCGATGATGATGCCGTCCGGGGTCGGCTGGCATTTGACGCCCAGTGCCAACAGGCCGTCAGCCATCACCTGGATACGATCCGACTCCTTGACGCGCAGCTCTTCGGCGCCGGTCAGCACCGTGCGCCCTTCGGCACAGGCCGCGGCGACGAACAGCACCGGGAATTCGTCGATAGCCAACGGGACCAGCTCTTCAGGAATCTCGATACCTTTGAGTTTAGCTGCTCGCACGCGCAGGTCAGCCACAGGCTCGCCGCCGACTTCACGCTGGTTTTCCAGAGTGATGTCCGCGCCCATCAGACGCAGGATATCGATGACACCAGTACGGGTCGGGTTGATGCCAACGTGCTCGAGCACCAGCTCCGAACCTTCGGCGATCGATGCCGCTACCAGGAAGAACGCTGACGACGAGATATCGCCCGGGACTTCAATGTGGGTCGCCGTCAGCTTGCCGCCGGATTCAACCGAAGCCGTAGCGCCTTCAACACTGACCGGGTGGCCGAAGCCACGCAGCATGCGCTCGGTGTGGTCACGAGTCGGAGCCGGTTCGGTCACAGTGGTTTTGCCTTCAGCGTACAGACCGGCGAGCAGCAGGCAGGACTTCACCTGAGCACTGGCCATCGGCATGGTGTAGGTCAGGCCTTTGAGCTTGTGGCCGCCGCGAATGGTCATCGGTGGACGACCTTCAGCAGCGGTTTCAATCACGGCGCCCATTTCGCGCAGCGGATTGGCCACGCGATTCATTGGTCGCTTGGACAGCGAGGCATCGCCAGTCAAGACGCTGTCGAAGTTCTGCGCCGCCAGCAGGCCGGACAGCAGACGCATCGAAGTGCCGGAGTTGCCCAGATAGATCGGGCCAGGCGCCGGCTTCAGGCCATGCAGGCCAACACCGTGGATGGTCACGCGACCGTGGTGCGGGCCTTCGATGACCACGCCCATGTCACGGAACGCCTGCAAGGTCGCCAGGGCGTCTTCGCCCTCAAGGAAGCCTTCGACTTCGGTGACGCCTTCGGCCAGCGAGCCGAGCATGATCGAACGGTGGGAAATGGATTTGTCGCCCGGTACGCGAATCCGACCGGACAGGCGGCCACCAGGTTGAGCCAGGAAGATCAGATCGTTGGAATTCATAGCGTCCACATAGGCCCTGCGGGCCAGGATTTTACTGAAATGCTCGCGGGCAACCCGGGCGCGAGTGAAAACGCCCAACAATTGGTGCCCATCCCCTGCATCGACCGCGTCGCGCAAGGCGTCGAGGTCGCTGCGAAATGTATCGAGTGTGCGCAGGACAGCCTCGCGGTTGGCGAGGAAGATGTCGTGCCACATCACCGGGTCGCTTCCGGCGATTCTTGTGAAATCGCGAAAACCACCCGCAGCGTAACGGAAGATCTCAAGGTTTTCATTGCGCTTGGCCAACGAATCAACCAGACCGAAGGCCAGCAGGTGCGGCAGATGACTGGTCGCAGCCAGCACCTCATCGTGACGCTCGACCTGCATGTGTTCGACGTCGGCACCCAATTCGCGCCACAGTCGATCAACCACTGCCAAGGCAGCCGGATCGGTCTGCTCAAGCGGCGTAAGAATCACTTTGTGACGGCGAAACAGCTCGGCATTGGAGGCTTCCACCCCGCTCTGCTCGGACCCGGCGATCGGATGGCCCGGCACGAAACGCGCAGGCATACCGCCAAACGCCTCGGTCGCCGCACGCACCACATTGCCTTTGGCACTGCCGACATCAGTCAGAATGGCCGAGCCCAGGTCCATGCTCGCTAACCGCGCGAGCACTTTTTCCATGGCCAGGATCGGCACCGCCAGTTGAATCACATCGGCGCCTTGGCATGCGACAGCCAGGTCATCCTCACAACGATCAACCACACCCAACTCGACCGCCAGCTTGCGCGATTGCGGATCGAGATCGACCCCGACCACTTCGCGGCACACGCCACTTTCACGCAAGCCTTTGGCAAACGAACCACCGATCAACCCCAGACCGACCACCACAAGGCGACCGATCATAGGTGCAGCAGGTTGCAGCGCAGTGACATCAACCACGAGCCAGAACCTTGCGCAGCGCTTCAAGGAAACGGCTGTTCTCCGCCGGCAGACCAATGGTCACCCGCAGGTGATTCGGCATGCCGTAGTTGGCCACCGGGCGCACGATCACGCCTTCGCGCAGCAAGCCCTGGAACACCGGGGCCGCGACTTGAGCAAGATCGACACAGATAAAGTTGCCTTTCGATTCGATCCAGCTCAGGCCCAGCTCACGGAAACCGGCCTGCAATTGCTGCATGCCCGCTTCATTGAGTTGACGGCTTTGCGCCAGATATTCCTCATCCTTCAGCGCCGCACACGCCGCCGCCAAAGCGAGGCTGTTGACGTTGAATGGCTGGCGAACGCGGTTCAGCACGTCCGCAACAACCGGGGTCGACAGGCCGTAGCCAACGCGCAATGCCGCCAGACCATAGGCCTTGGAGAAGGTGCGCGAGACCAACAGATTCGGGTAAGCGGCGAGGAAGTCCAGACCGTCCGGCAGATCGCTGCCTTCGGCGTACTCGATGTAAGCCTCGTCGAGCACCACCAGCACGTGCTCCGGAACGTCCTGCAGGAACTCGTCCAGCGCTTCAGCGCCGAACCAGGTACCGGTCGGGTTGTTCGGGTTGGCGATGAACACCACGCGAGTATTGGCATCGATGGCCGCGAGCATTGCCGGCAGGTCATGCCCCCAATCCTTGGCCGGCACCACTTTGGCTTGCGCGCCGACAGCCTGAGTGGCGATCGGATACACCGCGAATGCGTGCTCGCTGAACACGGCATTCAGGCCCGGCGCCAGATAGGCGCGTGCGACCAGCTCGAGAATGTCGTTAGAGCCGTTACCCAAAGTGACCTGGTTCAGCTCGACACGGCATTGCTCGGCCAACAGGGATTTCAGCGCGAAACCGTTGCCGTCCGGATAACGGGTCAACTCGGCCAGCTCTTCGCGGATCGCCGCCAGGGCTTTCGGACTGGCGCCCAGCGGATTTTCGTTACTGGCCAGTTTGACGATTTTTGCCGGATCCAGATCCAGCTCGCGCGCCAGTTCGTCCACAGGCTTGCCCGGAACGTACGGCGAAAGTTGTTGCACGCCCGGCTGTGCCAGAGCGAGGAAGTTGCCACTCATTTGCTACCGCCCCTTAGAGAACTGCTTTCGGGTAGGAACCCAGCACTTTGAGTGCTACTGCTTCCTGACTGATCTTTTCCAATACACCTTTGATCAACGGATCACGGTGGTGGCCGACGAAGTCGATGAAGAACACATACGTCCATTTGCCGCTGCGCGACGGACGAGTCTCGATGCGGGTCAGGTCGATCCCGTTGTCATGAAACGGCACCAGCAGCTCGTGGAGCGCGCCGGGCTTGTTGCTCATCGACACGATGATCGAGGTTTTGTCGTCGCCGGTCGGCGGTACTTCCTGGTTACCGATCATCAGGAAGCGCGTCGAGTTGTCCGGACGGTCTTCGATCTTCTCGGCCAGACGCGTCAAACCATACAGCCCGGCCGCCATGTCGCCGGCAATCGCCGCCGAGTTCCACTCACCTTTAACCCGCTTGGCCGCTTCGGCGTTGCTCGACACCGCGACGCGCTCAACATTCGGGTAGTGCGCGTCCAGCCACTTGCGGCACTGAGCCAGCGACTGTGCGTGGGAATAGATGCGGCTGATGCTGTCGGTTTTGGTGTTTTCACCGACCAACAGATGATGGTGAATGCGCAGCTCGACTTCGCCACAGATGACCATGTCGTGTTCGAGGAAGCTGTCCAGCGTGTGGTTGACCGCGCCTTCGGTGGAGTTTTCCACCGGCACCACGCCAAAATTCACCGCACCGGCCGCCACTTCACGGAACACTTCGTCGATCGCCGCCATCGGCTTGCTGATCACCGCGTGACCGAAGTGTTTCATGGCCGCGGCTTGGGTGAAGGTGCCTTCAGGGCCCAGATAGGCCACTTTCAGCGGCTGCTCCAGCGCCAGGCACGACGACATGATTTCGCGGAACAGACGCGCCATCTCTTCGTTGCCCAGCGGCCCCTGATTGCGCTCCATTACCCGCTTGAGCACCTGAGCTTCGCGCTCAGGACGATAGAACACCGGCACTTCGCCTTCGGCCAGCGAGGCCATCTTTACTCGCGCGACTTCCTGGGCGCAACGCGCACGCTCACTGATCAGCTCCATGACTTTGGTGTCCAGAGCGTCAATGCGAACGCGCAGTGCCTTTAGTTCTTGCTCGGACATCAGCCGTGTTCCTTCTCGAATTCAGCCATGTACGCCACCAGCGCATTAACCGCGGTGATGTCGACGGCGTTGTAGATGGAGGCGCGCATGCCGCCCACGGAGCGGTGGCCTTTCAGATTGAGCAAGCCGCGCGCTTCGGCACCGACCAGGAACGGCTTGTCCAGACGATCGTCAGCCAGACGGAACGGCACGTTCATCCACGAGCGATCCGATTTGTTGATCGGGTTGCTGTAGAGGCCGCTGGCGTCGATGAAGTCATACAGCGTGCGCTGCTTGACGTCGTTGAGCCTGGCGATCGCATCAACGCCGCCCTGCTCTTTCAGCCATTGGAACACCAGACCGGACAGGTACCAGGCCAACGTCGGTGGCGTGTTGTACATCGAGCCGTTATCGGCCGCGACTTTGTAGTCGAGCATGGTCGGGCATAGTGCGCGCGCCTTGCCGAGCAGGTCTTCGCGGATGATGTTGACGACGATGCCGCTCGGGCCAATGTTTTTCTGCGCACCGGCGTAGATCATGCCGAAACGCGAGATATCGACCGGACGCGACAGAATGTCCGAGGACATGTCGGCTACCAGCGGCACATCACCGGTTTCCGGGATCCACTGGAATTCCAGACCGCCGATGGTTTCGTTCGGGGCGTAGTGAACGTAAGCGGCGTCTTTCGACAGGTTCCACTCGTTCTGGCCCGGAATGGCGAAATAGTCGTAAGGCTTGGCGGTGGCGGCAACGTTGACGTGGCCATAGCGCGAAGCTTCTTCGATGGCTTTCTGCGACCAGATACCGGTGTCGATGTAGTCGGCCGAGCCGTTTTCCGGCAGCAGGTTCAGTGGAATCTGCGCAAACTGCTGGCTCGCGCCACCTTGCAGAAACAGCACTTTATAGTTGGACGGGATATTCAGCAGGTCACGCAGATCCTGCTCGGCCTGGGTGGCGATGGACACGAACTCATCACTGCGATGGCTCATTTCCATGACCGACAGACCCTTGCCGTGCCAATCAAGGAGTTCACCTTGAGCACGTTGCAGGACAGCTTCAGGAAGCGCCGCAGGACCGGCGCAGAAGTTATAGGCTCGCTTGCTCACATCCAATCTCGCTCTGACTTGGTGATACACAATAAATCTTTAATTCGGTAACTCTGCACTTCAGAAATTTTCATACCGGACAAATAACAAGGGGGCGAATTCTCATCCGCCCCCTCGCTTGTCCGCTTATTCTTGCGGTTCTTCGTCAGCTGCGGCATCGAGTTGCTGGTCTTCGGCAACGTCGTCAATCACGACCTCCCCGACGGTCACCAAGCCCTCTTCACCTTCGAGCTCTTCGCCCTCGACTTCCGACGGCTCCTGAACCCGCTCCAGACCGACCAACGTTTCATCAGTGGCCAGTTTGATCAGCGTCACACCCTGGGTGTTGCGACCCAGACTGGACACCTCATCAACACGAGTCCGCACCAATGTGCCCTGGTCGGAAATCAGCATGATTTCCTCGCCTTCCTGCACCTGGATCGCACCGACAAGCTTGCCATTGCGCTCTTTGGTGACCATCGCAATCACACCCTGACCACCACGACCGCGGCGAGGGAACTTGCTCAACGCGGTGCGCTTGCCGAAACCACGCTCGGAAGCGGTGAGAATCTGCGCGCCCGATTCAGGAATCAGCATCGAGATCAGCTTCTGGTCCTTGAGGATCCGCATGCCGCGAATACCGCGCGCCCCACGACCCATTTCGCGCACTGCGGCTTCAGCGAAACGAATCACCTTGCCAGCGTCGGAGAACAGCATGATTTCTTTCGCGCCATCAGTGATGGCAGCCGCGATCAGCGTGTCGCCTTCCTTGAGCTTGAGGGCGATCAAGCCATTGGAACGCGGACGGGCGAAGCGTGCCAGCGGGGTCTTCTTGACGGTACCGGAGGCAGTCGCCATGAAGATGAACTCACCGGTCGGCTCAGCCACCAATTCGGCCGTTTCGCCGTCGATTTCTTCCAGCTCGGCAGCTTCTTCAGCTTCAACTACTTCGCCTTCGATGATCGCGTCGTCAGCGTCGTCCTCATCCTCAGCACCGGCACGTTTTTGCAGGGCTTCAAGATCAATCTGCAGCATGGTGGTGATGGTTTCATCGGCTTCCAGCGGCAGCAGATTGACCAGCGGACGACCACGCGCAGCACGCGATGCTTCAGGAATCTCGTAAGTCTTCAGCCAGTAAACCTTGCCTTTGCTGGAGAACAGCAACAGCGTGGAGTGGCTGTTAGCAACCAGCAGGTGAGCAATGTAGTCCTCATCCTTCACGCCGGTCGCCGATTTGCCTTTACCGCCACGACGCTGAGCCTGGTACGCAGCCAACGGCTGGGTCTTGGCGTAGCCACCGTGGGAAATGGTCACGACGCGCTCTTCTTCGGGGATCATGTCGCCCAAAGTGAGATCGAGACGGGCATCGAGAATCTCGGTGCGGCGCTGATCGCCGTATTCGGCGCGGATCACTTCCAGCTCTTCGCGGATCACTTCCATCAGGCGCACGGCACTGTTGAGGATGCGGATCAGCTCGCCGATCTGGTTGAGGATCTCTTGATACTCGGCCAGCAGCTTTTCGTGCTCCAGACCGGTCAGACGGTGCAGACGCAGTTCCAGAATGGCTTGCGCCTGCTCTGGCGACAGGAAGTACTTGCCTTCGCGCAGACCGTATTGCGGATCGAGGTTTTCCGGACGGCACGAATCGGCACCGGCACGCTCAACCATCGCCACCACCGCCGAGGATTCCCAAGGCGTGCTGATCAGCGCTTCCTTGGCTTCCGACGGAGTTGGCGAAGCTTTGATCAGGGCGATCACCGGGTCGATGTTCGACAGGGCAACGGCCTGGCCTTCAAGGATGTGGCCACGCTCACGCGCCTTGCGCAGTTCGAACACGGTACGGCGGGTAACCACTTCGCGACGGTGGCGAACGAAGGCTTCCAGCAGATCCTTGAGATTCAGAATCCGCGGACGGCCGTCGATCAGCGCCACGATGTTGATGCCGAATACCGATTGCAGCTGGGTCTGGGCGTAGAGGTTGTTGAGGATCACCTCAGGCACTTCGCCGCGACGCAGTTCGATCACAACGCGCATACCATCCTTGTCGGATTCGTCGCGCAGCTCAGTGATGCCTTCGAGTTTCTTCTCTTTAACCAGCTCGGCAATCTTCTCGATCAGACGCGCCTTGTTCAGCTGGTACGGCAGCTCGGTGATGACGATCTGCTGACGACCACCGACCTTGTCGATATCTTCGACGATCGAACGCGCACGCATGTAAATGCGCCCGCGACCGGTGCGGTAGGCTTCGATGATGCCGGCACGACCGTTGATGATCGCCGCGGTCGGGAAGTCCGGACCAGGAATGTACTGCATCAATTCATCGACGGTCAGCTCAGGGTTGTCGATGAGTGCCAGGCAACCGTCGATGACTTCACCGAGGTTGTGCGGCGGAATGTTGGTCGCCATGCCCACGGCGATACCGCTGGAGCCGTTGACCAGCAGGTTGGGAATACGGGTCGGCATGACCGCCGGGATCATTTCGGTGCCGTCGTAGTTCGGCACCCAGTCCACGGTTTCCTTGTGCAGGTCAGCCAGCAGCTCGTGCGCCAGTTTGGTCATGCGCACTTCGGTGTATCGCATGGCCGCAGCGTTGTCGCCGTCGACCGAACCGAAGTTGCCCTGACCGTCTACCAGCAGGTAGCGCAGGGAGAAAGGCTGAGCCATACGAACGATGGTGTCGTACACGGCAGTGTCACCGTGCGGGTGATACTTACCGATCACGTCGCCGACAACACGGGCAGATTTCTTGTACGGCTTGTTGAAGTCGTTGCCCAGCTCGCTCATCGCGAACAGTACGCGACGGTGCACGGGCTTGAGGCCATCGCGCGCATCCGGCAGTGCACGGCCGACGATTACGCTCATCGCGTAGTCGAGATAGGACTGTTTCAGCTCGTCTTCGATATTGACCGGGAGGATTTCTTTGGCCAGTTCGCCCATGAGAAGCCTGATTCCTTTTTCTGGTGAAACTTCGTCATATCCACAGGGATCACGAAGCTCGTCGATGCAGGCTGAGTGCCATGCACCGACTTACGACAAATCAACAAGTTGAACCCTGGATTTGCGCAGTGAAGACAACCCCACGGGACTGCCTCGGAAAACGCCGGATGCTACCACAATCGCCGCCACGCACCTATCCCCCACAAGCGCATGGAGCATAGTTAGTTGACCAGTAATCGCCTGAAAGGGGGACGAGAGAAGCTTAGAGCTTCTTCGAATGCAGATTTGCGGCGTGGATTTGCGATGTTTATTGACTTTCAGGGCCTCATCGCTGGCAAGCCAGCTCCCACAGGATCGGCGGCGGGCACAAAACTTGTGGGAGCTGGCTTGCCAGCGATGGCGTCCTCCCAGACGCCTCAGCCAATCAATGCAGGCGCTTGCGGCACATCAACTGCGCCATCTTCGCGGTATCCGGGCGCTCGACGATGCCCTTTTCGGTGACGATCGCATCGATCAGGTCCGCCGGCGTCACGTCAAACACCGGGTTGAACGCCTCAACATCCGCACCGACGCGTTTGCCGCCGACTTCCAGCAACTCAGCGCCATCACGCTCTTCAATCGGAATGTCGTCGCCGCTGGCCAGATTCATGTCGATGGTCGAACTCGGTGCCACCACCATGAAACGCACGCCGTGGTGCATGGCGTTGACCGCCAGTTGATAGGTGCCGATCTTGTTGGCCACGTCGCCATTGGCGGTGATGCGGTCGGCACCGACGATCACCCAGGTCACGCCTTTGGTTTTCATGATGTGCGCGGCGGCGGAGTCGGCGTTCAGGGTCACCGGAATGCCTTCGTTGGCCAGTTCCCACGCGGTCAAGCGCGAGCCTTGCAGCCACGGACGGGTTTCGTCGGCGTAAACGCGCTCGACCATGCCTTCTATAAAGGCTGCGCGAATAACGCCCAGTGCCGTACCGAAACCACCCGTGGCCAATGCGCCGGTATTGCAGTGGGTCAGAATCGCCTGAGCATTGCCCTGATGTTTGCGGATCAGGTCAACGCCGAGCTGCGCCATGGTCAGGTTGGCTTCGCGGTCGCTTTCATGAATAGCGATCGCCTCGGCTTCCAGCGCCGCCAGCGGATCGGCGTTTTCTTTCACGCGATCCAGGCGATCGTGCATACGGCCGAGTGCCCAGAACAGATTCACCGCAGTCGGACGAGAATCGGCCAGCAGGGCGAAATCCTCTTCCAGTGCCGCGTACCAGTCGCCGCCCTCGGCAATCCGCGCCCGCGCCGCGAGGACGATGCCGTACGCCGCAGTGATGCCGATGGCCGGCGCGCCGCGCACGACCATCGAGCGAATCGCCTCGGCCACGCCGGCAGCACTGGTGTAGGCAATCCAGGTCTCCTCGAACGGCAAAATACGCTGATCCAGCAGGTGCAGCGCGCCATCTCGCCAATCGATGGCCTTCACTTTCTCCGCAGCCAACAGTCGATCGCGCATCCCACACCCCGCACTCATGAACAAAAGCCGCCGATTATAGCGATCCCCCCGCGAAGACGCTCGGGTATACTTCGCCATCCTTTACAAAAGCACCGGAACCGACCCTCGATGCCGAAACCTGCCATTGCGCTCGACTTATTATTGCTGCCGACCTGGCTGGTACCCGTCGAACCCGCAGGCGTTGTGCTCAAGGAACATGGCCTGGGCATCCGCGACGGTCGCATCGTGTTTATCGGCCCGCGCGCCGAAGCAATGAAGTGTAACGCCACCGAAGTCCGCGAATTGCCGGATGTGCTGCTCGCCCCCGGCCTGATCAATGCCCACGGCCACGCGGCGATGACGCTGTTCCGTGGCCTGGCCGATGATCTGCCGCTGATGACCTGGCTGGAAAATCACATCTGGCCGGCTGAGGCCAAATGGGTCGATGAAGATTTCGTCCGTGACGGCACCGATCTGGCCATCGCCGAGCAGATCAAGGGCGGCATCACCTGCTTCTCGGACATGTATTTCTTCCCGAAAGTCGCCAGCGAGCGCGTGCACAACAGCGGTATTCGCGCCCAGATCGCCATCCCGATCCTCGACTTCCCGATCCCCGGCGCCAGCAGCGCCGATGAGGCGATCCGTCAGGGCGTCGAGTTGTTCGGCGACTTGAAGCATCACGAGCGGATCAAAATCACCTTCGGCCCTCACGCACCGTACACCGTCGGCGACGAGAACCTGGAAAAAATCCGCGTGATTGCCGAGGAGCTGGACGCCTCGATCCACATGCACGTTCACGAAACCGCTTTCGAAGTCCAGCAAGCGCTGGAACAACGCGGCGAACGTCCGCTCGCCCGCCTCGCTCGCCTTGGCCTGCTCGGCCCGCGCTTCCAGGCCGTGCACATGACCCAGATCAGCGATGACGACCTCGCGTTGCTGGTAGAAAGCAACACCAGCGTGATCCATTGCCCGGAATCCAACCTCAAACTGGCCAGCGGCTTCTGCCCTGTCGAACGTTTGTGGCAGGCTGGCGTCAACGTGGCCGTGGGCACCGACGGCGCGGCGAGCAACAACGATCTCGATCTGCTCGGTGAAACCCGCACTGCTGCGCTGCTGGCCAAAGCCGTCGCCGGTTCGGCGACCGCGCTGGACGCCCATCGTGCGCTGCGCATGGCCACGTTGAACGGCGCGCGGGCACTGGGCATCGAAGCACAGGTCGGCTCGCTGGAAATCGGCAAAGCCGCCGACATCGTCGCTTTCGACCTGTCCGGCCTGGCCCAGCAACCCGTGTATGACCCGGTTTCGCAGCTTATCTATGCCACCGGACGCGACTGCGTGAAACACCTGTGGGTCGCCGGCAAGCAACTGCTCGACGACCGGCGCCTGACCCGTCTGGACGAAGAACAACTGGGCGCTACTGCCCGGGCCTGGGGCCAGCGCATCAGCGGCCACACCGAATCGTAAACACCCCGGAGCGCAACACCGGGGCGACAGCCTTTTTCAAGTTTCAGAGGATTTAACATGAGCAACGTCGACCACGCCGAAATCGCCAAATTCGAAGCCCTGGCCCATCGCTGGTGGGACCGCGAGAGCGAGTTCAAACCGCTGCACGACATCAACCCGCTGCGGGTCAACTGGATTGACGAGCGCGTCAATCTGGCCGGCAAGAAAGTCCTCGACGTTGGTTGCGGCGGCGGCATCCTCAGCGAAGCCATGGCCCAGCGCGGCGCTACAGTAATGGGCATCGACATGGGCGAAGCGCCGTTGGCGGTCGCGCAATTGCATCAACTGGAATCCGGCGTCAGCGTCGAGTACCGCCAGATCACCGCCGAAGCCTTGGCCGAAGAAATGCCCGAGCAGTTCGACGTGGTCACTTGCCTCGAGATGCTCGAGCACGTACCGGATCCATCCTCAGTGATCCGTGCCTGCTTCCGCATGGTCAAACCGGGCGGCCAGGTGTTCTTCTCGACCATCAACCGCAACCCGAAGGCCTACCTGTTCGCCATCATCGGCGCTGAGTACATCATGAAGCTGCTGCCGCGCGGCACCCACGACTTCAAGAAATTCATCCGCCCGTCGGAGCTGGGTGCCTGGAGCCGCATGGCTGGCCTGACCGTCAAGGACATCATCGGCCTGACCTACAACCCGCTGACCAAGCACTACAAGCTGGCCAACGACGTTGACGTCAACTACATGATCCAGACCCTGCGCGAGGAATAAGCCGATGGCCATCAGAGCAGTTCTCTTCGACATGGACGGCACCCTGCTCGACACGGCGCCGGACTTCATCGCCATCTGCCAGGCAATGCGCGCGGATCGTGGCTTGCCACCGATCAACGACAAGCACATCCGCGACGAGATTTCCGGTGGCGCCAAAGCCATGGTCGCAGTGACCTTTTCGATGGACCCGGAATCGCCGGGCTTCGAAGAGCTGCGCCTGGAGTTCCTCGAGCGCTATCTGGTCGGCTGCGCGGTACATAGCAAACTGTTCGACGGCATGGGCGAACTGCTCGCCGACATCGAAAAGGCCAACCTGATCTGGGGCGTGGTGACCAACAAGCCGCTGCGTTTTGCCGAGCCGATCATGCAGCAACTGGGGCTGGCCGAGCGTTCGGCGCTGTTGATCTGCCCGGATCATGTGAAGAACAGCAAGCCGGATCCGGAGCCGTTGATCCTTGCGTGCAAGATGCTTGATCTGGATCCGGCAACGGTGCTGTTTGTCGGCGATGATCTGCGCGATATCGAATCCGGTCGCGATGCCGGTACGAAAACCGCTGCTGTGACCTTTGGCTACATTCACCCGGACGACAACCCACGCCACTGGGGCGCGGATGTGGTGGTGGATCATCCGTCGGAGTTGCGCAAGGTGCTCGATAGCGCCCTGTGTAGCTGCTGAGGCCTGACGCAGAGCGTCATTGGCTGCATTCCCATGCCGAGCGTGGGAACGATCTGACTAATGGATTGTGAGGTTTTTATGTTTGATTACTCCGCTCGTCCCGAACTGCTCAAGGATCGGGTCATTCTGGTCACCGGTGCCGGTCGTGGCATCGGCGCGGCGGCGGCGAAAACCTACGCCGGTCATGGCGCCACGGTCTTGCTGCTGGGCAAGACAGAAGCCAATCTGACCCAGGTCTATGACGAGATCGAAGCCGCCGGGCATCCGCAGCCCGCGGTGATTCCGTTCAACCTCGAAACCGCCCTGCCCCATCAATACGATGAGCTGGCAGCGATGATCGAGACCGAGTTCGGCCACCTCGATGGCCTGCTGCACAATGCTTCGATCATTGGCCCGCGCACGCCGATCGAGCAGTTGTCCGGCGAAAACTTCATGCGCGTCATGCAGGTCAACGTCAACGCCATGTTCATGCTGACCAGCACCCTGTTACCACTGCTCAAGCTGTCTCAGGACGCCTCGGTGGTGTTCACCTCCAGCAGCGTTGGGCGCAAGGGCCGTGCTTACTGGGGCGCTTATGGCGTGTCGAAGTTTGCCACTGAAGGCCTGATGCAAACCCTGGCCGATGAAGTCGACGGCGTGGCGCCCGTGCGCTCCAACAGCATCAACCCTGGCGGTACGCGAACCAGCATGCGTGCACAGGCCTATCCGGGGGAGAACCCGCTGAACAATCCGACACCCGAAGAGATCATGCCGGTCTACCTCTACCTGATGGGCCCGGACAGCACCGGCATCAACGGTCAGGCATTTAACGCTCAGTAACTGCCATACGTCGCATTTGTTGCCGCGGCAGATTCCTGTCGCGGCATGCATTTGCCGCTCGAGAGCGTCACAATTCAGTCAAATTTCCAGCACCACCCTCCCCCGCATCAACACAACTCATTGATTCACAACGGTTTAAAAAAATACGAACCGAATGGCACGACTTTCGCTCTAAATTCCCTCAAAGCAAGCCGCGTGAAGGCAATGGGGCGAGGCCGATTTCGATAGCTTACTAATCGTCATCCGGCAGACTAAACTTACGCCAAACGTCCTACGGGACTGATGGATCAGTATGACGCGCAGCCCATAGCCGCTCTCACCCAGCCTGTAAGACAGACTTACGCTAAGGGTTCACGCCATATGAAATCACCCTCCCAGACCAATGCAATTGACTTTGACAGTGCCAAATTGCAACGCCTGGGCTTTGGTCAACTGCCTCCCCTTCTGGAGCGACCGGCCAGTCTCGCGCAATTGCGCCAGCAAATGAGCCTGCAACTGCAAACCAGCCTTGAACCGCAACGCATCCTTGGCCTGTTTTTCCGTGAAGTTCAGCGTCTGGTGCCGTTGGATGCCTTGAGCTATGTGCATCAGGGCAGCGATTTGCGCCTGGAGTTCGGTACCCGCGGTCACCATTCGATCAGCTACAGCCTGAGCCACGAAGGCGATCACATGGGCGAGTTGGTGTTCCGCCGCAATCAGCGTTTCAGCGACAAGGAACAAGGCAATCTCGAATCCTTGTTGTCATCGCTGCTCTACCCGATGCGCAACGCCCTGCTCTATCGCGAAGCCACGCAGAGTGCGCTGCGCGATCCGCTGACCGGCGCCGGTAATCGCATTGCCATGGAGCAGACCCTGCAGCGCGAGATCGAGATGTCCCGTCGCCATCAACAGCCGCTCTCGCTGCTGATGCTCGACATCGACCATTTCAAACGAGTCAATGACAGCCATGGCCACAGCGCGGGTGACGACGTGCTCAAAGCGATCGCCGCCACCATCAAGGCGCAATTGCGCAATGTCGACATGGTGTTCCGTTACGGCGGGGAAGAGTTTTTGATTCTGCTGTCCAACACCAGCCGGGATGCGGCCGCGATGGTCGGCGAACGCCTGCGCTATGCGGCGCAGGCAGCGGAGTATTACGCCGATGGCCAGTTGATCGAACTGACCGTGAGCCTCGGTTGCTCGACATTATTGCCGGGCGAATCCGCCGACAGCTTGCTGCGCCGAGCCGACAGCGCGTTGTACGTGGCCAAGCGTGAAGGCCGAAATCGCTTGGCGATGGCGGGCTAAGCTTTTCAAAGCAGCGAAAAACGTGTGGGAGCGAGCCTGCTCGCGAATGCGATCTGACATTCAACCTTGAGTTGAGTGACATACCGCTTTCGCGAGCAGGCTCGCTCCCACATTGGTTTTGCGTGACGCCGAAAATCAGCTCTCGACGACAGCCCTGCGCTCGCGGTTCACCAGCAAGCGCTCCGAGGTTTCAAGCTGCATGCAGCGCTCAAGGAACAGATACATGTAGTCGTAACTCTTGCAGATTGCCTGACGCAGTTCCGTCTGCAAGGCCTTGCTCGGATTCATTCCGGCCAGGGTGCAAATGATTTCCAGCGCTTCCCACGGATGGGCGTCGTCGTACTGGGCATGCATCTTCAACCACTTCATCGCCCGCTTGCGGTCTTCCTCCGGGAACGCTGCGGCGTACACGCCAGTGGAGCAGACCACCGCCGACCACTCCCCGGTCGCGCCTTCGATGGCGTAGTTGGTGGCGGCAATGGCCACGATCAGCGAATCCGCCGAACTGGTGTGCCAGCACCAGTGACTGAGCGCATGCAGTTCAGGTGGTACTTGCTGGGCCTGAAGGTCTTCCAGGCTGACGCCGTGCGCTCGGCTCCAATGCACCCAATAATCGGCGTGATTGAGTTCGACGCGGATATTGCGCATCAGCCAGCGCCGCGCCATGTCTTCACCCGGATGACGGGCGAACTTGGTTTTAGTCAGGTTCTGCGCCATGTACAAAGCAAACTGTTCGACCACCGGCCAGCCCCCGATCAGGTACTGACGCATGGTCTTGGCGCTGAGTTTGTTATCACGCATGCGCAGATAAAGTTCATGTTCGACAACCCGGCGCTTGCTCTCGCTGCAGTCCTGGATCAGCTGTTGTGCCCAGCCAGGATAACTTGCAGCTTCCATGAGGGGTCCGGTTCGGTTGAATGTGTCGATCACTGTTCGGCTCCTTTTGATTTGTGATTGTAAGGATCGGCAAGAGACTTCAACGGAACGTGCCAGGCGCTTTGAATAACAGCGGCTGCGGTCTGGCGGGCCGACTTTGCAAACTGTCACAGGTAAACAACTGCGGTCGTTCAATGACATAACCCTGAGCGTAATCCACGCCAATTTCAAGCAATGCCTGCTCGATCTGAGTTGTTTCAACAAACTCGGCAATTGTCTGTTTACCCATGACATGCCCGATGTGATTGATCACTTCGACCATTGCGCGGTTAATCGGGTCGTCCAGCATATCCTTTACGAAACTCCCGTCGATCTTCAGGAAGTCTACAGGTAAATGTTTCAGATATGCGAATGAAGACATTCCGGCACAAAAGTCATCTAACGAAAAGTAGCAACCCAAGTCCTTGAGTTCATTAATAAATCTTATTGCACTGCCTAAATTCGCAATGGCACTGGTTTCTGTAATTTCAAAACAAATCATTTCAGGAGGTATTGAGTAGTTAACAAACTGCTCTCGCAGAAAGTGCAAAAACGCGTCATCTCCTATAGTAATTCCTGACAGATTAATCGCACACATTGCTAATGGACCTTCATGTTCCTGCGCAATACATTGAGCAATTACCTTAAAAACGTTTTGCACTACCCAACGATCTAACTGATTCATCAAACCATAACGTTCGGCGGCCGGGATAAAGCTGTCAGGCAAAATCATGCGGCCGGCTTCGTCATGCAGACGCAAGAGAATTTCGATATGCCCACCCTTGCTGACACCCGGTTTGAGCGGGGCGATTTCCTGGGCATAGAGGCAAAAGCGATTCTCTTCGAGCGCCATGTGCAAGCGCTGCACCCAAGCCATCTCGCCAAAGCGCAGCGACAGTTCGGAATCGTCGGCGTGATAGACCTGCACGCGGTTGCGCCCCTTCTCCTTGGCCATGTAGCAGGCCATGTCGGCGGCGCGCAGCGAGGCTTCGAGGGTCGTCGGGGTTTGCGCAATGTGCACCAAGCCAATGCTGACGGTGGTGAGGAACGGTCGGCCCTTCCAGACGAAATGCAGGTTCTGCACGGTCTGGCGCAGGCTTTCGGCGATTTTTTCCGAAGCTTCCGGTGCGCAGTTCTCCAACAGGATGCCGAACTCGTCGCCGCCAAGCCGCGCCAACGTATCGCCCTCGCGCAGGCCCGATTGCAGCAGGGTGCAAATGTGCCGCAACAGTTCATCGCCCGCCGCATGCCCACAGGTGTCATTGACCAGTTTGAATTGGTCCAGATCGAGGAACATCAGCGCATGCCGCCCCGCCTGCCGAGTGAGGTTGTGAAGTGCCTGCTCAAGGCGATATTCGAATTCGCGACGGTTGGCCAGACCGGTCAGCGCATCGTGAGTCGCCTGCCACGACAGGTTGGCGATGTACTGGCGCTCCTGGGTCATGTCGTGCAGCACCAGCACCGTGCCGCTGACTTTGCCGGCATTGCGGATCGGTGCGCCGACCAGGGTCACCGACACGGTGCTGCCGTCCAGGCGCTGAATCAGTTTGGAATGCTCGCTGCCACCGCTGAGCTGGCCACTGAGAATGTGCTCGATCAGCGTCAGGCCTTCGGCTTGCGCGTTGTCATCGAGCAAATTGAACAGCGCCGCCAGCGGCAGGCCGGCTGCCTGCTCGGCCTTCCAGTGGGTCATGGCTTCGGCGGCGGGGTTCATGTAATCGATCGCGCCGGTCACGTCAGTGGTGATCACGCCATCGCCAATCGATTGCAGGGTCACGTGCGCGCGGTCTTTCTCCAGTTGCAGCGCCTCGGCAAAGGCGTGACGCTGCTTGAGCAATTTGTGCGTGCGCCACAGTGCCAGCACGATCAGCCCCAGCGCCGTGGCCAGATTGGTGAACAACAGCAAACGCAGGATCATCCGCGAGCCTTCCCCCAGCGCATCGCTGAAGGCTTTGGCGGCGGGCGTCACACCATCGTTGATCGCAAAGATGCGGGCTTTCCAGTGACGCACATCGGCCTCTGTCGCCACGTTACTGACGAAGCGTCGGTGCATCTCCTGCGCCACGCTATCCAGCTGGACCAGATAGGCATCACCCAATGTCCAGCGGTCGATGGCGGTTTCCAGGTAACTGAAATGGCGGAAATTGAGGTACAGCCAGATCAGGCTGGAGACGTCGTCGGGGTGGTTGCCACCCTTGAGAATGCCCTCGCGGGCTGAGGCGAGGTCCGGCGGCTGGCGATCCAGCGCCAGACGCAACTGATGACCGCCCTGAGGCACGGCGATCGCCTCCTTGTACTTGAGGAAAATCGCCTCGTCCCGGCTGTCGGCATACAGATTGAGGTAATAGATGGCGTCCTTCTGGCCTTTTGACCAGAGGCTCTCCCCTGCGACATAGCCGCGAACGGCCGAAAGCACGTAAAGGCTTACGCCCCCCAACAGGGCTTGAAACAAAACTACCGCGATGAAAGGCCAGACGATGCCCAACAACCGTGGCGTTCCCAGAGTCCGCTTTTGCTTCATGAGATTCCTTGCATGAGCACTGCCCGCTCGTCTTCCGGACGAAATCGCTAAGACGAGACTAGGTGGGGTTGTCGCTCAAGGCAAGGCGCGGATTTCACTGCGCGGACGCGCGATATATATGTACCACCACGGTTGTTCCTGTGAGCGGCTTACTGCCTGTGCTTCTGCGGCACCTCATGACGAGCCTGCGCAGAGGCCTTCGACTATCCGGCTCAGAAAGGACTCTCCCATGCCGCAAGCAGTAAGCGTTTCCCGCTCCCCGTTGCACACCGCCCTCCTGGAAGAATATGACCTGTTGCTGACGGTGCTCCGCGACCTGCCCAATGTCGCTTCCGCGCCGGCCAATACCTTTGTCAAACCACGCCCGGCGTCTCCGATGGCGCTGGACCTCGAGGAAGGTAAGAAGCCTCCCAGGGCCGACGGCTTGGTCAGTGTCGCCAGCATGGCCATGTATTACGGAATGACGCCTTGGGACTGCGAGAACAGCGTCGAACACCAACGGGCAATCGAAACGCTGGAGGAAAAACGCGCGACTCTCTCATTGAACATCGATGAGGGTGTCGACATCGACTTCCTCAGTCGCCCTCCCACCGCGAAAGACCGCAAGCTCCTTAGAACCATCAACCGCCTGAAACCCGAAGCGGGCATGACACTGGAGCACTTGCTGATTCAACTGACGAAAACCGAAATGGTCGAGATTGTCAGAAAGGCAATTCCCGACAACGTCAGCTCATTGATCGCTCATCTGCTGTCAACCTGTGGCGAGGAAATCACCCCGGCACAGATTAGCGCGAGGCCCGCCGTCTACCTTGAGAAAATCCTCCGATCTGCCGAGGCTGAACGTATCACCGACGCATTGTTGACTGGCTTGAACTGGTTCGGCGCAGCGCCGGGAGAAGAAACATCGTCAACGGTACGCGCCAAACTGCTCGGGCGAGCCATCCGTTTGTGGTCGGGCCCAGCGGATAAATTTGACTCGCCAGACATCGCCGGATACGCCTGGCACAGCCCGTCGAACTTCGGCAAAAGCTATTCGAGTATCTGGAGCGAGTTCGAACAGCATCTGCTCGACACCAAAAAGGCCTCATCCACACAGGAGGCGATTCTCCTCGCCCGGCTGTTTCGCGGAAAATTCCCCAGTGACTTTCGCAGACCCGACGTTCCCGCGGAGTTGAGCTACCGAAGTTCCGTGGTGTGGGTGAACTTCATGCACGGCTTGAATCTCGCCGAACTCATGGAGCCGGAACGAGCGCAATACATGGGTTTCCAGCAAATACTGGTTTACGCGCTTGAAAAGTCCGTGGACGCCAACGAACTGCAAGCAGAAATCAGCACCTGGTGCAGGATTGCGCCCGCTGTCGACTGGGCCGTCGCCAGAGGCCTGCTGCGCGACCAGCCAGGAACGCCGTTCACCGCCGACGAACAACAACGGGCACTGAAGGCGGTCGACAGACATATCGAAGCCATGAAAAACGCCATCAAGACCATGGAGATTGCGCCGCCGGCGCGAGTGGACATCGCCGACAAAGAGCTGCTCAGGGTGTTCGGACCTGCGACATTCGGCCATCAAAGAATGCAGCTCATACGCGACTACGGTTCTGACGCCGGCGGCAGACTCAAAGATGGTCCGGTCCTCAAAGGAACCCCCTACCCTTTCCGCGACGTTTATATGGCCGGACTACTGGAGCAAGGTCCGTGGTACTTGGCGACGCCGGATGGCAAACGAAAAACCGCCGCTCGACTCCAGGTGAAATCCGACGGGCAAGTCAGTATCTCCGGTCCGGGAATGCCCGATATCGTCAAAAAGGAAAAGCTCAAAAAATCCGACACGCTGTTCAAGTCGGCGTTCGATGCCTATATGACCAAAGAGAAGGCGGCGTATCGAACACTGCTGGAAGATCTGTTCTGCTCGATACCGCATGATGATCTTCAAGCCATGGAGTATGGCGAAACCAGAATCTACACCTTGAGGGACGCCACCAAGGATCTGGAGATGCAAATGGAAACCGCGGAGCTCACGGATCCGCTACGCCTGCGCATGGGGTTTCTGTTGCAGCTGAAAATCGCCGATCGCTGCAGTTGGTACGAGTGCCTGCCACGGGTTGGCATCATTCGCAGGCGAACCGATGTTTCCGAAAGCATGCTGAATGGTCGCAAAGAGACCGCAAACTACCGTGCGAAACACAACGTCAAAGTCGAAGTGTTGCGCGGGATCGAAGTGCCCTTTGATCGTGACGCTTTCGACATTGGTGCACTGCCGGCAAAAGGCGCGACTTGCAAATCCATTATCGAACTACTGGGTAAACCGTTTACGCCCGAACCGCAAAGTGGCTTGCCTCTGCCGATTGCCACCGAGCGTGCGTCGGAAATCGCCGCGTTCATCGCCAAAAAATTCTACTTCTACGACGAAGAACACGTGTACGACGCGGCTTACGCCATTACTGATTTTGAGAAGAAGGAGCAAAGCCGTCAGGGACTTGGCATCGTCAAGTATCTAGTGCCCTTTATCGGAAGCATTGAAGACCTCAAGTCGAAAGACCCGAACATCAGAATCATGGGCATGTTCGGGTTGTATATAGATGTATTAACGTTCGGTATGCCCTTCGGCAGGTTTCTGGGTGGCGTAGCAAAGGTGGCCCGTCTCTCGATTGGATTCAGGGCCGCTTTGCCGTTATACGCTGGCCTGTCGAGAAAGCTGCTGGTCTCGTCGATGAAAAACCTGGTCTTACTGCTTGAGCTGCCAGCACTCACCAGGCTAGGCGTCCGCGCACTGTATTTCGGTATCAGATACCTGCTCAACAAGGCCATCAATGGCCTCGCGCGCCTAGCGGGCAGGGTCGGTCATTACAACGTGCTGAAAGGCTTGCCGCAGGTCGCCAACGTCGGCAGTTATCGCCGCCTCGGGGCTGCCGATGATTTGGCAACGTTCGATGGCATCGATGATGTTCTGGTGCGTAAAACAGCAAAGACCAGCCTGGCTGACCATCGCCTCGTCGATCCGGCCAACGGCAAAGCTTACGGTCCACGCCTGCAATCCATGCCTGCGCAGTTCACCCTGGGGCGAAGCGAATACCGGACGTTGAACAACGTCGATCAGCACATCACGGTCGAGCTGGCCGACAACGCATCCGTTCGCGAACTGTTCGAAGTCGATGGCCGGACGACAATGCTCATCAATGATGTCCCGTATCAGCTCGATGCAGAACAACTCAGGCGCGTCGACAAGATTGATGCCGGCAAACGCTTCAAAGCATTGCCGTGCAGGATAAAACGCTCCCCCGGCGCCGATTGTGAAACCCGTTATGTGACTGGAACGCCTGCGGAACTGCCGCTGACGCCGTATGACGAGAGCAGGGGCTGGGCAACCTGGTTTGGCGACACGATCTACACGCCGGCCGCAGGTCGCAGTCCGATCAAAGTGAGAAGTCTGGCAAATCACCACAAACTCGAAGGCACCACAGTGCTGCGCAAAGGCATTTTTGCCCGCGTAAAAATCAAAGTGCCAGAGAACAACCTCGATGACACCTTTGAAGTCGGAGCGATCGTCTGTGAATCCATGGACGGTGCCAGACAATACGTGTTCACCCGATTGAGTGCCGGGGACTTTTACGTTGCCGAGCTGGCAACAGGCCAAAGCATTCAGACGGCGTTGACCTTCAAGAAAGCGTCGACATTGCCGCAAGATCTGCAGGATGAACTGCTGACGGTCTACATTGGCTCACTCAACGCCAATAACATCGCCAGGATTTACGGCATTACCGCCGTCGAGCGTGCCCTGCGAACCATGGATGAAATCGCTATCCCCATCGGTGGTCATGCCAATCCGCCTGACACGCTGAAATTGTTGAAGGTCGATACCAGTCCGGGTGAAGCGGTTCTGTTCGATCACTCCACTCGCATGATTGTCAGTCACGGTCCTGCAGGATCGGCCACATGGTCGCGCAGCAGGCACGCGTCGGAGCCTTTTCGCCAGAGAACAGCCGACATCTTCGACACGCTGTTCGTCAAACAGCAAACCGTCCCTGTCAGACCGGAAAGTAACCTGAAAATAAACAAGACCATGACTGAGCTGCAAGAAATGCTGCCCGATGGTTATAAAACCGGAAATGCCAGAAACATCGCCTACACCGATGTTGTGACAGCGACCGGCCAGCGAGAGGTCTACGTCAGTGTCTCCGGTGGCGTAGGACTGACTTCCGAGCTGCCACTGTTCAAGTCTCCCTTCGCCAAGGATAAAGTCATCGTCGGTGATACCACTTACTTCAACGTTGACGCCGGCAAGACCTTCAATAGAACGTCGCTGAACGTTTCGGAAGACGGCAAGTTATTGGCCATTCCGCATACCATCAAGAATATCGACACCTACACGCCCGCCATCACTAGCCGTCCGACTTCGCTGGATAGCGAGGCCAAGTTGATCGGCGTGATTCGGGGCAAATACCCGGACATCAAAACGATCCGCTCAATCAATGTGGTCACGACCATGCCGCCATGCAGCAGCTGTTCAGTGGTGATTAAAGAGTTTGGTTATGACGGCGCCGCGGATGGCCTGAAAGTCTTGTGGGGCTGACCTATAACTGCTGCAAATGCCCATAAAGCTTGGCGTACAACCCGCCATCGGCAATCAGTTGCTGATGGTCGCCATCCTCGGCCACTTGCCCGCCGTCGAAGACCAGCACCCGATCGGCTTGCTTCACGGCTGACAGACGGTGGGCAATGATCAGCGTGGTACGGCCATGGAGGAACCGCGCCATGGCCTGATGCAGGTTGTATTCAGTCGCGGCATCGAGGGCTGAGGTGGCCTCGTCGAGGATCACCACTTTCGGCTCGGCGAGGATCATTCGTGCAATCGCCAGGCGCTGGCGCTGGCCGCCGGAGAGGCGCACACCGGAGCGGCCGACGATGCTGTCGAGACCGTCCGGCAGTGCGCGAATGGTCGCTTCCAGCTGAGCGATTTCCAGCGCCTGCCAGCAGGCTTCATCCGTGCGTGTACGGCCCATGGTCAGGTTGGCACGCACGGTATCGTTGAACAGCGCCGGGTGTTGCAACACGACTGCAACGTTTTCACGCACCGTGTCCAGGCCGATTTCCTGTTGGGTCGAACCGCCAAAACGGATGCTGCCGGCCAGCGGCGTATACAGTCCCAGCAGCAATTGCACGAGGGTGCTTTTACCGCCGCCGCTGGCGCCGACAATCGCGACTTTCTCACCGGGGGCAATCGACAGATCGAGCTGATCCAGCACCAGCTCATCGCCGTAGCCGAAACTCAAACCCTGAACCTGGATACCCACGGTGTCGCGGCCCTTGAACGGATCGACGCCGCCGGGATACTGCGGCTCATCGGCGCGCGCCAGCAACTCGTTGATCCGCGACAGCGCACCGCCCGCCGCGTAGTAGGCGTATTGCAGATTGAGCAGTTGCTCGACCGGACCGATCATGAACCACAGGTAACTGAACACCGCGAGCATCTGGCCGATCGACAGGTCGGAGAACAGCACGGTGAGCATCGCTGCCGCACGGAAAATATCGATGCCGAACTGGAACAACAGGCCACTGGCGCGGTTGGAGGCGTCGGTTTTCCACTGCGAGTTGACCGCGTAGTTGCGCACTTCCTGCGCCCGCAGACCAAGCCGACCGAGGAAGAAACCCTGACGATTGCCGGCGCGTATCTCCTGAATCGCATCAAGGGTTTCGCTCAACGCCTGGGTGAAGCGCGAGGTGCTGTCGTTCTCGAGTTTCTTCAGGTGTTTGACCCGTTTGCCCAATTGCACCGTGGCGTAGATCACCAGCGGGTTGAACAGCAGAATCAGCAGCGCCAGCTTCCAGTGCATCCACATCAGGATACTCGCGGTGCCGATCAACGTCAGCATCGCCACCAGAAAACGGCTGAGGGTTTCGCCGACAAATTTGTCGAGGGTATCGAGGTCAGTGACCAGATGGGTGGTCACCGTGCCGCTGCCCAGGCTTTCGTATTCGCCGAGGGAAATGCGCTTGAGGCGCTCGATCAGACGCACGCGGATGCGATAAACGATGTCCTTGGCCAGCCGTGCGAACAGTCGCGACTGCAGCACGCCAAAGCACAGTGAGCCGCAGCGCAGCGTCAGGGTCACCACCAGCATCAGCCCGATATAGCCCGCCGCTTGCTGCCACATCGTTGGCAGCACATGGTTCATCACTTTCAGTGCGGCATCGCCGTGGCCGAGCAGGACTTCATCGACCAACAGCGGCAGCAACAATGGTATCGGCACGCTGCACAGCGTCGCCAGAACCGCCACGCCGTTGGCGATCCACAGGGATTTTTTGTGAGTGAGTGCCAAACGCCGGACTTCTGCCCAGCTCAGCCGGTCGACACGCTTTACGGCTGGCGTGTCATCGGCCAGGTCAGACACAGGCCGCACGCTCCAGCCATCGGCCGAGCAACGGCGACAGTTCGCTGAGCGGTTGGTAGCCGTTGGTCAACAACGCCAGTTGGCCGTTGCGCTCGGCGAGCAGGGTCGGGAAACCGGCGATGCCGAGGTCCTGCACCCAATTGAAATCCGCCAGGGTCGCTTCATGCTGATCGGCACGGTCGAACAATGCCGCGAATTCGATGCGTGGCACGCCGGCCTGCTCCGCCAACTCGACCAGCACGCTGGCCTGGGTGACGTCGCGACCTTCGGCGTAGAACGCCTGCTGGATCAGCCCGACCAGTTTCCACGCGCAATCGGGCGCCAGACTGCGCGCTGTGACGATGGCGCGGCAGGCCGGCTCGGTGTCGTAGACAAAACCGTCTGGCAACGCGCCGTCGAATTTGAACGGCTGGCCGGTGGCCTCTGTGACCGCTTGCCAGTGTTCAAGAATATAGCGACGCGTGGTCGGCTCCAGCGCCGAACCACTGCCGGTGCGCAAGCCACCGACCACCAGATGCAACTCCACCCCGGCTGCTTGCGCCTGCTCGACCAATGCCTTGGCTACCGGAGCAAAACCCCAGCACCACGAACACATCGGATCCATCACATAGAGCAGGCGTGCAGACATGGTTAAGCCTCGGTGGATGCTTGCTTGTAGTTGTAGCCGATCGGGTGCGGCTGGTTGCGCGCCTTGGCCAGTTCGATCTGCTTCTGCCGATCGATGGCGCTGCGCCGGGTCTTCTCGCTCAGTTTGTCCCAGCAATGCGGGCAACTGATGCCGGCGACGTAGTGCTCGGAGGCGCGATCTTCAATGCTGACCGGTGTGCGGCAGGCATGACATTGATCGTAGTCGCCTTCGCTGAGGTCGTGACGCACGGTTACACGGTTGTCGAACACGAAGCAGTCGCCCTGCCACTTGGTTTCTTCCTGCGGCACCTCTTCGAGGTACTTCAGGATGCCACCCTTGAGGTGGTAAACCTCTTCATAACCTTCGCCGAGCATGTAACTCGAGGCTTTTTCGCAGCGGATGCCGCCGGTGCAGAACATCGCGACCTTCTTGTGCACGGCCGGGTTGAAGTGTTCTTTGATGTAGTCAGGGAATTCACGAAAACTGGTGGTTTTCGGATCGATGGCGCCTTCGAAAGTGCCGATCGACACTTCGTAGTCGTTGCGCGTGTCGATCAACAGCACTTCGGGGTCGCTGATCAACGCGTTCCAGTCTTGCGGATCAACGTAGGTGCCGACCTTTTTGTTCGGGTCGACGCCTTCGACACCGAGGGTGACGATCTCTTTCTTCAGTTTGACCTTGGTGCGATAGAACGGCTGCTCGTCGCAGTACGATTCTTTGTGATCGATGTCGATCATGCGGGGGTCGTTCTTCAGCCAGGCGAGCAGGCCGTCGATGCCTTCGCGAGTGCCGGACACCGTGCCGTTGATGCCTTCTTCGGCGATCAGCAGAGTGCCTTTGATCTGGTTGTCGACCATCGCTTGCAACAGGGGCTCGCGCAGGTTGACGTAATCTTCGAGGGTGACGAACTTATACAGTGCCGCCACGACAATCGGTTGTGTCATGGGTGTTTCTCCAGGTGGCTACCCTCGCAAAGGGTGAACCGGATTCAAAAAAAAACGCGCCGGGTGAGCGGCGCGTCGCGGATTCTAGCAAAAAAGCAGCTTCAAGCGGCGAGCTTCAAGCAGCAAGCCAGGAACATTCGCCCTTAACTTGCAGCTTGGCGCTTGACGCTCATCGCTGCTTTCCTCCTGCACAGGTCGGCGACGCCGGGGCGCCGTCGATCTCTGCCCATTCCTGCGGGGTGTAGGTGTGCAGCGCCAACGCATGGAACTCGCCCATCAGCTCGCCGAGCGTGCCGTAGACTTTCTGGTGGCGCTTGACCCGGTTCAGGCCGTCGAACTGCGCGCTGACCACCACCGCTTTGTAGTGCGTCTGTAACCCGCGACTGTGCATGTGGCTTTCATCCAGCACTTGCAGGTGTTCAGGCTGAAGCAGGGCCAGCGTCGATTCGATGCGTTGTTGCATGGTCATCACGAACTCCGCTTACTTCTTCTTGGCCGCAGGCGCTGCTGGGGTCAGTTCTTTGGTCATGTCGTCGAGCAGCTTGTTGACGACCGGTACGGCGCTTTCCAGTTTGGCCTGGGTCATCTGGGCCGATTGCTGGGTCAGCTGCGGCATTTTTTCCAGGACTTTCTTGCCCAGTGGCGACTGGTAGAACGCGACCAGGTCCTTTAGCTCGGATTCGCTGAAATTGCTGGTGTAGAGCTTGACCATGTCCGGCTTCAGCTTGTTCCAGCCAATGGCTTGGTCGAGCGCGGCGTTGGCCTTGGCCTGGTAGGTTTCCAGAACGGCTTTCTTGGCTTGCGGGGCTTTGGTCTGCTCGAAACGCTGAGCGAACATTTGCTGCACTTGCATGTACACCGGAGTGCCCAGCTTGTCAGCGTGCGCCAGGGTCAGAAAAGCTTCAGCACTGGCGTTGTGGCTGGCGGTATCGGCAAGCACCTGGCCGCTGGCGCAAACCAGTGCAACCGCGGTGCAGATGGCACGAAGACGAGTCATCGAGTTTCCTTTTCAGCTAGGCGAGGTCAAACCCCAAGGGCGACCATTCTGCGCCTAAAAAACGCCGCGGCTCAACCCCCGAGCCTTGCCGCGCTTGATTGGCCGGGTTTTACCGGTCAACAATCGGTTCGAGGGAACCACCACGGCCGATGCCGGCCTAAACTGCGCAAACAGACCAACAGGAGTGTGCACGATGAGCCGTATCGAAACCGACAGCCTGGGCCAGATCGAAGTCCCGGACGACGCTTACTGGGGTGCTCAGACGCAACGCTCGCTGATCAACTTCGCCATCGGTCAGGAACGCATGCCGCTGCCGCTGCTGCATGCTCTGGCCCTGATCAAGAAAGCCGCCGCCCGCGTCAACGACCGCAATGGCGACCTGCCTGCCGACATCGCCCGCCTGATCGAACAGGCCGCCGACGAAGTGCTCGACGGTCAGCACGATGACCAGTTCCCGCTCGTCGTCTGGCAGACCGGCAGCGGCACCCAAAGCAACATGAACGTCAACGAAGTGATCGCCGGTCGTGCCAACGAACTGGCTGGCAACCCGCGCGGCGGCAAGACGCCGGTGCACCCGAACGATCACGTCAACCGCTCGCAAAGCTCCAACGATTGCTTCCCCACCGCCATGAGCATCGCCACCGCGCAAGCCGTGCAGGAACAACTATTGCCGGCGATTGCCGAGTTGTCCGGTGGCCTCGCTGAACTGGCGGCGCGCCATATGAAACTGGTGAAAACCGGGCGCACGCACATGATGGACGCGACGCCGATCACCTTCGGTCAGGAGCTGTCGGGGTTTATAGCGCAACTCGATTACGCCGAACGGGCCATTCGCGCCGCGCTGCCGGCCGTGTGCGAACTGGCTCAGGGCGGCACCGCCGTCGGCACCGGGCTGAACTCGCCGCACGGTTTTGGTGAAGCGATTGCCGCTGAACTGGCAGCGCTGTCCGGGTTGCCGTTCGTCACCGCGCCGAACAAGTTCGCCGCCCTCGCCGGCCACGAACCGCTGACCAGCCTCTCCGGCGCGCTGAAAACCCTCGCCGTGGCGCTGATGAAAATCGCCAACGACCTGCGTCTGCTCGGCTCGGGGCCACGCGCAGGTTTCGCCGAAGTGAAACTGCCGGCCAACGAACCCGGCAGCTCGATCATGCCAGGCAAGGTCAACCCGACCCAGTGCGAAGCGCTGTCGATGCTCGCCTGTCAGGTCTTGGGCAACGACGTGACCATCGGCATCGCCGCCAGTCAGGGTCACTTGCAGTTGAACGTGTACAAACCGGTGATCATCCACAACCTGTTGCAATCGATCCGCCTGCTCGGCGATGGCTGCAGCAACTTCCAGCAGCACTGCATTGCCGGGCTGGAGCCGGATGCCGAAGTCATGGCCCGGCATCTGGAACGTGGGTTGATGCTGGTGACGGCGCTGAATCCGCACATCGGTTATGACAAATCCGCCGAAATCGCCAAAAAGGCTTACGGCGAAGGGCTGACCTTGCGCGAGGCGGCGTTGGCGTTGGGCTATCTGACGGATGAAGAGTTTGATGCGTGGGTGCGGCCGGAGAACATGATTGAGGCTGGCGCCAAGGGCTGAGATTTGTAGCGTTTCTTAGTCAGTCCTCGCGAGCAGGCTCACTCCTACAGAGGGAATGCGTTCCAAATGTAGGAGTGAGCCTGCTCGCGATGGCCCTGATGCGGTTAGCCTGCTGCCATCTTCATCCGCCGCGCCTTGAGCCCGGCAATCAACGAAGGCCCCAACGCCACCAGCGCCGAACCCAGCACCACCAGCACCGCCCCGCCATAGCCAAGCCCGTTGATCTGCTCGGCATGCACATATTCCGGCCAGATCCCCGCCGCAATCGCCACCGCGGCGAACGTCACCAGGGGCGTGATCGCCAAGGTCGCACTGACCCGCGACGCCTCCCAATGCGCCAGCGCTTCGGCAAATGCACCGTAGGCAATCAACGTGTTCATGCAGCACGCCAGCAGCAACCAACCCTGCAACGGGTTCAGCTGCAGCGCTTCGAGCGGATGCACCCAGGGCGTCAGCAACAGCGCGCAGAACAGGTAGATCACCATCATCACCTGCAGCGAATTCCACACCGTCAGCAATTGCTTTTGGCCCAGCGCATAGAAGGTCCAGACCGTCGACGCCAGCAACACCAGCAAAACACCAGCGGTGTAGTCCGAGAGCGAGGTCAACAACTCCGCCAGACGCTGATTGAAGAACAGCACAAAACCAATCAGCAGCACCAACAACCCGATGCCTTGACCAATACTGAAACGCTCCTTGAACACAAACAGACTGGCGATCAGCAACATGATCGGCCCCATCTGCACCACCAATTGCGCGGTGCCGGGGCTGAGCAGATTAAGGCCCATCAGGTACAACACATAGTTGCCGACCAAGCCGAGCACCGCCATCAGCACCAGCCAGCCGCCCTTGGGCCCGAGCACTTTGCGACTCGGCAGGCGCTTGACCGAAGCCAGATAAATGAACAGGCAACCACCGGACACCAGCAGACGAAACCAGGTCACGGTGACCGGGTCCATCACCGTCAGTACTTGTTTGAGTTTGATTGGCAGGATGCCCCACAGAAACGCGGTCAGCAGCGCCAGGAACAAGCCGTAGACCCAGCGACCGGATGAAATGTGCATGAAAACCCCAAAGCCTGCGGACAAGTGCGCCCATTCTAGGCTTGCCACCGGGCGCGACACAGAGACAGTTGCGGTCAGGACGCGAATGAAACTGTGCAGGTCGCAGCATTTCGTTGACGCGCTGCCGTTGATCGGCTGAGCGGGCGCGCCAAGTGCTTCAGGCATAAGCTCATTGGATCCCTTCCAGCGCAGCAGCCAAGGAGACCGATCATGTTAGGAATGCGCGCCCAAGACAGCGCCCCCGCCACGCACTTTCGCAGCGACCGGATGTGCCGGGTCAATGGCGAACTGTTTTTCAGCACTCGGGAAAATACCCTTGAGGGGCCGTTCGACAGTGCCGAGAAGGCAGAGCTGGAGATAAAGGCGTATATCGCGCGGATGCAGCTTCTGGATTCCAAGCGCTGAGCGGTGGTGATCCGATCGCTGGCAAGCCAGCTCCCACAGGTTTTTGGCGTACACAAAACCTGTGGGAGCTGGCTTGCCAGCGATGACAATTTAAAAGGCGATAAAGAGCTCCGGGTTTAACGCACCACCTCAAACAACCCAGTCGCACCCATCCCCCCGCCCACGCACATGGTCACGATGCCATAACGCAAATTGCGCCGTTGCAACTCGCGCACCAGATGCCCGACCTGCCGCGATCCGGTCATGCCAAACGGGTGACCAATGGAAATCGAGCCGCCGTTGACGTTGTACTTCTCGTTGTCGATCTCCAGCCGATCACGGCTGTACAGGCATTGCGAAGCGAATGCCTCGTTCAGCTCCCACAGATCGATATCCGCCACCTGCAAACCTTTGGCCTTGAGCAGTTTCGGCACCGAGAACACCGGGCCGATGCCCATCTCGTCCGGTTCGCAACCAGCGACGGTAAACCCACGGAAAAACGCCTTTGGCTTCAGGCCCAGCTCCAAGGCTTTTTCCAGGCTCATCACCAGGGTCATCGACGCGCCGTCAGACAACTGCGACGAATTGCCCGCCGTCACCGAGCCGTCTTCAGCAAATACCGGTTTCAGCCCGGCGAGGCTTTCATAGGTGGTGTCCGGACGGTTGCAGTCGTCGCGATCGACCACGCCGTCGAGGATCTGCACTGCGCCAGTGTTCTTGTCCTCGACGCGATACTTCACCGCCATCGGCACGATTTCATCATTGAACAACCCGGCGGCCTGCGCCTGAGCGGTACGAATCTGACTTTGCAGGGCATAACGATCCTGCGCTTCACGGCTGACGCCATACCGGCGCGCAACCACCTCGGCGGTCTGCCCCATCGTGTAATAGATGCCCGGCGACTGCTGTTTCAGCAGCGGGTTGATCAGGTGATCGGTGTTGACGCTCTTCATCGTCAGGCTGATCGACTCGACCCCGCCGGCAACGATAATGTCGCTGCAACCCGAGGCAATCTGGTTGGCGGCAATCGCAATCGCCTGCAGGCCCGACGAACAGAACCGGTTGAGGGTCATGCCGGCGGTGCCAGTGCCCAGACGCGAGAGCACCGCCACATTGCGGCCGATGTTGTAACCCTGCGCGCCTTCGTTGGAGCCGGCGCCGACGATGCAATCCTCGACACTGGCCGGGTCGATGTCGTTGCGCTCCAGCAGGGCGTTGACGCAATGAGCCGCCATGTCATCGGGGCGGGTCTGGTTGAACTTGCCGCGAAAGGATTTGGCCAGGCCAGTCCGCACGCTGTCGACGATCACCACTTCACGCATGGCATACCTCATTGTTGTTGTCAGTTGAGAGTGGACCGAGCATAAGTCCACTGCATCAACGACCGCGACAATCATTCACCCCGCGTATGCGTGCCCATCGCCTCAGTCCTTGTGCTTCTTGGCGTGCTTGTCGGATTTCTCGAAGGCATCTTCCAGCGCGCGGTTGATCGTGCGCAGCACCTTGACCCGCGCCCAGCGCTTGTCATTGGCCTCGACCAGCGTCCACGGGGCGATTTCCGAACTGGTGCGGTCGACCATGTCGCCCACGGCGGCGCGATAGTCATCCCACTTGTCGCGGTTGCGCCAGTCGTCCTCGGTGATCTTGAAGCGCTTGAACGGGATTTCCTCACGCTCCTGGAAGCGCTCCATCTGCGTGTCCTTGTCGATCGCCAGCCAGAATTTGACGACGATCACCCCGGCGTCGGCCAGTTGCTCTTCGAAATCATTGATCTCGCCGTAGGCCCGCAGCCAGTCGGCCGGTGTGCAAAAACCTTCGATACGCTCGACCAACACCCGGCCATACCAGGAACGGTCGAACACAGTGAACTTGCCGCGTGCCGGAATGTGCCGCCAGAACCGCCACAGATACGGTTGCGCGCGCTCCTCTTCGGTCGGTGCGGCAATCGGCACAATGTTGTACTGACGGGGATCGAGCGCCGCCGCGACCCGACGAATCGCCCCGCCCTTGCCCGCCGCATCGTTGCCTTCGAATACCGCCACCAAGGCGTGGCGACGCATGCGTTTGTCGCGCATCAACCCGGACAGACGCGCCTGTTCGGTGATCAGTTGTTCTTCGTAATCTTTCTTGTCCAGACGCTGGGTCAGGTCGAGGCTGTCGAGCAGGTTGAGGTGATCGACCGGCGTGCCCAGCGGCGCCGCGCTGACATCGTGGGGATGCACGTCCGGCCGTTTCAGCGCACTTTGCAAACCCTCAAGCAGGATCTTGCCGACCGCCAGACTGCGATAGTTGGCATCCATGCCTTCGATGACATGCCAAGGCGCGTAGTCGCGGCTGGTACGGCGCAGCACGCGCTCGCCGTACTTGACGAACTTGTCGTAGGTTTGCGATTGCTGCCAGTCGAGCGGGCTGATGCGCCAGCTGTGCAGCGGGTCATCGGCCAGCGCTTTGAGCCGTGCTTTCATCTGCTTCTTCGACAGGTGAAACCAGAATTTGAAGATCAGTGCGCCTTCATCGCAGAGCATCTTTTCCAGACGTTCGGCACCGGCAATCGCCTGATCCAGACGCGGATCCTTGAACAAACCGTGCACCCGCCCCTGCAGCATCTGGCTGTACCAGTTACCGAAGAAAATCCCCATCCGCCCTTTGGCCGGGAGCATCCGCCAGTAGCGCCAGGCCGGTGGTCGCGAGAGTTCTTCGTCGCTCTGTTGATCGAAGGTACGCACCTCGATCAGGCGCGGGTCCATCCACTCGTTGAGCAACTTGACCGTCTCGCCCTTGCCCGCGCCTTCGATGCCGTTGATCAAAATGATCACCGGGAAACGCTTTTGCTGCTGCAACTCGAACTGCGCTTCCAGCAATGCCTCACGCAATGCGGGGACGGCAGCCTCGTAGGTGTCTTTGTCGATGGCGTGACCGATTTCAGCGGATTCAAACATGGGACGGCTCCTTCCAGGATTCAGCAAGACTAGCGGATTGGGCACGGACGCGGCGCACAAATTCCCCCGGGGTGCGGATTGTCCGCGAGTCATCGTCGGCTAGCCTTGCCATGGATCAAGCAGCCCCTGCGCGATCGGCTAGAATGGCGGCCTTGCCGTTGCCGAGCCTGCCATGAAACCTGTAATGCCCCACGCCCAACTCGACTGGGATGACCAAGGACGCCCGCGTTCACGCGTGTTCGATGACGTGTACTTTTCCGACCAGTCGGGGCTGGAAGAAACCCGTTATGTGTTCCTCGAACAGAATCGTCTGGCCAAGCGCTTCGCAGCGTTGTCGGCGCAAGGACGTCTGGTCATCGGTGAAACCGGCTTCGGCACTGGACTGAATTTTCTCTGCGCCTGGCAACTGTTCGAACAGCACGCCGTGGCCGGTGCGCGGCTGCATTTTGTCAGTGTCGAAAAGTACCCGCTGAGCCCTGCCGACCTGCAACGGGCCTTGGCCCTGTGGCCGGAACTCAAACCGTTGGCCGATCAGTTGCTCAAGCATTACGTGGCGATTCATCAGGGTTTTCAGCGCATCACCCTGGCCCATGGCCGCGTGACGCTGACGTTGCTGATCGGCGATGCGCTGGAGCAATTGCCGCAACTGGACGCGCAGATTGACGCGTGGTTTCTCGACGGCTTCGCCCCGGCGAAAAACCCCGACATGTGGACTGCGGAACTGTTCGTCGAGCTGGCGCGACTGGCGGCGCCGGGTTCGACCATCAGCACCTTCACCAGCACCGGTTGGGTGCGACGCCTGCTCAACGCCGCCGGATTCAAGATGAAACGCACGCCGGGCATCGGCCACAAGTGGGAGATCCTGCGCGGCGAATTTCTCGGCTGGCCGGCGGAAGTGGCACCGCCAGCCGCGCAGAAACCGTGGTTCGCCCGCCCGGCGCCGCTGACCGGTGAACGCCGGGCACTGGTGATCGGCGCCGGTCTGGCAGGTTGTGCGACAGCATCGAGCCTCGCCGCGCGGGGCTGGCAAGTCAGTCTGCTGGAGCGCCATGCAGGTGTCGCCGAAGAAGCGTCGGGCAATCCGCAAGGCGTGCTGTATCTGAAGCTGTCGGCCCACGGCACCGCGTTGTCGCAACTGATTGTCAGCGGCTTCGGCTACACCCGTCGCCTGCTGGAAACCCTGCAACGCGGCACCGACTGGGACGATTGCGGCGTGCTGCAACTGGCCTTCAATGCCAAGGAAGCCGAGCGTCATGCGCAGTTGGCGCAAGCATTCCCCGAAGATCTGTTGCAGTGGCTGGAGCAGCCAGAAACACAAGCTCGCGCCGGTGTCGGTCTGGCCCATGGCGGTTTGTATTATCCCGAAGGGGGTTGGGTGCATCCGCCGGCGCTGTGCAAGGCTCAGGCTGCGCAGGCAAACGTCAAACTGCTCAACCATCGCGACGTGCTGGAACTGCGCAAGGTCGAGGATCAATGGCAGGCTTTCGACGGCGAGCGCCTGCTGGCCAGTGCCCCGGTCGTGGTGCTGGCCGGCGCGGCCGAGATCAAGCGTTTCGCGCAAAGCGCCGAGTTACCGCTCAAGCGCATTCGCGGGCAGATCACCCGCCTCGCGCAAACTGCGCACAGTCAGGCGCTGACCACCGTGGTCTGCGCCGAAGGCTACGTCGCCCCGGCGCGCTTGGGTGAACACACCCTCGGCGCCAGTTTCGATTTCAACAGCGACGACCTGACCCCAACCACCGCCGAACACCTGGGCAATCTGGCAATGCTCGAAGAGATCTCCAGCGACCTGGTGTCACGTCTGAACCTCGGCGCGCAATCCGCCGACAGCCTTCAGGGCCGCGCGGCCTTTCGCTGCACCAGCCCTGACTATTTGCCGATCGTCGGCCCCCTCGCCGGCCGCCAGGCCTTCCTCAGCGCCTACGCCGCGCTCGGCAAGGACGCCCGGCAAGTGCCGGACATCACCTGCCCGTGGCTCGACGGCATGTACGTCAACAGCGGCCACGGCTCACGCGGCCTGATCACCGCGCCACTGTCTGGCGAGTTGCTTGCCGCGTGGCTGGACAACGAGCCGCTGCCGTTGCCGCGCAGCGTCGCCGAGGCGTGTCACCCCAACCGTTTTGCCTTGCGGCAGTTGATCCGCGGCAAATGAGCGTCTCAATCGGGAACGGCGCAGACCCCCAGCTCGGTCACTTTCAAGGCTTCACTGGTCAGCGCTTTCAACGCATCCATCTCGGCCTTGTCTTTCGCCACCATGACCGTGTCGAGCTGCTTCAAATACTCGGCACTGGTGAGAGTGTCCGCCTGATCGAACACCGCCTGGATTTTCTCTCCATGGATTTCGTCGATATCGGTAAATTTCGCGAGCTCGGTACGCTTGAGGTAATCACGCCAAAAGGGCTGGCGCACGATGAAATCCATCCACTTCGATGACAGCTCCGCCGCGTCGACCCGGGATTTGGCCGCCTCAAGGTCCGCCGCTTTCACACCGCTCAGGGACGCGTAACGCATGTGACGCGGTTGCCCCGGCAGGTCATAGTGGTCCGCCAGTCCGGTACGAAACGCCAGGCTGACTTCCAGCGGATCGACACTCAGGTTTCGACTCACATGATCGCGGGCAAACTGCTCCAGTTGTTCCAGCCGGAACAGACCGCGCCCCAGTTTGAGCAACGACGTCGCAGGAACTTCTGCGTCAGCAGCCGCCGCTACGACATGGTCGATCTCGACGGCCACTTCCAGATGGCTGAAGTTCGACGCGGCCGAATCGGTGCAGTTGATCGGATTGGCGGCCAGATCCAGCAACTGTTCGCGCAAGGTGGTTTTGCCCTCGGCTGCGCGCAATACCTGCCACACCCGTCGCGTCATGTCCTCACGGACTTTGTCGCTCTCGGCGGTATTGCCCAGCTCCGCCAGCAAGTGAAACAACCCCTCGGCGGATTGATCGTCCTTCAGCGCACTCCAGACAGGCTCGCGTTTGGACCATTGTTCACCGGCCTTCTCGGGAAACCAGATCGAGCGCGCTGTTTGCTCATCGAGCCGCGCCAGATCATCCTCCAGGTAGCCCATGCCGACGCCGACGCGATCCCGATAGGCTTTCAACGCATCGGCACTGACGGTCAACAATTCGTTGTGGCGCAGATTGATGGTTTCGGTAAAGCGCTTGGGCATTTCAAACAGCCACGCTGGCAGCTTCTTGATGGCGTTGTTGCGCAAGTCCACCCGATCCAGGTTAGGCAGACGCGACAAACCTACCGGCAACTCGGTGAGGCGGGTATTGCGCAAGGACAGATAGCGCAGATCCAGCATCTGTTTCACGTCCGGCGTAGCGCCCAACGGATTGCCGTTCAGATTCAACGTGTGCAACGTGCGCAGGTCAGCCAGATTTTTCAGCGAAGTCTCGGTCAATTGAATCTGATTGTCCGGCAGGCACAGCCGCTCGAGTTTCGCCAGGTCGGTGATTAGCGTTGGCAACTCACTGAGCTGATTGTTATCCAGCTCCAGGGATTCGACTTGTTTGAATGAGCCAAGAAAGCTGCCGACGGTGTTATCCAGCTGCATGTTTTTCAGCGACACCAGTTTGATGTGATCGAAGTTGATGTCCGCCGGCAGCTCCGGCAGATCAGCCACGCGCATGCCGTCGAGTTTCAATGCACACACCGGACGGCCCGACTCGTCGGGCAACAATATCCGCCGCCGAAAGCTGTCCTCGATCTGGTTGGCCACCGTTCGACGACTTTTCTCCAGCTCGCTTCCCGCGGCTGCGGTGGATGTCTTGGGGTCGCTTTCGCGCCAGAACTCCAGGGTTTCACCCAAACGCTCGAGGTCGCGCCGCAATTGCCGGACATGTTTTTCCCGGGCCACCGCATCACTGCCGACACCGTTGAGAAATTCGTCGGCCTGCGCTTCGGTGAACAACGGAAACAGCCTGCGCACCTTGTACAGCAGCGACTTGGAATGCTTCGACGACAACACCGGCGGATCGGCCTGGACACAGGCCGGCTCAGCGACCTTGGGCGTGTACTGGCCATCGGCGCTCATACTGGCATCCTGCGCGCGCTCGTCGAGAGCAACGTCCAGCAGCTTGCCGCGCAGTCGCGCACCGTCATCGGATTGCGGCGCGGCGAAGGCCAGTTTGCGTTGCTTGGCCGGCGGCAGGGTTTTGAGAATCCCTTGGTAAAGCGCATCAGGCCCGCTCGCCACCTGACCCAGGGACCTGCCGTCACCGTTGAAAGCCTCGTAACCGCTTTTCAACTTCACCACTTTGAACGTATCGGCCAGCGGCGCCGATGACTTTCCGGCGCTCGCCAACAGTGTTCCCTTGAGTGAACCCTCGTGCAGTTGCAGACGCCATCCAGCGTCCCAGCCACTCAAACGCGGCATCATCTGGATGGCCAGTTTCTCGCTGTCGGCATTGCTGATGTTCGCCAGATACAACCCGCTCAACGCCCGATCAAGACGCAAAATGCCAACGCTTTCCCGGCTCTTCTGCGCCAGCGTCAGGGGCACCCGAGCGCTGCTGCGCAGGTTCTGGCGCTCGATGCTGGGAGCCTGATCGAGCAATGCCTGCGCCAGTCGCGCTGGCAGCTCGGGATGCGCCTTGCGCAAGCTCAATACGTCCTTGGCTTCGCTCTGGTCGTAGTCACCGTACATCTGCTCGAACAATGGCTGTCGATCCGCCTTCACTGCCGCGCCGATTTTTTTTGCCAACTGAACGTTTTCGCCCTTCGCATACTTTGCGCCCAGCAGCGCATCAACTTCCTTCTGACTCAGCCGGTTGATTACCGTATCGAGCAAATGGCCGTCATCCAATTGCTTCTGAGTGACGGTAACGCTGAGCGATTCATCTTCAACCAATACACGCGGGTAAGTGGCGAGCGTTTTCGAGTCACTGTCGACGACTTCGATGTAATGATCCGTCGGCCAGTTTTTCAGCTTCGGCAGGCTCAGCAGCTGCTCCTGCACATAGCGACTGCTATTGGCTTCACCCTGCTCCATCTGCTCGATGAAGCTGTCCAGGCGGCTATCGATCCTGAAACGCTCGATCATGTCGCGCAGTCGCGTTGGCAACGCCTCGTTTTCATCGAAACAGTGAAACAACGTTTCGTGGGAGGTTTGCGTAAGCCTGCGCGCCATGTCCAGGCGCAAGTCTTGCGCATCGGCGAGGCTGGGATCGATTCGCTTCAAGGTGTAACCGGAACCCACCCAATCCCGGGCACTTTCGGCCGGATGACGCCAGCCGCCTTCGACATGCTGTTCAAGCTCAGGCGCATACGCCGCTTTGCGTGTGGGATGTTCAAGACGCCAGGTCTTGGTTCCTGACGTGCGGACCCCGCCGTATACCAGATTGCCGATGCGCCCGAACGACTTGCCCTGGGATTGATAGAAACCGCTGTTGTTGGCTGCAGCGATGGCATCTTCGGGCAAAGACTGCGCGTAGTGCTCAAGCTGCGGTTTCCACAACCGCGGTTGTCCTGCGCCATTGAGGATCGACGTGAACCCGGCAAAAAAATCCGGATGCGCACGGACAGTTTGCCTGACCAGCGACGTGACGGCCTTCTGCCCCACGGCGGTTGCCCCCAGCAACGCGACGTTTTCCAGCACGCTGAACAGGTGCTGCAACGCCTCTTGGCGATCATCGTGACGCCAGTCCTCGACGCCCTCATAGATCTCGCCGAGCAACTGCCCGATGGCCACACCCATCATCAACTGGCCAAGTCCCGGTACGAAAAAAGCCGCCAGCGAAGCAACCGTGACACTGACTTCGAGATAGTTGAGCAAACGCTTCTTGCGTTCCTCCTGATCGACATCCGCCGTCGGCACGGCGAGTGAACGTGCATCGATCTGCAGCTTGCCGACGTGGCTTTGCACCATAAAGTCAAACAGCGGCACGGTGATCGGCAGTTGCTTGATTGCGCCCAGATTGCGCTTGCTGGCAAACGTCTTGTAGAAATCGACCTTGTTGTCTTCGTCCAGGCAATTGGCGAAGTAATCCTTGTAGCTTTTGACGTTCAGCTTGAGCGTCAGGTATTCCTTGAAGGCGTTGAAACTGGGGTATTCGTAGAGCGGACGTTTGGGCTCGCCGGGCATGTACACCAGGCACCATTCGTTGGCATGGGTCTCGATCGAGTTCACCGAAAACACCACCACGCCCCAGACGCACGCCCCGTGAATCTCGATGCCTTGCATGATCAACGGCAAGTTGTGCAGATGCAGGGTGGTCGGGCCGGCCACGCCATCAGCATCGATCAGCCGCTGCAACAGCTCACCCCGGGACGGGCTGATATCGGATCTGGCCCGGGCCAACTGCACATCCAGTTGCAGCTGCAGCTTTTTCATGGCCGCGATGTCCTGGCTGATACGGCCGTTGACCACAGTCTTGCCGTTGTCGTCGCGCAACCCGACGACCTGCTCGAAATGGGTTTGATACTGTTTGCCCAGATCGAGCTGACGGCACACTCGGGCGAAGGCGTGAGGGGTAACGCCGTCGACGCCATCGGGGCGGCTGGCGATGTTAATCACGCTGCCCTGCGGAAAGCTGTCGGTCTTCTCTTCATCGGCGGTGAAATTCTGCATTGCCGCGTCGAGCAATGACTGGGTGGCCAGCGGGATCTTTGATGTCGGGGTGGCGACAGGCGCCGCAGCCTTGCCCTTGCCTGGCGACTCGACGCTGGATTCTATGCTGGCAACACCAATCTGAACGGCGTTACTGCCCGCCTGAGTGCTGGTGTCGGCGGCCTGAGTGACCATCGTCAGCGTTTGCGTGCCGCCGGTTTTATCTTCGGGGCCACAGCCACAGTCAGCCCCCGGCAGCTCGAGACTGTCGAGTTCCACGTCGAATTCGACATCCTCCCATTGCTTGACCAGCGCAGCATTCAGCCCGTTGATGCAGAACGCCTTCAATGGTTGCAACTTGTTCAGGTCGGCTTCGACTTTCGCCCGGCGGGTTTGCAAATCGCGCGAGGTTTTATCCAGCGCCCCCAGAGTGGCCGAGGAAGCATTGAGCAACCAGCCTGGCACAACCTTCTGCAGGGTTTCAGCGATGTCCAGATCGCCGGTAGCCGCCAGCAGGCTCGCCAGAACCTGCTCCGGTGTCGGCATCGTTCTGGGGGTGACAGCAGGGGGAGTGGCCGCACTCGATGGGGGTGTTTTGGTTTCGGTGGTCGTCATCGCAATATTCCTTTATTGCTGGATCGAACCCTTACCGTAACGATTTAACCGCGCGATTAAAAACGCGAAAAGCTGCCCGATAATCGCCTGTTTTCAGCAGGAATTCGCATCTTTGCGATACCTGGATACCGCACATCGCTGGGCTTTTTCCGGTATGGCCCGCCGGTCTGACAATCGCTCTTATAACTTATCGTTCTAAAACTCCCACATGCGCACCGGGTCAGTTTCTGAGTACCGGCCATGTCGGCACGGTGCAGCGACACCCTCCCCAACGGAAAAACCGGTAAGGACTATATGTGCGGATTAGCTGGCGAGTTACGTTTTGATCAACAACCTGCAGACCTTGCAGCCATCGAGCGAATCACCCATCACTTGGCCCCTCGCGGCCCTGACGCGTGGGGTTTTCATGCCCAAGGGCCGATTGCCCTGGGCCATCGTCGCCTGAAAATCATGGACCTGTCGGACGGTTCGGCGCAGCCGATGGTCGACAGCCAGCTCGGCCTGTCACTGGCCTTCAACGGCGCGATCTACAACTTCCCGGAATTGCGCGCTGAGCTCGAAGCGCTGGGCTATGCCTTCTATTCCGGTGGTGACACCGAAGTGCTGCTCAAGGGTTATCACGCATGGGGCGAAGCGCTGCTGCCGAAACTCAACGGCATGTTCGCCTTCGCCATTTGGGAACGCGACGCCAAGCGCCTGTTCATTGCCCGTGACCGTCTCGGTGTGAAGCCGTTGTACCTGTCGCGCACCGGCCAGCGCTTGCGTTTCGCCTCGGCCTTGCCGGCGCTGCTCAAGGGTGGCGACATCAACCCGATCCTCGATCCGGTGGCCCTCAATCATTACCTGAACTTCCACGCCGTGGTCCCAGCACCGCGCACCCTGCTGGCGGGCATTGAAAAACTGCCGCCAGCCACCTGGATGCGCGTTGAAGCCGACGGCACCACCGAGCAGAAAACCTGGTGGACGCTGCCTTACGGCCCACGCGAAGACGAGAAAAACCTGAACCTGGAAGACTGGGTCGACCGCGTCCTCGACAGCACTCGCGAAGCGGTGGCGATCCGTCAGCGTGCCGCCGTGGATGTCGGCGTGCTGCTGTCCGGCGGTGTCGACTCGAGCATGCTGGTCGGTCTGTTGCGTGAAGTCGGCGTGGAGAATCTCTCGACCTTTTCCATCGGTTTCCAGGATGCCGGCGGCGAGCGCGGTGACGAGTTCCAGTATTCGGATCTGATCGCCAAACACTACGGCACTCAGCACCATCAATTGCGCATCGACGAGAAAGAGATCATCGAGCAACTGCCCGCCGCCTTCCGTGCGATGAGCGAGCCGATGGTCAGCCACGACTGCATCGCTTTCTATCTGCTGTCCCGCGAAGTGGCCAAGCACTGCAAGGTGGTGCAGAGCGGCCAAGGCGCGGACGAGTTGTTCGCCGGTTATCACTGGTATCCACAAGTCGATGGCGCAGCCGATCCATATGCTGCCTATCGCAACGCGTTTTTCGACCGCAGCTACGACGACTACGCCGCCACCGTGCAGCCGAAGTGGCTGACCGCGAATGACGCTGCCGGCGACTTCGTGAAAGAACATTTCGCCCAACCTGGCGCCGAGGCTGCAGTGGACAAAGCGCTGCGTCTGGACAGCACGGTGATGCTGGTCGACGACCCGGTCAAACGCGTCGACAACATGACCATGGCCTGGGGCCTGGAAGCTCGCACGCCGTTTCTCGACTATCGCCTGGTCGAACTGTCGGCCCGCGTACCGGGCAAATTCAAGCTGCCCGACGGCGGCAAGCAAGTGCTGAAAGAAGCTGCGCGCCGAGTCATTCCGAGTGAAGTGATCGACCGCAAAAAAGGCTACTTCCCGGTGCCCGGTCTCAAGCATTTGCAGGGCGACACACTGAACTGGGTGCGCGAACTGCTGCTCGATCCGAGTCAGGATCGCGGCCTGTTCAACCCGGCCATGCTCGACAAACTGCTGACCGACCCGCAAGGCCAACTGACGCCGTTGCGCGGTTCGAAACTGTGGCAACTGGCGGCCCTGAACCTGTGGCTCAGTGAACAAGGAATCTGATCGATGAAACCCCACGCCACGGCCATCAACCAGCGTTTGATTCGCGGGCAGACACCGTCCTATGAACGCTTGCAGGCGCGACTGGCCGAAGACGGCAGCACACTGGCCGCCGAGCCGATAGCGCTGCATTGCGGCTGGGGCCGATTGCTGATCGGCCACACCTTTCCCGACCCGGCATCACTGGCCCGGGAGCTGCTCAACGAGCAACCGGGCGAGCGCGATATCGCCCTGTACGTCGCTGCGCCGCAGCAGATTCTCGGGCTGGAACCGACGCAGTTGTTTCTCGACCCGTCCGACACCTTGCGCCTGTGGTTCAGCGATTACCGCCAGGCCACCCGCGTGTTTCGTGGCTTTCGTATCCGCCGCGCGCAGAGCGAGGCGGACTGGCAGGCGATCAATCAGTTGTATGCGGCACGTGGCATGTTGCCGATCGATGCCACGCTGCTAACCCCGCATCATCAGGGCGGCCCGGTGTATTGGCTGGCCGAGGACGAGGACAGCGGCGCGGTGATCGGCAGCGTCATGGGCCTGAACCATCACAAAGCGTTCAATGATCCGGAAAACGGCAGCAGCCTGTGGTGCCTGGCGGTCGATCCGCAGTGCTCGCGTCCGGGCGTCGGTGAAGTGTTGGTGCGGCACTTGGTCGAACACTTCATGAGTCGCGGTTTGAGCTATCTGGACCTGTCGGTATTGCACGACAACCGTCAGGCGAAAAGCCTCTACGCCAAGCTCGGTTTTCGCAACCTGTCGACCTTCGCGATCAAGCGCAAGAACGGCATCAATCAGCCGCTGTTTCTCGGCCCGGGGCCAGAGGCGCAGTTCAATCCGTATGCGCGGATCATCGTTGAAGAAGCCCATCGGCGCGGCATCGATGTGCAGGTCGATGACGCCGATGCCGGGCTGTTCACCCTCAGCTACGGCGGTCGCCGCGTGCGTTGCCGCGAATCCCTGAGCGATCTGACCAGCGCGATCAGCATGAGCCTGTGTCAGGACAAAAGCCTGACGCACAAGGTGTTGAAAGCGGCCGGGTTGAATCTGCCGTCGCAGCAACTGTCGGGTAACGCCGACGACAATCTGGCCTTTCTCGATGAGCATCAACGGGTGGTGGTCAAGCCGCTCGACGGTGAACAGGGCCAGGGCGTGGCGGTGGATCTGCAGAGCATCGAGGAGGTGCAGCAGGCGATCGAATCGGCGAAGTCATTCGACAGCCGCGTGCTGTTGGAGAGCTTCCACGAAGGCCTCGACCTGCGGATTCTGGTGATCGGTTTTGAAGTGGTGGCGGCGGCAATTCGCAAGCCGGCGGAAGTGGTCGGCGACGGTCATCATTCCATCGGCGCGCTGATCGAGGCGCAGAGCCGGCGTCGGCAAGCGGCCACCAGCGGCGAAAGCAAGATTCCGCTCGATCACGAAACCCAGCGCACCTTGCATGCAGCCGGTTATGACTACAGCAGCATTTTGCCGGCGGGCGAGCATCTGTTTGTGCGGCGTACGGCGAATCTGCACACCGGCGGCACACTGGAGGACGTCACGGCGATTCTGCACCCGACCCTGGTCGATGCGGCGGTGCGTGCGGCGAGGGCGCTGGACATTCCGATGGTCGGGCTGGACTTGATGGTGCCGGCGGCGGATCAGCCGGAATACGTGTTTATCGAGGCCAACGAACGTGCTGGCCTGGCCAACCATGAGCCGCAGCCGACGGCGGAGCGCTTTGTTGATTTGTTGTTTCCGCATAGTCAGCCGGCTGTCTGACATTTCCTGATCGTTCCCACGCTCTGCGTGGGAACGCCTCACCGGACGCTCCGCGTCCATTTGGGACGCAGAGCGTCCCGGGCTGCATTCCCACGCAGAGCGTGGGAACGATCAGTGCTCAACCCATCAGGAGTTTCCATGACCACGCAAATCCCCGAACCGGATCTCAATTACCTGCAAAAAGTCCTCTTGGAAATGCTCGCCATTCCCAGTCCCACCGGGTTTACCGACACCATCGTGCGCTACGTTGCCGAGCGTCTGGAAGAACTCGGCATCCCGTTCGAAATGACCCGGCGCGGCACGATTCGCGCCACGCTCAAGGGCAAGAAGAACAGCCCCGACCGTGCGGTCTCCGCGCACCTCGACACCATTGGCGCTGCCGTTCGCGCCGTGAAAGACAACGGTCGCCTGACCCTCGCCCCGGTCGGTTGCTGGTCGAGTCGTTTCGCCGAGGGCAGCCGCGTCAGCCTGTTCACCGACAACGGTGTGATTCGCGGCAGCGTGTTGCCGCTGATGGCGTCGGGGCACGCGTTCAATACGCAAGTGGATGAGATGCCGATCAGTTGGGATCATGTCGAACTGCGTCTGGACGCCTACTGCACGACCAGGGCCGATTGCGAATCGCTGGGCATCAGTGTCGGTGACGTGGTGGCGTTCGATCCACTGCCGGAGTTCACCGAAAGCGGCCACATCAGCGCCCGTCATCTGGATGACAAGGCTGGAGTTGCAGCACTCCTCGCATCGCTCAAAGCCATCGTCGACAGCGGTCAGGAACTGATGATCGACTGCCATCCGCTGTTCACCATCACCGAGGAAACCGGCAGCGGCGCGGCGGCGGCACTGCCGTGGGACGTCAGCGAATTCGTCGGTATCGATATCGCGCCCGTCGCACCGGAGCAGCACTCCAGCGAACATGCCGTGAGTGTGGCGATGCAGGATTCCGGCGGTCCTTACGACTATCACTTGTCGCGGCACTTGCTGCGCCTGGCCAGTGAAAACGAACTGCCGGTGCGCCGAGACATGTTCCGCTATTACTTCAGCGACGCGCATTCGGCGGTCACCGCTGGCCACGACATCCGCACCGCCCTGCTCGCCTTCGGCTGCGACGCAACCCACGGTTATGAGCGCACGCACATCGACAGTCTGGCGGCACTCAGTCGCTTGCTGGGGGCTTACATCTTGAGTCCGCCAGTGTTTGCCAGCGACGCAGCGCCGGCGAATGCTTCGCTGGATCGATTCAGTCATCAGATTGAACATGACACGCAGATGGAGAGCGATACGCGGGTGCCGTCGGTGGATAGCCTGGTGGGGCAACGTTCGGATACCTGATCCGGATTTGTCATGGCAGGACTGGCCCCATCGCTGGCAAGCCAGCTCCCACAGTTTTCGCGGTGAATCACATATTTGTGAACACCCTCAAACCCTGTGGGAGCTGGCTTGCCAGCGATGAGGCCAGCCCGATCAACACAAAACTGGCAGGCAGATAGCAATCGCCGTAGCATCCCGACATTGATTTGACCGAGGTGCCCCATGCTCATCCCCTACGACGCACTTGAAGTCGACACCCTCACCCGCCTCATCGAGGACTTCGTTACCCGCGACGGCACCGACAACGGCGATGACACGCCGCTGGAGACCCGCGTGCTGCGCGTACGTCAGGCATTGACCAAAGGCCAGGCACTGATCGTCTTCGACCCGGAAAGCGAGCAATGCCAGTTGATGCTCAAGCACGACGTGCCCAAGCAACTGTTCGACTGAAAAGCCTCAGCGGATCTTCTCGACACCTTGTTTGCGCTTGATCCGCTCATAGACTTCCGCGCGATGCACATTGACCTTTTGCGGGGCCTCGACGCCAAAGCGCACGCTGGAACCGTTCACTGACAGAACGCGCAGGGAAATGTCATCGCCGATGGAAATCAACTCTCCGACAACACGGCTGAGTACTAGCATGGGGTTCGTCCTTCAGGATTAGCAAACCCTGAAGATGCGCGGCTTGCAGCCGCTGTTCAATGTGTGGCGAGCAAATCAGTTTTGCCTTACAGACCCGATAACACCGAGCCGTAAGACGTTTCCCACGAACGACCACTCAGGCTGCGGAAAAACGTGGCCCGAACAGAATCACGCTGGCGCCGATCACGCACAACGCTACGCCGATCCAGTCCGAACTCAACGGACGAGCCCGCTCGACCACCATCAGCCAGCCAATTGAAGCGACGATGTAAATCCCGCCGTAAGCGGCATAGGCACGTCCGGCGTAGTTGGCTTCGACACGGGTCAGCAACAACGCAAACAGCGTCAGGCTGAGCAGCGCGGGAATCACCCACAACGCACTTTTGCCTTGGCGCAGCCACATGAAGAAGGCGAAGCAACCGGCGATTTCAAACAACGCCGCGAGGAAGAACCACAGGTAATTGAGCATTCAGGTGTCTCGACAGGGTGACCATTGCGGCCACCCTAACGACGCCGCACGCAACGAGCAAGATCAGCCGTGGTTTTGTTTGGCCTTGGCGCGCATTTTCTCGGCCATCGAGGTCATTTCGTTGTAAAGCAACTGCGGGTTTTTCTGCTTGATCGCCCAGGCCATGCGCCCTTGTTCGTGAGGCAGGATCATGAACTCGCCAGCGGCGACTTGCTGATAGATGTAGTCAGCGATATCGGCGGCGGTGATCGGCGAACTTTCCAGCAACTTGCCGACCGCTGCTTTCATTGCCGGAGTCGGGCCACGGAACGAGTCGAGCAAGTTGGTCTGGAAGAACGATGGGCAGACCACATGTACACCGACTTCCTGTTGTGCCAGTTCGATCAACAGGCTTTCCGAAAGCGCGACAACACCGGCCTTGGCGACGTTGTAGTTGCTCATCGCCGGGCCCTGCATCAAGGCCGCCATGGAGGCGATGTTGATGATCTTGCCTTTGCTTTGCTCCAGCAGCGGCAAGAACGCTTTGCAGCCCTTGACCACGCCCATGAGGTTGATCGCGATCTGCCAGTCCCAGTCTTCCAGCGACAGCTCGCTGAAGAACCCGCCCGACGCCACACCGGCGTTGTTGACGATGATGTCGATGCCACCGAGCTTCTCTTCGCAGGCTTGAGCGAACGCAGTCAGTTGGCTGTAGTCACGCACATCGCAACGCTGGATGAAGCCGTCGCCACCAGCCTCACGAACCAATTTGAGGGTTTCCTGCAGACCGGGCTCACTGACGTCCGACAGCGCCAGTTGCCAGCCTTCGCGCGCCCAGCGCAGCGCGATTTCGCGACCCAGGCCTGAGCCCGCGCCAGTGATCATCATGCGATTTTGCATAGCAGAGAGCCTTGTTGTTCTGGGGAAGATGCGCGGAGTGTAGCGAAGGTTGTGCGCGCGCCCACTCTCCATCAAGTTGCTGAATACAAGGTCAAAAGATCATGCCGTACACGAATTCCTGTAGGAGCTGCCGAAGGCTGCGATCTTTTGATCTTTCGCTTTAAAGGAAATAAGCCTGAAATCTAAATACATTAAAAAAACATTGAATTTTCTTTCACTCGCAGCAGTCGGAATTTGTAAGCCGTCTGGAATTACTTAGTCTCCAGTCGCCCCTTGAACACCAAGACTTCTCGAACTCTCTCAACAAGGAAATCGACATGGGCACAATTCTTATCATTATCCTGATCCTGTTGCTGATCGGTGGTCTGCCGGTCTTCCCGCACTCCAGAAGTTGGGGTTATGGTCCGTCGGGCATCATCGGTGTGGTGTTGGTCGTGCTGCTGGTGCTGTTGCTACTTGGCCGGATATAACGATCTAACCGGCAAAAAAAAGAGGCCCGTTTCAGGGCCTCTTTTTTATTGCGCGAACTTTCACTTCGCAGCGCGTTAGTCCGGCTTGCCGTTAACCACGCCGGCGGTGTTGTCCATCAGACTCTTGGTCGCCGTTTGCAGGAACGCCTCGAGTTTCTGTTTCAACTCGGCGGTGCGCGGTGCGTTCGGAATAACCTCGGCACTTGGGTTGGCGCCCAGTTGGTACTGATAGATTTTCGCCGACATGTCTTTGTCTTTCGGCAGCACCAGGATCTGGTCAGCGGTGACAATGGCAGTGGTCTGCTCGCTACCCGACGGCTTGATCACACCGAAACCGGTGTCACCTTCCGGCAGGTTGAGCAGGTCACGGCCCCAGCACTGATGACGCACTTCGCCACCGAGGCGCCCCATGATGGTCGGCACGATGTCGATCTGCGTACCAACCGTGTGGTCGCGAGTCCCGAACTTCTCTTGGATGCCCGGCGCGATCATCAGCATCGGCACGTTGAAGCGGCCCAGGTCCATTTCGGTGATCTGGCGCTCGTTGCCGAAACCGTGGTCACCGACGATGACGAACAGGGTTTCCTTGAAGTACGGCTCTTTACGCGCCTTCTCGAAGAACTGACCCAGGGCCCAGTCGGAGTAGCGCATGGCGGTCAAATGTTCGTTGAGGCTGCCACGATCGGTGACGCGCTCAACCGGCAATGGTGTCGGCAAGGCGTACGGCGTGTGGTTGGACAAGGTTTGCAGCAGCGCATAGAACGGCTTGCCGTTTTCGCGTTTTTTCAACTCGATCAGGCCACGGTCGAACATGTCCTGGTCGGACACACCCCAGGTCGGATCGGAGAACACCGGGTCAACGAAATCGTTACGGCCAACGAAGTTGGTCATGCCCTGGTTGCTGAAGAAACCTGACTGGTTGTCCCAGGCGAAGTCGCCGTTGTAGACATAGACGTCGTCGTAGTCACGGTGGCTGAGCAATTGCGGCAGGCCGGACAGCTTGTGGCTGCCTTCCGGGGTCTGCATCAGGTATTCGAAACCTGGCAGGTTCGGGAAGCAGGCCATGGTCGCAAACATACCCTGGTGGGTGTGCGTGCCATTGGAGAAGAAGCGGTCGAACAGCAGGCCTTCCTTCGACAGTTTGTCCAGGTATGGCGTGATGTTGCCCGGCGCACCCAAAGCACCAACCGAGTGACCGGCCATGCTTTCCATCAGGATCACTACGACGTTCTTGATCGGCAGGGTCTTGTCGGCTGGCGGCATGTAATCACGGCGCACAGCGGCAATGTCGCCATCGACCAGTTTGTCGTCCGGCATGACCAGCATCTCGCGCACGACTTTCTGCGCCTGTTCTTGCGGCAGCGTGGCTTTCCAGATGTTGTCGCGGTCTTCGCCCATGCGGTCCTTGGCGGCAGCGATCAACGATAACGTGCCGTTTAGGCCGAGCTGGTTGGCGAAGTTCGATTCGGTGGTGTAGACGTCACCCCAACGCATTGGCGGGCCCTGACGCAGGGTGCCACGAGCGGCAACCACGCAGATCAACAGGCACACCACGAATACCGCCAGACGCGTGTACCACGGCGCGACCTGGCGAGTACCGACATTGCCGCCACTGAATGGCCCGCGCGGGCGCGTGGCGCGATCGGCACCTTTGAAAGCCAGGGTCAGAATCACCGTGCCGATGACCCACGCCAGCAGATAGCGCACCACCGGGAAACCGTACCAGAGCATGCTCATCACGGTTTTCGGGTCTTCTTTCACGTACTGGAACACCAGACCGTTGAGGCGCTGGTGGAACTCGCGGTAGAAGTCCATTTCCATCAGGCCGAGGAACAGCGCGATGCTCGAGGCGATGGTCAGCCAAAGACGGAAGAAACCGCGCGCGGCCATGGCGCGGGCACTGAACAGCGCCAGCACCAGCGGAATGCACACGTAGACCACCAGGCGCAGGTCGAAACGCAGGCCGTTGGCGAAAGCTTCGAGGAAGGTCGAAGCCGGGGTATCAAGGATCATCTCGCGGTTGTAGACCAGCAGCGCGAGGCGCAGCACGGAAAACATCACCATCATGACCAGCGCACAGAGCAACGTGTAGGCCAGATGCGATTTGACGGTCGGTTGCAGCAGGCGAGCAGAAGATCGCTGCTGATTCAGGGCGTCCGGGTTTGCCATGTCGTTTTAGGACCCATTGGAAGTTGAAGTTGCAAAAATACAGCGGCGCCATGCCCTCTATTGGCCATTCCAGGCCCCGGGGTTTGCGCGGTGCGCAAATGTTGCACGATCACCCGCGCCATTGCCATTGATTACTGCCGCGCTGCCAGACACTTTCATTTAGAGCGTTGACAGCCGGCAAACAGCGCGGGCGAATTGTCTTGAACGCTTTGTGAAAATTTCGTGCAACGCATATCTGGAAACACAATATAGATACAAAACAAAACGCCCCGTATCGGTCGGGGCGTTTTGCAAAGCGCGCGTTTGATTACTTCTCGGCGCGTTCTTTCAAGGCTTTGAGGGTGTTGAACGGTGCGTCGACCACGAACTTGTTGGCAACCATCGCCGGTACGCTGCCACCGGGCTCGGTGTGCACCTGGTAGGTCACTTCAACCTGGTCGCCCTTGGGTACGAACTTCCAGAAGCCTTTGACCTGCTGCACGCGGACAAAGCCTTTTTCTTCCGGCATGTACGTCGGCAAGCCTTCGAGGTTGCGGGTCAGGCTGCCATCGGCGCCTTCGACGGTGGTGACTTTCAGCACCGAATCACGCGGGGTCACCGGCCAAGGCGTGTTGAACTGGGTGTAGGTCCAGCTCTGATCGCCTTCGTGCTTGAGCAGTTTCTGGGTCTTGCACTCGTGAATCCAGGCGCAGGCGCCGGACACGTCTTCCTGCAGTGCGCGCAGTTTGGCAACGGTGGTCTTCATCAGCGCGACGCCCTGATAGGACTTGTAGTCCGAACCCGGTACTTCGCTCAGGGAAACTTTGATGCCGTCCTCGTTCTTGGCGACTTTCCAGTCTTCCGCCTGGGCAACCGAGGTGGCCAGCACAGCGGTCAAACCACACAACACAGCGATACGATGCAGCGAACCCATAGTCTTATTCCTTATTGTTGAAGTTCCGTTCGTTTGACACATCACGCGGCCGTCATTTGCTCCCACCAGCCGATCAGCCTGATCGCTTCTTCCGAGCTGCTGCCGCAGGTTTCGACATCCGCGGTGAAACCCGAGCAGACCGCCGGGCGCTCCGGGCGGCCGAAAATGCTGCACAGGTTTTCGACCGAGAGCTGCACGCAACGTTCGCCGGCAGGTTTGCCATCGGGCATGCCGGGAATCGGCGAACTGATGGAAGGGGCAATGCAGCAAGCGCCACAGCCTTCACGGCATTTCATGACGGAAAAATCCTCGCGACGGGCGATGTGTTAAAGAGACGCGGAACAGAGTAACCGCTAAAACGGCTGTTTCAAATTGCCGGCACCGGGGTTTTCAGCGATTACCGAATGTGACTGACCAGTCTCCGACAAAGTGTCTGCCCTGCGGGTCACAGACCGGTGGAATTTACTGCTTGAATTCGAAATCCAGCGCCGCGCCTTCGACTTCGCGACGCTCTTCGTTGCGCAGTTGCAACTGCATTTCGTTGCTGAGCAAGCGACCGTTGAGTTGGAAGCCGCTGTTCTTCTCACCGAAAAACTGCGGCAGGATCGGCTCGCGTTTCGGCAATTCGACGGTGCCCTTGGGCTTGAGCTCCTGCACCATGTCTTTGGGCAGACTCAAATCGAGTCTGGCCGCCGGCAATTTGGTTTTCGCCACTTCACTGGCAGATTTTGACTTGGAAGCGATCGGCGCGCGTTTCTTCACCGGAGCGGCTTTTTTCGCCCGGGCTTTTTTCACCGGCGCCTTGTTCTGGCTGGCCGCTGGCTGCTTGGCGGCGCTCGTGGCGGCGGGTTTGTCCTGCACGGCGGCCGCGTAGACCGCAGGCGAGTGCCCGATCATCAGCAAACACAACAAAACCCCGACGGCAGGAAAAATCGCTTTCATGGACCCAACGAGTCTAACGGCAGAGGGCCATATGCTCGCCTGTTGCACGCCACAAGACAAGCATCAGCCGCCGCTCGTTCAGAATCCGCCAGCGGTTTCCTGACACAGTTGCGTCGCCAGCAGACCCAGCGTCATCAGCGCCCGCTCCGCCTCGCGATTCCACGGAATCCCGCAGTTGAGGCGGATACAGTGGTTGAATTGCTCGGTATTACTGAAGATCAGCCCCGGCGCAATGCTGATGCCCTGCTGCAATGCCCTGACATGCAATTCCTGGGTGTTCACCCTCCCCGGCAGACTCACCCAGAGGATGAAACCGCCCGTGGGCCGGGTCATTTGCGTGCCTTCGGGGAAGTACTGCTGCACCGCCAACTGGAAGGCGCTGAGGTTTTTTCGGTATTCCTGGCGGATGTAACGTAAATGCCGGTCATAGCCGCCGTTTTCCAGATAGGCGGCGATCGCCATCTGCGTCACGCTGCACGCCGAATGGGTGCTGAAGGTCTGCAGGCGCTGGATTTCCTGCTGATATTTGCCAGCGATCATCCAGCCGATACGCACACCGGGAGACAGGGTCTTGGAGAAACTTGAACAGTAGACCACCCGATCCAGTCGGTCATAAGCCTTGAGCGCTTTGGTTTTGCCCTGCTCGAACATCAGTTCGCCATAGATATCGTCTTCGACAATCTGGATGTCGAAGTCCGAGGCCAGGCGCAGCAGTTGTTTCTGACGTTCCTCGGGCATGGTGCCGCCCAATGGATTGCTCAGCCGCGTGGTCAGCACCAAGGCCTTGATCGACCATTGGTTGGCCGCCAATTGCAGCGCTTCGAGGCTCATGCCGGTGGCAGGATCGCTGGGAATTTCGATGACTTTCAAGCCGAGCAGGTCAGCCAGTTGCAACAGGCCGTAATAGGTCGGCGACTCGGCGGCGATCAGATCGCCCGGTCGGGTCAGCACGCGCAACGACATTTGCAAGGCGTCCACGCAGCCGTGGGTGATGACCACTTCTGACGGATCGACCACCACGCCAGCGTCGCGCATGCGGATCGCTACTTGCCGGCGCAGCGGTTCGAAACCGGGGCTGAACATGTAGCTGAAGGCGCGCGGGCTATGGAAACGCGTGACTTTGGCCAGTTGCTGATGCAACGCGCGCACCGGCAAATAATCGACACTGGGTACGGCGGCGCCCAGCGCAAACACGCCTTCACGGCGCGACTCGACCAGAACTTGTTGAATGATGCTGCTGCGCGTCACCAGACCGGGCCGCTCGACCCGGGCAATGTCCGGCGTCGGCGCCGTCAACGCAGGCGTCTGGTGAACGTAATAACCGGACTGCGGGCGTGCGCGGATCAGCCCCTGATCTTCGAGATTGGCGTACGCCTGCAACACCGTTGCATGGCTGACGTTGAGCTGCGAACTCATCTTGCGCACCGAAGGCACGCGCTCCCCCGGTTGATAGACACCACGACGAATGTCTTCGGCCAGTTGCTGAGCAATACGTTGGTAGAGCAAGAGATTGGTCATGACGCAGCACTCGATTTCACGGGCATTTTATTCTTGTGTGAAACAATACCGGAACAGTTTAGAAGTGTACTGGGACAGTTGCCACAATACTCGACCATACAGTGCAGTGTCTGCCCCCGACTGTACCGATTTGCGAGCTAATCGACAGACGTAAAAAAGCCCGGCACTGCATGACAGTCCGGGCTTTCCAGAGACGCAACCCTTAGCGGGCGGCGCCGAGCTGGCCTTTCTCGTCGGAGAAGACAATTTCCACCCGACGGTTCTGTGCACGCCCACGCTCGGAAGCGTTGACGTCCACCGGGTATTCATCGCCGTAACCTTCGACCTGAATGCGCTTGTCGTCGATCCCGAGATCCATCAGCACGTCCGCCACGGCTTGTGCGCGGTCGCGGGACAGTTTGAGGTTTTCCTGCTTGCCGCCGGTGCTGTCGGTGTAACCCTCGATGCGCACTACGCGTTTCGGATTCAGTTGCAGGAATTGAACGATCTTCAGCACGACACGGTTGGCCGAGTTTTTCAGCTCTGCTTCGCCGGTGTCGAACAGTACGTCACCGAGGGTCATCACCAGACCACGATCAGTCTGCGTGGTGGCCAATGCGACGATCTGTTCTTCCAGCCATTTGCCCTGCTGCTGCACGCTGAGCAACTTGGATTCACGCAAAGCCAATTGCAGACGCTGGCGTTCCAGTTCGAGCTTGGCCGCGCGCTCTTCGTTGAGCACCTGATTGGTGTGTTCGCGGGCGATTTCGCTGTAACGCTGGCTCAGGTAGGCGTAATGCACCACGTCCGAACCACTGCCCCAATAGGTCGACAAGCGATCGGCGCGAGCCAGCGACTCACCGGCGCGGATCACGTCTTTCGGTGCGATGCGCAACACGTTGGAGTCTTCTTTGACTTTCTGGAAGTCGGCGCCGGCTTCTTGCAGAGCGGATTCGCTGTGCTGTCCGGCGCAACCGTACAGGCTGGCGCAACCGGCGAGGATCAGAGCGCCAACGACTTTGGATTTGAGGCTCATTGGGCATCTCCCAGTTGCTTGCGCAGTCGGACGATGCGGGTGTTGAGCACGTTCAGCTGTTCTTCACTTTTTTGCGTCAGCACTTTGGCTTCAGCCAGACGCGCATCCAGCTCAGCCTGTTCGGCACGCATGCGCGCATTGCGGTAGGACTCGTCGGCCATGTTGCCCTTGGCACGATCGTATTTGGTTTCGGCCAGCTTCATTTCCGGCACTTCATCAGCAGTGGCGCCGACAGCCTTGGCCTGGGTGATGGCCTGCTCGGTCAGGCGCATTTGTTCGCTGGGTGCCGGATCGGTTGCGCAACCGGCCAGGGCCAGAACGGCCACAGCCGCGAAAAGAGGTCGAATACTCACTAAGAATCCCTACTGTTTTGGGGCACTGACAGGTTGTTGCGGCTGTTGCTGCTGCGCCTTCCAGCGCTCGATGTTGCGTTGCAGCGCGGCTTCCGTCAGTCCGGACGCGGGCAATTCTGTCATCTTTTTGGCTAGCTGTCCGCGCAACCACGGATCGTTGCAGGCCGAGTTGTGGGAAACCGCGAGGAACAGACCCGGCCGGTCGATGGGTTGCTCGAACACCAGCAGATCATTGGCCATGCCCAGCGCCTGCGCGGCGGCCATGCCCGAGTAGCGTCCGGCGAGTACATATTCCACTTCACCCAAGAGAAGTTTCTGAAAGGCTTGAGTGAGGTTTGCTGTCTTGGTCAGGGTCAGATTCTGCTCGGCGAAAATGCCGAATGCCTGGGTAATACGAGACTTTTCCGACAACGCGCCGGCATGGCCATGCAGGTCTTTGGCTTCGCTGTAGACCAGCGTCGAACCTTTGCGCGTCCACACCAGATAGTCGTTTTCCAACAGCGGCGGATAGACGTAGTCGAGGTTTTCCAGCTCATTGAAGGCCAGCGGCGCGTCGGCCAGCATGTCCATACGTCCGCTGCGCACTTCATCGAGGGCCTGCGAGCGTTTGCCGGCGTAGAGCAACTCGACCTTGATGCCGAGGTCCTTGGCCACTTGCTGCAACAGGTCGGCGCTGGCGCCGATCAACTGCTTGGGATTTTGCGGGTCCTGCCACAGGTACGGCGGCGCATCCGGGCTGCCGGTGACGACAAGACGCTCGCATTTGCCAGCGGCCATGGCCAAACCGGGCAACAGGGCCAATCCCAACAACCATCCGCAGCGCAGATCCATGGCGAAACGCTCCCACTCAAATCCGAGACAAAAAAAAGCCCGACCAACAGGCCGGGCTCTTTATAAGTGAAGCCGCCGGATTAGACCAGCTTCTCCAGCTCAGGGACTGCTTCGAACAGATCCGCCACGAGACCGTAATCGGCCACCTGGAAGATCGGCGCTTCTTCGTCCTTGTTGATCGCAACGATCACTTTGGAGTCTTTCATACCGGCCAGGTGCTGGATCGCGCCGGAGATACCGACGGCAATGTACAGCTGTGGCGCAACGATCTTGCCGGTCTGACCGACCTGCATGTCGTTGGGTACGAAACCTGCGTCGACGGCGGCGCGCGAGGCACCGACGGCAGCGCCCAGCTTGTCGGCCAGGGCGTACAGGTGTTTGAAGTTGTCGCCGTTCTGCATGCCACGGCCGCCGGAAACGACGATCTTGGCAGCGGTCAGTTCTGGACGATCGGACTTGGCCAGTTCTTCGCCAACGAAGCTCGAAGTGCCCGCGTCGTGCGCAGCGCCAACGGCTTCAACAGCCGCCGAACCACCTTCAGCAGCAACCGGGTCGAAACCGGTGGCACGCACGGTGATCACTTTGATCGCAGCAGTCGACTGCACGGTAGCGATGGCGTTACCGGCGTAGATCGGGCGCTTGAAGGTGTCAGCGCTTTCGACTGAGATGATTTCGGAGATCTGGTCAACGTCCAGCTGCGCAGCGACGCGCGGCAGAATGTTTTTGCCGTTGGAAGTGGCGGCAGCCAGGATGTGGCTATAGCCAGCGCCCAGCTCGGCTACCAGCGGAGCAACGTTTTCCGGCAGCTGATGCGCGTAAGCGGCATTGTCAGCGTTGAGGACTTTGCTCACGCCAGCGATTTTCGCTGCGGCTTCAGCCACGGCGCCAGCGCCTTGGCCTGCAACCAGTACGTGGATGTCGCCGCCGATTTTGGCCGCAGCAGCCACGGTGTTCAGTGTGGCCGGGGCCAGCACTTTGTTGTCGTGTTCAGCAATAACCAAGATAGTCATTTAGATTACCTTCGCTTCGTTCTTGAGTTTTTCAACCAGTTCAGCCACAGACTTGACCTTGATGCCCGCGCTGCGTGCAGCCGGCGCTTCGACTTTCAGGGTCTTGTTGGTGGAGGCGGTGGAAACGCCCAAAGCGTCCGGAGTCAGCACTTCGAGAGGCTTCTTCTTGGCTTTCATGATGTTTGGCAGAGACGCGTAGCGCGGCTCGTTCAAACGCAGGTCGGTGGTGACGATCGCCGGCAGTTTCAACGAAACAGTCTGCGCGCCGCCGTCGATTTCGCGAGTCACGGCAACGCTGTCGCCGGAGACTTCGACTTTCGAAGCGAACGTGCCCTGACCGTAGCCGCTCAGTGCAGCGAGCATCTGGCCGGTCTGGTTGTTGTCGCTGTCGATGGCCTGTTTGCCAAGAATCACCAACTGAGGCTGTTCCTTGTCGACCACAGCCTTGAGCAGCTTGGCCACGGCGAGCGAGGTCAGATCTTCAGCGGATTCGACGAGGATGGCACGGTCGGCACCCAGAGCCAGTGCGGTACGCAGCTGCTCCTGAGCGGTGGTCGGGCCGATGGAGACGACGACGATTTCAGTCGCAACACCTTTCTCTTTCAGGCGTACGGCTTCTTCCACTGCGATTTCGCAGAACGGGTTCATCGACATCTTGACGTTGGCGAGATCGACGCCGGAATTGTCCGCCTTGACGCGAACCTTGACGTTGTAATCCACAACGCGTTTGACAGCTACAAGAACCTTCATGGATTCCTCGTTACTCTCCGGTGAAAAGAAAGTCGCCTAGGCGAACCTGGCGGTTGATGCTCATCAGGCTAAAAGGGCACCTCTAAAAACGCCGACCGGGGTGCGAAGTGATTGCACGACGTTAAGGGGTGCGACCGTTCGTCAGTGGTGACCGACAAGTCATAACTCCTCACGCGGTGTAAACTGCGCGCCAGACCGCGCTGCGCATCACCTTCTACTGCCTGTGCCCTGTCTTTAGACGTGCTCTTGAAACCGCCAGTCTGCCTACGACGAGCGCAAAACCGCCCGTATCTTGACCGGAACGCCTATTCCGGTCAATACAGCAAAATGACCATTCATAAGCCGCGCTTCTTTGATTTCTCTGGCCTGGAGCCGATTCAAACAAACGTTTGTATTGGACGCTAGGAGTGGTGTAGATATAATGCGCCGCCTAGAGAGAAAGGTCTGTTCTCCAATATTCCCCTTGACGTTAACGTAAAGGAATAGCGGATGCGACATCAAACCTCCAAATTAGAAAAAAAACTGTTGAGCCTTGAGTAGGAGATAGCCTGTGGAACGCGAATACATGGAATTCGACGTGGTCATCGTCGGTGCCGGCCCCGCTGGCCTGTCCGCCGCCTGCCGTCTGAAGCAGAAGGCCGCCGAAGCCGGTAAGGAAATCAGCGTCTGCGTGGTCGAAAAAGGCTCCGAAGTCGGCGCACACATCCTCTCCGGTGCCGTGTTCGAACCACGCGCTCTGAATGAACTGTTCCCGGACTGGAAAGAACTCGGCGCGCCGCTGAACACGCCTGTCACCCGCGACGATATTTTCGTGCTGAAAAACGCCGAGAACGCGCAAAAAATTCCTGACCTCTTTGTGCCCAAGACCATGCACAACGAAGGCAACTACATCATCTCCCTCGGCAACCTGTGCCGCTGGCTCGCGCAGCAGGCCGAGAACCTTGGCGTAGAAATCTACCCGGGCTTCGCCGCTCAGGAAGCGCTGATCGACGAGCAAGGCGTGGTGCGCGGGATCATCACCGGTGATCTGGGCGTCGACCGCGAAGGCAACCCGAAAGAAGGCCTGTACACCCCGGGCATGGAACTGCGTGGCAAATACACGCTGTTCGCCGAAGGTTGCCGTGGCCACATCGGCAAGCAACTGATCAAGCGCTACAACCTCGACAGCGATGCCGACGCTCAGCACTACGGCATCGGCCTGAAAGAAATCTGGGAAATCGACCCGGCCAAACACCAGCCAGGCCTGGTGGTGCACACCGCCGGTTGGCCGCTGGACATCATGGGCACCGAGAACACCGGCGGCTCGTTCCTCTATCACCTGGAAAACAACCAAGTGGTGGTCGGTCTGATCGTCGATCTGTCCTACAGCAACACCTACCTGTCGCCGTTCGACGAGTTCCAGCGACTCAAGCATCACCCGGTGCTGGCTCAGTACCTGGAAGGCGGCAAGCGCATCAGCTACGGCGCCCGCGCCATCTGCAAAGGTGGCCTGAACTCGCTGCCGAAAATGGTCTTCAAGGGCGGCGCGCTGATCGGTTGTGACCTCGGCACCCTGAACTTTGCCAAGATCAAAGGCAGCCACACCGCGATGAAGTCGGGCATGCTCGCCGCTGAATCGGTGGCTGACGCACTGTTCGCGGAAAAGGACGGCACCGAAGAACTGACCGCTTATGTGGACGCGTTCAAGAAGAGCTGGCTCTACGACGAACTGTTCGCCAGCCGCAACTTCGGCCCGGCGATCCACAAGTTCGGCGCCATCGTCGGCGGCGGTTTCAACTGGCTGGATCAGAACATCTTCGGCGGCAAACTACCGTTCACCCTGCACGACACCAAGCCGGATTACGCTTGCCTCAAGCTCGCGGCCGACTGCAAGAAGATCGACTATCCGAAGCCGGACGGCAAACTCAGCTTCGACAAACTCAGCTCGGTGTTCATCTCCGGTACCAACCACGAAGAAGAGCAGCCTTGCCACCTGAAGCTGACCGACCCGAGCATCCCGATCAGCAAAAATCTGCCGCTGTACGACGAACCGGCGCAGCGCTACTGCCCGGCCGGCGTGTACGAAGTGATCACCAAGGAAGACGGCGAGAAGCGCTTCCAGATCAACGCCCAGAACTGCGTGCACTGCAAGACCTGTGACATCAAGGATCCTTCGCAGAACATCACCTGGGTCACGCCGGAAGGCGCTGGCGGCCCGACTTATCCGAATATGTAAGTCGAACCGCTGAACAATCAGGCTCCCAAATCGGGGGCCTTTTTGTTGCCCGGAATTCCGCTAGCAACACAAATCCCTGTGGGAGCTGGCTTGCCAGCGATGGGGCCGTGTCAAACGACATCACGGCAAACTGAACCACCGCTATCGCTGGCAAGCCAGCTCCCACAGGGAGTGTGTAAATCCTCAGGCAGCGCGCTCGTCTCCCGGGCTGCGCTCGAAGTAGCGCTTATATTCGCGGCTGAACTGCGACGTGCTCTGATACCCCACGCGATGCGCGACCTGCGCCACGCCCAGCCCCTCAGCCACCAGCAACGTCTGCGCCTTCAACAAGCGCAAACGCTTCAGATACTGCACCGGCGACAACAGCGTGCTGCGTTTGAAGTGCTCATGAAAGGTCGACACGCTCATGTTCGCGCAACCGGCCAGGGTCTCGACATTCAACGGCTCGGTGTAATGCGCGTGCAGATGACTGATCGACGCCGCCACCCGCGCGAATTGCCCCTGCTGCTCGACCAACGCGCGCAACACATCGGCCTGCGGCCCGCGCAAGGCGACGAACAACAATTCACGCACCCGTGCCGGGCCGAGAATCTGGCATTCCAGCGGATCGTGCAGGCAGCTCAGCAACCGTTCGACACACCCTCGCATGTCATCGTCGAGCACCACCGACGTCATCGACTCCGGCGTCTGTGCCGGAATATGCCGGCCCGGCGCCAGTCCCATGGCCAGCACCAGCTCACCGAGCAACACCCGGTCAATCGCCACCGACACCCCGAGCAACGGCGCATCCGGCAAGGCAAACGTCTCGCACTCGAACGGCACCGGCAGCGCCTGAATCAGATAATGCCCGGCGCCGTACTCCATGGTGCGCGGCCCGAGAAACGCCAGTTTGCTGCCCTGGGCGATGATCATCAGGCTCGGTTCATAAATGTGCGGGCCACGGGCAACGTCGCAACTGGCGCGCAACACCTGCACACCGGGCAACCCGGTCGGGGAATAACCATCGCGCAGCGCCAACGGCTCGATCAACGAAACCAGCCGGGCATTGGCATCAAGATGACGGGTTAATTGCATCAAAACTCTTCACTGAAAATGTGGCGGAAAAAGGGATAAAAGCATCATCGCAGATCCTTTTGCCAATACGACCGATCAAACCCGCATGCCGGAGGATTAGGCATGAGACCCGGAGGAATCGTCATGGCCGACCGGTCAGTCGGCGCCCAGAATGCGCCGCCTCACTTGTTCCTGCTTTTGCGAGGTTTCACATGTACACCGCCATCGGCTATGCCGCCCAATCGGCCACCACCCCCCTCGCCCCGATGAAGTTCGAACGCCGCAGCCCGCGCGCCGACGACGTAGCCATCGAAATCCTCTACTGCGGCGTCTGCCATTCCGATATCCACCAGGCGCGCAACGAATGGGGTATCGCCGTTTACCCGTTGATGCCCGGCCACGAGATCGTCGGAAAAGTCACCGCGATCGGTGCGAATGTCACCCAGCATAAAGTAGGCGATCTGGTCGGGGTTGGCTGCATGGTCGACTCCTGCCGCACCTGCGAAGCCTGCCAGTCGAACCTTGAGCAATACTGCCTCGAAGGCCCGACCATGACTTACGCCACCCCGGATCGGGTCGATGGCAGCAACACCATGGGTGGTTATTCGGACAGCATCGTGGTCAGCGAACACTTTGTCGTGCGCATCCCGGAAAGACTCGCGTTGGCCAGCGCGGCGCCGATTCTCTGCGCCGGCATCACCACCTACTCGCCGCTCAAGCACTACGGCGTCAAGGCCGGCGACAAGGTCGGGATTCTCGGCATGGGCGGCCTCGGCCACATGGGCATCAAGTTTGCCAAAGCCATGGGCGCGGAAGTCACGCTGTTCACCCGCTCGGCGAGCAAGGCGGAAGAAGGTCGTCGTCAGGGCGCCGATCACGTAATCGTTTCCACCGACGCCGAGCAGATGAAAGCCGCTGCCGGTTACTTCGATTTCCTGCTCGACACCATTCCGGTGCAGCTCGATCTCAACCCGTACCTCGACACTCTGCGCTTCGACGGTGTGCACATTCTGGTTGGTCTGATCGAACCGATCGATCCACCTGTGCACGCCGGCAAACTGGTGATGAGCCGCCGTGTGCTGGCCGGTTCGTTGATCGGTGGCGTCGCCGAAACCCAGGAAGTGCTGGATTTCTGCGCCGAGCACAACATCACCTGCGACATCGAAATGCTCGACATCCGCCAGATCAACGAGGCTTACGCCCGCATGATCGCCGGCGACGTGAAGTACCGTTTCGTCATCGACATGGCGACGCTCAAGGTTTAAATCTTCAGACCGAGTTCCGCCGAGAGCCGGGCTGTGACCCCTTTGATCAGGGGAATCAGCTCGGCCATTTTTTCCAGCGGCATGTACGGCACGGTGCTGGCGATGCTGATCGCCGCCACGATGCCCTTGCTCGCATCCCGAATCGGCGCCGCCACACAGCGGATCGACGGTTCGTTGTCTTCCAGATCGAAGGCGTAGCCGCCGACGACGTATTCGGTCATGCGCTGCTCAAGCTGTTCCCACGATTGCTGGGGATGCTGCGGCCAGAACTGACTTTTCCCACCGGCCGGCAGGCTGATGTCGTACAGACGCTGCCAATCTTTCGGCGAATCATCGAGCATCAACGCCTTGCCGATACCGGTGCGCGCCAACGGCATGCGATGGCCGACCCGCGAGCGCATTTCCGGGCCGTTGCGCCCCGGATTCTTCAGCAAGTACAGCACTTCATCGCCTTCACGAATGCCCAAATGCACGGTGTCGCCGGTCAGTGCCGACAACTCGTCCAGATACGGCGCGGCCAGGGTCACCAGCGGCAACTCTTCGCGCGCCTGGAAACCCAGTTCGATCAGCTTCGGTCCGAGCAGATAACCGACTTGCGGCACCACGCGCAGGTAGCGCTCGTCGACCAGACAACTGGCCAAGCGATGGGTGGTGCTGCGTGTGGTGCCGATCAGCCGGGCAATTTCCTTGAGATCGCGGGCGCCACTGGCCACCGCTTGCACCACTCCCAAGCCGCGCAACAGCGTTTGCGTGCCGGTGGGTGCGGCGTCCTTGGTTTTTTCCGGGGCGTCTTCCTGCATATCCAGCCTTTTACCGTTGAGCGAAGGAACGGGCGGCATTATGGTCGCCCGACGCAGACCACTACAACTCGATACGCTCGACCTTGCCGACCAGCAGCACGTAGGACAAAGCACCGATCAAGGCGAGCACCGCGATATAGGTGATCGCCGGGGCGAACGAATCGCCGCTGGCGAGGAAGCCGATAACGATCGGCGTAGCAATCGCCGACAGGTTGCCGATGAAGTTGAACACCCCGCCGGTCAGCCCGAGCAGCCGTGCCGGCGCCAACGTCGAGACCAGCGACCAGGTGATCGAAGCCAGACCGTTGCCGAAAAACGCCAGCGCCAGAAAGGCAATCACCAGCGGCGTCGACTCAACGAAGTTGGCACCGATGATCGAGGTGGAAATCAGCAGGCCGCCAATGATCGGCAACTTGCGCGCAAACCCGACGGTGTAGCCGCGCCGAATCAGGAAGTCGGAAAAGAACCCCGAACACAGCACGCCAACGAACGCGGCAAGAAACGGCAGCGACGCGAGCAGGCCGGACTTGATGAAGTCCATGCCGCGATATTTCACCAGATAGGTCGGGAACCATGTGAGGAAAAACCACAACGTCGAGTTCAGGCAGAACTGGCCGAGGTAGATGCCCCACAACTTGCGTTTGGTCAGGACGATGCCTAAATCGGTCCAGCTGAATTTGGCTTTGACCTTGGCCGTTTCCTGCTGAATATCGACCAGACCACCGCCTTCACGGATCAAATCGATTTCGGCTTCGTTGGCGCCCTTGAAATCGCGAGGCTCGCGATACACCGCGTACCAGATCACCGCCCAAATGATGCCCACCGCGCCGGTCGCGACGAAGACCATGTGCCAGCCGAATTCGTGTTGCAGCCAAGCCAGCACCGGGGTCAGAAAGGCCAGGCCGACGAACTGCCCGGAGGTGTAGAAACCAATGGCCGTGGCGCGTTCACGCTCAGGGAACCAGGTGGTGACCACGCGGCTATTGATTGGATACGCCGGTGCTTCCAGCGCGCCGACCGCCATGCGCAATACGAACAGCGCGATGAAACTGGCGGCGAAACCGAGCATCACCGTGGCAATCGACCACAACAGCAACGCGACGCTGTAAAGAATGCGCGGTGGCACGCGATCCACCAGCCAGCCGCCGGGAATCTGCATGGCGGCGTAGGTCCAGCCGAACGCGGAAAAGATCAGGCCAACGTGAATCGGATCGATGCCCAGCTCACTGGTCAGCGCTGGCGCGGCAATCGACAGATTGCTGCGGTCGAGGTAGTTGATGACCACGGTGATAAACAGCAACACCATGATGAAAAACCGCTTGCGGCTGGGCGTGACTAAAGACGCCTGCCCGGTGAGGGTTTGCGGTTGCATGGGGAGAGCCTCTTTTTATGTTTATTGAGGTCGGCCTGAGGCCTGATCGTTCCCACGCTACGCGTGGGAATGCAGCCCGGGACGCTCCGCGTCCCAGGAGCGGACGCAGAGCGTCCATGGAGGCATTCCCACGCAGAGCGTGGGAACGATCTCATCGGGTGTGTCAGGCAGGACTCACCACTCGGCAAAACTGCCATCGGCATGGCGCCAGATCGGGTTGCGCCAGCGGTGCCCGACGGCTGCGCGCTCAATCACGTATTCCTCGTTGATCTCGATGCCCAGGCCCGGCCCGTTCGGGATCTTCACGAAACCTTTGTCGTAATCGAACACCCGTGGATCCTTCACATAGTCGAGCAAGTCGTTGCTCTCGTTGTAATGGATGCCCAGGCTCTGCTCCTGGATAAACGCGTTGTAACAAGCGGCGTCCAGTTGCAAACACGCCGCCAGCGCAATCGGCCCCAACGGGCAATGCAGCGCCAGCGCCACGTCGTAGGCTTCGGCCATGTTGGCGATCTTGCGGGTTTCGGTGATGCCGCCGGCGTGGGAAGCATCCGGTTGGATGATGTCGACGTAGCCTTCGCTCAACACGCGTTTAAAGTCCCAGCGCGAGAACAGTCGCTCGCCGAGGGCAATCGGTGTGCTGGTCAACGGCGCCAGTTCTTTCAACGCTTCGTAGTTTTCGCTCAACACCGGTTCTTCGATGAACATCAGTTTGTACGGGTCGAGTTCCTTCATCAGCACCTTGGCCATCGGCTTGTGCACGCGGCCATGGAAATCGACGCCGATGCCGACGTTCGGCCCGACCGCGTCACGCACGGCGGCGACGTTGGCCAGCGCAAGGTCAACCTTTTCGAAGGTGTCGAGAAATTGCAGCTCTTCGGTGCCGTTCATTTTCACCGCGGTGAAACCACGGCTCACCGCCTCTTTCGCCGCACGCGCGGTGTCGGCCGGACGGTCGCCACCGATCCACGAATACACGCGAATCTTGTCGCGCACCTGGCCGCCGAGCAGATCACTCACCGACACACCGAGGGCCTTGCCCTTGATGTCCCACAGTGCCTGATCGATACCGGCCAGCGCACTCATGTGGATCGCGCCGCCACGGTAGAAACCGCCGCGATACAGCACCGTCCAGATGTCCTCGATGTTGCGTGGGTCTTTGCCGATCAGGTAGTCGGACAATTCTTCGACGGCAGCAGCGACGGTGTGCGCGCGCCCTTCAACCACGGGTTCGCCCCAACCGGTCACGCCCTCGTCGGTTTCAACCTTGAGGAAGCACCAGCGCGGCGGGACGATGAAGGTGGTGAGTTTGGTGATTTTCATCTCTGCTCTCTTTTGTAAATGCAGCTCTTATTAGATGCAGCGCACGCAGCGCCAAAAAAGTCTTAACGAAGCGCCTTCCACGCAGCCACATAAGCCTTGGCATTCACCGCCACTTGCTCCGGCGTCATGCCCGGTTTGAACAGGCCGGAACCGAGACCGAAACCTTTCACGCCGGCGTCGATAAACGCCTGCATATTGTCCTGGGTGATGCCGCCGACCGGCGCCAGCACCGTTCCGGACGGCAACACCGCGAGCCAGGCTTTGACGACCGCCGGGCCCATCTGCTCGGCGGGGAACAGCTTGAGAATGTCCGCGCCCTCCGCCAGCGCCGCGAACGCTTCGGTCGGTGTGGCAACGCCCGGCGACAGAAACAGCCCCGCCGCTTTCGCTGCGCGCAACACCTTGGCATCGCTGTGCGGCATGACGATCACTTGACCGCCAGCCTCTTTCACCAACTCGACCTGTTCCGGCGTCAACACCGTGCCAGCACCGATCAGGCAATCGGCGGGCAAGGTCTTGCGCAGGATGCGGATACTTTCGTACGGCGATGGGGAATTGAGCGGTACTTCGATGACGCGAAATCCGGCCGCATACAGGACTTCTCCGACAGCGGCAGCTTCCTGCGGATGCAGGCCACGCAGAATCGCGATCAGACCGTTTTGCGCCAATGCTTGCTTGAGCATGTCAGGCCTCCAGTCAGGGTTAACGGGATGAGGAATCGATCAGTCCAGCGGCGAGCGCCAGTTGCCACAAACCACGCTCGGTGGCCTGCTCGGCCAACGTCACGTTGGCGAAACCACAGGCGTCGAGTGCGCGGCGGTAGCGGGCACAGAGTTGCGCGTTGCCGATGAGGATGATCGAAGGGAGAGTCGGGTTGTTGCGACGACGCCGCTGAACCGTAGCGAGTGCCGCCAGCTCATGGCCAATCATCAAGCCAGACAGATAATCCGCCTGCGCCGTCGGGCTCAGTTCACCGGTCAGCCCCAGCGTACGGGCACTGAACAAGGTCGACAGCACGCCGAGTTCACCGTCCGCCGACTGCGCAATCTGCACGCCACGATCAAATGCTTGAGCATCGAACGTCGCGCAATGTTGCTGGGTTCGACCGAGGATGCTGTGTTCACTGAGCACGGCGAACACTTCGCCGGTCATGAACGTGTCGAAATGAGTGATGCAGCCATCGACCACGTCGACCCATTTCGAGTGGCTGCCCGGCAGACCGATCAACAGATCAACGCCCGCCTCGACCGGCAGGCTCTGCAACACGCCAAGCACTTGGGTTTCTTCGCCACGCATCACGTTGGGCAAACGCGAACGCTGAATCACGCCCGGCACGATATGCACGACGGTGCCGCGAAGGCTGACAACTGTTTGTAGGGAGTTTCCGAGATTGGCGACGTTCGCCGGCGTCTCGCAGTAGGCCGCTTCACGCCAGCCCTGCGCACTGCCGACCATGCCACAGGCAATCACCGGCAGATCCGGTTGCGCATCGAGCCAGTCACCGCACGCCTCGTCGAAGGCCAATTCAAAACCATCGGCACATTCACGACCGTTGATTATTCGCGGGGTCTTGGGCAACTGCATGATCCCGGACGACAGCGAGCGCTGCTCCAGCACCACACCGTCCGCCGCGAGTTTGTAAGCACGTAATGAGGTTGTCCCCCAATCGAGCGCGATCAATTGCGCCAGCATCGCTTCACCTGTTTTGTTTTTGGCAGTGAGTGCGATGGACTATAAACCTTGGCGCGGTGAAATCTCAATATATAAATATCAATCCCATATTTTGGGATAAAGAAAAAAAAGATCGCAGGCTTCGACAGTTCCTACAGAGTTTTCACCCATTGCCTGTAGAAGCTGCCGAAGGCTGCGATCTTTTGATGAATTCAGTGACCTTCAGCGAATTCCCTCAGGACCTTGCCATCCATGCGATACCTCACCCACTCTTCCTGTGGTTGCGCGCCAAGGGATTTGTAGAAATCGATGGCCGGCGTGTTCCAGTCGAGCACGCTCCATTCGAAGCGACCGCAGTCGTTGTCGCAGGCGATTTTCGCTAGGTGACGCAACAGCGTTTTGCCGGCGCCGCCACCGCGTTGTTCGGGGGTGATGTAGAGGTCTTCGAGGTACAGGCAGTTGCTGCCGAGCCAGGTCGAATAGCTGAAGAAAAACACCGCGAAACCGATCGGCAGACCGTCGCGCAGGCAGATCAGACCGTGGGCGGTGGCGCCTTCGCCGAACAGGCTGCGTTCGATGTCGGCGACGCTGGCGATGACTTCGTGACGGGCCTTTTCGAAATCGGCGAGTTCAGTGATGAAGGCGAGGATTTGCGGGGCATCGCTGGGGGTCGCCGGGCGGATTTCGATCGTCATGGACGGGCCTTGTCGGAAAAGGAAAACGCCATACTAAGGCCGTGGGCGGCGCTCGTCACATGGCAAAACACACACTACCCTGCCAATGTTGCAACACTTGGACAATCTGACAGGACGCTTATGAGCTTTGAGTGTTTTACACCCGTAGCGGCACTGGCGACAGAGTTACTGCCACACGCACTGGAACTGTCCGACGACGGCGCCCATGACCTCGCTCACCTGCAGCCTGTCTGGCACAACGTGCGCACGTTGCATGAAGAAGAAGGTGGCGATCTTGAGCCGCCGTACTGCTGCACGATTGCGTGGCCGTTTGACCACTTACTCCGGCGCGCACTGATCCTGACTTCGCCATCCTCAGACCTAACCTGCACGCACGCCGTGGTAAACAGAGGACGCTGATTTTTCCGGTCAAGGAACCGCGTCATGTCTCAAGCAACACCTCAAGTGTCAGGCAAGTTGTTCGGCCTGTTCTGCCTCGCCAGTTACCTGCTGTCGCTGTCCTATGGCTCGACGTTTTTGCTGTCGTTGTTGATCGGTTCGCGCGGCGGCAATGAACACGATGCCGGCAGTGTGATTTCGGCGGCGATGCTCAGTACGTTCGTGGCGGTGCTGATGTCCGGGCACTTGTCCGACTTGCTTGGCGCGGCGCGTTCGATTGCGCTGTTCGGGCTGCTGCTGGTGGCGGCGAGTCTGGGCTTTGCGATGACGCCGGGGTTCGGTCATTTGCTGTTGTTTTTCGGCTTGTTGCTGGGCTTGGGCTGGGGCGTTTTCTATACGCTGGGGCCGATCATCGTCGCCAGTCTGGTGACCCCGGCGCAACGCGCCAAATACTTTGCGTTGTTGTCCGGCAGCATGATGACCGGCATCGGCAGCGGCCCATTGCTCGGGCGTGCCGCCAGTGCGCTGGGTCTGCCGGTGACCTCGGCGTTCTATCTGGCGGCGTTGGCGAGCCTGATCGGCGTGCTGCTGTTCTGGCGTCTAGGCGCGCGATTGAAAAGTACGCAAGCCACGTCAGCCGCGAGAATTACCTGGCAAGCGACAACTCAGGTACTCAGTTCCCGTGCGCTGTTTCCGATCATCATGGTTGGGCTTGGCGGTTGTGTGTTCGGCGGGTTGTCGAGCTTCCAGACCAGTTATGCCGCTGCGCGCTCGCTGGACTATTCGCTGTTCTTTCTTGGCTTCATGAGCGCGGCGATCAGCAGCCGGATGTTGATCGCCGGTTTTGTGGTCAAGCGTGATCCGCTGCGCGCGTCCTGCCTGTTGTCCGGGTTGATGCTCGGCTCCATCGTCTTGTTCGCGTTCGGTGTACACAGCGGCTTCAGCTATCTGCTGGCGGCGGTGATGCTCGGTGTCGGTTATGGCCTGACGTATTCGGTAATCAATGGCCTCGCCGCCAACGAAGCACCGAACGGCACCACGTCCCAGGCGTTGCTGCTGTTCAGTCTTTCGTACTTTATTGGTGTGTTTGGCTTTCCGTTGCTGGCCGGCAAAATCATCGTCGAACAGGGGATGGCAACGTTACTGCTCACGGTGTTGGCGGTAGCGCTGGCGAACTGGCTGATCACCCTTGGGCGCTTGCTCTGGCGCCGAATCAACGTCAAAACTGCAGCGACGATCTAGACCGTTCGTCGTTCATCAGGCACCAATCCGAGCATAGGGCAGACCAACGACAGGTAAGGATTCCAATCACTGGAGAAGCCCTATGATCCCGTCAAGGTTGACCGCATTCGTATTCAGCGCCCTGCTCTGCCCCGCAGTTTTCGCAGCATCCGCCACCGCTGCGGGCACTGGCCCTACCGACCCGACTCCACCACGCGCCCCCGCCATCAACAGTGCCCCCGGCATGAACACCGATGGCTCGGGCGTACCCCTGATCAATCAGCCTCCCGCCACCGGCACCGACCCGCGCACGCAGGGCAGTGACCCGGGCCGCCAAGGCGGCATGAACACCCCCGACGCCCCCGCCACGCCCGACAACGCGGGCCCAGGCGTCGGCTCTAAAACCACCACTGGTGGTTCCGGCTCCGAAGGTTCCGGCCAGTAGTTCGCCGACGCGAGCGTCCTATTCACACCCATGAAGAGGTAACCATGAACGTCGATAAAAACCTGGAAAAAGAAGTCCTCACCCGCCTGTTGCACGCCCACCCGACCGGTCTGGGCAAGGAGGTGCTGGACAATTACCGGGGCGAAAAGGTCGTTGCCAGCGCCCTCGCCGCTCTGCAGGATCGCGGACTGATTCACCACGGTCATGTGACCTGCAATGAGGCCGGCGAACATTCGTTGAACCTGCCGATCAAGCTCAGCGCGGCCGGCGTTGAAGAGGCGCGCAAGCTGGATCTGCAGTAGTCCAGGGGCCGTTCGCTGCCGAGCCGGCGAGCGGCCTGATCTGCATACAAGAGGAGAATTCCCATGCCTCGTGGAAGCAAAGATAAATACACCGCCGAGCAGAAGCGCAAGGCCGAGCACATCGAAGACAGCTACGAGAAAAAAGGCGTGTCGAAAGATGAAGCCGAAGCACGGGCCTGGGCGACGGTGAACAAGCAATCGGGTGGCGGCGACAAGGCCGGTGGATCCGGGCGCAAAAAACCGGCGAGTGCCAAGTCTGAGGATCGCAAAGAGTCATCGCGCCGCGCGGTCGCCAGTCGCGAGGGACATTCGCGCAACAGCAAGGCTTCGAAGGATACGCAGACAGTGGACAGCCTGATGAAAGAAGCCCGGGCGAAGAAGATTCCGGGACGATCATCGATGCGCAAGCAGGAGCTGATCGAGGCGTTGCGCAAGGCCAGTTGAGTTTTTCGATGAGGCCGATGGTCTCATCGCTGGCAAGCCAGCTCCCACAGGGGATTGAGGCAAGCCTGCCGAATTTGTGTGAGGCTGATGGCCCCATCGCCAGCAGGGCTGGCTCCCACAGGGATTGAGGCAAGCTTGCTGAATTTGTGTGGGGCTGATGGCCCTATCGCCAGCAGGGCTGGCTCCCACAGGGATTGAGGCAAGCCTGCTGAATTTGTGTTGGGCAAATTGCCCTATCGCCAGCAGGGCTGGCTCCCACAGGGATTGAGGCAAGCCTGCTGAATTGGTGTGAGGCTGATGGCCCTATCTCCAGCAGTGCTGGCTCCCACAGGGGATTGAGGCAAGCCTGCCGAATTTGTGTGGGGCTGATGGCCTCATCGCCAGCAGGGGCTGGCTCCCACACTGTATTGAGGCAGGCCTGCTGAATTTGTGTGAGGCTGATGGCCCTATCGCCAGCAGGGCTGGATCCCACAGGGAATCTGCGAACGACATCAATCCCGTGTGGGAGCTAGCCCTGCTAGCGATCGCGGTTGATCAGGCGCCGCTGGACTCGCAGATAAACGCATCCACTTCAGCCGCCCCCGGCGAAGTGGCCGGCCCCCAGCGCGTCACCGCCAATGCCGCTGCCGCATTCGCCCGGCGCGCCGCTTCCGGGGCAGACAACCCCTGCGCCAATCCCGCGACAAACACCCCGGCATGGGCATCACCTGCACCGTTGCTATCCACCGCTTTCACGGCAAACCCGGGTACATGCAGACGCTCACCGCGCTGATGAATCCAGCAGCCTTGCGGCCCGTCACGCACCACCATCAGCACCTCGTCAGGCAGATGTTCAGCGAGACGGTCCAGCGCCACGCCAATGTCCTGCGCCCCGGTAAACCGCAGCGCTTCAACACTGTTGCTGGTCCACACATCGATGTGCGGCAGCAGTGCCTGCATCATCGGTGCACCTGGCGACTCCACCAGCGGGCCCGGATCGAACACCACGCTGATGGTCGCCGGCAACGCCAATGTCCAATCCAGCAACGCCTGCGCCTTGCCTTCATGCAACAGGCTGTAGCCGCTGAGATAAACGTAATCGCCAGCCTCGGCCGCGACGCTGTTCAAATCCTCTAAAGTCACCTCACCTTCAGCGCCGATATAGGAAATGAAACTGCGCTCGGCTGACGCGTCCGTCAGCGCCACACACAACCCGGTGTCGCGTTGCGCAGGCTCTCGGATGCCGATCTGAATGCCTTCAATGTTCATGGCCTGGCGCGCCAGATCGCCGAACCGCCCGGTGCCATGCCGACCCAGATAAACCACCGGCAGGCCATTTCGCACCGCCGCCGCCATCACGTTGAACCCGCCACCGGCTTCGAAACCGGCCGACTGCGCGAGAACATCGCCGCCAATCTGCGGCAGTTTATCCACGGCCATGACCAGGTCGATGATGACCTGGCCGGTGTGCAACATCTTAGGCATGAGCATTCTCGGTTGGCGCGGCGCGGCGATCTTTCGCCCCGCCGAGGACGAAGTAAATGCCACCAGCGACGACGAAGGTCACGATCCAGCCGAGGCCGTTGTGGCCCAGCCACGAGTCGGACAGGAAGCCTTTGAACCAGACGTTCTCGGCGGTGGTGCCGATGGTGGTGAAACTGAAGCCGAGCACGATGGCGATCGCCCACGCGCTGAACGCACGCCATTCGATGCCGCCGTTGTACCAGTAGGCACTGCGCGGACTGACGTCGAGCAGGTCGGTGGGGCTGTAGTAGTGACGATGGATCAGGTCAACGATGAAGATCCCGACCCACGCGGTGATCGGCACCGCCAGCAGCGAAATGAAGGTAATGAACGGGCCGTAGAAGCTGTCAGCAATCAGCATGAAATAGATCGAACCAGCGAAGATCGCGACGATGTCGACCACCACGGCGTAGACACGTTTGACCTTCAGACCAAGGGTCAATGTGGTCAAACCGGCGGAGTACACCGACAGGTTGTTCGACAGCAGCAGGCCACCGAATGCGGTGATCAGGTATGGCACGGCCATCCAGGTTGGCAGCATGTCGCGAATCGCCACGATCGGGTCAGTCGCCGAGGCCAGATCGTTGTTGCCCACCGAGAGCAAGCCGCCGAGGGTAATCAGCAGCACCAGCGGAATGCCCGCACCAAACGCTGCAGACGCCACCAGACGCACGGCTTTGACGCTGCGATGCTGATAGCGCGACATGTCGGCGCCAGCGTTGGCCCAACCGATGCCGGTGCCGGCGGCCATGGTGCCGATGCCGATGATCATTGCGCTCATCGGCGCGGGCGTGGCGTTGAACACCGCGCTCCAGTCGATAGTTGCGCAGAGGAAGCCACCAACAAGGATGTTCAGCGCGCCGAACACGTAGGTCGCCCACTTCTGGATCACCAGCAAGGTCGCGTGACCGAGGCCGGAAACCGACAAGGTCAGCAGGACGAAAATCGCGATAAAGATCAGCGTCAGTACCGGTGCGCTTTTCGCCTCAACCGGTGAGCCGAACAGGATCGAGCACAACGACAACAGCACGAATGCAGCGGTGGTGGTGTTGACGGTTTCCCAGCCCAGACGCGACATCAGCGAGACCAGCGTCGGGCCGATATTGCCACGTACGCCGAAGATCGCTCGCGACAACGTCAGGCTCGGCGCGCGGCCACGACGGCCGGCAATCGAGATGATCCCGACCACGGCAAACGAACCGGCGGCGCCGATGATCGCAACGATGATTGCCTGCCAGATCGCCAGCCCGCGAAACGCCACCAGCGTGGCGCCCAATGGCAGACCGAGAATGGAAATATTGGCGGCGAACCAGACCCAGAACAGTTGCAGCGGATGACCGTTGCACTCAGCTTCCGGCACCGGTTCGATGCCGCGGGTTTCCAGTTGCCCGGCGCTTTGCCCGGCGTTTGATGAACTCATGAAGGTGCTCCTGTTTGCCTTTTTTGTGGTTGTGGCAATGACGCAGAATGACAAGACATTGCGGCCGTCCCGGGCCTGTCTGCGCGATCCATTGCGGGTGAATGATTCAAAAATTTTGGTGCGCCTATCGCTGGCAAGCCAGCTCCCACAGGTACAGAGTGAACCTTAAGGTGTGCACTTTCCCTGTGGGAGCTGGCTTGCCAGCGATGGCGTCAGCCCAATCAGCGCAAGGCCAAAAGCCCCTGCACCAACGGCTCAAGCTCCAGATCGTTGACGGTTTTCACTGTCTCGATCATCTCGACAGGCCAACACTCAAGACCCAGGCAGGCCCCGAGCATCGCACCGAGAATCGCCGCGATGGTGTCAGTGTCGCCGCCCAGACTGGCGGCCATGCACAGCGCATCGAACGCACTCATCTCACCGATTGCCACTTGCTGCGCCAGCGCGAACGAGACCACCACAGATTCCTGCGATGCCACCGAAGTGCCGATCACGTCGTAGAGCAAATCGGCGAGCAGCGCTTTGTCACTGTCGACGCTGATGCTGCGCGCCCAACTGATGCGCGAACCGATTCGACCACCGGCGACCCAGTGACCGTGCGTTTCCGCTTGCTGAGCGATCTGCTGGCCGAGGTTCAACGCCTCGCCCAGATCCACGCCATTGATGCCGGCAGACACCACCGCCGCCACTGCCGCCGCGCTGGAAATCCCCAGCGTGGTGTTGTGAGTCACCTGACAGGCCTGCACCACCGCCGCGATAAACCGCTCAGGATCGGCAACATCTGCCGCAATCCCCACCGGGGTAATGCGCATCGCCGCGCCGTTGGTGGTGCCATAGCGCCCGGCTTCTTCCGGCGAATGACCGGCGAGGATCATTTCGATGGCGCGTTTGGTCGACGGGCCGAGCAAATCCTGCGAGCCCTTGGCCTGCATCGCGGCTTCCCACTCGATCAGGCGTTGCGCGAGGACCGCCGGTTCGATGTGGCCATTGCCTTCAACCAGCAACTCGCCGACCAGAATCGCCTGCTCGGTGTCATCGGTGATCGAACCTTTGGGCATGTTCGCGGCGATCGGTTGCAGAGGTCCGGCGTCCTGCAGATCGGTGATTGTGCCGAACCGGGTCTTGATGGTTTCGCGGTTCAGCGATTGCGTCGGCATGCCCAGCGCATCACCGAGGGCCAGGCCATAAAACGCACCGAGGGCACGGTTGAGCGCGGTCATTTCGATTCTCCAAATTGCAGGTGCAGACGGAAATGCACCGGGTCGAGCAGGCTTTCGACCTGTTCCATGAAACGGTTCTGCCGGTCGTAGGTGGTACGCAGGGCTTTGAGGAACACCGTGCCTTCCGGGCGGCCGAGCAGTTCAGCGTCTTCGGCATTCAGCGGTTCAGCGCCGATCCATTGATCGCCGCGCTCGCCGACATACCCGTAGGCGGCCAACGTGATGGTCAGGGAATTGTCGATCAGACCGACGCGCGGCAGGCTTTCCAGGCCGCCGGTGGCCGGCATCAAAGAACGTTCAAGGGACACCAGCGTGCCTTCGGTGGAACGGCGACGGCGGTCAAGGGTGATGAATTGGTCAGTGCCGAACCGCGCCAGCAGATCGGGGCGGGTCACGGCTTCCAGACGCAGCACTTCGGTATGAATCATCGCCCCGCTGTCAGCCAGGGCTTGCGCCCAGCCGCTGCGTTGGTCGAGGGCAACACCATCAAAGGTAACAATGGAGCCGACGCCGCTTTGCGTAGCGATGTATTTGCGCCGCTTCAGTTCTGCCAGCGCCTCGCGCAGCGTGCCTCGGCTGACTTTGAATTCTTGAGCCAACTGATGCTCGCCGGGCAACAGAAAGCCGTCCTCCATGAGGCCGCTTTCGATGCGCCGGACGAGTTCGTCGACCACCCGTTGTTTCTTGTCAAATCGTACCTGTCTAATCATGTACAAATTGATAACCGAAACGGGTGCGGGCGAGCAAGGGATATTTGAGGAAGGTGACAGAAGGCGGGGAGCTGGAGCGATCCCCTGTGGGAGCTGGCTTGCCAGCGATGACGGCGGCACATTCAAAGTTGGGTTTGAATGTTATACCGCAATCGCTGGCAAGCCAGCTCCCACAGGTTTGCGTGTTGGGGATGGATTCAGCGTTGTTTAAGGCGGTCGATGACCACGGCCAGCAACAGGATCGAACCACGGATCACATACTGATAAAACGTATCGATGTTCTTCAGGTTCATCGCATTCTCAATGATCGCCAGAATCAACACCCCGGCAATCACATGCCGGATCATGCCGATCCCGCCGCTCAGCGACACCCCGCCCAGCACGCAAGCCGAGATCACCGTTAGCTCAAAACCCTGACCAATCATCGGCTGCCCCGAGGTCATCCGTGAGGCCAGAATCACACCCGCCAGCGCACCGATCACGCCATGCACGGCAAAAATAATGATCTTGGTGCGATCAACATTTACACCCGCCAGCAGCGCCGCTTCCTGGTTACCGCCGATGGCCATGGTGTTGCGCCCGTAGGTGGTGTAGTTCAGCAGCCAGCCAAAAAACAGAAAGCAGACGATGGTGATCAGGATCGGCACCGGCACGCCGAACAACTGGCCGTTACCGAAAACGAAGAACGATTCCTGCGACACGCCCACCGCTTTGCCGTTGGCGAAAATGTACGCCAGACCGCGAACGATCTGCATGGTCGCCAACGTGGTGATCAACGCATTGACCCGCAGCTTGGCGATGACGATGCCGTTGATCAGCCCGACAATCAGGCCCATCACCAATGCCGCACTGACACCGAGAAACACGCTGTTGGTGTCGCGCATCACCACCGCGGCGACCACGCCGGCGCAGGCAATCACCGAGCCCACCGACAAGTCGAAATGCCCCGACGCCAGGCAATACAACATCGTGCACGCGGCGATCCCGGTGGTGGAAATCGCCAGGCCCAAACCACGCATGTTCAGCGGCGAAAGGAAGTTGTCGATCAGCAGCGTACAGGCAACGAAAATGCCCACAGCCGCCAGCAGCATGACCCAGTCATCAAGGAAGCGGCGCATGTCCAGCGGTTTGCGCTCTTTGGGCAGGGTTTCGTTTTGGGTTGTCATCATAGTCACCTCTCAGTTCGCCACGCCGTCAGCGCGGTGGCGCGGCAAAGCCAGTTGCAGCAGGTTGGATTCATTGGCCTGGTCGCGGCTGATTTCGCCGCGCAGGGCGCCTTCGCAAAGCACTAGAATGCGGTCGGAAATGCCCATCACTTCCATCAGATCGCTGGACACCACGATCACCGAAATGCCGTCGGCGGCGAGGTTGTGGATGATCTGGTAAATCTCAGCCTTGGCACCGATGTCGATGCCACGCGTCGGCTCATCAAGCAGCAGCACTTTCATCGGCATCGACAGCCAGCGACCGAGAATGGCCTTCTGCTGATTGCCGCCGGAAAGAAATTTGATCTGCTGGCCGGCATGCGGGGTTTTCACTTTCAGCGACTTGATCTGCTTGTCGGCGTTGCCCTTCTCCCAGAGACTGCGAATCAGGCACCCGAGGCCGGAGTTGGCGCCACGCGCACTGATATTGATGTTCTCGGCAACGCTGGCCAGCGGGATGATGCCTTCCTTCTTGCGATCCTCCGGGCAGAGCAAAATCCCGGCAGCAATCGCGTCTCGCGGTGAGCGCAGTTTCAGTTCATGACCACGCAGTTCAAGGCGTCCGGCGGTGTTGCGCTCCAGCCCGCTGAGCAGGCGAAACAGTTCGGTGCGCCCTGCCCCAACCAACCCGAACAGACCAAGGATTTCACCCTTGTGCGCTTCGAAACTGATCGGCTCACGCAGGCCTGGGCCGAGCAAACCGTCGACCTTCAGCGCCACGGCGCCGCGTGGACGATGGCGATAATCGTAGATGTCCTGAATGTCGCGACCGACCATGCAGGTCACCAGTTGATCATGGGTCAACTGGCTCATGTCCTCGAAGGTGCGCACGTAGCGACCATCCTTGAACACCGTCACCGCGTCGCAGATGCGGAACACTTCTTCCATGCGATGAGAGACGTAGAGCACGACTTTGCCCTCGTCACGCAGGCGCCCGATGATCGCCATCAGGCGGTCGATCTCGCGGGCCGAAAGGCTACTGGTCGGCTCGTCGAAGGCAATGACATGGGCGCCGCGCGACAGCGCTTTGGCGATTTCCACCAGTTGCCGCTGGCCGAGGGACAGGCGTCCGACCTTGGTTTGCGGATCGATTTCGTCGGCCAGGCCTTTCAGGCAATTCAGCGCTTGCTGACGCAAGGTGCTGCGATTGATCAAACCGAAACTGGCCGGCAGATGACCGAGAAACAGGTTTTCGGCGACGGTCATTTCCGGCACCAGATGCAGTTCTTGGTGAATCACCGCGACACCGCTGCCAATACTGTCGGCGGTCGACTTGAACGCCATGGTCTGCTCGCCGATCTGCAACTCGCCGCTGCTCGGGATGTAAGCGCCGCCGAGGATTTTCAGCAGGGTCGATTTGCCGGCGCCGTTCTCGCCCATCAAAGCGTGAACCTGGCCCGGATGCGCGACGAAGCTGATCGCGTCCAGCGCTTTCACGCCGGGAAAGGTTTTGCCGATCCCATTGAAACGCAGGCTGCCGCTGGCGCTGTGTTGTGCTTGTGTCTGTACTTGCGCGTGCATAAAGCCACCTCTTCACACCGAAAAACGGCCCGGCTGCCCGGGCCGTCGCTACGTCAGTTCCACAAGCCGATTTTTTCCAGCTCTTGCTTGAAGTTTTCGCGGGTGATCAGGGTGACGTCGTCCATCGCGGTGTACTTCGGCGGTTCTTTGCCAGCGGTAACCCACTCGTACATCATCTCGGCGGTTTTGTAGCCTTCGATGTGCGGGCTCGGCAGCATCGAACCGAAGAAGCCGCTGTTAGGCTTTTTCAGTTCGCCAATGGCGTCGGTGCCGTTGATGCCGATGCCGATCACGTTGGCCGCAGCAAAACCGGCCGCTTCAGTGGCGCGCACGCCGCCGAGCACGGTGTTGTCGTTCATGCCGCCGATGATCAGGTTTTTCGCGGCGCCTGGCAGCTTCACCAGTGCCGAGTTGGTGGCGTCCATGCTGCCCGGCACATCGAGGGTTTTCAGCGCGGCGAAGAGAATGTGGTCTTTCGGCATGCCGGCGTCTTCAAGGGACTTCACCGAGCCGTCGGTGCGTTTCTTGCCGGTGTCGAGTTCGTTGTAGGTGTTGACCACCGCGTAGGTGTCTTTCCAGTCCCAGTTGCGTTTTTTCGCTTCGGCAACCATGGCGTTGCCCTGCTTCTGGCCGACTTCGAACGCCGCCATGCCGAGGTACGGCACGTCTTCCATGAACTTGCCGTTGGCGTCGACGAAACGGTCATCGACGGCAATCACTTTCAGGTCATTGAGTTTGGCTTTGGCCATGATCGCCGGGCCGAGCGAGACATCCGGCGGGCAGATCACGAAGCCCTTGGCGCCGTTGGCGGCGAGGCTGTCGATGGCCGAGAGGGTTTTCTCGCCATCCGGCACGGCGATCTTGATCAGTTCGAAGCCCTTGTCCTTGGCGGCTTTCTCGGCGAAGGCCCACTCGGTCTGGAACCAGGGTTCTTCCGCCTGTTTGACCAGAAAACCGATTTTCACGGTGTCGGCAGCGAGCAGCGAACTGCTCAGGCTGAATGCAGTGACCGCCAGGGCGGTAGTGCACAGGGTACGAATCCCGAAACGACGTTTCATAAGCTGACTCCTTGTTATTTTTTTTGAGCAATGTTTGAAAAGCGTTAAAGCGTGTTCCTGCAAAGCCTGTTGAAAATAGTCATATCGTATGATGATTGGATTTCAAGCGGACTCATCCACACAAAACCCGTTCAATCAGTCGTGGTACATCACCGAGCGCCCACCATCGATGGTGATGCACGATGCATTGATGAACGGCGCTTCGTCGCTGGCCAGAAATACGGCGGTCATTGCCACTTCGAGCGGCTGACCGATACGCTTCGGCGGGTGCAGATCGAAGGCGCGCTGCCGCTCGGCATGCGGGTCGGCGAACCCGTTCCAGTAGTCGACGTTCAGTTGCGTTTCGATGTAGCCCGGGGCGATGGCGTTGACGCGGATGCCTTTCGCCGCGTACTCGATGCCGAGGGCGCGGGTCAGGCCGAGTAAACCGTGCTTGGCCACCGGGTACGGGAAGCAGCCGGGAATGATGTGGCTGGAATGGGTCGAGGCGATGTTGATGATGCTGCCGACGCCCTGCTCGATCATCTGCGGCAGCACCGCTTTGCAGCCGAACCAGGCGCCGTCCAGGTCGATGGCGAAGCAGCGGCGCCAGTCTTCCTCGGTCATTTCCAATGGATCGCGGAACACGTTGACCCCGGCGCAATTGACCAGCACATCGATGCGCCCGTGCAGTTCAACGGCGCGTTTGGCCATGGCGTGCAGATCCTGCTGACGCGAGACATCCGCCTTCAGCGCCTGCACATCAAAGCCTTGTTCGCGCCAGTGCGCGGCAACCTGCTCGACTTTCTCGGCCTGAATATCGCTGATGACCAGTTTTGCTTGCTGCGAAGCGAACGCAGCGACGATGGCTTCGCCGATGCCTTGCGCAGCACCGGTCAGCAGTACGACCTTGTTTTTCAGACGCTCGCCCTTCGGCGGTGCGGGCACCGGCGGCAGGGAAAGAGGTTCAGCCATGGATCTGGACTCCTGTTTCGCAAGCGCAAAAAAACCGGACATCTGACGATGTCCGGTCTGGAAGACGGCTGGAACGAAACAGGCAGGCGCGACCGACAGCTTGGGGCCGTTGCGAGACGCGGACTCCACACGGGAGTGCGATAGACATTCGCTGCATCACTTCACCTGTTTTGTTCTTTTTAAGTGTGAGTGCGTGTTACTGCTGGAGTCGACTATAAACCCGACCGCCAAATAATCTCAATATATAATTTTGCGTCCCATATTATGGGATTTAGTTCGCGAACCGCGTACAGAGTTTTCCTGCGACATCCACGCGCATCGACAGCACTGCGCCATCCAAGGGATGGTCGTGCGGGCTTTTAGCGCTGGTGATGAACAGGGTTTTCAAATCTTCTCCGCCAAATACGCAACTGGTCGGGCGGCTGACGGGGAGATCGATTTTGCGCTCGACCTCGCCATTCGGTGACAGACGCAGCAGGCAACTGCCGTCCCAACGGGCATTCCACACGTAGCCTTCGGCATCCATCGCCGAGCCGTCCGGCCCGCCCTGCTGGTCGGGGCCGTACCAGGTTTCAGCCGCACCGAGGTTGCCGTCGGTGTGAATGAAATAGCGGTGCAGCGTGCTGTCCATGCTGTCGCCGAACAGCAGCGTGGTGCCGTCGTCGCTCCACAGCAGCGTGTTGGGAATGCCCAAACCGCGTAGCAAGGGCGTGACACGCTTGTCTGGATCGACCCGGAACAAACCACCGGAACGGCGGGTGATCGGCAAGTCTTCGCCGTTTTCACCGATATTGTTTTGCATGGTGCCAAGCCACAAACGGCCTTGGCCATCGCAACGCGCTTCATTGGGGCGATTGCCGGGTTGCGGGTCGGCGACGCAGAACAGGCTCAGGCGCGGTTCGAGACCGGGGGAGTCAAGATCAAGCCGATACACGCCGCTGCTGAGCGTGACCAAAGCATCGCCGCTGGCGCAGGGGATGAACGCAGAAACGTGCTCGGGCATCTGCCAGATCTCAACATTCTGGCCGATCAGGCGCAGGGCCTGTTTGCCAGCGATGTCGACCCAGTACAGCGCCTGGGTCGGTGCGTCCCAGAACGGGCCCTCGCCGAGTTGGGCGCGGTGTTGGGTCAGGGCGGTCCACGGCATATCCATTCCTCAATTGTTCTTGTGATTTTCTGTAGGAGTGAGCCTGCTCGCGATGGCGTAGTGTCAGTTGACTTCAATTCGATTGATTTACCGCTATCGCGAGCAGGCTCACTCCTACAGGGGATTTCTTTGTGTTCAGCCGGTTTTTTTGTCGGCCATGACTTTCGGGTAAAAACGTTTGATCGCCAGATCAGCGTTATCGATCAACGTCATGCACGCCCACACGCCTCGCGCGGAATCCCGGGCGGCGATGGCGTCGGCCATATCCTTGTGGATCGGCAAGGTGCGGCGCAATTCATCAGGATCAGCAGCGGAAACTTCGAACGACACCGCCAGCAACGCGCCGAGGGCCGGGACCATTTGTTCGATGAATTGGTTGTGGCTCGCCGCAAGAATGCATTCGTGGAAGAACTGGTCGGCGCGGTTGTAATCGGCATCGCAGTCCACTGCGCGCTCAAGGGCGTTGTAGGCCAATTGCACCGCTTCGATCTGTTCCTGTGTTGCCCGCTCGCAGGCCCAGCGCACGGCCATCGGTTCGATGGTGCGGCGCAGGTCGAGCAGGTCGTCGACGAAGTTTTCCGGCAAGCCGTTGCGCGACAGCCAACCAACGACTTGCGGATCAAACAGATTCCAGCGCCGCACCGGCAGCACGCGGGTGCCGACTTTCGGCCCGACTTCGAGCATGCCTTTGGCGACGAGGGTTTTGATTGCTTCGCGGATTACGGTACGGCTGACCCCGAGCTGTTCGCCCAGATCGGCCTCGACCTTGATGGTCTGCCCAGGCTTGATCTGGCCGGCGGCGATCCAGCTGCCCAGCCAGTCGACCGTGGATGCGTGAAAGCTGCTGGACATGCACACCTCAAAGCGGATCGCGATGGGTGATCAAGCTAATCATCATATGATTGGGTGTCAACGACAAAAAAGATCGCAGCCTTCGGCAGCTCCTACAGGTGTACGCCATGTAGGAGCTGCCGAAGGCTGCGATCTTTTAAGGTTCGAGGCCGATGCGAAAGAACTCGCCGCCACTCCATACGCCCAACCAACGTTGGCCATCGATCTCACGACTGACCGCCAGTTCCACCAGTTGATAGAACACATTGCGGTGAATCAACGCTTCAAGGTTGGTGCGGATATGCACGTAGGGCGCTGGTTCTTGTGTCGTCGGATCAATCTCGACGCGGATCGGATGCTCAGGTCCAGCCTCAGCGGTTTCTTCAACGTTGGTGGTGAAGCGCAGCAACTGCGCCTCCCCTTCGCCTTCCACCTCAACGGCAATCGCCACAAACGGCGCATCGTCGACCTTGATCCCGACCTTCTCGACCGGGGTGATCAGGAAATAGTCATCGCCATCGCGGCGGATGATCGTCGAGAACAGTTTGACCATCGGCTTGCGCCCGATCGGCGTGCCCAGGTAGTACCAGGTGCCGTCGCGGGCGATGCGCATGTCGATGTCGCCGCAGAAGTCCGGGTTCCACAAGTGCACCGGCGGCAAGCCTTTGGTTTTGGGGATCTGTCCCAACAGGTCATTGGCTTTTTGCGGGCCACTCATGGCGTTCTCCTTGAATTATTGGTCACCGACTCCCAACAGGCTGCGCGCGTACTGTGCCAGCGGCGGGCCGATCAGGTCTTCTGGCTTGTTATCGTGGAACGTCAGTAAACCGCCACGACTCTTGATGCGTGCAGTATCAATCAAATACTGGGTGTTGGTCTCGATCAACATGATCTGAATCACGCCGCCGTCGATGCCGAGACGATCCACGGCTTCCTGGTCGAGCCACTCATCAGAGTTGCCGATACGGTCGTCAGCCCTCGCGAAGCGGGTGTACAGCAGATAGTGCGCGCCAGCGTCGCGAGCTTCGCCCATCGCCTGATCGAGGCCTTCCGGCGCACGCGCGCGGCGAACCATCGGGAAGTATTCGACGAAACCTTTGAAGGCCTCTTCGGCCACAACGTTGGGGCGCGGGTAAGAACCGCCCGGCGGTGCGAACGCGCCCTGGGCGATATAGATGAACGAGTCCGGCTGAATACGGAAGTTGTTCACGCGACGGCTGTCGCTGTGGTCCAGCAGACCTGCGTCACTCATCTGGTAGCGAGTTCCTTCGGCCATATCGCTGACAGTCATACAGCCGCCAAGCGCCAAAACGGCCAGCAGCAAAACCAGGCTACGCATCCTATTCCTCCAGAGGCCGGTGACGGAAAACCGGCGAATGGCCGTTGAATGCAGCTTTTGCGCCAGCTCTGGTTCTTGGTTGATTGTTAGATCGTATTCGCGAGCAAGCTCGCTCCCACAGGATTGCGAAAACCAATGTGGGAGCTAGCCCTGCTAGCGATGGGGCAGGTTCATCCGCCGATGATTTTCATGACTGTAGCGCCGCCGGAGAAGGCCACTTCCTGCTTGTCCCCCAGCGCCTTGACCAGCAATCGCTGGAGCGCCGGCAACGCCTGATGGCGCGGTTTGTCGAGCAGATCACCGACGTAATGCCGATTGCTCGACGACAGGCAGCCATGCAGCCAACCGGTCGACGACAGGCGCAATCGCGAACACGTCCGGCAGAACGGCACGCTTTCGTTGGCGATCACTCCAAAATTGCCCAGACCGGGAATCGCGTAACGCACGGCGGTGGCGTCAACGGGCGCATCGGTTTGCGCATATTCGTAGCGCTCGCCAATCAGCTCCAGCAGTTGCTGCAGGCTGACGAACTGTTGCAGGAACGCATTGTTGTCCTTGGCCAGATGGCCCATGCGCATCAACTCGATGAAACGCAGTTCGTATCCGCGTTCCAGGCAGTAATCGAGCAACGGCATGACCTGATCGAGGTTCTGCCCGCGCAACGGCACCATGTTGACCTTGATCTTCATGCCCGCAGCTTTCGCTTGATCCATGCCATCGAGCACGGTGGCCAGGTCACCGCCACGGGCAATGCTGCGGAACGCGCCGGCGTCGAGAGTATCGAGGGACACGTTGATGCGACGCAGACCGGCATCGACCAGCAGCGGGAGTTTTTTTGCGAGGAGTTGACCGTTGGTCGTCAGGCTGATGTCTTCCAGGCCCATCTTGCCGACAGCGGTCATGAACGATTCGAGTTTGGGACTGACCAGCGGTTCACCGCCAGTAATGCGTAGCCGCTCGATGCCGGCGGCTTCGATCAGATACGCCACGCCACGCGCCATCGCGTCGGCCGACAGTTCATCCTGCGCAGCCACCAACCGCTTGCCGTTGGGCACGCAGTAGGTACACGCGTAATTGCAGGCTGAGGTCAGGCTGATGCGCAAATTGCGAAAACGCCTGCCTTGACGGTCAACGATCATGATCACTCCGGCGATAGAATTTCGAGCCGCTAAAACTTGACTCACAAATCAAGTTTTAGCAAGCCCTATGCCTGAGTATATTCCTGCGATACTGCGTCATGTAGCGAAATCATGGCGCAATAAGGCAGCTGAATGGCTCAGCTGCTTGGGGTTTCCGGATCGCGCTTGCGCTTGTTGCCCATGCGCACGCCGATGTCCATCAGGAACTGGAAGAAACCTTCCTGATCTTCCAGCACATTGCTCCAGAACGGCGAGTGATACAGCGCCACAGCGCCGTGCACCAGCGCCCAGGATGCGCAGTAGTGGAAGTACGGCGGCACGTCTTCGAGCTTGCCTTCGCTGATGCGGCCCTTGATCAACAAGGTCAGGCGTTCAAAATTCGAGGCACGGATCTTGTGCAACTCCTCGACCATCTCCGGCACCTGATTGCCCTTGACCACCTTCTCTTCGAGGCGGTCAAACAGGCGATAGCGCTGCGGGTCGCGCATACGGAATTCGAAGTAGGCACGGGACAGCGCTTCCTTGTCCTTGTCGACATCCGCCGAATGCAGCAGCTCGTTCAAATCACGCTCGTAATCGAGCATTAGGCGCAGATAAATCTCGGCCTTGGATTTGAAGTGCTTGTAGATCGTGCCTTTGCCGATACCCACGGCATCAGCAATCATCTCGACGGTGACACTGTCTTCACCTTGGTCGAGGAACAGCTTGAGCGCGGTATCGAGAATTTCTTGCTCGCGGCGACGAAACTCACGGACCTTACGAGGTTCTTTGTGCATAAGAAAAGGTCTGAAGGGTCAAAATTCGAAGCCGCGTATTATGCCTAACTTGCGCAAAAATGCACGGATCATCCGACCATATCTGTGTTTCTTGTTCGTTTTGAGAACGTTTTGGGCGCAATGAGAACTCAACTGAAGCAAACGTATTCCAAATTTGTTTAAAAACCCCGACCGGCTCACTGGACTGCACGCCAGACTGATCAATACTTGAACTGTCGGGCGACATCTCCCCCAAGTGTCGCGCCGATAAAGGTACCAACGGACCGCGTGCCTTTGTTTTACTCCTAATGGTCTTAACCCGGATTCACCCCCCAGAACCCGGGTTTTTTTTGCCTGCGATTTGGCAAACGGCTACAGGGCAGATTTAACACTCGCCAGCGGAAACAGACGCTTGAAGTTCTCGGTGGTCTGTTCGGCAAATCGCTCGTAGTTTTCACCGCGCAGCATCGCCAGGAATTCCGCCACTTCGCGCACGTACTGCGGCAGGTTCGGCTTGCCGCGATAAGGAATCGGCGCCAGGTATGGCGAGTCGGTTTCAACCAACAGGCGATCTGCCGGCACTTTGCTCGCGACATCGCGCAGCGCATCGGCATTGCGGAACGTAACGATGCCCGACAGAGAAATGTAATAGCCCATGTCCAGCGCAGCCTTGGCCATGTCCCAGTCTTCGGTGAAGCAATGCAGCACACCGGCCTGGGGTAACGCCGCTTCACGCAACAGTTCAAGGGTATCGGCGCGCGCGCCACGGGTGTGGATGATCACCGGTTTGCCGGTCTGCTGAGCCGCTTGCAGGTGCAGGCGGAAGGATTCCTGCTGTAACTCGGCGGCTTCTGGCTCGTAGTGATAGTCCAGACCGGTTTCACCGATCGCCACTACCTTCGGATGATTGAGTTCGTGCAACAGCCAATCCAGCGCAGGCGCCGCGCCTGGTTGCACATCGAGTGGATGCACACCGACCGAGCAATCGACATCGTCGTAACGCTCAGCCAGGGCTTTGACGTCGGCAGCGTTATCGGCACTCACGCCGATGCACAGAAAGTGCCCTACGCCGCGTTCGCGTGCCGCTTCAAGTGCGGCATCCAGCGAGCCATCATGGGCGGCAAGGTCGAGGCGATCGAGGTGACAATGGGAATCTACGAGCATAAAAAGATGGCTACTTACATCGTATGAGTGGGACGGTCGGATTTCAGCGCTCCGGCCAGATGGGTTTCGATGCGACTGCGCGCGGTGTTGTCGCCGTCGTTGAACTGCACGCCGACACCGGCGGCGCGGTTGCCTTGCGCACCTTTGGGGGTGATCCAGGTGACTTTGCCGGCGACCGGGATCTTCTCTGCCTCGTCCATCAGATGCAGCAGCATGAACACCTCGTCACCCAACTTGTAGCTCTTGTTGGTCGGGATGAACAGGCCACCGTTCTTGATGAAAGGCATGTAAGCCGCATACAGCACCGACTTGTCCTTGATGGTCAGGGACAGGATGCCGTTGCGCGGCCCGGGGCTCAGGGGTTCATTCATGTTGACCTCCACTGCTGATCTTCAGAGTCTAGGTACACATTGTTATCTTTGGCCAGGCAAACCCGCCCATTGCACCAACAACGCTTCCAGCAGCAACGCCGGATTAAGGTTGGCTTTGCTCATGACCTTCTGCCGCTGGGCGAGAATCCAGTCCTGAATCTCGAGAACTTTGCCCTGCGCACTTTTCTGCGCCAGATACTGCACAACCTTGCGCATATCGCTCAGACCGAGGCCAGCCTCATCCTGAGTCAGTTGATAGCGCAGAATCAGGCTCGACCAGTCACAGAACCAGTCGAACAGTCGCAGCATCGGAATACTTTTCCATTCCTCAGCCAGTTGCGTCGGCGATTGCTGCTGCTTGAGCAACTTCTTCACCCCTTCCACCACTTGCGCGCGCTGTTCACGCACGCCTTGGGATTGAAGACTGACCGCCATCAACGGCGAACCGGCGGCCAGTGTTAGCAATTCGACCCGTTCTTCTTCAGAGCAGTCCGGCAGCGCCTGAGCCAGCCATTGCAGGCTCATCGCCTCGCCCGGCAAAGGACAGGCTTGTTGCACGCAGCGACTCTTGATCGTCGGCAGCAAACGGCTGGTCTGGTGGCTGACCAACAGCAGCATGGTATCGCCGGACGGCTCTTCCAGGCTTTTCAACAAGGCGTTGGCCGCGTTGATGTTCATCGACTCGACCGGCTCGATCAGCACCACTTTGCGCCCGCCCAGTTGCGCGGTCTGCACCACGAAACTGACCAGATCACGCACTTGGTCGACCTTGATCGCCTTGTCGGCTTCTTCCGGTTCGAGGATGTAGTTATCCGGGTGACTGCCGGCCTTGAGCAGCAGGCAGGATTTGCACTCGCCGCATGCTTCTGGCGTCGGACGCTGGCACAACAGGCTGGCCATCAGGCGCTCGGCCAGCGCGCGCTTGCCGATCCCGGCGGGGCCATGCAGCAGATAGGCGTGTGCGTGCTGCTTACGCCCGGCCAGTTGCTGCCAGAGGCTGTCTTGCCACGGATAGGCCTCAGCCACGGGCCAGCTCCAGCAAGTTCGGGATCAGGGTATCCAGCGATTGCTGAACCTTGGCCAAGGGCTGACCGGCGTCGATGCGCACATAGCGCGCTGGATCGGCTTCAGCGCGCTTGAGAAACGCATTGCGTACTGCCTCGAAAAAAGCCCGGCCTTCCAGCTCGAAACGATCCAGACGACCACGGGCACTGGCGCGGGCCAAACCGATTTCCACCGGCAGATCGAAAATCAGCGTCAGGTCCGGCCGCAGATCGCCCTGCACGAAGTTTTCCAGCGTGGCAATGCGCTCCAGCGACAAGCCGCGACCACCACCCTGATAGGCATAAGTCGAATCGGTAAAACGATCACACAGCACCACCGCGCCGCGGGCCAGCGCCGGGCGAATCACTTCGGCCAGGTGCTGAGCGCGCGCGGCGAATACCAGCAACAACTCGGCATCCGGATTCATGACTTCATCGGCCGGGGCCAGCAGCACGTCGCGGATCCGCTCGGCCAGCGGCGTGCCGCCGGGCTCACGGGTCAGCACCACTTCGATACCGGCGGCACGCAGGCGCTCAGCAAGGTATTCGCGGTTGGTACTTTTGCCGGCGCCTTCCGGGCCTTCCAGAGTGATAAACAAGCCAGTCACAGGCAGTCCTTAATCAAAGTCATTGCGCGTTTTGTGGTGCGGCAGTTTCCGGGGCCGGCGCGGGTTCCTGAGCAGGAACCGGCGGCAACGCCTCCGGAGCCGTATTCGGCGACGCTGCGGGTATCGCGTCTTCCGCAGCCGGAGCCGCTTCCGGAGTCACCGCCGGCGCTGGGCTGGACCGGTAATCCGCCCGGCGTTTGAGCTGGTACTCACGCACCGCATTGTTATGTGCATCGAGATCATCGGAGAACACATGGCTGCCGTCGCCACGGGCAACGAAATACAGGCTCGTGCCTTCGACCGGATTCAGCGCCGCATGTATTGCTTCACGCCCGACCATCGCAATCGGTGTCGGCGGCAGGCCGGGAATCACATACGTGTTATACGCCGTCGGCTCTTTCAAGTGCGCGCGGGTCAACTTGCCGGTGTAGCGATCACCCAGGCCATAGATGACCGTCGGATCAGTCTGCAACTGCATGCCCAAGGCCATTCGACGCACGAAGACGCCAGCAATCTGCCCGCGCTCCTGTGGCACGCCCGTTTCTTTCTCGACCAGCGAAGCCATGATCAGCGCTTGATAGGGTTCGGTATAGGGCACGTCGGCAGAACGGCTTTCCCACTCTTTCGCCAACACTTCGTCGAGGCGATCAAAGGCTTTCTTCAGCAGTTCGGCATCGGACATGCCGCGCACAAAGCGGTAGGTATCGGGAAAGAAACGCCCTTCAGGGAACAGACCTTTATGGCCAATCTTCGCCATGACGTCGCTGTCGCTCAGGCCGTTCAAGGTCTGTTCGATTTTCTCGTCTTTGGCCAACGCAGCGCGCACTTGATGGAAATTCCAGCCTTCAACCAAGGTAAGGCTGTACTGAACCACATCGCCACGTTTCCACGAGTCGATCAGACCATTGACGGTCATGCCCGGCTGCATGCGGTATTCGCCGCTGTGGATCGGTGTACCGGCGAGATTGAAGCGCCAATAGACCCGCAGCCAGAACGCGTCCTTGATGACGCCATCGGTTTCGAGTCCAAGAAAAGTACGGGTTGGTGTCGAGCCTTTCGGCACATCCAGCAGTTCTTCCTGCGTGATGTTCAGGGGCTGTTCCAGTGCGGAGTGAATCTTCCAGGCGCTGGCGCCCAGCAACAGCCCTGCCAGAACCAGTCCGGTTTCCAGCAGCAGCAAAAGTTTACGTCTCACTAATCAGGCATCCAGTAGGGCGCGGGCAATGGTTTGCAGTTTACGGGTGAGCGGGCCAACCGACCAGCTCAGTGCAGCGTAGGCGCGTACCGGCCAGACGCCATAAACGCTGTTGCAGATAAAGACTTCGTCGGCCCACTGCAGTTGTTCGAGGCTGATGTCGGCGATTTGCGTAGGGATGGCCAATGACTCGGCCTGAAACAATATTTCGGCGCGCATTACGCCAGCGACGCCGCAGCGCTTCAGATCCGGCGTGATCAACACACCATCACGCACCAGGAAAATATTGCTGAACACCCCTTCGACGACTCGACCGGCCTGATCAAGCATCAAGCCTTCGGCGTGCTCGCTGTCCTGCCATTCGGCGCGGGCGAGCACCTGTTCAAGGCGATTGAGGTGTTTGAGTCCGGCGAGTAACGGCTGTTTGGCCAGGCGCGTGTTGCACGGAAACAGACGAACGCCGTGTTCTGCATGAACAGCAGGATAAACCGCTGGCGGATTACCTTGCAGAAAACGTCGGCCCGGCGCCGCAGGGTCGGGCGCATAACCGCGCAAACCGTCGCCACGGGTGAGGATGAGCTTGAGCACGCCCTCACCCAGCGCTGCCGCGTAGCTCAGCAGCTCGTGGCGAATCAGATCGATATCCGCCGCGATGGCCAGACGCGAGCAGCCCTCAGCCAGTCGCGCCAGATGCCGATCCAGCAGGATCGGCTGACCACTGCGCACAGCGAAGGTCTCGAACAGACCATCGCCGTAAGCCAGGCCGCGATCTTTCAGCGACAAACTGTCAGCCGGTTGACCGTCGACCCAGCAGTCCATCAGCCTGCGAACCGACGGAACGCCAAGGTGCCGTTGGTGCCACCAAAACCGAAGGAGTTGGACAGTACGACATCGATGTCCATGTTGCGCGCGGTGTGCGGCACGAAATCGAGATCACAGCCTTCGTCCGGCTCATCGAGGTTGATGGTCGGCGGCGCTACCTGGCTGTTGATTGCCAGTACGCTGAAGATCGCTTCCACCGCGCCCGCCGCACCCAGCAAGTGACCAGTCATCGACTTGGTCGAGCTGACTGCCAGTTTGTAGGCGTGATCACCGAACACGGACTTGATCGCGTTGGCTTCGGCGAGGTCGCCGGCTGGAGTCGACGTGCCGTGGGCGTTGATATATTGCACTTGATCAATGTTGATCTTGGCATCGCGCAGTGCATTGGTGATGCAGCGTGCGGCACCGGCGCCGTCGGCCGGTGGCGAGGTCATGTGGAACGCATCGCCGCTGGTGCCGAAACCAATCAGTTCGGCATAAATGGTCGCACCGCGTGCCTTGGCATGTTCCAGTTCTTCAAGAACCAGTGCACCGGCACCGTCGGACAGGACGAAACCGTCACGGCCCTTGTCCCATGGACGGCTGGCGCGAGTCGGCTCATCGTTGCGCGTCGACAGCGCACGGGACGCGCCGAAGCCGCCCATGCCCAGGCCGCACGCAGCCATTTCGGCACCGCCGGCAATCATCACGTCGGCTTCGTCGTACATGATGTTGCGCGCCGCCATGCCGATGCAGTGCGTACCGGTGGTGCACGCTGTGGCGATGGCGTAGTTAGGTCCCTGTGCGCCCAGATGGATGGACAGGAAACCGGAAATCATATTGATGATCGAGCCTGGCACGAAGAATGGCGAGATTCGACGCGGGCCCGTCTCATGCAGGGTACGGCTGGTTTCTTCGATGTTGGTCAGACCGCCGATCCCCGAACCCATGGCCACGCCAATGCGTTCACGGTTGGCGTCGGTGACTTCGAGCCCTGCATTGCGCACGGCTTGAAAGCCTGCGGCGAGGCCGTACTGAATGAACAGGTCGAGCTTGCGCGCTTCCTTGACCGACAGGTATTCCTCGACATTGAAGCCCTTTACCGAGCCGCCAAAGCGGGTGGAATAGGCAGAAAGGTCGGTGTGTTCGATCAGACCAATGCCACTGCGGCCAGCCAGAATGCCCTGCCAACTGCTCGGCACATCCGTGCCCAGTGGCGACAACATACCCATACCGGTGACTACGACGCGTCTACGCGACACAGCACTCTCCTTTTTCAAATGACGACGACTTTGCATCAGGCCTAAAGAAAAAACCGCACGCCATGATGGCAGTGCGGTTTTTCCATGACAGCAAACAACGATTACAAACTATTACGCCTGGTGGCTAGTAACGTAGTCGATTGCAGCTTGTACAGTAGTGATCTTTTCAGCTTCTTCGTCAGGGATTTCGGTCTCGAATTCCTCTTCCAGAGCCATCACCAGCTCAACGGTGTCAAGGGAGTCGGCACCCAGGTCTTCTACGAAGGAAGCAGTGTTAACCACTTCTTCTTCTTTAACACCCAGTTGCTCGGCAACGATTTTCTTGACGCGCTCTTCGATGGTGCTCATACCTTGTTTTCACTCCTAATGGACAAATTCAGGCAGCTGGCCAGTGGGTAAGTGTATAGAAAGACTTTTCAGCTTTTCAACTGAAAGCTTCACTCCTCAAACCCTGCGACCCTCTGCCTATAAATAGATTGCAGCTTTATAACGGATTTTAGACAGCTCGTATGACATTTTTTTGAAGCAATCCGTCACATTTTACTTACATGTACATCCCACCGTTCACCGGGATTGTAGCCCCAGTGACGTATGCCGCACCGTCGGATGCAAGAAAAGCGACCACGGACGCGATCTCTTGAGCTTGTCCCAGACGACCCAGCGGAATCTGCGTCTGCAAGGCTTCACGCTGTGCTTCAGGCAGTTCGCGGGTCATATCGGTGTCGATAAACCCTGGGGTTACCGAGTTGACCGTAATCGAACGCGAACCGACTTCACGCGCCATTGCACGGCTGAAACCTTCCAGACCGGCCTTGGCGGCTGCATAGTTTACTTGGCCAGCGTTGCCCATGGCACCCACTACCGAGCCAATACTGATAATTCGACCCCAGCGAGCCTTGGTCATGCCGCGCAGAACGCCCTTGGACAGGCGGAATAGACTGTTCAGGTTGGTATCGATCACCTCGTACCACTCATCGTCTTTCATGCGCATCATCAGGTTATCGCGGGTGATGCCTGCATTATTGACCAAGATCGCCACTGGCGCACCGAACTGCTCCTGAATGCTTGCCAGCACAGCGCTGACCGACTCATCGCTGGTTACGTTCAGCTCAAGGCCAGTGCCCTGAATACCGTTTTCCTTCAGGGTCGCGGCAATGCGCTCGGCGCCCGAGGCGGAGGTCGCGGTGCCAACAACGATGGCGCCCTGACGACCCAGTTCCAGCGCGATGGCCTGACCAATGCCGCGGCTTGCACCGGTGACCAGTGCAACTTTACCTTGCAGACTCATGCAAGTTTCTCCTGATTCAGGCTTGCGCTGCGCGAGCGGCAGCGAAAGCGTCTGGGGTATTGAGGTTGGAAGTCGCCACGCCTTCGGCGCAACGTTTGTTCAGACCAGCCAGCACTTTGCCCGGGCCGCATTCGACCAGATTGGTCGCGCCTTTGGCCGCCAGCGTCTGTACCGACTCGACCCAGCGCACTGGCTTGTACAGTTGTTCGAGCAGATCACGCTTGAGAGTTTCCAGATCGGCCGGCACTTGCGCGCTGACGTTCTGTACCACCGGGATCTGCGGCGCCTGCCAGTCGATGGCGGCGATGGATTCGGCAAAGCGCTCGGCAGCCGGGCGCATCAGCTCGCAGTGCGACGGCACGCTCACCGGCAGCGGCATGGCACGCTTGGCACCACGCGCCTTGCAGCCTTCAATGGCGCGCTCGACAGCAGCCTTGGCGCCGGCGATCACGACCTGGCCCGGCGAGTTGAAATTCACTGCACTGACCACTTCGCCTTGCGCAGCTTCTGCACAGGCTGCCAGCACATCAGCGTCTTCCAGACCGAGAATGGCGGCCATGCCACCCTGCCCGGCCGGCACCGCTTCCTGCATCAGTTGACCACGGCGCTCAACGAGCTTCACCGCGTCAGCCAGTGTCAGACTGCCAGCGGCAACCAGCGCGCTGTATTCGCCCAGGCTGTGACCGGCCACAAAGGCCGGACGCACGCCACCTTCAGCCAGCCACAGACGCCACAGGGCGATCGATGCGGTCAGAATGGCCGGTTGGGTTTTGTCGGTTTGATTGAGCAGCTCTTCCGGACCCTGCTGGGTCAATGCCCACAGGTCATAGCCCAGAGCCTCAGAGGCTTCTTTGAAAGTTTCGAGGATCAACGGATATTCCGCGCCCAGCTCGGCCAGCATGCCGAGGGACTGCGAACCCTGTCCTGGAAAGACGAATGCGAGGGAAGCAGACATGTAACAAGCCCCTAATGATCTTGTCGTCGGAAAATGACGCCCCACTGAGGGACGCAAGAAACTGACAGTTTGGATGGCCCTTTGAACCGGGCGGTCACATTTAAGCATTGTCCGACGAAAACGCCTAAGACAACAGATCCTCCAGACGACCGTGAAGGCGCTCGGGCAAGTTCTCCTGAATCTCGATCAGCGCACGCTGAATCGCGCTCTGAAAGCCCTGGACCCCGGCCGAACCGTGACTTTTCACGACGATACCCTGCAAACCAAGGAAGCTTGCGCCGTTATGTCGCGCCGGTGCCAGATCCGCCTGCAAGCGCTTCATCAGCGGCAACGCCAACGCGCCCACAGCCCGGGTCGCCAGATTCTTTTTGAACAGCGCTTCGATCCGCGCAGCAATCATCGTCGCCAGGCCCTCACTGGACTTGAGCAGGATGTTGCCGACAAAACCATCGCACACCACGACATCGGCCTCGCCACGATACAACCCGTCGCCTTCGATGAAGCCGATGTAGTTGATCCCGCGAGCAGCCTGCAACAGTGTCGCCGCCAGCTTGACCTGCTGATTGCCCTTGATGTCTTCAGTGCCGATGTTCAGCAGCGCCACGCGCGGACGATTGATCCCCAGCGTCTGCGCCGCCACCGAACCCATCACCGCAAACTGCAGCAAATGCTCGGCACTGCAGTCGACATTGGCGCCCAGATCAAGCAACTGGCAAAAACCGTTCTGCGTCGGAATTGCGGCGACCATTGCCGGGCGATCAATGCCAGGCAAGGTTTTCATCACGAATCGCGACAGCGCCATCAACGCACCGGTATTACCAGCACTGACACAGGCTTGAGCCTTGCCATCACGCACCAATTCGAGGGCGACACGCATCGACGAGTCCGGCTTGCCACGCAAGGCCTGGGTCGGTTTTTCGTCCATGGTGATGACTTCGCTGGCCGCAACAACCGTCAGGCGAGCGCGATCGGCAGCCGATTGGCCGTGGATCAGTTCTTCAAGAAGGGAGGGTTGACCGACAAGGGTCAGGTGCAGCGAGGGCGTAGCAGACAGGCAAGCAAGGCTGGCCTGAACAATGCTGCGGGGACCGAAGTCCCCGCCCATTGCGTCAATCGCGATGACTTGAGCGGACAAGTGATTACTCGTCAGCGCCCTTGTCGATCACTTTACGGCCACGGTATACGCCTTCTGGCGATACGTGGTGACGCAGGTGAACTTCACCAGTGGTTTTTTCTACAGACAGGGTGCTAGCCTCGAGAGCGTCGTGCGAACGGCGCATGTCACGGGCAGAGCGGGATTTTTTGTTCTGCTGAACAGCCATAATTGATTAACTCCTAAACGTTTGGGTCACGCTTTAACTGCGCCAATACACTGAACGGGTTGGACCGCGTTACCTCGTCCTCGCTCGGTTCGGGCTCATCTGCTCCCGCCGGCTGCTGGCATTCTTCCGGATGATGAGCAGGCACAATAGGCAAGGCAAGCAGAAGCTCTTCCTCGACCAGTGACTGCAGATCCAATGGATCTTCGCCCAGTTCCAGCACGTCATAACCTTTCGGTAACGACTGGGTATTCGCACCCTCCTTCACTACAGCGTAACTGCATTCGCTGTGGATCGGCAGGGTGACCAGCTCAAGACAACGCTGGCAAACCATTTTGACTTCGGTGTCGATAAAGCTGTGGATCACCACAGATTTACGTTCATCTCGTTCAAAAACGAATTTCGCCTGCACCGTACCGACATCGTCGGAAAGCGGGTCGCAGAGTCTCTTCAAATCGGCCAGCAGCAGTTCACCTTGAAGGGTGGTGCCACGGTCAGCCAATTTGCGCGGGTCAACGTGAGGTGGAATCGGGTCATTCAACATAGGCGCAGCATTATAGGGATGCACCCACCCATGTCAAAGGAAATTGTGCCCTGTCCGTCACTTGCGTGCCTCCGCTAGAATCCGCACCTGCCTCAGGAGACGCGAATGCTGCCTTTATTACTCGCTTCAAGCTCGACTTATCGTCGGGAATTACTCGCCCGCCTGCACCTGCCGTTCGTCTGCAGCTCACCGGACATCGATGAAAGTCATCGTCCGGGCGAGTCAGCCATCGCACTGGTCAAGCGCCTCGCCGAGCAAAAAGCCCGGGCTCTGGCCGACAGCTACCCCGCCCATCTGATCATCGGCTCGGACCAGGTTGCCGTGCTCGGCGAGCAGATCATCGGCAAGCCGCACACCTTTGAGAAGGCTCGCGAGCAACTGCTGGCCGCCAGCGGCGCCAGCGTGAGCTTTCTGACCGGCCTGGCGCTGCTCAACAGCCAGACCGGCGAGTGCCAAGTCGATTGCGTGCCCTTTACCGTGCACATGCGCCAACTCGATCAGGCGCGCATAGAGCGCTACCTGCGCATCGAGCAGCCGTATGACTGCGCTGGCAGCTTCAAGGCGGAAGGCCTCGGCGTGAGCCTGTTTCAATCCACCGAAGGCCCTGATGCCACCAGCCTGATCGGATTGCCACTGATTCGCCTGATCGACATGCTGCTGATCGAAGGTGTGCAGATCCCATAAAGCAAAAGATCGCAACCTGCGTCAGCCCTACATCGATCTCTGTAGGAACTGCCGCAGGCTGCGATCTTTTGATCTTTACGACGATTTAACGCAACGAAGGCCCATGGAAACCCATCCACATCGCCAACTGCTCAGCCACGCTGGCACCGAGCTTTTTCGAGAAGCGATCAAACGGCGATTCTTGCACAGTGAAGTCCACCAGCTCTTTCTCGCCAATCACGTCACGCGCTACCGAACTGGCATTACCCAGACCATCGATCAAGCCCAGCGGCAACGCCTGCTCGCCCGACCAGACCAACCCGGAGAACAGCTCTGGATGATCCTTGTCTTTCAGACGATCACCGCGACCCTGCTTGACGCTATTGATGAACTGCTTGTGCGTCGTGTCGAGCACGCTCTGCCAGAACGCCGTTTCTTCGGGCTTCTGCGGCTGGAACGGATCGAGAAACGACTTGTGCTCGCCCGAGGTGTAGGTGCGGCGCTCAACACCCAGTTTCTCCATGGTGCCAACAAAGCCGTATCCGGCCGCCGTCACACCAATCGAACCGACCAGACTCGCCTTGTCGGCGTAGATCTGATCCGCCGCACTGGCGATGTAATAGGCACCGGACGCACCGAGATCGGAAATCACCGCGTACAGCTTGGTATCCGGATGCAGGCCACGCAGGCGCTTGATCTCGTCATACACATAACCCGACTGCACCGGACTGCCGCCAGGGCTGTTGATGCGCAGGATGACGCCCTTGACCTTCTTGTCCTCGAACGCAGCACGCAGACTGCCGACGATGTTGTCGGCACTGGCCGGCTCCTTGTCGGCGATCACGCCAGTGACATCGATCAACGCTGTGTAGTTGTCGCTGCGTGTGGCGCTCTTTTCCATGTCCATCAGCGGCGTGAACAGGATCAATGCCACGAACAGATAAACAAAGGTCAAGAGCTTGAAGAAAATCCCCCAACGCCGTGAGCGACGCTGCTCCTGAACACCGGCGAGCAAGGTCTTTTCCAACAGCTTCCAGCTTTTCTGATCACCGTCGTCGGCACTTGCCTTGGCCGGTGCTTTCCATTCGTCGGTCATGCCATCCACCCCAGATAAAACGTATTAAGCCCGCTGCCCCAGCCAGGCATGCAATTCGGAAAAACGGTCGATCGACAGGCGCGGCTCGAACTGCTGCAACGATTCGATCGATTGCGCGCCATAACTGACCGCCACCGAATCCATCCCCGCGTTACGTGCCATCAGCAGATCAAAAGAAGAATCGCCAACCATCAGCGCCTGCTCCGCCCGCACACCACAATGCGCAAGGATCTGCTCAAGCATCAGAGGGTGTGGTTTGCTGGCAGTTTCATCGGCAGCGCGGGTGATATCGAAATACGCTTCCCAGCCATTGGCCTTGAGCACCCGATCCAGTCCGCGACGATTCTTGCCGGTGGCGACAGCGAGGTGATAACCCTGTCACGAAAGGACGCCATCGACTCGACAACGCCTTCGAACAACGGTGAAGGCACGGCTTCTGCGGCGATGTAGTGATCGGCGTAATACTCGCGAAACAAGGTCATTTCGGCGTCGCTGATTTCGGGATAAAGCGTGCGAATCGCCTCGGGCAAGCCCAGACCGATGATGCCTTTGACGGCAAAATCATCGCGCAACTCGAAACCGGAGCGCCCGGACGCCGAATGCATCGCCTCGACGATCCGGTGAATGGAGTCGGCCAGCGTGCCGTCCCAATCGAAAATCAGCAGCTTGTAATCAGATGGGCGCACTCAATCGCTCCACGGTCTTGGCCCACATTTCATCGACCGGCGCCTGCAGGGTAAGCTTGCCGCCATCAGGCAGCGGCACGGTCAGCATGTAAGCGTGCAGGAACAGGCGCTTGCCGCCCAGATCGCGGATTTCCTTGGTGAAATCCTCATCGCCGTACTTGCTGTCGCCAGCAATGCAGTGGCCAGCATGCAAGGTGTGCACGCGAATCTGGTGGGTACGACCAGTCACCGGTTTCGCCTCGACCATGGTGGCAAAGTCGCCGAAGCGGCGAAGCACTTTGAACATGGTCAGGGCTTCTTTGCCCTCGTCATTGACTTCAACCATGCGCTCGCCGGAACGCAGATTGCTCTTGAGCAACGGCGCACTGACTTTCTTGATCGAGGTCGCCCAGTTGCCGCGGACCAGCGCCATGTAGCGCTTGTCGACGCCATCGCCGCGCAATTGCTCGTGCAAGTGACGCAACATGCTGCGTTTCTTGGCGATCATCAGCAGACCTGAGGTGTCACGGTCGAGACGATGCACCAGTTCCAGCTCTTTGGCATCGGGACGCAACTGACGAAAGGCTTCGATCACGCCGAAGTTCAAGCCGCTGCCACCGTGAACCGCAATGCCAGCGGGCTTGTTGATCACGATCAGGGCTTTGTCTTCGAAGACAATCGAGGCCTCCAGGCGCTGCAACAAGCCTTGTGCCAACGGCACCGGCTCGTCACGCTCAGGCACGCGAACCGGCGGCACGCGCACGATATCGCCGGCCTGCAGCTTGTATTCGGGCTTGATCCGACCTTTGTTCACGCGCACTTCGCCTTTACGCAAAATGCGGTAAATCAAGGTCTTGGGCACGCCTTTGAGCCGGGCGAGGAGAAAGTTGTCGATTCGTTGGCCGGCATACTCCGGCGAGACTTCAAGCAATTGAACGCCTGGAGTCGAAGGGGCAGTAGTTGTCATGCCGCAGATGATAACAATTTTTATGGAATTGAAGCACTTAATCATTGCTGCTATAGTCGCGAACGCCGCCAAAAGCGGCCTGGACAGCGGAACCACGGTCAAAAACCGGCCCTGACCAACGCAATTCACCAGGACGCGAGGCCGTCCTACGGGGCTTTCGCTACGTAACGGTGGAGTTTGCAGTTGTAACAAGCGCAGGTGACATGAGGCCTGAATTACACCGCCGAGCAGAGTTTTTACTCGCCTGGCAGGCACACATTCAAGGCCAGTTCACAAAGTGCAGTCAGCTGCAGATGACCCCGAGCGAATGCTTCGGAAACAACGCCTGAATTAGCCATGATGCGTGACTTCCCCTTTCGGAGCTCACGGTAAATGCCAACCCGCTGCGGATTCTGCGCGCGGCAGCACCCGAATTATCAGGGATACGTGTAGGGTGGAGATGCACAACCGCTGGACTGTGTAGCAATAGGCTTTATCAAGACGCTTCATCTCGTCCACAGCCACTGGTTGATTCCTCCTCCTGACTGAGTGCTTAAGTAGCCACAGCAAGCAGGACGCGTACGTCGCGATATCGGCCCAATTGGTCGCACATCGCTGGACACGGGAATGGCCAACCACTCCCGACGCACCTGACACCGACCGTGAGAAGTCGTGTGTGCCGAACGCCGTTTCCGGCAGCCCGGAAACCGACGGTACTACATGAAAAGAATGCTGATTAACGCAACTCAACCCGAAGAGTTGCGTGTTGCACTGGTAGATGGCCAACGCCTCTACGACCTGGACATCGAATCCGGTGCACGCGAGCAGAAAAAGGCCAACATCTATAAAGGCCGTATCACTCGCATCGAACCGAGCCTTGAGGCTGCCTTTGTCGATTTCGGCTCCGAGCGCCACGGCTTCCTGCCCCTCAAAGAAATCTCCCGCGAATACTTCAAGAAAGCCCCTGAAGGCCGCGTCAACATCAAGGACGTCCTGAGCGAAGGCCAGGAAGTCATCGTTCAGGTCGAAAAAGAAGAACGTGGCAACAAGGGCGCTGCCCTGACCACCTTCATCAGCCTGGCCGGTCGTTACCTCGTGCTGATGCCGAACAACCCGCGTGCCGGCGGTATCTCCCGTCGCATCGAAGGTGAAGAGCGCAACGAACTGCGCGAAGCGCTGAACGGCCTGGTTGCACCGGCCGACATGGGTCTGATCGTGCGCACTGCCGGCCTGGGCCGCAGCAGCGAAGAAATGCAGTGGGACCTCGATTACCTGCTGCAACTGTGGACCGCCATTAAAGAAGCCTCGCTGGATCGCTCCGCGCCATTCCTGATCTACCAGGAAAGCAACGTGATCATCCGCGCCATCCGTGATTACCTGCGCCAGGACATCGGCGAAGTGCTGATCGACAGCGTTGAAGCCCAGGACGAAGCCCTGACCTTCATCCGCCAGGTGATGCCGCAGTACGCCAGCAAGATCAAGCTGTACGAAGACAGCGTTCCGCTGTTCAACCGTTTCCAGATCGAAAGCCAGATCGAGACCGCTTTCCAGCGCGTCGTTGAACTGCCTTCCGGCGGCTCCATCGTTATCGATCCGACCGAAGCTCTGGTGTCCATCGACATCAACTCGGCGCGCGCCACCAAAGGCAGCGACATCGAAGAAACCGCTCTGCAGACCAACCTTGAAGCCGCCGAAGAAATCGCCCGTCAGTTGCGCCTGCGCGACATCGGCGGCCTGATCGTCATCGACTTCATCGACATGACCCCTGCCAAGAACCAGCGCGCCGTGGAAGAGAAAGTCCGCGAATGCCTGGAAGCCGACCGCGCTCGCGTGCAGATCGGCCGCATCTCGCGCTTCGGCCTGCTGGAAATGTCCCGTCAACGCCTGCGTCCATCCCTGGGCGAAAGCAGCGGCATCGTCTGCCCGCGTTGCAACGGCACCGGCATCATCCGTGACGTTGAATCGCTGTCGCTGGCGATCCTGCGCCTGATCGAAGAAGAAGCCCTGAAAGACCGCACTGCCGAAGTACGCGCTCAGGTGCCGATCCCGGTCGCTGCGTTCCTGCTCAACGAAAAACGCAACTCGATCACCAAGATCGAACTGCGCACCCGTGCCCGTATCGTCATTCTGCCGAACGATCACCTCGAAACGCCGCACTTCGAAGTTCAGCGTCTGCGTGACGACAGCCCGGAAGCCGCGACCAACCAGTCCAGCTACGAGATCGCTGCTGCCGCTGCCGAAGTCGAAGAAGTCCAGCCAGCCGCTGCGACCCGCACCCTGGTTCGCCAGGAAGCCGCGGTCAAGACTGCCCCGGCTCGTGCCAATGCTCCGGTTCCGACCGAAGCCGCCGCACCAGTCGCCGCTGCACCGGCCCCGGTTGCCGCGCCAGAGCCAAGCCTGTTCAAAGGTCTGGTGAAGTCGCTGGTCAGCCTGTTCGCCACCAAGGAAGAGCCAGTTGCCCCGGCCGTGGTTGAAAAACCAACTACCGAGCGTCCGGCCCGCAACGAGGAGCGTCGCAACGGTCGTCAGCAGAGCCGCAACCGTAATGGTCGCCGCGATGAAGAACGCAAGCCGCGCGAAGAACGTGCACCTCGTGAAGAACGTGCCCCACGCGAGCCGCGCGAAGAGCGCGCACCACGCGAAGCCCGTGAGCCACGCGAAGCTCGTACCGAAGCGCCAGCAGCCCGCGAAGAACGCGCACCACGCGCCCCTCGTGAGGAACGTGCACCACGTGCGCCGCGTGAAGATCGCAAGCCTCGTGGCGAGCGTGAAGAGCGTGTACGTGAACTGCGCGAGCCACTGGACGCCGTTCCAGCTGCAGCCGCCGCTGTTGCCGTGACCGCTGAAGAGCGTCCGGCCCGTCAGCCACGTGAAGAGCGCGCACCGCGTCAGCCGCGTGAAGAGCGTCAACCGCGTGCCGAGCAGGCCGCTGCTGCCGTCGCTGAAGAAGAAGTAAACACCAACGAAGAGCAACTGCCGGAAGACGGTTCGGAGAGCGCCGAAGGCGATCGCCCACGTCGTCGTTCGCGCGGTCAGCGTCGTCGCAGCAACCGTCGTGAGCGTCAGCGTGATGCCAACGGCAACGTGATCGAAGGTTCGGAAGAATCCGAAGCCGGCGAAAACGCTGAAGAGCCAAGCACTGCCGATCTGGCCGCCGGCCTCGCTGTGACCGCAGCCGTTGCCAGCACCGTGATCAGCGCTCCGGCCGAAGCCCAGGCCCACGAGCAAGCTGAACGCGCCACCGCAGCCGTTCAGGAAACTCCTGAAGTGGAAGCGCCGGTTGTTGAAGCGACTACTCCGGTAGAAGTGGTTGCTGCTCCGGAAGTCGAAGTGGCACCGGTTCAGGAAACCCTGCCTCAGGTAGAGCCAGCGCCGTTTGTGGTTGCCGAGCCGGTGGTTGAAACCGTCGCTGAAACCGTGACCGAAACCGTGCGTGAAGTTCGCGAAGAGCAGACCGCTTTCAACTGGGTTGCCGAGCCGACCGTGACCGAAGCACCAGCCCCTGTTGCTGAAGCTGAAGTCCCGCAAGCCATGGTTTCCGAGCCAGTGGTTGTGGCTGCCGAACCTGCTCCAGCGCCAGTCGTTGAAGCGCCTGCGGTTGAAGCGCCAGTAGTTGCCGAAGCGCCAGCCCCAGTGGTTGAAGCACCGGCTCCGGTCAGCGCCCTGACCCCTAGCGGCCGCGCGCCAAACGACCCGCGTGAAGTGCGTCGTCGCAAGCGTGAAGAAGAGCGTCTGCAGAAGGAAGCCGAACTGGCTGCCGCTGCTGCTCCGGTCGCCGAAGTGGTCGAGGCAACTCCTGCCCCGGTTGCTGAGGAAGCGGTTGTCGAAGCTGTGATCGCTGAAGCACCACGCTCCGTACAGGACGCTGTTGAGCAACACCAAGAAGCCGAGGAAAAAGAACACGAGCCTAAACCTCTCGTGTAATTCCCGAAGCCGTTAAAAAGCCCCGCCAGGTGAAAACCTGGCGGGGCTTTTTTTATGCCTGCAGTTTAAGCCTTAACGCTATCCCCTGTAGGAGTGAGCCTGCTCGCGATAGCGGTGGTTCAGATAAGTGTGCGTCAACTGACACACCGCTATCGCGAGCAGGCTCACTCCTACAGGGGATCTATGCATGGCTCAGGATTGGGGAAATACCAGAGATTCAGGCACATCGATATCCCACAGCACCCCAGGATCATCGACGGCAATCTCCACCACCCTGCCCTGCTTGAACAACGGCCTCGCCCCGCGATCACCACTCAAAGCCTGCAACCCGACACCAAACGACCGCCCAAACCCAACCGGGTGGCCATACTCGCCCTCCTGCACCGGCACGCTCACCGCATCATCGGCAATGGCCGCGACCACCCGCTCGATACTCGACGGCAAGATAAACGGCATATCCCCCAGCACAATCAACCAGCCATCGGCGTCCGGGCAAGCGGCGACACCGGCGGCAATGCTGTCACCCATGCCGGTCGAGTCGATCGAAACGATATCGCAACCGTACGCCTGCGCCATGCGCATGGCCTGTGGGCGTGCTTCGGTCGTGACCAACACGCGTTTATCAAGACTCGGCGGCAAATTCACCAATACCTGCTCGATCACCGAACGCACCGCGCCATCCAGCCCGGTGCAATCGGCAAGCAACTTGTCCTTGTCAGCGCCCGCCACCTGGCGAAAGCGGCGGCCCTCGCCTGCCGCCAGGACAATCACTGCGATGGATCGACTCATGCGTCCTCCAGTGTTTTCTTCTGTTTCAATTCGACGCCGTTCTTGATCGCGACAATTTCCGCCAGCAACGACAAAGCGATTTCCGCCGGCGAATGACTGCCGATGTGCAAACCGATCGGCCCGTGCAGGCGATCAATCGCCTGTACCGACAAGCCTAGCTGAGCCAGATTCTCCCGGCGCTTCTGACTGTTGACCCGCGAACCGAGCGCGCCGACATAGAAGGCTGGCGAATCCAGCGCCGTCAGTAGCGCCATGTCATCCAGACGTGGATCGTGAGTCAACGCGACAATCGCTGTGCGTTCGTCGGTCTGGATACTCAACACCGCGTCGTCCGGCATGCCCGAGACGAAACGCCCGTGATGCTCCTCCCAGCCATAGACGAATTCGGTGCGCGGATCGCAGATCAGCACCTCGAAATCCAGCAACCGCGCCATGTCTGCAACGTAGCGCGACAACTGTCCGGCGCCGATCAACAACAATCGCCAACGCGGGCCGTAGATGGCTCGCAGGGTTTTGCCGTCGAACGCCAGAGAGTCGGATTTACTCGCCGTCGCCAGAACCACTTCACCGGTTTCGATGTTCAGCTCGCGAGCGACAATCTCATGAGCCTCGCAACGCGCCAGCAATTCGGCAACCCACGCTGGATCGCCAACCCGCTCTTCGGTCAGCCGCAACGTGCCGCCGCAAGGCAAACCGAAACGCGCCGCCTCTTCACGGGTGACGCCGTAAGTGATCAGTTGCACCGGCGGCCCATCAGTGGCGATCCGCCCATCGTGCAGACGGGCGATCAAGTCATCCTCGACGCAGCCGCCCGATACCGAACCGATCACCACGCCATCCTCACGCAACGCCAGCATGGCACCGGGCGCCCGAGGTGCAGTGCCCCAGGTTTGCACGACACTGAACAACACCACCTGCTGTCCGGCGCGGCGCCATTCCAGGACGCTGCGCAGCACGTTGAGATCGACGCTGTCCATCAGGCGCCTGCCTTCTGCCAGTCCTGCAACTGATAGCGCACCGGCAGATTGCGAATACGTTTGCCGGTGGCCGCGAAGATTGCATTGCACAGCGCCGGGGCAATCGGCGGCACGCCCGGTTCGCCGACGCCGCCCAACGGCACGTCGCCCGGTGGCGTCACCAGATGCACCGCGACTTCCTTCGGTGCCAGCGACATGCGCGCCACTTCGTACATATGGAAGTTGTCCTGCTGGACCTTGCCGTCCTTGAAGCTGATTTCACCCAGCACCGCATTGCCGAGGCCCATCACGCAGGCGCCTTCGAACTGCGAGCGAATGCGCTCAGGGTTGATCTGCGGCCCACAATCCACGGCAATATCAGCTTTGTGCACGATCAGCGAACCATCGTCCTTGACCTCGACTTCAATCACCGCCGCCACGTAGGTGACGAAGCTGTAATGCACGGCCAGACCCAGTCCGCGGCCCTTGGGCAGCTTGCGCCCCCAACCGGCTGCCTTCGCAGCCGTTTCCAGCACGGTGCGCATGCGCCCGGTATCAATCGGATAACGCTCGGGAGATTCACCGTAGTTCCACTCTTCGCTCAACGTGCGCGGGTCGATCTGCCGATCCGGGCCAAGCAGTTTGATCTGGTACTTGAGCGGATCTTCGCCGGCCTTGTGCGCCAGTTCATCGACAAAACTCTGAATGGCGAAACCATGGGGAATGTTCGACACCGAGCGATACCAGCCAACCCGCATGTGCACGGTCGCTTCGGGGTTTTCCAGGCGCACATTGGGAATCGCGTAGGCCATGTTGGTGAAACCCATGCCCAGCTCGAAAGCGGCTTCATGGTTCATGCCCGGCGCGAACAGTGCAGTGATGCTCGGTGCCACGGTGCGATGCAACCAGCCGGACGGCATGCCGTCCTTGCCGACGCCTGCCTTCAGATACTCGGCGGACACGGTGTGGAAGTACGAGTTATGGATGTCATCTTCACGGGTCCACTGCACGCGCAGCGCTTTGCCGGGGAACTCCTTGGCAAGGATCGCCGCCTCAACGACGAAATCCGGCTTGGATTTACGTCCGAAACCACCGCCCAGCAGCGTGACGTTAAAGGTGACGTTATCGAACGGCAGACCAAGACGTTCAGCGATTCGCTCGCGGGTGACTTGCGGCGCCTGACTTGGTGCCCAAGCTTCGCAGACGCCGTCCTGGTAACGGGCGATGGCGACCATCGGCTCCATTGGGGCCTGCGCCAGATGCGGCAGGTAATACGAAGCTTCGAGGGTGCTGGACGCGCCACTCAACGCCTTGTCGATATCGCCAGTGTTGCGCACCACTTTGCCGGCTTTCAGCGAGGCGGCTTCCAGCTCCTTGCGATAGGCAATCGAGTCGTAACTGGCATTCGGGCCATCGTCCCACTTGATTTTCAACGCTTCGCGGCCCTTGATCGCCGCCCAGGTATTGCTGGCCACGACGGCCACACCGCCCAATGGCTGAAACTCCGAAGGCAGCGGACGACCTTCAATCTGAACCACTTTGAGCACGCCGGGGACTTTCAGCGCGGCGCTGTCATCCAGCGATTTGACCTTCCCGCCGTAGACTGCCGGGCGGGCGATGGTCGCGTACAACATGCCGTCAAAATGTACGTCGGCGCCGTACACCGCACGACCGTTGACGATGTCGTCGCCATCGATGGCTTTGGTACCTTCCTTGCCGATGTAGCGAAATTCCGATGGCTGCTTGAGGCGCAGACTGTCACGCGCTGGCACCGCCATTGCACTGGCGGCAGCGGCCAGTTCGCCATAGCCCAGTTCACGACCGGACGGTTTATGGATGACTTTGTGCAGCTGCGCATGGCATTCGCCGAGCGGTACTTTCCACTGCGCAGCCGCCGCTTGCTCAAGCATCGTCCGGGCCGCCGCGCCGCAACGCCGCATTGGTTCGTACCAGTGGCGCATGCTGCGCGAACCGTCGGTGTCCTGATTACCGAAACGCACTTCATCGCCCGGCGCCTGTTGCACTTTGACGTGGGCCCAATCGGCGTCCAGCTCATCGGCAACCACCATGGTCAGACTGGTGCGCACGCCCTGGCCCATTTCCGAGCGATTGCACACCACTGTCACCGTGCCGTCGGCGGCAATGCTGACATAGACTTTCGGATCATCGATCCAGCCGTTGGGCATGCCGTCGGCGCCGAATTTCTTTTCCTTCTCGTCGGCCAATGCATCCTGCCAGCCCCAACTCGCGGCCAGCACCAAGGCGCCCGTCGCGCCGACGCCTTTGAGGAAACCGCGGCGACTGAGATTGCTCAGAGCGAAGTCATTCGGAAGGTGGCTCATGCTTTCGCCTCCTTCAAATGCGTGGACGCCTGACGGATAGCGGTTTTGATCCGGTTATAGGTGCCGCAGCGGCAAATGTTGCCGACCATGGCCTCTTCGATCTGCTCGTCGCTCGGGTTCGGGTTGGTTTTGAGCAATGCTGTGGCCGACATGATTTGCCCGCCCTGACAGAAACCGCACTGCGCGACAGCCGTGTCGAGCCAGGCTTGCTGAACGACTTGGCCGACCGGGTCAGCGTGAAGGTTGTCGATGGTGGTGACGTTCTGGCCGACGACCGAACCTATCGGCGTGATGCAACTGCGCGCCGGCAAACCGTCGATGTGGATGGTGCACGCGCCACACAGGCCCATGCCGCAGCCGAATTTGGTGCCGTTATAGCCGGCAACGTCGCGGATAGCCCAGAGCAGCGGCATGTCTTCCGTGACATCAAGCGAATGGTCTTGGCCATTGAGTTTCAGGGTAATCATGGGCACGCCCGCATATTTTTGGTGGTTATGGGGTCGAGCAATCTGCCGCCGTTGAATCGGCGGTGGTTCACGCAGATCGACTCAGGCTAATAAGGCTCTCTTGTGCCGACGCGAACGTCTGCACCGGGCCTTTGGTGGAGCAAATGACGGCTATCGTTAGCTCGCTAAGTTAACCCAACATTAACGAAAAAGCCCTGCTGAGACAGGGCTTTTTAGTGGCGAGCTTTTAGCTACAAGCTGCAAGTAAAAGCAGTAGCTGGATCATGTTGCAGAGATTGTAGCTTGCCGCTCAAAGCTTGAAGCTTGAAGCTCGCCGCTGCTTCAATACCGATTGGGCTCCATTTCCAGTTCGACATTGAAACGTTCTGCAATGTCTTTCTGAATACGTTGCGCCAGATCGAACAATTGCAGGCCGGTCGCCGTGCCGTAGTTGACCAACACCAGCGCCTGCAATTTATGCACGCCGGCATCGGCTTCGCGGAAACCTTTCCAGCCTGCGCGTTCGATGAGCCAGCCAGCGGCCAGTTTCATCTGCCCGTCCGGTTGCGCGTAGGCCACCACATCCGGGTGCTGCGCTTTGATCTGCGCGACGACGGCCGCCGACACCAGCGGATTTTTGAAGAAGCTGCCGGCATTGCCGAGCACCGCCGGATCCGGCAGTTTTTCACTGCGGATGCTGCAGATGGCGCGGCTGACGTCGGACGGCGTCGGTTGCTCGATGCCCTGCTCGCTCAGGCGCTGACGCACCGGGCCATATTCCAGATGCAGATGCGCGACGCGATTGAGCGTGAAGCGCACGCGCAAAATCAGCCAACGCCCCGGCTGCTGTTTGAACAGGCTGTCACGGTAGGCGAAGTTGCATTCTTCCAGGGTGAAATCGCGCAGCTCGCCGGAGTGGCGATCCAGCGCGGTGAGCCCGGCGAACACATCTTTGATCTCGACACCGTAGGCGCCGATATTCTGCATCGGCGCAGCGCCGACGGTGCCCGGGATCAGGCTGAGGTTTTCCAGCCCGGAAAAGCCCAGTGCCAAGGTGTGCTGCACAAACGGATGCCACGGCTCGCCGGCTTCAGCTTCGATCACCACACGGTTGCCATCGTCGCTGATCACGCGAATCCCCCGCGTGGCCATGCGCAAGACCAGCGCCGGGATATCTGCGGTCAACAGCAAGTTGCTGCCACCGCCGATCACCAGCAATGGCACGTCATGCGCCGTGGCATAAGCCAATGCCTCGCGGACATCGGCGTCGCTGTGGGCCTCGGCGAACAGTTGCGCGCGGACATCGACGCCAAAACTGTTGAACGGTTTCAGGGAAACCTGCGGTTGCACCTGCAAACTCATAACCGGCCCTTCACTTCGATCAACAATTGGTCACAAGCCGCTTCAATCAGATCCAGCACCTGCTCGAAACCCTGATCGCCGTCGTAATACGGGTCCGGCACTTCATCGACCAACCCGGCATAGCGGCGCAGGAACAGATCCAGCTCGGCTTTGCCGGTGGACGGTTGCAGGGCTTTGAGGTTGCGCAGGTTGCTGTTGTCCATGGCCAGAATCAGGTCGTAACTGGCGAAGTCGGCACGGCTGACCTGCTGCGCGCGTTGCGCCGACAGGTCATAGCCGCGCACTTTGGCGGCGGCTTGGCTGCGTTTGTCCGGCGGATTGCCGACGTGCCAGTCACCGGTGCCGGCGGAGGCCACTTCGACCTGATCTGCCAGCCCGGCTTCACGCAGTTTATAGCGCAACACACCTTCGGCCGTGGGCGAACGGCAAATGTTGCCCAGGCACACAAACAGAACGCGCATCAGGCCCCCAGCAGGCGACGAACGCGCTCGAGGTCTTCAACGGTGTCGACACCGGTCGGCGGCGCGATCAACGCATCGGCAACGTGAATCCGCACGCCGTGCCACAGGGCACGCAGTTGCTCAAGGGATTCGGTGTTTTCCAGCCAGCACGGGCCCCAGCTAACGAAGTCGTGAAGGAAACCGGCGCGGTAGGCATAAATGCCGATGTGGCGACGGTACGGCACGCCTTCCGGCAATTGCTCGCGGCTCTTGGCGAACGCATCGCGCGCCCACGGCAAGGTCGCACGGCTGAAGGTCAGCGCCAGACCATTGAGGTCGCTGACGACTTTGACCACATTCGGATTGAACAGGGTTTCGACGTCTTCGATCGGCTCAGCCAGGGTGGCCATGCGCGCTTCGGTGTGGGCAGCGAGGTTGGCCGCCACCTGATCGATCACGCTCGGCGGAATCAGCGGCTCGTCACCCTGCACGTTGACCACGATCGCGTCAGGCTCAAGGCCCAGTTTCGCTGCGACTTCAGCCAGACGATCGGTGCCGGAATTGTGATCTTCACGGGTCAGCACCACTTCGGCGCCAAAGGCCTTGCAGGCCTCGACGATGCGCGCATCGTCAGTGGCCACCACCACGCGGGTCGCGCTGCTTTTGCTCGCCTGTTCCCAGACGTGCTGAATCATTGGCTTGCCGGCGATGTCCAGCAGCGGCTTGCCCGGCAGGCGGGTCGAGGCGAAACGCGACGGGATGACAACGGTGAAGGCGGTGGTCATTTATCCAGACGCTCGTCGGTGGTCAGGGTGCGGGCTTCGCTTTCGAGCATCACCGGGATGCCGTCGCGGATCGGGTACGCCAGGCCGGCGCCCTTGCTGATCAGCTCGGTCTTGTCGGCGCTGAGCTTGAGCGGGCCTTTGCAGATCGGGCACGCGAGGATGTCGAGCAATTTGGTGTCCATGAACTTTCCCTGGATAAAAGAATTAAGGCAAAAGCCGATCGGGTAACAGGCGCATCAGCTGTGTGTCGAACCAGGCCACGAAGGCCGACGACGGCACCGCATCGACCGCCAGATACCACCAGTCGGCAGCAGCGAAGGCACGGCACTTCACCGCGTCCTTTTCGGTCATCACCAACGGCAATGACGGTGTGAAATTCAAGGCCTGCACGCTGTATTCGGCGTGATCGGCAAACGCGTGCGGGACTGCTCGCCAGTCTAGCGCTTCAAGGGTATTGAAGAAACGTTGCGGATTGCCGATCCCGGCGACCGCGTGCACGCTCTGGCCGGGCGCAAAGTGCTCGAGCGGCTTGCGCTCGCCGCTGCACAGGTTGACCAGCGCCGTCGGCTGCAGATGGAAAGCGAAACCGTCGTCGCGATCGGCGGTGGCGCCGTTGAACAGCACGCCGTCGACACTTTGCAAACGCTCGATCGGCTCACGCAGCGGGCCTGCCGGCAAGCAGCGTTTATTGCCCAGACCACGAGCCGCGTCGATCAGCACCAGTTCCAGATCCCGCGCCAAACGGTAATGCTGCATGCCGTCATCGGAGAGGATCAGATCCAGCGGTTCGCTGGCGAGCAAGGCTTTGACGGCGGCGCTGCGATCAGGATCGATCATCAACGGTACGCCGGTACGCTGGACGATCAGCAACGGTTCGTCGCCAGCGATATCGGCGCTTTGATCGGCCTCGACGCGCCACGGCAATTGCGGTGGTTTGGCGCCGTAACCACGGCTGACCACGCCAACGCGCAAACCACTGCGCCGGCAATGCTCGATCAGCCAGAGGATCATCGGCGTTTTGCCAGTGCCACCGACGGTAATGTTGCCGACCACAATCAACGGCACCGGCGGCTGGTAGATCTCGCCTTCACCGTCGAGAAAACGCTGACGTTTGCTGACCACCACGCGGCGGTACAACAATTCCAGCGGCCGCAGCAACGCCAGGGCCGGGTGCCCCTGATACCAAGCGGCGAGCAAGCGATCGGACAGGCTCATCAGGATTTCGGCGCAGCCTCAACCGTGGTCATGCGCAAATGGCTGAAACCGAGCTTGCCGGCCGCGTCCATGGCGGTGATCACTGATTGATGCTGAGTCTTGCCGTCGGCACTGATCGACAACGGCATATTGGTGTCACCGTTGGATTCTTTCTGCATGGCTTCCATCAACGTCGCCAGATCGTTTTTCGGCAGAATCTTGTTGTTCACCGAAAACACGCCTTCGGCGCTGATGGCGACATCCAGTTGCTTGAGCTGCTGGTCTTCGGCCGGCGAGCCGCTGACCGCTTCCGGCAGATCCACGCGCAACTGGGTTTCGCGGGTGAACGTGGTGGTCACAACGAAAAACAGCAGCAGGATGAACACCACGTCGATCAGCGACGCGAGGTTGATGTCCACGGTTTCCCGGGGCTTGCGACGGAATTTCACGCGCGGCCCTCGGCCAGGTCGACGTCACGGTCGCCCTGCACCACTTCAACCAGTTTGATCGCTTCCTGCTCCATGCCGACCACCAGTTCATCGATGCGGCGCTGCAGGAAACGGTGGAAGAACACCGCCGGAATGCCGACCATCAGGCCCGCAGCCGTGGTGATCAGCGCTTTGGAGATACCACCGGCCAGAACGGAAGCATTGGTGGTCATGCCGGAGCCGGTGAATGCGCTGAAAATATCGATCATGCCCAGCACCGTGCCGAGCAGACCCAGCAACGGTGCCATGGCGGCGATGGTGCCGAGCGCATTGATGTAACGCTCCAGCTCGTGAATGACGCGGGCGGCGGCCTCTTCGATGCACTCCTTCATGATCTCGCGACCGTGCTTGGAGTTGGCCAGACCGGCGGCGAGGATTTCCCCCAGCGGCGAATTGGCGCGCAATTCCTTGAGTTTTTCTTTATTGAGCTGCTTGTCCTTGATCCAGACCCAGACCTGGCCCAGCAGATGCTCGGGGGTGACGCGACTGGCGCGCAGGGTCCACAGACGCTCGGCGACAATCGCCATGGCCGCGATGGAACTCAAAATGATCGGCAACATCATCCAGCCGCCGGATTTGACCAATTCCCACACAGTGACAGTCCCCTCGAAAAAGTGCGCCACTTTACCATACCGATCCGCGATTAAGACCCGCCCCTCCGACGACCGTGATGTGCCATCCATGCTGGCACCGATCAACGGGCGGGCACAGGCGGATCGCGCCAGAAACGCCGTTGTTGACGCATCGTCCGCGGCGCTTTGAAGCGGCCCAGTTGCAGATGGATGGCGCCCTGCTCGGCGCTGTCGTAGATGCGCAGGCCTTGTTTGCGATAGCGCGCCAGCACGGTCGGGTGCGGATGGCCGAAGGAGTTGCCGTGGCCTCGGGAGATCAGCACCGACTCGGGCTGCAAGCCTTTGAGCAAGGCCATTGACGAGGAACTGCGGCTGCCGTGGTGAGGCGATTGCAGCCAGTGCGTCGGCACGGCCAACGGGCTGTCGAGCAGGTCACGTTCGGCGTGGCTGTCGATGTCCCCGGTCAGCAGCAACCGCTCGCCATTGGCTTCGATCCGCAACACGCAGGAGCGTTGATTGCTGTCGTGGGCATCCGCCCATTGCCAGAGCTGAAAGCGCACGCCGTCCCATTGCCATTGCGCGCCACTTTCGCAGGCTTCAGCGCTCAACTCGGCGGGCAGCCCCGGCGGATCGCCGCTCAATACCCGGGCGACCTTCATGCCACGTGTAATCGCTAGCGCACCGCCCGCGTGATCGGCATCGGCGTGACTAATCAGCATCAGATCGAGTTTCTCCACGTTGAGTTTGCGCAGCGCCGGCAACACCACACGTTCGCCGAGATCGAACTCGCCGAAGCGTGGGCCGGCGTCGTACAACAGCGTGTGGTGACGGGTTCTGATCAGGATCGCCAGACCCTGGCCGACATCCAGCTGCCAAACATCGGCCAGGCCCTCGTTCAAGCGCTCGCGCGGCGGCACCACCAGAATCAGCAGCAATGGCCAGCCCAGCGCTCGCATCGGCACTCCGCGTGGCAACAGCAACAACACCGCGCCGAGGCAGCCAATGGCCCAGACCGAAACGGGTATCGAAGGCGCAACCCACGCAGGCCATTGCCCGGCAATCAGCGCCAGCGCGCGAAACAGCCAATCGATCAAGCCACCCGCCAGCCACAGCAGCCCTTCGCCGACATAAGGCACCGGCAACAATAAAGTCCCGAGCAGCGCCGGCGGCAGCACCAGCAGACTGACCCAAGGCACAGCCAACAAATTCGCCAGCGGCCCGCTCAGACTGATCGGCAGGTTCAGCGCCAGCAGCACCGGACATAAACCGATGGCGATCAACCACTGCGCGCGCGTCCAGGTCTGCCACCAGCGCCACGCGCCCAAGCGACCGCCAAAGGTGAAGATCAGCACCGCCACCGCTGCAAACGACAGCCACAAACCCGGACGCAGACTGGCGAGCGGATCGAGCAACAGCACGCCGTTAAAGGCCAGCAACAGCGGCCACCACGCCCCCAGATGGCGAAAACGCAGACGCCACAACAGCACCAACCCGACCATCACGCAGGCGCGCTGCACGGGCACGTCGAAACCGGCGAGCAAGCCGTAACCAAGCGCTGCTGCAAACGCCAGTCCACAAGCCCACGGCAACCAAGGCCAGCGCAACGGCCAAAGTCCATAACGAGCCAGACCGGCGACCAGCAAATACATCACCGCCGCCAGCATCCCGATGTGCTGTCCGGAGATCACCAGCAAATGCACGGTGCCGGTGTCCTGCAGAATCTGCCAATCCTCACGACTAAGCGCCGAACCGTCGCCGAGCACCAGCGCCGCCAGGGCTCCGGCCCTACCGTGTGCGTCCACCGCAAGCAAACGCTGACGAATGCCGTCGCGCCAGGCCCAGCGGGCTTCGCTGAGGCGCTGGCCATCCTTGATCGTGCCCGTGGCACCGATGCGTTGCGCCAACAGCCACGCCTCATGATCGAAAGCGTCCGGGTTGAGCAAACCGCCGGGGCGTTTGAGTTTGACCGCCAGCCGCCAGCGCTCACCGCTGTTGACCGGCGGCCCGGCGTACCAGGCCATACGCATCCGTGTGGGCAATTCTTCATGACGCGAGCGTGCATCAGCCAATTCGAAACGCACCACGCCGTCCGCGTTTTGCGGCAAGCCGACCACCCGTCCTTCGAGCCAACGGGTTTCGCCATCCAGACGGGCTGGCAGTCGATCATTCAACGCCCACTGCGCGCTGACACAGGCCCATGTGAAGCCGAACAGCAAAAACGCCAACGGATAGCTGCGAAACGGCAGCAACAGCAAACCCAACACCGGCAACAGCAACATCCACCCGACCGGCGGCAATGCCGGTAAAAACATCGGCACCAGCAGACCGACTGCCAGCGCCATCATCCCTGTGCGCATACGCCCGTCCTTGAGAGTCCCGCACTTAGGCATAGCGGGTGTCGGGCACGTCCGTCGTCAACAATTGTCACAAAGTCTGAATGGGCGCTTCGTAGAATCCAGACATACTTGCCGCCTTAACCGACCGAGAAGCCTTATGCCCCGGCGCTTATTCAAACGTTACATGCCCGATCCGACGAGCATCAGGGAACACAAATCCTTACGCTTTCTCGGCAAGTTGCTGCATGACCCGAACCTCTGGCATCTCAATCGCCACTCCGTTGCGCGGGCGATGGCGGTCGGTTTGTTTGCCGCTTTCCTGCCGATCCCAGCGCAGATGCTGGTGGCGGCCGCCCTTGCCGTCACCGTGCGCGGCAACATGCCGATCGCCGTCAGTCTGGTCTGGCTGACCAACCCGATCACCATGCCGGCGGTGTTTTTCTGCACCTATCAGGCAGGCGCGTGGTTGATGGATGTGCCGGCACGACATCTGCCGGACGAGCTGACCTGGGAATGGATCAGCGGTGAGTTGTCGACGTTGTGGCAGCCGTTTTTGCTCGGCTCGGTGGTGGTAGGGCTGGTGCTTGGCGCCCTCGCCTATTTCGGGGTGATGATGTACTGGCGCTGGTGGGTGGCGCGGCAATGGGCACGGCGCAAGAAGAGCAGAATGCGCTGAATGCAAAACGGCCTCCGCAGTGGGAGGCCGTTTTGTTTTGTGCAATCCGGTTTGACGCTATCGCTAGCAGGGCTAGCTCCCACAGGGGGTTTCAGCGCGACATAAATCCAGTGTGGGGCTAGCCCTGCTAGCGATTGCAGGCAACGCGGTCTCGGATCAGGTCCGCATCCCGCGCCCACTCACCAGCAACCGTGCACAACCGAGATACAACACCACCGTCGCCACCAGCATGAAGGTAATCGCGATGCCGATCTTGATGTCCGACACACCCAGAATGCCGTAGCGGAACGCATTGACCATGTGCAGCACCGGGTTGGCCAGCGATACGGTCTGCCAGAACGGCGGCAGCAAGGTGATCGAGTAGAACACGCCACCCAGGTAGGTCAGCGGGGTCAACACGAACGTCGGGATGATCGAAATATCATCGAAATTGCGCGCAAATACGGCGTTGATGAAGCCCAGCAGCGAGAAGATCGTTGCTGTCAGCACCACCACAAGGATGGTCACGCCGAGGTGATGCACCTGCAAATGGGTGAAGAACAGCGACAGAATCGTCACGATCACGCCCACCATCAGGCCACGCAACACGCCGCCAATGGTGAAGCCAATCAGAATCGTGTGCGGCGACACCGGCGACACCATCAATTCCTCGATGGAACGCTGGAACTTGCTGCCGAAGAAACTCGAGACCACGTTGCCGTAGGAGTTGGTGATCACCGACATCATGATCAGCCCTGGCACGATGTACTCCATGTAGGTGAAGCCACCCATGTCGCCGATCTGCCGGCCGATCAGATTGCCGAAGATCACGAAGTACAGAACCATGGTGATCGCCGGCGGCAGCAGGGTCTGCGGCCAGATCCGCGTGAAGCGTTTGACCTCGCGGTAAACGATGGTCTGCAGGGCGACGAGGTTGGGACGGAATTCAGAACTCATACCGCCACCTTCGACAGATTTTTCTCCACCAGGGACACGAACAGCTCCTCGAGGCGATTGGTTTTGTTGCGCAGGCTCAGCACTTCAATGTTCTGCAGCGCCAATTGGCTGAACAGCGCCGTGATGCCCATGGATTTGTCGACCTGAACTTCCAGCGTATGGGCGTCGATCAACCGAGCTGGATAGCCGAGCAATTGCGGCGCGGCGCTCAAGTCGTTTTTCAGGTCCAGCAAGAAGGTTTCCACGTGCAGCTGGCCCAGCAATTGTTTCATGCTGGTGTTTTCGACAATGGTGCCGTGGTCGATGATGCCGATGTTGCGGCACAGCTGCTCAGCCTCTTCCAGGTAATGGGTGGTGAGGATGATGGTGATGCCTTTCTGGTTCAGCTCGGTAAGGAACGTCCACATCGAGCGGCGCAGCTCGATATCGACGCCTGCGGTCGGTTCATCGAGGATCAATAGACGTGGTTCGTGCACCAATGCGCGAGCAATCATCAAGCGTCGCTTCATGCCGCCGGACAACGACCGCGACGGCACGTCACGCTTGTCCCACAGGCCCAGTTGCGTCAGGTACTGCTCGGCGCGTTCCTTGGCGATCTTCGCCGGAATGCCGTAGTAACCGGCCTGGGTCACGACGATGTCGAAGGTCTTTTCGAACTGGTTGAAGTTGAATTCCTGGGGCACTACGCCGATCGAGCGTTTGAGCTGCGCAGGATTTTTGTCGAGGTCATTGCCAAAGATATTCACCGTGCCGCTGGTCTTGTTCACCAGAGTCGAGAGAATGCCGATGGTCGTTGATTTGCCGGCACCGTTGGGGCCGAGCAAGGCGAAAAAATCACCTTCGGCGACGTCCAGATCGATACCACTCAAGGCCTGGAACCCGTTGCCGTAGGTTTTGGTTAGCTGCCGGATGGACAGAGCGGAACTCATATCTGATTTACGCACCATTGAAGGAAAAAAGGAGACGGCGGCGAGGGATCGAACCGCAGCGCAAGTGCGCAATGGTGCTTGCCGCCGCCGTACAAGTACAGTCAAGTGTGTCGATAGTAGGTATTAAGTCAACGCGGTCATAACCGCTTTTTGGTAGGCCGGACGTTGCTTCAGGCGTTCGTACCAGGCTTGCAGATGCGGTTGCGCGGCGCGTTCGATGGGCATTTCGAACCAGGCATAAATGAAACTGCCGAGGGGAATATCGCCCATGCCGATGTCTTTTCCCGACAGATACGGTTGGCTGGCCAATGCCTCGTCGGCCATGCTCAGCAACTCGTTGCACTCTTTGATCGCGGCGTGAATGGCCGTCCAGTCCTGCTGGTCAGCCGGTGTGCGCAAGACACCCCAGAACACCGTGCGGAAGGGACCGGCGAAACTCGACGTGGTCCAGTCCATCCACTTGTCGGCGATGGCACGGGCTTGCGGATCAGCTGAATACCAGGCGCTATCGGACGCATGTTTGGCCAGTAGATAGCGCACGATGGCGTTGGATTCCCACAGCACAAAACCGTCGTCTTCGATCACCGGCACTCGGCCATTCGGGTTCATCGCCCGGTACTCGGGCGTGTCGACTACGCCAAATGCGCCACCGGCATCGATCGCCTCGTAAGCCAGGCCGAGTTCTTCAGCGGCCCACAACGGCTTCCGGACATTCGATGAGTTTTTCCGTCCCCAGATCTTCAGCATGACCGCCTCTTTTCAAATGCGTGGGCAGGCAGCATACGCCGGATCAGACGCGGCTCACATCACTGTGCATATCGCCCAGCAATGGCGGTTGCTGATCGGTGAACAGATGCGGATAGCACTTTTGCAGATGTTCGAAGAAGAAGGTTTCCGGCACATCAGCGAATTGGCCGTGATCGACCAGATACTCCATCAACTGCGCGCCATCACGGTTGAACGGATGGAAAACGCTGTCGTCGATGCCGTTGAATTCCAGCGGCGCGACGTTGAACAATTCGCAGAGTTTCTGGTTGAACGCCGGTGTGGCTTTTACCCAACGGTCGTTGAGGAAAAACTCGGTGTAGCCGTGCATGGCGAACATGTCGCTTTTCAGCAATTCAAGCAGACGTGGCGTCGATAAATGATTTTTCACGTCAGCCAGACCGATCCGCGCCGGGATCCCGCAATGCCGCGCGCAACCGGCGAGCAGCGTGGCTTTCGGCACGCAGTAACTCTCCCCCGTCGCCAACGCATAGCTGCCGCGCAAGGTCTGCGGATCACGACTGAAAGTGTAAGGGTTGTAGCGCACGGCCTCGCGCACCGCGTAATAAAGACTGATCGCCTGCGCCAGCGGATCACGGCTGGCACCACGGTGCTGTTCGGCGAACTCCACCACCGCCGGGTGGTCACTATCGATGAAGCGGCCGGGACTCAGATACTCGTGCATGACGACAATCTCCTGGATGAGCCTGGAGTCTAGCGACAGCTCAAGCACAGAGATAACGACGTTTCGGCCAAACTTGGACGCAAAGACGCGGTTTGATCGAACGATTTCCCACACGCGTTGCCCACCGAACCTACGAAAACCATCCGGGGTTTCCCACGATTTCAATCACCTTGGTCTGACCACCCGGTTTTGCAGATGCCGTCTAAGCTCTGGAGGGTCGATTTGCCTTGGTTCACGGAGGACTGAATATGCTGTTGTTGTGGATACTGGTTTTGCTGGTCGGCGTGGCGTATCTCGCCCACCGGCGTGTTTCCCCTCTGCCCGCGTTGGGCATCGTTGCCGTCTATCTCTTGGCCATGGGTATTTTCAGTCACGCACCGGGCTGGCTGCTGCTGGTGTTCTGGGTCGTGCTGGCCGTAGTCGCCGCGCCGTTGCTGCTGCCTGACCTGCGCCGCAAACATTTCACCGCGCCGCTGTTCAACTGGTTTCAGAAAACCCTGCCGCCGATGTCGCAGACCGAGCGCGACGCGATCGATGCCGGCACCGTCTGGTGGGATGGCGAGCTGTTCAGCGGCCGTCCGGACTGGGACAAACTCCTGGCCTATCCGAAGGTGCAACTGAGCGAAGAAGAACAGGCGTTCATTGACGGCCCGACCGAAGAACTCTGCGCCATGGTCACCGACTGGCAGATCGGCCAGTCGATGGACTTGCCGCCCGAAGCCTGGACGCACATCAAGGAACACGGCTTTTTTGCCCTGATCATTCCGAAAGAATTTGGCGGTAAAGGCTTCTCGGCCTATGCCCACTCGCAAGTGGCGATGAAACTCGCGACCCGCAGCGGTGACCTCGCCTCCACCGTAATGGTGCCCAACTCCCTCGGCCCGGCCGAACTGTTGCTGCATTACGGCACCGATGAACAACGCAATCACTACCTGCCACGCCTGGCTCGCGGCGACGACATCCCGTGCTTCGCCCTCACCGGCCCGCTTGCCGGCTCCGATGCCGGGGCGATGCCCGACACCGGGATCATCTGCAAAGGTCAGTGGAAAGGTCAGGAAGTCATTGGCCTGCGCCTGAACTGGGAAAAGCGCTACATCACCCTCGGCCCCGTGGCCACTTTGCTCGGCTTGGCGTTCAAGGCCTATGACCCGGAACATTTGCTGGGTGACAAGGAAGACCTTGGCATCAGCCTGGCGCTGATTCCGACTGATACCGATGGTGTCGAGATCGGTCGTCGTCACTTGCCATTGGGTGCGGCGTTCATGAACGGCCCGAACTCGGGCAAAGACGTGTTCATTCCGCTGGACTACCTGATCGGCGGCCAAGAGATGCTCGGCAAAGGCTGGATGATGCTGATGAACTGCCTGTCGGTCGGCCGTTCTATTTCGCTGCCGGCAGTCGGCACCGGTGCGGCCAAGTTCACCAGTCTGGTCACTGGCCAATACGCGCAGATTCGTGAGCAATTCAATGTGCCGCTGTCGGCGTTCGAAGGCATTCAGGAAGCCATGGCACGCATCGGCGGCAACGCGTGGATGATGGACGCCGCACGAATGCTCACCGCCAACGCGGTGGATCTCGGCGAGAAACCCTCGGTGCTGTCGGCGATCCTCAAATACCACCTGACCGAACGCGGTCGCGAATGCATCAGCCACGCCATGGACGTGCATGGCGGCAAGGCGATCATCATGGGCCCGAACAACTACCTCGGGCGCAGCTGGAACGGTGCACCGATTTTCATCACCGTGGAAGGCGCGAACATTCTCTCGCGCAACCTGATGATCTTCGGTCAGGGCGCGATTCGTTGCCATCCATTCGTGCTCAAGGAAATGGCCCTCGCCGGTCGCGAGGACAAGGATCAGGCCCTTAAAGAGTTCGATGGCCTGCTGCTCAAGCACATCGGTTTTGCCGTGAGCAACGCCGCCAGCACGCTGGTGTTGAACCTGGGTTTCGGCCACTTCGAACGTGCGCCGGGCGACAAGATCAGCCAAGGCTACTTCCGTGCACTCAATCGTCAGGCTGCGGCGTTCGCCATGCTGGCTGACTTCAGCATGATGCTGCTCGGTGGCGAGTTGAAACGCCGCGAGCGTCTGTCGGCACGCCTGGGTGATGTTTTGAGCAATCTGTATCTGGCGTCCGCCGCGCTCAAGCGTTATCACGACCTGGACTCACCGGCGTACATGGAGCCGTTGTTCCGCTGGGCGATGGAAGAAAGCCTCGGTCAGTCGGAACGGGCGCTGGATGAATTGCTGAGCAACTTCCCGAACAAAGTGTTTGGCTGCCTGCTGCGGGTGATCGTGTTCCCGTTTGGCCGTCGTCACAAAGGCCCGTCGGACAAACTCGGCGCCGAAGTGGCTGGCGTAATCGGTCGCGCCAAGGGCGATCCGGCGCTGGAAGAACTGCTTGCCGGCTGCTATCGCCCGCAATCGGCAGACGATGCGGTGGGTGCGCTGCAGCACGCCAGCGATCTGCTGAACGCCGCGCAACCGTTGCACAAGAAGCTGCACACCTCGCTGAAAAGCGGTCAGGTCAAACCAACCGCAGGCGAACACGCCATCGACGCGGCGCTGGAGGCTGGTGTGCTGCAACCGGTGGAAGCGCAAAGTCTGCGTGATGCCGAAGCGGCGCGACGCAAGGTGATCGATGTCGATGATTTCGACAAAGAAGAGCTGGCACAGGCAGAGGGCAAAGTCCGCTGATCCTGACAGGCATGTCAATGCGCGCGCGGGAGCTTTATACTCCCGCGCCCGTTTTGCTCTTGAGGACTTATCTCGTGTCCAACCTCGTTGCCGACCATCTTGTTTTGCTCGACCACCTGCGCAGTATTCTGGTCGCCGTAGGTGAGGCCGATCAGGTTCCCGAAGAAAGCCATGCCTTGTTTCTGGAGCGCTTCGACGAATTGCTGGCATCCTTGCCGATCGATCCGATCGAAAGCCAATACCTGGGCCAGGACATCCTGACTCAAGTGATTTCTCGCTACCCGCAAATCGCCCACCTGATCCCACGGGATCTGCTGTGGTTCTTCGCTGGCGACTGCCTGCACTACCTGTCCGATGAAGAAATCGACCTGTATCAGGCGCTGGAAGAACGTCGCTACGAAGCCGAACAGAACGACGAACCGTTCGACTGGAATCAGGAAAAACAGCTGATGGCGATGTCCGCGCAGGACAGCAAGCACTGATTCAGTTTGTTGGTTGAAGATCAAAAGATCGCAGCCTTCGGCAGCTCCTGCATTGACCGCGTATGTAGGAACTGCCGAAGGCTGCGATCTTTTGCTTTTGCGCTAAAACAACCCCTCGCTTTCAGGTAGCTCGTACGCCATCGCGGTGTTACTTGCATTGCCCGGCTTACCGGGTTTACTCAGGGTCGGTTCCTTCTCCAGGCACTCCACCAGAAAATCGATAAACACCCGCAACTTCGGCGGCAAGTACCGGGTGGGCGAGTGCAACAGCCAGAGCCCGCCGTGGTAAGACGCGAGGAATGTCCAGTCTGGCAGCACCTGCACGATCAACTTTTGCTCCAAGGCATAACGCGCTGTGAAATACGGCAGGCTGCCGATACCGATGTGCTGCAATACCGCGCCCAAACGCACACCCGTGTGATTGGCGGCATAGCGACCGCGCACGCCAACCGTCACTGCTTTACTGCCCTTCTTGAATTTCCAGCGCGCATCGCTCGGGGTCTCGCCCAGATAGATGCAGCTGTGATTGAGGAGGTCATGCGGGTGAGTCGGCGTACCGTGTTCGGCCAGGTATTGCGGCGTCGCGCAGAGCAAGTGGTCGATGGTCAGCAATTGCCGCCCGACCAATCCCGCCGGTGGCCGGTCGGTAATGCGAATCGCCAGGTCGACATGATCGTCAATCAAATCGACCTGCCGGTCTTCCAGCAATAACTCGACATCGACCTTGGGATATCGCCGCAGAAACTCCGGCATGTGCGGGTGAATCACAAAACGCCCTACCGCTTTCGGCACGCTGACCCGCACCAGCCCTTCCGCTTCGTGGGTGAATTGGCCACTGATTTCCATCACTGATTTCGCGGCGCTGACCATTTCCTGACAGCGCTTGAATACCTCTTCCCCGCCGTCGCTCAAGCGCAGTTTGCGCGTGGTGCGTTGCAGCAACCGCGTGGCCAGGGCTTTTTCCAGCCGCGAGATGCTGCGGCTGACCGCCGATGGCGATGAGCCGAGTTGCCGAGCCGCTTCAGAGAAGCTGCCCGTCTCGACGACCTTGACGAAAATCGCCATTTCACCCAGCAATGGCAACGGCAGATTGATGCTCACGGCGCACAAGTCCTTTGATGTTTGAACGGATTATCACGTTATTGCACGATTCATATAATAAAAATAGAAACTTTCCTAAGGGCATCGAATATGACGCTTCGCCTGTTTTTCCACAGCGATGACCTCAAGGCGAACGTGGAAGTCCTCGACTGCACGCCCCACGAGAATGAATTTGCCGTTGTACTGCGCGCGACTTTGTTTCATCCGCAGGGTGGCGGTCAGCCATGCGATACCGGCTGGATTGGCGAAAGCCAGGTGCTGCGCGTGGTGCAGGAGCCAGATCGGATCGTGCATTTCGTCGATCAACCGGTAGCGCTCGGCATGACTTGTATCCGCGTCGATGAAGATCGCCGTCGCTTCAATACCCGCATGCATTCGGCCGGGCATCTGATTGGCCATTTCGTTCAGGCACTGGGCTGGACGCCGATCAAGGCGCACCACTGGCCGGACGAAGGCCGGGTGCAATTCAAACCCGGTGATGCCGCGAAGGAAGTCGAAGCAGAAACCATTCAATACGCTATTGGCCAGTGGATCGAGCACGATCTGCCCCGCCTGACCTCGCTGCGCGAAGGCGCGCGGGAAATCGGTTTTGGTGAACTCCCGGCCTATGGCTGTGGTGGCACCCATGTACGCAGCCTGAAGGATCTGGGCACAGTCACGATCGCGTCCCTTTCACAGAAGAAGGGCACGCTGTCCGTCCACTACAGCGTGGATTGAGCATTTCGGACGCTGCCTTGCGCGGCGTCCGGCGCCGGGGGAACCGCACTCGCCGGTTCCGTTGACTATCGATAGATGGACCTAGACAACATGATGCTAGACGTCGAGCGTCTCGATGAGACGTGCATAAAAAAACTGGCCAACGAAGAAGTCCTCGCCATTCGCGTCAAAGGCTTTTTGCCCCAGCCGCTGGCGATCGAAATTGGCGACAAGATTCTCGCGCCTGGCTTTGAGGGCTACATCAACGCACCCAGCATCGGGCGCATCGGCATGGCGTTTTATGAAGCGGAAAACCAGCCGCTGCTGATCGAAGATTACTTCGAGCGCGCCACTCGCAACATCGCCGAATTGCGTCATCGTTGCGCGCCCTACTCTTCGCCGGTCGACACCTTGCGTTGCATGCTCGACGAGTCCTGGCCTGCCGGTGCGCATCTGGAAAACCTCTACGGGCGCAAGATGTACGTCGGGCTTTCGCGGGTGGTGAAGCCCGGCGTGTGCTTCCTCGCCCACCACGACATCTTCGCCAAGGACGCCCCCGACAGCTTTCAGGCCCGCAGTCTGGAGGCGCAGTTCGCCTGCAACGTCTACCTGAACATGCCGACCGAAGGCGGCGCCTTGCAGATGTGGGACGACGACATCACGCCGGACCAGTTCGACGAGATGCGCGGCGACAGTTACGGAATCGACCCGGCACTGCTCGGCGCACCGGCCCTTGAGGTGCGGCCGGATCCGGGCGATTTCATCATGTTCAATTCGCGCTGCATGCACTCGGTGACCCCGGGCGTGGCGGATCCGCGTTTGAGCCTTTCCTTCTTTGTCGGCTATCGCGGCAATGCTTCACCCCTGACTTTCTGGAGCTGAGATGTATTCGAATTACCTGGGCGAGTTTCTGGCGCTGGCCACCATCCATTTTCTCGCCGTGGTCGCTCCTGGACCGGACTTCGCCGTGACCATTCGACAAAGCGTCCGCTTCGGACGGTTAGTCGGAATTTGCACGGCGTTGGGCATCGGCGCGGGGATTTCCGTACATGTTCTGTACACGTTATTAGGGGTTGGTGCGTTGATGCACACCACACCGTGGCTACTGACCGTGGCCAAAGTGGTCGGCGGTGCTTACATTCTGTACCTCGGTGTCAGCTTGATTCGCAGCAAGCCGAAAACCACCGTCGAAGGCGAAAAACCTGCGGGCGAACCACTGGTTGAGCAGTCGCTGTTCAAAGCGTTCAGTACCGGCTTCCTGACCAACGCCACCAACCCCAAGGCCACGCTGTTCTTTCTGGCGATCTTCACCACGATCATCAGCGCCACCACGCCCCTGCAAATCCAGGCGCTCTATGGTGTGTGGATGTGTTTTGTAAACGCGTTGTGGTTCGTCATCGTCGCGCTGTTTTTCTCCAGCAACAAAGTGCGCCTGCTGTTTATGCGCATGGGCCACTGGTTCGAGCGCAGCATGGGCGTGATTCTGATTCTGTTCGCCGGACGCTTGGTGCTGTCAATGTGAGTGCACAGAAAAGTCCCGGCACACCCTGCCGGGACTTTTTCATTTCTGCGCCTCTTTTGCATTTCTGTGCGACAGATCAAGTTTCAAGGCTCCCGTGGCACACGTTCGCGGTGTTAGTTTGCAAAAAGTTTCTGACGCATCCGACAGAAACGTCCTACCCACTGTCTGCAAGGAATGCCTGCGTAATGGATTTCTCCCTCAAGCAACTGGCCGCCGCTACCCTGATGCTCGCCAGCCTCGCGTCATTCACCAGCGCCGCTCAAGCCAACATCACCCCACAGCAGAGCGCGGCCATCCTGAAATCCTTCGACGAAAAAAACGTCACGGACTTCCGCGAGTTTTTGAGCAGCCTGGCCAAGAGCGACATCGCCAAAAGCGACAATCTTGGTCCAGCCATCAGCACTTTTCTCGACAACAAGACGCTGAATGTCGAACAGCAGAACGAAATTCATCGCCTGCTGGGCATCTACACCCGCGTGAAGTACGGCAAAGCCGCGCTGGAAACCTTGCGCGAACTGGTCGAGATTCCTACTTTCCAGAAGGAAGGTGTGGCACAGCACGACAACCCTGAATTCATCAAGATCGCTGCCAAGATCAAAAGCCTGGCCGAGTCGTTCAATCTTAACTTCCGCAACGTCGATAACCGCGTCTACGAAATCTCCCTCGAAGGCCAGGGCGACGAAGTCGTCGGTATCCATGCCCACGCTGACGTAGTGCCCGTGACCCCGGAAAACTGGGTGCTCAAGGACGGCACCAAGCTTGATCCGTTCAAGGTCACCCTGATCGGCGATCGCATGTACGGCCGCGGTACCGAGGATGACAAGAACGGTATCGTCGTCGCGCTGTACGCCATGAAGGTGATCAAGGAGGAGAAGCTGCCGCTGGCGCGCAACTTCAAACTGCTGGTCGACACCACCGAAGAAACCACGGGTGACGCAATCCCTTATTACTTCGAGAAAAACCCGACGCCGGCCTACAACATGGCATTGGACGGTGGTTACCCGGTCGTGATTGCCGAGAAAGGCTACGGCACGGTGATGGCCAAATTTGCCAAACGCACCGCTGAAGGCAAAGGCGCGGAAATCACTTCGATGACCGGCGGCCTGGCGACCAACCAGATTCCATCGGCGTCCGTCGTCACCCTGGTGACCGACAAACCTGCCGAACTGGCAGCCAGCCTGCAAAAGGCCGGGACTGAATTCGCCAAACACAATGGCGGCAACTTTGAAGTCGCTGCCAAGGTTGATGGCAAAGACGTCAAACTGACGGTGACCGGCGTTTCCGCGCATTCCTCCGAACCGGAATCCGGTGTTAACCCGGTAGCGCGCATGCTGGTGTTCATCAACAGCCTCGAAGGCAAAGTCGCTCTCAAGCACAACTCGTTCACCGACGCCGCTCGCTACGCCGCCGACAATTGGGGCCTGGACTATCTGGGCAAAAAACTTGGTGTGGGTTTCTCCGACGATTTCATGGGGCCGCTGACCACTTCGCTGACTTACGTCGGCGAGGATGACAACGCGTTCAAGCTGGCGGTGAATCTGCGGGTGCCGAAGGGCAAATCCCCGGAAAAACTCAAGGCTGAAATCGCCGACAAACTAAGTGCCTGGACCAAGAAAACCAAGGTTGCCGTGGCGTTCGATTATTCGGTCGCCGAACCGATGTACCGCAACCCGGAAGGTGAATGGGTCAAGGCGTTGCTGGCGGTGTCCACGGAAAACCTTGGCATGAAACACGAGTTCGGCACTTCTGCCGGCGCGACGTCGGTGCATGAGTTGCCGAATGGCGTCCAATTTGGTCTGGCGCGTCCTGAAGTGAAATACACCGGCCACACCGATGGCGAGTTCAAGACCGTTGACCAGTTCTTGCTGGATCTGCAGATCGTCACCGAAATGATGGGCCGCATCGGGCAATTGCCGAAGCTGTGATCGATCGCTCGAACCCGGTCAGCGCATGGCCGGGTTCTGGCAGACGCAAAAAAGGACCTTCACGGTCCTTTTTTTTGGCGACAACAAATCGCGCACAAACAAAAACGCCGATCATCACTGATCGGCGTTTTTGTGAATTTGGAGCGGGAAACGAGACTCGAACTCGCGACCCCGACCTTGGCAAGGTCGTGCTCTACCAACTGAGCTATTCCCGCAATGGCGTCCCCTAGGGGACTCGAACCCCTGTTACCGCCGTGAAAGGGCGGTGTCCTAGGCCACTAGACGAAGGGGACACAGGCTACAACTTTCACTAATAAAAACGCCGCTCACTGAGCGGCGTTTCTAGAATTTGGAGCGGGAAACGAGACTCGAACTCGCGACCCCGACCTTGGCAAGGTCGTGCTCTACCAACTGAGCTATTCCCGCAAATGGCGTCCCCTAGGGGACTCGAACCCCTGTTACCGCCGTGAAAGGGCGGTGTCCTAGGCCACTAGACGAAGGGGACACGCTACCCGGAACACATGGTGTGTGTTTCGGTGTCCAGATCCGCCTCCGAAGATTTGGTTCTGGTTTCACTCAGCACCGCCCGAAAGCACTGCTGTTTAAAATTGGAGCGGGAAACGAGACTCGAACTCGCGACCCCGACCTTGGCAAGGTCGTGCTCTACCAACTGAGCTATTCCCGCATTGGCGTCCCCTAGGGGACTCGAACCCCTGTTACCGCCGTGAAAGGGCGGTGTCCTAGGCCACTAGACGAAGGGGACACACTACAACATTCACTTCCTGCCGCGCTTCGCTGTGTGCTTTACGCTGCAAGTGGCGCGCATTCTATGGATGGATTGAGAGGTCGTCAACCCCCAGATATAAATTTATTTAAATCAATGACTTCGCCCTGCTTTACGGGAGCAATCGGGGTTTTCCTTCGCCCAGGCTTTGACGCCTATATTCCGACACTCGCCAAGACGTTATAGTCCACCGCTCAGTGATGGCAATCTGCACATCAAGCGCCAGCATTCATATAAGCAGCACGCGGCCGATACAGATTGAACCAGCCGATCCAACTCGTCGAGCGGCGCTAGGCGCCTAAATGCCCAGCCACTACACTCGCATGCGAACCCTATAAAGAGGTCTTACCGGTGACACCACTCATGATCACCCTGCTCGTCGTAGCCGGGATCGCAATCCTGATCGCCATTGGCTACATGAACCATGTAGTGGAAGCCAACAAACTGGAGAAGGCCCGCACTAAAGTCGAACTCAACGATCGCCTGCGTCGCTGCGGCGAACTGACCGAAACCTTCCCCGGCCAGTTCATGACGCCTGCGCTCAAGCTGTTGCTGACTCGGCTGGAACTGAACGTCTGCCAACGCCTGCTGAACCTCGAAAAAACCAGCGCCACCACCAAAGCCCGCATCACCGAACTGAGCGCCATGGTCGCCCAAGGCGAATCGATCCCGGTCAACAACCCGCCGGCACCGATCATGACCGAGGCCAAGGCCAAAGACGTACGCTTCCTCCTCGAAGCCCTGCACGGCCAGATCACCCGCGCCGCCCACGACGGTTTCCTGCCACCGAACGAAGCCAAACACTGGGTTCGCGAAGTCCGCCACATTCTGGTGCTGCTGCACATCGAGTTTTTCAACAACCTCGGCCAACAGTCCCTGCAGCAAAACCAACCCGGCCAAGCCCGCCTCGCCTTCGAACGCGGCGTGCAATACCTGCGCAAACAGCCAGACCCGCAGATCTATTCCGAACAACTGCAATACCTGGAAAAACTGCTGGCCCGCGCCAACGCCCAGGTCATGGACAAAATCGCCCCGGCTGAAGGCGACGAAAACCAACTCACCGCCGGCCTCAAAGATGTAGAGGCGGATGCAGACTGGAAGAAAAAAGTGATTTACGACTGATAGTCGATGCTGGAAAAGGAGCCACCGCAGAGGTGGCTTTTTTGTGGGTGGCAGATGGGGACCGGGTGGAGAGACGACCGCTATCGCGAGCAGGCTCACTCCTACAATTGAATTCGATACATCTGATAGAGATCGGTCGACTGGGAGGCCGCTATCGCTAGCAGGGCTAGCTCCCACAGTTTGATCGCATACATGCTGCAAAAAATTGGTCAGCTCGTAGGCCGCCATCGCTGGTAAGTCACGCAGTTTTGATTTGCGAACACCCCATGCGGCAAAGCCGCCCCACTCAACACAATGAGCGCAAGCTCGAGTACCGCTCTTGATCTTGATCTCGGAGCCCGTCGGCAGGCTGAGTGGAGGGATTGATCCGGGGGTGGGAGCGCAGCGACCGTTTGGCGAAGCCAAATGCATCGAGAGGAGGTGCAGCGAAGCAAACCGTAGGCGATGCGCCCGGATCGATCCCGGAGCGAAGGAACCCCGAGCCCCAGCGAGCGGGCCGAACGTCAGGGCAAAGACTTTTGGTTCCTTTTTGGCGTTTGAAAAAGGGACTCGCCGTAAGGGCGAAACTGCCAGAAGCAACACCCGCAGAACCGGATATTCACCCCCCCAAAGCGCATGGTCGGCCCAAAGGCCGCCAAGTCCAAAGCGTCACAGCCGAAAATGCCCAACCATCCCACGCAACCCAACCCCCAACTGCGCCAGCTCAACACTCGAAGCCGCGTTCCCGCGCATCGCCAGCGAAGACTGATCCGCACTCGCACGAATACTCGTCACACTGCGATTGATCTCCTCCGCCACCGAACTCTGCTCCTCAGCGGCCGCCGCAATCTGCTGATTCATCTGCTGGATCAACGACACCGCCGCCGCAATACTCCCCAACGCACTTTCGGTCTGCAGCGCATCACTCACCGCCAGCTTCACCAACTCACCACTGCCCTGAATCTGCTGCACCGATGAATGCGCCGCCGCACGCAACGCGCTGACCAGCCGCTCGATCTCCTCGGTCGATTGCTGCGTACGCCGCGCCAAAGCCCGCACCTCATCGGCCACCACCGCAAAGCCCCTGCCCTGCTCGCCTGCCCGGGCCGCCTCGATCGCGGCATTGAGGGCCAACAGATTGGTCTGCTCCGCCACGCTCTTGATCACGTCAAGCACCGTACCGATATTCTGGATTTGCGCACTCAGGCTCTCGATGCTCGAACTGGCCGACGTCGCCGAATCCGCCAATTGCTCGATCCGCGCCATGCTCTGACGCACCACCCGCTGACCACTTTCGACCTTGTCGTCGGCTGTCTGCGCCGCCAGCGCCGCTTCTTCGGCATTGCGCGCAACGTCATGCACGGTAGCCGTCATCTGGTTCATGGCGGTGGCGACCTGCTCGGTTTCCTCCTTCTGACTGCTGACCTCAAGATTGGTCTGCTCGGTCACCGCCGACAACGACTGCGCCGAGCTGGCCAATTGTTCGATACCCGCCTGCAACCCGCTGACAATCGTGCTCAACCCCGCGCCCATCTGTTGCATCGCCAGCATCAGTTGACCGATTTCGTCACGCCGGGTCACCTCGACGGTTGCGCTCAAATCACCGGCGGCGATCTGCTGCGCCACCTGAATCACGCTGCGTAACGGCGCGACGATCAGGCGCGTGATGACCCACGCGGCAATCAGCCCGACCAACAGCGCCAGTGCTGAAGAGCCAATGATCAGCACCGAGTTTTTCTTCAGTTCAGCCTGCATCGCCGCGTCTTCAGCGACATAAGCCTGATCGACGCGCTCGACGACCTGACTCGCACGCTGGTGCAATTGCTCGTAAACGGTTTTTTCCTGAGCGAGCAAACCGGTGTACTCGGCCAGTTTGTCGTTGAACCCGGCGATGTGTCCGGACACTTCATTGAGCACCGTCAGGTAGCCCTCATCCTTGACCGTGGACTTCAGTTCTTCAGCCTGCGCCTGCGCCTGTGCGGCCTGCTCGATATTGCCCTTGCCGGCGCTGTCGGCATCACCTTTGCGGCTTTGATCCAGACGCACCCGGGCCTCATTCATCGCTTGCAGCATCAACCGCGACACCTGGCTGACCTGATTGGCCTGCTCGATGAACTGTGCACCGTCCTTGCCTTCACTGTCTTTCAAGGTGTACGCGCCGTCGTCGGCCAGTCCGGCCTGCAGCACGTCGAGGTTATTGGCCACACTGGAGACCGACCAACTGGCCATTTCCAGCGCAAGATCCTTAGCCTGGGTCAGCGAGACGAATTCATCGAAGGCCTTGCGGTAAGCCCCCAGCGAAAGCTGGACATCATTCATCACCGCAACGTTGGCCGGCGACTGCGCCTTGAGCTGATCGGCCAGGGTGATCAGGCCGTCGACGCCTTCGCGCAGGGTATCGGCGTTTTTCGGGTTGGCGTGCAGGGCATAGTCCTGCTCAAGCAAGCGCACTTTGAGCAACCCGCTATTGAGTGAAGACATCTGTTTGAGGCCATCGAAGCGTTGACTGATGGTTTGCAGGGACCAGACACCGATGGCTGCAACCAGCGCCGTCAGCAGCAGCACGAGCACAAACCCGACACCCAGTTTTTTTGCCATACCGAGGTTGGCAAAACGTCCTTGCACGGCCGAAATCATTGCGCGTAGTCCCCTGCCATAGTCTGTAGACGAAGATTCGCAACGGCCATCCAACTGCACAAGTCTCTGGCGTCGGAATAATGGCAAAAAGCTACGCCCTCGTCGCTTTCAGAACGCTTGAGGTCGATCCGCACGGGTGTTGCGAAAAAACTGCCGGGCCCGTGGATCGCAAGCATGCGCGACATTGATGCGCTGCCACTCGGTGATCTCGCCGCTGGGGCTAAACGCACTCGCCGACGGCAGCTCCACGCCACTGCGCTGGGCGGTCTTGTACAAGCGGGCAGCGTCGGTCAACGGCGGGCGGGCCCATATGAACAACCCGCCGACCGGTTTGCCAAACACCTCCCAGTCGGCGTCCTCCAGTGCTTGCAGGGCAGCAGCACGATCAATATTCAGGCGCTGGCGTTGACGTTGCACGAGTTTGCGATAGGCACCGCTGGCCAGGAGACTGGCCAGCACCGCCTCCGCGAATTGGCAAACACCCATGCTGGTGACCTTTTTGACCTGGGCCAGACGCGCAATCAGTTGATCATCAGCCAGCACAAACCCGACCCGCAGTGAACTGCTGAGCGTCTTGGAGAAACTGCCGACGTAGATCACCTGCGCATCCAGTGCCGCCAGCCGCACGCCGGTGCCGTGGTGCATGTCGGCGTAGACATCGTCTTCAACCAGCCGCAAGTCATGGCTTGCACATAACTGCAAGATCCGTTGTGCAACGGACTGCGTCAGACAGCTGCCCGTCGGGTTGTGATGGTGACTGTTGATGAACATCGCAACCGGGCGGAATTTTTTCAGCAACGCCTCGAGCATGTCGATGTCCGGCCCGTTGGGGGTGCGACGTACTTCCAGCAGGTGAACGCCGTGCATTCGCAGCAGATCAAACAGCGGCGCATAGCCCGGACTTTCCACCACCACGTAGTCACCGGCCTTGAGCAGCGTCCTGACCAGCAGATCCAGGGCGTGGCTGGCACCGCTGGTGGTCAGCATCTGTTGTTCGCACGCATCGATACCGATGAGGCCGAGGCGTTTGGCTATTTGCTCGCGCAACGCCGGCAATCCCAACGGCGAGCTGTAGTTGAACAGGCTGGCCATGTCGGTTCGAGCGACTTGGCGAATTGCGTAATTGAGGTCGTCGGACTCCCGCCAGTTTTCGGGCAAACCGCCATCGCCTAGTTTCAGCCATGCGCCAAAACCACGGACACCCTGGGTGCCTTCGCTACCCGCACGACGCTGGTTACCGGGCGTCGGCGCAGGCGCCTCCGCCACCATGAATCCAGCACCGTGACGCGGTGCCAGAACACCTTGGGCGACGAGACGTTCGCACGCCTCTGCCACGCACGACTGGCTGAGCAGATTGGAGCGCGCGATCTGCCGCACCGAGGGCAGGCGCGTAGCCGGAGCCACCGCGTCCCGGGTGATCCAGTCGATGACCCCGTCAACAATCTGCTGCACGACAGGCACCATTGCCTGTCGGTCAATTCTCAATTCCATGAGCAAGCAAACTCCTGTCCGTTTTGCTGGCGGCAGTAAATCACAGCCGCGCCGGACAGGCTGTGCGACAACGCCGTCAAAAGGGCTGGTTCTAACTATTTGATACACATTGTTTAGCGGATTCACCGAACTAAACGCCAGGCATAAAAAAACCCGCAGGAAAGCCGGTTCTGTTGTTGCCGATTTTCAGAATGCGGTCACGCCACCGTCCACGGCCAGCGAATGGCCCGTGGTGAACGCAGCGCCATCGCTGCACAGATACAGCACGGCACTGGCGATTTCCTCGACCTTGCCGATACGCCCGACCGGGTGCATCGCGTTGGCGAACTCGCCCTTCTTCGGATCGGCTTCATAGGCACGGCGGAACATGTCAGTGTCGATCACCGCCGGGCACACGGCATTGACGCGAATTTTCTTCTTCGCGTATTCGATGGCGGCCGATTTGGTCAGGCCGATCACCGCATGTTTCGAGGCCGCATAAATGCTCATCTTCGGCGCTGCGCCCAACCCGGCCACCGACGCCGTGTTGACGATTGCCCCGCCGCCCTGGGCCAGCAACAGCGGCAACTGATACTTCATGCACAGCCAGACGCCTTTGACGTTGACGCCCATGATGGCGTCGAACTCGTCCATCGAGCCGTCCGCCAGTTTGCCTTTTTCGATTTCGATGCCGGCATTGTTGAAGGCATAGTCGAGACGGCCGTAGGTATTGATCACCTCGTCCATCAGATTTTTCACTTCGCTTTCGACGGTCACGTTGCAGCGCACGAAGGTCGCTTCGCCACCGGCTGTACGAATCAGTGCCACCGTGCCCTCGCCCCCTGCCGCATCCAGATCGGCCACCACCACTTTCAGACCTTCGGCGGCGAATGCCTGCGCGGTCGCTCGGCCGATGCCGTTGGCCGCACCCGTGACTACGGCAACCTGACCGGAAAACGTCATGCTCATTGTTATGTCCTCGAACGCAAAGATGCTGGGGGTTTGTCGCATTGCAGCATAGCCATTGGGGTTGGCCCGGTGTCAGCACTATCAGAAGGCCATTTACCGAACCATGCGTGGCAGTGATAAAACCCTGCCGCGTACTATCACCGCTCTGGATCGACCTGCATTCGCCGCGCCCGCTCAACTTGCTACACGGCGGCCGAAGGTCTATCAACAACACTTCATTTCGTTCGAGTGCCTGCCATGACCAGCCAGACCAATCGCCAGTTCCTGCTCGCCAAACGCCCGGTGGGCGCCGCCACCCGTGAGACCTTCACCTATCAGGAAGTGCCGGTCGGCGAGCCTGCGGCGGGGCAGATTCTGGTCAAGAACGAATACCTGTCCCTTGATCCGGCCATGCGCGGCTGGATGAACGAGGGCAAGTCCTACATCCCGCCGGTCGGTATCGGTGAGGTCATGCGCGCACTGGGCGTAGGTAAAGTCATCGCCTCGAACAATCCTGGATTTGCGGTCGGGGACTACGTCAACGGTGCCATTGGTGTGCAGGATTATTTCCTCGGCGAGCCAAGAGGTTTCTACAAAGTCGATCCGAAACTGGCACCGCTGCCGGTGTATCTGTCGGCACTGGGCATGACCGGCATGACCGCTTATTTCGCCCTGCTCGATGTGGGCGCACCGAAGGCTGGCGACACCGTGGTGTTGTCAGGCGCAGCGGGTGCAGTGGGCAGCATTGCCGGGCAGATCGCCAAGATCAAAGGCTGCCGCGTGATCGGCATTGCTGGCGGTGCCGACAAGTGCAAATTTCTCATCGATGAACTGGGTTTCGACGGCGCCATCGACTACAAGTCCGAAGATGTCGTAACCGGTCTTAAACGCGAATGCCCGAAAGGCGTTGATGTTTATTTCGATAACGTCGGTGGTGACATTCTTGACGCCGTGTTGAGCCGTATAAACATGAAGGCCCGGGTCGTCATCTGTGGCGCCATCAGCCAGTACAACAATAAGGAAGCGGTCAAAGGCCCGGCCAACTACCTGTCGCTGCTGGTCAACCGCGCGCGGATGGAAGGCTTCGTGGTGATGGATTACGCGGCGCAATACGCCAGCGCCGCGCAGGAAATGGCCGGCTGGATGGCCAAGGGGCAGCTCAAGAGCAAGGAAGACATCGTCGAAGGCCTGGAGACCTTTCCGGAGACGCTGATGAAATTGTTCAGCGGCGAGAACTTTGGCAAGTTGGTGTTGAAGGTTTAAAACCGAAGATCAAAAGATCGCAGCGTGACGCAGCTCCTACAGGTGTTCACATAACCCTGTAAGAGCTGCCGAAGGCTGCGATCTTTAGGCGATTTCGGCTACAACCGAAGCCAGCGCCTTGGCCGGATCAGCCGCCTGGCTGATCGGACGGCCAATCACCAGATAATCGGAACCGGCATCCAGCGCCTGACGCGGGGTCAGGATGCGGCGCTGGTCGTCTTGCGCGCTGCCCGCCGGACGAATCCCCGGTGTCACCAATTGCAGCGACGGGTGTGCGGTTTTCAGCGCAGTGGCTTCCAGCGCCGAACACACCAGACCGTCCATGCCAGCCTTCTCGGCCAGTGCGGCCAGACGCAGCACTTGCTCTTGTGGCTCGATGTCCAGACCGATGCCCGCCAGATCTTCGCGTTCCATCGAGGTCAGCACCGTCACGCCGATCAGCAATGGCTGCGGGCCGCTGCGCTTGTCCAGTTCTTCACGGCAAGCGGCCATCATGCGCAGGCCGCCGGAGCAGTGCACGTTGACCATCCACACGCCCATCTCGGCAGCGGCTTTCACGGCCATCGCGGTGGTGTTGGGAATGTCGTGAAATTTCAGGTCGAGGAATACTTCGAAACCCTTGTCACGCAGGGTGCCGACGATTTCCGCGGCGCAACTGGTGAACAGTTCCTTGCCCACTTTGACCCGGCACAGCTTCGGGTCCAACTGGTCGGCCAGCTTCAGTGCGGCGTCACGGGTGGGGAAATCCAGGGCGACGATGATAGGAGTCTGGCAGGCGGACATGAATGGGCTCTCAGGCAGGTCGAAATCGGCGCGCATTGTAGCGGAACCGGCGGCAGCGCGGCACCCGATGATCGGTAAATCGTCGCGCTGACCGTGATCAGCATAGCGTCCGCTGCTATTGTGTCGACTCCGATACACAACCGACATGCCGCCAACACGCGCCCGCGCTAGCCTCGCCAGCCGCAACACGCCCTTACATCAGCACTTCCCGCCTCACGGCAGGACGCCTATGCTGAAACCACAACCTCGCAGCCCATCTTTGTGGTTGGCGGCCTACTGGCAGACGAACAGCCTCATGCACAACAACCAAACGACCGCGACGGATGAGCCAAAAGACGACAAGCGCTGGAGCATTCGCGCGCTGATCGTCGACGATGACGTGCCGATCCGCGAGCTGATGATCGATTACCTCGCCCGCTTCAATATCCACGCCAGCGGCGTTACCGACGGCGCGGCCATGCGCGTGGCGATGCAGGCCGAACACTTCGATGTGGTGGTACTCGATCTGATGCTGCCCGGCGAAGACGGCCTGTCGCTGTGCCGCTGGCTGCGCGCCGAATCGGACATCCCGATCCTGATGCTCACCGCGCGCTGCGAGCCCACCGACCGCATCATCGGCCTCGAACTGGGTGCCGATGACTACATGGCCAAGCCGTTCGAGCCGCGTGAACTGGTCGCGCGCATCCAGACCATCCTGCGCCGCGTGCGCGATGATCGGACCGAGCAACGTGCCAACATTCGTTTCGACAACTGGCGACTGAACAGCGTCCTGCGCCAATTGATTGCCGACGATGGCCTGGTGGTGCCGCTGTCCAACGCCGAATTCCGTTTGCTCTGGGTGTTCATCGAGCGACCGCGCCGGGTGCTCAGCCGCGAACAACTGCTCGACGCCGCCCGTGGTCGTTCGATCGAAGCGTTCGACCGCAGCATCGATTTGCTGGTGTCGCGCCTGCGACAGAAACTCGGCGACGATCCGAAAGCCCCGCAGTTGATCAAAACCGTACGCGGTGAGGGTTACCTGTTCGACGCGCGGGACATCGGCTGATGCGAGCGCGCTTCGACACGCTGTTCGGTCGCCTGTTTGGCGTGCTGTTCGTGGCGATTGTCCTGGCGCACTTGCTGGCGTTCACCTGGTTTCATCTTTACGGCCCTCCGCCACCTCCACCGCCACCGGAGTTCACCCAGGGCGCGGACGGCCAACCGATGGCGCAAGATCCGCGCTACCCGCCACGGCCCCCGCGTCCGTGGTTCGGTGGTCCGGTGGTGCCGCTGACCTTTCAATTCATCACGTTGATGATCGCTGCGTGGTACGGCGCCAAGCTGCTCAGTCGCCCGATCCAGCGTCTGAGCGACGCCGCCGAACGTCTCAGCGAAGACCTCGACAGCCCGCCTCTGGACGAGTCCGGCCCGCGCGAAGCACGGCAAGCGGCGCACACCTTCAACCTGATGCAGCAACGCATTCGCGAGCAGGTACAGCAACGCGCGCGCATGCTCGGCGCGGTTTCCCACGACCTGCGCACACCGCTGTCACGCCTGAAACTGCGCCTGGAAAACATCAGCGATGAAAGGCTGCAGGGGCAGATGCGTCAGGACCTCGACGACATGATCGGCATGCTCGACGCCACGCTGACCTACCTGCACGAACAGCGCACCAGCGAAGCCGTGCAAATGATGGACGTGCAGGCGCTGGTCGAATCGCTGGCTGAGAATGCTCAGGATCAGGGCGCCGACGTGCAGGTCAGCGGCCATTGCACGCCATTGCCGGTGCAGCCAATGGCGCTGCGTTCGTGCATCAACAATCTGATGGATAACGCCTTGCGCTATGCCGGGCAGGCGCAGATCGAATTGCAGGATCAGCGCGAGCAATTGCTGATTCGTGTGATCGACCACGGACCGGGGATCGCCGCCGACAAACGCGAAGCGGTGTTTGAACCGTTCTATCGCCTGGAAGGTTCGCGCAATCGCAATTCCGGCGGCGTCGGCCTGGGCATGACCATTGCCCGCGAGGCAGCGCAGCGTCTGGGCGGACAATTGAATCTGGAAGAAACCCCGGGCGGCGGTCTCACTGCCGTCATTCGCCTGCCGCGCACCTGAGAAACACACAATCGACTGTGGGAGCGAGCTTGCTCGCGATAGCGGTCTATCCATGACATTTGCTGTGACTGACACACCGCTATCGCGAGCAGGCTCACTCCTACAGGGGGTTGCGGTGTGTTTTCAATCTGTGTACCACCCGGTACAAACCTCACATACCCCCGACACCTTGCGCCCTGACGCTGCATAAGCCGGTACACCCACCGGTTTTCCAGTCCAAGGAGTGAGCCCGATGATCGGTAGCGTCAGCAACTACACGAGCTATACCAGCACCAGCACCACCGCCACCCAGAACGCACGCAGCACGCAACTGCAAAAGGAACTGTTCGCCAAACTCGACAGCAATGCCGACGGCGCGGTGGATCAGGACGAACTGCAAAGCGCCCTGTCGCAGAAATCCGACGATGGCTTGCTGGTCAGTCTGAGCAAGCAGTTCGGTGATCTCGACAGCGACGCCAGCGGCAGCCTCAGCGCCGACGAAATGACCGCCATGGCGCCCCCTCCGCCACCCCCACAAGATCAAGCGCCGAACACCGAACTCGCCGACGCCCTGATCAGCGCCCTCGACACCGACGGCGACGGCGCCATCAGCAGCGACGAACTGAGCAGCGGCTTGACCAGCGCCGGCAGCACCGCCGACAGCACTGAAATCTTCTCCGCCCTCGACAAGAACAAGGACGGCACCGTCAGCCAGGACGAACTCACTGCCAGCCTGACCCCACCGCCACCGCCTCCGCCGCCGGTGAACAGCGACGAACTGTTCAGCCAACTCGATGCAGACGGCGACGGCAGCGTGACCGCGACCGAGCTCAGCAGCGCATTGCAAGCCAGTGCCAGCACAACCTCAACCTCAACCACCAGCACTGACACCAGCGCAGCACTGCTCAAGGTTCTGGACAGCGACAGCAGCGGCGGCGTCAGCAGCGATGAACTGAAAGCGGCTTTGCAGGCGGGGCGTGAACAACCGGATGACGAGCAAACCGCCTCGACCCAGAGCACGACTGAAGCGCTGAACCGCATGATTGCCAACTTGAGCAAACAGTACTCGCTGGAAAACACTGCGTCGGTGGGCAAGTATTTGAATGTGGCAACGTGAATTGATCGGGTGAGGAGTGATCGTTTCCAAGTGTTGGCCTTGGAGACGGTCACTTGAGTACATCCGAGAAAAACTGGCTGGCCGGAACGACCTCTTCGCGAGCAAGCTCGCTCCCACAGTTTGAACTGCATCCACCCGGCAGAGATTGGTCGACTGGCAGGGCGCCATCGCCAGCAGGGCTGGCTCCCACAGGGCGATTGCATGCAGTCAGCGAGAGATTGGTCGGCTTGCAATTTCGACCTGTGAACACCCCATGCGGCGCAGCCGCCCCACTCAACACAATGAACGCAAGCTCGAGTACCGCTTTTGATCTTAGAGCCCGTCGGCAGGCTTCGTTCCGGGATTGATCCGGGGGTGGGAGCGCAGCGACCGTTTGGCGCAGCCAAACACAGCGAGAGGAGGTGCAGCGAAGCAAACCGTAGGCGCTGCGCCCGGATCGATCCCGGAGCGAAGGAACCCCGAGCATTAGCGAGTGGGCCGAACGTCAGGGCAAAGCGTTTTGGTTACTTTTGGGCGTTTGCAAAAGTGACCCGCCGTAAGGGCGGAACCCTAATCAGCACCACCCACGGAAACGGATATTCACCCCAAACAACCTGCGCATGGTCGGCCCAAAGGCCGCCATGTCCTAAACCCGGGCCTGACTCTTACTCCAATCCGTCAACAAACTATAAGCCACCGCCAACAGCGTAGGCCCGATAAACAACCCGATAAACCCAAACGCAATCAACCCGCCAAACACCCCGAGCAACACGATCACCAACGGCAAATTGCCGCCACGACTGATCAGATACGGTTTGAGCACGTTGTCCACGCCACTGATGATGAACGTCCCCCAGATCCCGAGAAACACCGCCATCCCGTACTCACCCTTCCACGCTAGCCAAGCCGTCGCAGGCACCCACACCAACGGCGGCCCCATCGGAATCAGGCTGAGCAAAAACGTCACAATCCCGAGCACCAGAGCCCCCGGAACCCCGGCAATCAAAAACCCGATCAACGCCAGAATCGCCTGCGCCGCCGCCGTCCCGATCACGCCGTTGACCACCCGCTGCACCGTACCGGCGACCAGTTCGATGTAATAGCCGGCGCGATCACCGATCAGGCGCTCCAATAGACTGTGCACAAACGCCGCCAGCCGGGGCCCGTCGCGGTAGAAAAAGAACACAAAGACAATGCTCAGCGTCAGCTCGAGAATCCCGCCGCCAATCTGCGCACTGCGCGCCAGCAACCAGTTGCCGACCTGCCCCAGATAAGGTTTGACCGAGACCATCAGCGCCGCGCCCTGCTGATCGATACTGTTCCAGATCCCCACCAGCCGGTCGCCCACCAACGGCACACCGCCCAGCCAGACCGGCGCCTCCGGTAAACCGTCGACCTGCACGTCCTTGATGAACGCCGTGGCATCACGCACATGATCCGCCAGGTTGAACCCCAGCCAGACCAGTGGCGCCGCCACCAGCAACATCCAGCCCAAGGTCAGAATGGCCGCCGCCAGCGATTCGCGGCCATTGAGCCAGCGGGTCAACAGACGCATCAGCGGCCAACTGGCGAACGCCAGCACCGCGCCCCAGAACAGCGCCGACCAGAACGGCGCCATCACCCAAAGACTGGCACCGAACAGCACCAGCAAGAGGATCTGCACCAGCAGGCGATCGTTATTGAGCATGGAGGGTCTCGAAAAAGTCAGTCAGGCCAAGAGTAGGCGAACACGCCGTGCGTGCTCGCTCGCCACAGCTTATCGCAACAGGTCGATACGCAGGCCTTTACCCTCGACAGTGCCGGTTTCCATCCGCGCAGCGCGCACGCCCTGATTGATCAAGGCCTGACGCCAGGCCTCGGCCTTGGGCCCGGACACCGTGACGCGCAATGTCGTGTCGAGGTTGAGGCCACGGGAAATCAGACGCAGCCAGGTGTCATCCGGCTCATCGACTCGATCGGGGAAATCCAGCTCGCCGGTGCTTTTGAGCTGACGCAACAGGGTCGCCGAGGTCGGCAGCAACTCACCCAGCGGCGCAATTGCTTCGAATTGTTCAACATGCAGATAGGCTTTGCGATTGCCGCGAGTGATGCTGTACAGCGCCACCAGCGTGTTGTCTCGCGGCGCTGCCAGCCTCAACAGCAGATAGGCCTGTTGCTCGTCAGCACCGTACAGCTTGGAGTTGCCGAATACCTCGTTGGCCCACAAGCTGCTTTCACCACAATCACGGGCCTGGCACCAGAACAGCAACTCGGCGTCCTGCTTCTGCAAGGCCTCGCGGGCGGCGGTGAACGCTTCGGTGGCGGAGTGTTCCGGGGGTAACTCGTAGGTCACCGAGGTGGTTTCACCCCGCGCGGTCACCTGACCGTCGAAACGCAACTGGCCGCTGATCTTGCGGATCGAGCCCAGCGGATAGATCCGCTCCAGCTCGGCCGGCGGGCGATAGTCGACGATTTGCGCATCGGCCAGCCGTGGCACGATCTGCAGATCGTGACTGCCCGGCACATCGGCGGCGAAAGAAACGGAACTGAAACAGCACAGTGCCAACAGACTGAGTGACCGCATAGTCAGGCTCATCGGATCGGCATGACTGTGTGATTCGGGGTCGCAGCGGTATAAAGATCCATCGTGGTTGTCTCCCATTTCAACCCGCCCAGCCTCGACAGTTGCCCACGGCAAGTCAAGGAATGGCGAAGAACCGATTGAAACAGTCTGCGACAAGACCCGCGCCCGACTCATCGTTCAGGTGCAGATGGTGCCCGCCCGGCAGCTGTTCCCGGCTAAAGGGTAGACGCTCCAGCAGCTCCGGGTGCTTGGCCAGCATGCCATCTGCCGCAACCACCAGATGCGCCGGGCAACTCATGCGGAGGGCAAAAGCCATTGCCTGCTCCTGGGTCAGGCGCAGCGGCGACGGCAAAGTCAGGCGATTATCCGTGCGCCAGGTGTAGCCGCCCGGCACTGGCATCAAACCGCGTTGCGCGAGCAATTCGGCGGCTTCGCGACTGACCGCCACCAGACCTTTCATCCGCGCTTCGATGGCGCGGTCGAGGGTGTTGTAGACCGGTTTGCGCTTCTCGCGCAGATCCAGTTGCGCTTGCAGGGCCATGCCCATGCGCTCGGCTGCGTTTTCGCCTTTGTCTGTAGGAGGAATCACGCCGTCGATCAGCGCCAAATGGCTGATGCGCTCCGGCATCGAGCCGGCCAACACCATGGAAACAATCGCGCCCATCGAATGCCCGAGCAGGCCGAAACGTTTCCAGCCCAGTTGTTCGGCAACTTGCAATACATCATGGGCGTAGTCCCACAGCGCATAACCGGCGCCATTCGGTCGATGCCCGGAATGCCCGTGCCCGGCCATGTCCAGGGCAATGATGCGCAGGCCTTTGAGCTTGGGCGCCAGCCGGGCAAAGCTGTTGGCGTTGTCGAGCCAGCCATGCAAGGCAATCACCGGCACGCCGTCCTCGGGACCGAACAAATGCGCGGCCAACTCGATATGCGGCAGGCTCAGGCGCACTTCTTCGAAGGTCGGGCTCATGCGCAATCCTTGTCCTGGCGGTTTTCCCAACGAGTAAACAGCGTCTTCAGCAGGCGTGCGGTGTCTTGCGGACGCTCAAGCGGGAACATGTGTCCACCAGGCATGCTCAGCGCCTCGCCTTGGGCCAGACGCGAAACGAAACGAGTGTGATGGCGCATGACCACGCGGCTCTTGTGCCCGCGTACCACGGCCAGTGGCACTTGCAATTGTCCGGTGCGCCCGGGGCTGGTGTGGGGCACGCCGCGATAAATGCTGATTTCAGTCGCCGGATCGAAGCGCAGCCGCAGCTTGTCGCCGACCTGGTGCAGACCGTGTTGCAGATAGGCGTCGAAACATTCCGGATCGAAACCGCGAAACAGGGTTTTACCGGCGAAATAGCTGCGCGCACTGGCGAGATCGGCGAACTCTTCGCGGCGACCCAATGTGCGCCCGGCCGGGGTGAGTTTGTCGATGAAGCCAAAACGCTTGGCGGCGCGAATCACCCATTGATCGGTGCGGGTCAGCACCGGCGAATCGAGCATCACCACGCCGCGATACAGCTCAGGGCAACGCAGCGCCGCGTGCAGATGCAGCACGCCACCGAAGGAATGGCCGACACCCCACACCGGTTGATCCTGCTGCTGCAAATGGTGGATCAGCTCATCAACCAGGTTGTACCAGTTGTCATCCGCCGGGAAACGCGGGTCGTGGGCATGCTGCTCCAGATGCGCGACCCGGTATTCCGGCGCCAGCGCCGCGAACAACTTGCCATAGGTGCCCGAGGGAAACCCGTTGGCGTGGGCGAAAAAGATCGGTTGCGACATACCGGTAAATCCATGAGCGGGAAACGTGGCGTTGATTGTCCGTAAGACCGCGTCCTACAGCAATGACCGTAACTGCCAGGAATGATGACAGTCAGGTCAAAGCTATGGGCAGATCGGCGATCAACGCGCCGGCGGTTGCTCACCCAACGGCACCACGGCCATGGTCAATCGCGACACGCAACTGGCCTTGCCTTCGTCACTGGTCAAGCGGATATCCCATACGTGAGTCGTGCGGCCGATATGGATCGGTCTGGCCACCGCCGTCACCCGCCCACTGCGCAAGCCACGCAAATGGTTGGCGTTGATCTCCAGCCCCACGCAATAAAACTTGCTGGCGTCGATGCACAGGTAGCTGGCCATCGAGCCGACGGACTCCGCCAGCACCACCGACGCACCGCCATGCAGCAAACCATAAGGCTGGTGGGTGCGATGGTCGATGACCATGCTCGCGGTCAGCGATTCTTCGTCGAAGGATTCGAAGCGGATGTCGAGCACTTCGCCGATGGTGTTTTTCTGGATCGCGTTCAACTGCTCGATGTCGGGAGTGGTACGCCACAAGCTCATCGCAGACTTCCTTTGTTGTTGTAGTGGTCGCTCAATCCTGCCACAGCACCGCCTCGCTGCGCTCGCTCCATTCTTCGAAGCGCGCCCCGTAAGTGTCTTCGATGACGTTGCGCTTGATCTTCAGGGTCGGCGTGAGGAAGCCGTTCTCCACGGCCCAGCTGTCTTTGACCACCACCAGTCGGCGCAGGCGTTCGTGCTTGTCGAGCACGGCGTTGACGTCTTCGAGGAGTTTTTCCAGGCTCGAATGCAGACTCGCCCGGCCCTCCTCCTGATTGACCGTCGACAGCACACACAAGCCCAGCGGTGCACTCAAGCCGTCGCCGACCACACAGACCTGCTCGATCCGTGAATGCACGGCCAAGCGGTTTTCGATCGGCGCCGGGGCGACGTATTTGCCCTTGCTGGTCTTGAAGATTTCCTTGAGTCGGCCGGTCAGCCGCAGACGTCCGTCGGCGTCCTGCTCGCCCTTGTCCCCGGTGCGCAGAAAACCGTCCTCGGTGATGGTTTCGGCGGTTTTCTGTGGTTCCTTGAAATAGCCGAGCATGTTCGCCTGACTGCGCACCTGCACTTCACCCAACTCATCGATGCGCACCTCGACATCCGGGCACGGTTTGCCAATCCAGCCTTGTTTGTATTGGCCCGGCAGGCAAATGTGCGAGTAGCCGCAGCTCTCGGTCATGCCGTAGACCTCGAGCACATCGAGGCCGAGTTTCTGATACCAGGTCAGCAGGGTCTGTGGCACCGGCGCGGCGCCGGACAACGCCACGCGCAAGGCGTCCAGCCCCAGCCCGGCGAGGACTTTGTGCCCTACCCGCTTGCCAATGAACGGCAGGCCGAGCAGGAAATCCAGGCGTTTCGCCGGGATCTTGCTGTATACGCCCATCTGGAATTTGGTCCAGATCCGCGGCACGCCGAACATCGCGGTCGGCCGTGCGCGCTGCAAATCGGTGATGAAGGTCTCGAGGCTCTCGGCGAAGAAAACCGTCTGCCCGGTATAGATCGACGCCAGTTCCACGAACATGCGCTCGGCGACATGACACAGCGGCAGGTACGACAGCAACCGATCATTCTCATTGAGGCCGAACAGCTGCGTGCCGCGCGTCGTGGCGAAACCGAGGTTGGCAAAACTGTGCATCACGCCTTTTGGCAGCCCGGTGGTGCCGGAGGTGTAGATGATTGTTGCCAGTTGCTCAGCGGCAGGACGCGGATCGTCCTGGATGGGCGAACTGCGTTGCAGGTCTGCCCAGGTGAAATCGAATTCGCCGGGCGAATGCAGCGGCAGGCTGATGGTCGGCAGATTCGCTGGCACACCGCTGGACATGCCTGGCCAGTCATCGAGCTTGCCGATAAACGCCAGAACGCTTTCCGAGTGTGTCAGCACCTGTGCAACGGAGTCAGCGGTGAGGTTCGGATAGAGCGGCACCGAAACGTGCCCGGCCATCCAGATGGCCAAGTCGGCGATGATCCAGTGCGCGCAGTTTTTCGAGATCAGGGCGATGTGGCTGCCTTGCGGCAATTCGCGGGCGCGCAGCCAGTGCGCGGCGCAGCGGGCCTGATGGCCGACGTCGGCCCAGGTCAGCGTTTCGACCTGCCCGCCGCCAGTGGGCTGCACCAGAAAGCGCTGGCGCGGATGCCGGGCTTCACGTTCGTAAAACACGTCCAGCGGCAATCGGAATGCGGCAGACATGCGACTCGCTCCTGTTTTTTTGGTCTGGAGCAAGCGTAGTCAACCAAGCAAGTGCTTGGTTGGAAAATTCACACAAATAATTTCATGAGCCTTGAGGGCCTCATCGCTGGCAAGCCAGCTCCCACAGTTTCAGAGCCATTTTGCAATTCGAGTTCACAAAGTAACCTGTGGGAGCTGGCTTGCCAGCGATGAAGGCGCCTCGGTATCAGGGGTGCTTGAGGCTGTTAAGCGTCATCGAGCCAATCAGCAACTCAGGGCTTTCCAGTTCAGCCAGGCCGGCGGTGCTGACCCGCTCCGGCTGATGCCCGGCACCGTGCTGCAGATAGCTCAGCAGATTGCCCACCAACGGGTTGTGGCTGACCAGCAGCACGTTGCTCACCGACACCAGTTGATCGGTGACCTTGTCCGGGTCGACCTCCGGTGTCAGCCATTCGACCGTGCGAATCTCCGGTTCGAAGCCCAACGCTTCGCGCACAATCTGCGCGGTCTGCTGCGCCCGCAGATAAGGGCTGGCGTAGATCGCGGTGAGCGGCTGGCCGATCAAGTGGGCGGCGCTGCTCAGGGCTTCTTTGCGACCGTGATCGGTCAGCTCCCGCTCGGAGTCGGGGCACGAGCCGTAAGGCACCGCCTCACCGTGACGCAATACCCAGAGTTTCATAGCTTGGGTTCCTCATCTCGAACCGGATGCGGTGCAGGCGGCACAGCGTGTGGCGCTTCACCTTCCGGGGTACGCGGCGCAGGCCAGTCGGCGAACGGCCAAGGTTTCTGGTCGCTGTGAAAACTGCCGAAACGGCCGATCTGCGCCAGGAACTGGCTCAGGCTGTCGCCGAAATTCATCAGGCTGGCGCTCGGGGCGCCATAGATCAAACGATAGATCAGTTGCACCAGCACCACCGCGCCGAGGATGAACTGGGCCACTTGCCAGACCAGCACGTAGACGATCATCCACAGCACCCGCAGGAGGATGGATTCGTACTTGGCTTCGGTTTTCGGTTCGTTCATGGCTTGCTGCTCCCGGCTCAATCAGTTGAAACCACTGGTGGAAATAAAGTCGACGTCGGTTTTTGGCTCGGCACGCATCAGTAGACCGATCACCTGCTCCAGCGTGCGTCCTTCGAACAGGATCGCGTGCAGCCCGGCGACCAGTGGCATGTACACGCCAACTTCCTGGGATTTGGCCTTGAGCACTTTCAGAGTGTTGACCCCTTCGGCAACTTCGCCAAGACGCGACACCGCTTCGTCGAGGCTCAAGCCCTGACCAAGAGCAAAACCGACCTGATAGTTGCGGCTCTTCGGCGAAGAGCAGGTGACGATCAAATCACCGACGCCGGCCAGACCGAGGAAAGTCATTGGGTTGGCGCCCTGATTCACCGCAAACCGGGTCATCTCCGCGAGTGCGCGGGTGATCAGCATGCTCTTGGTGTTCTCGCCCATCTCCAGCGCCACGGCCATGCCGGCGATGATTGCGTAGACGTTTTTCAACGCCCCGCCCAGCTCGACGCCGAAGCGGTCGGCACTGGCGTAGACGCGGAAGGTGCGCCCGTGCAGCGCGGCTTGCACCTGCTTGCACAGTTCTTCGTCTTCGCTGGCGACCACGGTCGCGGTCAGCGCATGTTCGGCGATCTCACGCGCCAGATTCGGCCCGGACAACACGCCAATACGCGCTCGCGGGGCGATCTCTTCGAGGATCTGGCTCATCAGCTTGAAGGTGTGCGCTTCGATGCCTTTGGTCAGGCTGACCAGCATCTTGCCGCTCAAGCGCTCGGCGTGGGCAGCGAGCACCGTGCGCAGCGCGCTGGACGGCAGCGCGACAAAGCACAAATCACAGGCGTCGAGGGTGGCCTGCAGGTCAGTGACCGCAGTCACGCCCGGCAGAATCTTGATGCCTTTGAGGTAACGCGGGTTTTCGCGATTGACCCGGATGGCCTCGGCCTGTTCGGGGTCACGCATCCACTGCAGGACTTGATGGCCGTTCTCGGCCAAAAGGTTGGCCACGGCGGTACCAAAACTTCCGCCTCCCAGGACCGCAATCGGGCGCTGTTCAGTCATATGCAATCCGTTAATCCATACCAGTGGCGATGCCGGCATTATACGGGGCGACCCGGTCGCGGCCAGCCCCAGCAACAATTACCGACACTTGTAGGAAGAAGACCAATAAAACCTAGGAAAATGCCTGCAACGTGACTGGAAAAGTCGCTGCCCTCGGTTAACATGCGCGCCAATTCTTTTCTCTTTAGGCTGCGTTGTGCTTTTTGGCCCTCCCTCACCGCGCTCGTCATTGCTGCTGGCGCTGCTGTTCAGCCCGGCGTTGCTGGCGGACGACCTGTTTGTCGACAGCGAAGCGCTGCCGCAGGTGCTGACGGCCACGCGCCTGAAACAGACGCCGGCGGAAGTACCGGGGAGCATGACCGTTCTCGACAGCGCGCTGATCCACGCCAGCGGCGCCCGCGACATCAGCGAATTGCTGCGACTGGTGCCGGGCATGATGGTCGGCAACATCAACGGCAATCAGGCGGCGGTCAATTATCACGGCACCAATGCCACCGAAGCACGGCGCATGCAGGTTTTGATCGATGGCCGCTCGGTGTACCGCGCGGGTCTGGCCACGGTGGACTGGAGCGATATCCCCGTGGCGATGGAAGACATCGAGCGCATCGAAGTCTTTCGCGGGCCGAACACCGTCAGCTACGGCGCCAATGCACTGATGGCGGTGATCAACATCATCACCCGCCACCCGGCGGACAGCCACGGTACGCGGCTGAAATACACCCGTGGTCAGCGCAGCATCAATGACTTTTATGCCAGCCAGGGCACTGGCTGGGATGGCGGCGATCTGCGTTTGTCGCTGTCCGGCCAGGAAGACGATGGCTTCGACAGCGATCGCAGCGGCGCCGATTACCGCGACAGCCGTCGCCTGACCCGTTTCAATCTCGCCGTCAGCCACAGCCTCAGCGACGACCAGAGCCTCGACTGGCAGCTCAATGCGAAGGACGGCAGCAATCAGCGGCCCTACACCTACCGTCCGGTGTTCTCCGGGATTACCGATGCCGGTAACAATTCCGACGTGGTCGCCAAGGATTACGCCGGCTCGGTGCGCTGGAACCTCGACATCAATCCCGATCACAGCCTTTATATACAAGGTTCAGCGCAGCACTGGGATCGACAGCAGGTCTGGCGCGCCTGCGATGCCGAGGTGTCGTTCAGCCCCGAACTGACGCAGCTGTGGCAGCTCAACCCGAATTACACCGAACGCCTGGCGCGCAACATCACCCAGTTCACCGGTCCCGGCGCAGCACCGGGCACGCCGCAGGAAATGGCCCTGGCCAATCAGGTGCTCGATCAATGGCGCAATGGCGCCAGCCAGACCTTGTGCGGCGACATCGACCAGAGCGCCCGGGAATCGCGGTACGACCTCGAATTGCAGGACACCCTCAGCCTGTCCGACAGCCTGCGACTGGTCAGCGGCATGAACTATCGTTACGACCGCGCCAACTCCGAAACCTATTTCAACGGCACGCTGGACGACACCACGTGGCGCGCCTTCGGCCAACTGGAGTGGCGTGCCACCGAACACTGGCTGTTACAGGGCGGAGCGATGTTCGAAGACACGCAACTGATCGGCAGTTCGCTGACCCCGCGCTTCGCCGTCAACTATTTGATCAACCCTCGTCACGGCCTGCGCGCGGTGTATTCGGAGGCGATCCGTTCGCCGGACATGTTCGAGAACAACGTCAACTGGAGCTATCAGGTCAGCAACCTGCGGCCTTCGGCGTACGGCCAGTCGTCGGCGCGCTATTTCGTCAAGACCCGTGGCCCCGGCGATCTCGATCAGGAACACATGCGCTCGCGCGAGCTGGGCTACAACGGCTATTTCGCCGAGCTGGGTCTGGCCCTTGACGTAAAGCTGTTCTACGACGAAATCACCGGCATGATCAGCGAGCCGCTGCGCAACAATCAGTACATCGCCAGCAACGCCAACAGTTCACGCTTTCGCGGTACCGAAACCCAACTCGACTGGCGCGTGAGCCTGGCCGACCGCTTGCGTTTCACCTACGCCTTCGTCGACGCCGAGGCGAGCAACCCGCTGGATCAGCAGTTCACCTCGCGCAACAGCGGTTCGGCCGGGTGGCTGCGCGATTGGGGCCACGGCTGGAACAGCGCCCTCTTCTATTACGGCGACAACGCCCTCAACGGTTACCGCTTCGAACGGGTCGACACACGCATCGCCAAACGCATCCCGCTGGGCAAGGCTCAGTTGCAATTGGCCGGCGTCCTGCAACAGCGCCTCGACCATGAGCCGACCACCTTCGTCGACAACAATTACGACGAACGCCGGGTGATGTATTTCAGCGCCGAGCTGGAGTTCTAGGATGCGCTACGGGCAGTCACGGAAGATGCCAACCCTTGGCCACTGGCTGGCCGGAGTCTGTCTGTTTCTGACTGCATGGCTGCACGGAGTGGCCGTACAGGCCGCCGACATTCTGCTCACCGGCGCCGAGGAAAGCCCCGGCGTACAAGCATTCGTGCAAGCCCTCAGCGAATTGCGCCCGACCGATAACGTGCGCTTTCAGCCGCTGGCCAGCCTGCCGGCGCCGGGCAAACTGCCGGCCAGCCTGCGTTTGATTCTGCTGGATTTGCCGGCCCTCGACTGGCGCCTGCAGGATTCCCAAGGCCCGGCAACGCTCGTGCTGCGCATCAGCCGTTTGCAGGCCCGGCAGCGTTTCGGTGATGCCCAACCGGCGCGCCTGAGCCTGCTGTGGAGTGATCCGCCGCTGAGCCGGCAGTTGCAGCTGATCCGGCGGATATTGCCGCAGGCTCGGCGAATCGGCGTGCTGTTCGACGAGCACAGTGAGTTTCTGCTCAAAGAGCTGCATCAGGCCGCGCAGCCGCTGAATCTGGAAATCGTCAGCCAGCGCTGGGACAACACCCACGACAGCCGTCCTCTGCAAGCGGTGCTGAAAAACAGCGATGTGTTGCTCGGCCTCGATGATCCCGATCTGTACAACCCGAAGACCGCGAAAAACCTGCTGCTTAGCAGTTATTCACGGCAGGTGGCGCTGGTCGGACCGAACATTGCCTTCGTCCGTGCCGGCAGTCTGGCCAGCACCTACAGCGACCAGACCGACTGGTTGACGATCCTCGATCAATTGCTCGATCAGCCCACGGCAAGCTGGCCGCGAACGCTCTATCCCGCACACTTTAAAGTCTCAAGTAATGCGCAGGTCGCTCGTTCATTAGGCATCGAACCGCTGAATGAAGCCTCTGTCGCCGGCACGCTGGCCGAAGGAGAACGCCGCCCATGAGTTTTCGCCGCCGTTGGGACATCAACACCCGCACCCAGCTCATCAGCCTGGGCCCGGCGCTGTTGCTGACGTTATTGTTGATCAGCTTCTTCACCTTTGTGCGCATCCAGGATTTGCGTCAGGAGCTGAATCACACCGGCCAATTGATCGCCAACCAACTGGCGCCGGCCACCGAGTACGGGGTGATTTCCGGCAACAACGAAGTGCTGGAAAGTTTGCTCAAAGCCACACTCGCCACGCCCAACGTGCGTTTTCTGGAAGTGCAGGACAGCGCCAACCGGATTCTGGTCTACGTCGAACAACCGGCCGCCAGCCACAACCGTCCGCATCAGGTAGAAGTGTTTCAGGCACCGGTGCGGCTGCAGAAAATCGCCCTGCACAATGATTTTTTCCAGGATGGCAAAGGCAGTAATAACGGCGCCAGTGAGGATTACCTCGGACGGGTGATCGTCGGTCTGTCCAACGATGCCTTCAGTCAGCGCCAACAGGAAATCCTGCTCAAGGCCGGGATTCTGGCGTTGTTCGCCCTGCTCTTCACCTTTGTTCTGGCGCGGCGTCTGGCCGGCAGCCTGTCGCAGCCGATCCGCGATATCGGCGATGCAGTCAAGGCGATTCAGGATGGCGACTACAAAACCCCACTGCCGATTGTCGATGACACCGAACTCGGCGCGCTGTCGCAGCACATCAACAACCTTGCCCAGGCACTCGAACAAGCCAGCCGCGAGCAGCATCAGGCGATGGCGCAACTGATCCAGACCCGCGAGGAAGCGGAAAAGGCCAACAACGCCAAATCCGATTTCCTGGCGATGATGAGCCACGAGTTACGCACGCCCATGAACGGCGTGCTCGGCATGCTGCAATTGCTCGAAACCACCGAGATGACCGAGGAGCAGATCGAGTACGCCGCCCTCGCCTCGGAATCCACCGAGCACCTGTTGAAAGTCATCAACGACATCCTCGACTTCTCGCGGATCGAGCGTTCGGAGCTTGAGCTGGAGCACATTCCGTTCAACCTCGCCGAGTTGATCGGCGCCTGCGCGCAGTCGTTCCAGCACAGCGCGGTGCAACGAGGGCTGGCGCTGAACTTGCGCATCCCGGATGACATGCGCGGTTTGCAGGTACAGGGCGATCCAACGCGGATCCGGCAGATTCTGGTTAACCTGGTCGGCAACGCGCTGAAGTTCACCGAGCAGGGTCGGGTCAGCATCGAGGCGCAGTGGCAGTCGCTGGATCACGAATTGCTGTGGTTTACCTGCTCGGTGCGCGACAGCGGTATTGGTATTTCCTCCGAGAGTCTGGAGCTGATGTTCAATGCCTTCCAGCAGGCCGACAGTTCGATTTCGCGGCGCTATGGGGGCACCGGCCTCGGTTTGCCGATCGCCCGCACTCTCGCCGAACGCATGGGCGGCACATTGCGTGCGCAGAGCGAAGAAGGTCGCGGCTCGGTGTTCACCCTGGAGATTCCGCTGGCACTCTATAAGCAGGCCATGCCAGCACTGGCCGCGCCACGTGCATTCAATGGCAATGGCCATGGAGAAGGACGCAATGTCTTGCTGGTCGAAGACAACCCGGTCAACCAGACCGTTATCGAGGCGATGCTGCGCAGTCTGGGCTTTACTGTCAGTGTGGCCACCGATGGCGCGCAAGCGGTGCGCAGTGCCGAGGGCGCTGAATTTGAAGCGATTTTGATGGACTGCCGTTTGCCGATCATCGACGGTTACGAAGCGACCCGGCAGATCCGCCGTTTACCTGGACGCGTGGACGTGCCGATCATCGCACTGACGGCCAACGCCTTGCAGGGCGACCGCGAAACCTGCCTGGCGGCCGGCATGAACGATTATTTGGCGAAGCCGTTCAAACGCAATGACCTACAGCAGATTCTGCAGCGCTGGGTGCAGTAGTGACGGCTTTTCGACCATCTGTGACTGGCGTGAACAGCGAAAGTGCGGCAGTCTTAGGCACCCGAACGGGCCTCAAAAGGGGCTTGATTAAAAATTTCAGTGCACAAGTGTACATTCATGTCCTTGGTGCTGTGACTTTCACCACAACGCAATAGTCTATGAGTAGGCTGCCGGTTCGAGGCATGAACGCTTCGAACGGTCGGGAAGATTTGCCCCACCTGCCGCATGGGATTATTGAGGAGCTCGCATGACCAAACAAAACGCCTTTACTCGGGAAGATCTGCTGCGCTGCAGTCGCGGTGAGCTGTTCGGCCCAGGTAACGCGCAACTGCCCGCCCCGAACATGCTGATGGTCGATCGCATCACCCTGATCAGCGAAGAAGGTGGCAAGTACGGCAAAGGTGAATTGGTCGCCGAGCTGGATATCAACCCTGACCTGTGGTTCTTCGCATGCCACTTCGAAGGCGATCCGGTGATGCCGGGCTGCCTGGGTCTGGACGCCATGTGGCAATTGGTCGGCTTCTTCCTGGGCTGGCAAGGCCTGCCGGGCCGTGGCCGTGCGCTGGGTTCGGGCGAAGTGAAGTTCTTCGGTCAGGTACTGCCGACCGCCAAGAAAGTCACCTACAACATTCATATCAAACGCGTCCTCAAGGGCAAGCTGAACCTGGCCATTGCCGATGGTTCGGTGACTGTCGACGGTCGCGAAATCTACACCGCCGAAGGCCTTCGCGTCGGCGTGTTCACCTCCACTGACAACTTCTAAGGGTTATTCGCATGCGCCGCGTCGTTATCACTGGTCTGGGCATCGTTTCGTGCCTGGGCAATGACAAAGAGACCGTCTCCGCTAACCTGCGTGCAAGCCGCCCTGGCATCCGGTTCAACCCGGAATACAAGGAAATGGGTCTGCGCAGCCAGGTTTCCGGCTCCATCGACCTCAACCTTGAAGAACTGATCGACCGCAAGATCTTTCGCTTCGTCGGTCACGCGGCAGCTTATGCCTACCTGGCCATGGCTGACGCCATCAAGGACTCCGGCCTGACCGAAGAGCAAGTGTCCAACCCGCGTACCGGCCTGATCGCCGGCTCCGGCGGTGCTTCGACCCTGAACCAGATGGAAGCGCTGGACATCCTGCGCGAGAAAGGCGTGAAGCGCGTTGGCCCATACCGTGTAACGCGGACCATGAGCAGCACCGTTTCCGCTTGCCTGGCCACGCCGTTCAAGATCAAGGGCCTGAACTACTCCATCGCTTCTGCCTGCGCCACCAGTGCTCACTGCATCGGTACCGCCATGGAACAGATCCAGATGGGCAAGCAGGACATCGTTTTCGCCGGTGGCGGTGAAGAAGAGCACTGGAGCCAGTCGTTCCTGTTCGACGCCATGGGCGCTCTGTCCAGCAAGCGTAACGAAACTCCGGAACAAGCTTCCCGCGCCTACGACGCTGATCGTGACGGTTTCGTCATTGCTGGCGGTGGCGGTATGGTCGTGGTTGAAGAGCTGGAACACGCTCTGGCCCGTGGCGCCAAGATCTACGCCGAAATCGTTGGCTACGGCGCAACGTCCGACGGCTACGACATGGTTGCCCCAAGTGGCGAAGGCGCGATCCGCTGCATGCAGATGGCGATGTCCACCGTTGATACCCCGATCGACTACCTGAACACCCACGGCACTTCGACTCCGGTCGGCGACGTTGCGGAAATGAAAGGTGTGCGTGAAGTGTTCGGCGACAAGGCACCCGCGATCAGCTCGACCAAGAGCCTGTCCGGTCACTCCCTGGGCGCCGCCGGCGTTCACGAAGCGATCTACTGCATGCTGATGATGGAGGGCAACTTCATTGCCGGCTCCGCCAACATCGACGAGCTGGATCCTGCAGTGGCCGATCTGCCGGTGCTGACCAAGACCCGCGAGAACGCCACGATCAACACCGTGATGAGCAACAGCTTCGGCTTCGGCGGCACCAATGCCACGCTGGTACTGAAGCGCTGGGAAGGCAAGTAATTCCCCGCTGCTGAGCCACACATGAAAACGCCCCGACTGGTTCGGGGCGTTTTTTTTGCCTGCGGAAAATAGCAGGTACACCTCAAAACCCTGTGGGAGCTGGCTTGCCAGCGATAGCGGAGTATCAGGTAACAGAGATGTTTGCTGTGCCGACGTCATCGCTGGCAAGCCAGCTCCCACAGGGTTCCAAGGTGTTCTGGAGATGAAACTTCTGTCATGAAACTTTGCCCCCTGCGACTGAATGTCGCGGTTTCAGCGGGCCGCAGCACTGTTGCAAAAAACGCAACAACACATTGCACAAATCAGCCGTTTACTTAGCAAGCTAACAAAACATATAAAAGAGTCCTGCACACGCCTTGCTGCAGATAACTTGAGATTTGGAGCTAGCAGATGACTGTAAAAGTAACTGAACGCGACGATTCACACATGTCCCACGAAGGCGTAGCCGCCGGCATCCGTATCTGGGACGTGCACCAACAAGACTTGCTGGTCGGCATGTTTCATAACGAGATCGACGCCCACAACTACAAGGCCGAACTTGAAGTGCAAGAACAGCAGCGGGATCTGAAATCCGCCTGATGAAACCACAGCATTGAATACGACAAACCCCGCCATGAGCGGGGTTTGTCGTTGTTACCGCTTTATCGGTTTACCACATCAGATCATCAGGGATCTGATACGCCGCATACGGATCGTCCTCGGTGCTGACCTCTTCGGTCTGCACATTGAGCTGGACGATACGCTGCGGGTCGCGCTCCTGGATCTTCAGCGCCGCTTCACGGGGGATCACTTCATAGCCGCCGGCATGGTGCACGATCGCCAGCGAGCCGCTGCTGAGCTTGTTGCGCATCAGCGTGTTGACCGAGATGCGCTTGACCTTCTTGTCGTCGACGAAGTTGTAGTAGTCCTCGGTCGTCAGCTTCGGCAGTCGCGAGACTTCGATCAGTTGCTTGACCTGAGCAGCACGCGCCTTGGCTTCCACTTTTTCCTGCTGCTGACGGTTCAGCTCCTGATCGCGCTTGACCTTCTCGGCCATGGCTTCCTGAGCGGCGCGCTGCTGCGAATCATCCAGCTCGGCCTGACCTTTGTGGGCCAGACGCTGCTGCTTCTGCTTGTCTTTGCTGACCTGTTTGGCCTGCTTTTGGTTGACCAGGCCTGCTTTGAGCAACTGGTCGCGAAGGGAAATACTCATCGGGCTTACTCACTAGGGCAGTTGCTCAGCCGCAGCTGGGCGCATTCTTTTCCTGACGTTTGGCTTCACCCCACAGGGCGTCCAACTCTTCGAGGGTGCAATCTTCTATGGGACGGTGGGTGTCGCGCAATGCCTGTTCGATAAAACGGAAACGTCTTTCAAACTTGCTGTTGGCGCCACGCAGCGCGGTTTCCGGATCGACCTTCAGATGCCGGGCCAGATTGACCACGGAAAACAGCAGGTCGCCGATCTCGTCAGCCACCGCGACAGGATCGTTTTCGGACATGGCTTCGAGCACTTCATCGAGCTCTTCACGGACTTTGTCGAGCACCGGCAAGGCGTGCGGCCAGTCGAAACCGACCTGCCCTGCCCGCTTCTGCAATTTGGCCGAACGGGACAAGGCCGGCAGCGTAGCCGGCACGTCATCGAGCAGCGACAGTTGCTCGGGCGCGGCGGATTTCTCGGCGCGTTCTTCGGCCTTGATCTCTTCCCAACGCTGCTTGACCTGTTCTTCGCTCAAGCGCGGCACGTCGAGCGGCGCATACAGATCGCCCGTCGGGAACACATGAGGATGACGACGAATGAGTTTGCGGGTGATGCTGTCGATCACCCCGGCAAATTCAAAACGCCCGTCTTCCTTGGCCAACTGGCTGTAATAAACGACCTGAAACAGCAGATCGCCGAGCTCGCCCTGCAGGTGATCGAAGTCGCCACGCTCGATGGCGTCGGCCACTTCGTAGGCTTCTTCGAGGGTGTGCGGAACGATGGTCGCGTAGGTTTGCTTGATGTCCCACGGGCAACCGAACTGTGGATCGCGCAGACGATTCATCAAGTGGAGCAGGTCTTCAAGGCTGTACATCATTTCTCAGTCTCACCACAAAACCCTGTGGGAGCTGGCTTGCCAGCGATGCGGGCACCTCGGTGTTTCAAGACAGTCGAGGTGATGCAATCGCTGGCAAGCCAGCTCCCACAGTTGATCGGGTTGGTCATCACGGCGTACGGTTACGCCGCGTTTCGATGATGTTCGGCAACTGCGATATGCGTCCCAGCAACCGCCCCAGTGCGTCCAGACCCGGAATCTCGATGGTCAGGGACATCAACGCGGTGTTGTCCTCCTTGTTCGAGCGGGTGTTGACCGCCAGCACGTTGATCCGCTCGTTGAGCAGCACCTGCGAGACGTCGCGCAGCAGACCGGAACGGTCGTAGGCACGAATGATGATGTCCACCGGATAGGTGAGCACCGGCACCGGGCCCCAGCTGACCTGAATGATCCGCTCTGGCTCGCGCCCGCCCAGTTGCAGCACCGAGGCGCAATCCTGGCGGTGAATGCTCACGCCACGGCCTTGGGTTATGTAACCGACGATCGCATCGCCCGGCAGCGGCTGGCAGCAGCCGGCCATCTGCGTCATCAGGTTGCCAACGCCCTGAATCTGAATGTCGCCGCGCTTGCCCGGTTTGTAGCCGGTGGCTTTGCGCGGGATCAGTTCCAGCTGCTCGTTGCCGCGTTCCGGCTCGACCAGTTGCTGCGCGAGGTTGACCAGTTGTGCCAGACGCAAGTCGCCGGCACCGAGGGCAGCGAACATGTCTTCGGCGGTTTTCATGTTGGCCTTGTCGGCCAGCTTGTCGAAATCCACCGCAGGCAGGCCGAGGCGCGTCAGTTCGCGTTCGATCAGGGTTTTACCGGCGGCAACGTTCTGGTCGCGCGCCTGCAATTTGAACCAGTGAACGATTTTCGCCCGCGCCCGTGAGGTGGTGACGTAACCGAGGTTCGAATTCAGCCAGTCGCGACTCGGCGTACCGTGCTTGCTGGTGATGATCTCGACCTGCTCACCGGTCTGCAGGCTGTAGTTGAGCGGCACGATGCGCCCGTTGATCTTCGCGCCACGGCAGTTGTGACCGATTTCGGTGTGCACGCGGTAGGCGAAGTCCAGCGGCGTCGCGCCTTTCGGCAAGTCGATGGCGTGACCGTCGGGGGTGAAGATGTACACCCGATCCGGTTCGATATCGACGCGCAGCTGTTCAGCCAGTCCACCGATGTCGCCCAGCTCTTCGTGCCACTCGAGGACCTGACGCAGCCAGGAGATTTTCTCCTCGTAATGGTTTGAGCCGGATTTGACGTCGGTGCCTTTGTAGCGCCAGTGCGCGCAGACGCCGAGTTCGGCTTCTTCGTGCATCGAGTGCGTACGGATCTGCACCTCGAGAACTTTACCCTCAGGGCCGATCACCGCGGTGTGCAGCGAGCGGTAGCCGTTCTCTTTCGGGTTGGCAATGTAGTCGTCGAATTCTTTCGGGATGTGCCGCCACAAGGTGTGGACGATACCCAGCGCGGTGTAGCAGTCGCGCATCTCCGGCACCAGCACGCGCACGGCACGCACGTCGTAGATCTGGCTGAATTCCAGACCCTTGCGCTGCATTTTGCGCCAGATCGAATAGATGTGTTTGGCCCGGCCGCTGATGTCGGCGTCGACGCCGGTGGCCTGCAATTCGTCCTTGAGCTGGGTCATCACGTCGGCGATGAAACGCTCGCGATCCAGCCGTCGCTCGTGGAGCAACTTGGCGATCTGCTTGTATTGATCAGGCTCGAGATAACGGAAGGACAAGTCCTCCAGTTCCCATTTGATATGACCGATGCCGAGGCGGTGCGCGAGCGGCGCATAGATGTCGAAGACTTCGCGGGCGACGCGGTTACGCTTTTCATCGTCGGCGGTTTTCACCGCTCGGATGGCGCAGGTGCGTTCGGCGAGTTTGATCAGCGCGACACGCACGTCGTCGACCATCGCCACAAGCATCTTGCGCAGGTTTTCCACCTGCCCTTGCGTGCCCATGACCATCGACTGGCGCGGGCTGAGGCTGGCGCTGATCGCGGCCATGCGCTGCACGCCGTCGATCAGTTTGGCCACCACCGGGCCGAAGCGCTGGCCGATGGCCGCGAGTTCGATCTGACCTTCGCGTACGCCGCGATACAGGACCGCCGCGACCAGCGAATCCTGATCGAGCTTGAGGTCGGCGAGAATCTCGGCGATTTCCAGGCCGGTACTGAAACTGCCGGAGCCTTCGGCCCACAGATTCTTCTTGGCATTGGACTGTTGTTCGGCCTCGCGAGCGAACTCGCAGGCTTCTTTCAAGGCTTCGCGATCCAGTGCCAGATCGACACTGACCGCGTGATCGAGCCAAGCCTCGAGATTGATACTGCCGTCAGTGTTGATCGGCTGGTGTGCTCTCACCTGTACCATCTTGCTTTACCTTCCCTACGACGCAGATTCAATGCGTCAAATCGCTGACCTCTGCTGTCCGTTTGCGCTCGCGGGGCTAATGCGAGCGCTGCGCGGACAGGTCAGGCGGATTCAGACGAGCCATCCTGGCTCGCTTCAAATAACGCCATGGCCTCGACATGTGCCGTCTGAGGAAACATATCGAGAATCCCGGCACGTTTTAACCGGTAGCCCTGCTTGATCAATTCCACCGTGTCGCGCGCCAGCGTTGCCGGGTTGCACGACACATACACCAACCGTTTCGCGCCCAGGGTCGCCAGCTTGCGTACCACCTCGAAAGCACCGTCACGGGGTGGGTCCAAGAGTACCGCAGAAAAGCCGTTGCCGATCCACTGAGCATGGCTCAAAGGCTGGGATAAATCGGCTTGAAAAAACTTTGTGTTATGCAAATTGTTACTGGCGGCGTTGGCTTCCGCGCGATCGACCATAGTCTGCACACCTTCCACCGCCACCACTTCGCGCACGGCTTTGGCCAGCGGCAAGGCAAAGTTGCCCAGGCCGCAGAACAGATCCAGCACGCGCTCCTCGCGGCCCGGTTTCAGCCAGTCCAGCGCCTGCGCCACCATTGCCTCGTTGACGCCGGCATTGACCTGGATAAAGTCGCCGGGCCGGTACGCCAAATTCAGATCCCACTGTTCCAGACGATAGCCCAGCGACTGGGTCGCATCGACCGGTTGCGGCTCGCCTTCGCCATGCAGCCACAATTGCGCCTCATGGAACTGGCAGAAGTCCTTGAGGATGGTCAGATCCGCTTCGGACAACGGCGCCATGTGCCGCAGCAACACCGCCAGTGACGAGCCACTGAACAATTCGACGTGACCCAACGCCTGCGGTTTGCTCAAACGACGGAGCATCTCCGGCAAACGGGTCATGATCGGTTGCAAGGGCTGTACCAGCACCGGGCATTCGCTGATCGCAACGATGTCCTGACTCCCGGCAGCGCGGAAACCGACTTCGAGTTTCTTCGCCTTCATGTCCCAGCGCACTGCAATCCGGGCGCGACGGCGATAGCCGAATTCGGGGCCGGTCAGCGGTGCTGCCCACTCTTCAGGTTCGACACCGGCAACGCGCGACAATTGCTCGGCGAGCATGCGCTGTTTCAGGGCGAGCTGTTCGTCATGGGACAAATGCTGCACGCTGCAACCGCCACAGCGGCCGGCGTGCTGGCACGGTGCCGGGCGGCGCAGTTCGCTGGCCTTGAACACGCGTTCGGTGCGCGCTTCGACAACTTTGCCGTGGGCACCGAGCACCCTGGCTTCGACCTCTTCACCGGCAAGGGCGCCGAGGACGAACCAGGTTTTGCCTTCGAAAAACGCGATGCCGCGACCGTCATTGGCCAGGCGCTCGATGCTCAAGCGCTGCTTTTTGCCGGTCGGGATTTGCGCGGCCTTGCTGCCACCCGTGGGTTGGAAGCGCAGGCCTCTCTCGTGCTTGGCCATCAGTTGGGCGCGTCGAAAATGCCGGTCGACAGGTAACGGTCGCCACGGTCGCAGATGATCGCGACGATCACCGCGTTTTCAACTTCTTTGGACAGGCGCAGCATCGCTGCCACCGCACCGCCCGAGGACACGCCGCAGAAGATGCCTTCTTCGCGGGCCAGACGACGAGTGACGTCCTCGGCCTCGCTTTGCGCCATATCGACGATGCGGTCGACGCGGTCAGCCTGATAAATCTTCGGCAGGTATTCTTGCGGCCAGCGACGGATGCCCGGAATGGCCGAGCCTTCCATCGGTTGCAGGCCGACGATCTGCACGCTGTCGCTCTGCTCTTTCAAGTAGCGCGACACGCCCATGATGGTGCCGGTGGTGCCCATCGAACTGACGAAATGGGTGATGCTGCCTTGGGTCTGACGCCAGATTTCCGGGCCAGTAGTGGTGTAATGCGCTTCAGGATTGTCGCCGTTGGCGAACTGATCAAGCACCTTGCCACGGCCTTCGGCTTCCATGCGCTGCGCCAGATCGCGCGCGCCTTCCATGCCTTCTTCCTGACTGACCAGAATCAGCTCGGCACCGTAAGCGGTCATTGCCGCTTTGCGCTCGGCGCTGGAGTTGTCCGGCATGATCAGGATCATCTTGTAACCCTTGATCGCAGCCGCCATGGCCAGCGCGATCCCGGTGTTACCCGAGGTCGCCTCGATCAGCGTGTCGCCAGCGTGGATCTGTCCGCGCAATTCGGCACGGGTGATCATCGACAGCGCCGGACGGTCCTTGACCGAACCCGCCGGGTTATTCCCTTCGAGCTTGAGCAACAGGGTGTTGCTGGTTTCACCGGGCAGGCGCTGCAAACGCACCAGCGGTGTGTTGCCGACGCAATCGGCGATGGTTGGGTACTGCAGGGTCATGGCGTATTCGCAATCCAGACGTGCGGGGGCGCCTATCATACCGGCAAACCCGCGCAGGCCATATCACGCAAAGTGCGGTGCTTATGGTTTATGGGAATAAGGGATTAAAAGTTGCACCAGTGGTGCGACTAATTGCGGTGGATCATCTTGAATGGCGGTGACGCGAATGGCCTCTTCGCTGGCAAGCCAGCTCCCACAGTGTCCAGTGCTGATCCATCATCGTGTCAGCAGTGCTGACACTATTTGGATTGCTCACACAATCTGCGGGTGAAACACCTCCACTGTGGGAGCTGGCTTGCCAGCGATAGCGTCGAGACTGACAGCGCAATTATCAGCGATAAGTCGCAGATTCAAACGCAACCCCGCCCCGCCATTCTCCGCCCACAAACTCCCGCCCTGACGCTGCACGGCATTGCGCGCGATGCTCAGCCCCAAGCCAAAACCACCATCACCTGGCCGCGAGCCGTCGAGGCGAGTGAACGGCAAGAAAATCCGCTGCAGATCCGCCTCAGCCACACCACCGCCCTGATCTTCCAGCCACAGATGCCAGTAATCGCCATCGCGCCGGCCGTCGAGACGCACAACCCCGCCCGGCGGCGAATGCCGGATGGCATTGCGCAAGATGTTCTCCAGCGCCTGCGCCAAGGTATTCAGATTGCCGCGCACCCAGCACGACGAATCCACCGCACACTGCAACTGCAAACTCGGCCAGCCGCTTTCGTAGCAGGCGTTGTCGGTGAGCATTTCCCACAGTGCCTGGATCTGGATCGCCTCATCCGGCAGGGGTGTGCGATCGGTGTCGAGCCAGGCCAGTTGCAAGGTGTCTTCAACCAGCCGTTGCATGCCATCGACTTCACGGCCAATGCGTTCGCGCAATTGCACCAGACCCTGCTCACTTTCGCTGGCCACGCGCAGTCGGCTCAGCGGTGTGCGCAACTCATGCGACAAGTCGCGCAGCAATTGTTGTTGCAGGCTGACTGTCGATTGCAGGCGCTCGGACATCGAGTCGAACGCGCGGGCCAGTTCGCCGAGTTCGTCCGGGCGCTGGGTGATGCCGCTGGACAGTCGCACATTCAATTGATCGGCGCGCCAGGCGTTGGCCTGTTCGCGCAGGTTGTTCAGCGGCACCACCAACAAGCGATACAGGCCGACGCACAGCAACAACGTAAACAGACCGGGAATCACACCGTTGGTGATGACCCGCCACAACACTCGATACTCGCCGGGCAAAAAGCGCTCGGGCAACTCAATGACCAGACTGCCCGCAGCCGGTTCTTTGGGAAACGGTATGCGCAACCACGGCCGGCCCTGTTTGTGAATCGGCCAGTCGAGCCCACGCAAGAAAGTCAGGCGCTGCAGCTCTTGTTCGTTCAGTGGCTCATTGCTCAGCGACTGCAAATTGCCGCCGATCACGCCGACCCAACTGGCCTCGCGCAACTCCATGCTCTGCAACCAGTCATCGACGCCGCTGCGGCCGCCGCGCTGCCACGCCTGTTCAGCCTGTGAGGCGTAGCGGCTGAGGGTGCCCCGCGCTTCGTCAGAGAGGAACTGATTGCGCTCCTCCATGTAGCGGCCCCATGACCAGCTCAGCCAGATCATCAGCAGGCAGAACGCGACCAGCAGAAACGCCAGTTTCCAGAACAGCGAATGCCGCCCCGGCAGCTCAGAGCGTTTCATCGGCGGCACTCAATACGTAACCCTTGCCCCACACGGTGCGCACTTCGCGCTCGGTATAACCGATGGCCTTGAGTTTGCGGCGGATCTGGCTGATGTGCATGTCGAGGCTGCGATCATGGGCCGCGTAGCCGCGCTGCAACACATGCTGATAAAGGAAGGCTTTGCTCAGCACTTCTTCATCATTGCGATTGAGCGTTTCCAGCAGACGGAATTCGCTGCGCGTCAGCCCGGCAGGCTGATCGCGAAAGAACACCTCGCACTGTTCATCGTCGAAGCGCAACGCGCCCGTCGCCACCGGCACGGCGAACGCCGCCGGACGACGATCCAGCGCGACCCGGCGCAGGATCGCTTCGATGCGCACATGCAGCTCGGCCATGCTGAACGGCTTGGGCAGATAATCATCAGCGCCCAAGCGGAAGCCACTGATGCGGTCGGCCTCGGCACCGAGGGCCGACATCAGCAATACCGGCGTCGAATGGCTCTGGCGCAACTGCGTCAGCACGTTCAAGCCGTCCAGGCCCGGCAGCAGAATATCCATCAGCACCACGTCGAACGGCTGGCGCCTGGCGATGCTCAGGCCTTCCTGGCCGTTCTGGCACCAGGTCACCTGAAAGCCGCTGCGGCCCAGATGCTCATGAACATAGGCACCGAGGACCGGATCGTCCTCGATGGAAAGAATGCGTGGCTGGCCAACGGAAACAGGAGTCATGAGTATCTGCAAGTAATTCTCAGTTGAGCGCGATTATTCAAGATTGTCCGACAGCGGGCAACACAAGGTTGGCCTATCGGACAAACGCGCAGCGGCGCTCAGACCCATCAAGAGAGCATTTTTCCGGAGATTGCCCGCGAGCAAATCGCTACACTGCGCCCATGTCGCGTGCCGGATGCACGCATGAGTCAACAGATCAGCGGGATGCAGGAGAAAGGCGTGCTCAAGAAACTGGGAATCAAAGGTCGAGTGTTATTGCTGACCTTGTTGCCGACCAGCCTGATGGCGCTGGTGCTGGGTGGCTATTTCACCTGGACGCAGCAGTCCGACCTGCAGAGCCAATTGATGCAGCGCGGCGAAATGATCGCCGAGCAACTCGCGCCGCTGGTGGCGCCCGCCATGGGTCATGGCGACAGTGATCTGCTGGAACGCATCGCCACCCAATCCCTCGAACAACCCGACGTACGCGCGGTGACCTTCCTCGCGCCCGATCGCTCGCCCCTGGCCCACGCCGGCCCGACCATGCTCAATCAGGCGCCGAGCGGCGACAGCGGGCATCTGCAACGGCGCAGCGGTAACGACGCGACGCGCTACCTGATGCCGGTGTTCGGCAAGCACCGAAATCTTGCCGGCGAACTGATCCCTGAAGAGTCCGATCGCCTGCTTGGCTGGGTCGAGCTGGAGCTGTCGCACAACGGCATGTTGCTGCGCGGTTATCGCAGTCTGTTCGCCAGCCTGCTGTTGATTGCCGCCGGTCTTGCCGGGGCCGCGCTGCTGGCGTTGCGCATGGGTCGTACGATCAACCGGCCGCTGAGCCAGATCAAACAGGCCGTCGCGCAGCTCAAGGACGGCCACCTGGAAACCCGTCTGCCGCCGCTCGGCAGTCAGGAACTGGATGAGCTGGCGTCGGGCATCAACCGCATGGCCGGCACCCTGCAGAACGCCCGCGAAGAACTGCAGCACAGCGTCGATCAGGCCACCGAAGACGTTCGGCAAAACCTGGAAACCATCGAAATCCAGAACATCGAACTGGATCTGGCGCGCAAAGAAGCGCTGGAAGCGAGCCGGATTAAATCCGAATTTCTCGCCAATATGAGCCACGAAATCCGCACGCCGCTCAACGGCATTCTCGGCTTCACGCACCTGTTGCAGAAAAGCGAACTGACCCCGCGCCAGCTCGACTATCTGGGCACCATCGAAAAGTCCGCCGACAGTCTGTTGGGCATCATCAACGAGATTCTCGACTTCTCGAAGATCGAGGCCGGCAAACTGGTGCTTGACCACATTCCGTTCAACCTGCGCGACTTGCTCCAGGACACCCTGACCATTCTGGCCCCCGCCGCGCACGCCAAACAGCTTGAGCTGGTCAGTCTGGTTTATCGCGATACACCGCTGTCGCTGGTCGGTGATCCGCTGCGCCTCAAGCAGATTCTGACCAACCTGGTGAGCAACGCGATCAAGTTCACCCGCGAAGGCACCATCGTTGCCCGGGCGATGCTCGAAGAAGAACACGACGACAGCGTGCAACTGCGCATCAGTATTCAGGACACCGGTATCGGCCTGTCGAGTCAGGATGTGCGCGCGCTGTTCCAGGCCTTCAGTCAGGCCGACAACTCGCTGTCCCGTCAGCCGGGCGGCACGGGTCTGGGACTGGTGATTTCCAAGCGGCTGATCGAACAGATGGGCGGCGAAATCGGCGTCGACAGCACGCCGGGCGAAGGCTCGGAATTCTGGATCAGCCTGAGTCTGCCGAAAACCCGCGACGACGCCGAAGACCTGCCGGCCGCGCCGTTGCTCGGACGCCGCGTGGCGGTGCTGGAAAGTCACGAACTGGCCCGTCAGGCCTTGCAGCATCAGTTGGAAGACTGTGGCCTCGATGTCACCACCTTCAATACATTGGAAAGCCTGACCAATGGCGTCACCGGCGCTCACCAGACCGATCAGGCGATCGATCTGGCGGTGCTCGGCATCACCAGCAATGACATGCTCCCCGAGCGTTTGAACCAGCACATCTGGGATCTCGAACACCTCGGCTGCAAAGTACTGGTGCTGTGCCCGACCACCGAGCAGACACTGTTTCATCTGTCGGTGCCGAACCCGCACAGCCAGTTGCAGGCCAAACCCGCCTGCACGCGCAAACTGCGCCGCGCCCTCTCCGACCTGGCCAACCCGCGCCAGCCGCGCAACGAGCCCGGCGAGCAGTTGTCGAGTCGGGCACCGAAAGTACTCTGCGTCGATGACAACCCGGCCAACCTGTTGCTGGTGCAAACCCTGCTCGAAGACATGGGCGCCAAAGTGCTGGCGGTCGAGAGCGGTTACGCTGCGGTCAAAGCGGTGCAGACCGAATCCTTCGACCTGGTGCTGATGGACGTGCAAATGCCGGGCATGGACGGTCGCCAGAGCACCGAAACCATCCGCCAGTGGGAAAGCGAACGGCATTGCACGCCGCTGCCGATCGTCGCCCTCACCGCCCACGCCATGGCCAACGAAAAACGCGCCCTGCTGCAAAGCGGCATGGATGATTACCTGACCAAACCGATCAGCGAGCGGCAATTGGCTCAAGTCGTATTGAAATGGACCGGTCTGGCCTTGCGCAATCAAGGTCCGGAGCGGTCCAGCGACAACGCGGGCGTCAGCCACGAACTGCCGGTGCTCGACCACGAGGAAGGCTTGCGTCTGGCCGCCGGCAAGGCCGATCTGGCCGCCGACATGCTGGCGATGCTGCTGGCCTCACTGGAAGCCGATCGCGAAGCCATTCGCGCCGCCCGTGACGCCCATGACCAGAATGCGCTGCTCGAACGGGTCCATCGCCTGCACGGCGCCACCCGTTATTGTGGCGTACCGCAATTGCGCGCAGCCTGCCAGCGCAGCGAAACCCTGCTCAAACAGGATGACCCGAAAGCCCTGATGGCCCTTGATGAACTGGAGCGGGCGATCAATCGCCTGGCCACCCAGGCGAAAATCAGCGCCTGATCCACGGCAATGCCGGTAACGCTCAAGACCGCTAACCTTGTCGCGGGTCATTCGCGCCCGCGTCATTGCTTCAGGAGGATTTCATGCGCACGCTCATTTTCAGCAGCCAGACTTACGACCGCGACAGCTTCCTCGGCGCCGATTGCCCGGCCGGGATCGAACTGCACTTCCAGCCAGCGCGGTTGAGTCTCGACACCGCCGCACTGGCCGACGGTCACGAAGTGGTTTGCGCTTTTATCAATGATGATCTCGGTGCACCGGTGCTGGAGCGTCTGGCCGCCGGCGGCACGCGCCTGATTGCCCTGCGCTCGGCCGGCTACAACCATGTCGATCTGGCCGTGGCGAAGCGCTTGGGGCTGACCGTCGTGCGCGTCCCGGCCTACTCGCCGCACGCTGTCGCCGAACATGCCGTGGCGCTGATTCTCGCCCTCAATCGACGCTTGCACCGCGCCTACAACCGCACCCGCGAAGGCGACTTCAGCCTCCACGGCCTGACCGGTTTTGATCTGGTCGGCAAGACCGTCGGCATCGTCGGCACCGGACAGATCGGCGCGACGTTTGCGAAAATCATGCGCGGTTTCGGCTGCGAATTGCTCGCCTACGATCCTTATCCAAACCCCAAAGTGCTGGCGTTGGGCGCGCGCTATCTGAGCCTGCCGGAACTGCTCGCGCAGTCGCGCATCATCAGCCTGCACTGTCCGCTCAACGCGCAGAGCAAACATCTGATCAACCGCGACTCACTCGCCCACATGCAGCCGGGCGCGATGCTGATCAACACCGGTCGCGGCGGACTGGTCGACACACCGGCGCTGATCGACGCATTGAAGGACGGGCAGTTGGGTTATCTCGGGCTGGATGTGTACGAAGAAGAAGCGCAGATATTTTTCGAGGACCGCTCCGACCTGCCGTTGCAGGACGATGTGCTGGCGCGATTGCTGACCTTTCCTAACGTGATCATCACCGCGCACCAGGCCTTTCTGACCCGTGAAGCGCTGGGCGCGATTGCCGCGACCACCCTGCACAACATCGCGACCTGGGCGGCTGGGGCACCGCAAAACCAGGTCGAGGGTTGAGGCTTATTTTGGCGAGAGCGAAGACGCCAGAATCAGCAGCGCCAGCCAGCCGAAACCGAACAAGCGCTGTTTCAGCGAATGGCCGTTGCGCAGCAGGAACCAGACAAACACCATCGGCAGCAGAAACACCATGATCTTCAGCCAGCCTTCTACCGGGCGGCTGCCGTCTGCATTGATCTGCGGTTGCGCCGCCGGTTGAGTCGGCGATTCTGCCTGCTGGCGACGACGGCGCCCCGCCGCTGCCGGGATGACTTTGGGCAACGGTTCAGGCGTCGGCGGCAGGGCTACGGCTTCGGGAACGGCCTTGTTGCGCGGCAGGCTGCCGAATGAAATCGTCGACGCTTGAGCCGGTGCCGCAACGGGCTGCGCTTGGGTGTGAGCAGGCTGCTCCGCCATCGGAGCCCCGCAATGAATGCACGCCGTGGCTTCCGAGCTGATGCTCCGCTTGCATTCATAACATTCAATCAGCGCCATGTTCCGTTCCTTCAGAGTCGAGGCCGGCAGTTTGCCATGAGCGCCCGTCGATTTGAACCGGATCGAAGGTTGCACGCGCGCATCATTCTGCAATCGAGCCCGTGCTAGCATGTCGCGCATATTTGGAGGACCCATGGTCGAACACGATTTCCGCTACACCCTGATGAACCCGCAACACACCCTCACCGAATGCCGCGCCCTGGTTCCGGGCCGTTATCAGGTCACCGGCAACGGTGGTTCGATCCGCATCGGTGATGTCCTGTTGGTCACCCTCAAAGGCAGCAAGGATTTGTCCATGCGCCTGACCGTCGACACCGTCCGCCACCTGATCAACCCGCCGGGCCAATGGACCGCGATGACCACAGGCCCGGTGTTCGGCGAATTGGCCATCCACACCTGGCAGGTCAATTGCGACAGTTGCGCCAAAGAGCTGAGCTTCGAATTCGCGGTCGACTCTAAACTGGGCAAAACTGCGGAAAAACCGGCCGCCACGGCCCGCATCGCCGAGCTGGGCTGGAAAGCCGTTGGCGACAAGCACCTGTGCCCGCAATGCCAGGAGCCGGCATGATGAAACGCCTTGCCCTGACCGCTCTGGTCGGCGCTGGTCTGGTGGGCTGTGCCGCAGAACCTGTGCAACTGCAACAGAACCGCAGCTACATTCTGGAGTGGATCGGCGAACGCCCATTGATGGATTACAGCCACCTGACCATCACCCTTGGCGATGATGGCCGCGCCTACGGCAACGGTGGCTGCAACCATTGGTTCGCGCCGTACACCCTCGAGGGCGACAAGATCACCTTCGGCAAGATCGGCAAGACCCGCAAGCTCTGCGCTCCGGCGCTGATGGAGCAGGAACAACGCTTCCTGCAGGCGCTGGAACATGTCCAGCGCTGGGACATCTCGCCGATCGAGCAGATGCGTCTGTGGCCGGCTGAAGGCAAGCCGTTGCGTTGGTGGCTGGAAGAGGGTTGATTGTTCAGCCGCAAAAAAGATCGCAGCCTTCGGCAGCTCCTACATGAGTCCGTGTACACCCTGTAGGAGCTGCCGAAGGCTGCGATCTTTTCTTTCACAACAACCTATTTGGTTGCTTGCAACGCCTCAAGCTTGGCCATCACCCCCGCCGCTGTCTGCTCGCCCATCAACTGTTCGCGCACCTTGCCCTTGTTGTCGATGATGTACGTCACCGGCAATGCCTCGCTGCGCGGCAATTCGAACAGTTCCGCCGGATCCTGCGCCAGCACGGTGAACTTGATGCCGAGTTTCTCGCTCGCCTCTTTCAGTTCCGCGCCCTGCACATTGTCGAAATTGACCCCGAACACACCGACGTTCTTGCTCTTCAGTTCATCGGCCAAATGGTTGAGTTCCGGGATCTCCGTGCGGCACGGGCCACACCATTCGGCCCAGTAATTGACCACCACCCATTGCTTGTCCAGACGCTCGGAGGCGACTTTCTGCCCATTCTGGTCGATGCCGTAGTCGTTGCCGCAGCCCCCCAGCATCAACGCCCCGATTACCGTCAATGCCGCTGCCAATCGCCGTGTCATGTCGTGATCCTTGTGAAAATTTAAACGCGCCTGCGACCCAACGCCTCTGACGGTTCTGGATTGCGCGCTGCACAGTTAGAATAGCCGCCACTTTACGCCAGAAGCGACCCGCCATGACCGATCTGACGCTTTATCACAATCCGCGCTGCTCGAAATCCCGCGGCGCGCTGGAACTCATCGAAGCCCGCGGCCTGACGCCAAACGTCGTGCGTTACCTCGAAACCCCGCTGAACGCGGGGCAAATCAAGGCACTGCTCGGCAAGCTCGGCATCAGTGCACGCCAACTGCTGCGCACCGGGGAAGATGAATACAAAATGCTTCAACTGGCTGACGAAAGCCTCAGCGAAGCGCAATTGATCGACGCCATCGCCCAGCATCCAAAACTGATGGAGCGGCCGATTCTCGAAGTCGGTGACAAAGCGGTCATTGGTCGTCCGCCGGAAAATGTATTGGAGTTGCTGCCGTGAGCGCGCCCTACATTCTGGTGCTGTATTACAGCCGCAACGGCTCGACCAACGAAATGGCGCGGCAGATCGCACGCGGTGTCGAGCAGGCTGGCCTCGAAGCGCGCCTGCGCACCGTGCCCGCGATCTCCACCGAATGCGAAGCGGTGGCAGCGGACATTCCCGATGAAGGTGCGCTTTACGCATCGCTGGATGACCTGAAGAACTGCGCTGGCCTGGCGCTGGGCAGCCCAACGCGTTTCGGCAATATGGCCGCGCCGCTGAAGTACTTCCTCGATGGCACCAGCAATCTCTGGCTGACCGGCGCGCTGGTCGGCAAACCGGCCGGCGTGTTCACCTCGACCGCCAGTTTGCATGGCGGCCAGGAAACCACCCTGCTATCGATGATGCTGCCGTTGTTGCACCACGGCATGCTCATCACCGGCCTGCCGTACAGCGAATCGGCGTTGCTGGAAACCCAGGGCGGCGGCACGCCTTACGGCGCCAGTCATCACGCCGGGGCTGACGGCAAAAAAGGTCTCGATCAGCACGAAGTGGCGCTGTGCCGCGCGCTCGGTCTGCGCCTGGCCAAGACTGCGCAGAAACTGGAGGGCTGACAGTGGCGAAGAAGCCGAAAGTCCTGCCCTCGGTCGAGTGGCTTGAGCCGCGCGTGACAGTGATGCGGGTGGTCAGTCTGCTGAGCTTTTTCGCTTTGGGCGGATTGCTCGCGGCTTACTATCTGCTTTTCGCCGATCTGCACGGCGCGCGGCCGTGGGTGATTCTGCTGGTCGAGTTGATCCCATGGCTCGTCCTCGCGCCAGCGATGATCATGGGCAGCGCCCGTGGCCATTCGTGGATGTGTTTTGTGGTGAATCTGTATTTCATCAAAGGCGCACTGGCGGCGTATGACCCGAACCGGCAGTTGTTTGGTGTGCTGGAGATGGTCGCGAGCCTGGCGGTGTTCTGCTCGGCGCTGCTGTATGTGCGGTGGCGGTATCAGCTGAATCGCAAACTGGCGGGTGAAGGCGAGATTTCCGTCGCCTGACAGACTGCCATCGCCAGCAGGGCTGGCTCCCACATTGGTTCTGTGTCGTTCACAAAACCCCTGTGGGATTCTGACAGACCGCCATCGCCAGCAGGGCTGGCTCCCACATTGGTTCTGTGTCGTTCACAAAACCCCTGTGGGATTCTGACAGACCGCCATCGCCAGCAGGGCTGACTCCCACATTGGTTCTGTGTCGTTCACAAAACCCCTGTGGGAGCCTGACAGACTGCCATCGCCAGCAGGGCTGGCTCCCACATTGGTTCTGTGTCGTTCACAAAACCCCTGTGGGAGCCTGACAGACCGCCATCGCCAGCAGGGCTGGCTCCCCCATTGGTTCTGTGTCGTTCACAAAACCCCTGTGGGAGCCTGACAGACTGCCATCGCCAGCAGGGCTGGCTCCCACATTGGTTCTGTGTCGTTCACAAAATCCCTATGGGAGCCTGACAGACTGCCATCGCCAGCAGGGCTGGCTCCCACATTGGTTCTGTGTCGTTCACAAAATCCCTGTGGGATTCTGACCGACCGCCATCGCCAGCAGGGCTGGCTCCCACATTGGTTCTGTGTCGTTCACAAAATCCCTGTGGGATTCTGACCGACCGCCATCGCCAGCAGGGCTGGCTCCCACATTGGTTCTGTGTCGTTCACAAAATCCTTGTGGGAGCTAGCCCTGCTAGCGATTGGGGCAACTCAGTCTCAATGATTGACGGTGTACGCGAGCATCATCGAAATCTGGCTCATCGGCCTTCCGCCACTCTGTTCATGCCACTGGTTGAACACGTCCTGCACAATCTTCAGATCACGCTGGCTGGTCGGCACCTTGTCGACGATCTTCTGCGCATTCAGCGCCGCGACCACGTCGTAGCTCGGCACAAACGTGTCCTTGCCGACCATGCGCAAAAAGCGTGGCGCCGAGAGCCCGCCGAGTTGGTGGCCGTGCTTCTTCAAGTACGTCCACAGACCGACAATATCGGTCACCAGCCAGTCGGCGATCAGTGCGCCGAAACTGCCCTGCTCCTGTTCCACATCGAGAATGAACTGCGCATTGCGCGGCACGCTTTTCAGCTTGCCCAGGTGCCGGATGATCCGCGCATCCTGCATCAGGCGCTCAAGGTGCTCGGCGCTCATCAGCACAACTTTTTCCGGGTCGAACTTGAAGAACACTTCTTCGAAGGCCGGCCACTTGGCGTCGACCAGACTGTGCTTGAGGCCGGCGCGGAACACGCGCAGGGCCATGGTCGAGAGGTAACGGTCGTCGCTGATCTTGCGCAATTGCGCGGGAGTCTTGGGAACGGGCAGATGGGCTTCCAGTTCAGCCGCCGAACCGAAGCGGTTCAGACAGTATTCGTGCAGCCACTTGTAATCGCGCATGCCCTCTCCTGAGGTTTGAAATGAAAAATCACCTGTGACCACAAAATCTTGTGGGAGCCAGCCCTGCTGGCGATTGCGGTGTGTCAGTCGACAAGAACGTCGGCTGACAGTTCGCTTTCGCTAGCAGGGCTGGCTCCCACAGGGAATGGGTTTACAGGTTGACGACGTTAACGAAGCGCGAAGCCGCGGTCTCGTCAATCTTGAGGCTGGTGAAGTCGAACAGGTTGCGGTCGGCCAGTTGCGACGGAATGACATTCTGCAGGCTGCGGAAAATCGATTCGGTACGGCCCGGGGTCTTGCGTTCCCAATCAACGAGCATTTCCTTGACCACCTGACGCTGCAGGTTTTCCTGCGAACCGCAGAGGTTGCACGGGATGATCGGAAAGGCCTTGAAGTCCGAATAGGCCTGGATGTCTTTCTCGTTGCAGTACGCCAACGGGCGGATCACCACGTTGCGGCCGTCATCGGCGCGCAGTTTCGGCGGCATGGCTTTCAGCGAACCATTGAAAAACATGTTGAGGAAGAACGTCTCGACGATGTCGTCGCGGTGATGACCGAGGGCCATTTTGGTTGCGCCGATTTCGTCAGCAAAGGTGTACAGCGTGCCGCGACGCAGGCGCGAGCACAGCGAACAGGTGGTCTTGCCTTCCGGAATCAGTTCCTTGACCACCGAGTAGGTATCTTTTTCGACGATGTGGTACTCGACGCCCAGCTCTTTCAGATAGGCCGGCAGCACATGCTCGGGGAAGCCCGGCTGCTTCTGGTCCATGTTCACGGCAACGATCTCGAACTTGATCGGGGCGACCTTCTGCAGGTGCAGCAGCACGTCGAGCATGGTGTAGCTGTCCTTGCCGCCGGACAGGCAGACCATGACCTTGTCGCCGTCTTCAATCATGTTGAAATCGGCGACCGCTTCGCCGGCCAGGCGGCGCAGGCGCTTTTGCAGTTTGTTCTGGTTGACCGTGAGAGTGCCCATGACGCGAGATCCGTGAGGTGTGACGAAAGGCCGGCATTTTACGCAAAAACCCCGGGGTTGTGGGCACAGGTTGTCGTCGCCAGCCGATGGCACGTTGACAGACCCCGAGGCGATTACCCGCCGTGTTTACAGCGCGATTTGCTCTAAGCCCCTAATACCTGTGCGGTTAAGTCCTTTCTATACTGCGACATAAGGTCGCACACATCTGAAGACCTGTATTTGCTCGGCCACCTTGGCCCGTAGGCGCTCCGTTGGGGGGCGATGGCAATAACAAGAGGAGTGACTGGCATGATCCATCACGTAGTGGGACTTTTCACCCACCCCGATCAGGAATGGAAGGAAATCCGTGGCGACCAAGAGGAAAGCATCAGCCACATGTACCTCACCCACACGCTGATTCTGGCGGCGATCCCCGCCGTCTCGGCGTTTATCGGCACCACGCAGGTTGGCTGGGTGATCGGCAACCGCGCGCCAGTGATGCTGACTGTTGAAAGCGCGATCTGGATGACCGTCATGTCGTACCTGGCGATGCTCGGCGGGGTCGCGGTGATGGGTGCGTTCGTGCACTGGATGGCCCGCACTTATGACGCCAACCCGAGTCTGGCCCGTTGCGTTGCTTTCGCCACCTACACCGCGACGCCTTTGTTTGTCGGCGGACTCGCGGCGCTGTATCCGCATATGTGGCTGGGGATGATCGTGGGGACAGCGGCCATCTGCTACACGGTTTATCTGTTGTACGTGGGGCTGCCGACGTTCATGAATATCCCGTCGGATGAAGGTTTTCTGTTCTCGAGTTCGGTGCTGGCGGTGGGTCTGGTGGTGCTGGTCGCCATCATGGCGTTCACCGTGATCGTCTGGGGGCTGGGTGTGGGACCCGTCTATACCAACTGACTTGTTTGGCTCAATACAGGCCGCCGCAAGGCGGCCTTGTCGTTTGCCGGATGACCATTCGGCAAACGACGATTCGCAAGTCTGCGGCGTTGCGGCATACTCGACGCCTCTGGAGATCCATCAAGCATGCCCGAGCAACTCAATACCCGCGTCGAAGATTGTTACCAACTCGCTGAATCCTTTTTCAAACGTTCTTTCCCACGCCCGGTCGTGAGCCTCAAGCTGCGCGGGCAAAAAGCCGGTGTCGCGCATTTGCACGAGAACCTGCTGCGCTTCAACCCGCAACTGTACCGGGAGAACGCCGAACACTTCCTCAAACAGACCGTGGCCCATGAAGTCGCGCACCTGATCGCCCATCAGTTGTTTGGCGACCGAATCCAGCCCCATGGCGAGGAATGGCAATTGATCATGCGCGGCGTTTACGAACTGCCGCCGGATCGCTGTCACACCTATGCAATCAAACGTCGCAGCGTGACCCGCTATATCTACAAATGCCCGTGCGTGGACAGTGATTTTCCGTTCTCGGCGCAGCGCCATTCTCTGGTAAGGCAGGGGCGGCGGTATTTGTGTCGGCGCTGCCGCAGTACCTTGGTGTTCAGTGGTGAGATGCGCATCGAATAGGCAGTTCTGTGTTGACCTGACTGGCCCCATCGCTGGCAAGCCAGCTCCCAAAGGTTCAGTGAGCAGCTCGAAAACTGTGGGAGCTGGCTTGCCAGCGATGAGGCCAGAACAGGCACTAGAGAATGACTTTGGCAGCACGCAACTCAGCAATCCGCTCAGTACTAAGCCCCAACTCCGCCAACACCTCATCCGTATGCTGCCCCAACCCCGCGCCCACATGCCGCGGTGCCGGCAGCGCTTGAGAAAACTTCAACGGACACGCCATCTGCGCTTGGGTCGAACCATCCGCACGCGGCACCTGCGTCACCAGTTCACGCGCCTGCAACTGCGGATGACGCACCGCTTCTGCCAAATTCAACACCGGCTCGACACACGCATCGATCCCGGCAAACAACTCGCACAGTTCAGCAAAGTCATGCTTTTCAAACTCGACCGTCAGCGCGTATTTCAACTGTCGCTGCTGTTCAGGCTTGGGCGATAAACCCAGCGCCGCCAACTCCGGCCGCCCCAGCGCAGCACACAACTGCTGCATAAACGCCGGCTCCAAACTGCCCACTGACATCCAGCGCCCATCCCGCGAGCGGTAGTAGTCGTAAAAACTGCCGCCATTGAGCATCTGATCTTCCCACCCCGGCTCTGCGCCACAGGCCAGATACCCAGCGCCAGCCATGGCATTCAAGCTGAACGCGCAGTCGGTCATGCTCACGTCCAGATGCGTGCCCTGCCCGGTCTGCTGTCGGGCAATCACCGCTGCCAGCAGGCCGATCACGCCGTGCAGCGAGCCACCGGCAACATCCGCCACCTGCATGCCCAGCGGCAACGGCCCGCTCTCCGCACGGCCGGTGTAACTGGCCAGCCCCGCCAGCGCCAGATAATTGATGTCATGCCCGGCGCGCTCCTTGTACGGCCCGGTCTGGCCATAACCGGTGATCGACACGTAGATCAACCTCGGGTTGATGGCTTTCAACGCCTCGTAACCCAACCCCAAGCGCTCCATCACACCGGGGCGAAATTGCTCCAGGACGATGTCGTAATCGCCCAGCAACTGCTTGACCACCTCCAGCGCCTCGGGCTGTTTCAAGTCCAGCGCCATGCTGCGTTTGTTGCGATTGAGGTAGGCGTGGCTGGCTGATACGCCGCCATCATGGGGCGGCAATACCCGCAGCAGATCCAGGCGCGTCGGTGATTCGATGCGCAGCACTTCGGCGCCCATGTCCGCCAGCAACAGCGAGGCGAACGGCCCCGGCAACAAGGTCGAGAAATCGAGGATCTTCAGTGAGGCCAGCGGTGCAGACATGGGCGAACTCCTTGGGCGATGCACTCAGCCTAGGCAGGCATTGCCGATGCGGCAATCACCGGATATGTCAGCGGGTGTGACCGTTACGCTCAAATCGCAGGCATGAAAAAACCCGCCTAAGCGGGTTTCTTCAATGCAAGCAGCGCTTACTTCACGTTGCTCGGGGTTGCGCCTTCAGCGACACCCAGGTCGTCTTCAGGACGGGTATCAATGATGCCGCGACCGCCAGAAGCCAGTTCGGCGTCCAGTACGTCGGTGTCCAGCTCTTTCACCCACTTGGCAACCACGATGGTCGCAACAGCGTTACCAACGAGGTTGGTCAGTGCGCGGGCTTCGGACATGAAGCGGTCGATACCGAGGATCAGCGCCAGACCGGCCACCGGCAGGTGACCTACCGCCGACAGGGTCGCTGCCAGCACGATGAAGCCCGAACCGGTCACACCGGCTGCGCCTTTGGAAGACAGCAGCAACACCACCAGCAGAGTGATCTGGTGAGTAATGTCCATGTGCGTGTCAGTTGCCTGAGCAATGAACACCGCAGCCATGGTCAGGTAGATCGCAGTACCGTCGAGGTTGAACGAGTAACCGGTCGGGATCACCAGACCCACTACCGATTTCTTCGCGCCCAGACGCTCCATTTTGATCAGCATGCGTGGCAGTACCGATTCCGACGACGAGGTGCCGAGTACGATCAGCAGCTCTTCACGGATGTAACGGATCATCTTCAGCACGCTGAAGCCGTGCATGCGGGCGATACCGCCGAGCACGATGAGGATGAACGCCAGGCAAGTGATGTAGAAGCAGATCATCAGTTGACCCAACTGCACCAGCGAGCCGACACCGTAGGCACCGATGGTGAAGGCCATGGCACCGAAGGCACCGATTGGCGCGAGCTTCATGATCATGTTGATGATGTTGAACATCACGTGAGCGAATCGATCGATGAAGTCGAGGATCGGCTTGCCGTAGGCACCCAGGCGATGCAGGGCGAAACCGAAGATCACCGAGAACATCAGCACTTGCAGGATGTCACCGGTGGCGAACGCGCCGACGATGGTGGTCGGGATCACGTTGAGCAGGAAGCCGACAACACTTTGGTCAGCGCCAGCGGCAACATAGGAAGCAACTTTCGAAGCATCAAGGGTGGCGACGTCGATGTGCATGCCGTTGCCCGGCTGGACAACGTTGACCACGACCAGGCCGACCAGCAGCGCGATGGTCGAAACGATTTCGAAGTAAAGAAGTGCGTAACCGCCGGTCTTGCCGACCGACTTCATGTTCTGCATGCCGGCGATGCCGCTGACCACGGTGCAGAAGATGATTGGGGCGATGATCATTTTGATCAGCTTGATGAACCCGTCACCCAGTGGCTTTACCGCCACGCCGAACTGCGGGTAGTAATGACCGAGCGCGATACCGATGATGATCGCGATGATCACCTGGAAATACAGGGATTTGTACAGTGGCTGACGAGTCGTCATTGCAGATTTCCTCAAGAGCCTCGCGTGGCAACATCCATCTGTTGACCGCGAAACCTGAATTGCGAACCCTCCTGCACTGGAGGGATTTGTTGTTGGAGCGGCGCTTTCCGGTCGGGAGAAACGCACGCTTCTGTCGCTCTTATCGCAAACGCCGTGCCACTTTGGTGCATTTGGCTGCAAGCCTTTTGATATCAAGGCCTGCAGGTTTTTTACTGTCACCGACTGGTTACTTGAGTGTGGCGGATTTCCGCCAACTCGCCACTTCTCGTCCTACAATTTGGCGGAAATCCGCCTTGTTGCCCGTATCCCCCCCGGCTACCATCCGGCGCTTGAGGAAGGATCTGCCGCTTATGCGCGAACGCACCATTGCCAGTCATTTCGCCCGCGCGGCCCTCGGTGGCGCGCGCCGTCTGGGTTTCGACTATTCGGGCCTGTTGCTGCAATTGGGCATCAGCCCGGAATTGCTTGACGAGCCGCGCGCGCGCATCGCCCCCGAACAATTCACCCAACTGATCCAGAGCCTGTGGCTGGCGCTCGACGACGAATACCTGGGTTTCGGCCAAGCACCGAGCAAACCCGGCAGCTTCGCGATGATGTGCCATGCGTCGATCCACTGCCGCAATCTGGAGAAGGCTCTGCAACGCGGTTTATTGTTTTATAGCCTATTCCCCGGCGCCCCGCGTCTGACCCTGACACGCGAAGACGAATGGGTGCGTTTGAGCCTCGATGATTCGCGGTTATGGGACCCGGATCACTTTTTGACGGAAAGCCTGCTGGTGATCTGGCATCGCCTCGGCAGTTGGTTGATCGGCCAAAGGATTCGCCTAGAACAAGCCACATTCAGCTACCCACGCCCGGAACACGGCGCTGAGTATGACTTGCTGTTCCCCTGCCCCCTGACCTTCGGCGCCGAGCAAAGCAGCCTGCTGTTCCACAGCCGCTACCTGCCGATGCCGCTGTTGCAGGACGAACGCACGCTCAAGCACTTCCTCGAACGCTCCCCCGCCGACCTGCTCTCACGGCCGGACGATGGCGACAGCCTCAGCAGTCGCCTGCGCCGTTTGCTCAGCCGCGACAGTGCGAACTGGCCGGATCTGGAGGCGGTGGCGGCGCACCTGCACATCAGTCCGCAGACCCTTCGCCGGCATTTGCGTGAGGAAGGCACCAGTTTTCAGGAATTGAAGGATCAGCTGCGGCGGGATATCGCCATCTATCATCTGGGCCGGGCGGATCTGTCGCTGCAGCAGATTGCCGAGCAGTTGGGGTTTTCCGAGCCGTCGGCGTTTCACCGGGCGTTCAAGAAGTGGACGGGGCTGACACCGGGGGCTTATCGGGCGCAGGAGCAGTGAGGCATTTTTGAAGCTTGCGGTGCTCTCTTTGACGCCATCGCTGGCAAGCCAGCTCCCACAGGTTTTGAGGGTGTACATGAACTTTATGTACGACTCGGACACTGTGGGAGCTGGCTTGCCAGCGATAGGGCCAGAAAGGCCGACACCTAAACCGCAGGAAAATGAATCCTGAACGCCGCCCCGCCCATCGGCGAATCCCCCAGCGCCAGTTTGGCGTTGTAGCTTTCGATGATGTCCTTGACTACTGCCAGCCCAATACCTTGCCCCGGATGCTGGGCATCCAGGCGTTCACCGCGCTCGAGAATCCGCGCACGCTGATCCTGCGGTACGCCCGGGCCGTCGTCTTCAACACACAGCTCCACCCCGGCCAAGGTTTCGCGCACGCTGATGCGCACTTCACCCAGGCACAGGCGATAGGCGTTTTCCAGCAGGTTGCCCATCATCTCCAGCAGCGCACCCTGTTCGATCGGCACATAACAATGCTCAGGCAGATCAAACGCCACGCGCACGTGTTTATCGCGATAAACCTTGTCCAGCGTGTCGCAGAGACTTTTCAACACCGGTTGCAGGCGCACCTGATGGCGCACCAGACCACTTTTGCGCAGGCTGGCCCGTTGCAGTTGATAGCTGATCTGCTGGCTCATGCGCTCGATCTGGCTTTGCAACACCCAAGCCTGGTCGCGATCTTCCGGGCGCTGGGCCATGTCTTCGCTGACCCCTTGCAACACCGCCAACGGGGTTTTCAGGCTGTGCGCCAGATCGTCGAGGGAGTCGCGGTAACGGCTGCGCTGCTGACGCTCGCTGTGCAGCAAACGGTTGAGCGAGCCGGTCAGGCGCAGCAGTTCACGCGGGTGTTGTTCGGTCAGGCTCTCGCGGGTGCCGCCTTCGATTTCATCGAGTTCCTGACTGAGTTGCCGCAGGGCTTTGAGGCCCCACGTCAGGCCGATCCACAACAACGCCAGCAGCACCAGCAAGGCTGCGCCGAAACCGAGGTAGAGATTCTCGCGCAGGCCTTCGAGGGTGGTTTCGTACTCGCGCACCGGTTGCAGGGCGACGATGCTGAAGGCTGCACTTTTGCCGCCGAGCAGTTTGACTTCAACGTCGTAAACGAAGAATTCCTGACCGTTGGCCTCGCGGATTCGCGCGAACTCGTTGCCGAGACCGTCGTAGCGCGGCTTGTAATTGATCTGCTCTTCTTGCGTGGCTTTCGAGCGCCAGACCAGATGCCCTTCGCGGTCGTAGATGTAACCGAGCAAACGGAAATCGGTGAGGTTGAAGCGCTCATCGGGCAACTGGTTGGGCATCACCAGTCGGCCGTTTTCAATGCGCGCCGCCGAGATCAGCGTGGTCACGTCAGAGGCGAGGCGCTGCTCGATAGAATCCTGCAATGCAAGGCTGAACGCGCCCTGCATCGCCGGCAGCAAGGCGAGCATGAACAACACCGCCAACGTGGTGGCGGCGAGCATCAAGCGAACGCGAAGAGAACGAATCAAGTGCAGCGCTCATTGAACAGGTAGCCGAGGCCCCGCACGGTGTCGATCGGCTTGAACCCGGCCGGGCCTTCGAGCTTGCGACGCAAACGGCCGACCAGCACTTCGATGACATTCGGATCGCGCTCGTCGTCGTCCGGGTAGAGTTGCTCCATCAAACGATCCTTGGGCACCACCTGCTGATGGTGGCGCATGAGGTATTCGAGGATGCGGTATTCGTAAGCGGTCAGCGCCAGCGGCTGTTCGTCGAGGGTCGCCTGTTTGCGATTGAGGTCGAGCAGCAACGGGCCGGCAACGATGGTCGACTGGGTGAAACCGCTGGAGCGGCGCAGCAAGGCATTCAGGCGCGCGTCGAGTTCTTCGAACTGGAACGGCTTGACCACGTAGTCGTCGGCGCCGGCAGCGAGGCCTTCGACTTTGTCTTGCCAGTTGCCGCGCGCGGTGAGGATCAGGATCGGGAAAGTCTTGCCGCCCGAGCGCAACTGGCGAATCAGGTCGAGACCGCCCATGCCCGGCAGACCGAGGTCGATGACCGCCAGATCAAAGTTGAACTGCCCGGTCTGGTACAGCGCCTCCTCGGCATTGGCCACGGACTCGACCACGTGACCGCTCTCCGTGAGACGGGTTTGCAGGTGATGACGCAACAGCGCCTCATCTTCGACGACCAACAGTTTCATAGCTCTCTCCCGGGCAATTCAAAATCTCCAGACAACCCACTGTGGGAGCTAGCCTGCTGGCAATTGCGAATTGACAGTCGACCATGCTGTCGACTGTCAGGACGCCATCGCTAGCAGGGCTAGCTCCCACAGGGTACTCAGGCTAACCGCATCAGAAATTGTAGTTAGCCGACAGGTACGTCTGCGCGCTGCTGTTCAGATCCAGCGAACCTTGCTTGCTGCCACCGCTCTCTTTCATTTCGGTGCTGGCGTTGCTCATCAGGTAACGGTAACCGAGTTCGACCGAAGTGTTCTGGGTGACTTGTTGCAACACACCCAACTGACCGCCGACGGCATAACCGATGTCACTGTCGCGGCTGTAGCCTGGCGAATCCTGGGTCAGTTTGGTCAGACCGGCTGTCGCACCACCGAACAACTTGGTACTGCCGCCCACCGGATAGAACAGATCGTAGCTGCCCAGCAGATTTTCCTGACGCAGTTTAATGCCATTGTGCGAGCCCGACACGTTGTCGTAGGTGGCGTAGTAGCGACCCTGGCTGTTTTGCTGACCGAGGCGGACGCCGTAAGTGTTGTTGCCGTCGATCGCGCCAGTGGCATTCGGGTGGCCGAGGTTGTCATTCAGTGCGCGGGACTTGTCGATCTTGTCGCTGGTCTGGCCGAAAGACAGGCCGGCGAAGTTGGTTGTGTCGTCGGCGTTGGCCGCGATGCTGGAGCCTAACAAGGTAAATGCCAGCAGCAGTTTGTTAAAACGAGTCATGGTGTTTCCTCTTTCACAGTGCTGTTTGGGTATGGCGCAAGGTTACTGACCGGCCCCTGTACCGCCCCTGAACCGTCTCTGAACCTGACCTGAACCAAATCGACTAGGCTGTTTTGACCACTTTCGATAAGGAGACCCCGACCATGCGCCTGTTCCTCGCCCTCACTTTGCTGGCGGTCAGCAGCCTCACCCAGGCTGCGATCAAGACTGAAGAGATTCCCTACCAGAGCGCCGACGGCACGAAGCTGATCGGTTACTACGCCTACGACGACGCGATAAAAGGCGCGCGCCCCGGCGTGGTCGTGGTGCACGAATGGTGGGGCCTGAACGATTACGCCAAGCGCCGCGCCCGCGATCTCGCCGCGCTCGGCTACAGCGCGCTGGCAATCGATATGTACGGCGAAGGCAAGAACACCGAGCACCCGAAAGATGCGATGGCGTTCATGCAGGCCGCGACGGCGGACGCGGCGGCCTCAAGCAAACGTTTTGAGGCGGGGTTGAATTTGCTCAAGAAGCAGCCGCAGACCGACGTCAATAAAATCGCCGCCATCGGTTACTGCTTCGGCGGTGGCGTAGTGCTGAACGCGGCGCGGCAAAGCGAGCCGCTGGCGGGCGTGGTGAGTTTCCACGGTGCGCTGGCGACCAAGACCCCGGCAACGCCTGGCAGTGTGAAGGCGAAGATTCTGGTCGAGCACGGTGCGCTGGACAGCATGGTCACCCCGGACAACGTCACCGCGTTCAAGTCGGAAATGGACAAGGCCGGGGCAGACTATAAGTTTGTCAGTCTGGATGGCGCCAAGCATGGCTTCACCAACCCCGATGCCGATCGCCTGAGCCATGGCGACCACGGTGGCCCGGACATTGGGTACAACAAAGCGGCGGATGAAAAATCCTGGGCGGACATGAAAGCGTTTTTCCAGAAAGTTTTCAGCTAACCCATCCGCACCTGATCGTTCCCACGCTGATCGTTCCCACGCTCTGCGTGGGAATGCAGCCCGGGACGCTCCGCGTCCCAAGAGCCGAACGCAGAGCGTCCGATGAGGCATTCCCACGCAGAGCGTAGGAACGATCAGGCTGGTGTGGGCTATTCAGCTTCGGCGCCAGACGGCAAAATGCCCGCCATGAATCTCACCCCCGCCCTCCCCGCCTGCTGCACCGCGCTCGACAGCCACTGGCCGTTGCCAACGGTATTGCCCGACACCGTGCTGCTCAGCACCCACTTCGACCCGGCGCGATTGCTGGGCGACGACTTCCTGCGCAGCGCCATCGAGGCGCCGCCAAGCATTCAGCGCTCAGTAGCCAAACGTCAGGCCGAGTTTCTCGCCGGGCGGATCTGCGCCCGGGCGGCGTTGCAGCAACTGGAAGGCTCCAGCGTGGTTCCGGCGATCGGTGAAGACCGCGCGCCGATCTGGCCGGCGCACATCTGCGGCTCGATCACTCACAGCACCGGTCACGCCGCCGCGATTGTCGCCAACAAGCAACACTGGCGGGGCTTGGGCATGGATCTGGAAAACCTGCTCAGTACCGAGCGCGCCGAGCGACTGGCCGGGGAAATCCTCACACCGTCAGAAATGCAGCGCATGGCGGCGGCTTCGCCAGAGCAGTTGGCGTTGTGGGTGACGCTGACGTTTTCGGTGAAGGAGAGCTTGTTCAAAGCGCTGTACCCGATTGTGCAGCAGCGCTTTTACTTTGAGCATGCAGAGGTGCTGGAGTGGACGGAGGCGGGTCAGGTGCGCTTGCGATTGTTGACGGATTTGTCAGACGAGTGGCGTAACGGCACCGAACTTGATGCGCAGTTCGGTGTGCGGGATGGGCAGTTGTTGAGTCTGGTCAGCATTCAAGCCTGAGGATTTTCATTGGCTGTCAGGGCCTCATCGCTGGCAAGCCAGCTCCCACAGTTTCCGTGGTGAGCACAAATTCAAGGTACACCCCTGAAACCTGTAGGAGTGAGCCTGCTCGCGATGAGGCCTGCCGAGCCACCACAAAACTCAGCGGCGCTCCTGATTCCTCGGCCAACTCAGACTGAAACACGCCCCACCCAGACTTTTGCTCTTGCCAATGATCGCCCGGCCGTCATGCCAGTGAATGATCCGCCGCACGATCGACAAGCCCAGACCATGCCCGCCCGACGCGCGCGTACGGCTGTCGTCCAGCCGCAGAAACGGCGTAAAGATTCGCTCCCACGCCACTTCCGGCACGCCGGGCCCGTCGTCCTCGACGTCGACCCGACAGCGCAATTGCCCGACCTGATAACTCACCGTCACCTTCGAACGGGCATGGCGCATGGCGTTGCTCACCAGATTCTGTAGGGCGCGGTGCAAGTAACGCGGCTCGGCTTCGACCCAGGCATCGTCGTTGTCCGCCGCCGACAGACACAAACCACGCTGCACCGTGACCTCGGCACGCAACGGCGCCAGCTCTTCGATGACCTGATCGACCAACGCATCCAGGTCAATGCGCTGGAACGTCAGCGCCGGTGAGCCTTGCTCCAGTCGCGCATAGGTGAGCATTTCATCGACCAGCTTATCGAGATCCTCGATGTCGTGATCCATGCCTTCACGGTACTTTTCCAGCGCTTGCGGGGTGGTCGCCGAGCCGATCATTTCCAGGCCGAAACGCAGGCGCGCCACCGGCGTACGCAGCTCATGGGACACCGCGCGCACCAGTTCACGCTGAATCGCCAGCAATTGCTGCAAGTGCTCGGCCATGCCGTTGAACGCCGAGGCGAGGCGCCCGACCGAGTCGGCACCGCGCGCCGGCACGCGGGTTTCCAGGCTGCCCTTGGCGATGCGCGTGGCTGCCGCTTCGAGGCCGCGCAAACGCCGTTCGAGCTGGCGCACCAGCAGGTACACGATCAGACCAATCAGGCTCAGCCCGAGCGCGGCGATCAACACCAGCCACTCCGGCGGATACGGATTCATCTGGTACAGCGGGCCGATCTCCAGCACCCACGGCGTGCCGACCATGCCGGCAAACACGCGGATCGAATCACCGCCCTTGCCCAGCGCCATCACCGTATCGCCTTCGGCCACGCGGCGACTCTGGTCTTCGTCCATGTCGGCATCGTGGACCGTGACCAGCCGCAGGTCAAAACCGAAGCCCTTCTCTTCCTTTATCTGCGCCAGACGTTTCGGCTGCTCGCCGACGGGCACGCGCACCAGTTCATCGGCCAACAGATAAATGGTCGCGCGCGCCAGTTGCTCGCTGATCTGCTGCACTTCTCCCACCAGCACTAGCTGTTCCTTGTCGCTGACCATCCGGTAAACCTTCGCCGCGTGCGGCCCGGTCTGTTCGACCAACGCCTGACCGCGCTGCACACGGGTGCGCTGGGACAGATCAAGATCGGTTTCGGCAAATTTCTTCAGCGCCAGCGGAATCCCGAGCAAGCGTTCCCACACCAGCAGCGCGCGATGGCGTTCGGTTTCGTTCATCGGCTGCAGGTTGCTGGCCATCAGCGAAAACGTGCCGTGGGCCAAGCGCTCGCGATACTGCTCGCTGCGCACCTGATTGAGCAGGTTCAGCGCCAGCACGCCGAGCACCGCCACCAGAATGATCGCAGCGCACATGCCGCCGTAGATGCGCAGGAAGATCGAGTTCACAGCGGCAGGTCGACGCAGGCTTCGGGGACAAACAGATAGCCTTTGCTGCGCACGGTTTTGATCAGGCGTGGATGATCCGGGTCGTCGCCGATTTTCGGGCGGATTCGCGAGATGCGCACATCGATCGAGCGGTCCTGGCCGTCGTAGCCGATGCCGCGCAGGGCGGTAAAGATTTCTTCGCGGGACAAAATGCGCCCGGCGTTAGAGACCAATAACCAGAGCAGGTCGAATTCGGCGCTGGTCAGCTCGATGCCGTTGTCACTCAGCCAGGCTTCGCGCAACGCGTTGTCGACGACCAACGGGCCGAATTGCAGGCGACGGGATTTTTCCGTGACCGGTTCAGCGCTGTCACTGCGCCGTAGCAACGCCTGAATCCGTGCGAGCAACAGGCGCGGGCGCACCGGTTTGCACACGTAATCGTCAGCGCCAAGATCGAGGCCCTGAATCTGATCGGCGTCATCGGTGCGCGCCGTCAACATCAGGATCGGCCCGTCGTACTGATTGCGCACCTTGCGGCAGATGCTCAAGCCATCTTCACCGGGCAGCATCAGATCGAGGATCACCAGATCCGGTTGCTCGTTGATGATCCGCGCCGCCGCCAGCGCACCGTTGCCTTCGATTTCCACGCGCAGTCCATTGGCTTGCAGGTAATCGCGCGTGAGTTCGGCCAGTCGCTGGTCATCCTCGACGATCAATACCTGCCAGGCTTGTTGCTCCACCGGTGACCTCTGCTTTCTATTGTTATTAATGACGTCTTCGCGAGCAGGATCGCCCCCCCACTGTTCAGATCTTCCCGTCTTTTTGTCATGTTCAAGGAGGATAAGAATGTGTAGCTCGGGCCGATTGTATAAACGGCGTACAGCCAGAACACAAGTCGGTAAATGCGTTCGGACAAGGCGGTTTTTTGTGGTAGGGTTCGCGCCCTTAAAAATCCGCTGAAGCGTTTTTTCCCGGTGAAAAAGCGATGACAAACGGTCTGACTCAGCAGGTTCGCGGCCTACACGCATGTTCCTCGTTTCACACACAATTTACGCACAGGTTTATCCACAGGTAGTACGTTGCAACACCCCTCGAAACGCATTATCTTGTAGCACGGCGCAAAAAAAACCCTACATATAGGGTTTTCGACTCAAACGCCCAACCACATTTCAGACCTGAAACTCAAGCAATTTATTGCCGGTTTCGGGTTGAACCAAGCAAGTTTTCTAAAGCCCAAACCGCACTTGCGGATGGCACCGTTTTTTAAGTCGGAAACGACCGGAACGGTACGGGTGTTGCAGTCATTACTGTCACCCTGGAAGGAATCCGGCTCGAGCCTTGGCTCGCGGCCAAAAACTTCGGCAAGGATGCGGCGCTACAAGCCTTTTTCCTACTGTTCCGAAGTTGTTACGCCGACGCTTGTCGGTTGCAGTGCTTCGGTACAGAACGGTGAGCACCATGACGGTGCCAAACAAACATAGAGAATGTGGAGACCACCCCCCATGCAAACCGACACAACTCGCGAGAACCCGCAGGGCACCTTGCCGCAGGCCGCCGATTCGAATTCGGATCTGGCTGCTACCGCGCCTGGTCAACTGCGCGTGATCAAGCGTAATGGCACTGTCGTTCCTTACACCGATGACAAGATCACCGTCGCTATCACCAAAGCGTTCCTCGCAGTTGAAGGCGGCACCGCTGCCGCCTCGTCGCGAATCCACGACACTGTTGCCCGCCTGACCGAACAGGTCACCGCGACCTTCAAGCGTCGCATGCCTTCGGGCGGCACCATCCACATCGAAGAAATCCAGGACCAGGTTGAACTGGCCCTGATGCGTGCCGGCGAGCAGAAAGTCGCGCGCGACTACGTGATCTACCGTGACGGTCGTTCGAAAGAACGCGCTGCCCACGCCCCGGCCGAAGAAGCAGTCAACGCGCACCCGTCGATCCGCATCACCCGCGCTGACGGCAGCCTGGCGCCGCTGGACATGGGCCGTCTGAACACCATCGTCACCGAGGCCTGCGAAGGTCTGGAAGAAGTCGACGGCGACCTGATTCAGCGCGAAACCCTGAAAAACCTGTACGACGGCGTGGCCCTGACCGACGTCAACACCGCGCTGGTGATGACCGCCCGTACCCTGGTTGAGCGTGAGCCGAACTACTCGTTCGTCACCGCCCGCCTGCTGATGGACACCCTGCGTGCCGAAGGCCTGGGCTTCCTCGGTGTGGCCGAAAGCGCTACTCACCACGAAATGGTCGACCTGTACGCCAAGGCGCTGCCGGCTTACATCGCCAAAGGTATCGAGTTCGAACTGCTGAACCCTGTGCTGGCCTCCTTCGACCTGGAAAAACTGGGCAAGGCGATCAACCACGAGCGCGACCAGCAATTCACCTACTTGGGCCTGCAGACCCTGTACGACCGTTACTTCATCCACAAGGATGGAATTCGTTTCGAACTGCCGCAGATCTTCTTCATGCGCGTGGCCATGGGCCTGGCGATCGAAGAGAAGCAGAAAGAAGACCGTGCGATCGAGTTCTACAACCTGCTGTCGTCCTTCGACTACATGTCGTCGACTCCGACCCTGTTCAACGCCGGTACTCTGCGTCCACAACTGTCGAGCTGCTACCTGACCACCGTGCCGGATGACCTGTCGGGCATCTACCACGCGATCCACGACAACGCCATGTTGTCGAAATTCGCTGGCGGCCTGGGCAACGACTGGACTCCGGTTCGTGCGCTGGGTTCGTACATCAAGGGCACCAACGGCAAGTCGCAAGGCGTGGTTCCGTTCCTCAAAGTGGTGAACGACACCGCTGTAGCCGTTAACCAGGGTGGCAAGCGCAAAGGCGCTGTGTGTGCCTACCTGGAAACCTGGCACATGGACATCGAAGAGTTCATCGAGCTGCGCAAGAACACCGGTGATGATCGTCGTCGTACCCACGACATGAACACCGCCAACTGGATCCCTGACCTGTTCATGAAGCGCGTCTTCGATGACGGCAAATGGACCCTGTTCTCGCCATCCGAAGTGCCGGACCTGCACGACCTGACCGGTAAAGCCTTCGAAGAGCGCTACGAGTACTACGAAGCCCTGACCGAATACCCAGGCAAGGTCAAACTGTTCAAGACCATCCAGGCTAAAGACCTGTGGCGCAAAATGCTGTCCATGCTGTTTGAAACCGGCCACCCATGGCTGACCTTCAAAGACCCGTGCAACCTGCGCAGCCCGCAGCAGCACGTAGGCGTGGTTCACAGCTCGAACCTGTGCACCGAGATCACCTTGAACACCAACAAGGACGAGATCGCCGTTTGCAACCTGGGCTCGATCAACCTGCCGAACCACATTGTCAACGGCAAGCTGGACACCGCCAAGCTGGAACGCACCGTGAACACCGCCGTGCGCATGCTCGATAACGTTATCGACATCAACTACTACTCGGTGCCACAAGCGAAGAACTCCAACTTCAAGCACCGTCCGGTCGGTCTGGGCATCATGGGCTTCCAGGACGCGCTGTACCTGCAGCACATCCCTTACGGTTCCGACGCTGCCGTCGAGTTCGCCGACAAGTCGATGGAAGCGGTCAGCTACTACGCGATCCAGGCGTCCTGCGACCTGGCAGACGAGCGCGGCGCGTACGAGACGTTCCAGGGTTCGCTGTGGTCCAAAGGCATCCTGCCGCTGGATTCGCAACAGATCCTGATCGAGCAACGTGGCCAGAAGTACATCGACGTTGACCTGAAGGAATCCCTGGACTGGGCACCGGTTCGCGCCCGTGTACAGAAAGGCATTCGTAACTCCAACATCATGGCCATCGCACCGACCGCGACCATCGCCAACATCACCGGCGTATCGCAGTCGATCGAACCGACCTACCAGAACCTGTATGTGAAATCGAACCTGTCGGGCGAATTCACCGTGATCAACCCGTACCTGGTTCGCGACCTGAAAGCTCGCGGTCTGTGGGACTCGGTCATGATCAACGACCTGAAGTACTACGACGGTTCGGTTCAGCAGATCGAGCGCATCCCGCAAGAACTCAAAGAGCTCTACGCGACTGCCTTCGAAGTGGACACCAAGTGGATCGTTGACGCGGCCAGCCGTCGTCAGAAGTGGATCGACCAGGCCCAATCGCTGAACCTGTACATCGCTGGCGCATCGGGCAAGAAACTCGACGTGACCTACCGCATGGCCTGGTACCGTGGCCTGAAAACCACCTACTACCTCCGTGCCCTGGCCGCGACCAGCACCGAGAAGTCGACCATCAACACCGGCAAGCTGAACGCTGTATCCAGCGGCGGCAACCACGGTGAAGATTCGGTACTGGCAGCACCTGCCGGTCCAGCGCCAGTGCCAAAGGCCTGCGCGATCGACGAGCCGGATTGCGAAGCTTGCCAATAAGCTGAGCTGAGTCAGGTGTCGAAAGACACCTGAACGAAAAAGCCCCTGACAGACCACTGGTTTGTCGGGGGCTTTTTTTTGCTTCCGTGTTGAGCCAGATAGATGCCGGTTGGCTGGGAGGCCGCCATCGCCAGCAGGGCTGGCTCCCACAGTTGGATTGGGTGCATTCAGCTAGAGATTGATTGGCTGGGAGGCCGTCATCGCCAGCAGGGCTGGCTCCTACAATTGGATTGAGTGCATTCAGTTAGGGATTGATTGGCTGGGAGGCCGTCATCGCCAGCAGGGCTGGCTCCCACAGTTGGATTGGGTGCAGTCAGTTAGGGATTGGTGGCTGGGAGGCCTTCATCGCCAGCAGGGCTGGCTCCTACAATTGGATTGAGTGCATTCAGTTAGGGATTGATTGGCTGGGAGGCTGTCATCGCCAGCAGGGCTGGCTCCCACAGTTGGATTGGGTGCAGTCAGTTAGGGATTGGTTGGCTGGGGGGGCTGTCGTCGCCAGCAGGGCTGGCTCCTACAGTTGGATTGGGAGCATTCAGCTAGAGATTAATTGGCTGGGAGCCGCCATCGCCAGCAGGGCTGGCTCCTACAATTGAATTGGGTGCATTCAGTTAGGGATTGATTGGCTGGGAGGCCACCATCGCCAGCAGGGCTGGCTCCCACAGTTGGATTGGGTGCATTCAGCTAGAGATTGTTTGGCTCGTAAGCCGCTTTCGCGAGCAAGCTGGCTCCCAAAATTCCGTGTTGCAAACACCCCATGCGGCAAAGCCGCCCCACTCAACACAATGAGCGTTAGCTCGAGTACCGCTTTTGATCTCAGAGCCCGTCGGCAGGCTGAGTGGAGGGATTGATCCGGGGGTGGGAGCGCAGCGACCGTTTGGCGCAGCCAAACACAGCGAGAGGAGGTGCAGCGAAGCAAACCGTAGGCGCTGCGCCCGGATCAATCCCGGAGCGAAGGAACCCCGAGCATTAGCGAGTGGGCCGAACGTCAGGGCAAAGCCTTTTGGTTCCTTTTTGGCGTTTGAAAAAGGGACTCGCCGTAAGGGCGAAACCGCCAGTAGCAACAACCGAAGAAACGGATGTACCACCCACCCAAAAACAAAAAAGCCCCTCAAAAAGAGGGGCTCCCTGACAAAACCAAAACCCAGAATCAAGTCATCTGAATAATGGTCTGCATGATCGTGCTCTGCGTGGAAATAGTCTTGGCGTTCGCCTGATAGTTGCTCTGACCCTTGATCAGATCAACCAACTCATTGGTCAGGTTAACGTTCGACTCTTCCAGCGAGTTCGAAGCAATCGAACCCAGCGTACCGGTTTCCGGCGCATCGTAACCCGGGATACCCGAAGCGAAGGTCTCTTTCCAGCTAGTACCGCCAACAGCCTGCAGACCCTGCTCGTTGGTGAAGCTCGCCAGCGCAACCTGACCAATCGCCTTGCTCTGGTTGTTGCTGAAGTTGGCAAACAGCGTACCGGTGCCATCGATGGTCAGGTTAGTGATCTGGCCAGTGGCGTAACCATCCTGAGTCGGGATCGAACGCGCGGTATCAGCGTTGAACTGAGTGGTCTTGCCCATCGAAATGGTCACGCCCGCCGGGTTCGCCGCCGCGCCGTTAGCTTTCCAGACGCCATCGGTCACTGTACCCGGAACCCAGTTTTTCAGGGTCAGGTCGCTGCTGATGATCGCCGGGCCGCCCAGCGGATCCGGGGTGCTGACCTGAGTCAGTTTGCCGGTCGCATCAAACGACAGGGTCGATGCCACGGGTGCGGTGACTTTCGGATCGCTGCCGGTTGCGTCGGCGTTACGGCCGTCAACCAGGGTGTAAACCTTCCAGGTGTTGGCACCGGTTTTCACCATGTACTGATCCATGGTGTGTTGGTTGCCCTGGCTGTCATAGATCGGGGTGCTGAACGACTTGGTGTAGGTCGCGGTGTTGGTTGGATCAAATTTGCCGGCGGCCACGGTGTCGTCGATCGGCGTGGCCGTCGAGTTCAGGTTGATGGTCGAGGTCACGAGCGAGGTGGACTTCGGCGCCAGGTTCGAGGTGTCGATCTTCAGGTCGGTCAGGACGCCGTTGATGATCTTGCCGTTGGCATCCACACCGTAACCTTGCAGACGCGAGGTGTAGTCGGTGTTGGTGATGTAACCGGCATTGTCGACCTTGAAAGTACCGGCCCGGGTGTAGGTCACCGAGCCGTTGTTGCTCATGGTGAAGAAGCCCGAACCGTTGATGCCCATGTCCAACACGTTGCCGGTGTTGTTGATGTCACCTTGGGTGAACTGCTGGGAAACGTTGGCCAGGCGCACGCCGTTGCCGATCACTTTGCTGCCGCTACCCAGGCGAGTGGCCGAGTAGACGTCTTCGAATTCTGCACGGGACGATTTGAAACCGGTGGTCGCGACGTTGGCGATGTTGTTGCCGGTCACGTCCAGTTGTTTGTTGGCTGCATAGAGACCGCTAAGGCCGATATTGAAAGACATATTCCACTCCTTTGTGCCGGTTAGTCGGCTCTATATACCAATGGTTTGTACTTTGGACAGGGCCACAGAGCCCTTGCCAGCCAGGTTGAGCATCAGCTCGCCACCGGTCTGACTGATCGTCACGCTATTGACGGTGGCCGGCAGATAAGTGACCAGGTCGGTCGCGGCGCCGTTGATTGGCGCGTTGGCCTTGAAGGTGTAAGTGCCGACGGGAACCACGGTGCCCGACGAATCCTTGCCATCCCAAGTGAAGCTGGCATCACCGGCCGCGCGGCTGCCCAGATCGATGGTGCGAACAGCCTTGCCATCCTTGTCGGTGATGGTCACGGTGCCTTCGGCGATGGACGACGGGACACTAACCGTGCCGGTCAGGCCTTTGGTCGGATCGTCGAGTTGCGCGGTGTTGGTCTGCACAATCACGTTACGGCCCACCAGCGACGACGCCTGCAAGGCCTGCGACGAGTTGTAATTGCCGGCCAGCGAACTCACGGTGCTGTTCAGCGTGGTGATGCCTTCCAGACTGCTGAACTGCGCCAACTGCGCAACGAATGCGCTGTTGTCCTGCGGATCGAGCGGGTTCTGGTTTTTCAGCTGGGTCACCAGCAGTTGCAGGAACGCGTCCTTGCCCAGCGCTTGACCGCCGGTGGCACTGTTGGTTGCCGAAGCGATGCCGCCAGTGGTGCTGCTGCTGGCCGTCTTTGACGAGTTGGCCAGGATGTCATTCATGCTCAGGGAGCTGGTGGTATCGGAAACACTCATGGCAGTCGCCCCTTATTACTGACCGAGGGTCAGGACCTTCTGCATCATGGTTTTGGCGGTGTTCATCATTTCGGCGTTGGTCTGGAAGGACCGGCTCGCGGAAATCATGTCAGCCATTTCTTCCACCACGTTGACGTTCGGGTAGTAGACGTAGCCTTTGGCGTCGGCTGCCGGATGGTTCGGCTCGTAACGCGCCTCGAGGTTGCTCTGATCTTCGACGACGCCGAGCACCTGCACGCCCTGCCCCGCTGCGTCCTGGCTCTGGAACAGCGAGTTGCTGCCGGTGTTCTGGCCGCCCTGGAACATGGTGGCAAACACCGGGTGACGGGCGCGGTAGGTCTGGTCGATGCTCGACGAGACCGTTTCGGCGTTGGCTATGTTCGAAGCCACGGTGTTCAGACGCGTGGTTTGAGCGCTCATGCCGCTGCCGGCAATGTTGAAAACGCTGGACAGGGACATGGATTACTCTCCGCGCAGGGCTGACACCAGCCCTTTGAATTTGCTGTTGAGCAGCGTGAAGCTGGCCTGGAAGCCCACAGCGTTTTCCGCGTAGTTGGACTGTTCCAGTTGGGCGTCAACGGTGTTCTGGTCGATCGAAGGTTGCATCGGCGTGCGATACATCAGCGACTCGTCGCCGTTGCCCAGACCTTCAGCTTCGATGTGACGGCTGTTGGTCATGTTCAGGGCGATGGTGCCGTTGGCGTTTTTCTGGGTCTGTGCTTCCAGTACTTTGGAGAAATCCAGATCCCGCGCCTTGTAGTTCGGGGTATCGGCGTTGGCGATGTTGTTGGCCAGCACTTCTGCACGCTGGGCGCGGAAGCCCAGAGCCTTTTCGTGAATGCCGAGCGCTTTATCGAAGCTGATGCTCATGTCGGGAACCTTCAGGTGACCGGTTTTTCGTAACTGAGCTTTAGCAAGCGCCGTGCCAACGCTCAAAACCCTGATAAACCGGGGCTTTGCGGAATATCGGCAAAGCGGCAATGCCAGAAAAGCGGCAACCGGTTTCCGCCGAATGCCGCTTTTCTGCCGCTTGCCGTCCCTCTCATACACCACGGCCCCCTGTAGGAGTGAGCCTGCTCGCGATGGCGGTAGCACATTCAACATCATCGGTGCCTGACACACCGCTATCGCGAGCAGGCTCACTCCTACAGGGATTTGTGGTGCATGAGGGAAATCATTCGGGCACAAAAAAACGGCAGACCTTTTGGGCCTGCCGTTTTTGTATTGCGGGTGCAATCATTTCGCCTGGTAAATGATCCCCGGGCTGCACTGCACCATCTGGTAATGGTCCGGCAAACCGTTCAACGCTTCGGAAGCGCCAAGGAACAGATAACCACCCGGCTTCAGCGTGCTGTGAATGCGCAACAGGATGTCCTTCTTCACTTCGGCAGAGAAGTAGATCAACACGTTGCGGCAGAACACGATGTCGAACTTGCCCAGCGCGGCATAGCTGTCGAGCAGGTTGAACGAGCGGAACTCCACCCGGTTCTTGATCGGCGCCTTGATCACCCAGCGACCCGGCCCTTTCGGATCGAAGTAACGCTGCAAACGTTCCGGCGACAAACCGCGACCGATCGCCAGGCTGTCGTACTCGCCGGTTTTGCAGTTGGTCAACATCAGGCCGGACAGATCAGTGGCAACGATCTGCACACCCATCTTCAACTGGCCGAGGTTGCTGCGCTCGAACTCGTCGATCGACATCGACAGCGAGTACGGTTCCTGACCCGACGAGCACGCCGCCGACCAGATCCGCAGACGCTGGTTGGGGCTGGCCTTGATCGCTTCGGGCAGCACCTTGTTCTTCAAGACTTCAAACGGATAGGTGTCACGAAACCACAGGGTTTCGTTGGTCGTCATGGCATCGACCACTTGCTCGCGCAAACCGCTGCGCGGCTGGGTCTGGATGCGCTGGACCAGCTCACCCAGGGATTTGATGCCTTGCTGCTCCATCAGTTTGTTGAGACGGCTCGAGACCAGGTACTGCTTGTTTTCACCGAGCAAAATGCCACAGGCTTTTTCCAGGAAGACCCGGAACTGTTCGAAATCCAAATTACCCGTAGACAATGATGCCGCCTCTTAAATCGTGTTGACCGCCAGGGACAAAACGCCCCTAGCTGATATCTGCTGCTTTGATCCGGTCGACTACCCGGGATGCCAGGTCATCAGGACGGAATTTGGCCAGGAAGTCATCGGCACCGACTTTCTTGACCATCGCCTGATTGAATACCCCGGACAACGAAGTATGCAGGATGATATGAAGCTTTTGCATGCGCGGGTCAGCGCGGATTTCCGCCGTCAGGGTGTACCCGTCCATCTCCGGCATCTCGATGTCGGAGATCATCATCAGGAACTCTTCTTCCGGCTTCTTGCCTTCATCGACCAGCTTGCGCAGGTAATCCAGCGCCTGCTTGCCGTCGTTCAGCGCGACCACTTCGACACCGACCGTCTGCAGACAACGCGTGACCTGCTTGCGCGCCACCGACGAGTCATCGACCGTCAGCACCCGCAGCGACAACGCTTTGGTCTGGGTCTCGACATCGACCACGCCCACCGAAATCGCTTCCGGTGTCGGCGCAACTTCCGCCAGCACTTTCTCGACGTCGATGATTTCGACTAACTGATTGTCCACCCGAGTCACAGCCGTCAGGTAATGATCGCGACCCGTGCCCTTGGGCGGTGGATGAATCTCTTCCCAGTTCATGTTGACGATGCGCTCCACCGAGCGAACCAGGAAACCCTGGGTCTTGGTGTTGTACTCCGTGATGATCACGAACGGGTTTTTCTTGTCCTTCAACGCACCCGAGCCGGTCGCCATTGCCAGATCAAGAATCGGAATGGTTGCCCCCCGGATATTTGCCACCCCGCACACGACAGGACTGGACTTGGGCATCAACGTCAGTGACGGGCACTGCAACACTTCCCGTACCTTGAACACGTTGATTCCGTAGAGCTGCTGACCGTCGAGACGGAACAACAACAGCTCCAGGCGATTCTGCCCCACCAGTTGCGTGCGCTGGTTTACCGAATCCATTACACCAGCCATGCCCAGACTCCTACACCAACGCCAAGTGTTGTTGCGACGCACATTCATTGCTAAACGGCACGGCGCTTGCTTTTTAACTCGTATGAACGCTCAAACGACATTTTTCCGACACCTGACCTCCCGCACTCGCCAAAGCCTGTGCGCGCTGTCCGCCGTCTGCTTGTTTTCCGCTGGCAGCCCTGCCGTTGCTGATACGGTTACCTTGCCTGACATGCTTATCGGCGTCACTCAGGGCTTTCTTGAGTTCACCGTAGAAGACTATCTGGCCACCAGTCAAACGGAAGGCCGCTATGAAATCGAGGTCAAGCAACTCGACCCGCGTATGCGCATGCCTATGTGCGACAAGGAATTGACAGCGTCGCTGGAGAGTCCGGCACGTCCTTTGGGCCGGGTAACCGTCAAGGTTCGCTGTGAAGGCGCATCGCCATGGACCGTGTTCGTGCCCGCTCAAGTCCGCCTGTTTCGCGAGATTGTGACGACCACGCGACCACTCAAGCGCGCCGGGATTATCGAGCCGCAGGACGTGACCTTGCGTGAACGCGATGTCAGCACGATCAATCAGGGCTTTCTGACCTCGGTAGACGAAGCGATCGGGCAAAAATTAACCCGACCAACGGTCGCCGATCAGGTGATTACCCTGGTGCATCTGGAGCAGGCTGAAGTCGTGCGCAAAGGCGATCAAGTGGTCATCACCGCCCGCAGCGGCACGCTCGCCGTGCGCATGCCCGGCGAAGCCCTGGCCAATGGCGGTTTGAAAGAACAGATCCGGGTGAAAAACCTCAACTCCCAACGAGTCATCAAGGCGCAGGTCATCGCGCCGGGCCAAGTTGAGGTGGCCATGTAAAAGCCTCAGGAGAAAACTGGCGCGGACCCCGTCGCTTCCCTAAACTGTGCCGCAGCAGGACACGCGTCGGCGCATGCAAGGCATATTGGTATAAATGTGCCTAAAGTTTTCCAGGGGATGGCCGAAAACATGGCAAGCGTCCAAATTCCCAGAGGTTTTTATCATGGTCATCGATTTCAGCCGTTTGAACAGCTCCTCGTCACTTACGGGCAGTACACGTACCAGCAACGCCAAGGAGACCGCTGAAACCGGTACTTCCGCGCCGCTGAATACCCCGGCCGAACAGGCCAGTACCGCAAAAAGCGGGGAATCGGTACACCTCAGCAATGAGGCTCAACAGTTGCAGAAGGTCACTGACAAGCTGCGCGATCAGCCTGCTGTCGACAAAGCCCGTGTGGCCGAGTTGAAAGCCGCGATTGCCGATGGCAGCTATAAAGTCGACAGCAACCGTGTAGCCAGCAAACTGCTCAACTTCGAAGCCCAGCGCTAGGCTTTTGCCGGCGCCAGGCTTTTGGACGCTTAAAACCCAAGGCCAGCCATGCACGACACTAATTTATTGCAACTGATCAACGACGACTTTGCTCCAGCTCAACAATTGCTGGAGTTGCTGCAAACCGAATCCCTCGCTTTGCACGGTCGCGACATGCCCCTGCTGGAAGAAATTCTGGCGCACAAACAGGCATTGATCATTCTGCTTGAACAGCATGGCCGCAAGCGCAGCGAAATCCTCGCCAGCCTCAACTTGCCGACCGATCGCAGCGGTCTTGCGCAACTGGCCAGCCATTCGAGCATTGGCGACCAGTTGCTGACGCAAGGCGACGCATTGACCGATCTGATCGCCCAATGCCAGGCCGCCAATCTCAAGAACGGCCAGTCGATCCAGATCCAGCAGGCCGCCACGGCCAATCAACTGAAGATCCTTACCGGTGGTGAAGCGCCAGCGCTTTACAACGCCAGCGGTACGTTTGCCAAACCCGCCGTACCGCGTCCGCTCAGCCAGGCATGAGTCGTTGATGCGTCAGCTCTATCAACCCGCGGAACATGCTGGCAAAATGCTGGCTAGTCGTCATATTTTGTCTGGAGATTGATAAACCGTGTCCAACGCCCTCAGCGCGGATGATGCTCCGCAGCCACCAAAGGTGCTCACCACGCCACTGGAAATCTCCAGCAACCTGCGTCAGTTGCAAGACAGCCACGATCCTTTGATCATCACGTTCCATGAGCGCAGCCAGCGCTTTCAGAGCTATTTGATCAAAGTTGACCGTGACACCGCTTCGATTGCCCTGGACGAAATGATCCCGCGCGATGGCGAACGTTTCCTGTTGGCCGGCGAGCCGTTCAAGGTTGAAGGTTTTCACGAAGGCGTGCGCATCGCCTGGGAATGCAACGGCACGCTGAACATTGAAGAATCCGAAGGTGACCGTTTCTACACCGGCGAGCTGCCGACCGAAGTGGTTTACCACCAACGCCGCAATGCCTTCCGCGCCGCGTTGAAACTCGCTGATCTGGTCAGCGTTGAACTGGGTGGCGAAAAGCTCAAGGCGCCGATCAACGGCAAGCTGCTGGATATCTCCGCGACCGGGTGCAAGTTGCGTTTCGAAGGTGACATCACTGATCGCTTGCAACTGGGCCAGGTCTACGACCGCTTGATCGCCACGCCGCTGTTCGGCAATCAGCCGACCGCCGTCGAACTGCGCTATCTGCACTTCGAAGAAAAACTCAACATCACCTTCGCCGGCCTGCGTTTCCACAACATCAGTGGTCAGGCGGCGCGCAACGTTGAGCGTTTCGTTTATCAGTTGCAGCGTGAAGCACGCCGTTTCGATAAAGACGATATGTGATTTGTAGCGGCAAATAAAAAGGGCAGTCCTTGGCGGGACTGCCCTTTTTTATGCGCGGTGTTTTTGGTTCAGCTCAAGGTCGGCCGCCACTGAGATCCGGGGTCGGCTTGTCATTATCGTTGTCGGTATCCGGCTCGGCCTCTACAGCAGGCTCGGCCGGCGTATCGGTTTCAGGCGCGGGTTCGGGAGCCGGTGCTTGCACAGGGTCCTGCACCATCTGCTCCTGCACCACCTGCTCGTCGACCCGTGGGTCAAGCGCCGCCACCAGCGGCGAGCTGGACATGCTGTCCGGCATGGCGACGTGGTGCAGCGGCGCGTCGTCGACCTGGTGCAGATTGGTCACCGCTTTCGGACGAATTCGCCACACCAGCACCAGCGCAAAGAAGCTGAAGAACGCATACAGACTCTGGCTGCCGAGAAACTTCATCAACACACCCGCCAGCAACGGCCCGATACTGGCGCCGACACCATAAGTCACCAGCAGCATCGCCGTCAGCGACACCCGCCGATCACCCTCGACGTGGTCGTTGGAGAACGCCACTGCCAGCGGATACAGGCAGAACTGCACCAGCGAACACAGGAAGCCAACACCGAACAACACCTCCAGCGGCACCTGCGGCAGCACCGCCAGAGGCAACGCGGCCACCGCCAGGAACCCGGCGAAACAACGAATCAACAGCGCCCGATCATAACGGTCAGACAACCAGCCCAACGGCCACTGCACCAACAGCCCGGCAAAAATGCAGCTACCCATGAACAGACCGACCTGCTCGGTCGACAGCCCCTGCTGCGAGGCATAAAGCGGTGCCAGACCGTAGAACGAGCCGATGATCAGGCCGGCGCCGAGTACCGTGCTCAACGACTGCGGCACACGTTTGATAAAGAAACGCGGCTCCATCGGCGCCGGATGCAACGGCGCCGGGTGAATGCGCCGGGTCAGCGTCACCGGCACCAGACACAGCGCAAAGCACAGGGCGACCAGCATCAGCAGTTCCAGACCCAGCCCCGGGTGCATCACCAGAATCAACTGACCCAGCACCAGGCCCAGATACGAAGCGATCATGTAACCACTGAACACCAAGCCGCGCTGATTGGCGTCGGCCTGCTCGTTGAGCCAGCTCTCGATCACCATGTATTGGCACATCATGCCCAGACCGACGATGGTCCGCAGCACCAGCCACGCCGGCAGCCAGTCCACCAAACCATGGCCGAGCACCGCCGCGCCGACGATCCCCGCACATGCCGAGTACGCACGGATATGCCCGACCCTGGCGATCAAGCGGTGGCCGATCTTGCCGCCCAGCACCAGACCAAAATAGTTGGCCGCCATCAACGCACCGACCCACAGGCCGTCGACGTTGTCAGCGGCCAGGCGCAGGGCCAGATAGGTCGATAGGAGGCCCGAGCCGATCAACATCATCAGCGAGGCGAAATACAGCGCTCGAAAGGATTTCCAGATTTGGCGCATCGGCGTTCCGAGCGGCTCCTTGCAGTAAAGACCGGGCTATCAAAACGATAGCCCGATGGCGACAGTTCGTCAGGCCTGGGCTGCTAGAACACGCCGTTCCCAGGGAGTGATTTCATCAAAGAAGCTGGTCAACTCCATGGTCTTCGAAGCGATGTAGCCTTCGATGAACTCCTGTCCGAACAGTTCCCTCGCCAAGTGGCTACGTTTCAGACGCTCAAGCGCAGCATGCAAGGTACATGGCAACGAGAGGTTGTCCGGCACCTCGAACTCGCCCTGAATCGCTTCCGTCGGCTGCAGTTCATGCTCGATGCCATGCAAACCCGCGGCCAGACTGGCAGCGATCGCCAGATACGGATTGGCATCGGCGCCGGGCAAACGGTTTTCGACCCGACGCGCAACCGGCGAACTGGCGGGAATACGCAAGCCAGCGGCGCGATTGTCATGGGACCAGCACGCGTTGTTCGGCGAAGCGTACGGATGGCACAGGCGCTGGTACGAATTCACGTTGGGCGCAAACAGTGCGGTGAACTCCGCCATGCCCGCCTGCTGTCCACCGATGAAGTGGCGGAACATCGCCGTCGGTTGGCCGTCCTCGGCGCTGAACACGTTCTTGCCCGTGTTGATGTCGACGATGCTCTGGTGAATGTGCATCGAACTGCCCGGCGTGTGCGCCAGCGGCTTGGCCATGCAGACCACGGTCAGGCCATGCTTGAGCGCGACTTCCTTGAGCAGGTGTTTGAACAGGAACGTCTGATCGGCCAGCAGCAGTGGATCGCCGTGCAGCAGATTGATCTCGAACTGGCTGACGCCCATCTCGTGCATGAAGGTGTCGCGCGGCAGGCCGAGGGCGGCCATGCATTTATAGACTTCGCTGAAGAACGGTCGCAGGCCATTGTTGGAACTGACGCTGAATGCCGATTGGCCATCCTCGCGACGACCATCAAGGCCCACCGGCGGACGGAACGGTTGGGTCGGATCAGTGTTCGGGGCGAAGACAAAGAACTCCAGCTCGGTCGCCACCACCGGCGCCAGGCCGCGCGCGGCGTAACGGGCGATGACCTTCTTGAGCTGGCCACGGGTCGACAGGTTGGAGCTTTCGCCGGTCAGTTCATCGGCATCACAAATGGCCAATGCGCGTGGCTCGTCACTCCACGGCAGCGGATGAATCATCGTGGGCTCGGCCACCAGCGCGAGGTCGCCATCATCGCTGCCGTAAAAACGCGCCGCCGGATAACCGCCCATGATGCATTGCAGCAGCACTCCCCGCGCCATCTGCAAACGCCGCCCTTCGAGGAAACCCTCGGCGGTCATCACTTTGCCTCGCGGCACGCCGTTCAAATCCGGCGTGACACATTCAATCTCATCAATGCCCGTCAGTCGCTGCGCGAGTGAACGCTGGCCATCGGTTGTCATGACGCAATCCTTGTTATTGTGCGAGCCGCGAACGGCGACCCGTACAAAATAGGCTTCGGCTGTTCGGAATATCAAGCAGCGTCAAAACAAAAAAACAAACAACGCGAATACCCCCTGTAGGAGCTGCCGAAGGCAGCGATCTTTTGATGTTGTTTTTCCAGAATCAAAAGATCGCAGCCTGCGGCAGCTCCTACAGGAATCGGTGCAATATCAAGGGAGGTAGAGGCTGAACACCCCGCCACCGAGCGGTCCGCCGTTACGGATCTCGGTGCGACCTTCAACGCCATTGCGCTGATGCAGCGCGGCAATGCGGTTGGCGAAATACAGCCCCAGCCCGGTGCTGCCGCTGCTGTGATTGATCCCTTGCACATAGTCGGCCTGACGTTCGAGCATCTCGACCGGATAACCGTCGCCGTCGTCATTGATGCTCAGCACCAATTGCCCGGCCTCGTCGCTGACCGTGATCAGCAGCGATTCGCGGGCATAACGGATTGCATTGTTGATGCAGTTGCCGAGTACTGAGGCGACCAGCTCACGGTCGAAGAACCCCAGCGGACTCAGCGGATCAACCTCATAAGTGGCAATGATGCCGCGGCTGGCGAACACCTCTTGATGCGCCGCCAGTTGCGCCTCGATAAAGTCATCCAGTTCGTGATACGCCGGTTGCAGCGGCAGCTGATTGACGCCGAGTTTGTACAGCCCGAGCAACTGCACCAGCATGCCGTTGAGGTGGGCGAACTCGAAGTCGATCACGCCCTGCTCCGTGCCTTCACGCAACGCTTGTGGCAAGCGCGCCAGCCATTGGCTGTGAGCCTGCATGAGCATGGCCAGCGAGTTCTTCATGTCGTGAACGGTGGAGGCAATCACCGTAGAAAAATCCACCGCCTGCTCGTCGTGGTTCATTCGCCAAACGCCTTGCTTTTCAGCTTCTGATAACGCGCATGACGCGCGTCGGTGTCGGGCATCAGGCCGACCATTTTCAGGCAGGCCCGACATTCTTCCAGCTCCGCCGACGGCACCGAGGTGTCGGTGCCATGCAGCAGCGACTGGGCCAGGTTCAGCGCAATACTGATGTTCTTCGGTTGCAGCTTCAGCGCCTTGCGGAACACCTCGCGGGCCTCCACTAGGTTGCCGGTCTTGTACACGCGCACGCCCTGACGGTTGAGGTCGGCAGCGGCGTTACTGGAGCTGAGGATAGTCGGGTCATCGGTGAGCTTGGCGATGTCTTTCATTACCGCCGGATCATCACCGTAGATCTCCGCACAGCTCTTGAGCATCGAGGTGCCCGCCTCGGCCTGACCGAGCATCTGCAATTGCTTGGCAACCAGCAGCGCCGCTTCCGGGCTCATGAATTGCTCCATGCCGTCGAGGCGCATCAGCGCTTGTTCGGTGAGCTTGTCAGCGGTTTCGGCATCGTTGAGCAGCAGACTGGTGGCCTTCATCAGGCGTGCGCGAATCTGCAGGCCGGGGTCGGTCGGGTTCTCTTTGGCCACTGCGCTGAGTGTGGTGTTGATCTCCAGCCGCGTACGCGTGTCGAGACCGCGCTCGCTGCCTTTGCTGATCAACGCATGGGCGAGCCCGAGGTTGCTTTCCGGATCCTTGAAGCGCGACTGCGCGCCCTGCGCCACGGCCTGGCGATAGGCGCGTGAGGCGGTGTCGAAATCTTCGTTGGCCATCGCCAGTTTGCCCAGCAACGCTTGACGACGCACCGCCAGCGGCGAGAGACGAATCGCCTCTTCGAGCACCCGCTGCGCGCCTTTGCTGTCGCCCTCGGAAACCAGCACGTCGGCCATGCCGTCATACAGCGCCGGCATCATCGGGAACACCTTCAAGGCTTTCTCATAGACGCCTTTGGCCTGGGCGACCTGGCCGCGTTTGAACAGCAACTTGCCCAATCCGGCAAATGCCCACGGCAACGGCCGATCAGCAATGATGCCGTCGTAAAGGCGCTCCAGCGCTTCGTTCTGGTTCATGTCGCGCAGCGCATCGGCGCGGTAGCGCAGGCACAGCGGTGAATAACGGATGTCCTGTTTGCACAGGGCGATGCAAGCGTTAAGCACCTCGACCGGTTTGCCACGGTCAAGGGCTTGCAGAATCGGTTTGAGCAATGTCTTGCGCTGCTCCAGACGCTCCAGCCGCTGGGCCAGACCCGAACGGTTGAACGGCTTGGTCAGGTACGCATCCGGCTCGTGCTCCAGGGCACTGAGCACCATCGCCTGACTGGTCTCGGCCGTGACCATGACGAACACGGCTTCATGGCTGATGAGCTTTTCCAGCATCAGGTCTTCGAGGACCTGCTGGCCGTTCTTCTTGCCGTCGCCCAGGTGGAAATCCTGCAAGATGAAATCGTAGGATTTCTGCGCACACATTTTCAGCGCCTGCTCACCGGTGTCGGCTGTATCGACGTCCTTGACCCCAAGCTCACGCAGCATCGAACGAACGGAACTGCGGAAATCCGAGAAATCATCGACGATCAGAAAACTTTTTTGGTGATACGACAGCATCGAAGATTTCCAGGCAATTGAAGTGAGGGCAATTTCAGGCGCAAAGATGATAGCTGGCGGCCAAATGCTATCAAGGGATTTCGCGCGACGTTGAAGTTACCGAGTGGGTTATCGGCCAGAAGTGCGGTTCCCTGAAGCCAGCCCTTCAACATTCCTCGCCCGATTACCCTGCGCGAGCGCCTGCAAGCGTTGCACGCGCAGTGGCAGGCAGCGGTTGCCTATCAACCGGATGACCTCGATAAACAGGTGCTGGACGATCTGCAAAAGCGCATTCAAGCCGCCAGTAAAGATGATCCAGAATTTGCGCTGGATCGGGTACTCGCCGCGCTCGCCGTGAAAACTCCTGCTGGCGGTTTTCACGGTGAGGCCAGCGAAGAGGATTCTTTGATAACGCACTTTCCGACATCGCAGCCCGAAGGCGTTGGTGCCGATGAATGGCGAGCGCTGACCGCCTCCCGAATCAATGACGCCGCCGAAACCGGCCTGACGTCTTACACCTTGCGGGATCTGGATGGCGACGGGCAGCGCGATCTGATCGTAAATACCTATGCTGGGGGCACCGGTCTGTTCACTTATGTGGAAACCTGGCGGCGTGACGGCGAACGGTTCGTCAAACGTTCTGTTGAGCCCGATAGTTCGCTGTTCTACACCAATGATCGCGGCGCCAATCAGTCGGTGGACTGGATAAACCTGCGCGGCAAAACTTACGCGGCTTATCGAAACAGCGAGTACGGCGTTGACCGTGTCTACTTGCTCAGCCCGCTGAAAATCAACGTCCAGGTGCCGACGGTGACGATCCGTTATCGCTATGACCTCGACGTGCCTGTTCTACAGCACAAAGATGACGGCAACAGCACGTTTGAACTCGAACCCGATCGGCACCGGGCGCTCAACTTGGCCGTGGCCAAAGTCAATGAAACTGCCGCTATTCCTTCAAAAGAACCGCTCTGCCCTGTCCCGGCTACCGGCGCCGGTGACAACGATTACTACAGCTTTGGCCCGGCGCATTACAGCATTGAAAAAGTCGCCGACTTGCCGGTCTTCATTGGCAATGATTGTTACATCGGCGCCTTGATCGACTGGTTCGGCAGTTACAGCGAAAAGAATGGCTTGTTCGCGCAACTGGCATTGCGCAAACCGGATAGCGAGGACGGTAGCCTTACCTATCAAGTCTACGGTCGCCGGCATATAACCGATGTCAGCACTTCATTGGCTGAAACCGAGCCTAACGACGGTTAGCCGCGTAACTAATCCGAAGCCGAAAATGATTGGAGCCGGCGCAAGTTTCCCGATGTCCAACGCATAGGCATGCAACTCTGCCTCGAAAACTGTTGAAGGCAGAATCATGAATCGGGATTATTCTGTGCAATTATCTGTGCAGTTGATCCCCGCGATGCATTTGCATCGCCACCAAAGGCCGAAGTCATGACCTCGAAAACACCCGCCTCGCCCGCCTTGCCCGAGCGCAAAGAGCTGAGCCCCAGCCATCTGGACTTTCCGGTGGTCGGCATCGGTGCCTCGGCGGGAGGCTTGCAGGCGATCAAGCTGTTTTTCGACAATATGCCGCAAGACACCGGAATGGCCTTCGTGATCATCCTGCACCTGTCGCCGGACCATCAAAGCATCGCCGACAAGATCATTCAGGAATCCACGCGAATGCCGGTGCTGCAAGTCACGCAGACCGCGCCGATCGAAAAGAATCACGTCTACGTCATCTCGCCTGCACAACAACTGGCGATGAACGATGGATATCTGCGCGTCAGCCCTGCCGGCTCGCCGCTGGCCCGGCACACGGCGATTGATCTGTTTTTCCGCGACCTCGCTGACGTTCACCGCGAGCGCGCTTTTTGCGTGGTGCTGTCGGGCAGCGGTTCGGATGGTGCGGTGGGGCTTTCGCGTATCAAGGAACAGGGCGGCGTTACACTGGTTCAGGTGCCGGAAGACGCCGAATTCGACGGCATGCCCCGCGCAGCCATCGAAACGCGCATGGTCGACCTGGTGCTGCCGGTGGTGGACATGCCGCAGAAGCTGCTGGAATTATGGCGAAACTCTCAGAACATCACGCTGCCCAGTGCCAATGATCCCGATCTGAAAACCCGGGTTCCGACCAGCGAACAGGAAGCGGCCATCGCCGAGCAGCGCTTGCATGACATCCTGATTCATCTGCGCACCAGCACCGGTCACGACTTCAAGCATTACAAGCGAGCCACGGTTCTGCGGCGGATCGAGCGGCGAATGCAGGTCACCTCGCAACCTGACCTGACCGCGTACTACCAGTACCTGCAAGACACTCCCGATGAAGCCAAAGCGTTGTTGGGCGACATGTTGATCGGTGTGACCAACTTTTTCCGTGATCGCGAGGCCTTCGAGGCGCTGGAGCGCGACGTCCTGCCGCAATTGGTGCAGTCCGTTGCCACTTCAGCAGAGAAAGAGGAACTGCGCATATGGTCCGCCGGCTGCTCCACCGGTGAAGAAGCCTACAGCCTGGCCATCCTCCTTGATGACCAGATGCAGGTGCAAAGCAGCAACGCCAGTCTGCAGGTGTTCGCCACGGATATCGACGAACGGGCAATCAGTATCGGCCGTGCCGGTAGTTACCCGCTGGCGATCGTCACTGACGTACCGCCGCCCCGTCTGCGTCATTATTTCGTCAAAGATGATGAGCATTACCGGATCCGCAAGGAAATCCGCGAAAAAGTTCTCTTCGCCAAGCACAGCCTGCTGTCTGATCCTCCGTTCTCACAAATCGACCTGATCGTCTGCCGCAACTTGCTGATCTATCTCGATCGCGAGGTGCAGCGTGAAATCCTGCAAATGTTCCACTTCGCCCTGCGGCCGGGCGGTTTCCTGTTCCTCGGCACTTCGGAAAGCGCCGATGCCTGCCATGAACTGTTCGCCCCGGTGGACAAGCGCAATCGGATCTTCCGCGCCAAAACCGGCACGCCGAGCAGCCGCCGCACGCCGACCATGCCTCGGGGCGGCTATGTGCGCAGCAACATCTCGCGCCCCGAAACCAAGACCAGCGAACAACCCAAGCTGTCTTTCGCCGATATCCACCGGCGTGCCATCGAGCATTCCGCACCGCCGAGCATTATTGTCGACAACAATGCCGACATTCTGCACATGAGCGACAGCGCCGGACGCTTCCTGCGCCATGTCGGTGGCGAACTGTCTCGCAACCTTTTGACGCTGATCCTGCCGGAGTTACGCCTGGAGATTCGGACCACACTGTTCCAGGTGCAACAAAGCAATTTGACCGTGCGCTCACGGGAGGTGCCGCTCAAGCGCGAAGAGCGTCAATTCCGCGTCCATCTGGTTGCCCAGCCATACAAAGACGATGCGTCCGACAGTGAATGCGTGCTGGTGATTTTCGAAGAGGCCGAAGTTGACCCCGGCGAGCACGCGATGACGACCCTGCTGCAGACTGAAAGCCAGGTGCTGTCGAACCTTGAGCGTGAACTGCAACGCACCAAGCTGCACCTGCAAGACACCATCGAGCAGTCGGAGGTGTCCAGCGAAGAGCTCAAGGCCTCCAACGAAGAAATGCAGGCAATCAACGAAGAACTGCGTTCGGCCACCGAAGAACTGGAGACCAGCAAGGAAGAGTTGCAGTCGATCAACGAAGAGCTGCTGACCGTCAATTTCGAACTGAAAACCAAGGTCGAAGAAACCGACAAGATCAACGATTACCTGACCAACCTGATTGCCTCGACCGACATCGCCACGGTGTTTGTCGACCGCAGCATGCGCATCAAGTGGTTTACCCCGCGCGCCACCGAGATTTTCAGTATGTTGCCGGTGGACACCGGACGCTCATTGCTCGATATCACCCATCGTCTCAATTACGCCAACCTCGCCGTGGATGCGGCGCAAGTTTTTGAATCGCTGAACATGATCGAACGTGAGGTCAGCAGCACCGACAATCGCTGGTACATCGCAAGGCTGTTGCCCTATCGCTCCAGCGAAGATCATATCGACGGCACCGTATTGACCTTTATCGACATCACCAAACGCCGCGCCGCCGAAGAAGAGCTGCGCCTGGGTGAAGAGCGTATGCGCCTGGTCGCCGAGAGTACGCGCGACTACGCGATCATCATTCTTGATGAGCAAGGCGCGATCACCAGTTGGAATAAAGGCGCCGAGCTGATTTTCGGCTACAGCAAAGCCGAAGCCGAGGGTGCGTTCTACGACTTTATCTTTACAGCTGAAGATCGCGCCGCCGGGATGGCCGAAAACGAATTGTCCACTGCTCGCCTGCAAGGGCGCGCCGAAGATGAGCGCTGGCACCGGCGCAAGGACGGCAGCCGTTTCTTTTGTAGCGCCGAAGTGACCCTGCTCAGTGGCGATTATCTGCAAGGTTACGTGAAGATTGCCCGTGACCTTACCGGACATAAACGCGCGCAGGATGAGCAAAGCCAGGAGCTGGCGCAAACGCGGAACACGATTTCTCTGCGTGACGAGTTCTTTGCAGTCATGTCCCATGAGCTCAAACATCCGCTCAACCTGATCCAGCTCAACGCCGAACTGCTGAGGCGCCTGCCGGTCATCCGAACTGCCGGCCCGGCGACCAAAGCGGTCAGCACTATTTGCGATGCGGTCAACAGCCAGGCGCGGATCATCGATGATTTGCTCGACGTTGCACGCGTGCGCACCGGCAAGCTCAAACTGCAAATGGCCCGAGTTGATCTCACTGCGGTACTGCGCGATATCCATACCGTGGTGCTGAATGAACAACATGCCACCCGGGTTGACCTGAACTTGCCGCCCGAGGCGCTGATCATTCACGCTGACCCGACGCGGGTGGAACAGATCATCTGGAATCTGGTAAACAACGCATTGAAATTCACTCCGCCGACCGGACGCATCGAGCTGATCGCCAGTCGAAGCGGGCCTATGGCGCGCCTGGACATCAAGGACAACGGCGCCGGCATCGCTGCCGAGAACCTCGAACATGTCTTCGATCTGTTTGGCCAGGCGGAAAAGCAACATACCAACCACCAACGCGAAGGCCTGGGTATCGGCCTGTCCTTGGTGCGACAACTGACTGAAGCACAAAACGGTACGGTACTGGTTACATCACCCGGATTGGGCGCAGGCTGTACTTTCACCGTGTGCCTGCCTTTGGCCTCTGACGAAAATCAAAGCGTTTCCACACCAGAGGCAGAACCTCTTTCTGGCAAGCTTGAGGGCCTGAATATCCTGCTGGTCGATGACTCTGAGGATGTGCTTGAGACCTTGAAGATGCTGCTGGAAATGGAAGATGCCAATGTCACGGCGTTCGATCACCCGGTGGCAGCCCTGAAAGCCGCCGAGAGCAAGCGCTTCGATCTGATCATTTCTGATTTGGGCATGCCCGTCATGACCGGCTATGAACTGATGAGCGCATTGCGCAAGTTGCCATTGGTGAAAAACATTCCGGCCATTGCCCTTACCGGCTATGGCACGCAAAGCGATATGCAGAAATCCCGCGAGGCCGGTTTTGATCAGCACCTGGGCAAACCGGTGGCGTATGACGATTTGATCGAAACCATCGAAGCCCTGCGCCGCTCTCGTTCGTTGTAACGGCGTTCAGCGCAGATATGCGCGCTGGATGCAGGCGCGAAGATTGATCGCTCGCTATAGACACGTACTTCTCTGGTCTTCCTCCATCGTCAGGCGTACTTTGAAGTTTCCCATAGCAATTCGTCGGCTGATGCCAATGAAAAAAGCCCCGTCGCTACTGTCATTGCGACGGGGCTTTTTAATTTGGAATTGATGATGCATCCAAGCGTATTCCTGGAAGACTTTCCTGCGAGCAAAACAAAACCCCAACTGCTTTCGCAATTGGGGTTTCGGAATTTAATCTTGACGATGACCTACTCTCACATGGGGAAACCCCACACTACCATCGGCGATGCATCGTTTCACTGCTGAGTTCGGGATGGGATCAGGTGGTTCCAACGCTCTATGGTCGTCAAGAAATTCGGGTACTGAGTCGTGACCTGATGGTCTCGCTTCAGCAAATTGGGTATGTGACAGCTTTCGGTGTTTTGTGAACATCGAACTTTCGGTTCGTTTCGTCTTCACACACCGCAATCTGGTCTCTCTCGAGTTCGCAAATTGCTTGGGTGTTATATGGTCAAGCCTCACGGGCAATTAGTATTGGTTAGCTCAACGCCTCACAGCGCTTACACACCCAACCTATCAACGTCGTAGTCTTCGACGGCCCTTCAGGGAACTCAAGGTTCCAGTGAGATCTCATCTTGAGGCAAGTTTCCCGCTTAGATGCTTTCAGCGGTTATCTTTCCCGAACATAGCTACCCGGCAATGCCACTGGCGTGACAACCGGAACACCAGAGGTTCGTCCACTCCGGTCCTCTCGTACTAGGAGCAGCCCCTCTCAAATCTCAAACGTCCACGGCAGATAGGGACCGAACTGTCTCACGACGTTCTAAACCCAGCTCGCGTACCACTTTAAATGGCGAACAGCCATACCCTTGGGACCGGCTTCAGCCCCAGGATGTGATGAGCCGACATCGAGGTGCCAAACACCGCCGTCGATATGAACTCTTGGGCGGTATCAGCCTGTTATCCCCGGAGTACCTTTTATCCGTTGAGCGATGGCCCTTCCATACAGAACCACCGGATCACTAAGACCTACTTTCGTACCTGCTCGACGTGTCTGTCTCGCAGTCAAGCGCGCTTTTGCCTTTATACTCTACGACCGATTTCCGACCGGTCTGAGCGCACCTTCGTACTCCTCCGTTACTCTTTAGGAGGAGACCGCCCCAGTCAAACTACCCACCATACACTGTCCTCGATCCGGATAACGGACCTGAGTTAGAACCTCAAAGTTGCCAGGGTGGTATTTCAAGGATGGCTCCACGCGAACTGGCGTCCACGCTTCAAAGCCTCCCACCTATCCTACACAAGCAAATTCAAAGTCCAGTGCAAAGCTATAGTAAAGGTTCACGGGGTCTTTCCGTCTAGCCGCGGATACACTGCATCTTCACAGCGATTTCAATTTCACTGAGTCTCGGGTGGAGACAGCGCCGCCATCGTTACGCCATTCGTGCAGGTCGGAACTTACCCGACAAGGAATTTCGCTACCTTAGGACCGTTATAGTTACGGCCGCCGTTTACCGGGGCTTCGATCAAGAGCTTCGCGTTAGCTAACCCCATCAATTAACCTTCCGGCACCGGGCAGGCGTCACACCCTATACGTCCACTTTCGTGTTTGCAGAGTGCTGTGTTTTTAATAAACAGTCGCAGCGGCCTGGTATCTTCGACCGGCATGAGCTTACGGAGCAAGTCCTTCACCCTCACCGGCGCACCTTCTCCCGAAGTTACGGTGCCATTTTGCCTAGTTCCTTCACCCGAGTTCTCTCAAGCGCCTTGGTATTCTCTACCCAACCACCTGTGTCGGTTTGGGGTACGGTTCCTGGTTACCTGAAGCTTAGAAGCTTTTCTTGGAAGCATGGCATCAACCACTTCGTCACCCAAAGGGTAACTCGTCATCAGCTCTCGGCCTTAAGATCCCGGATTTACCTAAGATCTCAGCCTACCACCTTAAACTTGGACAACCAACGCCAAGCTGGCCTAGCCTTCTCCGTCCCTCCATCGCAATAACCAGAAGTACAGGAATATTAACCTGTTTTCCATCGACTACGCTTTTCAGCCTCGCCTTAGGGACCGACTAACCCTGCGTCGATTAACGTTGCGCAGGAAACCTTGGTCTTTCGGCGTGGGTGTTTTTCACACCCATTGTCGTTACTCATGTCAGCATTCGCACTTCTGATACCTCCAGCAAGCTTCTCAACTCACCTTCACAGGCTTACAGAACGCTCCTCTACCGCATCACCCGAAGGTGATACCCGTAGCTTCGGTGTATGGTTTGAGCCCCGTTACATCTTCCGCGCAGGCCGACTCGACTAGTGAGCTATTACGCTTTCTTTAAAGGGTGGCTGCTTCTAAGCCAACCTCCTAGCTGTCTAAGCCTTCCCACATCGTTTCCCACTTAACCATAACTTTGGGACCTTAGCTGACGGTCTGGGTTGTTTCCCTTTTCACGACGGACGTTAGCACCCGCCGTGTGTCTCCCATGCTCGGCACTTGTAGGTATTCGGAGTTTGCATCGGTTTGGTAAGTCGGGATGACCCCCTAGCCGAAACAGTGCTCTACCCCCTACAGTGATACATGAGGCGCTACCTAAATAGCTTTCGAGGAGAACCAGCTATCTCCGAGCTTGATTAGCCTTTCACTCCGATCCACAGGTCATCCGCTAACTTTTCAACGGTAGTCGGTTCGGTCCTCCAGTTAGTGTTACCCAACCTTCAACCTGCCCATGGATAGATCGCCCGGTTTCGGGTCTATTCCCAGCGACTAGACGCCCTATTAAGACTCGCTTTCGCTACGCCTCCCCTATTCGGTTAAGCTCGCCACTGAAAATAAGTCGCTGACCCATTATACAAAAGGTACGCAGTCACAGAACAAAGTCTGCTCCCACTGCTTGTACGCATACGGTTTCAGGATCTATTTCACTCCCCTCTCCGGGGTTCTTTTCGCCTTTCCCTCACGGTACTAGTTCACTATCGGTCAGTCAGTAGTATTTAGCCTTGGAGGATGGTCCCCCCATATTCAGACAAAGTTTCTCGTGCTCCGTCCTACTCGATTTCATGACTAAGAGATTTTCGCGTACAGGGCTATCACCCACTATGGCCGCACTTTCCAGAGCGTTCCGCTAATCTCAAAGCCACTTAAGGGCTAGTCCCCGTTCGCTCGCCACTACTAAGGGAATCTCGGTTGATTTCTTTTCCTCAGGGTACTTAGATGTTTCAGTTCCCCTGGTTCGCCTCTTGCACCTATGTATTCAGTACAAGATAACCATCTTATGATGGCTGGGTTCCCCCATTCAGACATCTCCGGATCAAAGTCTGTTTGCCGACTCCCCGAAGCTTTTCGCAGGCTACCACGTCTTTCATCGCCTCTGACTGCCAAGGCATCCACCGTATGCG
>NZ_CM176882.1:4705000-5592500 GCF_058136335.1 Pseudomonas sp. 4CAES_32.4
CCGGAAGTGGGGCGAATTATAGACACCTGAGATCTGCCGTCAACCGTTAATTTCGTTTTTCTATCGAAACACCTGAAATGTCCCTTTCTATATAGATGCAGCCGAGGATCTCAATGAAATCCAATGACAAGCCGACAGGCATGGAGATCGCGCAAATGCAACGCGCAGCAAACACTCAGCAAACGCTTATCGATCTGAAGCGGGTGAGTAGTAAAAAAGAGGAACAAACAATAGATGGTGTCCCAGGGCAGGTTCGAACTGCCAACCTTCCCCTTAGGAGGGGGATGCTCTATCCAATTGAGCTACTGAGACACACGGTTGTCGCGGACAAGGAATGCCGTACGACGGACGGCGTGCATGTTAACGGGCGAGCCCTGATTTGTCATGTCATCCACCGGGCTTTTTAAGTGTAGGCAGGCATCCCACAGCACTGAAGGAAGTTTTACCGTGCATTTTGCACTCCTCCCAAAAAGCCATCATTGCAGATTGCAATTCAATCCACCCGAGATAACAACGCAAACGCTTGTTTTTAAAGAGTTTAACAGCGGATAGACTGTTGGCATGGGGACTGCTTTGCTTGCTCTTATAAAAGAACAACCGGAGCCTCAGCCCATGAACCGCATTCTCTTGCTCGCAAATGCGATTGCTCTAGCAGTTTTAGCGGGATCCCACCTCCTCCCCGAGGAAAGAGCTTCAGACACTGTTGCTCAGCGCATGCCGCACTACTTGCAGGTGCAGAGAACGCCTCAATGGGCAGTATTGAGCGATCAGAGCAATGTGACACGTCAAATGGTCAGCGAGCCCGAACAAGCTCAGGCACTGGCAACCGAACGCTTAGTTTTTTGAAATATCTTCAGGAGCACAACATGTCCAAGGCAGCTGCCGGATTTCTGATCCTCGCCCTACTGAGTGGCGTTATACATTTTTCACTGTTTGGCGAAACCGAAGTGACACTCCCCCTTGTTTCCTGCGGCGTATTTGCAGTTTTGTTCATGCTGGCGCTGGTAGCCGGACGCAGGATCAAGTTTGATCCGGTGCTGCGCTGAGTCGAACCAAACCCAGTAGATTGTTGACCGCATCGACGATCGCACCGGAATTGTCGATTACATGGACCGCTACATCACTTGAACGCCTGTCTCGGAACAACGCATTGCGAGCGATCCTATCCTCGATCTGCTCAAGCGTCTCTCTGCCCCGTACAAGCAGTCGCTTACGCAACACTTCGTCTTTAACGGTCAAAAGAACCGCTGTGAGCGTCGGATAGCGCTCAACCGCGTGACGCAGATTGGCGCGAGATCCGTTAACGAGTACATCTCGCCCATCTTCCAGCCACTGGTCAATTTGTACGGGTATTCCGTAGGACAAACCATTGGCTCGCCAAGCCAAGGCAAAATCACCAGCGCGCTCAAGTCGCTCGAACTCTTCAGGCGACACGCCCCTGGCGTCCTCCCCCACCGACTCTGCCGATCTTGTGATAACCCGGCGCACGATTTCGCAATTCATCGCCTGCAATGGAAGTCGCGCAGCCTCGATCAGACTGTCCTTTCCGGAGCCTGACGGCCCCATCAGATAAATAAGTCTGCCACCCATCCTGAAAACCTCTCTGGCGCGCGCCTGCCTCTAGCAAATCGGCAATTTGCCACTATCCTGTACAAGACAAGTAACGAGAATAGAAAGCCACATAGCATGCACGTTCTGATGCCCTCGGGCATCAACTGATATGGATTGGGAATGCGTAAGCCGATGCGTGCCTGGATGAAGTTTTCAAACCAGTCCGCATTTCTGACAATTGGTGCTGGCATTACGCCTTTACCCGGCTCAATATTTGTCACAGAATTGACGCCAATGATCTGGCAATTTTGAGGCATGATGCGCGCCTCTTAACAATTCAGGTTGAACCATTTGGCGCGGATGCTTGTCCTACCACACATCCTGCGGCCAATCCCGAGAACCGCTCCCCTGAACTAACCGGTTAAATATATGCGCCCATTGAAACAGGCAATTTATTCCAGCCGTACGGCTGACAAGTTCGTCGTACGTCTGCCAGACGGAATGCGTGAACGCATTGCCGAGGTGGCTCGCAATCATCATCGCAGCATGAACTCCGAGATCATTGCGCGCCTTGAGCAGAGTCTTATTCAGGAAGGTGCATTGGGCGAAGAGCTGAGCATGCGCCTGGACAGCCCCGAGCTGTCGCTGCACGAACGCGAGCTGTTGCAACGTTTCCGCCAACTGTCTCACCGCCAGCAGAACGCCTTGGTCTCCTTGATCGCCCACGATGCCGAAATGGCAGCAGACGCGTCCTGAGCCATACCGAACATCTCAAGCCAGCTTAACCGCTGGCTTTTTTTTGCCCGGATTCTGAGTTTTCAGAGCCATAAAAAAGCCCGCCGATTGGCGGGCTGTTTCGATACGGCAGTATCAGAGCAGGAAGATTGTCGCCAACCCCAGGAAAATGAAGAAGCCACCGCTGTCGGTCATTGCAGTAATCATCACACTCGCCCCCATCGCTGGGTCGCGGCCCATTTTCGCCAGGGTCATCGGAATCAACACCCCCATCAATGCCGCCAGCAGCAGATTAAGCGTCATTGCCGCGGTCATGACCACGCCCAGTGACCAACTGCCGTAAAGCAGATAGGCAACCACGCCAATCACACCGCCCCAGACCAAGCCATTGATCAGGCCCACCGCCAGCTCCTTGCGCATCAAGCGAGAGGTGTTGCCAGTGCTGACCTGGTCCAGCGCCATGGCGCGGACGATCATGGTGATCGTCTGGTTGCCAGAGTTACCACCGATACCCGCCACAATAGGCATCAGTGCCGCGAGTGCTACCAGCTTCTCGATCGAACCTTCGAACAGGCCGATTACCCGCGAAGCCACAAATGCGGTGATCAAGTTGATCGCCAGCCACGCCCAACGGTTGCGCAGCGACTTCCAGACCGAAGCAAAGATATCTTCCTCTTCACGCAGACCCGCCATGTTGAGGACTTCGGTCTCACTCTCTTCACGAATCAGGTCGACCATTTCGTCGATGGTCAAACGGCCAATCAGTTTGCCGTTCTTGTCGACTACCGGGGCGGAGATCAAGTCGTAACGCTCGAATGCCTGCGCGGCGTCGTAAGCGTCCTCGTCCGGATGGAAACTCACCGGATCGCTGGCCATCACCTCGGCAACCTGTTTGTCCGGATCATTGACCAGCAAACGCTTGATCGGCAACACACCCTTGAGCACGCCGTCATAATCGACCACGAACAGTTTGTCGGTGTGACCAGGAAGCTCTTTGAGCCGACGCAGGTAGCGCAGAACCACTTCGAGACTGACATCCTCACGAATGGTCACCATCTCGAAGTCCATCAGTGCGCCAACCTGCTCCTCGTCATAGGACAGGGCCGAACGCACGCGCTCACGCTGCTGATTATCCAGACTCTCCATCAACTCATGGACGACGTCTCGCGGCAGCTCGGAAGCCAGGTCAGCAAGCTCGTCGGCGTCCATGTCCTTGGCCGCAGCCAAGAGCTCGTGATCGTCCATGTCGGCGATCAGCGTTTCACGGACGGAGTCGGATACTTCGAGAAGAATGTCGCCGTCGCGATCGGCCTTGACCAATTGCCAGAGCGCCAGACGGTCGTCCAGCGGCAAGGCTTCAAGGATGTAGGCGACGTCGGCGGAGTGCAAATCATCGAGCTTGCGTTGCAGCTCGACAAGATTTTGCCGGTGGACCAGGTTTTCGACCCGGTCGTGATGCGCGCCTTCCTGGCGATGAGTGAGGTCTTCGACGACCCGTTGACGCTGCAGCAACTCGACGACTTGCGCCAGGCGATCCTGCAGGCTGTCCTGTGTTTTCTTTACTTCGATTTCAGACATAGGCGAACTCCACTCCCAGCAGCGGGGCACGCCGGAAGGATCAATCAGTCAATTCATGATTGGAAAAACGGGGTACTGAGTAACTACTGGGTAAGTCCATGGAGGTTTTCCATAAGCCCCGGCGGGGCTGACGGGCGCAATGATACACCGCCTGACGGTTTAAAACGTTAAAAAATCGCGGCGGAAACAAGCGCTTGCAGAACAAACCTGAGCGCCGTCCTGATCCGTGCAAATGCGACGACTCATCCTGAAAAGAAAACACACCGGCAGTGGAAAATGTAGCGACTATCCTTGAGCGTAGATCGTCATGGAGGACATCGAGTGCCATTGAAATCCAATCATTTACTACTCACCTGCCTGCTTTTTCTACCGCTTAGCGGTTTCGCGGCAAGCCTGCATCGCTGCGAAGCGGCGGACGGCAGCATCACATTCACTTCAATGAGTTGTGCCCACGGTGAAAGCTTTTCAGAGCAAGAGGTTCACCCCTACTTGCCCGGATCCGTCATAGCAGTGATGCCGGAGGCCCATCACGAAAAAACATCCGGTACACGCACTAAAGGTCGAGAGCCCGGCGTCGCCGGCGGTGCACAACATCTATGCGGTAACGTCATAGATGCGAGGCAGCGCCGCGAAGCCATCATCAATCGGCGAGTGATTGCCGGGATGAGTGCACAGGATGTCGAAAGCGCTTTAGGCAAACCGGACAAGATAAATATCAGAACGTCGACAACAACCTATCGCTATGACCTCAAGCGAGGCCGTTCTGCACAAGTCGATTTTGATCAGAGGGGATGCGTGAAGGAAAAAGCCAAAACCCGGACAGCAAAAAGCCCGCGTTAAACGCGGGCTTTTCGGTATATGGTGCACTCGACAGGATTCGAACCTGTGACCGCTCGGTTCGTAGCCGAGTACTCTATCCAGCTGAGCTACGAGTGCATTTTGTGTTTTTAGCCCAGACCACAACTGGATGAAGCCAAGTTATCTGCATTGCTGCAACTAACTCTTAAATGGTGCACTCGACAGGATTCGAACCTGTGACCGCTCGGTTCGTAGCCGAGTACTCTATCCAGCTGAGCTACGAGTGCATTTGTGTTTTTAGACCAGATCACATCTGGTTGAAGCCAAGTCATCTACATCGCTGTAACTGACTCTTAAATGGTGCACTCGACAGGATTCGAACCTGTGACCGCTCGGTTCGTAGCCGAGTACTCTATCCAGCTGAGCTACGAGTGCATTTGTTGCGCCGCATTATAGCCCGTCTAATCTCTATTCCAACCACTTTTTCTATTAATTTCAACAACTTACAGAAAAAGCCAGATTACGACGTACTAAGCAAATAATGGCGGAGAACGGGGGATTCGAACCCCCGACACCCTTTTGAGGTGTACTCCCTTAGCAGGGGAGCGCCTTCGGCCACTCGGCCAGCTCTCCGCAACACGGGGCGTATCTTAACCAACCTTTTCCCCGTTTGCAAACATAAAAATCGATAAAAATTAATGGCTTGGTTCTTCGTCCTTCTCTTTCTTTATACGCAGGTAAATTTCCTCACGGTGCACGGCAACCTCTTTCGGTGCGTTCACACCGATACGCACTTGGTTTCCTTTAACGCCGAGCACGGTTACGGTGATTTCGCCATCACCGATAATCAGGCTTTCTGCGCACCGACGAGTCAGAATCAGCATACCTTTCTCCTCACGCAATTCAGTTCAGGGACAACAGTCTGCAAAAAAAAGGCACCCGACCTACAACCGGAGCGATCGTAGCCCTACATGCCTGAGTATTGACCAGCGCGAGCAAAAGAACAGTTCAGGGGCTCGCGCCATTCAAAAAATAAAGGGCGCGGTCAGACCGCGCCCTTCAAGAAATGGAATTACTCGCCTTGACGGGCCGGAGCATCCAGTTCGAAAGCCGTGTGCAGGGCGCGCACGGCCAGTTCCAGGTACTTCTCTTCAATCACCACGGAAACCTTGATTTCCGAGGTCGAGATCATCTGGATGTTGATGCTTTCTTTCGCCAGGGATTCGAACATGCGGCTGGCCACGCCAGCGTGGGAACGCATGCCGACGCCAACGATCGAGACCTTGGCAATCTTGGTGTCGCCAACCACTTCACGGGCACCGATCTCGCGAGCGGTGTTTTCCAGCACGGTCTGTGCGCCCTGGTAGTCGTTGCGATGCACGGTGAACGTGAAGTCGGTGGTGTTATCGTGAGCGACGTTCTGCACGATCATGTCGACTTCGATGTTCGCGGCACTGATCGGGCCGAGAATCTTGAACGCCACGCCCGGGGTGTCTGGCACGCCACGGATGGTCAGCTTGGCTTCATCGCGGTTGAAAGCGATGCCGGAAATGATCGGCTGTTCCATGGTTTCCTCTTCATCAATAGTAATGAGGGTGCCCGGACCCTCCTTGAAGCTGTGCAGTACGCGCAGCGGAACGTTGTACTTGCCGGCGAATTCCACCGCACGGATCTGCAACACCTTGGAACCGAGGCTGGCCATTTCCAGCATCTCTTCAAAGGTAATCTTGTCCAGGCGCTGAGCGACCGACACCACACGCGGATCAGTGGTGTAGACACCATCGACGTCGGTGTAGATCTGGCACTCGTCAGCCTTCAACGCAGCAGCCAGTGCCACGCCGGTAGTGTCGGAACCGCCACGACCGAGGGTGGTGATGTTGCCGTGCTCGTCGACGCCCTGGAAACCGGCGACAACCACCACGCGACCTGCTTTCAGATCACCACGAATCTTCTGGTCATCAATCTGCAAGATACGCGCTTTGTTGTGCGCACTGTCCGTCAGGATCCGCACCTGATTACCGGTGTACGACACCGCCGGCACACCGCGCTTGATCAGCGCCATGGCCAGCAGGGCAATCGTCACCTGCTCACCGGTGGAAACGATCACGTCCAGTTCACGCGGAACCGGTTGGCCGTCGCCACTGATTTGCTTGGCCAGATCGATCAGACGGTTGGTTTCGCCGCTCATTGCAGACAGCACAACCACCAGGTCATCGCCGGCATCGCGGAATTTCTTAACCTTGTCGGCGACCTGCTCGATTCTCTCGACAGTACCGACCGAGGTGCCTCCAAATTTCTGTACGATCAAAGCCATTTCAAAGCCGCCTCTGCCCATGAAGGGCGCCCAATAATCACTCGAACAGCCGCCGGGCCCGCCACTAGACTGCGGGCCCGACGGGCCGTCTTATAAACCCTGCTCGACGAATGGAACGGTCAGCGCCAGTGCGCCATCCAGCGCGCCGGCGTCGACACCGCCGCCCTGCGCCATGTCCGGACGACCACCGCCCTTCCCGCCCACTGCCGCAGCAGCCTGTTTCATCAAATCACCGGCTTTGAGTTGGCCAGTCAGGTCTTTGGTTACGCCTGCAACCAGAACGACCTTTTCCTCATGGACACCGCCGAGCAGGATCACTGCGCGGCCGAGTTTGTTCTTCAACTGATCAACCAGCGCCAGCAGCGCCTTGCCGTCCTGACCATCCAGACGTGCGGCCAAAACCTTCACGCCTTTGACGTCCAGTGCCGAGCTCGACAGATCGTCGCCCGCCGCGCTCGCCGCCTTGGCTTGCAACTGCTCGAGTTGCTTCTCCAGTTGGCGATTGCGCTCGAGCACAGCCGACAGCTTGTCGATCAGGTTGTCGCGGCTGCCCTTGACCAGGCTGGCCGCTTCCTTGAGTTGTTCTTCTGCAGCATTCAAGTAAGCCAGTGCCGCAGCACCGGTGACTGCTTCGATACGACGCACACCTGAAGCCACACCGCCCTCGCTGATGATTTTCAGCAGGCCGATGTCGCCGGTACGGTTGGCGTGGATACCGCCGCACAGTTCGACGGAGAAATCGCCGCCCATGCTCAGCACGCGCACGTTGTCGCCGTACTTCTCGCCGAACAGCGCCATCGCGCCTTTGTTCTTCGCGGTTTCGATATCGGTTTCTTCGGTTTCAACGGCGGAGTTCTTGCGAATCTCGGCGTTGACGATGTCTTCCAGCGCTTTGATTTGCTCAGGCTTGATCGCTTCAAAGTGGCTGAAGTCGAAACGCAGGCGCTGACTATCGACCAACGAACCTTTCTGCTGAACGTGCTCTCCGAGCACCTGGCGCAGTGCAGCGTGCAGCAAGTGCGTGGCCGAGTGGTTCAACGAAGTGGCATGACGCACTTCGGCATCAACGTGAGTTTCAACTGGCGCGCCGATGGTCAGGCTGCCCGAGTCCAGCACACCGTGGTGCAGGAACGCGCCGCCGGTCTTGGTGGTGTCACGCACGTCGAAACGGCTGCTGCCGGCCTGCAGATAACCGCAGTCGCCGATCTGGCCGCCGGATTCAGCGTAGAACGGCGTCTGATTCAGAACAATCACCGCCTCTTCGCCTTCATTCAAGACGTCGACCGACTGGCCATCTTTATAGATAGCGACGATTTTTGCCGAACCGCTGGTGTCTTTGTAACCGGTGAACTCGGTGGCCACATCAACCTTGACCAAAGTGTTGTAGTCCAGGCCGAACGAGCTGGCCGAACGCGCACGAACACGCTGGGCTTCCATCTCGCGCTCGAAGCCAGCTTCGTCGACAGTCAGGCTGCGCTCACGGGCGATGTCGGCGGTCAGGTCCATCGGGAAACCGTAGGTGTCGTAGAGTTTGAACACTACGTCGCCCGGCACCACGGTGCCTTTGAGTTCCAGCAGATCCTGCTCAAGAATCTTCAGGCCGTGCTCCAAAGTCTTGGAGAACTGCTCTTCTTCGGCCTTGAGGACGCGCTCGATGTTGCTTTGCTGCTTCTTCAGTTCCGGGAAGGCTTCGCCCATCTCGGCAACCAGTGCGGCAACGATCTTGTAGAAGAAGCTGCCAGTGGCGCCCAGCTTGTTACCGTGACGGCAGGCGCGACGGATGATCCGGCGCAGCACATAACCGCGACCTTCGTTGGACGGCAGCACGCCGTCGGCGATCAGGAAACCGCAAGAACGAATGTGGTCGGAAACAACCTTGAGCGACGACTGGTCGCCGTTTTCGCAACCGATGGCTTCAGCCGAGGCCTTCAGCAGGTTTTTGAACAGGTCGATGTCGTAGTTGGAATTGACGTGCTGCATCACCGCACTGATCCGCTCCAGGCCCATGCCGGTGTCGACCGACGGCGCTGGCAGCGGATGCAACACGCCATCGGCGGTGCGGTTGAACTGCATGAACACGTTGTTCCAGATCTCGATGTAACGGTCGCCGTCTTCTTCCGGCGAGCCTGGCGGGCCGCCCCAGATGTGGTCGCCGTGATCGTAGAAAATCTCGGTGCATGGGCCGCACGGGCCGGTATCGCCCATGGTCCAGAAGTTGTCGGAGGCGTATGGCGCGCCTTTGTTGTCGCCGATGCGGATCATTCGCTCGACCGGCACACCGATTTCTTTGGTCCAGATGTCATACGCTTCGTCGTCGGAGGCGTAGACGGTGACCCAGAGTTTTTCCTTCGGCAGTTGCAGCACGCCGGTCAGGAAGGTCCACGCGTAGGTAATCGCGTCCTTCTTGAAATAGTCACCGAAGCTGAAGTTACCGAGCATTTCAAAGAACGTGTGGTGACGAGCGGTATAACCGACGTTTTCCAGGTCGCTGTTCTTGCCACCGGCACGCACGCATTTCTGGCTGCTGGTCGCACGGGTGTACGCACGTTTTTCTTGGCCCAGGAAGCAGTCTTTGAACTGGTTCATCCCCGCGTTAGTGAACAGCAGGGTTGGGTCGTTGCCCGGAATCAAAGAGCTGGAGGCTACACGGGTGTGGCCTTGCTCTTCGAAGAAGCGAAGGAAGGCTTCACGGATTTCTGCGCTTTTCATTAGGTTCTTCCACGGAGGCTGCGGCCAAAGGCCTGTTCGAAACGTCAACAGACGAAGCGACGGCAAAGGGCCGCATTATATCGGCCCTGCGCGCGGGGTACAGCGTGTTTATACGATAGAAACGGTCAATTGGACGGCTAACGCTGTCACTTGCGCGAAAACTCGACGAATGTCGCGATCACTTGCTCGATTTGCGAGCGATTGACGTCCATGTGCGTGACCATACGCAGACGCGCAGCGGCGCTCAACTTGATCCCGCGTTCGGCGGCAAACGCCTTGATCGCCTCGGCTTTGTCGCCCATTTGCACATAAACCATGTTGGTTTGCACCGGTTCGACGATGAAACCTGCTTCACGCAGACCATCGGCCAAAAAATCTGCGTTGGCGTGGTCGTCCGCCAGACGCTCGACGTTGTGATCCAGCGCATACAACCCCGCCGCCGCCAGCAGTCCGGCCTGACGCATCCCGCCACCGACCATTTTGCGCAAACGGCGGGCCTTGCCGATCAGTTGCTCGGAGCCGCACAACACCGAACCCACCGGCGCGCCGAGGCCTTTGGACAGGCACACCGACACCGAATCGAAATGCTGGGTGATTTCCCGCGCATCGACACCCAGCTTGACCGCCGCGTTGTAAAGGCGCGCGCCGTCGAGGTGCAATTGCAGGCCGTTGTCCTGGGTGAAGCGTCGAGCGCGCGCCAGATACTCCAGCGGCAGCACTTTGCCTTGCATGGTGTTTTCCAGCGCCAGCAAACGCGTACGGGCAAAATGAAAGTCGTCAGGTTTGATCGAAGCCGCGACCTGATCCAGATCCAGCGAACCGTCCGCCTGCACTTCCAGCGGCTGCGGCTGGATCGAACCGAGCACCGCCGCGCCGCCACCCTCGTACTTGTAGGTGTGCGCCTGCTGACCAACGATGTATTCGTCGCCGCGCTCGCAGTGCGCCATCAACCCCAGCAGATTACTCATGGTGCCAGTCGGCACGAACAGCGCGGCGGCGAATCCCAGGCGTTTGGCCAGCTCGGCCTCCAGACGATTGACCGTAGGATCTTCGCCGTAAACGTCATCACCGGTGTCTGCCGCAGTCATCGCGTCCAGCATGGCGGGAGTCGGTTGGGTGACGGTGTCGCTGCGAAGATCGATAACGCTCATGAACCTGGCCTCAAGTCAGCAGGGGAAATCCCTTTACGAAGTGAGATTACTGCGGTCATTGCGTGGATTAATCAACCCTTGCGCAAGGAAAAGTCGTTTCGAACCGCCAGAAAATTCGATGGCAATCATCAGAAAGGCGCAATGCACAGATACACAATCTGTGTTAAAAACGCTGCGCCGCCCGAGAAAGGGCGGCAAAAACGTTCTCAGGGCGGGGTGCAATTCCCCACCGGCGGTAATTGCGCGCAATGCGCATAGCCCGCGAGCGCTTGGCGGCGAACACGACTTCGGTTGTGATCGACGGCAAGGTCAGCAGACCCGGTGTGATTCCGGGGCCGACGGTCATAGTCCGGATGAAGAGAGAACGGGATTAACGCCAAAGGGCCGTCCGCGCAATGTTGTGCGTGTGCGCACCCTTGAATCCCTTTCGATTCATAACGCCCTGTTTTTCACACAAACAGGAGTCAGAACATGCAACCCACCGCTATCGACAGCAAAAGCAAACACCCACACGGCGAACGCGTTGCGTTCATCCAGGCCTGCTGGCACAAGGAAATCGTCGACCAGAGCCGTAAAGGCTTCGTCGCCGAAATGATTGCTTTGGGTTATCAGGAATCGGACATCGATATCTTCGAAGTCGGCGGCGCCTTTGAAATGCCTCTACACGCCAAATTGCTGGCCAAGACCGGTCGGTATGCCGGCATCGTTGCGGCTGCCCTGGTTGTCGACGGTGGCATCTACCGTCACGAATTCGTTGCCCAGTCGGTGGTCAGCGGCCTGATGCAGGTTCAGCTGGAAACCGAAGTGCCGGTGTTCTCGGTATCGCTGACCCCGCATCACTTCCATGCTGGCGACGAGCATCAGAAGTTCTTCTTCGAACACTTCGTGCATAAAGGTCAGGAAGCGGCGCGCACTTGCGCGGATACGCTGCAGAAGGTTCGTGCGTTGCGTCGTACAGAGCCGCGTGCGGTAGCCGTGTAAACACCGGACAAAACTGTGGGAGCCAGCCCTGCTGGCGATGGCGGTGTATCAGTCGACACTTAGGGTGACTGATACATGCCAATCGCTAGCAGGGCTAGCTCCCACAATGATTTTGTGTAGATTTTAAAGATCGCTATCAGGCGAGGTTTTCGTCAGTGGTCGGGACGATCAGGATGCCTGCGCGCAGGCCGTTTTTGACCTTGGGATTAGGGAAAATGATTCGCGCGCCCTCTTCCTCGATGACCCAGCGGGTATTGGCCAGATCTTCGGCCAGCACATAACCCATTTCCAATTCTGAAAAGTTTTCGATGTCCTGCGGCAGGTTCAGGCGGAACGCATCGCTGTGCTTGATGATTTCCCGGGCGACGCTGAACAGCTGCAAACCGTCCAGCTCTGGCTCAGCCATTTCCGGCTCGCTGCCTTCGATGATCTGTTGCAAGCGGGTTTCCAGCAGCGAGACGTTCACCCCGTCGTTCTGACCGAACGGTCGGGCCTTGCCCAGTTCCAGGGTGAAAGCTTCGGCACCCAATTTGTCGTAAGTGTACGAGCTGAACACGATCGACGGTTTGTTCTGCAACAGCACCGCTTCCATGCCCGCCGCGCGCAAACGCGCAAGCTCAACACGGGAATGCTGGCGACCTTCCTTCCACGGATACAGCGCAAACTGCTCGATCTTCGAACCGCGAATCGCCGTGTGCAGGTCGTAATGCAGACGCTGGCGATCCGGCAGGCTGAAGAAACTCGCCGCCAATCGCTCCAGCTCACAGGCTCGCAGCGCTTCCGAGCCACTGCTTTGTTCATGACGGCCATTGAACAGCCGATTGACGTCCTGCTCGACGAAACGTTCGCCTTTGCGAATCGCCTCGGGATTACCGAACAGGAACAGAATGCGTGCGCGCGGCTTCAGATCGCCGCGAGCGATGTCGTGCAGCAGCCGATCGAGCAATTCGATCGGCGCTGTTTCGTTGCCGTGGATGCCCGCCGACAGCAGCAGGTCCAAGCCATTGTCGCGTGCTTCCGGTGGCCGAACCTCCAGCGCACCTTCGCTCAACCAGCGCATACGCACGCCTTCGACAGTCAGTTGAGTCTTCTCCGCCGGTTCGCGGCCGGCGAGGGTCAGTTCAAGCAGTTTGCCGAGGGCGAGCATAGAGCGGTTTCCTTAGTGGTCGTGGTTGCAATCCGGGCCGTGCACGTGGTCTTCGTCGTCGCCGACGTCAGCCGGTTCCATTTCCAGTTGCAGACTTACCAGATTAGTCGCCAATGGGCGCAGCAGCAGGTTGGCGTATTCGGCATCACCTTCTTCAACGTCCACGCCGATCAGCAGCTGGCCACGGCCGTCCTGCTGGATCCACAGCTCTTTGCCTTGCCACATGACCGCGACGCGGGTGCAGGAAGTCTCCAGTTGCGTGCCGTCGGTGTCTTCAAGGATCAGCTGCAGGGAATCGCTCATGTTTTTACTCTCTTGGTGAGACAAGCCGCGCGCCGCGTTCAGGCGACGCGCCGGCCATCAATTGATCTGGAATGGATAAACCGCGCCCAGTTTAAGGATTTGCGTCAGTTCATCCAGTGCCGTCCGGCATTCAAGCAGCAATTGCGGATCCGCCAGATCGGTTTCGCTCAGGCGGTCGCGGTAGTGCTTTTCAACCCATGCGGTCAACGAACCGTACAACGGTGGCGTCATGATAACCCCTGGGTTGACGGCCGCCAGTTCGGTTTCGTTGAGGGCGACGCGCAGTCGCAGGCACGCCGGGCCACCACCGTTCTGCATGCTTTGCTTGAGATCGAAGACTTTCACTTCGCGGATCAGACCGCCAGAGCTGGTCAGGCTTTGCAGGTAAGCCCACACGCGCTCGTTGGCCTGGCACTCTTGCGGCACGATCAGCAGCATCGAGCCGTCAGGACGCGACAACAACTGGCTATTGAACAAGTAGGAACGCACCGCGTCATCCACGGTGACCGCCGAACGCGGCACACACACGGACTGGAAGTTGCCGCCGACCTTGGCCAGTTTGCCTTGCAGTTCGGCCAGCATCGACTCGGTGTCGAGGAACGCGTCCTCGTGATAGAACAGCACCTCGCCATTGCCCACGGCGATCACGTCGTTGTGGAACACGCCCTGATCGATCACGTTCGGGTTCTGCTGCGCGTAGACCACGCCTTCGTCACGCAGACCGTGCAGACGGGCAACGGCTTGCGAGGCTTCAAGGGTCTGGCGCGCCGGGTATTTCTGCGGCGCCGGGTAACGGTTGTCAAAGGCACTGCGGCCGAACACGAAGAACTCGACACCCGCCTCGCCATACTCACGGCAGAAACGCGTGTGGTTGGCCGCGCCTTCGTCGCCGAACTGCGCCACGGCCGGCAATGCGGCGTGATGGGCGAAGTGCTGCTGATTGGCGAACATCGCGCCGAGCACGCGGCTGGTGGTCGGGTGCTCGATGCTGCGGTGATATTTGCAGTTGAGGTTGGCGGCGGTGAAGTGCACGCGACCGTCAGCGGTGTCGGCACTCGGGCTGACCGTCGCGGCGTTGGCCACCCACATGCTCGACGCCGAGCAACTGGCAACCAGCAGCGGCATGGCTTCTTTGGCGGCGCGCTCGATTACTTGCGCGTCGGTGCCGCTGAAACCCAAACGGCGCAGAGCGGCCACGTCCGGACGTTCCTGCGGCGCGAGTACGCCTTGCTGAAAGCCCATTTCCATCAGCGCTTTCATCTTCGCCAGACCTTGCAGCGCCGCTTCCTTCGGGTTCGAAGACTGCTGGCTGTTGCTCTGGGAGGCAACGTTGCCGTAGGACAGACCACCGTAGTTATGGGTCGGCCCCACTAGACCGTCAAAATTGACTTCATAGGATTTCATCAGCGAGGCTCCACGAGAATCTGTTGTTATAGGCTTCAGTAACTATTCTTTAAGACCGCGGTGCGGCCATCGCTGGCAAGCCAGCTCCCACAGTGACCGCGTCGCACACAAAATGTGTGGACGCCTCCGCCCCTGTGGGAGCTGGCTTGCCAGCGATTGGGCATCACGCCATTTTCACGCCGGGCGTCAGGGCCGATGGCAACACCAGGCTCGGGGTTTCCAGCGACGCCACCGGGTACGCGCAATAATCCGCTGCGTAATAGGCGCTGGCGCGATGGTTGCCCGAGGCGCCGACGCCACCGAACGGCGCGCTGCTCGCAGCACCGGTCAGTTGTTTGTTCCAGTTGACGATGCCGGCGCGGCTTTCCAGCCAGAACTGCTGATAACGCGCTTCGGAATCCGACAGCAAACCAGCAGCAAGGCCATAAGCGGTGTTGTTGGCTTCAACGATCGCCGCTTCGAAATCAACGTAGCGGATCACTTGCAGCAGCGGGCCGAACAGTTCTTCGTCCGGACGCTCAACAACGGCAGTCACATCAACAATGCCCGGCGTCAGCAACGCGGCTTGCGCCTGCGGCTGAGTCATCGCCAGCAACGACACCGCGCCGTTGGCCAACAGATGTTCTTGAGCGTCCATCAGCGCTTTCGCCGCGCCGAGGGAAATCACCGAGCCCATAAACGGCGCCGGTTGTTGATCGAATGCGCCAACTTCAATGGTCGCGCTGACTTCAACCAGACGCTTGAGCAGGCTGTCGCCCCATGCGCCTTGCGGCACCAACAGACGACGCGCGCAAGTGCAGCGCTGACCGGCAGAAATGAAGGCCGACTGAATAATTGTGTAAACCGCCGCGTCAAGATCGGCGACTTGATCGACCACTAGCGGGTTGTTGCCGCCCATTTCCAACGCGAGGATCTTGTCCGGGCGCCCGGCGAACTGCTGGTGCAGATGATTGCCCGTGCGGCTCGAACCGGTGAAGAACAGGCCGTCGATGCCAGGATTCGCCGCCAGCGCGATGCCGGTTTCGCGAGCACCTTGCAGCAGGTTCAAAACCCCTGCCGGCAGACCGGCTTCGATCCAGCATTTGACCGTCAGCTCGGCGACTTTCGGGGTCAGCTCGCTTGGCTTGAACAGCACGCTGTTACCGGCCAGCAACGCCGGCACGATGTGGCCGTTCGGCAAGTGCCCAGGGAAGTTGTAAGGGCCGAACACCGCGACCACACCGTGCGGCTTGTGGCGCAACACAGCGGTGGCGTCGCCCAACGGGCCGCTCTTCTCGCCGGTACGCTCACGGTAGCTTTGCACCGAGATGGCGATCTTGTTGACCATGCTGGTCACTTCGGTCGCGGATTCCCACAGCGGTTTGCCAGTCTCTTCACCGATGGTGCGAGCCAGTTCGTCGGCGTGGTTTTTCAGCGACGCGGCAAAGGCCTCAAGCACGCTGATGCGCTCATCCAGCGTGCGACGTGCCCACTCCGGAAATGCCTGACGCGCCGCTTGCACAGCCGATTCAACCTGAGCAGTGGTGGCGCCCTCCCCCGACCACAGCACCTGCTGGGTCACCGGGTTCAGCGATTGAAAGGTTTCGCCCTGACCGGCCAGCCACTCACCTGCGATGTATAGCGAATTCATTATTTCGACTCCCGTGCAGCGGACAACGCCACGGCGCGCACTTGATCGCCAGCGTTGAGTTGAAGACGTTTGGCGGTCTGCGGATCAACCACCAGCGTGCCGGCAGCGAGACGCGCCGGCGCAGCGGTGATGCGGCAGTCTTCGCGCTTGCGGTTGTGGATGATGAACGGCGTGGCGTCATCGCCCGGCGTCCCCACGGCCAACACCAGCGCTTCACTGTCACGCACCGCGCGGATCTTGCCGGTCTCGCACTCGATGGCCGGGCCCGCATCGAAAATGTCGACGTAGCCCTGATAGCTGAAACCTTCACCCTTGAGCATCGACAGTGCCGGCTCGGTGTCCGGGTGAACCTGGCCGATCACACTGCGTGCGTCCGGCGACAGGAAGCAGGTGTACAGCGGGAATTTCGGCATCAGTTCGGCGATGAAGGCCTTGTTGCCGACACCGGTGAGGTAATCGGCCTGGCTGAATTCCATTTTGAAGAAGTGACGACCCAGGCTTTCCCAGAACGGCGAACGGCCGGCGTCATCGGAGACACCGCGCATTTCGGCGATGATCTTGTTGCCGAACAATTCAGGGAATTCAGCGATGAACAACATCCGCGCCTTCGACAGCATGCGGCCGTTGAGCCCGCTGCGATAATCGGCGTGCAGGAACAGCGAGCACAGCTCGGAATTACCGGTCAGGTCGTTGGCGAGGAACAGCGTCGGAATTTCGCGATAGATGTTCAGTTCTTGCGAAGCGCTGACCGTCAGGCCAACACGGAAGTTGTACCAGGGCTCACGCATGCCGACCGCACCTGCGATGGCGGAAATCCCCACCACGCGACCGTCGTCGTCTTCGAGCACGAACAGATAGTCCGCATCACCGCGACCGGCTTCGCCGCGAAAGGTCTTCTCGGCCCAGCCGACCCGATGGGCCAGACGTTCTTCGTTGGCCGGCAACGTGGTCAGGCCGGTGCCGGTGCTGCGGGCCAGGTCGATCAGAGCGGATAAATCGCTGCTGCGTACGGGACGAACAATCATGCTATCTCCTCAAACGGGCCGCCTTCGCCACCCGTGAAACTCGCTAAGGCGTTAAACCGCCACCAGGCGCACGCTGGCACCTTCACCGACGCCCAGGGCTTCGGCCGCTTCCAGATCCAGAGTCACCGGTTTACCCGGCGCGTAATCCAGTTCCAGCAGTACCGCGCGGTAATCCTGCAACTGCGCGTTGGCCACCAGATACTGGCGCCCGGCACCTTTCACCGTCTCGCCGATCTTCACCGGCACCACGCGGCTCTGGGCGATCGAACGGATCCCCGAAACGCGTGCATGCAGGGTCGGGCCACCGTCGAAAATGTCGATGTAGTGATCGGTCTCGAAGCCTTCGCGCATCAGGATGTCGAAGGTGATCTGCGCACGCGGGTGCACCTGGCCCATCGCCTCTTGGGCGGAGTCCGGCAGCAGCGGCACGTAGATCGGGTAATGCGGCATCAGCTCGGCGAGGAACGTACGGCTTTTCAGCCCGCACAGGCGCTCGGCTTCGGCGTAGTTGAGGTCGAAGAAATTGCGACCGATCGCATCCCAGAATGGCGAATCACCGTTTTCGTCGCTGTAACCAACGATCTCGGTCACCACCGAATCAGCGAAACGCTCCGGGTGGCTGGCAACGAACAACAGGCGACCACGGGAGTTGAGCTCGGACCATGGCGAACCGACCAACTCGCGCTGCACATAAAAACTGGTGAGCAAGCTGTTGCCGGTCAGGTCGTGGCACTGCGAGAGCACGTGGATCTTGTTGTGGATCTTCAGCTCGCGGGAGGCATGCACGAAGGTCTCGTTGCGGAAGCTGTAGAACGGCTCCGAGTAACCGGCCGAGGCGACAATTGCCGAGCAGCCGACCAATTTGCCGGTGGCGGAATCTTCGAGGACGAAGAAGTAACTCTCTTCACCGTTGAAGCTCACTTCGGCAGCAAACGAGGCTTCGCTCGCGGCAATCTTGTCGCTCAGACGTTCCACGTCATCCGGCAAGGAAGTGACACCAATCGGGCTGTCCGCAGCCAGACGCTGTACCTCGCCCAGATCAGCCATTTGCGCGGGGCGCATCACCAGCATGGTGTCACTCCTTTCTCTTATAAAATCACAGAAGTAAAAATATTCCGGGCCGTCTCTGATTCAACTCAGAGTCAACTGTGGGAGCTAGCCTGCTAGCGATGGCGTCCGATCAGACAACATTGATGTTGGCTGCCAGGCCCTCATCGCTAGCAGGGCTAGCTCCCACATTTTTAATCCAGCCCGAAACAAAAAATTGGGATCGACGCCTGAAAAACTCCAGGCGCCGAAGGGTCTATCAGGCTTGCGTCAATGCTGCAGCAGCGCGCTCGAAACGATCCAGACCGGCATCGATATCGGCGTCTTCCACCACCAGGCTCGGAGCGAAGCGGATCACGTCCGGGCCGGCTTGCAGAATCATCAGGCCTTCTTTTTCAGCGGCGTTGAAGATGTCTTTGGCCTTGCCTTTCCAGGCCTCATTCAGCACGCAACCAATCAGCAGACCGAGGCCGCGTACCTGAGTGAACAGGCCGTATTTCTCGCCGATCTGCTCAAGGCGCGCTTTGAACTTGTCATGCTTGCTGTTAACGCCGGCGAGCACTTCTGGCGTATTGATCACGTCGATCACCGCTTCTGCGACCGCGCACGCCAGCGGGTTGCCGCCGTACGTGGTGCCGTGAGTGCCGACGACCAGATGCTTGGCCAGCGCCTCGGTGGTCAACATCGCCGCGATCGGGAAACCGCCGCCCAGGCTCTTGGCGCTGGTGAGGATGTCCGGGGTCACGCCGTAATGCTGGTAGGCGAAGAGCTTGCCGCTGCGGCCCATGCCGGTTTGCACTTCGTCGAACACCAGCAGCGCGTTGTTCGCGTCGCACAGTTCACGGGCACCTTGCAGGTAAGCCAGTTCGGCCGGCAGCACGCCGCCCTCGCCCTGGATCGGTTCCAGCACGACCGCACAGGTCTTGTCGGAAACGGCGGCTTTCAGCGCCGCCAGGTCGTTGTAAGGCACGTGGGTAATGCCGGTGATTTTTGGGCCGAAACCGTCGGAGTACTTCGACTGGCCACCGACGTTAACGGTGAACAGGGTGCGGCCGTGGAAGCTGTTCAGCGCGGCGATGATTTCGTACTTCTCAGTGCCGAAACGGTCGAACGCCACACGGCGGGCCAGCTTGAACGCGGCCTCGTTGGCTTCGGCGCCGGAGTTGCAGAAGAACACGCGCTCGGCGAACGTGGCGTCGATCAGCTTGTGCGCCAGGCGCAGGGCCGGTTCATTGGTGAACACGTTGGACACGTGCCACAGCTTGTTCGCCTGTTCGGTCAATGCACCGACCAGCGCCGGGTGCGCGTGGCCCAATACGTTAACGGCAATCCCGCCGGCGAAGTCGATCAGCTCGCGGCCGGCCTGATCCCAGACGCGGGAACCGGCGCCACGCACCGGAATGAAAGCGGCAGGCGCGTAGTTGGGAACCATTACCTGGTCGAAATCGGCGCGTTGTACCGCAGCGTGCTCAACGGACATCGGAGTCTCCTGATGAGGAACGCTCGCCTGAAACTGGCGAGCGATGGGGGGATTGTAAGGACAGTTTTCAGCCCGGCCTTGCCGCCAAGCGACAACTTCTTATAGCGCAAACCCCGGATTTTCCCGGGTTTACGGCAATGCGACATATAGCGTCGCAAAGGCGCAGTTTAACTGGCCGCGCCCGTTTACGGCAGGCTTGCGGGTTTGTAGCCGATCAGGAATTTTCATGTGCGGTATATATGTATCGCACATCGTTCTGAATAACGGTTTTTACTGGGCGGACGTTTCCAGCGCAGATGACCGCTCATGGCCAAAAACACACCGGCGATTCAATGCAAGTACGAAGAGGAAGTCGTCGACTTTAGCGAGGGGCAAAGTCGACGCAGGACAACGCGCGGGTCAACCGCGCTCGGGCGGCACCGACGACAATTCGAACGGGCTGCTGCTGCGCCGCTGGTTGCGATCTTCTCGCGGCGTGGCACCGAAGAAGTTGCGATAGGCGCTGGAGAAATGCGGCCCCGAAGAGAAGCCACAGGACAAACCGATCTGGATGATCGACTTGCTGGTCTGCATCAACATTTGCCGGGCCTTGTTCAGGCGCAATTCCAGGTAGTACTGGCTCGGCACACGGTTGAGGTATTGCTTGAAGATCCGCTCCAGCTGACGACGGGATACGCAGACGTGCTGGGCGATTTCGTCGGTGGTCAGCGGTTCTTCGATGTTGGCTTCCATCAACAGCACCGCTTGGGTGAGTTTCGGATGACTGGAGCCGAGACGATTCTGCAACGGAATGCGCTGACGCTCGCCACCCTCACGAATGCGCTCTACCACCAATTCTTCCGAGACAGCACCGGCCAGCTCGGCACCGTGATCACGGGCCAGCACTGCCAGCAGCAGATCGAGAACCGACATGCCGCCGCACGCGGTCAGGCGATCGCGATCCCAGTCGAACAGATGGCTGGTGGCGATGACTTTCGGGAAACGTTCAGCGAAATCGTCCTGCCAACGCCAGTGCACGGCAGCGCGATAACCGTCGAGCAAACCGAGTTGCGCCAGCGGATACACGCCAGCCGAAAGACCGCCAATGACCGTACCGGCGCGCACCAATTGCTTGAGCGCACTGCTCAGAGCCGGCGCCAACGTGGTCGGTGGCTCGTCGGCCAGGAGGAACAGCTTCTGAAAGTTTTCGAGTTTGCCGGTCCAGGCCTCACCGGGCAGCTGCCAGGCACCTTCAACCGGCGGTTCGGCTTGCAGGAACGACAGTTCGTAGACCACGTCCGGGTGCACACGCTGAGCGACACGCAAGGCTTCCTCCGCCAGCGCCAGCGTCAACGCTTTAGTGCTGGGCCAAATCAGGAAACCAATTCGATGGGCAGTCATGGGCGGGCAATCCGAAGCGAAAAACAGTGATGAAGGCGTGGGCCAATGCTAGCCCGTAAATGAACACAAATCTTGAGACCAACATCAATCAACTGTGGGAGCTGGCTTGCCAGCGATTGCGATATGTCTGTGCCAGATATGCAATCTGTTTCACCGCTATCGCTGGCAACCCAGCTCCCACAGGGAATGGTGCCGGTTTTCAGGTCGCGAAGCATGACCTAATTTGGTGCATAACGGCAGCGATTACTTGAGGCTGCCCGAGAGGAATTGTTGCAAACGTTCTGATTGCGGATTGACCAGCACTTCACGCGGGTTGCCGCTCTCTTCAACCACGCCTTTGTGCAGGAACACCAGTTGATTCGACACTTCACGGGCAAAGCCCATTTCGTGCGTCACCACAACCATGGTGCGACCTTCCTGAGCCAGCGCTTGCATGACTTTCAGCACGTCGCCTACCAGTTCAGGGTCAAGCGCCGAGGTCGGCTCGTCGAACAGCATCACCTCAGGCTCCATCGCCAGCGCACGGGCGATCGCCACGCGCTGCTGCTCGCCACCGGACATGTGGCCCGGGAACGCATCTTTACGATGGGCCACGCCGACCTTGTTCAGGTAGTACTCGGCTTTTTCGCGCGCTTCGTATTTGGGTACGCCGAGCACGTGAACCGGCGCTTCCATGATGTTTTCAATCGCGGTCATGTGCGACCACAGATTGAAATGCTGGAACACCATCGACAGACGCGAACGCATGCGTTGCAGCTGCTTCGGATCAGCGGCTTTCAGCGCGCCGTCCTTGTTCGCCACCAGCTTCAGCTCTTCGTTGTTGAGCAGAATCTTGCCCGCGTGCGGCTGCTCGAGCAGGTTGATGCAGCGCAGGAAAGTACTTTTGCCGGAGCCACTGGAGCCGATGATGCTGATCACATCGCCGGCTGCCGCTTTCAGGGACACGCCCTTGAGCACTTCGTGACTGCCATAGCGTTTATGCAGGTCTTGGACTTCAAGTTTGTACATGCGGTCGGTTCTCACAAAAACAGTCAGTCAGTCGTTGAGCAAGCGCCCGTGACGCAGCGCTTCGCGCCCCGCCACCTTGGCCAGCCAGAAACCGGGTTGGGCATAGCGCAGCCGTTCAATGGCAAACAGCACCCCGGAGGTACCAGCACATACCGTGCTGACCCGATCGGACACAGGATCAATCACTTCAAAAATCTCGTCGCCCGCCTCGACCCACTCGCCGGGCTTGCGCAGAAAACTTACGACGCCCGGATGGGGTGCGAGCAGCAATTCGGTACCCTCGAACGGCATGCCTTCACAGGCTTCATGGGCCGGATTCGGCCACTCGCCGGTGATCAAACCTTGCTCGGCGAGGAATGCGAGAATGCCTTCAGCGTAGGCTTCGGCTTCAGCGCGGCCGGTGTCGGCCTGCCCGCCCAATTCGATGGTTGTGGCCAAGCATGCCAGCGGAATTTGCGCCTCGGGGAACTGCCGCGACAGACGCAACCAAGGCAGCGAGCACGCCTCGTCAAAAGAGCTGCCGCCGGAATCTTCCGCGAGCAAACCCACGCGCACATTCAGGTGCGCCGCCAGCGAACGCCACTGCGGCCAATGCTGCGGCAACGCGTACATGTGCAGCGCGGCCTCGGCATCGCAATGCAGATCAAGCACCACATCGGCGGTGCAAGCATGACTGAGCAATACGCGCTGCATGCCTTGCAACTGGCTGCTCGCTTCCGGCAATGCCGCCAGATGATCAGCCATCGCCTGACGAATCAAACGCACATTGGCGTGCGGGTCATCACCGAGGCTTTCAGCCAAAACGGTCGCAACCGGCGCGCTCAGCTCAACGAAATCACGGTTGAAATTCTTGCCGCTGCCCGCCTCGAAACGGCCCTGGTGATTGCCTTGCAGCAACTGCCCAAGACCCAGCGGGTTGGCGACGGGCACCAGCTCGATGACACCGTTGAGCAAACCTTTGGCTTCAAGTTCGCCGAGGCGCTTTTTCAGCTCCCAGGCGGTGCGCATGCCCGGCAATTCATCAGCGTGGAGGCTGGCCTGAATGTAGGCCTTGCGCTCGCCGTGGCCAAAGCGAAAGACCGAAATCTTGCGCTCGCTGCCCAGATGGCTCCACGGCAATACGTGATCGATGCGTTCCATATCAGTGTTTCCGCGGGGCCAGGTAGCTCAACCAGCGACGCTCGGCCAGTTTGAACAGTTTGACCAGAATGAACGTCAGGCACAGGTAGAACACGCCAGCAGTGATGTACGCCTCGAACGGCAGATAGAACTGCGCATTGACGGTGCGCGCCGCGCCAGTGATGTCGATCAGGGTCACGATGGAGGCCAGACTGGTGGTCTGCAGCATCATGATCACTTCGTTGCTGTACTGCGGCAGTGCGCGGCGCAGGGCCGATGGCAGCAGGATGCGTTTGTACAGTTTGAAGCGCGACATACCCATGGCCTTGGCCGCTTCGATCTCACCGTTCGGCGTGGCCTTGAGGCTACCGGCGATGATTTCCGCGGTGTAGGCGCTGGTGTTGACCGCAAAGGCCAGGCACGCACAGAACGTTGCGCTGGACAGCCACGGCCAGAAAATACTTTCGCGGACCGCTTCGAACTGGGCCAGACCGTAGTAGATCAGGAACAGTTGCACCAGCATCGGCGTACCGCGAATCACGTAGGTGTACAGCCACGCGGCGCCGTTGACGACCGGGTTCTTCGAGACGCGCATCAGCCCCAGCGGGAGTGCCGCGAGCAGACCGAAAAACAGCGACAGCGCGAGCAATTTGAGGGTGGTCAACAGCCCGCCGAGGTACAGCGGCATCGCCTCCCAAATGACGTTGTAGTCGAAGATCATAGATCAGCCGCCCTTACGCCTACCGAGTAGCGCTTCTCAAGTTGACGCAATGCCAGCAACGAGACGCTGGTGATCACCAGGTACATCGCCGCCACTGCGAGGAAGAAGGTGAAAGGCTCGCGAGTGGCATCTGCCGCCTGCTTGGCCTTGAACATCATGTCTTGCAGACCGACCACGGAAATCAGCGCGGTGGCCTTGGTCAGTACCAGCCAGTTGTTGGTGAAACCCGGAATCGCCAGACGAATCATCTGCGGCACCATCACCCGGAAGAACACCTGAAAACTGCTCATGCCATACGCCATGCCCGCTTCGGCCTGACCTTTCGGGATCGCCATGAACGCGCCACGGAAGGTTTCCGACAGGTACGCACCGAAAATGAAACCGAGGGTGCCGATACCGGCCGCCAATGGATTCAGATCGATGTAGTCGTCGTAACCAAGCATCGGCGCCACGCGGTTGAGCAAGTCCTGACCGCCGTAGAAAATCAGCAGGATCAGCACCAGATCGGGAATGCCGCGAATCACCGTGGAATACAGATCGCCCAGCCAGGCCAGCCAGCGCACCGGCGACAGGCGCAACGCGACACCGATCAGCCCGAGAACGATGGCCAGAGCCATGGACGACAAGGCGAGCTGAAGCGTCAGCCATGCGCCATCGAGGATGACAGCCCCGTAGCCTTTCAACATGATTCAGGTCCTCGAAAGTTGGGATGAAAAAATGGCGCAAACCGCAGAGATCCTGTTGCTTGCGCCATTTCGGACTTGTCGCAGAGACGTGTTACTTGCCGTAGATATCGAAGGCGAAGTACTTGTCCTGGATTGCTTTGTATTTGCCGTTTTCGCGGATGGCCGCGATCGCGGTGTTGATCTTGTCTTTCAGGGCATCGCCCTTACGGACTGCGATGCCTACGCCGTCGCCGAAGTATTTGACGTCGGTGAACGCAGGGCCTGCGAAGGCGAAACCTTTGCCAGCATCGGTGTTCAGGAAGCCGTCTTGCAGCAGGGTGGCGTCAGCCACGGTGCCGTCGAGGCGACCGGCGGCCACGTCGAGGTAGATTTCGTTCTGCGAGCCATACGGCTTGATCTCGGCACCCAGCGGGGCCAGGACTTCGCGGGCGAAGCGCTCGTGAATCGAACCACGTTGTACGCCGATGTTCTTGCCCTTCAGCTCAGCCAGACCTTCGCTGACCTGAGTACCGGCCTTCATGACCAGACGTGCCGGGGTGTTGTAGTACTTGTTGGTGAAGTCGACCGACTTCTTGCGATCTTCAGTGATCGACATGGACGACAGGATCGCGTCGATCTTGCGCACTTTCAGTGCCGGGATCAGACCGTCGAACTCTTGCTCGACCCACACACACTTGACCTGCATCTGCTCGCACAGAGCGTTGCCGATGTCGTAGTCGAAACCAACGATGCTGCCGTCCGGTGCTTTCGAAGCGAACGGAGGGTAAGCCGCTTCGATACCGATCTTCAGAGGTTTTTCGTCAGCGAAGGCATTCAGCGACAGCACGGACAGTGCCAGGGCGCCAAGCAGCACAAGTTTCTTCATCTCGGGACTCCATCGGTAAAGGGCAAAAACGGCAGAGTGAGCGACAGCCCAATATGCGAATGGGTGAATCGGGAAATCGGTTGCTGCATCGGTGGGAAATTTCCCATTGAAACCGGAGGAGGTTTCAACGTCAGCCACGATGAGCGAGTGATCGGCATTCTAACGACAGGCCCGAAGCCGATATTTCTTCAATGCGACAACTAATTACAGATGCACAGAGAAAGCGACTTGAGCTCATTGACAGCCCTGCAATTTCATGCAAGAGCGAAAGACAGTGAACCGATCCATGCTGCAAATTGCGGGCCTATTATTCGCAAACCCTTCTAATCCGGCAAGCGCAGCGTTAAGCCTTATTTTTTGGAGCGGGTTTAGAGGCTCTAAAACGGGGCAATGCGTTTCCCTTTGCCCCGTCGCAGGGCGAGCGGTTACACATTCGGTTACGTGGAAGGCGCGGGGTAACAGCGGGAAATGTCTTACAGCACAGATCGATAATTATTGGTTGGTCGGGTCTGCGTTCCGACAGCGGACTACACCAGCGTCTTACAAATGGCTATCGCTAGCAGGGCTAGCTCCCACAAGAATATGCGGTGAAGCTGAAATTTCCGACACACCACAAATCCTGTGGGAGCTAGTCCTGCTAGCGATGAGGCCAGCCCATCCAGCTCAAATTTTCGCTGAAACTCAAACCCCCAGCACACCACAAATCCTGTGGGAGCTAGCCCTGCTAGCGATGAGGCCAGCCCATCAGCTCAAATTTTCGCTGAAACTCAAACCCCCAGCACACCACAAAACCTGTGGGAGCTAGCCCTGCTAGCGATGAGGTCAGTCCATCCAGCTCAAATTTTCGCTGACACTCAAACCCCCAGCACACCACAAAACCTGTGAGAGCTAGCCCTGCAAGCGATGAGGTCAGTCCATCCAGCTCAAATTTTCGCTGAAACTCAAACCCCCAGCACACCACAAAACCTCTGAGAGCTAGCCCTGTTAGCGATGAGATCGGTCCATCCAGCTCAAATTTTCGCTGAAACTCATACTCCCAGCACACCACAAATCCTGTGGGAGCTAGCCCTGCTAGCGATGAGGCCAGTCCTACCAGCACAAAACCTGCAGACACAAAAAAGCCCCGCCCGGCATACACCGGACAGGGCTTTCTTCTTTTCAGACCTGCTACTTAAGCAACATTCATCGTCTTGTGCGTATCAATCAAATGCTGCACCACACCCGGATCCGCCAGCGTCGAGATATCCCCCAACCCGTCATATTCCGCCGTGGCAATCTTGCGCAGAATGCGGCGCATGATCTTGCCCGAGCGCGTCTTCGGCAGCCCAGGTGCCCACTGGATCACGTCCGGCGAAGCAATCGGTCCGATCTCTTTGCGCACCCAGTTCTTCAGTTCCAGACGCAATTGCTCGGTCGGCTCCTCGCCATTCTTCAACGTGACATAGACATAAATGCCCTGCCCCTTGATGTCATGCGGCACACCCACCACCGCCGCTTCAGCAACTTTCGGATGCGCAACCATCGCGCTCTCGATCTCGGCCGTGCCCATACGGTGACCAGACACGTTGAGCACGTCATCGACACGCCCGGTGATCCAGTAGTAACCATCGGCATCACGACGCGCGCCGTCACCGGTGAAGTACATGCCACGGAAAGTCTTAAAGTAGGTATCAACGAAACGATCGTGATCGCCATACAGCGTACGCGCCTGACCTGGCCACGAATCGAGAATCACCAGATTGCCTTCAGCCTCGCCCTCAATAATGTTACCGAGGTTGTCGACCAGTGCCGGCACCACACCGAAGAACGGACGCGCCGCCGATCCCGGCTTCAGCGCATGCGCACCCGGCAACGGGCTCATCATGTTGCCGCCGGTTTCGGTCTGCCACCAGGTATCAACGATCGGGCAACGCGACTTGCCGACATTCTTGTAGTACCAGTCCCAGGCTTCCGGGTTGATCGGCTCACCGACCGAACCAAGCAGACGCAGGCTGCTGCCGTCCGCACCTTCAACCGCGGCCTGACCCGAAGCCATCATCGCGCGGATCGCGGTCGGTGCGGTGTAGAGGATGTTGACCTTGTGCTTGTCGATGATCTTCGCCACCCGGGTGATGTCCGGATAGTTCGGCACGCCTTCGAACAGCAGCGTGGTCGCGCCATTGGCCAGCGGGCCGTAGACGATGTAGCTGTGGCCGGTGACCCAGCCGACGTCGGCGGTGCACCAGTAAACCTCGCCCGGACGGTAGTCGAACACGCGCTCGTGGGTCATTGCCGCGTACAGCAGATAACCGCCAGTGGTGTGCTGTACGCCCTTCGGCTTGCCGGTCGAGCCGGAGGTATAAAGGATGAACAGCGCTTCTTCGGCGCCCATTTCTTTCGGCGCGCAAACGGTGCCCGCCACTTTCATCAGGTCTTCGTACCAGATGTCGCGATGCTGGTTCCACTTGATGTCGCCACCGGTGCGCTTGCAGACGATGACTTTCTGGATGCTGCTGGTTTCCGGGTTGGTCAGCGCGTCGTCGACGTTGGCCTTGAGGGAAATCTTCTTGCCAGCGCGGATGCCTTCGTCAGCGGTGATCACCACTTTCGATTTGCAGTCGATGATGCGACCGGCCAGCGCTTCCGGCGAGAAACCGCCGAACACCACCGAGTGAATCGCGCCGATCCGGGTGCAGGCCAGCATGGCGACCACGGCTTCGGGAATCATCGGCATATAAATGGTCACCACGTCGCCGCGGTGTACGTCCTGACCACGCAGGGCGTTGGCCAGTTTGCACACTTGCTCGTGCAGTTCGCGGTAGGTGATGTTGCGGCTTTCGGAAGGATCGTCGCCTTCCCAGATGATCGCGACTTGATCGCCGCGCTCGGCCAGATGACGGTCGAGGCAGTTGTATGAAACGTTCAGGGTGCCGTCGGCAAACCACTTGATGTCGACATGGTGATCGTCGAAGGAAGTCTGTTTCACCGTGGTGAAAGGTTTGATCCAGTCGAGACGCTGAGCTTGCTCGCGCCAGAAACCGTCAGGGTTGACGACCGACTGCTGGTACATGGCTTTGTAGGTCGCCTCGTCAGTCAGCGTGTTAGCCAGAACCTCGGGACGAACGGGATACAGAGAAGCCGCACTCATCTTTCCTACCTCGGTGTAATAGTTGTTTTTGTATGACCCTGTTGTAACGGGGCGGGGGCCATAGAACCATTCGACGATGGTAGTAACAAGCCCCTACAAATCCTCCACCTTCCCCGTTTGCAAGCCGGACACCAACTCCCAAAACACCCCCGAACCCTGTGGGAGCTGGCTTGCCAGCGATTCAGACAACTCGGTCCCACAGACAAAACACCCGGTTATCAATCCAGCCCCTACCCCATCTCAAGCGATTGTTACCAAATCTGCCAAAGGTGTTTATCAAAACCCGCTCTGTTTACGCCCGCCCCATCTCCCTAAAATCCACCTCGCCAACAAGGCAACCGCGATTAACAACGATACAGCCCCCACGAAAGGCCGTTAATCCAGCTCTCAAGTAATAACTGCAAACGATGAAGTTCCACACGCAACCCTAAAAAGGTTGCGTGACCCCACTCGACCTCAAAAAGGTAAAATTGAAATGAAAGCTTTATTGGTTCTGGCCCTCAGCAGTCTGTGCGCAACCGCCATGGCAGATGAGGTCCCGACTGATGTCGCACAGCAACAACCGGTGATCGAGGAATACACTTACTCCACTCACCTGGACATCGCCAACGTTGTATCGATGAGTGAAATCCCCAACGTCTGCGAAGTAGTACCGGCAAAAATGGAGTACGACGACTCCAAAGGCCAGCGTCACATCCTGCGCTACAGCGTGATGGGCAACGGTTGCACCAATTAATGATTGCAGACTGCACCGAATTGGATCTCTCAGCGCTTCATTGAGGGTCGATTCCAGCCCGACTTCGGTCGGGCTCAGTTGTGTCTGGAGTGGTTCAAAAGGGTTGCAAAACACAAGATATAGTGAAAAACGCGGTTTTTTGCTCATTTCTTGAGCAACCAAAGCCCAGCGAAAAAATTAATCAAAAAAAATTCTCACGGGCCAACATCGGCGAAAGCCCTGTAAACCCTCGCTCCGACTGAAATACCCTTTCCGATCGACCGCCCTGTGCTGATTCGCCTCCCCCCACGCGCGTGTTTTTTCCCTATAATGCCGCCCTAATCGGGTCAGCAATATTCCCTTACAGGGACCAAAGCCATTCTGAAGCCCCGCAGTCGCGTTAAACGTGATCTGCGCCCGTCAGAGGCTCTCGGAAACCCGTACAAAATTCTGTTTTATTGCCTGCCTTAGCTGCTGCAAAAAACGATTCCTTAAGATCCAACGCGGTCTGTACGACCGTGTGAAAAACCAACCAATCAGGTTTCACACGGGCGACAGGCCCTCACGCAGGAGACGACACGTCATGCTGAGCTGGGACGAATTCGACAAAGAAGACAGTGAAGTAGCAACCGTGAAAGGCGCCAACGCCGGCCACGCTACTGAAGCCAACATGGACCGCCTCGACAACGCTGGCGGTGCCGCCGCGATCGAAGCCCGCGCCGTGACTGCCGACGACTCGGCCGCTGTCGCCCGCGCCAAGGCTGCACTGAACTCCCTCGACGTCGCCGAAGGCCTCGCCGAACTCGAAGGCGCCTCCGCCCGTGTCGCCGTTGACGAAAAGCGCATGATCAACTGCCGCGCCGACCTCAACCAACTCGTGCCATTCAAGTACGACTGGGCCTGGCAGAAGTATCTGGACGGTTGCGCAAACCACTGGATGCCGCAAGAAGTCAACATGACCGCCGACATCGCCCTCTGGAAAGACCCGGAAGGCCTGACCGACGACGAGCGCCGCATCGTCATGCGCAACCTCGGCTTCTTCTCCACCGCCGACTCCCTGGTTGCCAACAACCTGGTCCTGGCCGTGTACCGCCTGATCACCAACCCGGAATGCCGCCAGTACATCCTGCGCCAGGCTTTCGAAGAAGCGATCCACACCCACGCCTACCAGTACTGCATCGAATCGCTGGCCATGGATGAAGGCGAAATCTTCAACATGTACCACGAGATCCCATCGGTCGCGAAAAAAGCCGCCTGGGGCCTGAAATACACCCGTTCGATCTCCGATCCGAAGTTCGAAACCGGCACCCCGGACACCGACAAAGAGCTGCTGCGCAACCTGATCGCCTACTACTGCGTTCTGGAAGGCATCTTCTTCTACTGCGGCTTCACCCAAATCCTCTCCATGGGCCGCCGCAACAAAATGACCGGCGTCGCCGAGCAGTTCCAATACATCCTGCGCGACGAATCCATGCACCTGAACTTCGGCATCGACGTGATCAACCAGATCAAAATCGAAAACCCGCATTTGTGGGATGCTGAGATGAAGGAAGAAGCGACCCAGATGATTCTGCAGGGTACGCAGCTGGAGATCGAATACGCGCGTGACACCATGCCACGCGGGGTGTTGGGTATGAATGCGGCGATGATGGAGGACTACCTGAAGTTCATCGCTAACCGTCGTTTGTCGCAGATCGGTTTGAAGGAAGAGTATCCAGGGACGACTAACCCGTTCCCTTGGATGAGCGAGATTATGGACTTGAAGAAAGAGAAGAATTTCTTTGAGACTCGGGTTATTGAGTATCAGACTGGTGGTGCATTGAGCTGGGATTGATGATGGCGTTGAGCCATGCTATAACAGCAAAAGCCTAAAGGATGCTTAGCTGAATAAATTAAAGCCCCGCAAGTGCGGGGCTTTTTTATAGGAAATTAAAATGCATACGCCAATACTGCTGGATTATCACGCTATTCATGGCACCTCGAAAATCAGAAGCTTCTACATCGATGAAAACTTATACATCTCGTTAGAAGATGTTGTTTTGACTCTAGCAAAAACCAATACAGCTATAAACGAACAAGGAAAAACTGGTCTAGGACAGTTAGTAAAAGCTCAACGCGATGTACTGGACAGCGACGAATACAAACACTTCCCAGTCATCGACGATTTATCTGCGCAACCGAGAACAGAGGTTTTTATTACAGAACCCGGTTTATACCGAATAATCTCTCGCGACAGCACTCCAGCCAGTAAATCATTTCAAAGATGGATATTTCACGAAGTAATACCGGCAGTAAGGAAGTACGGGACATACCCCGCACCAGTTAAACAGGGCGGCTCAGAGATAATGTCTCTAGCCCAAACCCTCGCACAGCATACCAATCTACTTATAAAAGAAATCGAAGAGCGAGAAAAACTCGCTAACGAAACCCGTTTACGCTTTGAAGAAACCGAGCGACAACTCGAAGAAATAAATCAGAAAATCGAGACAATTACGCTTCCAAGTGATAACTCCGACCTTATAGATGTGCAAAACTACTGCTCGGACAGGTCTATAATTATTGACCTGCAACATCTGAGAGCCATGTGCGCAAAACTGTGCTTGGAACAGGGCATAACTTATAACAAGAAGAAAAACCCAGAATCCCACATGGATTATCTGTACCCTCCATTACTAATAAATGAAGCCATAAAACTTATTCGGAGCTGATGATGAGCGAGCTAATGCAGTCAGAACTACCGCTAGAATTGCCCTCGGCTTCTTTCGCGGAGATCGACGGGATACAAATGGGCGTTTTGAACGACACTACCCCTTATCTCACCGAAAGAGGCTTAGCTAGGCTCTGCGGAGTAAACCCTAAAACTATCAGTGACTTAGCCAACAATTGGCACGATGAAGTATTCAAGCCCAGAGGAAAAAGAATTAAACAGCTATTGATTCAGCAAAATTTCACAGCTGAACGGATAGTTATTAAAACAGAGCAAAACGGCCAAAAAATCAGCGCCTACCCAGACACAGTCTGCATGGCAATCCTAGAATATTACGCATTTGACTCAGATAATACCGACAACCAGATAGCGCAAAGAAACTTTAGGCTGCTAGCCCGCAGAACCCTGCGGGCCTTTATCTACGAAGGAGTTGGATTCTCACCCGAGTCACTTAAACTAGACTCATGGCGCCACTACCACGACAGAATCTTACTAAACAAACTGCCTGCAGGTTTCTTTAGTGTTTTCAGAGAAATTGCAGACATCGTTGTATCTGCAATTGAGTCAGGACTGATCATTGACACACATACTGTTCCAGACATCAGTGTTGGGCAGATGTGGGCCAGACACTGGGCTTCAGAAAATCTCGAAGCAGTCCATGGTGAGAGAAAAAAATTCCCTCATGAATACCCAGACTACTTCCCTCAATCAGCAGCAAAAACCGAAGCAAATATATATCCACTGAGCGCTCTGGGCGATTTCAGAATCTGGCTAGAAAAGATATATTTACCTCAAAAATTCCCTGCATATTTACAGAAAAAAATAGCACAAGGCCTTATTCCCCAGGGCACCGCTGGCGCACTTCTTTTGTCTCTAAAAAAATAAACTAAACCGAAAATAATCTAGGCGATATCAATACATCGCCTAGATTTACGGACAATTCCTACATAAAAAAGCACACAACCTTATTGACGCGAAAACCTATCGCACCTAAGGTACACATAGGTGCCTAAGAAACACCCAACGTAGAAGCTGAATCATTTACACATTACGATCTATATTCCATCAAGAATATATATGTTTAATGTGCAAACAATAATGCTTGTTGGGATATTCTTAATTCCTCTACGTCGGGTTACGGCTCTTTTAACTTAAACGTAGAGGTAAGGATATGTTTACAAAAAAATGGCTGCTGCCTCCCACTACCTCGGAGGACGACCTTGCCGAACCAATCATTCCCACGACTTTTAAACGCCACGGCCTCTATCTGCACGGCCTTTTGGTTGAAAACCAGCCATGGTTTTGCGCCCGCGACATCGGTCGTTTGATGGGTGTGCATCTCAGCGAACGCATGGTCAACAAGCTAGACAAGGATCAACGTCGCGTCCTGTCGATTGAGTATTTCCGGCAACCCGAAAAACAATTGATGCTCAGTGAATCCGGCGTCTATGCGCTGCTGGTTTATCACTACGTTCCGGGCAATCGGTTGCTGCGTGAGTGGCTGACTCATCAGGTAGTGCCGGCCTTACGCGATGCAGAACACTCGGGGCATTCAGATCGGCCGATGTTGAGTTTGTTGGATTGGCCGGAGATGTCTTTGAGTCTGCTGCATTGGCAGAACGAAGATTGGATTCGGCTGCGGGACATGCCTTATCTGTTGAGTGATCAGACACCACGAAAAGCGATGGCGACGAAGCCTTGGTGGCGAAGGGTCGCTCAGGCGTTTCGGGCGTCGAAGCATTCGATGGGTTGAGCGATGCTCTTGTAGGAATGCACGCGAGATCCGTCGCTATTTTTTGTAGGAGTTTTCGTAGACATCTGTGATGGCCACTCAGTATCGTCCGAAGGTTTTCAACCCTCGGCGATTTTATGGATACGGAAAAAGAAAATAGTGGCTGGACGGATGAGGAGCTTGAAGTTTCGGTTGATGGCTATCTCGATATTCAGGCTCGCTACCCAAATGATCAAAAATTTAATAAGTCCTTGGAGCACAAGCGTCTGCAGAGCGGCGTACTCGCCGGGCGAAACACCAAGTCGATTGACTATCGACTGCAGAACATTACCGCTCTGTTCGAAGATCTTGGGCTGAAAACGATCTCTAGCTACAAACCAAAAGTGAATCTCGGTTCAGGGATTACCGCGCGCCTGATCAAAATCCTAGAATCTAAAGGCCTCATTACGCTGGATTCGGGTACACCTTCCACGCAAGAAGAATCATCACTTCGAAATGTACAACGAGCGAAACAACGTGATTTTGTGAGTGAGCCAGAGGGTGTGCAGATACCTCAGCGAATCGTCAGGACAACCAAAACCTACGCCCGCATATCCAAAGTCAAAAATTGGATTCTGTTCAACGCCAAGGGTGTCTGTGAGGGATGTGGACAACCAGGTCCGTTTGAAATGAATGGAGAACCTTACCTTGAGGTTCACCACGTTAAGCATTTGTCGGACAACGGGACGGACTTCAAGACCAACACCGTAGCGCTATGCCCAAACTGTCATCGACGCTGCCACCATTCTGACGACAGAGAGGCTTTCACTGCTTGGCTGTATGACAACGTTGGAAGACTCGAAAAGGAATAGTCGCGGTTCATCTGACTAACCGTATTTGCTGTTCTTGGGACTGTTTCGCAGCCCAGCGGGAGCAAGCTCCCTCGCCACAGGGTGATGCGTGACCTGCAATGGAGGTGTGTGCATTGAAATCTAGTTGATGCCAAGAATCGCCAGCACGCTGACTCCCACAGATTCCGCATCATCCTGAAAACAATCAGTGCAACCCGCGCCGCCTCCCGCTATTAATACCCCTCCCCCACTCAAGGATCCGAGCCCCACCATGAAATTCGATCTCGCCTACTGCCTCAGCCTCGACGACAAGTTGTCGATCTATGATGTTCGCGATCTCAATTTCGATGAGACGGTGGCGTTTGACTCGGCGAAGGAACACTTCCAGTGCCCCAACGATGGCTGTCGTTCGGCGTTCGAGGCTTCCAACGAGTTGGGCACGTTCAACGCCAAGAACGTGAATTACGTTCGCACGCCGCACTTCAAGAATCTGCCCACTACGCAGCATGTGGCGGGTTGTCCGTATGTGAGTTTGAAGGCTTCAGCGTCTGGTGTTGAGACGGCAGATGGCGAGGTGGATGACGGGCGTGAGGAGCACTTCCCATCGGAGTTGTTGCTGACCCGGCGTGAGTATGTGCGCAAGCCTGTCGCGCCAGCGGGGGCGGCGGATGTGTTGCGCGATGATCCGGTGCGGGTGGTGGCGGACGGTGGTAAAGAGTCGGCGAGTCGTGAGTCGGCGCCGGACAAGACCAGTGTGTTTGCGCATCCGGTGGAGTGTTTTGTTTCGAACTTCGCCGACAAGGAGTTGCTTAAGCGGATGCCGTTGAAGGTCGGTGAGCATTCGGCGCCGTACAGTTCGTTCTTCAAGAAGATTGAGTATCTGACGGACAACAAGGGGCTGATTTACTGGGGGCGGATCAAGAAGATCGAGGACTTCCACAGTGGTGCCAGTTTTCGTATCGATTTCGAGGACAAGGTCTGGTTCAAGAAGCCCGAAGACAGCAAGAAGAAGCCGTATCCGGTCAGTGTTTATCTGAACAAGAAGTTGATCGACAACTACCGCAAGCGCAAGGCGTTTCTGGAGGAGATCAAGCACGCGGCGGATAGTGACAAGGCGTTGTTCTGTTTCTTCTATGGGGTGACGCCGGAGTTGAAGCAGGTGCCTGGCAAGAAGAACCCCGAAAAGCCTTTCGAGGTCTTCAATGCCAATATCGAGAACCTGGATCACTTCATTATTCGTGAAGCGCCGGGTCTGGAGTGATGGTTAGCCTTGTGGCAGTTGCAGTTTGACGGCGCCGGGGTGTTGTTTGATCAGCGAGTACGGCAGGATCGACCAGTCGGGTGAATCGCAGGCTCGCTCGACGCGGGCAAAGTACGCGCCCACATACAAACCTTTTTCGCTGAAGTGCCAGTTGGAATAGCTCCAGTTGTCTTCATTGGTGAAGTCGCAACTGTCTTCATCGCCTTCCTCCGGTTTCTTCATTTCATCCGGGTACAACGCGGTGAGTTGTTTGATCAGCCACGGCCCGAAGACTTCGCGTTGATACTTAAAGCGCGCTGCGTCTTCGGCCTCGGTCAACGGCTGGTCACCGCCTCGGTAACGATCGGCGTGAAGGATTGGCTGGCCCTCGCCCACCCAGAGCACGTCTTCGAGCGACAACGGATGGCCGGTTTTCACATCGATGTTGAGCGGGGAATCGCCGAAGTCCGGGTGCGCGCCGCCGCAGTCGTAGCTGGTGGAAATGTTCAGGCTGATGACACTGGGCGAGATAAACGTCGGAGTAACGTCCTGGAGGAATTCGGCATAGCCGCGACCTCGCAACTGGCAACCGTAGTAACTGATGGCCTCGTCCCACAAGCGCCCGAGCAATTGCTGGTTAACCCGTTGCAGATCTTCTTGTGGCATCCCGGATTCGATGCTGAATATGGACATCTTGGTGTCGGGCTCTTCCCACCATTGCAGGGAGTAACCCATGAAGTCCTGCTTTTTACCGGGTTTGAGTTTGAGTCCCTGAAGCCGCAGATATTCGTAGGGCTCGGTCTTGGGCAACTTGGCGATGTAGGGAAGAGCATTCGCCGGTACTTCGGGAAGTGGCGTATCGGTGACCAGTACAGGCAGTTTTTTGCCTTTAGCGTTTTGCCATTCGCCCTTCCAGCCGGCCTCAATCGGTTTTAGTTTGAGGGTCGGTAATGGCTTGTCCGGGTCCATCCGATTGCTGCCTTCTGTGAGCAGCAAAACGTCATTTTTATAGGTGCCGTTAAGCTCTAGATCGCGGTGAAACTTCTCGTAGAAGTAGCGACCGGTAACTTGCTCCGGGTCACTGGTATCGACTTCGAACACGATCGGCATTTTGCCCAACGTACCGGTAAACACCATTCGGTTATCTTCGGCATGCGCGGTGGACAGCATTGAGAACAGCAGAGCGGCGCACGGAGCCAGGCGCATCAGTCCCTTGAGCATTGATCGTTCCTTGAAAGAGGCAGAGGCCGCGCCGGCACTTGAGGGCCGGCGCGGATAAATTCGCGGAGGATTATGGCGAGGAGTTGTTGCGGAATCGAGCTTCATTGCACGATCAATCCATTTGCAGTCCGCCCACGAAAGCACGGATCTCTCGCTCAGCCTTCTTGCGTCGGACCATCGCAGCCTGAACTTCTACGTCATCGACAGCGCAATATCGGCGTAGCCAGTGGGCGACCATTTCTTCATCTGGCCTGAAGTAATCCTTGCGCCCCTTGCTGTTTCTAAGTTGACTGTTCATCTGCGCATCGAACCCGATAGCCGCACGTTCGCCCTGCGATAAACAGCCCCACTCGGCAGCGCAATCCTGGAAAAACCAGGCAATTTGTTCAATGTGTTTTTGGGCTCCGCGATGGCTGCGACGATAGAACTGTCGTTCAGCGCAGGCTTTTTCAAAACGATCCGACAGAATTCCCGCATCAACCCATTGCATGAAGTCATGGTTGATCGCATCGCGTATCAAACCTTCGTGCCAGCGTTCAACAAGTCCAGCGACGAACCCTTCAGCATCGGCCTTTTTGGCATCGGCCAGGATCATGCAATAACGGGTTTGCACATGAATGACGAGCAACACATGTTTGCGCTGGACGGAGATTGCGTGCACCAGCCACTGCTCGCTGGAGTTGCCCACTTCATCATTTTCGATCACTGCGGTCGGCGGCTTATCGTCCACTGGCGTGATCTTTTTACCCTTGTGAACACGACTGAAGAATTTGCTGGCAGCTTCGGAGCAATTGAAGATCAACATCCTGGTTCTCTAGTAAATTCTGGAGGACAACGCTCAGTCATCGTTTGTGATTTCTTCCGCCCATTCAATTTGGTAAGGCTGACGCACGGCTTCCGAAATCCTCTCACGCTGCGCTTCGCTGAGGCCGGACAATTCCTCGTCAGTCAGCAAGTCACGCGCGACCATCATAAACAATGGCAGCCACACGTTTGAACGGCTCATTCGCTGATCAAATACATCCGCCATGTCTTTATCTCGACTGCGAACAAGGCGATACAGTGTCAGGTAGCGCGCGTGAGCTGAGAGAGTCTTGTTTTTAGCGACGATTTGGGTCTCTGCCAGAACACCTTGGCAAAAACGATCCAGCGCCAACTTGCGCAGCTCCTTGTACTTTTTCCAATCACTCTCGGAAATCGACATATCCCCCTCCACTGCTTGATTACGAACGGAGCCGAGCCCCCACTCACTTGAGTGAAATGCTCAGCATCACAATGATCAACAAACCAATATAGACCCAAGCATGCACCCGATCCGGAATCCGCCCAATCCACGGCGTCGCAATTCTGATCCCCAACAACGACCCCAGCGTCAGCAGCGCAAACGCCAGCAAATCCACGTACCCGACAAACCAGGCGCCCAACTCAGCCTGACTGAATCCGGCCAGCGCCATGTACGTCAACGTTCCAGCCAATGCCACCGGCACGCTCAGCGGATTGGCCATGGACGTCGCTTGCGACATGCTCAGTCCGCAACGACGCAACAGCGGCACGGTCATGACGCTGCCTCCTACGCCGAGAAACGTCGCGATGGCGCCGATACCTACACCACCTGCGGAAGTTTCCGTATCACCGAGTCGGCGTGGGATGACGTTTGCGTTCTGAGTGAGGAAGCCGCGTCTGAGCAAGCAGTCGACAATGGTCACGCCGAGGTAGGCGATGAACGCGTAGCGAATCACCTCGCCACTGACCCCCACCGCTGCTATCGCGCCGATCACTGAGCCGATTGCAATAAACCCACCCAATGGCCACAGGTAATGGCAGATGAGGTTGCCGGCGCGACGGTGTTTGTCGGTGGCGATCAGGGCGTTGACGATCATCACGCAGGTCGAGGTAGCGACGGCAATGTGCATCGCCGATTGGCCGATCGGGTCGTCGGTGCCGTGGCTGGCGGTGAGCAGCCGGTAGAGCAGCGGCACGACGACGAAGCCGCCGCCGAAGCCGAACAGCACGGCGGTGATGCCGGTCATGCAACCGAAAAGTGTTAGCAGGAGGTAAAACATTTTGGGTCGTCCGCAGGTGGGAAGCGAGCGAAGATAGAGCGGCATGGGTTGGCCTGCCTCAGCAAGCCGGCCAATAATGTTTGCATTTACGCCAACCGTGGGAAGTCGCTTGATGCGCAATGTTTCGATCAACTCGCTGGATGACACACCGCGCGCGGTAGTGGCGATCGGCACGGATTATTCCCACGGATATCTGTTGCCGTTTCATACGCATCGTCGGGCGCAGTTGTTGTACGGCGCGACCGGGGTGATGCAGGTCAGCACCCATGACGGCAACTGGGTGGTGCCGCCGCAGCGAGCGGTATGGATTCCGCCGGGGGTGGCGCATCAGGTGTTGATGCTCGGGGTCAGCACGCGCAGCGTGTACATCGAACCGGGTGCGGTGGATCTGGGTGAGCATTGCCAAGTGATCAGTGTGTCGCCATTGCTAAGGCAGTTGTTGATGGAAGCGGTGGAGTTGCCGTTGGCTTATGACGAGGCGGGTCGCGATGGCGTGTTGATCGATTTGCTTCTGCATGAACTGGCGCGCAGTGCGCCCCTGCCCTTGCACATTCCGTTGCCGGCTGACGGAAAACTGCTCGTGCTGTGTCAGAGCTTTCTGCATCAACCCAATGCACATCAAACACCGCAGCAATGGGCGGATCAGTTGCACGTAAGCTTGCGCACCTTCAATCGGCTGTTCCGCCAACAGACCGGGCTGAGTTTCAGCCAGTGGCGCCAGCGTGCCTGTGTGGTGCTCGCGCTGGCCAGGCTGGCGGCGGGCGAGGCGGTGACGCGGATCGCTGTGGACTTCGGTTACGAGAGCCCGGCGGCGTTCTCAACGATGTTTCGGCGCGTGCTGGGTCTGGCACCGTCCGTCTGGTTGCAGGCGTCGAACTAGGGCAAATCGAAAATTGCATTTGATCCCGGTCGAAAACAACTGTACAAAAACACAGTACATTTTCAATCAGCACTCTTGAGCCCGGAGCACACCATGGCCTCTCTTGCGATGAACCACATCCTCGAACGCATTGCCCTTTTCCAGTTCACCCCGACGCACTGTGTCCAGGCCCGAGCAATGCTGGGCTGGAGCGTGGAACAGCTGTCGCGGGAGGCTGAGGTTTCGGTTGAAGACATTCAACGGTTTGAAGGTCAGCAGGACGTGGCGGATGCGGCGCGGCTAGCTTTGGCTTATCGGTTCGAAGCGCAGGGGTTGGTGTTCTTTCCCGGGTTTGCGCCGGGGCGTAGTGCGAGTGTGCAGGGCGCGTCGTCAGAAGCGATGGAGCGTGGGGATTTTGCGATGGCTGAATAAGAACATGAGCGAGATAGAAGAAAGCACTGGCAATGTTTATCAAGATTTAGAGCTTGAGCATGCAGACTAAATGCTGACCAAGTTCGAGTACGCGACAAAGTTGGCCTCGCACATCAAGTCCACCGACATCAGTGAATCTGAAGCCGCACAAAGACTGGGAATACCTCTGGAGAACCTGCAGCAATTACTTCGGGGAAAATTTCCAGAAGTGTCGGTTACTACTATGGCTGAATACAGTCGTAAGATTTCAGGGCTTGTTTCTGGAGCAACCGGTTCGCCCCCTTAGGCGCGAACCGCCTTCATCTGATCAAGCGCTCTGCACAACGCCCTCACTCTCCCCTTCAACCGCCAACCACCACGCCTCACCGCGTTGCGGTTGAGCGATGTTAAACGCCTCACCCATTTGCGGCGTGGTAATGGAAATGCTCCGCTCCCAAGCCAACGCGAGGATACGGTCGAACGGTTCGTGCCACGCATGCATCGCCAGATCGAACGTGCCGTTGTGGATCGGGAAAAGCCAGCGCCCTTTGAGGTCGATGTGCGCTTGCAGGGTTTGTTCCGGTTGCATGTGCACATGCGGCCATTCGACGTTGTAGGCGCCGGTTTCCATCAGGGTCAGGTCGAACGGGCCGTACTGTTCGCCGATGCGTTTGAAGCCGTCGAAATAACCACTGTCGCCGCTGAAGAAGATTCGCGTGTCAGCGTCGATCATCACCCACGACGCCCACAGCGTGCTGTTGCCGTCGAACAGGCCACGGCCGGAGAAGTGTTGCGATGGCGTGGCAACGAAACGGATGCCGGCGATTTCGGTACCTTGCCACCAGTCGTACTGGCGGACTTTGCTGGCGTCGACGCCCCATTTGATCAGGGTGTCGCCGACGCCCAGCGGGGTCAGGAAGTAAGTGGTCTTGGCCGCGAGTTTGAGCACAGCCGCGTAATCGAGGTGGTCGTAGTGGTTGTGTGAGAGGATCACCGCTTCAATTGGCGGCAACTGATTGATGCTGATCGGTGGCTGGTGGAAGCGTTTCGGCCCGGCCCATTGCACCGGCGAAGCACGCTCAGCGAAGACCGGGTCGGTGATGAAGAATTTGTCGCGCAACTTGAGCAGCAGCGTCGAGTGACCGAGGCGATAGACGCTGAAGTTTGGCGCCGCCAGCAGGTCTCCGCGAGTCAACGCTTGCACCGGGATTGCCGCCGCCGGGCGGGTGTTGCGCGGTTTGTGGAAGATCATGTTCCACATGATCCGCAGCATCTTGCGCAGGCCTTCGCGTTGCACTGGCGCGTGATTGCGGAACAGCCCTTGATCCTGTCGAGAGGCTTCAGGCGTGGAAGTGTTATCCGGAGAAGGGACTGGATTGGCCATGACTGAATGACTCCAGGAAAACCGGGGAATTCACGGCTTTCCGAGGTGGAACGATAAATGGCCAAAGCTGCACGCACAGGCCGAACTTCTGTTTTTTAGGTTGCGAGGATTAACGCAACATTACACTGGGCGGTGTAGTTTCTAGGTTGCATCAAAGCGGATGACAAGTAAACTGCCAAGTGTAATTTCACCCTTTCCCTGCCGAAGCGTACTTATGACAGCTCCACAGCGTCTCACCGACCGTAAACGCGAAGCCATCATCCAGGCGGCGATTGCCGAGTTCCGTGCCAACGGATTCGAGATCACCAGCATGGACAAGATCGCCGCGACGGCCGATGTGTCGAAGCGTACGGTGTACAACCATTTTCCCAGCAAGGAAGAGTTGTTCGCCGAAATTCTCAACCAGTTGTGGACACGGATCAGCGCCGAGCCGGCGGTCATCTACAACCGTGAACAACCCTTGCGCGAGCAATTGCGGCAGATGTTGCAGGCCAAGGTGCAGATGATGGCCGACGAAAACTTCCTGACCTTGGCGCGGGTGGCGATTGCCGCGACCATTCATTCGCCTGAGCGCGCGCAAAACATGGTCGAGCGTATGGGCGAGCGCGAAGAAGGCCTGACCGTGTGGATTCGCGCCGCGCAGGCCGACGGTCGACTGAAACCGGTTGATCCGGAATTCGCCGCGCATCAAGTGCAAGGCTTGCTCAAGACCTTTGGTTTCTGGCCGCAGATGTCGATGGGCCGCGCCGCTTTGGATGCGGAAATGCAGAACACCGTGGCCGAATCGGCGCTGGAGATGTTTTTGGCGCACTACCAGCTCTAAAACGCCTCTCTGCTGCGCGAGCCAGCGATTAAATGGCTCGGAAGGACACTGATTATTCCCGTTGGAATAAATGACAATGTCCGACAATCGACCGACGGACGGTCGACCTGAGAAAAATACCGCAAAGTATTTCAGGATGAATTTCGTGCAGGGCATCATGGAAAACCAACGCGGCAAAGGCTTGTCATTCGCCCGACGCATCTACCTGCCACGGGCCATCGGTCTGGGGATTGGTTTCTTCAGCGTCGGCGCCGCGTTGTATCCGCTGAACATGCCCGGTTGGGTGTGGGCGCTGTTGCTGTTCAACGGCTTTGCGTGGCCACATCTGGCTTATCAGATCTCGACCCGTTCGGCTTTCCCGTATCAGGCGGAACGCCGCAACCTCTTGTACGACTCGCTGTGCGGGGGTTTCTGGGCGGCGAGTTTTCAGTTCAATCCGCTGACCACCGTGACCATCCTGTCGATGATGACCATGAACAATGTCGCTGCCGGTGGCTATCGATTGTTCGTGTTCGGCGCCCTCGCCCAACTCGCCGGCGTGCTGCTGGGCTGGTCGATCTTCGGTTTCAACTTCAGCCTCAGCATGACGCAGACACAAGTCTGGGCCTGTCTGCCGATGCTCACCCTGTATCCATTGGCCTTGGGCATGGTCTGCTATCGCCTGGCGATCAAACTCTCGCAACACAAACGCGCCCTCAGTGCGCTGAGTCAAACCGACAGCCTGACAGGGCTGCTCAACCACGGCGCCTGGAAAGACCTGCTGCACTTGAAGTTTCAACAGTGCCGCCAGCACAACACCCAGGCCACGCTGGCGTTGATCGACATCGATCACTTCAAGGACATCAACGACAGCTTCGGGCACATCGTCGGCGATGAAGTGCTGCGGCAATTGAGTACAGACCTCAAACATCAACTTGATCAATACGAGTTGGCCGGCCGCTACGGCGGCGACGAGTTCTGCGTGATCCTGCCGACGCTGCCGCTGAACAAGGCCGAAGCCTTGATGGAGCAATTGCGCGAGGCATTGCTGCAATACCGTCATCCGCAGGTGCCAGCATTGCGAGTGAGCCTGAGTATCGGTCTGGCGCGGTATCAAACCTCGTACAAGGACGCGCTCGATTGGCTGGACGATGCCGACAAAGCGCTCTACACCGCCAAACACACGGGCCGCAACACCATCAGTGTCGCCTTGGGTCGGGCCGCGACGGACAACGCCGGCGCCTGAAAAGTTATACAAAATTACAAATATTTACTTTCTTGTACAAGTTTCTGAAGTTTTGTATAAGTAGCCATCTGCCACCCAAGGAATGATGGTATTGAGCAGTCATCGCCGAATGTCATCCGCACATTCGGTCTGTCAGCGCCGGAATAGGGACTGAATCCTCGATCTTCCCTACTTCCCGAGCACTGAACATGTTCTTCAATCGCCACAAGTCCGCCCTCGACGATCTCCAGCACACCATTACCGAGCAAAACGGCCTGCTAGATGCGATCAATCGCTCGATGGCGGTGATTGAGTTCAACCTCGATGGCGTGGTGTTGCGTGCCAACGACAACTTCCTCAAGACCATGGGTTACACCGCCGAACAAGCGATCGGCCAGCCCCATCGGCGCTTTTGCACGCCGGAATTCGGGCGCAGTGCTCAGTACACCGATTTGTGGTCGCGCCTGAAAAACGGCCAGTTTCAGTCCGGGACGTTTGAACGGGTCGACGGTAAGGGTCAGCCAATCTGGCTTGAAGCCAGTTACAACCCGATCAAGGATGCCTCGGGCCGCGTGGTGAAGGTGGTCAAGTACGCCATGGACGTGACTGCCAAGGTACAGCAGGAAAGTGAGGCCAACGCCAAGTTGCAGGCCATCGATCGGGCGATGGCGGTGATCGAGTTCAACCTCGACGGCAGTATTCTCACGGCGAATCAGAATTTTCTGACGCGCATGGGTTACACCCTCGCCGAGCTGAAAGGCAAACATCACCGCTTGTTCTGCACGCCAGCATTGGTCAACAGCAGTGCCTATGAGGATTTCTGGCGCCGCCTGAACCAGGGCGAGCTGTTCCAGGGTCAGTTCGAGCGCGTGGATAAACGCGGGCAAACGGTGTGGCTCGAAGCCAACTACAACCCGGTGTATGACGCCGCCGGACGCTTGTGCAAAGTGGTGAAGTTCGCCTCGGATGTCACCGCTCGTGTCGAGCAGCATGAGCAGGATGCGCGCAGTGCCAGCGCCGCTTATCACATCTCCGTGGCGACGCGAAAAGTCGCCGAACAAGGCACCCAGGTTATCCAGCAAGCCGCAAGCGAAATGCGCGACATCGCCGAAGACATTGCCGAGTCTTCAACATTGATTGCACAGCTTGGCGAACGCTCCGAACAGATCACTGCCATCGTCAATACCATCCGCGCGATTGCCGACCAGACCAATCTGCTCGCGCTCAACGCGGCCATTGAAGCTGCCCGCGCCGGCGAACAGGGTCGCGGCTTCGCCGTGGTCGCCGATGAAGTGCGGCAACTGGCGGCGCGCACCAGTGGTTCGACGGCGGAAATTTCCAGCATGATCGGCCTGATCCAGAGCGAGACTCGCCAGGCGATCAAGAGCATGGAAGGTACTCGGGGACGCGCTGCGGAAGGGGTCGAGTTGGCGAATCAGGCGGGGACGGTGATTTTGCAGATTCGGGATGGCGCCAGTGAAGCGGTGGATGCGGTGAGCATGTTTGCCAATGAGCGGACGCCGGGTTAAACACAGGTCGACCGCGTCGTTGCCTTCGCAAGCAGGCTCGCTGCCACTGGTTTATTTGTCGTACACAAAATGTGTATTCGACTCGATCTCTGTGGGAGCGGGCTTGCCCGCGAAGAGGCCAGCCGCCACAACGCCGATCACAGCAAGCGCAACGCCCGCCCCAATTCATCGAACAACGTCACCACCGAACGCAGCGCCCGGCAGTCCGGGCGGGTCAGCAGCCACAGCGCGGTGTCGTAGCCGTGCAAGGGTTCGCTCAAGGCTAGTAAACCATCCGTAATCAGAAAGTCCGGCAACGCCGCCACGCCGAGGCCGGCGCGCACCAATTCCGTGACCGATAACATGCTGTTGCAGCGATAACCTGGCGTTACGCCGGGCAAGTGTTGCCGGCGCCAGGCGATGGTCGGGTGATCGGGCAGAAAGTCGTCCGGGGCGATCCAGGTCAGTGCGCTCAGATCCGATGGATCAACGTTCTGTAGATAACGCGCACTGGCGCACACCCGGTAAGAGATCTTCGCCAGTTGCCGTCCGACCAAGTGCTCGGGCGGTGTACGCGTCAGACGCAAAGCGATGTCGGCATCGCGACGACTGAGGTTGGCGAAATCGTTGGAAGTGCTCAACTCGATGGTGAGTGCCGGGTACTTGGGCATGAACTGCGCCAATGCCGGCAGCAACAAACCTTGCAACACCGAATCGGTGCAGGTCAGCCGCACCGTGCCGCTGACCACTTCGCCGCCCTGCTCCACGCCAATCCGCGCCGCTTCCAATGCCTGTTCAGCGCGTTCGGCCTGCTCGGCCAGCGTTTGCGCCAGCGTCGTCGGCAAGTAGCCGGCGCGGCTCTTTTCGAACAGTTGCTGACCGACGGCGGCTTCGAGCCGGCGCACGGCGCGGAACACCGTGGAAACGTCGACCTTGAGCAGCTGCGAAGCCCGGGCCAGAGAGCCGCCGCGCACCAACGCGAGGATCAGGGCCAGGTCCGGGTAATCGAGCTGATAGTGCGTTGCTGCATTGATCACTTGGGCAAACGCCAATATTGAGTGCGTGAACGCCAATCTATAGTGAGCCCCTTCATTCAACAAGTGCAGGGAACCGCTATGAAAAATCGCAGCATTCGTATTGCCCTGATCGGCGATTACGACCCGCACGTCACTGCGCACCGGGCCATTCCTGTTGCCCTCGGGCTGGTCGCCGAACACCTCGGTCAAACGGTGCAATTCGAATGGCTGGCCACCGAGCAGATCCACGCGGAAACATCGCTGAAAGATTTCGACGGTTTCTGGTGTGTGCCCGCCAGTCCCTACAAAAGTGAAGACGGCGCCCTGCGCGCCATTCGTTTTGCCCGCGAACAACAGCGCCCTTTCCTCGGCACCTGCGGCGGTTTTCAACATGCGGTGCTGGAGTTTTCCCGCAACGTGTTGGGATGGGTGGATGCGGAACACGGTGAAACATCGCCCGACTCTGAACGCGCGGTACTCACGCCGCTGACGTGCTCACTGGTCGAGGCTGTGGACATTATTCATCTGCTGCCCGGCTCATTGATCGCCAAGGCGTACGAAACGTCGCAGATTAGTGAAGGCTATCGCTGCCGCTTCGGTGTGAATCCACAGTTCGAACGTGAGTTATTGAACGATCGGCTACAAGCGGTGGGGCATGATTCAGCGGGAGATTTACGAGCGATCGAACTCAAGGATCATCCATTTTTTGTCGCCACGTTGTTCCAGCCGGAACGCGCCGCGCTCAAAGGGCTGATGCCGCCGCTGGTTCGGGCGTTTGTCGAAGCTTGTGCGGAGCCACGTTGATGACGTCTTGCTATGCGGTGATTTTCACTTCGAGCCGGACCGAAGGTGATAACGGTTATGCCGAGGCGGCTGAGCGCATGGCTGCGTTGGTGAGTGAACAACCGGGGTTTCTTGGTGTGGAGTCGGTTCGCGGGGCCGATGGCGTCGGGATCACGGTGTCGTATTGGGAGAGCGAGGCGGCGATTCTGGCGTGGCGGCAGAACCCGGAGCATCGGTTGATTCAAGCGCGTGGGCGCTCGGAGTGGTATTCGGCGTTTCATACGCGGGTTTGCCGGGTTGAGCGTGAGTATCGGTTCGGGCAGTGATGTTGGTGATGAACTCACCGGCCCCATCGCTGGCAAGCCAGCTCCCACAGGTACGATGTGATCTTCAGAGCAACGCATAACCTGTGGGAGCTGCGGTGCGACGATTCGACTTGCCAGCGATGGGGCCGGTACAACCACAAAAAAATGTCAGCCCCGCACCAAACTCCGCACCGCCTCAATCTCCGGCACTTCAACTTTGCTCATATAAACGCGCAACGGCTCGGTGACGTTGATCCGGTCATCGATATTCTGGTCCAGCAACAACTGAATCAACGCGCGTTTAAGCGTCATCGTCTGTTCCGTGGCCGGGGCCCAGACGAATTCATTCACAGGAATAATGCCGTCATCGGCCACGTCCATGCCGAACGAATCTTCGCTGAAACGCACGATGTACTGGCCGGTTTTGCGGTTGAGACCGACAAAACCCTTGAGGTCGTCGGCTGCCTGGCAGATGAGTTGAGAGGTGATGCGCATGGTAAACCTCACGAAAAAATGATCGATGGTTTACACGCAGGGCAACGGAACGGCGCGCCCTCTGCCGGGGCGTCTGCCGAGGGCAAGCGTACTGCAAACGGCGCCACAAATGCGTAGGAAAATTCGCTTTTAATACGTTTATGTCGGTCTGGCGATAGCACGCAAGCGATTCAGTTGTTAAAAGGTACGTCTTTGAAAATGCCCTGCGAAAGGAACTCGAACATGCCCGCCACTTTCACCAAAAGCGCTCTGGTACTGAGTCTGCTGCTCGGCCTCGGTCAGGCGCACGCCGCCACTCAGACGGATCCCGAAGCCGTCGCCGCGGCGCATGGCATTCCGCACCCGGCGGTGATCGCCCACCGTGGCGCGTCGTTCGATGCCCCGGAATCCACCGCCGCCTCCTACAAACTGGCGCGTGATCTGGGTGCTGACTATCTGGAAATGGATTTGCAGCGCAGCAAGGACGGCGTGCTGTTCGCCCTGCACGACGACAACCTGCAACGCACCACGGACGTCGCCACCAAGTTCCCTGAGCGCAAGGACAGCCCGGCCACCGCTTTCACCATGGCCGAACTGAAAACCCTCGACGCCGGCAGTTGGTTCAACAGCAAGTACCCGGATCGCGCGCGTCCGTCCTACGCGGGGCTGAAAATTCTCACCCTCGATGAAATCATCGACATCGCCCAGGCCAACCCGCAACACAAGCCAGGCCTGTACATCGAGACCAAAGAGCCGCAACTGTTCCCGGGCATCGAACATGACCTGAAAGAAAAGCTGCAGGATCGCGGCTGGCTCAGCCCGGCCGGTTCGAAACTGGCAAAAAGTGCACTGGGCGTCGGTCAGGGCAAAGGCAAGGTGATCCTGCAGACCTTCGAGAAAAACAGCCTCGAACTGCTGCAAAAGGAAATGCCGCAAGTGCCGAAGATCCTGTTGCTGTGGGTCGGCGCCGGCAGCATCGAGCCGAAATCGAAAGTGACGTTTGCCGAGTCCGGCGAGAAGGACAAGAACGTTTTCTACGGTAAACAAGAGCCGAAATCCGAAGCTGAATTCAAGCAATGGGTGGATTACGCCAAAGCCAAGGGTGCAATTGGCACCGGCCCTTCGGCGAAGCTGACCCATGACGGCGATCAAAGCTATTCGGATCTGGTGCAACCGTGGATGAACAAGTACACCCACGATCAGGGCATGTTGGTTCATGTTTATACCGCCGACGAGCCGGTGGACTTCGAGAAAGTCATGGTCGCCGGTGTCGATGGCATCTTCACCAACCGCGCCAGCGAATTGTTGAAGTTCTATAAACGCCCGGCGTCCGCCAGTGTTGATCAGTTGTTGAAGAACAACGGTTTCTGATCTCAAATCGAGGCGCCTTCATCGCGGGCAAGCCACGCTCCCACAGGTTCTGTGCAGGTGCGGGGTTTGCCCGTTTTGTTTGGGTTTGGCGTTTTAAGGGTGAGTTAAGTTGCGCTGGTTAACCTGAGGCCACTTAAACGAATCAACCAAGGAATGAACCGATGAAAACTTTGACTGCCCTGTTTACCGCCGCTGCCCTGACTCTTACCGCTGGCCTGGCCCAGGCTGATGTTCGCGTTGACCAGATCCCGCAACTGGTCAAGGAAGGCAAGATCAAGTCGCTGGAATCGATGAACGCCGAAGCGCTGAAACTGCATCCCGGTACGACCATTACTGACACCGACCTGGATAACCACTTCAATGGTTATGAGTATGAAGTTGAACTGCGTATGGCCGATGGCACTGAATTCGATGTCGACTTCGACGCCACCACCGGCAAAGTGCTGAGCGACAAGCAAGACACTTGATTGACCGCACCCTCAAAAGCCGCACGATTGAAAGATCGTGCGGCTTTTTCATGTCTGAAGAACAACCTGAAACCCTGTGGGAGCGGGCTTGCCCGCGATTGCGATAGGCCTGACACATCCATGCTGGATGTGCCGACGCATTCGCTGGCAAGCCAGCTCCCACAGGTTTTTTTGCCAGTCGAAAATTTTGCAGCGTGGCCAATCTACTGGGGAGTTTCTTAGACCGAGGTGCTGACCAGCGAGCCGGAGGTGCTGCTGTCGGAATCCTGCAATGCCTGCAATAGCGAGGCGGTGGCGGTGGACAGGGAGGCCGAGGTGGCGGTGATCTGCGCTTGTGCCGCCGCTACTTCAGTCGCTTTGGCATCCGAGTTTTCCTGCTTCGCCTGCGCCGCTTGCAATGCCTGTTGCTCTTCCTGCAACTGCTTCTGCAGCTCGGCGATCTGCTTGCGCAGTTCCTTCACCGAATCCGATTCTTCACTGCTGGAATCGCTGTCACCGGCCGGCGCTGCGCCGCCACCTGCGGCAACTTTGCTGGTGTCGGCCGCTACACCCGTGCTGGCGGTTGCGCTGGTTGAGCTGTCGTCACCGACGTCGGTGATCGCGGTTTTGCTGGTGGGTGTGGTGACGGTCTGATTGATCGAAACAGACGTGATGCTGACCATGGAAAGGCTCCAATGCCGGTTATAGATAACCGGTCATCGACCACGGCCGCGGGTAATTGAGATCGACTGTGTACCGACTCGGTATCCGAACCGGTACATGCTCAATCGTGTCAGGCGCTCAGGCGCGCTGTGACTTCGTTCAGTTGCCCGGACAAACCGTGCAAATTCTGGCTGGCGCTTTCAGTGCGCTGCACATTGTCGAGGTTAGTGCTGGCAATCGAGGTGATTTCGGTCAGGTTGCGCGAGATGTCTTCGGCCACCGAGGTCTGCTCTTCGGCAGCGGTGGCGATCTGACGGTTCATGTCGCGAATCGCCTCTACCGCATGGGTAATGCGCTCCAGCATCGCGCCGGCCAGGGTCACTTGCTCGACGCTTTCATCACTGCGCGACTGACCGCTTTCGATGGCTTGCGCCGCATCGACCGCACCGGTCTGCACGTTCTGGATGATCTGGTTGATCTCGATGATCGACTCGGCGGTGCGCTGTGCGAGATTGCGCACCTCGTCAGCGACCACGGCAAAACCACGCCCGGCCTCACCGGCGCGCGCTGCTTCAATCGCGGCGTTGAGCGCCAGCAGATTGGTTTGTTCAGCGATTCCGCGAATCACTTCCAGCACTTTGCCGATACGGCCACTGTCGGCTTCGAGACGACGAATCACCGTCGCAGTGTTGGCGATTTCGCCACGCATCTGGGTGATCGAGTGGATGGTGCTCTGCATGACTTTCTCGCCCTGCTGGGCGGACTGATCGGCATCGTCCGCAGCTCGCGCGGCATCGGCGGCGTGACGCGCCACTTCCTGGGCGGTGGCGGACATTTCGTTCATCGCCGTGGCCACCTGATCGGTGCGGTTGAACTGCTCGTTAGTGCCGCCGGCCATGGTCGTGGCAATCGCGTTCAATTCGCAGCTGGCGCTGTCCAGATCACTGGCGCTGCGCTGCAATCGGGTGAAGGTTTCAGCGAGGAAATCGCGCAGGGTGTTGGCCGCTGCGGCGAGGTTGCCCAGCTCATCCTGACGCTCGCTGACCACACGCTCGGCCAGTTTGCCGCGACTCAACTGGGTCACGTAATCAATCAGTTTGCGGATCGGCTCGACCAAATTGCGATTGATCAGCCACAGGCTCAACAGCCCGATCAACAGACCCGACGCGAGCATCACCAGCAAGCCGAACAACACGGTGCGGTCGGCCTCGGCACTGATCAACAAAGACTGATCGTTACCCTGTTTGCGCAGTTCGGCGACCAGTTCACTCATCTGATCGCTGGCGGCGCGGTCGACACCTTTGACTGCCGCGTCGCCCGCCGTCGGATCGCCACCGGCGACCACATAGGCATCGCGGCCCTTCTGATAGGCGCTGCCCAATTGACGGTGTTCTTCGCGCAGGCGTTCGATGCGCGACTTCAGGCTCGGCTCAATGCCTTTCTGACCGGCCAGTTCACCGAGAATATTCTGCACATCGCGCTGGCGGTCTTCGAACTGCCCCCAGTATTTGCTCAGATCCGCTGGCTGCTTGCCGCGCAGCAGGACGTTTTTCCATTCCTGCACCTGCACTTTGAATTGCAGGTTGGCTTCGTCGATCAGTTGCGAAGTGTGCAAGGGACCGGCGATCAACTGGCTGTAGCTTTGCACGCCGTTGGAGAGGAAATGAAAACAGGCCAACGCGATCAATAGCATCGCCAGCAGACTGCCGCTCAGCAGGGCGAGAATTTGCGCTCTCAGGGATTTTTGCAGCATCGCACGTACTCAAGACAGGGATGAGGCACGCCCGAATCGAGCGTGAAAAATAGCCGGACTTCCCTGTCGGCGAACCTTGGCTCAAGGCCAATGGCGCGCAAGCTAACTCACCTGGGATCGGCGCGCCAGAGCGCTTCTTGAGAATCCGCCGACCGCCGGTAATGCGTTGATTTGACGTCATTTTGCTGTCACACAAGCGTCATGTGACATTGCGATGATGCCGCTCAGGTGAACCTGAAATTCCCGCGCCAGCCGCCCTCTTCGCAGCGAGCCTTCATGAACCACAGCCTCGATATCAGCCATCGCGATCCTGACCTGTTTGGCTTGCTCTACGGCTTTCGTTTTCTGCCCGGCGAGCGTGGCCGGGAAGTTGATTCGGCGACTGCGTTGCGCTGTTTGCAGGACGACAATGACAGCGGTGAATTTCTCTGGCTGCACCTCAATCTTGCGCACGCGGCGTGCGAGCGCTGGATGAAAAGTCATCTGCAATTGCCCGAAGAGTTTTTCGAGGCGCTGCACGAAGGCTCGCGGTCGACGCGTATCGAGCACGTCGACTCGGCGTTGCTGGCGGTGGTCAACGACGTGGTGTTCAACCTCAGCAGCATGGTCTCGTCGGACGTGTCGACGCTGTGGGTCTGCGTGCGCAGCAAGCTGATTGTCAGTGCACGCCTGCAACCGCTGCACTCGGTGGATAAATTGCGTTCGTCGGTGAAGGCCGGTGAGCGCTTTCGTTCGCCCTCGGAATTGCTCGTGCACCTGCTGCGCGATCAGGGCGAAGTACTCACGCAGATCGTGCGCAAAACCAGCCTGAGCGTTGACCAGGTCGAAGATGAATTGCTCTCCTCGCGGTTGTCGACCAACCGCGCCGAACTCGGTGCCAACCGCCGCGTGCTGGTGCGTTTGCAACGGTTGCTGGCGCTGGAGCCGGGGTCGCTGCTGCGCCTGCTCAATCGGCCGCCGCCGTGGTTGCAGAAGGAGGACGTCAAGGAGCTGCGCAAATCCACCGAGGAGTTTGCGCTGATCATCAACGACCTCACTGCCCTCGGTGAACGAATCAAGTTGTTGCAGGAAGAGATCGCCGCCAACCTCAACGAACAGAGCAACCGCACGCTGTTTACCCTGACCGTGGTCACGGTGCTGGCGCTGCCGATCAATATCATTGCCGGTTTTTTCGGGATGAATGTCGGCGGCGTGCCGTTGTCGCAGGATCCGGAAGGGTTTTGGATATTGGTCGCGCTGGTGGCGACGTTTACCGTGATTGCCGGGCGTTGGGCGTTTCGCAAGCGCGGCGATTACTGATCACGGATGCACTACCACCACAAATCCCTGTGGGAGCCAGCCCTGCTGGCGATAGCGTCAGATTAGCCGACATCAATGTTGACTGTCAGTCCGCCATCGCTGGCAAGCCAGCTCCCACATTGGATCTTTTTCAGTCTTCGGATCAGCGGTTGGGCTAATAAAGCAAACACTGATCTGCCGCAGTCTCTCTGTAACATTCTGCAATGATCATGGGCGACATTCCTTCCCTCGCTCAGGATTGTCCGCTCATGGCTACTCCCTCCCTGACCGCCAGCCCCGCCTCCGCCGCCAGCGGCAGGCCGGCGCTGGACAAGAAAACCGGCCCGTTCACCTACGTGATTTTTTTCGCCGTGCTGGCGATGGGAATGCTGTTCACCGCCTACAGCCTGATGCACGACATGCACGAACTCGGCACGGTGGTCACCACGTGGACGCCGTTCCTGCTGCTCGGCGTGGCGCTGTTGATTGCGCTGGGCTTTGAATTCGTCAACGGTTTCCACGACACCGCCAACGCCGTGGCGACGGTGATTTACACCCACTCGCTGCCGCCGAATGTCGCCGTGGTCTGGTCGGGTTTTTTCAACTTTCTCGGTGTGCTGCTTTCGAGCGGCGCAGTGGCGTTCGGCATCATCGCTCTGCTGCCGGTGGAGTTGATTTTGCAGGTCGGCTCGTCAGCCGGTTTCGCGATGATCTTCGCCCTGTTGATCGCGGCGATCCTGTGGAACCTCGGCACCTGGTGGCTGGGTTTGCCGGCCTCGTCCTCGCACACGTTGATCGGTTCGATCATCGGCGTCGGCGTCGCCAATGCCTTGATGCACGGTCGCGACGGCACCAGTGGTGTCGACTGGGCGCAAGCCACCAAGATCGGTTACGCCTTGCTGTTGTCGCCACTGGTGGGCTTCGGCTGCGCGGCGCTGTTGCTGCTGGCGCTGCGTGCCTTCGTGAAGAATCGTTCGCTGTACAAGGCGCCGGAAGGCAATACCCCGCCGCCATGGTGGATTCGCGGTTTGCTGATCGCCACATGCACTGGTGTGTCCTTCGCTCACGGCTCCAACGACGGGCAGAAAGGCATGGGCCTGATCATGTTGATTCTGGTCGGCACACTGCCGATGGCGTACGCCTTGAACCGCACCATGCCCGAAGAACAATCCCTGCAGTTCGCCGCAGTGGCGCAAGTCACCCAGCAAGCGTTGGTGAAAAGTGCACCGCAGCCGGCGCCGGCCGATCCGCGTCCGATCCTCTCCGATTACGTGCGCAGCAAGGAAGCCACGCCGCAACTGATCCCCGCCCTCGCCGCCCTTACCGGGCACATTGGTGAAGAAGTCCGTGGCTACGGTTCGCTGGCGAAAGTCCCGGCTGAGGCCATGGGCAACGTGCGTAACGACATGTACCTGGCCAGCGAAAGTATTCGCCTGATGGACAAGAACAAGGTCGGCAATTTCGACGCCGACACCAGCAGCAAGCTGCAACTGTTCAAACAACAGATCGACAACGCCACGCGGTTCATTCCGTTGTGGGTGAAGATCGCCGTGGCCATCGCGCTGGGGCTCGGCACCATGGTTGGCTGGAAGCGGATTGTGGTGACGGTGGGCGAGAAGATCGGCAAGACGCATCTCACTTATGCGCAAGGAGCCTCGGCGGAAACCGTGGCGATGCTGACCATTGGCGCGGCGGACATGTTTGGTTTGCCAGTGTCGACGACCCATGTGTTGTCGTCAGGTGTCGCCGGAACCATGGTCGCCAATGGCGGCGGGTTGCAGATGAAGACCATCCGCAATTTGCTGATGGCGTGGGTGCTGACATTGCCAGCGGCGATCCTGCTGTCGGGCAGCCTCTATTGGCTGTTCACCCAGATTTTCTGACCCTCCACAAATCCCCTGTGGGAGCTCGCCCTGCTAGTGATTGCAACCTGTCAGTTGACACTGTTAGTGCCTGACACACCGCAATCGCCAGCAGGGCTAGCTCCCACAGTTTTGACCGGTGTTCAGGTTCAGAGAGTGGATCGAATTACATCGCCAAGCCAATCCATGAACACGCGCACCCGCAATGGCAAATGCCGTTGCCGGGCATACAACAATGAAATCCCCATCGCCGGCGCCGTGAACTGCGGCAACACCGTTACCAGTTCGCCCGTCTCCAGATGCGGTTGCATGCCGGTGCGCGGCACCTGAGTAAGACCGAAGCCGCCGAGGCACGCCGACTCGTATGCGTCAGTGCTGTTGACAGTAATGCTGCCAGCCATGGGCAAGCGTTTCACCTGCCCGCCCTCCTCGTACACAAAGCCTTCCGATCGCGAACCCAATACGCCGACGTAATGCACCAACCGATGCTGCGCCAGATCCTCCAGCGTCTGCGGCACGCCGTAGCGTTCGAGGTACGCCGGGCTGGCGCAGTTGATCATCGGGAAGTCGCCCAAGTGACGCGCCACCACCGATTGATCCGGCTGCGCGCCGATGCGCACCACGCAATCGAAACCCTCGCTGAGCAGATCGACGCGGCGGTCGGTGCTGCTGATTTCCAGTTCCAGGTTCGGGTGGCGCTCCATGAACTGCGGCAGACGCGGCATGATCAGACGTCGCGCGAGAATGTTCGGCATGTCGACCCGAATCCGCCCGGTCAATGACGCTTCATCCTGACGAAACAAGCCTTCGATCTCGTCCATGTGCGAGAGCAGATCCTTGCTGCGTTCGTACAACACCAAACCGTCCTGCGTCGCCTGCACCTTGCGCGTGGTGCGTTGCAGCAGGCGCGTGCCGAGCAGCGCTTCCAGTGCTTGCACATGCTCGGAAACAGTGGAGCGCGGCAGGCCGAGGCTTTCTCCGGCGAGGGTGAAACTCGACAGCTCGCTGACCCGGACGAAGGTGCGCAGCAGTTCCAGTTTGTTCATGGCAGGCCTTTGATTGTTCGGCTGAGCCGATCAGTGATTCCGATTTCAGTCTGTTTATCACCTCTCGGCGGATAAATAAACTGAGTCCCATCACCACTCAACGCAATCGAGGAAGCCTGCATGAATCGCAAAATTGCATTGATCACTGGCGCCAGCCGTGGCCTGGGCAAAAACGCCGCCCTGCACCTCGCCGCTCAAGGCGTCGACATCATCGGCACTTATCACAGCCGCGCCGATGAGGCCCAGGCGCTGGTTGTGGAACTGGAAAAACTCGGCTCCAAAGCCGTGATGCTGCAACTGGATGTCGGCCGCAGCGACAGCTTTGCCGATTTCGGCGCTCGGGTTGTACAGGCGTTGCAGCAGACCTTCGACCGCCAGCGTTTCGATTTCCTGATCAACAACGCCGGAGTCGGTCTGCACGTGAGTTTCGCCGAGACCAGCGTTGAGCAATTCGACATGCTGATGAACGTGCATTTCAAAGGGCCGTTCTTCCTGACTCAACAACTGCTGCCACTGATCAACGACGGCGGCCGGATCATCAACATCTCCAGCGGCCTGGCCCGTTTCACCATCCCGGGCGCCAGCGCTTACGCGGCGATGAAAGGCGCGATTGAAGTGCTGACCCGCTATCAGGCGAAAGAACTGGGCGCGCGGCAGATTGCTGTGAACACCCTGGCGCCGGGTGCGATTGAAACCGACTTTGGTGGCGGGACTGTTCGCGACAATGCGGCGGTCAATGCGATGGTCGCCGACAACACCGCACTGGGTCGCGCCGGTCAGCCGGATGATATTGGCGGGGCATTGGCGTTGTTGCTGTCACCGGGGGCGCAGTGGATCAATGGTCAGCGGGTTGAGGCTTCTGGGGGCATGTTCCTCTAACCCTCACTGAAACACCTTCCCTTGTAGGAGCTGCCGAAGGCTCGGGCCGCATTCGGACGATCTTTTGATCTTGTCTTTAAAAACAAAATCAAAAGATCGTCCGAACGCGGCCCGAGCCTGCGGCAGCTCCTACACGGAGACGGATCAGTTCTGGCAAGCGCGGCGTGTCATGAAGCGCTCCCGCACCACGTCATACCCCCAGTGATACACGTAGGTGTACGGCAGGAAGAACAGCAACACGCCGATGTCGAGCAAGAACGCTTGCCACAGGCTTACCGACAGCCACCAGGCAATCAGCGGCACGCCCATCACGATCAGGCCGCCTTCGAACAGCAAGGCGTGCACCACCCGCACCCAGGCGTTGTGATCGACATTCATTCGCGCCAGCAGGCGATCGAAGAAGCGATTGAACACGACGTTCCAGGCCAGCGCCAGCAACGCGATCAATACGGTCACCGCGCCCATTTCCAGCATCGGTTCTTTCATGATCCACGCCAGCAACGGCGTGCAGATCAGGATGGCCAGCAGTTCGAAACCGACCGCCTGGAAAATACGTTCAGTGATGGATTTGTTGGCCGTCATGACCAGACTCCTTGAGTGAAGATGGTTGCCATGATCCATCCTCAAACCGATACTTCACAACCAATAACCATCGATCAAGGCGATAGTTGATGATCTCTCAGGAAGTGCTGTTGGCGTTTGTGCAGGCAGCCACGCAAGGCTCGTTTTCGGCGGCGGCGCGCAAGTTGGGGCGCAGTCAGTCGACCATCAGCGCGGCAGTGGCCAGTCTGGAGATCGATCTGGATCTGGTGCTGTTCGACCGCAGCAGTCGCAAACCGACGCTGACCCCGGCCGGCCACGTGATGCTGCAACGCGCCGAAGCGATTCTCGCCGCCAGCAGTCGTCTGGAAATGACTGCGCGGCAGTTGTCCCAGGGTGTCGAGCCGAAACTGACCGTGGCGATTTCCGACACTTATCAGTCGTACCGTTTCGAAGCGGCGTTGGTCGGGTTCGAACAGCGTTATCCGGATCTGGAGCTGGAATGCCTGATCGCCGAATGCGATGACTTGATCGAGCTGGTGCAACGGGGTCGCGCGCATCTGGCCTTCGCCGAAATGCAGGACAACTATCCAGCGGATCTGGCGACGTCGACGGTGGCCGAGCGCACGGAGATTGCCTTGTTCGTCAACCGCGATCACGCGTTGGCCACGCTTGATCACATTGATCAGCAGGTGCTGGAGCAGCATCGCGAACTGCGTCTGGCGACCATCGTCAATCCGTATGACAGCCGTGGCAAAGGCCGGGTGTGGTCAGCGCCGAGTTATCTGATGCTGCTGGAAATGGCCGAGAAAGGTTTTGGCTGGGCACCGTTGCCGCGCTGGCTGGCGCAGCGGTTTGGCAATGATTTGCTGGTGGAATTGAAGGTGCGTGGCTGGCCGAAACCGGTGTTTGTCGATGCGTTGTGGTCGCGGCTGTATCCGCCGGGGCCGGCGGGAAGTTGGTTGCTGAGCAAGATGCTGGAATAGCGGTGCTGCCAATCGCTAGCAGGGCTAGCTCCCACAGGGGATTTGTGGATGGCACAGGTTTAGGTATTGAACACTGCATTTGTGATCAACACCAATCCCTGTGAAAACTAATGAATCACTGATTTTGTGAACCACACCAATCCCTGTGACAACTGCTGAAGCACTGATTTTGTGAACGCCATCAATCCCTGTGGGAGCTAGCCCTGCTAGCGATTAGGCAGGAATTGCCAGTGAAAATTTCAGCTCAACCCAGTTCACTCAGCCGCCCCTCGATAAACCGCCGCTCCGGCTCCTGCCGGGTCAATTCCAAGGCCCGAAGGTACGCTGAACGCGCCTCCTCCACCCGATCCAACTGCCGACAAAACTCCGCCCGCGCCGAATGCGCCAAGTGGTAATCCTGCAATTCGCCGCGATCAAGAATTCCTTCAATCAGATTCAACCCCGCCAACGCGCCATCGCGCTTGGCCACCGCAACCGCCCGGTTCAACTCGATCACCGGCGAAGGCAGCGCACGCAGCAACACGTCATACAAACCAACGATCTGCTCCCAATCGGTTTCCGCCGCTGACGGCGCCTCGGCATGCACCGCCGCAATCGCCGCTTGCAGGCAATATGGGCCAAACCGCCGCGTAGTCAGCGCACGCTCGACCAGCGCACAACCCTCGGCGATCAGATCAGCATCCCAGCGCGAACGATCCTGATCATCCAGCAACACCAATTCCCCGTCCGGCGAAGTGCGCGCCGAGCGTCGCGACTCATGCAACAGCATCATCGCCAACAGCCCCATGACTTCCGGCTCTGGCAGCAATTCCATCAACAAGCGCCCCAACCTGATCGCCTCGCGGGTCAGATCCTCACGGGTCAACTCGGCGCCAACCGACGCCGAATACCCCTCGTTGAACACCAGATAAATCACCCGCAACACGCTGTCGAGGCGTTCGGGCAGTTCGCTCAGGCTCGGTACTTGATAAGGGATTTTTGCATCACGGATCTTGGCTTTCGCCCGCACGATGCGCTGGGCAATCGCCGCCGGTGCCGAGAGAAACGCACGAGCGATTTCCTCGGTGGTCAGGTCGCAGACCTCACGCAGCGTCAACGGCACTTGCGCATCCGCCGCCAGCGCCGGGTGGCAACAGGTGAAGATCAGCCGCAGACGATCATCTTTCACGTCTTCGCCACTCCAGTCGGCCTGTTCGAGTTCTTCCAGTTGCGCCAACAGCAACGGCTGCGAGGCCTTGAACCGCGCGCGGCGGCGCAACACGTCAATCGCCTTGAAACGTCCGGTCGAGACCAGCCAGGTGCGCGGATTGTCCGGCACGCCGTCGCGCTGCCAGCGCTCGACCGCAACGAAGAACGCCTCGTGCAAGGCTTCCTCGGCGAGGTCGAAATCACCGAGCAGGCGAATCAGCGTCGCCAGAATCCGCCGCGAGTCTTCGCGATAGACCTGCTCGACCCGCGCCCGAACCTCAGACATTCAACTGCCGCACCGGGCGCACTTCGACGCTGCCAACCCGAGCCGCCGGAATATTGCCGGCGACCTGAATCGCCTCGTTGAGGTCCTTGGCGTCGATCAGGTAGAAACCGGCGAGCTGCTCCTTGGTTTCGGCGAATGGGCCATCGGTGATCGACAGCTTGCCGTTGCGCATGCGCACCGTGGTGGCGGTCTGCACCGACTCCAGCGCCTCGGCGGCAACCATCCGCCCGCTGCCCTGAATCGACTCGGCGTAGGCCCAGCACTCGGCGTCTTCCGGGCTGTCTGGCGATGAATGCAGCAGACGTTCATCGCTGTAGACCAGGCATAAATACTTCATGGCGTTCTCCTGAATCGGACGGATCAACTATGGCTGAAGATCAGGGAGTGACATCGAACAGGGTCGCGCCGCTCATCGGATCAAACGGCGCCGACCAGTGCTCGTGGGCGATTTTCCACGCCCCGCCGACCTGCCGATAACACGCGGTGACGCGCATCCAGCAACTCTGGGTTTCGCCTTTCTCATTGGTGCCGCCGCAGTTGGCGACCCAGTGGGCGAAGGCGATGGTGTCGGCGCTTTCGATGGCGATTTCGTGGAATTCGAAGATGTGCGGGCCGGGGCACATTTCCATGCACGCCACCCAGTGTTCGCGGTAGGCCGGTTTGCCTTTGAATTGCAGGGCCTTGATCGCATCAAAGGAGACGATGTCGTCGGCGTACAACGCCATGACTTTCTCCACGTCCTTGGTCATGACAGCTTCGCGGTAGGTGTTGATCAGGGTCTGGATTTCAGATTGTGCGCTCATGGTGTTCTCCGTGGTTTTTGTTGTGAAGACATCCTTAGTCGTTCGGCAAACGGGCAGATCGACAGATGAAACAAAAAGAATTCCACGAAGGACAAAATCGCTAGAATCGGCGACTTACCTTGTAGGAAAAAGGAAATTCCCGTGTCAGCCCAACTCGTGCCGTACGACAGCCTGAACGCCTTGCAGCGTGAGCAAGTCGAGGCGATTGAAATCCATGCCGAGCAGATCAAATTCTCTGGCGACATTCATGGTGCGTTGCACACGCTGCTGTCGAAGCCCGGCCCCGGCGTGAAGGGTTTTGCCTTGCTGGCGGATGAAGTGCCGGTGGCGTTTCTGCTGCTCAAGCGCCCGCCCGTTTTGCCAGCCTGGGCCGATGAACACAGCGCCACGTTGCATGCATTGCAGGTCGATCGCCGCGCGCAGGGCAAGGGTTATGGCAAGGCGTGCCTGCTAGCGCTGCCAGGGGTTGCGCGTCAGGCCTGGCCGGAGATCAAGGGGCTGGAATTGTCGGTGGACGCCGATAACGACGCAGCCATCGCGCTGTACGCCAAACACGGCTACGTCGACAGCGGCGAGGCGTACAAGGGCCGAATCGGTTATGAGCGGCGCATGGGCCTGGTTTTCTAAGTCATCGAGGGAAGCACGATGATCGACTCAATCGAAGCGTTGGAAGCGATTTACGGGCAGCCCCATGAGCGGGCGGTGCGCAAACAGATCGGTTTTCTCAACGAAGATTATCAGGCGATGGTGCGCGTCTCGCCGCTGGTAATCGTCAGCTCGGTGGGCGCCGCTGGCCTGGATAATTCGCCGCGCGGGGATGCGCCGGGCTTTGTACGGATCATTGATCAAAATACCCTGGCCCTGCCGGATCGCCCGGGCAACAACCGCATCGATACCTTGCGCAATGTGCTGCAGGATTCGCGGGTGTCGCTGCTGTTCATCATTCCGGGGATTGGCGAGACGTTGCGGGTCAACGGCACCGCGGTTATCAGCGCAGAGCCGGCGCTGCTGGAGAGTTTTGCGGTGAATGGCAAAGCGGCGAAAACCGTGTTGCTGGTGACGGTGGAGGCGGCGTTTTTTCATTGCTCGAAAGCGTTCGTCCGTTCGGATGCGTGGAATCCGCAAACGCATCTGCCACGCTCGGCCCTGCCCTCTGCCGGCGCCTTCCACAAGCGTCTGAGCGACGGCCAGTTCGATGCCGAGACCTACGACCGTGAGGCGCCAAAACGGGTAACTGACACCCTCTACTGACCACGGTATTACAAACACCAAAGAACCCTGTGGGAGCTGGCTTGCCAGCGATGGCGTCGGCAAATCAAAAATCAATGCCGACTGATCCACCGCTATCGCTGGCAAGCCAGCTCCCACAGGTTATGTGTGATGACTCAGAGAGTCAGGATCATCTCGTGCCACGCCATGCCGCCGTGATCCGACTCCGACGGTTTGATGTAGGCAAAGCCAAACCCGGCATACAGCGGAATGTGCTGTTCCTTGCACATCAAGTGAATCGTCGCCTTGTCCATTCCGCGCATACGCTCGATGAACTCGCCCATCAAGCGCTTGGCCAAACCCTGCCCCTGATAATCCGGGTGCACCACCACCGACATGATCACCACGTTCGGGCCTTTCGGGTCATGGCCGATCAGTTCCTTGAACGCCTCGTCCGACATCTGCACATCGAACGCCGCGCCGGAATTGACGAACCCCGCCACCACGCCATCCACTTCCGCCACAACAAAACCTTCCGGCCAAGTGGCAATGCGCGTAGCGATCTTCTCGCGGGTGGCCGCTTCGTCGCCTTCGTAGGCAACGGTTTCGATGGCGTAGCAGCGATCCAGGTCGGCGGCGGTGACGTTGCGGATGATGGTGTTCATGGCAGCTCGAAAATCAGCAGAAGAAAGTGCCGAAAGCATAAAGGAATCACGGGGGCATATCGATCCGCTCACGGCGCAAACGCATGAGGCGGGTCAGTGATCCGCCTCATCGGCGCTACCTCAAGCCTTGGTATCGACCGGCACGCAGATTTCCAGTTTGCCGGTGTGCAGGCGCGGATTGAAATCGGCGCTGTAACGCTCCAGCTCCGGGGCGTTGAGCTCCACATAGTGGGAGGTCGGCAACCAGGTTTTGTAGATGTATTGCAGGGTTTGCGGCAATTGATCGAGCGGCCCTTGGTGTTCAAACACGGCGTACTGGCGAGGCAGGACTTCGACCCAGCGGTAGACGTCCTGCGGCAGCTCATCGAGCTTGCTGATTTCCACCCCGGCGATGTAATCGAAGCCGCCCTTGCCGTCGAAATTGCAGCAGACGCCGTAGGTCACTTCGCCTTTCTGCCCGGGAATCCGCCCCAGGTGCGGCAGGAACTTCTCCCACAGCGCCGGGATGTCCTTGGCGGTGTCTTGGGTAAATCGATCGCCAAATCCTGCAATCAGCAGGAAGTGTCCATGTTCGAAGCGAGGTTCAGCCACTTCGACGCGTGTTTGCTCATCCATGACTCGACTCCTGGCACAAAGAAGGGATTCGGCTGGGAGTATAGAAAGCCGAATCCAATTCGCACGCTTACAGCGCGTGCAACTGCTCGACGGCACCCGAACCGACAAATTCGTTATAGCCAGATACGATCACGTAGACTGCGAAATAGCAGAAGATCGCTGCAGATGCCATGTAGGAATAGCGTAACAGCTTGTCACCCAGCAGCTTGCCGCCGTGGCTCGCGGCAAAGCATAACCCCGCCGACCACAGCAGCCCGGCGCAAAGGAAACCACCGAGGAACAACGCCGAACTCAGCGGGCCACCGGCGCCGGAACGAGCGATCAGCGTGCCGCCAACCGCCGCGAACCAGAGAATCGCGCTCGGCGACGACATGGCGAGGAAAATCCCCCGAAAGAATTCTTTGCGATGGGAGTTCTGCCCCACCTCGGCGGTCGCGGCCAGTTGCGCTTCGTGATGGATCGCCGAGTAAATCATCTTCGCCGCAAAGTAGATCAACAGCGCCGAACCGCCGATCCATAGTACCCAACGCACAGTTTCGTATTGCAGCAGAACCGTCATCCCGGCCAGCGCCAACACCGCATAAATCAAGTCGCCGACACAGGTGCCGAGGCCCAAAGCGAAGCCCTGAAAGTAACCGCGCTGCATCGCCAGGGTGATCATCGCGATGTTGGCCACGCCGATATCCAGGCACAGCGAAAGGCTCAGCAAGAAGCCGCTGGTGAATTCCATCTACCGATTTCCTTGGGACAAAATTGTTTACAAACGGGCTGGACAGTATGCCATCACTGACCTTATCTTCCGCCACAGGTCACCGCAGTGACCAGCGTCGCTCGGACGGTTCCGGGCGCTTACGTTATCCGAGGCAACAATGGCTGAACAAGGTTCGCCGCGCCGCTTTGCGCGCATAGATCGACTCCCCCCTTACGTTTTCAACATCACCGCCGAGCTGAAGATGGCCGCGCGTCGTCGTGGTGAAGACATCATCGACTTGAGCATGGGCAACCCCGACGGGGCCACGCCGCCGCACATTGTCGAAAAACTTGTACAAGTCGCCCAACGCGAGGACACCCACGGTTACTCGACGTCCAAGGGTATTCCGCGTCTGCGCCGGGCGATTTCCAACTGGTACAAGCAGCGCTACGAGGTCGATATCGACCCGGAAAGCGAAGCCATCGTCACCATCGGTTCCAAGGAAGGCCTGGCGCATTTGATGCTGGCCACTCTGGATCAGGGCGACACCGTTCTGGTGCCGAACCCGAGCTACCCGATTCACATTTACGGTGCGGTGATTGCCGGCGCCCAGGTGCGTTCGGTGCCGCTGGTGCCGGGTGTGGACTTCTTCGACGAACTCGAACGGGCGATTCGTGGCTCGATTCCGAAGCCGAAAATGATGATCCTCGGCTTCCCGTCGAACCCGACTGCGCAGTGCGTGGAACTGGATTTTTTCGAACGGGTGATCGCCCTCGCCAAGCAGTACGACGTGCTGGTGATTCACGATCTGGCCTACGCCGACATCGTCTACGACGGCTGGAAAGCCCCGTCGATCATGCAAGTGCCGGGCGCCAAGGATATTGCGGTGGAGTTTTTCACCCTGTCCAAGAGCTACAACATGGCCGGTTGGCGTATCGGTTTCATGGTTGGCAACCCGGAACTGGTCAACGCCCTCGCGCGGATCAAGAGCTACCACGACTACGGCACTTTTACCCCGCTGCAAGTGGCGGCGATTGCTGCGCTGGAAGGCGATCAGCAATGCGTGCGCGACATCGCCGAGCAGTATCGTCAGCGTCGCAACGTGCTGGTCAAAGGCCTGCATGAGTTGGGCTGGATGGTCGAAAATCCGAAAGCGTCGATGTATGTCTGGGCGAAGATTCCTGAGGCGTACGCGCATCTGGGTTCGCTGGAATTCGCCAAGAAACTGCTGGCCGAGGCCAAAGTTTGCGTCTCGCCGGGGGTGGGTTTTGGTGAGTATGGTGATGATCACGTGCGCTTCGCGCTGATCGAAAACCAGGACCGCATTCGTCAGGCTGTGCGCGGGATTCGCGGGATGTTCCGGGCGGATGGATTAGTTACCAAATAACTGACACCCATCCCCTGTAGGAGCTGCCGCAGGCTGCGATCTTTTGACCTGGTTTTTACAATCAAAAGATCGCAGCCTCGTTTCACTCGACAGCTCCTACAGGTGCCGTGTTCACGCAGACCATCACCCACAAAAAAACCGCATCGCTGCGGTTTTTTTGTGCCTGCAAGAAGCTGTTTAAACGAACAGCGACAACAGCAGGATAAAGCCCAACGCAACCACCGAGAGGATGGTTTCCATCGCCGTCCAGGTCTTGAACGTCTCGGCCACGGTCATGTTGAAGTACTGCTTCACCAGCCAGAAACCGGCGTCGTTCACGTGGGACAGGATCAACGAACCGGCGCCGGTAGCGAGTACCAGCAGCTCACGGTTGACGCCTGGAATCATCCCCACCACCGGCACCACAATGCCCGCGCCAGTGATGGTCGCCACAGTCGCCGAACCGGTCGCAATACGAATCACCGCTGCCACCAGCCACGCCAGCAGGATCGGCGAGATCTGTGCGCTGACCGCCATGTGGCCGATCACATCGCCCACGCCGCTGGTGACCAGCATCTGCTTGAAGCCGCCGCCTGCACCGATGATCAGGATGATCGCAGCGGTAGGCGCCAGGCTTGCGTCCAGCCACTTGAGCATCTGTTGCGAACCGATGCCCTGCTTGTGACCGAAGGTGTACAGCGACAGTAGCAACGCCAGCAGCAGTGCCGAGATCGGGTGACCGATCATGTCCATCCAGGTGCGGAAGAAGTGACCGTCCGGCAGCGCCACGTCAGCGAAGGTTTTCAGCAGCATCAGGAACACCGGCAGCAGCACGGTGACCAGAGTGATGCCGAAGCTTGGCAGCTTGGCCGAGTCGTCGTTTTCACGGGCCAGTTGATCGACCAGTTCCTGATTCGGGTGACCCGGAATGTGCTTGGCGATGAACGTGCCAAAGATCGGACCGGCAATGATTGCAGTCGGCAGCGCAACGATCAGACCGTAGAGAATGGTCTTGCCGATATCAGCGCCGAATACACCGATGGCCAGCAGCGGGCCCGGGTGCGGTGGCACCAGACCGTGCACGGCGGACAGGCCGGCGAGCAGCGGGATACCGATCTTGATGATCGACACACCGGTGCGGCGCGCAACGATGAACACCAGCGGAATCAGCAGAACAAAACCGATCTCGAAGAACAGCGGAATGCCGACCAGAAATGCAGCGAACATCATCGCCCACTGGACTTTGTCCTTGCCGAACGCCCGGATCAGGGTCTGGGCGATCTGATCCGCCCCGCCCGATTCGGCCATCATTTTGCCGAGCATGGTGCCCAGCGCGAGGATGATGCCGACGAAACCGAGCACGCCACCGAAGCCGTCCTGGAACGCTTTGATGATGGTGCCGATCGGCATGCCGGAGGTCAGGCCGAGGAACGCGGCGGCGATGGTCAGGGAAATAAACGGGTGCAGCTTGAACTTGGTGATCAGGACAATCAGTCCGATCACCGTGACCACTGCATCAAGCAGCAGAAACGCGTCGTGGGACATGCCAAACATTGGGGGTGTCTCCTGGATTGTTGTTGTTATTAAAGCGGGTTAAACAGAAGTCGGGAGGACAGCGCTATCTCTTTCAACACACTCATACCGCCTGCTTCAGACCGTTGGCTTGCCACCAGACGTGAGCCTGGGACGCCAGTTCTTCAACGCTGTGGATCGAAGCATTCAGGGCCAACGTCAACGGCTCGCCCTTCGGCGATTCGAGGGTGGCGAACTGGCTTTCGATCAACGTGGCCGGCATGAAGTGGCCCGGACGGTGGGACACACGTTCAGCGGCAACTTCAGGGGTCAATTCAAGAAACACGAAGCCCAGGCCAGGCAAGGCGCTGCGCAACACTTCGCGATAACTGTGTTTAAGGGCCGAGCAGGTCAGCACCGGACGTTTGCCCAGCGCATCGACACGACGCAACTCATCGCACAGGCTGTCGAGCCAGCCGGCGCGGTCGTCGTCGTTCAGGGGGATCCCCGCGCTCATCTTTTCGATGTTCGCGGCCGGATGGAAAGTATCGCCTTCAATGGCAGTGGCGCCGCTCAATTGGCACAGGGCCTCGCTGACGCACGTCTTGCCGCAACCGGCAACGCCCATGATGACCAGGGCGGTGATGGGATGACTCATATAACACCTCAGCGCGCAGACAGCGCTACCTTTGCTAGCTATGACTCTAGTGCAAGGGCAGAAGTTGCCGACGCCTTCTTGTCGTTTTTTTGGGTTGCAGCAGGTTTGTTCCCAACGCCAAAAAGCGAAGATCAGGCAGGACCTCGCTTACGCATTTACAGCTGCATCAGGACAGCGCTACCTTAGTGCCTTGATTTTTGTTTGGCAAGCCGTCGATGACCACCCCTAAAAACGATAAAAATACCCGCACCACCGGCCGTCCCACCCTGAATGAAGTCGCCCGCCTGGCCGGTGTCAGTCCGATTACCGCCTCTCGTGCCTTGCGCGGGGTCAGCACCGTGGCCACCGAACTGGTGGAAAAAGTCCGCAAAGCCGCCCTTGAACTCAACTACGTGGTCAACCCGGCTGCCCGCGCTTTGGCCTCGGCGCAGAGCCATTCTGTCGTGGTGTTAGTGCCTTCGCTGTCCAACTTATTGTTCATCGACACCCTGGAAGCCATTCATCGGGTGCTCACACCCAAGGGTTTCGAAGTGCTGATCGGCAACTTCCATTACTCCCGTGATGAAGAAGAAAACCTGCTGCGCAACTACATGGCTTATCAGCCGCGCGGCTTCCTGTTGACCGGGTTTGACCGCACCGAAAGTTCGCGACGAATGATCGAGGCGAGCAACATTCCTTGCGTGTACATGATGGAACTGGACAGCGCCGCTGGCGTGAACTGTGTGGGCTTCTCGCAACTGAGTGCCGGTGAAACGGCGGCTGAGCACTTGCTCTCGCGGGGGCGCAAGCGTCTGGCGTATATCGGCGCGCAACTTGATCAACGTACGTTGTTGCGCGGTGAAGGTTTCCGCAAAGCGTTGCAGAAGGCCGGGCGCTACGACCCGGATCTGGAAGTGCTGACGCCGCGTGCCTCGTCGGTGGGCTTGGGCGGGGAATTGTTTTTGCAGTTACTCGCGGCGCATCCGGATGTCGATGCAATCTTCTTTGGTAACGACGATTTGGCGCAGGGTGCGTTGCTGGAAGCGTTGCGCAATGGCATCAGGATTCCTGAGCAGGTGGCGATTCTGGGTTTCAACGACTTGCCGATGTCCGAACACATGGTGCCGCGTTTAAGCAGCATCAACACCCCGCGCGAAGCGATTGGCCGGCGCGCGGCGGAGCAGATGTTGACGTTGATGGCGGGGAATTCGGTTGCTCGTCCCGTGGAAGACATGGGTTTTGAACTGAAGATTCGCGAAAGTACCTGACTTCTGGAATCCCTAAAATTCCTGTGGGAGCTGGCTTGCCAGCGATGGCGGCAGGTCACTCAAAACTGGGTTGGCTGAAACACCGCTATCGCTGGCAAGCCAGCTCCCACAGGTTTTTGTGGTGGGCGCAAATCCCGGGGTAAAAAGATCCCTGTAGGAGCTGCCGCAGGCTGCGATCTTTTGATCTTGTCTTTTTTGAAAACAACAGCAAAAGATCGCAGCCTGCGGCAGCTCCTACAGGGATCACTATGGCTCAATGGCTCAGCAATTCAACGAGGGCCAATGCACCCTTCTGCAGCGGCTGGCTCTTGAGCCACACCGCGTGCACCGGCATCACCAGACCGTTTTCGATGTTGCGGAAATTCAGGCGTTTCAGCCGTCCGCTGTCCAGTCGCGACTGCACCACCGACAACGGAAAATTGCCCCAACCCAATCCCGCCTCGACCATCTCCATGGCCGTTTCCAGGCTGTCCGTGCGCCAATAGGATTGCGCCACCAACGGCCGCGTCTCACTGATCGGCAAGTCGCGGCTGGCGACGATGATCTGCCGCATCTGCACCAGATCTTCGAGAAACAGATCCTGCCCCTGCAACAACGGACTGTCGGCTGCCAGCGTGGCGATCATCCGTTCGTTGCCGACGAACTGAAAACGCTCCAGCACATTCATGCTCAACCCGGCGAAGGCCAGACAAACGCTGACGCGACCACTGTGCAACATCGCCAACACGTCATCCTGCGGCGCAGTCAGCACTTCGATGTCGAGCAGCGGATGACGCTCGGCAATGACCTTGATCGCCGCCAGCAAACGCCGCCGATCCATGTCCGCGACCACGCCGATCGATAACTTGCTTTCCAGCCCCAGCGACAACTCCACCGCGTGCACTTGCAGGTGCTTGAGTTGCTCGGCAATCAACCGCGCATGGGGGACAAGCGATAGCGCCATCGCCGTAGGTTGCGGTTCACGGTGGCTGCGGTCGAACAGCAGATAACCGAGTTCTGCCTCGAGGTTGCCGATGCTCATGCTCACCGCCGAAGGCACTTTGCCCAATGCCCGCGCCGCCGCCGAAAAGGAGCCTCGCTCAATCACCGCAAGAAACAGCTCAATGCTGTCGCTGTTGAAATTCACCTTTCACACCTATCAATAAAACTGAAAGCTACTGACTTTTTCTGTCAGCCCTATTGAAGCTATCTTTCGCCGCCTTCGCCAGCCCCGCTGGCCAACAAACGGCAAGAAAGAGGCAAAACCGCATGCAAGGCGTCAAACGCAAACTGGTCTACGTGTCGCTCTACGAAGTGATCGGCATGACCTTTTCCGCCCTCGGTCTGGCGCTGCTGTCCGGCACTTCGCCGGGCAGCACCGGCCCATTGGCAGTGATCATCACCACCATCGCCGTGACCTGGAATTTCATCTACACCTCGCTGTTCGAGCGCTGGGAAAGTCGGCAGATTTCGCGCACTCGCACGGTTAAACGACGCATCGCCCACGCCATCGGTTTTCAACTGACGTTGATCGTGTTCCTCATTCCGTTGATCGCCTGGTGGATGAACATCAGCCTGGTGCAGGCATTCCTGCTCGATCTGGCGTTGATCATCTTCATTCCGTGCTACACGTTTGCGTTCAACTGGCTGTTCGACCGCCTCTTCGGTTTGCCGGCTTCAGCCCTTCCCGATTCGACGGCTGCGGCATAAATCGTTAATTCGTAAACAGATATTGCGAGAAATCAGCGGTTTAACCGATTAAACCGCTGATATTCACAATCCGCGAACTCCGATAGCAGGCTAAGCTTTTCCATCAATAAAAAATGGATCAGCCCATGACTGCTCACGCCCCCGCCGCCGCGCACAGCGACGGCATCGACCCGATCCGCGCCGCTCAGGTTTCCGCCCGCATCGACCGCCTCCCGGCCGTCGCGACGATATGGCGGCTGGTGGCGCTGCTGTCAATCGGTGGTTTTTTCGAACTCTATGACCTGTTCCAGACCGCCTACATCAGCCCCGGCCTGATCCGCGACGGGATCTTTGCCACCGGCAATCAAGGCGTGTTCGGTTTCTCCGATCAGGCGGCGTTTGCCTCGGCGACATTCCTCGGTCTGTTCCTCGGCGCCAGCCTGCTGAGTCCGTTGGCGGATCGTTTCGGTCGCCGCGCGATCTTTACCTTCGCGCTGGTCTGGTACACGGTGGCGACGGTGTTGATGGGCATTCAGAGTTCGGCGCTGGGCATCATCTTTATGCGCTTTTTGGTCGGCATCGGTTTGGGCATCGAACTGGTGACCATCGATGCCTACCTCTCGGAGCTGGTGCCTAAGCGCATGCGCAGTTCGGCGTTTGCTTTTGCGTTCTTCGTGCAGTTTCTGTCGGTGCCGGCGGTGGCATTGATGTCGTGGTGGCTGGTGCCGCAAGCGCCATTTGGCGTGTCCGGCTGGCGTTGGGTAGTGTTGGCGAGTGCGGTGTTTGCCTTGTTTATCTGGTGGCTGCGCAAGCGCCTGCCGGAGTCGCCACGCTGGTTGGCGCAACATGGCCGCTTTGATGAGGCCAACCGGATTCTCGACAGCATCGAAGCCCGGTGCGAAAAGGATCACGGCAAAACGCTGGACGCGCCGGAAGCCGTGCCTGTCGATGTTGAAGGCAAGGGCCGCTTTGCTGATATCTGGCAGCCGCCGTACCGCCGTCGTGCGTTGATGTTGATCGTTTTCCACATCTTCCAGGCCATCGGTTTCTTCGGCTTCGGCAATTGGTTGCCGGCGCTGCTGTCCGGTCAGGGCGTCAGCGTCACTCACAGCCTGATGTACGCCTTCATCATCACCCTCGCCTACCCGCTCGGGCCGCTGCTGTTCGTGAAGTTCGCCAATCGTTTCGAAAACAAATGGCAGATCGTCGGTTCGGCCCTCGGCGCCATGACCTTCGGCACCTTGTTCGCCCTGCACACCAGTGCGTTCGGGTTGATCTTCTGCGGGGTGATGATCACGTTCTGCAATGCCTGGCTGAGCTTCAGTTACCACTCGTATCAGAGCGAACTGTTCCCGACCAATATCCGCGCCCGCGCGGTGGGTTTCTGCTATTCGTTCAGTCGTTTGTCGACGGTGTTCAGCAGCCTGTTGATCGGCTTGTTTCTCGACAATTTCGGTACGCCCGGAGTGTTGGCGTTCATCGTCAGCAGCATGCTGATTGTGATGCTGACCATCGGTTATTTCGGCCCGAGGACACGTAATCTTGCGCTGGAGAATATTGCCCATCGCTGAGCGCTGCCGAGGATGTGAAAGACATTGATAAAGCGGCGGACAGCACTCGCCGAATTATCGTGGTTCTGAATACACACTGAACCTGTGGGAGCGGGCTTGCCCGCGATGACGGGAGAACACTCAACGTATGTGTTGGCTGATCTATCGATATCGCGGGCAAGCCCGCTCCCACAGGTTTTATGCCGTTTAGATGATGTCAGTTCAACTGCAACGTCTCATTGAACTGACTGATCGCATCCACCACATGCCGCGATCCCTGCTGAATCTCCTGAATCACTGCCCCCGCTTCGTTGGCCAGTTCCACCCCGAGCCCGGTTCGACTCAGACTCGATTGCATGCTCGACACCGCGCTCAGCGACAAGTCATGGTTTTTGCGCACCACATCGACAATCTCCAGCGTTGCCTGACTGGTCCGCGCCGCCAGGCTGCGCACCTCGTCCGCGACCACCGCAAACCCGCGCCCATGTTCCCCGGCCCGGGCGGCTTCAATCGCCGCGTTGAGCGCCAGCAGGTTGGTCTGATCGGCAATCCCGCGAATGGTCTGGACGATGGTGCCGATGATGTCCGACTGCTTGCTGACCGCGTCGATGCTGACCGCCGCTTCGTTGAGGTCGCGGGAAATGTCCTGAATGATCTGCACCGTTTGCTGCACGACCTGTGAGCCTTTTTGCGCGCAAGCGTCGTTTTGTACCGAGGTGCTGTGGGCCGATTCGGCGGCGTTCTGCAACGTGGTCATCTGGTGGGTGATGTCGCTGGCGAATTTGACCACTTTGTACAAGCGGCCCTTGGCGTCGAACAGCGGGTTGTACGAGGCTTCCAGGTAAACCATATGGCCGGACTTGTTCTTGCGCTCAAAACGATGGGAGTGATATTCGCCGCGATTGAGCGAAGCCCAGAACGCCTTGTACTGCGATGATTCCGATTCGCTGCGATGGCAGAACATGCTGTGGTGATGGCCGACAATTTCGTTGAGCGAGTACTGCATGGTCTTGAGGAAGTTGTCGTTAGCGGTAATTACATTGCCCTCCGGAGTGAACTCGATCACCGCCATCGAGCGACTGATCGCCGCCAGCATGCTCTCTTCTTCGTGTTCCTTGTTGACCCGGGCGGTGATGTCCGCCGCCACTTTGATCACACTTTTGACCTGCTTGTCCGGACCGTATACCGGCATGTAACTGGCTTCGAGCCAGATCTCCCGGCCGCTCTTGTTCAAGCGCAGAAAGGTGCCGCTGATAGGCTCGCCACGGGCCAGGTCGCGCCACAATCTGGCGTATTCCTCGCTGCGGTAGAACGCCTCTTCACAAAAGATCCGGTGATGTTTGCCCCGCACTTCGTCAGCGCTGTAGCCCATGGTCTTGCAGAAGTTTTCATTGGCATCCAGAACGATGCCTTCAGGGGTGAATTCGATCATTGCCATCGAGCGGCTGATCGCTTCGAGCTTGGCGTTGGCCTCGGTCAAGGCGCAGCTGAATCGCTCGATCTGCTGCAGGTCAGCCTTGTGATGTAGGTTGAACATGGTTCTATCACCTTCCGCGCGGTCTTTTGATTTGATGAAAGTTCAGGTCTTTCAAGATCCACCAATGGATTCCACAGAACAGGCACACGCATTCCTCCAAGGGGAGGAAGTTGTCAGGTGATAACTGATGGTCAATCGGAACGTCCATGCAGCGACGCTCTAATCAAGACATCCTTCTCTTGATAGCCCGCTCGCGGGCCAGCCCTAACGCGTTGAAGAACTTCCATATAAATGATGCTCCTTGTTGGTTCAGTGTCGGTGCCTTGGATTGCGCACTCTGGCAGCATGAATTCACGCACTAACCGTGCACGGTCGACATAGTTAGTTAGGAATAAGCATAGTCATCGCGAAGCCTTGCGCAAGCCCACTAGTCGGCCAGTATCTGGCACTTTTTGCACAAGAATCGGTTCAGCGCGGGGAGAAGCGTGCGCAGGTCTGACGCTATCGCTGGCAAGCGAGATCCCACAGGGCGCAGCGCAAAAAAATTGAGGGAGCTGGCTTGCCAGCGATGAGGCCGTGTGACGAGCGCCGACCATCTTGCAGGCGTATTCCAAAAGCTTCCCGACAAAGGCTCCGTTCGTCGGAACTGTAATTTCTGACAGTGGCCAGGTGTGCCGGCACGAGCGCCTGATGATTGCCACGCCAGCGCCCGCTGACGTCCTCAGACATGCCTTAACAGGAGCAGGACATGACCCTTTACATTCCAGCGCCAAACGCCCTGAATTCACCCGGCACATCCACCCCCCTCGATACAGCAGATCCGCTGGCACTTGACCCGCCGAGGTTTGCCGGCGCCATCGAAAATGTGGTCGACGCAGACTTCGCTCTGGGTATTGATCAGCTCAAGGACGGCGCACTGTGTGCCATCGATCCTTGGGTAAACATGGAGGTGGGCGATTTTCTCGAATTGTTCGTGACCGACCAGAATCGCGCCGACGCTTATAAATTCATTGGTGTGGCGGACAAGAATCAACGGATTTTACTGACCATTCCGCGATCGTATTTCAGCTCGAAAACCTACGAAAACGTTCACTATCGAATCACTCGCTTCAGCGGCACCGCCGAAAATTCTCCACCACAAAAAACGCTGGTGCTGCTGACTCGCCCCGGTGGCGTTGACCAGAACTCGGACCCGATCAGCCACTCCGAACTGCATCAGCAATTGGAAGCAGATGTGGCTGAACGCGGAATTGATGCCGAACGCGCCAAAGCCGGGACCTGGGTCACGATCGTGCCCTACACCTATCTACGGGTGCGCGACAGAATCGAATTGAAATGGGGCACGGAATCCATCCGCCATGTGGTCACTCAAGAGCAGGCAGAATCGCCTGCCAGCAACCCGATCAAGATCTTCGTCAGCCGCACCGTGATCGAGAACGCTGGCAGTGCGACCAAATTACCGGTCATGTTCCAGCCCATTGATGAAGCCAACAACCGACCCGATGAAAACGGTCCCTGGTCAACCCCCTCCTATGTGGACGTTGATCTGGATGACTCGAAACTGGCCGAGCCCTACATCGAAGATGCCGATTACGTCACCGGCGAAATCGATCTCAAGGCATTGAATGGCCGCGACGTAAGGGTCGAAGTGCAAACCAATCGCCAGAACTACGCACCTGGCGACATCATCCATTTGACCTGGGCTGGCGAAACCGTCGAAGGCACGCCGGTCAGGCAGACCTTCGATATCCCCGTCAGCGCCCCTGGCCGGACTTACGAAGCGTTCGTCTTTTATGACAACGTCAAGGCCATCCCCTACGGCAAGGCCGTTGTTTCCTACGAGGTACAAACTGGCAACGGTCGTCTGTACTCGAGAAAAACCATCGTTCGCATCATTGGCAAGCTTAATGCGCTGATCCCACCATCAATCGACAAGGCCAATGGCGAATACCTGCCGGAGAATCTCGATCAGGCCATGGCGACGATCCCCATTTACCCTGGGCGTCAATCCAATGATCTGGTGATTCTGTTTATCAAAGCCGTCCGGCCCGGTGGCGGCACTGAGCTCTATGAAGATGCGCGTCTGGTCGGCGACCTGCCACCGGGCATGCCGATCACCCGGCTGATTCAGGGGCGTGATCTCGACCGTTTCGCCGGTCTGCGCGTGACCGTCACCTACGAGGTGCATACCAGCGGGGTGCAAATCTCTGATCCGTTGCACCTGACGGTGGGCGAACCGAGAAAAGACTTGCCGGCGCCGATTCTGGAAGGCGCCACAGACGATGACGTGTTCGACCCGGTGCCGGATCGTGAAGTGATCTATCAAATCCCCTTGATCCTGACCACCACCAAGGATCAGGGCAACTGGTATTTCCAGGGTTTCAGCCGCGAAGGCAGCACACGAGGCACGTTTGAACTGACGCCCGGCTCGGCAGCCAGGCCGATTCGCATCCCGCTGTCCCGTCACTTCGTGGATCTCAACCTGGACCGCACCGTGAAGCTGTTTTACAACCTGCGGCGTAACGGCGTGGAGATGTACTCCGAATACCGCGAAGTGCGTATCGGCAGCCCGTTGCCAAGCCTGCTGGAACCAAGCGTTGTCGAGGCCCCCAATGGTCTGCTCGACCCGAATCGTTATCAGAACGGCTTTACCGCGCGTGTCATCACCTCAGCGTTCAAGCCTGACGACGCGATCGAACTGGCGGTTCTGGGCCGTCCGGGAGATGGTTCGACGGTTCCCGAGCGCAAGATCGTCAACGGTCAGGCGTACGTGGATTTCAGCATCCCGGCGGGTATTACCGGGGCCAACCTGAAACAAATCGTGAAGGTCAGCTACAAGGTGATTCGCACCGGCCAGGAAACGCCGTCCAGAGCGCTGGACCTGAGCATTGGCGATTTGCTGCAACAGAACATGCCAGCACCGCTGATCGAAGGGTTCACCGGTGCAGAACTGAAGATCGGCGCGATCAAGGACGACACCAAAGTGCTGTGTGACAAATGGCCGTTCCAGCGTTCGGGGTTGCCGGTGTGGTTGAGTTATGTGGAAAGCCGCACCGACGGGACCTCGCGTACCAGGGATCAATTTGTGGGCGCAACGCACGATCAAGGGGCGGGGCTAAGTTACACGACGGAGGTGCAATGGTTGCGCGAATGCAAGGCTGGTTCGAAAGTGTCGATCGTTTTGAAGGTGGGGTTGTTCAGGGAGGCGGCGGTGAGTGATGCGGTGGAGTGTCAGTCCAGGGTTTATAGCGTGCAGGCCGGGCTGGATGACCTTACGACCTTCAATGGCTTTGATTGGAATGGGTGGTCGCTGGTAAGTGGATACAGATCACAGATAGGACTTTTGGCTGGAGAATACTTTGCTGAGTCGATCATCGACTCCATGACCTCCTATGCCTATGTATATCTTCAGAAAACATTTCAGTTGGATATCGGTGAACAGTATTCATTTAGTTTCGACTATCAATCACCAACCGCCGCGACTTTTTACCTCGCTCTGGAAGGAAAAAAACTTTTCAGCGGGACTATCCCCGCAAGCAGCGCTTGGCAGTCGAGAGCTTTCAATTTCTACTCAGGGACAACACCCGCCGCACCACCTGTGGTGCTAAAGTTTTACTTTGGGGAATCAAGGTACAATGTGAGAATGGATAACCTGCGTCTGAGGAGAATCTAGAACAATCGCGGTGCCTTTCAACCGCATCCAACAGCCATTACGATAACTCGTAATGGCTGTTTTTATTTTTATTCAATGACCAAAAATATCCACCTTCTTGGCCTTTTTCTCCGCACGTTTCTCAATCGCGGTCTTGGCCGGTTTCTTCTTCGCGGCTTTCTTTGAATCCATACCTTTGGACATGATGGCTACTCCACTCACAGGGGATGTGAGGTCAGGTATACACCTATCCAGCGCCGTGCGTTCTTTTATAATCGCGGCTTTTCGCACCGACAGTCCGACCCCATGCCCGATACCCGATACAGCCTGCTCGACGAGTCGCTATGGCCGTTGATGAACAAGTTTTACCGCAGCCATCAATCGTCGATGAAAGCCGTGCGTGACGCGCAATTGTGGGTAGCGCGGCGCGGCGAAATCGTCGCCGCGTTGTGTTTGCGGCCGGTCGCCGGCGGGCATTGGTTGACGGGGCTGTTTGTCGATCCGGGATGTCGCGAGCAAGGGCTTGCCGCGCAGTTGATGGCGGCGGCGGTGCAGGGTGTGAGTGAGCCGGTGTGGCTGTTTTGTCATCCGGATTTGCGTGGGTTTTACGAGCGACGCGGCTTCACGTTCGATCCGGCCCTGCCCCAGGCAATGGCGGAACGATTGAGCCGGTATGCGCGGAGCAAGCCGATGATTGCGATGGAATTTGTACATCAGGGATGAAGATCAAAAGATCGCAGCCTTCGGCAGCTCCTACAAGGAATCGGTGTAGGAGCTGCCGAAAGGCTGCGCGGGGAGAATCCTGGGCGGGTCTGACGCTATCGCAAAAAATTGAGGGAGCTGGCTTGCCAGCGATGAGGCCGTTTGACGAGCGCCGACCATCCTGCAGGCGTATTCCAAAAGCTTCCCTACGAAGGCTCCGTTCGTCGGAACTGTAATTTCTGACAGTGGCCAGGTCTGCCGGCACGAGCGCCTGATGATTGCCACGCCAGCGCCCGCTGACGTCCTCAGACATGCCTTAACAGGAGCAGGACATGACCCTTTACATTCCAGCGCCAAACGCCCTGAATTCACCCGGCACATCCAACCCCCTCGATACAGCAGACCCGCTGGCACTCGACCCGCCGAGGTTTGCCGGCGCCATCGAAAATGTGGTCGACGCAGACTTCGCTCTGGGTATTGATCAGCTCAAGGACGGCGCACTGTGTGCCATCGATCCTTGGGTAAACATGGAGGTGGGCGATTTCCTCGAATTGTTCGTGACCGACCAGAATCGCGCCGACGCTTATAAATTCATCGGGACCGCAGACAAGGACAAGCGGGTGTTATTGACGATCCCTCGATCGTTTTTCATCTCGAAAACCTACGAAAACGTTCACTATCGAATTACTCGCTTCAGCGGCACCGCCGAAAATTCTCCACCACAAAAAACGCTGGTGCTGCTGACTCGCCCCGGTGGCGTTGACCAGAACTCGGACCCGATCAGCCACTCCGAACTGCATCAGCAATTGGAAGCAGATGTGGCTGAACGCGGAATTGATGCCGAACGCGCCAAGGCCGGGACCTGGGTCACGATCGTGCCCTACACCTATCTGCGGGTGCGCGACAGAATCGAATTGAAATGGGGCACGGAATCCATCCGCCATGTGGTCACTCAAGAGCAGGCAGAATCGCCTGCCAGCAACCCGATCAAGATCTTCGTCAGCCGCACCGTCATCGAGAACGCTGGCAGTGCGACCAAATTACCGGTGATGTTCCAGCCCATTGATGAAGCCAACAACCGACCCGATGAAAACGGTCCCTGGTCGACGCCCTCCTATGTGGACGTTGATCTGGATGACTCGAAACTGGCCGAGCCCTACATTGAAGATGCCGATTACCTCACCGGCGAAATTGATCTCAAGGCATTGAATGGCCGGGACGTAAAGGTCGAGGTGCAAACCAATCGCCAGAACTACGCACCTGGCGACATCATCCATTTGACCTGGGCTGGCGAAACCGTCGAAGGCACGCCGGTCAGGCAGACCTTCGATATCCCCGTCAGCGCCCCTGGCCGGACTTACGAAGCCTTTGTCGCGTATGTCAACGTCGAGGCGATCCCCTACGGCAAAGCCGTTGTTTCTTACGAGGTGCAGACCAGCAACGGTCGTCTGTACTCGAGAAAAACCATCGTTCGCATCATTGGCAAGCTTAATGCGCTGATCCCACCATCAATCGACAAGGCCAATGGCGAATACCTGCCGGAGAATCTCGATCAGGCCATGGCGACGATCCCCATTTACCCTGGGCGTCAATCCAATGATCTGGTGATTCTATTTATCAAAGCCGTCCGGCCCGGCGGCGGCACTGAGCTCTATGAAGATGCGCGTCTGGTCGGCGACCTGCCACCGGGCATGCCGATCACCCGGCTGATTCAGGGGCGCGATCTCGACCGTTTCGCCGGTCTGCGCGTGACCGTCACCTACGAGGTGCACACCAGCGGGGTGCAAATCTCTGATCCGTTGCACCTGACGGTGGGCGAACCGAGAAAAGACTTGCCGGCGCCGATTCTGGAAGGCGCCACGGACGATGACGTGTTCGACCCGGTGCCGGATCGTGAAGTGATCTATCAAATCCCCTTGATCCTGACCACCACCAAGGATCAGGGCAACTGGTATTTCCAGGGTTTCAGCCGCGAAGGCAGCACACGCGGCACGTTTGAACTGACGCCCGGCTCGGCAGCCAGGCCGATTCGCATCCCACTGTCCCGTCACTTCGTGGATCTCAACCTGGATCGCACCGTGAAGCTGTTTTACAACCTGCGACGTAACGGCGTGGAGATGTACTCCGAATACCGCGAAGTGCGTATCGGCAGCCCGTTGCCAAGCCTGCTGGAACCAAGCGTTGTCGAGGCCCCCAATGGTCTGCTCGACCCGAATCGTTATCAGAACGGCTTTACCGCGCGTGTCATCACCTCAGCGTTCAAGCCTGACGACGCGATCGAACTGGCGGTTCTGGGCCGTCCGGGAGATGGTTCGACGGTTCCCGAGCGCAAGATCGTCAACGGTCAGGCGTACGTGGATTTCAGCATCCCGGCGGGTATTACCGGGGCCAACCTGAAACAAATCGTGAAGGTCAGCTACAAGGTGATTCGTACCGGCCAGGAAACGCCGTCCAGAGCGCTGGACCTGAGCATTGGCGATTTGCTGCAACAAAACATGCCGGCACCGCTGATCGAAGGGTTCACCGGTGCCGACCTGTCGATCGGCGCGATCAAGGACGACACCAAAGTGCTGTGTGACAAATGGCCGTTCCAGCGTTCGGGGTTGCCGGTGTGGTTGAGTTATGTGGAAAGCCGCACCGACGGGACCTCGCGCAACAGGGATCAATTTGTGGGCGCAACGCACGATCAAGGGGCGGGGCTGAGTTACAGGACTGAGGTGCAATGGTTGCGCGAGTGCAAGGCTGATTCGAAAGTGGCGATCGTGTTGAAGGTGGGGTTGTTCAGGGAGGCGGCGGTGAGTGATGCGGTGGAGTGTCAGGCCAGGGTGTATAGCGTGCAGGCCGGGCTGGACAAGTTGACGACGTTTGACTGGTTCGATTGGGATGGGTGGGTTCCTGATCCCCGCTACGCCCCAAAAATAGTTCTGAAGGAGGGCGAGTATTTCGTGGAGTCGGGCACCATATTGCAAACTGTGGTAATCGGGAAGAGCTACGGTGGCATCGAAATCGGAGGGGTGTATGAGTTGAGCTTTAAATATCAGTGCTCAGATATAACTCAGCTGTGGATCCGTCGAGACAACACCGATATCACCCGTTACACGAGACTCCCGGCATCAAACGTATGGAAAACCCACTCCATCACCTTCACGTCCAGCAACACCCCACCTGCCTCACCAATGTATCTTTTTTTCCACTTTGGTAATGAGGGTGACACGATAACTGGTAGCACGAAGATAGATGATATCCGTCTGAGACATGTGTCATGAACAAATAGCCCCGTTATCGATCTCTTGATGATCATTCCGGGCATCCCGGAATGATCATCAAGCAATAGCGAACACACCATTTCAATGGCCGAAAATATCCACCTTCTTGGCCTTCTTCTCCGCACGTTTTTCAATCGCGGTCTTGGCCGGTTTCTTTTTCGCGGCTTTCTTTGAATCCATACCTTTGGACATGATGGCTACTCCACTCACAGGGGATGTGAGGTCAGGTATACACCTATCCAGCGCCGTGCGTTCTTTTATAATCGCGGCTTTTCGCACCGACAGTCCGACCCCATGCCCGGTACCCGATACAGCCTGCTCGACGAGTCTCTATGGCCGTTGATGAACAAGTTTTACCGCAGCCATCAATCGTCGATGAAAGCCGTGCGTGACGCGCAATTGTGGGTGGCGCGGCGCGGCGAAATCGTCGCCGCGTTGTGTTTGCGACCGGTCGCCGGCGGGTATTGGTTGACGGGGTTGTTTGTCGATCCGGGGTGTCGCGAGCAAGGGCTTGCCGCGCAGTTGATGGCGGCGGCGGTGCAGGGTGTGAGTGAGCCGGTGTGGCTGTTCTGTCATCCGGATTTGCGTGGGTTTTACGAGCGACGCGGCTTCACGTTCGATCCGGCCCTGCCCCAGGCAATGGCGGAACGGTTGAGCCGGTATGCGCGGAGCAAGCCGATGATTGCGATGGAATTTGTACATCAGGGATGAAGATCAAAAGATCGCAGCCTTCGGCAGCTCCTACAAGGAATCGGTGTAGGAGCTGCCGAAGGCTGCGATCTTTTGATTCTGGTTAATCGTCAGCCGTTGGATCGAGATCCGGGAACATCACTTCGGTAAAACCGAACTTGCTGAAGTCGCTAATCCGCGACGGGTACAACCGGCCGATCAGGTGATCGCACTCATGCTGCACCACCCGCGCATGGAAACCCGAGGCCACGCGCACAATCGGCTCGCCTTTCGGATCAAAACCCTCATAGCGAATCTGCTGAAAACGATCCACCGCACCCCGCAAACCCGGCACGGACAGACAGCCTTCGAAGCCCTCCTCCGTCAGCGTATTCAACGGCGTGATCAGCGGATTGATCAGAATCGTCTGCGGCACGGCTTCGGCGTCCGGGTAACGTTCGCTGTGCTCGAAGCCGAAGATCACCAGTTGCAGGTCGACGCCGATCTGCGGCGCGGCCAGACCGACGCCGCCGACGCTTTCCATGGTCTGGAACATGTCGTCGATCAGCTGCCACAGCTCCGGGCTGTCGAACATCTCCGGCGGCACTGGCGGGGCGATGCGCAGCAAGCGCTCGTCGCCCATTTTGAGGATTTCACGGATCATGATCAGACTTCGTCAGTGTCCGGCTTGAGCGAGTGATCGCGGCCCAGGCCCGAGACGTGTTGTTTGGGTTGTTCAGCGAGTTCGCCAGGGACTTTCTCGCCTGCGTCCTTGCCCTCGTTGGACATGTGCTCGATCACCGCATTCATCTCCGCGCCGAGCAGCAGCACCGCAGCGGAAATGTAGAAATACAGCAACAGCACGATGATCGCCCCGATGCTGCCATACATTGCGTTGTAGTTGGCGAAGGTTTTCACGTAGAACGCGAAACCCAACGAGGCGATGATCCACACCACCACGGCCAGTACCGAGCCTGGGGTGATGAAGCGGAATTCCTGTTTGACGTCGGGCATGACGTAGTAGATCAGCGCCACGGCAACCATCATCAGAATCACGATTACCGGCCAGCGGGCAATCGTCCAGATGGTCACGATGACTTCTTCCAGCCCGACCTGCGCGGCGATCCAGCCCATCACTTGCGGCCCGAGCACCATCAGCGCGGCGGCCATCAGCAACATGCCGGCGATGCCAACGGTGTAAACCACTGACAGCGGAAAGCGCTTCCAGATCGGCCGGCCCTCGACCACGTCATACGCTGCGTTCATCGCGCTCATCATCAAGCGCACACCGGCAGACGCGGTGTACAGCGCGATGACGATACCGATAGAGAGCAAGCCGCCCTTGGACTGCTGCAGCTGATCGATCACCGGGTTGACCGACTCCAGCGCCTGCGGCGGCAGCACCAGTTCCGATTGCAGGCGCAACCAGGAGAAAAAGTCCGGCAGGTGCAGGAAACCGATCAGGGCGATCAGGAACAGAATGAACGGGAACAGCGAGAACAGCATCTGGTAAGCCAGTGCCGAGGCGTAGGTCGACATTTCGTCATCGACGAACTCAGTGACCGTGCGCACCATCACGCGGTGCAGGGGCAGACCTTTCATGTCTGGAAATATCATTCGCGTCTCCTTTCGCCGCAATACAGGTTTGAAGTCGTGGCGACTCAGGGGCCGTTTTTTACATCAAGGTAGCCTGTTTGGCGAACCTTAGCCGGGCGTCAGCAGGATTTCGACACAAAAACGGCCATCCTTGGATGGCCGCTCGTGTATTTCGTTCAAGGCTGGATTACGCCTTGTCGACGCCTTTTTTCACAGCGTCTTTGGCTTTGCCGACGGCTTGCTGGGCTTCGCCTTTCTTCTCTTGGACTTTGCCTTCGGCATGGAGCTTATCGTTGTCAGTGGCTTTACCGACGCCTTGCTTGACGTTACCGACAGCTTCGTTGGCCATGCCTTTTACTTTATCGCCTGTGCTACTCATGGTGTTTCTCCTTGGTGCATTAAGGGGGAAAAGTCAGTACGTAATGATTGACTGGCCGGGTTTGCGCCAAGTTTCATTTATTTTCAGCGGCTCATTTCGTCGCGACGCGCAGGTTGGGCTTTATGTTTGCAGGCAATGCCCCGAGAATGCGCAGCATAGGGGCGCCATGCGCCTGAGACCGATCCCGCAGGAATGTTATGAAACTCGATAAAAAGCAGGCCATCGCCCGTCGCAACCAGGAACTGGGCGGCGCCGTGCTCGGCACCAACAACTGCCACTTCGCCGAACTGAACCGCAACCGCAACATCTGGTGGTTCGACCTGCCGGTGACGCGTCTGGCCGTCGGTCAGTACGAGTGGATTCACCTGCTGATGCACACGCCGGCGACCGACGAACTGCTGCACCTGAAAGTGCCGACGGTGTTTCTGCGTGAGAAGCTTGAAGGGTTGGTGATTCGCAATGAAGGCAAGCGTAAGGCGGCATTGAGCCTGGAATTGAGTGCGGACAAGGATTCGTATCTGCAGGACATGCGTCCGGCGGGGACTAACGTGAATTTCGCGCCGTTCCGCCAATAAATCAAAAGATCGCAGCCTGCGGCAGCTCCTACAGGAAACGCATACTGATCGTTCCCACGCTCTGCGTGGGAATCGCTCTGCGTCCTAGCAGTGCTGGACGCGGAGCGTCCGGGGCGGCATTCCCACGCAGAGCGTGGGAACGATCAACTCACCAACAAAAAGCCCCGCATCTGCGGGGCTTTTTGGTTTAAGCGGCGGTCTTCGCCTTGATCTTCTTCAGCTCTTCATCCCGCAACTCGCGGCGCAGGATCTTGCCGACGTTGGTGGTCGGCAGCGCATCGCGGAATTCTACTGAACGCGGAACCTTGTAGCCGGTAACGTTGGCGCGCATGTGCTCCATCACCGTTTCCTTGGTCAACGTCACGCCCGGTTTGGCGACGATGAAAATCTTGATCGCCTCGCCGGACTTCTCGTCCGGCACACCGATGGCCGCGCACTGCAACACGCCCGGCAACGTCGCCAGCACGTCTTCCAGTTCGTTCGGATAAACGTTGAAACCGGAAACCAGAATCATGTCTTTCTTGCGATCGACAATGCGCATGTAGCCGTCCGGCTGGATCAGCGCGATGTCACCGGTCTTCAGCCAGCCTTCGCTGTCGAGCATTTCATCGGTGGCTTCCTGACGCTGCCAGTAGCCCTTCATCACTTGCGGGCCCTTGACGCACAGTTCGCCGATTTCACCCAGCGGCTGCTCGACACCGGCATCGTCGATGACTTTGCACAGGGTCGACGGCACCGGAATGCCGATGGTGCCGATCTGGATGTGCTGGATCGGGTTGACCGTGGCCACCGGACTGGTTTCGGTCATGCCGTAACCTTCGCAGATGGCGCAACCAGTGACCGCTTTCCAACGCTCGGCGGCGGCCAATTGCAGGGCCATGCCGCCGGACAAGGTGACTTTCAGCGCGGAGAAGTCCAGCTTGCGGAAACCTTCGTTGTTGCACAGCGCCACAAACAGCGTGTTCAAGCCGACAAAACCGCTGAACTTCCACTTCGACAGTTCCTTGACCATCGCCGGCAAGTCGCGCGGGTTGCTGATCAGGATGTTGTGGTTGCCGATCAGCATCATCGCCATGCAATGAAAGGTGAACGCATAGATGTGGTACAGCGGCAGCGGCGTGATCAGGATCTCGCAGCCTTCGTTGAGGTTGGAGCCCATCAACGCCTTGCATTGCAGCATGTTGGCGACGAGGTTGCGGTGGGTCAGCATCGCGCCCTTGGCCACGCCGGTGGTGCCGCCGGTGTATTGCAACACCGCGACATCGCCGCTGTCAGGGTTGGCTTCGGCCACAGGCTGGCCTTGGCCTTTGCTCAACACGTCGTTGAACTTGATGGCGTTCGGCAGGTGATAGGCCGGGACCATTTTCTTCACGTACTTGATGACGCTGTTGATCAGCAGGCGCTTGATCGGCGGCAGCAGGTCGGCAACTTCAGTGACGATGACGTGTTTGACGCCGGTTTTCGGCACCACGGCCTCGGCCAGATGTGCCATGTTCGCCAGGCAAACAAGGGCTTTGGCACCGGAGTCGTTGAACTGGTGTTCCATTTCCCGAGCGGTGTACAGCGGGTTGGTGTTGACCACGATCAGCCCGGCGCGGATCGCACCGAAGACGGCCACCGGGTACTGCAGGACGTTGGGCAATTGCACGGCGATTCGATCACCGGGCTGCAAGTCGGTATGCTGTTGCAGATACGCGGCAAACGCACCGGACAATTCGTACAGTTCACCGTAGGTGATTGTCTTGCCCAGGTTGCTGAAAGCCGGTTTGTTGGCGAAGCGTTGGCAGGATTGCTTCAACACTGCCTGAATGTTCGGATACTCGTCTGGATTGATGTCGGCAGCAATTCCAGCCGGGTATTTATCCTTCCAAAAGTCTTCGATCATGGAAGCCCACTCCTCAGCAACGCGAATTCTTCACCGCATTTGATGCGATTATTATTGGTGTGTGTTTTGTATTGGTGAATCTGGCTTTCAGATAGGCCGAGAAGTCACAAAAGCGCGCCGAGAGTAGCAGCTTTGCCGAGGGTCGACTAGAGCCAAAAGCGGCCCATACAGTCATATTTGTGACTCAAGACTTGCCAGCAGTCATTTTAGAGCAAAAATCCTATACCACCTTGAAAGCCCCGGTTTTCTTGGACTTGAAGCAAAAGATCGCAGCCTTCGGCAGCGCCTACAGGAAATGCATTCCAAGGTAGGAGCTGCCGCAGGCTGCGATCTTTTTGTTTTCAAGCCTTAAGCGATATCGCGCAACTCACGGCGCAGGATCTTGCCCACCGGCGTCATCGGCAATGACTCACGCAACACGATGTGTTTCGGCACTTTGTACGCGGTGAAATTCTCTTTGCAGTAGGCCTTCAGCTCTTCAAGGCTGACCCCGGTTTCCCGCGCCACCACAAACAGCTTCACCGCCTCGCCCGAGCGCTCGTCCGGCACGCCGATCACCGCGCAGTTGGCGACTTTCGGGTGAGCCATGACCACGTCTTCGATCTCGTTCGGATACACGTTGAAACCAGAGACGATGATCATGTCCTTCTTGCGATCGACGATGCGCACGAAACCGTCCGGATCGATTACCGCGATGTCGCCCGACTTGAACCAGCCCTCGGCGTCCAGCACTTCGGCGGTGGCCTCCGGTTTGTGCCAGTAGCCCTTCATGATCTGCGGGCCTTTGATGCACAACTCGCCGCGCTCGCCCATCGGTTGCTCGACACCGTCATCATTGATGACTTTGAGCAAAGTGCCCGGCACCGGCAGGCCGACCGTGCCGAGGCGCGACTGATCACCATACGGGTTGGTGCAAGCCACCGGCGAGGTTTCGGTCAGACCGTAACCTTCGGTGATGCGGCAACCGGTCATCTGCTCCCAACGCTCGGCGGTGGCCTTGACCAGCGCGGTGCCGCCGGAGTTGGTGAGTTTCAGGCTGGAGAAATCCAGGGTCTTGAAATCCGGGTGCTCCATCAGTGCGACGAACAAGGTGTTCAAACCCAGCAGAGCCGAAAAGCGCCAGTTCTTCAGCTCTTTGATGAACCCGGCGATGTCACGCGGGTTGGTGATCAGCACGTTGTGGTTGCCGGAGACCATCATGCACATGCAATTCGCGGTGAAGGCATAGATGTGGTACAGCGGCAGCGGCGCGACCATCACTTCCTGGCCTTCGCGCAACAGAGGCTGACCGTCCGGCCCGAGCTGTGCGAGACAAGCACGCACTTGCTGCATGTTCGCCACCAGATTGCCGTGGGTCAGCATCGCGCCCTTGGCCAGCCCGGTGGTGCCACCGGTGTATTGCAGCACGGCGATGTCGTCGAGGCTGACCTTCAACGGCTTGATGCCCAGGCCCCGGCCCATGCGCAGCGCACTCTTGAACGAGATGGCCTGCGGCAGTGAATACTCCGGGACCATTTTCTTCACTTTGCTGACCACGGTATTGACCAGCCAGCCTTTTGCGGTGGGCATCAGGTCGCCCATCTTCGCTTCGATCAGGTATTGGATGTCGGTGTCGGGCAGCACTTCCTGGACTTTCTGGCCGAACATGTTCAGGTACACCAACGCGCGCGCGCCGGAATCCTTGAACTGGTGACGCATCTCCCGCGCGGTGTACAGCGGGTTGGTATTGACCACGATCAGCCCGGCGCGCAACGCACCGAACACGGCAATCGGGTAATGCAGGACGTTGGGCATCTGCACCGCGATGCGATCGCCGGGCACCAGATCGGTGTGCGCTTGCAGGTAACCGGCGAACGCTGCGCTCTGGCGCTCGAGTTCGGCGTAGGTCAGCGTGATGCCCATGTTGCTGAACGCCGGGCGATCCGCGAACTTCTTGCAGGAACGCTCGAACACCTCGATCACCGACTTGAACTCCCCCATGTCGATGTCGAGCGGTACGCCGGCCGGGCGTTTGTCGTTCCAGAAATCAGGTTGCATTGTTCTTGTCCTCTTTACCTGAGCCGATCCGGGAGCCGCTTTCTGTCATTTCTGAAAAAGCGGAGCTTCACGGACACTAGCAGCTATGGCCATTGAGGCAAATATGGCAAAAGCCGTCATTGATCGTGTGAATCTTCCTGCCGTGGCGTGGGCTGATCAGACGCGCTATACAATGATCCGACTCTGAGCAAAGGAATCGCCATGATCCACGACACCCTATGGCTGGACGCGAGTGACCGCAGCCGCCTGTTCGTCAACCAATGGCTGCCCGCCGCGCCGTTGAAAGCGGTGATCCTGCTGGCCCATGGCATGGCCGAACACAGCGGTCGGTATGCCCGCTTGGCCGACACGTTTTGCGACAAAGGATATGGCGTATATGCCCCGGATCTGCGTGGACATGGCAGAACTGCCGATCAGGGCACCCTCGGCCATTTCGCCGATGATGACGGTTGGTGCAAAGTTCTTGGCGATCTGGCCAGCCTCAATCAGCACATCGGCCAGCAACATCCCGGCGTGCCGATCATCCTGCTCGGCCACAGCATGGGCAGCTATCTTGCCCAAGGCTATTTGCTGCACCACAGCGCCAGCCTGACCGGGGCGATTCTCAGCGGCTCGAATTTCCAGCCGGTGGCGTTGTATGGCGCCGCGCGGCAGATCGCTCGCCTGGAGAAACTGCGTCAGGGCGGCAAGGGTCGCAGCGCGTTGATCGAGTGGTTGTCGTTCGGCTCGTTCAACAACAAATTCAAACCGGTGCGCACGCCGTTCGACTGGCTGAGCCGCGATCCCGTGGAAGTCGACAAGTACGCCAACGACCCGCTGTGCGGCTTTCGCTGCACCAATCAGCTGTGGATCGACCTGCTCGGCGGCTTGCAGCAGATCAGCAAAGCGTCCAATCTCGCGCAGATCGACCCGGGCCTGCCGCTGCTGGTGATCGGCGGTGAATGTGATCCGGTGAGTGAGGGCAAGCGTCTGACAGATCTGGCCAACGCCTTGCGCACGGCCGGCAGCCAGAACCTGCATTTGAAGATCTACCCGCAGGCGCGGCACGAATTGTTCAACGAAACCAATCGCGATGAAGTGGTCGCCGATGTGCTGGCCTGGATTGATCAGGCCCTTAGCCATCCGCGCCCTCAGCGCAGTGAATAATCTTTTGCGGATTCATTTGATCCGCCACAGGAATCAAGCCCGATGACCCAGGTTACCAACATCCCTTACGAAGCCCTCGAAGTCGGCCAGACCGCCAGCTACAGCAAGACTGTCGAAGAGCGCGATATCCAATTGTTCGCCGCCATGTCCGGCGACCACAACCCGGTGCACCTGGACGCCGAGTTCGCCGCAGCAAGCATGTTCAAAGAGCGTATCGCCCACGGTATGTTCAGTGGCGCGCTGATCAGTGCTGCCGTTGCCTGCGAGTTGCCTGGGCCGGGCACTATCTATATCGGCCAGCAGATGAGTTTTCAGAAACCGGTGAAAATCGGTGACACGCTGACGGTGCGTCTGGAGATTCTCGAGAAACTGCCGAAGTTTCGCGTGCGCATCGCCACTCGCGTGTTCAACCAGCGTGATGAGTTGGTGGTGGACGGTGAGGCGGAGATTCTGGCGCCGCGTAAGCAGCAGACCGTAACACTGCCGACGTTGCCGGCGATCAGCATCGGCTGATTGAAAAGATCGCAGCCTGCGGCAGCTCCTACATTGGAATACGTCCCTGTAGGAGCTGCCGCAGGCTGCGATCTTTTGCTTTCAAAACACCCATAAAAAAACGCCAGACTAGCTGGCGTTTTCTGTTACTGGCGTACGCTTACGAGCGTGCGCGAGCCTGGTTACGCAGGGCTTTCACCTGGTCATGGTTGCGCTGTACGCCGTGGTACTGGCGTTCAACCAGATCACTAATGCCAACCAGGTTGTGCTTGTTGATTTTCTCGATGGCTTCACGATAAGCCTTTAGGGCGTGGTCTTCACCGCGCTCGGCTTCGTTCAGCACAGCCTCTTCGTCTTTGCCGGTGAACATGGCTTTGACGTCGACCCAACGACGGTGCAGGTCACCGCTGACGCTGGTAGAGGTTTCCGGATCGCCGCCCAGTTTGCGAACTTCTGCTTGCAGCTCAGCTGCAGCAGTGGCGCAATCGGCAGAGCGAGTCACGAACAGGGTTTTCAGTTCTGGGTGCTTGATGTCTTCGGCGCAAGTCTTGAACCCTTCCTGACCGTCCTTGCAGGTTTCAATCAGGTCATTGAGTACAGAGATGGCTTCTTTATTCATGTCGGTCATTTTTCAATTCCTTGCGATCGGTGGAAGATGCAAGGGATATTGCAGTGTGCGTGCCAGTTTTTTTGAAAGATATTTATCGTTATAAATCAACAAGATAAAGATAAATGAACTATCTGTATCGCGGTTATTTGCATGATCTGTCATTTGGCCTGCATGCAGAATGCCTGTATTTTCCAGTTTGATTTGAAGCCAGACGAAAACGCAATGAATCCCGAAAAACTCGAACTGCTGATCACCCGCGAAATGCCCTTCGGCAAATACAAGGGCCGGATCATTGCCGACCTGCCGGGGCCATACCTGAACTGGTTCGCCCGCGAAGGTTTTCCCCATGGCGAACTCGGTGGCCTGCTCGCGTTGATGCAGGAGATCGATCACAACGGCCTCTCGGACTTGCTTGAACCGCTGCGCGCCAAACATGGCAAACCCGCCCCGCGCCACTGAAGCGCCCTCCTCCCCAGAGCTTGCCGACCATGCCCGATAACACCCGCCGCGCCCGTGACGAAGCCTTCTGGCAGACGTTTGCCGACCGCTACGACGTTCAACCCGGCCCCGTGAACCTGGAAAACGGTTACTTCGGCCGAATGTCGCGCACCGTGATCGAGGAATACCAGCGCAACATCGAATTGATCAACACCAGCAACTCGGTGTACGTGCGCCAGCGTTTCGAGCAGCACGACAACCTCGACATTCGTGCGCAACTGGCTGAGTTGATCGGCGTGCGCGCGCAGAGCGTGGCGTTTACCCGTAACGCCACTGAAGGCCTGCAGTCGCTGATCCGCAATTACAATCGCCTGCAACCGGGCGATCAGGTGCTGATCAGCGATCTGGAGTACGACACTGTCAAAGGCGCGATGCGCTGGCTGGCCCGGCATCGCGGCGTTGAAGTCATCGAAATTGCCCACACGCACCCGGCGAGTTTCGACAGTCTGCTGGAAACTTACCGCGAAACCTTTATCCGCCATCCGAAACTGAAACTGATGGCCCTGACCCATGTCACCCATCGCACCGGTCTGGTGATGCCAGTGCAGGCCATCGCCGCGCTGGCCAAGGAGCATGGCGTCGACATCATCCTCGACGGCGCTCATGCCCTCGGCCAGATCGAGTTCGACCTCGAAGCACTGGGTATCTCCTTCGCCGGCTACAACCTGCACAAATGGATCGGCGCACCGCTGACCCTCGGCTTCCTCTATATCGCCCCGCAACGTTTGGCTGACATCGATCCGGACATGGGCGAAATGCATTATCCGGTCAACGACATCCGCGCCCGCACGTCCTATAGCACGCCGAACATTCCGGCACTGATGACCTTGCCGCTGGTCTTCGAAGAGCACCGTTCGCTTGGCGGCGCCGCAGCCAAAGGCGCGCGCCTCAATTACCTGCGCAGCCTGTGGGTCAGCGCGGTACGTCACTTGCCCGGCATCGAAGTGATGACGCCTGATGATGTTCGCCTGTCGTGCGGTATCAGCGCGCTGCGCTTCACTCGGCACGACGATCAACAGGCCATGGCCGAGCGTCTGCTCAACGACTACAACCTGTTTACCGTGGTGCGCACCGGCGCTGCCTGCGGGCCGTGCATCCGCATCACGCCGGGGCTGACCACCACCGCTGCCGAGATGCAAATGCTCACTCGCGCCTTGAACGAGCTGCGCTGAATCGCTTAGACGGTGTACTTGTCAAAGTCCTCGGGTTTGATCTGCGACGACACCGCAAAGGTGTCGATGCCGATGGTCAGGTGGCCGAAGAAGCCGTCCTCGTGGCAGTCACGGCTGATCGGCCAAACCGTCAGGGTCGAGTTTTCCCCGGCCATGCCGGCGTAATACGCGTCTTGATGATTGTCCAACGGCATTGAATGCCGACCGCGATAAGCCTTGGCATTAAGCACCGCACGGGACACCACTTCGGGAAAATACAATTGGCCGACCCAGGCCACATTGCGTTCCTCCAGGTATTCGCTGCCGGCGACAATGCGCACCGCCACATGAATGTGCAGCGCACGACCGGCGTAAAAGCCCGGATAGATGGTGGTGAAGCGCGCCCTGCCCTTGTGATCGCAGAACTGACTGCCACGCAGGTAGGTGTCATCGTCGGTGCGCGGGATCGAACCGATGGCGTCGGCATCGACTTGCAGATCCGGGTTGATCCGGCTCCACCCCGAATATGCACCCCGCGCATTGCAATGCCAGATATCCACCAGCGCGCCGCTCACGGGCTCACCGGTCATGGCGTCGACGATGGTCAGACGCAACAGCAGCGGCAAGCCTTCTGCACCTTCACTGATGTTGCGGCGCAACAGTTTGGGGTTGCGAAAATACGGCCCGGCGATTTGCTCGGGAGCCAACTGGTACACACTTTGCGGTGCCGGTGTAGCGGGATCTCGGTCCATGACACGTTCTCTCTTCCATAAGATGAACGCAGATTAGCGCCAGGCAAAAACCTGTGTGCGGTAACTATGTATCGCTTGATGTCCCGGCAGTTTTTTCCGGGCAAAAAAAAACGGTGCACCGACCAAGCGCACCGTAAAGCCGTAGAACACACAACGAAGTGTCTGGTAACAATCAGTCCAGCAGCGCCAACGCCTCGGCGGTGCATTCCTGAATGCGGGCCCAGTCGCCGTTCTTGATCCACTCCGGATCAAGCATCCAGCTACCGCCCACGCACATGACGTTTTTCAGCGCCATGTAGCTCTTGATGTTGGCTGGGCCGACGCCGCCAGTCGGGCAGAATTTCACTTCGCCGAACGGGCCGCCGAGGGCTTTGATTGCCGCCACGCCACCGCTGACTTCAGCCGGGAACAGCTTGAAGCGGCGATAACCCAGGCCGTAGCCTTCCATGATGCCGGAGGCGTTGCTGATGCCCGGCAACAGCGGAATCGGGCTGTCGACGCTGGCTTCGAGCAGGTCACGGGTGATGCCCGGGGTGACGATGAATTGCGAACCGGCCGCTTCGGCAGCGGCGAGCATGTTGCGATCGAGCACGGTGCCGGCACCGGTCATCAGTTCCGGACGCTGATCGCGCAGAATCTGAATGGCCTTGAGGCCGAACTGCGAACGCAGGGTCACTTCCAGCGCGGTCAGGCCACCGGCGGCCAAGGCGTCGGCCAGAGGCAGCACGTCCTGTTCGCGAGCGATGGTGATCACCGGCAGGATCCGCGCCTTGGCGCAGAGGCTGTCGATCAGGGCAACTTTGTCCGCCATGGAAACGGTCGGGGATGGGGTTGTCATAGCGGCTGTTCCTTGGCTCATGGGCACCAGTAAATCTCTAACGTAGGTTGCAGAAACGCGCGCACCGGCATGGCGGCGACGTCATCGGATGCCAGCGCGGCATTCAGGGTGGTCAGCTTCGACTGACCGGAAATCGACAGAATCTTGTGCTTCGCCGAGGCCAGCAGCGCGCGACTCATGGTCAGGCGCTGACGCGGCACGCTTGGCGCCAGCATCGGCCAGCAACGGCGGGTGCCATCGACTTGCAGCGCTTCGGCCAGGTTCGGGCTGTCGGGGAACAGCGACGCGGTGTGACCGTCATCGCCCATGCCCAATATCAGCACGTCAATCGGCGGCAATTCGGCGAGCAGACGATCAGCCTGTTCGGCAGCCTGTTCAACATTCGCCGCAGCGCTATAAAGGCTGAGGAACTGCGCTTTCGCCGCCGGGCCTTTGAGCAGGTATTGCTTGAGCAGGCCAGCATTGCTGTCGGCGTGTTCAACCGGTACCCAGCGCTCGTCGGCGAGGGTCACCACGACCTTCGACCAGTCCAGTTCCTGCTTGGCCAGTTGCTGGAAAAACGCCACCGGGCTACGACCACCGGACACCACCAGCACCGCGTTGCCGCGCGCCGCAATGGCCTCGCTCAGTTGCTTGGCAACGTTCAGCGCCAGACCTTCGGCCAACAGCACCGGGCTCTTGAATTCGTGAGCGTTCACGCCCGCAGGCAGTTGCACATCAGATATCGCCATACCACGACCTCCCGTCCCGCGTGATCAATGCAATGGAGCTCATCGGCCCCCACGACCCGGCCGCATAGGGCTTGGGCGCGTCACCGGATTTTTTCCACCCGGCGATCAGCTGGTCACACCAGTTCCACGCGGCTTCGATTTCATCTTTACGGACAAACAGGTTCTGATTGCCGTTCATCACTTCCAGCAACAACCGCTCGTAGGCATCGGGGATCCGCGCGCTACGCCAGGTGTCGGAGAAATTCAGTTGCAGCGGACCGCTGCGCAGTTGCATGCCCTTGTCCAGGCCCTGCTCTTTGGTCATCACGCGCAAGGAAATGCCTTCGTCCGGTTGCAGGCGGATGATCAGTTTGTTGCTGATCTGCAAGCGCTGCTCGGGGGCGAAAATGTAGTGCGACGGTTCCTTGAAGTGGATGACGATCTGCGACAACTTTTGCGGCATGCGCTTACCGGTACGCAGGTAAAACGGCACGCCGGCCCAGCGCCAGTTGCGGATGTCGGCACGCAGAGCGACGAAGGTTTCGGTGTCGCTCTGGGTGTTGGAATTCGGTTCTTCGAGATAACCCGGGACGGATTTGCCTTCGCTGTGGCCGGCGATGTATTGGCCGCGCACCACTTGGGTGGTGAGGCCTTCCGGGCTGATCGGCGCCAGCGCCTTGAGCACTTTTACCTTTTCGTCACGGATGCTGTCGGCGGACAGATCAGCCGGTGGGTCCATGGCAATCAGGCAGAGCAACTGCAGCAGGTGATTCTGGATCATGTCGCGCAGTTGGCCGGCCTTGTCGAAGTAGCCCCAACGGCCTTCGATGCCAACCTTCTCGGCCACGGTGATTTCCACGTGAGAGATGTAATTCTGGTTCCACTGGGTTTCAAACAGGCTGTTGGCGAAACGCAGGGCGATCAGGTTCTGAACGGTTTCTTTGCCCAGGTAGTGGTCGATGCGGTAGGTGCGATTCTCCGGGAAGAACTGCGCCACCGCGTCGTTGACCTTGCGCGAGGATTCGAGGTCGGAGCCGATCGGCTTTTCCAGCACCACGCGGGTGTTTTCCGCCAGACCGACTTTCGCCAGGTTCTCGCAGATCGCGCCGTACACCGCGGCCGGCGTGGCGAAGTAGGCAATCATGCGTTGCGTGCTGCCGGCCAGTTCGGCCAGCGCCACATAATCTTCAGCCTTGAGGAAGTCGACGTGCAGGTAGGTCAGGCGTGCGAGAAAACGCTCGGCGACGGCCTCGTCCAGCTCTTTGCCTACATAGCGGCGCAGTTCGGCGGCGATGAACGCCATGTGCTGCTGCTCGCTGCCGGCTTCACGGGCCAGCGCGATGATGCGCGTGTCCTCGTGCAACAGATCGGCGCCATCGAGGTGATAAAGGGCAGGAAACAGCTTGCGCAGAGCCAGATCGCCAAGCGCGCCGAACAAGGCAAAGGTGCACGGTTCAACCGTAATCGAAGGCATGATGTTTGTTCTTTTATCAAGTTAAGCTACAAATACCTTTTTTCAAGGCATCACTCAAGGGAAAATGTAGTAATAACCACAACATTTTCGCAAAATACAGATTCCGAGTGGTGGTCAGTCGGAGCCATCAGTAGGATAGGCCACCGTTACGGGCCATATCAAAGGCCCAATTTGCATAGCCCGGCGCACCTTTGCGCAGGTGAATTAGGAATTCCATATGGACCGCGTGCGAAATTTACTGGAACAGATCCAGAGTCGCCTTGAAGACCTGAACAAGGCCGAACGCAAAGTCGCCGAGGTGATCCTGCTCAACCCGCAGCAGGCCACCCGCTTCAGCATCGCCGCCCTCGCCCAGGCCGCGTCGGTGAGTGAACCGACGGTCAACCGTTTCTGCCGCTCGTTCGGTGTCAGCGGTTATCCCGAACTCAAGCTGCAACTGGCGCAGAGCCTGGCCAGTGGCGCGGCATACGTCAGCCGCGCGGTCGAAGCCGATGACAATCCCGAGGCGTACACGCAGAAGATTTTCGGCAGCGCCATCGCCTCGCTGGACAGCGCTTGCCAGGCGCTCGATCCGAACCTGATCAGCCGCGCCGTCGACCTGTTGATTCAGGCCCGGCAGATCCATTTCTTCGGCCTCGGCGCTTCGGCACCGGTAGCACTGGATGCGCAGCACAAGTTCTTCCGCTTCAACCTGGCCGTCACTGCGCACGCCGATGTGTTGATGCAGCGGATGATTGCTTCAGTGGCGCACACTGGCGAGTTGTTCGTGATCATTTCCTACACCGGGCGCACCCGTGAATTGGTGGAAGTGGCGCGTATCGCTCGCGAGAACGGCGCTTCGGTGTTGGGCCTGACGGCGGAGAATTCGCCGCTGGCCAAGGCGAGTACCTTGAGCCTGAACATTCCGCTGCCGGAAGACACCGACATTTATATGCCGATGACGTCGCGGATCATTCAGTTGACGGTGCTGGATGTGCTGGCGACCGGGATGACCTTGCGTCGCGGGGTGGATTTCCAGCCGCATCTGCGCAAGATCAAAGAGAGCTTGAATGCCAGCCGGTATCCGGTGGGTGACGAGTTCAACTGATCCGGAATCTTGGCTGACTGATCTTTCGCAATCGCTGGCAAGCCAGCTCCCACAGTGTCCGCGCCGAACATTACATTTGCGGACACCATTGAAACCTGTGGGAGCTGGCTTGCCAGCGATGGGGCCAGCAGCAACAACACAAACCTAAGCCGCTGCCCACGCCTGCAAACTCAAATGCGCCCTCTCCCCCGGCGCCAGATGCAGGCTGTCGGTCCCGCCCGCCGCCGCTTCCACACAGACAAACTCCGAAATCTCATCCCACGTCACGCCTAACAACGGTCGCGCGCCCGGATGCCAGACCACCGTGTCGGCACTGTCGCCGGTATCAATGCACAATTCGCGCTGCCAGGCGTGATCCTTGAGCTGCAATTCGCCTTCATGCTGGAACACCCGCTGACAGCCGCCATCCACCCGCAACTCGCCTTCCTGCTGGCAAACCTGGCGGTTCAACTGGTCATAACCCTGCGCCCCTTCGAGCCCGGACAGCGCTATCTCGCCAACATCGCCAATACGCCAGTAAGCATGCAAAGCCTGGCTCAACTGGCACGGCATGTCGTCCTGATGCTCAGTGCTCAGGCGTAATTCCATGCGTTCGCCAAGGTGTGCGTGCAGGTCAACCTGCCAGTCGCACAACTGCAATTGCCAGTGCAGGCGCACGCCGTCTTCGGCGCTGCTGCTGTCGAGCAACTTCCAGTCGAGCAAGCGCGCCCAGCCATGGGACGGCCATGCGTTTTCGCTCGGATGACGGCCATACCACGGCCAACACACCGGCACACCGCCACGGATCGCGCCGACATGCGGCCACTTCGCTGCACACCACAACCAAGGCTTTTGCCCGCGCGGCTGAAAGTGCAGCAACTGCGCGCCCTGACGACTGAACACCGCCTGACACAGCGGATGATCGATCACCAACACGTCACGCATCTGATAGCGCTCCCAGGCGAACACCGGTTGTTCACGCAGGGATTTGAAGAAGCGTTGTAGCGGATGCTCATGCATTTGCCACGATCCTGAACTCGTCTTTCACTGGGTTGCGCCAGCCCCAAAAAAAAGCGGACAGCCTTGGCTGTCCGCAAATATGCGCACATAGAGAGGAGCTTATCGCAGACGCGTTAGAACGTAGACTGAATTTTCAGGCCCGCGACCAATGCGTTGTCCACTGCATCCACACCGCCCGGGTGAGTGATGTATTGCAGGTTAGGACGTACGGTCAGCCAGTTGGTGACGTGGAAGCCGTAGTTGATCTCGTAGTTGTATTCGGTTTCGCGAATTGGCGAGAACACCGGATTGTCGTAATCCGACACACCGTTGGAAGCGTTCAGCAGCTCGGCGTTTTTCTTCACGTCGTCGTTGACGTGGATACGCGCCGCACCGATACCGACGTCATCTTTCGGACGCGCGTCGAACGGGCCTTTGTAGACAAACATCACCGACTGGTAGTTGTCGATGAAGTTGGTGTCTTTGTCGTGGAAGGTCGCGTTGGCAGCGATGTTCAGACCGCGAGAAGCATCACCGTTGTGGCTGGTGAGTTGCTGTTGCGCCACGAACCAGTAGCCGCTTTTGCTGCTGTGGGACTTGTAGGCGTCGCCAGTGGTGGCTGCGTCGAAACCGTTGACGTCTTCGCGAACGTCGTCGGCATCAGCCGTGCTCTTGTAGTAACCGACGCGGTATTCGCCCGGCAGGCTGTTGACCTTTGGCGACCAGACCAGCTCGACCGGCAACACAGTACCTTTGGTGCCGCTGCCGCTCAGCTTGAAGCCGTTGCCGTGTTCCAGCTGCGACGGGTTCTGGTTGTACGCACCGATCTGCGCGTAGAGCTCGTCGTTGATGTTGTACTTCACGCGGATCGCGGCCTGGCTGACGGGCCAGTTGTACCAGATGTTGGTTGCCCAGTTACCCACTTGGGAACCGCAGAACGCCAGGTTCTGGAAGTCGCACGGGAAGGTGTTGAAGTCTTCGCCTTCACCGAAATAACCGGCCTTGACGTCGAGTTTGTTGTCGAAGAACTGGTGCTGAATCCACAACTGGGTCAGACGCACCATGTGGCCACGACCGTAAACTTCCTGCGAGGAGCTCAGGGTGCCGGCACGCGGATCGCCAACGCGGTCGTTGGAAATGTTGTAGCCGTTACGGTTGGTCAGCTGGATTTTTGCCTGGGTGTTATCCCAGCCCCACAGCTTTTGCAGATCGAGTGCCACGCCCAGACCGAACTGGTCAGCGTAACGCGCGGTCTTGTCGTCGTTGTAGCCACCGTTCAGGTTGCCACCGACTTCCCCAACGTAGTCAGCCTTGATGTCGATACCCTGCTCGATCAGCTTGGTACGCTCGCCACCCCAGTCGCCGGTCATCCATTTCGAATCGGAACTGAAGGCATCCGCCGCCATGGCGTTACCGGCCAGCACCAACGCCGCCGCAGCTGACACTTGGCAGATCAACCGGGCATTGACGTGTTTCTTTTTCATCCCTACATCCTCGTCTTTATTGTTATTAACTGTTTTTATCTAACGCGGTTTACATAAAGTGCGATGGATTACAGGCAATCCACCGCGTGCTCCTTGGAATCCAATCCCTGTGGGAGCTGGCTTGCCAGCGATGGCATCGACTCTGTTCCACTGTGAACCGAGTTGCCTGCATCGCTGGCAAGCCAGCTCCCACATGACTGCATTCCTACATTGATCTTCAGCGCCCCTTGAACTGGGCGACGTTTGCAGACCGCGCATCGGTCTGTGGCACGCCCGCAACACCCAGGCGCTCGCCAGTCTTGGCATCGAACAACAACACTTTTGACGGATCGAATTGCAGGGTCAGGTTCTCACCCACCTGCGGTGCCACGTCCGGCGCCAGACGGCAGCAGACTTTGGTTTCGTTCAGATTGACGAACACCAGCGTGTCCGGACCGGTCGGCTCGGTGACTTGCACTTCGGCACGAATGCTCGGCAAGCCATTGCCTTCGCCGTTGGCCAGCACGATTTGCTCCGGGCGCAGACCGAGGATCACTTCGCGATCTTCGAGACCGGCGTCCTGCATGCTCATCGGCAATTCGCAACGGGCCTGGCCACTGTCGAGCAACGCCAGCAGACGACCGTCCTTGCGTTGCAGACGCAGCGGAATGAAGTTCATCGGTGGCGAACCGATGAAGCTCGCCACGAACAGGTTGGCCGGGTTGTTGTAGATGTCTTTCGGCGTGCCGAACTGCTGAATGATGCCGTCCTTCATCACCGCCACCTTGTCGCCCAGCGTCATCGCTTCGATCTGGTCGTGGGTCACGTAGACCGTGGTGGTTTTCAGGCGCTGGTGCATCAGTTTCATTTCGGTGCGCATCTCGACCCGCAGCTTGGCGTCGAGGTTGGACAGCGGTTCGTCGAACAGATAAATCTTCGGCCGACGTGCCAAAGCACGACCCATCGCCACACGCTGTTGCTGACCACCGGAGAGCTGACCCGGTTTACGGTTCAGCAGGTGTTCGATCTGCAGCAGCTTGGCCACACGCGCAACTTCTTCGTCGATCGCCGCTTGAGGCATCTTGCGGATCTTCAGACCGAACTCGATGTTCTCGCGCACGCTCATGGTCGGGTACAGCGCGTAGGACTGGAACACCATGGCGATGTCGCGATCCTTCGGGCTCATGCCGCTGACGTCTTGATCACCGATCATGATCGCGCCGCCGGTGATGGTTTCCAGGCCGGCGATGCAGTTCATCAACGTCGATTTGCCGCAGCCCGATGGGCCGACGAGGATCAGGAACTCGCCGTCCTTGATCGACAGTTCGATGTTCTTCAGGGTGTCCGGCAGGCCGGCACCGTAGGTCTTGTTTACGTTGCGAAGTTCGAGCGTTGCCATGATTACCCCTTGACTGCGCCGGCCGTCAGCCCGCGCACGAAATACTTGCCTGCGACCACATAGACCAGCAGGGTCGGCAGGCCGGCGATCATCGCCGCTGCCATATCAACGTTGTATTCCTTGGCGCCGGTGCTGGTGTTGACCAGGTTGTTCAGCGCTACCGTAATCGGTTGCGAATCACCGCTGGAGAACACCACGCCGAACAGGAAGTCGTTCCAGATCTGGGTGAACTGCCAGATCAGGCAGACCATGATGATCGGCGTCGACATCGGCAGAATGATCCGGCGGAAAATCGTGAAGAAACCCGCGCCATCCAGTCGTGCAGCTTTCACCAGCGCGTCCGGAATGCTCACGTAGTAGTTACGGAAGAACAGCGTGGTGAACGCCAGACCGTAAACCACATGGATAAACACCAGACCGGTGGTGGTGCTCGCCAGGCCCATCTTGCCGAGGGTGAACGAGGCCGGCAGCAGCACGGTCTGGAACGGCAGGAAGCAGCCGAACAACAGCAGACCGAAGAACAACTGCGAACCGCGAAAGCGCCAGAACGACAGCACATAACCGTTCAACGCGCCGATGCCGGTAGAGATGATCACGGCCGGAACGGTGATCTTGATCGAGTTCCAGAAGTAACCGTCGACCGTGGCCCAGGCCTTGACCCAGCCGATGCCGCTGACCACGGTCGGCCAGCTCAGCAGGTTGCCGGTGCTGATGTCTTCCGGGGTCTTGAAGCTGGTCAGCAACATGACCACCAGCGGCACCAGATACAGGAACACCGCGAAAATCAGCACCGCGTAGATCGCGATGCGACTCAGGCTGATAGCAGGTTTGGCAGCGAGACTAGTCATTGCGCTTGGTCCTCAGCTCGGAATACAGGTAAGGCACGATGATCGCGAGGATCGCACCGAGCATCAGAATCGCACTGGCCGAGCCCATGCCCATCTGGCCGCGACTGAAGGTGAAGGAGTACATGAACATCGCTGGCAGGTCGGAGGAATAACCCGGACCACCGGCGGTCATTGCCGCGACCAGGTCGAAGCTCTTGATCGCAATGTGCGCCAGAATCATCACCGCACTGAAGAACACCGGACGCAGGCTTGGCAGCACCACTTTCCAGTAGATCATCGGCATGCTCGCGCCATCGATCTGCGCGGCACGAATGATCGACTGATCAACACCGCGCAGGCCGGCGAGGAACATCGCCATGATGAAGCCCGAGGCTTGCCAGACAGCGGCGATCACCAGGCAGTAGACCACGCGATCAGGGTCGATCAGCCAGTCGAGACGGAAGCCTTCCCAGCCCCAGTCACGCAACAATTTGTCCAGGCCCATGCCCGGGTTGAGCAGCCATTTCCACGCCGTACCGGTAACGATCATCGAGAGCGCCATCGGGTACAGGTAAATGGTGCGGATAAAGCCTTCGCGACGGATGCGCTGGTCGAGGAACACCGCCAGCAACACGCCGATCACCAAGGTGATGCCGATGAACATACCGCCGAACACCGCGAGGTTTTTGCTCGCGACCCACCAGCGGTCGTTGTCGAACAACCGTGCGTATTGCGCCAGACCGGCCCACTTGTAGTTAGGCAGGAAGGTCGAGGTGGTGAACGACAGCACGAACGTCCACAGGATGTAGCCATAGAAGCCCACCAGCACGATGAACATGCTCGGCGCCAGCACCAGTTTCGGTAGCCAGCGCTGCAATGCATCGAACGGCGAGGCCTTGCTGAACACAGCAACAGAACTCATGGGGAAATCCATCAAAAAAAGAGAGGAGCAGTGGCGAGCTGCAAGCTGCAAGACCAACAGAGCTCAAGCTTTTGACTTGTAGCTTGCGGCTCGCAGCTCGTCGCTACCGCCTATTTGGCTGACTGCACCGCTGCGCCGAGTTTCTTCGCAGCATCGGCCGGGTCGGCTTTCGGGTCGTTGATGTAGTTGGTCACGACATCAAAGAACGCGCCTTGGACCGCCAGCGTGGTCGCCATGTTGTGCGCCATGCTTGGTTGCAGGCCGCCAGACTTGGCATCGGCCAGGAAGTCCTTGGCAGCTGTCTGTGCGCAGGAGTCGAAGCCCAGCGATTCCATGTTGTTCAACATGTCGTTGCGAACCGGGATCGAGCCTTTGTTGATGCTGAAGACTTTCTGGAAGTTTTCACCCAGCACGACTTTGGCGATGTCTTGCTGACCGGCCGCAGTGCCTGCGTCCTTCTGCTTGAACACGGCCAGCGAGTCGATGTTGTAGGTGAACGCCTTGTCGGTGCCCGGGAAGGCGACGCACTGGTAATCCTTGCCGGCGATTTTCTTCGCGGCAGTCCATTCGGACTTGGCCCAGTCGCCCATGATCTGCATGCCGGCCTTGCCGTTGATGACTTTGGCCGCTTCCAGGTTCCAGTCCTGGCCTTTGCCGTCAGCGTCCATGTAGGTCGCGACTTTCTTCAGCTCGGTCAGCGCCTTGACCATTTCCGGGCCGGTCAGTGCTTTGTTGTCGAGATCGACCAGGGCTTTCTTGTAGCCATCAACGCCCATGACCGACAGCACAACGGCTTCGAACACGGTGCTGTCCTGCCAAGGCTGACCGCCGTGAGCCAGCGGGATAAAGCCCGCTGCTTTCAGCTTGTCGCCGGCGGCATAGAATTCTTCGAGGGTGGTCGGGGCTTTTTCGATACCGGCTTTCTTGAACACTTCCGGGTTGATCCACAGCCAGTTCACGCGGTGGATGTTCACCGGTACGGCCACGTAATCACCGTCGTACTTCACGGTATCGGAGACTTTCTTGTCGAGCAGGCTGTCCCACTTTTCCGACTTGGCGACGTCTTTCAAAACGTCGGTGTCGAGCAGGCCGGTCGACGCCCATTCCTGGATGTCCGGGCCTTTGATCTGGGCGACGCCAGGCGGGTTGCCGGCGACTGCACGGCTTTTCAGCACGGTCATGGCAGTCGCACCGCCACCACCGGCGACAGCGCCGTCTTTCCAGGTGAAACCGTCTTTTTCGACTTGGGCCTTGAGCACATCAACGGCGGCTTTTTCGCCACCGGACGTCCACCAGTGCACGACTTCGACCGAACCTTTGGATTCGGCAGCGGAAACACTGAGAGGCAGAATTGCGAGCGGGAACAGGGAGGCGACAGAAATGACAGTAGCGAGGCGAGAAATCGCATTCATCTGAGATGTACCTTTCTTGTTGTTATGCATGCAAGTCTGGTGCTTGCGCTGCACAGGAGTTTAAACAGGACGTTTCCCTTCGCAGGTAACGAAGGGACGCGCGAATGTCACCGCATGGTTACACAGGAGAACGCTGAGACAACTGCGCCAAAGCAGTTGCCATACTCGGTGACAAGGGTAGACGAGGGATCAGTACAGCTTGCCAGGCATGATACAGATCGGGTTTGCCCGGCCAGATATCGGCGCTTGAAATGTTTTGCGGGTTGAGTTCGTGGTGCCAACTGCCATCGCAACGGTCGATGAAATTCGCTTCACAGAATTCCCAGAACAGCCGGTACCAGGTCTCGTATTGCTCATCGCCAGTGCGTTTGAGCAAGGCGCTGGCAGCGGCGCTGGCCTCGGCGTGCGTCCAGTGCAAGCGATGACGGACGACGGCTTTGTTGTCCCAGTCGAGGGTGTAGACGATGCCCGGTAAACCATCGACGTTCCAGCCGTTGCGGCAGTTGTGTTCGAAGAGTTTCTGCGCGTCGGTGGCGAGCCAGCCCGGCGTAAGCATGCCAGCCTGTACCCGCGCCGCTTCGAGGTGCAGCAACAGCCGCGCCCACTCGAAACCGTGGCCTGGCGTGGTGCCGTACGGGCGGAAACCGTCAGCCGGATTGTCATGGTTGTAGTCGCGCAGCGGTTGCCAGTCGCGGTCGAAGTGTTCGATGACCATGTAACCGTTGCTAGCAGCGTGACCGTGGATCACCCGTTCGACGATGCGTTGCGCGCGCAGCAGCCAGCGTGGATCTTCGGTGACATCGGCGAGCGCGAGGAATGCTTCGGTCGCGTGCATGTTGCTGTTGGCGCCGCGATAGGCTTCTTCTTCGCTCCAGTCGCGATTGAAGAATTCGCGCATGGCGCCCTCTTCTTCGCTCCAGAACCAGGTGTCGATGATGTCGATGGCATCGTCCAGCAACGCTTGTGCGCCGGGACGTTTGGCGACTACGGCGGAACTGGCGGCCAGCGCGACAAAGGCATGCAGATAGGCGTTCTTGCCGGTGTTGTCGTCGCGGTGTTCGGCAACCGCGAACCAGCCGCCGTGCAGCGCATCACGCAACGGCCCGCGCAGGGCGGCGATGCCGTGATCGACCAGCTCGGCGAAACCCGGCATGCCTTGAATGTGGGCCATGGCGAAGCTGTGGGTCATGCGCGCGGTGTTCATGGTTTCGGCTTGCGCGTTCGCTGGCAGGCGGCCGCGTTCGTCGAGGTTGCCGAAGCCTTGCGGGAGCTTTGATGCTTTGGCGAAATCCAGCAGGCGCAGGCCTTCGGCGGCGAGCCATTGCTGGTGGGCAGGGGCGTTCAGCCAACTGCTGAAGACGGGTTGGAAGCGATCCATGGGTGGCCTTTTTTTGTTGTTATGACTGCGGGGAGTCTAAACAACGGGCCGGGGTGGGCTTGTAACGAAGGGGGCGGGTTTTGTCACTGAGCAGTGACATTAGAAAAGCAAAGTCAAAAGATCGCAGCCTTCGGCAGCTCCTACATTTGGAATGCGTTTCCCTGTAGGAGCTGCCGAAGGCTGCGATCCTTTGATCTTCAGTCCGCTGAACGCGGCAGTTGTAAAGTCACCCGCAACCCACCCTCACGCAGATTCTGCAACGTCACTTCGCCGCCATGGCTATGGGCGATATTGCGTGCGATGCCCAAACCAAGACCATATCCCTGCTGCTGCCCCGCCAACCGGAAGTGCGGCTCAAACACCTGCTCCAGCCGCTGCTCCGGAACGCCCGGCCCTTCATCATCAACATGCAGGACAAACGCGCTGTCATCGTCATCGATGTGCAGATGCGCGTTCTGTCCGTACTTCAAGGCGTTGTCGATCAGATTGCCAATGCAGCGTTTCAACGCCAGCGGCTTGCCCGGATAGGCCGCCAGCGCCCGGCCGTGTTGAGTCACGCGACCGTTGCCGTTCGGCGCCAGATACGGCTCGACCAGACAATCCAGCACATGGTTGAGGTCGACCGGTTCGATGTTCTCGTGGATGTCGGTGTCCTTCACACACTGCAGCGCACCTTTGACCAGCAGCTCCAACTCATCCAGATCACGACCGAACTTGGCTTGCAGCTTCTCGTCTTCGAGCAGTTCGACGCGCAAGCGCAAGCGGGTGATCGGCGTGCGCAGGTCATGGGAAATCGCGCTGAACAACTGGCTGCGCTCGGTCAGGTAACGGCTAATGCGTTCACGCATGGTGTTGAACGCACGGCCCACTTCGACCACCTCGCTGCCGCCACCCTCGGCCACCGGCTCGACGTCGGCGCCCAGCGACAGGTCCCGTGCAGAACGTGCCAGCCGTTTGAGCGGCCGGCTCTGCCAATGCACCAACACACCGATGAACAACAGCAAGAATCCGCTGGTGAGAACGATGAACCACACCTGCTGCGACGGCAGGCCTTGCTCTTCAAGACTGGTGTACGGTTCGGGCAACAGCGAGGCGATGTACAGCCATTCGCCCGGGGCCATTTGAATCTGCGTGACCAGCACCGGCGGGTTCACCGGTTCCAGGGTCAACGCATAATGCGCCCACGAACGTGGCAGCTCGTCGAGTTTCAGCCCGGCATTGAATATGCGCAGATCCTCGGGGCTGACGAAACTCACCGAGATATCGGTGTCATGCCCCAGAGACTGGCGCAGCACTTCGTCCACCGCTTTCATCACTGCGGCTTTGCGCGGTGTCACCGGCAGCACGTCCATGCCCAAAGGTTTGTCGTTGAGCGTCACCACGAATCGCGTGCCGCCCATGCTGCGCAATTGGTCGAGCACCAGTGGCCGGTAAGCCACTGGCAGCGAGCGGAAATAACTGACGCTGGCGGTCATCGAATGGGCAAGGCTGCGGGCGCTGGTGACCAGGCCTTCCAGTTGGGTGGCGCGCAATTGCGAAACCCAGATCACACTCGACAGCGTCTGCGCGAACAGCACCGCCAACAAGGTCAGCAGCAGCATGCGCCCGAGCAGCGAACGCGGCACCGGCACCCTGGCGGCGAGTTTGCGCAGGGACTCAGTGGCCATTGCCGGCAACCACATTGGCTGCCAGTTGGTAGCCGCTGCCGCGCACAGTACGGATCAATCGTGGCGGTTTTTCGGTGTCGCGCAGGCGCTGACGCAAACGGCTGACGGCCATGTCGACGATACGATCGAGCGGCATCAGATCGCGGCCACGGGTGGCGTTGCCGATGGTGTCGCGGTCGAGGATTTCCTGCGGGTGATCAAGGAACAGTTTCAGCAGGGCGAAATCGGCGCCGGAGAGGATCACTTCCTCACCGTCGGTGTGAAACAGCCGATGGCTGACCATGTCCAGCCGCCACTCATCGAACGCCAGCACTTCACTGCCGCTGCGTTCCTGACCGAATTGCGCGCGGCGCAGCAAGGCCTTGATGCGCGCTTGCAGTTCGCGGGGGCTGAAGGGTTTGCCGAGGTAATCGTCGGCGCCGAGTTCGAGGCCGATCACGCGGTCGGCTTCGTCGGAACTCGCGGTGAGCATGATGATCGGCACCTGCGCCTGACGCGGATGCTGGCGCACCCAACGGCACAGGCTGAAGCCGTCCTCGTCGGGGAGCATCACATCGAGTATCACCAGATCGCTCGGCGCCTCGTTGAGGGCCTGGCGAAAACTGGCGCCATCGGCTGTGGCCCGCACCTGAAACCCGGCGCGGGTCAGGTAGGTTTCCAGCAACTCGCGTATTTCCTGGTCGTCATCGACCAACAATATCGACTTGTTGACTGAGCTCACTTCGAAGGCATCCTTGTTGTTGGAATTGGGGCGGATTATGCCTGATGAACCGATCGTTCCCACGCTCTGCGTGGGAATGCCTCTGGGGACGCTCCGCGTCCAGTGACGCGGAGCGTCACGGGCTGCATTCCCACGCAGAGCGTGGGAACGATCCTCAGCCAGCTTGCTCGAGGGCCACACCCGCGCCCATCAGGCCAGAATACGGCGCTGTCACCAGCCACACCGGAATGCCTTTGAAATAATCGCTCATACAACCTTTGTCGGCGAAGCTGCGGGCGAAACCGCTTTCGAGGAAGAAATCGGCAAAGCGCGGAATCACGCCGCCAACGATATACACCCCGCCACGTCCACCGGTGGTCAGCACGTTGTTGCCGGCCACGCGGCCGAGCCAGCAGCAGAACTGCTCGAGCACTTCCAGGGCAATCGGATCACCTGCCAGACCGGCCGCCGTAATCGCTTCCGGCGTGTCGAGTGTCGGCTCATGCCCATCGACTGCGCAGATCGCCCGGTAAACCCGTGGCAAGCCGCCGCCGCTCAACGCAGTTTCCGCGCTGACATGGCCGATTTCGTTGTGAATGTGCTGCCACAACTGGGTTTCACGCGGGCTGCTCAGGGGAAGATCGACGTGACCGCCCTCGCCCGGCAACGCGGCGAAACGGCCCTCGCCAAGATCAAGCAACGTGCCGACGCCAAGGCCAGTGCCCGGGCCGATCACCACCGCCGGACGCAACGGCTCCGGCGTACCCTCGCAGACCACACGGAATTCGTCCGGCTGCAAACGGGTCATGCCCAGCGCCATCGCCGAGAAGTCGTTGACCAGCAACAACTGTTCGACCTGCAAGGTTTTGCAGAACGCCGTGCGGCTCAGCCGCCAGTGGTTGTTGGTGAACTTGAATTCATCGCCGCTGACCGGGCCGGCCACCGACAGGCACACTGAACCGATCGAACCCGGCGCCAGACCGAGCCCGCTCAGATAGAGGCTGATCGCCTCTTCCGGGCTGGCGTGGTCGGCGGTGGCCAGGACCTGAACCGCTTCCAGTTGCTGGTTTTTCCACAACGCAAACCGCGCGTTGGTGCCTCCGATGTCACCGACCAAAGCCAGTTTCAATTAAGCGTCTCCAAGGCAGAAGTGAAGGCGCTGGCGCCCTGCTCTGCCGAGCTGAAAGCCATGCGCATAAAGCCGAACAGTTCACGACCGCTGCCGATGTTGTTACCCAACAGACCTTTGGCGGGTTCGCGCGCGGCAAATTCGTCGGCGTCCACCTTAAGCTCCAAGGTGCCTTTGACGCCATCGACGCGGATGATATCGCCCTCTTGCACGCGCGCCAAAGCGCCACCGACATAAGCTTCGGGGCTGACGTGAATTGCGGCGGGAATTTTCCCCGAGGCGCCGGACATACGCCCGTCAGTCACCAGCGCGACTTTGAAGCCGCGATCCTGCAGCACGCCGAGGAACGGCGTCATCTTGTGCAGCTCAGGCATGCCGTTGGAACGCGGGCCCTGGAAGCGCATCACGGCGACGAAATCTTTTTCCAGCAAACCGGCCTTGAACGCGTCGGCCAGATCCTGCTGATCCTGGAACACCATCGCCGGTGCTTCGACGATCTGGTTTTCCAGAGCGACGGCGGACACCTTCATCACTCCGCGACCGAGGTTGCCTTCCATCACGCGCAAACCGCCCTCTTGGGAGAACGCACGAGCGACCGGGCGCAGGATGTTTTCGTCGAGGCTGTCGACCGGGCCTTCACGCCACACCAGCTCGCCGTTATCGAGGAACGGCTCTTTGGTGTACTTGCTCAGGCCGTGGCCGAGCACAGTGTTGACGTCTTCGTGCAGCAGGCCGGCGCCGAGCAGTTCGCGGATCAGGAACGACATACCGCCAGCGGCCTGGAAGTGGTTGATGTCGGCTTTGCCGTTCGGGTAGACGTGGCTCAGGGTCGGCACGACTTCGGAGAGGTCGGCCATGTCCTGCCAGGTCAGTTGAATGCCCGCGGCCATGGCGATGGCCGGCATGTGCAGGGTGTGGTTGGTCGAACCGCCGGTGGCGTGCAGCGCGACGATCGAGTTGACCAGCGACTTCTCGTCGACGATTTCGCCGATCGGCATGAAGTTGCCGTTCTGCTTGGTCAGGCGCGTGACCTGGTGCGCGGCTTCGCGGGTCAGCGCATCGCGCAGCGGCGTGTTCGGGTTGACGAAAGAGGCGCCCGGCAAATGCAGGCCCATGACTTCCATCAGCAACTGGTTGGTGTTGGCGGTGCCGTAGAAGGTGCAGGTGCCCGGGCTGTGGTAGGACTTCATCTCCGATTCCAGCAGCTCTTCGCGGGTCGCTTTGCCTTCGGCGTACTTCTGGCGCACGTCGGCTTTTTCCTTGTTGGAAATCCCCGAGACCATCGGCCCGCCCGGGACAAAAATCGTCGGCAGGTGACCGAAACGCAGCGACCCCATCATCAGGCCCGGGACGATCTTGTCGCAGATGCCGAGCATCAGCGCGCCGTCGAACATGTTGTGAGACAACGCGACCGCCGTGGACATGGCGATCACTTCGCGGCTCGGCAGGCTCAGTTCCATGCCCGGCTCGCCTTGGGTCACGCCATCGCACATCGCCGGGGTGCCGCCAGCGAACTGACCGACCGAGCCGATTTCACGCAGGGCGTTCTTGATCTGTTCCGGGAACACTTCGTACGGCTGGTGCGCCGAGAGCATGTCGTTATATGAAGAAACAATGGCGATGTTCGCCGAGTTCATCATCCGCAAGCTGTGCTTGTCTTCAGTGCCGCACCCGGCCACGCCGTGGGCGAAGTTGGCGCATTGCAGCTTGCCGCGCATCGGCCCGTCAGTAGCGGCGCCGCGAATCAGTGCAAGGTAAGCCTGACGCGTGGCGCGGCTGCGGGCGATAAGCCGTTCGGTGACCTCAAGAACGCGGGGATGCATGTGTAGAACTCCAGGCTAACGGATGTGGCGACCTGATTGTCTATGCTGATCAAACGCCGTTGTTGTTGGAATGACAGACGGCTTTTTTGACCAATCGGACCAGTTGATTCAGGTCACTCGTTGTAGATAAAACAAAATATTGCCACTAAAAAGGCTTGTTTTCTATTTTTATGCGAATAATCTTGTAATTCCAACAACAAAACGACGGCGGCGCTGTTCAATGACTCTTCGAATCGCAATCAATGGTTTTGGCCGCATTGGCCGTAATGTCCTGCGCGCACTGTATACCCAAGGCTATCGACAGGATTTGCAGATCGTCGCCATCAATGATCTGGGCGACAGCTCGATCAACGCCCACCTGCTCAAATACGACACCGTTCATGGCACGTTCGACGCCGAAGTGGCGCATGACAACGAAAGCCTGACCGTCAACGGCGACCGCATTGCGGTCAGCGCGATTCGCAACCCGGCCGACCTGCCGTGGGCCGCGGAAAAGATTGATGTGGTGTTTGAATGCACCGGTCTGTTCACCGATCGCGCCAAAGCGGCCGCGCATATTACCGCCGGCGCGCGCAAAGTGATCATCTCGGCCCCGGCCAAAGGCGCCGACGCCACCGTCGTTTACGGTGTGAACCACGACATTCTGCGCCAATCGCACCAAATCATTTCCAACGCCTCGTGCACCACCAACTGTCTGGCGCCGGTGGCGCAGGTGCTGCACCGTGAACTTGGCATTGAAAGCGGCTTGATGACCACGATTCACGCTTACACCAACGACCAGAACCTCACCGACGTCTATCACACCGACCCGTACCGCGCGCGTTCGGCCACGCAGAACATGATTCCGAGCAAGACCGGCGCCGCTGAAGCGGTCGGCCTGGTGCTGCCGGAACTGGCGGGCAAGCTGACCGGCATGGCCGTGCGGGTGCCGGTGATCAATGTGTCGCTGGTCGATCTGACCGTGCAGTTGAAGCGCGAAGCGTCGGCCGATGAGGTCAATGCGCTGCTGAAATCGGCCAGCCAGCATTCGAAGATTCTCGGTTACAACACGCTGCCGCTGGTTTCCAGCGACTTCAACCACAACCCGCTGTCGTCGATCTTCGACGCCAACCACACCAAATCCAGCGGCAAACTGCTGAAGGTGTTGGCCTGGTATGACAATGAGTGGGGCTTCTCGAACCGCATGTTGGATAACTGCCTGGCGCTGTGTAACGCCGAGTAAGGTTGTCCTGATCCCCTGTAGGAGCTGCCGCAGGCTGCGATCTTTTGATCTTGTTGTAAAACCAACATCAAAAGATCGCAGCCTTCGGCAGCTCCTACAATTTGATCCGCGCAAACCCTTTACCCTTCTTTGACAAATCAACACTTGACCATTCGACTAGATGATAAGCATTATCATTCGCTCGAAATGGATCAGGTTCCCCCGTGAGTCAATCGCGCTTCAATCACGTCTTCCTCACCCAGCGCACCTCGCTGCTGCGTACGCTGGAACGGATGGTCAACAATCACAGCACCGCTGAAGACCTGTTGCAGGAGACCTACCTGCGCGTGACGCGGGCGTTGAGCGAGCGGGCCATCGATCACCTCGAACCTTTCGTCTTTCAGACCGCGCGCAATCTGGCGCTCGATCATTTGCGCGCGCGCAAGATCCACTCGCGAACCATGGTCGACGACGTGCCGCAGGATGTCGTGCACAGTGTCGCCGCCCCTGCCAGCAGCGCCGAAGACGCCGCCCACGCCGAACAGATGCTGGAGCGCCTGAACGTGAGTCTCAGCCAACTCAGCCCGCGTCAGCAGCAGATCTTTATCCTCAGCCGTCTGCACGGCAACAGCTACCAGGAAATCGCGGACGAGCTGAACGTCTCCCTCAGCACCGTGCAAAAAGAATTGAAGCTGATCATGAGCATTTGCATCGGCGTCGCTGAACGACACGACAGCAGCGGCAAGCTGTAAGCTTCAAGCTCCAAGTAAAAACGAAAAGCAGTACACGCATCTGGCTTGCAGCTTGCAGCTTGAAGCTTGAAACTGCTTCGCCAGAAGCCCGAGGAAACACCGTGACGGACACCCACCGCTCGCCTTCGCCGGATTCGGTGCAGGACGCTGCAAACGCAATGGACCAGGCCTTGGACTGGCTCATCGTGCTCGGCAGCCCGGACGAGGAGCAGACCCGGCAATTTCACGCCTGGCTGGCGGCCGATCCGTTGAATGCCGAGGCGTTTGCCAAGGCGCAAGCGATCTGGGACGGCCCGCAAATCGCCCTGTGTGCGCAAGCCCTGGCGGCGAAACCGGCGAAAGTCACTGTCCTCAAACGCCTGCGCCCGCACTGGAAACCGCTGGCGACCGCAGCCGTGCTGATCCTCGGCCTGTTCAGTTTCAGCAACCTGCCAATGCGCCTTCAGGCCGATCACCTGACCGTGGTCGGCGAACGCCAGCGCCTGCAACTGGCGGACGGCTCAAAAGTCCTGCTCAACACCAATTCGGCCTTCTCCAGCACCATCAACGATCAGCAGCGCGTTGCCCGGTTGTTTCAGGGCGAAGCGTTTTTCGAGATCGCCAGTGGTCGCAGTCAGCCACTGGAAATCGATGCCGGCCCGGTCACCGCCAGCGTGCGCGATACCGCGTTTGCCGTGCGTTATCTCGATGGCGTGGCGCAGGTCAATGTGCAGCGCGGCGATGTCGACTTGCGTGCCACGCACAACGACGCACACGTGCGCCTGACTGCCGGAGAAAGTATCCGCATCGGCCCGAACGGCTTCGACCGCCCGGCCAAACTCGACGCCAATACCGACCTCGCCTGGGTGCAGGGCCGCCTGGTGTTCGAAAACTGCCCGCTCGACAAGGTGCTGGCCGAACTGCGCCGCTACTATCCGGGCTGGATCATCAACAACAACGAACAACTCGCCGACATTGCCGTGACCGGCAATTACCGTCTCGATCAGCCGCTCGACGTGGTTCGTTCCCTCGCACACATCACCTCGGCGCAACTGAAAGAATTCCCGGCGCTGGTGATTTTGAACTAAATGAGAATTATTTTTACTCGATAGCCGCCGTCAGTACGTCTCGTTATAGCCAATGCAATTGATTCGCATCACGCGAAGTCAATCAGCACCTATAAAGATTCGTGCGACACGGAGCGCTATCGATGTCCTCTCGCCTTACCCGCCAGACTGCTTCCCCTTCCCGCGTACTGTCGCTGCTGACCGCCGCCATCCTGATGGCCGGCACCGCACCGCTGATGGCTGCCACCGAGCCGCCGGCGCGCAACATGGGTGATTACTCGTTCGCCATCGCTCAGCAACCGCTGGTGTCAGCCCTCAATGCCTTCACCGCAGTGACTGGCTGGCAGGTCGGCTTGCCGGCAGAACTGGCGCAGAACGTATCGTCGCCGGGGGTGCGCGGTTCGCTGCCAGCGGAAAAAGCCCTCGAGCGGCTGTTGGTGGGGACCAACCTGAGCTTCCGCAAAATCAGCAACAACAACGTCGTGCTGGAAAAGCGCAACGCCAGCGGCACGCTCAATCTGGATCAGGTGACCATCAGCGCCACCCGTCAGGAGCAGTCGGTCAATAGCGTTCCGGCGACCGTCACCGTACAGACCCGGCAGGATCTGGACCGCAACAACGTCAACACCATCAAGGATCTGGTGCGCTACGAGCCGGGCGTGTCCGTCGGCGGTGCCGGCACCCGTGGCGGCATCAGCGGTTACAACATTCGTGGTATCGACGGCGACCGCATCCTGACCCAAGTCGATGGTGTGGAAGTGCCGGACGGTTTCTTCAACGGCCCGTACGCCAAGACCCAGCGCAATTACGTTGACCCGGAAATCGTCAAGCGCGTGGAAATTCTCCGTGGCCCGGCCTCGGTGCTCTACGGCAGCAACGCCATCGGCGGCGCCGTCAGCTATTACACCCTCGATGCCGACGACATCATCAAGCCCGGCAAAGACGTCGGCGCACGCCTGAAAAGCGGTTACAGCTCCGCCGACGAGAGCTGGCTGAAATCCGCCACCGTCGCCGGTCGTGCTGACCAGTTCGACGGGTTGCTGCACTACAGCCAGCGCGATGGCCACGAGACCGATTCCTACGGCAGCAACAACGGCACTGGCCTGGAGCGCACCGCCGCCAACCCGGAAGACGTCAATGCCTACAACGTGCTGGCCAAGGTCGGCTGGAACTACAACGACGATTCGCGTCTGGGCCTGACCTACGAAAAGTACAAGGATGACCGCGATACCGATCAGAAAAGCGCCTACGGCGGCCCGTACTTTGCCGGCGCCCCGACCATCCCCAACAGCGTACTGCCCGGCGGCATGTACCAGTGGCGCACCGGCAACGACACCATCACCCGTGAGCGATTCGGCCTCGAACATTCGTTCGCCCTCGATAGCCTGCTGGTCGATAACGTGAAGTGGAGCCTCAACCACCAGATCGCCAAGACTGACCAGAGCACCGAAGAGTTCTACTATCCGATCACCCGTAAAGTGCTGCGTACTCGCGACACGATTTACGAAGAAAAGCAGTGGGTGTTCGACGCGCAACTGGACAAGGCTTTCGCCATCGGCGACACCGATCACGTGCTGACCTACGGCACCACCATCAAGCAACAGAAAGTCACCGGCTCGCGCAGCGGCGACGGCAAGTGCCTGGCGGTCGGTCGCGGCTGCACGGCCATTGGTGCGACCAGTGCCGCTGACGTACTGAAAAAGGCCACGGACTTCCCGGATCCGACCATCAACACCTACAGCGTGTTCGCCCAGGATCAGATCACCTGGAACAACTGGACCTTCCTGCCGGGCCTGCGCTACGACTACACCCAGCTCAAGCCGCACATCACTCAGGAATTCCTCAACACCGTCGCCGCCGATGGCCAAGGCACCGTCAGCGACGAGAACAAGACCTGGCATAAAGTCTCGCCAAAATTCGGCCTGACCTACGCCCTGACCGAGAACTACACCTGGTACGGTCAGTACGCCGAAGGCTTCCGCACTCCGACCGCGAAAGCCCTGTACGGCCGCTTCGAAAACACCACCACCGGCTACAACGTCGCGCCTAATCCGGATCTGGAACCGGAAAAAAGCAAAAGCTATGAGACCGGTCTGCGCGGCAACTTCGAGCAAGGTTCGTTCGACGTGGCGGTGTTCTATAACAAGTACCGCGACTTCATCAACGAAGACGCCGTTACCCCTGGCTACGACGAGCTGACCTTCCAGTCGAGCAACATCAAACACGCCACCATCAAGGGTGCGGAAGTCAAAGGTCGTCTGAATCTGGATGCGTTCGGCGCGCCGCAAGGTCTCTACACCCAGGGCTCGATTGCCTACGCCTACGGCCGCAACAACGACACCGGCGAGCCGATCAACAGCGTCAACCCGCTGACCGGCGTGTTCGGTCTGGGTTACGACCAGGACAACTACGGCGGCCTGCTGAGCTGGACCGTGGTGAAGAAAAAGGATCGCGTCGACGACAGCAACTTCAAGTCGCCGGATGGCGTCAGCAGCCAATTCAAAACCCCGGGCTTCGGCATTCTTGATCTGGCCGGTTATTACAAAGTCACCGACGACGTCACCGTCAGCGGCGGCATCTACAACCTGACCGACAAGAAATACTGGCTGTGGGATGACGTGCGCGGTTACGACAGCGTCGGCGAGGCTTCGGTGACGCAACCGGCCAACCTTGATCGCCTGACCCAGCCGGGCCGCAACTTCGCGATCAACCTGATCTGGGACATCTGATCCAACCCACCTCACGGCGCGTGTTCATTCACCGCACCGTGAGGTTTTTTTACGCTTGCACGTCTTCTTGTTCGTCTCGTTAGCAAGCGCCTCTCTTTTTCAAGGATTTCCCATGACCACTCAAGACACCGAACAACGCCCTGCCCTGCGTTCGCAACGCTTGAACCAGATCACCCATGAGCCGCACAGCAAGCTCGATGCGCTGGTGAAGGCGCACGCGCCGTTCGAGACCCGCGCCAACTTCGCCCGTTTCGTCGTCGCGCAATACCTGTTCCAGTCGGAACTGGTCGATCTGTACAACGATGCCGAACTGACCGCCATCGTCGCGGATCTGCCGGCCCGTTGCCGCGCCGAAGCGGCCAAGGCTGACCTCGCCGATCTCGACACCGAAGTGCCGGCGCCGGTCGCAGGCGCGGTGCAAAATCCGAGCAAGGCCCGCGCACTGGGCTGGATCTTTGTTTCCGAAGGTTCGAAGCTTGGCGCGGCGTTCCTGATCAAACGCGCCGTGGCGCTGGAGCTGAGCGAAACCTTCGGCGCCCGTCACCTCGGTGAGCCAGAAGGTGGCCGCGCTGAAGGCTGGAAGCGCTTCGTGCGCACTCTTGATTCGCTGGAGTTCAGCGCTGAAGAAGAAGCCGAAGTCGAGCAAGGCGCGATCGACGCGTTCAACCGCTTCACCGTGTTGCTGGAACAGGCTTACGCCGCAGAAGCCGAATTGGCCTGATTCCCGACACACTACAAACCCTGTGGGAGCTGGCTTGCCAGCGATGGCGGTATGTCAGTCAACTTTGTAGGCACTGATCGACCGCTATCGCTGGCAAGCCAGCTCCCACAGTGATCTGCGTAAGCCTGTAAGATCTCCTTTTCGCTCCAGAAGCCACCCGCCGAGCCCATGCCGCAACCAGCCTCCTCGAAAATCGCCCGTCTGCTGTTCGGCCTGCTGGCCTACGTCAGCCTCGGCATTGGTCTGATCGCCATCGTCGTGCCCGGTTTGCCGACTACCGAGTTCATCCTCCTCGCCGCCTGGGCCGCCACGCGCAGCTCGCCGCGCCTGAGTGCCTGGCTGGAAAACCATCGGCTGTTCGGGCCGATCCTCAGTAACTGGCGCAACGGCAAGATCATCGCGCGCAAGGCCAAGGTCAGCGCCACGGTGAGCATGTTGCTCTGCGCGACGCTGATGCTGATGCTGCTCGATCACGGCTGGCCGATCTATCTGGCGATTGCCGGGATGAGTCTGGGCAATCTGTGGATCTGGTCGCGCCCCGAATCCCTGCCAAAACCTGTTTGATCAGCTACTGAAAGTTTGCCGATGACCGGTCATGCACCGTTCACAGCCTTGAAACATCCCTGTAATTTTCCTCTTTTTCAGCACTTTCCCCTGCGCAAACGTTTAGCGCTGACCGTCCGTCGGCAGCCGCCTAATGCGCTTTCGATTCACGCCGATGAGCATGGAATGGCGCTGAATGGATTTGGCCGGGTACTTCATGCCCGCATGCCACCCGTTTATTCATTCGCGAGATCGCCCCATGTTCGACTCTCTTTCCATTCGCCTGAAAATCGTCCTGCTCTCCGGTCTGTGCCTGCTCGGTGTGGTCGCGCTGATCGTCGGCATGAACATCTACCAGACCAATCAGAACGACGAACTGGTCAGCACCTCCAGCAACCAGTTGCTCACGGCCAGTGTGCAAAACCTGCTGCAGGCCAAAGCCGCCGAACAAGCGGTGCGGGTGCAGAAGACCTTCGGCGAAAGCCTGACGGTGATCACTGCCGTAGCGGATCAGATCAAGGACATGCGGGTGATGGCCGCCAAGCGTTCGCTGGACGCCGGTGCCTTGCGGGAAGAGTTGAACCTGAGCCTGAAAACCGCGTTCGAGCGTAACGACAAAGTGCTCGGCATCTGGCTCGCTTTCGAACCGAACGGCCTCGACGGCAAGGACAGCGAATTCGCCAACGACGCCGCCCGCCAGTCCAACGAAGCCGGTCGTTTCGCCACCTACTGGAGCCGCGCCGCCGGCAGCTCGCTGAACACGATCATGGTCGAAGAAGATCTGACCAAGACCACCCTCAGCGTCAGCGGCACGCCGTACAACAGTTGGTACACCTGCCCTCGCGACAACAAGCGCACCTGCTTGCTTGATCCGTATGCCGACACGGTCGGTGGCAAGGAAATGCTCATGACGACCATTTCCGTGCCGCTGATGGTCGACGGCAAAGCCATCGGCGTGGTCGGCATCGACATCGCTCTCGACGCTCTGCAGGCTGCTGCCGTCGAGTCGCAACGCAACCTGTTCAACAACGCCGGGCACATGTTGATCGTCTCCGGCAGCGGCGTTCTCGGCGCCGACAGTTCGGACGCGGCCAAGGTTGGCAAAAAGATCAACGACACCCTCGGTGCCGATGGCCAGGATGTGTTGCAACTGCTCGCCTCCGGCACTCCGAAGATTCTCGAACAGGGCGATCTGATTCGTGCGGTCTACCCGGTCGATCCGATTGGCAACTCGCGCGCCTGGGGCGTGGTCATCGACCTGCCGAAACACGTGCTGCTGGCCGATTCGGTAAAGCTGCAAGCGGTGCTCGATGATGCCCAGAAAACCGGCGTGATCACCGCGCTGCTGGTCGCCGTGGTTGCAGGTCTGATCGGCCTGCTGCTGATCTGGCTCACCGCCTCGGGCGTGACCCGGCCAATCAACAGCGTTGCCGAAATGCTGAAGAACATCGCCAGCGGCGAAGGCGATCTGACCCAACGCCTCAACTACAGCAAAAAAGATGAACTGGGTGAACTGGTGAACTGGTTCAACCGCTTCCTCGACAAGCTGCAACCGACCATCGCGCAGATCAAACAGAGCATCACCGAAGCGCGCGGCACCGCCGACCAGTCTTCGGAAATCGCCCGCCAGACCAGCGAAGGCATGCAGGTGCAGTTCCGCGAAATCGACCAGGTCGCCACCGCTTCCAACGAAATGAGCGCCACCGCCCACGACGTCGCCAACAGCGCATCCAACGCTGCCAATGCCGCCAAAGGTGCCGACCAGTCGGCCAAGGACGGTATGTCGATCATCGAGCGCAGCACCCGCGACATCAACCAATTGGCCGATGAAGTCAGCAAAGCGGTGACCGAGGTTGAAGCGCTGGCGGTGAACAGCGAGCAGATCGGTTCGGTGCTGGAGGTGATCCGCAGCATCGCCGAACAGACCAACCTGCTGGCGCTCAACGCCGCCATCGAAGCGGCGCGTGCCGGTGAGAGCGGCCGTGGTTTTGCCGTGGTCGCCGACGAAGTGCGTAACCTGGCCAAGCGCACTCAGGATTCGGTGGAAGAGATTCGCGTGGTGATCGAGCGCATTCAGACCGGCACCCGAGGTGTGGTCGCGACCATGCACTCGAGCCAGACTCAGGCGCACAACAACGCCGGGCAGATTCGCCAAGCCGTCGATGCGCTCGGCAAGATCAGCGACGCGGTGACGGTGATCAGCGACATGAACCTGCAGATTGCCAGTGCGGCTGAGCAGCAGAGTGCGGTGGCCGAAGAGGTCAACCGCAACGTTTCGGCGATTCGTACCGTCACCGAAACGCTGACTGAGCAAGCCACTGAATCAGCGGCGATCAGCAGCCAGCTCAACGCCCTGGCAAGTCAGCAGATGAAGTTGATGGATCAGTTCCGGGTCTGACCCCGCGAAGAGATCGTCCCCACGCTCTGCGTGGGAATGCAGCCCGGGACGCTCCGCGTCCCAATCGGAAACTGGAACGCGGAGCGTCCCTTGATGCATTCCCACGCGGAGCGTGGGAACGATCCTCCTCGTGCCTTTTTGCACTATCATCGCCCTCTCGCTCCGGAGGGCCTTCGATGACTGATTTACTCACGTCCATTCAAGCCGGGCTCGGCTTGCCCCGTACCTCGATTCCGTTCACCGCCCGTGGCGCCCTGCCCTCGGCATTCGCCGTCACTGACCTGGCCTGCGCCAGCATGGCCGCTGCCGGTCAGGCCGTCAGCCAATTGATCGAGCAGCAGACCAGTCACCTGCCCAGCGTTGAAGTCGACCGGCGCCTGGCCTCGTTCTGGTTCTCCACCTCGCTGCGCCCCGTCGGCTGGCAAGTGCCGCCGTTGTGGGACCCGGTCGCCGGCGACTACGCCACACAGGACGGCTGGATCCGCTTGCACACCAACGCCCCGCATCACCGCGCCGCTGCCGAACGTGTGCTCGGTGCCTGCGCCGACCGTGCAGCCATGGCCGCGAAAGTCGCGCAATGGACCAGCACCGATCTGGAGCAAGCGGTGGTCGAGGCCAAGGGCTGTGCCGCCGAGATGCGCAGTTGGGCGCAGTGGCAAAACCATCCGCAGGGGCTGGCGGTGAATGCCGAGCCGCTGGTGCATTTTCTCGATTCGTCGGATGAAAACGCTAAACCGTGGCAAGGCTCAGTCGAGCGACCGTTGGCCGGCATCAAGGTATTGGATCTGACCCGTGTGCTCGCCGGCCCCACCGCCAGCCGTTTTCTGGCCGGGCTTGGGGCTGACGTTTTGCGCATCGATCCACCGACCTGGAACGAGCCCGGTGTGGTGCCGGAAATGACCCTGGGCAAGCGCTGTGCGCGGCTGGATCTGCAAGATCCGGCGGATCGCGCGGTGTTCGAACATCTATTGAAGGACGCTGACATCCTCCTGCACGGCTACCGCGCCGATGCGCTGGAACACCTCGGGTTCGGCAGCGAACGCCGTCGGCAACTGGCGCCGGGGCTGATCGACGTGTGCCTCAACGCTTACGGCTGGAGCGGCCCATGGCAGAACCGCCGGGGTTTCGACAGCCTGGTGCAGATGAGCAGCGGCATCGCCGAAGCCGGGATGCGCTGGCAGCAGGCCGATAAACCGACGCCTTTGCCGGTGCAGGCGCTGGATCATGCGACGGGATATTTGATGGCGGCGAGTGCGATTGGACTTTTGACTGAGCGTTTGAAGAGCGGTCGAGGCGGCTCCGCGCGACTGTCACTGGCGCGCACGGCGACGTTGTTGATCGAGCATGGACCGGGGACAACCGAAGCGCTGCGCGCCGAAGATGAACAGGATCAAGGCGTGCAGGTGGAACAGACCCCATGGGGCCCGGCGCACCGGTCGCAGGTGCCGATGAAGATCAGCGGTACGCCGATTCAGTGGACGCTGCCGGCCACAGACCTGGGTTCACACAACCCACAGTGGTGAATCCAGAACCGCCATCGCCAGCAGGGCTGGCTCCCACAGGGGATCTGCGTCGTTCACACAGCCCCTGCTGAAGATGGCTTCCACACTGGATCTGCGTCGTGCACACACCCCCTGCTAAAGATGGCTCCCACGCTGAATCTGCGTCGTGCACACACCCCCTGCTAAAGATGGCTCCCACACTGGATCTGCGTCGTGCTCACACCCCCTGCTAAAGATGGCTTCCACACTGGATCTGCGTCGTGCACACACCCCCTGCTAAAGATGGCTCCCACGCTGAATCTGCGTCGTGCACACACCCCCTGCTAAAGATGGCTCCCACACTGGATCTGCGTCGTGCTCACACCCCCTGCTAAAGATGGCTTCCACACTGAATCTGCGTCGTTCACACATCCCCTGCTAAAGATGGCTTCCACACTGAATCTGCGTCGTGCACACACCCCCTGCTAAAGATGGCTCCCACGCTGAATCTGCGTCGTGCACACACCCCCTGCTGAAGATGGCTTCCCCACTGAATCTGCGTCCTGCACCATCCCCTGCTAAAGATGGCTTCCACACTGAATCTGCGTCGTGCACACATCCCCTGTGGGAGCTAGCCCTGCTAGCGATGAGGCCAGTGCTGCCAACCCAAAATCCGGATCAGCCTACCTTACTCAAGGACGGCCAACCTCACAACGACAGCACCCCGCTGTACAACCCATAAGCCGCCAGCCCCGCGCCGATGATCACACAGGTGAAAATGCCCTTCTCGACCGCGGTGAACAATGGCTCGCCCGCCTCATGCTTGGCCTTGGCAAACAGAATCACCCCCGGCGCATACAGCAACGCCGACAGCAGCAAATATTTCACCCCGCCGGCGTACAACAACCACACCGCATAGACGAGGGCGATGCCGCCGATCAGCAGATCCTTGGTGCGTTCGGCCGAGGCGTGTTCATAGGTTTCGCCGCGCCCGCTGAGCAGCACTGCATACGCCGCCGACCACAGGTACGGCACCAGAATCATCGATGAAGCCAGGTAAATCAGGCTGGTGTAAGTGCCCGCCGAGAACAGCGTGATCAGCAGGAAAATCTGGATCATCGTGTTGGTCAGCCACAGCGCGTTGACCGGCACGTGATTCTTGTTTTCCTTGGTCAGGAACGCCGGCATGGTCTTGTCCTTGGCCGTGGCGAAAAGGATTTCCGCACACAGCAGCGCCCACGACAGCAACGCACCGAGCAGGGATATCGCCAGACCAATACTGATCAACAACGCCCCCCATGGCCCGACAATGTGCTCGAGCACCGCCGCCAGCGACGGGTTCTGCAAGTTGGCCAGTTCCGGCTGGCTCATGATCCCCAGCGACAGCACATTGACCAGCACCAGCAACGCCAGCACACCGATAAATCCAATCACCGTGGCTCGCCCGACGTCACTGCGTTTCTCTGCCCGCGCCGAGTACACGCTGGCGCCTTCGATGCCGATGAACACAAACACGGTGACCAGCATCATGTTGCGCACCTGATCCATCACCCCGCCGAAATTCGGGTTGCTGGTGCCCCAGATGTCGCGGGTAAAAATGTCAGCCTTGAACGCCACCGCCGCGATGACGATGAACATGATCAACGGCACGACTTTGGCCACGGTGGTCAGTTGATTGATCAGCGCCGCCTCCTTGATCCCGCGCATCACCAGAAAATGCACGGCCCACAGCAGCACCGACGCACAGCCGATGGCGATCGGCGTGTTGCCTTGGCCAAAGACCGGAAAGAAGTAACCGAGGGTACTGAACAGCAAGACGAAATAGCCGACGTTGCCCAACCAGGCGCTGATCCAGTAACCCCACGCCGACGAGAACCCCATGTAGTCGCCAAACCCGGCCTTGGCATAGGCGTAGACACCAGAGTCCAGCTCCGGCTTGCGGTTGGCCAGGGTCTGGAACACAAACGCCAGGGTCAACATGCCGATGGCGGTAATGCCCCAACCGATCAGAATCGCCCCGGCATCGGCGCGTTCCGCCATGTTTTGCGGCAGCGAAAAAATCCCCCCGCCAATCATCGAACCCACCACCAGGGCGATCAACGCACCAAGGCGCAGCTTTTGCGTCGGTTGCGACATTCAAATCTCCTTGAAAAGTGTGACGATAGTTTATTTGTAACAACTATTAACTAAACGGATAAAGGTAGATGACGTTTATCAGGTAACGCTGATTAACGCCCGTTTATATATAGCGGATGACGCTAACGCCTAACACGCTAAGACAGTTTTGTGCGCTGATCCTAATAAATCAATTCTGTACTGAAAACAGAGGCGGAAAATTTGCCAAAAGCTGAAAAAGAACTAGCGTGATAATTCGAAAGTAATAATAGCCATTCCCAAGAACATCACCAGAAAGCCTCTATATCGGGCATTTCAGAAGATAGCGTTATGCCTGTAGTGGTTTCCTAAGTCATTCATTAACAATGGAATGTGACCATGCACTGATCTAAGTCAGCTAACTGAGCAGACAACAGAACTACGCTGTGATCTCTTCTCTCCTGCAATGGAGTCATGCAATGTCTGAAGCTCCCGGAAAACTACGACTAGGTGCACTGGTTGCCTTGGTAGTCGGCTCGATGATCGGTGGCGGGATATTCTCTTTGCCACAAAACATGGCCGCCAGCGCCGACGTCGGTGCGGTACTCATCGGTTGGGCCATCACCGCTGTCGGCATGCTCACCCTCGCTTTTGTCTTCCAGACCCTCGCCAATCGAAAGCCTGACCTGGACGGCGGTGTCTACGCCTACGCCAAGGCCGGTTTCGGCGACTACATGGGTTTCTCGTCGGCCTGGGGTTACTGGATCAGTGCCTGGCTGGGCAACGTCGGTTACTTCGTTTTGCTGTTCAGCACCCTCGGCTACTTCTTCCCGGTGTTCGGTGAAGGCAATACTGTTGCCGCCGTAATAGGCGCATCGGTGCTGCTGTGGGCCGTGCACTTTCTGGTGCTGCGCGGGATCAAGGAAGCGGCGTTTATTAACCTGGTGACCACGGTCGCCAAGGTTGTGCCGCTGGTGTTGTTCGTCTTGATCGCGATCTTCGCTTTCAAACTGGACATCTTCACCGCCGACATCTGGGGCGTGAAAAACCCGGACCTTGGCAGCGTGATGAACCAGGTGCGCAACATGATGCTGGTCACCGTGTGGGTGTTCATCGGCATCGAGGGCGCGAGCATCTTCTCCGCCCGCGCCGAAAAACGCTCCGACGTCGGCAAGGCCACCGTGATCGGCTTCATCACCGTGCTGCTGTTCCTGGTGCTGGTGAATGTGCTGTCGCTGGGCATCATGACTCAGCCGGAACTGGCGAAACTGCAGAACCCGTCGATGGCGGCCGTGCTCGAGCATGTGGTCGGTCACTGGGGCGCGGTGCTGATCAGCGTCGGTCTGATCATCTCGTTGCTGGGCGCGCTGCTGTCGTGGGTGCTGCTGTGTGCGGAGATCATGTTCGCCGCCGCCAAAGACCACACCATGCCGGAGTTCCTGCGCAAGGAAAACGAGAACCACGTGCCGGTCAACGCCCTGTGGCTGACCAACGCGATGGTGCAGATTTTCCTGATCATCACGCTGTTCTCGGCGAGTACTTACCTGTCGCTGATCTACCTCGCCACTTCGATGATTCTGGTGCCGTACCTGTGGTCGGCGGCCTACGCGCTGCTGCTGGCGGTGCGCGGCGAAACCTACGAAGGCTTTGCGGCCGAGCGGCGCAAGGATCTGATTATCGGCGGCATCGCGCTGATCTATGCGGTGTGGCTGCTGTATGCCGGCGGGGTCAAGTACTTGCTGCTCTCGGCCCTGCTCTACGCACCTGGCGCGATCCTGTTCGCCAAAGCCAAGCTGGAACTCAAACAACCGATTTTCACCCACGTCGAGAAGCTGCTTTTCGCCGCTGTGGTCATTGGCGCCCTGGTGGCTGCCTATGGTCTCTACGACGGCTTCCTGACTTTGTAACCCTTGATTTGTAATCTGGAGGATCACTGCAATGACCACGGAAAAAGTTAAGTACGGCGTACATTCCGAAGCCGGCAAACTGCGCAAAGTCATGGTTTGCTCCCCAGGTCTGGCCCATCAGCGGCTGACCCCGAACAACTGCGACGAGCTGCTGTTTGATGACGTGCTCTGGGTTGCCCAGGCCAAGCGCGACCACTTCGACTTCGTCACCAAGATGCGCGAGCGCGGCATCGATGTACTGGAAATGCACAACCTGCTGACCGACATCGTCGCCATCCCCGAGGCGCTGGACTGGATCCTCGAGCGCAAGGTTACCGCCGATTCGGTGGGCCTGGGCCTGATCAACGAAGTCAAATCCTGGCTGAAAAGCCTCGAGCCACGGCACATCGCCGAGTTCCTGATTGGCGGCGTGTCCGCCGATGATCTGCCGGACAGCTTTGGTGGCAAGACCATCCAGATGTTCCGCGACTTCCTCGGCCACTCCAGCTTCATTCTGCCGCCGCTGCCGAACACCCAGTTCACCCGCGACACCACCTGCTGGATCTACGGTGGCGTGACGCTGAACCCGATGTACTGGCCTGCGCGACGTCAGGAAACCCTGCTGGCAACCGCCATCTACAAGTTCCACCCACAGTTCACCAACGCCGAATTCGAAATCTGGTACGGCGACCCGGACAAGGAACACGGCAGCTCGACGCTGGAAGGTGGCGATGTCATGCCGATCGGCAACGGCGTGGTGTTGATCGGCATGGGCGAACGCTCTTCCCGTCAGGCCATCGGGCAACTGGCGCTGAACCTGTTCAAGAACAAAGCCGTGGAAAAAGTCATCGTCGCCGGCCTGCCGAAATCCCGCGCGGCGATGCACCTCGACACCGTGTTCAGCTTCTGCGACCGCGACCTGGTAACGATTTTCCCTGAGGTAGTGAATCAGATCGTCGCCTTCACCCTGCGCCCTGACGAAAGCAAACAGGGCGGCATCGACATCCGCCGCGAAGAAGGCAGCTTCCTCGACACCGTGGCCAAGGCCCTCAATCTGAACGCGTTGCGCGTGGTGGAAACCGGCGGCAACAGCTTCGCCGCTGAACGCGAGCAGTGGGACGACGGCAACAACGTGGTGGCCGTGGAACCGGGCGTGGTCATCGGCTACGACCGCAACACCTACACCAACACCCTGCTGCGCAAAGCAGGCGTGGAAGTCATCACCATCAGCGCCGGTGAACTGGGCCGAGGCCGTGGCGGCGGCCACTGCATGACCTGCCCGATCATCCGCGACCCAATCGATTACTAACGACCATCCCCCCGGCCGCACCTACCCCGTAGCGGCCGGGCCGATTACCGAATCCAAGGAGAATCATCATGGCGTTCAACATCCACAACCGTAACTTGCTCAGCCTGGAACACCACACCCCACGGGAGCTGCGTTACCTGCTCGACCTGTCCCGCGATCTGAAACGCGCGAAATACACCGGCACCGAGCAACAACACCTGAAGGGCAACAACATCGCCCTGATCTTCGAAAAAACCTCGACCCGTACCCGTTGCGCGTTCGAAGTAGCGGCCTACGACCAAGGCGCCAACGTCACCTACATTGACCCGAACTCGTCGCAGATCGGTCACAAGGAAAGCATGAAGGACACCGCCCGCGTGCTCGGGCGCATGTACGACGCCATCGAATACCGTGGCTTCAAACAGGAAATCGTCGAAGAGCTGGCCAAGTTCGCCGGCGTGCCGGTGTTCAACGGTCTGACCGATGAATATCACCCGACACAAATGATCGCCGACGTGCTGACCATGCGTGAGCACGCCGACAAGCCGATCCATGAAATCAGCTACGCGTACCTCGGAGATGCGCGCAACAACATGGGCAACTCGCTGCTGCTGATCGGCGCGAAACTCGGCATGGACGTGCGCATCTGCGCGCCGAAAGCCCTGTGGCCGCTGGATGATCTGGTCGAACGCTGCCACAAATATGCGGAAGAAAGTGGTGCGCGCATCACCCTGACTGAAGACCCGAAAGCCGCCGTTAAAGGCGTCGACTTCATCCACACCGACGTTTGGGTGTCGATGGGCGAGCCGGTGGAAGCCTGGGCTGAGCGTATCCAGCAACTGCTGCCGTATCAGGTCAACGCCGAGCTGATGAAAGCTTCCGGCAACCCGCGCACCAAGTTCATGCACTGCCTGCCGGCGTTCCACAACAGTGATACCAAGGTCGGCAAACAGATTGCCGAGCAGTATCCGCACCTGAAAAACGGCATCGAAGTGACCGACGACGTGTTCGAGTCGCCAGCCTGCATCGCCTTCGAGCAAGCGGAAAACCGCATGCACACGATCAAGGCGATTCTGGTTTCGACCCTGGCTGATCTGTAACTGACATAGCTCCCACTGGAGGACCCGGTTCCAAAGGTGGGAGCTAGCCCTGCTAGCGATTGCGGTGTGTCATTCAACAGCGATTTCGACTGACCTGACGCCGTCGCTAGCAGGGCTAGCTCCCACCGGGGGTTCCGGTTCCAACAGTGATACCGAGTCGTTCCTCTGTTTAAAAGGACATGCACCATGCGTATCGTCGTAGCTCTGGGCGGTAACGCCCTGCTCCGTCGTGGTGAGCCGATGACCGCTGACAATCAGCGCGCCAACATCCGCATCGCCACCGAGCAAATCGCCAAGATCCATGCCGGCAATCAACTGGTCATCGCCCACGGCAATGGCCCGCAAGTCGGCCTGCTGTCGCTGCAAGCGGCGGCCTACACCTCCGTCACCCCTTACCCGCTGGACGTGCTCGGTGCCGAAACCGAAGGCATGATCGGCTACATCATCGAACAGGAGCTGGGCAACCTGCTCGACTTCGAAGTGCCGTTCGCCACCCTGCTCACACAGGTTGAAGTCGACGCCAACGACCCCGCGTTCAAGAACCCGACCAAGCCGATCGGCCCGGTTTACGACAAGGCCGAAGCGGAAAAACTCGCCGCCGACAAAGGCTGGGCGATTGCCCCGGATGGCGACAAGTTCCGCCGTGTGGTGGCCAGTCCACGACCAAAACGCATCTTCGAAATCCGCCCGATCAAGTGGCTGCTCGACAAGGGCAGCATCGTGATCTGCGCCGGTGGTGGCGGCATTCCGACCATGTATGACGAGAACCGCAACCTCAAAGGCATCGAGGCGGTGATCGATAAGGATCTGTGCTCGTCGCTGCTCGCCGAGCAACTGGAAGCCGATCTGCTGGTGATTGCCACGGACGTCAACGCGGCGTTCATCGATTACGGCAAACCTACGCAGAAAGGCATCGCCGAAGCGCACCCGGACGAACTCGAACGCCTCGGGTTCGCCGCCGGTTCCATGGGACCGAAGGTGCAGGCTGCCTGCGAGTTCGCGCGCCATACTGGCAAGGTCGCGGTGATCGGGTCGCTGGCCGATATCGAAGCCATCGTTCAGGGCACCGCCGGTACGCGTGTGACCACCGCGAAACCGGGCATCACTTATCGATAACTAGAAACTCCGGGGGCAGGCCCGAGGTCTGCCCTTCTCCCATGCCTTGAAAGGAGAAAACCATGGCCCAGTTTGAACCCGGTCATTTGCATATCGAGCGGCATGCGTTGACTGACGATGACGTCAATTACAACGTGCACCTCGACTATGAAGTGTTCACCGACCCGCAAAAAGGCAAAGGGATCCAGTTCACCCTGCATGGCAGCATGCAAGGCAAGGACATGAAGGAAACGTTTTTCCTGCCCAAGGAAGAGGCTTACAACTTCGCCCGCGACGTGACCCGTATCGCCGAGAAGTACGGGATTCCCAAGGCGCACAGCCAGATAGGTTCGGTGCACAAGCATTACGATTTGATGTTTGAAGACATTCGGCAAAAGTTGAATATGCAATCCGGGGATCCGGTCAATCCCGAGCATTTCGAGTAACCGTCAAGATCAACAGATTGATCGTTCCCACGCTCTGCGTGGGAACGCCGCCACGGACGCTCCGCGTCCGCTGTGACGCAGAGCGTCACAGGATGCATTCCCACGCGGAGCATGGGAACGATCAGCGCAGGACACAGATTTCACCATTAGCCCGCCCCAAGGCATACTTGCCACCCTCCGCTCTGCAGATCACTGAACCGCCCCATGCGTATCCACGTCAGCTTCATCGACCGCGTCGGCATCACCCAGGAAGTCCTGGCTATCCTCGGTGGGCGCAACCTCAATCTGGATGCGGTGGAAATGATCCCGCCCAACGTCTACATCGACGCGCCGACACTCAGCCCGCAAGTGCTCGAAGAACTGAAAGATGCGTTGTTTCGCGTGCTCGGCGTGGAAGCGGTGACGGTGGTCGACATCCTCCCCGGCCAGCGTCGGCATTTGCAGCTCGATGCGTTGCTGGCGGCGATGACCGATCCTGTTTTAGCTTTGGACAGCGCCGGTAAGGTGCTGCTGGCCAACCCGGCGTTGATCGCGCTGTACGGTCGCGAGCCTGCGGGCGAAAGCGTCGCTGAACTGTTCAACGATCCCGGTCTGCTCGACACTTTGCTCGAACACGGCTTCCGCCTGCCGCTGCGCGAAATCACCGTCAACGGCCAGACCTTGTTGCTCGACGCCACGCCAATCACCGACGCTGGCGCGCTGTTGACGCTGTATCAGCCAAACCGCATCGGCGAACAACTCTCGGCGCTGCACCACGACCACGCCGAAGGTTTCGATGCACTGCTCGGTGAATCCCCGGCGATCCGCACCCTCAAGGCCCGCGCTCAGCGGGTCGCCGCCCTCGATGCGCCGCTATTGATTCAAGGCGAAACCGGCACCGGTAAAGAGTTGGTCGCCCGCGCCTGCCACGCGATCAGTGCGCGGCACAGCGCGCCTTTTCTGGCGTTGAACTGCGCCGCCCTACCGGAGAACCTCGCCGAAAGCGAACTGTTCGGCTACGCCCCCGGCGCCTTCACCGGTGCGGCGCGTGGCGGCAAACCGGGGCTGATGGAACTGGCCAACCAGGGCACGGTGTTTCTCGATGAGATCGGCGAGATGTCGCCGTACCTGCAGGCGAAATTGCTGCGTTTCCTGAACGACGGCAGCTTCCGTCGGGTGGGCGGTGATCGCGAGGTGAAGGTCAACGTGCGCATCCTCAGCGCGACCCACCGCGATCTGGAAAAAATGGTCAGCGAAGGCCTGTTCCGCGAAGACCTGTTCTACCGCCTCAACGTGCTCAACGTTGAAGTGCCGCCACTGCGGGAACGCGGCCAAGACATTCTGCTGTTGGCGCGTTACTTCATGCAGCAGGCCTGTGCGCAGATTCAGCGCCCGGTCTGTCGTCTCGCTCCGGGGACTTATCCTGCATTGCTCGGCAACCGCTGGCCGGGCAACGTGCGGCAATTGCAGAACGTGATCTTCCGCGCGGCAGCGATTTGCGAGAGCAGCCTGGTGGATATCGGTGATCTCGACATCGCCGGCACTTCGGTCGCGCGGCAGACCGACAGCGACGTCGATAGCCTTGAACAAGCGGTCGAATCCTTCGAAAAAACGCTGCTGGAAAAACTCTACGTCAGCTACCCCTCGACCCGCCAACTGGCCAGCCGTCTACAGACGTCGCACACGGCCATCGCCCATCGCCTGCGCAAGTACGGCATTCCCAACAAGCCCTGAGATCACCTCATACCCTGTGGGAGCTGGCTTGCCAGCGATGACGGCAGCACTTTCAACATCAATGTTGGCTGACCCACCGCTATCGCTGGCAAGCCAGCTCCCACAGGTTTTGCAGCAGTCCTTCGATCTGCGTTAAAAACGACCTCTACCTGTACTGAAAGCGCTACAGCGGAATGATATCGTTACACGCTCCCCGGAACACCGCCGTGCAAGGCTTTGATCCGGTTCAGCTTTTCTCCCCGCCCCATGCTGTAGCGATTTCGCTACACACACCACTGAATCCTACTTTAAAAAATCACTCAAATCATTGATTTATAAGCATAAATTAACCTTGGCCGCATTCTTGCTATTAATCCCCTCATAAATAAGGGCGTTCCCGCCCAAGCATTCCACCGCGTCCACCAGACGAGTCTGGCCCCCTGAGGAGTTTCCATGAGCGAGTTGCGTTTTACTGAAGATCACGAATGGCTGCGCACCGAAGCTGACGGCAGCGTTACTGTCGGCATCACCGCATTCGCGCAGAACGCCTTGGGCGACGTGGTGTTCGTGCAACTGCCCGAGCTGCAGGCATACGAAAAAGGCGCTGAAGCCGCCACCGTGGAATCGGTAAAAGCCGCCAGCGGCGTGTACATGCCGCTCGACGGCGAAGTACTGGCCGTCAACCCGGCGCTCGAAGACGCTCCGGAACTGGTCAACGAAGATCCGCTGGGCGAAGGCTGGTTCTTCCGTTTCCAGCCAAGCGACGCCGCCGCTGTCGGCAAACTGCTCGATCAGGACGCGTACGACCGTCTGATCAAAGCCCAAGCCGAAGCCTGAGGAGTAGCGACATGACCCAAGTAAACCTCGGCACCGCCAACGAATTCATCGCCCGTCACATCGGCCCGCGCGCCGGTGACGAGCAAGCCATGCTCAACAGCCTCGGCTTCGATTCGCTCGAAGCCCTGAGCGCCAGCGTCATCCCGGAAAGCATCAAGGGCACCAGCGTGCTCGGCATGGACGACGGCCTCAGCGAAGCCGATGCCCTGGCGATGATCAAAGGCATCGCGGGCAAGAATCAGCTGTTCAAGACTTACATTGGCCAGGGCTACTACAACTGCCACACGCCGTCGCCGATCCTGCGTAACCTCTTGGAAAACCCGGCCTGGTACACCGCTTACACCCCGTACCAGCCAGAAATTTCCCAGGGCCGTCTCGAAGCGCTGCTGAACTTCCAGACCATGATCAGCGACCTCACCGGCCTGCCGATCGCCAACGCTTCGCTGCTCGACGAAGCCACCGCCGCTGCCGAAGCCATGACCTTCTGCAAACGCCTGAGCAAGAACAAGGGCAGCCACCAATTCTTCGCCTCGATCCACAGCCACCCGCAAACCCTCGACGTGCTGCGCACCCGTGCCGAGCCACTGGGCATCGACGTGGTGGTGGGCGACGAGCGTGAACTGACCGACGTGACGCCGTTCTTCGGCGCGCTGCTGCAGTACCCGGCGAGCAACGGTGATGTCTTCGACTACCGCGAACTGACCGAACGCTTCCACGCCGCCAATGCACTGGTGGCCGTGGCCGCTGACCTGCTGGCCCTGACGCTGCTGACCGCTCCGGGCGAGTTCGGCGCAGACGTCGCCATCGGTTCGGCACAACGCTTCGGCGTGCCGCTGGGCTTCGGTGGCCCGCATGCTGCGTACTTCTCCACCAAAGATGCGTTCAAGCGCGACATGCCGGGCCGTCTGGTCGGTGTCTCGGTTGACCGTTTCGGCAAGCCGGCCCTGCGTCTGGCGATGCAGACTCGCGAGCAACACATTCGACGCGAGAAGGCCACGTCGAACATCTGCACCGCGCAGGTGCTGCTGGCCAACATCGCCAGCATGTACGCCGTCTACCACGGTCCGAAAGGCCTGACCCAGATCGCCAACCGCGTGCATCACCTGACCGCGATTCTGGCCAAGGGCCTGACCGCGCTGGGCGCAAACGTCGAACAAGCCAACTTCTTCGACACCTTGACCGTGGCCACCGGCGCACAAACCGCCGCACTGCACGACAAGGCGCACGCTGCGCAGATCAACCTGCGCGTGACCGACGCTCAGCGTCTGGGCCTGTCGGTTGACGAAACCACCACGCAGGCGGATATCGAAACCCTGTGGGGCCTGTTCGCCGACGGCAAGACTTTGCCGGACTTCGCTGCCCTCGCCGCTTCCGTGCAAAGCACCATTCCTGCTTCGCTGGTACGTCAGTCGCCAATCCTCAGCCACCCGGTGTTCAACCGCTATCACTCGGAAACCGAGCTGATGCGCTACCTGCGCAAACTGGCGGACAAGGATCTGGCACTGGATCGCACCATGATCCCGCTGGGCTCGTGCACCATGAAACTCAACGCCGCCAGCGAAATGATCCCGGTGACCTGGGCTGAGTTCGGTGCGCTGCACCCGTTCGCCCCGGCCGCGCAAAGTGCCGGTTACCAGCAACTGACCGACGAATTGGAAGCGATGCTCTGCGCCGCCACCGGTTATGACGCGATCTCGCTGCAACCGAACGCCGGTTCGCAGGGTGAATACGCCGGCCTGCTGGCGATCCGGGCTTATCACCATAGCCGTGGCGATGAGCGCCGCGACATCTGCCTGATCCCGTCGTCCGCCCACGGCACCAACCCGGCCACCGCCAACATGGCCGGCATGCGCGTTGTCGTGACCGCGTGCGATGCGCGCGGCAACGTCGACATCGAAGACCTGCGCGCCAAAGCCATCGAGCACCGCGAACACCTCGCTGCGCTGATGATCACTTACCCGTCGACCCACGGCGTGTTCGAAGAAGGCATCCGCGAAATCTGCGGGATCATTCATGACAACGGCGGCCAGGTGTACATCGACGGCGCCAACATGAACGCGATGGTCGGCCTCTGCGCACCGGGCAAGTTCGGCGGCGACGTTTCGCACCTGAACCTGCACAAAACCTTCTGCATCCCGCACGGCGGTGGCGGCCCGGGCGTCGGCCCGATTGGCGTCAAATCGCACCTGACCCCATTCCTGCCAGGCCACGGCCAGATGGAGCGCAAGGAAGGTGCGGTCTGCGCGGCACCGTTCGGCAGCGCAAGCATTCTGCCGATCACCTGGATGTACATTCGCATGATGGGTGGCGCGGGTCTGAAGCGTGCTTCGCAGTTGGCGATCCTCAATGCCAACTACATTTCCCGTCGCCTCGAAGAGCACTATCCAGTGCTGTACACCGGCAGCAACGGCCTGGTGGCGCACGAGTGCATTCTGGATCTGCGTCCGTTGAAAGACAGCAGCGGCATCAGCGTCGATGACGTCGCCAAGCGCCTGATTGACTTCGGTTTCCACGCGCCGACCATGTCGTTCCCGGTCGCGGGCACGTTGATGATCGAGCCGACCGAAAGTGAATCCAAGGAAGAACTGGATCGTTTCTGCGACGCGATGATCCGCATCCGCGAAGAAATCCGCGCGGTGGAAAACGGCACGCTGGACAAGGACGACAACCCGCTGAAGAACGCGCCGCACACGGCGGCAGAGCTGGTTGGCGAGTGGACTCACCCGTACAGCCGCGAGCAAGCGGTTTACCCGGTTGCGTCGTTGGTTGAAGGCAAATACTGGCCACCGGTCGGTCGCGTCGACAACGTCTTCGGCGATCGCAACCTGGTCTGCGCCTGCCCGTCGATCGAAAGCTACGCTTAATGGGATGAGGGGGCGGGTTGACCTGCCCCTTTCTCCAGAACACCACAAATCCTTGTGGGAGCTGGCTTGCCAGCGATGAGGGTGGATCAGTCTCCATCTCTGTTGCCTGACACCCCGCCATCGCTGGCAAGCCAGCTCCCACATGGAATGCATCAAGCCTGATGTTTCGCCAATTCCTATAACAAGAAACCGGAGAACCACTCATGTCGTTAAGCGTGTTCGACCTGTTCAAGATTGGCATCGGCCCCTCCAGTTCCCACACCGTCGGCCCGATGCGTGCTGCTGCGCGTTTCGCCGAAGGTTTACGCCGTGAAAGCCTGCTGACGGCCACCGCCAGCGTTCGCGTCGAGTTGTACGGTTCCCTCGGCGCCACTGGCAAAGGTCACGGCAGCGACAAAGCCGTGCTGCTCGGCCTCGAAGGCGAACACCCCGACACCGTTGATACCGAAACCGTCGCCGCGCGCCTGCAGGAAATTCGCGGCAACGGTCGCTTGAACCTGCTCGGTGAACACAGCATTTCGTTCAACGAGAAAGAACACCTGGCGATGATCCGCAAGCCATTGGCCTATCACCCCAACGGCATGATTTTCCGCGCTTTCGACGCGGCAGGCCTGCAGATCCGCAGCCGCGAGTACTACTCGGTCGGTGGTGGTTTTGTCGTCGACGAAGATGCCGCCGGTGCTGATCGCATCGTCGAAGACGCCACGCCGCTGACCTTCCCGTTCAAAAGTGCCAAGGACTTGCTCGGTCATTGCGCCACCTACGGTCTGTCGATCAGTCAGGTGATGCTGACCAACGAAAGCGCCTGGCGCCCGGAAGCGGAAACCCGTGCCGGGCTGCTGAACATCTGGCAAGTGATGCAGGATTGCGTCGCGGCGGGTTGCCGTAACGAAGGCATCTTGCCCGGTGGTTTGAAGGTTAAACGCCGTGCGGCAGCGCTGCATCGGCAACTGTGCAAGAACCCGGAATCGGCGCTGCGCGATCCATTGTCAGTGCTCGACTGGGTCAACCTCTATGCCTTGGCGGTCAACGAAGAAAACGCCAACGGCGGTCGGGTGGTCACCGCGCCCACCAACGGTGCGGCGGGGATTATTCCGGCGGTGCTGCATTACTACATGCGTTTTATCCCCGGTGCGAATGACGACGGCGTCGTGCGTTTTCTGCTGACCGCTGCGGCCATCGGCATTCTCTATAAGGAAAACGCCTCGATCTCCGGCGCCGAAGTCGGCTGTCAGGGTGAAGTCGGCGTGGCCTGTTCGATGGCGGCCGGCGCATTGTGCGAAGTGCTCGGCGGCAGCGTGCAGCAAGTCGAGAACGCCGCGGAAATCGGCATGGAACACAACCTCGGCCTGACCTGCGATCCGATTGGCGGGCTGGTGCAAGTGCCATGCATCGAGCGCAATGCCATGGGCTCGGTGAAAGCGATCAACGCGGTGCGCATGGCCATGCGTGGCGACGGTCAGCATTTCGTCTCCCTCGACAAAGTCATCCGCACCATGCGCCAGACCGGCGCCGACATGAAAAGCAAATACAAAGAGACCGCCCGCGGCGGTCTGGCGGTCAACATTATCGAATGCTAATTAGCCCCCTCTCCTTGGGAGAGGGTTGGTGTGAATCAAGGAGTTCCGCATGTCCACCGAACAATTGTCGAAAACCCCGCTGCACGCTCTGCACATCGAGCTCGGCGCCCGTATGGTTCCGTTCGCCGGCTACGACATGCCGGTGCAATACCCGCTCGGCGTGATGAAAGAACACCAGCACACCCGTGAGCAGGCCGGGCTGTTCGATGTTTCACACATGGGCCAGATCCGCCTGACCGGTGCCAACGCCGCCAAAGCGCTGGAAACCCTGGTGCCGGTGGACATTATTGATCTGCCGGTGGGCATGCAGCGTTACGCGATGTTCACCAACGAGACCGGCGGCATCCTCGATGACCTGATGGTTGCCAACCTCGGCAACGACGAACTGTTCCTGGTGGTCAACGCCGCGTGCAAGGAACAGGATCTGGCTCACCTGCAACAACACATCGGCGATCAGTGCACCATTACAGCGCTGTTCGAAGAGCGCGCACTGTTGGCGTTGCAAGGTCCGGCTGCCGTTACCGTGCTGGCGCGTCTTGCGCCGGAAGTGGCGAAGATGACCTTTATGCAGTTCAATCGCGTGTCGTTGTTGGGCGTGGAGTGCTTTGTCAGCCGTTCTGGTTACACCGGTGAAGACGGTTTCGAAATCTCGGTGCCTGCCGCTGATGCTGAAAAACTTGCTCGCACGTTGCTGGCTGAACCGGAAGTCCAGGCCATCGGCCTCGGCGCCCGCGATTCGCTGCGCCTGGAAGCCGGCCTGTGCCTGTACGGCCACGACATGAACACCGAGACCACGCCGATCGAAGCGAGCCTGCTGTGGGCGATGTCCAAGCCACGCCGCGCCGATGGCGCAAGGGCTGGCGGTTTCCCGGGGGCAGAAAGCATTTTCGCCCAGCAGCAGAATGGTATTGCGCGCAAGCGTGTCGGGCTGCTGCCGCAAGAGCGTACGCCAGTGCGTGAGGGCGCAGAAATCGTCAATGAAGCCGGCGAAGTCATCGGCAGCGTGTGCAGCGGTGGGTTCGGTCCGACCTTGGGCGGGCCATTGGCGATGGGTTACCTGGACAGCGCCTATGTCACCCTGGACACAACTGTTTGGGCAATCGTACGTGGGAAAAAGGTGCCAATGCTTGTAAGCAAAATGCCATTTGTTCCACAACGCTACTATCGCGGTTGATTGACTGTTTCTATAAGTAACGCGATTGCGTGATGCGTGCACTAATGTGTCACGCAATCGCCACAAAAAAGTGCATTTTCTAACATCCGATTCGAATATGAACTTTGCTTATAACGTCCGAAAACAATTGAACAAGCTAATCGTCTAAGGCTGCACTAGCGAACTGACTAACTAGCATCAAGCACAGTAAAACCGGGGCCTTCAGGGGGCTTGTTTTTTCTCCCGTAGTTGGCGTAGAGTTTCTCCACTGTGTTTGCATGGGTCAGCTTGGAATCGTGACCTGGGCAGTAGCCTACAAGTTAGCTACATCCCGTTCGACGTCTTCTTACTCTCCTGCAACCAGCCCCAGTACTCTTTCATGTGAAAGAGACTGTCATTAATTTTTGCGTCAAAGGAAATAAGAAATGTCCACACGTCAGAGCGGTACCGTCAAGTGGTTTAACGACGAGAAAGGTTTTGGTTTTATCACTCCAGAAAGCGGTCCGGATCTGTTCGTGCATTTCCGCGCCATTCAGGGCAACGGCTTCAAGAGCCTGAAAGAAGGCCAGAAAGTGACTTTCGTTGCTGTGCAAGGCCAGAAAGGCATGCAGGCTGACGAAGTACAAGCAGAAGCCTAAAACCTTCTGTAACGAAAAAGCCCCTGATATTGATATCAGGGGCTTTTTTGTGCGCGCGAAACCGTAAAATGGCGCTTCAATTTGCGTCCAGAGGCTGCCATGTCGAAAAACCTGCTCACGCCCCAAGGGGATTTTCCTCCCGTTGCCCTTGGTCGCCGTTTGGCCGCGATGTTTTATGACTTTTTGCTGTGCACGGCACTGCTGATCGTCAGCGGCTTCGTTTACAAGATGATTCAGGCAGCGATCATTGGCGAAGAGCGTCTGCGGGTGATGACCGATGCCGGGCAACTGGACGGCGACCCGCTGTATTCGACGGTGCTGCTGCTGGTGTTATTCGCTTTCTTCGCCAAGTTCTGGACCCATGGCGGGCAGACACTGGGCATGCAGGTGTGGGGCATTCGCGTGCAGAACGCCAATGGCAGCGCAATCAGCCTGTGGCAGGCCCTGTTGCGCTTTATGGTGTCGATCGCATCGTGGCTGTGCGTGGGGTTGGGATTCTTCTGGTCGCTGTACGACAAGCAGAAGCGCACGTGGCATGACATCTATTCGGATACCCGCGTGGTGCGGATCCCGAAGAAACAAAAGTAAGCGCCCACAAAAAAAGATCGCAGCCTTGGGCAGTTCCTACATTGTTCTCTGTAGGAGCTGCCGAAGGCTGCGATCTTTTGCTTTTAGGCGTTACCGGCCAGCTTCATCCGTGCTGCCTGGGTGAAGTCGAGCATGCGCTTCAACGGTCGAATCGCCTGTGGAATCAACGCCGGATCAACAAAGATCTCGTTCGTCCCCTCCTTCAAGCTCTTCAGCGTGCGCTCAAGGGTGTTCATGGCCATCCACGGGCAATGTGCGCAACTGCGGCATGCTGCGCCGTTACCAGCGGTTGGCGCCTCGATGAAGACCTTGTCCGGGCACAACTGCTGCATCTTGTAGAAGATGCCGCGGTCGGTGGCGACGATCAGCGTCTTGTTTGGCAGACTCTGCGCAGCAGCGATCAACTGGCTGGTGGAACCGACGGCGTCCGCCAGCTCGATCACCGACGTTGGCGACTCCGGGTGCACCAGGATCGCGGCGTCCGGGTACAGCGCCTTCATGTCTTCCAGCTGCTTGGACTTGAACTCTTCGTGAACGATGCAGGCACCGTCCCACAGCAACATGTCGGCGCCGGTCTTGCGCTGAATGTAGGTCCCGAGATGCTTGTCCGGTCCCCAGATGATCGTTTCGCCGTTGTCCATCAGGCTTTCGACGATCTCCAGCGCGCAGCTCGATGTCACCACCCAGTCGGCCCGAGCCTTAACTGCCGCCGAAGTGTTGGCGTACACCACCACCGTGCGCTCCGGGTGCTGATCGCAGAACGCCGAGAACTCGTCGACCGGGCAACCCAGGTCCAGCGAGCACGTCGCGTCGAGCGTCGGCATCAGCACGCGTTTTTCCGGGTTGAGAATCTTCGCGGTCTCACCCATGAACTTCACGCCGGCAACCACCACGGTCTTGGCCGGGTGGGCGTTGCCGAAGCGGGCCATTTCCAGGGAGTCGGATACGCAACCGCCGGTTTCTTCGGCCAGAGCCTGAATCACCGGGTCGCAATAAAAGTGGGCCACCAGCACCGCGTCCTGAGCCTTGAGCTCGGCGGCGATGGCGGAACGGTAATAAGCCTCTTCCTCAGCCGTCAGCGGTTTGGGCTGCTTGGCGTCGAGGTGAGCTTGAACCAGAAGGCGTTCGGAAATCTGCGTCATGTTCGCAAGACCTGCAGGCGCGTTCGCGCGAAAGTCGAGTATACACCCGGCTCCGGACCGCTTGAGGGTACCGCCGGGAGAGTGAGTATTATCAGGCACGGACAGCATTGAAGCTGCGCAAGGCTACAGAATATCCCGTTGATACAAAAGGTGATTCTGACCTGCGTCAGCGCCGCCGGCACTGAAATGCCCTCAGCCAAATCGCAGGCAAAAAAAAACCCGGAAATCCTCACTTTCGTGGGCCTTCCGGATTTTCTAAACCGCCAAATATGGTGGGTCGTGTGGGATTCGAACCTACGACCAATTGGTTAAAAGCCAACTGCTCTACCAACTGAGCTAACGACCCGCTGTGTGGTGGCGCGTATAATACTGATTTTTAAGGACTATTCAACACCTTTTTGAAAATAATCAAAAATAAGGTGTTGGGTCGTCCACACCAGCGGCCGCAAAGCCCTCTGCGCGCAGGCGGCAGCTGTCGCATTTACCGCACGCGCGGCCTTCATCGTCAGCCTGATAGCAGGAAACGGTCAGACCATAATCAACGCCCAGCTTCACGCCCGCCTGGACGATCTGCGCCTTGCTCAGGTTCTGCAACGGCGCCTGAATACGGAAGCCGTTGCCTTCGACACCGGCCTTGGTCGCCAGATTGGCCATGCGCTCGAACGACTCGATGAACTCGGGACGGCAATCCGGGTAACCGGAATAGTCGACTGCGTTCACGCCAATAAAGATGTCACGTGCACCGAGCACTTCGGCCCAACCCAGCGCCAACGACAGGAACACGGTGTTACGCGCCGGCACGTAGGTCACCGGAATGCCTTCACCCAGCTCTTCCGGAATGTCGATGCTGGTATCGGTCAGGGCGGAGCCGCCCATCCCGTTGAGGTTCAGACCGATCACTTTGTGCTCGACCACGCCCAAATCGCGAGCCACGCGTGCAGCAGCGTGCAATTCGGCGTGCGAGCGCTGACCGTAGTCAAAGCTCATGGTGTAGCAGGCGTAACCTTCAGCGCGGGCCATCGCTACGACGGTGGCCGAATCGAGGCCGCCAGACAGCAGGATTACCGCACGTTTTTCGGTAGTGTTCAGTTGTTCAGTCATATCAGCGCCCCGGCTCATCATTCCATAGATATTTATGCAGCTGCAGTTGCAGGCGCACTGGCAGGTTGTCTGCCACCACCCAATCCGCCAGATCCCTGGCATTGAGGTCATGATGACTTGGGGAGAACAGCACTTCCCCCGCACGTCGATCAAGCCCGTACTGGATCAGCTTCGACACCGCCCAGTCATAGTCTTCCCGCGAGCAGATGACAAATTTCACCTGATCGTTAGAGGTCAGCAGTTCGATGTTCTCGTAACGGTTGCGATGAGCTTCTTTCGAACCCGGCGTTTTCAGGTCGACGACGCGGCTCACGCGCGGATCGACCGCCGAAACGTCGAGGGCACCACTGGTTTCCAGCGAGACCTCGTAACCGGAATCACACAACTGTTTAAGCAAAGGAATGGCGTTCGGCTGAGCCAGCGGCTCACCACCGGTGACACAGACGTAACGCGGACGGAATCCGGCCACCTGCTCGAGGATGTCGTCGAGGGTGCGGATCGTGCCGCCGCTGAACGCATAAGCACTGTCACAGTATTGGCAACGCAGAGGGCAACCGGTCAGGCGCACAAAAACAGTGGGCAGCCCGGCAGTCCGCGTTTCCCCCTGCAATGAGTAGAAAACTTCGGTAATTCTCAATGTGTCTTGCATAGTCGCCACGGGCGTAACAGCTAAACAGGCTGTCCGCCTCCGTCAGGCACTTCAGGCAATCCCGCCAACGCGTAGACCGCAAGAAGCGTGTTTCAGAAAAAGGGCGTGAATTCTAACGAAAAAACCCGCGACAAGCGCGGGTTTCTTCTAAACGGGTAAAGCAGGCTTACATGCGTTGCAGATCGCGTTGAGCCAACTGTGCGGCAGAGGTACCCGGATATTGGGCCACCACCTGCTGCAGAATGCCTTTGACCTTGTCGGTATGACCGAGGCGGCGCTCTACGTCAGCCAGCTTGTACAGCGAATCCGGCACTTTGGCGTGTTTGGGATACAGCTGCGAAACCTTGGCGAAAGCCTGACCTGCACCTTGCAGATCGCCCTTGGCCAGGTTGACTTCGCCCAACCAGTACTGGGCGTTGCCCGCGTATTGACTGTTCGGGTATTTGCGCAGGAAAGCGGCGAAAGCCTGGCTGGCCTTGTCGAAATCCTTGGCTTTGATCAGGTCGAAAGCGGCATCGTAATACAGCTTTTCCTTGGCCGGATCACCCGGTTCGCTGCTTGCAGCAGGTGCCTGGGCAGCAGCCCCGGCGCCAGCGGCAGCACCGGCAGCAGCACTTGCATCGCCACCGGCAGAAGAATTCTCAGGAGTCGCGGCAGGTGCAACACCGGATCCTATGCGCCGATCAAGATCCTGGTATCGCTCCAGGGATTCTTGCTTCATGCGCGCAACCTGATTCTGCAGTTCTTCAATCACACCTTGCTGGCGCGATATCTGATCCTGCATTTGTTGCAGTTGGTTGAACAGCATGCCTTGTGCCGAGGCAGGGGCCGAAGCCGCTCCCCCGGCATAGGCGCCGTTCGTACCGTAACCTGCAGGCGGATAACTGCTCCCGCTATTGTTATAACCGGAGTTGTCATCGACCACAGGAACCGCAGCCCACGCCGCAAGCGGCGCGAGGCTGAGAGCCAGAACAGTTACAGCACGACGGCACGTTCGCATATCGAATTACTTACGCAGTTCGACGCGACGGTTTTGAGCCCAGGACTGCTCGTCGTTGCCGGTAGCAACTGGACGCTCTTCGCCGTAGGAAACCAGTTCCAGCTGAGCTGGGGAAACACCTTGCAGTACCAGGTAGCGCTGAACGGCTTTCGCACGACGCTCGCCCAGTGCCATGTTGTACTCACGAGTACCACGTTCGTCGGTGTTGCCTTCCAGAACAACGCGAGCGCCGTTTGCTTTCAGGTCTTTGGCGTGAACGTCCAGAGCGCGCATGGCTTCTGGCTTCAGGTCCGAGCTGTCGTATTCGAAGTAGAAGGTGGTGATTGCGCGCAGAGCAGCTTCTTCGCTCAGGGAACCGTCAACGGCACCAGTGTTTGCGCCGTAACCAGCGTTTGGATCAACAGCGCCTTCACCGGCGTTGTCGCCGCCTTTGGACGAGCAACCTACAGCTACAGCCATGGCCAGAGCCAGCGCAGCAAATTTACCAAACTTCAGCATTTCCATCGTGAAACTCCTAATGAACCCCAGTGTGTTAAGTAAAACGTGTAGCGCCCGCTCACTTCAGGTAAGGGGACCAGGACGGTTCTCTGACTTCGCCTTGAGCGGTAGGAAGCGGGAGCCTAACGCGTCCATTAATGGACACGAGCATCAAGACTCCCCGGCCCTGTTGGCGGGTGGCGTAGATTACCATGGTGCCGTTGGGCGCAACAGTAGGTGACTCGTCCAGAGTGCTATCAGTGAGGATCTTTACACTACCTCGCTGCAGATCCTGAGCTGCCACCTTGAAATTGGTGAAGCCATCCTGACGATGGATCATCACCAAAGTCTTTTCATCAGCCGACAATTTCGGGTTGGCGTTGTAGTTGCCTACAAACGTCACACGCTCGGCACCACCGCCACTGGCGCTGGTTTTGTAGATCTGCGGCTTGCCGCCACGGTCCGAGGTGAAGTAGATGGTCGAGCCATCCTTGCCCCAGAACGGTTCGGTGTTGATGCCCGGACCAGAGGTCACACGGGTGATCTGACGCGAACCGAGGTTCATCACGTAGATGTCCGGGTTACCGTCTTTCGACAATACAAATGCCAGACGATTACCGTCCGGCGACCAGGCTGGCGCGCCGTTCAGGCCTTCGAAGTTGGTGATCTGCTCACGGCGACCGGTGTCGATGTTCTGCATGAAGATGCGCGGACGCTTCTGCTCGAACGACACGTAGGCAATACGCTTGCCGTCCGGCGCGAAACGCGGCGACAGGATTGGCTCACGCGACTGCAACAGAGTCACTGCACGGGCACCGTCGTAGTCCGAACGCTGCAGGGTGTAACGGGTGTTCTTCTCGGAGAAGCGTTCAGCCGTTACGTAAAGCAGGCGAGTCGAAAACGCACCTTCAATACCGGTCAGCTTCTGGAACGACTGGTCGGAGATGAAGTGCGCCATGTCGCGCAGTTGCTCGGTAGTACCGGAAACACTGCCGTCAGCCACTTTTTGTTCGGTGGCAACGTTGAACAGAGCCCACTGCACCTGCAGACGACCGCCCGCTGGAGCAATGCTGCCGACCATCATGTATTGAGCACCCACCGCCTTCCAGTCACGGAAGATGATTTCGCTCGGCTGGCTTGGCTGGCTGATCATGTTTTGCTTCGGAATCGGCGAGTAGTAGCCCGAGTTACGCAAATCGTTACCAATAATTTCAGCCATGTCGTCCGGCAGCACCGCACCGCCCTGCATGCCGAACGGTACAACGGCGATCGGGGTGGCCCGATCGCTGCCGCTGGTGACCAGAATGTTCTTTTCATCAGCCATCGCGATCCCTGCCATGCAGCAGATCACGACCAGCATTCCTCGAAGAAGGTTTCTCACAAGGCTAGATCCTCAGGTGTGAATGTCATCTTGAATGAACGATACGGAGCGAAATCGCTCGGCTTCATTCCCTGCATTTCTGTCAAACGTCCAATATTCTTCACTGCGGCGACTGCCGACGCATCGAACGGACCATCGCCACTGGACTTGGAGACGCTGACCGAAGTCACCGTACCGTCCGGCAACATGCCGATTTGCAACACGACCGTCATGCCTTTGCGTGCCGAAGGTGGACGAGCCCAGCCTTCTGCAGCCCGCGCACGAATCAGGTCATCGAAACTGCCCGCGACTTCGTCACCCTGTTCATCGGCCAAGGCCTGCTGGCGCTGCGGCGTATCGGAAAGCAAATCGGCCAAGGCTTGGGCCTTTTTGTCTTCGGTCGATTTACGTGCCGCATCCTGCGCTTTCTTCTTCGCAGCATCGGCAGCAGCTTTCTTCTTGGCGTCCTCGGCGATTTTCTTCTTCGCCTCGTCAGCTTCAGCTTTCTTCTTGGCGTCTTCGGCGGCTTTCTTCTTCGCGTCTTCGACGATTTTCTTCTTGGCTTCTTCAGCGGCCTCTTTCTTGGCCTCTTCTTTAGCCTCTTCTTCGGCTTTCTTCTTGGCTATATCAGCCAATTGTTTCTCTTCGGCCTTCTTGGCTTCGGCTTTCTTCGCGTCGTCGGCTTTCTTGGCATCATCTGCCTTCTTCACCTCGTCCGCTTTTTTCGCCTCATCGGCCTTCTTGGCTTCCTCGGCCTTTTGAGCCGCTTCTTCTTTCTTTTGTTCCGCAGCCTTCACCGCTTCCTGCTCGACCTTTTTCTGCTCCATCTGCTCGACTTCGGTCTGGCGCGCGGCGGATTTCTTCGCCTCACCCGCAATCTTCTGATTGGTCTGGGTGGTTGCCTGACTTTTCGATTTCAGTTGGTACAAGGTCGCCTGGACAATCGGCTTGGCCGGCGGCAGCTCCGGTGTGAAGGCGAAACTGACGAACAGCATGCCGAACACTAGCACGTGCAAGACGATCGCCCAGACACTAGGCCAGAAGAAGCTTTCCGAGGCGGACGGCTCTCTCTGTTGCTGCATCAGGGGGCCTCGGTAATCAAACCAACGTTACCGACCCCGGCTTTCTGCAACCCGCCCATGGCACCCATGACCGAACCGTAATCGACAGTCTTGTCGCCACGGATGAAGACCTGGGTACGCTTGCCGCCTTCGGTGCCGGCGCGAATGATCTTGGTCACCGCATCCGTCATTTGTGGCAGGGTCATCGCCCTGTCCTGCTGCTTCTCGGTGTCGACTTCGCTGCCAAGGTTCCAGTAATAGGTCTTGTCAGCCTTGATCGAAATGGTCAGGACCTGGGTGTTGTTGTCCTGCGGCAAGGCTTCGCTGGAAACCTTGGGCAGATCAACTTTCACGCCCTGATTGAGCATCGGCGCGGTCACCATGAAAATGACCAGCAGTACCAACATCACGTCGATGTAAGGCACCACGTTCATCTCGGCGACCGGCTTGCGCTTTTTGCGAGCTCGAGCGATTAAAGCCATTGGAAATTACCTGCTTATTCTTCGCTGGTGTGCACTTTGCGGTGCAGGATCGCCTGGAATTCATCGGCGAAGGTGTAGTAGCGGCCCAGCAAGGTTTCGCTGCGAGCGGCGAAACGGTTGTAGGCGATTACTGCAGGGATTGCAGCGAACAGACCGATCGCGGTGGCGATCAGGGCTTCGGCGATACCCGGGGCCACAGTGGCCAGGGTCGCTTGCTGGGCGCTGGCCAGACCGCGGAAGGAGTTCATGATGCCCCAGACAGTACCGAACAAACCGATGTACGGGCTGACCGAACCGACGGTGGCGAGGAATGGCAGGCTCTGCTCCAGCTTCTCTTCTTCGCGGGAGATGGCGACGCGCATGGCACGGGCCACACCTTCCATCACCGCTTCAGGATCGACACCTGGCTGCTGACGCAGACGCGAGAATTCCTTGAAACCGGCACGGAAGATTTGCTCCACGCCCGAATCCGGATCCGGGTTGCTGCCCGCCTGACGATACAGTTTGGACAGATCGATACCCGACCAGAAGCGCTCCTCGAAGCTCTCCAGGGCGCGTCGACCGGCGCGCAGCAGATTGCTGCGCTGAAAGATCATGATCCATGAGGTCACCGATGCGGCCACCAGGGTCAACATTACCAACTGCACCACGATGCTGGCATTGCTGACCAGGCTCCACATGGAGGAATGGTCGACGACGTTAGCTTCCACGCTTTATCTCCTGCTTTGAGTGTGTACCCGGGCCGCCCGCGTCGGCGAAAGCCGTACGCAGGTCTTCGGGAAGGGCCCGGGGTTTCAAACTGTTAGTGCGCACACAGGCCACCAAAAACTGCCCTTCACAGAGCAGCACATTATCCGTAGCCCGCCTGACCTGCTGTTTGAAGCGCAGGCTGGCACGGTTCAATTCGATTACTTCGGCGCTTACCAGCAGTTCGTCGTCCAGTCGCGCCGGCGCGTGGTAACGCGCTTCGCTGGAATGCACGACAAACAACAGGTCCTGCCCGGCCAACTGCGATTGGGCAAAGCCCAGTTCGCGGAGCCGCTCGGTTCGAGCCCGTTCCATAAACTTGAGGTAATTAACGTAATACACGATGCCGCCCGCATCGGTGTCCTCGTAATAAACGCGACAACGATGTGCGAACGGCTCAAGCCCGTTTTGCGCGCGCATACTCTAGTGCTTACTCCTCAGGTTGCCAATCCGGCCAGGCAACTGTTTTTCATGGTTTCAGAGCTTTACCGCAAAAGTACCGTCCTATGACCGTACAAACCCCGAATAAATCGACAACAAATGTGTATTAATCGTCCACGGCATCGAGAAACTCGTCTGCCACGGGCATTTCGCCCATTCGTGACGGAATGTTTAAACCGAAATGCAGATACGCATGCCGTGTCACTACCCTGCCCCGCGGCGTGCGCATGATGTAACCCTGCTGAATCAGGTACGGCTCCAGCACGTCTTCAATGGTGTGGCGCTCTTCGCTGATCGCCGCCGCAAGACTGTCGATACCGACCGGCCCGCCGTCGAACTTCTCGATCATGGTCAACAGTAGACGTCGATCCTGATGGTCGAAACCATGCTCATCAACATCCAGCAGGTTCAAAGCCAGATCCGCTACCGATTTGGTGATGTGCCCTTTGGCGCGGACTTCGGCAAAATCCCGTACTCGACGCAACAAACGGTTGGCGATTCGCGGCGTACCACGGGCGCGGCGAGCGATCTCGAAAGAACCCTCCGGATCCAGCGGCAGACCGAGAATGGCCGCCGAACGACTGACAATCGTCGCCAGATCCGCCGTGCTGTAGAACTCAAGACGCTGGACGATACCGAAGCGGTCACGCAACGGATTGGTCAGCATGCCGGCGCGGGTGGTCGCACCCACGAGGGTAAATGGCGGCAGATCGAGCTTGATCGAGCGCGCGGCCGGCCCTTCACCGATCATGATGTCGAGCTGGAAATCTTCCATCGCCGGGTACAGCACTTCTTCGACGATCGGCGACAGACGATGGATTTCGTCAATGAACAGCACGTCGTGCGGCTCGAGATTGGTCAGCAGCGCCGCGAGATCACCCGGACGCTCCAGCACCGGCCCGGACGTGCTCTTGATCGACACACCCATTTCCTGGGCAATGATGTTCGCCAGCGTGGTTTTACCCAGACCCGGCGGGCCAAAGATCAAGGTGTGATCGAGAGATTCACTACGCCCACGAGCGGCCTGAATGAACAGCTCCATCTGCTCACGCACGGTCGGCTGGCCAATGTAGTCGGCCAGACTGACCGGGCGAATGGCCCGATCCTGGACTTCTTCGCGCTCGCGCGGGCTGTGCGCGGCGGCGATCAGACGATCAGCTTCAATCACTTAAATCATTCCCTTCAGGGCACGGCGGATCAGATCTTCACTGCTCAAATTCTTGTCCTTGATGGCGGTAATCGCCTTGCTGGCTTCCTGCGGCTTGTAGCCCAGGGAAATCAGCGCGCTGACCGCATCGTTCTCGGCCGTGTTGACCGGTGCCGGACCGTCCGGCTGATTCGGCACCAGCGCAAACATGGCCGGCGAAGTTTCCCACGCCTTGAAGCGATCTTTCAGTTCGACCAGCAAGCGCTCGGCGGTTTTCTTGCCGACGCCCGGGACTTTGGTCAACGCCGAGGTGTCCTGCGACTGCACGCAGCGGATCAACTCGTCGACCTCCAGGCTCGACATCAAGGCCAAGGCCAATTTCGGCCCGACACCATTGAGACGGATCAACTCACGAAAAAAGTCTCGCTCACGCTTGCCGGCAAAACCATAGAGCAACTGCGCGTCTTCGCGTACGACCAAATGGGTGTGCAGGGTCAGCGGTTCACCGACCGACGGCAGGCGATAAAGCGTGGTCATGGGCACTTCCAGCTCATACCCGAGGCCGTTTACATCCAGAATCAGGTGCGGCGGCTGTTTCTCAGCCAGGGTGCCGCGCAAGCGTCCAATCACGTTTCAGATCCTTGAGCGTTGGCCAGCCGTGGGCTGGCGACTATCAAAAGAAGGATTCCAGGCCGACGACCCAGGCGCAGGAATTCCGCTTTCAGGAAAATTGATGCTGATGCTATCAGAGACGCAGGCGCCCGCCACGACTGCGTGCGGTTCCCAAGCCGTGCGGTAACAGACTCGAACGTGTGTGCGCATGGCAAATGGCGATGGCCAGGGCGTCCGAGGCATCGATCTGCGGTTTGGCGGTCAGTTTGAGCATGTGCATGACCATCATCTGCACTTGCTCTTTATTGGCGGCGCCGGTGCCGACCACGGCTTGTTTGACCTGAGTGGCGGTGTATTCGGCGATCTCCAGACACTCTTCGGCACCGGCAACGATGGCGGCGCCACGGGCCTGCCCGAGTTTCAGCGCCGAATCGGCGTTTTTCGCCATGAAAACCTTTTCGATGCCCATGGTCACCGGGCCGTAGGTCTGAATGATCTCGCGTACGCCGCGATAGACGATTTGCAGACGTTCATGCAGTTCGCCCGCGCCGGTGCGGATGCAGCCCGAAGCCACATAAATGCAGCCACCACGTCCGGTATCGCGAACAATCCCGTAACCGGTGATACGCGAACCGGGGTCGATACCAAGAATTAAAGTCATAGGCCTGCTGGTTCGAAATAACACAAAAACAAATGTGGGAGCTGGCTTGCCAGCGATGACGGAGTGTCAGGCGCCATCAATGCTGATGCGCCGACGCCATCGCTGGCAAGCCAGCTCCCACATTGAAGCCTAGCCGCTCTTAACCGAGCTGAGCGGCCACGTCTTCCGGAATGTCCGCATTGGAGTAGACGTTCTGCACGTCATCCAGATCCTCAAGCATGTCGATCAGCTTGAGCACCTTCTCCGCCCCTTCCAGGTCCAGTTCGGCGCTGGTGGTCGGCTGCATGACGATTTCCGCATCGTCACCCTTGAAGCCAGCGGCTTCCAACGCGTTGCGTACGGCGTAGAAACTGGTGAACGAGGTGAACACGTCGATCGAGCCGTCTTCGTGGCTGACCACGTCATCGGCATCGGCTTCCAGCGCGGCTTCGGTCAGTGCGTCTTCATCGACGCCCGGCGCGAAGCTGATCTGGCCTTTGCGTTCGAACAAATACGCCACCGAACCGTCGGTGCCGAGGTTGCCACCGCATTTGCTGAACGCATGGCGCACAGCGGCTGCGGTACGGTTGCGGTTGTCGGTCATGCACTCGACCATCACCGCTACGCCGCCCGGGCCGTAACCTTCGTAGGTCAGCTCTTCAACGTTGTCCGCTTCGGTCGCACCGGCGCCGCGCGCGACGGCACGGTCGATGATGTCGCGGCTCATGTTCGCGCTCAGTGCCTTGTCCAGCGCCAGACGCAGACGCGGGTTGGAGCCCGGATCACCGCCACCCTGACGGGCCGCAACGGTCAGTTCACGGATCCACTTGGTGAAGATCTTGCCTCTCTTGGCATCCTGACGTTCTTTGCGGTGCTTGATGTTCGCCCACTTGGAATGACCTGCCATAACTCGCTCCGAATTCTCTTTGAAACGTTGCCCGCCCTGCTTTTTGCAGCGGCCAGCAAACAAAAAATCTCGACCTGCTTTCCATAGAAAGAAAAAAGGCGCATCCGAAGATGCGCCTTCAGGCCCGTCTTACTCAGCCTTTGGCGTTTCGCGCAAACGAATGTGCAGCTCGCGCAATGCCTTGGCATCCACCACACCCGGTGCTTGCGTCATCACGTCGGCAGCACTCTGGGTTTTCGGGAAGGCGATCACTTCACGGATCGACTGGGCGCCGGTCATCAGCATCACCAGACGGTCCAGACCGAAGGCCAGACCACCGTGCGGCGGTGCACCGTACTTCAAGGCGTCGAGCAGGAAGCCGAATTTCTCTTCCTGTTCTGCTTCATCGATACCCAGCAGACGGAATACCGACTGTTGCATCTCTTTACGGTGGATACGGATCGAACCGCCACCCAGCTCGGTGCCGTTCAATACCATGTCGTACGCGCGGGACAGAGCGCCAGCCGGGTTGGCTTCAAGCTCTTGTGGCGTGCACTTCGGTGCGGTGAACGGGTGGTGCAGCGCGGAGAAGCTGCCGTCGTCGTTTTCTTCGAACATCGGGAAGTCGACGACCCACATTGGCGCCCACTCGCAGGTCAGCAGCTTCAGGTCGTGACCGAGCTTGATACGCAGTGCGCCCAAGGCTTCGCTGACGATCTTGGCCTTGTCGGCGCCGAAGAACACGATGTCGCCGTCAACTGCGCCAACGCGATCGAGGATGGCGTTGAGGTTTTCCAGCGGGATGTTTTTCACGATCGGCGATTGCAGGCCATCAACACCGGCAGCACGCTCGTTGACCTTGATGTACGCCAGGCCCTTGGCACCGTAGATGCCGACGAACTTGGTGTAGTCGTCGATCTGCTTGCGCGGCATGCTCGCCCCGCCTGGAACGCGCAGTGCAGCGATACGGCATTTCGGATCGTTGGCCGGGCCGCTGAACACTTTGAAATCGACTTCTTTCAGTTGGTCGGCAACGTCGACCAGCTCCAGCGGGTTACGCAGGTCTGGCTTGTCGGAACCGTAACGGCGCATGGCTTCTTCGAAGGTCATGTGCGGGAAGTCACCGAATTCCAGCCCCAGCACTTCCTTGAACAGGTTGCGGATCATTTGTTCGGTCAGGCCCATGATCTCTTTTTCATCGAGGAAGCTGGTCTCGATGTCGATCTGGGTGAATTCTGGCTGACGATCAGCGCGCAAGTCTTCGTCGCGGAAGCACTTGGCGATCTGGTAGTAGCGGTCGAAACCGGCCACCATCAGCAGTTGCTTGAACAGCTGCGGCGATTGCGGCAGGGCGAAGAACGAACCGGCGTGAGTACGGCTTGGCACCAGATAGTCACGCGCACCTTCAGGGGTGGCACGGGTCAGGATCGGCGTTTCGACGTCGAGGAAGCCGTTTTCGTCGAGGAAGCGACGGATGCTGGTGGTCATGCGCGAACGCAGACGCAGCTTCTCGGCCATTTCCGGACGACGCAGGTCGAGGAAGCGATAACGCAGGCGGGTTTCTTCGCCAACGTCGGAGAACTCGTTCAGCGGGAACGGCGGGGTTTCCGACTCGTTCAGCACTTCCAGTTCGTAGCCCAGCACTTCGATCATGCCCGAGGCCATGTTGGCGTTGGTGGCACCGGCCGGACGCAGACGCACCTTACCGGTGATCTTCACGACGTACTCACTGCGCACGCGGTCGGCGGCGGCGAAGCTCTCGGCGCGATCCGGGTCGAATACCACTTGGGCCAGACCATCACGATCACGGATATCGAGGAAAATCACCCCGCCGTGGTCGCGGCGACGGTGAACCCATCCGCAAAGGGTAATTTCCTGGCCTTCCAGGCTTTCGTTCAGTTGGCCGCAATAGTGGCTGCGCATCATGATAATGGTTCGCTTCTCGTCATTCGATATTCGGTGGAGATCCCGGCGCTCTGAAGCGACCCGGAAACTCACGCGTGTTCGTTCAACCTGGGTTTGAACCCTAGTCAGATTTGTCGCCACCGGCCAGATTCTTCTTGGCGCCGGTCTTGAAATCAGTCTCGTACCAACCACCGCCACTGAGGCGAAAGCCTGGCATGGACAGCTGTTTCTTGAGCTCTGGTGCCTGGCAGGCAGGGCAGTCGACCAGCGGTGCCTCGCTGATCTTTTGAATGGCTTCCAACTGATGACCACAGGAAGCACATTGGTAATCGTACATCGGCATGGGGGTGTCTCGGCGATCAGATTGCCACCGCGCGCAGGGCTTTGCGGCGAAAGAGCGGGATTATATCGATTAAATGCGGCCTGTGCAGCCGTATCACTGCACAGGCCACTGACTCGCCTGCAACCGCTGTTTCAGAGCGAAACCCCGGTTGCGGCTTGCCTTGATCCACTCATGACACACACGACCCGCACCAGCGCGCTGAAGTTTTTCACCCCGCCGTGACGCAGATGCACCTCACGATCGACGTAGGACAGCAGCGAGCTGATCGAGCAGCCATTGTCTTCAGCCATGTTGCCAAGGATATTCCAGTAGACCTGCTCCAGGCGCAGGCAGGTCGCATATCCGTTCAAACGCACCGACCGCGATGTCGGCCGGATCAATGCCATGTCGAACTCGTTGACGAACGGATCGACTTTTATCTCATGCCGCGAAACGACGATCCTGTCGCTTCGCCTGTGCTCATCTAGCATATCGGTGACACTCCTTTGCCATCTCTGCTGTTTTTTTTCAAAGCCACTTCCTGTGTCTTCATCAAAACGCAGACGCAAAGTTATATCCAGATGACTTGTTGACCGTCACCGTAGGATAAGCCGACACCAACAGTAGGACGCGGACAACCCTCAGGGTCGCCCGCGTACTCGGGTTACGCTTCGAGCAGTGCGCGCAGCATCCACGCGGTTTTCTCGTGCACCTGCATGCGCTGGGTCAGCAGATCCGCGGTCGGTTCGTCACTGACCTTGTCCAGCAGCGGGAAAATCCCCCGCGCCGTGCGAGTCACCGCTTCCTGGCCTTCGACCAACTGCTTGATCATGTCTTCAGCGCTCGGCACTCCGGTTTCTTCCTTAATAGAAGAAAGCCGCGCGTAAGTCGCATAAGCGCCCGGCGCGGGAAACCCCAGTGCGCGAATGCGCTCGGCGATGGAATCGACGGCCAGTGCCAGTTCGTTGTATTGCTCTTCGAACATCAGGTGCAGGGTACGGAACATCGGCCCCGTGACGTTCCAGTGAAAGTTGTGGGTTTTCAGATACAGCACGTAGGTGTCCGACAGCAGTCGCGACAGCCCTTCGACAATGGACTTGCGATCTTCTTCACTGATTCCGATATCGATTGCCATGTTTACCCCCTAACGGCGATTGAGTTCATCCAGCAGGTGCAGAACCACTCTAGCAAGGCTGGCAACACCGCGCAGCCTTGACGGCCAGAACAAACTGCGACAAATCGACTGATGCCATGCCACTGGCCGGGCTGATTTGAGTAGCCGCAGGCTTTGCTGTTAAATAGGCAGTGTGTCGCCATGCCCCATTCTCCGGGGCGTTGCGCATAGGCTGATGCCGCGTACGTGTCTACCGCCTCTTATTTTGTTCCGAAGCGAACCGTGCACCTTCAGCTCTTCCTTGTGAGCCGTCATAACGTGAGCCAATCAAAATGTTGAAAATCGTCCACCTGCTAATGGGCGCAGCAGCCTTGCTGCTGTCGTTCATACCTAGCTTGAAATCCGAAGCCGTTCCCTACCTGCAACAACCCGATGCACTTTACCTGGCCTTTTTCGGCCTGCTGAACCTGGTGATTGCTCCAGTAATTCCATACTGGAACAAAGGCCCGCGCCAGCATCTGCAAAATCTGGTCAGCGCGCTTCTGGTGCTGACTGTCGTCCTGCAAACCCTGACCCTGATCGCGCCGATGCCTGTTATCGCCGGTCAGCCCGCTGTGCTGTTCAGCCTGGTCATCGCTCTGGTTGCCGTCATCCTGCACCTGGCCGTCAGTTTTTATCGTTCTTCACCGGCTGCCGCGCCAACCAGCTATGACATGACCAACCGCGATACCGGTACGGTCAAGTGGTTCAACACCTCCAAAGGTTTCGGCTTTATCTCCCGGGATTCCGGCGATGATATTTTCGTGCACTTTCGTGCGATCCGTGGCGAGGGCCATCGCGTCCTGGTCGAAGGTCAGCGCGTCGAGTTCTCGGTGATGAACCGGGACAAAGGCCTGCAAGCCGAGGACGTCATCGCCGCCCTGCCGCGTCGCTGAGCCAAAGCAAAAAACCGCGAACAGCTGAGCTGTTCGCGGTTTTTTTATGCCCTGAAGAAAGGACTCAATAGTGCGGTGGCGGCGCATCTTCTTCGAAGGAGCCGAACTGGCCGACCATTTCTTCCTGACGCTTGAGCAACGCCGCCATCTGCAACTGCAGACGCTCGACCACGCGCTGCTGGGCGACCAGCACGTCGTTCAATGCCTGAATGGTGTCATCCTGGAACGCCAGACGGCTTTCCAGATCAGTAACGCGTTCTTCCAGGCTCATGGCTCAGCCCTCCAGAAACGTGAAGTTATCGGTCAGGACCACACGCAGTCGATCGCGAATAGCCGCAACCTGCTCTGCGCTGTAGGGTTGGGCCGGGTGTTTGCCCCAGACCGGAGCCGGCCAAGCGGCGTCATCGCGTTTGCGCACGATCACATGCATGTGCATCTGGCTGACAACGTTACCCAAGGTCGCCACGTTCATTTTGTCAGCGTCGAACAAATCCTTGAGCAACTCGGCCAGTGCGGTGGTTTCCAGCCACAGCTGCTGCTGGTCGGCGACATCCAACTGAAACAACTCACTGATATCGTCGCGACGTGGCACCAGGATGAACCACGGGTAGTTGGCATCGTTGGACAGCAACAGGCGACTGAGCGGGAAATCGCCGATGACCAGCGTGTCCTGTTGAAGTCTTGAATCTAAAACAAACACTGCGCGCACTCCCGGCTGATCTTCATTATTCAGCTTAGCGGCCATCCCGATGGACAGCGCGCCAAGCGACAGGACAGCAGCATACCTGCGAATGCGCCGGGCTTCACGGCGACAGCGCCGCTTTGCGCAGCGAGCGCCCCGAGATGAGACACGCGAGGGCGTCACGCACCAACACAGCACCCATGGCAGCCCTCAAATCGCGTAAATGACCAGAAACCCGATGCACGTTCAGCAAGGCCTGCTCAGCGAACTGTATGAATACGCAACAGCTGTAAATTTTTTTGCACCAAATCTGCACACTGCGTCTACGCTCACTGGGTCGAGCATCCGCCGAATACTCACTGGCGGGGTGAACCGGTAACGTTTTTGGTTGTCCCGCGCTTTCGGCAACGTGGGAACACCAAAGCAGAAATGGCGTCAAGCCCGGATAAAAAGGCGCGTCACGCCTAACGTTTATGAGGTTTTTACAGGCACAGGCAAGTGTTCGAAAAAATAACCGCAACAGAAATGCGGTTTGTGCACGCTTGTTGCATTCATACCCACATGGACTATAAGCGCACCGCCGGATGCGGAAGCCTTAAGGCCAATAAGAACAGTGGCAGGGTTGCCCGATGGAGATTCAAGTGTTTTGCCAGGGACTCTTTTTTACCGATGCAAAAAGGCCCAGAAACAGCGAGAAAGTTGTCAGTCCGGCTGCGTCGGTACTGTGGATTTGCGACATCCACCACGCCATCTGCGACAGTGTCGTAAAGAAGGCGAAAGGTTAGATTCGCAAGTATCGCCAACATTGTCGGCGTGATATAAGTTTGCGCCGACACAAAAAGAAAGAGCCGCCCAGATAATAAAACAGGTGGGACGGCAGTACTCTTCTAAAACCAAAGGAGCAAATCACGATGCGCGTGATGAAGTGGAGCATGATCGCACTGGCAGTTGCTGCAGCCGCCAGTACTCAAGTGGCTACGGCCGCCCCGTTTGTGAGTGACCAGGCAGAAGCCAAAGGTTTTGTTGAAGACGCGACACTCACCGAGACGTTGAAGAACTACTACTTCAACCGCGACAACAAGAATGGTGGCGCTGACCAGAAAGACTGGACACAAGGCTTCCTGGGTAACTTCACCTCTGGTTACACCCAAGGTACCGTTGGTGTTGGTATTGATGCATACGGTTACCTGGCGTTGAAACTGGACGGTGGTGACGGTACTTCCGGTTCGGGCAACATGAGCCGTAGCGACACCGTTAACCCTAACAACGGTGCTCGCGACGTCAACGACAGCCAGGGCAAAGCCGGCGCGTCGATCAAGTTCCGTGTTTCCAAAACCGAACTGAAATTCGGTGACATGCAGCCAAGCACCTCCCCAGTGTTCGCTGTCGGCGGTTCCCGTATCCTTCCGCAAACTGCCACTGGCTTCCAGTTGCAGAGCAGCGAAGTGAAAGACCTTGATCTCGAAGCCGGCCACTTTTACTCCGGCTCCAGCCAGGACAAGAACGCCCGTGATGGCGGTCTGTACTCCAACTATTCTGGCGTCGAAGCCAACACGATCGACTACTTCGGCGGCAAGTACGGCATTACCGAAAACCTGACCGCCTCGCTCTACGGTGCCAAGCTGGAAGATATCTGGAACCAGTACTACGCGAACGTGAACCTGACCACCCCGTTCGGTGGCGACACTTCGCTGAACACTGACTTCAACATCTATCGCACCACCGACACCGGTGACAAGGATGCAGGTGATATCAGCAACACGACCTTCTCCCTGGCAACTGCATTGTCGTTCCTGAAAGCTCATACCTTTACCCTGGCCTTCCAGAAGGTTAACGGCGACACTCCGTTCGACTACATCGGCGTGGGTAAAAACAACCGTGGTGGCGACTCGATCTTCCTCGCCAACTCCATCCAGTACTCTGACTTCAACGGTCCTGGCGAGAAATCCGTGCAAGCCCGTTACGACCTGAAAATGGCCGAGTATGGCGTTCCAGGCCTGAGCTTCATGGTTCGCTACGTCAAAGGTTGGGATATCGACGGTACCGGCCTGTCTGCAAACAGCCAATACCGCACCAGCACTGGCGCACCGCTGTACGGTGAAGATGGCAAACACCACGAAACCAACTTCGAAGCCAAATATGTTGTTCAGTCTGGCCCGGCTAAAGACCTGTCCTTCCGCATTCGTCAGGCCTGGCACGTTGCCAACTCCGACCAAGGCGAAGGCGACGTCAAAGAGTTCCGTCTGATCACCGAATACCCACTGAACATCTTGTAATTGTCAGTGGTTAGTTTGGAAGCATAAAAAAAGGCCCATCTTCCGATGGGCCTTTTTTATTGCCTGTCACTTCAAGTAATGACCTGACCAACAAGTCAGGCAATTAATTAGCAACCTATCATTGTGCTGCCGATTCCTGCACCACGCGAATCACGCGTTGCGGAAAAGGAATATCAATACCGGCCGTCTTTAAACGGTCGCGCGACTGTTCGTTGAACATAAACATCACGTCCCAGTAATCTGCAGTTTTAACCCACACACGCAGCGAAACAGTGATCGAGCTGTCGCCCAAGGTCGAAATCACGGCCTGTGGCGCAGGATCCTGCAACACGCGCTCGTCCTTGGCCAGATCCAGCAGCACCTGACGGGCCTTCTGCAGATCGGCTTCGTAATCCACACCCACATCAAACACAACCTTGCGGGTCGGCTGACGATTGGTGTTGGTGATGATGCCGTTGGACAGGTTGCCGTTTGGCACGATGATGGTTTTGTTGTCGCCAGTGCGCAGCACGGTGTGGAAAATCTGGATGCTGTCGACAGTACCCGACACGCCTTGTGCTTCGATCCAGTCACCGATACGGAATGGACGGAACAGCAGAATCAGCACGCCGCCAGCAAAGTTGGCCAGGCTGCCCTGCAATGCCAGACCGATGGCCAGACCGGCAGCACCGATGGCAGCAACGAACGAGGTAGTTTCGACTCCGATCATCGAAGCAACGCTGACAATCAGCAGCACTTTGAGAATGATGTTGGCCAGGCTGCTGATGAAGCCTTGCAGCGCCAGATCGGCATTGCGCAGGGCCAGCAGACCGCCGAGTTTCTGGGTGACCTTGTTGATCAGCCACCAACCGATGGCCAGGGTAATCACTGCCAGCAGCACGCGGCTGCCGTATTCCATGATCATCGGGATCCACGCCTGGGATGCCTTGACCAGGTTGTCCACCTCAGCATTCAAATCCATGTTCTATCTCCTGATTTCCGGCTGCCCGGGCTTGAAAAATAAACGGCAGAAAGACCGAACCTGCTGGGCTCAATCGTTTCTGCCGCTGCTTGGGCCTCGGACGCTGAAAACGCCGAGAGGTTCCCCCGACCGGAAAGCTTAGTCGCGGAAGTTGTTGAACTGTAGCGGCATGCCGAATTCTTTGGCACGCAGTGCAGCGATGGCTTCTTGCAGATCGTCACGCTTCTTGCCGGTCACGCGTACTTGCTCGCCTTGAATGGCGGCCTGGACCTTAAGCTTGGCGTCCTTGATGTGGCCGACGATTTTCTTCGCCAGTTCCTTGTCGATGCCTTCCTTGAGGATGGCGTCCTGCTTCATCAGCTTGCCCGAAGCGTAAGCGTCCTTGACCTCAAGGCACTGCACGTCGATCTTGCGCTTGACCAGCGCCAGCTTGAGGATTTCGATCATCGCTTCCAGCTGGAACCCGGCTTCTGCGGTCAGGCTAACGGTCAGGTCCTTTTCCTTGAACTCGAAGCTGCCTTTGCCTTTCAGGTCATAACGACGATCGAGTTCCTTCACGGCGTTTTCGACCGCGTTGGTGAGTTCGTGTTTGTCCAGTTCGGATACCACGTCGAACGACGGCATGTAATTTCTCCAATAAAAAGGCGCGCTCGATAAGGATGGAGCGCGCTTGGCTTGCGGTTAAAATCGGGCTCATTATAACGGGTCTTTTCCTACGAACACGGCGAGCCGCACATGCCTGTATGCAATCGAGCAAAAAACTGATGTCCACCCCCTGGCATGTTCTGGGCGCCGGCAGTCTTGGCACTTTGTGGGCCGCGCGTCTGGCCCGGGCTGGCCTGCCGGTACGATTGATCGTGCGCGATGTCACGCGTCTGCGCAGCTATGAAGCGGCAGGTGGCTTGACGCTGGTGGAACAAGGCCAGGCCAGTACGTATGCCGTACCCGGCCAAACGCCGGACAACCCCGAGCCGATTCGCCGCTTGCTCGTCGCCTGCAAAGCCTACGACGCCGAAAGTGCCGTGGCCCGCCTCGTCCCACGCCTGACGGCGGACGCCGAACTGATCCTGTTGCAAAATGGCCTCGGCAGCCAGGACGCCGTTGCCACGCGGGTTCCCCAAGCACGCTGCATCAGCGCTTCCAGTACAGAAGGCGCGTTCCGCGATGGCGATTGGCGCGTGGTGTTCGCCGGCCATGGTTTCACCTGGCTCGGCGATGCCGGCCATCCGATGGCCCCCATCTGGCTGGATGGCCTTGAGGCCGCCAGGATTCCCCATGAATGGAGCACCGACATCCTCACGCGGCTGTGGCGCAAACTGGCGCTCAACTGCGCGATCAATCCGCTGACGGTGTTGCATAACTGCCGCAATGGCGGTTTGCAGGAACACCACTGCGAAGTCGCCACCCTGTGCGCCGAACTTGCCGAGTTGCTGCAGCATTGCGGTCAACCGGACGCCGCCGACAATCTGCAACAGGAAGTCGAACGGGTGATCCATGCCACCGCAGCCAATTACTCCTCCATGTATCAGGACGTGGCGAACCAGCGCCGCACTGAAATCAGCTATCTATTGGGCCACGCCTGCACAGTCGCTGCGCGCCATCAATTGAATCTGCCGCACCTCAACCAATTGCAGCAGCGCCTCGTCACACATCTGCACAGCCTCGGATTGCCCAGCGACTGAGCAGCGGCTACGCTGGCCACTTGTTCCTTTGCTGCGATAAACCTGATGCCATTGCGCCAGCGCCTCGAAAACCTGCCGGTCGGCCAGAAACTGCTGGCCGCCCTGCTGGTGCTGTTGACCACTGTTTTGCTGGTCGCCAACCTGACCTTTATCAGCGCCGCCTATTACATCTCCCAGGAAAGCATGGCCCCACAGGCCTTGCAGACCATTGGCCGACTGATTGCCAACCCGAGTCTGGTCAGCGAAGCCCTGCAATCACCGCAAAGCGCCGAACGCCTGCTCAAGGAACTCGACAGCTATTCACCGCTGCGTGCCGCCGCCCTGTATGACGGCAAAGGCGAACGGCTGGCGCAAGTGCAGCGCGGCGACAAACTCAAACTGCCGGAACGCTATCGGCACATCGAAGCGTGGCAACTCACCGAATTTCGCAGCAATCAGCTGATCACCCTGCCCCGCCCCGGCACCGCGCCCGGCCATCTACTGCTGGTGGCCAGCAGCGAGCTACCGATGGCGTTCTACACCGGCACCCTGACCGCGAGCCTCGGCATCCTGATTTTCAGCGTGCTGCTGTGGCTGGTGATTGCCCGGCAGATCAAACGCCTGATCACCCGGCCGATCCACCAGTTGGAAGAACTGTCGCGTCAGGTCACCCGCGAAGAGAACTACGCATTGCGTGCCTCGCGCGGCAACCACGACGAAATCGGCAGCCTCGCCGAGGCATTCAACACCATGCTCTCGCGCATCGAGGCCCGCGAGCAGCAGCTCAAACGCGCCCGCGATGACTCGCAAGCCGCCTACGATCAGGCGCAAGGGCTGGCCGAAGAAACCCGTCACACCAACCGCAAACTGGAACTCGAAGTTCAGGTGCGCAGCAAGATCGAGAAGAAGCTCACTGGCTTCCAGAATTACCTCAACAGCATCATCGATTCGATGCCCTCGGCGCTGATCGCCCTCGACGAGCAGCTCTACGTCACCCAATGGAACCAGGAAGCCAGCGCCCTCTCCGGCACACGTCTGGACGAAGCGCTGAATCAACCGATCTTTCTCGCCTTCGAACCGCTCAAGCCGTTTCTGCCGCAGCTCAAGCAGACGGTCGAGCAGCACACGGTGGCCAAAATCGAACGGGTGACGTGGTTCAAGGACGATGAACCCAAGCATTACGCGCTGACCTTCTATCCGCTGATGGGCGGTGCCGGACGTGGTGTGGTGATTCGTATCGACGACATCACCCAGCGCCTGTCGCTGGAAGAAATGATGGTGCAGTCGGAAAAAATGCTCTCGGTCGGCGGCCTCGCCGCCGGCATGGCCCATGAAATCAACAATCCGCTGGGCGCGATCCTGCACAACGTACAGAACATACGTCGCAGACTGTCGACAGAGCTGCCGAAGAACCTCGAGACCGCCGAACAGCTGGGCATCGAGATCGACACGGTGAACCGCTACCTGCAAGTTCGCGAAGTGCCGCAATTGCTCGACGGTATTCAGCAGGCCGGCGCCCGGGCGGCAAAAATCGTCACGCACATGCTCAGCTTCAGTCGCCGCAGCACCCGGCAGATGGCGCCGTGCGATCTGCCGGCGCTGATCGATCAAGCGGTGGAAATCGCCGGTAACGACTTTGATCTGGCCATTGGCTTCGACTTCAAGGGGCAGGCGATCATCCGTCAGTTCGACCCGGCGCTCGGCCCGGTGCCGGGCACCGCCAACGAACTGGAGCAAGTGCTGCTCAACCTGTTGAAAAACGCAGCGCAGGCGATTCACCAGCGCGAAGACGACAGCGAGCCGGGACGAATCATTCTGCGCACCCGACTCAATCCGCCGTGGGCTGAAATCCAAGTCGAGGACAACGGCATCGGCATGAGCGAGAACGTGCGCAAACGCACCTTCGAGCCGTTCTTCACCACCAAGGAAATCGGCCAAGGCACCGGGCTTGGCTTGTCGGTGTCGTACTTCATCATCACCAACAACCACAAAGGCCAGATGGAAGTGCAGTCGGCGCCCGGCCAGGGCACCTGCTTCACCCTGCGTCTGCCGCTGGCGCAACCGGCGCCAATCGCGGCCGAACTCAATCAACTACCGAGGTAACCCATGGGCTTTCGCTTGTCGAAGATCTACACCCGCACCGGCGACAAAGGCGAAACCGGCCTGGGCGACGGCCGTCGCGTACCGAAGGATCACCCGCGCATTGAAGCGATTGGCGAGGTCGATACGCTGAACAGCCAGGTCGGTGTATTGCTCGCCGGATTGATTGCCGAGCGTGAGGCGTTTCCGGGGCTGAATGAGCTGATCGAGGTCTTGGCGCCTTGCCAGCATCGTTTGTTTGATTTGGGTGGCGAGCTGGCCATGCCGAAATATCAGGCACTCAACACGGCAGAAATCGAACGGCTGGAAGCGGCAATCGATGTGTGGAATGAAGAGCTGGGGCCGCTGGAGAATTTCATTCTGCCGGGCGGCTCGATGCTGATTGCGCAGGCGCATGTGTGTCGCAGTCTGGCGAGAAGTGCCGAGCGGCGTTGTCAGCATTTGAATGCGCTGGAGCCGCTGGCCGGGGTTGGCCTGGCGTATATCAATCGGTTGTCGGATTTGTTGTTTGTCGCGGCGCGGTTGATTGCGCGGCGGCAGGGGGTGGCGGAAATTCTTTGGCAGCCGGCAGCGAAACCTGAAAAGAAGTAGCGCCCGTTTAGCCGTCATCGCTGGCAAGCCAGCTCCCACAGGTTAAGTCGCTTACACAACACTTGTGAACGACACAAAACCTTGTGGGAGCTGGCTTGCCAGCGATGAGGCCAGCAGCCTTACAGAGAATCCGGCCAGAACGCGCGAATCCCCGCCACACCTTGAGCGCCATGACTCCAGGCCTTCTCGCGTTCCGCCGGGCCGACACCACCCAACAAAAACACCGGTTTACTGAATCCCTCGATCAACGCCCCAGCCTGCTCCCAGCCCAGCGGCTGCGCATCGGGGTGGGTCAAGGTCGGCTGCACCGGCGACAGCGTGACAAAATCCACGCCCATCTGCTCAGCCAGCGCCAATTCCTCAGCGTTGTGGCACGACGCCGCCAGCCAGCGTTCCGCCGGCAACGGACGCCCCGCCGCCGCGTATTTACGCAACTGTGCGGCAGTGATATGCCAACCTGCCGAAGGGAAATCGCCGAGCCACTCGAACGGCCCCTTGATCATCAGTTGCGCCTTGCCCGCGCAAAGACCGGCGGCATCCACCGCCAGATCGCGGTACTTGGGGTCGTAACCGTTTGGTGCGCGTAGCTGGATCAGCTTGATCCCGCCAGCAATCGCTTTCTGGATACCGCGCAGCAGCGCAGGCGTTTCCAGATCTTCCGGGGTGATCAGGTATTCAGCGGGTAAACGCGCCGCCGCGACGATGGGCTGATTGGCCGCCGGGAACTCGTAGTTGGCCAGCTCCTTCGCCGTCGCCCAGGCCAAGGGCTGGCCTTCTGCGCCGTGGGGCTCGCCGGTAAATGCCGAGACTTCCCAGACATCCAGCAATACCTGCTTGTCCGGGTAATCGTGACGCACTTTGATCAGCGGTCGGGCGGCGCCAACGACGATGCCCAACTCTTCATGCAGCTCACGAGACAGCGCGCTCTCGACTGTTTCGTCAGCCTCAACCTTGCCACCGGGAAACTCCCACAACCCACCTTGATGCTGGGTGTCGGCGCGGCGGGCGATGAGGATCTTGCCACTGTCGTCACGAATGACGGCGGCGGCGACGTGTACGCGTTTCACGGATTCAACTCCTCCAATCCAGCCTGTTGCCACGCCTTGAAGGCAGGCCATTGGTAGACGGTTTCAACATAAGCCTGATCGGCGTCCGGCAGTTGCACCTGATAAGTGCGCAGACGCACGGCAATTGGCGCGAAGAAGGCATCGGCCAGACTCACCCGGCCAAACAGATACGGACCACTCTCGGTGGCGGCAGCGCGGCACTCAGCCCACAGCGCGAGCATGCGCTCGATATCAACCCTCACTTCTGGAGGCACCGGGTTCAGCGGCGCGTCGTGGCTGAGGTTGAACGGCATGTGATTGCGCATGGCGAAGAAGCCGCTGTGCATTTGTGCGCAAGCGGATCGAGCCTGAGCGCGGGCGAAAATATCCGTCGGCCAGAGTTGCTCGGACGGGAATGTCTCGGCGAGGTACTCGGCAATGGCCAGTGAGTCGGCAATGGTGCCACGTGTGGTTTTCAGCAACGGCACCTTGGCGGTCGGCGAATGCTTGAGCAGCAGCTCGCGGGTGTCGGGCTTGCCCAGCTTGACCAGTTCTTCGCTGTAGGGAGCGCCGGTCAGTTCGAGCGCCAGGGCAGCGCGCAGGGACCAGGAGGAAAGCAGTTTGTCGCCGATGATCAGGTGCAGGGACATGGGTGAATACCTTCTTGTCAGGGAAACAATCCAGAATGTCTGGCGTCTGTTCGTCCGCCATCGCGGGCAAGCCCGCTCCCACAGTGATTGAGGTCGCTCACAAATTTTGTGTACACCACAGAACCCAGTGGGAGCGGGCTTGCCCGCGATGAGGCCGGCAGCCGCTCCACCTTTTAGATCAGGTGCGGTATTCCGCGTTGATCTTCACATATTCATGCGACAGGTCGGTGGTCCAGATGGTTTCGCTGCAATTGCCGCGACCCAGTTCGATGCGAATGGTGATTTCTTCTTGCTGCATCACCGCCGAACCCTGCGCTTCAGTGTAGGTCGCTGCGCGGGCGCCACGGCTGGCGATGCACACGTCGCCGAGGAACACGTCGATCTTGCTCACGTCCAGATCCGGCACGCCGGCACGACCGACGGCAGCCAGAATGCGGCCCCAGTTCGGATCGGAGGCAAACAGCGCGGTTTTGATCAGTGGCGAGTGGGCTACGGTGTAACCAACGTCCAGGCATTCCTGATGGTTGCCGCCGCCATTCACTTCAACGGTGACGAACTTGGTCGCGCCTTCGCCGTCACGCACGATGGCCTGGGCCACGTCCATGCACACTTCGAACACCGCTTGCTTCAACTTGGCGAACAACTCGCCTTCGGCGCGGGTGATTTCCGGCAGTGCAGCTTTGCCGGTAGCGATCAGCATGCAGCAATCGTTGGTCGAGGTGTCGCCGTCGATGGTGATGCGGTTGAACGACTTGTTCGCGCCGTCGAGCATCAGGTTGTGCAGCACGTCGCGGGAGACTTTGGCGTCAGTAGCGATGTAGCCGAGCATGGTCGCCATGTTCGGGCGAATCATGCCCGCGCCTTTGCTGATGCCAGTGACTGTGATGGTCACGCCGTCATGCTCGAACTGGCGGCTGGCGCCCTTCGGCAGGGTGTCGGTGGTCATGATGCCGGTGGCGGCTGCTTCCCAATTGTTTTCCGACAGATCGTCCAGCGCGGCTTGCAGTGCGCCTTCGATCTTCTCGACCGGCAGCGGCTCGCCGATCACACCGGTGGAGTACGGCAGGATTTGTTCGGCAGCAACACCGGTCAGCTCGGCCAGTCTGGCGGTGGTGCGCTCGGCAGCGGCGAGGCCTGGCTCGCCGGTACCGGCGTTGGCATTACCGGTGTTGGTCAGCAGGTAACGCACAGCGTTCTGCACGCGTTTTTTCGCCAGAATCACCGGCGCTGCGCAAAAGGCGTTCAACGTGAACACACCGGCCACGGTCGAACCTTCGGCGCAGCGCATCACAACGACATCTTTGCGCCCGGGGCGCTTGATGCCGGCCGAGGCGATACCGAGTTCAAAACCGGCAACCGGGTGCAACGTTGGCAAAGGACCAAGACCAACAGCCATGAATGCGCTCCTTACTCAATGATGTCAGCACCGCCACTCGCAGCAGCGGTGATTAAATGGCAAAACGCCGCGACGGCAGGAGCCGGTCGCGGCGCGGGTATTTCAGCGATTGAAACGGGTTTTACTGGATCTGCCCGTGGCAATGCTTGAATTTCTTGCCCGAACCGCAGTAACACAGTTCGTTGCGGCCCAGCTTCTGCTCGTTGCGAACTGGGGCGGTGGCGAGGGCAACATCGACCTCTTCACCAAGCAATTCCGGCTGCTCCAGACCTGGCGCTTCAGCGTGTTCGAACTGCATGCGGGCGGCCAGTGCTTCGGCCTCCTCACGCAGACGTTGCTCTTCGGCTTCCGGATCTTCGCGGCGCACCTGAACGTGCGACAGCACACGGATCGAGTCGCGCTTGATCGAATCGAGCAGTTCGGAGAACAGCGTGAACGACTCGCGCTTGTACTCCTGCTTCGGGTTCTTCTGGGCATAGCCACGCAGGTGGATGCCGTGACGCAGGTGATCCATGGTCGACAGGTGGTCTTTCCACAGGTCGTCCAGCACGCGCAGAACGATTTGCTTCTCGAAGGAGCGCAGTGCCTCGGCACCTGCCTGATCTTCTTTCTCGTTGTACGCCGCCATCAGCTCTGCCATCAGCTTCTCGCGCAGGGTTTCTTCGTACAGGTGATCGTCTTCGTCGAGCCATTGCTGGATCGGCAGTTTCACGCCGAAGTCGCTGGCAATCGTCGCTTCCAGACCGGCCACGTCCCACTGCTCTGGCAGCGATTGCGGCGGAATGTGCGCGCTGACGGTGGCGTTGAGCACGTCCTGACGGAAGTCAGCGATGGTCTCACCGATGTTGTCGGCAGCCAGCAACGTGTTACGCATGTGATAGATCACTTTACGCTGTTCGTTGTTGACGTCATCGAACTCGAGCAATTGCTTGCGAATGTCGAAGTTACGGCCTTCAACCTTGCGCTGCGCCTTCTCGATCGCGTTGGTCACCATGCGGTGTTCGATCGCTTCGCCCGGCTGCATGCCCAAGGCTTTCATGAAGTTCTTCACTCGATCAGACGCGAAGATGCGCATCAGGCTGTCTTCCAGCGACAGGTAGAAGCGGCTCGAACCGGCATCGCCCTGACGACCGGCACGGCCACGCAGCTGGTTGTCGATACGACGGGATTCGTGACGCTCGGAAGCGATCACCTGCAGGCCGCCCGATTCGAGCACTTGCTGGTGACGCTTCTGCCAGTCGGCCTTGATCTGGGCGATCTGCTCAGGGGTCGGGTCTTCCAGCGAAGCGACTTCAACTTCCCAGTTACCGCCCAACAGGATGTCGGTACCACGACCGGCCATGTTGGTGGCGATGGTCAGAGCACCCGGACGACCGGCCTGCGCGATGATCTCGGCTTCTTTTTCGTGGAACTTGGCGTTGAGAACCTTGTGTTCGATGCCTTCCTTCACGAGCAATGCGGACATGTGCTCGGAGGTTTCGATGGTCGCAGTACCCACCAGCACCGGACGACCGGCCGCCATGCTTTCCTTGATGTCTGTAACGATCGCCGCGTATTTCTCCTCGGCAGTCAGGAACACCAGGTCGTTGAAGTCTTTACGCGCCAACGGTTTGTTCGGCGGAATGACCATCACTTCCAGACCATAGATCTGGTGGAATTCGAACGCTTCGGTGTCAGCGGTACCGGTCATGCCGGACAGCTTGGTGTACAGACGGAAGTAGTTCTGGAACGTGGTCGACGCCAGGGTCTGGCTCTCGGCCTGGATGTTCAGGCCTTCCTTGGCTTCGATGGCCTGGTGCAGACCTTCGGACAGACGACGGCCCGGCATGGTACGGCCGGTGTGTTCGTCAACCAGTACGACCTGGCCGTCCTGCACGATGTATTCGATGTTGCGGTTGAACAGTTTATGCGCACGCAGACCGGCATACACGTGGGTCAACAGGCCAAGGTTATGCGCCGAGTACAGACTCTCGCCTTCAGCGAGCAGGCCGACGCGGGTGAGCATGTCTTCGATGAACTGGTGACCGGCTTCGTTGAGTTCAACCTGACGGGTCTTCTCGTCAACGGTGTAATGACCAGCCTTGGTGACTTCGCCTTCGACTTCTTCGACGTGCAGTTCCAGCTGCGGGATCAGTTTATTGATCTCCATGTACAGCTTGGAGCTGTCCTCGGCCTGACCGGAGATGATCAGCGGGGTACGCGCTTCGTCGATAAGGATGGAGTCGACTTCGTCGATCACGGCAAAATTGAGTTCGCGCTGGAATTTTTCTTCCATGCTGAACGCCATGTTGTCGCGCAGGTAGTCGAAACCGAATTCGTTGTTGGTGCCGTAGGTAATGTCGGCGGCGTAGGCCAGACGTTTCTCTTCCGGCGGCTGGAACGGCGTCACGACGCCGACAGTCAGGCCGAGGAATTCATACAGCGGACGCATCCAGTTGGCGTCACGACGGGCCAGGTAGTCGTTCACCGTTACAACGTGCACGCCCTTGCCGGACAGTGCATTGAGGTAAACACCCAGGGTCGCTACGAGGGTTTTACCCTCACCGGTGCGCATTTCGGCGATCTTGCCTTCGTGCAAGGTCATGCCACCGACGAGTTGCACGTCGAAGTGGCGCATACCCATGATGCGCTTGCCGGCTTCACGGGCGACCGCGAAGGCTTCCGGCAACAGCTTGTCGAGGGTTTCCCCTTTGGCGATGCGGGCCTTGAACTCATCGGTCTTGGCGCGCAATTGATCGTCCGAAAGGGCCACCATTTGCTCTTCGAAGGCATTGACGAGCTGCACCGTCTTGAGCATGCGTTTGACTTCACGCTCGTTCTTGCTTCCAAAAAGTTTCTTTAACAAAGGCGCAAACATATCGGCAGGATCTTCCACACTAAAGGGATGGAGGGCGGCCCCGTGAGCGTCGCCCGTGCAGCCCTCATGGCCGCATGCGAACGAGCATTCTACCCGGAAACGGAAGTGAGGAAAGTGGCGATATTCCACGATGCTGGCACTGCGCTTTGACGGGGCTCACTTAAAATAGGGGCGTTTTGCTCAACTTCAAGTCTTTCAAGGAAGAAGTTAGTCGTTGATTTAATGGGTAAAGCGGGGGCAAATGCAATGGGCGAGTGATTTCGCCTATCTGCTACCATGGCGATTCTGTTACTTCAGGTGTTCCATCATGGCATTTCGCCCTCTTACGGCCAGAGCACCCGCCGTTCTCCTGCGCGAAGCCAAGCCGCTCAAAGCCCTCCTCGGCCATGCCCAGCGCCTGGGGCATTTGCAGCGCCTGCTTGAAAGCCAACTGCAACCCGCCGCCCGCGCGCATTGCCATGTCGCCTCGTGGCGCGAGGGCTGCTTGCAGTTGGTGGTCACCGATGGCCATTGGGCCACACGCCTGCGTTACCAGCAAAAACGCCTGCTGCGCCAGTTGCAGATGTTCGACGAGTTCGCCCGGTTGACGCAGATTCGCTTCAAGGTGCAGCCACCGTTGATCCATCGCGGGCCTGTCGGACACGCGCCGGACCTGTCGACGGATGCGGCAGCGACGATTCAGGAGACCGCGGACGGGATCAGTGATCCGGGCTTGCGCGCGGCGCTGGAGCGATTGGCGGCGCATGCCAAGACCAAATCCTGAAGCAACATCAAAAGATCGCAGCCTTCGGCAGCTCCTACAGGGCTTTGCATTGCAACTGTAGGAGCTGCCGAAGGCTGCGATCTTTGCTTTTAGCGGCGCTTGCTGCCACCCAATAAAGAGCCCATCAAGCCGCGCACCAGTTGCTTGCCAAGGTTATTCGCCGCCTGACGCATCGCCGATTTCAGCGCCTGCCCGGCTGCTGTCCCCAGAAACTCACCAGCCCTGTCGGCCAGGCTCGGCTCTTCAGGCGCAGGCTTCCCGGCAGGCACTTCAGCTTCTGGCGCCAGGCCTTTGCGGCCCATCAGAATCTCGTACGCCGATTCCCGATCAATCGGTTTGTCATAGCGCCCCTTGAACGGCGACCCGGCGATCAGCACCGTTCGCTCAGTCTCGGTCAACGGCCCGATCCGCGATTGCGGCGGTGCCACCAGCACGCGCTGGACCATTTCCGGCGTGCCTTTCTCGGTCAGCGTGCCGACCAGCGCCTCACCAATCCCCAATTCAGTCAGCACCGACAAACTGTCGAAGGCCGGATTCGGCCGGAAACCGTCCGCCACCGCGCGCAGGGATTTCTGCTCCTTGGCGGTGAATGCGCGCAAGCCGTGCTGAATGCGCAAACCCAGCTGCGCCAGCACGTCATCCGGCAGATCCGCCGGCGATTGCGTGACGAAATACACCCCCACGCCTTTGGAGCGGATCAGCCGCACCACTTGCTCAAGCCGTTCCTGCAAGGCCTTGGGCGTATCGCCGAAAAGCAAATGCGCTTCGTCAAAAAACAGCGCCAGCAAGGGTTTGTCAGCATCGCCGCGCTCCGGCAATTGCTCGAACAATTCGGCCAGCAGCCACAACAGGAACGTCGCGTAGACCTTCGGCGCCTCATGCACCAGACGACTGGCGTCCAATAGATGAATACGCCCACGGCCGTCGGCGGCCGGTTGCAGGATGTCTTCGAGCTGCAGCGCCGGTTCGCCGAACAGAGCCTCCGCGCCCTGCTGCTCCAGCGTTGCCAAGCGCCGCAACAGCGCCTGGCTGGAGCCGGTGGTCATCAGCGCGGCGTCTTCGCCCAATAGCTGCGGGTTGTCCTTGAGGTGATTGAGCAGCGCTTTCAGATCTTTCAGATCGAGCAACAGCAGACCTTCGCGGTCGGCGACCTTGAACGCTGCGTACAGTGCCGACTGCTGGCTGTCGGTGAGCTCCAGCAGACTGCCGATCAGCAGCGGGCCCATTTCACTCAGCGTGGTGCGCAATGGATGACCGGACTCACCGTGGATATCCCACAACGTCACCGGATACGCCTGCGGCGCGTAATTGAGCCACGGCATCCCGGCAATACGCTCCGCCACTTTGCCCTGCGGGTTGCCGGCGGCACCGAGACCACACAGATCGCCCTTGATGTCGGCAGCGAAAACCGCAACGCCCGCATCACTGAAGGCTTCGGCCAGGCGCTGCAAAGTGACGGTCTTGCCGGTGCCGGTGGCGCCGGCGACCAGCCCGTGGCGGTTCGCCAGGCGCATGGCCTGAGCGACCTGTTGCCCCGCGAGATCGGCGCCGATTACGAGTTGCGATGAGTCAGGCATTTTGTCACCCAATGGTTAATCTTTGATTACACATGGCCGATACACATTGATGTAGGACCCGACCAAAAGTCAGGACGGACATTTCCCTAAGGAGAGACGGAAATATCAGCTTACTTTCACCGTTGCCCATTTTGCGCGCTTCTATAAAAGCACGCCCTGGACATTAAGACCTTAGCGGAACCCCAAGCCATGAACAAAAATCTGCGCTTCAGCCATAAAATCTTGCTTGCCGCCGCTCTCATCGTCATCGCCGCTTTCGCCTCGTTTACGCTGTACAACGACTGGTTGCAGCGCAACGCGATCCGCGATGACCTGAACAACTATCTCAACGAGATGGGTGAGGTCACTGCCGGCAATATCCAGACCTGGCTCACCGGTCGCATCCTGCTGATCGAAAACGCCGCCCAGAACATCGCCATCAATCCGGAGCCAACCACCGTCGCCAGCCTGCTGGAACAGAAGGCCCTGACCTCGACGTTTATGGCCACCTATCTGGGCGATGCCACCGGCCATTTCACCATCCGCCCGGACACCAAGATGCCGGACGGTTTCGATCCGCGCGTGCGCCCTTGGTATAAAGGTGCCGAAGGCAGCAGCGCGTCGACCCTGACCGAACCCTACATCGACGCGGCCACCGGTCAGTTGATCATCTCGATTGCCACAGCCTCGAAAAAGGCCGGCCAGAGCGTCGGTGTGGTTGGCGGCGACCTGAGCCTGCAATCGCTGGTCGACACCCTTGCTGCGCGGGATTTCGACGGCATGGGTTATGTGTTCCTGGTCAGCGCCGACGGCAAGATCCTCGTGCACCCGGACAAAGCGCTGTTGATGAAGTCGCTCAAAGAGGCTTATCCACAGGACACCCCACGCATCAGCGGCGATTTCAGCGAAGTCACCGTCGATGGCAAGACCCGCATTGTGACCTTCGCGCCGATCAAAGGCCTGCCGTCAGTGAACTGGTACATCGGTTTGTCGGTGGACAAGGATCAGGCGTTCGCGATGCTCAGCGAATTCCGCACCTCAGCGGTGATTGCCACAGTGATTGCCGTAGCGATCATCATTGCCCTGCTCGGCATGCTGATACGCCTGCTGATCCAACCGTTGCACGTCATGACCCGCGCCATGGAAGACATTGCCGACGGCGAAGGTGACCTGACCAAACGCCTGACCATCGTCAACAACGATGAGTTCGGCGTGCTGGGCACCGCGTTCAACCGCTTCGTCGAACGTATTCACGGTTCGATCCGTGAAGTCTCGTCGGCCACCGGCCAGGTCAATGAAGTGGCGCTGCGCGTGGTCGCTGCGTCGAACTCGTCGATGTACAACTCCGATCAGCAAGCCTCGCGCACCAGCAGCGTCGCTGCGGCGATCAACCAGCTCGGCGCCGCCGCACAGGAAATCGCCCGCAACGCCGCGCAAGCATCGAATCAGGCCAGTGACGCGCGCGGCCTCGCCGAAGACGGCCAGCAAGTGGTCGATCGCAGCATCAAGGCGATGAATCAACTGTCGAGCATGCTCAGCGCCTCGAGCAGCAATATCGAATCGCTGAACAGCAAAACCGTGAACATCGGCCAGATTCTCGAAGTGATCACCAGCATTTCCCAGCAGACCAACCTGTTGGCGCTCAACGCCGCGATCGAAGCGGCGCGCGCCGGTGAAGCTGGCCGTGGTTTTGCCGTGGTGGCGGACGAAGTGCGCAATCTGGCGCACCGCACGCAAGAATCGGCGCAACAGGTGCAGACCATGATCGAGGAGCTGCAAGTCGGCGCCCGGGAGTCGGTGAGCACCATGAGCGACAGCCAGCGTCACAGTCAGGACAGCGTCGAAATCGCCAATCTCGCCGGTGAGCGCTTGAACAGCGTGACCCAGCGCATCGGCGAAATCGATGGGATGAACCAGTCGGTGGCCACCGCGACCGAGGAGCAGACCGCTGTGGTCGAGTCGATCAACGTCGACATCACCGAGATCAACACGCTGAACCAGGAAGGCGTGGAAAACCTGCAGGCGACATTGCGGGCTTGCTCGGATCTGGAGCAGCAGGCTTCGCGTCTGAAGCAACTGGTGGGCAGTTTCCGCATCTAGTGTCTGATCTATCGCCAGCAGGGCTGGCTCCCACATTGGATCTGTGTCCTATGCAAATCCCCTGTGGGAGCTAGCCCTGCTAGCGATAGCGGACTATAAAAACCACGAAAACCCTCACTGACACCCCACCGCGCAATCCCGACCGAACATCCATTCTGGATAAAGGTCAACCAAGGGAGAACACAGCAGCGGAGGGTTGATCACCGTGCACATCGCCGACATCACCATGTTCTACGCCCCGGCCAGCGGTGGCGTGCGCACTTATCTGGATGCCAAGCACCGCCGGTTGGGCGTCAGACCCGGTATTCGCCACAGCCTGCTGATCCCCGGCGCCGACTTCGGCGAACACGACGGCCTCTACACGGTGCCTGCCCCGGCCCTGCCCTTCGGCAAGGGTTACCGTTTTCCGCTGCGTCTGGCTCCCTGGCGAAATGTCCTGGAGGATTTGCAGCCGGATCTGATCGAGGTCGGCGATCCCTACCTCACCGCTTGGGCGGCGCTGGACGCTCGGCGGACGCTGGACGTGCCGGTCATCGGCTTCTACCACTCGGACCTGCCGTTGCTGGTCAGCAATCGCATGGGCCATTGGGTCACGCCGAATGTCGAGGCTTATGTCACCAGGCTTTACGGCAACTTCGACCGCGTGCTCGCGCCAAGCCAGGTCATGGCTGACAAACTGATTGGCTTGGGCGTGCGCAATGTTTACGTGCAACCACTGGGTGTGGATCTGCAAACCTTCCACCCCGAGGCTCGTGACCCGAGTCTGCGCGCAGAACTGGGTCTGGCCGAAGACACGCGCCTGCTGATTTTCGCCGGGCGTGGTTCGAAGGAGAAAAACCTGCCGGTGCTGCTCAAGTGCATGCAGCGCCTCGGCCCGCGCTATCACCTGCTGCTGGTCGGTTCATCGATGCCGGCGCTGGTGCCGGACAACGTGACGGTGATCGACGAATTCTGCCCGGCGCCGAAGGTTGCGCGATTGATGGCCAGTGCCGATGCGCTGCTGCATGCCGGTGATCAGGAAACCTTTGGTCTGGTGATCCTCGAAGCCATGGCGTGCGGCATTCCGGTGGTTGCCGTCGCTGCCGGCGCGTTCGAAGAGATTGTCGACGAATCCTGCGGTCTGCTGTGCGCGCCAAACAATCCGCAGGCGATGGCCAATGCCGTGCGCGAGTTGTACAGCCGCGGCTGCGCGAAACTCGGTCAACAAGCACGGCAGCACGTCGAGCGCCATTACGCTTGGGACACCGTGGTCGACAGCCTGCTCAGTCATTATCACGCCGTCCTCGGCCACACCTTGCCACGGGTGGCCAATGCTTGAGTCATCGCGTGCGCCCGCCGTATTGCTGGTGCTGCATGACGTGGCGCCGTCGACGTGGGCGGATTATCAGCCCTTCGTCGAGGCGGCCGATGCATTGGGCAAGGTGCCGATGACTTGGCTGGTGGTGCCGGATTTTCACCGCCGTGATGCGCTCGACGGTCATCCGGCGTTCTGTCGAATGCTCGATGAGCGCGTCGCCCGTGGCGATGAGTTGGCGTTGCACGGGTATTTCCACGACGACCAGGAGCCCGCCCCATCCACGCCGCGCGATTGGTTTATGCGCCGCGTTTACACCCATGAAGGCGAGTTCTATGGTTTGTCCCGTGAAGCCGCCCTCGCCCGTTTGCGCGCCGGCATCGACGTGTTCCAGCGCCATGAGTGGCCGCTGCACGGTTTTGTCGCCCCGGCGTGGTTGATGAGCGATGGCACCCGTCAGGCTCTGCGCGAATTGCCGCTGAGCTACACCAGTGATCCGCAGCATCTGTATCGTTTACCGGATTTTACCGCCATCGATGCGCCGGGGCTGGTCTGGAGCGCCCGCAGCGCCTGGCGTCGGGGTTTGTCGAAACTGGTCAGCGAGCAGCGTGAGCAGCGCTGGCGTCAGGCGCCGGTGATTCGGCTAGGCTTGCACCCCGTGGACATGCGCCACGGTTTTTCCCGTGATTACTGGCTACACACCCTTGAACGTTTGCTCGCCGAAGGACGCGAACCGATGACCAAAATCAACTGGCTCGCCCGACAGCGCGGTCAACTGGAACGCGCCGCATGAGCCGCAGTATTTTGTTGCTGATCGGCCTGCTCGCGGCCGTGCTGATCCCGGTCGTGCTCGGCGGTGGTGACACCTGGACGCGTCTGCAAAGTTTTCCGCTGCAGTGGTTGCTGATCATGTTCGGCATGATTGTGCTCTGCTGGGGCATCAACACCCTGCGCTTGCGTCTGTTGCTCGGCGATCAGCGCGACCGGGTCACGCCGCTGAAAAGTCTCGGCGTGGTCATGGCCGCCGAATTCGCCTACTGCGCCACACCCGGCGGCAGTGGCGGGCCGTTGACGATCATGGCCCTGCTTGCCCGCAACGGCGTGCGCCCGGCGCGGGGCAGCGCAGTGTTCGCCATGGATCAACTGAGCGATCTGCTGTTCTTTCTTTGTGCGCTGAGCGGGATTCTGATTTACGCGCTGTTTCAGCACCTCAGCGATCGCCTGGAATGGTTGCTGATGGTCAGTGCGGTGTCGTTGTTTGGCGGGTTGTTCAGTTGCGTATTGGTGGCGCGTTATCACCGCGCCTTGATTCGCCTGAGCGGGCGCTTGTTGGCCAGGATGAACGTCAGCGCCATTACTCGACGGCGCTGGGCGCGCAAGTTGCTGCACTTTCTCGCGGCATTTACCGACACCTTGAAGTTGCCTTGGCAAACACTGGTCAAGGTCTTTGCCCTGACGTGCGTGCATTGGTTGCTGCGCTACAGCGTGTTGTATCTGGCGTTGCGCGGGCTTGGCGCAGACTTGCAATGGGCCTGGAGTTTCCTGGTACAGATGCTGTCGCTGGGGGCCGGGCAGTTCAGTCTGTTGCCGGGCGGTGCCGGAGCGGCGGAATTGACTTCGGCGGCACTGCTGGCGCCGATGGTGGGTAAATCCACCGCAGCGGCGGCGATCCTGATCTGGCGAGTGGTGACGTATTACTTCTATCTGTTAGTCGGTGGCCCGGTGTTTCTGCTGATGCTCGGGCGGCCGTTGTTGAAGAAGTTGATGAACGTCAGACAGACTTCTTAGTCTCGTCCTGTTGTTCCTTGAGTTGTTCCCACAATTGCGCGGCGTCCGGAAACTCGGTGCCGTCTTCAGGACTCAGGTCATCCGGGTCATAACGACTCAGACATCCCTCGCCCAACGTCGCGGGCGCTTTGGAAGTGGCTTTGACCAGTGGATCACTCATGAGCATGTCCTCGGATATCAAAAAACAAAGGGCTTGAGCGATTGAACGCCCAAGCCCTTGGTTTATCAAGTCTGCGTGAGTCCGATCAGAACACTACAGTCTTGTTGCCGTGCACCAGCACGCGATCTTCGAGGTGATAACGCAGGCCACGGGCCAACACCATCTTCTCGACGTCACGGCCGAAACGCACCATGTCTTCGATGCTGTCGCTGTGGCTGACACGCACCACGTCCTGCTCGATGATCGGGCCGGCGTCCAGCTCTTCGGTCACGTAGTGGCAGGTCGCGCCGATCAGTTTCACGCCACGCAGGGAAGCCTGGTGGTACGGCTTGGCGCCGACGAACGATGGCAGGAAGCTGTGGTGGATGTTGATCACCTTGTGCGCGTATTCACGGCACATGTCCGGCGGCAGGATCTGCATGTAGCGCGCCAGCACGACCACTTCGGCGTCGTGCTGTTTGACCAGACGCGACACTTCGTCGAAGGCCGGTTGCTTGTCCTGCGGATTGACCGGGACATGGTAATAAGGAATGCCGTGCCACTCGACCATGCTGCGCAGGTCATCATGGTTGGAAATCACGCAGGAAATTTCGCAGTCCAGTTCATCGCTGTGCCAGCGGTGCAGCAAGTCCGCGAGGCAATGCGATTCGCGGCTGGCCATCAACACCACACGTTTTTTCTGCTCGGTGTCGGTGATACGCCAGTCCATCGAGAACTCTTCGGCGATTGGCGCGAACTTCTCGCGCAACACTTCGATTCCAAACGGCAACGAATCGGCACGAATTTCGTGACGCATGAAGAACCAGCCGACCTGATTATCCGAGTGGTGGCTCGCTTCGGTGATCCAGCCATTGTGGGCTGCCAGAAAGTTACTGACTTTGGCAACGATGCCAACGCGGTCCGGGCAAGAAATCACCAGGCGATAGGTGCGCATGAGGGGGAAACTCCAGAACTTCGCAAAGGCCGCCATTCTAGCGACTGCGCAGGAAAACTGCAGTATTGATGACCATTGACGCCGGCAGAAGCCCTTCCTACGGCTTTTTGACGGAAGCAATCGTCAGGATGATGGCGCTGTAATGGCATTGTTTGATCCGGCAACTGTGAATATCTGTGATGACTGGATCACACTATTTAACTGAATATTCAAAGGGCGGCTGTTTCTCGTAACTAATTTAAATAAAAAGCCCGGTTAAATGTTTACTTGATGAAACAGCCTGACTATTATTGCGGCACTGTCCCCCTGCCATTCAGCATTCTACATAAGGTAGTAATCATGTCCTTGATCAACGAATATCGCGCCACCGAAGAAGCTATCAAAGAGCTGCAGGCCCGTTTGAAGAACCTGTCGCAAGACGACAAACTGCAAGCCGAGCTGGAATTCGAAGGCAAACTGCGCACCCTGATGGGCGAATACTCCAAGTCCCTGCGTGACATCATCGCGCTGCTGGACCCGGAAGCAAAAACCAAAGCAGTACGTGGCGGCGCAGTAAAAACTACCGGCACCAAGCGTGCTCGCAAAGTTAAACAATACAAAAACCCGCACAACGGCGAAGTCATCGAAACCAAAGGTGGCAACCACAAAACTCTGAAAGAGTGGAAAGCCAAGTGGGGCGGTGACGTGGTTGAAGGCTGGGCTACCCTGCTGGGTTAAGCCGCAACCGCATCGCAGACCGGTCTGCGATAAAAAAGAAACGCCAGCGAATGCTGGCGTTTTTTTATGCGCGGAAATTAACCCCGGCCATGTTCGATTTCAAAGATTCAAACGCTTGCGTAATGCCTCGACATATTTCTGCCATTCGTTGAGCACCTCTCTCTGCATCGGCGTTGCACTTATCAGCCATTGCTCCGCTGCCTCTGCAAATGATTTCAAGGTATTCGGTGCGCCCCATTGTGGGTCGGACAAACGCTGCTGACAAAATATCCGCCAGCGTTCTTGCTCTTCAGAATTCAACGTATCGGCAAAGTTGCGCGCTCGATATCGAAAGAGTAATTCGGGTAAACGTTCATCATCGAAAGGCCATTGCTCTTGCGCTAATTGCGCAGGGTCAGCCGTTCTCACTTGCTCGCATAGACGCCGATCGCGATCACCGATAAATCCGTCGTACAACTGTTGTTCCGGATCCTCGCTCGGGGTGAAGTCTTCGCTGGCATAAATGGCCGCTATTTTATCTTTCCAAAGTTGTTGTGCGTCAGTTAGTCGCAGCGCGCGCTGCTGATACAGCGCCATGTCCAGACCCAGCCGTTGCTGATCCTGCGTACGCAATACCGAGAGTGGCGCCACGACCGGACAGCGGTTGATATGAATCAGCTTGAGCGGCACCGGCAATTCGCCTTCGAGCAAATCATCGCGGCGGGTGTACAGACGCTGACGCAGGGTCTGGGCATCAAGGTCGAGCAAACCCTGAGGGTCCAGATGCAGATCGCAGACGATCAGGGCATTGCGGTTTTTTGGGTGCCAGGCCAATGGCAGCACGACGCCGACATAACTGCGCGCCGCCGAAAAGCGCCCCGAGATGTGCACCAGTGGCTGCAACAGACGGATCTGATCCATGACTTTCTGTTTGCTGCGCAACTGAAACAGCCAGTCATAGAGTTTCGGCTGTTTCTCGCGAATCAATTTAGCCAGCGCGATGGTGGCGCGCACGTCCGACAAGGCTTCGTGAGCGTGCCCGTGATCGATGTTGTTGGCCGCGGTCAGGCGCTCGAGCTTGAGGCTTACCCGGCCCTCGTCATCGGTCGGCCAGACCAGGCCATCGGGGCGCAACGCGTAGGCGGCGCGCACCACATCGATCAAATCCCAGCGACTGTTGCCGCCCTGCCACTCACGCGCGTAGGGATCGAAGAAATTGCGATACAGGCTGTAACGGGTCATCTCGTCGTCGAAACGCAAGGTGTTGTAACCCGCGCCGCAGGTGCCCGGTGCGGCCAGTTGCGCGTGCACCCGGGTCATGAAATCGGCTTCGCTCAGGCCCTTTTCGGCGAGCTGGCCGGGGGTGATACCGGTGATGGCGCACGCGGCCGGGTGCGGCAGGATGTCTTCGCTGGGCTGGCAATAGAGATTGACCGGCTCGTCGATTTCGTTGAGCGCGTGGTCGGTGCGAATCCCGGCCACCTGCAGGGGGCGGTCGCTACGGGGGATGATGCCGGTGGTCTCGTAGTCGTACCAGAAGATGGAAGTCACGGGCGGTTCCTGAACTGAAGATCGGCGAAGTCTAGGCGCTCAACCGCTGTCGCGGCCAGCCTCGCGTCATTCAAGCAGCTTGCCTCACATGATGTGCAATACATAGTTATGTCGTTTTCCCCCGAGAGGCTGCTAGCATCGGACTCACTTGCATCCCGAACAGGCCAACATCAGGAAGCCCATGCTCGAGCCGACAGCACTGCCAAGGAAAGCACCGCTGGCCCCGCCGCTGGACACGCGGCATCAGGTCGAAACGCCGGAAGGCATCGACCTGCCATTGCGTCCGGCCGGGTTGATGGTCCGGGCCGTGGCGTTCACCATCGATCTCGGCCTGCGCGGGCTGATTCTCGGCGCCCTGTTCATTGCCCTCGCCTTCCTCGGCAAACTCGGCATGGGGCTGGGCTCGCTGCTGCTGTTTGCGGTGAGCTGGTGGTACATGGTGCTGTTCGAAGTGCTGCGCCAGGGCCGCTCACCGGGCAAACAATGGATGGGTCTGCGGGTGGTGCACGATGACGGCACGCCGGTCGGCTGGTCCGCTTCACTGCTGCGCAATCTGCTGCGCTTTGTCGATCTGCTGCCCTTCGGCTATTTCTTCGGCGCCATCAGTTGCCTGCAACATCCGACCTTTAAACGTCTCGGCGACATCGCCGCCGGCACCCTGGTGGTCTACAGCGAAAAGCCTCTGCAGCGCCCGCAATTGCCTGATGCCGAATCCCGTCGATCTCCGGTTGCCCTCACCCTCAGCGAACAACGCGCCGTGCTCGGTTTCGCCGAGCGCCAGAACGAGTTGTCAGCGGAGCGGGTCAACGAGCTGGCAGCGCTGCTGGCCCAGCCGCTGCATATCGCCGCACCCAAAGCGGTCACGGAACTCAACGGCATCGCCCGCGGCTTGCTGGGGCCGACATGAAGCAGAGTCTTTTCGAAAGTCGCCACAAGGCCGAATGGGAGCGTTTCAGCCTGGCTCTGGAACGTCTCGAACATGGCAAAGACACCTCACAAGTTTCCGGCTTCCCCAAGGCCTATCGGCGCCTTTGCCAGCAACTGGCACTGGCACAGGAACGTGGTTACAGCAGTTTTCTGATCGACTCGCTGCAACAGCAAGTCTTGCGCGGCCATCAACAGCTTTATCGTCATCGCAGTCGACTCGCCGCCAACTTCCTTGGCTTCATCCTGGCCGACTTCCCGCGACTGGTGCGGGCCGAATGGAGGTTTGTACTCAGCGCCGGTCTGCTGTTTTTCGGCAGCCTGATCGGCGTCGGAGTGCTGGTCTATCTGTTTCCCGAGCTGATCTTCAACCTGATTCCCGCTGATCAGGTACGCGAGATGCAAGGCATGTATGACCCCGTTGCCGGGCATCTTGGCAGACCCGTCGAACGTGCGGCCAGTGAAGACTGGGTGATGTTCGGCTACTACGTGATGCACAACATCGGCATTGCCTTCCAGACCTTTGCCAGTGGTTTGCTGCTGGGCGTGGGCAGCGCGTTCTTTCTGTTCTACAACGGCATGGTCATTGGTGCGGTGGCCGGGTATCTGAGCGAAATCGGTTTCGGCCAGACCTTCTGGTCGTTCGTCATCGGTCACGGGGCTTTCGAGCTGACGGCAATTGCCCTGGCCGGCGCGGCGGGGTTGAAACTCGGCTGGGCATTGATTGCGCCGGGACGCCTGACTCGCGGTGAATCATTGCGCGGGGCGGCACGCAAAAGCGTGCTGTTGGTCTGCGGGGTGATGTTGTTCCTGTTGATTGCCGCGTTTATCGAAGCCTACTGGTCATCGAAAACCAGCGTCACACCGCAGATCAAATACGCAGTCGGCGTCGCCCTGTGGCTGATCGTCGCCATTTATCTGCTGTTCGCCGGAAGGACCCGCCATGCGCCTGAGTGACGCCACCGTGGTGATCCGCCCGCGCACGACCTGGGAAGCCATGGACCTGGGTGTACTGATGAGCCAGCAACATCGGCGTCTGCTGATGATCAGTTGGGCCATCGTCACCCTGCCGCTGTTCGCCTTGCTCAGCCTGCTGTTGTGGGATTCGCCGTCGCTGGCAATATTCATTTTCTGGTGGCTGAAACCCGCCTACGAACGCCTGCCGCTGTACATTCTGTCCAAGGCACTGTTCGGTGAAACGCCAACACTGAAACAGGCTCTGCGGCATTTCCCCAGACTGCTCAAACCGCAATTGCTCGCCAGCCTGACGTGGCGTCGCCTAAGTTTGAGTCGCAGCTTTCTGTTGCCAGTGATGCAACTCGAAGGCCTTGACGGCAGCGCTCGACAACAACGCCTGCAAGTGTTGCTGCAACGCAATGCCGGCGCCGCGCAATGGCTGACCATCATCGGCGTGCACCTGGAAACGGCGCTGTGGATCGGCTTGATGGTGTTGTTCTACATGCTCCTGCCCCAACAGATCGAGACCGATTGGGACTGGCAGTCGCTGGTCTTCGGCCCGGAGCATCAGTGGCGTTGGCTGGAACATCTGACCAACGCTTTTTATGCCTTGATCCTGGTGGTGTGGGAGCCGATCTATGTCGCCTGCGGGTTCAGCCTGTACCTGAATCGCCGCACGCAACTGGAAGCCTGGGACATTGAACTGGTGTTCCGACGCCTGCGCCAACGCCTGAACAACGGGGTAATCGGTTTGTTGCTGGCAGTGTGTCTGTTGTTGCCGACCCTGCAACCCGTGTGGGCTGCCGAAGCGGACACCGCCGCCGATGCACCGAACGCCCCTCGGCTGTTGAATCAGCCGCTGACCAGCCAGGCCTCGCGCAACAGCATCAAGGGCCTGCTGGAACAGGCACCGTTCAAGAACAAGGAATCCGTCACGCGTTACCGCTTTGGTGACGACCCGGCCACGCCGCCGGCCAAGGACAAGCCATCGAGCGAAGCCCCACAGTGGTTGAAAACCCTGTTGGGCTGGCTCGATGGTCAGCACCTCAATGCCTTGGCCAAAGTCATTGAGGTGCTGTTGTGGGGCGCACTGATTGCGGCGATCGGCTGGCTGATCTGGCGCTATCGTGAGTTCTTCCGAACCTTCGTCAGTCGCCGGCCGACATTACCCAAGCCAAACAAACGTCCGCTGCCGCAACAAGCCTTTGGCCTGGACCTGAGCCGCGAAACCCTGCCCGACGATATCGCCGGCAGCGCCGAACAACTCTGGCTGTCAGAGCCCCGCGCCGCACTGGGGCTGCTTTATCGAGGGCTGCTCAGCCATCTGCTGCAAGAGTTCGACCTGACGCTCAAACCCGCTGATACCGAAAATCAGGTGCTGACCCGCATCGAACAATTGCAGCGTCCGCAACTGCTCGCCTACAGCCGCCACTTGACCACTCACTGGCAAAACATGGCCTACGGGCACCGGATTCCGGCGGCGCATCTGCAACAGGAACTGTGCGATGGCTGGCGTGCGCTGTTCGACAGAGGCGTCGCCCGTTGAACCGGCGCACGCTATGGCTGCTCGGCGCCTTGCTGATCGCCTTGCTCGGCGCGTTGAGCGTTTATCTGTACCTCAAGGCCACGCCGTATCAGGAAGTGGTCGATCACGGCCCGTCTCCCGCTGCACAGGCCAACCCGTATCTGGCCGCAGAAATGTTCCTGCGTGAACGCGGCCTCACCGTCAATCATGCCGAGACGCTGGCCGGGCTGGCGGATATAGATCCACACGGGCACACCTTGCTGTTGTTCGGCGAGCGCGCACGGATGACCCCACGACAGGTCGATCAGGTCCTGAACTGGGCCCGCGCCGGTGGGCGGTTGGTGTTTGTCGCCGAATCCCTGTGGGATGAAAAGGCCCAACAAAGCAATGACCTGTTGCTCGACCGGGTGCAATTGCATCAATCCCTGAGTAATGACCTGAAAGACCCGCCAAAGGATCTGGAAAAAGACCGCTACCCGAATCTGACCAAGCTCTATCTGGAAGACGAAGACGCACCGGCCTATGCCGGTTTCGACACCGACTTTCATCTCGATGACCCGAAAAATCTTGCTCAGGCCTGGGCCAACAGCGCGAAGGCCACGCACATGATGCAAATGGCCTACGGCCTCGGCACGGTCACTGTCGTCACCGATGCCGAGCTGTGGAAAACCCCCGACATCGGTCAACACGACAACGCCTGGCTGCTCTGGTATTTGACGGCAGACACTGACATCACCCTGATCTTCAACACCGAACATGACGGGTTATGGACGTTGCTCTGGCGCTACTTCCCCCAGGCCATCGTTGCCCTGTTCGCCCTGATCGGCCTGTGGCTGTGGCGAGTCGCCGTGCGTCATGGGCCGTTGCAGGCACCGGCGCCCAGCGGCCGCCGGCAATTGCAGGAACACCTGCGGGCCAGCGCTGATTTCCTGCTGCGCCACAATGGTCAACACGCGCTGTTGCAGGCCTTGCAACAGGACGTGTTGCGCCGCGCCCGCCGCCGTCATCCCGGTTTCGACCAATTGAACGTTGCCGAACAATGGCTGGTGCTATCGCGCCTGAGTCGGCAACCCACCCGCGCCATCAGCCAGGCCCTGAGCCCGCGAGCGAATCAGCGTCTGTCCAGCGCTGAATTCACCCGTCAGGTTGCCCACCTGCAAACCTTGAGGAATGCGTTATGAGTGAACAGATCGAGCCCGGCAGCGCCAGTCATGCTGCCCAGCAACGCCAGCGCGCCAGCCAGTTGGCGCAAGCGCTGCGCAGCGAATTGCACAAGGCGCTGATCGGCCAGGACGCGGTGATCGATGACGTGTTGACCGCGCTGATTGCTGGCGGTCACGTTCTGCTCGAAGGCGTGCCGGGGTTGGGCAAGACCTTGCTGGTGCGGGCATTGGCTCGTTGCTTCGGCGGCGAGTTTGCGCGCATTCAATTCACCCCGGATTTGATGCCCAGCGACGTCACCGGCCACGCCGTGTACGACCTGCAGACTGAGCAGTTCAAACTGCGCAAAGGCCCGCTGTTCACCAACCTGCTGCTGGCCGACGAGATCAACCGCGCGCCGGCGAAAACCCAGGCCGCGCTGCTCGAAGCGATGCAGGAACGTCAGGTCACACTCGAGGGTCGCGCGCTGCCGATTCAACAGCCGTTCATGGTGTTGGCCACGCAGAATCCGATCGAACAGGAAGGCACTTATCCATTACCGGAAGCCGAGCTCGACCGGTTCATGCTCAAGGTGCGCATGGATTATCCCGAGGCCGATCAGGAGCTGGACATGGTGCGTCAGGTCAGCCGTTCGACCCGTGCTGACATGCTCGACGTACAACCCTTGCGCACGCTCTTGCAGGCCAAGGATGTACAGGCGCTGCAGCGCATCGCCAGTGATTTGCCGCTGGACGATCAGGTGCTTGACTACGCCGTCAGACTGGCGCGCAGCACTCGCACGTGGCCGGGGCTGACGCTGGGTGCCGGGCCTCGCGCTTCCATCGCACTGGTGCGTTGCGCCCGCGCCCGCGCCTTGCTGCGCGGTGGCGAATTCGTGATTCCGGATGACATCAAGGGTTGCGCGCTCGCGGTGCTGCGCCATCGTGTACGCATTGCCCCAGAGCTGGATATCGAAGGCCTGCAAGTCGATCAGGTGCTCCAGCAATTGCTCGATCAAGTGCCGGCGCCGCGCCTGTGAAACCTGCGCGTTTGCTGTTGATCTGGCTGGCGATTCTGCTCGCTGTCAGCGTGGTGCTGGGCATCTTGCAGGCGCTGCGAATCGACGTGCCTGCCAGTCTGCTGCCGATCAACTGGGGCTTGCTGCTGGCCTTGCTCGCCCTGGCGATTATCGATGGCCTGCGCCTCAGGCGCCTGCCTTCGCCCGAGGTCAAACGACAACTGCCCGGCAGTCTGCCGCTGGGACGTTGGGGCGACGTGCGGCTGGACGTTCAACACGGCTTTGTCGAACCGGTGCACGTACAGATTTTCGATCATGTGCCGGACGGTCTGAGTTTTGAAAACCTGCCGTTGACCGTCGAATTGCAACCCGGACACATCAGCCAGATCGGCTATCGACTGCGGCCATTACGGCGCGGTCATTTCAGCTTCGAACAGTGCGAAATCAACCTGCCGAGCCCGCTGGGATTGTGGTCAGGCAAGCGCCTGCTCAATGTCGTGGACAGCACGCGGGTCTATCCCGATTTTGCTCGTGTGTATGGCGGCGAATTGCTTGCGGTAGACAACTGGCTCAGCCAGCTCGGTGTGCGTCAGCGCCAACGTCGCGGTCAGGGGCTGGAGTTTCATCAACTGCGCGAATTTCGCGAAGGCGACAGCCTGCGCCAGATCGACTGGAAAGCCACTGCCCGCCAGCGCACGCCCATTGCCCGCGAGTATCAGGATGATCGCGACCAGCAGATTCTGTTCATGCTTGATTGTGGCCGGCGCATGCGTAGCCAGGACGGCGAGCTGTCGCACTTCGATCACGCGCTCAATGCCTGTTTGCTGCTGAGTTACGTGGCCCTGCGCCAGGGCGATGCGGTGGGCATCAGCACCTTCGCCAGCGATCAGCCGCGCTACCTCGCACCGGTCAAAGGCAGCGGACAGTTGAACGTGCTGCTCAACAGCGTCTACGACCTCGACAGCAGCAAGCACAGCGCCGATTACCAGGGTGCTGTCACCCAACTGCTCGCCCGCCAGAAGCGCCGGGCGCTGGTGCTGCTGATCACCAATCTGCGCGATGAAGACGATGACGAGCTGTTGAGCGCGGTCAAGCGACTGAGCCAGCAGCACCGAGTGCTACTGGTCAGTCTTCGCGAAGACCTGCTCGATGCACAGCGACAGGCAACGGTGCAGACCTTGCCGGAGGCGTTGACCTATTGCGGCACGCTCGCTTATTTGAATGACCGCGCCGAACTCCATGAGCGTTTGAGTGCCCATGGCGTGCCTGTGGCGGAGGCACGCCCGGAGGAACTGGGCGCAGAACTGGTGACGCGCTATCTGGCATTGAAAAAGGCCGGTGCCGCCTGATGCTCACGTGACTTCAACCGAGGCCGAGTTCGTTGACGTGGTTCCGCCAGGGTTAGTGACCAGGAACTTGAAGTGAAGTGTCCCTGTTTCCATCGGTCGCCAGACTATTTCGACTTTACCTTCCTCGTCTGTTTTTACCGTTACAGCACTCATGAAACTGGTGGTCACCTGAACATCCCGACCCTCCATGGGAAGACCCGAGAGGGTGTGCACAACGAAGGCTTTCACATTCGCATAGTCGTCCGGTCCGATGGGGCTTCTCTCCACAACCACACGGTTGATCAGGGCATACTCCGGAGAACTCAACGGATCAAGCACGGTAATCGTCTGTTCTTTAAAGGTCTCGCTGCTCTCCACCCGCGCCCTCAGGTCAAATTTTCCGATCTGGCCAGGTATGAACTTGATGTGCGCCTGCCCGGTTTCATCCGTGACTGAAGGCAAGAGACTCATCTGTGGAAAGTGCCAGCTCACCTGCAAGCCCTTTGCGGCATAAGCATTTCGGCTGTACACCACCTTCGCCATCGCCGAGACGCCTTCGCCTTGATAAAGGGTGGTTTTATCGGTGATAAGCGCTTCCAGCAGGACGTCATCTTCCAGTACCAGGACAGGAGCTGAAAACGCATCCCAGCCTGCCAGGCCGCCCGTCACAATAGCGGTCAAAACCCCTTCGCCCGGCACGCCAACTGTGAACTCCACCGTGGTGTTGCCATTGATGTCGGTCAGGGTCGGATCCAGACGAATACCGTCGAAATCCCACATGACCTCCGTCTGCGGCAAAGGCAGCCCACTGATTGCCGAGACGACGGTGGCCTGCGCCGAATGTTGCTGGCCCGGGTACGCTGGGGCTTGCGAAATGTTCAGCGCCAGTATTTGGCGCGGCTCGTTCAGGGTGAATTCCAACCCCACCGATTCCGAATACGCATTGTCCCCCACGCTCGCTCTCAGCACCGAAGTGCCCGGCGTACGAGGCGTGAAGCGAAGCTTCGCGACGCCATAAAAATCCGTCAACGTGGTCTGTGTACCGAAATCCGCGTGAGTCCACGTCACTTCGATGCCGACCATCGGCTTGCCGGAAATGGACGAAACCAAGGTCACCTGTTCGACCAGTTGCTGATTCCAGTCCAGCACCTGGTGAATTCGTGCGCCATTGGCAAATTTCAACACCTGAGTGCCAGGCCCCACCGACATTGCATTGGCCGGCGACAGGCTGACAAGGCGCTCGGCCGCCAGTTGCAGATTGAAGCTGCCATCGCGCACGTCGCCCACTGCAAACGCCAGGGCCAACCCATCGCTACTGAAAGTCTGCGGCGTGCCCAGCCCTTTTCCGGATTCGAAACGGATATCCAGTTCGGCCGGGCCGGTGCCTGTCATGCCCAGCGTCAGGTGACGACCGATCAAGGCATTACCGTCCGGTGCCAGCAGTTCAATACGGTGCTGGCCCTTGCGCCGTGGAAAGGCGACCTTCTGGCCCCATGGATAGGTCGTTCCCCCGTCAAATCTGACGTTCAAACCTGCCCATGGGTCTTCGGCCAGCGCCATGACCTGCATCGACAGGTGTTCTTCATAGCCGTTGTAAGGGCTGACGACAGACGCGTTCACCGTTTGGCCGCCGGCCTCCTGCGGTGCAAAGGCAAAACCGCTCCAGCCGTGCACATCGGTGCTGCTGGACTGCGTCGCGTGCCAATGCACCGGCACACCTTCAACCGGCGCGGCGGTGTAGTGCGATACCACCCGAGCCCACAACCACGCAGGCGCCTGGCCGACGACAGGGTCTACGGGCAACTCGCGTGACGATTCGAGCTTGAGTCGATGATGCCCCAGACTCATGTGGTTGCTTGCGATGGGTGCAAAGCCATATACACCAAACGCCACAAAGAATTGCCCAGGATTCTCGCTGCCGGAAAAATTAAACGTCCAGGTTACTCCACTGTCGGTAATGATTTGATGGCCCGACCGATCAGGCTCGACCGCCCCACCCAAATCCTCCGGGCTTGTCCCTCCCCATCCTATCAACGCATCGAGCCCAACCAAGGGGCTTAGCGCCGGGACTCTCAAGTTGTAACGATGCACCGCGCCGAGGCAGGGGAAAAGTGTCTGATTTTTCAACGCCGGCATCTGGTCCAATACGACGAACATTTCCTCGGTCAGGTCCAGGGAAACCAGCCGCCCGAACAGCTCTCGCTCGGGAACGCCTGGCGACACCAGCTTCAGCTCGAACAGGCGGCTGAGACTGTCATCAACCCCTGCGCTGAACGTCCAGGTCAGCCCGATTTCAGTCAACGGTCTGGCTACATCAAGATCACTGATGCGAAGCCCGATGGCGGGATCGTCATGCCGCCAGTGCAGCGAAACGTCTTTGTTTATCCAGGCGCTGCCAGGCACGGCGGCCACTTTCAAAGTGTGAAACTGCCCTCGCCGACACAACAGGCCTCGCACTTTGCGATCGACCAGGACATCGTCCAGCCACATGACCACCTGATCGCGCCACGGGCTGGAGGCCAAGGCCTTCACTGAAAATTGCCGTTGCACCGAGACTGCATCCGCATGCGCCTTGACTCTGGCAACGATCACCATGTCACCGGCTACTGTCGGGGTATAAAGCAAACTCGCCCAGCCCCCCGAGCCGGTGCTTGCCTGACGAGACTCACCGTCGGGGAGCAGCCATTCAACCAGTGCATTGATAACCGGATCGCCATCGCCCGACGCGACGTCATGCAGTACCTGCACCCGCAGCAGAACACTTTCCTCTTCATCGATAACCGGGAATTTGTTGGCCTCGCGCACCTCGCCGATCTTCACCACATTGCGTGCCAGTGACATGCGCTTGAATGGCGAAGGCAGTTTCAGTTTCGAGCAGGACAACTGCAAACTGAAAAGGCCGTCGAGGCGATCTTCGCTGGTCAATGTCCAATGCAAATCGCCGCCATCGACGGGGATCGCCTCGCCCAGCGCCGGACTGACCGTCACGCCCAGCTGCTCCGGCGAATCACCGCTCCAGCCCAGCGACAACGATGTTCCCCGCAAAACGACAGGCACCTTGATTTGCAGCGGGTAGCTGGCGCCGCGATTGGGGTAGCCGGTCTTTTCCTGCCACGGCGCTTCGCCCGTTTCTGACACCGCCAGCACGTCGTTCCATGGATCCGTGGCCAGCACCTTCACCGCAAATGTCGCGGATACGCTACCCGACTGGTAATACGGGCTGTCCACCGACGCTTCGAGGGTGAAATCGCCGTCACTCGCAGGCAAGTAGTCGAAATAGGCCCAACCGTTGTCATCGGTGTTGCTGGCCGCTTTGAGTCCCTGGCCCTGCACCGTCCAGTTCACCGTACGCCCTCCGAGTGCCTGCGAGGTGTACCAGGAAGTCACCTTGACCCCAACGCGCACGGATTGCTCATGCTCCAGCACCGGGTAATACGCGGCCTCCAGTACTTCGGCAACAGCCACGCGGTGATGCCCCAATGACACTGCCTGCGTATAGGGCTGGGCGGTGTATTGGTTGAGCAGTTGCAAGGTGAACAGGTAAGGCTCGTCGCTATCGATCATCGGGCAACTGAGCCGCCACTCGTTTTCCAGCGGCTGATCGATCTCCCAATCAGGTCGGACAAGGATGGCACCCTGCGGATTGTTCTGGATCGTCAGTGCCGCATGCGTGCCCAGCCAATCGCTGTCCTCCTGTGGAACAAAGCGCAACAGGTGTCCATCGCTGCGCGAGTCGAATTCCGCTCCCAGGCACAAGTACAGGGGCGCATTCGCCGGTAACGATTGGTCATCCAATTGCAGCGCTTGTAGCTGCAATGGCTGATCCAGGTGCAAAAGCAGCTCGATTCGGGCCACGCGAATGTGTTCAGCTATCTGATCCGCGTCATTCTGCGGACCAATGATCTCGACGCGCAGGACACTGCCGGACACCAGTTCAAGATCCAGCACTTCGGTCAAAGGACTCAGGTCCAAATCGAGTGGCTGCCTTTGGGCAAGCAGGCGCCGGTCTCGCTCTTGGGCTTGCACTGGTTTCACCGGGAGCAGAATGTTCTGCTGCTGCCCGGTTTCTTCGACTGTGACCCGCAACGTACCGGCGCGGGTATGCACGTTTTCGTAGAGGAAACTCAAGGAGTAGCGCACGCGAGCGCTGATCGCCTTGGGAACCGGGAACTTTTGATAAAGCGAAGCACCTCTGGCAGTCCGCAAGTAGTTGATGAACTCACCGTCGTAAAAGTCCTGCATGACCGCAGTCGAGGCGGGACTGACCGGGCCTTTCGTCCAGCCTTGCAGCGCTTTGTTGAAGTCGCCGTTGACCACCAGATTCTGGTCAGCCTGAATAATCGGTTCACGCATGATCGCCCGCCCCTTTGAGTTTGCCCCGTTGACCAGCCTCGGCTGCGGCCACCCGGTCCTGCACAATCCGCAAGAATGTCGGATCGCCTACTTTGGCTGTGTATCGAATGCGCACGACGATGTCAGTCAGCGACTCCAGCATGGCTTTTTGCAGTTCTTTCTCTGGCCACGGAAAGTTCAGCATCCAGCGCGAAACCGCCCCGGTGCATTCAAAGGGATTGAGCAGACCTTCGTCAGGCTTGAAGGTGGTCATGCCGTTGTCGGCGAAGCCACTCGACAGCGCAATCTGCTGACCGCTGCGCAGATTGATCTGCACATCCGCCGGCCCCACAGCCCCTTGCGGCGCGTACAGATACTCGATGGATTGAAGCGTGGCCTTGGTCGCGGTCATGCTGCCGACCTGCCGTAACGTAGCGCGCACATCTTCATAGGGGCCGGTCAGCACGGGCAGATCGACTTCCACCGTACTGATCTGCCGGCAGTAATGGCCCGGGTGATCACGGTCGAACAACAGTTGCGAAAGGTTGAATTCCAGGGTGCCGCTGGCCAGCAATCGGCTCAGCGCCTCCGCCCAATCCCGGGCGCCTGTCTGCGGATCCATCAGGTCTTCGAACAAGCGACGCAACGACACGGTTTTCACTAGTTCGAGCCGGCGTTCGAAGCGTTGCAGATATTCGCGTTCCATGCGCAACAGATACTCGCGCAGGTGCTCGCCGGCAGTCAGGCCATGACGGCTGTCGAGCCAGATTTGCGGCAACGGAATCTGCGCGTCGTAATCCGCAGTTTCCGCACTCAGCGAGGCCTGGGCGCTGATGCACAAACTGACCACGGCGTCGTAGGCTTGATAGTGCAAGGCCTTGAGCTGGCCCAACAGCCATCCCAGCAGCTCGGCGTTGCAGGCGCGTTTTTTCAGAAAATTGTAAAACGTCAACGCTTGCGCATTGGCACGCAAGGTTTGTTCGAGGCCGGCGCGGGCCGAGGCCACCGCATGCCCCTGCGCGGTAATCTGCTCATCCAGTGCGCGGATCTCCGCCAGCGCCTGATTGCGTTGCAGGTTCCATTCGTTGCGGCGACGCCGATAGGCCTCGGTGGTTGCCTGCTTGTCGGCATCCAGTTGCAACGCTTGCGCAGCGACCCCCAGACCGAAGCTGACCGCTTTGAGCGCATCATCTATTCGAAAGCCGCCGCTGGCCAGACCGAAAACATTCGGCAAGGACGCCAGTGCCGCCGCCGCTGGCTGGATCGACGAAGAGGTCAGGGCCAGTTTTTTCGAGCGCTGAATGTTTTCCATCACCTCGTATTCAACCGTCGAGATATTTTCGTCGTACACCCGCGCATAGGCCTCGGCGCGTTCCTGGGCCATCGCTTTGCTCATCTGCAACGCCGTCACGCTCGCTTGCAGCTGCGCAATGACTTGCTCCTGAACGGTCTGCGCGTAGGCGCCCAGTTCCACCAGATAGTTCTGCTGCAGTTCTTCCTGTTCGGCGCGATCGCGCTGTTCCAGCAGACGCAGCACCTGATTGCCGTAGTCCTGCAAGGTTTGCACGGCACGCAGGGCGGCTTCGTAGGAAACCCGCCAGCGGAACGCGCCGACTTCCAGGCGTCCGCCCATGGCCCGCGGCGAACCGACATTGCCCGCCGCCAGATCCCGTAGCAATTGATTGGGATCCGTCGGCGGACTGAACAGCGGAATCAGCATCGGCCGACCATCGAGCGTGAGGTTATTGCGCAGGTTGTGCAGTCGTTGAGAGGGCAAGGCGTACAGGTCGAGCAATTGCTGATTGAGCGGTAGCTTGAACGGCGCGACCGCCAGTAGTCCCATCGGCGGCGCGCGATCGGCGGCCATGGGGAATTGCGTCAGGTTGAAATCCAGCGTTTGTTCAAACTGTTCCAGCCTGGAGCGCGAGCTGCCCATTTCCAGCAACTGTGCAACGGTTTTGGTTTCCCACTGATTGACCGTTTGCGCCGACGGCGCCCTGCCCATGAAAAATTCGGCCTGGATGTAGCAGAGCTTGGCGGCCACCAGACTGTCGCGGGTCAGTTGCCGGTAATACCAATCGCCCCAGGTCAGGAGGTTTTGCACGTACTCGGTAAACATCAGAATGCGCAGGTGTTTGGGGGCCGCATAACCGATCGCGTCGGGATCGGTCGGCGCCCAGGCTTCGCAGCCCGGATTGCCCTTCCCCACTAACGGTCGGCAGCGCCAGTATTGGGGGCGTGGATCGTTCTGCGAGACCGGATCTGCAGCCCCTCGGGGATCAAACACATAGTGCAGCCAGTCTTGCGCCTCCTGGAACCGGTCCTCTTCGCGCAGACGGGTCGCAATCAAGTGCGGCAGGTGGAAAAACAGCTCCCAGAAAAACAGGCCGTTGGCACCATCGAATGCACCGTTCGGCTCCTTGAAATCCGCAATCCCCTCTGGATCGGGCTCCGGGAGAAATTGCGTTTGCCAGTCCAGCACCGCGCCGACGGAAATACTGGCGCGCTGCACCAGTTCCGGACCGAATGCTGAACTCAGACGGACACATTTGAGGGCGGGGTCTTCGGGGTCAGGGTTTTGCTTCCTGAAGTGCAGAAACTGCGCGGCGTCTGCGGTGTTTTTAAGCAGCGCCGAAGGAATCCACTCGGCGAGGTTGACGGCGGTCAACGTAAACCTGTTGACCCCCTCGGTCGCCGAACCCAACGTGAAGACAGGGCTACCCACAGCGCCGCTGTCGCGCTCAAACCGGTACCAGTCAGTGAGTCCGCCCTGCTTCAGGTTCAGGATTTTTGTGCTCGGACCAGGGTCACCACCGGCGGGTGTGTCGAGGGCCAGAGTGACAGGGACGTCCCCCTCCAGTGGCGTCGGCAGCAAAACGCCCTGAACCAGCACTACATCTTTGCTGCCCACGCGAAAAGCCATGGCCCGCAGCTTCAGATAAGGATTCAAAAGACCTGACGACATCTCCTGCTGGGTCATGGTCAATTGACTCAGCAACGGATGCTGAACAATGTCCGGGGAGGTGAAACGCTCCTTGACCATTTGATCGAGCCAACCGCCATCGTCTTCCACCGGACGAAGCAGCACGTCCCTGAAAATACTGACCTTGAGTTTGACTTCGGTCGGCGTTGCGTTGAGGAACTGGACGCCCAATTTACCTTTGGGACTCAACTGATCGGCCCACAGGGTCGCAATCAATCGCCCCCCTGCGGAGTAATCGATGTCATAGGTTTCTTCGAACAGCCGCAACGGCGCCAGCCACTGACCGCTCTGAGTCATGAACGCGAGGTTGATCGTGAGTTTGTGCGCAAGGTATTCCACCTCCCCTTTGCGCCCCATGCTGTCCCGCCACTCGGCCCATACCAGAAAAAAGCGTCCATTCCAGAGCACGGGGCGCATGTCGACAATGCGCCCTTCGACAGCAATGTCCACCGCTTGCCATTCACTCCAGGCAGCGGGGTTGATCGCGGTGCAAGTCGGTGAGAGTTCGACCTGCGCCTTGCGCCAGAAATACTGAAAGGGCTGCTCGCGCTGCCGACCGACAAAGTAATAATCAGCCTTTGTCGGCGACTCGCCGTCCATGTACGCACTGATCACGTCCAGGTTGCAGGTCTGCTCGAAGGTCTGCAGGTAATCACGCAACGCCAACTGCACGGAATCGCTGTTCAGGCGTGTCTGGTTCAGGCTGTTTTCAAGGCTTTTGAACAGGCTGCTCTTGCGCTGGCGCACAAACGGATTGATGAAGTTTTCCGGGTAGACCGCGATCATCTGCAGGGCGGCCCAGTCCGGATAATTGTTGTACAGCGCCCAATCGGCCAAATCCTGTTTAACGAAATCAGTGTCGACAAATCCCGGTTCCATCTTGCGATACACCGCGTGAATGTATTGCTGGGCACTGCTGACCGCCTCTGCAACCCAGGAGCTCTGCACCTGATAATTGTCCAGCGGATCCAGGCGTAGCAGCTCGGCCAGGTCGCTCGGTGTCTTGACGAAGCTGTAATCCTTGCCGGGACTTTTCCGGGTGCCACCGATGCAATACTCGACCAGCGCCGAGCGACGTTTTTCCAGCAGTTCGCCGAGAATGTTCAATGCCATGGTGCTTGCTCCTGAAGCCGTGCCACGCGGGGACTCTGACGCCAGAACAGGGTTCAGGCGTCAGGCTCATCAGACTGAAAAGTGATCGGGACGAACTTGATCGAGTTCGCGCTGGCCTCGCTGCGAGCGATGAGCGTGAAGCTCCCGGCCCCTGTGCTGGAAACAAAAACCCGCGCGAGTCCGTCCTGGTTGGTGTAGGACTGCTGAGGGCGGATGTTCAGGGCCGCCGTTGCGTTTGACTCTTCATTCTCGTACTCCCATCTCACCAGACTGTTCGGCCCAAGATTTGAGTATTGGTCGAACAACGTGGCATACACCTCGACTTCCTGACCAAGCCCGACGGGGCCCGCTGGCAACGGCGAGCGAAAATCCGGTATGAAAGCCAATGACAAGGCGTCGTAGGAAACGCTGACGGCCGGGGCAAACTGCGGATCCATCAGATTCAGCCAGAACATCGGCGTTTCCGTACCCTGAATTCTGCCGGGGGTGTATTGCGCGTTGAGGACACCGTTGGTGTCGGTCGTACCGCTAATGATCGTTCCCAGCGTGGATTGCCAGTAAACGGGGATACCGCTCAAAGGTTGGTTCGAGGCGTCCCGCAGGGTCACGGTGAAGATGGCTTTCTCGCCAGGTTTGCGTGCCACCACAACCTGCGGTTCAACTACGCAGTGGACGGTGACCAGTTTCTTCAGGTCGTTATCGAGCTGGGCTGGCGGGATCGCTGTCTCGGTCACGCTCAACAACGCATGCTCGGCAGCAGCGGCGTAGTCAGCCCGATTGATCCCTTCCGGCAATTTGCCAATCAGAAACAGTGTCAGTGCATCCATGTTGGTACGGGTCGAGAGCACCCGAATGCGCGTCAGCAGATCCAGTTGCTTCAAGTCTGTGAGGATCATGTGTTCAGGCGGACTCACCTCTGGTTTCATCCGCTCGATGCACTCGCGTACTTCCTGAACGCTCCAGCCGAAGAAATCGGCCAGCCGGATCGCTGCAGCTTTCTGCACCAATGCCTTTGCATTGCTGCCAAGATCGTCTGGCAGGTGATTGACCTGACGCAGGTAGTCCAGCAACTTCTGTTGCGGCAGCTCGCTGAGACCAAAGGCGCGAACCAGCACGCTCAAGTAGTACAGCGTGCTCATCGAAAAGGCGTGTTTGTCCGCTTGGCCCAACCAGGCTTTATGGCCGTAATCGAGATAGTCCTGCAGCAGTGCCGCACTCAGATCCAGCTTCGCCACCACTGCACTGCGCCGACGAACATCAGCGAGCAGGATGAGCAGCGGGTCTTGCTTCAGAATGGGCCCGACGACCGTACCGTCGTCGAGGTCATCGGCTTCCAGCACCTGCCTCAACAGTTGATAAACGTCCGAGTTGGCCCAGTGCAACACCGCGAGTGCCGGCTCGGCAGCCACCCCGGCATACACCGCCAGGGACTCCTTGACGACCGAGGTCTGTGCCTGACGGACCTGCAACAGCACGCGGAGCATTTTTTCGACGACGGTGGCGCGCAACTCGGGATCAATGTCGCCCAAGCCTTCATTGACGGCTTTCTCAAGCCGATTGATCGCGAACGCCCGGTACTGCTCCTCAGATCCGTTGAACGCCAGCACCAGGCCGAGAGAATCGACCAGCGGAGCCTCCGCGCCGTATTGCCCGCTCAACAAATCCAGCCAACTGGCGGAAGGCAACATGGGTACGCCCGCCATCTGCAAGCGGGCGTCACTGAACAACGCGGCCTCGATCAGGTTGCCGATTTTCTCGAGCAACTGTTGATCCTGCTCCGACAGTACATTGGCAGCCTCGGGTGTCGCGACGTGCTGCAAGACCCAAAGCACCGGCAGATCACGTTCGCGACACCACTCGATGCAGGTTTCCAAAGCATCCATCAGGCACAACACGTCCAGTGCCTGACTGGACTCATCAATCACGGGGTCACCGGCCAGGCCCTTGAGCCAGTCTTCCCCGCCCAGCAACGTCAACATCAACACACCTTCCACCGGCGTGATGCCCAACAGTCGAGGCAGTTTCACCAAGCGGTAAAAGCTGGAAATCACCGACGCGTTGCGCGGCAGTTGATCGATAACGGCGTCGCCAACGCGTCGCGCCTCGGCAATTGCCACCGCCAGGTACTGATAAGTCTGCAGGTCAATGCCCAGACCGCTGCACAGTTGATTGACGGTCAGGTCGGTGACACCCGCCTGCGGCAATACGGGAAACAAGCCGTTGTCGAGTTTCAGCGGTTCGCTGTAATTGCCCTGGTTGTTGAAGACCCTGTCGAAATGCGATGCCCTGTCGCCACGTCCATACACCGAGACCGTATCGATAAACGCCGCGAAATCTTCCGCCGTGCACTGATGATGCTCGCGCAGTGCCTGAAACAATCCCAGCGCGTGGATCACGTTGTTGCTGATCTGCCAGTCAGCGGTTTTGGTGGTGCCCCGCGCCTCGGCATTGATCGCGGCGACCAGCAAGGCGTCGGTCTGCTCGCTGGGCAACTGCAGCCAGTTGTCCAGACGGATCTTGCGGTTGATGCGGTCGAAACGGGGAACGTCTTTTACTGCATTGGAGTCCAGGCTCAAACGATTGACCAGCCTTGTGAAGGTGATACTCACTCCCGGGCTTTCATTGGCATTCAGGTAGACCGAGCCGGAGCGCCAGTTTTCGGGCAGCTCAGGCGCAATTGCCGGATCGAAGTCGACATTGGGCGAGCGTACGGGGGCGTAACCGCGTACCGAAAACAGCGCTTCGATCTGTTCACTGTCGAGCTTTGTTCGTTCACCGAAAAACGGCACCTGGTTGAGGTTCACAGATTGCGTGTTTTCGGTGCCAAAGTTCTTCTCATAAAATTCGATCCTTGCCGCATGCTCAACCAGCGCCTCGCTCAACATGGTGCGCTGATAAGGTCCTAGCCGCGACGCATGCGCCAGGGCCCGTGCAAGGTCCGCGTCCCATGCCTGGGTTTGCAGAAAATAGGGAAACTGCAGATCGGTTCTCTGCACCAGATGCCCCACCGACAGGCTGTTGTGGCGGGTAATGCCGTCGAGCGTCACCCAATGCTGGTAGTACGGCAGACCGTTGGGGTAGCGTGCCTCCAGCAACTTGTCGTCCAGCACAATGCCCGGATCGCCGTCGCGGATGAACGCCTCCAGCACCGGAACAATGATGTCCACCGCTGACACCGAACTGTGCACCGCGCTGTCATCGACGGACAGTTGTTTGATGTCTGTGCGACGCTCGTGATAGGGGTACTTTTCCTCGGCCACCCCTTCAGGATCGATGCGCTGCTCGATCCAGCGCAACAGCTCCATCAGATAGGCCACCGGCGACGTAATGGCCTCCAGCGACTGAGGCGGTGTCAGCTGTTCAAACGATGGATCGAACAACCCTTGATAACTTGGCCCCGGGACGATGGATAACAGCCCGCTGAATGGCTGTCGGGCAACGTCATCCTCATCCTCGTTTGCGCGCTCACCGGCCAACGTATGCTCAATGAATTGCCGGCGCAGATAAGTCGCCATGCTGTTGGCCCGCCGCAGCAATTGCCTGGCTTGCACAGGGTCGAGGTTGTATTCCCGGACCAGCCCCGAGACGCCCTTTTCAATCAAGGGAAAGATGGAGCCTCCCTCCTCGAAATACGTCGCCAGGGCAGCGTGTTTTTTCAGCTCTTCTGGAGCAAACGCCTGATTGAGCATCTGTACCGCGGGGCGATCGTGTGCGTCGGCCATCGTCGGAATCCTTGCGTCGGAGACCCACCTGAGCAGCCGCGGAAGCGACCTTCGGGTCTGTTTGAGTCCATGCTATTGGGCGCGGGATACAGGCCTGCGTCTACTGTCAGAACTGACAGTAGACGCGACCGTTCATCGGAATGACCTAGCGCGATGGTGGTAAAGGAAGCACGTCGAAGCGTTCGCTCGCAGCCCAGTCGGAAGCGCTGGCCGGGTCGGCGCCCGCCGCAAAACTCTGACGAAAGCGACACCAGTTGCCCCCCGGCGCCAGCGCTTGCGTTGCTTCGCCCTGCCACTGGCCGTTGCTCACCGTCAGATTCGCGGCCCAGACCACGTCCGGGTTGAACCAGCTCACCACCTGACCGACGCCGGCCTTGCCAGTGCCGGCGAACGTGACCGGCGCCGCGACCCAGCGGCCATCCGCCGGCTCGTTGATGGAAGGTAACCACGTGTTGATTTGCACGGGATGGGGCGCGGAAGGTGCAGAGACGAAATCCGCCCACGAAGCCTTGGCGATAAGGCTCCCCGGGCCGCCATCATGATCAAGGGTTGCCAGCAACGACCATGTCCGATCTTCAAGCACTGGGGCCACGCCCAATAGCAAACCGTCCGACAGGTTCACGGTGATCGTGTCCCCTGGATATCCAAACCCGGACACCACCACTGCCGAACCGATGGCTGCGTCTCTGACCGGCGATTCGATGAGCGGCGCCGACGGCACCACCCGCACCTCACTCAGTAAATCCTGCGAGACCTGGGTGCCGAAGACTTGCCGTGTGCGCAAGACAGCGTTACCGACCTGATCCAGCGCAACCTGCCCGCTCCATTCACCGTTGGTGCTGACCGGTACATCAAGCAGCAGTGGTTCGTCACGTCCCTCGAGCCACACCGTCACTTTCGCGCCCGGCCAACCGCTGCCGGACACGGTCGATTGCCGAGGTAGATCGCCGCCCTCGACGGGCACGCGCACAACCGGTGGCAGCAGCACCACACTGCATGTTCGAATGTCGCTGCGCTCGGAGTACTCAGGAACGATGAATTGCTGGGCGGTCAGCGAGTACTGGCGATAATTCAGGCCTGTCAGCTCAATCGACCAGTCGCCATCGCTGGTCAGCAAACGGTAGTTCAGCACGTCTCCCATTTGCTGATCCCAGATCCGCATCGTGGCGCCGCTCATGCCGTTCTTGCCGCTGACCGTCATGTTGCTGCTGACTTCCGCGCCTTCGGTGGGCACGCTGATCTCAGGTTTGAACATGGCCTGGCGAACGGTAAAGCTGCCGGTGGCAGGTTCAGAAGTCTGCGAGGCGAAGGTCTGGGTCACGCTGAAGGTGTGTGTCACGCCCGCTGCAAACGGCGCTTCACGGCGAAACGTCCAGGTGCCACCGGTGACGGCGGGTCGGTGTTTGACGCCGTCGTTGTTGTACTCGAGGATGACCACCGCGCCCGGCCAACAGTTGCCGCTGAGACGCGGTGATTGGCCGTCCTCGACCGGCGTTTGCAGAGCGGGTGCCAGTGGAGGGATTGTTACTTGAAACTGGACCCATTCCGACGTCTGACTTCCGACGGACTGATTGACGTAGATTATCCGTTCGTATGTCGGCCCCCATTCAGCGAGTGCCCGGCTGGACCATGCCTCAGCGCTTAGCAGCACATCCGCAGCGATGCGCGTTTGTTTATCGGCGTCGTAAAGCCGCACCGTGGCGCCGATCAAACCCGTTCCATTGAACATGGGCCGGTATTCTTTGCTCGCCGCCAATACAGTCGGCTTTGGAAACGTATGTTCGAAGGAAAAAACGTACGGCAGCGAATCGATCCAGCCGTTCGCGTTGTCGGCCACACGCTGCTTGGCCGTCATCGAAAAACGGCCGAAGGGCACGCGCCCGGTGGTTTCCCACGTACCGTCGGGGCTGACAACAGCGTGGGGAGGCGGCTCAACACCACCGTCCACGTCAATGATCTGGACTCTGGTTTCAAGCTTCGGGTCATAGTGACCGATGCCCGAAAAATTGACAGTCGTGGAACTGATACGCGTGACCACTATCTGCGACAGACGGTCAGCGCGGATCTTGAATCCCCGCGCGGGGCCGCGCCCTGAGCTTTCGTCATTGCGTATCTGCTCGGCCACGACGGAAATCGGGCCTGGGGGGAGCTCAGAGACATTCACTGTCCAGCGCTCCCCTGGGGCTGTTGCAGTCCCCAAGTGTGTGTCGTCGCCCAGGTCTTTGAGAATCACCACCGTAGAGTTGGCAAGGGTACCTGAGCCAGCCAGCATGAAGGAGCGGTCTTGCACGCTGCCGGCGTCTGGAACGTCAATGATCGGAGCTACAAAAGGTGGCGATACCACAAAGTCCACGGCGTCAGACTTCGCTTCCTCAGTACCGACAACCGCTATCGCCATCACCTTGAGCGGACCCGGCAACAGAGGGAAGTTCGGTTTAATCTGCCAGTTTTCAATGCTCACTGTGGCGGTTCCGAGCGCTGGCATCTGCGGCGAGCCATCGGCAGCCACCGAATAAAGGCTCACCGTTGAATCGTTCAACCCTCGGCCCGAGAACGTGTGCGTACTCTCAATGGGGGGATTGCCGTCCTGTGCCTCGACTGTGGGGGTTAGAAATCGCAATGTGATGATGTTGGATGGCCCACTCTCCTCTGCATGGGTCTGCCATTTTGCATAGAGACGAACTGTGTATGTTCCGGGAAATACATAAAATCGGACACTGAACGGATTATTGAACATTGCGCCCTTGCCCAAAAAATCGTTGCTACCCGCCTCATACAGATAAATAAACGAATTTTGCGCTCCACCATCTCCTCGCACGTCGAAGTAACGCGTACTGACGATTTTTTGGTCTTGATCAATAAAAAGGTTGGGGGCTGCCGTGCTGTCTTCCTTGCTCATGGCGATCCTTCCAGAAAGGGAGAGATGGGACGAGCAGCTTTAGTACTTCTTTTGGCTTGGGCGGCACACCTGTAAAACCTGACAGTCCCGACGAATGGTAATCGCTGGGCCTTACGCGGGATTTCTACGGCTTAGCGGTTGTAGAGGGCGTCAGACATGACACTTTCGCGGGCAAACCCGCGATGGCTCTGGAGGGAACAGCGTCAGGTCAGGCCGAGGCAGGCAGCGGCTGAAAGCTGAAATACCGCTTCAACGCTTGCACCAGTTGCGCGAACTCAGGCGGCGGTCGACGCAGGATGAACCCGGCGTCGAAGTGCTGTGGCGTGGCGTCTTCGTGACACCACAGGCAACACGCGGTCAGGTCGATGACTTGCTGACAGCCATCGCCCATGGGGATTTTCACACGCAGATTGAAATCGACGCCGACCATCATCGGCAACTGGCTGATGAGCATCAGCCCGTCTTCGGAGACGTTACCCAGAAAGCCGATAGGTTTGTCGGTGATGCTGTTGAACACTCTGAGAAAGTACGGCAGCTGATGCCGTTCGATCCGCCGGTCGGTAAACATGCGCAATTCGCCATGCAGGGCTCCATCACAGAGCCGCACCTTTGCTTCGGAACAGGCCCGTGCCGCCGGCCTGCTCTCCCCGCTTCCGGTGTGACGGTCGCTAATTCGCCGTCACGTAACCACTTGCCAGTCGCAGGTGTTGCGTCGGTGCTGGGCCTTCACGTCCAGCAACCGAGTCATTCGACTATAGCTCAGCTTGTACACCCGGCCAGAATTTGTATGACAACTGTCATCAGAAGCGGGTCGGGCGCACCACGGCAGCGGCGCTGCGCGTCGGGTAATGGCCCAGGCTTTCCAGGGTTTCCAGACGGGCGCGGGCGCGGTAGGCGTATTCGCTGTTCGGATAGGAGGCCATGATGAACTGGTAGGTCTGCGCGGCATCGACGAACATTTTCTGCCGTTCGAGGCACTGGCCGCGCATCATCGACACTTCCGGCCACACGTACGGGCGGGCACGGCTGGCGCGTTCGACCTTGGACAGTTCGAGCATGACCTGCTCGCAATTGCCGCGATCGTAGGCGCTGTAGGCGTTGTTCAAATGGTGGTTCATCGACCAACGGGTGCAGCCCGTGACGGCGAGGACGCTGAGGGCAAGGGCGGCAATGGGTACGAATCGCATGAGGGTTCTCCTGTCTTGAGCAATGTATCGACCCAGGGTCGGAAATCTTCAGGCGCGTTTGTCCCAAAGTTGTCGTGTTCAATAAAGAAAGTATTAAGTAGTGCATTCGAACAATGACTACACCCCAAGAGCATAGTAGCCTTCGCTAGCGCTTGAACTCAGGAGTCTTTGCATGTCCGTCCGTCGTACCAAAATCGTCGCTACCCTTGGCCCGGCCAGTAACTCGCCGGAAGTTCTCGAACAGCTGATTCTGGCTGGCCTGGACGTTGCCCGTCTGAACTTCTCCCACGGCACCCCCGACGAGCACAAGGCTCGCGCGAAGCTGGTGCGTGACCTGGCAGCCAAGCACGGCCGCTTCGTCGCCCTGCTGGGTGACCTGCAAGGCCCGAAAATCCGTATCGCCAAATTCGCCAACAAGAAGATCGAGCTGAAGATCGGTGACAAGTTCACCTTCTCCACCAGCCATCCGTTGACCGAAGGCAACCAGCAAGTGGTCGGCATCGACTACCCGGATCTGGTTAAAGACTGCGGCGTGGGCGACGAGCTGCTGCTCGACGACGGTCGTGTGGTGATGCGCGTTGATACCCAAACTGACGATGCGTTGCATTGCACCGTGACCATCGGCGGCCCGCTGTCCGACCACAAAGGCATCAACCGTCGCGGTGGCGGCCTGACTGCTCCGGCCCTGACTGAAAAAGACAAGGCCGACATCAAGCTCGCCGCTGAAATGGAAGTCGACTACCTCGCGGTATCCTTCCCTCGTGACGCAGCCGACATGGAATACGCCCGTCAACTGCGCGACGAAGCCGGCGGCACCGCTTGGCTGGTGGCGAAGATCGAACGTGCTGAAGCCGTAGCGGACGACGAAACCCTCGACGGCCTGATCAAGGCTTCCGACGCGGTAATGGTTGCCCGTGGTGACTTGGGTGTGGAAATCGGCGACGCCGAGCTGGTGGGCATTCAGAAGAAAATCATTCTGCACGCACGCCGCCACAACAAGGCTGTGATCGTTGCGACCCAGATGATGGAGTCGATGATCCAGAATCCGATGCCGACTCGCGCCGAAGTGTCCGACGTGGCCAACGCCGTGCTCGACTACACCGACGCCGTGATGTTGTCTGCCGAATCCGCTGCCGGTCTATACCCGCTGGAAGCCGTGCAAGCGATGGCGCGCATCTGCGTCGGCGCTGAGAAGCACCCAACGGGCAAGACTTCCAGCCACCGTATCGGCAAGGAATTCACCCGCTGCGACGAAAGCATCGCGCTGGCGACCATGTACACCGCCAACCACTTCCCGGGCGTCAAAGCGATCATCGCCCTGACCGAAAGTGGTTACACCCCGCTGATCATGTCGCGCATCCGTTCCTCGGTGCCGATCTATGCGTTCTCGCCGCACCGTGAAACTCAGGCGCGTGCAGCAATGTTCCGTGGCGTGTACACCGTACCGTTCGATCCGGCTTCGCTGGAACCGCACGAAGTCAGCCAGAAGGCGATCGACGAACTGGTCAAGCGCGGCGTTGTGGAAAAAGGCGACTGGGTCATCCTGACCAAGGGCGACAGCTACCACACCACCGGCGGCACCAACGGCATGAAGATCCTGCACGTGGGCGACCCGCAGGTCTGAGTGACGCGCTGAAAAACAAAAGCCCCGCCATGTGAATGGCGGGGCTTTTTTATTCGTGTAATCCGCGCAATGCCCACTTGGAAATATCCTGCACTAGCAAACGACCAGACGTCATGTTGATGTGGCGATTTAAAGTTATTTAAAACCTTCACTTCATTACAAACAACTCTAACAAACCTGTCAGAACTATCAGTTGGCGGAGTGAGTACTTCTGCATTCTTATGGGGATGCGCTTACTTTGAAAAAACCTTCATGCGCACGCGTCCTTCGCTTTCAATCGAGGCATGACAGATGATTTCTGAATATCAGCAGGGAAGCACCGATACTGGACTCGATCCGAGCTTCGCCGATCAGGGAATTGCCAGCCTTCAATCACCGGCCCCTCTCTACCCTGAATATTCGACCCAGGTCGTGGCCGTCGGGCCTGACCATAAGGTATATATCGCGGGAAAAGCCTCCGCAGGCTTGAATAACTCAGTTCACACGTTGACGCGTCTTACAGATGCCGGTCTCCTTGACACGACTTTTGGTGACAACGGTCACTTTAGCGGCTATTTCTACAAATCAGACCGTTCAACCTTCTTCGCTGAGCAGATAGCGTTTACCGGCGCAAAGATTCTCGTAACCGGCCAACTTGCCCATGCTGAAAATGGTGCATTCCGGCGGGACCCTGCCGCTGTTCGCTTTCTTGAAAACGGAACAATCGATGAAACTTTCGGGGAGCAGGGAAAGTTCGTTTTTTATACTCCTGATCTGGATGAGGACACGTCGCTGACCACGGGCTACCATGAGAAGCTTTTGGATGACGCTTCATTGCGAAGTGGATCTCGACACCCAAGAACTATCGACGCTGGTAATGCTTATCAAAATACCCCGGTGACAGAGGAACACATTTTTCTTCTCCATCACTCGGGAAATTTCGTCAATCAACACAGTTGGATTATTCGTATCACCCAGCATGGGCTATTGGATACCACGTTTAATGAAAGTGGATTTGTACGTGTAAGACACCCCATCTATCCTCGTCTGCGTCTTTCCAGTCTGACAATTGATGATGATGGGAACTACATCTGTAGCGGTGAGGTTCGTGTTAATCACTCTAGCCTCCCTGATGCAATCGTAATGGTGAAGCATGATAAAAACGGGAGCCTGGATACTTCCTTCCAACAAAACGGTTTTCTGCTGATAACGCACGAAACCCCCGGTCATTTTTTCTTGCTCGAAAAAACTGTAAAGCAACCCAACAATCGATTGCTCTGCCTGGGTCTGACAGTCAACAACGACGAGAGCGAGATATCCGCTGTATTAATCAGCCGTGAGGCTGATGGTTCCAGCAACATACAATTCAATAGCGGAAAACCCGTATTTACCACCATCAATTCATCCAGTGCTGCATGGACCAACGCTCAATTCCAGCCCAATGGCAGTCTCCTGACTGCGGGACTTGTCAATATCGAGGGTTCATCAAAAACTCATTACGTGGTGTCACGTTTTTTGTATAACGGCACGCTTGATAAAGATTTCGGCAATGGTACTGGCTCTCTAAGCTTTGAGCAGGCAACGAATTTTCTTTATCACTCGTCAGCCTTTACCGAGAGCAAAGTGCTGTTCGACATTCAGAGTTACGAACCGGGCGCGCCGTTTTACGACTATGCCGTTGGTCGAGCGCTGATTCCTTAGGCAATCAGAAGCCCCGCCAAGTGAGTGGCGGGGCTTTTGGTTTTCTGCTCTGGAAGATGTTTTGACTGATCCAATGTCATCGCGAGGAGGCTCACTCCTACAGGGGTACGCATTTCAAATGCAGGAGTGAGCCTGCTCGCGATGGCGTCAATCCATACAACAAAGATCTCAATGCCGTTTGATAAACCCGGTCAACGCCGCCAGTGCTTCCGGCGAACGCAGCCGCTGGGTAAACAGCGCGCCCTCCTCCTCGATGACCTGGCGAATCAACGCGCGATCCGGCGCGCGCATCAACTGCTTGCTGATGCGCACCGCTTCCACCGGCAGTTCGTCAAACCGCAGGGCCATTTCCCTCGCCTTGCTAAGCGCCGCATCGCCGCTGCCCAATGCCTCGGTGGCAACCCCCCACGCGGCGGCCTGTTCGCCGCTGAAGCCTTCGCCGAGCAGCAACAATTCGGCCGCTTTGGCCTGCCCGAGCAGGCGCGGCAGGATCAGGCTGGAGCCGAATTCCGGGCACAAGCCGAGGTTGACGAACGGCATGCGCAAGCGCGCGTCACGGGCGACGTAAACCAGATCGCAGTGCAGCAACAACGTGGTGCCAATGCCCACCGCTGCGCCCGCCACGGCGGCAATCACCGGTTTGCGGCAGTCGAGCAAACCGAGCATGAAGTGAAATACCGGGCTGTCGAGGTCGCTGGGCGGCTGCTGGACGAAGTCGGCGATGTCGTTGCCAGCGGTGAAGCACTCGGCGCTGCCAGTGATCAGGATGGCGTTGATCTCAGGATCGCTGTCGGCCTGTTGCAGCGCTTCGGCGAGACGGCTGTACATCGCCCGAGTCAGGGCGTTTTTCTTGTCCGGGCGGTTGAGGCGCAGGGTCAGCAGACCGCGTTCGCGTTCGAGCAGGATGGCGTCAGTCATGGTGTGTCTCGCGTCTGAATGTTCAGCGCTCAACCACGGCTGAGGAAGACGTCGGCCAGCAGTTGATTACGCGGTAATCCGGCCAGGTACAAACGCCGGGCGAAGGCATCGACGCTGGCTGTCGAGCCGCAGACTAAGGCCAGGGTCTGCCGGGAAACAAGGCGCAGTTGCGCCAAAGCGGCGGCTGACTCTGCCGTTGTCCACCGCTCGACGCTGAGGTTTTCGCGCTGCGCGGCCAGCGCGGCAAGGGGTTTGGCCAGATAGTGCTCGCGCTCGTCATGGGCCAGGTGAATGACGCGGATCGCGCCTTGGTGATCTTGCCGCAATGCCTCGCGCAGCACGCCGAACAATGGGCCGAGCCCGGTGCCGGCGGCCAGCAGCCACAGCGGTCGCGTGTGCCAGTCGGGGTCGTAATGCAGCGCACCGCCACGCAGTTCGCCGAGGCGGATCGAGTCGCCAATCTGCAAGCGCCGCGCGGCATCGCTGAATTGGCCGGGCAGTCGGCAATCGAGGTGGAACTCGAGAAAGCGGTCTTCTTCCGGCAGGCTCGCCAGCGAATACGGCCGGGCGATGTGATCGATCCACAGCACCAGATGTTGCCCGGCGCTGTAGCGCAATGGCCGTTGCGGGGTCAGGCGCAAGCGCAGAACGTTGTCGCTGAGCCAGTCCAGCGCTTCGACGGTTGCCGGGCGACCATCGGTGAGCGGGTCGAAGGTGTGCACCTGCAGGTCTTCGATGACCTGACACTGGCACGCCAGGCGCCAACCGTCCTGACGCTGCTCGGCGCTCAGCGCATCCGGGCGACTGTCGGCAGGCGAACCTTGCACGCATTGCACCAGGCAGGCATGGCAACTGCCGGCGCGGCAACTGTAGGGGACGGCGACACCGTTCTGATTCAGCGTATCGAGCAGATTGCTGCCCGATACCACCGACCAGTGCCGTTCACCGACACGAACTTCAGGCATCGATGTTCTCCCACGCCGCCGCACAGCGATTGCGCCCATCACGCTTGGCCCGGTACAACGCCTGATCGGCGCGCTGCAAGGCGTCGTCGAGGTCATCGCCCAGTTCCAACAGGGTCATGCCGGCGGACAGACTGAGGTTGCGCACATCCAGACCCACCAGTTCGACATCGGTGAAGGCGATGCGCAGACGCTCGCAACACGCGGTCAAGCGGTCGGCATCGCAATCGGGCAGCAGCACCACGAATTCCTCGCCCCCATAACGCGCCAGCACATCGCCGTCGCGCAGGCAGGCACCGGCGACACCGGCGAAGGCCTGCAACACTTGGTCGCCAGCGGCATGCCCGTGCAAATCGTTGATGCGTTTGAAGTGGTCGAGGTCGATCAGCGCCAGACCATGGGCCACACCGGTGTCCATCGCGTTCAGTTCGCGCGAGGCCAGACGCAGGAAATGCCGACGGTTGAACAGCCCGGTCAGCTCGTCGGTGGCCACCAGGTCTTCGAGCTGGCGCATCATCCCGCGCAGGGTGTCCTGATGCGCCTGCAAGGCAAACCGCCGCTGGCGCATGCGCTGTCGCGAAACCTGGACGAAGCGCGCGTACAAAACCAGCCACGCCAGCACCATCGCCAGCACACAGACCTGCAACGCCGCGAGCGCGGGCTCCGGCAACAGGAAGTGGTAGCCGTCCCACAAGGTGATCGCGCAGAAGCTGAAGAACACCAGCAACGCACAGCGAATGAATGCACGCCGCGTGAGATGGAACAGGCCGAACAGCAAAATCATCACATAGAAGACCAGAAACGCCCCGCGCGCCTCATCCAGATGGGCGATCAGCCAGGTCTGCCAGCCGAGCCCGAGGAGAACTTGCACTTCGGTCAGGCTGGGGTCGGCGAAGCGCTGGTTGCGCCCGCTCCAGAACAGCACGAACAGGGTCGCCTGGCTGATCACCACGAGGGCGCTGCCAATGGCCACCGAGCCGAGGGTCTGGTCGTAATGCCCGGTAAAAAACGCCAGCCACAGCAGCAGCAAAGCCAATCCATAAGTGGCGGTGGCCAGGGCGAAGCGTTTGAGCAAAAGACGTTGAATGGCGTTATGGGTCAATCGTTGACTCACCGTGCGATAGGAGGCTGACCGAGTGTCCTACTCTACAGACCGGCTGCCACTTTAGAGGCCCGGTCGATAAATGACCACCGATTTTCGGGCCCGAAATTTGACGTCAAAAACACGCATATTCTCGGCAGGAGCTGCCGCAGGCTGCGATCTTTTGGTCTTGCTGTTAAAACAGAATCAAAAGATCGCAGCCTGCGGCAGCTCCTACCGGGTTATGCAAAAGACATGCGACCAACGAATGACTGCCGGCGCGTGTACGGCCCACCGAGGCGCGGTATACTGCCGCGCCTTTTTAGCGTCGCGCCAGCAGCCCCGGCGTGCCCGGCCCAAAGGGTCAGCTTCAAGTTGCAGGCTTCAAGCCGCAAGCTCAGACAGTCCGCGTACTGCTCCAACTTGCCGCTCGAAGCTGGAAGCTCAAAGCTGCCCTATTAAAATGTTCCCGTCTTTTAGAGGAGCGCGACTCATGACCGTGATCAAGCAAGACGACCTGATTCAGAGCGTTGCCGACGCCCTGCAGTTCATTTCCTATTACCACCCCGTGGATTTCATCCAGGCGATGCACGAAGCCTACCTGCGCGAAGAATCGCCAGCGGCCCGTGACTCGATGGCGCAGATCCTGATCAACTCGCGCATGTGCGCCACCGGCCACCGCCCGATCTGCCAGGACACCGGTATCGTCACCGTGTTCGTGCGCGTCGGCATGGACGTGCGTTGGGATGGCGCCACCATGGGCCTGGACGACATGATCAACGAAGGCGTGCGCCGCGCCTACAACCTGCCGGAAAACGTCCTGCGTGCCTCGATCCTCGCCGACCCGGCGGGCGCTCGCAAGAACACCAAGGACAACACCCCGGCCGTGATTCACTACTCCATCGTCCCGGGCAACACCGTGGAAGTGGACGTGGCGGCCAAGGGCGGCGGTTCCGAGAACAAGTCGAAAATGGCCATGCTCAACCCGTCCGACTCGATCGTTGACTGGGTGCTCAAGACCGTTCCGACCATGGGCGCCGGCTGGTGCCCACCGGGCATGCTGGGTATCGGCATCGGCGGCACCGCCGAGAAAGCCGCGGTCATGGCCAAGGAAGTGTTGATGGAATCCATCGACATCCACGAACTGAAGGCCCGTGGCCCACAGAACCGCATCGAAGAAATGCGTCTGGAGCTGTTCGAGAAGGTCAACCAGTTGGGCATCGGCGCCCAGGGCCTCGGTGGCCTGACCACCGTGCTCGACGTGAAGATCATGGACTATCCGACCCACGCAGCCTCGCTGCCGGTGTGCATGATTCCGAACTGCGCCGCCACTCGTCACGCACACTTCGTGCTCGACGGTTCCGGCCCGGCCTCGCTGGAAGCGCCACCGCTGGACGCCTACCCGGAAATCGTCTGGGAAGCCGGCCCTTCGGCTCGTCGCGTCAACCTCGACACCCTGACCCCGGAAGACGTGCAGAGCTGGAAGCCGGGCGAAACCGTCCTGCTCAACGGCAAAATGCTCACCGGTCGCGACGCGGCGCACAAGCGCATGGTCGAGATGCTCAACAAGGGTGAAACGCTGCCGGTCGATCTCAAAGGTCGCTTCATCTACTACGTTGGCCCGGTTGATCCGGTCGGTGACGAAGTGGTTGGCCCGGCTGGCCCGACCACCGCGACGCGGATGGACAAGTTCACCCGTCAGATCCTCGAGCAAACCGGCCTGTTGGGCATGATCGGTAAATCCGAGCGCGGCCCGACCGCAATCGAAGCGATCAAGGACAACAAAGCCGTGTACCTGATGGCTGTCGGCGGCGCGGCTTACCTGGTTGCTCAGGCGATCAAGAAGTCGAAAGTGCTGGCGTTTGCCGAACTGGGCATGGAAGCGATCTACGAGTTCGAGGTCAAGGACATGCCGGTCACCGTAGCGGTGGACAGCAAAGGTGAATCGGTACACATCACCGGTCCTGCGATCTGGCAACAGAAGATCAGCGAAAGCCTGGCGGTCGAAGTGCAATAAGCGCTTCGCCCCATTGAAACGGCCGGCTCATCCGCAAAGGTGAGCCGGCCGTTTTGTTTTGGCGATAAAAAAGCTGTTCGTCCGAACTATTCGATCTTGCTGCCCTGTCAGATCTGACAGGTTACGCCCCGCTCCAGTCTTGTTAGCGTCAATCCACGTTCGCCCTCCCCGTGCAATGGACGCAATCATGGCCGAGCAAGACCTGAGCATCGTTACTCCATCCATCGCCAAAAGCTCGACCATCGCCACCATCGGCAAAAGCTGGGGCGCGGTCGGCCCGACTGGCGCGGCGTCGTTTCAACTGCCGCTGCCGCTGTCCGCCGGACGAGGCTGGGACCCGCAACTGTCGCTCGGTTACAGCAACCAGGCCGGCAATGGCCCGTTCGGCATCGGCTGGAGCCTGGGCATCAGCCAGATCAGCCGTCGTACCCACAAAGGCGTGCCGCGTTACACGGATAACGACGAGATCGTCGGCCATGACGGCGAAGTTTGGCTGCCGGAACGCGATGACGACGGCGAACTCAAATCACGCCTCGAAAGTACTTACAACGGCATCGCCATCGGCCAGCATCGGGTGGTGCGTTATTGGCCACGGGTCGAAAGCGATTTCGCCCTGCGCGAACGCTGGCAGAGCACCGAGCCGGCATCGACGGCGTTCTGGCTGGTGCATGGCAGCGATGGCTCGTTGCACATTTACGGCAAAACCGCCGACTCACGCCGAGCCGATCCCGACGATGCGCAACGAACCGGCGCGTGGTTGCTGTGCGAGAGCCTGAACGCCCACGGTGAGCACATTTGTTTCGAGTACAAGGCCGACGACCAGGATCTCGACGACATACGCGATTACCGCGCCCAACGCTATCTGTGGCGAGTGCTCTACGGCAATGCCCAGGCGCAGGCCACGCCTTACGCCTTCGGTACGGAAAACCCGGCGGATCTGGAATGGCATTTCCACCTGCTGTTCGATTACGGCGAACGCAGCCGCTCGCTGACTGAAGTCCCGGTGTACGACGGCGACACCCTGCAACCCTGGCTGACGCGCGAGGATCCGTTCTCGACGTATGGCCAAGGCTTCGAGATCGGCACGCGACGGCTGTGTCAGCAAGTGCTGATGTTCCACCACTTTGCCGTCAAGCTGCGCGGCAAACCGGTGCTGGTGCGGCGTCTATTGCTGGAATATGCCAACAGCGCTCCCGCTAGCACTGCGCAATGGTCGTTCAGCCAGATCAGCGCTGCGCACTATCAGGCTTACGATGCCAGCGGCTTTGTCGAAAACAGTCCGCCCGTCGAGTTCGACTATGGCGCCTTCACGATCAACACGATCCCGACCCGACTGTTCGAAACGGAGCACATGCCGGGCATCGACGACGGCCGGTTCTATCAGTGCGTCGATCTGTATGGCGAAGGCGTGCCGGGGTTTCTCTGTCGTTATGCCCAGGCATGGTATTACCGCGAGCCATTGCGCGGCAGCAGCGGGGCGGATGCTATCGGCTATGGCCCATGGACCGCACTGAGCAGCATTCCCGTCGCCCGGCAAGATCCTTCCGTGCAACAACTGCTCACCGACCTGACCGGCGATGGACGTCTGGACTGGGTCACCGCGCAACCGGGCATGAGCGGTTTTCGCACGCTCAACGCCGACCACAGTTGGGCGCCGTACACTGCGTTCAAGCAGTTTCCCGTCGAATACTTCAATACCCTGACACAACTGGGCGACCTGTCGGGTGACGGCCTCGGTTCGCTGGCGCTGATCGGTCCGCGCTCGGTGCGCCTGTACGCCAACCGCCGCGAAGAGGGTTTTGCTCCGGCGCAAACCGTTGAGCACGCCGCCGAGGACGATCGTCTGCCGCTGTTCAGCAACAGTCAGAACGAGCTGGTGCTATTGGGCAATCTGCTCGGCGGTGACCTGCCTGAACTGACGCGCATTCGCCACAACGAAATCAAATGCTGGCCGAACCTGGGCCATGGCAAATTCGCTGCAGGCCGGGTCATCAGCGCCCTGCCCTTCACCTATTCCGAGTTCAACGCCGAACGGGTGCGCCTTGCCGACCTCGATGGCTCCGGCGCTCCGGCGCTGATCTACCTGAAGTCCGCCGGTTTCGAGATTTATCGCAACCTCGGCGGCAACGGTCTGGAGCAAACGCCCGTCCACGTTGCGTGGCCAGAAGGCGTGCGCTATGAACGCCTGTGTCAGGTCAGTTTCGCCGACCTGCAAGGCCTGGGCTGTGCCAGCCTGATCCTGACGGTGCCGCACGTGCAGCCGCAGCACTGGCGCTACGATTTCGTCGCTGCCAAGCCCTATCTGCTCACGGCAAGCAATAACAACATGGGCTGCAGCGCCACGGTCGAGTACCGCAGTTCGGCGCAGGAATGGCTGGATGAAAAGCAGCGCGCACTCGACCTCGAACGCCTGCCCGTCTGCCACTTGCCGTTCCCGGTGTCGGTGGTCAAACAGCAGTGCCAACGCGACGAAATCACCGGCAACGCCCTGCGCCAATCGTTCGTCTATGGCGAGGGGGTCTACGATGGCCGCGAGCGCGAGTTTCGCGGTTTCGGCTACATCCAGCAGCACGACAGCGAAAGCGCCAGTGGCGATGACGACGTCGGGTTTTCTGCACCGGCGCGGGTGTGCAGTTGGTTTCATACCGGGCAAGCGATGAACCGACGGCGCGACGGCTATTTCGATCGCGATGAGGCGGCGGTCGCTTTGGGCGAAACCCTGTTCAGCCGTTATCACCCCAGTGATGAATGCGACGAAACGCTCGTGCCAGCGGACGATACCAGCCGCTATGAAATCGCCCGGGCGCTGGTCGGGTCGATCGTACGCGTGGAAACCTGGGCAAGCGAAGATGACCCGGCCACCGCAACCCCTTACGCTGTGGAAGAACATCGCTACCGCGTGCGCGAAGTCCGCCCTCGCGGGTCCCACGACAGTGCCATCGTGCTGCTGCCCATGGCCCTGGAAAAGATCACCTGGCAGTACGAGCGCTTTGTCGACGACCCGTTGTGCAGCCATGAGATTGCCCTGTGCCAGGACGAATACGGCCAGCCCAAACACAGCCTGACCGTGCACTACGCCCGTCGTCTGACTGACAGTGCCGAACCGCCCTTCACCGACCCGGATGAGCAACAGTGGTGGCGTGACGCCCACGATGAGGCACAGCAACAGTTCTACCTGAATGAAAGCTGCGCGCGGTTCATCCACCTCGATCAGGATCCGCAGCACTGGCGGCTGGGGTTGCCCTGGCAGCAACGCGGCAATGCTCTGGTGTTGCCCAAAGGCTCGTTGCCCGCCGGCCTCAATCCGCAGCAGGTGTCGTTTGAACATCTGAGCCAGCATCAAGACTCCGCCGAATGGCAAGCCTTGCGGGTGCTGACCCGGCAATCCGTGCAGCGTTATCTCAACACCGCCGATCAAGCGCCGTTGCCGGACGGCGAGGCCCGCTTCGAAGCGTTGGTCGCTCCGCTGGAAGTGGCCATGATGGACAAGACCGCACTGCAGGCCTACGACATTCTGCCGCCGCCCTTCGATATCCGCGTAGCACTGGCCGAGATCGGTTACACGCCGATGCCGCCGCTGTTCGAGGCTGCGTCAGCCACCCCTCGCGCAGACGACCTGTGGTCATCGCGCTATAGCTTCGCTCAATACAAGAACGCCGAAGGCTTCTACAAAGTGTGCGCCTTCAACGAGACGCCGAGCCACGGCGTGACCACCGCCGAGTACGACGATTTTCATGTGGCGATCACTCGAGTGACGTTGCCGGACGGTTGCACAACCCAGGTCGAATACGACTATCACGCGCTGCAAGCGCTGCGCATCATCGATGCCAACGACAACATTCAGGAAGCGCTTTACGAGCCGTCCGGGCAACCGCTGGCGATCAGTTTCCACGGCACCGAAAACGCGGTGGCCGCCGGTTTCCATGCGCTGACCGACTACGTGCGGCCGGAAGATCATCGGCCCGACACCGCCATCGACGATCCGCACGGCGCGGTGCAAAAAGCCGCCAGCACCTTGCGCAAGGACTTGTTCAGCTGGATGGGCGAGCTGCCCGCGGGCGATCTCGACTCGCCGTTGTGCGCCGACTGGATCGCCGCCCGGCTGATCCTGCCCTGCGGTCATGTCCGCGCCAGCGCACGCCAACGCCTGTTGCAAAACACCGCGCTGGCGCCAGCAGAACAGTCCCTGCGTGAAATCATCGCCAGCCTGCCCCGCGAACCGGTGCACACCGTCGTGCTCAGCGCCGACCGCTACCCGGATGACCCGGTGCCGGCGCAAGTGCAGATCATCAAGGCGTGTGTCGACGGCTTTGGCCGCGCGCTGCAAACGCAGCAATTGGTCGATCCCGGCATGGCCTACGCGGTGGGGGATGACGGCGCGCTGCTGGTCGTAGACGGCAAGCTTCGCGAGGTGCAGGCCGAGCCGCGCTGGCGTATCAGCGAGCGCGTCGAATACAACAACAAAGGGCTGCCGGTGCGACAGTTCCGGCCGTTCTTCGCCGACCGCCATGGCTATGTCGATGACCAGTGCCTGCGCGAACTCGGGTATTACGATCAACTGTTCTACGACCCGCTCGGGCGCCCCATCAAACTGATCAATGCGAAAAAGGATTTCTCCCGCGAGACCTATCATCCCTGGTATCACATCAGCGAAGACTTCAACGACACCGCTGAACCGGCACCGGAGAAGGTGCGCCGATGAACGTCAACCTGCATCGCCGTACACCAGCGCTCTCGGTGATCGACGGACGCGGTTTGCCGGTACGTCAGGTCGCTTATCTGCGCAGCCTGGCCGATGCACCTGCCACCACGCTGACTTCGCGACAACAACACGATGCCGCCGGGCGGCTGATCGCGCAGTGGGATCCGCGCCTGACAGCGCCCAATGCAACAACGCTCTACACCCTTGCCGGTGCGCCGCTGAAAATCGACAGCGTCGACGCCGGGTGGCGTCTGAACCTGCCGGGGCTCGCCGGGCAGGCACTGCAACACTGGGATGCACGCGGCAACCATTGGCGCACGACCTACGATGATTATCTGCGCATCATCGCCATTGCAGAAAACGCCGTCGCCGACTACGAAGTCTTCACCTACGCCACCGCTGCGGCGGATGCCGGTCACAACCTGCGCGGCCAACTGATTACCTTGAGCGACGCTACGGGCCGCGTGGACTTTCATGGCTACGGCCTGCTCGGTGCGGCGCTGAAAGAAACCCGAACCTTTCTCGACACCCAGGCCTATACCAGCCAGCGTACCCACAGTCCGTTAGGTGCCCTGCTGGAGCAAACCGACGCCGGCGGACACCGCCAGCAATCAAGTTTCGACGTCGCCGGCCAGCTCACTCACCTGGCACTGCGCCTCAATGGCCAGCCGACGTGGCAAGCGATTCTGCAGGCAGCGTTGTACAACGCTGGCGGACAAATCATCGAACAACACGCGGGCAATGGCGTGATCAGCCGCTGGTCCTACGACGCGGCCAACAGCCTGCTGCATCGGCAAACCTCGCAGAAACCTGGGGAGCCGCTGCTGCAGGATTTCGAATACGCCTACGACCCGGTCGGCAACACCACGCGCATTCTCGACCACGCGTTTAGCCCCAGCCATTTTGCCAATCAACGCATCGATGGCCATCGCGAATTCAGCTATGACTCGTTGTACCGACTGGTCCAGGCCAGCGGTTACGACGACGCTCTCCCCTCGGACATTCCCGGTCTGCCGCAGCCGAACGACCCTGCTGACCGGCGCAATTACACCAGGACCTACGCCTACGATGCCGGAGGCAACCTCATCGAAACGGTGCACGTGCGCGACGGCGCCAGCCAGACCCTGCGCATGTTCATCGACCCGTCCAGCAACAAGGGTGTGCGCTGGAAGACCGGCGATCCACAACCTGACTTCGCGCAACTGTTCGACCGCAACGGCAATCTGCGGGCCTTGCAACCGGGCCAGGACGTGCAATGGAGCGCCACTGATGACGTGGAAACGGTCACCCTGGTCAAGCGCGACGGTGCTGTCGACGATGCCGAGCACTATTACTACAGCCAGGGCGCACGCGTGCATAAACGCCTGGAAACCGCGAGCGGGCACTTTCATGACGTGCGCTATCTGCCGGGGCTGGAAATCCGTCGCAAGGACAATGGCGAAGAGCTGCACGTCATCAGCCTGGCCGCCGGTTCAGGCAATGTCCGTTGCCTGCATTGGCTGACAGGAAAACCGACCGGCATCGATGCCGATCAGTTGCGCTACAGCCTGGAGGATCACTTGGGTTCCAGCCTGATGGAACTCGATCAACAGGCACGCATGATCAGCCACGAAGGCTTCTACCCGTTCGGCGCCACCGCATGGATGGCGGCACGCTCGACCATCGAAGCGGGCTACAAAACCGTGCGCTATTCGGGCAAGGAAATGGACGTCAGTGGTCTGTATTACTACGGCGCACGCTATTACGCGCCGTGGCTGCAACGCTGGATCAGCGCCGATCCGGGGGGAGATGTCGACGGGCTGAACCTGTATGGGTTCGTCGGCAACAACCCGATTCGTTATATAGACCCGTCGGGCGGATCGAGAGCCGAGGGAGTAATTCTGCTCTACTCGGCGTTTATTTCCGCACTCAATGAGCACGCCGAACGCACGCTGGTGCAGATTCATAATGTCATTCATCAGGAAAACATTACGCAGAATCTGATGATGAATCTGGCTGGCGAAACGGCGCTGGGCTTCCTCGGTTATGAGGGCGGCGCGCTTGGGGCGCAACAGGTTGGGCAGGTGCTGCCGAGCGCTCCGCACATGCTGCAATTCAGCGATTCCAATGCGTTGATTGGCGGCAATTTCGGCGGTGATCTGGCCGGCGCCATGGCGGCTCCGGTGAGCGGCAGTTCGGGGATGATGGGCTCGCTCATCCCACAGACATCGACGATGTCCATCGCCGCCATTGACAGCCAATTGGGTCTACCGACGGGCGCCGGCAAAGCCATCGCAAGCTGGAGCGATCTCAAGGATGAAGTGATCCATCCAGCACTCAACAGTGTGCTGAACCCTGAGTTCGTCATGAATCGCGTCATGAGTTCCTGGCTGGCGATCATCCCCGGCGCGCTCAATATGTTCCAAAGGGCAATCGAGGCCGAGGACATCAAGAACCGACTCGACCCGGTGAAGATCGAAAAAATCGACATGATGCTCGCTGAATGGAAAAGCGCTGTTGAAGACCGCTGGGCGAACGCCGAAAAGGCGTTCGCGGCCTTGGGGGCGGACGTGGTCAACCCGGCCGACTTCATGCCCAACGTCAATGGTATGACGCCGAAGGAAGCGATCGCGCCGGTTAATCGTTCTGCATTGGCAGAACAAACCCGCCGCACACTGGATCTCATCGGACGCATGCAACAGGGAATCAGCGTCTACAAGGAGATGGGCACGACCGATAATCAGCACGCGTTGAAGAAGGGCGAGACCAAGACAAACCGCTTTCCGCGCATCAGTGCCGCGGCTGCCTGGTGGGGTAAATCCGTTGAATCTCCCCGCCCACGCCGACCCTGAGTCGATCCATTGGCACACCCCTTCACTGCGGGTACGGGACGGTCGTGAGCTGACGGTGCGCCAGGTGGATTATCTGCGCAGTACAACAGGGGCAAATGCTCGCTCACGGGTGACACGCCAGCGCTACACGCCGGCGGGCCTGCTGATGGAGCAACGCGATCCCCGCTTCACAGACGCAGCAAAAGCCAATCTGACCCAGGTCTACACCTTGACCGGCGCGCCGTTGAAGATCGACAGCGTCGATGCCGGATGGCGTCTGACATTGCCGGGGCCGGCTGGCGAGTCACTGCAACTTTGGGATGGCCGGGGTCAGCACTGGCTCAGCACTTACGATGAGCAGCTTCGGGCTCTGACGGTTGGCGTGGACGGCGAGCCCCCGCTGGAAACCTACACCTACGCCGACGTTTCTGCCGACGCCGGGCATAATCTGTGCGGGCAGCTGACGGCGCTGCACGATCCTTCCGGCACCCTGGCTTATCACGGTTACGGTTTGCTCGGTGACGTGCAGAACCAGACCCGCACCTTCGATGACGCCCGCCCCCATCGCAGCCATCAGACCTTCGGCCCGCTGAACCAGTTGCTGATGCAAATTGATGCCGGTGATCATCGTCAGACCCTGCATTACGATCTCGCCGGGCAACTGAAACAGGTATGGCTGCTGCGCGCGAGCAGCGAACCGGCGCAGGCGGTTGTGCAGGATGCAACGTACAACGCCGCCGGTCAGTTGACCGAACGGCTCACCGGCAACAACGTCCGCAGCCGTTGGCTGTATGACCCGGCGAACGGACGGCTGGCATCGTTGCAGGCAGCGGTCGCCGGGCAGCCGCCCTTGCAGCATTTCGACTATGTCTACGATCCCGTCGGCAACGTGCTGCGCATCGAGGATCAGACCTTCCAGCCGGTGTACTTCGCCAACCAGTTCATCGACGGTCATCGCGATTTCGACTATGACTCGCTGTATCGACTGACCCGCGCCAGCGGCCACGATGCCCTGCCCACTGCCGACCTGCCGGGTCGGCCGCATCCCAGCGACCCGGCCAACCTGCGCAATTACACCCAGCATTACGACTACGACAGCGGCGGCAACCTGATCAAACTGGTGCATGGTCGCGAGGTCGGGGGCTACACCCGGCAGATGCTCGTTGATCCGGCGAGCAACCGAGCTCTGCGCTGGCAGACCGGCGATCCGGCGCCGGACTTCGCCATGTATTTCGATCCCCACGGCAATCAACGCCAACTCCAGCACGGGCCGCAGTTACTGTGGAACGTGCAGGATCAACTGCAACAAGTGACGCTGCTCAAACACGACAACGGTCTGCCCGATGACCGCGAGGTCTACCTTTACAGTCAGGGCGAACGCGTGAGCAAACGCCACGAAAGCCACACCGCCAGCACCACGCATTTTCTCCAGGTGCGATACCTGCCGGGCCTGGAAATCCGCACCCGCGACAATGGCGAAGAGCTGCACGTCATCACCCTGCCCGGCAACGTGCGCTGCCTGCACTGGCAGGCAAAACCACCCGCCGATATCGACAACAATCAACTGCGCTACAGCCTCGACGATCATTTGGGTTCGAGCCTGCTCGAACTGGATCAGCAAGCCCGAGTGATCAGCCGCGAAACGTACTATCCGTTCGGTGGCACGGCGCTGTGGCTGCCGAGCTCCCGTGTGGCGGTGGACTACAAAACAGTGCGTTATTCAGGCAAGGAAATGGATGTCAGCGGTTTGTATTACTACGGCTCGCGTTACTACGCGCCGTGGTTGCAGCGCTGGGTCAGTGCTGACCCGGCGGGAGATGTTGATGGCTTGAATCTGTATGCAATGGTGGGCAACAACCCCATGGTGTTTGTCGATCAAACAGGGGAGTTCAAGGGAATTCCTCAATTACTGATGGGACTTGTCGGCATCATCGGCAAGGCCAAGACGGCGGCAGATCAGTTGGCCAAGCTGGCCGATGAGTTCGACGGGCTGGTTGCTCCCGATGCTGACATCAATGAACTTCAAAACAGCGTGACTCTTTTCGGTTTCCTTAAATCAAGGCACGGGCTCAAGTCAGCTGTTTATGGCGCCGGTAAAGGCGCCTTGATAGGAGGGGCCATCGGCACCGCTGTTCCCGGTGTCGGCAATGGCATTGGTATGGCCGCAGGTGCTGTCGTCGGGGCAATTCTGTTTCCGTTGCTGCGCTACTACTTCTTCAAGAACGCTCTGAAAGCGGCGCAGGTGCTGCACACCAAAGAACTTCAGAAAGGTTTGGGCACCCTTGAGACGGTGACCAATGCCGTTGCTGAAGGCGCTCAGGACCTGCTCAACGGTGGCACCGAGCTGATAAAGAAAATCAGGGATTTCACTGACACACTCCATACCTACCCGGAGCGGCTTCAGGAAATGTTTTACGCACAGCTCAGTGAGCTGGCGGCAGACAAACAACGAGATGTCATGAAATTGCTCCGTGATGGTATCGACCCCTTCGAGGCGATCAGCCAGATACTGGCAACCGCACAAGAGATTACCGACACGCCCAGCGAAGCCGACGGTCTCACCGCGCGTCTGGCAGAACTGGCCGGCGCTAGCCTTGATGGCTCCCGCAGACCGATAGCCAAACCCAGGCAACATCTGCCAGGACGAACGCTAGTCAGAGAAACCTCCGTATAGGAGGCTGGCCCGGGGCAACGCACCGGGCTTTTTGCCGTGGGTCAAAAACCACGCATCCGCCGCGCGAACAGGGCGCAGGACGCCACCCTGCATGCTATCTTGCCCGCCCGTCCTGCCGACCATTCGCCCAGCATGCTGCCGACCTCCCGTACTTTGCGCCTGTCGTTGTACACCCTGCTGATTGTCGCCGGTGCGGCGCTTGCCGCCACGCTTGCTATTCGCCACGCCGAACGTCAGGCACTGGAAGAAGATGCCGCCCGCGCCAATCAGCAGCTGGCGCTGTACGCCAATTCCCTGCACACCCTGATTGATCGCTATCGCGCCCTGCCCGCCGTGCTTGCGCTGGATCCGCAATTGCGCACGGCACTCGCAGGTCCCGTGAGTGCCGAACAGCAGGCGGCGCTGAATCTGAAACTGGAAAAGATCAACGGCGCGGCGCAGTCCTCGACCCTTGAACTGCTCGACCAAACCGGCCTCGCCGTGGCCGCCAGCAACTGGCGTCTGCCGAGCAGTTATGTCGGCCACAACTACGGTTTCCGCCCCTACTTCAGCCAGACCCGTACCCAAGGCTCCGGGCGTTTTTACGCGGTCGGTGTGACCAGCGGCATTCCCGGTTATTTCCTCTCCAGCGCAGTGCTCGGCGATAACAACGAGTTCCTCGGGGCGATGGTGGTCAAGCTGGAATTCCCCGAACTGGAGCGGGAATGGAGCCAGGGCAGCGACACCTTGCTGGTCAGTGATGCGCGCGGGATCATCTTCATCGCCAACCAGCCCGGCTGGCGCTATCGCGCGTTGCGGCCACTGAGCGCCAGCGACATGGCCGAGATGAAAGCGACGCGTCAGTACGACAAACAATCGCTGGTGCCGCTGACGCATCTGGCCCTGCGCAGCTTTGACGACAACAGCGAACTGCGCCGGGTCGAAGGCCCGGAAGGCACGGCGGACTATTTGTGGGAATCGCTGCCGCTGACCGCCGAAGGCTGGACCCTGCATCTGCTACGGCATCCACAAGTGGCGTTCGAAGACCTGCGCAATGCCGGCCTCGCCGCTGCCGGTGTGTGGCTGGCGCTGGTGTTCCTGTTGCTGTTCCTCAACCAGCGCTGGCGTCTGGCGAAGATGCGCCAGCGCAGCCGTGAAGAACTGGAGCAACTGGTCGAAGAACGCACCCGCGACTTGCGCACGGCGCAGGACGGTCTGGTGCAGTCAGCCAAACTCGCCGCACTCGGCCAGATGTCCGCCGCCCTGGCCCATGAAATCAATCAACCGCTGACCGCTCAGCGCATGCAGCTGGCCACTCTGCGCCTGCTGCTCGACCATGGCCGTGTCGATGATGCGTACAAAGCGCTGAAACCGGTGGATGAAATGCTCACACGCATGGCCGCCCTCACCGGCCACCTCAAGACCTTCGCGCGCAAGAGCCCCAGCGGTCTGCGCGAACGGCTGGACCTGGCCACGGTGGTCGATCAGTCATTGCAGTTGCTTGATGCGCGACTGCGTGACGAACAGGTCAGTCTGGTGCTGCACCTGACGCGTCCGGCGTGGGTGCGCGGTGATGCGATCCGCCTCGAACAGGTGTTGATCAATCTGCTGCGCAACGCGCTCGATGCGATGCACGGCAAACCGTGCAAACGTCTGGAGATTCGTCTGGAGGCTGACGAGCAATTGTGGCGCCTGAGCGTGATCGACAATGGCGGCGGGATTGCCGAAGAGCATCTCGGCCAGGTATTCGACCCGTTCTTCACCACCAAACCGGTGGGTGACGGTCTGGGCCTGGGGCTGGCCGTCTCGTTTGCCATCGTGCATGAATCCGGCGGTCGTCTGAGCGCCGAAAATGGCGACAGCGGCGCGGTGTTCAGTCTGACCTTGCCGATCGATCTGGAGGCGCATATCTGATGCTCAATGCGGTGATGGTGGTTGATGACGAAAGCAGCATTCGCAGCGCCGTCGAACAGTGGCTGAGCCTGTCAGGTTTCGAGGTGCAGCTGTTCAGCCGCGCCGAAGACTGCCTCGCCACCCTGCCCGCGCACTTTGCCGGGGTGATCCTCAGCGACGTGCGCATGCCCGGTATCGGTGGCTTGGCGTTGTTGGCTGAAGTACAGAAGCGTGATGCCGACCTGCCGGTGATTCTGCTGACCGGCCACGGCGATGTGCCGATGGCGGTCGAAGCGATGCGCGATGGCGCGTATGACTTTCTGGAAAAGCCTTTCAGCCCGGAAACCTTGCTCGGCAGCCTGCGCCGGGCGCTGGACAAACGTCGACTGGTGCTGGAAAACCGTGCCCTGCATGAGCGGGCCGACAACCGCGCCAAGCTCGATGCGACGCTGCTTGGCGTGTCCCGTGGCTTGCAAACCCTGCGCCGGCAAGTGCTCGATCTGGCCGCGCTGCCGGTCAATGTGCTGATCCGCGGCGAGACTGGTAGCGGCAAGGAATTGGTCGCCCGTTGCCTGCACGATTTCGGCCCGCGTGCAGACAAACCGTTTGTGGCGCTCAATTGCGCGGCGATCCCGGAGCAACTGTTCGAAGCCGAGCTGTTCGGCCATGAAAGCGGCGCGTTCACCGGCGCCTCGGGCAAGCGCATCGGCAAGCTTGAATACGCCGATGGCGGCACGCTGTTCCTCGACGAAATCGAAAGCATGCCGTTGGCTCAGCAAGTGAAATTGCTGCGCGTGCTGCAGGAACAGAAACTTGAACGGTTGGGCTCGAACCAGAGTATTCGCGTCGACTTGCGGATTGTCGCGGCGACCAAACCCGATCTACTGGACGAAGCCCGAGCCGGACGTTTTCGCGAAGACCTCGCGTATCGCCTGAACGTCGCCGAGCTGCGATTGCCACCGCTGCGCGATCGTCGTGAAGACATTCCGCTGCTGTTCGAAACCTTCGCCCAGAGTGCCGCGCAACGCCTCGGCCGGACCTTTCCACCGTTAACGGGTGCACAGCTGAGTCATCTGCTCAGCCATGACTGGCCGGGCAACGTGCGCGAACTGGCGAACGTGGCCGAGCGGCAAGTGCTGGGGCTGGATGAGCCGGCACCGGGGATTGATCCGGGGCAGTCGCTGGCGGCGCAGCAGGAAGCGTTCGAAGCGCAGTGTTTGCGCGCGGCGCTGACGCGGCACAAAGGCGATGTAAAAGCCGTGCTCGAAGAACTGCAACTGCCGCGCCGCACGTTCAATGAAAAGATGCAGCGGCATGGGTTGAGTCGGGAGATGTTTGTTTCAGGCAGCTGATTTTTGCAGTGTTTGATCGGGCCTCATCGCGGGCAAGCCCGCTCCCACAGTGGTCAGTGGTGTCCACAAGTTCTGTGCTCAGCACAAACCCTGTGGGAGCGGGCTTGCCCGCGATGAGGCCGGTCCAGGCACAAATGATCCACCGGCCAAAATGAGCAACTTTCCGCTCATCACAACTCAACCCTAAGCGGATTTCCGCTCACTCCACACTGCTCGCCCCTCTAAACCGGCCCTCTCCCCGTTGGCACAGCTCCTGCTATAGCCCCCGCAGGCTGCGTTTCAACGCGCTCCACAAAAACAATTAAACGAAGGATCCTTCAATGGATAACTCCAACGCCCTGCCTCTTGGGTCGGCTGCCGTGCCCGCCAAAGAAAGAACCACCGCCAGCCGGATCAAGTCGATCTTCAGCGGTTCCGTCGGCAACATGGTCGAGTGGTACGACTGGTATGTGTATGCCGCCTTCTCGCTGTACTTCGCCAAGACCTTCTTCCCCGCCGGCTCCTCCACCGCACAATTGATGAACACCGCTGCGATCTTCGCCGTCGGCTTCCTGATGCGCCCGATCGGTGGCTGGCTGATGGGCTTGTACGCCGACAAGGTCGGACGCAAGAAAGCCCTGATGGCCTCGGTTTACCTGATGTGCTTCGGCTCGTTGCTGATCGCCCTCAGCCCGAACTACGAAACCATCGGCATCGGCGCACCGATCCTGCTGGTGTTTGCGCGACTGCTGCAAGGCCTGTCGGTCGGTGGCGAGTACGGCACCTCGGCGACCTATCTCTCGGAGATGGCGACCAAGGAACGTCGCGGCTTCTTCTCCAGCTTCCAGTACGTGACGCTGATCTCCGGTCAGCTCATCGCCCTGGGCGTGCTGATCGTCCTGCAAAACGTGCTGACCACTGAACAGCTGTACGCGTGGGGCTGGCGTATTCCGTTCGCCATCGGCGCGCTGTGTGCAGTGGTTGCGCTGTACCTGCGTCGCGGCATGGAAGAAACCGAGTCGTTCACCAAGAAAGAGAAGTCCAAGGAAAGCGCCATGCGCACCTTGATGCGCCACCCGAAAGAGCTGTTGACCGTGGTCGGCCTGACCATGGGCGGCACCTTGGCGTTCTACACCTACACCACCTACATGCAGAAGTATCTGGTGAACACCGTCGGCATGAGCATCTCCGACTCGACCACCATTTCCGCCGCCACGCTGTTCCTGTTCATGTGCCTGCAGCCGATCATCGGCGGCCTCTCGGACAAGATCGGTCGTCGTCCGATCCTGATCGCCTTCGGTGTACTGGGGACGATCTTCACCGTGCCGATCCTGATGACCCTGCACACCATTCAAACCTGGTGGGGTGCGTTCTTCCTGATCATGGCGGCACTGATCATCGTCAGCGGCTACACCTCGATCAACGCCGTGGTGAAAGCTGAATTGTTCCCGACAGAAATTCGCGCACTGGGCGTCGGCCTGCCGTACGCACTGACCGTGTCGATCTTCGGCGGCACTGCCGAATACATCGCGCTGTGGTTCAAGAGCATCGGCATGGAAACCGGTTACTACTGGTATGTGACCGCGTGCATCGCGGTGTCGCTGCTGGTGTACGTGACCATGAAGGACACCCAGAAGCATTCGCGCATTGTGACTGACTGATCGGGTTTCACAGCCACTGCAACGGTGGCTGTGAAGGCCTCATCGCTGGCAAGCCAGCTCCCACAGTGCTCGATGGTGTTCACAAATTCTGTATTCACCACCTGACCCTGTGGGAGCTGGCTTGCCAGCGATTGGGGTCAACGCGTTATCCAGACCTGCATGAAAAATATGTCACCCCCCGCCAATACGCGATTAATCGCTAATTAATGCTGCCCCCTCATTCTGCAATCACCTGATCGATGACCTGCGCGACGCTCGTTCCGACGACAAAAGCGAATTTAATGCGCCGCCCTTAATATCGATTTAATCGATTGTTTTTAGCATTAATTTGCGCTTTTTAATCAATTTAGTTGGCGTAGCATAAAACCCATGCAAGACACACCCGCCAACGAATCTGGAGTAACCGATATGAAAACCAAACTGATCCTCGCCCTGACTCTTTCCGTACTGGCTGCCAACACCTTCGCCGCCGACGGTTCAGACAGAACCAAATCCGCCGACTTCATCAACGGCGCCAGCGCTGCCATCGAAAGCAGCCACACCGGCACTTACGCGGCTGACGGTTTTGATAAAACCAATATTGGCAAAGCGGTGGCTGCGGATGGTTTCGACAAGACCAACCTGGGCAAAACCGTCGCTGCTGACGGTTTCGATAAAACCGGCACTGCTGCTGCCATCAGCTAACACAGCGCAGTTCCTCCACAGCCCGGCCCTGGCCGGGCTTAGTCATTTCTGGGGAATAGGAATTTTCTCAATCCCACACAAAACCTTGTGGGAGCGGGCTTGCCAGCGATGAAATTTTGTCATTCAAAGTCATTGTCGACTGACAGGCCGCCATCGCTGGCAAGCCAGCTCCCACAGGTTTTCCATTGGATGGAATATCAGTGACTGACTGGAAATTGTTTGACCGCCCTTGCACTATTGACCACCTGACTCAGCCCTCCCCAGGACCACCCACCATGCCCGATGACATCCACTTCTACGAACCCGCCAACGGCCACGGCCTGCCCCACGATCCGTTCAACGCCATCGTCGGCCCGCGTCCCATCGGCTGGATTTCCTCGCAGGATGCCAACGGCCAGCTCAACCTCGCTCCGTACAGCTTCTTCAATGCGTTCAACTACATTCCGCCGATCATCGGGTTCTCCAGCGTCGGGCGCAAAGACAGCCTGAACAACATCGAACAGACCGGCGAATTCGTCTGGAACCTCGCTACCCGCCCGCTGGCCGAGCAGATGAACCAGAGCTGCGCAATGGTCGCGCCTGAGGTCAACGAGTTTGAATTGGCAGGGTTGACGACGGTCGCGTCGAAGGTGATTTCGGTGCCACGGGTCGCCGAAAGCCCGGTGTCCTTCGAATGCAAGGTCACGCAGATCATTCAGTTGCAGCGCGCCGATGGCGAAACTGTGCCGAGCTGGCTGATCCTCGGCGAGGTGGTCGCCGTGCACATCGCCAAGTGGCTGTTGAAGGACGGCATCTACGACACCGCCGCGGCAGAACCGATCCTGCGCGGCGGCGGGCCAGCGGATTACTTCCAGCTGGGGCCTGAGGCCCTGTTCAAGATGTGGCGTCCGGGCGCCAACAAGTAACGCGTTACCAGATCAACTCGGCGTCGTCAGTGACGCCCTTGAGGTTATCCAGCTCGTTAATGGCGGCCTCGTCGGCGGCGATGGCGCCGGGGAAAACCTGATCATTCAGCAGTTTGTGAAAGCGTGGTGCGCCGCCATCGATCAGGGCCTTGACCGCGATTGCCGCGTGATAGCCCTTGTTGCCGCCCAACTCGACGGGGACGACTGCGGAAACTGCTTCGAAGTGTTCGAATTCTTTACGTGCCATGTCACACATCCCGGCTCAGACAAATTAAGCCGGACATTAAACCCTCAACCGACGAGTTTGTGTACCGGCGCCGGGCATTGACCGAGGGCTTGCGCGGCCGAAACATCCTTGAAGGTGTGGAAGTCGAGACTGTTGACCACCAGCTCCTGCACCAGCTCAGCGAAGATTTCCATCGACGGACTGTTGAAATAATTGGTCATCATTTGCTGACTGCTCCAGAACCCGGAGACCAGCCACAACTCGGGATCACACTGCGAATGCTGCAAGGCAAAGCTCAGGCAACCGGGGGCGGCGCGGGACGGATCGATCAACGCGCTCAGGCGTACACCGAGTTCCGCCGAGCGCCCGGCGCGCGCTCGAACGAAGGCCATATGACTGACGGGAATCTGCTTGGACATGTTCAACCCTCCCAGGGAGTCGCGTGGCAGCCGGGGGACGGGCTGCGACAGGATCAAAGGTTAAGGGCCACGCGCTACGCGCCGTTAGTCGATTCCTGCCGCCGCGTTGCACAATCCTGCGAGACTTGCCTGAACCGTTGTCGATGCCGCTTGCCTGTAGGAGCTGCCGCAGGCTGGGATCTTTTGACCTTAAAGACAAAAATCAAAAGATCGCAGCCTGCGGCAGCTCCTACACTCAGGCATCGCGTCGTTGTTCATGATTATCACGGTGCAGAATCAGGCAAGCATCTCGCAGGATGTGTCTACCGCTGGCGCTTGCACAAACATATGCTCTGCTCCATTCCACCTCCCCTGCCGAGGATGCCGTGCATGACGTCATTCGATCGTTTTCAAGCCGAACCCACCGCTGACATGGAAAAGCAGCGCGCGGAACTGGCGGCGATCATCCGCCGCAATACCACCGACGATGGCAGCTACGAGACCGCCATCGGTTCGCTGTACATGTCACGCCACACAAAATCCCACGACTTCGCCCCGGTGCTCGCGCAACCGGCGCTGTGCATCATGGCGCAGGGTCGCAAAGAGGTGCGGCTGGCCGACGAGTTCTTCAACTACGACCCGCTGAATTATCTGGTGGTGTCGGTTTCGATGCCGCTGAGCGGGCGCGTGGTCAATGTCTCGCCCGAGGATCCGATCCTCGCCGTGCGCCTGGACATCGACCCGGCGGAAATCACCGCACTGATCGCCGACGCCGGTCCCATGGGCGTACCGACCCGCCCCACCGGACGCGGTTTGTATGTCGAGCAGATCGACAGCTCGATGCTCGACGCTGTGCTGCGCCTGGCGCGTTTGCTTGATGCACCGAAAGACATCGCCATGCTCGCACCGCTGATTCGCCGGGAGATTCTCTATCGTCTGCTGCGCAGTCCGCAGGGCCATCGTTTGTATGAGATCGCGATTGCCAACAGCCAGAGCCACCGCATCAGCCAGGCGATCAAATGGCTCAATGGCAACTTCGAGCAGCCGCTGCGCATTGATGATCTGGCCAAGGAAGTAAACCTGAGCGTGTCGACCTTGCATCACCGCTTCAAGGCGATGACCGCGATGAGTCCGCTGCAGTATCAGAAGCAGTTGCGTCTGCAAGAGGCGCGGCGGTTGATGCTGGCCGAAGGGTTGGAGGCGTCGGCGGCTGGGTATCGGGTGGGGTATGAAAGTCCGTCGCAATTCAGCCGTGAGTACAGCCGATTGTTTGGTGCGCCGCCGTTAAGGGATTTGGCGCGGTTGCGGTTATCTGTCTGATCCGGAAGCTACGGTGTGGCGGCTGGCCTCATCGCGGGCAAGCCCGCTCCCACAGGAATCGATGCCATGCATAAATTTTGTGCACCCATAAACCTGTGGGAGCGGGCTTGCCCGCGATGAGGCCAGGCCAGCCAATACGCCTCTGTGATCAAACCGCGCGAATCACATGTTTGATCTCCTGAAACGCCGCCAACCCCCAAGGCCCCAGCTCGCGGCCAATGCTGCTCTGCTTGTACCCGCCCCACGCTGCCTGCGGGAAAATCACTTGCGGTGCATTGATCCACACCATCCCCGCCTGCAAGGCATTGGCCACGCGCTCCGCCGCTACAGCATCCGCCGTCACCACACTCGCGACCAAGCCAAACGGCGTGTCATTGGCCAGCCCAATCGCTTCGGCCTCATTGCTGAAACTGCGCACGCACAGCACCGGCCCGAAAATCTCTTCACACCACAATGCGCTGTCCAGCGGCACGTCGGTGAAAACGGTCGGCTGCAAGAAATAGCCACGCGGCAGATCTGCCGGGCGATTGCCGCCACAGAGCAAACGCGCACCGGCGCTGAGGCCACGATCGATGTGCCCAAGCACTCGCTGGTACTGCGCCTGATTGACCAGCGCGCCCATTTCCACCTCAGGGTCAAACGGATCCGCCACACGAATCGCCTGTGCGCGTTTGTGCAAACGAGAGAGAAATTCCTCCTCCAGTTCTTCAGCGACCAGCACACGACTGGTGGCCGAACACATCTGCCCGGCGTTGAAGAACGCGCCGCCGCAGGCCAGTTCAACGGCGAGATCAATGTCGGCATCCGCCAACACCAGCAGCGAAGATTTGCCGCCCAATTCCAGGCTGACACCCTTCACCGTTTCCGCCGCGCGTTGCATCACTTGCACGCCGACCGCGTTGCTGCCGGTAAAGGAAATCTTCGCGATACGCGGATCCGCTGACAACGGCGCACCGACCGCCAATCCCGTGCCGCAGACCAGATTGAACACGCCATTCGGCAGACCCGATTCCGCGATAATTGCCGCCAGTTCCAGCTCCGGCAGCGGCGTTACCTCTGAAGGCTTCAGCACCACGCAGCAACCCGCCGCCAGCGCTGGCGCGAGCTTCCAGGCGGTGGTGACCATCGGGAAATTCCACGGCACGATCAACCCGACCACACCGCACGGTTCGCGGCGCAGGCGTGCGCTGAAATCATCGCTGGGCAGCGGCACATTGCTGTCCTGTTTGGCGTCGAGGCCTTCGGCGAGTTCGGCGTAATACTCGAACGTGGCGATCACGTCGTCGACGTCGATGGCCGCTTCGAATTGCGGTTTGCCGTTGTTGCTCGATTGCAGGTTCATCAAATGCTCGCGACCGTTGCGCACGCCGTTGGCGATGTTGCGCAGGATCGCGCCGCGCTCGGCACCCCTGGTTTGCGACCAGTTCTTGAACGCTGCGCTGGCGGCCGTAACAGCTTGATCGACCGCGTCCTCGTCACCGCCATTGACCGTGGTCAGCAGCGCTTCGCTGGCCGGGTTGATCACGCGCAAATGCTCGAGGCCGGCGAACCATTGGCCGTTGATGTAGAGGCCGTCGAGTGTGGTTGGGAAACTGATCATTGCGCCACCGCCTTCATCCATTGGGTCTGGTCGATTTCAATCAGGGTCGGGCCCTGACGATCGCTTGCACTACGCAACGCGGCACGCAGTTGTTCGATGCTACTGATGGCCTCCGCCGCACAGCCAAGACCCTTGGCCACCGCGACAAAATCCGGGGTGTAGATGTCCACGCCGACCGGTTCGATGGCGCGGTTGACCATGTATTTCTTGATCTCTTCGTAGCCCTGGTTATTCCACAGCAGGACGATCACCGGCACCCGTGCTTCGACGGCGCTGGCCAGTTCCGGCAAGGTAAATTGCAGCCCGCCATCGCCGATCAAACACACCACCGGAGGGCGCGCACCTTTGTCGAGTTGGCCGCCGAGCCACGCACCGATCGCGGCCGGCAAGGCGTAGCCGAGGGTGCCGTAACCGGTCGAGGCGTTGAACCAGCGGCGCGGGTGATCCGGGTTGAACGTGAGGTTGCCGGTGTACACCGGTTGCGTGGAGTCGCCGACGAACACAGCGTTCGGCAATTCATCGAGCACGGTGTCGAGGAAGCGGGTTTGCGCGAGGGTCGGCGCATCCCAGCTCGCGGCCAGTTCGGCGCGCAGTTTGCCGGCGCGGGCCTGACCCCAATCGCTGCTGCGCTCGTCGAGTTTTTCTTGCGACAGCGAGTTCAGCAAGGCTTGCGCGGCATTGCGCGCATCGGCCACCAGCGCCAGGTGCGGCGGGTAGTTGCGCACGGTCTGATCCGCATCGATGTCGATGCGCAGCAGTTTGCCGGGAATATCGAAACCACCGGCGAAGGTGACGTCGTAGTCGGTCTCGGCCAGTTCGGTGCCGATGGCGAGCACCACATCGGCCTCGGCGACCAGCGCGCGGGTGGCGACCAGCGTCTGGGTCGAACCGATCAGCAGCGGATGATTGCCCGGCAGCATGCCTTTGGCATTGATCGTCAGCGCTACCGGCGCGTCGAGCAACTCGGCAAGTCGGGTCAGCTGCGGCGCTGCGTCGATGGCACCGCCACCGGCCAGAATCAGCGGACGTTTGGCGCCAGCGAGCAATTCGCTCATGCGCTTGACCGCACTTGGTGCAGCGCCGGCGCGGTCGATATTGACCGGCACGCTGGCGAGCAAGTCATCGGCGTTTTCGACCAGTACGTCCAACGGAATTTCAATGTGCACCGGACGCGGGCGGCCGGCCTGGAACAGCGCAAAGGCACGCGCCAGCACCCCCGGCAATTCCGCAGCGGACATCAACGTGTGCGAGAACGCCGCGACACCGGAAACCAGCGCACTCTGGTTCGGCAATTCATGCAGCTTGCCGCGACCGCCGCCCAATTGGCTGCGCGACTGCACGCTGGAGATCACCAGCATCGGGATCGAATCGGCGTAGGCCTGGCCCATGGCGGTGGTGATGTTGGTCATCCCCGGCCCGGTGATGATGAAGCACACCCCCGGTTTGCCCGCGGTGCGCGCATAGCCGTCAGCCATGAAACCGGCACCCTGCTCATGCCGAGGGGTGACGTGGCGAATGCTCGAACGCGCCAGCCCGCGATACAGCTCCACGGTGTGCACCCCGGGGATGCCGAACACCTGCTCGACCCCGTACCCTTCGAGTAACTTGACCAGTACTTCGCCACACGTCGCCATGTCGATTGCCCTTGTTGTTCGCTGAAAACACAAGGCTCCTATGTAGGAGTGAGCCTGCTCGCGCTGGCGTCTTTTCATTCACCATTGCGGTGAGTGATTCACCGCTATCGCGAGCAGGCTCACTCCTACATAAAAGCCCTTCATGGCTTCATTGAACGGTCGGCAGGTAGCCGCAACAATCGATTAAAAGTCATACTAGCCATGTCCTCACGTCATACCTTGGATCCCCATGAAGCGCCTGCCTCCTCTCCCCGCCCTGCACACGTTTCTGATCACCGCGCAGTGCTGCAACTTCACCCGCGCCGCCGAGCAGTTGCACATCACTCAAGGCGCGGTGAGCCGGCAGATCGCCGGGCTGGAAGCGCATCTCGGCTATCCGCTGTTCATCCGTCTGGCCCGTGGCCTGGCGCTGACCGCCGAGGGACGCGAATGGCTACCGCGTGTGGAAAAGATCTTCGGGCTGATCAGCGAAGCGACCGAGCAAATCGGCCTGCAGCGTGAAACCCTGCAACTCAAGGCACCGAGCTGCGTGATGCGCTGGCTGCTGCCGCGCCTGCTGCAATGGCAGAAAGAACGCCCGGACGTGCCGGTGAAACTCACGGCATCGTTGCAACACGGCGTGGATTTTCAGCGCGAACAGTTCGATGCAGCGGTGATCTACGGCCCGCCACCCGATAACTCACCGGGCGCCTTGCACCTGTTCGATGAACAACTGACGCCAGTGTGTTCGCCGCTATTGCTCAAGGGCTCGCCTGCGCTGAATTCACCGGCGGATCTGCAACAGCATCTGTTGTTGCATCCGACGCACGATATTCAGGATTGGTCGGTGTGGCTCAACGCTGCGCAGCTGCAACTGAGCAATATCGGCAGCGGCCAGCATTTCGAAACGCTAGATCAGGCGATGTCGATGGCATCGCACGGGACGGGCGTGGCGATCGGGGATTGGTCGTTGATCGGCGATGACCTGCGCGCCGGGCGACTGGTGATGCCGTTTGAATTGAAGGTGAAGACGGGGTTGGCGTATTACGTGGTGTTGCCACCGGGGATTGAAGCTTCGCCGCAGCTGGAAGAGCTGATGATCTGGTTGGTCGAACAAGCGCATACCCGCTGAACACAGAGATCCCCTGTAGGAGCTGCCGCAGGCTGCGATCTTTTGATCGGGTTTTTAAGATCAAGATCAAAAGATCGCAGCCTGCGGCAGCTCCTACAGGGGGGATGTGTTAGTAGCCGACAGTAAACCGCTGACGCGAATGCTTCGGCGTTTCCACTTCGTCGATCAGCGCAATCGCGTAGTCGGCAAAAGTAATCCAGCTACGGCCTTCGGCGCTCACCAGCAAGTGATCCTTGCCGACACGAAATTTTCCCGTGCGCTCACCTTCAACGAATTCCGCCGATGGCGACAGGAAGGTCCAATCCAGATCCTGCTCCTGACGCAACGCATCAAGAAAAGCCGCACCGGCACTGGCCTCGGTTTTGTACTCGGCCGGGAAACCCGCGCTGTCGATCACCCGAGAATCGTCCGGCAGCAACAACGAGCCGGCACCGCCCACCACCAACAGACGCTTCACACCGGCCCGCTGCACCGGCCCGACGATAGCGCTCGCAGGAACAGTAGCGAAATGTGCAGCGGTAATCACCGCATCATGACCTGCCACCGCGTCTTGCAACGCGGCTGAATCCAGCACATCGACATTCTTGCTGACCACACCGGCACGGGCGCCGATCTTCGAGGTATCGCGGGCAATAGCGGTAACGCTATGACCACGACGCAGGGCTTCTTCCAGCAATTGGCTACCGGCACGACCGGTGGCCCCAATGATTACGATCTTGCTCATGACATTCTCCAGTTGGCTTGAGAGTGCTGCGTTTTCAGGTTCGGCTTACCACTGCATTTCGCCCTTGGCGACTTTCGCGCTCAACTCCAGCGAGCTTTCTTCACCGAGTGTCGGGTAGCGCTTTTTCATCGCTGCGATCAGGGCGGTGGCGCCTTTGGCCTTGGCGGTTTCCTGGTCGAAAGCCTTAATGTAGTCGGCGGTGAATTTCACGCTGGCCAATGATCGGCTGCTGTCACCGAGGTAGTGACCCGGCACCACGGTGTTCGGCTTCAGGGTTTCGATCGAGTGCAGGGTTTGCAGCCAGTCGGCGTGGGATTGCGCGGTTTGGGTATCAGCCATCCAGACGTGGATGTTCTCGGCGACCACCACGCCACCGACCACAGCCTTGAGCGAAGGAATCCACACGAAACTGCGATCCGGCTGTTTGCCGTCAAGGCCGACCACCTGCAATTTCTGCCCTTCGAGGATCAGGCTGTCGCCTTTGAGCACGCCCGGCACGATGGTCTTCGCTGGCACGTCGGCGCCCATTTTCGGGCCCCAGAACGCTAGTTTGCCGACGACGGTTTGGTTGATGTGATCGACGGTCGGCTGCGAGGCCAGCACCTTGGCGTCAGGGAAGGCCTGGGTCAGGGTGTCGAGGCCGAAGTAGTAATCCGGGTCACCATGGCTGATGTAAATGGTGGTCAGGTGCTTGCCGCTGGCGCGGATCTTTGCCACGACTTGCTCGGCCTGGGATTTGCCGAATTGCGCATCGACGAGGATCGCGTCTTTCTCGCCGCTGACCAGCACCGAAGTCACCGGGAATATTGCTTCGGTGCCAGGGTTGTAGACATCAAGGGTCAGGTTGGCTGCGGCGGCATGTGCCGCAAAACCCAGTGCGGTGCTGGCGAGTAAAACGCGTTTGATTAGAGTGAAGCCGATCATCTGTTGCTCCGGTGTCCGAATGCCGTGCTTGGCGATGGGACAAAGCTTAGTTGCCTGACTCAGTACAAAAAATGCGATGCTTGGACATAGTTTGTTTCTGAAAGCGGGCAAATCATGGATCGTCTCCAGGCAATGCGGGTGTTTGTGACAGTGGTGGACTTGGGCAGCCAATCAGCGGCGGCGGATCACCTGGACCTGTCACGCCCGGTGGTTTCACGTTATCTGGCGGAGCTGGAAGACTGGGTCGGCGCGCGATTGATGCACCGCACCACGCGCAAATTGAGCCTGACCGCCGCCGGCAGTGAAATTCTGCCGCGCTGTCGGCAGATGATAGAACTGTCGAACGACATGCAGGCTGCCGTCAGTGAACCCCACGATGCGCCGCGCGGATTGCTGCGGATCAGCGTCAGCACCTCGTTTGGTCAGGCGCAACTGGCCGATGCGGTGGCCGCTTACGTCAAACGCTATCCGGGGGTGAGCATCGACCTGCAAATGCTCGATCGCACGGTGAACCTGGTGGATGAACGCATCGATCTGGCGATTCGCACCAGCAATGATCTCGATCCCAACCTGATCGCCCGGCGTCTGACCGTATGTCGCTCGGTGGTGTGCGCCGCGCCGGCTTATCTGCAAGAACAGCCGATGCCTTTACGGGTGGAAGACCTGAGCCGCCATAACTGCCTGACGCATTCGTATTTCGGCAAGAGCCTGTGGCATTTCGAGGAGGATGGCGAACCGGTTTCGGTGCCGGTGCAGGGCAACATCAGCGCCAACGAGGCCAGCACGTTGTTGCGTGCGACGCTGGCCGGCGCAGGTGTGGCAATGCTGCCGACGTATCAGGCCGGGGTGCATATTCACAGCGGTGAACTGGTGCGCCTGCTACCGCATGCCGAGCCCCGGCAGCTGAACATCTACGCGGTCTACGCCTCCCGCAAGCACATGCCGGCGGCGCTGCGCAGCATGCTGGATTTTCTGGTGCAGCGGTTTCCTGAAAATCCGCAATGGGACGTGGGATTTTAAAAGTCAAAAGATCGCAGCCTTCGGCAGCTCCTACATGGATCGGTGTAGGAGCTGCCGAAGGCTGCGATCTTTTGATCTTGTTCTATGCTGAAAGTAATACCGCAGGGTATTTCGTTCAGAGGTGAACGCCATGAACATCAAAACAAGAAGATACGTCGCGATTTTCATCACCTGCGCTGCCACGCTGGCGCTTTACGGCACCGCGGCCTGGCGGGTCGAACAATTGCGACAGCTGCCCCGCGAATACGCGAGCTGCAACTACGAGCGCTGCATTCCGCATAACGCCACGCTCAATGCGTTGCGCTGAGGCTGAAGTTGACTCATTACCTGTGGGAGCTGGCTTGCCAGCGATTGCGGTCTGACATTCAGCATTGAAGGTGACTGGGTCACCGCTATCGCTGGCAAGTCGGACCGTCGCACCGAAGCTCCCACAGGTTTTTACGGTGGTTATGAAATTACTGTTCGGCCTTCAACCGGTCGCGGAACGCCTTTGGCGATATCCCCACCCGGCGCCGAAACAGGCGCGTGAAGTTGGTCGGATCGGAAAACCCCAACAACTCCGACATCTCGTAAATGGTCATGCTGGTGTATGTCAGTAAGCGCTTGGCTTCGAGCAACTGACGCTCATGCATGATCTGCAGCGCCGGCTGCCCCGCCAGTTCACGGCACGTGCCGTTGAGGTGCGATACCGAAATGCCCAGGCGATGCGCCAGATCCTCGACCTTCACATGCTGGCGATAGGTCTCTTCCACCAACTGTATAAAACCGTTGAGGTATTCGCGCTGGCGCTGCGGGCGCTGACTGGCCTTGTGGCGCACGATGGCTTGGCGACTGACCCAGACCATGATCACACTGACCAGCGAATGCATGAGCATTTCCCGCGCCGGTTGATGGCCGTTGTATTCGGCCTGCAAAGCCATGAACAGACTGTTGAGATAATCGCCGTCCTTGCCGGCCGGGTAGTTTTCCGCCTGAGCCAGAGCATGCACCGAGTCGCCCAGTTGCGCCTGCAAGTGGTTGATCAGCGGCGTGGCGAGGGTAACGATAAAGCCTTCAACGTCTTCGGAAAAACGAAAGCCATGCACCGACAACGGTGGCAGGACCTGAATGGCCGGGGTCTCGAGTTGCGTGCGTTGTCCTTCGATTTCAAGCTCTGCCTGACCTTTGAAAACGAAGAGTAATTGGCACAAATCAGCATGGCGGTGGGGTTTGATTTCCCACTCGTGTTCGCGGCTGCGGGAGGAAATGGTTTCACAGTGCAGCAAGTCGGGGGTCGGCCAGTCCAGGCTTTCACCGTAGAGCTTGAACACTGGAATCGAAGGCAGCTCAGGCTTGTTCATCACTTCAATCCAGGCCTCAGGGGTTGTGGGGCGATAATCGCACCGATTGGCAGAATGTACAGGTATCGGCTCAGTTTTCACCTTCAATTGACAGACCCGCAAGGGAAAAATGCAAGCACTCGATCCATAAAAAATATTCGCCGGCGCTTGCCGCGTGAAGCTTGCGAGTCATAAAAACAATGAAAACGCTGAAAACCCAAGTCGCCATTATCGGCGCCGGTCCGTCCGGTTTACTCCTCGGCCAGTTGCTCCACAACGCTGGCATCGACACCCTCATCCTTGAACGGCAAACCCCTGATTATGTGCTTGGGCGCATCCGTGCCGGCGTGCTTGAACAAGGCATGGTAGAGCTGTTGCGTCAGGCTGGTGTGAGTCAGCGCATGGACGCCGAAGGACTGGTGCATGGCGGCTTCGATCTGGCACTGGAAGGACGTCAGGTGCACATCGACCTGCACGCTTTGACCGGCGGCAAGACCGTGATGATCTACGGCCAGACCGAAGTCACCCGCGACTTGATGGCCGCTCGTCGGGAGGCTGGCGCGCCGACTGTTTATGAGGCGAGCAATGTCGTTCCTCACGGCATGAAAAGCGACGAGGCGTTTGTCACCTTTGAAAAGGACGGCGAAACCTGGCGCGTCGATTGCGATTACATCGCCGGTTGCGACGGTTTCCACGGCGTAGCCCGACAGTCGATTCCGGCCGATTGCCTGAAAGTGTTCGAGCGGGTTTACCCGTTTGGCTGGCTGGGCATTCTCGCCGACACGCCGCCGGTGCAGGACGAATTGGTCTACGCCCGTCACGAGCGCGGTTTTGCCTTGTGCAGCATGCGTTCGGCGACGCGCACGCGCTATTACCTGCAAGTGCCGGCCAAGGAAAACGTCGATGACTGGAGCGATCAACGTTTCTGGGATGAGTTGAAAAGTCGTTTGCCTGAGGCGCTCGCCGAGAAACTGGTCACCGGGCCATCGATTGAAAAAAGCATCGCGCCACTGCGCAGTTTTGTCGTCGAGCCGATGCAGTACGGGCGCATGTTTCTGGTCGGTGACGCGGCGCACATCGTGCCGCCCACTGGCGCCAAGGGTTTGAATCTGGCGGCCAGCGACGTCAGCACGCTATTCAATATTCTGTTGAAGGTTTACCGCGACGGTCGCACCGAGCTGTTGGAGAAATACTCGGAAATCTGCCTGCGCCGCGTGTGGAAAGCCGAGCGGTTTTCCTGGTGGATGACTTCGATGCTGCACCGCTTCGACGATCACGATGCGTTCAGCCAGCGCATCAGCGCCTCGGAACTGGACTACTTTGTCAGTTCAGAAGCGGGGCGAAAAACCATTGCAGAAAATTACGTCGGACTTCCTTATGAGGCTATCGAATAGCCTGCTACCGACTTACACTGGCGAGCATCCCCGCTCGCCTGACGATCTGCGGGACTCTCATTGCCCGCAGGTTTTGCCCGTGACCAATCTTAATCACCCCGAAACGCCCAAACCGGCCATTCGCAGCGTGCTGGTCGCGTTGATGATGGCGATCTTTCTCGGTGCGCTGGACCAGACCATCGTCGCCGTATCGATGCCGGCCATCTCCGCACAATTCAAGGATGTCAGCCTGCTGGCCTGGGTGATTTCCGGGTACATGGTGGCGATGACCGTGGCCGTGCCGATCTACGGCAAGCTCGGCGACTTGTACGGGCGGCGCAAACTGATGTTGTTCGGCATGGGTCTGTTCACCCTTGCTTCGCTGTTCTGCGGCATGGCTCAGAGCATGGAGCAACTGGTGCTGGCGCGGATTCTTCAGGGCATTGGCGCTGGCGGGATGATTTCGGTGAGTCAGGCGATCATCGGCGACATCGTTCCGCCGCGTGAGCGCGGCCGTTATCAGGGTTACTTCAGCAGCATGTACGCGGTGGCCAGCGTCGCCGGCCCGGTGCTCGGCGGTTACATGACCGAATACCTGTCGTGGCGCTGGGTGTTTCTGATCAACCTGCCACTCGGCCTCGGCGCGTATTGGGTGGCGCGGCGCAACCTGCGCGGGCTGCCGATTCCGCAACGCAAACCGATCATCGATTACCTCGGCACGCTGTTGATGATCATCGGTCTGACCGCGCTGCTCTTGGGCATTACTCAGGTCGGCCAAGGCCATTCCTGGCGCAGCAGCGAAGTGCTCGGCTTGTTCGCTTGCGCGGTGGTGGTGCTGGCGGTGTTTGTCTGGCATGAGCGTCGGGCTCGGGAACCGTTGCTGCCGATGCACCTGTTCGCCAACCGCAATGCACTGCTGTGCTGGTGCACGATTTTCTTCACCAGTTTCCAGGCGATTTCGCTGATCGTACTGATGCCGCTGCGCTTCCAGAGCGTCACCGGTGCCGGCGCCGACAGCGCTGCGTTGCACTTGCTGCCATTGGCGATGGGGTTGCCGATTGGTGCTTACTTCGCTGGCCGGCGCACCTCGATCACCGGACGCTACAAACCGCAGATTCTGACCGGCGCGATGCTGATGCCGATCTCGATTCTCGGCATGGCCTTCAGCCCGCCCGAGGCGACGCTGGTCAGCGGTTTGTTCATGCTGCTCAGTGGGATTGCCGGTGGCATGCAGTTCCCGACATCGCTGGTCGGCACACAGAACTCGGTAGAACAACGCGACATTGGCGTGGCCACCAGCACCACCAACCTGTTCCGTTCCCTTGGCGGCGCGGTGGGCGTGGCGTTGATGTCGGCGCTGTTGCTGGCGCTGCTGCAGGATTCGAATTTCGCCCATTTGGCGAGCAGTTCGCTGATGAGTGAAGGGCATAGCGGCAACGTGTTGCTGGATGGTCTGAACGCGGCACCGGGGGATGCGCAAAACGCCTTGCGCGCGGAGTTGCTGGTGACGTTCCGGCACTTGTTGTGGGTGAGTGCGGCGGTGTCATTGCTCGGGCTGGTAGCCGCGATTGCGATGCCGAACAATTTGCTGCGCGGGCGTGAGCACGGCGCCAAATAGCCTTTTCACACGATCGTTCCCACGCTCTGCGTGGGAATGCTGCCTGGGACGCTCCGCGTCCCATCCAAAGCCGAACGCAGAGCGTCCGTTGAGGCATTCCCACGCCGAGCGTGGGAACGATCGCGCTGGGATTCAAGGGCTGTAGTAACCCACCGCGACGAGAAAATGCCCGACCTTTTTCAGGTAAGCATGTTTGTCTTCGACCTTGCCGGTCACCGGGTTCTTCCAGCGGTATTCATATTCGCCCTCATCCTGCTTGTCGATCTGCGCCAGAATCGGCTCGCCCACCGGTTTGCCTTCCGGGTCCTTGATCTTGCCGAAGTCGGTATTGATCAAGCGCAGGTTGGTGCCGTGGGCGACGTAGCGCTGGGTGTTCAGATCGACGACAAACACGTACAGATCATCCTGCAGGTAACCGCCCTTGAGCGAGTTGATCGCCGTCAGCGTGCCCTTCTCGTCTTTGCCCAGATCTGTCGCTGCTTTGTCCAGCAGCGCTTTGGCCTGCTCGGCCGAGGCGCGCGGCAAGTAATAACCTACCGCAAGAATCCGCTGGCCGATGCGCTGATAGAACACGTGCTTGCGTTCGACCTTGCCATCGGCCCAGTTCTGCCAACGATATTCAGCCTGCTGAATGCCGTTGCCCTCCGGCACCGTCAATGCTTGTTTGAAGGCTTTCTGCAAATCCGGTCCGAGCACTTCGCTGACATCGCGGCCAATCAGGGCCGAAGAAGGCCCGCCCGCTGGCGAGCATCACCCCTTTGGTATCGACCACAAACACGTAGCGATCCTTGTCGACAAATTCCCCTTGGCGGCTGAAAGCGGCAAACGCCTTGTCGCCGTTGTCGTGGTAATAGGCCAGCGCTTTTTCCAGCAGGGCGATGGCGGCCTGGCCGTCGTCTTTGGCAGTGGTCGCGGCGCTGGCTTGGCCGAGACCGGCCAATAACAGCAAACAGAGACAGGCGAATTTATGCACAAACCCCATGACGCATCCCTCGTTCTTGTTGGTGTTTCAAGAGCGTAGACGGCTTGGGCTGATGCATGGATATTCAGAGGGTTTCTGAACGTGTCGGGAGTTGCGGTGGCGAGAAATTCCTCACCACCGCTGTCAACGGTCAGGGACGCGCGTTGATCTGCTGCTGCAAGTTCTGGATCTGCGCCTGCAGGGTATTGAGGTTACGGGTCATCTGGCCGCGAAAGGCATCGAACTCGGCGGTATTGCCGCCGCCCTGTGGGGCTGCCGGACGATTGTCCTGCTGGCTTTTGAGGACAACGATGTCCTGCTCCAGACGGTCGATGGCCGCGCTTGGATTGCCCTGTTTTTTCAGTGCGGCAATGTCAGCGCCAAGGCTCTTGAATTGCGCGTCGAAACCCTTGAGCTGGGCGTCGACCTTGCTGGTATCGGCCGGGGTGCTTTTCACCGTCGCCAGCTCTGCGGTCAAGGCTTTGACCTGCGCCTGCAACTGGGTGTTGGCGTTCTGCTGCTCGGTGGTCTGTGCAGTCATTTGCGCCAGACGCTTGTCCAGATCGCTGGCCTGCCCGGCCACGCCCTGTTGCTGTTTGCTCTGATCGAGCAGTTTGCCTTCGAGCTGTTTGATCTGCAGTTTCAAGGCTTCGCTGTCGCTGGTGACGTTGCTCTGGCTGGCCACGACCTTGCCGGAAATATCCTGCAGGCGCCCCGCCGCTTCTTCGCTGATCCGGGCGAAACTTTCCTGGGTCGCGACCAGTTGCTGCTCCATCAGCGAAATCTGCTGAAAGCTCCACCAGGCCAGGCCGATGAAAGCAAAGAACAGCGCGCCGACCAATGCCCACAAAGGCCCGGTGCTCGCGGCTTTGACCTTGACCACTGGCGGGGTGCGCGAGTGCACGGAAGTGCGCGCGGTGGTCGGAATGTCATCGTCGTCGAAGGTGTCGGCACGCAGGCTCGGGACATCGTCGAAATCGTCGTGGGCATCATTACGCATGGACATTGAGGCAACCTTTGTGAAACGCGGTGATGGCTAAATGCTGCGAAGTATAACCGCCGCAGCCGCAGGCATTGACCCCCAACCTGCGGTGCGGTTCATTGCCGCCCGGCCGAATCGTTTCAACGGATGTCCTGGGCTTTCCACCACGCACAGAACTCATCCAGCGCCGACCACAGGCTGACTTTCGGATCGTAATCCAGATAATGCCGGGCGCGGCTGATGTCGAGGGTGAAATTTTTCTTCATGACTTGCATGCCCAGACGCGACAGGGTCGGCTCCGGACGCCCCGGCCAGAGCTTGCACGCCCCTTCATTGAGTGCCGCGACGCTGTAGGCCAATCCGTAGGAACGGTACTTGGTGACCTGTGGGACTTCCATCCTGCGCATCACGTAGTTGACCACATCCCACAATGGCACCGGCGCGCCGTTGCTGATGTTGTAGGCCTTGCCCAACGCAGAACCGGCGGCCAGCAGACTGCTGAGCATGGCTTCGTTTAGGTTCTGCACGCTGGTGAAATCGACTTTGTTGAGGCCGTTGCCGATGATCGCCAGACGGCCCTTGCGCTGCATGTTCAGCAGGCGCGGGAAGATGCTCATGTCACCGGCACCGGTGACGAAGCGCGGGCGCAGAGCGATGGTTTCGAGGCCGAACTCCTGCGCGCCGAAGACCTTTTGTTCGGCCAGGTATTTGGTCGCGGCATAGTGATGGTTGAAGCGTTTGGGCACTTGTTCTTCGGTCAGATCGAGGTGATCGCGGCCATCGAAGTAGATCGATGGCGACGACAGGTGCACCAAACGGCGGACGCGCTGCTTGAGGCAGGCTTCGACGACGTTTTCGGTGACCTGCACATTGCCTTGGTGGAAGTCCTGATACCGGCCCCACAGCCCGACGGCACCAGCGCAATGCACCACGGCTTCGACGTCGGAACACAGTTCGCGGACTAAATCAGGATCGGTCAGATCGCCCGGTACAAACTCGGCACCCCGGCGCACCAAGTGCTCAACGCTTTCGGCCCGGCGACCGTTGACCCGCACGTCCAGGCCCTGCTCCAAAGCGAAACGCGCAAAGCGCCCGCCAATGAAGCCGCTTGCGCCGGTGACCAAAATCTTCATGCATAACTCCAACAAAAAAGCAGCTGCGAGCGTCAAGCCTCTAGCTGCAAGTTTAAAACGGTGCGCAGCGCTTGACTTGCCGCTTGCAGCTTGACGCTCGCAGCTGCTTTTAAGCCACCAGCCATTGCGCTGAGGCGCGCACCAATTGCTCGGTCAGCAAACCCAGCAACTGACCGCCATTGCGCCAATGATGCCAGTACAACGGCACGTCGATCGGTTTATCTGGCAGCAACTCGCGCAACACGCCACGTTGCAGTTGATCGCGCACTTGCAGTTCTGGCACCAGCCCCCAGCCCAAACCCGCTTCGGTCAGGCGAATAAAGCCTTCCGAGGATGGGCATAAATGGTGTTCGAATCCACCGTCGACGCCGAGCGAGGCGAGATAGCGGTGCTGGAGCAAATCGTCTGGCCCGAACACCAGTGCTGGCGAGCGCGGCAGCTGTTCGGCGCGCACGCCGTCGGGGAAATGTCGTTCGATAAACGCCGGGCTGGCCAAGGCGCGATAACGCATCGCGCCGAGCAATACGCTGCGCGCACCGGCTACCGGTCGTTCACTGGCGCAGAGGCATGCGGCCACTTCCCCGGCACGCATGCGTTTGAGGCCGACGGTCTGGTCTTCGACGATCAGATCGAGCAACAAATGTTGTTCGGCGCAGAAATCGCCGACCGCTTCGGCCCACCAAGTTGCGAGGCTATCGGCATTGAGCGCGATGCGCAGACGTTCCGGCAGCCCCTCTTCGTCCAATGCCGGCACCAGGGTTTGCAAGTCACGCTCAAGCAAGCGCACTTGCTGCACATGGTTGAGTAGGCGCCGGCCGATTTCGGTTGGTGACGGCGGTGTGCTGCGTATCAGCACCGGTTGACCGACCCGCGCTTCGAGCAGTTTGATCCGCTGCGAAATCGCTGATTGCGACAAACCCACCACCTGCGCCGCGCGCTCGAATCCAGCCTGCTCGACCACGGCGGCCAGAGCGGAAAGCAATTTGTAGTCGAACATCAGTTTTCCTAATGAGCGATCAGCACTATTGGTTTTTCTTATACAGGTTTCGCCCGGAGAATAGCCAGCAAGCACTCTTTATCAAGGAACACTTCCATGGCTGGCGAAACTTCACTCACGACCCTGTTGCGCAGCATGAGCCCGCAACTCAATGCCGGTGAATATGTGTTCTGCACCCTGCCAGGCGGCCAATTGCCGAGCGGGGTGGACATCATCGGCAGCTTCCGCGAACAGGAAGGTCTGACGGTGATTCTCGAACGTTGCGACGCCGAACAGGCCGGTTTCAGCTTCGACTACGTCGCCGCATGGATCACCCTCAACGTGCATTCGGCGCTGGAAGCGGTTGGGCTCACCGCTGCATTCGCCACGGCACTGGGCAAGGCCGGGATCAGTTGCAACGTGATTGCCGGTTACTACCACGATCATTTGTTCGTCGGCCAGGCCGATGCCGAACGCGCCATGCAAGTGCTGCGCGATCTGGCAGCCAACGCGGAGTAATTCTTATGTGGCAAAGCTATGTGAACGGCTTGCTGGTCGCGTTCGGGCTGATCATGGCGATCGGCACGCAGAACGCCTTTGTATTGGCGCAGAGCCTGCGTCGTGAACACCATTTGCCGGTAGCGGCGCTATGCGTGGTGTGCGATGCGCTGCTGGTCGCCGCTGGCGTGTTCGGGCTGGCGACGATCCTGGCGCAGAACCCGACGTTGCTAGCGGTTGCCCGCTGGGGCGGCGCGACATTTTTGATCTGGTACGGCAGCCAGGCGCTGCGGCGAGCCTGTTCGAAACAAAGCATGGGTCAAGGTGAAAACCAGACCGTGCGCTCGCTGCGCGCGGTGATGCTCAGTGCTCTGGCAGTGACACTGCTCAACCCGCACGTTTATCTGGATACGGTGTTGCTGATCGGTTCGCTCGGCGCGCAGCAATCAGTGCCGGGGGCTTATGTGGTGGGTGCTGCGAGTGCTTCGCTGTTGTGGTTTTTCACCTTGGCGTTGGGCGCTGCGTGGTTGGCGCCGTGGCTGGCACGGCCAAGTACCTGGCGAATCCTTGATCTGGTGGTGGCGTTGATGATGTTCACGGTCGCGGGGCAGTTGATAATCGCGAGCTGATTTATTCCAAACGGCTCTGGAACCTCTATCCCACACAGTTGTTGCGTGGTTATGGCGCAACCCCGGTGCTATGATCGAAACCCTGCGCCGCAAAGAGTAAAAACTCGCCGGTGCATTTCTGGCCGCCCGTGATCGGCCTTGCGCTCACCGCAACAGACCTGATTAGGAGAATCATCATGGCTTTCGAATTGCCGCCGCTGCCTTACGCACACGATGCCCTGCAGCCGCACATTTCCAAGGAAACCCTGGAATACCACCACGACAAGCACCACAACACCTACGTCGTGAACCTGAACAACCTGGTGCCAGGCACCGAGTTCGAAGGCAAGACCCTGGAAGAAATCGTCAAGACTTCCTCGGGCGGTATCTTCAACAACGCCGCTCAGGTCTGGAACCACACCTTCTACTGGAACTGCCTGGCGCCAAACGCCGGCGGTCAACCAACCGGCGCACTGGCTGAAGCCATCAACGCTTCGTTCGGTTCGTTCGACAAGTTCAAGGAAGAGTTCAGCAAAACCTCGATCGGCACCTTCGGTTCCGGCTGGGGCTGGCTGGTGAAAAAGGCTGACGGTTCCCTGGCTCTGGCCAGCACCATCGGCGCCGGCAACCCGCTGACCAGCGGCGACACCCCGCTGCTGACCTGCGACGTCTGGGAACACGCTTACTACATCGACTACCGCAACGTTCGTCCTAAGTATGTCGAGGCGTTCTGGAACCTGGTCAACTGGAAGTTCGTTGCTGAGCAGTTCGAAGGCAAAACCTTCACCGCTTAAGCTGCGCGCCAGTCAAAAAACCCGGCTTTTGCCGGGTTTTTTTATGGGCGTTCAATGATCATTCCCGCGCTCCTGCGTAGGAATGCAGGCCGTGACGCTTCGCGTCATTGGACGCAGAGCGTCCCTAGCGGCATTCCCACGCAGAGCGTGGGAACGATCATGGCGTTATTCCCACAGAAAATGCAGCCGCAGACTGCTTGCCGCCCCGGCACAGACGGCTAACATCAAAACATTGGGAAAATTGTTGCGAACCGCTCAAGTTGAGGGCCGATACAACCGACACAGTACAAATAGGGCTAATACTCCAAACAGCAGCATTTCGGCCAACGCCACGGGTAAATCCTCCCGGGCCTGATTGTCCCTTTGACTGCCAACACGGGATTGCCAATACTCATGGCAAACTGACGCTACCCGCTCGGAACAAGGAATAACCCTTTGAAGCTGGAACTCAAGAACAGCTTGTCGGTGAAGTTGCTCCGGGTCGTGCTCCTGTCGGCATTGATCGTCGGCGTGGTCTTGAGCTGCGCGCAGATTGTTTTCGATGCCTACAAAACTCGTCAGGCGGTGGCCGGCGACGCCGAGCGCATCCTCGACATGTTCCGCGACCCCTCGACCCAGGCAGTTTATAGCCTCGACCGGGAGATGGGCATGCAGGTGATCGAAGGCCTGTTCCAGGACGATGCCGTGCGTCAGGCGTCCATCGGCCATCCGAACGAAGCCATGCTCGCGCAGAAATCCCGCGACCTGCAGCATTCCAACAGCCGCTGGCTGACCGATCTGATCCTCGGTCAGGAACGCACCTTCACCACCCAACTGGTAGGGCGCGGCCCGTACAGCGAGTATTACGGCGACCTGAGCATCACCCTCGACACCGCCACCTACGGCGAAGGTTTTATCGTCAGCTCGGTGATCATTTTCATTTCCGGCGTGTTGCGCGCGCTGGCCATGGGCCTGGTGCTGTATCTGGTCTATCACTGGCTGCTGACCAAACCGTTGTCGCGGATTATCGAACACCTCACCGAGATCAACCCCGATCGCCCCAGCGAACACAAGATTCCGCAGCTCAAGGGTCACGAGAAAAACGAGCTGGGCATCTGGATCAACACCGCCAACCAGTTGCTCGAATCGATCGAGCGCAACACCCATCTGCGCCACGAAGCGGAAAACAGCCTGCTGCGCATGGCCCAGTACGACTTCCTGACAGGCCTGCCGAACCGCCAGCAACTGCAGCAGCAACTGGACAAGATTCTGGTCGACGCCGGCAAGCTGCAACGCCGGGTTGCGGTGCTGTGTGTAGGGCTGGATGACTTCAAAGGCATCAACGAACAATTCAGCTACCAGACCGGCGACCAATTGCTGTTGGCGCTGGCTGATCGTCTGCGCGCCCACAGCGGCCGCTTAGGTGCCCTCGCCCGCTTGGGCGGTGACCAGTTTGCGCTGGTGCAGGCCGACATCGAACAGCCTTACGAAGCAGCAGAACTGGCGCAAAGCATCCTCGATGATCTGGAAGCGGCGTTTGCCCTCGATCATCAGGAGATCCGCCTGCGCGCGACCATCGGCATCACCCTGTTCCCGGAGGACGGCGACAGCACCGAGAAGCTGCTGCAAAAGGCCGAGCAGACCATGACGTTGGCGAAGACCCGTTCGCGCAACCGCTATCAGTTCTACATCGCCAGCGTCGACAGCGAGATGCGTCGCCGTCGCGAACTGGAAAAAGACCTGCGCGATGCCTTGCTGCGCGATCAGTTCTACCTCGTCTATCAACCGCAGATCAGCTATCGCGATCACCGCGTGGTCGGCGTCGAGGCGCTGATTCGCTGGCAACATCCCGAGCACGGCCTGGTGCCGCCGGACTTGTTCATTCCACTGGCAGAACAGAACGGCACGATCATCGCGATTGGCGAGTGGGTGCTGGATCAGGCCTGCAAGCAGTTGCGCGAATGGCACGACATGGGTTTTGCCGATCTGCGCATGGCGGTCAATCTGTCCACCGTACAACTGCACCACGCCGAATTGCCACGGGTGGTCAACAATTTGATGCAGATGTACCGCCTGCCGCCGCGCAGTCTGGAGCTGGAAGTCACCGAAACCGGCCTGATGGAAGACATCAGCACCGCCGCCCAACACTTGCTCAGCCTGCGCCGCTCCGGAGCGTTGATCGCCATCGATGACTTCGGCACCGGTTACTCATCGCTGAGTTATCTGAAAAGCCTGCCGCTGGACAAGATCAAGATCGACAAGAGCTTCGTTCAGGATCTGCTCGATGACGACGACGATGCAACGATCGTTCGCGCGATCATTCAACTGGGCAAAAGCCTTGGCATGCAGGTGATTGCCGAGGGCGTGGAAACGGCCGAGCAGGAAAGCTACATCATCTCCGAAGGCTGCCACGAAGGTCAGGGTTACCACTACAGCAAGCCGCTGCCCGCGCGCGAGCTGAGCGTCTACCTCAAACAAGCACAACGCAGTAACGCGGCGATCCTTTGATCCATGCCGCTTTGCCGTCGTAAATAAGAAATATTTCCAGCCACAACCCTTTACACATAATGCGAAAGATTTGCATTATGTCGCAGCTTTGCGCACCCCCGCGCCTGTCAATCAATCAACGAAGCAGGATGTTCGCCATGATTCGTATGCCTCTGGCTACCGCCAGTCTGCTGGCCATCGCTATTTCCCTCGCCGGTTGCGGCGAAGGCAAAGACAAGGCCGCCGCGCCGGCCGCACCGACACCAGCCGCCAGCACCGCCGCACCTGCGGCTGCTCCTGCCGCTGCCGGTAAAGTCGATGAAGCCGCCGCCAAGGCTGTGGTTGCGCACTACGCCGACATGGTCTTCGCCGTTTACAGCGATGCCGAATCCACCGCGAAAACCCTGCAAACCGCCGTCGACGCGTTCCTCGCCAAGCCGAACGCCGACACCCTGAAAGCCGCCAAGGCTGCCTGGGTCGCTGCACGCGTTCCATACCTGCAGAGCGAAGTGTTCCGCTTCGGCAACACCATCATCGACGATTGGGAAGGTCAGGTTAACGCCTGGCCGCTGGACGAGGGTCTGATCGACTACGTCGACAAATCCTACGAGCACGCACTGGGTAACCCGGGCGCAACCGCCAACATCATCGCCAACACCGAAGTTCAGGTGGGCGAAGACAAGGTCGACGTCAAGGACATCACTCCGGAAAAACTCGCCAGCCTCAATGAGCTGGGCGGTTCCGAAGCCAACGTTGCAACGGGCTACCACGCCATCGAATTCCTGCTGTGGGGCCAGGACCTCAACGGTACCGGCCCTGGCGCTGGCAACCGTCCGGCTTCCGATTACCTGGAAGGCGCCGGCGCCACTGGCGGTCACAACGATCGTCGTCGTGCTTACCTGAAGTCCGTGACCCAACTGCTGGTCAGCGACCTGGAAGAGATGGTCGGCAACTGGAAGCCGAATGTGGCTGACAACTACCGCGCCACCCTGGAAGCCGAGCCGGGCGAAACCGGTCTGCGCAAAATGCTCTTCGGCATGGGCAGCCTGTCTCTGGGCGAACTGGCCGGCGAACGCATGAAGGTTTCCCTGGAAGCCAACTCCCCTGAAGACGAGCAGGACTGCTTCAGCGACAACACGCACTACTCGCACTTCTACGATGCCAAAGGCATTCGTAACGTTTACTTGGGCGAGTACACCCGTGTTGACGGCACCAAAATGACTGGCGCCAGCCTGTCGTCGCTGGTGGCCAAGGCCGACCCGGCTGCCGACACCGCACTGAAAGCCGATCTGGCCGCGACCGAAGCGAAGATCCAGGTCATGGTCGATCACGCCAACAAGGGTGAGCACTACGACCAGTTGATCGCTGCGGGCAACACCGCTGGCAACCAGATCGTTCGCGACGCCATCGCGTCCTTGGTCAAGCAGACCGGTTCGATCGAAGCCGCTGCCGGCAAACTGGGCATCAGCGACCTGAACCCGGACAACGCTGATCACGAGTTCTGATCACAGCGTCCGCGTCAAAAAAAGGCGACCTTCGGGTCGCCTTTTTCATGCCTGTTTTTTGTGGTGATGCTGATGGCTCCATCGCTGGCAAGCCAGCTCCCACAGTAATCGGTGGCGTACACAAATTTTGCAAGCACCCGAAATCCTGTGGGAGCTGGCTTGCCAGCGATAGGGGCGACTCGTCCTCGAGTGAAACCCTGCCACAAATCAAGCAAACGATAATTCCTCTTATTCAAACCCCCTCGCCCTGTTAGACTTTGCGCCTTTGTTTTCGCCCGTCCGCAGGATGTCTGATGCCCTTGCTGCCTCTTCGCTTGTCCGCACTGTTTCTGGCCTTGGGCCTGAGTGCCTGCGATGACGCCCCGCGTTTCACCAAGGCCGAGCCAGGTGAAGCGCGTTCCGGCGGTGCGGCAACCGTGCGCAAGACGGATCAGAATGCGTTCTCGCTGCCTTCGGCGAATCTGCCGCCGTCGCGCCGGGTGGATTTCAGTGTCGGCAACAGCTTCTTTCGCAGCCCGTGGGTGATCGCGCCGTCGACTACCACGGCGCGCGATGGCCTCGGCCCGTTGTTCAACACCAATGCCTGCCAGAACTGCCATATCAAGGACGGTCGCGGTCATCCGCCAATGCCGGATGCCGCCAACGCGGTATCGATGCTGGTCAGACTGTCGATTCCTGACGCGCCGGAATATGCCCGACTCATCGAGCAAGTCGGCGTGGTGCCAGAGCCGGTGTACGGCGGGCAGTTTCAGGACATGGCCGTGCCCGGCGTCGCTCCGGAAGGCAAAGTGCGCGTCGACTACACGCCAGTACCTGTGCGCTTCAAGGACGGCACCGAAGTCGAGCTGCGCAAACCGGTTTTGCAGATCACCCAGCTCGGCTACGGCCCGATGCACCCGGACACGCGGTTCTCCGCACGCGTCGCCCCGCCGATGATCGGCCTCGGCCTGCTCGAAGCGATCCCTGAAGAAGCGATCCTCGCCAACGCCGCCGCACAGGCCAAAGAAAAAAACGGCATCCATGGCCGGCCCAATCAGGTCTGGGATGACGCGTTGCAAAAAACCGTCATGGGCAGATTTGGCTGGAAAGCCGGGCAACCGAACCTCAATCAACAAAATGTTCACGCGTTCTCGGGTGATATGGGCCTCACGACCAGCCTGAGACCGTTCGATGACTGCACCGACGCGCAAACCGCCTGCAAACAGGCGCCGAACGGCAATGGCCCCGACGGCGCACCGGAAGTCAGCGATAACATTCTGCGTCTGGTGCTGTTCTACAGCCGTAACCTCGCTGTGCCTGCGCGTCGTGGCGTTAATGATGCAGAGGTCATCGCCGGCAAAAACCTGTTTTTCCAGGCCGGTTGCGATTCCTGCCACACGCCGAAATACACCACCGCCGTCAACGCCGCCGAACCTGAACTGGCCAATCAAGTGATTCGCCCGTACAGCGATCTGCTGCTGCATGACATGGGCGACGGCCTGGCTGACAACCGCACTGAATTCCAGGCCTCCGGCCGCGACTGGCGCACGCCGCCGTTGTGGGGGATCGGCCTGACGCAAGCGGTCAGTGGTCACACACAGTTTTTGCATGATGGTCGCGCGCGCAATCTGCTCGAAGCGGTGCTCTGGCACGGCGGCGAAGCGAAGGCGGCGCAGCAACAGGTTTTATCTTTCAATGCCGAGCAGCGCGCCGCGCTGCTGGCGTTTCTGAACTCACTTTAAACACTGATAAAAGAATCGGGAGCCCGACATGTTCCGTCCCAAGCTACTGTTCACCAGCCTTGCCGCGCTCGCCCTCGGCGCCTGCTCGCCGCAGGATCCGCAAGCGGTCACTTCGGCAGCCATCGCCAAATCGGTGATCCTGCCGACTTATACCCGTTGGGTCGAAGCCGACAAGCAACTGGCCGTCAGTGCCCTCGCCTACTGCCAGGGCAAAGAAACCCTGGAAACCGCCCGTGCCGACTTCCTGCATGCGCAGAAAGCCTGGGCCGAGTTGCAACCGCTGCTGATCGGTCCGTTGGCCGAGGGCAACCGTTCGTGGCAGGTGCAGTTCTGGCCGGACAAGAAAAACCTTGTCGGTCGTCAGGTCGAGCAACTGGTGGTCGCGCAGCCACAGATCGACGCCGCCGCACTGGCCAAATCCAGCGTTGTCGTCCAGGGCCTGTCGGCTTACGAATACATCCTGTTCGACGCCAAGCCTGACGTCGCCAACGCCGAGCAGAAAGCCAAGTACTGCCCACTGCTGATCGCCATCGGCGAGCGTCAGAAGCAACTGGCCGAAGAGATTCTGCAGAACTGGAACAACACCGACGGCATGCTCGCGCAGATGACCAAGTTCCCCAACCAGCGCTATGCCGACTCCCACGAAGCGATCGCCGATCTGCTGCGCGTGCAGGTCACCGCGCTGGACACCCTGAAGAAAAAACTCGGCACGCCAATGGGTCGCCAGAGCAAGGGTGTGCCACAGCCGTTCCAGGCCGATGCATGGCGTAGCCAGTCGTCGTTGACCGCGCTGGAAGCCAGCCTCGCCGCCGCGAAAACCGTGTGGGAAGGCGTCGACAACAAAGGCCTGCGCAGCCTGCTGCCAAGCGATCAGAAGCCACTGGCGGACAAGATCGACGCGGCTTACGCTGCTTCGCTGAAACTGTTCGACAGCACCCAGCGTTCCCTCGGCGAAATGCTTGAAGACGACGCCGGTCGTCAGCAACTCAACGATATCTACGACAGCCTCAACGTCGTCCATCGCCTGCACGAAGGCGAACTGGCCAAGGCGCTGGGTATCCAACTGGGCTTTAACGCCAACGACGGTGACTGATGAGGGCAAGTGCCATGCTGCGACGCCAGGCTCTGACTTTAGCTAGTACGCTGCTGGGAGCAGTGACACTGGGCGGCTGGACGCTGTTCAAACGCAAGGATCAGAGCCCGCTGCTGTTGTCGGCGCGCGACGATACCGACGGCAAGCATTACGCCGTCGGTTATCGCCTGGACGGCAAGCAGGTGTTCGCCACCGAAGTCGGCCAGCGTTGCCACGACATCATCAACCACCCCACGCAGCCGATTGCGTTGTTCGTCGCGCGGCGTCCGGGCACCGAGAGTTACCTGATCGACATGCGCGACGGTAATTTGCTGCAGACGGTGACCTCGCAGCCGAACCGGCACTTCTACGGCCACGCCGTGGTGCACAAGGACGGCGAGTACCTGTACGCGACCGAGAACGACACCAGCGATCCCGGTCGGGGTCTGCTCGGCGTGTACAAGTTCGAAGGCGAGCGGCTGGTGCACAGCGGTGAGATTTCCACCCACGGTCTCGGCCCGCATCAGGTGTCCTGGATGCCTGACGGCGAGACCTTGGTGGTGGCCAACGGCGGGATTCGTACCGAGGCGGAAAGCCGCGTCGACATGAATCTCAATGCCATGGAGCCGAGCCTGGTGCTGATGCAACGCGACGGTACGCTGCTGAGCAAGGAAACCCTCGCTCAGCAGATGAATAGCGTGCGCCATTTGGGCATCGCCAGCGACGGCACCATCGTTGCCAGTCAGCAATTCATGGGCGCCTCCCATGAGCGTTCGGAGTTGCTGGCGATCAAGCGTCCGGGTCAACCGTTCGTGGCGTTCCCGGTGCCGGAGCATCAGTTGCAATCGATGGGGCATTACACCGCCAGCGTCGCCGTGCACAGCGATCTGCGTCTGGTCGCACTGACGGCACCGCGTGGCAACCGCTTCTTTATCTGGGATCTGGACAGCGGCGAAGTACGCCTCGATGCGCCGTTGCCTGATTGCGCGGGCGTCGGTGCGGTGAAGGATGGTTTCGTTGTGACGTCTGGTCAGGGCCGGTGCCGCTACTACGATTGCCGTCAGGATGAGTTGTTGGCCAAACCGCTGGAATTGCCGGCGGGGCTCTGGGACAACCATCTTCATCTGATGGCATAAAACGCCCTTAAAAGATCGTCCGAGGCTCGGGCCGCGATAGGACGATCTTTTTAAGCCCCTGTAATAAGTGCCAGTTGGAATACCCCCTGTACTCGGAGTAATGTGCCCGCCTGTCTCACCTGATTTATCCAAGGAACTGGAAATATGCTGCGTCGCCGCATGCTGATCATGTTGGGTGTTGTTTTGCTGATCGTCCTGGTGCTGGGCGGCTACAAAGCCTTTTCGGTCTATACGATGATCCAGGGCTTTTCCAAGCCGAAGCCGCCGATCAGTGTCGCCGTCGCCAACGCGACCGAACAGCCGTGGCAGATGCGCCTGCCCACCGTCGGCACACTCAAGGCGCTGCAAGGTGTCGAGCTGAGCCTGGAAGTGGCCGGCACCGTCACCGAACTCAAATTCGAATCCGGACAGAAGGTCAAGGCCGGGCAGCCGCTGCTGCAACTCGACAGCGCCGTCGAAACCGCCCTGCTGGAAACCGCCAAAGCCGACCTCGGTCTGGCGCAACTGGATTTCGGTCGTGGCGCCCAACTGGTCGACAGCCGCGCGATCTCCAAAGGCGAGTACGACCGCCTCTCCGCCGTGCTGCAAAAGAACAAGGCCACGGTCAATCAGCTCAACGCCTCGCTGGCAAAAAAACGCATCCTTGCGCCGTTCAGCGGCACCATTGGCATCCGTCAGGTCGACGTCGGCGACTACCTCGCCAGCGGCACCAAAATCGCCACGCTGCAGGATTTGAGCAGCCTCTACGCCGACTTCTACCTGCCCGAACAATCGGTGCCGAAACTGGCCATCGGCCAACCGGTGCAAATCTCGGTCTCCGCTTACCCCGGACAAAATTTCGCCGGCAAGATCAGCGCGATCAACCCGATTGTCGAAAGCACCACGCGCAATATCCTGATTCGCGCCACCCTGGCCAACCCGGACGGCAAACTGTTGCCGGGCATGTTTACCAGCCTTGAAGTGCTGCTGCCCGATCCGCAAAAACACATCGTGGTGCCGGAGAGTGCGATCACCTACACCCTCTACGGCAACTCGATCTACGTGGTCGGGCAGAAGAAAGCCGAGGACGGCAACGTCGAAAAGGATGACAAGGACCAGCCGGTGCTGATCGCCGAGCGACGCTTCATCGAAACCGGTGAGCGCCGTGATGGCCTGGTGATGATCAACAAGGGCGTGCAGAGCGGCGAACAAGTGGTGACGGCTGGCCAGATCAAACTGGACAACGGCGCACACATCGCCATCAGCGACGACAAGACCCTCGGCGAGCAGAACAGTCCGCCCCGCGCCGACTGATCAAGGAATCCCCATGGCTTTTACCGATCCGTTCATCCGCCGCCCGGTGCTCGCCACCGTGGTCAGCCTGTTGATTGTGCTGCTGGGCTTCCAGGCCTGGAGCAAGCTGCCGCTGCGCCAATACCCGCAAATGGAAAACGCCCTGATCACGGTAACCACCGCTTACCCCGGGGCCAACGCCGAAACCATTCAGGGCTACATCACCCAACCGATGCAACAGAGCCTGGCCAGCGCTGAAGGCATCGATTACATGACCTCGGTCAGCCGGCAGAACTTCTCGACGATTTCAATCTACGCGCGCATTGGCGCCAACACCGACCGCTTGTTCACCGAGCTGCTGGCCAAGGCCAACGAGGTCAAGAACCAACTGCCGCAAGACGCCGAAGACCCGGTACTGAGCAAGGAGTCCGCTGACGCTTCGGCGCTGATGTACATCAGTTTCTTCAGCGATGACCTGAGCAACCCGCAGATCACCGACTACCTGTCTCGGGTGATCCAACCGAAACTGGCGACACTGCCCGGCATGGCAGAAGCAGAGATTCTCGGCAATCAGGTGTTCGCCATGCGCCTGTGGCTCGACCCGGTGAAGCTCGCCGGTTTCGGTCTCAGCGCCAGCGACGTGACCAACGCGGTGCGCCAGTACAACTTCCTCTCCGCTGCCGGCGAAGTGAAAGGCGAGTACGTGGTCACCAGCATCAACGCCAACACCGAACTGAAATCCGCCGAGGCGTTCGCGGCGATCCCGCTCAAGGTCAGTGGCGACAGCCGCGTGCTGCTCAGCGATGTCGCACGGGTGGAAATGGGCGCGGAAAACTACGACTCGATCAGCTCGTTCGGCGGCACGCCGTCGGTGTACATCGGCATCAAGGCCACGCCGGGCGCCAACCCGCTGGACGTGATCAAGGAAGTGCGCAAGATCATGCCGGAGCTGGAGGCGCAGCTGCCGCCGAACCTCAAGAGCGAGATCGCCTACGACGCCACGCTGTTCATTCAGGCCTCCATCGATGAAGTGGTGAAAACCCTGTTCGAAGCGGTGCTGATCGTGATCGTCGTGGTGTTCCTGTTCCTTGGCGCCTTGCGTTCGGTGGTGATCCCGGTGGTGACCATTCCACTGTCGATGATCGGCGTGATGTTCTTCATGCAGATGATGGGTTACTCGATCAACCTGCTGACGTTGCTGGCAATGGTGTTGGCCATCGGCCTGGTGGTGGACGATGCGATTGTCGTGGTGGAGAACATTCACCGGCATATCGAGGAAGGCAAAACCCCGTTTGACGCGGCCCTCGAAGGCGCACGGGAAATCGCCATGCCGGTGGTGTCGATGACGATCACCCTGGCGGCGGTGTACGCGCCAATCGGTTTCCTCACCGGACTGACCGGAGCGTTGTTCAAGGAATTCGCCCTGACGCTGGCCGGGGCAGTGGTGATCTCCGGCATTGTCGCCCTGACCCTGTCGCCAATGATGTGCGCCTATCTGCTGCGCCATGAACAAAACCCCAGCGGCCTCGCCCATCGTCTCGACCGCATCTTCGACAGCCTCAAGCGCCGTTACCAGAGCATGCTGCACGGCACGCTGAACACGCGGCCGGTGGTGCTGGTGTTCGCGGTGATCGTGCTGTGCCTGATCCCGGTGTTCCTCAAGTTCACCAAATCGGAACTGGCGCCGGACGAGGATCAGGGCATTATTTTCATGATGGCCACCGCCCCGCAGCCGACCAACCTGGATTACCTGAGCGCCTACACCGACGAGTTCATCAAGATCTTCAAGGAATTCCCTGAGTACTACTCTTCGTTCCAGATCAACGGCTACAACGGTGTGCAGGCCGGCATCGGCGGTTTCCTGCTCAAGCCGTGGAACGAACGCAGCCGCACGCAGATGGAAATCCTTCCCGAGGTGCAGGGCAAACTCGAAGGCATTCCGGGCCTGCAGATCTTCGGTTTCAACCTGCCCTCCTTGCCCGGCACCGGTGAAGGTTTGCCGTTCGAGTTCGTGATCAACACGGCCAACGACTACGAACTGCTGCTGCAAGTCGCTGACCGGATCAAGAAACGCGCCATGGAGTCGGGCAAGTTCGCCTTCGTCGACCTTGATCTGGCGTTCGACAAACCGGAAGTGGTGGTCGACATCGACCGCGCCAAAGCGGCACAGATGGGCGTGTCGATGCAGGACTTGGGCGGCACGCTGGCGACGTTGCTCGGTGAGGCGGAAATCAACCGTTTCACCATTGAAGGGCGCAGCTACAAGGTCATCGCCCAGGTTGAACGGCCCTACCGCGACAACCCGGACTGGCTGAACAATTACTACGTGAAAAACACCCAGGGCGAATTGCTGCCATTGTCGACGCTGATCAAGGTCAGCGACCGCGCACGACCGCGCCAGCTCAACCAGTTCCAGCAACTCAACGCGGCGAAGATTTCCGGTTTTCCGCTGGTGAGCATGGGCGAAGCCATCGACACCGTGCTGCAGATCGCCCGCGAAGAAGCGCCCGCCGGTTTTGCTTTCGACTATGGTGGCGCCTCACGGCAGTTCGTCCAGGAAGGCAGTGCCTTGTGGGTGACGTTTGCCTTGGCGCTGGCGATCATTTTTCTGGTGTTGGCCGCGCAGTTCGAGAGTTTCCGCGATCCGCTGGTGATTCTGGTGACGGTACCGTTGTCGATCTGCGGGGCGTTGATTCCGCTGTTCCTCGGCTGGTCGAGCATGAACATCTACACCCAGGTCGGGCTGGTGACGCTGATCGGTCTGATCAGCAAGCACGGAATCCTGATCGTCGAATTCGCCAACCAGTTACGCAAGGACAAGGGACTGACCGCACGCGAGGCGGTCGAGGAAGCCGCGGCCATTCGATTGCGCCCGGTGTTGATGACCACGGCGGCGATGGTATTTGGCATGGTGCCGCTGATTCTGGCGACCGGTGCCGGCGCCGTCAGCCGCTTTGATATCGGCATGGTAATCGCCACGGGGATGTCGATCGGGACGTTGTTTACGCTGTTCGTCTTGCCGTGCGTCTACACCCTGCTGGCGAAACCTGATAAGTCTTGAACGCAAAAGATCGCAGCCTTCGGCAGCTCCTACACCGATCCATGTAGGAGCTGCCGAAGGCTGCGATCTTTTGATCTTGCTTGCATAAAAAAGGCCTCGCATCTGCGAGGCCTTTTATGTGGGCTTCAATCGGTTCAACTCTGTGGCCTCATCCCTTGAGAGAGTCCGAACATGAACAACAACAAGTCATGATCGGGTTTGGTCGCCACGGAGGCTTTTGCCACCCGTGGGACTGCGCAGTGGGCGTCGTCTATTGACGCGCCAACAACCTGCATACGGGGCTGCTCCCAAGCTGCCACCGCCAATGATGCAACTGCCAAGGCTCCAACCAGAAACAAACCTCGTGCAATTTCTAGTTTCATCGCTATAAACCTTTGATAGCGCTGCCAAACGCCGTCTCATAAAAGTAGACGAGTTTTTTCCAGTCTGTGTCGCTGAACGACGAATGGCGGCGCAATTGTTTCATGTCGTGGGAGGCTGCGCGATGAGCGGTCAGACGCTGCCGGCATTTCTCCAGATCGATCAACGCCACTTCGACCTTCGCCGAATCGCCTTCGCCGGTAACCCGTACGAACACGTGCTTGATATAGATGCAGCTGTGCTGCCAACGGCCCTTGTGCATGCGCGCGAGGTTTTCGGCGAGGTCTTTCAATACGCGCTCGTAAACGGCTTCACTGTACTGCGCACGCCCGCCTGCAGCTTGCCATTTTTCCAGCTCGTCAAAGCCATCCAGCGACTTGGTCACCAGCAGCGCACGCCATTTGTATTGCGGATCAGGCTGAGCGCCGCAGAAAACGATTTCCGGCACCCGCACACCGAGCTTACTGACGCCGGTCAGCGCATCGAGCTCACGCAGCACCGTCGGGCGACCGAACGGATGCAGCCAGCTGCGATAGATATGTCCGGTCTGGCGCTTTGCATACAACAGCTGGCCATCACGTCCCATGACTCGTTGCACACCACTTTCGCCACCACGGCGAACGTTGGGTTCTTCTACCCATTCACCCTGCTGGCTCCAGTAATAGTCAAAGCGATCCTGCGGAGCGAGGCCCGTTTCTGTTGCAAATTGCACTGCCATCCCACTACCTCTTGCGTAATACGTAAACCCGCCACATGGCATAGAGCGGGATGAAATCCAGTTGTTCCTGAATGCGGAACCCTGCTGCTTCGAATTCTTTTTCCACCGTAACAGCGGGTAACACAAAACGGTTTTGGTAACCTTCCTGCCCACGCTTGGCCTCAGCCTTTTTGCGTTTCCAGGCCTTGAAGTTGCCATCCACCCACAGCGAAATAATCACGCTGTCTCGGGTGACGCGCTCAAATTCACGCAGAATGGCCCGTCGATGCTCGGCTTCACCGATGTGATGGAGCAAACGCATGCAGAAAATGCTGTCGACGGCGTTATCAGGCAAGGCAATGTCGAACGCAGACGTGTGCAAGGGTTGTACCCGTTTCACCACATCTGCCGGTTGCGATTGCATCGCTGTCTTGATCATCGATTCGGAGTTGTCCGCACCGATGATCACGCGGTTGGGCTTTTCCGCCAGCAAGGGCCAGAAACGTCCCGCACCACACGGCAAATCCAGTACCAGGCCCGGTTCACCCGCCAGCGTCAAGGCCTTGCGGGCCAACTGTTCGTCACGCCAATGAGACAGACGGCGGCCAAGATTGGCTTGATGCTTGTGCAGGTATTTCTCTGCGTGCTTATCGTCGTACTTTTCGGAAAAATCGAGCTTGATCGGGCCGGCCATCACCAGGACTCCAGAATTACTGATGTCCCCACCTTAAGCGGGGGCGTGTCAGCGTCAGGTCATCCATTTGTGAAAAAAATGTTGGGTAAACCTGCAAACTATTTCAAGGTTATACAGGATTTAGACAGGTTGGCGGGAGTGGCTGGGTGCCACTACCGGGTGTCAATGTTGCCAAGATCTACCTCAAACCGGCAGCCATTGGGTTCCATCGTACTCAAACTGACGGTCCAGCCCTCGTTTTCGCAGATCCGCTGTACCAGGGACAGGCCAAGCCCCAGCCCCTCGCCGCGATTTTCCTTGCCGCGCACGAACGGCTGGAACATGGCCTCGCGCTTCTCTTCGGGAATACCCACGCCCGAGTCCTCGACCACAAATCCTCGCGGCGTCAGTGTCAGGCGAATGAACCCCTGCTCGGTGTAGTGGCAGGCATTGCGCAGCAGATTGCCCATCACCGCCGTCAACAACGTCGCGTTGTAACAAGTCGCTGGCGGGTTGCCCGCCTCGAACTGCAGATTCAGGCCTTTGCTTTCGATCGGTTCGCGCCAGACACACAGCAGGCTGTCCGCCACCTGGATGATATTTTGCTGCGGCGCCAGACCGGCGTCTTCGCGCTGAGCGCGGGCGAGCATCAGGAAGGTTTGCACCAACTCGCGCATTTCCTCACTGGCGCGGGCTATGCGCTCGACTTGAGAGCGACCGCGCTGATCGATCGCAGGGTTTTCCAGCAACAGCTCACACGAGCTGGCCAGCACCATCAGCGGTGTGCGCAATTCATGGCTGACATCACTGGTAAACAAACGCTCGCGGGTCAGCGCCTGACGCAAACGACCCAGCGTGGCATCGAACGCCACCGCCAGTTCACCGACTTCGTCCGCCGCATAATCCGGCGCCAGCGGCGGCGCCAGCCCGAGCAACTGGTCGCGATGACGCACCTGCCGTGCCAGTCGTACCACCGGGGCCATCACTTTGCGCGCCAGCACCCAACCGAGAAAAACCGCCAGCGCCAGGCTGAGTACGAAACCCACCAGCACCACGGCAAACAGCACGCGCTCACGCTCTTCGAAATCGCTTTGATCCTGCAGCAACACATAGCGACGACCGTCGACGACCTCGACCATCGCGTGATACGACAGTTGCTCGCGGAAGACTTCATGAAAACCCGAATCGAGATGACGCAGATCCTTCGGCAGTTCGAAATCGCCCGGCCCACCGCTGAAATAGAACAGCTGATCGGGCTCCGGCCGATGGCTCCAGTCCGAGACGTTGTCCATCAGCAGCAGACGCTGCAGGTCACCACCCAGCCCCGCCGAAATCAGTTTTTCTTCGACCAGATGCACGGTCGCGACGATGCCCATGGCGAAGGCGCCGGCCACCAGCGCACTCATTAGCGCGAAGGCAATGATGATCCGCTGGGAAAGGCTCTGTCTAAACTCCATTACGCATCGGCCAGGCGGTAACCCACGCCGTGCACGGTATGCAGCAGTGGTTTGGCAAAAGGTTTGTCGATCACTTGGCGCAACTGGTGCACATGGCTGCGCAGGCTGTCGCTGTCCGGGCAATCATCGCCCCACAGCGCTTCTTCGAGAATTTCCCGACGCAAGACGTGCGGGCTCTTCTGCATCAACACCGCCAGCAACTTGAGGCCGACCGGGTTGAGTTTCAGCAGTTTGCCTTCGCGGGTCACTTCCAGTGTGTCGAGGTCGTAACTCAGATCGCCGACCTGCAGCGCCCGACGGCCGCCGCCCTGCGCTCGGCGCATCACTGCTTCGACGCGCGCGGCCAGCTCAGACAAGGCGAAGGGTTTGATCAAGTAGTCGTCGGCACCGGACTTGAAGCCCTGCAAACGGTCATCGAGTTGATCGCGTGCGGTGAGCATGATCACCGGCGTGTCGCGGCGGGCATCTTCGCGCAGGCGTTTGCACAGGGTATAGCCGTCGATGCCCGGCAGCATGATGTCGAGCACGATCAAGTCGTAATGCTCGGTGGCCGCCAGATGCAGTCCCGACAGACCGTCCTGGGCACAATCGACGGTATAGCCCTTGAGGCCCAGATAATCGGCCAGATTGGCCAGGATGTCGCGGTTGTCTTCGACCACTAGGATTCGCATGGGCACCTCTTCCGTACACGGTAACGGCCGTCTTGGCCCGCGCAGCTTAAGGCCAAGTGTGGCTCACCGCTAGGCATGTGTTGGGTTGTTTGCGGAGAAAAACGTTCATTGTGCCGGGCAACGTTTTTTTCACTTTCGATTAACAAATCCACGACGCCAGCACGCGCAGACTCCCCGCGGTTGCGCTCCTCAGAACACACTTACCGACCAAGGAATTACCATGGTGTCGACCTCTGCCCGTCCCGTTTCCAGGCCGCTGAATTTCTGGTGGTGCCTGGGAGTACCTGCCGTTGCGGCGATCATTCTGGTGCTACTCGAACTCACCGATCTGGACATGTCTCTGGCCAGACTGTTTTACGACCCGGTGGCGGGCGACTTTATCGGGCGCCACAGTTACTTTCTCGAAGACATCCTGCACGACCGCGCCAAAGAAGTGGTAATCGCCTTTTCGGTGTTTGCGATCCTCGGTTTCATCGGTGCGTTCTTCATTGAGCGGCTGAAACCGTTCAAGCGTGAGCTGGGTTGTCTGGTGTTGTCGCTGGGGTTGGCCACGTCTTTCGTCACGCCAGTAAAAGCCGTGACGGCTGTGCAGTGCCCGTGGAGCCTTGAGCAGTTTGGCGGCCATGAGACTTACAGCAAACTGATGGAGCATCGTCCGCAGACTGACAAGCCTGGTCGTTGCTGGCCGGGTGGGCATGCGGCCACCGGGTTTACCTTGTTCGCGCTGTTCTTTGTGCTGCGTGATCGCCGCCCGCGTCTGGCCAGGCAAGCGTTCATCTTTGCCTTCGCGTTGGGCGCGGTATTCTCGATCAGCCGGATGATGCAGGGCGCGCACTTCTTTTCGCACAACGTGTGGACGGCGATTTTCTGTTGGCTGATTTGCCTGGGCTCGTATTACTGGGTGCTGTATCGCCCGGCGGTGGGGGCGGAGGCTGCAGTCAAAGTACAACCCGTCAGCGCCTGATCTGACGCCATCGCTGGCAAGCCAGCTCCCACAGGGATTCAAGGTATTCACACAATATTTGTTTCACCTTGGACACTGTGGGACCAATCAGCGCCTGATCTGACGCCATCGCTGGCAAGCCAGCTCCCACAGGGATTCAAGGTGTTCACACAATATTTGTTTCACCTTGGACACTGTGGGAGCTGGCTTGCCAGCGATAGCCGCGCCTCGATGTCGTGCCAACACAAAATCGGAGGCAATAAAAAACCCCGCTGACTCGCGCCAGCGGGGTTTTGCGTTACGGGGGTAAGGCTGGCTTACATCATGCCGCCCATGCCACCCATGCCGCCCATGTCTGGCATACCGCCGCCAGCGCCGCCGTCTTTCTTCGGCGCGTCAGCTACGGCTGCTTCGGTGGTCAGGATCAGACCGCCGATCGACGAGGCTGCTTGCAGAGCCGAACGGGTTACCTTGGTTGGGTCCAGGATGCCCATTTCGATCATGTCGCCGTACTCGCCAGTCGCAGCGTTGTAACCGAAGTTACCTTTGCCGTTCTTGACTTCGTTGACCACAACGCTTGGCTCGTCACCGCTGTTGGCAGCGATCTGACGCAGCGGAGCTTCGATTGCACGGCGCAGAACAGCGATACCTACGTCCTGATCGGCGTTGTCGCCTTTCAGATCAAGGATGGCTTCCAGAGCACGGATCAGCGCAACGCCACCGCCAGGTACCACGCCTTCTTCAACGGCTGCACGGGTAGCGTGCAGGGCGTCTTCAACGCGGGCTTTCTTCTCTTTCATTTCAACTTCGGAACCAGCGCCAACCTTGATCACTGCAACGCCGCCGGACAGTTTGGCCAGACGCTCTTGCAGTTTTTCACGGTCGTAGTCCGAGGAAGTTTCGGCAACCTGAGCACGGATCTGAGCGATACGCGATTCGATGTCACCAGCAACGCCAGCACCGTCAACGATGATGGTGTTTTCCTTGGAGATGGTCACGCGCTTGGCGCTGCCCAGGTTTTCCAGGGTGGCTGCTTCCAGGCTCAGGCCGATCTCTTCGGAGATAACGGTACCACCGGTCAGAACAGCGATGTCCTGCAGCATGGCCTTGCGACGGTCGCCGAAGCCTGGCGCCTTGACGGCTGCGACTTTGACGATGCCACGCATGTTGTTCACAACCAGAGTCGCCAGGGCTTCGCCTTCAACGTCTTCGGAAACGATCAGCAGTGGACGGCCAGCTTTGGCAACGGCTTCCAGTACTGGCAGCATTTCGCGGATGTTCGAGATCTTTTTGTCGACCAGCAGGACCAGTGGGTTGTCCAGTTCGGCAACCATGGTTTCCGGCTTGTTGACGAAGTACGGGGACAGGTAGCCACGGTCGAACTGCATGCCTTCTACAACCGACAGTTCGTTTTCCAGGCCAGTGCCTTCTTCAACGGTGATCACGCCTTCTTTACCGACTTTTTCCATGGCTTCGGCAATGATGTCGCCGATGGAGTTGTCGGAGTTGGCCGAGATGGTGCCTACCTGAGCGATAGCCTTGGTGTCAGCGCATGGCTTGGACAGGTTTTTCAGCTCTTTGACAATGGCGATGGTCGCCTTGTCGATGCCGCGCTTCAGGTCCATCGGGTTCATGCCGGCAGCGACGGCTTTCAGGCCTTCGTTGACGATCGACTGAGCCAGAACGGTAGCAGTGGTAGTACCGTCACCAGCGTCATCGTTGGCACGGGAGGCAACGTCTTTGACCAGCTGCGCGCCCATGTTTTCGAAGCGATCTTCGAGTTCGATTTCTTTGGCGACGGAAACGCCGTCCTTGGTGATGGTCGGAGCGCCGAAGCTCTTCTCGAGGATCACGTTACGGCCTTTCGGGCCCAGGGTCGCTTTTACTGCGTCAGCCAGCACGTTGACACCAACGAGCATTTTCTTGCGGGCGGAATCGCCGAATTTAACTTCTTTAGCAGCCATGATCGATATTCCTTAAATACTTTGTAGTAGCGGGAAAATGAACGGGGGTATCAGCCTTCGATAACAGCGAGGATTTCGTTCTCGCTCATTACCAACAGGTCTTCGCCGTCGACTTTCACAGTGTTGCTGCCGGAGTAAGGACCGAACACAACCTTGTCGCCTTCCTTCACGGACAGTGCGCGCACTTCGCCGTTTTCCAGAGCTTTGCCCGGGCCTACAGCGAGAATCACACCGTGGTTGGCTTTTTCAGCAGCCGAACCTGGCAGGACGATACCGCCAGCGGTTTTCTTTTCTTCTTCGCTGCGACGGATTACGACGCGGTCATGCAGAGGACGAAGCTTCATTGTCGATCTCTCCTAATTGTGGTTTTCATCGGCCGGTGTATTCCCGGCGGGTTTAACAAATCCGGCCTGCGCCGGTTGCGGTTCGTCGAGCGAGCCGCGGAAGTCTGTCCGACTCAAATGTCGGAAACCTTTCGGTGACCGATACATAAGGGCGCATAAGCTTATTACAAGGGCGAGGCGAAAAATTTTTCACCGATGTTCTGCACAAAAGCAGCCCATAAACGAACACGGCACCCGAAGGTGCCGTGTCGATGCAGATGTTACTTGGTGTCGCGGTGTTCGAACTCGCCTTCGATCACATCACCCTCGCGGCCCAGAGGCTGGCGCGGTGCCGGACCGCCACGGGGTTGCAGGTCATCGGCGAACGCACGCTGGCGCATGGCCTGTTCCTCGGCGCGCTGGCGCATCTTGTTTGCCAGCAGACGACGGGATATCGGCAGCAACATCACCAGACCGACCACATCGCTGATGAAGCCCGGCAGGATCAACAGACCACCGGCCAGGGCCAGCATCAAACCTTCCAGCATGGTTTGCGCGGGCAGTTCGCCGCGGTTCAGGCTTTCACGGGCACGCAATGCAGTGGCCAGACCGGCGACGCGCAGCACGAAAATGCCGAACATCGAGCCGACAATGATCAGCAGCAGGGCCGGGAAAAACCCGATAGCCCCTGCCACTTTGACGAATACGAACAGCTCCAGCACCGGAAACAGCAGAAAGAGCAACAGAAAAGGGCGCATCAAAGTTTCCTCAACGCAAGAAATGCCTTGCAGTAAGCCTTAGATGACGTCGCCCTTTCGTGAATTCAAGCGTTGGCCACCTCATTTTTTGGCCAGACCTCGGCGTGAGCCAGAGAAACCAAGGCTTCGCGCACTTGTGTCGGCGTATTACAAACTGCTGGAAACGGCAACCAGTACAGCGCCTGACCGATGCGCAGGTGGATGCCCTCGGTGTCGATCCCGGCCAGTTGCGCCGGCACGGTTTGCGGCAGGCCAGCCAGGTCGACGTAGTGCGCGATGGCTTTGGCGTGGTCGCTGTTCATGTGCTCGACCATGCTGATTTCGGCTTTGCCGGCAAACGGATTGGCCAACGTCAGCTGATCAACCCAATGAATCGCGCCGAATCCGCCGATGTAACGATGGCGCACCGGTGTCAGCACCCAAAAGTCGAAATCGTGGGCCTTGTGGTAATTCTGCGAATCCGGGAAATAGCGGTAGTAACGCTCGGCGGCGGACTCTATCGCAGCGGCGTCTTCGATCTTTTGCGCTTCAGCCAGATAGGTCAGGCGACCAACGGCTTGCACGTCGTCAGCCTCGCGCTCGCCGACCAACAGCGAGCATTTTGGGTCTTTTTGCAGGTTGTGGGTGTGCTGGGCGATGCGGCTGATCAGGATCAGCGGGCGGCCCTGCTCGTCCAGGCAGTAAGGCACCACGGAGCCAAAGGGAAAACCGGGCATCGATTTGGAGTGAGTCGACAGCACTCCACGGTATTCCTTGAGAAGCAATTCTCGGGCATTCTTGGCCACTTCAACGCTCAATTTATGACTCCTTAAATAGAATCCGTCGAAAAAACGGACAGGCGACGGGGTTCAAGTCCCAGTCACGCCTTGAGGCAATTCTCGTGTGCAAACCAGCCACGGCCGGTGCAGATCGGGAGTCGCTCACAACAATAACTACTCAGACCTGCTCGGGGCATGCGAATGCAACTCAACGACAAAGTAATCATTATCACTGGCGGTTGCCAGGGTTTGGGCCGCTCGATGGCCGAGTATTTCGCCGGCAAAGGCGCGAAGCTCGCGCTGGTCGACCTGAACCAGGAAAAACTCGACGACGCGGTCGCAGCTTGCAAGGCCAAGGGTGTCGAGGCGCGCAGCTACTTGTGCAACGTTGCCAATGAGGAGCAGGTCGAGCACATGGTCGCTCAGGTCGCCGCCGATTTCGGTGCGATTCACGGCCTGATCAACAACGCCGGGATCCTGCGCGATGGCCTGCTGTTGAAGGTCAAGGACGGCGAAATGACCAAGATGAGCCTGGCACAGTGGCAGGCCGTCATCGATGTCAACCTGACCGGCGTGTTCCTCTGCACCCGTGAAGTGGCAGCGAAAATGGTCGAGCTGAAGACCAGCGGCGCGATCATCAACATCTCGTCGATCTCACGTGCCGGTAACGTGGGCCAGACCAACTATTCCGCCGCCAAGGCTGGCGTTGCAGCAGCAACGGTGACCTGGGCCAAGGAATTGGCGCGTTACGGGATTCGCGTGGCGGGCATCGCGCCGGGCTTCATCGAGACCGAGATGACCCTGGGCATGAAGCCGGAAGCGCTGGAGAAGATGACCTCGGGCATTCCGCTAAAGCGCATGGGCAAGCCTGAAGAGATTGCGCATTCGGCGGCGTATATCTTCGAGAACGACTATTACACCGGGCGGATTCTGGAGATGGATGGCGGGTTGCGTCTCTGACTGACAACACAAAAAACAATGTGGGAGCCAGCCCTGCTGGCGATTGCGCTGGTTCATTCAACCTGTATGTTGAATGTGACCACGCTATCGCTGGCAAGCCAGCTCCCACAGTTGATTGTGTTTCAGGCCATTAATCGTCGCTGATGGTGATGTTCGGCATCGCCGGCGTTGCCGCTTCTTGCAACACAATCCGCGCGCCGACGTGGCGGGCGAGTTCCTGATAGACCATGGCAATCTGGCTGTCCGGCTCGGCGATCACCGTTGGCTTGCCGCCATCGGCCTGCTCGCGGATCAGCATCGACAACGGCAGCGAGGCCAGCAGTTCAACGCCGTACTGCGTCGCCAGCTTCTCACCACCGCCCTCACCGAACAGATGCTCGGCATGCCCGCAGTTCGAGCAGATGTGCACGGCCATGTTTTCCACCACGCCCAGCACCGGAATGTTGACCTTGCGGAACATTTCCACGCCTTTGCGCGCGTCGAGCAGCGCCAGATCCTGTGGCGTGGTGACGATCACCGCACCGGCCACCGGGACTTTCTGCGCCAGGGTCAACTGGATGTCGCCAGTGCCCGGCGGCATGTCGATAACCAGATAATCCAGATCGCCCCAGGCGGTTTGCGTAACCAGTTGCAGCAGCGCACCGGAGACCATCGGCCCGCGCCAGACCATCGGCGTGTTGTCGTCGGTCAGGAAGGCCATGGACATGACTTCCACGCCATGAGCCTTGAGCGGCACGAACCACTTCTGATCCTTGACCTCTGGGCGAGTGCGCTCGGGAATGCCAAACATGATGCCTTGGCTCGGGCCGTAGATATCGGCGTCGAGGATGCCGACCTTGGCGCCTTCACGGGCGAGGGCCAGCGCAAGGTTGGCGGCGGTGGTCGACTTGCCCACGCCGCCCTTGCCCGAGGCCACGGCAACCACGTTCTTGACGTTGGCCAACCCCGGAATCTGCGCCTGGGCCTTGTGCGCGGCGATCACGCTGTTCACTTCAACCTTGGCGATCACCACGCCATCGAGGTTTTCGATGGCCAGTTGCAGCAATTGCGCCCAGCCGCTCTTGAACAGACCGGCGGCGTAACCGATTTCCAGCTGCACGTTGACGCGATCACCGACAATCTCGATGTGCTTCACGCAACCGGAGCTGACCGGGTCCTGGTTCAGGTAAGGGTCGGTGTATTGGCTGAGGACGGCTTCCACCGCTGCGCGAGTGACGGCGCTCATGGGCAACTCCGATAACAAGACTGGGAAAAGATGGCGGGTATCCTACCCCTTCTATCCTCCGGACGGCATGCCTGGCAACGATTTGCAGGGGTGAAATATCTTGCCCGGCGCTTTATAGTGGCCGACCTCCGTTTCATCAAGTAGCGAAGCCCCACATGTCCGAACCACGCAAGATCCTCGTCACCAGCGCCCTGCCCTACGCCAACGGTTCGATTCACCTTGGCCATATGCTGGAATATATCCAGACCGATATGTGGGTGCGCTTCCAGAAGCATCGCGGCAATCAATGCATTTATGTCTGCGCCGACGACGCCCACGGTTCGGCGATCATGCTGCGTGCAGAAAAGGAAGGCATCACCCCGGAACAACTGATCGCCAACGTGCAGGCTGAACACAGCGCCGACTTTGCCGAGTTCCTGGTTGATTTCGACAACTTCCACTCCACTCACGCTGAAGAAAACCGTGAGCTGTCGAGCCAGATCTACCTCAAGCTGCGTGACGCCGGGCACATCGCCCAGCGCTCGATCACCCAGTATTTCGACCCGGAAAAGAAAATGTTCCTGGCCGACCGCTTCATCAAGGGCACTTGCCCGAAGTGCGGCACTGAAGACCAGTACGGCGACAACTGCGAAAAATGCGGTGCGACCTACGCACCGACGGACCTGAAAGATCCGAAGTCGGCGATCTCCGGCGCCACCCCGGTGCTCAAGGATTCCCAGCACTTCTTCTTCAAACTGCCGGACTTCCAGGAAATGCTGCAAGCCTGGACCCGCAGTGGCACCCTGCAGGACGCCGTCGCCAACAAGATCGCCGAATGGCTGGACGCCGGCCTGCAGCAGTGGGACATCTCCCGCGATGCGCCGTACTTCGGCTTCGAGATTCCGGGCGAGCCGGGCAAGTATTTCTACGTGTGGCTGGACGCGCCGATCGGCTACATGGCCAGCTTCAAGAACCTCTGCGACCGCACGCCGGAGCTGGACTTCGACGCGTTCTGGGGCAAAGACTCCACCGCCGAGCTGTACCACTTCATCGGCAAGGACATCGTCAACTTCCACGCACTGTTCTGGCCAGCCATGCTCGAAGGCGCCGGCTACCGCAAGCCGACCGGCATCAACGTACACGGCTACCTGACCGTCAACGGCCAGAAGATGTCCAAGTCGCGTGGCACCTTTATCAAGGCGCGCACTTATCTGGATCACCTGTCGCCGGAATACCTGCGCTACTACTACGCGGCCAAACTGGGCCGTGGCGTCGATGACCTCGACCTCAACCTCGAAGACTTCGTGCAGAAGGTCAACTCTGACCTGGTCGGCAAAGTGGTCAACATCGCCAGCCGTTGCGCCGGTTTCATTCAGAAGGGCAACGGCGGCCTGCTGGTCGACACCAATGCTGCGCCTGAGCTGACCGAAGCGTTCCTCGCCGCCGCGCCAAGCATTGCCGACGCCTATGAAGCCCGCGACTTCGCCCGCGCCATGCGTGAAACCATGGCCCTGGCCGACCGCGCCAACGCCTGGATCGCCGACAAGGCCCCATGGTCGTTGAACAAGCAGGAAGGCAAGCAGGATGAAGTCCAGGCGATCTGCGCAACCGCCATCAACCTGTTCCGCCAACTGGTGATCTTCCTCAAACCGGTGTTGCCGCTGCTGGCCGCCGATGCCGAGGCGTTCCTCAACGTCGCCCCGCTGACCTGGAACGACCACACCACGCTGCTGGCCAACCATCAGCTCAACGAATTCAAGCCGTTGATGACCCGCATTGACCCGGTAAAAGTGCAAGCCATGTCCGACGCCTCGAAGGAAGACCTGACCGCCAGCCAGACCGACACCGGTGCTGCTGCCCCGGCCGGCAATGGCGAACTGGCCAAGGATCCACTGTCGGCGGAAATCGACTTCGATGCATTCGCCGCGATCGACCTGCGCGTCGCGCTGATCGTCAAGGCCGAACACGTCGAAGGCGCCGACAAGCTGCTGCGCCTGACGCTGGATATCGGTGACGAGCAACGCAACGTGTTCTCCGGGATCAAGAGCGCTTATCCGGATCCGTCGAAACTCGACGGTCGCCTGACCATGATGATCGCCAACCTCAAGCCACGGAAAATGAAGTTCGGTATTTCCGAAGGCATGGTGATGGCGGCCGGCCCTGGCGGTGAAGAGATTTACCTGTTGAGCCCGGACAGCGGCGCCAAGCCGGGTCAGCGCATCAAGTAAGCGACAGCAATAAAATCGATCCCACCGACGTGCCCCGCATGCCGGTGGGATTTTTCATATCTGGGCGGATACTGCCTAACCTTAAGAGACACCTGCCCTTTCGCCGACAGAACCATGACCGAACTCGTGCTTACGCTTATCAGTGCTGCGCTGCTCAACAACTTCGTGTTGCACTGGCCGCTGGGCGTAGATCCGCTGTTGGCGGGCAACCGTCGCCAAGTGCATGCGCTGGGGCTGGCGACGTTGTGTCTGATGTTGCTCGTTGGCGTCATCGGTTACGCGATCTGGCACTGGCTGCTGGTGCCGTTGCAACTTGAAGCATTGCGCCTGTTCGTGTTTTTGCCGTTAAGCGTTTTGCTGATCACGCCACTGTTGAAACGGTTGGCGCGTTGGTGGCCGAAGCTGCCGTTTGACGGGTTATGGCCGCTGTTGCTGGGTAACGCCGGTGTGCTCGGTCTGGCATTGATCAACGCTCAAAGCGATCAAGGCCTGCTCCACGCGACCGCGTTGAGCCTCGGCGCCGGGCTGGGTTTCTGGCTGGTACTGAGCCTGTTCTGCGATTTGCGTGAACGCACGGCCGATAACGATATTCCCCTGCCCTTTCGCGGCCTGCCGATCGACCTGATCGGCGCCGGACTGATGGCAGTGATTTTTCTCGGATTCAGTGGACTGATCAAAACATGAGTCTGATTCAACGCATCGATGCCCTTCTGCCGCAGACCCAATGCGGCAAATGCGGCCATCCCGGATGCAAACCGTACGCAGAAGGCATTGCCGACGGCGAGCCGATCAACAAGTGCCCGCCGGGCGGTGAGGAAACCATCGCGGCGCTGGCTGAATTGTTGAAAGTGCCGGTGCTGGAGCTGGACATCAGCCGTGGTTCGGCGCCGCCACAGGTTGCCTATATCCGCGAAGCCGAATGCATCGGCTGCACCAAATGCATTCAGGCCTGCCCGGTTGATGCCATCGTCGGTGCCGCAAAATTGATGCACACGGTGATCATCGACGAGTGCACCGGCTGCGACCTGTGCGTCGCACCTTGCCCGGTGGACTGCATTGAAATGCACCCGCTGCCGCTCGGCACTTTGCCGGTGGTGGGCGGTCTGGCCTTCAACCTCGACGAGCAACGCGCCCGCGCCGCCAAGCGCGATCACGCACGTCAGCGTTTTGAACGTCGCAATGCGCGTCTGCGGCGGGAAGAACAGCAGAAACAAGCTGAGCGTGAAGCCCGCGCCAAACGCGCCGCCCAACCGGAGGTAACAGCAACCGATCCGGTGCAGGCAGCACTGGAACGTGTGCGCGCACAGAAAGCCGCGACCGCCGATGCCGCACTGAAAAAAGCCAAGATCGATGTGGCGATGAGCCGCGCGCAGTTGCACAAATCGCTGAAAGCCTTTGGCCATCCGCCGACGTTCGAGCAACAGTCGCAGCTGGTCGTGCTGCAGCAGCAGTTCGAAGTCGCGGAACACGCTTTGGCCAAACTCGAAGCCAGCGCCCCACCGGCTCCGGTCGTCGCGGCGCCAGCGAAAGATGCAGACTTGAAGCGAGCGAAAATCCAGCTGGCCATGCGCCGCGCCGAACTGAAAAAAGCGCAAACCGCCGAAGCCGCGCCCGAGCAGATCGCACCGCTGGAACAGGCTTTGCGCGATGCCGAACAGGCCTTGCATGATGCCGAAGCGGCAAGCGAACAGCCTTTGCCTGACTTGGTGCGGGTCGAAAAACGCCCGATCGACAGCCAGCTTCGCCAGCTGAAAACCGAATTGGCCTACGCCCGCGCTGACCTGAACAAACTCGAACGCCGCGCCGACACCCCCAGCGAGATCCTCGACCAAGCCCGCGCTCGCCTGCAAGATGCCGAGCGCCAGGTGCAAGACCATGTCACCCCTTGAAACGCCGGATGATCGCCTGCAACAGGCGATGAAGCTGGTGTTGCTCGCCACATTGCCAGGGCTGCTGGTGCTGTTCTGGTTATATGGCTGGGGGGTGTTGATCAACCTGATCGTGGCGGTTGCCACGGCGTTGATCGTCGAGATGATGGTCGCTCGGTTGCGCCGCCAACCGTTACAGCCGACGTTGAGTGATGGCAGCGCGCTGGTTAGCGCAACGTTGCTCGCCGCCGCTTTGCCGCCTTATTGCCCTTGGTGGCTGACGGTGACGGCGGTGGCCTCAGGCCTGTTGTTCGGCAAGCATCTGTACGGTGGCGTCGGTAGAAATCCGTTCAACCCGGCGATGCTGGGGTTTGCGCTGGTGATGGTGATGTTTCCGCAGCCAATGACCCATTGGCCGGAGCACGGTCTCGACCTGACAGCCACTTTTCAGCAGATATTCAACGTCGGCCAGGCGCCTGACGCCTGGGCACAGGCCACCGCGCTGGACAGCCTGCGCATCAACAAAAGCCTGACCATGGACGAATTGTTCGCAAGCAATTCGGCGTTCGGCCATTTCGGCGGACGCGGTGTGGAATGGCTGAATCTTGCGTTTCTCGCCGGTGGACTGTTTCTGCTGCAACGACGAGTGATTGCATGGCATGCGCCGGTGGGCATGCTCGCCAGCCTGTTTGTGGTCAGCCTGTTGTGCTGGAACGGTTCGGGTTCCGATTCCCATGGGTCGCCGCTGTTTCACCTGCTCAGCGGCGCGACCATGCTCGGTGCTTTTTTCATCATCACCGAACCGGTTTCCGGCGCTAGAACGGCGCTGGCCCGATTGCTGTTCGGGGTTGGTGTTGGCTTGCTGACCTATCTGATTTGCACGTGGGGCGGTTATCCGGACGGCGTCGCCTTTGCGGTGCTGTTGATGAACCTGTGCGTGCCGGCACTGGAGCGGTTTGCCGCTCGTCATCAACCACAGGTGAGCCCATGAACCGCGTGGCCAGCGCGCTCATCCTGCTGCTATTGGCCGGCGCCGGCATTGGGGCGACGTATCTGCTGCAACGCAGCAGCGCGCCACAGATCGCCGCAGAGCAACGCCTGGCTGACAGCCGCCAGTTGCTCGACGTACTGGCGGCCGATGCCTACGACAATCAACCGCTGGAACAGCCGCTGACGCTGACCGATGCACAGTTGAGCCATAGCACGCTTTTGGGTGGTTATCGCGCGACCAAAACCGGACGAACCGTCGCAGTCCTGCTGCGCAGCCAGACCGAGGGCTATGCCGCTGCCATCGAGCTGCTGATTGCGATTGATGCCAACGGCAAATTGCTCGGTGTGAAAACCCTCAAGCAAAACGAAACACCGGCACTTGGCGGCGCCATCGGCGACTGGCCTAACCGTTGGCTTCAGGCGTTCAGCGGCAAATCTCGCAACGAACCGCCGGATGCCGGTTGGGCGCTGAAAAAAGATCCGGGCCAATTCGATCAAATGGCCGGTGCGACCATCACTTCGCGCGCGGCCATCAACGCCATCCACGATGCGTTGCGCTATTTTGACGAGCATCGAACGATGTTACTGGGGGGCGGGGCATGAGCCTGGTCAACTCAATGCTGCTGGTGTTTTTGCTGGGCACCAGCGGTTCTCTTTCGGGAGCTCTGGGCACGCTCCTGATGCTTGCGATCGTGATGAGCGTTTACAGCCTGACCATGCCGCCCCTGCGATCGCGCCTGGACAGTGCAAACACCCTGCTGGCCAGCGTGCTGCTTGCCGCGACACTGGCCAGTTGTGCCGATCTGTTCGCGCAACGCTGGTTTCTGGCATGGCATCAGACTCTTGGACTTTATGGCGGACTGATCGCTTTGCAGTGTGTGGTACTGGAGCAGCATGGCTTCTTCCAGCGACCGCTGGCCAAACGCATGAGGCTCTGCGCGCTGTTCGTCGTGTTGATGCTGGTGCTCGCCACTGCGCGTGAACTGATCGGCAGCGGCAGCCTGGGTCGTGGACTGACTGAGCACGGGACTGGCCTGGTTCTATTCAGCAAAACGCTGCCGCTGGCAACCCTGGTTCCCGGCGCTTTCATTATCTTGGGGCTACTGCTCGCCGCCCGACAGGCGTGGACTCGCTCGAACTCTATTTCCAAGGAAACGCATCGCCCATGAATGCCGCAAAACGTCTTGAGATCTTTCGCAGACTGCACGAAGACAATCCCGAGCCGAAGACTGAACTGGCGTATTCCTCGCCCTTCGAACTGCTGATTGCAGTGATCCTTTCGGCGCAGTCGACCGATGTCGGGGTCAACAAGGCCACCGCCAAACTGTTTCCGATCGCTAACACGCCGGCAGCCATCCATGCGCTGGGCGTCGAAGGCTTGTCCGAGTACATCAAGACCATCGGTCTCTATAACAGCAAAGCCAAAAATGTCATCGAGACCTGTCGCCTGCTCGTCGAACGTCACGGCAGTGAAGTGCCGCAGACCCGCGAAGAGCTGGAAGCCTTGCCCGGCGTAGGCCGCAAGACCGCCAACGTGGTACTCAATACCGCATTTCGCCAGTTGACCATGGCAGTCGATACGCACATTTTCCGGGTCAGCAACCGCACCGGGATTGCTCCCGGCAAAAATGTGGTGGAGGTGGAAAAGAAGCTGATGAAGTTTGTACCAAAGGAATTCCTGCTCGACTCGCACCATTGGCTGATCTTGCACGGCCGCTACGTGTGCCTGGCGCGCAAGCCCCGGTGCGGCAGTTGCCGGATAGAAGACCTGTGCGAGTACAAAGACAAAACCTCGGACGATTGACTGACTATTGGATTTATTGATTTATCGATTGAAAAAATCTTTTTTACCCGCTGCAGGAATATCGATATAAGGGGCGCCAAAGGCATTATTAGCCGGGAGTCAGCTTATGAGTAGCGACAAAGAGCCACTGGATGTAGATGAAGATATCGCTGCAGAAACTGATGACGCCGAACCTGTAGTCGAAGTCGCCAAGACCAATCTGAGCAAGCGCCGCACCATCGATAACCTGCTGGAGGAGCGCCGACTGCAAAAGCAATTGGCCGATTACGATTTTGATCTCTGAAACCTGAAGCCTCCCGCAACGGAGGCTTTTTTCTTTCTATCGTTAGCTGAACTCGATCGGCCCATGATCCGGTCAACTAGCGAAACGCTCAGACCAGCCCATTGCGTTGCGCTAATTCAATCAGATCGACCAGCGACCGCGCATTGAGTTTAAGCAACAATCGGGTTTTGTAAGTACTCACGGTCTTGTTGCTCAAAAACATCCCGTCGGCGATTTCCTTGTTTGTCTTGCCCCGCGCCAATTGCTGTAACACCATCATTTCGCGCCCTGAAAGGCGATCGACCATATCGGCTTCGCTAGCATTGCCCAGACTGGTTCGTACAGTATGCAATGCCTGGTTCGGGAAATAACTGTAGCCCGACAGAACTGCCTTGATTGCGCTGAGCAACTCGGTCAAGTCTTGTTGCTTGCAGACATACCCTGCGGCCCCCGACTGCATACAACGCATGGAAAAGTGCCCGGGCGCTTGAGAAGTCAACACCAGCACTTTCATTGGCATCGCCACTGAACTCAAACGGGCGATAACTTCCAGTCCATCAAGTTTTGGTATGCCAATATCCAGGATAACGATATCGGGCATTTGTTCACGAGCCAGTTGTAATGCATCAACGCCATTGTCTGTTTCTGCAATGACTTCGTAGCCATGACGCTCCATCAGCATGCGCACAGCAAGCCGAATGACGGGGTGATCATCCACGATCAGCACTTTATTCATGGGCAGGTCCAATTTCGCTGTTCGATTTTTAGAGCCCGCACAATAGCGTAGTCAATTCACTCGTGGGACAGACGAGTTCACTTGCACTTGCAGCGAGAGACACCTCCTACAATCATTGAAGATTATTCCTACAAAAAACACACTTCAGACAATCAACAAGCTTGCAAATGCAACACGGCGCAGTCTGCACAGCCTGCTCAGACAACACTGCTGCCCCTAAAAACCTGAAACAAGATACGTCTATTCAATCAGATTCTTTTAATATAAATATTAACTTCCACCCCACCCAAACTAACGCCAAGGAAGTTAACGTGAACAAAATAAAAAACCAAATAAGTAATCCAATGACGGTTATTGCAACATTCGCATTTATCTCGGAAACGTCTGCCGCCGTATCGCTGCCTTTCCTTGAGAATGAAGAACGTAAAATCTATATCTGGTTCTTGATAAGTTTCCCTTTTTATCTAATATTTCTTTTCTTTCTAACTCTGAACTTTAACTATCGCTCTCTCTATGCGCCTTCTGACTTTGCCAAGGACGATAACTTCTTAAAAGCCTTTGATGACACAGAACCTAGTAACAAGTCCCAGGAAACCGCAGATGACGCGGCACCGAGATCGAAGATTTCAGATGTTCACTGCGCAGTGAACATTGCATCTCCTCACCCAGGCCAAGTACCCGATCCGCCCGAATGTGATTTATCGGAAGTCTTTCCCTGGGTCGAGTACGCTGTTCAATTGCCGAAAGCGATAGGCACGCTGCGTGTGATTGATGTACGCCAGATGAGCACACAGTCGCAGTTCGATAAATTGCTGTTTGATCTCCCACGGCTCGCCAAACAACCGTGCAAGTTCATGGTGTTTCTTACCCACTCTCCAAGCGACGACCTACTGAAACAAACAGCACTGCGCCATATCAAGCAGACGAAAAAAAGCATGGGGGCGACGCGGCATATTGCTTACAACGTTAGTCGGCAAACAACTACGATTTTGAGATGGGACTGAGAGGCAGGATTGCTTCTTGAACAGAACACTGACCTTGAGCGCGGTATTGATACAACACGCCGAAGAAGCTGACAGATCAAAGTCTGATGAGAAAAGAGTGGTAAACAATGGCGGCCTTGCCATTACGACAAGGCCGCTATTTGTTTGCGTGTCTGAAGGACTCAGAACAGCTTGCGGCCTTTGTTGGCAGCAATGCGCATGCGCAAAGCGTTGAGCTTGATGAAGCCCGCCGCGTCGGCCTGGTTGTATGCACCGCCGTCTTCTTCGAAGGTCGCGATGTTGGAATCGAACAGCGAATCGTCGGACTTGCGGCCAGTGACGATCACGTTGCCTTTATACAGTTTCAGGCGCACAACGCCGTTCACGTTGACCTGCGAAGCGTCGATCATCTGCTGCAGCATCAGACGCTCCGGGCTCCACCAGTAACCGGTGTAGATCAGGCTGGCGTATTTCGGCATCAGCTCGTCTTTGAGGTGAGCGACTTCGCGGTCCAGGGTGATCGATTCAATGGCGCGGTGAGCGCGCAGCATGATGGTGCCACCCGGGGTTTCGTAGCAGCCACGAGACTTCATGCCGACGTAACGGTTTTCGACGATGTCGAGACGGCCGATACCGTGAGCACCACCGATCTTGTTCAGCGTCGCCAGCACGGTAGCCGGGGTCATCTCGACGCCGTCCAGTGCAACGATGTCGCCGTTACGGTAAGTCAGTTCCAGGTATTGCGCTTTGTCAGGAGCGTTCTCCGGGGAGACGGTCCATTTCCACATGTCTTCTTCGTGCTCGGTCCAGGTATCTTCCAGCACGCCGCCTTCATAGGAGATGTGCAGCAGGTTGGCGTCCATCGAGTACGGGGATTTCTTCTTGCCGTGACGCTCGATCGGGATCGCGTGCTTCTCGGCGTAGTCCATCAGCTTCTCGCGGGACAGCAGGTCCCACTCACGCCAAGGGGCAATCACTTTTACGCCTGGCTTGAGCGCATAGGCACCCAGTTCGAAACGCACCTGGTCGTTGCCCTTGCCGGTCGCGCCGTGGGAAATGGCGTCAGCGCCGGTTTCGTTGGCGATTTCGATCAGACGCTTGGCGATCAGCGGACGTGCGATGGAAGTACCCAGCAGGTACTCGCCTTCGTAAACGGTGTTGGCGCGGAACATCGGGAACACGAAATCACGCACGAATTCTTCGCGCAGATCGTCGATGTAGATTTCTTTGACGCCCATGGCCTGAGCCTTGGCGCGGGCCGGCTCGACCTCTTCGCCTTGACCGAGATCAGCGGTGAAGGTCACCACTTCACAGTTATAAGTATCCTGCAGCCACTTGAGGATCACCGAAGTGTCCAGGCCGCCGGAATACGCCAGAACGACCTTGTTTACGTCCGCCATGCCATCACTCCACGGGGTTCTACGGAAAGCCGAGGAGTCTACCGCCCAAACGCGATAATTTACAGAGGCGCGACAGCTTAAGACGACAAAGCGACAGAATCTGTCGAGAGCGCGACGATGACCGGCGGGTCAGGAAGTCGCTGCGGTGCTGGCTGGCGTACTCGCTTGCGGCGCCGGAGCCACTGTCGGCGCCACACGCGCCAGTTTGACATTGACCCGACGGTTCTTCGCGCGATTGGCCGCATTGGTGTTCGGCACGATCGGATACTGCTCGCCGTGGAACCGCACGGTGATCTGCGATTCCTGAATGCCATTGGCCTTGAAGAAGTCGACCACCGCCAGCGCCCGGCGGCGCGACAGTTCCCGATTGGTCAGGCGATTACCGCTGTTGTCCGAGTGGCCGTCGAGCTCGATGTGATTGACCGTCGGATCGGCCTTCATGAACTCGAGCATCACTTGCAACCTGGCTTTGGCGGCGGAATCCAGGTCAACGCCTTCGCCAGGGAAGCCGATCTGCGACTGTTTGATCTGGTCGAAATTCTGCGGCAGCAATTTCGCCACACAGGTTTGATAGTCGTTGAACGCCTTGCTGAACTTGACTGGCAACAGACGCACTTCCGACACCCTTCCGTCGCCAGACGCACGCCGCACCACCGGGCTGCGACCGTCGAGCAGGCCACTGATCAAGCCGCCGGCCTGGGATTGCGAGCTATTGAAGAGCACATTGCCGCTGCCGATTCTGACGCTGCCCAGGTTGATATCGCCGCGCCCCGGCTGCCAGGGCGCCGCCGCTGCCAGCAACGTCGCCGAGCCGCCGCCGAGCATCGCGTTGTAAGCGTTCAGACGAAATATCGCCTGCTCGCCGGCCTTGCGCACGAACTCACCCGAGCCGAAATCGGTGATCGGCTGGGTCAGACGACATTCGAACTTGTCGCCGGCGACCGTCCACTCAATGTTCTCCAGACGGGTCTGGTACGTGAGCGCCATCGCGGGGAGGCTGGCAAACACACTGAGCAAGGCTAAATAACGCTGGCGCACGGGAGGCTCCATTGGCTTCTGAAACACAAAGACCGATTCACACTATGTTTACGGCATACCTACGGGATATCGGAAGCTTCCCGCAAAACTTGATAGCGAGTGCCTGCAAGAGTCTTTTCCGGTAGCATTCGCCTCAGTTTGACCCGCCTGGAATCCCCTCATGTCCGACCGCCTGACCCTGCTGCGTCCCGACGACTGGCACATTCATCTTCGCGATGGTGCCGTGTTGACCAATACCGTTGCCGATGTTGCGCGCACTTTTGGCCGCGCCATCATCATGCCCAACCTGGTACCGCCGGTGCGCAACGCCGCTGAAGCCGATGGCTATCGCCAGCGGATTCTCGCTGCCCGCCCGGCCGGCAGTCGCTTTGAGCCGCTGATGGTGCTGTACCTCACCGACCGCACCCAGCCCGAAGAAATTCGTGAGGCCAAGGCCAGCGGTTTCGTGTACGCCGCCAAGCTGTACCCGGCTGGCGCGACCACCAACTCCGACTCTGGCGTGACCAGCATCGACAAGATTCTGCCGGCGATCGAAGCCATGGCCGAAGTCGGCATGCCGCTGTTGATCCACGGTGAAGTCACCCGCGGCGACGTCGATGTGTTCGACCGCGAAAAGATTTTCATCGATGAGCACATGCGTCGTGTGGTCGAGCGCTTCCCGACGCTGAAAGTGGTGTTCGAACACATCACCACCGGCGACGCCGTGCAGTTCGTCAACGAGGCTTCGGCCAACGTTGGCGCGACCATCACCGCGCATCACCTGCTCTACAACCGCAACCACATGCTGGTGGGCGGGATTCGGCCGCACTTCTACTGCCTGCCGATCCTCAAGCGCAATACGCACCAGGAAGCCCTGCTCGACGCCGCCACCAGTGGCAGTGCGAAGTTCTTCCTTGGCACCGACTCGGCGCCGCACGCTCAGCACGCCAAGGAAGCCGCTTGCGGCTGTGCCGGCTGCTACACCGCGTACGCCGCCATCGAGATGTACGCCGAAGCCTTCGAACAGCGTAACGCGCTGGACAAACTCGAAGCCTTTGCCAGCCTCAACGGCCCGCGTTTCTACGGCCTGCCGGCGAACACCGATCGCATTACTTTGGTTCGTGAAGAATGGACTGCCCCGACCAGCCTGCCGTTTGGCGAGCTGACCGTTATCCCGCTGCGCGCCGGTGAAAAACTGCGCTGGCGCCTGCTGGAGGAACACGCGTGAGTGAAGACCATTTCGACGACGAACTGGACGGTCAAAGTGGCGGCGGCGGTTCCCGTCACCCGATGGCAGCACGCTTTCGCGGCTACCTGCCGGTTGTGGTCGACGTAGAAACCGGTGGCTTCAACTCGGCCACCGATGCGTTGCTGGAGATTGCCGCGACGACCATCGCCATGGATGAAAAGGGTTTCGTTTACCCGGATCACACCTACTTCTTCCGCGTTGAGCCGTTCGAAGGCGCCAACATTGAAGCAGCAGCGCTGGAGTTCACCGGCATCAAGCTCGATCACCCGCTGCGCATGGCGGTCAGCGAAGAAACCGCGCTGACCGACATCTTCCGAGGCATCCGCAAGGCGCTGAAGGCCAACGGCTGCAAGCGCGCGATCCTGGTCGGTCATAACAGCAGCTTCGACCTCGGCTTCCTCAACGCTGCGGTCGCGCGTCTGGACATGAAGCGCAACCCGTTCCACCCGTTCTCCAGCTTCGATACCGCGACGCTGGCCGGTCTGGCTTACGGTCAAACCGTACTGGCGAAAGCCTGCCAGGCCGCCGACATCGATTTCGACGGCCGTGAAGCGCACTCGGCGCGTTACGACACCGAGAAAACTGCTGAGCTGTTCTGCGGCATCGTCAACCGCTGGAAACAGATGGGCGGCTGGGAAGACTTCGACGACTGATCCTCGTCAGATAAATCCCGCGCATAAAAAAACCGGCCACATGGGCCGGTTTTTTTGTACCTCGACGTTGCGCCTTACAGGGCAGCAGCGTTCTCGGTCAGGTAAGCCGCAACGCCTTCTGGCGAAGCGTTCATGCCTTTGTCGCCTTTTTTCCAGTTGGCAGGGCAGACTTCGCCGTGCTCTTCGTGGAATTGCAGAGCGTCGACCAGACGGATCAGCTCTTCCATGTTACGGCCCAGTGGCAGGTCGTTGATGATCTGCGAGCGGACAACGCCTTTGTCGTCGATCAGGAACGCGCCACGGAACGCTACGCCGCCTTCCGACTCAACGTCGTAAGCCTTGGCGATGTCGTGCTTCATGTCGGCAGCCATGGTGTATTTCACCTGACCGATACCGCCATTGTTCACTGGGGTGTTGCGCCATGCGTTGTGAGTGAAGTGCGAGTCGATCGACACAGCGATCACTTCAACGTTGCGCGCCTTGAAGTCCGCCATGCGGTTGTCCAGAGCGATCAGCTCGGACGGGCAGACGAAGGTGAAGTCCAGTGGGTAGAAGAACACCAGGCCGTATTTGCCTTTGATGGCCGAGGACAGGGTGAAGCTGTCAACGATCTCGCCATTGCCGAGTACGGCCGGGACGGTGAAGTCAGGGGCTTGTTTGCCTACGAGTACGCTCATTGATATCTCCTGGTGTAAAAACTTGAAGTTCAGGGTCCGCGCCAGCCTGCCATCCTCAGACGACAGCCCTGTGACACGAACCCCCTTCGCAAGGGCCGACCATCATACACTGCGTTTTTCGCCTGTCCTTAACGGTTTTTTAAAGGAAGCGGATAACCATGCTGCATTTACGGGGCCAGGCAATTAGCCAGTAAACACCGTTCGTCAGTCACGGCTGTCAATCCGCTGAAGCGCCCCGAAAGCACTTTGACAATCATTCTCGTTAACATTAAGATCCATCGCAATTGAGTCACAACCAGCGACGGTTCTCACTTATGTATGTTTGTCTCTGCACTGGCGTCACCGACGGACAGATCCGCGAAGCGATCTATGAAGGTTGCTGCAGCTATAAGGAAGTTCGCCAGGCTACTGGCGTTGCCAGCCAATGCGGCAAATGTGCCTGCCTTGCCAAGGAAGTGGTCCGCGAAACCCTGACCAAGCTGCAAACCGCCCAGGCCGCGATCCCCTATCCGGTAGAATTTACTGCTGCGTAATAACACCCCATTTCAAAGAACCGGACTTACGTCCGGTTTTTTTATGCCTGTAAATCAATTGCTTAGGCTCCAGACGCGGAACACAAACATTCTTATTCCGATTAATTTTCATATATTATTCAATAACTTAGGTTTGACACTTATAAATACGAAGCTCAGACTCTGCCGTATATACAGCGAATACAGGGCAGGACTCCGATCATGAAAGGCGACATTACAGTCATCCAGCATCTCAACAAGATCCTTGCCAATGAGCTGGTCGCGATCAATCAGTACTTCCTGCATGCACGCATGTACGAAGATTGGGGTCTGAACAAGCTCGGCAAGCACGAGTACAAAGAATCCATCGACGAGATGAAACACGCGGACAAGCTGATCAAGCGCATCCTGTTCCTCGAAGGCCTGCCGAACGTGCAGGACCTGGGCAAGCTGCACATCGGCGAGCACACCAAGGAAATGCTGGAGTGCGACCTGCGTATCGAGAAGACCGGCCACGCTGACCTGAAAACCGCGATCGCGCATTGCGAAACCGTCGGTGACTTCGGCAGCCGTGAATTGCTCGAAGACATTCTTGAATCCGAAGAAGAACATATCGACTGGCTGGAAACCCAATTGGGCCTGATCGATAAAATCGGTCTTGAGAACTATCTGCAATCGCAGATGGGCGAAGAGTAAGTTAGCGCCCGCTAAACTCGAGACACTAAAAAGCCCCGCCCTCTTTCGAGGCGCGGGGCTTTTTATTGCCCTTTGTGGGAGCCTGGCTTGCCAGCGATGCAGACGCTGCGGTTTTACAGGAAAACCGCATTATCGTTTTTCGCGAGCAAGCTTTTGCACCTACAACAAAAGCATCAGGCTTCGGACTTGTTCGCCGCAGCCGCTTCAACAGCCGCCTTAATGGTGCTTTGCAGCGAACCGTCTGCAGCCATCTCGGTCATGATGTCGCTACCGCCGACCAGTTCACCGCCGACCCACAGTTGCGGGAAAGTCGGCCAGTTGGCGTACTTTGGCAGGTTGGCGCGGATTTCCGGGTTCTGCAGGATGTCCACGTAAGCAAACTTTTCGCCACACGCCATCACAGCCTGTGCAGCTTTCGCGGAGAAGCCACACTGCGGGGCATTCGGCGAACCTTTCATGTAAAGCAGAATGGTGTTGTTGGCAATCTGCTCTTTAATCGTTTCGATGATATCCATGGAGCACCTCGGCTGAACTTTCCGACTCATGGGTCGGCACGGTGGCGCATTGTAACGGAATCCCGAGCGCCATGCTCGGTCTCCCCGACAGACATGCTCAAGCCGCCGCCACCGTGACCGGTACGCCGTTCAACGCAGCATTGCCGGACAATTCGTCGAGCTGACATTCATCCGTCAGGTCGTTGGCACTCGACCCCGGCTGGCCACTGGCAATCGCCATCTGCACACCCGGGCGCGCATGGCCCCAGCCGTGCGGGAGGCTGACCACGCCTTTCATCATGTCGAGGCTGCCAAGCACTTCCACTTCGATCTGCCCGACCCGCGAACTGACCCGCACCAACTGACCATCGTTGAGCCCACGACTGGCGAGGTCGTCCGGGTGCATCAGCAATTGATGGCGCGGCTTGCCTTTCACCAGACGGTGATAGTTGTGCATCCACGAATTGTTGCTGCGCACGTGGCGGCGGCCAATCATCAGCAGCTCATCGGCGGCCGGCGCCTGCAATGCTGCGAAGCGAATGAGGTCGGCGAGGATCTCTGGCGGAGCAGCCTGCACACGCTGATTAGGCGTTTTCAGCCGCGACGCCAGATTCGCTTTGAGCGCCCCAAGATCAATACCGTGAGGATGATCGAACAGCGTCGCCAACGAGAGCTTCTGCTCGGCGGCGTCACCGTACATACCCATGCGCAGGCCCATGTCGATCATCTTCGCCGGCGGCAGGGTCGGTTTCAGCTCCTTGCCGGTCTTCGCGGCGAAGGCTTTGGCCAGGCCAACAAAAATCTCCCAGTCATGCAGCGCGCCTTCGGGCTTGGCGAGGATCGCGCGGTTGAAGCGGGTGACGTTGCGTACCGCGAACAGGTTGAACGTGGTGTCGTAGTGATCATTTTCCAGCGCCGATGTCGACGGCAGGATCAGGTCGGCGTAACGCGTGGTTTCGTTGATGTACAGGTCGATGCTGAGCATGAACTCCAGGCCATCCAGCGCCTGTTCCAGTTGTCGCCCGTTCGGCGTCGACAACACCGGATTGCCGGCCACGGTGATCAGCGCGCGGATCTGGCCTTCGCCGTCGGTGAGCATCTCTTCAGCCAGCGCCGAAACCGGCAACTCGCCACCGTACTCGGGACGCCCGGAAACCCGGCTCTGCCATTTGTTGAAATGCCCGCCGGAGGTTGATGCCACCAGATCCACGGCCGGCTCGGTGCACAACGCGCCGCCAACGCGGTCGAGGTTGCCAGTGACCAGATTGATCAACTGCACCAGCCAATGACACAACGTGCCGAAGGCCTGGGTTGAAACGCCCATGCGCCCGTAGCAGACCGCACTCGGTGCGGCGGCGAAATCCCGGGCCAATTGACGGATCTGCTCGGCAGGCACGGCACACAACGGGCTCATGGTTTCAGCAGTAAACGCAGCGACGGCGGCGCGCACGTCGTCCAGCCCATCGACCGGCAAGTGACTGTCACGGGTCAGGCCTTCGCTAAACAGGGTGTTGAGCACTCCAAACAACAACGCTGCATCGCCACCAGGGCGCACGAACAAATGCTGATCGGCCATCGCCGCCGTCTCGCTGCGCCGAGGGTCGACCACCACGACTTTACCACCGCGCGCCTGGATCGCCTTCAGGCGTTTCTCGACATCGGGCACGGTCATGATGCTGCCGTTGGACGCCAACGGATTACCGCCGAGGATCAACATGAAATCGGTGTGATCGATGTCCGGAATCGGCAGCAGCAGGCCGTGTCCATACATCAGATAACTGCTCAGGTGATGCGGCAACTGATCGACCGAGGTCGCCGAGAAGCGATTGCGCGTCTTCAGCAAACCGAGGAAATAATTACTGTGGGTCATCAACCCGTAATTGTGCACGCTCGGGTTGCCCTGATAGACCGCCACGGCGTTCTGCCCGTGACGCTCCTGAATTGCCGCCAGTTTTCCAGCCACCAGCGCAAATGCCTCGTCCCATTCGATCGGCAGCCATTCGCTGCCAACGCGGCGCATCGGCTGGCGCAGGCGATCGGGATCGTTCTGGATATCCTGCAGCGCCACCGCTTTGGGGCAGATGTGGCCACGGCTGAAAGTATCGAGGGCATCGCCCTTGATCGAGGTGATCGCGACGTTGCCATCGGTCTCGGTGGTTTCGATGGTCAGGCCGCAAATGGCTTCACACAGGTGGCAGGCACGGTGGTGGAGAGTCTTGGTCATGGCCAGTCTCTGTCTTGTTCTGGGCGGGCAATCACGCCCGCGGGAACAAAACTATGGCCCCGGCGCAGGTCTGGCGCCAGCGACGTTCGTCTTGTGAATCGAGGCCTATCAGGTGGGCCGATAGACTGCCAAGATCAGTTCGATGGCAGCTGTGGCGGTGCTGCCAACTGAATTTCCTGGATGGTTTCGATCTGCTCATGGGCGACGTGCACGCCGGTGAGTTCGCCGATCAACCGCCAGTGCTCGTCGAGCCCGGCGCTGATGGTAGCCATGCGGTCGATCATATGGCGACCGGCAGTCTTCACCACTTCGTCTTCGCTGCGCAGCAGCTCAAACGACATTGAAGTGACTGACGCCGTGAGATGGGTCAGTGAGCGAGCCGTGTGGCCCAGCAATTCCATTAACAGTTTTTCTTTCGATTCCATGCGGAGGCTTCCTGCGTCGCTCGAAACTTATTTATAACTCAGCACTTTGCTTTAGCAAATGTTTCAGGTCGATCATCCGACCAAGCGAATGCGCCACCACCCGGTTGCAAACCGACCAAAGCCTTGCCCTCCCCGTCGCGGCGCATTGCCAAGCCCCGCGAGGCCAGTGTACAAAGAGGCTCGCTACTGTCCTGAACCCGGCTTCAAATGCGCGACTGCAACATTCAGTGCGCCGTCCGAATCCCGCAAGAAACCGTAGCCTATTGGCGTAACGCGACATTTAGTGTCAATATCGCGCCTCCCCCTATTTCCGTCGCCCCGTGCGGCTTACGCCGCAGGTCTCGCCCGTTGTTCCGTTAAACAAGGCTTTGAGCATCTGCGGTTTGTAGCAATAAGGTAGTCAATGATGAGCGCAAGGCACTTTCTCTCCCTGATGGATTGCACGCCCGAAGAGCTGGTCAGCGTGATCCGTCGAGGCGTTGAGCTCAAGGACCTGCGTAACCGCGGCGTACTGTTCGAGCCTCTGAAAAACCGCGTGCTGGGCATGATCTTCGAGAAATCCTCGACCCGTACCCGGATCTCGTTCGAGGCCGGCATGATCCAGCTCGGCGGCCAGGCGATCTTCCTCTCGCCGCGCGACACCCAACTGGGCCGTGGCGAGCCGATCGGTGACTGCGCCATCGTCATGTCGAGCATGCTCGATGCGGTGATGATCCGGACCTTTGCCCACAGCACCCTGACCGAATTCGCCGCCAACTCGCGCGTGCCGGTGATCAACGGACTGTCCGATGACCTGCACCCGTGCCAGCTGCTGGCCGACATGCAAACCTTTCTGGAACACCGTGGCTCGATCCAGGGCAAAACCGTGGCCTGGATCGGCGACGGCAACAACATGTGCAACAGCTATATAGAAGCGGCGATCCAGTTCGACTTCCAGCTGCGCGTCGCTTGCCCGCAAGGCTACGAGCCCAATCCCGAGTTCGTGGCCAAGGCAGGCGATCGCGTGACCATCGTCCGCGATCCGCAGGACGCCGTGCGCGGCGCGCATCTGGTGAGCACTGATGTCTGGACTTCGATGGGCCAGGAAGAGGAAACTGCCAAGCGCCTCAAGCTGTTCGCCCCGTTCCAGGTCAACCGTGCCCTGCTCGACCTCGCTGCCGAGGACGTGTTGTTCATGCACTGCTTGCCTGCGCATCGTGGCGAGGAAATCAGCCTCGACCTGCTTGATGACCCGCGCTCCGTCGCCTGGGATCAGGCAGAAAACCGTCTCCACGCACAGAAGGCCCTGCTCGAGTTCCTCGTTGAACCGGCATATCACCACGCATGAGCCATGAATTACTGCTGAACCTGCGCAACCTCGCTTGCGGCTATCAAGATCAACGCGTGGTGCAGAACCTCAATCTGCACCTCAACGCCGGTGACATCGGCTGCCTGCTCGGTTCGTCCGGCTGCGGCAAGACCACCACCCTGCGCGCCATCGCCGGTTTCGAGCCGGTGCATGAAGGTGAGATCACCCTCGGTGGCGAAACCATTTCCCGCGCCGGTTTCACTTTGGCGCCTGAGAAACGCCGGATCGGTATGGTGTTTCAGGACTACGCGCTGTTCCCGCACCTGAGCGTTGCGGACAACATCGCCTTCGGCATTCGCAAGCACCCGAACAAGGCGCGCGTCACCGAAGAGCTGCTGGAACTGGTCAACCTGAAAAACCTCGGCAAGCGCTTCCCTCACGAGTTGTCCGGCGGCCAGCAACAGCGTGTCGCCCTCGCCCGCGCGTTGGCACCGGAACCGCAACTGCTGCTGCTCGACGAACCGTTCTCCAACCTCGATGGCGAATTGCGCCGCAAACTCAGCCATGAGGTGCGCGACATTCTCAAGGCCCGTGGCACCAGCGCGATTCTGGTGACTCACGACCAGGAAGAGGCCTTTGCTGTCAGCGATCACGTTGGTGTGTTCAAGGAAGGTCGACTGGAACAGTGGGACACGCCGTACAACCTCTATCACGAACCGGCCACGCCGTTTGTGGCGAGCTTTATCGGTCAGGGCTACTTCATTCGCGGCCAGCTCGGCAGCCCGGAATCGGTGCAGACAGAGCTGGGCGTGCTGCGCGGCAACCGGGCGTACGGGTGGCCGATTGGCGGCGCGGTGGATGTGTTGCTGCGCCCGGATGACATTATTTATGCACCGGACAGCGCGCTGAAAGCACGTATCGTCGGCAAGACGTTCCTCGGGGCTTCGACGCTGTATCGCCTGCAATTGCCGACGGGTGCTCAGCTGGAATCGATTTTTCCGAGCCATGCCGATCATCAGGTCGGTGCGCAAGTCGGGATTCGTGTTGCCGCTGAACACTTGGTGTTATTCCAGGCCTGCGGCAGCACCGCTGCACAAATCCCGGCGGTGGAAAACGGCGTCCGCCGCTACAGCACCGCGCTTTAAAGATCAAAAGATCGCAGCCTTCGGCAGCTCCTACAGGGATCAAGGTAGGAGCTGCCGAAGGCTGCGATCTTTTAGCTTTTAACCCAGGATCAGGGTGCCGCTGGCCACCAGTGTCGCATGCCCGCCAATCTTCACCCGCTCCCCTTCCAACCGGCAGAACAACTCGCCACCCCGCGCCGAACGCTGGCACGCGGTCAGGCTCGATTTGCCCAGACGCTTCGACCAATACGGAATCAGGCTGCAGTGCGTCGAGCCGGTCACCGGATCCTCATTGATGCCGATTGCCGGTGCGAAATAGCGCGAGACGAAATCATGCTGATTGCCCCGCGCCGTGACGATCGCGCCCAGCCACGGCAGCTTGGCCAGCGCGACCATGTCCGGTTTGCAATCGAGCACGGCCTGCTCGGATTCCAGCACGACAAACAGTTCGTTGGAGCCAAGCACATCCACCGCTTCGACGCCCAGCGCCCGCTCGACATCCAGGGTCACGCCAATTTCTGACGGCACGATCGAAGGGAAGTCCAGCCACAACCGGTCACCATCGCGAGTGACACTCAGCGGGCCGGACTTGCAGGTGAAGTCGATCCGCTCGGCGGTTTCCTTGTAGATCTCGAACAGCACGTAAGCGCTGGCCAGCGTCGCATGTCCGCACAGCGGTACTTCAGTGGTCGGGGTAAACCAGCGGATATGCCAGGCCTGACCTTCGCGTACCAGAAAAGCGGTTTCCGCCAGATTGTGTTCACCGGCGATCTTCTGCATCAGCTCATCCGCGAGCCACGCATCCAGCCGATAAATCATCGCCGGATTGCCACTGAACGGCCGATCACTGAACGCGTCGACCTGATGAAACTCGAGCTGCATAACCTTCTCCCTAAGTCAGTCGACAGAGCATGCAACGCGTGCAGAAACGGCGCCAGTGACAAAACCGGCCAATTTTCCTCATACAGCGATAAGGCTCAGGCGCGACCAATATCGGCGAATTTGGCCTGAGTGTGTTCGGCGAGTACGGCGGGCGCCAATTCGACTTCCAGCCCGCGCCGGCCGGCACTGACATAAATAGTCGCAAAACCCTGAGCCGAGTTATCAATGAAGGTACGCAGGCGCTTCTTCTGTCCCAATGGGCTAATGCCACCCAACAGATAACCCGTAGAGCGCTGTGCCGCCGCCGGGTCAGCCATTTCGACTTTTTTCACTCCAGCGGCGTGGGCCAGACCTTTAAGGTCAAGGCTTCCGACGACCGGCACCACCGCCACCAGTAGCTCACCTTTTTCACTGGCTGCCAGCAGAGTTTTAAACACCTGCGCCGGCTCAAGCGAAAGTTTTTCTGCAGCCTCCAGCCCATACGACGCGGCTTTTGGATCATGTTCGTAACTGTGCACGCGATGTTCGGCACGAACTTTTTTCAACAAGTCCAACGCAGGGGTCATGGCAGCTCCAGGCTCGGCAGTGACAGAAAAATCCTCCGCCGGATTCTAGGCGATCAGCGCCTAAAAGGCTCTATCCCAAGCCACGAATCCCGGGGCTTGCAGACATTCCGAGCATTCTTTGCAACGCCGAGGACACAGGATCATTCATCCAGCGAATAGTTATATTGTGACTGGCCGTTCACTTTCGACCTTTGACAGGTTTGTTTCTTGTCTATATTTTTTCGAATCTGAATAATGTAAGAATTATCATTATTGCAGCACCCAGCAGTAAACCGGGAACCGAATGGGGATTCCAACCCGGTGAAAATCGCGCCCTGCCCTTACGGCAATGCGCCAGACAACAACAAAAACCGAGGTTTTCAATGACGACTGCTTTACAGCAACCAACGCTCTCGAGCCAATGCATGGCCGAGTTTCTGGGTACTGCACTCCTGATCTTTTTCGGCACCGGCTGTGTCGCCGCGCTCAAAGTCGCGGGCGCCAGCTTCGGCTTGTGGGAAATCAGCATCATCTGGGGCGTCGGCGTGAGCATGGCGATCTACCTCACTGCCGGGGTTTCCGGCGCGCACCTGAACCCGGCCGTGAGTATCGCGTTGGCGATTTTCGCCGATTTCGAAAAGCGCAAACTGCCCTTCTATATTCTTTCGCAGATCGCTGGCGCCTTCTGCGGTGCGCTGCTGGTTTACACGCTGTACAGCAATCTGTTCTTCGATTTCGAACAAACTCACCAAATGGTTCGCGGCTCGGCCGCCAGCCTTGAATTGGCCTCCGTATTCTCGACCTTCCCGAACCCGGTGCTTTCGACCGCTCAGGCGTTCCTGGTCGAGATGATCATCACTGCGATCCTGATGGGCGTGATCATGTCCCTCACCGACGACAACAACGGCCTGCCGAGAGGCCCACTGGCGCCGCTGCTGATCGGTTTGCTGATCGCCGTGATCGGCAGTTCGATGGGCCCGCTGACCGGTTTTGCGATGAACCCGGCGCGCGACTTCGGTCCGAAACTGATGACTTTCTTCACTGGCTGGGGTGAAATTTCCTTCACTGGCGGCCGTGACATTCCGTATTTCCTGATTCCGATTTTTGCACCGATTGTCGGTGCCTGCCTCGGCGCTGCCGGGTATCGCGGGCTGATTGCCCGCCACCTGACCGGCGCCACACCTGCTACAAAGGATGCAGAACCGGCCATTGACGGCAAACCAAGAACTTCTTGAAACAGTCGGCGCAGGCTCCTGCCCAATAGAGCCTGCGCCACGGCCCACTCTCCCTTATTTCGTCCAAGGCAATCGACATGACCGACATTCAGAATAAGAACTACATCATTGCCCTTGATCAGGGTACGACCAGCTCCCGCGCGATCATTTTCGACCGCGATGCGAACGTGGTCTGCACCGCGCAGCGCGAATTCGCCCAGCATTATCCGCAGGCCGGTTGGGTCGAACATGATCCGATGGAAATTTTCGCCACCCAGAGCGCGGTGATGGTTGAAGCACTGGCGCAGGCCGGTCTGCACCACGACCAGGTCGCCGCCATCGGCATCACCAACCAGCGCGAAACCACCGTGGTCTGGGACAAGACCACTGGCCGCCCGGTGTACAACGCCATCGTCTGGCAGTGCCGCCGCAGCACTGAGATCTGCCAGCAGCTCAAGCGTGACGGCCACGAAGATTACATTCGTGACAACACCGGCCTGGTCACCGACCCGTACTTCTCCGGCACCAAACTGAAGTGGATCCTCGACAATGTCGAAGGCAGTCGCGAACGTGCGCGCAACGGTGAACTGCTGTTCGGCACTGTTGATAGCTGGCTGATCTGGAAATTCACCGGCGGCAAAGTACACGTCACCGACTACACCAACGCCTCGCGCACCATGCTCTTCAACATTCACTCGCTGGAGTGGGATTCGAAGATGCTGGAGATCCTCGACATCCCGCGCGAGATGCTCCCGGAAGTGAAGGCTTCTTCGGAAATCTACGGTCGCACCAAAAGCGGCATCGCCATCGGCGGCATCGCCGGCGACCAGCAAGCCGCTCTGTTCGGCCAGATGTGCGTTGAGCCGGGCCAGGCGAAAAACACCTACGGCACCGGCTGCTTCCTGCTGATGAACACCGGCGACAAAGCGGTGAAATCCCAGCACGGCATGCTCACTACCATTGCTTGCGGCCCGCGCGGCGAAGTCGCCTACGCACTGGAAGGCGCAGTGTTCAACGGCGGTTCCACCGTGCAGTGGTTGCGTGATGAACTGAAGATCATCAACGATGCCCACGACACCGAATACTTCGCCAATAAAGTGAAGGACAGCAACGGCGTTTATCTGGTGCCAGCATTTACTGGTCTCGGCGCTCCTTACTGGGACCCGTATGCCCGTGGCGCACTGTTCGGCCTGACGCGCGGTGTGCGCGTGGATCACATCATCCGCGCCGCACTGGAATCGATCGCCTACCAGACCCGCGACGTGCTCGACGCCATGCAACAGGACTCCGGCGAGCGCCTCAAAGCCCTGCGCGTGGACGGCGGTGCAGTGGCGAACAACTTCCTCATGCAGTTCCAGGCCGACATCCTCGGCACGCAGGTCGAACGCCCGCAAATGCGCGAAACCACGGCACTCGGCGCGGCGTATCTGGCCGGTCTGGCGTGCGGTTTCTGGGGCAGCCTGGAAGAACTGCGCGGCAAAGCGGTGATCGAGCGCGAGTTCGAGCCGAGCCTGGACGAAGTGGAGAAAGAGAAGCTGTACAAAGGCTGGAAAAAAGCCGTCAGCCGCACCCGTGACTGGGCGCGTGAAGACGCTGAATAAGCCAACCTTCTGTTTCAGATAGGCATCTAACTGGTAGGGAGCAGATTCCTGCGGCATCATGGGCAAATTTTGCACGGCAGCCCAAAGGAAGCCCCATGAATCTGCCTCCCCGTCAGCAGCAAATCCTCGAGCTGGTCCGCGAACGCGGCTATGTGAGCATCGAGGAAATGGCCACGCTGTTCATAGTTACCCCGCAAACCATTCGCCGCGACATCAATCAGCTCGCCGAAGCCAATCTGCTCCGCCGTTACCATGGCGGCGCCGCCTATGATTCCAGCGTCGAAAACACCGCTTATGCGATGCGCGCCGATCAGATGCGCGATGAAAAACAACGCATCGGCGAAGCCATCGCCGCGCAGATTCCCGATCACGCCTCGCTGTTCATCAATATCGGCACCACCACCGAATCGATTGCCCGCGCCCTGCTCAATCACAATCACCTGAAGATCATCACCAACAACCTGCACGTGGCGTCCATGCTCAGTGCCAAGGATGATTTCGATGTGCTGCTGACTGGCGGCAATGTGCGCCGTGATGGCGGTGTAGTGGGTCAGGCGAGTGTGGACTTCATTAATCAGTTCAAGGTTGATTTCGCGCTGGTCGGGATTAGCGGTATTGATGAGGACGGCAGTTTGCTGGATTTCGATTATCAGGAAGTGCGGGTTTCGCAGGCGATCATCGCCAATGCGCGGCAGGTGATTCTGGCAGCCGACTCGAGCAAGTTCGGGCGCAACGCAATGATCCGGTTGGGGCCGATCAGTCTGATTGATTGTTTGGTGACCGATCAGCAGCCTGTGCCGGCGTTGGCGCAGTTGTTGAGCCAGCACAAGATTCGGCTAGAAGTCGTTTAACCCCCAAGATCAAAAGATCGTCCGATCGCGGCCCGAGCCTTCGGCAGCTCCTACAGGTCAGGTGACCCAATGTAGGAGCTGCCGAAGGCTGCGATCTTTTGCTTTTAATGTTCGAAAATTTTCCTTTCCCCACCCTTCGATGAGTTTTTTCAATCGAACGTGACTGGCTGCGCGCGTGTTTATGGGCTACCATTTTCGCAAATGAACATTCATGTTCGATTTCCAATATAGAAAATCAAAAGAACCCGAGGCCAGCCGATGTCCACCTCTACCTTGCGTACGCCCCCAATCTCCGAGATCTACGATGTTGCCGTTATTGGCGGCGGGATCAATGGCGCGGGGATCGCAGCGGATGCCGCCGGTCGCGGGCTTTCGGTGTTCCTTTGTGAAAAGGACGACCTTGCCAGCCACACCTCGTCGGCCAGCAGCAAGCTGATCCACGGTGGCCTGCGCTACCTCGAACATTACGAATTCCGTCTGGTGCGTGAAGCGCTGGCAGAACGCGAAGTGCTGCTGGCCAAGGCGCCGCACATCGTCAAACCGATGCGTTTCGTGCTGCCGCACCGTCCGCACCTGCGCCCGACGTGGATGATCCGCGCTGGCCTGTTCCTCTATGACAACCTCGGCAAGCGCGAAAAACTGCCAGGCTCGAAAAGTCTCAAGTTCGGCGCCGACAGCGCACTGAAAAGCGAAATCAAGAAAGGCTTCGAATACTCCGACTGCTGGGTCGACGACGCCCGTCTGGTGGTACTCAACGCCATGGCCGCCCGTGAAAAAGGCGCCCACGTGCACACGCAGACCCGTTGCGTCAGCGCCCGTCGCGCCAAAGGTCTGTGGCACCTGAACCTGGAACGCGCCGACGGCAGCCTGTTCTCGATCACCGCCAAAGCGCTGGTGAACGCCGCCGGTCCATGGGTTGCCAAGTTCATTCGTGACGACTTGAAGATGGAGTCGCCGTACGGCATCCGTCTGATTCAGGGCAGCCACATCATCGTGCCGAAGCTGTACGAAGGTGATCACGCGCACATTCTGCAAAACGAAGATCAGCGCATCGTGTTCACCATTCCGTACCTGAACCACTTCACCCTGATCGGCACCACCGACCGTGAATACACCGGCGATCCGGCGAAAGTGGCAATCACCGAAGGCGAGACCGATTACCTGTTGAAAGTCGTCAACGCGCACTTCAAGCAGCAGATCAGCCGCGACGACATCCAGCACAGCTATTCGGGCGTGCGCCCGCTGTGCAACGACGAATCCGACAACCCATCGGCCGTCACTCGCGATTACACCCTGGCCTTGTCGGGTAACGCTGAAGAAGCGCCGCTGCTGTCAGTGTTCGGCGGCAAGCTGACCACCTACCGCAAACTCGCCGAGTCGGCGATGGCGCAACTAATGCCGTTCTTCACCCAGATGCGCCCGAGCTGGACGGCCACCGCCACCCTGCCCGGCGGCGAAGACATGACCACGCCACAATCCTTGAGCGCGCTGATCCGCGACAAGTTCGACTTCGTGCCGACCGAGATTGCCCGTCGCTGGTCTACCACTTACGGCAGCCGCACCTGGCGCATGCTCGAAGGCGTGCAAAGCCTCGCCGACATGGGCGAACACATTGGCGGCGGGCTCTACACCCGTGAGGTCGATTATCTGTGCAGCGAAGAGTGGGCAACCACGGCCCACGACATTCTCTGGCGTCGCAGCAAACTGGGCCTGTTCACCACTCCAGCCGAGCAGGAGAAACTTGCGGCGTACCTGGGCAAGGTCGAACAGAACCGTAGCAAGATCGAAGCGGCGTGATGTGAACATCGCTTGAGCAAAAGAAGCCCCTGAATCGCGAGATACAGGGGCTTTTTCATTTGTCCGCCGAACGATCGCAGTATTTCGTTCGGTTTTCCGAACGAGACCTGCCAGTCGATTCGGTAAACCGGATCATCCACGTTCAAAAAAACCGCCACAAAACTTTAATCACCTTATAAATCAATGCACTAACCATCAGCCACTGGTCTGGCACGACTCATGCTCTACACTCTCTCGACGAATGCCTGTTGTGCCAACACTTCAGGAGCCGTCAGGCATTCGAAGCACAAAAGGGCCGACGAACTGGCTCCATAAAAAAAACAATGTCGAGGAAAATTTGATGCGCATCGTTCCCCATATCCTGGGCGCAGCCATTGCTGCCGCTCTGATCAGCACGCCAGTTTTCGCCGCCGAACTCACCGGCACCCTGAAAAAAATCAACGATTCGGGCACCATCACGCTCGCTCACCGCGACAGCTCCATTCCGTTTTCCTACATTGCCGATGCTTCCGGCAAACCAGTGGGCTACTCCCACGACATTCAAGTGGCTATCGTTGAAGCCCTGAAAAAAGACCTGAACAAGCCCGATCTGCAGGTCAAATACAACCTGGTGACCTCGCAAACCCGTATCCCGCTGATCCAGAACGGCACCGCGGATATCGAGTGCGGCTCGACCACCAACAACGCCGAGCGCGCCCAGCAAGTCGACTTCACCGTCAACATCTTCGAAATCGGCACCCGTCTGCTGGTCAAGAAAGACAAGGAAGGCAAGCCGTCCTACGCTGACTTCGCCGACCTGAAAGGCAAAAACGTCGTGACCACCGCAGGCACCACGTCCGAGCGCATCATCAAAGCGATGAACGCCGACAAGCAGATGGGCATGAACATCATCTCCGCCAAAGACCACGGCGAATCCTTCAACATGCTGGAAAGCGGCCGCGCCGTTGCCTTCATGATGGACGACGCTTTGCTGGCCGGCGAAGAAGCCAAGGCCAAGAAGCCGGCTGACTGGATCATCACCGGTACGCCGCAGTCGTTCGAAGCCTACGCATGCATGGTTCGTAAAGACGACCCGGCCTTCAAGAAAGCTGTCGATGACGCCATCGTGGGCCTGTACAAGTCTGGCGAGATCAACAAGATCTACAGCAAATGGTTCGAGAGCCCGATCCCACCAAAAGGCCTGAACCTCAACTTCCCGATGAGCGACAAGGTAAAAGGTCTGATCGCCACCCCGAGCGACAAGCCGGCGCCTGACGTAAAAATCTGATTCCTGACTAACCTTATCTCCTGAGGGAGCCACCCTCCCTCAGGCGTCTGTTACTACCTGCTGGCTGTACTGTGGAACACTCGACCTGGCGGTTTCCGAGCCGATCGCGTGTGCCCGGCGTTCAACGTCGGGCGGGAAAGGACTTTCCCCAAGCGGGTGCTTGTACATCGATCGATTTCGAGGGGAGACCCTAATGAATTACAACTGGGACTGGGGCGTGTTCTTCAAGTCCACCGGCGTCGGCAGCGAGACTTATCTCGACTGGTACGTCACCGGTTTGGGCTGGACCATTGCCATTGCCATCGTGGCATGGATCATCGCCTTGCTGCTGGGCTCCATTCTGGGGGTCATGCGCACGGTGCCAAACCGCATCGTATCGGGCATCGCGACCTGCTACGTGGAACTGTTTCGCAACGTGCCGCTGCTGGTTCAGCTGTTCATCTGGTACTTCCTGGTGCCCGACCTGCTGCCGCAGAACCTGCAGGATTGGTACAAACAGGATCTCAACCCGACCACCTCGGCTTACCTGAGCGTTGTCGTGTGCCTGGGCCTGTTCACCGCTGCCCGTGTCTGCGAACAAGTGCGTACCGGCATTCAGGCGCTGCCCCGTGGCCAGGAAGCCGCCGCCCGCGCCATGGGCTTCAAGCTGCCGCAGATCTACTGGAACGTGCTGCTGCCCCAGGCCTACCGGATCATCATTCCGCCGCTCACCTCGGAATTCCTCAACGTCTTCAAGAACTCCTCCGTGGCGTCCTTGATCGGCCTGATGGAATTGCTGGCGCAAACCAAACAGACCGCCGAGTTCTCGGCCAACCTGTTTGAAGCCTTCACCCTGGCCACGCTGATCTACTTCACCCTGAACATGAGCCTGATGTTGCTGATGCGCATGGTCGAGAAGAAAGTCGCGGTGCCCGGCCTGATCTCCGTGGGGGGTAAATAATGGACTTCGATTTCAGCGGCATCATCCCCGCCATTCCGGGCCTGTGGAACGGCATGGTCATGACCTTGCAGTTGATGGTCATGGGCGTGATCGGCGGCATCGTGCTCGGGACGATCCTGGCGCTGATGCGCCTGTCGTCGAGCAAACTGCTGTCGCGCGTGGCCGGCGCCTATGTGAACTACTTCCGTTCGATCCCGCTGCTGCTGGTGATCACCTGGTTCTATCTGGCGGTGCCGTTCGTGCTGCGCTGGATCACCGGTGAAGACACGCCAATCGGTGCGTTCACCTCCTGCGTCGTGGCCTTCATGATGTTCGAAGCCGCGTACTTCTGCGAAATCGTCCGGGCCGGTGTGCAGTCGATCCCCAAAGGTCAGATGGCTGCCGCGCAAGCGATGGGCATGACCTATGGCCAGACCATGCGTCTGATCATCCTGCCCCAGGCGTTCCGCAAAATGACGCCGTTGCTGCTGCAACAGTCGATCATCCTGTTCCAGGACACCTCGCTGGTTTACACCGTGGGCCTGGTGGACTTCCTCAACTCCGCCCGCTCCAGCGGCGACATCATTGGCCGTTCCAACGAGTTCCTGATCTTCGCCGGTGTCGTCTACTTCATCATCAGCTTTTCCGCCTCGCTGCTGGTCAAGCGTCTGCAAAAAAGGTTCGCCGTATGATCTCTATCAAGAACATCAACAAGTGGTATGGGGACTTCCAGGTGCTGACTGATTGCAGCACCGAGGTCAAAAAAGGTGAAGTGATCGTGGTCTGCGGCCCGTCGGGTTCGGGCAAATCGACCCTGATCAAATGCGTCAACGCACTGGAGCCGTTCCAGAAAGGCGACATCGTCGTCGACGGCACTTCGATCGCCGACTCGAAGACCAACCTGCCGAAACTGCGTTCGCGCGTGGGCATGGTGTTCCAGCATTTCGAACTGTTCCCGCACCTGACCATCACCGAAAACCTGACCATCGCGCAGATCAAAGTGTTGGGCCGCAGCAAGGAAGAGGCGACCAAGAAAGGTCTGCAACTGCTCGAACGCGTCGGTCTGTCGGCCCACGCCCACAAGCATCCAGGGCAACTGTCCGGTGGCCAGCAACAGCGTGTGGCGATTGCCCGCGCGCTGGCGATGGACCCGATCGTCATGCTGTTCGACGAACCGACCTCGGCGCTCGACCCGGAAATGGTTAACGAAGTGCTCGACGTGATGGTGCAACTGGCCCACGAAGGCATGACCATGATGTGCGTGACCCACGAAATGGGCTTCGCCCGCAAAGTGGCCGATCGGGTGATCTTCATGGACGCCGGCAAGATCATCGAAGACTGCCCGAAAGAGGAATTCTTCGGCGACATCAGCGCCCGCTCCGAACGCGCGCAGCACTTCCTCGAGAAAATCCTGCAGCACTAAAAGCAACACCGCCTCCCCCTGTAGGAGCTGCCGCAGGCTGCGATCTCTTGACTTTGTTTTTAAAGATCAAAAGATCGCAGCCTGCGGCAGCTCCTACAGGGGATTGGTGAAGTCTGTTGTGGTGGTTGACCCAAGGCATCTGTGATGAAATGCGACCCCAATCTCTATCGCGCCGCGCCGCCATCACTTGCCGTGAAGCCCCGTCTGATTCGTCATTTGTTCCTGCCGCCACTGATCATCGCCCTGATGATCGGCCTGGGTTTTATCGGCTTCTGGACCAGTGAACATTTCGGCATCCGCAGCCTCGGCGAGAACGGCCAGCGTCAGCTGGAACTGCACGCCCGCGCGGTCGAAAGCGAGATCAGCAAATACACCTACCTGCCCAGCCTGCTGGAACTCGAAACCAGTGTCTCGCAGCTGCTGGCCGAGCCGACCCCGGAATACCGGGAAACGGTCAACGCTTACCTCGAAGGCCTGAACCGGCGCAGCCGCAGTCGGGCCATCTATGTCATGGACACCACCGGCCGCGTCATGGCCACCAGCAACTGGCGCGATGTCGACAGTTACCTCGGTGAAGACCTGTCCTTCCGCGCCTATTTCCAGAAAGCCGTACGCGGCGAACCCGGGCGCTTCTACGGTATCGGCAGCACCAACGGCGAGCCCGGTTATTACCTCGCCCACGGCCTCGAAGAACACGGCAAGATCATCGGCGTCGCCGTGGTCAAAGTGCGTCTGGAAGCCATGGAAGAACGCTGGCAGCGCGCACGCCTGGAAGCCTTCGTCAGCGATGAAAACGGCATCATCATTCTGTCCAGCGATCCGGCCCGGCGTTTGAAAGCGGTCATTCCCCTGAGTGAAGCCACCAAGGAAAAACTCGCCCGCAGCCTGCAGTATTACTGGTTCCCGCTCAACGAACTGCAACCGCTGGCTCGCGAAACCCTGTCCGAAGGCGTGGAGAAACTCACTTTCCCGGCCAACAGTGAAGTGCAGTCCGGCGAAGATGACATCAGCTATCTGGCGCAGACCCGGCCGCTGAGTGATACGCCGTGGAATTTCACCCTGCTGACGCCCCTTCAGGATCTGCGCCGCGAAGCGATCAACCAAGGCATTCTGGTCGCCGTAGCGTTTGCCCTGGTCGCCTTCCTGCTGATCGCCTGGAACGAACGGCGCAAGGTCATCGCCACCCGCCTCGCCGCCCGCGAAGCCCTGCAGGAAGCCAACAATCAACTGGAGCGTCGGATTACCGAACGCACCAGCGACCTGCGCGCCAGCAACGAACGATTGAAGAGTCAGATCCGCGAACGGCGTCAGGCTGAAGAAACGTTACGCCGCGCCCAGGACGAACTGGTGCAGGCCGGTAAACTCGCGGCCATCGGCCAGATGTCGACCAGCATCGCCCACGAATTGAACCAGCCGTTGGCCGCGATGCGCACGCTCTCCGGCAACACCGTGCGTTTTCTCGAGCGCGGCCAGCTCGATGTCGCCAGCACCAACCTGAACACCATCAACGACCTGATCGACCGCATGGGCCGCATCACCGCCAGCCTGCGCTCGTTTGCCCGGCGCGGCGACAATCAGGGTCAGGCCAGCCTCGGCAAAGCGGTCGATGCCGCGCTGCAAGTGCTCGGTGCCCGGGTCGAAGCCTCGGCGCTGAACGTGCATCGACAGTTCATCGACGTGCAAGTGCAGATCGACCAGACCCGTCTCGAACAGATTCTGGTCAACCTGATCGGCAATGCCCTCGACGCCATGCAGGCGCAACCGTTGCCCGAGCTGTGGCTGGAGGGCGAAGAATTCAATGGCAAATATCGCCTGCGCGTACGCGACAACGGCCACGGCATTGACGCCGAAGCGCGCAAGCACCTGTTCGAACCGTTCTTCACCACCAAGCCCGGCGAACAAGGCCTGGGCTTGGGCCTGACGCTTTCCGCCAGCCTCGCCGCCGCCACCGGCGGGCATCTGGGTGTCGAACACCCGGCCAGCGGCGGCACCACCTTCGTCCTCAGTTTACCGTTGGTAAGCCCTACACCTGCCGAGCCAATATGAACCCCGAACTCAGTGTACTGATCGTCGAAGACGACCCCCATGTGCTGCTCGGCTGCCAACAGGCGCTGACCCTCGAAGACATTCCCTGCGTCGGCGTCGGCAGTGCCGAGGAAGCGCTGGAGAAGGTCGGCGAAAACTTTGCCGGCATCGTCATCAGCGACATACGCCTGCCGGGCATCGATGGCCTGGAACTGCTGACGCGCCTCAAGCAACGCGACCGGAGCCTGCCGGTGGTACTGATCACCGGCCACGGCGACATTTCCATGGCCGTCGGCGCGATGCAGAAAGGCGCCTACGACTTCATGGAGAAACCGTTTTCGCCGGAGCGTCTGGTGGATGTTGCACGACGTGCGCTGGAGCAACGCAGCCTCGCCCGCGAAGTGTCGTCGCTGCGTCGGCAATTGGCTGAACGTGACTCCCTTGAGGGGCGGATCATCGGTCGCTCACCGGCGATGCAAAACCTGCGTGAACTGATCGCCAACATTGCCGACACATCGGCCAACGTGTTGATCGAAGGCGAGACCGGCACCGGCAAAGAACTCGTTGCCCGTTGCCTGCACGATTTCAGTCGTCGCCACAGCAAACAGTTCGTCGCGCTGAACTGCGGCGGCCTGCCGGAAAACCTTTTCGAAAGCGAAATCTTCGGCCACGAGGCCAACGCGTTCACCGGCGCCGGCAAACGGCGGATCGGCAAGATCGAACACGCCGATGGCGGCACGCTGTTCCTCGACGAAGTCGAAAGCATGCCGCTGCCGTTGCAGATCAAACTGCTGCGGGTGTTGCAGGAACGCACCCTCGAACGCCTCGGCTCGAACCAGAGCGTGGCGGTGGATTGCCGGGTGATTGCGGCGACCAAGTCCGACCTCGACGAGTCGAGCAAGGCCGGGGAATTCCGCAGCGACTTGTACTACCGCCTCAACGTGGTGACGCTGGAATTGCCGCCCCTGCGCGAGCGGCGCGAAGACATCCTGCAACTGTTCGAACACTTCACCCAGCAATCGGCGCTGCGCTTTGATCGCGCACTGCCGGAGCTGGACAACCAGACCTTGTCGAACCTGATGAGCCACGACTGGCCGGGCAACGTGCGCGAACTGCGCAACGTCGCCGAACGCTTTGCCCTCGGCTTGCCGGCGTTCAAGAAGTCCGGCGCCAGCGGTGGCGGCCAAGGCCTGGCCTTCGCCGAAGCGGTGGAAGCCTTCGAACGCAACCTGCTCAGCGATGCCTTGCAACGCAGCGGCGGCAACCTGACTCAGGCCAGCCTTGAGCTGGGCATGGCCAAAACCACGCTGTTCGACAAAGTAAAAAAGTACGGCCTCAGCCATTAAGCGAGAACGATGTGGATCTGATTTTCAAAGCCCTGTTGGGCGCGGCGGTGGTGGTAATCCTCGCGGCGCTGTCGAAAACCAAAAACTATTACATCGCCGGACTGGTCCCGCTGTTTCCGACCTTTGCGCTGATCGCGCATTACATCGTCGGCAAGGGACGCTCGATTGATGATCTAAAGACCACGATCGTGTTCGGGATGTGGTCGATCATTCCGTATTTTGTTTATCTGGCGACGTTGTATGTGATGGTGGACCGGATGCGGCTGGAGGCTTCGCTGGCCGTCGCGGCGGTGGCGTGGTTGATGGCCGCCACCGTGCTGGTGACCGTTTGGGTGCGCCTGCACAGCTAACCCTTGTAGGAGCTGCCGAAGGCTCGGGCCGCGATCGGACGATCTTTTGATCTATCCCTTAAAAAGATCCAAAGATCGTCCGATCGCGGCCCGAGCCTGCGGCAGCTCCTACATGGGAATGTGTTTAGCCGTTGACGGTGCCGCCCTTTGACTCGGCCATGATCTGGCGGATTGCGCCGACAAATGTTTCTACCGGTTGTCCGCCCGTCACCGCGTACTGACCGTTAAACACCACCGTCGGCACTGAACTCACCCCGCGCTGCAACCACAGCTGCTCCTCCTCGCGCACCTCATCGGCAAACTCGTCCGACGCCAGAATCGCCTCGGCACGCTGGCGATCCAGCCCGACACTTTCAGCAATCTGCAACAACTGCCCACGGTCAGACGGATTGCCGCCATCGCTGAAATACGCCTTCAACAACGCCTCCTTCAACGGCAGCTGCAACCCTTCAAGTTCGGCCCAATGCAACAAGCGGTGGGCGTCGAAGGTGTTGTAGATGCGGCTGTTGCTGTCGGTGCGAAAAGCAAAACCAAGCTCAGCACCACGGGCGCGAATGGCCTCGCGATTTTTCTGCGATTGCTCCGGCGTCGAGCCGTACTTTTCTTGAATGTGCTCGGCGATGTTCTGCCCTTCGGCGCCCATTTTCGGATTCAGCTCGAACGGCTGAAAACGGATCTCGGCCTGCACTTCGTTGCGCAGGATCTGCAACGCTTCAAGCAAGCCATACAGACCGACGACGCACCAAGGGCAGGAGACGTCGCTGACAAAGTCGATTTTCAAAGCGGAACTCATCACACACCTCGCGGGGGGAAATCGTGCGGGAAAGTTTGCACGATACACCTGCCCCGCAATTTACGGTGACCGTCATGGCCCCATCGCTGGCAAGCCAGCTCCCACAAGGATCACACTGAACCTGTGGGAGCTGGCTTGCCAGCGATAGGGCCTGCAGGGGCGACACACACCTGATGGTTACAGCAGCTTCCCACCCACCACCGGCTCAAGCTGCGCCCAATGCGACGTGTCCTCACGATGCGCCTGCAGATACGGCAACACCGCCGCCAGCAACGGTTCCTTGAACGCCTCTTGAAACCGATGGGCCAGGCCCGGAATCAGGCGCAATTGACTGCCACGAATATGCGCCGCCAGATGCACGCCGTGCATCACCGGCAACAACGGATCAGCGGTGCCGTGCACAACCAGCGTCGGCACGCGTAACTGGTTGAGCAATGCCACTCGGCTCGGTTCGGCGAGGATCGCCATGATCTGCCGCTTCACGCCTTCGGGATTGAACGCGCGGTCATAGGACGCCGCCGCCTGTTGCAGCAAGGCCTGTCGATCATCGGTCACCGCCGGGCTGCCTAATGCCGCGAGCAAATCAGCCTGCTGCTCCAGCGCTACCTGACGATTCGGAGCGCCGCGACGCGACAGCAATTGCACCAGCGCCGCACTCGGTGCCGGCAAGCCTTCGGCGCCCGACGTGGTCATGATCAGCGTCAGGCTTTCAACCCGCTGCGGTGCCATCGCCGCCATGTGCTGGGCGATCATGCCGCCCATGCTCGCGCCCAATACGTGGAATTGCTCGACGTGAAGCGCGTCCATCAGCCCCAGCGCATCGTCGGCCATGTCGGTCAGGCTGTACGGCGCCGACACCGGCAGACCGAGTTTGTAGCGCAGCACTTCAAAGGTCAGGTTGGCTTCAATCGGCGTCTGACGCCAGGTCGACAGCCCGACATCGCGGTTGTCATAACGGATCACCCGAAAACCCTGCTGACACAGCGCGACCACCACCTCATCCGGCCAGTGAATCAACTGCCCACCGAGCCCCATCACCAACAGCAATGCCGGGTCCGACGCGCGACCGATGCTCTGATAAGCGATGCTGACTTGTTGCAGATCGACGTGCTCGGTTGGCACGTTGACATCGCAACGCGCGGCCGCCATCGACGACGTACCGAACAAAAGCGCGGCCAACATGGCCGCGATTGATAGAAACACCTTGTGCATGAAAAACACCGAAACGCAGAACCCCAGTAGAGCGCGAGTCTGATGAAGTTTGTTCAAGCGCGCTGCCACAGTTGCGTGACAGTTTGATGAAGAGTGCCGAGCGGTCATTGCGCTGACGGAAACACACCCTGTCGACAGCTCCGCCAACATGAGACAAACTCACCACCAACGCTGAATTAGCAAATTTTGTTCATGGAGCCGTCGGTGCTTGAGATCCGCCATTTGAAAACCCTGCATGCCCTGCGCGAGGCCGACAGCCTCGTCGATGCGGCCGATCGCCTGCATCTGACGCAGTCGGCGCTGTCCCACCAGTTCAAGGAACTGGAAGAGCGCATGGGCATGCCCTTGTTCGTGCGCAAGACAAAACCGGTGCGTTTCACCAGCGCCGGTCTGCGCCTGTTGCAACTGGCCGATGCGACCCTGCCGCTGCTACGTGCGGCTGAACGCGACATCAGCCGCCTCGCCGGTGGCACCGCCGGCCGCTTGCACATGGCGATCGAGTGTCACAGTTGTTTTCAATGGCTGATGCCGACCATCGACCAGTTCCGCGATGCCTGGCCGGAAGTCGAACTGGACCTGGCTTCGGGCTTTTCCTTTGCACCACTGCCGGCTCTGGCGCGGGGTGATCTGGATCTGGTGGTGACCTCCGATCCGCTGGAAATTGCCGGCATCACCTATGTGCCGCTGTTCACCTATGAAGCGATGCTCGCGGTGGCCAATCAGCATGCGCTGGCGAGCAAGCCGTACATCGTGCCGGAAGATTTGCTCACAGAAACGCTGATCACCTATCCGGTGGAACGCGACCGCCTCGACATCTTCACCCGTTTCCTTGAACCGGCCGACATCGAGCCGGCGCAGGTGCGCACTTCCGAACTGACGGTGATGATGATGCAACTGGTCGCCAGCGGCCGAGGCGTATGCGGCATGCCACATTGGGCGCTGCATGAGTACAGCTCGCGCGGTTACGTGAAGGCCAAGCGGCTGGGTGAGAAAGGCTTGTTTGCCACGCTGTACGCGGGGATCCGCGCGGACATGCTGGATGCGCCGTATATGCGCGACTTTTTGCTGACCGCCAAAGACACTTCGTTTTCGACACTGGATGGGGTTAGCGCCGTTCGCTAAAAACCAAAATCAAAAGATCGCAGCCTTCGGCAGCTCCTACACAAACCCTGTAGGAGCTGCCGAAGGCTGCGATCTTTTGATCTTTAAGCCGGTGTCAGCTGCCGCCACATATGAATCTTGTCGAAGTAATCTTCGCCAACCCGCACCGCCAGCGGTTCCAGACCGAACTGGATAAAGCCGCAGCGCTCGTAGAGCTTGAACGCGGCATCGTTGCCAGCCGTAACGGTCAACTGGATCAGCTTCAGCGCCGAATGGTTCTGCGCTTCGGCCAGCGCCGCTTGCACCAGTTCATAACCCAGACCGTGCTGGCGAAAATCCGCTGAAACGTACATGCCGAACAGCGTGACTTTGTGTCGCGCCTTCTCCCGCGGCTCGAAGGCCAGGCCGACGATCCCGGCCAATTGCCCGGACTCGAATGCACCAAGCACCACATCCAGCTTGCTGGTCAGGCGCCCTTCCCACCAGCTCAACGGCATCACCGCACGCTCGCGCACGCTGGAGGTGAACGCCTGCGGATGGCGATCATAGGCTTCAAGCATCAGCTCTCGATAAGCCAGGGCATGACTGGCGTCCAGCCGTTCAATCCACATGTTCAAGCCGTCCTGCGCTGCTCAAGCATCAGCCGCACCGCCAGCCCGGCCAGCACAAATCCCATGAAGTAACGCTGCATCGCCAGCCATGTCGGATTGCGCACGAACCAGGACGCTATCCCTGCGGCGAACAACGCGATCAACAGATTGACGGTGAAGCTGACGCTGATCTGCGTCAGCCCGAGGATGATGCTTTGGGTGAATACGGAACCGTGTTCAGGCGAGATGAATTGCGGAAACACCGAGAGATAGAACACCGCAATCTTCGGGTTCAACGCACTGGTGAGAAACCCCATGGTGATCAGTTTGCGCGACGAATCCGGCGGCAACTGCTGGGCCTCGAACGGTGAACGCGCACCGGGTTTCACCGCTTGCCAGGCAAGCCACAGCAGGTACAGCGCACCGGCCCACTTCAACACTTCATAAGCCATCGGCACCGCGAGGAACACTGCCGTCAAACCGGCGGCCGCTGCGAACATGTGCACAAAGAACCCCGCGACCACACCGAGCAACGACGTCACCCCGGCCTTGCGTCCCTGACAGATCGAACGCGAGATCAGATAGATCATGTTCGGCCCCGGTGTCAGCACCATCAGCAGCGCGGCGGCAGCAAAAATCAGCAACTCGGGAAGCGGGATCATGGCAACGTCCTTTACAGGGATGATCAGGCGATTGCGGTCAGCGAGGCTCGATAAAACGGCAGGATCACATCCCGTGTCAATGGCGCCAGAACGACATCGCCATCAGTGGCCGGATCGATCCACAGCACTTCTTCGATTTCCGCCGCCGGGGAACCTTCGGCATGGATGGTCAGTTGAAAGATATCGGCCTGTACGATAAATCCCGGTTCGTTGGCGGCTGGCGCACTGAACTGGCCAAGGAAAGTGGCCTGTGCCGGATCAATCTGCAGACCCAACTCTTCTTCCAGCTCACGGGCCAGGGCATGCACCGGCAGCTCATGCGCTTCGATCTTGCCGCCCGGTTGCATGAATGCGCTGGTGCCGCGCTTGCGCACCAACAGGGTCTGGCCATTGGCATTAAGCAGCAGAGCAGCGGCAATGCGGATGAGGCGTGGCGAAGCGGCGGATGTCAGTGTCATGGGGCAAAAATGGCCTTGGCGAAAAGCCGTCAGGATCCCATGTTGGCGGGGCTCGCGTCATCAGAAGAACACTACATTGGCGACACCGTGATCTTCCGGATTCTGACGACAAGTCTGCCCGCAGGCTCGGAAATTTCCCACTCGCGAGTTTGGTAGCGTATCCACAGCTGCCCAAACGGCTATTCGCCTACTTCGCCTTAGAGGGAAAACGCTGCATGTCCGAGATCTCGACACTCAAGGAAAAGAACAACATCAAGACGTTTCATCTCATTCTGCTGACCCTGATTACCATGGGGCTCTATCCGATTGTCTGGCTGTACAAAACGGCGGCGCTGGTGGAGGAAATAACCCGCATCAAGACGCTGAGCCAGACTTGTCTGGTCGTCTATCTCGCGTGCTGCGGTATCGGCGGGATCCTTTTCACCATTTCTGATCTGACATTCATCATCGCGGGGTATGCGTTGACGCTCATTGCCCAGCTCATCGCGATTGCCTGGTGCTTTCGTGTACGCAGAGCCCTGCGCGCCTACACGCTGACCGAGTACGGCTTCGAGCTGCGAATGAACCGGCTGTATTCAGTCCTGTTCGGCTTCTATCACATCAATTACTGCATCAACGACATGGCCAGGGCCAAACACAAAGATGACCAAAAACGGCAAACGCCAATGGGTTCGGTAACGGCATAAAAAAGGCCGGCCCACGTCACCGGTTCGCTAGCCAGGGGAATGCATCTCGAAGTGGCAGCGAGGCTGCTCGCGAAGGCGTCGGCCCAGGAGACAGGTTTGCCCGCCAGCGCTCTGTGGGCCAGTATGCGCAACAGCATCCGCCCGGGCACCCAAAGGGACACCGATGACACTTTCCTTCGACGACATCACTTGGCATCGCGCCGTCGGGCAGTTGATCGAGGCGCTGGACAAGCCCAATTTCTGGGCGCAACTGGTGCACTTGCTCGATCAATACATGCCGTTCGATAGCTGGGTGGCGTTGCTGTTCAGCGCTGATCAACATCCCCAGGTCTTCGCCGCCAGCCCCGGTGCAGAAGGCCTTCCCGATCCACTGTTCGAGGATTATCTGCGCGGCCTTTACCTGCTCGACCCGTTCTACATCGCCAGCCGCGAACAATCGCGTTCGGGACTGTTTCGTCTGTGGGAGGTCGCGCCGGAGCATTTCGAGCTGACCGAGTATTACCAGCGATACTTTCGTCTGAATGTCGTGGCCGACGAAATCCAGTTCAATTGTCAGCTCGAAGGCGATCGCACGCTGTGCCTGTCACTGGGCAGCAAACAGCGTTTCAGCAGCGTACAGATTGCCTTGTTGTCGTTGATTCAACCGTGGATGCTGGCGTTATTGCGTCAGCGTCTGTCCCATGAAACCAGCGAAACCGCGGCACCGGCCACTGTCGACTGGCGCCTGCAACTGGAAAGCTCGGTGCAACAAATAAAAGGCGCGCAACTGACCGCGCGGGAGCTGGATGTCGGGCGTTTGATGCTCAGCGGTTGCTCCAGTAAAGAAATCGCCCGTAAGCTGGAAATCTCCGTAGAAACCGTGAAAGTCCATAAGAAACACATGTACAGCAAGCTGGGGATCAAATCCCAGTCCGAGTTGTTTTCGATCTTTCTTCAGGCGCAAAACGCCTGATCGTTTGGTGAAGTTGCCTTACGTACCGAGTCCGAACCAAGGAAACCGTATGAGCCTGTCACTCCTGAGCCGCTACGCCTTCTTTGCCGTCTGCGTGATTTTCACCCTCGCCAGTCTGCCTTTCCTCGAACATGACTGGCTGTGGCCGATCACTGCCGTTACCGGTGTATTGAGCCTGCTCGGTCTGTTCGATCTGCTACAGACACCGCATGCGGTACGCCGCAACTACCCGATCCTCGGCAACATCCGCTACCTGGTCGAAGGCATCCGTCCGGAGATTCGCCAGTACCTGCTGGAATCCGACAGCGATGCCCTGCCCTTCTCCCGCGCCCAGCGCTCGCTGGTCTATTCGCGGGCGAAAAACGAAACCGCCGACAAACCGTTCGGCACGCTGATCGATGTCTATCAGGCGGGTTTCGAATTCATCGGCCACTCGATGCGTCCGGCGCCGTTGAGCGACCCCAACAGTTTCCGCGTCACCGTCGGCGGCCCGCAGTGTTCGCAGCCGTACTCGGCGTCGGTGTTCAACATCTCGGCAATGAGCTTCGGCTCGCTCAGCGCCAATGCGATTCGCGCCCTCAACCAAGGTGCGAAGCTGGGCAACTTCGCCCACGACACCGGCGAAGGCAGCATCAGCCCGTATCACCGCGAACACGGCGGCGACCTGACGTGGGAACTGGGCAGCGGCTACTTCGGCTGCCGCACCAGCGATGGCCGCTTCGACCCGGAACGCTTCGCCACCCAAGCGCAAAACCCGCAAGTGCGGATGATCGAAATCAAGATGAGCCAAGGCGCCAAACCCGGCCACGGCGGCATCCTGCCCAAACACAAAGTCACCAAGGAAATCGCTGAAACACGCGGCATCATGATGGGCGAGGACTGCGTGTCGCCCTCACGCCACAGCGCATTTTCCACGCCGATCGAGATGATGCATTTCATCCAGCAATTACGCGAACTGTCCGGCGGCAAACCGGTGGGCTTCAAGTTTTGCCTCGGCCATCCGTGGGAGTTCATGGGCATCGCCAAAGCCATGCTGGAAACCGGCATCCTCCCTGACTTTATCGTGGTCGACGGCAAGGAAGGCGGCACCGGCGCGGCGCCCGTGGAATTCACCGACCACATCGGCGTGCCGATGCGCGAAGGTTTGCTGTTCGTTCACAACACCTTGGTCGGCCTCAATCTGCGCGACAAGATCAAGCTCGGCGCCAGTGGCAAGATCGTCAGTGCCTTCGACATCGCTAGTGTGCTGGCCATCGGTGCCGACTGGGCCAACTCCGCCCGTGGCTTCATGTTCGCCATCGGCTGCATCCAGTCGCAGTCGTGCCACACCAATAAATGCCCGACCGGCGTTGCCACCCAGGACGCTTTGCGCCAACGCGCACTGGTGGTTCCGGACAAAGCGCAGCGCGTGTTCAACTTCCATCGCAGCACGCTGAAAGCCTTGGCGGAAATGCTCGCAGCGGCGGGGCTTGAGCATCCCTCGCAACTGTCGGCCAAGCACTTGGTGCGACGCATGTCAGCGACTGAAATCAAACTGTTCTCGCAACTGCACGTGTTCCTGAAGCCGGGTGAACTGCTCACCGGGGAAGTCAACGGCGAGTTCTATTCGCGCATGTGGCAGATGGCGCGGGCCGACAGTTTCGAGCCGAACGAGATCGCGGCGGCATAGAGGACAAAGCGCCAGTCTGTGAAACGGGCTGGCGCTTCAAACCTCACGAATGCGAAACAACACAAAACGAAAAAAGCAGTACGCCAGCAACAGATTGATCCCGGTAAACGTCGCCACCGTGACCAATCCATGCAGCGCTCGCGCATCGCCCAAAGAGCCGATGCCAAAACTCACGCCGCCCATCGCCGCAATAAACAGCAGATAGCCGAGCATCGACGTGCCGGTTTCGAAGATGTACAGCATGTTCACATAAACCGTGAACGCGGCCGCCACGCAAAACGCCGTGAAATTGCTGGCCGCCTGAGTCAGCCCGCCGGCGCTGCTCATGACGAAGAACACTTGCCAGTGAATCAATGCGTCGGCCACGCCGATGACCATCAGTGCAGAGAATCCCTTCATCACCTCTCCTTGCCACTCTGGATTGGACGGAGACTCACGCTAAGCCTGCGGCCCACTTTGGTCTACTGTCAGAAATTACAGGTGGGGGCCCAAATCCGACGGATGGTGCAATAAAAAAGCCCCGATCTGGCGACCGGGGCTTTGCTGTTTCAGCGAGTAGCCGTTACGAAGCGGAACGCACCGCACCTTGCGACGCATTGCTCGGTTGCAGCTTGAACACGTAGAACAGCACCGTCAGCAGCACCAGAAACGCCGGGCCGATGTAAAGCGCCACGCGGGTGTCCGGGAAGTACGCCATCAGGCCGACCACCAGCACCAGGAATGCGAGGGCAAAGTACGAGCTGACCGGGTACAGCCACATCTTGTATTTGAGGCCGGCGCGTTCGCTGGCGCTCAGGCCTTTGCGGAATTTCAGTTGGGCCAGCAGGATCATCACCCAGGTCCAGATCGCACCGAAGGTTGCGATCGAAGTCACCCAGACGAAGACTTTTTCCGGCACCAGATAGTTGAGCAGCACGCCCAGCAGCAATGCAGCGATCGACAACAGCAACGCGCGACGCGGTACACCGTTGTTCGAGGTCTTGGCAAAACCCGCCGGCGCCTGGCCGTTCTGCGCCAGGCTGTAGAGCATGCGCCCGGTGCTGAAGATGCCGCCGTTGCACGACGACAGCGCAGCGGTGATCACCACGAAGTTGATGATGCCGGCGGCGGTCTTGATGCCCAGACGCTCGAAAGTCATCACGAACGGACTGCCCTGGGTGCCGATTTCATTCCACGGGTAGATCGACAGAATCACGAACAGCGCGCCGACGTAGAACAACAGAATCCGCCAAAACACCGAGCCGATCGCATCGGGAATGGTCTTCTGCGGGTTCTTCGCTTCACCGGCCGTCAGGCCGATCATCTCGACGCCGAGGTAGGCGAACATGACCATCTGCAGGGACATCAGCACGCCGGTTACGCCATTGGGCATGAAGCCGCCGTAGGCCCACAGATTGGAAATGCCCAGCGCCACGCCGTCATTGCCGAACCCGAAGGCGATGATGCCGACGCCGCCGATGACCATGGCGATGATGGTGACGATCTTGATCAGGGCGAACCAGAACTCGAATTCACCGAAAGCCTTCACCGCGATCAGGTTGATCGAGCCCATGCTGACCAGCGCCGCAAGCGCCCAGATCCAGCGCGGTACATCGGGGAACCAGATGCCCATGTACACGGCCACCGCAGTGATTTCTGCGACGCAGGTCACCAGCCACAGGAACCAGTAATTCCAGCCGGTGAGGAAGCCCGCCAAGGGGCCGAGATAGTCTTGCGCGTAACGGCTGAACGAACCGGCCACCGGATTGTGCACGGCCATCTCGCCGAGGGCGCGCATGATCACCAGAATCGCCAGACCACCCAGGATGTAGGAAATCATGATCGCCGGGCCGGCCATTTCGATGGCCTTGGCCGAACCTAGAAAAAGACCGACGCCGATACAGGCACCGAGCGCCATCAGGCGAATATGCCGTTCGCCGAGTTCGCGTTTTAGCGGACCGCCCTGAGCGGTGTCGCCGTGAGGCAGGTGATTGCCGACTGGCATAGGGGTACAACCTCGTCTTGTTATTGGATATGACCACCGAGTGTCGAAGCGTCGGCCGATAAGCCTTGGCTTGAAATGAAACCGTGCCTGCTTTGTGGGCAGACGCGTCTTGCAGGACAACCTGAAAGATCAGCGGGGCGTGCAGTATAAAAACCCTTGGGTAGGGCTTTTCACTCTATAAACCACAAGATTCAGCGGGAGTTGTCGCGAAGGAGCCAGTCGACCTGAAAGATCAACTGGCCTTTGTAGGAAAACTCACAACCAAAAACGGCCGCGAGTATTGCACAACCTTGGTGCGCCGCGCCTTAAGCACCGGGTTTTTCGTGGAGCAAAACCGACTCAGGTCCGATGCTTATTGCAGCGGGAAGGATTCACAGCGCGATCTGAATCGAAAAAAGCTCATCGGGCAAATCCGGCAACTCGGTGTGTGACAAGTCCTCAACGCGATCTATGTAATCCGGTTCAATATCAGCGAGACGAAATTCGCTGACTTGATACACCCGACCGCCTTTCGTATTTTTGAAGGTCGTATAGGTACTGGGGAGCGCACCACTTTCCAGCACTTTATGCAGACCGTTTTTCATGGATTGGATGGTTTCAAATTTTGCCAACCCTGCATTGGGGTCGTAGAAAAACCATGATGATTGGCCGTCGACCACTCTTGTCCCCGCGACCATTGCGTGATCTCGGGTGCTGATTCTGAGGCTTTTGGAATCAGGAGAAGCCAGCAGGTTGGCAATGATGTTGTCGGCACTCATCACATCAGGCGTGACATTAGGATGAAATGTATCGAAGCGGGCTACCTTGTCCTGAAAGCTTCTCAAATCTCTAATAAATTTTTGTGAAGCCGGGTTATCCGATCTGGACGCCACCTTGTAGAAGTTTTGTAGAAACGTTTGTTCCTTGCCGTAATGCATGGCCACTGCCATGGCATTCGCCAACCCTGCGCACTCCCCTTTGGTTGTCAGATCAACATAAGCTGCGTAATAGCTCTGCGATAAGGGCGTGACTTTCACCCCGCCGCCCTGAACGTCTTGCAGAAGCAAGCTGGAAAAGTAAGCCGCATCATCGAGAAGCCTCTTTTTGATTTCCCTTGTGACAGCGCCAATCTGTTCGGGGCTCAAGCCGGGTCGAGACGCTAACGTATAGAGATCCTGAAGCGGCATTGTGGGGGTGTAGCCCGCTATCCGTTCCAGGCTTCCACTGTCAAAACCCTTTTGATAGGACGGAAAATTTTGCGGAGCCCGCGCATTCAACAAATTACTGTGATATTCCACGAAGTAGCCGGGATGATTTGTATTCGGCCCATAAAGCCGATGCGTATCCGGAGATTTAGGCGTGAAGTTTCCAGCAGAGCCATAGAGCCGGTTGGTTTGAGCGTTGTAGGCGTACCACTGACCGTTTTTCAGCACCCCAACGCCAGCGATACTTTCGTCACCCACCTTGAAGGTGCCTAGCAAAGTCGGGCCGTGTTCCTTGCCCAGCACTTGCAGCAATTTATAACCATCCGGCGCATTGCGCAGCTTGTCGATCTGGCGCAGAGCGTGCACACCGACAAACCTGAAACCTTTGCCCAGGACACTCGCGGTGCCTCTCAACAGTTCAGGTATCCCGCTTAATGGATTAAGTTCGCCGATGACGAACGTCCCGATGATTTTGGCGGCGCGCAGTGCCTTGCCGAGTCCCGAGGCGGCCTTGGTTGCGACGTTGGCCAATTTGGAGGCAATGCCCGCGCCGGCGGTGACAAATCCCAGTACATCCATGAACAGATCCATTGCGCCGCCGAAGTAGTCGCCTTTTATAAAACTGGAAATGGCCGATTTGAACGGGATCAGGTTCACTACAAAATCGACTGCAGCCTGCAGGGTTGCCGCATGCTTGTCTTGGGTGGTCTGACCTCTGGCTTCCTGCAAGACTTTTTTATTGTCCAGGTCGAGATGCAGCATGAAGGCATGGGCAATTTCAAAAGTTCTCTGGCTGGAATAACTCACGGGAGTGGGTAGCGGAAAGTTGTCAGAGCTCGTGGCCAGCATCGGACGTTCAGGATGAAAAAGTTCCGTGGTATGAATGAGACTCGGGCTGGTCGAGTCCGACCTCTCCGTATCTTTTCCAGGATGTTTAGGATCCCTCCTTATTTCTCCCTTGTTTAAATCAATACGATACAACGTAACCTGCCCCATGAATTCAACCTTCAGTGTTAATTCAGGGCGGGTATCAATAAGTTCTTTCTTCCAGAAATCAGTGCCGATCTTATAGAGCTTGCTCTGATAGAAGTCTATCCTGCCATGTTCCAGATGTATCCTGTCCTGCAGTGGCAACTGGGAAATCAAATGTTTGATGGTCGTCATTGCACCTTTTTTGAGAGACCGAATCGTGGCGTTGAACTGAGTTGCAAAATCCTTCTCCACATCAAGTTCAAGCGGTGAGTTGATGTCACCAAGAAGGTATGAATAACGAAAGTTGTCAGTACTCCAGATATAGTAAGGCGGCCCTCCCATCATCGCGATATCCAATAGCGAATGCAGGCCCCATGTGGCTGAAAAGACTTCATCCACTCCGACATCAACGCCCGATCTTGCGTCGTAAAACAGAGGGGTTTCGAATGGGACGTTGCCCGGAAACTTTTCTTTCAGTTTTCCCAGGGCAATTTCCCTGCGACTCGGAATCTTGCTACTCAACAACTCCGAAGCTTCAAGCCGCTCGGTAGAGCGTCGATTGAATTCCCGTGCAATAGCGCCCAACTGTGCGTCGGTTACACGATCGTAGGCGTTCTCTTCGATCAAGCCATTGGCGAACCCCCAATCGATCATCGCCAATGTCTGGGCCAACCGGGCGATGTCGGGATCATTCAGCTGAGAATTTTCCGCGAGGATCATCACCTGGCCGAACGTCATCCTGGCGACTTTCCCCGGGGTCTGAGCTTCCATGAGTGCCGCAGCAACCGCCAGGTTGACCCAGGCAGCACTGCCATACCTCACGCTGTCGGGGATATCCTTGATCAGGTAGACACTGGCGTAACCTGCCAGCACGACATGCGCGGTCAAACCGGACATCGCCGCACTGCTCTTGGAAGATTGCGTCAGGAAATCCTCGAAGTTTTTAACGATCGTTGAGGCGGTCTGGCCCCAGTGTCGACTATTTGCCAGATCAAAATCAGCGATGTTGTTTCGATCAGCGATGCCAATAGACCGCTTTCCTAAGACCAATTGAATAGCGGCCAAAGCGTGTTCATCAATACTCATATCAGTTGCAATGGAGTTCATCTGCGTCTGCACCGCAAGCCCAAGTGCCTGACCCCTGGAACTGCGGACAAGGGCTTCCAGCGCGCTGGCGGGGTCGGCCAATACTGCAGCGGAAAGTGGCTCGCCACCATTCAAATGATCCAGTATCCCCAGCCTCGATTTTCCGTAACTGTCGAGCGTCTGAAGGTAATCTATCGCCGCGTTATAGGCGCTGGTCTGTTGAACGGTATTCCAGGGCACTGTCCAGGATAACGCCCCTGTGAAATCGCCAAACGCGTGTGGCAATAGAGCGTCAATTTCTGCAAACAGCTGATCAACATCATGACCGGACGCAGGAACAACTGCCAACGAAGAACCATTGGAATCAGACATGTAATCTTCCTTAATTAGAAAAACGAATAAACCTGCCAATAGAAAACAGCAACGCTTATTCAAAAAGAAGACAATATGCATTTCCAGGTTATTACACCGTCACACACCACACTGAACACACCCCCGATTTAACCCTCCGCAAAAATTACACATCAACAATCGTGCCCCACAAGCAACATCCAAATACAACACGCAGTGATAAGCAGACCCGCTCCGATAGCCGAATATACTCAGCGCAGAGCAGCATAAAAATCTGAACTCAATAAAAACTTATAGATGGTTACTTCCGCAAACCTTCATACACCCGACAAAAAATTGCCAATAACCGGCCACACTTTTATGGCGGCAGAACACTCTTGCTGTGGCGACAACCGTGTCGGATCAACAGTCCGCTCGAAACACGGCACAGGATGCTCCGCGCGGGCGCAAAGAAAATGCGTCTGCCCTGCGCAATTCCTCCTCCCACCGCCGAACCAGCGTCTAAGCTTCAGACAAGTCCGATCAATCTGCGTGAATGGATCAGTCGACTATGGGCGCTTTGTGGCAAACCGATTCGAGTAAAACCGTGGTCCCGACTGAACGTGTGGATGAAGCGTCTCCCCCTGAAAAACCTGAAAAACCACGCCGTCACCGGCATGGCTGGAAGGCGTTTTGGTTGTTGCTGGTGATTATCGCGATTGTCGTGGGGTTGGCGGCGTCCAAGGAAATGCGCACCTCGCGGTTTCAGGCCCGTGAGCTCAGCCAATATGCGGCGAAATTGACCTACAAGCTCGAACCGGGTCCGAGCGAAGCGATTCGTTATCCGGGCAATGGCCCTTTCGATTTGCGTTTGGGCTATAGCTCACTCGACGAATTCCTGCCGCGCCTGCTCAAACGCGATTACGTGGTCACCGAGCAAACCCGCTTCTCCCCCGCCCTGCTCAGCTACACCGACAAGGGCCTGTTCGTGCCCTACTCGGAGAAGATTCAGGCCGGGCTGTCGATCACCGATTGCCGGGCCGCGCCGCTGTACAAATACAACTACCCGCAACAGCTGTACTCGAACTTCGCTGCCATTCCGCCGGTGGTGGTCAGCAGTCTGTTATTCATCGAAAACCGCTTTCTGCTCGATCCCAAACAACCGCTGGCCAATCCGGCGGTGGACTGGCCGCGCTTCGGCATGGCGGCGTGGTCACAAGTGGCGAAGCTGCTGCATTTGCCCGGTCAGTCGGCCGGCGGCAGCACCTTGGCCACGCAGCTGGAAAAATACCGGCATTCCCCTGACGGCCTGACGGTGTCCGGCGCGGAAAAGCTGCGGCAGATGATGTCCGCCAGCGTGCGCGCGTATCAGGACGGCCCGCAAACCCTCGGCGCGCGGCAGAACATCGTCCGCGATTACCTCAACAGCGTGCCGCTCTCGGCGGTGCCGGGCCACGGCGAAGTGCATGGCATGGCCGAAGGTTTGCGCGTCTGGTACGGCAGCGACTTCACCAAAGCCAACGAACAACTGAACAGCCCGGCCACCGACCCGAAAACCATGGCCGACAAGGGTCTGGCCCTGCGTGAAATGCTTTCGCTGATGATCGCCCAGCGCCGCCCTTCGCATTATTTGAACAAGGGTCGCGAAGAACTCACCGACCTCACCGACAGCCACCTGCGCCTGCTCAAACAGAGCGGTGTAGTCGACAGCGCCCTTGCCGATGCCGCGCTGGCCAGCAAGGTCAGCTATCGCGACTGGCAGACCCAGCCGACCATGCAGCCGATTGAAACCAACAAGGGCATCAGCGCGGCCCGCAGCCGTCTGGCGAGCATGCTCAATCGTCCGCTCTACGATCTGGACCGCCTCGACCTCTCGGCCACCAGCACCTTGCAAGGTGACCTGCAAACCCAAGCCACCGAGTACCTGAAAAAACTCGCCGACCCGGCCTTCGCCGCGCAGATCGGCCTGCTCGGCGAACGCCTGCTGACGCCGACCAGCACCACCCAGGTGCGTTACAGCTTCACCCTGTTCGAACTGACCCCGGACGGTTCCCGCGTGCGGGTGCAGACCGACAGCACCGACCAGCCGTTCGACATCAACGAAGGCAGCAAACTGGAACTCGGCTCGACGGCGAAGATGCGCGTACTGACCACCTACCTGCAGATCATCGCCGAACTGCACGACAAGTACGGCGCCTTGAGCGTGCCGGAATTGAAGAAACTCGAAGTGCCCGATCAGGATCGCTTGAGCCAGTGGGTCATCGACTATCTGATCCAGAACAAGGATCACGACCTGTCGAAGATGCTCGGCGCCGCGCTTGATCGCAAATACTCGGCCAGCCCCGGCGAAGCGTTTTTCACCGGTGGCGGTCTGCATGTGTTCCATAACTTTCGCAAGGAAGACAACGGTCGCCTGCCGACCCTGCGCGATGCCCTGCGCGAGTCGATCAACCTGCCGTTCATTCGCCTGATGCGCGATGTGGTGCGCTACGTCACCTACTCGGGCCCCAACAGCAGCGCCGAATTGCTCAAGGATGATCGCGACCCGCGCCGGCAGGAATACCTGGCCAATTTCGCCGACCGCGAAGGCACCTCGTTTCAGCTCAAGTTCTGGAAAAAATACCGCAACAAAGACACCCAGGCGCGCCTCGACACCTTCCTCGACGGCATGCGCCCGACGCCGATCCGCATGGCGGCGGTGCATCGTTATCTGTTGCCGGAAGCCAGTCAGGAAGACTTCAATACCTTTGTGCGCGCGCATCTCAAAGGCGCCAAGCTCACCGAAAAGCTCACCGATGACCGGCTGATCCGTCTCTACGATTCTTACGGCCCCGGCAGCTACGATTTGCCCGACCAAGGCTTTATCGCCAAGGTGCATCCGCTGGACTTGTGGATGATGGGCTACCTGTTGAAAAACCCGGACGCGACCTTCAAGGACATCGTCAAAGCCAGCCATTTCGAGCGCCAGGAAGTCTACAGCTGGCTGTTCAAAAGCAAGCACAAGGGCGCCCGTGACAGCCGCATCCGCACCATGCTGGAAATCGAAGCGTTCCTCGAGATTCACCAGCGCTGGCAGAAAGTCGGCTACCCGTTCGATCATCTGGTGCCGTCACTGGCCACCGCCATCGGCAGCTCCGGGGATCGTCCCGCGGCGCTGGCCGAGTTGATCGGCACGATCCTCAACGATGGCGTACGCATGCCGACCCTGCGCATCGACAGCCTGCATTTTGCCCAAGGCACACCGTACGAAACCAAACTGGTCAACGACCCGCATGTCGGCAAACGGGTGATGCCATCAGAAGTTGCTACGGCCATGCGTGAAGCGTTGTCGCAAGTGGTCGATGCCGGGACGGCCAAACGTGTCTCGGGCAGTTTCAAACTGGCCGACGGCACGCCGTTGGCCATGGGCGGCAAGACCGGCACCGGTGACAACCGCATCGAGGCCATCGGTTCCGGCGGGCGGATTCTCAGTTCGAAGTCGATCAACCGTACGGCGACGTTCGTGTTCTACATCGGCGATCACCACTTTGGCACGCTCACCGCGTTTGTGCCCGGGCGATCGGCGGAGAACTTCAAGTTCACTTCGGCGCTGCCGGTGCAGGTGCTCAAAGGCATGGCGCCGATACTCACCTCGTACTTGCAGCCGGGCAGCGACACGGCCTGCAAACCCGCCGAGGTAGCCCAGCGCTAGGGCTCTTTCCAGTGGTGGTATCCAGGTATTTTTTCGCGGCTGTTTTCGAATGAATCTCGCGGTGAAAGCGCGCTCGCCGCGCTGAAATTTGCGCGTTTTATTTGCCGCTTCTGACGTTAGCCTGATCATCCCAATCGAGACTCAAGGATGATCACGATGTCGGTTTCAACTCAAGCTGCGGGCACTCCAGCAGCCAAAAACAAACACCTCGAACTGCTCAAACGAAACTTCAGCGACTGCTTTCAGACTGCCCCTCCCGAAAGGATCCAGGCGCTGGCCCGGGGCAAGCGCGACATTGAACATTGGTACAGCGAAAGCCCCGATCTGGCGGTGACCAACAAAGCGTCGTGGACGGCGCAGAATGCGGTCGATCAGGCGCTCGGCCAGATCCAGGGCGCCCGTGCGTTTGCCGAGCCGCTGCTGCGCGAGGCACTGCGAAAGAAGTACGCGGTGATCGTCGATGTCAACGCCACCTGCCTGCGCCTGTATCAGGCCAGAAACAGCTTGTGGGGGTTGCCCGATCCCTTGGGTGCCGTGACCACCCGCACGGTCTCTTTGCTCGACGCAGCGCTGCACAATTTCGCCGCCGGTGAAACGTTCATCGAAAAGGATTCGGTGTACATCAGCCAACCCGACGCAAGCGGGCGATTCACGATCAAACCGATCCAGCGGAACATGACCATCAAGCAGTTCATGGCCCTGTGCCGGGAACTGGACATTGGCAAGCAATACCAAGCGCATTTGAAAGAGGTCATACAGCCTGTCGACGCGACGGCCAGCCAAGCGTTCAAGGCAAAAATCATCGCCCACGAAAAGGCGATGCTGCTGACCGCCGCTGCCATGGCCGTTGCCTCGGGCGATATTTCCGAGAACGCTTACTCGGTCGTCACTGGCATGCTGGCAGGCAAAAAGAGCCTGACCCTGGTCGGCAAGGTTGCTGACACCTGTGACCTTTCACTGCTGGGAACGAAGCTGACCGGCATCGTGGTGTTTGGTCCGGTTGTGCAGCAGGACACCGGCGACAATCCGATCGTGGTCTACATCCCCCACGACCCTGATCACCCGATGAAACAGTATGACTCGTGGAAAGCGTTCATTCGCGAGTTGAGCCGGCAGTTGCGTGAGGACACCCTCTCCCCGGCCACGCAAATGAGCTACCGGCAGTTCTTCAGTCAATTCGTTGATCAACAGCAACGCGGGCATTTTTTCGCCGCCGTGCAAGCACGCGTGTCGAAGATCACCTTTCACCACAATGACGTGCTCGATAAACGGCCTGCATGGCGAGACTCGGCCGTGGAGCAACCCGACCTGCAATTCGTTCGAACCGCGTTCACCGAGAACATGGCCGAACACCTTTACCAGCGCAAAGTCGACAAGGTGCTCAAGGATGCCCGCGACCTTGCGATTTGCACCGCGGACGCCGACAGCAACGCGCGCAAGGCCTGGTGGGACAACTTCCGCAAGATCGCCTCGGATCTGTTCAATGTCGCGCTCATGGTGGTCACCCCGTTTGTCCCGGGGCTCGGTGAAATCATGCTGGCGTACACCGCTTATCAACTCGGTAGCGAAGTCATCGAGGGGATTGAAGATCTGAGCAAACACCAATGGTCCGACGCCCTGGACGATCTCGTCGGGATACTCGATGAAGTGGCGCAAATGGCTGCCATCGGCGCCGGATTCGCCGCGGGCAAACCCTTGTTGAACAGCGCATCGAAGTTCGTCGATGGCCTGCTCGCGGTGAAAATGCCCGCCGGTGAAACCCGCTTGTGGAACCCGGATCTGGCCCCCTACGAACAGAAAGACCTCGGCCTGCACAGCGAAGCGCAAGCAGAAGCCAACGGCCTCAATAGCCATAACGGCAAGCAGATTCTGCGGGTAGGCGACAAACACTACGAGGTCACCCAAGACGCCAAAACCGAGAAGCACCGGATTGCGCATCCGCAACGCGGCGAGGCCTATCAGCCTGAAGTCAGGCTCAACGGCCGGGGCACTTATGTGATCGAAATCGAACAGCCGCGCACCTGGGATGACGCCACCCTGCTGCGTCGCCTCGGCCCTTCGGTCGCCGAGCGGAGCGACGCGCAGCTGGAGACCGCGCGCAAGATCAGCGGCACGGACCCCGGCGAGTTGCGCCGTATGTACGTGGAAAACCGCCAGCCACCGGTCCTGCTTGTCGACACGTTGACGCGGTTGAAGATCGACCGCGACATCCAGATTTTTCTCGATCAGATGCGCAGCGATGATCCCGCGATCTATGGCCAAGCCGACCCGGTGACGCAACTGCACATCATGACCCAGTTCGGCATGTGGCCGAAAAACGCCTCGATGCGGGTCATCGATGGCGTTGGCAAGCCGATCTGGGAGCACACCGAAACCCTCGCGCCAGCGGGTAAAAAACTGGTCGTGCAACTTGAGGAGCGGCAAGTGCACAACGGCGAACTGCTCGGCACGGTCATGGCCGCGCTGGATCACAACGGCACGGCGATGATCCTCGACCAGGCGCCCGACATGCCGGTCGGCTCTTTGCAGGATCGCACTCAGGCCTTGCGTGAGCGGATCGCCAACGTCTGCGAAGACAAACGCAGAAAACTCTACGACGCGGACTACGCCAGCCGCGAACAACCGCTGCAACCGCTGGCCCAGCAGATTCGCGACAGGTTTCCCGAGATCCCGGTTCAAGGCATCGACAATCTGCTGGCCCAGGCCACGGCGACCGAGCGCAAGATCATGACCGATGAGGCACGCATCCCGCTGCGCCTGCAACGTATCGCTGAACAACTGACACTGGAAACCCGCACCGCGCGGGGCTACGAAGGTTTTTACCGCGATGAACTGATCAACGCCGATACCGAGCGCATGACGCTCAATGTTCTGCGCCTGTACACCGACGCCCTGAGCGACGTTCGCATCGAAGTGCGCGCTGAGCGATTCGACGGCGAACTGATTTGCCAGGCCGGCGCGTTCGACGCCTCGGTCGTGCGCGTTCTGGTCAAAGGCAAAACCAATGTCTATGAAATCCGCGACCCGGCCAATGCCAGCCTGTATCCGGCAACGGACTTTTACCGCGCGGTGCTGCAGGCCTTGCCGGACGAGCAACGCCAGCGACTGGGTTACCTGACCAGCGAAGGACCGGCATTCAAGCAATGGCTGATGGCGCAGGCCGAGCCTCCCAGCGTGCGGCGCACGGCGCTGGAGCCACAGCTTGCGCCCTACGTGCGTACCGAAGATCTATTGCTGTTACGCGGCCCGTTGCTGTCGAAAAGCCCGCGAACGCTGGCGGAACAAGTGGCGGACCTGTATCCGCACTTCTCCGAAAAAGAGGTCAGCGCGTTCGTCAGATCCCTTGATGACAGTGGTGATGCGGCCCTGACCCTGAGCCGCATGGAGAGTGAGCTGGAGGCGCTACGCACGCAGATCAAGCGCTGGCAGTACGACAATATTGTCAATTGGGGTCGCCACAGCAGTGACTACATCATGACCGGAGGCAAGCATCTGAGCGATCAACTGCTCGAATGCTTCGAACGCCGCAGCGAGGTGCTTGGCAAACGCCACACCGATCCGCGCGCAGGTTTTGCTCTGGACCTGTCCACCGAGGCGGTCGACTACGACATCGAGCGGTGGTGGAAGCAGCTGCCTGCGCTGGGCAAGTTCGTGGATCAGATCCGGGTCCTCAACGTCGATAACATTCGGCTGAAATCGGATGGCACGAGTTTGCTCAGAGACTTTCGCAACCTTCGCCAACTGAGTGCCAGAAATTGCGAGCTGACGCGTTTGCCGGAGCGCATAGGCAAGATGCACGGCATTGAAACCCTGCGCCTGAGTGAAAACCGCATCCGGCTCAGCGCGCAAGACGTCGAAAGCCTGCGCAAACTGACCCGCCTGGAAACCCTGCGCCTGGACGACAACCCCCTTGGTGCGCAAATCAACGTCGAACTGATGCCCCGGCTCAAAGTGCTGACCCTCAACAACACCGACATCACCACCTGGCCGCAAGGTCTTTTCAAAATGCACCGCCCGCGAGGTTTCTTCCTCGACATGCAGGACAACCCGATCAGCGAGCTGCCCGTCGTCGTACCGGGTTCGGAGCAGGCTTTTATCGTCGCCCGAACGCGCCTGTATTCCAATTCGCTCTCCGAAGCCAATCGCACGCTCTACGAAGACTACCGAAGATCAGTCGGTATCAGCCCGTACCTCTACTATTCCGAGCTGGCCAATCGAGAGTTGAGTAAATGGCCGGTATTCGAAGACCGCAACCTCGGCGATCGCAACCCGGGCCTTGGAACCTACCGTCCCGAGGCCTGGTCAGCGCTGGCCAAGGAGCGAAATTCACTGGGCTTTTTCAAAGTCATCGAAAAGCTCAGAGAATCGGCCGACTACCTGGCCGAAGGTGAGGCTCGCCTGGAATTGTCCGATCGCGTCTGGCGGACCATTGATGCCGCGTACCTTGATGACGGCTTGCGCGAAGAGCTGTTCATCATGACCACGGCGCCGACGAACTGCGGGGACGCCGGGGCGCAGCTGTTCAACAACATGGGCGTCAAGGTGCTCGCTGCGGAAGCACACGCCTCGGCGACCTCGCCATCGGAATTGCAGACCTCGATGGTCAGCCTCGCCCGAGGTGCTGCACGGCTCGAAGAAGTCGCAGAAATCGCCCGTGCCGATGTGCGGGCACGGCAAGGGAATCCTGATGAAGTCGAAATACACCTGGCCTACGAGACCGGTCTGGCCGCTCGCCTGGACTTGCCATGGCAGTCGCGAGAAATGTTGTACCGCCAGATTGCCGGGGTCAGTGATGAGACCATCGACCTTGCTTACGACAAGATCCTGGCCGATGAACAGGGTGATGGTCTGGTCAACCTCATGCTCGATCAGAAAGTCTGGACGGACTTCATGCAAGAGACCTGGCCTGACGAACTCGAGGGCAATCGCGTGGTGTTCCAGGACAAGGTGGCTGCCATTGAAGACCTGCGGACAGCCCAGGCGCTGTGGGCAGATTCCGCGCAGATGACCGAGGCCGAGAAAGAGCGCTTGCGCCAGCGCATGATCGTGCTCGCCGATGAGATTCCCGTGGAGCACGCACTGATCTTCACCGGCGACCCGATGAGCGAAGAAACCTGGGGTCAGCTGTATCTCGACCTGGGGCAAAACAAGAAAAACCTCGACCGCAGACTGACCCGCGACGCGCTGGAAAAAGCCGGGTTCTGACGGACGTTCTTCACTGACGGCGTCGAGATCTTGCGTGCCATGGCAAGATCTCGAACCGGTCTCAGACCGCCGAATCCCAGATCACGGTGACCTGACCACGGTAGGTTTTGCTGACGCCGTCGAGCATGCTTTCGACGTCCTTGCTGCCGACCTCAAAGTGCAATGTCCCCGGCTTGCGATCGAGGTAGTGCCCGGGCAAAAACAGCTCGGTGCCAGTGCCGTCGCGCACCAGGCGACGTCGATTGACCGATTGCCCGGAGCCGTCGGTGATGCCGTCCGGCAGGCTCACGGCGATGTTCAACGGCACCCGATGGCCGCTGACGGGCTCCTGAATCGAGCAGTTGTCGCCGCCGTCGGTGTACTGACACTCCAGATTCATGCGGAAACGGCTGGAGGCGGAAAGATTGAACGTCTGGTCGCGAAACAACCGTTCGGGACGCCGGTTGCGTTGCAGCCAGGCTTGCCATCCGCCCTGGGGCAGCAGCTCTACCTGATTGCCACCCGGTGGCACATCGACCTTGAGCGTATGCTCCACGTCCAGGGTGAAATTGAACGTCAGCAGATTGTCGGTGGGAATCATGATGTCGCCGAAATCGAAATCCATGTTCGGTCCGATAGTGAAGGTGATCGAACCGCTGTATTGGCCGGTCGACATGCCCAGCGGGTTGGGCGTGCGCAACTCGTAGGTGTATTCGAAGTTGAAGTAATGCAGCCTGGGAATATCCACCTCCGATGCCATGCCGCAAGCCCCTGCACCTTCCGGGATCAGCCAGAACCACAACCTCAACGTTGGCCCCGCCGCCCACATGCCCGTGTGTTGGCAAGGCGCCGGTGGGTTGGTCCAGTTCGGATCTGCGCCCCAGGCCAGTACCCCCGGAGGATTGGGGATGTCGAAGCGGTTGCCGATACCGGAAATGCGCATCTGGACCGTCTGCTGCTCGCCGAGACTGGAGGTCACCTGGAAGCTCTGCCAATCGGACGGCACTTTGAACATCACCCGTTTGCGGCTATCGGTTTCCCCGGCAGCCATCGGCCCGATCGAATTGAACTTGATGGCTTCGGTGCGAATGCTGAAGATCCCCAGCGCTTCGCAGCGAGCCGGCATATGTCCCGGGCAGACGCCGCTTTGTGGCGTCGTATTGGTGAATTTATTGACCATCGGGTTGCCCGGATCCGGACGAAAAACCGCCGTGATGTCCTGAACCGCCGCATTGGACGCCGGCGCCACCAGCAACCATAAACCACCAAACATCAACGCAGCGGCGCGCCATAGCGTGCTTGCAACAGGCATCGTCATTTTCCTGTTCAAGGCGCCAGCGCCTCGAAAATCATGTGCACGCTGCCGTAGTAACTGCCGGGGCGATAGCCACCTTCCGGCGCCTCGGCCGCAGCCACTTCCAGCCCTACACGCTTGCCGGGACGGGCATCGAGTTCGCTGACCACCAGATCGGCATCGAGCGTCAGGCGTTTGCGGTTGAATGTCACGACCAGAGGGATGTTGTCCGTGTCACGGCCATTGCTCAGGTACGGTTCGACATTGATACGTGCGGAGATCCCGCCGTTGCTGTTCTTCACATCGAAGTGTTTGCGCAACGGCGTGAATTTTCCGGATTGCGGATCGAAGGGCAAAACCTGTTCGAGGTGAATCCAGTCCGGCTCCGAAGGCAGTACATAAAATTCTGCCGTGGGAATCGTTACCGACACTTCAAAGGTTTCGCGCTCGGTGATGGCTTGCAGATCCTCACCGAGACACATCAGCAGCGGCACCACAAGCGCCGCGGATTTTGCCTTGAACATGGTACTCACCTTGTACGCTCGCGTTGCGCCGTCATCCTTTGATCTCCAGGCTCTTTTGGCTCTTGCCTTCAATCACCGTGAAGCTGTATTCGCGGCCGCCCTGCTTGGCAAACTCGAAGGTGCGCCCCGGCAGAATGTGGTGTTTGGTGGTCGGCTGACAGTCGGTTTCATTCTTGACCGAACAATCGCGAAACTCGTCGATCACCACCACCGAATTGCCTTGATTGCGAATCCGGTACTGCGTGGCCTGATTGTCGATCACGCTGTCGAAACGGGTCTGTGAGGGCCGCACGAAAAACACCGTGCCGTAGCCGGCCAACACATTGACCCCGGCGGAGAGGCTCTTTTTGTAGTCTTCGCGCTCTTCCCCGGAGACGGCGAATTCGTCTTCCTTTTCCGGCACCACAGGCACGAAACGCACGCGAAAATATCGCTCTCGGTCACGCTCGCCCATGTACACCAGTCGCGTCCCCTGCATGCCATTGGCCGGCACGATCAAGCGTGCCGGGCTGGCCAGCAGACCGTCACGCACCTTGGTTTCAGCCTGGGCAGTGAGAGGAATTTCTCGCGGTGTGCCGTCGGCGTCGTAAACGATTTCGAGGATGTTGACCTTGACGAACGCCGTGCTGATGCCGCCGTTGAACACCCGCTTCAGATAGGTGCTCTTGTCGGCGTCCAGATAGTCGTAGACCACCCCGACATTGATCGCCGGCACCGCATGGCCGGCCAGCGGCAACAACGCCGCGAATAACAGTGTCCATCGATAACTCATGTTGTTGATCTCCTTGAATGGATTGCCACGCCCGCGCTCAAACCTCTGAATCCCAGACCACCGTGACGTTGCCGCGATAGGTTTTGTTGACGCCGGTGAGCATTTCTTCGACGTCCTTGCTGCCGACTTCGAAATGCAGGGTGCCGGGTTTGCGGTCGACGTAATGCCCCGGCAAAAACAGTTCGGTGCCACTGCCGTCCCGCACCAGTGGGCGTCGATTGACAGACTGACCGGAAGCGTCGGTGATGTTGGCTGGCAACGTCACGGCAATGTGCAAGGGCACGGCGTGCCCACTGTTGGCTTCGTAGATCGAACAGTTATCGCCGCCGTCGGTGTGCTGGCATTCCAGGCCCATTCGGAACCGACTGGACACCGACAAATTGAACGTCTGGTCGCGGAACAAACGCTCCGGCCGACGGTTGCGCTGCAACCACGCTTGCCAGCCGCCCTGTGGCAGCAGCTCGACACGATTGCCGCCGGGGGGCATTTCGACTTTGAGGGTGTGCTCGACATCCAGCGTGAAGTTGAACGTCAGCACATTGTCATTCGGGATCATGATGTCGCCGAAATCAAAGTCACCGCCGGGCATCAGGGTGTAGCTGATGCTGCCGGTGTATTGCCCGGTCGACATGCCCAGCGGGTTGGGGGTTCGAAGTTCGTAGGCATACTCCAGCGCGCCATAACGTAACGTCGGGATCTCCTTGCCCGGATGGATCGTGCAAGCCCCCGCGTTCTCCGGGACGATCCAGAAAAACGTCCCGGCCGATACGCTGGCGGTAAAAAAACCGGTCGCTTGGCACGGCGCCGGAGGATTGCGCCAGAGGAAATCCCAAAACGTTCCCGGTCGGTTCCAATGACTGACGTGAGGTGCATGCCAGGTCGAACCGACCCCGGCAATCCGCACTTCGACCGTCTCGGTTTCCCCGGTTGAACGATGGGTGACCTGCACCGGACGCCAGTCCGACGGCACTTTGAACATCGCCCCGACCCGCGCATTCGGTTGGCCAACAAAGTTGGCCGGCATCAGCGCATTGGAATCGGCGCGGAACGACTCGTCGCGCAGACTGAAAATACCCAGTCGTTCGCACTGCGCAGGGATGTGTCCGGCGCACACTGAACTGATCGGTGTGGTGTTCTTGAATTTATTCACCAGCGGATTGGTCGGGTCGGGACGAAATACCGCAGTGAGTTCATGACTCGCGGCCATTGTCGGGCCGGCGAGCAGTCCACCCGCCAAGCCGATGCAGAGCCCCGCGAACAGGCGCCAGGAATACGTGCGTGTGATGATCGACATGGCTCAGCCCGCCTGCTCATTGCTGTGAAGATTGTCCGCCAACGTATCGGGCGAACAGCGCAAGTCACCGATCATCAGCACATTGTTTTCACTGCGCGCATTCGCCGTGTCGAGGCGGAACTGGCACAGCAACTGTTCGCCACGACGCACTTCCAGCGTCGGTGCCGAAGCATTCATTTCCATCGAGAAAAACCCGTCGACTTCCGTCACGCCACGGCTGGCGTGGTTGATCACGTGGTGGCCCTTGAGTGGAGAACCTTGCGGATCGAGCAACCGGCCAAGCACGGTGAAGGTCTTGTTCACGGTGATCTTGCGGTAGTCCACGCCCCCCTTGTTCAGGTGATAGCGCGCACGGGCCGGTTGAATACTCGCCGAAGGGGTGTGATTGCCTTCGAAATCAAAACTCACCGAACTGTTCTTGTAAGCCGTCAACGGCACGTAGTTACGGCCCGGCCGCAACGTTGCGCTGCCGCCACTGAGGTCGTCGGCGCGCAGCACGATCTCGTCCAGATCGGTCTCGACATCGATGATCATCCCGGCACCGGCGCCTTGCTGCTGACTGGTCATGACGATCCGCTGACCGCCCACCGCCACGGTGCTGTCGAGGTTCAGGCCACCGGTGTAATTGCCGTTGAAGGAAGATCGCTGAAGAAACGCATCGCCATTGACCAGGTCATTCTGAAAGTTGCTCATGCCCGTCAGACCGACGCCATAGGTGTCGGCCAGCGCCGTCACCGAAACGCTTTGCAGCACGTGATCCTGCAAAGTTCTGCGGTAGGTCAGCGAGCCGTTGTTGTCGCGCCCGCCATCACGCGAAGTGCGTGTGCCGATACTGCCCGACCATTGCTCGCCGGGGCCGCCAAGCGCCACGCTGACACTCAAATCCACCCCGCGATTGCGCGCATCGCCGCTGCTGTAACTGCCCGGCCGGTCGAACACCGAAAAGCGCCAGTTGGCCTCGCTGCCGAACAGCACGGTGCGCTGCGACCAGCCCAGATCCAGCGCCGTGCCTTCGACGTTGCCTTCGCTGTAGGAAACCCGGGCATTGAAGGAGTTTTTGCTGTTGAGCCGATGGTTGAGCGCCAGCGATGAACTGCTGGTCTGGCCGATGAACACGTTGCGCTGACGCACACGGGTGCCGTCGGGCAGGGTTTCGTAAGTGTTGGTGGTGTCCAGCCAGCTGCGGTTATGGGTGGCGAACAGGCTGCCCGAGCCATAGTTGTACATGGCTTGCACATCCATGCCGGTGCCGTGTTCTTCGGTCTGATAGACATTGGCGTAAAGGCTGGTGCTGTCGAGCAGGCTCCAGTCGATGGACGAGCCGTATTGCTGCTTGCCCTGAATCTGCCGCGCCGACAAACCGAGGATCACGCGCGGATGCAGCAAGTAATTGACCGCAGCCCCGGCGGTGGTATCACCGCTGTCCTGCTCATCCCAGTTGCTCAGCAGTTTGCTTTCCTGACCGGCGAACAGGCTGTAGCGCCAGCGCTCGTCGTGATTGCGCCAGTTGGTCGGTTTGTACACCAGTTCCTGGGTGGTCGAGGTGATCTGGCCATCCTCGATCAGACGCACTTCGACTTCGTAGATGCCACCGGGCAGCGGCCGGGTGTCGAGGGTCTGCAAACCGGCGGCGACGGCCTGGGTGTTGACCAGCAGGCCGTTGCGATAAATCTCCACCGACGCCTGGCGGTTGGCCGTGACGTAGATCGGATAAACACTCGGTTTCGCGCTGTTGACGGCCAGGCTGTCGGAGCTGCCGTACATCACGCCCACCGCCGTGTCGGGGCTAGCGCCGAACGAGCGCAGTTGCCGGGTCAAGCCATCGGAGCCGGGGGTGAAATAGCCCAGACGCAAAAAGGTGCCCGGCAATTCACGTTGGGTAAACAATTCGTGAACCGCGTGATAAAGCGTGTCGTCCGGATCGCCCAGGCGTGCCAGTTGCAGGTTGACCCGTTGCGTCCAGTTGCCGAGGCTGCTGCTCGCCTCCAGGCCATAGCGCCCACCGAGGTCTTGATCCTGGCCACCATTGAGGTTCAGTTGATTGCGCACGATCAACCCGGTGCTGCCGTTCTCCGGCAACTGGTAATAGCGCTGGGCTTCGCTGTCGCGCTCGGCATTTTGCGTGGCAATCGACAGCAACGAACTCTGCAGGTTGTAGTGCAAAGCGACCATTTGCTCCGGGCAACTGCCCTGGCAAGCTCCCAATGGCACACTTTGTTGCAGATACGCCGCCCAGGTTTCGCGCTCCACGGCCGGTATCTGGCTGTCACCGGTGTCGGTGAATTCCAGCAGGGTGACGCGATCATCCTTGGTCAGAACGATCATCGCTTCACCGAGAAATTGTTGATCACGCTCCACCCGTACAGCCAATGGCACATCGAAAAAGTGCTCTTCGAAATCCGTCGGCAAACCCTTGGCCTGCGCAAGCAGACTGCGAGGCGTAGTGCCGTTGTCATCAGGTGCAGCCACGGCACTGGCACATAAAAAAAGTGCGAGCGCCGCTGCGATGGGCGTCATCGGGAACATGATCTTGATATCCAGGTTACATAAGAAGTCGAACCCCGGCGGTGATCACTGGAACACCGCCGGGACGACTATTGAACAAACAACTTGTTATTCAACAGAGGCTGCAATCAAGGCTTGATAACAGGCTCGAAGATCACCGCAAAACTGCCGGTGTAGTTGCCGTTCTGGGTCGGGCCCGGGGTATCGGCCTTGATGCGCAAAGTGCGCTGAACGCCCGGCACCGAATCCTTCTCGTTGACGATTTCGGTGGTGCTGCTGCCCAGTTCCACGCCACCCACGGATACGGTCAGCGGAATGCTGTCGCGGCCGTTGTACAGCGCTGCAGTGCCGTCGATCAGCGCGTTGATCGCGCCTTTCGGGTCGGTGTGCTTGAGGTTGAAGATGTGATCGACCGGGCTCAGTTCACCACTGTCGAGCTGGTTCATCACTTCATCACGACCGAAATCGGGGTTCTGCGGCTTGATCACGAACAACGAGGTCGGAACGAAGGCGCGCACGTTGATGACCTGCGGATACGGTTCTACAGCGAAAGCCATCGAGGAGCTCATGGCCAGACCTGCGAGCGAAGCGGCGATTGCGAGTTTCTTGAACATCGTTCAGTACCTGTTTCTTGATGAGGATCGGATCATTGAAAGTTCAAACAACGCCTGCCTGAATGGAGCCGTGTTGCTTTGAACTTTCAACGCCGGGGCATCATCAACTTTTAGTTCTGGAAAGTAAGCAGGCAACTTCCGATGATCGCGTAGTTAGACGCCCTCGCACCCTGCCAGAAAAAACATCAAAAAACAGGATATTAAAACAGTGACTGTAAGTTATGCCTTACATACAGTTTTGAAGAAAAAACCATACAGGCAAAGCAACTAATGAATATGGGAACTTCGTAGGCTACGAATGGCGAAACAACAATTAATAGAGTGATAGCTTTAACTTTTCGGACATTAAGCCGGCCAGAAAATAATTGAAAGAAAAAAGCGACCAGATGCGTTCCCCCTCTGCCATTCATGCGAGCCGCCGCTCGTCGCCTGACGGACACGTCTGACAAAAACGCCTTGCGGGGGCCTTAAGATATATCTTAAGTTGTATCTAAATACGACGAGAGAGAAAGCAGAAATGAGAGACCATCATTCCCCCCACCGCGAACACGGCGACGGCCGCGACGGTTTCGAGAAACGCCCCGGTCGCGAACGCGGCGGTCGTGGCCCACGGGTCTTCGCCCCCGGCGACCTGAAACTGCTGTTGCTGGCGCTGATCGCCGAACAGCCGTGCCACGGCTACGACCTGATCCGCCAGATCGAAGGCATGTTCGACGGCGCCTACAGCCCAAGCCCCGGCGTGATCTACCCGACCCTGACTTTCCTCGAAGAAAGCGACCTGATCACCGGCGACGCTGAAGCGGGCAAAAAACGCTACAGCGCCACCGATGCCGGACGCTTGTCATTGAGCGAACAAGCCATCGCCCTCGACGGTGTGCGCATGCGCATCGACGTCAGCAAACGCTCACTGCGCGGCCACGATCGGCCAGCGGAAATTCATGAAGCGGTGCACAACCTGCGCCATGCGTTGCAAATGCATCACGGGCGCTGGAGCCCGGAAGAAATCCTGCGCGTGCGCGATCTGCTCAACAACACCGCCAAAGCCATCGTCGACGCCCCTGCCGTTCAACCTGCCTCGGAGAAAGCCGAATGACTGCAGTCGATACCCAAACCATTCACCGCGTGATGCACGAAATCAAACGTCGCAAACTGGAAGTGTTGCGCGTGGTCGACCTGACGCCACGCATGCGCCGCATCACCCTCGGCGGGCCGGAGTTGGCCGGGTTCATCAGCCTGGGCACCGACGATCACGTCAAACTGTTGTTCCCGCAGAACGCCGAACAGGCCGCCGCGCTGGACACCCTGGTGCTCGGCGCCGGCAAGGATGATGGGCCGAAACCCGAAATGCGCGACTACACCCCGCGCCGCTATGACCTCGAGGCGCTGGAACTGGACATCGATTTTGTCCTGCACGGCGATGGCCCTGCGTCGACTTGGGCGGAACAGGCCACCGTCGGCCAGTTCCTGCACATCGGCGGGCCGCGTGGCTCGATGATCGTCCCGGACATTTTCGACAGCTATCTGCTGATCGGCGACGAGACCGCCCTGCCCGCCATCGCCCGCCGCCTCGAAGGCCTGGCGGCCAATCGCAGGGCGCTGGTGGTGATCGAAGTGGAAAACGGTGCCGAGCAGCAAGTGCTCGAGAGTGCCGCACAGGTCAATGTGATCTGGGTATTGCGCGAAGGCGGCAAGGACAACCTGCTGACCACGGTGAAGCAGTTGCAAGTGCCCAAAGGCAATCTGTATGCGTGGGTGGCGACCGAGACCAAGGTGTCACGGCAGATCCGCCGGCTGCTGATCGATGAGCATGGGCTCGATGAGCAGCTCATTAAAGCCGTTGGCTATTGGCGCGCTGAGGGCACTGAAGAAGAGTGATATCCGCTGTAGGAGCTGCCGCAGGCTGCGATCTCTTGATCTTGTTTTTTTGAAAAATCAACGTCAAAAGATCGCAGCCTGCGGCAGCTCCTACAGGTGCTTTAACTCCGTGCAAATCTGCTGCGGTCGAGGCCGATGACCAACAACCCAATCAGCACAAACCCCAGCAAAATCCCCCCGGCATTGATCAGCACCTGTGGATAACCCAACACGGCCACATCAATGAACGGATACGCATACGCGCCGAGCAAATGCCCGCGTAGCAACGCGTAAATGAAATACGCCAGCGGATAAATCAGCCACACCGGCAGATGCCACAGGCGCAACGTTCCTTTCGGTACGCACCACCACCAATAGCCCAGAAACAGCAGCGGCATCACGTCGTGCAGCAGTTCATCGGCGATAAATTGCCAGCCTTCCGGGTGCCACAAATGCCGCAGCAAAATGCTGTACGCAAGCCCGACCACGGCAATGCTCACGGCGATCCCGCTACTGACCCACGGCTGCAGGAACCAGCGGCGTGCAGCGGATTCATGATGAGTCACGGCACAGGTCAGCACCGTCGCCACCAGTGTGTTGGTCAAAATCGTGAAGTAACTGAAAAAACTCACCAATCCGCCCAACAGACTGGCGCCGACGCTCAAGCGTGCAAAGAAAATCAGGTACAGCTGAATCGCCAACCCCGCCCAACCCAATACCGCTGCGCAGGTAATCAGGCGTCGCCGCCACACGGCGTCCATCTCAAAGCGGTCGCTTGGTGCGCATCAACTTCACGTACAGACGCTCGACCTTCTCCCGCGCCCACGGGGTTTTGCGCAGGAACGTCAGGCTCGACTTGATGCTCGGATCGCTCTTGAAGCAGCGGATATCGATGCGCTCGGCCAGCCCCGACCACTCGTAATGGCTCACCAGTGCATTGAGGATCTGTTCAAGGGTGACGCCGTGCAGCGGATCGGGGGTTTGTTCGTTCATGCCAGGCCTTTGGGCGAAGTAAAAATGCGGAAGCCGCGCACCTTAGCCGAGGGGGTGATCGGGTGGAAGGCCTACCTTCAAATGTAGGCCAACCTGAGAAGATCGCAGGCCGCGACTCGCCTCACAATGCGCCCGTTTGCCGCACTGTTACCGATTGCGAAATGCTGCATGTCTACAAAAGGCCTTTGTCTTTTTGTAACAGATCATTATCCTGCCGCCCTTCTGCTGAACCGCTTCACTGCCTGCGACATATTGAAGCGCTCGAATTGCACTCCCGAAAACACCAAAAAAAGACTTATCCATGCCTGATTTTTCCTTCTCCCGAGATAGCGCTATCTCAGCCCTGCGCACTCTCGGCGGCTGCACTGCGCTGGGCCTCGCCACCTGCGCACAAGCGGCGCCCGCGTTCGACAGCGAATCACCGTACATGCTCGGTGACTGGAACGGCACGCGCACCGAACTCGCGGAAAAAGGCTACGACTTCAAGCTCGATTACACCGGCGAAATGGGCAGCAACCTCCACGGCGGCTACGACCACGACCGCACCGCGCGTTACAGCGATCAGTTCGGTCTGGGTACGCACCTCGACCTGCAGAAAATCCTCGGCTGGGACGACGCTGAGTTTCAACTGACCATCACCAAGCGCAGCGGCAACAACATCAGCAACGACCGCATCAACGATCCGCGCGTCGGCGGCTTCACCTCGGCCCAGGAAGTCTGGGGCCGTGGCCAGACCACGCGCCTGACGCAGATGTGGTATCAGCAGAAATTCTTCGATCAGAAACTCGACATCAAAGTCGGCCGTTTTGGCGAAGGCGAAGACTTCAACACGTTCCCGTGCGACTTCCAGAACCTCGCGTTCTGCGGTTCGCAGGTCGGCAACTGGGTCGGCGGTATCTGGTACAACTGGCCGGTCAGCCAATGGGCGATGCGCGTCAAATATCACCTGACCCCAGAGTTGTATGCACAGGTCGGCGCCTACGAGCAGAACCCGTCGAACCTTGATCGCGGCAACGGTTTCAAACTGAGCGGCAGCGGCACCCAGGGCGCAATCCTGCCGATCGAACTGGTGTGGACGCCGAAACTCAACGGCCTGCCGGGCGAATACCGCGCCGGTTACTACTACAGCAACGCCAAGGCCACCGATGCTTACAAAGATCAGAACGGCCAACCGGCGGCCCTCAGCGGCGAAGCCTACCGCAGCGCGTCGAGCAAACACGGCGTGTGGCTGGGCCTTCAGCAGCAGATCACCAGCGTGGCCAGCGATAACAGCCGCGGCTTGAGCGTGTTTGCCAACGGCACCCTGCACGACAAGAAAACCAACGCCATCGACAACTACGTGCAGGCCGGCATCACCTACAAAGGCCCGTTCGACGCGCGCGCCAAGGATGACATCGGTTTCGCCCTCGCCCGCGTACACGTCAACCCGGCCTTCCGCAAAAACGCCGAAGCGACGAATCAGGCCAACGCCGTCTACGACTACGACGATCCGTCGTTCCTGCCGCCGCAAGACACCGAGTACAGCGCCGAGCTGTATTACGGCGTGCATGTAACCAACTGGCTGACCGTGCGCCCGAACTTGCAATACATCCGCCACCCCGGTGGCGTGAACGACGTCGACGACGCCCTGATCGGCGGGATCAAGATCCAGTCTTCGTTCTAAAGCACAACACAAATCCCCTGTAGGAGTGAGCCTGCTCGCGATAGCGGTGTTCCAGTCACTGGAGATGTCGCCTGAAACACCGCTATCGCGAGCAGGCTCACTCCTACAGATGAAATTTCGTTAGCTAGACAAGTTTTTATCTGAACCATGCCCGCGCCCAATCGTCATCTACAGTGACTACTGCGCGGGACTCTTTGAAACGTCACGGAGAATCACACTATGAGCACCGAAAGTGCTTCGAGTCGGGGCCGTCTGCTACCGAGCCTGCTCGGCATTCTGCTTCTACTGATGGGCCTGGCCATGTTGGCCGGTGGGGTCAAGCTGAGCATGCTCGGCGGCTCGCTGTACTACCTGCTGGCCGGTATCGGCATTGCGCTGACCGGTATCCTGCTGCTGATGCGCCGCCGCGCAGCGCTGGGCCTGTACGCCATCGTGCTGTTCGCCAGCACCGTCTGGGCGCTGTGGGAAGTCGGCCTGGACTGGTGGCAACTGGTGCCACGTCTGGCGATGCTGTTCGCCCTGGGCCTGGTCATGTTGCTGCCATGGTTCCGTCGTCCGCTGCTGCTCAACGGTCCAGCCCCGATGGGCACCGGCGCCTTGAGCGTGGCCGTGGTGCTGGCAGGTCTGACCGCACTGGCCAGCCAATTCACCAACCCGGGTGAAATCAAAGGCCAACTGGATCGCGACAGCGTCGACGGCATGACCAACACCGCACCGGCCATGCCCGACGGTGACTGGAACTCCTACGGCCGCAGCGCCCACGGTGACCGTTACTCGCCACTGGCCCAGATCACTCCGGCCAACGTGAGCAAACTGGTGCCGGCGTGGACCTATCGCACTGGCGACATCCCGGGTCCAAACGATCCGGGCGAAACCACCGCCGAAAACACCCCGCTGAAAGTCAACGGCATGCTCTACGTGTGCACGCCGCACAGCCAGGTGATTGCCCTTGATCCGGATTCGGGCAAGGAAATCTGGCGTTTCGATCCGAAGCTGAGCACGCAGAACGCGGCCAACTTCAAAGGCTGGGCGCACATGACCTGCCGTGGCGTGACTTACCACGACGACGCGGTCTACGCCTCCGAGCAGAGCCCGACCGGTTCGGCCAGCCCGGCCGCGGCCAGCGCCTGCCCGCGCCGCATCTTCCTGCCAACCGCCGACACCCGTCTGATCGCCCTGAACGCCGACACCGGCAAAATGTGCGAAGACTTCGGCGACAAAGGCCAGGTTGATCTGTCTGCCAACATCGGCGGCTTCAATGCCGGCGGCTACTACTCCACTTCGCCACCAGCGGTCACCAAAGACCTGGTAGTGATTGGCGGCCACGTCACTGACAACGTTTCCACCGACGAGCCAAGCGGCGTGATCCGCGCGTTCGACGTGCACACCGGCAAACTGGTGTGGAACTGGGACAGCGGCAACCCGGACGACACCGCGCCGATTGCCGAAGGCAAGACCTACACCCGCAACTCGCCCAACATGTGGTCGATGTTCGCGGTCGATGAAAAACTCGGCATGCTCTACCTGCCGATGGGTAACCAGACCCCGGACCAGTTCGGTGGCGCGCGTACCCCTGAGTCGGAACTGCATGCAGCGGGCCTGACCGCACTGGACATCGCCACCGGCAAAGTGCGCTGGAACTTCCAGTTCACCCACCATGACCTGTGGGACATGGACGTCGGCGGTCAACCGACCGTGATGGACATCAAAACCGCTGACGGCGTGAAGCCTGCGGTACTGGCGTCGACCAAGCAGGGCAGCATCTACGTACTGGATCGCAGCACCGGCAAGGCCATCGTGCCGATCAACGAGATTCCGGTGCCGCAAGGCGCAGTGGAAGGCGACCACACCTCGCCGACCCAACCGAAATCCGACCTCAACTTCATGCCGCCGCCGCTCAAAGAACGCGACATGTGGGGCGTAACCCCGTTCGACCAGATGCTCTGCCGGATCGACTTCAAGTCCCTGCGCTATGACGGCCCGTTCACGCCGCCATCGCTGCAAGGCTCGATCGTTTATCCAGGCAACTTCGGCGTGTTCGACTGGGGCGGCATCTCGGTCGATCCGGTGCGCCAGATCGCCTTCGTCAACCCGAGCTACATGGCGTTCCGTTCGAAACTGATCCCGGCCGCCGAAATCGCCAAGCAAGGTCCACGCGTCAGCGAGACCGAAGGCGTCCAGCCAAACAAAGGCGCGCCATACGGCGTAGTCCTCGAAGCACTGCTGTCGCCAATGGGCCTGCCGTGCCAGGCGCCAGCATGGGGTTATGTTGCAGCGGTCGACCTGACCACCAGCAAAACCATCTGGATGCACAAGAACGGCACCGTGCGTGACAGCTCGCCGGTTCCGATCCCGCTGAGCATGGGCGTACCTAGCCTGGGCGGCACCTTCACCACTGCCGGCGGCGTCGCGTTCCTGAGCGGCACCCTCGACCAGTACCTGCGCGCCTACGACGTGAAAAACGGCAAGCAACTGTGGGAAGGCCGCCTGCCAGCAGGCGCGCAAACCACACCGATGACCTACACCGGCAAGGACGGCAAGCAATACGTGCTCGTTGTTGCAGGCGGTCACGGCTCGCTCGGCACCAAGCAGGGTGACTATGTGATTGCGTACAAACTGTCGGAATAAGTTTTACCGGTAGTTGCAGAAGGCGATGTCTCGCGAGGGACATCGCCTTTTTTGTGCACGCCGATTTTGAATCCACCGCATATCCCCTGTGGAAGCTAACCCTGCTAGCGATTGCGGTCTGACGTTCAACATCTTTGTTGACTGACAGGGCCCCATCGCTAGCAGGGCTAGCTCCCACAGGTTGAGATGTGTGGGCTGTGGGAAATGTGCCTGTCCTACAAATGCCGATGGTTACGCGGAGTTTTCCGACAAGTCGCGTCGGTTGTGCCTCGGAAATCGGCTGGATAGGCTCGGGGGGTCGCTGCAAATTCAGCGAACGGGCGTCGCGGCCCGATAACTGATGCATAATCGCCACCCTCACGGCACCTCGGTGCCTGTTGTGTCATGGCGGCTGTGCGCGGGATATCTCCTTGGGGGTATGCCGATTCCTCAGTTATCGGTCCGCGAACCCGCGTACAGCTGCCACCTCAGATTGCGTCGCGGCAATCGAAGGCAGCTCCACTTTCACCAACTGAGTATTCACCATGATCAAACCCACGCCCAATCCCCCCGCAGCGGACGACACCACGCCCTACGAATTCCCCGGCTCAAAAAGATTCCACGACGCCGCCGAACGCGCCCTCGACCACTACCTCAAACCCAACGCCTTAACCCTGCGCTTCCACAAACCCAGCACCATGTTCCAGATCACCCCCGATCAGGACAACGAAACCCTGCTGGCCCACGCCTGCGAATCCCTCGCCTCCGCCAGCATCATGACCAGCGACATCGCCGCCTACATCGACCCGCCCCAGCGCCACACCATCCTGGCCATCCAGCAAATCATCATGCTGGCCGAACTGGCGGTGAACCAAGTGCTGGATAACGTCGAAACCCGCCAGCCACAACACTGACCCCTTGGTGGGAGCCAGCCCTGCTAGCGATTGCGGTCTGACCTTCAACATCACTTTCTACTGACCGGGCCCCATCGCCAGCAGGGCTAGCTCCCACGGTGGGAATTGGGTGCGGTCAGCAAGAGCTTGGTCGGCTGTCAGGCCGCCATCGCTGGCAAGCCAGCTCCCACAGGGATTAAGTTCAAACTCAGATACTCGTATCCCCCCGGCTTCTCACCACTCAAAACAATGAGCGCAAGCTCGAGTACCGCTCTTGATCTTGATCCACGAGCGACGTCGGAAGGCTTCGCTCCGGGATTGATCCGGGGGTGGGAGCGCAGCGACCGTTCGACGAAGTCGAACACATCGAGAGGAGGTGCAGCGAAGCAAACCGGAGGCGATGCGCCCGGATCGATCCCGGAGCGAAGGAACCCCGAGCCCCAGCGAGCGGGCCGAACGCAGGAGCAAAGCCTTTTTGGGTACTTTTTCGGCGTCTGGAAAAAGTGCCTCGCCGTAAGGGCGAAACCGTAATCAGCCCCCCCCGAAGCAACGGATATACCCCCAACCCCCAAGAGCATGGTCGGCCCAAAGGCCGCCAAGTCAAAAGCGTGACCCCTGTCAAAACCCTGAACACACAAGCAGAAACACCCCCACCCATTGAAACCACCCAAGCCTTGCCCCATCTAAGACCCATACCCCATTGCGCAGGTGCCCCATGAGCGACCAGCAAGAATTCCCGGAAAACCCAGACGACTACAGCGAAGCCGAACACATCGAACACACCGCCTCCGGCAAAGGCCTCGCCCTGCCCGGTCAAAACCTGCCGGACAAGGTCTACATCATCCCGATCCACAACCGCCCGTTTTTCCCGGCGCAAGTCCTGCCGGTCATCGTCAACGAAGAACCCTGGGCCGAAACCCTCGAACTGGTCAGCAAATCCGAACACCACTCCCTGGCCCTGTTCTTCATGGACACCCCCCAGGAAGACCCGCGCCACTTCGACACCGGCGCCCTCCCCGAATACGGCACCCTGGTCAAAGTCCACCACGCCAGCCGCGAGAACGGCAAACTGCAATTCGTCGCCCAAGGCCTGAGCCGCGTACGCATCAAAACCTGGCTCAAACACCACCGCCCACCGTACCTGGTCGAAGTCGAATACCCGCACCAGCCGACCGAGCCGACCGACGAGGTCAAGGCCTACGGCATGGCGCTGATCAACGCGATCAAGGAACTGCTGCCGCTCAACCCGCTGTACAGCGAAGAGCTGAAAAACTACCTCAACCGCTTCAGCCCCAACGACCCGTCGCCGCTGACCGACTTCGCCGCCGCCCTGACGTCCGCCACCGGCCCCGAGCTGCAAGAAGTGCTCGACTGCGTGCCGATGCTCAAGCGCATGGAAAAAGTCCTGCCGATGCTGCGCAAGGAAGTCGAAGTTGCGCGCCTGCAAAAAGAGATCTCGGCAGAAGTTAACCGCAAGATCGGCGAGCATCAGCGCGAGTTCTTCCTCAAGGAACAACTCAAGGTCATCCAGCAGGAACTCGGCTTGACCAAGGACGACCGCAGCGCCGACCTCGAACAGTTCGAACAGCGCCTCGAAGGCAAAGTCCTGCCGGCGCAGGTGCAGAAACGCCTCGATGAGGAAATGAACAAACTGTCGATCCTCGAGACCGGTTCGCCGGAGTACGCGGTCACCCGCAACTACCTCGACTGGGCGACTTCGGTGCCGTGGGGCGTTTACGGCGAGGACAAACTCGACCTCAAGCACGCGCGCAAAATTCTCGACAAACACCACGCCGGCCTCGACGACATCAAGGATCGCATCCTCGAATTCCTAGCCGTCGGTGCTTATAAAGGTGAGATCAGCGGCTCCATCGTGCTGCTGGTCGGCCCGCCGGGCGTGGGTAAAACCAGCGTCGGCAAATCCATCGCCGAATCCCTTGGCCGGCCGTTCTACCGCTTCAGCCTCGGCGGCATGCGCGACGAAGCCGAGATCAAGGGCCACCGCCGCACCTACATCGGCGCGCAGCCGGGCAAACTGGTGCAGGCGTTGAAAGACGTCGAAGTAATGAACCCGGTGATCATGCTCGACGAGATCGACAAGATGGGCCAGAGCTACCAGGGCGACCCGGCCTCGGCGCTACTGGAAACCCTCGACCCGGAACAGAATGTCGAATTCCTCGACCACTACCTCGACCTGCGCATGGACTTGTCGAAAGTCCTGTTCGTCTGCACCGCCAACACCCTCGATTCGATCCCCGGCCCGTTGCTGGACCGGATGGAAGTGATTCGCCTGTCGGGCTACATCACCGAAGAAAAAGTCGCCATCGCCAAGCGGCACCTGTGGCCAAAACTGCTGGAAAAGGCCGGTGTGTCCAAGGGCAGCCTGAGCATCAGCGACACGGCACTCAAAGCCTTGATCGACGGTTACGCCCGTGAAGCCGGCGTGCGTCAGCTGGAAAAACAGATGGGCAAACTGGTGCGCAAAGCGGTGATGAAGCTCATCGACGACCCGAAAGCGGTGATCAAACTCGGGCCGAAAGACCTCGAAGCGTCGCTGGGTCATCCGGTGTTCCGCAACGAACAAGTGCTGTCCGGCACCGGCGTCATCACAGGCCTGGCCTGGACCAGCATGGGCGGCGCGACCTTGCCGATCGAGGCGACGCGGATTCACACGCTCAATCGCGGCTTCAAACTCACCGGGCAACTGGGCGATGTGATGAAGGAATCGGCGGAGATCGCCTACAGCTACGTCAGCTCGCACCTGAAACAGTTCGGCGGCGACACGAAGTTCTTCGACGAAGCCTTCGTCCACCTGCATGTGCCGGAAGGCGCGACACCAAAAGACGGCCCGAGCGCCGGCGTGACCATGGCCAGCGCCCTGCTCTCGCTCGCCCGTAACCAGCCGCCGAAAAAAGGCGTGGCGATGACCGGCGAACTGACGCTGACCGGGCATGTGCTGCCAATTGGCGGGGTGCGCGAGAAGGTGATTGCGGCGCGGCGGCAGAAGATCTTCGAGCTGATTCTGCCGGAGCCTAACCGGGGCAACTTCGAGGAACTGCCGGATTATCTGAAGGAAGGGATTACCGTGCATTTCGCGAAGAAGTTCGCCGATGTGGCAAAGGTGTTGTTCTAAGTTGATCAGTGCTTCTGTCAGCGCACTGCGCTGGCAGAGGTCCTGCCTATTTCATTTGACGCAGTCAACGATCGCGAAAAGGCATAAGAACTGTCATATCTGACAGTTCTCAGTGGATGAATGCCAACCCAGACTGGCTTCTCGAATTCATTCAATTCAAGGAAGCACTTCATGGCAAATCCAACTGACACCAAAGCCGTATTCGTTGACGGAAATCTATCCGTTGAAGTGAAAGGCACGATTGGCGGCATTGCGGTCAACCTGACGAGCTACACGACAACAGCCACTTCTTTGTCATTCAGCCCGTTAGGAGGCTATTACCTTGATTTCAAGCACAATCAAAATCTGGTGAGTAACAGATCCATTTCCCTGTCGCTTCGCGATCTGTTGCAACCCGAGATCTCTAGCTACTCTGAATCAATCATTACCGAGCGAGGTATTCAGATTTATGAATACGATATGGAACGTTCATCATCAATCGACGTAACCCAACTCGGCGCGAGTCTGTACAGGTACTCCATCAGCGGTTTTAAACTTTCCGGCAAGGCTCGCTACGGGGATGACACCCGCGAAGTCACCGGCAAAGGCTTCGTTTTGCTCAACGAACTGATCTGGCCTTTCTGATACCCCGGCTATAACAGAGCTAGTTAGCGTGTGACGGCTGAGCAGTCACACGCTTGCAGCGCTCGCAAGTTGGTCATTGTCACACTTTGTCTCATCTTCAGTTATGCTCGCCGTTCGTCGTGAACGCCCGGAGCTGCTGAGCCTATGTCCCCCACTCGCCTGTTTGTCCCCCTCGCCCTTTCCTTGCTGGCCGCTTGTGCCACGCAACCGAAACATAACGTGACCGTGGAAAAACAAAGCGAATGCCCGGTGAAACTCACCAACGGGCAAAACCTGATCATCACGCTGCCAAGCAACCCGACCACGGGTTATCGCTGGGCGATTCAGGATTCCGCCGGCGGTGTATTGCGCGCCCTCAGTCCCGAGGTTTACAGCAATCCGGAAGATGCCGGCGTGGTCGGCGCTGCTGGCGTTTCCACTTGGCGTTTCCAGGCATTCACCACCGGCACCGGGCGCCTGCGCCTGACCTCGCAACAGCCGTGGGCGCCGGAAGTGCTGCCGGTGGAAACCTTTGACTGCGCGATCTCGGTGAACTGATCGTGGGTTGGCTGATTCTCGCGCTGATGGGCGCGGTGACGTTTCTCTACGGTGTCAGCACCCATGCGGCGTTGCTTTGCCTGTTGGTCAAACCGTTGCCGGTGCTGGCGTTGCTTGGCTGGTTGCACGATGCGCCGCCCAGCGACTATCGCCGCTGGATCAGCCTCGGCCTGATTTTCTCGCTGCTCGGCGATGTGTTGCTGGCGTGGCCGGGGGATCTTTTTGTATTCGGGCTGGGCGCATTTCTGCTCGCGCATCTGGCTTATCTGAAGGCTTATCTGAGTGACTGCAAGCGTCTGGCGATATTGCCGCTGCTGCTTGCCCTCGCGGTCGGCGCGGTGCTGCTGGGGCTTCTGATTTCCAGCGGTCTGGGCCCGCTGCTGGTGCCGGTGATCATCTATGGCACAGCGATCAGCGCGATGCTCTGGCGTGCCCTCGCCCGACTGGGCACCGACGTGCCCAAGCGCTCGGCGTTGCTGGCGGCCGGCGGTGCGCTGGCGTTTGTGTTCTCTGACAGCGTGATTGGCATTGATCGCTTCGTATCACCATTCCACGCTGCGCCGTACGTCATCATCCTCAGCTACTGGCTGGGTCAGTGGGGCATCGCCGCCTCGGCGTTCTCCCAGACCAAACGGATCTGATCGTTCCCACGCTCTGCGTGGAACCGATCACCGGCAAAAAACGCTTTATCAGACAACCCAAGCATCCCCGCGCCCTTTTGGCTAAAATGCCGGCCTTTCCATTTACACCGCCGGAACCGCCGTGAGCAAAGAACCCGATCGCATTTTCGCCAAGCCTCTGGCCCAGGTCCCCGACTTCGCCTTCAACGAAGACGTGGTGCGGGTGTTCCCGGACATGATCAAGCGCTCGGTGCCGGGTTATCCGACCATCGTCGAAAACCTCGGCGTGCTCGCCGCACAGTTCGCCCAGCCGAACAGTGTGCTCTACGATCTCGGCTCGTCGCTGGGCGCTGTCACTCAGGCTCTGCGTCGCCACGTGCGCACCGACGGTTGCCGGGTGATTGCGGTGGATAACTCCGCTGCCATGGTCGAACGCTGCCGCGAATACCTCAACGGGCAGGACTCGATGTTCCAGGAGTTACTGCCGGTAGAAGTCATCGAAGGCGACATCCTCGCCCTCGACTTCCAGCCTGCCTCGGTGGTGGCGCTGAACTTCACCCTGCAATTCATCGCCCCCGATCAGCGTACGGCGTTGCTCTCGCGCATCCGCCAATCCTTGCTGCCCGGCGGCGCATTGATCCTCTCGGAGAAACTGCGCTTCAACGATGCCGAAGAACACGCGCTGCTCACCGATCTGCACGTCGCCTTCAAACGCGCCAACGGCTACAGCGAACTGGAAATTGCCCAGAAGCGCAGCGCCATCGAAAACGTCATGAAGCCCGACAGCCTCGAAGAACACCGCGAACGCCTGTTGGCCGCCGGGTTCTCGAAAGTCGTGCCGTGGTTCCAGTGTCTTAACTTTGCCTCGTTGATTGCCTTGCCATGATTGATCTGTCCCCCCTCGCCCGCCGTTTGGCTGGCACACCGCTGGCCGAATGGGCCAACACCCTGCAAGCGCAACTCGACAAGAAAATGGAGAAGGGCCACGGCGATCTGGAGCGCTGGCAGAGCGCGCTGGACGCCTTGCCAAAGATTCAGCCGAGCGAAATCGACCTGCTCAACGGCCTGAAACTCGACACTGATTGCGACGATGAAACCCGCGCACAGATGCGCACTGCGCTGATGGGCCTGTCGCCGTGGCGCAAAGGGCCGTTCGACCTGTTTGGTGTGCACGTCGACACCGAATGGCGCTCGGACTGGAAATGGTCGCGGGTCGCCCCGCATCTGGATCTGAAAGGCAAACGCATCCTCGATGTCGGCTGCGGCAATGGCTACTACATGTGGCGCATGCTCGGCGCCGGTGCGGACAGTGTGATTGGTGTTGACCCGAACTGGCTGTTCTTCTGCCAGTTCCAGGCGGTGCAGCGTTATCTGTCAGAACCGAATGCCTGGCACCTGCCGTTCCCATTCGAGGACCTGCCGCCGAACCTGGAAGGGTTCGACACGGTGTTTTCCATGGGTGTGTTCTACCACCGCCGCTCGCCGATCGAGCATTTGCTGGCGCTGAAGGACTGCCTGGTCAAGGGCGGCGAATTGGTGTTGGAAACGCTGGTGGTCGAAGGCGACAAGCATCAGGTGCTGGTGCCGGAAGACCGTTATGCGCAGATGCGCAACGTGTGGTTCCTGCCGTCGGTGCCGGCGCTGGAATTGTGGTTGCGCCGCGCCGGGTTCACCGACATTCGTTGCGTGGACGTGAGCACGACAACGGTCGAGGAACAGCGCGGCACCGAGTGGATGAAGTATCAATCGCTCAGCGACTTCCTTGATCCCGAAGACCACAGCAAAACCATCGAAGGCCTGCCGGCGCCGATGCGCGCGGTGATCGTCGCGAAGAAGTAATCCGATCTCGCAAACGCTGCAAAAATCTGTGGGAGCTGGCTTGCCAGCGATAGCGGTGGATCAGTCGACATCAATGTTTGATGTGCGGACGCCATCGCTGGCAAGCCAGCTCCCACAGGGTTCGATGCAGTTCTTTATTCAGTGGTTTTCGCGCGGCGGGCTCTAAAAAATTCGGTCAACACCGCCCCACACTCCTCCGCCAACACCCCACCCTCATACAACACTCGATGGTTGAGAAAACCCTGGGTAAAAAACTGCCCCTGACTCTGCACAATCCCCGCCTTCGGCTCCAGCGCCCCATACACCACCCGCGCCACCCGCGAATGCACGATCAAACCGGCGCACATGCTGCACGGCTCCAGCGTCACATACAGCGTACTGCCCGGCAGACGATAGTTATCCACGGCCTGTGCGGCCGCACGGATCGCGACCATTTCTGCGTGGGCACTCGGGTCGCTGGTGCTGATCGGGCAATTGAAGCCGCGACCGATGATCGCGCCGTCCTGCACCAACACCGCGCCCACCGGCACTTCACCGAGCGCTGCGCCTTGTGCGGCGAGGGTCAGGGCTTCGCGCATGAAATCGCGGTCACGGCTGCGGTCGATGATCGCCGCGGGGCGAATCTGGCGCATCACTTCACCTCGATGGCGGCCATCAGACCGGTTTCCATGTGGTCGATCACGTGGCAGTGGAACATCCACACGCCGGGGTTATCCGCCACCAGCGCCACTTGCGCGCGCTCGTTCTTGCCCAGCAGATAGGTGTCGGTGAAGTACGGAATGATCTTGTGTCGATTCGACGCAATCACCTTGAAGCTCATGCCGTGCAGGTGAATCGGGTGCTGGTACTGAGTCATGTTTTTCAATTCGAAAATATAGCTCTGCCCCAGTTTCAGGCTGGCAATCGGCCGATCGGCGCAGGTCTTGTCGGTGATGTCCCAAGCCTTGCCGTTGATTTGCCACAGGCTCGGTGGCTTGCCGTTTTCGGTGTTGACCGACACCGAACCGACCCATTCGAAATTGAAGTTGAGTTTCTCGGCCTTGGCCAGATCCGGCTCCGCTACCGGGTTGGCTGGCAGCGCCTTTGGCCACTCGGTCGGCGCATCGGTATTGGCCACCGAACGCAGGGTGCCAAGACGGACCGGGCCGTTGCGCAGCGACAATTCCTCGCCAGCCGCCGGCGCCTTGATCGCCAGGCAAATGCGCATGCCGGGGCCCAACCAGTACTCCTTGCCCAGCGGGCGTGGCTCGACCGGGTTGCCGTCCAGCGCATAGATTTTTGCTTCGACGCCGGGAATGTTGATGCGATACGTCAGCGTGTTATCGAGGTTAAGCAAACGCACCCGCGTGATCTGCCCAGCGGGCAATTCAATCACCGGCAATGGCACGCCATTGATCGTCGACAAACGCCCCGCCGTACCACCACGCGCCGCTTCACGCGGAATGCTGAACTCGACGAAATTGCCTACATCATCGATGTGCCAATTCTTCAGGCTCAAGGTCTTTTCGTAGACGAAACCGGTCGGCTCGCGTTCTTCGATAATCAGCGGCCCGACCAACCCACGCCCCAGTTCTTCACTGCTGCTGACATGCGGGTGATACCAATAGCTGCCGGCATCCGGCACGCGGAATTTGTAATCGAAGTATTCGCCCGGAAGAACCGGCAATTGCGAGACGTAAGGCACGCCGTCCATTTCCAGCGGCAGGCGAATGCCATGCCAATGAATGGTGGTCGCCACCGGCAAATGGTTGATAAAGCGCACCCGCAACCATTCACCCTGACGCACCCGCAACTCGGTACCCGGCGCCGACGGCCCAAACGCCCAGGCTTCAGTCTTGTGCCCCGGCACCAGCTCAACGTCCAGCGGCGCGGCGATCAGCTGATAGTCATGCCCCGCCTCAGCGTCAGCCATTTTGCCCAGCCAATAACGCGACGCGCCCCCCGCACCAACGCCAACGACAACAAGACCGGCCAGGCCACCGAGGATTTGGCGACGGGTAAAGGACATGAACTCAACTACCTCACGAATCAGCGACGGGCACCGGGCCCGCAAAGGGCGAATACGATACACCTGCAATTGAGAAACGGTAAGGGCGACCTGAGGCCGCACGTCTTGCCAAGCGCCTTGAGTGCAGCCAAATAACCACCGCTGCGGCACAAGCTTCACTCCACTGATGTTGAGCGCCGCTGACATAAGGATGTGCAAACATTAATTCAGGCTCCTTTGTAGCTAGGAACTTTCGACCAGCCCGTTTCAAAATATGTGTTTGCCTGACAACAGGCCCATCCTCCGATAGGATGCGGGCGTGGCTATGGAACACCTTCCTTCTATCCCCATGAACTAGGGGTTCCGCTCTCCACACCGCGCCTGCTTATTGCAGGCGTTTTCATATCGATTGCAAGGTGATGCTTCTGCTCACTCGAAACGGCGACCAAGGAAGGAATCAAGATGAATCAGGAACTGTTCCTGCGGCGCCGTACAAAAGTTCACGTCCCTACGGGCACCGGCGGTGCCTCGCGCGCCCAGGTTGCGACGGCCGTAAAAGAAATTGCGGCGTTTCGATGTGTTCTTTCTGAGCCACTGATCGAGCAGATCGGCAAGCTTTCGGCGGCACAACTTACGGTCTGGCTGCGCGAGATTATTCGAGTACTTCGGCGACACACCGGAGCTCATGTTCATCACCGGCCGTTCTATCCTGATTTTCCGAATCAGGTCCTGCAGGCCTCAGAGGCGGAGTTGTACTTCAACGCCGTCATGCACTACCACACGCTTCTGCGCTTGCCTTCCAGTGAAGACGTTCGCCCGCCCATGCTTGAAGGCAACTTCATCCATCTTGTTATCGAACCGGGAAGTGTCTCTGAGTTCGAGTCGTTACTCGCACCGCTGGTCTCATCACGCACCTCGCTGTCCGAAGAGGAAGCTGCTGATGTCATCTGGTTTATCCGGAAATACAAAGACGATGTTTTCCGTCTGCTGCCCGAGACCGTCCCGTTCCGGGAGATTCGTGCACTGGTAGGCGGCGCACTGGTCCTGCATGTCGCTAACGATGCCCGTGTGGAGTCATTCCTCGAACAAAACGTCGAGACGGCAACCGACGTGCTGCGCTTGGCGATTGCGTTGCATGGCGGAGACGTCTCGCTGGCGACAGCGCAGACGCGCTTCCGCAAAATGAAACGCTCAATGCGCCGTCGGCTATTGCGCCTGCTCGATCGCGCGCCTAATGCAGTTGAAGATGTGATGCGTCATGCCGAACGCTGGAAACGTCTCGCGGAAGTACTGCATCCGGGCGACTACGCCGATAAATACCCGCGAGCGCTCGCCGCCATTACGGCAGCGCGTCGCAACGATCCGCCGGCTTCGTTTGGATCTCGTGTCGAAACATTGCTCGCCCAACGTCAGATCACAGCGCTAACGCCGCTGCTGCAAGAGCGCCCCGGTGAGTTCGCACGACGCTTGGACGTAACCCTGCGCCGCGCCACCGACGCAGATGCGGTACTCGACGCCTTTGAAGCTGCCGCGACGCAAGTATCCTCACCCGTTTTGCTGCAGTTGCTGGCCCAGGTTCGAGCTCCGCGTCCCCTGCCTTTGCGGGCCTTCACGCCAAAAGGGGCGATGGCCAAAGTCTTCGGCATCATGGATCGGCGCGAACCGATCGCACAGGAGGTGTTGGCGCGTGCAGCGAAGATCTGCGAGGAAGCTCTTGTCACACGCTTCGCGTCTCTACCACCGCTGGGCCGTAGCTTCATCGACCCGGCATTACGCGAATACCGAGTGCCTCTGGCCCAGCGGGCCGCAGCCAAGTCGCTACGCACGCTGGTACGCGGCAGTCAGTTACCGCTTCCTGACACGCAGTTCATCCGCTTGTTCCTGTGGTGGAAGAATGGCAAAGGACGCACGGATATCGACTTGTCCGCAGCCTTTTTCGACGCCGACTTCGTATTCAAGGATACGGTCGCGTATTACAACCTGAGGGGTTACGGCGGTTACCACAGCGGTGACATCGTCGACGCGCCAGAAGGAGCGTCCGAGTTCATCGACCTCGACCTTGATGTCCTCATCAAGCAAGGTATCCGCTATGTCGTTACGTCCATCAACTCGTATACACAGCAGCCATATTGCGATCTGCCGGAATGCTTCGCGGGCTGGATGGCCCGCGCCGACACCGCATCGGGTGAAGTATTTGAGCCGCGCTCCGTATTCGACCGCATCGATATCGCATCCGACACCAGCATCTGTCTGCCCTTCGTAATGGACTTGCAGGAACAACGCATGATCTGGGCCGATCTGGGGCTCACGTCTTCTCCCCAATGGAACAACGTCGCCAATAACCTCAGCGGGGTATCTTTGATGCTCCGGGCTTTGGTGCATACACCCCGGCCGGATCTAGAGACACTTTTCGAGTTACATGTACGTGCCCGGGGCGAACGAGTTGACTCCCCACTGCAAGCAGAGACGGTGTTTGCTCCTGATCAAGGGTTAACGCCGTTCGATACGGATTTGATTCGATCGCAGTTTCTTTAGCCATTACTCCAATCATTGCGATCAATTGAACGCGATGACTCTTGCCAAGATGCTTTCCGCCCAAAAACAAAAATGCCAGTCAGTACAACTGACTGGCATTGGCGAACATCCGTAAGCTGTGTTCAACGAGTACTTGCGTGCTAGTACCCACCTGATCGCTCCGTGAATTGCTCAAAAAAAACCGCCTGACGTTAACGCCAGGCGGTTTTTTATTTCAGTCAGTCGGCCTTCAGGCCGGTGACGTTACTCCCACTCAATCGTCGCAGGCGGCTTGCTCGACACGTCGTAAGTAACGCGCGAGATGCCTTCGATTTCATTGATGATGCGGCCGGAGACGGTTTCCAGCAGTTCGTAAGGCAGGTGAGCCCAACGTGCGGTCATGAAGTCGATGGTTTCTACGGCACGCAGGGCGACGACCCAGGCGTAACGACGGCCATCGCCAACGACGCCAACCGATTTCACCGGCTGGAACACCACGAAGGCCTGGCTGACTTTGTGGTACCAGTCGGCTTTGCGCAGCTCTTCGATGAAGATGTGGTCGGCACGACGCAGCAGGTCGGCGTATTCCTTTTTCACTTCACCGAGGATGCGCACGCCCAGGCCCGGGCCCGGGAACGGGTGACGGTAGACCATGTCGTACGGCAGGCCGAGTTCCAGACCCAGACGACGGACTTCGTCCTTGAAAAGTTCGCGCAGTGGCTCGACCAGTTTCAGGTTCATCTCTTCCGGCAGGCCGCCCACGTTGTGGTGCGACTTGATCACGTGTGCCTTGCCGCTTTTCGCGCCAGCCGACTCGATCACGTCCGGGTAGATGGTGCCCTGAGCGAGGTATTTGATGTTTTCCAGTTTGTTCGACTGGGCATCAAATACGTCGATGAAGGTACGACCGATGATCTTGCGCTTCTTCTCTGGATCGGCTTCGCCGGCCAGGTTGTCGAGGAACTGATCTTCAGCGTTGGCGCGGATCACTTTGACGCCCATGTTCTCGGCGAACATGGCCATCACTTGCTCGCCTTCGTGCAGACGCAGCAGACCGTTGTCGACGAAGACGCAGGTCAGCTGGTCGCCAATGGCTTTGTGCAGCAGCGCGGCAACCACCGAGGAGTCAACGCCGCCGGACAGACCCAGCAACACGTTGTCGGTGCCGACTTGTGCGCGGATGTTGGCGATGGCGTCTTCAGCGATCTTCGACGGCGTCCACAGGGCTTCACAGCCGCAGATGTCGAGGACGAAGCGCGACAGGATGCGGCCGCCCTGTTTGGTGTGGGTCACTTCCGGGTGGAACTGCACGCCGTAGTAGCCACGGTCGTCGTTGAACATACCGGCGATCGGGCAGCTCGGGGTGCTGGCGAGGATGTGGAAGTCTTCCGGCATCTTGGTGACTTTGTCACCGTGGCTCATCCAGACGTCGAGGCCGAACAGGCCGTCAGCGTCGATGTGGTCTTCGATGCCGTCGAGCAGGCGGCTCTTGCCAACCACGTCAACGCGGGCGTAACCGAACTCACGCAGTTCGGAACCTTCAACCTTGCCGCCCAGTTGCTCGGCCATGGTCTGCATGCCGTAGCAGATACCGAAAACCGGTACGCCCAGATCGAACACTGCCTGTGGGCAACGCGGGCTGTCGGCGACGTGCACGGACTCGGGGCCGCCGGCGAGGATGACGCCTTTAGGAGCGAATTCGCGGATCGCATCTTCGTCCATGTCGAACGGGTGCAGTTCGCAGTACACACCGATCTCGCGCACGCGGCGGGCAATCAGTTGGGTGTATTGCGAGCCGAAGTCGAGGATCAGGATGCGGTGAGCGTGAATATCGAGGGCCATGATTCAGTCTCGTCTAAGTCGTTCAGAAACAGTCGTGATTCAGAAACAACTCGGGGCTGAATCAAACAGCCCCGGTTGCTTACTTTATTGCTTGAAGGCTCAACCTACGCGGTAGTTTGGCGCTTCTTTGGTGATCTGCACGTCGTGAACGTGGGATTCGGCCATGCCAGCGCCGGTGATCCGCACGAACTCAGGCTTGGTGCGCATTTCTTCGATGTTGGCGCTACCGGTGTAGCCCATCGAGGAACGCAGACCGCCCATTAGCTGGTGAATGATCGCGCTCAGGGTGCCTTTGTACGGCACACGGCCTTCGATGCCTTCCGGAACGAGTTTCTCGGCGCCTGCCGAGGAGTCCTGGAAGTAACGGTCGGAGGAGCCTTGCGCCTGGGACATGGCGCCCAGCGAACCCATGCCGCGATACGCCTTGTACGAACGGCCCTGGAACAGTTCGATCTCGCCCGGCGCTTCTTCAGTACCGGCGAACATCGAGCCCATCATCACGCAGGAAGCACCGGCTACGATGGCCTTGGACAGGTCACCGGAGAAACGGATGCCGCCGTCGGCGATCAACGGAACGCCGGTGCCTTCAAGGGCAGCAGCAACGTTGGCGATGGCACTGATTTGCGGGACGCCGACACCGGCGACGATACGGGTGGTGCAGATCGAGCCCGGGCCGATACCGACCTTGACTGCGTCAGCGCCTGCTTCGGCCAGAGCCTTGGCAGCGGCGCCGGTGGCGATGTTGCCGCCGATCACCTGCACTTCAGGGAAATTCTCTTTGACCCAACGAACGCGGTCGATCACGCCTTTGGAGTGACCGTGGGCGGTGTCGACCACCACCACGTCCACACCGGCATGGACCAGAGCGGCTACGCGATCACCGGTGTCTTTACCGGTACCGACCGCAGCGCCCACGCGCAGACGACCTTGATCGTCCTTGCTGGCCAGCGGGTAGGCTTTGGCTTTTTCGATGTCTTTGACGGTCATCATGCCTTTGAGGGCAAACTTGTCGTCGACGATCAGAACTTTTTCCAGACGGTGCTTGTGCAGCAGCTCGCGGACTTCGTTCTTGTCGGCGCCTTCACGCACGGTGACCAGACGCTCTTTAGGCGTCATCACTTCACGTACGGTGGCTTCCAGACGGGTTTCGAAACGCACGTCACGGGAAGTGACGATGCCGACCAGGTCGCCATCGTGCAGTACCGGAACGCCGGAAATGTTGTGCATGCGGGTCAATTCGAACAGGTCACGCACCGTGGCATCTGCCTCGATGGTGATCGGATCCTTGACGACGCCGGCTTCGAACTTCTTGACCTTACGCACTTCGGCAGCTTGCTGCTCGATGGTCATGTTCTTGTGGATAATGCCGATGCCACCTTCCTGAGCCATGGCGATTGCCAGACGGGCTTCAGTAACGGTGTCCATTGCAGCAGAAACCAGAGGAATGTTCAGCTCGATGCCACGGGTAAGGCGGGTCTTGAGACTGACTTCGTTAGGAAGCACCTCGGAATAACCGGGCACTAGGAGAATGTCGTCGAATGTCAGAGCTTCTTGGCTGATACGCAGCATCGCGGGGGCTCCCGAGCGGGAAAATGGAAGCGCGCCATTATAGTCAGACACCCCCTTCGGAGCAACGTAAAACTCAGCTTAATATCAATGTTGCTGATGTACGGGAACGCCCGGCCCTACAGCTCCACCTTGACCCAAGAGACAGGTTGATCGAGCCAATCGGCGAACTCATCGATAAAGCTTTGCTTGAAGCCCGCCTCCAGCCAGTTGTTGAAGATGAAACCGAGGTTGGAAAACGCACATTCCTGCAAAAACAGAAAACCATTGATGTCGTCTTCGTGACCGCATTCCGGGCAGGTGAAGTTGTCGGTGCGGCCTGGGAACCATTCTTCAAGGCTTTCGAACAGTGCTTCGCCGACTTCACGCCGGCACTCGGCGCAACCGGCCTCTTCGAGAAACCCCTTGGCCGGGGTATAGATGCAGCGCTTGGTGACGATCTCCAAGCCGTTGATCGGCTCACCGAACGGCAACGCCTGCGGGTACAGCACCACGGCACGCGCACCATCGGCAATCGCGTACGCCATGCGATTGCCGGTGCGACCGCAGGTGCTCAGCTCCTCCTTGACGATGTTCTTGCGTACCAGCCAACGCAGAATCGCCCGGGCCCGGGGCTCATGGACCGGCAGGGTGGAAATTTTCGGGACGATGATGCTTTGCGAATTCATGGTGCAGCCTGCGACGTCAAATGGAAGTTCTGCGGTGCTCACTCCGCCGCCATCGCGGGCAAGCCCGCTCTCACAGGGATCTCGGTCGATCACAAATGTTGTGTACACCAGAGAAACTGTGGGAGCGGGCTTGCCCGCGATAGCGTCAGTGCGGCCGGCAGCTTAATCCCTGACGAAATCCGGTCAAGTGCTGAGATAACGCCCGATCAACGCAATCCCGCTCGCCAGCACCAGCCACGTCACCAACCGCACGAACGCCTCACGCGACAACCTCATGGTCAACCGCCGGCCAATCCACAACCCCAGCGCCATCGCCGGCAACAGACACAACGCCAACATCAACAAGGGTAGCTCGGCATACACACCGGCGATGGCGAACAGGCTCAAACGCACCACCGTGCTGCAACTGATCAGCGCACTTTGCGTGGCCCGCGCCGCGTCTTTCGGCAGCCGACTGTTGAGATAAATCGCATAGAGAAAGCCGCCGCTGCCAAACAGCGCACCAAACAACCCGCCCACCGTGCCCATCGGCACTGCCCACGCCGCCGACATTTGCGCCGGCCGCGCTTTCATCCAGAGGCTGTAAATCGCATACGCGCTGATAAACAGCCCCATCAACAGCAGCAACACATCAGATTTCAGGTTGAGCAGGAAAATCACTCCCAACGTACAACCGACCGCCATGCACGGCAGTAGCCGCAACAACTCGGGCTTGGCCACATCCCGCCGCGACGGCAACAGATTGCCGAACGCCGCGACAAAATCCAGCAACACCAACAACGGCACGATCTTCGACAAGGGCATGAACAGAATCAGAATCGGCCCCGCGACCAGCGCCGTGCCAAACCCGGCAATGCCGAACACGATATAGGCCAGCGCGATGCCCAGCCCGATCACCGCCCAACCTCCGGCGCCCCATGTCCACTCGCTCAACAACGCCGCCACACTCATGGGTCTACTTCCTTAATAAGTCTGAGATGACTTTAGCCAGCGGCGAGGGTTGCGACTAATATCTTCCAGGTCGCTTACTCATCTCGAAAAGGCATGTCTGGTGCTTTCAACCCGCCAATTGCGTTACTTCGTCGAAATCGCCGAATGCGGCAGCTTCAGTGCGGCCGCCGAGCGCTTGTTCATTGCGCAATCAGCGCTGAGCCGGCAGATCAAGGACATGGAAACGCGCCTGCAAACGCCACTGTTCGAGCGCACCGCGCGCCAGCCCCGACTCACAGCAGCGGGCGAAGCATTTTTGCCGCGCGCACGTAATCTGCTTAATGAGCTGAGCAAGGCCAGCGCCATGGCCACTGCGGTCGGCAATGGCCAACGCGGCACCTTGCGCCTGAGCCATTCGAGTACGGTGACGATCAGCGGATGGCTTCTTCAGCAGATCAGCACCTACCTTGATCAGCAGAGCAGCGTGTCGCTGGACATTGGCAAGTTGTCTTCCGAGGCGCAACTGGAAGAGCTGGCCGAAGGGCGCCTCGATATTGGCCTGCTGCGCCTGCCGGTGTTGCGCCAGCGCGAAGGCATTCAGATTGTCCCGCTGTTCACTGAACGGTTGCTGCTGGCGGTGCCGGCTAAGCATCGATTGGCCGAGGCAGCCGAAGTCGATCTGGCACAACTGAAGGAGGAAGCGTTTATCTCCATTCCCCATCCGCAACGCGGCGGCCTCAGTTATCTGTGTGCCGAGCTGTGCATGCGCCAGGGTTTCTTCCCGAAAGCCGCGCGGGTGATGTCGCGCAAGACCACGCAATTGCAGTTGATTCAGGCCGGTTTCGGCATCGCCCTGCTGCCGGAATCGATGCAAGACATTGCACCGTCGGGCATACGATTTCTTCCGCTGACTGATCCCGATTGCCACAGCACCGTCGCCCTCGCCTACCGCCAGAATCCAACACCGCTGATCCAACACTTCATCCAGACCTTCACACCTCCCGTGTAGGAGCTGACGAGTGAAACGAGGCTGCGATCTTTTGATCTTTTTCCTGCCGATCAAGATCAAAAGATCGCAGCCTGCGGCAGCTCCTACAGGGATCGTGCAATCAGCGGAAGAATGCCTTTAAACTGCGCCCCATGATTAAAGATCCCTTTGCAAGACTTGGCCTGGACCGTGAAGTCCTGACCGTCAGCCAGCTCAACGGCCGCGCGCGGGTGTTGCTCGAAGACGTGTTCAGCAACATCTGGGTCGAAGGCGAAATCTCCAACCTCGCCCGCCCGGCGTCCGGCCACATCTATTTCACCCTCAAGGACAGCGGCGCGCAGGTGCGCTGTGCATTGTTCCGGCAGAACGCGGCGCGCGTGCGTCAGGCGCTGAAAGACGGCCTGGCGGTGAAGGTGCGCGGCAAGGTCTCGCTGTTCGAGGGCCGTGGCGACTATCAGCTGATTCTCGACACCGTTGAACCTGCCGGTGACGGTGCGCTGCGTCTGGCCTTCGATGCGCTGAAAGAAAAGCTCAGCGCCGAAGGCCTATTCAGCGCCGAACGCAAACTGCCGCTGCCGGCGCATCCGCAACGCATCGGCATCATCAGCTCGCCAACCGGCGCGGTGATTCGCGACATCATCAGCGTGTTCCGCCGCCGTGCGCCGCAGGTACAACTGACGCTGATTCCGACCGCCGTGCAGGGCCGCGAAGCCACCGCGCAAATCGTCCGCGCCCTGAAAATGGCCGATGCCCGTGGGTTCGACGCGTTGATCCTCGCCCGTGGCGGCGGTTCGCTGGAAGACCTCTGGTGCTTCAACGAAGAAGCCGTGGCCCGCGCCGTTGATGCCTGCGTGACGCCGATTGTCAGCGCGGTCGGCCATGAAACCGATGTGTCGATCAGCGACTTTGTCGCCGACGTCCGCGCACCGACGCCATCCGCTGCCGCCGAATTGCTCGCGCCCGATTCCAGCCACCTGATCCGTCAGGTCGAAAGCCTGCACCGCCGCTTGGTGATGCGTATGCGCGACCGTTTGATGCGTGATCGCTTGCGTCTGGAAGGCATGGCCCGGCGCCTGCGTCATCCCGGCGAACGTCTGCGCCAGCAAGCGCAGCGTCTGGATGATCTGGACATGCGCATGCGCCGGGCGTTTGAGCGTCACCTCAATACCCGTCGCGAACGGCTGATCCGCCTGGAAACCCGCCTCGCCGGGCAACATCCGGGCCGCCAGTTGGCGATGCTGCGCCAGCGCCTCGACAGCCTCGCCGAACGCCTGCCTCGGGCGATGCGCGAAGGTTTGAAGAATCGTCGTCTGCAACTGCACAGCCAGATGCAGACGCTGCACGTGGTCAGCCCGCTGGCAACGCTTGGTCGTGGTTACAGCATTCTGCTCGATGAGCGCGGCCATGCGATCCGCAACGCTGCTCAGACCCACACCGGCCAGCGACTCAAAGCCAAGCTCGGCGAAGGCGAACTGCAAGTGCGCGTCGAGGACAATCATCTGACGCCCGTCACCCTCTCTTTACTGGACTGATCCATGCCGCGTTTTCTCGCTCCATTGTTGTTGCTCTGTCTGACCTTCAACGCCCACGCTGACAGCTACATCACCCGGCTGCTGAACAAACCGGTGCCGGGCGGTGTGGCCGTGGTTGATCTCGGCGCTGCTGCGCAGGCACCGAAGGCCACGTACCAAGGCAAACCGGTATTGGTGGTCAAAGAACAGAACAACTGGCTGGCGATTGTCGGCGTGCCGTTGACGGTCAAGCCTGGCGCGCAGCAGATCAGCAGTGGCGGGCGCAATTTGCCGTTTACCGTGGGCAACAAGAAATACCCGGAACAGCGCATCACCCTGAAGAACAAACAGCAGGTCAATCCGGATCAGTCAAACCTCAAGCGCATCGAAGGTGAACTGGCTGAGCAGATCAAGGCGTATCGCAGCTTCAGCCCGAACACGCCGAGCAATCTGCTGCTGGACAAACCCGTCAATGGACCGCTGTCGAGCAAGTTTGGTGTGCGTCGTTTCTTTAATGGTGAAGAGCGCAACCCCCACGCCGGCCTCGACTTTGCCGTGCCAGCAGGTACGCCGATCAAGACCCCGGCGGCGGGCAAGGTGATCCTCACCGGCAATTACTTCTTCAATGGCAATACCGTGTTTGTCGACCATGGCCAGGGCTTTATCAGCATGTTCTGCCATATGTCGAAGATTGACGTGAAGGTCGGCGATCAACTGGCGCGCGGCGCGGTGGTGGGTAAGGTTGGCATGACCGGCAGGGCGACCGGGCCGCATATGCACTGGAATGTCAGCCTGAATGATGCGCGGGTGGATCCGGCGATTTTCATTGGTGCGTTTCAACCTTAAGGGTTGTGTTGAGACTGGCTGCCTCATCGCTAGCGGGGCTAGCTCCCACAGGTTTTGTGTTGTGAACATGAGCCATTGTGGGAGCCAGCCCTGCTGGCGATTACTGACTTATTGGCACCGCAATCTCCCTGAAACTCCGCCAACCTCGATTGCGCCCCCATCAAACCTCGCGCAAAAAACCAAACGCCCATCGTTATTACGCACAATAAAATCGCGCAAAAACCCGCTTTCCGAGTATTCCTCTCAATTTTTTTCGACTGCTTGCCATCCTCTCCCCTCGCGGTTAGGGTTGAGGGCATGAAAACCTCTCACACCCTCATTCAGCTTCGCCAGCACCGCAGCCTGTGCCTCGTCAGCGCACGACTGCCGGGCTGAATCGCGGCACCTCGTCCCACGCTTTTCCCAAAACATTGGTAACACCGGCAGGCCGCCTCTTTTCGGCCCAGACAATAAGGAATTTCCCGATGAGCATGCTCAAAGATCCGTCTTCGAAATACCGCGCGTTTCCTGTCATCAACCTGCCGGATCGCACCTGGCCGTCGAAAACCATCGACACCGCGCCGATCTGGTGCAGTTCCGACCTGCGTGACGGTAACCAGTCGCTGATCGAGCCGATGGACGCGGTGAAAAAGCTGCGCTTCTGGAAAACCCTCGTGCAAGTGGGCGTGAAGGAAATCGAAGCCTCGTTCCCGGCCGCTTCGCAAACCGACTTCGACTTCGTGCGTACCTTGATCGAAGAAGGCCACATCCCGGACGACACCACCATTCAGGTGCTGACCCAGGGTCGTGAAGACTTGATCGAGCGTACCTTCGAATCCCTGCGCGGGGCGAAGAAAGCCATCGTTCACCTGTACAACGCCACCTCGCCGTCCTTCCGTCGCATCGTCTTCAACCAGGACAAGGACGGCATCAAGGCCATCGCCGTGAACGCTGCCAAGCTGTTCGTCAAATACGCGGCGATGCAGCCGGACACCGAGTGGACCTTCGAATACTCGCCGGAAACCTTCAGCGCCACTGAGCTGGAATTCGCCAAGGAAGTCTGTGATGCGGTGATCGAGGTGTGGAACCCGACGCCTGAGCACAAGATGATTCTCAACCTGCCGGCCACGGTTGAATGCGCGACGCCGAACATCTACGCCGACCAGATCGAGTGGTTCGGCCGCAACATCAACCGTCGTGACAGCGTGATCATCAGTCTGCACACCCACAACGACCGTGGCACTGGCGTCGCCGCCACCGAGCTGGGCCTGATGGCCGGCGCCGATCGCGTCGAAGGCTGCCTGTTCGGCAACGGCGAGCGTACCGGTAACGTCGACCTCGTTACCGTCGCATTGAACATGTACACCCAGGGTCTCGATCCGCAGCTGGACTTCTCCGACATCGACGGCGTGCGCAAAGTCGTCGAAGAGTGCAACCAGATTCAGGTTCACCCGCGTCACCCATACGTCGGCGACCTGGTGCACACCGCGTTCTCCGGCTCGCACCAGGATGCGATCCGCAAAGGCTTCTCCCAGCAGAAACCAGATGCCCTGTGGGAAGTGCCGTACTTGCCGATCGACCCGGCCGACATTGGCCGCAGCTACGAGGCGGTGATTCGCGTCAACAGCCAGTCGGGCAAGGGTGGCATCGCTTACTTGCTGGAACAGGAATACGGCATCAGCCTGCCACGTCGCATGCAGATCGAATTCAGCCAGGTCGTGCAGCGTGAGACCGACCGCCTGGGCCTGGAGATGACCGCCAAGCAGATCCACTCGCTGTTGATCAGCGAATACCTGCAAGCCAACACCCCGTACGCGCTGGTCAGCCATCGCCTGCAGGAAGAAAACGGCAACAGCAATGTTGAAGTGGAAGTGGCGAGCAAGGGTCAGGGCGAAACCAACCTGCACTGGCGTGGCAAGGGCAACGGTGCGCTGGAAGCACTGGTCGCCGGCCTGCCGATTCCGGTGGAGATCATGGACTACAACGAACACGCGATCGGCGCCGGCACCAACGCCAAAGCAGCGGCGTACATCGAGCTGCGCGTGAACGGTGAACGTGCGGTGCACGGCGTGGGTATCGATGAAAACATCACCACCGCCAGCTTCAAGGCCCTGTTCAGCGCACTGAACCGCTCGTTGAGCCAGCCTGAGGCGAAAGCGGCGTAAGCCTTCGCTGAAATGCAAAAGGCCCTGAAGTGAAAGCTTCAGGGCCTTTTTTTGCCTGCAGGTTTTGTGTTGCCTGTGCCGGCTTTATCGCTAGCAGGGCTAGCTCCCACAGGGGGTTTGTGCTGTGAACACGATCCACTGTGGGAGCCAGCCCTGCTGGCGATAGGGCCTTGGCAGTCAGCGCATAAAGATCAGGTGAACTCGAAGGTGTCGGCATCCAGATTCGCCGGAAAGCGCTCGCGATAAGCCGCCAATGGCGCCGCTTCCAGCACCACCTTGAACACGCCGTCCGCCTCCCCTGCCGCCAGCAAGCTCTCGCCCTGGAAATCCAGCACCTGACTGTCACCGGTATAGGCAAAACCCTTGCCGTCAGTGCCAACGCGATTCACCGCCGCCACGTAGCAGAGGTTTTCGATGGCCCGTGCCGGCAACAGGCGATTCCAGTGCAACCGTCGCGCCCCCGGCCAATTCGCCGTGTACAGCAGCAGATCAGTATCCTGCGAATCACGACTCCACACCGGGAAACGCAGGTCGTAGCAAATCAACGGGCGAATCCGCCAGCCCTTGAGCTCGAACTGCACCTGCCGTTCGCCGGGCGTGTAATGGTTGTGCTCGCCGGCCATGCGGAACAGGTGACGCTTGTCGTAATGCAACACTTCGCCGTCCGGCCGTGCCCACAGCAAGCGATTGCGATGGCTGCCGTCAGCCGCCTGGATGATTACGCTGCCGGTGATCACCGCATTCAATTTAGCGGCCTGCGTCCGCAGCCATTTGTGGCTCGGACCGTTCTCGGGCTCGGCGAGGGTTTCCGATTCCATGGAGAAGCCGGTGGTGAACATCTCCGGCAGGATGATCAGATCCGCGCCCTGCGCCTGTTCCAGCAACAGCTCGAAGTGTTCGAAGTTGGCCTGACGGTCGTGCCAGGCCAGGCTGGTCTGGATCAGCGCCAGGTTCAGATCGGGTAACGCACTCAGATCACGCATAGTTTTGCCGCCGCTTCACGCAGCGTCTCCTCGCGTTTGGCAAAGCACAGACGCACCAGGCGCTGGCCTTCGGGTGGATTCTGGTAGAAGACCGACACCGGAATACTCGCCACGCCGTGCTCGCGGGTCATCCACATCGCCATCTCGACGTCATTCAGGTCAGGACGGATCTGTGAGTAATCGACCAGTTGGAAATAGGTGCCGGTGACACGTTTGAAGGTGAAGCGCGACGGTGCCAGCAGATCACAGAACAGATCGCGTTTGGCCTGATAGAAGCCCGGCAACTCTTCGACGTGTTCAGGGTGCTCGGCCATGTAGTCGGCCAGCGCGTATTGCAGCGGGGTCACGCAGCAGAAACTGACGTACTGATGGACTTTGCGCAACTCGGCGGTCAACGCCGGGGGTGCGACGACGTAACCGGTTTTCCAGCCAGTGACGTGATAGGTCTTGCCGAACGAGCTGACCACGAACGCACGCGGGTACAACTCTTCGTGAGCAAGCACGCTGACGTGGGGCACGCCGTCGAACACCAGGTGTTCGTAGACTTCATCGCTGAGCAGATAGATGTCGCGATCGCGGATCAGCGCCGCCAGTTGGTCCAGTTCCGCACGGCTGATCAGGGCGCCGCTCGGGTTGTGCGGGGTGTTGATAACGATCATCTTCGTGCGCGGGCTCAGGGCCGCGGCGAGTTTGTCGAAATCGATGGAGAAGTCGTCCGCATTCAGCTGTACATGCACGCAACGACCACCGGCCAATTCCGTCGCCGGTGCGTAGCTGTCGTAGCACGGATCAAAAACGATGACTTCGTCGCCGCTGTGGATAACTGCCTGAATCGCACAGAAGATCGCCTGGGTCGCGCCCGGCGTCACGGTGACTTCGTTATCTGCATCGACGTTGACGCCGTAACTGCGGGCGATCTTCGCGGCGATCTGCTCACGCAGCGCCGGCAGACCGGTCATTGGCGAATATTGGTTATGACCACTGGCAATGTGCCGACCGACCGCATCACGCAGCGCCTGAGGGCCGTCAAAATCAGGAAAACCCTGTGACAGGTTGATTGCGCCGGTTTGCGCGGCCAGCTGAGACATCTGCGTGAAAATAGTGATGCCGACATTCGGCAGCTTGCTGGTGATCATGGGGGATTCCCTGCTCAACACCCGGCTCTGACGACGGCGCGGGAGAGCCCGAGGATAGCCCATCCGGCGCTCATAAAAAAAGGGCGCCGGATGGCACCCTTCTCTCATATTGATCGTTCCCACGCTCTGCGTGGGAATGCAGCCTTGGACGCTCTGCGTCGGCCGCTTTGTGACGCAGAGCGTCACGGGATACATTCCCACGCGGAGCATGGGAACGATCAACAGCCAGCGACCTTATTTCTTGTCGCGGCGCTTCTTGTCGGCTTTCTTGTGGTGCGACATCAAACGACGCTTCTTGTTGACCTGGCGGTCGGTCAGCGCAGTCTTGTTGCCTTCGTACGGGTTCTCGCCACCCTTGAACTCGATGCGGATCGGCGTACCGACCAGCTTCAGCACACGGCGGTAAGTGTTTTCCAGATAGCGCACATACGACTTCGGCACTTTCTCGATCTGGTTACCGTGGATCACGATAATCGGCGGGTTGGCACCACCCAAGTGGGCGTAACGCAGCTTGATCCGGCGATTGTTGACCATCGGTGGCGCGTGCTCGCCAACCGCATCTTCCAGAATCTGGGTCAGACGGTTGGTCGGCCAGCGGGTAACCGCCGACTTGAACGAGTTCTGCACCGAAGCGTAGAGGTTGCCCACGCCCGTGCCGTGCAGTGCCGAGATGAAGTGGATGTCGGCGTAATCAACGAAGAACAGGCGACGCTGCAGCTCGACCTTGACGTAGTCGCGCTCGCTCGGCGTCATGCCGTCCCACTTGTTGATCGCGATCACCAGCGCACGACCCGACTCAATGGCGAAGCCCAGCAGGTTGAGGTCGTGATCGACCACGCCTTCGCGGGCGTCCATCACGAAGATCACCACGTTGGCGTCTTTGATCGCCTGCAGGGTTTTCACCACGGAGAATTTTTCGACTTCTTCGTGGATCTTGCCGCGCTTGCGCACACCAGCGGTGTCGATCAGCGTGTACTTCTCTTCGTTCCGTTCGAACGGGATGTAGATACTGTCGCGGGTGGTGCCAGGTTGGTCATAAACGATTACCCGGTCTTCACCGAGCATGCGGTTGACCAAGGTCGACTTGCCCACGTTCGGGCGGCCGATGATGGCGATCTTGATGCCGTCCTTTTCGCTTGGGCCAGGAATGCGCTTGGCTTCCTCGCCTTCGGCAACGACTTCTTCCTCTTCACCTTCCGCCAGCTCGTCATCATCGCGCGGGAAATCGCCCAGGGCGGCTTCCAGCAACTGCGTGATGCCGCGGCCGTGAGCACCGGCGATCGGGATCGCGTGGCCCATACCCAGCGGGGCGAATTCGGCGCGGGCCATTTCCGGGTCGATGTTGTCGACCTTGTTGGCGACCACGTGGGAACGCTTGTTACGTTTGCGCAGGTGTTCGGCGATCATCTGGTCGGCGGCGGTAAAACCGGCCTTGGCATCTACCAGGAACAGCACAACATCAGCTTCTTCAATGGCCAGCAGCGACTGCTCGGCCATTTTTTCGTCCATACCATGCTCGTCACCGGAGATACCGCCGGTGTCGATCAGAATGTAGGAACGCCCTTGCCACTTGGCCTCACCGTACTGGCGATCACGGGTCAGACCGGACAAGTCGCCGACGATGGCGTCGCGAGTCCTGGTCAGGCGGTTGAACAAGGTGGATTTGCCGACGTTCGGTCGGCCCACCAGGGCGATTACGGGAACCATGCGGCTCTCCACTTCGTTATTTCAGAAAATACAAAAGCCGCTGCGAGGCAGCGGCTGGTGCTCGGGGCAACACTGCGGGAGTGAACAGGTCCACTTCCACAAGTGAAGCTGCCTGGGGTGTTATCCCCAAGCATAGTTGTTACTTGATGGTCAGGGCTTCCAGTTTGCCGCTGTTGCCATACACATAAATCGTGTCACCCACCACCAGCGGACGGGCACGCAGGCCGTCGCTGTCGATGCGCTCACGGCCGACGAAACGACCGTCAACCTGACTCAGCAGGTGCAGATAACCTTCCAGGTCACCCACTGCAACATAGCTGGAGAACACTTCCGGAGCCGACAGTTGACGGCGAGCCAGCGAATCGTTGCTCCACAATGCAGTGGTGGAACGTTCGTCGACGCCTTCAACGGTGCCCGAGGACAGGCTCACGTAAACGCTGCCGAAACCCTGGGCGATACCGGCGTAGCTCGACGCATCGCGCTGCCAGAGTTGACGACCGCTTTCCAGATCCAGTGCCGCAACGCGACCCTGATAGCTGGCAACGTACAAAGTACCGCCGGACAGCAGCAGGCCGCCGTCGATGTCGACCACGCGCTCCAGTTCCGAACGACCCTGTGGAATCGCAATGCGTTGTTCCCAGACCGGCACGCCGTTGGAAATATCCAGCGCGACTACTTTACCGGTCGACAGCCCAGCCACCGCGAGGCGGTTAGTGACCAGCGGGGCACTGGTGCCACGCAGGGTCAGTACGGCCGGAGTGCTGTCATACACCCAGCGCTGAGTACCGGTCGATGCATCCAGACCGATCAGACGATCGTCCTGAGTCTGCACAACCACAACGTCACCGTTGTTGGCCGGTGGTGCGAGGACTTCACTGTTGACGCGAGCGCGCCACTTCTCTTCACCGTTGCTGGTGTCCAGAGCGACGACTTCGCCACGCAGGGTGCCGATCAGAACCAGACCATAACCAACGCCGACAGCGCCGGAGACAGGCAGATCAAGATCCTGCTTCCATTTCACGTCGCCATTGCCACGATCCATGGCCATCACCACACCGGTCACATCGGCGGCGTAGATGGTGTCACCGTCGATCGCCGGCACCAGCATGTTGTAGGTTTCGCCCTGACCGTCACCGATCGAACGACTCCACTGCTTTTGCAGAACCACTTCTTCTTTGAAGTCGGTCAGTTCAGCCGGTGGCAATTCTTTTTTGCTGTTGCTGCTGCAACCCGCGGCCAGAAGGGCCAGAGCCAGCAATGCTGCATGCTTCCAACGGATCACGTCACGCATCCCCTTTGGCCAGGTCGTCGAGCTTGATTTGAAGGCCACCGACCGCCGCTTCATCCGACAGTGCCGCCTTGGCTTTTTGATACGCCTTGTTCGCGTCATCGGTACGGCCCAGCTGCACCAGCAGGTCGCCCTTGAGTTCTTCGCGAGTCGCCAGGAACGCTTTGTCGGCGTCGCCGTCGAGCAGTTTCAGGGCATCTTCAGCCTTGTTCTGTGCGCCGAGTACCTGAGCCAGACGCTGACGGGCGATTTCGCCCAGCGCCGGGTTGGCCGGTTTGTCGACGATGGCTTTCAGCTCGGTCGCGGCGTCGTCCAGCTTGCCGCTGTCCACAGCCACTTTGGCCACGAACAGGCTGCCGTACTGCGCATAGGCAGAACCGCCGAATTCGCTGTTGAGCTTGCCGGCCAGATCCGCAACGCGGGCAGCATCAGGCTTGCCGTCAGGCGTCAGCGTGGTTTCCAGCAATTGCTGATAGAGCACCGAGGCGCCTTGCGACTGGTTGCTCTGGTATTTGTGATATGCCTGCCAGCCGAACACGATGACCAGCGCCAACAGGCCGCCGGTGACCAGAGGTTTGCCGTTGCGTGTCCACCAGTCCTTCAAATCCGCCAACTGTTCGTCTTCGGTACTCGACACCCCAATACTCCTTAATCGCTAAATCGGCTGTTTAGACAGCTTCAACCCTGCACGACGCAGGTGGCCAGGTGAGCGGCGAGCGCATCCCAGGCAATGCTTTGTTGTTCGCCCTGGCCACGCAGGGGTTTGAAACCTACCACTTGCTGGGCCATTTCGTCGTCACCGAGGATCAGTGCGTACAGCGCACCGCTCTTGTCGGCCTTCTTGAACTGGCTTTTGAAGCTGCCGGCGCCGGCATTGACTTGCAGGCGCAGGTTTGGAAGTTGATCACGAACACGTTCAGCCAGGGCCAGACCGGCCAGCTCGGCTTCTTCACCGAAGGCACAAAGGTAGACGTCGACCTGACGGGAGATTTCTTCCGGGATCTGCTCAAGGGTTTCCAGCATCAGCACCAGACGCTCGATGCCCATGGCGAAACCGACGCCGGTGGTTGGCTTGCCGCCCATCTGCTCGACCAGACCGTCATAACGACCGCCCGCGCAGACAGTGCCCTGGGCGCCGAGCTTGTCGGTGACCCATTCGAAAACAGTTTTGCTGTAGTAATCGAGGCCGCGAACCAGTTTCGGGTTAAGCACGTACGGAATGCCGACGGCATCCAGACGCGACTTCAAACCCTCGAAGTGCGCGCGGGACTCATCGTCGAGGTAGTCGGCCATTTTCGGCGCATCGACCAGCACTGCTTGGGTGTCGGCATTTTTCGTGTCGAGCACGCGCAGCGGGTTGGTTTTCAGGCGACGCTGGCTGTCTTCGTCAAGCTTGTCGTAGTGCGCCGAGAGGTACTCGACCAGCGCTTCACGGTAGCGACCACGGGACTCGCTGGTGCCCAGGCTGTTGAGTTCGAGCTTGACCGCATCACGGATGCCCAGCTCGCCCCACAGGCGCCAGGTCATGATGATCAGCTCGGCGTCGATGTCCGGACCGTCGAGGTTGAACACCTCCAGACCGATCTGGTGGAACTGGCGATACCGGCCTTTCTGCGGGCGCTCGTGGCGGAACATCGGGCCGATGTACCAGAGTTTCTGCACCTGGCCGCCACCGGTGATGCCGTGTTCGAGCACCGCACGCACGCACGCCGCGGTGCCTTCCGGACGCAGGGTCAGGGAGTCGCCGTTGCGGTCTTCGAAGGTGTACATCTCTTTTTCGACGATGTCGGTCACTTCACCGATCGAGCGCTTGAACAGCTCGGTGAACTCGACGATCGGCATGCGGATCTGCTTGTAACCGTAGTTATCCAGCAGGCGCGCAACGGTGCCCTCGAAATAACGCCACAGCGGGGTCTGTTCGGGCAGGATGTCGTTCATGCCACGAATGGCTTGCAATGACTTGCTCACTTTAAATCCTTAAATTCGTTCGGCTCTTCAGTCAGGGTCAGCCGCGCGCGATTACGGCAGCGTCAGCTTCGACCTTTTCGGCCGCTTTCTGGCGGATCAGCCTTTCCAGCTCGTCCACCAGATTGTCATTCGTCAGTTTCTGCGCCGGCTTGCCGTCGATGTAAATCAGGTTTGGCGTGCCGCCGGTCAAGCCGATATGGGCTTCCTTGGCTTCGCCGGGGCCGTTGACCACACAACCGATCACCGCGACATCCAACGGCACCAGCAGGTCTTCAAGGCGCCCTTCCAGCTCGTTCATGGTCTTGACCACATCGAAGTTCTGCCGCGAGCAGCTCGGGCAGGCGATGAAGTTGATGCCACGGGAACGCAGATGCAAAGACTTGAGAATGTCGTAACCGACCTTCACTTCCTCGACCGGGTCGGCCGCCAGCGAGATGCGGATAGTATCGCCAATCCCCTCGGCGAGCAGCATACCTAGGCCCACGGCGGATTTCACTGTGCCCGAACGCAATCCACCGGCTTCGGTGATGCCCAGGTGCAGCGGCTGAACGATTTCTTTCGCCAGCAGGCGGTAGGCTTCAACGGCCATGAACACGTCGGAGGCTTTCACGCTGACCTTGAAGTCCTGGAAATTCAGGCGTTCGAGGTGCTCGACGTGACGCAGGGCGGACTCGACCAGCGCGGCTGGTGTCGGCTCGCCGTATTTCTTTTGCAGGTCTTTTTCCAGCGAACCGGCGTTGACGCCGATGCGGATCGGAATGCCGCGATCACGGGCGGCATCGACCACGGCACGCACGCGGTCTTCACGACCGATGTTGCCCGGGTTGATGCGCAGGCAGTCCACACCCAGCTCAGCTACGCGCAAAGCGATCTTGTAGTCGAAGTGGATGTCGGCAACCAACGGCACCTTGACCAGTTGCTTGATCTTGCCGAACGCCTCTGCGGCGTCCATGTCCGGCACCGAAACGCGAACGATGTCGACGCCCGCGGCTTCCAGACGATTGATTTGCGCAACAGTGGCGGCAACGTCATTGGTATCACTGTTGGTCATGCTCTGCACCGCGATCGGCGCATCGCCGCCCACCGGTACGTTGCCGACCCAGATCTTGCGCGAAACGCGACGTTTGATTGGAGATTCGCCGTGCATGACTTATTGACCCAACTTCAGGCGAGCAGTCTCGCCACTGGTGAACGGAGCGATATCGACCGGTTGGCCGTTGTAGCTGACCTGTGCGGCACGAGCTACGCCCAGACGTACGTTAAGCGGCGGCTTGCCGGAAACGCTGACGCTGTCGCCTTTATGCTTGAGACCACTGAAGATCACTTTGCCACGACCATCGGTCACCTGTGCCCAGCAATCGGCGCTGAACTGCAGTTGTACCTGACCTTCGCCAGCAACGGGTGCGACTGCTTCTGCGGTGGCTGCCGGAGCAGCAGGAACAACCGGAGCAGTAACGGTCGGCGCCGGAGTGGCCGGCACGGTAGGCGCTGGGGTCGCCGGAGTGGCGACAACCGGCGCCGGTGTATGAACCGGGGCGGTCGGCGTTGCAGCCGGAGCAGTTGGAGTGATGGCCGGAGCAGCGCCTTCGGCACCGGTCGATTCAGCCGTGGTTTCGGACTGAGGCAACGCCAGTGTCGTCGACGTATCGGCCTGATTCTCCTCGACAGCCTGGTCTTCCGGCTCATCGATCGGGTGAATCTGGGTCGTACCGTCGGCACCTTCGACTTCAACGTGCTCAGGCGCCAGAGACGTCAGGTCCTTGGTGCGCAGTGAGGTCTGATCCTGCCACCAGACGAAACCGCCGCCGATGACCGCGATCAGCAACAGCAGGCTGACGATTCGCAGAATGGTGTGGGAAACCCGCACAGGCTCTTCGATACGGCCGAGGGCGTGGACGTTGCTGCCCTGGGAATCGGTGCCGGTGGATTGGTCGAACTGCTGAACCAGTACAGTCTGGTCCATGCCGAGCAATTTGGCATAGGCGCGAATGTAACCGCGAGCGAAGGTATGCCCCGGCAGCTTGTCGAAAGCGCCGGCTTCAAGATTGCTCAGGGAAGTCACGGTGAGGTTGAGCTTGAGGGCCACTTCGGCCAGCGACCAGCCATTGCTTTCGCGGGCCTGGCGCAGGGTCTCACCGGGGTTAACGCGATTCGCTGCTACAACTTCGGGATGCGCCGCTTTCATCATTGCTCCGACAGGTATTGCTGATATTCCGGCGTACCGGGATAGAGTCGTTTTAATTGCAGGCCATAACTGGCGGCCTTGTCGCGATCTTCAAACACTTTTGCCAGCCGAACACCGAGCAATAGACTACGTGCATTTTGTTCGGTCAGCAGGCTGAAACGGTCGTAATAGTCACGTGCGGGCACATAATGCCTGTCTTCGAAGGACAACTCAGCCATTTCCAGCAATGCGCGTGGTTGTTGGCGGTTCAAACGCAGGGCCTTTTCCAGCTGCTGCTGCGCCAGATCACGCTCGCCAAGCTTTGAAGCGGTCATGCCGAGGTTCTCGAACACACGCGAACGCTCAGGATACAGGGTATCGGCGGCGGCCTGTTCAAAACGCTCGTAGGCTTCTTTATAACGCTGTTGTTCGTAGAGAAAACTGCCGTAGTTGTTGAGGATCCGCGCATCGGCAGGACGCGAGGACAAGGCCTTGCGGAAGTGTTCGTCGGCCAGTTCCGGTTCCATTTCGGACTGGAACACCAAGCCCAGGGCCGCATTGGCGTCAGGATCGGAGCCGTCGATTTCCAGCGCCTTCTTCAGCGGCACCTTGGCCCGCTCGCTCATGCCTTGTTGCAAGTATCCCAGCCCCAACTGCACGTACGCAGCCCGCGCTTCATCGCGGCCCTTGCTGGTCTTCATCGGGTTGTAGTCACCCGACAGGACACAACCAGCACACAGGCTGGCCAACAGCAACAGCAGCGCAAAGCGCAGGGACATAGAGATCCTCTCTTAGTTAGTGTTCGCGGCGTTCTGTGCCAGATCGCTGTCGGCGCTCAACTCACGCACGGCGATATAACGTTCGCTGCGACGGGTGCGATCCAGCACCTGCCCTACCAATTGACCACATGCGGCGTCGATGTCTTCACCACGGGTGGTGCGGACAGTGACGTTGAAACCGGCCTGATGCAACTGATCCTGGAAACGACGGATCGCGTTGTTGCTCGGACGCTCGTACCCGGAGTGCGGGAACGGGTTGAACGGAATCAGGTTGATCTTGCACGGGATATCTTTCAGCAGCGCGATCATTTCGACGGCGTGCTCGACCTTGTCGTTGATGTCCTTGAGCAAGGTGTACTCGATGGTCAGCACACGCTTCTCGCCAAGGGCGGACATGTAGCGCTGGCACGACTCGAGCAGCATCTTAAGCGGATACTTCTTGTTGATCGGCACCAATTGGTTACGCAATGCGTCATTCGGTGCGTGCAGGGACAACGCCAGGGACACGTCGATGTGCTTGGCCAGCTCATCGATCATCGGCACCACACCCGAAGTGGACAGGGTCACGCGGCGCTTGGAGATCCCGTAGCCGAGGTCATCCATCATCAGATGCATGGCGGCGACGACGTTGTCGAAGTTCAACAGCGGCTCACCCATGCCCATCATCACCACGTTGGTGATGGCACGGTCGACGGTTGCCGGGACACTGCCGAAAGATTTGTTGGCAATCCACACCTGACCGATGACTTCGGCGGCGGTGAGGTTGCTATTGAAGCCTTGCTTGCCGGTGGAGCAGAAACTGCAATCCAGGGCACAGCCTGCCTGGGACGAAACGCACAGAGTGCCGCGTTTGCCCTGGGGAATGTACACGGTCTCGACGCAGCTGCCGGACGCCACGCGCACCACCCACTTACGGGTGCCGTCGCTGGAGATGTCCTCGCTGACCACTTCCGGACCACGGACCTCAGCAATGGCCTTGAGCTTGTCGCGCAGGGCCTTGCTGACGTTCGTCATGGCGTCGAAATCATCGACGCCAAAGTGGTGAATCCATTTCATTACCTGACCGGCACGGAAACGCTTCTCCCCGATTGAGTCGAAGAATTTTTCCATTTCCTGTTGAGTCAGACCCAGCAGGTTGGTTTTTACAGTCGATGTAGTCATGGATTCACCTTCACTCTTAAGCCAATGCTTAGCGAGTGGTTACTTCAGTAGCTGCGAAGAAGTACGAGATTTCACGAGCAGCTGCGGCTTCGGAGTCCGAACCGTGAACAGCGTTGGCGTCGATGGAATCAGCGAAGTCAGCGCGGATGGTGCCGGCAGCAGCTTCTTTAGGGTTGGTAGCGCCCATCAGCTCACGGTTCAGAGCGATAGCGTTTTCGCCTTCCAGAACCTGAACAACAACAGGACCGGAGATCATGAAAGCAACCAGGTCGCCGAAGAAACCACGAGCGCTGTGCTCAGCGTAGAAGCCTTCAGCTTCGGCTTTGGACAGTTGCTTCAGTTTCGAAGCTACAACGCGCAGGCCTGCTTTTTCGAAACGAGTGGTGATCTCGCCGATGACGTTTTTAGCAACAGCGTCAGGCTTGATGATGGAGAAAGTACGTTGAACAGCCATGGTGTAACTCCAGAAACGGTAATTTGCGAAAAATTAAACCCGCGAATTATACGCGGGTTCTTGGGTATTGCCTAACCTGCGAGACGATCAGTCCAATTCTTTGGCCCAGAGCTCCTGAACCGCTTCCAGCACCTTCTCGCCGACACGGCCAGAAGTGCTATCGAAGTCAGGCAGATCCAGGATCATCTGCTGCAGACGGACAAAACCTACAGAATACGGATCGACGCCGGCATGGGCCTCGGACAGTTCTTCTGCAATACGTTGAACATCATTCCAACCGTAGCTCATGACAGTCTTACCAGTCAGTGCGGCGCTTCAGCCGCATGGTTAAGCGAATATTTCGGAATCTCGACGGTGATGTCTTCTTCACCAACGATAGCCTGGCAAGCCAGACGCGATTGCGCTTCCAGTCCCCAGGCACGATCAAGGAAGTCTTCTTCCAGCTCGTCCGCCTCTTCCATCGAGTCGAAACCCTCGCGAATGATGCAGTGGCAGGTGGTGCAGGCGCAGACGCCGCCGCAGGCACTTTCCATCTCGATGTGGTGTTCGTGGGCCAGCTCGAGAATCGAGGTGCCGGGTGCAGCCTCGACGACCATGCCTTCAGGGCAGAACTTCTCGTGGGGCAGAAAAATGACCTGCGGCATCAGATATCCTCGATTTCATTCAGATTGCGCCCCGACAGAGCGGCTTTCACCGTCAGATCCATGCGGCGGGCAGCAAAAGCATCGGTCACTTGCGACAGACGTTTGGTCTGCTGCTCGATGGCGTAACCATCAGTACCTTTCATCAGTTCGGCCAGCTCCTGCACCTGCAGGTCGATAACCATGCGCTCTTCGGCGTCGAGCAAACGCTCGCCATCAACCTCGAGAGCACCCTGCACCGCTTCAATCAGGCGCTGGGCATCGACTTGCTGCTCGCGCAGAACGCGGGCGACCTTGTCGTCATTGGCGTGCTGAAACGAATCCTTAAGCATTTTGGCAATTTCGCCGTCGGTCAGACCGTAGGACGGCTTGACCTGGATGCTCGCCTCAACGCCCGAACCCAGTTCACGGGCGGAAACGCTGAGCAGACCGTCGGCATCGACCTGGAAGGTCACGCGAATTTTCGCTGCACCGGCCACCATCGCTGGAATGCCGCGCAATTCGAAGCGCGCCAGCGAGCGGCAGTCGCTGATCAGCTCGCGCTCGCCCTGCAATACGTGGATCGCCATGGCCGACTGGCCGTCTTTATAAGTCGTAAAATCTTGTGCGCGAGCGACGGGAATGGTGGTGTTACGCGGAATCACCTTCTCCATCAGGCCGCCCATGGTTTCCAGCCCCAGGGACAGTGGAATCACGTCGAGCAGCAGCAATTCGCCGCCATCACGCTTGTTGCCAGCCAGGGTATCGGCCTGGATCGCGGCACCGATGGCCACCACTTGATCTGGATCGATCTCGGTCAAAGGCTGACGACCAAAGGCTTCGGCAACGGCTTCGCGAACACGCGGAACGCGCGTCGAACCGCCAACCATGACCACGGCGTGCACGTCTTCCAACTCGATGCCGGAATCGCGAACGGCGCGACGGCAGGCTTTCAGGCTGCGCGCGACCATTGGCTCGATCAGCGCATCGAAGGCTTCGCGAGTCAGCGGCGCTTTCCAGTTGCCATAGACCACTTCAACGCTGGCCGCATCGGTCAGGGCTTCTTTGGCCGCACAAGCGGTTTGCAGCAGATTGCGTTGCGCGCCCGGATCGAGATCAGCGGACAGACCCGCGCTCTCGATGATCCAGCCGGCAATCGCGTGATCGAAGTCGTCGCCGCCCAGCGCGCTGTCGCCGCCAGTGGCCAAGACTTCGAAAACACCGCCAGTCAGACGCAGAATGGAGATATCGAAGGTGCCGCCGCCCAGGTCGTAAATGGCGACCAGACCTTCAGCATGCTGATCCAGACCGTACGCCACCGCAGCGGCAGTCGGCTCGTTGAGCAGACGCAGCACGTTCAGACCGGCGAGTTTGGCCGCATCTTTGGTGGCTTGACGCTGAGCATCGTCGAAATACGCCGGAACGGTGATCACCGCCCCCACCAATTCGCCACCCAAGGTCGCTTCAGCGCGCTGACGCAGGACCTTGAGGATATCGGCGGAGACTTCGACCGGGCTTTTCGGGCCCTGCACGGTGTCGATGAACGGCATGTGCGATTCGCCGCCGACAAAGCGGTACGGCAGTTGCTCGCCCAATTGCTTGACGTCGGACAGACCACGACCCATCAAGCGCTTGACCGACAGCACAGTGTTCAAAGGGTCGGAGGCGGCAGCCAGTTTGGCCGATTCGCCGACTTCGACGCGATCGGCGTGATAACGCACGGCGGACGGCAGGATGACCTGCCCGTTAGCGTCGGCCAGCGGCTCGGAAAGACCACTGCGCAATGCAGCGACCAGCGAATTGGTAGTGCCCAAGTCGATCCCCACAGCCAGGCGACGCTGGTGCGGTTGAGGACTTTGGCCGGGTTCGGCGATCTGCAGTAGAGCCATGGTAATCAGGTCTTGTCTGTCTATCAGGCGTGCAATCAGGGCAGCACTGGGTTAATCGTCGAGGCGCTCTTCTAACTGGCGCACTTCGTAGGTGAGCTTGTCGAGGAACTGCATGCGCCGCATCAGGCGTTCGGCCTGTTCGCGTTGCGCTGCATCATCCCAACAGGCTGCGAAGCTTTCGTTGAGTTCTTCCTGAGCCACCTTCAAGCGACGCTTGAATACCGCGACACCGTCGAGGTCGGCACTGTCCTGAAGGTCTTCGAGCTCTTCGCGCCATTGCATCTGCTGCAGAAGAAACTCGGGATCATGGACGGTGACTTCCATCGGCACTTCATGCCCGCTGATGGTCAGCAGGTAGCGTGCGCGCTGGGCCGGACTCTTGAGCGTCTGATAGGCGTCGTTGAGCCGCGCAGATTGCTCGAGTGCCGAGCGCTGCTCACGCTCGGAAGCATCGGCAAAGCGGTCAGGATGAACGCCGCGCGCCAACTCACGATAGCGCGTGGCCAACTGCTCGAGATCCAGACGGAAACTCGGTTGCAGCTCGAATAAAGCGAAATGACAAGGAATACCCACGACAAGCCTCAGATGTTGAAGCTTTCGCCGCAGCCACACTCACCGCGTACGTTGGGGTTGTTGAACTTGAAGCCTTCGTTCAACCCTTCCTTGACGAAATCGAGCTCGGTGCCGTCCAGGTAGGCCAGGCTTTTCGGGTCGATGATCACTTTTTCGCCGTGACTCTCGAACACCTGATCCTCTGCAACCACCTCGTCGACAAACTCCAGCACGTAGGCAAGGCCGGAACAGCCTGTGGTGCGAACACCCAGACGAATCCCTTCACCTTTGCCGCGCCCGTCGAGGGAGCGCCGCACGTGTCGAGCAGCCGCTTCTGTCATGCTGATAGCCATCGGTGACTCCTTACTCGTCGCCAAATCCAGAAAGTCAGATCAAGCCTTTCTTCTGCTTGTAATCGCGAACAGCCGCTTTGATAGCGTCTTCAGCCAGTACCGAGCAGTGAATTTTCACTGGCGGCAGGGCCAGTTCTTCGGCCAGCTGAGTGTTCTTGATGGTTTCTGCTTCGTCCAGGGTCTTGCCCTTCATCCACTCGGTAGCGAGGGAGCTGGAAGCGATAGCCGAACCGCAGCCGTAGGTCTTGAACTTGGCATCTTCGATGATGCCAGCGTCGTTGACCTTGATTTGCAGACGCATCACGTCGCCGCATGCCGGAGCACCAACCATGCCGGTGCCGACATCAGGATCTTCCGCGTTCATCTTGCCGACGTTGCGCGGGTTTTCGTAGTGGTCGATGACCTTTTCGCTGTAAGCCATGATTCTCAATCCTCACTCATCAGGGCCGCTCTTGAGACCCTGTAACTGCGCTGCGTAAACCGCCGCGTCGCTACAGGATCTGTATCCGGCGGCTTCTATATTTAGTGTGCCGCCCACTCGATTTTCGAGATATCGACGCCGTCTTTGTACATGTCCCACAGCGGCGACAGAGCGCGCAGCTTGGTAACGGCCTCGCAGACTTTCTGCGCGGCGTAGTCGATTTCTTCTTCGGTAGTGAAGCGACCGAAGGTGAAGCGGATCGAGCTGTGTGCCAGTTCGTCGTTGCGGCCCAGGGCGCGCAGTACGTACGAAGGCTCGAGCGACGCCGAGGTGCAGGCCGAACCGGACGATACCGCCAGATCCTTGAGCGCCATGATCAGCGACTCGCCTTCAACGTAGTTGAAGCTCAGGTTCAGGTTGTGCGGAACGCGGGCGGTCAGGCTGCCATTGACGTACAGCTCTTCCAGATGCTCGACCTGCTTGTAGAAACGGTCGCTCAAGGCTTTGATACGGACGTTTTCAGCAGCCATGTCTTCTTTGGCCACGCGGAACGCTTCGCCCATGCCAACAATCTGGTGAGTCGCCAGGGTGCCGGAACGCATGCCACGCTCGTGACCGCCGCCGTGCATGGTCGCTTCGATGCGCACACGCGGCTTGCGACTGACGTACAGCGCGCCGATGCCTTTAGGGCCGTAGGTTTTGTGAGCGGAGAACGACATCATGTCGACTTTCAGCTTCTGCAGGTCGATCTCGACCTTGCCAGTGGACTGAGCGGCGTCGACGTGGAACAGAATGCCCTTGGCGCGGAGCATTTCGCCGATCGCGGCGATGTCGTTAACGGTGCCGATTTCGTTGTTCACGTGCATCACGGAGACCAGGATGGTGTCTTCGCGCAGTGCAGCTTCAATCATCGCCGGTGTGATCAGACCGTCTTCGGTCGGCTCGAGATAGGTCACTTCGAAACCTTCACGCTCCAGTTGGCGCATGGTGTCGAGGACAGCCTTGTGCTCAATCTTCGAGGTGATCAGGTGCTTGCCCTTGGAGGCGTAGAAATGTGCCGCACCTTTGATTGCCAGGTTGTCGGATTCGGTAGCGCCCGAGGTCCAGACGATCTCGCGAGGGTCGGCGTTGACCAGATCGGCCACCTGACGACGGGCGTTTTCGACGGACTCTTCAGCTTTCCAGCCGAATACGTGGGAACGGGACGCCGGGTTACCGAAGTTTCCGTCAACCAGCAGGCATTCACTCATTTTTTGCGCAACGCGCGGATCGACCGGGGTGGTCGCAGAGTAATCAAGGTAAATCGGCAATTTCATGGACTATCTCCTAAATCAGGGCTGGCGTACCGCTAGCTCTTCGGCTGTCATTCGACGGCGGACGCTTCAATCTTGTCCAGGCGTGGCGCCTTGCTGTTGCAACGGCGCTGGTCCTGACGCTGGGCTACTTCTTGCACCTCACGGCGAGTTACAAGATCAGCCAAGCTGATACCACTTAGAAATTCGTGAATCTGCAGGCTCAAGTCGCACCACAGATGGTGAGTCAGGCACGTGTCGCCGGAATGGCAATCGCCTTGGCCCTGGCACTTTGTGGCATCAACCGATTCGTTTACTGCATCGATCACCTGGGCGACCTGGATGCCCTGCATGTCGCGGGACAATTGGTAGCCGCCACCCGGACCGCGAACGCTGGAAACCAGGTTGCTGCGGCGCAGCTTGGCGAACAGCTGCTCGAGGTAGGACAGGGAGATGCCTTGGCGCTCGGAGATATCGGCCAGGGACACGGGCCCGTGCTGCGCGTGCAACGCCAGGTCAAGCATGGCGGTCACGGCGTATCGGCCTTTTGTAGTCAGTCGCATGGACAGTTACCACGGAGTTCAGAATGGGGCGAGTATGCAATTCCCGAGTATTTAAGTCAACTTTAAGACCTAGTACTTTAGTCAGGATTACCCGCAAAAGAGCGCGCGAATGATAGCAGGGTCTGTGGCGTAATGGCACACCGGCTGCCGGATACCCCTGTAGGAGCTGCCGCAGGCTGCGATCTTTTGATTTTGCTCTTTAGAAAATCAAGGGATCGCAGCCTGCGGCAGCTCCTACAGGGGAATGTCAGCTCGCTTTGGATTCGTCTTTGCCTTTGACGCAGGCAAAGTCTTCCTCACGCAGCTCAGGCAGATCTTTCGCACAGTAATTGCTGCCCAGATCCTTCAAAGCGCCGCACATTCCTTCCAGCCGCCCGTCCACCGCTTGCAAGTGATCGAGCAACTGACCGATGGCGCGCGCCACCGGGTCGGGCATGTCTTCGCTGACGCCATAAGCATCGAAACCGATCTTCTCAGCCATGGCCTTGCGCTTGGCGTCCTGCTCTTCGTCAGATTTGACGATGATCCGCCCCGGGATACCCACAACCGTAGCGCCCGGCGGCACTTCTTTGGTCACCACGGCATTGGAACCGACCTTGGCACCGGCGCCGACCGTGAACGGGCCGAGCACTTTGGCGCCCGCGCCCACCACAACACCGTCGCCCAGCGTTGGATGGCGCTTGCCTTTGTTCCAACTGGTGCCACCCAGGGTCACACCCTGATAAATGGTTACGTCGTCGCCAATTTCGGCGGTTTCACCGATGACGATGCCCATGCCGTGGTCAATAAAGAAGCGTCGACCAACTTTTGCCCCCGGATGAATTTCGATACCGGTCAACCAGCGACCGAAGTTCGACACCAGCCGCGCCAGCCATTTCAGTTCGTTGCGCCACAGCATGCCGGCCAATCGATGAATCCAGATCGCATGCATGCCGGGGTAGCAGGTCAGGACTTCAAAAGCGTTACGCGCCGCCGGATCTCGATGGAATACGCTCTGGATATCTTCACGCAAACGCTCAAACATCATTTAGTCCTTCCGTTTAAGAAGCTCGCCACGGGCCGCTTTTTGGGTTTCCGTGAGGATGCCACGCAAAATATTCATTTCCGCTCGGCTGACCGAGCTGCGTCCGTACAACCGGCGCAGGCGCGCCATCAAGTGTCGCGGTTTTTCCGGATCGAGGAATTCGATGGCAACCAGCGTCTGCTCCAGGTGCTCATAAAAGCGCTCCAGCTCATCCATGGTCGCCAGCTCGGCGCTTTTCACCGAGGCCACTTCTTCTTTCTCGATCTTGCTCGGTTGACCTTGTGCGGCCAGCCAGGCCATGCGCACTTCATAGCTCAACACCTGCACCGCCGCGCCGAGGTTCAGCGAACTGAACTCCGGATCGGAGGGGATGTGCACGTGAAAGTGACATCGCTGCAGCTCGTCATTGGTCAGGCCGGAATCTTCACGGCCGAACACCAGGGCGATTTCGGCGCCCTGCCCGGCCTCCTCGACCACTTTGGTGCCGCACTCGCGCGGATCCAGCAGCGGCCAGGGAATACGACGATCACGGGCGCTGGTGCCGAGCACCAGATTGCAGCCGACCAAGGCGTCTTCCAGGGTGGCGACGACTTGCGCATTTTCAAGAATGTCACCGGCACCGGAGGCGCGAGCATCGGCCTCGTGGTGCGGAAACAGGCGCGGTTCGACCAGCACCAATCGCGACAGACCCATGTTTTTCATGGCGCGCGCGGCCCCGCCGATGTTGCCGGGGTGGCTGGTATTGACCAGGACGACACGAATGTTCTGCAGCAAGGGAGGCGCTCTCGGACACAGGAAAGGGGTGCAAATCTTACAGAACAGCCTACCGTTAAGCTATGAAAGCGAACAGCGTCCTTCACCTGAAGAAAAGTTCTGATAGAATGCGCGGCTTTCTTTAACAACCTTAGGTGACACATCCATGCAGCCCATGCTGAATATCGCGCTGCGCGCCGCCCGCAGCGCCAGTGAACTGATCTTCCGCTCCATCGAGCGCCTGGATACCATCAAGGTCGACGAAAAAGACGCCAAGGATTATGTATCCGAGGTCGATCGCGCCGCTGAACAGAAAATCATCGATGCCCTGCGCAAGGCTTACCCGAATCACTCGATCCAGGGTGAAGAGACTGGCCTGCACGCCGGCACTGGCATCGAAGGCGAAGAGTACCTGTGGATCATCGATCCGCTGGACGGCACCACCAACTTCCTGCGCGGCATTCCTCACTTCGCTGTCAGCATTGCCTGTAAGTACCGTGGTCGCCTGGAGCACGCAGTGGTTCTCGACCCGGTTCGCCAGGAAGAATTCACCGCCAGCCGTGGTCGCGGCGCTCAACTGAACGGTCGTCGCCTGCGCGTCAGCGGTCGCACCAGCCTCGACGGCGCCCTGCTGGGTACCGGCTTCCCGTTCCGTGACGACCAGATGGACAACCTCGACAACTATCTGGGCATGTTCCGCGCTCTGGTTGGCCAGACTGCCGGCATCCGCCGCGCCGGTTCGGCGAGCCTGGACCTGGCTTATGTCGCTGCCGGTCGTTTCGATGCATTCTGGGAGTCAGGTCTGTCCGAGTGGGACATGGCTGCAGGCGCCCTGCTGATTCAAGAAGCTGGCGGCCTGGTGAGCGACTTCACCGGCGGTCACGATTTCCTTGAAAAAGGCCACATCGTTGCCGGCAACACCAAATGCTTCAAGGCAGTTCTGACGGCGATCCAGCCGCACCTGCCGGCTTCGCTGAAGCGCTAAGCTTCAGGCGTAACGAAAAAAGCACCCTTCGGGGTGCTTTTTTTATGCCCGAATTTTCCATCATACCCAGTAGGAGCTGCCGAAGGCTGCGATCTTTTGATCCTGGTTTTTAAAAGACAAAGATCAAAAGATCGCAGCCTTCGGCAGCTCCTACAGTAGAGATCGGGTTTCCTGTGGGCACAAAAAAGCACCCCGCAGGGTGCTTCTTTTTAAAAACAGTCGGTCCTTACTGACCCGGCTCATTCTGCGACAGAATCAGCTTACCTTCCTTGTCGACCGGAATCTGGTTGCCCGGATCGCGATCCATCCGCACTTTGCCTTCCTTGCCATCGAGCGAGTAACGCACGTCGTAACCGACAACCTTGTCGCTGATGTCATTCACGGTGTTACAGCGAGTCTGGGTCGTGGTGTAGGTGTCGCGATTCTGCATACCTTCCTGCACCTTGTTACCGGCGTAACCGCCACCGACTGCGCCAGCCACCGTGGCGATCTTCTTGCCGGTGCCGCCGCCAACCTGATTACCCAGCAAACCACCGGCTACCGCACCGATTGCAGTGCCAAGAATCTGGTGCTGATCTTTGACCGGCGCCTGGCGGGTCACCGCTACATCCTTGCACACTTCACGTGGCGTCTTGATCTGTGTTTTAACCGGTTCAACGGCCAACACTTGCGCATACTCAGGGCCGCTTTTAACCAGGCTGTAGGTGGCAACAGCACCCCCGGCAGTCACACCGACAGCACCCAATACCGCACCAACCAGCAACGACTTGTTCACATGAACCTCCTGACCATCACATGCGGGACGCGCCCGCGCTTCTCCCAGCCTTGGAGCATAAAAAAAGGCGCGAGTTCAACTCGCGCCTTTCTTGGGCTGACAGCCGGGAAAGCGATGGCCGTTATGGACGGTCGTCGACTTCCTTCTCGGTGTTGGCCGGAGGAATCAGATCCTCGGTGCTCAGATTCAGCCAGATCAACACCACGTTGGCGATGTAGATCGACGAGTAAGTACCCGCCAGAACACCGATGAACAGGGCGATCGAGAAGCCGAACAGATTGTCACCGCCGAAGAACAGCAGTGCCGCGATCGCCAGCAAGGTGGAGATCGACGTCGCCATGGTCCGCAACAGGGTCTGAGTCGTCGAGATGTTGATGTTCTCGATCAGCGTAGCCTTGCGCAGAACACGGAAGTTCTCACGAACCCGGTCGAATACCACGATGGTGTCGTTCAGCGAGTAACCGATGATTGCCAGTACCGCCGCCAGTACCGTCAGGTCGAAGGTGATCTGGAAAAACGACAGGATACCGATGGTCACGATCACGTCGTGAATCAGCGAAACGATGGCGCCGACCGCGAACTTCCACTGAAAGCGGAAAGCCAGGTAGATCAGGATGCCGCCGAGCGCCAGCAGCATGCCGAGGCCGCCCTGGTCGCGCAGCTCTTCACCGACCTGCGGGCCGACGAACTCGACACGCTTGACCGTCGCCGGGTTGTCGCCACCGAGCTTCTGCAGCGCTTCCGCGACCTGATGGCCCAGCTGCGGGTCTTCACCCGGCATGCGCACCAGCAGATCGGTGGTTGCACCGAAGCTCTGCACGATGGCTTCGTGGTAACCCGAAGTCACCAGCTCTTCACGCACCTTGGTGACATCCGCTGGACGCTCGTAGGTCAGCTCGATGAGCGTACCGCCGGTGAAATCCAGGCCCCAGTTCATACCCTTGGTCACGACACTGAAAATAGCCAGCAACGTGAGAAACACTGTGACGCCGAACGCGAAGTTGCGAACGCCCATGAAGTTGATTGTACGTAACATGGCAGCCCCTTAAATCCACAACTTCTTGAAGTCACGTCCGCCAAAGATCAGGTTGACCATTGCGCGGGTCACCATGATGGCCGTGAACATCGAGGTAAAGATCCCGAGGGACATGGTCACTGCGAAACCTTTGACCGGGCCGGTGCCCATCGCAAAGAGAATCCCGCCGACCAACAAGGTAGTCAGGTTGGCGTCGAGAATCGCGGTGAATGCCCGGCCGAAGCCTTCGTTGATTGCACGCTGCACGGTCATGCCGGCGGCGATCTCTTCACGGATCCGCGAGAAGATCAGCACGTTGGCGTCGACCGCCATACCCATGGTCAGCACGATACCGGCGATACCCGGCAGGGTCAGTGTTGCACCCAGCAGCGACATCAGCGCCAGCAGCAGCACCATGTTCACCGCCAGTGCGACGGTGGCGATAATGCCGAAGAAGCGGTAGATGGCAATGATGAACAGCGACACGAACAGCATGCCCCACAGCGACGCATCGATACCTTTGGTGATGTTGTCAGCACCCAGGCTCGGGCCGATTGTGCGCTCTTCAGCGAAGTACATCGGTGCAGCCAGACCACCGGCACGCAGCAGCAGCGCCAGTTCGGACGACTCGCCCTGACCGTTCAGGCCAGTGATGCGGAACTGAGCACCCAGCGGCGACTGAATGGTCGCCAGGCTGATGATCTTTTTCTCTTCTTTGAACGTTTGCACCGCGACGTCTTTTTCGACGCCGTCGACCATCTGCTTGACGTAGGTGGTAACCGGACGCTGCTCGATGAAGATCACCGCCATGCTGCGACCAACGTTCGAGCGGGTTGCGCGGCTCATCAGCTCACCACCGTGACCATCCAGACGGATGTTCACTTCAGGTGTGCCGTGCTCGCCGAAACCGGCCTTGGCGTCGGTGACCTGGTCACCGGTGATGATCAGACCACGTTCGATCTGCGCAGGAGGACGATTGCCTTCACGGAACTCGAAAGTCTCGGAAGTGGCTTTCGAAGCACCCGGCTCTGCAGCCAGACGGAACTCAAGGTTGGCCGTCTTGCCGAGAATACGCTTGGCTTCGGCAGTGTCCTGCACGCCCGGCAGCTCAACCACGATGCGGTTGGCGCCCTGACGCTGGACGATCGGTTCGGCAACACCCAGCTCGTTGACGCGGTTACGTACCGTGGTCAAGTTCTGCTTGATGGAGTATTCACGGATTTCCGCCAGCTTGGCCGGGGTCATCGCCAGACGCAGTACCGGTTGACCGTTGAGGTCGGCCGGAACAATGTCGAAATCGTTGAAGTTCTTGCGGACCAGCGCACGGGCCTGTTCACGGGAGTCTTCATCGCTGAAGCCCAACTGAATGGCACCATTGAGCTGCGGCAGGCTGCGATAACGCAGTTTCTCTTTGCGCAGCAGGCTCTTGACGTCGCCTTCGTAGACTTTCAGGCGTGCATCGAGGGCTTTGTCCATGTCCACTTCCAGCAGGAAGTGCACACCACCGGACAAGTCCAGACCCAGCTTCATCGGGTGCGCGCCCAGATTGCGCAGCCATTGCGGGGTGGTCTGTGCCAGGTTCAGCGCGACGACGTAGTCATCACCCAACGCCTTGCGCACCACGTCTTTGGCCGGCAGCTGATCTTCAGCCTTGCTCAGACGGATCAGGCCGCCCTTGCCATTTGCCGCCAGCGTGGCTGCCTTGACGTTGATGCCGGACTCGTGAAGCGCGGTGCTTACGCGGTCCAGATCGGCTTGATTGACCTGCAGAGCCGTGCTGGCGCCGCTGATCTGAATAGCCGGGTCATCGGGGTATAGATTCGGAGCGGAATAAATCAGACCGATCGCCAGCACCGCCAGGATCAGAATGTATTTCCACAGAGGATATTTGTTCAGCATCACGCCGCCCGTTATGACGCGGGGCGCCTTGCGCGCCCCGTCGATTGAGTAGAAGTTGTTGCTCTTAGATCGCTTTCAGCGTGCCTTTTGGCAGCGTGGCAGCGATGGCGCCTTTCTGGAACTTCATTTCCACGGTGTCGGAAACTTCCAGAACCACGAAGTCATCGGCCACTTTGGTGATCTTGCCGGCGATGCCGCCAGTGGTCACAACTTCGTCGCCCTTCTGCAGGCTGCTCAGCAGGTTCTTCTGCTCTTTGGCGCGCTTGGCCTGTGGACGCCAGATCATCAGGTAGAAGATGACCAGGAAGCCGACCAGGAAAATCCACTCGAAGCCGCCGCCCATTGGGCCGGCAGCAGCCGGTGCAGCCGCGTCAGCCATGGCGTTAGAGATAAAAAAGCTCATTTAGCACTCCAGTTGCAAATGTTGAATCTTGGGGTCAGAAAACTCAGTCCAAAGGCGGAACGGGGAGCCCGCGTTTGGCGTAGAAGGCATCGACAAAGGCGGCCAATGTACCCTGTTGAATAGCCTCGCGCAAACCAGCCATCAGCACCTGATAATGGCGCAAGTTATGGATGGTATTGAGCATGCTGCCGAGCATTTCGCCGCACTTGTCCAGGTGATGCAGATAAGCGCGCGAGAAGTTCTGGCAGGTATAGCAATCGCAGGTCGGATCCAGCGGCGATTCATCATGGCGATGGAACGCGTTACGGATCTTCAGCACGCCTGTATCAATGAACAGATGCCCATTGCGGGCATTACGGGTTGGCATCACGCAATCGAACATGTCCACACCGCGGCGCACACCCTCAACCAGATCTTCCGGTTTGCCAACGCCCATAAGGTAACGAGGTTTGTCAGCCGGCATCATGCCCGGCAGATAATCCAGCACTTTGATCATTTCGTGCTTCGGTTCGCCCACCGACAGACCGCCAATGGCCAGGCCATCGAAGCCGATCTTGTCGAGGCCTTCGAGCGAGCGCATGCGCAGATTCTGGTGCATGCCGCCCTGAACGATACCGAACAACGCTGCGGTGTTTTCACCGTGGGCATTTTTCGAACGCTGGGCCCAGCGCAGCGACAACTCCATCGAAACGCGCGCGACATCTTCGTCAGCCGGGTACGGCGTGCATTCGTCGAAGATCATCACGATGTCGGAACCGAGATCGCGTTGAACCTGCATCGATTCTTCCGGCCCCATGAACACTTTGGCGCCGTCGACCGGGGAGGCGAAGGTCACGCCCTCCTCCTTGATCTTGCGCATCGCGCCGAGGCTGAACACCTGGAAGCCACCGGAATCGGTGAGGATCGGGCCTTTCCACTGCATGAAATCGTGCAGGTCGCCGTGCTCCTTGATCACCTGAGTGCCGGGACGCAGCCACAGGTGGAAGGTGTTGCCCAGAATGATTTCCGCGCCAGTGGCGACGATGTCACGCGGCAACATGCCCTTGACCGTGCCGTAAGTGCCCACCGGCATGAACGCCGGGGTCTCGACGGTGCCACGGGGGAAGGTCAGGCGACCACGACGAGCCTTGCCATCGGTGGCAAGGAGCTCAAAGGACATTCGACATTCGCGACTCATTCTGTTTCCTCTGGGCCTGTTTCTTTAGGGGCAGTCGGTGCGGGATTGCGGGTGATGAACATCGCATCACCGTAGCTGAAAAAGCGGTAACCGTTGTCGACGGCAGCCTTGTAGGCGGCCATGGTTTCGGGATAACCGGCGAACGCGGAAACCAGCATCAGCAGCGTGGATTCCGGCAAATGGAAATTGGTCACCAAGGCGTCGACCACATGGAACGGCCGGCCCGGGAAGATAAAGATATCGGTGTCGCCACTGAACGGCTTGAGCACGCCATCGCGCGCCGCACTTTCCAGCGAACGCACGCTGGTGGTGCCGACCGCGATCACTCGACCGCCGCGCGCACGGCATGCCGCGACCGCATCGACCACGTCCTGGCCGACTTCCAGCCATTCGGTATGCATGTGGTGATCTTCAAGCTTCTCGACGCGCACTGGCTGGAACGTCCCCGCGCCAACGTGCAGCGTGACGAATGCGGTCTCGACGCCCTTGGCGGCAATCGCTTCCATCAGCGACTGATCAAAATGCAGCCCTGCGGTCGGCGCCGCCACCGCGCCCAAGCGCTCGGCGTACACGGTCTGATAACGCTCGCGATCCGAGCCTTCGTCCGGGCGGTCTATATAAGGAGGCAACGGCATGTGCCCGACGCGATCGAGCAGCGGCAGCACTTCTTCAGCGAAGCCCAGTTCGAACAACGCATCGTGACGCGCAAGCATTTCTGCCTCGCCACCGCCGTCGATAAATATCTTCGAACCCGGCTTCGGCGATTTGCTGGAACGCACATGGGCCAGCACGCGGTGCGTATCGAGCACCCGCTCAACGAGGATTTCCAGCTTGCCGCCGGACGCTTTCTGCCCGAACAGCCGCGCCGGAATCACCCGGGTATTGTTGAACACCATCAAATCGCCCGGGCGCAAGTGCTCGAGCAAATCAGTGAATTGACGGTGTGCGAGGGCGCCGCTCGGCCCATCAAGGGTCAGCAGGCGACTACCGCGACGCTCGGCCAAAGGGTGGCGGGCGATCAGCGAATCAGGGAGCTCGAAAGTAAAGTCAGCAACGCGCATGATGGGGTTCGTCTAGCAGGGCCGGAAAGTCTAGCGGAAATATTGAAAATTCTCTATGTACCTGATTGACCGACGGTAATCTCATCTCTATACTTCGCCGCCATTGAGCCCTGATGGCGGAATTGGTAGACGCGGCGGATTCAAAATCCGTTTTCGAAAGGAGTGGGAGTTCGAGTCTCCCTCGGGGCACCAAAATTAAGAAAGGTCTTGCTTAGCAAGGCCTTTTTTTTCGCCTGCCGGAAAGTGCCGACGGCCGCCCGGCGAGATCCCATAAAGGTCATCCATGGAAACGTCACTGGAAACAGTCGCCCTTTTCTCCCTCAAGCTCGCTTACGAGGAAGAAGGCTTGAGCCCGATTCTGCGGGACGACATGGTCATGGGTGATTATCAGAAAGACATTTTCGAGTTGTTGGTGCGCCGTGGCGATGTGGAGGCTATTCAGTTCAAGATGAATGAATGCCTGGGCTTGGCGATGACTGCCTTGGGCGGTGTCGAGAAACCGCTGGGACGCGAGTTGCACAAGTTGTCAGCCGACTTCTGCCAGGCGCAATCGCTGGAGCAGCTCGGTCAGCCGCTCCTCGCGCTCAAGGGTTACTTGAAGGACATTCTGTGATCGAACGGGGCGATCACTTGCGCACTTTCACCACTCGAATCTTGATCGGAAACCCACCCGCTCCCTTCAGCGTCTTCCATCCCACGTACTGGAATATCAAATCTTCGTCGATGGGGTCGCCCCGCTCTACCATTGGTCCACCCAGCACCGCGACTTCCTTATAGACGGCGCAGCTGCCCGAATTGGGGCCGACGACGTAGACCACATAGGGTTTGACGTATTGCACCGCGCGGAAATGTCGGCCGCACTTCCAGTCGACCGTAAGCATCAACGTCTTCAGATACGCTTCGCCATCCGTCTCCGATTCCTCGGCGAGTTCTTTGAGCTTGCCGATTCCGCCGACGTCTTTAAATCCCAAAGCCCGTGCGCGCTTGTATTCCGGGGATTTCTGGTGCTCGGCCTGAGCTTTGTAGTATTGCTCTTGAAGCTCTGCGACCAGGACCGGCTCTTCCTTGTTCCGGATCTCGAACGCTTGGGCAATGATGGTTTCGCAACGGGTATATTCGGGAGAGGCAAGGCTTGCCGGGACGAGGTGATCGCGGTGGACGTACAGCGTGTGATTCAAGCTGTCGACGCGGTTCATCGCTTGCCTGCTCGTCATGACCCCGCTTTGAACCCTGTTCACTACCTCCTGAAAACTCTGACAATCGGCGAGGTAGCCTTTCCAGGCGACCTCCGGGGTTTCATCCCAACCGGCGAGCGCCGGGGTCATTACGATGGCAAGCAGGAAAGCGCTGAGCAGGCGCGAGACAGAAGAAACCGTAGGCATGTGTAGTCCGTTACGCAGTTGAAGAAAGTGGCGCGAAGCTACTATTTTGCTATCTTGCCGTCCACATCGCTGGAGGCGTATCAACCGCCTCCGTTATCGGGCGCTCGGGAATAAATCAATGGATGCTGTGTTGTGCTTGCTGGTAATGGCCGGAACCTGGTTTTGGGTAGTGAAGCAACGGGGTGAGTGGAATTTGTGGGTTGCCAACCTCGCCGGTGCAGGAAGTAGCGTGGTGACCGGCATTGTTTTCACGCTTATTTATGGCGGACTGATTGGTACGTCGATGGCGACGCAGAATCTGGATCGCAGTCTTGTGGTTTTCATGACCAGCGCCGGCGTTCTGGCGGGTGTATGGATGTGGGTTGCCAATCGCCGCCAACCCGAACATCCGGTGGCACGGCAACTGTTGGGCGCGGTGTGTGGCTTTGCTGCCGGCATGACGACGCTCACGTTTCTGGCGGTGAATTATTTTCCCCACACTTGATTGGACGGCGCGCCTGTTTTGTTATCGTGCTGCGCAGCATTGGCGTTCACTTCGGACGTGCGTTGGTTTCAGATTTAGAAGTTTAAGGAAAGGATCGAATGGATTTTCTGCGTTTATTGGCCTTTGTCGCCACCTGGGGTTTCATGTGGCGCTGGGTCGTTAAGAACCGCGGTAGCTGGAATATTTTCTACGGCAATATCGTTGGCGTAGCAGGCGGCCTCATCGTGGGTTTAGTGGTGCTGTCGATCACGTTCTCGTTGTTTCCGTCGGCGCACACGCCCGAAGTGGCACAGACAGAAAGCGCGGTAACACAACCCGTCGAGCCCACTTCGTTGTTGCCGGAATCCGAATCAGCGTCGACGACCGTTGCCCTCGAAAACGCGCCCGCCTTCGCGGCAATCGAACCGGACAACACGCCCTCTCCGGCCGACTCCGCGCTGCTGCCGAACTACGCCAGCCGGGCGCCGAAGTCGATGTCGGAAAAATCCGTGCTCGAGCAAAGCGATGAGCAGGGTCGCAAGGCCTTGACCGCGCTGAGCAATAAACTCGGACACGATGCCGACAGCGACAAGTCGATGCTCGCTTATGTTATGTGCAGCCCGTTTGTCACCAGCACCCTGCGCTTCCCGGCTTCGGCACAATTTGCCGACAGCAAGTCGCTCACCACTCAGCGCTTCAAGGATCAGGTTTACACCTTCAGCAACATCCTGACCGCACGGAACATGAATGGCGACGATGTCAGCTACCGTTTCAATTGCTCGGTACAAGAAAAAGCGTCGTCCGAATGGACGCTGCTGAGTCTGAAACTGCAGAAAACCGACTCTTAAGCCTCGCTTAAGGGTTCAAGGCGCCGGCTGCGCTATCATCGCCGGCCTGTGCGCCTTGAGCTTGTCCCCGGATGTCCGCAACCCTTGATGACCTGACCCCGCTGCCAGCTGTTTTGGCCGGCCCGCTGCTGCGACGGCTGGAACCGACTCGGCTGGTGTTCTGGCTGGTCGGCACGCGCCGTTTGTCACTGACCCTGCGCCTGCAAGGTGCAGGAGACATTCCTCTCGACGCCGGGAAATGCACGGTGATTCCCGTAGGCCGCCAGGCGTTTGTTCATCTCATCGATGTATCTCTCGACAGCGCCCTGCCCTGCGACACGCAGATCGACTATGACCTGCTGATCGACAATGCAGAGGGTATCGCCAACTGGGCGCCGCACCTGCTGTACGGCAATTCGACAAGTCCGAATTTCGTCCTGCGCTCACGGATCGATCAACTGCTGCACGGCTCTTGCCGCAAGCCCCATCACCCGGCAACGGACGGTTTGTTGTGCGTCGATAAACTGCTGGCGACCGAAACCGATCCACAACAACGCCCCGCCCTGTTGATGATGAGTGGTGATCAGGTCTACGCCGACGATGTGGCCGGTCCGATGCTGCGCGCCATTCACGCGTTGATCGAACGCCTCGGCCTGTTCGACGAACACCTCGAAGGCGCGGTGGTCAGCGACAGCGCCAAGCTCTACGAACACCCGGCCAGTTATTACCATCGTGCGGATTTGTTACCGGCGCTGGAGAGCAACGAGACATTGCGCGAGCGATTTTTCGGCGGTGCGCGTAAGCCGATTTTCACCAGCAGCAGCGCTGACAATCACTTGGTGACCTTCGCCGAGGTGATGGCGATGTACCTGCTGGTGTGGTCTCCGACGGCTTGGTCGCTGATCGACCCGCAAGCTCCCGAACTGACGCCTGAGCGCCTCAAGCGCTACACGCTCGAACAGACGCGCATCGACGCCTTCAAGGCTGGCCAGGGCAACGTCGCCAGAGCGCTGGCGCATCTGCCGAGCCTGATGATTTTCGATGATCACGACATCACCGATGACTGGAACCTGTCTGCGCAGTGGGAGGAAACGGCCTACGGTCATCCGTTTTCCAAACGCATCATCGGCAATGCGCTGATTGCCTATATGTTGTGTCAGGGTTGGGGCAACAATCCCGACGCCTTCAAAGCTGTGATGGAGAAAACCCTCGCGCTGAGCGCCAGTGGCAATGACCAGTATCTCGACAGTCCGGTGCAGGATGATCTGATCGATGATCTGCTGCGCTTTCAGCAGTGGCATTTCGTGCTGCCGACGAGCCCGGCACTGGTGGTCATCGACACTCGCACCCGGCGCTGGCGCAGCGAAATGGCGCTCAAGCAACCTTCGGGGCTGTTGGATTGGGAGGCTTTGAGCGAGTTGCAACAGGAGCTGCTTGATCACCCCTCGGCCATCATCGTTTCCCCGGCACCGATCTTCGGCGTGAAGCTGATTGAAACCGTGCAAAAAGTGTTCAGTTGGTGCGGCCACCCACTGCTGGTCGACGCGGAAAACTGGATGGCCCATCGTGGCGCCGCTCAAGTGATCCTGAACATTTTCCGACACTCGCGGACACCGGGTAACTACGTAGTGCTGTCCGGCGATGTGCATTATTCCTTCGTCTACGAAGTGCTTATCCGACACCGCAAGGCCGGCCCGAGAATCTGGCAGATCACCAGCAGCGGCATCAAGAATGAGTTTCCGAAAACCCTGCTGGAATGGTTCGACCGCCTCAACCGCTGGCTCTATTCACCACGCTCACCGCTGAACTGGTTTACCAAACGCCGCCGCATGCGCATCGTGCCGTACACACCTGAACATGCTGAGGCAGGTGAACGGTTATGGAATTCGGCTGGGATCGGTCAGGTGTTTTTCAATGAGCAGGGGCAGCCACGCGAGATCATTCAGCACAATTCGAATGGCAAGGCGAAGACGCGGATGCTGGCGCCGGATCTGGCGGATTATCCGGACTAGAGGCTGTCCGTTGTGGGAGCGAGCTTGCTCACGATTGCGGTCTAGCATTCAGCATTAATGTCGACTGTGACGACGCCTTCGCGAGCAAGCTCGCTCCCACAGGGTTATCGGATATCCATTAACTGGCGGAAACAATCCGTCCAATTCCTCTGACAATCATCTCCACCTCCCGCTCATCAATCGTCAACGGTGGCAGCAGCCGTATCGTCTTGCCACGGGTGACGTTGATCAACAGCCCATGATCCCGCGCGGCGATCAGCGTCAGGTCACGCACCGGTTGTTTCAACTCGATGCCGATCATCAAGCCCTGCCCACGAATCGCCAACACATTGGGATTGTCCGCCAGCTCTGCCCGCAGCCGGGTCAACAGACGTTCCCCTTGAATCCGGGCATTTTCCAGCAGCCCCTGTTCTTCGATGATGTCCAGCACTGTGCAAGCCACCCGGCAGGCCAGCGGATTGCCGCCGAAGGTGCTGCCATGGCTCCCGGGCGTAAACAGATCTGCCGCCCTACCCCGCGCCAGGCAAGCGCCGATCGGCACGCCATTGCCCAGCCCTTTTGCCAGCGTCATCACGTCCGGAACGATGCCTTCATGCTGGAATGCAAACCAACGCCCGGTGCGACCGATACCGGTCTGAATTTCATCGAGCATCAGCAGCCATGCATGACGATTGCACAGTTCGCGCAGGGCTTTCAGATAACCGGGCGGCGCCAGTTGCACGCCACTTTCGCCCTGAATCGGCTCGACCAGAATGGCCACGATGCGCTCGCCGTGCTTTTGCTGCACCCGCTCGAGCGCCGCGAGATCGCCGAACGGCACTTTGGCGAAGTCTCCCGGTAACTCGTTGAAACCCAGCCGCACCGCCGGGCCATCGCTGGCCGACAAAGTGCCAAGCGTGCGGCCATGGAAGGCGTTGGCCATGACCACCACCAGCGGCTGTTCGATACCCTTGCGCCAGCCGTACAAACGCGCGAGTTTGAGCGCGGTTTCATTGGCCTCGGCGCCAGAGTTATTGAAGAACGCTCGCGCCATTCCCGACAGCTCGGTCAGCCGTTTGGCCAACTGTTGCTGCCAGTCGATGCTGTACAGATTCGAGGTGTGCAGCAGCAATCCCGCCTGCTCGCTGATCGCTGAAACAATCCGCGGGTGCGAGTGGCCGACGTTGGTCACCGCCACACCGGCCACCGCATCCAGGTACTCGCGACCGGCCTGATCCCACAGGCGGGTGCCGAGGCCTTTGGTGAAACTCAGGGCCAGCGGTTGGTAGGTGTTCATCAGGGCGGCGGTCATGACTTCAAACTCCAGTGAAGGTCGGTGTACTGGCAGTATGGTTAGCCACCTAAACTGGATAAACTCGGGAAAACTTCATTCATTTAAAAGCAGAGCTTGATAATGGACCTGTTCCAGTCGATGAGCGTCTACGTCAAAGTCGTCGAAGGCGGAAGCATGACCGCGGCCGCGCTGCAGTGCGACATGTCGACGACCATGGTCGGCAATCACCTGCGCGCGCTGGAGCAGCGTCTCGGTGTGCAATTACTGCAACGCACCACCCGGCGTCAGCGGCTCACCGAATTCGGCAGCGTTTATTACCAGCGTTGTCTGGATGTCTTGGGACTGGTGGCCGACTCCGAACGCCTTGCCGAACAGGCCCTCGATGAGCCACGCGGTCTGCTGCGTATTACCGCGCCGCTAACATTTGGCGTAGAACGCCTGGCACCGGCGCTCAGCGAGTTCTCCCTGCAATACCCTCAGGTCAAAATGGATGTGGTGCTGACCAACAGCCGCCCGGACCTGCTGGAAAGTGGTCTGGATGTGGCGTTTCGGTTGGGTCACTTCGAAGAGTCAAACCTGATCGCCCGTCCCTTGATCGACTACACCCTGACCGTATGCGCCTCCCCGGAATACGTCGCCCGTCGCGGCATGCCGCAAACCCCGGAAGACCTGCGACTGCACGACTGCCTGTCATTCGCCTACCCCTCCGGCGACGATTGGCAATCCGTGGAAAAACGCTGGCGCCTCAGCGGCCCCAACGGGGAAATACTCGTCGACGTCAGCGGACCGATGCTGATGAATACGTCTGCTGGCCTGCATCAGGCCGCGCGCACCGGCATGGGCATCGTCATGTTGCCCGATGCACTGGTGGAACAGGATCTGCGCGACGGCAAACTGGTGACCGTCATCCCCGACTTCCAACCGCCCAGCCGTCCTCTGCACTTGTTGTACGCACCGGATCGCTATCGCTTGCCGAAGCTGCGCCGGTTTGTCGAATTTGCGATGCAGACGTGGGGCAGATCTTGATGCCGCTTGAAATGCCCGCGCCTGAAATAGCGAACGTCGGGAAAAAACTCGACCGGCAGACCGTTGCTCCGTGACAACGCCGCCGCGCTCCCCTAAATTAGTCGGCCTGAAAAAGCCCTCGGGCTTGCTCATCTCAACTCAAGTTAAAAAGTAGTGAAATTTCAATGTCCGATTTCAACACCGCTGAATCCGTAGTCACCGAATCGTCCAAAGCGGAATACGAAAACTCCATCAATCTTTCACAACACCTTCCACAAGCCAAAATCATCAGCGAAATGGTCCTGGATGCGTTCCAGTCGACCCGTGAAAGCGACCAGATCCGCGAGCTGCGCGCCGCGATCCGTCAGGCTCACGACAGCTTCGATGATGACAAGGCCTACGAGCTGATGGGCGAACTCAAGGCGCTGAAAGACGCCGAAGCTGCCGACCTTGCAGCCTTGGAAGACCTCAGCAGCAAGTTCTCGATAGGCCGTATCCTGTCGAGCTTCAAGGACGATCCGGCGTTCCAGGAAATCGTCTATGGCCTAGCCCTCAAAGTGCTGAACCAGACCCATCAGGCGATCAGCAATCCGAGCGGTGGCAAGAGCAAAGCGGCGAAGAAGAAAGAAGTCGAAATCTTCACCATCAGCAAGGACGGCACCAGCGTGACCCTGCCACTGCGTACTCCGCGTTCGCGTCTGAACGTCGACCGTGAAGCGCTGGAGTTCCTCGGTTTCACCTTCGTCGGTGAAGGCGAAGAAGCGGAACTGGAAAGCGAAGTCTTCGTTGATAACGACGGCACTGAGCAGGCGGTGAACCGCAAGAACATCATCACCGCCCTGCAAAAGCAGACCGCGTTCGATGGCTACAGCATCGCCGCGCAGTAAGAGCGCAGCGTCAAACGAAAAAGCCCCGCACTGAGATTCAGGCGGGGCTTTTTGTTTTCTGGCGTTCGGTGATTACGCGCCTGAATGCAAAGCGGCGATCATGTCGACCTCGATCGCCGCGTTCTTCGGCAACTGATACACACCAATGGTGGTGCGGGTGTGTCGGCCAGCATCGCCAAGCACATGGCTGAACACGTCCGAAGCACCATTGGCCACTTCACTCAGATCGACAAAATCAGGCGTCGACTTCACGTACACGGTCACCCGCAACAGCGCCTTGATCTTGTCCAGCGAACCAACCGCATCAACGATCAGCGCCAGGCAACGCATCGCGCTGATACTCGCAGCAGCTTGCGCATCCTTGAGCGTCAACTCCAGCCCGACACGGCCCGGATACTGAATCTTGCCGTGGGTGCGCGGCACCATGCCGCTGATATACAACTCATCGTGATGACGGATCAGCGGCGCGTAATTGCCGCCGGCAGTGTTCTCACCGTAAATGTCATAGTTCAGCTCTTGGGCCAGGGCAATAAAACGCTCGTCGCAGCTCATCCTCTCAGTCATTTCGCCCAGCCTTTTGATCAGTGCATGAAGAAACGTAGATGACCAGTTGAGCACCCCCGAAGGCTGGGGCTATAACCGACATGGATCCAAATCTAGGTCTTTTACCCAGCATCCGCAACCAGGGATGACAGAAACAAAAAACCCCGCACATCTCTCAATGTGCGGGGTTTTTCTTGAAGCCTTTCAGCCTTACGGCGCGTACGTCAGCAACAGCTCTGCCGGCACCTTGAAGTCCAGGGACATCATGACGCTCAACGCAGTGATGGTGAAGATCGAGAACACGAACAGCTTGCGTGCCCAGACGGTGTCATCCACTGCTTTGTAGCCGGTCCAGGCCATGTACAACCAGTACATGCCCATGGCTGCGGCGACGGCGAGGTAGCTCATGCCGGCGTAGCCGCTAAAGGTCAGCATCAAGGTCGCTACGAGGAACGCCAGGATGTAGAGCAGGATGTGCTTCTTGGCCACTTGAATCCCGCGCTTCACTGGCAACACCGGAATCGATGCGGCCAGGTAATCGTTGAAGCGGAAGATCGCGATGGCGTAGGAATGCGGCATCTGCCACAGGCTGAACATCACCAGCAACGTCAGCGCAGCCATGTCGAAGCTATTGGTTACGGCAACGTAACCGATCACTGGCGGCATGGCGCCCGACAGACTGCCCACCAGCGTGCCGTGAACCGACTTGCGCTTGAGGTACAGGCTGTAGAAGCCGACGTAGATAACGAAGCCGATTACGGCGAACAGGGCAGCCAACGGGTTGGCCACCTTGTACAACAAGGCAACGCCGAGAACACCAAGGATGGTCGCGTAGACCAGGGCCAGTTTCAGGGAGATCAAGCCCTGGACCAGCACGCGGTTTTTGGTGCGTTCCATCTTCAGGTCGATGTCGCGGTCGATGCAATTGTTGAACACGCAACCGGAGGCGACGACCAGGGACGTGCCGATCATGGCTGCCAGAAACACCGCCAGATCGACATGCCCTTTCGAGGCCAGGAAGAACCCGCCTGCCACAGAAAGCACGTTACCGAAAATGATCCCCGGTTTGGTGATTTGGATAAAGTGCTTAAGCGACATCGGGTCTACCTCACTTCGCCATCATGTACGTGTGGATGCTGAACATGATCCACAACGACAGACCAACCAGCAGCACGATCACAATCGCGGCGAACACGAAGGCGATCACATTGTTACGTTGCGCAGCCGAACGATCCAGGTGCAGGAAGTACACCAGGTGGACAACCACCTGGATCACGGCGAAGGCCAGAACGATCATCAGCGTGATCGACTTTGGCAACGACGGGTACATCACCAGTGCAAACGGGATTGCAGTCAGGATCACCGACAGGATGAAGCCGATCGCGTAGGACTTGACGCTGCCGTGGCCGGCGTCGTCGTGGCTGTCATGGGAGTGTGCGTTAGCCATTACAGGGTCCCCATCAGGTAAACAACGGTGAATACGCAGATCCACACCACGTCCAGGAAGTGCCAGAACAGGCTCAGGCAGCTCAGACGGGTCTTGTTGGTCGCCGTCAGGCCGTGCTTGTTGACCTGGTACATCATGATGCCCATCCAGATCAGACCCGCGGATACGTGCAGACCGTGGGTACCGACCAGGGTGAAGAACGCCGACAGGAAGCCCGAACGGCTAGGACCGAAGCCCTCGGAGATCAGCAGGTGGAACTCGTTGATCTCCATCGCGATGAAGCCTGCGCCCAGCAGGAAGGTCATGAACAACCAACCCAGAACCTGCTGCTTCTTACCTTTGTACAACGCCAGCATGGCGAAGCCGTAGGTGATCGAACTGAACAACAGCAGAGCGGTTTCGCCCAGCACGTATGGCAGTTCGAAGATGTCGTGGCCCGCAGGGCCACCGGCGACGTTGTTTACCAGTACCGCGTATACCGCGAAGATCGACGCAAACAAAATGCAGTCGGTCATCAGGTAGAGCCAGAAACCGTATACGGTCATCTCGCCCGAATCGTGGTGATGGTCATCGTGCCCATGTTCACCATGGGCGTGTCCAGCATTGGTCACTAAATTCGACATGGTTTAAGCCTGTTCCAACGAGGTTTCAACACGGGTGGCATTGGCCGGGATTTTCCCTGCCGCGACCAGACGCTTGTGCTGCTCGGCTTCGATACGCTCGATCGTTTCAACCGGAACCATATAGCCCTGGTCGTCACGTGCAGCGTGGATCACGAAGTAGACAACAGTGCCTACCAGGCTCGCGATGGCCAGCCACCAGATGTGCCAGATCATGGCGAAACCGAAGACGGTCAACAGCGCGCCCATCACCACGCCAGTGGCGGTGTTGTTCGGCATGTGGATCGGCTCGTACTTGGCCGGTTGCTGGTACGCAGTACCGTTTTCCTTGGCTTCAGTGAACGGGTCGATGCAGTCAGCCTTAGGCAGCACGGCAAAGTTGTAGAACGGTGGTGGCGACGAGGTCGACCATTCCAGGGTGTGTGCATTCCACGGGTCACCGTGATCGCAAACGTTCTCTGGCTTGTTGCGGTCACGCACACTGACGTACAGCTGGATCAGTTGGCAGGCGATACCGACAGCGATCATCACCGCACCGAACATGGCAACGTACAGGTACGGTACCCACTCAGGGTTGGTGGTGGCGTTCAGACGACGGGTCATGCCCATGAAGCCCAGTGCATAGAGCGGCATGAACGCGACGAAGAAGCCGGAGATCCAGAACCAGAACGCTGCTTTACCCCAGCCTTCGTGCAGCTTGAAGCCGAACGCTTTCGGGAAGTAGAACGCGAAACCAGCGATGTAACCGAATACCGCACCGCCGATGATCACGTTGTGGAAGTGCGCGATCACGAACAGGCTGTTGTGCAGAACGAAGTCAGCACCCGGGATGGCCAGCAATACGCCGGTCATGCCGCCGATGGCGAAGGTCACCATGAAGCCCAGAGTCCACAGAACCTGGCTGGTGAAGCGCAGACGGCCCTGGTAGATGGTGAACAGCCAGTTGAATAGCTTCACACCCGTCGGGATGGAAATCAGCATCGTCGCCAGACCGAAGAAGGCGTTGACGCTTGCACCCGAACCCATGGTGAAGAAGTGGTGCAGCCAAACCATGAAGCCCAGTACCGAGATCGCGCCCGAGGCGTAGATCATCGAGTGGTGGCCGAACAGTTTCTTGCCGGTGAACGCCGAGATCACTTCCGAGAAGATGCCGAATGCCGGCAGGATCAGGATGTAAACCTCAGGGTGGCCCCACGCCCAGAACAGGTTGACGTACATCATTGGATTGCCACCAAGTTCATTGGTGAAAATGTGGAAATCCATGTAACGGTCAAGGGTCAGCAATGCCAGGGTAGCGGTCAGGATCGGGAACGAAGCCACGATCAGAACGTTTGCCCAGGTGCAGGTCCAGGTGAAGATCGGCATGTCCATCAGTTTCATGCCAGGGGTACGCATTTTCAGTACGGTCGCGAGGAAGTTAACCCCGGTTAACGTCGTACCTAACCCGGATAACTGTAGCGCCCAGATGTAGTAGTCCATACCCACGCCAGGGCTGTATTGCAGACCCGACAGTGGTGGATAGGCAACCCAACCGGTCTTGGCGAATTCGCCGACGCCCAGGGACAGGTTGATCAGCACAACGCCGGAAACCAGCAGCCAGAAGCTCAGGGAGTTCAGGAACGGGAACGCAACGTCACGCGCGCCGATCTGCAGCGGCACTGCGAGGTTCATCAGGCCGGTGAAGAATGGCATCGCCATGAAGATGATCATGATCACACCGTGAGCGGTGAAGATCTGGTCATAGTGTTCAGGTGGCAGGTAGCCAGGCGAACCCTCGGTGGCCATGGCCAACTGGGTACGCATCATGATCGCGTCGGCAAAACCGCGCAGCAGCATGACCATGGCAACGATGATGTACATCACGCCGATTTTCTTGTGGTCTACCGAGGTCAACCACTCGGTCCACAAGTACGTCCACTTCTTGAAGTAGGTGATTGCAGCGAACAGCGCCAGACCACCGAGCGCGATCATGGCGATGGTAATCATCACGATCGGTTCGTGGAATGGGACTGCTTCCCAACTTAATTTACCAAACATCGTTTACTCCTCTGCCCCGGCAGCTGAATGCGAACTCGAGTCCATTTCCGTGGCCGCCACTTCTTTCTCTTTCTTCTCGTGCTTCAGTGGCTTGCCCGGCTTCATACCTTCGTACTTGTCGACGATGATCTGGAACTGGTTCGGCGTGACCGAGGAGTAGAGCTCGACTGGGTTGTTCTGGCTTGGCTTGGCAAGGGCTGCGTATTCAGCTTGATCAAGCTGTTTAGGTGACTTCTTGACTTCACTTACCCAGGCGTCGAAATCTTCCTGAGTCGTTGAGATAGCTTTGAACTTCATGCCGGTGAAACCCGCGCCGCTGTAGTTGGCGGAGATACCGTCCATTTCAGCGTTACGGTCAGCGATCAGGTGCAGCTTGGTCTGCATGCCCGCCATCGCGTAGATCTGGCCGCCCAGACCCGGGATGAAGAACGAGTTCATCACAGCGTCAGAGGTGATCTTGAAGTTGATTGGCGTGTGCGCCGGGAACACGATCTTGTTGACCGTGGCAATGCCTTGTTCCGGGTAGATGAACAACCACTTCCAGTCCAGCGCGACCACTTCGATGGTCACCGGCTTGACGTCGGATTGAATCGGACGATACGGGTCCAGTTCGTGGGTCGAAATGTAGGTGATGTAACCCAGGGCAATGATGATCAGGACCGGAATGGTCCAGACTGCCACTTCGATTTTGGTCGAGTGCGACCATTTCGGGGTGTAGACGGCGTTCTTGTTCGACGCGCGGTACTTCCAGGCGAACAGGAAGGTCATGACGATAACCGGCACGACGACCAACAGCATCAGCAGGGTCGCGGTGATGATCAGGTTTCGCTGTTCCAGGCCAACCTGGCCCGTTGGATTGAGCAAGGTCATGTTGCAGCCTCCCAGCAACAACGTGCCGAGCAGCGGCACTAGGCCTAGTAATCTGGGGTACCTGTTTTTACTCATCTCACGACCTCTAAAGCAGCTTGCGCAATGCAGTTGGGTTTTGATCGCCAACACTTCACCCTGCCAAGGGTTGGCATTTTCTTTGGATTGAATAAGGGCCGCCCGTCGCGCGTCAGACGCTCGACAAATCCTGGGACAGCGGTCAGTTCTTATTCGAATTCGTGGTCAAAGGCCTTGTTACAGACCAATTCCATTTGGTGCGGAAAGTTGGAAGGCACCGACACCTGGGTGTCTTGGAAGCCTCACGACTCACTCGACACCCGACTTTCTGCGCAGCGCCTTATTAATGTGTTCCTTAATAAAGGCTGAACAGTGCCGGGAATTCAGTGCGGGCGATTGTAGATAGGTAGCGCCCTATACACCATGTCTTATCCCGAAATAATTTTTATCCGTTCGAGCAACAATCCATCACCATTTTTGCAAAAGTTCCGCATGTTATCGAAATCGATTCTCAACAAAAACACCAAAAATTGTAGGTGTACCCGCCTCAGTTCAGACAGCTCTGAAGGCCTTTTCCGAGCCCCGGAATAGCGCAAAGCCCGATAACCCAAGGCTTTTGGCCATATGCCGACGCTTGTTAAAACTGCCTGCTCTGGCACTCCCGTGCTAAAGCCGAAAAACCCCGAAACAGACCAATCTTTTTTTGTAACAACGCACCGATTCGCGTCATTGAAGAGACCTGCGACACGGCGCGTGTGACAACATGTCGCACACTTGCCGCACCCTCCATTGCCGTTCGTCACGGTGTTTTCACAAACGCTGTGAAAATGCAAAACGCCCCGATTTGCTGATCCGCAAATCGGGGCGCTTTCTGTATCGGCCACTCAGCCGAATAGTTGACTCAGCGCAGGGCTTTTCGGTTACGCGAGGTCAGCAGCGGCACCAGAATCACCACCAGCACGAACGCCACCAGCGCCCATTGCGCCAGCGACAGACCGAGGATCGGCGGGTACGGCGTCGAGCAGAATCCATCGACCTGGAAGCCCAGCGGGAAGATCTTCGCCAGTGGCAAATCATCGACAATCGGCTGCAACACATCGATGCCGCAGCTCACCGCCGGGTAGAACTGCGTGTACACGTGATGACCGGCAACCGCCGCCCCGGCAATCGCGCTAATCACCACCAGCACTTCGAATACGGTAATGCTGCGGCGGGTGCGCATGGCTGCGCCAATGAACGCGAACAGCGCAATCAGCAGCAACGCATAGCGCTGCAGAATACACAGAGGGCACGGCGCCTCACCCAGTACGATTTGCATGTACAGCGCGCCACCGATCAGCGCCAGACAGATGATCCCCAACAGCACCAGAAAGCGCCGCTCACGGCCCAACCGAATCGTTTCCTCGCTCATCGCCTTTCCCTTGTTTGTCCATGGTTCAGCCGGCGTGCGGCTGAAAGTTGTCGCAAGTCTACACCGGGGCAATAAACGATAAAGCGGTTAAGGAACCATTAAGTTGTAGGGATGTTTTCCACAGGAGACCCGAGTCGCCCCATCGCTAGCAGGGCTAGCTCCGACACTTTGAAATGCATTCCAAGGGTGGGAGCTAGCCCTGCTAGCGATGGGAGCAACTCGGTTTCAGATCATTCCAAAGCCGAGGCCGGCCCAAAGAACTCGTAACGGCTTTGCTTCTCTGGCACACCCAAGACTTTCAAATGACGCTTGATCGCGCCCATGAACCCCTTCGGCCCAAGGAAGTAAGCATCGACATCACGCTGCTCAGGCAGCCATTCGCCCAATTGCTCCACGCTCAACAGGCCCACCTTGTCCGCCGCCGGACTGACGCCATCGTCTTCGGCGTAGCAATAGAAACGCTTGAGTTGCGGATGACGCGCCGCCAGGCCATCGATCCAATCGCGGAACGCATGGACGCTGCCATTGCGCGCGCAGTGGATGAAGTGCACCGGACGCTCGGTTTCCAGCGCCGCTTCCAGCATCGCCAACGTCGGGGTGATGCCGACGCCGCCGCTGATCAACACCAGCGGTTTGTCGCTGGCCGTCAAAGTAAACTCGCCCGACGGTGGAAACAGCTGAATGCTCGCGCCGACATGCAGTTGATCGTGCAAATGGTTCGATGCACGACCACCCGGCTCGCGTTTAACGCTGATGCGGTACTGACCTTTATTGGCCAGCGCCGACAGCGAGTAGTTGCGACGGATTTCTTCGCCATCGAGGATCAGCTTCATGCCGATGTACTGACCCGGCTCAGCTGCCAGAATCGGGCCTTTGTCGGCAGGTTCGAAGTAGAAGGAGATGATTTCCGCGCTCTCCTCGACCTTGGCCGCGACGATGAATTCACGCGCCCCGCGCCAGCCGCCGACCGCTTGCTCTTTCTGGTCGTAGATCGCGCCCTCGGCACCGATCAGTATGTCAGCCAGTTGACCGTACGCTGCGCCCCAGGCGCTCATCACTTCCGGCGTGGCGATTTCCTCACCGAGTACTTCCGAGATCGCACGCAGCAGGCACGCACCGACAATCGGGTAGTGCTCCGGCAGAATCTGCAGGGCCACGTGCTTGTTGATGATTTTCGCTACCAGATCGCCCAACTGATCGAGTTGATCGATGTGGCGGGCGTACATCAGTACACCGTTGGCCAAGGCTCGAGGCTGGTCGCCGCTCGCCTGGTGGGCCTGGTTGAACAGTGGGCGCACCTCAGGGTATTCAGAGAGCATCATGCGGTAGAAGTGCGTGATCAGCGCTTCACCGCCGCTTTCCAGCAGAGGCACGGTGGATTTGACGATGGCACGATCCTGGACGCTAAGCATAAGAGCAACTCCTGAGCTTTCTTGAAAAGTTACCTTAGGGTTATCAGGTTTCGTGCCAAGTTTTTTATTCATACAAATCAATAACTTGAAGACACAGTAGTCATAATGACCCAAATAGACTTATAGTCATCTCGACTACATCGTGTCCCTTTGACTACAAGACCATGACCGCCAAATCACTGCTCACCGCCCTGCTGCCTCTGGTTTCCGACCTCTCCCGCGAACTGCCTGAGGGTGAGCGTTACCGACGCCTGCTCGAAGCCATGCGCGCGCTGTTGCCCTGCGATGCCGCCGCGTTGTTGCGGCTCGACGGTGAATCGCTGGTGCCGCTAGCGGTGGATGGCCTGAGCACAGACACCTTAGGTCGTCGTTTCAGAGTCAGCGAACACCCGCGCTTCGAAATCCTCCTGGCCGGCGCCGGGCCAACCCGCTTCGCCGCTGACAGTGATTTACCCGATCCTTATGACGGTCTGGTCGATGGTCTCGATGATCATCTTGAAGTTCACGACTGTCTGGGCTGTCCTTTGTTTGTCGATGAAAAGCTCTGGGGCCTGATCACCCTTGATGCACTCGATCCCGAGCGATTCGAACCGATCGAACTCGACGCGCTGCAAGCCTTTGCCAGCCTCGCCTCGGCCACCGTCAACGCCGCCGAACGCATCGAACGGCTGGCCACTCGCGCCGAAGACGAGCATCAACGCGCGGAGGTTTACCGTCAGGCTAGCGGTCAGCAGAACCGCGAAATGATCGGCCAGAGCAAAGCACTCAAACGCTTGGTGGAAGAAATAAACCTGGTCGGTGGCAGTGATCTGACCGTGTTGATCACCGGTGAAACCGGGGTCGGCAAAGAGCTGGTGGCGCAAGCGATCCACGCCGCGTCACCGCGCGCCGACCAACCGATCATCAGCCTCAACTGCGCCGCCCTGCCGGATACCTTGGTGGAAAGCGAACTGTTCGGTCACGTGCGCGGCGCGTTCACCGGCGCCACCAGTGATCGTCGCGGCAAGTTCGAACTGGCCAATGGCGGCACGCTGTTTCTCGACGAAGTCGGCGAGCTGTCGCTGACGGTACAGGCCAAGTTGCTGCGGGTTTTGCAGAGCGGGCAGTTGCAGCGTCTGGGCTCGGACAAGGAGCATCAGGTCGACGTGCGCTTGATCGCCGCGACCAATCGCGACCTGGCTGAAGAAGTGCGCAGCGGTCGTTATCGCGCCGACTTCTACCATCGCCTCAGCGTCTACCCGCTGCGGGTGCCGGCGCTACGTGATCGCGGACGCGACGTGTTGCTGCTCAGCGGTTTCTTCCTCGAACAGAACCGCTCGCGCATGGGCCTTAACAGCCTGCGTCTGAACAGCGACGCTCAGGAAGCGCTGCTGGCCTACACGTGGCCGGGCAATGTACGCGAACTGGAACACTTGATCGGGCGCAGCGCATTGAAGGCGCTGGGCAACTGCAAGGTGCGGCCGAAGATTCTCAGCTTGAGTGCGGCGGATCTGGATTTGCCGCGCGAGGTTGTGGATAACCCGGCGGAACCAATGGCCGCCGCGGTCGCTGTTGCCCCGCTGATTACGGGTGATTTGCGCAGCGCGACCGAGGAATATCAACGGCGCTTGATCAGTGCGGCGCTGGAGCGTAATCAGGATAACTGGGCCAGTGCGGCGCGCGAGTTGGGGCTGGATCGGGCGAACCTTGGGCGGATGGCCAAGCGGTTGGGGATGAAATAATCCGCCCACCGTCGGATTGGCGCCAGAATCCCTAAAGCCTGCCCGCAAGACGTCGATAACCCGGCATCAATACCTGCTGGCGATCTCCGGGATCGCCGCTCACCTTTTTCCACAGAAGGTTTATATGTCTTCCACCAAAGCCCGCGCAGATTCACTTTCGCTTCTGCTGTTTACCTTGCGCAGCGGCAAGTTGATGGCGATCAACCTGCTGAAAGTCAGTGAAATCATTCCGTGCCCGCCGCTGACCAAGCTGCCGGAGTCGCACCCGCACGTCAAAGGCATCGCCACATTGCGCGGCGCCTCGCTGTCGGTCATCGACCTCAGCCGCGCCATCGGCGAGCGCCCGCTGGAGGACCCGAACGGCGGCTGCCTGATCGTCACCGACGTCAGCCGCTCCAAACAGGGTCTGCACGTTCAGGCTGTGAGCAAAATCGTCCACTGCCTGACCACCGACATCAAGCCACCGCCGTTTGGCTCGGGCGGTTCGCGCGCTTACATCACCGGCGTGACCTCAGTGGACGGCACGCTGGTGCAGGTGCTGGATATCGAAAAGGTTATCCACAGCATCGCCCCGGCGCAGATCGAAATGGCCCCGACCGACCTGACCATGGAAGACGCCGAAGTACTCGGCAACGCGCGTATTCTGGTGGTCGATGACAGTCAGGTGGCGCTGCAACAATCGGTGCACACCCTGCGCAATCTTGGCCTGCAATGCCACACCGCACGCAGCGCCAAGGAAGCCATCGACTGCCTGCTCGACCTGCAGGGCACCGCCCAGCAGATCAATCTGATTGTCTCCGACATTGAAATGTCCGAAATGGACGGCTACGCCTTCACCCGCACCCTGCGCGAGACCCCGGACTTCGCCCACCTCTACGTGCTGCTGCACACCTCGCTCGACAGCGCGATGAACAGCGAGAAAGCGCGGCTGGCCGGGGCGAATGCGGTGTTGACCAAATTTTCTTCGCCGGAACTGACCCAGCGTTTGATCGAAGCGGCCAAGCACGTCGCCGCGCACGGGCACTGAGTCTTGGCCGAGACGTATTGTTTTTTGATGCGGCGCGACCTGGCAGAAGTCGTGCCGGATGTGCAATGGCCGTCAGGTGTCGAAATTTCCGTTTACCGCGCAGAACTGGCGCCCTCTGTACATCAGTTGATGCAACTCGGTTACCGCGAAGGCGGCGGTCGCGTGCCGCCACTGGATGAATGGCAACAGCGCTTTGAGCGCGATCCGGAATACGACCCGACCCTGTGTTTTATTGCCTGCGACGCCACGGGTGTTGTCGGCGTCGCGCAGTGCTGGACGAGTGCGTATATCAAAAATCTGGTGGTGCACCCGCGCATTCAAGGCCAAGGACTGGGCCGGGCGTTGTTGCTGAATGCGTTCAAGGTGTTTCAACAAAGGCGCGAAGGATTTGTCGATTTAAAGGTACTGGAAGCCAACCTGCGGGCGCAGCGACTGTATGAAAGTGCCGGGATGTATGTGGTCCGCCGGGAATTGGTGCCGGGCTGATCCACTGCATTCGCTAGCAGGCCCGCTCCCACAACTGAAATGCATACCCCTTTGGGAGCTAGCCCTGCTAGCGATGGCGGCATCCCTGACAACTTTTCCTCCCGAACTGACTCCAACCTTGGCCCCCAAACCAAGGATGCCCCTACCATGAAAGCCATCACCCTCAGCCTGCTCTGCCTCACCGCCCTCGCCTCCCAGGCCCAAGCGTCCAGCCCCGACGCCTGGGCCGCCTACGACAAAACCGTACTCGCCAGCTGCACCAAAGCCAGTGGCCTGAAAAACGCCAAACCGGTCGGCACACCCGCGCAATTCGATGATCGCGTGGGCTACACCGCCGTTCTGCTGCAAGGCCAATACCCGCAAAAACACATGAAAGGCCAGCAAGGCAGCGAGTTGTGCCTATACAACAAACAATCGAAAACTGCCTTCGTCACCGAGTGGGACTCGATCCGTCCGACCGCCAAAGCGAAGTGAGTGGCGCATAATTTGCTTCAACCCGGGTCTGTGCGGTGGTTTTCCGCCGCCGTTTCACACCTTGATTGAAGACAGATCGCTCAATGAATACGACGTTTTCCTGCGTAGGCTGCGGCAAATGCTGCACCGACCACCATGTCCCTCTGACCCTGGCCGAAGCCCGTATGTGGGCGACGGATGGCGGTCAGGTGATCGTGCTGGTCGAAGCCTTTCTCGGCAATGGTCTGGGTTTGCCGGCGCAGCAGCGGGAACATGCCGAACGGCGTTCGGTGGTGGTGCGCAGCGGCGAGACCGACGCCCACGTGGCGATCACCTTCGCGGCTTATAACGTCGGACCTTGCCGGAATCTTGACGAAGACAAGCTGTGCCGAATCTATGAGCGCCGGCCGCTGGTGTGCAGGATCTATCCGGCAGAAATCAACCCGCATATCCCGCTCAATCCTGCGGCCAAGGACTGCCCGCCGGAATCCTGGGAACAAGGCCCGGCGCTGATCGTCGGAGGCGAGTTGGTGGATCAGGAACTGGTCGACTTGATTCAACGCTCGCGACAGGCGGATCGAGATGACATCGGCATCAAGGATGCGATTTGCGCAATGCTCGGGATTAGAACCACGGCGCTCAAGGGTGACGGGTTCACGGCGTATTTGCCGAACATGAGTGCTTTTGCTTCGGTGATTGATCAGGTGACCGCACAACCACTGGCGACTGCGCCGAGTGAATGGCTGTTTCACTTGTCCGGCGATGACGTTGCCGGGCAAGTGTCGGCAGCCGGGGCGCGGGTGGTGACCGAGCCGGCGCAGACGTATGCGTTTATCTCGCTGCGGGCGGCCTGATCCAAGGTCTCGCGGCGGCTGAAGGTTCTTTCGCGAGCAGGCTCGCTCCCACAGGGATCGTAAGTCAACTGTGGGAGCAGCACTGGCAGCCCCAATCCCGAACGGCGGCTACCGCCAGACTTTCAGGTCCTACCTTCTCAGGTAGCGCTCGGTGATCGCCTGATACTCGCCACTCCGCTTCAAACGCTCCAGGGCCGCATTGAGCTCATCGCGCAGCTTGCTGTCGGTTTTGCGCAGCGCCATGGCCACGCCCGTGCCCAGCATCGGGTCCTTGAGCGCCGGGCCTGCAAAACCGAACGGCTCACCTTGAGGCTGGCCCAACAAGGCATAAGTGATTTCGATGGAATCCTGCAGGGTCGCATCGATTTCACCGCTTTGCAGGGCAGCAATCAGTTGATCGTTGAACTGGAAGCTGCGAATCGTCACACCCGCTTCAGCCCAGCGCGCCGTGGCGAATGCCTCGCGACTGGTGCCGGCCAATACGCCGACGCGTTTGCCTTTGAGCGACTGAGCATCGGGCAGCAGATTGGCCCCTTTGCGCGTCACCAACCGGCTGCTTAGCGGGTAGAGATTGTCGGTGAAATCGATGCGTTCGCGGCGTGCCGGAGTGGCCGTCATCGGCATGATCACGTCGAACCGCTGGGCCTCAAGCGCCTCGACATTCGTCGCGTAATCCTGATCGACCCACACACAACGTGTTTGCAGCTCAGCGCACAGCGCATTGCCCAGCTCGATGTTGAGACCGATCAGTTCACCTTTATCGTTGCGACTTTCAAATGGAGGGACGAGAGGTTCGACGCCAAACCGCAGCGTCGGCTCAACCGCTGACGACACACAACCGGTGGTCAGGGCCAGCAACGACAAGGCAGACAGGATTTTTGCCAGAGACATGGAAGCGACCTTCATCAAAGCGTTCACGGGGCGTGAATATTTGACGAAAGGCCGCTTGGATTCCCAGAGGACGAATCAGCTGTCTCTGTGGGAATAATCTGCTTCTTGGTGCGACTACTTCAAACCAGATCAGCGCTTGCCCATCGAACGACGGGTGCCCGGCGGCGCCATGCCCGGGGTCTTGGTGTGGCCGTTCTTGGCGCCGTTCTTGTACCACGGCTGGTTCGAGCCTTGTGCGCTAGCCAGCTCACCCGGTTTGAACGGAAACTTGAAGGCCGGGATTTCGGCTTTGGTATCGCTGGCGTCGGTCACTACAGCCGGAACATCGCTCACGGCGTCGTCAACCGGCGGTTGGGTTGGGGAAGTCATAAAAGCTCCGGAAAGCAAAAAGTCGGGCCCGGTCAGTGAGCCGCAAAGGCGCGCAGTATACCTGTGCGCCATGGCTCGGCACCTGAAGATTTGCGCCGCACGCCGAATGGTCTACAGGTACGAGATGGTGACGATGCCTTTGTCACTGGAAGTCTTCAGCGCCTCGTAGCTCATCGTAAATGGCTGTGATTCATGGCTGCAGGCATTGCGCTCGGTGTCCACGGCGACTTTCAAACCGGGCGTTAGCTCGAACTGACGGGACTCATTGGCGGACAACGCTCCGACACGTCCCACCGCACATCCCGAATCGACAATTTGTCCGGTAAACCGTATCTCGCCAGATTGACTGCCTGGCGCGGCTAACGCAGCGAGTGGAAGCAAGAGAAGCACGTACGGCATTACGGTTTTCAGCTTCATATCAAGACACTCCGCAGTGAACCGCCCAGAGAAAATCCGGGCTACACAATGTTTATCCGCGTGCAGGGCCGGATCTTGAGAAGCGTAGTTGGCAAATGAGTAGCGAATTGAGACGGCAGAGCGAAATGACCGTTAGAGATGTATCGCCCAGGCTCGCTCCCACATGGGAATGCACTTCAACTGTGGGAGCCAGCCCTGCTGATGATGAACGATAACGCGGTGTTCAGACGGATTACGTTTGCGGGTCAACCCGATCCAGCGCCCGGTTCACCGCCAGCTCGGCCAGCATGACAATCTGCTGGATCGCCAGCGCCGTACTGCGCTGCGGGCGGTTGAGCTGATCCGCCAGATCCCCGGCCATGACATGGGCTGACGACAACGATTCGCAGGCGTGGGCAAGCAGACTTTCAGTGTCGATGTTCGGGTGGATGAGGAACATCGTGCTCGGCTCGCGCGGTTTGACCGGTTCAGGGCAGAGATAGAAATCGAGAGCGCGTTTGATGGCTTCGCGGGTTTTGATCTGGTCTTCGGCGCGGAGGGCTTCTTCGAGTGGGGTTGTTTCGATGGGGGGATCGGGTACGGGCTTGGACATTGAAAAACTCTCTTATCAAATGATGTACAGCCATCACTTGTCGTTTCTCACGCGACGAAGGGGTGGCAGCTATGTGCGGAGTGAGAAACCGGTAAGAGAGCAACCCGGCCGGACCGAAGTCCGCCCGCACACAGCCGCCATAAAGCATTGCCGGCAGCAGATGAGCTGGCGGCGATTATGGTCGTACTCGTGTTTGATTAAAACATCTCAGCGGGTTCTCACACCCGATCGCCGAGTTTTCGACGACGACCCAAGACTAGAGAGCCCGCGTCCGACGGACAACCTGAAAACCTTGTGGGAAGGTTCTGCCTGCTGCACACAGATTTAAACAGCCTCAATTCATCGGGTGGATGGGCTGGCCCCATCGCCAGCAGGGCTAGCTCCCACAATTAAACCGGGTGCAATCAGTTGGAGAATGGTCGGCTGTCAGGCCGCTATCGCCAGCAGGGCTGGCTCCCACAATTAGACCGAGTGCAATCAGTTGGAGAATGGTCGCCTGGCAGAGCGCTATCGCCAGCAGGGCTGGCTCCCACAATTAGATCGAGTGCAATCAGTTGGAGAATGGTCGCCTGTCAGGCCGCCATCGCCAGCAGGGCTGGATCCCACAATTAGATCGAGTGCAATCAGTTGGAGAATGGTCGGCTGTCAGGCCGCCATCGCTGGCAAGCCAGCTCCCACAAAATCAAGATCAAAAGATCGTCCGATCGCGGCCCGAGCCTTCGGCAGCTCCTACACAAAACCCGCGGCGCAGCCGCCCCACTCAACAGGATGAGCGTTAGCTCGGCTGCAGCTTTTGATCTGTAGGGCGACATCGGAAGGCTGAGTGGAGGGATTGATCCGGGGGTGGGAGCGCAGCGACCGTTTGGCGCAGCCAAACACAGCGAGAGGAGGTGCAGCGAAGCAAACCGGAGGCGCTGCCCCCCGGATCGATCCCGCAACGAAGGAACCCCGAGCCCCAGCGAGCGGGCCGAACGTAGGAGCAAGCGTTTTTTGCTTACTTTTTTTGGCGTTTAAAAAAAAGTGAGTCGCCGTAAGGGCGAAACCCTAAGCCGCCGTTACCGCAGCAACGGATATGTACCCAACGAAACTGACAGCGCCGACAGCTAGCCGTCACCCTCCTGACCCCCAAACAAGTTTATAAATACCCAACCTGCCCAAACTCCATACCCTTGGCGCCCACCCCGCATGCGAATCCAAAAGAACAAAGCCCTGCTCGCCCTAGTGATCGTCCTGGCCGCCGCAGGCACATGGTGGGCAATGAAACCCGCCCCAACCAAACTCGCCACCCCCACCGCCATCCCCGTGCGAGTCATCGCGGTCAGCGAAAAAGACGTCCCCCGCTACACCAGCGGCATCGGCTCCGTACTCTCACTGCACAGCGTTGTAGTGCGCCCACAAATAGACGGCATCCTCACCAAAATTCTCGTCAAAGAAGGCCAACTGGTCAAAGCAGGCGACCTGCTGGCCACCATCGACGACCGCTCGATTCGCGCCAGCCTCGACCAGGCCCGCGCACAACTGGGCGAAAGCCAGGCGCAACTGCAAGTCGCCCTGGTCAACCTCAAACGCTACAAACTGCTCACCGTCGACGACGGCATCTCCAAGCAGACCTACGACCAGCAACAAGCCCTGGTCAACCAATTGAAAGCCACCGCCCAAGGCAACCAGGCGTCAATTGATTCGGCGCAAGTACAACTTTCCTACACGCAGATTCGCTCCCCGGTCACCGGCCGCGTCGGTATTCGTACGGTCGATGAAGGCAACTTCCTGCGCATGACCGACACCGCCGGCCTGTTCACCGTCACCCAGATCGACCCGATCGCCGTGGAGTTCTCGCTGCCCCAGCAAATGCTGCCAACCCTGCAAGGCCTGATCAGCGATCCGCAACGCGCGCCGGTCAAGGCCTACATCGGCGCCGACACCGATGGCGAGACCGGCAACCTGCTCGGCGAAGGTCACCTGACCCTGATCGACAATCAGATCAACGCCAACACCGGCACCATCCGCGCCAAGGCAGAATTCGACAACGCCAGCCAGAAGCTCTGGCCCGGTCTGCTGGTCACGGTAAAAATTCAGACAGCCCTCGACAAGGATGCGCTGGTCGTCCCGCCTACCGTCGTACAACGCGGCCTCGACCAACATTTCGTTTACCGGGTGAACGGCGACAAAGTCGAAGCCGTGCAAGTGCAGATGGTTTACCAAGGCAGCGGCCAGGACATCATCAAAGGCGTGAAGGCCGGTGACGTGCTGGTGACCGATGGCCAGTCGCGGCTCAAACCCGGTTCGACCGTGCAAGTGATGACCGAGCCGCCGCAGGTGGTGCAAGCGGAGCCGAAGCCATGAAGGCGCACAAAGGCGTCTCGACGTGGTGCATCGATCACCCGGTAGCGACCATTCTGCTGACCATCGCGCTGGTGCTGGTCGGTTTGATTGCCTTCCCGCGTTTGCCCATCGCCCCACTGCCGGAAGCGGAATTTCCTACGATTCAGGTCTCCGCGCAGTTGCCTGGCGCCAGCCCCGACACCATGGCCTCGTCCGTGGCCACGCCTCTGGAGGTGCAATTCAGTGCCATCCCCGGCATGACCCAGATGACCTCTAGCAGTGCGCTGGGCTCAAGCCTTTTGACCCTGCAATTCACCCTCGATAAAAGCATCGACACCGCTGCGCAGGAAGTCCAGGCGGCGATCAACACCGCCGCCGGCAAGCTGCCCAAAGACATGCCGACGCTGCCAACCTGGAAGAAGGTCAACCCGGCCGACAGCCCGGTGCTGATTCTCAGCGTCAGCTCGACGCAAATGCCCGGCACTGAACTCAGCGACCTGGTAGAAACCCTGCTCTCGCGTCAGATCAGTCAGATCGACGGCGTAGGCCAAATCAACATCACCGGTCAGCAACGTCCCGCGATCCGCGTGCAAGCGTCGGCGGACAAACTCGCGGCGATCGGCCTGACCCTCGCAGACATTCGTCTGGCGATCCAGCAGACCAGCCTCAACCTCGCCAAAGGGGCGCTGTACGGCGAATCAAGCATCTCGACGCTGTCGACCAACGACCAGTTGTTCCACCCCGAGGACTACAGCCAACTCATCGTTTCCTACAAGGATGGCGCCCCCGTTCACCTGCGCGATGTCGCCAAAGTCGTCAACGGTTCGGAAGATGCCTACGTGCAAGCCTGGGCCGGTGATCGGCCGGGGGTGAACCTGGTGATCTCGCGCCAGCCCGGCGCCAACATCGTCGAGACCGTCGATCGTATTCAAGCCGCCCTGCCCGGCCTTGAAGCGATGTTGCCGGCCTCGGTGCAGGTGAAAACCCTGATCGACCGTACCCAGACCATTCGCGCCTCGCTGCATGAGGTCGAGATCACCCTGTTGATCGCGATCATGTTGGTGGTCGCGGTGATGGCGCTGTTCCTGCGTCAGTTGTCGGCGACCCTGATTGTTTCGGCGGTGCTCGGCGTGTCGCTGATCGCCAGTTTCGCCCTGATGTACCTCCTCGGGTTCAGCCTGAACAACCTGACGCTGGTGGCGATCGTCGTCGCCGTGGGTTTTGTGGTCGACGATGCGATCGTGGTGGTGGAGAACATCCACCGACATCTGGAGGCCGGCGATGACATGCGCGAAGCGGCGATCAAGGGCGCCGGCGAGATCGGCTTCACCGTGGTCTCGATCAGTTTTTCGCTGGTGGCGGCGTTTATTCCGCTGCTGTTCATGGGCGGCGTGGTCGGGCGGCTGTTCAAGGAATTCGCCCTGACCGCGACCTCGACCATCATGATTTCCGTGGTGGTGTCGCTGACCCTGGCGCCGACGCTGGCGGCGCTGTTCATGCGTAAACCGGTGCATCACGCCCACGCCAAACCGGGTTTCAGCGAGCGCTTGCTGGGCTGGTATGAGAAAGGTCTGCGTCGCGCCCTCGCCCATCAGAAACTGATGATCGGCGTGTTCGGTTTATCGCTGGCGCTGGCCATCGGCGGTTACATTTTTATCCCGAAAGGATTCTTTCCGGTGCAGGACACCGGTTTTGTCCTCGGCACCACCGAAGCCGCTGCGGATATTTCCTACGGCGACATGGTGAAAAAACACCTGGCCATGGCCGAAATCGTTGCCGCCGATCCGGCCGTGCAGGCGTTTTCCCACTCGGTCGGTGTCTCCGGCAGCAACCAGACCATCGCCAACGGCCGCTTCTGGATCGCCCTGAAGAAACGCGGTGATCGTGATGTTTCAGCCAGCCAGTTCATCGACCGCATCCGCCCGCAACTGATGAAAGTCCCCGGCATCGTCCTCTATCTGCGCGCTGGCCAGGACATCAACCTCAGCTCCGGCCCGAGCCGCGCGCAGTATCAATACGTGCTCAAGAGCAATGACGGCGCAACCCTCGCCACATGGACACAACGTCTCACCGAAAAACTGCGCAGCAATCCGGCGTTCCGCGACATTTCCAACGATTTGCAACTGGGCGGCAGCATCACCCACATCAGCATCGACCGCAGCGCCGCAGCGCGTTTCGGCTTGACCGCGAGCGACGTCGACGAGGCGCTCTACGATGCCTTCGGCCAACGGCAGATCAATGAATTCCAGACCCAGGTCAATCAGTACAACGTGATTCTGGAGCTGGACACCAAGCAACGCGGCAAGGCCGAAAGCCTTAACTACTTCTACCTGCGTTCGCCGCTGAGTGGCGAGATGGTGCCGCTGTCGGCGCTGGCCAAATTCGATGCGCCGACTATTGGGCCGTTGTCGATTGCCCACGACGGCATGTTCCCGGCGGCCAACCTATCGTTCAACCTTGCGCCCGGCGTGGCGTTGGGTGATGCGGTGATCTTGCTCAATCAGGCCAAGGCCGAGATCGGCATGCCCACTGCGATCAGCGGCAATTTCCAGGGCGCGGCACAGGCGTTCCAGAGTTCGCTGGCCAGTCAGCCGTGGCTGATTCTCGCGGCGCTGGTGGCGGTGTACATCATTCTCGGTGTGCTTTATGAAAGCTTCGTGCACCCGCTGACGATCATTTCGACATTGCCGGCAGCAGGCTTGGGCGCGGTGATCATGCTGTGGATCTGCGGCCAGGACTTTTCGATCATGGCGTTGATCGGTCTGGTGTTGCTGATCGGGATCGTCAAGAAGAACGGCATCCTGATGATCGACTTCGCCCTCGAAGCCCAGCGACACCGAGGCCTGTCGCCGCAGGATGCGATTTTCGAGGCGTGCATCACACGGTTCCGGCCGATCATCATGACCACCCTCGCCGCTTTGCTCGGCGCACTGCCGCTGATGCTCGGGTATGGCACCGGCGCCGAACTGCGCCAGCCGCTGGGGATCGCGGTGGTCGGCGGTTTGCTGGTCAGCCAGATGCTGACGCTGTTCACCACGCCGGTCATATACTTGTGGCTTGAGCGACTTTTCCATAGACCCAAACCTACGCCGCTGCCGGCGTTGGCGACCACAGACTGAGGCGGGTCATGCGCGTTCTGATTATCGAAGACGAGGAAAAAACCGCGGACTATCTGCACCGCGGTCTGACGGAACAGGGTTACACCGTGGATCTGGCCCGCGACGGCGTCGAGGGTCTGCATCTGGCGCTGGAAAGCGACTACGCGGTGATCGTCCTCGACGTCATGTTGCCGGGCCTTGATGGCTTCGGCGTGCTGCGCGCGTTACGTGCGCGCAAGCAAACGCCGGTGATCATGCTCACCGCCCGCGAGCGCGTCGAAGACCGCATCAAAGGCCTGCGCGACGGGGCCGACGATTACCTCGGCAAACCGTTTTCCTTCCTCGAACTGGTCGCGCGCCTGCAAGCGCTGACCCGGCGCAGTGGCGGCCATGAGCCGGTGCAAGTGAGCATCGCCGACCTGTGGATCGATTTGATCAGCCGCAAGGCGACCCGCGCCGGCACACGTCTGGATCTGACGGCCAAAGAGTTTTCACTGCTCAGTGTTCTCGCCCGCCGCCAAGGTGAAATCCTTTCGAAAACCGCGATTGCCGAGATGGTCTGGGACATCAATTTCGACAGTGACGCCAACGTCGTCGAAGTGGCGATCAAACGCCTGCGCGCCAAGCTTGACGGGCCATTCGACGAAAAACTGCTGCACACCATTCGCGGCATGGGCTATGTGCTGGAGAGCCGTGGTGTCCAGTAATTCGATTGCGCTACGCCTTAGCGGTATGTTCACGCTGGTGGCGCTGCTGGTGTTTCTGTTGATCGGCGGCGCGTTGTATCAGCAGGTCGACAAAGGTTTGGGATTGCTCCCGGAAGCCGAGCTGGATGCGCGTTACAGCGTGCTCGAATCCACCGTTGGCCGCTTTGGCACACCCGAGCATTGGGTGAAGATCAACAACAAACTCAAGCTGCTCGGCGAAGAAGACAAGCGCATCAGTTTCTGGATCAGCAGCGGCGATCCGCAATACGAATACGGCAACCTCACGCCGCAAATCCGCGAGATCACCAATGGGCCGCTGGGCATGCGCGATTTGCAACTGCCGGGGCAGCCTTATCCGTTGAAAGTGCTGGTCAGCGAATTCCCGGCCAAGGACCAGCGCCCGCCACTGCGCTTCATGATCGGCATCGATACCGAGACGTTTCACGAGACGCAACACAACCTGTTGATCGCGTTGATCGGCCTGGCGATTGTCGGGGTGCTGATGGCGTCCGCGCTGGGTTATTGGGTGGCGCGGATCGGTCTGAAACCGCTGATCAAACTGTCCCACGAAGCACAGCGTCTGGCGCCACCGCTGCGGGCCGGTCGCTTGCGTTTGTCGCCGCTGCCACCGGAACTGGAGCAGTTTGTCGACTCGTTCAACTCGACGCTGGAACGGGTCGAACTGGCCTATTCGCGACTGGAATCGTTCAACGCCGACGTCGCCCATGAATTGCGTTCACCGCTGACCAATCTGATCGGCCAGACGCAAGTAGCGCTGACCCGTGGGCGTTCCGCGGAACACTATTTCGAGGTGCTGCAATCCAATCTTGAAGAGCTGGAACGGCTGCGCTCGATCATCAATGACATGCTGTTTCTCGCCAGCGCGGACCAGGGTAATAAGGCGACCAAACTCACATCGACATCGCTGGCCGATGAAGTGGCGACGACCCTGGAATATCTGGATTTCATTCTTGAAGATGCGCAGGTTCAGGTGCAGGTCAGCGGTGATGCGCTGGTGCAGATCGAGGTCGCGCACCTGCGTCGGGCGTTGATCAACTTGCTGAGCAATGCGGTGCAGCACACCGAGGCGGGTCAGGTGATCGAGGTGCGGATTGAGGTTGAAGATAACCAGGTGAGTATTGGCGTGGCCAATCCGGGATCGCCGATTGCCAGCGAGCATCTGCCCCGGTTGTTCGAACGGTTTTATCGGGTCGATGCGTCGCGAAGTAACAGTGGTAATAACCATGGTTTGGGGCTGGCGATCGTCAAGGCGATTGCGCTGATGCATGGTGGGGATGTGTTTGTGCGCAGTGATCGGGGGATGAATACTTTCGGCATCCATTTGCCTGTCTGACCCTCCTCCACCGATCGTTCCCACGTAAAGCGTGGGAATGATCAACATCTTCCCCTGTAGGAGCTGCCGAAGGCTGCGATCTTTGCTTCTGCTGTAACAGTCATTTATGAAAATCACGCTGTTTCCCAACGCCTGGCAACCTTATCTTTGCCCGCACCAAACAGCACTCGCCAAGCGAGAAGGTCTTCAAGATGTCCAACAGTATGGGTATTGCCAGCGCGTTCGTTTTGTCCTCATTGATCCTGTCGCCGATGGCGATGGCTGAAGAATCGCAGTCGTTCGTAGCGCACAATGTCGCTCGCGCTCAGGCTTACGATCAGTATCAGGCTGAAGTGATGGCCAAGGCGCAAAACGCCACGCAAGCCCCGCAGGCTGCAACTTCCCAGGCTCAGGCAAGCGAGACAGACAGCTGAGTCGCGCACCGCGCCAACGTTTCCCTCGACGCGGTTGTTTGGCTCTTCCCGTTCAACCGTCGTCATTCCAGGCCGCTGCCTTTCAGCGGCCTTTTTTCGTTGTGGTTTGAAAGCCGTTTGGTTCGTCTGTAACAACAAGAAACATCGAGCGCCTCAACATATAGAGGCGCCAGTTGACCCAAGGAGCTCCATTGCACGTGCGTTACCCAGTTCGTTTCACCCCGCTGTTCATTGCAATTGCCGCAACGATTGCTCCCGCCGTTCAGGCTGACGAGCCTGCCAAAGAAGGCTTCGTCGAAGGTTCGAGCCTCAACCTTAACGCCCGCAACTACTACATGAATCGCAACCGCCTGCAGCAGACGGACGACAACATCGAGTGGGGCCAGGGTTTTCTCGGGATCTTTGAGTCGGGTTATACCGAGGGCACAGTCGGCTTCGGCATCGATGCCCACGCCATGCTCGGGCTGAAGCTCGATGGCGGTGGCGGCACGGACGGGTCGAGCATCCTGCCGATCCGAGAGAATGGCGGCAAAGCGCCGGGAGCCTTTTCCACGGCGGGCGGCACGCTGAAAATGCGCGCGTTCGACACCGAATTGAAGGCCGGTGATCTGTTCCTCACCAACCCGGTGATCGCCGGCGGCGACACGCGCATGCTGCCGCAGACCTTTCGTGGTGTGAGCCTGACCAATCACAGCTTCGACGGCTGGCTGATCGAAGGTGGCCAGGCCAGTTTCACCAAGCCGTATAACCAGAGCGGTCATACCCGCATCGGCACTTCCTACGGCACCTTGGCCGATAGCGATGAGAGCCAACACCTGAACTGGGCCGGTGTGGCCTGGAGCGGTGTCGAAGGTTTGACCAGCAGCCTGTACGCGTCCGAACTCAAGGACATCTGGAACCAGTACTACTACGACCTGGATTACACCTGGCAGTTGAACGATCTGGTCAGCCTCAACCCGGGCCTGCACTTCTATCACACGCAAGACACCGGTGATGCGCTGCTGGGCAACATCGACAACAACACCTACAGCCTGCACTTCACCGTTGGCGTCGGTCATCACAGCGTTACCGCCGCCTATCAGCGGGTCAACGGCAATACGCCGTTCGACTACATCAGCCAGGGCGACAGCGTTTATCTGGACAACTCGCAGCAGTACTCGGACTTCAACGGCCCGAACGAGCGTTCATGGAAGCTCAAATACGCCTATGACTTTGCCGGTGTCGGCGTGCCGGGCCTGACTTCGGGCGTGTCCTACTCGCGCGGCACGGTGGATTTGACCAAGGTTGACCCCGACAGCCAGGGTTACGCCAACTGGTACAGCGCTGAAGGTCGCAACGCCAAGCACTGGGAACGCGATATCGATGTGAAGTACGTGGTGCAAAGTGGCCAGGCCAAAGATCTGGCAGTACGCCTGCAATGGGCAACCAATCGGGGTGGCAATGGTTACGGCGCGATTGACACCGACACCGACGAATACCGCGTGATCATCGACTACCCGATCAACGTCTTCTAAGATCAGTTAACACTGAACCTGTAGGAGCTGCCGAAGGCCCGAGCTTTCGGCAGCTCCTACGCTTATAAGATCTCCAAACCGACAATCCCATCATGATCGCGAGCCGCACCCCGCCCGTTTCGGGCAAGACCGGACGCCCCGAGTTGCTGCTGATTTGCGGCAGTTTGCTGACCGTGATCGCGATTTTGTGCATCGTCACTTTCCTGCTGATCCGCGAGCACGCCAATGCCCGCGATTCGGCGACCCGCAGCGCCACCACCATCGCCCAGTTGATCGACGCCGACGTACTGCGCACTGTCGAGCTGTACGACCTGACCCTGCAAGGCCTGATCGCCGCCGCCCAGCGCGATGACCTGCAAAACGTTTCGCCGCAGATCCGTCATCTGGCGCTGTTCGACCGTTCCACTACCGCGCGCTTCAAGGGCGATATTCTGCTGCTCGACAAGCATGGCGACGTGCTCGCCGACTCTTCTCGAATCGAACCGAAACCGGGCAACTTCGCCGACCGCGACTACTTTCTCGCCCACGCCTTCAACCGCGACGTCGGCATGTTTATCAGCCGTCCGTTCAAGACCCGCTGCGACTGCGACGAGGCGAATCAATGGCGCATCAGTTTCAGCCGCAGGATTTCTACGGACACCGGAGAGTTCGCCGGGGTGGCCGTGGCCTCGATGAAACTCGACTACTTCGATCAGTTGTTCAACAGCCTCGACATCGGCAAGGGCAGCACGCTGAACATCATCGACCATGACGGCGTGCTGCTGGCGCAGAAGCCTTACCTGCAGAGCGATTCAATCGGCAAGAACTTCGGCAATCGGCCCAATGTGATACGAATCCTGCGCGACAAGGATGGCAATGGCAGTTTCACCAGCACCTCGAGCATTGACCATCAACAGCGTCTCTATACCTATTCACGGGTCGGGAATCTGCCGTTGACGGTGATGGTCGCGCTGTCCAGCGACGAGGTGTTCGCCACCTGGCGCCGCACGGCGATGCTGGTCAGCGGCGCCACCGGCGTGCTGTGCGTGGGCTTGCTGTGGCTGACCTGGCTGCTGGCCCGCGAACTGCGCCGACGCCAGCGTGCCGAGCGCGAACTGGCGCAACTGGCTGCCACTGATGCGCTGACCGGTGTAGCCAATCGTCGGATGCTCGATCAATCGCTGCGTCACGAATGGTTCCGCGCCCAGCGTTCGGGCAAACCGCTGTCGGTGATGATGATCGATGCCGATCATTTCAAGGCGTTTAATGACCGGCATGGGCATCAGGCCGGTGATCAGGCGTTGAAGTCGCTGGCCAAGGTCATCACTGACAATGTGCGACGACCGGCGGATTTGGTCGCGCGTTATGGCGGCGAGGAGTTTTCAGTGATTCTCGCCGAGACCGATGGTCATGGCGCGCAGCAGATTGCCGAGCATATTCGTCAGGCGGTGGAGCAGTTGCCGTGGATTGCAGGGGCTGATCGGCCGATGACGGTGAGCATTGGCATCGCCACATGGACGGCGGCGAGTGAGATGACGCTGGAGCAGGTGTTGTTTGCGGCGGACAAGGCGTTGTATCAGGCCAAGGAAGGTGGGCGGAATCGGGCGGTGGTGGCTGCCTGATAGATGTAGTGGCTTCACCGGCCCCATCGCTGGCAAGCCAGCTCCCACAGGGACTTTTGGTGCATTGGAAATTTGTGGTTCACCTTGGAAACTGTGGGAGCTGGCTTGCCAGCGATGAGGCCAGTGCAGACCACACAAAAACCACAGGCATAAAAAAAGGCCATCCGAGGATGGCCTTCAAAAAACTAGAGAGGTTTTTTACTTACACCGCCGCAACCGGGCGCATGTAAGAGATTGGTGCGGTGCTGGCGTCTTCGAACGTCACCACTTCCCAAGCATCTGTCTGCTCAATCAACTTGCGCAGCAGCTGGTTGTTCAGTGCATGACCGGACTTGAAGCCTTTGAACTCACCAATCAGGCTGTTACCCAGCAGGTACAGGTCGCCAATGGCATCGAGGATCTTGTGCTTCACGAATTCGTCTTCATAGCGAAGACCGTCTTCGTTCAACACGCCATCGGCATCGACCACGATTGCGTTTTCAACGCTGCCGCCGAGTGCGAGGTTGTGCTTGCGCAGGTACTCGATGTCACTCATGAAACCAAAGGTACGGGCGCGGCTGACTTCTTTTACGAACGAAGTGCTGGAAAAATCCACGCTTGCACTTTGGGTGCGGTCCCGGAATACCGGGTGATCGAAATCGATCTCGAAGCTCACCTTGAACCCTTCGAAAGGGACGAAAGTGGCGCGCTTGTCGCCGTCTTCCACTGTCACTTCACGCAGGATGCGGATGAATTTCTTGGCGGCGTCCTGTTCTTCCAGGCCTGCCGATTGAATCAGGAATACGAAGGGTCCAGCGCTGCCATCCATGATCGGGACTTCGGACGCGGAGAGCTCGACGTAGGCGTTATCGATGCCCAGGCCAGCCATGGCCGAGAGCAAGTGCTCTACCGTGTCCACTTTCACGTCGCCATTGATCAGCGTCGTCGACATAGTGGTTTCACCGACGTTTTCCGCGCGGGCAGGAATCTGCACCACAGGGTCGAGGTCAGCGCGACAAAACACAATGCCAGTGTCGACAGGCGCAGGCTTGAGGGTCAGATAGACCTTCTCACCGGAGTGCAGGCCTACACCTGTGGCACGGATAATATTTTTCAGTGTGCGTTGTTTAATCATGGCTTGGGCCGCTTCAGCGCAAATTGCGAACTGGTATCAACAAAGGCTGGCGATGATAGCAGACCATGCCTTTGCTGAACACCAATCACCTTCATAGCCCTGATACATTCCATCAATCGGCCTGACGACGCAGGAATGCCGGGATGTCCAGGTAATCCAGATCATCTTGCGGATTCATCTTCGCGGCAGCCGCAGCACCGGCCTGAGCCTGGTTGCGCATGACGGTCGGACGGTCCAGATCACGGTAGTTAACCGCTGGCGCTTCCTGACGGGCCGGAGCCGGTTGTTGTACCTGGGCAGATGCCATGGAAGTGTGAACGGTGTTGTCGATGACCTTTACCGGCTTCTCGATTTTCGCGCCCAGACCAGTGGCAACCACAGTCACGTGCAGCTCGTCGCGCATGTCCGGATCGATAACGGTACCGACCTTGACCATCGCGTGCTCGGAAGCGAAGGCTTCGATGATGCTACCCACGTCGGAGTACTCACCCAGGGACAGGTCAGGGCCGGCGGTGATGTTCACCAGGATGCCGCGTGCGCCCTGCAGGTTCACGTCTTCCAGCAGTGGGTTGCGGATTGCCGCTTCGGTTGCTTCACGTGCACGGTTCGGACCGCTGGCGCAGCCAGTGCCCATCATCGCCATGCCCATTTCGCTCATCACGGTACGCACGTCGGCGAAGTCGACGTTGATCATGCCCGGACGCTTGATGATGTCGGAGATACCGCGAACGGCACCGGCCAGTACATCGTCAGCCTTGGCGAAAGCCGACAAGAGGCTTGCGTCTTTACCGAGGATGGTCAGCAGCTTCTCGTTCGGAATGGTGATCAACGAGTCGACGCTTTCGGAAAGCATGCGGATGCCTTCGTCGGCGATCTGCATACGCTTGCGGCCTTCGAACGGGAACGGACGCGTCACGACCGCAACGGTCAGAATGCCCATTTCCTTGGCCACTTCGGCGATGATCGGCGCAGCACCGGTACCGGTACCGCCGCCCATGCCAGTGGTGATGAACACCATGTTGGTGCCCTGCAGGACTTCGGCAATGCGCTCACGGTCTTCGAGAGCGGCCTGACGACCTACTTCAGGGTTGGCGCCGGCGCCCAGACCTTTGGTCACACCGGTACCCAGTTGCAGAATGGTGCGTGCGCCGATGTTTTTCAGCGCTTGAGCATCAGTGTTGGCGCAGATGAATTCAACGCCTTCGATGTTGCTCTTGACCATGTGGTTGACAGCGTTGCCGCCGCCACCGCCGACACCGATAACTTTGATTACCGGGCTTGCGGGGATGTTGTCTACGAGTTCGAACATTTTCCCTCTCCTTACATTCTCTAGTTTTTTCGCCTACTGCATGTTTGTTGCGGTGCATCTACTGCTACTGCTTGCCGCTCGAAGCTTGACGCTTCGAACTGCTCTTAAAAGTTGCCTTGAACCCACTTCTTCAATCGGTCCAGCAACGGCGCCTGTGGCTCTTCGTTGCTGTAGCTGTCGCGGCTGCCGATGCCCGAGAACGAGATCCCGTCGGACTGCTTTTGCAGGCCGTACATCAACAAGCCAACGCCAGTGGAATAAATCGGGTTGCGTACCACGTCATCCAGTCCTTTGACGCCGTGCGGCACGCCCAGACGAACCGGCATGTGGAAGATTTCTTCGGCCAGTTCAGTGGCGCCTTCCATCTTCGAAGTACCGCCAGTGAGGACAATGCCCGCCGGGATCAGGTCTTCGTAGCCGCTGCGACGCAGCTCGGCCTGAATCAGCGTGAACAGTTCGTCGTAACGCGGCTCGACCACTTCGGCCAGGGCCTGACGCGACAGTTCGCGCGGTGGACGGTCGCCAACGCTCGGCACCTTGATGGTTTCACCGGCACCGGCCAGTTTCGCCAGGGCGCAGGCGTAGCGGATTTTGATTTCTTCGGCGTACTGGGTCGGGGTGCGCAACGCCATGGCGATGTCGTTGGTCACCTGATCACCGGCAATCGGGATCACTGCGGTGTGACGAATCGCGCCTTCGGTGAAGATCGCGATGTCGGTGGTGCCGCCGCCGATGTCGACCAGGCACACGCCCAGTTCTTTCTCGTCGTCGGTCAGTACCGAGTAGGCCGAGGCCAGTTGCTCGAGAATGATGTCGTCGATTTCCAGACCGCAGCGGCGCACGCATTTTTCAATGTTCTGTGCGGCGTTGACGGCGCAGGTGACCACGTGAACCTTGGCTTCCAGACGGACGCCGGACATGCCCAGTGGCTCGCGAACGCCTTCCTGGTTATCGATCACGTAATCCTGCGGCAGGGTGTGCAGCACGCGCTGGTCAGCCGGGATCGCCACAGCCTGAGCGGCGTCGAGGACGCGCTCGAGGTCGGCCGAGCTGACTTCGCGATCACGGATCGCGACGATGCCGTGGGAGTTCAGGCTGCGGATGTGATTGCCCGCCACGCCGACGAACGCCGAGTGAATGCGGCAGCCCGCCATCAGTTGGGCTTCTTCGATCGCGCGCTGGATCGATTGCACGGTGGACTCGATGTTGACCACCACGCCCTTCTTCAGGCCACGGGACGGATGGGTACCGATCCCGACGATTTCCAGCGAGCCGTCGTCGGAGACCTCGCCGACCAGCGCCACCACCTTGGAGGTGCCGATATCGAGACCGACGATCATTTTGCCGCTTTGCACGTTTGCCATGGGTCCTGCCTCTTCTTAATTCTTTGCGACAGCGGGTTGGGCTGTCGTCGGCGCTACAGGTTCCCGCCAGCCAACAGCGAGGCCGTTGGCGTAGCGCAGATCGATGCGCGCAATGTTCGTAATCTGGTCTTTAAGCGTCTTGTCATAGATGGCGATGAAGCGGCGCATCTTTTCCACCAGGTTGCCGCGTCCCAGCAGCAACTCGATGCCGGGACCGGAACTGCCGGCACCGGTGGTCAGGAACCAGCTCCCGCGTTCACGCAGTTCCAGGCGTGCAATCGAGAAGCCCAACGGCCGCAGCATCTGGCTCAGCACCTGATACTGCTGCATCACTTGCTGCTGGGCCCGTTGTGGGCCGAACAGCTGTGGCAGGTGTTCGTAGTTCGCCAGCTCCTTTGGCGTGAACGCCTGGCCCTGGTTGTTCAGCAACGACTCGTCGCCCCAACGCGCCACCGGCAGTTGCTCTTCGAGGCGGATCACCACCTGGTCCGGCCACACACGACGTACTTCGGCGTGGGCGATCCAGGGCATCTGCTCAAGCTCGGTACGCATGCCGGCCAGGTCGATGGTGAAGAAACTCGACGCCACGTACGGGGCGATCCGTTGCTGCACTGCTTGCTGACTGATGTAACTCAGGTCGCCCTGCACGGCGATCTTGGTGATCGGCCGGTCGGCGTACGGCAGCAAACGCGTTGCGCCTTCGTACGTTCCAAAACCCAGCACCACCAGCAGCACCGGCCAGAACAGACTTTTCACGAAGCCGAAATTGGCTTTCGGCAGGCGCGCAGACATCGGCTCTTTCGCCACCATGCGGCTGGCACCCCGCGGCACCGGCTTGCGGCCGGGTGCGGGAGGCTGATGTCTGAGCTGAGCGCCTTGCATCGTCTTAACCTCTAGCGTCTTCAACACTGGCGGCCAGAATGGCCAGAACCAGTTGCTGGAAATCCAGACCGGCAGCACGGGCCGCCATCGGCACCAGACTGTGATCGGTCATGCCCGGTGCGGTGTTCACTTCGAGGAACCAGAACTGCCCGTCGGCGTCCTGCATCACGTCCGCCCTGCCCCAACCGGCAATACCCAGCGCCTCACTGGCCTTGGCCGTGAGATCCATGAGTTCTTGTTCCTTGGCGGCATCCAGCCCGCACGGAATGCGGTACTGGGTATCGTTGGCGATGTACTTGGCGTCGTAGTCGTAGAACGTGTGCGGGGTACCCAGGGCGATTGGAGGCAACACCTGGTCACGCAGGGTGGCGATGGTGAACTCCGGACCTTGAATCCATTGCTCAACCAAGACTTGCGAATCGTAGGTACTGGCCGCTTTCCATGCGTCGATCAACTCGGACGCAGAACTCACTTTGGCCATCCCGATACTTGAACCTTCATGCGCCGGTTTGACGATCAAAGGGAAGCCCAGTTCCGTCGCCGCCGAAATACAATCAGCTTCGCTGCACAGCACGGCGTGACGCGGCGTCGGAATCCCGAGGCTGTGCCAGACCTGCTTGGTGCGCAGCTTGTCCATCGCCAGTGCCGAAGCCAGAATGCCGCTGCCGGTGTAGGGAATGCCCGCCACTTCGAGCAGGCCCTGCATGGAGCCGTCTTCACCGCCACGGCCGTGAAGGATGATGAACGCACGGTCGATCTTTTCGCTGAGCAGACGTTGCAAAATGTCGTCGCCAACGTCGATGCCGAACGCGTCCACGCCAGCGCTCTGCAGTGCGTCGAGCACGGCGTTACCGGATTTCAGCGAAACCTCACGCTCGGCGCTCAAGCCGCCGAAAAGCACGGCGACGCGGCCGAAGTCTTTCGGCGCGATCGTGGAGAACAGGTTGGCGTAGGCAGCAGTCATTTCAACTTCCCCTCGACCGACGCCGCCACGGCGCCAGCGAACAATTCACTTTTCAACAGCTTCGGCGCGAGACCGCCGATATCACCGGCGCCCTGGCACAGCAGGATGTCGCCGGCACGCAGCAGCGGCTTGACCAGCGGTGCCAGATCAACGCCACGCTCGATGTAGATCGGGTCCAGCGCACCGCGTTGGCGGATGCTGTTGCACAGCTTGCGGCTGTCGGCGCCCGGGATCGGCTCTTCGCCGGCCGGATAGACTTCCATCAACAGCAGCACGTTGGCGTCGGCCAGTACATTGACGAAATCGTCGTAGAGGTCGCGGGTGCGGCTGTAACGGTGCGGCTGGTAGACCATCACCAAGCGGCGCTCCGGCCAGCCACCGCGTACGGCTTTGATCACTGCCGCAACTTCGGTCGGGTGGTGACCGTAGTCGTCGACCAGCATCACGTTGCCACCGTCCACCGGCAGTTCGCCGTAGACCTGGAAGCGTCGACCGACACCCTGGAAACCCGACAGGCCCTGAACGATGGCTTCATCGCTGACGCCCTCGTCGGTGGCGATGCAAATGGTCGCCAGCGAGTTGAGCACGTTGTGGTTGCCCGGCATGTTCACGGAAACATCCAGCGGCTCACGGTCAGGACGCAGCACGGTGAAGAAGGTCTGCATACCTTGCTGGCGCACATTGATCGCGCGCACGTCAGCGTCTTCGCTGAAGCCGTAGGTCACGGTCGGACGTTTCACCAGCGGGAGGATTTCGCGCACGACCGGATCGTCCAGGCACATCACCGCCAAACCGTAGAACGGCAGGTTGTGCAGGAACTCGACGAAGGTTTTCTTCAGTTTGTTGAAGTCGCCGTCGTAGGTCGCCATGTGGTCGGCGTCGATGTTGGTGACCACGGCCACCAGCGGTTGCAGGTGCAGGAAGCTCGCGTCGCTTTCATCGGCTTCGGCGATCAGGTAACGGCTGGTGCCGAGCTGGGCATTGGTGCCTGCAGCATTCAGACGACCACCGATGACGAACGTCGGATCCAGACCACCGGCGGCGAACACCGAAGCGATCAGGCTGGTGGTGGTGGTTTTGCCGTGCGTACCGGCGACGGCAATGCCGTGGCGATAGCGCATCAGTTCGGCGAGCATTTCCGCACGCGGCACCACTGGAATACGACGCTCAAGCGCGGTCGCGACTTCCGGGTTGGAGGTGTTCACAGCGCTCGACACTACCAGTACATCGGCGGTCGCGGCGTTCTCGGCACGGTGGCCGATGAAGATGTGCGCGCCGAACGATTCGAGACGCTCGGTGACCGGCGAAGCTTTCAGGTCGGAACCGGACACTTCATAGCCCAGGTTCAGCAACACTTCGGCGATTCCGCACATGCCCACGCCGCCGATGCCGACGAAGTGGATGCGACGGATGCGGCGCATTTCCGGTTGCGGCATGGCTTTCTGATTCTCAACCATGGGCCACCTCCAGACAGGTATCGACCACGCTACGGGTGGCATCGGGTTTCGCCAGACGGCGGGCCGCTTGGGCCATATCTTCGAGTCGTTGCGGTTGCATCAAGACCTCTGTCAGGCGCGCGGCAAGGTCCGCGGCACCAGTCGTTCTTTGCGGCATCAGGAAGGCAGCGCCTTCACGGGCCAAATAATCGGCGTTGCGGGTCTGGTGATCGTCGATCGCATGGGGCAAAGGCACCAGCATCGAGGGCAGACCGGCGGCGGCCAGCTCACTGATGGTCAACGCGCCTGCGCGGCACACCACCAGGTCAGCCCAGCCATAGGCTTGGGCCATGTCTTTGATGAACGGCTGCACCTGCGCATCGACGCCGGCGGCGCGGTAGCGCTCTGCAGTCACTTCATCGTGGTTTTTGCCGGCCTGATGAAACACTTCCGGGCGCAAATCGGCAGCGACTTGGGCCAGGGCTTCAGGCAGCAATTTGTTCAACGGTTCTGCGCCGAGGCTTCCGCCTAGGATCAGCAAACGCGCTTTGCGACCGGCCAGAGCAGGTCGCGATGTGTCGAGGAACAGCTCGCTGCGCACCGGGTTGCCGGTGGTACGGCGGGTGTCCGACAGAGTAAAGGTGTCGGGGAACGCTTCACACACTCGGGCGGCGAACGGCACCAGCAACCGATTGGCGGTGCCGGCCACGGCGTTCTGCTCGTGAACGATCACCGGCACCCCGGCCAGTTTCGCGGCAAGACCACCCGGGCCAGTCACATAACCACCGAAGCCGACCACGCAAACCGGCTTCAAGCGACGAATGATCGCCCGCGCCTGCCATACCGATTTCAACAGCATGAACGGCGCCTTGAGCAGCGACAGTTTGCCCTTGCCACGCAGGCCGGTAGCGTTGATGCGGTGCAGTTCAAGACCTGCGGCCGGCACCAGTTCGTTCTCGATCCCGCGTGGGGTGCCGAGCCAGTGCACGGTGTAGCCGCGCGCCTGAAACTCGCGGGCACAGGCCAGCGCCGGGAACACGTGGCCGCCGGTGCCGCCGGCCATGATCAATACGTTAGCGCCCATGATTCGGCTCCTCAGCGAAGTCGCTCTCATGGAATTCCATCTCTTCACTGCCCAAGTGGGTTCGACTCTCCCACTCGATCCTCAACAACAAGCCGAGACAGGCGCAGCAGATCACCAACGAACTGCCGCCGTAACTGAGGAACGGCAAGGTCAGACCCTTGGTTGGCAGCAGGCCAACGTTCACACCGATGTTGATCAGGAACTGACCAATCCACAGGAACGACAAGCCGTATGCCACGTAAGCGGCGAAAAACTGCTTGGCTTTCTCGGCCCACAAGCCGATGTACATGCCGCGAATACACACGAACACGAACAGCGCGACGGTGCACAGCGAACCCACCGCGCCGAGTTCTTCAGCCAATACCGAGAACACGAAGTCGGTGTGCGCTTCCGGCAGGTAGAACTGCTTCTGCACGCTGTTGCCCAGACCGACGCCGAGCCATTCACCTCGACCGAAGGCGATCAGGGCTTGCGACAGCTGATAGCCAGCGCCGAACTGGTCGGCCCAAGGGTCAGCGAAGTTAGTCAGACGCGCCATTCGATACGGCTGCATCTGAATCAACAGCACCACCGCACCGACCGCCAGCACCACCATCAGCGAGAAGCGGAACAACCCGACCCCGCCGAGGAACAGCATGGCCGCCGCAGCGCCCATCATCACCACGGTGGCACCGAAGTCCGGCTCCATCAGCAACAGACCCGCCATCGGCAGCAGCACGATGAACGGCTTGAAGAAACCCATCCAGCTCTCGCGCACTTCTTTCTGGCGACGCACCAGATAACCGGCGAGGTAGATCACCACGAACACCTTGGCGATTTCCGACGGCTGCACGTTGAAGAAGCTGAAACCGATCCAGCGCATCGAACCGTTCACTTCGCGACCGATGCCGGGGATGATCACCATCACCAGCAAACCGAACGCACCGATCAGCATCAGCCAGCCAAGGCGTTGCCAAGTGGCAATCGGAATCATCATGGTGACGATGCACGCGCCCAGGCCCAGCACCACGTAAATAAGGTGGCGAATCATGTAATACAGCGGACTGCCCGACTGCGCCGCCGCCACTTCAGTGGACGCCGAGGCGATCATGATCAAACCGAGACCGAGCAGCGCCAGGCAACCGGCGAGCATCGGGAAATCGAGGTCGATACCGCGCCCGGTGATGATCGGCGACGGATACGGTTTGATGATATTGCGCAGGCTCATGCCAGTTCCTCCACAGCGCGGACGAACTGGTGACCACGGTCTTCGTAATTTTTGAACATGTCGAAACTGGCGCAGGCCGGCGACAACAGCACCACGTCACCCGGCTGGGCGGCGGCGCGGCATTGTGCGACGGCGTCGACCAGCGAGGTCGCGCGAATCAGCGGCACGGCATCGCCGATGGCCTCGCCGATCTTGTCGGAGTCACGGCCCATCAGGATCACGGCGCGGCAGTTGGCCGCTACCGGATCACGCAGATCGTTGAACTCGGCACCCTTGCCATCACCGCCGGCGATCAGAATGACCTTACCGTCGATGTCCGCACCCAAGCCTTCGATGGCGGCCAGAGCGGCGCCAACGTTGGTGGCTTTGGAATCGTTGTAATACGCCACGCCGTCGAGATCGCGCACCCACTGGCAACGGTGTTCGAGACCGGCAAAATTACGTAGTGCCGCGAGCATCGCATCGAACGGCAGGCCGACCGCATGACCCAGCGCCAGTGCCGCAAGGGCGTTGGACTGGTTGTGCGCGCCGCGAATCTTCAGCTCACGCACCGGCAGCAGGTTCTGGAATTCGAAGGCCAGATATTTCTCGCCTTCTTCTTCACGGATACCGAACGCCTTGAAATCCGGTTTGGTCAGGCCGAAGGTCCAGCATGGCTGGCCCTCGCCCATCAACGGACGGCTCAGCGCATCCTGACGGTTGACCACGAACTGCTTGGCGCCACGGAAGATCCGGTGCTTGGCCAGGTGGTAGGCCGGCAGACCGCTGTAGCGATCCATGTGGTCTTCGCTGATGTTCAGCACGGTGGCCACTTCGGCGTTGAGCTGGTCAGTGGTTTCCAGTTGAAAACTCGACAATTCCATCACGTACAGCTCGACGTCGTCGCTGAGCAGGTCCAGCGCCGGGGTGCCGAGGTTGCCGCCGACGGCGACGCGTTTGCCCGCCGCAGCCGCCATCTCGCCGACCAGGGTGGTGACGGTGCTTTTCGCGTTGGAACCGCTGATGGCCACGATCGGCGCCTGCGCGTTACGCGCGAACAGCTCGATGTCGCCAGACAGTTTCACGCCACGCGCCGCAGCGGCTTGCAGGGCCGGGGTCGCCAGCGCCAGGCCGGGGCTCACGTAGAGTTCGTCGGCACGGCACAGGAATTCGACGTCCAGCTCGCCACAACGCACTTCCACGTGCGGATAGTCACGCTTGAGCGTGGCCAGTTCCGGTGGATTTTCCCGCGTGTCCGCCACGGCAAACGACGTGCCCCGGTTCGCCAGGAAGCGAACCAGGGACATGCCGCTCTTGCCGAGGCCGACAACGATGCGGAAGTGGTCAGAAGCGATTAGAGACACTCGTTCTACCTCAGCTTCAGGGTGGCAAGGCCAACCAACACGAGAATCACGGTGATGATCCAGAAACGGACGATCACGCGCGGCTCGGGCCAGCCCTTGAGTTCAAAGTGGTGGTGGATCGGCGCCATGCGGAACACACGGCGACCGGTCAGCTTAAAGGACGCAACCTGAATGACGACTGACAGGGTTTCCATCACGAACACGCCGCCCATGATGAACAGGACGATTTCCTGACGGACGATCACGGCGATGGTGCCCAGTGCCGCGCCGAGTGCCAGGGCACCGACGTCGCCCATGAACACTTGCGCCGGATAGGTGTTGAACCAGAGGAAGCCGAGGCCGGCACCGATCAGCGCACCGCAGAACACAATCAGTTCACCCGCGCCCGGCACATAAGGGATCAACAGGTATTCAGCGAATTTCACGTTACCCGACAGGTAGCAGAAGATGCCGAGGCCACCGCCGACCATCACGGTGGGCATGATCGCCAAACCGTCGAGACCGTCAGTCAGGTTGACCGCGTTGCTCGAACCGACGATTACAAAGTAGGTCAGCACGATGAAGCCCAGGCCCAGCGGAATGCTGTAGTCCTTGAGCATCGGCAGGATCAGCGTGGTTTCCACCGGCGTGGAAGCGGTCATATAAAGAAAGATCGCTGCGCCGAGGCCGAACACCGACTGCCAGAAATACTTCCAGCGGCTCGGCAGGCCACGCGAGTTCTTCTCGATGACTTTGCGGTAATCGTCGACCCAGCCGATGGCGCCGAACAGCAGGGTCACCAACAAAACAGTCCAGACGTAGCGGTTGCTCAGGTCAGCCCACAACAACGTGCTGACGCCGATCGAAGACAGAATCAGCGCGCCGCCCATGGTCGGGGTACCCGACTTGGACAGGTGCGATTGCGGGCCGTCGTTACGCACGGATTGTCCGATCTGACGGTTCTGCAGGGTGCGGATCATCCACGGGCCGTAGCACAGCGACAAAACCAGCGCGGTCAGCACACCGAGGATCCCGCGCAGGGTCAGGTACTGAAAGACCGCGAAGCCTTTGTAGAACTGTTGCAGATACTCCGCTAGCAGCAGCAGCATTAATGTTTCTCCAGACTGGACCCGCACAGAGCCGCAACGATGTTTTCCATCGCTGCACTGCGCGAACCCTTGATCAAAATGGTGGTGTTTGTGTCCTGCTCGGCGTCGAGGGCCTGGATCAGTTCGGCTTGCGTGCCGAAGTGATGCGCCTGTTCACCGAATGCGTTCACGGCGTGAACCATGTTTGGCCCAACGGCATAAAGCGCGGAAACCTTGCCCCGGGCGTACTCGCCCACGTCGCGGTGCCCCTGCTCCGCCCAATCGCCCAACTCGCCGATATCTCCGAGCACCAGGACGGTGCGGCCGGAAAAGCCGGCGAGTATATCAACGGCCGCGCACATCGAGGTGGGGTTTGCGTTGTAAGTGTCATCGATCACGCGTATGCCGTTCTTCGCCAGTTGCGCGACGGTGCGACCCTTGACTGGTTGCACGGCGCCAAGCCCGGTGGCGATGCCGAACAGCGACACGCCCAAGGCGTGAGCGGCAGCGGCGGCGGCCATGGAATTGGTGACGTTGTGGGTGCCAAGCAGGTTCAGTTGAACGCGCTCGACACCTTCAGGTGTGTGCAGATTGAAGGCCGGGCAACCACGGGCATCGGTGCTCAGATCGCTGGCGTAGAAGTCCGCGTGCGTGTTGCTCAGGGCAAAAGTCAGCACCTTGCGCGCGCCGGCACGGGTCTTCCAGATACCGAAAGCCTTGTCATCGAGGTTGAGCACGGCAACACCATCAGCCGCCAGTCCGTCGATGATTTCGCCTTTGGCTTCGACGATTTTTTCCGGCCCGCCAAACTCACCGACGTGCGCGGTGCCGGCATTGTTCAGAATCGCCACGTGCGGTTTGGTCAAGCCAACGGTGTAAGCGATTTCGCCCAGACGCGAAGCCCCCAGTTCGATCACCGCCGAAGTGTGTTCCGGGGCCAGTTCGAGCAGAGTCAGCGGTGCGCCGAGGTCGTTGTTCAGGTTGTCACGGGTCGCCAGCACAGGGCCGCGCGTGCGCAGGATGCTCGCGAGCATTTCCTTCACGGTGGTCTTGCCGCTGGAACCTGTGATCGCGGCGACAGGCTGAGTGAATGCGGCGCGGTTCAGCGCGCCCAACTGGCCGAGGGCCTGACGGGTGTCTTTGACCAGCAGTTGCGGCAAGGTGCTGTCGGCCACTTCACGTTCGACCAGTGCAGCAACGGCGCCTTTACCAGCGACATCATTCAGATAGTCATGACCGTCGAAACGCGGGCCGGTCAACGCAATAAACAGTTGCCCAGGCTCGATCGCACGACTGTCGATGCTGACGCCGTCGAAACTGGCATCGGCGGCGATCAGGCGTGCATTCAGGGCGTTGGTCAGTTCGCTGAGTTTCAAGGCCTTAAGCATGGGCCACCTCCCACGCGGTCAGGGCGTGATCGGCCTCGACCAGGTCAGAGAAGGCATGACGCACGCCATTGATTTCCTGATAGTCCTCGTGACCTTTACCGGCCAGAACAATCACGTCTTCGGCGGACGCGCCGGCAACCAGTTGCGCAATCGCCTGGCCACGTCCAGCGACGAAAGTGACTTTATCCACAGCCGTGAAACCGGCGCGGATGTCGTCGAAAATCACTGCGGGGTCTTCGGTGCGCGGGTTGTCGTCGGTGACCAGCACCTGATCGGCCAGACGCTCGACCACTTCAGCCATCAACGGACGCTTGCCGCGATCACGGTCACCGCCGCAGCCGAACAGGCACAGCAGTTGACCTTTGACGTGCGGGCGCAGCGCGGTCAGGACTTTTTCCAATGCATCCGGGGTGTGAGCGTAATCGACCACCACCAACGGCTGCGTGCCGCCACCCAGACGTTGCATACGTCCGGCCGGGCCTTCGAGTTTCGGCAGCACTTTGAGAATTTCGTCGAGCGCGTAATCCAGACCGAGCAAGGCGCCCACCGCCGCCAGGACGTTGCTCAGGTTGAAACGGCCGAGCAGCGTGCTGCGCAGATGATGTTCGCCCTGCGGCGTGACCAGCGTGGCGCGCACGCCGTGGTCGTCGAACTGCGCTTCGCGGCAATACAGATAGGCGCTGCTGTCGAGCAGGCTATAAGTGATCAAGCGCGACTCACGTTTTTCAACGGCCAGTTGCCGGCCGAAATCGTCGTCGAGGTTGACCACGCGGCACTTCAGGTCATTCCAGGCGAACAGCTTGGCCTTGGCCTCGGCGTACGCCTGCATGGTGCCGTGATAATCCAAATGATCGCGGGACAGGTTGGTCATCACTGCGACGTCGAACGCCAAGGCAGTAACGCGCCCCTGATCCAGGCCGTGGGACGAGACTTCCATGGCCACGGCTTTGGCGCCCGCCTTTTTCAGGTCGCCCAGGGTCGCTTGCACGGCGATCGGATTCGGCGTGGTGTGCAGACCACTTTCCAGTGCGCCATGGAAGCCGGAACCGAGGGTGCCGACGATGCCGCAATGCTGGCCGAGCAGATCCAGCGCCTGTGCAACCAATTGGGTCACGCTGGTCTTGCCGTTGGTGCCGGTCACGCCGATCAGGTTCAAGTGATGGCTTGGCTCACCGTAAAAACGTCCGGCGATGTCCGACAGCTGCGCCGCCAGACCTTTGACCGGAATCAGCGGCACGTCGGTAATCGGCAGCACGGTGGCGCCTTCGACTTCATAAGCAACCGCAGCCGCACCGCGTTGCAGTGCGTCGGCAATGTGCGCACGACCATCGAATTTGCCGCCAGGCACGGCGAGGAACAGATCGCCTGCGCGCACGTTGCGGCTGTCCAGCGCCAATTCACGGATCAACAGATCGTGGCCGGCGTGGGGGAATATCTTGTTCAGACTTAATGACATCAGCCGCGCCCTCCATTGGCTTTCAGCGGAATGACCGGGGTGGCGTTGGCTTGTTGCGTCGTCGGCAGGTTGTCCGGCGTCACGTTCATCAGGCGCAGGGTGCCGGACATCACGCGACTGAACACCGGCGCCGATACCAGACCACCGAAGTAACCGGCCTTGGACGGCTCATCGATCACCACAACGATTGCGTAACGTGGATCGCTCATCGGGCCGAAACCGGCGAACAGCGAGCGGTACGAATTTTCCGCGTAGCCCTTGGTGCCGACCGAGGTCTTACGTGCAGTACCCGACTTGCCGGCCACGTGATACGCCGGCACTTGCGCACGGAACACGCCGCGCGGTGCTTCGATCACTTGAGTGAGCATGCCTTGCATGGTTTTCGCCACGGCTTCGGGCAGCACTTGGGTGGTCTGCGGCATCTTGTCGGTTTTGATCAGGGTCAGCGGCGCAAGACGACCGTTGTTGGCCAGGGCCGAGAACGCGTGAACCAGCTGGATCGCCGTCACGGAAATACCGTAGCCGTAGGACAGCGTCGCGGTTTCAGCCTTGCGCCACTCGCGATAGTTCGGCAGGTTGCCGACACGCTCGCCCGGGAAGCCGAGGCCGGTGTCCTGGCCGAGACCGACTTTCTGCGCGAGGCGGAAAATCGTTTCGCCGCCAATATCGAAGGCAACCTTACTCATGCCGACGTTACTGGAATTGATCAGAATGCCGGTCAGGTCGAGCACCGGGCCTTCAGTCCTGGAAACGTCCTTGATCGTGTACTTGCCGATCTGCAGGGAGCCCGGATATACCTCGACGGTGTCGCTCGGCTTCCAGCGGCCGGTTTCGATCGCGGCGCTCATCGAGATGGCTTTCATGGTCGAACCTGGCTCGAACACGTCGATCATCGCGCGGTTACGCATCATCGCCGGTTGCAGGTTGCGACGGTTGTTCGGGTTGTAGGTCGGCTGGTTGACCATGGCGAGAATCTCACCGGTCTTGACGTCCATGATCACCAGACTGCCGGCCTTGGCGCCGTTCTCTATGATCGCGTTACGCAGCTCGCGGTTGGCCAGATATTGCAGACGCAGGTCAATGGACAACGCCAAGGGCTTGCCGGCCTTGGCGTTTTTGGTGACCTGGACATCCTTGATGAGCCGACCGCGCCGATCCTTGATGACCTGCCGTTTGCCCGGCACACCGGCGAGCCATTCGTCATAGGCCAACTCGACACCTTCGCGACCGTGGTCGTCGATGTCGGTAAAACCAACCATGTGCGCGGTGACTTCACCGGCCGGATAGAAGCGGCGGAATTCTTCGATGCCGTAAACGCCCGGCACTTTCAGGTCGAGCACAGCCTGGCCCTGCTCGGGGGTCAACCCGCGCACCAGATAAATGAATTCTTTGTTGGCCTGAGCTTCGAGGCGCTCGGTCAGGGCTTTTGGATCCTGCCCCAGCGCGGCGGCGAGTGCCGGCCATTTTTCTTTGGCTGATTGCATTTCCTTGGCGTTGGCCCACAGCGTGGTCACCGGAGTACTCACAGCCAAAGGCTCGCCGTTACGGTCAGTGATCAGACCACGGTGAGCCGGAATCGGAATGTGACGCAGACTGCGCGCGTCACCCTGACCCTTGAGGAAGTCACGGTCAACCACTTGCAGGTCGATGATGCGCCAGCAGATCGCCGCGACCATGATGCCGAGCAGCGCCACCATCAGGCGGAAGCGCCATGGGAACAGTGCGCCTTCGAGTTTCATCATGGCGCCACCATCTTCACGTCAGCCGCGCCCGGAATGTGCATTTTCAGTTGTTCGGTGGCCAGCACTTCGATGCGGCTGTGCGCAGTCCAGGTGCTCTGTTCAAGAATCAAACGGCCCCACTCGGCCTGCGCCTTGTCGCGCACGCTGAGTTCGTTATAAAGGGTGTTGAGCAACTGCCGGTTCCAGTGCGCGCTGTACGACACGGCGATGGCCGAGACGAGCACGCCGATGAACAGCAGCAGCATCAGAAAGCTGCCGCCTGGCAATGGCTTGGCGAAAAGCTTGCTCACCGCAGCTTCTCCGCGACGCGCATGACGGCGCTACGGGAACGTGGGTTGGCTTTGAGTTCGGCGTCGGAGGCCGTCTGCGCTTTGCCATGGACTTTGATTTTCGGTTCGAACGCGACGTGGCGAACCGGCAGGTTGCGCGGCAGGTTGTCGGCTTCGCCTTTCACCAGTTTGCGCATGAACAATTTGACGATGCGGTCTTCCAGCGAATGGAAGCTGATCACCACCAGACGGCCGCCAATTTCCAGAGCGTCCAGTGCCGCTTCGAGGCCGGCTTCCAGATCACCCAGTTCGTTGTTGACGTGAATGCGCAAACCCTGGAACGCACGGGTGGCCGGGTTCTTGCCCTTTTCCCACGCCGGGTTGGCGACTTTCAATACTTCAGCCAGATCGGCGGTGCGCTCGAACGGCTTGATGTCGCGACGCTCGGCGACGGCGCGAGCCATGCGACCGGAGAAACGTTCTTCGCCGTATTCCTTGAACACCCGGGCGATTTCCTCAGCCGGCGCGGTGTTGACGAACTCGGCAGCGCTGATACCCCTGGACGGATCCATGCGCATGTCCAGCGGGCCGTCATTGAGGAAACTGAAGCCGCGCTCAGCGTCGTCGAGCTGCGGCGAGGACACGCCGAGATCAAGCAGAATGCCGCTGACCTTGCCGTTCAGACCTTGTTCGGCAACCACCGAACCCAGCTCGGCAAAGCTGCGCTGCACAACGACAAAGCGGCCGTCTTCGGCCGCTAGCGTTTGCCCGGTGGCAATCGCTTGAGGATCTTTGTCGAATCCGATGAGCCGACCGTCGGTGCCGAGCTGGCTGAGGATCAACCGGCTGTGTCCGCCGCGCCCGAACGTACCGTCCAGATAGCAGCCATCAGGACGTACGGCGAGAGCCTCGACGGCTTCGTCAAGCAGTACGGTGATGTGGTTAAAGCCGCTATCAATAGTCACAGGATCAAATCACGCAGTTCATCAGGCATCGCGCCCGGTTGTTGAATGGCAGCAAGGTCAGCGGCAGACACCGCGTTCCATGCATCCTCGTCCCACAATTGGAACTTGTTCAGTTGGCCTACCAGCATTGCGCGCTTATCCAGCTTGGCGTACTCGCGCAGACGCGGTGGAACCAGAAAACGGCCACTGCCATCGAGCTCGAGGTCGACGGCGTTGCCGATCAATAAACGCTGCAAGCGACGGTTCTCTTCGCGAAGCGAAGGGAGTGCGCGCAACTTGGTTTCAATAATTTCCCACTCGTCGAGCGGATAGACACACAGACACGGATCAACGGCATCAATGGTGACGATTAATTGGCCGGAACTACGCGAATCGAGCTCGTCACGGTACCGGCTCGGCATAGCGAGACGGCCCTTTGCGTCGAGACTGATAGCGTTAGCTCCGCGAAACACGTCTGCGTTTCTCCAATTTTTATCGTTTTGAGCTCAAAAAACCCACTTCATGCCACTTTCCGCCACTTGCGCACACTATAGGAATGCGCCCACCACACCGTCAAGGCGCGGATTAAAGGAAAACCCTTACAGAACGGAGATTTAGGAGCTTAAAAGGAGGCGTAACGACAATCTGGCGCAGACTTTTGACCTATAACTTGATGCAGCACTGAAAGCTGCGCTCGAAAGTTAAAGTAATTTGTTAAGAGTAAGATTTTTTCGGTATTACAAAAGCGCTTCTGCTGTTGATTGAAGCGAGGTGGGAAATGGCTATTACTGCGTTTGCCGCTGCCGAACTTTCAGACCAGGCCTGCTGATATTACACAGCCCTGTTGCCTTTGATTCAAGCAGGGAAAGAAAAAGGTGGAGAGTCGATCTGTAAGCCGGGTTCTGTCTTGAACAGTCATTCGTCTACGATGGCCATCACTGGACATCTTTAGCAACCTACCCGGTCCCAGCGCGGGCCACGCCTTGGGACCCTATTTGGTCTTGCTCCAAGTGGGGTTTACCTAGCCACGAACTGTTGCCAGACGTGCGGTGCGCTCTTACCGCACCTTTTCACCCTTACCGGCGCCGAAGCGCTTAGGCGGTTATTTTCTGTGGCACTTTCCGTAGGCTCACGCCTCCCAGGCATTACCTGGCACTTCGCCCTATGGAGCCCGGACTTTCCTCCCCCCCCTAATTTTCATAGAGGGCAGCGACTGTCCGATCGACTCTCCGCCGCGAAGGTTAACGGCAGAGCGGCCGAAGAACAAGCGCTAATAGCCGTCAAACCCGTCTGCGCGACGGGTTACTCACCCTTCTGCTGATCCAGCGCGACCTGGTACAGCACGTTTTTACGCTCGCCGGTGATCTGCGCTGCCAGAGCGGCGGCGCGCTTGAGCGGCATTTCTTCGAGCAGCAGATTAAGGACGCGCATCGCTTCGCTGCTGACGGCGTCTTCGGATTCCGGCGCCGTCCAGCCCGCCACCAGCACGACACATTCGCCGCGCTGCTGATTGCTGTCGGATTCGACGAAGGCGCGCAACTCAGTCAGCGGCAAGCCTTTGAGCGTTTCAAAGGTTTTGGTGATTTCCCGGGCCAGCAGCGCCTGACGCTCACCACCGAACACTTCTTCCATATCCTGCAGGCATTCGAGGATGCGGTGCGGTGCTTCATAGAAGATCAATGTGCGCGGTTCTTCCTTGACCGCTTCGAGACGCGCCTTGCGCCCGACCGACTTGGCCGGCAGAAATCCTTCGAAGATAAAGCGATCAGACGGCAGCCCCGCCGCCGACAGTGCTGCGATCAAGGCACAGGCACCCGGAACCGGCACCACATTGATCCCGGCAGCACGCGCCTGACGCACCAGGTGATAGCCCGGATCGGAAATCAGCGGCGTGCCGGCATCGGAGATCAGCGCAACGTTGTCGCCCGCCAGCAGACGGGTAATAAAGCGGCTACCTTCATCTCGTTCGTTGTGTTCGTGACAGGCTGCCAACGGCGTGCCGATACCAAAGTGCTGCATCAGTCGCGCCGAGTGACGAGTGTCTTCAGCGGCAATCAACGCCACTTCACGGAGAATCTTCAGTGCCCGGGCGCTGATGTCGTCCAGGTTGCCGATGGGCGTCGCCACCACATAAAGCGAGCCAGCAGCGGAATTCAGGGAACCTGGAGCAGTCAAAGCGCACACCTCGTGATCGGTAAAAGCGGCCATTGTAGCGCGACACGAGGCTTGCGACGCGCTTCGAGCGACCACGGTTTTCTCCGTGGTTTTGCACCACCGCAACATTTACTACAGCTAAATCGTCCGTTTCACGCCACTAACATCGCGCCCCGGCCAGTGCTTGGGTACAATTCGACGCTAATTTGATCGAGTATCAGGAACACTTACATGATCGCTTGCCTGCGGCTGTTCACTGCCCTCTGCCTCGCTGCCCTGTTGGCGGCTTGCGCCAGCTCCCCTTCCTCCAGCCTTGGCGAACTTCCACGGACTCCGGATGCCAGCATCGAGCAACTGCTCGAACAGGCTACCCAGGCGAAAACCCCGGAAAAAGCCGCCCTGTTGCGCCTGAGCGCAGCGGATCTGGCTTATCGCCAAGGCAATGCCGGACAGTCTGCGCAGATCCTGCAACAAGTGCCGATGGAGCAACTCAAGCCAGGCCAGCAGATTTTCGCCAGCACTTTGAATGCTGAGCTGGCCATGACCCGCAACCAGCCGAAGGCTGCGCTGACTGCCTTGAGCCACCCAAGCTTGCAACATCTCGGCGAAATGCCTGAAGAGCAGCAAGTGCGCACCGGCACCGTTCACGCCCGCGCCCTTGAGGCCGATGGCCAAACCCTGGCCGCTGCCCGCGAGCGCGTGTTTATCGCACCGATGCTGCAAGGCGATGCGGCAAGCAAGAACCACGAAGCGATCTGGACCCTGATTGGCTCGCTGCCGACTGACCAACTGCAACCCAACACCACCGACGATCTCGGCGGCTGGATGGGCCTGGCAATGGCGGTAAAATCTGCCGGCACCCTGGAGCAACAGCAGGCGGCAATCGACACCTGGCGTGCGCAGAATCCAAAGCACCCGGCTGCGATCAACCTGCCGCTGCCGCTGACCAAGCTCAAAGAGCTGGCGAGCCAGCCACTGAGCAAAATCGCCCTGCTGCTGCCACAAGACGGCCCATTGGCCTCGGTCGGCAAGGCCCTGCGCGAAGGCTTCATGGCGGCGCACTACCAGGCGCAACAAGCCGGACAGAAACCGCCTGCCATCGAGTTCTACGACAGCTCGAAACTGACCTCGATGGACGAGTTCTACCGCAAGGCCCAGGCTGATGGCGTGCAACTGGTCGTCGGCCCACTGGAAAAACCGCTGGTCAAACAGCTGAGCACTCGTCCGCAACTGCCGATCACCACCCTCGCGCTGAACTACAGCGAAGGCGACCAGGGCCCGGCGCAGCTGTTCCAGTTTGGTCTGGCCGCTGAAGACGAAGCCCGCGAAGTCTCGCGTCGCGCCCGCGCTGACGGCCTGCACCGCGCCGCGATCATGGTGCCGAAAGGCGAATGGGGCGACCGCGTCCTGCGTGCGTTCAGCCAGGACTGGCAAGCCAATGGCGGCAGCATCGTTGCCACCGAACGTGTTGATCAGCCAGTGCAACTGGCCCAGCAAATCGCCGACATGTTCCAGCTGCGTCAGAGCGAAGCCCGCGCCAAGAGCCTGCAGAACGCCGCCGGCACCAACGTGGCTGCCCAGCCTTCGCGCCGTCAGGACATCGAATTCATCTTCCTCGCGGCAACGCCGCAACAGGCGCAGCAGATCAAACCGACGCTGAACTTCCAGTACGCCGGTGACGTGCCTGTTTATGCGACCTCGCACGTTTACAGCGCCAGCGGCGACGTGAACCAGTACAACGACATGAACGGCGTTCGCTTCTGCGAAACCCCATGGTTGCTGGAAACCAGCGATCCGCTGCGCCAGCAAGTGGTTGCACAATGGCCACAAGCTGCCGGCAGCCTCGGCCGTCTGTATGCGATGGGCGTTGACGCCTACCGCCTGGCGCCGCGCCTGGGCCAACTCAAGGCACTGCCGGACACTCGCATCGATGGTGAATCGGGCAGCCTTGGCATGACTCAGACGCAACGCGTTGTGCGTCAGTTGCCTTGGGCCCAATTCGTCAGCGGCCAGGTTCAGCGCCTGCCGGACACCCCGCGCTAATGCCTGACAGGTCACGCTCGCAGAGCGGCAAGGATGCCGAGCGCCAAGCGCTCGAGCATCTGCAGAATCAGGGCTTGCGTCTGCTGGCGCAGAACTGGTTATGCAAACGCGGCGAGCTTGATCTGGTCATGCTTGATGGCGATACAGTAGTATTCGTTGAAGTTCGTTACAGAAAAAACACTCAATGGGGTGGCGCGCTCGCTAGCATCGATGGGCGCAAGCAGCAGAAACTGATTTTCGCTGCGCAGTATTTTCTTCAGCGCGAGTCGCGTTGGGCCAATTCCCCCTGCCGCTTCGATGTGGTGGCGATCGACAGCCACCCGGATCAGCTGAACTGGTTGCAGAATGCTTTCGACAGTTGATGGCCTGCATCCGGAACCGGAAACTTCCGACAACTTTTGCTCTTTGCTTTGCGGGCTGCACATTCATGTGCCGAATAGCCGCGCTACTTAAGGTCACACAGATGGACATGCAATCCCGAATTCGCCAGCTTTTCCAGGCCAGTATCGACACCAAGCAACAGGCGATGGACGTACTTGCACCGCACATCGAGCAAGCCAGCCAGATCATGGTCAACGCCCTGCTCAACGAGGGCAAAATGCTTTCGTGCGGCAATGGTGGTTCAGCCGGCGACGCCCAGCATTTCTCTTCGGAGCTGCTCAACCGCTTCGAGCGCGAGCGCCCGAGCCTGCCGGCCCTCGCCCTGACCACCGATTCGTCGACGATCACCTCGATCGCCAACGACTACAGCTACAACGAAATCTTCTCCAAGCAAATCCGCGCACTCGGCCAACCCGGCGATGTGCTGCTGGCGATTTCGACCAGCGGTAACTCGGCGAACATTATTCAAGCGATCCAGGCCGCACATGATCGCGAAATGATTGTCGTAGCATTGACCGGACGCGATGGCGGCGGCATGGCGTCGCTGCTGTTGCCCGAGGACGTCGAGATTCGCGTACCGGCCAACGTCACCGCACGTATTCAAGAAGTCCACTTGCTGGCGATCCATTGCCTTTGCGATCTGATCGACAGCCAACTGTTCGGGAGTGAAGAATGACCCCTAATCGCCTTGGCCTTCTGGCCTTGACCCTGTGCCTCGGCATCAGCGGCTGCACCTCGGTGGTGAATGCCAGCCGTGAAGCACCGATCGACGACGACCGTGGCACCCGCACTTTCGGCAGCAAGATCGACGACTCGTTGATCGAAACCAAAGTCGGCGTGAACGTGGCCAAGGCCGACCCGGCACTGGACAACGATTCGCACATTGTCGTCACCAGTTTCAACGGCGTTGTGCTGCTGGCCGGTCAAACGCCCCGCGCAGATCTGAAAGCCAAGGCCGAACAGGCAGCGGCTGCCGTTCAACGGGTAAAAACCGTTCATAACGAACTGCAAGTCATACCGCCGTCCGGCTTCCTGGCGCGCCAGAACGACACTTGGCTGACCTCCAAGATCAAGACGCAGATGCTCACCGACGCCAGCATTCCCGGCTCGCGCATCAAAGTCGTGACCGAGAACGGCATCGTCTACCTGCTGGGCCTGCTGACCAAACAGGAAGCGACACAGGCAACCAATCTGGTTCAGGGCGTTTCCGGCGTGCAGAAGATCGTGAAGCTGTTTGAATACATCGACTGATAGCTGATCAGCACGCACAAAAAAGGCGATCCATCCGGATCGCCTTTTTTTATTTCACCACTTTCAAACTTGGCCGGCCTGTTGGGCGCGGCGGCTCGCTGTCCGGTGGCGGCTGATCGTCATCCTGCTCGATGTCGTCTTCGTCATCCATTGGTGACTCGAGATCGAACACCATGCCCTGACCGTTCTCCCGGGCGTAGATACCCAGAATTGCACTGATCGGCACGTACAGGCTGTGCGGGACACCGCCGAAGCGACCTTCAAAGGTCACAACGTCGTTATCCATGTGCAAATGACGCACGGCACTCGGCGAAATATTCAGGACAATCTGCCCGTCACTGGCGAAACCCTGCGGCACTTGCACCGCCGGGTATTCGGAATTGACCAGCATGTGCGGGGTGCAATCGTTATCAACAATCCACTCGTAGAGCGCGCGGACCAAGTAAGGTCGACTGGAGTTCATAGCGGCTCCTTAAGCCTTAGCGCATATCGCGTTCGACACCAGACAGACTCGCCTGGAAAGCCTCACGCGCAAACTGGCGCTCCATGTAATCAAGCAGCGGCTTGGCTGGCCGCGGCAGTTCAATACCCAGAATCGGCAGACGCCAGAGTATTGGTAATAGGCAGCAATCCACCAGACTTTGTTCCTCACTGAGGAAAAACGGCTTGTCGGCAAACAGCGGCGACACGCCCGTCAGGCTTTCACGCAATTCCTTGCGCGCCACGACTCGCGCGGCCTCTTTGCTCTTCGGATCCAGAATCAGATCCACCAGCCCACACCAGTCGCGTTGAATACGATGAATCAGCAGACGACTGTTGGCACGCGCCACCGGGTAAACCGGCATCAGTGGCGGATGCGGGTAACGCTCATCCAGATATTCCATCACCACGGTCGACTCCCACAACGCCAGGTCACGATCGACCAGAGTTGGGAGACTGCCGTAAGGGTTCACCTCAATCAGTTTAGGCGGCTGACGACCAGCTTCCACATAAATGATTTCGGCGCTGACACCCTTCTCTGCAAGCACGATGCGCACTCGGTGGGAATAGTGGTCGGCGGGGTCGGAGTAACAGGCCAACCGATTGGTCACGCCCATGGCGATCCTCCTCGCTTGTTGAAATTGTCGGAACCGGAAAAACGCGCGCGCCCAGAGGGCGCCTCCCGCAACGTCTGGCTGACCAGATGTTGCGCTATCGGAGGCGCCCTTGGGCGCGCGCGATTAACAGCAATGCTTGAAGCGTATCAGTGCACGTCTTTCCAGTATTCACGCTTGAGCAGGTAGGCGAACACAAAGAAGAACGCCAGGTACAGCAAGACATAAGTACCGATGCGCTGATGTTGCAGCTTAACCGGGTTAGCCGAGTAAGCCAGGAAGGTTACCAGATTCTTGACCTTCTCATCGAACTGCTCTGCATTCAGAGTACCGGTCTTCGGCACGATGGTCAGTTGATCGCACGCTTCATGGGTCAAAGGCGTGCCGGTCAGCGGATCATATTGCTTCTTGCCGTCCTCGACGATTTGCACTTGCTTGCAGCCGACAACCTGACGACCTTGCAGGCCGACCAGTACGTTCGGCATGCCGACGTTCGGGAAGACCTTGTTGTTCACACCCCAAGGACGTGCCGGATCTTCATAGAACGAATGCAGGTAACCGTAGAGCCAGTCAGTGCCGCGCACGCGCGCCACCAGGGTCAGATCAGGCGGCGCAGCGCCGAACCAGGTCTTGGCGTCGGCCGGTTGCATGCCGATGTTCATGTGGTCGCCGATCTTGGCACCGGTGAACACCAGTTTCTCCAGCATCATTTCGTGAGGAATGCCCAAGTCATCGGCAACCCGCTCATAACGCTGGAACTTGGCACTGTGGCAACCCATGCAATAGTTGGCAAAAGTACGCGCACCATCCTGCAGAGCAGCTTTGTCGGCGAGGTCGATGTCGACTTTTTCCAGCTCCGGACCACCGTGTTCAGCGGCGAAAGACAGCACAGGCAACGCAGCAAAAATCAGAGCAAAAAATAACTTTTTCATCAGCCAGTCACCCTTTCCGGAACCGGTTTGGTCTTCTCGAGCCTGGTGTAGAACGGCATCAGAATGAAGTAAGCGAAGTACAGGAAGGTGCAGACCTGCGACAGCAAGGTTCGCTCCGGCGTCGGCGCCAGAACGCCAAGAATGCCGAGAATCACGAACGAAATGCAGAACACCACCAGCCAGATTTTGCTCATCCAGCCTTTGTAACGCATCGATTTGACCGGACTGCGGTCGAGCCACGGCAACACGAAGAGCAAGGCAATCGAGGCGCCCATGGCGATAACGCCCATGAGTTTGTCCGGGATCGCACGCAGGATCGCGTAGAACGGGGTGAAGTACCAAACCGGCGCAATATGCTCTGGAGTCTTGAACGGGTTGGCTTGCTCAAAGTTTGGTTTTTCGAGGAAGTAGCCGCCCATTTCCGGGAAGAAGAACACAATGAAGCAGAAGATAAACAGGAACACCACAACACCGACAATGTCCTTCACGGTGTAGTACGGGTGGAAGGCAATGCCGTCCAGCGGGATGCCGTTTTCGTCTTTGTGCTTCTTGATATCGACGCCGTCAGGGTTGTTCGAACCCACTTCGTGCAGCGCCAGAATGTGCAGCACCACCAGGCCGAGAATCACGATCGGCAGTGCGACAACGTGCAAGGCGAAGAAGCGGTTCAGGGTAATTCCGGAGATCAGGTAGTCACCACGAATCCACTGAGTCAGGTCGTTACCGATGACCGGTATCGCACCGAACAGCGAGATGATCACCTGGGCACCCCAGTAGGACATCTGACCCCATGGCAGCAGGTAACCCATGAAGGCCTCGGCCATCAGCGCCAGGTAAATCAGCATGCCGAAGACCCAGACCAGCTCACGCGGTTTCTGGTACGAACCGTAGAGCAGACCCCGGAACATGTGCAGATAAACCACGATGAAGAACGCCGAGGCGCCGGTCGAGTGCAGCAAGCGCAGGATCGAGCCGTACTCGACGTCGCGCATGATGTATTCGACGGAAGCGAACGCTTCTTCTGCCGACGGCGTGTAGCTCATTGTCAGCCAGACACCGGTAACGATCTGGTTGACCAGCACCAGCAGCGCCAGGGAGCCGAAGAAATAGAAGAAGTTGAAGTTTTTTGGAGCGTAATACTTGCTGAGATGGTCTTCCCACATCTTGGTCGCAGGAAAGCGCGCATCAACCCAATCCATGAACTTGCTCATCACGCTTTCTCCGTATCGACGCCAATGACAATCAGGTCATCGGTCTCATAGGAATGCGGGGGAACTGGCAGGTTCAAAGGCGCAGGTTGCGACTTGTAGACGCGGCCAGCCAGATCGTAGTGGGAGCCGTGGCAAGGGCAGAAATAGCCACCGACCCAGTCTTTGCCCAGATCCGCAGGTGCCACTTCGGGACGGAAGGTTGGTGAGCAACCCAGGTGCGTGCAGATCCCGATCAGCAGCAGAATTTCCGGCTTGATCGAGCGCACTTCAGGGTCGACATAGGTGGGTTGCGTGGAGTTTTTGGAGGTTGGATCGGAGAGCTGGCCCTCGATCTTCTTGAGATTCCCCAGGATTTCCTCGGTACGGCGGACAATGAATACCGGCTGGCCGCGCCACTCAGCAATCATCTGCTGTCCTGGCTCGATTTTGCTGACATTCACTTTCACCGGTGCACCAGCGGCTTTCGCCTTGGCACTGGGAAACCATGACCCCACGAACGGGACCGCAGCCCCCACCGCTCCTGCAGCACCCACCACGGATGTGGCTGCTACCAAGAAGCGACGCCGGCCTGCATTCACGCCGTCATTGCTCATTCAGTCCTCTCCCATCAGCTTTTGTGGCCTGTTAAATCAGGCATCTACTAAATAAATCAATGTTACTTATAAAAATTTTGCCGAGATGGTAATGAAAAGCCCCAATTCTGACAAGGGAATTACCCGGAGCTCCTACCCTCAAGCCTTGCAGTATAGGGGGTCTACAGAAGTGGCAAGTTGTCGCAGCGCAATTCTTTGATAAATCACAGGCATAAAAAAACGCCCGCTTCCGTGAGGAGGCGGGCGTTCTTTTTGAACGCGAAAGCGAAATTAACGCTTCGAGTACTGCGGACGCTTACGCGCTTTACGCAGACCAACTTTCTTACGTTCAACTTCACGGGCGTCGCGAGTAACGAAGCCAGCTTTGCGCAGAGCGCCACGCAGGGTTTCGTCGTAGTCCATCAGTGCGCGAGTGATACCGTGGCGGATTGCGCCAGCTTGACCACTAACACCACCGCCGATCACGGTGACGTAGATGTCGAACTTCTCGACAGTCTCAGTCAGCTCCAGCGGCTGACGAACTACCATGCGGGCAGTTTCGCGGCCGAAGAAGTTTTCCAGCGAACGGTTGTTGATGGAAATGTTACCAGTACCCGGACGCAGGAAAACGCGTGCGGTTGCGGTCTTGCGACGGCCAGTGCCGTAATTTTGAGTCGCCGACATAATGTACTATTCCGTTAAAACTTCAGTTCTTGGGGCTGCTGAGCAGTATGTGGGTGTGCAGCGCCCGCATAGACTTTCAGCTTACGGTACATGTCGCGACCCAGTGGGTTTTTAGGCAGCATGCCTTTAACCGCGGTCTCGATCACGCGCTCAGGGGCTTTAGCGATCAGCTTTTCAAAGTTGATCGACTTGATGCCGCCCGGGAAACCGGAGTGGGAGTAGTACATTTTGTCAGTGGTTTTAGCACCGGTAACACGAATCTGCTCAGCGTTGATTACGACGATGTAGTCGCCGGTGTCAACGTGAGGAGTGTACTCAGGCTTGTGCTTGCCACGCAGACGGCTCGCGATTTCGGTGGCCAGACGACCCAGGGTCTGACCAGCAGCGTCGACGACAAACCAGTCGCGCTTTACTGTTTCCGGTTTAGCAGTAAAAGTTTTCATTCTTTATAGCCTCAGGGGCCGCCCTGTAAATTAGACGGCGGATCTTACTGAATAGTGCGTACTTTGACAAGTCAAAGGCAGCCGGATACAGACGCTTTCGGGGGCTCGGGTCGGCGCGTCCGTTCAACGGCAAGATTCTTCGGCGGCGGCGCATCACTTCCACTGCAGAAAGAGGTCGGCAATTATGCAGATTGCGAAAAATATTTCAACCTGCTTTTATGATTGTTTTGCCCAAGGAGCACCCGATGGACTATCGCCAGCTAGGCCGTACCGACCTGAACGTGAGTGCAATCTGCCTCGGCACCATGACCTGGGGCGAGCAAAACACTGAAGCTGAAGCCTTCGCCCAGATTGAACGGGCCAAAGAGGCCGGGATCAATTTCATCGACACCGCCGAGATGTACCCGGTGCCGCCGAAAGCCGAAACCTACGCCACCACCGAGCGCTATATCGGCAATTACTTCAAGAGTCGCGGCGATCGTGCCGACTGGATTCTCGCCAGCAAGATCGCCGGTCCGGGCAACACCATCGACTACATCCGCGACAAAAACCTGCGCCACAACCGCCAGCACATCACTGAAGCCGTCGATGCCAGCCTCAAGCGCCTGCAGACCGATTACATCGACCTGTACCAATTGCACTGGCCAGAGCGCAGCACCAACTTTTTCGGACAGCTGGGCTACAAACACAAGATCGAAGCCAACCTGACCCCGCTCGAAGAAACCCTCGAAGCACTCGACGAGCAGGTAAAGGCCGGCAAGATCCGCCACATCGGCCTGTCCAACGAAACACCGTGGGGCACCATGCGCTTTCTGGCGCTGGCCGAAGCCCGTGGCTGGCCGCGCGCGGTGTCGATCCAGAACCCGTACAACCTGCTCAACCGCAGTTTCGAAGTGGGTCTGGCCGAAATCGCCATCCGCGAACAGTGCGGCCTCCTCGCCTATTCGCCGCTGGCGTTCGGTTTCCTGTCAGGCAAGTACGAAGGTGGCGCTCGTCCGCCGAAGGGCCGTTTGAGCCTCTACAGCCGCTTCAGCCGCTATTTCAACGCGCAGTCGGAAGCAGCGTGCAGCCGTTATGTCGCTCTGGCCCGTGAACACGGTCTGGATCCGGCGCAGATGGCCTTGGCGTTTGTCACTCAGCAACCGTTCGTCACCAGCAACATCATTGGTGCGACGACCCTTGAGCAACTGGACAGCAACATTGCCAGTTTTGATCTGAAGCTGTCGGATGAAGTGCTGGCGGGGATTGAGGCGATTCACAAGGATCATCCGAACCCTGCGCCGTAAATAAAAAAGATCGCAGCCTTCGGCAGTTCCTACAGGGTTCACACTTTTCCTGTGTAGGAGCTGCCTCAGGCTGCGATCTTTTTAGCTTTCAAAGCGACCGAGCAATGATCTCCTTCATGATTTCATTGGTGCCGGCATAGATCCGTTGCACCCGCGCATCCGCCCACGCCCGGGCCACCGGGTACTCCCACATGAAGCCGTAGCCACCGTGCAACTGCACGCATTCGTCGAGCACTTTGCATTGCAGGTCGGTGCCCCAATATTTCGCCATCGCCGCCGTCGGCACATCCAGCTTGCCTTGCAGGTGCAGCTCCAGACACTTGTCGACGAAGACCCGACCGATCTGAATCTCCGTGGCCATCTCCGCCAATTTGAATCGGGTGTTCTGAAAGTCGGCAATCGCCTTGCCGAACGCTTTGCGATCACGGGTGTAATCCAGCGTCCACTGCAACGCCGCCTCGGCTGATGCCAGGCCACCGATCGCCACGGTCAGTCGCTCCTGCGGCAATTCCTGCATCAGATAAGCGAACCCGGCCCCGGCCTGACCCAAGAGGTTTTCCTTCGGTACACGCACGTCCTGGAAGAACAATTCCGACGTGTCCTGAGCTTTCATTCCCACCTTCTCCAAGCGTTTGCCCTTCTCGAAGCCGGGCGTATTCGCTTCCACCAGGAACAGGCTGGTGCCCTTGGCTCCGGCCTTGGGATCAGTCTTGGCGACGACGATCACCAGGTCCGCGAGAAAACCGTTGGTGATAAAGGTTTTCGAGCCATTGATTACATATTCGTCACCGTCCAGCACGGCGGTGGTTTTCACGCCTTGCAGATCGGAACCCGCGCCCGGCTCGGTCATGGCGATCGCCGTGACCATCTCGCCCGAGACCAGTTTCGGCAGGTATTTGTGCTTCAGCGCTTCACTGCCGTAATGCAGGATGTACGGCGCGACGATATCGGAATGCAGCGAGAAGCCGATGCCGGTCAAACCCAGCCGACCGACCTCTTCGATCACCACAGCGCTGTAGAGAAAGTCCGCCCCCAGCCCGCCGTACTCTTCCGGCAGGTGCGAGCAAAGCATCCCCGCCTCCCCTGCCTTGTTCCAGAGTTTGCGGTCGATATGGCCTTGTTTCTCCCATTGCGCGTGATACGGCACTGCCTCTTTTTCAAGGAAAGTTCGCACGCTGTCGCGGAACAATTCGTGCTCGGAGCTGAACAAGGTTCTGGGGATCATGCGGCACCTTTCTTTCTTGTTGGAGGGAGATGACCTGCAGAGACTAAGCCTCCCCTCTGACACAGGACACTGGACACATCCGACAAAAAATAAGACGATCCAGCCGTCTGGTGACCACTTTCCCTTATAAAAACAAAACAAAAGTTGAATTATGTCTAAGCAAGTCTCCACGCCCTTGCGGCGCGTCAGCATCCTGGCGATCGACCGGGTTTTCGCTTACACCCTCATGCAGGCCAAGGATTTTTTCCATGTGGCCAGCCTCCGTTACGGCAAACAACTGGGCCACGGCCTGACGCCGGCGTTTGAAACACGAATCGTCAGCCCCGATGGCAAACCGGTGAAAAGCTTCAGCGATGTCATGATGCCGGTGGATGGCGGTCTGGAAAACACCGATATCATCATCCTCCCGGCGTTCTGGGATGATTTCGAGGCCTTGTGCAGCCGCTATCCACAGATCCTGCCCTGGCTGCGCGAACAGCATGCCCGTGGCGCTGTGCTGTGCGCCGAAGCCACCGGGGTGTTCTGGCTGGCCGAAGCCGGGTTGCTCGATGGCAAGGAAGCGACGACCTACTGGCGTTTCTTCAACGCCTTCGCCGAACGTTTTCCGAAGGTCTACCTCAATCAGGACAAGCACCTGACCGACGCAGACAATCTCTACTGCGCCGGCGGCACCACATCGGCGTGCGACCTCTACATCTACCTGATCGAGCGTTTCTGCGGTGCGAATGTGGCGCAAGCCGTGGCCCGCGACATTCTCTATGAAGTGCAGCGCAGCTATGCGCCGGGGCGTATCGGTTTCGGCGGACAGAAGCTGCACCAGGACGTGATCATCCTGCAAATTCAGCACTGGCTCGAAGAGCATTTTGCCGACAAATTCCGCTTCGAAGACGTCGCCCGCGAGCATGGCATGAGCATCCGCAATTTCATGCGGCGCTTCCAGACCGCCACCGGCGACAAGCCGCTGCATTACCTGCAACGGCTGCGCATCGAGACGGCGAAGGGCTTGCTGTCCGGCAGCCGCAAGAGCATCAAGACCATCAGTTATGAGGTCGGTTACGACGACGCGAGCTTCTTTGCGCGGCTGTTCCGTCAGCACACTGAACTGTCGCCGAATCAGTATCGGCAGCAGTTTCAGCAAGCTGCCTGACCCCGACATGAATGCAAAAACTGTGGGAGCTGGCTTGCCAGCGATGGCATCGTGTCAGGTGATATTTATTTCGCTGACACACCGCTATCGCTGGCAAGCCAGCTCCCACAGGGATCGCAGTGCGTTCGAGTTTTTCTTCAGCACATAAAAAAGGGCCTGCAATTGCAGGCCCTTTTTTTGTTTCACGATGCTGTTTAAGGCTTGTGCGCCCGCGACAGGAATTCGTGGGATTGCATTTCCAGCAATCGGCTCAGCGTGCGCTGGAATTCGAAGTTCAGACGCCCGCCGGTGTACAGATCTTTCAGCTCGACTTCAGCAGAAATGATCAGCTTGACATTACGGTCGTAGAACTCGTCGACCATGTTGATGAAGCGGCGAGCGATGTCGTCGGTGGTGACGCTCATCTGCTCGACACCGCTGAGCAACACGGCGTGGAAGATCTTGCCGAGTTCGATGTAATCGTTCTGGCTACGCGGGCCGTCGCACAGTTCACGGAAGTCGAACCAGGCCACGTCGTCGCAAGTGCGCAGGGCACGAATCTCGCGGTTTTCGATCATCAGCACGTCGTTCTCGACCGCGGCAGTGCACTCCGGCGTCAGCGCCTTGAAGCTCTTGCGCAGGCTTTCGTGAGCGGCTTCGTCGAGCGGATAGTGGAACAATTCCGCTTGTTCGAGATGACGCAAACGGTAGTCGACGCCGCTGTCGACGTTGACGATCTCGGTGTTCTGCTTGATCAGCGCAATGGCCGGCAGAAAGCGCGCACGTTGCAGACCGTCCTTGTACAGACCGTCCGGGACGATGTTCGAGGTCGCGACCAGGGTCACGCCGTTCTTGAACAGCTCTTCCATCAGCGTGCCGAGGATCATCGCGTCGGTGATGTCGGAGACGAAGAATTCATCGAAGCAGATCACCCGCGACTCGGTCGCGAAGCGCTTGGCGATGATGGTCAGCGGGTTTTTCTCGCCGCCGAGGGTTTTCATTTCTTCGTGCACACGCTTCATGAAGCGGTGGAAGTGGGTGCGGGTCTTTTCCTTGAACGGCAGCGCTTCGAAGAAGGTGTCGACCAGGTAAGTCTTGCCGCGACCTACGCCGCCCCAGAAATACAGGCCTTTGACCGGCGTCTGATCCTTTTTGCCGAACAGCTTGCTCAGCAGACCCGGCTTGTTCTGATCGGCGGCGATCAGATCCTCGTACAAACGCTGCAAATGACGCACAGCAGTTTCCTGCGCGGCGTCATGGAAGAAGTCCGGGCGTTTCAGATCAGCTTGGTATCGTTCTAGGGGCGTCATAATTCGTTAGCAAGGCAACAAAAACGGGCCGTCACTGTAGCGACGGCCCGTAGGAATGGCAATCGGCCCTTGGTCGGGTCGTGCCGCCGATTAGTCCTGAACCGGGGTCAACGCGACGCGCAGAGCCTCGATGGCCGCGTCCCGCGCCGCAGCATCGGCGAACGCCGGGCTGTCGCCAACGCACTCGCCTTCCAGCCAAACGCTGAAGTTCAGGTCTTCGCTGCGTACGTCCAGCGCCTGCCCGGATTGCAGTTGCTTGGTCACTTGCCCTGCGGCTTTGCCGTCGGCGAAGTTGCGCGACAGCAGCAATTGCTCGCCATCGGCCGCCAGCAGACGGAAACGGAAGCTGCCGTCGTCTTCACGGAAGCTGACGAAACGTGCGGCTTTTGCAGCTTTCTTCTTGGTGGTCGCGGCCACTTGCACCTGATTGACGAAGGAACGCAGGCCAACGGCTTCGCGCAGTTCGTTGAGGAACGGCGTCGCGACGGCGCGGGCCTTCTTGGCACCGATCTGCAGAATGTCTTCCAGATCCGCCGGGCGCTCGATCAACTGGTGATACTTGTCGCGCGCTTCGCCGAGATCGTTGTCGAGCAACTGGAACAGACGATTCTTCGCCTCGCCCCAACCCAGACCACCGAGCAGTTCGCTGCGGAACTCGTCAGCCTGCGCCGGCGTGGCAAACGCCTGGAACAGGGTGAACAGGTGCGAGTTGTCCGGATCTTTCGCTTCGCCTGGCGCTTTGGAGTCAGTGACGATCCGTGAGATCGCGTCCTTCATCTCTTTGGCGCTGGAGAACAGCGGGATGGTGTTGTCGTAGCTCTTCGACATCTTGCGACCGTCGAGGCCTGGCAACGTCGCCACGCTTTCTTCGATCAGCGCTTCGGGCATGGTGAAGAATTCTTTGCCCTGACCGAACAAGTGGTTGAAACGCTGACCGATGTCGCGGGCCATTTCCACGTGCTGGATCTGGTCACGACCGACCGGCACCTTGTGCGCGTTGAACATCAAAATGTCCGCCGCCATCAGCACTGGATAGCTGTAGAGGCCCATGGTGATGCCGGCGTCCGGGTCTTCACCGGTTTCGACGTTCTTGTCCACCGACGCCTTGTAGGCGTGCGCACGGTTGAGCAGGCCCTTTGCCGCGACGCAGGTCAGCAGCCAGGTAAGTTCAGGGATTTCCGGGATGTCGGACTGACGGTAGAAGGTCACGCGGTCGACATCGAGGCCACCGGCCAGCCAGGTCGCGGCGATTTCCAGACGCGAACGCTGGATGCGCAGCGGGTCATCGCATTTGATCAGGGCGTGGTAGTCGGCCAGGAAGTAGAACGAATCGGCATTGCTGTCGCGGCTGGCAAGGATCGCCGGGCGGATGGCGCCGGCGTAGTTGCCCAGGTGCGGCGTGCCGGTGGTGGTGATGCCGGTGAGGATTCGGGTACGGGTCGTCATGGGTAATCGCTTGTCAGACTGCAATCAATTCGAGAGACGCGGCAGGATCAGATCCTTGAGATCGGTCAGCTTGCCATGAAAAAAGTGTCCGCATTCTGCCACTTTCAGCAGCTCATGGGGACGCTGGAGTTGTCCCGACCAGTCGTAAACCAGTTGCGGGTCGATGACTTCGTCGGTTTCCGGCTGGATCACCGTGAGTTCGCCGTGTTGCGGCAGTTGATCCTGCTCGCCAAGACGCATCACCGCTGGCGCGACCATGAACAGGTGCTTGAGCTGCACGGCTTGCGCTTCGAGACGGCCGCCGAGACTTGCTGCAACAAATCCGCCGAAAGAGAAACCAAACAGGGTCAGCGGCAGATCCGGGTGTTTTTCGCGCAGCCATTTGGCGGCTGCCTGAGCGTCGTCGACTTCACCGGTGCCCATGTCGTGCGAACCTTCGCTGGCACCAACGCCGCGATAGTTGAAGCGCAAGGTGATCAGGCCGGCGTCGCGCGCGGTGCGCTGCAGGGTCGAGACGACCTTGTTGAGCATGGTGCCGCCCTGCACCGGGTTCGGATGACAGATCAGCGCGATGCCGCGCGGCTGCTCGCTGTCGAGGTACAAAGCTTCGATTTGGCCGACTGGGCCGGCAATCACTACAGGGGTTTCACGCATCAGCAAGGAAGGAACTCCGTGACCTCGAATCGGGTCGACTCGTCTAGCAAATTGTCTGTGCCAATCTATTGCGAGTGAATCGCGGTATACAGCGCAGGTTCGAGCCGTTAACGTAAAGCAAAGCCGTTTATAGAGGAAGGACTCGTGGAACACTCGCTCTTAGTTTGGTTGTTACCGACTCTTGCCCTGGTTGTGGGTGTCGCCATTGGATTCCTGATCGCGCGCGTTGCGCCGAACGCCGCGCCGAGCCGTACGCAGCGTCAACTGGATGATATCCAGGAGCGTTTCGACAGTTATCAAAACGAGGTGGTCACCCACTTCAACAGCACTGCGATGCTGGTCAAGAAACTGACCCAGAGCTATCAGGAAGTGCAGGATCATCTCGCCGAGGGTGCCAATCGTCTGGCCCTGGACGAGCAGACCCGCCAGCGCCTGATCGCTGCCCTGCACGCCGACGCGGCAGTGACGCCACGCGAACGCCTGACGCCACCGCGCGATCAGGAGCCGCCACGCGACTACGCACCGAAGACGCCGAACTCACCGGGCATGCTCGATGAGCACTACGGTTTGAAGAAGTAATCAGTCTTCGCTGCAAACAAAAAGCCCACGGACAGTGATGTGTCCGGGGGCTTTTTTGTATCTGATGATTTGTGGCTGATTGTTATGCCCCCTTCGCGAGCAAGCTCGCTCCCACAGGGTTAGGTGTGAAACACAACTTTTGTGTACACCATCAATACCTGTGGGAGCGAGCTTGCTCGCGAAGGGGCCGGAACAGGCCAGACAAAAAAATGCCCGATCACAGGATCGGGCATTTCTTCAATCAGGCAATCGCTTATGGATACTGCTGAACAGTGCCCGGCTGTTGCTGCTGACCACCATACTCCTGGCCTGGAATCGCCTTCAGGTTGACCTCGACCCGACGGTTTTGCGCCCGGCCATTGACGTCGCCGTTGCTGGCAATCGGATTATCCGGACCGGCACCACGGGCGGTCAGGTTGGCACCGCTGACGCCTTGCGAGGTCAGGTAAGTCGCCACGCTCTGCGCACGACGCTGGGACAGGTCCATGTTGTGCTGGCGGCTACCGGTGCTATCGGTGTAACCGACGATTTCGATCTGGTTCTGGTTGAACTCTTTCAACGAGTTGGCCAGGTTGTTCAGCGGTTGGTAGAAGCTGGACGCGATGTTCGCCGAGTCGGTCGCGAAGGTGATATTGCCTGGCATGATCAATTTGATCTGATCGCCCTGACGCTGCACTTCAACCCCGGTGTTGGCCATGCTGGCGCGCAATTTGGCTTCCTGCTTGTCAGCGTAGTAACCGTAACCGGCCGCCGAAGCACCTACCACCGCCGCGCCGATCAAGGCACCTTTGCCGCGATTGTTGTGATCGATGGCAGCGCCGGCCAATGCACCGGCCAGAGCGCCGAGGCCACCGTACTTGGCGGTTTTGCTCATGCCTTGAGAGCCACCGTCAGCCTGGCCCTGATTGTCATACGGATTAGGCGAGGCGCAGCCGGACAGCAAGGCCACGGCAGTAGCGACAATAATCAAACGACGCTTGGTGAACATGGAGAGCTCCTACTTTTTTGCATTCTATGACGGCCCTTTTGGCAATGGACCTGTGCGGGCGTTGGATCATGACAATGCACAAAAATTCCGCCGGGCACTCGTGACAAAATATTTAGGCCCTGACGAACGGGTTCTCGCGCATTTCATCGCCCAAACGTGTATCCGGACCGTGACCGGTCACCACGGTGGCGTCTTCATCCAGGGTATACAGCCGCTGCTTGATAGAACGCACGATGGTCGCCTGATCGCCGCCCCACAAATCCGTACGCCCTACACCGCGACGAAACAGCGTGTCGCCGACGATCAACAGCTTAGCCTCGGAAAACCAAAAACTCATGGAACCCGGTGTATGCCCCGGCGTATGCAGGGCAACGCCACAGCCGCACGCCAGCTCTTCATCGTCGCTCAACCAGCGATCCGGTGATGGCACGGGTGTGTACGGCACGCCGAACATCTGGCATTGCATCTCGAGGTTGTCCCAGAGGAACTGATCCTCTTTATGCAGGTGCAGGGTCGCGCCGGTTTTTTCCTTCATCTGCCCGGAAGCAAGAAAATGATCGAGGTGCGCGTGGGTGTGAATGATGCTGACCACTTTCAGGCCATGCGCATCGAGGCGCGCCATGATCAGGTCAGGGTTGCCGCCCGGATCGACGACAATGGCTTTCTTGGTCAGCGGGTCGCCGATGATCGTGCAATTGCACTGCAACGGGCCAACAGGGAAGGTTTCGCGGATCAGCGCTGGTTTTGCAACGGTCATGGGCAATCCTGAGCTAGGGCTCGAAGCGGCAGATCGGCGATTTTACCGCCGCTAGATCATTAACCCCAGCTCCTTGGCCCGCGCCACGGCTTGCGTGCGCCGCTCCACGCCCAGCTTGCTGTTGATGTGGCTGGCATGGGTTTTCACCGTATGCAGCGAAATGAACAACTGCTCGCTGATTTCCTGGTTGGAACAACCTTGAGCGATCAGTCGCAGCACCGCCAACTCACGACTGCTGAGCTGTTCTGCCGCCGGACACTCGGGCACCGCGCGGGCTGTAGGCGGGGCTATGTGTTCGAGCAATTGCTGGCCAACCGGGTTCGACACGTTTGCCGCCAATTGTCCGCGCACCCAGTCCGGATGTTCCTTGAGCAAGCCATCGAAGGGTTGCAGCACGCCGCCCGCTGCGGCCTCCAGCGCCAGGCTCAAAGTCTTGCGCGCTTCCGGCTCGCGACCGCCGGCCAGCAGCAACGCCACTTTCTGCGTCAGCGCCATCACGCTGAGCAACTGGCGACCGCTTTGCTGACCGTTTTCATGCAACACGTTGAGCCGGCCTTCGGCGAGCATCGGTTGCCCTTGGATCAGATCGAGCAAGGCCTGTTGCAGCTCCACATGCAGCGGCAGCTGTGGATGAAACTCCGGTGGCGCGGCAGCACGTTCGCCGGTGTAGGTCTGGCCCAATCGCGCCAGCCAGGCTTCGGCCAGATCGGTGCGGCCCTGGGCCAGCCACAGTTCGCATTTGACCAGCGTGATCATCGCCAGATAGTAGATCGGCGGCACGTCCCAGATATGCATCAGCCGTTCAGCTTCGGCCAATTGCGCAAAAGCCCCGGCGAACTCGCCTTTGGCGCCGTCCAGCCGAGCGATCACACAATGGCCGATCAACACGCTGATATCGCGACAGGCGCGCGCTTCTGCGATCCCCGTCAGCAAGCGCCCGCGTGCGGCCTGGGGTTGCAGGCGCATCGCCAGCAGAAAGCCCTCGTATAACGTCAGGCGCGCACGTACGGCGTACAAACGTTGCGCCGACAACCCGCGCAAGCGCTCCAGCCCTTGATGCACTTCCGCAAGCGCACGGAGAATTTCACCACGCGATTGCAGAACCCGCGCCCGGTCGTAATGCGCCAATGCTTCAAACAAGGGATTGCCGACCCGCTGCGCCAGTTCGAGGGACTCGCGGTTCAGGCCCCGCGCACGCCACAGATCACCATCGGCAATGGCCAGGTTGGACAAGGTCGACAAGCACATCAGCCGCTGACCGTAGCGTTTGGCCGGCAAACTCTCCAGCGCTTCTCTGCAATAGCGCAGCGTCAGCTCTCGATGCCCACGACCACGGGCGATGATCCCGCTGAGTGCCAGCCATTGCGCCAGCATCGACTTTTGCGCAGTGGCCGAAGGCGCAGGCAGAAAACGGCTCAGATGACTGGATAATTCTTCGGCGGCATCGAGCTGGCACGCCAGCCCCAGCGCCCAACTGTAGAGCACGATCAAACGTGGCGTGCTGATCAGCAGGCTGTCGGGCAAATCCATTTTCCAGCGCAGCAACATGCCGATGTTTTGCTCGGCGAGCAGTTGTTCTTCGGAGAGGTTCTGCACCAGATTCGCTGCCACGTCGAGATGGCCGGCGCGCAGGGCCTGCTCGACCGCTTCGTCGAGCAGCCCCTGCGCATTGAACCAGCGGCAGGCGCGCAGATGCAGGGTCGCGGTCGGGACCATCGCCTGCGCGATCGGACGACTGCGCAGCAAGTCGGAGAATAAATGGTGATAGCGATACCAGTGGCCATGTTCGTCCAGTGGCACCAGAAAGACTTGGTGTGCGAGCAGGAAACGCAGGATCTCGGCACTGTCATGGGCTTCGCGCACGGCATCGCAGAGTTCGCTGCAAAAGCGCTCCTGTGGCGCCGTGTCGTAGAGAAATGCCTGCACTTCGACCGGCAGGCAATCGATGACCTCTTCCAGCAGATAGTCGCGGATCAGCCCTTCCCCGCCGTTCAACGCTTGCGGCAATGTTGCATCGCTGCCGGCCTCGGCCACCGCCAGCAGCCAGAAACGCAAACCCGCGACCCAGCCTTCGCTGCGCTGGATCAGGTTTTCCAATGCTTCGCCGCGCAGTGACGTGCTGTGCCGATCAAGCAGGCTCAGCGCTTCGTCGTGGGTCAGGCGCAAATCCTGTTCATGCAGTTCGAGCAACTGTCGCGACAGGCGCAAGCGCGCCAGATGCCAGTCCGGTCGTTGCCGACTGGTGACCATGACCAGCAGGCCATCGGGTAAATGATTGAGGAAAAATTGCAGACAACGGTCGAGCACCGGCCCTTGGGCGAGATGGTAATCGTCGAGTACCAGCAGCAAGGGCGCCGCCGGATCAAGTTGCAGCGCCAGCTCATCGAGCAAGCCGTCGAGCCATTCCTCGAAGGCAAATGGCTGATGCCGTTGGCGCATTTTCAGCAGGCCCAACGCGCGGCTACCTAGCTGTGGAAAGAAGTCCTGCAGGCCTTCGAGCAAGCGTTCGAGAAACCGTCCCGGATCGCTGTCCCGTGGGCTCAGCCCCAGCCACAGACTTTGCCAATGTGCCGGCAGGCTCTGACAAAATTCCACCGCCAGCGAACTCTTGCCAAACCCGGCCGGGGCGCTGACCAGCAACAGTCGCCCACCGAGCCCGGCTTGCAGGCGCTCGCAAAGTCGTGGTCGCAGCACGTATCCGTCGGGTAGTGGCGGGCGAAAAAAACGCCCGTCCAATGCCGTGACGGCAACACTTGCGGGACCCGGAAGTGGGGACAGATCAGTCATGGCCGGCTCTTGTTCGAATTGCTGTTGGCGGCGTTGCAGATGTCCGCAGACTAGCCTTAAACGTAGCGGTAATGAAGGTTACTGCTACAAATGGCTACAAAAGTCTTTCCAGAATGCGCCATTCCCCCCCCCATTTCGACGTGTAGGAGCTGCCGAAGGCTGCGATCTTTTGATCTGCTTTGGCTCCTGCTTTTGATGTGGCTTTTGATTTTCGCCCCCATCGGCAGGCCGAGCGAAGGCGTTCATCCGGGGCAGGCGCGCAGCGCCGTGCGGCGTAGCCGCATACATCGAGAGGAGGTGCAGCGAAGCAAACCGTAGGCGATGCCCCCGGATGAACACCGTAGCGAGGGAACACTGAGCCTAAGCGAAGTGCCGTACGCCGGGGGCCAAGCCTTTTGGTTCCTTTTTGGCGTTTGAAAAAGGGACTCGCTGTAAGAGCGAAACCGCCAGAGGCCCCAACCGCAACAACGGATATGCCCCCAAAACCCACGGTCCAAACAAAAGATCAAAAGATCGCAGCCTTCGGCAACTCCTACAAAAGCGGTTCGAAGGCGCGGAGGCCGCGCAAAAAAACGCCCCGAACCAGTCGGGGCGTTTTCACGAGGATGCGGCCTCGGGTTTACAGCGGTTTAGCGAACACCATCCTGACGCAGAGCGGCCGGGGTGAAGTCGCTGGTGGTGGCGGTGAAACCGAAGTCATACGCCTGCTTCTCTTCGTTCTTCATGCCCAGTGCCAGGTAGCGGCCGGACTGCAGGTCGTAGAGGGTTTCCAGGGCGTACCACGGCACTTGCTTGTCGTAGTAGTTCTCGGCATGCGCTTCAGCCACACGCCACAGTTGGCCACGACCGTCGTAATGGTCGATCACTGCTGCTTGCCAGGTGTCTTCGTCGATGTAGAAGTCACGCTTGGCGTAGATGTGGCGCTGACCTTCCTTCAGGGTGGCGACTACATGCCAGACGCGGCGCAACTCGTAACGTGCCAGATCCTGGTTGATGTGGCCGGCCTTGATGATGTCGGCGTACTTCAGTTTCGGATCGTCGAGCTTGTAGCTGTCGGAGGCGATGTACATCTCTTTCTTGCCTTCGAGCTTCCAGTCGTAGCGGTCCGGTGCACCGTTGAACATGTCGAGGTTGTCGGAAGTACGCAGGCCATCCGCCGCAGTGCCTGGGCCGTCATAGGACACTTGTGGCGCACGACGCACACGGCGCTGACCGGCGTTGTAGACCCACGCCGAACGCGGTTCCTTAACCTGGTCGAGGGTTTCGTGCACCAGCAGCACACCACCGGCCAGACGTGCCGGCGCGGTCACTTTCTGCTTGAAGTAGAACAGGATGTTGCCCGGGTTCGCCGGATCGTAGTCCTTCATCTTGTCGCGGAACACGAACTGATCCTGGAAGTACACCAGGCTGAACGAGCCGTTCGGCTGAGGTGTGGCCTGGGTCACCAGACGGGTCACGCTGCCACCGCGATAGCGGGTGATGTGGTTCCAGATCACTTCCACACCGGTTTTTGGAATCGGGAACGGCACGGCGGTTTCGAAGTTTTCCAGACCGTTGCCGCCGGATACCAGATTGGTGGTGGTGGCGTTTTTCTTGATGGCGGCGAACACGTCATCCGGCACGGTTGCACCGCGATGCGACGGGTAGACCGGCATCTTGAAGGTGTCCGGATAGCGCTTGAACATCGCGTACTGGCCTGGCGCGAGTTTGTCTTTGTACTTATCGACGTCTTTCGCGGTGATGGTGAACAGCGGCTGCTCACTGGCATACGGGTTGGACAGGAAGCCCTTGCTGTCGACCGAGCCGGCATTCTTCGGCAGCGGTTTCCAGGCCGGAATCGAACCGTCAGCGTTACCGGCCATTTCAGCGCCCATCGGCGTCAGGCTTTTGCCCAGTTTGTCGGCTTCGGCTGCGGGTACGGCCGCCATGACACTGGTCGCCAGCAGCGACAGACCCAGAACACTGGCGTGGAACAGACTCTTTGTTATTTTCATATGTGTGTTCGTCCTGAAATGCAGTGCTTAGAAGTTCACGCCGAAGCTGAGCGCAACGAAGTCGCGGTCATCCACAGTGGTGTACTTGCCGTCGAAGAAATTGGTGTAAGCCAGGCTCGCGGTGTAGGTGTTCTGGTATTCAGCATCGACACCGAGGCTGACGGCCTTGCGACCTTCCTCGAAGTTGCCGCCAGGGCCTGGCGAGTAGCCACTCACGTCATGGGACCAGGCCACGTTCGGCTTCAGGTTCACACCGGCGAAGACGTCGTTGTATTCCCAGATGGCACGGCCGCGGTAGCCCCACGACACAGAGGTGGTGAAACCGTCGTTGTCGCAATTGCGGCTGCGGTTGTTCTGCGGCGACCCTGGCCCTGCACCGTTGATGGTGCTGGCATTGAGGATGTTGGCGCAGGTATTGGTGGTGCCAGTGGCTGGCAACTCACCCGGGCCATACACCGGATCGCGGCCATAACGCATGTTGGAACGGCTTTCCAGACCGCCGACATAGGTCGCGCCGACTTCGCCGACCAGGGTCAGACGGCTGGCGCCCATGACCTGATCGAAGAAGTGCGTGAACGTGGTCTGGATCTGGGTGATTTCCTTGCGCTCGTAACCATGCAGATCCTGGCCCGGCACGCCGGTGAGCAGCGAAGCGTTGGTCAAGGCGCCGCCCAAAGGACGCACACCGGCGAACAGGATGTCGGTGGAGTTCAGTTGCACCGGCGCGTTCGGACGGTAGCTGATCTCACCGCTCCACGCCGTACCGGTAGGCAGGGTGGTGGAGAAGCTCAGGCCATAGAGGCGAATGTCTTCAGGGTATTCAATGAAGTAATTCGAGTTGCCCGCTACCAGCAGCGGAGCGAGTGCGGCAAACGGCCCCGGCAGCCCGGCGGCAGTGTTGTACACCGACTGCGGCGCACCCGTGGCGCTGAAGATCGGCGCACGGCTGTGGTAATTCATGAAGTAGGCGCCGAACTCGGTGTCGAGTGGCTCGAACATGTATTTGAGGGATGCGCCCCACTGGCCGCTGTCACGGGCATCACGGTCGGCGCCACGGCGCACCAGCACGCCTTCTTCGTTGACGTTGACACCGTTGGCCGCCAATGGACCCAAAGCGATGGCCGGGATTTGCGAACGTTTGTTCAACACGCGCAGATTGTTGTCGCAACCATCGGCAACGATGTCCGGCTGCGAGAAGAACGTGCCGCAGTTGTCGACGACGGTCTGGTCCCATTCCAGTTGATAGAACGCTTCGGCCGAGAGGTTTTCGGTGAGGCTCTGGGACACGTAGAACATGTTGACCGGGATCAGGCCTTCCTTGATCTCGGCGCCCGGACGACGGAACGCGGACACGTCGATCGGGTTGATCGAGTTGATGCCGCCGCCGATGAAGGTACTTTCACCCCAGCTTACGACCTGCTTGCCCAGACGCACCGAGCCCGGCTGATCGGCAATCGAATAGTTGTGATACACGAAGGCGTCGAGGATCTGCCCGCCGGAAGACTTGGCGCCTTCCTTGCGGTTGCTGTCGCTGATGTCCTTGAACTGGCGGCTTTCGTCCTTGAGTTCGAAGTCGTACCAGTATTTGCCACGGACGAACACACCGGTGTCGCCGTACTTCAATTCAAGGTCATGGATGCCCTTGAAGATTTTCGAGAAGGTTTCGCCGCTCTTGAAGTTCGCGTGGCCGTCATCGGAGGTCTGCGACAGGCCATGGCCGCCGTTGTTGACGCCGATAAGGTTCTTGTTCGGGCTCTGAGTAGACCAACTGGCACCGATCGACAGAGACGAGTCGAACTGGCCTTCGATTTCACCGACGTTGAAACTGACGCCGAATGCGGGCCCGGCGAGCGAAGAGGCAATGCTGACCGCCAGAGGCAGTTTTGCCCGGCGCCAGAACTGGTTTACTGAGGTCATCGACGCTACTCCATGTGCATTATTGTTATGGCAGTGAGTACTTTTAAAAACGCTGTGGAGGACCGGACGCCAGGGCTGCCCGAAATCACTCCAAAGTTGCTCGCCCCGTCTAGTGCGTGTGCTCCGTTCTTAAAAATCCTTGAGCGGACTATAGCCAGCAGGTGGTACTGCTTGATCCCTCTAAAGTGTGATTTGCATCTGCCAACCACTCTGGAACAGTCCTTTCGCCAGTCCGACACGTGTCGGCACGGCAAGGATGGCCTAATTTTTCGATTTCACAAGCCAAGCGCTTGCTTGGTGGGTCTGGCGCGCCGTTTTCGGCGCGCCAGCGGACACTCAAAGTGTCGAGAGGAAGGTGCTGTTGTTGGCCTGCCATTCGGTGATGTCGAGGCGGATGCGCTTCTTGTCGAGCTTGCCGACACTGGTCTTGGGAATTTCGGTAACAAGGGCGATCTGACTCGGAATCGCCCACTTGCTCAGGTGCCCCAATTCCACGAACGGCTTGAGGTGTTCCTTGAGCTCACGCGCCCCGATCACGTGCCCTTCACGGATCACCAGCAAGGCAAACGGACGCTCGCCCCACTGTGGATCGGCAATGCCCACCACTGCTACTTCGCGTACCGCGACGTGACGGCTGATCAGGTCTTCGAGGTCCAGCGAGGAGATCCATTCGCCGCCGGTCTTGATCACGTCCTTGATGCGGTCGCGGATGTCGATCACACCCATGCTGTCGAGCGTGGCGACGTCACCGGTGTGCAGCCAGCCGCCGGCCCAGAGCTCGGCGCCCTTCTGCGGTTCGTTGAAATAACCCTCGGTCAGCCATGGCGCGCGCAGCACCAGTTCGCCCTGAGTCTCGCCGTCGGCCGGAAGGAAATTGCCGTCCGCGTCGACGATCGCCGCTTCCACCAATGGTCCCGGCACACCGGCCTTGATCCGGTAAGTGGTGCGTTCGTCTTCGGTGCCCGCCATCAGCTCGTCATTGAGGTGCGCACAGGACACCAGCGGCCCGGTTTCCGACATGCCATACGCCGCCGTCAGTTGAATGCCGCGTGCCTTGGCGGTTTCGTACAACGTGCGATTGAGTGCGCTGCCACCGATGACGATTTTCCAGCCGCCGAAATCGGTGCCCTGCGCGCCTTTGGCGTTGAGCAGCATCTGCAGGATGGTCGGTACGCAATGGGAGAAAGTGACCTTTTCCTTGCGCCACAACTCGACGAGATACTCCGGATCGTAGCGCCCCGGATAAACCTGCTTGAGCCCGAGCATGGTCGCCACATACGGCAAGCCCCAGGCGTGAACATGGAACATCGGCGTGATCGGCATGTACACATCGTTGGTGCCGAGCAGGCGCACGCTGTCGATGGAGCCCATGATCGTCGACACGCCCATGGTGTGCAGCACCAGTTGCCGATGGGTGAAATACACGCCTTTCGGGTTGCCGGTGGTGCCCGTCGTATAGAACGTGGTGGCGACCGAGTTTTCGTCGAAGTCCTGGAAGTCGTATTGCGGGCTCGCCCCCGCAAGCAATTGCTCGTACTCGCCGACCAGATTCGGCAGCTCGGCGGTTTTGTCCGGCAGATCGGTGAGCAGCAGGGTTTTCTCGACCGTGGTCAGGTGCGGCGCAATCGCTTGGTACAAACCGACGAACTCACTGTTGACCAGCACGAAGCGGTCTTCGGCGTGATTCATGGTGTAGAGGATCTGCTCCGGCGACAGGCGCACGTTGATGGTGTGAATCACCGCGCCGATCATCGGAATCGCGAACATGCATTCCAGGTAACGGTGACTGTCCCAGTCCATTACCGCGACAGTGTCACCGGCCTTCACACCGGCCGCCGTCAGCACGTTGGCCAGGCGCGCCACCCGCTCGATCAGCGTCGGATAGCTGTAGCGAATCTGGTCACGGTAGATGATCTCGCGGGTTTTCTCGTAACGGGCGCCGGACATCAGCAGCCGCTTGATCAGCAATGGATACTGGTAGGCCCCATCGGCCGGGGGAATGACGCGAGTCTGCAACATATGAATCCCTTTTCTGGCTGCACGGTGTTGGCGTAGAGAGAGGTACTCTAAAACCCTTATACGCCAGCCAAATCAGCCAAAGGAATGATTTGCAGAGCCGTACAAATGCTAGCTTTGAGCCAGCTTTTGCCGGGTTTTGTCACTGCTCAGGCGGTTTGCCCTACAGCAGCTTCCGATGGTGTGCGTGGGAAAACCACCGCCGCGAGGAAGGTCAGCGCCCCGAAACCCGCGAGAATCAAGTAAAGGCCCACGAAACCGTGGCGTGGTTCGACATAGGAAATCAGCGGAATCGCCGTGGCACTGGCGCCGAACGACAAGCAGTAACGCAAGGCGAACACCCGCGATTGCCATTGCGGAGCGACGAAGTTGGCGACCATCGCATCGTTGACCGTGACCTGACCGAACACCACGAACATGAACGCGGCACCGAGGGCAATCACCGCCCAGCCATCGGCGTAAGCCAGTGCAAACAACAGCGGCGCCTGGCACAGGGTCAGAACAATGAATGGCCACTTCAGACTGAGTCGATGCAGCACTCGGCCGATGCTCAACTGCGCGACCGCACCAAAGGCGTAGGCCAGGCTGACCACCACGCCAAGGGTTTGCGGCGAGGCGAACAACTCATGCAAACGCTCCTGGAACAATTTCGGATAGGTCATGGTCGTGGCGTTGAACACCACGCCGCCAGTGGCCGTGGCCAACGCCAGCACGCCGAACACCATGACCATCGAAATGCGCTGACCGGCGGCACCTTTGAGGGGCGTGTGCGGGCGTTTCGGGATCGGTTCTTCGCGCACCTGCAAGGCGAACCCGACGCCCAACACAATCGCCACCGCGCCTGGTAACAGAAATGCCCACCGCCAGCCGAACTGCGCCACCAGCAAGCCGGTGATCAGCGCCGAAAACGCCACGCCCAGATTCCCCCACATGCCGTTGATGCCGATTTCCCGGCCACGGTTTTGCGCATAAGCCACCAGCATCGCCGTGCCGACCGGATGGTAAATCGCGGCAAAAATGCCGATCAGGGTCAGGCCGATCACCAGCATGGTCGGGCTATTACTCAGGCCAGTGAAAATCGCCGAGGCGCCGATGCCGAAGAAAAACACCAGCAGCATCTGCCGCCGGCTCCAGTGATCGCCCAGCCAACCGGCGGGTAGCGAGCAGGCCCCGAAGGCGATAAAGCCTCCCAATGAGAGGCCGATCAGCGCGGCATAGTCGAGGCCGAAGGCCTGGGTCATGCCGAGCACGGCGGCGGGAAAAATCAGCATGAACATGTGATCGATCACATGCGCGGCGTTGATGTAGCGGATGACGTTTCTCGATTGATTCATGGCGGCACGCTTTACGTTGTTGTGTGCCGCTTATGCTAAGTTGGCAAAAAAGCGCATTCCTGCCAAACAAGTCATCGAATCCGACATGTTGATCAGCCACTTCGAACACGGCCCGGTGAGCGCCTATCCCCGGGATTATCTGGACGGCGCGCACCAGCCGTTGCACCTGCATCGCGAGGCGCAGTTGTTGTATGCCGTCAGCGGGATCATGCGCGTGGTCACCGAACGCGGGGCGTGGGTGATTCCACCCAGCCGTGCAGTGTGGATTCCGCCGGAGGTGGCGCACGAGATTTTCATGAGTGGCGATGTGCAGATGCGCTCGTTGTTCATCGCTCCCGAGCTGTCGCCGACCAGCCTGCAACAATGCTGCGTATTGGCGGTGACGCCGCTGCTGCGCGAATTGATTTTGCGTGCGGTGCAAGGCCCGCCGCACGCCGACAATCCGCTGATTCAGCAATTGATGCTCGAAGAACTGGCCAGTCTGGAAAACCTGCCGCTGCACATTCCGATGCCAACCGACCGGCGCCTGCAGAACATCTGTCTGGCCCTGTTGCACACCCCGGATCACCCGAACACGCTGGAAGACTGGGCGCAGCAGGTCGGCGCCAGTTCAAGAACATTGGCGCGGTTGTTCCAGCAACAATTGCAGATGAGTTTCAACGCCTGGCGCCAGCAATTGCGCCTGATGGAGGCCCTGCCCCGCTTGCTCGCCGGGGACAGCGTGCAGCGCGTGGCGCAGGATTTGGGTTACGGCAGTGCGCGGGCGTTCAGCGCGATGTTTCGTCGTTTGCTGGGCGAGAATCCCCGGGACTACCTCAACACACTGAGCAAGCTCAGCGAACTCCTGTAGGAGCTGCCGAAGGCTGCGATCTTTTGATCTTGATCCTGAAAAAAGATCAAAAGATCGCAGCCTTCGGCAGCTCCTACCTAGCAGGATCAATGCATCTCGGTAAACGCGATTTTCACGCCGAGAGCAATCAACACCGCGCCCATGGTGCGATCAAACCAATGCCCCATACGGGCGAAACCGGCGCGCACGCGTTGTTGGCTGAACAGCATCGCCACCAGGCAAAACCACAGGGCGGTCGCGACAGCCAGATAAACCCCGTAACCCGCCTGGATCGCCAGCGGCGTGTGCGGGTTGATCACCACGGTGAACAACGACAGGAAGAACAGCGTGGCTTTCGGATTCAAACCATTGGTCACGAACCCCGAGGTGAACGCGCCGCGTGCGGTACGCAATCCGGCTTCTTTATGCAGATCGTCGGTCACGGTTTTCGCCGGCTGCGCCCGCAAGGCTTTGAAACCGATGTACAGCAGATAAGCCGCAGCCGCCCATTTCAAAGCGTTGAACAGCACAATCGATTGCGACACGATCAGACCGATGCCGAGCAACGAATAACCGACATGCAGGAAAATCGCCGTGCCCACACCCAGCGCCGTCCAGGTGCCTGCGCGGCGACCATGGGTCACGCTCTCGCGCACCACCACGGCGAAGTCCGGGCCGGGGCTGGCGACGGCCAGCAGGTGGATCAGTGCAACGGTCAAGAACTCGGTCCAGTACATGGGGGCTCCTTTCGGCCAAGCGTATCAATTTGTTTCATCTGGTAGGCTCGGCAGATTACGCCCAACGCTCACAGCACAAAAGGTACAGTTGATGACGAACACGCGCCGCGCGGTATTCCTTGATCACCCTTCGCTGGATCTCGGCGATCTGGACCTCAGTCCTTTGCGTGATTGTTTCAGCGATCTGCAACTGTTCGCCCAGACCTCGCCCGAGCAAGTCAGCGAACGCCTGCGCGGCGCCACCGTCGCGATCTCCAACAAGATCCTGATCGACGCCGCCGCCATGGCCGCCAACCCCGATCTGCAACTGATCCTGATCACCGCCACCGGCACCAACAATGTCGACCTCGCCGCCGCCCGCGAGCGCGGCATCACTGTGTGCAACTGTCAGGGTTACGGCACGCCGTCGGTGGCGCAACACACGATCATGCTGCTGCTCAACCTCGCCACCCGCTTGGCCGATTATCAGAAAGCCGTGGGCGAAGGTCGCTGGCAGCAGGCCAAACAGTTCTGCCTGCTCGACTATCCGATAGTGGAGCTGGAAGGCAAAACCCTTGGGCTGCTCGGCCACGGCGAACTCGGCGGTGCCGTGGCGCGACTGGCCGAAGCATTTGGCATGCGGGTCTTGCTGGGGCAGATTCCGGGGCGCCCTGCTCGCCCGGATCGCTTGCCGCTGGATGAGCTGCTGCCGCAAATCGATGCCCTCACCCTGCATTGCCCGCTCAACGAACACACCCGCCACTTCATCGGCGCCCGCGAACTGGCCTCGATGAAACCCGGCGCCTTCGTCGTCAACACAGCACGCGGCGGGTTGATCGATGAACAGGCGCTGGCCGATGCCCTGCGTAACGGTCACCTCGGCGGCGCGGCCACCGATGTGTTGAGTGTCGAGCCACCGACTCAAGGCAATCCGTTGCTGGCCGCCGACATCCCGCGCCTGATTGTCACGCCGCACAACGCTTGGGGCAGTCGCGAAGCGCGTCAGCGTATCGTCGGCCAATTGACCGAAAACGCTCAGGCGTTCTTCAGCGGTAAGGCGCTGCGGGTCGTCAGTTGATAAACTGCGGCACTTTTTTTTGAGGAGCAGTTATGGATCCGCGCAGTGAAGTACTGCTTCGTCAGCCGGAGTTGTTTCAAGGTTCGTTGTTGCTGGCCGGTTTGCCTGCCGATGATTTGCTTGGCCGTCTGCCCAACGCGTTCGGCTGGTGCTGGCATGCCGGCGATCAAGCCGCACTGGATGCCCGTTTCGAAGGCCGCAGCCATTTCGGCGTGAACGTGCCGGAGCGCGAGTTCGACAGCGCCGTGGTGTTCCTGCCCAAGTCCAAAGACCTGACCGATTACATCCTCAACGCCGTGGCATCGCGCCTGGCCGGTCGCGAAGTATTTCTGGTCGGGGAAAAACGCAGCGGCATCGAAGGCGCGTCCAAACAGCTCAACCCGTTCGGCAAGCCGCGCAAGCTCGACAGCGCGCGTCACTGCCAGTTGTGGCAAGTGACGGTGGCCAACGCCCCAGAGGCGAAATCCCTGGAAAGCCTGGCGCAGACGTACGAACTGCCACTGGCCGAAGGCCCGTTGAAGGTCATCAGCCTGCCGGGCGTGTTCAGCCACGGTCGCCTGGATCGCGGCAGCGCCCTGCTGCTGGAGCATCTGGACAAGTTGCCGAGCGGTCACCTGCTCGACTTCGGTTGCGGCGCTGGCGTGCTGGGCGCTGCGGTCAAACGTCGCTACCCGCACAATCAGGTGACCTTGCTCGACGTCGATGCGTTTGCCGCTGCCAGCAGTCGTCTGACCCTGGCGGCCAACGGTCTGGAGGCTGAAGTGCTGACCGGTGACGGAATCGATGCGGCGCCGATGGGTTTGAACGCGATTCTAAGCAACCCGCCGTTCCATGTCGGTGTGCACACCGATTATTTCGCCACCGAGAACTTGCTGCGAAAAGCGGCCAAACATCTGAAAAACGGCGGCGAACTGCGCTTGGTGGCGAACAGCTTCCTCAAGTATCAACCGCTGATCGAAGAGCATCTGGGCGTGTGTGCAATCAAGGCCGAGGGCAATGGTTTCCGGATTTACCGGGCCAAGCGCGGCTGAAACTTGTTTTAAAAAAGAGGCTTGCTCTATCGGTTTTGCGAAGGCAAAATCCGCTCCGTCCTAGGGGAGTAGTCTCCCACGAGCGCCAAGCTCGTCCGGCATACGTCAACATACTTGATCCTCAGATCATGGCGTATGCGACCCAAGCGTCCGCACCAGACGGATCGCAGGGTTTGACAAGACCTATGACACGCACACCTTACCCGGGGCGGGAAGGCTGTACGTGTCATAGCCGTGTCGACCCGCCCCTTAGGAAATCCTGATGCTGGACTCGTTACTCGTTCCCACCGCAATCGTTGCCTTGGCCGAAATCGGCGACAAGACGCAACTGCTCGCGCTGATTCTCGCCGCTCGCTTCCGCAAACCCTGGCCGATCATTGCCGGTATTGTCGCTGCGACCCTGGCCAACCACGCAGCAGCCGGTGCGGTAGGCGCCTGGTTCGGCAGTTTCTTCTCGAATGCGACGTTGCACTGGATCCTCGCCGCGAGCTTCACGGCAACAGCGCTGTGGACGCTGGTTCCGGACAAAATGGACGACGATGAAACCAGCACCGCGCGCAAGTTCGGGCCGTTCCTGACCACACTGATTGCGTTCTTCCTCGCCGAAATGGGCGACAAGACTCAGGTCGCCACGGTGATGCTGGCCGCGCAATACCCTGACTTGTGGCTGGTGATTATCGGGACGACGGCGGGCATGTTGATTGCCAACGTGCCAGTGGTGCTGGCCGGTAACTTTGCGGCGGACAAATTGCCGCTGACCCTGATCCGTCGCCTCGCGGCTTCGGCATTCATGATTCTGGCGATCGTTGCGGTGTACAAGGCGATGCAGAGCAGTGGCTGGATTTAAAGCAGCTTCAAGCTTCAAGCAACGAGCTGCAAGCCAAGCGAGTCTGCTTTGACTTGCAGCTTGCAGCTTGCTGCTTACTGCTTGCTGCTGTTGTACAACGGCATGACCTTCGGAATCGCTACCTGCAACGAAGCAATCCGGCTGGCGGATGCAGGGTGAGTGCTCATGAACTCCGGCGGCGAACCTTCCGAGGCCTTGCTCATCTTGTTCCACAACGTGATCGCCGCGTTCGGGTTGTACCCGGCGCGTGCGGCCAGCTCGAGACCGATCAGATCCGCTTCGTTTTCATTGGCGCGGCTGTTCGGCAGCGTCATCCCATAGTTGGCCACGGTATCGGCCAACGCCAGACTGTCCTGCCCCAGACCGAGCAACGCACCCGCGCCCTGCTTGGCCATTTCAATCCCGTAGGCCTTGGACATCGCTTCACGACCGTGCTCGCGCAAGGCGTGGGCGATTTCATGGCCCATGACCGCAGCGATTTCATCGTCGGTGAGTTTCAGGCTGTCGATCAGCCCGGTGTAGAAAATGATCTTGCCGCCAGGACCGCAGTTGGCGTTGAGCTCATCACTCTTGATCAGATTGACTTCCCACTGCCATTGCGCCGAATCCGGGCGGAAGTTCGGCGCCTGGGCGATCAGGCGGTTGGCAATCGCCTGTACCCGCTTGGCCTCAGGACTGGTCTTGTCCAGCACGCCTTTGCTGGAGGCTTCACCCACGGTCTTCTGATACGACTGGGCATACATCTGGTCGACCTCTTGCGAGGACAGCATGCTGAACATGTACTGCTTGCGCTCCACACCCACGGCACCGCCGCTGGTGGTATTGACCGACTGACAACCGGCCAGCAACAGCGCTGCGCTCAGTGCACTTACAACCAATGTCTTGTTCATTCAAAAGCTCCCTGAAAACCTGCCGCGTATCGTAGGCGGGTAATTGTATCGACACCAGATACAACGGACGCGTTGCAGCACTTTCAAACACTTCCTCCCCGACTGTCGTAAAAAATTCACGCCCTGCGCCTACCTCTCTGCCACTGCGTCGCGCACCGATCCATTTGCGACATGCGCTTCCAATTACACCCGATCCCATTCATGGCCCGATACCCCCTGCCGATACATCACCGCAGACGTCCTCTTGCGTGCGGAGCTCCCATGAAGTTCAAGTCGATCCAGTTTTCCGTCGCCGCCCTGGCCGGCGCCATCGTCCTCAGCGTGGTCGCCGCGCTGGTCCTGTACGCGCTGTTTTCCGGCGCACGTACGCAGGAGATGGTGCAACAGCGCACCCAGGCGCAGTTCGAGCAAGTCATCGAGCAGCGCCTGACTTCGCTGGCGCAGACCCAGGTCAGCCAGATCCAGCGCGAGCTCGAAGCGCCGCTGCTGATTGCCGGCGGACTGGTGCGGGTCAATGCCCTGCTGGGCACACCGGGCGCTGATGGCCAACCGCGCCTGAGCGTCAGCCGCGAACAGCTGATCAGCCTGATCAAAGAAAACGTCGAAAAAAACCCGAAGATTCTCGGCACCTACATCGGTTGGGAAAAGAACGCACTCGATCACAATGACGCAGCCTACGTCGGCACCAGTGTGGTCGGCATCGATTCGACCAACGGGCGATTCCTGCCGTGGTGGTTCCGCAATGACGACGGCACCCTCGGCCTCGACAAGCTGGTCGACGTCGACGATCAGAAAACCCTCTCCACCGGCGTGCGCGCCAGCGAGTACTACCTGTGCTCGAAGGAAACCAGAAAAGCCTGCGTGATCGATCCGGCGCCTTATAAAGTCGGCGACAAGATCGTCATGCTCGCCTCGTTCATTGAACCGATCATGCTCAACGGCACGTTCCAGGGCATTGTCGGCGCCGACCTGTCGGTGAATTTCATTCAGGAAATGCTCCTCGCCGCCAACCAGAAACTGTATGGCGGTGCCGGGCAAATGGCCCTGATCGGCGGCAACAGCCGAATCGTGGCCTACACCCAGGACCCGAGCAAATTCGGCGAGAAAGTCAGCGACATCCTCGACGCCGAGCAGATTGCCAACCTGGCCAATCTCAAGCGCGGCGAAGTGACTTACTCGGTGAACAAGGACAAGGGCCGCATCGAGTTGTACCTGCCGTTCGGCATCGGCCAGACCGACGCACGCTGGACATTGATGCTGCAACTGCCGCTCAACGCGGTGATGGCCGACCTGCAAAAACTCCAGGGCGATCTTGAGGCGCAGCGCAAATCCGACACCTTCGGCATGGCCATGGTCGGTCTGATCATCGCCGGCCTCGGCCTGCTGGTGATCTGGCTGGTCGGTCATGGCATCGCCCGTCCCTTGAAGCAGATGGTCGCCATGCTCAACGACATCGCTCAGGGCGAAGGTGACCTGACCCGACGCTTGACCAGCGACCGCAGCGATGAATTGGGTTCGATCGCCAAGGGCTTCAACACCTTCCTCGCCAAGCTGCAGGCGATGATCACGCAGGTGGTGACGTCGGTGCAGAGCGTCAGCGATTCCTCGGAACACACCGCCGACATCGCCATTCGCACCAACATCGGCATTCAGAAACAGATGGCCGAAATCGATCAAGTGGCCACGGCGGTGCAGGAAATGACCGCCACTGCACAAGACGTGGCGCGCAACGCGACCCAGGCTGCGCAAGCCGCCAGCCATGCCGATCAAGCGGCCAGTCAGGGCATGCAGATCGTCCGCGACACGTCCAATTCGATTGGCGTGCTGGCGCTGGAAATTGGCAAAGCGGTGAACGTGGTGCAGACCCTGGCCAAGGACAGCGAGAACATCAACGCCATTCTCACAGCGATTCGCGGAATTGCCGAGCAGACCAATCTGCTCGCGCTGAACGCCGCCATCGAAGCAGCGCGTGCCGGCGAGCAAGGTCGCGGCTTTGCTGTGGTGGCCGACGAAGTGCGCAATCTGGCGCAGAAAACCCAGAAGGCCACTGAAGAAATCCAGAGCATGATCCAGCAACTGCAACAAGGCACCCGCGATGTGGTGCGGGTCATGGAAGACAGCCAGAACCGCACCGACGAAAGCGTGCAACACGCGGCGAAAGCGGCGCAGGCGCTGGAGACCATTACGCAAGCAGTGTCGGTGATCAACGACATGAACACGCAGATCGCCAGTGCGGCGGAAGAGCAGAGCGCGGTGGCCGACGACATTAACCGCAATGTGATCAACATCGGGCAAGTGGCCAATGAAGTGGCGGGCGGCGCGGATGAGTCGAGTTCGGCGAGTGCCGATCTGACCAAGTTGGCGGAGCAGCAGCGGCGGTTGATCAATCAGTTCAAGGTTTAAGGGCAAGATCAAAAGATCGCAGCCTTCGGCAGCTCCTACATGGATATGTGCGTTTCCCTGTAGGAGCTGCCGAAGGCTGCGATCTTTTCGCTTTTCAAATTAACCCGGAGTCAGGCACTCCGGCCCGTTGAGCTTCGGATCATTGATCAGATTCGCCAACACCCGCTCGCGCAACGCCGCCGGTTCACTGGCCAGCAAGCCCTGCAACACATGCAGTGGCGTCGCGGGATCAAGCCACGCCGCCTGCCCAGCTTCATCCAGAATCAGCGGCCGGCGCTGACTCGACGCCGGTTGCGTGATCACCGCCGTACTCAGCCAGACCTGCTCCTGCACCGGATATGCCTCCCAGATCGCCGCGAAAAACAGCGAAGAGCCCTCCCCCGGCGTCAGCCAGTACGGGCGTTTGCGCTGGGTGCCGCGCCATTCGTAAAAACCGTTCGCCGGCAGCAGACAACGACGCAGGCGCAGCGCCTCGCGGAACATCGGCTGCTCGGCCACGGTTTCCGCCCGGGCATGCGCCGGAGTTTTCGACAAATCGGTCAGCCACGGCGGTGTCAGCCCCCAACGGGCGCGGGCCAACGTGCGCTCACCGGCTTCACCGGCACGCAGCATCAACACCGAATCATTGGGGGAAATGTTCCACTGCGCCTGCTGATCGGCGGGAAAACCTGGCAGGGCGGCAAACTCGCGGTTCCAGCGAAACAGGGCATAACGTCCACACATGGGGCAACACGACTCTCAAGTAAAACGAAACTCAGCCTAACAGACCAGCGTCCCGGGGAAGCTCTCCGGTTCATCGCCGGGCAGCGGCAGCGCGGCATTGTACGCGGTGATCAACTCGCGGGCGTATTCGGCCTGATCGTTATCCACCGACAGCCCCAGCAGACCGAAGATCGGCAGTTCACCCGTGCCACCGAGCAAATCACGGCCAATCAAGTGCGCCTCGATGCCTTCGCTGGCGAGCATGCCTTTGAGCATCTCACCTTCCATCAGGTTTTCCGGCTCATAGATTCGCTGCATACGGGGCCCTCACTCGTCTTCACTGAAGACTTCCAGAAACCAATCCTCTTCGTGTACCTGCAAGACAAACTTGATCGGCTTACAACACACCTGACAGTCTTCGATATAGGTCTGATCGCCGCCGGACAGGTCTACCGTCGTCTCGACCGTTTCACCACAATAAGGACAATCATACTCAGCGGTTTCCAGCATCGCGGTCTCCCAAGTGACTTGTGCGTATAATCGCCGGTCTATTTGCAGGGCTATTTTTGTCTGGCTACTTTTTCAGACCGTGCCCTGCGGGTTTTCGATCAAAACCTTTACTTACCCTAGCCGTTTCCAACAAGAGAGCATGATGGGCGAATTCGATGCCATCCGACCTTACGACGACAGCGAAGTACCTGTGGTACTGGCAAGACTGCTCGGCGACAAGGCGTTTCTAGATATCCTCACCCACTTCCGCTTCCCGCGTTTTGCCGGTGCCTTCGGCTGGATGCTCAAACCACTTATAGCCCATCGGCTGCGTCGTGAGTTCGCCGACGTGACATCGGTGGCGACGTTGCAGGACAAGGTCGAGTCCTACGTCGACCACACCATCGAGCGTGCCACCGACGGCGTGACCTACACCGGTGTCGAGCAATTCAAGTCCGGCAGCGCCTATCTGTTCATCGCCAACCACCGTGACATCGTGATGGACCCGGCCTTCGTCAACTACGCCGTGTACCACGCTGGCCTGCCGACGCCGCGCATTGCGATTGGCGACAACCTGCTGCAGAAGCCGTTTGTCAGCGACCTGATGCGTTTGAACAAGAGCTTCATCGTGCACCGTTCGATTACCGGTCGTCGCGAAAAAATGGCCGCGTATCAACTGTTGTCGGCCTACATCAACCATTCGATCCGCAACGATTGCGCGTCGATCTGGATTGCTCAGGCTGAAGGTCGGGCGAAGGATGGCGACGACCGCACCGAGTCGGCGATCCTCAAGATGTTTCACATGAGCCGCAAGGACGAGCCGTTCGGCGAAGTCATTCGCTCGCTGAACGTCACCCCGGTGTCGATCAGCTACGAATACGACCCCTGCGACCAGGCCAAGGCCCGCGAGCTGTACATCCGCGCCACCACTGGTACCTACGCGAAAGCGCCGGGCGAGGATGACGTGAGCATTGCCAAGGGCATCACCGGCTACAAGGGCCGCGTGCACGTGAACTTTGCCGCGCCGATCACCGAGCTGTTCGAAGACACCAAGCAATTGGCGGTCGAGATGGACAAGCAGATTCTCGGCGGTTACCGCTTGTTCCCGGTGCATTACCTGGCGTATGCACAGTGGGCCGATGCCGATCCGCAACTGACTGTGCCAAAGGCTGCCGAGGTGTTCCCGGCCGATGAATTGGCCAAGGCGCAGGAAGAGTGGCAGGAACGGCTGGATGCTTGCCCCGAGGAGCATCGTCCGTATCTGGTGCTGCAATATGCGACGCCAGTGCGTAATCAGTACCGCGTGAAAGCCGGGTTGCCGTTGTAAGCGGTTATCAGCAGACGCAAAAACGGCGCCCTCGGGCGCCGTTTTTATGCCAGACGCTTTAGAAGCGGGTGCTGATCCAGGAAACGATCAGGGCCAGAGCGAGGCAGGCAAAACCGAAACGATAGAAAAACCGGTTCATGCGCAGCGTCGCCCAATCCAGCAGCGGCTCGGCATTCGGTTGTGCCTGACGCTGGGCGGCAATGCTGGCCAGCGCGCGCTGCTCACGGCGGCGAGTCGCGTGCAGCAGCCAGCTGCCGGGAAACGCCAGAAGCAGCGCCAGCAGATTGATCAATTTGGCGGGATGGGCGGTAAACAGCGTCATCAAGTGCAGCGACATCACAGACCTCTATCTAAACCGGTATGGCAGGCGCCAGATCGACGACCGCGCGCGGATTCTACCCAAACCGTCCTTCTCTGCCCCAGCCTTTGCGACAAATTACATGACAATCGACCGATGGCTGTCCTGTGTCACGGCTTCGTCATGTGGATGCACCACCATGCGCGCCTCGAAACGCACATGGAACGCGACATGCTTCACGCTGAAAACCAGGATCGCCTGTACCTCATCACCCCTTACGACGAACAGCAAAGCCTCGTCGGCAGCCTTGCCTTCAATGTTCAGGATCGGCATTGGCTGGTGTATTGCGCGCTGGGCGGGCATCAACATGCCGATTTGCCCGAGACGGATTTGCTGACTGGGGTTAGCGTGCTCGACTTTTACTCGCAGGCTGCCTGAATGAAACTCCCCGTGTAGGAGCTGCCGAAGGCTGCGATCTTTTGATCTTGAAACCAACATCAAAAGATCGCAGCCTTTGGCAGCTCCTACAGGGAATCGATCTGCATGAAAAAGCCCGGGGCCATTACTGGCACCGGGCTTTTTTGCATCTGCCGAAAAGCTTACTCGGCGAGCACCTGACCCACAGTCGGATCCTTGAACAGACGCGTCAGCGCGTCGCTCAACACATCGCTCACCAGCTTGGTGTTGGTTTCCTGGTTCGGCGCCATGCCGAAACGCTGGTCCAGCGACGCGCCATAACGGCCGCTGTAACGGCGGTTGGCGTTCTGCACGTCAGAGCGGAAAGTCGCGCCGATGGTGGCTTCGGTTACGTACATGCCTTCTTTCGGCGACTGATACTTCAGCTCGGCCAACGTCACGGTCAGCTGTGGAGCATTCGGTGCGTTGTTGGTCGGGGTGAACCCGAGCAGACGCACGGCGGCTTCAGCCTGAGCCTGCAGCTTCGGCAGGATCTGCTCGCGCTGCACGGTGATGGCGCTGGTTTCCGGGTACAGACCGCCACGGGTGCCGAGGGTTGGCGACGGACGACCGTCAACCACACGCACGACAACTGGCTGGCCACGGCCGACCGCAGGCAACTGCGTGGTCAGCTTCGGCTCCGGATTCAGTTGTTGCGGGCTGTGGGCGCAGCCGGCCAAGGTCAAACCGGCCACAGTGATCAAACCGAACAACAGGCGTTGCAACATGCTCTTCTCTCCAGAATCAGGCACAAACAGGCCGGCAGTATAGCGGTGGGCCACTGCGGGTAACCAGCGCCCGGCAGCGAATACTGAAATGTCTGACAAACCCCGTCGAAAGCGGTTCCTGTCACAGATTGTTCACCTGCCATACACGTTCGCGTCACGGCGTGTTGCCAACCTTCACACAAGTCCTCCAGCAAGGTACTCAGCCATGCGTTATCTGATCTCGTTGTTCGCTCCACGCCCGCTGCATCGCAGCTTTGCCCTGCTCGACCGCAACGGCCATTGCCAGGCATTCAAGCAGTGCAGCCTGCAGCCAATGGGCGACGGTTGGGTGGAAATCGAAGAAATCCGCCTCAACTGGTTACACCAGCCATTGCCCGCCAGCGCCCGCGTCATAGCGTCGCAGCCCCGCGCACGAGTGCAGGCGATGTTGAGCATCTGACCGGATGCCTAATAAAAGTCATTAAACACGAGCAACACCGCGCATTTCTTCGATACAATCTCCCCCCGATTATAAGGACGTCTCCTGATCGGGCCCCGCAACAGCGTCAATGCGCATGCATCGACATCAAAAATCGCCCACAGAGAGCCGCCCACACAGATCGAGTGAAGTTGGCGCGCTTGCCTGTTCTTCCGGCAAAAACCCGCTTTTCGCGAATCTGCAGAGCTGTCATGACGCTCGGCCGCCGCGTTGTTTTTGCCCCTGCGGGCACGGTGCCAGGCTGTGACAGCCCTTTTTGAGGTTCACGTCTTCAAAAGAGCGTGAAAAAAACGGGTTTTCACAACTTCACAAGAGTGTGGCGAGCAAATGAAAAGTTTTGCGTCTGAACATGCACCATTAGCGTCTGAAACAGCCCAACGACACAGGACCGGGTATACCTCGAATATCGGAGCCTGAAGCCTGTCCGCTACGGATTTGGTTGCACAAAAACGGATGTCTCGACCATAAGTCGAATTGCCAGCAGCGTGCTGAAATGAGTTCATGGAGCTCTTGAAAGCCAAGCCGCATACATCCGTCGAAGTTGCGAAAAATTGCGAAGATTCGGACATGGCGAACCTGACCACGGATAGCCCGGACACTACTGACCTGTCCCGGAACGCCTGGCAGCCATGCCGACAATTTGGTGCTGCAGATTTGGGAGACGCGTTAAATGGCGCATAACGAAGCAGTCGATGTAGTTCTGGTTGGGGCCGGCATCATGAGTGCCACCCTGGCAGTACTGCTCAAAGAGCTCGACCCCGCGATCAAGCTGGAAGTCGTCGAGCTGATGGATTCCGGTGCCGCCGAGAGTTCCAACCCCTGGAACAACGCCGGTACCGGCCACGCGGGCCTGTGCGAACTGAATTACACCCCGCAGGCTGCCGATGGCACCGTCGACATCAAGAAAGCCGTGCACATCAACACCCAGTTCGAAGTGTCGAAGCAGTTCTGGTCGTACCTGACCAGGAAAGGCACCTTCGGCTCGTGCAAATCCTTCATCAGCCCGGTGCCGCACCTCAGCTTCGTGCAGGGTGACAGTGGCGTTTCCTTCCTCAAGGAACGTTTTGACGTCCTGCACAAGCATCACGCGTTCTCCGATATGGAGTACACCGAAGACAAAGCCAAGATGGCCGAGTGGATGCCGTTGATGATGCCGGGCCGCTCGCCGGACGAAGTCCTCGCCGCGACCCGCGTGATGAACGGCACCGACGTCAACTTTGGCGCCCTGACCAATCAGTTGCTCAAGCACCTGACCAGCGCTCCGGACACTCAAGTCAAATACTGCAAGCGCGTCACTGGCCTCAAGCGTAACGGCGCCGGCTGGACCGTCAGCATCAAGGACGTCAACAGCGGCAGCACCCGTGAAGTCGACGCCAAGTTCGTCTTCCTCGGCGCAGGTGGCGCGGCGTTGCCGTTGCTGCAGGCCTCGGGCATCGAAGAAAGCAAAGGCTTCGGCGGTTTCCCGATCAGCGGCCAGTGGCTGCGGTGCGACAACCCGGAAGTGGTCAAACAGCACCAGGCCAAGGTTTACAGCCAGGCTGCCGTAGGTTCGCCACCGATGTCGGTGCCGCATCTCGACACCCGCGTGGTCGACGGCAAGAAGTCCCTGCTGTTCGGGCCATACGCCGGTTTCACCACCAAGTTCCTCAAGCACGGCTCCTTCATGGACCTGCCGCTGTCGGTTCGCGCCGGCAACATCGGGCCGATGCTGGCGGTAGCGAAAAACAACATGGACCTGACCAAGTACCTGGTCAGCGAAGTGATGCAATCGATGGAACAGCGTCTGGATTCCCTGCGCCGTTTCTACCCTGAGGCGAAAGCCGAAGACTGGCGCCTGGAAGTGGCCGGCCAACGGGTGCAGATCATCAAGAAAGACCCGAAAAAGGGCGGCATCCTGCAGTTCGGCACCGAACTGGTGTCGGCCAAGGACGGTTCCCTCGCCGCGCTGCTCGGCGCTTCGCCAGGCGCTTCGGTGACCGTTTCGATCATGCTTGAGCTGATCGAGAAGTGCTTCCCGGCCAAGGCCAAAGGTGAGTGGGCTGGCAAACTGGCGGAAATCTTCCCGGCCCGTGAAAAGGTTCTGGAAACTGATGCTGCGCTGTATCGCAAGATCAACACGCAGAACAACATCGCGCTGGAGCTGGTTGAAGAAAGCAGCGAGACCCCAAGCTACGCTTGATCTCGCCGCATAAAAAACGCCCCTATCGGGGCGTTTTTTTTTGGCTTTGAAAAGCAAGAGATCGCAGCCTGCGGCAGCTCCTACTCGGTCATGTAGGAGCTGCCGCAGGCTGCGATCTTTTGATCTTGTCTTTTGATCTTAACCGCGGGACTTTTCGATCAGCTCGATGTATTCCGGGGCATTGCGCTGATCGGCGATCAGCTCGACGAAGGTCTTGCCCTGCTCGTCCTTGCCATCAACGTCGTAGCCAGCTTCAACGAAGAAGCCCAGAAAGCGTTCGAAGTCGTCGATGCGCAGGCCACGGTAAGCCTTGATCAGTTTGTGCAGCGACGGCGAAGTGGCGTCGACCGGCTCAAAATCGAGGAACAGCTTGATCTGCTCATCGCCGATCTCGTCACCAATCACTTGTTTCTTATCTTTACGCATTGCCGACTCCAGCTCGCAGACATTACACGGGGCCGGCAGTTTACCCCTGCCCGGCCGCCCGGCTCAACGCGATCGCACCGACCCGGTGTGCAAATCAGCCCAGATATGGCCATTGGCGTAACTGAGGAACTGCACATACACCGTGTCATTGCGCAGCAGATCAATGATCACGCGGTATTGGGCCTGTGGATAAAACAACGTCAAGGTCTTGCTCTTGTCGTCGTAGATCGGCTTTTTCAGGCTTTTGCTTTCGCCGTCGAAATTGACCAGCACTTGGGTGATGGTTGCACCCTTGTTCAAGGATTTTCCCTTGAGGCGGATCATCAGCGGTGAGGTGACCGGGATCGGTTGCTGGTTGGACTGGCGTTGCGCGCCGACCACCACGGAATAATCGGTGACCTGCAACAGTTGCTGCTGTTCGGGCTCGGCATCGCGGACGGTCAGATCGTCCGGCGGCAGGAACTGGCTGTGCATCGGCGCGGCGGACAGGGGCAGGCTGAGGGTCAGCAACAGGGCGGCAAAGCTGCGGATCAAGAGGCGCATGACAGGCTCCGGAAGGCGGGGCCGAGCACTCTAGCATGGGTATCACGGATGGATCAGCACGCACAAAACAACTGTGGGAGCTAGCCCTGCTGGCGATGACGGTCTGTCAGCAACATTGAAGTTGGCTGACACGACGCCATCGCTAGCAGGGCTAGCTCCCACAAGGATCGGGGATAACCGGGTCTTACATGCCTTTAACGGCAAAAATCCCGTTGGCGTTGCGCCAGTAGCCTTTGTAGTCCATGCCGTAACCGAAGATGTAGCGGTCGATGCACGGCAGGCCGACGAAATCGGCCTTCAGGTCAGGACGCGCCTTGCGGTCATGATCCTTGTCGATCAGCACGGCGGTGTGCACTTTGCGCGCGCCGGCGTGTTTGCAGAAGTCGATGATCGCGCCGAGGGTGTGACCTTCGTCGAGGATGTCGTCGATGATCAGCACGTCGCGGTCGATGAACGAGACTTCCGGCTTGGCTTTCCAGAACAGGTCGCCGCCGCTGGTTTCGTTGCGATAACGGGTTGCGTGCAGGTAGGACGCTTCCAGCGGGAAGTGCAGATGGGTCAGCAGCTTGCCGGAGAAAATCAGGCCGCCGTTCATCACACAGAACACCACCGGGTTGCTGTCTGCCAGTTGTTCGTTGATGTGTGCACCGACGCGGGCAATGGCGGCCTCGACTTCAGCTTCGGTGTACAGGCAGTCAGCCTCTCGCATGACTTGACGGATATGCTCGAGATCAGCGGACATGGCGCTCTCCAGGGGTGGCGGAATTGGAAAAGCGGGCAAAGGTACGCATCCATTGAGGCCGAATCAAGCCTTTATGGACTAACGTACAGAATGTCCTATAGGACATCACCCTCGGATAGATTAATCTAGGCCGGTTTTTTTGCCCGCCGCCGGAGTTTTTCCATGCCCATCCTCGAGATCCGCCATCCGCTGATCCGTCATAAACTCGGCCTGATGCGCCGCGCCGATATCAGCACCAAGAATTTCCGTGAGCTCGCTCAGGAAGTCGGCGCCCTGTTGACCTATGAAGCTACAAAAGATTTGCCGCTGGAGTCCTACGATATTGCAGGCTGGTGCGGCACCGTGTCGGTCGAGAAGATCGCCGGCAAGAAGATCACCGTCGTGCCGATCCTGCGCGCCGGCATCGGCATGCTTGAAGGCGTGCTGAGCCTGATCCCGGGTGCCAAGGTTTCCGCTGTGGGCGTCGCCCGCAACGAAGAAACCCTGCAAGCGCACACTTATCTGGAAAAACTGGTTCCGGAAATCGACGAACGGTTGGCGATGATCATCGACCCGATGCTCGCCACCGGCAGTTCGATGGTTGCGACCATCGACCTGTTGAAAAAGGCCGGTTGCAAGGACATCCGCGCGATGGTGCTGGTTGCCGCGCCGGAAGGCATTGCTGCCGTAGAAAAAGCTCACCCGGACGTGACCATCTACACCGCGTCCATTGATGAGCGCTTGAACGAGCACGGTTACATCATCCCTGGACTTGGCGACGCCGGTGACAAGATCTTCGGCACCAAGCAGAAGGACGCGTAACCATGCAGCAAGAGTTCAACGATCCGCTCTGGCGCACGGTGCTGTCCGGCGCCCAGATGCTGTTCGTGGCTTTCGGCGCTCTGGTGCTGATGCCGCTGATCACGGGCCTGGACCCGAACGTGGCACTGTTTACCGCAGGTCTCGGGACGATTCTGTTCCAGATCGTCACCGGGCGTCAGGTGCCGGTGTTTCTCGCGTCGAGCTTCGCTTTCATCACCCCGATCATTCTCGCCAAAGGCCAGTTCGGCCTCGCCGCGACCATGGGCGGCGTGATGGCGGCCGGTTTCGTTTACACCTTCCTCGGCCTTGCCGTGAAGATCAAAGGCACCGGTTTCATCGATCGTTTGCTGCCGCCGGTGGTGATTGGTCCGGTGATCATTTCCATCGGCCTGGCCATGGCGCCGATTGCCGCGAACATGGCGATGGGCAAGGCTGGCGATGGTTCGGAACTGATCCACTACCAGACCGCGATGCTGATCTCGATGCCGGCGCTGCTGACCACGTTGATCGTGGCGGTGTTCGGTAAAGGCATCTTCCGCCTGGTGCCGATCATCTCCGGCGTGCTGGTCGGTTTTGGGATGGCGTTCTATTTCGGCGTAGTTGATACGGCGAAGATTGCCGCCGCACCCTGGTTTGCGATCCCGCACTTCACCGCGCCGGAGTTCAACTGGCAGGCAATCCTGTTCATCGTTCCGGTGGCGTTGGCCCCGGCCATTGAGCACATCGGCGGCGTGATTGCCGTGGGTAGCGTGACCGGTCGTGACTATTTGAAGAAGCCAGGTCTGCATCGCACCTTGCTCGGTGACGGCATTGCCACCACCGCAGCTGGTCTGTTCGGCGGTCCGCCGAACACCACCTACGCCGAAGTGACGGGCGCAGTGATGCTGACCAAGAACTACAACCCGAAAATCATGACCTGGGCGGCGGTTTTCGCCATCACCCTGGCGTTCATCGGCAAGTTCGGCGCGCTGCTGCAGAGCATTCCGGTGCCAGTGATGGGCGGGATTCTGTGTCTGTTGTTCGGCTCGATCGCGGCGGTGGGCATGAACACCCTGATCCGTCACAAGATCGATTTGGGCGAAGCGCGCAATCTGGTGATTGTTTCGGTGACGTTGGTATTCGGGATTGGCGGTGTGCTGGTCGGCACCGGGACTGGCCCGGACGACTTCGGCCTCAAAGGCATCGCGCTGTGCGCCGTGGTGGCAATTGCGCTGAACCTGATTCTGCCGGGCAATGATGGCTGGAAGAACAAGAAGGCGGATGAGCCGCTGATCTGAACCTTTAGATCGTCATCGCCTGACAGATAGCTATCGCGAGCAGGCCACTCCCACAAGGTCAACGCAATACCTGTAGGAGTGAGCCTGCTCGCGATTTGCTTTTAGAGAGCCAGCGGTGCCCGCTCGCAGAGGGTCGCCAACGCCTTCGCCCATTGCGGGTCATCATTGAGGCACGGCACCAGCACCAACTCCTCGCCCCCCGCTTCGCGGAACTGTTCCTTGCCGCGATCGCCAATCTCTTCCAGCGTCTCGATGCAATCGGCGACAAACGCCGGGCACATCACCAGCAACTTCTTCACACCGCTTTTCCCCAGCTCATCCAGCCGCGCTTCGGTGTACGGCTCGATCCACTTCGCCCGCCCCAGACGGGACTGAAACGATACCGACCATTTGCCCTCCGGCAGCCCCATGCGCTCAGCGAACAGCGCCGCCGTGCGCAGGCATTGCGCGCGATAACAGGTCGCCATGACCGCAGGCGAGGCGTTCTTGCAGCAGTCGTCATTCTTGAAGCAGTGATTGCCGGTCGGATCGAGTTTGGTCAGATGCCGCTCGGGCAAACCGTGGAAACTCAGCAACAAGTGATCGTAGTCCTGCTGCAGATGCGGCTTGGCGCCTTCGACCAGTGCGTCGAGGTATTCGGGCTGATCGTAGAACGGTTGCAGCACCGACAGTTGCACGTCGAGTTTGTTTTCGCGGATCACTCGCTTGGCTTCTTCGATCACCGTGGTCGTGGTACTGTCGGCGAACTGTGGATACAGCGGCGCCAGCGTGATGCGCTTGTGCCCCGCCGCGATCAGTTTCAACAAGCAGGTTTCAATCGACGGCTCGCCATAACGCATCGCCAGTTCTACCGGCCCCTGAGTCCATTGCGCTTTCATCTGCTGTTGCAGACGCTGGCTGAGCACCACCAGCGGCGAGCCCTCCTCCCACCAGATCGACGCGTAGGCGTGGGCCGACTGCTCCGGGCGTTTGATCAGGATCAGCGACACCAGCAGACGCCGCACCGGCCACGGCAGGTCGATCACGTACGGGTCCATCAGGAATTGATTGAGGTAGCTGCGCACATCGGCCACCGAGGTGGAGGCCGGGGAACCCAGATTGACCAGAAGCAAAGCGTGATCGGTCATGCAACGTCCTATTTCAGAGGCGGCTGGAGAGATCGTCCAGAGCCGCGCGTAAATCCGTGAACTGGAAAGTGAAACCCGCTTCCAGCAAGCGTGCCGGCATAGCCTTCTGGCCGCCGAGCAACAACAAAGACATCTCGCCGAGGCCGACCTTCAGTGCCAGAGTCGGCATCGGCATGAACGCCGGGCGATGCAGAACGCTGCCCAGCGTCTTGGCAAATTCGCGATTGCGCACCGGTTGCGGCGCGCACGCATTATAAGGACCACTGGCCTGCTCGCGGTGCAGAAGAAAATCAATCAAGGCGATTTGATCGTTGATATGAACCCACGGCATCCACTGCCGGCCATTGCCCAAAGGCCCGCCGAGCCCAAGCTTGAACGGCAGCAACAGCCGCGACAAAAAGCCGCCCTCAGCCGACAGCACCAACCCGGTTCGCACCAGCACCACGCGGATGCCCTGCCCTTCGGCACGTTGCGCGGTTTCTTCCCAGGCGATGCACAACTGGCTGGCGAAATCGTCGATCACCGGCGGCGACTCTTCGGTCAACTCACGTTCACCGCCATCGCCGTACCAGCCAATCGCCGATCCGGAAATCAGCAGCGCCGGTTTCTGTGATCGCGTTTCCAGCCACGCCAACAGGCTTTCCGTCAGCGTTATGCGGCTACTCCACAACAGCGCTTTGCGCCGATGAGTCCATGGCCGATCGGCAATCGGAGCGCCCGCCAGGTTGATAATCGCGTCCAGCGGCTCTTCGCCCAAGTCTTCGAGACGCGCGATGCCACGAACCTGCGCACCGCAGATTTTCGCAACTTTCTCCGGTTTGCGACTCCACACCGTCAGCCGATGGCCTTGCCCCAGCCAGTGTCGGCAGAGCTCACGTCCGATCAAACCAGTACCGCCGGTCAGCAATATGTGCATGACATCTTCCTCGCGTGGCGTTTAACCCGGATCACTAGTCTATTTTTATAAGCAGGGATCTTTTCTATCGGGCAGGCTCTATTGTTTAACCATAGGCCAAGCTGTCAGAACGAGAACGCTAGAAGTTATACCAAAAAACAAAATTGTACAGGTTTCAACCACGGCGTAGTCTGTACAGAAAGGTAAACGAGGCCCCTATGACTGTACCTATCGCAATCATCGGCACCGGCATCGCCGGGCTCTCCGCCGCCCAGGCTCTGACAGAGACCGGGCATACCGTGCAACTGTTCGATAAAAGTCGCGGCAGCGGCGGGCGCATGTCGAGCAAACGCAGCGACGCCGGTTCGCTGGACATGGGCGCGCAATATTTCACCGCCCGCGACCGCCGCTTCGTCACCGAAGTGCAGCGTTGGCAAAGCCAGGGCTGGGTCGCCGAGTGGACGCCGCAGCTCTACACCTATCAGGGCGGGCAACTGAACCTGTCGCCGGACGAGCAGACCCGTTGGGTCGGCGCGCCGCGTATGAGCGCCATCACCCGAGGTTTGCTCGACGGTCTGGAAGTGCATTTTGCCTGCCGCATCACCGAAGTTTTTCGCGGTGAGGAGCACTGGCATTTGCAGGATGCCGAAGGCTTCACCCACGGCCCCTTCAGCCATGTGGTGATCGCCACGCCGGCACCGCAAGCCACCGCATTGCTGGCTGCCGCACCGAAACTCGCCGGTGCCGCCGCCGGGGTAAAAATGGACCCAACCTGGGCCGTTGCCCTCGCCTTCGAAACACCCCTGGATACGCCGATCGAAGGCTGCTTCGTGCAGGACAGCCCGCTCGACTGGCTGGCGCGCAACCGCAGCAAACCGGGGCGCGACACCACCCTCGACACCTGGGTGCTGCATGCGACCAGCGCGTGGAGCCGGCAACACATCGACCTGTCCAAGGAAGCGGTGATCGAGCAACTGCACGGCGCCTTCGCCGAATTGCTGCACAGCGCGATGCCGGCGCCGACGTTCAGCCTCGCCCATCGCTGGCTCTATGCCCGCCCCGCTACCGGGCATGAATGGGGCACGCTGGCCGATGCCGATCTGGGCTTGTATGCCTGTGGCGACTGGTGCCTGTCCGGACGTGTGGAGGGTGCCTGGCTGAGTGGTCAGGAGGCTGCGCGCCGCTTGCACGAACACCTGCAATGAATCGCATCAATCCGCGCAAATTGCTGCTGTCGAAATGGACAGCAGCCCAGCCGCAGAACCGCGAAAAGCATTTTCTGGTGACCGAGTTGTTCCGTGATGAGGAAGGCACGGTGCTGGCAGTGGAGTTGCAGGCGGTGTTGACCAAGCGTGCTGAACGGCTTGATTGGCAGATTCTCAAGAACAGTGAGCACTGGTTATTGGGTTGGCAATAAATATCCTGGTGGGAGCTAGCCCTGCTAGCGATCGCGCCCGTACAGCCAACGTTTGTGGTGACTGACACTCCGTCATCGCTAGCAGGGCTAGCTCCCACAGGAGATCGCATTCCAATCGATAAACTTGTACAAAATATTTGACTTGTACACCTTTGAATCTATGCTAACCCAATGTTGTACAGAGATTGATCTCTGTACAGGTTTAGATTCGAGGTGCCTATGCTTGCCCTTCCCGCCGCCAAACCGAAAATCGCCATCAGCGCTTGCCTGCTGGGCGCCGAGGTGCGCTACAACGGCGGGCACAAGGAATCGCGCCTGTGCAGCCGCACCCTCACGGAATATTTCGAATTTGCTCCGGTCTGCCCGGAAGTCGCGATTGGCCTGGGCATTCCGCGCGAACCGATCCGCCTCGTCGGTGACCCTGAACACCCTGAAGCCATCGGCACGGTGAATCCGGCGTTCAACGTTACCCAGCCACTGGCCGCGTACGGCGAACAAATGGCCGGCGAACTTGATGACATCTGCGGCTACATTTTCATGCAGCAATCGCCGTCCTGCGGGCTGGAACGGGTCAAGGTCTACCACGCCAACGGCGCCCCGGTGAACGGTGGCGGGCGCGGTATTTACGCTCAAGCCTTCTGCGCACAACACCCGGATTTGCCAGTGGAAGAAGCCGGGCGCCTCAACGATCCGGTGCTGCGGGAAAACTTCATCACCCGCGTATTCGCCTACAGCGCCTGGCAGCAAGTGCTCGCCGATGGCCTCAGCCGCCGCGCCCTCACCGAATTCCACTCACGCTACAAATACCAGCTGATGGCCCACAACCCGCTGCAATACAAAGCACTGGGCAAACTGCTGGGCAACATGGCCCATAGCGATCCGGCCGAACTCGGCCCGCGCTACTTCAGCGAGCTGATGGCGGCGCTGAAAAAATGCGCCACGCGCGGCACGCACTGCAACGTGCTGCTGCACATCAGCGGTTACCTGAAACAAGTCCTCAGTGCCGAAGACAAACAGGAAATGGTCCACGTCATCGGCCAGTACCGCCAAGGCATCGTGCCGCTGGTGGTGCCGTTGACGCTGCTCAAACATCACTTTCGCCAACACCCCGATCCGTACATCGCGCAACAGGTTTACCTGCAACCGCACCCGGAAAACCTCAGCCTGCGAAACGCCATCTGATGAACGACAAACTCGATAGCAGCGCCCAGGAAGACCTCGGCGCCGACTTCAAGAAAGCCCTCGACGAAGGCTGGCTGCCGATCCGCGAAGTCGCGCGGCAGACCGGCGTCAACGCGATCACCTTGCGCGCGTGGGAGCGCCGCTACGGGTTGATCGTGCCGCAGCGCACGCCCAAAGGGCATCGACTGTATTCGGCTGAACATGTGCAGCGGATTCTGGCCATTCTCACCTGGCTCAACCGTGGCGTAGCGGTCAGTCAGGTCAAGCCACTGCTCGATACGCCGCAAGCCTTCAACGAGTCCGTGGAAAATGATTGGCAGCGCCTGCGCCAGACATTGCTCGCCGCCGTCAGCCAACTCAACGAGCGCAACCTCGACGACAGCGTCAATCAAGCGATGGCGCTGTACCCGCCGCGCACCTTGTGCGAGCAACTGTTGATGCCGCTGCTGTCGGAGCTCGAACAACGCTGGCAGGGCCAGTTCGGTGCGCAGATGGAGCGCACGTTCTTTTTTTCCTGGTTACGCAGCAAATTCGGTGCACGCATCTACCATAACAACCGTCAGTTACACACTGCGCCCTTGCTGTTGATCAACCATTCCGACCTGTCACTGGAACCTCATCTGTGGCTGTGCGCGTGGCTGATCAGCAGCGCCGATTGCCCGGTGCAAGTATTCGACTGGCCGCTGCCGGCCGGTGAACTGGCGCTGACCGTCGAACACCTGCAAGCCCGTGGCGTACTGCTGTATTCCAGCAAAGCCATGAACCTTGCGCAGTTGCCAAAGTTATTGAATGGCGTCACCTGTACGAAACTGATTGTCGGACCAACGGTATGCATCCACCACGCCGAGTTGTCCGTAAGAACTTCCGAGATCGCTGATGTTTACCTGGCCGAAGATCTGCTTTCAGCACACCAGGTACTCGTTCAGCGTGGGCTGATTTAATGATGGGTTTAATGTCATGCAATTGATCTGGCTGCGCAGCGACTTGCGCCAACACGACAACACCGCCCTCGCGGCCGCCGCAGCACGCGGCCCGACTGTGGCCGTGTACCTGTTGAGCCCGCAGCAGTGGCTGGAACACGACGATGCCGCGTGCAAGGTCGACTTCTGGTTGCGCAATCTCAAAGAGCTGAGCGAAAGCCTCGGTGCACTGCACATTCCTTTGTTGATCCGCACCGCCCCCCATTGGGATCAAGCCCCGGCAGAACTGCTCAAGTTGTGCCGGCAACTGAAGATCGAAGCAGTTCACGTCAACGAAGAATACGGCGTCCACGAAAGCCGTCGCGATGCAGCAGTGGCCGAAACGCTGCAGGCTGAAGGCATCGACTTTTACAGCTACCTCGATCAGTTGCTGTTCAAACCGGGCACGGTGCTGACCAAGACTGACACCTACTTCAAAGTATTCAGCCAGTTCCGAAAGGTTTGCTACGAGCGCCTGCATCGCTCAATGCCGGCATTGGTCAAAGCCCCCGGCAAGCAAGCAAAACTGAAGATCGACAGCGACCCGATTCCTGACTCAGTCAAAGGCTTCGCCACCCCGAGCGAATCCCTTCAAGCCCTTTGGCCGGCCGGTGAAAAAGAAGCCCGACGTCGCCTCGACACCTTCACCGACGCGCAAATCGATTACTACCAAAGCGAACGCGACTTCCCGGCCAAACCCGGCACCAGTCAGCTCTCGGCATATCTGGCAGCGGGCGTGATTTCGCCGCGCCAATGCCTGCACGCCGCGTTGCAAAGCAATCAGGGTGAGTTCGAAAGCGGCAAGGTCGGCGCTGTCACCTGGATCAACGAACTGCTGTGGCGCGAGTTCTACAAGCACATTCTGGTCGGCTATCCGCGGGTCTCGCGTCACCGTGCGTTCCGCCCGGAAACCGAAGCGCTGGCCTGGCGTGATGCGCCAGACGAACTCAAGGCGTGGCAAGAGGCGCGCACCGGCCTGCCAATCATCGACGCCGCCATGCGCCAACTGCTCGACACCGGCTGGATGCACAACCGCCTGCGCATGGTGGTGGCAATGTTCCTGACCAAGAATTTGCTGATCGATTGGCGTGAAGGCGAGCGCTTTTTCATGCGTCATCTGATCGACGGCGATCTGGCGGCGAACAATGGCGGCTGGCAGTGGAGCTCTTCGACCGGCACCGACTCCGCGCCGTACTTCCGCATCTTCAACCCGCTGAGCCAGTCGGAAAAATTCGATAGCGAAGGCCTGTTCATCAAGCACTGGCTGCCGGAACTGGCCGGGCTCAACAAGAAGGAAATCCACAACCCGGCCAAGATAGGCGGGCTGTTCGGCGTCGCCGATTATCCGTCGCCGATCGTCAACCTCAGCGCCTCACGCGAACGGGCACTGGCCGCGTTCAAGAATCTGCCATCGCGCACCTCGATGGGAGGTGAAGATGAGTGAATTCCTGCGCCGCTTCGCCCACCAATTCTGCGAGTTGAACAAAGACAACCTGCACCGGCTAGGCGAGCTGTACAGCGATGACATTCATTTCACCGACCCGTTGCACGAAGTGCAGGGGCTCAAGCAACTGCACGATTATTTCAGCGAGCTGTACGCCAACGTCAGCGAGCTGCGGTTTGATTTTCATGGCTTCGATCAGATCAGCGACGGCGAAGGCTATCTGCGTTGGGTCATGAGTTATCGCCATCCGCGCCTGGCGGGCGGCAAAGTGATTCGCGTCAGCGGTTGCTCGCATCTGCTCTGGCGCGACAAGGTTTATCGCCACCGGGATTACTTCGATGCCGGGGCGCTGTTGTATGAGCATGTACCCGTATTGGGCCAGGTGATCACCTGGCTAAAAAGGAGAATGGGATGAGTCGTACACCTCCACGGCGTTATTGGTTGACCGGAGCCAGCAGTGGTATCGGCGCGGCCCTGGCTGAAGAGATTCTGAAATCCGGTGCGCATCTGGCGGTCAGTTCGCGCTCGGTTCCGGCGCTGAAAGTCTTGTCACAGCGTTATCCCGGCCAGGTATTGGTGGTGCCGGGTGATCTGACCAACAGCCAGACCGTGCGCGAAATCGGTGAGCAGATCGCTGAGGTCTGGGGCTCGCTGGACTCGGTGATTCTCAACGCCGGCACCTGTGAATATGTCGATGCCAAGCAGTTCGACGCATCGATCATCGAGCACGTGGTACGCACCAATCTGCTCGCCAGCAGCTATTGCATCGAAGCCGCCCTGCCGTTGCTGCGCAAAGGCACCGCACCGCATCTGATTGGCGTGGCCAGTTCGGTGACCTACCTGCCGCTGCCTCGGGCCGAAGCCTATGGCGCGTCGAAGGCCGGACTGCGTTACCTGTTCGAATCGCTGCGCATTGATCTGGCGGATGAAGGCATTGAAGTCACCATCGTCAGCCCCGGTTTCGTCGAAACACCGTTGACCGCCAAGAACGATTTCCCCATGCCGCTCAGTTGGCCTGTGGATAAAGCTGCGCGGCACATCTTCGCCAAACTCAAGGATCGGCCACTGGAAATTACCTTTCCGGCGCTGTTCATGGCGGCGTTGTGGCCGTTGTCGAAACTCCCGGCCAGCCTGCAACTGGCGATCGGCAAGCGCATGGTGCGCAAGTCGCCACCGCTGCGGGATCCAGCATGAAAATCGCTATCGTCGGCAGCGGGATCGCCGGGCTCACCTGCGCTCACCTGCTCAATCGCCGCCATGACGTGCACGTGTTCGAGGCCAGCGACTGGGTCGGTGGCCACACGCACACGGTCGAGGTGACGGTCGACGGTCAACAGTACGCGGTGGACACCGGCTTCATCGTGTTCAACGACTGGACCTATCCGAATTTCATTCGCCTGCTCGGCCAACTCGGTGTGCCCTTCAAAGCCACCGAAATGAGTTTTTCGGTGAGCGATCCGGACACTGGCCTGGAGTACAACGGCAACAACCTCAACAGCCTGTTCGCCCAGCGCAGCAATCTGTTGTCGCCGGGGTTCTGGGCCATGTTGCGCGATATTCTGCGCTTCAACAAAGAAGCCCAGCGCGACCTTGCCGAGCTGCGCATTTCCAGCGACATGACCCTCGACGATTACCTGAAGGCAGGGAATTACGGCGAGCGCTTCATCCTGCATTACATCGTGCCGATGGGCGCAGCGATCTGGTCGATGCCGATGGCCGAGATGCTAAATTTTCCGCTGCAGTTCTTTGTGCGCTTCTTCAAGAATCACGGGTTGTTGTCAGTCAGTGATCGTCCGCAATGGCAAGTCATCGAAGGCGGTTCCAGTGCCTACGTGGCGCCGCTGACCGCTTCGTTCAAAGACAAGATCCGCCTTAACTGCCCAGTGGCGAGGGTGGATCGCGATGAACACGGCGTAGTTATCCACAGCCCGGCCGGCATCGAGCATTTCGACAAAGTGGTGTTCGCCTGTCACAGCGATCAGGCGCTGAAATTGCTCGCCAGCCCGAGCGGTGCCGAACGCGAGATCCTCGGCGCCCTGCCCTACGCCGACAATGAAGTGGTGTTGCACACCGACACGCGTTTGCTGCCAACACGCAAACTGGCCTGGGCCAGCTGGAATTATCGCCTCAGCGGCGCCGGCCACACCCACGCCGCCGTCACCTACGACATGAACATCCTGCAAGGCATTCAGAGCGACACCACGTTCTGCGTCAGCCTCAATCAAAGCGCCGGTATCAGCCCGGACAAAGTGCTCGCCAAATATACCTACGCTCATCCGCAATACAGCCTCGCGGCGGTGGCGGCGCAGAATCGCTGGGCGGAACTGGATGGCGCGCAACACACACATTTTTGCGGCGCCTACTGGGCCAATGGTTTCCATGAAGACGGCGTAGTCAGCGCCTTGCGCGTGGCGTCGGTGTTCGGGGAAACCCTATGAACAGCGCCCTTTATAGCGGCTGGATCGGCCATCGGCGCTTCTCGCCGCGCGCGCATGCCTTCCGCTACAGGATCGGCTTGCTCTATCTCGATCTTAGCGAACAGGACGCCGTGCTCGCCCTGTCGCCGCTGGCGGGGCGCAGCCGCTTTGCGCCGTTCTCGTTTCGCGAAACCGATTACCTGAAGAGTTTTACCCGTCGCGGTGTGCGCCTGATCGATGCCGTGCGCCAGCAGGTCGGCGCCGCCATCGGCCACGAACCACAAGGCTCGATCTGCCTGCTGACCCAGGCGCGTAGCTGGGGCTTGTCGTTCAACCCGGTGAGCTTCTTTTATTGCCACGAGGCGGACGGGCAACTGGCGGCGATTGTCTGTGAAGTCACCAACACGCCATGGCGCGAGCGTTACCACTATGTGTTGCCGGCACGTACGCCGAGCAATCTGCAGGATTTTCATCAGCATTTTGCCGTGGCCAAAGCCTTTCACGTTTCACCGTTTTTGCCGCGCGATCTCGAATACCGCATGAGCTTCAGCCCCGCAGCGAAAACCCTCGGCGTGCACATGGCCGACTGGCAGGGCGAAGAAAAACTGTTCGACGCGACGCTGAACTTGCAACGCGAAAGCCTCGACCGTCGCAGCCTGCATCGCTACCTGCGGCGCTTTCCGTGGATGACCGCGAAAACCGCCCTGGCGATTTACTGGCAAGCACTACGACTGCTGCTCAAACGCGCGCCGATCTTTGCTCATCAGGCTGCCGACGGCAGCTTTCAAACCGCCACTGTGCCTCCCAAGGAGCACCGCCATGAAATCCCCTAGCCTGTCGGTCAGTCGGCTCAGCACCAACGGTTTGACCGGTTCGCTGCTGCGCCGTGGCGTATTGCGTCAACTGGGTCAGCTCAAACACGGGCAACTGCTGGTGGTCGAGGATGACGAACGGTTGATGTTCGGCACACCCGGCAGCGCCTTGCTCGGGGAAATCCATGTGCTGGATTCGGCGGTGTGGGGCATGGTGGCCAGCAACGGCTCGATTGGCGCCGGCGAGGCTTTTATTCACGGCTATTGGAGTTCGCCGGATCTGACCGCAGTGGTGCGCGTGTTCGTCAGCAACCTCGATGTGCTCGATGCAATGGAGGGTGGCCTGGCCCGAATCAGCCGGCCATTGGTGCAAGGCCTGCACTGGCTCAATCGCAATACACGCAAGGGTTCGCAGAAAAACATCGCCGCGCATTACGACCTCGGCAACGATCTGTTCGAACAGTTTCTCGACCCGACGATGATGTATTCGGCAGCGCAGTTCCTCACGCCCGAAGACACGCTTGAGCAGGCGCAACTGAACAAACTCGAACGGATTTGCCAGAAACTCGCGCTCAAGCCCAGTGACCATTTGCTCGAGATCGGCACCGGTTGGGGCAGCATGGCGCTTTATGCCGCGCAGAATTATGGCTGCCGCGTCACCACCACAACGCTGTCAAAAGAGCAGTATGCGTTTACCGCGCAGCGCATCGAACAACTCGGCTTGCAGCAACAAGTGACGCTGCTGCTCAAGGACTATCGCGACCTCACCGGCGAATACGACAAACTGGTGTCGATCGAGATGATCGAAGCGGTCGGCCATCGCTTTCTGCCGACCTACTTCAAACAGTGCGCGCAGCTGCTCAAGAGCAACGGCCTGATGCTGATTCAGGCGATCACCATTCGCGAGCAACGCTATGAACAGGCCAAGCGCGGCGTCGATTTCATTCAGCGCTACATTTTCCCCGGTGGCGCCCTGCCCTGCGTGCAGAAGATGCTCGAAGTGGTCGGCCGCGACACCGACATGAACCTGCTGCACATGGAAGATTTCGGCCTGCATTACGCGAAAACCCTGCGCCTGTGGCACGAGAACTTTCGCCGCGCCCATGGTCGTTTGACCGAGTTGGGTTACGACGACTACTTCCTGCGGCTGTGGGAGTTTTACCTGTGCTACTGCGAGGGTGGCTTCCTCGAACGCACCATCGGCACCGCGCAATTGCTGCTGGCCAAACCGGCCGCAATGACCGCGCCGCTGCTTGGCCGCTTCGATGCCTGAACGTATCGCCAATGCCGTGCTGTTCCAGATCGGCTGGCTGACCTGCGTGCTCGGTGGCAATAGTTTGTGGTTGTTATTGGCACTGGCGGTACTGGTGATTCATCTTTGCTGGATCAGCAGTTGGGCGGCTGAGGGCCGCTTGATTCTCAGCGTGGTGATTGTCGGCACGGCGCTGGACAGCGTTTTGCGTGGTTTGGGCGTGTTCGAATTCCGCGATCAATCACCGCTGATTCCGCTATGGCTGATGCTGTTGTGGGCGCTGCTGGCGACCACGCTGCGTCACTGTCTGCAATGGAGCGCCCGACCGTGGTGGCTGGCGAGTGTGCTGGGCGCGGTCGGCGGTGCGTTGTCGTATTACGGCGGTGGACATCTGGCCGGCGTGCGATTTCCCTACGGCGAATTACCCACGCTGATCGGCATCGGCCTGCTCTGGGCGCTGTTGTTTCCGCTGTTGCACACGATGGCTCGGCGCCTGGCGCACTGAGCGTCTGTCAGAGCTTTCACACGCAACCCGGCGACTGCCTTACACTGCCGCCATGAAAACCATTCCCCACCAGCAAATCAGCGAGCCTGCGGTCACCTGTTCGACCTGCGCGGCGTGCTGCTGCCAGCTCGAAGTGATGCTGATCACCGACACCGGCGTGCCGGATCGCTTTATCGATACCGATGAGTGGGGCGGCGAAGTGATGCTGCGTCTGGACGACGGTTGGTGCGCGGCGCTGGATCGCGACACGATGATGTGCACGATTTACGAAAAGCGTCCGCTGATCTGCCGCGAGTTTGAGATGGGTGCACCTGAGTGCATTGAAGAGCGTCAGGGCATCAGTACTGCCTACCGCTGATCCCGAAAACAAAAGATCGCAGCCTTCGGCAGCTCCTACAGGTGAAACGCGATCCCATGTAGGAGCTGCCGAAGGCTGCGATCTTTTGATCTTGCTTACAACGGCATCGTGTAATGCAGCGCGTAACTTTCTACGCCGTCGTTATCACTGGCCAGGCCGGCGTTGGAATAGTGCGTTGCCCGGATCCCGACTTCATGCCCGCCATTGAAGCGCAGACCAAAACCGAGACGGTCTTCGAACTGGAAAGAACCGCCAATGTTGTTGCTTTCATACTTGGTGTTGGAGAACGCAGCCACACCAATGCCCGCTTCGATATACGGTTTGACCGACTGACCGGCAAACTCGTAAACAAACACCGGCGAGAACGACAGGCTGTTGTTGCTGGAAGTCTTGTCGCCTTCCCAATAGGTGTAGGCACCGCTCCAGTAACCGGTCAGGCGACCGACGTCGCTCTGCAGCCAGCTCTTGTCCCAATCGAAATTCATGCCCAAGCGGTACGTCATGGTCGAATCGCTAGTGGCCCCCACCGCAAACTCAACACCTGCCGCTTGTGCAGTAACACTTTGCCCCATCAGTGCGGCCGCAATCGCGGCCAAGCAGAATAGTCGCTTCACGTTGAAACTTCCTTTTCCGGAACGATCGTTTGGTTTTCTAGGTAACTCATCGCTATAGAAGCTAGCGCTTGCTCAGAAGTTCAGCTCATTTTTTAGTTATTTCACATTTTTTTTACAAGCTGAATTTTTGCACTTTCTCCGCTGTTTGCCCCAGTAGCGGCAGGATGTTTTTAAAGTACTGCGGATCGGCACTGGTCCAGAATCTGACCGGTTGGTTCGGGCCGACCGCGAGCAAATCGCGTTCCGCCAACAAACGCTGAAGTTGCCGCGCCACGGCGGCACCGGTATCGATCAGGCTGATGTCCTCGGGGATCATCGACTTGAGCATCGGTTTGAGAAAAGGATAGTGGGTGCAGCCGAGAATGATCGTGTCGCAGCCGCTGGCCAACAGCGGGTCGACATAACTTTGCAGCAGCGCGCGCAACTCGGCGCTGTGCAGATCGCCACTCTCAATCAATTCGACCAGACCGGGACACGGCTGGGTGATCACTCGCACGTCAGTGGCGAAGCGATCAAGCAACGCGGCGAACTTGGCGCTCTGCAAAGTCCCGGTGGTGGCGAGCACGCCGACCACACCGCTGCGCGTCGCGGCCGCTGCGGGTTTGACCGCCGGTTCCATGCCGACCAGCGGCCAGTCGGGAAAATCACGGCGCAAATCAGCCACACCGGCAACGGTCGCGGTATTGCACGCCAGCACCAACGCCTTGGCGCCCTGTTCGCGGAAAAATCCGGCCATCACGCTGCAGCGCTGCCGAATGAATTCCGGGGTTTTTTCGCCGTAGGGAATATGCCCGCAATCGGCGACGTACAGCAGCGATTCATTGGGCAGCAAGCGCTGGATTTCTGCCAGGACCGACAAACCGCCGACGCCGGAGTCGAATACGCCGATGGGCGCTTCACGCATGGCGCGGGCCACAGACGCTGCAACCCGGATCGCGCTTGACCCGCAGCTCACGGAAACGCGAACCCAATGCATCAATCAGCAACAAGCGACCGACCAGAGGCTCGCCAAAACCGACCAACACTTTCAACGCTTCCAACGCCTGAAGGCTGCCCACCAGCCCCACCAGCGGCCCGACTACACCGGCCTCGCTGCACGTCAGTTCAGCTTCGCTGCCATGGCCGTACAAGCAGTGGTAGCACGGGCTCTCGGCGCGACGCGGGTCGAACACCGACAACTGCCCTTCGAGACGAATCGCCGCGCCGCTGACCAGTGGCTTTTGCGCAGCCACGCACGCGGCGTTGACCGCTTCGCGGGTGGAGAAATTATCGGAACAGTCGAGCACCAGATCCACCGCTGTCACAGCAGCGGCGAGGGAATCCTCGTCCAGCGCCTGACGATGGGCGATCAATTGAATCTCGGGATTGATCGCACTCAGACGTTTGAGCGCCGAGTCGACCTTGCTCATGCCGACGCTGTCGGTGTCATGAATGATCTGGCGTTGCAGGTTGGTCAGGTCGACCGTGTCGAAATCCGCCAAGTGCAGTTCACCGACTCCCGCCGCCGCCAGATACAACGCCACCGGCGCACCGAGACCGCCGAGACCGACGATCAGCACGCGACTGTCCTTGAGCTTCAACTGCCCATCGATGTCGATGTGTTGCAGCAGAATCTGCCGACTGTAGCGCAGCAACTCCTGATCATTCAGCACGGCAAGCGCCCCAGACTGATGCGTTGATGGCCGCCCAGATCGGTGCGGCTGTGGACTTCTTCGAAACCGCGCGTCAGCAGCAGATCGCGCACGGCTTCGGCTTGATCATAGCCATGTTCGAGCATCAGCCAGCCAGCGGCCTCCAGATGATCCGGGGCCTGGGCGACGATCAGACGCAGATCGTCGAGCCCGTCTTCACCGGCGACCAACGCACTGGCCGGTTCGAAGCGCACATCGCCTTCGACCAGATGCGGATCGGTAGCGGCAATGTACGGCGGGTTGCTGATGATCAACTGAAAACGCTGACCTTCCAGCGCACTGAACCAATGGCTGCTCAGCACCGTGGCGTTGTTCAAATGCAGACGCTGACGATTGCGCTCAGCAAGTGCCACGGCTTCGAGCACACGGTCCACGGCGGTGACTTTCCACGCTGGGCGCTCACTGGCCAACGCCAAGGCAATCGCGCCGCTGCCGGTGCCGAGATCGAGCACCTTGGCCGGAGTCGCGGGGAGCAATTCCAGCGCCGCTTCCACCAGCAACTCGGTGTCCGGGCGCGGGATCAATGTGTGCGGCGCGACTTCCAGGTCGAGTTTCCAGAAACCCTGCTGACCGAGAATGTAGGCCACCGGCTCACCGCCACGACGACGTTGCAGGTATTCAGCAAAGGTCAGCGCCGCTTCGCTCGGCACGATGCGCTCGGGCCAGGTGTGCAAAAAGCTGCGCGACTTGCCCAGCGCGGCGGCGAGGAGCAACTCGGCGTCCAGACGCGCGGTGGGCGAGTCCGGCAGTTCAGCGGCGCGCAGCAGGCTGGCGATGATGGTCATTTATTCACCTATCGCGGCGAGTTGGTCCGCCTGGTATTCGGCCAGCAACGGCTCGATCACTGCTTCAACGCCACCGGCGAGAATTTCATCCAGCGAGTACAGGGTCAGGTTGACGCGGTGGTCGGTGACCCGGCCCTGAGCAAAGTTGTAGGTGCGGATGCGCTCGGAACGGTCGCCGGAACCGACCAGCAATTTACGCTCGCTGGCGATGGCATTCGCCGCCGCTGCGGTCTGCTGATCATTGAGCTTGGCCGACAGCCAGGCCATCGCCCGCGCCCGGTTCTTGTGCTGGGAACGCTCTTCCTGACACTCGACGACGGTGCCGGTCGGTATGTGCGTGATGCGGATTGCCGAGTCGGTGGTGTTGACGTGCTGACCACCGGCCCCGGAGGAGCGGAACGTGTCGACGCGCAAATCCGCCGGGTTGATCTCGATGGCTTCGCGCTCGTCCGGCTCGGGCAACACCGCCACGGTGCACGCCGAGGTGTGGATACGGCCTTGGGATTCGGTGGCGGGTACACGCTGTACGCGGTGCGCGCCGGATTCGAATTTCAGCTTGCCGTAAACGTTGTCGCCTTCGATGCGCGCGATGACTTCTTTATAGCCACCGTGTTCGCCTTCGTTTTCCGAAAGGATTTCCACGCGCCAGCCGCGACGCTCGGCGTAACGCGAGTACATGCGGAACAGGTCGCCGGAGAAAATCGCCGCCTCGTCGCCACCGGTGCCGGCGCGGATTTCGAGGAACACGTTGCGCCCGTCGTTGGGATCCTTGGGCAGCAACATGCGCTGCAGATCGGATTCCAGGGTGATCAGCAACTCCTTGGCTTCGCGGACTTCTTCCACGGCCATTTCACGCATGTCCGGGTCGCTGTCCTTGAGCAGCGCCTGCGCGCTTTCAAGATCGCTTTGTACGCCGAGCAGCTTTTTATAGCCTTGCACGACCGGTTCGAGTTCGGCGTATTCCTTGGAATAGGCGCGGAACTTGGTTTGATCGGAAATGACTTCGCCGTCGCCGAGCAACGCGGTCAGTTCCTCGAAACGGTCCTGGAGGACATCCAGCTTATTGAGCAGTGACGCTTTCATTGCGGTTTTTTATCCGAAAAGCTATCCGGTGAGCCCTCAAGGGCAAAGAGTTCCTGAGCCATGGCCAGCGCATCGAGGCGGCCTTCGGCAGAAAGCTTTTTCAGTTGCACGCTGGGCGCATGCAACAGTTTATTGGTCAGACCCCGGGCGAGTTGCCCGAGCACATCTTCGGCATTGCCGCCGTTGGCCAGCAGACGCAGGGCTTTTTGCAGCTCCTCGTCGCGCAGGCGTTCGCTCTGTTGACGATAGGCCTTGAGCACATCCACCGCCGCCAGTTCGCGCAGGCGCACCATGAAATCATCGGCGCCGACCGAGACCATCTCTTCCGCCGCCTGGGCTGCACCCTGACGACTCTTGAGGTTTTCGGCGACCACTTCATGCAGATCGTCGACGCTATAAAGGTAAACGTCATCCAACTCGCCGACTTCTGGCTCGATATCGCGGGGAACGGCGATGTCGACCATGAAGATCGGTTTGTGCTTGCGCAGTTTCAGCGCGCTTTCCACCGCGCCCTTGCCCAGAATCGGCAACTGACTGGCGGTCGAACTGATGACGATGTCGCTGCGCACCAGTTCGGCCGGGATGTCCGACAGCAAAACTGCGTGGGCGCCGAACTGCTCGGCCAACAGGCTGGCGCGCTCGAGCGTACGGTTGGCGACGACGATGCGCTTGACGCCCAGCTCATGCAAATGGCGGGCGACCAGAGTGATGGTCTCGCCGGCGCCGATCAGCAAGGCCTGGCTGCGTTGCAAATCGCTGAAAATCTGTTTCGCCAGGCTGACGGCAGCAAATGCCACGGACACCGGGTTTTCACCGATCGCGGTGTCGGTGCGCACCTGCTTGGCGGCATTGAACGTCGCTTGAAACAGTCGCCCCAACAGCGGGCCGATGGTGCCGGCCTCGCGCGCCACGGCGTAGGCCGATTTCATCTGACCGAGAATCTGCGGTTCGCCCAGCACCAGCGAGTCGAGCCCGGAGGCGACGCGCATCATGTGACGAACTGCCGCATCATCTTCATGCACATAAGCACTCGCACGCAGCTCATCGAGGCTTAAATGGTGGTAGTCGGCCAGCCAGCGCAGCACGATATCCGCCGACAGCTGATCCTGTTCTATATAAAGCTCACTGCGATTGCAGGTGGAGAGGATCGCAGCCTCGCGGCTGTCGGTCAGTCGGCAGAGCTGCTGCAAGGCTTCCACCAGCTGCTCAGGCGTAAAGGCCACGCGCTCGCGGACGTCTACTGAAGCAGTCTTGTGGTTGATACCGAGTGCGAGGAAGGCCATTCAAGGTCGCTGATGGTGACGTGAAGCCGGCAATTGTCCTACTTCGAAAGATTCAGAACAACTACCGCTGACTATTGTCCCAATCGTCAGCCCCTATAATGGGCACAATTGAGACTCGGTTATGTTTGGCCGAAGGCTTGTGTCATGATGATCCGACCGCAGGTTAGTCGTCCTTCTCCTATATGAATAGATCTTCCGCGTTGCTCCTCGCTTTTGTCTTCCTCAGCGGCTGCCAGGCCTTGGCACCCGTGTCGCCGGACGGTACGCCGTCGGTTGAAGACACCACGCCCGCGCCTGAAAAGCCCAAGGTTTACAGCTCGTTCAGCGAGGAAACCGTTTTCAGTTTGTTGAGCGCCGAACTCGCCGGCCAGCGCAATCGTTTCGACATTGCTCTGGATAACTACGTGACCCAGGCCATCAACACGCAGGATCCAGGCGTCTCCGAGCGTGCGTTCCGCATCGCCGAATATCTGGGCGCCGATCAACCGGCCCTCGATACCGCGCTGATCTGGGCGAAAAATGCACCGGACGACCTCGAAGCGCAACGCGCCGCCGCCGTGCAACTGGCCCGCGCCGGGCGTTACGACGACTCGATGGTCTATATGGAGAAAGTCCTGCAGGGCAAGGGCGACACCCATTTCGATTTCCTCGCGCTGTCGGCGGCTGACACCGATCAGGAAACCCGCAACGGTCTGATGAAAAGTTTTGACCGGTTGTTGCAGCGCCACCCGAACAACAGTCAGCTGATTTTCGGCAAAGCCCTGCTGCTGCAACAGGACGGCGACAATAAAGCGGCGCTGACCTTGCTCGAAGACCATCCGCCGGAAGACGGCGAGATCGCGCCGATCCTGCTGCGTGCCCGCCTGCTTCAGGTGCTGAACCGTGGCGACGAAGCGCTGCCGTTGCTGCAAAAAAGCATCAAAAAGTATCCGGACGACAAACGCCTGCGCCTGACTTACGCGCGTATGCTGGTCGAGCAAGACCGCATGGACGACGCCAAGGTCGAGTTCTCCAGCCTGGTTCAGCAATACCCGGAAGACGACGAACTGCGTTACTCGCTGGCCCTCGTCTGCCTCGAAGCCAAGGCCTGGGATGAGGCCAAGGGTTACCTGGAAGACCTGATCGCCCGCGAAAGCCACGTCGACTCGGCGCACTTGAACCTCGGTCGCATCGCCGAAGAACGCAACGACCCGCAAGGCGCGCTCATCGAGTACGCTCAGGTCGGCCCGGGCAACGATTATCTGCCAGCGCAATTGCGTCAGGCCGATATTCTGATGAACAACGGCAAGACCGCTGAAGCGCAAAGCAAACTCGCCGCCCAGCGTGACGAACAGCCGGATTACGCGATTCAGTTGTACCTGATCGAATCGGAAACCCTGTCGGCCAACAAACAGGACGACAAGGCCTGGAAAGTCTTGCAGCAAGCCTTGCTGCAATACCCGGACGATCTGAATCTGCTCTACACCCGGGCGATGCTCGCGGAAAAACGCAATGATCTGGCGCAGATGGAAAAAGACCTGCGCCTGATCATCAAGCGTGATCCGGACAACGCCATGGCGCTGAACGCTTTGGGTTACACCCTGTCCGACCGCACCACCCGCTACGCTGAAGCCAAAGCGCTCATCGAGCAGGCCCACCAGATCAACCCGGAAGACCCGGCGGTACTCGACAGCCTTGGCTGGGTGAATTTCCGCATGGGCAATCTGGACGACGCCGAGAAATATCTGCGGCAGGCGCTGGAGCGTTTCCCTGATCACGAAGTCGCCGCGCATTTGGGCGAAGTGCTGTGGGTCAAGGGCAATCAGCGCGAGGCCAAACAAGTCTGGGGCAAATTCCTCAAGGATCAGCCCGACAGCACCATTCTGCGCAGCACCATCAAGCGCCTGACCGGATCCGAGACTCTTTAACTCATGTTTTTGCGCCACGTTATTGTTTTCAGCTTCATCGCCCTGCTCGCCGGCTGTTCGGGTTTCGGCACTCGCGAATCGGTCGAGGGCCACGGCAGTCCAGCTCAATGGGCGGCGAACAAACAGCAACTGACCGGCCTCGACGGCTGGCAGATCGACGGCAAGATCGGTATCCGCGCACCGAAAGATTCCGGTAGCGGCACGCTGTTCTGGCTGCAACGTCAGGACTACTACGACATTCGTCTGTCCGGCCCGCTGGGTCGTGGCGCGGCGCGTTTGACCGGGCGTCCGGGCAAGGTCTCGCTGGAAGTCGCCAATCAGGGTCGCTACGAATCGCAATCGCCGGAAGCCTTGCTCGAAGAGCAACTGGGCTGGAAGTTGCCAGTGTCGAATCTGGCCTGGTGGGTGCGTGGCCTGCCGGCTCCGGACACTAAAAGCCGCCTGAACCTCGACGCCGACAGCCGCCTGGCCAGCCTGGAACAGGATGGCTGGAAAGTCGAATACACCGCTTACACCGAACAGAATGGCTATTGGTTGCCCGAGCGCATCAAGCTGCACGGCACCGACCTTGACGTGACGCTGGTGATCAAGACCTGGCAACCGCGCAAGTTGGGGCAATAAAGCATGACCGCTACACGCCTGACCCTGCCCTCGCCGGCCAAACTCAACCTGATGCTGCACATTCTCGGTCGCCGTGAAGACGGTTACCACGAGTTGCAGACGCTGTTTCAGTTTGTCGATTACGGCGACGAAATCACGTTTGCCGTACGTGATGACGGCGTGATTCAGCTGCACACCGAATTCGCCGGCGTGCCCCATGACAGCAACCTGATCGTGCGCGCAGCGAAAATGCTTCAACAACAGTCCGGTTGCGCGCTCGGCATCGACATCTGGATCGATAAAGTGCTGCCCATGGGCGGCGGCATCGGTGGCGGCAGCTCGAATGCGGCGACCACATTGCTCGGCCTGAATCATTTGTGGCAACTGGGTTGGGACGAAGATCGCCTGGCTGCACTGGGCCTTTCGCTGGGTGCCGACGTGCCGGTTTTCGTCCGTGGTCACGCGGCTTTCGCCGAGGGTGTAGGCGAGAAACTCACCCCGGTCGATCCCGAAGAACCTTGGTATCTGGTGCTCGTGCCGCAAGTCTCTGTTAGTACGGCAGAAATTTTTTCAGATCCTTTGTTGACACGTAACACGCCGCCCATTAAAGTGCGCCCCGTTCCCGAGGGAAACAGTCGAAATGACTGCTTGCCGGTGGTTGCAAGGCGTTATCCAGAAGTACGTAACGCATTGGATTTGTTAGGTAAATTTACCGAAGCGAAGCTCACCGGAACTGGAAGTTGTGTGTTTGGGGGCTTCCCAAGCAAAGCTGAAGCTGATAAAGTCTCGGCCCTTCTGACAGAGACCCTTACAGGGTTTGTAGCCAAAGGCAGCAACGTTTCGATGTTGCACCGCAAGCTGCAAAGTCTGCTCTAAAGGAACCAAGTGCACGGCACTTGATGCAACAGATACAGGGGCGTCGCCAAGCGGTAAGGCAGCAGGTTTTGATCCTGCCATGCGTTGGTTCGAATCCAGCCGCCCCTGCCATTTTCTATACTCATCCAGGTTACCCTCAGCCTCTAGGTACTGCGCGTGTCCAAGATGATGGTCTTTACGGGGAACGCTAACCCCGATCTGGCTCGGCGTGTTGTACGTCAGCTGCATATCCCTCTCGGTGACATCTCTGTCGGTAAGTTTTCCGACGGCGAAATTACTGCCGAGATCAATGAAAACGTTCGCGGTAAAGACGTTTTCATTATTCAGCCGACTTGCGCCCCGACCAACGATAACCTGATGGAACTGGTAGTGATGGCTGATGCCTTCCGCCGCTCCTCGGCTACTCGTATCACTGCTGTTATTCCTTATTTTGGTTATGCCCGTCAGGATCGCCGTCCGCGTTCCGCACGTGTGGCTATCAGCGCGAAAGTCGTTGCTGACATGCTTACCGTAGTCGGCATCGACCGTGTTCTCACGGTTGATCTGCATGCTGACCAGATTCAGGGTTTCTTCGATATTCCGGTAGATAACATCTACGGCTCCCCGGTTCTGGTGGATGACATTGAAGATCAGCGCTTCGAAAACCTGATGATCGTGTCCCCGGACATTGGTGGCGTCGTGCGTGCACGTGCCGTTGCCAAATCCCTGGGCGTGGACCTCGGGATCATCGACAAACGCCGTGAGAAAGCCAATCACTCTGAAGTGATGCATATCATCGGTGATGTCGAAGGGCGTACCTGCATTCTGGTCGATGACATGGTCGATACCGCCGGCACTCTGTGCCACGCGGCCAAGGCCCTGAAAGAGCATGGCGCAGCCAAGGTCTTTGCCTACTGCACACACCCTGTGCTGTCGGGTCGGGCCATCGAGAACATCGAAAATTCCGTGCTGGACGAGCTGGTGGTGACCAACACCATCCCGCTGTCCGCTGCAGCACAAGCCTGTGCACGTATCCGTCAACTGGATATCGCACCGGTTGTTGCCGAAGCGGTTCGCCGCATCAGCAATGAAGAATCGATCAGCGCGATGTTCCGCTAAGGGCCCTGCCCTTCTCGAAATGTCTCGTTGACGAAAAGCGCCCCGCCCCGGCATTCCTGCCGGGGCGGGGCTTTTTTGCCCATACCGTGTTCGGCGCTGGTCGCAAACGCCACTCGGTCATGGCTATTTTGGAGATACAAAATGAACGATTTTACTCTGAATGCTGAAGTGCGTTCCGACCTGGGGAAAGGTGCGAGCCGCCGCCTGCGTCGTCTCGCCGCTCTGGTTCCAGCTGTTGTTTACGGTGGCGAAAAAGCCCCTGAATCCATCAGCATGCTGGCCAAAGAAGTTGCCAAACTGCTCGAAAACGATGCTGCCTACAGCCACGTTATCGAACTGAACGTTGGCGGCAAAAAGCAGAACGTCATCATCAAAGCTCTGCAACGTCACCCGTCCAAGGGTCACGTTCTGCACGCTGACTTCGTACGCGTCGTAGCCGGCCAGAAACTGACCGCTATCGTGCCTGTGCACTTTGTTGGTGAAGAAGCTCCGATCAAGAAAGGCGGCGAGATCTCGCACGTCCTGAACGAAATCGAAGTAACTTGCCTGCCGAAAGATCTGCCTGAGTTCATCGAAGTCGACCTGTCGGCTCTGGAAATCGGCGCAATCGTTCACCTGTCCGACCTCAAAGCCCCTAAAGGCGTTGAGTTCGTTGCACTGGCTCACGGTGACGACAAAGCTGTTGCAAACGTACACGCTCCACGCGTTGCTCCAGAAGCTGAAGAAGGCGCAGCAGAGTAATTCACTCTGTTCAGCCTGAGTGAGCAAGTAACATCGCGGACTGGAACGTAGCGAGAAAGCGGGCGAGAACGCGGAGTTTACATCCATGGTAAATGAGCATTTTTCGTCCACTTTCGCCGCTTTCCCTGATCGCGGCGATGTTACTCACCACTCAAAGGAAGGGCCCCTATCGTGACTGCCATCAAACTGATCGTTGGCCTGGGAAATCCAGGCGCCGAATACGACCAGACCCGGCATAACGCAGGGGCCCTTTTTGTTGAGCGCATCGCCCAAGCACAGAATGTGAATCTTGTGGCCGATCGCAAATATTTCGGCCTGACCGGGCGCTATTCGCACCAGGGTCAGGATGTTCGTCTGCTGATTCCCACCACCTACATGAACCGCAGCGGCCAGGCCGTGGCGGCACTCGCCGGTTTCTTCCGCATCAAGCCTGAAGAAATCCTCGTGGCGCACGACGAACTCGACTTGCCTCCGGGCGTTGCCAAGCTCAAGCAGGGCGGCGGCCATGGCGGTCACAACGGGTTGCGCGACATCATTGCGCAACTGGGCAATCAGAATACGTTCTACCGCCTGCGGCTTGGCATTGGCCACCCGGGCGTCGCCAGTATGGTTTCAAATTTCGTCCTGGGTCGTGCGCCACGCGCCGAACAGGAAAAACTCGATGCCAGCATCGACTTTGCCCTCGGCGTGCTGCCGGATATCCTCGCCGGTGAATGGAACCGCGCGATGAAAAACCTGCACAGCCAGAAGGCCTGACTCTACTCCGAGGGGAAACACCATGGGATTCAATTGCGGCATCGTCGGCCTGCCTAACGTCGGCAAGTCCACCCTGTTCAACGCCCTGACCAAATCCGGGATTGCGGCCGAGAACTTCCCCTTCTGCACCATCGAGCCGAACAGTGGCATCGTGCCGATGCCGGATCCGCGTCTGGAAGCCTTGGCGGCCATCGTCAATCCGAAGCGCATCCTGCCGACCACCATGGAATTCGTCGACATCGCTGGCCTGGTGGCCGGCGCCTCGAAAGGTGAAGGCCTGGGCAACAAGTTCCTCGCCAACATCCGCGAAACCGACGCGATCGCTCACGTCGTGCGCTGCTTTGAAGATGAAAACGTGATCCACGTTTCCAACAGCGTTGACCCGAAACGCGACATCGAAATCATCGATCTGGAGCTGATCTTCGCCGACCTCGACAGCTGCGAGAAGCAACTGCAGAAAGTCGCGCGCAATGCCAAGGGCGGTGACAAGGACGCCGTGGTTCAGAAAGCTCTGCTTGAGCAATTGATCGCGCACTTCACCGAAGCCAAACCGGCACGCAGCCTGATGAAGAACATGAGCACTGACGAAAAGGCAGTGATCAAGGGCTTCCACCTGCTGACCACCAAACCGGTCATGTACATCGCCAACGTCGCTGAAGACGGTTTCGAGAACAACCCGCACCTGGACGTGGTTCGCGCCATCGCCGAAGAAGAAGGCGCGATGGTCGTTCCGGTCTGCAACAAGATCGAAGCAGAAATCGCCGAGCTGGATGACGGCGAAGAGAAAGACATGTTCCTCGAGGCTCTGGGCCTGGAAGAGCCTGGCCTGAACCGCGTGATCCGCGCTGGCTACGAAATGCTGCACCTGCAGACCTACTTCACCGCCGGTGTTGAAGAAGTCCGCGCCTGGACCGTCAAAGTCGGTGCCACCGCACCTCAGGCTGCCGGCGTGATCCACACCGACTTCGAGAAAGGCTTCATCCGCGCCGAAGTGATCGCCTACAACGACTTCATCCAGTACAAGGGCGAAGCCGGTACCAAAGAAGCCGGTAAATGGCGTCTGGAAGGCAAGGATTACATCGTCAAAGACGGCGACGTGATGCACTTCCGCTTCAACGTGTAAGCGTTACGCCCAAGAAAAAGCCGCGTTTGATACGCGGCTTTTTTGTGCCTGACAGATTGTTAAAAGATCTTAAGCCTTTTTGGTGCGCGGCAAAAAGATCGCCAACACGCCAAACAACGGCAAGAACGAACACAGGAAATACACGTACTCAATCCCGTGAATATCTGCCAGATGCCCCAACAGCGCCGCACCAATCCCGCCGAAACCAAACATCAAACCAAAGAACACCCCGGCAATCATTCCGACATTGCCCGGCACCAGCTCCTGCGCGTAGACCACGATCGCCGAGAACGCCGAAGCCAGAATGAAACCGATCACCACGCTGAGGACAGTGGTCCAGAACAGATCAACGTGAGGCATCAGCAACGTGAACGGCGCCACGCCGAGGATCGAGAACCAGATCACCGCTTTACGGCCGATCTTGTCACCAATCGGTCCACCGAAGAAGGTGCCCGCCGCTACCGCGCCCAGGAAAAGGAACAAGTGCAACTGTGAACTGGCCACCGACAGGTCAAACTTCTCGATCAAGTAGAAGGTGAAGTAGCTGGTGAGGCTGGCCATATAGAAATACTTGGAAAACACCAACAGCCCCAGCACCACCAGCGCACTGGTCACCCTGCCCTTCGACAGCCCGTGAGTCGCTGCCTGACCGGCCTTGAGCTTGAACAGATTCAAGTGATGGGCATACCAGCGGCTGATGCGGTACAGCACGAACAGCGCAAATACCGCGAACAGGCCGAACCACGCCACGTTGGCCTGACCGAACGGAATAATGATCGCCGCCGCCAGCAGCGGGCCGAACGCAGAACCGGCGTTACCACCGACCTGAAAGGTCGACTGCGCCAGACCAAAGCGTCCACCGGAGGCCAGCCGCGCAATCCGCGAGGCTTCAGGGTGGAACGTCGAGGAACCGATACCGATCAGCGCGGCCGCCAGCAAAATCATCGGGAAACTGCCGACCATCGACATCATCACGATGCCAATCAGCGTGCAAATGGAACCGGCCGGCAGCAGCCACGGTTTCGGATGACGATCAGTGTGATAACCGACCCATGGCTGCAACAGCGATGCGGTCAGTTGGAAGGTCAAAGTGATCAGGCCGACCTGAGTGAATGTCAGGCCGTAGTTGGCCTTGAGCATCGGATAGATCGACGGCAAGACCGACTGGATCAGGTCGTTGATCAAATGCGCCAGCGCCACCGCGCCGATGATACGCATCACCAATGGGCTGCTTTGAGGAGCAGTCGACGCCGAGGCAGCGGCGGTCTGAACGTTGCTGATAGCCATGGAAGTTTCCGGACAGCAGATGGGTGCACGCAGGCAGGTGCGTCAATGTGCCATTTTTCAGTGCGCCAGCGCCATCCCCTTAGCCAGCTAACTAATCAACTGAATCACCGATCAATCCCTGTAGGAGCTGCCGGAGGCTGCGATCTTTTGATCTTGATCTTAAAAACAAGGATCAAAAGATCGCAGCCTGCGGCAGCTCCTACAGGGGCCGGGTGTTCGGCAAAGTGATTGCACAACGCCATGGTCTGAATCTTGCCTTGCTACTTCCCTTGAACGCGGCGCCCTTACAAAGGGCACCGACAATGGGAAGTTTCGCTACAGAGCCAGCCTACAGAGCGGGCAAGAGTGAACTTTCGAGGCCTTTTAGCAGGGCACAACATCAACGTCGAACGACCGCGATGCACGCCAATGGTGCGTGGTGTCCAGAGGAGTCATGGGGCATGCAGGCTTTCCTTTCACCGGGGATCAAATTGCTGGGGCGGTTTGGCTTCGCCGGTAAATTTCAGTTGTTGTTTCTGTTGTTCATTCTGCCGTTGGCCGGCAGCCTGTTGATGATCGGCCAGGACTATCGCGACAAGCTCAATCTGATTTCCGGCGAACGTGCCGGGGTACGGCAGTTGCTCGCGCTGGATGCGCTGGACAACCTCCTCGCCGCGCAACGTGATCGCGCCGCCCGTTGGCGCGCCACCGAAACCAATCGCCAACCGACACCGGCCACCCTCGCTGCAATGAGCGCGTTCGACGCCGTGCAACCGGCCGTGCAGCAAGCCACCACAGATTTGGGCAACGCCCTGAACAACGAAGGCGCCGAGGGCGAAACCCTCACCCGCTACCAAGCCCTGCAAACCGCGCTGAACGGCTTGGATTCGAAAAGCCTCAGCGGTGTCGGTTGGTGGCCGGACGGTTACGACCGTTTCACCAACGCCCTCAGCGCCCTTCAAGCGTTGCGCGAGCAGATCGTCATGGACAATCGCCTGACCCTCGCGCCGTGGCTGGAAACCTATCTGCTGACACAGATCTCGACACAGCACGCACCAGACCTGATCGAACGCGTCGGACGCCTCGCTGCTGTGGGCCAGGCCTCGGTGGTCTCCGGCCAATTCACCCTGCAAAGCCGTTTGCAATTACGCGACCTGCGCAGCCGCATTGGCGATGCCCGCGAGCAACTGGTGAAAACCGCCACTCTGCTCGAAGCACGCCTGCCGAAAGATCAGCAGAGCTGGGCCAGCCAATACCACGACAGCCTGAAACGCCTCGACAGCGGCTTGAAGGTGCTGGACGACGGTGTGTTCGGCGGCAGCATCACGCTCAAGCCGGACGACTTTGAACGCAATCTCGACGCTTTGCTGACCGACCTCGCTGCTCTGCGCCAGCAATCCCTGGTATCGCTGGATCAGCGCCTCGACGCCTACCACAGCTCAGCGATCCGTCAGTTCATCATCGTTGCGGCGATCTTCGGCTGCCTGCTGCTCGCGGCGCTGTACCTGTTTGTCTGTCTGCAAGCATCGATTCGGCGCAGCGCCAGCGGCATCACCTTGCTGGCGGAAGCCCTGCGCGACGGCAACCTCAGCCTGCAAGTGCCGGTGGTGGGCCGCGATGAGTTGGCGGCGATCAGCACCGCACTCAACGTTGCCGTGGTGCAACTGCGCAGCAGCATGCTCGGCGTCGATCACGAGACCTCGCAACTGAGCAACGCGGTACGCAGCCTTAATGAACATTCCAGCGGCGCCCTCGGCGAAGTCGAGGCGCAGCAGTTGCAGATCAGCCAGATCGCGGCAGCCGCCACGCAATTGGCCGCGACCTCGCAAGGCGTCGCGCAGAGTTGCGAACAGGCCTCCGGCAGTGCTCAGCACACGCGACGCATCGCCGCCGACAGCAGCCGTGACAGCCAACGCACCACGGCGAGCATTCAGCAGCTCAATCAACGTTTGAATGACACCGCTGCAGCGCTGGGCCGGGTCAGCGAGCAAGGCCAGCAGATTCAGCTGGTGGTCGACACCATCCGCGGGGTCGCCGAACAGACCAATCTGCTGGCGCTCAACGCGGCCATCGAAGCGGCACGCGCCGGTGAACAGGGACGCGGTTTTGCTGTGGTCGCTGATGAGGTGCGCAGCCTGTCGCAACGCACGCAGTCATCCACCGCGCAGATCGCCGGCACGGTCGACAGCTTGCGCGCCACGGTCAACGAAGCCGTCAGTTTGATGGAAGCCGCCTGCGGCCAAGCGCAAACTGATGCCGAGTCAGTCACCGGTCTAGGCGAACGATTGGGCGAAATCGCCAGCGCCGTGCAGAGCGTCACCGATACCTTGGCGCAAATCGCCACGGCAGTTGAAGAACAGGCGAGCACCGCCGATGAAGTCAGCGGCAATATTCAGCAGGTCGATCAGGCCGCCGTACGTTTGCTTGAAGGCGCACGGGCGGTGAATCTGGCGGCGGACACTCTGAGCCAGGGCAGCAAAGCATTGAGCGACAACACCGCACGCTTCCGTCTCAGTTGATCACGGCCTCGGGGAAATCCGCTTCCAGCTCAGCCTTGAGCCATTGAATAAACCACGCCACATCCGCCGAGAGTTCGGCGGACGGCGTCAGCACCCGATAGCTCTCCAGCTTCACTTGCGCGTCAACCGCGCGTACCAGTTTGCCGCTGGCGAGTTCATGACGCACCAGCACCTCGTTGGCCAGCGCAATGCCCTGCCCGCTCTCGGCGACTGACAGCGCGTGGTCATTGTTGACGTAGAGCATGTCGGAATTGAGGTGGATATCGAGGTCGTGCGCGGCGAACCACAGGTTCCACCATTCGCCGTCATCGACGTGGATCAAGTCATTTCTGACCAGATCGGCCGGGCTGTTGATCGGTGCGATGCTGGCCAGATACGCCGGCGTGCAGATCGGAAAAACCCGTGGGCAAATCAGCGCTTCCCGCGAGTCGGCATATTGCCCGTCGAGGCCGTAGACGATGCCCAGATCAGCGCTCTTGCCATCGACTTCGGTGAAAGTCGAATTTGGCTCGATGGCCAGTTTCAATCCCGGCCGCAGATGCCGCAGCGCTTCGATCCGTGGCATCAGCCAGCGCTTGGCAAAACCCGGCACCACCATGATCCGCAGCCAGCGCTCGGCGTCCTTGGGCTGCGCCTCTTTGCCGGCTTCGATGATCAACTGCAAAGCGGCGCTGATCTTGCGGTGGTACTTCTCCCCCGCCGGCGTCAGGTTGACCCCGCGCGACGTGCGCTCGAACAGTTGGACGCCCAACCAATCCTCGAGCAATTTCACATGGCGGCCAATCGCAGGCTGGGTCACGTGCAAGGCTTTCGAGGCTTCGACATAGCTGCCCAAACGGGCGGCGGCATCAAAGGCACGCACCGCGTTGAGCGGCGGCAAACGGTGGTCGGGCATGATTCCTGGCACCTTCGGCTGTTAAATTAACTAACACCTGCCATGTTTAAATTGAAGTGTCGCGCCGCGCAACCCCTGGCTGATAATCGAGCCACAGCAGAATAAAAAAACAGCTGGTTTCACACCCGAACGCAATCTCGATCCTGCCCAAAAAAATAATATCCATGGCCCGCCGGCAACGCTTTTCCAAGCGAGTCGCAGGCGATGGGGGAATCGGAGGTAACGCATGAATGCCCTGCATTCGCTGCAAACGCTGGCGGTCTCGATCCGCTCAGTGCGCAAGGTTTACGGTGATCCACAGACAGGTCCGGTGGCGCTGAAAAGCATCGACCTGGACATCCGCGACAACGAATTCTTCACCCTTCTCGGCCCTTCCGGCTGCGGCAAGACCACGCTGCTGCGGATGATCGCCGGTTTCGAATTTCCCACCGAAGGCGAGATCCTTCTCTACGGCGAAAACATCGCTGACCGCCCGCCGTTCCAGCGTCCGGTCAACACGGTGTTCCAGCATTACGCGCTGTTCCCGCACATGACCATCGCCGAGAACCTGGCCTTCGGTCTTGAATCGCATCCGATGGGCAAAGTCCTGACCAAGGCGCAAATCGCCGAGCGTGTGCGCGAGATGCTGGCGCTGGTGCAGATGGAACGTTTCGCCAACCGCAAACCGGCGCAGCTGTCTGGCGGTCAGCAACAACGTGTCGCCCTCGCCCGCGCTTTGGCACCGCATCCGAAAGTGCTGTTGCTCGATGAGCCGCTTTCCGCGCTTGATCTCAAGCTGCGTCAGGCGATGCGCGAAGAGCTGAAAACCATCCAGGCCAAGACCGGTATCACCTTCATCTTCGTCACCCACGACCAGGAAGAAGCGCTGACCATGTCCGACCGCATCGCCGTGCTCTCCGAAGGCGAAGTGCAGCAGGTCGGTCGGCCTGAAGACATCTACGAACGCCCACGCAATCGCTTCGTCGCCGACTTCATTGGCGAAACCAATTTCATCGAAAGCACCGTCACTCGTGTGGAAGACGGCTTGGCGTGGTTCGCCGGTCCGGCCGGGCATCCACTGCCGGCGCAACCGTGCAGCGATGTGCAGGTCGGCGCCAGCGTGACCTTGTCGGTGCGACCTGAGCGTCTGCATCTGGTGCCAGCGGCTACCGAAACCGCGCTGCCGTGCCGGATCGAAGCGCAGATCTATCTCGGCACTGATCTGCAATATCAGGTCAGCCTCAGCGACGGTTCGCGCCTCACCGTGCGTACGCCCAACTGCGTCGACCAGAGCCTGCGTTTTGCCGTCGGCTCCCAGGCCGGCTTGTTGTTCGACCAGGGTAGCGCCAGCGTCCTGCACGATTGAGCCGGAGGAATTGCCATGCACGCCTTACCGATTGCCAACACACTGGAGCGGCGCGAAGCCTTCCAGAGTTTCCTCGGGGTCAGCCCGGCGCTGATCGCCATCGGCCTGTTTCTGCTGGTGCCGATCCTGATCGTCATCGGTTATTCGCTGATGGAAGCCAACCCCTACGGCGGGGTCAACAAAGTCTTCAGCAGCGACGCCTACACCTCGCTGCTCTTCGAGCGACAACTGGACGACAGCCTCGCGTTTGCCGACTCGTATCTGATCATCGCCCTGCGCTCGATCGGCATCGCCGGGCTGACCACCATCATCACGTTGCTGATCGGTTTTCCGGTGGCGGTGTGGCTGGCGATGCAGCCGGCGCATCGACGCGGTTTGCTGATCTTTCTGATCACCGTGCCGTTCTGGGCCAACCTGCTGATCCGCACCTACGCGTGGATTCTGCTGCTGCGTAACACCGGGGTGATCAACAACAGCCTGATGGGCATGGGCGTTATCCATGAGCCGTTGCAGTTGTTGTACACCGACGGCGCGGTGCTGCTGGGGCTGGTTTACACCTACGCGCCGTTCGTGGTGTTGCCGATTTACGCGACGCTGGAAAAGATGGATATCCGTCTGCTCGAAGCCGCGCAGGATCTCTACGCCGGACGCGTGCGCACCTTGCGAAAAGTAGTTTTGCCGATCGCCAAGCCGGGAATTCTCGCCGGCGCGATCCTCACCTTCGTGCCGTGCCTGGGCGCGATGATCGCCCCTGAACTGCTCGGTGGCGGCACGCGAATGATGCTCGGCAACCTGATCTTCCGGCAGTTCAGCGATGCGCGTAACTGGCCGTTTGGCGCGGCGTTGTCGCTGGTGCTGATGGCCGCTGTGATGTTGGTGCTGACCGTTTATGCCCTGCGCGCCGAGCGCCAGCGCATCGCCAAAGGAGGTGCGTGATGATCGGCCTATTCAAACGCAAAGGGCTGGGCGTACAGGACTTCCCTGGCTTCGGCGGCTTCAGTTTTCTGTTCTATCTGTACCTCTACGCACCGATCGTGGTGCTGGTGGTGTTCTCGTTCAATGCCAACCAATCGGCGACGGTGTGGACCGGTTTCAGCCTCGATTGGTATCGCGCCGCGTTCGCCAATCAGGCCTTGCGCCAGGCCGCCGGCAACAGCCTGTTGATCGCCGTTTGCGCAAGCATGATCGCCACCGCGATTGCCACCCTCGCCGCCCTCGGCACCTCGCGCGGCGCCAAGTTCAAAGGCCTGCACTTGTCGATGGGCGCGATCATGTTGCCGCTGGTGTTGCCGGAAATTGTCGTCGGTGTAGCGACGTTGGCGCTGTTCTCGACCATCGGTCTGTCGCTGGGTTACGGCAATCTGATCATTGCGCACACGGTGTTCTGCATTCCCTTCGCCTACCTGCCGATTCGCGCAAGGCTGAACGACATGGACCTGTCGCTGGAACAAGCCTCGGCCGACCTGTACGCCGGCCCGTGGCGGACCTTTCGCAAAGTGACCTTGCCGCTGCTGATGCCGGGAATTTTCTCCGGGCTGATGCTGGCCTTCATCGTCTCGCTGGATAACTTCGTGATCTCGATGATGGTCTCGCAGGCCGGCACCACGACCTTGCCGATTTTCATCTTCGGCCTGCTACGGATGGGCGTGACACCCGACGTCAACGCCGTGTCGACGCTGATCCTCGGCGTCTCGGTGCTGTTCGTCAGCCTCTCTTACCTGTTGGGCAAAAAGAACGCCTGAACCTTCTACGACCTGTGGGGAAATAGCATGAGCAAGTGGATAAAAAGCGTTGGCACTTCGTTGGTCCTGACTGTGCCGCTGGCGATGGCTGGCAGCGTTCAGGCCGCCGAAAAACTCAACGTGGTGAGCTGGAGCGGCTACTTTTCGCCGGAGATACTCGCCAAGTTCCAGAAGCAGACCGGCATCGAAGTCACGGTCGATTCCTACGATTCCAACGAGACCTTGTTGGCGAAACTGAAACAGGGCGGCGCCGGTTATGACGTGGCGATTCCGTCGCACCAGTTCGTGCCGATCCTGATCAAGGAAAACCTGCTGGAACGCTTCGACCCGGTCAAGGAACCGTACTACGCCAGCGTTGTGGATAACTTGAAAAAACCGAGCTGGGACCCGGAAGGTGCGTATTCGGTGCCGTTCATCTGGGGCACCACCAGCGTCGTGCTCGACAGCGCCCGCTACAAAGGCCCGGCTGACAGCTACAAGGTTTTGTATGAGCCGCCAGCCGAGTTGCAGGGGCGGATCAACATGTTCGACTCGGTCAGCGACATGGTCGACATGGCCAGCCTCTATCTGAACATTCCGCTGTGCAGCGAAGACCCGAAACAGATGCAGCAAGTGCTGACGCTGCTCAAGGCGCAGAAGCCGTTCGTGAAAACCTACAGCTCCAAGGCCGGCTCGATTCGCGAGAACCTCGCCTCGGGTGAAATCGACATGTCGATGTTCTGGGGTGGCTCATCGATGCGTGCCCGCGAGATGAAACCGACGCTGAAATACCTCTATCCGAAAGAAGGCGTGCTGGCCTGGGTCGACAACATGGTCATCCCTGCCGGCAGCAAAAACCCGGCGAATGCCAAGGCGTTCATCGCCTTCCTCAGCCAGCCGGAAAACTCGGCGATGACGCAGAATTTCCTCAAGCACCAGAGCCCGATCAAAGGCGTCGAACCGTTCCTCGACGCTGCGCTCAAGGATGCGCCGGAGTTGCACATTCCCGAGGGCACCAAGGTGGTATTCAGCAAGACTTGCGGCGAAGGCGCGATCCGTCTCGCCGACCGTCTCTGGACCAACCTGATGCGTTGACCTCTACCGCCCCGTCACACTGGCGGGGCGTTATTCCAGCCGTCTGAAAGGCGCTTGCAATGAACTCTAATAACATCAGCGAACTGGTCCTGTTGCAGGCCCATGAGCTCGCCGAACGCATCCGCCTGCGTCAGGTTTCCTGCCGGGAAGTGATGCAGACTTACCTTGCCCATATCGATCGTTTCAACCCGTTGGTCAATGCGCTGATCAGCCTGCAGTCGCCGGAACATCTGCTGGCGCAGGCCGATGAGCGCGACGCCGAACTGGCGCGTGGCGAATATCGTGGCTGGATGCATGGTCTGCCCCACGCGATCAAGGATCTGTCGCTGACCCAAGGCATTCGCACCACGCTGGGTTCGCCGCTGTACAAGGACTTTGTCCCTGAGCGCGATGGGATCATGGTCGAGCGAATCAAAGCGGCCGGCGCAATCATTATCGGCAAGACCAACACCCCGGAATTCGGTCTCGGTTCGCAAAGCTATAACCCGTTGTTCGGTGCGACTGCTTGCGCGTATGACCCGAGCAAAACCGCCGGTGGCAGTAGCGGTGGCGCGGCGGCGGCGCTGGCGATGCATCTGGTGCCTGTCGCGGATGGCAGCGACATGATGGGCTCGCTGCGCAATCCGGCGGCGTTCAATAACATCTTTGGGTTTCGTCCATCGCAGGGGCGCGTGCCGTTCGATGACAGCGCGGATCTGTTTTTTGATCAGCTCGGTTATGAGGGGCCAATGGCGCGCAGCGTGAGGGATGCGGCGTTGCTGTTGTCGGTGCAAGCCGGGGGCGATGCGCGGGCGCCCTTGTCAATCGCTGGATCTGGTGAGGTTTTTACAGCGCCGCTGGAACGTGATTTCAAAGGCACGCGCTTGGGTTGGCTGGGCGATTTCAACGGTTATCTGCCGATGGAGCAAGGCGTGCTGTCGCTGTGCGAGAAGACCTTTGCCGACTTTGAGAGCCTCGGCTGCCACGTTGAGTCGGTTGAACCAGGTTTTGCGCCTGAGCGGCTGTGGAGCAGTTGGCGGACGTTGCGGCACTGGATGGTCGCGGGATCGTTGGGCGCGACCTATGCCGATCCGCAGAAACGTGCATTGTTGAAACCGGAAGCGATCTGGGAAGTGGAGAACGGCTTGAAGCTGTCGGCGAGTGAAGTGTTTGCAGCTTCGGTGGTGCGCAGCGATTGGTATCGGGCGATTTCTCGGCTGTTCGAAAAGTACGATTACCTGCTGCTGCCCAGCGCCCAGGTGTTCCCATTCGACAAAAGCCAACCGTGGCCGACGTCTATCGAAGGCGTAAGCATGGACACCTATCACCGCTGGATGGAGGTGGTTATCCCCGGCACCCTTTCGGGTTGCCCGGTTGCCAATGTGCAGGCCGGGTTCAATTCGCAGGGTTTACCGATGGGCCTGCAAATCATCGGCAAGCACCAGGCCGACTTCGCTGTCCTGCAACTGGCGCACGCGTATGAGCAGGCCAGCCGCTGGTTCCAACGCTGCCCTTCGCCGCTGTTGATGCAGTGATTTTGATAAACGGTTGAAAGCGTAGAAAAATTTTTTAAATTTACGCTTGACGCTTTTCCATTTCAGGGGAATAATGCGCGCCACTTGGCTACATAGCTCAGTTGGTTAGAGCATAGCATTCATAATGCTGGGGTCCGGGGTTCAAGTCCCTGTGTAGCCACCAAGTACTAAAAACGGCTTACCGAAAGGTAGGCCGTTTTTTTATGCCTGGAGAAAAGTCTCGGTGATCTGTTATTCCGCTGTAATCACCAGACACCCTTTCATCACACGCACTTTGACGTTCTCGTTCACCTCGAATCCCGCCTGCCGCAACCACAACCCGCGAAGCCTGATCCAGGGCACCGGTTTGGCGAGGCTGTAGGATTTTTCCTTTGTGTGGACGGGGTAAAAATCAGCGGCGATTTTCAGCCGGCGTTCAGTGATGGGGGTTGATGTCGTATGATTGGTTTTAGCCATGGTTCAGCTCCTTTTAAGCTGCTTTGTGGTTAGCGGGGCCAGGGTGTTCGCGCACCTTGGTTCCGCGTTCTTTGGGTTACTTCAAACTTCTTTTTCTTCGTTGCTCGTTTTGGTCGCTGCCTGTGCGATTAGTGCGTCAAGCATCTGCGCAATAACCTTCTGTTGAACCTTCGAAAGCTCATTGATGGACTGCAGCCGTCGATACCACGTCGAGGTCAAGCTGCGTCTGGGCGTCTCCGTGTACGAGGGAACCCCGAGCAGGTCTTCAACAGGCACGCGAAGCGCAAATGCCATCTTCACCAGCGTCGTGACCGGCATGCTGCGGGTGCCCTCCTCGTAGCCCTGAAAGGTTTGCCGGGAAAGACCTAAAGCCCGTGCAAACCGAGTCTGTGTGATCTCGTGCACTGTGCGTAAGTGAGCAATACGACTGCCCATCGCCACCAGAAAATCGCGATCCTCATTGGAAACACTCATGACAATGGCCGACTGAAAATAGAGTTGAATGGCAACGGACTCATCCTTTTCATCTGAAATCCATCCTGGAAAAAACGATAGAAACCATCCTCAGGTAAAGGCGCGTAAGTTGTCGACCTGAAAGGTTTGTAGGAAAAATTCAGAAACCCCCTCCATCCAAACCGAAAGACTACAAGCGCAAAACACCGCTGGCTCATCTGCATCCATCGGCCCAGAAGCAGCCGTAGGAAACAGGTTCGATTCAGGTACGAATTGGATTTTTCGTAAAACCACGCGCCTGAAACTCACCTCATCGGTTTGCCCGGATTCCCCATTGACCGACAAGCTTCCCTGGCTCGATTCAAAGCCATACAGGGAGTTGTCATGGCTCGATTCAAATCCCTCTTCGATGAAGATTGGCCCCGCAAGCGCGACTACCGTGGCGATTCATGGGGCGGATGGTTTCTGCCCAAAGCGCCGGAGCCGGTGTACATCGAAGAGGATGAATGGCCAACGCCCAAGCCCCGCGAAGATCAGGTATTTGCCAAGTCCTGCACTGTGGGTAACTGGTGCCGAACGGACGCCGGCACGGCACCCGAACCCGCCAGCAACTTCGGCAAGATCATGGTCGCAGGTGCCATGCTCCTGCCCTCTGCCAGCACTGCTGTCGCGACGGCAATAGGTGCCGATCTGGGCCTGGGGCGTTTGGCGGGCGGCGGGATTCTGCAACAACGCCTCAACTGGGCAATTCGCGGCGCTGTTGGGCCGGCCAGCGTGTTCGTCCTCGGGATGCTGCCGACCCGCATGGGCGACGGCACGCTGCACACCGATGAACAACTGCGCCGCATGAGCCGCGCCCCCACTCGTGTGCGCTTCCAGTTTCGACGTGATGCTGAAGGGGTGATGCGGGTTTACGGCATCCACTCCGGCGCCTCGGGCGATGACTCGGTGCGTACCGTCAAAGTCGAGTGGAACAGCGACAAGACTGCGATGGAGGCCAAGCTCAACGGCATCACGATTTTGTGGACGCCGCAACGCGGGCCACTCGGTTCAATGCCGCCGCTGGTGTATCCCGAACACGGCGAGCAACTGAACACGATCCTTGTTCATCCAATCGCGGAGAACACCGACAGCCAGATAGAAGGCCTGCCCGGCGAGGACATGACTGCCGAGGATTGTATTCTGGTGTTTCCGGCGGACACTGGGCTTAAGTCGCTTTATGTGGTGTTTTCGAGGCCGGCCAGACTGACGCCGGGTACGGTGACGGGGGTTGGTGAGGATGTGTCGGGGATATGGCTCATCGGAGCAAGCTCTGGGGTAGGAGTTCCAATTCCGACGGACGTGGCAGACTCACTGCGTGGACGCGACTTCAAAAGCTTCGACTCGTTCAGAGCAGCCCTTTGGAAAGCCGTTTCGGAGTCAGCCGTGGTGGATCAGTTCATCAAACAGAACGCTGGCCGTATGCGTAAAGGCAAAGCACCACGTGTGCGCAAAGCCGATAGCGTCGGAGGTAGAAGATCTTACGAACTTCATCACCTCGAAAAAATATCAGAGGGCGGCGGCGTTTACGACGTAGATAATCTGCGAGTGAACACGCCGCGAAACCACATCGATATCCACCGGAACGAATAGGTTAGCCATGACAGACAAATTATTGAAAAACAGCATTTCGGAGTATACCGAGGCCGAGTTCATCGCGCTGCTGGAAGAGCTCGCTAAAGAAGATGAAGAAGCAGAAAGCGATGATCGCGCTGACTTACTGCTGTTGCACTTCGAGAAAATCAGCGAACACCCAGCTGGCTCGGATCTGATCTATTACCCGGGGCCTGGTGCGGATAGCTCCCCTCAGGGCGTAACGAAAATTGTAAAAGAATGGCGAGCAGCGCAGGGTTTGCCGGGCTTCAAGCAGTAAGTGCTTTTAAATATCTCGAGACAACACCGAACTTGTGGCGAGGGGATAAACCTCCTCACCACAAGGCTACGCCTGATAGGGCTGCCAACCCCTTCGCCCAGATCTGCCGAGTCCGCAGCCTCACCATCGCCCGCCAATCCGCATCCGCCGGATAAAACTGCTCCAGCAAATTCACCTTGATCGCCCTCCCCGCCGCATCCAGCGGATCGCCATGCAGATGCAGCCAATGGTCATCGCGCAAATGTCGATGCACAGCCGGCCCCGGATACGTTCCGCATTCGATCACGAACGGCATCAACTGCACGTCCGGTAGAGCATTGAGCAACGCCTGCGAGGTGTACCCCGTAGCCGTCGCCGCCACGCCGGTTTCGCTCAAGGTCTCGGCGCCAGTGTGCAGCGTGTAAAGCCATGGGCCATAAATCGCCTGGGCTTGCGCGAGTGCCGGGTACGGCGCCTGGGTGATGGTCAGCAACATCGGATGGCCGTACTCGCCAGCGCCGGTGTGCAGGTCAAAACACATCACCGTTTCAGCGCCAGCCACATGTGCGTCGATGATTTGATGCAACGTGCGATTCGACCAGCTCGGCGCGTGGCCACCGTAGAACAGGCCATCGGGATGGCTGTGCTGGCCGCCCTCGACAATCGACATCACCGCTGGCCAGCCGTGTTCGTTGATTTGCGCATCGAGCAAGGCATCGGCGCGTTTGCGCTCGGGGCCTTGCAAATCGGTGCACGCGTAGATTTCATGCAGTGCCGCGTACGCGCGGTTATCCGGCAGCGGTCCGGTGAAATCGAGGTGATTGCGGTTGAGGTCGATGTTGTCTTCGTTGACCCGGCGTAACCACGCCGTGCCCCATGGGTTGATCAGGTGCACCATCACCACCGCGACGTCCTTGGGCAGCGAACCAGGTTCGAAGGTTTTCAGCCAATCGATCTGACAGTCCGAGCCGTAATAGCCCTCGACACCGTGGGTTCCGCTGAGCGCTACCAGTCGGCGTTTGGCCTGTGGATCACCGAGCACGGCGACGTCGGTACTCAGGGGTTCGCCGAAGGGGCCGCAACGCGGATGCGCGTAGGAGGTGAGCGCGGCGCCGGCGGCATTGGCGGCGACGATGAACTGTTCACGTTGATCGCGGTAGCTGGCTTCGGTGGGGAACTCGCTGTGCATATCAGCCTCTTGTTGATCTTGTAATTGTGGGAGCGAGCTTGCTCGCGAAGGCGGCGGTGCATCCAACATTTTGGTTGCCTGACACGCCGCATTCGCGAGCAGGCTCGCTCCCACAGGGGCGTATTTCAGTTCGATGAATTTGACGCTGACCCTAACGAACATCCGCCCTGAAAAGAAAGACAAAAATGCCCACCGGTTTGCGTCGCGACTGAGCGGTCGATACAGTCCCTGAGACTTTTAATCCACGGACGGAGAGCCCGCGTGTTTTCAGCCTTGCCCTTGAGCCGTTTTCGCCTGCCAGCCCTGACGCTGATCATCAGCGCCCTGACCCTCACCGCGTGCAACGCCCCGCCCTCCTCGACCCTGCCGATGGCACCGGAAGCCGCGTCCGGTTTCCGCACTGATCTGCAAACCCGTCACGCCAGTAAACACATGGCCGCCGCTGCCAATCCGCTGGCGGCTGAAGCCGGTCGCGAGATGCTGCGTCAGGGCGGTTCGGCGATTGATGCGGCGATTGCGATGCAAGCAGTGCTGACGCTGGTTGAGCCGCAATCTTCCGGGATCGGCGGCGGCGCGATGATCGTGTTGTGGGACGGCAAACAGGTGCGCACGTATGACGGCCGCGAAACCGCACCGGCCGGCGCCACCGAGAAACTGTTCCTGCGCGCCGATGGCCAACCGATGGCGTTCCCGCAGGCGCAGATCGGCGGTCGCTCGGTGGGTACGCCGGGTGTGTTGCGTGCGCTGGAAATGGCACACAAGCAACACGGTCGCCTGCCATGGGCGAAGCTGTTTGAACCGGCGATCAAACTGGCCGAGCAAGGCTTTGCGATCTCCCCGCGTTTGCACTCGCTGCTGGAATCAGATCCCGTCATCCGCAAGTCGCCGGACATGGCCAAGTATTTCCTCAATGCCGATGGCAGCGTCAAAGCCGTCGGCACGCGCCTGCAAAACCCGGCGCTCGCGGCAGTGCTCAAACGTATCGCCAGCGAAGGTGCTGATGCGCTGTACAAAGGCTCGATCGCCGAAGAAATCGTCGCCAAGGTGCAGGGCCACGCCAACCCCGGCAGCCTGACGCTGAACGATCTGCAGCGCTATCAGGCCAAGGAACGTGCGCCGCTGTGCACCGATTACAAACGTTGGCAGGTCTGCGGCATGCCGCCACCGTCGTCGGGCGGGATCGCCGTGGCGCAGATTCTCGGTACGCTGCAGGCGCTGGAAGCCCGCGACCCGCGCCTTTCCCTGACACCGCTCAAACCGGTTAAAACCGACAAACCGGCCGGCATTGAACCAGATCCGCAAGCCGTGTATCTGATCGCCGAAGCCGAACGCCTGGCCTACGCCGACCGCGCGCAATACGTCGCCGACACCGACTTCGTGCCGGTGCCGGTCAAAGGTCTGGTCGATCCCGGTTATCTGGCCAGCCGCGCCAGCCTGATCGGCGAACGCAGCATGGGCAGCGCCAAACCGGGCACACCGCCGGGCGTACAGGTTGCCTACGCGCCGGACCGCTCGCCGCTGCGCATTTCCACCTCGCAAGTGGTCGCGGTGGATGATCTGGGCGGTGCCGTGTCGATGACCACCACCATCGAAGCGGCGTTCGGTTCGCACCTGATGGTTCAGGGCTTTCTGCTCAACAACCAGATGACCGACTTCTCGTTCATCCCCGAAGAGAACGGCCAAAAAGTCGCCAACCGCGTCGAACCGGGCAAACGTCCACGCTCGTCGATGGCGCCAACGCTGATCTTCGATCGCCACAGCGGCGAATTCGTCGCCACGGTCGGCTCGCCGGGCGGTTCGCAAATCATCGAATATGTGGCGAAAACCACCGTCGGCCTGCTCGACTGGAACCTCGACCCGCAAAGCGCCATCAGCCTGCCCAACTTCGGCAGCCGTAACGGCCCCACCGAACTGGAACAAGGCCAATTCAGCCCGACGCTGATTCAGGCGCTGAAAGACAAAGGTCACGCCGTCAATGAAATCGACATGACCAGCGGCACCCAGGCCATCGTGCGGGTCAAGGATGCGCAGGGCAAAGCGTCGCTAGAGGGTGGCGCGGATCCACGGCGTGAAGGCGAAGCGTTAGGGGATTGAGGCTACGAGGCAAAAAGAAAAGGCTTACCGCGAGGTAGGCTTTTTTTTATATAAGCCGGTCCGCCCTTCAAACCGACAACGTCTTGCCATCCACCGCGTCACCAATCGTCAGGAAATGCGCACCCGCCACATGGTGCAAGGTGCGCAAACCGTCATGCCCTTCGAAATGCCAGCGCCCTTCGCTGAACACGCGTTCATCGGCGTGGGCGGCGATGACTTCGGCGAGAAACAGGTCGTATTGCTCGTGGTTGCGCGGCTCCGGGAGCAAACGGCATTCGAGCCAGGCAACGCAGCCTTCGAGCAGTGGCGCTTCGACTTGTTCGCCATTGAAGGTTTGCAGGCCATACGCCTGAAATTTGTCTTGCCCTTGGGATTGGGTGATCTCCAGACCCGACGTGTTGCCGACGGTTTGCACGATGTCGGCCTGATTGACGCACGGGACGTTGAGCACGAACGTGCCGGACGCTTCGAGCAGTTGGCGGGTCCAGGTGGATTTATCGAGGACGACGGCAACTTTCGGTGGTTCGAAGTCCAATGGCATGGCCCAGGCGGCGGCCATGATGTTGCGCTGGCCGTCGTGGGCGGCGCTGACCAATACGGTCGGCCCGTGATTGAGCAAACGGTAGGCTTTGTTCAGGGGCACCGGGCGGCGGTGGGCATCGCTCATGAGGGTCTGCTCCGGGAAGAAAAAGGAGCCGATTGTAGCGCCACCATCGAAATACAGGCAGGTGAAACTCTGTAGGAGCTGCGGCGCGCTGCGATCTTTTGATTTTGATGTTGATCCTCGGAATCAAGATCAAAAGATCGCCGCGTGCCGCAGCTCCTACAGGGGTTTAGCGCAGGTCAGTTAGAGAGTTGATTGGCGAACTGGCCCACCGCGTTCACGACTTTCTGCGCACCGTCCTGAATCTCGACGATCACCGTGCCCGCCTCGGCCGCCAGCGCCAGGCCTTGTTCGGCCTGGAGTTTGCCGTCGGTCATCAGGGCCACAGCGTTGCGCGCCATTTCCTGGTTCTGCCGCACCACGCCAACGATCTCGTCCGTCGCCTGACTGGTGCGCGATGCCAACTGGCGCACTTCGTCCGCCACCACCGCAAAGCCCCGACCTTGTTCGCCGGCACGCGCCGCTTCGATGGCGGCATTGAGCGCCAGCAGGTTGGTCTGTTCGGCAATGCCGCTGATGGTTTTGACGATGGTGCCGATCACCAGCGATTGCTCGTTCAGCGCTTCGATACCTTCACCAGCGGTTTGCATGTGCTTGGACAGATCGCGCATCACATTGACCGCCTCGGTCACCACCGTGGTGCCACGCTGAGCAGTGCTGTCGGTTTGCTGGGAGGTGCTGTAGGCAATGTTGGCAGCGTCGGCGACGGCTTGTTCGCGGTTGACCTGATCGGTGATCACCGTGGCGAACTTCACCACTTTGTACAGTTTGTCGTTGGCATCGACCACCGGGTTGTAGGACGCCTCCAGCCACACCGTACGACCATGGCTGTCGACCCGTTTGAAGCGATCAGCAACGAATTCGCCGTTGTTCAAGCGACGCCAGAAATGCTGGTACTCGGCGCTGTTGTATTCCTCCGGAGCGCAGAACAGGCGGTGATGTTTGCCCTTGATCTGCGCCAGGCTGTAACCCATGCCGCTGAGGAAGCGGTCATTGGCGGTGAGCACATTGCCATTGAGGTCAAATTCGATCACGGCAGTGGAACGCACCAGAGCGCCGATCAGGTTTTCATGCTCGCGTGAGGCCTCGATGGTGCGGGTCAGGTCGCTGGCGTAGATCGAAATGTGCCTGACTCGCCCATCCGACGAACGCACTGGCTGCACGATTGAACGCAACCAAGCTTCCTCGCCGTTGCTACGCAGCAGGCGAATGGCCCCGGCGAAATGCTCGCCACGGTTCATGGCGTTCTTGAAGCGCTGGTGGAAGTCGTCGGACTTCACGTGAGCCGGAACGATATCTTCAATCGCCCGGCCGATCAGGTCGTGGCTTTTGTAGAGCATCTCGCTCAGGAAGTTCTGGTTGGCCGACTGCACCCGGCCGTCAGGCTCAAGGGTCAGCACCAGCATCTCGCTTTCCAGGCTTTCCTTCACTTGCACTAGGCTGGAGAGTTCTTCACGAAGAGCGGCCAGCTCTTGTTTCAAGCGTTTGTTGAACATGGGGAAGTACCGATGGGCAGGATAGAAAGCGGGATGCAGCCTAGCCATCGGCTTTGAAAATCTTTTCTGAAGAGTGCAGGCGACCCGTCGGTCAAATATAGTTCCGAGCCACCGAGTCAGGCAGTTCCCGCCACCTGACACGGTCCTGTGCGCGGCATCCGCGAACCGAAATACGCCGCCGTCAGGAGGCCCACAACCCCCATCACCGCGCAAAAAATCACGCAGATCCATGGGTTCCAAGGCATCAGACCGATCAGCAACAGCGGTGTGATACTTGCCCATGCGGCGTAGGCAATGTTGTAGGTGAAGGAAATGCCTGACACGCGAATACGCGCCGGGAACAAGCCGACCATCACCGACGGCACCGCCCCGACCACACCGCACGCGAGACCAGCCACGGCATAAGCCAGGCCGACCCAATCGCCGCCCATGATCAGGCAGCCATACAACACGCCGATGCCCAGCGGCAGCAGCAGGCTATACAACATGACCGTGCGCCAGGCACCGAGACGATCAACCAGCAACCCGGCGATCACGCAACCAATATTGAGAAACACGATGCCCAACGCACTGAGGGCGAAGGTGTGGCTGGCAGTCATGCCGAAGGTTTTCTGCATCATGGTCGGGGTGATCACGACGAACACCACCACTGCCGAAGTCAGCACGCAGGTCAGCAGCATCGCCGGCAACATCGCCAAACGATGTTCGCGCAGCACCGTGCGCAACGGCAATTCGACCCGTGCTTCGCGCTGCGCTTCCATGGCCATGAACACCGGGGTTTCGCTCAGCCAGCGGCGCAGGTAAACGCCAATCACACCAAACACACCGCCGAGCAGGAACGGATAGCGCCAGGCGTAATCGAGGATTTCCGCCGGGGTGAACACTTGCGCGAGGAACGTCGCGGTCAACGCGCCGATCAAGTAACCAAACGTCAGCCCGGCCTGCAAAAAGCCCAAGGCATAACCGCGGTGGCCGGTGGGCGCGTGCTCGGCAACGAACACCCAGGCACTCGGCACTTCACCGCCAACCGCCGCACCTTGCAGGATACGCAGCGCCAGCAACAGCAGCGGGGCGAAATAACCGATCTGTGCATAAGTCGGCATGATCCCGATCAGCAGGCACGGCAGCGCCATCATCAGGATGCTCAGGCTGAAGACTTTCTTGCGCCCCAGTTTGTCGGCGAAATGCGCCATCAGAATCCCGCCCAGCGGCCGCGCCAGATAACCGGTGACGAAAATCCCGAAGCTTTGCAGCAGACGCAGCCACTCGGGCATTTCCGGCGGGAAGAACAACTGGCTGAGGGTCAGGGCGAAGAAGACGAAGATGATGAAATCGTAGATTTCCAGCGCACCACCAAGGGCCGCAAGGCCGAGGGTCTTGTAGTCGGAGCGGCTGAACGGCGCAGGTTTGGCCGTGGATTGGGCAGTCATGGCAAAGAACTCTGGATCAGGCAAAAAACCAAGGCGCCCATGGTCTACGCAAATGCGCGGATGGACAACCCGTTAGACCATAGTCCCGGTTTTGCAAAAGCTGCTCACAAAGCACCGGCAGTTGAATTACTGTTAATGCCTGTCCTGCTAGGCGATCCACCATCGGCAAGTCATGCCAAGATCCTTGTAGGCCTTCACCTGCTCGCGATGGCGTCGATTCAGTCAATACACGTGTTGAATGTAAGAAAGCTATCGCGAGCAGGCTCACTCCTACAGGGGATATGTGTTTCGTCCGCAAGACCACAATAACCATAAAAATCCGAGGTACTCCCGTGGCCGTTGATATCGAAGATAGCCGCTCCGCACGCTTTGCCCTGCGCTGTTCAAGCTTTGCCGAACGCTGGTTCCCCGATTCCTGGGTATTCGCCGCGCTGGCCGTGATCATCGTTGCATTGGCCACTTTGGCCATGGGCGCCAAACCCACCGATGCCGCCATGGCCTTCGGTGACGGGTTCTGGAGCCTGATCCCGTTCACCATGCAGATGGCCTTCGTGGTGATTGGCGGCTACGTCGTCGCCAGTTCGCCGCCCGCCGTGAAACTGATCGACCGCCTGGCGCGCATTCCAAAAAACGGTCGCTCCGCCGTGGCCTGGGTCGCACTGATTTCGATGGTCGCTTCGCTGCTCAACTGGGGTCTGTCGCTGGTCTTCGGCGGTTTGCTCGTACGCGCTCTGGCCCGCCGCACCGATTTGAAAATGGATTACCGCGCCGCCGGTGCCGCTGCCTATCTGGGCCTTGGAGCGGTATGGGCGCTGGGCCTGTCGTCGTCGGCCGCGCAATTGCAGGCCAACCCAGGCAGCCTGCCGCCGTCGATCCTGTCGATTACCGGAGTGATTCCGTTCACCGAAACGATTTTCCTCTGGCAGTCCGGGGTCATGCTGCTGGCGCTGATCGTGATCTCGATCATCATCGCCTACGCCACCGCTCCCGGGCCGAACTCGGCGCGCGATGCCAAGGCCTGCGGCATCGACCCGGCCTTCAATCTGCCGCCACTGCAACCGCGCACGCGACCGGGTGAATGGCTGGAACACAGCCCGCTGCTGATTGTCGTGCTGGTGTTGCTGGCGGCGGGATGGCTGTTCCATGAGTTTTCGACCAAACCGGCGATCACCGCGATTTCCGGGCTGAACACCTACAACTTCCTGTTCATCATGCTCGGTGCGTTGCTGCACTGGCGCCCACGCAGTTTCCTTGATGCGGTGGCGCGCGCGGTGCCGACCACCACTGGCGTGCTGATCCAGTTCCCGTTGTACGGTTCGATTGCCGCGCTGATGACCACGGTCAAAGGCACCGATGCACAAACCCTCGCGCATCACATCTCGACGTTCTTCGTCAGCATCGCTTCGCACGACACCTACGCGCTGTTGATGGGCGTGTACTCGGCGATTCTCGGTTTCTTCATCCCGTCGGGCGGCGGCAAGTGGATCATCGAAGCGCCGTACGTGATGCAGGTCGCCAATGATCTGCAATATCACCTCGGCTGGGCGGTACAGATCTATAACGCGGCGGAAGCGCTGCCGAACCTGATCAACCCGTTCTACATGCTGCCGCTGCTCGGCGTACTCGGGCTGAAGGCGCGGGATCTCATCGGCTTCTCGTTCGTACAGTTGCTGGTGCACACGCCGCTGGTGCTGCTGTTGCTGTGGGCGCTGGGGACGACATTGGCGTATACGCCGCCGGTGATGCCGTAATTTGAAAGGGGTTGCACCTGCCTTGGGGGCGGGTGCGATCAGCTCCAGGCAATCACCGAGCCGATTTTCGATCACTGTGTAACTCAATGGCTTTTCTGGCGATCACCGCTGATCCACTATGAGGCGCCCCCGATCACCGGGAAACCACGCTGAAAAGGATCTGAGCATGTTCAAACTCGCAGGACTTATCCCCACAACACTGACCCTCGCCGCGCTCACACTGAGCGCGGCCGCCCACGCCGACGTCGATCTGAAACTGGGCAGCACCGAGCGCGTCACCCGCCTCTTCGCCTATCCCAACAACTGCAGCGTGATCTGCTTCCGCAACTGGACGCTGGAGCAGACCGTCGCCCATTACCTGAACCAAAGCGTCCAGCGCGACGGTTACAACGATGCCAAGGTACTGGTGAAGACCGACAACGGGCAGCTCTATGCCGAGATCAGCGGTGTGCCGAAGGATTACGAGAAACCGCTGGCAGCGCTACTCGATGCCGGAGATCTGGCTTACACCGGCGCCAGCAAGCTGAATGCCGACGGCAAATGGGCTTACAGCTGGTATCTGTTCCTGCCGCTGGGCATGGCCCTGGAAAACCGTAAAAGCGTCGAGCTGCTGCACTTTCCGCCTGACTATTCGTTGACCCAGGCGCAGGATTATCTGCGCTCGAACACCACCGATCGCTGGGCCGAACTGTTGACCGACAACGGTATCCCCGCCGGGCAAACGCCGGCCTACCAGACCATCGTGGACATCGCGCCGATTGCCGCGCCGTCCAATGCTGGCAAAGATCTGGAAGGCGTTTACGACTACTTCAAGGATTATCAGACCAGCATGGTCAAGCAGGTCAGCCAGAACGCCAGCGGCGTCGCGTTGCCGATGGTCGCGTTCGGTGCGCCGGTGCGTAACTGGATCAAACAGCAATACGGGCCGACCGTGAACGTGCTGGGCCTGGCGAGCATCAGCCCGAGTGAGGGCGTGAAAGTGCCGGTGCTCGGCTCCAATCATCCGAGTTACATCTGGTACGCCGCCGACCCGGCCAGCTACGACGGCGATCAGGCCAAAGCCGATGCGGCGGGTCTGAAGGTCATGGGCCAGGATTTGAGTGCCGCCTGCTGGCAGGCCGGGATGGGCAGCAAACCGGGCAGCGATGCACAGAAAACCCTCAACGACTGTACACAGACCTGGCAAGTGACGCAGAAGGTGAAAACCTGCGAGCTGTTCTACACCTCGATTCGTGACCTGACGCCGGAACAGGCCGCGGCCAAGTGCGCGACGGCGCCGATCAAGACGCAGCTGCAACAGCTCAAGGCGCCGCTGCCAGCGCCAACGGTTGCAGCCCCGCATATTTAGTCGTGCCGATCGGCTTCCCGTGTCAGTAATGGCTGACGCGGGAAAACGGCTATTTCGACTGTCAGATCTGACAGTAGACCAAATGTTTCAAATGAGAGACGCTTGGATCCAATCTTGGCGTCGCGAGACATTGGGTCAGCATTTGGGGGCAATACCGGACATACAAGGATCGTTATGAACAATCAGGTTTTCCATGAGTTCTCGCAACACGATACGGAAGGGATTTATCCGTTTGCCGGCCTCCCCGTGCGCTTGGGTTTCCCCTCCAGCGCAGACTTTCGCATCGTCCTCGATGACCAAGGCAACGCCGCGGCCGTGGAAGCTCGCCGGGAGTTCATGCGCATCAGTCGAATGTGCCGTGTTTCTGGGCAATTGCTGCCCTACCGCTGTCGACAGACCCGACAAATGCAAACCGGCATTCACATCTATGACCCACGTTTTGCCGGCTTGCTGGAACACTCCTGCGACCCGAACGTGTTTCTCGACATGAGTGAGTTGTGGCTGTGGGCATTGAAAGATATCCACAGCGGCGAGCGCCTGACCATGGATTACGCCACCACCGAGGACAAACTGTTACGCCAGTTCGCCTGCGGTTGTGGTTCACCGAGCTGCCGTGGGTGGATCACCGGATACGACGAACCACCCAATATCGAAGGTCAGTGCTTTTTCCAGCGCTGGCGCTATTCGGGCCGGCGCTGAAGAAACGCTTGTTACACGGCCCCGACCGGACGCAAGCGGTATTGCGGCGGCAGTTGCTCGAAACCACTGATGGTGGTGTTCAGGCTTTTCCAGCGACCGTCCTTGATGCCGTAGATGCACCCGTGGATCGACAGGCTCTGCCCGCGATGCCAAGCGTTCTGGATGATGCTGGTGTGGGCGACGTTGGCCACTTGCTGGATCACGTTGAGCTCACACATGCGATCGACCTGTTCTTCTTCGGTCGGCAGCTTGGCCAGCTCTTCGCGTTTTTCGTAGTAAAGATCGCGGATCGAACGCAGCCAGCCGTCGATCAGGCCGAACTGCCGGTCCTGCATCGACGCGCGTACACCGCCGCAGCCGTAGTGGCCGGTGACGAGGATGTGTTTGACCTTGAGCACGTCGACCGCGTACTGGATCACCGACAGGCAGTTGAGGTCGGTGTGCAGCACCACGTTGGCGACGTTGCGGTGTACGAACAGATCGCCCGGCAGCATGCCGACGATTTCGTTGGCCGGGACGCGTGCGTCGGAACAGCCGATCCACAGATATTCCGGCGTTTGCTGGCGCGCCAGCTTGGCGAAGAAATCCGGGTCTTCCTTGGTGATCGCGTCAGCCCAACGCTCGTTGTTATCAATCAGGTCTTGTAAGTCGTGCATGCTGTAAGGCCTCAAGAAAGATGCGCTGCTTTGACAGACGACCGCCCGTCGGGGTCACGCCAGAACCGCAAGTGATTTCGTGGGAATTCTCGTGTCCCCGGTGAGTCCACCTAAGTAAGGCCCACAGTATGAGGATTTGCCATGACTGATTCACGACGCCCTTACGATGCGGTGCAACCGGAACCCATCGATGATAACGAAGACCGCATGGGTTCGGTGCATGAGCTGGATTTCGATGAAGACGAGCCCAGCGCGAAAATCGGTGATGAGATCCCGGAGCGCGAACGCGAGCAATTGATGCCCAATGAGCGCGTACGTGAGGCCGGGATGACCGGGGCCTCGGTCAGCGATCATCAGCCGACCGACGATGACATGAGCCCGGAGACGCTGATTCATGAAGACGGCGCGCGGGACGCCGAAGAGGCTGGTGAAGGCAATCCGGCGGATTGGGATCTGAGCCTGGTCGATGAAGACGACATTGGCGGCGGCGATGGGCTGGATGAAGCAGAACTGGCGCGGCGCGATCCGCTGGATGGCAAGCGCTGACCTGTGTCGGTTGGTAAATAGCTATCGCGAGCAGGCTCACTCCTACAAGGGAACGCATTCCAAATTGTAGGAGTGAGCCTGCTCGCGATGCTTTTAAGGATTAATCGACCAGAGTGCAGGCCATGACCACGGCGTCTTCACGCCCGCCCACCGCCGGATAATAATCCCGACGCCGGCCAATCTCGTTGAAACCATAGCGCTCGTACAAGCGGAACGCCGAGCGATTGCTGTCACGCACTTCGAGAAAACACTCCCGCGCCTCAGCCGCATAGGCCCGCGACATCAGGTGCTCGAGCAACGTCAGGCCCAGCCCTCGCCCCTGATTCTCCGGTTTGACCGTGATGTTGAGCAGGTGCGCTTCATCGAGAATGATCTGCACCACGCCGTGACCGACCTGTTGCTGGCCTTCGAACATCAGCCAGATCTGGTATTTGCCCAGGCCGTCGAGAAAAATCCCGCGGGTCCACGGATGGCTGTACGCGGCGAACTCAATCTTCAGCACAGCGTCCAGATCCGCCTCGGTCATCGGGCGGAACGATACAGCGTCACTCATTCGATTCTTTCCAGCGCGCCATCAGCCGACGCATGGCTTGCCACACAGCGGCTTTGCGCTGTGGCTCTTCCATTAACAATTCCAGACCGGGAATGGCCCAGGCCAGGCCCAGCCCTTCGATCTGCAATTCACGATTGAAGGCTTCAGCGTCCGCTTCACCGGCAAAGCGCACCGCTGGCAGGCCGATCAGCCACAGACAGGCGCATGGCGCCGCTTCCATTTGTACCGACAGGAAACCCTGAACGAAGTCGCGCGCCGCTTCCGGGCCTTGATCCATATTGCCGCGATTGAGCCAAGGCCAACGCACCGGCTCGCCGACAATTTGCGGCGCATCGGGCAGACCGGCGGCGCGCAGCATGTCTTTGAGCAACAGGTAGGCCGGATCGCGGCTCTGGAAGGCCTCGCCTGTGGGTAACTCGACCAACAGCAGGCAGCGACCGGCGCGCAGCAATTGCAGGGCGAAACGCGGTGGTGGCACCGGGGCCGGTTTGGCGATCACTGGCGTGTCTTCGACCACTTCCACCGGTTTGGCCCCGGTGCGGGTACTCGCCAGAGAGGGGCGCGGCACTTCGATTTTCGGCCGTTCGCTCGGGCGCGCAACAGGCTGCGCGGGCGCTTCGGCCTGCGGTGCGGGCACCAACGGAACCTCGACCTCGGGCTCGGGCATGTCCAGCAGCTCGGGCCGCGATGGCGCGGCGAAGGGCAATTCGGTGCGCGGCAGCCAGTTGACCACCTGCATGGCGTTCAAATAGGCGCGGCGGCGGGACTCGATAAGCAAAGGGTCGGCCACTTGTGGATAACTGAAGTGGGCTGATTCTACCGCCCTTCGCTCAAGATCGCTTGCTGTTGATCGATAGCCTTTATCCTGCAAAATGCGACAGCCCGTCCCGAGAGTGAATCGCATCCTTCATGATGCAGTACAATCGCGTCTTTTTATTGCCAACCAGCCGGGCATTCCGATGATCGAACCCAAGCGCGTCTTGCGCGCCCTCGCTGAACACTGGGCGCTTCTGGAGCCTTTGTGCGAGCACTTCGACCAAGGCACATTGAGCCTCAACGAACTGCGCGCGCAATTGGCCGCCCAACAACTGGACAGCACGCCACAGGACATCACCAGCCTGCTCGACGTGTGGATTCGCCTCGATATTCTGATTCCGGTGGCGAAAAGTCCGAACCGTTTCGAGCTGAACGCGCAGATTCACGACTTCCTCGCTTACTTGCGTCGTGAACACCGCTTGGGCCTGTGCCTGGAAATCGAAGCCTATCTGCGCCACCTCGAACGTCTGGCCGGTTACATTCAGGACGCGTTCGAGGTTCGCGACGGCCACGATCTCGCTCGCCAGTTGCGTTTGCTCGACATGCGCGTGCGCGACGTACTGAAGAAACTCGACAACGACGAACAGGCCCTGGTGGCTGTGGCCGAGCGGGCGAAGACCAGCGACCGGCAGATTCCATTGCGTCAGCGTTACGCCGAAGTACTGGCGACGTGGGACGAATACGTCGAGCCGATGATCGATCTGGTAAACGCCGACGGCGCCTTCGAACAAGGCGTGCGCAAAGTCGAAACCGTCTTGCTGAAGATGCTCAGCGAGCAACAACGCCTCGGCCATCTGGTCGATGACGACATGCTGCTGCGCACCCACGCGCGCATTCTCGAAATGCAGACCAGCGCGCAACTGACTTTGCGTCATGCCCGCGAACTGCTGTTGCCGCTGCGTGAAGAGGCGCGTCGGCACAACGCCGTGACCCGTGGCGCCGCGTTGGCTCTGGCCGCGATTCGCCGCAAAGGCATCGATGCCGTGCCGCAAGCCGCGATGCCGCTGTTCACCCGCCCGCAAAGCACCTTCCTTGGCAGCGCCAGTCAGGTCGAAGCCTACGTTTACGCCTTGGCGCGATTCGAGCCGAAACCGGCGCGCTTCCCCAAGGCGCACAAGACCCAGAAAGGCGAAGCCCCACGCGCCCCACGCACCGTGCGCGAGATGGTCGACCGCTGCGAAGAAGCCCTGCCGATGCCGGATCTGATGACCTGGCTGCTGGAACAGGAACCGGACGGCGCCACCGACGAATTGCTCTACTGGTTCTCGCGCCTGTCGCGGGAAAAACGCTTCAAGCGCGAGCGTCTGGAACGCCGCGAATACCACACTCACGAGCACCAGGTCAGCCTGCGCTCCTTCGCCCTGCTCCCGGCCAGCGATACCGCCGCCGAGAATTCTGCGAGCGCCCTTCCTGCAGGTACTTCAAATGCATCTTGATCTTTCCGAACTGTCGCAACTCGCGCCGATCTTCCGTGAGCTGTTCAAGGGTTACCACGTCAGCCGCCGCGACCCGGAGCTGTACGCGCAACTGTCGAACTTCCAGGATCAGTACCGCACGCTGTTCAAGGCGCTGGGGTTTGAACTGGTCTGCGACACCCGTGGTTTCTACTACTTTGTGCCGGACATGGCCGCTGCGGCGGTGAACAAGACTGCGCAACGTCTGGCGCTGTTCACCTTCATCCTCGTCGAGCATCTGGCCGATCAGGGCCGCGACCCGATCGCCGTGCTCGATGGCGGCAGCCTCGGCCGTGAAGAGCTACCGTCGCTGCTGGAAAAATACCGCGACCTGTTCATTCAAGCCGAAGTGCAGACCGTGGAAGAACTCGAAGAAAAGATCATGCGCCGCATGACTCAACTCGGTTTCGCCGGCGAAGAAAACGGCGTTTACCGCTTCCTGCCACCGATGCACCGCTTCCTCGACGTGTGCCTGTCGGTACAGCAAGACCGCGATCTGGCGGCCAGCGTGCACAGCGTATTGCCGCTGCCGGCACCGGTGCTGATCGACGAAGCGGCGGAAGCCAAATTCCTCGAAACCGACGACCCGCTCGATCTCACAGAATTCGATGAAGAGAGCGAAGAAGACGCACTGGCCCGCGCCATTGCCGAAGAACAGGAGTCCGACGCATGAGCCAGGAACGCTACGGCATCCGCCGCTTTGCCCTTTTGAACACCGCCGGTTACAGCCTTGGTCTGTTCCCGCTGGAAGAACCGTTGTCGGTTTACGGCGCGAACAACCTCGGTAAATCGGCGTCTATCAACGCGCTGCAATTCCCGATTCTGGCGCGCATGTCGGACATGAGTTTCGGCAAGTACAGCCTCGAACAATCGCGGCGCTTCTACTTCGCCTCCGACACCAGTTACATCCTTGTCGAAGTAAACCTGCCCCACGGCCCACACGTGATTGGCGTGGTCGGGCGTGGCCCGGGCGGCGGTTTCGGTCACCAGTTCTTCGCCTACGCCGGCAAGCTCGATTTGGCCCATTACCAGAAGAACGACACCTGCCTGCGCCAGAAAGAGCTGTTCAGCAATCTTGAGAAAGAAGGTCTGAAAGCCTACGAACTCAAGCCGGATGAGCTGCGTCGTTTGCTGGTGGGCGGTCACACTTCGATCCCGCTCGACCTGACGTTGATTCCGCTGCGTTCCACCAGCGAGCAGAGCCTGAAGACCTTCCGCGCACTGTTCATCAACCTGCTGCACATGCGCGAAATCACCGCTGCCAAGCTCAAGCAGTTGTTCCTCGATGCCTTCGAACACAGCCTGCGTTCCGGCAGCGTCGATTACATCGCCGCGTGCGAAGAAGCCTTCCGCGATGTGCGCCGTATGGAACAGGACTACAACTCGCTGGTCGCTGCCGGCCCGTTGGTTGAAGCCTTGGCCAACGGCGTGAAACAGCGCGACGTGCTGCGCGGCAAACTGCATCGCCTGTCACCGCTGCTCGATTCGTTGCTCGGCACCTGGTCGGACTACGCGAGTGCACGCAAAGAAGAACTGACGATTCAGGCCGACCACTACCGTGGCGAGCAGGACAGTCTGCAAAACGATCAGCGCGGTGGCACCCAGGAACTGATGCGCCTGGAGCGGGAAATTTCCGGCATTCAGCGTTGGCTCGGCGAGTTGTCGGTGTTGAAGAACCGCTTCGCGCTGGTCGATGACGTCAAAGTGCTGGAGCAACAATTGCTCGCCGCTAAGGACGCTCACGACGAACTTGCCGGTGCCTTGGCGCAGTCCCGTCAGTTCAGTGCGGAAGATCTGGAAGAGCGCGTGCGCGATCTGGAAAAACGCCTGAAGTCGGTGAAGCAGCAACTCGATCACGCCGACAACAACAGCTACGCCCGACTGCGCGAAGAATTCTCGCAACAAGACGTCGAGCGCTTGATGCGGCTGTTCAACAGCGCGCTGTTCAGCCTGCCGCTGGGCGAACACGGCATCACCCTCGACGCTGATGGCGAGTGGGTCAAATCGGTTGAGCTGATTCTTGATGGCTTCAAAGGCGAGCGTTTCGAAGTGCCGGGCCTGTCGATCGATATTTCGAATATCGAGCCGCCGGCCCTGCAGGCCTTGGCTGACCGCGCCGCTTTGCGCGATCAGAAAGAGCGTCTGGAAAAAGAACTCAAGCAACTGAAAACCCAGCAAGCCGTTGCCGCTGACCGCTCCGCGAGCAAGACCCAGACCGAGGCGCTGTACCAGCAAGTGCTGGACGCGCAGAAGGCGCTGGAAGATTTCCGCCGCACGCAAACCCTGAGCGCCGAAGAAAGCGACAAGCTCGAGCAACTGGCGCAGATGGAAGGCGCGCAGGACGAACTCAAGCGCTCCAGCGATGCCTTCACCGAGCGCGTCCAGCAACTGTCGGCCAAGCTGCAACTGGTCGGCCGCCAGATCGCCGACATGGAAGCCAAGCAACGCACTCTCGACGATGCATTGCGCCGCCGTCAGTTGCTGCCGGCGGATCTGCCGTTCGGTACGCCGTTCATGGATCCGGTCGACGACTCGATGGACAACCTGCTGCCGCTGCTCAATGACTATCAGGACAGCTGGCAAGGCCTGCTGCGCGCCGATGGCCAGATCGAAGCGCTGTACGCGCAAGTGCGCCTCAAAGGCGTGGCCAAGTTCGACAGCGAAGACGATATGGAGCGCCGTCTGTCGCTGCTGATCAACGCGTATGCGCACCGTACCGATGAAGCGCTGACATTGGGCAAGGCCCGTCGTGCGGCGGTCACCGACATCGCCCGGACTCTGCGCAACATTCGCAGCGACTACGACAGCCTTGAGCATCAACTGGCGTTGTTCAACCGCGAGATCAACAAGCGTCAGGTCTCCAACCTGCAGAGCTTCCGCATCGTCCTCGCGCCGAACAAGGAAGCGCTCAAGCACATCGACCAGATCATCCACAGCGCCGGTCAGTACGAAGAAGGCGAAACCCTGTCGGTGTTCGACCTGAGCCAAAGCGCCGAGCAGGACAACAAGAACGAAGAGGCCAAGGAATATCTGGCGCGGTTGGTGGCAGCGAACCACAACCAGCTCGGTCTCAAGGACTTGTTCGAGCTGGCGTTCGAGATCACCAAGGTCAACGGCCAGCCGGTGATCCACACCGACATCGATGGCGCGGCGTCCAACGGCACGACCATGACCATCAAGGCACTGACCAACATGTACTTGTTGCTGCACTTGATGGATCGCGATCAGGCCGGCCGCGTGCGTCTGCCGTACTACCTCGACGAGGCGGCGGACATCGACGAGAAGAACCAGGCCGCGCTGCTGGAAACCAGCCTGCAACTGGGCTTCGTGCCGATTCTGGCGAGCGTGAAGCCGCAGGTCTGCGCCAGTGTCGCGATCGACCTGGAAGGTGGCAGCGGCCCGGCCGGGATCTACATTGATGAGGCGGACTGGAAGTACATCCGTCGTCATGATGTGGTGAAGGCGACGCTGAATGTTGAGGCGGATGAGCCGGAGATGGATGCGGTTTGATCGGCGTTAACTGAAGACAAAAAAAGGGCCGCGATCTGCTGGGATCGCGGCCCTTTTTTATGGCTTGGGATTTTTGCTGATTTTTAGGCCCCTATCGCGAGCAGGCTCACTCCTACAGTTGGAATGCGTTCCCCTGTAGGAGTGAGCCTGCTCGCGATGGCGCCACTTCAGACACCACAGAATTACTTACCGAGCGAAATCTTCGGCGCCCAGGTCAGCCACTCATCCTCAAACTTGTCGAACAACGGAAACGTCTGCTCAGCCCGCGCCTGACTGCCCATGCGCTCGCCATCCGGCGTGGCGAAAGCAATACCGCCCTGAATCGCCGTCTCCAGCGACTCCGTTCGCACGGTCAAACCATTAAACAGACCGATATCGAAGCCCACACCACTGGTGTTCCAGAAGCGGCTGCCGCTGCGCACCAACGGCGCGTATTTCGGCTCGATCAGAATGTGCACCAACACACGATCGGCGGTCTGGCCCAATTCGTAACCGGTGACTTTACCCACGGTAATTTCACGGTAGGTCACCGGCACACCCGGTTTCAGCGAACCACGACGGGCCGCGCTCAACACCAGACTCAGCCCCGCCTCTTGTTTGGTCACTTCCGGCGCAGCGGCCAGCGCAGTGAAGTTCTTCTGCGGGCCGAGGTTCTTGGCTGCCGGTTGTACTTCGATGTACTTCCCGGTCACCAGGGTTTCCAGATTCTCTGTCTTGATCAGCCCTAACTCCGGTTTAACCACCCAGAACTGACTGCCAACCCGGGCAATCTTCTCCGGCACTTCGGTGATGCGCGCGGTGAGGATGACCGATTGCAGGTCGTCAGTCAGATCGACGCTTTCAATCTTGCCGACGTCCAGTCCCTTGAAGCGAACCGGCGTGCCACTGCTGAGACCATCAGCGCGATCGACTTTGATCGTCACTACGCTGCCTTTTTTACTGGCGTCGTCATGATTGGCAAACAGACGGAAACGCGGAATACGCTTCTGCAACGGCGCCTTGGCTTGCGGCGTTTCGAAGGCAATACCGCCGGCCATCAAGGTTTGCAGCGACTCACTCTTGACCTGAATCCCGCCAGTCAAACCGCCGGTCAGGGTGACACCGCTGACGTTCCAGAAACGCGTCGAGGCGTTGACCAGGTTTTCGTATTCCTTCTCGATGTGCACACCGACGATGATCTGCTTGCGCGTCTTGGAGAACTGATAGCTCTGCACCGAACCGACCTTGACCTGTTTAAACAGAATCGGGCTGCCGACATCGATCGAGCCGAGGGTGTCAGTGAACAACACCAGGTGCAGCCCCGGTGAACGCAGATCCAGCGGCGGCGCTTTTGGCCGGGCCTCGAATTCGCGTTTCGGCGGCGCGCCTTTGTCACCCGGGCGCACGGCGATGTAGTTACCTTTCACCAGTGCTTCCAGACCGGTGATCCCGGCGAGGGAAATCGACGGTTTGACCACCCAGAACTGTGTACCATCAACCAGATAGTCTTCGGCCAATGGATCAAGGGTCAGTTCGGCGGTGGCACTGTTCAGATCCGCATCGACCTTCAGTGCTTTGAGGTTGCCGACCTGAATGCCTTTGTACATCACCGGAGTACGGCCGGCCTGAAGGCCTTCGAAATCGCTGAGTTTGACCTTCACGCGAATCCCGGCAGCGGCGGCGTCGAAGTCTTCGTAGAGACGGAACGGCAGGCTTGGATCGGTGGGCGGACTGTCCTTGCGGTTTTCCGGTGTGGCGAAGGCGATACCACCAGCGACGATGCTGGCCAGCGACTCGCTGCGCACTTTCACGCCAGACAGGTTGGCGTCGATGCTGATGCCGCTGGCATTCCAGAACCGCGTGTGTTTGCGCACCAATTTGGCGTAGGTCGGCTCGATAAAGACTTTGAGCTCGACAGTGCTCTGATCCTCCGAAAGCAGATAGCTTTTGACCTGGCCAACTTTGATCTGTTTGTAGAACACCGGACTGCCACGGTTCAACGAGCCGAGACGGTCAGCCTTGATGGTCAGGTGCAGGCCAGGCTTGGCGTCGGACAGCGGCGGCTCTTCGGCCAGCGCCTTGAACTTGCGTGTCGGCTCGCCTTCGCCGGGACTGATGGCGACATAGTTACCCGAAACCAAAGTCTCCAATCCTGTGATACCGGCCAGGGTCACGCTCGGCTTGACCAGCCAGAACCGTGTGCTGGTCTTGAGGTATTGCTCGACGTCCTTGTTCATCTCGACGGTGGCGATGACGCCTTTGGAGTTGCCCTCGTCATCCAGTTTAAGCGTCTTGACCTTGCCGACCGACATGCCTTTGTACATGACCTCAGTCTTGTTGGCCTGGATGCCCTCGCCGCTCTCGAAGCGAACCTGGATCTCGATACCGGTTTCGGAATAGGCACGCCAGCCGAGCCAGCCGCCGATGATGAGGGCGATCAGCGGCAGGACCCAAATGGCAGACCAGTTCGAGGCCGGTCGGGTTTTAGCTACGGGCAAATCAGTCATGGTCGTCGTCCGACTCCGTGTTATCCCAAATCAGTCGGGGATCGAAAGTTACTGCGGCGAGCATCGTCAGAATCACCACACTGGCGAAGGCGATGGCGCCAAGATTGGCTTCGACACTGGCAAGCCGGCCGAAGTTGACGACCGCCACCAGAATGGCGATCACAAAAATATCGAGCATCGACCAACGACCGATGAACTCGATGAAGCGGTACATCCAGATACGCTGGCGGGCCGACAACGGCTGCTTTCGTTGTACCGAAAACAGCAGCAGTGCGATGCCGACCAGTTTGAACGTCGGCACCAGAATACTGGCGATGAACACCACGGCAGCAATCGGAATCATGCCGTGCTGCACCAACTGGATCACGCCGGACATGATGGTGCTTGGATCACCTTGACCCAGAGAACTGACAGTCATGATCGGCAAGACATTCGCCGGGATATAGATAATCGCGGCGGTGATCAGCAGTGCCCAGGTACGTACGAGGCTGTTCGGACGACGAGCGTGAACCAGCGCACCGCAGCGGGTGCAGGTTTGCTCGTCGGCGTCCGCTTCCTGCCTGTTCAACTCGTGGCATTCGGTGCACGTCAGAATGCCTGCATCAATCGCCCGCATGAGTATCTTCCCCTGATAACGCCTGCCAGATCTGATGCGGTGACATCACCACCTCCAGCCATACCTGCACCAACAACAATCCAATGAAGCACGCCAGGCCGAGACCGACGGTTATGGCTGCCATGTCCGCCAGTTTGACGATCGCTACCAGTACGCCCATGAGGTAAACCTCGAGCATCCCCCAGTCTTTGAGGTGGTGGTAGATGCGGTAAAGCAGCAGACCGTAGCTGCGGCCGACGTTGAAGCGAATCGTCAGCAAAACGAACAACTGGCACAGCAACTTGAGCAGCGGAATGGCCATGCTGCACAGGAATACAACGATCGAAACACCCTGCATGCCGGTGTTGAACAGGCCGAGTACGCCACTCCAGACCGTATCCTGCGAAGACTGTCCGAGGATATTGAGTTGCATGATGGGTAGAAAGTTTGCAGGGATGTACAACAACAATGCCGCGATCACCAAGGCAAAGCTGCGCTGCACCACGTTGTGGCGGTGGGCATACAACTCGTAACCGCAGCGTGGGCAGAGGGCTTTCTCGCCATGGGCAAGTTTTGGCTTGCGCATCAGCAGGTCGCACTCGTGACAGGCCACCAGGTCTTCCAGCGGTAAATCTGACAGCCCTTGGGCGTCAACCGACTCTGACATAAAGGCTCTGGCTCCGAATAAGGTGGGGCTATTCTAGTGTTCTGATTCGAAAATAACTGTGCAAATTTGTTCGCCATCGCGAGCAAACTTTTTCTACGGGCAAAACAAAACCCCAACTGCTTTCGCAATTGGGGTTTCGGAATTTAATCTTGACGATGACCTACTCTCACATGGGGAAACCCCACACTACCATCGGCGATGCATCGTTTCACTGCTGAGTTCGGGATGGGATCAGGTGGTTCCAACGCTCTATGGTCGTCAAGAAATTCGGGTACTGAGTCGTGACCTGATGGTCTCGCTTCAGCAAATTGGGTATGTGACAGCTTTCGGTGTTTTGTGCTGCCTTTTTAGGTGCAGTCGAACTTTCGGTTCGTTTCGTCTTCACACACCGCAATCTGGCTCTTAAGCGCAAATTGCTTGGGTGTTATATGGTCAAGCCTCACGGGCAATTAGTATTGGTTAGCTCAACGCCTCACAGCGCTTACACACCCAACCTATCAACGTCGTAGTCTTCGACGGCCCTTCAGGGAACTCAAGGTTCCAGTGAGATCTCATCTTGAGGCAAGTTTCCCGCTTAGATGCTTTCAGCGGTTATCTTTCCCGAACATAGCTACCCGGCAATGCCACTGGCGTGACAACCGGAACACCAGAGGTTCGTCCACTCCGGTCCTCTCGTACTAGGAGCAGCCCCTCTCAAATCTCAAACGTCCACGGCAGATAGGGACCGAACTGTCTCACGACGTTCTAAACCCAGCTCGCGTACCACTTTAAATGGCGAACAGCCATACCCTTGGGACCGGCTTCAGCCCCAGGATGTGATGAGCCGACATCGAGGTGCCAAACACCGCCGTCGATATGAACTCTTGGGCGGTATCAGCCTGTTATCCCCGGAGTACCTTTTATCCGTTGAGCGATGGCCCTTCCATACAGAACCACCGGATCACTAAGACCTACTTTCGTACCTGCTCGACGTGTCTGTCTCGCAGTCAAGCGCGCTTTTGCCTTTATACTCTACGACCGATTTCCGACCGGTCTGAGCGCACCTTCGTACTCCTCCGTTACTCTTTAGGAGGAGACCGCCCCAGTCAAACTACCCACCATACACTGTCCTCGATCCGGATAACGGACCTGAGTTAGAACCTCAAAGTTGCCAGGGTGGTATTTCAAGGATGGCTCCACGCGAACTGGCGTCCACGCTTCAAAGCCTCCCACCTATCCTACACAAGCAAATTCAAAGTCCAGTGCAAAGCTATAGTAAAGGTTCACGGGGTCTTTCCGTCTAGCCGCGGATACACTGCATCTTCACAGCGATTTCAATTTCACTGAGTCTCGGGTGGAGACAGCGCCGCCATCGTTACGCCATTCGTGCAGGTCGGAACTTACCCGACAAGGAATTTCGCTACCTTAGGACCGTTATAGTTACGGCCGCCGTTTACCGGGGCTTCGATCAAGAGCTTCGCGTTAGCTAACCCCATCAATTAACCTTCCGGCACCGGGCAGGCGTCACACCCTATACGTCCACTTTCGTGTTTGCAGAGTGCTGTGTTTTTAATAAACAGTCGCAGCGGCCTGGTATCTTCGACCGGCATGAGCTTACGGAGCAAGTCCTTCACCCTCACCGGCGCACCTTCTCCCGAAGTTACGGTGCCATTTTGCCTAGTTCCTTCACCCGAGTTCTCTCAAGCGCCTTGGTATTCTCTACCCAACCACCTGTGTCGGTTTGGGGTACGGTTCCTGGTTACCTGAAGCTTAGAAGCTTTTCTTGGAAGCATGGCATCAACCACTTCGTCACCCAAAGGGTAACTCGTCATCAGCTCTCGGCCTTAAGATCCCGGATTTACCTAAGATCTCAGCCTACCACCTTAAACTTGGACAACCAACGCCAAGCTGGCCTAGCCTTCTCCGTCCCTCCATCGCAATAACCAGAAGTACAGGAATATTAACCTGTTTTCCATCGACTACGCTTTTCAGCCTCGCCTTAGGGACCGACTAACCCTGCGTCGATTAACGTTGCGCAGGAAACCTTGGTCTTTCGGCGTGGGTGTTTTTCACACCCATTGTCGTTACTCATGTCAGCATTCGCACTTCTGATACCTCCAGCAAGCTTCTCAACTCACCTTCACAGGCTTACAGAACGCTCCTCTACCGCATCACCCGAAGGTGATACCCGTAGCTTCGGTGTATGGTTTGAGCCCCGTTACATCTTCCGCGCAGGCCGACTCGACTAGTGAGCTATTACGCTTTCTTTAAAGGGTGGCTGCTTCTAAGCCAACCTCCTAGCTGTCTAAGCCTTCCCACATCGTTTCCCACTTAACCATAACTTTGGGACCTTAGCTGACGGTCTGGGTTGTTTCCCTTTTCACGACGGACGTTAGCACCCGCCGTGTGTCTCCCATGCTCGGCACTTGTAGGTATTCGGAGTTTGCATCGGTTTGGTAAGTCGGGATGACCCCCTAGCCGAAACAGTGCTCTACCCCCTACAGTGATACATGAGGCGCTACCTAAATAGCTTTCGAGGAGAACCAGCTATCTCCGAGCTTGATTAGCCTTTCACTCCGATCCACAGGTCATCCGCTAACTTTTCAACGGTAGTCGGTTCGGTCCTCCAGTTAGTGTTACCCAACCTTCAACCTGCCCATGGATAGATCGCACGGTTTCGGGTCTATTCCCAGCGACTAGACGCCCTATTAAGACTCGCTTTCGCTACGCCTCCCCTATTCGGTTAAGCTCGCCACTGAAAATAAGTCGCTGACCCATTATACAAAAGGTACGCAGTCACAGAACAAAGTCTGCTCCCACTGCTTGTACGCATACGGTTTCAGGATCTATTTCACTCCCCTCTCCGGGGTTCTTTTCGCCTTTCCCTCACGGTACTAGTTCACTATCGGTCAGTCAGTAGTATTTAGCCTTGGAGGATGGTCCCCCCATATTCAGACAAAGTTTCTCGTGCTCCGTCCTACTCGATTTCATGACTAAGAGATTTTCGCGTACAGGGCTATCACCCACTATGGCCGCACTTTCCAGAGCGTTCCGCTAATCTCAAAGCCACTTAAGGGCTAGTCCCCGTTCGCTCGCCACTACTAAGGGAATCTCGGTTGATTTCTTTTCCTCAGGGTACTTAGATGTTTCAGTTCCCCTGGTTCGCCTCTTGCACCTATGTATTCAGTACAAGATAACCATCTTATGATGGCTGGGTTCCCCCATTCAGACATCTCCGGATCAAAGTCTGTTTGCCGACTCCCCGAAGCTTTTCGCAGGCTACCACGTCTTTCATCGCCTCTGACTGCCAAGGCATCCACCGTATGCGCTTCTTCACTTGACCATATAACCCCAAGCAATCTGGTTATACTGTGAAGACGACATTCGCCGAAAATTCGAATTTCTCAATTAAGAGAACTCACAAATTTTACCTTAGCCTGATCCGTTACCAGTGAAAGTAACGTTCAGTCTATCTTTCTATCACATACCCAAATTTTTAAAGAACGAACTAGTCAAAGACTAGAAATCAACATTCACCATCATCACGATGGAATGCTCATTTCTAAGCTTTATACAACAGAAGCAGTAGTGGTGGAGCCAAGCGGGATCGAACCGCTGACCTCCTGCGTGCAAGGCAGGCGCTCTCCCAGCTGAGCTATGGCCCCGTATTTCTACAGGCGTTTCCCACACAAAATTGGTGGGTCTGGGCAGATTCGAACTGCCGACCTCACCCTTATCAGGGGTGCGCTCTAACCAACTGAGCTACAGACCCAATTTCGGGCTGCTTCTTTCGTCTTCTTCAATGAATCAAGCAATTCGTGTGGGAACTTATGGAGCAGCTGATGTCGTCGATTAAGGAGGTGATCCAGCCGCAGGTTCCCCTACGGCTACCTTGTTACGACTTCACCCCAGTCATGAATCACACCGTGGTAACCGTCCTCCCGAAGGTTAGACTAGCTACTTCTGGTGCAACCCACTCCCATGGTGTGACGGGCGGTGTGTACAAGGCCCGGGAACGTATTCACCGTGACATTCTGATTCACGATTACTAGCGATTCCGACTTCACGCAGTCGAGTTGCAGACTGCGATCCGGACTACGATCGGTTTTATGGGATTAGCTCCACCTCGCGGCTTGGCAACCCTTTGTACCGACCATTGTAGCACGTGTGTAGCCCAGGCCGTAAGGGCCATGATGACTTGACGTCATCCCCACCTTCCTCCGGTTTGTCACCGGCAGTCTCCTTAGAGTGCCCACCATTACGTGCTGGTAACTAAGGACAAGGGTTGCGCTCGTTACGGGACTTAACCCAACATCTCACGACACGAGCTGACGACAGCCATGCAGCACCTGTCTCAATGTTCCCGAAGGCACCAATCCATCTCTGGAAAGTTCATTGGATGTCAAGGCCTGGTAAGGTTCTTCGCGTTGCTTCGAATTAAACCACATGCTCCACCGCTTGTGCGGGCCCCCGTCAATTCATTTGAGTTTTAACCTTGCGGCCGTACTCCCCAGGCGGTCAACTTAATGCGTTAGCTGCGCCACTAAGAGCTCAAGGCTCCCAACGGCTAGTTGACATCGTTTACGGCGTGGACTACCAGGGTATCTAATCCTGTTTGCTCCCCACGCTTTCGCACCTCAGTGTCAGTATCAGTCCAGGTGGTCGCCTTCGCCACTGGTGTTCCTTCCTATATCTACGCATTTCACCGCTACACAGGAAATTCCACCACCCTCTACCATACTCTAGCTCGCCAGTTTTGGATGCAGTTCCCAGGTTGAGCCCGGGGATTTCACATTCAACTTAACGAACCACCTACGCGCGCTTTACGCCCAGTAATTCCGATTAACGCTTGCACCCTCTGTATTACCGCGGCTGCTGGCACAGAGTTAGCCGGTGCTTATTCTGTCGGTAACGTCAAAATTGCAGAGTATTAATCTACAACCCTTCCTCCCAACTTAAAGTGCTTTACAATCCGAAGACCTTCTTCACACACGCGGCATGGCTGGATCAGGCTTTCGCCCATTGTCCAATATTCCCCACTGCTGCCTCCCGTAGGAGTCTGGACCGTGTCTCAGTTCCAGTGTGACTGATCATCCTCTCAGACCAGTTACGGATCGTCGCCTTGGTGAGCCATTACCTCACCAACTAGCTAATCCGACCTAGGCTCATCTGATAGCGCAAGGCCCGAAGGTCCCCTGCTTTCTCCCGTAGGACGTATGCGGTATTAGCGTTCCTTTCGAAACGTTGTCCCCCACTACCAGGCAGATTCCTAGGCATTACTCACCCGTCCGCCGCTGAATTCAGGAGCAAGCTCCTGTCATCCGCTCGACTTGCATGTGTTAGGCCTGCCGCCAGCGTTCAATCTGAGCCATGATCAAACTCTTCAGTTCAAACATCTTTGGGTTTTTAAGAAACCCTAAACTTGGCTCAGCAATCGTTGGTTACATCTTTGATTTCTCGCGGAGTAACTTGTGATGCTGATAATCTTGTTGACTATCAGTCTGACTCCACAAGCACCCACACGAATTGCTTGATTCAGTTGTTAAAGAGCGGTTGGTTAAGATCTTTCGCCTCAACCGAGGCGCGCATTCTACAGCAGCCTCATTTGCTGTCAAGTGATTATTTTCAGAAGTTTTCGAAGAATTCTTCAACAACTTCAACCACTTGCGCCTCAGATCTCTCTGCAGCGGGAGGCGAATTCTACAGCGTTACACGCTGCTGTCAACACCTCTTTTTCAACTTCCTTTTGGCTTCGATGAACTGAAGCAACTCACCGCCGAAACCTACATAACTCATTGAATCTCAAGGAGTTTTCCGTTTCGACTGCGCCGGAAGTGGGGCGAATTATAGACATCTCAAATCTGCCGTCAACCGTTAATTTCGCTTTTCTTGCAAAACCTGCTTTTTAGCCAGTAAACGCGGGATACGGCGCGTCACCGGCGGAATACGCAGTATAAGAAGCACTGCACCTATAGAGGCATAGACCGCCCATTCCTCAAGATCGGCGCGCACGATCCACAACATATGCAGCAAACCCAAACCCAGAATCACATAGGCCAGGCGATGCAGCTTCTTCCAGCGCGAACCCAAACGACGCTGACTGTAGCGATTTGACGTCACCGCCAACGCCAACAATCCAAGAAAGCCTAGCGCCCCTACTATTATGTAAGGCCGTTTGCGCAACTCCACCGCCAGCTGCGACCAGTCGAAGCCCAGAATAAATGCCATATAGCTGCACAGATGCAAAACCACATAGGCAAAACACCAAAGCCCCAACTGCCGGCGAACAGCAATCCACCCTGCCCACCCAGTGAGTTTCTGCAGAGGCGTCATGCTTAAGGTGATCAACAGCAGCACTAACGTCCCCAATCCCAGGCGATCGACCAATACCTTGCCGGGATCCGGGCCGAGCAAATCCTCAAGCGCCTGATACAACCACAGCATCGGCCAAACGGCCGCCGCGATGAAAACGCCTATACGCCAGAACGGAAATCGCATCAGTAGTTCTTCCGCAGATCGAGCCCTGTATATAAAGAAGCGACTTCATCCGAGTAGCCGTTGAACATCTGCGTATCACGCACGTTCGGCTTGAACAGACTATTCGGCAATCTCCGCTCCCGCGCCTGTGTCCAGCGCGGGTGATCAACCGTGGGATTCACGTTCGCATAAAACCCGTATTCATCTGCCGCAATGCTTTGCCAAGTGGTTTTCGGCTGCTCGCTGACCAAACTGATGCGCACAATGGATTTGACGCTCTTGAAGCCATACTTCCACGGCACCACCAAACGCAACGGCGCGCCATTCTGATTCGGCAACTCGCGGCCATACATGCCCACTGCGAGAATGGCTAATGGGTTCATCGCCTCATCCAGACGCAAACCTTCTACATAAGGCCAGTCGATCAAGGCAAAACCCGAGCGCTGCCCCGGCATGGTCTTGGGATCCTGTAAGGTTTCGAAGCGAATGTATTTGGCACTGGACGTCGGCTCGACTTGCTTGAGCAACGCCGAAATCGGAAAGCCGATCCAAGGAATAACCATCGACCACGCCTCGACACAACGCAGGCGATAGATGCGCTCTTCCAACTGATACGGTTTCATGAAGTCTTCCAGCGCATAACGCCCCGGCTTACCCACCTCCCCGTCCACCACCACACTCCACGGTTCGGTTTTCAGCGAGCCGGCATTCGCCGCCGGATCACCTTTATCGGTGCCGAACTCATAGAAGTTGTTGTAGTGCGTGGCGTCCTTATAAGGCGTGATCGCCTCATCCTTGACGTTGACCGCTCCCCACTTGGTAGAGGACAGCTTCTCGTTAAACCACGCCGGCGCCTTGCCCGGCTCGACATCGGAGTACCGAGCGGCGTCCTCGGCATTCGCCCAACGCGGCAGGCTACTGACGGCGATACCGGCAGCAGTGGCCCCAAGCAATTGGCGGCGGGAAAGATAAATGGATTCAGGCGTGACATCCGACTCATGACAGTCGGACGCTTTGGGGATTTTGATCAACATGGCAACTCCGCAGACTTTGGAGGACTGATGCACCCATAGACTGCGGAGTATGCGGGAAATTACATCACTCGGCTTTTTTGTGCCGACGAAGATGCAACAGGTACTGCACTGGGCCGGAAGCGGCGTAGGCGAGGAACACCAGCAGCAGAATGCGCGGCGGGTCGCTGAACACCACAGCGAACACCAGCACCACGGCGAGAATCGCCACAAACGGTACGCGTCCTTTCAAGTCCAGCTCTTTAAAGCTGTTGTACTTGATGTTGCTGACCATCAGCATGCCGGCCGCCGCGACCATCAGCGCAACCAGGAACGACATCTTCGAACCCTGAATGCCGTAATCGCTGAATGCCCAGACAATACCCGCTACCACACCCGCCGCTGCCGGACTGGCCAAGCCGATGAAATAACGCTTGTCCGCCGTCCCCACCTGAGTATTGAACCGCGCCAGACGCAACGCCGCGCCCGCTACATAGATGAAGGCGACCATCCAGCCGACCTTGCCCATGTCACCCAGTGCCCAACCGAACGCCAGCAGCGCCGGCGCAACACCGAACGCGACCATGTCCGACAGCGAGTCGTACTCGGCGCCAAAGGCACTTTGCGTATTGGTCATACGCGCCACGCGACCATCGAGGCCGTCGAGAACCATGGCGACGAAAATCGCGATCGCGGCAAACGCGAAATACTTGCTCGCATTCGCCGAGTCACCAGCGCTCAGGGCCGCCTGGGCGCTCATCGAGTTGATGATGGAGTAAAAGCCTGCAAACAGGTTCGCAGTGGTGAACAGATTCGGCAGCAGATAGATACCACGATGCCGGACTTTACGACCTTCTGCGTCGTGCCCTTCTTCGATGTGTTCATCGATGGGCAGCAGGCTTTCGGCGTCAGAAGCCTTGTTCGGCTCTTCGGGACGTTCGCTCATGGACATTACCTTGCAACGGTTTGGAGAAATTTCGACAGGTGCTTGAGGACGACAGTTCGGCCACAAACGCTGCAGCTTTATACCAGAACCACCGGCTCAAACGAAAAAACGCGGCCGAGGCCGCGTTTTTCGTACAAGGAACGACGACTTAGTTTTTGGCTTTGTCGACGATCTTGTTGGCACCGATCCACGGCATCATGGAGCGCAGTTGCTCGCCGATGACTTCGATGCCGTGAGCGGCGTTGTTACGACGCTTGGCGGTCATCGAAGGGTAGCCGGTTGCGCCTTCGCTGATGAACATTTTGGCGTATTCGCCGTCCTGAATACGTTTCAGGGCGTTGCGCATGGCCTGACGGGATTCGGCGTTGATCACTTCCGGGCCAGTCACGTACTCGCCGTATTCGGCGTTGTTGGAGATCGAGTAGTTCATGTTGGCGATACCGCCTTCGTACATGAGGTCAACGATCAGCTTCAGTTCGTGCAGGCATTCGAAGTAGGCCATTTCCGGCGCGTAGCCAGCTTCAACCAGGGTTTCGAAACCGGCTTTAACCAGCTCAACGGTACCGCCGCACAGAACGGCTTGTTCGCCGAACAGGTCGGTTTCAGTCTCGTCCTTGAAGGTGGTTTCGATGATGCCGGTACGACCGCCACCAACGCCAGCAGCGTAGGACAGTGCAACGTTTTTGGCGTTGCCCGAGGCGTCCTGGTAGATCGCGATCAGGTCAGGGATACCGCCGCCTTTCACGAACTCGGAGCGTACGGTGTGGCCCGGGGCTTTCGGCGCGATCATGATCACGTCGAGGTCGGCGCGCGGAACAACCTGGTTGTAGTGGATCGCGAAGCCGTGGGAGAAGGCCAGAGTCGCGCCTTTCTTGATGTTCGGCTCGATTTCGTTCTTGTACAGCGAGGACTGGAACTCGTCCGGGGTCAGGATCATGACCAGGTCGGCAGCCGCAACAGCGGAAGCAACGTCGGTCACTTTCAGGCCGTGAGCTTCAGCTTTGGCAACAGTGGCCGAACCTTTACGCAGACCAACGGTAACGTCGACACCGGAATCTTTCAGGTTGCACGCTTGGGCATGGCCCTGGGAACCGTAACCGATGATGGCAACTTTCTTGCCCTGGATGATCGACAGGTCGCAGTCTTTATCGTAGAAAACTTTCATGAATTTCCCCTATATATCCAGGCCGTTCAGGCCATTCGCTAATTTGGTTTAGATGCTGAGTACTTTGTCGCCGCGGGCAATACCGGTCACGCCACTACGGACGGTTTCCAGAATCGATGCGGTGCCGATGGACTGAATGAAGCTGTCGAGCTTGTCGCTGGTACCGGTCAGTTGAACGGTATACACGCTGGCGCTGACGTCGACGATCTGTCCACGGTAAATATCGGTGGTGCGTTTGATCTCGGCGCGCTGGGCGCCAGTGGCCTTGACCTTGACCAGCATCAGTTCGCGCTCGATGTGAGCGCTTTCCGACAGGTCCACCAGCTTGACCACTTCGATCAGCTTGTTCAGGTTTTTGGTGATCTGCTCGATGACTTCATCGTGGCCAACGGTGGTCAGCGTCAGACGCGACAGGGTCGGGTCTTCGGTCGGGGCCACGGTCAGGCTTTCGATGTTGTAGTTGCGCTGCGAGAACAGGCCGACTACGCGAGACAAAGCGCCGGGTTCGTTTTCCAGAAGCAAGGAAATAATGTGCCGCATGATTAAGTACGCTCCGTCTTGCTCAGCCACATATCGCGCATGGAGCCGTCTTTGATCTGCATCGGATAGACGTGCTCGCTGGTGTCGACTGATACGTCGATGATCACCAGACGATCCTTCATGGCGAACGCTTCTGCCATCTTCGACTTCAGATCTTTCGATTCGGTGATGCGAACGCCGACGTGGCCGTAGGCTTCAGCCAACTTGACGAAGTCAGGCAGCGATTCCATGTAGGAGTGCGAGTGACGGCTGCCATAGCTCATGTCCTGCCACTGGCGAACCATCCCCAGAACACCGTTGTTCAGGATGACGATTTTCACAGGCAAGCCATATTGCAGGCAGGTCGACAGTTCCTGGATGTTCATCTGGATGCTGCCTTCGCCGGTCACGCAGGCAACGTCATCATCCGGGAAGCTCAACTTGATGCCCATGGCCGCCGGGAAACCGAAGCCCATGGTGCCCAGACCACCGGAGTTGATCCAGCGATTCGGCTTGTTGAACGTGTAGTACTGCGCCGCGAACATCTGGTGCTGGCCCACGTCGGAAGTGATAAAGGCGTCGCCCTTGGTCACTTCGCAGAGGGTTTCGATCACGGTCTGCGGTTTGATCTTGCTGCCGTCGCCCTTTTCGTAAGGGAACAGGCCGCGATCACCGCGCCATTCATCAACCTGCTTCCACCAACTGGCCACGGACTCCTTGTTCGGGGTCTCGCCGATTTCCTTGAGGATCGCGACCATTTCGGTCAGGACGCTCTCAACCGGCCCAACGATAGGCACGTCGGCCTTGATGGTCTTGGAAATCGAAGCCGGGTCGATGTCGATGTGGATGATCTTGGCGTTAGGGCAGAACTTCGCCGCGCCGTTGATCACGCGATCGTCGAAACGCGCGCCGACAGCCAGGATCACGTCAGCATGGTGCATCGCCAGGTTGGCGGTGTAGCTGCCGTGCATGCCGAGCATGCCGATGAACTGACGATCAGTGCCAGGGAAACCACCCAGGCCCATCAACGTGTTGGTCACGGGCAGGTTGAGCATTTTTGCCAGTTCGGTCAGCGGTGCGGATCCGTTGCCCAGGATTACGCCGCCGCCGGAATACAGCACTGGGCGCTTGGCCGCCAGAAGCATCTCTGCTGCCTTGCGGATTTGCCCGGAGTGACCGCGAACGGCCGGGCTGTAGGAACGCAGCTTGGCTTTTTTCGGGAAGATGTATTCGAACTTCTCGGCCGGGTTGGTCATGTCTTTCGGAATATCGACCACGACCGGGCCCGGACGACCGGATTGCGCCAGGTAGAAGGCCTTCTTCATGACTTCCGGGATTTCCGAGGCGTGCTTGATCATGAAGCTGTGCTTCACGATCGGCCGGGAGATACCGATCATGTCGGTTTCCTGGAACGCGTCGGTGCCGACCATGGTGCTAGGCACCTGACCGGAAATGATCACCATTGGAATCGAGTCCATATAGGCCGTGGCGATACCGGTGATGGCGTTTGTGGCGCCTGGACCGGAAGTCACCAAAACCACGCCGGCTTTACCGGTGGCACGGGCGTAGCCGTCAGCCATATGGGTCGCCGCTTGTTCGTGACGAACCAGGATGTGATTCACTTCCGGTTCTTTGAACAGGGCATCGTAAACATGCAGGAGAGCACCACCCGGGTACCCGTAGATATATTTGACGCCTTCGTCACGCAAAAAGCGGACGAGCATCTCACCGCCAGATAAAAGCTCCACGTTGTTCACCTCTAAAACGCCAGAATACCGTCCACAAAAAAGGGGCGGGTCTTAATAGGTTTACTTCTCGGCAGAGCATGAGCGACGGTGGTCGCCGACTACGTCAGCACTGACTGAGCAAGTATTGGGATCGTCCCAGTGTTGCGGGCCTTTCCCACCCAGCGCGAGGTAACGCGTTGCGGGTGTAACAGGTCGGCGCGGATATGCGCCTCATGATCTACCGAGTGGGTCTGCTTCTGGCAGTCCCTCTACAGCGGACTTTGGATTCTTCTGTTTCGCCCTCTCCAAGTCAAGCCGTCTATGTAGTTAATTGTGGGTAAGCACATGAGAACGCAAGAAAAAACCTGAAAACCGCTACTCTGTTAGTGTCAATTGCGCACTTTTGCCAAGGATTCAGCATGCGAACGCTCCTCCTTACTCTGCTGATCGGCCTCAGCCCGTGGTGTATGGCCGCTCAAATCTACAAATGGGTTGATGCCCAAGGCGTCACGCATTTCGATGCGCAGCCGCCACAAGGTCAACCATCGACCACCGTGCAGACGCCCTCCTCGCCCCCGCCGAAACCGGCGGCAATACCGGGCAGCGGCGCAGTCGGTGATCAGAAGGCTATCGATGACAAGGTCAAGAAACAGGTTGCGGACCAACAGACGCAGCTCAAGCAGTTTTGCGAACAGGCACGGACGAACCTTGCGCAATTGCAGAACAATCCGCGCTTGAGAGAAGAAGTGGAGGGACAGTTGCGCCGGTTGGACGATGCGCAGCGGCAGGAGCGCATTGTCGAGGCGCAGAAACAGATTGCGCAGAACTGCGAATAGAGATCTGTAGGAGCTGCCGCAGGCTGCGATCTTTTGATCTTGCTTTTAAACAAAATCAAAAGATCGCAGCCTGCGGCAGCGCCTACACGGAATCGGTATTAACGCGAGGCAGTGATCAGCAGATCAAACTCTTTGAGCAGTACCTGAAGCCGACGATCCTTGCCACCCAGGTTGCGCTGGGCGAAGACCATTTCGGCCATTTCCTGAATACCCGAGGCATTCGGCAACGGCAGATCCTGCTCAAGAATCATCTTCATGCGCGGCAGGAAGATCCATTGCAGCCACTGCTCGAAGTCCAGCGTATCGACCGAAAACGGCTCGACACTGCTCAGGGCTTCGGCTGACGGCGGAACTGCGTCCCACCAACCCTGAGTGCGCAGTTCACGCTCGATCAATAGCAACTGATCGGCGATTTTCGGGAAACGAGCATCCATCACAGCGAGACCTTGGCCTTCTGACGGGCCAGTGTGGCGCCGGCGGAATCCCCTTGTTTCTCGCGGGCCTGAGCGATGACTTCCCACAGGTTGGCCTGCAGGTCAGGACGACCGTTGGCCATGGTCAGCGCGCGGCGAGCGAACTGCTCGGCCTGCGGCGCATCACCTTGCGCCATGCGCACTTGCGCCAGACGATAAAGCACTTGCGGCTCACGCGGAGCGACACGCTGGGCACGCTCCAGGCTCGACGACGCGCCATTGAGGTCGCCGCCAGCCTGTTGCTGTTGAGCCGTGGTCAGCAAGGCGAGTACCGGGCCGTCCAGTTGCTCGTCCGCCGACAAGCCACCGCCGCTGCTGGCCGATGGAATACCGCTCGGCGTCGAAGGCATGCTGTAGCTGCCGGAATTGACCGGAGCCGACTCAACCGGCGACGGCGTATACGGCCCCGACGTGATACCGCCGGACGCCGGGCCCGGCACGATTGGAGAAGAGCTGATCGGTGTCGACACCGCAGCACCGCCGCCCGGCACCATCACCACCACGACAGTATCACCCTGCGGAATGGCCTGAGTCTGGGCCTGCGCCGGACGCTTCACCGTCGTTTGACGGAAACCGCCGTTGGCCGAAATACGTTCGCTGTTTGACACCGCAGTACCGGAGTCAACCACCGGAATCGAACCACGCTGTACGGTAGAGCAGCCGCTGAGCAAAGCCACGGCGGTCACCGCTGGAATCAACCACTTGTTCACTTGAAACCCTCTTTGCTTAATTCATCCAGCCTTTGACCCAATCCATCACCGACTCGCCGGAAGCAGGCGTTTCGCCCGCACAGGAGGCGCCGGGTGGCGGTTCGCTGCCGCGAATATACGGCATCTGCACCGCCCCTGGGCAGTTGGCATCGGAGCCCTGCCCGGTACGCGAATCGACCCACGCCTGCACGACGTTGTCCGGTTGCGGCATGTCCAGCGGCAGCGGATCGGCCTTGCGCATGAAACTGGTCCAGACCTGCAACGCGCCGGTGGCACCGGTGAACGGCGTTTTGCCGTTATCGTCGCGCCCCAGCCAGACCACCGCCAGCACATCCTGACTGAAACCGGCGAACCAGCTGTCACGGGAATCGTTACTGGTACCGGTCTTGCCCGCCAGCGTCAGCGTCTTGGGCAGCACGTTATAAACCGAACTGCCGGTCCCTTCACGCATCACGCGCTGCATGGCGTTCTGGATCAGATAAATGGACGCCGGATCGAAACGCTGCTCGATCTGGAACGGATAACGCTTGAGCGGCTCGCCCTCGGCGGTCAGTACGCTGCGAATCCCGCGCATCGGCGTGTTGAAACCACCATTGGCGAGGGTCTGGTACATGGTCGCGACTTCGATCGGGGTCATGCCGCCAGCGCCAAGCAACATCGACGGGAACGCCGGGAATTCACGCGTTACGCCGAGACGGCCCAAGGTCTTGAGCACATTCGGCACGCCCACTTCCAGACCCAGACGCGAGGTCGACAGGTTATAGGAGTGCGCCAGCCCTTGATAAAGAAACACGGTGCCGTGGGAGCGGCGGTCATAGTTCTGCGGTTTCCACACCTGACCATTCGCGCCTTTGACCGACAACGGGTCATCCGACAGCCAACTGGTCAGCGTGTACTGGCTCGGTTTTTCCAGCGCGGTCAGATAAACCGCAGGCTTGATCAACGAACCGATTGGCCGCACCGCATCCAGTGCGCGGTTGAACCCGGCGTAACTGGCCTGACGGCTGCCGATCATCGCCTGGACTTCACCGGTTTCCGGGTTGGTCACGACCATCGCCGCTTCCACATCATCGGAGCCTTTGCGCCCGGCCAGACGTTTGAAGGTGTCGTTGACCGACGCCTCGGCTTTCATCTGCAGGATCGGGTCGAAACTGGTGAAGATACGCAGGCCTTCTTCGGTCAAGTCTTCGTCGCGGTAGTCTTCACGCAACTGACGCTTGACCAGATCGATGAAGCCCGGGAACGAGCTGTCGGCAAGCTTGCCGCGCGTGGTCACGCCCAGCGGCATTTTCTTCGCCGCTTCGACCTGCTCGGTCGTCGCCACGCCTTGCTGCTCGAGCACATCGAGCACCAGATTACGTCGCTCCAGTGCGCGCTCAGGGTTGCGACGCGGGTTGTAGTAGGACGGGCCTTTGACCATGCCGACCAGCAATGCAACCTGATGCAGCTTCAGCTCGGACAACGGTTGACCGAAGAAGAACTGGCTGGCCAGACCGAAACCGTGCACCGCACGCTGACCGTCCTGACCGACGAAGACTTCGTTGAGGTAGGCCTCGAGGATTTCTTTCTTGTCGTAATGCAGCTCCAGCAGCATCGCCATCATTGCTTCGGTGAGCTTGCGGGTCAGGCTGCGTTCGCTGGTCAGGTAGAAGTTTTTCACCAACTGCTGGGTCAGCGTACTGCCGCCCTGCGTCATCTTGCCGCCCGAGGTATTGACCCAGACAGCGCGGGCGATCGACTTCGGCGACACGCCCCAATGGCTGTAGAAATCGCGGTCTTCGACTGCGACCAGGGTTTCGAGCAGATACGGCGGCACCTGATCAAGCTTGATCAGAATGCGGTCTTCGAGGTTTTTCGGATAAATACCGCCGATCATCAGCGGCTCCAAGCGCACCACGGACAATTTCGATCCGTTGGTCGCAGAAAGCTCGGCTACATAATCGCCGGAGAAACGCACGCGCACTGGCTGCGGTTTTTCCAGACCTTCATAGAACTGAAAGCCACGGGTATTCAGATCGACTGTATTGCCATTGACCGCAGCGGCACCAGGGCCGTTGCTCACGGCTTCGCGGCGATAGCCGAGGGCATCGAGTTCGGTGAGGAAATCGTCCTTGCTGAGCTTCTGTCCGACGAACAGCTCAAGCGGGCGCGCGTAGACCTTGGCCGGGATGGTCCAGCGTTTGCCGGAGAACTTCTCCTGCACCACGGCATCGAGGTAAACGGCGAAGCCGGCCAGCACAACAAGGCCGACCAGACTGAGTTTAATGGCCCAGCTCAACCACGGGCTCAGGCCCTTGGAGGGTGGTTTTTTCTTGGTACGGGGAGATCGAGTTCGAGTCATGGCGGCGGATTATACGCACTTTATTCATCCTCAACAGGAGCGCTCCGAGGTTTGCGTCAGGCTGGCGAGCAGCCATAATGGCCGCCTCGAATTTCCCCCAGTCTCTGAAGGATCGCCCGTGAGCCAGTCACTGATCGCTGCCCTGCAAAACCCGGCCCTCTACCCGCACCCCGTCGAAGGGTTCCAGGTCATCGAAACCCATATCTCGTGGGTGATCCTCACCGGCCCCTTTGCTTATAAAGTGAAGAAGCCGGTCAATTTCGGCTTCCTCGACTTCACTGGCCTCGATTCGCGCGCACATTTCTGCGCTGAAGAGCTGCGTCTGAACCAGCGCCTGACCGACGATTTGTATCTGGAAGTGTTGCCAGTGACCGGTAGCATCGAAGCGCCGCAACTGGGCGGCGACGGCGCGGCGATCGAATATGTGCTGAAAATGCGCCAGTTCCCGCAGACCGGCATGCTCAGCACCCTGCAAGCCAATGGCGAGCTGACCACGCAGCACATCGACGAGATGGCCGAACAGATCGCGCGCTTCCACCTCAGTGCGCCGAAGGTCCCGGCCGAGCACGACGCTGGCACCCCGGACAGCGTGATGGCGCCGGTGTCGCAAAACTTCGAGCAGATCCTGCCGTTCCTCAGCGACAAAAACGATCTGCTGCAACTTGAGGCACTGAAAGCCTGGGCAGAAAGCAGCTTCGAACGCCTCAAGCCGTTGTTCGCTCAGCGCAAGACAGAAGGGTTCACCCGTGAATGCCACGGCGATATCCACTTGGGCAACGCCACGGTCATTGACGGCAAAGTGGTGATCTTCGACTGCATCGAATTCAACGAACCGTTCCGTTTTACTGACGTCTGGGCCGATACCGGGTTCCTCGCGATGGACCTGGAAGACCGTGGCCTGAAATCCCTGGCACGCCGCTTCGTCAGCCAATACCTGGAGCTGACCGGCGACTATCAAGGCCTGGAAGTGCTGAATTTCTATAAAGCCTACCGCGCATTGGTTCGCGCCAAGGTTGCCCTCTTCAGCATGCCAGCGGACGCGACCCCGGTGCAGCGCGCCACCACCCTGCGTCAGTACCGCAACTATGCCAACCTGGCCGAAAGCTACAGCACCATTCCTTCGCGCTTCATGGCGATTACCCACGGCGTTTCCGCTGTCGGCAAGAGCCACGTGGCCATGCGTCTGGTCGAAGCGCTGGGCGCGATTCGCCTGCGCTCCGATGTTGAACGCAAGCGTTTGTTCGGTGAGCAAACCATCGCCAACGACGTGCAGGCCGGGATTTATAGCACTGACGCCAGCGTCGCGACCTACGCCCGTTTGCATGAAATCGCTGAAGTGATCCTGCACGCCGGTTTCCCGGTGGTGATCGACGCCACTTACTTGAAGCGTGAGCAGCGTGACAGCGCCGCGAAAATTGCTGAAGCCACCGGTACCCCGTTTCTGATCCTCGACTGCAACGCACCGCAAGCGGTTATCGAGAGCTGGCTGGCGATTCGTCAGGCCGACCAGAAGGATCCGTCAGACGCCACCCTGGCCGTAATCGAAGCGCAGCAAGCCAACCGCGAAGCGCTGACACCGGAAGAAATCCTGCGTAGCAAACGCGTTCAGACCAATGAATCCGGCACGCTGGACACCGTGGTCGCGCAGATTCGCCAGCGCCTGCCAGGCCTGTAAGAAACTATTTCGGCCGTGAAGCCCTCGCTTGCTTCACGGCCGTCAAATAGTGGCACTATACTGGCGTCATAAAACCAACAGGTGATCTGACATGAGCCAGCCGAAACTGCTCGACTCCCCGCTGTATGCCTTGCTGCACAAAGATGACATCACAGGTTTCAATAAAGAACGCCCGCAGGACGGCCCGATCGATATGGTCGGCGGCGACTTCCGGGGTCTCGATCTGCGCGAACTGAACGCCGCTGGCGTGGATTTCCGGGACGCGTACTTCCGTTCCGCCGATTTGCGTGGCATCGATTTCCGTAATGCATCGCTGGAAGGTGCGAGCCTGGCCCACGCGCAGATTTCCGGGGCGTACTTTCCGCCGGAGTTGAGTGCCGACGAGATTCTGATGTCGATGAATTTCGGTACGCGTTTGCGTTATCGCACTCGCTGATCGTCTGATTGCTCCCTTACACAACGCCTCCCCTGTAGGAGTGAGCCTGCTCGCGATAGCGGTTTAAAATTCAACACATGTGTGCCTGCCAGTCCGCTATCGCGAGCAGGCTCACTCCTACATTGATTTGTGTTCCCCCCTCCTCCTCTGCGTTCGCAGGCCGCTCAAGCGCCTTTTCTTAGAAGCATTTGCGTCGAATCCGACCAAAGAACCACGCTTTTCCTACTGATGGCTACACTCCTGAGAAGCTCGCCCACGCACCATTCGGCCGTCGCAAGGAGGCTTGATGAATGATGAACTGCAACACCTGAAGAATCTTGGCAAGACGTCGGCGCAATGGCTGCATGCCGTGGGCATCCACAGCGCCTCGGACTTGCGTCGCCTGGGCGCGGTGGACGCCTACCGGGCCGTGCGTACCCGCGGGTTTCGCGCATCGAAGGTGTTGTTGTATGCGATCGAAGGCGCACTGATGGATGTGCATTGGAACGACATCCCCGCCGAACGCAAAGACGCGTTGAACAAGCAGCTGGAAGCCATTTCCTCGCGTCACAAGAACTGACCGGACACTGCCGTCATGTATTTGCTGGGGGAACAATCGGCGTACGCCGACGCATTGATCAACCGTTTGCAGAACTTGCCTGCACGGTGGCTCGAAGGGCTCGCGCCGTGCGGGGCGATGATTGAGGTTGAGGCGACGGATGATCTGCTGGCGCAGTTACCGAATGATCAGTTGTTTCTGCTCAGCGAAGGCGTGGTCACTGGCTGCATCGGTTCCCGGCCGCTGCTGTATTGGCAGGAGGGCGATTTGATCGGCCTGCAACGCGGCGACGCCTGGGTCGACTGCCGTTTGTGCAGTGAGGGGCCATTGCGCCTGTTGCCCTATCGGCGCGTTGAAGTCTTGCAGCATTTGTATGCCGAGCCATCCCGAGCGGATCAGTTTCTGGAATATCTGCTCGGGCAAATGGCGCTGCTCGCCCATGCCGTGGCCGAACTGAAGCCGCGAGAGTTTCGCAGCACCAATGGCTTCAAACGCGTTGAGGCGGGTGAAGTCCTGATCCGTGAGGGTGACGCCGCCGATCATGTCTTTGTGATCATCGAAGGACATGCCGAGGCATTTGTCGATGGGCTGAAAGTCGGCGACGTGCCCAGGGACGAGATTTTCGGCGCTATGGCCGTGTTCACGGGCGAACCACGCAATGCCACGGTGATCGCCCGCGAAGCGAGCACGGTGATGCTGATACCCGGTGATCAATTTTTGAGCATGACCCGTTCAAATCCGAAGATCGCCCATAGCTTGATCGAGAGCATGGCGCGGCGAATCGGCCAGTTGAACAGGCAGGTCAGTCAGTTGAGTGCCAACAAGCGTTAACGCCAAGCCCTTTGTTCACGCGGCCTAGCGGCCATTTCCGAGACTAAATGCAAGAAATGATAAAACAGTTGTTGACGTGGTAATGAGAATCGCTATGATTATCACAACTGGTCGCGAGATCAGTCGATATTCTGAAAAGCCCTTGGTTCGGACTCTCAGATTATCTCCTCATCAGGCTAATCACGGTTATTTGACCCGGTTTTTTACCGGGTCTTTTTTTGCCTGTGGAAAAGTCATTTACCGAATTGTTTGCGCATTTGCTCGCAATAATCCTGCTTCGGCGTGGCAGGTGTGTACCAGACATAATCGGCCATAGCGGCGGTCACCTCGCCACCCCGCTCGGCCAACATCAGCACCGTGGGTGCCTGGGTGGCGCCCAAATCGACAACGTGCAGCGGCGCACCAACATCCTTGCGCGCATGCCACGCCCCCGCCAGCAACATCGAAGGGGTGGGCGCCGCCAGCATGCGTTCGGCCATACGTCGATCACGCTGTTGCTGAACCGCGAGCATCGCCGGCATCTGCGACTCGGGCAGCAAGCCGCAGTGGGAATCACTGATCTGTTCCAGCAGCGCTTTTTTCACCGACGCCGCGTTACTGCGTGAACCGCTCAGAGCCGGAGGCTGGTGATAGATGGCGCGAATTTCGCTGTTTTCGAGATTGGCCGCCAGCAACGGATAAGGCTGCGCGAGGGCGTAGCGCACGATCGGGCCATAAAGATGCCAGTCCCAACCATCCTGCCAAGCCAAAGCAGCGGGAAGATCAGCGGTTGGCGAAGATGGCTGGCGCAAGGCATCGACTTTGGGTTGCTGATCCGGCGTGAGCATTTCCAGCAACAGGCTGCCTTGCGGCCGTTGCTCACCGAGGGACTGCAACAACCACAGCTGCACGGCGTGGTGATCGGCATTGTCATGTTGCTCACCGATGATCACTTGCTCAGGCGCAGCAAGCCGATTGACCAGTTGCTGCGCCGTCAGCACCTCGCCGTTGCGCAAATCGCGAATCTCGCCACTGATCGGCGGTGGCGCAACCCCATGCTGACACCCCGCGAGCCACACCACTGCTAATAGCCACAAGCCACGCATGCAATCACCTCGATGAAAAATCAGCGGGCGATTATCAGCGGATGCCCACGCTCCGGGTGCGGCTGCACCAAGACTTCAAGACCGAACACAGCTTTCAGCGTATCCGGCCGCAGCACTTGCTCCGGCGTATCCAGAGCCACTGGACGACCGCCTTCGAGCAGCAGAATGCGATCACAATAGCGCGCCGCCAGATTCAGATCATGCAGGATCACCAGCACTGCCGCGCCGCGATCGGCAAACTCGCGCACCGCTTGCAGCGTCGTGTGTTGATGCAGCGGATCGAGCATCGACGTTGGCTCATCCAGCAGCAGCGTTTGCCCGGCCTCCCCCGGCCAGAGTTGCGCCAGGACTCGCGCCAAGTGCACACGCTGACGCTCGCCGCCAGACAGTGCCAGATAACTGCGACCGCTCAGATGCCCGGCATCCGCCGCCGCCAACGCCGCCGCGATAATCTCGTCGTCACGCACCTGGCCGCTTTGATAGGGCAAGCGGCCCATACCGACCACTTCCTCAACGCGAAAGGCAAAGTCCAGAGTCGAGACCTGCGGCAGCACCGCCAGACGCTGGGCGCGTTGCGTGCCCGTCCAACGCGCCAACGCCTCCCCCTCGAGAGAAATCTCGCCCTCGCTGGCGATCAGTTCACCGCAGAGGGCCCCCAGCAAAGTACTTTTGCCGGCGCCATTCGGCCCCAGCACACCGAGCACTTCGCCCGGTTCAAGTTGCAGGGTCAATCCGCTGAGTACCGTTTTGCGGCCGCGCTGGATGTGTAGATTTTGCGCACGCAACATCAGGCACGCCCTCGCAGCAGCAGATAGAGAAAGAACGGCGCGCCGATAAACGCCGTCACAATGCCGATCGGCAGTTCCGCCGGGGCCAGCGCCAGACGCGCGACCAGATCGGCGAGCAGCAACAGGCTCGCGCCCGCCAGCACCGACGCCGGCAGCAACACTTTGTGATCCGGGCCAGCCAGCAACCGCACCAGATGCGGCACCACCAACCCGACGAAACCAATCATCCCCGCTGCGGCCACCGCTGCGCCGACACCCAACGCCGTACAGAACACCAACTCACGCTTGAGCCGTTCAACATCGATGCCTAGATGCCCGGCTTCCGATTCGCCGAGCAGCAAGGCATTCAGCGCCTTGGCCCGACGCGGCAACCACAATGCCACACCGGCACTGATGATCAGCAATGGCCACAGCCGCGAGTAACTGGCGCCATTGAGGCTGCCGAGGTTCCAGAACGTCAGCGTGCGCAAGGTCGCGTCGTCCGCCAGATACGTGAACAGGCCGACTGCCGAACCGGCCAACGCGGTCAGGGCGATGCCCGCCAGCAGCATGGTTGCGACATTGGTCTGGCCGTTACGTCGACCCAGTCGATAGACCAGCGCCGTCACCCCGAGGCCGCCGAGAAACGCGCAGACCGACAACAGATAGGGCCCGAACCATTCCGGCAAACCACCAAAAAACGAACCACCGACAATCGCAATCGCCGCCCCAAGTGCCGCGCCGCTGGAAACGCCAACCAGCCCCGGATCCGCCAGCGGATTACGAAACAAACCCTGCATCGCCACGCCCGACAAGGCCAGCACACCGCCGACCGCCAACCCGAGCAAGGTGCGCGGCAGACGAATCTGCCCGAGGATCAGTTCTGCCTGCTCCAGGCCGTCCGCCCCCAGCGGCACGCCGAGCATGCGCAAGAATGCGCGCAACGTATCGAACAACGGCAGGCTCACCGGCCCCAGCGCCAATGACAGCCAGATCGCCAGCAAACACAGAAGCGTCAGGCCAATGAACAAGCCACGGGGTTTTACCAGTGTGGTCATTGGCCGCTCTTGGCCGGGTAGAAACCGTCAGACAGGGTTTTCAGCGCTGCGGGTAAACGCGGCCCGAGCCCACCGACGAGCAGCGTCGGATCCAGCTCCAGCACGCGCCCGGCCTTGGCCGCACGACTTGAATTGAGAATCGGGTTTTCCTTGAACAACGCTGCTTTCGCCGCGTCACCGGTCAGCGCCCGGTCAGCAAATACCAGCACTTCAGGATCGAGGCTGGCGAGGGATTCCACGGAAAACGGCTTGTAACCGGTGTGCGTCGCCAGGTTGTGCCCGCCTGCCTGTTGCAGCAGCCAGTCGGCGGCAGTGTCCTTGCCGGCGATCAACGGTTTGCCGCCCGCGTGACCGAGCAGCAACAGTACGCCGGGGGCTTTTTGTTTGGATTGCGCGTCGGTCACCCGTGCTTTCTGCGCATCGAGTTGCTGTTGATAGCTTTGCAGCAGTTGCGTTGCCTGCGCTTCAGCGCCGAGCAATTGGCCCAGATGCGTGACGTTTTTCTCCAGCGTCGGCAGATCCGGTTGAGCCGAGAACAATTCGAGTTGAACCTTGGCTGCTTTCACCTGCGCAAGCACGGGTGGCGGGCCCATTTCTTCGGTGCCGATGAGGATGTCCGGGCGCAGGCTGAGAATGCCTTCTGCCGAAAGACTGCGCTGATAACCAATGCTCGGCAGCGCCTTCAAGGATTCAGGATGTTGACTAGTGGTATCGACGCCAACCAGTTTCGACTCGCCCCCCAATGCCGCGACCCACTCCGACAGCGCGCCGCCGGCGCTGACCCAACGTTGCGGCAAATCGGCCGCTGCAGCCTGATGGCTGACGAACAGTCCGGCACACAGCACGACAACGCGGGTACTCAGGCGCATACACAGCTTCCTTGAAAGACGTTTTTCCCGGGCATCCGGATGACAGGCCAAGTATCCTCGACCCTGCCAGCCGCCCTGCGGACGAAGGCCGCCATTTGATAATTGTTTGCATTTAAACGTCAAGCTCGGACATATCCAGACACGAGCGGACAGTAGAGGATAGTCATGAAGTTTCTCTGCGCGGGCACCGAACTCGCCGAAGCCGCCAGCCGTGGGTTTGAAGTCGACGGAAAAAAGCTGTTTGCCGTGCGCCGCAGCGGCCAGGCCTACGTTTATCTGAATCGCTGCCCGCACCGCGGCGTTGGTCTCGAATGGCACCCCGACCAATTTCTCGACCCGAGCAACAGCCTGATCCAGTGCGCCACCCACGGCGCACTGTTTCTCATCGAGGACGGCGAATGCGTCGCCGGCCCGTGCGCCGGGCAAGCACTCACCGCCATCCCTTGCCGCGAAGATGCGCAAGGCCTGTGGATCGATGTTTAACCGTTGAGCAACACATCGAGACGGCGATCAATGACCATTTCTTCGTGGCTCAAGCGAACGCCGTACGCCAGCACTTCAACGCCACATGCCACCGCTTCACGCAGCGCCTCGGCGTAGGCCGAATCGATTTCCTCGGCAGGGCGCACCGCTTCGATCCCGCTCAGATTCACGCAGTACAACTGCACCGCGCGTATGCCGTCCCGGGCCAGATGCGCCAGCTCACGCAAATGCTTGGCGCCGCGCTGGGTCACGGCATCGGGAAACGCCGCCACCGCCGTGCCATCGAAGCCCAAGGTGACGCTTTTCACCTCGACGTACGCCGGGCCGCTCGGGTATTCGAGGCGAAAATCGATGCGGCTTTTTTCCTGGCCGTACGCGACTTCGCGCTTCAACGCGGTGAAACCGTTTAACTCGGTGATCACGCCAGCTTGCAAAGCTTCTTCGACCAAACCGTTGGCCCGTGCGGTGTTCACGCAAAACAAGCGGCCCTGCGGTGTTTCGCCAATCTCCCAGGTGCCGGGCAATTTGCGCTTCGGGTCATTGGAGCGACTGAACCACACCTGCCCGCCCTCGACCTGACAATTGAGCATCGAACCGGTGTTCGGGCAGTGAATGGTCAGCAATTCGCCGCTAACGGTCTCGATATCGGCGAGAAAACGTTTGTAGCGACGGATCAGCCGCGCTTCTTCCAGTTCTGGATAAAAGCGCATCAGCCTTGCCAACTCTTCAAACCGCGAGCGATGCGTTCCACCGCTTCCTGTAAGCGAGGGAGGTTTTGCGTGTAAGCAAAACGCACGTGGTGACTGGCCTGATAACGACCGAAATCCAGTCCAGGGGTAAACGCTACATGCTCGGTTTCAAGGAAATGTCGGCAGAACGCGAAGGCATCGCCGCCGAACTGGCTGATATCAGCGTAAAGATAAAATGCGCCTTCAGGCTCTACAGCAATGTTGAATCCCAGCTCGCGCAACGCCGGCAAGAGGAAATCGCGACGACGGCCAAACTCGGCGCGGCGCTCTTCCAGAATCGCAATCGTGTCCGGTTCAAAACAGGCGAGCGCCGCGTGTTGCGCCATGCTCGGCGCACTGATGTAGAGGTTCTGCGCCAGTTTTTCCAGATCACTGACCGCAGCCTCCGGCGCCACCAGCCAGCCGAGGCGCCATCCGGTCATGCCGAAATATTTCGAGAAACTGTTCAGCACGAAAGCACTGTCATCGACCTCCAGCACACTGGCCGCATCGGTGCCGTAAGTCAGGCCGTGATAGATCTCGTCCACCACCAGATGGCCGTGCTTGGCCTTGATGGCTGTAGATAACCCGGCGAGTTCGTCGCGGGTCAGGATCGTGCCCGTCGGGTTGGCCGGGGACGCGACCAGTGCGCCGACGCTGTCGTGATCCCAATGGCGCTCGACCAGATCCGGGGTCAGTTGATAACGCACGTCCGGCCCTACAGGAACAAGCTGCGCTGCACCTTCGACCAAACGCAGGAAGTGCCGATTGCAGGGGTAACCCGGATCCGCCAGCAACCAGTGTTTACCCGGATCGACCAGCAACGCACTGGCCAGCAACAGCGCACCGGAGCCACCTGGGGTGATCAGAATCCGTCGCGGATCGATGTTCAGGCCATATCGCGATTGATAAAACCCGGCAATGGCTTCGCGCAGCTCGGGAATGCCGCGCGCGGCGGTGTAACGGGTCTTGCCCGCCGTCAGCGCCGCCTGCCCGGCGCGGATGATCGGTTCAGCGGTGGTGAAGTCCGGTTCGCCGATTTCCAGATGGATCACGTCATGGCCTTCAGCCTGTAATTCATTGGCTCGCGCCAGCAGCGCCATCACATGGAACGGTTCGATCGCACGACTGCGCGCACTGTAGGGCTGAGCCATTGGCTTTCCTTCGGCAGGGAAAAAGAGACGATTCTACCCATCTGCCGGAACGAGCGAGAACCCGCAGCGGTCACAGCCTCAAGAACGCTGGACTGTAACGATATGAGCGTACGCTCCAGGATTGACTAAAATCAGTGATTGAACAGGTCTTCAACACCACCAGACACGGCTTGCCAAACATTTGCAAGCGCCACCCGCCGGGGCCTCGACATCCGGGAGTAGCGCAGGCCGAATTGATCTGGTAAGTTCGCCCGCTTGCAGCCGCAGGGCCGGCAGGTGTCGGTGATGGAGCAATCCTGCGCAATGGATTACAAGAGTAGAGGCGGTCCATTTCATGCCCACCCAAGCAAAGCAACAGCAGCAAACGACGATCAGCGGTTTCGAACCCTATGTTCCGAAGGCCGGTGAAGAGTACATGGGCGCTCCAATGCGCGCGCACTTCACCAAGATCCTGAACAAGTGGAAACAGGACTTGATGCAGGAAGTCGACCGTACTGTTGATCACATGAAGGATGAAGCGGCCAACTTCCCTGACCCGGCCGACCGTGCCAGCCAGGAAGAAGAATTTGCCCTCGAGTTGCGCGCCCGTGATCGCGAGCGCAAGTTGATCAAGAAGATCGACAAGACGCTGGAGCTGATTCAGGACGAGGAATACGGCTGGTGCGAGTCCTGCGGCATCGAGATCGGCGTCAAGCGCCTCGAAGCCCGTCCGACGGCGGATCTGTGCATCGACTGCAAGACCCTGGCGGAAATCAAAGAGAAGCAGGTCGGCAAGTAATTTCGACCTGAACGAAAAACGGAGCGTGCGAACGCTCCGTTTTTGTTTCTGACGTTTGCCTATGCTTTTGTAGGAGTGAGCCTGCTCGCGACAGCAGCCTGACATTCAACATCTATGTTGACTGACCCACCGCCATCGCGAGCAGGCTCACTCCTACAGGTTGACCGGCGTATAGCCTGAAAAGTAGTTTCGTTTCCATGACTGCAAAAACATCCCCCGCCTACATCGGCCGCTTCGCCCCAACGCCCAGTGGCCATTTGCACTTCGGTTCGCTAGTCGCCGCCCTCGCCTCTTACCTCGACGCCCGTTCGGTCGGTGGTCGTTGGCTGGTGCGCATGGAGGATCTCGATCCACCACGCGAAGAGCCCGGCGCGCAGGTCGCGATTCTCAAAGCGCTGGAAAGCTACGGTTTCGAATGGGACGGCGACATGGTGCGACAGAGCGATCGCCACGACGCTTACGCAGACGTGCTCAACAGCCTGTTCAATCACGGCCTGGCTTACGCCTGCACCTGTTCGCGCAAACAGCTCGAAGCGTACAACGGCATTTACCCGGGCCTGTGCCGCAATGCCGGCCACGATCAACAGGACGCAGCGATCCGCCTGCGCGTGCCGGAGCTGGAATACCACTTCATCGACCGCGTGCAGGGTGAATATCGTCAGCACCTGGGACGCGATGTCGGCGATTTCGTGATCCGTCGCCGCGACGGCCTCTACGCCTATCAACTGGCCGTGGTGCTCGACGATGCCTGGCAAGGCATCACCGACATCGTCCGTGGTGCCGATCTGCTCGACTCGACGCCACGCCAGTTGTATCTGCAAGAACTGCTGGGCCTGCGTCAGCCACGCTACCTGCACCTGCCGCTGATCACCCAACCGGACGGCAACAAGCTCGGCAAGTCCTACCGCTCGCCGCCGCTGGAAGCCGATCAAGCCACGCCATTGCTGCTGCGGGCCCTGCGCGCATTGGGGCAAAATCCGGGCACCGAACTGGCCCACGCCTCGCCGCAAGAACTACTCAATTGGGGCAGCGCAAACTGGGATGCGACGAAGATCCCGCGCACACTGACCCTGCCCGAGGCGCAACTGCTATGACGACACTTGCAGTCGCGCGCCCATCCGTTACCATCGCCGCACGTTTTCGGGCACGCGCATAAAAAAGAGAGGCCGGGATGTACATCTATCGCTTGGTCCTGCTTTTAGTCGTGGGGATCTACCTGTTTTCCCCCGCCATCATGGATTGGTGGATCGACGCTACGGGCGCCTGGTATCGCCCCTATCTGCTCTGGCTGATCCTGATTGTCGTGACCTTCATCCTGCAGAGCCAAAAAGATGCCGATGAGCTTTAGCCTGACCCAGATGATCCTGATCAGCGCCGCGTACCTGGCGGCGCTGTTCGGCGTTGCCTGGGTCAGTGAACGGGGCATGATCCCGCGCGCGATCATTCGCCACCCGCTGACCTACACCTTATCGCTGGGGGTATACGCCAGTGCGTGGGCGTTCTACGGCACGGTCGGCCTGGCCTATCAGTACGGCTACGGCTTTCTGTCCAGCTATCTCGGCGTGTCCGGCGCGTTTCTGTTGGCGCCGGTGTTGCTCTACCCGATCCTGAAGATCACCCGCACCTATCAACTGTCGTCGCTGGCAGATCTGTTTGCCTTTCGCTTTCGCAGCACCTGGGCCGGCGCGCTGACCACGATCTTCATGCTGATCGGTGTGCTGCCCTTGCTGGCGCTGCAGATTCAGGCGGTGGCCGACTCCATCGGCATCCTCACCGGCGAGCCGATCCAGAGCCGCGTGGCGCTGGCGTTCTGCGCACTGATCATTCTGTTCACGATTTTCTTCGGTTCCCGGCATATCGCTACGCGTGAGAAGCACGAAGGCCTGGTGTTCGCGATTGCCTTCGAGTCGGTGATCAAACTGGTCGCCCTCGGCGGCGTCGGCCTCTATGCGCTGTACGGCGTATTCGACGGCCCGCAACAACTTGAGCTGTGGCTGCTGCAGAACCAGACCGCCCTCGCCGCCCTGCACACGCCGTTACAGGAAGGCCCGTGGCGCACGCTGTTGCTGGTGTTCTTCGCGTCGGCGATCGTGATGCCGCACATGTATCACATGACCTTTACCGAGAATCTCAACCCGCGCTCACTGGTCAGTGCAAGCTGGGGTTTGCCGCTGTTCTTGCTGTTGATGAGTCTGGCAGTGCCGTTGATTCTCTGGGCCGGCCTCAAACTCGGTGCCACGACCAACCCGGAATACTTCACCCTCGGCATCGGCATCGCCGCCAACAGCAAACCGCTGGCGTTGCTCGCCTATGTCGGCGGTCTGTCAGCGGCCAGCGGTCTGATCATCGTCACCACCCTGGCGCTGTCGGGCATGGCGCTGAACCATCTGGTACTACCGCTTTATCAGCCGCCGGCCGAAGGCAATATCTACCGCTGGCTGAAGTGGACGCGTCGGGCGCTGATCGTCGCGATCATCATGGCCGGTTTCGGTTTCTACCTGATGCTCGGCGCCGAGCAGGATCTGGCCAACCTCGGCATCGTCGCGTTCGTGGCGACGCTGCAGTTCCTGCCGGGCGTGTTGTCCGTGCTGTATTGGCCGACCGCTAACCGTCGTGGCTTTATTGCCGGGCTGCTGGCGGGGATTCTGGTTTGGGTGGTGACCATGCTGTTGCCGCTGGTCGGCAATCTGCAAGGGTTCTACATCCCGCTGCTGAACATGATTTACGTGCTTGATGACACCAGTTGGCACATGGCGGCCATCGCCTCGCTCGCCGCCAACGTCTTGATGTTCACCTTGATCTCGCTGTTCACCAATGCCAGCCCGGAAGAGGCCAGTGCCGCCGAAGCTTGCGCTGTGGATAACGTGCGACGCCCGCAACGGCGCGAACTGCATGCAGCCTCGCCTCAGGAATTCGCCACCCAACTGGCCAAGCCGTTGGGCGCCAAGGCTGCGCAGAAAGAAGTCGAACAAGCCCTGCGTGACCTTTATCTGCCGTTCGACGAACGCCGCCCTTACGCCTTGCGCCGTTTGCGCGACCGCATCGAAGCCAACCTTTCCGGCCTGATGGGCCCGAGCGTGGCGCAGGACATGGTGGAAACCTTCCTGCCATACAAGGCCGGTGGCGAAAACTATGTGACCGAGGACATCCACTTCATCGAAAGCCGCCTCGAGGATTACCACTCGCGCCTCACCGGTCTTGCCGCCGAACTCGATGCGCTGCGCCGTTACCACCGCCAGACCTTGCAGGAACTGCCGATGGGCGTCTGTTCGCTGGCCAAGGATCAAGAGATCCTGATGTGGAACAAGGCCATGGAAGAACTCACCGGCATCGCCGCGCAGCGTGTGGTCGGCTCACGATTGAGCACCATCGCCAATCCGTGGAAAGAATTGCTTCAGGGCTTTATCAACCTGCCCGACGAGCATTTGCACAAACAGCATCTGGCCCTCGACGGCCAGACCCGCTGGCTGAACCTGCACAAAGCGGCGATTGATGAGCCGTTGGCACCGGGTAACAGTGGTCTGGTGTTACTGGTCGAGGATTTGACCGAAACGCAGATGCTCGAAGACAAACTGGTGCACTCCGAACGTCTGGCCAGTATTGGTCGCCTCGCGGCGGGTGTGGCCCATGAAATCGGCAACCCGGTCACCGGCATCGCCTGTCTGGCGCAAAACCTGCGCGAAGAGCGCGAAGAAGACGACGAGCTGACGGAAATCAGCGGGCAGATTCTCGAACAGACCAAACGCATATCGCGCATCGTCCAGTCGCTGATGAGTTTTGCCCATGCCGGCAGCCATCAACACAGCGACGAGCCCGTGTGTCTGGCCGAAGTCGCCCAGGATGCGATTGGCCTGCTGGCGTTGAACCGACGCAATTTCGAAGTGCAGTTCTACAACCTGTGCGATCCCGATCACTGGGTCGAAGGCGACCCGCAGCGACTTGCTCAGGTCTTGATCAATCTGCTTTCCAACGCCCGTGATGCATCGCCGCCGCACAGCGCGGTACGGGTCAAGAGCGAAGCCGGCGAACACACGGTCGATCTGATCGTCGAAGATGAAGGCAGCGGTATTCCGAAGAACATCATGGATAGATTGTTCGAACCCTTCTTCACCACCAAGGATCCTGGCGAAGGCACCGGTCTGGGCCTTGCACTGGTCTATTCCATCGTTGAAGAGCATTATGGACAAATCACCATCGACAGCCCGGCTGATGTACAAAGCCAACGCGGCACCCGTATCCGGGTGACCTTACCGCGTCATGTCGAAGCGACGTCCGCTGTGAACTGAGACCGTCGAGAGTATCGAATCAATGCCGCACATTTTGATCGTCGAAGACGAAACAATTATCCGCTCCGCCTTGCGCCGCCTGCTGGAACGCAACCAGTACCAGGTCAGCGAAGCCGGTTCAGTGCAGGAAGCACAAGAACGCTTCACCATTCCTACGTTCGATCTGATCGTCAGCGATCTGCGTCTTCCGGGCGCGCCGGGCACCGAGCTGATCAAGCTTGGCCAAGGCACACCGGTGCTGATCATGACCAGTTACGCCAGCCTGCGCTCGGCGGTCGACTCGATGAAGATGGGCGCGGTGGACTACATCGCCAAGCCTTTCGACCACGATGAAATGCTTCAGGCTGTCGCGCGGATCCTGCGTGATCGCCAATCGGCCCCGGCTGCCGGCGAACCGGTTGCCAGCAAACCGGCCAATGGCAGCGGCAAATCCGCCGTCGACAACAGCAACGGCGAGATCGGCATCATCGGCTCATGCCCGCCGATGCAGGATCTTTACAGCAAGATCCGCAAAGTCGCGCCGACTGATTCCAACGTATTGATTCAGGGCGAATCCGGCACCGGTAAAGAGCTGGTGGCCCGCGCCCTGCACAATCTGTCGAAACGCGCCAAGGCACCGATGATCTCGGTGAACTGCGCAGCCATTCCGGAAAGCCTGATCGAGTCCGAACTGTTCGGTCACGAGAAAGGCGCGTTCACTGGCGCCAGCGCCGGGCGTGCCGGTCTGGTCGAAGCGGCGGACGGCGGCACCTTGTTCCTCGACGAAATCGGTGAGCTGCCACTGGAAGCTCAGGCCCGCCTGCTCCGTGTGTTGCAGGAAGGCGAGATTCGCCGCGTGGGTTCCGTACAGTCGCAGAAAGTCGATGTACGCCTGATCGCAGCGACTCACCGTGACTTGAAGAGCCTGGCGAAAATCGGCCAGTTCCGTGAAGACCTTTATTACCGTCTGCACGTGATTGCGTTGAAACTCCCAGCCCTGCGTGAGCGCGGCGCCGACGTCAACGAAATCGCCACTGCCTTCCTCGCTCGCCAGAGCGCGCGCATCAACCGTACCGACCTGAAATTTGCCGCGGATGCCGAACAGGCGATCCGTCATTATTCCTGGCCGGGTAACGTGCGTGAGCTGGAGAACGCGGTCGAGCGCGCGGTGATTCTGAGCGAGAGCCCGGAAATCTCCGCCGACCTGCTGGGCATCGACATAGAACTGAGCGATCTGGAAGACGACGAGTTCATCGGCCTGCCGCCACAGACGGCGGGTAGCGCCAGTAACAGCAGCCATGAGCCCACCGAAGACCTGTCGCTGGAAGACTACTTCCAGCACTTCGTCCTTGAGCATCAGGACCACATGACCGAGACCGAACTGGCGCGCAAACTGGGCGTCAGCCGTAAATGCCTGTGGGAACGCCGCCAGCGTCTGGGCATTCCGCGGCGCAAGACCGGGGTCGCCAGCGAGAGCTGAACGTTACCTGTCGAGTGTGCGGGTAACGCATGAAGATGTGAAAAAACTGTTACCTCAGTCGATTCACGTAACAGAAGCCGGGGTTATCGGTAACGAAACCCCGGCTTTTTTTCGCCCCGACAAAACGGTTATATCGACCTAACCCCTTGTTTTATTGGGTTTCGCAAAAGTTGGCACGCCCCCTGCTATATGTTTGGTACAAGAACAATAACAAGCAATGCACAAGACAATAAAAATAAGACGAATCGACTCACGCACAATAAAAACAAGACGGCGAGAGGCGCAGCTAACTGATTCTTTTGGAGAGGCGTTGTATTTGGGGCTTGCCCCACGACCAGGCCGAGAACAACAAAAACTGTCCTAAGACAGAGCCTGTACTGGTTGGATCGAGAGATCACTGCAATTCAGCGACCAAAGCAATCCGTTTGCTCTTGGCTCCCGATTGGGAGGGTCACGAAGGAAAAGCTTCGTGGCGAGGGCACTCAACAAAAACAAGAAGCCCGAATCAATAATAAAAAGAGCACGCAACTACTTCTTGGGGAGCTTCGGCTCCCCTTGTAGTTTCTCCCTTCTGTAAAAAACTCTCTATTTACCCCCGCTTCACCCTTGTAGCTTGCGGCTTTCAGCTCGAAACTGCTGTCTCCTACACCATCCCCCGACTAAATGCTAGAATCTGCGCCCATCATGCGGTCATTCTTTGGTATGGCCGAACATTCCTTCAAACAGTGCATCCCATGCTGAAGAAGTTGTTCCAGTCATTCCGAACTCCCGTGCGTCGTACGCAACACATCCGCAGCACCCCTGAAGTGCTCAACAGCGGCCAACATTCGCTGCAGAAAACGCAATTCAGCCGCTATGCGGTGAATATCGTCGAACGCCTGCAAGGTGCCGGTTACCAGGCTTATCTGGTCGGCGGTTGCGTGCGTGACATGCTGCTGGGCATCACGCCCAAGGATTTCGACGTCGCCACCAGCGCCACGCCCGAGCAAGTCCGCGCCGAATTCCGCAATGCGCGAATCATCGGTCGTCGCTTCAAACTGGTGCACATCCATTTCGGTCGCGAAATCATCGAAGTCGCGACCTTCCGCGCCAATCACCCGGTCAACGAAGACGACGAAGACAGCAACCAGTCTTCGCGTAACGAGAGCGGGCGAATTCTGCGCGACAACGTTTACGGCACCCTGGAAGAAGACGCGCAACGCCGCGACTTCACCATCAACGCCCTGTATTACGATCCGGTCAGCGAGCGCATCCTCGACTACGCCAACGGCGTACACGACATCCGCAATCACCTGATCCGCCTGATCGGCGATCCAAAGCAGCGCTATCAGGAAGACCCGGTGCGCATGCTGCGCGCCGTGCGTTTCGCCGCCAAGCTCAACTTCGGCATCGAGAAGCACACCGTGCAGCCGATCCGCGAGCTGGCGCCGATGCTGCGCGAGATTCCGTCAGCGCGCTTGTTCGAGGAAGTGCTAAAGCTGTTCCTCTCGGGACACGGTGCGATCACCTTTGAAATGCTGGTCGATCTGCAACTGTTTGCACCGCTGTTCCCGGCCAGTGCCGATGCGCTGGAACACAACCCGGAATACACCCACACGCTGATCAGCGAAGCGCTGACCAACACCGACCTGCGCATCAAGCAGAACAAACCGGTGACCCCGGCGTTCCTGTTTGCCGCGCTGTTGTGGCCAGCCCTGCCGGCGCGTGTATTGCGTCTGCAGGAACGTGGCATGCCGCCGATTCCGGCGATGCAGGAAGGCGCCCACGAACTGATCGCCGAACAGTGCCAGCGCATCGCGATTCCAAAGCGCTTCACCATGCCGATCCGCGAGATCTGGGACATGCAGGAGCGCCTGCCACGTCGCAGCGGCAAACGTGCCGACCTGTTGCTGGACAATCCGCGCTTCCGCGCCGGTTACGACTTCCTGCTGCTGCGTGAAAGCGCCGGCGAAGAGACCGATGGCCTGGGCGAATGGTGGACGGACTATCAGGACGCCAACGACAGCGAACGTCGCGACATGATCCGCGACCTCAGCGGCAAGGGTGATGACGCCAGCGGCGCGCCACGCAAACGTCGCCGCAGCGGTGGTTCCAAGCGCAAACGCGCCGGTGCCCCGAGCGCTTCGACCGGCGAGTAACGGTATGGAACGCATCTACATCGGCATGGGCAGCAACCTCGCTGACCCAGCCGAACAATTGCGCAGCGCCGTCGAGGCGCTGGGGCAATTGCCGCAGACCTCCCTCGCCGGCGTTTCCGCCTTCTATCAAAGTGATTCCCTGTTGCCAGGCCAACCGCGTTACACCAACGCGGTGGCGGCGCTCGACAGCTCGCTCGCACCGCTTGAATTGCTCGATGCCTTGCAAGCAATCGAGAACGATCAAGGTCGTGAACGGCTGGAGCGCTGGGGCCCGCGCACGCTGGATCTGGATATTCTGCTGTTTGGTGATCGACTGATCGACGAGCCCCGCCTGAAAGTCCCGCATTACCAGATTCAGGAGCGCGCGTTCGTCCTGTATCCCCTTGCCGAACTGGCACCGCCGGATCTCCATCTGCCCGATGGCCGCACCCTTCCCGATCTGCTGGCAGCCTGCCCGTTCGTCGGTCTGGAACGCCTCCCTCACGCCTGACACAATTCCGCCCTTTGTAGGAGCTGCGGAACGCTGCGATCTTTTGATCTTCAAAACCAAGATCAAAAGATCGCAGCGTTCCGCAGCTCCTACAGGGAACAGCATTTTACCCTCAGGATTTTGTCGGACAAAAAATCGTCGAATCAGCCCCGCCGCACCGCTGAATCGCATCAGTAACGCCGGTAACACTCCCCTCGTAACATTGCGGTAACACACGCAATTGACTTCCTGTTGGCTCATCACGACTATAGGCGTCCCGCTGCCGCCAACCCGGCACACACGGGCGCAATCCAGGCCTTATAAGCACGACAAAAGAGCGTGCGCCTGAGTAGATGAAGAATCACGCGCGTTACTCGCAGTAGTTTCCAGAGCGCCTGAACGAGGATTTTTTACATGCCAGCCATCACCCTGACCACGCTCCAGAGCCTCAAGCAGAAAGGTGAAAAGATCACCATGCTGACCTGCTATGACGCGACCTTCGCCCACGCCTGTAATGAGGCCGGTGTCGAAGTGCTGCTGGTGGGCGACTCCCTCGGCATGGTCCTGCAAGGTCACGACAGCACATTGCCGGTGACCACCGCAGAAATGGCCTACCACACCGCGTGCGTCAAACGCGGCAACACCGACGCCCTGATCCTGGCCGACCTGCCGTTCATGGCTAACGCCACGCTCGAACAAACCATGACCAACAGCGCCATGCTGATGCAGGCCGGCGCGCACATGGTCAAGGTTGAAGGTCAGCTGTGGCTGGCGGAGTCGATCCGTCTGCTCGCCGAACGCGGTGTACCGGTCTGCGCGCACATGGGCCTGACCCCGCAAGCGGTGAACATTCTCGGCGGGTATAAAGTGCAGGGCCGCAACGAGAACCAGGCGCGGCAGATGCGTGCCGATGCGATCTCGCTGGAACAGGCCGGCGCCGCCATGCTGCTGCTGGAGTGCGTACCGAGTGAGCTGGCCGCTGAAATCAGCCAGGCCGTGAAGATTCCGGTGATCGGTATCGGTGCCGGTAACGCCACCGACGGTCAGGTGCTGGTATTGCACGACATGCTGGGCCTGTCGATCACTGGCCGCGTACCAAAGTTCGTGAAGAACTTCATGCACGGTCAGGACAGCATCCAGTCCGCGCTGAAGGCTTACGTCAACGAAGTCAAAGCCACCACGTTCCCGGGCATCGAACACGGATTCTCTGCATGAACACCGTTAAAACCGTACGCGAACTGCGCGCTGCTGTCGCCCGCGCCCGTAGCGAAGGCAAGCGCATCGGCTTTGTGCCGACCATGGGCAACCTGCACAGCGGCCACGTCGCGCTGATCACCAAAGCCACGCAACGTGTGGATTTTGTGGTCGCGAGCATTTTCGTCAACCCACTGCAATTCGGCGCTGGCGAAGACCTCGACAAGTACCCGCGCACCTTGGCGGCGGATCAGGAGAAACTCCTCGAAGCCGGTTGCTCCCTGCTGTTTGCGCCAACCGTCGAGGAAATGTACCCCGACGGCATGGCCGGGCAGACCCGGGTCAGCGTGCCACAACTCTCCGAAGGCCTGTGCGGCGCCAGCCGTCCGGGGCACTTCGAAGGTGTGGCGACCGTAGTCAGCAAGCTGTTCAACATGGTCCAGCCGGATCTGGCGATTTTCGGCCAGAAGGATTACCAGCAACTGGCGGTGATCCGTGCCCTGGTGCATGACCTGAACATGCCGATACAGATCATCGGTGAACCGACTGTCCGCGCCGCCGACGGCCTGGCGCTGTCGTCGCGCAATGGCTTCCTCAGCGAGGAACAACGCGCGGTGGCTCCGGTGGTCTATCGCTCGCTGAGCAACATTGCCGAGTCGATCAAGCAAGGCGAGCGTGATTTCCCGGCGCTGATCAGCGCCCAGTTGCAACAGCTGGAAGCCGCAGGCCTGCGTCCGGATTATCTGGAAATTCGCCATGCCCTGACCTTGCGTCCGGCGACGGCTGAAGACCGTGATCTGGTGATTCTCGTGGCCGCGTTCCTTGGCACCACGCGGTTGATCGACAATCTGCACCTGAACCTCGATAGCCCGGTTTAACAGCAAAATCAAAAGATCGCAGCCTGCGATAGCTCCTACATAACCTGTAGGTGCTGCCGCAGGCTGCGATCTTTTGCGTTGAATTGCCGCTTATAAAGCCTTCGCGCACACTGCCGGCCGTTCGATTCCAACCCGGGAAGTTCAGCCTGCCTCAGCGCCCCCTCCCCTCCGTTTGTCGGCCACTCCCTGTATTAAATGTTAAAAAAGTACAGGGATCTGGTCAGACAAAGTCAAGACAGAACGCAGCGCGAGGTTTACTGTATTCGCCCTGTGTCCAGAAATCGTGTCGACGCAGTTGGCCCCACGCCCAAACATGGCGTGCCGAGGCTGTTCCGTGTTCAAAAGGCCGTTCAAGTAAAAAGGAAAACCGCAGCGATGGCGTACTACCGCACTCCTCACGACGTTACCGCTCTGCCCGCCTGGCAAGCGTTGAAAGATCACCGCCAAGCCATGCAGGATTTCAGCATGCGCGAAGCCTTCAACGCCGATCCGCAGCGCTTCAATCAGTTCACCCTCAGCAGCTGCGGCCTGTTTCTCGATTATTCGAAGAATTTGATCAACGCCGAGACCCGCAATCTGCTGGTGGGTTTGGCCAATGAAGTCGATCTGAAGGGCGCGATCAAAGCGCTGTTCGACGGCGAAATCGTCAACGCCTCCGAAGGTCGCCCGGCACTGCACACCGCCCTGCGCCGCCCGGTCGGCGACAAGTTGTCGGTCAACGGCGTCAACGTGATGCCGGAAGTCCACAAAGTGTTGAACCAGATCACCGATCTGGTCGGCCGCATCCACGACGGTCTGTGGCGCGGCTACACCGAGAAGCCGATCACTGACGTGGTCAACATCGGCATCGGTGGCTCGTTCCTCGGCCCTGAGCTGGTTTCCGAAGCGCTGCTGTCCTACGCGCAGAAAGGCGTGCGTTGCCACTATCTGGCGAACATCGACGGCAGTGAGTTCCACGAGCTGACGCAGAAACTGCGCGCCGAGACCACGCTGTTCATCGTTTCGTCGAAATCCTTCAACACCCTCGAAACCCTGAAGAATGCTCAGGCCGCACGCGCCTGGTACTTGGCACAGGGTGGTTCGGAAGCCGAGCTGTATCGTCACTTCATCGCCGTATCGAGCAACAACGCGGCAGCCGTGGCGTTCGGTATCCGTGAAGAAAACATCTTCCCGATGTGGGACTGGGTTGGTGGTCGTTACTCGCTGTGGTCGGCCATCGGTTTGCCGATTGCCCTGGCCATCGGCATGTCCAACTTCAAGGAACTGCTGTCCGGTGCCTACACCATGGACCAGCATTTCCAGACGGCGCCGTTCGAACAGAACATGCCGGTGCTGCTGGCCCTGCTCGGCGTGTGGTACGGCAACTTCTGGGGCGCGCAAAGTCACGCGATCCTGCCGTACGACCATTACCTGCGCAACATCACCAAGCACTTGCAACAGCTGGACATGGAATCCAACGGCAAGAGCGTGCGCCAGGACGGCACCTCGGTGTCGACCGACACCGGTCCAGTGATCTGGGGCGGCGTTGGCTGCAACGGTCAGCACGCTTACCACCAGTTGCTGCACCAAGGCACCCAACTGATCCCGGCCGACTTCATCGTACCGATCGTCAGCTTCAACCCGGTTTCCGACCACCATCAATGGCTGTACGCCAACTGCCTGTCGCAGAGCCAGGCGCTGATGCTCGGCAAGACCCTGCCGGAAGCCGAGCAGGAGTTGCGCGACAAAGGCGTAAGCGAGGACCAGGTGCACAAACTCGCGCCGCACAAGGTGATCCCGGGCAACCGTCCGAGCAACACCCTTGTGGTTGAACGCATCAGCCCGCGTCGTCTCGGCGCACTGGTGGCGATGTATGAGCACAAAGTGTTCGTACAGAGCGTGGTCTGGGGCATCAACGCCTTTGACCAGTGGGGCGTGGAATTGGGCAAGGAGTTGGGCAAAGGCGTGTACAACCGTCTGGTTGGCAGCGACGAAACCACTGCCGACGACCCTTCCACCCAGGGCCTGATCAACTACTTCCGCGGTCGTCACCGCGGGTGATGTGAATGGGTTGCCCACAATTCCAGTGGGCAACCCATATCCAATGTGGGAGCGAGCCTCCTCGCGAATGCGGTGTGTCATTCAGCATCTTTGTTGACTGACACACCGCATTCGCGAGCAGGCTCGCTCCCACAGTTGTTTTACACATGACTTGAACCTCGGCATCGCTCGGCGCATCTTTATTCTTCGCACAACAAGAATAAGGAACCGTCATGTTCGATATCAGCACGTTCCCCAAAGCCGATGCCGTCCGCCGGGCTGCTCAGTTGAGTCAGGAAGACTATCGGCGCCTGTACCGCGAATCCATTGAACACCCCGACTCCTTCTGGGCCGAACAGGCCACGCGCTTCCTCGACTGGAGCACGCCGTGGCAAACCGTTCAGCGCTATGACCTGAAAACCGGTGAAGCCGCCTGGTTTGCCGGGGGCAAACTGAACGTCAGCTACAACTGCATCGACCGCCACCTCGAACAACGCGGCGAGCAGACCGCCCTGCTCTGGGAAGGCGACGACCCTGCCGAATCGGCGCAAATCACCTACAAAAAACTCCATCACCATGTCTGCCGACTGGCCAACGTGCTGAAAAGCCGTGGTGTGAAGAAAGGCGACCGGGTCTGCATCTACATGCCGATGATCCCCGAAGCCGCGTACGCCATGCTCGCCTGCACGCGGATCGGCGCGGTCCATTCGGTGGTGTTCGGCGGATTCTCCCCCGATTCCTTGCGTGATCGCATTCTCGATGCCGACTGCCGCACGGTGATCACCGCCGATGAAGGCGTGCGCGGCGGCAAATTCGTGCCGCTGAAACAGAATGTCGACAAAGCCCTGCAGAGTTGCCCGGACGTCAGCACCGTCGTAGTGGTCGAACGCAGCCAAGGCCAAGTCGACTGGGTTGAGGGCCGCGACCTCTGGTATCACCAGGCCGTGCGCGACGTCAGCGACGATTGCCCGCCGGAGCCGATGGACGCCGAAGACCCGCTGTTCATCCTCTACACCTCGGGCAGCACCGGTAAACCCAAAGGCGTGCTGCACACCACCGGTGGCTATCTGCTGCAAGCGGCGATGACCTTCAAATACGTGCTCGATTACCGCCACGGCGAAGTGTTCTGGTGCACCGCCGATGTCGGCTGGGTTACCGGCCACAGTTACATTGTCTACGGCCCGCTGGCCAATGGCGCGACCACGTTGATGTTCGAAGGCGTGCCGAGCTACCCGAGCAGTTCGCGCTTCTGGCAGGTGATCGATAAACACAAGGTCAACATCTTCTACACCGCGCCCACCGCCCTGCGCGCATTGATGCGTGAAGGTGCCGAGCCATTGAAGGAAACGTCGCGCGCCAGCCTCAGATTACTCGGCAGCGTCGGTGAGCCGATCAACCCGGAAGCGTGGGAATGGTATTTCAACGTCGTAGGAGAACAGCGCTGCCCCATCGTCGATACCTGGTGGCAGACCGAAACCGGCGGCATCATGCTCAGCCCGCTGGTCAGCGCGCAGCGGATCAAACCGGGTTGTGCCACGCAGCCGATGTTCGGCGTGCAACCGGTGCTGCTTGACGAGCAAGGCAAGGAAATCAAAGGCGCCGGCAGTGGCGTGCTGGCGATCAAATCCAGTTGGCCGGCGCAGATCCGCAGCGTCTATGGCGACCCGCAGCGAATGGTCGACACCTATTTCAAACCCTACCCCGGCTACTACTTCACCGGCGACGGCGCGCGTCGCGATGAGGACGGCGATTACTGGATCACCGGTCGCATCGACGACGTGATCAACGTCTCCGGCCACCGCATCGGCACCGCCGAAGTCGAAAGCGCATTGGTCCTGCACGACAGCATCGCCGAAGCCGCCGTGGTCGGTTACCCGCACGACGTCAAAGGTCAGGGTATCTACGCCTTCGTCACGCCAATGAACGGCGCCGAACCGAATGACGAGTTGAAGAAAGAACTGCTGGCCCACGTCAGCAAGGAGATCGGCAGCTTCGCCAAACCGGACCTGATCCAATGGGCGCCAGCCTTGCCGAAAACCCGTTCAGGCAAGATCATGCGGCGCATCCTGCGCAAGATCGCCTGCAACGAACTCGACAGCCTCGGCGACACCTCGACCCTGGCCGACCCGAGCGTGGTGCAAGGCCTGATCGACAAGCGTCTCAACCAGTAACATCCCGGGTGCGGCCAACTGGTCGCGCCCGCCCTTCTTCACTGAGTGGTCATGGAATTCATCCGCAGCCGTATCGAACAGCAACTCATGAGCCTGACCGGGCTGTCTCTCGGCCAACTTGACCTGGAAAATCCCAAGGGCGATCCCGGCCTGTTCGGCCCCGACTCGGTCAGTTGGCAGGTGCACGGCGATTTCAGCAGCATGTTGATCGGCGGCATCAGCGCGCTGTTGCTGCAAGCGCTGCATCCATTGGCGTTGGCTGGGGTTTGGGATCATTCGAATTTTCGTCAAGACATGCTCGGGCGCTTGCGCCGTACCAGTCAGTTTGTCTCCGGTACCACGTTTGGCTCGCGCCGCGACGCCGACTGGCTGATCGAGAAAGTCCGCACTATCCACCTGCAAGTGGTCGGCACCGCGCCGGATGGCCGGCCCTACGCGGCGAGCGATCCGGATTTGCTGACGTGGGTGCATGTGGCCGAGGTCAGCAATTTTCTGGCGGCGCATTTGCGCTATCGCAATCCACAGTTGTCGGTGGCCGATCAGGATCGCTATTACGCAGAGATTGCTGTGGTGGCTGAACGTCTGGGCGCGCGGGACGTGCCGAAATCGCGACAAGCGGTCGCCGACTATCTGCATCGCATGCGCCCGCAGTTGCTCTGCGATGGGCGCAGCCGTGAAGTCTTGCGCCTGTTGCTCGCGGCACCAGCACCCAGTGTTCTGGCGCGACCATTTGGCGATTTGATGATGAAGGCTGGCATTGATCTGTTGCCGGAATGGGCCAGTGACATGCTCGATGTGCGGCAGAGTTCGCTGCAACGCCAACTGATTCGTGCCAGCGTCAGACGCAGCGCGCCGATGCTGCGCTGGGCGATGCGCAATGGTTCGGTGCAACGGGCCAAACGGCGGATGGGGCTGCTTCGCTGACGCTCAGAGCTGCAAGCTGCAAGCTGCAAGCTGCAAGCTGCAAGCTGCAAGTTTTGAGCTTGACGCTTGAAGCTTGGAGCTTGCAGCTCAGTAACTGTTAAACTCCCGCGCCCCTATTCTCTCCAGCAAGGCGCCCGCATGTCTTCCTTGAATCAGGCGCTGCGCGCCGCCCTCGATCAACGCCAGGATCTGCTGGCCGAGTTGCACCGCCAGGGCACCGATTGCTATCGCCTGTTCCATGGCAGCCAGGAAGGTGCCGGCGGTCTGACTATCGATCGCTACGGCCCACAATTGCTGGTGCAGAGCTTTCACCAGACGCTGGAGCGAGACGACCTGCTGCAACTGCACGCCATGGTCAACCAGACGCTGGGCTTCGACTCCCTGCTGGTCTACAACGACCGCTCCCGTGGCAACTCGCGGATCGACCGTGAAGACAGCGTTTACAAAGCCGATGAGGCTGCGCTGGCCGATCTCGTTGGCCACGAATGGGGCTTGAATTACCGCGTGCGCGGGCGTCACGCCGGGCAGGACCCGCTGCTGTTCCTCGACTTGCGCAACACCCGTGGCTGGGTCAAGGAGCACGCCAAAGGCAAATCCGTGCTCAACCTGTTCGCCTACACCTGCGGCGTTGGCCTCAGTGCTGCTGCCGGTGGTGCCAGTGAAGTGTGCAATCTGGATTTCGCTGAAGGCAATCTGGCGGTCGGTCGCGAAAACGGCCTGCTCAACCCGCAATTGCCCGAGATGCAATTTATCCAGTCCGATTACTTCCCGGCGATCCGCCAGCTCGCCGGGCTGCCGATCAGTCAGCGACGCGGGCAGAAACTGCCGAGCTATCAGCGTCTGGAACAGCGTCAATACGATCTGGTCCTGCTGGATCCGCCGGCCTGGGCGAAGAGCGCTTTCGGCACCGTCGACCTGCTGCGCGACTATCAGAGCCTGCTCAAACCGGCCCTGCTGACCACCGCCGACAACGGCGTGCTGATCTGCTGCAACAACCTGGCGAAGGTCAGCATGGATGACTGGCGCGAGCAGGTGCTGCGCTGCGCCGAGAAGGCGGGCCGGCCAGTGCGCGAGTGGAGCGTGATGACCCCGGGCGCGGACTTTCCGTCCATGGATCAACAGCCGCCGCTGAAAACCCTGATCCTGCAGCTATAAACAACCCTGTGGGAGCTGGCTTGCCAGCGATTGCGGTGCGTCAGTCAACAAAGTCGTCGACTGGTATGCCCTCATCGCTGGCAAGCCAGCTCCCACATGGGTTCTGTGTTTTGAGAAGAATCTGAATAATCCTGTCCCACACCGGGCACTTCGGAACCAGAATCGCGTGCCATACTCCAAGGCACTCCGATTCAGACAGATGAAGCCGCACATGCCCAAAGGATTGATTCGCGCGATTGGCGCCTTGTTGACTGCTCTGGCCCTCTACAGCCTGCTGGGGTTTCTGATTTTGCCGGGCATCGCCCTGCGGGTGGCCAACCAACAACTGGCCAACTACGCGACCGTGCCTGCGCATATCCAGCGCATCGAACTCAACCCGTTCAGCCTTGAAGTCACCCTGTGGGGCCTGGTCATCGGCGAGCCGGGCAAGGAACAGGTCGGTTTCGAACGCCTGTACGCCGACCTGCAAATCGACAGCCTGTGGACCAAAGCCCTTCATCTGGCCAACATCGAACTGGATAAATCGAAGAGCGAAATCCTCTTCGCCAAAGACGGCAAGCTCAACCTGCTGAGCCTGTTCAATGTGCCGGCCAGCGAACCCACTCCCGTAGACCCGAACGCCAAACCGTTTCCGCTGCGCATCGACAACATCAAACTGGCCGGCGGCGTCGTGCATTTTCAGGATGTGCGCCCAAGCGAACCCATCGAATTCCTCTACGACGATCTGAATTTTGAGCTGAAAAATCTCAGCACCCTGCCCGAAGACAGCGCCGACATGACCTTGGTCGCCATCGGCCCGCAAGGTGGGCGAATCGACTGGGCCGGTAATTTCAGCCTGATCCCGTTCACCTCCGAAGGCACCCTGAAAGTCACCGACGGCAAGATGAAAGCCTTCTGGCCCTACGTGCGTGACTCCGTGCCGTTGGTGCTCGAAGACGGCGTGATCAGCCTCAGCACCGAATACAAACTCAATCTGTCGAAAGAAACCGAGCTGCTGCTCAATAACGTCGCCGTCAGCATCGCGCCATTCGCCATCAAGGCCCCGGATGGACGCCCACTGGCGAAACTCGAACGTCTGGACGTCAGCGAAACCAGCGTCGATCTGGCCAAACAGCAAGTCGTGGTCGGCAAGATCCGCAGCCAGAAACTGGAAACCTGGGCAGGACTTGAGGCCGACGGCCAACTCGATTGGCAGAAGCTGTTCGCCAGCCAGCCGTCGAAACCTGCGGCCAAAGCCGCCGCTGAACCGGCCAGCACACCGGCAGCCGCAGACTCGCCGAAAGCCGAACCGAACGCCCCGAGCAAACCGTGGCAAGTGCTGCTCAAAGATGTCCAACTGCGCAATTACACCGTGCATTTGGCGGACCGTTCGGCGAATCCGCCGGTGGCGCTGGACATCACCCCGCTGAACGTCGACCTGCAGGATTTCGACAGCCTCAACGGCTCGCCCTTCAAGCTCAAGCTCGACAGCGGGCTGGGCAAACAAGGCAAGATCAGCGCCGACGGCACGGTCAATCTGGCCCCGGTCAATGCCCAGCTCAACGTCAAAACCCAAGACATCGACCTGCGTGTCGCCCAGTCCTACATCAACCCGTTCATTCGCCTGGAACTGCGCAGCGGCATGCTCGGCAGTGACTTGAAGGTCAATCTCAAGAGCACCGAACCGCTGGCGCTCAGCGTCACCGGGCGGGCGCAGATCGATCAATTGCACACCCTCGACACCCTGAAAACCCGCGACTTCCTCAAGTGGCAGCAGGTCGTCGTCGAAGGCCTGAACTATCAACACGGCGACAGCCTGTCGATTGACAAGGTCAACCTGTTCCAGCCGTATGCGCGATTCATGATCAACGATGATCGCACCACTAACATCGACGACTTGCTGATTCCGCAACCCGCCGACAGCGGTGCGAAAACCACGGCGACCAAACCGGCCAGCAAAGACAAACCGCTGGGCATTCACATCGGTGGCATCGCCATTAACGACGGCTCGGCCAATTTCGCCGACTTCAGCCTGACGCCGAACTTCGCTACTGCGGTGCAGCAACTCAACGGTCAGATCGGCACCATCGACAGCCGCCAGGCGAAACCGGCCAGTGTCGACATCAAGGGCAAGGTTGACCGTTATGCGCCAGTGACCATCAAGGGCGCGGTCAATCCGTTCGACCCAATGGCGAGCCTCGACATCGCCACCAGTTTCAAACGCGTCGAACTGACCACGCTGACGCCCTACTCCGGCAAGTTCGCCGGTTACCGCATTCGCAAGGGCCGCCTCAACCTCGACCTGCATTACCTGATCACCAAAGGCCAGTTGAAGGCCGAGAACAAAGTGGTGGTCGAGCAACTGCAACTGGGCGAGAAAGTCGATAGCCCGGATGCCGTGAGCCTGCCGCTGAAACTGGCGATTGCCTTGCTCAAGGACGTCGACGGCAAGATCTCCATTGAGTTGCCGGTGACCGGCGACCTGAACAATCCGCAGTTCAGTGTGATGCCGATTGTCTGGCAAACCCTGCGCAACCTGATCGTCAAAGCCGCTGCCGCCCCGTTCAAATTGATCGGTGGGCTGGTCAGTGGTGGCGGTTCGCAAGACCTCGGCACCGTGTCGTTCGCGCCGGGTTCCAGTGAGCTGAACAAGGACGCCGAAGCCGCGTTGGTCAAGCTGTCTCAAGCGCTGAAGGAACGTCCGGCATTGCGCCTGGAAATCGAAGGCACCGCTGCGAAAAGCAGTGACGGTCCGTTGATCGCCGAACAGCGTCTGGAGCGTGAATACCAGTACAACTACTACAAGATGCTCCAGCGTCGTGGCGATAAAGTACCGGCTCAAGCGTCGCTGATCGAAGTGCCGGACAGCGAGAAAGGCCCGCTGCTCGAAGGCATCTACCGCACGCGTCTGAAAACCCAGCCGCCGGCGGAATGGAAGGACTTGGGCAAGGAAGAACGCACGGCGAAGATGCGCGAAGGCGTGATCAATTTCTGGAGTGGCAGTGATGTGCTGTTGCGCCAGTTGGGTCAGGACCGTGCCAGCAGTATCAAGGATTATCTCGTCGATAAAGGCCAACTGGCCGACGACCGCGTGTACTTCATCGACGCCAACCTTGGCGAGGCCGAGAGCGATGGTCGCGTGGTCACGCAAATGCACCTGGATGCCGAATGATGAAGCGACATTGGCTGGCCGCGCTGACACTGACCCTCGCTGCCGGCCACGCCGAAGCGTCCGACACGCTGCGTTGCGGCAGCCAGTTGATCAGCCTGGGCGACCGCTCCAGCGAAGTGCTGCAGAAGTGCGGTGAGCCAGTCAGCCGCGACGTGCTGGGCTATAAGCGCAGCGCCAATCGGCGTGAGGAGTTTCAGGTCGAGGAATGGACCTACGGCCCGAGCAACGGCATGTACCAGTACCTGCGTTTTGAAGGCAATCGCCTGCGGCAGATCAACAGCAAACGCGGTAACTGACCCTAAACCGATTCCCCCTGTAGGAGTGAGCCTGCTCGCGATAGCGGTGTGTCAGTCAGCAATTTCATTAGCTGGCAGACCGCTATCGCGAGCAGGCTCACTCCTACAGTTGTTTTGTGATGCCATCTGATTCTTTTCTCCCTGAAATAGAACAGGCCCCGACACAAGTGGCGGGGCCTGTAATGGTCACATCCGTGTGACCGTTCGCATGAACTCTAAAGTTGCGGCAGACGTATTACTCGGCCCGTCTGTCGCGCCTTCTCCCGGTCCAGGCGAGAAGTCATGCCTTACTCGGCTTTCAGGCCGTCAGCGGAGACCGCTTTAACGCCTTTGATTTTCTTGGCGATCGCAACAGCGACGTCTTTCTGCGAATCAGTTACTGCAGTAGTCGACGACAGCGACACAACGCCTTTGTTGGTTTCTACTTTGATATCGGTACCTGGGATGCCTTTTTCGGTGACCAGATCAGCTTTGACCTTGGTGGTGATCCAGGTATCGGAGGTGGCTTCTTTAGCTTCAGTCACTTCGCCGGCAGCCAGCATCATTGGAGCTTGGGTAGCTTGGGTGGTTTGCGCGAAAGCACCGGTCATGGTCAGGGTCAGCGCGGTAGCAGCAGCGGCAGTGATAGCGAACTTCTTCATACGAGTAACTCCTGTTTTTCTGGAAAGTCTGCTGGATTACTTGTCAGCAGGGTTACCAAGGTAGTTGCGAACGCTGTGCCAACTTTTTCAAAGACATAAATCACTTACAAATCAATAAGTTATGAATTATCAGAAATTCCGGATTCATGCAAAATGCATGACTCGGAAAATATTCGCATGCAAGTTGCGGTTTTTTGGAAAGTTCCTAAGATGCTGAAATTATTGAAGCTTTTGTGAAATAGCGCGCAATGAAAAATGCCCCGCAAGTGCGGGGCATTTTCTGACAGTGCAGCTGCTTATGTACCGCTTGCAGTGCACCCTTTAGGCGAGTAATCCGCCGCAACGTTTGTGGTACATGCCCACCCGGTAGCAGCAGAGCGAGTCAGCGTAATCGTTTTACCCAGCACAGGTGCCGGAGCATTGGCGATCGTACAAACGATGCTCCCTGCGCCATCAGCTGCCGTGCCGGATGCAGTCAGTGCGCAGTTGGACGTGGTGGTTGCCGCATCGCCTTTGACGAGAGCGAGTGTCGGGTTCGTCCCTTGATTGATGGTGTCTTCAAACGGCACCTTCATCGCGCTGATTTCCGCCAGCCCCGCTGTCACCTTGGACCGCGCCTGATACTTGGAGTACTGCGGCAAGGCGATAGTCGCCAGAATCCCGATGATCGCCACAACGATCAGCAGCTCGATCAGAGTAAAACCTTGTTGTTTTTTCATAGACACGCTCCATGCATGAGTCGAAATCTCATGATCTGAAAGTGACGCAGCATAGGCCATGCCAAAGCCTCCAAGGCCCCGTGCATGGGGTGTAGAGTGCGAGCCGCGCCTTTTCCTACAACCTGCAACCGCACTATCTGACACTTTTTGTCACCTGCACCGACCGTGTTTGGCGCTGTCACTTGACTAGGCTATAAGTCATGAACTGCAAGCGTGCGGAATCCCCATGAATGACATCGCTCTGAGCGGTCTGGCCAAGCAATTGGTGCAGGCCGAACTGCTCACGGAAAAAAGCGCCCAGCAAGCCTGGCAACATGCCCAACGCAATCGGCAGTCGCTGGTCAGCTATCTGGTGCAAAGCAAACTGGTGAAAGGCTGGCAGGTGGCCGAGATCGCCTCGGAACACTTCGGCATGGCGTTTCTCGACCTCAATTGCCTGGACAAGGAAACCCAGCCCAAGGGACTGGTCAGCGAGAAACTGGTGCGCCAGCACCACGCCCTGCCCCTGTGGCGACGCGGCAACAAACTGTTCGTGGGCATCTCCGACCCGAGCAATCATCAAGCGATCAACGACATCCAGTTCAGCACCGGCCTGAGTACGGAAGCGATTCTGGTCGAGGACGACAAGCTCACCGAGGCCATCGAAAAGTTTTTCGACACCCATGCAACCGGCCTGGAAGAAATGGCCGACGTCGACCTTGACGGCCTCGACGTTGAATCCAGCGACGACAGCAGACAGGACACCATCGGGGGGCTGGATGCCGACGATGCACCGGTGGTGCGCTTCGTCCACAAGATGCTGCTGGATGCGATCAAAAGCGGCTCTTCCGACCTGCACTTCGAGCCTTACGAAAAAAACTACCGGGTCCGGGTGCGTACTGACGGCATGTTGCGCGAGGTGGCCAAACCGCCGATCCAGTTGGCGGGCCGCATCGCCGCGCGCCTGAAAGTCATGGCCAGCCTCGACATCTCGGAACGGCGCAAACCCCAGGACGGGCGGATCAAGATGCGGCTGTCGAAAAGCAAGTCGATCGATTTCCGGGTCAACACGCTCCCGACGCTGTGGGGCGAAAAAGTGGTGATCCGGATCCTCGACCCGTCCAGCGCGCAGATCGGGATCGATGCGCTGGGCTATGAGCCGGCGCAGAAAGAGCTGTACATGGCCGCGCTCAAACAGCCACAAGGCATGATTCTGGTCACCGGCCCCACCGGTTCGGGTAAAACCGTGTCGCTGTACACCGGCCTGAACATTCTCAACACCGTCGACATCAATATTTCCACCGCCGAAGACCCGGTCGAGATCAACATGGAAGGCATCAACCAGGTCAACGTCAATCCCAAACAGGGCCTCGACTTCGCCCAGGCGTTGCGTTCGTTTCTGCGTCAGGACCCGGACGTGATCATGGTCGGCGAGATCCGTGACCTGGAAACCGCCGAGATCGCCATCAAAGCCGCGCAGACCGGTCACCTCGTGCTCTCCACCCTGCACACCAACAGCGCGGCGGAAACCCTCACGCGCCTGCACAATATGGGGATTCCCGGTTTCAACATCGCCACCTCGGTCAGCCTGATCATTGCCCAGCGTCTGGCGCGCAAACTCTGCAGCCATTGCAAACGGCCGATCGAGATCCCGCGCGAAACCCTGATCAAGGAAGGTTTCCCCGAGGAACGCATCGGCCATTTCACGATCTACGAGCCGGTCGGTTGCGATCATTGCAACGGTGGATACAAGGGTCGCGTGGGGATTTATGAAGTGGTGAAAAACACCGCAGAGCTGCAACGGCTGATCATGGCCGAAGGCAATTCACTGGAAATCGATATCCAGATGCGTCGCGACGGCTTCGACGACTTGCGCACCTCCGGGCTGCACAAGGCCATGCAAGGCACCACCAGCCTTGAAGAAATCAACCGGGTCACCAAGGACTGAACATGGCGGTCAAGGCAGCGAAAATGAACGTCTACGCCTGGGAAGGCACGGACAGAAAGGGCAGCAAAATCACCGGGGAACTGAGCGGAGTGAACCCCGCACTGGTCAAGGCACAGTTACGCAAACAGGGAATCAATCCCGGCAAGGTGCGCAAGAAATCGGCGTCGCTGCTGAGTTTCGGCAAACGCATCAAGGCGCAGGACATCGCCCTGTTCACCCGGCAGATGGCAACCATGATGAAGGCCGGCGTGCCGCTGCTGCAGTCTTTCGACATCATTGGCGAAGGTTTCGAAAACCCGGCTATGCGCAAACTGGTGGACGAGGTGAAACAGGAAGTCGCCGCTGGTAACAGCTTCGCCACGGCGCTGCGCAAGAAGCCGCAGTATTTCGACGAGTTGTATTGCAACCTGGTCGATGCCGGCGAGCAGTCCGGTGCCCTCGATACCCTGCTGGAACGGGTCGCGACCTATAAGGAAAAAAGCGAACGGCTCAAGGCCAAGATCAAGAAAGCCATGACCTACCCGACTGCGGTGATACTGGTGGCGGCCGTGGTGACCGGGATCCTGCTGGTGAAAGTGGTGCCGCAATTCCAATCGGTTTTCTCCGGTTTTGGCGCCGAACTGCCGGCCTTCACCCTGATGGTGATCAGCCTTTCCGAATTCATGCAGCAGTGGTGGTGGGCGATCCTCGGCGTGTTGGTGGTAGCCATTTTCGGCACCCGCCATGCGCTGAAAAAATCTCAGGAATTGCGTGACCGTCGCGACACCTGGCTGTTGAAACTGCCGTTGGTCGGCACGTTGATGTATAAATCCGCCGTCGCCCGTTTCGCGCGAACCCTGTCGACAACGTTTGCCGCCGGGGTACCGCTGGTGGAAGCCCTCGACTCGGTGGCCGGCGCCACTGGCAATGTGGTGTTCAAGCGTGCGGTGCTGCGGGTACGCCAGGACGTCTCCACCGGCATGCAGTTGAATTTCTCCATGCGCAGCACCGGCGTGTTTCCCAATATGGCCGTGCAGATGACCGCGATTGGCGAGGAGTCGGGCGCACTGGACGAAATGCTCGACAAGGTCGCAGGCTTCTACGAGGAAGAAGTGGATAACATGGTCGACAACCTCACCAGCCTCATGGAGCCGTTCATCATGGTCGTGCTGGGGGTGATCGTCGGCGGGCTGGTGGTGGCCATGTACCTGCCGATCTTCCAACTCGGCTCAGCGATCTGACATGCCTATCGACGAACTGTTTGCCCTGTATCCGCTGGCCTTTGTCGGCACCGCGTTGCTGCTGGGGCTGGTGGTCGGCAGCTTCCTCAATGTGCTGGTCTGGCGCCTGCCGAAAATGCTCGAACGCGATTGGCGCCAGCAGGCCCACGACGTACTCGGTCTGCCCGGCGAGACGCCGCTGCCCACCTACAACCTGGTGCTGCCGCACTCCGAGTGCCCGCACTGCGCGCACCGGATCCGTGCGTGGGAAAACATTCCGCTGCTCAGTTACCTGTGGCTACGCGGGCGCTGCTCGGCCTGCGCCGCACCGATCAGCAAGCGTTATCCGCTGACCGAATTGGCGTGCGGCCTAATGTCGGCCTTCATCGCCTGGCATGTCGGTTTTGGCTGGCCGGCTGGTCTGCTGATCTTCCTCACCTGGGGCTTGTTGGCGATGAGCCTGATCGACACCGAGCACCAGTTGCTGCCCGATGTACTGGTCATGCCGCTGCTGTGGCTGGGGTTGATCGTCAACAGCTTCGGGCTCTTCGTGCCGTTGCACGATGCACTGTGGGGCGCGGTGGCCGGTTACCTGGCGCTGTGGTCGGTGTTCTGGCTGTTCAAGCTACTGACCGGCAAGGACGGCATCGGTCACGGTGATTTCAAGTTGTTGGCGCTGCTCGGTGCATGGGGTGGCTGGCAGATCTTGCCGCTGACGATCCTGTTGTCGTCGCTGGTCGGCGCGATTATCGGGGTGATTCTGTTGCGATTGCGCAAGCAGGAAACCTCGACGCCGATCCCCTTCGGCCCCTATCTGGCAATTGCCGGCTGGATTGCCTTGCTCTGGGGTGGTCAAATAACCGACTTCTATTGGCAGTTTGTCGGTTTGAAATGAATACCCCTGTGGAAAAACCCTGGATTCTCGGCCTGACCGGCGGCATCGGCAGCGGCAAAAGCGCGGCGGCCCAGCACTTCATCGATCTCGGCATTCATGTCGTCGATGCCGATCACGCCGCGCGCTGGGTGGTCGAACCGGGCCGTCCGGCGCTGGCGAAGATTGCCGAACATTTCGGCCCCGGCGTGTTACAAGCTGACGGCACGCTGGACCGTGCGGCGCTGCGCAAGCTGATCTTCGAGGTACCGGAACAACGGCGCTGGCTCGAAGCCCTGCTGCATCCGTTGATCGCCGAGGAAATCGCTCATCACCTGGCGCTGGCAAAATCGCCGTACGCGATTCTGGTTTCGCCGCTGTTGATCGAGTCCGGGCAATACGCGATGACCCAGCGCATCCTGGTCATCGACGCCCCGCAACAATTGCAGATCGAACGCACCCTGCAGCGTGACCAGACCAGCGAACAGCAGGTTCAGGCGATCCTCAAGGCCCAGTCGAGCCGTGAAGACCGCGTGAGCCGTGCCGACGACGTGGTGGTCAACGACCGCGACCTCGCCTGGCTGCACAGCGAAGTCGAGCGTCTGCATCACTTTTACCTGACTTTATCCGGAGGCCAAGCATGAGCCAGACCCCAACCGTTGAATGCCCAACCTGCGGCGCGCCCGTTGAATTCACCCCTGAAAACAAGTTTCGTCCGTTCTGTTCCGATCGCTGCAAACTGATCGACCTCGGCGCCTGGGCCTCGGAAGAACACAAGATTCCGGTCGCACCGGACGCTGAGGACGAATTGTTCTCCGGCGACTTCGATCCGCGCCACTGATCCCGCTCAGGGCCGCATAAAGCCGTAGTCCTGATCGTCGTCGAGGTTTTCCGCAAGAAAGCGCAACTCATCGGCCAGGTCTTCGGCGTTGCGCACCGCCTTGCTCTGCTGCACCACGGCACTGAGCAAGGCGCGCAAACTCAAACCGGGATCAAATCCCACCTCCTGCGCCATCTCCAGACTCTGCCGGGTTTCCTGCCTCGCCCATTCGTACACACTCATGCCGCTGCTCCTGAAAGGATTTGCGTGAGCATGAAATGTCCTGCGCGTGGCCGGTTTGATGTGGATCAAGGCTTCGGATCGTCGTCCTTCCACGGCGCCGAAAGGTAACGGGTGCGGTTAAAGGTCTCCAGCCATTCCGGGCTGAACACCACCAGCGCACTGATGATCATGCCGTTGATGAACGCCTCGGGAAAAATGATCAGCCACAGGTAGCCGATGAAATCTTCCAGCCACTCGGGCATGGCGAAGAGGCCGTCGTACCACAGCAGCGTCAGGCTCAATAGCAGGCAAAGCAATGCCGACAACGCGGCCGCCAGAAACCCGGAACAGAAGATGTAGACGAATGGATTTCGCGGCTGAGCGCGCTCGACGAGGATTGCTACGCACTCGGTGATCAACACCGGCAGCAGAATAAACAGCGAACCGTTGACCCCAAGCGCCGCAAGATCCTGGCGCCCGAGCATCACCAGGCCAATTTGCGCGACGAGCCCGCCAATAATCGCCAGTGGCCAGTCCAGCAGCAAGGTCACCGCCGTCATGCCAATGAAGTGATAAGACACCCCGGTGTCGAAATCCCTGCGCACCAGCCACAGCAGAAACAACGCGAACACCGTGCCGAACAGCAAATGCTGGCGACGGCTGTCGCTGAACAACTCGACCCACGACGCACGCGCGAGCGCCCACAGCAGCACCGGCAGGTAAATCAGCCAGCCGAGCGTCAGGCTTGTTGTCGAAAGCAGTTCAGCTCCGATCATGTCCCTCACCTTCTGCGCACATCCCTCGTAGGAGCTGCCGCAGGCTGCGATCTTTTGATCTTGTTCTTTTTACAGTCAAAAGATCGCAGCCTTCGGCAGCTCCTACAAGGGCAAGGTAAACGGGCGGTTCAAGCAAAGCTTTCTGCTTGTCGCATTTGAACGCTAAGCTTGGGCCTATGGATGACTCAGATTATTTACGCCTGCTGACCATCGCGGCCGAGCAAGCCAACGCGTTCCTGTCCAATGCCCGCAAATGGGAGCGTGAGCGTTGGGTCTGCCAGCGCCTGCTGCAAGGCCTGAACATTCCCTATCGCGCCGACGAATTCGCCCCTGCCGGCGAGCCGCCGGACGTATTGTTTCGCGATGCCAATTTCGAAGTGTTTTTCGTCCTCGACGAAGGCCGCAGGCTGAATGACGAATGGCGCGATGAACTGCAACGCCGGCGCAGTGCCTTCTCGCTCAGCCAACTGGTGCGCCGCGAAGCCAAGCCCAAGCGGATCCCCGCCAATGAGTTCCTGATGCGACTGGCACCGACCTTGCGCAAAAAAGCCCACAACTACAAAGAACGCGGCATGGATCTCGGCGAGCTGGACATCATCGCCTTCGCCAGCCTCAAGCGCGAAGTGCTGGATCTGAACAGTCACTTCCCGCCGCCCACTGAATATTTGCGTCAGGGCTGGCGCTCGCTGTCCCTCGTCGGCCCGACCTTCGCCCGCGTGCTGTTCGCCCACCCGGATGCCCCGGATTTTCTGCGCAGCAACCTCGGCCGCAGCATCGTCTTCGACGTCGGGATCAGCCTGTGACGCCGCTTCAGCAGTTGATCGCCGATGTGCCGCAGACCGGGCGTGTGCGCTGGATCGGCGTGCGCCCGGAATCCCGTGGGCCGATGATCGAGCTGGATGCCGTCGAGGCACGACTCGAGGCGGGGCTGACCGGCGATCATGCGCGCCCCGGTGTGCGCAATGCGCGGCAGGTGACGCTGATCCAGTGGGAACATCTGGCCGTTATCAACGCCTTGATGGGGCGTCCGGACGATCAACCGGTCGAGCCTGAAGATCTGCGGCGCAATCTCGTTATCAGCGGTATCAATTTGTTTAGCCTGAAGGGTCGGCGTTTTCGCATCGGTCAGGCAATATTCGAGACCACGGGCTGGTGTCAGCCCTGCGCACGCCTGCAAAACAACCTTGGCCCCGGCACCTTTCAAGCGGTGCGCGGGCATGGCGGAATCACCGCGCGGGTGTTACAAAGCGGGATCATTCGCCTTGAAGACAGGGTCAGCGTCGAACCGGTCCCGGACAGCGGCTATGCTGCGTTCAACCCCGGATAAAAACCGCTGTAGCTTCTGCCCATTCAGCAACGTCTACCTGACGAGGCAAATATGACCAGCCGCCTGAACCCCGAAGACCAGAAACATGTCGAAGAGTACCTGCAATTGTCCCAACACCGTGTCGAGCGCCGGCCATTCCGGCCGTGGATGCTCCTGGTGCTGGTGCTGGCAGTGACCATTGGTCTGGGCCTGTTGAGCCGATTTATCAGTTACCTGACGCTATGAGCAGCTTGGCGCTCGCTTGGGTAACCGCACCGATTTCCTTTAAAAACCTTGCGAGTTATCCCTATGTCCCATCGTATTGTTATTGTCGGCGGCGGCGCCGGCGGTCTGGAGTTGGCTACCCGTCTGGGTAAGACTCTGGGCAAGCGTGGCACCGCCAGCGTGATGCTGGTCGACGCCAACCTGACGCACATCTGGAAGCCTTTGCTGCACGAAGTGGCCGCCGGATCGCTGAACTCCTCCGAAGACGAACTCAACTATGTTGCCCAGGCGAAATGGAACCACTTCGAGTTCCAGCTGGGGCGCATGAGCGGGCTCGATCGCGCGCAGAAGAAAATCCAGCTGGCGGCCACCTACGACGAAAACGGCGTAGAACTGGTGCCGGCGCGCGAAGTGCAATACGACTCGCTGGTGATCAGCGTCGGCAGCACCACCAACGACTTCGGCACTCAGGGCGCGGCGCAGCACTGCCTGTTCCTCGACACCCGCAAACAGGCCGAGCGCTTCCACCAGCAACTGCTGAATCACTATCTGCGTGCACACGCCGGGCAAACCGATGTGGTCGAGCAGATCAGCGTGGCCATCGTCGGCGCGGGCGCCACTGGCGTTGAGCTGGCGGCAGAGCTGCACAACGCCGCGCACGAATTGGCGGCGTATGGTCTGGACCGGATCAAACCGGAAAACATGCACATCACCCTGATCGAAGCCGGGCCTAGGGTGTTGCCTGCCCTGCCTGAACGCATCAGCGGGCCGGTGCACAAGACTCTGGAAAAACTCGGGGTCAATGTGATGACCAACGCGTCGGTCAGCGAAGTCACCGCCGACAGCCTGATCACCGCCGATGGCAACGTGATCAAGGCCAGCCTGAAAGTCTGGGCCGCCGGTATTCGGGCGCCGGGTTTCCTCAAGGACATCGATGGCCTGGAAACCAACCGCATCAATCAACTGCAAGTGTTGCCGACGCTGCAAACCACCCGCGATGAAAACATCTTCGCCTTCGGTGACTGCGCCGCCTGCCCGCAACCGGGCACCGATCGCAACGTGCCGCCGCGTGCACAAGCGGCGCATCAACAGGCGTCGTTGCTGGCCAAGTCGCTGAAACTGCGCATCGAAGGCAAGACCCTGCCGGAGTACAAGTACACCGACTACGGCTCGCTGATCTCGCTGTCGCGTTTTTCGGCTGTGGGTAACTTGATGGGCAACCTCACCGGCAGCGTCATGCTCGAAGGCTGGCTGGCGCGGATGTTTTACGTGTCGCTGTACCGCATGCACCAGATGGCGCTGTACGGACCGTTCCGCACGGCGATGCTGATGCTCGGTAGCAAGATTGGTCGCGGCACCGAGCCACGCCTGAAACTGCACTAAAACAAAAAAACTGTGGGAGCTGCTCCCACAGTTTTTTGTGCTGCCCACATAATCAGCAGACAAGCGCAATAAATGTAGGAGTGAGCCTGCTCGCGATAGCGTTCTGTCAGTCACATCGTCAGTGACCAAACCACCGCTATCGCGAGCAGGCTCACTCCTACAATGGATCTCCATTTATCAGAGCTGGAAGCGCCGCACCATGCCCTGCAGCGCGTTGGCCAGTTGTGACAGTTCATGGCTCGATGCGCTGGTCTGGTCGGCACCCGCCGCCGACCGCACCGACAGATCGCGAATATTCACCAGATTACGATCCACCTCACGCGCGACTTGCGCCTGTTCTTCCGCCGCGCTGGCGATCACCAGATTACGCTCGTGAATTTCGTGCACCGACGCCGTTATGGTCAGCAACGCTTCTCCCGCACGTTCAGCGAGCACCAAGGTACTGGCAGCACGCGAAGCACTGGCCTGCATCGAATCCAGTGCCAGGCTCGAACCGCTGCGCATGCCTTGCACCATCTGTTCGATCTCCTGGGTCGATTGCTGAGTGCGATAAGCCAGCGCTCGCACCTCATCGGCCACCACGGCGAAGCCTCTGCCGCTCTCCCCCGCCCGCGCCGCTTCGATCGCCGCGTTGAGTGCCAGCAGGTTGGTCTGCTCGGCAATCGCGCGGATCACATCGAGTACTTTGCCAATGTCCTGCGACTGGTTCGCCAGTGACTGCACCAGTTCGCCGGTGTGCTGCACATCATTGCTCAGCGCGCTGATGGCACTGGCGGTTTCGCTGACGCGTTCCTGACCCACATGCGCTGACTCGCTGGACTGCCGCGTGGCGTCCGAGGTCGATACCGCATTGCGTGCAACCTCTTCCACCGCCGTGGTCATCTCGTTGACGGCGGTGGCCGCTTGTTCGATTTCGTTGTTCTGCTGTTGCAGGCCCTGCGTGCTGTCGAGCGTCACCGCGTTGAGTTCGTCGGCGGCGGTGGTCAGTTGCGTGGCCGAGGCGCTGATGCCTTGCAGCGTTTCCCGCAAATTCTGCTGCATGGTCGCCAGGGCCTTGAGCAAGCGGCTGACTTCATCGTTGCCATGGGTTTCGATTGGGCGGGTCAGATCGCCCTGCGCCACGCTTTCAGCGGCGCTCACTGCGCTGCTCAGCGGACGAACGATACTGCGCGTCAGCAACATCGCCAACGCCACCGTGGCCAATGCCGCCAATGCAATGAACAGGCTGACGATGGTGCGCGACGTCTGGTAATGATCGGCGGATTTCTGGCTTTCAGCGGCCACCTGTTTGGTGAACAGGTCCGCCAGGTCATTGAGTTGCTTGCCGGAACCATCGACGACGGTTTTCATGTCGACCAGCAACAATTTGGTCAGCTCATCTCGCTTGCCTTGCTCGGCGAGGGTGAAGGATTGAGCGATACCGCTGCGATAGGCCGCGAAAGTTTTTTTGAACTGGTCGTAGAGCTGCTGGCCTTCCGGGGTGGTGACCAGTTTGTCGTAGGTGGCGATTTTCTCGCTCAGCTCTTTGTCGCGGGTGTCCATCTGGCTGCGGTAGGTGGCGATGTTGTTCGGATCCTGATCCAGCGCCATGCGCAGCGAGATGGTGCGGATACGTAGCATGATCTCGCGGATCTCGTCGCCGCCACGAATACTCGGCAACCACTGATTTTCGACCGCGACCTCACTGTCGCGGATGCTCGACATCTGCCCGAGCGCAAACACGCCGAGCAAAGCGACCAACACCGCGATCAGGGCGAATCCCAGGGCAGCCCGGGGAGCAATATTCAACTGACGAAGCAACATGACGCACGCCCTTATTCTTGTATTGGCCAGATTCAAGGGGCGAAGCCATGGCAGTCCCCTCGTGTTAGCGGGCTATCGGCAGGTTGTATGACGACTTGAAGGGGAAATGGGTTTTTGTCGGACAAAAAAAATCCCCGTATCTTTCGATACGAGGATTTTTAATATGGTCGGGGTAAGGGGATTCGAACTCCTGACATCCTGCTCCCAAAGCAGGCGCGCTACCGGACTGCGCTATACCCCGGTAAAAAAAAGGCGACCTTTCAAAGATCGCCTTCTTCGATCAGCGCTTTTGGCCTCTGATCTTAAGATTCGATCCCAGCGTTAACTGGTTTCAAAAATGGTGGGTCGTGTGGGATTCGAACCTACGACCAATTGGTTAAAAGCCAACTGCTCTACCAACTGAGCTAACGACCCAAAAATGGTCGGGGTAAGGGGATTCGAACTCCTGACATCCTGCTCCCAAAGCAGGCGCGCTACCGGACTGCGCTATACCCCGGCTTGAAATTGGCTCCGTGACCAGGACTCGAACCTGGGACCCAATGATTAACAGTCATTTGCTCTACCGACTGAGCTATCACGGAACTACATATTTCAATTTACAACGGTGAAACTTACTGCTTCCAGTCACTCGTTCGCATCGCTGCGTTCGTGTGTCTGAGGCGCGCTATTCTACAACCTAGAACACCTCTGTCAACCCCCTAAATTGCTTTCAAGTTAATGATTTGCAACTTATTTCAGATTTCAACTCAGTGAGCTGAGACCGTCTTGGCGACTGACTGCGGGGCGCACTTTACAAGCCTTTTCCTTTGAGTTCAACAGCCTAACGAAAAAAAAGGCCCCACAAGGTGGGGCCTTCCAATTTTCATTGGCGTTTGGGCTTAGTTGAAAACGATTTCGTCGTTCTCGACAGCCCCGGTCGCCGTGTCGCCTGGCATGAAGTGACCCGAAAGGATCAGTTGCGCCAGCGGGTTTTCGATCCAGCGCTGGATGGCCCGTTTCAAAGGACGCGCGCCATACACCGGGTCGTAACCAACCGCGATCAGCTTGTCCATCGCTTCCGGACTCAGTTCCAGCTTCAGCTCACGCTCCGCCAGACGCGTCCGCAGACGGCTCAACTGGATCTCGGTAATGCCTGCGATCTGATCCCGCGCCAAGGGCTCGAAGATCACCACTTCGTCGACCCGGTTGATGAACTCCGGACGGAAGTGCGACGTCAGCGCATCCATGACTGCAGCGCGTTGCGCCTCACGATCACCGACCAGCTCCTGAATCTGCACAGAGCCAAGGTTCGAGGTCATGACGATCACGGTATTGCGGAAGTCCACCGTGCGGCCATGGCTGTCGGTGAGGCGACCATCCTCAAGCACTTGCAGCAGGATGTTGAACACATCCGGGTGCGCCTTCTCGACTTCGTCCAGCAGGATCACCGAATAAGGCTTGCGACGCACAGCCTCGGTCAGGTAACCGCCCTCTTCGTAACCGACGTATCCCGGTGGCGCACCGATCAAGCGAGCCACGGAATGTTTCTCCATGAACTCGGACATGTCGATCCGCACCATCGCCTCTTCAGTATCAAAGAGGAATTCGGCCAGCGCCTTGCATAGCTCGGTTTTACCGACACCGGTCGGGCCGAGGAACATGAACGAGCCGCTTGGGCGATTCGGGTCAGACAACCCGGCTCGCGAACGCCGCACGGCGTTGGCCACAGCGACCACGGCTTCTTCCTGACCGATCACGCGTTTGTGCAACAGGCTTTCCATCTTCATCAGCTTGTCGCGCTCGCCTTCGAGCATTTTCGACACGGGGATGCCGGTCCACTTCGACACGACTTCGGCGATCTCTTCCTCAGTCACCTTGCTGCGCAGCAACTGATTTTCGCTCTTGCCGTGCTGATCGACCATTTGCAGGCTGCGTTCCAGATCCGGGATCACCCCGTACTGCAACTCTGCCATGCGGTTCAGATCGCCCTTACGGCGTGCGGCTTCCAGTTCCTGACGCGATTGCTCGATCTTCTGCTGAATCTGCGCAGAGCCCTGCACCTCGGCTTTTTCCGAGTTCCAGATTTCTTCCAGATCGGAATACTCGCGTTCGAGGCGGACGATTTCTTCCTGGAGTTTCTCCAGACGTTTCATCGCCGCTTCATCGCTTTCTTTCTTCAGTGCCTGGGATTCCACCTTCAACTGAATCAGGCGACGTTCCAGACGATCGAGCACTTCCGGCTTGGAATCGATTTCCATACGGATGCGGCTGGCGGCCTCGTCGATCAGGTCGATGGCCTTGTCCGGCAGCTGCCGATCGGTGATGTAGCGATGGCTGAGCTTCGCCGCCGCGATGATCGCGCCGTCGGTGATCGCCACCTTGTGGTGAACCTCGTAACGTTCTTTAAGGCCGCGCAGGATCGCGATGGTGTCCTCTTCGCTCGGTTCATCCACCAATACTTTCTGGAAGCGTCGCTCGAGCGCCGCGTCCTTCTCTATATATTGGCGATACTCGTTGAGCGTGGTCGCGCCGACGCAGTGCAACTCGCCGCGAGCCAGTGCTGGCTTAAGCATGTTGCCGGCGTCCATCGAGCCTTCGCCTTTACCCGCGCCTACCATGGTGTGCAGTTCGTCGATGAACAGAATGATCTGCCCTTCCTGCTTCGACAGCTCGTTGAGCAGCGACTTCAGGCGCTCTTCGAACTCACCGCGATACTTGGCACCGGCAATCAGCGCGCCCATGTCCAGCGAGAGCAGACGTTTGCCCTTGAGGCCATCCGGCACTTCGCCGTTGATGATGCGCTGAGCCAGACCTTCGGCGATCGCGGTTTTACCCACGCCAGGTTCGCCAATCAGCACCGGGTTGTTCTTGGTGCGGCGTTGCAGAACCTGAATGGTGCGACGAATTTCGTCATCACGACCGATCACCGGATCAAGCTTGCCGTCTTCGGCGCGCTTGGTCAGGTCGACGGTGTATTTATCCAGCGCCTGACGCGACTCTTCGTGGTTGGCGTCATTCACCGCTTCGCCGCCACGCAGATTGGTAATCGCGTTCTCCAGGGCTTTCTTGCTCACGCCTTGGCCGAGCAACAACTTGCCGAGCTTGCTGTTCTCGTCCATTGCAGCGAGCAGCACCAGTTCACTGGAAATGAACTGGTCGCCCTTCTGCTGAGCCAGACGGTCAGCCTGGTTAAGCAGACGCGCCAGATCCTGCGACATGTTCACGTCGCCAGTCGGGTTCTGGATTTTCGGTAATTGGTCGAGCTCTTTGGTCAGCTCTTTGCGCAAGCTGTTGACGTCGAAGCCCACCTGCATCAGCAGAGGTTTGATCGAACCACCCTGCTGTTCAAGCATGGCTTGCATCAAGTGCGCCGGCTCAATCGCCGGATGATCATGGCCGACTGCCAACGACTGGGCGTCGGACAGGGCCAACTGTAATTTACTGGTTAAACGGTCTATTCGCATAAGTCACCTTCCTTTTGAGCAGGCCGGACCTAAAAACCATCCTGAATAAAGAAACCTGCCAGATACCACTGTAGATGCGGTCGATTCTGGGAGATTCAAGCGTCAGAGAGTTGATTCAAGTCAGGCAAGTCTAGCGGGTGAGCCAGACCAAGGAGGCAAAGCGACCGGTGCGCGACGCACGGCGATAAGAGAAGAAGCGTGGATCAGTCACGGTGCAGAAACCGCCGCCGTAAACCGCGGTAACACTCCGCTCAGCCAGACGCAGGCGCGCCAGCAGATAGATGTCAGCCATGAACTTGCCGGCGTTGTCGCTCGGCACGAAGGCGCTTGCCGCTTCCGGCAATTGATTGATGAAGACCTCCCGCACTTCGGGGCCGACTTCAAAGGCTTGCGGGCCAATCGCCGGGCCGAGCCAGACCAGAACGTCCTTAGCCGGAACATCGAGGCTGTCGAGCGTTGCTTCAAGTACACCCGCCGCCAGACCACGCCAACCGGCATGAGCCGCCGCCACGCGAGTGCCACCGCGATCACAAAACAACGCTGGCAAGCAATCCGCCGTCATCGCCGCGCAGGCAATGCCTGGTGTTGCGGTCCAGCTGGCATCGGCGGTCGCAACAATGCCCGGATCAGCATGAGCCACGGCAATCCCGTGTACTTGCTGCAACCAGGCAGGCTGTATAGAGAAGTGTTCGGTCAGGCGCCGACGGTTCTCGGCAACGGCTTCTGGGCGATCATCGACATGATCGCCCAGATTGAGGCTGTCGAACGGCGCCTCGCTGACACCACCCTCTCGAGTGGTGACACAGGCTTTGACGCTGGCCGGCGCGGGCCAGTCCGGCGTCAGCCAGTTCATCCGATGAACGCCTCGCGATCCTGCTTGAGCAGGGTCAGCAGCCAGACGAAATCTTCCGGCAGCGGTGATTCCCAGCTCATGCGCACACCGGTCGTCGGATGATCCAGCTCAAGGAAACGCGCGTGCAGGGCCTGACGCGGGAAATGCTTGAGCGATTCAACCATCGTCGGGTTGGCCGCTGGCGGAATGCGGAAACGACCGCCGTACGCCGGGTCGCCGACCAACGGGAAGTTGATGTGTGACATGTGTACGCGGATCTGGTGAGTACGACCGGTTTCCAGCTTCACCCGTACGTGGGTGTGGGAACGGAAACGCTCCAGCACGCGGTAGTGACTGACAGCAGGCTTGCCGCCTTCCATCACCGCCATGCGCTGGCGCTGCTGGCCGTGACGACCGATCGGGGCGTTGATCTTGCCACCGGCGGTGACCACACCAATCACGATGCACTCATAGATGCGGCTGACGCTGCGACTCTGCAATTGAGTAACGAGCTTTGTCTGCGCCTGAATGGTCTTGGCCACCACCATCAAACCGGTGGTGTCCTTGTCCAGACGATGCACGATACCGGCGCGCGGGACATTGATGATGTCCGGTACGTGGTGCAGCAAGGCGTTGAGCAGCGTGCCATCGGCGTGACCGGCAGCCGGGTGCACCACCAGGCCCGCAGGCTTGTTGATCACCAGAATGTCGTCGTCTTCATAGACGATGTCGAGTTCGATGTCCTGGGCGATCCACTCGCCCTGGGCTTCCTGCTCGGCAGTCAGCTCAAGGATGGCACCGCCGTGCACGATGTCGCGAGGGCGGATGACCGCCCCGTCCACAGTCAGGCGACCTTCTTTGATCCAGGCGGAAAGGCGCGAGCGAGAGTGCTCAGCGAAGAGTTGGGCAGCGACTTGATCGAGGCGTTGGCCGCCCAATTCGGACGGCACCTCTGCGCGAAGTTCAATTTTATCGGACATGCTCTGACTGTGCGTCGGCACAGCTTTTGGTTTCGGCTGCGCGCTTGTGGTTAAATACGGCGTCTTTTGCCCCGAGGCTTTTCAACGGGGCGCTCATCATAACAGGACGGCCCCGCCCAAGACAGCGGCCGTCATAGGGACGCAAGCCGCCATGCAAGTGAAACACCTGCTGCTGATCGCCATCCTCGCATTGACCGCTGCTTGCTCATCGAAGGAAGTCGTAGACGAAAACCTCAGCGAAGCCGAGCTGTATCAGCAGGCTCAGACTGACCTGGACAACAACAGCTACACCAGCGCCACAGCCAAGCTGAAGGCTCTGGAGTCGCGTTATCCGTTCGGTCGCTACGCCGATCAGGCACAGCTGGAGCTGATCTACGCCAACTATAAGAACGCCGAGCCGGAAGCTGCCAAGTCCGCTGCCGAGCGTTTCATTCGTTTGCATCCGCAGCACCCGAACGTGGATTACGCGTACTACCTCAAAGGTCTGACCTCGTTCGACCAGGACGTCGGCCTGCTGGCGCGCTTCCTGCCGCTGGACATGACCAAGCGTGACCCGGGCGCCGCGCGCGACTCGTACAACGAGTTCGCCCAGCTGACCAGCCGCTACCCGAACAGCCGCTACGCGCCGGACGCCAAGCAGCGCATGATTTACCTGCGCAACCTGCTGGCGGCCTACGAGATTCACGTAGCCGACTACTACCTGACCCGTCAGGCCTATGTAGCTGCTGCCAACCGCGGCCGTTACGTGGTGGAAAACTTCCAGGAAACCCCATCGGTCGGCGACGGCCTGGCGGTGATGACTGAAGCCTATCAGCGTCTGCACCTGGACGAACTGGCGGCCACCAGCCTCGAAACCCTGAAGCTCAACTACCCGAATCACCCGAGCCTGCAAGACGGCCAGTTCGTGCCACGGGTTGCCGAAGCCGACAACCGTTCGTTCCTGAGCAAGGCGACATTGGGTCTGATCGAGTCGCGTCCACCGCTGCCGCCGGGTGAAACCCGCGCCAACCAGGACGTGCAGAAGCAGTTCCAGGACGCGAAAGATGCGATCCCGAACGAGCTCAAGCCTAAAGACGAGAACGGTGACGTGATCGAAGAGCCAGAGTCCGAGTCGAGCAGCACCGACCGTTCGTGGTTCAGCTACATGACTTTCGGCGTGTTCGACTGATCACACCGGTTGCACAGAAAAGGGAGATCTGCGGATCTCCCTTTTTCGTTTCCGCGATTTAATCCGCTGTGCGCTTGTCAGGTCCTTGGCTAAACTGCCGGATCATCAGTCGAAAAGCCGCTCATCATGCTTCGTTTATTGTTCTGGATCGTCGTGATTTTCGCCGCCATTTGGCTCTGGCGGAAATTCAAGGCACCCGCCGCGTCCTCTCAATCCAATCGCTCTTCAAGCGAGCAGGACGCCGCGCCGATGGTGCGTTGTGCTCATTGCGGCGTGCACCTGCCGCGCGACCGCGCGCTGAGCGTGCAACAACAGTGGTATTGCAGCCAGGCTCACCTCGAGCAAGGCCCGGGCACTCGTGATCGCTAAGGCCGACCCCGACAGCAAACAGGCGCAGCGCCTGCTGCGCCTTTATCATCTCTACCGTTTAAGTGTCGGCATCACCTTGGTGCTGCTGATCTCCAGCAATATGGACAACCGCCTGCTGACGTCGATTGACGACGATTTGCTGCGCAGCGGCAGTTGGTTGTATCTGGTGTTGAACATCTTGCTGGTGGTATTCCTCGAGAACACCCGGCGTCCGGCGCAGCTGTTCAGCCTGGCACTGGTCGACGTCTTGCTGCTGTGCGGACTGTTTTATGCCGCCGGCGGCGTGGCCAGCGCGATTGGCAATCTGCTGATCGTTTCAGTTGCGATCAGCAATACCCTCCTGCGTCGACGCATCGGCTTGCTGATTGCCGCCATTGGCGCCCTCGGCATCGTCGGCTCAAGCTTTCTACTGAGTTTCAGCCATCCCCTGAGCGCCAACGAATACCTGCAGGCCGGCACCCTCGGCGCACTGTGTTTCGCCGCCTCGTTGCTGGTGCAAGGGTTGATCCGTCGCCTGGAAGTCAGCGAGACACTGGCCGAACAACGCGCCAGCGAAGTCGTCGGCCTCGAAGCGCTCAATGCGCTGATCCTGCAACGCATGCGCACCGGCATTCTGGTGCTCGACGAGGAGCGCCGGGTGCAACTGGCCAATCACAGCGCCCAGACCTTGCTCGCGCAGTCACACTTGCAGGGCCATCTGATCGACGATTATTCGCCAGCCCTGGTCGACCGCCTGCAACTGTGGATGAACAACCCGACCTTGCGTCCCCAGAGTCTGAAAATCCCCGGCAACGGCCTGGAACTGCAACCGAGTTTCATCGCTCTGGAACAAAGCCCTAACCAGCAAACCCTGGTGTTTCTCGAAGACCTCGCGCAAATTGCCCAGCAGGCCCAGCAACTGAAACTCGCCGCGCTCGGCCGCCTGACTGCCGGCATCTCCCACGAAATCCGCAATCCACTGGGCGCCATCAGTCATGCCGCGCAGCTATTGGGGGAGTCCGAGGAACTCGACGGCGCTGACCGGCGTCTGACCCAGATCATTCAAGATCACTCCCAGCGCATGAACCGAGTCATCGAAAACGTCCTGCAACTGTCCCGCCGCCAGCAAAGCGCCCCGCAACGGCTGGATCTCAAACCGTGGCTGGAAAACTTCGTCGCCGAAAGCCGCGAACAGGCCAGCGAGCGGCAGATTATTCATCTGCGGATCAACTCCGGGGACTTCACCACGTTGATGGACCCCAACCAGCTCACGCAAATTCTCGACAATCTGTTGCGCAACGGTTGGCGCCACAGCGCCTTGCTGTACGATCAGGCCGAAGTCTGGCTGGCCCTCTTCGTCGACACCGACAGCCAGCTTTCGGTGCTCGAAGTACAGGATAACGGCCCCGGCGTGCCTGCCGATGAACAGGCGCATTTGTTCGAACCGTTCTTCACCACCAGCAGCCAAGGCACCGGCCTTGGGCTTTATCTGTCCCGTGAGCTGTGCGAAAGCAACCAAGCGCGCCTAGACTTTCAATCACGCCAAGGCGGCGGCTGCTTTCGCATCACCTTTGCTCACGGACGGAAACAAAGTTGAACACGAGCCCACGGCAAAAAATCCTCATCGTCGACGACGAACCGGATATCCGCGAACTCCTGGAAATCACCCTGGGACGGATGAAACTCGACACCTACAGCGCACGCAATCTGGCTGAAGCCCAGGCGCTGCTCAACCGCGAGCCATTCGACCTGTGCCTGACCGACATGCGCCTGCCCGACGGTACGGGGCTGGAGCTGGTGCAGCACATTCAGCAGCGTTATCCACAGCTGCCGGTGGCGATGATCACCGCGTACGGCAGCCTGGAAACCGCGATCAACGCGCTGAAAGCCGGGGCGTTCGATTTTCTCACCAAACCGGTGGACCTCACGCGCCTGCGCGAGCTGGTCGGCGCAGCCCTGCGCATGCCGGCGGCCGGCGGCGTGTGCACGTCGATTGATCGGCGCTTGCTCGGTGACTCGGCGCCGATGCGTAATCTGCGCAAACAGATCGACAAACTCGCCCGCAGTCAGGCGCCGGTTTACATCAGCGGCGAGTCCGGCAGTGGTAAAGAGCTGGTCGCGCGGTTGATTCACGAACAAGGCCCGCGAGCGGGCCAGCCGTTTGTGCCGGTGAACTGCGGGGCGATTCCGTCAGAGCTGATGGAAAGCGAGTTTTTCGGCCATCGCAAAGGCAGTTTTACCGGCGCCGTCGAAGACAAACCTGGGTTGTTTCAGGCAGCGAATGGCGGCACGTTGTTTCTTGATGAAGTGGCGGACTTGCCGCTGTCGATGCAGGTAAAACTGTTACGAGCGATTCAGGAGAAAGCCGTGCGCAGCGTCGGCGGACAACAGGAAACCGTGGTCGATGTGCGGATTCTTTGCGCAACCCACAGGGATCTCGACGCCGAGGTGGCTGCGGAGCGTTTCCGTCAGGACCTCTATTACCGTTTGAACGTGATTGAACTGCGGGTGCCATCACTGCGCGAACGCCGTGATGACATTGAAGTGCTGGCAGCGCACATGCTCACGCGCTTGGCCAAGGACACCGGCCAGCCTGCGGCGCGCTTGCACCCGCAGGCGCTCGAAGCACTGAAGAATTACCGTTTCCCGGGGAATGTGCGGGAGCTGGAGAATGTCCTCGAACGGGCGCACACCCTCTGTGAGAACCGTACGATCGAAGCAGGGGATCTGCGTTTGAGCGAGGGCAATTGCGCGGTGGAAGGCGGCATTGCCGATCTGACGCAGATCGATAACCTGGAAGATTATCTGGAGAACGTCGAACGCAAACTGATCTTGCAGGCGCTGGAGGAAACCCGCTGGAATCGCACGGCAGCGGCGCAGCGGTTGAGTCTGTCGTTTCGGTCGATGCGCTACCGACTGAAAAAACTCGGTCTGGATTAGATCGTAAAAGATCGCAGCCTTCGGCAGCTCCTACAGGAAACGCATTCCAATGTAGGAGCTGCCGAAAGCTGCGATCTTTTGATCTTGCTCTAAATGCGGCCCTCAGGCGCATACGGCGCCGGATCAATAATCGGCGCCCTGCCCAGCATCACATCGGCAAACAACTGACACGACGCCGGCGCCAGTACCAACCCGTTGCGGTAATGCCCGCAATTCAACCACAAGCCTGCATATCCCGGCACCCGGCCAATGTAAGGAATCCCCTCCGGCGAGCCCGGACGCAGTCCCGCCCAATGCCCGACTACTTCGGCATTGGCCAACGCCGGAATCAGCTCGACCGCTGAAGCCTTGAGGCTCTCCAGCGCTACATCAGTCGGCGTCTTGTCGTAGCCTTCGTGCTCCAGCGTACTGCCGATCAGAATGTGGCCATCGCGCCGGGGAATCGCATAACGCCCCTTCGCCAGCACCATGCTCGGCAAAAAGTCTGCCGCGCACTTGTAGAGAATCATCTGGCCTTTGACCGGTTCGACCGGCAATTTCAGGTTCAGCGTCTTGAGCAGATCACCGCTCCAGGCGCCTGCCGTCAGCACGACCTGATCACCGTTGATCACGCCTGCAGAGGTTTCAACACCGACAACCTGCGCGCCGTCACGGACAAAACCACTGACTTCGCACTGTTCATGAATAGTCACGTTCGGCATTGCCAGTAACGCTGCTTTCAACGATTTGACCAGACGCGGATTGCGCACGTTGGCCACATCCGCCATGTAGATGGCCCGCGAGAATCCACCGCCGAGCACTGGCACCGCATCGTGCGCCGCCGAGATATCCACAGCCCGCAGCGGACGGTTTTCACGTTTGGCCCAGGCCAGCGCCTCGGCGTCGTCGTCCAGATCCAGCCAGTACAGGCCAGTGGTGTGTACTTCAGGATCGACCCCGGTATCGGCAAACAAACGTTCGCCAAGCTGTGGATAAAAATCCTGCGACCAGTGCGCCAGTGCGGTCACTGCCGGGCTATAGCGCCACGGGTACAGCGGCGAAACGATACCGCCACCCGCCCAAGACGATTCCTGGCCAAGGTTCGAACGATCCAGCAGCACCACGCTGCGCACTTCGGAGGCGAGATTGTAGGCGGTCAGCAGGCCAATCACCCCGCCCCCGACAATCACCACTTGCTGTTGCCTGGTCATGTTTGATCCAACCGTAAAAAAGACAGTGGGCGCAAAAGGCACCCGAAAGAAAGCGCCTCAGCGGCCCCAGCAATCCTTGGCGGTCAGCCCGGTGGTCGCGTTGTTCATGCTTCTGACACCGGTGTTGGTCAGGGTAAAATCCCCGCACTTGTCGGTGGCCATGGCCGTGCCCGTTTTACGGGTCGCGGTCAGCAGGAAGGTCTGGTCAGCGATGGTCGGGGTGATCGTGTAGTAATCATTGCCCGTGCTCAGACCGGTAACGCCGGTGTAGACATTGCTCTTGGTGTAGAAACGTTCGAGGGTCTGCGCCTGTTCCGAGAGCAACCCCACCACTTCGGCGCGGCGGCCCTTTTTCACGTATTCGGTGTAGCTCGGTGCGGCGATGGTGATGACGATCCCGATGATCGCAATCACGATCATGATTTCGATCAGGGTGAATCCGCGGTTGGATCTGCGCATGCCTCAAACTCTCGCTTACTGTATTTGTCGCCACATGATACGACGGCTGCCGCCGCCGGGTTTTTCCACCAGCGTGGTAATACCACCGCTGGAGTCGTTCACAATCTTGCGCGTGGCGCCGTTGACGATGGCATTCAGGGTCGGAATACCGCCGGAGAACACCACGCCACTGGAAATCGTGTCATTGCTGTCGACCACGCCATCGGCGTTGGTGTCGAGCACCGCATAGTTGAGCATCTTACCGCTGAACGCATCGAGTTCGACCAGTTTGCCGGTACCGAAGCTGGAACATGGGTCGGTGGTATCAACGCTGGCGGTTGTGAAGATGATCCGCCCGAGTACCAGGCTGGCCTGATTGATCACCCGCTCGCCGGTCAGCGCGTTGTTATACACCAAGGGCAGGTACCAGCCCTTCTCTCCCGGATAGGTCGTGTCGTTCTGCGTTGTCGTGACGAACTGCCCGGAACTGCCTGAAAACACGCCCGTCACAGCCTGCGCCTGCAAACTGCTGACCGTGAGCTGGCCTGAACCACCGTCGGCATCCCACACCGAATAGAACGCCTGCAAATCCTTGTTGGTCTTGTCGGCCGTTTCATTGAATTTGCCGGTGCCGATGAAGATCTGTTTGCCACCCAGTGAATTGTCCGCCAGCAGCGGCTGCGCGGTGATCGGCTGCGTCGTCCCGCCTGCCGTGGTGAACAACGGCTTGCCGGCAAATGCTACGCCCCAACTGTCGGTGGAAGTGGCGCTCAGGTCGAACTTCCACAGACGTCCCTTCAGGTCACCGCCATAAGCGGCTTGCACGACATTCTGTGAGTTGACCTTGAGTTTCACCGAGGACAAGCCGTTGGTGGTTTCCGTGCTGTCGACGACGATTTTCCTGATCAGCGAGCCGTCGCGCACATCCAGCACATAGAGCGCTGCCACGCCGGAGTTGCTGCCGTACCCATTGGAAATAAACGCCGCCCAGCGACCATCGGCCAAGCGTGCCACTTCCGGCCGGGCATAGGCGTAACCCAGATCATTGAAAGCGTTTGCAGTGTTAGCCGTCGCAGGTGCGCTGACTTCCCACAAGGCACGCAGAACATTGCCTGCCGAAGCGTCGAACAATTGCAGTGCGTAAAAGCTTTTGCCGCCGGCGCCAGTGCCTCCGATGGCCAATGTCTTCCAGGTACTGTTCAACTGAGCGTCATACACACCGACCTGACCGTCGACGAGAAATTTGTGGCTCACACCGTTAACGTAATTGGTGTCAGCGATCAACCGCAGCGACGGCAACACACTGGACGGCATGTAAGCGTAACGACGCGTGCCATTGGCCGAGTTGATGACGTTTACGAAGCCGTCATTGGCGTTCACCACCAGACTGGCGTTCATGTTTGCCGCTTTGGTTGTCAGGTAGGTGCTGTAGGTAGTGTCCCCGGACAGATCGGACGCGGTTTTTTCCGTGGGTGACGCCAGCACCAACGGCGAATTGATGATGTCACCCAGCAACACGCTGCGTACCTTGAGCCCGGCCTTGTTGGTGCCTTTGCTCCACTCCACCAGATCAATGCCCGTGATGCCCGTCGGTAGTCCCTGACTGAGTGTCGTTTGTTGCGCCGGGGAAAAATTACCGTATGCCAGCGTAACGGCGGCGTTGCTTGTAGTGTTCCACGACTGATAGGTCGGCGCGGTCGCACTCGGTACGATAGTCGTGTCAGTGGTCCAGAGCACCGCAGAGGTATTCACCGCTCCGGATGCATTGAAGCCGAAGGACTTGATCGTGCCGCGCCAATCCTTCGGGTCGTAACTGGTCTGAAAGTAACTGGTGCCGCTGGCCAGTGTGGTGCCGCTGGTGACGCCGCTGCCGCCCGATCCTGCCTTGGACGTAATGTCACTCAACGCCGACGACAGCGCCGCATTGAGCCCGGTACTGTCCGTCGCTTGGTAGTACTTGCCCTGCCCATAAGCGGCGGCGTCCGAGAGCATGTCGTTGGCCGCCGTGAAGCCAACGGTGTAGGTGTTCATGTTCTGCTTGGGAAAATCCACCGCGTTCCAGCTTTTGCCAGCCGCGTCGGTGCCGGTCGAACGCATGTCGATGTCGAAGGCGAACTTGGCGATGTCGTCCAGATACAGGGTGTCGCCCTCACCGTCACCATTGAGATTGTTGCCGTCATTGTTGACGCCATCCCAGTTCGGTAGACGGCTGCCGCCCAAAGGGTCGTTGGTCGGAAAGGTACGATCGAAAGTGGGCAGGCCGTCGGTGATCACCACACCGTAGTTTTTCTGACAGCGATACTGGATCGGGCTGGTGTAAGTCGCTGGCGTAGTGTTGTAGTACGGCGCCATGCCGCGCATGTAACGGGTGATTTCGTAATAGGTTTCCGCCAATGGCGTATTGGCCACTGCGCTCAAGCCGTTGATCGCTGCAATCAGCGCGTTGTAGTTGGTGTCGGCCTGACCCTGCGTCACGCTGCCGGACACTGGTGCCAGATCGCTGATCGAGCGGGCGATGAAACCGCCGTTTCCGGAGTTGTTGCTGGTCGCCGGATTGAACGTCGAAAGGCCGATGCGCAATGTGCGGTTGCTGGAAACCAGCGCGGTGGACACGTTACGTGCAACGTTGATCCGGTAATCATTGGGAATCGCCCCGGTGGTGAAATCGCGGGTGCCATTGTTGATGGCCAAAGAAAATACGTAGGCAATGTAATCGCCCGAATAACGCGTGTTACCGCTGCCGACCGGGTCCGGAAGTTTCAGGCACAGCGGTGCCAGACTGTTGTTGTAGAACGCGTAGGCGCCACCGGAACATCCCGAGGTCGGCAGACTTGAGAGGAATATCGAATCACCGGTGATCACAGATGAGCTCAGGCACAAGCCGAGCAACGCATTGCACTGACGCGCCGGCGTGCGATCAGCCGTCGGATCAAAACCGGACGCATAGATGATGCTGTTCATGCTGCCCGAATCATCGATCAGCAACATCACGTTCGGCGGCACCGCTGCGGCACTCAACAATGGCGAGTCCGATGGCGTGAACGCATACACCGGCGCGACCAGATAAAAACTCAGCAACAGGCCGATCAGCAGTGACACATAACGCTCAATACTTCGCATAGACACTCTCCACCACACTGCGCGAAGTGCCGGCGATGCCGACAGCGGTGACCCGATACAACGTCGCCGAGGTATTGCTCGGCACGTTCACCGCCGTGAGTGTGGTGCCGATGTTCTGCACACCATAGAAACCGTTGCCAGTCGCGATCCACGTCACACCCGAGGTTGAGTTGAGCCCCGCTGCACTGACCACCGATGACTCCGCCGGCGGCGCGCATTGCGTCGTGCCGCTGCACACTGGCAACGTGTAAGTATCGAGTTGCACCGCACTTTCCCCCACGCGCAGCGCCGCTTCTGCTGTCTGAAACGACTGATTGCGCAGGCTCACGCTGCCGGCCATTTTTTCCTGCAGGTTGGCGCTTTGCATCGACGACAGGCCGATCAACGTCAGCAACAACAAGAACACCAGGCTGACCAGCAACACCATGCCGCGCTGAGCTTGCCGTTGATGAAAAGATATCCGCATCACCCCGGCCCTCACTGCAGGCGGTTGCGCAAAGCGGCAACCACGTTGAAGGTTTGCGTGGCGACCCGACTATTGGGATCGAGCAGGGTCAGGCTCAAGCGCACGCTGCGAATGCGCGCCGGATCGCTGGGGTTGGTGCTGTATGTCGAGGCCGCCACGTCCGTCGCAGAACTGGCCAGACCGAACGTGACGTTGAACGCGCTGACATTGTTCACCAGCACCTGCTGGGTCGGCGTGCCGCTGCCGGTGCCCATGAGGATCTGGTTGTTGCTGAAGCTGTAGACCAGACGCCGGATCGGGAACGCAATCTGCCCCGTCGTCGCGGCGCGTAAACCGGTGTAGGCCGTGGCGCTGTTGCGACAATCGGACACTACTGTCCAGGTCGGCGTGCCACCACCGCTGCCGATATCGGCGGTGACCAAGGTCAGTTTGAGACCGGCATTGTCCCAACTGATCGGGAGGATCTGCGCGGGATTGAAATCCCCTGCCGAGCTGGCATCGGTAATCGTGCCAAGGCAACCGAACATGCCGACCATGCGGATTTCCTGAATCATTTTGCTCAACACAAAGCGCGCATCTTCCTGCATCGCCGCAGCACTGTTCTGGCTGGCGTAAGTGTTTTTCGCGGCAATGAAAATCTGTACGACACCCAGCACGACGACCAGACCAAGGGCCAGGGCGACCAGCAATTCGATCAGGCCGAAACCACTACTATGACGCTTCATGGCGTGGCCACCGGATCGACTGCCGCACGGCTGCTGAGGACAAAACTGCGTGGCGCGCTGGCGGTATTGGCCGCTCGGGCGTCGCTCCAGTTGATGGTGATGGTGTACACCCGCTGACTGAGCGTGATGCTGCCGGTGGCGGTCGGCCCGCCGAAACTGGTGATGTTGGTGGTGAAGTCGTAGAGATCCTGATCACGCGCAACGCTCAGGTTGCCCGAGGTCGGCGGCGTGACGGTGTAGTCGGCGCCGGAGTTGGCGCGAATTCGGTCCATCATGTCGTAGGCAATGAAACTGGCCTGACTGGTCATCCGCGAGCTATCGGTGTACTTCAGCGCGTTCAACTGCACTGCTGCCGCGCCCAACAACCCGACCGTCAGAATCAGCAACGCGACCAACACCTCGATCAGCGTCATGCCCTCCTGTGCGTGTTTACTCCCTGCCCTCATCCGCAACTTCCACCCAATTGAATTCGTCCGTTCAAACACACGTTCAGCGTCCTGCTTTGCGTGCCCAGCGTGTAACTGATGACCACCGCCGTGGACGGTGCCGCCAGACCGCCGAGATTGTTGAAATCCAGTGCGGTCACTCCAGAGGTTAGCGTCAGAGTGGCGCCGCTGCTCATCGCTGGAACAACCCGCAATACATTGGCCGGAGTGCCAGTACCGTCGTAGACCGACAATTCGCCGGTCCAGACGCTGCCACCGGCCGTCGGCCGCACGCGCAGAGTCGTGCCGCGATCAATGGCTTCAAGCCTGGCGTAATTGATCGCACGCCGCAGGTCGCCCATTTCGGTATCGGCTCTGCTGCTTTGTATGGATCGGGTAAACGACGGCACCGCCAAGGTGATCAGGATGACGAAAATCGCCAAGGCAATCAGCAACTCAATCAGCGTGAAACCTTTTGTACGAAGATCCATCGATGCCCTCCGTTGCCGTCGGCTATACCTGCTTTTACACGCTAGAACATTCAACCGACCTGTGTCGGTTGATTTGCCCTGCGCGGCGTAAGGATCGCGTCGCTCATCACACTCCATGGAGGGAGTTTTTCATGCCGCAACAGGGATTCAGCCTGATCGAACTGCTTATGGGACTGGCAATTGGCGCGATTGTTCTGCTGCTGGTCAGTCCGGCGTTTGCCACGCTCAAGGAATCGAACCAACGCGATCAGGCCGCACAGTCGCTGCTCGACGGCATTCGCAATGCGCGCACATTGGCGATCACTCGCAATCAGAGCGTGGTGATGCACGGCATCAATGGCGATTGGAGCCAGGGCTGGCGGATCATTCTGGATGTCAGCGGCAAGGGCGCCGATGACCACAGCAATCCACTGCTGGCGGAACGGGCAAGTGACGCGAAGGTGCCGATTGTCGGTAATTGGCTGGTCAGTCGATACGTGCGATTCAGCAGTCTGGGACAACCGCTGATGCCCGGGCGGGCGTTTCAGGCAGGGACATTACATATCTGTTCGGCTCGCGAGCCGGTCAGCCAGCGCCAAGTGGTGCTGGCAGCGACCGGTCGCGTGCGCCTGACCAGCAAAACGTCTGAACAGGCGCTGTGTGAACAGAACAAACGGGTCAGATCGAACGGAGGCGCAGCTCTTTCGGCATCGAGAAAGTGATGTTCTCTTCACGCCCGGCCAGCTCATCGGCGCCGGTAGCGCCCCAGGCCTGCAGTTGCTGAATCACGCCGCGCACCAGCACTTCCGGTGCAGAAGCACCTGCTGTGATGCCGATACGCTCGACGCCATCGAACCAGCTCTTTTGCAGGTCTTCGGCGCCGTCGATCAGGTAGGCCGGCGTGGCCATGCGTTCCGCCAGCTCACGCAAGCGGTTGGAGTTGGAGCTGTTCGGGCTACCGACCACCAACACCACGTCGCACTCGTCGGCCAGTTGCTTGACCGCGTCCTGGCGGTTTTGCGTGGCATAGCAAATGTCGTCCTTGCGTGGGCCACCGATGGCCGGGAAGCGTGTGCGCAAGGCATCAATGACGCGACTGGTGTCGTCCATCGACAGGGTGGTCTGAGTGACGAAAGCGAGTTTTTCCGGGTTATTGACCTGCAACTCGGCGACGTCTTTTTCGTCTTCGACGAGGTAGATCGCGCCGCCATTGCTGGCATCGTACTGACCCATGGTGCCTTCGACTTCCGGGTGACCGGCGTGGCCAATCAGGATGCACTCACGACCGTCGCGGCTGTATTTCGCCACTTCGATGTGCACCTTGGTCACCAGCGGGCAAGTGGCGTCGAATACTTTCAGGCCACGGCCGGCGGCTTCGGTGCGCACGGCTTGAGATACGCCGTGAGCACTGAAAATCACGATGACGTCATCCGGCACCTGATCCAGCTCTTCGACGAAGATCGCCCCGCGGCTACGCAGGTCTTCAACGACGAACTTGTTGTGCACCACTTCATGACGCACGTAGATCGGCGGCCCGAAGACTTCCAGGGCGCGGTTGACGATTTCGATCGCCCGGTCCACGCCGGCGCAGAAGCCACGGGGGTTGGCGAGTTTGATTTGCATGCTGTGCCTCGTGTCTTGCGCGCGAAAACAATGAATAACTACTGTGGGAGCGAGCTTGCTCGCAAAGGGGGCGTCACCTTCAACATCTCTGTTAGCTGACACACCGGTTTCGCGAGCAAGCTCGCTCCCACATTTGACCTTATACAGTCAGTTACAGCGCTTTGACGGAAATGATTTCCACGTCAAAGGTCAGCGTCTTGCCAGACAGTGGGTGGTTGAAGTCGATGGTCACTTGCGCGTCATCGAACTCTTTCACCACACCCGGCAGCTCAGTATTGGCCGCATCGTTGAAGATCACCAGCAAACCCGGTGACAACTCCATGTCGACAAACTGCGAACGCGGAATGATCTGCACGTTCTGCGGGTTCGGCTGGCCGAAAGCGTTTTCCGGCTCGACGGTCAGCGTGCGCTTGTCGCCGGCCTTGAAGCCGAACAGCGCCGCTTCGAAACCCGGCAGCAGGTTGCCGTCGCCGACCTTGAAGGTCGCCGGGGCTTTGTCGAACGTGCTGTCGACGGTGTCGCCGTTCTCCAGGCGCAATGCAAAGTGCAAAGTGACTTCCGTGTTCTGGCCGATGCGTTGCTCAGCCAATACCTGTTCAGTCATGAACGGCTTCTCCGGTCTTTTTACTTTTGAACATATCCAGTGCCAGCATCACTGCGCCAACGGTAATCGCGCTGTCGGCGAAGTTGAACGCCGGGAAGTACCAGCGGTTCTGCCAGTGCACCAGAATGAAATCGATCACATGGCCCAAGGCAATGCGGTCATAGAGATTGCCCAGCGCGCCGCCCAATACCAGCGCCAGCGCGACGGCCAGCCAGGTTTCGTTGCGGCCCAGACGCTTGAGCCAGACTACCAGCACCGCACTGACCACGATCGCGATCAGGGCGAACAGCCAGCGCTGCCAGCCTGAGCTGTCAGCCAGGAAGCTGAAGGCAGCGCCGGTGTTGTAGGCCAGCGTCCAGCTGAAGTAATCGGGAATGATCACGATCTGCTGGAACATTTCGAGCTTGCCTTCGAAGTAGAACTTGCTGGCCTGGTCGATGACCAGAACCAGCAGACTCAACCACAGCCAGCTCAACCGTCCGAAACGGCCAACGGCATTAGGCATAATGACGAACCTCGCCAGCGCCGCTGATGTTGTCGACGCAACGACCGCAGATTTCTGGATGCTCCGGGTTCACGCCGACGTCTTCGCGGCAGTGCCAGCAACGGGCGCACTTCGGGAAGGCCGATTTGACGATCTTCAGCTTCAGGCCGCTGACTTCAGTCACTACGGCATCGGCCGGAGCCTGTACGAACGGCGCAACGCTGGCTGTCGAAGTGATCAAGACAAAGCGCAGTTCGTTGCTCAGCTTGGCCAGATCGGCGCTCAGGGCGTCTTCGGCGTAAAGCGTCACTTCGGCTTGCAGGTTGCCACCGACGGCTTTGGCCGCGCGCTGGATTTCCATTTCTTTGTTCACCGCTACCTTGACCGCCATGACGCGTTCCCAGTAGTCGCGGCCCAGTTCAACGTCGGCCGGCAGTTCGGTCAGACCTTCGTACCAGGTGTTGAGCATCACCGATTCGTTACGCTCGCCTGGCAGGTATTCCCACAGTTCGTCGGCGGTGAAAGCGAGGATCGGCGCGATCCAGCGCACCAGCGCTTCGGAGATGTGGAACAGCGCGGTTTGCGCCGAACGGCGAGCCTTGCTGTTGGCGCCAGTGGTGTACTGACGGTCCTTGATGATGTCGAGGTAGAAACCGCCCAGCTCCTGCACGCAGAAGTTGTGGATCTTCGAGTAGACGTTCCAGAAACGGTATTCGCCGTAGTGCTCTTGCAGCTCGCGTTGCAGCAGCAAGGTACGGTCGACCGCCCAACGATCCAGCGCGAGCATTTCTTCAGCCGGCAGGATGTCGGTGGCCGGGTTGAAACCGCTGAGGTTCGAGAGCAGGAAGCGCGCGGTGTTACGGATACGACGATAGGCGTCCGCACTGCGTTGCAGGATCTGGTCGGAAACCGCCATTTCGCCGGAGTAGTCGGTCGAAGCGACCCACAGACGCATGATGTCGGCGCCCAGGGTGTCGTTGACTTTCTGCGGCGCGATCACGTTGCCCAGCGATTTGGACATCTTGCGGCCGGCTTCGTCGACGGTGAAACCGTGGGTCAGTAGTTCGCGGTACGGCGCGTGGTTGTCGATGGCGCAACCGGTCAGCAGCGACGAGTGGAACCAGCCACGGTGTTGATCGGAACCTTCCAGGTACAGGTCGGCACGCGGGCCGCTCTCGTGACCCATCGGGTGCGAACCGCGCAGGACGTGCCAGTGCGTGGTGCCCGAATCGAACCAGACGTCGAGGGTGTCGCTGATCTTGTCGTACAGCGGCGCTTCGTCGCCGAGCAGTTCGGCAGCGTCCATCTTGAACCAGGCTTCGATGCCTTCGACTTCAACGCGCTTGGCCACTTCTTCCATCAGCTCAACGGTGCGTGGGTGCAGTTCGCCGCTTTCCTTGTTGAGGAAGAACGGGATCGGCACGCCCCAGTTGCGTTGACGCGAGATGCACCAGTCCGGACGGTTGGCGATCATCGAGTGCAGACGCGCCTGGCCCCAGGCCGGAACGAACTTGGTGTCTTCGATGGCTTTGAGCGAGCGCACACGCAGGGTGTCGCCGCTGGTTGGCTCTTTGTCCATGCCGATGAACCACTGCGCGGTGGCGCGGTAGATCAGCGGGGTCTTGTGGCGCCAGCAGTGCATGTAGCTGTGTTCAATGACGGTGGTGTGCATCAGCGCACCGACTTCGGTCAGCTTGTCGACGATCGCCGGGTTGGCCTTCCAGATGAACTGGCCGCCGAAGAATTCCAGCGATGGCACGTATACGCCATTGCTCTGCACTGGATTGAGGATGTCGTCGTTGACCATGCCGTATTTCTTGCAGGTCACGAAGTCGTCCACGCCGTAGGCCGGAGCGGAGTGAACCACGCCGGTGCCAGCGCCCAGTTCGACGTAGTCAGCCAGATACACCGGCGACAGACGATCATAGAACGGGTGGCGGAAGTTGATCAGTTCCAGCTCTTTACCGGTGGTGGTCGCGATGACCGAACCTTCCAGGCTGTAACGAGCCAGACAGGCTTCGACCAGCTCTTCAGCCAGCACCAGCAACTTGTCGCCGACATCAACCAGCGCGTAGTTGAATTCCGGGTGAACGTTCAAAGCCTGGTTGGCCGGGATGGTCCACGGGGTGGTGGTCCAGATCACGATCGAGGCAGGCTTGCTCAACGATGGCAGACCGAACGCGGCAGCCAGTTTGGCTTCGTCAGCGATCGGGAACGCAACGTCGATGGTCGAGGACTTTTTGTTCTCGTACTCGACTTCCGCTTCGGCCAGGGCCGAACCACAGTCGAAGCACCAGTTCACTGGCTTGAGGCCCTTGAACACGAAACCACCCTTGACGATTTCAGCCAAGGCGCGGATTTCACCGGCCTCGTTCTTGAAATCCATGGTCTTGTACGGGTTGGCCCAGTCGCCCAGCACGCCGAGACGGATGAATTCGGACTTCTGCCCTTCGATCTGCTCGGTGGCGTAGGCACGGCACAACTCGCGGGTCTTGTCCGCGCCGAGGTTCTTGCCGTGGGTCACTTCAACCTTGTGCTCGATCGGCAGGCCGTGGCAGTCCCAACCCGGAACGTACGGCGCGTCGAAGCCCGACAGCGTTTTCGAGCGGATGATCATGTCCTTGAGAATCTTGTTCAGTGCGTGACCGATGTGGATCGTGCCGTTGGCATACGGAGGGCCGTCATGCAGAACGAACTTCGGACGATCCTTGCCAATCTCGCGCAACTTTCCGTACAGGCCAATACTGTCCCAGCGCTGCAGGATCTGCGGTTCGCGCTGTGGCAGGCCGGCCTTCATTGGGAAGGCGGTGTCCGGAAGGTTAAGCGTGGCTTTATAGTCGGTCATTTAAGGCTCTTCATTAGCGATGGGCGCTAGGTGCGGCTAGTGCACGGGCGGTGGCGACATCCGCATTGATCGCCGTTTTCAATGCCTCCAGAGAGGCGAAGCGCTGCTCTTCACGCAGCTTTTGGTGGAAAACCACCGTCAAACGCCGGTCATACAGATCGCCGGCAAAATCTAAAAGATGGACTTCAAGGTGGGCCTTGCCATCACCTTGTACCGTGGGCCGCACACCGATATTGGCGACGCCGGGCCAGGTCTTGCCGTCGATATCGACATCCACCAGATAAACCCCGGTGAACGGCACGCGACGACGCTTGAGTTGAATGTTGGCAGTGGGCGTACCCAGTTGCCGGGCCAGTTTCTGGCCATGCAGCACGCGACCGGCGATGCGGTACGGGCGGCCGAGCAAACGTTCGGCCAAGGCAAAATCGGCGGCGGCCAACGCGTTGCGCACTTGCGTGCTGCTGACACGAATGCCGTCCAGCTCGACGGTTTGCGCGGCTTCCACGGTAAAACCGTGAACCTGCCCGGCCTGCATCAGAAAATCGAAATCACCGAGACGGTCGCAGCCAAAGCGGAAATCGTCACCGACCTCCAGATGCTGCACGCCGAGGCCATCGACGAGGATGGTGTCGACGAATTCGCTGGCGCTGAGCTTGCTCAGGCGCTGGTTGAAGGCCAGGCACAAAACCCGGTCAACGCCTTCGGCGGCCAGCAGTTGCAGCTTGTCGCGCAACCGTGCCAGACGCGCCGGCGCAGTCTCGGGGGCAAAGAATTCCCGTGGCTGCGGCTCGAAAATCACCACGCAGCTGGGTACGCCCAACTCGAGCGCACGCTCACGCAGTCGGGCCAGGATAGCCTGGTGACCACGGTGAACACCGTCAAAGTTGCCAATAGTGGCGACGCAGCCCCGATGCTGGGGGCGCAAGTTGTGGAGGCCTCGAACCAGCTGCATAACGCGCTTCTTGCTCATAAAGTGGTCGATTATAACCACACCCGACGGTCGACGACAGGCAACACCGTAACGCAAAGTGAACGAGCCGACAAAACTGCCGGCCCGCGCCTGTCTATAAAGAGCAAAACCTCAGCTCAAGGCCTTGCGATTGAAATCGCGCAGACGGAAACCGAGCAACAGCAACATACCGAAATACGCCACCACGCCAGCCACCACCAAGGCGCCCAGGCGCAGGAAGCGCTCAAGCATGTGGCCTTGATCCCACGCTGGCATGAAATGCATGCCGACCAGCAATACCGCCGACATCACCGCCACCGCGACCACCAGCTTGAAGGCGAACTTGGCCCAGCCCGGCTGCGGCTGATACATCTGTTGCTTGCGCAGTTGATAAAACAGCAGCCCGGCATTCAGACAGGCACCGGCACTGATCGCCAAGGCCAGCCCAGCGTGAGCCAATGGTCCGATCAATACCAGGTTGAACAACTGAGTGACCACCAAGGTGAAGATTGCGATTTTCACCGGGGTACGGATGTTCTGTTGCGCATAAAAGCCCGGCGCCAACACTTTGATCACAATAATGCCGAGTAGCCCGACAGAATAGGCAATCAGCGCGCGCTGCGTCATTTCGGCATCGAAGCCGCTGAACTGACCGTACTGAAACAGCGAAACGGTCAGTGGCTCGGCAAGAATCCCCAGTGCCAGCGCACACGGCAGCACCAGCACGAAGCACAGGCGCAGGCCCCAATCGAGAATCCGCGAATACTCATGGCGATCTTTGCTTGCATAGGTTTTCGCCAGCGTCGGCAGCAGAATCGTGCCCAGCGCCACGCCCAATACGCCAGACGGTAATTCCATCAGGCGGTCGGCGTAATACATCCACGACACCGAGCCTGCGACCAGAAACGAGGCGAAGATCGTGTTGATGATCAGCGAAATCTGGCTGACCGAGACGCCAAGGATTGCCGGCAGCATCTGCTTCATCACCCGCCACACGCCGGTGTCGCGCAGGTTCAGACGCGGCAGCACCAGCATGCCGATCTTTTTCAAGTGCGGCAGTTGATAGAGCAACTGCGCCAGACCGCCGACCAATACTGCCCAGCCGAGGGCCATGACCGGCGGATCGAAGTAAGGGGTCAGGAACAACGAGAAAATGATCATGCTGACGTTAAGCAGGGTCGGCACGAAGGCCGGGACCGAGAAACGGTTCCAGGTATTGAGGATCGCGCCGGCCAGCGAGGACAGCGAGATGAGCAATATATAGGGGAAGGTCACGCGCAACAGATCAGAGGTGAGCTGGAATTTTTCCGGGGTGTCGGTAAAACCGGGCGCGGTGGCCCAGATCACCCAAGGGGCGGCGATCATGCCGAGCGCGGTGACGACCGCCAGTACCAGCGTCAACAGACCCGACACGTAGGCAATGAACGTGCGCGTCGCTTCTTCGCCCTGCTGGCTTTTGTATTCAGCGAGAATCGGCACAAACGCTTGGGAAAAAGCGCCCTCGGCGAAGATTCTTCGCAGCAGATTGGGTAATTTGAAAGCGATAAAGAAGGCGTCTGTCGCCATCCCGGCGCCGAATGTACGAGCAATAAGCGTGTCACGAACAAACCCCAAAACCCGGGAGAGCATCGTGATAGAGCTGACGGCGGCCAACGATTTGAGCAGATTCATTGAGGGAATTTGTGCCTGTCGATAAACAGCAGGCGAATAACGCGCCCACTTGTGCGATACTCCGCGCCGCAACAGCACAGAGCCAAAGCTCGCGAGTTTACAGGTCAAGCGCCGGAAATAAATATCCCGCCTCTTTATACCTACCACTTAGCGGAACGTTTCAAGCGCCCTTGACAAGACTTCTCTTCATCGGCATGATTCGCGGCCTATTTTGTTTGCTATTTCCTAAAAAGTCTTTCGAGGAGCTCGACGGTGGCCAACTCACCTTCCGCCAAAAAACGTGCAAAACAGGCTGAGAAGCGTCGCAGCCACAACGCCAGCCTGCGTTCCATGGTTCGCACCTACATCAAGAATGTAGTTAAAGCCATCGACGCAAAAGACGCTGAAAAAGCTCAAGCTGCATACGTTCTGGCTGTGCCAGTTATCGACCGTATGGCCGATAAAGGCATCATCCACAAGAACAAGGCTGCTCGTCATAAGAGCCGTCTGAATGGCCACGTTAAAGCGCTGAAAGAAGCTGCTTAATCGACGTAGTCATTAAAAAACCGACCTTAGGGTCGGTTTTTTATTGCCTGTGATTTAGTAAATCCAGCGCAAAAAAAATGTAGGAGCGAGCCCCTACATTCATTTTTGCCGCGTTATTGCTGGACCGGCACCCATGGCAGGATCGGGATTGCCGTAACCGCATTCTGCGGGCTGCCTTCGATCAAGCGATCGCTGTAGACCAGGTACACCAGTGTGTTGCGCTTCTTATCCAGGAAACGCACCACCTGCATGGTCTTGAACACCAGCGACGTGCGCTCCTTGAACACCTCATCGCCATCCTTCAGCTCGCCCTTGAACTTGATCGGGCCGACCTGACGGCACGCGATCGACGCCTCTGCGCGATCTTCAGCCAGACCCAAGCCACCCTTCACGCCGCCAGTCTTGGCCCGCGACAGGTAGCAGGTCACGCCTTCGACTTTCGGATCATCGAAAGCCTCGACCACAATCCGGTCATTCGGGCCGACAAACTTGAACACCGTCGACACCTGACCGATCTCTTCGGCCGAGGCCAGCAATGGCATCGCCATCAGCAAGCCCAACAATCCTTTCGCTAAACGCATCGAGTTTTCCTTAAACCAGAATCAGGTTGTCACGGTGAACCAGTTCCGGCTCCGCCATGTAACCGAGCACACCGACAATCGCATCCGACGACTGACCGATAATTTTTTGCGCTTCCAGCGCACTGTAGTTGGCCAGGCCACGGGCGATCTCGCGACCATCCGGCGCCACGCAGACCACCATTTCGCCGCGACGGAAGCTGCCTTGAACCAGTTTGACGCCTACAGGCAGCAGACTTTTGTTGCCCTTGGACAATGCCGAAACAGCACCATCATCCAACACCAGCGTGCCACGGGTTTGCAGATGCCCGGCCAGCCATTGCTTGCGCGCCGCGAGCATGCCGCGCTCAGGCGACAACAATGTGCCAATGCGCTCACCCGCCTTCAGGCGATCAAGCACACGCTCCAGACGCCCACCGACAATAATCGTGTGCGCACCGGAACGCGCCGCCAGCCGCGCCGCGCGCAATTTGGTCTGCATGCCGCCACGCCCCAGCGCACCACCCGTACCGCCCGCCACCGCGTCGAGCGCAGGATCATCGGCACGCGCTTCGTAAATCATCTGCGCATCAGGGTTATTACGCGGATCAGCGTCGAACATGCCGTCGCGATCAGTGAGGATCACCAACAGATCAGCCTCGACCAGGTTGGCCACCAGCGCCGCCAGCGTGTCGTTGTCGCCGAAACGAATTTCGTCAGTGACCACGGTGTCGTTCTCGTTGATCACCGGAATGACTTTCAGCTCGACCAGCGCGCGCAGGGTGCTGCGAGCGTTGAGGTAGCGCTTGCGGTCGGACAAGTCGTCGTGAGTAAGAAGAATCTGCGCAGTGTGCCGGCCATGCTCGGCGAAGCTCGATTCCCACGCCTGCACCAAGCCCATCTGACCAATCGCCGCAGCCGCCTGGAGCTCATGCATCGCACTGGGTCGTGCGGTCCAGCCCAAACGGCTCATGCCGGCCGCCACTGCCCCGGAGGACACCAGCACCAGCTCGACGCCAGCCTCATGCAGGGCCACCATCTGCTCGACCCAGACACCCATTGCCGCACGATCCAGCCCTTTGCCATCAGCTGTCAGCAAAGCGCTGCCGATCTTCACGACCCAACGCTGCGCACCTGTCACCTTGCTCCGCATCATCTTCAACCTTAGCTTGAGGGCAGCGCGACCCAGCGCCGCCCATTACGTTATTTGTGACTTGCGATTTCCAGATACTAAAACGCCGCTCGATTGAGCGGCGTTCAAGTTTATCGCAACGGATCAGTCACGCACGTAAATGATTTCCGGACCGTCTTCGTCATCCACATCTTCTTCGTCCCAGTCATCGTCGCCGATGTCATGGACCGACTTCACGCCGCTGCGACGCAGCGCACGCTTGTCGTCCAGCGCCTGCAGTTGCGCGCGAGCCTCGTCTTCGATGCGCTGATCGAGATCGGCCAGCTCTTCCTTGTAAGCAGGATCTGCGGCCAGGCGATCGGCGCGATCTTCCATGTAACGCATGATGTCGTGGCACAGACGCTCGGTACCGATCTTGGCAATGGCCGAGATCACGTAAACCGGACCAGTCCATTCCAGGCGATCAACGATTTCCTTGACGCGCTCTTCGTGGTCCTCTTCGAGGATCTGGTCGCACTTGTTCAGTACCAGCCAGCGATCACGCTCCGCCAGGGACGGGCTGAACTTGATCAGCTCGTTGACGATCACTTCGGCGGCATCCGGTGCACTGGAATCATCCAGCGGCGCCATGTCGACGAGGTGCAGCAGCAGACGCGTACGCGCCAAGTGCTTGAGGAAGCGAATGCCCAGACCAGCACCGTCGGAAGCGCCTTCGATCAGACCCGGAATGTCGGCAACGACGAAGCTCTTCCAGCGATCAACGCTGACCACACCAAGGTTCGGCACCAGCGTGGTGAACGGGTAGTCGGCAACTTTCGGCTTGGCGGCCGAGACCGAACGGATAAAGGTACTTTTACCGGCGTTCGGCAAGCCCAGCAGACCGACGTCAGCCAGCACTTTCATTTCCAGTTTCAGGTCGCGCTGCTCACCCGGCTTACCCGGCGTGGTTTGACGCGGCGCACGGTTGGTACTGGATTTGAAACGGGTATTGCCCAGACCGTGCCAACCACCCTGTACAACCATCAGCTTCTGGCCAGCCTTGGTCAGGTCGCCAATCACTTCCTGGGTAGCGGAGTCGATCACCGTGGTGCCGACCGGCACGCGCAGGATCAGGTCTTCACCTTTTTTACCGGTGCAGTCGGTGCTGCCGCCGTTGGAACCACGCTCGGCATCGAAGTGCCGGGTGTAACGGTAGTCGACCAGGGTGTTGAGGTTTTCGTCAGCCATCATGTAGATGGAACCGCCGTCACCACCATCACCGCCGTTAGGACCACCGTTTTCGATGAATTTTTCCCGACGGAAACTCATGGCGCCATTGCCGCCATCACCAGCCTTTACGCGAATCGATACTTCATCAACAAACTTCATAACCAACGCCTCTCGCCATACGGACGAGCCGAAAAACAATCAAGACATAAGACTCTTGCAAAAATGAGCGCAGCGACCCCAAAACACGACCTGCATCGCACGCCGACAGCCCATACAAACAGTTTTGCAAGAGACTCACCCCACAAACGAAAAAGCCCCGTCGCGAGACAGGGCTTTTCCAGCGATCGCGCAATTAAGCTGCGACAACGCTCACGTAACGGCGGTTGAACGCGCCCTTTACTTCAAACTTGATCACGCCTTCGATTTTCGCGAAGAGGGTGTGATCCTTACCCATGCCAACGCCGTAGCCAGCGTGGAATTGGGTGCCGCGCTGACGCACGATGATGTTGCCCGGAATGATTTTCTGGCCGCCATACATCTTAACGCCAAGGCGTTTGGCTTCTGAGTCGCGACCGTTACGGGTACTACCACCAGCTTTTTTGTGTGCCATGAGTCAATTCTCCTAGTGAGGAATTAGGCTGAAATTAAGCCTGAATACCGGTGATTTTGATCTCGGTGTACCACTGGCGGTGGCCCATACGCTTCATGTGGTGCTTACGGCGACGGAACTTGATGATGCGGACTTTATCGTGACGACCTTGGGAGATCACTTCAGCCACAACGGTAGCGCCAGCAACAACTGGAGCGCCGATATTCACGTCGTCGCCATTGGCAACCAACAGAACGCGATCAAAGGTAACGGATTCGCCGGTAGCGATTTCCAGTTTTTCGATCTTCAGGTATTCACCTGGGGCGACTTTGTACTGCTTGCCGCCAGTAACGATTACTGCATAAGACATGGTATTTCTCCGATAATCCTGCTCACCCAGCTCTTTATAAGAAGAGGTATTGGCTGGCATGGCTGCATAAGGCTGGATGGCCCGTTGCAATTGCGTAAGGCAGGTGCTGCCCAGGAAGTTCAGGGTGCGCGATTGTACGCAAGGCGCGGCAGCCTTGCAAGTAGCCGTCCATCGCGCCTTGACAGGTCTGGACGGGGGTCCTAGCATGCCGCGCAACCCTTCTGGAGCGACTCTCGCTGATGCAACCCCAAGCTTTCTACCGCGCGGTGGCGGACGATTTTAGCGCCGTCGACGGCATCATCAAGAAGCAGCTGACTTCCCGAGTACCGCTGGTATCGAAAATCGGCGATTACATCACCTCGGCCGGCGGCAAGCGTCTGCGTCCTTTATTAGTGTTGCTGTGTGGCAAGGCCCTGGGTCGCGAAGGCGACGACATGCGCCTGTTGGCCGCCACCATCGAATTCCTGCACACCGCGACCCTGCTGCATGACGACGTCGTCGACATGTCCGGCATGCGCCGTGGCCGCTCGACCGCCAACGCCATGTGGGGCAATGCCCCGAGCGTGCTGGTCGGTGACTTCCTGTATTCGCGCTCGTTCGAAATGATGGTCGAACTGGGCTCGATGCCGGTGATGAAGATCCTCTCCCAGGCCACGCGCATCATCGCTGAAGGCGAAGTGTTGCAACTGTCCAAGGTGCGCGACGCCAGCACCACGGAAGAAACCTACATGGAAGTCATCCGCGGCAAAACCGCGATGCTCTTCGAAGCTTCGACTCACAGTGCTGCGGCTCTGGCCGGTGCTACCGCCGAGCAGAGCGAAGCGCTGCGCACGTTCGGTGATCACCTCGGCGTGGCATTCCAGCTGGTCGACGACCTGCTCGACTATAAGGGCGACGCTGAAACCCTGGGCAAGAACGTCGGTGACGATCTGGCCGAAGGCAAACCGACCCTGCCACTGATCTACACCATGCGCGAAGGCACGCCGGAACAGGCTGCGCTGGTGCGCCAGGCGATTCAGAAAGGCGGGATCGAAGACCTGGAAAGCATCCGCATTGCGGTGGAGGCGTCCGGTTCGCTGGAGTACACCGCGCAACTGGCCCGCGATTACGTGGCCCGTGCGATCAAGTGCCTTGAGGCACTGCCAGCCAGTGAATACCGCGACGCGCTGGTTGAACTGAGTGAGTTTGCGGTCGCGCGTACGCACTGATATCGCTGTAGCAAGATCAAAAGATCGCAGCCTTCGGCAGCTCCTACAGGGGTTGTCGGGGCTGCGATTTTTGCTTTTGACTGCCTGAATAGCTAAAACCCTATACAATGTGCGACTTTTAGCGATCCACACTCAAGGAGCCTTAGTGAGCACGTTGCCACCCTGCCCGAAATGCAATTCCGAATACACCTACGAAGACGGTACTCAACTGGTGTGCCCGGAGTGCGCCCACGAATGGTCCGCCAACGGCGAAGCCGAAGTGGCGTCCGATGACACCGTGAAGAAAGATTCGGTCGGCAACGTCCTGCAGGACGGCGACACCATCACCGTGATCAAGGACCTCAAGGTCAAGGGCACCTCCCTGGTGGTCAAGGTCGGCACCAAGGTCAAGAACATCCGCCTGTGCGATGGCGACCACGACATCGACTGCAAGATCGATGGCATCGGCCCAATGAAACTCAAATCCGAGTTCGTCAGAAAGGTCTGAATCTGCTGTCATCCATCCCGCGCCAGCCGTGGGATGGAGCTTCGCCCTCCCCCGCTCTGCCCCAGTAAAATCACGCAATAGCCAAACGCCAGCCGTTTTGACCTTACGCAATCTTTACCCGGAAAAATCCACAATCTGCCAATAGGCGCTTGCTATTTCGATAATAAGAATTATTCTCATCAAACACCTTCAATGGAGATGAGAACCATGACTTATTTGATCGACGCCTGGCTGGATCGCCCACACCCATACCTCAGAATCCTCCATCGGGAGACTGGCGAAGTCTGTGCGGTGCTTGAAGAAGAAGCCTTGCATGAGCTGCAGGATCAAGGGGATCTGGATGTCAGCAGCCTGAATTCCAGCGAACCTTTGGTGCTCAAGGAACTGGTACGCAATCTGTTCCTGTTCTGCTATGCCCGGGCGTTGCGCCCGACCCATGAGCTGCATCACAAGATCGAAGTATGAGCATTAATACAAAACCTGTGGGAGCGAGCTTGCTCGCGAAGGCCGCAACTCGAGTCTTAAGTTAGATCGAGTCGCCTGCATTCGCGAGCAAGCTCGCTCCCACAAAGGTCTTACAAAACGTCCAGCAGCTCGACGTCGAATACCAGAACGCTGTGCGGCGGGATGCTGCCAACGCCTTGAGCGCCGTAAGCCAGTTCGCTCGGCACGTACAGACGCCATTTGCTGCCGGCATTCATCAGTTGCAGGGCTTCGGTCCAGCCAGCGATCACGCCGCCAACCGGGAATTCTGCAGGCTGGCCGCGCTCGTAGGAGCTGTCGAACACAGTGCCGTCGATCAGGGTGCCGTGGTAGTGAGTACGCACTTGGTCTTCACGGGTCGGCTTGGCGCCTTCGCCCTGAGTCAACACTTCGAATTGCAGGCCGGAAGCCAAGGTGGTGATGCCGTCGCGCTTGGCGTTTTCAGCCAGGAAGGCCAGGCCTTCGCCAGCAGCGGCTTCAGCTTTGGCAGCGGCTTCTGCTTGCATGATTTCGCGGATAACCTTGAAGCTGGCGGACATCTCTTCTTGGCCAACACGGCTTTCCTTACCGGCGAAAGCGTCGGTCAGACCAGCCAGGATCGCGTCCAGGCTAACGCCCGGTGGCGGGTTGTCGCGCAGCTGATCACCCAGCTGACGGCCGATACCGTAGCTGACGCGGGTTTCGTCGGTGGACAGATTTACTTCGGACATGACACTGCTCCGCTGTGCGGACGGCCACAAGACTTGCCGTGCGAGCACAGCGCGTCCCGGCGCGCCCGGAACCAAAAGGGCGAGCAGACTAGCACAGATGCTCAGGCGATGGCGCGCAAGGCCTACAGGGCCGAACGCCAGGCCAGCGGCACTTTCAGGCTTTCCTCGCTGCTAGGGCCCAAGCCACACATTTCATCGTGTACCGAGGTGTGTACGAGGTTGAATGGCAGCACCGGAAAAGCATGCAGCAAATCCCGCGCATGCTCCACCGAACGCAGGGTCAACATGTTGCCCTTGAGATCGCTCAATGGATACGCCGCCCCATGCATCCGAGCCTCGAGCAGATAAATTCCGCCTTCCATGGAGATCAGGTTCAGCTCATCGACCTTTCTGGCGATGGCAAACGCATTCAACTCTTGCAGGTTCATGAACGCACCTCGTGCAGTGGCGAGTCAGGACGTCTACAGGGATATGCCCGCGCGTCCCAAAGCACAAGCCACAAACGACACCGCCCGTCTGTTTCGCAACAGACGGGCGGTGTTTTTGCAGCAATCAGCAATCGATCAGTGCTTGGTGACCTTGTCCAGGTAACCCATGGCGAACGCCGAGACCACGAAGGTCATGTGGATGATCACGTACCACATCAAATGCTCGGGATCGACGTTCTTGGCATCCATGAAGATGCGCAGCAAGTGGATCGAGGAAATCGCCACGATCGACGCGGCGACTTTCATCTTCAGCGACGACGAGTCCATGGTGCCCAGCCAGCTGAGCTTCTCTTTGCCTTCGTCGATGTCCAGTTGCGAAACGAAGTTCTCGTAACCGGAAATCATCACCATCACCAGCAGACCGCCGACCAGCGCCATGTCGATCAGCGACAGCAGCACCAGAATCAGATCCGACTCGGCCATGGCGAACACGTTGGGCAGGATATGAATGATTTCCTGGAAGAACTTCAGCGCCAGCGCCAGCAGCCCGAGAGACAGCCCGATATAGATCGGCGCCAACAGCCACCGCGTGGCATACATTGCATTTTCGATAAAGCGTTCCATTGAATCTCACACCGGGGGCTGGAAATGGCGGCGAGTATACCAGCCACCTGTGACCGCCATAAACCGCCCGGAAATCCGCCACCTGCGTGTGTGTGTCAAAGTTTTTCTGCTAGTGTCCAAACCATTGACAGCCCCGTGACAGTGGACAGGACGCGTAGAAATGGATGTGCGATTGCCGATAACGACTGCCGGAATTTGCCTTGCCCTGCTGCTGGGCGGTTGCTCGCCCGACGACGAAAAACACGCCGCCAGCCTTGAAGAAAAAACCACGAAGTTCGAACAGTCACTGGACGCCGTCACCGACCCCAAGCTCAAGGACGCCATCAGTGAACTCGGCGGATCATTGCTGTTACTCCAGCGCGCGCAGTTGAAACTCGACAGCATCCCGGCGAAAACCGAATACGGTGAGGACGCCCTCGGCGTGCTCAAGCACTACCCGACCCCACAGGCGCTGGTCGACACCTTCATCAACGGCCTGTTCGTGCTGCACAAGGACTCCAGCTCCGACTACCTGACCGATCTGCAACCGGTGTTCCCTTTCAACCTCAACATTCCCGGCGGCTTCCTGTTCCCCCATGGCGTGGAATGGCAATCGGTGACCCTGAGCAACAAACGCGTCATTAGCTATCAGCCGGAATGGTCGGAAACCGATCCCGGCATTCAGCTCAGCCCGTCCAGCTCCAACGTCACCAACCCTGATGACCTGACGGTGACTTACCCGTTCATTGACGGCCTGAACGTCGACAAGAAAAGCCTGCCGCAACCGGTCAGCCTGCAGGGCAAGCTTGAAGTCATCGCGCCACGTCGTTTGTACAGCTTCGATTTGACCCAGAAAGACGTCGGCCAGACCCGCACCAACGACAACCTCAGCGTCAAACTGCTGAAGCTGGAAAAGAACTACGCCGAAGTCGAATTCAGCAACAACCTGCCGCTGGCCCCGGAAGTCGCCGAGGCGCAGCTCAATCCAATGATCGCTCAGGCCCGCGATACCACCGGGCAATATCTGGTTCGCGCCGGCTCGATCAACGAAAGCCCGGAGCAGGTGGCGTTCTACGAACAACAACTGGCGCACCTGCAGCGGCAGAAAACCTGGAGCGATACTCTGGAAAAACAGCTGACAGACGAGCAACAGGCCTTCGAGCAAAAGCACCCGCGCCGCTACAACAAGGTCTATTTCAACGGGCCGATCGAAACGCTGGAAGTCAGCGTATTGGATTTCTCTACGGTGACCGTGAGCCGCAAAGCGCTGGATCTGCCGATTCGCGCATTCAATCCGCACACCACAGACAAAGCCATTCAGCCGCTGGATCTGCCGGTGACGGTTTATGACGATCTGGCGGCCAACTGGCTCAAGGGCGCGAGCCTGACGGAAGAACAATTGAAGGCCGGCGTGCGCATTCACCAGTCCGTCGAGGAACCGAGTGCCGCACGTATCGAGTTCTCCCACCGCCGCACCTTCAACGATGAGTTGCTCGGCGGCGATTTCAACCCCGGCCAAAGCCCGGTGACGTTCTTCACCGAAAAACACAACGGCAAACTCGACGAGCCGATCGAACTGCCACCCGAGGCTTACCAGATCGATCCGTTGCGCGCGACGATTACCTACGATTTGAATCTGTTCCCGGAAACGCCGGCGATTGCGGTCGGTTCGATGCCGTTGTTTCTAGCCACCGTCGCCAGGCAGGCGTACGACGAAAAGTCGCTGCCCAAAGGTCTCGAGATCAAGAACAACACGCTGCTGGTGGACCTGAAACTGTTCCCGCCCAACGAGTATCGGTTTTTCGTCAAGGACGACAGCGGCAACTACTTGAAGGAAATTCTTTCGGTCAGCCACGATGCCAGCGCAGAGGGCCCGGCTCTGGTCGGGGTGCATTATTTCTACGGCCGCCCGACTCGCGTGGAAACCTATCAGCGCACCGACCTCGCCACCGTGCAATATGGCTTCGAGGTCAAACTCGACAAGGCGCAAACAGCCGACGCGGCGCCCTAGCTGTTCAGGCTGCGACCACGTCCACCGTTGATCTGCCGCAACTGGGCTTGCAGGTGCAGGCTCCAGATCTGCGGATCGTTGGCCAGTTCGTAGCCGTGCAGCGTCAGACTCTCGACGATGGTGTCGAGAATCGACTCGGCAGCAATCGGTCCGTGAAACGGGCCCTGGGCTTTGATGGCGGAAGGTTGTTCGCCAGCCATACCGGCCGCGAAGAGCAGCGTCCACATGCCGTTATCGCCGGCCAACGGCTTGATGGCGCATTCGATTCGGGTCACAAGACCCAGACATTGACGGGTGAGGCAGAGGTTGCGCGACATGGCGGCGACCCTCGGTGAAGCCGGTATTCAGCCCCCACGGGAGGACTGGCTCGATCCAGTGATACTGTCGATATCCTTGAGCTGAGAATAGAAGAAAAGCGCGCCGCACAAACCGAATCAGACCAGAAGGCGCCGAATGGTCATTGTGTGAAGTTTGACGTCAGAGTAGTGGCGAATTTCCGGAAGATCCCCACAAAGCAAATGTAGGAGTGAGCCTGCTCGCGATGGCGGAGTGTCAGGCAACTCATTTGCCGACTGACACACCGCTATCGCGAGCAGGCTCACTCCTACAGTTTGTCCGTGCCAGGCTTAAGCCGGTTTGGCTTCGGCCAAAGCTTCCTGGGCCAACTCCTTCTCAGCTTCCTTCAGGTCTTCTTCGCTGATCATCTCGGCGATGTCGCGCAAACGCTCCACCACCCGTGCGTTGATACTGCCTTCCGGGAATTCGCCATCGGCATTCGGCTCACCCGCCGGTTCACCGACCAGCAGGCTCAACGCCTCGTCGGCCTGACGCACCGCGTAAACGTGGAACTGCCCGGCACGCACTGCCGCCAGCACTTTCTCATCAAGCATCAACGTGGCGACGTTGGCCTGCGGAATGATCGCGCCCTGCTCGCCGGTCAGCCCGCGTGCTTCGCAGAGACGGAAGAAGCCCTCGATCTTCTCGTTGACCCCGCCCACCGCTTGCACTTCGCCGAACTGGTTGATCGAGCCGGTGATCGCGAAGCACTGCTTGAGCGGCGTCTTCGACAGCGCCGAAATCAACGTGCACGCCTCGCCCAGCGACGCACTGTCGCCATCGACGTAACCGTAGGATTGCTCCAACGCGATGCTCGCGGAAATCGCCAGCGGGAATTCCTGGGCGTAACGGCTGCCCAGATACCCGGTGAGGATCATCACGCCTTTGGAGTGAATCGGCTGGCCGAGGTTGACCTCACGCTCGATGTCGACGATACCGCTGCCACCCGGGTACACCGTGGCGGAAATCCGCGCCGGCACGCCGAACGCCGAGTCGCCGACTTCGAGCACGGTCAGCCCGTTGCACTTGCCGACTGCCGCACCATCGGTGTCGATGAGGATGATCCCGGCGAGCATGTCATCGAGAATCCGCGCCGACACGCGACCAGTACGCGTGGCTTTGGCTTTCAGCGCACGTTCGATATGCCCGGCATCGGTCATTTCATCGCCGGCCAGATGACGGATGAAGTCCGCCTCGCTGACCAGTTGGAACAGATCGCCAATGCGCGCCGACAACCGCCCCTGATGCTCGGCCAGCCGGGCGCTGTAAGTGGCCAGACGCGCCACCGCATCGGCGGTCAACGGTGCCATGCCTTCTTCCGAGGTACGGGTTTTCAACAGCTGAGCGAACTGCTCGAGGCTCTCGTCGACCATCGGGATGTCTTCGTCGAAATCAACCAGAACGCGGAACATCTCCTGGAAGTCCGGATCGAGGTCTTGCAGCGTGTAGTACAGCGAGCGCGCACCGATGATGATGACTTTGACCTGCAACGGAATGTGCTGCGGGTTGAGTGTCACCGTGGCGAAACGGCCCATCTCGCCGAGCGGCGATTCCATTTTCAGCTTGCGCGATTGCAGGGCGCGTTTCAGCGCATCCCACACGAACGGCTCACTGAGCATTTTTTCCGCTTCAAGAATCAGGAAACCGCCGTTGGCACGGTGCAAGGCACCCGGACGCAACTGGCGATAAGTGGTGTAGAGCGCGCCCTGATCAGTGGTGTATTCGATACGACCGAACAGGTTTTCGTAAGTCGGGTGCGGCTCGAACACCACTGGCGCCCCACCGCTGGCCGGATGGCCGACCACCAGACTCGGAGCGTATTGCTCTTCCAGCAGCTTGCGCGCAACGGCGTCGGTCTTGCTGTCGTCGACCAGTTGCTCGACCACGGTTTTCAGCAAGTACACCTGCATGGCTTGCAGATAACCGCAGACTGCTGCGTTCTCCGCGTACTTCTCGGACAGCGGCGACAGCAACGGCTGCAAGGCCAGGGTGATGGTTTCTTCGTTGAGCGAGCGCAGTTGATTGTTCGACTCACGCTTCCACTGCGGCAGGCTGGCGAGCTCTTCGTTCAGGCGCTCTTCGAGACCGGAGATGTCTTCGTGGAAACGCTCACGATCGGCTTCCGGCAATTGGGCGAATTCGGCTTCGTCCAGCGCTTTGCCGTCGAGCATTGGCGTGAAGGCGATGTTGCTGCTGTCGCGGTAAAGGGCAACGTCTTTTTCCAGTGCCAAGCGCTCGATGATATCGAGGGCCTTGTCGTAGCGCTGGTTGAAGGCGCGGTCGATGGCGCTTTTCTTTTGCTGGTAGGACGGATGCTCGAACACCGCTGGAAACGTCGCCAGCAAGTTATCGATCAGGCCGTTGATGTCACCGATGAACGCGCCGGCAGTGCCCGAAGGCAGCTCCAGTGCGCGAGGTTCGCGCGGTTCATCGAAGTTATTCACGTAGACCCAGTCCGCCGGGGTCTGCAGGCGTTTGCCTTCGGCCTTCAGGTAGCGTTTGACGAACGAGAAACGGCCGGTGCCGGGCTCGCCCATGACAAAGACGTTGTAACCGGGGCGTGGCATCGCCACACCGAACTGCAAGGCTTCGACCGCGCGTTCCTGGCCGAGCACACCGCGAAAGGGCTCCAGATCATTGGTGGTAGTGAAGCTGAACTGTTCAGCGGAAAACGGACGGGTCAGCGCTTCGGGCGCAAGACGCAAGCTGGCAGCAACAGGATCAGGCATCGGGCTTCCTTAACAATCAGGCGGGGCAGATAGCGGCATTCTGGCGCTGCCCGTGCCCCACTGGCAAGGCGCGCCATGTGACAAAGCATAGACAACCTGGCAACCCAGCGGCACGCCCCCGGAAACCGGGGTTTATTCCAAATATTTTGCAAAAACTCACGGAACCCCTGGAACGTGCCTAAACTCCAAACTGCGCGGCTGGAACTAATACCGGCCCACTGGCTTCGTTTGGATCTGTTTCGTACAGAGCTTGGGGGGCCAGAACCCTGTCCATTGGTATGCACACAAAGAGAACAAAGCTATGAAACGGATTCTTCTCGGTACTCTCTTCACCGCTGTATCCATCAACGCAATGGCGCAAGCTCCAGGCGGCCCGGATTGCGGTTGGGGCAACATGCTGTTCGAAGGTCAGCGTGGCACCCCAGCTCACTTCCTCGCTTCCACCACCAACGGCACTTCCGGTAACGCGACGTTCGGTATGACGTCCGGCACCAACGGCTGCTCGACCAACGCATCGCTGACCTACGGCGGCAAATCGTGGTTTGCCATGAATGGCATGATGAACGAGCTGTCCGAAGACATGGCCAAAGGCAACGGCGAAGCGCTGACGACTTATGCCGTGGTACTGGGCGTGGCGCCGGAAGATCGCGCGCACTTCGCCGCTGTGACTCACGAGCACTTCCAGCAGATCTTCAGCAAGGCTGACGTGACCGCTGAAGACGTGCATACCAACACCCTGGCCGTACTGAAATCGGATCCTCGTCTGGCCAAGTACGCAACTCAGGCTTAAGCTCGACCCCCACCCGCTTCTTTCGGGAAGCGGGTTTTGTTTTTTCGGCCCGCCCTCCTTGGGTCTTTATTTCTTTCCTGTTCAAGTTGCCGACTATGCTCAAACGCCTTGCCTGGCTGGCGCTCTGTGTCTGCGCCCCGCTGTCCGCCGCGCCTCACATCGACCCTCAACGTTTGCAGCAACTGGCCAACGACCGCTTCTGGATTTCCCTCGGTCATTACGAAACCGCCAAGCTTGGCGGCTGGCGCAGCTATGTCAGCGACAAGAAGTTCTTTCTCGCGCCCGATGGCAATGAACATCCCGATCATGAACTGGCAGCCACCGTGCAAGCGCTGTACGCCCCGGCCAGCCTCGGCGAGCAACACGCGCAATGTGTTTATCCGGCTCGCACGCGCTGGCTGAAAGCACAGCTGAATCTCAGCGATCTGCCGACGCCCGAATGCGCCGAGTACAAGAAGTGGTTCAAGGATGTCTCGCCGCACAGCGCGGTGATGATCTTCCCGGCGGCGTATTTGAACAGTCCGTCATCGATGTTCGGCCACACCCTGCTGCGCATTGATCAGGCCGATGTACAGGCCGACAAGACTTCGCTGCTCAGCTACGCAATCAACTTCGGCGCCTACATCGAAGGTTCGGACAACAGCATTCTGTACGCCTGGAAAGGTTTGATGGGCGGCTATCCGGGGCTGTTCGCACTGGTGCCGTACCAGGAAAAACTCTCGGAATACCGCAGCCTCGAAAACCGCGACCTGTGGGAATACCGACTCAATCTGACGCAAGAAGAAACCGCGCGCATGGTCGAACATGTGTGGGAGTTGAAGCAGATCCAGTTCGACTATTTCTTCTTCGATGAAAACTGCTCGTACCGTTTGCTCGAGCTGCTGCAAGTCGCCCGACCAAGTCTGCGCCTGACTGAACAATTCCCGCTGACCGCGATTCCCACCGACACCGTCAAAGCGGTGAAAGAAGCCGGGCTGGTGGAAAGCATTGAATACCGCCCTTCCCGCGAGCGCGAACTGCTCAGCCGCGCCGAGCCTTTGACCGGTGATGAACAGGATTGGGTGCTGAAGGTCAGCGCCGATCAACAGGTGTTGCAAGAGCCGACATTCAAAGCCCTGCCGCGCGATCGTCAGGCGCTGATCATCGATGCGGCGTATCGCCTCGAACGCTACCGCGCCAACGGTCAGGAGCGCGATCCGCAACGGGCGCAGCGCAGTTTCGAACTGTTGCGGGCGATCAACAAGAACCCCGCCCCCGAGCTGGACATTCCGCAGCCAGGCTTGCCTGAAGACGGCCACGAATCGCGCACCTGGCAGGCCGGTCTCGGCACCCGTGGCGACCGTGCGTTCGGTGAATACGGCTTGCGCATGGCCTATCACGATCTCAACGACAACGCTGAAAGCTTCCCGCTTGGCGCGCAGATCGAGATCCTGCAGATGAAGTTGCGCCAGTACGAAGGCAATCACTGGCAGTTCCAGCAACTGGATCTGGCGACGATTCGTTCGCTGACGCCGCGCAATGAACTATTGCAGCCGTTGTCGTGGCAGGTCACCGGTGGTCTTGAGCGTGTACCGGGCAAACATGATGACGAAACGCTGGTCAGCCACGTCAATGGCGGCGGCGGTGGTACGTGGGCGCTGGGTGACGATGTGCTGGGTTTTGCCCTCGGCACCGTGCGGGTTGAACACAACAATGATTTCGCCGAGTTCGTGTCCCCCGCCGGCGGCTTCAATACCGGCGTGCTGTGGAAAAACCCGCTGGGCAATCTCAGCCTGGAGGCCAAGGGCGATTACTTTTTCAACGGCGAAGTGCGCCGTAGTCTGAGTTTGAATCAGCAGTGGGAGTTATCGCGCAACCTTGGCTTGCGCCTGAGTGCGCAGCGCGAGTTTAGCCACCTCGCCACGCCTGAGACGGAAGTCATGCTTGAAGTGAAGTGGTATCACTACTGATCCCGAACACGTCCCCCTTGTAGGAGTGAGCCTGCTCGCGATAGCAATTCATCAGTCACTGTGGCGGTGACTGATACACCGCTATCGCGAGCAGGCTCACTCCTACAGGGGATTTGTGGTGCTCAACGAATTACTCACATGCCTTTCACCAACGCTCGACGAATCACCTTCTAGACTTTCCCCATAAGCCGGACAACCGGCTCAGGAGAGTGCAATGTGGCGGTGTGCGGGATTGTTGGGTGTTTTGCTGTTGTTGGGCGGTTGCCAGTCGACCCACGAAGATCTGATCGCCAAAGGTTATCCACCGGCCTTCGCCGACGGTTTCGATGATGGTTGTGTCAGCGGTCGCCAGGCGGCCGGTTCGATCAGCGGCGAGTTTCGCAAGAACGTGCCGCGCTACCTCAAGGACAAGCAATACGCCGAAGGCTGGACCGACGGTTTTCGCCAATGTCAGGCGATGCTGGAAAACAAGGGGCGAGAAGAGTATCGCAACGAACACTGGGACGAACGCGAGCGCGCCTGGCAGCAGCAGAAAGATCAGGACGCCGGACGGGCTTATCGCTCGCCATAGGTCGCTCCCAGACATCCAGTGAAACCAAATGCCTGCGAGCATGGCCCAAACCTCATACGAGGAGGAATTCATGAGCCGTGCTTTCGTCAACGAAGACAACGCCGCCGCACAAGCCGATCAGCCGGTCGAACGGCAGGTCAGTGAGCAACCCAATTACGTCACCGCGCAGGGGCTGGAGCAGTTGCAGGCGAAAGTCGCCGAACTACAAAGTCTGCATGCAGAACAAACGGCCAAAGGTGAACAAGCCGACAAACAACGGCTGGCGGATCTGCAAAGGGACTTGCGCTACTTCAATCAGCGCCTGAGCAGCGCGCAAGTCGCCGTCGCAGCCACGTCCAGAGACAAAGTGCAGATCGGCAGTTGGGTGACCTACGCCGACGAGCACGATACCGAGCGCCGGGTGCAACTGGTCGGTGAAGATCAGGCCGATGCCAGCAAGGGCCTGATCAATTGGGGCTCACCGCTGGGGCGGGCGCTGCTCGGTGCCCGGCTCAACGACGAGGTGCTGTGGCAGCGCCCCGCCGGCGATCAAGTGATTGAAGTGATCCGCATCGAACCGGCTTAAACCACACCCTGCGCCAACATCGCGTCGGCGACTTTGACGAAGCCGGCGATGTTCGCGCCTTTGACGTAGTTGATCCGCCCGTTCTCTTCGCCGTAATGCACACAAGCGTGGTGGATCGACTGCATGATCGCGTGCAGCTTGCTGTCGACCTCGCCCGCCGTCCACAGCAGACGCATGGCGTTCTGCGACATCTCCAGACCACTCACCGCCACGCCGCCGGCATTGGATGCCTTGCCCGGTGCGAAGAGAATGCCGGCCTCGATAAAGATATCCACAGCCTCCAGCGTGGTCGGCATGTTCGCGCCTTCGGCCACGCACACACAGCCATTGCGCAACAGCGTGCGCGCGGCTTCGGCGTCGAGTTCGTTCTGCGTGGCGCACGGCAGCGCAATGTCGCATGGCAGCGACCATGGCAACTGACCGGCGCGGAATTCCAGACCGAACGCTGTCGCCAGTTCGCTGATGCGCCCGCGTTTGACGTTCTTCAACTCCAGCAGCGCCGACCACTGTTCTTCGCTCAGGCCAGCCTCGCAATACAGCGTGCCTTCGGAGTCGGACAGGGAAATCACTTTGCCGCCCAGATCCATGACTTTGCGCGCCGCGTATTGCGCAACGTTACCGGAACCGGAGATCGCCACGCGTTTGCCTTCCACGGTCTGTTCGCGGCGCTTGAGCATTTCTTCGGCGAAATACACGCAGCCGAAACCGGTGGCTTCCGGACGAATCAGGCTGCCGCCGTAGGTCATGCCTTTGCCGGTGAGGACGCTGGTGAACTGATTGCTCAGGCGCTTGTACTGGCCGAAGAGGAAACCGATCTCGCGCGCGCCAACGCCGATATCACCGGCCGGCACGTCCACGTCGGCGCCGATGTGGCGGTACAACTCGCTCATGAAAGCCTGGCAGAAACGCATGACTTCGGCGTCGCTCTTGCCCTTCGGATCGAAGTCGGCACCGCCCTTGCCGCCGCCCATGGGCAGCGAGGTCAGCGAGTTCTTGAAGGTCTGTTCGAAGGCGAGGAATTTCAGCACGCCCAGGTTCACCGATGGATGGAAGCGCAAGCCGCCCTTGTATGGGCCGATGGCGCTGTTCATCTGGATGCGGAAACCGCGATTGACCTGGACTTTGCCCTGATCGTCGACCCACGACACGCGGAACACCACGGCGCGCTCCGGCTCGCAGATGCGCTCCAGAATCCCCGAAGTCAGGTAGTGCGGATTGGCTTCGAGAAACGGCCACAGGCTGCGCAACACTTCTTCGACGGCTTGGTGGAATTCGGGTTGATCCGGGTCGCGTTTTTTCAGGCGGGCAAGGAAGGATTCGACGGATTCGATCATGGAAAAAGTCTCGGCAAATTTATTGTCGTTGGAGGAGATTGGGCCGGACTGTAACAAACGAATTGCGCACTGGAACAGAGCAAAATGTCGCAGTTATGAAATTAAATGGTGCACAGGATATAAATCAGGCTGGTTTTTGGCTCTGATTTGCACCTGAATGGGGAGAACAAATTTGATTCATGCACCAACAGCTATACCGCCATCGCTGGCAAGCCAGCTCCCACAGTTTTAGCGGCGTTCACACAATCCGGACATAACACAATCCCTGTGGGAGCTGGCTTGCCAGCGATGAATCCACCTCGGTCCCGCTGACAAAAACCGGGCAAAAAAAACGGAGCCCGAAGGCTCCGCTCTTTATGCAACCAACCCGATATCAGGCCAGTTTCTTGTGACGTACCCGGTGCGGCTGGGCAGCTGCTTCGCCGAGGCGTTTCTTGCGATCCGCTTCGTACTCGGTGTAGTTGCCTTCGAAGAAGATCGCTTGCGAGTCGTCTTCGTACGCCAGGATGTGTGTCGCCACGCGGTCAAGGAACCACCGATCGTGAGAGATCACAATGGCGGCGCCCGGGAAGTCCAGCAGGGCTTCTTCCAGGGAACGCAGGGTTTCAACGTCGAGGTCGTTGGACGGTTCGTCGAGCAGCAGGACGTTACCGCCCTCCTTCAGAGTCAGCGCCAGGTGCAGACGACCGCGCTCACCACCGGAGAGGTCCTTGACGAACTTCTGCTGATCGCCGCCCTTGAAGTTGAAGCGACCGACGTAGGTGCGCGACGGGATCTCGTAGTTGCCGATGCGGATCTGGTCGGAACCGTCGGAGATCTGCTGGAACACAGTCTTGCTGCCATCCAGGTCGTCGCGGCTCTGATCGACGCAGGCCAGTTGCACGGTTTCGCCGACTTCGATGCTGCCCGAATCCGGTTGTTCCTTACCCATCAGCATGCGGAACAGGGTCGACTTACCGGCACCGTTACCACCGATCACACCGACGATGGCGCCTTTCGGCATCGCGAACGACAGGTTGTCGATCAGCACGCGATCGCCGTAGCCCTTGGTGACGTTCTTGAATTCGATGACCTTGTCACCCAGGCGCGGACCGGCCGGGATGTAGATCTCGTTGGTTTCGCTGCGCTTCTGGAATTCCTGCGATTGCATTTCTTCGAAGCGTTGCAGACGCGCCTTGGATTTCGACTGGCGGGCTTTCGCGCCTTTGCGCACCCACTCCAGTTCTTCCTTCATGGCTTTTTCATGAGCCGACTGCTGCTTGGATTCAGCGGCCAGACGATCGGACTTGGCTTCAAGCCAACCCGAGTAGTTGCCTTCGTACGGAATGCCCGCGCCGCGGTCGAGTTCCAGGATCCAGCCAGCGACGTTGTCGAGGAAGTAACGGTCGTGCGTGATCGCTACCACGGTGCCCGGGAAGTCGTGCAGGAAGTGCTCCAGCCACGCAACGGAATCGGCGTCCAAGTGGTTGGTCGGTTCGTCGAGGAGCAGCATGTCCGGGGCGGACAGCAGCAGACGGCACAGGGCCACACGACGTTTTTCACCACCGGACAGGTGCTCTACTTTCGCGTCCCAGGCCGGCAGACGCAGCGCATCGGCGGCGACTTCCAGTTGGCGCTCAAGGTTGTGACCGTCGCTGGCCTGCAGGATCGCTTCGAGCTTGGCCTGTTCAGCAGCCAGTTTGTCGAAGTCGGCATCCGGGTCGGCGTAGGCCGCGTAGACCTCGTCCAGACGCGCTTGCGCATCCTTGATCACGCTGACCGCTTCCTCGACCACTTCACGCACGGTCTTGGTCGGATCAAGTTGTGGCTCTTGCGGCAGATAACCGATATTGAGGTCCGGCATCGGACGGGCTTCGCCTTCGAACTCGGTGTCGACGCCCGCCATGATTTTCAGCAGCGTGGACTTACCCGAACCGTTGAGGCCGAGCACGCCGATCTTGGCGCCGGGGAAGAAGGACAGCGAAATGTTTTTGAGGATTTCCCGCTTCGGCGGAACAACTTTGCCCAGCCGATGCATGGTGAAGACGTATTGAGCCATGGAGAACCTTGGGGCAGTGACAGATGAATGATTGCAGCGCAGGCGAAGCCCGGCCAGACCATGCGCGTCGTTCACTTGATGGTTATCAATGCGTGCGCGCTGAAAAAGTCTGAGTCTAGGAGCTGGAACGCTCCCGCGTAACCGGCAAAGCTACCTGATTGACCAGTGGCAGTCCAGCCGAGCGGGGCTGGCACTTCGCCACAACTCAAGGCATGCTAGCCGCCCTCTGGGCGTCCGGCATATAGTGCACGTCGCGCCAGTCCAGCCAAACCGCAGGATTACAGCTTGTCCAACGTTACCCCGCCAGCTTCTGTGAGCGCGTCCAACCCGGCGACCGGCTCGCCCCTGCGCGGAACATTAAAGGGCGCGCTGGCGACGCTGGTGCTGTTGCTGCTGGCCTTGCTGTTCTGGCAGCTGCTCGATCAGTTGCGCGAAACCCAGAAAAACCAGCGCCAGTACACCATCGACTACACCGCCGACCTCGCTTCGCAGGTCAGTCTGAACATGGCGCTGAATGCGCAAATCGCCCTCAACCTGCTACCGATCGTCGAGCAGCCGCAGTCAGCCGACGAACAGCAGGCCTTGCTGCGCAAGCTCCAGCAGTCGCTGCCCGATCTGCGCAGCATGGCGTTGCTGAGCCCTTCCGGGCGGATCCTGAGCGACAGCGCCGCCGACAGCCACGACGCCGATTACCTCACCGAACTGGTCCGGCGCAGCCGCGCCCAGGCGCACTATTTCAGTAACGCCGACGATGGCTCTGTGGTGCATTTGTTGCTACATCAGGCCAGCGGCAGCAGCCGTGGTTATTGGGCCTTGCGCCTGACGCCGACGTTCTTCGACTCGCTGACCAAACAGGGTGACACCGGTCTGCGTCCGCTGTGGCTGGTGGAAAACCGCCTCAACCATCAGATCATCAGTCGCGACGAAGCGCTGCCTTCGGCCAAGCCCGGCGTGCTCACGCCAGACGATCTGGGCAACACCGTGCTGACCGTGCCGCTGAGCAGCAGCGACTGGCAACTGCGTGGTTTGTTCGACCGTCAGCGCGTTCTCGAAGAACTGTTGCCGGCGTTCATCGGCAAATGCCTGCTGGGGCTGGCGTTCTCGATGCTACCGGTGATTGCGTTGCTGAACATGCGCCGCCGCCAACGCCAATTGCATGAAGGTCGTCGGCGCTACCAGGACATCTTCGAAGGCACTGGCGTGGCCTTGTGCGTACTCGACCTGTCGGGCCTCAAGCAAACATTTGACAAGGCGCAGATCCAGACCAGCGATCAGCTCAAGGCCTGGCTCGACCAGCCGCAGCAACGCCAACAGTTGCTGCAGGAATTGCGCGTCACCGAAGTCAACCAGGTCGCGCTGCAACTGCTCAACGTCAATTCCTGCGAACACGCCTGGCAACTGCTGATCGACGGCCATCCGCACCGTCACTGCGCCATCGGCAATCAAGTGCTCGACGCCGTGCTCCAGCAGCAAAAACAGCTGGAACTGGAAATCAAACTGCCGGACATCAATGGTCGCGATCAACACCTGTGGATGGTCTTGCGTCTGCCGCAAGAGCAGCACGATTACAAAGCGGTGATCCTCAGCATCAACGACATCACCAGCCGCAAACTGATCGAACTGTCGCTGCTCGAGCGCGAAGGTTTCTGGTCGGACGTGGTGCGCACTGTGCCGGATCATCTGTACGTGCAAGACGTGATCAGCCAGCGGATGATTTTCAGCAACCACCACCTCGGCCAGACGCTCGGTTACAACCGCACCGAACTGCACCAGATGGGCGAGTATTTCTGGGAAATCCTCCTGCACCCGGAAGACGCCGACTATTACCACCGCTCGCGCCAGCAGCAGCGTCACGCCGGCTACAGCCAGTTGCTGCAATGCCAACTGCGCTTCCGTCATCGCGACGGCAAGTGGCGGCGTTTCGACATTCGCGAACAAGCCTTGGCCCGCGATAAACACGATCAGGTCACGCGGATCATCGGTGTGGCCAAGGACATTACCGAGCAGATCGAGGCCAGCGAATCCCTGCGCGACAGCGAACAGCGTTACCGCATGCTCGCCGAAAGCATCAGCGACGTGATCTTCTCCACCGACAGCAAACTCTCGCTGAACTACGTCAGCCCGTCGGTGCAAGCCGTGCTGGGCTATGACGCCGAGTGGATTTTCCAGAACGGCTGGCAATCGACCATCGCCAACCCGCAGCAACTGAGCGGCATCTACACGCTGATGGATCGCGTCAGCAAAGCCCTCGACAAACCCGAGCAACTGGCACTGTTGCGCAGCCAGGTGCAGACGCAATTGTTCCTGTTCGACTGCCTGCGCGCCGATGGCCGCAAGATCCCGATCGAGCTGCGTCTGGTGCTGGTGTGGGACGAGCATGGCGCGTTTGAGGGCGTGCTTGGTGTCGGTCGCGACATCAGTCAGCAGCGCCGCGCCGAAAAAGACCTGCGCATGGCCGCCACGGTTTTCGAGCACTCGACCTCGGCGATTCTAATCACCGATCCGGCCGGCTACATCGTCCAGGCCAACGAGGCCTTCAGCCGCGTCAGCGGTTACGCCGTCAGCGAGGTGCTCGACCAGTTGCCGAACATGCTCACCGTCGATGAGCAGCAGGACGCGCACCTGCGCTATGTGCTCAAGCAATTGCATCAGCACAGCACTTGGGAAGGCGAAGTCTGGATGAAGCGGCGTAATGGCGAGCATTACCCGGCGTGGGTCGGCATCACTGCGGTACTCGACGATGAAGGCGATCTGGCCAGTTACGTGTGCTTCTTCAGCGACATCAGCGAGCGCAAGGCCAGCGAGCAACGCATTCACCGCCTCGCCTATTACGACGCCCTGACCCACTTGCCGAACCGCACGCTGTTCCAGGATCGTCTGCACACCGCGCTGCAATCGGCCGAACGGCAGAAGTCGTGGGTGGTGCTGATGTTCCTCGACCTCGACCGTTTCAAACCGATCAACGACTCCCTCGGCCACGCTGCCGGCGATCGCATGTTGAAAGACATGGCTACGCGCCTGCTGGCTTGCGTCGGCGATGACGACACCGTGGCGCGCATGGGCGGCGATGAATTCACCTTGCTGTTGCAGCATCGCTCCAACCGCGAACTGGCGCTGAACCGGGCGATTCATGTCGCCGAGCAGATTCTTGCCAGTCTGGTCCGACCGTTCGTACTCGAAGGCCGCGAGTTCTTCGTTACCGCCAGTATCGGTATCGCCCTGAGCCCGCAGGACGGCAACGAACTCAGCCAGTTGATGAAGAACGCCGACACCGCGATGTACCACGCCAAGGAACGCGGCAAGAACAACTTCCAGTTCTACCAGGCCGACATGAACGCCAGTGCACTGGAGCGTCTGGAGCTGGAAAGCGACTTGCGTCATGCCCTGGAGCAGAACGAATTCGTCCTGTATTACCAGCCGCAATTCAGCGGCGACGGCAAACGCCTGACCGGCGCAGAAGCACTGTTGCGCTGGCGCCATCCGCGTCGCGGACTGGTGCCGCCGGGGGATTTCATTCCGGTGCTGGAAGAACTCGGACTGGTGGTGGACGTCGGCGATTGGGTGATCGACGAGGCCTGTCGCCAATTGAAGACCTGGCATCAGAACCGCGTGCGTGTGCCGAAGGTGTCGGTGAACATCTCGGCGCGGCAGTTTTCCGATGGCCAGCTCGGCACGCGAATCGCCACGATCCTGCGCGAAACCGGCTTGCCGCCAGCGTGCCTGGAGCTGGAGCTGACCGAAAGTATCCTGATGCGCGAAGTCAGCGAGGCGATGCAGATTCTCGCCGGGCTGAAAAACCTTGGGCTGAGCATTGCGGTCGATGACTTCGGCACCGGTTACTCATCGCTGAACTACCTCAAGCAATTCCCGATTGACGTGCTGAAGATCGACCGCACGTTCGTTGACGGCTTGCCGTCCGGTGAGCAGGACGCGCAGATCGCCCGGGCGATCATCGCCATGGCGCACAGCCTGAATCTGGCGGTGATCGCTGAAGGCGTGGAAACCCATGAGCAACTGGACTTCCTGCGCGAGCATGGTTGCGATGAGGTTCAGGGTTATCTGTTCGGAAGGCCGATGCCGGCGAGCAGGTTTGAGGCGCAGTTCAGCAATGATGCGTTGTTCATGTTCGACTGAACATCTGCGGTGCTGCCATCGCTGGCAAGCCAGCTCCCACAGGGACTTGCTGTGGATCAATATTCTCGGGCTGAAACCCAGACATTGTGGGAGCTGGCTTGCCAGCGATGAGGCCTTCAAAAGCACCGCACATCTGTCATGAACGCCACTTGTCTGCGACATGATGTCGTTTCATATGCCATCCAAAAGCGGTTGGGTTAGAATGCCCCCCTTTTCTGCCCCCGATCCTTGAGGACCGCCATGTTCAGCCGTGATTTGACTATTGCCAAGTACGACGCCGACCTTTTTGCCGCCATGGAGCAAGAAGCTCAGCGCCAGGAAGAACACATTGAGCTGATCGCTTCGGAAAACTACACCAGCCCAGCGGTGATGGAAGCTCAAGGCTCGGTCCTGACCAACAAGTACGCTGAAGGCTACCCAGGCAAGCGTTACTACGGTGGCTGCGAGTACGTCGACATTGTTGAGCAACTGGCCATCGACCGCGCCAAAGAACTGTTCGGCGCCGATTACGCCAACGTTCAGCCGCACGCAGGTTCGCAAGCCAACGCTGCTGTTTACCTGGCCCTGCTGCAAGGCGGCGACACCATTCTGGGCATGAGCCTGGCCCACGGCGGTCACCTGACCCACGGCGCCAGCGTTTCCTCCTCCGGCAAGCTGTACAACGCCGTGCAGTATGGCATCGACGCCAATGGCCTGATCGACTACGACGAAGTCGAGCGCCTGGCCGTTGAGCACAAGCCGAAAATGATCGTGGCCGGTTTCTCTGCCTACTCGCAGATCCTCGACTTCCCACGCTTCCGCGCCATCGCGGACAAAGTCGGTGCTTACCTGTTCGTCGACATGGCTCACGTGGCCGGTCTGGTCGCCGCTGGCGTCTACCCGAACCCGGTGCCTTTCGCTGACGTCGTGACCACCACCACGCACAAGACCCTGCGCGGTCCACGTGGCGGCCTGATCCTGGCGCGCGCCAACGCCGACATCGAGAAGAAGCTGAACTCCGCAGTATTCCCGGGCGCCCAGGGTGGCCCACTGGAGCACGTGATCGCTGCTAAAGCGATCTGCTTCAAGGAAGCGCTGCAGCCTGAGTTCAAGGCTTACCAGGAACAAGTGGTGCTGAACGCCCAGGCCATGGCCGAAGTGTTCATCGAGCGCGGTTTCGACGTGGTTTCCGGCGGTACTAAAAACCACCTGTTCCTGCTGTCGCTGATCAAGCAGGACATCTCCGGTAAAGACGCTGACGCTGCTCTGGGCAAAGCCTTCATCACCGTGAACAAGAACTCCGTGCCAAACGATCCACGCTCGCCGTTCGTCACCTCCGGCCTGCGCTTCGGTACTCCGGCTGTGACCACTCGCGGCTTCAAGCAAGCCGAGTGCAAAGAGCTGGCCGGCTGGATCTGCGACATCCTGGCTGACCTGAACAACGAAGCGGTGATCGACGCCGTTCGTGAGAAAGTCAAAGCCATCTGCAAGAAACTGCCGGTATACGGCGCTTAATTGCGACGTTAAACCCGCAGCATGAAAAACCGGCCAAGTGATTGGCCGGTTTTTTTTCGCCCGCAATTATTTTCAAACACCTGAACCGCTCAAGAATGGGACTTGCCGCACAACTGGTCAGACCGGTCATGCCAATTCGTCATTTTTCACTTGCGATCATGGAAAATCAGCGCCTAGACTGCGCCTGCACTGGACATACCGGTAAGACCACAATAATTAAGTCCTGAATCTGATGCGCTCAGCGCACGGCAGTCAGGACACCGACCAGGATTCCTCCCATGCTCAGATGGTGCTCGCGTTCAATCTTCCTCCAAGTGGTTCTCGGACTGGTGCTCGGCATCGTCTGCGGGCTGACCCTCCCTGAATACTCGGCCCAGCTCAAACCGCTCGGCGACGGTTTCATCAAACTGATCAAGATGCTCATCGGCCTCATCGTGTTCTGCGTGGTGGTCAGCGGCATCAGCGGCGCCGGCGACCTGAAGAAGGTCGGGCGCATCGGCCTCAAGTCGGTCATCTACTTCGAAGTGCTGACCACCATCGCCCTGGTGATTGGCCTGGTCTTCGCCTTCAGCACCGGAATCGGCAGCGGCGCGAATATCCATCTGGAGCAACTGTCTGCAGCCGACATGGGCGATCTCGCCGAACGCAGCCAGCACATGCACACCACCACGCAGTTCCTCATGGACCTGATCCCGACATCGGTGATCGGCGCCTTCGCCGACAACAACATCCTGCAAGTGCTGCTGTTCTCGGTGCTGTTCGGCAGCGCGTTGAATCTGGTCGGCGAAGCGGCGTCCGGAATCTCGCGCCTGATCAACGAACTGAGCCATGTGATCTTCCGCATCATGGGCATGATCGTGCGTCTGGCGCCGATCGGCGTGTTCGGCGCCATCGCCTTCACCACCAGCAAATATGGCCTCGACTCCCTGCAACACCTGGGCAGTCTGGTCGGTTTGTTCTACCTGACCTGCATGGCCTTCGTCAGCGTGATTCTCGGCGTCGTGGTGCGTGCCTCGGGCCTGCGCCTGTGGCCGCTGCTCAAGTACCTGCGTGAAGAACTGCTGATCGTCATGGGCACGGCATCGTCCGACGCCGTGTTGCCACAGATCATGCGCAAACTCGAGCACCTGGGCATCGGCAGCTCGACCGTCGGGCTGGTGATTCCGACCGGGTACTCGTTCAACCTCGACGGGTTCTCGATCTACCTGACCCTGGCCATCGTCTTCATCGCCAACGCCACCGGCACGCCGCTGGCCATGACTGATTTGCTGACGATTCTGCTGGTCTCGCTGATTACCTCCAAAGGTGCCCACGGTATCCCCGGTTCGGCACTGGTGATTCTCGCAGCCACGCTGACCGCGATTCCGGCAATCCCGGTGGTCGGTCTGGTGCTGGTGCTGGCGGTGGACTGGTTCATGGGCATTGGCCGGGCGCTGACCAATCTGATCGGCAACTGCGTTGCCACCGTAGCCATCGCTCGTTGGGAAAAGGACATCGACGTGCAGCGGGCGAACAAGGTCCTCAACGGCGAACAGGGCTATACCTTTCAGCCGCGAAAAAACGTCGCCCAAGCGGCGGCCAAAGAATTTTGATTGAGCGCCGTGCCTGTCGATTGGCAGGCACGGTTCATGGAGCCAACACGTGATAAGCACATCAACCGTCGTCAATTCAGTGGTAGAAAAACTGCGGGCCGCTTTGGCCCGTGGTCAGTGGCGCTCCGGCGACATGCTGCCGGGTCAGCGCGAACTGGCCGAACAACTGGGCATCAGCCGCCCGAGCCTGCGTGAGGCGGTGATCGTCCTGGAAACCCTCGGCCTGGTGCGTTCGATGCCGGGCAAAGGCGTGGTGGTGCTCGATGCGCACATCGGCGACAGCCAGAACCACGACAGCGCAGTCGCCGGGGCCAGCCTCGAGGACGTCCTGCAACTGCGCTACACCCTTGAGCCGTTCATCGTTGGTCTGGTCGCGCAATCGATCAGCAGCAAGGAAGTCGGCCAGTTGCGCCTGACCCTGATGGACATGCGCGAAGCCCTTGAGGCCGGCGACAGTGAAGCCGGCGTCAGCGCCTACATCGCCTTTCATGAAGAGCTGTTCACCCTGACTTCGAACCCGATTTTCCAGAGCGTGGTGCAGCAAACCAGCGACGCCCTCAAGCAAAGTGCCGAGGTGCTGCGCAATTCGCCGGAGCATTTGGCTGAGCGGCTGGAAGAAAACGAAGCCGTGGTGCGCGCGATCCGCAGCAAGAACAGCGCCCAGGCCAGCGCGGAAATGCGCCGGCACATTCTGCGCGAAGGTCAGCGCATGGGCATCGAGCTGAACATTCCGGATGACAACTTGAGTCGTTGATCCCTTATAGGAGACAGGCCATGAACAGTTTCGCTTCACCTTCGCACGCCCCGCCGAGCGCCGCGCCCCTGCCCTTCTCCCGTCTGCGGGCGCCGACGGAGGATCTCTATCCGCGCTTGTTCGATGCGATTCTCGAACAGCGCATTGATGCGAACAGCCGTTTTACCGAAGACAGCCTGAAAGAGATGTTCGGCGTCAGTCGTGCAGATGTGCGGCGGGTGCTGACGCAGTTGTCCCATGAACACGTCGTTGTCCTGCGCGCCAATCATCGGCCGCGTGTAGCGGCACCGGATCGCGAGCAGACGCAGCAGGCGTTGCATGCGCGGCGCCTGACCGAAAATACCTTGGTGCGACTGGCCTGCCAGCGTCCGCAAGCCGAAGGTTTGAAACGCTTGCGCGGGTTGATCGAACGCGAACGTCAGGCCGTTGAGCAGGATCGACGGGGCGCGGCGATTCGTTTGTCCGGGGAGTTTCATCTGACGTTGGCGCAAATGGCGGGGAATGCACCGTTGGCGCATTTTCTTGGCAGCCTGGTGCCTTTGACTTCATTGGCGATTGCGCGTTGCGGGGGTTCTACGCACAGCTGTTGCGCGTGGCAGGAACACGTGGCGCTGGTTGAGGCAGTGGAGCGAGGCGATGCATCCAAGGCCGGCATGCTGATGAATCAGCATTTGGATCATCTTGAGCAGACATTGCTGGGTTCAGACCTTGAGCAATGCAGTGTGGGTTAGATTGCTATCGCCAGCAGGGCTGGCTCCCACAGGGGATTCGCGTCGAAAACAAGTCCACTGTGGGAGCTAGCCCTGCTGGCGATAGGTCCTTCCATCACACCGAAGAACCCTCAGGCAGAAGCCACCCTCGCAAACCCCGCCCGGATCTTCTCTTCCGGCAAATCATCAGCAATAAACACAATCACACTTTCCCGCGCCTCGCCCTCGGCCCATTCAGTGTCCCAGTCGAAACCATAGAGTTTCAACACGCCCTGAAACACCAGCCGCCGATCCTCACCGGCAATGTTCAGCACGCCTTTGTAACGCAGCAATTGCTTGCCGTGCTCTTCAAGCAGTTCATTCATGAACTCACTGAGCTGATCGATATCCAGCGGCTGATCGGTGCGCAGCACCAGACTGGAAATGCGGTCGATCGACGGCGCCTTGCTCACCGGGCGCAGGCTCAAGCCGCCGCCAAGATCGGCGTTGAGATTGAAGCCGCGCACATCCAGCAATTCAGCCAGATCGATATTGCCGTGCTCAACCACACGAACCGGCGCGCGCCGGTTGATCCGCGTCAGGCGTTCGCTCAGCGCGTTGAACGTGGCTTCGTCGACCAGATCAGTCTTGCTCACCAGCAAGCGGTCGGCGAAACCGATCTGCGCCTGGGCGATGGTCTGGGTCAGGTGTACATCCGCGTGCGCGGCATCGACCAAGGTGATGATGCCGTCGAGCAGGTAGCGCTCGCGCAATTCTTCATCGATGAAAAAGGTCTGCGCGACTGGCGCGGGATCGGCCAGACCGGTGCATTCAATCACCAAGCGGTCGAAGGCGATTTCGCCACTGTCCAGGCGCTCAAGCAACAGGTACAGCGCTTTGGTCAGGTCGGTGTGAATGGTGCAGCAGACGCAGCCGTTGGCCAGGGTCATGACTTGCACGGGTTCGTCGCCGAGCAACTGAGTGTCGATGCCGGCGTCGCTGAATTCGTTTTCGATCACGGCGATTTTCAGACCGTGCTCGGCTTTCAAAATGTGGCGCAGCAACGTGGTCTTGCCGGCGCCGAGGAAACCGCTGAGCACCGTGACCGGGATGGGAGAGGACAAACGCTTTCTCCTTCACAAAATGAATGAACAACACAAAAACAAATGTGGGAGCGAGCCTGCTCGCGAAAGCGGTGTGCCAGTCAAATCATTCATCAACTGACACTCCTTATTCGCGAGCAGGGCTCGCTCCCACAGGGGATTACCTCAACCTCTGCGCCGTCAGCTCAACAGCACTTCGGCCCACCCTTGCCACCGTAACGGGCTTCCTGACGTTCGCGGAAGAACATCTCGTAGCTCATCACCGGTTTGTCCGGGTGCTTGGTTTGCATATGCTCGACGTAGGTGTCGTAGTCGGGCATGCCGACCATCAGGCGCGCGGCCTGACCGAGGTATTTACCGAGGCGACTCAGGTCATTGAACATGGTGCAATCCTCTGGTTACGCGTCCGGCAGGGCCTGGAATGGCGATTCTTTATCCGTGCGCTCTTTTTTGCCCCAGGCGGCGATGCCGACCTTGAGCGCATAGAACAGGATGCTGAAGACCACGAACAGGAACAGCGCGGTGAGCGTTGCGTTGGTGTAGGCGTTGAAGATCACGTGCTGCATCTGATCGATGCTCTTCGCCGGGGCCAGAATCTGACCGTTGGCCAGCGCATCGCTGTACTTCTTGGCCAGCGACAGGAAGCCGATCGCCGGGTTGGCATCGAACAGTTTGATGAAGCCTGCAGTCGTGGTGCAGATCAGCAGCCAAGTGGCTGGCAGCAGGGTGACCCAAATGTAGCGCTGACGCTTCATTTTGATCAGAACCACGGTGCCGAGCATCAGCGCGATACCGGCCAGCATCTGGTTGGAGATACCGAACAGTGGCCACAAGGTGTTGATGCCGCCCAGTGGATCGATCACGCCTTGGTACAGCAACCAGCCCCACATCGCCACACAACCGGCGGTGGCGATCAGGTTGGCGGTCCACGATTCGGTACGTTTCAGCGCCGGCACGAAGGAGCCGAGCAGATCCTGCAGCATGAAACGTCCGGCACGAGTACCGGCGTCGACAGCCGTCAGGATGAACAGCGCTTCGAACAGGATCGCGAAGTGGTACCAGAACGCCATGGTGTTTTCACCCGGCAGGACACTGTGCAGGATCTGCGCGATACCGACGGCCAGGGTCGGCGCGCCACCGGCACGGGCCAGGATGGTGGTTTCACCGATGTCATGCGCCACGGCTTGCAGCGCTTCCGGCGTGATCGCAAAACCCCAGCTGGAAACCACTTGCGCAACCGAAGCGACATCACTGCCGACCACAGCGGCCGGGCTGTTCATGGCGAAGTACACGCCAGGCTCGATCACCGAAGCGGCAACCATGGCCATGATCGCTACGAACGACTCCATCAGCATGCCGCCGTAGCCGATGTAACGGGCGTTGGTTTCGTTATCCAGCAGCTTCGGCGTGGTGCCCGAAGAAATCAGCGCGTGGAAACCCGATACCGCACCGCATGCGATAGTGATGAACAGGAACGGGAACAGACCGCCCTTCCACACCGGGCCGGTGCCGTCGACGAACTGGGTCAGCGCGGGCATTTTCAGCTCGGGCATGGTCACCAGAATGCCAATCGCCAGAGCGATGATGGTGCCGATCTTGAGGAACGTGGAGAGGTAGTCACGCGGCGCCAGAATCAGCCACACCGGCAGCGAAGCCGCGACGAAACCGTAACCGACCAGCATCCAGGTTATCTGCACGCCAGTGAAGGTGAACGCCTTGGCCCACACCGGATCAGCGGCAATCTGCCCACCCAGCCAGATCGAACCGAGCAGCAGCAACACGCCGACCACAGAGATTTCGCCGATGCGGCCCGGGCGGATGTAGCGCATGTAGATGCCCATGAACATCGCGATCGGGATGGTCGCCATCACCGTGAAGATGCCCCACGGGCTTTCGGCCAGCGCTTTCACCACGATCAGCGCCAGCACCGCGAGGATGATGATCATGATCAGGAAGCAGCCGAACAGTGCAATGGTGCCGGGAATGCGGCCCATTTCTTCACGCACCATGTCGCCCAGGGAACGGCCGTTGCGCCGGGTCGACATGAACAGAACCATGAAGTCCTGCACCGCGCCCGCCAGCACCACCCCGGCAATCAGCCACAGCGTGCCGGGCAGATAGCCCATCTGCGCGGCCAATACCGGGCCGACCAGAGGTCCGGCGCCAGCAATCGCTGCGAAGTGGTGACCGAAAAGAATGTGTTTGTTGGTCGGCACATAGTCCAGACCGTCGTTGTTGAGCACGGCGGGGGTGGCCCGACGCGGGTCAAGTTGCATCACATTGTTGGCGATGAACAGACTGTAGTAACGGTACGCAACCAGATAAATGGCCACAGCAGCGACCACGATCCACAAGGCGTTGATCGCCTCGCCGCGGCGCAATGCCACTACGCCCAAGGCGCACGCTCCTACGATTGCCAGCACTAGCCAGGGTAAGTGGCGTAGCAGGCTATTATTATTTTTCATTTTATTATTCCAGCCAGGGTGGACAAGAAAGACAGCCACCCCGAGTTTAGCGCTTACGGCGCCAAAGGCCATACCCCGACGTTGGTCTGAGTGGCCCGTCCCCGCTGGCACGCTTGAACATTGCGGGTCTATAGTCAGCGAACCTTTGGAGGATTGCGCCATGAGCGAGCACCCAGCCAACCGTCGTCGCTTCAAACGTATTGCGTTCGATGCCAGAACCGAGCTGAGTCAGGGCGAATACATCTGGCCGGTCAAACTGATCGACCTGTCACTCAAAGGGCTGTTGATCGAACGGCCGGAGCCGTGGTTGGGCGATGCGCAGAAGGATTTTTTCGTCGACATCCATCTGAGCGATGACCTTGATATCGAGATGGGTGTGCAACTGGCCCACGAAGAGAACGGCCAGTTGGGGTTTGTCTGCCGGCACATCAGCCTGGAATCGATCCAGCGCTTGCGGCGATTGATCGAGCTGAATCTGGCCGATCCGCAGGAGCTTGAGCGCGAGCTCGGCGCGCTGATCGAAATCTAGTATCCACAATTGAACCCTGTGGGAGCTGGCTTGCCAGCGATAGCAATTTCAGATTCGACGAACATGTCGCCGGTCAGAACGCAATCGCTGGCAAGCCAGCTCCCACACGTTATGCGGTGGGTTCAAGTTATTCGAAAAGTGCGTCGAGAGCCTGTTCGAGGCGGGTCACGGCGATGATCTGCAAACCCGGCGGGGATTCCTTCGGTGCATTGCCCTTCGGCACGATCGCCCGCTTGAAGCCATGCTTGGCTGCTTCCTTCAATCGCTCCTGCCCGCTCGGCACCGGACGTACTTCGCCAGACAAGCCCACTTCACCGAACACCAGCAAATCATGCGGCAACGGTCGATTACGCAAACTCGACATGACTGCGGCCATCAGCGCCAGGTCAGACGCCGTCTCCAACACCTTCACCCCGCCGACCACGTTGAGGAACACGTCCTGATCGTGGGTAGGAATTCCGCCATGGCGATGCAACACCGCCAGCAACATCGCCAAGCGATTCTGATCCAGCCCCAGCGTCACCCGTCGCGGGTTGGCCAAATGGCTGTCATCAACCAGCGCTTGCACTTCCACCAGCATCGGGCGCGTGCCTTCCCACGTCGCCATGACCACACTGCCAGGGACTTCTTCCTGCGCGCGAGTCAGAAAAATCGCCGAAGGGTTGGAGACTTCTTTCAAACCCTTGTCGGTCATGCCGAACACACCCAACTCGTTGACCGCACCGAAGCGGTTCTTCACCGCACGCAGCAGACGCAAACGCCCGTCGGACTCGCCCTCGAAATACAGCACGGTGTCGACCATGTGCTCAAGAACGCGGGGGCCGGCGAGCGCGCCTTCCTTGGTGACATGGCCGACGAGGAAAATTGCCGTGCCGCTCTGCTTGGCGTAACGCACCAGCAGCGCCGCACTCTCGCGCACCTGTGACACGCCGCCGGGCGCCGATTGCAGTTGTTCAGTGAAGATCGTCTGGATCGAGTCGATCACCATCACCTTGGGTTTTTCCTGCCGGGCGGTGGCGATGATGGTTTCGATGCAGGTTTCGGTCATCACCCGCAGTTGATCCTGCGGCAAGCCGAGGCGACGGGCGCGCATGGCCACCTGCTGCTGGGATTCTTCGCCGGTGACGTACAACGCCGGCATGCTCTTGGCCAGATTGCACAAGGTCTGTAACAGAATCGTCGATTTGCCGATGCCAGGATCACCGCCGATCAGCACTACCGAGCCGTCGACCAGACCACCGCCCAGCACGCGATCCAGTTCGCCCGAAGCGGTAGAAAACCGAGGAATCTCTTCGATACTGACTTCGGCGAGCGTCTTGATCTGCGCCTGTTGCCCTGCCCAACCGGTGCGACCGGTGGGTGCCGTGGCGCCGCCGCTTTCAATCATGGTTTCGGTCAGGGTGTTCCACGCGCCGCATTCACCGCACTGGCCTGCCCACTTGGGAAAGGTTGCGCCGCACTCGGTGCAGCCGTACATGCGCTTGGCCTTGGCCATCTGAACCCCCGACAAAACCGAGATGATAACGCAGACACGAGGGAGGGCGTGATGACGTCGTTCCGCCAGTGTATTCCGCTCAACTTCAAACTCTCACACAAAGTGTGTGTATGTATTGAAACAACTGTTAATGACCTGACACAGTTAGGTATTGGGATAAAAACTAAACAAACCTTCGACTTTCCAGAATTGCTGTACAACTTCCCCGACACTTCGTTTCATTTGAAACGATTAGCCTCGGCAATCAACTGCCACCACCGAGTTCAACCACGTACGAAATATTACAAATTGTAAACAGCAGACAATATGCCGCTCAATCCTTTGAACTATATCGTTCGTAATACTTGCAATGAGTGCTCATCTTCAGCTAGCAACTCTCAACATAAAAACTGCAACAAACGTACTGATGCTGTATCTGTCAGTTTCATCACTCGTTAAAAGTCCCTCCTGCATTCCTGAAAATGCCAGCGCGCGCACCATTTATGGCGTCGCTGGGAGCCCGAGTGGCTGCGGCAATGATGGCGTTTTGTAAACTTTCCGGGGTTCTGCCGGTCGATAGCTGGCAAGCCGTGTAAGCAGGTGTGTCGAGCGAATTGCGTCTGGCTGTCTTACACTGCGTTCACCAACCTCATCTGTAACAAGGAATAACCTATGGGCGTGCTAAGTGAGTTCAAGGCCTTCGCGGTCAAAGGCAATGTGGTCGACATGGCCGTCGGTATCATCATCGGTGCCGCTTTCGGCAAAATCGTGTCGTCGTTTGTCGGTGACGTGATCATGCCTCCAATCGGCCTGCTGATCGGGGGGGTGGACTTCAGTGATCTGGCGGTCACGCTCAAGGCTGCAGATGGCGCCACGCCCGCAGTAGTAATGGCTTACGGCAAATTCATTCAGACCGTTCTCGACTTCATCATCGTCGCGTTCGCGATTTTCATGGGTGTCAAAGCCATCAACCGTCTCAAGCGCGAAGAAGCCGTGGCCCCTACGCTGCCGCCGGTTCCAACCAAAGAAGAAGAACTGCTGGGTGAGATTCGTGACTTGCTCAAGGCCCAGAACAACCGGCCTGAATAACCCTCCACAGAAAACGGCACCTGCACGGTGCCGTTTTTTTTACCAGTAATTTTCCACCGCCACCTGACCAGGCCTGCGTGTCAGGCTCAGGCTCATATGCCGCTGTTTCAACAGGGCACGGGTGTCATCAATCATTTGCGGATTGCCGCAGAGCATGACCCGTGAATGTTCCGCACCAAGGGTCACACCGGCGGCCTGCTCCAGCTCACCGCTGTCGATCAGTGTGGTAATGCGCCCACTCAAGGCGCCCGCGTGTTGCTCGCGAGTAACGGTGGGGATGAAGCGCAGTTTATGGGCGTGCTCTGCCAGATAATCGCGCTGCGCCAGCCCCTCGATCAACGGCAGATAAGCCAGTTCCCGCGCCTCTCGTACGCTGTAGACGAGGATGATCCGCTCAAATCTTTCCCACACTTCGAAGTCCTGCAGGATCGACAAAAATGGCGCCACACCGGTCCCCGTCGAGAGCAGCCACAAGTCACGCCCGTCCACAAACCGGTCGAGTGTCAGATACCCGAATGCCTGACGTTCCACCAGCAGCGTATCCCCCGGCTCAAGCCGGCTCAGCTCGCTGGTGAATTCGCCTCCCGGCACCACGATGGAAAAGAACTCGAGGAACTCGTCGAACGGCGACGACACCATGGAATAGGCTCGCCACACCTGGCTGCCATCCGCCTTGGTAACGCCCAGTCGGGCAAATTGCCCAGCGCGAAACCTGAAGCCAGGGTCGCGTGTAGTTCGCATCGTAAACAGGCTGGGCGTCAGCGACTGCACATCGAGCAATGTCTGGCGGGTGAATTTCTCTGTGTTGTCTGTCATGGGCGACTCCGTTTCAAAACGCTGCCAGTGTCGCGTAAAGGTGTCGTTTTAAACACCACCATTTAGTAATGACATTCCTTGAGTACCTTGCCTGTCAGTACACGGTGTATCACTTATGATTCTAGAGTAAACAATCGAAATCTCTACATGACATGCGCCATATAAAACACCTAACTATCTAATAACCTTTTATTCAAGAAAGTTCCGACACAAGAGCGAAAAAATTCAGAGCAAACGTAGGAATCCTCCTACACTCCGTTTCGTGCAGTTGGATCCAACGCATCCAACAACAACACCCTGGAGCAATTGCAATGGAAATGTGGAAGGAATCGCAGTTGAAACAACTCACCTTCGCGAGGGAAATTGATACTGCCTATCCAATCTTGCTTCGCTTTGCCGAGAACATCGGTTTTAATTTTTGCTCGGTCACCGTCACCGCCTCGGATCGGGAGACGCGCTTCAAACCGCTGCAAATGAACAACTACTCGAGAGACTGGAACCTGCAATACGAACAGCAATTCGAAAGAACCGATCCGATCATCTCGCATTGCAGTCATTCGATGCAGCCGGTGGTCTGGAGCGAAGCCGCCTACTCCAAGTCCCCCAAACTGTGGCAGGCGCTGCAGCAACAGGGTATTCAACATGGCTGGTCGCAATCCTTCCACCATGAAGAAAGTGGCCTTTGCAGCATTATCAGCCTGGCCAGGAAGCACTGCCCGATCAGTCCGTTCGAGCTTTATGAGCATTTTGGCTACATGTTCTACGCCACCAGCCACCTGAGCGAGCTGTTCGCGCGCAGCCTGCCCAATCGCTCCCTCAAACCTCGACAACCGCACCTGTCGACTCGGGAACTGGAAGTGCTGCAGCTGTCTGCCGGCGGCAAGACGGCTTACGAAATCTCGAAAATCCTCAGCCTCAGCGAACGCACTGTGAATTACCACGTGCAAAACGTGATCGAGAAACTGAACGTCTGCAACAAGATTTCTGCCGTCATCGCCGCCGCCCGGGCCGGCATTATTTGAACCGCATCTGCGACCGTCAGCAGAAAACATGCGGGTGTTAACAGAGAAAAAAACGTACCATTTGTGGCCCACGTGAGTGATGACGCGAACCTATGGCGTCGCAGTGCACTCGGTCGGTTCCGCCGCACATCGCCAGGGCAGCGGGATACCCGTTGATAACCTGAGTCCCCGCCCCATGCCTTTGCTCGATACGCCCTTCGCCCAGCTTGATTTGATCCGCCAGCCCGAACAGCAGAATGAACCGCTGCAGGCATTCGATGCGGCTGACGAATACCTGCTCAATCATCTTGCCGCGCAACAGCCTGCGCCGAGCACTCGGGTGTTGGTGCTCAATGACAGTTTCGGCGCGCTGGCTGCCAGTCTTCTGGGCAAGGTCGAAGTGAGCAGCAGTGGCGATTCATTTCTTGGCTTTCAGGGCCTGGAGAAGAATTTGTTGCGCAATGGTCAGGTGTTCGACGCCATTCGCCCGATTCCTGCCAGTGAGCCGTTGCTCGGGCCATTTGATCGCGTGTTGATTCGCGTACCAAAAACCCTGGCGCTGCTGGAGGAGCAACTGATTCGTCTGCAAGGGCAACTGGCCCCCGGTGCTGAAGTGATCGCGGCGGCGATGGTCAAACACCTGCCGCGTGCCGCCGGCGATTTGCTGGAGCGTTACATCGGCCCGGTTCAAGCCTCGCTGGCGGTCAAAAAGGCCCGCCTGCTGATCGCGACGCCAGAGCCGAAAGCCCCCGGGATTTCGCCTTACCCGACGCGTTATCGTCTCGACGAGCCAGCGATCGAACTGCTCAACCACGCTAACGTTTTCTGCCGCGAAGGCCTCGACATCGGCACTCGCGCGTTTCTGCCGCATCTGCCGAAAAACCTCGGCAGCGCACGGGTCGCCGATTTGGGCTGCGGCAATGGCGTATTGGCGATTGCCAGTGCCCTGCACAACCCTGACGCGCAGTACACGCTGGTCGACGAATCGTTCATGGCCGTGCAATCAGCCGAGGAAAACTGGCGCGCAGCGCTGGGCGATCGCGAAGTGATCGTGCGCGCCGGCGACGGTCTGGCCGGTCAGGAGCCGCAATCGCTGGATGTGGTGCTGTGCAATCCGCCGTTCCATCAGCAGCAGGTGGTCGGTGATTTCCTCGCCTGGCGCATGTTCCAGCAAGCGCGTGAAGCGCTGGTGGTCGGCGGTGCTTTGTACATCGTCGGTAACCGTCACTTGGGTTATCACAGCAAACTGGCGCGGCTGTTCCGTGGCGTCGAGCAAGTGGCGGCGACGCCGAAGTTCGTCATTCTCAAAGCGCGCAAGTAATTCGCAAGGCAAAAAAAACCCTCCATTCGGAGGGTTTCAAATCCGTGCCCGAAGGCGCCGGGACGGAATCTTCAATGGGTGGTCAGGCCTGCGGCGTTCATGAACATGCGCATCAGGCTGGCGGCGATGAACAGCACGCCAACACTGCCGACCCAGATCAAGGCCAACCAGCCGAGCCGCTGCCACAGCGGTTTTTTTTCGGCCTCTTCAATGTCGTGCAGGGAATGTTTGCCGGTCATTGTTGCGATCCTCCGTCAGATCGATGGCGCCACTACCGACGCCATCGCGGGCAAGCCCGCTCCCACAGGTTTAGTGATAGCCGTCTTCATGGGTCACCTTGCCGCGGAACACGTAGTAGCTCCAGAAGGTGTAACCCAGGATGAACGGGATGATGAACAGCGTTCCCACCAGCATGAAGCCCTGACTTTGCGGCGGCGCGGCGGCGTCCCAGATCGAGATCGACGGCGGCACGATGTTCGGCCACAAGCTGATGCCCAGACCGCTGTAGCCTAGGAAGATCAACACCAGGGTCAGCAGGAACGGCATGTAGTTGGCGTTGCGCGCCACCGCACGGATCAAACCGTACATTGTCACCAGCACCAGAATCGGCACGGGCATGAACCAGAACAGGTTCGGCATGCTGAACCAGCGGGTCGCAATGTCCGGGTGCGCCAGTGGCGTCCACAAGCTGACGATACCGATGACCGCCAGCAAGACGAACGCCAGTGGCCGAGCCAGATTATGCATTTGCTCTTGCAGCTTGCCTTCGGTCTTCATGATCAGCCAGGTGCAACCGAGCAAGGCGTACGCCACCACCAGCGCAGCGCCGCAGAACAGCGTGAATGGCGTCAGCCAGTCCAGTGAGCCGCCGGCATATTGCCGATTGACCACCGGCAAACCGTCGATGAACGCCCCCAGCGCCACGCCCTGAAAGAACGTTGCCGCCACCGAGCCACCGATAAAGGCCTTGTCCCACAGGTGACGCTTGTCGTCCTTGGCCTTGAAGCGGAACTCGAACGCCACGCCACGGAAAATCAAACCGATCAGCATGAAAATCAGCGGCAGGTACAGCGCCGAGAGCACCACCGAATAGGCCAGCGGAAACGCGCCGAACAACGCCGCGCCGCCGAGTACCAGCCAGGTTTCGTTGCCGTCCCAGACCGGGGCCACGGTGTTCATCATTACGTCACGGTCGACTTTGCCGGGGATGAACGGGAAGAGAATCCCGATGCCCAGATCGAAGCCGTCCATGACCACGTACATCATGATGCCGAAGATGATGATCACGGCCCAGATCAGCGGAAGATCAATACCCATGAGTCAAATCTCCTTGGTCACGCGAAGGTCGTCGTCGCCGTGATCGGCATCGGCCGAATCGTCGGCAGCGGACAACGGACGGGCCGGTGTACGTTTCTTGCCAGGACCACCGTCCGGCGTTTCCGCGCCCTCGCTGATCTTCGGTCCCTTGCGCACCAGACGCATCATGTAGCCGAGACCTGCGCCGAACAGCGCGAAATACACCACCACAAACATGATCAGCGTGATGCTCATCTGCATGAAACTGTGGTTGGAGGACGCATCCGCCGTGCGCATCAAACCGTAGACCACCCATGGCTGACGGCCGATTTCAGTGGTGAACCAGCCCGCCAGAATCGCGATCAGACCCGACGGCCCCATCCACAGCGCCAGATACAGGAACGGGCGCGAGGTATAGAGCGTGTCGCGTTTACGCAGCCACAGGCTCCACAAACCGGTGAAGATCATCAGGAAGCCAAGGCCGACCATGACCCGGAACGACCAGAACACGATGGTCGAATTCGGCCGGTCTTCTGGCGGGAATTCCTTGAGCGCCGGCACCTGCTTGTCCAGCGAGTGAGTCAGGATCAGGCTGCCGAGGTACGGGATCTCCACGGCAAACTTGGTCCTCTCTTCTTTCATGTCCGGCCAGCCGAACAGGATCAGCGGCGTGGCTTCGTCACCTTTGTTTTCCCAGTGACCTTCGATCGCGGCAATTTTCGCCGGTTGGTGTTCAAGGGTATTGAGGCCATGGAAATCGCCGATGACCGCTTGAATCGGGGCAACGATCAGCGCCATCCACATGGCCATCGAGAGCATGGTGCGGATCGCCGGGTTGTCCTTGCCGCGCAGCAAATGCCAGGCCGCCGAGGAACCGACGAAGAACGCCGTGGCAACGAATGCCGCCGTGGCCATGTGCATCAGGCGGTACGGGAACGAAGGGTTGAAGATGATCGCCAGCCAGTCGGTCGGAATCACTTGGCCGTTGACGATCTCGAAGCCCTGCGGAGTCTGCATCCAGCTGTTGGAGGCGAGAATCCAGAACGTTGAAATCAACGTACCGATGGCCACCATCACCGTCGAGAAGAAGTGCAGCCCGCGCCCGACCTTGTTCCAGCCGAACAGCATCACACCGAGGAAACCGGCCTCGAGGAAGAATGCCGTGAGCACTTCATAAGTCAGCAACGGCCCGGTGACGGCGCCGGCGAAGTCCGAAAAGCGGCTCCAGTTGGTGCCGAACTGATAGGCCATGACCAACCCGGAGACCACGCCCATGCCGAAGTTGACGGCAAAGATCTTCGACCAGAAATGGTAGAGGTCACGGTAGGTGTCGTTGTGGGTTTTCAGCCACAGGCCTTCAAGCACCGCAAGGTAACTCGCCAGACCGATGGTGATGGCCGGGAACAGGATGTGGAACGAGATGGTGAACGCGAACTGAATTCGGGCGAGATCTAGTGCCTCTAAACCGAACATATGGCTTCCTCTGTCAGGTAGTACCGGCTGCGGACCCGGAGGCCTGCACCCACTGCCCCCACGGATATGGAGTGCGGCGAATTCTGATTCGTTCTTTTTAAACAACCATCGCAACGCAGGGAGTCTGGCCAACTGGCCACCGGATCAATTCCTTTTGGGTCTTGATCTGGATCAAGCAACGTTGAAAGAGTAGTCCCATTTTTGGCGTTGAACGGCGTGGTCGTTTGCCGCGTGACAAGTTGCCTCACAACCGTGGCAACGCCCTGCAACAAATCCCCGGAGCGTTGGCAGCACGGAAAACAGTACAGATCTCGGGGATGACGAAAATTCCTGAACAGCAAAATCAATCTTCACCGCAAACAAATCGATGTCCTCCTAACTAAATTTTTTGTCATAGCAACTTCCTGTTACAGACTGGTGATAACCTCGCAGTTCCCCTCGAGCCAGACCTGCCTTCAGATGCCCAGCCAAGAGCCTTTGCTGTTACGTCACCATCGCCCGTTTCTCGCGTTCTGGATGGCACGGATCTTTACCGCCAGCGGTTTCCAGATGCTCACCGTGGCGATCGGCTGGAACCTCTATCAACTGACCGGCAACGTGCTCGACCTGGGTTTGGTCGGTCTTGTCGAATTCGCGCCGCGTGTGCTGTTCATGCTGCACACCGGGCACGTGGCAGACCGTTACGACCGGCGCAGAGTCGCGGCGATCTGTCAGTCGTTGCAGGCGTTGATCGCGCTGGCACTGGCCATCGGCAGCGCCACCGACCACGTCACCCGCGAGATGATCTTCATCCTCGCCTTCCTGCTCGGTGCGGCGCGCTCGTTCGAGATGCCGACCACTCAGGCGTTGCTGCCGAGCATCGTGCCCAGCGCACTGTTCCCCCGAGCCGTCGCGGCGGCGCAGTCAGCGCAACAGTCCGCGACCATCGTCGCCCCGGCCCTCGGCGGTTTGCTTTATGCGTTCGGCAGTGTCTGGGTGTACGGCCCGACCGTGCTGCTTTATGTGATTGCCTGCACGCTGATGCTCAATCTGCCTGCGCGACAGACGCCATTGAACAAAGGCAAGGCCACGCTGGATTCGTTGCTGGCGGGGATCCGCTTCATTCGCAGCCGCCCGGACATCCTCGGGGCGATTTCCCTGGATCTGTTCGCGGTGCTGCTCGGTGGCGCCACGGCGCTGTTGCCGGTGTTTGCCAAAGACATTCTGCTGACCGGCCCGTGGGGACTGGGCCTGTTGCGCTCGGCGCCAGCGGTGGGTGCGCTATTGATGTCGCTGTACCTCGCACGATTCGCCGTGGAACGTAACGTCGGCCGGGTGATGTTCACGGCGGTCGGAATTTTCGGCGTCGCCACCATCGCCTTCGGCCTGTCGACCTCGTTCTGGTTCTCGCTGGCGGTGCTGGTGGTGCTCGGAGCGGCGGACATGATCAGCATGGTCATCCGCGCGTCTTTCGTACAACTGGAAACCCCGGACGAAATGCGCGGCCGAGTCAGCGCGGTAAATGGCCTGTTCATCGGCGCTTCGAATCAGCTGGGCGAATTCGAATCCGGCGTCACCGCCCACTGGTTCGGCACCGTGCCGGCGGTAGTCATGGGCGGGATCGGCACGCTGGTGGTGACGGGGACGTGGATCAAGCTGTTTCCGACACTGGCGAATCGCGACCGGATGCATGTGCCGGTGGAAGAGGTGAAGGTCTGAGTTCAGCGACAGAACCAACATCTCGATCACAAATTAACTGAGAACGTGCGGTACATAGTTGCCGCACCGAGTGTAATGTATCGCCTTACACTCGTCCCATGATCAAATCCTTTCAGCACAAAGGCCTTCGTGGCTTCTATGAAACAGGTTCGACTCGCGGAATTCGTGCCGATCACGCAAAACGGCTGTCGCGCATGCTGCAGTTCATGGATCGCGCTACGCTTCCCGGAGATCTGGATCTTCCGGGATGGCGTCTGCATCCACTGAAACGTGAGCTGACCGAATACTGGTCGCTGAGCGTTTCAGGCAACTGGCGAGTGATCTTTCGTTTTGTCGGCTCGGATATCGAATTGGTCGATTATCTGGACCACCGCTGACAGGAGGCAGGCTCATGCCCTTGCACAACCCGCCACACCCCGGTGAAACACTGCTGATGGATGTTCTGCCCGAGTTGGGTATCAGCGTTACCGAATTGGCCCGCCATTTGGGCTTTGCACGCCCGCACCTTTCTCGTGTATTGCACGGCCACGCTCCGATCAGCCCGGATCTGGCTGTACGGCTGGAACGAGCAGGCATTGGCAAGGCGCGCGCCTGGTTAGGTGTTCAAACCGATTACGATTTGTGGCAAGCAGAGCACCGTGAGCAACCGGTCATTGAGCCAATAGCGGCCCACGCCTGATTTTTCAAACCAACAACTCTCCCGCCACCTTCACCCGCAACGCCTTGCCGCCCAGTTGCTCAACCAGCGCCAAGGCAAACTCCAGCACCGCACCTGAGCCCTGAGCGGTGATGCAATTGCCATCGACCACCACGGGCTGGTCAACAAATGTACAGCCAGACAATTGGTGGCTGGCGCTCGGTAGACAAGTCATGCGCCGCTGACGCAGCACGCCGGCGGTTTGCAGGGCGACAGCCGGGGACTCGCCGATGGCGGCGAACAGGCGTCCGGCGCTGGATTGATCCTTGAGCAATTGTTGCAACGGTTGGTGTGCGGCCAGGTGTTGCGCACCGACGGCGCCGCCGGGCAAGGCGATCAGGTCGAAGGTCTGTGCCAGCACATCGACCAGCATGCCGTCGGCAGTCAGGCGTGTACCACGCGCACAGGTGAGCATGCGCCGGCCTTCGATGCTGGCCGCGACGACTTCGATGCCGGCGCGGCGCAGCACGTCGATCAAGGTCACACTTTGCAGATCATCGATGCCCTCGGCGAGGGTAATCAGGGCTCTAAAGGTCATGGGCGTTATCCGCTGGGTGATCCTTGAAGCGTAGTCAGCTTCCCCCGGATCGCGCAGCGCCAGCCGTTACTTGATGTAAAGCTGGGTCGAGATGGTGTTGCCCGGCGCATTGATCGAGGTGTTGCTGAAGGTGAACGTCCCCTCCTGCTTGCCGCCGAGGTCATAGATGTACAACGCGCCGACGATCTTGGTCGACGCGCCCGTGCACTCCGTCAGGTTGCCGTTACCGTAGGCGCACACCTGGGTTTTCATGCCGTCGAGTCCGAAACCGTCCAGGGTGACATGGGGCACGCGGCCATAACCCATCTCCAGGACATAGACCTTGATGTTTGCCCCGCCGTGGTCACACGCGGTCTGCTCCTGACCGTCGGAAATATTTTCGATGCCGCAGGCCGCCGATTGCACTTTGAGCACCTGGGCGCTGGACAACGGTGGAGCCGATGCCGCCATCACGGCAGGCGCACTGGCCGCAATCGCACAAAACAGCCCCAACGTTCGAACGATATTGCCCTTCAAAGCCACCATGACCATCTCCCCAAAACTGGCGCGCAGTATGGCGCAGTTCGCTCAACTGCAAAACATCGCCGACGATCGCAGCCAATCCCCCACGCTGCTGGTATGATGCGCGGCTTTTTCCGGCCCACCACAATTTTCCAGGCGCTTGCGACGGTCTGTGCTTTGCTGTTGAGGTCGATACATTCACGGCGCCACGCGCGCCACGGGGAGCAGACATGCTGGAAAGGCTGTTTCAACTCAAGGCACACAACACCAACGTGCGCACCGAGATTCTGGCGGGCATCACGACTTTCTTGGCCATGGCCTACATTCTGTTCGTCAACCCGAGCATTCTTGGTGAGACCGGCATGGACAAGGGCGCGGTATTCGTTGCCACCTGTCTGGCCGCCGCGATCGGTTCGACGATCATGGGTCTCATCGCCAACTACCCGATTGCCCTCGCTCCGGGCATGGGTCTGAACGCCTTCTTCACCTACACCGTGGTTCTGCACATGGGCCACACGTGGCAAGTGGCGCTAGGTGCGGTGTTCATTTCGGCGGTGTGCTTCTTCCTGCTGTCGATCTTCCGCATCCGCGAATGGATCATCAACAGCATCCCGCTGCCACTGCGTTCGGCGATTGCCGCCGGTATCGGCCTGTTCCTGGCGCTGATCGCCCTGCACAATGCTGGCATCGTGGTGAGCAACCCGGCGACCATGGTCGGCCTCGGCGACCTGAAAGCTCCGGCACCGATCCTCGCCACCCTCGGCTTCGCCCTGATCGTCGCCCTCGAAGCGCTAAAAGTGCGCGGCGCCGTGCTGATCGGCATTCTGGCGGTGACCATCATCTCCATCGCCATGGGCTTCACCCCGTTCGGCGGCGTGACCTCAATGCCACCTTCGCTGGCCCCGACCTTCATGCAACTGGACATCAAAGGCGCGCTGGACATCGGTCTGGTCAGCGTGATCTTCGCCTTCCTGTTCGTCGACCTGTTCGACAACTCCGGCACTCTGATCGGCGTCGCCAAGCGCGCCGGCCTGATGGGCAAGGACGGCCACATGCCGAAAATGGGTCGCGCACTGATCGCCGACAGCACCGCGGCCATGGCCGGTTCGCTGCTGGGCACGTCGACCACCACCAGCTACATCGAATCCGCTGCCGGCGTCAGTGCTGGCGGCCGTACTGGCCTGACGGCCATCGTCGTGGCAATCCTGTTCCTGCTGGCGCTGTTTTTCTCGCCACTGGCGGCCAGCGTTCCGGCCTTCGCCACTGCACCGGCACTGCTGTTCGTCGCCGTGCTGATGACTTCGGGTCTGGCGGAAATAGACTGGGAAGACATCACCGTTGCCGCGCCGGTTGTCGTGACCGCGCTGGCCATGCCATTCACTTACTCGATTGCCAACGGCATCGCGTTCGGTTTCATTTCCTGGACCGTGATCAAGCTGCTGTCGGGCCGCGCCCGTGAGCTGAACCCGGCGCTGGTGATTCTGTCGATTCTGTTCGTGATCAAGTTGGGTTGGTTCAACGCATGACATTTGATTCCCAGGCTTACGCCGAGCAACTTGAAGCCAAGGTCACGCGCCTGCGCGATCTGCTGGCACCATTCGATGCCCCCGAGCCGACCGTGTTCGACTCGCCACTGCAGAACTTCCGTCTGCGTGCCGAGTTCCGCCTGTGGCGCGAGGGCGGCGATCGGCACTACGCGATGTTCGCTCAGGACGATAAACGCACGCCGATTCTGATCGAAGAGTTCCCGATCGCCAGCCTGCGCATCAACCAGTTGATGCCGCAGCTGAAAGCGGCGTGGCAGTCCAGTTCGGCACTGAGCCACAAGTTGTTTCAGGTCGAGTTCCTGACCACGCTGTCCGGCGATGCAATGATCACCCTGTGCTATCACCGTCCGCTGGACGAGCACTGGCACACAGCGGCGACCAAACTGGCGGCGGACCTCGGCGTCAGCATCATCGGCCGCTCGAAAGGCAAACGCGAAGTGCTCGGCCTCGATTACGTGGTTGAGAAACTTGACGTCGGCGGTCGCACGTTCAGCTATCGCCAGCCGGAAGGCGCGTTCACCCAGCCTAACGGCACAGTGAACCAGAAGATGTTGAACTGGGCGTACGACGCGCTGGGCGATCGCAGCGATGATTTGCTGGAGCTGTATTGCGGCAACGGCAATTTCACCCTGCCGCTCGCCACCCGCGTGCGCAAAGTGCTGGCCACTGAAATCAGCAAGACCTCGGTCAACGCTGCATTGAGCAACCTCAGCGAAAACGCTGTGGATAACGTCACCCTGGTGCGCTTGTCCGCCGAAGAACTGACCGAAGCGCTCAACGAAGTGCGCCCGTTCCGTCGCCTGCAGGGCATCGACCTGAAGAGCTATGAGTTCGGTAGCGTCTTCGTCGACCCGCCACGCGCCGGCATGGACCCGGACACCTGCGAGCTGACCCGGCGTTTCGACAACATCCTGTACATCTCCTGCAACCCGGAAACCCTGGCGGCCAACATCGCACAGTTGCACGACACGCACCGCATTACCAAATGCGCGTTGTTCGACCAGTTCCCGTGGACGCATCACATGGAATCGGGTGTGTTGCTGACCCGACGCTGAGTGCTGGCAGCGAATACGAGAAAGCCGTCGTGATTGACGGCTTTTTTGTGGGTGCTTACAAAGCAGGATCGACCTTGCGTGGGCGCCCGCCCTTTTTGCCGTTCGCCCGCGCGGCTGCAGACTTTGCCGCGCTGCTCTGACGGCCGTTGCGCGAAGCCACTACCGAAGCGGCCATCAGCATCAATGACGGGCTCGCTGAAATCATTCCGGCGATGGACACATCGAGATCCTTGCCTTCGTGGCAAAGCGCAGTGCCCGCGAATCCGACTGTCAGGTTTTCATAATCCTCTGCGTTGAATCCGTCGAACTCTGGAAAACGATCCACCGGTAGCAAGACACCGCTGCCGTCTTCAAAACGGATGATCAGTGATGGTTTCTCAAAGGTTACGGAGACAGCCTGCAAGCTATTCGCTTGGCGTGCTTGCCCTTGCTGGATGGCGACGTCGATCATCTCCTCCGTAAGGGGGCGACGTGCGGATGGCTTCGCCTTGATGATTTTCATAAATCGATTTCCACTCCTTCCAATGCGCCTACCAATGTCAGAAGGGTCTTGCCCTCGTCTGGCAGATAACGCGCCGATCCCACTCTATAGGTCGTGTCAGTGACGAGTTTCATCCCCAGCACTTCGTTTGATTTGCTGTCCTACAACTGATTGTCGAGACAGACAGTTTGCAATTTCGACCACCAGATCCCGCGTGCTCGTCGCAGATGAGCAGGCTGCTCAAGGGACCGACACAAGCCTTCCAGCACGGCCAAGGGTGGTCGACGAGAAAGCGGCACGACGTCCCAAAGCTCAATATCGTTGCACCAGAAACTGAACTGCAATCGAGCACTCCAACTGCCCGCGTTCACGTAAACGTGAGGTGGGCAATGTTCATCTCGCAGCATGATGACAATCGACAATCCCTTGTAGCTGCACACCTTCATGCTAACCCATCCGTTAGGTTAATAAGTTTCAGGATTCGATATTCCTTTCAAATCCGACAACTGGTGATCAAGCACGCGACGTGCCTCACTGCTTTGAGGCTAGCGTCGGCGTAGGCGAATAGCTGACCAATTTTCAGGAAAAAACGTAAGCAAAGCTGTCGTTACATCTAGATCAGAACCGAACCTGAAACTTGCTTGTGTGCGATAACCGAACATAAAACGCCAAGGCCATTTTTGTTCAATTGACCATGGTAACCATCTAGTACATTTTATCTCCACAGGCCGACACCTCTGGCCAAAGCCAAAAACAATAAGTGGAGTTACCCCTCATGTCCCCTATCGTTCTGGTGCTCAACGGCCCGAACCTGAACCTGCTCGGCACCCGCGAGCCGGCGACTTACGGCCACGAAACCCTGGCGGATATTTCCGCTCTGTGCGGTCGCGCCGCCGAGGAATTCGGCCTGGCCGTGGAGTTTCGCCAGACCAATCACGAAGGCGAACTGCTCGACTGGATTCACGCGGCTCGCGGTCGTTGCGCGGGGATCGTGATCAATCCGGCGGCGTGGACGCACACGTCGGTGGCGATTCGCGATGCGCTGGTGGCCAGTGAACTGCCGGTGATCGAAGTGCACCTGTCCAACGTGCATGCCCGCGAACCGTTTCGTCATCACTCGTTCGTCTCGGCGATTGCCACGGCAGTGATGGCCGGGTTTGGCAGCAATGGCTATCGCTTGGCGCTGGAACATTTCAGTCAGCGGCTGAAGGGGTGAATCGCATGTCGGGCCACAACGTGATACTCGCCGGACTGATCGGCGCTGGCATTCAGGCCTCGCGCACGCCGGCGCTGCATGAGCACGAAGGTGATGCGCAGGGCATGCGTTATCTGTATCGATTGATCGATCTCGACCAGTTGAAAATGGACAGCAGCGCCCTTCCCGACCTGCTGCTGGCGGCGGAACGAATGAACTACACCGGGCTGAACATTACCTTTCCGTGCAAGCAAGCGATCATTCCGCTGCTCGATGAGTTGTCGCCGGAAGCCAAAGGCATTGGCGCGGTGAACACCGTGGTGCTGAAGGATGGCAAACGGGTCGGTCACAACACGGACTGTCTGGGTTTCGCCGAGGGTTTTCGTCGTGGCTTGAAGGACGCCGCCCGTGAGCGTGTGGTCCAGATGGGCGCTGGTGGCGCCGGTGCAGCGGTGGCCCACGCGCTGTTGAGCGAAGGCGTACAGCAACTGAGCATTTTCGACGTCGACCGTGAACGCGCCGAAAGCCTGGCGAATAACCTCAATGAGCATTTCGGCTTTGGTCGTGCGGTGGCTGGGCATGATCTGCCGAGCACGCTGAATCAGGCTGACGGACTGGTGAATACCACGCCGATGGGCATGGCCAAACTGCCGGGCATGCCGGTGCCGGTCGAGTTGCTGCGCAAGGAATTGTGGGTGGCGGAGATCGTGTATTTCCCGCTGGAAACCGAGTTGCTGCGTAATGCGAGGGCGTTGGGTTGCCGGACGCTGGACGGCGGCAACATGGCGGTGTTTCAAGCGGTGAAGGCGTTTGAGTTGTTCAGTGGCGTAGTGCCGGATGCGCAGCGGATGCTGGCGCATTTTCAAAGCATGAATGGTTGAAGATCAAAAGATCGCAGCCTTCGGCAGCTCCTACAGAGATCGGTGTAGGAGCTGCCGAAGGCTGCGATCTTTTGATTGTCAGGCTTGTAGATAACGCAACACCGACTCGCAAATCATCTCGCGATGCCGCTGTTTGATACCCTCATCCGGCAGATCAATCTGAAAGATCTCGCCAAATGTGTGCCGGTTCGACACGCGATAGAAGCAGAACGAACTGATCAGCAAATGCACGTCCAGCGCATCCAGCCCCGCACGGAACACACCTTCATCAGCACCCCGACGCAAAATCTCGCCGAGTGAATCGAGAATGGTGTTGTTCATTGCCTTGATCGCATCGGAACGCTTCACGAATTCAGCGTTGTGGATATTTTCGATGCTGACGATGCGCACGAAATCGACGTTGCGGTCGTGGTGATCGAAAGTGAATTCGACCAACCGGCGAATCGCCTCCACCGGCGCCAGTTCGGCGAGGTGCAGACGGTTTTCGGTGCTGCGGATATCACCGTAAAGCTTTTCCAATACCTCGACGTACAACTGCTCCTTGCTGCCGAAGTAGTAATAGATCATGCGTTTAGAGGTGTGAATACGCTCGGCGATCGCGTCGACGCGAGCCCCCGACAAACCTTGCTGGACGAACTCGACGATCGCCTCCTGCAGGATGTTCTCGCGGGTCTTTTCCGGGTTGTTCTTGCGACTCTTGCGCGGCTCAACGGCGGACACTTCAGGAGCTGCGGTAAGTTCTGTATTCATTGTCATTGCGGGCTCACGGCCATCACTGCACAGGCGGCGATTATGGGCCGCGCAGCACAGTGAAGGAAGCCGCGCGGCCTGTGTTTAATCCCGCGTTTACGAATTTCCTACAACTTCGCCTGGCGCACGGCGCCACTGCGTGATTTGGCCATCGCCGCCAGACGCACCGCAACGTTGGCCGCGCCGTAACCGGCGTAGCCGTTTTTACGCTGGATAATCTCGAAGAAGAAGCGCCCTTCGAACGGTTCCGTGTAGACGTGGAACAGCTCACCGCCCTGGGTATCACGGTCGTACAAGACGTTGTAATAGGCCAGTTCGCTGAGGAATTCGTCGTCGAAGTCGAAACGTGCGGCGAGGTCGTCGTAATAGTTGAGCGGGATATCCAGCAACGGCACACCGGCCTCTTTGGCGCGACTGACTTCGGCGAAGATGTCGTCACAATCGAAGGCGATGTGATGCACGCCCGAGCCGCGATAACTCGACAGCGCGTGGGAGATCGCGGTGTTGCGGTTCTCGGAAATGTTCAGCGGCAAACGAATCGAACTGTCGCGGCTGCGCAATGCGCGACTTTTCACCAGACCGTACGGGTCGGGCAACACCACTTCATCGTCCGCCTCAAAATCCAGCAGGCTCTTATAGAACAGCACCCAACTGTCGAGACTGTCGGCGGGCAGCGCCATGGCCATGTGGTCGATACGCTTGAGACCGCCACGGGCCGGTGCGTCCGCCAGCAGATTGAAATCAGTGCCGTAGACATCGGCCTGTTCATCGACCAGATAAATCAGGCTGCCGTCCGGTGCGCGCACCGCCGCCAGTTCCAATTCGTTGGGGCCGACCAGTCCGCGATAGGGCTGACCTTTATAAGCGACGGCACGGGCCAGCGCACTGGCGCTGTCCTTGACCCGCACGGCGGTGGCACACAGCGACGGGCCGTGAGCCTCGAAAAAGCTGTGAGCAAACGAATACGGTTCGGAGTTGAGGATCAGGTTGATATCGCCCTGACGCAGCAGACTCACACTCTTGGAGCGATGCTGCCCGGCCTTGACGAAGCCGAGACGTTCCAGCCAGTTCGACAGCTTGGCGCCGAGGCTTTCATCCACGGCGAATTCGAGAAACTCGATGCCGTTGTACTCGCTGGCCTTCGGTGTTTCGAAGAGGATTTCGCGATTGGCCACAGGCTGGGTTTCTTGCTCCAGACGCTGACGAGTCTTCTCTTCCAGATACAGCAGCGAACGCAAACCATCGGCGGCATTAGCCCGTGGCGGCGCGGCGCGGAAGCCGTCGTTGAAGATTTCCAGCGACAGCGGCCCGGTGTAACCACTCTGGATGATCGGCGCAAGAAAGCCCGGCAGATCGAATTCGCCCTGCCCCGGGAAGCAACGGAAATGCCGGCTCCACTCCAGCACGTCCATCTGCAGGATCGGCGCGTCCGCCATTTGCACGAAGAAGATCTTGTCGCCGGGAATATCGGCGATGGCGCGGGGATCGCCCTTCAACGACAGCGTATGGAAGCTGTCGAGCAACACGCCGAGGCTCGGGTGATCGGCTTGGCGCACGATGTCCCAGACCTGTTGATAAGTATTGACGTGACGGCCCCAGGCCAGCGCTTCGTAACCAATGCGCAAGCCGCGCGCGCCGGCACGTTCGGCCAGCAGGCGCAGGTCATCGACTAGAATTTGTTGATCGCCGACGCTGTCGGCCGAGGCGTTGCTGCAGACCAGCACCAGGTCGGTGCCCAGTTCCTGCATCAGGTCGAACTTGCGTTCGGCGCGCTCAAGATTGCGCGCCAGGCGATCACGGCGGCAGCCTTCGAAATCGCGGAACGGCTGAAACAGAGTGATGGCGATGCCGAGATCGGCGCACATCTGTTTAATTTCCCGCGGGCTGCCGTCGTAGTACAGGAGGTCGTTTTCGAAAATTTCCACCCCGTCGAACCCGGCGGCGGCGATGGCTTCGAGTTTTTCCGGCAGGGTGCCGCTCAAGGAAACGGTGGCAATGGAACGCTGCATGATTCAACTCCCGGACTGCGCCGTTTGATCTTTATGTAGGAGCTGCCGGAGGCTGCGATCGTTTGATCTTTATTTGTGAAACGCACAATCAAAAGATCGCAGCCTGCGTCAGCTCCTGCATGGGATGGTTTTTATAGTAGGGAAATTATTGGCTGCATCGATCGCGGCAGCAATTTAAAGTGTACTACCCGGTTAGTTTTGCGTGCGATTATCGAACACAATGGCGGTTTGGCGAATTGACGATTTTTCGTCCACTGCCCAACATCGACCGCACATTGAGTCCGGATCTGAACCACCGGTCGCAGCGTGCAAAGAAAAAAAGCACACCAAATAACAAATCCAAAAACGGGTGGAACACATGATTCCTTCACAGACTTCCCGCATGGCCCCGGCCATGAGCACTGCCACGGGTGGCATCGGCGACAAGATCCGCGGCGCCATGGCCGTCGGCAAGACCCGTTGGGGCATGCTGGCGCTGGTGTTTTTCGCCACCACCCTGAACTACATCGACCGCGCCGCCCTCGGCGTCATGCAGCCAATCCTCGCCAAGGAAATGAGCTGGACGGCGATGGATTACGCCAACATCAACTTCTGGTTTCAGGTCGGCTACGCGATCGGTTTCGTCCTGCAGGGTCGACTGATCGACCGAGTCGGGGTCAAACGCGTGTTCTTCTGCGCCGTGCTGCTCTGGAGCCTGGCCACCGGCGCCCACGGTCTGGCGACTTCGGCGGTTGGCTTCATGGTCTGCCGATTCATCCTCGGTCTCACCGAAGCGGCGAACTACCCGGCCTGCGTGAAAACCACGCGCCTGTGGTTCCCGGCCGGCGAACGCGCAGTCGCCACCGGCATCTTCAACGCCGGCACCAACGTCGGCGCGATGTTCACGCCGATGCTGCTGCCGCTGATCCTACACGTCTGGGGCTGGCAAGCGGCGTTCCTGTGCATGTCGGCACTGGGCGGGATCTGGCTGCTGTTCTGGGGCTTGAAGTACTTCAACCCGGAAGATCACCCGAGCGTCAAACAGTCCGAACTGGACTACATCCAGCAAGAAGTCGAACCGGAACAGGCCCGCGTGCCGTTCTCGAAAATCCTGCGCATGCGCGGCACCTGGGCCTTCGCCCTCGCCTACTCGCTGACCGCGCCGGTGTTCTGGTTCTATCTGTACTGGCTGCCGCCGTTTCTCAATCAGCAATACAACCTGGGCATCAACGTCACCCAGATGGGTATTCCGCTGATCATCATCTACGTCACGGCTGACTTCGGCAGCGTCGGTGGCGGGATTCTGTCTTCGTTCCTGATCGGTCGCGGGATGAACTCGATCAAGGCGCGGCTGCTGTCGATGTTCCTGTTTGCCTGCTGCATCATCGGCGTGGTCATGGCGGCTGGCTCAGCGAATCTGTGGGTGGCGGTGGCGGCGATCTCTCTGGCCATCGGTGCACATCAGGCCTGGACGGCGAACATCTGGAGCCTGGTGATGGACTACACGCCCAAGCACATGATGAGTACGGTGTTCGGTTTCGGCGGCATGTGCGCAGCGATCGGCGGGATGTTCATGACCCAGATCGTCGGCCACATCCTGACCGTGACCAACAACAACTACACGGTGTTGTTCACCCTCATTCCGGCGATGTACTTCATTGCGCTGACGTGGATGTACTTCATGGCACCGCGCAAGATTCCTACCGTCACCGAGTAATCTGCCTACACCATCTCCTGTGCAGGAGCTGCGGCACGCTGCGATCTTTTGATCTTGATGTTGAAGATCAAAAGATCGCAGCCTCGTTTCACTCGTCAGCTCCTACACAGAGGTTTGCGGTTTCTTCAGCGGCGGCTCTGCTGCCACGCTGCCGCCAGTCCGCTGCAACAGATCACCGCAATGCCGATCACCGTCAACAGACTCGGCGTGTGATTGAACAGCAACCAGCCCAACAGCCCTGCAAACACAATCTGGCAATAACCGAACGGCGCCAGCAGCGCCGGTGCGGCATGCCGGAATGCCTGGGTCAGAAACAGATGCGCAGTCATCCCGCAGCTGCCCAGCGCCAGCATCAGCCCGGCGTGAGTCAGCGTCGGCACCTGCCAGAAGAACGGCACCAGCGCACTCATCACCAGCGTGTTGCACAGCCCGGCGAAGAAGTTGCTGGTAGTCGGGCTGTCGATTTCGGCGAGCTTGCGCGTCAGCAGTTGATAGAAGCAGAAGAACAGCGCCGAGCAGAACGGCAGCAGCACCGCCGGAGTGAACAACTCTCCGCCCGGATGGACGATGATCAGCACGCCGATGAAGCCGCAGATCACCGCAATCCATTGGCCACGGGTCACTCGCTCCTTGAGCAGCGGCACTGATAATGCGGTCACCAGCACTGGCGCAAGAAAGTTGACCGCCGTGGCTTCCGCCAACGGGATGTACAGCAGCGCGGTGGTGAAAAACAGGCTGGTGCCCAGTAGGCAAAGTGCTCGGGTCAGTTGCCATAAAGGCTTCTTGGTGCGTAGGACGCGCAACCCGGACTGCGGCAGAAAAATTCCCGCCATCAGTAAGGTATGCACCAGATACCGCGCCCACACCACCATCACGATCGGATAGAACCCGGACAGGTATTTCGACAGCGCGTCATGGCTGGAGAACAGGAAGGTCGCCACGACAATCAGCAAGATCCCCTTGAAGGGTTGATTGACACCGGAGAGCGGGGTGCTGACGGTCATTGGGTTTCCTTGTGTTGCCATAAAAGATCAAAAGCTTCGCGGACAGGCTAGCCTCCCCCTGTGGGAGCGGGCTTGCCCGCGAAAGGTGCGCAGCAGCGCTTACAACCGCGCCAACAATTCCCGGGTTCTGTCGATGGCCATCTGCGCTCGCTCTAATCCGCTCACGCCCTGCTCCAACAGTTTCACCGTGGGAATTTCCAGACTCAGTGGAATATTAGTCGGCAGCGCTTTCAACAACCCGAGCAGATCGCAATCGCCCTCGCCGGGAAACCGCCGCTCGTTGCGCGCCTGACGCAAGATCTCGGCCATGTCCGACGGTCTCGGCCCCACCACGTCACACAATTGCGCATAGCGCAGGCGCGACGGCGCTATGGCCGCCAGATCCTCCAACCGCGAACCCGAGCGATCAAAGTGAAACGCGTCCACCAGCACCGCCGCATTTTCCCGGTCGGCGTTTTCGACAATGCGCAACGCCTGCTCGAGATTGCGAGCATCCGTCCAGGGCATGAATTCCAGATGCGGGTGCAACCCGTAGGGCTTCGCCAGATCACACAGCGCCGCGAAGTTATCTGTCAGACGTTGCTCGTCAGGATCGTTACCAGCGACCAGCAACTCAGTCGCGGCAAATTCCGCACCGACCGTCAGAAGTTTCTCGAAATCGGCGACGACGGTTTGCGGTTTCAAACGGAGGATTTCCACGTCGAGCACGCGGATGCCCGTGTCACGCAACTGCGCCAAGGTCTGACGCCGCAAATCACCATCGGCTACCAACGGAAAGTGATATTCCTCAGGCGTTGCCGGCTCCAGGCGCAAGCCGACGTGGCTATAACCGGCCCGCGCAGCGACTTCGACCATTTGCGGCGGCGATAACTCCAGCACGGTCAGGCTGGCCAGGGACAGGATTCTTTCGCTCATGTTCAAGCCTCGATCAGTGCAGGGGCGCAAGCACGGCCAGTAGCGGCGGCTTCGCGGATGGCTTCGATCAGTGCAAGGGTGCGGGCGGCATCCGCGGCACTGACCAGCGGCTCGACCTCACGCCGCGCTACGCGTACGAAATGCTGTAACTGCAAGCGCAAAGCTTCGTCACCGCTGTAGGACTCTTCGACCATCAACAAGGGTTCATGCCAACCGGCATCGACCTGATCGGCGGCGTAATGCCAACGCTTGAGCTGCGGAATGCTCAATGCGCCGGCAGTCCCGGCCAGCAGATAGCACGGCTGATCAGCCTGGCGCGGATACGCCGGGTTCTCGCCGGAATCGAGCTCCCAACTCCACGGGGCCACGACCGCGTCGGATCCGCTCAAGGTGCCCAACGTACCGCCCTCGAATTGCAGCAACACCGCCGCGCTGTCCTCATTGGCAAAACCACGCACGGCGTTGTCGGTGATCGCTTGGACCGAGCGCACTTCACCGCACAGGTGCCGGAGCAAGTCGAGGTCGTGAATCAGGTTGGTCAGCAACATCCCGGCGCCCGGTTCACGGCGCCACGGGATCTCGAAGTAGCTGTCCGGCTTGCGCAACTGGAACAGCGCCGTGACCGTGGTCAAACGTCCGAGCGCCCCGCTCTGCACCAACTCATGGGCACGCACGATCAGCGGATTGTGTCGCCGATGATGGCCGACCAGTACCGGCACGCCCGTGCGCTTGACCGCTGCGACCAGCTCAGCGACCTCCTCCAAATGCACGCCGACGGGTTTCTCCAGCAGCACCGGCACACCCGCCGCCAGACAATCGAGCGCCGTAGCGACGTGCTGATTATTCGGGTTGGCGACGATTACCGCGTCTGGCCTGATGAGTTCGAGCATCTGACGGTGATCGGCGAAATGCCTTACACCCCATTCAGCCGCAAGACTTTGCGCCTGCGGCCCAGGGTCAGCCACTGCGCAGAGCGTCGCTTCGGTGAGGGTTTGCAGGTGCCGATAATGTTGTTGGCCCATGTTGCCGGCACCGACAAGGGCGATTCGAAGGGGCGAATTCAAGGGGCGGTCCTTTTCTAATTGTTGTTGGAATATCACTTCGGCAACAATTTAGAACTGAGTTCCAGAATCAAAAACCCGTTGACTCGAAAACCGTGCGAACACCGCACGTTTTTGTGCCCAATAAAGCTCCAATGTAGGAGTGAGCCTGCTCGCGATAGCGGACTATCAGTCGCCATTAGTGTTGGCTGAACCACTGCTATCGCGAGCAGGCTCACTCCTACAGGGGATTTTCGCAGAGTCAGATAAACAATTCAGAGGCCAGACTGGCGGCGGATAATTCTTCAGCAAACGTCAGCAACAACGGCGCCAACTCATGCAAGCGCGCCCCCGGCATCCGCGCACTCGGCCCGGCAATACTCAGCACACCGATCACCCGACCATCCGTTGGATGCTTCACCACCGCCGCAATCGCCGAGGTCCCCACCGCCGAACTCTCCTCGACACACGCATAACCCTGCTCGCGGGCCAGACGCAGGCGTTCCAGCAATTCGATATTGGAGCGCGGCGCATTCGGCCCAACGCCCACCGGCACCTCTGCCGCCTGACGCTCGACCAGCGATAAAGCCTCGGCATCACTCATGCACGCCAGCCACGCATGCCCGGATGCGGTGTAAAACAGCGGTGCATCGCGGCCCATGTCCGGGTCATAACGCAGACCGCTGCGCGCGCCTTGGGCCTTGGCAATCCAGGTCTGGCGCTCGCCATCGATCACCCCCAAACGCACCAGTTCACCGGTTTCCTGCGCCAGTCGATCAAGCACAGGCTGGACGATATCGGCGCCACTGCTCGACAGGTATTGAAAGCCCATCGCGACCAGTTTGGTCGACAGGTGATAGCGCAAGGTTTCCGGATTCTGTCGCACGTAGCCGAGACGAATCAGCTCGGCGAGCAGACGATGCGTCGCGCTTTTCGGGATATCCAGTTGCTCGGCCAGCGTCTGCATCGGCAGCCCGCGCGGATCACTGGTGAGGCTTTCCAGCACGCTGAAAACCCGTTCGATTTGACTGCCGGCCATGGGGACATCCAATTGAAATTTCGCGGATTCTAGAAGACATCCGCAGTAAAGCGAAATCTGGAACCGACTGTTCGATAACCGCCCGCATTGTTGAATCAACGCTTGTCGAAGGACTCCAGCACTCGCTATTTTCTGGAATCAAATTCCAAAAATAATTTCAGTTGGAGCGCTGTTGGATGTCTGCCGAACTCTCTGATATCGACTGCGACGTATTGGTCGTCGGTTCTGGCGCCGCCGGTTTGTCGGCCGCCGTCACCGCCGCGTGGCATGGCTTGAAAGTCATCGTCGTCGAGAAGGATCCGGTGTTTGGTGGTGCTACGGCCTGGTCCGGTGGTTGGGCGTGGGTGCCGTGCAATCCGCTGGCTCGCCGGGCCGGGATCGTCGAAGACATCGAACAACCGCGCACCTATTTGCGCCATGAAATGGGCGATCAGTACAACCCGGCGATGATCGACGCCTTCCTGGAAGCGGCGCCGCGCATGGTGGCGTTTTTCGAGCAGAACACCGCTTTGCAATTTGCCGATGGCAACGCCATCGCCGATATTCATGGCGACACGCCGGGTGCCGGCACCGGCGGTCGCTCGGTCATCGCGGCGCCCTACGATGGACGCAAAGTCGGACGCTTGCTCAAGCGCCTTCGTACCACCATGCGCGAAACCTCCTTCATGGGCATGCCGATCATGGCCGGCGCGGATTTGTCGGCGTTCCTCAATCTGACGCGCTCAATGAAAGCCGCATGGCATGTGACCCAACGTTTCACTCGGCACCTGTTCGACCTCGCGGTGCATGGCCGAGCGATGCAACTGGTCAATGGCGTGGCACTGGTGGCACGGCTGGCGAAGTCCGCCGAAGACCTCGGCGTATTGCTGTGGGAATCAGCGCCTGTGACGGACCTGCTGCGCCACGAAAATCGCGTTTCGGGTGCAGAGATCAACACCCGCAAAGGCCCGATGCGCATTCATGCCCGCAAAGCCGTGGTGCTCGCCGCCGGTGGTTTCGCCAATGACATCGAACGGCGTAAAGCCCTGTTCCCACGCACACCCACCGGCCACGAGCATTGGGCGCTGCCGCCGCTGGCGGTTAATGGCGATGGCTTGCGCCTGGGCGAAAGCGTCGGCGCCCGGGTCAATACCGATGTCGCCTCACCCGTGGCGTGGGCACCGGTGTCGCAAGTGCCGCATTCCGACGGCAGCACCGGCCACTTCCCACACATCATCGAGCGCGGCAAACCGGGGATCATCGGCGTGCTGCGTAACGGTCAGCGCTTCGTCAACGAAGCCAACGGTTACTACGACTATGTCAGCGCCATGGTCGCTGCTGCGCCGGAAGGCGAAGAAGTCGCCTCCTGGCTGATCTGCACGCGCGCCTTTCAACGGCGATATGGCCTTGGTATTTCGAGGCCATTTCCGCTGCCCGTGTCGGAATTCATCCGCAGCGGCTATCTGAAAACCGGTAACACCGTTGAAGAATTGGCCATCGCCTGCGGCATCGACCCGACCGGTTTGCGCCAAACCCTCGACGACTACAACCACCATGCACGCAACGGCGAAGACCCGTTGTTCGGACGCGGCACCTCACCCTATAACCGCAAACAGGGCGATCCGGCGAACCTTCCCAATCCCTGCGTTGCCCCAATAGAAACCGGCCCGTTCTACGCAGTAAAAGTCCAGCCCGGCTGCTTCGGCACATTCGCCGGCCTCAAGGTCAATCCGCACGCGCAAGTGCTGGATGCCAAAGAACAACCGATCGCCGGGCTTTACGCGGCGGGTGGCGACATGGCCAGCATCATGGGCGGTCACTACCCGGCGGGCGGCATCAATATCGGCCCGGCCCTGACTTTCGGTTACATCGCCGCCCGGCACATTGCCGGCATTACTGCTTTCGAACAGGAGATCGACCATGCAGCACATCGTTAACGCCCAGGGTTTGAACATGCCGAAACTCGGCCTCGGCACTTGGCCGATGCTTGGTGACGAATGCACCCGTGCCGTGGAGCAAGCGCTGGAACTGGGTTATCGCCACATCGACACGGCAGCGGCCTACAACAATGAAGACGCAGTCGGACAGGCCCTGGCGAATACGCCGACACCTCGCGAGCAGATTCACGTCACCACGAAAGTCTGGTGGGATCAGCTGCAGCCGGACGCAATGCGTCACTCCATGGATCGCAGCCTCAAGGCGTTGCGCAGCGACTACGTCGATCTGTTCATGATCCACTGGCCAACCGAGGATTGGGACCTGCCGCGCACTCTCGAAACGCTCGCCTCGTTCAAGGAACAGGGCCTGGCCCGCAACATTGGTGTGGCGAATTTTCCTCTGCCGCTACTGCGCAAAGTCATCGAGGAATATGGGATCGGTCTGTCAGCGATTCAGGTCGAGTACCACGTCCTGCTCGGCCAAAACGCCCTGCTCGACTACGCTCGTCAACACGACATGGCACTGACGGCCTACACCCCACTGGCACGCAACAAGGTCTCGGACATCCCGCAGATTCAACAGATCGCCAAAAAGCACGGCGTGCTGCCGACTCAAGTCGCACTGAAATGGTTACTCGATCAGCCCAACGTTGCCGCGATTCCCAAGGCCAGCAGCCAGACCAATCAACTGGCCAATCTCGCGTCGCTAAAAGTTGAACTGGACGATGAGGATCGGGCGTTGATTGCCGCGCTGTCGAAACGCGAACGTCAGGTCAGCCCGGATTTTGCCCCCGAGTGGGATGCGTTTGATCGCTAGACCATGACCTGCTGAAAGAAACCCGCAGCGGGATTGAATTCACAGGCCTGCCCATCGTCAATAACAGGCCCGACCTCGTCAGCACGAGGCCGGGCCTGTTTGCGTGTGGCCAATAGACGGACGACCGGACTGGCGCCACACTCACACAGCAGCAACACTCATCACCACGTGCTATTCACCCGATACAAACAGAGGATTCCCACATGCTATGGAAAAAAGGCCGACGCAGTGACAACGTCGTCGATGCCCGTGGTGATGATGCCGGCGGTGGCGGCGGAGGCATGCGCTTCGGTGGCGGCAAAGGTCTGAGTCTGGGGGCGATCCTGCTGATCGTCGGCATCGGCTGGATCACCGGGCAGGATCCAATGCAGATCCTCGGCCAGCTCGCCGGGCAATCCACACAGCAAGCGGCGCCCACCTCGCAAACCCGCCAGGCGCCGCCGGCCAATGATGAGCAAGCCGAATTCGTCCGTTCGATCCTCGGCGATACCGAGGACACCTGGGGCGCGATTTTCCAGCAGGCCGGGCGCCAATATAAGGATCCGACGTTGGTGCTGTTCAGCAATCGGGTGAATTCCGCCTGTGGTCTGGCAACATCGGCCACCGGCCCGTTCTATTGCCCGGCGGACCAGAAAGTCTATCTGGACATGGCGTTCTTTCAGGAAATGTCGCAACGCTTCAAGGCTGCCGGCGATTTCGCCCAGGCCTACGTGATCGCACACGAAGTCGGACACCATGTGCAGACGCTTCTCGGCGTCTCAGCGAAAATTCAGACAGCCCGCCAGCAAGGTCGGCAGATGGAAGGTGCCGGCGGTTTGCTGGTGCGTCAGGAATTGCAGGCCGATTGCCTGGCCGGTGTCTGGGCCTACAGCGCGCAGAAGCGCCTGAACTGGCTGGAACCGGGCGACATCGAAGAAGCCTTGAACGCGGCCAACGCCATCGGTGATGACCGCTTGCAACAACAGGGTCAGGGCCGTGTGGTACCGGACTCGTTTACCCACGGTACGTCAGCGCAAAGGGTGCGCTGGTTCAAAACCGGATTCGCGCAGGGCCAGGTCGGCCAGTGCGACACCTTCGCGGCGAAAAACCTGTAAATGCATAAATGGCTTCTGGCTTTACTGATCATTGGCAGCACCGCGCAAGCCGCCGGCGTCGACGCAATCAGCCCCGGTCGCCTGCAACTCAAGGCCGGGGAAATGGCGGTCGGCATCGGCCCGGCACCAGAGAAAATCGAGCGTGTGCTAATTGTCATTCATGGCCGACTGCGCAACGCCGAGACCTATCGCAAAAGCGCCGAGAGCGCGACGGAACTGGCGGGACAGTCCGCACATACGCTGGTGATTGCGCCGCAGTTTCTCAATGAAAGCGATGTCGCCCTGTATTCATTGCCCGCCACGTTGCTGCGCTGGCAAGGCAACGAATGGATGGGCGGTGGGTTATCCACAGGGCCGAATCCGTTGAGTTCCTACGCGGCGCTCGACGAAATCGTTGCGCGAATAAGTGATCGCAAACAGTTTCCCGATGTGAAACAGATCGTGATTTTCGGTCACTCTGGCGGCGGCCAGGTGGTGCAGCGCTATGCCCTGCTTGCCAAGGATCAGCCGGCGCTGAAGGCCAACGGCATTCGCTTGCGCTACGTGGTGGCCAATCCTTCCTCGTATGCCTACTTCAATGAACAGCGACCGGTGGCGTTTGATCACGCCAAGTGCCTGGGCTTCAATCGCTGGAAGTACGGTCTGGCAGACATGCCGGTGTACGCCGGTGGGCAAACGCCGCTGCAGCTTGAGAGCAGCTACGTCAAACGCGAGATGATTTATCTGCTCGGGCAGCAAGACATCGATCCACAGCATCCGGCGCTGGACAAGGGTTGCGAAGCCGAGGCGCAAGGTGCGTATCGTTTGGAGCGCGGGAAGTTGTATTTCGGTTATTTGCTGCGTCGGCATCCGGAAGGGGTGAATCAGCGGCTGGTTGAAGTGCCCGGGGTTGGGCATAACGGCGACGGCATGTTGACCTCGCCGGAGGGGCAGAAGGCGTTGTTCGAATAAGTCCTGTATTGAATGATCTGCCGCCATCGCTGGCAAGCCAGCTCCCACAGTGGGTTGTGTCGCACACATTTTGCATCCACTGAAAATCCCTGTGGGAGCTGGCTTGCCAGCGATGAGGCCATATCAAACAACCGAAATGTCAGGTAAACAACATCTTGCGCAACTCGACACAATCCTTCGCATGCCAATCGGTCAGCTCCGGCCACGGGTTATCCGGCAAATTCACCAACACCGTCCGCGCCCCCGCCGCACGCCCGCAATCCAGATCAAAGCGGTAATCACCGACCATCACCATCTCGCTGGCCGGCACATCCCAAGCCTCTGCCAACTTCAACAATCCACCCGGATGCGGTTTGGGTGGCGCTTCGTCGCGCCCCAAAACGTCTTCGACGGCAAAGCAGTCAGCCAGACCAATCGCCTCCAGCGTCACATGCGCCAACTCCCGCGCATTGCGGGTGAGGATGCCGAGGCGATAGCCGCGCGCGTGCAGATCACGCACCAGTTCCACCGCCCCGGTCGCCGGGGTCGAACCCAGCGCCAGATCGCGCTCATGCTCAAGCAACCAGGCATGTTTCGCTGCGGCTTCATCTGCGGGTAACGCCGCGAGATGGGTCAGGATGTCGTCCTCCGGCGGAATCGCCAGCGCCACGCGAATCGCCGCAAAGTCATGCACAGCGACGGTCAGCGTGCCGTCCATGTCGAACACCCAGTGCTTCACATCGCTGAGGCTCATGCCCAATCCTTGCGATGACGAATCAAGCCTTCCTGGGTGACCGAAGCAACCAGTTGCCCGGCACGGTTGTACACACTGCCACGGGAGAATCCACGGGAATTGCCGGCCCACGGGCTGTCCATCGCGTAGAGCAACCAGTCATCGGCGCGCAGATCGTTGTGGAACCACAATGCGTGATCGAGGCTGGCGACCTGCATGTCTTTCTGCCACACCGATTTGCCGTGGGGCAGCATCGAGGTGGTCAGCAGACCGAAGTCCGAGGCGTAGGCCAGCAGGTATTTGTGCAGCGCCGGGATATCGGCCAAGGCGCCGTCGGCACGGAACCACACGTATTTCACCGGATCCGCCGGTTGCGGGTTGTACGGGTCTTTTTCGGTGACCGGGCGTACTTCGATCGGTTTCGGACACAGCAGTTTTTCGCGCATGTGCTCGGGGATCAGGTGCGCGCGTTGCTGGGTGAGTTCCAGTTCCGAGGGCAGGTTTTCCGGACCGACCACCACAGGCATCTGGCTCTGATGTTCGAAACCGGCTTCGTCGTACTGGAACGAAGCACTGCAGGTGAAAATCGGATGGCCCTTCTGGATCGCCGTCACCCGGCGAGTGCTGAAACTGCCGCCATCGCGCACGCGATCAACCGAATAGACCACCGGCAACTTGGCGTCGCCCGGACGCAAAAAATAGCCATGCATCGAATGCACATGGCGCGCTTCTTCAACCGTCTGACTGGCCGCCGACAGCGACTGACCGAGCACCTGACCACCGAACAACTGACGGAAGCCCAGATCCTGGCTACGGCCACGGAACAGGTTCTCTTCGATCGGTTCCAGGGTCAGCAGGTCGACCAGATCTTCCAACACTTGGCTCATTCAGACTCTCCTCACACAACGCTATATGCCGCGCAGTCTTGGCTGCGGCGGCCGATTCAGATTCTGGCGCGGGCCAATGATATGGCGGCCATTGTAAACGTCCGTGTCGGCTTAGCCATGCAAGGTTTGCAGCCATTGTTCCCGGGTGATGCGGTACAGCAGGTGCCGGCTCAACGGGTCGGCAGCGGCGAGCTTGGGGTGATCGAAATCGTCCTCTGGCGCGTGATGCATGCCGATCGCCTGCATGACTTTCTCCGAGGGCAGATTGGCTTGCGCGGTGAAGGAGACGATTTCCTTCAGGGCCAACCGGTCAAAGCCGCAACGCAGAGCGGTCCACGCCGCCTCACTGGCATAGCCCAAGCCCCAATGTTCCTTGGCCAGACGCCAGCCGATTTCCACCGCCGGCGTGAATGGCGCATCAAAGCCGACCACGCCGAGCCCGGTGAAACCGATGAACTCACCGCTGTCCTTGCGCTCCAGCGCCCACAAGCCGAAACCGTGCTCGGCAAAATGACCGCGCACGCGACCAATCATCGATGCACTTTCCAGTCGACTCAGCGGCGCCGGAAAATAGCGCATCACCTGCGGATCGGCGCACATCGCCGCAAATGCCGGCAAATCTTCGTCCTGCCATTGACGCATCAGCAAGCGTGCGCTTTCGAGTTCCAGTATCGGCTCCATCATGCCCCTCCGTTTCCATGCCGCAAGTCTACATCGCTGGTAGGATCCTTCACTCTTTCCTACGTTCCCACATGAAATCGCCATGCCACTGCCGCTGATCTACCACGAAGACTACAGCCCCGAGTTTCCGGCGGATCACCGCTTCCCGATGGACAAGTTTCGTTTGCTGCGCGATCACCTGGTCGACAGCGGTCTGACCCGCGATGCCGACCTGCTGCGGCCCGAGATCTGCCCAAACGACATCCTCGCCCTCGCCCATGACCGTGCGTATATCGAACGCTACATGAGCGGCGAGTTGTCCCGCGAAGACCAGCGGCGTCTCGGCCTGCCGTGGAACGAAGCCTTGGCTCGGCGCACGGTGCGTGCGGTCGGCGGTTCGATTCTGGCCGCCGAGAAAGCCCTGGAGCATGGCCTGGCCTGCCACTTGGCCGGCGGCACCCATCATGCGCATTACGACTATCCGGCGGGCTTCTGCATCTTCAATGACCTGGCGATCATCAGCCATTACCTGCTGCAAAGTGGTCGGGTCAATCGTGTGCTGATCTTCGATTGCGATGTGCATCAGGGCGACGGCACGGCGCGGATTCTCCATGACACGCCCGAGGCGATTACTGTTTCCCTGCACTGCGAGAAGAATTTTCCTGCACGTAAAGCGGAAAGCGACTGGGACATTCCGCTGCCCAAAGGCATGGGCGATGGCGATTATTTGAAGGTGGTCGACGACACGCTCAACTACCTGCTGCCGCTGTATCAACCGGATCTGGTGCTGTATGACGCCGGTGTCGACGTGCACAAGGACGACGCCCTCGGTTATCTCCAGTTGACCGACGAAGGCGTCGCCGCCCGCGATGAAAGTGTGATGCGCCATTGCCTGGGCCGCGATATTCCGGTGATGGGCGTGATCGGCGGCGGCTACAGCAAGGATCGCCACGCCCTCGCCCGCCGCCACGGCATCCTCCACCACAGTGCGCAACGGGTCTGGCAGTCACACGGTTGTCGCTGAGTTGTGCTGCGTTACCCACAATCGCTGTGGAACTGCCTGTGGATAACCTGAGTGAAAGGGACTGTAGGCCATACCGCTCTTGGCCTGCAGCGCACTGATCATTTTTCAACCAACAGCTCAAGGCCACCTCAAATCCCTGTAGGAGTGAGCCTGCTCGCGATAGCGTCAGCACCTTCAACATTAACTTGGCTGACACACCGCTATCGCGAGCAGGCTCACTCCTACAAAGGATCTCGGCTGTTAGAATGCGCGCCTTATCCCGCCATACCGCAGCGCATGCCCATGACCCAGAACTCCGCCTCCTCCCCCGCTCACGTCGCCATCATCGGCGGTGGCCCTGCCGGCCTGATGGCCGCTGAAGTGCTGAGCCAGGCCGGAATCCGCGTCGACCTGTACGACGGCATGCCCTCGGTGGGCCGCAAGTTCTTGCTCGCCGGTGTCGGCGGGATGAACATTACCCATTCCGAAGCGTACCCGGCGTTCCTCTCCCGCTACGCCGAACGCGCACCGCAAATCTCCCCGCTGCTACGAGGTTTTGACGCCGACGCGTTGTGCGCATGGATTCATGACCTCGGAATCGAAACCTTTGTCGGCAGCTCTGGCCGGGTTTTTCCTACTGATATGAAAGCCGCGCCGCTCCTGCGCGCCTGGCTCAAGCGTCTGCGCGATAGCGGCGTAGTTATCCACACCCGCCATCGCTGGCTCGGCTGGGATGAACACGGTGCGCTGCGCATCGACAGCCCGGAAGGTGAGATCACCGTCAACGCCGACGCTACCCTGCTCGCCCTCGGCGGTGGCAGTTGGTCGCGCCTCGGTTCCGACGGCGCGTGGATGCTGCCACTGGAGCAGCGCGGTGTAGGACTGGCGCCGTTGCAGCCGAGTAATTGTGGCTTCGAGGTGCAGGCCTGGAGCGAATTGATGGTGAGCAAATTCGCCGGCGCGCCGCTGAAAAATATCGCCATCGGATTGAACGATGACGTTCCGCGCTTGGGCGAATGCGTGATCACCGCGACCGGGATCGAAGGCAGTCTGATTTATGCGCTGTCGGCGCCGATTCGTGAGGCGATCAACCAATATGGCGCGGCGGTTATTCACATCGATCTGCTGCCCGGCCGGCCTGTGGATAAATTGCAGGCGGCGTTGAGCAAGCCACGCGGTTCGCGTTCGATGGCCAAGCATCTGCACAGTCAGGTGGGGATTGATGGGGTGAAAGCGGCGTTGTTGCGTGAACTCACTGACGCTGCAACTTTCGCCGACCCAGCGCTGTTGGCCCAGGCGATCAAAGCGCTACCGCTGACACTGGTGAAAACCCGACCATTGGACGAAGCGATCAGCAGCGCTGGCGGCGTGACGTTCGAGGCGATGGATGAGCGTTTGATGCTCAAGGCGTTGCCGGGGGTGTTCTGCGCGGGCGAGATGCTGGATTGGGAAGCGCCGACGGGCGGCTATTTGCTGACGGGATGTTTTGCCAGCGGGCGGGCGGCAGGGCTGGGGATACTGCAATGGCTCAAACAGCCCTAACCCGGTAGGAGCTGACGAGTGAAACGAGGCTGCGATCCTTTGATCTTCGGCAATCAAGATCAAAAGATCGCAGCGTGCCGCAGCTCCTACAGGCGTTACGGCTTGCGCTTGCGCGGCCCAGTGTTAAACACCGGCACTTTACGCACAGGCTTGACCGAAGGCTCCGGCGCCTGCGTCTCGCCGCTGTCGACCCACTTGCCCAGATTGCGCTTGCCGCCACCACCCGAAGCTTTTGGCTTCTTCGGTTTCTTCGGCTTCTTGATCACCTGACCGCTGGCATCGGTGTCCGGCACGCGGTGCTCTGGTTCGAAGTCCGGCTCGTTCTGACGCTTCAGCGTCTGGCGCGTCAGCATTTCGATCGCCGACAACATGTTCACTTCATCCGCACACACCAGCGAGATCGCCTCACCGGTCGCGCCCGCACGGCCAGTACGACCGATACGGTGGATGTAATCTTCCGCCACAATCGGCAGATCGAAGTTGATCACCAGCGGCAAATCTTCGATATCCAGACCACGAGCCGCCACGTCGGTCGCGACCAGAATCTGCACTTCACTGAGCTTGAAACGATCCAGCGCACGCTGACGGGTGGCCTGTGGTTTGTCGCCGTGGATACCGTCGGCATTCACACCGAGGCCCTGAAGTTTTTCCACCAGAGCATCGACACCGTTGCGAGTCTTGGCGAACACCAGCACCTGCTTCCACTTGTTCTTGCGCATCAGGTGCACGAACAGTTCGGCCTTGCGCTTCTTGTCGACCGTGACAATCCACTGCTTGACGGTGTTGGCGGCAACGTTGCGCGGGCTGACTTCGACGGTCAAAGGATCGTCGAGCATTTGCCCGGCGAGCAAGCGGATGTCATCGGAGAAAGTCGCGGAGAACAGCAGCGTCTGACGTTTCTTCGGCAGTGCGCGATAGATGTTCGACAGCTCCTCGGAGAAACCCAGATCGAGCATGCGATCGGCTTCGTCGAGCACCAGGGTTTGCAGCTGATTGAATTTCAGCGCCTTCTGGCGGAACAGGTCGAGCAGACGGCCCGGGGTTGCGACCAGCAGATCAACACCGCCGCGCAGCTTCATCATTTGCGGGTTGATGCTGACACCGCCGTACACCGCATAAGTGCGCAGCGGCAGGTTCTCGGCGTATTGGCGCACGGCTTCGTGAACCTGTTCGGCCAGTTCGCGGGTCGGCACCAGAATCAGTGCGCGCACCGAGTTGGCGGCGACTTTCGGCCCTTCCATGGCCAGCAACTGCAACAGCGGCAAGGCGAAACCGGCGGTCTTGCCGGTGCCGGTCTGGGCCGCTGCCATCAGGTCACGACCGGCCAGCACGGCCGGAATGGCTTGCGCCTGAACCGGCGTCGGGGTCTGGTAGCCGAGCTTCTCGAGGGAGCGCAGCAAGGGTTCGATCAGGCCAAGGGTGGCGAAAGTCATGGAAGTACCGTAGGAAAAAATAACGCAGGCATGCAATGCCGCGCAGTTTACCCTAATTCGTACGCGTTTCTGTGGGAACGGCGGTCGGCGCCACGACTGGCGGCTGTGCCGGCCGACGCCACTGCGGCAAGCCAATCAACACCACGGCGCTGATGATCACCAGCATCGCCAGCGCTTCTTCGATGCCGATGGACTCGCCGACAAACACGATCCCCAGTAACACTGCCACCGCCGGGTTGACGTAGGCATAACTGGTCGCCGCCGCCGGACGCACGTGCTTGAGCAGGTACATGTACGAATTGAACGCGATGATCGAGCCGAAGAAAATCAGATAAGCCAGCGCCAGCCAGCCTTCCATCGGCGGCACGGCTTGCAGGCGTTCGCCACTCGCCGCACTGCCGATCAGCAGGACAACCCCGCCGACCAGCATTTCCACCGCACTGGCCATCGCGCCCTGAGGCAACGGCAAATGTCTGCTCCATACCGAGCCGAACGCCCAGGTCGCCGCCGCGAAGATCAGCAATGCCGCGCCCAGCGGACTCGACTGCAGATTGGAACCCATGTTGAGCATGGCGATGCCGACAATCCCCAATGCCACACCCGCCCATTCCAGACGCGTATTGCGCGCGCCCCAGAAATAACCAAACAGCAAAGTGAACAGTGGCACCGTCGCCACCGCCAATGCCGCCACACCAGAAGCCACGCCCGTGTGCTCGGCCACACTCACCGCGCCATTACCGAAACTGAGCAGCAAAATCCCGATGATCCCCGCCGCTTTCCACTGCGCCCAAGTCGGCGCCGGCGCCCCGCGCCAGCGCAGGAACGCGTACATCAACGTGCCGGCAATCACAAAGCGCACACCACCGAGCATCAACGGCGGCCAGTATTCGATGCCGAGGCGGATCACCAGATAGGTCGATCCCCAAATCACATACAACGCAAAAAACGCGGCGATCAGCGGCAAGGAAAAACGGCGCAAGGCAGGCATGAGTGGCTCAACAGTCAGAGTCTTGGGATTGGGTATTCTAGAAAGGCTGGCAGGCGAAAATAAGTTACAAAACCCGTTTATCGCGCCGGTACACTTTTGAGAAATCAGCGCTGAACCCATGTGGGAGCCAGCCCTGCTGGCGATGGCGGTGAGTCAGCCAACAGAGAGGTTGAATGACACACCGCTATCGCCAGCAGGCTGGCTCCCACAGGGGTTCTGTGGTGGTCTCGGGATCAGCGATAGCGCTGAAGATGTTCGCTGACTTTTGCGGCAGGCACTTTCTGCAGTTTGCACAGCAGGTCATGCGATAGATCGCTTACGCCGTGCTTGTGCCGCAACTCATCAGCCAGATGCGCCATCAGGTTGGCCGCCATTTCGGCATCGGCCATGGCCCGGTGAGCCTGGCCGGTGTGCGGCAGGCGCGCGAAGGTGGTGAGGGTGCCGAGTTTGTGGTTCGGCGCTGCCGGCATCAAGCGTCGGGCCAGCAGCAGCGAGCAGGCAAAGTTCTGCAACCGCGTGCGCTTGATGCGGCCCAGTTCAAAGTCCCAGAACTTCTGGTCGAACGAGGCGTTGTGCGCCACCAGCGGCGTGCAGCCGACAAACTCGTTGACCTCGTTCATCACCTGCTCGGCCGGCGGTGCGGTGCGCAGCATGGCGTTGCTGATGCCGGTCAGTTGTTCGATGAACGCAGGGACGCGGACGCCGGCGTTCATCAGGCTCTGGTAACGCTCGACGATGCGGCCGTTTTCCAGCATGACCACGGCGATTTCCGTGGCGCGGCAGCTGCTGTTCGGCGAGAGGCCGGTGGTTTCAAAGTCGATGACTGCAATGCGTTCCAAACCGGGTTCAACTCCGTTCAAATCAATTCTTGAGCAACAGCGCGCCTTCAATCGGCACGTAACGGCTGGCGGCGCGGATCAGCGAGTTGGCAGTCAGGCCGGGCACGCCATAGGCGACCGCTTGCACGCCGTGTTTGCTGATGATGCGTTCGAGCAGCATGTCGAAATCACCGTCACCGGAGGCCAGGACGACTTCGTCGACGTGGTCGGCGGCGTCCATGATGTCGAGGGTAATACCCACGTCCCAGTCGCCCTTCGCCGAGCCATCGCTGCGCTGGATGTACGGTTTGAGCTTCACGGTGAAGCCGAGGTTGCGCAGGATCTGCTGGAACTGCTGCTGCTTGCTGTCGCCACGGTCGATCGCATAGGCGTAGGCCTCGACGATCTGCCCGTCCTTGCTGATGTCCGCCCACAGTGCGGCGTAGTTGAAGTGGCAACCATAGGCCTGACGCACGGTGTAGTAGAGGTTCTGCACGTCGGCGAACACTGCGATTTTTTTCACCGGAGTTCCTGTGGGCGCGCAAGCGCTCGAAGCGGGATCGGGCACGGGGCCCGAAAAAGGCGCTCAGTATGCCAGTCCGAAGGAAGGTTCCGCGAATAATCGGCCCGAAGCCCTCAAGGGCTCCGGACGAATGGTGAGTCAAACGAAGGAATCGTCGTCATCGAAGAACGATGAGTTGTCATCGCTGTAGTCGGTGTCGGTAAAACCACTCTGGTCATTGCCAGAGTAGCCGTTGTCCGCCACACGCTGGTCATCGCCCCAACCGTTGTTGCTCTGGTCGGCGACCTGTGCCGGTTCTTCCTTTATCACCTCGACGATTTCTTCCGGCTGCTGGTTGTGATGAAACAGGCTGCTGATGCCCTGTGCCAGCATCACGCCACCAGCCACACCAGCGGCGGTTTTCAAGGCGCCGCCGAGGAAACTGCCGCCGGCCGCCGGGGCCGCTTGTTGCGCATAGTTTGGTGGGGCGGCGCCGAAATTCTGTTGTGGCGCGGGATTGCTGAAATTCTGTTGCGGCGCCGGTTCGCGCCAGCCGCCAGTCGACGCTGGAGCGGCACTCTGGGTCGGCGCCGGACGCGGGCTGCCGCCAAAGATGCTGGAGAGGAACCCGCCACCACCGCTCGACGCTGGTGCGGCGCTCTGGGCCTTGGCCGATTGCAGCTCAGCCTGTAAACGCTGGACTTGCTGGGTCAGTTGCTTGTTCTGCTCGTCGAGGCTCTTGAGCGCTGCCTCTTGCACCAGAATCGCCTGGGTCATGAAATAACCTGCCGCCGGTTGGCGCGTCAGGTGTTCCTTGATCCGCGTCTCGGCCTGGGCGTCACGCGGGGCTGCCTCCGTTTCGGCTTGTTGCAGCCGGGAAAACAGTCCATCGATCAGGGTTTGCTCTTCGCTGTTCATGGCGACCTCGTAGATTGCCGGGGGAAACATTGCCCTCGCCCACAGTGGACAAGGTGCTCTCGGGTAATGGAGACGGTGACCGGATGTTTCAACGACCTTTACCGAATGTTTACGTTTGTGTCGCCGCGCACATCATCGGTTAAAGTGAGCCACTGTTTTCGACCTGCGATACCGACTGATGAATGCCTTCGAAGTACTGCGCGACTCTTTGTATTTTTTCAAACGCCATCTGGCCAGCATCGTGCAGCTGTGCCTGCCGCTGGTGGTCTTCGAAGCGCTGCTGCTGCAACTGGTCGATCACAACACCGACCCGGACAGTTTTTCCTCGGTCAGCGTGGTCGTCGGCCTGCTGGTTTATCCGCTGTACACCGCTGCCCTGATCCTGTTTCTCGACGCCCGCACCCGTGGCGAAGCCCCGCGCACCCTTGATCTGCTGGCGATGTCGGCACGCCTGTGGCCGCGTTTCGCCCTGCTCACCGCGCTCAATACCTTGCTGATCCTGCTCGGCCTGTCACTGTATTTCCTGCCCGGCCTGATACTGATGGTGATGCTCGCGTTCGGCGAATACCTGCTGGTGCTGCGCGGCCTCGGCCCGTTGCAGGCGATGAAGGAAAGCCTGCGCCTGACCCGTGGGCATTTCTGGCGGATCCTGCTGTGCATTCTCTGTGTGATGACGCCGTTGTGGTTGCTCAAAGGCGCAACGCTGGCGGTGTATCCGGAGCCGCAGAATCCAGTGATCGCCGTGCTGATCGACAGCGCCCACAGCTTCCTGCAACTGTTCACCAGCGTGGTGCTGTTTCGCCTGTTCATGTTGATCAGCGAATCGCCTGACAAACGTGACGGAGCGGTCTGACAGCGCCGCACTTGGGTACGGCGACCGCGCTCAGGTATGCTCGGGGCCACTTTCTGTAACGCTATAAGCCGAGCCATGACCCGTCTACTGCGCTACACCCTGTTGCTCGTTGTGCTCGCCATCATCGTGATCGGCGGGTTGATCTTCAGCCTGACCTGGCGCCCTGACGCCCGCGAAACCCTGCCGGTCAGCTGCAGCGGTAATCCGCCGACGCTGGTGCCCGGGCAGGCACTGAAAGTCATGACCTGGAACGTGCAGTTCCTCGCCGGCAAGCGCTATGTGTTCTGGAATGACCTGGCGCTGGGCGACGATGAAGCGCCGACGCAGGAAGACATGGCGTTCAGCCTCGACGAAGTGGCACGAGTGATTCGCGATGAGCAGCCTGACCTGGTGCTGTTGCAGGAACTGGATGCCGGCGCCAAGGCCAGTGATTATCAGGATCAGCTCAAGCTGTTGCAGGAACGCGTCGCCGACCTGTATCCGTGCAGCGCCAGTGCATTCGACTGGAAAGCCGATTTTGTCCCGCAACCGCATATTTTCGGCAGCGTCGGTCGACAACTGGCGACCCTCAGCCGCTACCGCATCGAACATGCCGAACGCCTGCAATTGCCAGTGGCGCCGGGCAATTTCATCAGCCGTCAGTTTCAGCCCAAAGATGCGTTGCTGGCGACCAAACTGCCGCTCAGCGATGGCGGGCAACTGACCGTATTCAATACCCATCTGGAACGCGCCAGCCAGCCGGATGGCACCCTGCAGGCGCAATTGAACGCAGTGACCAAGGTGCTCGACAAGTATGAAAGTCAGGGCCTGCCGTGGTTGATCGGTGGTGACTTCAATCTGCTGCCGCTGGGTCAATATCGTCGCCTGCCGGCCGAACAGCGCACGCCCTACTCCGCCGACGGCGAACTGCACCTGCTCTGGGACAAGTACCCGATGATTCCCACAAACAACGAAGCCAGCGGCATCGACCGCGCGCAGTGGCTAACCCACTACCCCAACGATCCAGGCCTCAATGGCCCGGATCGCACGGTCGATTACCTGTTCTACAGCCCGAAAATCAAACGGGTTGAAGCGCTGGTGCGCCAGGACGATACGTTGCGGATTTCCGATCACTTGCCGGTGATTGCGCGGTTCCTGCTTCCCGCTGCCCCTTAGATCACCAATCTTCTGAATACCAGAGATCCCTGTGGGAGCTGGCTTGCCAGCGATAGCGGTGGATCAGTCAATATTGATATCGACTGTGCTGGCCTCATCGCTGGCAAGCCAGCTCCCACAGGGATTAGTGGTGGCCATTCGATCAATGGACTTCTTCCAGGTCATCATGCAGCAGCCCGAAGATTTGCCGTTTCATGTCGATGAACGAGCGTTCCATCACCATATCGAGTGAGCGCGGGCGTTCGATCGGTACGTCGAGAATCTGTTTGATCCGCCCCGGTCTGGCGCCCATCACATAGACCCGGTCGCCGAGCAGAATGGCTTCGTCGATGTCATGGGTGACGAACAACACGGTCTTCTTGCTGTTGCCCCAGACCCGCAGCAACAACTGCTGCATCTGCAAGCGTGTCTGGCTGTCCAACGCGCCGAACGGTTCATCCATCAGCAGAATCTGCGGATCATTGGCCAGCGCCCGGGCAATCGCCACACGCTGCATCATTCCGCCCGACAGTTGCTTGGCGTAGTTGTCGGCGAACCCGGCGAGGCCGACTTCGTTGACGTAGTAATCGACAATTTCCTTGCGCCGCGCCGCCGGCATGCCTCGCCGCTTGAGGCCGAACTCGACGTTCTGCCGCACCGTCAGCCACGGGAACAGCGTGTAACTCTGAAAGACCATGCCGCGATCGGCGCCCGGCCCCTGCACTTGCTGGCCGCCGACGTAGATCTCGCCGGAAGTCGGTTCAGCCAGACCGGCAGTCAGGTACAACAGACTCGATTTGCCGCAACCCGATGGCCCGACCAGCACGGCAAACTGCTGATCCGGCACTTCGAACGAGACCTCTTCCAGCGCAGTAAACGTGCCGCCGTCAGGCTTCTTGTAACGCAGGCTGACCTTGTCCACCTGCAAGCGTGGCGCGGCTTGTGCCGGGGTGACGACAGGTTCGATGAAACGATGATTGGCAGCAGTCACTGAGCCCATGCGGCAACCCTCAGTCGAAAAAAACGGAACAGTTGATCGGTGACCAGACCGAGCAGGCCGATGATCGCGATGGCGAGGAAAATCACGTCGACCTGAAAACCGCGCATGGCTTTCAGGCTCAGGTAACCCAGACCGCTGGACGCGGCGACCAGTTCGGCCACCACCAGATACGTCCAGGCCCAGCCCATGGTCACGCGCAAGGTGTCGAGCACGCCCGGCACCGAGGCCGGCGCGATTACATGCAACACCGCATCGCGGCGGCTGGAGCCCAAGGTGTAGGAAGCGTTGATCAGGTCCTTGGAAATGCCTTTCGACACGTCGGCGATCATCACCAATTGCTGGAAGAACACGCCGAAGATAATCACCGACACGCGCTGCTCCAGACCGATGCCGATCCACAAGATGAACAGCGGCACGAACGAGGTCACCGGCAGATAACGAATGAAGTTCACCAGCGGCTCAAGGAATGCCTGGACGATGCGGAAGCTGCCCATCAGCAACCCCAACGGCACCGCCACCAGCGACGAGACAATGAAGCCGACCATCACCACTTCGACACTCGCCCACACATGGGTGCCGAGCGTGCCGTCGCGGCTCAAGCGCACGGCGGCTTCAAGCACCGCGCCGGGTGTCGGCAGGAACATGCCCGGGACGATGCCGCCATAGGAAAGCCCGGCCCACAGGCCGACCAACAACACCCAGGCCAGCGCGCTGGCACTCCACACCACTGGCACTGGCAACGCGGTTTTCGGCGTGAGGCTGCGGCTCAGCCACGAATTGCGCTTGAACATTGCAGGCCTCCTAGAGCGGGCTGACGAAACGGTTGTCGACCAGATCGTCGTTGCTGACGTTGTACGGTTTGCCCTGCAGTTCGCTGGCGGTTTCGTTGGCCAGTTTGATCAGCGGCGCGCTGTCGCCCGGTTTGCCCGGTGAGCCCAGCAGTTTCTCGCTCATCGCCTGATCGTAGAAACGCACGCCTTGCGCGGCGGCGGCCAGTTCCTTCGGATCGGAGAGGTAACCGCCGACGCCTTTGGCCATGATTTTGTAGGCGTCTTCCGGATGATCCTTGGTGTATTGCACGGCTTTGTACAAACCGGCGACCAGTGCCTTGACGTCTTCCGGTTGTTTCTCGATGACGCTGCAATTGAGCGCGACCACGTCGACGATCACGCCGGGGGTGCTGCTGCTGTCGATCAGCACTTTGCCTTGCTGCTTGTCGCGGACCATCGACAGGTGCGGTTCCCAGGTCACGGCGGCGGGCACGCGACCGGCGATGAACGCGGTGGCGGCATCGTCAGCGGTCATGTTCTGCACGGTGATGTCGCTCATGCTCATGCCGTTTTTCTTCAGCAGGTACGAGAGCCAGAACTGTGAGGTCGAACCTTCGTTGACCGCCACGGATTTGCCCTTCAGTTCCTGCAGGCTCTTCACGTCTTTGCCGACCAGTACGCCGTCGCCGCCGTGGCTGTCATCCAGCGCCGCGACCGCTTTGAAGCAGAACTGCGGGCGATATTTGAGCACTTCATCGATGGTCGACGCCGAGCCGGACAATTGCCCGGACGCCTGCGCGGCCATGTACATCGACGCCTCTTCAACCACCGGCAATTCGACGTGCAGGCCATTTTCCTTGAAGTAGCCCAGATCCTGAGCCAGATAGAGGGTGCCGTAGCCGACCCACGTGGTATGACCGATGGACAGGGTGCCGGCCTGGGCGCTGGTCGCGACCGTGGCGGCCAGAGCGGTGATTGCCAGAGGATGAGTGAGACGGAGACACAAGGACTTGATCATGGAGCACTCCCGACGCTGTTGATTTAGTTTTGTCATGGGCAGTACGGTCGCCGGCCGTTGTGCAGTTGCGGCCGTTGGTCTCTCGCGGACGCTTGGGCGGACAACATTCGGCTGGCGGGCAAGATCGATGGTGGCCCATGTGCGCGGTGAGGAAAATCAGGAAATTGTTGGCTGCAAATGATGAAAAAACTGGGTAGTGCGCACTGCCAAGGGGCGTGGTTGGCGGGGATGCTCAAGGAGGGTGCAGATCGGGGATTTTTGTTGGCTGGGAGAATGCCATCGCTGGCAAGCCAGCTCCCACAATGATCTCGAGCGAACCCTGGATTTATAGACGCCACTGAACCTGTAGGAGTGAGCCTGCTCGCGATGGCGTCAGGTAAGTCGATAATTTGTTGACAGACCCACCGCTATCGCGAGCAGGCTCACTCCTACAATGATCTCGGGTGTGAACACCGCTGAACCTGTGGGAGCTGGCTTGCCAGCGATGGGGGCGACTCGGTCTCAGCGCAACTGGAACCAGGTGGTTTTCAGTTGGGTGTATTTGTCGAACGAATGCAGCGACAGATCGCGACCAAACCCCGATTGCTTGCCACCGCCAAACGGCACGGTCACATCCAGTGCATCAACGGTGTTCACCGACACCGTACCCGCACGCAACTGCCGCGCCACGCGATGCGCGCGGTTGAGGTCATCGGTCCACAGCGAGGCCGCCAGTCCGTATACGCTGTCATTGGCCAGCCTTACCGCCTCTTCCTCGCTGTCGAACGGCACTACCGCCAATACCGGGCCAAATACCTCTTCGCGAAACAGCGGCATATCGGCTGTCACACCGGTAAAAATCGTCGGCTCAATAAAATTGTCCGACCCATTAATTCGCCGCCGCTGCCCGCCACAAACCCGCGTAGCGCCCGACTGCTCGGCACTGCGGATAAAACCCATGATGCTCGCCGTCTGCTGGCTATCAACAATCGCCCCCGCGCTGCTCTGCGGATCCAGCGGATCGCCCGGCAACCAGCGTTCAGCCTGCGCTTTCAGCCGTTCAACAAACTCATCATGAATCGAACGCTCCACCAGCAACCGCGAGTTGGCCGAGCAAACTTCGCCCTGATTGAAGAAGATCCCGAACGCGGCTTTTTCCGCTGCCAGATCCAGATCCTGGCAATCGGCGAACACCAGATTGGCGCTCTTGCCGCCGCATTCCAGCCACACCTGCTTGAGGTTCGACTGCGCGGAATATTCCATGAAATATTTGCCGACCTGGGTCGAGCCGGTGAACACCAGACAATCGACATCCGCATGCAAACCCAACGCCTTGCCCGTTTGTTCGCCAAGCCCCGGCAATACGTTCAGCACACCCGGCGGCAGCCCTGCCTCTAGCGCCAGCTCGGCCAGACGCAACGCCGAAAACGGTGACTGCTCGGCGGGTTTGAGGATCACTGAGTTGCCTGCCGCCAGCGCTGGCGCGAGCTTCCACGCAGCCATGTCCAACGGAAAATTCCACGGCACCACCGCCGCAACCACACCGAGCGCTTCGCGAGTAATCGTCGCCAGTACATTCGGCGCACTCGGCGCGACTTGATCGTAGAGCTTGTCGATCGCTTCGGCGTACCAACGGAACACGCCGGCAGCGCCGGGCACGTCGATGTTGTAGGCGTCCATCACCGGTTTGCCCATGTTCAGCGAATCAAGCAAGGCCAGTTCTTCGCGATGGGTCATCAACAGATCGGCCAGGCGCAGCAGCACTTGCTTGCGTTCGGCAGGTGCGCGTTGCGACCAGATGCCCGCCTCGAATACCTGTCGCGCGTTACGCACGGCGACGTCGACATCCGCCTCGCCACACGCGGCGACGTTGGCCAGACATTGCCCGGTCGCCGGGTTGATCGCAGCGAAGGTCTGCCCCGATTGCGCGGCGCAGTGTTGGCCGTCGATCACGGCTTGATCGGGAAACTTCAATGCAACGGCGCGGCGCTGCCACTCTGCAAGCTCGAACACGACGGATGCTCCTGAGACGTTATTGTGAATCGATGGTCGCTCAGGCCCGCACGGGCTAAAAATAGTAAAAATGTCTTCGCAGGCAATAAAAACACTGGGCAAGGACTTCCCCCAAATACTGCGCAGGTGGCTATGGTTGGTGGATAAAAACATCGTCGTGCAACGGACGTGGCGGCGCACAAATTGCTTTGAAGTCGAGTCCGCTCGTCCTGAGGTTTGCCGTGGCCGCCTACAATTTGCGTCAGCTGAAATACTTCATCACCACCGTCGAATGCGGCAGCGTTGCCGAAGCCTCGCGCAAGCTGTACATCGCGCAACCGGCGATCTCCACCGCGATCAAAGGCCTGGAAGACAGCTTCGGCGTGCAACTACTGATCCGTCATCACGCCCAAGGTGTGTCACTGACACCCAGCGGTGCGCGTTTTTTCCGCAAGGCTCAAGAACTGCTGCGCATGGCCAAGGAGTTCGAACAGAACGCGCTGGCTGACAACGACGTGGTCGCCGGGCAAATCGACATTGGTTGTTTCGAAACGGTCGCGCCGTTGTATTTGCCGCAGTTGATCGCGGGGTTCTCGGCGCTGTATCCGGGGGTGAAAATCCGCATCCGCGATGGTGAACAGCAAGAGCTCGTGCAAGGGCTGACGTCGGGCACGTTTGATCTGGTCATCCTCTATGAACACGAACTCGACGCGACGATTCAGACTGAGCCACTGATGCCGGCGCAACGGCCATATGCGCTGTTGCCGGCGGATCACCGTTTCGCCCAGTACAAGCAGGTTTCGCTAAGGGATTTGTGCCTGGATCCGATGATTCTGCTCGATGTGCAGCCGAGCCGGACTTACTTTGTCAGCCTGTTTGAAGAGCTGGGCCTGACCCCGCGTATCGAATTCAGCTCGCCGTCGATCGAGATGGTCCGCGGGATGGTCGGCCAAGGGTTCGGCTTTTCGATTCTGGTGACCAAACCGCATTCGGAATGCACCTACGACGGCAAGAAAGTCGTGTGCGTGGACATCGTTGAAGACGTCACCGGTTCAGGCCTGGTGGCGGCGTGGCTCAAGCGCGGGCAATTGACCAAACCGGCGCAGTTGTTCGCCGATTATTGCCGCGAGCAATTAACCGCAAAGACACACCCTTGACAGCCAAAGATCGCAGCCTTCGGCAGCTCCTACAGGATTGGAGTCGGCCATAAGATAACGCTGCGCCTCCGATCTACTGTAGGAGCTGCCGAAGGCTGCGATCTTTTGACCTTCACGTACCGCGCGGTTTAGCCCGCGCAGTAGCCTCGGCCACCAATGGATCATCCGGCCAGTAATGCTTCGGATACCGTCCCTTCAAATCCTTCTTCACCTCGGCATAGGTGCTGCGCCAGAAGTTGGCCAGATCCTGCGTCACCTGCACCGGCCGCCGCGCTGGCGACAGCAGATGCAACTTGACCACCTGCCGCCCACCGGCGATTCGTGGCGTATCGGCCAGCCCGAACAGTTCCTGCAAACGCACCGCAAGAATCGGCGGAAACTCGCTGTAATCGAGGCGGATCGACGACCCCGACGGCACGCTCAGATGATGCGGCGCCAGCTCATCGAGCTTCTGCGGCAGCGGCCACGGCAGCAGATTACGGACGATGCTCGACAGATCCAGATTGGCAAAGTGACTGAGCCGCGAGACCTTCCCCAGATAGGGCATCAGCCAATCTTCGAGGGTGCTGAGCAACGTTGCATCGCTGACGTCCGGCCACTGACTGTCGTTCTGATTAGTCAGATCAAGCTGTCGCAACAGCGCCACCCGCGCCTGCCACTGACGCAGTTCCGGCGTCCACGGCAACAGCTCCAGACCTTTGCGTCGCACCAGATTGACCAGCGCCTGACTGCGCGCATTTTCGTCGAGACCGGTCAACGGCTCGCGGCTGAGAATCAGCTCGCCGACCTTGCGCTGACGCTCGGCGCGCAGCACGCCTTCGCGCTCATCCCAGTCGAGTTGATCGACGTTGCGCACCTGTTCGGCGAGCACCGAATCGAACAGCGCCGGATCGAAATCCGCCGCCAGATAAATTCGCTCTTCACGCTGGCCCTGACGGCTGCCGAGGTCGGCGATGACGATCCACGGCTCTTTCATCAAGCTGTCGGCTTCGGCGAACAGCGCCGCGCGACCGTTGGCCAGACGATATTCCGCGCCGCCAGCACGCCGCTGTTGCGCGACACGATCCGGATACGCCAGTGCCAGCAAGGCACCGAGCCAGCGCGGATGATCGGGATCGCTGACCGGCTCGCTGGCCTTGCCGCGCAAATATCCGCGATATTGCCGCGCCAATTGCCGGGCGCGTTGCACCCCGCCCTGCGCACCACGGGCGGCGCGTTCTTCACCGGACAGCAGCACCAGCCGACTGTGCAAATCCGCCCCGGCGCCACGCAAGATATCGCGCTCGCCGAGCAACGCAGCGACGTCGCACGCCATGTTCGCCAAGCCCAGCGCCTGACCTCGCAGCAATAAATGACCGATGCGCGGATGCGCCGGCAATTCAGCCATGGCCTGACCGTGAGTCGTCAGCGCCTCGCCTTCCAGCGCGCCAAGTCGCTGCAACAAATCCTGCGCCTGGGCATAAGCCGCCGCTGGCGGAACATCCAGCCAGACCAGTTCGCCCGGCGTCACGCCCCAGCGCCCCAGTTGCAGCGCGAGGCTGGCGAGATCCGCCGAAAGAATTTCCGCACTGCCATAAGCGGCGAGTTGTTCGTGCTGATCCTGCGACCACAAGCGATAACAAACACCCGGCTCCAGTCGCCCTGCCCGGCCCGCGCGCTGGGTGGCGCTGGCCTTGGAAATCCGCTGAGTATCTAGACGCGTCATGCCGCTGCCGGGATCGAAACGCGGCACCCGCGCCAGACCGGCGTCGATTACCACGCGCACGCCGTTGATGGTCAGACTGGTCTCGGCGATGTTGGTCGCCAGCACCACTTTGCGCTGACCGGCCGGCGCCGGATCGATCGCCGTGCGTTGCGCATTGAGGTCGAGTTCGCCGTGCAACGGGCAGAGCAACACGTCGCTACGTTCACCAATCGCATCGGCCAGTTGTTGATGGACGCGACGGATTTCCGCCTGACCCGGCAGGAACACCAAGACGCTGCCGGTTTCATCGTGCAGCGCTTCGAGCACGGTTTGCGTGACCCGCTGATCAATGTATTCGCCGGGCTGAAACGGTCGGCCCCAGCGCATCGTCACCGGATACATCCGCCCTTCGCTGCGCAGGATCGGTGCGTCGTCGAGCAACCCGGCCAGACGTTCGCCTTCGAGCGTGGCCGACATCAGCAGAATCTTCAGCGGCTGTTCAGCTCGAAACAGCTCGCGACCGTTCAGACTTAAAGCCAGCGCCAGATCGGCGTCGAGGCTGCGTTCATGGAATTCATCGAAGATCAGCAGACCCACGCCTTCCAGCGCCGGGTCGTCCTGCAAGCGCCGGGTGAGAATGCCTTCGGTGACCACTTCGATACGTGTGTTGGGGCCGACCTTGCTGTCGAGGCGGATGCGATAACCGACGGTTTCACCGACCTTCTCACCCAGCTCGCTGGCCAGACGTTCCGCCGCCGCACGCGCGGCCAGACGGCGCGGTTCAAGCATCAGAATGGTCTGCCCGGCCAGCCAGGTTTCATTGAGCAAGGCCAAGGGCACGCGCGTGGTTTTACCGGCGCCGGGCGGTGCTTCGAGCACCGCTTCGTGGCGTGTCGCGAGGGCTTCACGCAGGGCGGGTAAAACATCGTCGATCGGCAAAGAATTCATGCTGGCTCCCAAACAGAGGGCCGAGTATAACGGCGAACTGCAAGGCGTTCGTCAGGGTCTTAACTTCACACGACGACGCTTCGTTCTTAGATCAATCAGGAGATTTTCCCATGCGCTTACCTTTTCGCCTGATCGGCGGTGTACTGGTCGCCACCCTGCTCACGCAAATCACGGCGTGCGGTTCGATTTTCTACCCGGACCGTCGCGGTCAGATCGACGGCAAAGTCGACCCGGCGATTGCCGTGCTGGATGCCGTGGGCCTGCTGTTCTACATCATCCCCGGCCTGATCGCGTTTGCCGTCGACTTCGCCACTGGCGCGATCTACTTCGAACCGGGCCACACCGCGCAGATCGATCCGGCCAAGCTCAAGCAAGCCATCGGCCCGGACGGTCAGGTCGATAATCACAAGCTGCAGGCTATTCTCGAAAGCGAGCTGGGCAAGGATTTCCCACTGGATGATCCGCGCCTGATTCAACACAAGGGCAGCACCCAGCAACTGGCCATGTTCGGCCTGCAACCTGCCGCCTAAAAAGGAAGTTCAATGACATCCAGCCCCGAACACGCTCGCCTGCTACGGCTGGCGACCCGCGCCTCGGTGGCGGTCGCCTGCACGCTGATCGTCGCCAAAGCCATCGCCTGGTGGCTGAGCGGTTCGGTGAGCATGCTCGCCGGCCTCACCGACTCGGCGCTGGATGGCATCACCTCGATGCTCAATCTGCTGGCAGTGCATTACGCGCTGCGCCCGGCGGATGACGATCATCGCTATGGCCACGGCAAAGCGGAATCCCTGGCCGGCATGGCGCAAGCGTTGTTCATTGGTGGCAGTGCGCTGTTGATCGCGTTCCAGGCGTACGAGCGACTGCATGATCCGCAACCGCTGGGCGCGCCGTGGCTTAGCATCGGTGTGATCGTGTTCTCGCTGGTGCTGACGGCGGCGTTGCTGGTGTTGCAGCATCGGGTGATCAGGCAAACCGGCTCCAACGCCGTGCGCGCGGATTCGCTGCACTATCGCTCGGACATGTTGCTCAACGGCAGCATTCTGATTGCGCTGATCTTGGCCGGGTTCGGCTTCGATCAACTGGATGCGTGGTTCGGTCTGGGGATTGCTGCGTACATTCTGTGGAGTGCAATCCAGATCGCCCGGGAAAGTTTTTCGGTGTTGATGGATGAAGAACTGCCGGCGGACGTCAGTCAGCACATGCTCGAACTGGCCTGCAGCGTGCCGGGGGTGTTGGGCGCGCATGACTTGCGCACGCGGATCTCCGGCAACCACTGGTTCGTGCAGTTGCACCTGGAATTGCCGGGAGAGTTGACGCTGTCAGTGGCCCACGGCATCAGCGATCAAGCCGCCGATGCCATCCACCAAGCCTACCCGCGCGCCGAAGTGCTGGTGCACGCCGACCCGATAAAAGCAGCTACAAGCCGCGAGCCGCAAGCTTCAAACTTGTAGCTCGAAACTTGCAACTCGCAGCTGCTTCTATCTGACCTGATAACCGCGACTGCTCAGGCAATTGCCCTGAGCCTGACGGTACGCCTGAACCACTTCGGGCGCCGGTTGATAGGTCGCGGTGCGCGGGTCGAAACCGCTTTGCTGCACGGCGTACTGGTAGCACTGGTAACCGTCCTGCTGCACTTGCTCCGGCGACTGGCCGTTGGCCGGATACGCTTCGACGTCATAACCCTGGGATTGCGGCTGCGGTTGTTGCTGCACCGGCGGCTCGACGACCACGTAATCCTGGGTCGCTTCCTGATAGGCGTAATAGGAACCGGCGGCGAGAAACAGCAGCGAACCCCCGATCCACACTTCACGGGCGTAGTCCGGCAGGTACTGGGTGCGAATCCCGCGTGGCGGCTGCACGACGATGTAGCGCGGGCCTTGGGGGCGATACCAGTAGCCGCCGGAATAGAAGTAATCCTGGCCGCGATACGGCACGCGATAGTCGCGATCCGGGAAGCGGTCGATCACATGCCCCGGCCGATATTGCGGGCCCGGACCCCAGCCATTGCCGTGCCCGTCCGGGCGTCCCGGCCAACGATTGTCGTTAGGTCGATTGTTGGTTTGCCAGTGCTGGTTGTTGTAGCCGTTCTGCGGACGCTCATCGCGGTAGTAACCCTGACGCGGCTCCTGAGTCTGGCGCACGGCGTCGGGTCGAGGCTGGATCGGCAGGCTGTTGGCCGGCAGTTGCGGCGGCGGTGGCGGCTGGCGCACCGGGTTGGGGTTGTACGCCGGGCGATTCTGATCGCGGTTCTGCCATTGGCCATTATTGTTGCCGTTGTGCTCGAACTGACGACTGTTGTCGCCACGAATGATGTCGTTGTTTTGCGGACGTGGCTGATTCTGCTGCGGCTGATTATTCTGCGGGCGCGGCTGATTATTGCCGCCGCCATGCCCCTGATTATTGCCCTGATGATCCGGGCCGCGGCCACCGCCATCCGGCCCTCGATTCTGCGGCTCGTCGGCAAGCGCTTGCGCGCTGACGCTCACACACAGCAAACCAACACCGGCCAGACGCCAAATGCGCGACTTCATGCTTTTTCTCACTGCGGGGCCTGTAAATGTAAGAGGACTTTTCACTAAGACCGGGAATACACACACCGGGTTCTGCAACAGGTTATCAGTCGCGCAACTTATTTATTGAGCGCCCGGCATGAAATCGCAGGCAAGAAAAAAGGGAGACCCGTCGGCCTCCCTTCTAGAGAACTTCGTCCTGGCTCGACGCTTTTGACGTCGGCTCACCTCACGCCGTCTTCTGGACAGTGTGCAGCTCGGGGGCCGGCACAACCCCGGTGGGGGTGGCGGCCGCGGCAGGCCGGATAGGGCGGGCCGCGTGGACTGTGTTACCGAGCAGTGATTCTGGTGATAAGAATAGGCCTGAGGCCGCGACAGATGATTGCGAAGATTGCTGAAATAAACACCACTTGCGCAATTTTTAACCCTGGATAGATAATCCGCCGCAATAGTTACAACCAAGGACAGACTGATGAGCAAACTCGACCGTTACGACCTGAGTATTTTGGCGGAATTGCAGCGCGACGCCCGCATCTCCAACCAGGAGTTGGCCGAGCGCATCGGTCTGTCGCCCTCCCCGTGCTCGCGCCGGGTCAAGCAATTGGAAGACGACGGTTATATCTCGCGCCAGGTCGCTTTGCTCGATCGCAAGATGCTCGGGCTGAGCCTGACGGCGTATGTGCTGATCGGCATGGACCGCCACACGCCAGAGCGTTTCGAGAATTTCGAAGCGGCGATTCGCACGCTGCCGCAGGTGCTGGAGTGCAGTCTGGTGACCGGTGTGGATGCCGATTACCAGTTGAAAGTGGTGGTGCCAGACATGGATCACTATCAGAAGCTGTTGCTGGGGCATCTCACCCGGATTGAAGGCGTGACCAGCGTTCGGTCGAGTTTTGTGCTGAATCAGGTGCTCAACAGTACCGAACTGCCCCTCACCCACCTGCGCAACTGATACCGCCCCCTGTAGGAGCTGCCGAAGGCTGCGATCTTTTGATCTTGCTTTAAAAAGATCAAAAGATCGCAGCCTTCGGCAGCTCCTACATTGGGATGAGGGTTGCAGACCAATAACCGCGGCACACCGACGCAGGTCAATGCCCCACCCTCAGCCCTTGGCGTATACTCGCCGCGCCCTTTTAGCCGCGCCCATGCCGGAGAAACCCAATGGATCCAGCCGTATTTGAAGAGTGGATGATGACCGGTCTGGTCAGCATCCTGATCATTTTCATGGGTTTCATCGTCTGGGATCTGGCGAAGAAGTCCAAGGCCGGGCGCTTTGGCTCGTTCATTCTGTTCTTCGTGCTGGGCTTGGGCGTGGCCGCGTTCATCATCAAGAGCGTGGTGATCGCCCTGATCGAGTCCGGCACTTTATAAGCGCGCCGGCACTTCCTTCCACTGGCCCTGATCGAGCCCGTCGATCGTCCAGTCTCCAATCCTGACCCGCACCAGCCGCAACGTCGGCAGCCCGACGGCCGCCGTCATGCGCCGCACCTGACGGTTGCGCCCTTCGCGAATCACCAGTTCCAGCCATGAAGTCGGTATGGTCGCGCGAAAGCGTACCGGCGGATTGCGCGGCCACAACTCGGGCTCATCCAGTTGCCGCGCTTCAGCGGGCAAGGTCATGCCGTCATTCAGCTCGACGCCATCACGCAGCCGCTGCAACTGCTCGCCCGTCGGCACGCCCTCAACTTGTACCCAGTAGGTCTTCGCCAGTTTGTGCTTCGGATCAGCGATGCGCGCCTGCAACTGTCCATCATTGGTCAGCAGCAACAAACCTTCGCTGTCGCGATCAAGACGTCCGGCCGGATAAATGCCAGGCACATCAATGTAATCCTTGAGCGTCGCCCGCCCTTCGCCGTCGCTGAATTGCGTCAGCACATCGAAAGGTTTGTTGAACAGAATCAGCTTCGGCTCGGCCGGGGGTGCCTTGGCAACACGGCGTGGCGAAGAGGACTGAGGCTTCACGCCTGGGCGGCGGGAAGGTGGACGCGGGGGACGGGACATGGCGAAAAGAACATCTAACGGTCGGGGCTGACAATGCTAGTGCCCCGACCGCCAAATGACCACGACTAACCGTTAACGGAACGGCGGTTCGTCGAAGCTGCGCAGTTTGCGCGAGTGCAGCGAGTTGAGTTCAGTGCGCAGCAGATCGACCGCTTCGATGCCGATCTTCAAGTGCTGGCTGACTGCACGCTCATAGAAAGCGTTGGCCGAACCCGGTAGCTTGATTTCACTGTGCAGCGGTTTGTCGGAAACGCAGAGCAACGTGCCGTACGGCACGCGCAGACGATAACCCTGCGCGGCAATCGTGCCGCTTTCCATGTCCACCGCGACGGCACGGGACAGGTTGATCAGTGGCCGCTCCTGGGCCCAACGCAGCTCCCAGTTACGATCGTCGTAGGTCAGCACGGTGCCGGTGCGCAGACGTTTTTTCAGATCGTCGCCCTTCTCGCCAGTGACATTCGCCGCTGCCTGTTGCAGCGCCAGTTGCACTTCGGCCAGTGCCGGAATCGGAATGTTCGGCGGCACCACGCGGTCGAGAATGCCGTCGCGACGCATGTAAGCGTGGGCCAGCACATAGTCGCCAATGGTCTGCGACTGACGCAGGCCACCGCAGTGACCGATCATCAGCCAGCAATGCGGACGCAGCACGGCCAAGTGGTCGGTGATGTTCTTGGCGTTGGACGGGCCGACGCCGATATTGACCAATGTCACGCCGTGGCCATCGTTGGCGATCAGGTGATACGCCGGCATCTGATAACGGTGCCAGACCACACCGGCGGCAATCGCCGACGCTTCGCCGTGATCCATGCCCTTCTCGATGATCACATTGCCCGGCAGGACCATGCGCACGAAACGCGGATCGCTGCGCAACTGCTCCAGACCATGAACGATGAACTGGTCGACGTAGCGGTGATAGTTGGTCAGCAGAATCCACGGCTGCACATGGCGCCAGTCGCTGCCGGTGTAGTGCACCAGACGACGCAGCGAGAAATCCACGCGCGCGGCGTCGAACAACGCCAGCGGCAGCGGATCGGTGTTTTCCCAATCGTAGAGACCGTCGGCGATGCCATCGGTGGCGGCGGACAGGTCGGTACTCGGGAACACCCGCGCCAGCACGGCAGCGGTGACGCCTGAGCCGGCCAGTTCATCGCCCTGCTCAACCACATACGGATACGGAATGTTTTGCTGGCTGACGCCGACTTCCACAGTCACGGTGAAGTCGTGCATCAACGGCACAAGTTGCTCGAGCAGGTATTTGCGGAACGCCGCCGGGTGGGTGACGGTGACGCTGTAAGTGCCCGGCAGCTGCACCTTGGCGTAGGCGCGGGTGGTTTGCGGGACTTCGCCCTGGCAGTGATAGGTCAGACGCAGTTCGGGATAACGAAACAGAGCACGCTGCGCAGCGTCGGGTTCGACGCGATCCTTGAGGTAACGCTTGAGCGCCGAGTTCAGCGCAGTGGTGGCCCGCTCATGCAGCTCGGCCAGACGATCCACGGCTTGTTCGGCGGTTTGAACAACAATAAACGCTTCGGTCACGATCAGCTTCCTGTGTTCTGACTTGCAGAGCTTCATCTTGCCTGCATCGTGGCGCGACGGGAACAGTGGCATGTTGGCAACCGCACAATATGTCAGTCACCGATGAACCCCTGTGGGAGCTAGCCCTGCTAGCGATTGCGGTGTGTCAGTCGACAAAAGTGCTGACTGACGGTACGCAATCGCTAGCAGGGCTAGCTCCCACAGGGGATAGGCGTGAGGTTTCAGAAACCTTGCGGGGTCGAGCGGGCGACGAGGGCTTCGATATCCAGGCCTCGCGGCAAAGCACCGTAGACGCGGCCACCACCGCTCAGGCGGCTGGCAATGAAAGCATCACTGACCACCGAGTTCCCTGCCTCCAGAAGAAGCTTGGCCTGCAAACCGAGCGCGATGTCTTCGGTCAGTTGCCGCGCCCGATACTGAATGTCGCTCGTATCCTTGAACTGCGCCTGCAGCTGTTGAATATGCGCGGCCAGCCGCTTATCGCCATGGCCGTCGCCCAACTCGCTGAACAACACATCCAGCACACCCGGTTCTTTCGACAACGCGCGGAGCACGTCGAGACACTGCACATTCCCCGAGCCTTCCCACGTCGAGTTCACCGGTGCCTCGCGGTACAGACGCGGCAGAATGCTGTCCTCGACATACCCGGCGCCGCCCATGCATTCCGCCGCTTCGTTGATCATTCCCGGCGCGCGTTTGCAGATCCAGTATTTGCCCACCGCCGTCACCAGCCGCGCAAATTGCGCTTCGTGGCGATCATCCAGATGATCCAGCGCCTTGCCCATGCGCAAACTCAGAGCCAGCGCGGCTTCACTTTCCAGGGCCAGATCGGCCAGCACGTTCTGCATCAACGGCTGTTCGCTGAGCAGCTTGCCACCGACCTTGCGGTGCGCGCAGTGGTGGCTGGCCTGGGTCAACGCCTGACGCATTAGCGCACTGGAACCGACCATGCAATCGAAGCGAGTCATCGCGACCATTTCGATAATGGTCGGCACACCGCGCCCTTCTTCACCGACCATCCACGCCAGCGCACCACGGAATTCCACTTCACTGGAAGCGTTGGACTGGTTGCCGAGTTTGTTTTTCAGACGCTGGATATAGAACTGATTGCGCGTATCGTCCGGGCGATGGCGTGGTAGCAGAAAGCAGCTCAAGCCCTTGTCGGTCTGCGCCAGCGTGAGGAACGCGTCGCACATTGGCGCGGAGCAGAACCACTTGTGCCCGACCAACTCGTAGGCCTGACCCGGACCGCTGGCGCCGACCGGATAGGCCTTCGTGGTGTTGGCGCGCACGTCGGTGCCGCCCTGCTTCTCGGTCATCGCCATGCCAATAGTGACGCCAGCCTTGTGCGCCATGCCGACGTTGCGCGGATCGTATTGAGTGGCGAGGACTTTCGGCAGCCATTGCTCGGCGAGATTCGCCTGCAAACGCAGGGCCGGTACGCTGGCGAAGGTCATGGTCAACGGGCATCCGCTGCCCGCCTCGGCCTGACTGTGCAGATACGTCATAGCGGCGCGGGCGACGTGGGCACCGTCCTGAGGATGCGACCATGGCAATGAAGTCAGACCATGCTCGATCGCCGTGCGCATCAGTTCGTGATAGGCGGGGTGAAACTCCACCAAATCAATTCGATGACCGTAGCGGTCATGGCTGGCGAACGTGGGTTTGTTCTGATTGGCGAGGAACCCGGCTTCCATCAGCGGCCCGCCGGCGAGCGCGCCGTAGGCATCGATGCGCGACTCGGCCCATCCCGCACCAAAACGCCGCGACCACTCCTGCAAAGGCAGGTCGATGCGGTACAGGTTGGTGCCGTCCAGCGAAGGCGGCTGGTTGGTGACTTCGTGGGTTTCGGCGAACTGATGCAGGTTCATGACGGGCTCCTTTGCGCAACCAAGGAACTCAGTTAAGCACCGCCCCGCAACCGCTCAAAGTGTCATACCCGCCGAATTGGCGGCGCTTTTACCCTCTCAGCAGCACAGCACCCGACGCTCCAGCGCCAACTGCAAATCCTCGAATTTCACCGGTTTGTTCAGATAATCGACCGGCGCGCCCGTGGCACAGAGCTCGCGGTCGGCACTCAGCGCAAGCATGAACACTGGCAGATTGGCGCAGCCCGGCAATGCATGAATCTGGCAGCACAATGACGCGCCATCGTGTGCCGGCAGTTGGCAGTCGACCAGCACCGCATCGAAGGCTTCACGCTGCAGGCAATCCAAAGCAGCCGCGCCGTTATCGGCAGTGCGCACGCGGAAACCGAGCTTGAGCAACATGCCGCGCATCACCAGTTGATTGACGCTGTTGTCGTCCACCAGCAACACCGTGCAGTCTTGTGCGCAACGCAGGTGATCGCGCGCAGGCGCGGAGACGGGCGCCGCTTCGACCACCGGCAGTTCAAACTCGACATCCAGCTGAAAACGGCTGCCGCGTCCCGGTTCCGAGCGGTGGGTGAGCTTGCCGTCGAGCAACTCGACCAACTGTCGGCAGATCGCCAGGCCAACACCCAGCCCGCCATACTCGCGGGTCATCGAACCGTCGAGCTGGAAGAAGCGCTGATACATGGTTGCCTCACCCAGATCGGTAAAACCGATGCCGGTGTCGATCACCGCAAACGACAACGCCAGACGATTGCCCGTCGACGGTTTGCCGGTGACCCGCAGCGCCAGCCCGCCGACACGGGTGAACTTGATCGCGTTATCCAGCAGGCATTCCAGGCATTGCGCGAGTTTGGCGCTGTCGCCGTGCAAGCGGTCCGGCAGAGTCGGCAGCACATCGACCTTGAAGTCCAGCGACTTGCTCGCCGCGTTGCCATCGAACTGCACGCGCAATGCCTCAATCACCGCGCGCAAACTGAAACTGCCCGGCGAAGCCTTGAGTTTGCCGGCCTGCAGTTCGGTGAGGGTGAGGATACCGTTGACCATGCGCATCATGTCCCGCGCGGAACCGGCGGCGGTCTGTTGGTATTGCTCCAACTCAGGATCCATCTCGACGGTCTGCATCAGTTCCAGCGAACCGATCACACCGTTCATCGGCGTGCGCAGTTCGTGGGTCAGGGTCGCGAGAAATTCGTCCTTGAGCTTGTTGCTGTGGGCCAGTTGCTGGTTGAGCACTTCGAGTTTCTGCCCGGCGTCGTACAGGGTCTGCGCCTGTTGCTCGCGCATCGCATTGATACGGTCGGCCAGCGCCAGCGACAGCAGCGCCACTTCGATGGCCGAGCCGATCTGGCTGGCGTACATGGTCAGGAACACGTTCGGCAGCAAACCGAGCACCATCAGCGTGTTGACGATGCCGCCGAGCAGGAAAGCCGACCAGGCAATGATGAAGTATCGCGCCACGCGCAAACCGCGCCACCAAGCCAGAATCCCGGCGGCAAAAATCACCACGGTGAAGGTCAGCGCCAGCGTCGTCGCCAGGCGCAGGGCCAGCGCGTAGCTGGTCATCAGCGACAGACCGATGACCAGCGCACCGAATGCAATCAGGCCGATCAACAAGCGGTCGAGCCAGCGGCTGTGGTTTTTGGTCTGCAGAAAGCTGCGGGCGAACTGGCTGCCGAACAGACCCGCACAACCGATGAAAAACGGCGTCGCGGCGTTGGCCCACCAAGGATTGTTCGGCCAGAAGTACTCGACCGCCGCACCGTTCACCGACAGTTGATAAAGACCGAACGAGGCGATGTAGAAGATGTAATAGAGGTAGCTGGTGTCGCGCACGCTGAGGTAGATGAACAGGTTGTAGACCACCATCCCCAGCAACACGCCATAAATGATGCCGAGCACATACAGGCGCACCGGCTGGTCTTCGAGGTACGCGGTGCTCGACCACAACGTCACCGGCGCCTGGATCGAGCCTTCGCTGGCCAGTCGCAGGTACACGGTTTGTTGCTGATCCGGCTCGAAGGCGAGGTCGAACAGATAGTTGTTCTGGCGAATTTCGCGGCTGGCGAATGGCAAGGCGTCGCCTGTCTGGCGGACGAGGCGATAGTCGCCACTGGCATCGGGCAGGTACAGGTCGAGATGATCGAGCGGCGGATACGCCAGCTCCAGTAGCCAGGTGCGCTGGGCAGCGGGATTGCTCGGGCGATAATGCAGGTCGATCTTCAGCCAGAACGCCGAGCGCGAGTAACCGGCATTGAGCGTGGCTTTATCGTGGGCTTTGAAATTGCCGGCAGCGGCTTGCGCGCGAACGTCGGCAATGCTCGCCTGACCGCTCGGGTCTTCGAACACTTGCAGCGATCGGCCCAAAGGCAGGCTCTGGGTGAATTCGTCGAATTCGACGGCGCTCGCCATGAGGGGCAAGCAGAACAGCAACATCAGCAGATAGCGCATTGAAGCCCCAGCGTGGCTCGTCCGGTTGTGTCAGGAAGCCCCCCATTCCCTTTGAGTAGACGTAAAACCGGTATTACCTGTTATTGGTTTGGATCCAGACTAGCATAGCCGTTGATGGCCATTGAGCACCATTGAAATTTTTCCTACAAAGGCTCTAGAACGGGCGTTCCAGAGCAAAGCAGCGAGCTAGAGCTGTTGGATTGGTCAGGTTGCATCGCTGCACGAAAAATCACTGACCGGGTTATCGACCCAGCACGACGGGACTGAACCCCAGAATCAGCTTTGGTGGTAAGCTCGCGCACCATGAATATCTACAGCTCTCGCCCCGTTGTCCTCTGTCTCTCCGGCCACGACCCAAGTGGTGGCGCCGGCTTGCAGGCAGATATCGAAGCCCTGCTCGCGCAGGGTTGCCATGCGGCTCCGGCCGTCACCGCCCTGACCGTGCAAGACACTGTCAACGTCACTGACTTCCGCGTCCTCGACCGTGAGTGGGTATTGGCCCAGGCCAATGCCGTGCTTAACGATTCCGAAGTCGCCGCGGTCAAACTGGGCATGCTCGGTTCGCTGGAGATGGTCGACACCGTTGTCGAACTGCTCTCGGCGCACCCGCACTTGCCGGTGGTCTGCGACCCGGTGCTGCGCGCCGGCGGCGGCGGACGGCTGGGCAAGGACGAGGTCGGCTTTGCGATGCGCGAGCGTCTGCTGCCGCTGTCGATCATTGCCACCCCTAACCTCCCTGAAGCGCGCATCCTCGCCGAACTGCCCGAAGGCACCGCGGACGAGTGCGCGGAAAAACTCCTGCCGTTCGTCAAAAACCTGCTGATCACCGGCGGCCACGGCGACGAAACTGAAATCCACAACCGCGTATACAGCCGCGACGGCCTGCGCGAAACCTTTATCTGCCAGCGTCTGCCGGGCAGCTATCACGGTTCCGGTTGCACCTTGGCCAGCGCGTTGGCTGGGCGATTGGCTCAGGGCGAGCACCTGGCCAGCGCCGTGCGCAGTGCTTTGGATTACACCTGGCGCACTCTGCGCGATGCCGAACAACTGGGCAAAGGCCAGTTCGTTCCACGTCGCCTGCCGCTGGATTTCTGCTCGTAACGTCGTGAGGTCTGCCCGATGAAACTACGTGGCCTGTATGCCATTACCGACAGCACCTTGCTGGCCGGCAAGTTTCTGTCTTACGTGGAGGCGGCGCTGGAAGGCGGCGTCACCCTGCTGCAATACCGCGACAAGAGCAGCGACGAGGCCCGCCGCTTGCGCGAGGCCGAAACGCTGCGCGATCTGTGCGAGCGCTACAAGACGCAGTTGATCATCAACGATGACGCCGAACTGGCCGCGCGCCTTAATGTCGGCGTACACCTGGGGCAGACCGATGGCCCGCTGTCGCCGACCCGTGCCCTGCTCGGTTCGAAAGCGATCATCGGTTCGACCTGCCACGCGCAAATTGCGCTGGCCGAACAAGCCGCCAAAGAAGGCGCGAGTTACGTCGCCTTCGGCCGCTTCTTCAATTCCAACACCAAACCCGGTGCACCCGCTTGCAGCCTCGATCTGCTCGACGATGCCAAGCGCACCCTGCACCTGCCGATCTGCGCGATTGGCGGCATCACCCTCGACAACGCCGCGCCGCTGGTGGCCCACGGGGTCGACTTGCTCGCCGTGGTTCACGGTCTGTTCAGTGCTGAAAGCACCGCCGAAGTGACCCGCCGCGCCCGCGCATTCAACGAATTGTTCAAATCCTGAAGATTGAGAGCCCGATCATGTCTCGTTCCGAAACCCTGTTTGCCAACGCTCAGAAACACATTCCCGGTGGCGTGAACTCGCCAGTCCGCGCGTTCAAGAGCGTTGGTGGCACCCCGCTGTTCTTCAAACACGCTGAAGGCGCTTACGTCACTGACGAAGACGACAAGCGTTATGTCGATTACGTTGGCTCGTGGGGCCCGATGATCCTCGGCCACAGCCACCCGGACGTACTCGACGCGGTGCGCAATCAGTTGCAGCACGGTCTGTCGTACGGCGCGCCGACCGCGATGGAAACCGAGATGGCCGATCTGGTCTGCTCGCTGGTGCCATCAATGGACATGGTGCGCATGGTCAGTTCCGGCACCGAAGCGACCATGAGCGCGATCCGTCTGGCCCGTGGTTACACCGGTCGTGACAGCATCATCAAATTCGAAGGCTGCTACCACGGTCACTCCGACAGCCTGCTGGTCAAGGCCGGTTCCGGCGCGCTGACCCAAGGTGTACCGAGCTCGGCCGGCGTGCCGGCGGCCTTCGCCAAACACACCCTGACCCTGCCGTTCAACGACATCGACGCGGTTGAGCAGATGCTCGCTGAAGTGGGCCAGGACGTGGCGTGCATCATCGTTGAGCCGGTTGCCGGCAACATGAACTGCGTGCCACCGGCGCCAGGTTTCCTCGAAGGCCTGCGTTCGCTGTGCGACAAACATGGTGTGGTGCTGATTTTCGACGAAGTGATGACCGGTTTCCGCGTCGCCCTCGGCGGTGCTCAGGCGTACTACGGGGTCAATCCTGACCTGACTACTTTCGGCAAGATCATCGGTGGCGGCATGCCGGTCGGCTGCTTCGGCGGCAAGCGTGAAATCATGGAACGCATTGCGCCGCTGGGCCCGGTGTATCAGGCCGGCACGTTGTCGGGTAACCCGTTGGCCATGGCCGCCGGCTTGACCACCCTGCGTCTGATCAGCCGTCCGGGTTTCCACGCCGAGCTGACCGACTACACCACGCGCCTGCTCGACGGCCTGCAACAGCGCGCCGATGCTGCTGGCATTCCGTTCGTGACCACGCAGGCTGGCGGCATGTTCGGTCTGTACTTCAGCGGCGCCGACGACATCGTCACCTTTGAAGACGTGATGGCCAGCGACGCTGCACTGTTCGGGCGCTTCTTCCACCTGATGCTGGAAGGTGGCGTTTATCTGGCACCGAGCGCCTTCGAAGCCGGTTTCACCTCGATCGCCCACGGCGAAGCCGAGTTGCAACTGACGCTGGACGCTGCCGAGCGCGCCTTCGCGGCACTGAAGTAATCGCCGTACCGCTGACGTTGGCTATCGCCAGCGTCAGCATTCACCTACATCCCCACGGTTTTTCCCACGCGCTGCCAAAAAACTTGCCTAAAGTGGGCGATATATTCCCCGCGCAGCAGAAAAACGAGTAAAGACTTTGTAAGGTTGGCCCTGCTTATTTCATAATGCGCGCTTATTGGATCCCTCGATGGGTCCGCGTGCCCTTCAGAGGTAAGTCGATTCCCATGAACCGCACCGGCCGCACCCTTGCCTTGGGCTGCCTGTTGCTCCTTCAGCCCCTGCTCGCGCATGCACAAGCAGGCGGCAACTCGTTGTTGATCCCGGCGATGGGTCGTTGCACCCTCAATACTCAGCCGCAAGACGTCACGCAGGCACTGGCCGCCTGCCAGAAAGCGGCGGACGAAGGGGATGCGCAAGCGCAATACGAGTTGGGTGAGTTCTACTACGACGGCAAGAATGCGCCGCGCGACCTCAATCAAGCCTTGAGCTACTTCGAAAAAGCCTCGTTGCAAGGCCACGCTCAGGCGCAATTCAAGCTCGGCACCATGTTTTTCCACGGTGAAGGCGTGCAGGCCAACAACATTCAGGCGTACATCGTGCTGAAGATGGCCGCGGTCAACGGCGCTGAAGATGCGCTGGACACCGCCGACGAAGTCTCCGAAAAAATGTCCCGCGAAGATCTTGAGACCGCCACCCAGGTGCTCGGGCAGATTTTCCGTAAATACCTGATGGAACTGCAGAGCGCCGATGGGCGTACGCCGTTCTCGCCTCTTCCCTGATCAGCGATAGTTCCCACGCTCTGCGTGGGAACTATCGATCCAGATTCGGTTTTACTTCTCAGGCATCGGCACCGGAAACGGCATCACATTGCCGACCGCGCCACGGGCTTCGCTGATTTTCGGGGTGCCCAGACGCTCAACCTCGTCGATGCGCACGATCGAATGCATCGGCACAAAGCTGCGCACCACGCCTTCGAATTGCGCCTTGAGCTTTTCTTCGCTCGGGTCGACGACCACTTGCGTGCGCTCGCCAAAGACGAACTCTTCCACTTCCAGAAAGCCCCACAGATCACTTTGATAGATCTGCTTGGCGTACATTTCGAACACCTGGCCCTGGTTGAGGAAAATCACCTTATAGATTGGAGCTTCGCGTTTGGTCATGGCGGGGGGATAACGTCGGGGATAAAAATGAGGGCGCAAACTATAGCATAGCCACCGGACGCGCAGCGGTAGGAACCTGAGGGCTTGTTCCCTATAATGCGCGGTTCTTTGAATCACGTGATGACCCTAATCCATGGCCAAGAAGCTTTACATCGAAACCCACGGTTGCCAGATGAACGAGTACGACAGCTCGCGCATGGTCGATCTGCTGGGTGAACATCAGGCCCTGGAAGTCACCGCACGCGCGGAAGACGCCGACGTGATTCTGCTCAACACCTGCTCGATCCGCGAGCGCGCCCAGGATCGCGTGTATTCGCAACTGGGTCGCTGGCGCGAACTGAAACTGGCCAACCCGGACATGGTGATCGCCGTCGGCGGTTGCGTGGCCAGCCAGGAAGGCGCGGCAATTCGTGATCGCGCACCGTATGTCGACGTGGTCTTCGGCCCGCAGACCCTGCACCGCCTGCCGGAAATGATCGACGCTGCACGCATCACCAAGCTGCCGCAGGTCGACGTCTCGTTCCCGGAAATCGAAAAATTCGACCACTTGCCCGAGCCGCGCATTGATGGCCCGAGCGCCTATGTGTCAGTGATGGAAGGTTGCAGCAAATACTGCACGTTCTGCGTGGTGCCTTACACCCGTGGCGAAGAAGTCAGCCGGCCGTTCGATGATGTAATCGCCGAAGTCATCCACCTCGCCGAAAACGGCGTGCGCGAAGTGACTCTGCTGGGGCAGAACGTCAACGGCTATCGCGGCACCACCCATGATGGTCGTCTGGCCGATCTGGCCGAGCTGATCCGCGTAGTCGCCGCCATCGATGGCATCGACCGGATTCGCTACACCACTTCGCATCCGCTGGAGTTCTCGGACAGCCTGATCCAGGCCCACGCTGACGTGCCGGAATTGGTGAAGCACCTGCACTTGCCGGTGCAATCGGGCTCCGACCGGATTCTCGCGGCGATGAAGCGCAATCACACCGCGCTGGAATACAAATCCAAGCTGCGCAAACTGCGCGCCGCCGTGCCGGGGATCTGCATCAGCTCGGACTTTATCGTCGGTTTCCCCGGCGAGACCGAGAAAGATTTCGAGCAGACCATGAAGCTGATTGCCGACGTCGGTTTCGACTTTTCCTACTCGTTCGTTTACAGCCAACGCCCGGGCACCCCGGCTGCCGATCTGGCCGACGACACGCCGGAAGAGTTGAAGAAGGAGCGCCTGAACGCGCTGCAACATCGCCTGAATCAGCAAGGTTTCGAGATCAGCCGACAAATGGTCGGTTCGACCCAACGGATTTTGGTAACTGATTATTCGAAGAAAGATCCGGGTGAGCTGCAAGGGCGCACCGAGAATAATCGTATCGTCAACTTCCGCTGCGACAATCCGACCCTGATCGGCCAGTTCGCCGACGTGCACATCGATGCCGCACAGCCGCACTCGCTGCGCGGCTCGTTGATCCAGTAACAGATATCAGAAGCACAGAGAAACCTGTGGGAGCTGCGGTGCGACGATTCGACTTGCCAGCGATAGCGGCGTAACTGGCAACATCTTTGCTGGACTTGATGGCCTCATCGCTGGCAAGCCAGCTCCCACAGGGATGTTGATTGAAGCTGAGATATTTAAGAGCTTTCGCACCCAAGCCTCTGGCGTTATCCTTGATTTCATCTCAATTGCCCCAGGGCGGCTAAATACGACCTTGAACGCACCCATAGAACCACATCGTTTTATCCTCGAGCCCTTTGAGGCTCGCCGCTTCGCGAATCTGTGCGGGCAATTCGACGAGCATTTGCGCTTGATCGAACAGCGCCTGACGATCGAGATCCGCAATCGCGGAAACCAGTTCGAGCTGATCGGCGACCCCAAACACACCACGTCTGCGGAAAATCTCATTCGTCGCCTGTACCGGGAAACCAAAGGTTCAGAGCTGTCGCCAGATACGGTTCACCTGTTCCTGCAGGAATCGGCCGTGGTCGAACTGGACAATCACGCCCCCGCCGAAGCCTCCGTCGCCCTGCGCACCAAGAAAGGCATGATTCGCCCACGCGGCTTGAATCAACTGCGTTACGTGAAGGAAATTCTCGGCAACGACATCAACTTCGGCATTGGCCCGGCCGGTACCGGCAAGACCTATCTGGCCGTTGCCTGCGCCGTCGATGCACTGGAGCGCGAACAGATCCGGCGTATCCTGCTGGTGCGCCCGGCGGTTGAAGCGGGTGAAAAGCTCGGCTTCCTGCCCGGCGACCTGTCGCAGAAAATCGACCCGTACCTGCGCCCGCTCTACGACGCGCTCTACGAAATGCTCGGCTTCGAATATGTAGCCAAGCTGATCGAACGTCAGGTGATCGAGGTTGCACCGCTGGCTTACATGCGCGGACGTACGCTGAACAACAGCTTCATCATTCTCGACGAAAGCCAGAACACCACCGTCGAACAGATGAAGATGTTCCTCACGCGGATCGGCTTTGGCTCTACAGCGGTCATCACCGGTGACATCACCCAGGTCGACCTGCCGAAAGGCACCAAATCGGGTCTGCACCATGTGATCGAAGTGCTCAAAGACGTGCCGGGCATCAGCTTCACGCACTTCCAGCCTAAAGACGTCGTGCGCCATCCTTTGGTCCAGCGGATCGTCGAAGCCTACGAGCGCTTCGAAAACCGTGACGAAGCACCCAAGGACACCCCGCGAAATGCTTGAGCTAGACCTGCAAATCGCGACTGAAGCGAGCGCGCCGAGCGAGGCCGACTTCCGCCTGTGGTGCGAACTGGCCCTGCGCCAACGCACCGCCGACTCGGAAATGACCATTCGTCTGGTCGACAAGGAAGAAGGTCGCGAACTCAATCACACCTGGCGCCACAAGGATTACGCGACCAACGTCCTGTCGTTCCCGGCCGAAGTGCCTGACGAGTTTCTCGACATCCCGTTGCTTGGCGATCTGGTGATCTGCGTGGCCGTGGTTGAGCGCGAAGCCGCCGAACAAGGCAAGGAACTAAAGGCCCACTGGGCACATCTGGTCATTCACGGCTGCTTGCATCTGCTTGGTTACGACCATATAGATGACGAAGAAGCCGAAGAAATGGAAGCACTGGAACGCGAGTTGCTTGCCGAATTGGGCTATCCCGATCCGTACGCGGACGACGAAACCGAAACATCCCCTATCGTTACAACAAAGGATTCAGAGTAATCGCTATGAGCGAAGATCGATCGAGCAACGGGCAGAAGTCATGGCTGGGTAAACTGACCCAGGCTTTTGCCCACGAGCCGAAGAACCGTCAGGAGCTTCTTGAGCTGCTGCGTGATGCACATCAGAACAAACTGCTGGACAGCGAAGCGCTGGCCATCGTCGAAGGCGCCATTCAGGTGGCTGACCTGCAAGTACGCGACATCATGGTGCCGCGCTCGCAGATGATCAGCATCAAGGCGACCCAGACACCCCGCGAATTCCTCCCGGCCGTGGTCGACTCGGCCCACTCGCGCTATCCGGTCATCGGTGAAAGCCATGACGACGTGATGGGCGTGCTGCTGGCCAAGGATCTGCTGCCGCTGATCCTCAAGGAGAACGGCGACAGCTTCAACATCAAGGATCTGCTGCGCCCGGCCACGTTCGTGCCGGAGTCCAAGCGTCTGAACGTGTTGCTGCGTGAATTTCGCGCCAACCACAACCACATGGCCATCGTCATCGACGAATACGGCGGCGTGGCCGGTCTGGTGACCATTGAAGACGTGCTCGAACAGATCGTCGGCGACATCGAAGACGAGCACGACGTCGAAGAAGACAGCTACATCAAGCCGCTGCCAAGTGGCGATTTCCTGATCAAGGCCCTGACGCCGATCGAGAACTTCAACGAGTTCTTCGACAGCGAATTCTCCGACGACGAGTTCGACACCGTCGGAGGTCTGGTGATGAGCGCGTTCGGGCACTTGCCAAAACGCAACGAAATCACTGAAATCGGCGCCTATCGTTTCCGCATCCTGAACGCCGACAGCCGTCGGATTCATTTGCTGCGACTGACTCCAATCGCTCGGTAAAAAATCTAAGGATTGAAATGCGCTGGACAACCCGCCCCGGCTGGCCCGGTAACCTGCTGGCCGTGGCGGCCGGTGCAATCACCACGTTCGCTCTGGCACCTTTCAATATCTGGCCGCTGGCTTTGCTGGCAGTCGGCTTGTTCTATGCCGGTTTGCGTGAGCTGAGTCCGCGCCAGGCGCTGGGCCGTGGCTGGTGCTTCGGTTTCGGCCTATTCGGCGCCGGCACCAGCTGGATCTATTACAGCATCCACCATTTCGGCGGCGCTTCAGTGCTGCTGGCCGGGTTCCTGATGCTGCTGTTCACGGCGGCGATTGCCTGGTTCTTCGCCTTGCCCGCCTGGTTATGGGCGCGCTGGTTGCGCCGTAACGAAGCACCGCTGGCCGATGCCTTGGCATTTGCCGCGTTGTGGGTCGGTCAGGAAATGTTTCGTGGCTGGTTCCTCACCGGTTTCCCTTGGCTGTATTCCGGTTACAGCCAGCTCGACGGCCCGCTGTCGGGCCTCGCGCCAGTCGGCGGCATGTGGCTGGTGTCGTTCGTGCTGGCACTGACGGCGGCGCTGATCTACAACGCGCCGCGGTTGCTGCAAACAGGTCGCAAAGCATTTGTGGTTGCCGGCCTGGTGCTGCTGATCGGACCTTGGGCAGCGGGCATTGCGCTCAAGGGCCACGCCTGGACCAGTCCGTCCGGCGCGCCGCTGAGCGTTGCCGCGATTCAGGGCAACGTCGCACAGAGCATGAAATGGGATCCGGCTGAACTCAACGCGCAGCTAGCTTTGTACCGCGATTTGAGCTTCCGTTCGAAACCGGTAGACCTGCTGATCTGGCCGGAAACCGCCGTACCGGTACTGAAGGAGTCCGCCGAGGGCTACCTGAGCATGATGGGCAACTTCGCCGCTGAGCGTAAATCGGCGCTGATCACTGGCGTGCCGATTCGCGAAATGGTCCGCCACGAAAGACGTTTCTTCAACGGGATTACCGTGGTCGGCGAAGGCGACGGCACTTACCTGAAGCAGAAACTGGTGCCGTTCGGCGAGTACGTGCCATTGCAGGACATCCTGCGAGGCTTGATCGCCTTCTTCGATTTGCCGATGTCCGACTTCGCCCGTGGTCCGGCCGATCAGGCGCTGTTGCAGGCCAAGGGTTACCAGATTGCGCCGTTCATCTGCTATGAAGTGGTGTACCCGGACTTCGCCGCTGGACTGTCAGCGCGCAGTGATTTGCTGCTGACGATCAGCAACGACACGTGGTTCGGCACCTCGATCGGCCCGCTGCAACATTTGCAGATGGCGCAGATGCGGGCGCTGGAGGCGGGCCGCTGGATGATTCGCGCGACCAATAACGGTGTGACCGGTCTGATCAACCCGTTCGGGCAGATCACCGAGCAGATTCCGCAGTTCGAGCAGGGCGTGCTGTACGGCGAAGTGGTGCCGATGCACAACCTCACACCGTATCTGCAATATCGCTCGTGGCCGCTGATGATCGTGTGCTTGCTGCTGTTTGGCTGGGCACTGATGGCTAGCCGGATGTCGAAAACCCTTTAAAGCAAAAGATCGCAGCCTTCGGCAGCTCCTACAGGGGATTTGTATTAAACCTTGTAGGTGCTGCCGGAGGCTGCGATCTTTTGATCTTCAGCGGTAAAACAACGAATACCCCACCTGCCCCACCGCTTCATTGAGCAGCTGCCCGCTCTGCCAGATCGACTTGAATTCCGGCAACCAGCCGCCAAACGGTCTCGCGTTATCTGTGCCCAAGAAGCCCACCGGCGCCGGCACCACTTCAAACCCTGCTTGCTGAAAACTCCACACCGAGCGCGGCATGTGCCAGGCCTGCGTCACCACGACCACGCGTTTGATCCCCTGCGGCAGCAATATGTCGGCGCTGAACTTGGCGTTTTCCCACGTCGTACGGCTTTCGCCTTCCTGCCAACGCACGGTGACGCCGAAGTCATCACGCAGCGAATCGGCCATCAACTTTGCCTCAGTCGGTGGCGTTCCGTAATGCAGTCCGCCCGTGGTCAGAATCGGCAATCCGGACGCCTTGGCCAATCGAGCCGCATAACGCTGGCGCTCAAGACCAACGCCGGTCGGCTGATCCTCACCCCACGCCAGATCACCACGCTCGCGACCGGAACCCAGCACCACAATGGCGTCGGCCCGCTGCGCCAGCGTGGCCCACTCTTCGCGGGCCAGCGGTGGCTCGCGCTCCAGAGCGTTGGCGCCCCATTGCACCACCACCGGCAGGCTCATCAGCCAGAACCCGCCAAAACCAATGGCAAAGCACACTCCGGCGAGGCGCGGTCGCGAACGGCGCAGCCACCATGCGACCAGCAACAGCAGCAAAAGAATGCCGGGGGGCAACAGAAGTTGTTTGATGAAATAACGAAAAGGCATCGGGCATCTCCAAAGATGCCCGAAGCCTAAAAGTGTTAATAATGCGTTACAACCGATAGGTGGGATCCTGTTGAAAAAGATCCGGTTCTTGACCTGCCATGCGCTTACTTGGCCTGCAGAGCACGTACCTTGACGGTATCTCTGCCGGGCGCCTTGTCCTTGAGCCAGATGACCTTGGCCGAATGTGCTGCATCGAGCTGTTTCACTGCTTGTGACAGGCAGCCATGCGTTTCACGTTCACTGCGATCCAGATAGGCCTTGACCAGTTTGAACTCAGCGGGACTCAAACCACGCAATTCCAGTTCCAGGGGGCGCTCGTCGCGCAGCCGGTCAGCGGTTTTTACTGCGTCCAGGGCCATACCCAGACGGTCGATCAACCTCTCGTACAACTCGGGTTTAGTCACGTTTTTTTGCCGTTGCTCCACCATCCCTCACCTCATTGAAGATAAGACTCACTCCCCAGTTAGAGCTTAGCTTCGCTGCACAAACCGGCTGCACGCCGCGACCAACGGCCCCTGCTGCATGTATTGCGGCGTATGTAGCTGTAATCAGGGTTTCCCTAGGCCAAGCGCGGTCATGTATGCTACGGCGCTTCCTGTAATTCCACTTCCAGCTCGTCCGGGCCAGCCCGGAACCTGCGTTGAAGAGGATTAGGCCACCCCTATCCAGTACAAAAGTAGCCATGCACGAACAATATCAGCCCCGTGAAATCGAAGCCGCCGCCCAGTCGTTCTGGGACGAGCAAAAGTCCTTTGAAGTCAGTGAACAGCCAGGCAAGGAAACCTACTACTGCCTGTCGATGTTCCCTTACCCCAGCGGCAAGCTACACATGGGGCACGTGCGCAACTACACCATCGGCGACGTGATCTCCCGCTACCAGCGCATGCAAGGCAAAAACGTTCTGCAACCAATGGGTTGGGACGCTTTCGGCATGCCGGCGGAAAACGCCGCGATGAAGAACAACGTAGCGCCAGCCAAATGGACCTACGAAAACATCGCCTACATGAAGTCGCAGCTGCGCAGTCTCGGCCTGGCCGTCGACTGGTCGCGCGAAGTCACCACCTGCAAGCCGGATTACTACCGCTGGGAACAATGGCTGTTCACTCGCCTGTTCGAAAAAGGTGTGATCTACCGCAAAAACGGCACCGTGAACTGGGACCCGGTCGACCAGACCGTTCTGGCCAACGAGCAGGTGATCGACGGTCGCGGCTGGCGTTCAGGCGCGCTGATCGAAAAGCGCGAAATCCCGATGTACTACTTCAAGATCACCGCCTACGCGGATGAGTTGCTGGAGAGCCTCGACGAACTGACTGGCTGGCCTGAACAGGTCAAGACCATGCAGCGCAACTGGATCGGCAAATCCCGCGGCATGGAAGTGCAGTTCCCGTACAACGTCGACTCGATCGGCGAAGCCGGCACCCTGAAGGTCTTCACCACCCGTCCGGACACCCTGATGGGCGCGACGTATGTCGCCGTGGCGGCCGAGCACCCGCTGGCCACCCTGGCCGCGAAGAACAATCCTGAGCTGCAAGCGTTCATCGCTGAATGCAAGGGCGGCAGCGTCGCTGAAGCCGACGTCGCCACTCAAGAGAAAAAAGGCCTGCCGACCGGCCTGTTCGTCGAGCACCCGCTGACCGGTGAAAAACTCCCGGTGTGGGTCGCCAACTATGTGCTGATGCATTACGGCGACGGCGCTGTAATGGCCGTACCGGCTCACGACGAGCGCGATTTCGAATTCGCTCACAAGTACAACCTGCCGGTGAAATCGGTGGTGCGTACCAGCTCCGGCGAGACCAATCCTCAGCCATGGCAAGACGCCTATGGCGAGCACGGCACGCTGATCAACTCCGGCGAGTTCGACGGTCTCGACTTCGCCGGCGCGTTCGACGCCATGGAAGTCGCCCTGATCAAGAAAGAACTCGGCGCCTCGCGCACCCAGTTCCGTCTGCGCGACTGGGGCATCAGCCGTCAGCGCTACTGGGGCTGCCCGATCCCGATCATCCACTGCGAAGCTTGCGGTGACGTGCCGGTGCCGGAAGATCAACTGCCTGTCGTCCTGCCGGAAGACGTGGTGCCGGACGGCGCTGGTTCGCCGCTGGCGCGCATGCCCGAGTTTTACGAGTGCACCTGCCCGAAATGCGGCCAGCCTGCCAAGCGTGAAACCGACACCATGGACACCTTCGTCGAGTCGTCGTGGTACTACGCCCGTTACGCCTCGCCGCACTTTGAAGGCGGCCTGGTGGAAAAATCCGCCGCTGACCACTGGCTGCCAGTGGATCAGTACATCGGTGGTATCGAACACGCGATTCTGCACCTGCTCTACGCGCGCTTCTTCCACAAGCTGATGCGTGACGAAGGCCTGGTCAGCTCGAACGAGCCGTTCAAGAACCTGCTGACCCAAGGCATGGTGATCGCCGAGACTTACTATCGTCGCGAAGCCAACGGTGCCTACACCTGGTTCAACCCGGCGGACGTGGAACTCGAGCGCGACAGCAAAGCCAAGGTCATCAGCGCCAAGCTGAAATCCGACGGTCTGCCGGTGGAAATCGGCGGCACCGAGAAGATGGCCAAGTCGAAGAACAACGGCGTTGACCCGCAGTCGATGATCGATCAGTTCGGCGCCGATACCTGCCGTCTGTTCATGATGTTCGCCTCGCCGCCTGACATGAGCGCCGAATGGTCCGACTCCGGCGTTGAAGGCTCGCACCGTTTCCTCAAGCGCGTCTGGCGTCTGGCGCAAGCCCACGTTACTCAGGGCCTGCCGGGCAAACTCGACGTCGCCGGCCTGAACGATGAGCAGAAAGCTGTGCGCCGTTCGATCCACCTGGCCATCAAACAGGCCAGCCACGACGTCGGCCAAAATCACAAATTCAACACCGCCATCGCTCAGGTGATGACGCTGATGAACGTGCTGGAAAAAGCCGCGCAAGTGACTGAACAGGACCGCGCATTGGTTCATGAAGGTCTCGAAGCTGTGACGCTGCTGCTGGCACCTATCACGCCGCACATCAGCCACGAACTGTGGAATCAACTGGGTCACGCTAATGCGGTGATCGACGCCGGTTGGCCAGCCGTGGACGAAAGCGCACTGGTGCAGGACAGCCTGACCCTGGTTATCCAGGTCAACGGCAAGCTGCGTGGCCAGATCGAAATGCCGGCCAGCGCGACCCGTGAAGAAGTGGAAGCGGCAGCCCGCATCAACGAAAACGTGCTGCGTTTCGTCGACGGTCTGACCATTCGCAAAGTGATTGTGGTGCCGGGCAAACTGGTCAACATTGTCGCCAGCTAAATTGGATTGGGCGTCAGGTCAGCCTGGCGCCCTGTAAAACCTTTCGGGCCGCACGATCGGCCCACGTGGTTTCAAGGGGAGCAACACAATGATCAAACGCAACTTGCTGGTGATGGGCCTCGCTGTTCTGCTGAGCGCCTGCGGTTTCCAGCTGCGTGGCACGGGCACCACTGAACTGACTATCAAGGAACTCGACCTGAGTGCACGTAACGCCTACGGCGAGACAGTCACTCAACTGCGTCAGATCCTGGAGTCCAGCGGCGTCAAGGTTTACACCGGCGCGCCGTACAAGCTGTACCTGGCTGACGAGCAGGAAAGCCAGCGCATTCTCAGCTACGCCGGTGCCGGCCGTACTGGCGAATACCAGGTTAATACCGTTCTGAACTACGACATCGTTGGCGAACACAATCTGAACCTGCTGAGCGACAAGCTTGAAGTGCAGAAAGTGTTTATCCACGACGGCAACAACCTCGTCGGTTCCGACCAGGAAGCCAACGACGCCCGCCGCGAAATCCGCAGCGAACTGGTTCAACGCATGATGCTGCGTCTGCAACAGCTAACTCCAGGTCAATTGCAGCAACTGCAGCAAGCGGCCAACGACCGCGCCAAGGCTGAAGCCGACGCGCTGAATGCGGCACAGAAGGCTGAAGCGGAAACCCCGCGTCAGTCGCCACTCGAAATCCCGCAGCAGTAAGACGTTCGGGGCGCTCCGGCGCCCCGTTCGACCTATCTTATGAAACTCGCTCCCGCCCAACTCAGCAAACACCTGCAAGGCGCCCTCGCGCCGGTCTACATCATCAGCGGCGATGACCCGCTGCTGTGCCAGGAAGCCGCCGACGCCATTCGCAGTGCTGCTCGCCAGCAGGGCTTTGATGAACGCCAGGTTTTCGCGGCCGACGCCAATTTCGATTGGGGCACGTTGCTGCAGGCCGGTGCGAGCATGTCGTTGTTCGCGGAAAAACGCTTGCTGGAACTGCGTCTGCCCTCGGGCAAACCCGGTGACAAGGGCGCCGCCGCCTTCATCGAATACTGCTCGCGTCCCGCTGAAGACACCGTGCTGCTGATCAGCTTGCCCAAGCTCGATGGCAGTGCGCAGAAGACCAAGTGGGGCAAGGCGCTGGTCGAAGGCCAGCAAACCCAGTTCATCCAGATCTGGCCTGTGGATGCCAATCAACTGCCGAGCTGGATTCGTCAGCGTCTGTCGCAGGCCGGACTTTCGGCCAGCCAGGACGCGGTCGAATTGATTGCTGCACGTGTCGAAGGCAACCTGCTCGCCGCTGCGCAGGAAATCGAAAAGCTCAAGTTGATGGCCGAAGGTGGCCAGATCACCGTTGAAACGGTGCAGGCCGCTGTGGCGGACAGTGCGCGTTTTGACGTGTTTGGTTTGACCGACGCGGTACTCAACGGCGAGCCGGCGCATGCGTTGCGTATGCTAGAAGGCTTGCGCGGTGAGGGTGTCGAGCCGCCGGTCATTCTCTGGGCACTGGCGCGGGAATTGCGTCTGCTGGCCAATATCTCGCTGCAGTACAGCCAGGGCACGCCGCTGGACAAGTGTTTCAGTCAGGCGAAGCCGCCCGTCTGGGACAAGCGCAAACCGCTGATGAGCAAAGCCCTGCAACGCTACTCGGCGCAACGCTGGGCACAGTTGTTGCTCGAAGCCCAGCGCATTGATGCGCAGATCAAAGGCCAAGCGGCCGGTTCGCCGTGGATGAGCCTGAGCCGCCTGGCGCTATTGATGGCAGGCCAGCGACTTTCACTCCCTGCCGAATAAGATCAAAAGATCCCAGCCTTCGGCAGCTCCTACACCGATCCCTGCAGGAGTTGCGGCACGCTGCGATCTTTTGCTCTTGTTTCCTACAATGCACGCCTGCATTTGCACTATAGACAGACGCCCGACATAGGCAGATTATTTCCCCCGCAAAACCACCCACTCGAGAGAACGCTCATGAGCAAAAAGCCAGCGAAACACAGCCCCAACAAGGCCAAATCCATCGTCGCCCAACCCTTGTTCCGCAGTCGTCAGGAACGACCAATCAAGGGTAAAGGCAGCTACCGCCGCGAAGCCTTCCAGTCTGACAGCTGGGAGGCTTCTTACTTTCTGGCCGCTTAAAGCGCAGTACCCCCCGGTCATGTTAAGGTCTGCACCTGATTCGTTTTCCTGGAACTGTGCATGCCCCTAAGTCTTTCCCGTCGCTGGCCTGTTCGCCAGATGATCGCTGCCTCCAGCTTCATTCTGCTTGTCGCCTGCGCGGAAAAACCTACCGCCGCCGACGCGCAACCTCTTCAAGCCGCCCCTGTCGCCACGGCCCCAGCGATCATCCCGCCGGTAGTGCCGTCCGCCGACCCTCTCGATCTTCAGCCGACCCAGACCTTTGCCGAATGGCAGGCGGGGTTCCGCAAGGACGCGCTGGCCGCCGGGATCAGCCCTGATCTGTTCGATCGCGCCTTTGCCAATGTCAGCTTCGATGCCAGCGTGATTCGCGCCGACCGCAGCCAGCCGGAATTTTCCCGCCCGGTGTGGGAATACCTTGATGGCGCGCTCTCGCCGCTGCGCGTACGCAAAGGTCAGGCGCTGATCAACCAGTACGCTGACATTCTGCAAAGTATCGAGCAGCGTTACGGCGTTGATCGCCAGGCGCTCGTTTCGGTGTGGGGCATGGAGAGCAACTTCGGCCAGTTCCAGGGCAGCAAGTCAGTGATCAATTCACTGGCCACCCTCGCCTACGAAGGCCGGCGCCCAGGCTTTGCCCATGCGCAACTGATTGCCGCCCTGCAGATCCTGCAACAGGGCGACATCACGCCGGAGAAAATGCTCGGTTCCTGGGCCGGCGCGATGGGTCAGACCCAGTTCATTCCGACCACCTACAACACCCACGCCGTGGATTTCGACGGTGACGGTCGCCGTGACATCTGGGGCAGCCCGGCGGATGCGCTGGCATCCACCGCGCACTACCTGCAAAGCTCTGGCTGGCAACGTGGCCAGCCGTGGGGCTTCGAAGTACAACTGCCGAGCAGCTTCAATTACACGCTGGCCGATGGCACGATTCGCAAGAGCGTTGCCGAATGGCGTCAACTGGGCGTAACCCTGCCGAACGGCGCGCAGGTTCCGGCGGGCTCGGAACAACTGTCCGCCGCCCTGCTGCTACCGGCTGGCTATCGCGGGCCGGCGTTCCTGATCCTCGATAACTTCCGGGCGATCCTCAAGTACAACAACTCGTCATCGTATGCGCTGGCGGTGAGCCTGTTGTCCGAGCGTTTCAATGGCGGTGGCTTGATCAATGGCACCTGGCCGAAAGACGATCTGCCACTGAGCCGCACCGAGCGCATCGAGTTGCAAACACTGTTGAGTGCGCGCAATTACGATGCGGGCACGGCTGACGGGATCATCGGCGCCAATACGCGCAAGGCGATTCGCAGTGCGCAGCAGTCGTTTGGCTGGCCGGCGGATGGGTATCCGACGCACAAGTTGCTGGAAAGCCTGCGGAGCCAATAAAGCCAGATCTAAAGATCGCAGCCTGCGGCAGCTCCTACATGGATCTCATTCCAATGCAGGAGCTGGCGCAGGCTGCGATCTTTTTGCTTTATCGGATAACGACATCCTGCTCCAGCATCAATTCCTGCTTCCCGGCATCCAGTCGCACCAGCGCGCCCATCGGCAGCGTCAGGTTCGGATCGCAGTGGCCGCTGCGCCACCCGGACAGCACCGGAATCCGCAACGGCTCGAACGTCTGCTTGAGCAAGCGGTTCAATGCCGCGACATCCACCCCCGCCACATCCCCGACCAGCACGCCGCGCAATTTGGCCAACTTGCCGGCCAGACGCATCTGGGTCAGCAAGCGGTCGATGCGATACAACGGTTCGTTGATGTCTTCGATCAGCAGAATCACCCCTTCGACGTCAATTTCGTAAGGCGTGCCCAAGGTCGCCGCGATCATCGCCAGATTACCGCCCAGCAGCCGCCCGTGGGCGATACCTGGTTCAACGGTGGTCAACGGATACGCCACCGGGTGACTGAGCACGCTCCCCGCCTTCAACTGGCCGCGCAGCATGGCGAAGAACGAAGTGACCGTTGGCGGTTCCTTGTCACCGAGCAGATCGGCATTGAGCAGCGGCCCGTGAAAAGTCACGAACCCGGCATAACGACTGATGGCCAGATGAAGCGCAGTGATGTCGCTGTAGCCGACAAACGGCTTGGCGTTACGGCTCAGCAGGTCGTAGTCGATGCGGTCGAGCAGGCGTGGTGTGCCGTAACCACCGCGCAGGCAGATGATCGCGTCGACTTGCTGGTCTGCGAACGCAGCGTGCAGATCGTTGAGGCGAACGTCATCACTCCCGGCCAGATAGCCGTCCTTCGCGTAGACGCCGGGAAACACCTTCAGCCCATAACCCCGGGCGCGCATCCATTGCACTGCCTTGTCGGTGTCCAGCGCGCCGGGACCGGCTGGCGCGATCACGCCGATCAGCCCTTCCGACGGCAACGCCGGCACCGGTTTATGGGGAAAAATTGTGTGGGTGGGTCGAACGGTCATCCATGGATCTCCCTGTGTGAACTCATGCCCACACAGTAGTCAGGAACGGCAGGAAACAGAAGAGGCTCTGCTGCCCCGCGCATTGCAGGAAAAGTAAGCGCCTGGCGTAGGACAGGCAAAAAAATGCCCGCGAAGACTCAAGTCTCGCGGGCATTTTTTGCGTTCAGCGGCGGATCAGGAACCCAACAGCTCAGCCTTGACCAGCTTCGCCTGCTCGTCGGCATGGTACGAAGAACGCACCAGCGGGCCGGAAGCAACGTTCTTGAAGCCCATCTTGTAACCTTCCTCGGCGAACCAGGCGAAAGTGTCCGGGTGCACGAAACGCTGCACCGGCAAGTGGCTGCGCGACGGTTGCAGGTACTGACCGAGGGTCAGCATGTCGATGTCGTGTTCGCGCATACGCTTCATCACTTCGATGACTTCGTCGTCGGTCTCGCCCAGACCCAGCATCAGGCCGGATTTGGTCGGGATGTGCGGCATCATCTGCTTGAAACGTTGCAGCAGGGTCAGCGACCACTGGTAGTCCGAACCCGGGCGGGCAGCCTTGTATAGACGTGGCACGGTTTCCAGGTTGTGGTTGAACACATCCGGCGGCTCGGCGGCGGTGATTTCCAGCGCGACGTCCATGCGGCCACGGTAGTCCGGGACCAGCGTCTCGAGCTGCACGTTCGGCGACAGTTTGCGGATCTCGCGGATGCAATCGGCGAAGTGCTGGGCACCGCCGTCACGCAGGTCGTCACGGTCAACCGAGGTGATCACCACGTACTTGAGCTTGAGGTCGGCAATGGCGATGGCCAGACTTTCCGGCTCGTTGACGTCCAGTGGTTTCGGACGACCGTGGCCGACGTCGCAGAACGGGCAGCGACGGGTGCAGATGTCACCCATGATCATGAAGGTCGCGGTGCCGCCGGAGAAGCACTCGCCAAGGTTCGGGCAGGACGCTTCTTCGCAAACGCTGTGCAGCTTGTGTTTGCGCAGCAGGCTCTTGATACGGTCGACTTCCGGCGAAACCGGGATGCGTACGCGAATCCAGTCAGGTTTCTTCGGCAGTTCGGTGGTCGGAATGATCTTTACCGGGATGCGTGCAACCTTTTCGGCGCCGCGCAGCTTGACGCCGGCTTCTACCTTGGGACGCGGGGCCGGGCGCTCGGTCACGTCGAGCGTCGGGATCATGGTTTGCACTGCATCAGTAGTCATATCAGTCGATTCCGCCCGTCAGGGTCGTCTGCTCAGCATAGTCGAGGTGTTTGACGAGCTGCGCGCGCAGCCGGGCACTTACCTCGGCAAATTCAATCGATCCTGCGTGGTCGCTCAGCTGGGTCATCGCCAGCCCGGCATAGCCGCAGGGATTAATCCGTCGAAACGGTTCCAGGTTCATATCCACGTTCAGGGCCAGGCCATGAAAGGAGCAACCGTGGCGAATCCGCAAACCCAGAGAAGCGATTTTCGCTCCGTCGACGTACACGCCGGGAGCGTCTGGCTTGGCCGCGGCGGTCACGCCGTAACTGGCCAGCAGTTCAATCAGGCAAAGCTCCATCCGACTGACCAGATCACGCACGCCGAAACCCAGCTTGCGTACATCCAGCAATAGATAGGCCACCAACTGGCCGGGGCCATGATAAGTCACCTGCCCGCCGCGATCGACCTGCACCACCGGAATATCACCCGGCAGCAGCAGATGTTCGGCCTTGCCGGCCTGGCCCTGAGTGAACACCGGCGGGTGTTCGACGAGCCAGATTTCGTCGGCGGCATCGCTGCCGCGTTCGTTGGTAAAGCGTTGCATGGCATGCCAGACCGGCTCGTAAGCCATCTGGCCGAGCTCACGAAAGCCCAGCGTGCCCGGCATCACAACACCATGTGCACGAAGCCGGTCGCCCGCAGTTCGCTGTTGATGTTGTACAGCTGATCCTGATCGGTCGCGACGATGTGCAACTGAATGGTGGTGTATTTGCCGTTGCTGCTCGAACGCTCGTCGACACGCTCATCGTTGATCTTCGCGAATTTCTTCACGATTTCGATGATCTTGTCTTTGTGGCCAACCCCCGTGTCGCTGATCACCTTAACCGGATAATCAACTTGGGGAAATTCGATCTTTGGCGCCTTTACTTCGGTATCGGTCATGGCGTAACGGCCTCTAGAGCGCAAGCCGTGGTAACGCACATGGCCCCGCACCGGATCGGGGCGGGGCCATGCAGGTCAACACAAATCAGTTGAACAAGCCGTAGAAGAATAGACGGATGCTATCCCACATGCGGCGGAAGATACCACCCTCCTCGACGCCATCCAGAGCGATCAGGTCAGCGCTGTGCACGACCTTGTCTTCCAGTTTGACTTCGACTTTACCGATCACGTCGCCCTTGGCGATTGGCGCAACCAGTTGCGGGTTCATGGTCATGCTCGCAGCAAGCTTCTTCAGCTGGCCTTTTGGCAGGGTCATGGTCAGGTCTTCAGCCAGGCCGGCCTTGACTTGATTGGTGGTGCCTTTCCACACCGGGGCCTGAGCCAGTTCGGTGCCCTTCTGATAGAAGGTCTGGGTTTCGAAGAAGCGGAAGCCATAAGTCAGCAGCTTCTGGGTTTCAGCAGCGCGGGCCACTTCGCTGTTGGTGCCGAACACCACGGCGATCAGGCGCTGGCCATCACGTACAGCCGAGGACACCATGCAGTAGCCGGCTTCGTCGGTGTGACCGGTTTTCAGACCGTCGACGGTCTTGTCGCGCCACAGCAGCAGGTTGCGGTTAGGCTGCTTGATGCCGTTCCAGAAGAACTCTTTCTGCGAGTAGATCGCGTAGTGAGCCGGGTCTTCGTGGATGATCGCACGGGCCAGGATCGCCATGTCGTGAGCCGACGAATAGTGCTCAGGATTCGGCAGACCGGTCGGGTTCATGAAGTGGGTATTGGTCATGCCCAGTTCGGTGACAGTCTTGTTCATCAGATCGGCGAACGCGTCTTCGCTGCCGGCGATGTGCTCGGACAGCGCGACGCTGGCGTCGTTGCCGGACTGGATGATGATGCCGTGCAGCAGGTCGCTGACAGTGACCTGCGAGCCAACCTTGATGAACATCCGCGAACCGCCGGTGCGCCAGGCGTTTTCGCTGACGGTCACCGGATCGTTTTCACCGATCTGGCCACGACGGATTTCCAGGGTCGCGATGTACGCGGTCATCAGCTTGGTCAGGCTGGCCGGTGGCAGACGCTGATCGCCATTGTTCTCGACCAGCACGTTGCCGCTGCTGGCATCCATCAGAACGTAGGCTTTGGCGGCCAGTTGCGGTGGCGACGGCATCATCTCGGCCGCGAAGGCGGCTGGCGAGAGGAGCAGCGGGACTAGCAGACACAGGCGTTTGGCAAAGGTGGTGATGTTCATCCGTCTCTCGAAATCGCTAATGGAAACTGTCCTTGCGGACAAAATTTAATCAGATGACTTTCTAACGAGCCATCGCGTGTTCAGTTGCTCACTCCAGTCACCCTTGCCGGGCTTTTGTTCTTCGACGAGCCAACAACCTGATTCACCCCCCAATCGCTGGCGAATCGTCAATCAAGTTCTACGTTTTGCTTACTCGGTGACCACACTTGGCGAACCAAGATTGGCCAGGCGCACGCTGTTCTGTACCTGGGCAATTTCACCCGGCGAACCGATCGGCCCCAGGCGCACCCGGTGCAGAGTCTGCTGATTGCGCACGATCGAGCTGATGAACACCGGAGCGCTCACCATCCCGCTGAGCTTCGACCTCAGCAGTTCTGCAGCGTCCGGGTTGGCGAACGCGCCCACCTGCAGATACTGGCCAGTTGCTGTTGCAGAAGCGTTTTTTTTTGCGCTCATCGGCACCGGAACGGTGTCAGAGGCATGTTGCTGCGGCGGCGGCGTCCACTGCTCGACGGTGCCGGCCGAGGCGGTGATTACCGGAGCGCTATTCTGCGCCACTTGCGGCTCGTTGAGCATCAGCGGCGCCGGACGGCCTTTCGCGGCCCAATACTGCTGGGGATCGATACCTTCGACCTTGACCCGCGCGGTACCGGTTTCGGCATAACCGAGTTTCTTCGCCGCCGCATAAGACAAATCGATGATGCGGTCGGAGTAGAACGGTCCACGGTCATTGACCCGCAGGATCACTGTCCGATTGTTGTCCAGGTTGGTCACCCGAACGTAACTTGGCAGTGGCAATGTCTTGTGAGCGGCACTCATGCCGTAGAGGTCGTAAACCTCGCCGTTGGCGGTGTTCTGACCATGAAACTTGGTGCCGTACCAGGACGCCGTGCCGGAGGCGACGTAAGTCCTGGATTCCTGCAACGGGAAGTAGGTCTTGCCCAGTACGGTGTACGGGTTGGCCTTGTACGGGCCGGTGTGCAGGGTCGGCGTGGCATCCGGGATACGCGAAACATCGACGTCCCACCAAGGCGCGCCGTCTTTGTGCGCGCGGTTGATGTCCAGGCCAGGCTGTGCCCGGACAGCGGTATTCGAGGTTTTCGGGGTCGGCGAACGGCTGGTCGAACAGCTGGCGACCAACACTGCCAACGCAGCGAAGGCCAGCAGCTTCAGGGGTTTACTGTTAGGCAATGCCTGCATTACTTGACGCCCCGTGCTTGTACCAGCTGTTCAGACAGTTGATGTACGGCCATGGCGTACATCACGCTGCGGTTATAACGCGTGATCGCGTAGAAATTCTTCAGGCCCATCCAGTATTCAGGGCCGTTGTCGCCTTCGAGGCGAAATGCAGTAACCGGCATATCATCGCGCAGCGCATCATGACTTGACCAGCCTAGCGCCCGCAACTCTCCGACCGTTTTCGTCGGCTCGATACCAGTGGTCAGGCCTTCATCGACCTGCTCGCCACGGACATCGGCGCGGCTGACCACCGGCTCACCGGCGACCCAGCCGTGACGTTTGAAGTAGCTGGCGACGCTGCCGATCGCATCATCCGGGTTGTTCCAGATATTGATGTGGCCGTCACCGTCGAAATCCACCGCATAGGCGCGGAAGCTGCTCGGCATGAACTGCGGCAAGCCCATCGCCCCGGCGTAAGAACCTTTAAGGGTCAAAGGATCGACCTGTTCTTCGCGGGCCAGCAGCAGAAACTCACGCAGTTCCTTGCGGAAAAATTCGGCACGGGGAGGATAGTCGAAACCGAGCGTCGACAAGGCATCGATCACCCGGTAATTACCGGTATTACGTCCGAAAAAGGTTTCAACGCCGATGATCGACACGATGACTTGTGCCGGCACGCCGTATTCCTGCTCGGCACGGGCCAAAGTCGCCTCGTGCTGACGCCAGAAATCCACACCGCGGGCAATGCGCGCGTCGGTGATGAACATCGGGCGGTATTCTTTCCATTGCTTGACCCGCTCGGCGGGTCTGGAGATAGCATCGAGAATCGCCTGCTTGCGCTGAGCCTCGCGGAACACCGCCATCAGTTGCTCACCGGCGAAACCGTAGTCGCGGGTCATTTCACCGACGAATTCGGCCACCTGAGGCGAGCCTTCGTATTCGCCGGCCAGCGCTTCCTGCATGCTGCCCAGGAGGCCCATCAGGCCTACCACTGGCGCGCATCGAGTCGCCCAGCCACGCATTACTTGCATTGCACTCTTCACCTTATTCAAACCTGTGCGATCCACTTGCGATGGGTATGGATCGACATCAAAACCCCAAACGCTGACAGCAGTGTCACCAGCGAAGTTCCTCCGTAGCTAATGAACGGCAACGGCACCCCCACAACCGGCAACAGGCCACTGACCATACCGATGTTGACGAAAACGTAAACAAAAAACGTCATGGTCAGCGCGCCGGCGAGCAATTTGCCGAACAGCGTTTGCGCCTGAGCGGTGATCACCAGCCCTCGGCCGATCAGCAACAGATAGATCAGCAACAGGGCGCAAATGCCCACCAGACCGAACTCTTCGCCGAGCACGGCAATGATGAAGTCGGTGTGGCTTTCCGGCAGGAAATCCAGGTGCGACTGGGTGCCGAGCAGCCAGCCTTTGCCGAATACGCCACCGGAACCGATCGCGGCCTTCGACTGAATGATGTTCCAGCCCGTCCCCAATGGATCGCTCTCGGGGTCAAGGAAGGTCAGGATTCGCTGCTTCTGGTAGTCGTGCATGATGAAAAACCACATCGCTACCGACACCGGGATCGCCGCCGCCAGCACGCTGACAATCCAGCGCCAGCGCAATCCGCCCATAAACAGCACGAACGCGCCGCCGGCGAGAATCAGCAGCGAAGTGCCGAGGTCGGGCTGACGCACGATCAGCGCGAACGGCACGCCGATCAGCATCAGGCTGATACCGACATGCTTGAGCTGCGGCGGCAACGTACGCTTGGACAGATACCAGGCGATGGTCGCCGGCATCAGGATTTTCATGAACTCCGAGGGCTGGAAGCGGATCACCCCGGGGATGTTGATCCAGCGTGTCGCACCCATGGCGTTGTGGCCCATGATGTCCACCACCAACAGCAGCACCACACCGATGACATAACCGAGCGGCACCCAGCGCGCCATGAAGCGCGGCTCGAATTGGGCGATGATGATCATCGAGACCAGTCCGATACCGAACGAAGTGGCCTGTTTGGCCAGCAGGTCCCAGCTCTTGCCGCTGGCCGAATACAGCACGAACAGACTGCCGGCAGCGAGGATCAGCAGCAGGATCAGCAACGGACCATCGATATGCAGTCTTTGCAGCAGCGTCGCGCGGCGACGCATCACATCCTCACTGGAGAGCATGCGATCAAAATTATTCATCACGGGCCGTAGCCTCCGCACTGATTGGGCTGGCGTATTCGGCCTTCAAACGTCCGTCCTGATCGAGCAGCCAAGCGTCCATGACCTGACGCACCACGGGCGCAGCGACGCCGGAACCGGACTCACCGTTCTCGACCATCACCGAAACGACGATCCGGGGATCATCCGCCGGAGCGAAACCGACGAACAAGGCGTGGTCGCGGTGGCGTTCCTGAACCTTGGAGCGGTCGTATTTCTCGCCCTGCTTGATCGCGACAACCTGCGCCGTACCGGACTTGCCGGCGATGCGATATTGCGCGCCGATCGCCGCTTTGCGCGCGGTGCCGCGAGCACCGTGCATCACCTGCTGCATGCCGTGGTTGACCTTGGTCCAGTCCGAGGGATCGCGCAGAACAATGTCCGGCATCGGGTTTTCGTCCACCGGTTTCACCCCCTCGAGGGATTTGGCCAGGTGCGGACGATTCCAGATGCCTTTGTTGGCGACCAACGCCGTGGCCTGGGCCAGTTGCAGCGGGGTCGATTGCATATAGCCCTGGCCGATCCCGAGGATCAGGGTTTCGCCAGGGAACCACGCCTGCTTGCGCGTCGCCCGCTTCCATTCGCGGGACGGCATCAGGCCGGGGGATTCTTCGAACATGTCCAGCGAGACCTTCTGGCCGATGCCGAACTTGTTCATGTAGGTTGACAACCGATCAATGCCGAGCTTGTGCGCCAGGTCATAGAAGTAGGTGTCGTTGGATCGCATGATCGCGGTGTCGAGGTCGACGAAGCCATCACCGGTGCGGTTCCAGTTACGGTATTTGTGATCGTAGTTGGGCAGCATGTAGTAGCCCGGGTCGAACACCCGGCTGGATGCCGTGACCACACCGGAATCAAGGCCGGCAATTGCCACCGCCGGTTTGATCGTCGAGCCTGGCGGATACAGACCGCGCAGCACGCGGTTGAACAGCGGTCGGTCGATGGAATCGCGCAACTCGGCGTAGGCCTTGAAGCTGATGCCGGTGACGAACAGGTTCGGGTCGAAGCTCGGCTGACTGACCATGGCCAGCACTTCGCCGGTCTTCGGATCGAGCGCAACCACAGCGCCACGACGCCCGCCGAGCGCGGCTTCGGCCGCTTCCTGCAACTTGATGTCCAGGCTGAGGACGATGTCCTTGCCGGGAATCGGATCGGTGCGCTTGAGCACGCGCAAGACGCGGCCACGGGCGTTGGTCTCGACTTCTTCGTAACCGACCTGACCGTGCAATTCCGGCTCGTAGAAACGCTCGATGCCGGTTTTGCCAATGTGGTGGGTGCCACTGTAGTTGACCGGATCGAGGCTCTTCAGCTCTTTCTCGTTAATCCGCCCCATATAGCCCACCGAGTGCGCAAAGTGCGCGCCCTGCGGGTAGTGACGGACCAGTTGCGCGACCACTTCCACGCCCGGCAGGCGAAACTGATTTACCGCGATGCGGGCGATCTGCTCTTCGGTCAGCTCGAACAGGATCGGCACCGGTTCGAATGGCCGGCGCCCCTGACGCATGCGCTTCTCGAAGATCACCCGGTCCTCGGGCGTCAGTTCCAGCACTTCGACGATGACGTCGAGCACTTGCTGCCAGTCGCCGGAGCGCTCGCGGGTCATGCTCAGGCTGAAGCTTGGACGGTTGTCCGCCACCACCACGCCGTTGCGGTCGAAAATCAGCCCGCGCGTTGGCGGAATCGGCTGCACGTGGACGCGGTTGTTCTCCGACAGCGTCGAGTGATACTCGTACTGAATCACCTGCAAGTAATACAGCCGCGCAATCAGCACGCCGATCAACAGCATGATCGCAATGGCCCCGAACACGACGCGGCTACGCACCAGGCGTGCGTCCTTTTCGTGGTCCTTGATGCGGATCGGCTGAGACATGAGGGCTGGATTACTTGTGGTAAGGGTGACCGGACAACACTGTCCAGGCACGATACAACTGTTCGCCGATCAGGATCCGCACCAGCGGGTGCGGCAACGTCAGCGGCGACAACGACCAGCGCTGATCGGCACGGGCACAGACTTCCGGCGCCAGCCCTTCCGGGCCACCAACCATGAAATTGACCGTGCGCGAATCCAGCCGCCAGCGGTCGAGTTCGACCGCCAGTTGCTCGGTGCTCCAGGGTTTGCCGTGGACTTCCAGCGTGACGATCCGCTCGTTCTGCCCGACCTTGGCCAGCATGGCTTCGCCTTCCTGGCGGATGAAACGGGCCACGTCGGCATTTTTGCCACGGGTGTTGAGCGGTATTTCCACCAGTTCCAGCGCCAGCTCGGACGGAAGACGCTTGGCATATTCATGCCAGCCTTCTTCCACCCACTTGGGCATGCGTGAACCGACGGCGATCAGGCGCAGTCGCACAGCAATCCCTTACAGCTGGTCTTTGTTGAGCTTGGTGAAATGCTCGTGGGTGTTTTCCGGGCTGTGGTGCTTGGCATCGGCCGCACGGCTTTGCTCGGCACCGGCCCACAGGCGCTCCAGGTCGTAGAACTGACGTGCCGAGGCGGTCATCATGTGCACGATCACCAGGTCCAGGTCCAACAGCACCCAGTCGCTGTCGCCCTTGCCTTCTTCGCCCAGCGGCTTGGCGCCCTGCTTTTTGACTTCTTCGCGAACCTTATCGAGCATCGCGTTGATCTGGCGGTTGGAAGTACCGGTGGCGATGATCATGTAGTCAGTGATGCTCTGCTTGTCGCGAACATCGATGATCTGGATGTCTTGCGCCTTGACGTCTTCCAGCGCAGCTACCGCCAGCTTGACCAGCTCGTCGCCTTTCAGCGGTTCATTGGTGTTGACCGGCTCTGGCAGCGGAGCGCTCTTGAATGTGCCTTTGCGCTTTACTTTGGTTTGGTCTTTGTCAGTCATATAAAACTCGTTTTGCTCATATATTCGGCGGCTTGGCGACACGTGGATTCGTATCAGTGAAGCACGCCTTGTTCAGTTCGACGCACGGTAAAGACCGTGCGCATCGATGTAGGCCAGGACCGCGTCGGGCACCAGGAAACGTACCGACTTACCGCTGGCCAGCAGTTGACGGATCTGGGTGGCGGAAACCGCGAGCGGTGTCTGCCAGACGAATGCAATCTGTCCGCTCGGCCCCTTCAGGGCCAGCGGGTCGCTCACCGAACGCGCTGCCAGCAGGTTGCGCAAGGCATCCGGCGGTTCGCTGTCGGCGTCCGGGCGCTGTAGCACCAGGATGTGGCAATGCTGGAGCAACTCTTCCCAGCGGTGCCAAGTGGGCAGGCCGCAAAATGCGTCCCAGCCCAAAAGCAGAAAAACCTGGGTTTCTGCGGGCATTTCGGCGCGCATCAACTCCAGGGTATCAATGGTGTAGGACGGTTTGTCCCGCTGCAGTTCGCGGGCATCCACCACCAGCGGCGGCACTCCGGCCACCGCGCACTCGACCATCGCCAGCCGATCCTGCGCCGACACCTGCGGCGTACCGCGATGCGGTGGCCGCGCGCTAGGCGTCAGCCGCAGCTCATCGAGCGCCAGCGCTTCGGCGACTTCCAGGCCACCGCGCAAATGGCCGATGTGCACCGGATCAAACGTGCCGCCCAGGACACCAATGCGCCGGGGACGGGTTTCGCTGCCGGGTGCCGGCGCTGTCAGCTCAAGGTCGGTCAAGTCAGACCGTCGCCTGGCCGCGCAACTGGCCATCACCGACCACGACGTACTTCTCGCAGGTCAGGCCTTCCAGACCCACCGGGCCGCGGGCGTGCAGCTTATCAGTAGAAATGCCGATCTCGGCACCCAATCCGTATTCAAATCCATCGGCAAAGCATGTCGGGGTGTTGATCATCACCGACGCCGAGTCGACTTCCGCCACAAACCGCCGCGTATCGGCAAGGTTTTCGCTGACGATCGAGTCGGTGTGATGGGAGCCGTAATGGTTGATGTGTTCAATGGCCTGGTCCAGACCGTCGACCACGCGGATCGACAGAATCGGCGCCAGATACTCGGTGTTCCAGTCTTCTTCGCTGGCGGCAACGGCGTCGATGATCGCCCGCGTGCGCTCGCAGCCACGCAGCTCGACGCCTTTTTCGCGGAACTGGGCAGCCATCGATGGCAGGAAATCCTTGGCGACAGTCTGGTCGACCAGCAGCGTCTCCATCGCCCCGCAGATGCCGTAGCGATAGGTCTTGGCATTGAAGGCGATGCGTTGGGCTTTCGGCAGATCGGCGTGGGCACTGACGTAAACGTGGCAGATGCCGTCCAGATGCTTGATCACCGGCACGCGGGCGTCGCGGCTGATGCGCTCGATCAGGCCACGGCCACCGCGCGGCACGATCACATCGACGTACTCGGGCATGGTGATCATCGCGCCAACGGCGGCACGGTCTGTGGTTTCGACCACTTGCACCACAGCGGCGGGCAGTTCGGCTTCGGCCAGACCGCGCTGAATGCACGCGGCGATCGCGCGGTTGGAGTGAATCGCCTCGGAGCCACCGCGCAGGATCGTCGCGTTGCCGGACTTCAGGCACAGGCTGGCGGCATCGATGGTCACGTTGGGACGGGATTCGTAGATGATCCCGATCACGCCCAGTGGCACGCGCATCTTGCCGACCTGAATGCCCGACGGACGGAAGCTCATGTCACGGATCGCACCGACCGGGTCCGGCAGCGCAGCCACCTGACGCAGGCCGACGATCATGCCGTCGATACGCGCCGGGGTCAGTTCCAGACGCTCCAGCAATGCCGGCTCCAGACCATTGGCGCGACCGGCGGCCAGATCCTGCTCATTGGCTGCAGCCAGCTCGGCGCGGGCAGCGTCCAGTGCATTGGCAGCCGCCTGCAAGGCGCGGTTTTTCTGCGCAGTGCTGGCACGGCCGATGACCCGGGAAGCTTCGCGGGCGGCGCGACCCAATCGGGTCATGTAGTCAAGAACGGACTCAGTCATGGTCTGCTGGGGTCTTGGCAAAGAGGAAAGCGGCAGATTATAGCTGTCGCGTCCCGGGACTAACAGCGGTGACGGGCGGATGGTCGAAATGGACTACAAATAGCCAACGTTCAGCGGTGATTAAGACTCAAATTGTTATCATCACGACCTCTGCAGCCTGGATAAACACCGCTTGCCATGTCCACTCTGACTGTTCGCAACCACGCCGAGCGCCAGCCGCTGGGGCTTCCGGACGCTTTTTTCGACCGCGACGCCCAAGTATTGGCCAAGGATCTGCTCGGCAAAGTGATCCGCCATCGGGTCGGCGATCTGTGGCTGAGCGCGCGGATCATCGAGACCGAAGCCTATTACTGCTCGGAAAAAGGCAGTCACGCGTCCCTCGGCTACACGGAAAAGCGTAAGGCTTTGTTTCTGGATGGCGGCCACATCTATATGTATTACGCCCGTGGCGGCGATTCGCTGAACTTCAGCGCCCAAGGGCCGGGCAATGCGGTGTTGATCAAATCGGCGTATCCGTGGGTCGATGAAGTCAGCGGCCCGGCGAGTCTGGCGCAGATGCTGCTGAACAATCCTGACGCTCAGGGGCACGCGCGAGCTTCGCAGAAACTCTGTGCCGGGCAGACGTTGCTGTGCAAGGCGCTGGGGCTGAAGGTGCCGATGTGGGACGCCAAGCGCTTCGATCATGAAATGCTGCTGGTTGAAGACACGGGACCGGCGCCCTCGCACATCATTCAAACCACGCGCCTGGGCATTCCCCATGGCCGTGACGAACACCTGCTGTACCGCTTCGTCGACGCTGCCTACGCGCAATGGTGCACGCGGAACCCGCTGCGACGGGGTCAGGTCGAAGGCCGGGATTATTTCCTGCTGTAAACACACACTCATGCAGGAGCTGCCGAAGGCTGCGATCTTTTGATCTGGTTTTCCGGATCAAGATCAACAGATCGCAGCCTTCGGCAGCTCCTACATGGGGATCATCAATGGTTTGGAGTTTTTTGGTATGGGCCCATGGCTCGATAGCGTAACCGGGTGGCTCGCCGCCAATCCGCAGTGGCTGGCCGCTGCGGTATTGATCGTCGCTTTTGTCGAATGCCTGGCGATTGCCGGATTGATCGTGCCGGGCACGGTGCTGCTGTTTGCCGTGGCCGTGCTGGCCGGCAGTGGCGCGCTATCGTTGAGCGAAACCTTGTTGCTGGGTTTCCTCGGCGGGATTCTCGGCGACGTGGTTTCGTACTTCCTTGGTCGCCACTTCCACCAGAACATCCGGCGCCTGCCGGGTTTGCGGCATCACCCGGAATGGATGGCCGGGGCGGAAAACTACTTCCAGCGTTATGGCATCGCCAGCCTGCTGGTCGGGCGTTTCATCGGTCCGTTGCGCCCGATGCTGCCGATGGTGGCCGGCATGTGCGACATGCCGTTTCCGCGTTTCGCTGCCGTCAGTCTGCTAGCCGCGGCTGGCTGGAGTCTCGCCTATCTGTTGCCGGGCTGGGCCACCGGGGCGGCGATTCGCCTGCCGCTGCCGGAAGGTTTCTGGCTGGAAGCCGGAATCGTCGCGGGCAGCATCGCCATAATGGTCGGCCTCAGTGTGAACAGCAGTTTGCGCCGGCACCGCCGCGCGACCCTCTGGATCAGCAGCATGAGCCTGTTGATCTTGATCGGCCTGTTCGCCGGTTATCCGTACCTGACGGCACTCGATCAGGGCGTGATGACGCTGGTGCAAGAGCATCGCCAACCGGTTCTGGACGAAATCGCCGTGGCGTTCACCCTGATCGGTGAGTTTCGCAACATGTTGATGTTCAGCGCATTGCTGACCGCCCTGTTGCTCCTGTGCCGCCAATGGCGTCAGGCAATCTTCACTGGCGGCACACTTCTGGTCACCGCACTGGCCAACACCGGCACCAAACTGTTCTTTGCCCGGGTTCGTCCCGAGGTGCTGACCGATCCACTGACCAGTTACAGCATGCCCAGCGGCCACGCCTCGGGATCGTTTGCCCTGTTCCTGACGCTGGCGGTACTGGCCGGGCGCGGGCAACCGCCACGGATGCGACTGACCTGGTTGCTGATCGGTTGCATTCCAGCCCTGGCGATTGCCCTGTCACGGGTCTACCTTGGCGCACATTGGCCCACCGACATTCTCGCCGGTGCGATGCTGGCCTCCTGCGTCTGCGCCGCAAGCCTTTGGCTCAGCCAGCGGCAATCGCCGCTGGAACCCATGCCGCAAAAAGTCTGGTGGCTGGTATTACCGGCGGTAGTCGCACTGTTCGGATTTTTTGTATTACGACACTTGCCACATGTCATGACGCGATACGCCTATTGATTTCGCCTCCGGGTGATGCGCACGTATGTGCGCTCACCCATTCAATTCATCGGGGCGCTCGACTATTTTCAGCACAAAAAGAGCCGGCGTATTATTGAACGCATCATGTTTGGTCTTGTTCGGTTCGGCATTCATGAAGTAACGATTACTTTTGTTACTGGTTATATAGACGAGACTTTCTACCGCCGCCAAATGGATATAGCTGGCACCGCCATCGAGGTCACTGAACCGTGCACTCGGAATAGTGCCCTTTGACAAACTGAACTGACTGTTTCTTTCATCGCCGGTAAACACATGACGGGTTTTAGCGTTGACACTCAAATAACGCTCATCGTATTCGCCTTTCAAAATCGTCATTACGGCATAACGATTACCCTTTGGCACAAACTTTAACAACAGTGGCTTATCGTCCTCGTGATCAGCCACAGTCAAAACACTCGCACTCTCGCTGTCGGCCAACGCCACTTCAACATCCAGTCGCTCGCGCCGCGATAGGCGAGGGTCACGCAAGCGCAACTTCAGACGTTGTTGATTGAGCACCACCGGTCGCCCCTGGAAAAAAAGGTTTGCGGTGAAGGCGTCGGCCTCATCCATGATCAAGCTCATAAAACAATTCCTTATAGATTTATGTCGCTGAAAAAACAGTCCACGACTTACTCAGAACCATCGGGTAAAAAAGACGAGGCCAAACTGGCTTTTGTCGCCGAGACTCGCGGTAGATCACCTTCAGGTATTTTTACCGCCTTGCGCTTGCGGCGTGCGCTCACCATCAAGTCCGCGTAGATACCAGCGGCTTCAATAATATGATCAACATTATGATCAGTCCCGGCATGCTTAAAAATGTACTTGCTCGCTATATCGTCCCAGAACGCCCACTCGTCTTCGTAAATATTCATTGATCGGTTCCTCCTTGAACCACCCCGGATAACTTCCGGGGACAATCCACACTACAACTTGGCCAAGTTCATATTCAACCAAGAGCACGGACACAACTCATACAAAAAACAACAACACACACTGCAAAACAAAACGCCTAACCCAGCGTAAAAACCCATGACACATTACAAAGCGCTCCCGACCCATACTCATGGATGAGAATACCAACGTGGCAAAAATCACCTTCGATACCGCGACTTTTCCGACAACCCCGCTGCATGTCAGCGACCTCGTCGCTCCCGGTCAACGTGCAGCAACGGAAAACCGTCCTGCTCTTCCTCCTTCCGCACCCATTGCGGATACTTCTCTGCCCCACGGCAAAATGCCAAGCCTGCTTGACGTCGACACGCTTTTCGGCCCGCTGCGGTTTGGCGAAGTATCCATCAGTCGCCGGGAATTGCTGACGCTGGGTGCGAAAGTCAGCGGCCAGGACATCACGGCCGCCAACACCTATTTCGCCCAGCCGGATCAAGCTTTCATCGACGCTCTGGAACTGAATCCGGCCAAAGTCGCCGCGCGCATGCTCGCCGCCGGCCAGGAAGACAGTCACTTGGTGGCGACCGCGATGTTCGAACTCGCCACACTGCGCTCGGACACGGCCGCGCCGCTTCTGCAAAAAATGGCGATGGGCACTCATGCGACGCAAATGGACAAGCTCAGCGGCGTACTCAACGCCGTGCAGCGCCTGGAAATACGTGATGCCTCGCAACTCGACCAGACGCCCGGCTGGGTCGACAGACACAAGAGCCGCGCGATGTCCACAATGGGCGCCGGGATGCAGGCATACGGCCTTTACAGCGCCTACGTGGGCACGATCGATGCGCTGAAGAAAGGCGATTGGCTTGAAGCAGGCATCAATGCCGGAGGCGGGGCTGCCGAGCTTGCTTCGCTGGGTCTGGAATACGCGCTGACCAAAACCGGCGAAGCGATGATTCGCAATGGTGCCCAGACCTTCGAGCAATTCAGCAAGACCACCTCAGGCAGCCGCCTGGTTCGTGGTTCCGGTTTGATTGCCAGCGTCCTCACCCTGCCCTTCGATGTTTACACCGCGGTGAAATCATTCAGCGAGGCAGGCAAGGTCAGCGGGAAAAAAGCCCAGGATCTGTATGTCACCGGCGGCCTCAGTGTATTCAGCGCCGGGCTTTCGCTCGCGCTGGGCGTTGCAACACTGATGGGGTTTCAGGCCGCTGGCCCGATCGGGCTTGCTGCCGCAGCGCTGATGATCGTCGGCGCACAGATCTACGCCGCCGCGCGGGTGGTGGATGACATTGACGATTACATTGAATTGACCACTGAAGAACGCTGGCGCTCGGGCTGGTTCGCCTTCACCGGACAAAATCTGGATGCGGAGGTCATGGATCGTTTCAAGCTCGCGAAAACCTATGACGAACACCTCAAGGCGTTAAAAAAACGCAGCATTTCCTGGCTGGAAAATGACCTCAAGGACACCATCGAAACGATTGTTACCGGCCGCGTATCCAAATCATTGCAACCCACTCGCCTATACCGGTTTTCCTGGGACGAAGCTGCCGGAGAGTTGCCATACGTCACCGTCAATCAGCCGGTCATTGAAGATACCGATGACCATTACGACGCCCGCAACGGTTTTGCCGGTCAGGATGCAAACGTCACCTTCGGGCACATGGACTCGCAGAATAAAAAGGGTGTGCTTTGGCAGCTCGGAGGCGGCAAGGACACGATTCAGGGGGTAACCGCCAAACCCAACTCCTTCACATTCGGCCAGGGAAGAAAGCACCTTCGCGGCGGTGACGCAAACGACACTTTTGCGTTTCAGGACTCCCAGCAAACCCTGTACGGCGAAGACCCCACGGTCACTGAAATCGGCTGGCTACGAGGTGAGGGTGGAACCGATCTCCTATGGCTGCAAGGCAAAGACACGCACCGTGACTACGACGCCACGCAGCCGCGTTTCGCCGGTTACACCGTAGACCTCGAAAATGGCCGGATGGGTCTGAGGCCTGTGGATACAACGCAACCCTCCGTCTTGCACTCCTACATTGATTCCTTTGAAAAGGTCGAGACGCTGGCAGGCGCGGCCAATCGGGTCTACGGCACAGCCAATGCCGAAGTCATCGGCGCCAATGGCAACGATGTTGTGCAGGCCGGTGGCGGTGATGATCAGATCTCCGTGCGGGGTACTTACGGCAACATTGACGGCGGCAGTGGCAGCGACACCTTCCTTATCGACGCCAAGTGTATTGAAGTGACCATCGTCGATGACGGCCAGGAGAGCAGCACGGTCTATCTTGGAGTGCCACTGGAATACATTCAGAGCTGGCTGGTGCGTGACAACGCACTGGTCATCAACAGCCTGCGCGTCAATCATCCCGGCAAGCCGCGCAGGGAGTTGAGCATGGCGCGCACATACCAGACAAACGACGGCAAACGCACACTGCGCAACGACAAATGGCTGTTCATTACTCAGGATGGCTATTACTTGCAGGCCGATTTGCCGCAAGAGATCGATGGACTGGGCGAGCACACGGTCAACGCCATTGTCATCAGCCCCGGCACGCCAAAGAAGTCCCCCTGGACGCTGAACAACTATCAGACGGTGCCTGCCGGAGTTGATTCGTTTTATTACGTATCAGCCGACACAGCTCATGCAACCCTCAATGTTGTCAGGCACGACAAGGTCGCGCAGAGCACTGTTTATATCGATCACGACAGCCAGGACATTAGCGAAGTCAGGGCTCACTACCATGTTGAGATGACGCAGACCGAATACGCCAAGCGCCTGTATTACAAAGACGTCTACTTCACTGTCATCATGCGCAACGGCGCCAGCCTCCTTTCACTTCACGGCGGGATCGTCAAAGAGTCGTTGACCACGAGCAGTGTCAGTCAGGGTGTTCTGGCACCCGACTGGAAGACCCTTCACGAATTCACTCTGGTCATGCGCGATGGCACTTCCTACTCGCTGGATTACCCGAAAATCGACTATCAGGATGATACAAAAACCCAAGGTTACAAAGTCGCGCAAAGCCGTGCTTCCCTGCACGAGCGCGATGGCAAGTATCAGTTTGTGAAGCCCAGCGTCGATAAGCGCAGTTTGAAAAACTCGCCACAACGGATCGACATTCAACCGACCGCACACCGATCCCACTACCACCTGGAAGGCCGCTCATCGAACTATGAAATCCATCCGAGCGGCAATGTCTCCCTTCAGCTTTCAACCGCTGCGGCTGACGCCAGCACTTCCGGCTCTTCGACCTGGGTGATTTACACCGGACATCTGGAGAGAAAAATTCTTCGCAGCCATCTGTCGATCAAAGGCAACCTGCTGAAGATCGACAGCATTCATGTCCAACTTCCCGACAGCGATGATCCGTCGCTGCCCGTCGAAACGGTAGACGTCATTGTCACCTCGGGAAATCGCTACCGGGTCAATAACCTGTTTGAGACGATCGGTCTCCTGTCCGTTGATGCCAGTGCCTATTCGTCAATCGATGCCATAGCAACGGACATCAAGCAGCATAAAGAACAGCAGGAACTGGAAGACGACGAAACACCGGTAAGCCACCTTTATCTGCGAGACAACCCTTCGGAAAAACTTCACTACAACGCGCAGACAGCAACCTGGGGAATCACTCGCAACCCGGATCACATCGTGGATGAGAAGCAACTGAGAATCGGCATCGCCGCCTACCAGCTGCCGAGTCAACCGCTGCCAACCGTCAAGGAATGACACCATGCCCCTGAAACCACCGGTGAAACGCCCCAGGCTGGATATGCCTGATATCCATCTTCAACAACCGCCAAGACTGGACCCGGACAGCAGCCTTGTGCGGCTGCACCCGCCGACACCGGATGTTGCCGACACACCACTCGACCCGACGTATCCCAGCGGTTCGCAAGGCACGACGTTTGAACCCGTCACGACGAATGTCGACGTCGTCGACTTGCCCAACATCAACGCGCCGCGATCAAACGATACCGCGCTGCCCCGTTATTTATTGAAGCCTGCCATGTTGCGGGGCATGCAGGCGCCCAATGACGAAGGTTTTCGTTATGTCGTTTCGCGCAAGTTTGTCGATGTGAAACAGCTGGGCACCGTCCACGTCGAGTTTGATCCCGAGATCGGTGCCTATCGTGCAACTGACATTCTGAAAAAACTGCCGCCCGGCCCTGCGCTGTACAAGCAGTACGGCGAATTGACCTGGGCGACCAGCCGAGCGGCGCCGGGCAAGGCACGCGCCGCGTTGCTGGCGGACGGGTTCAGACAGTTACATCCGCAGCAAACCAGCGAACAACGCATGCACTTATTGCAGTCCTATAACCTGTCTCCTCAGCAGCACGTGCGCCTGCTGGAAGAGCTGAGCGCGAACCTGCGCCAACCGCACTGGCTCGAGCCGCACAAACGCCTTTCTGAAGACCCGGCCAACGCGCAACGCTTCGAACCGCTGCGCAGCGAAATCGAGCCGATGATTGTGTCGATCAGGAATGAAACCTTCGAACCGGGAACACTTCCAGACTTCGAGGACAGTGTCAGTCCGGCCTTCCTGCGCGGTTTTCTCGAGAAGCTCGGCTACCAGCGAAACCTCAACAACTGCCTGTACCGGACGGACATTCCCGGCCTGTTCAGGGCCGACGACCGGACCCCGTACGAACTTCACACCGACGGCATGATGCTGCCGCGCATGGAACACAGTGCGGGTTCCACCACCGAAACGCCGGTAAGCGCCACGCTCAGTCTTGAGGAGGTCAGGATGTACGGCAAAGGCGCACCCCCTGCGGAACATCTGGCGTACAACCGGCAGATCGACAGCCGTCCGCCAAAATCGGAGGAACATGCCACCCGCCTCAGGCAACGCTTCGGTTTCACTTATGTGATCGATACGCGGGGTGTAGAGGTGGTGCTCGGTGCGGAGAACCTGCTCTTCAACAAGAAAGGCATGAACGAAGACGCCTGGTTACCCGACGACGACCGCGAAGCACATATCTCGGTCAGGCAAAACGACGGTATCGACAGCCAGCGCCTCTGGCTGCTCGACTCCACCCTGAGCAAAGGCGCGAGGTTGCAGGACATTCACGATCAGGCCGGGTTCGATGCCGAGTTCATCCATCACGACACCCAGGCCGGGCAACAGAACCGACAGCGCTATGACGAACTGATAGACGCCGTGGCCAGCGCCGGCAAACCGATCCTGAGGCTCAAAGCCAATGCATTTGCCAATGACATCACCTGGCCCGAATAACCGCTCAGGCGAATAGCTCGCCTTGCAGCTCATCGAGCAGCGCCTGGATCGCATCCAGTCGCTGCTGCGGGTCGTCGAGTTGCAGCAGATCGATCTTGTCTTCCTCGGCGAACGGCAACAGATACGCCAACTGATTGGCCAGCGACTGCTGGCCAATCGCATCGGTGCCCATGTTCAACGCTTCGACCATCGGGTGCTCGGCCAGCGCCTTGAGCAGCGCAACCAGATCGGCGTCTTCGTCCTGCAGCGGTTGCTCGGGCTCTTCGTCGAGCCACTCGACGTCGGCGAGGATCAACTGATCGCGCTGCACTTCGGTGCGCAATACATTGAAGCGGCGCCCACCCTGCACGCGAATTCCCAGCAGGCCGTTGTCCTGCTGCTGGAAATCGGTGATTCGCGCCTCGCAGCCGACCAGCGCATATCCTTCCGGCGCGAGACCGACTTCGCTGCCTTCAAGAATGCACACCACGCCGAAGCCACCGCCCTGCTTCATGCAGCGGCCGATCATGTCCAGGTAGCGCGCTTCGAAGATCTGCAAGTCGAGATTGCAGCCGGGAAACAGCACTGTGTTCAGCGGGAAAAGCGGCAAGCTCATAGACATTTCCTTACACCACCATCGACACTGCCAACGGCAGGAACACCGCCGTGGCCACGCCCATCAGACTCATCGCCAGCGCCGCGAAGGCACCGCATTCATCACTTTCCTGCAACGCCACCGAAGTGCCGACCGCGTGCGCGGTCATGCCCAGCGCCATGCCGCGTGCCTCGGGGCTGTGCACGCCGAGACGGGTCAACAGTGCCGGGCCGAAAATCGCCCCGATGACCCCGGTGATCAGCACGAACACTGCCGCCAGCGCCGCGACGCCACCGATCTGCTCGGCCACCAGCATGGCAATCGGCGAAGTCACCGACTTCGGCGCCATGGTCATCAGGATCATGTGCTCGGCACCGAACCACCAGCCCAGCAACACGCCCATCCCCGTGGCGACTACCCCGCCTATCACCAGCGTAGTAAAAATCGGCCAGAACAATTGGCGAATACGCCGCAGGTTCAGATACAGCGGCACCGCCAGTGCGACGGTCGCCGGGCCGAGCAGAATACTGAGGATCTCGGTGCTCTTGCGGTACTCGGCGTACGTCAGGCCGCAGCCGACCAGCACGCCGATCACCAACAGCATGGAGACCAGTACCGGTTGCAGAAAGATCCAGCGGGTTTTCTCGAATGCGGCCAGCACCAGTTGATAGGCGCCGAGGGTAATGCCGATGCCGAACAATGGATGGTGGATAACAGAGGCCCAGGCACCTTGCCAATCAAACAGCATCAGGACTCCTCCGATGACGGCGGCGCGTGACGCTTGACCATGCGCTGCATCAGCACACCGGCGAAGGCCATCGACAGCATCAGCGACAGCACCAGCGCGCCAACAATCGCCCAGAAATCGGCGGCAATGTCGCTCGCATACACCATCACGCCCACCGCCGGCGGCACCAGCAGCAACGGCAGATAGCGCAGCAGACTGCCCGCCGCGAGATTCAGCGGCTCGCCGACTTCACCACGAACGATCAGGAAAATCAGTAACAGCAGCAGGCCGATGATCGGCCCCGGCAGCACCGGCAACAGCAAGTGATTGAGCGCGGTGCCGAGCAATTGAAACAGCACCAGCAGGGTCAGGCCACGTAGCAACATCCGACATCTCCGTCTTACATTCCACCCAGCAGGGGCCCGGCATTATAAGCACGCCTGCGCTATGGATCGGCATTCGCCAAAAGCATGGTCGGTTGACCTGAGCAAATCGCCATGATGATCTACAGTGGTTCGCAGGGCGGTCAAATCCCCCACCTGAAAAACTATAAAACCGATGAACCCAAGGAGAGTCTCAATGCCCTATGTTCCCGTTGCAGAGCTCAAAGATTATGTCGGCAAGGAACTCGGACGTTCCGAATGGCTCACCATTGATCAGGAGCGCATCAACCTGTTCGCTGAAGCCACCGGTGATTATCAGTTCATTCACGTCGACCCGGTCAAAGCCGCGCAAACGCCATTTGGCAGCACCATTGCCCACGGCTTCCTGTCGTTGTCGCTGATCCCGAAATTGATGGAAGACATCCTCGTCCTGCCGCAAGGCGTGAAGATGGTGGTCAACTATGGTCTGGACAGCGTGCGTTTCATCCAGCCAGTGAAGGTCAACTCGAAAGTTCGATTGAAGGTCGATCTGGGTGAAGTGACCGAGAAAAAGCCTGGCCAGTGGCTGCTCAAAGCGACCGCAACGCTGGAGATAGAAGGCTCGGACAAACCGGCCTATATCGCCGAGCCCCTGTCGCTCTGCTTCGTCTGATCGCTCTGGATGCGAAGCAGCGCACGCTGTTTCGCGTCACGTCTCTATTTATGCGACGCATAGCTGCGGCATACTCGGTCGCCTAATTGCCCGGATCCCGCTATGCGCTCACTCGCTTCTCTTGCACCCATTGCCCTGACCCTGATGCTCACCGCTTGCGGCGACGGCGAATCGCTGTTGCCGCCGGATGCGCGCCTGCCGGACGGCGGACGCTATCGCGGTGAGCTGGTCGATGGCTTGCTGCAGGGTCAGGGGCGCGTCGACTACCCCAACGGCAGTTGGTACGCCGGGCAGTTCGACAAGGGCCAGTGGCATGGCCAGGGCGAGTGGCACGGCAGCAATGGCGAGGTCTATCGCGGCCAGTTTCAGCAAGGACTGTTCGACGGCCAAGGCAGCCTGACCACCAATGCCAGCAGTTACACCGGCGGCTTCAAACAGGGCCGGCGCGAAGGCGAAGGCACCCTGAAAGAAAATGCGATGACCTATCGCGGCGAGTTCAAGTCTGACCAGTACTCCGGGCTCGGTCGTCTGGAGATGGACGACGGCAGCTCCTATCAAGGCCAGTTCGCCCACGGCAAACCCAACGGCGAAGGCCAGCGCGGCGATTCCAGCGGCAACTCGTTCACCGGGCACTTTGTCAACGGACAGCTGGAAGGCAACGGCACCTTCAACAGCGCCGACGGCGACATCTATGTCGGCGGTTTCAAGAACAACCAGTTGCACGGCAAGGGTCGCTACGAAAACGCTGACGGCGATGTCTGGCTCGGCCAGTTCAAGGAAGGCGCACTGACCGGCAAGGGCCAACTGATCGGCGCCGACGGCAGCCATTACATCGGTTCGTTCAGCGATTGGCGCTTCAGCGGTCAGGGCCGATTGAATCTGCCTGACGGCAGCTTCTACATCGGCGGCTTCGACAACGACAGCTATTCCGGGCGCGGCACCTTGGTGCTGACCGATGGCAGCGTGATGAGCGGCAGCTGGATCAATGGTCAGCGCGTGCGTGACGCCGATGGCAAATTGCTGCCCGACACCCTCGAACTCGGCCTGCTCGCTCAGGGCCGCTTGCTCGACGATGCACTCGCGGCGATCCCGGCTTCGACCCCGGCGGTCGAGCTGTACACCCTGACCCTCGGCGGCGACGGCAAGCAAAGCGTGTTCCTGCGTGAATCCGATTACGTCGCCAACATGCTCAACACGCGCTTCGGCGCCCATGGCCAGATTCGCCTTGTCAACCACCGCGACCACCTCGGTGACCGGCCGATGGCCACTCGCGAGAATCTGCGCCGCGCCGCGCAGACCCTCGCCGAACGCAGCGGCCCGGAAGACTTGCTGTTCATCTACCTGACCAGCCACGGCACTGCCGAACATGAACTGGTCCTCGACCAGCCGCGCATGGAGCTGGCCGACCTGCCCGCCGACGAACTCGCCGCCGTGCTGGCGCCGCTGAAAAACCGCGACAAGATCATCGTGATTTCGTCGTGCTACTCCGGCGGTTTCATCCCGGCGCTGAAAGACGAACGCACACTGATCATGACCGCCTCGCGCGCCGACCGGGTGTCCTTCGGCTGTTCGGAAGAAGCCAACTTCACCTACTTCGGCGACGCGCTGTTCGCCCAGGCACTGAACCAGACCGATGATCTGGAACAGGCCTTCAAACTGGCCAAGGCCACCGTCGCCGAGCGCGAGCTGGCGGACAATTTCGAAGCCTCGGAGCCGCAGATCTGGGCGCCGAAAACCGTGCTGTCGCACTGGCAACTGCTGCGTAAACAGCAAGCAAGAAAAGCTTTGCAAAGTGCTGCGTTGAACGACGGAGCGGTAAAGAGCAACTAAGCTGAACAGTATCAAGGGAGAGACACTATGTACTTGACGCCTCAGCACGTATTGCTTGCCGGAGCCACCGGTTTGACCGGTGAACATCTACTCGACCGTTTGCTCAACGAGCCAACGATTTCTCGCGTGCTTGCCCCCTCGCGTCGGCCACTGGCGGAACATCCGCACCTGGAAAACCCGGTCGGCGATCCGCAGGCGTTTCTGCCGCAGCTCAGTGGCCGTGTCGATATCGCCTACTGCTGCCTCGGCACCACCATCAAACAGGCAGGCTCGGAAGCGGCCTTCCGCGCCGTGGATCTGGACATGGTCGTGGCCTTTGCCAAACGCGCCCGGGAAATGGGCGCGCGGCACCTGATTGTCATCAGTGCGATCGGCGCTGATCCGAAGTCGTCGGTTTTCTATAACCGCGTCAAAGGCGAAATGGAGCAGGCCTTGCGCGCGCAGGACTGGCCGCAACTGACCATCTGCCGACCTTCGCTGCTGTTGGGCGAACGCACCGAACCGCGTCTGGCCGAGCAATTGGCCGGGCCATTGTCGAAGCTGATTCCCGGTAAATATCGCGGCATCGAAGCCTGCCAACTGGCCCGCGCGATGTGGCGCCTGGCGCTGGAAGAACAGGATGGCGTGCGGGTGATCGAGTCGGATGATCTGCGCAAACTCGGCAAATGAACCTTTCCACCGAGCTGTCCTGCACGGGGACAGCCCGGCCGCCGACATGAACTGAAGCATATCCACGGCGGCGCCATACCCCGCTACTACACGTTCCCCGCCCTCGATTGTTAGCGTGCCCTCCCCACGGTGGGTGCGCTTCGCTGCCCTTTGGCTCGCGCCGCGCCCGCCACGATCATTCATGCATCAATGAAAGGATTCCTTGATGGCTCCGAAAAAGATCCCGGCGGCGCCGCCACGCCAGCCTGATACACCCGCTGACCTTCCGGCAATCGAAGTGCCTTGGTTGATTCGGCAGGATATTCCCGGTTCGCTACCCGGCACCGAGCCGACTCTGCCGTCAACCCTTGAGCCCTTCAGCAATGTGCCGCGGCTGCCGCAGGAAGACCTCGAATCGGCCATTCGCATCGCTGACCTGCCGACCGCGCCTGGCAATCTCGACGATGGCCCAGCTCCAGCCAAACGGCCACGTATCGAGCCACTCGCGGTGCAGCCAACTCGCGCTGCCGACTCCATCGAAACCAGCGAGCCTGTCTGGACTGAGGCCGCGGCTACTTACCACGGCTATGTGCTGCTGCATCGCAAAAAGGCTTCGACGGAGATTACCGAGCCCCCACCGGTTCATGCGTTTCGCGACGATAACGGCCTGCTGATCCGCGTTGAACCTTCGACGACCCGTCTCGATCAACCCGCTGAATGGCTACCCGCCTGGACCGATCGCGACCTGTGGAATCTGTATGGCATTGAGGGCGCCGACATCACGCAGTTTCGCAGCGAGGCGCACGCCACCGGCAAAAAACCGCAGTGGGCCAATATCCGCGCCGACCGTATGGACACTGTCTATTTGCTCGACGAACTGCGGCGCTGGACATCCCCGGACATGGATCGCGATTTATTCCTCAGCACCCTGCAAGCCTTTAACTTCTCCCCCGCACAACTGGCGAAGAAACTCGGCAACGTCAACCTGCGCTGGAAAACTGTCGAAACGCCAGCAGCGTCCGCTAGGGCGCAAACCGCGCAAGCACCAGGCAACAAAACTGACCCTCCGGGGTTTGCCCATCCGTCGCACTACCAGTGGGACAGCACTCACCCGAGCCTTCAGGGCTACATCGAACTGCACCGCAAGCCCGAATTGAATGACAGCTTCGGGCCGCCCCTGCAACTGGCCTTCCGCAGCGCCTCGCACTTGTTCATCGTCAAGCCAACCGACTACTGGAACAGAAGTCTGGCACCGCTGTGCCGCAACTGGCGCGACGTCGATATCTGGAATCTGTACCGCATTCAGGGCGAAGACATCGTGCGTTTTCGCAAGGAGGTGGCGCAAACCGGCAAAGCGCCAGCGTGGGTGAAGCCGCGGGAATACCCTTCGCGTCGGGAGCAGTTGATCGATTACCTGCGACTGTGGAGCAGCCCGCACGCCGCGCTCAAGTCACTCACGGTGTTCATTGCCCGAATCCGCCCTTACAACCTGAGCACCGAGCAACTCTCGCAACTGTGCGACGAGCTGGGAGTCACCGGACAATTCGCCCATCGCATCAATGATGAGCTGCCGCGCTGGGCCGAGGCGCATCGCGACAGCATGCTGGACGACACCAACTCGCGCCGATTCGATGGATTTGTGCGCGAACTGCGCGCGGAAATCCTCACCCTGCGCTATCAGGAAAAAGGTAGCAGTTTCCTCCAGGCCAGCCTGACCCCAACGTTTTTCCAGGGTTTGCTTTTGCACTGCGGCTTTCTGCGCAACGCGCAAGGTTGCCTGCTGCGCACCGACATTCCGGCCATGTTCAGGGGCGATGACCGCAGCCCTTTCGAATTCGCCCGGGACGGCAGCATGCTCCCGCGCACTTCGCTACCCGAAGGCACCACCACGCAGACAGCGCTCAGCGCAACGTTCAGCCTCAGGGTCGCCACGAACTTCGCTCAACAGACCAATGCCCAGACGTTGGCGTACGACACCCAACTGCACCGTTTCCCCGGCAAGCCGGAGGATCAGGACAAGCCGTCGCAGACCGATGGCGAACTGCAATTGACCCACGATTACACGCCGAAACGCCGCGCCCAGCGTTTCGGCTTCTGCTATCTGCTCGATACCCGCGAGGTCGAGGTGGTGCCGGGGCGTGACAACCATGTCTATAACGCGCACGCCATAAACCCTCGAGCGCCGGGCAGCAAAACCTGGTTTCCGGACGGTGAACTGGAAGGGCATGTGTCGATGTCTGCACGAGGATTGAGTGCAGCACGAATCTGGCTGGTGAACTCACAGATGAGCCGCGCGGCACTGGTCGAGGACATTTATATCCAGACACTGGAACGTGCCGGATCTTCGGGACAAAATCACGCCAATGACATCGAGACAAGAACCTGGAACGGAGCGTCAAACCACCACGAATACGATGCCTTGATCGACGAAGTGGCGGCTGCCGGCAAACGCATCATCGTCTTGGGCAAGGGTGCTGAGACCGTCTCCCACGGCATACATTTTCCGCCGCCGGTGATCACTCTCCAGGATTCATAAACCGCCAGTGGCCTGAAAACTCACGCCAATTACGGTGAGCAGTGATAACGGCAGCAGCAAGGTGTCGAGCAATGCACTGGCCGGCAGATCCACCCCGGGGTAACTCGGGGCTTCGGCGCCGAAACGATCCATCGCGCAGCACCCGCCATTTATGGCATACAAATCCAGGCGCGTGCCGGAATACACCACCGGCGCGCCGGGTTTTGCCGCATCGAGGGTGCGCGCGGTGGCGCACCCGGCCAGTTGCAGCGCCAGCACGATTGCCAGCAGTTTATTCATCGCTGCTCAGGTGATGCTCGCCCCAACGCGGCAGCATGTCTTGCGGAATACCCAGCAGATTGAGAATTCGCGCCACGACGAAATCGATCAGATCATCGATGGTCTGCGGCTGGTGATAAAAACCCGGCGAGGCCGGCAGAATGGTCACGCCCATGTTCGACAGCTTGAGCATGTGCTCCAGATGAATGCTCGAATACGGCGCTTCACGCGGCACCAGGATCAACTGGCGGCGCTCTTTCAACGTCACATCAGCAGCGCGTTCGATCAAATTGTTGCAAGCGCCCGTGGCGATCGCCGACAACGTGCCCGTCGAACACGGCACCACCACCATCGCTGCCGGCGCGCCGGAGCCCGAGGCCACCGGCGACATCCAGTCTTCCTTGCCGTACACGCGGATCTGCCCGGCGGCAGCCCCGGTGTATTCGGTGAGGAAGGCCTGCATCATCTGCGGCTTTGGCGGCAGCGTCACATCGGTCTCGGTGGCCATCACCAATTGCGCAGCCTTGGAGATCAGGAAGTGCACTTCGCGATCTTCACGTACCAGACAATCGAGCAGGCGCAAACCGTACTGGGCGCCGGACGCGCCGGTCATCGCCAGCGTGATACGTTCGGGGCCATTGCTCTCAAAACGAGTGTTCATTGCAGCGCCTCGGCGAGTTTGCCGTGCAGGCCGCCGAAGCCGCCGTTGCTCATGATCACCACGTGGGTGCCGGGCTGGGCCTGGCTCTTCACGCGTTCGATAATGCCTTCCAGCGAATCGCTGACAATCGACGGCACGGTGCACTGCGCGGCGGTGCCAGCCAGATCCCAGCCGAGGTTGGCCGGAGCGTACCAGATGACCTGGTCGGCATCGACCACGCTGGCCGGCAAACCGTCACGGTGCGCACCGAGTTTCATCGAGTTGGAGCGCGGCTCGATGATGGCGATCAGCGGCGCGTCGCCGATGCGTTTGCGCAGGCCATCGAGGGTGGTGGCAATCGCCGTCGGGTGGTGGGCGAAGTCGTCATAGATGGTGATGCCGCGTACTTCAGCGACTTTCTCCATGCGCCGTTTGACGTTCTTGAATGCACTCAGGCCAGCGATGCCCATCGATGGCACCACGCCAACATGTCGCGCAGCAGCCAGAGCAGCCAAGGCGTTGGCAACGTTGTGCTGACCGGTCAGCTCCCATTCGACGGTGCCTTGGGACACGCCTTCGAACATCACTTCGAAGGCCGAACCGTCTTCACTGAGCAGTTTGACCTGCCACTGGCCGCCGGCACCGGTGGTCTGCACCGGGGTCCAGCAGCCCATGTCGATGACCCGCTGCAAGGCTGGCTCGGTGGTCGGATGAATGACCAGGCCTTCGCTTGGGATGGTGCGCACCAAGTGATGGAATTGCCGCTCGATCGCCGGCAGATCCGGGAAGATGTCGGCGTGATCGAACTCAAGGTTATTCAGGATCGCGGTGCGCGGGCGGTAGTGCACGAATTTCGAGCGCTTGTCGAAGAACGCGCTGTCGTATTCGTCGGCCTCGATCACGAAGAACGGCGTACCGCCCAAACGTGCGGACACCGAGAAGTTCTGCGGCACGCCACCGATCAGGAAGCCTGGGCTCATGCCCGCGTGTTCCAGCACCCAGGCAAGCATGCTGCTGGTGGTGGTTTTTCCGTGAGTACCGGCAACCGCCAGCACCCAGCGACCTTGCAGCACATGGTCGGCCAGCCACTGCGGGCCGGACACGTAGGGCAGGCCTTTGTTCAGCACATATTCCACCGCCGGATTGCCGCGGGACATGGCGTTGCCGATCACCACCAGATCCGGTGCCGGATCGAGCTGCGCCGGGTCGTAGCCCTGCGTCAGTTGAATGCCTTGGGCTTCAAGCTGCGTGCTCATCGGTGGATAGACGTTGGCGTCGGAGCCGGTCACGTGATGGCCCAGCTCTTTGGCCAGCACCGCCATCGAGCCCATGAAAGTCCCGCAGATACCCAGAATATGAATGTGCATAGTCGACCTCGTAAAACATGGCCGCAGGTTAGCGTAGGGAGGGGGAAATCGCACTCTTTAGCTGCCTCGAGATGATCGTCCCCACGCTCCGCGTGGGCATGCAGCCCGGGACGCTCTGCGGCCCAGAACGGACGCAGAGCGTCCGGGGAGGCGTTACCACGCAGAGCGTGGGAACGATCGGATTACGCAGATCGGGCGATTCCGTGTTTGCGTAGCTTTCGATAAAGCGTATTGCGGCTGACGCCCAGTTGTTGAGCCGTGTGCGTCATGTGCCAGCGGGTTTGTTCCAGTGCATTGAGCAGAGCCGACCGTTCGGCATCTGCCAGCGGATGATCGGATTCATTAACCGCTCGTACTGCCGCACTCCCCTGCCGAATCATCACCGGCAAATCCTCCAGCCCGATCCGCCCCTCATCACACAGCGCCGCCAATGTGCGCAGGACATTGCGCAACTGCCGCACATTCCCCGGCCAATTGAACGTCAGCAATGCCTGACGTGCCGGCTCGTCGATCATTACCGTTTCACCGCCCGCTTCTTCGGCCAGGAGAAAATCCAGCAGCTGCGATTTATCACTGCGCGCGCGCAGCGCCGGCAGTGCCACTTCCAGACCGTTGAGCCGGTAATACAGATCCTCGCGGAAGCTGCCATCGGCAACCCGCTCCAGCAGATTGCGGTGGGTAGCGCTGATGATCCGCACGTTGACCGATTCCGGTTCGCCACCGATCGGCACCACCTGCCGATCCTCCAGCACCCGCAGCAACCGTGTCTGCAAGGCCAGCGGCATGTCGCCGATTTCATCGAGGAACAACGTGCCGCCGTCGGCCTGCTGCAGCTTGCCGCGCATGCCCTCCTTGCGCGCACCCGTAAAGCTGCCGCCGCGATAGCCAAACAACTCGCTTTCGATCAGGCTTTCAGGAATGGCCGCGCAGTTGAGCGCAACGAAAGCTTTGCTCGAGCGTTGACTGGCCTGATGCACCGCCTTGGCGAATGCCTCTTTGCCCGAGCCGGTTTCGCCGTTGATCAGCAACGGCACATCGCGCTCGAACACGCGCAAGGCTTTACGGAAATCTGCCTGCAATGCTTCGTCACCCAGGCAAATGCCCGACAGGCGCGGTGCCTCGGCCACGACTGGCACAGGCATGACCGGCGTCGGTTTGCGCGACTCACCGCGCAACACCGCGAACAGGTGCCGGCCATCGCGGGTGCGCAGCGGCCAACTGGCGCTGGCATTGGCATTCGCGCGACCGAGCAGCTCATCCAGCGAACAATCGAAGAACGCCTCGACCGGTTTACCGAGCAATCCTCCGCGAATATGTCCAAGCAGGTTCAGCGCGCTCTGGTTGACCGCACTGATCCGCCCTTCCCCGTCGAACGCCAGCAGCCCTTCGCTGAACAGCCCGACCGATTCGGCCTGAAGGTGAAAACGCAGCAACCATTGATTATCGAAACAGCGCAGGAAGTAGCAGCTTTCAATCATCTTCGCCGACAGATTGACCAGCGCCATGGTGTGAAACTGGCTCTGCCGCGAAACCTCGTGGCGCGCCGACGACACGTCAAGTACCGCCATCAGTTCGCCGTGGGGATCGAATACCGGGCTCGCTGAACAGGTCAGGCCGGTATGACGGCCGCGGAAGTGTTCATCCTGATGAATGGTCAGCGCCTGACGCTCGACCAGGCAGGTGCCGATGCCGTTGGTGCCTTCGCAGGCCTCGCTCCAGTCAGCACCGAGCCACAACCCGGCGCGTTCGAAGATCTTGCGCTCGGCGGGTGCGGTGACGCAGTTGAGGATCACCCCGCGCGCGTCGGTCAACAGCACCGCATGGCCGGCACCGGAGAGCTGTTGGTGCAGGCTGCTCATTTCATTGCCGGCGATCTGCAGAACCTGTTGCAGACGTTCGCGACTTTCCAGCACGCGCCCGTGTTCGAGCACGGTTGGCGCCATGCTCAGTGCCGGGTCGAGGTGATAGTCCTCAAGGCAGCGCAGCCACGAACGGGCAATCGACGGATCGGCACCCGGCCCGTGCAAGTGCGGTTTGCCCTGGGTAATGGTGAGAACCTGTTGGGCATGGCGACTCAAATGGTTGTCGTGCATTTCTTATTGTTCTCCCCGAAAGGTCGACGCAAACCCTGTAGGAGCTGCCGCAGGCTGCGATCTTTTGAGCTTGCTTGGTAAAAAAGATCGCAGCCTTCGGCAGCTCCTACAGGGGTGGAGTGGGTTGAGCATCCTCCAGGCAGGCCACCTTTGCAATGCTGGCAAGACTGCCCGGTCACTGGCTGTGCCAGAAGCGGTACAAACTGTCACCGTGCCTGTACCGAAAGCGTCACGGACACAATCCATTCGTCCGAGACAAACCGCTCAAGCCCTTGATTTACCTGCCCTGCGCGGCAGTGGTCCGACCTTTGCTCTACGCTTATAGCAAGCGCACTTGCGCGTTTCTCTAATAAGTACAAAGCCAAGGAGAACATCATCATGCGTTACGCTCACCCCGGTACTGAAGGCGCCAAAGTCTCGTTCAAGAGCAAGTACGGTAACTACATCGGCGGCGAGTTCGTCGCGCCTGTCAAAGGTCAGTACTTCACCAACACCTCGCCAGTGAATGGCCAACCGATTGCCGAATTCCCTCGTTCCACTGCCGAAGACATCGACAAGGCACTGGACGCCGCCCACGCCGCAGCTGACGCATGGGGCGCGACCTCCGTGCAGGCGCGCTCGCTGATGCTGCTGAAAATCGCCGACCGCATCGAAGCGAACCTCGAACTGCTCGCGATCACCGAAACCTGGGACAACGGCAAAGCCATCCGCGAAACCCTCAACGCCGACATCCCGCTGGCTGCCGACCATTTCCGCTACTTTGCGGGCTGCCTGCGTGCCCAGGAAGGCAGCGCTGCCGAAATCGACGGCAACACCGTGGCGTACCACATTCATGAACCGCTGGGCGTGGTCGGTCAGATCATCCCGTGGAACTTCCCGATCCTGATGGCGGCGTGGAAACTCGCGCCAGCGCTGGCGGCGGGCAACTGTGTCGTGCTGAAACCCGCCGAGCAAACTCCGCTGGGCATTACCGTGTTGCTGGAACTGATCGGCGACCTGCTGCCACCGGGCGTGCTGAACATTGTTCAAGGCTATGGCAAAGAAGCCGGCGAAGCGCTGGCGACCAGCAAACGCATCGCCAAGATCGCTTTCACCGGCTCGACCCCGGTCGGCTCGCACATCATGAAATGCGCGGCCGAGAACATCATTCCGTCCACCGTGGAATTGGGCGGCAAGTCGCCGAACATCTTCTTCGAAGACATCATGCAGGCCGAGCCGACGTTCATCGAAAAAGCCGCTGAAGGTCTGGTGCTGGCGTTCTTCAACCAGGGCGAAGTCTGCACCTGCCCTTCCCGCGCGCTGGTACAGGAATCGATCTACGACGAGTTCATGGCCGTCGTGATGAAGAAAGTCCTGCAAATCAAACGCGGCGATCCGCTGGACACCGACACCATGGTCGGCGCGCAGGCGTCCGAGCAGCAATTCGACAAAATCCTTTCGTACCTGGAAATTGCCAAGGGCGAAGGCGCCGAGCTGCTGACTGGCGGTAAGGTGGAAAAACTCGAGGGCAACCTGTCGACCGGCTATTACATCCAGCCGACCCTGCTCAAGGGCACCAACAAGATGCGCGTATTCCAGGAAGAGATCTTCGGCCCGGTGGTGAGCATCACCACGTTCAAGGACGAAGCCGAAGCCCTGGCGATTGCCAACGACACCGAGTTCGGCCTCGGCGCCGGCCTGTGGACCCGCGACATCAACCGCGCCTACCGCATGGGCCGTGCGATCAAGGCTGGTCGCGTGTGGACCAACTGCTACCACCTGTACCCGGCGCATGCCGCGTTTGGCGGTTACAAGAAGTCCGGCGTTGGCCGTGAAACCCACAAGATGATGCTCGATCACTATCAGCAGACCAAAAACCTGCTGGTGAGCTACGACATCAATCCGTTGGGCTTCTTCTAAAACCTGAGGGCGACACGGATATTCCTGTGTCGCCCGTTCAAATGTCATCGCTGGCAAGCCAGCTCCCACAGGTTTCTGTGGTGTCCCCATTATTGAGATCAACAGAGTCCCTGTGGGAGCTGGCTCGCCAGCGATGGCGTCCTGAATGACACAACACAAGAGGTCTGGCCGCTCTGGCACGGCCCTTGCGTACCCGTCACTCAGGTTTTGCATTGAAATTGCCGCTGCGTGAACAGCACCCATCCACCCAACCGCCGCACCCGCAAGTCCAAAAAATCGAACAATAAAAAAAACAGCGAGGACTTATGACTTCAACCACACAGCTCAAACCCACACTCGGCACCCTGCACCTCTGGGGCATTGCCGTCGGCCTGGTGATTTCCGGCGAATACTTCGGCTGGAGTTACGGCTGGGGCACCGCCGGAACTCTGGGTTTTCTGGTCACGGCGTTGATGGTCGCGACGATGTACACCTGCTTCATCTTTAGCTTTACCGAATTGACCACCGCCATCCCACACGCCGGCGGGCCGTTTGCTTACAGCCGTCGGGCGTTCGGCGAGAAAGGCGGATTGATTGCCGGCATCGCCACGCTGATCGAGTTCGTCTTCGCGCCACCGGCGATTGCCATGGCCATCGGCGCTTATCTAAATGTGCAGTATCCGGAGCTTGATCCGAAGATCGCTGCCGTCGGTGCGTATTTTGTCTTCATGACCCTGAATATTCTCGGTGTCAGCATCGCGGCGACCTTCGAGTTGGTGGTCACCGTACTCGCCGTCGCCGAGTTGCTGGTGTTCATGGGTGTGGTCGCGCCGGGTTTCAGCTTCAGCAATTTCGTTCTGAATGGCTGGTCGGGCTCCAATGAGTTCACCGTGGCCTCAATCCCGGGCATTTTTGCCGCAATACCCTTTGCGATCTGGTTCTTCCTCGCCATCGAAGGCGCGGCCATGGCGGCCGAAGAAGCCAAAGACCCGAAACGCACGATTCCCAAGGCCTACGTCAGCGGCATCCTGACCCTGGTATTTCTGGCCATCGGCGTGATGGTCATGGCTGGCGGCGTTGGCGACTGGCGTCAGCTATCGAACATCAACGATCCGCTGCCGCAGGCGATGAAAGCCGTGGTCGGCAATAACTCGACGTGGATGCACATGCTGGTGTGGATCGGCCTGTTCGGGCTGGTGGCGAGTTTCCACGGGATCATCCTCGGTTACTCGCGGCAGTTCTTCGCCCTCGCCCGCGCCGGTTATCTGCCTAAGGGGCTGGCCAAACTCTCGCGCTTCCAGACCCCGCACCGGGCGATTCTGGCCGGTGGCGTGATCGGCATTGCGGCAATCTACAGCGACGGCCTGGTCAATTTGCAAGGCATGACCCTGACGGCGGCGATGATCACCATGTCAGTGTTCGGCGCGATCGTGATGTACATCATCAGCATGCTCAGCCTGTTCAAACTGCGCAAAACCGAACCGAATCTGGAACGCACCTTCCGTGCGCCGGGCTATCCGGTGGTGCCGGCGATTGCGCTGTTTCTGGCGGTGGTGTGCCTGGTGGCGATGGCGTGGTTCAACACACTGATCGGTTGTGTGTTCCTCGGTTTCATGGCCGCCGGGTATCTGTATTTCCAGCTGACTGCCAAGCAACGCTCCGAAGCGCCGGCAGACGCTATGCTCGAAGGTATCTGACTGCCATATAAAAGTGCACAGCGCCCAGTCAGGCACTGTGCTGGAACCCTGTAGGAGCTGCCGCAGGCTGCGATCTTTTGATCTTGCTGTTAAGAAGATCAAGGTCAAAAGATCGCAGCCTGCGGCAGTTCCTACAGCGGGTTAATCGTTTACAGGAGGATATTGTGGCCGCATTCGCCCATTCCGTCGGCGCCCAGACCTATCGCTTCGACAGCCTCAAGGACGTCATGGCCAAGGCCAGCCCGGCGCGTTCCGGAGATTTCCTCGCCGGTGTCGCCGCGCTCAACGACGGCGAGCGCGTGGCCGCGCAAATGGCCTTGGCCGACATCCCGCTCACGCATTTCCTGCAGGAAGCGCTGATCCCTTATGAGTCCGATGAAGTCACCCGGCTGATCATCGATACCCACGACCCACAGGCCTTCGCCGTGGTCAGCCACCTCACGGTCGGCGGCTTCCGGGACTGGCTGCTCAGCGACGCCGCCGACGAAACCAGCCTGCGCAACCTCGCCCCCGGCCTGACCCCGGAAATGGTCGCCGCCGTGTCGAAGATCATGCGCGTGCAGGATCTGGTGCTGGTGGCGCAGAAGATCCGCGTGGTGACCAAGTTTCGCGGCACCCTTGGCCTGCGCGGTCGCCTGTCGACGCGCCTGCAACCGAATCACCCGACCGACGAGCCTTCCGGCATCGCCGCAAGCATTCTCGACGGCCTGCTCTACGGTAATGGCGACGCGATGATCGGCATCAACCCGGCCACCGACAGCATTGCCTCGATCTGCGCGATGCTGGAAATGCTCGACGCGATCATCCAGCGCTACGACATCCCGACCCAGGCTTGCGTACTGACCCACGTGACCACGTCCATCGAGGCGATCAACCGAGGCGTGCCGCTGGATCTGGTGTTCCAGTCGATTGCCGGCACCGAAGCGGCCAACGCCAGTTTCGGCATAAACCTGAATGTCTTGCAGGAAGGCTATGACGCCGGCCTGAGTCTGAGTCGCGGCACCCTCGGGCAGAACCTGATGTATTTCGAGACCGGTCAGGGCAGCGCGCTGTCGGCCAACGCCCATCATGGCGTTGACCAACAGACCTGCGAGACACGGGCCTACGCCGTGGCGCGACATTTCAAGCCGTTCCTGGTGAACACTGTCGTAGGATTTATCGGCCCGGAATACCTCTACAACGGCAAACAGATCATCCGCGCCGGCCTCGAAGACCATTTCTGCGGCAAATTGCTCGGCGTGCCGATGGGTTGCGACATCTGCTACACCAACCACGCTGAAGCCGATCAGGACGACATGGACACCCTGCTGACGCTCTTGGGGGTTGCCGGGATCAACTTCATCATGGGCATCCCCGGCTCCGACGACATCATGCTCAACTATCAGACCACCTCGTTCCACGACGCGCTCTACGCGCGCCAGACCCTGGGCCTGAAACCGGCCCCGGAGTTCGAGCAATGGCTGGCGAACATGGGCATCTTCACTCAGGCGGACGGCAAGGTGCGCTTCGGTAACAACTTGCCGCCGGCCTTCCGCCAGGCACTGGCGCAACTGGGATGAGCCGTATGGAAAAACCACCCGTCGACCCGCAAAACCCTTGGCTGGAACTACGCCGACTGACCCCGGCGCGCATCGCTCTGGGTCGCACCGGCACCAGCCTGCCGACCAGCGCGCAACTGGATTTCCAGTTCGCCCACGCCCAGGCACGCGATGCTGTGCATCTGCCGTTCGATCACGCTGGCCTTAGTGCGCAACTGGCAGAGCGCGGGCGCGAAAGCCTGCTGCTGCACAGCGCCGCCGTGGATCGCAACACCTATCTGCAACGCCCGGATCTGGGGCGCAAGCTCAGCGATGACTCAGCGCAAAGCCTGCGTGACTATGCGGCGGCGCATCCGGGCGGCGTGGATCTGGCAATTGTTGTGGCGGACGGGTTGTCGGCGCTGGCGGTGCACCGACATACGCTTGGGTTTCTCACCCGCCTGGAAGAACAAATGGCCGGCGATGACTGGTCGATTGCACCGGTCGTGCTGGTGGAACAGGGCCGCGTCGCGGTCGGTGATGAAATCGGCCAGTTGCTCGGCGCAAAAATGCTGGTGATGCTGATCGGAGAGCGGCCGGGCCTCAGCTCGCCGGACAGTCTCGGTTTATATTTCACCTACAATCCAAAAATCGGCCTGACCGATGCCTACCGCAATTGCATCTCCAACGTGCGGCTCGAAGGCTTGAGCTACGGCATGGCGGCGCATCGCTTGCTGTATCTGATGCGTGAGGCTTGTCGACGGCAGTTGTCGGGGGTCAACTTGAAGGACGAAGCACAGGTTCAGACGCTGGAATCGGATGCCGGTGTAGACATGAAAGGCAATTTCCTACTCGACCCGCCCACAACCTGAACCGTTTCCGCATTGCGTTTCTGCGCCGGTTTCAGGCAGGATCGATGCACGGCCGCCCGGGTTTCCCATCGCCGTCAGAGCAGTTGAAGACAGCCACTTGAAGACGAGACCTATCATGCGGATTATTCAAGCGACCCTCGAACATCTGGATTTGTTGACCCCGTTGTTCGTCAAATATCGCGAGTTCTACGGTTCCCTGCCTTACCCGGATTCCTCCCGCGCCTTCCTCGAAAAGCGCCTGCGTCGCAAGGAATCGGTGATTTATCTGGCCCTGGCCGATGATGACGACAAGAAACTGATGGGCTTCTGCCAGCTCTACCCAAGCTTTTCCTCGCTGTCGCTCAAGCGCGTGTGGATCCTCAACGACATTTATGTCGCCGAAGACGCCCGCCGCCAACTGGTCGCCGACAACCTGATCCGCACCGCGAAGAAAATGGCCAAGGAAACCCAAGCCGTGCGCATGCGCGTTTCCACCAGCAGCAATAACGAAGTCGCGCAGAAAACCTACGAATCCATCGGGTTCAAGGAAGACACCGAGTTCAAGAACTATGTACTGCCGATCAGCGACGAGCTCTGATCGCGCCTACAACCTGTGATGAGGGAGCCCGCTCCCTCAGAAACACAAATCACATCCCTGACAATTGTTCACACCTCGACATCCCCCGCTACAAAACCAACGCGCTTTTCGTCCTTCAGACCGTATAATCCCGATCTTTCCGGCTTGTAAGAAAAACTACACCCCGCTGTAGGCTTACACGAAGTCATCCGCACAGGCCTGCCGAGTCGGGCCGTCAAACAGGTGCCCCCATGGATTTCAACCCGCTCGACCTTATCCTGCATCTCGACGTTTACCTCGATTTGCTGGTGAACAACTATGGGCCATGGATCTACGCCATCCTGTTTCTGGTGATCTTCTGTGAAACCGGTCTGGTGGTGATGCCGTTCCTGCCGGGCGATTCGCTGCTGTTCATTGCCGGGGCCGTGGCGGCTGGCGGGGGCATGGACCCCGTGTTGCTGGGCGGCTTGCTGATGCTGGCAGCGATCATGGGTGACAGTACCAACTACGTGATCGGACGAACGGCGGGGGAAAAACTGTTCAGCAATCCCAATTCGAAGATCTTCCGTCGCGACTACCTGCAGAAAACCCACGATTTCTATGACAAGCACGGCGGCAAGACCGTGACCCTGGCGCGCTTCCTGCCGATCATCCGTACCTTTGCGCCGTTCGTCGCCGGTGTAGCGCGGATGCCGTACCCACGCTTTTTCGGCTTCAGCGTGCTCGGCACCATCCTCTGGGTTGGCGGTCTGGTGACGCTGGGTTACTTCTTCGGCAACGTGCCGTTCATCAAGAAAAACCTGTCGCTGCTGGTGGTCGCAATCATCCTGCTGTCGCTGGTGCCGATGATTCTTGGCGTCGTTCGCAGCCGTTTCGGCGGCAGCAAAGCCGAATCGCACTAAGCAATGTGGTCGCTGAGCGCCTGGCGTCGCCGGCGCATCCTGGCGAAACACCCGATTGCCGACGACACGTGGCAACGGGTGCGCCAACACCTGAGCTTTCTCGATGGCATCACTGCCGAGCAAGACCAGTGGCTACGCGAAGCCTGCGTGCTGTTCCTAGAAGAAAAACACCTGACCGCCCTGCCCGGCGTCGAGCTGCACCAGGAGCAACGCCTGTTGCTCGCGGCCCAGGCGCAATTGCCGCTGCTCAACCTCGGTGATTTGAACTGGTATCAGGGTTTCCACGAAATCGTCCTCTACCCCGACGACTTCCTCAGCCCGCAGCGCCATCGCGACGCCAGCGGCGTTGAGCACGAGTGGGATGGCGAGCACAGCGGCGAAGCCTGGCAACAGGGGCCGATCATCCTCGCCTGGCCGGGCGTGATGGCCAGTGGTGGCTGGGAAGGTTACAACCTGGTGATCCACGAACTGGCGCACAAGCTCGACATGCTCAACGGCGACGCCAACGGTTTGCCACCCTTGCACGCCGACATGCGTGTCAGCGACTGGGCCGAGGTAATGCAGGCCGCTTATGACGATCTTGATGGCCAGCTCGAGCGCAACCCCGATGCCGAAACGGCCATCGATCCTTACGCCGCCGAAAATCCTGCGGAATTCTTTGCGGTGACCAGCGAATACTTCTTCAGCGCCCCGGATCTGCTGCACGAGGCTTATCCACAGGTCTATGCGCAGCTGCAGCTTTTCTACCGTCAGGATCCGTTGGGCAGGTTGCGGCAACTTCAGGCCACAGACCCGGTCTATCAGGCGCACGACTAAGCGCTGCACGACTTCTGGTACGTGGCGTCGGCGTAGGAATATGCCTATAATCGCCGCCACTTTTTGGTCAATCCGGCCAAGTGTTTTTGGTCAACTACGGGGGCAACGCCCAATGAGCTACAGCAAGATTCCGGCTGGCAAAGACCTGCCGAACGACATCTACGTCGCGATCGAGATCCCGGCCAACCACGCGCCGATCAAATACGAAATCGACAAAGACAGCGATTGCCTGTTCGTTGACCGTTTCATGGCCACCCCAATGTTCTACCCGGCCAACTACGGTTACATCCCGAACACCCTGGCTGACGACGGTGATCCCCTCGACGTGCTGGTTGTAACCCCTTACCCGGTTGCGCCAGGCTCGGTGATCCGCGCACGTCCAGTCGGCATCCTGAACATGACCGACGACGGCGGCGGCGATGCCAAAGTCATCGCGGTGCCACACGACAAGCTGTCCCAGCTGTACGTCGACGTGAAGGAATACACCGACCTGCCGCCACTGCTGATCCAGCAGATCGAGCACTTCTTTGCGAACTACAAAGATCTCGAAAAAGGCAAATGGGTCAAGATCGAAGGCTGGGCCGGTGCTGACGCCGCCCGCGAAGCGATCACCAAGTCGGTTGCTGCCTACAAAGGCTAAGCTTCTGCGACCCGCGTGATGCTTGAAAAAACCCCGGTTGATCCGGGGTTTTTTGTGTGTGGGAAATACCGCTTTAAACAGCGTGTTTATTGCGGACTACAACAAAGTTTTAACCTGTGTAATTTCCCACAAGAGCGTCTTACATCCCGTCGCAAAATACAGACGCTTTTTGAACGCTGGGTTTATTCAAACCGCTCTAGCACGGCCGTAGACTCCGTGTTTATGAGAAAGAACACTAGCGGTCCACGATTCAAGGCACTCCTGGAAGCAGCGAACATCACCACCACGGGATTCGCCAAGTTCTGGGGCACGGAAGCCCAAAATGTCCACAACTGGTACACCCGGGGTGTGCCGGCCTATCGCCTGGAAGAAGTCGCGCGCCTGCTCTCGGTCAACAGCGACTGGCTGAAAACCGGCGAAGGCACCAAAGAATCGCCACGTCTGCAGAACGCCAGCAACGGCGACACCTTCGACGCCCAAGCCATTCGTGGTGTCTACACCGTCATCGATCCCAACGACATCGACCTGGCGTTCTTCAAGGAAACCCCGCTCAGCAACGGCTCTGGAAAAACCCACGTCGTCCAGGACCCGGATCAATCCATTCGCCTGCTCCGCACCCAACTTGATCAACTGGAAATCCGGCACTCAGACGCCATCTGCGCGCAAATGATCGGCAACAGCATGGCCGAGCGCATCGAAGACGGCTCCATTGTTGCGATCGACCGCGGCCTGACCCAAGTCGTCGACGGCGAAATCTACGCCGTCGAACACGACGGCATGCTGCGGATCAAATACCTGCACCGCATGCCCGGCAACGGCCTGCGCATGCGCAGCCACAACAGCGCCGAATACCCGGACGAAGTTTTCCGCCCCACGCAGATCGAAGAGGAAAGAATTCACATACTGGGCTGGGTGTTCTGGTGGTCGACCCTGAGCAAACGCCGGCCGGTGGTGCCGTTTCTCTGATCTGACGGCTGGCACCTCCCCTGTAGGAGTGAGCCCGCTCGCGATGAGGCCCTGAAAAACAGTACAAATCCCTGATTTCTACTGCAGCAGTCGCTCTAAACCGCACTTCAGGCTGGGAATTCACAGCAAAACTCAGTATCCTGCGCCCCACATTTGCGCATCGACCCGCCCTGCGGCTCAGAGAGCGCCCGACGCGGCAGACCAACGTCTGACCAAGTCCCACAGCCGGACGCAGATCCGGATGTACGTTTTGAAGGCTGGCGCGGTTTACCAAAAATAAACCAAGCCAGTCCCCGAGAAGCCGGCCACAAGCCGGCTTTTTAATGCCTGAAAGAAAGTGCGGATAGTCCCCCCCTCACGGATAACTAAACGACTTCACCAACGTCAACTCCCCCACCGCGCGCATCGGGATCAGGAACGTCTCCATCTTCTCGCTCGGCGTGCCTTCTTCGGTGATCACCGTCACCTGCGCAGTAGTCAACGGTTGCACGGCTTCATCCCCTCCCTCGTCATCACCGCGATACCCTCCGCCGTAATAATTCACATACACCAGATACTGGCCCTTGATCGGTGCCGGCATGGCGAAGATTTCCGGGCCGTAGCCGGTGGTGACGTCGACGTCGAGCGCGGCGCCGTTGGCGGCGGTACGGTTGCCGTACCAGATGTGTGCACCGTCGGGAGTGACGAGGTGCAGGTCGAGGTCGGTGCCGTCGCTGTCCCACGCCAGCAGTACGCGCAGTTTCGCCGGGGTGGCGCCGCCGCTGGTGTTGAGGAATTGGGTGCGGTGGCGTTGTTGGCCGTCGGGGCTGCGGACTTCGACGCTGTTGCTGCCGTTGGGGAAGGAAAACGGGCGGTCGAAGCGGCCGCTGGCGTCGATTTTCAGCGGCATGCTGACGCCGTTGACGATCAGTCGCCCAGGCTCGTTACCTTTCGGCGCGGATTTGATTTCGCCGCTGATGCGGGCGGTGTTGGCCTGGCCGACCGGGGTGTTGACCGACGAGGCCGGGTAGTTGACCGTCTGGCGGAAACTTTCGCCCTCACCTTCGGGCGCGCCGCTGCGCCAGCCGCCGACAGGGGTGTCGAGTTTGACGCTGTTGGCGGCGAAGGCCGGCGATAGCGCAGTCAATGTGCAGAGCAGCAGCAAGACCTGTGGATAACGGAGTGTCATGGTCTATTCCAGCAAAAGATGACGGGCGAGCCCTTCGATGTAGGTTTCATCCTGGCCGTTGGGATGAGCTTCAAACGCCAGGTGCAGATATTCGTGGGTCAGGTCGAGGCGATCCTGCAAGGTCAGTACGCCGCGCACATAGATACGTTGGCGTTCGCGGTCGACGAAGGGACGACCGAAGGCGAGTTTGCACACGGCGAAAGTGCTGACTTCGTTGTAGCCGGTTTCGCTTTCCAGCTTCGGACGCCAGCCGCGACGTTGTTTTTGCAACCAGTCTTGCGCGGCGGGCAGCGCTTCGCAGGAGGCGACCGGATTGTCCCAGCGGCTGAGGCTGGCGCGCGGATAGGCATGCAGCAGAATGGCGTCGTAGCGCTGACCGGCATAGGCTTGCTCGACGGCTTGTTGCCAGGCGAGTTTGTCCGGGCCGGGTTGATCGGAGTGATAGGTGACGGTGCTTCCGGCCAAAACCAAATCTGCTGTCCATGCGGCGACGTTGCGTGATTCGGCCGAGGCCGGGCGCGGCGCTACACGTTGGCGATTGCTGCTGTCGTCGATGCTCAGACAATCGCCGTTGCGCGTGGCGTTTTGCAGTAAATACGTGCGGATAGCTACCGCGAGGGCTTTGGCGGCTTCAGCGGGTTCGGGTTTGGCTTCGCGCTCCAGCACTCGGGCGACGTACTCTTCGCGATCAAGCCTTGCAACGAGTTTGTCGTTGAGCAGAAACAGCTCGCCGTCGCTGTGGATATCCAGCGCGTTGCCGTTGGCGAATTCGACGCGGTAGTCGCCCTGCAGCAGACCGGAGGTCACCACTCGCTCGCCAGTCGAAACGCGCCTAAGCGGATAACGAGAGAACAGTCCGACTTCAACACAACGCCCCGCCTCTGCCGGCCACGCCACAGGCAACACCGTCGCCAATGCCTGTCCGTAATGGCGTAGAACCATCTGACTGGTCCCGCGACCGCCCGCCCATACTGGCGCGCCATCGACCGTCCAGCCAGCGAAACCACCCTGTCTCGATTGCGGGTCCTGATCACCGAGCCAGCTCCAGGTTTTCACCCGCAGACGCCCGCCCAATTCGCCGACGACATTGCCGTCAGCCGCGTTCAGCACCACATCGAGCAGCACTCGACGCGCCTGATCCTGCGCCGGCAAAGTGGCCAATGTTTTGAGTAACTCAACCACGGAAACCCGTTGCGCCGGTTGCACCGACGGCAAATCCAGCAACCACGACGGCGCCTGCCGCGCCTGCCAATACGCACGCCAATCCGCCGCCGCAATGCCTAACCGCGCAGGCTCGAAATACAACCCGCAGGATTTCACCAAGGCCTGATCACGCTCAACCTTGCCCCCCGCCGTGCAGCAATAAACCTCTTCCTTCGACTGTCCGCGACACTCATACGCCGGTTCACGCGCCCCGGTATCGACCAGCCACGCATAGACGAACAACTTCCACAGACTGCCCAGCGGCGTCTCCAGCGATGACGGCAACGGTTCACGTTTGATCAGTTGCGTCTGACTCAGCGACAGCAGCTCGTCCTTGTACGCCACACGCAGCGGTTCGTCCTGCGCCGTCGCCAGCGCAGGAATCACACACATCAGCAGCCACAGCAGCGGCCGGGTCATGTCAGTTGACCGTGACCTGACCGAGAGCAGCTTTCGCTTCCTGAGCCTGATGCTGCGGCGCGTACACCTGAGTGAAGCGCACTGGCGGCAGGTTGAACTGGCCTTTCTGCGAGAAACGCACCAGATGGCGTAGACGCAATTCGCCGCTCAGGGCATCCACCGGCACCGCGTAAGCGAGTTGCCCCGGTTCGAAGCGCGCCTTCTCCAGTGCGGTCGGTTCGGTACCGTCCTTGCCCTGCAACTTGATGCCCCACGTGGTGCGCTCGACATCCGCGCCCGGTGGCAGCGGCACTTCGAGCATGCCGTAGCGCAACGGTTTCGGCGCTTTGCTGGTGAGGATCACTTCGTCCAGATACAGGCTATCGCTGGACAACGGCTTGCTGCCAACCGGCTCCAGTTTGAAGGTGAACGCTTCGTCGCCCGGCACCAGTCGCGAAAGGCGACGGGTGATGGTCACGGCCATCGGATCGACCGGTGGCTGCTGGGTCTGGAAGCTCAGTGCTGCACGCAGCGGACGCTCTTGCGTGCCGGACACCGTCAACACACTCGGCACCGGCGTCGGGCCCTGCCACGTCCAGTACATCTCACCGGTTGCACCGTAGTTTTTCTTCCAGCCTTCACCCGGCGTCAACGCGATGGTCGGCGAAGCCTGGGCGATGCTGCGTTGCAGCCAGGTCAGCGCCAGTGCGCGCTCGAGGGTCGATTGCTGTGGCAGCAGACGTTGCAGCAGCGCTTGCGAACGCGCCTGATCGAACGCTTGCAGCGACAGATTCAGCGCTTCGACAAATGGCTGCGAACTGACCGACAGACGCTGTTGCGCAGCGCCCACCTGACGATTGAATGCATCAGGCAAAGCGACTTTCGACTGCGTGGCCAGCGCTGCGGTCAACACCCGCGCCGCTGCCAGACCGAGCGCCGAATCCGGATCACTCATCACCAGACTGTCTTCGCCATCGTCGAGCATGGTTTCAGCATTGCCTTCACCGGCCTTGGCCAGATCCTCCATCAAACCGCTGAGCAGCGTGTTCACCGGCAAATGCATCTGTTTGGCAAAGGACAGAATCAGCGCCCGTTGTAGCAGCGGCGTGTTCGGCGCCTGCTTGGCGTAAACCTCCAGCACCCGCTGCCAGTGCTCCGGCGGCAAGCTCAGTTCCAGCACTTGGCTGGCGTTGAAGTCGGCGTAATAGGCGTAAGCGGTGAGGAACGCATCCGGCTCACCGTCGTAACCCCACCAAGTGAAACTCGCCGACGGCCCGGCCATTTGCACCAGCCGCAGACGGCTGTTCTGCATGATCAGGCGCAAGCGATCGCGAATCTGCGGGTTCGACGCCAGCGACGGATAAGCAATGCTCAGCGGCAGCAAACGGCTGGCGGTCTGTTCAACGCCGCCGTACGGATAGCTGAGCAGATCATCGAGCGCCGAACGGAACAGCGCTTGTGGACTGTCATCCAGACGCAGGCGAATATCCGTGGCGTCGGCCGGCAGACTCAGCGCGGTATTGCCGCTGGCCACATCGAGATTTTGCGTCTGCATCACTTGCCAGCCGTCACCGGTCGCACTCAGGCGCACGGCGAGGGAGTCGGCGGTTTTGCCGTCCTGCACCAGTTCCGCCGTCCACTCACCGGAAGCGAGGGCGAATGCTGGCAGCGGCAGGTAATTGATGCCGTTGTTGAGGGTCACCGGCAGGCGTTGCTCGGCGCCAGCATAGTGAGTGACCAGTTCAGCCTTGACCGGTTTCTCGGCCTGGCTGAAGGCGAACACACCGAGTTGCGGCTGATCGCCCTTGCGGAATTTGCTCGGCCCGCTCCACTTCAGGTACAGCGGTTTTTCCGAACGAACGAACTGTTTCTTCTGCCCGACCTGACCGTCATCGGCGATGGCGCGGGCGGTGATGCGCCAGCGGGTCAGCGAGTCCGGCATCTTGAAGGTGAAGCGGGTTTTGCCGTCGGCACCGGTCAACAACTCCGGTTGCCACGCGGCGGTATCGACGTCTTCCCGACGTGGCCGCTCGAGCACTTTCACCCCGCGCTCGCTGCGGTTGGCTTTGCCCGGTGCGCCAGGGCTACCCGGCAACGCCACGTCGTAACTGATAAACGACAGGCTCGCACTGGTGCGCACGTTGTTGCGGCGCGGGTGATAGAAAAATTGGTCGATGCTCGGCGCGACTTCCGGTTGCAGTGCGTAGACCATTTCGTCGACAACGCTGACGGTCAGATGCGCGGGAACCGCTTTGCCGGCGAACTGCGTGGTCAGGTCAACCGTGACGGTGTCGCCCGGCAGATACAGCGCTTTGTCGGTGCTGATCGCCACATCGATTTGCGGCGCGACCACTTTGATCCCGGCGTTCTGGAAACTGTACTGACCGCCCTTGGTGTACAAAACCGAGAAGGTCAGGTTCGGCGCGAAGTTGTCCTTCACCGGGATGCGCGCGCGGTATTGGGTGTCGCTGAGTTTTTCCAGTTTCAGCCAGTCGCCGCCCTTGGCCAGCAGCGCGGTAGCTTCGACTTTGTCGCGCTCCAGCGACAGCAGAGCATCGCTGACGGGCTCCGGGAACGTGATCAGCGCCAGCGCTTCATCGCCAGCCTTGTACTCAGGCTTGTCGAGGACGATCTCCACAGTGCCCGGCACCGCTTTAACACCGTCGCCAGTGACCGAATGCCCGGTGGCACCGAGTACTCGGCCGTGTTGATCTTTCAAGGTCAGGTTGTAGGTACCCGGACGTTCGAAGGCAATACTGAAGCCTTTGTCAGTCGCCGCAAGTTTTCCTTCGCCAGTGCTTTGGTCTTCCAGACGCACCCAGCCATACGTGTTCGGTGTTACCGCTTTGCTTTGCTCGCTGCCGCCCTCGTTGGCGTAGCTGAACGCGACTTTGTCGCCAACGGCGCTGAAGCGTTGCGGCGCACTCAAGCGGAAGCTCGCCGCACCACGGTCGATGAGGATTTCCTTGGTGGTCTTGACCCGATACGCCGCGCCATCGCTGGCGAACACAGTGAGCATGTAGCGGCTCGGTTTGTCGGCCGCCGGCAAGTCGAGGGTCGCGTTGCCTTTGCTGTCGGTAGTCAGTTCGGTGCTGGTCAGTTCCACCGGGAATTGCCCGAGGTATTGCAGCTCGTTGTCGACCATCGACAGTTGCTGGGCGCGCAGGCTCAGGGTCAATTTGGCGTTGGCCACCGGTTTGCCGTCCGGATAGAGCAACACCAGACTGCCCTTGACCGGCTCGCCGGTGCGGTAATCCTGCTTGGCCAGGTTCAGCGAGATTTCGAAGTGCGGCTTGATGTATTCGGCCACCCGGAAAGCGCTGCTGTAGGCCTGATCCTTGTAGTTGAAACGAATCTCATAACCGCCCGCCACAGCGTTGTCCGGCAACTGGAAGCGGCCCTGAGTACCGGCCTTCGAATCCAGTTTCAGATCGAGGTGCTGCAACTCGGTGCCAGTGGCATCGAGCACGCTGACCGTGACATCTGCCGCGCCCGGCATCACCGAATCCCGCGCATTCTTGAACTCGCGACCGACGATTTTCAGTGACACCCAATCGCCCGGGCGATACAGCGGCCGGTCAGTGAATGCATAGAGTTTGGTGTCGTAGATTTCGCTGTCGTAATAGAAGTTTTCAGAAACAAAGACGCCGCCCTCTTCGTCCTCGCCGATCACGAACGAGCGCTCCGGACTGACGTGTTTCAGGCGCAGCAAACCGTCGGCATCAGTCGCGCCACTGCTCATCACGCCGAGGCCATCCGTCCACAGCACATTGACCTTCGGCACCGAACTGCCTTCATGTTTGCGCGCGGCCCAGACCAGCAATTCATCGCCGGCAATTTTGCTTACCGCGACGGTGTTGGAGACGAACACCATGGTGGTCGCGCGGTACTTGCCGATCAGCGCTTCGACCAGATACAGACCCGGTTTCAGATTGCCCAGCGGAATATAAACATTGCCTGGCGCGACGCTGACGAAATCGCTGGAAGAGCCGGCCAGATTCACCCCTTCCGGCGGCTGGATCGGCTTGGCCTGCCACAACGGATAACGGAACTGACTGACCACCGGCAGACCCGGAATCAGCGCGAATTGCGGCTGCGCGTCGTACGGTGTCGGCGCGGCGATGGCGTTACCCATCTTCAGTTCCGGCACTTCTTCGGTGACTTGTTTGCGCGATTCATAGGAGAACGCACGCTGCATCACCCGGCGGGATTTGCGGTACCAGTTGTCCCACAGGTACGCGAGGGTGTTGGACAGACCTTCACCCTTGAACTGACCGTCGCTGACGACGCGATGCAGATTCTTCTGACGCTTGAGGAAATCCAGCGGTTTGTCGATGCGGTACACGCGAATGTCTGCGCCGCCGTACGGTTCCATGCGGAAGCGGCGGTAATCACGGCCCGGCGCTTCGAGGCGCACCATCGCCTGCTCATCACTGGCGAAACTGCTGTCGGCCAACAGGAAAAAGCTCTCGCCGGACACAGGCGTATAGCCGCTCGGCTCGACCGAATCTTCGGCGCTGACGGTGGCCATTGGCAGCAACAGCGCCAGCAGCAATGGAATTCGGGAACAGAGTCGCAACATGCGGGCACCGGTCATTGGGAGAGAAAGTTCAGTCGATAGACGCCGATGAAGTTGGGGTTGGCTGCGTCGGGTATCCATCGGGTGTCCTTCCATGTCATGAGTTGCTGCAGGCTTGCCGATCGCATGCCGTTGTCAGTCGGGGTGGTAGTGCCGGTGTGATAGGCGATGTAGCGGCCCATCCAGATCATCAGGTGCTGGTCGTCGCCCTGATCGAAAAACATCAAGTCACCGGGCCGCGCCTGCGAAACGTCGCGGCTGACCAAGTGGCTGTTGAACTGAATCAGTTTGATCGCGTTGACATACGGCCCGACCTTGCCGCCGCCCTGCTGCCATTGCTGGGCAAGCTTGCGCTGGTCATCGCTGAGCGACAGCTCCGGTGGCAGATAACGATTGGACAGGCCATTGCTGCGCAGCCATTTGTCGTCGTGGACTTTCAGCGCTTCGTTGGCGGCGAAACGCACCAGCCCGGCACAGTCCTGCTGATACCAGCGCGGGCTCGGGCCTTGGCTCAGTTGCTCTTGGGCGATACGCACAAACCAGGCGCGAAACACCTGAGACTGCGCCGGATCCAGCGCTGGCGCTTCGATGGCGCGAGCGCCCGCACTGAGCAACAGCGCGAGCAAGCCAAGGCTGCGGATCAGTGCCGTCACAGCGCTTTCCATTCCAGCGGCAGCCACTGCCAGTGACCGTCAGGCTCGCTGCCTTCGGGCAAGGTCAGGGCATATTTGCCGTAACCGCCGAGGGTACGCAGTTTCGGAATAAGATAGGTTTGCGCGGCGTTGTAAAACACCGGTTCCATATCCTGCGGCAGGCTGTCGAGGGTTTCCTGCTGCATCAGTTGCGCCATCGAATCCGGGCCGAAATAGATCGGCATCAGCACGTCTTTAGGCAGCACGTCGGCCATCGGTGGGAAGCGTTTGTCGAGGGTGCCGAGAGCCTTGTCGACGAGTTTGTCGTCGAGGGAAAACAGCAGCGTCGAGCCGTGGCGGGCGAGGCTGACTTTCATGAAGGCCCTGCCGGAGATTGCGTCCGGGTTTTCCGCAGTCTTCGCCGCGTACGGGCCGAAGTTGGAGCTGACCTGACGCTGCCAGACGTGGGTCTGGCCTTCCTGCTTCTCGACCACCGGGAACACGTTTTCTTCAACATTGGACTCGAACGCACCGACCATCGAACCGAAAAGCTTGCCGAGGTCGCCGTCGAGTTTGCTGCTGTCCTCTTCTTTCAGACTGGCCACCAGCAACGGCGTGTACAAGCGCGAATCCGCGTACCAGCACAGCCCCGCCGCGCCGGCCACGTGCTCGGTGAGAGTCTGCGCCACGGCGTCTTCGGCGCCGAGTTTCACCAGCAGCGGTTTTTGCGGTTCGGCAGCGACCGGCAGGGTTACGCAAGCACTGGCGCCGAGCGGCATCGCTTGCCAGACCGGTTTGAAATCGAAATCCGGCTGGTTTTCCAGTTCGTCCATGGCGAGATAGCTGTGCCAGCCCTTGTCGTCCATGTCGAAGCGCAGCCCGGCGAAGTTCGGGATGAAGCGCTGATAGCCCATGGCGAGGACACTGGAATTGACCGACAAACGCTGTTTGGTTTCCGGGGTTTTCGCTGGCAGACCAAAGGCTTCGGGGAACAGTTTTTCGCCGTTGAGTAGCGCCGCCAGCGCTTGTGCGGAGACGTGACCCGACTCCTCGGAGGCGCCGTTTTCCGGGTCGTAATACTTGGCCGGGTTCGACAACACCACCAGTTTGTCGCCGTGGGAGGCGAACAACAGGGCTTTGCTGGCGTTGTAGGTCAACTGATACAGCGGCACAGAATCGCCGCCGACTTTGAGTTCGCCCATCTGGCTGAGCTGCGTGTCATCCAGCGCGACTTTCGCTAATGGCTCGAGCAGTTTCGCCAGACCGCCACGGTCCATCACCAGCAGAAAATCCTTCAAGCGACCATCCGCGCCACGCCACAACGCGACATCGGCCGGCTGATCGAAAAGCTGTTCGATCAGGCTGTCCTGCAGCTTCAAGTCATGTTCATAGATGATTCGGCGCAGGCTGCCGATCAAGCCGAGGCGGTCGGCGTGGGTTTCGTAATAAAAGACGAAATCTTCGGTGAGCGTGGCCTTGAGGAACGGCACGGTCAGCAAGTCTTTGGGCAACTGGCTCAGGGAACGTGTTTCGAGCAGCGCGTCCGGGCGACTCAAGCCAAGCTTGTCACTCGCCAGCTCCGCCGGCGGCGCCTTGGGCTTGAGCAGCAGCCAGCCAAATCCACCCGCCACCCCGACCACCAGGCACAACCCGGCCAGCAGCAAGGGCCAGCGCCGCGAAGGTTTGGCCGCTGGCGTGTCGGCAGCCGAAGTAACAGTGTTATCGCTCATCTTCAAAAAACCCGATCTCATCCGTGGCGGAATACTTAATAGTTGAACGTCTTGACCAGCAGCAGATCACCGATCGCCCGCAGAGGCACGATGAACGTTTCGCGTTTTTCGTCGACGGTGTTTTCGTTGAGCACCAGCGTGATCTGCGAGGTGATCACCTCGTTCTGGTTGCTGGTCTCCTCGAAGTTATAGCCGCCGTTGCCGAAGTTGCCCCAATAGTTGACGTAAACCAGATAGGTGCCGTGCAGCGGCGCGGTCATGGTGAACATTTCCGGGCCTGGGCCATCGACGCCATCCGGGTCGAGGCCGCCGCCATTGCTCAGTGCCGGTTGCGCCCAGAAGGCATGCTGACCGTCAGGCGTGACAATGTGCAGATCGAGTTCGGCTTTCGGATCATCCCAGCCCAAGACAAGACGAATACGCGCCGGCGTGCGCAAGTTATTTGCTTCATAAAATTGCACGCGCTTGAGCGACTGGCCCTCGGCGCTGATCACTTCAACGCTGTTGGAGCCGGCGCCGAACGCGTACGGCCGAGCGAAACGGCCCTGGTCGTCGGTGTACAGATTCAGTGGATTGCCATTCACGGCGAGACTGTGCGGCGGGCGCATATGCCCAATGGCCTTGAGCTGGCCCTGGATCATCGTGCGATTGCGCTGGATGCCGCGATCGATCGGCGGCGTCGGGTAGGCGACTTGCGGGTTTTCAGTGCGATCGAGCAAGCCGTGATAGCGCCAGCCACCCACCGGTTCCGACAACTCGGCGCTTGGCGCGGCCAGCAGCGCCGGCGCGAAAGCCAGACCAATCAGCAGCAAAAGAAATGAACGCATGTGATGCCTCCTGCCATGCCTGAAACGAAACCTTGCACCCGATCCTCGGTACTTCACAGCGGTGAAACTGCGTTTCGTCTGAAAGACCCGTGACTGTCGGGTCGTAGAAGGCGCGAAGATTAGCCATTCGGTGGTTTTTTAACAATCGGATACATGTGCTTTTGCTGTAGGAATCTTGCCAACCCGGTGGACGGTGAGCCGAATAGACGTCATATTCGGCTCACAAAATGAGCCGAATAGCTTTTCTATCCGGCTCACGGACTCAAGGCAGGTAATAAATGGCAGCTCACTGGATCTGGCAACAGCCCGACTGGCCCGACTTCAACTGGCAGGCAGAACGCCTGACATCTTTGTTGCGCGAGTGTGTACAGGCACAAGGTCAGTTGATGGGTATGGCCGGTTCAGTAGGCGACTCTTTGGGGGCTCAGACCGAACTGGATGCCCTTTTGCAGAATATCGTGACGTCTTCGGCCATCGAAGGTGAGCAACTGAATGTTGGCTCCGTACGGTCGTCCTTGGCGCGACGTTTGGGCCTGGAGTTGACCGACGGCGATAAGGTCAGTCAACGCAGTGAAGGTCTGGCGCAGCTGATGCTTGATGCCACCCGACGATTTGCCGAACCGTTGACGCTGGAACGTTTGCTGGAATGGCACCACTGGCTGTTTCCCGATCAAGAAGCTGGCCTTAGTGCGCGCTCAATGCATGTGGGTGCGCTGCGCGGTGATGAGCCAATGCAGGTGGTATCGGGTCGCATTGATCGCCCGACCATTCATTTCGAAGCCCCACCACGCCAAGGTCTTGAACTGCAGCTCGAGCAGTTTCTCCAATGGTTCGAGACCAGCCAGCATCAGACAGCACTGGACCCGATGCTACGCGCGGGCATCGCCCATTTCTGGTTTGTCACTTTGCATCCGTTTGACGATGGCAATGGTCGCCTCACCCGCACCATCACTGATCTGGCGCTGGCACAGGGCGAAGCGCAAGCCATCCGTTTCTACGCCATGTCGGCGAGCATTCTGGATGATCGTTCTGGCTACTATCGGATTCTGGAATCAAGCCAGAAAGCCACACTGGATATCACAGAGTGGCTCACATGGTTTTTGCAAACGTTGCTACGTAGTCTGCAACAAGCCATCACCCGGATTGAAAGCGTGCTGGGCAAGACGTGCTTCTGGCAGGCACACCGCGAGTCTGAACTTTCGGCGGAGCAGGTCAAAGTGCTTAACCGCCTGCTCGACGGCAGTGAGCGGGGTTTTGAGCACGGTATCAGCGCCAGCCAATATCAAGCGGTAGCAAAAGTGTCGAAGGCCACAGCGACCCGACATCTTGCAGAGTTGCTGGAGAAAGGTTGCCTGCAACGCTTGCCGGGGGGTGGTCGTAGTACACGCTATCAGATCTATTATCCGGACAGAGCTGCGCGTTAATCTCACCTACGACAACGCCATTTCCATCCTTTCGGGCCTCCCCGCTCATTTGCCCATAACCCCCCTATCTGCTAGTGTCGCGCCGGTTTAACGTCAACCGGAAATCGCCGCCATGGCCCGCAAAAAAGCTGCACTGGATTTCGAACAGTCCCTCGCCGACCTGCAAACATTGGTCGAGCGTCTGGAGAACGGTGAATTGTCGCTGGAAGACTCGCTGACCGCTTTCGAGCAGGGCATCGGTCTGACCCGTGACTGCCAGGCAGCGCTGGCGCAAGCCGAGCAGAAGGTGCAAGTGCTGCTCGAGCGCGATGGCGAACTCGCCGAGGAACCCTTCGACGCGGAACAGCCAGAATGATTGCAGCGTATACGGCGACCAGCCAGGCCCGGGTCAATGCGGCGCTGGAAACCCTGTTCAACGCGCCGCTGCCGGAACTGGCGCGTCTGTACGAAGCCATGCGCTACAGCGTGATGAACGGTGGCAAACGCGTGCGTCCGCTGCTGGCCTACGCGGCGTGCGAAGCCCTCGGCGGCAAGGCTGAGCAAGCCAATGGCGCAGCTTGCGCGGTCGAGCTGATCCACGCTTACTCGCTGGTTCACGACGATTTGCCGGCCATGGACGATGACGATCTGCGTCGCGGCCAGCCAACCACCCACAAAAAATTCGATGAAGCCTGCGCGATTCTTGCCGGTGACGGTTTGCAGAGTCTGGCCTTCAGCGCCCTGCTCGACCCGCGCCTGAGCGATTGCAGCAGTGACATCCGCCTGCAAATGGTCACCGCGCTGGCCCAAGCGGCAGGCCCGGCGGGCATGGTCGGCGGTCAAGCCATCGACCTTGGCTCGGTCGGCCTCAAACTCGATCAACAAGCCCTCGAACAGATGCACCGGCACAAAACCGGCGCGCTGATCGAAGTCAGCGTCAAACTTGGCGCCCTTGCCAGCGGCCGTGCCGAGCAGGATGAACTCAAGGCTTTGCAGACGTATGCACGGGCCATCGGTCTGGCCTTTCAGGTGCAGGACGACATCCTCGACGTCGAAAGCGATACCGAAACCCTCGGCAAACGCCAGGGCGCCGACATCGCCCGTGACAAACCAACTTACCCCGCGCTGCTCGGCCTCGACGCCGCCAAAGCCTACGCGCTGGAACTGCGTGATCAGGCCCTGCATGCCCTGCGACCGTTTGACGCGGCGGCCGAGCCTTTGCGCGAGCTGGCCCGGTATATCGTCGAGCGCCGCAGCTGACGGCGAATCCGCCAAAAAAAACCAACGCGTGGGCAGGGGGCGATGCATCAGGTAAACTGCCGCATCTTCTATACCTATAACGATTCGCCTGATGCCCACGACGTTTCATGAGATTCCCCGCAAGCGCCCGACCACGCCCCTGCTGGACCGCGCGAACACGCCGGACGGCCTGCGCCGGTTAGGCGAAGCCGAGCTGGAAACCCTGGCCGATGAGTTGCGCCTGGAACTGCTCTACACGGTCGGCCAGACCGGTGGGCATTTCGGTGCCGGCCTGGGCGTGATCGAGCTGACCATTGCGTTGCATTACGTCTTCGACACACCGGACGACCGTCTGCTGTGGGACGTCGGTCATCAGGCGTATCCGCACAAGATCCTCACCGGTCGCCGCGAGCGCATGGGCAGCCTGCGCCAGAAGGACGGCATTGCCGCTTTCCCGCGTCGTGCCGAGAGCGAGTACGACACCTTCGGCGTCGGCCACTCCAGCACCTCGATCAGCGCCGCGCTGGGCATGGCCATTGCCGCCCGCCTGCAGAACAGTGATCGCAAGGCGATTGCCGTGATCGGCGACGGCGCATTGACCGCCGGCATGGCCTTCGAGGCGCTGAACCATGCGCCGGAAGTCAACGCCAACATGCTGGTGATCCTCAACGACAACGACATGTCGATCTCGCGCAACGTCGGCGGTCTGTCGAATTATCTGGCGAAGATCCTATCCAGCCGCACTTACGCGAGCATGCGTGAGGGCAGCAAGAAAGTCCTGTCGCGCCTGCCCGGCGCCTGGGAAATCGCCCGCCGCACCGAAGAATACGCCAAAGGCATGCTGGTCCCCGGCACCCTGTTCGAAGAGCTGGGCTGGAATTACATCGGTCCAATCGACGGCCACGACCTGCCGACCCTGATCGCCACGCTGCGCAACATGCGTGATCTGAAAGGCCCGCAGTTCCTGCACATCGTCACCAAGAAAGGCAAAGGCTTCGCCCCGGCGGAAGTCGACCCGATCGGTTATCACGCCATCACCAAGCTCGAACCCGTAGACGCTCCGGCCGCCGCGCCGAAAAAGGCCGGTGGACCGAAGTACTCGGCAGTGTTCGGCGAGTGGCTGTGCGATATGGCGGCTGCTGACCCGCGTCTGGTCGGGATTACTCCGGCGATGAAGGAAGGCTCGGACCTGGTCGCGTTCAGCGAACGCTTCCCGCTGCGCTACTTCGACGTGGCGATTGCCGAGCAACACGCGGTGACGTTCGCTGCCGGCATGGCCTGCGAAGGCGCAAAACCGGTGGTGGCGATCTACTCGACGTTCCTGCAGCGTGGTTACGACCAGTTGGTGCATGACGTTGCGGTGCAGAACCTCGACGTGCTGTTCGCCATCGACCGCGCCGGCCTGGTTGGCGAAGACGGCCCGACCCACGCCGGCAGCTTCGACCTGTCGTACCTGCGCTGCATCCCAGGCATGGTCATCATGACCCCTAGCGATGAAAACGAACTGCGCAAAATGCTCACCACCGGCCACCTGTACAACGGCCCGGCGGCGGTGCGTTATCCACGCGGCAACGGCCCGAATGCGACCATCGACAAAGATCTCGAGCCGATCGAAATCGGCAAGGGCATCGTCCGTCGTCAGGGCAGCAAAGTCGCCCTGCTGGTGTTCGGCGTGCAACTGGCCGAAGCGCTGAAAGTCGCCGAGAAGCTGGATGCCACCGTGGTCGACATGCGTTTCGTCAAACCACTGGATGAAGCACTGGTGCGCGAGATTGCCGGCAGCCACGAGTTGCTGGTGACCATCGAAGAGAATGCGATCATGGGCGGCGCCGGGGGCGCGGTCAGCGAGTTCCTCGCACGGGAAAACATCCTCAAGTCGATGCTGCATCTGGGCTTGCCGGATGTTTACGTCGAGCACGCAAAACCGGCGCAGATGCTGGCGGAATGCGGGCTGGATGAGGCCGGGATCGAAGCGTCGATTCGTCAGCGTCTGGAATTGCTCAACCGCTGATCCGCTACACACAATCACTGTGGGAGCGGGCTTGCCCGCGAAGGCGTCGGCACAATCAACATTGATGTTGGATGTACCGACCTCTTCGCGGGCAAGCCCGCTCCCACAGTGTTTTGTGGAAACCCGATATTTGCGTACACCCGATATTCCCCGATGGATTGCCATGAACCTCTCGCGCCTCGCCCTGCCCTTCCTCCTGCTGCCATCGGCTAACGCCTTCGCCGAGACCTTCGAACGCGACCAAGCGCTGAAGCTGCCTGACGTTCTAATCTCCGCCAACCGTCAGGTCGAAGCGCGCAACGACAGCAGCGCCGCCAACACTGTGTTCACTCGCGAAGACATTGATCGCCTGCAACCGAGCGACGTGCCGGACTTGCTCCGTCGTGTACCCGGCGTGCAAGTGGCACAGACCGGCGGGCGCGGCAGTCTGCCGGGGATCTACATTCGCGGCACGCAGTCGGCGCAGAGCCTGGTGCTGGTCGATGGCCAGCGCATCGGCAACTCGACCTCGGGCGACAGCAATCTGCAGCACCTGAACATTGAACAGATCGAGCGCGTGGAAGTCTTGCGCGGTTCGCGCTCGGTGATTTACGGCAGCGATGCAATTGGCGGGGTGATTCAGATCTTCACCCGCCGTGGCAGCGAACAGGGTTTGCTGCCGCGGATGCACGTCGGGTTCGGCAGCAACCAGACCTGGGAGCGCAGCCTAGGGCTGTCCGGGGGAGACGATAAAACCCGCTTCAATCTTGGTGCGAGCCTGGATGAAACCGCCGGGATCGACCGCACTCACGAGTCGTACCCCAGCGACAGCGATCACGATGCCTACCGCAATAAATCCGTCAGCCTGAGCCTCAGCCATGCGCTGACTGATGACATCGAGGTCGGCGCCAACCTCCTGGATAACCGGGGCAAGAGCGAGTTCGACAACCCGTTCGGCCGCTTCGACATGACCACGTTCGAGTCGGTGCAGCAGCAGCCCTACAGCGATTTCAACGTCAGCAGCGTCAGCAGTTACGTCGACGCACGGGTCAACGAAACCTGGAAAACCCGCGTCGAATTCGGCCACACCGAAAACCGCGAGAAGACCTTCGACAAACTCAGCGACGAACGCACGGTATTCAACACCTACCGCGACTCGGTGAACTGGCAGAACGATTTGACCCTGGATACGCGCAATAGCCTTATCCTCGGCGGCGACTGGTACGAAGACCGGGTCAACAGCAGCACCGCGTTCGACGAGGACAGCCGCTGGAACCGCGCCGCGTTCATCCAGCATCGTTATCAGGCCGACAGCTTCTCCACCGAACTCGGACTGCGTCACGACGACAACCAGCAGTTCGGCAGCCAGAACACCTGGAGCGGCACGTTCACCCTGCCGCTGAATCCGGACAACGATCTGCTGCTGAGTTATAGCGAAGGCTTCCGCGCACCGACCTTCAACGACCTGTACTACCCGGATTTCAGCAACCCGGATCTGAAGCCGGAAACGTCGAAAAGCTACGAGTTGCAATGGCGCAGCCAGTTGACCGATAGCAGCCGTCTCGAAGCATCGATTTATCGGACGGATCTGGAGGACGCAATTATCTTCGGCAGCAATTCACGTCCGGAAAACGTCGCTTCAGCACGAATCAACGGCTTTGAAGCAGCGCTGAAGCAGGAACTGTTCGGCTGGCAGAGCAATCTGGGCGTAGCGATCATTGATCCGCGTGATCGCGACAGCGGCCACACCCTGGCGCGGCGTGCACGGCGTACGCTGAGTTGGGATCTGGATCGGCAGTTTGGCCAGATCGGCGTCGGTGCGAGTTGGCAGGCTGTGAGCAGCAGTTATGACGATCTGAAAAATGAAAACCCGCTGGGTGGCTATGCGCTGTTCGGCTTGCGCAGCAGTTGGGCGCTGAACCGTGAAATCAAGCTCGATCTGAAGGTGGATAACGTCTTCGACAAGGGTTACAGCCGGGCGAACTACAGCTATGACGGCAGCCAGTATGGTTATCGTGAGGAAGGTCGGGTGTGGATGTTTGGCGTGACCTGGACTCCCGAAATCCACTGAAATTCCCTATAGGAGCTGCCGAAGGCTGCGATCTTTTGATCTTGATCTTCGGCGTTTCCGACTCAGTCAGATAACAAAGTCAAAAGATCGCAGCCTTCGGCAGCTCCTACAGAATCACCTGTTCGGCGCGATCAATTGGCAGAGCTTGGCGGTGGCGTCGATCATCTGACCGCTTGGGCGTTCAAGGCCTTTATCGGTGACCAACAGTAATTTCCCCTGCTTCACCGCCGCTACCTGCGGCCAGGTTTTCCACGCATCGAGTTGCGCCTGATCCCCCGCCAGAATCACCTCCGGATCACGCTGCAGCACCGCCTCGATACTCACCTGCGGCGCCGGCAGACTCAGATCGCCGAAGACATTGCGCGCGCCGCACACCTCAAGTGCATCACTGATGATCTGCCCGCCACCGACGGTGTAAAGCGGCTTGTCCCACACTTGGTAGAACACCCGCAACGGCGCATCCCGGCGATACCGCTGGCGAAGCGCTGCGAGTTGTTCGCGCAACGCTGCCGCACGTTTCACTCCACGCTCGGGACGCCCCAACTGCGCGGCAATGGCTTCGATCTGCGCAGCAAGTTGTTCGAGCGAATGCGGTTCGGCGACGAAGGTCGGGATGCCCAGACGCTTGAGCTGATCACGCTGCGCCGGGCCGACGCTGCCGGGCCAGAGCAACAGCAAATCAGGCTTTAAGCTCAGCAACTGTTCCATGTCGAGTTGACCGTAACGCCCCACCGAGGCCACGTTGGCAATCTCGGCAGGACGCTCGCCGGCATCCAGCACGCCCACCAGCAAGTCAGCCGAATCCAGCTCGACAACGATTTCAGAAAGGGACGGTGCGAGGCTGACCACCCGCAGGCTGGCCAGCACCGGAGCCGAGACGGCCAGCAGCATTAGCGCCAGCCACAGACGGCGCATCAGCCGAGTTGACGCGGGATACGGTAGAGGTAGAACAGCACCGCCGTGGACAGCGCCAGCAACATCAGCGGCACGGCTTCGAGGCCGACAAACACCGCCAGCGCACCGATCCACGCTGGCAACGCTGCCGCGAGGAAAGCGCTACGGCGACGTGCTGCGAGAGCAATCCACGCCGCCGGCTCTTCAGGTGTATCGAGGGCTTTTTGGGTGGCGATCAATGCGTGTTTGTAGCGACTGAAAAACTTCAGGCTGACAAACATCGACGCCACACCGGCGATAAAAAAAGGCATTGCCAGTACCGGCAGAATCCCCTCGCCCTGACCAAACAGCGCGTTGAGCACGAACAGCGGCACCAGCGCCAGCACCAGGTATTTCCACCAATCGACCGACAATCGGCGCCGCACCTGACCACGGGTCACGCGCGATCAACCTCACCTTGATGCTCGTTGCCCATCATGTGGTCGAGCTTGCTGGCCTTGGTCGCCAGATACAGTTTGTTGTGCGGGTTGTGGCCAGTGTGCAACGGCACGCGCTCGGCGACGGTGATGCCCATGTCGGTCAAGGCCTTGACCTTGCGCGGATTGTTGGTCATCAGGCGCAGAGATTTCACGCCCAGATGTTCAAGCATCGGCAGGCACATGGCGTAGTCGCGCTGGTCAGCGGCGAAACCCAGACGTTCGTTGGCTTCAACGGTGTCGGCGCCGCCGTCCTGCAATTCGTAGGCACGGATCTTGTTCAGCAGGCCGATGCCGCGACCTTCCTGACGCAGGTACAGCAACACGCCACGGCCTTCACGGGCGATGGCCTTGAGAGCGCCTTCGAGTTGCGAGCCGCAGTCGCAGCGCTGGCTGAACAAGGCATCGCCGGTCAGGCATTCGGAGTGCAACCGGCCGAGTACCGGAGCACCGTCGGCAATTTCACCCAGGCTCAGCACGACGTGCTCGCGGCCGGTGGCTTCATCGAGAAAACCGTGCATGGTGAATTGCGCAAAGGGTGTTGGCAGCTTGGAAGCGGCGACAAAGACGACAGGCACCGGTGTGCTCCTGATCTAAAAGAGTCTGAAAATTCGCAGGCGGGCATTGTAACAGCAGGTTCCTGCACACGCTTAGGCTGAATTATCGGGCATAACGATCAAAAAGTTTGATAACTGCGCCCCCTGTGGGAGCTGGCTTGCCAGCGATGGCGGTATATCTGCCGCCATTCTGGTGACTGAGCCACCGCTATCGCTGGCAAGCCAGCTCCCACAGTGTTCTTTATCAGCCGGGCAACCGCGTCAGTGCGAGCCGAACGGATACGGCTGCTTCCACTTCTCGAAAATCGGTTTCAACTCGCCGCTCTTCACCAGTTGCTCCATACGCTGGTCATACAGCGCCATCAGCGTCCGGGCTTGCGGGGTGTCGGCGAAGCCGAGGTACAGCGGCAACTCGATCAGATGCGAATAGCGATATTGAGTCGAATCCGCCGCCGTTTTCACCACCGCCTCAATCTCGGTCAGCGCATCGATGTAAAAATCCGCGCGCCCCTGCTTGAGCATCGACAGAATGCCGGTACGACGCTCGATCTGGTTGTAGCGCTTGATGTTCGGCAGGTAGTTTTCGTAACGGTAGCCACGCACCCAGGCCAGTCGATACTTGCCCAGCGTCGCCTGAGTCGGCGACGGGTTGCTCGCCAGACCCAGTGCGTAAATATGGTCGGAATCGAAATTCCAGTGCGGATACAGGACTTGCTCGGCTTCGTCGCGATAGGAGCCGACCAGCGCGTCGACTTCCTTCAACTGCACCAGTCCGATCGAACGGGTGTACGGCACGGTGCGAATGTCCAGCTTGACCCCGGCGGGCTCGAACACCTTGCGCAACACGTCCCAACCGAGGCCGTGGCCGTCGGCGGCGGTGTAGTCTTCCCAGTCTTCGCTGGCCAGATGGATGACCGCAGGCGTCGGCGCAGCTTCCTGCGCACTGGCAACAGTGCTCAGCAAAGCAAACATCACTAGCGCCAACCAGCGTCGAGCCATCCTTAGTCCCCTTGCTTGACCCTGATTTCCCTCGGAATCAGGCGAAAATCCACACCAGCCCCTGCATCGCCAGCCAGGCGAACACGCCGGCCAGCACGTCGTCGAGCATGATGCCGACGCCGCCGTGAACGTGCCGGTCGATCCAGCGAATCGGCCACGGCTTGAGAATGTCGAAGAAGCGGAACACCAGGAAACCCGCGAGCAACCAGTACCAGCCTTCCGGCACCAGCCAGAGGGTGATCCACATCCCGACCATTTCGTCCCAGACGATGCCTTCGTGGTCGTGTACCCGCAGATCGTCGGCCACCTTGCCGCACAGCCAGAAGCCGAACAGCATGGTGATTCCGAGCATCAGCCAGTAACCCCAGTCGGGCAACATCTGCCACAACGGGATAAAGGGTAGCGCAACTAACGAGCCCCACGTGCCCGGTGCTTTCGGCAGAGTGCCGGAACCGAAGCCGAACGCAAGGAAATGCCAGGGATTGCGCCAGACCGACGGCGGAACGAATTCGGCCGGAACCTGTTTCGGGTGATCTGTCACGGTGTCTCCTGAAAATGTTGATAGCCCCGGATTTGCGGGGTGATGTCATGGCCTTCGCGATCCAGCAGCACCACGCCCTGACCTTCGGCCACGCGACCGACCACATGGATTGGCCAGCCATTGGCCAGCAAGGCCGGCAACTCGACGGACGGTAGCGTGAACGCCAACACGTAATCATCGCCACCGCTCAACGCCGCACGCTCGGCACCGCGTTGACCGAGGAACGCCACTAAAGCATCCGACAGCGGTACGCGCTCGCGTTCAATCTCAAGCCGAACCTTTGAGGCCAGCGCGATGTGCCCACAATCGGCGAGCAAGCCATCGGAGATGTCCAGCGCCGAGGTGGCCTTGCCGCGCAGAGCCTGACCGAGGGCGAGTTGCGGTTGTGGTGACCAATAATGATCAAGCAATGGTTGGGCGATTGCCGATTCGGCGTCACGCTGACCCAACACCAGCGGCAAGGCGCCGGCGGCATTGCCCAGTTCACCGCCGACACACAGCAAATCGCCCGGCTGCGCACCGCAACGAGTCAATGCCTGCCCCGCCGGCACGCGACCGAACACCGTGACGGTCAGGCTCAACGGCCCACGCGTGGTATCGCCGCCCACCAGGGTCACGCCGCAACTCTGCGCCATGCGGTTCAAACCACGGGCATAAGCTTGCAGCCAATCGGCGGTCACCGTCGGCACAGTCAGGGCAAGGGTAAAGGCAACGGGCGTGGCGCCCATGGCGGCCAGATCGCTGACCGCAACAGCCAGCGAGCGCTGACCGAGCAGAAACGGATCGCAGGGGTCGGCGAAATGCACACCGGCCACCAGCGTATCGGTGGAAATCGCCAACTGTTCCCCGGGAGGAACAGCGAGCAAGGCGCAGTCGTCGCCAATCCCGAGGGCAACGCCTTCGCCGCCCTGCGCACAAGGCGCGGCGGCGAAGAAGTTTCGGATCAGCTCGAACTCGCCCATTGCGATATCAAGCGCTGATCAGCGCTTGAACGCCTTCACTTCAGCTTCACGCAGGCGCGGGGCCAGCTTGTCGAGCACACCGTTGACGAACTTGTGGCCGTCGGTCGAACCGAAGACTTTCGTCAGTTCGATACCTTCGTTGATCACAACGCGGTACGGCACGTCGACGCGCTTGAGCAGTTCCCAGGTGGATAGGCGCAGAACCGCCAGTTCAACCGGGTCCAGCTCTTCAATCGCCAGATCCAGGCAAGGCGACAGGGCGTTGTCGATTTCGGTCTTGAACTGCGGAACCCCGTGGAGGATTTCGCGGAAGTAAGCACCATCGACATCGGTGAAATCGTTATCAACGCGGAACTGCGCTTCGATCTCGTTCAGCGATTGCTTGGCCATGTGCCACTGGTACAGCGCTTGAGTCGCGAGCTGACGGGCTTCGCGACGCTTGACGCTTTTCGAGGGCTTGCCGGCATCCGCAGGTTTCGGATCGCGCGGGTTGAAACGATCGCTATCGTCGGTAATCACTTGGCCTCCAACTGCGCCAGCAGGCTGACCATTTCCAGAGCGGACAGGGCAGCTTCGGCACCTTTGTTACCGGCCTTGGTGCCGGAACGTTCGATGGCTTGCTCGATGGAATCAACGGTCAGGACGCCGAAAGCGACCGGCACGCCGAACTCCATGGACACCTGGGCCAGACCCTTGGTGCATTCGCCGGCCACGTATTCGAAGTGCGGGGTGCCGCCACGAATGACTGCGCCCAGCGCGATGATGGCTGCGAACTCGCCTTTCTGCGCGACTTTCTGCGCAACCAGCGGGATTTCGAAGGCGCCAGGTGCGCGGATGATGGTGATGTCGCTTTCGCTCACGCCGTGGCGAACCAGGGCATCAACTGCACCGCTGACCAGGCTTTCAACCACGAAGCTGTTGAAGCGGCCCACTACCAGAGCGTAGCGGCCTTTAGGGGCGATGAAGGTACCTTCGATGGTCTTCAGGGTCATTCGTCAGATCTCTTAAAGAGCCGGGACGCGTCTGCTACGCGTCCCTCAGTGATTTATTTGCCGCGAATCGGAGTCCGGAAACGACCGGTCATTATTCGGAGGGCACGTATTCTACAACTTCCAGATCGAAACCGGATATCGCATTAAATTTCATTGGCGCCGACATCAGGCGCATTTTGCGCACACCGAGGTCACGCAGGATCTGCGAACCGGCACCGACGATGCTGTAGGTGGTCGGTTTTTTCGGTGCTGGCTGATCACCGGTTTCACGGATGTGCGCCAGCAGCACGTCGCCGTCGAGCGGGTGACCGAGCAACAGCACCACACCGCTGCCGGCCTCGGCAACCGCAGCCATGGCGGCACGCAGGCTCCAGCGGCCCGGTTGTTTGACCATCAACAGGTCGCGCAGCGGATCCATGTTGTGCACGCGAACCAGCGTTGGCTCATCAGCGCAAACAGTGCCCAGGGTCAGCGCCATGTGCACATCGCCTTCCACCGAATCACGATAGGTCACCAGGTTGAATTGGCCCAGTTCGCTGTCCAGTGGCTGCTCGGCAATCCGCTGAACGGTACGTTCGTGGATCATCCGGTAGTGAATCAGGTCGGCGATGGTGCCGATCTTGATGTTGTGTTCAGCGGCGAACGCTTCCAGTTCGGCGCGACGGGACATGGTGCCGTCGTCGTTCATCACTTCGCAGATCACGCCGCTCGGTTCGAAACCGGCCATGCGCGCGAGGTCGCAGGCGGCTTCGGTGTGACCGGCGCGAGCGAGGGTGCCGCCGGCCTGAGCCATCAGCGGGAAGATGTGGCCCGGGCTGACGATGTCTTCAGCCTTGGCATCTTTGGCCGCCGCCGCTTGTACGGTGCGCGCACGGTCGGCAGCGGAGATGCCAGTGGTCACGCCTTCGGCCGCTTCGATCGAGACAGTGAACTTGGTGCCGAAACCGGAACCGTTGCGCGGCGCCATCAGTGGCAGCTTCAACAGTTCGCAGCGCTCGCGGCTCATCGGCATGCAGATCAGGCCACGGGCGTGCTTGGCCATGAAGTTGATGTGTTCGGCCTGGCAGCATTCGGCGGCCATGATCAGGTCGCCTTCGTTCTCGCGGTCTTCGTCATCCATGAGGATGACCATCTTGCCTTGGCGGATGTCTTCAACCAGTTCTTCGATGCTATTGAGCGCCACAAGGCACCCCCCTTCTTTCGAAATTTAGAGCTTCAGGATTTGAGGTAGCCGTTTTGGGCCAGAAAGCTTTCGGTGATGGTGCCGCCGGATGCCGACTCTGCGGCTTTGTCGCCCAAAAGCAGACGTTCCAGATAACGCGCCAGCAAATCGACTTCCAGATTCACCCGGCGACCTGGCTTGTACGACGCCATGATGGTTTCGCTCAGCGTGTGCGGAATGATCGTCAGCATGAACTCGGCGCCATCGACTTCGTTCACGGTCAGGCTGGTGCCGTCGACGGTGATCGAGCCTTTATGGGCGATGTACTTGGCCAGTTCCTTCGGCGCGCGGATGCGAAATTCCACGGCGCGAGCATTGTCGCTGCGCGAGACGATTTCGCCGACGCCGTCGACGTGGCCGCTGACCAGATGCCCGCCGAGACGAGTGGTCGGGGTCAGGGCTTTTTCCAGATTGACCGGGCTGCCGCTTTTCAGATCATTCATGGCGGTGCAGTCGAGGGTTTCGCGGCTGACGTCGGCAGCGAAGCCGTCGCCCGGCAGCTCAACCGCCGTCAGGCAGACGCCGTTGACCGCGATGCTGTCGCCGAGTTTGACGTCGCTCAGGTCGAGCTTGCCGGTGGCAACATGCACCCGCACATCACCGCCCTTTGGGGTCAGTGCGCGGATACTGCCGATGGATTCGATGATGCCGGTAAACATGGGGTTCTCCTTGAGAACTAAGCCAGCGTAATAACGATGGCCGGGAATTATACGCTCGCCGGTGGCACAGGGATGGCAGTGACTCGCCAGTCATCACCTACCGCACGAATTTCAGTGATTTTCAGCTGCGGGGCATCCTTCATATGGGCCAGCGGCCAGTCCAGCAATGGACGCGCCGTGGAGCCGAGGAACTTGCCGGCGATGAAGATCACGAACTCGTCGACCAGACCGAGCTGAGCAAAAGCGCCGGCCAATCGCGGCCCGGCCTCGACCAGCACCTCGTTGACGCCACGGCCAGCCAGTTCGATCAGCAATTGATGCAGGTCGACCTGACCGTCATCACCCGGCACGATCAGGCATTCCGGGCCGTGGGCGTATTGCTCTTCGATCGCGACACACGTGGCGACCAACGCCGGGCCAGCCTTGAAGAACGGTGCATCGAGCGGCACGCGCAGGCGCCCGTCGATCAGCACGCGCAACGGCGGACGGCTCATGGCCAGCGCGGTTTGCTCGCTGTCCAGACCGAGTTCGTCAGCACGAACAGTCAACCGCGCGCCATCGGCCAGTACGGTGTCAGCACCGGTCAGCACCACGGCGGCCTGAGCGCGCAAACGCTGCACCGCCGACCGCGCAGCCGGGCCGGTAATCCATTGGCTCTCGCCGTTTTCCATTGCCGTGCGCCCGTCGAGGCTCATGGCCAACTTGACCCGCACGAATGGCAAGCCGTGTTCCATGCGCTTCAGAAAACCTTGATTGAGCTTGCGCGCTTCCGCTTCCAGCACACCACTTTCGGTGGCGATGCCGGCATCAGCCAGACGCTGCAAGCCACGCCCGGCGACTTGCGGATTCGGATCACGCATCGCTGCGACCACTCGACCGACACCGGCATTCACCAGTGCATCGGCGCACGGCGGTGTGCGGCCATGGTGGCTGCACGGTTCGAGGGTCACATAAGCGGTCGCGCCTCGGGCGAGTTCACCGGCAGCGCGCAGCGCATGGACTTCAGCGTGCGGTTCGCCGGCGCGTTCATGCCAGCCTTCGCCGACAATCTGCCCGTCGCGTACCACTACGCAGCCAACCCGGGGATTGGGATGGGTGGTGTAGTGGCCTTTGCGCGCCAGTTCCAGCGCGCGGGCCATGAAGTGGGCGTCGAGAATGGCCTGCTCGGCGACGGTGGTCATTCTTTCACCGGTTCGCGGGCGAGGCGGTCGATTTCTTCGCGGAATTCGTTGAGGTCCTGGAAGCGCTTGTACACCGAAGCGAAGCGGATGTAGGCGACTTCATCAAGCTTCTGCAATTCAGCCATGACCAGTTCGCCGACCACGAGAGATTTGACCTCGCGCTCGCCGGTGGCGCGCAGCTTGTGCTTGATGTGAACCAGAGAGGATTCGAGGCGCTCGACGCTTACCGGACGTTTCTCCAGCGCGCGTTGCATGCCGGCGCGGAGTTTTTCTTCGTCGAACGGTTGGCGGCTGCCGTCGGTTTTGATCAGGCGCGGCAACACCAGTTCGGCCGTCTCGAACGTCGTGAAACGCTCGCCGCAGGCCAGGCATTCACGCCGGCGGCGCACCTGTTCGCCCTCGGCGACCAGACGCGAGTCGATGACCTTGGTGTCGTTGGCACCGCAGAAGGGACAGTGCATGGTGGCTGGCAACAAAAAAAGGGAGGGCCATGGTAGCGCATCCCGGTGGCAAGACAAGCCATAGGGTTTGCGGTATACAGAACGGCATGATCGTTTGATCCATGGATTTCATTTTGCTGGAGCATCCAATGCCGTTACGTCCGCTCGTTTTGCTCAGTCTTTTCAGCCTGCTGGTGGCCTGTGGCAGCGATGCGCCCAAGCCTCAGCCACCAACGCCCGGCCCTGCGCCACAACAGGCGCAGAAAAAAGCCAAAGAGGCCGCCGAGCTTGGCCCGCTGCCGGCCTATCAACGCGAGCTGAGCGGCACCCTGCAAGGCGTGCCGGCCGGTGCCGAAGTCGAACTGGCGCTGCTGGTGATCGATGCAAAGGATCGCCCGCAGCAATTGCTCGCCAGTTCCAGTCTGATCGGCAACAACCAGATCCTGCCGTTCCGCCTACGCTTCAACCCCGACGCGTTCCCGGCCGGTGCGCGGGTTGAGTTGCGCGGCCGCGCCAGCCAGTCTGGCCAGTTGATCCTGCATCTGCCGTCGCAGACCATCACCCAGCCGACCACCCAGGCGCTGGGCCAGCTGCAATTTGTCAAAGCACCATGAATGCACCGCTCGACCTGCAACAAACGTTAGGTGAACTGCTTGGCGACGCCAGACTCAAGGTCTGTGCGTTGCCGGATACCGATTTGCGGCTGTGGCTGATCGATGGCGACAACATGGATCGCCAATTCAGTCAGGACGAAATCCAGCGAATTCTGCACGAGCCACCCTATTGGGGCTTCTGCTGGGCCAGCGGTCTGGCGGTGGCGCGCTATCTGGCGGAGTTTCCCGAGTGGGTGCGGGGTAAACGCGTGTTGGATTTCGGTGCCGGTTCGGGGATTGCCGGGATCGCAGCGGTGAAGGCCGGAGCGCTGGAAGTGGTGGCCTGCGATCTCGATCCACTGGCGATTTCCGCGTGCAGGGCGAATGCCGCGCTGAATAATGTCGAGATGAGCTATTCGACGGATTTCTTTGCCGAGGCCGATCGGTTCGATCTGATTCTGGTGGCGGATGTGTTGTATGACCGGGCGAATCTGCCCTTGCTCGATGCGTTTTTAAGCCGTGGGCGAGAAGCGTTGGTGGCGGATTCGCGGGTGCGGGATTTTCGCCATCCGTTGTATGAACGCATTGAAATGCTTGAGGCGATGACATTGCCGGATCTGGCGGAGCCTGAGGAATTTCGGCATGTCAGCCTTTACCATGCGCGGCGCTAGCTAAAAGCTTCGCGGGCAAGCCCGCTCCCACAGTGACCGAGTCGAACCAACATTTCGTATACGACCCAGAACACTGTGGGAGCTGGCTTGCCAGCGATGGCGTGCTGACTAGCGGTACACCTCTCAAATTTGCCCCGCTTCCGGCCACCCCCCGCCAAGCCGTATAGTTGCCCCATCCACGCTTTGACGAGATCCCCCATGAGTGAGCAAACGCCGTACATCTTCGACGCCACGACTGCCGATTTCGACCAGTCGGTGATCGAAGCTTCTTTCAACAAACCGGTGCTGGTGGATTTCTGGGCCGAATGGTGTGCGCCGTGCAAGGCGTTGATGCCGATGTTGCAAGGCATCGCTGAGAGCTATCAGGGCGAGTTGCTGCTGGCCAAGGTCAACTGCGACATCGAGCAGGACATCGTCGCCCGTTTCGGCATTCGCAGCCTGCCGACCGTGGTGCTGTTCAAGGACGGTCAACCGGTCGACGGTTTTGCCGGTGCGCAACCGGAATCCGCCGTGCGCGCCCTGCTTGAGCCGCATGTGCAGATGCCGCCGCCGGCCGCCGCTGATCCGTTCGAACAGGCGCAGGTGTTGTTCGATGACGGACGTTACGCCGATGCCGAAGCGGCGCTGGTGGTGATGCTCAACGAAGACAATACCAATGCCAAGGCGCTGATTCTCTATGCCCGTTGCCTGACTGAACGCGGCGAACTGGGCGAAGCGCAGGCCGTGCTCGACGCGGTCAAAAGCGATGAGCACAAGGCCGCGCTGGCCGGTGCCAAGGCGCAAATTCAGTTCCTCGGCCTGGCGCGTGATCTGCCGGATGCGGCTGACCTGAAAAGCCGTCTGGCGCAGAATCCCCAGGACGATGAAGCGGTGTATCAACTGGCGATCCAGCAACTCGCTCGCCAGCAGTATGAAGCGGCCCTGGATGCACTACTGAAGCTGTTTATCCGCAACCGCAGCTACAGCGAAGGTTTGCCGCACAAGACCTTGCTGCAGGTGTTTGAACTGCTTGGCAACGAGCATCCGCTGGTGACGGTGTACCGCCGCAAAATGTTTGCGGCGCTTTATTAAGATCAAAAGATCGCAGCCTGCGGCAGCTCCTACACGGGATCGTTCACCGCGCATTTTGCGGATGAACGCTGAACCTGTAGGAGCTGCCGCAGGCTGCGATCTTTAGCGGCTCACTCGATCCAGCTGTAGAGCGGCGTATCCCCGCCGCTCACTACTTTCACGTCCGAGCTATGGCGCAGGCGCACCAGCAAGCGCTTGCCCGCCACCGCGCTGCCGGTCAGCCCTTCAAGCTGATCGAGCAGATCCGGCCCGCTGAGTTGCCCGGCCTTGCGCAACAAATCCTTCGCCACCTGCCACAACGCATCGTCCTGATTCAGCGGTTTCGCCGCTGGCGCCGACGCGGCGACCTCAGGTTGGGCAATCGGTGCCTGCGCATTCAGCGCCGAACCGAGCTTCCCCCAATCGCTGTCATCCAGTTCCACTGTCAAATCCACCGGCATGGCGCCGACGGTTCCGCGTATCCGCAACATTGAGTTCGCTCCTGCACATTTCTGACCTGCATGCTCCCACGGGACTTGTGCAACGCCAAGCGCACGGGCAAACTCTGCGGACTTTCGTTATAAGATTACATAACAAACTCTTCACTTTACTTCCCGGAGACCACCATGCGTCGTCTGCTGCTCGCTTTGCCGTTTGCCCTGTTGCCGCTGGCCATCGCCCATGCCGCCGAGGAGCATGACCACGATCACGACCATGAACACGGCAGCCTCGGCGCGCATGAACACGGCGTCGGTCGCCTGAACGCAGCGCTGGACGGCCAGACCCTGGAGCTGGAGCTGGAAAGCCCGGCGATGAACCTGGTCGGCTTCGAACACGCCGCGACCAGCGATGCTGACAAGGCCAAGGTCGCCGCTGCCCGCGCGCAACTGGAAAACCCGCTGGTGCTGTTCAGCCTGCCAGCGGCGGCAGGTTGCAAGGTCGCCCGCCAGGAACTGGAGAGCCCGCTGTTCGGCGACAAACCGGATGCCGACGATCATGACGACGATGAAGCCGACAAGGACGGCCACGAGCATCACCACGATCACAGCGAAATCCACGCGCACTACCAATTCACCTGCGCCACCCCGGGTGCGCTGAAGACCCTGGATCTGGCGAACGTCTTCAAGACCTTCCCGGCCACGCAGAAAATTCAGGTACAACTGATCAGCGCCAGCGGCCAGCAAGGTACCGAAGTGACGGCCAAGGCTGCTGCCCTGAAATTCTGATTCCACCGAAAAGTCCCGGTGATCCATCGCGATCCAATGTAGGAGCTGCCGAAGGCTGCGATCTTTTGCCTTCCAAGAAGATCAAAAGATCGCAGCCTTCGGCAGCTCCTACAGGGGTTCTGTGTTCATCTTATGAAACTGGTGCCATGACCCAAGCACTCATCGAACTGTCCGACCTGGGCTTCAGCTGGCCCGGTCACCCGCCGCTGCTGAACATCCCGGCGTTTCGCCTTGAAGCGGGTGAAACCCTGTTCCTCAAAGGCCCCAGCGGCAGCGGCAAGACCACCCTGCTCGGATTGCTCGGCGGTGTGCAGAAACCTGATCGCGGCAGCATTCGCCTGCTCGGCCAGGAACTCACCGAACTCTCCGCCGGCGCCCGCGACACCTTTCGCGTCGACCACACTGGCTACATCTTTCAGCAGTTCAACCTGCTGCCGTTTCTCTCGGTGCGCGAGAACGTTGAGCTGCCCTGCCACTTTTCCAAACTGCGCGCAGAACGGGCGAAACAGCGCCACGGCAGCGTCGATCAAGCCGCCGCCACCCTGCTCGCCCACTTGGGTTTGAAGGATGAAAGCATTCTCAGCCGTCGTGCTGATTCGCTGTCCATCGGCCAACAGCAACGGGTCGCCGCTGCCCGCGCCTTGATCGGCCAGCCTGAGCTGGTGATCGCCGACGAACCGACTTCGGCCCTCGACTACGACGCCCGGGAAAACTTCATCCGCCTGCTTTTCGCTGAATGTCGCGAAGCCGGTTCCAGCCTGTTGTTCGTCAGCCACGACCAGAGCCTGGCGCCGCTGTTCGACCGTCACCTGTCCCTGGCCGAGCTCAATCGCGCCGCCACGTCTGCCGAGGTCTGAGATGTATCTGTTTCGTCTGGCCATGGCCAGCCTGGCCAACCGCCGCTTTACCGCCCTGCTCACTGCCTTCGCCATCGCTTTGTCGGTGTGTCTGTTGCTCGCCGTTGAACGGGTGCGCACCGAGGCCAAAGCCAGTTTTGCCAGCACCATCAGCGGCACTGACCTGATCGTCGGCGCCCGTTCGGGTTCGGTAAACCTGCTGCTGTACTCGGTGTTCCGCATCGGCAACGCCACCAACAACATCCGCTGGGACAGCTTCGAACACTTCGCCAACAACCCGAAAGTGAAGTGGGCGATCCCGATGTCGCTCGGCGATTCGCATCGCGGCTACCGGGTGATGGGCACCACCGAAGCGTATTTCGAGCATTACCAGTACGGTCGCCAGCAACATCTGGCACTCGCCGACGGTCGAGCGTTTGCCACCGACCCGTTTGAGGTAGTGCTCGGCGCGGAAGTGGCCGATGCGCTGCATTACAAACTCGGCGACAAACTGGTGCTGGCCCACGGCGTGGCGGCGATCAGTCTGGTCAAACACGACGACAAGCCGTTTACCGTGGTCGGCATTCTCAAGCGCACCGGCACCCCGGTCGATCGCACGTTGCACATCAGCCTCGGCGGCATGGAGGCGATTCACATCGACTGGCACAACGGCGTGCCGGCGCGGGGCAACGGGCGGATCACGGCGGATCAGGCACGCAACATGGACCTGACGCCGCAAGCGATCACCGCGTTCATGCTCGGCCTCAACAGCAAGATTTCCACGTTTGCACTGCAACGCGAGATCAACGAATTCCGGGGCGAACCGATGCTGGCGATCCTGCCGGGCGTGGCGTTGCAGGAGTTGTGGAGCCTGATGAGTACCGCCGAAAAGGCGCTGTTCGTAGTGTCGCTGTTCGTGGTGCTGACCGGATTGATCGGCATGCTCACGGCGATTCTCACCAGCCTCAACGAACGTCGCCGCGAGATGGCGATTCTGCGTTCGGTTGGCGCGCGGCCGTGGCACATTGCGAGTCTGCTGGTGCTGGAAGCTTTTGCACTGGCGTTGACCGGAGTGATCGCCGGACTGGCATTGCTCTACATCGGCATCGCCGCCGCGCAAGGTTACGTGCAGGCCAATTACGGTTTGTACCTGCCGCTGGCGTGGCCGAGCGAGTATGAATGGACGCTGCTCGGTGGCATTCTGGCGGCCGCGCTGCTGATGGGCAGCGTGCCGGCCTGGCGTGCGTATCGCCAATCTTTGGCCGATGGCCTGTCGATCCGTTTATGAGGATGTTCACCATGCCCCGCGCCTTGCTTGCGCTGCTGTTGCTGGTCGCCCTGCCCGTGTGGGCGGCGGCGCCGAAAGACCTGACCTGGTCGGAAATGATCCCGCCGGACGCCGCGCCAGAAGTGCCGAACATGACCCCACTGCACGATCTGTCGAAGATGGGCGACGCGTTGTCTGCCGAGTCTGCGCCAGCAGCCAAACAGGACATGCCGAATGCGCCGGTGGTGCAGGCGCTCGACGGTCAGACCATTCGCCTGCCGGGCTATATCGTGCCGCTGGAAGTCAACGAAGAGGGGCGCACCACTGACTTCCTGCTGGTGCCGTATTTCGGCGCGTGCATCCATGTGCCGCCACCGCCGTCGAACCAGATCGTGCATGTCAAAAGCGAGTTGGGCGTGAAGCTTGATGAGTTGTATCAGCCGTACTGGGTCGAGGGGCCGTTGCAGGTCAAGGCATCGAGCAGCGAGCTGGCGGATGCCGGGTATCAGATGGATGCCGACAAGATTTATGTGTATGAGCTGCCGGAGTAAATCCCGGTAGTTTTGTGCCATCTGTAAGGACCCCATCGCTGGCAAGCCAGCTCCCACAGTGTATGAGTCGTTCACAAATTTTGTGATCACCAACAAAACCTGTGGGAGCTGGCTTGCCAGCGATGAGGCCCGCAAAGGCTCCGCAAAAGTCCGCCCCTTCACTGTTTCATTGAGCTGAGTCAAAAGACCGTATCAGTTGGCTTCGTACCATAGGACATCAGAAACTTTTAACGTCCTTTGGAGCCCCCATGAACAAGTCCTTGCTCAGCGCTTCGCTGTTTGCCCTCGCGCTCGCAGCCCCGCTCGCCCACGCCCACGAGGCCGGTGACATCCTCATCCGCGCCGGTGCAATCACCGTCAACCCGAAGGCCGACAGTTCCAGCGTCAAGGTCGATCAGGGTCCGTTGAGCGGCACCAATCTGGGCGGCAAGGCGACCATGAGCAGCGACACCCAACTGGGTCTGAACTTCGCCTACATGCTCACCAATCACGTCGGCATCGAACTGCTCGCGGCCACGCCATTCGAGCATGACGTCAAGCTCAAGGGCACTGCCCTACCTGCGGCCAACGGCAAGCTCGGCACCCTGAAGCACTTGCCGCCAACCCTCAGCGTCGTCTACTACCCGCTGGATTCGAAGTCGGCATTCCAGCCGTATGTCGGCGGCGGCATCAACTACACCTGGATCTACGACGAGCACGTCGGCAGCGAAGCGCAGACTGCAGGCTTCAGCAACTTCAAGGCGAAAAACTCTTGGGGTCTGGCCTGGCAGGTCGGTGCGGACTACATGCTGACCGACAACATCATGCTCAACGCCCAAGTGCGCTACATCGACATCGATACCCGCGCCACTGTCGAAAACAACGCCGTCGCACCAGGCACCCGCGCACGGGTGAACGTGGATGTCGATCCGTTCATCTACATGGTCGGTCTGGGCTATAAGTTCTAAGCTGATTTTTACCGAATGTTCACGTGGTGGTGAATGAGGCTTGGTGGTGAGCAGGCTTAGAACTGACGGAGACCGTACGCAGTTGATCGGGGGACAACGTCCCCTCGCCACAGGAATGGCGACAAATTCCGGCCGTGAAAAAGGCGCCTGTCAAAGGGCGCCTTTTTCATGTCCGTGAAACGCTTATTTGCCGAGCAACCGCGCCAGGCCGACGCTCATCGGCGTCTGCGCTGGCAGCTTGAAGCGTTCCAGCAGCCGCTTGTTGTTGGCCCGCGAATGGCGGATGTCACCGGAACGCGCCGGGCCGTAGCTGACCGGTGGCAACTCACCCATGACCGTTTGCAGCGCCGCGAGCATTTGCTTGAGGTTCATCGACTCGTTCCAGCCGACGTTCACCGCGCCCGCTTCCACTTCAGGGTTCTCGATGGCCTGCACCAGCACATCGACCAGATCTTCGACATAGAGAAAATCCCGCGTCTGCTCGCCGTCACCAAACACGGTGATCGGCAGGCCTTTCTGTGCGCGCTCGCTGAAAATACTGATGACCCCGGAGTACGGCGAGGACGGATCCTGACGTGGGCCGAAGATGTTGAAGAAACGGAAGATCGCCGGTTCCAGACCGTGCTGGCGACGATAGAAATCGAAGTAGTGCTCACCGGCCAGTTTGTCCGAGGCATACGGCGTCAGCGGTTGTTTCGGCGTGTCTTCGTCGATGGACTGGCCTTCACCGTTGTTGCCGTATACCGCCGCGCTGGAGGCGTACAACACGCGTTTGACCCCAGCCTGACGCATCGCTTCGCAGACATTCAGCGTGCCGATGAAATTGCTCTGGTGGGTTTTTACCGGATCATCCACCGAGGCCTGTACCGAAGCGACGGCGGCCAAGTGCGCCACGGCGCTGCAACCCTGCATCGCTTGAGCGACCAGCGCGGCATCGGCGACATCGCCAACAATCAGCTCGACCCTGGGATTGTCCAGGGGCAGATTGGCGCGTTTGCCGGTCGACAGGTCATCGAGGATCCGCACCGAATGGCCCTTGGCAAGCAAGGCGTCGGTCAGGTGCGAGCCAATGAAACCGGCGCCGCCGGTGATTAAAACAGGGCCTTCAGCCATGGCGATAAAACCTATCCAGTAAAGCCGGGAGCGCGGCACGCCAGGCGCGCGGCTTGATCCCGAAAGTGTGCAGAATTTTCTTGCAGGCCAGCACGGCGTGTTGCGGCTCTTCGGCGGCGTCCGGACGCGCGGCGTGAGCCTGTGCGGTCGGCGCTTCGATGGACAGGGCGTGCAGGCTGCGCGCTTCGGTCAGAATCGCCTGACCCAGCGCCAGCGGCGTGGTCGCTTCGTGGCCGGCGTAGTGATAGGTGCCCCACAGCGGCGCGGCGCAATCGAGTTGCTTGAGCACCGAAATGATCACCCGTGCAGCGTCGTCGACCGGGGTCGGATTGCCACGGCGATCGTCGGCCAGGAGCAATTCTTCCGGCTGCTCGGCGCGGGCGAGAAAACGCCCGAGAGTGCCGTCGGCGCTATCATCGAGCAGCCAGCCGAAACGCAGCAACACGTGCTGCGGGCAGGTCGCGCGAACGCTCTGTTCGATGCGCCACAAGGCCTGACCGCGCAGGCCCAGCGGCACCGGTTCGTCTTTTTCGCTGTAAGCAGTCGCACGCGAGCCGTCGAACACCCGATAACTGGAGGGCTGCACGAGGACAATGTTGTGGTGCTGGCACAGTTCGGCCAGGCGCTCGATCGCACGCTCTTGCCCGGCCATCCGCGTATCGCTGACGGCCTCGGCCTGGAACCAGTCGAAATAGTAGGCGAGGTTGATCAACGCATCGGGACGGGTGTCGTCGAGCAATTGGGTCAGGCTCGCGGCATCCCAGCCGTTTTCGGGCGGGCGGGGGGCGAGGAAACCGATGTCTTCCTCTGCACCGAGGCGAATCAGCGCCTGCCCAAGGGCATTTCCGCCGCCCAGTAACATAAGGCGCATTCGCATAGAGTCAGCAGGCCCAGTCTGGTTGGAACGATGGCTTGAGCGACAGATCTTGTGGAAGCGTCGCCGATAATTGCCGGAATCGTTGCATTTTGCGGGTTTAGTGCGCAACCGTCATCCGTAAAGTGTTCATCCCAAGGATTTGTGCTGTGGCATCTGGCCCCATCGCTGGCAAGCCAGCTCCCACAAGGATTGCGATTGTTCACCGAATTTGTAATCAGCGCTGAACCCTGTGGGAGCTGGCTTGCCAGCGATGAGGCCTAGTCAGACAGCGGAGATCCTGAGCGGTACTTGCATCTTCCCCCCTGCGCCCGCATAACTTACCCCATGAATCTGCCCCTTCCCGCCGACAGCGCTCTGGCAGGCTTTCACCCCGCCGTCAGCGCCTGGTTCAGCAAAACCTTCCCGGCGGTCACCGCCGCCCAGGCCCGCGCATGGCCGTTGATCCGCCAGCGCCGCTCGACGCTGATCGCCGCGCCCACCGGCTCGGGCAAAACCCTCACCGCGTTCCTCGCCGTACTCGACGACCTCGTCCACCGCGGCTTGGAAAACCCCGACGGCTTGCCCGACGAAACCCTGGTGGTCTACGTCTCGCCGCTCAAAGCTCTGTCCAACGACATCCGCATCAACCTGCAAAACCCATTGGCCGGGATCACTGAACAACTTCGTCAGATGCACCTGCCGGAAGTACACATCACTACCGCCGTGCGCACCGGCGACACCCCGCAAAAAGACCGCGCGGCCATGCGCAAAACCGCGCCGCACATTCTGGTGACCACGCCGGAATCGCTTTACGTCCTGCTCGGCTCCGAATCCGGGCGAAACATGCTCGGCACCACGCGCACGGTGATCATCGACGAAATCCACGCGATGGCCGCCGACAAACGCGGTAGCCACTTGGCCCTGAGCCTTGAACGCCTGCAAGCCTTGTGCGCCGAACCGCTGACCCGCATCGGCCTGTCCGCCACCCAGAAACCGGTGGAAGCCGTGGCGCAATTCCTCGTCGGCCATGACCGCCCCTGCGAAATCATCGACATTGGCCACGCGCGGCCACGGGATCTCGGCATCGAAGTACCGCCCGTGCCGTTGTCGGCCGTCATGGCCAACGACGTTTGGGAGTTGGTCTACGATCGCCTCGCCGAACTGGCCCGCGAGCACCGCACCACACTGATTTTCGTCAATACCCGGCGCCTGGCCGAACGCCTGAGCCGTCACCTCAGCGACCGCCTCGGCAAGCACGCGGTGGCGGCGCATCACGGCAGCCTGGCCAAGGAGTTTCGCCTCGACGCCGAGCAACGCCTCAAGCGCGGCGAGTTGCAGGTATTGATCGCCACGGCTTCTTTGGAGTTGGGCATCGATATCGGCGAAGTCGATCTGGTCTGTCAGATCGCCTCGCCGCGCTCCATTGCCGGGTTTCTGCAACGAGTTGGACGCTCCGGGCACCAGGTCGGTGGCACACCCAAGGGACGACTGTTCGCCACCACCCGCGACGACCTGATCGAATGCGCCTCCCTGCTCGACTGCGTGCGCCGGGGTGAACTCGATACCCTGCACATTCCCGTCGCGCCGCTGGATGTGCTTGCGCAGCAGATCATCGCCGAGGTCAGTTGTCAGGAATGGCCGGAGGACGATTTGCTGGCGATGTTCCGCCAAGCGTCGCCCTATCGCGACCTCGACGAAAAACACTATCAGGCGCTGCTGAGCATGCTCGCCGAAGGCTACAACGGTCGTCAGGGCATCCGCAGCGCCTACCTGCACCGCGACGCCGTCAGCCGCACCTTGCGTGGCCGGCGTGGTGCGAAACTCGCAGCCGTGACCAGCGGCGGCACCATCCCCGACAACGCCGATTACAGCGTGATGCTTGAGCCGCAAGGCCTGAACATCGGCAGCGTCAACGAAGACTTCGCCGTAGAAAGCATTGCCGGCGATGTGTTCCAGCTCGGCAATACGTCTTACCGCATCCTGCGCGTGGAAACCGGCAAGGTGCGCGTCGAGGATGCCCACGGCCAGCCGCCGACCATTCCGTTCTGGCTCGGCGAAGCGCCGGGGCGCAGCGATGAACTGTCGGCGGCGGTGGCACGCCTGCAAGCGCAGCTCGACGAGCTGCTCGGCGCCAGCCGCGGAGACTTGCAACCGGCGCTCGGCTGGCTGACGCAAACCCTCGGCCTTAACCTCGCCAGCGCCGAGCAATTGGTCGAATACCTCGCCCGCGCCCGGCAAACCCTCGGCGCCCTGCCCTCGCAAGATACTTTGCTGATGGAGCGGTTTTTCGACGAGTCCGGCGGCACCCAACTGATCATCCATTCGCCGTTCGGCAGTCGCATCAACCGCGCCTGGGGTCTGGCCCTGCGCAAGCGGTTCTGCCGCACCTTCAATTTCGAATTGCAGGCGGCGGCCAGCGAAGACGCGATCGTCCTGTCGCTGTCCACCAGCCACAGTTTTGAACTCGACGAAATCTGGCGCTACCTGCACAGCAACAGCGCCGAGCACATCCTGATTCAAGCGGTACTCGATGCGCCGCTGTTCGGCGTGCGTTGGCGCTGGAATGCCGGCGTGGCGCTGGCGCTGCCGCGCTTTACCGGCGGGCGCAAAGTCGCGCCGCAGTTGCAGCGGATGAAAAGCGAAGACCTGATTGCCAGCGTGTTTCCCGACCAGATCGCCTGCCTGGAAAACCTCGCTGGCGAGCGCGAAATCCCCGAACATCCATTGATCGAGCAAACCCTCGACGACTGCCTGCACGAAGCGATGGACAGCGAAGGCTGGCTCAATCTGCTGCGGCGCATGGAGCGTGGCGAGGTGCGTTTGATCAGCCGCGATTTACCGGCGCCCTCGCCGCTCGCGGCAGAAATTCTCAGCGCGCGGCCGTACACCTTTCTCGACGATGCACCGCTGGAAGAACGCCGCACCCAAGCAGTGATCAACCGGCGCTGGAGCGATCCGCAATCGACCGATGACCTCGGCGCGCTGGATGCAGATGCGATAAACGCCGTGCGTGAAGAAGCTTGGCCGACGCCGAACGCCGTGGATGAAATGCACGAGGCATTGATGAGCCTGGCGTGCATCAGCGAGGCTGAAGTGCAGGCGAACGAAGGCTGGCAGGATTGGCTGAAAACCTTGGCCAGCAGTGGGCGCGCCTGTCGTTTGCAGGTCGATACGGAGCATGGCTTGTGGCTGGCTCGCGAACGCCTGACCTGTCTGCGAGCACTTTATCCACAGGCCCAATTGCAACCCGAGTTGGAGGCATTGCCGGGATTCGCTGAGGCCTGGACGTTGGACGAGGCATTGGTCGAAGTGATCCGCGCACGCCTCGGTGCGTTCGGCCCGTTGCCTTTACCTGCCATCGCCGAACCGCTGGCGCTGCCGGCCATCCAAGTCAATCAAGCCTTGGCGCAACTGGAGCGCGAAGGCTATGTGCTGCGCGGTCAGTTCACGCCGAAACTGAACATCGAGGAGTGGTGCGAACGCCATCTGCTCGCGCGCATTCATCGCTACACGGTCAAGCGTCTGCGCCGGGAAATCGAACCGGTGGCTTTGCAGGATTTCATGCGGTTTCTGTTCGACTGGCAGCATCTATCGCCCGCAACGCGCGGTCAGGGCAATGCGGTGTTGCCGGCGATTGTCGGCCAGTTCGAAGGCTACGCGGCGGCGGCTTCGGCGTGGGACAGCGACATTCTCCCGGCGCGCCTCAAGGATTATTCGCCGAGCTGGCTGGATGAGCTGTGCCGCAACGGCAAACTGGTGTGGACGCGCCTCAGTGCCCGGCAAAAAATCAGCGGTACGGCGTTGCGCAGCACGCCGATTGTGTTGCTGCCGCGCAGTCAGGTTGGCTTGTGGAGTGCGCTGGCCGAACAGACGCCCGTGAGCGAACTGTCGCCGAAAACCCAGAAGGTGTATGAAGCCCTCAGCCAACACGGCGCACTGTTTTTCGATGAGCTGATCCACGAAGCGCATCTGCTGCGCACCGAACTGGAAATCGCCTTGCAGGAACTGGTCGGCGCCGGGCTGGTGAATGCCGACAGCTTCGCTGGCCTGCGCGCGCTGATCACCCCGGCAAGCAAGCGCCAGCAGCGCAGCAGTCGGCGTGGACGCGGCGCATTTGTTGGCGGCATGGACGATGCCGGGCGCTGGGCGTTACTGCGGCGCGGGGCAGCCGTGGATAACAGCGAGACGCTGGAACACGTCGCCATGACCTTGTTGCGCCGCTATGGCGTGGTGTTCTGGCGTTTGCTGGAGCGCGAGGCGGATTGGTTGCCGAGCTGGCGGGAATTGCTGCGCACGTTTCATCGGCTGGAAGCGCGCGGCGAAATTCGTGGCGGGCGGTTTGTCAGTGGCCTGGCGGGGGAACAGTTTGCCTTGCCTGAGGCGATTCCACTGTTGCGCGAAGTGCGACGGCGGCCGCATGACGGCAGTCTGGTTGCGGTGTGCGGAGTTGATCCGCTGAATCTGGCCGGGACGTTGTTGCCGGGGGTGAAAGTGCCGGCGCTGGTAAGTAATCGGCTGGTGTATCGCGATGGGTTGCCGGCGGCGGCAGAGATTGCCGGTAAGCAGCAGTTCTGGCTGGAGCTGGATCAGATCGATATGGAGCAGGTGCGCAGCAAGCTGATCCGGCATTGATGTCGGCTGTTCTGGCCTCATCGCTGGCAAGCCAGCTCCCACAGTGATTTGGGGTGTGCCTTCTATTCCAGCATCACCCAAAACCCTGTGGGAGCTGGCTTGCCAGCGATGAGGCCGGAAGTCCCACTTCAGGAATTCACCCTAGGTCCGCGACTCCTGCGGCACCTCAGTCGCAACCACCTCTCCCTCGTGCACCTGCCGCTTCGGCAACAAAACCTGCTGTGGATAAGTCTGCGCGAAATGCACCACCGGGCTGTTATCCACAAGCTTCTTCAAGCGCTGGTTGAAAGCCCGGCTCACCGCATACTGCCCACCCGACACCGTGCGGAACTGCGCCGTCAGCACCACGCCGTTCAAGTCCATCCTGTCCACGCCAAACACATCCAGCGGCCCTTGCAGGTTGTACTTGAGAAACGGGTCTTCGCGGATCGAATCGCCGGTCTCGCGGATCAGCTCGATGGCCTTGTCGACATCCGTGTCATAGCTGAACTGCACCGAGAAGAACGCAAAGGCAAACTGCCGCGATTGGTTGGTCACCGCTTTAATCTGGCCGAACGGTACCGAGTGCACAAAACCTTTGCCGTCACGCAGACGCAGGGTGCGAATGGTCAGCCCTTCGACCGTGCCGGCATGCCCGGAATCGAGCACCACCCAATCGCCAATCGACAGCGTGTCTTCGATGATGATGAACAGCCCGGTGATCACGTCCTGCACCAGTTGCTGCGAACCGAAACCGATGGCCAGACCGACCACCCCGGCACCGGCCAGCAGTGGCGCGACGTTGATGCCGAGGTTGGCCATGGTGGTGATCGCGCAGATCACCACAAGGATGATTTTGATCGCGTTGCGCAGCAGCGGCAGGATGGTTTTCACCCGCGTACTCGGCTGACGCGCGCCGCGCTTGCTCACGGGTGGTTTCAACGCTTCCTGAATCGCCGTGTCGAGCACCACCCACAACAACCACGTCACCAGGAAGATCAGACCGATGCGGCTCAACGCATCACTGATCGCCCGGCCGACCGTGCTGCTCTGGGCGAAATCGAGCAGCGACACGCCCCAGATCCGCCCAAGGATATCGATGAAAGCAACCGCGATGACGATTCGCAGCAAGGCGTGCAACAGGCTGAGAAAGCGTTCCTTGTAGGCGCTGCTGCGCTGGATCGCTTCGGCTTTTCGCGACTTGAACAAGTGCTGCAGGATCGTGCTGAGGAACACCGTGCCGATCAGCAACACGGTGGTGAACAAAGCACAGCGCAGGGCCTTTTGATTGTCTTCGCCGATGCCGATCAAACTCACCACCGACACCAGCACCATCAACACAATCGGCCAGTACCACAGCCCGGAAAAGATCCGCAGCGACTCCTGCAAGGATGGTTGTTTCAGCCGCTGGCTCAGCGAACGGTTGCGAATCAGATGGGCCACCGGACGGCGCAGGCGAATCACCAATAATCCGAAAATCACCGAGGCAATCAGCCCAGTGAACACCGCGACGCTGCTGGTGATATTGCCGCCCAGTTGGCGGGCGATCTGCGGGCTGGTCAGGGCATCGCTGAGGGCCGCGAGGAAGCCGATCAGGAACAGCGGTCGTGGGCAGTAATGACGGATGATTCGCGCCGCCGGACGTTTATGGCCGACGTTGAACATCACCACCACGCACAAAAATATCGACGTGGAAAAAATGCCGCTGCTGGTGGCGTAGGCCAGACACAGCGCCAGCGCACGTCCGACCGAAGCTTGCAGAAAGTGGCTGACGTAAAGCGTCAGCGGCAGGCAGATCAGCGCCGGCACGGTGTACGGCAGCAAGTAGCCGATAAGGTCCTGGCTGCGCTGGCGGGTGCGCAACCAGCGACCTTCGCGTAGGCGTTTGGCCAACAGACTGCCGAGCACGGTGAGCAGGGCGAAACTGCCGAGCCAGGCGCCAGACAGCGTGAGGAAATCCCCGGCAACGCTCCAGCCCGAGCGGTTCGACGGCTGGTTGACCAGTTTGTCGACCTCATTGGCCGCGCGGTCGGCACGCAGGCGCCAGGCATCGACCAGATGTTCGTTGATATCGAGTTTGTCTTGTACGTCGTCGATGCTCGAACTGATCGCACCGAGCAGTCCACCCTGCACCAGCGGCTCGGGTTTGGCCGGTTCTTCGGCGGCGGCCGGCACACCCGGCAGTGCGGCGGCCTCCAGTTCGTTGGCGCCTAGAAACAGCAGTGCTCCCAGCAGAATGGCGATCCTGAACTTGAACAAAACTCCGATCTCCCGTGGTTGAACCTGTAAGGAACTGATCGATATTTGTGCGGCAAGTTCAAGAGCCCCGCCATTGGCAGTGATCGTCCCAGCGCTATCGCCAGCAGGGCTGGCTCCCACACGGGTTGAGCAAGTGCTCAGCAGCACGTACCGTCCGTAACGCCATCGAAACTTTCCCGATCCGCCCGCAGTCATCAAAAGATACCGGCAACACGAGGACTTTCGACGGGAGGGCGATATGGCGACGATTCACATCGGTATTTCCGGCTGGCGCTACGCACCGTGGCGGGGGGATTTCTATCCCAAGGGACTGGCGCAAAAGCGCGAATTGCAGTTTGCGTCGAGGGCGGTCAACAGCATCGAAATCAATGGATCGTTCTACGCCCTGCAACGACCTGAACGTTATGCACAGTGGTACGCCGAAACACCTGACGACTTCATCTTCAGCGTCAAGGCGCCGCGCTTCATCACCCACATCCGCCGCTTGCGCGACATTGAAAAACCGCTGGCGAATTTCTTTGCTTCCGGGATCCTGGAACTCAAGGAAAAACTCGGGCCGATCCTTTGGCAATTCCCGCCGAACTTCAAATTCGAGCCTGAGCGCTTTGAGCATTTCCTCGCTCTATTGCCCCACGACACCGAAGCGGCCGCTGCCCTCGCCCATCAACACGATGGCCACCTGCACGGCCACGCGAGCATGAAAGCCTGGCGCAAAAAACCGCTGCGCCATGCCGTGGAGATCCGCAATGACAGCTTCCTTGATCCCGATTTCGTGCGGCTGTTGAAGCGCTACAACACCGCACTGGTCATCGCCGACACCGCCAACAAATGGCCGTACCGCGAAGACCTCACCAGCGACTTCGTCTATCTGCGCCTGCACGGTGCCGAAGAGCTTTATGCCAGCGGCTACACGGCGCCAGCCCTGAAGCGTTGGGCCGAGCGCATCGACGCCTGGCATCACGGCGAACAACCGAAAGATGCCCACCTGATCGCGCCACGCTTGAAGCCGCGCCCACGCAAATCCCGCGAAGTGTTCTGCTATTTCGACAACGACATCAAAGTCCGCGCGCCCTACGACGCCCGCGATCTGCTGCAGCGTTTCGAACTGGATAAAGACCTCTCGACCGCCCCCGGCAAACCCGCTGCGCAAGGAGTGCTGGCATGAGCATTTCAGAACCGGTCGGTTTCACTGATGAGGGCTCGGTGGTCGCGCCGACGGTGCGCACCTTCACTGTGCTGACGGTCAACACCCACAAGGGTTTCACCGCGCTTAATCGGCGCTTCATCCTCCCGGAATTGCGCGAAGCGGTGCGCAGCGTCGCCGCCGACGTGGTGTTCCTGCAGGAAGTTCACGGCACCCACGAGCATCATCCCAAGCGCTACAGCAATTGGCCGACGATGCCGCAGTATGAGTTCCTCGCCGACAGCCTCTGGCCGCAGTTCGCTTACGGCCGCAACGCGGTGTACCCGGAGGGCGATCACGGCAATGCCCTGCTGTCGAAATTCCAGATCATCCGCCACGACAACCTCGATGTGTCGATCAGCGGCCACGAGAACCGTGGCCTGTTGCATTGCGTGCTGCGCCTGCCCGGTGACGGTACGGAAATCCACGCAATCTGCGTGCATCTGGGCCTGCGCGAAAGCCATCGCAACGCACAGTTGAAACTGCTTGGCGAACGCCTTGCCGAGTTGCCTGACGACGCGCCAGTGATCGTCGCTGGCGACTTCAACGACTGGCGCCAACGCGCCGATGCGCTGCTCAAACCTTGCGGTTTGCGCGAAGTGTTCGCCGAACAGCACGGCAAACCGGCGCGCAGTTTCCCCGCACGTTTGCCGACCCTGCGCCTCGACCGCATCTACGTGCGCAACCTTAAAGCCAGCCAGCCGAAAGTCCTCGCCAACCGGCCCTGGTCTCACCTTTCCGACCACGCACCGTTATCGGTGGAGATCGAACTATGAACAGCGCGCCGCTGGAGAAATCCGCCGTGGAACCGATAGCCATTACCCCGCCGATACGCGAGCCCGGCCAAGTCGATGTCGAATATCGCTGGCAGGGCAACAACCATGTGCAATTGCTGGAGAACGGCGAGGAGTATTTCCCGCGCGTATTTGAAGCCATGCGCGCGGCGAAAAGTGAAATCCTCCTGGAGACCTTCATCGTCTTCGAAGACAAGGTCGGCGCCGAACTGCAGGAGATTCTGATTGATGCGGCGAAGCGCGGCGTGCGCACCACCGTCAGCCTCGACGGCTTTGGCTGCGGCGAGCTGACCACCGGCTATCTCAGCGCGCTGAGTGCGGCCGGGGTGCATTTGCAGATCTTCGATCCGGCACCCAAGCGTCTCGGCATCCGCACCAACTGGTTTCGCCGCTTGCATCGCAAAATCGTCGTGGTCGATGGCATGGTCGCGTTCATCGGTGGAATCAATTTTTCCGGCGATCATCTGGCTGATTTCGGCCCTGAGGCCAAGCAGGATTATTCGGTGGAAGTTCAGGGCCCGGCAGTGGCCGACATCCACCATTTCGCCCTGCTGCAAAGTGGTCGCCCGGGCCGCGCGCGGTTCTGGTGGCAGCGCCGCCGCCAGCGTCGCGCCGAAATGGCCTTCGACGATCATGACGGTCAAGTACGTCTGGTGTTCCGTGATAACGACCAGCACAGCACCGATATCGAGGACGTTTATCTGCAAGTGCTGCGCCGCGCTAAACGCCGGGTGGTGATCGCCAACGCCTACTTCTTCCCCGGTTATCGATTGCTGCGCGAGATGCGCAATGCCGCACGCCGTGGTGTCGATGTGCGGCTGATCCTGCAAGGTCAGCCAGACATGCTGGTGGCCAAACTCGCGGCGCGCATGACCTACGATTATTTGCTCAAGGCTGGCGTGCAAATCCACGAATATTGCCAGCGTCCGTTGCACGGCAAAGTCGCGCTGGTCGACGAGGAATGGAGCACCGTCGGTTCGAGCAACCTCGACCCGTTGAGCTTGTCGCTGAACCTGGAAGCCAACGTGCTGATCCGCGACCGCGCCTTCAATCAGCACTTGTTCGAGCGCCTAGAAGATCTCAGCCAGAATCATTGCAAAGCCATGGATGCGAGCAAGTCGCCACGCGGGCGGATCTGGCACATGACCGTGGGGTTTCTGGTGTTTCACTTTCTCCGGCATTTCCCGGCGATGGCCGGTTGGCTGCCGGCGCACAAACCGCGACTCAAGCCGTTTCGAGGTGACGCATCATGAGCCATTCCGAAGCGCATTCGAGCGCACATTCGGCACCTGCGACGCACTCGAAATGGAGCCGCTGGAAACGTCCGCTGACGTTGCTGTTTTTCCTCGCATTGATCGTGTTGCTGACGATGTTCGCCACGCGCATCGAATGGAAAGAAGTGCTGGAAACCCTCGCCGACTTCAAAGTGCGCACGCTGATCATCGCTGCCAGTCTGACGTTGTTGAGCTTTCTGGTGTACGCCAGTTTCGACCTGATCGGGCGCACTTACATTCGTCAGGATCTGACCTGGAAACAGATCCTGCCGGTGGGGATCATCAGCTACGCATTTAACTTGAACCTGAGCGCGTGGGTCGGCGGGATTGCCATGCGCTATCGGCTGTATTCGCGGCTGGGCGTCAGCAAAAGCAACATCGCCAAGATCCTCGGCCTGAGCCTGGCGACCAATTGGTTTGGCTACATGACCATCGCCGGCGTGGTGTTCAGCAGCGGTCTGGTGACCATGCCACCGGGGTGGAAAGTCAGCACCACTGCCCTGCAAGGCATCGGCGTTTTACTGCTGCTGATCAGCGCTGGTTATCTGGCGGCGTGTCAGTTTTCCAAGCGCCGCGAATGGTCGATTCGCGGCGTGGAAATCAATCTGCCGTCGCTGCGTATGGCGGTGTTGCAACTGTTGCTGGGCGCATTGAACTGGTCGTTGATGGCGGCGGTGATTTTCACTTTGCTGCCGAGCAAGCTCGATTATCCATTGGTGTTGGGGGTTTTGTTGATCAGTGCGATTGCCGGGGTCATTACCCACATTCCGGCGGGGCTTGGGGTGCTGGAAGCGGTGTTTGTCGCGCTGCTGCAGCATGAGGCATCACGGGGCAGCCTGGTGGCGGGGTTGCTGGCGTATCGGGCGATTTATTTTCTGTTGCCGTTGTTGATCACGGTGGTGATGTATCTGGTGGTGGAGGCCAAGGCGAAGGCGCTGCGGATCGAGAAGAAACCCTCTTGAGCATTGCGGTGTGGCGGATGCCGCCATCGCTAGCAGGGCTAGCCCTGCTAGCGATGAGGCCCGAACAATCAACACAGATTATGTAGATTGAATAATGCTCAACCGCTCACCCACCACCATCTCGGTAATCCAGTCCACCAGAATCGAGGTGTACGCCTGCTGCGAAACCGGTTCGCTCAACGCGTGATCGGCACCATCAATGATCCGGTGCGTCAGCGAATGCGTCTGCTGACACGCCGCCCGATAACTCATGATCGCCGCGTGTGGCACGTAGTCATCGGTTTCCGACTCCACCAGCAACACGTCCCCGGTGAATTGTGAGCAGGCATGCAGCGCCCGATTGGTGTCCGCGCGCACCAGGGTGCTTCGGTAATCTCGCAAATCCGCTTTATCCAGCTCACGCTTGGGCGTATGCCATTGCTCGTCGCGATACAGCGCCGGCACGCGCAACGCCAGCCAGCGCACCGGGCGCAACGAGGTGAGGATCGCCGCCAGGTAGCCGCCATAACTGGTGCCGACCACCGCGATTGCCGAGGTATCGAGCGCCGGATGCGCGAGCAAGCGGTCATACGCCGCGAGCAGATCGCGCAGATTGTCTTCGCGGGTGACGCGGGTCAGCGGGATACCGGTGCCGCCGGTATGCCCGCGCAAGTCGAACGTCATGCATACGCAACCGAGACCGGCAATGCCTTTGGCCCGCTCCAGATCCCGCTCCTGGCTACCGCCCCAACCGTGGACAAACAACACTCCCGGGACTTTCGATTTGGGACTGAGAAACGTCCCGCTCATCTGTTCATCATCAATGTCGATTTGAATGCTTTCGCTTCTAGCCGTCATAGGATTTGACCGTTACGTATTTGAGGAGAAATTCACTGTTTTCCGCCGGCCCGCGATACACCTCGATGGCGTCCGCCGGCAGCGGCTGATCGATATAGGTTTCCACCGAAGACACGCGGATCGCGCGCATCCCCGGGTCGTTGACGAAGCTTTGCAGCGCGGCGACTTCAGCGCTGCTCGCGCCACCCATGCGCCAGGATTGTTCGAGTACTCCGCTGCGGGTTTTGCCGTTGTTGTCCAGCCCTTGGGCGATGTCGTAGTTGCGGCGCGAGGCGTAGAAACGTGGGTAGGCCTCGTCGGCGGCACTGTCGAAAATCTGCGCCTGTTCGATGGCCAGGCGCACATCGTCCGGTAAATCCAGCGCCAGCAGATCCTCATAGCCACCCTGCACCACTAGCAGGTTCGAGCCGCCATACACCTCTTCGCCGTGGGCGTCCTTGGTCAAGTATTGATCACCGCAGTAACTCAGCACTTTGTCGCCGATGAATGACTGGCCGACGCTGTGCGTCACGACATCGCTCAAGTCCTGCTCCAGCACCACGCCCTCGCTGAACTGCTTTTCAATGTCGGGACGGGTGAGGATTTCGTCGAAAGCATCCAGACTTTTGATCACTTCCTGACCGCGACCGGCGCAGGCATGAATCGGCTTCAGACGAATCGGCCCGCTGTACAACAAATGCTCGGCAGCGGGCCGTGCATCGTCCAGCGAAAACACGCTGAGACCGTCGAGGACCACACTGCGCGTGCGTTCGCTGAACAGTGTCGACCAGCCTTGTGGCGCTGTGCCCAAGTGACTGCGCAGACCGTGGCTGATGGCTTTGGTGCAAATGAAGTCATGTTCGACAAAGCCGCCCCACAGATCTTCCGGGCCCTTGATGCCCAGCGCCTGGGCTTGGTCAGCGCCAACAATGGTTTGCGTGGGCAACAGGTACAGATCACGGCCGCGATGTTTTTCCGGGTCGTAACTGCCACCGAATTTCAACCCGAGAATCTGCGCCAGCCAGCGGGCCAGCGCTTTGTTGGTTTGCACTTCATGCTGTGGCGCGTCGGCACGCACCGAGTGAGCGACGACGATTTTTTTGCGGGGTGTCGGGGTCATGCGTCCCCCTTCCATCGGTTCGATGACTGTAGCGGTGAAGGGTGCAGAGATCAGGCCAACGGCTGCTCTACGGAAACTCTCGTTTAATCAGAAACTTGGCGGAATCGTGCTGGCATCACGCCTGTTTCAAACTGCACGACACTCCATAAAAACCCGGCAATTTGCACGATTTTGAGTCTGGCACGCTCCCTTGTAGGAGTGAGCCTGCTCGCGATCGCGGTGGGTCAGTCGAACTGTTCTTCACTGACGCACAGCAATCGCGAGCGGGCTCACTCCTCCATTAGAGATTCGTTGCCTTCGGAATTGGCGTCACACCAAACCGCGCCCGATAATCACTCGGCGCCAGCCCGGTAATCTTCTTGAAGATCCCGCGGAACGCCCCCGGATCCTGATACCCGACCGTCCAGGCAATGTGATCGATGGTGCCATTGGTGAATTCGAGCATTTCCCGCGCTTTGCCCACCCGCAAGTGCTGACAATACTCGGTCGGCTTCAACCCTGTCGCCGCGCGAAACCGCCGCAGAAACGTACGTTCCTCCAACCCTGCCCGCTCAGCCATCGCCGTCAGCGAAACATCCGTCGCGCCAGTGCTTTGCAGCCAATGCTGAACCTTGAGAATAGCTGCATCACCGTGATTCAGAATCGGCGCAAAATTACTCCCGCACTCACTCGCGCTGTCGCTGTGCTCGATTACCAGAAATCGCGCAGTGGCGGTGGCGATGCTCGGCCCGAGCAGACGATCGACCAGACGCAGACCCAGTTCCGACCAGGCCATCAATCCAGCGGTGGTGATCAGGTCGCCGTCATCGACGATGGGCGTATCAGCCTTGAGTTTGATGTTCGGATAACGCTCGGCAAAAGCCTTGGCCGACGTCCAGTGCGCAGTGGCGCTACGGCCATCGAGCAGACCACTTTCCGCCAACATCAGCGAACCGACGCAAACACCGCCAAGGGTCGCGCCACGAGCATGCTGATCGCGTAGCCACTGCAACAGACCGCTCGGCATTTGCGCCGCAGAAAAACCACCAATGGACGGCGGAATCAGCACCGCAAGCAAATCGCTCTCAGCGCCCGGATGACTGTCATAGCCCCGTTCCGGCGACTGAGCGCCTTCGACCTGCCAATGACTGACCCGCAGCAGCGGCAATTGCGCAGTCTGATGCTCGGCGGCAATCCGGTCGGCCACCGCGAACAGATCGGTCAAGCCATGCACCGCCGCCATCTGCGCACCGGGGTAAATCAATATGCCCAGCTCAGCGACGGCGGCCCTTTCTGCGCCCATTGTCAGTTTTCCCCTGTCTATTGTCGGTGCGGCCAATCCTCGAATCGCTGGCCAGCGCCAATACTGAAGCCACTTCCAGCCAACACATCGAGGACACACCCATGGCCAAGCAAGCGCTCATCGTAGTCGATATCCAGAACGACTACTTCCCCCAAGGCAAGTGGCCGCTGGCCGGTGCTGATGCCGCCGCCGACAATGCCGCCCGGCTGATCGGCGCGTTCCGCGAGGCAGGCGATTCGGTGGTCCACATTCGCCACGAATTCACCTCAGCGGACGCGCCGTTTTTCACCCCGGGTTCGGAGGGCGCCAAGCTGCATCCGAAAGTGCTCAACCGTGCCGACGAACCTGTCGTGCTCAAACACTTCGTCAATTCATTCCGCGAAACCGAACTGCAAGCGATCCTCGACGAGCAAGGTATCGAGGAACTCGTGGTGGTCGGCAGCATGAGTCATATGTGCGTGGACGGCATCACCCGGGCGGCGGCGGATCTGGGTTACGGCGTCACAGTGATTCACGATGCCTGCGCCAGCCGTGACCTGGAGTTCAATGGCCTTACCGTGCCAGCGGCGCATGTCCACGCCGCGTTCATGTCAGCGCTGGGTTTCGCCTACGCGAGCGTGGTGTCCACCGACGAATTCCTCGCGAAAGATCACTGAGTCATATCTTGCAAAAAGTCTCGGCCCGCCTTGCAGCGGGCCTTTTTTCGTCTGTCATGAAAATCTCACGCGTGAGCCATTGATGGCACTTTGATTTGGTTGTAGTGTGGCTCACGCGTGAGATGTTCATAACCGAGCCATTGCCATGAAAAGCCGTTCCCCCACATCGAAATCAGAAGGCCCGAAGGGAGAGCGCGCAAAGGCTTCCGCAAAAAAACCGTCGAGCTTTTACATGAAGCAGATGCGTGCGGGCCTCGCGGCGGCCGGTTATGTGAAACACGAAACTTGGGTGCTTCCCGAAAACCGAAGCTTGCTCAAGCAAATGGAGCAACAGCTACGCCAACCGATTCTGGCTGGCTCTTTCATGTCGGAGAATTACATGAGCGCAGGCAACAACTGGAATATCGATAGCCTCTTCAACGCCCTCAAGGCACTGGACGAGGTGGCTTCGCAAGAGATCACGCTGTCTCTGATCCAGAGCTCCGAACCCAGCATCAAGCTGGAAATGAACGAATTCGGCGGCCTGCCGATTCACATCGCGTTGGCCGGCCAGCAGATCATCGTCGACACCGTACTGGTGGACATCGATTCGATCACCGACGTGCGCGCCTTCAACGATGCGGTGCTGCGCAGCCGGGAAATGTTCCCGCTGTCGTCGATCGGTATCGAGTCGATGCCGAACGGCCAGACCGTTTACAACATGTTTGGCGCCCTCAGCGCCGACTCGAGCCTGACCAACGTCGTCACCGAGGTTAAAACCCTGGTCGACAACGTGCAGCGCGCGAGTGAAGCCTTCGAACACTTCTTCAAGTAATCAACAGGGAATATCCAATGACTCAGTCCATCTGGAGCAAGTTGTTCACCGCACTGCGCGGCGGCGCCAATGAAGTCGGCGAAGCAATCGTCGACCAGCAGGCCCTGCGTATCCTCGATCAGGAAATCCGCGACGCCGACACCGCACTGTCGAATGCCCGTCGTGAACTGGTCACCATCATGGCCAAGCACAAACTGGCCGCCGACCGCGTAAGCGAGTACGACGCCAAGATCAAGGATCTCGAAGCCAAGGCTGTCTCGGCGCTGAACGCCGGTCGTGAAGATCTGGCGCTGGAAGTGGCCGAAGCGATTTCGACCCTGACCAACGATCTGACCGCCGAAAAAGCCCAGAGCGACGAGTTCGGCACCTACGCCGAAAACATGCGCAAAGACATCAGCAAGGCCGAGTCGCGTATCAAGAGCCTGCGCCAGCAAGTGGACATGGCCAAGGCCCGTGAAAGCGTGCAGAAAGCCCAGGTCAGCGCTTCCATCGCCAGCGGCGGCGCCAATGGCAAACTGGAAACCGCCGTCGGCACACTGAATCGCCTGCAGGCCAAGCAGCAGCAACGCGCCGCCGAGCTGAGTGCAGCCGATGAACTGGCTGACGCCTCGACCGGCAACGACCTGGATCGCAAACTGCGCGACGCCGGCATCACGCCGAACGAAGGCAGCGCCAATGCGATTCTTGAGCGCCTGAAGCAGAAGTCGGCTCAGTAACACTGCAATTTGCTCTGTGTAGGAGCTGCCGCAGGCTGCGATCTTTTGATCTTGTCTTTTAAAAGCAAAAGATCGCAGCCTGCGGCAGCTCCTACAACATTTCACTTTGCCTGCTCGTTCCCCGCTCAGCCCGGTACACTAGCCACGCTTTTTCGCCGACGAACACTTCCACCCGCTGCAAAGGAACGTACCCATGGGATGGTTTAAAGATTTGCTGGGCACCAGCAACTGGCAGACTGCTGCGCCAACACCGACCGTTGCCAGTGGCCCACTCGGCATGGCGCAAGGCAAGGCTGTCAGGTTCGATACGACGCTGGCGCTATTGCTCGACGGTTCGACCACCGTGCGCGTGCCCTTTGATCAGGCGATCTGGAGCCATGGTTGGGTCGACCTCGGCCAGTCCAACAAACTGCACCGCTATTACATGAACGACGAGGATTTCTGGCTGCAGATCCACGTCACCGGCGACGACCAGATCGAATCGGTCACCCTGTTCAACTACCTCAGTTACGTGACCGTCAACAGTGACGCCGAACTGCAGCGCCTGGCCGGCCCAAGCAGCCCTATCGGCCTTCCGGCTTACAGCCACGACGGTGTCGAGTTCACCCGCGAATGGGGCACCGAGCAAGGTCAGACCGAACTCGTGCCAATGACCGAGCAAGTGGTCAACCCGGACGAGAGCTACACCATCGAACACCATTCGATGCTATACGCCCGCGAAACCGGCCTGACCGATCGCCGCGAATTGCTGTTGTTCTCCGTCGAACAGGACGAAGAAGGCACCGTCAGCCTGAGCACCTCACTGGGTATCTCGCTGTACACGACTGACTTGAGCACCATTTAAAAAGGAAGTTTTTCATGCTGGAAGTGCTGGCCGTTTCCCTGAACAAGACCGCACTGGTCGGTTTCGTCGTTTACCTGATTGGCGCTGTGCTGCTATTCATGCTGTTTCAGTTCGTCTACACACGCATCACTCCGCACAAAGAATTCGAGCTGATCCGCTCCGGCAACATTGCCGCTGCCATTGCCCTGTCCGGGGCGATCATTGGCTTCGCGATCCCAGCCAGCAACGTGATCGCCTTTTCGGTCAACGTTCTCGACTTCGTGCTGTGGGCGGTGATTGCAGCGGTTGTGCAACTGCTGGCGTTTCTCGCCACAGGCCTGGTACTCAAAGGCACTTCCCAGCGCATCGCCAACGGTGAAATCGCTTCCGGCATCTATGTCGCTGCGGTGGCAATCAGCGTCGGCATGATCAACGCCGCGTGCATGACACCGTCCAACTGATCGGCAGGAAGCCCTCGATGAAACGAAGTAAATACGTTCAGTTGTCCCTCGCCGCATCGGTGGCCCTGGCCATTTCCGGCGAAGCGGCGGCGGTGGATCAGCCGCGCAACTTCCAGAGCGTTGAACAGTGCGTCGATGCCGAAGTAGCCGCTGATGTCTGCTCGAATGCTTACGTCGCCGCGCTCAGCGAACATCGGCGCATCGCCCCGGCGTACGACGACAAGGCCAAGTGCGACGCGGACTTTGCCGCCGACTGGTGTCAGAAAAATTCCGATGGTCGCTTCGTACCAAAACTCGGCGGCTTCAAAGTGCCGCAGAACGGTGAGCCGGCGCAGAACCTCGACGCCATCGCCGACGCGCAGATGCCCGCGGGTGAAGCGGCGGCAGCGCAGAATGTACAAAACACTTCGCACACCTCCAGTGGCGGCGGCAGTGGCTGGCTGACTGGCTGGTTGATCGGCAACGCAATGAGCAACAACGCCAATCGCACGGTGTACCGCGATCGCGATACGCGCCAGCCGTACAACACTTCGACGCAATACCGCACAGCCGAAACGACGACGCGCAGCCAGCCGGATTACGAGAGCAGCAAGAGCAAACCGGTCAACGTGGCTTCGTCGACATCGCGCGGCGGCTTTGGCAGCCAGTCCAGCGCCCGCAGCGGTTGGGGTGGCTGGGGCAGCAGTTCCGGTCGTTCGAGCAGCTGACGATGAAAAAGATTCTCTGCGCCGAGCGCCCCGACTGGAAACAGACCGCCGAGAGCCTCGGTTTTATGTTTCACACCATCGACGACGAGCCCTACTGGGACGAAAGCGCGTACTACCAGTTCTCGCTCGCGCAGATCGAAAACGATCTGGAAGACCCGACCACTGAACTGCACGAGATGTGCATGGATCTGGTCGAGCGCGTGGTCAACAGCGAAGAACTGCTGGGTCGCCTGAGCATTCCGCCGGCGTACTACGACCTGATCCGAACGTCCTGGCGCGAAGGTCATCCGCATCTGTACGGACGCATGGACTTTTCCTACAGCGGCAACGGCCCGGCGAAACTGCTGGAACTCAACTACGACACGCCGACCAGCCTTTACGAAGCGGCGGCGTTTCAGTGGGGCTGGCTGGAACAATGCATCGAACGCGGCACGCTGCCGCGCCATGCCGACCAGTTCAACAGCATCGATACCAAACTGCATCAAGCCTTCGCCGAACTGAAACTGAAGCGGCCGTTCTATTTCTCCTCGATGAAAGATTCGGTCGAAGACAAAGGCACCACCGATTACTTGCGGCTGATCGCGGAAACGGTTGGCATCGAATCGCGGCACATCGATATCGAAGACATCGGCCTGACCGCTGATGGCCGCTTTGTCGATCTGGAAGATCGCTGGATCCCGCACCTGTTCAAGCTGCATGCCTGGGAGTTCATCTTTCAGGAGCCGTTCGGCGCGGCGATTGCCGATTGCGATACGCAGTTTTTCGAGCCGGCGTGGAAAGCGATTCTGTCGAACAAGGGCGTGTTGCCGTTGTTATGGGAGTCGCACAAAGGTCACCCGAATCTGCTGGCGACGCATCTCGATCCAAACCCGGCGAGTGCGGTGCCCAAGGGTTGGGTACGCAAGCCGTACTTTTCCCGCGAAGGCGCCAACATTGAATTGCAAACGGCTGAGGGGCTGATCGTCAAAGAGGACGGGCCCTACACCGACGCGCCATTCATCCTGCAGGAATTTGCGCCGCTGCCAAAGTTTGGCGACAGCTACACGCTGATCGGTTCCTGGGTGATTGGTGATCAGGCAGCGGGGATTGGTGTGCGGGAAGACAACAGTTTGATCACCAAAGACTCCAGCAGATTCCTGCCGCACCTGATCCTCGACTGAAAGACTGCTATCAATGTGGGAGCTGGCTTGCCAGCGATGACTGAGTATCTGTCGACTGATTTGCTGATTGATCCACCGCGATCGCTGGCAAGCCAGCTCCCACAGGGATTTGAGGTAACAACAGATTTTTTGCATACAAAAAAAGCCCGTCGTTTAATCGACTGGCCTTTTTATTTGCAGCGGTTACAACAGCGAATCAGAACGGAATATCGTCATCGAAGCTGTCGAAATCCGGAGCCGGTTGCGGTGCGGCCTGCTGTGGAGCCGGGGCCGAACGCTGTTGCGGAGCCGACTGCTGCGGACGCGGAGCCTGCTGGCGTGGAGCCGGAGCGGACTGCTGGTAGTTGTTGCCGCCGCCTTGTTGGTCGCCCTGTTGTGGACGGCCGCCGAGCAGTTGCATGGTGCCTTGCATATCGACCACGATTTCAGTGGTGTAACGCTTGATACCGTCTTTTTCCCACTCGCGGGTCTGCAGCTTGCCTTCGATGTAAACCTGCGAACCCTTGCGCAGGTATTCGCCGGCGATTTCGGCGACTTTGCCGAACATCGAAACACGGTGCCATTCGGTCTTCTCGACCTTCTGACCGGTTTGCTTGTCGGTCCACTGTTCGCTGGTTGCCAGACTCAGGTTGGTCACGGCGTTACCGTTAGGCAGGTAGCGAACTTCGGGATCCTGGCCGCAAGTGCCGACCAATATGACTTTGTTAACCCCACGGGCCATAACGTTCTCCTAAGCGCCGCAAGCAGCCTCGGCCGGGTTGTTTACCAGGCGTTCGAGGGTGTCGCGATCCACTAATTCTTTGTCCAGTTTGATGTAAACAGCCGCTTCGTCAGCAACTATCACTGCATCGGTTACCCCTACGAGGGCCTTGAGGCGCTCGACCAGACCCGCTTCGCGGATCGCTTCGGGCGACAACGGCAAGCGCAGGCTCGTCACGTAGGGAGGTTCACGCATGGTAACAGCAAAGGCCAGCCAGATGGCAGCCAGACCCGCGCATCCAAGGAACACAACCGACAGACCGCCATGCTGAAACAACCAGCCGCCGAGTATCCCGCCGAGTGCCGAACCGAGGAACTGGCTGGTGGAGTACACGCCCATGGCTGTGCCCTTTCCGCCCGCCGGTGAAACCTTGCTGATCAACGACGGCAATGAAGCCTCCAGCAGATTGAACGCGGTGAAGAACACCACCGTACCGATCACCAGAGCCCGCAGGCTGTCGCCGAACTGCCAGAAGAATAGCTCAGTCAGCATCAACGTCATCACGGCGCCGAGCAAAACTCGTTTCATTTTGCGTTTCTTCTCGCCATAGATGATGAACGGGATCATGGCGAAGAACGAAATCAGCAGCGCAGTGAGGTAGACCCACCAGTGTTGTTCCTTGGGCAAACCGGCTTTTTCCACCAGTGCCAACGGCAGCGCGACGAAGCTCGACATCAACATCGCGTGCAACACAAAGATACCTAAATCGAGGCGCAGCAGGTCCGGGTGCTTGAGCGTCGGCATCAAGGCCTGACGCGCCACTCCGGATTCGCGGTGAGTCAGCGGCCCGGTGGATTTCGGCACCATGAACATCACGATGACGATGCCCACCAGCGCCATGCCACCAGTGGCGAGGAACAGTCCCGACAGACCGAACGCGCGGGTCAGCAATGGCCCGACGACCATGGCCACGGCGAACGACAGGCCAATGGTCATGCCGATCATGGCCATCGCTTTGGTCCGGTGTTGCTCGCGAGTGAGGTCGGAAAGCAGTGCCATGACCGCCGCAGAAATAGCGCCGGCACCTTGCAGGATCCGGCCGGCGATCACGCCCCAGATCGAATCGGCCTGCGAGGCCAGAACGCTGCCGAGGGCAAAGACGATCAGCCCGAGGTAAATCACCGGGCGGCGGCCGATGCGGTCGGAAATGACCCCGAACGGAATCTGAAAGATTGCCTGGGTCAGGCCGTAAGCGCCAATGGCCAACCCGATCAGGGCCGGGGTCGCTCCCGCCAGATCCATGCCGTAGGTCGCCAGTACCGGCAACACCATGAACATGCCAAGCATACGGAACGCGAACACCAGGGCCAGACCGCTCGCCGCGCGGGTCTCGCTGCCACTCATGCGTTCGCTGTGGGGATCGTGCATGGAAAAACCTCGTGTGAACCGGCGGCGATTCTACCAGTCCCATCGAAAGACGGGGTAGATCGCGACGCTTTGACGCGTATAGATGAAACTCTCTTCATCCAGGGCTAAAAACCCTTCGTTTGATAGTGTGCATCCATCCAGTATTTGGCCGTATACTCCTACGTTTTCGACGCCCGCCGAGCGAGGCCACTTTGGACAAGATCCTGATACGTGGGGCCCGTACCCACAACCTGAAGAACATCGACCTGACCCTGCCACGGGACAAACTGATCGTCATCACCGGCCTGTCCGGATCCGGCAAGTCGTCCCTGGCCTTCGACACACTGTACGCCGAAGGTCAGCGCCGTTATGTCGAATCGCTGTCGGCCTACGCCCGCCAGTTCCTTTCGATGATGGAAAAACCTGACGTCGACACCATCGAGGGCCTGTCGCCAGCGATCTCCATCGAACAGAAGTCGACCTCGCACAACCCGCGCTCAACGGTCGGCACCATCACCGAAATCTACGACTACCTGCGCCTGCTCTATGCACGCGTTGGTACGCCGCGCTGCCCGGATCACGATATTCCGCTGGAGGCGCAAACCGTCAGCCAGATGGTCGATCTGGTGCTGGCTCAGCCCGAAGGCAGCAAATTGATGCTGCTGGCGCCGGTGATCCGCGAGCGCAAAGGTGAACACCTGTCGGTCTTCGAAGAGCTGCGCGCGCAAGGTTTCGTGCGCGCCCGGGTCAATGGCCGTATCTGCGAGCTCGACGAACTGCCGAAACTTGATAAACAGAAGAAGCACTCGATTGACGTGATCGTCGACCGTTTCAAGGTTCGCGCCGATCTGCAACAGCGTCTGGCCGAATCGTTCGAAACCGCGCTGAAACTGGCGGACGGCATCGCACTGGTTGCGCCGATGGACGACGAGCCGGGCGAAGAGATGATTTTCTCCGCGCGCTTCGCCTGCCCGATCTGCGGCCACGCGATCAGCGAGCTGGAACCCAAGCTGTTTTCCTTCAATAACCCGGCCGGCGCCTGCCCGACATGCGATGGTCTGGGTGTGAAACAGTTCTTCGACATCAAGCGCCTGGTCAACGGCGAACTGACCCTGGCCGAGGGCGCGATACGTGGCTGGGACAGGCGCAACGTCTATTACTTCCAGATGCTCGGCTCGCTGGCTTCGCACTACAAGTTCAGTCTGGAAAAACCGTTCAATGAACTGACCGCCGAGCAGCAGAAACAGATCCTGCACGGCAGCGGTTCGCAGAATGTCGACTTCAAGTATTTGAACGACCGTGGCGATATCGTCAAACGTTCGCACCCGTTCGAAGGCATCGTGCCGAATCTGGAGCGCCGCTACCGCGAAACCGAATCGGCGAGCGTGCGTGAAGAGTTGGCCAAGTTCCTCAGCACCCAAGCGTGCCCGGATTGCCGTGGCACGCGCCTGCGTCGTGAAGCGCGGCATGTGTGGGTTGGCGAGAAGACCCTACCGGCGGTGACCAACCTGCCGATCGGTGATGCGTGCGTTTACTTCGGCGAGCTGAAGATGACTGGCCGCCGCGGCGAAATTGCCGACAAGATCCTCAAGGAAATCCGCGAGCGTCTGCAGTTTCTGGTCAACGTTGGTCTGGATTACCTGTCGCTGGATCGCAGCGCTGACACGCTGTCCGGCGGCGAAGCGCAACGGATTCGTCTGGCCAGCCAGATTGGTGCAGGTCTGGTCGGTGTCTTGTACATCCTCGACGAGCCGTCCATTGGCTTGCACCAACGTGACAACGACCGGTTGCTCGGCACGCTCAAGCACCTGCGCGACATCGGCAACACGGTGATCGTGGTCGAGCACGACGAAGACGCGATTCGCCTGGCCGACTATGTCGTGGATATCGGCCCGGGCGCCGGTGTGCATGGCGGGCAGATCGTTGCCGAAGGTACCCCGGCCGAAGTCATGGCGCACCCGGATTCCCTGACGGGTAAATACCTGTCTGGTCGGGTGAAGATCGAAGTGCCGGCCAAGCGCACGCCACGCAACAAGAAACTTAATCTGTCGTTGAAAGGCGCGCGCGGCAATAACCTGCGCAACGTTGATCTGGACATTCCTATCGGCTTGCTGACATGCGTGACAGGCGTGTCCGGCTCGGGCAAGTCTACGCTGATCAACAACACGCTGTTCCCGCTGAGCGCCACAGCTCTCAACGGCGCAACCACTCTGGAAGCGGCAGCGCACGACAGCATCAAAGGCCTTGAGCATCTCGACAAAGTCGTCGACATCGACCAGAGCCCGATCGGTCGTACGCCGCGCTCCAACCCGGCGACGTATACCGGGCTGTTTACGCCGATCCGCGAACTGTTCGCTGGCGTTCCCGAGTCTCGCTCTCGTGGTTACGGCCCAGGACGTTTCTCGTTCAACGTCAAGGGCGGTCGTTGCGAAGCGTGTCAGGGCGATGGCCTGATCAAAGTCGAAATGCACTTCCTGCCGGACATCTATGTGCCGTGCGACGTGTGCAAGAGCAAACGCTACAACCGCGAAACCCTTGAGATCAAATACAAGGGCAAGAGCATCCATGAAACCCTCGAAATGACTATCGAGGAGGCCCGGGTGTTCTTCGACGCGGTGCCGGCGCTCGCGCGCAAGCTGCAAACGCTAATGGATGTCGGCCTGTCGTACATCAAGCTCGGGCAGTCGGCGACCACACTGTCCGGTGGTGAAGCGCAGCGGGTCAAGCTGTCTCGCGAGCTATCCAAGCGTGATACCGGCAAGACCCTGTACATCCTCGATGAGCCGACCACGGGCCTGCACTTCGCGGATATCCAGCAATTGCTCGACGTACTGCATCGCCTGCGCGACCACGGCAACACCGTGGTGGTGATCGAACACAACCTCGACGTGATCAAGACGGCCGACTGGCTGGTGGATCTCGGACCTGAGGGCGGTTCAAAGGGTGGGCAAATCATTGCCACAGGTACGCCAGAGGAAGTCGCCGACATGAAGCAATCTCACACCGGCCATTACCTTAAACCTTTGCTGATCCGCGATCGAGCTTAAACGCCAGCCATGAAAAAGCCCCTGTCACGTCAACAGTGACAGGGGCTTTTTCATATCGACTGCAATCAGGAAGCGTGGGACTGCAGGTAGTTCTCGAGACCGATCAGTTTGATCAGGCCCAACTGCTTTTCCAGCCAGTAGGTGTGATCTTCTTCGGTGTCGTTGAGCTGAACCCGAAGAATCTCGCGGCTGACGTAGTCCTTGTGCTGCTCGCAGAGTTCGATGCCTTTGCACAGCGCAGCGCGAACTTTGTACTCCAGGCGCAGATCCGCCTCGAGCATCTCTGGCACCGTGGTGCCGACATCCAGATCATCCGGACGCATGCGCGGTGTGCCTTCGAGCATCAGAATCCGACGCATCAACGCATCAGCGTGACCTGCTTCTTCTTCCATCTCGTGGTTGATTCGCTCGTAGAGCTTGGTGAACCCCCAGTCCTCATACATCCGCGAATGAACGAAATATTGATCACGCGCGGCCAGTTCGCCGGTCAGCAACGTGTTGAGGTAATCGATTACGTCTGGGTGGCCTTGCATCGCCCTACATCTCCCTACTTGAAAGTCTGTAGTTTGAACCAAGCTGACTGGAAGGTCACCCGTTACGCGCAATAAAAGCGAAGATATTCTTAGAAAAGCAGCCTAAATAACGCAAAAACCGCCCAAATGAGGGCGGTTCTGCTTCTCGTTTAGACTTCGTTAAGCTGTACGTTGAGCAGCTTTGCGATTGCTTCTCCATACGCCGGATCGGCCTTGTAGAAATGCTGCAACTGACGGTCAACCACATCGCTCGAAACGCCAGACATTGCACCGGCGATGTTGCTCACCAGCAGTGCCTTCTGATCGTCGCTCATCAAGCGGAACAGCGCACCGGCATGACTGTAGTAATCGGTGTCTTCGCGGTGATCGTAACGATCAGCTGCACCGCTCAGGGCCAACGCAGGTTCGGCATAATGCGGAGCTTGTTTCGGCGATTCGATGTAGCTGTTCGGTTCGTAGTTAGGCGTTGCACCACCGTTACTGCCGAATGCCATCGAGCCATCACGCTGATAGGTGTTGACCGGGCTGCGTGACGCGTTCACCGGCAATTGCTGGTGATTGGTACCTACGCGATAGCGATGTGCGTCGGCATAAGCGAAGACGCGCCCCTGCAGCATGCGATCCGGCGACAGACCAACGCCTGGCACCATGTTGCTAGGGCCGAAAGCAGCTTGCTCGACTTCAGCGAAGTAGTTGAGCGGGTTGCGGTTCAGTTCCAGCTCACCGACTTCGATCAACGGGAATTCTTTCTGCGACCAGGTTTTGGTCACATCGAACGGGTTCTCGTAGTGAGCCGCCGCTTGCGCTTCGGTCATGATCTGAATGCACACGCGCCATTTCGGGAAGTCACCGCGCTCGATCGCCTCGAACAGATCGCGCTGAGCGTAGTCCGGATCAGTACCCGCGATACGAGCAGCATCGGCGGGTGCGAGATTCTTGATGCCTTGCTTGGTTTTGTAGTGCCACTTCACCCAGTGACGCTCACCTGTCGCGCTGATCAGGCTGTAGGTGTGACTGCCGAAGCCATGCATGTGACGGTAGCCGTCAGGAATGCCGCGATCGGAGAACAGAATGGTCACCTGGTGCAGCGCCTCGGGCGAATGCGACCAGAAGTCCCACATCATCTGCGCGCTTTTCAGGTTGCTCTGCGGCAGGCGTTTTTGGGTGTGGATGAAATCGGGGAACTTCAGCGGATCGCGAATGAAGAACACCGGCGTGTTGTTGCCAACGATGTCCCAGTTGCCTTCTTCGGTGTAGAACTTCAGAGCGAAACCGCGCGGATCGCGTTCGGTGTCAGCCGAACCACGCTCGCCACCCACAGTTGAAAAGCGCAAGAACGTTGGAGTTTGTTTGCCGACCGTGTCAAACAACTGGGCGCTGGTGTATTCGGTAATGTCACGGGTCACGGTGAACGTGCCGTAGGCACCCGAGCCTTTGGCGTGTACACGGCGCTCAGGAATGTTTTCACGGTTGAAGTGAGCAAGCTTCTCGATCAGATGAAAATCGTCGAGCAGCAGCGGGCCACGAGGGCCGGCGGAGCGAGAATTCTGGTTATCAGCGACAGGTGCGCCACTGGCGGTCGTAAGTGTTTTGATCTGGCTCATGCGGTCTTCTTCCTCTGTCAGTCTTGAAACTGCCGGCTAATCGGCTTGCTGGGGAGTATTGATCATCAACGCAACAGCCACAAATTCATTAACTTGTGCTTATCGATAGAAAATTACTAATTATTTTTCCCAGCACATAATGACAACAGAACGGAGTCAGAAACTTGTACGAACAGCGCATTTTCTTGCAGGCACAAAAAACCGGGCACTAGGCCCGGTTCTTTGTTTCAGACTGACGTCTTACTCGGCGGATACAGCTTCGCCAGCAGTAGCACGATCAACCAACTCGACGTACGCCATAGGCGCGTTGTCGCCAGTGCGGAAACCGCACTTGAGGATGCGCAGGTAGCCACCCTCACGGGTAGCGTAACGCTTGCCCAGGTCGTTGAAGAGCTTACCAACGATAGCTTTCGAACGAGTACGGTCGAAAGCCAAACGGCGGTTAGCCAGGCTGTCTGTCTTGGCCAGAGTGATCAGCGGCTCAGCAACGCGACGCAGTTCTTTGGCTTTTGGCAGAGTAGTTTTGATCAGCTCGTGCTCGAACAGCGACACCGCCATGTTTTGGAACATGGCCTTGCGGTGCGAGCTGGTGCGGCTCAGGTGACGACCACTTTTACGATGACGCATGGTTCATTCCTTACCAAACACTACGTTCGGTGATTACGACGATCAGGCAGTCGCCTTGTCGTCCTTCTTAAGACTTGCAGGCGGCCAGTTGTCGAGGCGCATGCCGAGGGACAGACCGCGGGAGGCCAGAACGTCCTTGATTTCAGTCAAGGATTTCTTGCCCAGGTTCGGAGTCTTCAACAGCTCTACTTCGGTACGCTGAATCAGGTCACCGATGTAGTAGATGTTTTCCGCCTTAAGGCAGTTAGCCGAACGTACAGTCAGTTCCAGATCGTCAACCGGGCGAAGCAGGATCGGATCGATCTCGTCTTCCTGCTCGACAACCACTGGCTCACTGTCACCTTTGAGATCGACGAACGCAGCCAACTGCTGTTGCAGGATGGTTGCAGCGCGGCGAATAGCCTCTTCAGGATCCAGAGTACCGTTGGTTTCCAGATCAATAACCAGCTTGTCCAGGTTAGTACGCTGCTCGACACGGGCGTTTTCCACCACGTATGCGATACGGCGAACCGGGCTGAACGAAGAGTCAAGCTGCAAGCGACCGATGCTGCGGCTTTCGTCTTCATCGCTCTGACGCGAGTCGGCTGGTTCATAACCACGACCACGAGCTACGGTGAGCTTCATGTTCAGGGCGCCGTTAGACGCCAGGTTAGCGATTACGTGATCGGGATTAACGATCTCGACATCATGATCCAGCTGAATATCGGCAGCGGTAACCACCCCCGAACCCTTCTTCGACAAGGTCAGCGTAACTTCGTCACGACCGTGCAGCTTGATGGCCAGACCTTTAAGGTTCAACAGGATTTCAATTACGTCTTCCTGTACACCTTCGATGGCGCTGTACTCGTGGAGCACACCGTCAATCTCGGCCTCGACTACTGCGCAGCCGGGCATTGAGGACAACAGGATGCGTCGCAGCGCGTTGCCCAGGGTGTGGCCAAAACCACGCTCGAGAGGCTCGAGAGTGATCTTGGCGCGGGTTGGACTGACAACCTGCACATCAATGTGGCGGGGTGTCAGGAACTCATTTACCGAAATCTGCATGGATGCACCTATTTTCTAGCCCTTACTTGGAGTAGAGCTCGACAATCAGGCTTTCGTTGATGTCGGCGGACAGATCACTGCGAGCAGGAACGTTCTTGAAAACGCCCGACTTCTTCTCAGTGTCTACTTCTACCCATTCTACGCGGCCACGTTGGGCACACAGATCGAGAGCTTGGACAATGCGAAGTTGGTTTTTTGCTTTCTCGCGAACTGCAACCACGTCACCAGCACGAACCTGATACGACGGAACGTTTACGGTCTGACCGTTAACGCTGATCGACTTGTGCGATACCAGCTGGCGGGATTCGGCACGAGTCGAACCAAAGCCCATACGGTATACAACGTTGTCCAGACGGCATTCGAGCAGTTGCAGCAGGTTTTCACCAGTTGCACCTTTCTTGCCAGCAGCTTCTTTGTAGTAGCCGCTGAACTGACGCTCGAGAACGCCGTAGATACGACGGACCTTCTGCTTTTCACGCAGTTGGGTGCCGTAGTCGGACTGGCGACCGCGGCGTTGGCCGTGGATACCAGGTGCTGCTTCAATGTTGCACTTCGATTCGATCGCGCGCACGCCGCTCTTCAGAAAGAGATCGGTGCCTTCGCGACGAGCGAGTTTGCATTTTGGACCAATGTAACGAGCCATTCTTTACAATCTCCTGGATTACACGCGGCGCTTCTTCGGCGGACGGCACCCGTTGTGCGGGATTGGCGTCACGTCGGTGATGCTGGCGATCTTATAGCCACAGCCGTTCAATGCACGGACAGCAGACTCACGACCTGGACCTGGACCTTTGACGTTAACGTCGAGGTTTTTCAGGCCATATTCCAGCGCAGCTTGACCAGCACGTTCAGCAGCTACTTGAGCAGCAAACGGGGTGGACTTGCGGGAACCGCGGAAACCCGAACCACCGGAGGTAGCCCAAGAAAGCGCGTTACCTTGACGGTCGGTGATGGTCACGATGGTGTTGTTAAAAGAAGCATGGATGTGGGCGATGCCATCAACCACTGTCTTTTTAACTTTTTTACGAGGACGAGCAGCAGGTTTTGCCATGATTAATTTCCTGTCGATTCGCGTGGGCGATTACTTGCGGATCGGCTTACGCGGACCTTTACGGGTACGCGCGTTAGTCTTGGTACGCTGACCGCGTACTGGAAGACCACGACGATGACGCAGACCACGGTAGCAACCGAGGTCCATCAAACGCTTGATTTTCATGTTGATTTCGCGACGCAGGTCACCTTCAGTGGTGAACTTCGCCACTTCGCCACGCAATTGCTCAATCTGCTCGTCGCTCAGATCTTTGATCTTTGCGGCTGGGTTTACCCCAGTCTCTGCGCAAATTTTCTGCGCAGTAGTGCGACCAACACCATAGATGTAGGTCAGCGAGATAACAGTGTGCTTGTTATCTGGAATGTTAACGCCTGCAATACGGGCCATTCAGTGGGACTCCAATTGACAGCTACCTACGCCCCGGAAGCCAAGAAATAGGGCGCGAGATAATATCGCTGTAATAACAAATAATCAACCCGGCAGCGCACTAGCTGCCGGGCTTCAAGCGGATCACACTCAGCCTTGGCGCTGTTTGTGACGCGGTTCCGCGCTGCAAATTACTCGAACAACACCTTCGCGGCGAATAATCTTGCAGTTACGGCACAGCTTTTTCACCGATGCACGAACTTTCATCACCAACTCCTCGAACCTTATGGGTACTCAGCGCAACATGCCGCTGCCGTAACCCTTCAGGTTGGCTTTCTTCATCAGGGATTCGTACTGGTGCGAAACGAGGTGCGATTGTACTTGGGACATGAAGTCCATCACAACCACGACCACGATCAGCAACGAGGTCCCGCCAAGGTAGAACGGAACGTTTGCTGCAACCACCAGGAACTGGGGCAACAGGCATACGGCCGTCATGTATAGAGCACCGAACATGGTCAAGCGGGTCAGAACGCCATCAATATAGCGCGCAGACTGCTCACCTGGACGGATGCCCGGAATAAAGGCACCGGACTTCTTCAGGTTTTCCGCTACGTCTTTCGGATTGAACATCAACGCCGTATAGAAGAAGCAGAAGAAAATAATCCCTGCACTAAACAGCAGAATATTCAACGGCTGACCAGGAGCGATCGACTGCGAGATGTCCTGCAACCAGCCCATACCTTCAGACTGACCGAACCAGGCACCCAACGAAGCCGGGAACAGCAAAATGCTGCTCGCGAAAATAGCCGGAATAACACCGGCCATGTTCACCTTCAGCGGCAAGTGGCTAGTCTGCGCAGCGAAGACCTTGCGGCCCTGCTGACGCTTGGCGTAGTGAACAGCAATACGACGCTGACCACGCTCAATGAACACCACAAAACCGATAATCGCTACTGCCAGCAAACCGATGGCAACCAAGGCGAAGATATTGATATCGCCCTGACGCGCAGACTCGAAAGACTGCCCGATTGCTCTCGGAAGACCGGCGACGATACCCGAAAAAATCAACATCGAGATACCGTTGCCTACACCACGCTCAGTAATCTGCTCACCCAGCCACATCATGAACATCGCACCAGCCACAAAAGTGGATACCGCGACGAAATGGAAGCCAAAGTCACCAGTGAACGCAACGCCCTGCCCTGCCAGACCAATGGACATGCCAATAGCCTGAACGAGAGCGAGGACGACGGTGCCGTAGCGGGTGTACTGGCTGATCTTGCGACGGCCAGCTTCACCTTCCTTCTTCAACTGCTCCAGCTGCGGGCTGACGGCGGTCATCAGTTGCATGATGATCGATGCCGAAATGTACGGCATGATCCCCAAAGCAAAGATGCTCATCCGTTCCAGCGCACCGCCGGAGAACATGTTGAACAAGCTAAGAATGGTCCCCTCATTCTGTCGAAACAGGTCTGCGAGTCGGTCCGGGTTGATACCTGGAACCGGGATGTGTGCGCCTATTCGGTAGACGATAATCGCCAGGAACAGAAAACGCAGACGAGCCCAGAGTTCAGACATACCGCCTTTGCCGAGCGCAGAGAGAGCACCTTGCTTAGCCATTTATTCCTCGAACTTGCCGCCAGCTGCTTCGATAGCCGAACGCGCACCTTTGGTGGCGCCGATTCCCTTGCCGATAGTGACAGCGCGAGTCACTTCACCGGACAGCATGATTTTCACACGCTGTACGTTGACGTTGATCACGTTGGCATCTTTCAGGGACTGCACGGTGACGATGTCGCCTTCCACTTTAGCCAGCTCGGACAGACGCACTTCTGCGCGATCCATAGCTTTCAGGGAAACGAAACCGAACTTCGGCAGGCGACGATGCAGCGGCTGTTGACCGCCTTCAAAGCCTGGAGCGATGGTGCCACCGGAGCGGGAGGTCTGACCTTTGTGACCACGGCCACCAGTCTTACCCAAACCGCTACCGATACCACGGCCCGGACGATGCTTTTCGCGACGGGAACCCGGCGCTGGACTCAGATCATTGAGTTTCATCGATTAACCCTCGACACGCAGCATGTAGTAAGCCTTGTTGATCATCCCGCGATTCTCGGGAGTATCCTGGACTTCTACAGTGTGACCGATGCGACGCAGACCCAAACCCTTAACGCACAATTTGTGGTTAGGGATGCGGCCGGTCATGCTTTTGATCAGCGTTACTTTAACGGTAGCCATGATCAGAAGATCTCCTTGACAGTCAGACCACGCTTGGCAGCGATGGACTCAGGAGATTGCATAGCCTTCAGACCCTTGAAAGTGGCGTGAACCACGTTTACCGGGTTAGTCGAGCCGTAGCACTTGGCCAGAACGTTCTGAACGCCAGCAACTTCGAGGACAGCACGCATAGCGCCGCCAGCGATGATGCCGGTACCTTCAGAAGCAGGCTGCATGTACACCTTCGAAGCGCCGTGACCGGACTTCATTGCGTACTGCAGGGTGGTGCCGTTCAGGTCAACTTGAATCATGTTACGGCGAGCAGCTTCCATTGCCTTCTGGATCGCAGCAGGCACTTCACGTGACTTGCCACGGCCGAAGCCAACACGCCCTTTACCATCACCAACCACGGTCAACGCGGTGAAAGTGAAGATACGGCCGCCTTTAACGGTTTTGGCTACGCGGTTAACTTGAACCAGCTTCTCAATGTAGCCTTCGTCGCGCTTTTGGTCGTTATTTGACATAACTTAGAACTCCAGCCCAGCTTCACGAGCAGCATCAGCCAGCGCTTTAACGCGGCCGTGGTACTTGAAGCCAGAGCGGTCGAAAGCCACTTGCGAGACGCCAGCGGCCTTAGCACGCGTAGCGACCAGCTGGCCAACCTTTGTGGCCGCGTCGATGTTGCCAGTGGCACCATCACGCAGTTCTTTATCCAAAGTCGAGGCACTTGCCAGGACTTTGTTGCCGTCGGCCGAGATGACCTGGGCGTAGATGTGCTGCGACGAGCGGAACACGCAGAGACGCACGACTTCGAGTTCGTGCATTTTCAGGCGTGCTTTGCGAGCGCGACGCAGTCGAGTAACTTTTTTGTCGGTCATTTGCTATGCCCTACTTCTTCTTGGCTTCTTTACGACGGACGACTTCGTCCGCGTAGCGCACACCTTTGCCTTTGTACGGCTCTGGTGGACGGAAGTCGCGGATCTCAGCGGCCACTTGACCTACCAGCTGCTTGTCGATGCCCTTGATCAGGATATCGGTCTGGCTAGGAGTCTCAGCGGTGATGCCTTCCGGCAGTTCGTAATCCACTGGGTGCGAGAAGCCAAGGGCAAGGTTCAGAACCGTGCCTTTTGCTTGCGCTTTGTAACCAACACCGACCAGCTGGAGCTTGCGCTCGAAGCCTTGGCTTACGCCTTGGACCATGTTGTTTACCAACGCACGCGTGGTACCGGCCATTGCGCGAGTTTGTTGATCGCCATTGCGAGCAGCGAAACGCAGCTCACCAGCTTCTTCAACAATCTCAACGGACGAATGGATGTTCAGTTCGAGAGTGCCCTTGGCACCCTTCACCGAAAGCTGTTGGCCTGCGAATTTTACTTCGACACCGGCTGGCAGCTTAACGGGGTTCTTAGCGACGCGAGACATGCTTATCCCCCCTTAGAACACAGTGCAAAGAACTTCGCCGCCGACACCGGCAGCGCGCGCAGCACGATCCGTCATCACACCTTTGTTGGTGGAGACGATAGACACGCCAAGACCGCCACGAACTTTCGGCAGATCTTCAACGGACTTGTACTGACGCAGGCCTGGACGACTAACGCGCTTCACTTCTTCGATAACCGGACGGCCTTCGAAGTACTTCAGCGAGATGGACAGCGACGGCTTAGCGTCGGTGGTGATCTGAAAATCCGCGATGTAACCTTCGTCCTTCAGGACTTTTGCTACAGCAGCCTTCAACGTGGAAGACGGCATGCTTACGACAGACTTTTCAGCCATCTGGGCATTACGGATTCGAGTTAGCATGTCCGCTAACGGGTCCTGCATACTCATGGGCTAGACGCTCCTAATACAGAAAAATTAGCCTTGCGGCTACTACTTGTCGCCGAGAACTTCCGGGCATGAAAAACACGGGCTCAGGCGAGCCGGTCATTCTAGACACACCCCAGAAATGAATCAAGCCCCAAAAGGGGCTTGATTCAGATTCAAGGCCACCGATGGTCAGGTTCTTGCGAACCCGAACATCGAGACGTTGAAAGCAATTACCAGCTGGCTTTAACCAGACCTGGTACGTCACCACGCATTGCAGCTTCACGCAGCTTGTTACGGCCAAGGCCGAACTTGCGGTAAACGCCGTGCGGACGACCAGTCAGGCGGCAACGGTTACGCATGCGCGAAGCGCTTGCGTCACGTGGTTGCTTCTGCAGAGCTACGGTAGCTTCCCAACGCGCTTCTGGACTTGCGTTCAGATCGACGATGATAGCTTTCAGCGCTGCACGCTTGGTGGCGTACTTGGCAACGGTGAGCTGACGCTTCAGCTCACGGTTTTTCATGCTCTTCTTGGCCATTTTCCTACTCCAATCAGTTGCGGAACGGGAATTTGAAAGCACGCAGCAGAGCGCGGCCTTCATCATCGTTCTTGGCAGTGGTGGTCAGGGTAATGTCCAGACCGCGGAGAGCATCGATCTTGTCGTAGTCGATTTCCGGGAAAATGATCTGCTCTTTCACGCCCATGCTGTAGTTACCACGACCATCGAAGGACTTGGCATTCAGGCCGCGGAAGTCGCGAACCCGAGGCAGGGAGATCGACAGCAGACGATCCAGGAACTCATACATACGCTCACGGCGCAGAGTCACCTTGACGCCGATCGGCCATCCTTCACGGACTTTAAAGCCAGCGATGGATTTACGAGCGTAGGTCACAACGACTTTTTGGCCGGTGATCTTTTCCAGGTCAGCAACAGCATGCTCGATGACTTTTTTGTCACCAACAGCTTCGCCCAGACCCATGTTCAGGGTGATTTTTGTAACGCGTGGAACTTCCATCACGTTCGAAAGCTTAAGTTCTTCCTTAAGCTTCGGTGCGATTTCCTTCCAGTAAATCTCTTTTAGTCGTGCCATGGTCTTCTACCTAGCAGTGTTCAAGCATCAACCGCTTTTTGGGTCGACTTGAAGACACGAATTTTCTTGCCGTCTTCTACTTTGAAACCAACGCGGTCAGCCTTGTTGGTTTCGCCGTTGAAAATGGCGACGTTAGAAGCGTCCAGTGGAGCTTCTTTTTCGACGATACCGCCTTGCACGCCCGACATCGGGTTAGGCTTGGTATGACGCTTTACCAGGTTCAGACCGCTGATAACCAGACGGTTATTAGCAAGAACCTTGAGCACCTTACCGCGCTTACCTTTGTCTTTGCCGGCGATCACGATGATCTCGTCGTCACGACGAATCTTTTGCATGTCGGATCTCCTTACAGCACTTCTGGGGCGAGCGAGACGATCTTCATGAACTTCTCAGTACGAAGTTCACGGGTCACTGGCCCAAAGATACGGGTGCCGATCGGCTCTTGCTTGTTGTTCAGAAGAACAGCAGCGTTGCCATCAAAGCGGATAATGGAGCCATCAGCACGACGTACGCCGTGACGAGTGCGGACTACAACAGCAGTCATCACTTGGCCTTTTTTCACTTTACCGCGAGGAATTGCTTCCTTCACGGTAACTTTGATGATGTCACCGATACCAGCGTAACGACGATGGGAGCCACCCAGCACCTTGATGCACATAACACGGCGAGCGCCGCTGTTATCGGCCACATCGAGCATGGATTGAGTCTGAATCATATAATTTCTCCGACCCCTAGTCCTTAGACTTCCACAGCGCGTTCGAGAACATCAACCAGCGCCCAAGACTTGGTCTTGGCCATAGGACGAGTTTCACGAATAGTGACTTTGTCGCCGATGTGGCACTGGTTGGTTTCGTCGTGCGCGTGCAGCTTAGTCGAACGCTTAACGTATTTACCGTAGATCGGGTGCTTTACGCGACGCTCGATCAGTACGGTGATGGTTTTGTCCATCTTGTCGCTGACAACACGGCCAGTCAGCGTACGGACAGTTTTTTCGGCTTCAGCCATGATCACTTACCTGCCTGCTGGTTGAGCACAGTCTTCACGCGAGCGATGTCACGTTTAACTTGCGAGAGCAGATGAGACTGCCCCAACTGGCCAGTTGCTTTCTGCATACGCAGATTGAACTGGTCGCGCAGCAAGCCGAGCAGTTGCTCGTTCAGCTGCTGTGCGGATTTTTCACGAAGTTCATTCGCTTTCATCACATCACCGTCCGTTTAACAAAGGCGGTGGCGAGCGGCAGCTTTGCAGCAGCCAGGGCAAAAGCCTCACGCGCCAGCTCTTCAGAAACACCCTCGATTTCATACAGGACTTTGCCTGGCTGAATCTGGGCAACCCAGTACTCCACACTACCCTTACCTTTACCCATACGAACTTCGAGGGGCTTTTTGGAAATAGGCTTGTCCGGGAATACACGGATCCAGATCTTGCCGCCACGTTTAACGTGACGGGTCAGAGCACGACGCGCTGACTCGATCTGACGAGCGGTGAGACGACCACGAGCTACAGACTTCAGCGCGAACTCGCCGAAGCTGACTTTGCTACCGCGCTGAGCCAGACCACGGTTGTGGCCTGTCATCTGCTTGCGGAACTTCGTACGCTTAGGTTGCAACATTTGGCGTACCCCTTACTTAGCAGCTTTTTTACGAGGCGCTGGTGCTTGTGGCTTCAGCTCTTCTTGGCGACCACCAATTACTTCGCCTTTGAAGATCCAAACCTTTACACCGATCACACCGTAAGTGGTGTGAGCTTCGTAGTTGGCATAGTCGATGTCGGCACGCAGGGTGTGCAATGGCACACGACCTTCGCGATACCATTCAGTACGTGCGATTTCAGCACCGCCGAGACGACCGCTCACTTGGATTTTGATGCCCTTGGCACCAATGCGCATAGCGTTCTGAACTGCGCGCTTCATAGCGCGACGGAACATTACACGACGCTCCAGCTGCTGAGCTACGCTCTGCGCAACCAGCATACCGTCGAGCTCCGGCTTGCGGATCTCTTCGATATTGATGTGCACAGGCACACCCATTTGCTTGGTCAGGTCCTGACGCAGTTTCTCAACATCTTCACCCTTCTTCCCGATAACGATACCTGGACGAGCGGTGTGGATGGTGATACGTGCAGTTTGGGCCGGACGATGGATATCGATACGGCTTACGGACGCGCTTTTTAGTTTGTCTTGGAGATACTCACGCACTTTCAGATCTGCGAACAAGTAGTCCGCATAAGTCCGACCGTCTGCGTACCAGACGGAGGTGTGCTCCTTGACGATTCCCAGGCGAATGCCAATGGGATGTACTTTCTGACCCATCTCTTCGACTCCGTTACTTGTCAGCAACCTTGACAGTGATATGGCAAGACCGCTTGACGATGCGATCAGCACGGCCTTTGGCACGTGGCATGATGCGCTTCAGCGAACGCCCTTCGTTGACGAAAACGGTGCTGACCTTCAGGTCATCAACGTCTGCGCCTTCGTTATGCTCGGCGTTGGCTACGGCCGACTCCAGCACTTTCTTCATGATCTCGGCGGCTTTCTTACTGCTGAAAGCCAACAAGTTGAGCGCTTCGCCCACCTTCTTCCCGCGGATCTGGTCGGCGACCAAGCGGGCTTTCTGGGCGGAGATTCGAGCGCCCGACAACTTAGCGGCTACTTCCATTTCCTAACCCCTTAACGCTTGGCTTTCTTGTCAGCCACGTGCCCGCGATAGTTGCGGGTACCGGCGAACTCGCCCAGTTTGTGGCCGACCATGTCTTCGTTAACGAGAACTGGGACGTGCTGACGACCGTTGTGTACTGCGATGGTCAGACCGACCATTTGTGGCAGGATCATCGAACGACGCGACCAAGTCTTAATTGGTTTGCGATCGTTCTTTTCCGCCGCCACTTCGATCTTCTTCAGTAGGTGAAGATCAATAAAAGGACCTTTTTTCAGAGAACGTGGCACTGTCGTATCCCTCTATTTACTTGCGACGACGGACGATCATTTTGTCGGTACGCTTATTACCACGAGTCTTCGCGCCCTTAGTCGGGAAGCCCCATGGCGATACCGGATGACGACCACCAGAGGTACGACCTTCACCACCACCATGTGGGTGGTCAACCGGGTTCATGGCAACACCACGAACGGTTGGGCGAACGCCACGCCAGCGCTTGGCACCAGCTTTACCCAGCGAACGCAGGCTGTGCTCGGAGTTCGAGACTTCGCCCAGGGTCGCACGGCATTCAGCCAGGACTTTACGCATTTCACCGGAACGCAGACGCAGGGTAACGTAAACGCCTTCACGAGCGATCAGCTGAGCCGAAGCACCAGCGGAACGAGCGATCTGTGCGCCTTTACCTGGCTTCAGTTCGATGCCGTGTACGGTAGAACCGACTGGAATGTTGCGCAGTTGCAGAGCGTTACCTGGCTTGATTGGAGCCAGAGCGCCTGCGATCAGCTGGTCGCCAGCACTCACGCCTTTAGGGGCGATGATGTAGCGGCGCTCGCCGTCTGCGTAGCAGAGCAGTGCGATGTGAGCAGTACGGTTTGGATCGTATTCGATACGCTCGACAGTGGCGACGATGCCATCTTTGTCGTTGCGACGGAAATCGACCATACGGTAATGCTGCTTATGACCACCACCGATGTGACGAGTGGTAATACGGCCATTGTTGTTACGACCACCAGTCTTCGATTTTTTCTCGAGCAGCGGTGCGTGAGGAGCGCCTTTATGCAGCTCCTGGTTGACCACCTTGACCACAAAACGGCGGCCAGGGGAAGTCGGTTTGCATTTAACGATTGCCATGATGCACCCCTTCCTTACTCAGCACTGCTGCTGAAATCGAGATCTTGGCCTGGCTGAAGGGAGATAACTGCCTTCTTCCAGTCATTACGCTTGCCCAGACCGCGAGCAGTGCGCTTGCTCTTACCCAGAACATTCAGGGTAGTGACGCGCTCTACTTTCACGCTGAACAGGCTTTCGACGGCCTTCTTGATTTCCAGCTTGGTTGCGTCAGTAGCAACCTTGAAAACGAACTGGCCTTTCTTGTCTGCCAGAACCGTAGCCTTCTCGGAAACGTGCGGGCCAAGCAGAACTTTAAATACGCGTTCCTGGTTCATCCCAGCAGCTCCTCGAATTTCTTCACGGCCGACACGGTGATCAACACCTTGTCGTATGCGATCAGACTAACTGGATCGGAACCTTGAACGTCACGTACATCTACGTGCGGCAGGTTACGAGCAGCCAGGTACAGGTTCTGATCAACAGCGTCCGACACGATCAGAACGTCGGTCAGGCTCATGTTGTTCAGCTTGCCCAGCAGATCTTTGGTTTTCGGAGTTTCAACAGCGAAATCCTGAACCACGACCAGACGATCAGTACGCACCAGCTCAGCAAGGATGGAACGCATTGCTGCGCGATACATCTTCTTGTTCAGCTTCTGGGAGTGATCCTGTGGACGTGCTGCAAAAGTGGTACCGCCGCCACGCCAGATTGGGCTACGGATAGTACCGGCACGAGCACGGCCAGTACCTTTCTGACGCCATGGGCGCTTACCGCCACCACGAACGTCGGAACGGGTCTTTTGCTGCTTGGTACCTTGACGGCCGCCGGCCATGTAGGCCACGACTGCTTGGTGAACCAGCGTCTCGTTGAATTCGCCGCCAAATGTCAGTTCGGAAACTTCGATCGCTTGAGCGTCATTTACATTTAATTGCATGTCAGCTTCCCCTTAACCGCGAGCCTTGGCTGCTGGACGTACAACCAGGTTGCCGCCAGTAGCGCCAGGAACAGCACCCTTGACCAACAACAGATTGCGTTCAGCGTCCACGCGCACTACTTCCAGGGACTGCACGGTCACGCGCTCAGCGCCCATATGACCGGACATTTTTTTGCCCTTGAATACACGACCAGGAGTCTGGCACTGGCCGATAGAGCCTGGGACGCGGTGGGATACGGAGTTACCGTGGGTGTTATCTTGCCCGCGGAAATTCCAACGCTTGATCGTACCCTGGAAGCCTTTACCCTTGGACTGCCCGGTTACATCAACCAGTTGACCAGCGGCGAAGATTTCAGCGTTGATCAGATCGCCAGCCTGGTACTCGCCTTCTTCAAGACGGAATTCCATGGTAGTGCGACCAGCGGCAACGTTCGCTTTAGCGAAGTGGCCAGCCTGAGCTGCTGTTACACGCGAAGCACGACGCTCGCCGACAGTGACTTGCACTGCACGATAGCCATCGGTCTCTTCAGTTTTGAACTGGGTGACGCGATTCGGCTCGATCTCAATGACCGTGACCGGAATGGAGACACCTTCTTCGGTGAAAATACGGGTCATACCGCATTTACGACCGACTACACCAATAGTCATGTTGTAAACCTCATGAGTGTACGGGGCTTTCACCCGCTATGGCCGCCCATTTCAGAGCGTTACACGACTAAGACCGAGTCTTAGCCGAGGCTGATCTGCACTTCCACACCGGCCGCAAGATCAAGCTTCATAAGAGCATCAACGGTTTTATCCGTTGGCTGGACGATGTCCAGAACGCGCTTATGAGTGCGGATTTCGTACTGGTCACGCGCGTCTTTGTTGACGTGCGGAGAAACCAGAACGGTGAACCGCTCTTTACGGGTAGGCAGTGGAATTGGACCACGCACTTGAGCACCAGTACGTTTCGCGGTTTCCACGATTTCCTGGGTTGATTGGTCGATCAGGCGATGGTCGAAAGCCTTCAACCTGATACGGATTTGCTGATTTTGCATTGGATTTCAGACTCCGGCTGCTATTCCCACCGAGCGCAATACGCCCGTTAAAAGGAGGCGCAATTCTATAGACGCCCCAGATAGGTGTCAACCCAATAAAAAAGCCCCCGCTAAGCGGGGGCTTTTCAAAGCATCAAGCAAACTCTAAAAAGAGAATTACTCGATGATTTTGGCTACGACGCCAGCGCCGACGGTACGACCGCCTTCACGGATAGCGAAACGCAGACCGTCTTCCATCGCGATGGTTTTGATCAGGGTAACAGTCATCTGAATGTTGTCACCTGGCATTACCATTTCAACGCCTTCTGGCAGCTCGCAGTTACCAGTCACGTCAGTAGTACGGAAGTAGAACTGTGGACGGTAGCCTTTGAAGAACGGAGTGTGACGACCGCCTTCTTCCTTGCTCAGAACGTAAACTTCTGCGGTGAACTTGGTGTGCGGCTTAACCGAACCTGGCTTAACCAGAACCTGACCACGCTCAACGTCGTCACGCTTGGTGCCACGCAGCAGAACGCCGCAGTTCTCGCCAGCACGACCTTCGTCGAGCAGCTTGCGGAACATTTCAACACCGGTGCAGGTGGAAACGGTAGTGTCACGCAGACCAACGATTTCGAGCGGATCCTGAACGCGAACGATACCGCGCTCGATACGACCAGTCACAACAGTACCGCGACCCGAGATCGAGAATACGTCTTCGATTGGCATCAGGAATGGCTTGTCAATCATACGAACTGGTTCTGGGATGTAGCTGTCCAGAGTCTCAACCAGCTTCTTGACGGCAGTGGTACCCATCTCGTTGTCGTCTTTGCCTTCCAGCGCCATACGAGCCGAACCGATGATGATTGGAGTGTCATCGCCCGGGAAGTCGTAGGTGGACAGCAGGTCGCGAACTTCCATCTCAACCAGTTCCAGCAGCTCTGCGTCGTCTACCAGGTCAGCCTTGTTCAGGAAAACCACGATGTACGGAACGCCTACCTGACGGGACAGCAGGATGTGCTCACGGGTTTGTGGCATCGGACCATCAGCGGCCGAGCAAACCAGGATAGCGCCGTCCATTTGAGCAGCACCGGTGATCATGTTCTTCACATAGTCAGCGTGACCTGGGCAGTCAACGTGAGCGTAGTGACGGATCAGCGAGTTGTACTCAACGTGCGCGGTGTTGATGGTGATACCGCGAGCTTTTTCTTCTGGAGCGCTGTCGATCTTGTCGAATTCAACTACGGCCGAACCGAAAACTTCGGAGCAGACGCGAGTCAGAGCAGCGGTCAGAGTGGTTTTACCGTGGTCAACGTGACCGATAGTGCCAACGTTGACGTGCGGTAGGGAACGATCAAATTTTTCTTTAGCCACGACAATTAACTCCTAGCCTAAAGGGGCTGAATCAGCCTTGTTTTTTGGTTACGGATTCGACGATGTGCGACGGAGCCGTATCGTATTTTTTGAATTCCATAGAGTAGCTTGCGCGACCCTGAGACATGGAACGAACGTCGGTCGCATAACCGAACATCTCACCCAGTGGAACTTCGGCACGGATAACCTTGCCGGACACTGTGTCTTCCATACCCTGGATCATGCCGCGACGACGGTTAAGGTCGCCCATCACATCACCCATATAGTCTTCAGGCGTAACAACCTCTACAGCCATGATCGGCTCAAGCAACTCACCACCGCCCTTCTGGGCCAGTTGCTTGGTCGCCATGGAGGCAGCCACTTTAAACGCCATCTCGTTGGAGTCGACGTCGTGGTAAGAACCATCGAACACGGTAGCCTTCAGGCCGATCAGCGGATAGCCGGCAACAACGCCGTTCTTCATCTGCTCTTCGATACCCTTCTGGATAGCCGGGATGTATTCCTTAGGAACCACACCACCTACAACTTCGTTCACGAATTGCAGACCTTCCTGACCTTCGTCAGCAGGAGCAAAACGGATCCAGCAGTGGCCGAACTGACCACGACCGCCGGACTGACGAACGAACTTGCCTTCGATTTCACAGTTCTTCGTGATGCGCTCACGATACGAAACCTGAGGCTTGCCGATGTTGGCTTCGACGTTGAACTCACGGCGCATCCGGTCAACCAGGATGTCCAGGTGCAGCTCGCCCATGCCGGAGATGATCGTTTGACCAGTCTCTTCATCAGTTTTAACGCGGAAAGACGGGTCTTCCTGAGCAAGCTTGCCCAGAGCGATACCCATTTTTTCCTGGTCATCCTTGGTCTTAGGCTCTACGGCAACCGAAATAACCGGCTCCGGGAAGTCCATACGAACCAGGATGATTGGCTTGTCAGCGTTGCAGAGGGTTTCACCGGTGGTGACGTCCTTCATGCCGATCAGGGCCGCGATGTCGCCAGCGCGTACTTCCTTGATCTCTTCACGGGCGTTTGCGTGCATTTGCACCATACGACCCACGCGCTCTTTCTTGCCTTTAACCGAGTTGATCACGCCGTCGCCGGAGTTCAACACGCCCGAGTAAACGCGGACGAAGGTCAAAGTACCCACGAATGGGTCGGTAGCGATCTTGAACGCCAGAGCCGAGAAAGGCTCCGCATCGTCTGCATGACGCTCCAGCTCGATTTCCTCGTTATCCGGGTCAGTACCCTTGATCGCAGGAATGTCGGTCGGTGCAGGCAGGAAGTCGATAACGGCGTCGAGAACCAAGGGAACACCCTTGTTCTTGAACGAAGAACCGCAAACAGCCAGAACGATTTCGCCGGCGATAGTACGCTGACGCAAAGCAGCTTTGATCTCTTCGATCGACAGCTCTTCGCCTTCCAGATACTTGTTCATCAGCTCTTCGTTGGCTTCAGCAGCAGCTTCAACCATGTTGTTGCGCCACTCTTCAGCCAGCTCTTGGAGCTCAGCAGGAATGTCCTTGCGAACAGGGACCATACCTTTGTCGGAGTCGTTCCAGTAGACAGCTTGCATGTTGATCAGATCGATCTGACCCTGGAAGTTGTCTTCGGAACCGATGGCCAACTGGATCGGCACCGGAGTGTGGCCCAGACGCTGCTTGATCTGACCGATCACGCGCAGGAAGTTGGCGCCAGCACGGTCCATCTTGTTTACGTAAACAAGACGTGGAACGCCGTATTTGTTGGCTTGACGCCATACGGTTTCCGACTGAGGCTCAACACCCGAAGTACCGCAGAACACAACGACAGCGCCGTCGAGTACGCGCAGGGAACGCTCAACTTCAATGGTGAAGTCAACGTGGCCTGGGGTATCGATTACGTTGAAGCGGTGCTCGTCCTTGTACTGCTTCTCGGAACCTTTCCAGAAAGCGGTGATAGCAGCAGAAGTAATGGTAATACCACGCTCCTGCTCCTGCACCATCCAGTCTGTGGTCGCGGCGCCATCATGCACCTCGCCCATTTTGTGACTTTTGCCGGTGTAAAAAAGGACGCGCTCGGTGGTGGTGGTTTTACCAGCATCCACGTGAGCGACGATACCGATGTTACGGTAGCGGCTAATCGGAGTAGTACGAGCCATAAAGCCCTCGCAAAATTAGTGAAGCTAAAATTAGAAGCGGTAGTGCGAGAAAGCTTTGTTGGCTTCAGCCATACGGTGCACGTCTTCACGCTTCTTAACAGCAGCACCTTTACCTTCAGCAGCATCCAGCAGTTCGCCAGCCAAACGCAGAGCCATAGACTTCTCGCCACGCTTACGGGCGAAGTCTACCAACCAGCGCATTGCCAGAGCATTACGACGGGAAGGACGAACCTCGACCGGAACCTGGTAAGTAGCACCACCAACGCGGCGCGACTTCACTTCGACCAGCGGAGCGATGGCGTCGAGTGCTTTTTCGAAGAGTTCCAGGGGATCGGTGCCAGCCTTACGGGTCGCAACGGTTTCCAGGGCACCATAAACGATACGCTCGGCAACGGCTTTCTTGCCGCTTTCCATAACGTGGTTCATGAATTTGGCGAGGATCTGGCTTCCGTATTTCGGATCGTCCAGAATCTCACGCTTTGCTGCTACGCGACGTCTTGGCATGATAAGCCCTCAAGCGGTCTTCAGGTTAGCTCGGGACAGATCCAATGGATGCGTGCCCGACCTTACTCTTATCGACTCAATAAAATGAAAATCTGCAAAACGGCCGATTACTTCGGACGCTTGGTACCGTACTTCGAACGACCCTGGTTACGGCCTTTAACGCCGGAAGTATCCAAGGAGCCGCGAACGGTGTGGTAACGAACACCTGGCAAGTCTTTTACACGACCGCCGCGGATCAGTACCACGCTGTGCTCTTGCAGGTTGTGACCTTCACCACCGATGTACGAGGAAACCTCGAAACCGTTGGTCAGGCGCACACGGCATACTTTACGCAGTGCCGAGTTAGGTTTTTTCGGCGTGGTGGTGTACACACGGGTGCACACGCCACGACGTTGCGGGCAGTTCTGCAGCGCAGGCACGTCGGATTTCTCGACGATACGCTTACGCGGCTGACGTACCAGCTGGTTGATAGTTGCCATCTACTAGCTCCACTGTTGTCTTGCGACGCTATTGTCTTGCAAGAAAAGCAAAATGGCAGGAACGAATTCCCGCCAAATTTAGGGGATCAAGAGTCTAAAGAGGATCTTGTCCCCAGTCAAGGCAAGGCCCCGACCTCCCCGCCCTTCGAACCTCGACAAAATGTCTCGATTCGATGAACGGAGCGATCAGGGCCTTGCGCTCATTTATCGCAGAACTCAGTTACCGCTGGAGTTCAGCGCTTCGGTCAGTGCAGCTTCCACTTCACTGGCGCTTACGCGCAACGGCTTGTCTGCTTCACGGCGACGCTTGCGCTCGCTGTGATATGCCAGGCCGGTACCTGCCGGGATCAGGCGACCCACAACAACGTTTTCTTTCAGGCCGCGCAGGTAATCGCGCTTGCCGGTGACTGCCGCTTCGGTCAGCACACGGGTGGTTTCCTGGAAGGAAGCCGCCGAGATGAACGATTCGGTGGACAACGACGCCTTGGTGATACCCAGCAGAACGCGAGTGTATTTGGAGACGAACTTGTCTTCGCCGCCCAAACGCTCGTTCTCTACCAGTACGTGAGTCAGTTCCATCTGGTCGCCCTTGATGAAACTGGAATCGCCGGATTCAGCGATTTCAACTTTACGCAGCATCTGACGCAGGATGGTCTCGATGTGCTTGTCGTTGATCTTCACGCCTTGCAGACGGTAAACGTCCTGGATCTCGTTAACGATGTACTTGGCCAGCGCGCTCACACCCAGCAGACGCAGGATGTCGTGCGGATCGCTCGGACCGTCGGAGATAACTTCGCCGCGGTTAACCTGTTCGCCTTCGAACACGTTCAGGTGACGCCACTTCGGAATCAGCTCTTCGTACGGATCGCTACCGTCGTTCGGGGTAATAACCAGACGGCGCTTGCCTTTGGTCTCTTTACCGAACGCGATGGTGCCGCTGACTTCAGCCAGAATCGACGCTTCTTTCGGACGACGAGCTTCGAACAAGTCGGCAACACGCGGCAGACCACCGGTGATGTCACGGGTCTTCGAAGTTTCTTGCGGGATACGCGCGATAACATCACCGATCGCGATCTTCGCACCGTCAGCTACACCGACGAGGGCGTTGGCTGGCAGGAAGTACTGAGCGATAACGTCAGTGCCTGGCAGCAACAGATCCTTGCCGTTGTCGTCGACCATCTTCACTGCTGGACGGATTTCTTTGCCCGCAGCTGGACGATCTTTCGCGTCGAGTACTTCAATGTTGGTCATACCGGTCAATTCGTCAGTCTGACGCTTGATCGTGATGCCTTCTTCCATGCCCACGTAGGTCACGGTACCTTTCATTTCGGTAACGATTGGGTGAGTGTGCGGATCCCACTTGGCCACGATTGCGCCAGCGTCGACCTTGTCACCCTCTTTAACCGAAATCACAGCACCGTACGGCAGCTTGTAACGCTCGCGCTCACGACCGAAGTCATCAGCGATTGCCAGCTCACCGGAACGGGACACAGCTACCAAGTGGCCATCCACTCGCTCAACGTGCTTCAGGTTGTGCAGACGGACGGTACCGCCATTCTTCACCTGAACGCTGTCGGCTGCGGAAGTACGGCTTGCCGCACCACCGATGTGGAACGTACGCATCGTCAGCTGGGTACCCGGCTCACCGATGGACTGGGCAGCGATAACGCCGACCGCTTCACCGATGTTCACCTGGTGACCACGAGCCAGATCACGGCCGTAGCACTTGGCGCAAATGCCGTAGCGGGTTTCACAGCTGATCGGCGAACGCACGATCACTTCGTCGATGCTGTTCAGCTCGATGAATTCAACCCACTTCTCGTCTACCAGAGTACCGGCCGGAACAATAACGTCCTCGGTGCCTGGCTTGAATACGTCACGGGCAATAACACGACCCAATACGCGTTCACCCAACGGCTCTACAACGTCACCGCCTTCAATGTGCGGAGTCATCAGCAGACCGTGTTCGGTGCCGCAATCGATCTCGGTTACAACCAGATCCTGCGCCACGTCTACCAGACGACGAGTCAGGTAACCGGAGTTCGCAGTTTTCAACGCGGTATCCGCCAGACCTTTACGAGCACCGTGAGTCGAGATGAAGTACTGAAGTACGCTCAAACCTTCACGGAAGTTCGCAGTAATCGGCGTTTCGATGATGGAACCGTCCGGCTTGGCCATCAGACCACGCATACCGGCCAGCTGACGAATCTGTGCTGCGGAACCCCGCGCACCCGAGTCGGCCATCATGTACATCGAGTTGAAAGACTCTTGGTCGACTTCAACGCCATGACGGTCGATTACCTTCTCTTTCGAGAGGTTGGCCATCATTGCCTTGGAAACTTCGTCGTTCGCTTTCGACCAAAGGTCGATCACTTTGTTGTACTTCTCGCCCTGGGTTACCAGGCCGGAGGCGTACTGGCTCTCGATCTCTTTCACTTCGTCGGTAGCAGCACCGATGATGCGGGCTTTCTCGTCCGGGATAACGAAGTCGTTAACACCGATGGAAACGCCGGAGATGGTCGAGTAAGCGAAACCGGTGTACATCAACTGGTCAGCGAAGATCACGGTCTCTTTCAGACCAACCACGCGATAGCATTGGTTGATCAGTTTGGAGATCGCCTTTTTCTTCATCGGCAGGTTGACGACGTCGTACGACAGACCTTTTGGCACAACCTGGAACAGCAGCGCACGGCCGACAGTGGTGTCGACGATACGGGTGCCGCTTACGCTGTTGCCGTCACGGTCGTTGACGGTTTCGTTGATACGGACTTTAACCTTGGCGTGCAGTGCAGCTTCGCCGGCACGGAACACACGGTCGACTTCCTGCAGATCCGCGAATACACGACCTTCGCCTTTGGCGTTGATCGCTTCACGAGTCATGTAGTACAGACCCAATACAACGTCCTGCGACGGAACGATGATTGGCTCACCGTTGGCTGGCGACAGAATGTTGTTGGTCGACATCATCAACGCACGCGCTTCCAACTGGGCTTCCAGTGTCAGCGGTACGTGCACGGCCATTTGGTCGCCGTCGAAGTCGGCGTTGTACGCGGCGCAGACCAGAGGGTGCAGCTGGATAGCCTTACCTTCGATCAGAACCGGTTCAAACGCCTGGATACCCAGACGGTGAAGGGTCGGTGCACGGTTGAGAAGAACCGGGTGTTCGCGAATCACTTCAGCGAGAACGTCCCAGACCTCTGGCAATTCGCGCTCGACCATTTTCTTGGCCGCTTTGATGGTGGTCGCGAGACCACGCATTTCCAGCTTGCCGAAAATGAACGGTTTGAACAGCTCGAGAGCCATCTTCTTCGGCAGACCGCACTGGTGCAGACGCAGGGTCGGACCTACGGTAATTACCGAACGACCGGAGTAGTCAACACGCTTACCGAGCAAGTTCTGACGGAAACGACCTTGCTTACCCTTGATCATGTCGGCCAGGGATTTCAGAGGACGCTTGTTCGAACCGGTGATAGCGCGGCCACGACGACCGTTGTCGAGCAGAGCATCGACAGCTTCCTGCAACATACGCTTTTCGTTGCGCACGATGATGTCCGGTGCGGACAGATCCAGCAGGCGCTTCAAACGGTTGTTACGGTTGATCACTCGACGATACAGATCGTTGAGGTCGGAAGTCGCGAAGCGACCGCCATCCAGCGGGACCAGTGGACGCAGATCTGGCGGCAGAACCGGCAGAACGGTCAGCACCATCCACTCTGGCAGGTTGCCGGAGCCTTGGAAGGCTTCCATCAACTTCAGACGCTTGGACAGCTTCTTGATCTTGGTTTCGGAGTTGGTTTGCGGAATTTCTTCACGCAGACGGCCAATCTCGTGTTCCAGGTCGATTGCGTGCAGCAGTTCACGGACAGCTTCAGCACCCATACGGGCATCGAAGTCATCACCGAACTCTTCCAGCGCTTCGAAGTACTGCTCGTCATTCAGCAACTGACCTTTTTCAAGGGTGGTCATGCCTGGATCGATAACGACATAGCTCTCGAAGTAGAGAACGCGTTCGATATCACGCAGGGTCATGTCCATCAGCAAGCCGATACGGGACGGCAGCGATTTCAGGAACCAGATGTGGGCAACCGGCGAAGCCAGTTCGATGTGCGCCATGCGCTCACGACGAACCTTGGCCAGTGCAACTTCAACGCCGCACTTCTCGCAGATCACACCACGGTGCTTCAAGCGCTTGTACTTACCGCACAGGCACTCGTAATCCTTTACCGGGCCAAAGATCTTGGCGCAGAACAGACCGTCACGCTCAGGTTTGAACGTACGGTAGTTGATGGTTTCCGGCTTTTTAACTTCACCGAACGACCACGAGCGGATCATCTCAGGCGAGGCCAATCCGATACGGATGGCGTCGAACTCTTCGACTTGACCCTGGTTTTTCAGCAAATTCAGTAGGTCTTTCAAGGCCTTTCCTCCTGGCGGAGCAGAGAGCGGGCAATCCTGCCCCGCTCTCGATTCGCGTCACGTGTTATTCGGTTTCCAGATCGATATCGATGCCGAGGGAACGAATTTCCTTGATCAACACGTTGAAGGACTCGGGCATGCCCGGCTCCATACGGTGATCGCCATCCACGATGTTTTTGTACATCTTGGTACGGCCGTTCACATCGTCCGACTTCACTGTGAGCATTTCTTGCAGAGTGTAAGCAGCACCGTATGCTTCCAGTGCCCAGACCTCCATCTCCCCGAAACGCTGACCACCGAACTGTGCCTTACCACCCAGCGGCTGCTGGGTAACCAGGCTGTACGAACCGGTAGAACGCGCGTGCATCTTGTCGTCTACCAAGTGGTTCAGCTTCAGCATGTACATGTAGCCAACGGTAACTGGACGCTCGAACTTGTTGCCGGTACGGCCGTCAGTCAGCTGCATCTGGCCGCTTTCCGGCAGGTCTGCCAGTTTCAGCATGGCCTTGATTTCGCTTTCCTTGGCGCCGTCGAACACTGGAGTGGCCATTGGAACGCCGCCACGCAGGTTCTTCGCCAGATCCAGGATTTCCTGATCGGAGAAGCTGTCCAGATCTTCGTTACGACCACCGATCTGGTTGTAGATCTCGTCCAGGAAGGTGCGCAGTTCAGCGACTTTACGCTGCTCTTCGACCATCCGGTTGATCTTCTCGCCCAAACCTTTGGCCGCGAGGCCCAGGTGGGTTTCAAGGATCTGACCAACGTTCATACGCGAAGGTACGCCCAGCGGGTTGAGGACGACGTCGACCGGGGTGCCATTGGCATCGTGCGGCATGTCTTCAACCGGCATGATCACGGAGACCACACCTTTGTTACCGTGACGACCGGCCATCTTGTCGCCCGGTTGGATGCGGCGACGGATTGCCAGGTAAACCTTGACGATTTTAAGCACGCCTGGAGCCAGGTCATCGCCCTGCTGCAGTTTGCGCTTCTTGTCTTCGAACTTGTCGTCCAGCAGACGGCGACGATCAACGATGTAGGCCTGAGCCTTCTCGAGCTGCTCGTTCAGAGCATCTTCAGCCATGCGCAGTTTGAACCACTGACCATGCTCAAGACCGTCGAGAACCTCGTCGGTGATGTCCTGACCTTTCTTAAGACCAGCGCCGCCTTCAGCCTTGTGGCCTACCAGAGCGGAGCGCAGACGTTCGAAAGTAGCGCCTTCAACGATACGGAACTCTTCGTTCAGATCCTTGCGGATCTCGTCCAGCTGGGACTTCTCGATCGACAATGCACGAGCATCACGCTCAACGCCGTCGCGGGTGAAGACCTGTACGTCGATGACAGTACCTTTGGTACCGGTAGGTACACGCAGGGAAGTGTCTTTAACGTCGCTGGCTTTTTCACCGAAGATTGCACGCAGCAGTTTTTCTTCCGGAGTCAGTTGGGTCTCGCCTTTCGGAGTGACCTTACCTACCAGGATGTCGCCTGCGCCAACTTCAGCACCTACGTAAACGATACCGGCTTCGTCCAGCTTGTTCAGTGCAGCTTCACCCACGTTCGGGATGTCTGCAGTGATTTCCTCTGGACCAAGCTTGGTGTCACGGGCCACACAGGTCAGTTCCTGAATGTGGATCGTGGTGAAACGGTCTTCCTGAACCACACGCTCGGACAGGCAGATGGAGTCTTCGAAGTTGAAGCCGTTCCATGCCATGAACGCGATACGCATGTTCTGACCCAGTGCCAGTTCACCCATGTCGGTGGACGGGCCGTCGGCCATGATGTCGCTACGCTGAACACGATCACCTTTACGCACCAGCGGACGCTGGTTGATGCAGGTGTTCTGGTTCGAGCGGGTGTATTTGGTCAGGTTGTAGATGTCGACACCAGCTTCGCCGGTTTCAACTTCGTCATCAGCAACACGAACCACGATACGGCTGGCGTCGACGGAATCGATCACGCCGCCACGACGAGCCACGACACAAACGCCGGAGTCACGGGCTACGTTACGCTCCATGCCAGTACCTACCAGCGGCTTGTCAGCGCGCAGGGTTGGTACAGCTTGACGCTGCATGTTCGAACCCATCAACGCGCGGTTGGCGTCGTCGTGCTCGAGGAACGGAATCAGCGACGCCGCAACCGAAACTACCTGCTTCGGCGAAACGTCCATCAAGGTGACTTCTTCAGGCGCCTTGACGGTGAATTCGTTCAGGTGACGTACGGCTACCAGTTCGTCGATCAGGACTTTCTGGTCGTTCATGGTCGCCGAAGCCTGCGCGATCACGTGATCGGCTTCTTCAATAGCGGACAGGAACACGATCTCGTCGGTGACCACACCCTCTTTCACCACGCGGTACGGGCTTTCCAGGAAGCCGTACTGGTTGGTGCGAGCGTACGCAGCCAGGGAGTTGATCAGACCGATGTTCGGACCTTCCGGCGTTTCAATCGGGCAAACACGACCGTAGTGAGTCGGGTGTACGTCACGGACTTCAAAGCCTGCACGCTCACGAGTCAGGCCGCCAGGGCCGAGTGCAGAGACACGACGCTTGTGGGTGATCTCGGACAGCGGGTTGTTCTGGTCCATGAACTGCGAGAGCTGGCTGGAACCGAAGAACTCTTTCACCGCCGCAGCCACTGGCTTGGCGTTGATCAGGTCTTGCGGCATCAGGCCTTCGCTTTCAGCCATCGACAGACGCTCTTTGACCGCACGCTCAACACGTACCAGGCCAACGCGGAACTGGTTCTCGGCCATCTCGCCTACGCAGCGGACACGACGGTTACCCAGGTGGTCGATGTCATCGACGATGCCTTTACCGTTACGGATGTCGACCAGAGTCTTCAGTACCGCGACGATGTCTTCCTTGCACAGCACGCCCGAACCTTCGATCTCGGTACGACCGATACGACGGTTGAACTTCATCCGGCCGACCGCAGACAGGTCATAGCGCTCAGGGCTGAAGAACAGGTTGTTGAACAGGGTTTCGGCAGCGTCTTTGGTTGGCGGCTCGCCTGGACGCATCATGCGATAGATCTCGACCAGCGCTTCCAATTGGTTGCTGGTGGAGTCGATCTTCAGCGTATCGGAGACGAACGGACCGCAGTCGATATCGTTGGTGTACAGAGTTTCGATGCGAACAACGCCGGACTTGGCAATTTTTGCCAGGACTTCAGTGTTCAGCTCGGTGTTGCACTCTGCCAGGATTTCGCCGGTAGCCGGGTGCACGATGACCTTGGCGGTAGTACGGCCCAGGACGTAGTCCAGAGGTACTTCCAGAGTCTTGATGCCTGCTTTTTCGATCTGGTTGATGTGGCGCGCGGTAATACGGCGGCCCGCTTCAACAATGACCTTGCCCTTCTCGTCCTGAATATCCAGAACCGCAATTTCACCACGCAGACGTGAAGCAATCAGTTCCAGGCTGAGGGTTTCGCCGCTCAGGTGGAAAACGTTGGTGGTGTAGAAAGCGTCCAGCACTTCTTCAGTGGTATAGCCGAGCGCGCGCAGCAGTACCGATGCCGGCAGCTTGCGACGACGGTCGATACGCACGAACACGCAGTCTTTCGGGTCGAACTCGAAGTCCAGCCACGAACCGCGGTAAGGAATGATGCGCGCGGAGTACAGCAGTTTGCCGGAGCTATGCGTCTTGCCGCGGTCGTGGTCGAAGAACACGCCCGGGGAACGGTGCAGCTGGGAAACGATTACACGCTCGGTACCGTTGATTACGAAGGTACCGTTCTCAGTCATCAGGGGGATTTCACCCATGTAGACTTCTTGCTCTTTGATGTCCTTGATCGCTTTGTTCGACGATTCTTTGTCGAAAATGATCAGGCGCACTTTTACCCGCAAAGGTACGGCGAAAGTTACACCGCGCAACACGCATTCTTTGACATCAAATGCCGGTTCGCCCAAGCGATAACCGACGTACTCCAGCGCAGCATTGCCGGAGTAGCTGATGATCGGGAAAACGGATTTGAAGGCCGCATGCAGGCCCACGTCGCGGAACTGATCTTTAGTCGCTCCCGCTTGCAAGAATTCACGATACGAATCCAGCTGGATGGCCAGGAGGTAAGGCACATCCATGACGTCCGGCAACTTGCTAAAGTCCTTGCGGATACGTTTTTTCTCAGTATATGAGTAAGCCATCAGCGTTCCCCAGCTTGGTCACCTGCTTGTTTGGCCCCTCCCGACGGGAGCAGCCAGAAAATCGTGCAAACCCCATGGTTTGCGCCACCGCATCGGGTGGTTACAGCGCCTTTATCAGCACCGACCCAGTCGGCTGCCAATAACGGAAAAAGGCCGGTGGCAAGAGCCACCAGCCATCAGCCTGTCGCTTGACGCTCGGGCTGGAGGAGCAAAGTCGATACTTATTTCAGCTCGACTTTAGCGCCTGCTTCTTCCAGCTTCTTCTTGGCGTCTTCAGCAGCTTCTTTCGAAACGCCTTCAGCTACAACCTGAGGAGCGCCGTCTACTTTCTCTTTGGCTTCTTTCAGGCCCAGACCAGTCAGTTCACGAACTGCCTTGATCACGTTAACCTTCTTCTCGCCAGCTTCCAGCAGAACAACGTTGAACTCGGTTTGCTCTTCAACAACAGCGGCAGCAGCAGCTGGACCAGCCGAAGCAGCAGCAGCGGTAACGCCGAAAGTTTCTTCCATCGCTTTGATCAGCTCAACGATTTCCACTACGGATTTCTGGCCGATTGCTTCGATGATTTGTTCGTTAGTCAGAGACATGACTCAATTCCTGAATTGGGGGACGGCCTACGCGACCATCGAAATAAACAAAAAACGCGAGAAGTTGACGAGCCTTAGGCTGCGGCAGCTTCTTTCTGGTCGCGAATTGCCGCCAGAGTACGAGCCAATTTGCTGGTAGCGCCTTGAATCACGCTCATCAGCTGAGAAATTGCTTCGTCACGGGTCGGCAGAGTTGCCAGTACGTCGATCTGATTAGCTGCGAGGAACTTGCCCTCGAACGCAGCTGCCTTGATCTCGAACTTGTCCTGACCCTTGGCAAATTCTTTGAAAATACGAGCAGCAGCGCCCGGATGTTCGTTCGAGAATGCAATCAGGGTCGGGCCGGTGAACACGTCGTTGAGGACACTGTATTGAGTGTCAGCAACAGCGCGCTTGAGCAGGGTGTTACGTACAACACGTACATAAACGCCAGCTTCACGAGCCTCTTTACGGAGTCCGGTCATTGCGCCTACTGTTACGCCACGGGCATCAACCACGACAGCGGACAGAGCGACTTTGGCAGCCTCGTTGACTTCAGCGACGATGGCCTTCTTGTCTTCGAGATTAATTGCCACGGGTTTAACTCCTGCTTGTTACCGTTTCATTCGATCGGAACCGAATGTCGTTTTGGTGTCTGATTCGGTAAGGAACCGGGAGCACCATCTGCGTAGGCTTATGGTTTAAGACTTGCGTCGCCTACGGTCTTGGATAGCCCCCGCCAGGCAGGGACCCCAATTTTTTTCAATTGGCGCGGATACCCGCGCCAACTTTTGTCTTACGCGTCCAGCGAGCTCTGGTCGATAACCAGACCTGGGCCCATAGTGGTGCTCAGGGTAACGCGCTTGACGTAGATACCTTTCGAGGAAGCTGGCTTGATACGCTTCAGGTCAGCGATCAGAGCTTCAACGTTTTCCTTCAGCTTGACGGCGTCGAAGCCCATCTTGCCAACGGAAGTGTGGATGATGCCGTTTTTGTCGGTGCGATAACGAACCTGACCAGCCTTGGCGTTTTTAACCGCGTTAGCTACGTCCGGAGTTACAGTGCCGACTTTCGGGTTAGGCATCAGACCACGTGGACCAAGGATCTGACCCAGCTGACCTACAACGCGCATGGCATCCGGGGATGCGATAACTACGTCATAGTTCAGGTCGCCGCCTTTCATTTCGGCAGCCAGATCGTCCATACCTACACGGTCAGCGCCGGCAGCCAAAGCGGCCTCAGCAGCTGGACCCTGAGTGAACACAGCAACGCGAACAGTCTTACCAGTGCCGTGTGGCAGCACAGTAGCGCTACGAACAACCTGGTCGGATTTACGCGGGTCTACACCCAGGTTTACAGCAACGTCGAACGACTCGCTGAACTTGACAGTCGACAGCTCAGCCAGCAGAGCAGCGGCGTCTACAATGTTGTAGGCCTTGCCTGCTTCGATTTTGCCGGCGATAGCCTTTTGACGCTTGGTCAGCTTAGCCATTACACACCCTCCACGTTAAGGCCCATGCTACGAGCAGAACCGGCGATAGTACGCACGGCTGCATCCATATCAGCTGCAGTCAGATCCGCGTTTTTGGTTTTCGCGATTTCTTCCAGCTGAGCACGGGTAACAGTGCCAACCTTAACGGTGTTCGGACGAGCGGAACCGCTGGTCAGACCGGCCGCCTTCTTCAGCAGAACCGAAGCAGGGGTGGATTTGGTTTCGAAAGTGAAGCTACGGTCGCTGTAGACAGTGATGATCACTGGAGTCGGCAGACCAGCTTCAAGACCCTGGGTACGGGCGTTGAAAGCCTTGCAGAATTCCATGATGTTCACGCCGTGCTGACCCAGAGCAGGACCAACAGGTGGACTTGGATTAGCCTGAGCGGCCTTCACTTGCAGCTTGATGTAAGCGGTAATCTTCTTGGCCATGAGGCACTCCAATTACGGGTTCGAACGCCTCGAAAGGCTCCCCGGTTACTTGCGCGTTTATCCCAGTGACGACAAAACCCCACAGCCTATGGCTGCGGGGTTGGGATGCGTGCTCAGCTAGACCTTTTCGACCTGACTGAACTCCAGCTCTACCGGAGTAGAGCGACCGAAAATTGTCACCGCCACCTGGACGCGACTCTTTTCGTAATTAACTTCTTCGACAGTGCCATTGAAATCAGCAAACGGACCATCAGTAACACGAACCATCTCACCCGGCTCAAACAGAGTCTTGGGCTTCGGCTTATCGCTACCGTCAGCCACTCGACGCAGAATGGCCTCTGCCTCTTTATCAGTAATCGGTGCAGGTTTATCGGCAGTACCGCCAATGAAACCCATCACCCGAGGAGTATCCTTGACCAAGTGCCAAGTACCCTCATTCATATCCATCTGAACCAGCACATAACCTGGAAAAAACTTACGCTCGCTCTTGCGCTTCTGGCCGTTACGCATCTCAACCACTTCTTCAGTGGGAACCAGAATTTCGCCGAAGCCATCTTCCATGCCAGCCAGCTTTACGCGCTCGACCAGCGAGCGCATCACATGCTTCTCGTAACCCGAGTAAGCATGCACAACATACCAACGCTTAGCCACGGGACACCCTTAGCCGACAATCAAGGAAACAAGCCAACCGAGCAGGGAATCGAGCCCCCACAACAGCAACGCCATAACCAAAACAACAGCCACCACAATCAGGGTGGTCTGCGTGGTTTCTTGGCGAGTTGGCCACACGACTTTACGAATTTCGGTGCGAGCTTCCTTAACCAGTACAAAGAAAGTCTTGCCCTTCGCAGTCTGCAGGCCTACAAAGGCAGCTACAGCAGCAATGACAAGCAAAGCGAGTACACGGTACAGGATCGGCGAAGCAGAGTAATACTGATTGCCAACAACGCCTACAACCACCAAAGCGACAACTACAAGCCACTTGAGCAGATCGAAGCGAGAGCCTTGAGCTTCAGCCTTAGGAGTCATCTATGAAGATCCTGTGAAAAGAAAGCCAGACACACCGAGTGAATCTGGCAGGTCAGGAGGGAATCGAACCCCCAACCTACGGTTTTGGAGACCGTCGCTCTGCCAATTGAGCTACTGACCTAAAACAAAATCAGGCCGACCATTATGCCGGCCCGAAAAATACATTACAACTACTTACTCGATGATTTTGGCTACGACGCCAGCGCCGACGGTACGACCGCCTTCACGGATAGCGAAACGCAGACCATCTTCCATCGCGATGGTTTTGATCAGGGTAACAGTCATCTGAATGTTGTCACCTGGCATTACCATTTCAACGCCTTCTGGCAGCTCGCAGTTACCAGTCACGTCAGTAGTACGGAAGTAGAACTGTGGACGGTAGCCTTTGAAGAACGGAGTGTGACGACCGCCTTCTTCCTTGCTCAGAACGTAAACTTCTGCGGTGAACTTGGTGTGCGGCTTAACCGAACCTGGCTTAACCAGAACCTGACCACGCTCAACGTCGTCACGCTTGGTGCCACGCAGCAGAACGCCGCAGTTCTCGCCAGCACGACCTTCGTCGAGCAGCTTGCGGAACATTTCAACACCGGTGCAGGTGGAAACGGTAGTGTCACGCAGACCAACGATTTCGAGCGGATCCTGAACGCGAACGATACCGCGCTCGATACGACCAGTCACAACAGTACCGCGACCCGAGATCGAGAATACGTCTTCGATTGGCATCAGGAATGGCTTGTCAATCATACGAACTGGTTCTGGGATGTAGCTGTCCAGAGTCTCAACCAGCTTCTTGACGGCAGTGGTACCCATCTCGTTGTCGTCTTTGCCTTCCAGCGCCATACGAGCCGAACCGATGATGATTGGAGTGTCATCGCCCGGGAAGTCGTAGGTGGACAGCAGGTCGCGAACTTCCATCTCAACCAGTTCCAGCAGCTCTGCGTCGTCTACCAGGTCAGCCTTGTTCAGGAAAACCACGATGTACGGAACGCCTACCTGACGGGACAGCAGGATGTGCTCACGGGTTTGTGGCATCGGACCATCAGCGGCCGAGCAAACCAGGATAGCGCCGTCCATTTGAGCAGCACCGGTGATCATGTTCTTCACATAGTCAGCGTGACCTGGGCAGTCAACGTGAGCGTAGTGACGGATCAGCGAGTTGTACTCAACGTGCGCGGTGTTGATGGTGATACCGCGAGCTTTTTCTTCTGGAGCGCTGTCGATCTTGTCGAATTCAACCACGGCCGAACCGAAAACTTCGGAGCAGACGCGAGTCAGAGCAGCGGTCAGAGTGGTTTTACCGTGGTCAACGTGACCAATGGTCCCAACGTTGACGTGGGGCAGGGAACGATCAAATTTTTCCTTAGCCATCGATATCACCCTCAACAGAAGAAATTAGACAAACAATATCAACCATTAAAACAAAGGCAGATATTTTCATATCTGCCTTGTTATATGGAGCTCTTGAGCGGATTTGAACCGCTGACCTCACCCTTACCAAGGGTGTGCTCTACCAACTGAGCTACAAGAGCAAAACACTATGCACAACCTGCAAACTTGGAGCGGGTAGCGGGAATCGAACCCGCATCATCAGCTTGGAAGGCTGAGGTTCTACCACTAAACTATACCCGCGGAGCCTGCAGCTCACGCTAAAATCTGGTGGAGGGAGAAGGATTCGAACCTTCGAAGTCGTAGACGTCAGATTTACAGTCTGATCCCTTTGGCCGCTCGGGAACCCCTCCTAATCAGGCCGGCATTCTATACTATGCCAAACCCTTGTCAAGCATTTTCTCATTTAAAAACCTGAGGTTAGCTGCGTTGACATCGCTTCACTTTGACTTCCTGTTTAGGTCTTCGCTGTGGAGCGGGCGCCATTCTATGCAAACTATTCAGCAGGTGCAACCCCCTCGCACAGCATTATTTTATGTTTTAACTCATTGAATTCCTTGGAAAGGTTTTGCAACTGCGCATCCCCCAAGAAACGCTGGCCCTGAGGGGCAACGGACAGCCAATATCCAGCCCCCAAGTCACCCTTTGTTGAAGATTGCGCATCGACTCCCATTTCAGCCAATCGCTGTTGAAGAGCCGAAATCGAATCTTGGCGGGGTAACCCTCCAAGGAAAAGGCACTCCTGACGCCGCCCCCCCTGCCCCTCCTTAACCTGACTGTTAGTTTCACTGAGCAAACGAATGTCTTGCTTAGAACCGCGATACAAACTGAGAGGAGTAACATCCTTCGCCCGCAAGGGCGCCTCCTGCTGATGCCAGACATAATAGAAAACGTTAAGAACAACAAGCAGGAGGAGCAACCAACGCATACAAACCTCAGGTAAAAGGACATGCCATAGCCAACCCCACAAATACCAGGTCGGGAACGACCCTGGCCTCGGGCGCCACACTTGCGACCAATTCGGCATCACCGCCAGTTATAAAAACTGCGAAATCATTACCCCAATGGGAACGCGCCACCTCCAGCTGCGTCAGGACGAACCCTCGCAACATCAATGAACAACCGCGCTCGACCGCCTCAACGGTCGTCCGCCCCGGAGCATTACTGGAAAGCGCTCGCTCAGCCGCCGCATCGCCATAGCGAATCTTCCGGGTATGAGTGCGCAGCTGATTTCGCATCAATGGCATTCCTGGGCAAATAAAACCGCCGAGATGCTTGCCATTGGCAGCAATAAAGTCAGCAGTAACTGCCGTACCAAAATCAAGAACCAGACAAGCTTCACCCGATGCGAGATGAAAACCTCCAAGCATCGCCAGCCATCGATCCAGACCTAGACGCTCGTAGTCCTCATATCCATTTTTCACTCCAGACATTTCGCGGGCAGACCTTGCGCAGACTACCGAAATACCGAACTCCTGCTCGATAATGCCGATCAATGCATCGGTTTCCTCAGTAGTCCTGACACTGACCAGCCGACACTTGCGCAGCGCAAGCCCCTCAAGAGCATTCAAGCTATCAAGCAACGCCATATCAGAGTCGACCACACCCTCAGCAAAAAAAGCACTGCCTGCGACTTTCAACACTCGCCACTTGATAAAGCTATTCCCACAGTCGAGCTCAAGAATCATCACGCAACCTCAGGCTGAGCTCACCACCACTAAAAACTTTTTCTACGCCGTCCACGTTCAAGCGCAGCGCACCCTGGCCATCTATTCCGAGCACGACACCATCTATCTGGCGAGCCCCCGCAATCAACGACACTGATCGGCTCTGCCACAAATGATTCTCTTCCCACTCCGCTTGGAGATCCAAAAAACCGTCAGTCTGGTGACGCCGAATGTAGCTGTTCAACTGCTTACATAGCTCTGCTATCAATTCATTACGATCAGTGCTCTTGCCTGATTCAAGTCGTATTGAAGTCCATTGTTGATCGACCTCATCAGCCTTTTGCATATTCACGTTGATGCCAATACCCAGCACCACATGGCAAACATCTGCCGGGTCTCCAACGAGCTCCAGGAGAATGCCGGCGATTTTTTTGTTATTCACCAAAACGTCGTTGGGCCACTTCAACCCAGCACCCGCCACGCCGAAATTTCGCAAGGCCTGCAACACAGCCAGTCCCACAACAAGACTCAAGCCCTCAAGCTGACGCATTCCGCCATCGATACGCAGGACGAGACTGTAATAAAGATTTTCGGCAAACGGGCTTATCCATGTACGCCCCCGACGACCACGCCCGGAGACCTGACGCTCTGCGAGTACCAGGAATGGCGCTGAACTACCCCGACCAATGGCGCGCAACGCCTCAGCGTTGGTTGAGTCGACTGAATCCAAAACGGTCACAGGCCAGTCTGGTGACATTGCCGATATGGCTGAAGAGTCGAGTAACATCAATGGCGCAGCCAGTTGATAACCCCTCCCTCGGACTTTATGGATGGACAAGCCAAGCTCTGCCTCAAGATGCTGAAGCTGCTTCCACACCGCACTTCGACTTATTCCCAGGGCGGCACCCAGATCCTGACCAGAATGGAATCGACCATCCTTCAGGAGATTTAACAACGTCAACATGCAGGTCTCGCCTCACAATGAGGCCCGAATAATAGCCATGCCCCGGGCCGTTGCATAGAAATCAAGCAGATGCTTTTCCTGCGGGCAAAACAAAACCCCAACTGCTTTCGCAATTGGGGTTTCGGAATTTAATCTTGACGATGACCTACTCTCACATGGGGAAACCCCACACTACCATCGGCGATGCATCGTTTCACTGCTGAGTTCGGGATGGGATCAGGTGGTTCCAACGCTCTATGGTCGTCAAGAAATTCGGGTACTGAGTCGCGACCTGATGGCCTCGCTTCAGCAAATTGGGTATGTGATAGCTTGGTGTTTTGTGAGCATTTCGAACTTTCGGTTCATTTCGTCTTCACACACCGCAATCTGATGCTCTCTCGAGTAGTCAAATTGCTTGGGTGTTATATGGTCAAGCCTCACGGGCAATTAGTATTGGTTAGCTCAACGCCTCACAGCGCTTACACACCCAACCTATCAACGTCGTAGTCTTCGACGGCCCTTCAGGGAACTCAAGGTTCCAGTGAGATCTCATCTTGAGGCAAGTTTCCCGCTTAGATGCTTTCAGCGGTTATCTTTCCCGAACATAGCTACCCGGCAATGCCACTGGCGTGACAACCGGAACACCAGAGGTTCGTCCACTCCGGTCCTCTCGTACTAGGAGCAGCCCCTCTCAAATCTCAAACGTCCACGGCAGATAGGGACCGAACTGTCTCACGACGTTCTAAACCCAGCTCGCGTACCACTTTAAATGGCGAACAGCCATACCCTTGGGACCGGCTTCAGCCCCAGGATGTGATGAGCCGACATCGAGGTGCCAAACACCGCCGTCGATATGAACTCTTGGGCGGTATCAGCCTGTTATCCCCGGAGTACCTTTTATCCGTTGAGCGATGGCCCTTCCATACAGAACCACCGGATCACTAAGACCTACTTTCGTACCTGCTCGACGTGTCTGTCTCGCAGTCAAGCGCGCTTTTGCCTTTATACTCTACGACCGATTTCCGACCGGTCTGAGCGCACCTTCGTACTCCTCCGTTACTCTTTAGGAGGAGACCGCCCCAGTCAAACTACCCACCATACACTGTCCTCGATCCGGATAACGGACCTGAGTTAGAACCTCAAAGTTGCCAGGGTGGTATTTCAAGGATGGCTCCACGCGAACTGGCGTCCACGCTTCAAAGCCTCCCACCTATCCTACACAAGCAAATTCAAAGTCCAGTGCAAAGCTATAGTAAAGGTTCACGGGGTCTTTCCGTCTAGCCGCGGATACACTGCATCTTCACAGCGATTTCAATTTCACTGAGTCTCGGGTGGAGACAGCGCCGCCATCGTTACGCCATTCGTGCAGGTCGGAACTTACCCGACAAGGAATTTCGCTACCTTAGGACCGTTATAGTTACGGCCGCCGTTTACCGGGGCTTCGATCAAGAGCTTCGCGTTAGCTAACCCCATCAATTAACCTTCCGGCACCGGGCAGGCGTCACACCCTATACGTCCACTTTCGTGTTTGCAGAGTGCTGTGTTTTTAATAAACAGTCGCAGCGGCCTGGTATCTTCGACCGGCATGAGCTTACGGAGCAAGTCCTTCACCCTCACCGGCGCACCTTCTCCCGAAGTTACGGTGCCATTTTGCCTAGTTCCTTCACCCGAGTTCTCTCAAGCGCCTTGGTATTCTCTACCCAACCACCTGTGTCGGTTTGGGGTACGGTTCCTGGTTACCTGAAGCTTAGAAGCTTTTCTTGGAAGCATGGCATCAACCACTTCGTCACCCAAAGGGTAACTCGTCATCAGCTCTCGGCCTTAAGATCCCGGATTTACCTAAGATCTCAGCCTACCACCTTAAACTTGGACAACCAACGCCAAGCTGGCCTAGCCTTCTCCGTCCCTCCATCGCAATAACCAGAAGTACAGGAATATTAACCTGTTTTCCATCGACTACGCTTTTCAGCCTCGCCTTAGGGACCGACTAACCCTGCGTCGATTAACGTTGCGCAGGAAACCTTGGTCTTTCGGCGTGGGTGTTTTTCACACCCATTGTCGTTACTCATGTCAGCATTCGCACTTCTGATACCTCCAGCAAGCTTCTCAACTCACCTTCACAGGCTTACAGAACGCTCCTCTACCGCATCATCCGAAGATGATACCCGTAGCTTCGGTGTATGGTTTGAGCCCCGTTACATCT
>NZ_CM176882.1:5597500-6263352 GCF_058136335.1 Pseudomonas sp. 4CAES_32.4
TTTATACAGTTATTTCATCTTCATCATGTCATTCATCTTTTCCAATTCATCTTTTTTCAAAGTCAAAACTACTTATGACCACAGAACCGTCTAAAGCGCCTCCGCTTTACCCGAAGACCCACCTGCTCGCTGCAAGTGGAATCGCCGCCCTTCTCAGCCTGGCACTCCTGGTATTTCCTTCCAGTGATGTTGAAGCCAAAAAGACGACCTTGAGTCTTGAACTGGAAAGTCCTGCTGAACAACTGACACAAGATCAAGACGCTGCTGATGCGGCTCAAGCCACAAATGAACCAGTAGCTTCACCGTTCGCCCAGATCGAAAACAGCGACGAAAATACCCCGCAAACCGCTGAAACCGAGCCTGCACCTGCGCCGGCAGCGGAAAAAACCAAGGCTCCCGGCCACCGCGAAGTCGTGGTCGCCAAGGGCGATACACTGTCCACCCTGTTCGAAAAGGTCGGCCTTCCAGCCGCGTCCGTGCACGAAGTGCTGGCAAGCGATAAACAAGCCAAACAATTCAGCCAACTCAAACACGGCCAGAAACTCGAATTCGAATTGAGCCCCGAAGGCCAACTGACCAGCCTTCACAGCAAGGTCAGTGACGTCGAAACCATCAGCCTAACCAAGAATGACAAGGGTTACGCCTTCAACCGTGTCACCGCGAAACCTACCGTTCGCACCGCTTATGTTCATGGCGTGATCAATAGCTCGCTCTCGCAATCCGCCGCACGCGCAGGCCTCTCCCACAGTTTGACCATGGATATGGCCAGCGTATTTGGCTATGACGTCGACTTCGCTCAGGACATCCGCCAAGGCGACGAATTCGATGTGATCTACGAACAGAAAGTGGTCAACGGCAAGTCTGTCGGCAATGGCCCGATCCTGTCCGCCCGTTTTACCAACCGCGGCAAGACCTACACCGCCGTGCGTTACACCAACAAACAAGGCAACAGCAGCTATTACACGGCTGATGGCAACAGCATGCGCAAGGCGTTCATCCGCACCCCGGTGGACTTCGCCCGCATCAGCTCGAAATTCTCCATGGGCCGCAAGCACCCAATCCTCAACAAGATCCGCGCTCACAAAGGCGTCGATTACGCTGCACCACGCGGCACGCCAATCAAGGCTGCCGGTGACGGCAAGGTCCTGCTGGCCGGCCGCCGTGGTGGCTACGGCAACACCGTGATCATCCAGCACGGCAACACTTACCGTACGCTGTATGGCCACATGCAAGGCTTCGCCAAAGGCGTGAAGACTGGCGGCACCGTCAAGCAAGGTCAGGTCATCGGTTACATCGGTACCACCGGCCTTTCCACCGGCCCGCACTTGCATTATGAGTTCCAGGTCAACGGCGTTCACGTCGATCCACTGGGTCAGAAGCTGCCAATGGCTGATCCAATTGCCAAAGCCGAACGCGCTCGCTTCCTGGCTCAGAGCCAGCCGCTGATGGCGCGCATGGATCAAGAGAGAGCCACCATGCTGGCTTCGAGCAAGCGTTAAGCCATGGCCCTGTATATCGGCGTAATGTCTGGAACCAGTCTCGACGGTCTGGACATTGCCCTGATCGAACAAACCTCGGCGATCAAACTGGTCGCCACGCAATACATCCCCATGCCTGAATCCCTGCGCGCCGAGCTGCTTGGCTTGTGCGCCAGCGGCCCTGACGAAATCGCCCGCTCGGCGATTGCACAGCAACACTGGGTGAAACTCGCCGCGCAAGGCATCGGCACTCTCCTCCATCAACAGCAACTCAAACCTGAAGACATTCGGGCGATAGGCAGCCACGGCCAGACCATTCGCCACGAACCGGCGCGCGGCTTCACCGTGCAGATCGGCAACCCTGCTTTGCTCACTGAGTTGACCGGCATCAGCGTCGTCAGCGACTTCCGCAGCCGCGATGTTGCTGCCGGCGGCCAGGGTGCACCTCTGGTTCCAGCCTTCCATGAAGCTTTGTTCGAAGAGCGTACCGGTAACCAGGCCGTCTTGAATGTCGGCGGTTTCAGCAATCTGAGTCTGATAGAGCCGACCAAGCCTGTAGCCGGTTTCGACTGCGGCCCGGGGAATGTTCTGATGGACGCCTGGATTCACCAGCAGCGCGGTGAAAACTACGATCGCAATGGCGACTGGGCAAAGTCAGGCTCTGTTGAGCCAACCCTATTGAAGTCATTGCTCAGCGATCCATTCTTCGTCACCAAGGGCCCGAAAAGTACCGGACGCGAAGTATTCAACCTGTCGTGGCTGGAACAACACCTGTCCCACCTGCCAGCCTTCGCAGCAGAAAACGTGCAGGCCACGCTGCTTGAGCTGACGGCCCTGACCGTTGTCGAGTCGCTGCAAAGCGCACAGGCTGATACGCAGGAGCTGCTGGTTTGTGGCGGCGGCGCACACAACGCCACACTGATGAAACGCCTGGCCGAGTTGCTGCCGAACACAACGGTCGCCAGCACCGCGACCCACGGCGTTGATCCGGATTGGGTCGAAGCCATGGCCTTCGCCTGGCTTGCCCATTGCTGCCTTGAAGGCATCGCCGCCAACCGGCCAAGCGTCACAGGCGCCAAAGGTCTTCGCGTACTCGGCGCCATTTACCCCAACTGAATAAAACGCGAGCAACAAAAAACGCCGCAGAACCGGAAGGCTCTGCGGCGTCTTGTTTGTAACGAAAGCGATCAGATCGAGAACGACGACCCGCAACCACACGTCGTGGTGGCGTTCGGGTTCTTGATCACGAATCGCGAACCTTCCAGACCTTCCTGGTAATCCACTTCAGCACCGGCCAGGTACTGGAAGCTCATCGGATCAACCACCAGACTCACGCCTTCGCGCTCGACGATGGTGTCGTCATCGGCCACATCTTCATCGAAGGTGAAACCGTACTGAAAACCTGAACAACCGCCGCCCGTAACGAATACGCGCAGCTTCAAGCGATCATTCCCCTCTTCATCGACCAGGCTCTTCACCTTGTGCGCGGCACCGTGGGTGAATTGCAAAGCCGTGGGGGTGAAGGATTCGACGCTCATGCTGACTATCTCCCGGCGTTACGCCGCCATAATGCGTGATGACGCGCATTATCCGCTTGTCCTAGAAAATCGGTCAACTATTGTTACGGTATATCAATAAACCCGATGAGCTGTTCAGCATGCAAAAAGGCCCGTTCAACGGGCCTTTTGCTGTGCAGCTTAACGTGTTACGGCAGCATACCGGCGTGGGACAGGCCGAAGCGCTCATCCAGCCCGAACAGGATGTTCATGTTCTGCACCGCCTGACCCGACGCGCCTTTGACCAGGTTGTCGATCACCGACAACACCACAACCAGGTCGCCATCCTGCGGACGGTGAACCGCGATACGGCAGACGTTGGCACCACGCACGCTACGGGTTTCCGGATGACTGCCCGCGGGCATCACGTCGACGAACGGTTCGTTGGCATAACGCTTTTCAAACAAAGCCTGCAGATCTACCGAGCGATCGACCACGGTCGCATACAGCGTGGAGTGAATGCCGCGGATCATCGGGGTCAGGTGTGGAACGAAGGTCAGGCCGACATCCTTGCCTGCAGCACGACGCAGCCCCTGACGAATTTCCGGCAGGTGGCGATGACCTTTTACCGCGTAAGCCTTAATGCTTTCCGACGTCTCGGAGTACAACGAGCCTACTGCCGCACCGCGACCGGCACCGCTGACACCGGATTTGCAGTCGGCAATCAGACGCGAAGCATCCGCCAGACCTGCCTCAAGCAGTGGCAGGAAACCCAGCTGTGTAGCGGTCGGATAGCAACCCGGTACGGCGATCAGGCGCGCCTTCTTGATCTGCTCGCGATTGACTTCCGGCAGACCGTAAACCGCTTCATCCAGCAGTTCAGGCGCGCCGTGCGGCTGACCGTACCACTTGGCCCACTCTTCGGCGTCCTGCAGACGGAAGTCTGCCGACAGGTCGATGACTTTGGTGCCCGCCGCCAGCAACTCGCCCGCCAAGGCGTGCGCGACACCGTGCGGCGTAGCGAAGAACACCACGTCGCAAGCACCGAGGGTTTTGATGTCCGGCACGCTGAAGGCCAGGCCGTCGTAGTGACCGCGCAGGTTCGGGTACATGTCAGCCACGGCCAGACCGGCCTCGGATCGGGAAGTGATGACAACCACTTCTGCCTGCGGATGCTGCGCCAACAGACGCAGCAGTTCGACACCGGTGTAACCCGTGCCGCCGACGATACCGACCTTGACCATAAACCTGCCCTCAACGAACCCACTGGAAAGCCGTCGATAATAGGGGCCGCGCGCCCCTGCGACAACCGTCAAGGTGACGTGCGGGCGCTCAAGCCTCTACTATCGGGCCTACCGTGAACCTGGAATAACTAAAAATGCTCTATCTATGGATCAAAGCTTTTCACATTGTCAGCATCGTCTGCTGGTTTGCCGGCCTGTTCTACCTGCCACGCCTGTTCGTGTATCACGCACAAAGCGAAGACACGATCAGCAAAGAACGCTTCAGCCTGATGGAGCGCAAGCTGTACCGCGGCATCATGGGCCCGGCGATGATCGCCACGCTGATCTTCGGCGGCTGGCTGATCTATCTCAACCCGGGCATCTTCAGCATGGGCGGCTGGATTCACGCGAAACTGACCCTCGTCGTCTTGCTGATTGGCTATCACCACATGTGTGGCGCGCAGGTAAAACGATTTGCCCGTGGCGAAAACACCCGCAGCCATGTCTTTTATCGCTGGTTCAATGAAGTGCCGGTTCTGATATTGCTGGCTATTGTAATTCTGGTCGTGGTCAAGCCGTTCTAACTTCAACAAGTACAGATCCTCGGGGTATTCAAAATGTCGCTGCCCGCTTTGCTGGAACAACGTCTGCGTTTGCCTGTGGTGGCGGCGCCGATGTTCCTGATCTCCAACCCGGAACTGGTGCTCGCCTGCTGCCATAATGGCGTGGTCGGCAGTTTTCCGGCCCTGAACCAGCGCGAAAGCAGCGGATTCAAGGCCTGGCTGGAACAGATCGAAGCGGGGCTGGCGACGCTGGATAACCCGGCGCCCTACGCGGTGAACCTGATCGTGCACAACAGCAATCCGCGCTTGCAGGCGGATCTGAATATTTGCGTCGAACACAAAGTGCCCATCGTCATCACCAGCCTCGGCGCGGTGAAGGAATTGGTCGATGCGGTGCACAGCTATGGCGGCCTGGTCTTCCATGACGTCACCACGCGCCGGCATGCGGAGAAAGCGGCCGAGGCCGGTGTCGATGGTTTGATCGCGGTGGCTGCCGGCGCCGGGGGCCATGCCGGCACCTGGAGCCCGTTTGCGCTGATCGCCGAGATTCGCGAGTTCTTCGACAAGACGTTGTTGCTTGCAGGATGTTTGAACCATGGCCATGAGATTTTGGCTGCACAACTGCTCGGCGCGGATTTGGCCTACTTCGGTACACGATTTATCGGCACTACCGAAAGTCATGCGCCTGACGCTTACAAGGAGATGCTGCTGACAGCCAAGGCCGCCGACATCATTCATACTCCTGCGGTGTCTGGGGTTCCAGCCAGCTTCATGCGCCAAAGCCTGCAAGCGGCCGGGTTCGATACGGCAGCACTGCAAGGCAAGGGTGAAGTGAACTTTGGCGACAAGCTCAAGCCGATCAGTGATGAAGCCAAAGCCTGGAAGACCGTGTGGTCTGCCGGCCAAGGCGTCGGGCAGATTGATGACTTGCCGAGCGTGGACCAACTGATTGCGCGCCTCGACGCAGAGTATCGCCAGGCCCAGGAACGCGTCGCACAGTTGCCGCAACGCTGGCCTCGCTAAGAAAAATCAGATCAGTCGCCGTCGGACTGGCCTTACACTGATGAACTTTCAATCTATTCGCGACAAGGATGCCTCGGCCATGAGTGACCCCCGTTACAAGATCGTATTCGACGGTGCTCTACAGCCCGGTGTCGATATCACCACTGCCAAACTCAATCTGGCGAACCTGTTCAAAAGCGATGTGGCAGCCATTGAGCGTTTGTTTAATGGCAGCGTCGTCGCACTCAAGCGTGACCTTTCCCACGGCGATGCCCAGACGTACTTGCAGGCGCTGAACAAAACCGGAATCGAGGCGCGCATTGAAAACGAAACACCTATCGAACTGAACCTCGCGGACGTCCGAGAGCATGCGTCGGCAATGGCGGAGCCGTACTCACCTTATGCACCACCCCGGGCCAACGTTGGCGAGCATCTTCCGGCATTCGCCACGCTCAAGCCATTCAGTGTCGAAGGCCGGATCGGTCGCCTGCGTTTTCTGGCGTGGACCATGGTGCTCAGCCTGGTGACGTTGCCAATAGTCGGCGTGTTCGCCCTGATCGCTTTGGGTCTGGTCAGCGGCGATTCGACCACGGGCTTGATCATTGGCGGCATTTTCGCCTTCTTCCTGTTTATCGGTTTCTTCATCGTCAGCATTCTGTTCAGCGTTCAGCGCTTGCACGATATCGGCTGGTCAGGCTGGCTCTGGCTGCTGAACCTGGTGCCGTTCGTAGGCAGTTTCTTCCCGCTGGTGATCATGGTCGTACCGGGCAATACCGGCGTTAATCGCTATGGACCTCCGCCTCCGCCGAACAGCACTGCGGTCAAAGTGCTGTGCTCGCTATGGATCGTGTTCTTCGCCTTGATCTTTGCCGGCGGACTACTCGGCGGCTTCTCGGCCGTCCAACAGGAATATGAAAGCAATCTGGAAAGCAGCTACGAAAGCGGCTCGGTAACCACCGATGAAATCGACGTCGAGGTCGAACCCGCAGCAAATTCCGCCGACGAGGCAGCCGAAGCCGCGCAGGCCCCTGTAGACTCTGCGCAAGAATGAACAGCGCTCCCCGCCGCGACACCCGCGTCGTTAGCGCGGAGCTGTTGCGATGGAGAATTGCATGACCCGTTACGCTCTGATCACTGGCGCTTCCAGCGGCATCGGCCTGGCCATGGCCGAAGCGCTGGCCCGGCGCGGCCGCAGCCTGATTCTGGTGGCTCGACAGCGTGATCAGCTGGAAAGTATTGCGATCGAACTGACCCAGCGCTTCGGCGTCGAGGTGCTGTTCCGCGCCTGTGATCTGGGCGAGCCGCTGCGCTTGTCCGGTTTTCTGCTGGAACTGGAAGAAGGCGACCGGCAGATCGACCTGTTGGTGAATTGCGCGGGCATCGGCACTTGTGGGCCATTCCTCGCGCAGGACTGGATGACCGAACAGGATCTGATCGAAGTGAATATCCTCGCCCTCACCCGTCTGTGCCATGCGATCGGCAACAGCATGGCCCTGCAGGGCGGCGGGCAGATTCTCAATGTTGCTTCGGTGGCCGCGTTCAATCCCGGGCCATGGATGAGCACCTACTACGCCAGCAAAGCGTATGTTCTGCATTTTTCCGAAGCCTTGCGGGTCGAGCTCAAGCAGAGCGCCGTGAGAGTTTCGGTGCTGTGTCCGGGGCCGACGCGCACAGCTTTTTTTCGCACGGCGCAACTGAACAGCGACAAACTCAAAAACAGCAAATTACTGATGAGCCCGGAGGAAGTCGCGCTGTACACCGTGCGCGCCCTCGACAAGAACCGCGCAATCATCATCCCGGGTCGGCGCAACCGCTGGTTCGCGTTCTTGCCGCGCCTGGGCTCGCGCTGGCTCAACCGCACTATCGTCGGCATGGTCAACAAAGCCTACTGCCCGCGCTGAAATGCCCTACAGGTAAATCACTGGGCGGGGCAGTCCGCCCTGAGTACACTCAGACCAGCCCAAACAACGGAGAAAACAGCAGTGGATACTCTGTTCACCAAGATCATCAACCGGGAAATCCCGGCCAAGATCATTTACGAAGACGACCAGGTTCTGGCGTTCCACGACATCGCGCCTCAGGCGCCTGTCCATTTTCTGGTGATCCCGAAGAAGCCGGTACGCACCCTCAATGACCTGACTGAAGACGACAAGGCACTGGCCGGGCATATCCTGTTCACTGCGCAGCGTCTGGCGCTGGAACTGGGTTGTGAGGAAGGTTTCCGGGTGGTGATGAACTGCAATGAAAAGGGCGGGCAGACGGTCTACCACATTCATATGCATGTACTCGGTCAACGTCAGATGAACTGGCCACCGGGCTGATTAACTACAAAACTGTGGGAGCGAGCTTGCTCGCTAAGGCGTCGGCAGATTCAAAATCTCCACTGCCCGACACTCCGCTTTCGCGAGCGAGCTCACTCCCACAAAAAAGCATGACCGCGCGGCACATGACCCAGCGCAAACCTTCCCCGGCCGATTCGGTTAAACTGGCCGCCGAGATTCTTCCCGGAGGTCAGCATGACTACCCAACGTCACTACTCGCCAATTGACCGTCTGCTGCTGCAAGCCGATGCCGCCATGCGCACTTTGCTGCCATTCAGTGGCCAGCCGTACCGTCCATCGCCAGCGATTTTGCAGCCGGACACGCCAATGAGCGATGAAGACACCCGCCATGTTGCCGGGCTGATGCGCATCAACCATACCGGTGAAGTCTGCGCCCAGGCGTTGTATCAAGGGCAGGCGCTGACCGCCAAGCTGCCACAAGTGCGCGAGGCCATGGAGCACGCGGCCGAAGAAGAAATTGATCATCTGGTGTGGTGCGAGCAGCGTATTCACCAGTTGGGCAGCCATACCAGTGTGCTTAACCCGCTGTTTTACGGGATGTCGTTCGGGATCGGTGCGGTGGCCGGGTTGATCAGCGACAAGGTCAGCCTCGGGTTTGTCGCGGCGACCGAACATCAGGTGTGCAAACACTTGAACGAACATCTGGAGCAACTGCCGGCGGAGGACGAAAAGTCCCGGGCGATTCTGGAACAGATGCGCATTGATGAAGAACATCATGCGGAGAGTGCGCTGGAAGCTGGAGGGTTTCGTTTTCCGGGGCCGGTGAAGTTCGGGATGAGTATTTTGGCCAAGGTGATGACCAAGAGTACTTATCGAATCTGAGAGTTGTAGTGCCGCAGAGAGCCTCTTCGCGAGCAAGCTCGCTCCCAGAGGGTTCTATGATCGAACAATAAAAAAAGGCGACTACCGCAAAGTAGTCGCCTTTTTTGTACTTGGGAATCTCAGGTCGGCATGTTGCGCGCGTAGAAGATTTCGAGCGCTTCGTGCGTCAAACGGTCGGTCACCTGAGCGCGTTGTTCGAGGGACAGGTTGCTGGTGGCGTCACCGAACAGGTCGTTATCCAGTTCGAAGTTCTTCGGGTGAATGTCGCTTCAACCGAGTTCGACGATTTCGTAGTCGTGGGTGATCGCCACACCCGCCGCGCCAAGCATGATCGAGGCCGAGCAATACTTCTCGGCGGACAACTCGATGGCGCGTTTGACCTGGGCTTCTTTCAAGCCACGGCCCTTGACCACGAAGTGCATGTGAATCTTGGTAAACACTTTAGGATCTTCGGTCGCGCGCTCGGCTTCGAGGAAAGCTTCGCAGCTCTCAACGGCCTGACGCGACTTCTTCAAGATGCTGACCACGTCGAAATTGCTGCAACCGCCCACACCGAGCAGGAGCATTTCCATCGGGCGAACACCCAGGTTACGACCACCGGCGTCCGGCGGACCGTCCATGACTACGACATGACCGCTGCCGGATTCGCCGAGGAACATGGCTTCGCCAGCCCATTGGATGCGTGCCTTCATCGCCAAGACTCCACTGTAGAAAAAAGGGTCGCCAGCTTAGCACAGGGCTTTGCTCGGACATCGTGGGATCCTTCGTAGGAGGGAAGCGTCTACGACGTAGGTAATTTCTCGAATTTGCGACGAAGTGTCTGTTAAGCTGGCGCCAATTCGCTGGCGCCCATGCCAGCTGTGCAGCGACCGCCTTCAGCGCCTCATAAAAAAATCAAACATCACCGTGCAGTCTTTTCGGGATACAACCATGGTTGCTATTACCCCCACACCCAAAATCAAGAACCTCGACAAGCTGTTGATGCATTGCCAGCGCCGCCGCCATGCGGCCAAAAGCAACATCATCTGCGCGGGCGATCGCTCCGATACGTTGTACTTCATCATAAAGGGCTCGGTGACGATCCTGATTGAAGACGATGACGGCCGTGAAATGATCATCGCCTACCTCAATGCCGGGGATTTCTTTGGTGAACTGGGCCTGTTCGAACAGGCTGGCCAAGAGCAGCAGCGCAGCGCCTGGGTGCGGGCCAAGGTTGAATGCGAAACCGCCGAAATCAGTTACGCCAAGTTCCGCGAATTGTCGCAGCAGGATCCGGACATTCTTTACGTCCTCAGCGGACAAATCGCACAACGTCTGCGCAACACTACGCGCAAGGTTGGCGATCTGGCGTTTTTCGACGTGACGGGTCGAGTAGCACGTTGTCTGCTGGAACTGTGCAAGCAGCCGGATGCGATGACTCACCCGGACGGCATGCAGATTAAAGTGACGCGTCAGGAGATCGGGCGGATTGTCGGTTGTTCGCGGGAAATGGTCGGTCGCGTGCTCAAGGATCTTGAAGAACGCAACCTGGTCGATGTGAAAGGCAAGACCATGGTGGTCTTCGGTACGCGTTAAGCGTACATCTGCGCCAGCATCAAACGAAACAGCTCATCAAGACGCGCCAAGGCCTGTGGCGCGTTGAATTTCTCATGCAGGGCGATGTGGCTTTGCGCCCTCACCCGCTGCTCCAGACCACACGCTTGGTTGAAGCGATTGACCGCCGCCACCATCGATTCGCGCTCGTCATCCATCAGCATCGCCCCGTGCACCAGACCGACCGGACGCTGTCCGCCCTGACTCTGGCGCCAGCGCTGGGCAGTGCCGACCATTTTTCGACCGTCGAGATTGACGTTGAAGCGACCATCACAGAATGCGCCGTCGATTTCGCCCAACGATGACGTGCCGCCCAATTCATCCAGCAACTGACAGATCGGATCGCACAAACGGCGGTAGCCGGTTTCGATGCGATTCAGATCACCTTCGCTGCGTGGTGGCGCATACACCAGTGCGATATTGATTGTTGCAGCCGATTGCGGGACGGGTTCGCCGCCGGTTTCACGCAGCAGGACCGGCCAACCGGCGGCAGCGGAGACTTCGCAGGCGTGGTCGAAAGCGGGTAAGCGATTGAGGCGGCGCGGCATGACCAACGCACGATCGCTGGGTTGCCAGAACAGCAGGCCAAATTCTGAGTCGCCGGCGCAGACCGAGGCCAGCAAATCCTGTTCGGCTTTAAGGCCGGCTTCGATGGTCAGGGGGGTTGGCAGCGACATTGAGAACTCCGGCAGATCCAAAATCTTCGGGGATTTCTAGTACCTCATCGCGAGCAGGCTCACTCCTACAATTGGAACGCGTTGCCCTGTAGGAGTGAGCCTGCTCGCGATGGGGTCGACTCGGTCTGGAGCGAATCAGTCGAGGGTCGACCCGCTGATCGGCACGCCACGCTCCGGGAAGAACAGACGCTGCAATTCAGTACCCGGATTTTCCGCACGCATGAACGCTTCGCCAACCAGGAACGAATACACCTCGCTGATTTCCATCAACTCGACATCGGCACGGTTGACTATGCCGCTTTCGGTGATGACCAGACGATCACGGGGAATCCGTGGCAGCAGGTCGAGGGTGGTTTCCAGGCTGACTTCAAACGTGTGCAGGTTGCGGTTGTTGACCCCGACCAACGGCGTGTCGAGGGTTTTCAACGCGCGCTCCAGCTCATCGCCGTCGTGCACTTCGACCAGCACGTCGAGACCGACGCTTTTCGCCACCGAAGCCAGCTCGGCCATTTTCACGTCATCCAGTGCGGAGACGATCAACAACACACAGTCAGCGCCCAGCGCGCGGGCTTCAACGATCTGGTACGGGTCGATCATGAAGTCCTTGCGGATCACCGGCAGGCTGCACGCCGCACGAGCCTGTTGCAGATAAGCGTCGGCGCCCTGGAAGTAATCGATATCGGTCAGCACGGACAGGCAAGTCGCCCCGCCCTTCTCGTAGCTTTTGGCGATATCGGCCGGAACGAAGTCCTCGCGGATCACGCCTTTGCTCGGCGAGGCCTTTTTGATTTCAGCAATCACCGCCGGCTGCTTTTTCTTTGCTTGCGCCAGCAACGCCTGGGCAAAACCACGGGGTGCATCGGCCGCCTTGGCCAGACTTTCCAGCTCGCTCAGGCTGACGCGGGCGCTACGCTCGGCGACCTCCTGAACTTTGCGGGCCAGAATGTTTTCCAGAACCGTCGGTACACTCATCCCTCATTCTCCACTTTGAATACCGCGGTAAAGGCACCCAGCTCCTCGAGTTTCTCCCGAGCGAGGCCGGTGTGCAGCGCGTCGTGCGCAAGCTCGACACCCTGTTTCAAACTGCTGGCCACGTCAGCGGCGTACAGCGCAGCACCGGCGTTGAGCACAATCATTTCGGCGGCTTTCTGGCCGTTTTCGGTTTTGCGCTTGCCAAGGGCATCACGGATCAGCGCCAACGATGCTTCCGGGCCTTCGACTGAAAGACCGTGCAGGCTCTGGCTCTTCATGCCGAGATCTTCCGGCTCGACCCAATACTCAGTGATTTCGTTGTTCTTCAGCTCGGCAACAAAGGTCGGTGCGGCGAGACTGAACTCGTCCAGACCGTCCTTCGAATGCACCACCAGCACATGTTTGCTGCCCAAACGCTGCAAGACTTCAGCCAATGGCCGGCACAGCGCCTGAGTAAACACCCCTACTACCTGATGTTTCACACCGGCCGGATTCGTAAGCGGGCCGAGCATGTTGAACAGCGTACGCAGGCCGAGATCGCGGCGCGGACCGGCGGCGTACTTCATGGCTTTGTGGTGAGTCTGGGCGAACATGAAACCGATGCCGACGTTGTCGATGCAACGCGCAACCTGCACCGGCGTGAGGTTCAGATAGATACCGGCGGCTTCGAGCAAGTCGGCGCTGCCGCTCTTGCCCGATACCGCACGGTTGCCGTGCTTGGCGACGGTGCACCCGGCAGCGGCGACAACAAAGGACGAAGCGGTCGACACGTTGAAAATGTTGGCACCGTCACCGCCGGTGCCGACCACATCGACCACGCCGTCGAGGGTTTTAAGTTCAACCTGATCAGCCAGCTCACGCATCACCGAGACCGCGCCGACGATTTCGTCGATGCTTTCGCTCTTCATGCGCATGGCCATCATGAACGCGCCGATCTGCGCGTCGGAGCATTGGCCGGTCATGATTTCGCGCATCACGTCGCGCATTTCATCGGTGCTGAGGTCGAGGTGATCGACGATACGGCTCAGGGCTGTCTTGATATTCATGGGAAGTCCTTAGCGCGTGCCGCCGGTTTGTTGGAGGAAGTTGGCGAACAGTTCATGCCCCTGCTCGGTGAGGATCGACTCGGGGTGAAACTGTACGCCCTCGATGTTCAGGGTCTTGTGACGCAGGCCCATGATTTCGTCGACCGAACCGTCGTCGTGTTGCGTCCACGCGGTCAGTTCCAGGCAATCGGGCAATGTGTCGTGTTTAACGATCAGCGAATGGTAGCGAGTCACGGTCAACGGATGGTTGAGGCCGTTGAAAACGCCCTTGTCCTCGTGGAATACCGGGCTAGTCTTACCGTGCATCACCTGTCGGGCGCGGACTACATCGCCGCCAAAGGCCTGACCGATGGACTGGTGACCCAGGCAAACACCGAGGATCGGCAGCTTGCCGGCAAAGTGCTTGATGGCTTCGATGGAGATGCCGGCTTCGGTCGGCGTGCAAGGGCCTGGCGAAACAACGATACGCTCGGGGTTAAGCGCTTCGATTTCGGCGATGGTCAGTTCGTCGTTGCGCACGACTTTGACTTCGGCACCCAGCTCGCCGAGGTATTGCACAACGTTGTAAGTAAAGGAGTCGTAGTTGTCGATCATCAGCAACATGGCGTTTCGAACCTCTTGAATTCTGACTTGAAGACAGCCTTCAGATGACTTGCCCGCAGGGCGCTGCACGATGTCGGACGCAGGTAGATGCGTCGGCAAAGCGGCATTTCAAACGGGTAAGGAAGGCAAAGCGATACAGATCCGGCGGGGCCGGCAGAAAAGATTCAGGCGCGCCAACGCCAGCGGGCGTGTGCCTTGATGACTTGATCCAGAAGTTTGCTGGTGATCAACACGGGGAAGGTCTCGTTCATACGTTCCCGCACAGTAACTTAGCTGGGCGGACCGTGCAATATGGCCGGGCCTGTGGGGGATAAATCCAGACGAGGATTCGCGACCGATGGCAAAACGCCGTAGGATTTTGGTACTGTCGTTTCGTTCACCTACAACAATAAATAAACGGACTTGCTCATGATCAGACAGACGTTGTTTGTACCGCTGGCCGGCTGCTTGTTGGCAATGGCTTGCGCCCAAGCGTATGCCGCACCCAATCCCTATTCGAATTTCGTGGTGTTTGGCGACAGCCTCAACGATGCCGGCACCTTCAGGGACACCGGCGGCCCGGCGGGTGCCACTCAGCGCTACACCAACCGCACCGGGCCGATCTATCTGGACGGCAGCGGCGAAGTGCGTGATCTGAACGCCACTCAACGGCTGGGCGCACGCCTCGGTTTCACCGCAGATCAAACCGCATCCTCCAGCTCGGCAGTGCGCGCCGAGAACGGCCAGCCTGACGGCAACAACTGGGCGGTGGGCGGCTATCGCACCGACCAGATTCTCGATTCGATCACCACCCAGTCCGCCACCGGCGAACGCACGCGCGCAGGCTACCTGCCGTCGAACGGCTTCCGCGCCGACCCGAACGCGCTGTATTACATCTCCGGTGGCGGTAACGATTTCCTGCAGGGTCGCATTCTCAGTCTGCCCCAAGCCAACGCAGCGGCTGATCGACTCGCTGATAGCGTGCAGACTCTGCAAACCGCCGGCGCTAAATACGTGATGGTCTGGCTGTTGCCTGACGTCGGCCTCACGCCGGCCATTAACGGCACCCCGCTGCAAGCCTTCAGCAGCCAACTCGCCGGTCAGTTCAACAATCAATTGGTCACGCGCCTGCAAGGCATCAACGCCGAAATCATTCCGTTAAACATTCCGGTGCTGCTCTCGGAAGTGTTTGCCGACCCGGGTCGCTTTGGCCTGGCCACCGACCAGAACCTCACCGCGACCTGCTTCAGCGGCAGCGGTTGCCCGGAAAACGCCCGCTACGGCATCAACAGTGCCACGCCGGATCCGACCAAACTGATCTACAACGATGGCGTGCACCCGACCGAAGCCGGACAGAAACTGATCTCCGACTACGCCTATTCCCTACTGGCCGCGCCGTGGGAACTGACGCTGCTGCCGGAAATGGCCCACGCCACCGTGCGTGCGCATCAGGATGAACTGCGCAGCCAATGGCAGGCGGATTGGGAAAACTGGCAAGCGGTCGGCCAATGGCGAGCGATTGTTTCCGCTGGCGGTCAGCATCTGGATGTCGACAGTCAAAGCAGCGGCGCCAGCGCCGACGGCAGTGGTTACAACCTCAACGTCGGCGGCAGCTATCGTCTTAACGAGGCGTGGCGCGTCGGTGTCGCGGGTGGTTTCTATCGGCAGAATCTCGAGGCTGGGCACAACGATTCGGACTACAAACTCAACAGTTACATGGCCACCGCGTTCGCCCAATTCCAGCAGAATCGCTGGTGGGCTGACATGGCGTTGACCGGCGGCAAACTCGACTACGACAACCTCAAGCGCAAGTTCGATCTCGGCGCCAGCGAGGGTGCGGAGAAAGGCGATACCGACGGCAGCCTGTGGGCGTTCAGCACTCGCATCGGTTATGACATCGCCCAGCCGGGCAGCGAATGGCATCTGTCGCCGTTCGTCAGCGCCGATTACGCCAGCGTCGATGTTGACGGGTATTCAGAGAAGAGCAATCGCGCCACCGCGCTGACCTTCGATGACCAGACCCGCGACTCGAAACGCCTCGGCCTCGGTCTACAGGGCAAGTACAACTTCACCCCGCAAACCCAGGTGTTCGGCGAATACGCCCACGAGCGCGAGTACGAAGATGACGTGCAGAAGGTGCGCATCGCACTCAATACCCTGCCAGCCAATGACTTCAAGCTTGAGGGTTACACGCCGCAGAGCCATTTGAACCGTTTGAGCCTCGGCGTCAGCCACAAGCTCACGGCGGATCTGGCGTTGCGTGGCGGGTATACGTTCCGCAAGGATGATGATTTTACTCAGCAGGGCGTTAACGTCGGTGTGGTGTTGGACTTCTAAAACCGCAGGCACAAAAAAAGCGGCGCCCTTACAGGCGCCGCTTTTTATTGCCTGAACACAGATCAAATGTAGGAGTGAGCCTGCTCGCGATTGCGGATTAACATTCAACAGATTTGTTGACTGACCCACCGCTATCGCGAGCAGGCTCACTCCTACAAAGGTTTTGTGTGGACTCAGGCTTCCGGGGTTTGCTCGGCCAGGGCGACGGCGCGGAACATCGCGCGGCGTTTATTCAGGGTTTCTTCCCATTCCAGCGCCGGCACCGAGTCGGCGACGATGCCGCCACCGGCCTGCACGTGCAGTTCGCCGTTCTTGATCACTGCGGTGCGAATGGCAATCGCGGTGTCCATGTTGCCGTTCCAGGCGAAGTAACCGACCGCGCCGCCATACACACCACGCTTGACCGGTTCCAGTTCGTCGATGATTTCCATCGCGCGAATCTTCGGTGCGCCTGACAACGTGCCCGCCGGCAGAATCGCCCGCAACGCGTCCATCGCCGTCAGCCCCTGTTTCAACTGGCCGGTAACGTTGGAAACGATGTGCATCACGTTGGAATAACGCTCGATGACCATTTTCTCGGTGAGCTTCACCGAACCGATTTCCGAAACGCGACCGGTATCGTTACGACCCAGATCGATCAGCATCAAGTGCTCGGCGATCTCTTTGTCGTCCGACAGCAAGTCTTCTTCCAGCGCCACATCGGCTTCTTCGGTCGCGCCACGTGGGCGCGTGCCGGCGATCGGGCGCACGGTGATCAGGTTGTCTTCGACGCGCACCAGCACTTCCGGCGAACTGCCGACGACGTGGAAATCGCCGAAGTTGAAGAAGTACATGTACGGCGTCGGGTTGAAGCAACGCAGGGCGCGGTACAGATCGATCGGTGCAGCCTTGAAGTCGATCGACATGCGCTGCGACGGCACGACCTGCATGCAGTCACCGGCGAGGATGTATTCCTTGATGGTGTCGACGGCTTTTTCGTAATCGTCCTGAGTGAAACTCGAACGGAACACCGGATCAGCCGATTGCTGTTTGCTGAAGTCCAGGCCTCGGCGCGGGGTGATCGGCTGACGCAGTTGCTCGAGCAATTCCTGCAAACGTGCCTGACCTTGTTCGAAGGCATCTTCCTGCGCAGGGTCGGCCAATGCGATCGCGTGCATCTTGCCAGCGAGGTTATCGAACACCACAACAGCGTCGGAAACCATCAGCAGGATGTCCGGCACGCCCAGCGGATCCGGGTTCGGGCACTTGCCTAGACGCTTCTCGACATACCGCACGCAGTCGTAACCGAAGTAACCGACCAGCCCACCGTTGAAGCGCGGAAGACCAGCAATGGTCGGCACGTTGTAGCGCGCCTTGAAGGTTTCGACGAAGGCCAACGGGTCTTCAACATCGTGGCTTTCGGTTTCAACGCCGTCAACGGTGATGCTGACGTGGTGGTCGTGGACGCGCATGACTGTGCGGCATGGCAGACCGATGATCGAATAACGGCCCCACTTCTCGCCGCCCTGCACCGATTCGAGCAGGTAGGAGTTGGGCTGGTCGGCCAGTTTCAGGTAGATCGACAGCGGCGTGTCAAAGTCGGCCAGGGTTTCGCAGGCCAACGGGATGCGGTTGTAGCCGTCAGCGGCCAAGCGCAGGAATTCTTCGCGGATCATAAGGTGCCTCGTGGTGTGAGGGGCAAATCAGTCAGGTATGCAAACGCGCCGGCAGGCCGGCCAGGAACAAGTCAGGCGCGCCAACGCCAGCGGGCCAGGGCCTTGATGACTTTCATCCAGAGTTTGCGAGTGACCACCACGATGGCGTTTCCAGAAGGGGATTGAGAAGCGTCGGGCAACGTTATCTCAGCGGCCGTAACGAGGCAACCGGGAATTAGCTTGCGCAGATCGTCGATCACCAGTGCCGGCGATTCTTCGGCAATCGGTCGGCCATGGTTGTAGCCGTAACTCAGCGCCACGCATTTGACCCCCGCCGCTTTCGCCGCCAGCACGTCGCTGCGTGAATCGCCGACGAACAACGATTGCGAGGCCGGGATGTTGGCCATTTTCATCACGAAGAACAGCGCCGCCGGGTCAGGCTTCTTCTGCGGCAAGGTATCGCCGCCGATAATCCACTTGAAGTAGCGGCCGATCTTCATCTGATCCAGCAACGGCGCGACGAAACGCTCCGGCTTGTTGGTGATCAGCGCCATGGCCACGCCTTGCTTGTGCAGCCACTTGAGGGTGTCGCGCACGCCGGGATAGACCACGGTCAGCTCATGGCTGGCGCCGTAAGCCTCCATGAACACTTCCAGCGCATGCTCGGCCTCGACGTCATCCACCGCCGAATGATCGATGCCACCAGCCAGAGCGCGGCGCACCAGCACTGGCGCGCCGTTGCCGACCCATTCGCGCACCGCTTCGATGCCCGCAGGCTGGCGGCCGAGGGAGAGCAGCATGGTGTCCACCGCCGCTGCCAGGTCTGGAACCGAGTCGATCAGCGTGCCATCCAGATCGAACATCACCAGCCGAGGCAGTTTTCCCGGGAACAGCTGCTCAAATCCGCTCATGGGCGAGCCAGCGCCAGTTCGGAACGCATCTTGTCGATGACTTCCTGGTAGTTCGGCGCGTTGAAGATTGCCGAGCCGGCGACAAAGGTGTCAGCGCCAGCCGCGGCGATTTCGCGGATGTTGTTGACGTTGACGCCGCCGTCGATTTCCAGACGGATATCACGGCCCGAAGCATCGATGATCGCCCGCGCTTCGCGCAGCTTGTCGAGGGTGCCAGGAATGAATTTCTGCCCGCCGAAGCCTGGATTGACGCTCATCAGCAAGACCATGTCGACCTTGTCGATCACGTACTTGAGCACGTCCAGGGGGGTCGCCGGGTTGAACACCAGACCGGATTTGCAGCCGCCTTCACGAATCAGTTGCAGCGAACGATCAACGTGCAGCGTGGCTTCCGGGTGGAAAGTGATGTAGGTCGCGCCGGCTTCGATGAAGTCGCCGACAATGCGATCCACCGGGCTGACCATCAGGTGCGCGTCGATCGGCGCGGTAACGCCGTACTTGCGCAACGCCGCGCAGACCATCGGGCCGATGGTCAGGTTAGGCACGTAGTGGTTGTCCATGACGTCGAAGTGAACGAAGTCGGCGCCAGCGGCGAGAACGTTGTCCACTTCCTCGCCGAGGCGGGCGAAGTCGGCGGAGAGAATCGACGGAGCAATTACGAAGGGCTGCATGACGCACCTTTTCTGAGCTAAATCACGATGGCGCGCATTGTAGCCTCATGCATTGCCGCGCGCACCGTGACCGCGATGATCAGTACGCCGCTCGGTAAATCTTCTCGATATCGACGGCGCTGAGTTTGCGCGGATTGTTGCGCATCAAGCGCTCGATCCCCGCAGCTTCTGCGGCCATGGCAGGGATCGCTTCTTCCGGCACACCGAAACTGCGCAGCCCGGCAGGAATTTCTACCGCTGCGCACAAATCGGTCATCGCCTGCACGGCTTTGTCGGCGGCTTCGGCGGCGCTCAGGTGAGCGGTCTTCACGCCCATGGCTTCGGCAATATCCTGCATCCGTTCGACGCAGGCCATCTTGTTCCAGGTCATGACATACGGCAGCAGCAAGGCATTGCTCACGCCATGGGCGATGTTGAAACGCCCGCCCAGCGGATACGCCAGCGCATGCACCGCGCCGACCCCGGCATTACCGAACGCCATGCCGGCCATCAGGCTGGCGGTGGCCATGTCTTCGCGGGCTTGCAGATTGGCGCCGTTGGCGTAGGCCTTGGGCAGGGCTTTGGCGATCAACTTGATCGCGCCGATCGCCAGTGAGTCAGTGATCGGCGAGGCATTCACCGACAGATAGGATTCGATGGCGTGTACCAACGCATCGACACCACTGGCAGCGGTCACGCTGCGCGGACAGGTCAGGGTCATCTGCGGACTGACCAGCGCCACGTCGGGCAATAGATAGTCGCTGACAATGCCCTTCTTCAGTTGCGCGACTTTGTCCGAGAGAATCGCCACATTGGTCACTTCGGAGCCGGTGCCAGCGGTGGTCGGGATGGCGATCAGCGGCGGGCCTTTGCGCGGCACCTGGTCGACGCCGAACAGATCTTCCAGCGCGCCGTGGTAGCCGGCATAGGCGGCAACACTTTTGGCGATGTCGATGGCACTGCCGCCGCCGAGGCCGATCAAGCCGTCATGCCCGCCCTCACGGTAAACACGCATGCAGTCTTCGACGATGGCGATTTCCGGGTCGGGCAGCACGCGGTCGAAAATCTCGTAGTCGCGCCCGCCGAGCTGCATCAGCGCCAGCTCGACCGTGCCGGATTTGACCAGCGCGGCGTCGGTGACGATCAGGGGATTGTCGATGTCTAGGCGCGTGAGTTCGGCGGCCAGTTGCTCGATTGCAGCGGCGCCGGTGATCAGTTTGTGAGCGATTTTGAACTGGGACAGACTCATCGTGCGCAGCCTCTTATAGATGTGGGAGCTGGGCACAAGATTAGCTGGGGATTTGGGGTTGTCTGCTATTCACTCCATGAATAACCAACGACTAGCCCCTGTCACTGATTGTTCCCACGCTCTGCGTGGGAATACCGCCGGGGACGCTCTGCGTTCCATTCGCGAGCTGGAACGCGGAGCGTCCCGAGAGGCATTCCCACGCAGAGCGTGGGAACGATCAGCGTCAGACCTGGGCGGTGCGCAGTTTTTCGCTGCGGCCGCGTAGCCATTCCAGCGTCAGCAGCAGGATTACGGAGAACGCGATCAGCAACGTCGCGGCAGCGGCAATGGTCGGGCTGAGGTTTTCGCGAATTCCGCTGAACATCTGCCGAGGCAATGTCGCCTGCTCAGGCCCCGCAAGAAACAACGTCACCACCACCTCATCAAACGATGTCGCAAAGGCGAACAGCGCCCCGGAAATTACCCCCGGCGCAATCAGCGGCAAGGTCACCCGACGGAACGCGGTCAACGGCGATGCACCGAGACTCGCCGCCGCCCGCACCAGATTGTGATTGAACCCCTGCAACGTCGCCGACACGGTGATGATCACAAACGGCACACCCAGCACCGCGTGCACCACGATCAGCGAGAAGAAGCTGTTACCCAACCCCAACGGCGCAAAAAACAGATAGCTCGCCACACCAATGATCACCACCGGCACCACCATCGGTGAAATCACCAGCGCCATCACCAGCGCTTTGCCGGGAAAGTCCCCGCGAGTCAGGCCAATCGCCGCCAGCGTACCGAAGATCATCGCCAGCACCGTCGCCGCCGGAGCAACGATGATGCTGTTCTTCAGCGCGCGCATCCATTCCGCCGAGGCGAAGAAGTCGTGATACCACTGCAGCGAAAAGCCCTGCAGCGGATAGACCAGAAAACTCCCCGAGTTGAACGACAACGGAATGATCACCAGCACCGGCAGAATCAGGAACAACAGAATCAGGCCGCAGAGAATCCGCAGGCTGTAGAACCACACCCGTTCGATGGGCGACATGTAAGGACTCAGCATCTCGAATTCCCCTTAGCTCAGGCGCAGGCGACTGGCGCCGACCAGCCAGCTGTAAATCAGATAAAGCACCACGGTCGCCAGCAACAACAGCCCGCCCAGTGCGGTGGCCATGCCCCAGTTGATGCTGGTGTTGGTGTAGAAGGCGACGAAGTAGCTGACCATTTGATCGTTCGGGCTGCCGAGCAGCGCCGGGGTGATGTAGTAGCCGATGGCGAGGATCAACACCAGCAGACAACCGGCGCCGACACCGGCGTAGGTCTGCGGGAAGTACACCCGCCAGAAACTGGCGAACGGGTGGCAGCCGAGGGAAATCGCCGCACGCATGTAGGTCGGCGAGATGCCTTTCATCACGCTGTAGATCGGCAGGATCATGAACGGCAGCAGAATGTGCACCATCGAGATGTACACGCCGGTGCGGTTGAACACCAGTTCCAGCGGCTTATCGATGATGCCCATGGCCATCAGGCCACTGTTGATCAGACCGCCCGATTGCAGCAGCACGATCCACGCGGCGACGCGCACCAGAATCGAGGTCCAGAACGGCAGCAGCACCAGGATCATCAGCAGGTTGCTTTGCCGCGATGGCAGGTTCGCCAGCAGGTAAGCCAATGGATAGGCGAGCACCAGGCAGATCACGGTGATGACCAGGCCCATCCAGAAGGTGCGAGCGAAGATGTCGAGGTAGATCGCCTGATCCGGGGTGGCCGGGGCGATTTCGCCGAGGTCGTCGATACGGTGATCGACCGCCGCCAGCAAGTAATACGGGGTGATGCTGCTGGTGTTGCGTTTGACCGCTTGCCAGTAGGCCGGGTCGCCCCAGCGCTCATCGAGGCCTTCGAGGGCTTCTTTATAAGAGGCCGGTTCGCTGGCGAAAGGCAGCGCCCGGGCGGTTTTGGTCAGCAGGCTGCGATAGCCGGCCAACTCCATGTTCAAGCGCTTGGACAGATCGCCCAGCGTCTGGTTTTTGCGTGCTTCGGCGAGGTCTTCGCCAGCGGCTTTGTAGACAGGTTCAGCGGGCAGGCCACGGCCGTCCCAACTGGCGATGGCCGCCACGGTGCGCGGCATGCCGCCGACCACTTCGGGGTTGCCAACACTTTTGTAGAGCAGCGCCACGATCGGCACCAGAAACACCAGCAACAGAAACAGCACCAACGGCGCAATCAGCGCTTGAGCCTTCCAGCGGTTGACCCGCTCGGCGCGCTTGAGCTTCTGCTTCAAGGTGGGGCTGTTGCCCTCGTTCAGGGGAACGGCGATGGCCATGACGTACTCCGCAAATCTTTGATCGTTACAGAGGTGGCGAACCACCTCTGTTATTGATAGCTACACATGATCGTTCCCACGCTCCGCGTGGGAATGAATCCAGTGACGCTCTGCGTCACACAGGGACGCGGAGCGTCCCGGGCGGCATTCCCACGCAGAGCGTGGGAACGATCATCCGGAAAGCCGTCGGCCCGTATGCTCGGGTTACTTCGCCGCCCAGGAGTTGAAGCGCTGCTCCAGTTGCTCACCGTTGTCAGCCCAGAAGCTGACGTCGATCTGCACCTGGTTGGCGATGTTTTCCGGGGTGGTCGGCATGTCTTTCAGGACATCCTTGGCCAGCAGCGGTACGGCTTGGGTGTTGGCCGGGCCGTAGGCGATGTTTTCCGAGTAGGTCTTCTGCTGCTGCGGCTGTACGGAGTAGGCGATGAATTTCTTCGCCGCTTCCGCACGCTTGGCGTCGAGACCTTTAGGGATCGCCCACGCGTCGAAGTCGTAAATGCCGCCGTTCCACACCACTTTCAGGTTGGATTCTTTCTGCACCGCCGCGATGCGACCGTTGTAGGCCGAGCTCATCACCACGTCACCGGAGGCGAGATACTGCGGCGGTTGTGCGCCGGCTTCCCACCATTGGATGTTCGGCTTCAGCTCGTCGAGCTTCTTGAATGCGCGATCCTGACCACCCTTGCTCGCCAGTTCCTTGTAGACGTCTTTCGGCGCCACACCATCGGCCATCAAAGCGAATTCGAGGGTGTACTTGGCGCCTTTGCGCAGGCCACGTTTGCCCGGGAATTTCTTGGTGTCCCAGAAATCCGCCCAACTGGTTGGCGCGGTTTTCAGCTTGTCGGCGTTGTAAGCCAGTACGGTCGACCAAACGAAGAAGCCCACGCCGCATGGCTGAATCGCGCCTTTGACGTAGTCTTCGGATTTGCCGAACAGCGCCGGGTCGAGTTGCTCGAACATGTCTTCGTCGCAACCACGGGACAGTTCTGGCGATTCAACTTCCACCAAATCCCACGACACGCTCTTGGTGTCGACCATGGCTTTGACTTTGGCCATTTCGCCGTTGTATTCGCCAGCGACGATCTTGCCGTTGCCCGCCGCTTCCCACGGTGCGTAGAAGGCTTTGACTTGCGCCGCCTTGTTCGCCCCGCCAAACGACACCACGGTCAAATCCGGGCCAGCGGCCATTGCGCTTGCCGCACCCATCAGGCCCAGGGTCAGGGCGGTGAACTTCAGGGATCTCAACATTTATTGTTCTCTCCACGTGCAGGGTTGGTGTTGGTATTGCCGGGGCGATTAATGCGCCTCTAGAAGTGGGTCGAGAGCACGTACGTGCTCGACCTGCCAGCCAAGCGGAACCACGTCACCGACGGCGAGCGCAGGATCGAGCTCGGCAATCGGTTGTTTCACGAAGAAGTCGGTTTTGCCACAGACTTCCAGGCGCACCCGGACGTGGTCGCCCAGATAGATGAATTCCGCCACCCTCCCTGAGAAGCGGTTGACGCATTGATCGCTCGAACCGTTGAGGCTGACGCGCTCCGGACGGATCGACAAAGTCACCGGTTCGCCGGTCTGGCCGACATTGACCGCCAGCGCCTCGACCTTTTCGCCACGGCCCAACTCGACCACGCAGCGCTCGCCGCTCTGGCTGAGCAGGCGGCCGTTGAGGCGGTTGTTCTCGCCGATGAAGTTGGCCACGAAGGTGTTTTTCGGTTCTTCGTAAAGCGTGCGCGGCGGGGCGATCTGCTGGATTTCGCCTTGATGGAATACCGCGACGCGGTCAGACATGGTCAGCGCTTCACCCTGATCATGGGTCACGTAGACCACGGTCACACCGAGGCGCTGGTGCAGGTGTTTGATTTCCATCTGCATGTGTTCACGCAATTGTTTGTCGAGGGCGCCGAGGGGTTCGTCCATCAAAACCAGTTGCGGTTCGAACACCAGCGCGCGAGCCAATGCCACCCGTTGCTGCTGACCGCCGGACAACTGCGCCGGGTAGCGCGAGGCGAATGCGTCGAGCTGGACCATGCTGAGGACTTTCTTCACGCGGTCGCTGACATCGCTTTTGTTCAGGCCACGCACGGTCAGCGGGAACGCGAGGTTTTCGGCCACGGTCATGTGCGGGAACAGCGCGTAGTTCTGGAACACCATGCCGATGTCACGCTTGTGCGGCGGCACGTTATTGATCGAGCGCCCGGCCAGCAGAATTTCGCCAGCGGTCGGCGTTTCGAAACCGGCGAGCATCATCAGGCTGGTGGTCTTGCCGGAACCGGACGGCCCGAGCAGGGTAAGGAATTCGCCTTTGCGAATGTCCAGGTTGAGGTCTTTGACGATCAGGTTCTCGCCGTCGTAGCTCTTCTGCACTCCACGAAAGCTGACCAGCACATCACTGGCCCCTGCGTTTGTATCGACCTGGCTCATACCCACACCTTTGTTGTTGATGACTGCTTGTGGATTAAGCCTAGTGGTTGCTGACAGGCGCGCAAATCGGGGCGCAGGAGAGAATCGCCTCAGCCGGATGGAAGGTTGGGGGTAGGGATTGCCCTACAAGGATGGCGTTAATGGATAAGGCAGTGGCGAGTGACAAGCTGCGAGCCGCAAGAACAAGCAAAAGCGCCTGTCGCTAATGGATATGCCTGCATTCTCAGGCTACATAGAGAACCCTGTGGGAGCTGGCTTGCCAGCGATAGCGGTGAGTCAGCCGACATCGATATGACTGACATGCCCTTATCGCTGGCAAGCCAGCTCCCACAGGTTTTTGTGGTGTGTTTAGAGGAGTTTGTGTTCCATCGCGTATTTGACCAGTTCGGCCAGCGAGGTGATGTTGAGCTTTTGCATCAGCCGCGCCTTGTGGGTGCTGATAGTTTTGCTGCTCAGCGCCAGTTGCTGAGCGATGTCATTGACGTTGGCGCCTTGGGCCAGGCGCTCGAACACCGAGAATTCGCGTTCGGACAGCAGCGAATGCAATGGCCGGGCATCGGTCAGGCCGACTTCGAAGACCATGCGGTCGGCCAGATCCGGATCGATGTAGCGCCCGCCCGCCGCGACTTTGCGGATCGCTGTGAGCAAGAGTGCCGGATCGCTGTCCTTGGTCGCGTAACCGGCGGCGCCAATCTTCAGCGCTCGCGCAGCCATCTGCGCTTCATCGTGCATCGACAGCACCAGAATCGCTGGTGGATTGTTCAATGCACGGATGCGAGGGATCGCTTCGAGGCCGTTGACCCCGGGCATGGAAATATCGAGTAGCACCACTTCGCACGGTACATGGCGCAGGGTTTCGAGCAGTTGTTCGCCATTGCTCGCCTCGCCCACCACTTGCAGATCCTTGGCCAGGCCAATCAATTGCTTGATGCCTTCGCGGACGATGGTGTGGTCTTCGGCTACCAGTACACGGATCAAATTTTTTCTCCAGACTTCAGGCAAACACTAATCCCTGTAGGAGTGAGCCTGCTCGCGATAGCGTCAGCTCAAACACCACAGACTTTCAGACCTCACTCACCGGCACCCGCACCACCAGACTGGTGCCCTCCCCCGGCTCACTCTCCAGCACCAGCCGCCCGCCCATGATCAACACCCGCTCGCGCATGCCGACCAAGCCAAACGACGTTGGCCGACCGGTAGCGGCGACAAATCCTACGCCATCATCACTGACCGTCAGACACAATTCGTCGCCGGCAAGCTCCAGCGTCAGTTCCACAGTATGCGCCTGGGCATGGCGCATCACGTTGGTCAGCGCCTCCTGCAAAATCCGGAACAGGCCAATCGCCTTGGCATCACTGAGCACTGGCAGATTGTCCGGCACCTGCACCAGACACGGAATCTGTGTGCGCGCTTCAAACCGCCGCGCCTGCCACTCGATGGCCGAAGCAATCCCGGCATCGAGAATCGGTGGCCGCAGCGCCGTCGCCACATCGCGCACCAACTGGAACAACTGGGCGATCAGGCGCTTCATGCTGTTCAGCCGTTCGTTCAGACCGGGGTCGAGTTGCGCGTAGGCCAATTCGCACATTGATGTCTCCAGTTTCAGCACGGTGAGCATCTGCCCCAGTTCATCGTGAACCTCGCGAGCGATGCGCGCCTTCTCTTCTTCGCGCACGCTCTCCAAGTGCGCTGACAGTTCGCGCAGTTGTTCGCGAGAGTCGGCCAGTTCGAGCTCGATGCGTTTGCTCTCGGTGATGTCCCAGACAATGCCGTCCCAGACGTAAGCGCCATCCTCGAGTTGCCGGGTGATCGCCTTGATCTCGGCCCAGCGCTGCTCGCCCTGACGGGTGAGGATTCGCCCCTGCCACGACCAGTCGCTGTCGGTGTCCAGCGCCTGATCCTGAGTGCGGTGGTAACTGGCCTTGTCGTCCGGGTGCACCAGACTGCGCAGGCCCATGTCGCGATGGGCAATAGCCGCCGGGGCGTATCCGACCAGGCTTTCGCTGCCCTCGCTGATGTAGGCAAAGTCGATTTGCCCAGTGACTGGCGCCCGTTCCAGACGAAATACCAACCCCGGCACGTTGGCGGCGATGCCTTGCAGACGCGCCTCGCTTTCCTGCAACGCCGCCAATGCCCGACGGCGTTCGGTGACGTCGGTGAGGTAAACCACCAGGTATTCGCTGTCGCGAAAGCGCAGGAAACTCAGCGACACATCCGCCGGCAAAACACTGCCATCGGCGCGCACGCAACTGGTCTCGAAACTCAGCGGCCCCTCTTCACTGGCCCGTGCGCGCTTCCACAAATTGAGCCAGCGATCCATGTGCAGACCCGGCTCGAAATCGATCAGCGGTCGCTCGATCAACCCGCCCGAGGGATAACCGAGCATGACTTCGGCCGCACGGTTGGCGTAACGCACATGGCTGTCCCAATTGACCCAGAGGATGCCGACAGTGCTTTGATCGATAGAAAACTGTGTCAGCCGCAAAGCCTCTTCGCTGGCGGCGCGCAAGGCGATGTCTTCCCGCGCGGCGAGCAAGCGTTGTTCAAGGCTGTGCTGCTGACGCCGCTGCCAGAACACAATCGCCACGCAACTGAGCAGCATCACCGCGAACAACAGGCTGAGGTTCTGCCAGAACCCCGGCGACTCTGAGAGTCGCGGGTATTTCGGTTGCAGCCATTGATTGTGCAGTTGCTCCAGATCCTTGGCCGGGATTGCGCGCAAAGCACTCTGGACGATGCCGGCCAGTTCCGGCCAGTCGCGGCGCGAGGCGACCCGCAACAACTGCGGCAGACCGATATCACCGACCACCACCAATTCGGCGAACTCCGGTTCTGCGGACAGGCGCCCGAGTTGCGCCTCATCGACCACCGCGTATGCCGCCTGCTGGCTCAACAGTAATTGCAGCGCCTGACGCTCCAGCGGCACGCCTTGCAGGTTCAGATGCGGATAGTTGCCACGCAGATAATCGGCCGTTGTGCTCGGCATGCGCACCGCCACGCGGGTCTGGCTGTCGAGTTTTTCCAGATCGACTACAGCGCCGGCCTTCTGATCGCTGACAATCAGTTGTGGCACGCGCATGTACGGATCGGAAAACTGCCACAGCCGCAACGCGCTCGGGGTCTGGCTCAAACCCGGAGCGATGTCGATCTCGCCTTCGCGCAGCGCTGTTTCCAGTTGCGCCAGGTCTTGGAAATTGCGCCAGCTCAGTTCGACGTTGAGCGCCTTGGCCAGCAACTTCATCAACTCGACGTTGGCCCCCGACAGCCGCTGCAGGCGTCGATCGTAGGTTGCATACGGCGCCTGCAACACCAGTCCGACGCGCAATTCATGGTGCTGCGCCAGCCATTGCTGCTGGCTCACCGACAACTGCGCAGCGTGTATCGGCGGCGCAGGCGCCGCCCAGCCCATCAAGGGAAACCACAAACAGCCGATAACCCACAGGCAGCAAAATCGCTTCATTGAAGTCTCATACACTGACAAATTCTGACCAACCCATTAGGCTGCCGGGATACTTTCTGGCCTGGAATAACCGATGCCCTCTGTCTACCGCCTGGCAATGCCAGCATTGTGCCTGTCGCTGCTCCTGCCTTGTGCGTTTTCCGTCGAAGCCGCCGATCCGGCACCTGCCGCAGCCGCGGAAAAACCTGGCGAAGAAAAACCCGTCGAACGCCAGCCACTGCTTGAGCGTAGTCAGGAAGAGGCCGCCGCACTGGAACGCAAGGTGCCGGCGCAAGAACAGCAACAATTGCAGGCGGGCAGCGATACGTTTCTCGCCCTGTGGAAACCAGCCAACACCGCCGAACCCAAGGGCGCGGTGATCATCATTCCTGGCGCGGGCGAAACCGCTGACTGGCCCCAGGCAATCGGCCCATTGCGGCGCAAACTGCCGGACGCCGAGTGGAGCAGCCTGAGTATCACCCTGCCTGATCTGCAAAGCGATGCCATCGCACCGCGAGTGATCGAGCCTGCCGCTGCGCCGAAAGCGCCGGAAACCGGCAGCAAGGATGCCACCACCGCACAACCGATCGAGCAGGCCGCCGGAGGTGAAGCCGAAGTGGCCGATCAGGTCGTTGCCGAGACCACCGAAGAACAAGCCAAGGCCGATGCCGAACGCATCTTCGCGCGCATCGATGCCGCGATTGGCTATGCCGAACAACAGAGTGCACGGAGCATTGTCGTGCTCGGTCACGGCACCGGCGCCTATTGGGCCGCACGCTATCTGAGCGAGAAACAAACGGCGCAAATCGAAAAGTTTGTCATGGTCGATGCGCAGGTGCCCGCCAAGGCCAAGCCGCCACTGGTTGAACTGACGCCGACACTGAAGCTGCCGACTGCGGATATTTTCTACATGGACAAACCGCTGGATCGCCACGCCGCGCTGGAGCGCATGCAGGCGAGCAAGCGCTTGAAGACCTCGGCGTTCAGCCAGGTAGCGCTGCATGCGTTGCCGGATAACAAGGCTGAACAGGAGCAACTGTTCCGCCGGGTGCGCGGCTGGTTGAATCCGCAGAGCACCGACTGATAAAAGCAAAAGCAAAAGATCGCAGCCTTCGGCAACTCCTACAGGAAACGCATTCCAAGGTAGGAGCTGCCGAAGGCTGCGATCTTTTGATCTTCAACGGTCAGCGAAAATCCCGCCGCTCACGAACCAACGTGTAGGCATTGTGCAGCTCCCGGGTTTTCTCGGTCGCTTCCCGCACCTGCGCCGCCGTCGCGCCGGTGCCGGCAATCTTGTCCGGGTGATGCCGGCTCAACAGCCGCCGGTACGCCCGTTTGATCTGCGCCGGTTCACTGGTCGCCGACACCCCAAGCAAGCGCATCGCTTCCTGATAACTCACCGCCGCACTGACGATCGGGCGCTTGCCCGGTTCGTAATCGCTGGCCAACGCTTGCACCTGATGCGTCGTCCAGCCCAGCCATTTGCCCCACTGCGCCAACAGCTCGCGCTCGCTGACACCGGCGCGGCCATCGGCCCAGACCATTCGCCAACAGGCGCGCAATACGCCTTCGGCAGCATGCGGTTGCGCACTCAGACGCTTCAGATAACCGCGCAGATTATCGCTGCCGGACTTGCCGCGATTGAACGCGGCAATCGCCCGACGCGTTGCCGGCTCGCCCATCTCCAGCGCACGCATCTCGTTGCGCGCCTGATGGATATGCCCGTCGGTAACCCGACCGTCGCTCTTGGCCAGACGTCCGAGCAGCACAAACAACAACTCGTCGTTGCGCAGCATTGGCCGCCCGCCGAGCTTCTCGCGCAAATGCCCCCAGCTCTGCAAATGCAAGCGCCGATCCAGCGCCTGCCCCAACAATGCCCCAAGCATGGCCCCCGGAATGCTGGCAATTGCAAAACCCGCTCCGGCTCCAATCAGAGTCCCTGGCCACAACATGTCAGCGACTCGCTTCTATCAAGGCTTCAGCTTCAGCCAGACGCTCGTGGGTGCCGACATCCACCCAGTGACCTTTCAACCGCTCGCCAGTGACTTCACCGTCCGCCATGGCTTTGCGCAATAGCGGTGCGAGTTTGAAAGCACCGTCCACACAACCGTCGAACAGTTGCGGATGGAGCACGGCGATACCGCTGTAGGTCAGGGTTGCTGCGTCCGTTTGGCCGTCGCTGACTTGACCGTCAAACAGACAGAAGTCGCCGCTCGGGTGATGCGCCGGATTATCCGCCAGCACCAGATGCGCCAAACCATTAATCGGCTGGTGCAGCACGCTGAAGTCGTAATCGGTCCAGATATCACCGTTGACCACCAGAAACGCATCGTCACCGAGCAGCGGCAGCGCACGGAAAATTCCGCCGCCGGTTTCCAGCGGCTCGCCTTCCGGCGAGTACTCGATGCTTACGCCGAACTGCGAGCCATCGCCGAGATAATCTTCGATCTGCTGACCGAGCCACGCATGGTTGATGACGATCTCGTTAAAGCCGGCTGCCGCGAGGGCGCGCAGGTGATACTCGATCAATGGCACGCCGTCGGCTCGCACCAGCGGTTTTGGAGTGGTCAGGGTCAGCGGGCGCATGCGCTCGCCTTTGCCCGCCGCCAGAATCATTGCCTTCATGCTGTTGCTCCACCCCGCAGGCTGGTGAACAGCGCTTGCAGCTCAGCCAGTTCAGGACGCCGGGCGATCACCGCTTCTATATAAGAGAAGAAGCGCGGCACGTCGGCCAGGTAACGAGGCTTTCCATCGCGGTGGCAGATGCGCGCGAAAATGCCGATGACTTTCAGGTGGCGCTGTACGCCCATCAGGTCACTGGCGCGCAGGAAGTCTTCGAAGTCCGGCTGCACCGGAATGTTCAGCGCCGAGGCTTGCTGCCAGTACCTTTCCAGCCAGCCACGCACGCGTTCTTCAGGCCAACTGAGGAAAGCGTCCTTGAACAGGCAGGTCACGTCGTAGGTCACCGGGCCATAAACGGCGTCCTGGAAATCCAGCACGCCAGGATTCGGCTCGCTGAGCATCAGGTTGCGGGGCATGTAGTCGCGGTGCACCAGGACTTTCGGCTGGGCCAGGGCGCTGTCGATCAACAGATCGCTGACCTTCTGCCACTGTTGTTGCTGAGTCGAATCGAACTCGACGCCGAGTTCGTGTTTCACGTACCACTCGGGGAACAGTTCCAGTTCACGGCGCAGCAATGCGACGTCGTAACTCGGCAACGGTGCAACCATCGGCAACTGCTGAAAAGCCAGCAGCGCTTGCAGGGCATCCTTGAACAACGCATCTGCATTTTCGCCATCGATCACGTCGAGATAGGTCTTGTTGCCCAGGTCATTGAGCAAAAGAAAGCCGCGTTCGAGGTCTTCGGCATAAATTTTCGGCACATTTATTCCGGATTTCGCCAGCAAAAACGCGATATCCACGAACGGTTTGCAGTTTTCCTGCGGCGGCGGTGCGTCCATCACGACGAAGCTGCGACCGGCGCCTTCCCAACGGAAGTAACGGCGGAAACTCGCGTCGCTGCTGGCCGCGGTCAACGTGGCCGGGGGCACGGCGCCCCAGCCCTGATCCGCAAACAGGATTGCCAACTGCTCATCGAGCCAAACTTTCAGGTGTTGCAAGCGTACATCTTGGTCAGGCATTGCAAGGGTCTCCGACGGCGCTAGCCGTCAAGCGGGTCATGCTTTATTATCCAGCATCTTTTTCAGACCATCGAGAGGCGTGCGGCCCACACCGCGGGCAGATGGCACGCAGGAAGCCCGGACTAATAAGATGGCATTGAAATCCCCCGCGTTTCGTAAAAAATTTCCGTTGTTGGTAACCGGCAGTCTGCTGGCTATGCAACCTCTGGCCAGTCAATTCGTTGTTGCCGCCGAGCAGTATGACTGCTCCGTCTCGGCTTCGGGTGGTTGGGCCTGTGCGCCCAAATCAACCGCTGCAGCTTTGCCGCCACGCCCAGTGCACGACGGCAGTGCCGTCAGCGCCACCGGCGAGGCAGCGAGCGAGAACGGTTCGGCTGCCGACACAGGCCCTAAAACGGCACTGGTCACCGAAGCCAAAGGCCGCGGTCTGAAATCCCGTAGCGAAGACTTCAGTCACCTCGACTGGGTTCCGCGCGAGAAGCTCACCGCCGCCCAACTGGCCGAGACCGGTCCGTATTGCTCGGGTGCCTACATCGAGCCGACTCGTCCTGGCATGAATGACAAGACGAATAAAAGCGATGCTCCGACCTTTATCGGCGCAAAAGCTTCGCGCTATAACACTGATGATCAAGTCGGTACGCTGGCCGGTGATGTCGTCCTGCGTCAGGGCAGCATGCAGGTCGAGTCCGACGAGGCCAGCCTGTACCAGGCCGAGAGCCGCGCCGAACTCAATGGCGACGTGCGTATCCGTGACAACGGCGCGCTGATCGTCGGCGACCACGCTGATGTACAGCTCGACACCGGTGAAGCCAAGGTCGACAACGCCGAATACGTGATGCACAAATCGCGCATCCGCGGCAATGCGCTGTACGCCAAGCGCGCCGAGAACGCGATCATCCGCTTGAAGGACGGCACGTACACCACGTGCGAACCGAACAGCAACGCCTGGCAGCTCAAGGGCAACAACATCACCTTGAACCCGGCCACCGGCTTCGGTACTGCGACCAACGTGACACTGCGGGTCAAAGACATTCCGATCCTGTACACGCCGTACATCTACTTCCCGATCGACGACCGTCGTCAGTCCGGCTTCCTGCCGCCGACAATCGGCACCGGCAGCGATACCGGCTTCATGCTGGTCACGCCTTACTACTTCAACCTGGCGCCGAATTACGATGCCACGTTGTACCCGCGTTATATGGCCAAGCACGGCTTGTTGATGGAGGGCGAGTTCCGCTACCTGACCAAATCCAGCGAAGGTCAGTTTGGTGCCGCGTACCTGAACGACGAGGACGACGAGCGCAAAGGCCAGACCGACTACGAAAAAACCCGTTACATGTACAACTGGCAGCACAAGGGCGGTCTCGATTCCCGCGTGCTGACTCAGGTTGACTACACCAAGATCAGCGACCCTTACTACTTCCAGGATCTGATGACTGATCAGATTGGCGTGAAGAGCGAGGATTACGTCAATCAACAGGGCTCGGTGACCTATCGCGGCGACAGCTATACGGCGCGATTGAATGCTCAGGCTTATCAGTTGGCAACCGTCTCGAACATCACGCCGTATGATCGTCTGCCGCAGATAACCTTCAAAGGCCAGCTCCCTGACCACCCACAAGGGCTAGACTTCGACTACGAAACAGAAATCGTTCGTTTCGAACGCGACTTGAAGGATGGCAACTTTGTTAACGAAGACGGCACGGTCGAGCGTCGTCTTGATAACAACGTATTTGGTCTGGGGCGAGCGAATGGCGACCGTCTCAACTTGAAACCAAGCGTCAGCCTTCCCTTGGAATGGACCTACGGCTTCCTGAAGCCGTCGGTCAAGTATCAGTACACTCAGTATCAACTTGATCTGGATGGTACCGGCAAGTCGCAAATTGCTTCGTTAAGTCCCGCAGATCAAAAGCTCAACGGGCGGTTCGATAGCAGCCAGAATCGCGGCGTACCGATCGTCAGTATCGACAGCGGTCTGTACTTCGATCGCAACACATCCTGGTTCGGCAAGGAATACCGCCAGACACTGGAGCCTCGCCTGTTCTACCTCTATGTGCCTGAGAAAGATCAAGGGGACATTCCGGTTTTCGACACCGGCGAATACACCTTCAATTATGCATCGCTGTTCCGCGACAACCGGTTCTCCGGTGCCGACCGCGTCGGTGACGAGAATAAGTTGTCGCTGGGTGTTACCAACCGCTGGATTGAAGAAGACGGTTTCGAACGGCAACGAATCAGTGTCGGTCAAGCGCTGTATTTCAAGGACCGCAAGGTCCAGCTTCCGGGTATCGATGCGAGCACTCGCCAAGACTCCCAAGCCAATGTTTCGCCGTACGCTCTTGAATACGAATACCGCTGGAATCGCGATTGGCGCACGACGGCCGACTACAACTGGGACCCGGACAGCCGCAGCCCGCGCTCTGGCAGTGCGATGTTCCACTACCAGCCTGAAGACAACCCGAACAAGGTCATCAACGCCGGCTATCGCTATCGCAATGACCAGGTTCGTTATGACCAGAACACAGGTCGATGGTCGGTGGGGGGTGGTGACTACGGCAGTCCGGGCCAACCTGGCTACGTGAAGGACTACTACAAGATCCAGCAGCATGACTTCTCGGTCATCTGGCCGATCGTTCCGCAGTGGAACGCGATCAGCCGCTGGCAGTACGACTACAACCGCAACCGTACGCTGGAAGCCTTCGGCGGTTTCGAATATGACAACTGCTGCTGGAAACTGCGCCTGATCAACCGTTACTGGGTCAGTTTTGACGAAAACAGTCAGAACGCCCCGGAAAACGAAAAAGGCGACCATGGCGTCTTCCTCCAAATTGTTCTGAAGGGACTCGGCGGCCTCACTGGCGCCAAGGTAGAGAGCTTCCTCGACAAAGGCATTCAAGGTTATCGTGAACGTGAAGACCAAGCTTTCTGATTGTCTGCGCCCGCTGATGCTGGGCGCGCTGTTCCTGGGTACGGCGGCCAACGCCGCCGTACAGTCCATCGATAAAGTGGTTGCGATTGTCGACAACGACGTGGTCATGCAGAGCCAACTGGACCAGCGTGTCCACGAAGTTCAGCAGACCATCGCCAAGCGTGGGGGTGGCTTGCCACCTCCAGGCGTGCTGGATCAGCAGGTGCTTGAGCGCCTGATTGTCGAGAACCTGCAACTGCAGATCGGCGAACGTTCCGGCATCCGCATCACCGATGAAGAGCTGAACCAGGCTGTCGGCACCATTGCTCAGCGCAACAACATGACGATTGAGCAGTTCCGTGGCGCTCTGGCTCGTGACGGTCTGAACTATGACGACGCCCGTGATCAGATCAAGCGTGAAATGATCATCAGCCGTGTGCGTCAGCGCCGTGTGGCAGAACGCATTCAGGTATCGGAACAGGAAGTGAAAAACTTCCTCGCCTCCGACCTGGGCAAGATGCAACTGTCCGAAGAACTGCACCTGGCCAACATCCTGATCCCGACGCCGGAAAGCGCCAACTCTGAAGCGATTCAGAGCGCCGCCCGTCAGGCCATGGAGGTTTACCAGCAACTCAAGCAAGGCGCTGACTTCGGTCAAATGGCCGTTGCCAAGTCCGGCAGCGACAACGCCCTGGAAGGCGGCGACATGGGCTGGCGTAAAGCCGCTCAACTGCCCCCGCCATTCGACCGCGAGCTGAGCAGCATGGCTGTCGGCGACATCACTCAACCTGCACGCACGCCGGGTGGCTTCATCATTCTGAAGCTGCTGGCAAAACGTGGTGGCGAAGCGCAGATGCGTGACGAAGTGCATGTCCGCCACATTCTGGTCAAGCCAAGCCCGATCCGCGACGAAGCCAAGACTCAGGCGCTGGTGCAATCGCTGTACGAGCGCATCGTGGCCGGTGAAGACTTCGCCGAACTGGCGAAGAACTACTCCGAGGATCCGGGTTCCGCCCTCAACGGCGGCGACCTGAACTGGATCGACCCGAACGCACTGGTGCCGGAATTCCGCGAAGTGATGGCCAAGACCCCACAAGGTCAGCTGTCCAAGCCATTCCAGACCCAATACGGCTGGCACGTTCTCGAAGTCCTTGGCCGCCGTGCCACCGACAGCACCGAACAAGCCCGCGAGCAGCAAGCCATGACCGTACTGCGTAACCGCAAATACGACGAAGAGCTGCAAACCTGGCTGCGTCAGATCCGTGACGAAGCGTACGTAGAGATCAAACTTCCTGGTGCAGACCAGGCAGCGCAGTGAAACCCCAGCGTTTCGCGCTGACACCCGGCGAACCAGCCGGCATCGGTCCCGACCTGTGCCTGCTGCTCGCCTCGCAAGCCCAGCCACATCCCCTGATTGCCATCACCAGCCGCGATCTGCTCAAAGAGCGGGCCGCGCAGCTGGGGCTGGCCGTCGATCTGCTGGATGTCGGCCCGAATCACTGGCCGGACGCCCCGGCGCCTGCTAATAGCCTGTATGTCTGGGATACACCGCTCAGCGCCCCCGTGGTTGCCGGGCAACTGGACAAGGCCAATGCCGCATTCGTCCTCGAAACCCTGACCCGCGCCGGCAACGGCTGCCTGAACGGCGACTTCGCCGGGATGATCACAGCGCCAGTGCACAAGGGCGTGATCAACGAGTCAGGCATCGCATTCTCCGGGCACACGGAATTCCTGGCTGACCTGACCCAAACCGCCCAAGTCGTCATGATGCTGGCGACACGCGGTTTGCGCGTCGCACTGGTCACCACTCACCTGCCCCTGCGTGATATTGCTGATGCGATCACGCCAGAGCGGCTGGAGCGGGTCACGCGAATTCTGCACAGCGACCTGCAAAACAAATTCGGCATCGCCCAGCCACGCATCCTGGTCTGCGGGCTCAACCCGCACGCGGGTGAAGGCGGACACCTGGGCCATGAAGAAATCGACATCATCGAACCCACCTTAGAGCGCCTGCGCGGTGAGGGCATGGACCTTCGTGGCCCGCTGCCTGCCGACACTCTGTTTACCCCCAAATATCTGGAGCACTGCGACGCAGTGCTGGCGATGTACCACGACCAGGGCCTGCCTGTACTTAAATACAAAGGCTTCGGCGCTGCCGTCAACGTGACGCTGGGCCTGCCGATCATCCGCACGTCGGTCGATCACGGCACAGCCCTGGATCTGGCCGGCAGCGGCAAGATCGACACCGGCAGCCTGCAAGTCGCCCTGGAAACCGCCTACCAGATGGCCGAGACCCGTTTATGACCGAGCAATACCAACACAAGGCGCGCAAACGCTTTGGCCAGAACTTCCTGCACGATGCCGGCGTTATCGACCGCATCCTGCGCTCCATCAGCGCCAAGTCTGAAGACCGCCTCTTGGAAATCGGCCCGGGCCAGGGCGCACTGACTGCCGGCCTGCTCAATTCCGGCGCGCAGCTCGACGTGGTGGAACTGGACAAGGACCTGATCCCGATCCTCAACCAGCAGTTTGCCGGCAAGAGCAACTTCAACCTGCACCAGGGCGATGCACTGAAGTTCGATTTCAACACGCTCAACGCCGCGCCGAACAGCCTGCGTGTGGTCGGTAACTTGCCGTACAACATCTCGACGCCACTGATTTTTCACCTGCTGAACAACGCCGGCATCATTCGCGACATGCACTTCATGTTGCAGAAAGAAGTGGTCGAACGTCTGGCCGCAGGCCCGGGCGGTGGTGACTGGGGTCGTCTGTCGATCATGGTTCAGTACCACTGCCGCGTAGAGCACCTGTTCAACGTCGGCCCCGGCGCGTTCAACCCGCCGCCGAAAGTCGACTCGGCGATCGTCCGCTTGGTGCCGCACGCCGTGCTGCCGCACCCGGCCAAGGATCACAAGTTGCTCGAGCGCGTTGTGCGCGAAGCGTTCAACCAGCGCCGCAAGACGCTGCGCAACACCCTCAAGCAATTGCTCAGCAATGCCGAGATCGAGGCCGCCGGTGTCGATGGCAGTCTGCGTCCGGAGCAACTGGATCTGGCCGCGTTCGTGCGCCTGGCCGACCAGCTCGCCATCCAGGCCCCGGCCTCCCCCGCCGCTGACTGACAAACGATGAACGCTATCGGGCAGGACGCCACTCTGGTTTACTGCCCGATACTTGCCTAGACTGATTCCCCATCAGCTACGCCCCGCGTTCCGCTTCGTTTAAGGCCTTTTGCATGTCCGATTCCCGTTACCAGGTCGATGTCAGTGTCGTTACCCGCTATCTGGCAGACCAATCGCAACCCGAGCACGACCGCTTCGCCTTCGCCTACACCATCACCGTGCAGAACAATGGCGAGCAGCCCGCGCGCCTGATGTCGCGGCATTGGGTGATCACCGATGGCGACGGCCACGTCGAAGAGGTGCGCGGCGCCGGGGTGGTCGGTCAGCAACCACTGATCGACGCCGGCCAGAGCCACACCTACAGCAGCGGCACAGTGATGACCACCAAGGTCGGCACCATGCAGGGCACCTACGAAATGGTCGCCACCGATGGCAAACACTTCGACGCCGTCATCAAACCTTTCCGCCTCGCCGTACCCGGAGCCTTGCACTGATGACGACGTACGCCGTCGGCGACCTGCAGGGCTGCCTCGAACCGCTGAAATGCCTGCTCAAGCAAGTGGCCTTCGACCCCAAGCTCGATCGCCTGTGGCTGGTCGGTGATCTGGTCAACCGAGGCCCGCAATCACTGGAAACCCTGCGTTTTCTGTATGGCATGCGCGAGTCGCTGGTCTGCGTGCTCGGCAACCATGACCTGCACCTGCTGGCAGCGGCAAAAAACATCGAGCGCCTGAAAAAGTCGGACACCTTGCGTGAGATTCTCGAGGCACCGGATAGCGCCGGGTTGCTTGAGTGGGTACGCCAGCAAAAGCTGATGCATTACGACGAGACTCGCAATGTCGCCATGGTGCATGCCGGCATTCCGCCGCAATGGTCGCTGAACCGCGCGTTGAAGTGCGCCGCCGAAGTCGAATCTGCCCTGCGCGACGACAATCTGTTCCCCGCTTACCTCGACGGCATGTACGGCAACGATCCGGCGAAATGGGACAACGATCTCAAAGGTGTGACCCGCCTGCGCGTCATCACCAACTACTTCACGCGCATGCGTTTCTGCACCGCCGAGGGCAAGCTCGACCTCAAGAGCAAGGAAGGCCTCGATACCGCACCAGCCGGTTACAAACCCTGGTTCCAGCACAAGGAACGCAAGACCAAAGGCCTGCGCATCATCTTTGGCCACTGGGCGGCACTCGAAGGCAATATCCACGAGCCGGGCATTTCCGCGCTGGACACCGGTTGTGTCTGGGGCGGCAGCCTGACCCTGATGAACGTCGACAGCGGCGAACGCCTGTCGTGCAAATGCGACGAACACGGCGGACTCGCCCCGAGCGTCGCGCCACTTATCCCCGAAACTTCGCCAGTCAGCGCGCCGCGTTAGACTGAGCTTTCAGCCGAGCAACAGGAACCCGCCATGAGCGAATTCAAACGAATCCCCCCGGAGCAGGCTCAGACCTTGCGCGAGCAAGGCGCCGTCGTGGTCGACGTGCGCGACCCTGCAACTTTTGCCGCCCTGCACATCAGCGGCTCGAAGCATCTGGACAATCATTCGCTGCACGCTTTCATTCAAGGCGCAGACCTCGATGCACCGACCGTGGTCGTCTGCTACCACGGCAATTCCAGTCAGGGCGCTGCGGCCTACCTGATCAGCCAGGGTTTTTCCGACGTCTACAGCATGGACGGCGGCTTCGAACTGTGGCGTACGACTTATCCTGCAGAAACCGCGCAGGGCACCGCCGAATAATTTTTTTGTCACGCGCAGGCCCCGGCTGCCGTGGGCCTGCGCAGGCAGACGAACGGTCTTGCCACAACTAATTACGTATCTCGCCTTTACCTCCTGAATTCCCAACTATCCTTAAGCCCAGGCCATCCAAAACAGGGGAGAGCCGGTACACCGGCGCACGGGTCATCGGGAGTGACTTTCGCGATTGTCGATCGTGAAAGTGTTCTGGGGGGTAAACAAACAGCTGCCAAAACGGTTGTTTGCCAGCATCGACTGAGTGATCCGGCGTCGGCTCCACGTATCGAGCGAGGTGACGTCATGAGTATCTTTAGCCACTTCCAACAACGCTTCGAGTCCACACGCCAGGAAGAACTCTCGCTGCAAGAGTACCTGGAGCTGTGCAAGAAAGACCGTAGCGCCTACGTTTCCGCCGCTGAGCGTCTATTGCTGGCGATCGGCGAACCGGAACTGCTCGACACCTCGACCAACTCGAGGCTGTCACGCATCTTCTCCAATAAGGTGATCCGTCGCTATCCGGCCTTTGAAGACTTCCACGGGATGGAAGAATGCATCGACCAGATCGTCTCGTATTTCCGTCACGCCGCCCAAGGCCTGGAAGAGAAGAAACAGATCCTCTATCTCCTCGGCCCCGTCGGTGGCGGTAAATCGTCCTTGGCCGAGAAGCTGAAACAGCTGATCGAGAAAGTGCCCTTCTACGCGATAAAGGGCTCGCCTGTATTCGAGTCGCCGCTGGGTCTGTTCAACGCCACCGAAGATGGCGCGATCCTCGAAGAAGACTTCGGTATCCCACGGCGCTACCTGAACACCATCATGTCGCCATGGGCGACCAAACGCCTGGCCGAATTCGGCGGCGACATCAGCCAGTTCCGCGTGGTCAAACTGTACCCGTCGATCCTTAATCAGATCGCCGTGGCCAAGACTGAACCGGGTGACGAAAACAACCAGGACATCTCGGCGCTGGTCGGTAAGGTCGACATCCGCAAACTCGAGGAATACCCACAGAACGACGCCGACGCTTACAGCTACTCCGGTGCGCTGTGCCGGGCCAACCAGGGCCTGATGGAATTCGTCGAAATGTTCAAGGCACCGATCAAGGTGCTGCACCCATTGCTGACCGCCACTCAGGAAGGTAACTACAACAGTACCGAAGGTCTTGGCGCGATTCCGTTCACCGGGATCCTGCTCGCTCACTCCAACGAATCGGAGTGGCACACCTTCCGCAACAACAAGAACAACGAAGCGTTCATCGATCGGATCTACATCGTCAAAGTGCCGTATTGCCTGCGCGTCAGCGACGAAGTGAAGATCTACGACAAACTGCTGTTCAACAGCTCCCTGGCCAAAGCGCACTGCGCGCCAGACACCCTGAAGATGCTCGCGCAGTTCACTGTGCTGTCGCGCCTCAAGGAGCCGGAAAACTCCAACATCTATTCGAAGATGCGCGTCTACGATGGCGAAAACCTCAAGGACACTGATCCGAAAGCCAAGTCGATTCAGGAATACCGCGACTCGGCAGGCGTCGACGAAGGCATGAACGGTCTGTCGACCCGCTTCGCGTTCAAGATCCTGTCCAAGGTTTTCAACTTCGATCCGCATGAAATCGCCGCCAACCCGGTGCACCTGCTCTATGTCCTGGAACAGCAGATCGAACAGGAACAATTCCAGGCCGAAACCCGCGAGCGCTATCTGCGTTACCTGAAGGAATACCTGGCACCGCGTTATATCGAATTCATCGGCAAGGAGATACAGACCGCCTACCTCGAGTCTTACAGCGAATACGGCCAGAACATCTTCGACCGCTACGTGCTGTACGCGGACTTCTGGATTCAGGATCAGGAATACCGCGATCCGGAAACCGGCGAGATCCTCAACCGTGTCGCGTTGAACGAAGAACTGGAGAAAATCGAGAAACCGGCCGGCATCAGCAATCCGAAGGATTTCCGCAACGAGATCGTCAACTTCGTGCTGCGCGCCAGGGCCAACAACAACGGCAAGAACCCGACCTGGCTCAGCTACGAGAAACTGCGCGTGGTCATCGAGAAGAAAATGTTCTCGAACACCGAAGATCTGCTGCCCGTCATCAGCTTCAACGCCAAGGCCAGCAAGGAGGACCAACAGAAGCACAACGACTTCGTCACTCGAATGGTCGAACGCGGCTACACCGACAAACAGGTACGGCTTCTTTCCGAATGGTACCTACGGGTACGGAAGTCGCAGTGAAGCAGCTGCAAGCTTCTAGCTCCAAGCTGCAAGAACAAAGCGCGTAACCCAGTGATGCCCGGGAAACTGCTTTTACTTGCAGCTTGAAGCTCACAACTTGAAGCTGCCCGGAGGGCTTCCTATGAGTTATGTGATCGACCGACGTCTGAATGGCAAGAACAAGAGCACGGTAAACCGCCAGCGCTTTCTGCGGCGTTACCGTGACCACATCAAGAAGGCCGTCGAAGAGGCGGTCAGCCGGCGCTCCATTACCGATATGGAGCACGGCGAACAGATCAGTATTCCCGGTCGCGACATCGACGAACCGGTGCTTCACCACGGGCGCGGCGGCAAGCAGACCGTGGTTCATCCCGGCAACAAGGAATTCACCGCCGGAGAACACATTGCCCGACCACCGGGCGGTGGCGGCGGGCGCGGACCGGGCAAGGCCGGCAACTCCGGCGAGGGCATGGATGAGTTCGTCTTCCAGATCACTCAGGAAGAATTCCTCGAATTCATGTTCGAAGACCTCGAACTGCCCAATCTGGTCAAACGCAACCTGAGCGGCACCGACACCTTCAAAACCGTGCGCGCGGGGATCAGTAACGAAGGCAACCCGTCGCGGATCAATATCATCCGCACCTTGCGCTCAGCGCATGCACGGCGCATTGCCCTGTCCGGCAGCAGCCGCGCGAAACTGCGCGAAGTCAAAGAAGAACTTGAGCGACTGAGACGCGAAGAGCCAGACAACTTCGGCGATATTCAGGAACTCGAGGCGGAAGTCGAAAAACTCAGCGCGCGAATCCATCGAGTGCCGTTTCTCGACACCTTCGACCTGAAATACAACTTGCTGATCAAACAGCCGAACCCAAGCTCGAAAGCCGTGATGTTTTGCCTGATGGACGTCTCCGGCTCGATGACCCAGGCGACCAAGGACATCGCCAAACGCTTTTTCATCCTGTTGTACCTGTTCCTGAAACGGAACTACGACAAGATCGACGTAGTGTTCATCCGCCACCACACCAGCGCCCGGGAAGTCGACGAGGAAGAATTTTTCTACTCGCGGGAAACCGGCGGCACCATCGTCTCCAGCGCGTTGAAATTGATGCAGGAGATCATGGCCGAGCGTTATCCGAGCAACGAGTGGAACATCTATGCGGCTCAGGCTTCCGACGGTGACAACTGGAACGACGACTCGCCGATCTGCCGCGACATTCTGATCAACCAGATCATGCCGTTTGTGCAGTACTACACTTACGTGGAGATCACCCCGCGCGAACATCAGGCCTTGTGGTACGAGTACGAACGCATCGCCGAAGCCTTTTCTGACACTTTTGCCCAGCAGCAACTGGTCTCGGCCGGGGATATCTATCCGGTCTTCCGTGAACTCTTCCAGCGCAGGTTAGTGACATGACCGCCAAAGAGCAGAAGCGCCAACCCATTTCCACCGGCTCCGAATGGACATTCGAGCTGATCCAGACCTACGACCGCGAAATTGCCCGTATCGCGGCCGGCTATGCGCTGGACACCTATCCCAATCAGATCGAAGTGATCACCGCCGAGCAGATGATGGACGCGTATGCCTCGGTGGGCATGCCGCTGGGTTATCACCACTGGTCCTACGGCAAACACTTCCTCAGCACCGAAAAATCCTACAGTCGCGGGCAGATGGGCCTGGCCTACGAGATCGTGATCAACTCCGACCCGTGCATCGCCTACCTGATGGAAGAAAACACCATCTGCATGCAGGCGCTGGTCGTGGCGCACGCCTGCTATGGCCACAACAGTTTCTTCAAAGGCAATTACCTGTTCCGCACCTGGACGGATGCCAGTTCGATCATCGATTACCTGGTGTTTGCCAAGCAGTACATCATGCAGTGCGAGGAACGCCACGGCATCGATGCGGTGGAAGACTTGCTCGACTCCTGCCATGCACTGATGAACTACGGCGTCGACCGCTACAAGCGTCCGTACCCGATTTCCGCCGAAGAGGAACGCCGGCGGCAGAAGGATCGCGAAGAACACCTGCAGAAGCAGATCAATGATCTGTGGCGCACCATTCCCAAAGGCGCGGACAAATACAGCGACAAGGACAACGCACGTTTCCCGGCCGAGCCGCAGGAAAACATTCTCTACTTCATCGAGAAGCACGCGCCGTTGCTGGAGCCTTGGCAGCGCGAGATCGTGCGCATCGTGCGCAAGATCGCCCAGTACTTTTATCCACAGCGTCAGACCCAGGTGATGAACGAGGGTTGGGCGACGTTCTGGCACTACACGCTGATGAACGACCTGTACGACGAGGGCTTGGTCACCGACGGCTTCATGATGGAGTTCCTGACGTCGCACACCAGCGTGGTGTTTCAGCCAGGTTTCGACAGCCCCTATTACAGCGGCATCAATCCCTATGCACTGGGCTTCGCCATGTACCGTGACATTCGGCGCATGTGTGAAGAACCAACTGAAGAGGATCGCCACTGGTTCCCGGAAATCGCCGGGACCGACTGGCTGTCGACCATCAAGTTCGCCATGAGCAGCTTCAAGGACGAGAGTTTCATCCTCCAGTACCTGTCACCTAAAGTGATTCGTGACCTGAAACTGTTCAGCATCATGGACGACGATCAGAAGGACGATTTGCTGGTGCCGGCGATCCATGACGAACCCGGTTACCGGATCATCCGCGAAACCCTGGCCGCGCAATACAACCTTGGCAACCGCGAACCGAACGTGCAGATCTACAGCATCGATCGACGCGGCGACCGCTCGTTGACCCTGCGCCATCAGCAACATGACCGTAAACCGTTGGGCGACTCCACCGAGGAAGTACTCAAACACCTGCATCGCTTGTGGGGCTTCGACATTCACCTGGAAACCCTGCAGGGCGACCAGATCATGAAAACCCATCACGTTCCGCCACGCAGTGAACACAGCGAAGGGGATTACGGTCGACTGGACCTCGCCGTCATTCATCTTTGAAACGGTTCTGGCCTCCGAAAGTCCGACGCAACGGTTATCCTGTCGGGCTAACGGAGGTTTTTTATGCAGATTTTCAAGGTTGGCGGTGCGGTTCGTGATCGCCTGCTAGGCAAACCGGTCACTGATATCGACTGGGTCGTGGTCGGTGCTACTGCCGAGGAAATGCTCGAGAAGGGTTACCGCCCGGTTGGCGCGGACTTCCCTGTTTTTTTGCACCCGAAAAGTGGCGAGGAATATGCCCTCGCCCGCACTGAACGCAAAAGCGGTCGCGGCTATGGCGGCTTTACCTTTCACGCCAGCCCCGAAGTCACGCTTGAAGAAGATCTGATCCGTCGCGACCTGACCATCAATGCCATGGCCGAGGACGACCAGCAGAATCTGACCGACCCCTACCACGGCCAACGCGATCTGGAAGCCCGGATTCTGCGTCACGTTTCCCCGGCGTTCGCCGAAGATCCCCTGCGCGTACTGCGCGTTGCCCGCTTTGCTGCCCGCTATGCCGGGCTCGGTTTTACCGTTGCGCCGGAGACGCTGGAGCTGATGCGTCAGCTCAGCGAATCCGGTGAGCTGGAGGCGTTGACCGCTGAGCGCAGCTGGAAAGAAATCTCCCGTGCACTGCTGGAAGATCAGCCGCAGGTATTCATTCAGGTGCTTCGCGATTGTGGCGCACTGAAAGTGTTGATGCCGGAAGTGGATGCGCTGTTCGGCGTGCCGCAACCCGAGGCGCATCACCCGGAAATCGACACCGGCCTGCACACCCTCAGCGTGCTGGAGCAATCAGCGCTGCACAAACAACCGCTGACCGTACGCTGGGCCTGCCTGCTGCATGACCTCGGTAAAGGGCTGACCCCGGAAGAAGAGTGGCCACGGCATATCGCCCATGAGCACACCGGACTGAAGCTGATCAAAGCGGTCAACGAACGCTTCAAGGCACCCAAAGATTGCCAGGAATTGGCCTTGCTCGTTGGCAAGTACCACACCCACGGGCACCGTGCCCTGGAGTTGAAGGCTTCGACGTTGCTGGAGTTGCTGCAGAGCTTCGATGTGTACCGCCGCCCGCAGCGCTTTGAAGAGTTTATCGCTGCTTGCGAAATGGATGCGCGGGGCCGTAAAGGGCTGGAGCAGAGAAGTTATCCACAAGCGGATTACTTGCGCGGTGCGGCGAAGGCAGCGCGAGAAGTCGCGGTGCAGCCGTTGCTGGAGAAGGGATTCAAGGGGCTAGAGTTGGGTGAGGCGCTGAAGCGTGAGCGACTCAAGGCGTTGAAAGTGTATAAAGAGAACGTTTGAAGCAAGATCAAAAGATCGCAGCCTTCGGCAGCTCCTACATGGGAATACGCGTTTCTCTGTAGGAGCTGCCGAAGGCTGCGATCTTTTGCTTTTAAAGATCCGAAGACGTGAGCTGCTGCCCGCGCCACTCAAACCCAACCGGCGCCAACACCTGCTCAATCTGCGCCTCTGCCCACAACGTTGCGAAGCTTTTTCCCACACCCGGATGCACGCGATCCGGCGCAATCAGCGACAACGGCCACAACACAAAGGCATTTTTCAGAATTTCTGCACGCGGCAACACCAGTCCGTCGAAATTGCCTGCCAGATCGCCATACAACAACACGTCGATATCCAGAGGCAGGCCTTTGCGATCCGGGGCATAGCGACCGTTATCCGCCTCAATAAACTTCAAGCGACGATCCAGTTCGATCAACGGCAGGTCGGTATACGCCGACACCACAAAGTTGAAGAACGGCCCGCTCTTGATCCCCACCGGCTGACTTTCGAACACCGCCGAACAGCGGATATCCACCAGAAACGTTGCCAATGCATCGAGACCTGCGCGCAAGTGGGTTTCGCGCTCGATATTGCTACCGAGCCCGAGATAGACCTGAGTCAGCGACATCCGCGCTCGATCTCCACACCCACGCCGCCCTTCGCAGCCGGCACTGCGCCTGGCTTGGTCAGTTTCAGGCGTATCCACGTGATCTTGAATTCGCTCATCAGCACTTCGACCAGACGCTCGGCGAAGGTCTCGACCAGTTGAAACTGCGCCTGTTCGGCAAACGCCTGAATTCGCGTGGAAACACTGGCGTAATCGAGCGCCAGGGTCAGATCGTCACCGGCGGCGGCCGGGCGATTGTCCCAGGCGAAGCTCAGATCAAGGCGCAGGCACTGTCGGATGCCGCGCTCCCAGTCGTAGGCACCAATCACGGTGTCGACTTCCAGGCCCTCGATAAACACTCTGTCCAAGCACTTCTCTCCGCTGCACGACAAGGGCGCAATGCGCCGTTAGAATCAGGGCGTCCTCGCCCGGAATAGTTAGCATGTTTTGGTTACTGGCGACTCTCGCCTACCTGCTCGGCTCGCTGTCCTTCGCCATTTTGCTCAGCCGCCTGACCGGAAATCCGGACCCGCGAATGAGTGGCTCGGGCAATGCCGGCGCCACCAACATGCTGCGCCTGGCCGGTCGCAAACTGGCGATTCTGACCTTGCTGGGTGATCTGTGCAAAGGCCTGGTGCCGGTGCTGATAGCCTCGGCGGCAGGCCTTTCGCTGCAGGATCAGGCCTGGATCGGCGTGTGCGCCGTGATCGGTCACCTGTTCCCGCTGTATTTCCGCTTTCGTGGCGGCAAAGGCGTCGCCACCGCAGCCGGCATGCTGCTGGGTCTGTATCCGCCCGCCGCACTATTGGCTATTTGTGCCTGGCTGCTGACGTTCTACCTGACCCGCACCAGCTCACTGGCGGCGCTGATCGCCACGCCCCTGACCCTGCCATTGCTGGCCTGGCAAGAACCGGAGGCGCTGTTACCGATGAGCGCGCTGACATTGCTGATCGTCTGGCGCCACCGCGGCAATCTACGCGACCTGCTTGCCGGGCGCGAACGGCATTTTTAAATGCCCGATTATTACAGCGCTGACAATTGCTCCATTGGCCAGCGCGCCTGCACGCTGATCGCCAGACTTTCCTGCTGACCGGCCTGCAAACGCTGGCAACCGGCAAACGCGATCATCGCGCCGTTGTCGGTGCAGAACTCCGGACGCGCATAAAACACATCGCCCTTCATGTCGCCGAGCATCTTCTCCAGCGAAACCCGCAGGGCCTTGTTGGCACTGACGCCGCCAGCGATCACCAGACGCTTCATGCCGGCCTGCTTCAGGGCACGCTTGCACTTGATGGTCAAAGTCTCCACCACGGCCTGCTGGAACGCCAGCGCGATGTCGCAACGGGCTTGCTCGTTGTCGTCCCCGGCGCTGACGCACTGCTGCCAGGCGTTGAGAGCAGAGGTTTTCAGACCACTGAAGCTGAATTGCAGACCCGGACGATCACACATCGGACGCGGAAAGGTGAAACGTCCTGCGACGCCCTTCTCTGCCAGCTTGGCGATTTCCGGGCCGCCCGGATAATTGAGGCCCATCATCTTCGCGGTTTTGTCGAACGCTTCGCCGGCGGCATCATCGAGTGTCTCGCCGAGCAAGGTGTATTGGCCGATGCCATCGACCTGAACCAGCTGCGTATGACCACCCGAGACCAACAAAGCGACGAACGGGAATTCCGGCGGTGTTGGCTCCAGCATCGGCGCGAGCAAATGGCCTTCCATGTGGTGCACGCCAAGCGCCGGAATGCCCCAGGCAAACGCCAGCGCCTGAGCACAGGAAGCACCGACCAGCAACGCGCCAACCAGTCCAGGACCCGCGGTATAGGCGATTGCATCGATCTCGGTGGGCACACAGTCAGCCTCGGCCAACACCTGACGAATCAAGGGCAGCATGCGTTTGACGTGGTCACGCGAGGCGAGCTCCGGCACCACGCCACCATAGGCGCGGTGCAGGTCGATCTGGCTGAACAGCGCGTCGGCCAGCAGACCGCGTTCGCTGTCATATAATGCGACACCGGTTTCGTCGCAGGAGGTTTCTAATCCCAGTACTAGCATGGGTTTGCGCCTTGTTTAGGCTGAATTCGAAGGCGCGCATTCTAGTCGCCGCGTGATGCCCCGACCAGCGGTTTTCGATCAGAGGCTTTGCATTCCGAGCGATGAGGGGTTAACATCCGCAACCCTTAAAAACCGACGTCTTCAAGTGCTCTTTGCCTGCGAGGATGTTGACCCCGGTAATGAATGAAGGTAGCTCTGGATGCCAGCCGTCAAAGTTAAAGAGAACGAACCCTTCGACGTAGCTCTGCGTCGTTTCAAGCGCTCCTGCGAAAAAGCCGGTGTACTGGCTGAAGTTCGTAGCCGCGAATTTTACGAGAAGCCAACTTCTGAGCGTAAGCGCAAAGCAGCAGCCGCTGTTAAGCGTCACGCCAAGAAAGTTCAGCGCGAACAGCGCCGCGCCGTTCGTCTGTACTAATACACAGACGTTCGTAGCAAGCTTCTTGCCTAAGCCCGGCTCTCAGCCGGGCTAATGGCATTTGCGTAAAACGCTTGATGCTTCACCGTCGAAGCCGCACACGCGACCGAGACAAATCTGCTTTACGCGTCAGACCTGGCTCTTTTGCCAGCGGTGCACGTCTTTTCTGACGAGCCTTTCAAGGCTACTGACGAGCACACCCACTGATTCCTCTCACGACGATCAGCCCAAGGCACCTGCATGCGTGCCCGCTTTATTGAGCTATCCGAGGCCCTCAACCGGCCGTCAGCGGATTCAGCGCAACACTTTCAAATAGTCGAAGACTGATGAGTACTAACGTCAGTGGATTTTCGGCAGATACACTTCCCGACAGCGATAACGCAGACGACACCGGTCGAGCCGCACTTTTTGCGTGCTTCCTACAATGACCCGCGTCCGCCAGCCTTTCGCATCGGACTTATTGCAGCGCAGACGACGAGAATGCCATGGCCGGGCTGATTCCCCAGAGCTTCATTGACGACCTGCTGAACCGCACCGACATCGTCGACGTGGTCAGTTCGCGCGTGCAATTGAAGAAGGCCGGCAAGAACTACACCGCCTGTTGCCCGTTTCACAAAGAGAAAACCCCGTCTTTCAGCGTCAGCCCCGACAAGCAGTTCTACTACTGCTTCGGCTGCGGCGCCGGCGGCAATGCCCTCGGCTTTCTCATGGATCACGACAACCTGGATTTTCCCCAGGCCGTCGAGGATCTGGCGAAAGCCGCCGGCATGGAAATTCCTCGCGAAGAAAGTGGCCGCCCGCACAAACCGCGCCAGCCGACTGATTCGCCGCTGTATCCGTTGCTCACCGCTGCCGCCGACTTTTACCGGCAAGCCCTCAAGAGCCATCCATCGCGCAAAGCTGCAGTGGATTACCTCAAGGGCCGCGGCCTGACCGGCGAGATCGCCCGGGATTTTGGCCTCGGCTTCGCACCGCCGGGCTGGGACAACCTGTTCAAGCACTTGAGCAGCGACACCCTTCAGCAGAAGGCCATGATCGACGCTGGTCTGCTGATCGAGAACGCCGAAACCGGCAAACGCTATGACCGCTTCCGCGATCGCGTGATGTTCCCGATCCGTGACACCCGCGGGCGTATCATCGCCTTCGGCGGTCGCGTACTGGGCGACGACAAGCCGAAATACCTGAACTCCCCGGAAACGCCGGTATTCCATAAAGGCCAGGAACTCTACGGCCTCTATGAAGCGCGCAAGAACAACCGCAACCTCGACGAAATCATCGTCGTCGAAGGTTATATGGACGTCATCGCCCTCGCCCAGCAAGGCTTGAAGAATGCCGTCGCGACATTGGGCACCGCGACCAGCGAAGAACACTTGAAGCGCCTGTTCCGCGTGGTGCCGAACGTATTGTTCTGCTTCGACGGCGATCAGGCCGGTCGCAATGCCGCTTGGCGCGCATTGGAAGCAACTCTTTCAAGTCTGCAGGACGGACGCCGTGCACGCTTCCTGTTTCTGCCCGAAGGCGAAGACCCGGACACTTTGGTACGCGCTGAAGGCACTGACGCCTTCAAAGCCCGCATCAATCAGCACGCTCAACCGCTGGCCGATTATTTCTTCCAGCAACTAACAGAAGAATCCGACCCGCGCTCGCTTGAGGGCAAGGCGCACATGGCCACCCTCGCAGCACCGTTGATCGACAAGGTGCCGGGCGCCAACCTGCGCATCCTGATGCGTCAGCGCTTGACCGAAATCACCGGCCTGAGCAGTGAAACCGTCAGTCAGCTGGCGCAAAGTGCGCCGCAGGAAGCGCCGCCCGCCTACGATCCGGGCATCGATTACGACGCAATGCGGGACTACAGCGACTACCATCAGCCGCAGGCACAGGACATGTATGTGCCGCAGCAGGAGTGGACGCCGAAGAAACCCGGCGCCGGCGGCAAGAAATGGGACAAGAAGCCCTGGGACAAAAACGGCCAGCGTGGCGGTGATCGGGAGCAACAGCGCCCACGCACGCCGATTGGCGTCGAATCGCCGACCCTGACCGCCCTGCGCACATTGCTGCATCACCCGCAATTGGCCGAGCGCGTCGAGGACGCCGGGCACATTGCCGACGAAAATCAGACCAATGCCCAGCTGCTTGTGGCACTGCTCGAAGCCGTACAGAAGAATCCCAAGCTAAACTCATTTCAGTTGATCGCGCGATGGCACGGCACTGAACAGGGTCGCTTGCTCAAGGCACTGGCAGAAAAGGAATGGCTGATTGACGGAGAAAACCTTGAACAACAGTTTTTCGACACCATTACTAGCTTGTCAGCCCGCCAACGCGAGCGAAATCTTGAACAGTTACTCAGGAAAGCCCGTCAGAGCGAACTGAGTATTGAAGAGAAAAATCAACTGCGCGACCTTCTAAGTCGCAATGTTTCCGCATCAAACCCGACCTCAACTGGCGCGTGAGGTCATAGCTCAGGTATAATCCTCGGCTTGTTTTTTGCCCGCCAAGACCTTCAGTGGATAGGGTGTTATGTCCGGAAAAGCGCAACAGCAGTCTCGTATTATTGAGTTGATCAAACTGGGTCGTGAGCAGAAGTATCTGACTTACGCCGAGGTCAACGACCACCTGCCCGAGGATATTTCAGATCCTGAGCAGGTGGAAGACATCATCCGCATGATTAACGACATGGGGATCCCCGTACACGAGAGTGCTCCGGATGCGGACGCCCTTATGTTGGCCGACGCCGATACCGATGAGGCCGCTGCGGAAGAAGCAGCCGCTGCGTTGGCAGCGGTGGAGACCGATATCGGTCGCACCACTGACCCGGTGCGCATGTACATGCGTGAAATGGGTACGGTCGAGCTTCTGACTCGTGAAGGCGAAATCGAAATCGCCAAGCGGATCGAAGAGGGCATCCGTGAAGTGATGAGCGCCATCGCGCACTTCCCTGGCACGGTTGACCACATTCTCTCCGAGTACACCCGCGTCACCACCGAAGGTGGTCGCCTGTCCGACGTCCTGAGCGGTTATATCGACCCGGACGACGGCATCGCGCCGCCTGCGGCAGAAGTGCCGCCGCCGATCGATCCGAAAGCGGCGAAAGCCGACGACGAAACCGACGACGATGACGCCGAATCTTCCGATGACGAAGAAGAAGCCGAAAGCGGTCCGGATCCGGTCATCGCTGCCCAGCGCTTCGGCGCCGTGGCTGATCAGATGGAAGTCACCCGCAAGGCCCTGAAAAAGCACGGTCGCAGCAACAAGGCAGCGATTGCCGAGTTGCTCGCACTGGCCGAGCTGTTCATGCCGATCAAACTGGTTCCGAAGCAATTCGAAGGCCTGGTCGAGCGTGTTCGCGGTGCCCTGGATCGTCTGCGTCAGCAAGAGCGCGCGATCATGCAACTGTGCGTCCGTGATGCACGTATGCCACGGGCCGATTTCCTGCGTCAGTTCCCGGGCAATGAAGTCGACGAAAGCTGGTCCGACGCCCTGGCCAAAGGCAAGAGCAAGTACGCCGAAGCCATCGGTCGCGTACAACCGGACATCCTCCGTTGCCAGCAGAAACTGATCGCGCTGGAAACCGAGACCGGTCTGACCATCGCTGAAATCAAGGACATCAACCGTCGCATGTCGATCGGTGAGGCCAAGGCCCGCCGCGCGAAGAAAGAGATGGTTGAAGCCAACTTGCGTCTGGTGATCTCGATCGCCAAGAAGTACACCAACCGCGGCCTGCAATTCCTCGATCTGATCCAGGAAGGCAACATCGGTCTGATGAAAGCGGTGGACAAGTTCGAATACCGTCGTGGTTACAAGTTCTCGACTTATGCCACCTGGTGGATCCGTCAGGCGATCACTCGCTCGATCGCCGACCAGGCCCGCACCATCCGTATTCCGGTGCACATGATCGAGACGATCAACAAGCTCAACCGTATTTCCCGGCAGATGTTGCAGGAAATGGGTCGCGAACCGACCCCGGAAGAGCTGGGCGAACGCATGGAAATGCCTGAGGACAAGATCCGCAAGGTATTGAAGATCGCTAAAGAGCCGATCTCCATGGAAACGCCGATCGGTGATGACGAAGACTCCCATCTGGGTGACTTCATCGAAGACTCGACCATGCAGTCGCCAATCGATGTCGCCACTGTTGAGAGCCTGAAAGAAGCGACTCGCGAAGTGCTGTCCGGCCTCACTGCCCGTGAAGCCAAAGTACTGCGCATGCGTTTCGGTATCGACATGAACACCGACCACACACTCGAAGAAGTGGGCAAACAGTTTGACGTAACGCGTGAGCGGATCCGTCAGATCGAAGCCAAGGCGTTGCGCAAGCTGCGCCACCCGACGCGAAGCGAGCATCTGCGCTCCTTCCTCGACGAGTGATACCAGAACCCCCGGCCCAGGCCGGGGGTTTTGTTTTTATGGCAGATTAAATTCCCCGCACCACCCTCCCCGCTGCTTACCCCGTCTACACTCGAAACAATCATCCCCGAGCCATAACGAGAGCGTTATGCCCAGATTGGCGTCCGTGCTTTTTTTGCTGTCACTGATGATCTGGACCGCTACGGCTAACGCGCTGACTCTGACCGATGAAGAACGTAGCTGGCTGGCGGCTCACCCGGACTTGCGCCTGGGTGTCGACGCGTCGTGGCCGCCGTTCGAGTACCGCGACGATCAGAATCGCTATCAAGGATTGGCGGCCGACTACATCGACGTCATCCGCCAGCGTCTGGCAATCAAATTGACGCCGATCGAACCCGTGAGCTGGACTGTGGTGCTGGAGCAGGTCAAAACCGGCAAGATCGACCTGTTGCCCGGGATCATGTCCACCCCGGAGCGCCAGAGTTACCTGTCATTCACCCGCCCTTATCTCGACTTCCCGATCGTCATCCTTGCCCACGTCGGTGGCGCGCAACCGCGCAAACTGGATGATCTCTACGGCCTGAAGATTGCCGTGGTGGAAAACTACGCGCCCCACGAACTGCTGCGCACTCATCACCCCGATCTCAATCTGGTGGCCATGCCCAATGTCAGCTCGGCGTTGCAAGCCTTGGCGACCGATGAAGTGGACGCCGTGGTTGGCGACCTCGCCTCCAGCGTCTGGAGCCTGCGCCAGCTCAAGCTCGATGGCTTATACGTGAGCGGCGAAACCCCATATCGCTATCAACTGGCAATGGCTGTGCCCCGCGACAACAAGGTTCTGGTGGGGATTCTCGACAAAGTCCTCGCTGACATGAGCCCGGATGAGATCAGCAGTATTCAGGAACACTGGGTCGGCAACGTCCTCGATCACCGGACATTCTGGTCAGACTTACTGATCTATGGGCTGCCGGGCCTTTTATTGCTGGTCACCATCCTGGCCGTGGTGATCCGCATCAACCGCCGCCTGAGTTCGGAAATCGCCCGTCGCATCGACCTCGAACAGGAACTGCGCAGCAGCGAATATCACTACCGCGGCCTGGTGGAAAGTCTGTCTGCCATCGCCTGGGAAGCGCGCATGAGCGACTTCACCTACAGCTATGTGTCGCCCCACGCCGAAGACCTGCTCGGTTATCCACAATCCCATTGGCTGATTCCAGGCTTCTGGCACAACATCATTCATCCGGCGGATCTGACCCGCACGCAGAGTTATTGCAAAGAAGCGCTGCGCGAGGGCCGCGATCACATTGTCGATTATCGCGTTATCACCGCCGATGGCCGCTGCCTGTGGGTGCGCGACATCGTCAGCCTGATCGAACATGGCCACGAGCCGGTGATGCGCGGTCTGATGATCGATATCAGTGAAATCAAGCGCACCGAAGAAGCCCTGCGGCTGTCGGAGCAGAAGTTTGCTTCGGTATTTCAGCAATGCCCGGACATTCTGGTCATCGCGCGGCTGTCTGACGGCTGTTTGCTGGAGGTCAACGAAGCCTTTGAAGAGCAGATTGGCCTGAGAGCCGAAGAAGTCATTGGTCAAACCGCCACTAACCTGAATATCTGGGGCATTCCCGGTGTCGGCCCCGGGCTGTTGCAGCGTTTGCAGGCCGGCAGCATTCGTAACCTGGAAATGCCCTTTCGCCGCAACAACGGCCAGTTGTTCACCGGCCTGATTTCCGCCGAGCCATTCGACCTCGACACCACGCCCGCATTGGTGGTCGTGGTGCGCGACATCACCCAGCTCAAGGAAACCCAACAACAGCTGCAAACCTCCGAGGAAAAATTCGCCAAGGCCTTCCACGCCTCGCCGGACGGTTTATTGCTGTCGCGCCAGAGCGATGGTTTGCTGCTGGAGGTCAACGAAGGCTTCAGCCGCATCACCGGTTTCAACAGTGCAATGTCGGTGGATCGCTCGGCGCTGGATCTGGGTATCTGGGTCAACCTCAACGAGCGCAAACAGATGCTTGATCTGCTGCACCGTGACGGTTTCGTCCGCGACTTCACCTGCCATATCCGTCGCAGCGACGGGCAGATTCGCCTCTGTGAAGTCTCCAGCCGTCCGCTGCCGATCGGCGAAGAAGACTGCATGCTGACCATCGCCCGCGATATCACCGAACGGCATCTGATGCAGGAAAAACTGCAACAAGCCGCGACCGTTTTCGAAAGCACTGCCGAAGGCGTGTTGATCACCGACACTCAGCAGCACATCAGCGCGGTCAACCGTGCCTTTACCGAAATCACCGGCTACAGCGAAAGCGAAGCCCTCGGCCATACACCGCGCCTGCTCGCGTCCGGCCTGCACGACAGCGCTTTTTATGCGGCGATGTGGCACCAGTTGACCGACGAAGGCCACTGGCAGGGCGAGATCTCCAATCGGCGCAAGAACGGCGAGCTGTACCCGAGCTGGCTGACCATCAGCGCCGTACGCAACCGCGACAAGTTCATCACCCATTTCGTCGCAGTGTTTGCCGACATTTCCAGCCTCAAGCACGCGCAGGCCAAGCTCGATTATCAAGCTCACCACGACCCGCTGACCGGCCTGCCCAATCGCACATTGTTCGAAAGCCGTTTGCTCACTGCACTCAACAATCAGCAGGAAAACGGTGGCCAGGGCGCCGTGCTGTTCCTCGATCTCGACCGTTTCAAACACATCAACGACAGCCTCGGCCATCCGGTCGGTGACCTGCTGCTCAAAGGCATCGCGGTACGCTTGAAAGAACAGCTACGTGACATCGACACGGTGGCCCGACTGGGCGGCGATGAATTCATCATCCTGCTGCCCGGCCTGCAACAGGCCAGTGATGCCGACAACATTGCCAGCAAACTGCTCAATTGCTTCGGGGCACCGTTCCAGGCCGGCGAGCATGAGTTTTTCATCAGCGCCAGCATCGGCACCAGCCTCTACCCGCGTGATGGCTGTGACGTCGCCACGCTGGTGAAGAATGCCGACGCGGCGATGTACCGCTCCAAGGCCAAGGGCCGCAACCGCGTCGAGAGCTACACCCGCGACCTCACCGCCCAAGCCAGCGAACGTGTGGCGCTGGAGCACGAACTGCGTCGGGCCATCGAGCGCGATGAATTGTTTCTCTACTACCAGCCAAAAATCAGTCTGGAGGACCACAGCCTGGTCGGTGCCGAAGCATTGATCCGCTGGCGCCACCCGACCTTTGGCGACGTGCCGCCAGAGCACTTCATTCCGCTGGCCGAAGAGAACGGCATGATCCTGCAGATCGGCGACTGGGTGCTGGAGACCGCTTGCCGGCAGATGTTTGAGTGGAATCAGGTTTACGACAGCCTAGGCCCGCTCTCGGTGAACCTCGCCGGTGCGCAACTGCGCCAGCCCAATCTGCTCGGACGCATCGAACAACTGCTCAAGGACAACCGTCTCCAACCGGATTTACTGCAACTGGAAATTACCGAGAATTTCATCATGAGTCAGGCCGAAGAGGCGCTGGCCGTGCTGCACCAACTCAAACACCTCGGCGTGCAGCTGGCGATCGACGACTTCGGCACCGGCTATTCCTCACTCAGTTACCTCAAGCGTCTGCCGCTGGATATCCTCAAAATCGACCAGTCTTTCGTCCGCGGACTGCCCGACGACCCCCATGATGCAGCGATTGTCCGCGCCATCATTGCCCTCGGCCGGAGCATGCAATTCACCGTAATTGCCGAAGGCGTGGAGACTCAGGCACAACAACAGTTTCTCGCTGCCGAAGGCTGTGAACAGATCCAGGGCTACATCGTCAGCCTGCCGCTGCCACCGGAAGAATTCGCCGCAACGTTTCTGCGTGTAACCGTATCGGATTTTTCGGATAGCACAGCCGAGAAACCGTCGCTATAATCCGCGACCTACTGAGGGCCTATAGCTCAGTTGGTTAGAGCAGAGGACTCATAATCCTTTGGTCCACGGTTCAAGTCCGTGTGGGCCCACCAAATTGAAAGCCGCGCTAAATGCGCGGCTTTTTCTTGGGCGATGGTTTAGGTATCGATGTCTTGGCGAGCGCAATGTCCGCAAGGCTTCCCCGAAGGGGGTGGGCAAGTTCCGAAGCGCGTTTCGAGGAATACAGCCGCAAGATCTGTAGGAACATTCTGAACTCATGTTTTCTCCACTTCTCCCGCCTTGTTGACCGTTTCTACCGACGAGTAATCTCCGGACGCCACCGCCCGTCCAGGATTGTTTTTATGCTCGTGAATGCTGCGTCACTGATAAAGGAAGCAGCCGACCAGCCAACCTGGATCGACTTTGCTTTACCTGATCTGAGAATGTTATCGAGGGAGCTTCGCTCAGCCGCAATCGAAGAAGTCAAAAGGGCTGACGACGCCGACGGCGCCCTCAAAATCCTCTTGGATCACTTGGGGTTCGTCGACGAGTCAGTACTGGCCGTCACTATCCTCACACCTATCGGAAACGTTGCAGTCATGAGAGACAAACTGGCTCACATAGTCGAGAAACGTCCAGACTCCCGAGAGCGCTATGTTCGACATGCAATCGATACGCTCACGGGACCTTTCGAAGTATGGAAAGTCCTTTACGATAATGGCGGCTTCCGAATGGCATTCATCAACGCCTATGCGGCAAAGAACGACATGCTTGTGGTGGTCGATATGCGTAACGGGCATGTCCTCTGGAACTTCATGCACGCTCCGGCAAGAGCGATGAACAAGCACCGCCAAGGCGAGCTTTTATACAAGAGGTACATTCTTGAAGACAAAGAAAAGGGCAGCCATTCGGCTGCCCTTGATGTTTGAATCCTGATATTTGCATCCTCAGGAAATGGGATGAAGAGGTCTCACCTTACACCGATGTTGCAGCATCGCTGAGGTACCTACATCCGCTAATGCCCTGCAAGGCAGCAGATTTCGCGCTCTTGCTGGCATTCTTGATAAATAGGCCAGGCAAGTCAAATCAAATATGCGATGTATTGTTTCAGCTCAACGATAGCGTCGACACTTGGGTGAACCGTTCAAACATCGCCTGTAAGCGCGCTGCTAACAGTGTCTGTAATATGCGCAACTCACCGCCCCCACACACCATGGAGCCAGCCCTTGCCAGACACCCGCCCGCCCGCGCTCGATGAAATCGATCGTCAGCTAATCGCCGCCCTGCAGATCAACGCTCGCGAAAGCGTGGCCATGCTTGCCCGGCAATTGGGCATTGCCCGCACTACGGTGACCTCGCGGCTGGCGCGGCTGGAAAAAGCCAAAGTGATCACCGGCTATGGCGTGCGTTTGGGTCAGCGGGTGGTCGATGGCGGCTTGCAGGCCTACGTCGGGATCAAGGTGCAGCCGCGCTCCGGCAAAGAGGTGGTACGCCGATTGGGTGCGATGGCGCAGGTGCAGCAGTTGTGTGCAGTGAGTGGCGAGTTTGATTATGTGGCGTGGTTGCGTACGGATTCGCCGGAGCAGCTGGATCAGTTGCTGGATCAGATCGGCAGCGTGGATGGGGTGGAGAAGACCACCACTTCGATCATTTTGAGTAGCAAGATTGATCGGGGGCAGCCGGTTTGAACTGTGTTGGGTGACAGCCCTCATCGCCAGCAGGGCTGGCTCCCACACTGGCCCTTATGTAGCAAAAGATCGTCACTCTGATGCATTAATTGGCAAAACGACGACACTTTGCGTCTTATTAACGTGTTCCACGCTCCCTAGAATGGCTGGCATCTTTTCCTATACTCAGACGCGCATCCCGCGTCGGGTCGCCAGCAAGGTCAGCCATGAACAAGAACAATCGCCATCCTGCAGACGGTAAGAAACCAGTCACCATTTTCGGCCCGGACTTTCCGTTCGCGTTCGACGACTGGATCGAACACCCCGCCGGTCTCGGCATCATTCCTGAACACAATCACGGCGCTGAAGTGGCGATTGTCGGCGCGGGCATTGCCGGTCTAGTGGCAGCTTACGAGTTGATGAAACTCGGTCTGAAACCGGTGGTTTATGAGGCGTCGAAGCTCGGCGGTCGCCTGCGCTCGCAAGCGTTCAACGGTACTGACGGCATCGTCGCGGAACTTGGCGGCATGCGTTTCCCGGTGTCTTCCACCGCGTTCTATCACTACGTCGACAAGCTCGGGCTTGAGACCAAACCTTTCCCGAACCCACTGACGCCTGCCTCCGGCAGCACCGTGATCGATCTGGAAGGCAAAACCCATTACGCACAGAAACTGGCGGATCTTCCGGCACTGTTCCAGGAAGTGGCTGACGCCTGGGCGGATGCCCTGGAGGCTGGTTCGCAGTTCGCCGATATCCAGCAAGCCATCCGCGATCGCGATGTGCCGCGCCTGAAAGAGCTGTGGAATACCTTGGTGCCGCTGTGGGACGACCGCACCTTCTATGATTTCGTCGCCACCTCGGAGGCCTTCGCCAAGCTGTCTTTCCATCATCGCGAAGTGTTCGGTCAGGTCGGTTTCGGCACTGGCGGCTGGGACTCGGACTTCCCCAATTCGATGCTGGAAATCTTCCGCGTGGTCATGACCAACTGCGATGACCATCAACACTTGGTGGTCGGCGGCGTCGAGCAGGTGCCGCAAGGCATCTGGCGGCATGTGCCGGAGCGCTGCGTGCACTGGCCCGAGGGCACCAGCCTGAAATCCCTGCATCGCGGTGCGCCGCGCTCGGGCGTGAAGAAAATCGCCCACGCGCCGGACGGCCGTTTCGCGGTCACCGACAACAATGGCGACACCCGCGAATACGCCGCCGTGCTCACCACTTGCCAGAGCTGGCTGCTGACCACGCAGATCGAATGCGACGAAACCCTGTTCTCGCAGAAAATGTGGATGGCGCTGGATCGCACCCGCTACATGCAATCGTCGAAAACCTTTGTGATGGTCGACCGACCATTCTGGAAAGACAAAGATCCGGAAACCGGCCGCGACTTGATGAGCATGACCCTCACTGATCGCCTGACCCGTGGCACTTATCTGTTCGACAACGGCGACGACAAACCCGGCGTGATCTGCCTGTCATACTCGTGGATGAGCGATGCGCTGAAAATGCTTCCGCATCCTGTGGAAAAACGCGTAGAGCTGGCGTTGAATGCGTTGAAAAAGATCTACCCGAAAGTTGATATCGCCGCGCGAATCATTGGCGACCCGATCACCGTGTCGTGGGAAGCTGACCCGTACTTCCTCGGTGCTTTCAAAGGCGCCCTGCCCGGCCACTATCGCTACAACCAACGCATGTACGCGCACTTCATGCAGGACGAGATGCCAGCCGAACAACGCGGGATTTTCATCGCTGGCGACGACGTTTCGTGGACGCCGGCGTGGGTCGAAGGCGCGGTGCAGACCTCGCTCAACGCGGTGTGGGGGATCATGAAACATTTCGGCGGCTCGACACATAAAGCGAACCCGGGGCCCGGTGATGTGTTCAAAGACATCGGCCCTATCGCCCTGCCCGAGTAAGAGGAATCCCTGATGCGTGTAGCCCTTTACCAATGTCCACCGCTGCCACTGGAGCCCGCCGCCAACCTGCAACGCCTGCATCAAGTGGCGATGGAGGCCAAGGGCGCCGACCTGTTGGTGCTGCCGGAGATGTTCATGACCGGCTACAACATTGGCGCCGAAGCGGTCAGCACCTTGGCCGAGGTTTACAACGGTGAATGGGCGCAGCAGATCGGTCGGATCGCCAAGGCTGCCGGTCTGGCGATTGTTTACGGCTATCCGGAACGCACCGCCGACGGACAGATCTACAACGCCGTGCAGTTGATCGATTCACACGGCGAACGCCTGTGCAATTACCGCAAGACGCATCTGTTCGGTGATCTGGATCGCTCAATGTTCAGCCCAGGCGATGATGAATTTCCCATCGTCGAACTCAACGGCTGGAAGCTTGGCTTCTTGATCTGCTACGACCTGGAATTTCCGGAAAACACCCGGCGTCTGGCCCTTGCTGGCGCTGAGCTGATTCTGGTGCCGACGGCGAACATGATTCCGTTCGATTTCGTTGCTGACGTCACCGTGCGTTCGCGCGCCTTCGAAAACCAGTGCTACGTGGCCTACGCCAACTATTGCGGCAGCGAAGGCGAGATTCACTATTGCGGGCAAAGCAGCCTCGCCGCGCCGGATGGCAGCCGCATCGCCCAGGCCGGACTCGACGAAGCGCTGATCATCGGCGAACTGGATCGGCAGTTGATGCTCGACTCCCGCGCCGCCAATCGCTACCTCAGCGATCGCCGTCCCGAGCTTTACGGCGCGCTCAACCAGCGCTAATCCGCTAGCATTGGCACTTCACTGTTCTGGAAGTGCCCATGCCTGCGCCGACTCACCCCCGCCCCCACACCGAAACCCTGGCCAACGGCTTGCGCGTGACCCTGCGTCATGTGCCTGGCCTGAAGCGCAGCGCCGCTGCTTTGCGCGTGGCTGCCGGTAGCCATGACGTACCACTGGCGTGGCCGGGGCTGGCGCATTTCCTTGAGCATTTACTGTTTCTCGGCACCGAGCGTTTTCCTACGGGCGAAGGGCTCATGGCCTACGTGCAAGGTCACGGTGGCCAGGTGAATGCCAGCACGCGCGAACGCACCACTGACTTTTTCTTTGAGTTGCCGACGCGTTCGTTCAGCGGTGGGCTGGAGCGTCTGTCAGACATGCTCGCCAAGCCGCGTATGAATCTGGACGATCAGTTGTGCGAACGGGAAGTGTTGCAGGCGGAATTTGTCGCTTGGTCGCAGGATCCTGCAGCGCAACGGCAGTTTGCGATGTACGAAGGATTACCGGCAGAGCATCCATTGCGCGGGTTTCATGCGGGCAATCGGAACAGCCTTAAAGTGGAAGATCCGGCGTTTCAACAAGCGTTGAAAGGTTTCCACCAGCAGTTTTATCAGACCGGGCAGATGACGCTGAGTCTGGTCGGGCCGCAAACGCTGGAAGAACTGAAAGCGCTGGCCGAGCAATTCGCGTCAGTGTTGCCTGTTGGGGATAAAATTGCGCAGGCAGCGCCTCTTCCGCTGGCGGTGAAAAGTTATCAACAGGTCGATGAACAGCGCAGCAATCTGTTGTTTGCCTTTGATGCATTGCCTGAGTCGTCCAACGAGGCTTTGGCGTTTCTTTGCCATTACCTGAACAGCACCAAGCCCGGCGGATTGCTGGCGTATTTGCAGGCGCAAAAACTGGCGGATGGATTGAGCGCTGCGCCGGTTTATCAGTATGCCGGCCAAGCGTTGTTGCATCTGCAATTCACTGCGACTTCCGAATCGTTAAACGCTATTCATGAACAACTGCTCAATTGGCTGAGTTTCTTTGCCCGGCAGGATTGGGCGCCTCTGCGCGAGGAATACGCGGCTCTGCTTCAACGTCAGCAGCAAGTCAGTGGCGCGCTGCAACGGGCGCGTATCGACAGTGAGCAGATGGAGACCGGTCTGTCGGATTCTGGTGTTGAAGCCCTTACACAGATTCTCCGCGAAATCGGCACTGTGGATAACTTCAGCGAGCACTGGCACCTGCCCGCTGCCAATCCCTTCCTGCGATCAAGCGAGCCGCTGGCCAACGCCGGGCTGATTCGCGGCCAGACCAGCGCTCATCGGGGTCTGCGCACATTCGCTCAGGATCGCTCCCGTGGCCGACGCGAACGTTCGCCGATGCAATTCAGCCAAGCGTTGCCGGACAGCGGCGAAGAAGGCGCGATCTACCTGCGTTGGCAGGTGGAATCCGCCGCCAGCATCGATCTACAGAGCACGCTGCAACGCAGTCTTAAACAAACCGGGCAAGACGCGCGTGAGGCCGGGGTCGATTTGTCTTTCAGCACCACCGGCAATCAATGGCTATTGAAGCTCACTGGCCTGCAGGAGCCCATGCCCAGCGTCCTCGAGCACGCGCTGAAATGTCTGACGCAAATTGACGCGGATTCACCGCGCAGCGAGCCGGAAACGCCGCTGATCGCCATCCGCCAATTGCTCAAAGCGCTGCCAGAACATGTTCTGCAACCCGCCGGCATAGGCGACGACGCCAAACACCTGTGGACAACTTCGCACTGGGACGGCCTAGCCCTGGGGCTGAATCAACAGACGCAATCTGCCATGGGTCTGGCCCTGAGCCGCGTTCCCGGTATTCCGGACAATCAATTGCCCGCACCGACGGCGATCACCGCGCAAAAGCAGTGGCTCCACATCGACACAGCTTCCAGCGAACATGCCTTGCTGCTGTTCTGCCCAGCCGCCAGCAGCAATATTGCCGACGAAGCGGCGTGGCGAATGCTCGCGCAACTGTGCCAGACACCGTTCTATCAACGTTTGCGGGTAGAGTTGCAATTGGGCTATGCCGTATTCAGCGCGTTGCGGCAGATACAGGGGCAAACCGCTCTCCTGTTCGGTGTGCAATCGCCAAGTGCCAAACCAGCGGAGCTGCTGGAGCACATCCAGCAATTTCTCAACGGCATCCCGGCCCTGATCGAACAGCTGGATCACGCCAGCCTCAGCCAGCAACGGCAAAACCTCGCTGATCAATTCGATGACACCAATCTGTCCAGCAAAGAGGCCGCCGAACTGCTCTGGCAGGCCAGACTCGCGGGCCACTCGTCGGATTATCTTGAGCAGTTGATTGCGACCATGCGAACACTGGATCGCCAAGCGTTGCTCAGCGCGGTACAACGCTTGCTCAACGCAGAGGGCGGCTGGCTCTGCCTCGCCAGCGATTCAGCCGCCGAAAGCACGTGGCAAGCGACAAATTGATCATTACCGAGGCTGCAACGAGCTTTCTCAAAGATTCACGGGCATTTACCCGGAAATTTTGAGTAACATAGCAGCCTAACTATTTGGAACATCTTTGCGCTGCCGTGGACTATAACTATGGACAGCGCTATCCCACCAACCTGAGGAGACACACCATGTCCTGGACAAAACCGGCTTACACCGACCTGCGTATCGGCTTCGAAGTCACCATGTACTTCGCCAGCCGCTGAGTTCTGCTTACGTAGAATTGCAGTGCAACGCCTCGGCTCGCCGGGGCGTTTTATTTTCCGCGTTGAAATGATGGAGTGTTCATGTTCGTCCAGATTCTGGGTTCGGCCGCTGGCGGCGGTTTTCCGCAGTGGAACTGCAACTGCGTCAACTGCGCAGGCTTTCGCGACGGCAGCCTGAATGCCAAGGCCCGCACCCAATCGTCCATCGCGATTTCCGATGATGGCGTGAACTGGGTGTTGTGCAACGCCTCGCCGGACATTCGCGCACAGTTGCAAAGTTTCGCCCCGATGCAACCGGGCCGCGCCCTGCGTGACACCGGCATCAGCGCGATCATCCTGATGGACAGCCAGATCGACCACACCACCGGTCTGCTCAGCCTGCGCGAAGGCTGCCCGCATCAGGTCTGGTGCACGGACATGGTTCACGAAGACCTCAGCACTGGTTTCCCGCTGTTCAAGATGCTCACCCACTGGAATGGCGGGCTGGACTGGAACCGCATCGAACTCGACCAAAGCTTTACCGTAGCCGCGTGTCCGAACCTGCGTTTCACCCCGCTGCCATTACGCAGCGCCGCGCCACCGTATTCGCCGCACCGTTTCGATCCGCATCCGGGCGACAACATCGGCTTGATCGTTGAAGACCTGAATACTGGCGGCAAACTGTTTTACGCGCCGGGTCTGGGCAAGGTCGATGCGCCGTTGCTGGAAATCATGGCCGGCAGCGATTGCCTGTTGGTCGACGGCACGATGTGGGATGACGATGAGATGCAGCGTCGTGGCGTCGGCACCCGCACCGGTCGCGAGATGGGCCATCTGGCACAGAACGGCCCTGGCGGCATGCTCGAAGTGCTGGAGCAGTTACCCGATCAGCGCAAAGTGCTTATCCACATCAACAACACCAACCCGATTCTCGACGAGGATTCGCCGGAGCGTGCCGAGTTGGCGCGGCGTGATGTTGAAGTGGCGTTCGATGGCATGAGTATTGTGCTGTAACTGATGGCCCCATCGCTGGCAAGCCAGCTCCCACAAGGTTCTGTGGCGTATACAAAACCTGTGGGAGCTGGCTTGCCAGCGATGACGTCCTGACAGACACCACAGAATCCAAAGGTTGGTCCCGGAGAACAGACATGACTGACACGCCAATGTCCCCCGCCGAATTCGAAGCGGCCCTGCGCGCCAAAGGCGCCTATTACCACATCTACCACCCCTATCACGTGGCGATGTACGAAGGCCGCGCCAGTCGCGAGCAGATTCAGGGCTGGGTCGCCAACCGCTTCTACTATCAGGTGAACATCCCCCTGAAAGACGCGGCGATCCTCGCCAATTGCCCGGACCGCGAAATCCGCCGCGAGTGGATTCAGCGTCTGCTCGACCACGACGGCGCCCCCGGTGAAGACGGCGGTATCGAAGCCTGGCTGCGTCTGGGCCAAGCGGTCGGCCTCGACCCGGATCAACTGCGTTCTCAGGAACTGGTGCTGCCCGGCGTACGCTTCGCCGTCGAAGCTTACGTCAACTTTGCCCGCCGCGCCAGTTGGCAAGAAGCCGCCAGCAGCTCGCTGACTGAACTGTTCGCGCCGCAGATCCACCAGTCGCGCCTCGACAGCTGGCCGCAGCATTACCCGTGGATCGACCCGGCCGGTTACGAATACTTCCGCACCCGCCTCGGTCAGGCGCGACGCGATGTCGAGCATGGTCTGGCGATCACGCTCGAGCACTACAAGACCCGCGAAGGCCAGGAGCGCATGCTGGAAATTCTCCAGTTCAAACTGGACATTCTTTGGAGCATGCTCGATGCCATGAGCATGGCCTACGAACTGAACCGCCCGCCGTACCACAGCGTGACCGAACAACGCGTCTGGCATAAAGGAATCACCTTATGAGTTTCGACCGCAGCAAAGTCCCGACCTGGCGCCCTGGCTACCGTTTCCAGTACGAACCGGCGCAGAAAGGCCATGTGCTGCTGTACCCGGAAGGCATGATCAAGCTCAACGAAACCGCTGCGTTGATCGGCGGCTTGATTGACGGCGAACGGGATGTCGCGGCGATCATCGCCCAACTCGATGAGCAGTTCCCCGGCGTGCCCGAGCTCGGTGACGACATCGAGCAATTCATGGAGGTTGCCCGTGCGCAGCACTGGATCGAACTTGCCTGATACGTCGGTGCAAGTACCGCCAAAACCTGAAATCGGCCTGCCGCTGTGGCTGCTCGCCGAGCTGACCTACCGCTGCCCGCTGCAATGTCCGTACTGCTCCAATCCGCTGGATTTCGCCGAGCAGGGCAAAGAGCTGACCACAGAACAATGGATCAAGGTGTTTCGCGAGGCGCGGGAGATGGGCGCTGCGCAACTGGGCTTTTCCGGTGGCGAGCCACTGGTGCGTCAGGATCTCGCCGAGCTGATTCATGAAGCGCGGCAGTTGGGTTTCTACACCAACCTGATCACTTCTGGCATCGGCCTGACCGAGCAGAAAATCAGCGACTTCAAGAAGGCTGGCCTCGATCACATTCAGATCAGTTTTCAGGCCAGTGACGAGCAAGTGAACAACCTCCTCGCCGGCTCGAAAAAGGCCTTCGCGCAGAAGCTGGAAATGGCTCGCGCGGTGAAAGCTCACGGCTATCCGATGGTGCTGAACTTCGTCACCCATCGGCACAATATCGACAAGATCGACCGCATCATCGAGCTGTGCATCGCGCTTGAAGCCGACTTCGTCGAACTCGCCACTTGCCAGTTTTACGGTTGGGCGCAGCTCAATCGTGTCGGCCTGTTACCGACCAAGGAACAACTGGTGCGCGCCGAACGCATCACCAATGAATACCGCGCGAAACTGGAAGCCGAAGGGCATCCGTGCAAGCTGATTTTCGTCACCCCGGATTACTACGAAGAACGCCCGAAAGCCTGTATGAACGGCTGGGGCAGTATCTTTCTGACGGTCACGCCGGACGGCACCGCCCTGCCCTGCCATGGCGCCCGGCAGATGCCGGTACAATTTCCCAATGTGCGCGAACACAGCATGCAGCACATCTGGTACGACTCGTTCGGCTTCAATCGCTTCCGTGGTTACGACTGGATGCCCGAGCCGTGCCGCTCCTGCGACGAGAAAGAAAAAGACTTCGGCGGCTGCCGCTGCCAGGCGTTCATGCTCACCGGTGATGCGAGCAACGCTGACCCGGTGTGCAGCAAATCCGAACACCACGGCGTGATTCTCAAGGCCCGCGAAGAAGCCGAGACCGCCACCCAAACCATCGAACAACTGGCCTTCCGCAATGAACGAAACTCGCGCCTCATCGCCAAGGGCTGAGCCTTTCAGCGCCTCGCAAGCCGTTGCTGCCGGCATGGATTTCGCCGAGCTTCAGCTCGGTGCCAACGGTTTGTTCTGGAATGAATATCGCCCGGAAGATGCCGCATGCCGGATCTGGCATTGGCGCGATGGCGTGGCGAAATGTCTGACGCCGAATGGCTTCAGTGTGCGCAGTCGCGTGTACGAATATGGCGGTGGTGCGTTTTGTCTGACGCCGGATGGGGTGGTTTTCGTCGCGGAGGCGGATCAGCAGTTGTACCGCCAGACGTTGGATGGCGAGCCCGAGGCGCTGACGTCGGGCGAGTGCCGTTATGGCGATCTGCATTTTGCGTTCGGCCAAGTGCTGGCGGTTGAAGAACAGCAAGATCAGCATCGGCTGGTGGCGATTGATCTGGCGGACGGCACGCGGCATCTGTTGGCTGAGGGCGCGGACTTTTACGCTGCGCCCACCCTCAGCCCGGATGGCCAGCGTTTGGCCTGGATCGAGTGGAGCCGACCGCATCAGCCGTGGACTGCAACGCGATTGATGGTCGCTGACGGTGATTTTTCTGCGCCCCGTTGTGTGGCTGGCGCCGAGATTGAAGAATCCATTCAACAACCGCGATTCGATGCCGAAGGTCGGCTGTTTTGCCTGACCGACACCGGTGGCTTTTGGCAGCCTTGGGTTGAGACTAGCGACGGTTTGCAACCATTGCCCGCTGCGCTGGCCGATCATGCACCGGCGCCGTGGCAACTCGGCGGCTGCACCTGGTTGCCTGTGGAGGATTCGTTTTTAGCCAGTTGGAGCGAAGGTGGTTTCGGACGCCTGACGCTTGGCGATGAGGATTTCACTGGCGACTACAGCCGCTTCCGGCATTTGGCGCTGGATGAGCAAAACATCTACTGCATCGCCGCCTCGCCGATCAGTCCTTCGGCGGTTATCACCATTGATCGAGCTACACGCGAAGTGAAAGTGCTGGCCGGTGGCGTGGCCCCGTTGCCCGCTGAGCGTATCAGCCGTCCGCAAACGCTTTGTTACCCGAGCGGTTCGGGCGAGGCTCATGGGTTCTTTTATCCAGCCATGAGCGGTGAGACGAAACCGCCGCTGGTGGTGTTCATCCATGGCGGTCCGACGTCGGCGTGCTACCCGATGCTCGACCCACGCATTCAGTACTGGACGCAACGCGGCTTCGCCGTTGCCGATCTCAACTATCGCGGCAGCAGCGGTTATGGCCGGGAATACCGCCAGGCTTTGCATTTGAGCTGGGGAGAGGTGGATGTCGAGGATGCTTGCGCGGTGGTCGCGTATCTCGCCGAGCAGGGTTTGATCGACGGTGATCGCGCGTTCATTCGGGGCGGCAGCGCGGGCGGCTACACTACGTTGTGTGCCTTGGCGTTCCAGCAAGTCTTTCGTGCCGGCGCCAGCCTCTATGGCGTCAGCGACCCGGTGGCGTTGGCTCGGGCGACGCACAAGTTCGAAGGGGATTATCTGGACTGGCTGATCGGCGATCCCGTAAAAGACGCCGAACGCTATGCCGCCCGCACGCCGTTACTGCACGCGAGCAACATCCGTGTACCGGTGATCTTCTTTCAAGGCGAACTGGACGCCGTTGTTGTACCGCAACAGACCCGCGACATGGTCGCGGCGTTGGAGCAGAACGGCATCCCGGTCGAAGCACACTACTATCCCGAAGAACGCCACGGCTTCCGCCGTGCGGCCAATCAGGCGCATGCGTTGGAGCAGGAGTGGAAGTTTTACCGGCGGGTGATGGGGCTCACGGATTGAAATCTGCGGTGCCCTAATCGCTAGCAGGGCTAGCTCCCACACTGGACTTGTGGCGTTCACAAATCCTTGTGGGAGCTAGCCCTGCTAGCGATGGCAATCTATCTGGCGCTTGGCAAATCAACGCTTGGCGATGATATACACCGCATGCACGATCCCCGGAATATACCCGCACAACGTCAGCAGAATGTTCAACCAGAACGCCCCGCCAAACCCGACCTGCAGAAACACACCCAGTGGTGGCAACAGAATAGCGATGATGATGCGAATGAAATCCATGGGTCAGCTCCTGAATGGGGGTTGGCTCGCTTGAGCCATACAAGCTAATCGACCTGCGCCGTTCGTCAGGGTTCAGTGCAACTGCCATTTGATCGCCATCACCCCACAAAAAAACGCCCCACGCCAAAAGAATCAGGCGCAGGGCGTGCGTTATACCGCGAGACGGTTCTTTAATTCGGGTAGGAAAGTTCAGCTCAGACGGCAATCCCTTTGCGGCATTGCAGTTGGGCGGTGCGTACTCGCGAGAAGGCGCGGCCCAGGCGCAGGAGCATTTCGTCGATGTTGGTTTTGCTCACGGTGAGGGCTGGGGTGAAGCGCAGGCAGTTGGCTTGCGGAGCATTGAGCAGCAGGCCTTCTTGCACGGCGGCATGGACGACGGCTTCGGCGGAATCGTCTGACAGGGTCAGTCCATAGAACAGGCCTTGACCGCGCAGTGCGCCATGTTCATAGCGGTGCGCCAATCGAGCCAGACCTTCGCGCAGATGCTGGCCGTTGTCGTTGACCTGCTGGAGAAAGCTGCGGTCGTGCACGCTGTCGAGCACCACCAGACCGGCCGCGGTCATCAGCGCGTTGCCGTGATGGGTGCCGCCCAGTTCGCCCGCCTCGAAACAGCACGCTTTGCCCCGCGCCAACAGTGCCGCCAAGGGCACGCCGCCGCCCAATCCTTTGCCGAGCACGACGATATCCGCGCGCACGCCGTAGGACTGTTCGGCGAGCAACGTGCCGCAGCGGCCGATGCCGGTTTGCACTTCGTCGAGGATCAGCAGAATGCCCAGTTCACGGCACAGTCGCTCAACACCTTTGAGGTAATGCTCGGTCGCCGGCACAACCCCGGCATCGCTCTGGATCGGTTCGAGCATGATCGCCACGGTCTGCGCATCGACCGCTGCATGCAGCGCCGGCAAGTCGTTGAACGGCACCAAATCGAAACCCGGCAGTAACGGCGCGAAACGATTGTGCAGATTGCAGCTGTCCGAGGCGGAAATCGTCGCCAGACTGCGGCCATGACATCCCTGCTTGGCGACGATAATTCGCGAGGCGCCGCCGCGATGCAACTGGCCCCACTTGCGCGCCAGTTTGATCGCCGCTTCACAGGCTTCACTGCCGCTGTTGAGCAAGTAGGCCTGATCACTGGAAGTAGCGGCGCACAGGCGTTCAGCGAGGCTGAGCATGCCGCGATTGTGCAGATTAAAACCGGGATTGATCAGCGCCTGCGCCTGACTGCTGATGGCTTTCACCAGCGCTGAAGGACTGTGGCCTAGGCTATTGGCACCACCGGCCTGAGAAAAGTCGAGGTAAGCGCGGTCGTTGCTGTCCCACAACCACGAACCTTGCCCCCGGACGAAAACCTGTTGCGGCCGTTCGACGCTGGGCATCAGGCGCTCAGCGCAGAGCTGCTCGCTGTTATCAAAAGGGTCAGCCTCGAAAACGAGGTCATCAAGACTCGGCGTCTGGCGCCGCAAACTGAACAGATTCATTGAAAAACACCTCGTTTAAGGTGTTCTGAATTGCCTATGTAAACACTGTCGAAGCGAACGCTATTCATCGCGCTTTCTGGCCCTGTAAGCCTTGTGAATGCGGTTAGACTAGGCTCACTGACGGCTTCGGGCCATTTCGATTTACCAGCATTTTCGATAAGTATTGCTTATGGATTTTAAACAACTGCGTTATTTCGTCGCGGTCTACGAGGAAGGCCATGTTGGCCGTGCCGCTGAACGCCTGTCGATCTCGCAGCCGGCCCTGTCGCAGCAGATCCGCCAGCTCGAACAAAATCTCGACGTCACCCTGTTCGAGCGCAGCAGCAAACGCCTGCTACCGACCCTCGCCGCACATACGTTGTACAACCACGCACTGCCGCTGCTGGATGGCTTGCAACGAGCGCGCGAGGCATTGGGCAACTTCAAGGGCCAGGCTTTGCGCACGCTGGCGATCGGCGTGCTGCAAACGGTTCATACCAGCCTGGTGCCGCAAATGCTCGAGCGGGTGCGCAAGGCGCAGCCGCATCTGGTGGTGCAGATTTATGAATTGACCGGACTTGAGATCGAACGCCGGCTGCTCAACGGCTCGCTGGATATTGGCATCAGTTATCTACCGCCGCGCCAACCGGGCCTGCACGGCGTGATGCTTTACGAAGATGAGCTGACGCTGGTGATTCCGGCGGACCATCCGTTGCGCGAATTCAAAAAGGTCTCGATGCGCCAAGCCGCCGAGCTGCCGATGCTGCTGTTGGGCGAAGAGTTCCAGATCCGCCAGATCTGGCAGGCGCAACTCACTGCCCTCGGGCGACGTCCGCAGGTGCAGGCCGAGCTGAATAATATGGTGGGGATTCTCGACAGTCTGCCGCACACCAAACTGGCGACGGTGTTGCCGGGGCGCTCGCAGAAGGAATACGACGATCAGGATCTGCTGTGGAAACCGCTGAGCGAACCACGGGTGCCACTGAAGGTTGGTCTGGTCTGTCGCGATGTGCAACGCCAGCAAGCACCCTTGGCGCTGTTGCAGACATTGCTGGAGGAAGTGATGCAGCGTGAAGTGAGGCCCGAACAGGATCCTTTGGCCTGATGACTTTTCTGCAGGCAAAAGAAAACCCCGCCGAAGCGGGGCTTTGCAGACTGTTTCCCTGACATCCATTTCACTCCGCCACCCTGGCAGAATCCTACGTGTCCGTGTTGTTGCTTTGCGCTTCCTGCGCGACGTCCATGAAATGTAGATTAGCCGTGGATCCAATCCACGCATATGGGAGAACAGCAGTACGTCATGTAAGAGAATGCTTACATGACGTGATCGCATCAGAACTGAGCAGCATCCAGCAGGAACAACGACTCGCTGCCCGCCTTCACTGACGCGCTCAACGAGTGGATACGCGGCAGCAGACGGGCGAAGTAGAAGCGCGCGGTGCCGAGCTTGCTGGCGTAGAAATCGTCCTGCGTTTCTTTGCCAAACGAAGCCTTGGCCATCAGTGCCCACATGTAGGCGTACGCCGTGTAACCGAATGCTTGCAAATATTCGACCGAGGCCGCGCCGATTTCGTTCGGATTGTTTTTCGCCCGATCCAGTACCCACGACGTCAACTCGTCGAGGGTGTCGACGGCATCGTTCAACGGCTTGGTGAATTCGCCCAGATCGGCACTGGCGGTTGCGGTGAAATGGCGGATCTCGTCGGCGAACAGTTGGTAGAACGCGCCGCCGCTGCCGACGATCTTGCGACCGACCAGATCCAGCGCCTGAATGCCGTTGGTGCCCTCGTAAATCTGCGTGATGCGTACATCACGCACCAGTTGCTCCTGGCCCCACTCGCGGATGTAACCGTGGCCGCCGAAAATCTGCTGGCCGTGCACGGTGGTTTCCAGACCCAGATCGGTGAGGAACGCCTTGGCCACCGGCGTCAGCAACGCGACCAGGTCCTCGGCACGCTTACGGGTCGTAGCGTCTTCGCTGAACTTGGCGGTGTCGAGTTGCATCGCCACGTAAGTGGAGAACGCACGGCCGCCTTCGTTCGAGGCTTTCATGGTCAGCAGCATGCGCCGCACGTCCGGGTGGACGATGATCGGGTCAGCGACTTTGTCTTTGTTCTGCGCCCCAGTCGGCGAACGGCTTTGCAGACGGTCGCGGGCGTATTCAACGGCGTTCTGGTACGAACGCTCGCCAGTCGCCAGGCCTTGGATACCAACGCCCAGGCGCTCGTAGTTCATCATGGTGAACATCGCGGCCAGGCCTTTGTTTGGCTCGCCAACCAGATAGCCTACGGCTTCGTCGAAGTTCATCACGCAGGTCGCGGACGCCTGGATGCCCATCTTGTGTTCGATCGAACCGCAGTTCGCCGGGTTGCGTGCGCCCAGGCTGCCGTCGGCATTGACCATGAACTTCGGCACCAGGAACAGCGAGATGCCTTTCGGGCCCGCAGGGGCGTCCGGCAGTTTCGCCAATACCAGGTGAATGATGTTTTCGGTGAGGTCGTGTTCGCCACCGGTGATGAAGATCTTGGTGCCGCTGACCTTGTAGGAACCGTCGGCCTGAGGCTCGGCCTTGGTGCGAATAATCCCCAGGTCGGTGCCGGCGTGCGGCTCGGTCAGGCACATCGAACCGGCCCAGACGCCCGCGTACATGTTCGGCAGGTACGCGGCTTTCAGCTCTTCGCTGGCGTGGGCATTGATCGACAGGCAGGCGCCGGCGGTCAGCATCGGGTACAGACCGAAGGACAGGCTGGCGGAGTTGACCATTTCTTCGACCTGCGCCGACACGGCTTTGGGCATGCCCATGCCGCCGTATTGCGGATCACCGCCAACGCCGACCCAGCCGCCTTCGGCATAAGTCTGATAGGCCTGTGGGAAACCGGCCGGGGTGGTCACGGCACCGTCGGCCCAGTGGCAACCTTCTTCATCAGCCGCACGGCTCAGCGGCGCGATGCTTTTGCTGGTGACCTTGCCGGCCTCTTCGAGAATGGCTTCAACGGTTTCAGCGTCGACAGTCTCGGCCAGCGCTGGCAGTTCGGCCCAGAGTTTGGCGACCTCGAACACTTCATTGAGGACGAAGCGCATATCGCGCAGCGGCGCTTTGTAGTCAGCCATGGCAAACCTCGCAAGATCTAAACAGGTGATTCGTGGAATGGTGTTTTCGTTGAGCCCGAGTGTACCTCAACAACTTTTGCGACACATAGGGTCAACCGGTGACTGATTTGTTATTTTTAGTCACCAGAAAAAGATCGCAGCCTTCGGCAGCTCCTACAGGTAAAACTCGATCCCATGTAGGAGCTGCCAAGGCTGCAATCTTTTGCTTTTTCCTAAAGAGAAAACAGTTCAGCAGGCAATTTCATCAAACAATCACTCCCCGCCTCGATCGCCGCCCGATGCGCCGCCGTACGCGGCAACAAACGCTTGAAGTAAAACTCGCACGTCGCCAGTTTCCCGCGCAGATAATCCGCCTCGCCCTCGCCCGCCTCCAACTGCGCCTGCGCCACCAACGCCATGCGCAACCACAGATAGCCAAGAATGATGTACCCGCTGTACATCAGGTAATCCACCGACGCCGCGCCGACTTCATCCGCGTTCTTCATCGCCGCCATGCCGACCTTCATAGTCAGGTCGCCCCACTGCTGATTGAGCTCGTTGAGCTGCGCAACGAAGCTGCCCAACTGCGGATGCTCGGCGTTTGCAGCACAGAACTTGTGGACGATCTTGGTAAACCCTCGCAGCAACTTGCCCTGACTGCCCAACACTTTGCGCCCAAGCAGATCCAGCGCCTGAATGCCGTTGGTGCCTTCGTAGATCGGTGCGATCCGGCAATCGCGCACCAACTGCTCCATGCCCCATTCGCGAATGAAACCGTGGCCACCAAACACCTGCATGCCGTGGTTGGTCACTTCCAGGCCGGTGTCGGTCATGAACGCCTTGCAGATCGGCGTGAGGAACGCCAACAGGTCTTCGGCTTCCTGACGTGCTTCGGCATCGCTGCTCAGGTGCGCGACATCGAGCATCTGCGCGGTGAAATAGGTCAGCGCGCGGTTGCCTTCGTTGAAGGCTTTCATGGTCAGCAACATGCGCCGCACGTCGGGGTGGACGATGATCGGGTCGGCGGCTTTGTCCGGGGCTTTGGCGCCGGTCAGTGAGCGCATCTGCAAACGGTCGTTGGCGTATTTGATTGCGCCCTGAAAGCTCGCCTCCCCCAGACACAGCCCCTGCATGCCGGTGCCGAGCCTTGCGTGGTTCATCATGGTGAACATGCAGTTGAGGCCTTTGTTCGGCTCGCCGATCAGGTAACCCTTGGCGCCGTCGAAGTTGAGCACGCAGGTGGCCGACGCCTTGATGCCCATTTTGTGTTCGATCGAACCGCAGGACACGCCATTGCGTTCGCCCGCCTCGCCTGCTGCATCCGGCAAGAACTTCGGCACGATAAACAGTGAAATACCCTTGGTTCCCGCCGGCGCGTCCGGCAGTTTCGCCAACACCAGGTGAATGATGTTGTCGCTCATGTCGTGCTCGCCGGCGGAGATGAAAATCTTGCTGCCGGTGACCGCATAACTGCCGTCAGCCTGAGGCGCGGCGCGGGTTTTGATGATGCCCAGATCGGTGCCGCAATGGGCTTCGGTCAGGCACATGGTGCCGGTCCATTGGCCGGCGGTGAGTTTGCTCAGGTAGATGTCTTTCTGCTCGGCGGTGCCGTGGGCGTGGATCGCCGACATCGCACCGTGAGTCAGGCCCGGGTACATGCCCCAGGACGTATTGCTGGAGCCGACCATTTCGCTGATGACCAGCCCCAGCGAACTCGGCAAGCCCTGCCCGCCGTATGTTGGATCCGCCGCCAGACCGTGCCAGCCGCCCTCGACGTATTGTGCGAAGGCTTGCTTGAAGCCTGTAGGCGTTGTCACCACACCGTTGTCGAAATGGCAGCCCTCTTCGTCACCGCTGCGATTGAGCGGGGCGAGAACGTTCTCACAGAACTTCGCGCCTTCTTCAAGGATCGCGTTGATCATGTCCGGACTGGCGTCGTCGGCACCGAGGGCGGCGTAGTTGGCGTGAAAGTCGAAGACGTGGTCGATCAGAAAACGCATGTCGCGCAGCGGGGCTTTGTACTCAGGCATGGTGGCTTCTCCGTCAGCAGATCACTCCAACCTACTGCCGGCCACCACGCCTCACAATCATTGTGCAGACGCTGAATGCGCCGTCATCACTCAACCCGCAGCGGTGTCCATGCGCACTGCGCCGCGACGGTTCTGGCCGTATGCGACCACACAGTTTCGCCCTGCGCCCTTGGCGCTGTAGAGCGCCTCGTCAGCGGATTTCAGGACTTGCTCTGGGGTGCGCTGCTCCAACCGCTCGGCAACGCCGATGCTCACCGTCACCGACACACTGGAAGCGCCGGAACCGCTGCGGCGCTGGCGACCTTGCTGGTCATCCTGCGGGCGGTTTTCCTGATTGCGCAGTTGAATGTTGTAGGACGCAATCGACTCGCGGATCACTTCCAGATGCGGCATGCATTCCTCAAGGGTTTTGCCTGCAAACACCAGGGCGAATTCCTCACCGCCATAGCGATACGCCCTACCGCCACCGCTGATTTTCGACAGCTTGCTGGCGACTAATCGCAGCACTTGGTCGCCGACGTCATGGCCATGGGTGTCGTTGAATTTCTTGAAGTGATCGACGTCACTCATCGCCAGTACATAGTTGCGACCGAGACGCTGCATGCGTTCGTTGAGTGCGCGTCGGCCCGGCAGACCGGTGAGTTCATCGCGGAAGGCCATTTGATAAGCCTCGTGCGCAACGGCGGCGGCGATCATCAACATGACCTGGCTGCACATGATGTTCAGGGTAAACGGCAGGATGAAGGTTTTCGGCAGCATCCAGAACACGCCGAGCAAACCAACCAATTGCGCCGCGTGCAGCGGGCGCGGGTTGCGCCAGTATTGCCAGGCGAGTAACAGGAAGGCCGAAATGAACACCGGGTATGACATCTGGATCAGGCTCATCCACGCGCCGTGCAGCGCCGGCCAGCGGATTTCGGACAGCCAGATCAGCAGCGCCTGGGGATAACTTTGCTCCAGCCCCAACGCCACGCTGCCGAAGATCAGTAACACGGCAAACCGCGCCACCATGTCTTGAAACAGGTGAGTGCGTTCCTGCCACGCGGCGAACAGCCCGAACAACAGCGGCAACAGCAAGCAGACGAGGTGGAAAACTACCGCGGCGTCTTCGCGCACCTTGCCGTTGTCGCGGTAATAGTCGGTCTGGGTGTCGAGCAGAAAGTAGGCGATGTACACCGTGAGCATCAGAAACAGTTCGCGCTGACGTCGGTAAACCGCGCAGTAAGCGCCACCCAACAGCAAAACCAGGGTCGGTAACACGTTAAATAGAGAAGTGAAGAACACGTTGAGGTCTTTGACGTACGCAGCCGCCAACCCCGCGAGTAACAACAGCAGTGAAGGTAGGAAATGACTGAAACGTACAGCGGAAGAACGCGGCAAGGGTAAAGCTCCGACCCGTCATGGCAAAGAGATGGCATTGTGCCTGCAATGCGTGCAGTTAAGCACACACAATGTGATCCAGATCACACGCACTCTCTTTAACGGCAGAAAACCTGACTATCTGAGCGATTTGCCAAGTTTTTTGCCTTCCCCGAGCCATGGCCACCATCACTGATGGCCAGGACTGCAGATATCCCTCACAGATCGTTGTAGAACGGCAGTAGTGGCCCCTCCGCCGGGCTCCGTCCTTCAGCCCCGTATGGCTTGAGATTGAGCGAAGCATCCGCCGCTTGCCGGGTGGTGACTTTCGGACTGGCCGGGCGCTGGGTCACGGCATTTTCATCACCGATATGGCCCTGCGGAATGACCAGCGATGGGTGATCAAACGGCGCCCGCTCCCAAGCCACGCGCGGATCGGTCAGAGCGACTTCCATGAACTTCACCAAAGCGTCGAGCTCATCGGGCGTCAGGTTGAGGTTGGTCATGTCCGGATCAAGGTTCGAGGTGTTGTGCTGACTGACCGTCGGATGCTCGAAACCGCTGGTGTTGTTGGCGTCTTCACCACGACGATCGCCACCACGGTTGTAGAACTCCATCACTTGCTTGAGCGTGGCGCGGCTGCCGTTGTGGAAGTACGGCCCGGTCAGGGCGATGTTGCGCAGAGTCGGCGTCTTGAAGGCGCCATCGACCGAGTCGCGGAAGTTGACGTTGGGTTTGAGTGTCGCGTCGCACGGAATCGCTGCGCTGAGCGGTGCTTCGAAGGTGCAGACATCGACGTCCAGCGGATCGGGAATGCTGCCACCCTGCAACAGCTTGTTGTACTGCCGACTGAACGACCACGGGTTGCCCCAGGCATCCGAGCCACCGAGGGCCAGATCTTCAGATGTCGGCCGCACGCCGGTGTTGTAGAAGCCGTTGTCGTAAAGGGTGGTGAGGTTGTCAGCCATGACCATGCGCTCGATGCGCTCACGCGGATGCATCAGTAAACGGCTGGCAGCGTTGGTCAGCTCCGCGCCGCCGTGGCAATTGACGCATTTGCCCTTGCCGAGAAACAGGTTCATGCCCTGCACTTGCTGCGCGTTCATGGCAGTTGAATCGCCCTGCAGGTAAGCGTCGATCGGCGCTTGATCAGAGATCAGCGTGGACTCGTACATTTGAATTGCCAGCCCGAAGAACAGCGGAAAGTTGGCCTCCATCTGCGTGTACGGTGCGCCGCCAACCAGCACGTTTTGCGTGGCGTTCCACAGACGTGGCTGGAAGGCGTTTTTGATCAACTCGCGATAGGTTGGGCGACGTGCACCGGAGACCGAAGCGAGTACGGAATCGTTGGAAGAAATCCGCTGTTGCTTGAGCATCAACTGATCGAGCATGCGCCGGCCAATGTCGGCGAAGGTGCGACCACCGCAGGACATTTCCACCGCACTGCCCGGCGGGCCCACCGCTTGCGAGGCAGCAGATGCGTCGTTGAGCGCCAGTCTGACTCTGGTTGCAACGGTGCTGCGCTCGCTGGTCACGTAGATGCCCGCATCGGGATCGCGATTGCCGAACGGTGAAAAACCGTTGAAAACGTTGTTGGCCCGACCGTCCCAGAAGTTGCGCACGTTGAACGCAGCGTTGATCACCGACGGCGCATTCCGCCCGGTGCTGCGGCGAACGTTGATGCCGCCGACCTGGAAGATGCCATCCGGCTGCTGGGTGCACTTGTCGAAACGCGGCTGGTTGGGCTTGACGAAGTTGGCGTCGAACACGCCTTGGGAGCCAACCACGTCGTCGCTCGAATAGACGATCGGCGAGTTGCGCTCCAGTGGATTGCTCAGCACATGGGTCGGGAAGTCGGTTTTCTTCAGCGTGTAGTTCGGGCCGCCCTTGCCGCCGGACAGCGTTGCGTAGGACGCCACATCGCCGGGAATGTCCGACGCCACAAAGGGCTTGTTGAAGATCGAGGCGACGTTGGCATTGGTGTGGGCCTGGCCGGGGTTGAGTTGGTTGGTGATGCGGTGGTCGACGCCGGCGTGATAGTGGCAGGACGCGCAAGCCGTGGCGCCATCGCTGCCGACCTCCATGTCCCAGAACAGCGCTTTACCGAGCAGAATCGCGGCGGAGCGGTTGAGCACGTAGTCGGTCATCAGGTCGACCTTGCGCCCACCTTCTGTGCCGGAAGGATCGGGCGGAATCATGCCGCGCAAGGATTGCAGGCTCGGCACCTCCGGCACGGGCGGATCCACTTCGACGGCATCAGCCGCCATCGCACCGCAGGCACTCAGTGTGAGGGCTAACCCGACAAGTCGACAGATGTTCATGTGCTTCACCCTGACGTTGTTGTTATGAGTTCGCCGGGCGAGAGGCGTCGTGAACAGGACAGGATTTCTCGTGAGCGCCGGTTAATCTGCGCAGTGCAATTAATTGGCCACTCTTTCGAGAAACATTTTGAATCAATAAACGCGGGGGAAGCGCGCTGGCAGCCACCGTTTCTGCTGGGGAATCGCCCCAGTGTTGGGGATAAATCCAACGCAAAAAAAACCGCTGCCCCAGAGGAGCAGCGGTTTTTTCAAGCGACCGCGTTGAGGCTTAGTAGCCCAGTGCGAAGTCTTCTTCTTTCATGTCCATCAGGTTGTTGGCGCCCGACAGCATGGTGGCTACGTGGGTACGGGTACGCGGCAGGATGCGCTGGAAGTAGAAGCGCGCGGTTTGCAGCTTGGCGGTGTAGAACGCCGCGTCGCCAGTGCCTTCTGCCAGCTTCTCGGCTGCCAGACGTGCCATGTCGGCCCAGAAGTAAGCCAGGCAGGCATAACCGGAGTACATCAGGTAGTCCACGGAGGCCGCGCCGACTTCTTCGCGATCTTTCATGGCAGCCATACCGACCTTCATGGTCAGCTCGCCCCATTCCTTGTTGATTGCTGCCAGCGGTGCGACGAACTCTGCAACGGCTTCGTTGCCTTCGTTGTTCTGGCAGAACTTGTGGACGATCTTGGTGAAGCCTTTCAAAGCCTCGCCTTGGGTCATCAGCACTTTACGGCCCAGCAGGTCGAGTGCCTGGATACCGGTGGTGCCTTCGTACAGCATCGAAATGCGGCTGTCGCGAACGTTCTGCTCCATGCCCCACTCGGCGATGAAGCCGTGGCCGCCGTAGATCTGAACGCCGTGGTTGGCGGATTCGAAACCGACTTCGGTCATGAACGCTTTGGCGATCGGAGTCATGAAGGCCAGCAGTGCGTCGGCTTTCTTCTTCTCTTCTTCATCGACGCCGTATTTGACGATGTCGACCTGCTTGGCGGTGAAGTACACCATCGCACGGTTGCCTTCGGCGAAAGCCTTCATGGTCAACAGCATGCGGCGTACGTCCGGATGCACGATGATCGGGTCAGCAGCTTTTTCCGGCGCTTTCGGACCAGTCAGGGAGCGCATTTGCAGACGATCGCGAGCGTATTTCAGACCGCCCTGGAAACCGATTTCGGCGTGGGCCAGACCTTGCAGTGCGGTACCCAGACGTGCGGTGTTCATAAACGTGAACATGCAGTTCAGGCCTTTGTTCGCCGGGCCGATCAGGAAACCGGTAGCGCCGTCGAAGTTCATCACGCAGGTAGCGTTGCCGTGGATGCCCATCTTGTGTTCCAGCGAACCGCAGGTCACTGCGTTGCGCTCACCGACAGTGCCGTCAGCATTCGGCATGAATTTCGGAACGATGAACAGCGAGATGCCTTTGGTGCCAGCCGGTGCGTCCGGCAGGCGGGCCAGCACGATGTGAATGATGTTGTCGGCCATGTCGTGTTCACCGGCCGAGATGAAGATCTTGGTGCCGGACACTTTGTAGGAGCCGTCAGCCTGAGGTTCGGCCTTGGTGCGCAGCATGCCCAGGTCGGTGCCGCAGTGCGGCTCGGTCAGGCACATGGTGCCGGTCCATTCGCCGGAGACCAGTTTGGTCAGATAGGCTTCTTGCTGTTCTGGGGTGCCGTGCTCGGAGATGGTGTTCATCGCGCCGTGCGACAGGCCTGGGTACATGCCCCACGACCAATTGGCTTCGCCAACCATTTCGCTCACGGCCAGACCCAGCGACTCCGGCAGACCTTGACCGCCGTGCTCGACGTCGTGAGCGAGGCTTGGCCAGCCGCCTTCAACGAATTGCTTGTAAGCCTCTTTGAAGCCCGTCGGGGTTTTCACGCCGGACTCGCTCCAGGTGCAACCTTCGAGGTCGCCCACACGGTTCAGCGGTGCCAGTACCTGCTCACAAAACTTGGCGCCTTCTTCGAGAATGGCGTCAACCATGTCCGGAGTTGCGTCTGCGCAAGCCGGAAGGCTCTGATAGTGCGCTTCGTAGCCGAGCAGCTCGTCACGAACGAAGCGAATATCACGCAAGGGGGCCTTGTAGTCAGGCATAGCGATAAACCTCTGCTGATGTAACCGGGAATGAACGACCGTGTTGATTTGTTGTGACGGTCAAACAGTTGTTTGAAACATACGTTTACGCCGAAATCTTGTCAAGCATCGATCTTTTGCCGTTCGTCATCAGATTTTTCAAACGCCGGACACAGCAAACCGCCATGCGCTCGAACGAGCCACAGACGCTGAAAAAAGATTAGTTGAGGGAGAAGGACTTACAACGAAAAACGCCGCGACAGGTCGCGGCGTTCAGCGTGTAGAAGGCAAGAAAATCAGGCGAAGGTATCGATGATCGTACCGAGCACTTCATCGGAAGCCTTGGCGACCTTCACACCCAGCTCAGCCTGGATCTTGCCTTGGGACATCTCGACCACGTTGCTCGCCAGATCCGATTGCTGGGCACGATCCACGCCGCGCAGGCGATCAACCTGCACTTCGGACGACTGGCTGGTCACCGAACGCTCAATCGTGTTGTTGGCAATCTGGCTGGCTGCCTGATCGACGCGGTTCTGACCGCTCTGAATCGAGCTCAGGCCTGCATAAAATGCTGTGTTACCGGAGATTTCCATAACAGTTCTCATCCTTGGGAAGGATCAATGACCGCCATTGAAGCAGAGGCGTCAGAAAAACACCCGTCAAAAACACTAATGGCACAGTGCCTGCCCATAGAGAAAAGCTTAGTCGAGCAGATCCAGTTGCAAATGATCGGCCACCGCTTCAGCGCTGATGGCCTTGAGTTTCGGTACACGCCCCAGGCACGGCGCCGGAATCCGCTCGGCCAATGTGGCGAGGTTTTCCTCCAGCCGCGAAGTCTTCGGATCGATGATATTCGCCACCCACCCAGCCAGTTGCAGACCATCCCGGGCAATCGCCTCGGCCGTCAGCAACGCATGACTGATGCATCCCAGCCGCACGCCGACCACCAGAATCACCGGTAGCTTCAGCGCAATCGCCAGATCCGACAAATTATCCTGATCCGCCAACGGCACCCGCCAACCACCCGCGCCTTCGATCAAGGTGAAATCGGCATTCATCGCCAGAATCTCGCGCATCGGCGCCAGCAGCGATTGCACGGTCAACGCCACACCCGCTTCACGCGCCGCCAGATGCGGAGCAATGGCCGGCTCGAACGCGACTGGATTGACCTGTTGATAAGTCAGGGGCAACGAACACTCGGCCAACAGCGCCAGCGCATCGGAGTTACGCAAGCCCTTGGGCGTGACGTCGCAACCGGACGCCACCGGTTTGCCCGCCGCCGTGCTCAGCCCCGCCGAACGTGCCGCGTGCAGCAACCCGGCGGCAACCGTGGTCTTGCCGACATCAGTGTCGGTTCCGGTGATGAAATAGGCTGCGCTCATACGGGTTTCTCCAACACGGCGTAGACCACCTGATAAGTTGCCGGCAATCCCGACGCCTCACGGAACTGCTCGTATGCTTCAACCAACCCGAGAATCCGCGCGCGCCCGGTCAAGCCGCCCGGCCGCCCTAGATTCAGATTGTGCGCACCCAAGGCTTTCAATTCATGGGTCAGGCTGCGCACGTCAGGGTAATGCAGCACATGCGCCTGATTCTCCAGACTCAGCGTGCGCAAACCACTGGCCGCAGACAATTGCTCATAACGCGTGAACTCGCGGAAGCGGTTGACGTGCACCAGCCCGTCGACCTGCCGCCAGCTGTCGCGCAGCTCAAACAACGTCCCTACACAAAGACTAGCAAATGCAAAAATCCCGCCCGGCTTCAATACGCGAAAAGCTTCGCTGAGCACCGCATTGAAATCCGCACACCACTGCACCGCGAGGCTGGAGAAGATCAGGTCGCAGGTCGAATCCTGCAACGGCAGTCGCTCCGCATCGCCGGCAATGAAATGCTCGGCGCCGCCCAATGGCCGCGCGTGATCGAGCATGCCCTCGGCGATGTCCAGCGCCAGACCTTGGCCATGAGTAAAGCGCGAAGCCATTGCTCGGGTGAAATATCCGGTGCCACAGCCCAGATCCAGCCAGCGCGCGGGTGCGAAATCCACCGGCAAGCGCTGCAGCAATTGTGTACCGACATCGCGTTGCAACTCGGCGACGCTGTCGTAACTGGCCGCTGCGCGGGAGAACGAGGCCGCCACCTGACGCTTGTCAGGCAAGCCGCCAGGCAGCACAAGAGACAAATCAGTCATCACCGCACTCATGTAAAAAAGCCTGGATCGCACCCGCCAGTCCGTGGGGATCTTCCAGAAGAAACGCATGACAGGCCTGTTCGATCAGACCTATTTCGATATCCGGTAACAGGGCGAATAACGCCCCCGCCGCTTCCGCCGGGACCAGAGCGTCCTGTCCGGCGAACAGATGAAATTGCGGGCCGCGATAGGCTTGCAGAGCGTCGCGGGTGTCGATCTGCGCGAGCAGTTCCAGCCCGGCCATCAATGCCGTCGGCGCGGTATGTGGCGCGCCACCCAGCATCAGTCGCGACAAGCCGCGCGGGTCTTGCGCGCCTTGGGCACAGAGCAGCGAGAAACGTTTGAGGGTCGTACGGGCATCGGCTTGGCAACCGGCGAGAAAGGCGTCGAACGTCTCGCCCGCCATCGCGTTCGGCCATTGTTCATGGGCAACAAAAGAAGGGTTGCTCCCCAGCGTCAGCAACCCGCAGCAACGCTCGCCACGACGCGCCGCCAATTCGGAGGCGAGCATGCCGCCCAGCGACCAGCCGCCAAGCCATACATCCTGAGGAATGCGCTCATCGAGTTCGTCGAGCCAGTCTTGCAGGTCACTGGAGTCCAGCTCCGGCAACGGCTCGATTTCGATATTCAGATGTTCGTCGAGCCCCTGCAATGCCGCCGCCAGAGGCTCCATCGGCGAAATACCGAGGCCCCAGCCGGGCAGCAGAATCAGGCGATTACGCATGGCTTGGCTCCGACGTCAGTTGGGCAAAGCAATCGGCCAGTCCTTCTAACAATAGCTGCACCTGCGCCTCGCTGTGAGCGGCGGTCAGGGTCACGCGCAAACGCGCGCTGCCGGCAGGCACGGTTGGCGGGCGGATCGCGGTGACCATCAGCCCGCGCTCGCGCAACATCTGCGACAAGCGCACCGCGCGCCCGGCATCGCCAATCATGATCGGCTGGATCGGCGTGAAGCTGGCCATCAACTCCAGGCCGATCTGCTCGGCGCTACGGCGGAACTGGCGGATCAGCGTCTGCAGATGCTCGCGGCGCCAATGCTCGGTGCGCAGCAGCTCCAGACTTTTCAGCGTTGCACACGCCAGCGCCGGTGGCTGGCTGGTGGTGTAGATGTACGGGCGGGCGAACTGGATCAGGCTTTCGATCAGTTCCTCGCTACCCGCCACGAAAGCGCCAGCGGTGCCGAAAGCTTTGCCGAGGGTGCCGACCAGTACCGGCACATCCTCTTTGCTTAAACCGAAATGCTCGACGATGCCGCCGCCATTCGCACCGAGCGGGCCGAAACCGTGAGCATCATCGACCATCAGCCACGCGCCTTTGGCTTTGGTTTCACGGGCCAACGCTGGCAGATCGGCAAGATCGCCGTCCATGCTGAACACGCCGTCGGTGACCACCAGCGTATTGCCGGTGGCTTTCTCCAGGCGCTTGGCCAGACTTTCCGCATCGTTGTGCAAATAGCGGTTGAAACGCGCGCCGGACAGCAGCCCGGCATCGAGCAACGAGGCGTGATTGAGGCGGTCTTCCAGCACCGTATCGCCCTGCCCGACCAGCGCGGTGACCGCGCCTAGATTGGCCATGTAACCGGTGGTAAACAGCAGCGCACGCGGACGACCCGTGAGATCGGCCAGGGCTTCTTCGAGAGCGTGATGCGGGCTGCTGTGGCCGATCACCAAGTGCGAAGCACCGCCACCGACGCCCCAGCGTTCAGCGCCGGCACGCCAGGCTTCGATCACTTGCGGGTGATTGGCCAGGCCGAGGTAATCGTTGTTGCAGAAGGCGAGCAACGGTTTGCCGTCGACCACCACTTCAGGCCCCTGTGGGGATTCAAGCAGCGGGCGCTGGCGATAGAGATTTTCGGCACGGCGGGCAGCAAGGCGTGCGGCGAGATCGAAAGACATGCAGGCCTCGACAGTCAGATCACATGAATCACGATGGACACAGACCCTGTGGGAGCTGGCTTGCCAGCGATGGCGGCGGCACCTTCAACACAGATGTCGACAGGTAGTCCGCTATCGCTGGCAAGCCAGCTCCCACAGTGTTTTGTATCGCATCAAAAAAATCAGACGGCGGCGTTATAGAACTGCTCGCTGCTCTTCTGCTCCACCAACGCCTGCTCGATCGCTGCCTGATGCACCTCATCGGAATGCTCTTCGCGAGCCTCCGGCGCAATGCCCAGGCGCGCAAACAACTGCATGTCCTTGTCGGCCTGCGGGTTGGCGGTGGTCAGTAGTTTGTCGCCGTAGAAAATCGAGTTGGCGCCGGCGAAAAATGCCAGGGCCTGCATCTGCTCGTTCATCGCTTCACGGCCGGCGGACAGGCGCACGTGGGATTGCGGCATGAGGATACGGGCCACAGCGAGCATGCGGATGAAGTCGAACGGGTCGATGTCTTCAGCATTTTCCAGCGGCGTGCCGACGACTTTCACCAGCATGTTGATCGGCACTGACTCCGGATGCTCCGGCAGGTTGGCCAACTGGATCAGCAGGTTGGCGCGGTCATCCAGCGACTCGCCCATGCCGAGAATGCCACCGGAGCAGATCTTCATCCCCGATTCACGCACGTAAGCCAGCGTTTGCAGGCGCTCGCTGTAAGTGCGGGTGGTGATGATGCTGCCGTAGAACTCCGGCGAGGTGTCGAGGTTGTGGTTGTAGTAATCGAGACCGGCCTTGGCCAGTGCTTCGGTCTGATCCTGATCGAGACGACCGAGGGTCATGCAGGTTTCCAGGCCCATGGCCTTCACGCCTTCGACCATTTTCAGCACGTACGGCATGTCTTTGGCCGACGGATGCTTCCACGCGGCGCCCATGCAGAAACGCGTCGAACCGATGGCTTTGGCGCGAGCAGCCTCTTCGAGGACCTTCTGCACTTCCATCAGCTTTTCTTTTTCCAGGCCGGTGTTGTAGTGACCGGACTGCGGGCAGTACTTGCAGTCTTCCGGGCAGGCGCCGGTCTTGATCGACAGCAACGTCGAAACCTGAACGCGGTTGGCGTTGAAATGCGCGCGGTGCACCGTCTGAGCCTGGAACAGCAAGTCGTTGAATGGCTGTACGAAGAGTGCTCTGACTTCGGCCAATGACCAGTCGTGACGCAGGGTGGCGGTGGTGCTCGCGCTCATGGCTAATTCCTTGGTTATGCTTGGCTGGCGGCTGCGGGAACGGAATACCCACAGGCGCTACACGGATGTTCGGCATATTTAAGGAAGAGTCATGCGCTGTCAACCACGATACAAAACTTCGGTTTACATCTGTTTAAAAAACGAACAAACCTGTTTGCTGTGCGATGAGCCGACAGAAGCAGAAATGCCAATGTGTGTGGCCTGCGAAACTGAGTTGCCCTGGCTTGGCGATCACTGCATCGCCTGTGCGTTGCCGCTCCCCGGCGCCGGCCTGACCTGCGGTGAGTGCCTGCTAGAGCCTCCGGCGTTCGAACAGGTCGCTGTGCCATGGTTTTATGGCTTCCCGGTCGACAGTTTGATTACGCGTTTTAAACACAACGCGAAATGGCCGTTTGGCCACCTGCTCGCCGACGTTCTCGGGCAATACCTGCAACATCGCTTCGAAGAGGGTTTGCCAAGGCCCGATGCGTTGCTGCCGGTACCGCTGGCGGGTAAACGGCTAAGGAAACGCGGATTCAATCAAGCGGCGATGTTGGCGCGCTGGCTGAGCACCTCGCTGGATCTGCCGTGCGACGAGATGGTTCTGCGCCGCATCAAGGACACCGATGCCCAGCAGGTGCTCGACGCCAAGTCGCGTAAACGCAATCTGCGCAATGCGTTCGACCTCATGCCGGATGCGCAGGTGAAAGGCCGGCATTTCGCGTTGATTGATGATGTGCTGACCACTGGCGCCACTGCGCAGGCGCTTGCGCGTCTATTGATGGACGCTGGCGCTGCGCGGGTCGATGTCTATTGCCTGGCGCGCACGCCGAAACCCGGAAGCTGAAGCCAACACAATCCCCCTGTAGGAGTGAGCCTGCTCGCGATAGCGTCATCAATGCCAACATTTATGCTGACTGAACCACCGCTATCGCGAGCAGGCTCACTCCTACAGGGATTTGGGTTCGGCTTGACTCTCGCGTCACTAGCGGCCAACTTCCACGTCCACCGCCACAAAAAAGCACCCTCCCATGTCCATGCCCTCCCTGTTGTCCCAGCACATCGTCCGCCGTCCGCAGCGTATCGCCCTGCTGCAACACATCGCCGAACAAGGCTCGATCACCCGCGCCGCGAAAAGCGCCGGTCTGAGCTACAAAGCGGCGTGGGATGCGATCGATGAGTTGAACAACCTCGCGCAGAAACCGCTGGTGGAGCGTGCCGTCGGCGGCAAGGGCGGTGGCGGCGCGAAACTGTCCAGCGAAGGCGAACGCGTTTTGCGTCTGTACCAAAAACTTCAGGCCTTGCAAGCGCAGGTGCTGGAGGCGGCAGAAGACGCCAGCGACCTCGATCTGCTCGGGCGATTGATGCTCAGAACCAGCGCACGCAATCAGCTGCACGGCAAGGTCGTGGCGATTGAGGCGCAGGGCCGCAATGATCTGATTCGTCTGGAGTTGGCTGAAGGCCTGTGCCTCAATGCGCAAATCACCCACGACAGCACTGTGCATCTGGAACTGCAACCCGGCACCGAAGTCGTCGCGTTAATCAAGGCTGGCTGGCTCGAACTGCTGACCCTCGAGCAACCTGCAACGTCTGGTCACAATCTTCTCAAGGGCACCATCGAAGCGATCCTCGACGCCGAAGACGGCCCCAGCGAAGTGCGCATTACCCTGCCCAACGGCCATACCCTCTGTGCCTTGGCCGAGCCGCTGGACTTGCGCACCCGGGGGCTGGTCGTCGGGCAAGCGGTGCAGGTGCAGTTTTCGCCGTCCAACGTGCTGATCGGCACGCCGCTGTAATCGAGGCCTGCAACAAAAGCGTCATCGCCTCCCTTTAAGGTTGCTGCCAAAACCATGCAGGGAGCCTGATGTGAGCCTATTAGAAGAAAACCAATCCACCGACCTGGAAAAAATGGTCGGCCTCAGCCGTCGCGGTTTCATCGGCGCCGGTGCGTTGTGCGGTGCAGCGATGTTCCTCGGCGGCAGCCTGCTGAGCCGCAGCGCGCTGGCCACCGGTGTCAGCGCCGGCAACAGCCGCTTGCTCGGCTTCGAGAGCATTCCCGCCGCGACCACCGACGTCATCACTCTGCCCAAAGGCTACAAGTCTTCGGTGCTGATCAGTTGGGGCCAGCCCCTGCAAAAGAACGGCCCGGCGTTCGATCCGAGCGGCAACGGCACCGCCGCCGCACAGGAAGTGCAGTTCGGCGACAATAACGACGGCATGAGCCTGTTCGCCTTCCCCGACGATCGCAACCGCGCGTTGATGGCGATCAACAACGAATACACCAACTATCGCTACCTCTACCCGCACGGCGGCATGCCGCAATCGGCCGAAGACGTGCGCAAGGCGCTGGCCTGCGAAGGCGTATCGGTGATTGAAGTGCAGCGCAAGAACGGTCAGTGGCAGTTCGTCCAGGGCTCGCGCTACAACCGTCGCATTCACGGCAACTCGCCGCTGCGCATCAGCGGCCCGGCGGCCGGTCACGAGCTGATGAAAACCGCTGCCGACAAGCACGGTAAGAAAGTCCTCGGCACTTTCCAGAACTGCGCCAACGGTAAAACCCCGTGGGGCACTTACCTGACCTGTGAAGAAAACTTCACCGACTGTTTTGGCAGCAGCAATGCTCAGCAGCAGTTCGACCCTGCACAGAAGCGTTACGGCGTCTCGGCCGCCAGTCGCGAGATCAACTGGCACCCGTACGACCCGCGCTTCGACATGGCGAAGAACCCCAACGAACTCAACCGACATGGCTGGGTGGTCGAGATCGATCCGTTCGATCCGCAATCGACCCCGGTCAAACGTACGGCTCTGGGCCGCTTTAAACATGAAAACGCCGCACTGGCCGAGACCGATGACGGCCGCGCCGTGGTGTACATGGGCGACGACGAACGCGGCGAGTTCATCTACAAATTCGTCAGCCGCGACCGCATCAACCACCGCAACGCCAAGGCCAACCGCGACATCCTCGATCACGGCACCTTGTACGTGGCGAAATTCGATAATGGCGACAGCAACCCCGATCACCCGAAAGGCCAGGGCCAGTGGATCGAACTGACCCACGGCAAGAACGGCATCGATGCCAGCAGCGGCTTTGCCGACCAGGCTGAAGTGCTGATCCACGCGCGCCTCGCCGCCAGTGTGGTCGGCGCGACACGCATGGACCGCCCGGAATGGATCGTCGTCAGCCCGAAGGACGGCCAGGTTTATTGCACCCTGACCAACAACGCCAAGCGCGGCGAAGACGGCCAACCGGTGGGCGGGCCGAACCCGCGCGAGAAGAACGTCTACGGGCAGATTTTGCGCTGGCGCACCGACCGCGATGATCACGCTTCGAAGACGTTTGCCTGGGATCTGTTCGTGGTCGCCGGCAACCCGGGCGTACACGCTGGCACGCCGAAGGCCGGCTCGAAGAACATCACCGCGCAAAACATGTTCAACAGCCCGGATGGTTTGGGCTTCGACAAGGCTGGGCGCTTGTGGATTCTGACTGACGGCGATTCGAGCAACGCCGGCGACTTTGCCGGCATGGGCAATAACCAGATGCTGTGCGCCGATCCCAAGACCGGTGAAATTCGTCGGTTCATGGTCGGGCCGATTGGTTGTGAAGTCACCGGGATCAGTTTTTCCCCGGATCAGAAAACCCTGTTTGTCGGGATTCAGCATCCGGGCGAGAACGGCGGCTCGACCTTCCCTGAGCATTTGCCGAATGGCAAGCCACGCTCGTCGGTGATGGCGATTACCCGCGAAGACGGCGGGATCGTCGGCGCCTGACAGGCCCTCATCGCTGGCAAGCCAGCCCCCACAGGGAAACGCATTTCTAATGTGGGAGCTGGCTTGCCAGCGATAGCGTCAGCGAAGACACCAACCACCTCCCCCGCTGCCATCTGCGCTACCATGCTGGGCCGGACGCGGCAGCCTGCTGCGCGCAGGAGTCAGCATGGCCCACCCGTTTGAAACCCTCACCCCCGACCTCGTCCTTGATGCCGTTGAAAGCATCGGGTTCCTGAGCGATGCGCGCATTCTGGCGCTCAACAGCTACGAGAACCGCGTCTATCAGGTCGGCATCGAAGACTCCGAACCGCTGATTGCCAAGTTCTATCGTCCGCAGCGCTGGACCAACGAAGCCATCCTCGAAGAGCACAAGTTCACCTTCGAACTGGCCGATGTCGAAATTCCAGTGGTCGCACCGCTGATCCACAACGGCGAAACCCTGCACGAACACGCCGGTTTCCGTTTCACCCTGTTTCCTCGCCGTGGTGGCCGGGCGCCGGAGCCGGGCAATCTTGATCAGCTGTATCGTCTCGGCCAGTTGCTCGGGCGGATTCACGCCGTCGGCGCGACCAAGCCGTTCGAACACCGTGAAGCCCTCGCCGTACAGAACTTCGGCCACGCCTCGCTGAACACCTTGCTCGAAGGCAACTTCATTCCGAAAAGCCTGCTGCCGGCCTACGAGTCCGTCGCCCGCGACCTGCTTAAACGCGTGGAAGACGCCTACGCCAACACGCCGCACCAGAACATCCGCATGCACGGCGACTGCCACCCCGGCAACATGATGTGCCGCGACGAGATGTTCCACATTGTCGATCTCGACGACTGCCGCATGGGCCCTGCAGTGCAGGACATCTGGATGATGCTCGCCGGGGATCGTCAGGAATGCCTCGGCCAGCTGTCGGAGTTGATGGATGGCTACAACGAATTTCATGATTTTGACCCGCGCGAACTGGCGCTGATCGAACCCCTGCGCGCCCTGCGCCTGATGCACTACAGCGCGTGGCTGGCACGGCGCTGGGATGATCCGGCGTTCCCGCACAGCTTTCCGTGGTTCGGCACCGAGCGTTATTGGGGCGACCAGGTGTTGGCGTTGCGCGAGCAATTGGCCGCGCTCAACGAAGAACCGCTGAAACTCTTCTGATCAAAGATCAAAAGATCGCAGCCTTCGGCAGCTCCTACCTTGGAAGACATTCCCCTGTAGGAGCTGCCGAAGGCTGCGATCTTTTTGCGTTCCGGCACGACACATCTATACAACCTCTTTACAATCCCTCCTTTGTTAGCTGCCTAAGCAAGGATTCTGCATGCAAGCCGCCAACCCGCGTCGCGGGTACATTCTGGGCCTGAGTGCCTACATCATCTGGGGCCTGTTCCCGATCTACTTCAAAGCCATCGCCGAAGTGCCGGCCGTCGAGATCATCATCCACCGGGTGCTGTGGTCGGCGCTGTTTGGTGCACTGTTGCTGATGGTGTGGAAACACCCGGGCTGGCTGCGCGAACTGCTGGACAACCCGAAGCGCCTGGCGATTCTGGCGTTGAGCGGCACCCTGATCGCCGCCAACTGGCTGACCTATGTGTGGTCGGTGAACAACGGACGCATGCTTGAGGCGAGCCTCGGTTACTACATCAATCCGCTGGTCAACGTGTTGTTGGGTATGTTGATTCTCGGCGAGCGTCTACGACGGATGCAGTGGGTTGCGGTGGGTTTGGCGGCGGTGGGCGTGGCGCAGCAGGTGTGGCAAGTCGGCAGTCTGCCGTGGGTGTCGCTGGTGTTAGCGCTGACCTTTGGCTTCTATGGTTTGATCCGCAAACAAGCGCCGGTCAAAGCGTTGCCGGGTTTGGTGGTGGAAACCTGGATGCTGGTGCCGATTGCCATTGCCTGGTTGCTGTTCAATCAGACCGCCACCAGTGCCCAGCCGGAGTTCTGGACCACGTCGCAAGCTTGGTGGCTGGTGGCGGCCGGCCCGGTGACGCTGGTGCCGCTGGTGTGCTTCAACGCTGCCACGCGACACTTGCCCTACACCACGATCGGCTTCCTGCAATACCTCGCACCGACGCTGGTGCTGTTGCAAGCCGTGCTGCTGTTTGGCGAGCATTTGTCGTCGAGCACCTTGATCGCGTTCATCTTCATCTGGGCCGGTCTGGCCGTTTACAGCATCGATGCCGTGATCAGTTTGCGCCGGCGCAGCTGATCAAAAAACACACAAACCCTCACAGGCCACGGTTCTCGTGGCCTGCATCGTTCCTTCCCAAGGTTATCCACAGCGTGATCCCCGCCGTTTGTGCGCAAGTCACTGAATGCTGGCGGTTTTTTGATCAACTCCGGCAAAGCCACGGCGGGCCTGGCGATGCGGGCAATCTCTACAGGTTATCCACAGGCAGGTGCACGTTAAAACTGGATAACCTGATCCGCGCTTAAACGTCTGTGCGTAACACCAGTTCGACCATCAGATCATCGGCCAGGGTTTCCAGACGCGACTGTAAAACGTCCAGCGACAGGGTCAGTGGCACCGCGAGAATCGCTTCGGCGTGAAACAGCGGCTCGCTGCTCATCGGCGCCGGACGCACCTCAGTCACCAGCCGCTCAAGGTTGACGCCCTGCTCGCTCAACAGCCGGGTGATGTCGCGCACGATCCCCGGGCGATCATTGCCCACTAGGTCCATGGCGATCGGTTTCCAGGTGCAGGACTGCTCGATGCCACTCTCGGCAATCAACACGCGGATGCCATGGGTCGACAATGCTTGTAGGGCATCGACCAATTCGTCGTAAGCCTCCGCCGGCACGCCCACCCGAAGAATCCCGGCGAACTGCCCGGCCATCCGCGACATGCGGCTTTCCAGCCAGTTACCGCCATGCTCGGCGATGCATTGGGCGATGCGCTCGACCTGCCCGGGTTTGTCCGGTGCAAAAACGGTGAGTACGAGATGGTCCATGGCGTCGCCCTCTTGTCATGACTTTTGTTATAGAAGAGGAAGTATAGGCAAGCGGGGATTTCGCGCTGAGGCGACCGGCCTCTTCGCCAGCAAGCTCGCTCGTGCAGGGTGTAAGCGAAATGGGCGGCAATAGCAGCCAAATACTATTTATGTGTACAACTTTTGATATTTAACTGGAACAATCCAATGGTTTTTTGAGAACATCCCTTTCCGCGATGTGACCGCAATGCGACATGAGGTCGCAGAACGACGTAACTAGTCTGATTTTCACAAGCGCAACTCATCATGTAGTATACCGCAGCGCGCACTACATAACGCTGGATCGATGTCTGCCCAAGGCATGCTCACAACCCTGAAAGCCCCGTCAGCAAGGCCCCAAGCCTTTGATTGGTCCCAGCCCAGCCGCCAGCAATGGCATGTACTGGTCGGCAGGTTTGTGGTTTAAATGGCCAGAGGCTTCATTGTCAAAATTGAAGAGCTGAAAAGCGAAATAGCTGAGCAGAGTGAGGCAAGCAATGACTGAACACGTTCAAGTCGGTGGCCTGCAGGTCGCCAAAGTCCTGTTCGACTTCGTGAACAACGAAGCCATTCCCGGTACCGGCCTCACCGCCGACAAATTCTGGGAAGGTGCTGACAAGGTCATTCATGACCTGGCGCCGAAGAACAAAGCCCTACTCGCCAAACGCGATGACTTCCAGGCTCGTATCGATGCCTGGCATCAGGAACGCGCCGGTCAAGCGCACGACGCCGTGGCCTACAAAGCTTTCCTGCAAGAAATCGGTTATCTGCTGCCAGAAGCGGCTGATTTCCAGGCAACGACGCAAAACGTCGATGACGAAATCGCCCGTACCGCCGGCCCGCAACTTGTTGTGCCGGTGATGAACGCTCGCTTTGCTCTCAATGCTTCGAACGCCCGCTGGGGTTCGCTGTATGACGCCCTCTACGGCACCGACGCGATCAGCGAAGACGGTGGCGCGGAAAAAGGCAAAGGCTACAACAAGGTGCGTGGCGACAAAGTCATCGCCTTCGCCCGTGCCTTCCTCGACGAAGCCGCGCCATTGGCCGCCGGCTCCCACGTCGATTCGACCGGCTACAAAATCGCTGACGGCAAACTCGTGGTCACCCTCAAGGGCGGCAGCAACAGTGGCTTGCGCGACGACGCACAACTGATCGGTTTCCAGGGCGACGCCAACGCGCCAATCGCGATCCTGCTGAAACACAACGGTCTGCACTTCGAAATCCAGGTCGATGCCACCACCCCGGTTGGCCAGACCGATACTGCTGGCGTCAAAGACATCCTGATGGAAGCGGCGCTGACCACCATCATGGACTGCGAAGACTCCGTGGCGGCCGTCGATGCTGACGACAAAGTGGTGATCTACCGCAACTGGCTCGGCCTGATGAAGGGCGATCTGTCGGAATCTGTGTCCAAGGGCGGCCAGACCTTCACCCGCACCATGAACCCGGATCGTACTTACGCCGCGCCAAATGGCGGTGAAGTGACCCTGCACGGTCGTTCGCTGTTGTTCGTGCGTAACGTTGGCCACCTGATGACCATCGACGCGATCCTCGATAAAGACGGTAACGAAGTGCCGGAAGGCATTCTCGACGGTCTGGTCACTTGCCTCGCGGCGATGCACAACCTCAACGGCAACACCTCGCGTCGCAACACGCGCACCGGTTCCGTGTACATCGTTAAACCGAAGATGCACGGCCCGGAAGAAGCGGCGTTCACCAACGAGTTGTTCGGTCGCATCGAAGACGTACTGGGCCTTACGCGCAATACCCTGAAGGTCGGGATCATGGACGAGGAGCGCCGTACCACGGTCAACCTCAAGGCCTGCATCAAGGCAGCCAGCGAGCGTGTGGTGTTCATCAACACCGGTTTCCTCGACCGCACCGGCGACGAAATCCACACCTCCATGGAAGCCGGCCCGGTTGTGCGCAAGGCAGACATGAAGGCTGAGAAGTGGATCGGCGCTTACGAAAACTGGAACGTCGATATCGGTCTGAGCACCGGCCTGCAAGGTCGCGCGCAAATCGGTAAAGGCATGTGGGCGATGCCCGACCTGATGGCCGCGATGCTCGAGCAGAAAATCGCTCACCCGCTGGCCGGCGCCAACACCGCTTGGGTGCCATCGCCGACTGCTGCTGCACTGCACGCGCTGCACTACCACAAGGTCGACGTGTTCGCCCGTCAGGCCGAACTGGCCAAACGCGCTCGCGCTTCGGTGGACGACATCCTGACCATCCCGCTGGCGGTCAATCCGAACTGGACGCCAGAGCAGATCAAGAACGAACTGGACAACAATGCCCAGGGCATTCTCGGTTATGTGGTGCGCTGGATCGACCAGGGTGTCGGCTGCTCGAAAGTGCCGGACATCAACGACGTCGGCCTGATGGAAGACCGTGCCACGCTGCGTATCTCCAGCCAGCACATCGCCAACTGGCTGCGCCACGGTGTCGTCACCGAAGCGCAAGTGATGGAAAGCCTCAAGCGCATGGCGCCAGTGGTTGACCGTCAGAACGCCAACGACCCGCTGTACCGTCCACTGGCGCCGAACTTCGACAGCAACATCGCCTTCCAGGCGGCGGTCGAACTGGTGATCGAAGGCACCAAGCAGCCGAACGGTTACACCGAGCCGGTTCTGCACCGTCGTCGTCGCGAGTTCAAGGCTGCCAATGGCCTGTAACCTGCGCTGATTGCCGGACATGAAAAAGCCCTGATCGAGAGATCAGGGCTTTTTCTTTGGGAGGCAAAATCAAAAGATTTGTGATCGTTCCCACGCTCCGCGTGGGAACGCAGCTCGGGACGCTCCGCGTCCCCTCCAGAGCCGAACGCGGAGCGTCCGGTGAGGCGTTCCCACGCAGAGCGTGGGAACGAGCGGCAACGAGTCGCAGGTATTAGGGTTCGATACCCAATTCATGCTTCACCAGCGCCAACAACTTGCCCGTATCAATCGGCTTGAGCAGAAAATCCACCACGCTCAAATGCATCGCCGCAATCGCGTCTTTCACATCGGCATCGCCAGAAACAATGATGATCGGCATCGCCGCGCGTACCGACTCCCGCACTTGGCGGATCAGATCCAGACCATCGACATTGCCCATGCGCAAATCGGTAATCACCAGCCCGATCGAAGGTTTCTCCGCCAGCATCTTCAATGCCGTTTCACCACTGGCTGCGGTCATGCAACGAATGCCGTCCAACGCGAGAATCTCCGATAGCAGTTCCCGAGCGTCCTTGTCGTCATCGACGATCAAGACGCGCTGCGGTGGCAGGTCGGGTTCGAGCATCACTGCGCTGAGCGCTTCACGCTCGGCATCGCTCAAAATATCGTGGTCGGACATGGCGTTCTCTAAATGTTCAAATCAATCCCTTGGCAAGTGGTCAGACATCGCAGGGCAGAGCTTCAATGTGCACTTCGTCGGATTTTTTTCCAAGAGGGTAACCGAGGGAATTTCCGACTGTTTGCGTAGGGCATCTCCGAAACTTCGCCCATGGTGGCAAAACCTAGACTTACGTCCAATGGGCACCCTGTCCGTAGGGGCCGACCATGGCCATAACGATCCGACAACAACAATTCGAAAAAGACTGCGGTAATGGTTATGAGTAAAGCGGACGCCTTCACCCAGGCAGGGAAAACCGCGGTATTGCAGAACATTCAGGGCACCCTGCAATTCCTCCAGCGCTTCCCGCCCTTCAATCAGATGGAACACGCCCACCTCGCCTATCTGGTGGAGCAATGTCAGCTGCGGTTTTACGCTCAGGGCGAGAGCATCATCAAACCCAGCGACGGCCCGGTCGAACACTTCTATATCGTCAAACAAGGCCGGGTGGTCGGCGAACGCCAGCACATCACCAAGCCCGGTACCGAAACCACTTTCGAAATCACCACGGGCGAATGCTTTCCCCTGGCCGCGCTGCTTGGCGAACGCGCGACCCGCACCGAACACCTCGCGGGCGAAGACACCTTCTGCCTGCAACTGAATAAACTCGCCTTCATCAAGCTGTTCGCCCTCTCCAACGCCTTCCGCGACTTCGCCTTGCGCGGGGTCAGCAGCCTGCTCGATCAGGTCAATCAGCAAGTGCAGCAGAAAGCCGTGGAAACCCTCGGCACGCAGTACTCGCTGAACACCCGCCTGGGTGAACTGGCGATGCGTCACCCGGTGACGTGCAGCCCGGACACACCACTGCGCGAAGCGGTGAAGCTGATGCACGAGCAACAGGTCGGCAGCATCGTCGCGGTGGATGAGCACAAGGCGCCCCTGGGGATTTTCACCCTGCGCGATTTGCGCCATGTCGTGGCGGAAGGCGTCGGTGATTTCAGCGAAGCCATCGAACGCCACATGACCCGCGCGCCCTTCTATCTGTCGCCGGATCACAGTGCCTTCGACGCGGCGATCGCGATGACCGAACGGCATATCGCCCACGTCTGTCTGGTCAAGGATCAGCGCTTGTGCGGCGTGGTCTCCGAGCGCGATCTGTTTTCCCTGCAACGGGTCGACCTGGTGCATCTGGCGAGGACGATCCGCAGCGCTCAGCGCGTCGAACAACTGGTGAGCCTGCGGGGCGAGATCGGCCAACTGGTCGAACGCATGCTCGCCCACGGCGCGTCGTCGACGCAGATCACCCACATCATCACCCTGCTCAACGACCACACCGTGTGCCGGGTGATCGAACTGACCCTCGCGGAAAAAGGCGACCCCGGCATTCCGTTCACCTGGCTGTGTTTCGGCAGTGAAGGCCGCCGCGAACAGACGCTGCACACCGATCAGGACAACGGCATTCTGTTCGATGCCCGTGATGCGGCACATGCCGCCGAGATTCGCGGCAAGCTGTTGCCGATTGCCCAGCAGATCAACCACAGCCTGGCGCAATGCGGCTTCACTCTGTGCAAGGGCAACATCATGGCCGGCAACCCCGAGCTGTGTTTGTCGCGGGCCGAATGGGCGCGGCGTTTTGCAGCTTTTATTCGTGAGGCAACGCCGGAGAACCTGCTGGGGTCGAGTATCTATTTCGATTTGCGCGTGGTCTGGGGAGATGAGCAAAGCTGCGAGCAACTGCGTCGAGGCATTCTTGATCAGGTCGGCGACAACCGTTTGTTCCAGCGCATGATGGCCGAAAACGCTTTACGCAATCGTCCGCCAGTGGGGCGTTTCCGTGAGTTTGTGCTGGCACGCAAGAATGGCGAAAAAGCCACGCTGGATCTCAAGGTTCAAGGCCTGACGCCATTCGTGGATGGCGCACGCTTGCTCGCATTGGCCAACGGCATCGACGCCAACAACACCCTCGAACGCTTCCGCCAGTTGGTCGATAAAGAGGTCATCGAACGACTGGACGGCGCGGCGTATGAGGAGGCATATCACTTCATTCAGCAGACGCGCATGCAGCAGCATCAGTTGCAGACCCGCGAGAATCTGCCGTACTCCAACCGCGTCGATCCCGACAGCCTCAATCACCTCGACCGGCGCATCCTGCGTGAATCCCTGCGCCAGGCCCAACGCCTGCAAAGCAGCCTGACCTTGCGGTATCAGCTATGAGCCTGTTTTCGTGGCTGCGCCCGGCCAGTCCGGTAGTGCCAGCGGAGTTGCAGCAGCGTCTGGCCCAGTTGCCGACGATCAACGAACTGGGCGAGTGCACCCTGCGCGAACAACGCTGGGTGGTGCTGGATCTGGAGACCACCGGGCTCAACCTGAACAAGGATCGCGTGCTGTCGATTGGCGCGGTGGTGATCGAGGATGGCGCGATCGATTTCAGTCAACAGTTCGAACGCACGCTGCAATGCCGCGAATTGAAGCTCAGCCCCAGCGTGCTGATTCATGGCTTGGGGCCAAATGCGATTGCCGCAGGCAGTGAGCCGGCCGAGGCCTTGCTGGAATTGCTCGAGTTTATCGGCGACAGCCCGGTGCTGGCGTTTCATGCGCCATTCGATCAGCACATGCTCGGGCGCGCATTGAAGGAACATCTGGGGCACAAGTTGCAGCAAGTGTTTCTGGATGTCGCTGATATTGCGCCGCTGGTGTGTCCGCAGGCGCAGATTCGCGAGGCCGGGCTGGATGAGTGGATCGAGTGGTTCAAGCTCGAAGTGTTCGAGCGGCATAACGCGAGCGCCGATGCGCTGGCCACGGCGGAGCTGGCGTTGATTCTGTTCAGCCGGGCGCGTCAGCAGCAGATTCATAGTCCGCTGAATTTGCAGCAGCGGTTGAGTCAGTGGAAGCGCCGCCAGCAAGCCCCCTCCTTCTAAAAGCCCCCTGTAGGAGCTGCCGCAGGCGGCGATCTTTTGACCTTGATCTGCAAAACCAGGATCAAAAGGTCGCACCCTGGGGCTTCTACAGGTTTATCCAAACGTGTCACCTGACCAGTGGCCAATTGCTAACCATTCCCACCTCTGCCAGAATCGCGAACAATTCGCGTTAGTTAATATTTCCCAATCGGTGATATTCGGTGCCTTCAGCCCAAAGCCCTCACAGTGATCTCGTTGGTGCGATGTATCGCGACCATCGCAGTTGGCTATTGGCTTGGCTGCGCCGCAATGTGGCTTGTCCGCAACGGGCCGAGGATCTAAGTCAGGACACCTTTGTGCGCCTGCTCGGCCGCGATGAATTGCTGACGCCCCGCGAGCCCCGAGCGTTTCTGGTGGCGATCGCCAAAGGCCTGCTGTTCGATTACTTCCGTCGCGCCGCGCTGGAACAGGCTTACCTCACCGAACTGATGCTGATCCCCGAAGGCGAACAACCTTCTATAGAAGAACAGCAACTGATCCTCGAAGACCTCAAGGCCATCGACCGCTTGCTCGGCAAACTGTCGACCAAGGCTCGCGCTGCCTTCCTTTATAACCGCCTCGATGGCCTCGGCCATGCCGAGATCGCCGAGAAGCTCGGCGTTTCCGTGCCACGTGTGCGCCAATATCTGGCGCAAGGCATCCGGCAGTGTTACATCGCCCTGTACGGTGAACCGACGTGACTCCGGCCAGTTCCCGTCCCGTGCCGGCCCATGTGCTGGACGCGGCGATTGCCTGGCAACTGACCCTCGATTCCAGCAGCCCGCTGGAGCGCGAAGAGTTCGCCAAATGGCATGCGGCCAATGAAGAACACGCCCGCGCCTGGCGCCAGTTGGGGATGCTTGATCAGCGTTTCAGCGTGGCCAAAGGCCCGGCCCGTAGCGCCTTGCTGCAATCGCGCGAGGGCATTCGCCGCCGCGTGCGCAAGTTGGGCAGCGGTCTGGCCAGCGTCGTGGTGATCGTGGGGTTGGGATTGTTCGCCAGTGAACGGTGGCTGCCGCTGGATTATTGGCTTGCCGATCAACGCACAGCCACTGGCGAGCAACGCATCGTGCATCTGGCCGATGGCACCGTGCTCAATCTCAATACTCACAGTGCCGTGGATGTGCGCTTCGATGAGAAGCAGCGGCTTGTCGTTTTGCAGGAAGGCGAGATTCTGGTCGAAACCGGCCACGGCGATCCGCGGCCCTTCATCGTCGAAACCCGCGAGGGCAGCATGCGCGCCTTGGGTACGCGGTTCCTGGTCAAGCGTGAGGACGACGGAACGCGTTTGAGCGTGTTGCAGTCGGCTGTCGCCGCCCATGCGCAGACGAATCCGCAGGAACAGATCCTGCGTGAAGGCCAGCAAGTGCTGCTGCGCAGTGATGGTCTGGGCTCGATCGTCGCCCTCAACCCCGGCGCCGATGCCTGGACACGCGGCATGCTGGTGGTCGACAACGCCCGGCTAAGCGATCTGGTGCACGAACTCGGGCGTTATCGGCGTGGGCATCTGGGCGTGGCGCCGGAAGTGGCCGACCTACGGATTACCGGCAGCTTTCCGCTGCATGACACCGACAAAGCCTTGAGCGCCCTGTTGCCGACCTTGCCGGTGCAGATTGAGCAGCACACGCCTTTTTGGGTGACTGTCGCCAAGGCTGATTCCAAGCCTGATTAATGGTTTGTCTGAGCGGCCGCCATCGCTGGCAAGCCAGCTCCCACAGGGATCTGTGGTGAATATCAATTTTGTGAACAGCACTGAACCCTGTGGGAGCTGGCTTGCCAGCGATGAGGCCGCAGTAGCCTCCACTTTCAGTTAATCGAAATTATTTTCATCCAGCCCTATCACTTTTTCAGTTTCATCCGGCACACAGGCAATTGAGAAATATTTCCATTCAGGAGCCGCCGTATGTCCCGTTCGCTAGACACCTTGTTGCGCCCCAGTCTGCTGGCTGTCGCCATCGCGCTCAGCACGCCGCTGATCAGCAACCCGTTGCTTGCCGCTGAACAAGCGTCCAGCGTGCGCGCCTACAACCTGCCGGCGGCGCCGCTGTCGACCACCCTCAACCAGATCGCCAGCCAGGGTGGCCTCGCGCTGTCGCTGAGCCCAGCGCTGGCGGCGGGCAAGACGTCGGCGCCGGTCAACGGCCAATACGACGCGGCCGGCGCTCTGCGCGCGGCCCTGCGTGGCACCGGTCTGCAACTGGAACAGAGCGGCGCGGGCACTTACACCTTGGTCGCCGTACCTGACGGCGCGATGGCCCTGCCGGAAACCGCAATCATCGGTGTGGAAAACCTCGAAAGCGCCTGGGGCCCGGTCGAAGGCTACACCGCCAGCCGCACCGCCGCCGGCACCAAGACCGACACCGCGCTGGTCGAAGCTCCGCGTTCGATCTCTGTGGCGACCCGTCAGCAAATGGAAGATCGTGGCGTGCACAGCCTCGACGACGCCGTGCGCTACATGCCCGGCATCACCGCCAGCAGCTACGGCAGCGACACCCGCATCGACTGGCTGCGCGTACGGGGTTTCGAACCGACCCAGTACCTCGACGGCCTGGCGCTGCCACGCGGTATCTACGCCAACCCGAAACCGGAAACCTGGAACCTCGACCGCCTCGCCTTGCTGCGCGGCCCGGCTTCTTCGGTGTACGGCCAGACCCCGCCGGGCGGCCTGCTGGACATGGTCAGCCGTCGTCCAAGCGCCGAAGCCAGCAGCGAAATCCAGTTGCAGTACGGCAGCGACAATCACCGCCAGATCAACTTCGCCAGCACCGGCAAGATCGATGAAGCGGGCCAGTTCCTGTATGGCATCAGCGGCGTGGTGCGCGACAGCGATACGCAGATCGACCATATCGAAAACAAGCGCTACAACATCGCGCCGAGCCTGACCTGGAACATCGACGACGACACCAAGCTGACCCTGCTCACGCAGTTCACCCGTGACGATACCGGTGTCACCAGCCAGTTCTATCCGATCCAGGGCACCAAGATCGACATGCCCTTCGGCAAGATCTCCCACCACAAGAACCTCGGTGATCCTGACTACGACTTCTACGACCGCACCTACTACGCGCTCGGTTACGCCTTCGAACATCGCCTGAACGATGTCTGGCAGTTCAAGCAGAACCTGCGTTACACCAAGTCGGATCTGGCGTTCCAGACGGTCACCGTCAACAGCTACAACCCGTCGTTCGCCGGTTTCACCGTGGATGATCAGGGCAACGTCGGTCGCGGCACCACCAACGTCGATGAGGACATCAGCCAATTCGCCGTGGACAACAACTTCCAGGCTGACTTCGCCACCGGCGACATCCGTCATACCCTGCTGCTGGGTCTCGACCATCAGCGCAGCAACGACAACTACACCTCGATCTTCGGCAGCGCGCCGGAGATCAACGTCAACAACCCGATCTACGGCCAGACCATCGTTCGTCCACCGCGCTCCAGCGCGTTTTACGATTACAACCAGAAGACCACCCAGACCGGCCTTTACGTGCAGGACCAAATGGCTCTGGATCAGTGGCGTCTGACCCTGGGCGGGCGCGAAGACTGGGTGCACACCAGCACCAAATTCTTCAACAAGGACGACGCCACCAACACCCAGCGTGACAAGGCGTTCAGCGGCAACGCGGCGATCAGCTACGTGTTCGACTCGGGCTTCGTGCCGTACTTGTCGTACGCCGAATCCTTCCAGCCGACTGCTGGCGCCGATGCCACCGCCACCGACTCGTTCAAGCCGACCGAAGGCAAGCAGTGGGAACTGGGCATCAAGTACCAGCCACCGGGCAGCAAAACCCTGCTCAGCGCGGCGGTGTATGACTTGACCCAGAAGAACGTCTCGGTCAACAGCATCGTCAACAACGTGACAATCACCAGCCAGACCGGCGAAGTGAAAGTCAAAGGCCTGGAGCTGGAAGCAGTCTCCGACGTGACCGACAACCTGAAAGTCATCGCCGCCTACACTCTGGCCAAATCCGAAGTGCAGAAAGGCGTCGACAAGGGCAATCGCCTGCAACTGATGCCGAACCAGCAAGCCTCGCTGTGGACTGATTACACCTGGCACACTGGCGTGCTCGACGGCTTCGGCATCGGCGGCGGTGTCCGTTACACTGGCAACACCTATGGCGACAAAGGCAACACCTGGCTGGGCAAAGCGGACGCTTACACCGTGTTCGACGCCGCCGTGCATTACGACCTCGGTCGTCTGGACAACAGCCTCAAAGGTGCGTCGCTGGCACTCAACGCGACCAACCTGTTCGACAAGGACTACATTTCCACCTGCGACGGCTTCTATTGCTACTACGGCGACCAGCGCAGCGTCATCGCCAGCGCCACTTACAAGTGGTAAGCAACTGAGCTGAAACAGGCCCTGTTACCAGGCCGTCCCTCGTGGACGGCTTTGGTGTTTTTGAAGGTCATGAAATGAAAAGTAAAACTATTCGTCGCTGGTCGTTCGTCCACACCTGGACCAGTCTGATCTGCACCGTGTTTTTGCTGATGCTGGCGCTGACCGGTCTGCCGTTGATTTTCAGCCATGAAATCGACCATCTGATCGGTGATGCCCCAGAGTTGCGCGAGATGCCGGCCGACACGCCGCAGCTCAATCTGCAGCAACTGGTGGACGCGGCGCAGAAACATCGTCCCGGCGAAGTCATGCAGTACTTCGGCTATGACGACGAAGACCCGAACGCAGCGTTCGCGATCATGGCGAAAACCGCCGGCACCGAGCCCAACTCGTCGCACACCTTCATGCTCGATGCGCGTACCGGCGAAGCGCTGGAAACCCCGTCGGCCAACGGCGGCTTGATGCTGTTCATCCTGCGCCTGCACGTCGACATGTTTGCCGGGCTGCCGGGCAAGTTATTGCTGGCGTTCATGGGCTTGCTGTTTGTCGTCGCCATCGTGTCCGGGACGGTGTTGTATTTGCCGTTCATGCGCCGGTTGAAATTCGGCACGGTGCGTCAGGAAAAATCGACCCGTTTGCGCTGGCTCGACCTGCATAACCTGATCGGCGTGGTCACCCTGACCTGGGCGTTAGTGGTCGGCGTGACCGGCGTGATCAGCGCCTGCGCCGACCTGCTGATCGCCGCATGGCGCAACGATGCACTGACCGCCTTGATCGAGCCGTACCGCGATGCCCCGCCGCTGACGCAACTGGCACCCGCCACGCGTTTGCTCGACATTGCCGCTGAAGTCGCGCCCGGCATGAAACCGGATTTCATCGCCTTCCCCGGCACGCGGTTTTCCAGCGAACACCATTACTCAGTGTTCATGAAGGGCGGCACGCATTTGACTTCGCACTTGCTGACGCCGGTGCTGATTGATGCCACCACCCTGAAGGTCACCGCCGTGGCCGAACGGCCGTGGTACATGGACGCCATGGGCATGTCGCAGCCACTGCACTTCGGTGACTACGGCGGCATGCCGATGAAAATTCTCTGGGCCACCCTCGATGTGCTGACCATTATCGTCCTCGCCAGTGGTGTGTACCTGTGGGTGGTACGACGCAAGGCCGCCAAGCCTGTACTGGAAACGGCGGAGGCGTCTGCATGAAGCCGCGTCAGTCGAATTTCTGGAAAGTATTCAGCACGCCGCTGGTGATTGCGCTGCTGAGTGCGGCGGGGTTGTTTGCGGCGTTGTTGGGGGATGGGATCTGGGATGCGTTGAGCTGGGTCGGGCTGGGTGTGCCGGCGTTTTTGGCCATCAAGGGATTGCTGCTGCGCAGCTAGTTTTTGCGTTGTCGGTAATGGCCTCATCGCTGGCAAGCCAGCTCCCACAGGTTTTGCGATGAACGCAGATTTCAAGTTCGGCAGAAATCCTTGTGGGAGCTGGCTTGCCAGCGATGGCGGCCTTTGGAACGCCATAAATTACCTCGCCAGCCTCGCCGCATCTGGCTAGGCTAACCTTCTGCTCTTCGACGATCACCGAGGTTCATCCATGTCCGCCCCCAGCATGACCCTGTACCACAACACCCTCTCCCCGTTCGTACGCAAAGTGATGGTCTTGCTGCATGAGACCGGTCAGCAGGATCGCGTCGCGTTGCAAGACTGCGTGCTCAGCCCGGTCAGCCCGAGCGCGGAGCTCAATGCCGACAATCCGCTGGGCAAGATCCCGGCCCTGCGTCTGGCCGACGGCAATGTCATCCATGACAGCCGCGTGATCCTCGAATACCTCGACCAACAGCACGTCGGCAACCCGCTGATCCCCCGTGAAGGTGCGGCGCGCTGGCGGCGTCTGACCCTGGCCTCGATGGCCGACGGGATCATGGATGCTTCGGTGCTGGTGCGTTATGAACTGGTGCTGCGCGCGCCGGAAAAGCATTGGGACGAATGGCTTGAAGCCCAGCGCGACAAGATCCGCCGCGCCCTCGCGGTACTGGAACACGATGCGATTGCCGAGCTGACCAGTCATTTCGATGTGGCGGCGATCAGCGTGGCGTGTGCGCTGGGTTATATCGATCTGCGTTTCCCGGATCTGGGCTGGCGCGACGCCAACCCGCAACTGGCCAACTGGTTCTTTGAGGTGAGCCAGCGACCGTCCATGATCGCGACTATGCCCAAGCCTTAGTTTTTTGACGCCTGCTCCGGCCTCATCGCTGGCAAGCCAGCTCCCACAGGATTTGCGTCTTCACCGAATCCATTGTGGGAGCTGGCTTGCCAGCGATGGCGGCACCTCGGTTCCACAGGCAAAAACCCGATAATCCGCGTCACCAACTCATCCTTCCAGCGCTGATCCTCACGCAACCCCAGCGACCGGCTCATTGCATCGCCCCCACATCAAACTCCAGCGGCTTGCCCGGCTTCTGCCCAATCCCGTACCAATCCAGTTTGCGCGTCAGCACCATAAACACACCAAGCAAGCCGAACAGCAGCAACGAGCCCATCAACAACGCGTAATCCTCGGCACTCAACAACCCGTAGAGCAGGCCATACAGCGCCGCCAACCCTGCCGAAAAACTTAAGCCATGACGCACGCTGTGCAGCACATGGCAGACGTAAAACCCGATCAACAACACACAACCACTGGCCGACAGCAAATACGCCAAAGCAAACCCAATGTGTTCCGACAACGACAGCAACAACAGATAAAAGAACGCCAGCGCGACACCGACCAACGCGTACTGCACCGGGTGCACCGCCAGGCTCTTGAGCACTTCGAACAGGAAGAAACCGGCGAACGTCAGGACAATGAACAGCAGCGCATATTTGATCGCCCGGTCACTCTTCAGGTACTGATCCACCGGGTCGATGAAACTCACCCCAAAGCTGCGCCCGTTGAACGCCTCGCAATCATTGCTGCCCACGCATCGGCTCATGGCGTCTTGCAGGTTGGTCGAAAAGAACGTGGTCTGCCAATCGGCGCTGAAGCCCTGATCGTTGATTTCGCGTTTGGCCGGCAGGAAGTTGCCGATAAAGCTTGGATGCGGCCAATTGGCGCTAAGGCTGACGCTGCTGGACTTGCCCACTGGCAGCACTTGCAGCGAGCCGGTGCCTTGCAGGCGCAAATCAAAACCGAAACTCAGCTCGGTGGTTTTGCTGGTGTCGAGCAGTGGTAGCGTCACCCGCACACCTTCACCGAGCCAACCGACTTGGGTGCCGGGAACGAAGTCCAGGCGCTGGCCATCGAGTTCCAGTTTCAGCGCATTTTCGATGCCACGAATGTCGCTGATCCCGACCGCGAGAAACGCTGCATCAAACTGATAATCCGTGAAGTCCTCTTTGATGCCCAACTGCGCCGGCAATGAGAAATGGCCGTTAATGCGGTTGTCGGCATGGAATAGCCGCGCCTCATAAATGCCCCGCGCGCGCAGTTCGGTTTGCACCTGACCGTCGAGTTCGAAACGCTCCGGCAAGAAGTACAAACGGCCGCGCTCTTCGCTCGGTTCGTCGTAACGCTGGTTGGTCTTGTCGTTGGTTTTCCAGTTGTGAATCACTTTGCGGTACGGCACCACCATCACCGGCCCGCTCAGTTGCTGGCTGTAGCTGGAACTGCGGGCGATGTCTTCGAGCACGCCGTCGCGCAGTTGCTGGCGGTCGTCGATGACGCCGTCGATCATCAGCAGCGGTATCAGCAACAGCAGGATCAGCAAGGCGATGGCGCCGAGCTTGATGGTCAGATTCTTGTTCATGGGACTCTCCCTGTTTGGATGGGCAGAGTCTGGTGATCGGGTGTGGGGGGTTTGTGGGGGGAATGTGGAGATTGTGTGGAAAGATCAAAAGATCGCAGCCTTCGGCAGCTCCTACAGGGGTCCGTAACCCAATGTAGGAGCTGCCGAAGGCTGCGATCTTTTGACTGTATCAAGGCAAGCGCAATACCACTTCAACGCCTCCCTCAACATTACGAATGCTCATCGCCCCACCATGCAACTTGACCACCTCTTCAACGAAGTTAAGCCCCAACCCCGTACTTTTTCGACCACTGTCCGGGCGCGGTAGCGAGTAAAAGCGCTCGGTCAAACGCGGCAAGGCGTAATCGGGAATCGGTGCGGTTTCATTGAAGAGTCGGCAAACAATCTGCTCCTCGTCGCGCTGGGCACTGAACCGCAGCAAGCCCTGACGCGGGGTGAAATCCAGCGCATTCTCCAACAGATTGCCCAGCGCCTGACGCAGCAAAAACGGCTCGCCGATCAGCAGCAGATCCGCCGCAATCGTCTGTTCAACCCGCAACTGCTTGCCTTCAATCCGCGCCGTCTGCCCCTGCAACAACTCATCGACCAACACGGCCAACGGCACGGCAACCCGCTCCTCCAATCCTTGACGTTGTTCGACCTGCGCCAGATTCAGCAAGCGTTCGATCAACTGCTGCATACGCGCACTTTCGCTGTCGATGTTGCCGACAAAACGCAGTCGCTGAACCGGTGGCATTTCCCCTTGCAGCAACTCTGCCGCGCCACGAATCGCTGCCAGCGGGCTCTTCAGTTCGTGGGTCAGCGTGTGCACGTAACGCTCGACGTAGGCCTTGCCTTCCAGTTGCGTACGCATCTGTTCCACAGCGGTAGCCAGTTGTTCCAGTTCGCCGCCGCGATAGTGCGGCACTTCCACCCGTCGGCCTTCGCTCACGGCCTGGGCATACCCGGTCAACCGGTGCAGTGCACGGCTTAGCCACCACGACAGCAACGCGCCAAACAGCAGGCCGAGGCCGATCAACCCGGCGCCGTAAAAAAGCAGACGTTTTTCCGTGCGATCAACGTAGGGCTGCAATGAGCTGTTGGGCTTGGCCACGGTGACCACGCCGATAATCTGGCCGTTGTCGCGGATCGGCGCGCCGACGTGCATCACTGACGAAGTGGCGTCGTCGGGATCGCTGCGGGTCGAGCGTGCGCCGTACTCACCGCGCAACGTCAGGTAGACGTCGTTCCAGCGCGAGTAATCCTGACCGACTGCGACGCCACTGGAATCGAGCACGACGATGCCTTTGGCGTCGGTCACGTAAATGCGGTGGTTGACCTGATTTTTCGGCAGCCCCCAGATCGTCGCTTGCGGCTGACGTTCGCCGTAAGCGCGGAGCAACTCCGGCCAGCGGTTCTCGCTGAGGGTGCCGGCCTTGAAATCGTCTCGCAGGATTTCCGCCATCAAATTAGCGGTATCGACGAGGGTTTCTTCGGTGGACTGGCGCACGCCGGGACGGATTTCTTCCATCACCGTGTTGAGCACAAAATAGCCGGTAAGGCCGATGAACAGCACGTACACCAGAAAAATCCGCAGGCCCAGGGACATCAGCTGTGCCCCGGGCTGTAGCTGTAACCGAGGCCGCGATGGGTCTGGATCGGCTCGGCATCGGCTCGCACAAGACGCAACTTGGCGCGCACGCTTTTGATGTGGCTGTCGATACTGCGCTCGTAGCCAGCATCGGCTGCCACGCCCAACGCGTCGAGCAACTGTTCGCGACTGAACACTCGCTCGGGTTGTTCGAGCAGGCATTGCAGCAGGCGAAATTCATGGCGGGTCAGGCTCAGGTTCTGGCCGCGGTAACTGATTTGCACACGTTCAGGATCGACGCGAAACAGCGCTGAAGAGGCTTCAATCGGGGGGCGCGGCGCCATGCGTTTGAGGATGGCCTTCACCCGTGCGGCGACTTCCCGCGGGCTGAACGGCTTGACCACGTAGTCGTCGGCGCCAATCTCCAGCCCGACCACGCGATCGATCTCGGCATCACGAGCGCTGAGGAACAACACTGGCACTTCGCTGAAGCGCCGCAATTGTTTGCAGGTCTCGAAGCCACTGATGTCCGGCAGGCCGATGTCGAGGATGATCAGGTCGGCCGGGGTCTGTCGCTGATGTTCCAGCGCTGCCGCGCCGAGGCTCAGCCACGTGGTGACGAAGCCCTCGCCCTGCAAGGCAAAAATCAGCGTGTCGGCAATCGCCGCTTCGTCTTCGACAATCAGGATATGAGGCATGGCGTCCGAGCCCGTGGTTGAGTGCGCGAACGGTGCCCCAAGCCTGACGTTACGTCAATGAGACCACTTGGCTCAGCAGTCCGGTTTGTCTGCGGTAAAGCGACGAGCCGGGTTCACTGCAGCGCCAAATTCACGCAAAGCTTTGGCACCGATCAGCAGCGGGTAATTGAAGTTGCTGCGGTCGGTCAGGTTGACCTCAACGGTACGCTTGACGTTGCCCAGGCACAGCTCGAGATCGACCACCGGGCGTTTGGCGACTTCGGTGCTCTCACCCTCGTCCTCTTCATCCGAACGGCTCTTGATCTTGCTGATCCGCGCGACCTTGTGTTCGTAGACCTTGTTGCTGGCGTCCTTGGTGCCGAGGCGGAAACGCACCCAGTCGTCGCCGTCGCGGGTGAAGGTTTCGATGTCTTTGGCCGACAGCGAGGCGGTCAGTGCGCCGGTGTCCATCTTGGCCTTGAGCACTTCGCCGCCGATTTCCGGCAGCGCGATGTATTCGTAGCGCCCGTACAGGGTCGGCTCAGCGGCCATGACCGGCAGGGCGACGAGGGCAAACAGTGCAAGGAGGGATTTCACGTAAGGGGCTTCCTTGGAAAATGAGGGCGGCAGACTGGGATTTTAGACACCCAGTTACTAATTCGTTCGCCCGTACAACCGCATCGCTGGCAAGCCAGCTCCCACAGGTTTCTCTGGTGTTCACAAGAATTTCATCCACTGAAAATCCTTGTGGGAGCTGGCTTGCCAGCGATGAGGCCAGCACATTCAGCACGACTCTTGAGCGAAGCATACCGCCCCAAAGGTGAAACATTCGTCACCACCGATTTGGCCTGCCGCGCGAAGCTGCTTATCATGGCGCGCCCATCCGATTTCAAAGAGTTGCCTATGCGCCGCCTGCTCACCGGCTGTTTCGTCACCTTGCTGCTGTTGCTCAACACCCTGATCCTGATCGGGCCGTTGATGGTCTTTGCCCTGCTCAAACTGGTCGCCCCGGGCCGCTGGCGCGACTATGCATCGGGGGCGGTGATGTGGATCGCCGAGACCTGGGCGGAAATCGACAAACTGATTTTCCGCCTGTGCATTCCCACTCAATGGGACATTCGCGGCGGCGAGGATCTGCGTGGCGACACCTCGTATCTGGTGGTCAGCAATCACCAGTCGTGGGTCGATATCCCGGCACTGATCCAGACGCTCAACCGGCGCACGCCGTTCTTCAAGTTCTTCCTCAAGAAAGAGCTGATCTGGGTGCCGTTCCTCGGGCTGGCGTGGTGGGCGCTGGATTACCCGTTCATGAAGCGCTACACCAAGGCATTCCTGGCGAAGAATCCGGAACTGGCAGGCAAGGATCTGGAAATCACCAAGCAGGCCTGCGAGCTGTTCAAGCGTCAGCCAGTGACCGTGGTGAATTATCTGGAAGGTACGCGCTACACCGCCGCCAAAAGTACTGAGCAACAATCACCGTTCAATCACCTGCTCAAGCCCAAGGCCGGCGGCGTGGCGTTCGTGTTGGCGGCGATGGGTGAACAGCTGGATGCGATTCTCGACGTCACCGTGGTGTATCCACAGGCGAATATTCCGGGGTTCTGGGATTTGATCAGCGGCAACGTGCCGCGCGTGATCATCGACATCAAGACCCGCGAACTCGACCCAGCGCTGTGGCAAGGCGATTACGAGAATGATCCGCTGTTTCGGCAATCGGTCCAGAGCTGGGTCAACCAGCTCTGGACCGAGAAGGATCAGCGCATCGCCGAATTGCGCGGCGAGCGCCGCTGAATCAGCTACCGGTGCCAGTGCCCCAGATGCTGCCCAGGCTTTGCAGCAGTGGGCCGCCGACGCCTTGGTCACCCAGGTACTTGAGCAGCACCGGGGCAAACTGGCCGACCATGCCGCTGTCCATGCCCAGCGCGCCGAAGGCGTTGTTCAGGTCGCTGGTGTCCTTGACGTTACCCAGTGCGTTTTCCAGACCGGCGGATTTGCCGGACTGACCAAGCAACCCGCTCAACGCCGCCAGGTTGCCGCTACCGCCCGACAGCTTGTCGATGCCTGGCACTTCTTTGGCCAGTTGCGAATAATCGGTGCTGCTCAATTGATTCTTGGCCAGACCCAGCATGGCGCTGGTGCCGCCGACCGCTTGTTGCGGGGTCACACCCAGACCGGTGACGGCCTGCAGCAGACCGGCGGTTTCCGAAGTCGGCGCTGCGGCGGTGGCAGCGTTGCCGCCCTGCATGCTCGAAGCAGCCTTGGTCACGTCGTCCAGGCTGAAACCGGCAAACACCGGGCTGGCCGCAAGGGTCATCAGCGAAGCCATTGCAATACCGCGTGAAATCTTCATTCAGACATCCTCTTGCGCTGTGAAAACCGTCCGTCGATAGACGATAAAACTGCCGGTTTGACCGGGTACGCGCAGGCATGTTCCTCGCCTGCGCATCCATTTTCATCATACCCACGTATATGAATCGTGAAACCCTGGGATTGCCGCGATGAATGGCACAACCGCTATCGCTGAACTAGCCTGTGAACATTCCGAGTCTCGCCCTCGTGCGCTCGGCCTTGTCTGGAGAGTCGTCATTTCCACCGCCGACACCGATCAGTTGCGACAGCTGTTGGCCCAGTGTTCACTGGGTGATCGTCGTGCCTTCGAAACCCTGTATCGCCGTGTCGGCCCGCGTCTGCATGGCGTGGCCTTGCGCTTCGTGGGGCGCACGGATCTCGCCGAAGAAGTGCTGCAGGAAGCATTCGTGCGCATCTGGAACAACGCCTCGCGCTACGAGGCGCACCTGTCGGCGCCACTGACCTGGATGATCAACATCACCCGCAATCAAGCCATCGATCAGTTGCGCAAGCACCGCGACCGGGCGCTGACCGACTTCGAACAGGACGCCCTGACGGACGAAAGCCCGTCAGCCCATGACCAGTTGAACAGCGTCCGCGAGGCCACGGCCCTGAACCGTTGCCTGGAAACCCTGGAAAGCATGCAGCGCCAATCGATCAGCGTGGCTTACTTTCAGGGATTGTCCTGCACCGAACTCGCCGAACACCTGGCCACGCCACTGGGGACGGTGAAGTCGTGGATCCGTCGTGGTATGGAACGCCTGCGCCGGTGTCTTGAATCATGAATTACCAGACCCCTGCCCTGCGCCGCGCCCTCGCCGCCGATTACGCCATCGGCCTGATGTCGGCGGCGGCGCGTCGACGGTTTGAACAGCTATTGCTGGATGACGCCGCGCTCCGGGCGGAACTGGCGCAGTGGCAGGAAACGCTGGTCAGCCTCACCGAATCCCTGCCGGAACATCCGGTGCCCGATCGCGTGTGGCAAGGCATCACCGCGCGCATCGAACCGCAAGTGCTGCACGTTCCGCAGAAACGGCCGTTCTGGAACTGGCTGCGACTCACCGCAGCGGTCTGCTCCATCGCCGTGCTGGTGTTCCTCGGCTCGCTGTACAACCGCGACGACGCCCGCTACAGCGCCACCCTGCTGAGCGCCGATGCGCAACCGGCGCTGAAGGTCGAGGCGCATGCGGATTATCTGCAAGTCGAACCGCTGACACTGGCGGCGGTAGAGCCTGATCGCAGCCTGGAACTGTGGGCGATTCCGGCGGACGGCAAACCGATTTCCCTCGGCGTGATTCCGGCGGGAGGCAACGGCAAGGTTGAGTTGGGCGAGACGCAGAAAGCCTTGATCGGCAAGCCAATTGCGTTGGCGGTGAGTCTTGAGCCTAAAGGCGGCTCGCCAACTGGTCAGCCGACTGGGCCAGTTCTGTATCAAGGCACGTTGGCTGCCCTGTAAACGCGTGGCTTTTCCCGGAGAGAGAAACAAACGCAACATACCGCCACAACTTATGCCTTGAACATGGAAAGACCAAATCTATATAACTCTCCTCTCAAGAAACGCCCCTACACCCCGAAATCAAATCAGAGAGAGCTAATATGGATATTTCCTCTAACACTTCCCAAGTCGAACTTTCGCCAAACATCCCTACCCCGCAAACTTATCGTCAGTTTGTGTTCTGGCCGTCGGCGCGTAATGACGAGGACACTCTCGAAGTCCAAGTCAATGCTGAAATGGCACTTTTACTTGACTGCCATTTTATTCCGGAAGCAACAAGCGATCTCATCACCACATCGGCCGGCGTTTACCTGATCAACTACCCGGGTTATCTGTCATTGAGAGGCAAGTGCAAGGAGCCCGCGCGTTTGCAGACACGCAAGATACTTCACTCGAACAACGTAATTCCTTATTACAGCGGCGCCCCGACCATCGTCATTGCACTTCACGATATTCACGTGACCTGTAGCGTTAAACAAAAGTCAACCGGAGCCGTCATTGAAACCCTGTACCACAATGACGAAAACCCGGACGACACCCCTGTACGATATAAAAACGAAGATGACTTCGATAGCGAAGAAGCCTTCAATAAATACCTTGAACGCGAGAGCCTGGATTCCAAAATTTTCGCCATGCTGCAACACGGCTGATAACTAAACCTGTTCAAACACAATAATTTTCAATTAAAAAAGGCGACTTAGAGTCGCCTTTTCTTATTCTGCGGAAATCATTGCCTGAGCCTTACGCCGCACTAAACAACTTATGCGGATCAATCACAAACTTCTTCGGCACACCCGCATCGAACTCGCCGTAACCTTCCGGCGCCTGATCGAGGCTGATCACCTGCACGCCCACCACTTCAGCGATGTTGATGCGATCCCACATGATCGCCTGCATCAGTTGGCGGTTGTACTTCATCACTGGCGTCTGCCCAGTGTGGAAGCTGTGGGATTTGGCCCAGCCCAGACCGAAGCGGATACTCAGGCTGCCCATTTTTGCGGCGGCGTCGACGGCGCCCGGATCTTCGGTGACGTACAGGCCCGGAATACCGATCTTGCCGGCAACACGTACCACGCCCATCAGCGAGTTGAGCACGGTGGCCGGCGCTTCGGCTTTCACGCCGTCGTGGCCATGGCCGCGCGCTTCGAACCCAACGCAATCCACCGCGCAATCCACTTCCGGCTCGCCCAGCAGTGCGGCGATCTGTTCGTGCAGTGGCGTGTCTTGCGACAGGTCGACGATTTCAAAACCCTGCGCCTTGGCGTGAGCGAGGCGGATGGTGTTGACGTCGCCGATGATCACCACCGCCGCACCGAGCAGACGCGCAGAAGCAGCAGCGGCCAGACCGACCGGGCCGGCGCCCGCGATGTAAACGGTGCTGCCCGGACCCACGCCAGCCGTGACGGCGCCGTGGTAACCGGTTGGCAGAATGTCGGAGAGGCAGGTCAGGTCACGGATTTTCTCCATGGCTTTGTCGCGGTCCGGCAGTTTCAGCAGGTTGAAGTCGGCGTACGGCACCAGCACGTATTCGGCCTGGCCACCGGTCCAGTCGCCCATGTCGACGTAGCCGTAAGCGCCGCCGGCACGGGCCGGGTTAACGGTCAGACAGACGCCGGTGTGTTGCTCTTTGCAGGAACGGCAGCGCCCGCAGGCAACGTTGAACGGTACGGAAACCAGATCGCCGATTTTCAGGTTTTCGACGTCGGAGCCTTTTTCGATCACCTCACCGGTGATCTCGTGGCCCAGCACCAGCCCGGTCTGCGCCGTGGTACGGCCACGCACCATGTGTTGGTCGGAGCCGCAGATGTTGGTGGAGACCACGCGCAGGATCACACCGTGTTCAATCTTCCTGCCGCGCGGGTCCTGCATTTTCGGATAGTCGATTTTCTGTACTTCGACCTTGCCAGCGCCGAGATACACCACACCACGATTGCCAGACATGCTTTCACCTCGCTGTTGTTTTTATGGAACCGCGTTGCCCAGGCAGGCAGCGCGTTGAATGCTCGGGTACAGATGCTGTTTATGTGTTGCCTGTTATGGCCTCATCGCTAGCAGGGCTAGCTCCCACAGGGGTTTTCGGTTGTTCACAAATTCTGTGTCCACCCGAATCACTGTGGGAGCTGGCTTGCCAGCGATGGCGATCTAAAGAACCACCGTGCGATTGGCGTTGAGAAACACCCTCCGCTCAATGTGATACCCCACCGCCCGCGCCAACGTCAGGCCTTCGATATCCCGCCCCTTGGCAATCAGATCCTCGGGGTAATGACTGTGATCCACCGCTTCGACGCCCTGGGCAATGATCGGCCCTTCGTCGAGATCGTTATTGATGTAATGCGCCGTCGCGCCAACCAGTTTCACGCCCTTGTTATAAGCCTGGTGATACGGCTTGGCGCCTTTGAAACCCGGCAGTAACGAGTGATGAATGTTGATCGCCTTGCCATCGAGCTTGCGGCACAACTCCGGCGACAGCACCTGCATGTAGCGGGCGAGGATCACCAGTTCGGCGCCGGATTCTTCAATCACCTGCCACACCTGACGTTCCTGCGACGGTTTGTCGTTGGGGTCGAGGGGGAAATGGTAGTAGGGAATCTGGTGCCAGTCGGCCAGCGGTTTGAGATCGGGGTGGTTGGAGACCACCGCCGCCACGTCCATCGACAACTGGCCAATGCGCTGGCGGTAGAGCAAATCGTTGAGGCAGTGATCGGCCTTGGAGACCATGATCACCACTTTTGGCCGGTAGTTCGGCGCGGTCAGCTCGAAGATCATGCCAAACGCCTGCCCGCGTTCGGCGAGGCCGGCGCGGAAGGACTGCTCGTCGAAACCGTCGGGCTGACGGAATTCCACGCGGATGAAGAAACGCCCCGAGAGGCGGTCATCGAACGAATGGTGCTCGGTGACGTAGCAGCCCTGCTCGAACAGAAAACGCGTGACCGCGTCCACCGTGCCGAGGACGCTGGGGCAGTCGGCGGTCAGAATCCATGTGTCTGGGGCGCGGCTCATATTTTTTCCTCTGATCGTTCCCACGCTCTGCGTGGGAATGCCGCCATGGACGCTCTGCGTCCGCTTTTGGGACGCGGAGCGTCCCGAGATGCGTTCCCACGCAAAGCGTGGGAACGATCATCCATCAAGCCTGAACGCTCAACCCGTACTCAGCCGAAGCATCCTGCAACCACAACCACCAGTAATCCGAGAAGCTGCGACGGATCAGCAGCTCCCAGGTGTCTTCTGCGGTATGACGAATCATCAGCTGCGACTTGGCGAACACCGTGCCGACCGCTTTGCCGACCGGAAAACTGTTCGGGTGCACGTCGTAGCTGGTGGACTTCATCAGCACCTGACGCACGTTCGGCCCGCTCAGTTCGAGCACTTGCTGGCCGCCGCTGACGTTGACGATCGCGATGTGCAGATCGCCCAGCGCTTCACGCAGTTTCTGTTCGGCGGCGAACTCTTCACCGCTTGGCACGATCAGCAGCCACTCGTCCGGGCCCATCCATTGCAGACTGGTTTCGCCTTTGACGATGACGCTGAGGGCGCCGGGCAGTTCGATGCCCAAGGCCTTGTGTACGCCAGCGGCGAACGCGGCATCGTGGCCATCGCCACGGATGGTTAGATGGCCGAGGAGTTTCTTTTCACGCACGATCACGCCGGCGTTCTTGCGACCCTTGCCGACCAGGCTGGCGAGGTCGGCATGGTGCAGCGACGACTCGGCCTTGGCCCCGGTGGTCGGGCGTTGTTGGTACACGTTGGCTGTGGTCATAAAGCACCTTCCTGAATTCGTAATCCCTGTGGGAGCGGGCTTGCCCGCGATTGCGATCCGTCAGTCACAGATGTGTTGTCTGATCTGACGCCATCGCGGGCAAGCCACGCTCCCACAGGTACTGTGGGGTCAGATGTTCTGGCGATCACCCTTCGGATCGAAGAACACCGAAGAAACGATTTCCGCCTCGATCACGCTGCCATCGGCCAGCGGTGCAAACACCCGCTCACCGAGGCGCTTCAGACCGCCCTTGACCACACCCATGGCAAACGAATAGCCGAGGGAGTTGTGCGCGTAGCTGGAAGTCACGTGGCCGACCATGGTCATCGGAATCGCTTGCTTGGTGTTGAACACCAGTTGTGCGCCCTCCGGCAGCCACACGTTCGGATCGATCGGTTTCAGACCGACCAATTGCTTACGCTGATCCTTCACGCAGTCTTCACGGTTCATGCCGCGCTGGCCGATCCACGAGAACGGTTTGGTGCGACCCACACACCAGCCCATGTTCAGGTCGTCCGGGGTCATCGAGCCGTCAGTGTCCTGGCCAACGATGATGAAACCCTTCTCGGCGCGCAGTACGTGCATGGTTTCAGTGCCGTACGGGGTCAGGTTGTACTGCTTGCCGGCCTCGGCGATTTTCTCCAGCACGCCCATCGCATAGTCGGCCTGCACGTTGACTTCGTACGACAGCTCACCGGTGAACGAGATGCGGAACACCCGCGCCGGCACACCGCCGACCAGACCTTCTTTCCAGGTCATGAACGGGAACGCTTCATTGCTCAGATCGATGTCGGTCACGGCGCTGAGCAGCTTGCGGCTGTTCGGACCGGACAGGGTCATGGTCGCCCAGTGGTCGGTGACGGAGGTGAAGTAAACCTTCATGTCCGGCCATTCGGTCTGGTGGTACAGCTCCAGCCATTGCAGCACGCGAGCCGCGCCGCCGGTGGTGGTGGTCATGACGAAATGGTTGTCGGCCAGACACGCCGTCACACCGTCGTCGAAGACCATGCCGTCTTCTTTGCACATCAAACCGTAGCGCGCCTTGCCCACGTCGAGTTTGGTCCAGGCGTTGGTGTACACGCGGTTGAGAAACTCGCGGGCATCCGGGCCTTGAATGTCGATCTTGCCGAGGGTCGAGGCGTCGAGCAGGCCAACGCTGTCGCGCACAGCTTTGCATTCACGCTTCACAGCGGTATGCAGGTCTTCACCGTTTTTCGGGAAGTACCATGGGCGCTTCCACTGGCCGACGTCCTCAAACTCGGCGCCGTTCTTCACATGCCAGGCATGCAGCGCGGTATGACGAACCGGCTCGAAGATATGCCCACAGTGACGACCGGCCACGGCGCCGAAAGTCACCGGCGTGTAGTTCGGGCGGAACATCGTGGTGCCCATCTGCGGGATGGTCACGTTCAGCGAGCGAGCCGCAATGGCCAGACCGTTGACGTTGCCGAGCTTGCCCTGATCGGTGCCGAAGCCCAGTGCGGTGTAGCGTTTGACGTGCTCGACCGACTCGAAACCTTCGCGGGTTGCCAGCTCAATGGCGGCAGCGGTCACGTCGTTTTGCAGGTCGACGAATTGCTTCGGCGCCCGTGCGCTGTTCTTTTCATGCGGCACCTGGAACAGCGCCAGCGTCGGTTCTTCGTGACGACTAAGGGCTTTCGGCAGCACGCCTTCGACGGTCTGGAAACCGGCTTCAGCGGCAGCGCGCACGCCGCCTTCAAACCCGTCAGCGAGCGAATCACCGAGACCGTAAACGCCGTTGATGCCACCGACGCACACGCGTTTCTGCGGTGCTTCGCCCGGTACGAAACCGAGGATGTCTTCACGCCAGGTCGGCTTGCCACCGAGGTGCGAGGCCAAGTGAACGACCGGGCTGTAACCGCCGGAACTGGCGACCACATCGCAGTCGAGCCATTCGCCCGGGCTGGTCACCGCGTGCGCTTTGACGTCAATTGCAGCGACGCGAGCAGCGCTGACGCGTTTGCTGCCACGGGCCTCGATGACGGCGCTGCCGGTGAGGATACGAATACCTTTGGCGCGGGCTTCTTCCACCAGCGCACCACGCGGATTGCTACGGGCGTCGGCGATGGCCACCACTTGCAGACTGGCATCGAGCCAATCCAGTGCCACGCGATAAGCGTGATCGTTGTTGGTCGACAGAACGAGCTTCTTGCCCGGTGCCACGCCATAACGACGCACGTAAGTCGACACAGCGCCGGCAAGCATGTTGCCCGGCACGTCGTTGTTGCCGTAAACCAGCGGACGCTCGCAAGCACCGGTCGCCAGCACCACTCGCTTGGCGCGGACACGGTGGATGCGCTGACGCACCTGACCGATCGGCGCACGGTCACCGAGGTGATCGGTGAGGCGCTCGTGAATGGTCAGGAAGTTATGGTCGTGGTAACCGTTGACCGTGGCGCGCGGCAACAGCAGCACGTCCGGAGTGTTCTTCAGTTCAGTGATGACACTGGCGACCCAATCCATCGCCGGTTTGCCGTCGAGGCTTTCGCGGGAGTCGAGCAGGCTGCCGCCGAACTCTTCCTGCTCATCGGCAAGAATCACTCGGGCACCGCTGCGCGCAGCGGCCAGTGCAGCCGCCAGACCGGCAGGGCCAGCGCCGACGATCAGCACGTCGCAGTGCTGGTTCATGTAGTCGTAGGTGTCCGGATCGACTTCGGTTGGCGAACGGCCAAGACCGGCAGCCTTGCGAATGTACTTCTCGTAAGTCATCCAGAACGATTGCGGATACATGAAGGTTTTGTAGTAGAAACCCGGCGGCATCAGCTTGCCGCCGACCTTGCCGAGAATGCCCATCATGTCGTTGTTGACGCTCGGCCAGCCGTTGGTGCTGGTCGCAACCAGACCTTGATACAGCGCCTGTTGCGTAGCGCGTACGTTAGGAATCTGCGTGGCTTCGGTAGCGCCGATCTGCAGCACCGCGTTCGGCTCTTCGGCACCGGCGGCGAAGATCCCGCGAGGACGCGAATACTTGAAGCTGCGGCCAATGATGTCGACGCCGTTGGCGATCAGCGCGGCGGCCAGCGAGTCACCCTCGAAGCCTTTGTAGCTCTGACCGTTGAAGGTGAAGCTCAGCACTTTGTTGCGGTCGATCCGTCCACCGTTGGACAGGCGATTGGTCTGGCTCATACCTTCTCTCCCAGCGCCGTCGTGGCTGTTTTCGCCGTATCAGCCTTGTCGGTGAATTGCGGCTTGGTGCCGATCTTGTAGGTTTCGAGAATCTCGTAGGTCACGGTGTCGCGAGTGACGTTGAAGTACTGACGGCAACCGGCGACGTGATCCCACAGCTCGTGGTGCAGACCGCGCGGGTTATCGCGGAAGAACATGTAGTCGCCCCACTCCTCGTCGGTGCAGGCGCCAGGGTCGAGCGGGCGCGGAATGTGCGCCTGACCGGATGCGTGGAATTCCTCTTCGGAGCGCAGTTCGCCGCAGTGAGGACAGAAGATATGCAACATGGGGATTTCTCCTGTTAGTGGGCGACGGCAGCAGCGCCGTGTTCGTCGATGAGTGCGCCGTTGTGGAAGCGGTCGATGGAAAACGGTGCGGCCAACGGGTGCATTTCACCCTTGGCCAGACTCGCGGCAAACACGTTGCCCGAGCCAGGAGTCGCTTTGAAGCCACCGGTGCCCCAACCGCAGTTGAAGAACATGTTCGGTACCGGGGTTTTCGAAATGATCGGGCAAGCGTCCGGCGTGGTGTCGACGATGCCGCCCCACTGACGGTTCATGCGTACGCGCGACAACACCGGGAACATCTCGACGATGGCCTGAATGGTGTGCTCGATCACCGGATACGAACCGCGCTGGCCGTAGCCGTTGTAGCCGTCGATACCGGCGCCGATCACCAGGTCGCCCTTGTCGGACTGGCTGATGTAACCGTGCACGGCGTTGGACATGATCACGCTGTCGATAATCGGTTTGATCGGCTCGGACACCAGCGCTTGCAGCGGATGGGATTCGATCGGCAGGCGGAAACCGGCGAGCTTGGCCATGTGCCCGGAGTTACCAGCGGTGACCACACCGACGCGCTTGGCGCCGATGAAACCCTTGTTGGTTTCAACACCGATGCACACGCCGTTTTCCTTGCGGAAACCGATCACTTCGGTCTGCTGGATCAAGTCCACACCGAGGGCGTCGGCGGCACGGGCAAAGCCCCAGGCCACGGCATCGTGACGGGCCACGCCGCCGCGACGCTGAACAGTTGCGCCCATCACCGGGTAGCGAGTGTTTTTCGTGCAGTCGAGGTACGGAATCTCGTCAGCGACTTGCTTGGCGTTGAGCAACTCGCCATCGACGCCATTGAGGCGGTTGGCGCTGACCCGACGCTCGGAATCACGGATGTCCTGCAGGGTGTGGCACAGGTTATAGACGCCACGCTGGGAGAACATCACGTTGTAGTTGAGATCCTGCGACAGGCCTTCCCACAGTTTCATCGCGTGTTCGTAGAGGTGCGCCGACTCGTCCCACAGGTAGTTGGAACGAACGATGGTGGTGTTGCGCGCGGTGTTACCGCCGCCCAGCCAGCCCTTCTCGACCACGGCGACGTTGGTGATGCCGTGTTCTTTCGCCAGATAGTAGGCCGTCGCCAGACCGTGCCCGCCGCCGCCGACGATGACCACGTCGTAGACCTTTTTCGGCGTCGGCGTGCGCCACATGCGCTGCCAGTTTTCGTGGTGGCTGAGGGAGTGTTTGAAGAGGCCGAAGCCCGAATAGCGTTGCATAGTCAGTTACTCCAGAACACTCAGCGATAAACCGGGAAGTCAGCGCACAGGGCCGACACTTGCTGGGCGACATTGGCCTCGACATCGGCATCGCCGAGGTTGTCGAGGATGTCGCAGATCCAGCCAGCCAACACTTCGCACTGGGTCACTTTGAAACCGCGAGTAGTGACCGCCGGGGTGCCGATGCGCAGGCCCGAGGTCACGAACGGCGATTGCGGGTCGTTCGGCACGGCGTTCTTGTTGACGGTGATGTGCGCACGACCAAGGGCGGCGTCGGCGTCTTTACCGGTCAGGCCCTGACGGATCAGGCTGACCAGGAACAAGTGGTTGTCAGTACCGCCGGACACTACATCGTAGCCACGTTTGATAAACACGCTGGCCATCGCCTGAGCGTTGTCGATCACTTGCTGCTGATAGGCCTTGAAGCCAGGCTCCAGCGCTTCCTTGAAGCACACGGCTTTACCGGCGATGACGTGCATCAGCGGGCCGCCCTGAGCGCCGGGGAATACGGCGGCGTTGAGCTTCTTCTCGATCTCTTCGTTGGACTTGGCGAGGATCAAGCCGCCACGTGGGCCGCGCAGGGTTTTGTGCGTGGTGGTAGTGACCACGTCAGCGTAAGGCAGCGGGTTCGGGTACAGACCGGCGGCGACCAGACCGGCAACGTGGGCCATGTCGACGAACAGCAGCGCGCCGACCTTGTCCGCGATCTGACGGAAGCGCGGGAAGTCCAGAGTTTTCGAGTAAGCGGAGAAACCGGCGACGATCATTTTCGGTTTGGATTCGACGGCGAGACGCTCGACTTCGTCGTAATCGATCAGCCCGGTGTCAGTGTTGATGCCGTACTGCACAGCGTTGTAGAGCTTGCCCGAGGACGACACTTTGGCGCCGTGGGTCAGGTGACCGCCGTGGGCCAGGCTCATGCCGAGGATGGTGTCGCCCGGCTGGATCAGCGCCAGGTAAACAGCACTGTTGGCCGAGGAACCGGAGTGTGGCTGGACGTTGGCGTAATCGGCGCCGAACAGTTGCTTGGCGCGTTCGATGGCCAGCGCTTCGACTTTATCGACGTGCTCGCAGCCACCGTAGTAGCGCTTGCCCGGATAGCCTTCGGCGTATTTGTTGGTCAGGCCGCTGCCTTGCGCTTCCATCACGCGTTTGCTGGTGTAGTTCTCTGACGCGATCAGCTCGATGTGATCTTCCTGACGTTGCTCCTCGGCATTCATCGCCGCCAGCAGTGCATCGTCGTAACCCTGGATCTGGTCTTGCTTGCTGAACATCGCGTCTCTCCCAGCGGCATCTGTGCGCCATTCGTCTCGGTAAGGCACTGGCAATCACGGCAGTGCCCTTTGATGCCGATGGTATGACCGGCGCAGACAGCTCAAATGCCTGCGCGCGCCACGCAAAGGTGCGTTTACGACATGGCTGGAAATGCGTTTTCCAGACTCGATCTCGAAAACACTGGAGAACCCTGTGGGAGCTGGCTTGCCAGCGATGGCGGTGTCATATCTGGCATCGATGGCGGCTGACCCACCGCTATCGCTGGCAAGCCAGCTCCCACAGGGTTAAGCGGTGATTTGACGGATAAGTAGCAACAGCAGGAAATGCGCGGGGTAAAGGGCGTAAGCCCAGCGCCGCATCGGCGCTGGCTGGAGATGTCGCACATGTCGCAACAGGAACATTCCGAGCATTGGCGCAAACAGACATGTGGCAATGCCAAGGATCGCGACGCTGCTACCGAATCTTGCCGAGTCGTAAAGCACCTGCCATTGATTCGCTGCGAGACAAATCACACCCGGCAGCAGGCTGAAGTACCACGGAAGGCGAAACACCCACAGCATCGCCAGCGGCAACAGCACGCCGAAGAAGCCAAACATCAGTCGCTCCGTGAACACGGCGGCCAGCACCAGCGCCGCGACACCCAGTAATCGCGACATGATCGATGGATCCTGCCATCCGCGCGCCACCAGTAAACCCAGCGCCAGCGTCGGCATCACATTCAACGTATCCGGCTCGGGAATGTACAACCGATAGGGAATCTCGCTCACCGCACTGAACAGCAACAACCAGCCCAGGTAGCGCCATTCCATCCTCCGCGATCCATCACGGGAAAGATTAGCCGCCATCGCCAGGCAAAACCATGGAAACGCCAACCGCCCCGGCACATACAACCAATCGGCGGAGAACCCGACATATCGCAGGTGATCGAGCAACATGCTCAACAGCGCCAGCCACTTGAGCAGATCCAGCGCGCCGTCGCGTTTACTCAGGTGCATAATCGGCCTGTGTCCTTGTAATGTTCAGACAGCGACATCCCGTGTGCTCCCCGGAAGATCTTCGGTAAAGTGCGCACCATCATTGACCACGAGCCTTCACAAGAGTCTCGACCACGGAAGCCGGCCATGACCGACAAGAGCCAACAATTCGCCAGCGACAACTATTCCGGAATCTGCCCTGAAGCCTGGGCAGCCATGGAACAGGCCAACCATGGCCACCAACGCGCGTATGGCGACGATGAATGGACCGCACGCGCGTCCGACCATTTCCGCAAACTGTTCGAAACCGACTGCGAAGTATTCTTCGCCTTCAACGGCACTGCCGCCAACTCGCTGGCCCTGTCGTCGCTGTGCCAGAGTTACCACAGCGTGATCTGCTCGGAAACCGCCCACGTCGAAACCGACGAATGCGGCGCTCCGGAATTCTTCTCCAACGGCTCGAAACTGCTGATCGCCGGCACTGAAAACGGCAAGATCACCCCGCAATCGATCCGCGAAGTAGCCCTCAAGCGCCAAGACATCCACTACCCGAAACCGCGCGTGGTCACCCTGACCCAAGCCACCGAAGTCGGCAGCGTCTACACCCCGGAAGAAGTCCGCGCCATCAGCGCGACTTGCAAAGAACTGGGCCTGCACCTGCACATGGACGGCGCACGCTTCTCCAACGCCTGCGCGTTCCTCGGCTGCTCGCCGGCGGATCTGACCTGGAAGGCCGGTGTTGACGTGCTGTGCTTCGGCGGCACGAAAAACGGCATGGCCGTGGGTGAAGCGATCCTGTTCTTCAACCACAAACTGGCGGAAGACTTCGACTATCGCTGCAAACAGGCCGGGCAACTGGCGTCGAAAATGCGCTTCCTCTCGGCACCGTGGGTCGGCATCCTCGAAAACGACGCCTGGCTCAAATACGCCCGCCACGCCAACCACTGCGCGCAATTGCTGGCGGAACTGGTCAGCGACATCCCCGGCGTCGAACTGATGTTCCCGGTGCAGGCCAACGGCGTGTTCCTGCAATTGTCGGAACCGGCCATCGCCGCCCTGACGGCGAAGAACTGGCGCTTCTACACCTTCATCGGCAAGGGCGGCGCACGCTTTATGTGCTCCTGGGACACCGAAGAAGAACGCGTCCGCGAACTCGCCCGCGACATCCGCGAAGTCATGTCCGCCTGACCTTACGCTGACTGATCGTTCCCACGCTCCGCGTGGGAACGCCTCTCGGGACGCTCCGCGTTCCGTCCCCAGACGCTCAACACCGCTATGACGCAGAGCGTCAGTGGCTGCATTCCCACGCGGAGCGTGGGAACGATCTTCGGTCGGGAATGATTTTTCCCACCGGCACTTCAGACTTCTCTGCTAGCGCGATCTCTTCGCCCGCCTCACCCTGATCGTTCCCACGCTCTGCGTGGTAACGCATCCCGGGACGCTCCGCGTTCCATTCCCATCGCACCTCAAGATTCAAGGAAGAATCCCATGGGCCGCAGCCGCTACACCATTACCGAAACCGACAAACCGTATTTCCTGACGTGCACGATCGTGGAATGGTTGCCGTTATTCATCCGCCCCTACATCGTCGACCACCTGCTCAACTGCTGGCGTTATCAACAAACCCACCATCACTTGAAGCTGTACGGCTACGTGATTCTGGAAAACCATCTTCACTTCGTCGCTCAGGCGCCCGACCTGAGTAAATGCCTCAGCCAATTCAAATCATTCACTGCTCGACAGATTATCGATGACCTGCAAAGCAAAGGCGCGGACAAAGCTCTGCAACGCCTGCGCTTTAGCAAACGCGCGCATAAGCAGGATCGGGTGTACCAGTTATGGCAAGAAGGTTCTCACGCAGAGATGGTTTATAGCGAATCGGTGATGCGCCAAAAGCTTGAATACATCCACAACAATCCAGTGAAACGCGGATATGTGGACTTGCCGGAGCATTGGCGTTATTCGAGTGCCAGGGACTATGCGGGGATAGAGGGGCTGATTGAGGTTCAGTGCTGGTATTGATGGGACGCAGAGCGTAAGAACGATCAGATCTGACTCCACCCCACTGATCATTCCCACGCTCCGCGTGGGAATGCCTCTCGGGACGCTCCGCGTTCCAGCCTCACCACTGTCGACATGCTTAACACCGCTATGACGCGGAGCGTCGACGGCTGCATTCCCACGCGGAGCGTGGGAACGATCATGCCCTTCTGCCCTGAAAGACTTGGTCTACATTGTCTGTCGAGCCCTCCGCTCACATAACAATAAGCAGGAGCATCGGCATGTCGTTACAAGGCAAAACCCTGTTCATCACCGGCGCCAGCCGTGGCATTGGCCGTGAGATTGCGCTGCGTGCCGCCAGGGACGGGGCCAATATCGTCATTGCGGCGAAAAGCGCCGAACCTCACGCCAAACTGCCCGGCACCATTCACAGTGTCGCGGCGGAAGTCGAAGCGGCGGGCGGCAAGGCCTTGGCGTTGCAGGTGGATGTGCGTGATGAGGACGGCGTACGTCAGGCTCTCGCCCAGGCTAACGAACATTTCGGCGCGATCGATGCGCTGGTGAACAACGCCGGGGCGATCAAGTTGACCGGTGTGCAGCATATCGAACTCAAGCGTTTCGACCTGATGCACCAGATCAACACCCGCGCGGTGCTGCTGTGCAGCCAGGCCGCCCTGCCCTATCTGAAGAAATCCGCGGGGCACATTCTCAATCTGTCGCCGCCGTTGAATCTGGCGACTAAATGGTTTGCGCAGTTCAGCCCCTACACCGTGACCAAATACGGCATGAGCATGCTGACGCTGGGGATGAGCGAGGAGTTCGCCAGTTACGGGATCAGCGTCAATTCGCTGTGGCCGCAGACGATGATTGCCACGGCGGCGATCGAGTTTCAGTTGGGCAATCGCGAGTCGTTCAAGCAGGCGCGCCTACCTTCGATCATGGCGGATGCGGCGCATTTGATTCTGGAGAGCAGCGGACGGCAGATTACCGGGCGACTGTTGATTGATGAAGAGATTTTGCGTGAGAGCGGTGTGACCGAGTTCGATCACTACCGGTTCGAACCGGACAGCACTGCCACCCTGATGCCCGACCTGTTCGTGGATTGAACACAATCCATGTAGGAGCTGCCGCAGGCTGCGATCTTTTGATCTTGCCCTTAAAAACAAGATCAAAAGATCGCAGCCTTCGGCAGCTCCTACACAGGAATTCCGTCAGAAATCGATGCGCACATCCCCTTTAGGCACACTGCAACACGACAAGATAAACCCTTCGGCCTCGTCGTCCTCGGTGATCCCGCCGTTGTGCTCCATCTCCACTTCGCCGCCCAGCTTGAGCACTTTGCACGTCCCGCAAATGCCCATGCCGCAGGCTTTCGGAATCATCAATCCGAGCTTGGCCGCCGCCGCATGCACGGTTTCGCCCGGTGCCACACGAATGCTCTTGCCGGACGAAGTGAACTCGACCTGATGCAGGTCGGCGATATCGACTTCCGGCGCGTCGGCTGCCTGCTCCGCCTGCTCCACAGCATCGGCGCGCGCCTCGGGTGGCGTGGCGCCGAAGGATTCTTCGTGATAACGCGACATGTCGTAGCCGGCCACTTCCAGCAGGCGCTTGACCGCGTTCATGTACGGCGTCGGGCCGCAACAGAACACTTCGCGCTCAAGGAAGTCCGGCACCATCAGTTCGAGCATCTTGTGGTTCAGGTAACCGCGATACCCAGCCCACGGCTCACCCAAGCCGTGCTTCTCACAAATCAGGTGCAGGCTGAAGTTGTCGATCCGCGACGCCATGTGTTCCAGCTCGCGGTGGTAAATGATGTCTTTGGGCGAGCGCGCGCTGTGGATAAAGGTCATGTCGACGTTGGCGTTGGTGTCGTAGAACCAGCGCGCCATCGACATGCACGGCGTGATCCCGACGCCGCCGCTGAGATAGAGGACTTTCGGGCTCGGGAAGTCGATGGCATTGAACAGCCCGACCGGCCCGTGCACCGCCAATTCCTGCCCTTCATGCAGCGTGTCGTGCAGCCAGTTCGAGACCTTGCCGCCCGGCACGCGCTTGATCGTCACCGAAAAGCTGTACGGCACCGACGGCGAACTGGAAATGGTGTACGAGCGCATGATCGGCTGGCCTTCGATTTCCAGCTCCAGGGTGACGAACTGCCCGGGCTTGAAGAAGAACAGGATCGGCTGGTCAGCCATAAAACAGAAGGTGCGCACGTCCCAGGTTTCCTGGATGACTTTGACGCAACGGACGATGTGTCGGCCATTGGCCCAGGTCTGGGTGGTGACCGGATTCAGGAAGCTGTTGGACATGCTGTTCTCCACGGCCGACTGTCGGCCTCATGTCGGCGATTCTGCGTATAGCGCGAACCGCCCGTTTACCTATCCGCGACATCGGCATACTTATCGCGACCAGCCCCCAACCACCGGGGGTTGCGCGTCGGGAACAGATTGCACCATGTCGCCCATGGATAAGGTTCCGCCCTGCGCCGGGCCCACACTCGCCCCAACACCAAGACAGCTTCTTTACACCTTGCGTAGCACCCGTTGCAGCACACCTGATCAGCCACTTTCGCCGGCCACGCAGATGGCCTTGAGGATTACATCGATGGACGTCACCGCAAAAATCAGCCTGGGCGATCCGCTGGAACCCGCACGCAAGGCCACCGCACAAATGCTCCAGGAGCGCGAGCGGACCTTTTCGCTGCCACAACCGTTCTACAGCGATGAGCGGCTGTTCGATATCGATATGCAGGAGATCTTCCAGAAAGAATGGTTGATCGCCGGCATGACCTGCGAGATCCCGGCCAAAGGCAACTACCTGACGCTGCAGATCGGCAAGAACCCGATCATCGTCATTCGTGGCGCCGAAGGCGTGGTCCATGCCTTCCACAACGTCTGCCGCCACCGTGGCTCGCGCCTGTGCACCAGTGAAAAGGGCAAAGTCGCCAAACTGGTCTGCCACTACCACCAGTGGACATACGAGCTGGACGGTCGCCTGCTGTTCGCCGGCACCGAAATGGGCGCCGACTTCGACATGAAGCAGTACGGCTTGAAACCGGTGAACGTGAAGACCGCCGGCGGTTACATCTTTATCAGCCTGGCGGAGAATCCACCGGCCATTGATGACTTCCTGTCGACACTGAACCACTACATGGAACCGTACGACATGGAGAACACCAAGGTGGCGATTACCACCACCTTGATGGAAAAGGCCAACTGGAAACTGGTGCTGGAAAACAACCGCGAGTGCTACCACTGCAACGCGTCGCACCCGGAACTGCTGAAAACCCTGCTGGAATGGGACGACGTCACCGACCCGCGCGCCGATCAGGCGTTCAAGGACCACGTCGCTGCGTCCGCTGCCGCGTGGGAAGCCGAGAAGATTCCTTATGCCCACGCCAGTTTCGGCCTGCGCAACCGCATCGTGCGCATGCCGCTGCTCAAGGGCACCGTGTCGATGACCCTCGACGGCAAACAGGGCTGCGCGAAACTGATGGGCCGGATCAAGAACCCGGACCTCGGCTCGATGCGCATCCTGCACCTGCCGCACTCGTGGAACCACTGCATGGGCGACCACATCATCGTCTTCACCGTGTGGCCGATCAGCGCGCAGGAAACCATGGTCACCACCAAGTGGATCGTGCACAAGGATGCGGTTGAAGGTGTCGATTACGACGTCGAGCGCATGCGCCAGGTGTGGGATGCGACCAACGATCAGGACCGTCGTCTGGCGGAAGAGAACCAGCGCGGGATCAATTCGACGGCTTATCAGCCTGGGCCTTACTCGAAGACTTATGAGTTTGGTGTGGTCAACTTTGTGGACTGGTACAGCGAACGCCTGCTGAACAACCTCGGCGCCGAGCCTGCGCCTTACCTTAAAGGTGTTCCTGTGCAGGGCTAAAAGCAAAAGCATCGCTGGCAAGCCAGCTCCCACAGGGTTTTGCGGTGACCTTATATTTTCTGAGCACCTCTGAACCTGTGGGAGCTGGCTTGCCAGCGATGGCGCCTTGACATTCACCATCAAGCTCCGCTGTATAAATTCTGACCAATAATCCCACACCCCATACCCACCAAGCCCCCCAGCCTTCCGCAAACAAGTTATCCACACACCCACCCACAGCAAATGGGGACAACTGTGGATGACTCGAAAAATATCCCCCTGATTTGCAAAGAAAAACCGTGACTTATCCAGAAGCATGGTTTCTAAAATACATTGATTGTTTTTTGATCAACAACCTGCAAGCCACGCCATTCGTGGCCTTCAGCGGATGGCAAACACCTTATCCACAGAAGCGCCAACAGAGAACGGGGGTAACTTTGCCTGGGCTGTGGAAAAGCACTGAGGGCGGTGAAAAATCAGTCTCCAAGGGAGATTTATTCGGTCATCACTGCAGAATGATCATTAATTGATCAACTCTCTGAAAGCCACGTTTCATATAGCTCTCAGCGGACAGCGAACATCTTATCCACAGAAGCGCCAACAGAGATTGGGGGCAACTTTCCAAGTTATCCTGGCGAAAAAGCACCGAAAATCCGTGACTTAGGTTGATTGTTTTTTGATCGGAGGGCTGTAGGGCTTGATTGGCGCGGGGTGTAGAGAGGGGCGAACATGTTATCCACAGATCCGCCAACAGGGATTGTGGGTAAACCGCAACTCTCACCCCAGCCCTCTCCCTGTACGTACAGAGAGAGGACCAAGGTGAGGGGCTTTTCAGCGGACGACGCCCTCTTCGATCAGCAACTTGAGGATCGCTTCGGCGCCGGCCTGTGCGGTCACGCCTTTGAGCACTTGCCCCCCGCCGCCACTGGCCTTGGCCGTTGCGGCCTTCATCCGGTCAGCGCCGCTTTTGGCTTTGATTACTTTCAGGCGTTTAGGCCTTGGTTTGGCCGGTTGCAGGGTGGCGACAGGCAGGAGTTCATCGTCGACAACCTCGACGTCATCAGCCTCCAATACGCCACGTCGTGCCGGTCCGTAGGCGCTCTGCCGAGGCTTCGGCGCAGCGTTATCCACAGTCGCGAGAAACGGCAGCTTCACCTTCAAGCGACGTCGTTGCCCACGCGGCAACGCTTGCAGCACCAGCGCCGAGCCGTCGTTGATCGACTCGACCTGCGCCAACCCGACCACCAACGGCCAGCCCAGACCTTCGGCGAGCAGGAACGGCAGCATCCCCGAGCCTTCACCGGTTTCCGCCTGGCTGCCGGTCAGCACCACTTGCGCACCGGCATCACGCAGATACGCAGTCAACGCTGGCAAGGCATCGGCACCAGCGGGCTGCTCGAGCACATGCATCTGCTCCAGGCCCATGCCCAGATAGGCGCGCAGCGCCGGCTCTGCAACGTCGCCGGCATGCAGCACTTGCAGGTTATCCCCAGCCAGTTGCAGTCCCAGTTCCACAGCACGGGCATCCTGGTCGGCGCGGCGTGGCCGCCCGGAAGTCGGGTGGGCGCCGATTGAAACCAGACTGATAATCTTCGTGTTCATAGCGTTTCCTTAAGCCGCATCGCGCTTGGCTTCGTTGCGGTAAGCCGCCACCGCCTCGATCAACGCCTGAAGAATCTCTGCGCTCTCGCCGATCACCGAAAGGTCAGCGCGCTTGATCATGTCGCAACCCGGATCGAGGTTGATCGCCACCACCTTGTCGCAAGCGCCGATGCCTTGCAGGTGCTGGATCGCCCCGGAGATACCCACAGCCACATAGACCCGCGCGGTAACCCAAGTGCCGGACGCGCCGACCTGGCGATCTCGCGCCATGAAGCCGTCGTCCACTGCCACCCGCGACGCGCCTTCTGTAGCACCGAGTGCTGCCGCCGTTTCATGGAACAGCGCCCAATCCTTCACGCCATTACCGCCGGAGAATATGAACTCCGCTTCGGCCATAGGAATCGCCGCCGGGTCCACCGCGACCGCACCGAGATCTTCGATCCGCGACAGACTGCGCGCAACGCTTGTGGATAACTCCACAGGCAAGGCTTCATGGCGGGTTTCGCTGACCGGCTCAGCGCATTCGGCGGCAGCCAGAATCAACCGCGCAACCGGCCGGGCAAGGTCTTGTAACCCGGCGCCAGCACGACCGATGCACTCCTGATCCTTGACCTGCCAGACCCGTGTGGCCGGGCGTTCGCCCAGCGCCGCAGCAAAGCGTCGACCGAGTTCGCCGCCACCGCTGCGACTGTCCGGCAGCAGCCAGTGACGCGGGTTGAACTGGTTATCCACAGCCCGCAAACCTTGCACCCGCTGTTCCGGCGCATAACCGCTGAACTGTTCGCCTTCGAGCACCAGCAAGCGATCGACGCCGGCGGTGGCGAAAGTGCTTTCCTTGTGCTCGCCAAAGACCACGGCCAACACCGCGCCGTCGTGGCCGGCGAGTTGATGGGCGAGGCCGAGCAAGTCGCGGTCATGGCTGCTCAAGCGGCCACCGACCATGTCCGGCACCACGGTGATATAGAACGCCGGGGCCGGCACTTGATGCAGCGGCAATTGCACTTCCACAGCAGCAGAACGTTTGACCGCCCCGCCCTGTTGCGCGCCGCTGCGGTCGATACGCTTGATGCCGTTGGGGCCGATAAAACCGATGCCGTGCAGGTTCTTGCGGATGACGCCATTCGGGCCCATCCAGCTGTGTTGCGCCGGTTGCATGGCCGCGTGCAGCGGGTGCAGGCGGTTACGGGCAATCCATTCAGCGCGTGGGTCGCGGCGGATAATGTCGCTCATCAGTGGGCCTCCGCAGGTTCACGTTTGGCCGGGGTAGCAGGCTTGCTTGGCGCGGCGTCTTCGAGCAGCGCGTCGGCGACCAGTTCGGCGATGTCCTTGATCAGCGGACGCGGTTCGACCACGCCTTCGAGCATCGCCGTGCACTGTGGACAACCCACGGCCACCAGTTCGGCGCCGGTCTCGCGGATGTCTTCCATGCGCATATCGGGAATCCGCTGCTTGCCCGGAATGTCAGTGATCGGTGCCCCACCGCCACCGCCGCAGCAGCGCGAACGGAAGCCGGAACGTTGCATCTCTTTGACCTCAATGCCGAGGGCACGCAGCACTTCTCGCGGCGCTTCGTACTCGCCGTTGTAGCGGCCCAGGTAGCACGGATCGTGATAGGTCACGCTGTTGCCTTTGTGCTGACCGAGATTGAGCGCACCGGCCTGAATGATTTCGGCCATGTAGGTGCTGTGGTGCTGCACCAGGTAGTTGCCGTCGAACGCGCCGTACTCGTTTTTCAGCACATGGAAGCTGTGCGGATCGCAGGTGACGATGCGGTTGAAGCTGTATTTGCCCAGGGTCTGGATGTTGCGTTTCGCGAGCAATTGGAACGTCGCTTCATCACCAAGACGCCGCGCCACGTCGCCGCTGTCACGCTCTTCGAGGCCGAGCACGGCGAAGTCGACTTTTGCCGCTTTCAGCACTTTGACGAACGCGCGCAAGGTGCGCTGATTGCGCATGTCGAAGGCGCCGTCGCCGACCCAGAACAGCACGTCGGTGGATTTCTTTTCGCTGAGCAGATTGAGGTTCAAGTCCGCCGCCCAGTTCATCCGCCCGCCCGGAGCAAAACCGCCGGGGTTGTCGGTCGCGATGAGGTTTTCGAGGACTTCGGCGCCCTTGTTCGGGGTCGCGCCTTTTTCCAGGGTCAGGTGACGGCGCATGTCGACGATGGCATCGACGTGCTCGATCATCATCGGGCACTCCTCGACGCAAGCACGGCAGGTAGTGCACGACCACAGGGTTTCGGCGTCGACCAAGCCGTTGACGATCGGTTGATGTGGATTGCCTGAGTGTTCGCCAACAGGTTTGCCGGGGTACGGACTGCCAGCGAACTTGGCATCGGTGCCGCCAGCGAGGCCGACGACCATGTCCTGAATCAGTTTTTTCGGGTTCAGCGGTTGGCCAGCGGCGAACGCCGGGCATGCGGCTTCGCATTTGCCGCACTGCACGCAGGCGTCGAAACCAAGCAACTGGTTCCAGGTGAAATCCTTGGGTTTCTCAACACCCAGCGGCGCTGACGGATCATTGAGATCCAACGGTTTCAAACCGGTGGAACGACCGCCGCCAAAGCGTTCGGCGCGACGGTGCCACGCCAGGTGCAACGCACCAGCGAAGGCGTGTTTCATCGGCCCGCCCCAGGTCATGCCGAAGAACAACTCCGACACGCCCCACAGCACACCAATCCCCAGAATTGCCGCAAGCACCCAGCCGCCGAAGTTCTCCGGCAGAATCCCGGCCACCGGCAAGGTCAGCAGAAAGAACGACGCCGAGAACGCCAACAGGCTTTTCGGCAGACGCATCCACGGGCCTTTCGACAGCCGCGCCGGCGGGTTGCGCCGACGCAGATAAACGAAGATCGCGCCGACAAACATCACTGCCGTCATCAGCAGCAACGCGTAACCAAGAATGCGGTTATGCAGGCCGAAACCGTGTACCAGCAGCGCCAGCACAATCGACGCCACCGCACCGCCCGCTGTAGCGACGTGGGTGTTGGCGATGTATTTGTCCCGGGCGACGACATGGTGCAAGTCGACCATGTAACGCTTGGGCATGGCCAACAGACCGCCGATCAGATCGACCTTCGAGGCCCGGCCCCGACGCCACATGGCCACCCGCCGCAACGCGCCGAGGACACCGAGGCCCAGAGCGGCGAACAACAGGATTGGAAGAAGGGTGTTCAACATGGTGAAGCTCCCACCAGTACAACCTGGAGAAACACGGCGTTCAATGATCGTTCCCACGCTCTGCGTGGGAATGAATCCCGGGACGCTCCGCGTCCCAAAGCGGACGCGGAGCGTCCATTGCGGCATTCCCACGCGGAGCGTGGGAACGATCGTTCGCGAGGCTTAGAAGTCTTTGCACAACCGTAGGGCGTCATAGATCGCGGCGTGGGTGTTGCGCTGCGCCACGCAGTCGCCGATGCGGAACAGCAAGTAGCCATCGCCCGCCTCGCTCAGCGAAGGTTGTGGCTGGATCGCGAACAACGCTTCGACGTCGATCTGACCCTTGTTGCGCGAACCCTCTTTGAGCGCGTAGTAGATTTCCTCATCCGGGCGCACGCCGTTTTCCACCACCACCTGATCGACCACCCGCTCCTCTTTGGCGCCGGTGTATTCGTTTTCCAGCACCGCGACCAGTTTGTCGCCTTCGCGGTAGACCTTCTCGAGCATCATGTCGCCGGTCATGATCACTTCTTTCGGGTACATGCTGCGGTAGTAGGTCGGGAACGACGTACCGCCGATGGCCACGCCCGGTTTGATGTCGTCGGTGACGATCTCGACCTGGCTGCCCTTGTCGGCGAGGAAGTCGGCAACCGACATCCCGGTGAACTCGCAAATGGTGTCGTAGACCAGCACGTTCTTGCCCGGCGCAACCTTGCCGTCGAGCACGTCCCAGCTGCTGACCACCAGCCCTTCAGCGGCGCCCCAGTGTTCGTTCTGCTCCAGATATGGATGCCCACCAACCGCCAGCACCACCACGTCCGGACGCAAGTCCATGATGGTGTCGGCATCAGCCGCCGTGCCCAGGCGCAGATCGACTTTTAGCCGCGCCAGCTCCAGCTGGAACCAACGGGTGATGCCGGCGATCTGGTCACGCTGCGGTGCTTTCGACGCCGTGGTGATTTGCCCACCAATGAATTCTTTCTTCTCGAACAGGGTCACGTCGTGGCCACGTTCGGCGGCAACACGTGCCGCTTCCATCCCGGCAGGGCCGGCACCGACGATGACCACTTTGCGTTTCGGCCCGGTGGATTTCTCGATGATGTGCGGCACGCCCATGTATTCACGGGACGTCGCGGCGTTCTGGATGCACAGCACGTCGAGGCCTTGGTACTGACGGTCGATGCAATAGTTGGCGCCGACGCACTGTTTGATCTGGTCGATCTGGCCCATCTTGATCTTGGCGATCAGGTGCGGGTCAGCGATGTGCGCGCGGGTCATGCCGACCATGTCGACGTAACCGCCCTCAAGAATGCGCGTGGCCTGGTTCGGGTCCTTGATGTTCTGTGCGTGCAGCACCGGCACCTTGACCACTTCCTTGATCCCGGCGGCCAGATGCAGAAACGGCTCCGGTGGATAACTCATGTTCGGAATCACGTTGGCCAGGGTGTTGTGGGTGTCACACCCCGAGCCGACCACGCCGATGAAATCGAGCATGCCAGTGTCGTCGTAGTACTTGGCGATCTGCTTCATGTCCTCGTGGGACAAACCGTCCGGGTGGAACTCGTCACCGCACAGACGCATGCCCACGCAGAAGTCCTCACCGACCTCGGCGCGCACGGCTTTCAGCACTTCCAGACCAAACTTCATCCGGCCCTCAAAAGTGCCGCCCCATTCATCGGTACGCTTGTTGACGCGCGGGCTCCAGAACTGGTCGATCATGTGCTGGTGAACGGCAGACAGTTCGACGCCGTCAAGACCACCGGCCTTGGCCCGGCGCGCAGCCTGAGCGTAGTTGCCGATCACCCGCCAGATTTCTTCCGGCTCGATGGTTTTGCAGGTCGCGCGGTGCACCGGTTCACGGATGCCCGACGGCGACATCAGGGTCGGCCAGTTGAAGCCGTCCCAGCGCGAGCGCCGGCCCATGTGGGTAATCTGAATCATGATCTTGGCGCCGTGCTTGTGCATGGCGTCGGCCAGATTCTGGAAATGCGGAATGATCCGGTCGGTCGACAGGTTGACCGAGCTCCACCACTCCTGTGGGCTGTCGACGGCGACTACGGAGGAACCGCCACAGATCGCCAGGCCGATGCCGCCCTTGGCTTTCTCTTCGTAATACTTGACGTACCGGTCGGTGGTCATGCCACCGTCAGTCGCGTAGACCTCGGCGTGCGCGGTGCTGAGCACGCGGTTGCGGATGGTCAGTTTGCCGATCTGGATCGGCTGGAACATTGCTTCGAAAGCCATGGCGGGTTCCTCGACTTACAACGGCTTGACGGTGAACAGCCCGTCGTCGTGGCCTTCTTCGGAGCCACCGTAGACTTGCTCGGCAACCGTGCGAATCTTGCTGCCGCGTGCCTCAAGAATCTGGTCCATCGCACCGGCAAACCAACCGGTGAACATGTAGTCGACCTTGCGCCCGACCTTGCCGTAGACGTAGACGAATGCGGAGTGCTCGAGCTTGACGCTGGCGGTGCCTTTGTCGAGGTCGATGTCCTGGATCTTGAACAGGCCCCAGCCGCGTTGCGACAGACGCTTCATGTAGTGCTCGAACACCGCGACGCCTTCCAGGCCGTGGCATTCGGCTTCTTTTTCGCACCAGTGCCAGGCGGATTTGTAGCCGGCTTTGTAGAGGATCTCGGCGTAGGCGTCAGCGCCCAGAACCTCTTCGATGCCCATGTGGTTGTTGACGAAGAAATGCCGTGGCACGTAGAGCATCGGCAGGGCGTCGGAGGTCCAGACACCGGTCTCGCTGTCGACTTCGATTGGCAATTGCGGGGCGATCTTGGCCATGGAAACTTAACTCCAGAAAATTTTGTGTGTTGCCCCCAGCGCGGACGGCCGGGGGAAAGGATTCAGAAGTGCGGCGGCTTATTCGCCCCAGACATCCTTGAGGACGTTGACCCAGTTCTCGCCCATGATCTTGCGCACCACGCGCTCGGGATGGCCGCGCTTGAGCAGGGTTTCGGTCAGGTTCGGGAACTCGCCGACGGTGCGGATGCCCAGCGGGTTGATGATCTTGCCGAAGCTGGTCAGACGGCGGGCGTAGCCCTTGTCGTGGGTCAGGTATTCGAAGAAGTCCTGGCCGTGACCCTGGGTAAAGTCGGTGCCGATGCCGATGGCGTCTTCGCCGACGATGTTCATCACGTATTCAATCGCTTCGGCGTAGTCGTCGATGGTCGAATCGATGCCCTTGGCGAGGAACGGCGCGAACATGGTCACGCCGACAAAACCGCCATGGTCGGCGATGAACTTCAGTTCTTCATCGGACTTGTTGCGCGGGTGCTCTTTGAGGCCCGACGGCAGGCAGTGGGAGTAGCACACCGGTTTTTTCGATTCGAGGATCACTTCTTCAGAAGTCTTGGAGCCGACGTGGGACAGGTCGCACATGACGCCCACGCGGTTCATCTCGGCAACGATTTCGCGACCGAAACCCGACAGGCCGCCGTCACGCTCGTAGCAACCGGTGCCGACCAGGTTCTGGGTGTTGTAGCACATCTGCACAATGCCGACGCCGAGCTGCTTGAACACCTCGACATAGCCGATCTGGTCTTCAAACGCGTGAGCATTCTGGAAGCCGAAGAGGATGCCGGTCTTGCCCTGCTCCTTGGCTTTGCGGATGTCGGCGGTGGTGCGCACCGGCATCACCAGGTCGCTGTTGTCGCGGATCAGCTTCTGGCTGGCGGCGATGTTGTTCACGGTCGCCTGAAAGCCTTCCCACACCGACACAGTGCAGTTGGCTGCCGTCAGACCGCCCTTGCGCATGTCTTCGAACAGCTCGCGGTTCCATTTGGCAATGATCAGACCGTCGATAACGATGCTGTCGGCGTGTAATTCGGCTGGGCTCATCAGGCGTCCCCTTATTGGCGATTCATGCGCCGAATCGTCTGCCGGCGCTTTGGGGCCAGCATATGCCTCGGTGCCGGGGCGACCGGGTGCAAAAACGACAGGGGAATTGCCGAAAGCGTCAATCCGCGACAAAGGGTCGCCAGACGCTCCGATCAGCTACCTGTTCAAGCCCGCACGCTTGAGCCAGAATCTCCCGCATCTTGGAAACACCACTGGATTAGAGCGGCGACAACAATGAAATCGATCTTCCTGGCTTTGGCACTGCTTGCGACCGGCGTACACGCCGCCGAAGAGTCCGACAACAACCCGTGCGACGCCGTCGAAAACGACGTCCAGACCCTGGAATGCTCAGCCTACAGCCGCACCACCGCCGAAGACTTGCTCAAGGACAACTACGCCAGCCTCAACGAACGCATGCAGACGGCGTATGGCAAGAACCCGACACAACTGGCCGACATCACCGCCAAGATCAAGACGGCTCAGCAGCAGTGGCTGAAGACACGGGATGCCGATTGCGCGGTGGAAGCGTTCCCGGCGACGGCGGGGAGCAAGGCTTTTACCATTGCGCAGAATGACTGCGTGGCACGGATGAGTGATGAACGGTCGGAGTTTTTGGAGTCGATTGGGCAGGAGTGAGTGTCTGAGCTGTAAGCTGCCCTCCTATAGCCAATCTAGGTAATCACATGAACATCTGCGGCATCGAAATCAAAGGCAGCGAAGCGATTATCGCCGTGGCCGCTCTGGACGGTTCGACCCTGAGCCACGTTCCCCTTGCCACCAAGAAGATCGCCCTCGACGAGGATGACGAGGCGGCAAACGTGAAGTTGTTCGCGGCGCAGGTGGCGTCGTTTGTGCGGGAAAATTCGGTTGATCGGATTGCGATCAAGAAGCGCAGCAAGAAGGGTGAGTTTGCCGGTGGTCCGACGACGTTCAAGATTGAAGGGATTTTGCAGTTGCTGGATGGGTGCGAGGTGACGTTGTTGTCGCCGCAGACGATCAATGCGCAGGCGAAGAAGCATAATTTCGAGCTGCCGGGGACGCTGAACAAGTATCAGCACGAGGCTTATAAGGCCGCGTGTTCGGCGTTGGTGAAGAAGTAACCCGATTCCCGAAATCACCTTGGAACCTGTGGGAGCGGGCTTGCCCGCGATGGCGGTGTGTCAGGCAATAACAATGTTGGATGTGCTGGCCTCATCGCGGGCAAGCCCGCTCCCACAGGGTTCTAGGGTGTTGCTGAAACCACTCAGGCCTGGGCGGTGCGGCGATCTTCGCGGGGGCAGCGAGCAAATTTGGCGCGGTAACTGCGGGTGAAATACGACGGTGATTCAAACCCGCAGGCGATGCTGACTTCGAGCACGCTCATGTCGGTCTGCCGCAGCAACTGCCGGGCCTTTTCCAGTCGCAGGCGCAGATAGAAATTGCTCGGCGTATCGTTCAGGTGCAGTCGAAACAACCGTTCCAGTTGCCGCCGCGTCACTTTGATCGATTCCGCCAATTGCAGCGTGGTCAGGGGCGGTTCGCTGTGCTGCTCCATCTCGCCGATCACTTGCACCAGTTTCTTGTTGTTGATGCCATAACGCGTGGCGACTTCCATGCGCTGGTGGTCTTTGCGCGGACGGATGCGCCCCAGCACAAACTGCTCGCTGACCTGAATCGCCAGTTGCGGGCCGTGAGCCTGGGCGATCAGATCGAGCATTAAATCGATCGAGGCCGTGCCACCGGCTGAGGTGATGCGCCGACGGTCGATCTCGAATAATTCCTGGGTCACGCTGAGCTGTGGATAAGATTCCTTGAAGGCATCGATGGCTTCCCAGTGCATGGTCAGACGATAGCCGTCGAGCAGACCAGCCTCGGCCAGCACAAAGCTGCCGGAATCGATGGCGCCGAGGGTGACGCCTTCGTTATCAAGTCGGCGCAGCCAATGCTCCAGCGCCGGAGTTGCGAACTTCAACGGTTCAAATCCCGCTATCACCAATAACGTCGCGCCTTTCTTCAACGGCTCCAGCGCTGCGTCTGCGTTAACCGACATACCGTTACTCGCCAGCACCGCCCCGCCATCGGCACTCAACACATGCCAGCGATACAACTCGCCGCGAAAGCGGTTGGCCACGCGCAGCGGTTCGATGGCGGAGATAAAGCCAATGGCGGAGAACCCCGGCATCAGCAAAAAGTAGAAATCCTGGGACATGGGCGCCTTCGGTTGGCGGGTAACGTGGCTCGTTGATACGCCGTTTGCCAGCGGCATTCAAGCGTGCAGGTCGCTACAGTGCAAATGCCAGTCGCCGCAGTGCACTTTCATGGGCGTATAGCTGCGTAACTTTGCATCACCGGCACGACAGATGCCGGAACTCACAATAAACGACCTGCCGAGGAACCCGACATGAAACGACTGATCAGCAGCTGTGTTCTTGCACTCAGCGGTACCGCTTTCTTGAGCGCCAGCGTCATGGCGGCCGACCCGGCATCGTGCCAGAACGTGCGCATGGGCGTGGTCAACTGGACCGACGTGATCGCCACCAGTGCCATGACCCAGGTTCTGCTCGACGGCCTCGGCTACAACACCAAACAAACCAGCGCGTCCCAGCAAATCATCTTCGCCGGGATTCGCGACCAGCGTCTGGACCTGTTCCTCGGTTACTGGAACCCGCTGATGACCCAGACCATCACCCCGTTCGTCGACGCCAATCAGGTCAAAGTCCTCGAAGCACCAAGCCTGAAAGACGCCCGCGCCACCCTCGCAGTACCGACTTATCTGGCCGACAAGGGCCTGAAAACCTTTGCCGACATTGCCAAATTCCAGAAAGAACTCGGCGGCAAGATCTACGGTATCGAACCAGGCTCGGGCGCCAACACGCAGATCAAGGCAATGATCGCCAAGAACCAGTTCGGCCTCGGCAAGTTCCAGTTGGTCGAGTCCAGCGAGGCCGGCATGCTCGCCGCCGTCGACCGCGCTGTGCGCCGCAAGGAGGCCGTGGTGTTCTTCGGCTGGGCGCCGCACCCGATGAACGTCAACGTGCAGATGACTTATCTGACCGGCAGTGAAGACGCCCTCGGCCCGAACGAAGGCATGGCCACCGTGTGGACCGTCACCGCGCCGAAATACGCCGAGCAGTGCCCGAACATCGGTCGCTTGCTGACCAATCTGACGTTCACCGCCGAGGACGAGAGCCGGATGATGCAACCGCTGCTCGATCACAAGGACGCTTTCGAATCGGCCAAGCAATGGCTCAAGGATCACCCCGAAGACAAGCAGCGCTGGCTGGAAGGTGTGACCACTTTCGATGGCAAACCGGCCGCTGAAAATCTCCAGCTGACCAGCAAATAAACCTCTATTGAAAAACCCGCTCTCCCAGATGGGAGGGGCAAATGAACCACGCTTCGCAGCCCCGAAAAGGGCTGCGGACAGACCCATCACGCCTGAAGGAAACCGCACCATGAACCACGACGTCATCATCACCTGCGCACTCACCGGTGCTGGCGACACGACCGCCAAGAGCCCGCACGTGCCGGTCACCCCGAAACAGATCGCAGCGGCAGCCGTTGAAGCGGCCAAGGCCGGCGCCACCGTCGTGCACTGCCATGTACGCGATCCGCAAACCGGCAAGTTCAGCCGTGACGTGGCGTTGTACCGCGAAGTGATGGAGCGCATCCGCGAGGCGGACGTCGACATCATCGTCAACCTCACCGCCGGCATGGGCGGAGACCTGGAGATCGGCGCTGGCGAGAATCCTATGGAGTTCGGCCCGAACACCGATCTGGTCGGCCCGCTGACCCGCCTGGCCCACGTTGAAGAGTTGCTGCCGGAAATCTGCACCCTCGATTGCGGCACCCTGAACTTTGGCGATGGCGACACCATTTACGTCTCCACCCCAGCGCAACTGCGCGCCGGCGCCAAGCGCATCACCGAGTTGGGCGTTAAGGCCGAACTGGAGATTTTCGACACTGGGCATCTCTGGTTTGCCAAGCAGATGATCAAGGAAGGCTTACTCGACAACCCGTTGTTCCAGCTGTGCCTGGGCATCCCGTGGGGCGCGCCGGCGGACACCACCACGATGAAAGCCATGGTCGATAACTTGCCCGCCGACGCAGTGTGGGCCGGGTTCGGGATTGGTCGGATGCAGATGCCGATGGCCGCGCAAGCGGTGCTGCTGGGCGGAAACGTGCGGGTCGGGCTGGAAGACAACCTGTGGCTGGACAAGGGTGTGTTGGCGACCAATGGCCAACTGGTCGAACGCGCCACCGAGATCCTCAGCCGGCTCGGCGCTCGCGTGCTGACGCCGGCTGAGGGCCGTAAAAAGATGGGCCTGACCCAGCGCGGCTGAACGACCACTTATTTCCCCCTGTAGGAGTGAGCCTGCTCGCGATGGCGTCGGTACATCCGATGCATCTCCAGCGGAAGAAGAACCGCTATCGCGAGCAGGCTCACTCCTACAGTTTTTTCGAGACCCATTCAGGAAATCGCCATGAGCTTTATCACCGAAATCAAAACCTTCGCCGCCTTGGGCAGCGGTGTCATCGGCAGTGGCTGGGTCGCGCGCGCCCTCGCCCATGGCCTGGATGTGATCGCTTGGGATCCGGCGCCCGGCGCTGAAGCGGCACTGCGCAAACGCGTGGCCAATGCCTGGGGCGCGCTGGAGAAAAACGGTCTGGCGCCGGGCGCTTCGCAGGATCGTCTACGCTTTGTCGCGACCATCGAAGAATGCGTGCGTGATGCCGATTTTATTCAGGAAAGCGCCCCGGAACGTCTGGAGCTGAAACTCGATCTGCACAGCAAAATAAGCGCTGCGGCCAAGCCCAATGCGTTGATCGGATCAAGCACGTCGGGCCTGCTGCCGAGCGAATTCTACGAGAGCTCAACGCACCCGGAACGCTGCGTGGTCGGTCATCCGTTCAACCCGGTGTATCTGCTGCCACTGGTGGAAGTGGTCGGTGGCAAAAATACCGCGCCGGAAGCCGTGCAAGCGGCGATGAAAGTCTACGAATCCCTCGGCATGCGCCCTTTGCATGTGCGCAAGGAAGTGCCGGGATTCATCGCCGACCGCTTGCTTGAAGCGCTGTGGCGTGAAGCGCTGCACCTGGTCAACGACGGTGTCGCGACCACGGGCGAGATCGACGATGCGATCCGTTTTGGCGCTGGTCTGCGCTGGTCGTTCATGGGTACGTTCCTGACTTACACCCTGGCTGGCGGCGATGCCGGCATGCGCCACTTCATGTCGCAATTCGGCCCGGCGTTGCAGTTGCCATGGACGTATCTGCCGGCACCGGAACTGACGGACAAGCTGATTGATGATGTGGTCGATGGCACCAGCGATCAGCTCGGCCGCCACAGCATTTCGGCGCTGGAACGCTATCGTGATGACTGCCTGCTGGCGGTGCTTGAGGCGGTGAAGACCACCAAGGAAAAGCACGGGATGGCGTTCAGCGAATAGTCCGTTTACTGATCGTTCCCATGCTCCGCGTGGGAATGCAGCCCGGGACGCTCCGCGTCCCAGAAGCGTGACGCTGAGCGTCACAAGAGGCGGTCCCACGCAGGGCGTAGGAACGATCGCGTCAGGAGAAAACATGCCCACCCTCACCACCTACCAAACCAGAATCATCCCCGACTGGGTCGACTACAACGGCCATCTGCGCGATGCCTTCTACCTGCTGATCTTCAGCTATGCCACCGACGCCTTGATGGATCGCCTCGGCATGGACAGCAACAACCGCGAAGCCAGCGGCAATTCACTGTTCACCCTCGAACTGCACCTCAACTATCTGCACGAAGTGAAGCTCGACACTGAAGTCGAAGTGCGCACACAGATCATCGGCCACGACAGCAAACGCCTGCACCTCTATCACAGCCTGCACAAGGTTGGTGAAGATCAGGAACTGGCTGGCAACGAGCAAATGCTGTTGCACGTCGACCTCGCCGGCCCGCGTTCGGCGCCGTTCGGTCCAGAGACTTTGAGCCGCCTGCAAAGCATCGTCGCCGAGCAACAAGACCTGCCCGCTCCCGCTTACATCGGCCGCGTCATCGCGCTGCCACCTGCCCGTTAGACCGAGTCATCGTTCATCGCCAGCAGGGCTGGCTTCTACATTGGATTTGGCTGTGCACAAATTTTGTGTTCACCGCAGATCACCTGTGGGAGCTAGCCCTGCTAGCGATTGCAGGCAACTCGGTCTTCCTGATTCACAGCCAAAAAAAAGCCCCGATACCAGCCGTGACAGGATCGGGGCGCAAGCTACTGTTGAGGAGCTGCCGTGCGAGGGTGACCAAACCTTCGTGAAGCGAGCCTGCGCCAGTGTGCCCACTCCCCTTTCGATCGAGTTAGCCGAAAACGACCTGTTCATAGTCGTCCCAGCCACACGGACAAAACGCCCTTGCCGTGCCCCGTCCAGCCTTACAGAATCAAACCACGACCTCCGATGCCACAGAAGGATTTGCGTGATGATGTACGCCGATTTGATTGACCAGGAAGATCTGTTGGGCCAACTCAAAGCGTTGGGTATTCAAGTCCCGAGCGGCACGACCGCCGAGCAGGCCTGCGAGTGCGCAGTGCGCGGTCTGGATAATGTTCGTGCGTTTGAACTGCGCAAGATGGTCAAGGACATGTACACCAGCGGCGCCAGCATCCAGCCGGCGGTGCGTCAGGCGATCGACAAGCAGTTGTTGCCGGCATTGGCCGACTACCAGCAAAGCCATAGCGCCTGACAGACCGCCATCGCTGGCAAGCCAGCTCCCACAGTGATCCGGGCCGACACAACATTTGTGTACTGCACAGACCCTGTGGGAGCTGGCTTGCCAGCGATGAAGCTGACTCGGTCTACAGCCTTACGCTGGCAAACGTCGACTCATTGCGCGCCTGACTCAACGCCGACATCGGCCCCGACAGCGGCGACATCACGATCGCCTGTGGCAGCGGCAGCATCGCCACTTGCTGGGCGGTGTTGGAGCCTACGCGTTCGTCACGCGGCGGAATGCCGAAGTATTCGCGGTAGCACTTGGAGAAGTGCGGCGTCGACACGAAACCACATACCGACGCCACTTCGATGATCGACATCGGCGTCTGCTTGAGCAGTTGCCGGGCGCGAATCAGGCGCAACTTCAAGTAGTAACGCGACGGCGAGCAGTGCAGGTATTTCTGGAACAACCGCTCCAGCTGTCGACGCGACACGGCGACGTACACCGCCAGTTCGTCGAGGTCGATCGGCTCTTCCAGATTGGCTTCCATCAGCGCGACGATTTCCTGCAGTTTCGGCTGGTTGGTGCCGAGCATGTGCTTGAGCGGCACGCGCTGGTGATCCTGTTCGTTGCGGATACGTTCGTAGACGAACATTTCCGAGATCGCGGCGGACAGCTCACGGCCATGATCGCGGCTGATCAGGTGCAGCATCATGTCCAGCGGCGCGGTGCCGCCGGAGCTGGTGAAACGGTTACGGTCGAGCGTAAACAAACGCGTACTCATGGCCACGCGCGGGAAAGCTTCCTGCATCGCCGCCAGACATTCCCAGTGCACGCTGCAATCGAAACCGTCGAGCAGGCCGGCGCAGGCCAGTGCCCAACTGCCGGTGCACACGGCGCCGAGACGCTTGGACTGGCGTGCCTGGCTTTGCAGCCACGAGACGTGTTCACGGGTAACGGTGCGTTGAATGCCGATGCCGCCGCAGACAATCACGGTGTCGAGCGGCGGGGCTTTGTGCATGGAAGCGTCGGGAGTGATTTGCAGACCGTCACTGGCCCACACCTGGCCGCCATCGACGGTGAGGGTGCTCCAGCGATACAGCTCGCGACCGGACAATTGGTTGGCCATGCGCAGGGGTTCTACGGCGGAGGCCAGAGAAATCAGCGTGAAATTGTCCAGCAGCAGAAAGCCGATGGATTGAGGCGCACGGTTCTGGGGTTGGGCCCCGGAGTTGAACGACGTCATCGCGGTATCTCCTCACACAAAGCGGGTGATGGCCTCAGGCGGAGGCTCTTGTTATTGCCATCGTTCTCGCGTGGGAGACGGGCTTTGTTATGACAGAGCAATTGCCATGCCTAAAATTGGATGGCCGTTCAATAACTCCTGAAAACGACCTCTCGACGTGTCTATACGAGACATCCGACGAAAGGTATTTCGAAGTGCCATCAGCGGTGGAGAAAGCCGTGCTCCAGCCTCTGTGAGCAGATCGGTAGCACTTGTGGGAACTGGCCTGCGCGCAGTTTGCGGGGAGTGTCACCGCAAGCACGGGTGACGGACGGTAGGAGGGGTGAAAGGCATGTAACAGGTGGGAAGGACTCTTATCTGATTGCGACGCGCTAAAAGGTGGCGTGATTGATTGCCTGTGTTCTTTTGGTGAGCAGTTTTGACTGGTCTGGCCCAATCGCCAGCAGGGCTGGCTCCCACATTTGATCTGCGTCGTTTACAAATCCTGTGGGAGCTAGCCCTGCTAGCGATTGGAGCGACGCGGTCTCAGCACTCCACAGCGCTGACCGCCAGGCCACCCCGCGATGTCTCTTTATATTTATCATGCATGTCGGCGCCGGTATCGCGCATGGTGCGGATCACCCGATCCAGCGAGATAAAGTGCTGACCATCCCCGCGCAACGCCATCTGCGCCGCATTGATCGCCTTCACCGCCGCAATCGCATTGCGTTCGATGCATGGCACTTGCACCAGGCCGCCGACCGGATCGCAAGTCAGTCCAAGGTTATGCTCCAGGCCAATTTCCGCCGCGTTGCACAACTGCTCCGGCGTAGCACCCAGAATCTCCGCCAGCCCCGCCGCTGCCATTGCGCACGCCGAGCCGACTTCGCCCTGACAGCCCACCTCGGCACCGGAGATCGAAGCATTCTTCTTGCACAGAATCCCCACCGCCGCCGCACCGAGGAAGTAGTCGACCACGTTGGCGTCCGTCACCGCTTCGCTGAATTTCATGAAGTAGTGCAACACCGCCGGGATGATTCCCGCCGCGCCATTGGTCGGCGCCGTGACCATGCGTCCGCCCGCCGCGTTCTCTTCATTCACCGCCAACGCAAACAGGTTGACCCACTCCATCGCACTGAGCGTCGAGCCGATCACATTGGGCTTGCCCAACTCCTGCAGACTGCGGTGCAACTTCGCCGCACGCCGCCGCACATTCAAACCGCCGGGCAGGATGCCTTCGTGTTTGAGGCCCTGCTCGACGCAATCCTGCATCGCCCGCCACAGCTTCATCAGCCCGGCGCGAATCTCTTCTTCACTGCGCCAGACCTTTTCGTTGGCCATCATCAATTCGGCAACGCGCAGGTTGTTCTTTTTGCACAACTCCAGCAGCTCGACCGCGCTGGAGAAGTCATAAGGCAATTCCGTGCGATCCAGATCGACCACACCACTGGACGCCTGCGCTTCATCGACGACAAAGCCGCCACCGACCGAATAGTAGGTGTCGCGATGCAACTCAGCGTGATCGCCCTCGGCAACAATCGTCATCGCATTGGGGTGGAATGGGAGGTTCTCATCGATCAGGCGCATGTCCCGTGCCCAGACGAAAGGCACCTCCAGGCGACCATCGAGTAAAAGTGTGTGAGTTTCACGCAGCGCCTGAATACGCGGGCCGATCTGCGACGGGTCGATTGCGTCCGGCCATTCGCCCATCAGGCCCATGATCACCGCGTTGTCGCTGCCGTGACCAATACCGGTGGCCGACAGCGAGCCGAACAATTGCACTTCTATACGACGCACCTGTTCCAACTGGTGCTTGTCCCGCAGCGACTCGACAAACAACGCCGCCGCACGCATCGGCCCGACGGTGTGGGAACTGGAAGGGCCGATGCCGATTTTGAACAGGTCGAAAACGCTGATAGCCATTGCTGCAGAGCTCCTGAGGATGCCGGTCCGGGACGCAAAAGCGCCCGCTGGCGGAGCTGCTACGCTCAGGCTGCGATCCGCCGGAATGCCCGCATCATCAGGCTTTTGTCGGTGAGCACGGCGTCTGACACCGACGCACTCATGTCCACCAGCGCCGCGCCGTTTTCACCCCGGTTTCACCGTTTTCATGCGGTTCAGATGGCCAATCGGGGCGAAAAAAAGCTGTAAACGACGTCACTGACACTGGATACGACCATCCCTGTACTGGATACGACCCCCCCTGTAGGCGTCAGATTTTCACTGGTACATGATCGTTATGACTCGATTGCAAGGCGCCGTGACAGAGCTGTCTCCAGAACGCCATCCAACCGCAACCTATAAGTGCGGTGGTCCACAGTCGGAACACTGCCAAAAAAAACACCAAGGAGTCCATCCATGAAAGGTTCCCCGTCGTTGTTGTTGGCCGCGATGCTGAGTCTGCCGTTACTGGCGCAAGCCGCAGAACCGGCGCAATGCAGTACCGTTAACTTCTCCGATGTCGGCTGGACTGACATCACCGCGACCACCGCGACCACCTCTGTTGTGCTCAACGCCCTCGGCTACAAGACCAAAACCACCATGATCTCCGTGCCCGTGACCTACAAGTCGCTGGCCGACGGCAAGAACATGGACGTGTTCCTCGGCAACTGGATGCCGACCATGGAAAACGACATCAAGGCCTACCGCGACGCCGGCACCGTGGAAACCGTGCGCACCAACCTCAAGGGCGCCAAGTACACCCTCGCCGTGCCGCAAGCCTTGTATGACAAAGGTCTGCATGACTTCGCCGACATCGCCAAATTCAAGAAAGAACTCGACGGCAAGATCTACGGCATCGAGCCTGGCAACGACGGTAACCGTCTGATCCAGAGCATGATCGACAAGGACGCTTTCGGCTTGAAGACCGCCGGTTTCAAAGTCGTCGAATCGTCGGAAGCGGGCATGCTCTCGCAAGTGGATCGTGCGCAGAAACGCGACACCGCTGTGGTGTTCCTCGGCTGGGCGCCGCACCCGATGAACAAGCGCTTCAAGATTCAATACCTGACCGGCGGCGATGATTTCTTCGGCCCCGATTTCGGTGCGGCGACCGTGGCGACCAACACCCGCAAGGGTTACGCCGAGGAATGCAGCAACGTTGGTCAGTTGCTGAAGAACCTGGAGTTCAACGTCGACATGGAAAGTGAACTGATGGGCAACATCCTCGACGACAAGATGAAGCCCGACGCGGCCGCCAAGGCCTGGCTGAAAAAGAATCCACAGGTGCTCGATACCTGGCTCGCTGGCGTGACCACCATTGACGGTAAACCAGGCCTGGAGGCCGTGAAAGCCAAGCTGAATCAGTAATCGCTTATGCCGAGGGAGCTTGCTCCCTCGGGCTGTTTATTTCCTTGCATGCGGACGTTCACTACCATGCTGATTGATCAGAAAATACCTTTAGGCCAGTACATCGCGGGCTTCGTTGAATGGTTGACGCAACACGGCGCCAACACCTTCGACGCAATCGCCGTGACCCTGGAAACGATGATCCACGGCGTGACGTTTGCGCTGACCTGGTTCAACCCTTTTGTCTTGATCGGCCTCATCGCCCTGCTCGCGCATTTCATCCAGCGCAAATGGGGATTGACCGCTTTCGTCATTGCTTCCTTTCTGCTGATCCTCAATCTGGGGTACTGGCAGGAAACCATGGAAACCCTCGCCCAGGTGCTGTTCGCGACCCTGGTCTGCGTGGTCATCGGCGTGCCGTTGGGCATCGTCGCCGCGCACAAACCGATGTTCTACACGTTAATGCGTCCGGTACTCGATCTGATGCAGACCGTACCGACCTTCGTTTACCTCATTCCTACCCTGACCCTCTTCGGGCTGGGTGTGGTGCCGGGCCTGATCTCTACGGTGGTGTTCGCCATCGCTGCGCCGATCCGCCTGACCTACCTGGGCATCCGCGATGTCCCGCAAGAACTGATGGACGCCGGCAAGGCCTTCGGCTGCTCGCGTCGCCAATTGCTCTCACGGATCGAACTGCCTCACGCCATGCCGAGCATCGCGGCCGGCATCACCCAGTGCATCATGCTGTCGTTGTCGATGGTGGTGATCGCCGCACTGGTCGGCGCCGACGGACTCGGCAAACCGGTGGTCAACGCACTGAACACTGCTGATATCGCCCTGGGCTTCGAAGCGGGCCTGGCGATCGTACTGCTGGCGATCATGCTCGACCGTATCTGCAAACAACCCGACGCCAAAGTAGGGGGTGACGCATGAGCATAATTCGCTTCGAAGACGTAGACGTAATCTTCTCCAAGGATCCACGCGAGGCACTCAAGCTGCTCGATCAGGGCATGACCCGCAACGAGATCCTGAAGAAAACCGGACAGATCGTCGGCGTGGAAAAAGCCACGCTGGATATCAACAAAGGCGAAATCTGCGTGCTGATGGGCCTGTCCGGTTCGGGCAAGTCGAGCCTGCTGCGCTGCATCAACGGCCTCAACACCGTGAGCCGTGGCAAGCTGTTCGTCGAGCATGAAGGCAAACAGATCGACATCGCCTCCTGCACCCCGGCCGAACTGAAAATGATGCGCACCCAACGCATCGCCATGGTCTTCCAGAAGTTCGCCCTGATGCCGTGGCTAACGGTGCGCGAGAACATCAGTTTCGGTCTGGAAATGCAGGGTCGCCCGGAAAAGGAACGCCGCAAGCTGGTCGATGAAAAACTCGAACTGGTCGGCCTGACCCAATGGCGCAACAAGAAGCCTGACGAACTCTCCGGCGGCATGCAGCAGCGCGTCGGTCTGGCGCGGGCGCTGGCGATGGACGCTGACATTCTGTTGATGGACGAACCGTTCTCGGCGCTCGACCCGCTGATCCGTCAGGGTCTGCAAGATGAACTGCTGGAACTGCAACGCAAGCTGAACAAGACCATTGTCTTCGTCAGTCACGACCTCGACGAGGCACTCAAATTGGGTAGCCGCATTGCGATCATGAAGGACGGCCGGATCATCCAGTACAGCGTGCCGGAAGAGATCGTACTGAACCCGGCGGACGACTATGTGCGTACGTTCGTGGCGCACACCAATCCGCTCAACGTGCTGTGCGGTCGCAGCCTGATGCGCACGCTGGACAACTGCAAACGCATCAATGGTTCGGTTTGCCTGGATCCGGGCGGCGATTCCTGGCTGGATCTGGCTGAAGGCAACACCATCAAAGGCGCACGGCAGAACGGCTCGGTGCTGAACCTGCAGAACTGGGCACCGGGGCAAGCGGTGGAAGGGCTGGAGCGTAAACCGACGCTGGTGGATTCGAATATCGGCATGCGTGACGCCTTGCAGATTCGTTATCAGACCGGCAACAAACTGGTGCTGCACGATAACAATCATGTGGTGGGGATCCTGGGCGACAGCGAGTTGTATCACGCGTTGCTGGGCAAGAACCTGGGCTAAGAACCCCAGACACAAAAACGCCGTGAGAGGATCGCGGCGTGATCGTTCCCACGCTCTGCGTGGGAATGCAGCCCGAGACGCTCCGCGTCCCACAACAGCGGACGCGGAGCGTCCATTGATGCATTCCCACGCGGAGCTTGGGAACGATCATGCAAAAGGGGCTCAATCGAGCCCCTTTTGATTTAGCGGTTTAGCTATAAACCCGGCCAAGGAGCTGCCGATGGCTTTCAAACTGATCGAGCACATCCCGCGTGATCTGATCCTGCGTGAAGCCCATCAGGTCGTAATCCTGGCTGCCGTTGTGCAAATACACTTCAGCGCGGTAGTAACGCTGGCGCGCTTCATCGGACTGGGCCGATTCGGTCGGGGTCGCCAGGTAGCCGTCCAGGCTGACTTCGTAGACGAAAGGGTTGCCCTCTTCCATCTCGACGCGCACGCCCATGCAGCGCTTGGATTTACCCAACAGCGTCTGCACTTCCAGACCCTGCGCACGCATCTGCGCGGTGGCATCTTCCAGCGCCGGGCTGACCTGCTTGTCCATGAAGCGCTGCACCACCGATTGGCTCGGCTGCAGATCCAGTTGCGTCAGACGCTCGCTGAAACCGCGACGACCGCGCTCCGCCAGTTGCGCTTGCTCCTGTTCGATCTGCACGTCCTGGCGCATCGCCTTGTGCAGGCCGAACATGAAGCAGATCAACACCACCGAGAACGGCAGACCGGCGAGCACCACCATGGTTTGCATGGCTTCGAAGTTACCGGCAAACAGCAGACCGATGGTCACCAGGGTGATCACCACCGACCAGAAGATCCGCAGCCAGTGCGGCGCGTCTTCGTCGACGTTGCCGCCCTTGCAGGACAGATTCGCCATCATCACCGCGCCAGAGTCGGCCGGGGTCAGGAACAGCACGAAGCCAACAAAGATCGACACACCGATGACGACTTTCGACGCCGGGTAGTGTTCAAGCAATTGATAGATGGCCATCGACGGCTGTTCCAGTGCCGTCTTGCCAAGCTCCACCGCCCCCTGGTTCATCACCAGATCCAGTGCCGAGTTACCGAAGATCGACAGCCAGGCCAAGGTGAAGCCCAGCGGAATCAGCAATACGCCGGCGACCAGTTCACGCACGGAACGACCACGGGAAATACGCGCGATGAACATGCCTACGAATGGTGCCCAGGAAATCCACCACGCCCAGTAGAACAGCGTCCACAGGCCCAACCAGCGGTCGGACTTGGCGCTGTCGCCTTCATAGACGTACAGGTCGAAAGTCTTCAGCACCACGCCATTCAGATAGTCACCGATGTTCTGCACGAAGCCGTTGAGCAGGTGCAGGGTCGGGCCGAACAGCAGCACGAAAATCAGCAGACCGCTGAACAGCACGATGTTCAGGTTGGACAGACGGCGGATGCCGTTTTCCACGCCGGACACCGCAGCGATGGTCGCCACGGTGCTCATCACGATGATCACGATCAACAGGTTGGTGTTGCTGTGTTCCATGCCGAACAGGTTTTCCAGGCCCGAGGACACTTGCAGCGAACCAATCCCCAGATTCGTCACCAGACCCAGCAGGGTCACGAACATGCCGAAGCCGTCCACCGCGTGACCGGCCGCGCCTTTAACCCAACGCTCGCCAACCAGCGGATACAGCGCCGAACGCAGGGCCAGCGGCTGGTTATGACGGTAAGCAAAGTACGCCACGGCCAGACCGACCAGTGCGTAGATCGCCCAGCCGTGCAGGCCCCAGTGCAGGAACGTCAGTTGTACTGCCTGACGCGCGGCCATGTTGGTGGCCGAGGCGCCTTCCGGCGGATTGAAGTAGTGATCCAGTGGCTCCGACGCGCCGAAGTACAGCAGCGAAATACCGATACCCGACGAGAACAGCATCCCCGCCCAGGCGCCGTAACTGAAATCCGGGGTGTCATCCTTGCTGCCCAGTTTGAGTTTGCCGTACGAGGAGAACGCCAGGCCGACGACAAACACCAGGTAGGCGGCGATCACCACCATGTAGTACCAGCCGAAGCTGCGCGACAACCAGGCCTGAGCGATACCCAACAGTCTGCCGGCCTCTTGCGGGGCGATGATCAGAATGGCGGTCAACAACAGAATCAGCGCGGTAGAGGTGTAAAACACCCAACCGTTGACCGTCACCTTCTCGGGCGGGGTCTTTATAAGCGAGGCAGAACTCATGGCACAAATGCTCCAGGCAGTGCGAGAGAAGAACACAAGGCAACACGGAACCCGACCAATCGGTTAGTTGGCAGCCGACCGGCGGGTGATATAAAGACACCCCGAAAAAAGCCCGAACCTGCCGAAATGGCGCTGCGAATCGCTTTCGTGGCCGAAGGTGGACGGACGTTCATCCGAAACCTGGCCCTGAGCGTCTTGCCCTTTCAACACGTCCATCGAATCGCGAACCGCGCCATGCCCCACGCAGGTTTCGAGCATTTTCGGATGTCGGTTTTATCGCCACTTACATGTAGGAAAAATCTGTAGGCAGCGACGATTTGTCGCAGAGCTTATTCTTTGTTGATTGAACGTTCAATCAAAACAAAATAGACTGGCCCTCAATCCGATAGGCGTTATTCGCCGCTCGGAAGGCCTAAGGAGATGTGCAAGATGCCCAAGGTCGGTATGCAACCCATCCGCCGCCAACAACTGATCGAAGCCACTTTGCAGGCGGTCGATCAGGTCGGAATGGGGGACGCCAGCATTGCGCTGATCGCCCGTTTGGCCGGTGTCTCGAATGGCATCATCAGTCATTACTTTCAGGACAAGAACGGCCTGATTGCCGCCACGATGCGGTATCTGATGACCGCCCTCAGCGAGAGCGTCACCGCGCGCCGTCAGGCGCTGGCAGATGACAGCCCACGGGCGCATCTGCAGGTGATCATCGAAGGCAACTTCGACGCCAGCCAGGTCAATGGCCCGGCAATGAAAACCTGGCTGGCCTTCTGGGCCACCAGCATGCACCAGCCGTCTTTGCACAGGTTGCAGCGGATCAACGATCACCGTCTGTATTCCAACCTGTGCTGCGAGTTCCGCCGCGTGTTGCCGCTCGAAGATGCGCGCAGCGCAGCGCGAGGACTGGCAGCGTTGATTGACGGCTTGTGGTTGCGCGGCGCTTTGTCGGGAGACGCTTTCGACACGGCGCAGGCGCAACAGATCGCTTACGAATACATGGATTTCCAATTGGCCAAGAAGGTGAGCTAGAGCACACAGAAAACGCTCGGCCCCTCACTGCCACCGCAGCTTCAGCGCGGTGGTCAACGCCAACCACCAATGCACTTGCGAGGACACTATGGCCCGTTTCGAACTGCAAAAACTTTACATCGATGGTGCGTACTCTGACGCCGGCAGCGATGCCACCTTCGAAGCCATCAATCCGGCTAACGGTGAAGTCCTCGCACAGGTGCAACGTGCGACCAAGGAAGACGTCGAGCGTGCTGTGGTCAGCGCTGAAAAGGGCCAGAAAATCTGGGCCGCGATGACCGCCATGGAGCGTTCGCGCATCCTGCGTCGCGCCGTCGACATCCTGCGCGAGCGCAACGATGAACTGGCCGCGCTGGAAACCCTGGACACCGGTAAATCCTTCTCCGAAACCAAGTACGTCGACATCGTTACCGGCGCCGACGTGCTGGAATACTACGCAGGCCTGGTGCCGGCCATCGAAGGCGAGCAGATCCCGCTGCGCGACACTTCTTTCGTCTACACCCGTCGCGAGCCGCTGGGCGTGGTTGCCGGTATCGGCGCGTGGAACTACCCGATCCAGATCGCGCTGTGGAAATCCGCGCCAGCCCTGGCGGCCGGTAACGCGATGATCTTCAAGCCGAGCGAAGTCACTTCGCTGACCACCCTGAAACTGGCCGAGATCTACACCGAAGCCGGCGTTCCAAACGGTGTGTTCAACGTACTGACCGGCAGCGGCCGTGAAGTCGGCACCTGGTTGACCGAGCACCCGCGCATCGAAAAAATCTCCTTCACCGGCGGCACCGACACTGGCAAAAAAGTAATGGCCAGCGCTTCGGCTTCGTCGCTGAAAGACGTGACCATGGAACTGGGCGGCAAGTCCCCGCTGATCATCTGCGACGACGCCGACCTCGATCGCGCTGCCGACACCGCGATGATGGCCAACTTCTACAGCTCCGGTCAGGTCTGCACCAACGGCACTCGCGTGTTTGTACCAGCGCACCTGAAAGCCGCCTTCGAAGCCAAGATCGTTGAGCGCGTTGCACGCATCCGCGTCGGCAACCCGGAAGACGAAAACACCAACTTCGGCCCACTGGTCAGCTTCGCGCACATGGAAAGCGTGCTGAACTACATCGCCAAGGGTAAAGAGCAAGGCGCTCGCGTGCTGTGCGGCGGCGACCGTCTGACCGACGGCGAATTCGCCAAAGGCGCATTCGTGGCACCCACCGTGTTCACCGACTGCACCGACGACATGACCATTGTTCGTGAAGAAATCTTTGGTCCGGTGATGGCGATCCTCTCCTACGAAACCGAAGAAGAAGTGATCCGCCGCGCCAACGACACCGACTTCGGCCTGGCCGCCGGTATCGTCACCAAAGACCTGAACCGCGCCCACCGCGTGATTCATCAACTGGAAGCCGGTATCTGCTGGATCAACGCCTGGGGCGAGTCCGACGCAAAAATGCCGGTCGGCGGTTACAAGCAGTCGGGTGTTGGCCGTGAGAACGGGATCAGCTCTCTCAATAACTTCACCCGCATCAAGTCCGTGCAAGTCGAACTGGGTGAGTACGTTTCAGTTTTCTGATGAGCTGATCAGCTCCAAGCGGCAAGTTTCAAGCTGCAAGTAAAAGCAGTTTGGAGGTTGCCGCCCTCCCCGATTTCGAAGCCACCGCTCGCTGCTTTTACTTGCAGCTTGAAGCTTGTGGCTTGCAGCTCCCTCAGGAGAACTTATGACTCAAGAATTCGACTACATCATCATCGGTGCCGGCTCGGCCGGTAACACCTTGGCGACCCGTCTGACTGAAGACGCTGGCGTCACCGTTCTGCTGCTCGAAGCAGGCGGCCCTGACTACCGTCTCGACTTCCGCACGCAAATGCCAGCTGCCCTGGCGTTCCCGCTGCAAGGTCGTCGTTACAACTGGGCTTACGAAACCGACGCCGAGCCACACATGGACGGTCGCCGGATGGAATGCGGTCGCGGCAAAGGCCTCGGCGGTTCCTCGCTGATCAACGGCATGTGCTACATCCGTGGCAACGCGATGGACTACGACGGCTGGGCGAAACTGCCAGGCCTGGAAAACTGGTCGTACCTCGACTGCCTGCCGTACTTCCGCAAAGCCGAAACCCGCGACATCGGCCCGAACGATTACCACGGTGGCGAAGGCCCGGTCAGCGTGACCACGCCGAAGGCCGGCAACAACCCGCTGTTCCACGCCATGGTTGAAGCCGGCGTGCAGGCCGGTTACCCGCGCACCGAAGACTTGAACGGCTACCAGCAGGAAGGCTTCGGCCCGATGGACCGCACCGTGACGCCGAAAGGCCGTCGTGCTTCCACCGCCCGTGGCTACCTCGACACCGCGAAAAAGCGTTCGACCCTGACCATCGTCACCCACGCCCTGACCGACAAGATTCTGTTTGAAGGCAAGCGTGCGGTTGGCGTGCGTTACCTGGTCGGCGATGCTGAAGAGCGCGTTGAAGTCAAAGCACGCAAGGAAGTCCTGCTGTGCTCCGGCGCCATCGCTTCGCCGCAGATTCTGCAGCGCTCCGGTGTCGGCCCGGCGAAACTGCTGGAAAGCCTCGACATCCCGGTCGTTCACGATCTGCCGGGCGTTGGTGAAAACCTGCAGGATCACCTTGAACTGTACCTGCAATACGCGTGCACTCAGCCAGTTTCGCTGTACCCGTCGCTGCTCTGGTACAACCAGCCGGCCATCGGTGCCGAGTGGCTGTTCAACGGCACTGGCATCGGCGCCAGCAACCAGTTCGAAGCCGGCGGTTTCATCCGTTCGCGTCCGGAATTCGAATGGCCGAATATCCAGTACCACTTCCTGCCGGTGGCGATTAACTACAACGGCAGCAACGGTGTGAAAGAGCACGGTTTCCAGGCGCACATGGGTTCCATGCGCTCACCAAGCCGTGGTCGCATCCAAGCCAAGTCGAAAGACCCGCGCCAGCACCCGAGCATCCTGTTCAACTACATGGCCACCGAGCAGGACTGGCAAGAATTCCGCGACGGCATCCGCCTGACCCGTGAAATCATGCAGCAACCGGCACTCGATCAATACCGTGGCCGCGAAATCAGCCCGGGCATCGAAGTGCAAACCGATGAGCAACTCGACAAGTTCATCCGCGAGCACGCCGAAACCGCGTTCCACCCGTCCTGCTCGTGCAAGATGGGCACCGACGAAATGGCGGTGGTCGATGGCGAAGGTCGCGTGCACGGCATGCAGAGCCTGCGTGTGGTCGATGCTTCGATCATGCCGATCATCACCACCGGTAACCTGAACGCGCCGACGATCATGATCGCCGAGAAAATCGCCGACAAGATCCGTGGCCGCCAGCCGTTGCCGCGCAGCACCGCGCCGTACTACGTCGCAGGCGATGCGCCAGTGAAGGGCAAGCCGATGCGTGATATCACGCCTGCTGCTCAGTAAGACATAACACCGCGTCACGGCTAATCGCTGGCAAGCCAGCTCCCACAGGGTTTTGTGTCGTACACACATAATGTGTTCAGCAAAAAACCTGTGGGAGCCTGGCTTGCCAGCGATGGGGCCTTCAGACTCAGCACAAATTCCCCTGCTGCACAGTAAATCCCCCTACACCCCCTCTTCACTTGATCCTACCCCCACGCAGGCCTACTCTAGACCTCGCGCAACCGTTTCACCCCCTCCCCGCCGCTGCTCTACCGCTTCCCCCTGACAAGGAGGTTCCCGAATGTTCGATTTCCACCCCCAGCTCAAGCAGCGCTTCGCTGCCTTGCGCACGGGCGCTGAGTTCTTTTCCCTGCGGTATGTACGCGAGTCCGGCCAGTACCTGTCGGTGCGCAAGAACGTCGCCGAACCGCCGAGCCTGAGCCGTGACGAAGGCGCGATGCTCACCGTTCGCGTCAACGGCGTTGAGGCTTACGCGGCGACCAACGACCTGTCGCAACAAGGCCTGCAAGCCGCGCTAGAACGCGCCGAAATTCAGGCCCGTCGCCTCAAGCCGCACGCCTTGCTCGACCTGCGCGATCAGCCAGTGTCCAGTGATCGCGCTGATTACTTTTCGCCCAATCTCGAACAACCCTTCCCGCCTCTGAGCGAATGCTTTGAGCTGCTCGGCGCGGAATCCGCCTCGGTGCCAAAGGATGAGCGCCTGGTGAATTGGCAGGTGAGCATTGGCATTACCCACGTCGAACAGATCTACCTGAGCAGCGCCGGGGCCGAATTGCGCCAAGCCCAGCGCTTCGTTTACCCAGGCCTCGATGTCACCGCCTACGACGGCAATGACAGTCAGACCCGCAGTCTCGGTCGCGAGAACTTCGGCCAACAGGGCGGCGCTGACGTGATCAGCCGTTGTGGCCTGATCGGCGCCGGCCCGCAGGTTGCTGATCAAGCGTTGCAACTGCTGCTCGCGCCGAACACCCCGCAAGGTCCGCGCGACCTGCTGTTGATGCCGGATCAGATGATGCTGCAGATCCACGAATCCATCGGCCACCCGCTGGAGCTCGACCGCATCCTCGGCGACGAGCGCAATTACGCCGGCACCAGTTTTGTCAAAGCGAGCGACTTCGGCAGCCTGCAATACGGCTCGAAGCTGCTCAACGTGACCTTCGATCCGGGTATCCCCGAAGAACTCGCCAGCTATGGCCATGACGACGACGGCACCGAGGCCAGCAAACAATTCCTGATCCGCGAAGGGCTGCTGCTGCGTCCGCTGGGTGGTGCGCTGTCGCAATACCGTGCAGGGATGGAGGGCGTCGCCAACAGCCGCGCCTGCGGTTGGAACCGCGCACCGATCGACCGCATGGCCAACCTCAATATCGAACCCGGCGACCAGCCGCTTGAGCAGTTGATCAAAGGCATCGAGCACGGCATTTTGATGAGCACCAACCGCTCATGGTCGATCGACGATGCGCGCAACAAATTCCAGTTCGGCTGCGAATGGGGCCAGTTGATCGAAAACGGTGAACTGAAAGGCGTGGTGAAAAATCCGAACTACCGGGCGATTTCCGCGCACTTCTGGAAAAGCCTGCGCGCCGTCGGCGATGCCAATACCGTCAAGGTGCTGGGCACGCCGAACTGCGGCAAGGGTGAACCGAACCAGGTGATCCGCGTCGGCCATGCTTCGCCGGCCTGCGTATTCAGCAACGTTGATGTGTTTGGGGGAGACGCCTGATGAGCATTTCGAAGAGTCAGTCCGACGCCTTCAAGGTCATGGTCGAGTGGCTGCGCGACAGCGTCCGCGAGCCGGAGCAGTTCACCCTCAGCTATGCCGCCGAATCTTCAGCGTTCGTGCGTTTCAACCACGCCAAAGTGCGTCAGGCCGGCCAGGTTCAGCAGGCCAGCATTGTCCTGAAGCTGATCAACGACGGGCGTCACGCTGACCTGCAGGTCACCCTGTCCGGTGATCAGGAAGGCGACCTGCAACGCCTCGCCGAAGGTCTGCAACAACTGCGCGAAACTCTGCCGCTGCTGCCGCAGGATCCGTATCTGCTGCTCAATCACAATGGCTGGCAGAGCAAGAATGTGCAGGAACATCCGCTGCCGGACACGGAACAGGTGGTCGATGAAATCTGCGCCGCCGCTGAAGGTCTGGATTTGGTGGGCTTCTATGCTGCCGGCCCGATCAGCCGTGGTTTCGCCAGTTCTTCGGGGGCGTTTGGCTGGCATCAGGCCAACAGCTTCAACTTCGACTTCAGCCTGTTCCATGAGAACGGCGAAGCGGTGAAAGCCAGCTATGCCGGGCATGATTGGAGCAGCGAAGGTTTCGCCAAGCGCTTCGGCCAGGCCCGCGAGCAACTGGAGTTTCTCGGTCGTCCACTGCGCACCTTGGCGCCGGGGCAATACCGCGCGTACCTGGCACCGGCGGCACTGGAAGAAATCATGGGCATGCTGAGCTGGGGCGGTTTCTCCGCGCAGTCGATTGCCAGCAAGAGCAGCCCGTTGCAGAAGTTATATGTCGGCGATCAGGCGTTCAGTCCGCTGGTGTCGCTGGACGAAAAGGTCAGCGAATCGCTGAGCCCGGCGTTTTCCGGCGAAGGGTATCCGCGCAGCGATCTGCGGCTGATCGTCGAAGGCAAGGCTGGCGATCAACTGGTCGGCTCGCGCAGTGCCGCTGAATATGGTCTGACCGCCAACGGCGCCAGCGGCGGTGAATCGCCGAGTGCATTGAACATGGCAGCCGGTGATCTGTCCCAAGCAGAGATCCTCAAGCAGTTGGGCACCGGGTTGTATATCAGCAACCTGTGGTATCTGAACTTCTCGGATCAACCGGCGGCACGCATGACCGGCATGACCCGCTTCGCGACCTTCTGGGTCGAGAACGGCGAGATTCAGGCGCCGGTCAGCACCATGCGTTTTGACGACAGCGCTTACAGCTTGCTCGGTTCGCAGCTGGAAGCGTTGACCGCCGAGCGCGAATTGCTGCTGTCGGCGAGTACGTACAGCCAGCGCAATACGTCGTCGGCGTTGCTGCCGGGGGCGCTGGTGAGCCGTTTGACCTTGACCCTCTGACGGCGATCGTTCCCGCGCTCTGCGTGGGAATGCAGCCGGGGACGCTCTGCGTCCCAGCCAAAAGCGGACGCCAAGCGTCCGTTGAGGCATTCCCACGCAGAGCGTGGGAACGATCATCAAACAGACAACAAGAGGTTCCATGCCCAACCGCCCGCCTCTCGACGCCATCACCGCCCGCTGGTTGCCGTGGGTCGTCGCCATTGCGTTCTTCATGCAGTCCCTCGACGGGACCATCCTCAACACCGCGCTGCCCGCGATGGCCCGCGATCTCGCCGAAGACCCCTTGCGCATGCAGGGCGTGATCATCGCCTACATGCTCACCGTGGCCTTGCTGATCCCCGCCTCGGGCTGGATCGCCGACCGCTTCGGCACCAAGAAAATCTTCTTCGGCGCGATCCTGCTGTTCAGCTTCGGCTCACTGCTCTGCGCGCTGTCGAGCAGCCTGAGCATGCTGATCGGCGCCCGTGTCATTCAGGGGCTGGGCGGCGCGTTGATGCTGCCGGTCGGGCGACTCGTCGTACTGCGCGCTTATCCGCGATCCGAGCTGGTGCGGATCATGGGTTTCATCACCATCCCCGGCCTGCTCGGCCCGCTGATCGGCCCGACCATGGGCGGCTGGATGGTCGAATACCTGACGTGGCACTGGATCTTTTTAATCAACCTGCCGGTCGGCGTGATCGGTTGCTACGCGGTGTGGAAATTCATTCCCGACCTGCGCGGCACCGAGCGCACGCGGTTCGATAGCCTCGGCTTCCTGCTGTTCGGCGCGGCGATGATCCTGATCACCATCGCCATGGAAGGCCTCGGCGAATTGCACCTGCCGCACCTGCGCGTGATGTTGCTACTGTTCGGCGGCATGGCCTGTCTGGCGGCGTACTGGTTGCGCGCCGGGCACATCGAAAACCCGCTGTTCGCGCCGTCGCTGTTCAAGACCCGCACCTTTGCCGTCGGTATTCTCGGCAACCTGTTCGCGCGTTTGGGCAGCGGTGCACTGCCGTTTCTGGTGCCGCTGCTGCTGCAAGTGGCGCTGGGTTATTCGCCGTCGCAAGCGGGGATGAGCATGCTGCCGCTGGCTGCTGCGGCGATGATCGCCAAGTGGGTGGCGCGCCCACTGATCGAGCGCCTGGGTTATCGCATCGTGCTGACCGGCAATACGCTGGCACTGGGGATCATGCTGGCAAGCATGGGCTTGGTCAGCGAACAGACGCCGTACTGGCTGTTGCTGTGCCTGCTGGCAGTGCTAGGCGCGATCAACTCGTTGCAGTTCACTGCGATGAACACGGTGACGTTGATTGATCTCGACGATGCCAGCGCCAGCAGCGGCAACAGCTTGCTCTCGGTGGTCGCGCAGTTGTCGTTGAGTCTCGGGGTTGCCTGCGCCGGCGCGTTGCTCGGCGGGTTTACTGCAGAGATCGGTAACGATGGTGTCGAAACCGTGCTCGGCGCGTTCCAGCTGACCTTCGTCACCGTCGGGATCATGGCGATGCTGGCGGCGACGATCTTCTCGCAACTGTCGAAAGAAGACGGCCGCCGCGCCAAACGTCCGGAAGAACACATCGAACATTAATCACTGTTCGTCCAGAACTTTCGAGGAAAGTGGCACGGGGCTGCTACACTGCGCGACATTTTGTTTTGCAGGCCAGTCCCGTGACCACCATCGCCACCGCTTTTAATACTCTGCCGCTGTCCGCCGCCATGCTGGCTAACCTCGAATCCCTCGGTTATGCCCAGATGACGCCGATCCAGGCGCAGAGCTTGCCGGTGATCCTCAAAGGGATGGACCTGATCGCTCAGGCCAAGACCGGCAGCGGCAAGACTGCCGCCTTCGGCATCGGCCTGCTGAACCCGATCAACCCGCGCTACTTCGGTTGCCAGGCGCTGGTGATCTGCCCGACCCGTGAGCTGGCTGACCAGGTCGCCAAGGAAATCCGTCGTCTGGCCCGCGCCGAAGACAACATCAAAGTCCTGACCCTGTGCGGCGGCGTCTCGTTCGGCCCGCAGATCGCTTCGCTGGAACACGGCGCGCACATCATCGTCGGCACCCCGGGCCGTATTCAGCAGCACCTGCGCAAGGGTTCGCTGGTCCTCGATGGCCTGAATACGCTGATCCTCGACGAAGCCGATCGCATGCTCGACATGGGTTTCTACGACGCCATCGAAGACATCATCGTCAAGACTCCGGAGCGTCGTCAGACCCTGCTGTTCTCCGCGACTTACCCGGTGGGCATCAAGCAACTGGCGTCGAAATTCATGCGTGACCCGCAAACGGTGAAAGCTGAAGCGTTCCACGATGACACCCAGATCGAGCAGCGCTTCTACGAGATTTCTCCGGAAGACCGCATGAGCGCAGTGACCAAAGTCCTGCACCACTTCCGCCCGGCGTCCTGCGTGGCGTTCTGCTTCACCAAGCAGCAGGTTCAGGAAACCGTTGATCACCTGACCGCCAAAGGCATTTCCGCTGTCGGCCTGCACGGCGATCTGGAACAGCGTGACCGCGATCAGGTGCTGGCGATGTTCGCCAACCGCAGTACTTCGGTACTGGTTGCCACCGACGTTGCCGCCCGTGGTCTGGACATCGATGCGCTGGACATGGTGATCAACGTCGAACTGGCGCGCGATTCGGAAATCCACATTCACCGCGTCGGCCGTACCGGTCGTGCTGGCGAGAAAGGCATCGCGATCAGCCTGGTTGCTCCGGGTGAAGCGCATCGCGCCCAAGCCATCGAACAGCTGCAGAAATCGCCGCTGAACTGGGATCAGGTCGATAACCTCAAGTCCCAGGGCCTCGCCCCGTTGCAGCCGCCGATGACCACCCTGTGTATCGGTGCTGGCCGTAAAGACAAGGTGCGTCCGGGCGACATTCTCGGTGCGCTGACTGGTGATGCCGGCATTCCGGGTGCGCAGGTGGGCAAGATCGCGATCTTCGACTTCCAGGCTTATGTCGCCGTGGACCGCACCGTGGCCATGCAGGCCTTGCAGCGCTTGAACGATGGCAAGATCAAGGGCCGTTCGCTGCGCGTGCGCATCCTGTAAGAACAACGTAACTCCCCTGTAGGAGCTGCCGCAGGCTGCGATCTTTTGACTTTGTTTTTAAAGAGCAAGATCAAAAGATCGCAGCCTGCGGCAGCTCCTACAGTTCGTTTTGTGGTGATATTTCAGAGGACACCGTTTTGCGCTCTACCGAAGTCATGATCATTGGCGCTGGCGCCGCTGGGTTGATGTGTGCACTGACCGCCGCCGGGCGTGGGCGTCAGGTGTTGCTGCTCGACCACGCGAACAAGGCCGGCAAGAAAATCCTGATGTCGGGCGGTGGCCGCTGCAATTTCACCAACATGTACACCGAACCGAGCAACTTCCTCTCGCAGAACCCGCATTTCTGCAAATCCGCACTGGCGCGCTACACCCAGTGGGATTTCATCGGCATGGTCGGGAAGCACGCCGTGCCGTACCACGAGAAAAAACTCGGTCAGTTGTTCTGCGATAACAAGTCCAGCGACATTCTTGAAATGCTCCTGACCGAGTGCGATCAGGCCGGCGTCGAGTTGCATCTGGACACCTCGATCCAGACCATCGAGAAGGTCGAAAGCGGTTACCTGCTCGACACCACCCTCGGCCAGATCCAGTGCCAATCGTTGGTCATCGCCACCGGCGGGCTGTCGATCCCGACGTTGGGCGCCACCGGTTTCGGTTATCAGGTCGCCAAGCAGTTCGGCCACGAATTGCTGCCGACCCGCGCCGGCCTGGTGCCGTTCACCATCACCGATCAGCTCAAGGAATTGTGTACCGAGCTGTCCGGGACTTCGGTGGATTGTCTGGTCAGCTGCAACGATCAGAGCTTCCGCGAGAACATTCTGTTTACCCATCGCGGCCTCAGTGGCCCGGCGATCTTGCAGATATCCTCGTTCTGGGAATCTGGCGACACGGTGGAGATCAACCTGCTGCCGGATCACGACGCCGCGAGCTGGCTGCAACAGCAGGTGACCGAGCGCCCGAACAGCGAGTTGAAAACGTTGCTGGGTGAAATCTTCACCAAGAAGATGGCCAACTTGCTGGCGGACAACTGGTTTGTCTCCAAGCCGATGAAGCAGTACACCCACGCGGAGCTGGCGGAAATCGCCGAGAAGCTGGGCAGCTGGAAAGTCGTGCCGGCGGGGACTGAAGGTTATCGGACTGCCGAGGTAACGCTCGGTGGCGTTGATACTCGCGAAGTGTCGTCGAAAACCATGGAATCGCTGAAAAGCCCTGGCCTGTACTTCATTGGCGAAGTGCTCGACGTCACCGGTCACTTGGGCGGCTTCAACTTCCAGTGGGCCTGGGCCTCCGGCTACGCTGCCGCGCAGTACGTCTGATCCCTTTCTTTCGAATGTGAAATGCAATTCCTGTGGGAGCTGGCTTGCCAGCGATGAGGTCGGTACATCCAACATCTTTGTTGACTGTCAGGCAGCCATCGCTGGCAAGTCGAATCGTCGCACCGCAGCTCCCACAGGGTTATGTGCCCAATCCAAGATTTAATCCGGCACAAGATCTCAAAGGAACACTTTTTGCTGCCAGATGTGATCGGCGCCATTGCGTCGGCGTCATTACTGGCTCAATTTAGCGGCATAGCCTCGGAAGGCCTTCGCACTTCATGTCCTCGACCTCGTTTCGTCAGTCTTTGCGGCGCCTGTGGGCGCTGGATAAATTCAGCTACAGCGTGCGGGTGTTCATCGCCCTGACCGGCAGCATGGCGCTGTGCTGGTATCAGGATGAAATGGCCCTGCTGATCCCGTTGTTCCTGGGGATCATCGCCAGCGCCCTGGCTGAAACCGACGACAGTTGGCAGGGCCGCCTCAACGCCCTCGCCGTGACGCTGGTGTGCTTCAGCATCGCAGCGCTGTCGGTGGAACTGCTCTTCCCCTACCCCATCGTGTTTGCCATTGCCCTGGCGCTGGCGAGTTTCGGCCTGACGATGCTCGGTGCGCTCGGCGAGCGTTATGGCGCGATTGCCTCAGCGACGCTGATTCTGTCGGTGTACACGATGATCGGTGTGGATCAGCGCGGCGGCGCGGTCACTGATTTCTGGCACGAACCGATGCTGCTGGTCGCCGGCGCTGCGTGGTACGGCTTGCTCTCGGTGCTGTGGCAGGCGCTGTTTTCCAATCAGCCAGTGCAGCAAAGCCTGGCGCGATTGTTCCGCGAACTGGGTTTCTATCTGAAGCTGAAAGCCTCGCTGTTCGAACCGATCCGCCAACTCGACGTCGAAGCCCGGCGTCTGGAACTGGCCCAGCAAAACGGTCGCGTGGTCGCTGCGTTGAACAGTGCCAAGGAAATCATTCTGCACCGGGTCGGTAACGGCCGCCCCGGCTCGAAAGTCAGCCGCTACCTGAAGCTGTACTTCCTCGCCCAGGACATCCACGAACGCGCCAGCTCCTCGCACTATCCGTACAACGCCCTCGCCGATGCGTTTTTTCACAGCGATGTGCTGTTCCGCTGCCAGCGCCTGTTGCGCCAGCAAGGCAAGGCCTGCCGCGCCTTGGCCGAATCGATCCAGATGCGCCAGCCATTCATTTACGACGCGAGTTTCGCCGAAGCCCTGAGCGACCTCGACGCCTCCCTCGAACACCTGCGCATCCAGAGCAACCCGGCCTGGCGCGGATTGCTCCGTTCGCTGCGCGCACTGGCGGCCAACCTTGGCACCCTCGACCGCTTGCTCAGTGACGCGAGCAACCCCGACGCCCTGGCCGACGCGACCGACAGCAGCCTGCTCGACCGCTCGCCGCGCAACCTCAAGGACGTCTGGATTCGCTTGCGCACGCAACTGACGCCGACGTCTTTGCTGTTCCGTCACGCCCTGCGCCTGCCGCTGGCGCTGAGTATCGGCTACGGCATGGTGCATCTGATTCACCCGTCGCAGGGTTACTGGATCATCCTCACCACGCTGTTCGTCTGCCAGCCAAACTACGGCGCCACCCGACGCAAACTCGGTCAGCGGATCTTCGGCACCGCCATTGGCCTGACCGTGGCGTGGGCGCTGTTCGACCTGTTCCCGAGCCCGCTGGTGCAGTCGTGTTTCGCCATCGCCGCCGGCGTGGTGTTCTTTACTAACCGCACCACCCGTTACACCTTGGCGACGGCTGCGATCACCATCATGGTGCTGTTCTGCTTCAACCAGGTCGGCGACGGTTACGGGCTATTCCTGCCTCGGCTGTTCGATACATTGCTTGGTAGCCTGATCGCAGGCCTGACGGTGTTTCTGTTCCTGCCGGACTGGCAGGGTCGACGCTTGAACAAAGTGCTGGCCAACACCCTGACCTGCAACAGCATCTACCTGCGCCAGATCATGCAGCAATACGCCGCCGGCAAAAGCGACGACCTCGCCTATCGGCTGGCCCGACGCAACGCGCACAACGCCGATGCCGCGCTGTCGACGACGCTGGCGAACATGCTCATGGAGCCGGGGCACTTCCGTAAGGAAGCCGACGTGGGTTTCCGTTTTCTGGTGCTGTCGCACACGTTGTTGAGTTATCTGTCAGGGCTGGGTGCGCATCGCGAGACCCAGTTGCCAGCAGAGGTGCGCGAGCATTTGATTGATGGCGCTGGGGTGAAGCTGGCGGCGAGCATCGACGAAATCGCCCAAGGTCTGGCGAACAAGCAGCCGGTGGCGATTCAGAGTGACGAAGAAGAAGCGCTGGCCAATGAGCTGGAGCAGATGGCCGATGAAATTGATGAAGGGCAGCGGTTGGTGCAGACGCAACTTGCGCTGATTTGCCGGCAGTTGGGGCCGTTGCGGACGTTGGCGGCGCATCTGATCAAGGACACCGCTGAAGTTTGAGGTGGCCGGACTGGCGCCATCGCTGGCAAGCCAGCTCCCACAGGATTTGTATACACCGTGAAACCAGTGGGAGCTGCGGTGCGACGATTCGGCTTGCCAGCAATGAAGCCATCAGCAACAACACAACCCTGAAATCAGAAACTCACATCCCATGCTGCCTCAACAACTTGTCATAACTCCCATCCGCCTTCATCGCCGCAATCGCCTTGTCAAACCCCGCGACAATCTGCTCATGCTGCGGATTCTTCAGGCTCACCAGAATATGCAGGCTGTTCTCACTCAACGGCTTGGGCAAAAATTCCACCGAATTGCGCACCCTGGCTGATTCCCGCGCCAGGTAATACTTCGCCACGTACTCATCCTCCAGCGTCAACTTGACCCGGTCCGCCGCGAGCATGCGCACGGCCATGGCGAAGTTATGCACAGGGACTTTTTGCAAAGCCGTGTCGGCATCGAACGGCGCCGAATAGGCATAGCCGCGCACCACGGCAATCGGATAGGTGTGCAGTTGCTGCAGATTGGAGTAATCGAGAGGCGTGTCTTTGCGCTTGAGAAAACGGATGCGATTAAGCAGATACTCCCCGGAAAACTGCCCGAGTTTCGTCCGCTCGTCGTTGTACCAGGCGTTGACCAGCACGTCGTAACGCCCTTCACCCACACCGAGCAGCGCCCGTGCCCAAGGCACCTGTTCATATCCACTGGCGTAACCGGCCCGGGCCAGCGCGGTGCTGACGATGTCGGTGGCCAGTCCACCGTTGACCAGCGTGTCGTCGGTAAAGGGTGGCCAGATATCAAACACCAGCCGCAGCTTCTCCGCTGCGGCGGTCTGAGCCAGCAAGAGCAATCCGATCAAAGCAAAGGCTCGATGCAGTCGCGGCATGCTTGAAAATCCTTAGCGGGCGAGTTGCCCAGCATGTTTTCAGTCAAAACCCCAAGGCCCCTTACCGGCAAAACCCAGGCACTAACCTTAGCTCAATGGAGCCAAGGCACCGTGCTCTCCTGCAGATTACACAAAGAAGTCACCAGCGCGCGAAAGGAATGATGGCATTTTGATCTTTGTCACAGACTCTTACGCCATGCAGACATCAATGGCGAGGACGCTTAGTATCGGGCGACACGTACAAGGAATCGGAAAATGACAGTCGAGTGGATCTGCAAACATCACAGCGACCTGGGTAAAGAACAGCTGTACGCGCTGTTGAAACTTCGGTCAGACGTGTTCGTGGTCGAACAGAAATGCGCCTACCCGGACCTCGACGGCCAGGATCTGGAAGGCGACACCTATCACCTGATGGGCTGGGAAGATGATCAGCTGATGGCTTACCTGCGCTTGCTCGATCCGGAATCCCAGGGCGGCGACGTGGTGATTGGCCGAGTGATCACCGCACCGCAAGGGCGCGGCAAAGGACTGGGTCACGAAATGATGGAGCAGGCGTTGAAACAGGCGGAAAAGCATTGGCCGCAGGTGCCGATCTATCTGTCGGCGCAGGCGCATTTGCAGGGGTACTACGGCAAGTACGGGTTTGTTGTGGCGGGTGAGGAATATCTGGAGGATGACATTCCGCATATCGGGATGCGTCGTTCTTAAGGGCCTCATCGCTGGCAAGCCAGCTCCCACAGGGTTCTACGATGAACACAAATTTTGTGTACGACTGATAAACCTGTGGGAGCTGGCTTGCCAGCGATGGCGTCAGCTCGATCACTGCAAGAATCAAGGGTATTCAAGCACTGCCTTGATCTGCCGCAAATTCCGCTCGATCCACCCGCGATCAATCGCTCCCCACTCACGAATCCGATAGCGCCCGGCATGGTTGCGTGCGCCCTCTTCCTGCTCGAATTCGCAGACGATATCCAGATCGGCCAACGCCGCAATCGTGTCCTGCGCGGTGCGCCGGGGCATGCCGGTGACTTCGGTCAGCGCCGGCACACTCGGCGCCAGACCGCTATCGATCAGATACGCCACATAAAGGCGGCGGTAAAAGCTGCTTTTGGTCTTGCTGACGTCCATCCCCACCTTCCTGGTTGCGACTGTTGTTACTGCATGTCCCGCCACGTCAGGTAAACACGCAGATCAAATTCGATCTGGTGATACCCCGGCAGCATGTGTTCACACAATTTATAAAACGCCTTGTTGTGATCCGACTCTTTGAAGTGCGCCAGTTCGTGCACGACGATCATTTTCAGAAAGTCCGGCGCGGCGTCCTTGAACAGCGAGGCGATACGAATCTCTTTCTTGGCCTTGAGCTTGCCACCCTGCACCCGCGACACCGTGGTGTGCAGGCCGAGCGCGCGATGAGTCAGGTCGAGGCGGTTGTCGAACAGCACCTTGTCGATGGCCGGAGCGTTGCGCAGGTATTCCTGCTTTAGATCCAGCGCGTAGCTGTACAACGCCTTATCGCTCTGCACATCGTGCCGCCCCGGATAACGCTGGCTCAGGTAATCACCCAAGCGCCCTTCGGCGATCAGTTGGCGCACCTGATCCTGCAATTGCGCGGGATAGGCCTGGAGGTACTTCAACACAGTCATGGACGGGCGACACGGTTCGAAAAAAGGTGCGCCAGTGTAGCGAATTCAACCGGGCAGCGCGCTCCAGTCAAAGGGCTCGGCAAAACTCGCCGCGTCTTCGGCGATCAATGGCCGGGCGACGAGGAAGCCTTGCACGTATTCGCAACCGTGGGCCTGCAGCCATTGGTATTGCTCGATGGTTTCGACACCCTCGGCAATCACCAGCAAACCGTATTGCTTACACAGGTTGATCACCGTGCTCACCAGCGAAGCGTCGCGTGCCGAGTCCGGCAATCGGGCGATGAGGTGGCGATCAAGCTTGAGCGTGTCCAGTTCCAGATCGCGCAAATGCGCCAGCGAGCAGGGCCCGGAACCGAAGTCATCCAACGCCACCCGCACCCCGAGATTGCGCAACAGACGAAGCTGCTTGCGGGTTTCATCAGGGTTCTGCATCAGCGCTTCTTCGGTGACTTCAACCTCCAGTTGCCGTGGCTGCAGGGCATGGCGCTCCATCACCTGGCGCAATTCGGTGACCAGATTCGGCAGGCTGAACTGGGTGTTGCTCAGGCTCACGCCGAGCACCAGATCGTCGGCGAACAAGGTTTCCCAGGCTTTGCGCTGACCGGCCCCGCGATGATAAATCCAGCTGCCGAGACGACTGATCAGCCGCGCCTCTTCCAGCAATGGCAGGAACAGGCCTGGTGGGACATCACCGACGCTCGGGTGCTGCCAGCGCAGCAGTGCTTCAAACCCTCGGATCTGCCCGGTGTCGATGGCCACTTGCGGCTGGTAGACCAGATTGAAATCGCGGTTTTCGATGGCGGTGCGCACGCTTTCTTCCAGCATCAAGCGCGAACGGGCGCGACCATTCATTTCATGATCATAGAAGCGATATTGCTGGCGACCCGCGCGCTTGGCTTCGTACATGGCGATGTCAGAAGCGCGCAGCAGGCCGTCGAGGTTCGAACCGCAATCGGGAAAGGTGGCAATGCCAATACTGGCGCCAAGGGCGATATCCAATCCTTCGATCTGCTGACAGATCGATACGCGTTCGATGAGCTTCTCGGAAATTTTCGCCGCTTGTTCGGGAAACTCCAGATCCAGCAGCGCGGTAAATTCATCGCCGCCCATGCGCGCGAGAATGTCGAATGGCCGCAGACAGGCTTTCAATTGCTCGGAGACCCAGCGCAACACGCGGTCGCCAGCATCATGGCCCAGCGAATCGTTGACCCGTTTGAAACCGTCGAGATCCAGATACAACAGCACCCAACTGCTGTCGCTGCGTTCGCCGCGCAGCAGCAGGTTTTCCACGGTCTGGTAAAAGCCCCGGCGATTGAGCAAGCCAGTCAAAGGATCAGTGACCGCCTGAAACTCCAGTTGCTGATGCAGATGGCGCACGACCGACATGTCCAGCACGGTCACCACCATGGCATGTTGTTCGGCGGGTAACGTCGCGCAGGACAAGGCCACCGGCACCTGCTGCCCCGGCGCCGTGCGCAGCAGCGCATCGTGCAGGCGCAAGGTTTCGCCACGTTTGTAACTGGCATAGAACTCGGAATCGGCCCACACCGGAATGTGAGGTTTCTGCAGATAGTCGAGGAACTCCTTCCCCTCCAACTCCTTCACCGGCGCATTCAGCAGCCGTGAAATCGCCGGGTTGGCGAAGCGGATCACGCCATCTTCACCCAATACCAGAATGCCTTCGGCGGCGTTATCCAGCACTGAAGCATTGAATGCCCGCGCCACTTCCAGATCGTGACTCAAGCGCTGCAAGGCGCGGCGATTACGCTGGTGCTCCAGCAACGCCTGAACCTTGGGCTTGAGAATCTGCGGGTCGAACGGTTTGAACAGGTAATCCACCGCACCACTGGCATAGCCCTTGATCACGGCATCCTGAGATTGCTCGTTGGCGGTGAGAAAAATAATTGGCGTGAGCCGCGTACGCTGGCTGCCGCGCATCAGCCGCGCGACTTCGAAGCCGTCCATGCCCGGCATCTGCACATCCAGCAGCACCAGGTCGACGTCATGTTCGAGCAACAGACTGAGCGCCTCGAAACCGGAGGCAGCGGTGATGACTTGCCAGTCCTGACGCTGCAGTAAAGCACGCATGCTGATCAGGTTTTCAGGGTAATCATCCACGATTAAAAGGACAGAGCTGCCTTCACCTGGCTGTGGTTGCGCGCATTCCATGCTGCTTCTCTTGTCGGGACTTCAGGCCGGTTTCCGGACAAAACCGTACACATTCTGAGCGTTCACTCTAGTCCGGGATCGGCCAAAGCAATAGCTGTCATCAGGCCATCATTTAAACAAAGTGTCGTTTAGCCGACTAACGGTCACCGCCGTAACCCCCGGAAACCGGGAAAGATGGCATTTCGACAGGATGTTGACGCCAATCATCTGCCAAACGGGCGTTAACAAAAATCGCCTCTACGCTTATAAAGGCCGCCCCCAAAAGACGCGGGCTAGAGCTTCTGGCACCCGCGTTCAGGATGAATCGAGTGGAAGAACCGACATGATCGATCTCGCAACCTGGAACCTCAGCGTTCCCGTCGGCAGTCCGCCGTACACCGTCGAAACCTCAAAACTGGTGAATGGCTTCAAGGATCAGTACTTCCATTCCGACACCGGCACCTTGTTCTTCTGGTCTCCGGTTACCGGGTCAAAAACCGAAAACGCCATCTACCCGCGCACCGAACTGCGCGAAACCTACAGCAACGGCACGCTGCGTAACTGGTATTACCCGGACGCCGACAACCTGCTGCGCGCGACCGTCACAGTCAACAAAGTGCCCAGCTCCGGCAAGATCGTCATTGGCCAGATCCACGCCTATGAAAGCCAGAAGCCGATGGTCAAGCTCGAGTACCAATACAAGACCAAAACCGAAACCGGCAACCTGGTGATCAAAGTGCGCATGCACCCGGATGACGACGAAAGTCGCGTCATTACTCTCGCAAGCGGCATCAAACTGGATCGCGAATTCAACTACCTCATCCATTTAAGCCCTGGCGGCGCATTGGGTGTGAGTGCAGCGGGTTATCAATGGGACTCGCAGATCAGTGCGACGTGGCGCAACAAACCGCTGTACTTCAAGGCTGGCGTTTATGTGCAGGACAATACCGGCTACACCAGCGAAGGCGGCCAGGTGACCTTCACCAAGCTGGATATTGATCACGATAAATAACTTCGCGAGGCCCCCAAACCTGTGGGAGTTGGCTTGCCAACGATGACGACCTCTAAGCCAACTCATTTCGTGCAGACCACTTCCGATCCCACTGTAGGAGTGAGCCTGCTCGCGATGACGGACCAGCATCCAACATCTGTGCTGACTGATCCACCGCCTTCGCGAGCAGGCTCACTCCTACAGGGGGTCAGCTGTGCGCCACAGACTGCGCCACGTCCACTTTATCCAGAACGCGATTTACCGCGAGTTCGGCCAGCATGATGATCTGCTGAATCGCCAGAATCGTATGCCGCTGCGGGCTATCGACATATGCCGCAATATCGCTGGTCATGATGCTCGCCGAGGCCAGCGATTCACATGCATGGGCCAACAGGCTTTCGTTATCCATGTCAGGAGCGACCTGAAACATGGTGCTGGGCTTGTGGAATTTCAGGGCGGTGACGTTCGGTTTGAGGTAATGATCGAGCGCACGCTCGGCAGCGTCGTGGAGCTTTCTGGAATCGAGAGATTCGTACGGGGATGTGCAATCGCCTTCGGGCGGATTGGGTGTTGGTTTGATCATCGTGAACTCCAAGTGATGCATTGAGCTGCCACTGATCGCTGCGACGCGACGGAGGGAGGCAGCTGTACGCGGGGTCGCAGACCGGATCACTTGGAAATCCGGCATACCCGAGGGTATTCCGCGCACAGCCACCATCAACAAACACAAACACCGAAGCGTTACGGTTTGGGGTGGCGATTATGCACCAAGTGAGCTGAACGGACTGCGACGTCCGATCGCTGAATTCAGCGATCCCCAGAGCCTATCTATCCCACTTCCGACGGACAACCGACGCGAGCTGTCGGAATAATCACGCCAAAAGCCAATATCTGTAGGACAAGCACTTTGCCTACAACCCGCCCACAAAAAACCCGCCTCTCGGCGGGTTTTTCATAACGCTACTTAACGCTCAGGCTTAGTTAACCTTGGCGTTCAACTCACCCTTCAGATAACGCTGATACATCGCTTCCAGCGAGATCGGCTTGATCTTCGAAGCATTACCGGCAGTGCCGAAGGCTTCGTAGCGAGCGATACACACGTCACGCATTGCAGTCACGGTCGCGCCGAAGAATTTACGTGGGTCAAATTCGCTCGGGTTGGTGGCCATCAGGCGACGCATGGCGCCGGTGGATGCCAGACGCAGGTCGGTGTCGATGTTGACTTTGCGCACGCCGTGCTTGATGCCTTCGACGATTTCTTCAACCGGTACACCGTAGGTTTCTTTGATGTCGCCGCCGTACTGGTTGATGATCGCCAACCACTCCTGTGGCACCGAGGACGAACCGTGCATCACCAGGTGGGTGTTCGGGATGCGCTTGTGGATTTCCTTGATGCGGTCGATCGCCAGCACGTCACCGGTAGGTGGCTTGGTGAACTTGTAGGCGCCGTGGCTGGTGCCGATGGCGATGGCCAGGGCATCGACCTGAGTGCGCTTGACGAAGTCAGCGGCTTCTTCCGGGTCGGTCAGCATTTGGCTGTGATCCAGAACGCCTTCGGCGCCGATACCGTCTTCTTCACCGGCCATGCCGGTTTCCAGCGAACCCAGGCAGCCCAGCTCGCCTTCTACCGAGACGCCGCAGGCGTGAGCCATGGCCACGGTTTGCTGGGTAACACGGACGTTGTAGTCGTAGTCGGTCGGGGTCTTGCCGTCTTCGCCGAGGGAACCGTCCATCATTACCGAGCTGAAGCCCAGTTGAATCGAACGCTGGCAGACGTCAGGGCTGGTGCCGTGGTCCTGGTGCATGCACACCGGGATGTGCGGGAATTCTTCGATCGCGGCCAGGATCAGGTGACGCAGGAATGGCGCGCCGGCGTATTTGCGAGCGCCGGCCGAAGCCTGAACGATCACCGGGGAGTCAGTCTTGTCAGCGGCTTCCATGATGGCGCGCATCTGCTCAAGGTTGTTGACGTTGAAAGCTGGAACGCCGTAGCCGAATTCGGCTGCGTGGTCCAACATCTGGCGCATGCTGATAAGTGCCATTGTGTGTGTCTCTCCCGGTTTAGGGTCGTTAATCGTGCCAGCCTGCCGGAGCGGCGGCGGCTATTCAAGTGATTGCAGATCGGGGGTTGAGGCCCGGTCTGGTGATTCGATAAAGCAAATTCTGTGTTATTCAGCTTTGCAGCCGCGGCCAATCAGGTCATTGGTGGCGACCCAGTACACCAGGCCTTCCTCACCCTTGACGTGAAACGCCAGCATGCCGTCGCTGTACAGCGTGCCCGAGGCGCCCGGCTCTTCTTTCAGGCGATAGACCTGATCGCCGCCACCCAGTCGAACGTCGACTTCCTTCTGGCCGGCATCGGCGTAACGCCACAGCACTTTGGCCTGGCTGTCGCAGGTCCAGGTGGTCCAGTGATCCGCCGGAGCCGACGACTGAAACAGGTTCAACTGCGCGCAACCGCCCAACAATGCCAACGCCGCAATGGCGATCAAGCCTTTCATCCGTGTTCCTCGACTGACAGCACACGCCGCCAGCCCTGAGTTAAGAGTCAGACCCGTCAAGGACAACCATGTTCCTTGGCCGGGGTTTGCGTCTCGTATTTCTCCAGGCCGTCCGGCCCCGAGCGCTTGTTCAGCACCGGGTTGGTTTCGGCCTGCCAGTCGGCCTGATAACAGCCCTTCTGCAACTCGCTCGGCGCCGGCGTGGCTTCGGCCTTCGGGTTACTCCCGCAGGCCGCCAGCGTACCGGTCAGCAACAACAGCGCTAACGACTTGACCATGTAAACACTCCTTTGCCTGGCCAAACGGGGCGGCCTCAGGCCTTGGCCCGGCTTTCCAGGACTTCAACGGCTGGCAGCACTTTGCCCTCAACGAATTCGAGGAACGCGCCACCACCGGTGGAAATGTAGGAGATCTGTTCAGCCACGCCATATTTATCGATCGCAGCCAAAGTATCGCCACCGCCAGCAATGGAGAACGCCGAGCTTTCAGCAATAGCCTGAGCCAGCACTTTGGTGCCGTTGCCGAACTGGTCGAACTCGAACACGCCGACCGGACCGTTCCACAGAATGGTTTTCGACGACTTCAGCAGTTCAGCGAAGTTGGCCGCCGTTTGCGGGCCGATGTCCAGAATCATGTCGTCAGCAGCGACGTCAGCGATCAGCTTGACGGTGGCTTCGGCGGTTTCGGCGAATTCTTTGGCGACTACTACGTCAACCGGCAGCGGCACGCTGACTTTGGCAGCGATGGCACGCGCGGTGTCGAGCAGGTCTGGTTCGTACAGCGACTTGCCAACCGGGTGACCGGCTGCCGCGAGGAAGGTGTTGGCGATGCCGCCGCCAACGATCAGTTGATCGCAGATCTGGCTAAGGCTATTCAGCACGTCGAGTTTGGTCGACACCTTGGAGCCGGCAACGATGGCAGCCATTGGCTGAGCCGGTGCGCCGAGGGCTTTGCCCAGTGCGTCCAGTTCAGCGGCCAGCAGCGGGCCAGCGGCAGCGACTTTAGCGAACTTGGCCACGCCGTGGGTCGACCCTTCGGCGCGGTGAGCGGTGCCGAACGCGTCCATCACGAATACGTCGCACAGGGCTGCGTATTGCTGGGCCAGTTCGTCAGCGTTCTTTTTCTCGCCTTTGTTGAAGCGCACGTTTTCGAACAGCACGATGTCGCCGGCCTTGACGTCAACGCCACCAAGATAATCGGCCACCAGCGGCACTTCGCGGCCCAGGGCCTTGCTCAGGTAGTCCGCGACAGGCTTGAGGCTGTTCTCGGCAGAGAATTCGCCTTCGGTCGGACGGCCAAGGTGCGAGCAGACCATCACGGCCGCACCTTTTTCCAGGGCCAGCTTGATGGTCGGCAGCGAAGCCAGGATACGCGCATCGCTGGTGACAACACCGTCCTTGACTGGGACGTTGAGGTCTTCGCGGATCAATACGCGCTTACCTTGCAGATCGAGGTCGGACATCTTCAACACGGTCATGGGTCGCACTTCCTACGGTTTTTTTGAAGTTGCTGTTTGCAGATAGTGTTCTGCAACGTCCAGCATTCGGTTGGCAAAACCCCATTCGTTGTCGAACCAGGCCAGGATGTTCACCAGTTTGGGGCCGGAAACACGGGTCTGACTGGCATCGACGATGGCCGAATGTGGGTCATGGTTGAAATCACAGCTGGCGTGCGGCAACTCGGTGTAGGCCAGCAGGCCTTTGAGCGGGCCGCTGGTGGCGGCCTCGCGCAGGATCCGGTTGATCTCGTTGGCGTCGGTCGCCGTGGCGGTCTGCATCGTGATGTCGAGGCAGGACACGTTGACCGTCGGCACGCGTACGGCTTTGGCCTGAATTCGTCCGGCAAGTTCCGGCAGCAGGCGCTCGATGCCACGCGCCAGACCGGTGGACACCGGGATCACCGACTGGAACGCCGAACGGGTGCGGCGCAGGTCTTCGTGGTGATAAGCGTCGATTACTGGCTGATCGTTCATCGCCGAGTGAATCGTGGTGATCGACACGTAATCGAGGCCAATGGCCTTGTCGAGCAAACGCAACAGCGGCACCCCGCAGTTGGTGGTGCAGGAGGCATTGGACACCAGCAGTTCGTCGCCGGTCAGGCAATCCTGATTGACGCCGTAAACGATGGTGGCGTCGACATCCGCCTCGCTGGCCATCGGCTGCGAGAACAGCACGCGTGGCGCGCCGGCGTCGAGAAAGCGCTGGCCGTCTTCACGGGTGTTGTAGGCACCGGAGCATTCGAGCACCAGATCGACGCCCAGCGACGCCCAATCGATGCCTTCGGGGGTGGCACTGCGCAGGACCTTCACGCAGTCGCCATTAATATGCAGACAATCGCCGTCTACTCGCACTTCGCCGGGGAAGCGGCCGTGGGTGGAGTCGAAGCGTGTCAGGTATTCGATGCTGGCCATGTCAGCCAGATCGTTGATTGCGACAATTTCAAACCCGGCTTTTTCGCCTCGCTCAAACAACGCACGCAAGACGCAACGACCAATCCGGCCGTAGCCGTTGAGTGCAACTTTGTAAGGACGCGTTTGAGGCATGGGGTTCTCGATAGTACGCGGTCAGACGTAATGTTTGTTGCAACACAACCCTTGTGGGAGCTGGCTTGCCAGCGATAGGGCCACCCGCTTCAACATAAATGCTGACTGACAGGACGCCATCGCTGGCAAGCCAGCTCCCACAGGGAATTGCGGTGACCGTCAGATCACCGCGCTGTGCCTTAGTCTTCCAGCAGCTCTTCAGCCTGACCCAGGATGTTTTCCAGGGTGAAGCCGAATTCTTCGAACAGTGCCGAAGCCGGAGCCGATTCGCCGTAGGTGGTCATGCCGATCACGCGACCTTCCAGACCCACGTACTTGAACCAGAAGTCGGCGTGCGCCGCTTCGATCGCGATACGCGCGCCAACCTGCAACGGCAGGACATCCTGCTTGTAGCCAGCGTCCTGAGCGTCGAACACGCTGGTGCACGGCATGGACACCACACGCACCTTGCGGCCCTGCTCGGTCAGTTTGTCGAAGGCCTGAACTGCCAGACCGACTTCCGAACCGGTGGCGATCAGGATCAGCTCAGGCTCGCCTGCGCAGTCCTTCAGCACGTAACCGCCACGGCTGATGTCGGCAATCTGGCCGGCATCGCGTTCCTGGTGCTGCAGGTTCTGACGCGAGAAAATCAGCGCCGATGGGCCGTCCTTGCGCTCCAGAGCATTTTTCCAGGCCACTGCCGATTCAACGGCATCGGCTGGACGCCAGGTGTCAAGGTTCGGCGTGGTGCGCAGGCTGGTCAGTTGCTCGATCGGCTGGTGCGTCGGGCCGTCTTCGCCCAGACCGATGGAGTCGTGGGTGTAGACGTGGATGACCTGCTTCTTCATCAGCGCGGACATGCGCACGGCGTTGCGGGCGTATTCCATGAACATCAGGAAGGTCGCGCCGTAAGGCACCAGGCCGCCGTGCAGGGTCACGCCGTTCATGATTGCGGTCATGCCGAATTCGCGCACGCCGTAGTACATGTAGTTGCCGCTGGCATCTTCAGCGCTGACGCCTTTGCAACCTTTCCACAGGGTCAGGTTGGAACCGGCCAGGTCAGCGGAGCCGCCGAGCAGTTCCGGCAGCAGCGGGCCGAACGCGTTCAGGGTGTTCTGGCTGGCTTTACGGCTGGCGATGGTTTCGCCTTTGGCCGCGACTTCAGCGATGTAAGCCGAAGCTTTTTCGGAGAAGTCGGCTGGCAACTCACCGCTCAGGCGACGCACCAGTTCGTTGGCTTCGGTCGGGAACGCAGCGGAGTAGGCAGCGAAACGCTGATCCCACTCGGCTTCGGCGGCGCGACCTTTTTCCTTGGCATCCCACTCGGCATAGATGTCGGCCGGGATTTCGAACGGGCCGTAGTTCCAGTTCAGCGCCTGACGGGTCAGCGCGATTTCCGCGTCACCCAGTGGAGCGCCGTGACAGTCTTCTTTGCCCTGCTTGTTCGGCGAACCGAAACCGATGGTGGTCTTGCAGCAGATCAGCGTCGGCAGCGGGCTCTTGCGAGCGGTTTCGATGGCAGTCTTGATCTCTTCCGGGTCGTGACCGTCAACGTTGCGGATCACCTGCCAGTTGTAGGCTTCGAAACGCTTCGGGGTGTCGTCGGTGAACCAGCCTTCGACTTCGCCGTCGATGGAGATGCCGTTGTCATCGTAGAAGGCGATCAGCTTGCCCAGGCCCAAAGTACCGGCCAGAGAAGCGACTTCGTGGGAAATGCCTTCCATCATGCAGCCATCACCCAGGAACACGTAGGTGTGGTGATCGACGATGTCGTGGCCAGGACGGTTGAACTGCGCGCCCAGCACTTTTTCCGCCAGGGCAAAGCCCACAGCGTTGGCCAGACCCTGACCCAGCGGGCCGGTGGTGGTTTCAACGCCCGGGGTATAACCGAACTCCGGGTGGCCCGGGGTGCGGCTGTGCAGTTGACGGAATTGTTTGAGGTCTTCGATCGACAGGTCGTAACCGGTCAGGTGCAGCAGCGAGTAGATCAACATCGAGCCGTGGCCGTTGGACAGCACGAAGCGGTCACGGTCGGCGAACGATGGATTGCTCGGGTTGTGCTTGAGGTAGTCGCGCCAAAGCACTTCGGCGATATCTGCCATACCCATAGGGGCACCGGGATGGCCGCTGTTGGCTTTTTGCACGGCATCCATGCTGAGGGCACGAATGGCGTTGGCACGCTCACGACGGCTAGGCATCGCTGATCTCCTGGGTTTTGGTAAGTCGAAACGGAAAAAAGGAGGGCATTTTCCCTCACCGGAGCGCCTCGGGGCAATGACAGATAGTCATCCGGGGGCGTTTTTCCCATGCTTGGCGGCGGTTTAGCCTGGTGAAACCTTTCCGCTACTCGTTTGTAGAGTTAACCCTTTGGTGAGAAGTGCCATTTATCGAGCAATATCAAAACTTTTTGATATTGCCCTTGCGACGAATTCCCACCGTCACTAGACTGCGGCCCTATGAATTTACGCGCGCCTTCCATTCGCCATGACGATTGCGACGAGCTGGCGGCCTTGTGCAAGGCCGGCGGCGATCCGTTGCGCCTGAATGTATTGCGCGCGCTGGCCAACGATTCGTTCGGTGTATTGGAGCTGGCGCAGATTTTCGGCATTGGTCAGTCCGGCATGAGTCATCACCTCAAGGTGTTGGCGCAAGCCGATCTGGTAGCGACGCGCCGCGAAGGCAACGCGATTTTCTATCGCCGTGCCCTGCCCCACACCGAACTGCTCGGCGGCAAGCTGCACGCAGCATTGTTAGAAGAAGTCGACAACCTGGTACTGCCGAACGATGTGCAAGCGCGGATCGAACAGGTGCATGGCCAGCGTGCTGCGGCCAGCCAGGACTTTTTCGCCCGGGTCGCGGAGAAATTTCGCGCCCAGCAAGACTTGATCGCAGGCCTGCCGCAATACCGTGACAGCGTGCTGGCCCTGCTCGACAAACTGAACTTCGAGGGCGCTGCCACGGCCATCGAAGTCGGTCCCGGCGATGGTGCTTTTCTGCCGGAACTGGCCCGTCGCTTCGGCACCGTAACCGCGCTGGACAACAGCCCGGCGATGCTCGAACTGGCCCGCCAGCTATGTGAACGTGAACAGCTGGCTAACGTCAGCCTGCAATTGGCCGATGCATTGAACGGCACAAGCCTTAAGGCCGATTGCGTGGTGTTGAACATGGTGTTGCACCATTTCGCCGCCCCGGCCGATGCGCTCAAGCACATGGCCAACCTGCTGCAGCCGGGCGGTAGCTTGCTCGTGACAGAGTTATGTAGCCACAACCAGAGTTGGGCCAGGGAGGCCTGCGGTGATCTCTGGTTGGGGTTTGAACAGGACGATTTGGCCCGTTGGGCCACCGCTGCGGGACTCGTTCCCGGGGAAAGCCTCTATGTAGGCTTACGTAATGGTTTCCAGATCCAGGTTCGCCACTTTCAGCGACCGACTGGCGACACTCACCATCGGTAAATTCAGGAAAACATCGAGATGAGCGAATACTCCCTCTTCACCTCCGAGTCCGTGTCCGAAGGGCATCCGGACAAAATCGCCGACCAGATTTCCGATGCGGTGCTGGACGCCATTATTGCCCAGGACAAACACGCACGCGTGGCCGTGGAAACCCTGGTCAAGACCGGCGTGGCCATCGTTGCCGGTGAAGTGACCACCAGCGCCTGGGTCGACCTGGAGCAGATCGTTCGTGACGTGATTTGCGACATCGGCTACACCAGTTCCGAAGTCGGCTTCGACGGCGCGACCTGCGGCGTGATGAACATCATCGGCAAGCAGTCCCCAGACATCAACCAAGGTGTTGACCGTGCCAAGCCTGAAGATCAGGGTGCCGGCGACCAAGGCCTGATGTTCGGCTACGCCAGCAACGAAACCGAGGTTTTGATGCCAGCGCCGATCACCTTCTCGCACCAGTTGGTGCAGCGCCAGGCCGAAGCCCGTAAATCGGGTCTGCTGCCTTGGCTGCGTCCAGACGCCAAGTCGCAAGTGACTTGCCGTTACGAAGGCGGCAAGGTTGTCGGTATCGACGCGGTTGTTCTGTCGACCCAGCACAACCCTGAAGTGTCGTACAAAGACCTGCGCGAAGGCGTGATGGAGCTGATCGTCAAGCACGTGCTGCCTGCCGAACTGCTGAGCAAGGACACCCAGTTCCACATCAACCCGACCGGCCAGTTCATCATCGGCGGCCCGGTAGGTGACTGCGGTCTGACCGGTCGCAAGATCATCGTCGACAGCTACGGCGGCATGGCCCGTCACGGCGGCGGCGCGTTCTCCGGTAAAGATCCATCGAAGGTTGACCGTTCGGCTGCCTACGCTGGCCGTTACGTTGCCAAGAACATCGTCGCTGCCGGCCTGGCCGAGCGTTGCGAGATTCAGGTTTCCTACGCGATCGGCGTGGCTCAGCCAACTTCGATCTCGCTGAACACCTTCGGCACCGGCAAGATCAGCGATGACAAGATCATCAAACTGGTGCGTGAAGTGTTCGACCTGCGTCCATACGCAATCACCACCATGCTCGATCTGCTGCACCCGATGTACCAGGAAACTGCTGCCTACGGCCACTTCGGTCGCGCATCAGAGACCAAGACTGTTGGCGAAGACACCTTCACCACTTTCACCTGGGAAAAAACCGACCGCGCCGACGCCCTGCGTTCTGCTGCTGGCCTGTAAGCCTTCCCCGGCGGTACAAAAAAGCCCCGCACGGTTTGCGCCGTGCGGGGCTTTTTCATGCCTGCAAACTTTGATTTATGGCTGTTGTAACACCTCGAAAAACACCCGCCCAACCTCGCCCGGAATCCTGACTAACCTTGAGGAACACCCATGAGCAAGGACGCTCACGATGCGTTTGTGTTTGTTTGTTTTGCTGCACCTTGTATGCCTGACGGGCTACGCGTCTAAATGCCCGGATTGGACGTCCACCCAGGCCCAGCGCGAAATCACCGCCCTGCAAAACCAGATCGACCAATGGGACGATGCCTACCACCGCCAAGGACGCTCACTGATCGCCGATGAACTCTACGATCAGTCGCGCCAACGCCTGAGCGCATGGCGTGAGTGCTTCAAACTGCCCTCGTCTTCTGACCCTTTGCGCACCGCTTCAGGCACAGTCAGCCACCCCATCGCCCATACCGGTCTGGATAAAATCCACAAGACAGAGGCCGTGGAATCATGGCTGCGGGATCGGCAAAATGTCTGGATACAACCCAAAGTCGACGGCGTCGCGGTGACATTGATTTATCGCAACGGGGTTTTGCAGCAAGCGATCAGTCGGGGCGACGGCATCGACGGTCACGACTGGACGGCATCGGCGCAAAAGATCAACGCCATCCCGCAACGGCTGACCCAACCGCTCGACCTGCTGGTTCAGGGAGAACTCTATTGGCGCCTGAGCGAACACGTGCAGGCCCGATCCGGCAGCGTCAATGCGCGCGCCACCGTGGCCGGTTTGATGGGACGAAAATCCTTGAGTGCCGAGCAAGCCTCCGGGATCGGATTGTTTGCGTGGGACTGGCCGCAAGGGCCGCTGGATTTGCCCGAGCGAATATCCACATTGACCAAGCTGGGTTTCGCGTCGATCGAGCCGTATAGCCATCCCGTCAGCGACCTTGCTGAAGCACAGACATGGCGCGATCACTGGTACCGCTCCCCTCTGCCCTTCGCCACGGATGGTGTGGTTCTGCGTCAGAGCCAGCGACCACCCGCCCAACGCTGGCAGGCTCGCGCGCCGTACTGGGCCGTCGCTTGGAAATACCCGTTTGCCCAGGCATTGGCCGAAGTACGCAAGGTCAATTTCAAGGTCGGCCGCACCGGACGCATCACGCCTGTGCTGGAACTCAAACCCGTGATGCTGGATGACCGGGAGATAAAAAGGGTCAGCGCCAGTTCCTTGAAGCGCTGGCAAGAACTGGATATCCGCTCCGGCGACCAGGTTGCGATCAGCCTTGCCGGACTGACGATCCCTCGGCTCGACAGTGTAGTTTTACGCGCCAGTGAACGGGCCCACATCAACATCCCTGACGCCAAGGACTTTCACGCACTAAGCTGCTGGCAACCGACTTCAGGTTGCGAAAGCCAGTTTCTCGCCCGTTTGACCTGGCTCAGTGGCAAACAGGGTCTGAACATGCACCATGTCGGCCGTGGTACTTGGGAGAAACTTCTCGAAACACGCCGCCTGAACAACCTGCTGGATTGGTTGACCCTCGATGCGCCAGAGCTTGCTAACATTGCCGGCTTCGGTGAACGCAGCAGCGTGCGCCTGATGGACAGCTTTCGCAGCGCCCGCCAGCAACCGTTTGTCCAGTGGCTCAAAGCCTTGGGCCTGCCGCCAACCGGTCAGGCGCAACTGGCTGATTCATGGCAGGCGCTGGCACAACGTGACACCGAACAATGGCAGGCAGAAGCCGGCATCGGCCCCGGACGCGCGGCGCAATTGAGCGCATTCTTCCGCGACCCGCAGGTGCTGGCTCTGAGTGAAACTTTACGCGCCGCCGGAATCGACGGTTTCTGAACATGCAATTCCGGCAGGCCGGGAACCCAACGGTAGCCGAGGCGCTCCAACAGCGCAGTGCCTGACCAACCCGATTGCCTTTGCACATGGAGCTTTTATGAAATTTCTCGCACCGCTCGCCATGCTGACCCTCTGCGGCATGATGGCCGCCCCCGTGATGGCCGATGAAGATGCTCCGGGCCTTACCGGTTGCGCTGCCAAGAAGCAGGGCATCATGAATCAGATCGAACAGGCCAAGTCGCGCGGCAACGCCGATCAGCAGGCTGGCCTGGAAACGGCCCTGAGTGAAGTGACCGAGCACTGCACCGACGCCGGGCTGAAGAAAGAACGCGAAAACAAAGTGCTCGAAGCCAAGCACGAAGTCAGCCAGCGTCAGGCTGATCTGGACAAGGCGATGAAGAAAGGTGATCCAGAGAAGATCAACAAGCGCAAAGACAAACTGGCCGAGTCGCGTAAAGAGCTGCAGGACGCGCTGGACGAAATCGATAAGTAAGAATCAAAAGATCGCAGCCTGCGGCAGCTCCTGTTCTGATCAGTGCAGGAGCGGCCGCAGGCTGCGATCTTTTAACTTTCAATGATCGCGAAACTGTTTATGGCAAGCGCTGCAGGCATCTTCGACTTTCTGCACCGCGGGCCCGAGATTGCTGACCTTGTACGGTTGAACCTGACTGGCGATCACCAATTCACCGGTGGCCGTTTCAAGGTTGCGGGCCATTTCCTGAAACTGCGCCTGTTTCTGCCAGACATCGTCCTTGGCGCTGGTGTGATCTTCTTCGCGCACCTGTGGGAAATGCTTCCACGGCTCATGGGACAACGCATCGAGTTTGACCGCGCCTTCGGCAAACTTCGGCCCGTCGAACGGAGTGCGACCGCGCAACATGCCGCCGAGGTCTTCGCCGGTCTTGAGCATTTGTTTGAAGATCGCCTTGCGTTGGCCCAGCGGGGAATTCGGATCGACACCGCCACAGGCGGACAAGGTCAGACAGGCCAGCAATACAACAGAAATTCTTTTAAGAGTCATGGTGGCTTCAGGTCACGGAATCGGCGGCCAGTATCCTCGCGTCACCGCCAAACACCAATAGCCCTATTAAAAATACGGGTTGCTTGAGCGCATGGAGCACTCGGGCCACCGGCACAGGAATTACTCCATGAACATCCGCTTCAAGGCTTGGCGTCATCCGCTGTTCGCAAGCCTGCCGCTACTGGCCATTCTCGCCGGCTGCACCGGCGGCGACAGCGAAAAGCCGAAAACCCATGCGCTGGCCACTTACTCCAGCGCCACTTGGGAGGCGCTGCCGGCGGTGTCCGACAGTGATCTGGTCGCCGGTTTCGGCTCGTGGCGCAGCGCTTGTACCCGACTCAAGGCGGATGTGGTCTGGGGCGCTACCTGCGCCGCAGCGGCCAATGTGCCGCAGAGTGCCAGCGAAATTCGCGCGTTCCTCAAGCAGAACCTCGACGTCTACGGCCTGCGCGCAGAGAACGACAACCCCAATGGCTTGATCACTGGTTACTACGAACCGGTTTATCCCGGCAGCCTGACGCCTACTGACGCGGCCAACGTGCCGGTGTACGGCGTGCCCGAAGACATGATCATTGTCTCGCTCGACAGCATTTACCCTGAGCTCAAAGGCAAACGCCTGCGCGGTCGCCTCGAAGGTCGGGTACTCAAGCCTTACGACGACGCTGCGACCATCGAATCGAAAGGCGTGAAAGCCCCGGTGGTGGCGTACCTGACCGATCCGATGAACCTGCAATTTCTGCAGATCCAGGGCTCCGGACGCATTCAGACCGAGGACGGTAAACAGCTGCGCATCGCCTACGCCGACCAGAACGGTCATCCCTATCGGCCGATCGGTCGCTGGCTGGTCGAGCAAGGCGAGTTGAAGAAAGAAGACGTCACCATGAGCGCGATCAGCAACTGGGCCAAGGCCAATCCGTCGCGCATCCCGGAGCTGCTCGGCAGCAACCCGAGTTATGTGTTCTTTACCCGCAACCCGGACAGCAACGAAGGCCCACGCGGCTCGCTGAACGTGCCGTTGACCGCGGGCTACAGCGCGGCGGTGGATCGCAAAGTGATTCCGCTGGGCAGCCTGTTGTGGCTGTCGACCACGCGCCCGGATGGCACGGCACTCGTGCGACCGGTGGCCGCGCAGGATACCGGCGGCGCGATTGCCGGCGAAGTGCGTGCGGATCTGTTCTGGGGCACCGGTGATGCGGCCGGGCAACTGGCCGGGGACATGAAACAACAGGGGCAGATCTGGATGCTCTGGCCAAAAGGCGCGGCGTTGCCGCAAGTGCCGCAGGTGGCGGACACACCCAAGGATAAATCCTAAGTTCTTCGGTGCCTGACCAACAGCTTTCGCGAGCAGGCTCGCTCCCACATGGATATGCATTCCAACTGTGGGAGCGAGCCTGCTCGCGAAGGGGCCAGCAGCATCACCCGATCATCAGACAGACACAAAGAAGAACGAAGCAATCAACCCCATCCCCACAAACCATACCAGCGACCGCAAGATCGCCCAGTCCGCCAGATAGCAAATGATGTACAGCAGGCGACTGGTGATAAACAGCACCGCCAGCACATTCACCGTCACCAGCTCCGCCGTGCCCACCAGGTGCGCGACGATCACTGCTGCGGCAAACGCCGGGGTCACTTCAAAGCTGTTCATCTGCGCGGCATGCGCACGTCTCGCCACACCGTTGAGACTTTCGAGAAAGTCGCGCGGATCATGGTTGTCACTCAGCCGGTAACCGCCCACGGCCTTGGCCACACCCGTGCAGAGATACGGCAGAAAAATCGCGATCAACACACACCACAGAGCCACCGTCATAACGCCGTCCTTTTTTCGAGTTATAGAATTCGCGGGCCGTCAGAACTTCATGATCAGCATGCCAATCAGTACCAGCCCACAGGCTAAGAGCCGTGGCCGGCCGAAAGGTTCTTTGAGGTAGCGCATCCCGAACAGCACCACCAGGATCACGCTGATCTCGCGCAACGCCGCCGCTTCGGCAATCGAGCCCAACTGCATCGCCCATAGCACCAGAGCGTAGCTGGCCAATACGCAGACGCCCACCGCCAACCCGAGCTTCCATTGCTCACGCCAGAACAGCAGGAACGCCGGGCGCTTGGCGACCCACGCCAGCAGCGGAAACGGCCACGCACTGAGTAGCGTGACCCAGACCAGATAGTCCAGCGGATGCGACCAGCGCCGCAGGGCCTGGCCATCGATGTAGGTGTAGCAACCGATGCACAGGCCGATCAGCGCCACCACCGGCAGCATCGACCACGGCAAGTGCTTGCCACCGCCGCCCTGCCACAGCAGGCAAACCATGCCGAACGGGATCAGCATGATCCCGAAGATCTGCTGGGTGGTGAGCACTTCGCCGGCAAAGATCAGGGTCAACGCCAGCACTACCAGGGGCGACAACCCGCGCATCAGCGGATAGACCAATCCAAGATCGCCGACCCGATAGGCCTGAATCAGCAGGTAACGATAGAGCAGCTCGAACGCCGCCGATGCCAGAATCCAGGGCCAGATTTCCATGGGCGGCAAGCTCACAAACGGCAACGCGATGGCGACCACCAGCAGCGCCACGGTGTCCATGCACGCCACCACCAGCAGCCGTTCGGCGCTGAATTTGATCAACGTATTCCACGTCGCGTGCAACAGGGCCGCCATCAATACCAAAGCTGTCGCCAGCACGTTTCACTCCTTTATTTTTTGTTGACCCTACACCAATGCGTGCGGCTGACCAATGGAGGCGACGGATTGTGTCCTCACCCCGAATCAACCCATCCAACCTCTGCACCAAAGATTTGGTGCACTGTCTTTCCATCCCTCATCCAAAGGACCCCGGATGCTTGAACTTGTCGCCGCTTTCATCTGCCTGACCACCCTCCTCACCTTCGTCAACTTCCGCTTCATCGGTCTGCCGCCGACCATCGGCGTGATGGTCACCGCGCTGCTGTTCTCGCTGATCCTGCAAGGCCTGAGCGTGCTCGGCTATCCCGGTCTCGAAGAACGCGTGCAGCAACTGATCGGCCAGATCGACTTCGGCGATCTGCTGATGAACTGGATGCTCTCATTCCTGCTGTTCGCAGGTGCCCTGCACGTCAACCTCAATGACCTGCGCAGCTACCGTTGGCCCATCGGCCTGTTGGCGACCTTCGGCGTATTGATTGCCACCACGGTGATCGGCAGCCTCGCCTATTACATTTTTGCTCTGTTCGGCTGGCACGTGAGTTTCCTCTACTGCCTGTTGTTCGGCGCGCTGATTTCACCGACCGATCCGATCGCGGTGCTCGGCGTGTTGCGTACCGCCAACGCCTCGAAACCGTTGAAAACCACCATCGTCGGCGAGTCGCTGTTCAACGACGGTACAGCCGTTGTGGTGTTCACCGTGCTGCTGGGCATCGCCCAACTCGGCGAAACCCCGACCATCAGCGCCACGGCGATGCTGTTTGTTCAAGAAGCGATAGGCGGCGTGCTGTTTGGCGGGCTGATCGGTTATCTGGTCTACCGGATGATCAAGAGCATCGAGCAGCATCAGATCACCGTGATGCTCACTCTGGCGCTGGTCATCGGCGGCTCGGCAATGGCCACCGAGATTCACGTTTCAGCGCCGATTGCGATGGTCGTCGCCGGTCTGATCATCGGCAATGTCGGCCGCAACCTGGCAATGAACGACATGACCCGCCGCTACCTCGACGGTTTCTGGGAATTGCTCGATGACATGCTCAACGCGCTGCTGTTCGCGCTGATCGGCATGGAGCTGTTGCTGCTGCCGTTCAACTGGCTGCACATGGCGGCGGCTGGTTTGCTGGCGGTAGCGATTCTGCTGTCGCGCCTGCTCACCGTGGCCCCGGCGATTCTCCTGCTACGCCGCTGGCGCACGGTGCCCGCCGGCACCATCCGCATTCTGACGTGGGGCGGTTTGCGCGGCGGTGTCTCGGTGGCACTGGCGCTGGCCCTGCCGCTGGGCCCGGAGCGCGATCTGCTGCTGAGCATCACTTACATCGTGGTGCTGTCGTCGATCCTGTTGCAGGGCCTGACCATCGGCAAACTGGTCAAACACGCGACTCGCAATGAGCCGGTAACCGTGACTGAACCCGCGCATCACTGATCATTTTTTGATCTCTCGCGGATCAGGTTTCTCGGCCTGATCCGTTGTTTCCTTCGGCGTCCCGCTCTCGCTACGAATCTGCGCATGGCTGATCAACGCGAAGATGAAGCTGCCGCCAATGATGTTCCCCGCCAGCGTCGGCCCTGCGAACACCGCCCAGAAATCACTCCACGGCAATTCGCCGGCAAACACCAGATACGACACTTCCGCCGATCCCACCACGATGTGGGTGAAGTCGCCGAGCGCCATCAAGTAGGTGATGAGGATGATGATCCACATCTTCGCGCTCTCCATGGACGGGATCATCCAGACCATGGTGGCGATCATCCAGCCGGAAACGATGCCTTTGGCGAACATCTGGCTGGCGTGGTTTTCCATGACCTTGCGGCCGATTTCGAGGAAGGCATGGTCCGTTTTGGTGTCGAAGATCGGCAGCTCTAACATCACGTACGCCACCAGAATCGTGCCGCAGAGGTTGCCGACCAGCACCACTGTCCACAGGCGAATCAAGCGGCCGAAGTTGCGCAGGGTCGGTTTGGTCATCACCGGCAGAACGGCGGTCAGGGTGTTCTCAGTAAACAGTTGCTGGCGGGCGAGGATCACCGCGAGGAAGCCTGCGCAGTAACCGAAACTGGCGATCACCTTGAATTCGTCGCCCTCGGGCAGACGTGAATTGAGCAAGCCCATACCCATCAGCGACAGGCCCATGGTCAGCCCCGCCGCTAGCGCCGACCACCACAGCGCGGCAATGCTGCGCTCCAGTTCCTGATCGCCTTGGCTGCGGATGATTTCATGCAGGACAGCCGCGCGTGGCGGCTGGCTTTTCTCGACTTCGTGCTGTTCTTTGGCCGAGAGGTCGGGGGTCTTGCCGTCGGTGGGGGTGGTCATGGCGTGGGAACCGTGGGGGGGTGGTGTTTAGCTACGACCCCGGCGGTTCAAGGCTGTTCAGTGGCCAGATGATTCTTCTGCGACTGAACAACCGCTATCGCTAGCAGGGCTAGCTCCCACAGGTACAGCGCGATCCTGTGGGAGCCAGCCCTGCTGGCGATGGCCGCACCGCCGATGTCACTTGGTGACGAGTTCATCTTCCTGAAACTGATCTTTCACATATTTGATTTCAGTGCGCCCGTGCGGCGCCGGCAAGCCGTCTTCACCCAGGTTCACGAACACCATCTTCTCGACAGTCAGAATGCTCTTGCGGGTGATCTTGTTGCGCACTTCGCAGGTCAGGGTGATCGAGGTGCGACCGAACTCGGTGGCGGTGATGCCCAGTTCGATAATGTCGCCCTGGCGTGAGGCGCTGACGAAGTTGATTTCGGAAATGTACTTGGTCACCACGCGCTGATTGCCCAACTGCACGATGGCGTAAATCGCCGCTTCTTCGTCGATCCAGCGCAACAGGCTGCCACCGAACAGGGTGCCGTTGGGGTTGAGGTCTTCGGGTTTTACCCATTTGCGGGTGTGGAAATTCATGGGGGACGGACTCCGAGGTGTTTGGGCATTAGGTTTACTCCCCCAGCTTCAAGTTGCAAGCGACAAGCTGCAAGTAAAGGCCGAGCCGCTGTTACTTGTCGCTTGCGGCTTGCCACTCGCAGCTCAAAGAAAGCTATAATCGCCACCGTTTCAAAACGGTCATCTCCAATTGGTACCGTTTTCCCGCCACCTGTCCGAGGGGCGCTGCAGCAGGTTCGACCTGTCAGGCTCGGATGGGGCGTTGACTGGCTCAGGCCAGACACTAAACGCACAACGGCGCCCATTCGCATACATTACGAATGGAGGCTCTTCATGAGCGCTGTCAACACGCCTGCAGATTTTACCGATTACAAAGTGGCCGACATGTCCCTCGCTGCCTGGGGCCGTCGCGAAACCATCATCGCCGAATCGGAAATGCCGGCCCTGATGGGTCTGCGTCGCAAGTACTCCGGCGAACAGCCGTTGAAAGGCGCCAAGATCCTCGGCTGCATCCACATGACTATTCAGACTGCCGTGCTGATCGAAACCCTGGTTGCCCTGGGTGCCGAAGTGCGCTGGTCGTCGTGCAACATTTTCTCGACGCAGGATCAGGCTGCTGCCGCTATCGCTGCTGCCGGCATCCCGGTTTTCGCCTGGAAAGGTGAAACTGAAGAAGAGTACGAGTGGTGCCTGGAACAAACCATCCTGAAGGATGGCGCACCATGGGACGCCAACATGATCCTCGACGACGGCGGCGACCTGACTCAGCTGCTGCACGACAAGTACCCACAAGTACTGGATCGCGTTCACGGCGTGACCGAAGAAACCACCACCGGCGTACACCGTCTGCTGGACATGCTGGCCAAGGGCGAGCTGAAAATCCCGGCCATCAACGTCAACGACTCGGTGACCAAGTCCAAGAACGACAACAAGTACGGCTGCCGTCACAGCCTGAACGATGCGATCAAGCGTGGTACTGACCACCTGCTGTCCGGCAAGCAAGCGCTGGTCATCGGTTACGGTGACGTGGGCAAGGGCTCCGCTCAGTCCCTGCGTCAGGAAGGCATGATCGTTAAAGTCTCCGAAGTTGACCCGATCTGCGCCATGCAAGCGTGCATGGACGGTTTCGAACTGGTTTCGCCGTTCATCGACGGTATCAACGACGGTTCCGAAGCGAGCATCGACAAAGCGCTGCTGGGCAAGATCGACCTGATCGTGACCACCACCGGTAACGTCAATGTTTGCGACGCGAACATGCTCAAAGCCCTGAAGAAGCGCGCTGTTGTCTGCAACATCGGTCACTTCGACAACGAAATCGACACCGCTTTCATGCGCAAGAACTGGGCATGGGAAGAAGTTAAGCCGCAGGTACACAAGATCCACCGTACCGGCGCTGGCGCTTTCGACGCGCAGAACGATGACTACCTGATCCTGCTGGCCGAAGGCCGTCTGGTTAACCTGGGTAACGCCACTGGCCACCCAAGCCGCATCATGGACGGTTCGTTCGCCAACCAGGTTCTGGCGCAGATCTTCCTGTTCGACCAGAAGTACGCCGACCTGTCGCCAGCCCAGAAAGCCGAGCGTCTGACTGTTGAAGTACTGCCGAAGAAACTCGACGAAGAAGTAGCCCTGGAAATGGTTCGCGGCTTCGGCGGCGTGGTCACTCAACTGACCAAGCAACAGGCTGACTACATCGGCGTCACCGTCGAAGGCCCGTTCAAGCCGCACGCTTACCGCTACTAAGTTTAGAGCAGCTGCGAGCTTCTAGCTTCAAGCGGCAAGCGAGGTCAAAAGCCGAACTTGCCGTGCGAAGCCTGAGGCTCTGCCCCTATTTCAAAACAGTGTCAGGCCGCAAGCTTCAGGCACGAGAGACCAGCGCACCTCCGCTGCTCTTGCAGCTTGAAGCTTGCAGCTTGTAGCTGGAGGTCCCCTCCGATGTCCCAAGACCGTCGCTACAGCTTCGAGTTCTTCCCGACCAAGACCGATGCTGGGCATGAAAAACTGCTCGCCACTGCCCGTCAGCTGGCCACTTACAACCCCGATTTCTTTTCCTGCACCTATGGCGCTGGTGGTTCGACCCGTGATCGCACCCTCAACACCGTTCTGCAACTGGAAAGCGAAGTCAAAGTACCGGCCGCACCGCACCTGTCGTGCGTCGGCGACAGCAAGGACGACCTGCGCGGCCTGCTGAACGAGTACAAGGCTGCCGGCATCAAGCGCATCGTCGCCCTGCGTGGTGACCTGCCGTCCGGCATGGGCATGACCAGCGGTGAGCTGCGTCACGCCAATGAACTGGTTGAATTCATTCGTGAAGAAACCGGCGATCATTTCCACATCGAAGTCGCCGCTTACCCGGAGATGCATCCGCAAGCGCGCAACTACGAAGACGATCTCGCCAACTTCGTGCGCAAGGCCCGCGCCGGCGCCGACAGCGCGATCACCCAGTACTTCTTCAACGCCGACAGTTACTTCTACTTCGTCGACCGTTTGCAGGCGCAGGGTGTGGATCTGCCGATCGTGCCGGGCATCATGCCGATCACCAACTACAGCAAGCTCGCGCGTTTCTCCGATGCCTGCGGTGCGGAAATCCCGCGCTGGATCCGCAAGCAACTGGAAGCCTACGGCGATGATGCCCAAAGCATTCAGCGCTTTGGTGAGGAAGTCGTCAGCGAGATGTGCGAACGCCTGTTGCAGGGCGGCGCACCGGGGCTGCACTTCTATTCCATGAACCAGGCCGAACCGAGTCTGGCGATCTGGAATAACCTGAAGTTGCCTCGCTAAACATCAAAGCAAGATCAAAATATCGCAGCCTTCGGCAGCTCCTACATGGGTATTAATTACACCTGTAGGAGCTGCCGAAGGCTGCGATCTTTTGCTTTTGAAGCCCCGAAACAGAGCTTGTGCAGGCACTTTCTGGCTCTTTCGCGTTTCTCGTCGTAATCTCAAGCCATGCCTTTGATCACACAGTTATTCGCCGTGCTGGTTTTTGCTTGCCTGAGCTTCGCCGCTCGAGGCGAGAAGCTGCGTATTGTCACCGAGCCGTGGGCGCCTTACGTGTATGAAGAGGGCGGCAAAAACCTTGGCCTCGATTACGAAACCACGGCCATCGTCTTCAAACGCCTGGGCATTGAAGTCGAATGGCAATTTCTGCCGTGGAAGCGTTGCCTGTCGATGCTCGAAACCGGGCAGGCCGATGGGGCGCTGGATATCTTTCACAGCGACGAGCGCGACGCCACCCTGCTCTACCCGATCGAACCGCTGTCGGACGTCGAGTTCGTGATGTTCTACGCCAATGATCGACCGCATCCGTTTACCCGACTCGAAGAACTCAAAGGCCTGACCATCGGCACTTCGCCCGGTTATCTGTACAGCCCGGATTTTCGCGAATCGAGCCTGTTTACTCGCGAACCGGCACCGACCCACGAAGCCAACTTCGGCAAACTGGTGCGCGGGCGCATCGACCTGCTGATCACCGATCGCCGCGTCGGTCAGCATTTGCTTGATGAACTGAATATCCGCGATCAAATCAGCGAGAACCCCACGGTTATTAGCCGCCAGAGCCAGTTTCTTGCGGTTCGGCGCAATGCCGGGATGGATTTGCTGGTGCAGCGCTTCGGCGCCGAACTCAAGCGATTCAAGCGCGAACCGGCGTATGCCGAGCTCAGCGCACGCTACGGCGCCGCTCCTGCCGACAGCCCTTCAATGGATTCCGCCACCGCCAACGGCAAAACCGTTGAGCAGCAGGAAAGCAGCGCGCAGTGATTGCTCTGTTATACTCCGGCGTTCCCGCCAGGCTCACGCCCGGACGCCCGGAACCGTAACAGGCCTCTCGACCCGCTACAGCGCAGCTTTCAGCCCGCGCGAGCGCTCCAGACGTGCCTTCGGAACCGCAGCAGGACCGGACGGGATTGCGTCCTCTTAAACGCCATTCGCGCCAGGCAAGACTCCCATTGGGCCAAGCCCTAACTAAAACAGGATTACTCATGTCCTTTGCTTCCCTCGGTCTCTCCGAGGCTTTAGTCCGCGCCATCGAAGATGCGGGCTATACCGAGCCTACTCCGGTGCAACAGCGGGCCATTCCCGCCGTGTTGCAAGGTCGCGACCTGATGGTGGCGGCTCAGACAGGTACCGGTAAAACCGGCGGTTTCGCCCTTCCGATCCTGGAGCGGTTGTTCCCCAACGGTCACCCGGACAAATCCCAGCGTCATGGCCCGCGCCAACCGCGCGTACTGGTCCTGACCCCGACCCGCGAACTCGCGGCCCAGGTTCACGAGAGCTTCAAGATCTATGCCCGTGACCTGAAATTCGTCAGCGCCTGCATCTTCGGCGGCGTCGGCATGAACCCGCAGGTTCAGGCCATGTCCCGTGGCGTCGACGTCCTCGTTGCTTGCCCGGGTCGTTTGCTCGACCTCTGCGGTCAGGGCAGCGTCGATCTGTCCCACGTGGAAATCCTCGTCCTCGACGAAGCCGACCGCATGCTCGACATGGGCTTCGTGCACGACGTGAAGAAAGTCCTCGCACGTCTGCCGTCCAAGCGTCAGAACCTGCTGTTCTCGGCGACCTTCTCCAAAGACATCACCGACCTCGCCGGCAAGCTGCTGCACAACCCGGAACGCATCGAAGTGACGCCGCCGAACACCACGGTCGAGCGCATCGAACAACGCGTGTTCCGTCTGCCGGCCAGCCACAAGCGTGCACTGCTGGCGCACCTGATCACCGCCGGCGCGTGGGAACAGGTGCTGGTCTTCACCCGCACCAAGCACGGCGCCAACCGTCTGGCCGAATACCTGGACAAGCACGGCCTGCCGGCTGTGGCGATCCACGGTAACAAGAGCCAGAACGCGCGCACCAAAGCGCTGGCCGACTTCAAGGCCAACCAGGTTCGCATCCTGGTCGCCACCGACATCGCTGCTCGCGGTCTGGACATCGATCAGTTGCCACACGTGGTCAACTTCGAACTGCCGAACGTCGATGAAGATTACGTTCACCGTATCGGCCGTACCGGCCGTGCCGGTCGTTCGGGCGAGGCGATCTCGCTGGTTGCTCCGGACGAAGAAAAACTGCTGAAAAGCATCGAACGCATGACCAAGCAGAAAATCGCCGACGGCGACCTGATGGGCTTCGATTCGAGCACGATTGAAGCCGAGAAGCCGGAAGTGCGTGAACGTCCGGACGTGCGCAACCCGCGCAATCCACGTGGCCCACGCGGCGATGGCCCGAATGGCGGCGGCGGTGGTGGCGGTCGTAAAGACAAAGGCAAGGACAAGGGCAAGGAAAAACCTGCCGGTGAACGTGGCGAGCGTCCTGCCCGTCAGCAGAAACCGCGCGAAGGCACTCCGAGCCGCGAACAGCGTCCGAGCCAGCCGCCACGTGCTGCTGCCGATCGTGCACCGGACGAGTTCCTCGACGACGATGTGGATAACTTCGGTAACCGCGTTGACTACGTGCCGAAGCCGGCTCCGGCTGGCGGTCGCGGCCGTCGTCCAGGCGCACCGGCGCAGGGCGCAGGCGCAGGTTCGGGCGCACCACGCGGCGGTCAGTCGCAGGGTCGTCAGAACGGTCCGCGCAACAGCAACGGTTCGAGCACCGGCACCCCGCCAGCCAAACGCAGCGGCCCGCGCAACGGCGCACCGCGTGAAGGTCAGTCGGGTCGTCGTGACGATTCCGCCTCGTCCTCGCGCAACCGCCGTCCGGCCCGTGACGATCAGCCTCGTAGCGAGCCGGCCGTGCAGAACCCGCGCAACAATGGTCCGAAGATCATGCACAAGGAATCGAAAGCCGACCGCTTCCCGACGCCTGAGCAGCTCGATCAACTGCCAAGCCGCCCACGTGGCGAAAAACCAGCCTTGCTGACCCGCAACCGCTGAGTTTCAAGCCAATGAAAATGCCCCGGTTCGAAAGAGCCGGGGCATTTTTTTGCGCCTGCGAATGTGCACATTCTCCTGTGGGAGCTAGCCCTGCTAGCGATGAGTCAGCTCATTCAACATTTATGCTGACTGACCCTCCGCTATCGCTAGCAGGGCTAGCTCCCACAAAGGATTAGCGTTGTGTCAGGCAATAAAAAAACGCCCCCGATCTTTCGACCGGGGGCGTTTCTGTGTGGCGGGGCGAAAGTTATTTAACTTTCACGCCTTCCAGCGAGATGTCCAGATCCGCAGTTTGCGAGGTAGGACCTGGGCCCTTGATCCCGAAATCGTTCAGGTTCAGGGTGGTCTTGGCGTTGAAGCCAGCACGCTCGCCGCCCCATGGATCCTTGCCTTCGCCGTTGAACGTAGCCTTGAAGGTTACTGGCTTGGTCACGCCGTGCAGAGTCAGGTCGCCGGTCACGTCAGCGGTCTTTTCGCCGGTCGATTTAACAGCGGTGGAGACGAACTTGGCATCAGCAAACTTGCCGACATCCAGGAAGTCTTTGCTGGCGATGTGCTTGTCACGTTCAGCGTGGTTCGACCACAGGCTGGCGGTTTTCACGTCTACAGCGATCTTGCTGGCTTCAGGCTTGGTCGAATCCCACGAGAAAGTACCGTCGAAATCTTTGAAAGTACCGTGGATGAAGCTGTAGCCCAGGTGGCTGATTTTCCAGTCAACGAAGGCGTGCTGACCTTCCTTGTCGATTTTGTAGTCCGCTGCCATGGCCTGGGCCGAGAGCAGTGCAGAACCGATTGCCAGAGCGGCCAGAGTCTTTTTCAACATGCTTTCTTTTCCTTTGAGTCGAGGTTGAATTTCAGGCTTTGCGACCGAGCATTCGTGTCAGGGTCGCATCACGATCGATAAAGTGGTGCTTCATTGCTGCCAACGCATGGAGACCGGAAAAAATTACCAGCGCCCACGCCAGCCAGAGATGAATCACCCCAGCGGTATCTGCCTGATCCGGTAGCCCGGAAACCAGTGCAGGAACTTCAAACAGGCCAAACACCGGGATCCCGACACCGTCTGCGGTGGAAATCAGGTAACCGGCAAGCATCACAGCGAACAGCGCCAGATACAGAAACCCGTGGCCGAATTTGGCGCCGAGACGGGTCATGCGGCTGTAGCTTTGCAGCGTCGGCGGCGGTGGGCTGATAAAGCGCCACAACACCCGCAACACCATCACACCGAGCAGCACCAGACCGATGCTCTTGTGCAGATCCGGCGCGTCTTTGCGCCAGCTGCTGTAGTAATCCAGCCCGACCATCCACAAACCCAGCGCGAACAGCCCGAAGACCACCAGCGCCACGCCCCAGTGCATGAAGATGCTGACCCAACCATAGCGCGAAGAAGAGTTACGTAGCTGCATTGCCCAAATCCTGTGAGAACTGCGAACCAAGACTAGCGAGTTATCTATCGAATTAAAGCGGAAAATTTCGCTTTGAAATATCGAGAAATACGATCAAGAGTCTGGAAGTGGCGTGTTAAGGAAAGATTAAAGGCGATTACGGCGTGGGACGTCTGGACAAATGATCGTTGCTGAACTCTCGGGCGCTTGCACAAGCGCAAGCAAAGGTGGCCGAGGGAAACCGCCGAACGGGGCAGAGTTATTCAAGTAACCGGCCCTCTATTCATGGCTAATTAGTTATGAAGTACCGCCGGCGGTTGCAGGCAATCGGCGCTGTAGGGATCTATCTGGCATTTATGCGCGAGTTCTGAACTATAACCGCCAGGTAAGAAACGCCCGTTGGAGCAACCTGGAAGTGCAATCAGCAAAAGCATGAGCGTGAACGTTTTCATCAAGTGCCTCCTATTTTTCCCAGCATAGAATTGGCGCCGGGACACCCGCTATCACCTCAGTCTGAGTACTTTGTGGGAAGGCTCCGGTACACAAGTAAGCCCCGTGACCGGATGGCGAAGGACAAAATTGCAGGAAAAAAAACGCGACCCGAAGGTCGCGTTTTTTATTGAAGCAAAGGCTTATTGTGCCTTGGCCTCGGTCGTTGCAGCGGGCTTGGCCGCTGGCTTCTTCGCCGGTTCAGCCTTCTTCGCTGCCGGTTTGGCCGCAGGCTTTTTCGCCTCGGTTTTAGCCGCTGGCTTCTTCGCCGCAGGCTTGGCCGCGGCTTTCTTGGCCGGTTCAGCTTTCACTGGGGCAGCTGGTTTCGGTGCTTCCACCGGAGCTGGCGCAGGTGCCGGGGTTGGCGCTGGCGCTGGCGCAACCGGAGCTGGAGCCGGCTCTGGTGCTTTCACAGGCTCAGGCTTCTTCTCCTCATCCGAACCGCCGAACAGATTAGTGAAGAAGTTGCCCTTCTTCGCCGCCACGGCACCCGCCGCGCCTGCCGCTGCTGCAGCCGGAACCACTTTCGCCGGTTCAAACAATTTGCCTGCCGCCAGGTCTTCAACCTGACTCGCTGCACGCTGACCCGTGCGCAGTGCGCCTTCCAGGGTGCCCGGGTACAAGGTGTCGGTGTGTTCGCCAGCGAACGTCACGCGTTGCAGCGGACGTTCCCACAGGCGCCAGAACTTGCTGATCTGGCCCGGGCCGTAAGCCAGGTAGGCGCCGCCCATCGACGGGTCGGTGCTGTAACGACGGATTTCATAGCCAGTGAATGAGCCACGAGCCTGTGGATAAAACGCGTGCAGACGGATCAGCACCTGATCGACCATCTGCTTGTCGCCGAACGCCTGCATCACTCGGGCGTTGTCGCCGGACAGGTTGATCACCACGTTGGCGCCGCCCTTCAGGGCTGGCTCGATCCAGAGCATGCCGAGACCGGTGTTGCTGTAGATCTCGCCGGACATGCGCGCCTTGCTTTCCCACACTGGCGTCTTGAACTTCAGCATGATCTGGTCGCGCCAACCGTAGTTGGTGCCCTTGATCGCGGCCAGATGCTGAGCATCCAGCGCCGGGGTCAGCGCAATCTTGTTCAGCGCACGCAACGGCACGGCCAGTACGACGTAGTCAGCCTGATAGCCAACACTGCCGACCTTGACGGTCACGCCGTCCTTGTCCTGGGTGATCGCCGACACTGGCGCGTTGGTCTTGATGGTCTTGATCTGTTTGACGAAGGCCTGTGCCAGCACCTGGCTGCCGCCGACCAGACGCGAAGCACGCAGGTCACGGTCGGAGACGCCGCGATAGACGCGGTTCTGCTGGGCAAAGTACAGCAGCGACAGACGCGAAGGTTCGTCGTAGTGGGTGCGGATGTCCTGGTTGATCAACTGACGCGCGGTGGCTGGCAGGTTCTGCTTGTCGAGCCAGCTCGAGACGGTGATCTGATCCAGTGCGTGCAGGGTGTTGGTCGCGGCCGGATTCTGCGGGTCGTCGATCGAACGCGCCAGATCGTCGAGGGTTTTCTGGTAGCGCTTCAAGGCATCGGCGGTCGCCGGTTGCTTGGTCGCCAGATCAGCGGCGGAGAAATATTCGCCGTCGATCAGATAACCCGGCGTCCGCACGAATTCCGGCGCTGGCGTGGTGCCCAGCTTGAATGTCGAGACGTACTTGTTCAGCACCGGCTGCGTCTTGTCATTGCCGATCCACTCGCTGGTGGCCATACCGGAACGACCGCCCAGGCTCGGCTTGGCTTCCAGCAGCGTGACCTGCCAGCCTTTGTTTTGCAGCTCATAAGCGGCGGTCAGGCCCGACAGGCCCCCACCGATCACGATTGCGGTTTTATCCTTGGCCAGCGCTGTAACGCTGAACAGCCCCAACATCACTAGCGCACAGGCGCGCAGCCAACCGACAGACATTCAGCGAACTCCGGAAATACACGTAGGAAAAAGCAGTTTTGCGAGTCAGACGACCCAAAGAACCGCGAAGAATACGTTAGCCATCAAAACGCCGCCAGCGACGTCTATCGGCTCATACAAAGTAGCTCAATCGACACAATGGGTTGTCCCCACGCGATGCATTGCATAGGCTTGCGCGATTGTTTGCCCGCGCCTGACGCGAGCCGCCTCGAGGAGACTGTAAATGGGCCTGAATAACCAGTGGATGCAACGCGACCTCGCGGTGTTGTGGCATCCCTGCACCCAGATGAAAGACCACGAACAGCTGCCGCTGATCCCGATCAAGCGCGGTGAAGGCGTCTGGCTCGAAGACTTCGAAGGCAAGCGTTACCTCGATGCGGTCAGCTCCTGGTGGGTCAACGTGTTCGGCCACGCCAACCCGCGCATCAACCAGCGCATCAAGGATCAGGTCGATCAACTGGAACACGTGATTCTCGCCGGGTTCAGCCATCAACCGGTGATCGAGCTGTCCGAGCGTCTGGTGAAGATGACGCCGGAAGGCCTGAACCGGGTGTTCTACGCCGATAATGGTTCGTCCTGCATCGAAGTCGCGCTGAAAATGAGCTTTCACTACTGGCTCAATCGCGGCCAGCCAAACAAAAAGCGCTTCGTCACCCTGACCAACAGCTACCACGGCGAAACCATGGCCGCGATGGCGGTAGGCGATGTGCCGCTGTTCACCGAAACCTACAAAGCGCTGCTGATGGACACCATCAAAGTGCCGAGCCCGGATTGCTACGGGCGTCCCGATGGCATGAGCTGGGAAGAACATTCGCGCAACATGTTCGCCGCGATGGAACAGACTTTGGCTGAGAATCATGACAGCGTCGCGGCAGTCATCGTCGAGCCGCTGATTCAAGGCGCTGGCGGCATGCGCATGTATCACCCGGTGTATCTGACGTTGCTGCGCGAGGCCTGCGACCGTTATGGCGTGCACCTGATCCTCGACGAAATCGCCGTTGGCTTCGGCCGCACCGGGACGATGTTTGCCTGTGAACAGGCTGGCATTCGCCCGGACTTCCTCTGCCTGTCGAAAGCCCTGACCGGCGGCTATCTGCCGCTGGCGGCGTGCCTGACCACCGACGAAGTCTACAGCGCGTTCTACGACGACTATCCGAGCTTGCGCGCCTTCCTGCACTCGCACAGCTACACCGGCAACCCGCTGGCGTGCGCGGCGGCACTGGCGACGCTGGATATCTTCGAGCAGGACAATGTCATCGAGAACAACAAGGCACTGGCCCAGCGCATGGCCTCGGCGACCGCGCATCTGGTCGATCACCCGAACGTCTCCGAAGTGCGCCAGACCGGCATGGTGCTGGCCATCGAGATGGTCAAGGATAAAGCCACCAAAGAGGCCTACCCTTGGCAGGAGCGTCGCGGTTTGAAGGTGTTCCAGCATGCGCTGGAGCGTGGCGCGTTGCTGCGTCCGCTGGGCAGCGTGGTGTATTTCCTGCCGCCGTACGTGATTACCCCGGAGCAGATCGACTTCCTTGCCGAAGTCGCCAGCGAAGGCATCGACATTGCCACGCGTGACAGCGTCAGCGTCGCCGTGCCGAAAGATTTCCATCCCGGCTTCCGCGATCCGGGCTGATCTACTTCACTTAAGCTTCAGCGGTGACCGGACTACCGTCATCGCTGGCAAGCCAGCTCCCACAGGTTCTGCGAAAAACCCTGTGGGAGCTGGCTTGCCAGCGATGGGGCCGCCAGACTTTTACAAATTTTACAGAGACCCTGCATGAGACTGTCCCGCTTCTTTATCGACGCCCCGCTGAGCACTGGCGAACACGAATTGCCGGAGGCCCAGGCGCATTACATCAGCCGCGTGCTGCGCATGGCCGAGGGCGATGCGGTGCAGTTGTTCGACGGTTCCGGCCATGAGTTTCGCGGTTCGCTGCTGGAAGTCGGCAAGAAGCGCGTGACCGTGCAGATCGACGAGCAATTCGCCGGACAGGTCGAATCGCCGCTGCACATCCACCTCGGCCAGGGCCTGTCCCGTGGTGAGCGCATGGACTGGGCGATCCAGAAAGCCACCGAACTGGGTGTGAATGAAATCACCCCGATCTTCAGTGATCGCTGCGAAGTCCGCCTCAAGGACGAACGCGCCGACAAACGCCTGCTGCACTGGCGCCAAGTGGCGATCAGCGCCTGCGAGCAATGTGGTCGTTCGCGAGTGCCGGTGATTCATCCGCCCGTGTTGCTGGCGGACTGGATCAAACAGACCGAAGCCGAATTGAAACTGGTGCTGCACCCGGTCGCGGAGCCGTTGGTAAGTCATGCCAAACCGGCGACGCTGGCATTTCTGATCGGGCCTGAGGGTGGTTTGACTGACGCCGAAGTCGAGCAGGCCAAAGGCAACGGCTTCCACGCCGCCCGCCTCGGCCCACGCGTGTTGCGCACCGAGACCGCGCCGGTGGTGGCACTGGCGGTGGCCCAGCAACTTTGGGGTGATTTCTAGGGCCCCATCGCTAGCAGGGCTAGCTCCCACATGGGATTTTGGCTGAGCACAAATTTGTGTTCACCGCAGATCACCTGTGGGAGCTAGCCCTGCTAGCGATTGGCGGCGCCTCGGTTTAGAGGACATAAAACAGAATCGCCACAAAGTGCAGCAAGCTCCCGGCAATCACGAACAAATGCCAGATCCCGTGCGCATGCCGCAGCCGGTGATCGAGGGCAAAAAAGATAATCCCCACCGTGTACAAAACCCCGCCCGACGCCAGCCAGGCAAACCCGGTGGTGCCCAGCGCCGCAATCAAAGGCTTCACCGCCACCAACACAATCCAGCCCATCACCGCGTAAATCACGATCGACAGAATCCGCGCCTCCGAACGCGGTTTGATCTCTTGCAAGATGCCGATCAGCGCCAGCCCCCAGACAATCCCGAACAGCGTCCAGCCCCACGGCCCGCGCAGGGTCACCAGGCAGAACGGCGTGTAGCTGCCGGCAATCAACAGGTAGATCGAAAAGTGATCGACCTTCTTCATGATCGCTTTCTTGCGCCCTCGCACGCTGTGGTAAACGGTTGATGCGCTGTAGAGCACCAGCAAAGTGAAAGCGTAAATCGCCACGCTGACAATCTTCCACGGGCTGCCGTCCAGACAGGCAATCACCAGCATCCAGACCCCGCCGACAAAAGCCGCCACCGCCCCGACCAAATGCGTCCAGGCGTTGAGTTTTTCTCCGTGATACATGTGTCACTTACCTCAATATTCATTACCGCAGCGCGCAAGGCTCGGGCCTTGAGCGTAAAAGCGCAATGTTTCTGTTCAAAGCCAAGATCAAAAGATCGCAGCCTTCGGCAGCTCCTACAGGTGATCGCATTCCAATGTAGGAGCTGCCGAAGGCTGCGATCTTTTGATCTTCAAGGCACAATCGACGCATTCCAAAAAGAGTCCGCGCCATGCTGATCGACGAAGAATTGACCCTGAAAAAACTCGAGGTGTTCCTCGCTTTCATGCGCACCGGCAACCTCGCCCGCGCCGCCGCCGAGTTGCAGACCAGCAACGTCAGCGTGCACCGCGCCATTCATTCGCTGGAAAGCGCCCTGCGCTGCCCGCTGTTCAAACACGAAGGCCGCAACCTGACGCCGCTGGAAAGCGCTTATGTGCTGGAAGAGCGCGCGCAGAAACTGATCAACGACGTCGTCGAAAGCGTGCGCCTGACCCGCGAAGCCGCGGGCTTCTCCGCTGAACGCTTCAAGCTTGGCTCGCTGTATTCACTGACAGTGAAAACCGTGCCGCAGCTGATCATGGGCCTGAAAATCCGCCGCAGCGAACTCAACATCGACCTGATCCTCGGTTCGAACATCGACCTGCTCTACAAGCTGAAGAACATGGAAGTCGACGCGATACTGGTGTCGCTGGACGACAGCATCAACGACCCGGATTGCGAGCAGATTGCGCTGTTTTCCGATGACATCTTCCTCGCCACCCCGGCGGACTCAAAGTTCGCCCAGCGCAGTGAAGTGGATCTGGCGGAAGTGCGCGATGAAACGTTTATCACGCTGACCCAGGGCTTCGCCACGCATCAGGACGGTAACCGGGTGTTCAAGCAAGCGGGGTTCGAGCCGAAGGTGGCGATGCAGGTGAATGACATTTTCACTCTGCTGAGCATGGTCAGTTCGGGGGTGGGCTATGCGCTGCTGCCGGGAAGGATTGCGGCGGTGTATGAGAACCGGGTGAAGCTGATTCCGTTGCAGGAGAAGTACCGGTTGCAACAGCACATTGGCGTGGTGTTTTTGAAAGCCAAGGAGAGGGATCCGAATTTGCTGGCGTTGCTGGCGGAGTGTCGCATGTATGCCAATCGCCAGGCCTGACACCGCGGCGCCTCAATCGCTAGCAGGGCTAGCTCCCACACTGGACTCGCATACGACGCAAATCCTTCTGGGAGCTAGCCCTGCTAGCGATGGCGTCAGATCAGATAACCAAGCATCAACGCTCTAACCCACCAACCCGCGCATCGCCAAAAACAACAGCGAAGGCCCAAGCAAACACCCAAGCGCGGTGTAGAACGCCGCCGTCAGACAGCCATAAGGCACCAGCTTCGGATCCGTCGCCGCCAACCCACCAGCGACGCCGCTGGACGTTCCCATCAGCCCGCCAAAAATCACCGCACTGCGTGGATTGTTCAGGCCGATCATCGGTGCCACGAACGGCGTCATCACCATCACCAAAATCGCCTTGATCAGCCCCGCCGCAATCGACAGCGCCATCACCTCGGAACTCGCGCCAATCGCCGCGCCGGTCACCGGGCCGACGATGTAAGTCACCGCGCCCGCGCCAATGGTGGTCAGGCTCACTGCATCGGTATAACCGAACGCCATCGCCACACCGACCCCGGCGACAAACGAGGTGCCGACACCCACAAACAACGCCAGCACACCGACGAACCCGGCACGCTTGAGCTCATCGACACTCACGCCAAACGCCGTGGCGACAATCGCAAAATCGCGCAGCATCGCGCCGCCGAGCAGACCGATGCCGGACAGCAACGGAATATCCACCACACCCTTTTGCCCACCGGTCAGCGCGCCGCCGACATACGACAGCACCAGCCCGAGCAAAATGGCGATGGCCGAGCCGTGCAAACGGCCCTTGGTGAAGGTGTTGGACATCCAGTAGGACACCCACATGGTCAGGCCGACAATCAGGAAACCGCTGATCAAACCGTAGCCGGTGATCACTTTCATCATCGATTCGTACATGGCGATTACCCCGCAGTCTTGGCTGGAGCGATCGGGGTCTGCTCCTTGTTGCCCATGCGTGTCAGCACTGGCACCAGGGCAAAAGCGATGACCACGGCCAGCGTCCCGGCGAGGATCGCCATCGGCCCGCCCTTCAGTGCGCCGTAGACGTTTTGCTGGGCCGCCATGGCCACCACGATAGGAATGTAGACCGCGCTCCAGAACTCGACACCCTGCTCGGTCTTGCCCTTGAGCCAGCCGCTTTTGTTGAGGTAACTGCCCAGACCGATCAACAGCAGCATCGCAATGCCGACACCGCCGACGTTGGCCGGCACGCCGATCAGTTTGCCAAGCAGTTCACCGACCCAAATGCCTACCAGCGTACAAAAGGCGAGAAACGCCACACCGTAAATAATCATTGTTGTAGTCCTCAAAGTGCATCGTCGAATGTTGTTTTTGTTGTTCGAAGCTTGAGTCGCGGCGGTTTAGAGTTGGCGGTTTCCCTCCTCACGCAGCAGCGCTTGCAAGGTGTCGAGGCGAGCACTGTCGAAGGCAGTGACCGTGCCCTGCTCGAACACCCGGCGCGCCAGCCCGGTCAGCACCGCACCGGGCGGCAGTTCGATCTGTAAACGTACGCCGCGCTCGTAGGCGCTTTGCACGGTGCCGCGCCAATCGACCACACGGCACATGTTGAAGGCGAGGTCGTCGCGCAGCGCTTCTACTTTGGTCACAGGGCGTGCGCGACTGCCGCTCAGGTAAGCGACTTTCGGGATTTTCAGTTCAACCTTGGCGAAGGCTTCGGCGAGGGTTTGCGCCGGTGCGTCCAGCAGCGGACAGTGCGACGGCACGCTGACCGCCAGACGTTTCGCCAGACCGGCGCCACGACTGCGCGCCAGTTCGGCGACCGCTTGCATGGCCTCGTCACTGCCGGCGATTACTACCTGATTGTCGGCATTGATATTGGCCAGATACACCGGCGAATTCTCACCGTGCACCTGCGCCAGCAGCGTTTCGACTGTGGATAACTGCAGGCCGATGATCGCGGTCATGCCGTAGCCTTGTGGATAAGCTTGTTGCATCAACTCACCGCGCAGGCTGACCAGATGCAACGCATCGCTGAAGCTCAAAGCGCCGGCAACCACCGCTGCCGGGTAAGCACCAATGGACAGGCCGGCGACGTAATCCGCCGTGAGTCCGTCCTGCAACAACTGCCGTGACGCAGCGACGCCGGCGATCAACAGGCAAAGCTGAACCGCCCTTGTCGTGCGCAATGCTTCGCAGGAATCGAGCAGCAAAACATCTTCGCCAAGTACATCGCTGGCCTCGACCAGAGTTTCGCGAGGCAAGCGCTGAAGCATGCCCGCTTGCTGCGCGCCCTGGCCGGGGAACACCAGCAGACTGCTCACGCTGCTTGCTCCTGCGGGTTCCACGGATCAATCACCAGACAAGCCTGATAAGCATTTTTCAGCAGCACGCGCGCGGAACCGCTGGCCCACTCACGCAACGCCACAGCACCGAACGGCGTTTGCAATTGCATATCGACCCGGCACACGGTTTGATCGAAAATCTCTACGAATTTACGGGCCTGATTACGCGTGATCATCTGCAGTGTACGCAGAATCAAATCGAGGTCGCTGGCCGCGTGCATCGCTTTAAAACCACTGGCCAATTCAAACCCGACACTGCCGCTGACACCCCAGACCCAACCGCAATCGTCGAGCATTGGCCGCAGTTGTTTGAGCGCCTGCATGACCGGCAGATCGCGCTCGCAGTCGACGTGACACAGCGCTTCGGGACTGACCCGACAGGCAATCGAATCGACCGCCATAAACGCTGCCAAGCGCTGCTCGCGCAAAACTCCGCGTACGCCGACCGCGACAAAACCTTCATCACTCAACGCCCGCCGCACCACCACCGGTTGCCCGGCGGCCAGCGACTCGACGGCCCACAACGGCGCATCCGCCGGCAACTGCGCCGGGGTCATGCCCCAGAGCAGGTCGTGGGCCAGAGGGGTGCTCACCACTGCGCCCTCAACAGTTCGCGGACCTTGCTGGAAGCCGCACGATTTTTCGCGCCGAGGCGATTGCTCAGGTCAGTGCTGGAGACATCGCTGATGGCTTGCTTGAGGCACTCGTTGACCCTTGATAGATCCTCCGCCGTCGGCTGTTCAATCTGCTGCACCGACAAGGTTTCCCAGAGCAATCCGAGACTCGCATAGCTGTCGATGTCATAAGCCATCGGCGGCACACTGGCGGCCAGCGCTTCCAGTTCTTCAACACTGCGCAAGGTCACACGCGCTGCCGACGCCTTGCCCATCGCATGCACCATCACGCCTGGATCACGCAACGCGATCAAGCGGTTGGCCTGATAACCGTGAGCCAGAAACGCCCCGGACATCGCCTTGCCCACCAACAACGCAATCACTGGATGCCCGGCCAAACGCGCACGGGCATAACTGTCCGCCGCACCCGCCAGTGCCTGATGAATGCCGAGGGCTTCTTCGCGGCGACCGTAAGCCTGGCTCGGCACATCGACGATGGCGATGATTGGGCGCTTCTGCGCTTTATCGCGGTCAGCCGTGATCGCGTCATCCACAGCCTTGGCCAGACCCCAGCCTTCGAGCAAACCGACTTCGCCGTTGCGAGCGCGAGGAAAACGATTGTCTGGGTCAGCGACCACCGCGATGAAACGCCCCAGCGCACCGTCAGCCACCTTCAACGAGGCCGGCAGCCCTTCGACCACGACAGCGCCCACGCTCAAGGCGTTGAACCAGTTCAAACCGCGCAGTGAATAACCGCTCATGAGCGCTCTCCTTGATACAGATCGCGAACCACCGACGGTTCGATTTGCGGGTCAGTGTTCAGACTGCCAAGGCGTTGCAGAAACCACTCGGCGCGTTGGCTGCGCGGTTGTGCCGGCAAACCCTGCTGCAGTAATTCACCAACCTGCTGACGAATCTCCGCCACGTCATCGGCGACATAACGATCCACCAGACCACTGGCGAAACGCTGCTCGCCGCCAGTCAGGCTCCAAATGAACGGCCGGTCGCGAGAGTCGTATTCTTCAATCCCCGCTTCCTGCTCGATGACCTGCGGGCCGTTCAAACCGAGGCGTGCTTCCTGAGTCACCAACAAATAACTGCACAGCGCAGCGGCAATCGACATGCCGCCGAAGCAACCAACGCTGCCCGCGACCACGCCAACCACCGGTTGGTACTGCTGCAAATCGACAATCGCCGCATGAATATCGGCAATCGCCGCCAGCCCGAGATTGGCCTCCTGCAAGCGCACGCCACCGGTTTCCAGCAACAACACTGCACGGGTCGGAATGCCTTTGCGGTTGTCTTCAGCCGCCAGTTCCAGCGCGCCGGCAATCTTCGCCCCACCGACTTCGCCAAGGCTGCCACCCTGGAACGCGCCTTCAATCGCGGCAATCACCACCGGCAAACCGTCGAGGCTGCCCTTGGCAATCACCACACCGTCATCGGCCTGCGGCACCACCCCTTGGCGTTCAAGCCACGGAGACATGACTCTTTGAAACGGATCGAGCAATTCGCGAAAGCTGCCGGCATCAAGCAAGGCTTTCGCCCGTTGCCGCGCGCCGAGTTCGACGAAGCTGTGTTTGTTGAGCAACGCGGCGCTGTCAGTCATGGCCGATCTCCTCGAAACCTTGTTCCAGACGCAAGCGCACCACGCCCGGCGTAGCGCCGAAATCGTGGATATCAATAGCCATGGCCGGCGGCGTGGTGCCGTCGAACATCCGTGCAAACAGATGCTGCCAACGCAGTTGTGCGCCGTTGACCGAGGTCTGCACATTGATCGTCAGCTTGCCGGCCAGGCCCGGTTCGATCAGCACTTCCAGATCACCCGAACCGACACAACCGACCAGCGCGCGACCGCGTGGCGGCTGCCCGGCGGGGAATTCAAACGATAGGGTTTCCATCAAAACGCTCCCTGAGAGATGCCGTCGCGCTCGATACGGTCGAGCAGCAGCGTGGCGGCGAGCAAGTCGGCGGCGCCACCGGGTGAGGCATTCAATGCGATGAGTTGTTGATCCAGTTCGTGCAGTCGGCGGCGACCGCTGAGGCTGGCGCTGCCACCGGCGTCGAGCACCGCTTGTGCGCCGGACTGCATGGCCTGCAAACCCTCTTCGCCGGCGCGGTAGAGCACGCAGGTGTCGGCCAGATTGGTCATGATTGCGAGCAAGGCGTCGAGTCGGGCGTTCTGTTCGCCGTGGCCATTGGCGCGGCTGCGCTTGAGTTGTGGCAGGCCGCGTTGCAGCACCGAAGGGAAGCCGAGTTGCGCTTCTTCACGAGCGCCGCGTGCGCCGTAACGCAAGGCGACTTGCGCGCCGTGGCTCAAGGGTTTGGGGGCGTGGTGATCATCCAGCAAGGCTAGACGTGCGGCGCGCAGGGTCACGGCATTCGCGCTGGAGGATTGCGGTTCCAGCGCAGCGGCAGTCACCAACAATCCCAGCGCCCAAATGGCTCCGCGATGAGTATTCACGCCGTTGGTGGTGGTGAGCATGGCTTGCTCGCCCTCACGGCCAATGCGGCCAATCGCTTCGCGCAACGTTGAATCGACTTCGCCGATTGCGCCCGCCGCTTCAGCCATCTCCTTGAACGCCGGCCACAACGACAACGCCGAAGCGTGCATCAGGCCCAGGTGCAGATCGGTATGCGCGCCGTTGCCGCGACGGTCGACCAGTGCCGGTTTCGGCGACAGATCGGCTTCGTCGATCAGCGCGTCTACCGCCAGATCGGCCAGTCGATCAGCCAGGGACAGCGGTTTCGCTTGCAGGTTAAATGCGTGCATTACCAGCTCCTGAATTTCGCGGGCGGGTTGTACAGGCCGCCGGACCACTCGACCAGATCGGCCACGCTTTTCGCCGCGAGCAACTCACGGGTGGCGTCGGTGCGGCGGATACCGAGGTCTTCGGGCAAGGCGATCAGGCCTTCGCGGCGCATGCGTTCGGTGTCTTTCGGGTTGTGGCGCAGGCCGATGGCGGTGACACCCGCGACGGCGGCGATCATCGCCTGGCGTTCTTCCAGCGAGCGCGCCTTGTACAGGTAGGCGATGCCTTCTTCGGTGAGCAGATGGGTGACGTCGTCGCCGTAAATCATGATCGGCGCCAGCGGCATGCCGCTTTTCTTCGCCACTTCCACAGCGTCGAGGGTTTCAACGAAGGTCGGTTTGCCGCCCTCCTGGAAGGTCTCGACCATTTGCACTACGAGTTTTTTGCCGCGTTCGAGCATCGGTTGCTGCGAGTCGTCGTGGCGCATGTCCAGCCACGCCGGGGTGCCGTGACGGCGACCGCGCGGATCGTGGCCCATGTTCGGCGCACCACCGAAACCGGCGAGGCGGCCACGGGTCACGGTTGAGGAATGGCCATCACCATCGACCTGCAACGTCGCGCCGATAAACAGATCCACCGCGTATTGCCCGGCGAGTTGGCAGAACATCCGGTTGGAACGCAGCGAGCCGTCGCGGCCGGTGAAGAACACGTCCGGACGCGCGGCGATGTAGTTTTCCATACCCAGTTCGGTGCCGAAGCAATGCACGCTTTCGACCCAGCCGCTCTCGATTGCCGGGATCAGCGTCGGGTGCGGGTTGAGCGTCCAGTTGCGGCAGATCTTGCCTTTAAGGCCGAGGGATTCGCCGTAGGTCGGCAGGATCAATTCGATGGCGGCGGTGTTGAAACCGATGCCGTGGTTGAGCGACTGCACGTTGTGTTTTTCGTAGATGCCACGGATCGCCATCATCGCCATCAGTACATGCACAGGCTTGATGTGCCGTGGGTCACGGGTAAACAGCGGTTCGATGTAGAACGGCTTGTCGGCGACCACGACGAAATCGACCCATGACGCGGGGATGTCTACGCGGGGTAGTTCGCTGACGTCGTCGACCAATTGGTTGACCTGGACGATGACGATGCCGTCGCTGAACGCTGCGGGTTCGATCAGTGCCGGGGTGTCTTCGGTGCTCGGGCCGGTGTAGATGTTGCCGGCGCGGTCGGCCATGAACCCGGCGGAGAGCACGACGTTGGGGATCAGGTCCACCACCAGTCGCGCATAGAGTTCGATGTAGGTGTGGATCGCGCCGACTTCCAGTAGGCCGTCTTCAAGCAATTGGCTGATGCGCAGGCTCTGGGTGCCGGCGAAGGAGAAATCGAGCTTGCGGGCGATGCCGCGTTCAAACAGGTCGAGGTGCTCGGAGCGGCCGACGCTGGGCATGATCATGTGCAGGTCGTGGAGCTTTTCCGGGTCGGCCTTGGCCAGCGAACGGGAGAGGAAATCCGCCTGCTTCTGGTTGTTACCCTCCAGCACCACACGGTCGCCGGGATGGATCAGCGCTTCGAGCGCGGCGACGATCTTGTCGGTGGGCAACACCACACCGTCGGCCAGCCCGCGCACCTTGTCGAGGCGGCGCTGCTTCTCATCGCGCCGCCGCGTCCAGCGCGAGTCGGGGGAAATTGTTGTTGTCATGCTCACTCCACGGGGTTCGCTGTCGTGGAGCTAAGGTAGGCGTGTGGGGAGGGGGCATCAATCAAGCACGGTGGTGAATCATTACGCTGAGCGTAACGTTCGCCGACGCCTTCGCGAGTAGGAGCTGTCGAGTGAAACGAGGCTGCGATCTTTTGATTTTCAGAATCAACATCAAAAGATCGCAGCGTGCCGCAGCTCCTACAGGGGACGCATTCCACACCCAATTCCTGTAGGAGCTGTCGAGTGAAACGAGGCTGCGATCTTTTGATCTTCAGGATCAACATCAAGAGATCGCAGCGTGCCGCAGCTCCTACAGGGGACGTATTCCAACTGTAGGAGTGAGCCTGCTCGCGATGGCGTCGCATGGGTCGACGCATTAATCAGTCAGTCGGCACCAATCTGTCCAACACGCGATTGACGGCCATTTCCGCCACCATCACCACCTGCGCAATACCTTGCACAGTCTTGCGGTGCGTACCTTCCACCATTGCCGCATGGTTGTTGAGCATCACCGTGGCCGAGCCGAGGGTTTCGCTGGCGTCGGCCAGCAGGGATTCCGTGTCGGCATTGGGGTTGGCCATGTACAGCGTGTTGGGGGTGTAGGGCGTGGCCATCAGATCGGCGTTGGTCGGGCCGAGGTAATGGTCGAGGGCGCGTTCGGCGGCTTCGTGGAATTTCTTTGAGTCGGGGGATTCGTAGGGGGATGCCGGGTCGGTGGGCGGCGGGTTTGGCGTTACTTTGAACATGGATGACTTTCCTCTGTTGAGGCTGCGACCATCCCGCTGCTAAACGATAGGGAGGCAGCTGTGCGCAAGTTAGCAGACCGGTAGTCACCCAAACCCGGCGCACCCGAAGGTGCCATGCGCACAGCCACCATCAAGTGCAGGCGAATGCCTGACTGGATGAGACTCGTACGACCGGACAACTAGCCGGGCTGCTAAACCCGATCACTGGGAATCAGTGACCCGATTCAAGTTACGCAGCCAGCCCAAGGCGCACAAGCCGGCGGATTCTGGTACATGCGTAGGCAGCGGCGCAAGGATTTGTAGGCTAGGGAGCCGTAACACCGGGTGTCTTTAAACAGATGTGCCGGAAAGTGTTTAAGGCATGACAGAAATCGGGAATTTGCCTGTAGGAATTTGGTGATGTTGCTGGCCCCATCGCTGGCAAGCCAGCTCCCACAGTGTCCGAGTTGTATTCGAATTTTGTGCACAACACAAAAACCTGTGGGAGCTGGCTTGCCAGCGATGGGGCCAGTCAGAGCAACATGAATTCTGGATCAATGGACCAGCCCAGCGTCCACCAACAAACTCTCCAACCCCAACAAATCCGGCACCTTCGCCACTTGCTCCCCGACCTGCACCGCCGCCTGCTCCAGCGCACACAACGGCACATCGACATAGCTCAACTGACTGTCGAGCTTGTACGAGCGCGGAATCCCCTGCACCAGCAGCGCAATGAACTTCAGTTCCGGCAACCCGCCGAGGGCATTGAGGATGACAATCCGCGCGCGCTCGCCAATGACGATTTTCTGCCCGCACGCCGACTCAAAACTGAGCAACGGAATCTGCCGCTCACGCCACTTCACGCGCCCCAGATACCACGGCGGCGTATCCAGATCGAAGGCGCTGGCCTGGTAATCGATCAGCTCTGCGACAGCGACGTTAGGCAGGATCAAATTGCGATCCGCCAGCGGCAGCAATAGCCCGGTCAGCTGACTGCTGCGCTGATTGTGCCGGCGCTCATGCATGCTTCTTGCTCCATTGGGCAATGCTTTCAAGCAGCACCGACTCTTGATACGGCTTGCCGAGGTAGTCGTTGACGCCAATCGCCATCGCGCGGTCGCGGTGTTTTTGGCCGGTGCGCGAGGTGATCATGATGATCGGCAGGTGTTGCAGGCGTTCGTCGTTGCGTACTTGGGTGGCGACTTCGAAGCCGTCCATGCGCGGCATTTCTATGTCGAGCAGCATCAGGTCGGGCATGTGCTCTTCGAGCAGCAGCATCGCGTCGACACCGTCCTTGGCGGTCAGCACGTTCATGCCGTGACGTTCAAGCAAGCGGCTGGTGACCTTGCGCACGGTGACCGAGTCGTCGACCACCATCACCAGCAGCGGTTTGTGCGGTTCGCTGTCGATCTCCGGCAGCGTCGGCGTCTGCGCAACGCGTGCCTGCATCGCGCGGATCGGCGCGAGCAAATCGAGAATCAGCACCACCCGGCCATCGCCAAGAATCGTCGCCCCGGACACACCCTGCACCGCCGCAAATTGTGCGCCAAGGCTCTTGACCACGATCTCGCGAGTGCCGGCCATGGTGTCGACCTGCACCGCGATGCGCCGGTCGTTGTAATGCACCAGCAGCACCGGCAACGGCAGGTTCTGCCCCAGCAGTTTTGGCCGTGGCGCGGTTTTCAGCAGTTCGCCGAGGTAGCACAGTTCATAGGTCTGGCCGCCGTACTGGTAGCGCGGCGGATCCTGGCGGAAGTGCCCTTCCAGATCATTCGGCAACACGCGAACGATGCCTTCGATGGTGTTCAGCGGAATCGCGTATTGATCCTCGCCACACTGCACCATCAGCGCACGGTTGACCGACACGGTGAACGGCAGACGAATGCGGAAATGCACGCCCTGGCCCGGCACCGAGTCGATACTCATGCTGCCGCCCAGTTGCCGTACCTCTTCGTGCACCACGTCCATGCCGACGCCACGCCCGGAAATCTGCGTAATCTTTTCTGCTGTGGAAAACCCCGGTTGAAGGATGAACTGCAACACGTCGCGGTCGCTGATCTCGGCTTCCGGCGCGAGCATGCCGCGCTTGATTGCCTTCTTGCGCACGGCTTCCAGAGGCACCCCGGCACCGTCGTCGCGAATATCGAAAACGATGTCGCCGCCCTCGCGCGACAAGTCGAGGCTGATCTGCCCTTGCGCCGGTTTACCCGCCGCCAACCGTACTTCGGCAGACTCCAGACCATGGTCGACGGCGTTGCGCAGCATGTGTTCCAGCGGCGCGGCCATGCGTTCGAGGACGTTGCGATCCATCTCGCCTTCAGCGTTGCCGACGACGAAAGCGACGTCTTTGTTCAGCTCTTCGGCGACCTGACGGACGATGCGTTTCAAACGCGGCAACATGCGCTCGAACGGCACCATGCGCGTACGCATCAGGCCTTCCTGCAATTCGGTGTTGATGCGGCCCTGTTGCTGCAACAGGTTCTCGGCGTCGTGGTTGCGGCGGTCGAGGGTTTCCTTGAGGTCGAGCAAGTCGGATGCCGATTCGAACAGCGCCCGCGACAATTGCTGCAACTGCGAATGACGGTCCATTTCCAGCGGGTCGAATTCTTCGTAACCGAGGCGTTCGGCGTCGACTTGCTGGCGGCTGAGAATCCGCCCCTGGGTTTCCGTGTCGAGGCGGCGCAGCTGATCGCGCATGCGTTCGATGGTGGTTTCCATCTCGTTCAGGGCAATTTGTGCGTCGTTGACCTGCTGCTCGATACGGCCCCGGAAGATAGAGGTTTCCCCGGCCAGATTGACCAGCTCGTCGAGCAGTTCGGCGGAGACTTTGACCATGTCCGCGCCAGCCTCGGCAGTCGGCGGCGCCGGGTCAGTCTTGACTGGAACAGGTAGCACTGGCGGCGTTTCTACCGCCACCGGATGGCTAAAATTCTGGATCGCGTTGATCAGTCGATCGGCCGGTGGACACGGCTGTCCGGCGCGCACGCCATCAAGCATTTGCGCGAGCCGATCATGGCCGCGCTGGACCAGTGCGAACAGCTCCGCCGACGGCTGCAAGGCGCCGCTGGAAAGACTTTCGTAAAGGTATTCCAGCTCATGGGCGAGGTCGCCGATCGGGCCGATCTCGACCATCCGCGCACCACCCTTGAGGGTGTGCAGATCGCGCAGCAGGGTTTCCACTTCCTGGCGATTGCCCGGCTCGGCCTGCCAGCGCAGCAGCGCGGCGCCGGAGTTTTCGATGATGTCGAAACCTTCTTCGAGGAAGATTTCCAGCAGCTCCGGGTCGTGACCGGCGCTGTCGTGTTCGGTTGTTGCTGGCGCCGTTTCGGCAACGACTGGGCCTTGGCGAACCTGACGGATCGCGTCGATCAGATCCAGCGCCGGGGTCAGCGGCTGATGGTTTTGCAACTGATCAAGCAACAGCGCCAAGCGGTCATGGCTCTTGAGCAGCAAGCGCCCCAGGCTTTCGCTGTAGTGATAACGACGATCGACCAGACCTTCGTAAAGGCTTTCCAGCTCTTGTGCCAGATCGCCGATGGCCTCGACGTCAGCCATTCGCGCGCCGCCCTTGAGCGTGTGCAAATCCCGTTGCAACGAGGACAGTGGTGCTGCGTTGTCGGGGTCGCTGAGCCAGCGCTGCAAGGCTTGGCCGGAGCTGTCGAGAATGTCGACCGCCTCTTCAAGGAAGATCTCGACAATCTCGTCATCGGGTTCAAGCGCCGTTGCCTTTTGCTGCAACTCGGCGGTGGCACTGCCCAGTTCATGAATGCTCAAGGTGCGGCTGCCGTCGCTGCGAATCAGGCCCATCGATGACGGGTCGAGGCTTTCATCGAGCAGATCATGCAACGCGCGGATTCGCTCAGGCTGCGGCGTGACTTCCTGGCCGGCAGCCAGTTCGTCGAGCATGTTGATCAGCGCTTCATGGGCATTTTGCGCTTCGTGAAAAAAACGCTCGCTGACCGCCAGACTGCTTTCCTCGACGGCGCCGTAAAGATCGAGCAAGGCCTCACACAACACATCGACCGGCAGCAGATCGGCCATGTGCGCGCCTTCGCCGAGGGTGGTCAGCTCATCCAGCAAGGCGCTGAGTTCCTGACGCTCGCCGGGGTGTTGCTGCCAGCGCTGCAAGAGGTTTTCCGCGTCGAGGAGGATGTCCATGCCTTGAGCGAGGAAGTTGTTGATCAGTTGCGGATCACGCTTGATTCGCAGACCGGTGTTCGGCGCATTGAGGATGGTCTCCAGGCGTTCGGCGAGCAGCGTGTCGGTGCGTTTGATCAGCGATTGCGCACCGACAATCGGCGCCAGCGGATCATGCTTGAGCTGGCGCAAGCCGATACGGAACAGGCCCTCGGCTTCCAGCAGCAATTCCACTTCGTCGAGGTCCAGCGGCAGCTGATGCGCCTTGAACTCGCGGGCCAGTTGATCGAGCGATGCGGCGAGTTCAGCAATCGGCAACACGCCGGCCATCGAGGCGCTGCCCTTAAGCGTGTGCAGGGCGCGCTGCAATTCGTCGCTAGCCTGCAACGGCACATGTTCGGCGGCTTGATCGAGAAAGCGATTGAGGCTGGCGAGGTGGGTTTCGGCTTCCTTGCGGAAGATCTCCAGCAACAACGGATCGAGTGCCGCGACATCGTCGACGTCTTCGGCGGCCAGCGGTTCATCACCTTTGGACAAGGCGTGGGCACGAGCGGCGAGTTGATCGACATCGCTGCGCTGACGCTGGCGGTTGGTGGCGAATTCGCTGATCAGTTCGGGCAGCAACAGCACGGTGTCGGTCAACACCTGCTGCACCACCGAGCCCGGCTCGACGCTTTGTTCGAGCACGCGGTTGAGCAGGTTTTCCACCGACCAGGCCAACTCGCCGAGAATCAGCGCGCGGACCATACGCCCGCTGCCCTTCAAGGTGTGAAAGGCGCGGCGCAGTTCAGTCAGCGCATCACGATCCTGCGGATTGGCCGACCAGCGCGGCAGGTATTCGTGGAGGACTTCGAGGACCTCATCGGTCTCTTCGAGGAACACTTCGCGCAGTTCATCGTCGACCGGTTCTTCATCGGCCGGCGGCGGCATCAGGCTGCCGGGCGTCATCAATGCAGGCGGGTTGAGCGCTGACACCGGGCTGGCCAGAACGTCGGCCAGCGACTGCACGATCTCGGGATCGTCGAGTGCCTGCATGTCCTGCATCACCAGCGCTTCGCTCGGGCTGAGGACATCATCGAGTACTGGCACATGCGGCGCGCCGGGCTGCTCATCGGGAAAGAAACCGAGACTGGCGAGGGATTTCTGCGCGACATCCAGCAGTTGTTCGCCAGGTGCCTGCGGATCGTCGCTCAAGCGTTCGAGGTAATACTCAAGGCTGCTGATGACATCGGCCAGACGATCCAGTTGTTCCCAACCCGGCTCGTGCGGATCAAGCAGCAAATGTTCGCGGATAAACCCGTTGCAGGCTTCGACCAGACTCGCCGCGCGACTGAGCGGAATCATCGCCAGCGCGCCGCGCACCTGAGTCAGCAGCGCCGGCAACGGTTGCAGGTGCTGGCGATCCCAATCGGCGTCGATGTAGTCGACGATCATGTCCTTGGCCTGCTGCAGGCAGATGCGCGCTTCCTTGATGACGATCTGGTGAATCTGCGTCAGGTCAGTGGTCGGCAGGCGCGCGTCTTCCGGGCTTTCCGGCTCGACGGTGCCGACCATCCCGGCCAGCGTCGCTTCGACGTAGAGCAGCGCGCCGGCAACGTCCATGAGGATTGCGTCGTTCGGTTCGCGCTGGCCCTGGGCGAGGCTGAGCACCACGGTCAATTGATCGATGATGACTTTGCGCGGCTGGCCGAAACCGAGCACGGCGAGAGTGTCGGCGATCTGCCGCAGCGGTGCGAGCAGGCTTTCCAGATCCGAGGTGTGCTGGCGGTCGCTGCGCACGAACAGGTCGAGGCGTTCCTTGACCCGCACCAGTTCTTCGCACAGAGCTGCCAGCACCGAACGCATCGCATCGCGATCGGGGCCGGCCAGTCGCGCGCGTTCTTCATCGACCATCGCGCTGTCGGGCAACGCGTCGTCCAGGGAGTAGCGATCTTTCATGGTCAGCATCTGCCCGGTGGGATGTTCGGCTTTGGCAATATAGAACAACAGGCTTTTCAGCAGCTCCGCCGGCGCCGGCTGATTGAGGCCAGACAGGCCTTGTTCGAGCAGGCGCTTGAGTTCTTTGTCGGCGTCCTTGAACAGGCTGCGCAGCGCCGGGCTGTTGGCGATGACGCCTTCGCGCATGCCTTCGACCAGCGCCGAGGCGACCTGCCACAAAGGGCTCAGTGGCGCATGACCGCTCAATGCTTCGAGGCGGGTGAAGACTTTGGCCAGATACTCGAGGTGCGTCTGGTCATCCTGTTCGCGCAGCAAACCGACCAGCGCCATTTGCAGCATCTGGCGTAATTTGCGCAGCACGTTGGGCAGTTCGGCGGGCTCCAGCAGCGCCAGTTCGTCGGCCCGCAGCGGCGGCAGTTCGGGCAGTTGCGGGCTGAACAGACTGGTTTCCGAGAGCAGGCTTTCGCCGCGAGCGCTGCGCAGATCATTGATCAGCGGCAGCACCACCAACGGCAGATCACGCCGGGCGCTCTGCACGCGGTCGAGGTAGATCGGCAATTGCCCAAGGGCTTGCAGCAACAGGTGCAGCGCTTCGTCGCGGTGGCTGACGCGCTCGTGTTGCAGGGCTTCGACCAGATGCTCCATTTCCTCGGCGAGCAACGCGGCGCCGTAGAACTCGACCATCTGCAGGCTGCCGTGGACCTGGTGGATGTAATCCAGGCACTCGTCCAGCCCCGGAAAGGCCTGAGGATCATCGAGCACGGCTTCAATCGCCTGATGCGCCAGTTTCAGCGTTTCGGCAATTTCGCCTTTGACCCATTCGAGGGCCACGTAGTCGTGGCGATCACCCATAACCGCTCCGATCACACTTTATCCGTCGCCGGCGCGGACGCTGCCGGCAAGGTGAATCCGGACACCGAGCGCCGCAGCTGACTGGCCATTTTCGCCAGGTTGCCGATGCTTTCGGCGGTGGCCGTGGAGCCGGACGAAGTCTGCGAGGTGATCTGCTGGATCACGTTCATCGTCAGTGAAATCTGCCCGGCGGAAGACGTCTGCTGCTGCGCCGCGTTGGAGATGCTTTGAATCAACGCCGCGAGAGTCTTCGACACGCCTTCGATTTCTTCCAGGGCCACACCGGCATCCTGCGCCAGTCGCGCGCCGCGCACCACTTCGGTGGTGGTTTGTTCCATGGAAATAACGGCTTCGTTGGTGTCGGTCTGGATCGCCCGCACCAGCGTTTCGATCTGCCGGGTGGCGGCGGACGAGCGCTCGGCGAGGCGCTGCACTTCGTCGGCAACCACAGCAAAACCGCGCCCGGCATCACCGGCCATGGAAGCCTGAATCGCCGCGTTGAGGGCGAGGATGTTGGTCTGGTCGGCGATGTCGTCGATCAGGCTGACGATGTCGCCGATTTCCTGCGATGACTCGCCGAGACGCTTGATACGTTTGGCGGTGTCTTGAATCTGCTCGCGAATGTTGTCCATGCCGTGGATGGTGTTGTGCACCACCTCGTTGCCCTTGTTGGCGATTTCCACGGAGCGCTCGGCTACCGCTGAAGACTCGGCGGCGTTGGCTGAAACCTGATCGATGGATTCGGCCATGTCGCTGATCGCCGTCGAGGCTTCGGAAATCTGCTGGGCCTGATGCTCCGAGGCCTGGGCCAGATGCATCGCGGTGGCTTGGGTTTCCTGCACCGCAGCGGCGACCTGGCCGGCGGTAAGGTTGATGGTCGCAACCAGATCACGCAACTGGTCGACGGAGTAGTTGATCGAGTCGGCGATGGTGCCGGTGAAGTCCTCAGTCACCGAGGCGGTCACGGTGAGGTCACCGTCGGCGAGGTCTTCGATCTCGTCGAGCAGGCGCATGATCGCGTTCTGATTACGCTCGTTCTTCTCGGCGGTTTCGCGCAACTGGCGATTGGTCTCACGGACCATCACCAGACCGATGAGGATGATCGAGGCCAGCGCCAGCAAGCCAAGGACGTAGCCGCCGATGGTGTCGGTGTTGCGCCCGCCGGCAAGGTTCTCGAAACCGGTGGCCAGGTGCGAGGCTTCGTCGAGCAGGGTTTGCGAGAGGCTGAAGATGTTGCTCGCCGATTCGCGAACCTTGAACAGCTCTGGCGAGGTTTCGAGGATTTCATCGACGGAGCCGGAGACAAACTGGAACAGCTCGGAGATTTCGCTCAAACGCGCGCGGGCGTCGCGGTCTTCGACCTGGCTGATCTTCAACGCCGGGTTCCCCTGCAGCATGCCGTTGAGCACTTGGCCGAAACGCGTGGCGTCGCGACCAAAGGCGTCGGCGGCTTGCTGGGAGTTTTCGTCGCCGGCAAGCACGGTGTTGACCGCGCCGAGGATACGTTCCGCCAGCAGCGACTGACGCTGGGCCATCGCCACTTGCGCCGCCGGGGCCCCACGCTGGAGGAGGATTTCCACGACTTTTTCGTATTCGATCTGCAACTGCGGCACGGTTTCGGCCAGGGTCGCGGCGACCTGATGCAGCGACAGTACGGTCTGCTCGCTGGAGAGAATCGCGTCAGTATTTTTCAGCAGGCGTTCCCAGTCGAGCTGCACGGCGCGCATTTCCGGGCGCACGGTGGCGGGCGCTGGCGGCAGGCCGGTGACCGGGTCGCCCTTCTTCAGATAACCCCAGCGCTGGGCGAAATCGTTGCGCGCATCGCTGAGCAACTTGAACGCGGCAGCCTTGCCGGCGGCGGCTTCGGTGGCGTTCTTGGCAATGCGTTGCGAGAGCACGCGCAGCTCACCGGCGTGGCCGATGTACTGTTTGTCGTAGTTCGCCTGGGTGTTGAGGTAAGCGAAGTTGGCGAACAGCAGCATGATGAACACGATCAGTGCGATGAACAGCACGATGATCTGCGAGCGACTGCGCGATCCTTCCGCCGGCTTGCCTGTTTTTGCTTTTATCATCGGTCCTCGCCTAATTTGAAGCTCACCGAAGAACCTGTGGGAGCTAGCCCTGCTAGCGATTGAACGATGGCGCGGTGTGCCTGATGCACCATGGCGCCTGAATCGCTAGCAGGGCTAGCTCCCACATGGGTTCTCTGTTGTAACGGCTATATCGCGACGCTCATGAATACCGGGGACTTGGCCAGCGCAAACAAGCTGAACACCCGCCAGTTCTGCTCACGGCGGAAGTAGCCTTTGACGAACTCGGCCTTCGAGCCCTGACGTTTGCTGATCGACAGCGGTTCAAAGCTGTTCTGCTCGAAATGCTGCAAGCCAATGACTTCATCGACCATCAACCCGGCGAACACATCGCCATGCTCGACCACCAAGACCCGCCGCTGTTTACGCAACGGCGACAGTTCATGGCCGAAGAAGCCGCACAGATCCATGATCGGCAGCAGCCGTCCGCGCAGATTAGCCACGCCCTTGACCCACGGCTTGACCCCAGGCAATTGCGTGAAGCGCGGTTCGTGCAGCACTTCGCTGACTTCACCCATCGGCGCCACATACCAATGCTCGCCGAGGCGAAAGCCAATGCCACTCCAGCGATCCTGACGCGCCGGTTGCGACGGCAGGTCCGCCGCCAGCAAGCGGCAGCGCTGGTCGATTTGCCAGAGCAGTTCGAACGCGGTCAGCGATTCGCTCATGGTCGCGCGATCAGCCTTTGAGCACGTTGTTCAGGGTCTTGATCAGGGTGTCTTCGTCGACCGGTTTGGTCAGGTAGTCCTTGGCGCCCTGACGGGTGCCCCAGACCTTGTCGGTTTCCTGATCCTTGGTGGTGATGATGATCACCGGGATGTGGCTGGTGTCGGCGTCCTTGGTCAACTGGCGAGTCGCCTGAAAACCGTTGAGGCCGGGCATGACGATGTCCATCAGCACCGCGTCGGGTTTTTCCTGACGGGCCAGGGCCACACCATCGGCGCCGTTTTCGGCCTTGAGCACTTCATGGCCGTGCTTTTCGAGCATGCCGGTGAGTTTGTACATTTCAGTCGGCGAATCATCGACGATCAGGATACGTGCCATGGTTTTCCCCATTTTTCTTGTCGACCCCCGGCCCGCTGGCCGAGTGTCACTGTACGTGTCTTACTGCGGCAAAACGGCGGCGAAGCCCGGAACATGGGCCTGGATCGCGTTGAGCAGTTCTTCCTTGCTGAAAGGCTTGGTCAAAAATTGATCGGAACCGACAATCCGCCCCTTGGCCTTGTCGAACAGCCCGTCACGCGATGACAGCATGATCACCGGCGTGGCCTTGAATGCACTGTTGTTCTTGATTAAAGCGCAGGTCTGATAACCATCCAGACGCGGCATCATGATGTCGACAAAAATGATCCCGGGATGGTTGTCGGCGATCTTCGCCAGGGCGTCGAAACCGTCGATCGCCGTGATCACTTCGCAACCGACATTCTTCAACAATGTTTCGGCGGTGCGACGAATCGTTTTCGAGTCGTCGATCACCATGACCTTCAAGGCGCTGGACTGCTGTTCCATAAGAGGGCTCTACCGTCGCCTTTGCGAATCAATTTGTCCGTTTTGCGGTTATGAATGGCTCGAAACCCTTGATGCTCAAGGGCCAGCACGCTACGCCAGCCTTTTTAGCACAGTCTCCAGATGCAATCTATCGACGGGTTTTTCCTTGACCGAAAACCCGCCCGGCGCCACTCTGGCGGCACTTTTTCAATACCGATCCGGTAGCCAATTTTCGAGGAAAACCCAATGAGCGTTCGCGTCGGGATTGTCATGGACCCTATCGCCAGCATCTCCTATAAAAAGGATAGCTCGCTGGCCATGCTGCTGGCCGCGCAGAAGCGTGGTTGGGAACTGTTCTATATGGAGCAGAGCGACCTGTATCAGGCCGAAGGCCAGGCACGGGGGCGCATGAAGCCGCTGAAAGTCTTCGCCAACCCGGAAAAATGGTTCGAACTGGACGCCGAGCAGGACAACCTGCTGAGCGATCTGGACGTGATCCTGATGCGCAAGGATCCGCCGTTCGACATGGAGTTCGTCTACACCACCTACCTGCTCGAGCAAGCCGAAACCGCTGGCGTGCTGGTGGTGAACAAACCGCAGAGCCTGCGCGACTGCAATGAAAAGCTGTTCGCCACGCTGTTCCCGCAGTGCACGCCGCCAACCATCGTCAGCCGTCGCCCCGACGTGCTGCGTGAATTCGCCGACCATCACGGCGACGTGATCCTCAAGCCGCTGGACGGCATGGGCGGTTCGTCGATCTTCCGCCACACCGCCGGCCACCCGAACCTGTCGGTGATCCTCGAAACCCTGACCTTGCACGGCAAGCAGCAGATCATGATTCAGGGCTACCTGCCGGCCATCGTCGATGGCGACAAACGCATCCTGATGATCGACGGCGAGCCGGTGGATTACTGCCTGGCGCGGATTCCGGCACTCGGCGAAACCCGTGGCAACCTCGCCGCCGGTGGCCGTGGTGAAGCGCGCCCGCTGACCGACAAGGATCGCTGGATTGCCGCACAAGTCGGCCCGACCCTGCGTGAGAAAGGCCTGCTGTTCGTTGGCCTCGATGTGATCGGCGAAAGCCTCACCGAAATCAACGTGACCAGCCCGACCTGCATCCGTGAAATCGACAATGCCTTCGGCACTGACATTGGCGGCATGCTGATGGATGCGATCGAAAGCAAGCTGCAAGCCACGAGCCGCAAGCCGCAAGCCTGACGGCCAGCTACAAGCCGCAAGCCATGAGCTACAAGCTTTTACTTGCAGCTTGCCGCTCGAAACTTGCAGCTGCCCTTATGCATCTTGTCGCTTGAAGCTCGTCGCTTGCAGCTAAAAACCAACATTGCGTTATCATGCCGTGCCTTTAAAAACGCGATGTTGGTTTTTCTGTCATGACCCTCCCGTCCGATCTGCCCGCAGAACTCGCCCATCGTGGCGTGCGCCCGGCCGATCGCCTCGGTTTTACCTTGTTTCTCGCAGCGCTGATCCATTTGGCGCTGCTGCTCGGCGTCGGCTTCACGATGGTCGAGCCCAAGCAGATCAGCAAAACCCTGGAAATCACCCTCGCCACCTTCAAGAGCGAAAAGAAACCGGAGAAGGCTGATTTCCTCGCGCAAGAGCATCAGGAAGGCAGCGGCACGCTGGACAAGAAGGCGATCCCGAAGACCACCGAGGTCGCGCCGTTCCAGGATAATCAGGTCAAGAAAGTCACCCCGCCACCGGCCGCCAAGCCCGAAGTGCAGGAGGCCGCGCCCAAGGCTGCGGTGACCACCGTCGCGCCGAAGCCAAAAAAGGCGCCAACCAAGAAAGAAGAAACCAAGACCCAGGTCAAACCGACGGTCGACGCGCCGGAGTTCGATAGCTCGCAGCTGTCCAGCGACATTGCCAGCCTCGAAGCCGAACTGGCCAAGGAACAACAGCTGTACGCCAAGCGCCCGCGCATCCACCGCTTGAGCGCCGCCTCGACCATGCGCGACAAGGGTGCCTGGTACAAGGACGACTGGCGCAAGAAGGTCGAACGCATCGGCAATCTCAATTACCCGGAAGAAGCACGGCGCAAGCAGATTTACGGCAATTTGCGCCTGATGGTCTCGATCAACCGTGACGGTTCGCTGTATGAAGTGCTGGTGCTGGAATCTTCCGGCCAGCCGCTGCTGGATCAGGCAGCACAGCGCATCGTCCGACTGGCGGCACCGTTTGCGCCGTTTACCGGGGACTTGTCGGATATCGACCGTCTGGAAATCATTCGTACCTGGAAATTTGCCCGGGGCGACAAACTCTCAAGCAATTAAGGGCAAGATCAAAAGATCGCAGCCTTCGGCAGCTCCTACATTGGCCTGCATTCACATGTAGGAGCTGCTGGAGGCTGCGATCTTTTGGCGGCTTCAGCTTGTCAGTTCGCCCCCCGAACGCCACACTAGCGCACATGAAAAACGTCAGCCCCAGCTACCTCAAGCATCAATTCCTGATCGCCATGCCACACATGGCCGACCCGAACTTTGCCCACACCTTGACCTACATCGTCGAGCACACGGCCAATGGCGCTATGGGGATTGTGGTCAACCGGCCGCAAGAGCTGAATCTGGCCGACATTCTTGAGCAATTGCGCCCCGACATCGATCCGCCAGCACTGTGCCAGCACGTGCCAATCTTCATCGGCGGGCCGGTGCAGACCGATCGCGGTTTCGTCCTGCACCCGGCGGGCAAGACCTTCCAGGCCACCGCGCAGCTGGATGGCGATCTGGCCCTGTCGACCTCGCAGGATGTACTGTTCGCCATCGCTGACGGCGTCGGCCCGGCGAAAAGCCTGATCGCCCTCGGTTACGCGGGGTGGGAAGCCGGGCAACTGGAAGCCGAACTGGCCGACAACGCTTGGCTGAACTGCCCGTACGACGCCGACATCCTCTTCAACACCAGCAGCGAACTGCGCCTCGAAGCGGCGGCCAAGCACCTGGGGATCAACCTCAGCCTGCTGACCAGCCAGGCAGGGCACGCCTGATGGCCCTGCGCCTGATTCTCGGCTTTGATTACGGCACCAAACAGATCGGCGTTGCCGTCGGTCAGGTGATCACCGGCCAGGCCCGCGAGCTGTGCACCTTGAAGGCACAAAACGGCGTGCCGGACTGGAACCAGGTTGAAGCCCTTATAAAGGAATGGAAACCCGATGCCGTCGTCGTTGGCCTGCCGCTGAACATGGACGGCACACCGAGCGACATGTGCGTACGCGCGGAGAAATTCGCCCGTCGCCTCAATGGCCGCTTCAACCTGCCCTTCTATACCCACGACGAGCGCCTGACCACATTCGAGGCCAAAGGCGAGCGCCTGGCCCGTGGCGGTCAGAAAGGCAGTTACCGCGACAACCCGGTGGACGCCATCGCCGCTGCTCTGCTGTTGCAGGGCTGGCTCGATGAAAACACTGCATTGTTTGAATCCTGACAAGCGCTTCGGCGCTTTTCTTTTGAGTGAAAAACCGAGTCGCGTCCAAGGACCCGACTCGCCCCCAACAAGGAGCAACCATGAGCCTGCCAAATCCCGCCGATCTGATCAGCCAGATGGCGACCCGCCTCAAGGCGCACCTTGCCCAGCGTGAAATCACTGAACCGCGTTACATCGGCATTCGCACCGGCGGCATCTGGGTCGCACAGGCTCTGCTCAAGGAATTGGGCAGCGACGCGCCACTGGGCACGCTGGACGTGTCCTTCTACCGCGATGACTTCAGCCAGAACGGCTTGCACCCGCAAGTGCGCCCGTCCGCCCTGCCCTTCGAGATCGAAGGCCAGCATCTGGTGCTGATCGACGACGTCCTGATGAGCGGTCGGACCATCCGCGCCGCGTTGAACGAACTGTTCGACTACGGCCGTCCGGCCAGCGTGACCCTGGTCTGCCTGCTGGATCTGGACGCCGGCGAGCTGCCAATTCGCCCGAACGTGGTCGGCGCGACCTTGGCGCTGGCCGCTCACGAACGGGTGAAGCTGTCCGGCCCCGAGCCGCTGACGCTCGAACTACAAGACATGTCCCTTTAATCCGCCCTATTGAGAGTCCCCTTCGCGATGACGCCTCTAGATACCAAGCGCCCGCTGCAGCTCAATGATCAGGGCCAGCTGCGCCACTTCCTCTCGCTCGACGGCCTGCGCCGCGAGTTGCTGACGGAAATCCTCGACACTGCCGACTCGTTCCTTGAAGTCGGTGCCCGGGCGGTGAAAAAAGTCCCGTTGCTGCGCGGCAAGACCGTGTGCAACGTGTTCTTCGAAAACTCCACGCGCACCCGCACTACCTTCGAACTGGCCGCCCAGCGGCTGTCGGCGGACGTGATCACCCTGAACGTGTCGACCTCGTCGGCAAGCAAGGGTGAAACCCTGCTCGACACCCTGCGCAACCTCGAAGCCATGGCCGCCGACATGTTCGTCGTGCGCCACGGTGATTCCGGCGCCGCGCACTTCATCGCCGAACATGTGTGCCCGCAAGTGGCAATCATCAACGGCGGCGACGGCCGTCACGCGCACCCGACGCAGGGCATGCTCGACATGCTCACCATCCGTCGGCACAAGGGCGGTTTCGAAAACCTCTCGGTGGCCATCGTCGGCGACATCCTGCACTCGCGGGTTGCGCGCTCGAACATGCTCGCGCTGAAAACCCTCGGTTGCCCGGACATCCGCGTGATCGCGCCGAAAACCCTGCTGCCGATCGGCATCGAGCAATACGGCGTGAAGGTCTACACCGACATGACCGAAGGCCTGAAAGACGTCGACGTGGTGATCATGCTGCGCCTGCAACGTGAACGCATGACCGGCGGCCTGCTGCCGAGCGAAGGCGAGTTCTACCGCCTGTTCGGCCTGACCACCGCGCGTCTGGCCGGGGCCAAACCGGACTGCATCGTCATGCACCCGGGGCCGATCAACCGCGGGGTGGAGATCGAGTCCGCAGTGGCCGACGGTCCGCACTCGGTGATCCTCAATCAGGTCACCTACGGCATCGCGATTCGTATGGCTGTGCTGTCCATGGCCATGAGCGGGCAGACTGCCCAGCGCCAATTCGAGCAGGAGAACGCCCAGTGAAGCTCAGCATTCTCGGCGCACGCGTCATCGATCCAAGCAGCGGCCTGGATCAAGTCACCGACATTCACGTCGAAGCCTGCAAGATCGTCGCCCTCGGCGCCGCTCCAGCGGGTTTCACGGCAGTAGAAACCATCGACGCCCAAGGCCTCGTCGCCGCTCCGGGCCTCGTCGATCTGAACGTTGCCCTGCGTGAGCCGGGCTACAGCCGCAAAGGCTCGATCATCAGCGAAACCCGCGCCGCCGCCGCCGGCGGTGTGACCAGCCTGTGCTGCCCACCGAAAACCAAACCAGTGCTCGACACCTCCGCCGTCGCCGAGCTGATCCTCGATCGCGCCCGCGAAGCTGGCAACACCAAAGTCTTTCCGATTGGCGCGCTGAGCAAAGGTCTGGACGGCGAGCAACTGGCCGAGCTGGTGGCGCTGCGCGACGCCGGTTGCGTGGCGTTCGGCAACGGTCTCGAAAGCTTTCGCAACACCCGCACCCTGTGCCGGGCACTGGAATACGCGGCGACCTTCGATCTGACAGTGATTTTCAACTCGCAGGATCATGATCTGGCTGAAGGTGGCTTGGCCCACGAAGGCGCCGTCGCCAGTTTCCTCGGCCTGCCGGGGATTCCGGAAACCGCTGAAACCGTGGCACTCGCCCGTGATCTGCTGCTGGTCGAGCAGACTGGCGTGCGTGCGCACTTCAGCCAGTTGACCAGTGCGCGCGGCGTTGCCCTGATCGCTCAGGCGCAGGCTCGTGGCTTGCAGGTGACGGCGGATGTCGCGCTGTATCAGCTGATTCTGACCGACGAAGCGCTGATCGACTTCAGCAGCCTCTATCACGTGCAACCGCCGTTGCGCACCCGCGCGGATCGCGATGGTCTGCGCGAAGCAGTGAAGTCCGGCGTGATCTCAGCGATCTCCAGCCATCACCAGCCGCACGAACGTGACGCCAAACTCGCACCGTTCGGCGCGACCGAGCCGGGCATCAGCAGTGTTGAGCTGTTGCTGCCATTGGCGATGACGCTGGTGGAGGATGGGTTGCTGGATCTGCCGACGTTGCTGGCACGCCTGAGTGCAGGCCCGGCCGAAGCCTTGCGCCTGCCGGCGGGCAAACTGGCGGTCGGCGGCGCGGCGGATATCGTCCTGTTCGATCCGAAAGCTTCAACGGTGGCCGGTGAGAACTGGTTGTCGAAGGGTGAGAACTGCCCGTTCCTGGGGCACAGTCTGCCGGGTGTGGTTCGCTATACCCTGGTGGATGGGCGGATCAGCCACCAGGCATAACACCGCGTTGTCCCCAATCGCCAGCAGGGCTGGCTCCCACATTGGATCTATGAGCGACACAAATCCTCTGTGGGAGCTAGCACTGCTAGCGATGGCTTACTGGAAGGCGCCTCTGCCTTCGGCATTGCGCACCGAGACTTGATCATTCAGCGTCCAGAAGTCATACAGCACGCCCAGAAAGAACAACCCGCCCGTCAGTAGATAGATCAGGCCGCTGATCCACTTGCCCTGATACATCCGGTGCACGCCCAGCGCGCCGAGGAACGTCAGCAGAATCCACGCCACGTTGTACTCGATCGGCCCTGCGGTAAAACGCAGATCCGCCTCGCGGTCCATCGCCGGGATCAGGAACAGGTCGATCAGCCAGCCAATGCCCAGCAGACCGAAGGTGAAGAACCAGATCGTCCCGGTCACCGGTTTGCCGTAATAGAAGCGGTGAGCGCCGGTAAATCCGAAGATCCACAGCAGATAACCGATGATTTTGCTGTGTGTATCTTGCGGCTGAGCAATTTGCTGATAGCGGTTCATGAAGACCTCGATTCACACGATAGATAAATATTCTTGAATTCTTTGTGACTTTTTTACAGGTAGCCGACGTACGGCAAATGTTACCGTTGCTACCGTCAAAGCCTTATAGCACCTGACTTCTGTCCGACAATTGCGTCCATTTCCCGCTTATTTGGTTCCGTTGACTGCCAACTGAATCGACCAACGGACTCGGAATGAAAAAAAACTCTGTTATAAAGTTGCGCGCTATCACTGAAGAGCCACGCCTAATGCGACCATTTTTCAAGACATGGCTGACCATCTGCCTATTAATGCCACTGGCCGCCCACGCCACCAATCGTGAGCAACGTCTTCCTAACGTTAACGGCTTCACCCCTAAATCCCATGCTTCGGCTCCATCAAGCAAAAGCAGCAAAAGCAAAACCACCACGCTGAGCAGCAAGAGTCACAGCAAGCTGGTGCCACCGATGGCGAGCAAGGAAAGCAGCAACGTGCTGAGCCGTGCGGTAAACGTCCTCGGTACGCCTTATCGTTGGGGCGGCAGCAGCCCAAGTAAAGGCTTCGATTGCAGCGGCCTGGTGAAATACGCGTTCAACGACGCCACGTTCGACCTGCCACGTACCTCGAACGCCATGGCCAGCGGCCACGGCGAGAAAGTCGAGCGCAAGGATCTGAAACCGGGCGACCTGATTTTCTTCAACATCAAGAGCCGTCGGGTCAACCACGTTGCCATCTACCTGGGCAACGACCGCTTCATCCACGCACCGCGTCGTGGCAAAGCGGTGAGCATCGACACGCTGAACAAGCCGTACTGGCAGCAGCATTACGTAGTTGCCAAGCGTGTGTTGCCGAAAGAACAGAGCCAGATGCGCGTGGTTCAGCGCTAACACCATACCGATCGTTCCCACGCTCCGCGTGGGAATGCCTCAATGGACGCTCCGCGTCCGCTTCGGCAGGGACGCAGAGCGTCCCGGGCTGCATTCCCACGCAGAGCGTGGGAACGATCACTCCCTCAGAAATTATCCGGCGTACGCGCCTTCTCCCGCGCATGCTCGCGGCTGATCAAGCCCTTGGTCACCAGATCCTTCAGGCACATGTCCAGTGTCTGCATCCCCAACGACCCACCCGTTTGAATCGCCGAATACATCTGCGCGACCTTGTCCTCACGGATCAGGTTACGGATCGCCGACGTGCCCAGCATGATCTCGTGCGCCGCCACCCGCCCGCCGCCGATCTTCTTGATCAGCGTCTGCGAAACCACCGCCAGCAACGACTCCGACAGCATTGAGCGGACCATCGACTTCTCGTCACCGGGAAACACGTCCACCACACGGTCGATGGTTTTCGCTGCCGAGGTCGTGTGCAACGTGCCGAATACCAAGTGCCCGGTTTCGGCAGCAGTCAGCGCCAAGCGGATGGTTTCCAGATCGCGCATTTCCCCCACCAGAATCACATCAGGGTCTTCGCGCAGTGCCGAACGTAAAGCGGTGGCGAAACTGCGGGTATCACGATGGACTTCGCGCTGATTGATCAGGCATTTGCGCGATTCGTGAACGAATTCGATCGGATCTTCGATGGTCAGGATGTGGTGATGCCGGTGGGTGTTGAGGTAATCGATCATCGCCGCGAGCGTGGTCGACTTGCCCGAACCGGTCGGCCCGGTGACCAGCACCAGCCCGCGCGGGGCGTCGGTAATCTTGCGAAAGACATCGCCCATGCCGAGGTCGTCCATGCTCAGCACTTTCGACGGAATCGTACGGAATACGGCGCCGGCACCACGGTTCTGGTTAAAGGCGTTGACCCGAAAACGGGCGACACCGGGGACTTCAAAAGAAAAGTCGGTTTCCAGATGTTTCTCGAAGTCGACACGCTGAGTGTCGTTCATGATGTCGTAGATCAATTCGTGCACTTGCTTGTGATCCAGCGGCGGCAGATTGATCCGCCGCACATCGCCATCGACACGGATCATCGGCGGCAGACCGGCCGACAGGTGCAGGTCGGAAGCTCCCTGTTTGGCGCTGAAGGCCAGCAGTTCAGTGATATCCATAGCGCTCCTCAATTCCAGTAGAATGCCGCGAACCTTCAGACCGCCGGCGCCTCTTGATGTCCACGATAGCAGACAACATTCTTCAGGTTGGTTCGCGCATCCAGGCAGCAGCCAAAGCTGCGAACCGCGACGAAAACAGCATTCAGTTGCTCGCCGTGAGCAAAACCAAACCCGCCGAGGCGCTGCGCGAAGCGTATGCCGCCGGCCTGCGCGACTTTGGCGAGAACTATCTGCAGGAAGCCTTGGGCAAACAGCTCGAACTGGCCGACCTGCCCTTGATCTGGCACTTCATCGGCCCCATTCAATCGAACAAGACTCGTGCGATTGCCGAGCATTTCGACTGGGTGCACTCCGTGGATCGCCTGAAAATCGCTCAACGCCTTTCCGAACAACGCCCGGCCGAACTGCCGCCGCTGAACATCTGCATTCAGGTCAACGTCAGCGGTGAAGCCAGTAAATCCGGCTGCACCCCGGCTGACTTGCCGGCATTGGCCGAGGCCATCAGTGCCCTGCCCCGGCTGAAACTGCGCGGGCTGATGGCGATTCCCGAGCCGACTGAAGATCGCGCCGAGCAGGACGCGGCCTTCGCCGCTGTGCAGAAATTGCAGGCCAGCCTCGATCTGCCGCTCGACACGCTTTCCATGGGCATGAGCCACGATCTCGAGTCGGCCATTGCCCAAGGCGCCACCTGGGTGCGTATCGGTACGGCCCTGTTCGGTGCCCGCGACTATTCCCAATCTTGAACGTTTCCAGATAAGGACCACACATGAGCAACACACGTATTGCGTTTATCGGTGCGGGCAACATGGCGGCCAGCCTGATCGGCGGCCTGCGCGCCAAAGGTCTGGAAGCGGCGCAGATCCGCGCCAGCGATCCGGGCGAAGAAACCCGCGCCAAGGTCAGCGCCGAACACGGCATCGAAACCTTCGCTGACAACGCCCAGGCCATCGACGGCGTCGATGTGATCGTGCTGGCGGTCAAACCTCAGGCGATGAAAACCGTGTGCGAAGCGATTCGCCCGAGCCTGAAACCGAATCAACTGGTGGTCTCCATCGCGGCCGGCATCACTTGCGCGAGCATGACCACGTGGCTCGGCGAGCAGCCGATCGTGCGCTGCATGCCGAACACCCCGGCACTGCTGCGTCAGGGCGTCAGTGGCTTGTACGCGACCAGCGAAGTGACCGCCGAGCAGCGTCAGCAGGCTGAAGAGTTGCTGTCCGCCGTCGGCATCGCGCTGTGGCTCGACGAAGAGCAGCAGCTCGACGCGGTCACTGCGGTGTCCGGTTCCGGCCCGGCGTACTTCTTCCTGCTGATCGAAGCGATGACCGCCGCCGGCGTCAAACTCGGCCTGCCGAAGGACATCGCTGAACAACTGACCCTGCAGACCGCACTCGGCGCCGCACACATGGCTGTTTCCAGTGATGTTGATGCTGCCGAACTGCGTCGTCGCGTGACTTCGCCAAACGGCACCACCGAAGCCGCGATCAAATCATTCCAGGCCAATGGCTTCGAAGCCCTGGTCGAAACTGCACTCGGCGCCGCCGCGCACCGCTCGGCCGAAATGGCCGAACAACTGGGCAAATAAGGAGCCTTACATGATTGGATTGAACACTGCAGCGGTTTACGTGCTGCAAACCCTCGGCAGTCTGTACCTGCTGATCGTGCTGCTGCGTTTCGTGCTGCAACTGGTGCGGGCGAATTTCTACAACCCGCTGTGCCAGTTCATCGTCAAAGCCACCCAGCCTCTGCTCAAGCCACTGCGCCGGATCATCCCGAGCCTGTTCGGCCTGGACATGTCGTCACTGGTGCTGGCGATTCTGGTGCAGCTGGCGCTGATGGCGCTGACCCTGCTGCTGACCTACGGCACCACCGGCAACCCGCTGCAATTGTTTATCTGGTCGCTGATCGGCGTTACCGCGCTGTTCCTGAAGATCTTCTTCTTCGCCCTGATCATCAGCGTGATTCTGTCGTGGGTCGCGCCGGGCAGCCACAATCCGGGCGCTGAGCTGGTCAACCAGATCTGCGAGCCTGCATTGGCGCCGTTCCGCCGCTTCCTGCCGAATCTGGGCGGTCTGGACCTGTCGCCGATCTTCGCCTTCCTCGCGCTGAAGCTGATCGACATGTTGGTGATCAACAATCTGGCGGCGATGACGATGATGCCGGAAATCCTCCGTCTGCTGATGTGAGCTGGTTTCGATGGGACGGTGACGACTTGATCCTCGAGTGTCACCTGCAACCGGCAGCCCGCAGCGATGACTTCGCCGGGCTGCACGGCGATCGCCTGAAGATCCGCCTGACCGCGCCGCCGGTCGAGGGCAAGGCCAATGCGTATCTGATGGGCTTTCTGGCCAATGCGTTTGGGGTGTCCAAGAGCCAGGTCAGCTTGCTCAGCGGTGAGTTGAACCGGCAGAAGCGGGTGAAGATATGCTCGCCGAAGAAGTTGCCGGATTTGCCTGGACTAGTGCGCTGATCGTTCCCACGCTCCGCGTGGGAATGCATCCCGGGACGCTCCGCGTCCCCAGCCGAAGCGGACGCGGAGCGTCCAATGAGGCATTCCCACGCAGAGCGTGGGAACGAGCGCAGGTAGTTGCTTGCCGCTAACCCCCCCGGTCTTTAGACTTACGCCTCATTTCAACGAGAGCAGGGTCGATGCCAACTGCCTTTCCCCCCGATTCTGTTGGTCTGGTGACGCCGCAAACCGCGCACTTCAGCGAACCGCTGGCGCTGGCCTGTGGCCGTTCGCTGGCCGCCTATGACCTGATCTACGAAACCTACGGCACGCTGAACGCGCAAGCGAGCAACGCCGTGCTGATTTGCCACGCCTTGTCCGGCCACCATCACGCCGCCGGCTATCACAGTGTCGATGACCGCAAACCCGGTTGGTGGGACAGCTGCATCGGCCCCGGCAAACCGATCGACACCAATAAGTTCTTCGTGGTCAGCCTGAATAATCTGGGCGGCTGCAACGGCTCCACCGGCCCGAGCAGCGTCAACCCGGAGACTGGCAAACCGTTTGGTGCCGACTTCCCGGTGCTGACCGTGGAAGACTGGGTGCACAGCCAGGCGCGTCTCGCTGATCTGCTCGGCATCGGCCAGTGGGCGGCGGTGATTGGCGGCAGCCTCGGCGGCATGCAGGCGCTGCAATGGACCATCACTTATCCAGATCGCGTGCGTCACTGTCTGGCCATCGCCTCGGCACCGAAGCTGTCGGCACAGAACATCGCCTTCAACGAAGTCGCGCGTCAGGCGATCCTCACGGACCCGGAGTTCCACGGCGGCTCGTTCCAGGAAGCGGGCGTGATCCCCAAGCGCGGTTTGATGCTGGCGCGCATGGTCGGACACATCACTTACCTGTCCGACGATTCGATGGGCGAGAAATTCGGCCGCGGCCTGAAGAGCGAGAAGCTCAACTACGACTTCCACAGTGTCGAGTTCCAGGTCGAAAGCTACCTGCGTTATCAGGGCGAAGAGTTCTCCGGACGCTTCGACGCCAACACTTATCTGTTGATGACCAAGGCACTGGATTACTTCGATCCGGCGGCGAACTTCGACGATAATCTGGCAAAAACCTTTGAAAACGCCACGGCCAAGTTCTGCGTGATGTCGTTCACCACCGACTGGCGCTTCTCCCCGGCCCGTTCGCGGGAACTGGTGGATGCGCTGATGGCGGCGCGCAAAGACGTCAGCTATCTGGAAATCGATGCGCCGCAGGGCCACGACGCCTTTCTGATTCCGATCCCGCGCTACTTGCAGGCGTTCGGCAATTACATGAACCGCATCACGTTGTGAGAAAGCCATGAGAGCTGATCTGGAAATCATCCAGGAATGGATCCCCGCCGGCAGCCGCGTCCTCGACCTCGGTTGCGGTGACGGCGAACTGCTGACCTGGCTGCGCGACAACAAGAACGTCACCGGTTATGGCCTGGAAAACGACGCCGACAACATCGCCGAGTGCGTGGCCAAAGGCGTCAACGTTATCGAGCAGGATCTGGACAAGGGGCTGGGCAACTTCGCCAGCAACAGTTTCGACATCGTCGTGATGACCCAGGCCCTGCAAGCCGTGCACTATCCGGACAAGATCCTCGACGAAATGCTCCGGGTCGGTCGCCAATGCATCATCACCTTCCCGAACTTCGGCCACTGGCGCTGCCGCTGGTACCTGGCGAGCAAGGGTCGCATGCCGGTCTCCGAGTTTCTGCCGTACACCTGGTACAACACGCCGAACATTCACTTCTGCACCTTCGAAGACTTTGAAGAACTTTGTCGCGAACGTGATGCGAAGGTCATTGATCGGCTTGCCGTGGATCAACAGCACCGTCACGGGTGGGCCAGTAAGCTATGGCCTAATCTGTTAGGTGAGATCGGTATCTACCGCGTCAGCAGCCCACAGCTTGCAGACCACAAGGTCGCGGTCTGAGCCACGTCATTTCGAGGAGACGATCATGGGTCGTTTAGCGTTGTTGTTATTGACTGCCTGCCTGAGCGCCAGCGCTCTGGCGGCCGACGTCATCAAGGGTGATCGTCAGGAAACCTTTGGCGACGTGACGGTGCACTACAACACTTTCAACTCGACGTACCTGCAACCGGACATCGCCAAAGCTGCCGAACTCATTCGCAGCAAGCATCAGGGCGTGATCAATGTCTCGGTGATCAAGGACGGCAAACCGCTGATTGCCAACGTCACCGGCACGGTCAAAGACCTCACCAGCAACAGCGTGCCGCTGAATTTCCGCCAGATCACCGAACAGGGCGCGATCTATTACATCGCCCAGTACCCGGTGGAACAGCAGGAAACCCGCACCTTTGAAATCAAGGTGCAGAATGGCGACAAGATCAACACCATCAATTTCAACCAAGAACTCTTTCCCGGCGAATGATGAACATCAAGCAGCTCGTACTGGCCAGCCATAACGCCGGCAAACTCAAAGAACTCCAGGCCATGCTCGGCGAATCGGTGCAACTGCGCTCAATTGGCGAGTGGAGCAAGGTCGAGCCGGAAGAAACCGGTCTGTCGTTCGTCGAGAACGCGATCCTCAAGGCGCGCAATGCCGCACGCATTTCCGGGTTGCCGGCGCTGGCCGATGACTCCGGTCTGGCAGTGGATTTCCTCGGCGGTGCGCCGGGCATCTATTCGGCGCGCTATGCCGATGGCAAAGGCGATGCAGCCAACAACGCGAAACTGCTCGACGCCTTGAAAGACGTCCCGGAAGCCGAGCGCGGCGCGCAATTCGTCTGCGTATTGGCGCTGGTTCGTCACGCCGATGATCCGTTGCCGATCCTCTGCGAAGGCCTGTGGCACGGGCGCATTCTGACCGCTGCCAGCGGCGAGCACGGTTTCGGTTACGACCCACTGTTCTGGGTGCCGGAGCGTGACGTGTCCAGCGCCGAACTGAGCCCGGCCGACAAGAACCAGATCAGCCACCGCGCCCGTGCAATGGATCTGCTGCGCCAGCGTCTGGGCTTGAAATGACCCGTGATTCTTCTGCGTCGTCGCTGATCGTCGGCGGCGCCGCTTCTTCGCCTCGGGCACCGTTGCCAACGCTGCCGCCCCTGGCGCTGTACATCCACATCCCGTGGTGTGTGCGCAAATGCCCGTATTGCGACTTCAACTCGCACACCGCCAGCCCGGTACTGCCGGAGCAGGAATACGTCGATGCGCTGCTGGCCGATCTCGATCAGGATCTGCACGCGGTTTATGGCCGGAAAATCACTTCGATCTTTTTTGGTGGCGGCACGCCGAGCCTGTTCAGCGCCGAAGCCCTTGGGCGTTTACTCGAAGGCGTCGAGCAGCGCATTCCGTTTGCCGATGACATCGAAATCACCCTGGAAGCCAATCCGGGCACCTTCGAGCAAGAGAAGTTCGTCGCGTACCGCAAGCTGGGGATCAATCGCCTGTCGATTGGCATCCAGAGCTTTCAGCAGGAAAAGCTCAAGGCGCTGGGGCGGATTCACAATGGTGACGAAGCGGTGCGCGCCGCCGGGATGGCGCGGCAGGCCGGGTTCGATAACTTCAACCTCGACTTGATGCACGGCTTGCCCGATCAATCCCTGGACGACGCCTTGAGCGATCTGCGCCAGGCCATCGAACTGAATCCGACGCACATCTCCTGGTATCAGCTGACACTGGAGCCGAATACGGTGTTCTGGAATCAGCCGCCGGTGCTGCCGGAAGACGACACGTTGTGGGACATTCAAGAGGCCGGGCAGGCCCTGCTGGCCGAGCACGGTTACGCGCAGTATGAAGTTTCGGCGTATGCCCAGGCCGGGCGTCCGGCACGGCATAACCTCAATTACTGGAGTTTTGGCGACTTCATCGGTATTGGCGCGGGTGCGCATGGCAAGCTCAGCCACCCGGATGGGCGCATCGTGCGCACCTGGAAAACCCGTCTGCCGAAGGACTATCTCAACCCGGCAAAAAGCTTTCAGGCCGGCGAAAAAGCCCTGACCAATGACGAGATGCCGTTCGAGTTTCTGATGAACGCATTGCGCCTGACTGCAGGCGTCGAATCGCGCCTGTATCCGGAGCGCACTGGCCTGTCGCTGGAAAGCCTTGCTGAAGGCCGGGCAGCGGCAGAACAAAGCGGTCTGTTGCAGGTCGAACCGTCACGTCTGGCGGCCACCGAGCGCGGACAGCTATTCCTCAACGACTTGCTGCAACAATTTCTGAACTGACTTCAGTCAAGGGAAAACGCATGGATTTGATACTCGACCTGCTCGCCACCGTCTCCCGCTGGAGCCGCAGCAACCTCTCGGAAATCGCCTTGGCGCTGGTCGGCTGCCTGCTGGTGTTGTTCGGCGCCGACTTCAAAGGCTGGGTCGAGCAACGCCTGGGCAGCATCGCCGGCGCCTTGCGCGTACCGCTGATGTCGCTGCTGTGCGTGATCGGCAGCGGCGCGGCGCTGATCTACGCCACGCCTTGGGTGATCAAGGGTTTGAGCCAGTTCAACAACTACAGCCTGGCGCCGGTGTTGTTGGTAGTCCTCGTCCTCATCGGCGTAGTCGCCGACCGCCGCTGATCTTTCAGTACACCCAAAACGACTGTAGGAGCTGCGGCACGCTGCGATCTTTTGATCTTGATTTGAAGATCAAGAGATCGCAGCGTGCCGCAGCTCCTACAGGGGTATCGCGTAGGACTCAGGACTGTTTTTCGAACTTCAGATCCCACACGCCATGCCCAAGACGTTCGCCGCGGCGTTCGAACTTGGTGATCGGGCGTTCGGCCGGGCGCGGCACGCACTTGCCGTCTTCGGCGAGGTTGCGGTAGCCCGGGGCGACGTTCATCACTTCCAGCATGTATTCGGCATACGGTTCCCAGTCGGTGGCCATGTGCAGAATGCCGCCGACCTTCAACTTGCTACGCACCAGCTCAGCGAACGACGCCTGCACGATACGGCGCTTGTGGTGACGGCTCTTGTGCCACGGATCCGGGAAGAACAGCATCAGGCGATCAAGGCTGTTGTCGGCGATGCAGCGGTTGAGCACTTCGATCGCGTCGCAATCGTAGACCCGCAGGTTGGTCAGCCCCTGAGTCAGCACGCCATTGAGCAGCGCGCCAACACCCGGACGGTGCACTTCAACGCCGATGAAATCCTGCTCCGGTGACGCCGCTGCCATTTCCAGCAGCGAGTGGCCCATGCCGAAACCGATCTCCAGCGAGCGCGGTGCCGAACGGCCGAACACTTGATCGTAATCCACCGGCGCGTCAGCCAAGGGCAGCACGTACAGCGGCGCGCCCTGATCCAGACCGCGTTGCTGGCCTTCGGTCATGCGCCCGGCGCGCATCACGAAACTCTTGATGCGGCGGTGTTGGCGCTCGTCGCCTTCTTCCGTCTGGATAGGCGTGTCGTTCGATTCAGTCATCAATGGCTCTTACTTGATCAGACCATCCAGCGGCGAAGAGGCGCTGGCATAGAGTTTTTTCGGCATACGGCCAGCGAGGTAGGCCAGACGGCCTGCAACGATGGCGTGTTTCATGGCTTCAGCCATCATCACCGGTTGCTGGGCGTGGGCGATGGCCGAGTTCATCAGCACCGCATCGCAACCCAGTTCCATGGCGATGGTTGCGTCGGACGCAGTGCCGACACCGGCATCGACCAACACAGGAATCTTGGCTTCTTCGAGGATGATCTGCAGGTTGTACGGATTGCAGATCCCCAGACCGGAACCGATCAGACCGGCCAGCGGCATCACCGCGATGCAGCCGATTTCCGCCAATTGACGGGCGATGATCGGGTCATCGCTGGTGTAAACCATCACATCGAAACCTTCCTTGACCAGCGTTTCGGCAGCCTTGAGGGTTTCGATGACGTTCGGGAACAGGGTCTTCTGGTCAGCCAGCACTTCCAGCTTCACCAGGTTGTGGCCATCGAGCAGCTCACGGGCCAGGCGGCAGGTGCGTACGGCTTCGATGGCGTCGTAGCAACCAGCGGTGTTCGGCAGGAAGGTATAGCGATCCGGCGACAACACGTCGAGCAGGTTCGGCTCGCCTTCGATCTGGCCCAGGTTGGTGCGGCGCACGGCGAAGGTGACCATCTCGGCACCCGAGGCTTCGATGGCCTGACGGGTTTCTTCCATGTCACGGTACTTGCCGGTACCGACCAGCAAACGCGACTGGTAAGTACGACCGGCCAGAACAAAAGGCTTGTCGCTACGAACGATGCTCATGGGGAATCCTCTTTAGGGGTGAGGGTCTTGCAGAATTCTGTGCCCTCGCGGGCCGGGCGATCAGCCGCCGCCGATGGCGTGCACGACTTCGACGTTGTCGCCGTCGTTGAGCGTGGTGTCGGCATGCTGGCTGCGCGGGACGATATCCAGATTGAGTTCGACTGCCACCCGGCGTCCGGTCAGTTCCAGACGGGTGATCAGGGCCGCAACGGTCTCGCCGTCGGGCAGTTCAAGGGATTCACCGTTCAACTGAATGCGCATGCGCAACGCCGCCATCATTTTTAGGGGCTGGCATTCTAGCCCGATCATGACCTAAAGGTCAGCACCAAGCGTCAAGCGGTTGGTTGCAAGCGCCAAGCGGCTAGGCCCAGGCACACCCAACCGGCCAGAAACGCCAGGCCACCAAACGGCGTGATGATGCCGAGCTTGCTGATGCCAGTGGTGGTCAGCACGTAGAGGCTGCCGGAGAACAGCAGGATGCCGACGGCGAAGGAAACGCCGGCCCACATCACCAGCCGTCCCTGAATCTGCGTGGCCAGCAGCGCGACACCGAACAATGCCAGGGTGTGTACCAGTTGGTAGGTAACACCGGTGTGGAAAATCGCCAGATACTCCGGCGTCAGACGGTTTTTCAGGCCATGGGCGGCGAATGCGCCCAGCGCGACACCGGTGAAACCGAAAAAAGCGGCCAGCATCAAAAAGCCACGCAGCATGGGGAACTCCAGTCAGACTCGATCGGCAGGGTCTGTATAATGGCCCGCTCCACGGGTTCGGCCAAGCCATCTCTATGCTGCGTACTATTTTCCGTCGTCTCACGAAGGCCCTGCTCTGGTTCGCGGGCGGCAGCGTATTGCTGGTGCTGGTGTTTCGCTTCGTGCCGCCGCCGGGCACGGCGCTGATGGTCGAGCGCAAGGTCGAATCCTGGGTCGACGGCGAGCCGATTGATCTGCAGCGCACCTGGAAGCCGTGGGACGAGATCTCCGATGACCTCAAAGTGGCGGTCATGGCTGGCGAGGATCAGAAGTTTCCCGAGCATTGGGGTTTTGACTTCAGCGCAATCCAGGCTGCCCTGGCGCACAACGAACTCGGCGGCTCGATTCGCGGCGCCAGCACCCTGAGCCAACAGGTGTCGAAGAACCTGTTTCTGTGGGCTGGGCGCAGCTATCTGCGTAAAGGTCTCGAAGCCTGGTTCACCGCGTTGATCGAGGTGTTCTGGCCCAAGCAGCGGATTCTTGAAGTGTACTTGAACAGCGTCGAGTGGGATGACGGGGTGTTTGGTGCCGAGGCTGCGGCCCGCCATCACTTTGGCGTGAGCGCGAAGTCGCTGTCCCGGCAGCAGGCGAGTTATCTGGCTGCCGTCCTGCCAAACCCACGCGTCTGGAGTGCCAGCCATCCGACCGCTTATGTGTCGCGCCGGGCTGGGTGGATTCGCCAGCAGATGAGTCAGTTGGGTGGGGATAGTTATTTGCTTGGGCTTAATGATTCGCGACGGGCGCCTTGGTCTCGATAGTCAGTCAGTGTTCTTGGAGACACTGAACATCCCTGTGGGAGCGGGCTTGCCCGCGATAGCGATGGCTCAGCCACCATCTACATGACTGACCCGACGCTATCGCTGGCAAGCCAGCTCCCACAGGATTGATGCTGCCCTGCCATACGCGCATAAAAAAACGCCCCGATCATCGCTGATCGGGGCGTTTTTTATTGCCTGCTCGCCGGTTATGCGGCGATCGACAACTTGAGCTTGTTCATCGCGCTCTTCTCGAGCTGACGGATCCGCTCGGCCGACACGTTGTACTTCTGCGCCAGATCGTGCAGCGTGGCTTTCTCTTCTGCCAGCCAGCGCTGGTAGAGGATGTCGCGGCTGCGTTCGTCCAGCACTTCCAGTGCTTCGTGCAGGTTGTTGTTGGAGTTGTCGCTCCAGTCGGCATCTTCCAGTTGACGCGCCGGGTCGTACCGGTGGTCTTCCAGATAGTTGGCCGGCGACTGGAAAGCGCTGTCGTCGTCGGCTTCAGCAGCCGGGTCGAAAGCCATGTCATGGCCGGTCAGGCGACTTTCCATCTCGCGCACTTCACGCGGTTCAACGCCGAGGCTTTCCGCCACACGGTGGACTTCCTCGTTGTTCAGCCACGCCAGACGTTTCTTCTGGCTGCGCAGGTTGAAGAACAGCTTGCGCTGGGCCTTGGTGGTCGCGACTTTCACAATGCGCCAGTTGCGCAGGATGAACTCGTGAATTTCCGCCTTGATCCAGTGCACAGCAAACGACACCAGACGCACACCCATTTCCGGGTTGAAGCGTTTAACAGCCTTCATCAGGCCGACGTTACCTTCCTGGATCAGGTCAGCCTGAGCCAGACCGTAGCCGGAATAGCTACGGGCAATGTGTACGACAAAACGCAGGTGGGCGAGCACCATCTGCCGAGCCGCCCCCAAATCCTGCTCATAGTAGAGACTCTCGGCCAGTTCACGCTCCTGCTCCGGCGTCAGCAATGGAATGCTGTTGACGGTGTGCACATAGGCTTCCAGGTTCGCACCCGGAACCAACGCATACGCAGGTTGCAAAGAATTGGTCATACGAAAAAACCTCCGACTTACATACTCGTGCTTCTCAGCACTGCGAAAAATTGACCGGGAACTCAAATACAAGTTCCCAAAAAACCGCGAGGTCAATCACGCGCAAAAAAGATTCTACTTCGGCGCCAGCTCCCTGAGATGGCGTGCGACTGCAATCCATGCACCGATATAACCCAACAGCACCGCGCCAAGCAAGAGCGACAGACCGTCGGCAACTGGCACTCCGGCCAGCGCGAAATCACTGCCGTACAAGCCGGCCAGCCCAACCACCGCGTCGTTCAGCCAGTTCAGGCCAAACGCCAATACGCCCCAGGACAATAGCCCCGCACCGAAGCCATACAACGCGCCCATATAAAGGAAAGGACGACGTACATAGCTGTCAGTGCCGCCGACGAGTTTAATCACTTCTATCTCGGTGCGGCGGTTTTCAATATGAAGACGAATGGTATTGCCTATCACCAAAAGTAATGCAGAAACCAAAAGCACCGTCAGACCGAAGACAAAACGATCGCCAAGCTTGAGGATGGCGGCCAGTCGCTCGACCCAGACTAGATCAAGTTGCGCCTGTTGTACCTTGGGCAGCTCGGAAAGTTTTTGTCTTAATGCTTCCAGGGTCGGCTTGTCGACTTCGTTCGGCGTCACCAACACCACGCCCGGCAAGGGGTTCTCAGGCAGCTCGCGCAGAGCTTCGCCCAACCCGGACTGCTGCTGGAACTCTTCCAGCGCCTGATCACGGCCGACATATTCAGCATCAGCTACGCCGGGCATGCCTTTGATCTGCTCGCGCAACGATTCGCCCTGCTCCGGGCTGGCGTCGAGTTGCAGATACAACGAGATCTGCGCCGCACGCTGCCACGAACCGCCGAGACGCTCGACGTTGTTGAGCAACAGCGAAAGCCCCATCGGCAGACTCAGCGCCACGGCCATCACCATGCAGGTGAAGAAGCTACCGATTGGCTGCTTGCCGAGACGACGCAGGCTGTCGAGCAGGCTGGCGCGATGGCTTTCGACCCACGCACGAAACAGCGTGGCGAAATCCGGGCCATCATCATCGTCGTGTTTTTTCTTCTTTGGTGGCTGCGGATCGGCGGCTTTCGGGGCCACGCGTTCGGAAACCTTGGGACTGCGTGTCGCACTCATACCCCGGCCTCCCCGTCACCGATCAATCGGCCACGTTGCAGGGTCAGCATGCGGTGGCGCATGCGCGCGATCAGCGCCAGGTCGTGACTGGCGATCAGCACGCTGGTGCCCAACCGGTTGATGTCTTCGAACACGCCCATGATTTCGGCCGCCAGACGCGGGTCGAGGTTACCGGTCGGTTCGTCCGCCAGCAGCAAGGCCGGGCGGTGCACGATGGCGCGGGCAATGCCGACGCGCTGTTGCTGACCGGTGGACAGGTCGCCAGGGTACAGATCGGTTTTATCCGACAGCGCTACGCGTTCCAGCGCCGAATCGACACGCTTGGCGATTTCGGCCTTGGACAGCCCGAGAATCTGCAGCGGCAACGCGACGTTATTGAACACCGTGCGATCGAACAGCAACTGGTGATTCTGGAACACCACGCCGATCTGCCGGCGCAGGAACGGTATCTGCGCGTTGCTGATGGTGCTCAGGTCTTGCCCGGCCAGTAGCAGTTTGCCGCTGGTCGGACGTTCCATCGCCAGCAACAGGCGCAACAACGTGGATTTACCGGCACCGGAGTGGCCGGTGACAAACAAGAACTCGCCACGGCGGACTCGAAAGCTCAGCTCATGCAAGCCGACGTGACCGTTCGGGTAGCGTTTACCGACCTGTTCGAAACGAATCATGAACGCTCCCGCTCGGCAAACAGTGCCTGGACAAAGGGTTCGGCTTCAAAGGTACGCAAGTCGTCGATGCCTTCACCGACGCCGATATAGCGGATCGGCAGGCCGAACTGCTTGGCCAAGGCGAAGATCACCCCGCCCTTGGCGGTACCGTCGAGCTTGGTCAGCGCCAGACCAGTCAGTTCGACGGTCTGGTTGAATTGCTTGGCCTGATTGATGGCGTTCTGGCCAGTACCGGCGTCGAGCACCAGCAGCACTTCGTGCGGCGCATCGGCATCAAGCTTGCCGATCACCCGGCGAACCTTTTTCAGTTCTTCCATCAGGTTATCTTTGGTGTGCAGACGACCGGCGGTGTCGGCGATCAGGACGTCAATGCCACGGGCCTTGGCGGCCTGCACGGCGTCGAAGATCACCGATGCCGAGTCGGCACCGGTGTGCTGAGCGATGACTGGAATCTTGTTGCGCTCGCCCCAGACCTGCAATTGCTCCACGGCAGCGGCACGGAAGGTGTCACCGGCGGCGAGCATGACTTTCTTGCCTTCCAGTTGCAGCTTCTTCGCCAGTTTGCCGATGGTGGTGGTTTTGCCGGCGCCGTTGACGCCAACCACCAGAATCACGAACGGCTTGTTCTGCGAAGCGATTTTCAGCGGTTGTTCAACCGGTTTGAGCATCGCGGCCAGCTCGGCCTGCAGGGATTTGTACAGCGCGTCAGCGTCGGCCAGTTCCTTGCGGGCGACCTTCTGGGTCAGGCGCTGGATGATTTGCGTGGTGGCTTCGACGCCCACGTCAGCGGTGAGCAGACGGGTTTCGAGGTCATCGAGCAGATCGTCGTCAATGGTTTTGCGGCCGAGGAACAGGCTGGCCATACCCTCGCCGATGCTGGCGCTGGTTTTCGACAGACCCTGCTTGAGGCGGGCAAAGAAGCCGGCTTTGGTTTCTTCGGAGCGCGGGGCTTCGACCGGGGCTTCAGCGACCACTTCAACGGCTGCCACAGCGGGAGCAGCGACGACCGGCGCCGGTACAGGCTCTGGTTGTTGAACGACTGGCGCGACTGGAGCAACAACCGCCGGGGCAGTCGGCTCAACCGCAACAGGTTCAGCCACTACAGGCTCAGCAACAATCGGCGCAGGTTCGGCAATCGGCTCGACCGCCGGCGCCGGAGCCACCTCAGGCACAAACTCAGCAGGCGCAGGAATCACTGGCGTAATGTGCGGCGCAGCCTCTTCAACCAGTGCCACCGGCTCTTCCGCCACCGGCAAGGTCAGCCACGGCTCGGCGGCCGGGGTCAGCGGCAGCTCAGCCGCCACCGACGCTTCCGGCTCTGGCTCTGGCTCAACCGGTTGCAACACCGGCTCGGCAATCGGCAGAACAATCGGTGCCGGCTCTTCTTCTATAACCGGAGCAGGTGCCGGTGCAGGTTCAGGAATCGCGGGCGGCTGTTCGACGACGGGTTCCTGCGGTTTCTTACGCAGCCATCCGAACAGGCTTTTCTTCTCGCCAGCCGCAGCTGGGGTCTTCTTGTCGTCGTTGGAACCAAACATGGAGGACGGCTATCTCACGGTAGCGACGCGCCATAAGGGCGCCCCGGCAAATAAATATTCGATGCAGAACAGACTGTGTTTCATCCAGCTTGTTCACGCGCAACATTTTGTCGAGGCACCGACGGCACCTCAAAGATCGTTTTAACGAAGGTCTACACCGGTAAAAATCGGCGAAAACGCGGAGTTTAGTAAGGAAAACCCTGCTTTGCGCCGCAAACCCATTCAGCCTGATCAAGTCTCGAAACCTGATAGGCGTGGTCGCCGGTAAAACGGATCAGTATCCTAGCACCCTCTCGCCCGCCGACGCTAAGACCAAGCGGGCAGCCCAACAGGTTAAAAAACGAATGAATGCTCTAGCCCGCCGCGCTGCAGGCCTGCTGCTCAGCACAGTCTGCCTGCCCCTTTCGGCCCTGGCGGCCGACCCGCAACCGACCCACGAATTCACCCTCGACAACGGCCTCAAGGTTGTCGTGCGCGAAGACCATCGTGCGCCAGTGGTGGTCTCGCAGGTCTGGTACAAGGTCGGCTCCAGCTACGAAACCCCGGGCCAGACCGGTCTGTCCCACGCGCTTGAGCACATGATGTTCAAGGGCAGCGAGAAAGTCGGCCCCGGCGAAGCCTCGCTGATCCTTCGCGATCTGGGCGCCGAAGAGAACGCTTTCACCAGCGACGACTTCACTGCTTATTATCAGGTTCTGGCTCGCGACCGCTTGGGCGTAGCCTTCGAACTGGAAGCCGACCGCATGGCCAATCTGCGCCTGCCGGCTGACGAGTTCGCCAAGGAAATCGAAGTCATCAAGGAAGAGCGCCGCTTGCGCACCGATGACAAGCCGATGTCCAAAGCCTACGAGCGCTACAAAGCCATGGCCTACCCGGCCAGCGGCTACCACACGCCGACCATCGGCTGGATGGCTGACCTCGACCGCATGAAGGTCGAAGAGCTGCGCCACTGGTATCAATCCTGGTATGTGCCGAACAACGCCACATTGGTAGTCGTCGGCGACGTCACCCCGGACGAGGTCAAAACCCTCGCCCAGCGCTACTTCGGCCCAATCGAGAAGCGCGACGTGCCACCGGCGAAAAAACCACTGGAACTGGCTGAACCCGGCGAACGCCAGATCACCCTGCATGCGCAGACACAACTGCCTAGCCTGATGCTCGGTTTCAACGTGCCAAGCATTGCCACCGCTGAAGACAAGCGCTCGGTCAATGCGCTGCGCCTGATCTCGGCGCTGCTCGACGGCGGTTACAGCGGTCGCATCCCGACGCAACTGGAGCGCGGCGAAGAGCTGGTCTCCGGCGGTTCGTCGAATTACGACGCCTACACCCGTGGCGACAGCCTGTTCACCCTGTCGGCAACCCCGAACACGCAGAAGAAAAAGACCATGGCGCAAGCCGAGGCCGGTCTGTGGAAACTGCTGGAACAGTTGAAAACCACCGCGCCGTCCGCTGAAGAACTGGAGCGCGTGCGTGCGCAAGTGATTGCCGGTCTGGTCTTCGAACGTGATTCGATCACCAGCCAGGCCACGGCGATTGGCCAACTGGAAACCGTCGGCCTGTCGTGGAAACTGATGGACACCGAACTCGCCGATCTGGAAAGCGTAACTCCACAAGACATCCAGAACGCCGCCAAGCTGTATTTCACCCGCGAACGTCTCAGCGTCGCCCACGTCCTGCCACTGGAGACGACCCATGAGTGAGCGCAAAACCCCACGCCTGATGCTGCTCGGCCTGATTGCCATCGCGGTGATCGGCTCGACGGCTTTCTATCTGTCGCCAAGTGCTGACAGCAAAGCCAGTGAAGCCCTCGACAACGCCAAAACCAGTCAGAAGCTGCAATCGCTGGCTGAACTCGACGGCAAGGCCCCGGCCAGCCGCAAACTCGACGTACAGACCTGGAACACCGCTGAAGGCGCCAAGGTATTGTTCGTCGAAGCCCACGAACTGCCGATGTTCGACATGCGCCTGATCTTCGCCGCCGGCAGCAGCCAGGACGGCAGCGCTTCGGGTCTGGCGGTGCTGACCAACGCGATGCTCAACGAAGGTGTAGCTGGCAAAGACGTCGGCGCGATCGCTCAAGGCTTCGAAGGCCTCGGTGCGGATTTCGGCAACGGTGCCTTCAAGGACATGGCGCTGGCTTCGCTGCGCAGCCTGAGTGCTGCCGACAAACGCGAACCGGCGTTGAAGCTGTTCTCGGAAGTGGTCGGCAAACCGACCTTTCCGGCCGATTCGTTCGCGCGCATCAAGAACCAGATGCTTGCCGGATTCGAATACCAGAAACAGAACCCCGGCAAACTCGCCAGCCTCGAACTGATGAAGCGTCTGTATGGCGATCACCCGTACGCGCATTCGAGTGACGGCAATCCGCAAAGCGTACCGAAGATCACCCTCGCACAATTGCGTGAGTTTCACGCCAAGGCTTACGCGGCGGGCAACGCGGTGATCGCGCTGGTCGGCGATCTGTCGCGCGCGGAAGCCGAGGCAATTGCCAATCAGGTCTCTACTGCCCTGCCGAAAGGCCCGGCGCTGGCGAAGATCGCTCAACCGCAGGAACCGAAAGCCAGCACCAACCACATCGAGTTTCCGTCGAAGCAGACCAACCTGATGCTCGCGCAACTGGGCATTGACCGCGACGATCCGGATTACGCGGCGCTGTCGATGGGCAACCAGATCCTTGGTGGCGGCGGTTTCGGCACCCGCCTGATGAGCGAAGTGCGCGAGAAACGCGGCCTGACCTACGGCGTGTATTCGGCGTTCAGCCCGATGCAGGCCCGTGGCCCGTTCATGATCAACCTGCAGACCCGCGCGGAGATGAGCGAAGGCACCCTGAAACTGGTGCAGGACGTGCTCGCCGACTACCTGAAAACCGGGCCGACGCAGAAAGAACTCGACGACGCCAAACGCGAACTGGCCGGCAGCTTCCCGCTGTCCACCGCGAGCAATGCCGATATCGTCGGCCAACTTGGCGCGATGGGCTTCTATAATCTGCCGTTGAGCTATCTGGATGATTTCATGCGTCAGTCGCAAAGCCTGACCGTGGAACAAGTCCGCGACGCCCTGAACAAACACCTGAGCACGGACAAAATGGTCATCGTCACCGCTGGCCCGACCGTGCCGCAAAAGCCGTTACCGGCCCCATCTGATAAACCTGCCGAGCAACCGCTCGGGGTTCCGGAGCATTAATGGCTACCCGATCGCCTAAAAAACCCGCGCAGAACGTCCATAACGGCGTGAACCAGTTGCGCATCATTGGCGGCCAATGGCGCAGTCGCAAGCTCAGCTTCCCTGACGCGCCAGGCCTGCGCCCGACGCCGGATCGTGTGCGTGAAACCCTGTTCAACTGGCTCGCGCCGTACGTTGAAGGGGCCAAGGTACTCGACCCGTTCGCCGGCAGCGGCGCGCTGTTTCTCGAAGCGCTGTCCCGTGGCGCGGCCATGGGCCAGGCGCTGGATGCCAGCAACATTGCGGTGTCCAGCCTGAAAGAACACCTCGGCACCCTGCGCTGCACCAACGGTCAGGTGCAGACCGCCGACGCCCTGCGTTATCTGGAAACCCAGACCGCAACGCCGTTTGATCTGGTGTTCCTCGACCCGCCGTTCAACCAGAATCTGCTGCCGGCCGTGTGCACCTTGCTTGAAGAGCGGCAGTGGCTGGCACCGGACTCGTGGATCTACACTGAAAGTGAAACGGCACCCTCGATCCTCGGCCTGCCGGGCAACTGGCGCCTGCACCGCGAGCAGAAATCCGGGCGAGTGCACTACGCCTTGTGGCAACGTATGGCAGAGATCGCCGGTTAACCGACCAGCCTGAACAAGCGGCGCGCTTCACAAGAGGCGTCGCCGCGCTGCATCGAGAATCATCGTGCCCCCTCCTTCAGAACGCTTCATTCCCGCCCTCGGCCTCGGCAATCCACACCTGCAAACCTTGTGGGGACCGCTGTGGCGCAAAACCGTGCATATCGAACGCGAGCGCGAACGCTTGTGGCTTGAGGACGGCGACTTCCTCGACCTTGACTGGTATGGCCCGCACACGGCTGACGCGCCGCTGGTTCTGGTGCTGCATGGCCTGACCGGATCTTCCAATTCGCCCTATGTGGCGGGCGTGCAGAAGGCGTTGGCCGATCAAGGCTGGGCCAGCGTTGCGCTGAACTGGCGCGGCTGTTCAGGCGAGCCGAACCTGCTGCCACGCAGCTATCACTCCGGCGCCAGCGAAGACCTCGCCGAAGCCATCAAACACCTGCGTGCGAAACGACCCTTGGCGCCGTTGTATGCCGTCGGTTATTCCTTGGGCGGCAATGTGTTGCTCAAGCATCTGGGCGAAACCGGCAGCGCCAGTGGTGTGCTCGGCGCGGTGGCGGTGTCGGTGCCGTTCCGCCTCGATCAATGCGCCGACCGGATCGGCCAGGGTTTTTCCAAGGTCTATCAGGCGCACTTCATGCGCGAAATGGTCGCGTACATCAAGAACAAGCAACGGCAGTTTCAGCATGACGGGCGTGAAGATGGCCTGGCGGCGCTGGCAGCGCTCGGTTCACTGGAGAACATGCGCACGTTCTGGGATTTCGATGGCCGGGTGACCGCTCCGTTGCACGGTTTTACCGATGCCGAGGATTATTACCGGCGGGCGTCGAGTCGTTATTACCTCGGTGAAATCCGCACACCGACCCTGATCATTCAGGCGGCGGACGACCCGTTCGTGTTCCCGCACAGCTTGCCTCAGGCGAGCGAACTGTCGGCCTCAACCACCTTTGAATTGCAGGCACGCGGCGGACACGTTGGATTCGTCGACGGCTCGGTGCGCCAGCCTGGCTATTACCTCGAACGCCGTATCCCGCAATGGCTGGCCAGCGTGCCCGCATGAGCGATCAGGGCGAGTCGATCCGTTTCTGGCAATCGGCGCCGTTGCCCGGTGTCGAACTGCTGTCGGCGCGCTATATCGAACAGCGCTTCGCCCCGCACGTACACGATGGCTTTGTGATCGGCATGATCATGGCCGGCGCGCAGCGTTATCGCTACCGCGGCGCCGAACATCTGGCCGGCAGCGGCACGCTGGTGCTGATCAACCCGGATGAGCTGCACACCGGGCACAAGGGCACCGACGACGGTTGGCTGTATCGAGCCTTCTACCCGGATACCGGCAAGATTGTTTCGCTGCTGGATGAGCTTGAACTGTCCACGACGAGTTTGCCGGCGTTCGGCGCCACGCTGTACCGCGACCCGGATCTGGTCAGCGGTTTTGCACAATTGCACCGGTTGCTGGAAAGCCCTGCTACCGCGCTGCAACAGCAGACGGTGTGGCGCGAGATGATGTTGCTGTTGTTGCAGCGCCACGCGGCGGTGCGAGAAATCGGTAACCCCGGCAAGGAGCACCGCGCGGTGCTGATCGCCAAGGATCTGTTGCACACACACCTGGCGGCGCCGCCGTCGCTGGAGGAACTGGCCGCAGCGGTCAATCTGTCGCCGTTCCATTTCGCCCGGGTGTTCCGCCGCGCGACCGGCATGCCACCGCACAACTGGCTGATGCAGCAACGCATCGCTCAGGCGCGGGCCTTGTTGCAGAACGGCTGTTTGCCGCTGGAAGTTGCCACGCAATTAGGTTTTGCCGATCAGAGCCATTTGAGTCGACAGTTCAAGCAGGCTTATGGCGTTGGGCCCGCTGCGTATCGCAGTGCCCGCCTGAAAAGCTAAAAGATCGCAGCCTGCGGCAGCTCCTACATTGGAATGCATTTCCCTGTAGGAGCTGCCGCAGGCTGCGATCCTTTGATCTTATTCGCCGGTGGCTATGCCGCGCGCCGGTTCGTTGATCCACTCACTCCAAGACCCCGCATACAACGAACCCAACGGATACCCCGCCAGGCACAGCGCAAACAGGTTATGGCACGCGGTCACTCCAGAGCCGCAATAAGCCACCAGCTCCGACGGCGAACGCTCACCGAGCTTCTCGGCAAAACGCTGCTTGAGCTGATCGGCCGGGAGGAATCGCCCGTCGCTGCCAAGGTTGTCAGTGAACGCCGCGCACTGTGCACCCGGAATATGCCCGGCCACCGGATCGATCGGTTCCACTTCACCCTTGAAGCGCGGCAAGGCCCGAGCATCGATCAACGTCAGCGCCGGCTGACCGAGGCGCTTTTGCAATTTCTCGGCGCTGATCAACAAGCTCATGTCCGGTTGACCCCTGAAGTTGCCAGGGCTCACCGTCGGCGCATCCAGGCTCAGCGGCAAACCCGCCGCGTGCCAGGCCTTGAGTCCACCATCGAGAATGAACACGCCTTCACGTTTGCCCAGCCACGCCAGCAACCACCACGCCCGCGCCGCGTAGGCACCGGGGCCGTCGTCATACAGAACCACGTCGCTGTCGTTGTTGATGCCCCACGCTTGCAACCGCTCGATCAACGCCGCCGGCTCGGGCAACGGATGCCGCCCGGTCACGCCCTTGACCACTGTGCCGCTGAGATCGCGCTCAAGATCGGCAAAGCTCGCCCCGGCAATGTGCCCTTCGGCATAGCTGCGCTGCCCGTAATCCGGATCTTCGAGGGCGAAACGACAATCGAGAATCACCAGCCCCGGCTGTTCCTTGCGGGCATCCAGCGTTTGCGGGCTGATCAGTTGCGCAATCGGCATAACGGGCTCCTGTGGAGTTTCAACAGAACGGTTTATTTCACGTCTTCGAGGGCCTGGGCCAACGGCACGTAGAACTCATCAAACAACGCGTTGACCTGTTCACGCGCCTCGTCGGTGACAAATCCGGCTTCGAGGACCAACACCTGATACACGCCACGTTTAACAGCTTGTTCGCTGAGGTGATTGGAGTTTTCGCGGGTGGTGCACAGAAAGCGTACCCAAGAGGTCAGGATGATCCACGCGTTGAGGGTCAGGGATTCAATCTGCACGCGATCCATCTTGAGGATTCCGGCGGCGACAAAGCCTTCGTAGATCGCCGCGCCTTGAATCACGCAGCGCTGGGAAAAACGCCGGTAACGCGCGGCCAGTTCCGGATCGCTGTCGAGCAGATGCTCGAGGTCGCGATGCAGAAAACGGTAACCCCACATCGCCGACAGCAGCTCCTTGAGATAGAAACGCTTGTCTTCGACCGTCGCGGCGCGGCCCTGCGGCGGGCGCAGAAAGCTGTCCACCAAGGCTTCGTACTCACTGAACAGCACGGCGATGATCGCCTGCTTGTTAGGGAAGTGGTAGTACAGATTGCCCGGAGAAATCTCCATGTGGGCGGCAATGTGGTTGGTGCTGATGCTGCGCTCGCCCTGTTGGTTGAACAGCTCGAGGCTGTTCTGCACGATGCGCTCGCTGGTTTTTATTCGTGGGGCCATGGCTTGAGCTTTAATTCAGAGTGCGATGAGGGGCATCTTACGACCTATCCGGAAATGGATAAAACAAAGCTGCACACGGAAGTCATTTGACTTTATAGAGCATAGACTCTAAAAAGTTCCTCACTACAATAAATCCGGAGCCTACGATGACTGCCGATATTGCCTACCTGCAAACACTGCAACAGCCACTCGAAGAGCTCAACCGGCTGTTCCATGCGCAACGGGCAGCATATGCCGCCAACCCGATGCCTCCCGCCGCCCAACGCCAGCAGTGGTTGAAGGCATTACGCGATTTGTTGAGCAGTGAGCGCCAGGCGTTGATCGAAGCCATCAGCGCAGATTTCAGCAACCGCAGCGCCGATGAAACCCTGCTCGCCGAGCTGATGCCCAGTCTGCATGGCATTCATTACGCCAGCCGCCACCTCAAAGGCTGGATGAAACCCTCGCGGCGCAAGGTCGGTATGGCGTTCCAGCCTGCTGCAGCGAAAGTGGTTTACCAGCCGCTGGGCGTCGTCGGCGTCATCGTGCCGTGGAATTACCCGTTGTACCTGGCCATCGGGCCGTTGGTCGGCGCTCTTGCGGCGGGCAATCGAGTGATGCTCAAACTCAGCGAATCAACCCCGGCAACCGGGCTGTTGCTCAAGGAGCTGCTGGCGCGAATCTTCCCCGAAGATCTGGTGGGCGTAGTTCTCGGCGAGGCCGATGTTGGCGTGGCGTTCTCCCGCCTGTCGTTTGATCACCTGCTGTTCACCGGTTCAACCAGTGTCGGCAAGCACGTGATGCGCGCAGCGGCCGAAAACCTCACGCCCGTGACGCTGGAGCTGGGCGGCAAATCCCCCGCCATCGTTTCCCGAGACGTGCCGCTGAAGGACGCTGCCGAACGCATCGCTTTCGGTAAAACCCTGAATGCCGGGCAAACCTGCGTCGCCCCCGATTACGTGCTGGTGCCGGAAGACCGCGTCGGCGGCTTCGTCGAAGCCTATCGCCAGGCAGTGCAGAGCTTTTATCCGACCCTCAGCGACAACCCGGATTACACCGCGATCATCAATGACCGCCAGCTGAGCCGCCTCAATGGTTACATCAGCGACGCCACCAGCAAAGGCGCGCTGCTGATTCCGCTGTTCGAGCAGGGTCAGGGCCGACGCATGCCGCACAGTGTGCTGCTGAATGTCAGCGACGACATGACCGTGATGCAGGACGAAATCTTCGGCCCGCTACTGCCGATCGTGCCGTATCGCGATCTGGAGCAGGCATTTGCTTACATCAATCAGCGCCCAAGACCTCTGGCTCTTTACTACTTCGGCTACGACAAAGGTGAGCAGACCCGCGTGCTGCACGAAACCCACTCCGGTGGCGTGTGCCTGAACGACACACTGCTGCAAGTGGCGCAGGACGACATGCCGTTCGGCGGCATCGGTCCATCCGGCATGGGCCATTACCACGGTCACGAAGGTTTTCTGACCTTCAGCAAGGCCAAAGGCGTGTTGGTTAAACAGCGCTTCAACGCTGCCCGGCTGATTTACCCGCCGTACGGCACGTCGCTTCAGAAACTGATCCAGAAGCTGTTCATTCGCTAAACATTTGTCATTGCCGGGTAATAACAATAATGCACCCAAGCCTGACCGAAACACCTGCGCTGTCACGCCGTGGCCTGCTGAAATTCAGCCTCGGTGCCACGGCATTCCTCGCCACCGCTGGCCTCGGCGCCAGCCTCAGCGGTTGTTCTTCCAACGTCGCAGCCAACGGCTTCATCACCTTGCGCGACGGCGATCTGCTGTTTTTGCGCGCACTGATTCCGGTGATGCTCGAAGGCGCCGTGGCGGCCGAAAAAATGCCCAGTGCCGTCGACGGGACGTTGAAGTCGCTGGATTACAGCCTCGATCATTTGTCGCCCGAGATGCTCAAACTCACTCGCCAACTGTTCGACGTACTCGGCATGGCGGTGACCCGTGGGCCGCTCACCGGAATCTGGGGCAGTTGGGAAAACGCCAGTCCCGAAGCGATGCGGCACTTTCTTGATCGCTGGGAAAACAGTTCGCTGAGCCTGTTGCGCATGGGGCATAGCTCGTTGCAACAAATGGTGCTGATGGCGTGGTACGCCCGCGCCGAGTCATGGGCGCATTGCGGTTATCCCGGCCCGCCCACCGTTTGAGATCGGCGTAGCGCCCTTCGCGAGCAAGCTCGCTCCCACAGGGCCAGTCACCCCACCTTGCATCCAGAATAATAAAGAGAACCTGACCGATGCCCGTACCCGACCCGTTCCGCGAAGGCCTCGCCCGAGGCTGGAAAACCTACAACGGCGCACAACTGAGCGATGACCTGACGCTGGAAGCCGATGTTGCCATCATCGGCAGCGGCGCGGGTGGCGGCACCACCGCGGAAATCCTCAGCGCCGCCGGCTACAAAGTCCTGCTGATCGAAGAAGGCCCGCTCAAGACCAGCTCCGACTTCAAGATGCTCGAAGACCAGGCCTACAGCAGCCTCTATCAGGAAGGCATCGGGCGCATGAGCAAGGACGGCGCGATCACCATCCTGCAGGGCCGAGCGGTCGGCGGCACGACGCTGATCAACTGGACATCAAGCTTCCGCACCCCGGAGCCGACCCTCGATCACTGGGCCAAGGAACACAACGTCAAAGGTCACAGCCCAGCCGAAATGGCGCCATGGTTCGAAAAAATGGAACAGCGCCTCGGCGTCGCGCCGTGGATGGTGCCGCCCAACGCCAACAATGACGTGATCCGCAAAGGCTGCGAGCAACTCGGCTACAGCTGGCACGTGATCCCGCGCAACGTGCGCGGTTGCTGGAATCTGGGCTACTGCGGCATGGGCTGCCCGACCAACGCCAAGCAATCGATGATGGTCACCACCATTCCCGCAACATTGGAAAAGGGTGGCGAGTTGCTCTATCTCGCCCGCGCAGAGAAATTGCTGATCAGCGGCGACAAGGTCACTGGCCTGCAATGCGTGGCGATGGACGAGCGCTGCGTCGCACCGACCGGGCGCACCATCACGGTCAAGGCTCGGCATTACGTGCTGGCCGGCGGCGGCATCAACAGCCCGGCGCTGCTGCTGCGTTCAGAGGCGCCGGATCCGCATAAGAATCTCGGCAAGCGCACCTTTCTGCACCCGGTGAACATGTCCGCTGCGCGCTTCGATGACGTGGTCAATCCGTTTTACGGGGCGCCGCAATCGATCTATTCCGATCACTTCCAATGGAAGGACGGCACCACCGGGCCGATGGCGTTCAAACTCGAAGTGCCGCCGCTGCATCCCGCGCTGGCGGCGACGCTGCTCGGCGGTTTTGGCCAGGAGAGCGCGCAACACATGGCTGATCTGCCGCACACGCACGCCATGCTCGCGCTGCTGCGTGACGGTTTTCACCCGGACAGCACTGGCGGCGCGGTCGAGTTGCGTGGCGATGGCTCACCGGTGCTCGATTACCAGGTTTCGCCGTACGCCTGGGAGGGTTTGCGCAAGGCCTTCCACGTCATGGCTGAAATCCAGTTCGCCGGCGGCGCGAAATCGGTGATGCCGATGCACGCCGACGCGCGTTACGTGAACACCCTGGCCGAAGCCCGCACGCTGATCGATGGCCTGAGCCTCGAGTTGTATCGCACGCGCCTGGGCAGCGCCCACGTCATGGGCGGCTGCGCGATGGGTGAAGACGCCAAAAGCGCCGTCACCGACAGCCTCGGTCGCCATCATCAACTGAGCAATCTGTCGATTCATGACGGCTCGCTGTTCCCCACCAGCATCGGCGCCAACCCGCAGTTGTCGGTGTACGGCCTGACCGCGCAACTGGCGAGCGCATTGGCTGATCGGCTGAAAAACCCGTGAATATCCGGATTATTGCCATCGTCTATAGTGCTTTCTTACCCAACAGGCGACTTGGCCGACCGGGACGGCTGCGATACCATCCGACTCCCCAACGGACTCCCGCCAGGACGACGCGATGAACCGAGTGTTGTACCCAGGTACCTTCGACCCTATTACCAAGGGCCATGGCGATCTGGTCGAACGCGCCTCGCGCCTGTTCGATCACGTGATCATTGCGGTCGCTGCCAGCCCGAAAAAGAACCCGCTGTTCCCGCTGGAACAACGGGTTGAACTGGCTCGCGAGGTCACCAAACACCTGCCGAACGTGGAAGTGGTCGGTTTCTCGACGCTGCTCGCGCATTTCGCCAAAGAGCAGAACGCCAACGTGTTCCTGCGTGGGTTGCGTGCGGTGTCGGACTTCGAATACGAATTCCAGCTGGCCAACATGAATCGCCAGTTGGCGCCGGATGTAGAGAGCCTGTTTCTCACGCCGTCCGAGCGTTATTCGTTCATTTCTTCGACGTTGGTGCGGGAAATCGCCGCGCTGGGCGGCGATATCAGCAAGTTCGTCCACCCGGCCGTGGCCGATGCGCTGACCCTGCGCTTCAAAAAGTAGGCGCTGCCGAAGGCTGCGATCTTTTGATCTTGATCGCAGCCACGCACAGCAGTTGATCGCAGCAACGTGCACTGCGCTCGCCAATGCGGCACAATTGCGCGCATTGATTTATAGCGCCCGGGCCTGCCGCCCCGGCTGGAGTTAGCATGTCCCTGATCATCACCGACGATTGCATCAACTGCGACGTCTGCGAACCCGAGTGCCCGAACGCCGCCATCTCCCAAGGCGAAGAGATCTACGTGATCGACCCGAACCTGTGCACCCAGTGCGTCGGCCACTACGACGAACCGCAGTGCCAACAGGTCTGCCCGGTTGATTGCATTCCGCTGGACGAAGCGCATCCGGAGACTGAAGAACAGTTGATGGACAAGTATCGCAAGATCACCGGCAAGGCCTGATTTCTTCAGCGCCTGATCGGGTCTGATCGCTAGCAGGGCTAGCTCCCACACTGGATTTGCGTCGATCACAAATCCCTGTGGGAGCCAGCCCTGCTGGCGATCAGCAGCGCCATAAATCCCTGATCAGCTCACTCACGCTGCTCAAACCCCTCCCCTATACACCCCAGACATCGCACAAACGCTGCCTTCGCCGGATCCACCACCAACGCCTGCCCGGCATCGCCGATTCCGCCACCCAACGCGGTAAATGGCAGCGACACGACAAACGCTCCCGCACCGATCACCGTTGCTACCACCAATAAAGGTCGGGCAATCAGCAAATCGCCGAGCATGGCGTAGGCCGGAGGATTCTGGATGGTGTAGCGCGGATCACCGCTGCCGTTTTCCGTGGCCTGAACGACCAGACTGGAACACAGCAGCAGCGAGACAAGCAGGACTTGCAAGGATTTCATGGCACGATCCTTCGGGCTGAACAGTGAGACAACTCACTATAGACCGTAGGACTTTTTCAGCCGTCTGCCTCAGGTCTGGCAGCGCGGGCAGAACACACTGGCCCGCTGACCCAGCTTCACTTCCCGCAGACCGGTGCCGCAGACCTTGCAGTGTTCACCGCCACGGCCATAGACAAACAGCTCCTGCTGAAAATACCCCGGCTGACCATCACCGCCAATGAAATCACGCAACGTGGTGCCGCCGCGCTCGATGGCGGCGGCGAGAATCCGCTTGATTTCGATCGCTAGTTTCAAATAGCGCCCCCGGGAAATGCCTCCGGCCTCGCGACGTGGATCGATGCCGGCAGCGAATAGCGCTTCGGTCGCATAAATATTGCCGACCCCGACCACCACTGCGTTGTCCATGATGAACGGCTTCACCGCCATCGAACGCCCGCGTGACAACTGAAACAAGCGCTCGCCATCAAATAGATCGGTTAACGGCTCGGGGCCGAGTCGAATCAACAGCTCGTGATTGAGCGGATCGGTACTCCACAGCATCGCGCCGAAACGTCGCGGATCGGTGTAACGCAGGGCCAGGCCCGATTCCAGCTCGATATCGACGTGCTCATGCTTCAACGCCGGCAAACCGGCCTCGACCAGACGCAAATTGCCCGACATGCCCAAATGGCTGATCAACGTGCCGACTTCAGCGTTGATCAACAAATACTTGGCGCGGCGCTCGACCAGCACGATGCGCTGCCCCGACAGGCGCACATCGAGGTCGTCCGGGATCGGCCAGCGCAGGCGCCGGTCACGCACGATCACCCGGCTGACGCGCTGGCCTTCCAGGTGCGGAGCAATGCCGCGGCGGGTGGTTTCGACTTCCGGCAATTCAGGCATGGGGTTCTCGAATCAATGCGCGCCGAGGTCGCGGATCGTTTGTTTGAGGGTTTCGAAGTCGTAATCCGACAACCCCACGTAATCGAGTACCAGCGGGCCGACAGCGTTCCATTCGAAATCTTCGGTCTGGTTGCCCAGCACGCGATACGAGGCGCAAATGTGCTCGGCCATCTTCAGGATCGCCAGCAGGTTTTTCAACTGACTGTTGCGCGACGACTCATCGCTGAAGATCGCCAGTGCATTGTGATGATTGGCGATCGCGGCGCTGACATGCTCCGGCAGGCGCCACGATTTGGCGGTGTAATAACCGACCACGGCATGGTTGGTGTTGAACTCACGATTCTCGGTGTCGACCACCCGGCATTCCGGGCTGGCGTTGGCGTAAGCCTGTTCCAGCACCGACATGTAATTGGGGAAGCGCTGCAACATCAACGGCACGCCGCAGTCGTGGAACAGGCCCAGTGCGTAAGCTTCGTCACCGGCCTGAGTGCCAACGCGCTTGGCCAGGGTCAGGCACGTCATCGCCACATCCTGAGCGGTGTCCCAGAAACGATTGAGGGTGACGATGGTGTCGTCGTTCATCTCGCCCTTGATCGACTGCGCGTTGATCAGGTTGATGATCGAACGGCTGCCCAACAGGTTCACCGCGCGCTGGATCGAAGTGATCTTGTTGCTCAAGCCGTAATACGGCGAATTGACGATTTTCAGCAGCGAGCCGGACAGGCCCGGATCCTGAGCGATCAATTTGGCGATCACTTCCAGGTCCGGATCGGGCATGTACTGCTCCATTTGCAGATCCACCATGATCTGCGGTTGCGCCGGCACACTGATGCCTTGCAGCGATTGTTGAATCTGTTCGGTGGTCAGCTCTTGGGACATAAGTACACACTCTGGGACAGGCGGCGATTCTAACCGCTGAAGCACGGGTACGACACACCGACCGGCATATCGGAGGAACTTTCATTCAAGCTCAGGCTTCGGATTTTGTAAGGCCCGATGGACAGTTTCTGTCCGGCACGGCAACAAATCCCCATAGACTCAGGAGCTTATCGATGGCCACTTCCCTCAACGGCAAGCGCGTCGCTTTTTTGGTAACCGATGGTTTCGAACAGGTTGAATTGACAGGTCCGAAGCAAGCGCTGGAGCAGGCTGGCGCGCAGGTCGACATCCTTTCGGCCGAGGCCGGCCAGGTCAAAGGCTGGAATCACGACAAACCGGCAGATGACTTCAAGGTCGACCAGACGTTCCAGGCCGCCAGCATCGAACAGTACGACGCGGTGGTGTTGCCGGGCGGCGTGCAGAACTCCGACACCATCCGTATCGATCAGGATGCCCAGCATCTGGTCAAGACCGGCGCCTCCGCCGGCAAGCCGATCGCGGTGATCTGCCATGGCAGCTGGCTGTTGATTTCGGCGGGATTGGTCAATGGCAAGACCATGACCAGCTACAAGACGCTCAAGGATGACTTGGTGAACGCTGGCGCGCATTGGGTGGATAAAGAGGTGGTCAAGGATGGCAACCTGATCAGCAGCCGGCAGCCGGATGATATTCCGGCATTCAATAAAGAGCTGATCGACGCGCTGTCGGCGTAATAGTCAAAACCGCCTCGCGAGCAAGCTCGCTCCCACCATAGATCTCTGGGGGAGCGACGGTGCGAGATCCGACCTGCTCGCGGAGGCGTCATCAGCGTTTCATCGCTCACCAAACCCGACACAAGTCGCAACACGGTATACTCCCGCTCTTTTTTCCGGAGCGACGTCATGTCCCTGCCTAGCTTGCGCCTCAAAGCCAACGCCGACCGTCGCCTGCGCGCCGGTCACCTGTGGGTCTACAGCAACGAAATCGATGTCGCTGCCACCCCTCTGCACGGTTTCCAGGCCGGTGATCAAGCCATCCTCGAAGCGGCCGGCGGCAAACCGCTGGGCATCGTTGCGATGAGCCCGAACAACCTGATCTGCGCTCGCCTGTTGTCTCGCGACATCAAGCTGTCGCTGGACAAATCCCTGCTGGTGCACCGTCTGAACGTTGCTTTGTCGCTGCGCGAGCGCCTGTTCGACAAGCCGTTCTATCGCTTGGTCTACGGCGATTCCGATTTGCTGCCTGGCCTGGTTGTCGACCGTTTCGGCGACATCCTCGTGGTGCAGATCGCTTCTGCGACCATGGAAGCGCATAAAGATGACGTGATCGCGGCACTGACCCAAGTGCTCAAGCCAAGCGGCATCCTGTTCAAGAACGATTCCGCAGCCCGCGACGCCGAAGGCCTCAACCGCTACGTCGAAACCGTCTTCGGCCTGGTGCCTGAGTGGGTTGCACTGGAAGAGAACGGCGTGAAGTTCGAAGCCCCGGTCATCCAGGGTCAGAAAACCGGATGGTTCTACGACCACCGCATGAACCGCGCACGTCTGGCCCCTTACGCCAAAGGCAAACGCGTTCTCGACCTTTATAGCTACATCGGTGGCTGGGGCGTTCAGGCTGCCGCGTTCGGCGCCAGCGAAGTGTTCTGCGTCGATGCTTCGGCGTTCGCCCTCGACGGCGTCGAGCGCAACGCGGCCCTCAACGGTTTCGCCGACAAGATGACCTGCATCGAAGGCGACGTTTTCGAAGCCCTGAAAGAACTCAAAGCCAGCGAAGAACGCTTCGACGTGATCGTTGCCGATCCGCCAGCGTTCATCAAACGCAAGAAAGACATGAAAAATGGCGAAGGCGCCTACCGTCGCCTGAACGAGCAAGCGATGCGCCTGCTCAACAAGGACGGCATTCTGGTCAGCGCATCGTGCTCGATGCACCTGCCGGAAGACGATCTGCAGAACATTCTGCTGACCAGCGCCCGTCACCTGGATCGCAACATTCAACTGCTCGAGCGCGGCGGTCAGGGCCCGGATCACCCGGTGCACCCGGCAATTGCCGAAACCCGCTACATCAAGAGCATTACTTGCCGTCTGCTGCCTAACAGCTGATTGGCGAATCGACGGGGAGCCCAACGGCTCCCCGTTTGCTGTGTGCACACCCGCCTCCCCTGCCTTGTTAACGTCCAGCCTTTTATTTCCCACATCAAACTTCCGTTTGGCGTGCAGGAAATTTCCTTGCATCTTTTAGTTATCTAACTTTATCCCACAAGTCCTTTCCAGCCTAAAGATGCGTCCGACAAAATTACTGGAATTTTCCTACTTAATATCCGCTTGCCAATAATCCATTACAAACTATTATTGAGTTGTCACCACGAGGTGGCACTTACCAAACATTGAACAAGGAGTTCACGTTATGAAAGTTATCTCTATGGAAGGCAACAAAATCGCAAACCTGGCTTTTCTCGTAGCGCCTAAAGCCCGCTAAGCAAGTCTAGACGCCGGAGAGTGCCGGCAATCCGGCGTCTTCCAGACTTTCAACCAGAGAAGCCCCAAATATGCACATCAATCCTTATTTGTTCATCTTGCCGCGCACCCCTGCTCAAGTTGTCTGGAACTACAAAGATCATATCCAGCACGAACTCGACTTCGACTACTCATCACGCCTCACCCAATTAATCAGCAATCCCGACCTATTCAATAGTCGCAATACTATAGACATACAACTATTGAATGCAGGGATATTAACCATTTCAGAAACAGACAATACGGAGTGGGGTTGGGACGAACTGTCGAAGATCTACCACATCGGCACCCAGAACATTCCTTGCAAACATATCCCGCAAAATATTCATGAGTGGAGCAGAGATTATCTGGACCACTGCAACGAAGTTTTGGCTGCACCTTTGCCTCAGGCAGGACGCGTACTCGACAATTCCAGCACACGCCTTACGCTGCCCACCCCCACCACACCCCGTCACGACAACCTGACCCACGTCCTGACCCAGCGCAAAACCTGCCGCTCCTTCACGGGCGCCGCCATTTCCCTCAACGACGTCAGCTCATTGCTGTACCTGTCCTTCGGCTACCTGCGCGAACGCGACAGTTCCGCAGACGGCGTTGCCGAAGGCCTCGATGCGCGACGCAGCAGCCCTTCCGGGGGCGGATTGAATGCCTGCGAGTGTTTTTTGCTGGCACAGAACATCGAGGGCCTGGATCCCGGCGTGTATGCCTACCACCCTGCCGAGCATGTCCTCACCCCTGTGAGCCCATCGCCGCAATGCCCGCTCGGGCAACTGCTCGGCGGGCAGCATTTCATCAACAACCTGCCGTTGGGCCTGTTCATCACCGCTCGCTTCGACAAGTTATGGTGGAAATACCAACACTCGCGCGCCTATCGCATGGCCTTCATCGAGGCCGGTCATCTTTCGCAAACCTTCCAGTTGGTCGCCACGGCGCTGTGCCTCAATACCTGGCTGACCGGCGCGTTCGCCGACGATCAGGTCGAATCCTTGCTCAAGATCGAAGGCAGCGCCGAACAACCACTGTTCTTTGTCGGCTGCGGTGAAAGCGATGGTCAGGCGATGTGTCAGGAAATGCTCGATCTGTTGCGCGAGGAGCAGGCATGAACGCGCCTATTGTCGAACAGAACGAGGCACCGGTTTCCTGGGCGCTGCGCTTCACCCTCGGCGACTGGGACACTCGCGCGTCAGTGCGCACCAGTCAGCACGACTATTTACTGCCCGATGACGTGGAGCAGCAGTTGCTGAGCCGTCACTGGTTTCCCCCGGCGTTCCTGCCCTACCTGGCCCATCCGGCCATCCTCGCCGCAGGTCGTGACGTCACCCACCGCCTGACAGCCAATCATCTGGTGCATTTTCTCGACTACACAACGCTGCTCGAGCACCGCATCGTCAACCGCGCTGTCGAGGTGATTGTCCACGGCGAGCTGCCTGCCTTCGTGCCAGACCGCATGAAAACCGCCGCGCTCCAGCTCTATACCGACGAGGGCTACCATGCTCTGTTCTCCAACCGCCTCGCAGAACAGATTTCCAGTCTTTACGGGTTCAACGGTCGCCCACAGATGCCCCTGCGCATCAGCCGGTTGAATGCCTTGATCGCTCGCACTCCCGAAAACAACCGCGCGCTGGCCTGGTTTCTGCTTGGTTTCGTTTCGGAAACCATCATTGCCCGCGAGTTGCTGGACGTCTGCCGCGACAGCCTGGTGTCCAGCGTCAACGACATGTTGCGTGATCACCTTGCGGATGAAGCCCGCCATAGCCGCTATTTCGCTGAGGTGTTCCATTACCTGTGGTTGACCCTGAATAGTCGTCAACGCGGCTTCGCGGCCAGAACGCTGCTGAACGTCATCGACATTTTCTTTGAGGTCGACGAGCGCTGGTTGCAACAGAGCCTGCGCAGCAATGGCATCGCCGAGCCAGCCATCGATGAAATCCTCGGCAGCCTGACCCAAACGGAGGCTAAACGTCTGCGCGCCAAGACGGGTGCCTTCGCCACCCTTGATGCACTGAAAAAGGCCGGTTTTTTCGCATTGCCCAACAACCGAAAACTCTTTTCCAAGGCAGGACTGCTCGATGAATGACGGAAAACCTGTGGTCACACGCCAGCAACGACGCGGCGCTGTCAGCCTGTTATTGACCATGGTCCTGCTGGGGGTGTTTCCACTGGATGTGCTGTTGCCGTCGTTCCCGGCCATGGCCGAGCACTTTCGCAGCAGCCCGGCGGATATAGCACTGTCGATCAGCCTGTTCGCCGTCGGCATCGCCTTTGCGCAATTGCTGATCGGCCCACTGTCGGACGTGATCGGACGCAAGGGCCTGTTACTCGCCGGCATGGCAGTGTCGATGCTCGGCGCGCTCGGTTGCACGCTGTCCAGCGATTACTCGCTGTTCCTGTTCTTTCGGCTGGTACAGGCCTTGGGCTGCGGCTGCTTCGTGCTGTCCCAGGCGCTGGTGCAGGACCTGTTCGAAGGCGAGGAACGTGATCGCCTGCGCATCCTGATGGTCACGGCGACGGGAATATTCATTTCAGTATCGCCATTGGCCGGCACCTTCCTGCAAGCCAGCCTCGGCTGGCGCGGCAGCTTCTGGGTATTTGCCGCACTGGCAGCAGCGGTACTGATCAAGGCGTGGCGGTTTCTGGATAACGCGCGGCCGGTGGCCAGCGGCAGCCCCTTCAAGTTTTTCCAGGCTTATCGACGGGTGCTGGGGGATCGCGACTTCGTTGGCCTGTGGCTGATTTCGGCCTTCGCGTTTGCCTGCCACTTTTCCTTCATCGTGATTTCACCGCTGATCTTCATGGATCAATTGCAGCTGTCGCCCTACGACTTCTCACTGATCCTGCTGATTTACGGTGCGGCCTACGTAGTTGGCGGCATTGTCGCCACCGTGCTCAGCCGGCGGATCACGCCCGGCCAGCAGATCATTACCGGGTTGAGCCTGATCCTGCTGTCGGGGCTGGTCATGCTGACGCTGTCGGCCAATGTCGAACTGTCCGCGATCACCGTACTGATCCCGATGCTGATCTGCACCGCTGGCACCACCATCGCACGCCCGGCAGCCACATCCCGCGCCATGGGCCTGTTTGCGGACATGGCAGGCACCTCAGCCTCGGCGGGCAGCACGATCATCTTTATCTGTGGCGGTCTGATCAGCGCACTGATCAGCCTGAGCCCTGCCAATCTTCAGTCGACGCTGGGCTACTGCTTTGTACTGCTCAGCGGCGTGGCGCTGGTACTGAACAGCCGCATCAGCGTGCGAGCCAGAAACCTCGAGGCCACCGTCGCTCTGCGCTCAGGAGCAGATTGAACCTGCCGGTCGTCATCCCACACACACCGTCGGCACTGGAACAACACTTTGCGCCATTCCCTCCAGACGCCAGCGGTGTAGAATCGGCAGATTCATCGCCATTCATCCCCGGCGGGTTTATGAGCTCAGGCTGAGACCAGCGGCGATCCCGCAACGTCATCGGCAACTTCCGGACACACGGCCATTTCTGAGTGTTCCAGAGGTCAATAGAAGCTCACTCCCATTTAGTACCTGATTAGCCGCCCGGAGTGCTCCATGCCAGATTACCGCTCGAAAACATCCACCCACGGCCGCAACATGGCCGGCGCCCGCGCACTGTGGCGCGCCACGGGGATGAAAGATGACGACTTCAAAAAGCCGATCATCGCCATTGCCAACTCGTTCACCCAGTTCGTACCGGGCCACGTGCACCTGAAGGATCTGGGCCAACTGGTCGCCCGTGAAATCGAACGCGCTGGTGGTGTAGCGAAAGAATTCAACACCATCGCCGTAGATGACGGCATCGCCATGGGCCACGACGGCATGCTGTATTCGCTGCCGAGCCGCGAGATCATCGCCGACTCCGTCGAGTACATGGTCAACGCCCACTGCGCCGACGCCATCGTCTGCATCTCCAACTGCGACAAGATCACCCCAGGCATGCTGATGGCGGCATTGCGCCTGAACATTCCGGTGATTTTCGTTTCCGGCGGCCCGATGGAAGCCGGCAAGACCAAACTCGCGTCCCACGGCCTCGACCTCGTCGACGCCATGGTGATCGCCGCCGACGAAAGCGCTTCTGACGAGAAAGTCGCTGAGTACGAGCGCAGCGCCTGCCCGACTTGCGGTTCGTGCTCCGGCATGTTCACCGCCAACTCGATGAACTGCCTGACCGAAGCATTGGGTCTGGCCTTGCCGGGCAACGGTTCGACCCTCGCTACCCACAGCGATCGCGAACAACTGTTCCTGCAGGCTGGCCGTACCATCGTCGAGCTGTGCAAGCGTTACTACGGCGAGAACGACGAATCGGTTCTGCCGCGCAACATCGCCAACTTCAAGGCGTTCGAGAACGCGATGATGCTCGACATCGCCATGGGCGGTTCGACCAACACCATCCTCCACTTGCTCGCGGCTGCCCAAGAGGCCGAAATCGATTTCGACCTGCGCGACATCGACCGTCTCTCGCGCAGCGTTCCACAGCTGTGCAAGGTTGCGCCGAACATCCAGAAGTACCACATGGAAGACGTGCACCGCGCCGGCGGCATCTTCAGCATCCTTGGTTCGCTGGCCCGTGGCGGTCTGCTGCACACTGACCTGCCGACCGTACACAGCCGCAGCATGGAAGAAGCCATCGCCAAGTGGGACATCACCCAGACCACCGATGAGGCGGTGCATCACTTCTTCAAGGCTGGCCCTGCCGGTATCCCGACCCAGACGGCATTCAGCCAGTCGACCCGTTGGGAAACCCTGGATGACGACCGTGAAAACGGCTGCATCCGCAGCTTCGAACACGCCTATTCGCAAGAAGGTGGTTTGGCCGTGCTGTACGGCAACATCGCCATCGACGGCTGCGTGGTGAAAACCGCCGGTGTCGACGAATCGATCCACGTTTTTGAAGGCAACGCGAAGATCTTCGAAAGCCAGGACAGCGCCGTACGCGGCATCCTGGCTGACGAAGTGAAGGCTGGCGACATCGTGATCATTCGCTACGAAGGCCCGAAAGGCGGCCCGGGCATGCAGGAAATGCTTTACCCGACCTCGTACCTGAAATCCAAAGGCCTGGGCAAAGCTTGTGCGCTGCTCACCGACGGGCGTTTCTCCGGCGGTACTTCGGGTCTGTCCATCGGTCACGCTTCGCCAGAAGCCGCTGCCGGCGGTGCGATCGGTCTGGTGCAGGACGGCGACAAAGTGCTGATCGACATTCCGAACCGTTCGATCAACCTCTTGGTCAGCGATGAAGAACTGGCGGCACGCCGCGCCGAGCAGGACAAGAGAGGCTGGAAACCGGTCGAGATTCGTCCACGCAAAGTGACCACCGCCCTCAAGGCCTACGCCCTGCTGGCGACCAGCGCCGACAAAGGTGCTGTGCGTAACAAAGCGATGCTCGACGGGCTGTAAGCATCAATCGCCGAAATAAAAATGCCCCGCCAAGTGCGGGGCTGATCGTTCCCACGCTCTGCGTGGGAATGTCTCAAGGGACGCTCCGCGTCCAGTGACGCGGAGCGTCACGGGCTGCATTCCCACGCAGAGCGTGGGAACGATCAAAGATCTCAGCCTTCGGCAGCTCCTACATGGGATTCTGGGGGTTATTGAATCTCCTCCGGTTTGACGATCACCCAATTCTTGTCCGCCGTCACCGGCAACCCTTCTTTCGCCTGCGCCGCCGCGTGCTTGGCCATCATGCCGTTCAGCTGCGTCATGTACTTGTCCTTGCGGTTGATCCACAAGTGAATCCCGCCTTTGGCCACGTCGACATCGTGGAACAACATGTAACCGTCGCTGGTTGGGGTATCGCCTCCGACCAAGACCGGTTTTTTCCACTCATCGATGTAGGTCAGGATTGCCGCGTGTTTGCCGGCCATCCACGTCGCCGGGGTCCACAGATACGGCGTCAGCTCAAGGCCGAGGTTGGCCTTCTCGTCATATTTGCCGGCAGTGATCTGCTTGCGCGCGGTGGTTAGTTCGTTGGTCTCGCGGTTCTTCAGCAGCGTGGTCACGCCGATGACGTTCTGCGGTTTGACGTTGTAGCCATACTTCGGATCCGCCGCGACCATACGCACCAGCTCCTCGGAAGCGGCGGTCATCACGTAGACCTCGATGCCGTTCTCCATCAGCTTGTTGTACAGCTCTTGCTGGCCGGTGAAGATCTTCGGCGGATTGACGTCGAGCTTTTTAACCACGTCGCCTTCGTAATACGTCGCTGGCACCGGTTTGCCCGAGGCCATCAACTCATCGACGTAGCCTTTGAGTTCCTTGAGGGTGAAACCCGAGAACACCTGCGCCACCCACGGGTAGCAGACCATGTCGTCGACTTCGCAGAGGCGATAGTAATAGCTGAACAGGCTTTCCTTGTGGTCGGCGGTGTCCTTGAACGGCATCAGTTTCAGGGAGGGGTCGAGTTTGTCGCGGGTGATCAGGCCGTTGTTTTCCATGAACGGCAGCAAGGATTCTTCGAGGTCGTAGCGGTAACTGGTGTTGTCCATGTCGAACACCGCGTAGTTACCCTTGTTGGCGTTGGCGGCGATCATCGCGTCCAATGCCTTGGCCTGATCCACCGGCCAGTGTTTCAGGTCGGTGGCGAAGGCCTGAGTGGCCAGGCCCATGCCCACCGTCAGTGCGACCGCCAGAAATTTCGGTGCGAACTTCATAAGCCTCTTCTCCCTGATTCAAAGAGATCGACGCTAACAAATAAGTGTGACAGTCCTCGTCTGTCAGCGACCGCTCACGTCCCTGTTTGCGCCAAATGCATTGCCGAGAGCGACACGCGCTTATTCCAAAAACGACGGACGCCCTGCGATTTCGGTATTAAATCATTGCAAATCAAACTGTTAGGCTTGCCGGTTCGCAGTTGCCCAAGAATGCGACTGGCACAAGTCTTATCGGAGTTTTCATGAATCTGCCGCTGATCCTCAATCTGCTGGTGTTCCTCGTCCTGCTCTTCGGTCTGGCGCAAACCCGCCACACCTCGTGGAGCCTGGCGAAAAAAGTCCTGCTCGCCCTCGCGCTGGGCGTGGCCTTCGGCGTCGCGCTGCACACCGTTTACGGTGCCGGCAACCCGGTGCTGAAAGCCTCGATCGGCTGGTTCGATCTGGTCGGCAACGGTTACGTGCAGTTGCTGCAAATGATCGTCATCCCGCTGGTGTTCGCTTCGATCCTCAGCGCCGTGGCGCGCCTGCACAACGCGTCGTCGTTGGGCAAGATCAGCTTCCTGACCATCGGCACCCTGCTGTTCACCACCGCGATTGCCGCGCTGATCGGTATCGGCCTGACCAACCTGTTCGGCCTCACCGCCGAAGGTCTGGTCGCCGGCACCCAGGAAATGGCCCGCCTGCAAACCATTCAGAGCGACTATGCCGGCAAGGTCGCCGACCTGAATGTGCCGCAACTGCTGCTGTCGTTCATCCCGCAGAACCCGTTTGCCGATCTGGCACGAGCCAAGCCGACCTCGATCATCAGCGTGGTGATTTTCGCTGCATTCCTCGGGGTCGCCGCGCTGCAATTGCTCAAGGATGACGCCGAAAAAGGTCAGAAAGTGATCAACGCCATCGACACCCTGCAAGCCTGGGTGATGCGTCTGGTGCGCTTGGTGATGAAGCTGACCCCGTACGGCGTGCTGGCGCTGATGACCAAAGTGGTCGCCGGTTCCAACCTGCAGGACATCATCAAGCTCGGCAGTTTCGTGGTGGTGTCGTACCTCGGTCTGGGCCTGATGTTCGTCGTGCACGGTTTGCTGGTCTCGGCTGCCGGGATCAACCCGCTGCGTTTCTTTCGCAAGATCTGGCCGGTGCTGACGTTTGCGTTCACCAGCCGTTCCAGCGCGGCGAGCATTCCGCTGAGCATTGAGGCGCAGACTCGTCGTCTGGGGATTCCACAATCGGTGGCCAGTTTTGCGGCGTCGTTCGGTGCGACCATCGGCCAGAACGGCTGCGCAGGTCTGTACCCGGCGATGTTGGCGGTGATGGTCGCGCCCACCGTGGGCATCAACCCTCTGGATCCGCTGTGGATCGCGACGCTGGTGGCGATTGTGACGTTGAGTTCGGCAGGCGTGGCCGGTGTTGGTGGCGGCGCGACGTTCGCGGCACTGATCGTGCTGCCGGCAATGGGATTGCCGGTGTCATTGGTGGCGTTGCTGATTTCGGTTGAGCCGCTGATTGATATGGGCCGCACGGCGTTGAACGTGAGCGGTTCGATCACCGCTGGCGCGATTACCAGCCAGGTGATGCAGCAGACAGATAAAGAGTTGCTGGATGCGGATGAGCATGCGGAACTTGCTCAGGCCTGATTAGCGCCTGACGGACCGCTATCGCTGGCAAGCCAGCTCCCACAGTGTTTTGTGGTGAACACAGATTTTGTGAACACCTCTAGACCTGTGGGAGCTGGCTTGCGAGCGATGCTTTTAAGCTTTTTCCCAGACTTCGAAGTTGTACGCCGGCTTATCGTCAACCGCCGGGTTTTCAACGTTCGACACCAGTTTCCACTGGTTCAAATCAAACTCCGGAAACCACGCATCCCCTTCCGGGCTCAACGCCACGCGCGTCAGATACAGACGATCCGCCTGCGCCAGCCCTTGCGCGTACAACTGCGCGCCGCCAATCAGCATCAACTCATTGACGCCCTGTGCCTGCGCCCACTCTTCGGCGCGAACCACGGCGGCTTCCAGCGACGGATAAACCTCGGCACCTTCCAGCACCAGATCGGCCTGACGGCTGACCACGATGTTCAGGCGTCCCGGCAAGGGCCGACCGAGCGAATCCCAGGTCTTGCGACCCATGATGATCGGCTTGCCCAGGGTCGTAGCCTTGAAGTATTTGAAGTCCCCCGGCAGGTGCCAGGGCATGCTGTTGTCGACGCCGATCACGCGGTTTTCACCGAGGGCTGCGATCAGGCTGAGGGGGAGTGATTTAGTCATGCCGGCGAGGATACCAGAGCCGCGCTTACCCCGATAAGCGCCACAGCGGTTATGCTCAGCGCTCAATTGAGCGACGGGATGCCGCGTGACTGAACTGACTCCACTGCAAAACCTCTGGCTCACCGAAACCGTGCGCCTGCGCGAAGAATACGCAGGCCCCCTGGATGACCTGGAAGCCAATCGTCTGGCCCGCACCGCCGGCGGCGATCTGCCGAGCCGCATTCAACGCCGGGCCTTATGGCTGGCGGAACGCGACGGGCTGACCCATGCCCTCAAACACTGGCTGCAAGGCGCGCGTCTGGCCCTGGTGTTGTTGATGATCTTCGCGGTGTTGAGCGGCGCCGGCCTGGCCTTCGCCGCACTCGGCCAAACGCCGGTCAATGTGTTCTGGGCCCTGGGCAGCCTGCTCGGGCTCAACCTGATTCTGCTGCTGAGCTGGTTGCTGGGATTGATCTTTGCCGGCGAACACGGCGCCACCCTCGGACGATTGTGGTTATGGCTCAGCGAAAAACTCGCCCGCGATGCCAAAGCCGCGCAACTGGCGCCCGCCCTGCTGCTGATGCTGCAACGCAAGAAACTCAATCGCTGGGCGCTCGGCACATTGGTCAATGGCCTGTGGTTGCTGGCGATGCTCAGCGCACTGATTCTGCTGCTGACGCTGATGGCGACCCGGCGCTACGGCTTCGTCTGGGAAACCACGATTCTCAGCGCCGACACCTTTATCCACGTCACTCATGCGCTCGGCTATCTGCCGTCGCTGCTCGGTTTCAATGTGCCGACGGTGGAGATGATCCGCGCCAGCGGCGACGGCGCGCTCGACATTGAAAGCGCCCGTCAGGCCTGGGCGACCTGGCTGGTCGGCGTGTTGGTGGTGTACGGCGTGCTGCCGCGTCTGCTACTGACACTGTTGTGTTTCTGGCGCTGGAACAGCGGCAAAGCCGCGCTGCGTCTGGACTTGAACCTGCCCGGCTACGCGCAACTGCGTGAACGTCTGATGCCGACTAGCGAACGCCTCGGCGTCAATGACCCGGAGCCTGCGCAACTGCATCGCGTGGAAAGCAGCGTCGGCGAACTCGCCAGCGAAGGCGCGTTGCTGGTTGCCATCGAACTCGACGAACAACGCCCATGGCCGCCCGCACTGCCGAAAAATGTCAGCAACGCCGGTATTCTCGACAGCCGCGAATCACGCCATAAACTCCTCGAACAATTGAGCCGCTTTCCGCTGGCACGCCTGGCGATTGCCTGCGACCCACGGCGCTCGCCGGATCGCGGCAGCCTCGCCTTGATCGCCGAACTGGCGCGCAACGCTGGGGAAACTCGCATCTGGTTGCTGCAAGCGCCGCCGGGTGAGGCATTGGATGCCGAACGCCTCGGCGACTGGCACGTTGCGCTGCAACAGCTTGATCTGCAGTTTGCCGATTGCGCGCCATTGAACTGGCTGGAGACTGGCCATGACTGATGCCTGGAAAGCGCCGCTGAAACTCGCGGTGGTCGGCCACACCAACGTCGGCAAGACCTCGCTGCTGCGCACGCTGACCCGTGATGTCGGCTTTGGCGAAGTCTCCCATCGCCCGAGCACCACGCGGCATGTCGAAGGTGCTCGGTTGTCGGTGGACGGCGAACCGTTGCTCGACCTCTACGACACGCCGGGGCTGGAAGATGCCATCGCGCTGCTGGATTTTCTCGAACGTCTGGAACGTCCCGGCGAACGTCTCGATGGCCCGGCGCGACTGGCGCGGTTTCTCGACGGCAGCGAGGCGCGACAGCGTTTCGAACAGGAAGCCAAAGTGCTGCGGCAACTGCTCGCTTCCGACGCTGGTTTGTATGTGATCGACGCCCGCGAACCGGTGCTGGCCAAATATCGTGATGAGCTGGAAGTGCTGGCCAGTTGCGGCAAACCGCTGCTACCGGTGCTGAATTTCGTCAGCAGCGCCAACCATCGCGAGCCGGATTGGCGTGAAGCGTTGGCGCGGCTCGGGCTGCATGCGTTGGTGCGTTTCGACAGTGTGGCGCCGCCGGAGGATGGCGAGCGACGGCTGTATGAAAGTCTTGCGCTGCTGCTGGAAAATGCTCGTCCGCAACTGGAGCGGTTGATTGCCGATCAACAGGCTCAGCGCCTCGCACGGCAGCAGAGTGCGGCGCGATTGATTGCTGAACTATTGATCGACTGTGCGGCTTGTCGGCGCAGTGTGGTCAGCGAAGCCGAGCAGGAACAGCAAGCCATCAGCGAACTGCGCAAGGCTGTGCGTCAGCGTGAGCAGAAGTGTGTTGAGGCGTTGCTCAAGCTGTATGCGTTCCGACCACAGGATGCGGCGGCGAGTGATTTGCCGTTGCTCGATGGGCGTTGGGGTGATGACTTGTTCAACCCGGAAACCTTGAAGCAACTTGGCGTGCGCGTTGGCGGCGGGATTGCTGCCGGTGCGGCGGCGGGGGCTGGCGTGGATCTGCTGGTGGGCGGGATTACCCTTGGCGCGGCGGCATTGGCCGGCGCGATTGCCGGTGGCGCGCTGCAGACCGCGCGCAGTTATGGCAGTCGCTTGCTCGGCAAGATCAAAGGCCAGCGCGAGCTGACGGTGGATGACGGGGTGTTGCGGCTGTTGGCGTTGCGTCAGCGGCAGTTGGTGTTGGCGCTGGATCAGCGTGGACATGCGGCGATGGATGCGGTTCAAGTCGCGACACCGCAGGATAAGACCTGGCGCGAGGGCAAGTTGCCGGAAGCGCTGAGCAAGGCGCGGGCGCATCCGCAGTGGTCATCGCTCAATCCGCATCCAAAGCTCAATCAAGCAGAGCGGCAGGAGCAGATCGAGTCTTTGGCCAAGGATTTGTAGCGGCTGATCGGGCCTCATCGCTAGCAGGGCTAGCTCCCACAGGGTTCTCGGTGAATACAATTTTTGTGATCACCTGCGATATCTGTGGGAGCTAGCCCTGCTAGCGATGGCAGCACCTCGGTGCCAAGGCTCAAGCAGCAAGAAGCCGCGCCGCTTTCTCCTTCAATACGGCCAGATCAATCACCGGCACCGACCTCTCCTTGGCCAACTCATCCCACTGGCGCATCCGCAGGCTGACGGCACACAATGGATCGCGCTCGAACACATCCGCCTCCGCCTCGGTCATCACCCCGCCCTGATACGCCAAGGTCCGTCGGCTCGCTTCGCTCAGCCGATCAAAATACCCCGGCTCACGCAACGTCAGATAACGCTTGGCCTGCACGTGATATTCCACCAGCCGCGCCATACGCTCGCTGAAACCGGCATCACGCAAATAATCCGCGCCGAGCCGTTCATGGCTGACCACGCCATAACCGCCCATATTCTCCGCGCCCTCGGCACACAGATGACCGATGTCATGGAAGAACGCTGCCAGCACCACTTCATCATCAAAGCCTTCGCTCATCGCCAGTTCAGCGGCCTGGGACATGTGCTCGATCTGCGACACCGGTTCGCCGATGTAATCGCTGGTGCCGAAGCGTTCATACAGCGCGAATACCTTGGCGACGGTTTGCTCATGACCTGTCATCAAATTTCCTCCAACAACTGCGCAACGTTGTGTTCGGCCATGGCTGGGCCGACGCTCATGCCGACGCCGGTGTGCATCAGCGCCACACTCAGCCCCGGTGCCGGGCGCAAGAAAGAAAACGGCCCCGGCCCCCGAGAACCATAGACGCCCTGCCAGCGCTCGACCACTTGCACCGTGCAGCCCAGCGTCTGTTCGGCAAGTTCAATCATCCAATTGTCCACCTGCTCGGCGTTGAACGGTGAAGGGTCGCTGCCGTAATGGTGCGAGTCGCCGATGATCAGTTCGCCGTAGGGCGTCGGGCTGATCAGCAGGTGGATACCGTTGTCATGCAGATGCGGTTGCTCACGCAGAATCTGCGCCTGCACCGCCGCCGCTTCCGGCAGATCGGCGAAGGCGCCGTAGTGCACGCAACTGAGGCCGGTGAGCAAGGCGTGTTGCAGATTCAGGTCGATCTGCGGTTTGGCGCGGAGCATTTGCAGGCGGCAGATTTGCGGGTCGAGTGCGGCAATCGGTTCGGTCAGCAAGGTCTGATAATCGTGGCCGGAGCAGACGATGATCTGCTTGGCGGTAAAACTGCCGGCGGTGCTTTGCAGGCGACCGGGCTGTACGTCGCGCACCAGCGTCGAGAAGTGAAACTCGACGCCGAGGTCGCGGCGCAGGTAGTCGATCAGCGCCGGGATCGCTTCGCGCGAATACAGCTGTTGATCATCGATGCCGTGGAGGGCGGCGCGGTGATGGCAGAACTGACCGTTGTACAGATCGCGCAACGCGGCGCCGCGCAGCAGGTCAACGTTGTAACCGTGTTCCCTCGCGCGACCGGCGCAGAAGGCTTCGAGCAGGTGTTCTTCGGCTTCGGTTCTGGCGAAAAGATAAGAGCCGTTGCGCTTGATTTGCAGACCGGCGAGTTGCGCCCAATCGCCCCAGATCTCGCGGCTGGCCTTGGCCAGTTCGAGCATCGGGCCCGGTGGTTGGCCGGTGACCAGGGCTTGGCCGAAGTTGCGCACCGAAGCGCCGAGGGGCGTGGCGGTGCGTTCGAAAACGGCGACCTTGAGGCCGCGTTTGGCGGCGGCGTAGGCGTGGGAAAGGCCGAGGATGCCGGCGCCTACGATCAGCAGGTCTTTGTGGTGTGTCATCGGGATGAGGTCCTGAATGATAGACCGCAATCGCTGGCAAGCCAGCTCCCACAGGTATCGAGGTGTTCACAAAATTCGTGTTCACCGCAAAACCCTGTGGGAGCTGGCTTGCCAGCGATGAGGCCCTGTCAGTCGACAAAAATCTTACTTGGCAGCCACTTTCTCGGACTTGCCGTCATAGCGCTTGCGCCACTCGGTCAGAATCTCGTCGCGATTCTTCGAGGCCCAGGCGAAGTCGTTCTTGATCAAACGCTGCTCGTAATCCGCTGGCAATTCGGTCTGCGGCTTGGCAATCCCCGGTTGCGCAAGAACAGCAAAGTTCTCCTTGTACAGATCCATCGCCTCAGTACTCGCCGAGAAGTCAGCGAGTTTCTTCGCCGCCTCTTCATGCGGTGTGCCTTTGATCACGGCGGTCGCTTCGATCTCCCAGCCCAGACCTTCCTTCGGCAGGATGATGTCCAGCGGGGCGCCTTGACGCTTCAGCTGTACCGCCGGGTATTCAAAGGAAATCCCGATCGGGAACTCGCCCGCCGCCGCTAACTTGCAAGGCTTGGAACCGGAGTGAACGTACTGGCCGATGTTCTGGTGCAGGCCGTCCATGTACGCCCAGCCCTGCTTCTCGCCGAAGGTTTGCAGCCAGGCGCTGACGTCGAGGAAACCAGTGCCGGACGACGCCGGGTTGGGCATAACGATCTTGCCCTTGTACTCAGGCTTGGTCAGATCCTGCCAGCTCACGGGCTTGGTCAAACCCTGTTTCTCGGCCTCGACAGTGTTGAAGCAAATGGTCGCGGCCCAGACGTCCATACCGACCCACGCTGGCGGGTTGGCGGCGTCGCGGTAGTTCGCGCCGATCTTGCCGAGGTCCTTCGGCGCGTAGCTTTGCAGCATGCCTTGCTGATCGAGGATCGCCAGGCTCGAAGCCGCCAGGCCCCACACCGCGTCAGCCTGCGGACGGGCCTTTTCGGCGAGCAGTTTGGCGGTGATGATCCCGGTGGAATCACGTACCCATTTGATCTCGACGTCCGGGTTGGCTTTTTCGAAGGCTTCTTTGTAGGACTTCAGTTGCTCGGCTTCGAGGGCGGTGTACACCGTCAACTCGGTTTTTGCCGCGAAGGCATTCAGGCTGAAAGTAGCGAGCACAGCAGCGGCCAGGGCCATAGGCTTGAACATGATCGTTTTCCTGTAATGAGTTGAACGGGGTTGGAATCAGTGACCGGGCGCGGTTTGCCGCCAGGCTTGAGAACGGCGCAGCAAGCCGCGCGAAGCCCACGCCAGCAGCAAGGACACGCCCGCCGAGGTGAACAGAATCAGAGTCGACATCGCCGCCGCACCGCCGACGTTGCCGGCGTCATCCATGTTCAGCACCGCGACCGCCGCGAGAATGGTGTCGGGGCTGTAGAGGAAGATCGCCGCCGACACCGTGGTCATCGCCGAGACGAACAGGTAGCGCACGATGTCCAGCAGCGCCGGCAGGCAGATCGGCACGGTGACGCGCAGGTAATGCCGATACAGCGGCGCTTTGAGCGACAGTGCGGCGGCTTCGAACTCGGCGTCGAGTTGGCGCAACGCGGTGGTCGCGGTCATTTGTGCGGTGGTCAAATAATGCGCAATGGTGCAGACGATCAGCAGCGTCATCGTTCCGTAGAGCACATGCAGCGGGTTACCCGTAAGGTTGAAGAAGAAGACGTAACCCAAGCCGAGCACCAAACCCGGCACCGCCATCGGCACAAAACTGAGCATGCGCAGGGCCAGATTGAGGCCGCGTTGGCTGCGGGTTTTCTCCATCAGATATGCGCCGGTAAAGATCAGCACGCTGCCGATCAGCGCCGTGCCCAAGGCCATCTTCAAACTGTTGCTGTAGGCCAGCCAGCCACCGCCGGCGGTTTCGTTGAACTGATAGTGGTTGAGCGACAGCGACAGGTTGTACGGCCAGAATTTCACCAGCGACGAAAACACCGCCATGCCGAACACCAGAATCAGTGCGGCGCTGATCAACAAAACAATCGCCAGATAACAACCATCGCGCAGTGTCGACGGCGCCGGTTTGAACACCTGCGCCCGCCCGCTCATGGAGTCGCCATGACGCCGACGCAGCCAGGCATCGACGCCGAAGCTGAACAGCGCTGGCAGCAAGAGCACCATGCCGATCAACGCGCCGCGTCCGAATTGTTGTTGGCCGACCACGGCTTTGTAGGCTTCCAGCGCCAGCACTTGGTAGTCGCCACCGACCACCACCGGCACACCAAAATCAGTGATGGTCAGGGTGAACACCAGACAGAACGCGGCGAACACAGCCTGGCGAGTTGCCGGCCAGGTGATGCTGCGGAAGGCCTTGGCCGGGCTGGCGCCCATGCTCGACGCGGCATCGAACAGTCGCGCATCGGCCAGCGACAACGCCGAGAGCAGAATCATCAGCGCGTGCGGAAAGGTGTAAATCACCTCGCCCAGCACAATCCCCCAGAACCCATAGATGTTGTCCGAGAGCAGGCCGCGCAACATGCCTTGGTTGCCGAACAGATAAACCAGCGCAATGCCCGGCAGCATCGACGGCGCCATCAGCGGCAGCAGGGAAATCCCACGCCAGATGCCTTTGGCCGGAATCAGTGTGCGTTGCAGCGCGTAGGCAAACAGGTAGGCCAGTGGAACGACGATAGCCGCAACGCTGAGGGAAACCTTCAGGCTGTTGCCGAGCAGCCAGTGGAAATTCTGGCTGCTCACCAGCTCCTTCGCCGCGAGCCAGCCACCGCCCTGCCCGGCCTCACTGCTGAAGCCACGCCAGAAGATCGCCAGCAACGGCAGCAACACCGCGACGCCAAGCAACGCCAACAGGAGAACTTTGCCGCCGACGACAAAAATGCGGTCGCCGATCTCGGCTTTCGAAGACTGTCGCACCTGCTTGTGCGTTAGCGGCAGCGCGAGGTTGCTGTTCATCAGGCAAACACCTGCAGGCTGCGCGGCGGCAAGGCGACCATGATTTGCTGGGCGCCGAGGCGCGGCATGGCTTCCGGCGCGAGTTCAGCGAGCAAGGCGTGGCCCGGCAGTTGATCGAGTTCGAAGCTCATGCGGCAGCGATTGCCGAGGAAGGTGATTTCGCGGACTTTGGCCGGGAACAGGTTTTCCTCATGCACCGGCGGATTGACGTTGATCGCTTCCGGGCGGCAGAACAAACGGCCCGAGGCGCGCTGAACGCTGCCGTCGCTGAGGCGCAGGTTCATCCCGCCGACCTGGGCGTGGCTGTCGCTGCTGCGCTGGAACGGCAGCCAGTTGCCCTGGCCGACAAACTCGGCCACAAACGGCGTGGCCGGGCGGTTGTAGATTTCCTGCGGCGTGGCGTACTGCTCGACGCGGCCGTTGTTCATCACGGCGATGCGGTCGGCCATGAGCATGGCTTCGTCCTGATTGTGCGTGACCATCAGCGTGGTGATGCCGAGGTTGCGCTGCAGCTGGCGCAACTCGGTGCACAGATGCTCGCGAACACGAGCGTCGAGGGCCGACATCGGTTCGTCGAGCAACAACAGTGATGGTGCCGGCGCCAAGGCCCGAGCTAGAGCAACGCGCTGTTGTTGGCCGCCGGACAATTGGCCGGGATACTTTTTCTCGCTGCCGGTGAGGCCGACCAGTTCCAGCATCTGCCCGACGCGGCGGCGCACTTCGTCGCGACCGCTACCGGCGAGGCCGTAGGCAATGTTCGCTTCGACGGTCAGATTAGGGAACAGCGCGTAGGACTGGAACAGAATCCCGTAGTCGCGGGCCTGCGGGGCGAGGTGCGAGACGTCGCGGTCGCCGAGGTACAGCTCGCCGCTGTCCTGTTTCTCCAGACCGGCGATGCAGCGCAGCAACGTGGTCTTGCCGCAGCCCGATGGGCCGAGCAGGCACACCAGTTCACCGGCGGCGACGTCGAGGGAAACGTTATCCAGTGCGGTGAACGCGCCGAAGCGTTTCTGCACGCCGCGCACTTTCATCGGCGCACCGGGGTTGGTCAGGGCAGTTGCGATGGCAGGATTCATGGACAGACCTCATCAAGCAGATGGGGCCAATCCTAGAGTTGTAATGCGTCCGTCATGTGGCAACGAGGCAAAAACTGGTGATAGTGGTATTCGGGGATTTTGGTTCAGAGGATTCAGATCATGGGTTGTTTGATCTGGCCTCATCGCTGGCAAGCCAGCTCCCACAGGTATTTCTGGTGCTCACAAAATCTGCATTCACTGAAGATCCTTGTGGGAGCTGGCTTGCCAGCGATGAGGCCAGCACAGGCACTGAAGATCTCAGGCCGCGGACATTTCCTGGGCCAGGCCTAGGAACGCCGCGGGCAACCGAGCACCCTTCCTTTCTTTGAGGCAGTAAAGGTACTCAGGAATCTGCGGCGCATTCTCGATCGTCAGCACGCGCAATTGCGGATCATGCGGCACTTCCTGCCGGGCAATGATGCTGATGCCGATATTGCGCAGCACCGCCTCACGAATCGACTCTCGACTGCCAATCTCCAGCAACGGTCCGAAGCTCACCCCCGCAGTCGCGAGCAACTCTTCAGTCAATCGCCGCGTGGTCGAACCCGACTCGCGCATCAACAGCGTATGCCCGGCCAGCGCACTCAACACAACATGCTCCTGCGCCGCCAGCGGATGATTGCGATGCACCGCCAGCACCAGCGGATCAGTGCCCAGCACCCGACGAATCAACCGCGCGTCATCGAGCAATTGCGACGACGCAGCGATGTCCACGCGGTAATCCTCCAGCGCTTCGAGCACCTGCTGCGAGTTGCCGATTTCCACCGACACCTCGACCTGCGGCAAGCGCTCGCGAAAAGTCTTTACCAGATCGAGAATGTAATACGGCGCCGTCGCGGCAATGCGCAAAGTGCCTTGCACCTGACCGCTGTTGCGCAGGAAAAACTCGATATCCGCTTCCTGTTGCAACAGCGTCTTGACCATCGGCAGCAATCGCGCGCCTTCATCGCTAACGCTGAGGCGGCGACCGCCTCGGTAGAACAGCTCCACCGAATACTGGCTTTCCAGATTGCGGATCTGCGTGGTCACGGTCGGTTGGCTGAGGCCGAGTTTTTTCGCCGCCAGCGTGATGCTGCCCAGGCGGGCGACCATGTAAAACGCTTTCAGCTCGGCACTCAGCACAACCCTTCCTCATCTATTTGCGCAGCAGGCGCAAACCGTTGAACACCACCAACAGGCTCACGCCCATGTCGGCGAACACCGCCATCCACATGGTGGCGAGCCCGGCGAAGGTTACCGCAAGAAAGATAGCTTTGATCACCAGGGCCAGCGCGATGTTCTGTTTCAAGATGCTGGCGGTACTGCGCGACAGGCTGATGAACGCGGGGATCTTGCGCAGATCGTCGTCCATCAAGGCGACATCGGCAGTTTCAATGGCGGTGTCGGTGCCGGCAGCGGCCATGGCAAAACCGATTTCGGCGCGAGCCAGTGCCGGGGCATCGTTGATGCCGTCGCCGACCATGCCGACGCGATGACCCTGCTTGTACAGATCTTCGATGGCTTGCAGTTTGTCGGTCGGCAGCAAGTCACCACGGGCCTCGTCGATTCCGACCTGCGCAGCAATCGCCTGGGCGGTGTGCACGTTGTCGCCGGTGAGCATCAGGGTTTTCACCCCGAGTTCGTGCAACTGACGTATCGCTTCGCGGCTGGTTTCCTTGACGGTGTCGGCCACGGCGAACAGCGCCAACGGGCCGGAGCTGTCGAGCAGCAGCACCACGGACTTGCCCTGTTTCTCCAGCGCGAAGAGTTTTTCTTCCAGTGCTGGCGAGCACAGGCCGAGTTCTTCTACCAGACGATGGTTGCCCAAGTGGTAGGTCTGGCCGTTGATTTCGCCTTTGACCCCACGCCCGCCCAGCGCTTCGAAGTTATCCACAATCAACGCGTCGAAGTTTTTATCCACAGCGGCGTTGGCGATGGCCAGCGACACCGGGTGGTCTGAACGCCCTGCCAACGCCGCCGCAATTGCCGGAGCCGTGGCATCGGCGGTCGGGTCCAGCGACAAGTAGTCGGTCTGCACCGGTTTGCCGTGGGTGATCGTCCCGGTTTTATCCAGCGCCAGATAATCGAGCTTGAATCCGCCCTCAAGGTACACGCCGCCCTTGACCAAAATGCCTTTGCGCGCTGCCGCGGCGAGGCCGCTGACGATGGTCACCGGGGTCGAAATCACCAGTGCACATGGGCACGCCACCACCAGCAACACCAGCGCGCGGTAGATCCAGTCGAACCACACCGCGCCCATGAACAGCGGCGGGATGATCGCCACGGCCAAGGCAAACAAGAACACCGCAGGCGTGTAGATTTTCGAGAATTGATCGACGAAGCGCTGGGTCGGTGCGCGTGCGCCTTGAGCCTGTTCGACGGCGTGGATGATCCGCGCCAGGGTCGAGTTGTTCGCCGCTGCAGTGACCGCGTATTCCAGCGAACCGGCCTGATTGATGGTGCCAGCGAAGACTTTGTCGCCGACGGTTTTCTCGACCGGCAGGCTTTCCCCTGTGATCGGCGCTTGGTCGATGGTCGAGTTGCCGCTGAGCACTTCGCCGTCCAGCGCAATGCGCTCGCCGGGCTTCACTCGCACGCGGGCGCCAAGTTCGACGCTTTTCACCTCCTGTTCGACCCACGAACCGTCAGCCTGCAACACCGTGGCTTGCTCTGGCGTCATCTGCATCAGGCCGCTGATCGCATTGCGCGCACGGTCCAGCGAACGTGCTTCGATCAACTCGGCGACGGTGAACAGGAACATCACCATCGCCGCTTCCGGCCATTGGCCGATGAGGATGGCACCAGTCACGGCGATGCTCATCAGCGCGTTGATGTTGAGGTTGCGGTTCTTCAGGGCGATCCAGCCCTTTTTATAGGTGGTCAGGCCACCGCTGAGAATCGACACCAGCGCGATAATTGCGACCACCCAGGTGGGCGCGGCGTTGGTGAAATGAATGACTTCGGCGGCGAGCGCGCCGACACCGGACAACGCCAACGGCCACCAGTGTTTTTTCACCGGCGCCGGGGCCGGCGATTCGACGCCCGCCTCCAGCGGCTCGGCGTGCATGCCGAGGGATTTGATCGCCTCGGTGATCGGCTCAGTACCCGGCAGGTTGTGGGTAACGCCGAGTACACGGTTGATCAAGTTGAATTCCAGTTGCTGCACACCAGCGAGTTTGCCGAGTTTGTTCTGGATCAGCGTCTGCTCGGTCGGGCAGTCCATCGCCTCGATGCGGAAACTGCTAAGCCGTGCGTCGGTAGTGGTCTTTTCGCTGAGTTGCACCAACGCAGGCGCGGCGGCGTTCGACGAGCAGCAAGAATCTTCGTGCGCATGCACCGGGGCCGGCGCTGCGACTTTCGATCCGCAGCAAGAATCGCTGCCATGGGCATGCTGATGCACAGGCTGCAATTTATGACTGTGATCGTGGCCGTCGCCGGGCTTGTGGGTGTGCTGGGAATCGCTCATTGGTCGCGTCCATGAAGGTGCCTGTTGCCAAGTAAAGACCCTGTAGCCACTATAGGGTCAAGCACCCTTTTGGAGATTGCCCTCATGAAGATCGGAGAACTGGCCAAGCTGACCGACTGCGCCGTGGAAACCATCCGCTACTACGAGCGCGAAAACCTCTTGCCGGAACCGGCCCGCAGCGACGGCAACTACCGCGTCTACACCCAGGCCCACGCCGAACGCCTGACCTTCATCCGCAACTGCCGCACCCTCGACATGACCCTCGAAGAAATCCGCAGCCTGCTCGCCATGCGTGATAGCCCGCAGGATCAGTGTGAAAGCGTGAATACGCTGATCGACGAACACATTCAGCATGTGAAGGCGCGGATTGATGGGTTGCTGGCGTTGCAGACACAACTGCTCGACCTGCGCCAACGTTGTGGCGAAGGGCCGGGGGCGGATCAATGCGGGATTTTGCAGCGGCTGGAAGTGAGTGGCGGGGTTGTCGCGACGGAAGTTGAGCATTCCCATGTAGGCCGCAGCCACGGCCACTAACAACACCACAAAACACTGTGGGAGCTAGCCCTGCTAGCGATAGCGGACTGTCAGTCAACATCACTGTTGAACCTGACAGCCCTATCGCTAGCAGGGCTAGCTCCCACAGGGGTATTGCGTTGTGGCTTAAACCGCCATTGGCGCGGTCATTGGCGCGTGATGCTCGTAACCTTCCAGCGAGAAATCGCTCGGTTCGACCAGCTCCAGCCATTCCGGCTGATACACACCAGTCTTGGCAAATTCCGGCACACGATCCGAGATCTTCAGCTTCGGCATGGCGAACGGCTCGCGCTTGAGCTGTTCGTTGAGCATGCCCAGATGGTTCTCGTAGACGTGCGCATCACCGATGAAATAGGTGAACCAGCGCGGTGTGTAGCCGGTCAGGCGACCGATCAGGCTCAGCAGCGCGGCGCCTTCGGTGAGGTTGAACGGTGTGCCCAGACCCAGATCGTTGGAGCGGATGTAGAGGGTCAGGGAAATTTCCTTGGTCTCGACGTTCGGGTGGAACTGGTACAGCAAGTGGCAAGGCGGCAGGGCCATTTCATCGAGCTGAGCGACGTTCCAGCCGTGGAACAGGATGCGGCGGCTGCCCGGGTCCTTGATGATCGTATCGACGCACTGACGAACCTGGTCGATGGCTTTGTACAGCACCACGTAAGCCTGGCCGTCTTCTTCGCCCTGAGCGATCTGCTTGTAGCCGTTGCTCAGTGTTTGCTCGATGGCGGCGCTGTTGCTCAGCGGGATCTGCTTGTACGCCGGCCATTTGCGCCATTGCACGCCGTAGATTTCGCCGAGATCGTCGTCGCCCTGACGGAACGGGTTGGCCAGCCACTGCGCGTTTTCGTTGGCGTTCTGGTCCCAGACCTTGCAGCCCAGCGCACGGAATTCAGCGGCGTTGTTCACGCCACGGAGAAATCCGCACATCTCGCCGATGGCCGATTTGAAGGCCATTTTGCGCGTGGTGATCGCCGGGAAACCTTCCTGCAGATCGAAACGCAGCATCGCACCCGGGAAGCTGATGGTGTTGATGCCGGTGCGGTTGGCCTGTTTGCTGCCGTTCTTGATGACGTGCGAGACCAGTTCGAGATATTGCTTCATGAGTTACCTGTGTCCTTTGAGCCCCGGCGTCGCGCGCCGGGGTTCGTAGTTTAAGCCGTCGGCGCGAGTGGTGCTGCCGGTGCGCGACGATAGGCCAGCCAGATCAGGAACAGCCCGCCGACGATCATCGGTACGCAGAGCACTTGGCCCATGGTCAGCCAGTTCCAGGCCAGATAGCCCAGTTGCGCATCCGGCACGCGGACGAATTCGACGATGAAACGGAAGATGCCGTAGAACAACGCGAACATGCCCGATACGGCCATGGTCGGACGCGGTTTGCGCGAGAAAATCCACAGGATCAGGAACAGCGCCACGCCTTCGAGCGCGAACTGATACAGCTGCGACGGGTGACGCGGCAGTTGCGCCGGATCGCTGAATGGCGGGAAGACCATGGCCCACGGCACGTCGGTGGCTTTGCCCCACAACTCGGCGTTGATGAAATTACCGATACGCCCGGCGCCCAGACCGATCGGCACCATCGGTGCGACGAAGTCCATCAACTGGAAGAACGACTTGCCGTTGCGCTTGCCGAACCACAAGGCCGCGAGCATCACGCCGATGAAACCGCCGTGGAACGACATGCCGCCCTTCCACACTTCGAAAATCAGCGTCGGGTTGGCCAGGTAGGCGCTCAGATCGTAGAACAGCACGTAACCCAGACGTCCGCCGACGATCACGCCCATCGACATCCAGAAGACCATGTCGGAGAGTTTCTCCTTGGTCCAGGTCGGGTCGAAACGGTTGAGCCGGCGCGACGCCAGCAGCCACGCACCGCCGATGCCGATCAGGTACATCAGACCGTACCAGTGGATTTTCAGCGGACCGATGGCCAGTGCCACCGGGTCGATCTGCGGGTAAGGCAGCATTGCGACTCCTCGTTAGAGTTGAAACCAAAATTCCCGGGCGACGCTGCCACCTCAGGATTAAGCCAGGATTGCGACGGTTAAAGCAGGAAGCTCACACCCACGCTGAACAGCAAAGCGGCGAACAGCCGTTTCAGCAAGCGCGGCGACAACCGATGCGCCAAACGCGCACCGATGCGGGCGAAGATCATGCTGGTCAGGGCGATGCCCAACAACGCCGGCAAATACACAAAACCGAGACTATGCGGCGGCAACAACGGATCGTGCCAGCCCAGAATCATGAAACTTAATGCACTGACCAAGGCAATCGGCAGCCCGCAGGCCGATGAGGTCGCCACCGCTTGTTGCATCGGCACGCTGCGCCAGGTCAGGAACGGCACGGTCAGCGAGCCGCCGCCGACGCCGAAAATCGCTGAAGCCCAACCAATGATGCTGCCGGCCACGGTCAGACCGAATTTGCCCGGCACGGTTCGGCTGGCCTTGGGCTTGATGTCCAGCGCCAGTTGCACCGAGATGATCAAGGCGAACACGCCGATGATCTTTTGCAGGTGCGGGCCGGAGATCGCCTCTGCCGTCAGTGCACCGAAACCGGCGCCCAACAGAATGCCGACGGCCATCCACATGAAGATCGGCCAGCGCACCGCGCCGCGACGGTGGTGTTCACGCACGGCATTGACCGAAGTGAAGATGATCGTCGCCAGCGACGTACCGACCGCCAGATGAGTCAGGATCGACTGATCAAAGCCCTGCAGGGTGAAACTGAACACCAGCACCGGGACAATAATGATCCCGCCGCCGACGCCGAACAGTCCGGCCAGCACGCCCGCACAGGCGCCCAGCGCCAGATAGAGCAGAAATTCCATGACCGTCTCCCCAGACCGCATCCCCAAAACCGGAGCGGCATGGTAACGGATGCATGGCCTCCTGCTCCACTTGCGATGGATGCACGGACGCCGGATGCGTACAGTGGACAAAAAACACACAAGGACCACCTTATGTGCCTGATTGTTTTCGCCTGGCGCCCGGGCCATGCCCAGCCGCTGATCGTCGCGGCCAACCGTGACGAGTTTTACGCCCGGCCCAGTTTGCCACTGGCGCAATGGCCAGAGGCGCCACATGTGCATGCCGGACGTGATCTGGAGGCTGGGGGCACCTGGCTGGGGATCGGCGCCCATGGGCGCTTCGCTGCGCTGACCAATATTCGTGATCCGCAACAGCCGCCCGCGCGTAAATCGCGAGGGGAATTGGTGGCTCGGTTTCTGACCGGGGATCAGTCGATTGATGATTATTTGAGCGAAGTGGTCGGGCGTTCGGCGGAATATGCCGGGTTCAATCTGCTGCTCGGTAATAGTCATGAGCTGTGGCATTTCAATGCGCGGATGTCGGAGCCGGTGATGTTGCCGCCTGGGGTTTATGGGCTGTCGAATGCCGGGCTGGATACGCCGTGGCCGAAGCTGCTCAAGGCCAAGGGTGCGTTGAGTGCGGTGCTGGATGATCCGCAGCCTGAACATTTGTTGGCATTGTTGAGTGATGCGCAGACCGCCCCGTCTGCCGAATTGCCAGATACCGGGGTCGGCATGGCGACTGAGGCTTTGTTGTCGAGTGTGTTTATTGCCAGCCAGAGTTACGGCACGCGGGCGAGTACGGCGTTGATCGTGCAGGCGGACGGCACAAGGCGGATGGTCGAGCGCAGTTTCGGGCCGTATGGCGGGCATTTGGGCGAGGTGGATATCAGAATCTAAAGATCGCAGCCTGCGGCAGCTGCTACAGGAATACACGTTCCATGTAGGCGCTGTCGCAGGCTGCGATCTTTTAGAGAACTTTGACGACCGCCGGCGGATTCATCTTCGACAACCCAAGGTTCTTCAGTGCCAATTGCAGCGAACTGTGGATAACTTGCGGGTTATCGATGGTCATCAGCTCAGCCAGCAAATCCTTCGCCTTGCTCAGATTGACCTGACGCAACATCCACTTCACCTTCGGCAAGTTGGTGGCGTTCATCGACAAACTGTCGAAACCCATCGCCATCAACAGCACCGCCGCTGCCGGATCACCGGCCATCTCGCCGCAGATACTCACCGGTTTGCCTTCGGCATGGGCATCACGCACCACGGTTTGCAGGGCTTGCAGCACCGCCGGATGCAGGTAGTCGTAGAGATCGGCCACACGCGGGTTGTTGCGGTCGACCGCCAGCAGGTACTGGGTCAAGTCGTTGGAACCGACGGACAGGAAGTCGACCATCCGCGCCAGCTCCTTGGTCTGGTACACCGCTGCCGGAATCTCGATCATCACGCCAATCGGCGGCATCGGCACGTCGGTGCCTTCGTCGCGCACTTCGCCCCAGGCACGGTGAATCAGGTGCAGGGCTTCTTCGAGTTCATGGGTGCCGGAGATCATCGGCAGCAGAATCCGCAGGTTGTTCAGGCCTTCGCTGGCCTTGAGCATCGCGCGGGTCTGCACCAGGAAGATTTCCGGATGGTCGAGGGTGACGCGAATGCCGCGCCAGCCGAGGAACGGGTTGTCTTCCTTGATCGGGAAGTACGACAGCGACTTGTCACCACCGATGTCGAGGCTGCGCATGGTCACCGGTTGCGGGTGGAACGCGGCGAGCTGCTCGCGGTAAATCGCCAGTTGTTCCTTCTCGCTCGGGAAGCGCTGGTTGATCATGAACGGCACTTCGGTGCGGTACAGGCCGACACCTTCGGCGCCACGCTTCTGCGCCCGCGCCACATCGGCGAGCAAACCGGTGTTGACCCACAACGGCATGCGGTGACCGTCGAGGGTCACGCACGGCAGGTCGCGCAGGGTATCGAGGCCCAGCGCCAGTTGTTTCTCTTCTTCAACGACTTCGGCGAACTGCTTGCGCAGCACTTCGCTCGGGTTGGTGTAGACCTCGCCGCGAGTGCCGTCGACGATCATCTCGATGCCGTCGACCTTGGCGTACGGCAGGTCGACCAGACCCATCACCGTCGGAATGCCCATCGCTCGGGCAAGGATCGCGACGTGCGAGTTACCCGAACCGAGTACCGAGACCAGACCGACCAGCGTGCCTTCCGGCACCTCGCCGAGCATCGCCGGCGTCAGTTCTTCGCTGACCAGAATGGTTTTTTCCGGGTAGACCAGGTTCTGCTGGCGCTCTTCCTGCAAATAAGCGAGCAGGCGGCGGCCGAGGTCTTTGACGTCCGATGCCCGCTCGCGCAGGTAGGCGTCGTCCATCAGTTCGAAACGGTTTACGTGCTCAGTGACTACCTGACGCAGCGCGCCCTGGGCCCACTGACCGGTCTTGATCACGGTGGTGATTTCGCTGCCCAGCGAGGCATCGTCGAGCATCATCAGGTAGACGTCGAACAGCGCGCGTTCTTCCGGGCGCAACTGCGTCGCAAGCTTGGCGGACAACGCGCGCATGTCGGCGCGCACGCCTTCGATGGCGGTCTTGAACAGCGCCAGCTCGGCGTTGATATCGGTGATGGTCTTGTCCGGCACCACGTCGAGATCGGCCGGCGGCAGCATGACCACTGCAGTACCGACGGCGGCACCCGGCGAACCCGGTACGCCGACGAACTTGGCTTCCTGAATGCCTTTACCCTGACGACCCAGACCCCGGATCGAACCGGTGGCCTCGGCGTGGGCGATAACGCCGGCAAGCTGCGCGCTCATGGTCACGAGGAAGGCTTCTTCACCTTCGTCGAACTGACGGCGTTCCTTTTGCTGGATGACCAACACGCCGACGACGCGGCGGTGGTGAATGATCGGTGCACCGAGGAACGAGGCGTAACGCTCTTCACCGGTCTCGGCAAAGTAGCGATAGCGCGGGTGATCCGCAGCGTTTTCGAGGTTCAGGGGTTCTTCACGCGTGCCGACCAGACCGACCAGACCTTCGTTGGGTGCCATGCTGACCTTGCCGATCGAGCGCTTGTTCAAGCCCTCGGTGGCCATCAGGACGAAGCGGTTGGTCTCGGGATCAAGCAGGTAGACCGAGCAGACCTGGCTGCCCATGGCCTCTTTGACGCGCAACACAATAATCCCCAACGCCGCCTTGAGATCCTTGGCGGAGTTAACTTCCTGGACGATCTTGCGCAGCGTATTGAGCATGGCTCGGGGTCGAACTCCGTCGTCAGTCGCGCGCTAAAAGGCGCGGGGCAAGCTCTTTGAGGGCGCGGCGATACACCTCGCGCTTGAATGTCACCACCTGGCCCAACGGATACCAATAGCTGACCCAGCGCCAGCCATCGAATTCCGGTTTACCGGTCAAATCCATCCGCACCCGCTGCTCGTTGGAGATCAGGCGCAGGAGAAACCATTTCTGTTTCTGGCCGATGCACAGCGGTTGGCTGTGGGTACGCACCAGACGTTGCGGCAAACGATAGCGCAACCAGCCTCGAGTACAGGCCAGTATTTCAACATCTTCACGTTCCAGGCCAACTTCTTCGTTCAGCTCGCGGTACAAGGCGTCTTCCGGCGTCTCTTCAGGGTTGATTCCCCCTTGCGGAAACTGCCAGGCATCTTGATTGATACGGCGAGCCCATAGCACCTGGCCGGCGTCATTCGTCAGAATGATCCCGACATTGGGGCGGAAACCATCGGGGTCGATCACGGCAACAACCTCGCAAACGCATGTCGCCGCATTGTTCCACAAAGGTTGATAAGGCGGCAACGAAGCTTCCTACCTTATGTGCACTCTTGTGAAAAGACCGTATTCTTGTCGCCTTTTTACAGACTTATCAGCGGGTAACTGCAATGCGCCTGGCACTCTTCGATTTGGACAACACCCTTCTGGGCGGCGACAGCGATCACGCCTGGGGCGACTATCTGTGTGAACGCGGCTTCCTCGATCCGATTGCGTACAAAGCGCGCAACGACGAGTTCTATCAGGATTACCTGGCCGGCAAACTGGATAACGCCGCGTACCTGAACTTCTGCCTGGAGATCCTCGGCCGCACCGAAATGGCCGTGCTCGATCAATGGCACAGCGATTACATGCGCGACTGCATCGAGCCGATCATGCTGCCCAAAGCGCTGGAGCTGCTGAAAAAGCACCGCGACGCCGGCGACAAACTGGTGATCATCACCGCGACCAACCGCTTCGTGACCGCGCCGATTGCTGTGCGTCTGGGCGTTGAAACCCTGATCGCCACTGAATGCGAAATGGTTGATGGCCGTTACAGCGGGCGCAGCACGGATATTCCGTGTTTCCGCGAAGGCAAGGTGACGCGCCTGAACCGTTGGCTGGAAGAGACCGGGTATTCGCTGGATGACAGCTATTTCTACAGCGATTCGATGAATGATCTGCCGTTGCTGGAGCAAGTGGCGAATCCGGTGGCGGTTGATCCGGATCCGAATTTGCGTGCCGAAGCCGAGAAGCGGGGTTGGCCGGTGATTTCGTTGCGCGGCTGATTACGCCATCGCTGGCAAGCCAGCTCCCACAGGTTTTTCGGCTGCCCACAATATCCGTGTTCACTGAAGATCCCTGTGGGAGCTGGCTTGCCAGCGATTGGCTCGACTCGGTATATAGCCTTAAACAGGCTTGGCACCCATCAACCCGGCAATGGCGAGAAATCCGATGCCGCTGACAATTGCCAGCGCCAACGTGAATTTCCAGTTACCAACCCCGCTAGTCCACAGCCGATTAAGCCGCACCAGCAACCACACTGCACTCAACGTGGCCACGGCATAGATCACGCTGGACCCCAGAATCCAGAACTGCCCCAGTGGCCAGCCGATCAGGTGGACCAACCACCAGCCGGTGAAAGGCATGCTCAGCATACCGATCAGCATCAAACACCAGATAAACAACCAGGGACGCTGCATCGTGCAGGCCGGCCCTTCGCTGCGATTACGCCAGGAAAGAGCAGCGAGCCCCATCCCACTGGCAAGGATCACCACGGTCGCCGCGACGTGAAGGACTTTCAGGGTGGTCAGGGTTTCCATGAATTTCTCTTCCTTGGGCCATGCCCATCAGCGTAGCCGCTCAGCCAAGAAACAGCTGATAGGCCGGGTTGTCGCTTTCGTCCCAATACGGGTAGCCGATTTCCTCAAGGGCGGCCGGCACCAGATGACGCTCGTCGTGCGGCACTTGCAGGCCAGCGACCACACGACCATCAGCCGCACCGTGGTTGCGATAATGGAACATCGAGATGTTCCAGCGCCCGCCGAGCTTGCTGAGGAAGTTGAACAGCGCACCCGGACGTTCCGGAAATTCGAAGCGGAACACCACTTCATCAATCACGTGCGCCGCGTGACCGCCGACCATATGACGGATATGCAGCTTGGCCAGTTCGTTGTCGGTCAGGTCGATGACCGGGAAACCCTGCTCGGTCAGGCTCGCCAGCAGCGCGCTGCGCGGGTCGTTATCCGGGTGGGTCTGCACGCCGACGAAAATGTGCGCTTCGCTGCCGGTGTTGTAGCGGTAGTTGAATTCGGTGATCTGGCGCTTGCCCACGGCCTCGCAGAACGCTTTGAAGCTGCCGGCCTTCTCGGGGATGGTCACGGCGATGATCGCTTCGCGGCCTTCGCCTAGCTCGGCGCGCTCGGCGACGTGGCGCAGACGGTCGAAGTTGACGTTGGCGCCGGAATCGATGGCGACGAACGTCTGGCCGCTGACGCCGCGCTGTTCGACGTATTTTTTGATGCCGGCCACACCCAAGGCGCCGGCAGGTTCGGTGATCGAGCGGGTATCGTCGTAGATATCCTTGATCGCCGCGCAGATCTCGTCGGTGCTGACGGTGATCACTTCATCGACATAGTCTTTGCAGATATCGAAGGTGTGCTGGCCAATCTGCGCCACCGCAACGCCGTCGGCGAAGATGCCCACGGTCGGCAGCACCACGCGCTCACCGGCCGCCATCGCGGCTTGCAGGCAGTTGGAGTCGTCCGGCTCGACGCCGATGACTTTGATGTCCGGGCGCAGATATTTCACGTAGGCAGCGATACCGGCGATCAAACCGCCGCCGCCGACCGGGACGAAAATCGCGTCCAGCGGCTGCGGATGCTGACGCAGAATTTCCATCGCGACGGTGCCTTGCCCGGCGATGGTGTGTGGATCGTCGTAAGGGTGAATGTAGACGTAGCCTTTTTCGTCGACCAGTTTCAGCGAGTAGGCCAGGGCTTCCGGGAACGAATCACCGTGCAGCACCACTTTGCCGCCGCGCGAACGCACGCCTTCGACTTTGATCTCGGGGGTGGTCTTGGGCATGACGATGGTGGCTTTGACGCCCAGCACTTTCGCCGCCAGGGCCAGGCCCTGCGCATGGTTGCCCGCCGACGCGGTGACCACGCCACGGGCGCGCTCTTCATCGCTCAGTTGCGTCAGTTTGTTGTAGGCGCCGCGAATCTTGAACGAGAACACCGGCTGCAAGTCTTCGCGCTTGAGCCAAATGTCGTTGCCCAGCCGCTCGGAGAGCTGGCGAGCGTTCTGCAGCGGGGTTTCTACGGCAACGTCATAAACGCGCGAGGTGAGGATCTTTTTGACGTACTGTTCGAGCATCGGAAAGCATCACTGAGCGGTTGAGCGGGACCGAGGAGTCTAACCCGGCTTTTGCCCGCACGACCACACGAATCCAGAGGTTTTAGCCGCGCTTGCGGCTATAATGCCGGCCTTTCCGTTCTCACCTTGCCCGCTTCCGGAGCCCGCATGACCCAGGATCAACTCAAACAGGCAGTGGCCCAGGCCGCCGTCGACTTCATCCTTCCGAAACTCGACGACAAGAGCATCGTCGGGGTCGGCACCGGCTCCACCGCTAACTGCTTCATCGACGCACTGGCGCAGCACAAAGGCGCGTTCGATGGCGCGGTCGCCAGCTCGGAAGCCACCGCCGCGCGCCTCAAGGGCCACGGTATTCCGGTGTATGAGCTGAACACGGTTAGCGATCTGGAGTTCTACGTGGATGGCGCCGACGAAAGCGACGCGCACCTGAACCTGATCAAGGGCGGCGGCGCGGCCCTGACCCGCGAGAAGATCGTTGCAGCTGTGGCCAAAACCTTCATCTGCATCGCCGACGCCAGCAAACTGGTGCCGGTGCTGGGCGAGTTTCCGCTGCCGGTCGAAGTGATTCCGATGGCCCGCAGCCACGTCGCGCGTCAATTGGTAAAACTGGGCGGCGACCCGGTGTACCGCGAAGGCGTGTTGACTGACAACGGCAACATCATTCTCGACGTGTTCAACCTGCAGATCACCAACCCGGTGGAGCTGGAAGCGCAGATCAATGCAATCGTCGGCGTGGTCACCAATGGTTTGTTCGCTGCGCGCCCGGCGGATCTGTTGTTGCTGGGTACCAGCGAAGGCGTGAAAACCCTGAAGGCTGAGTAAGCCAAACTGCCCACTATTTATGGGCAGATAAAAAACCTGTGGGAGCTGCGGTGCGACGATTCGACTTGCAGCGATGAGGCCGTCAGATTCGACAACAATGTTGAATGACAGACCGCCATCGCTGGCAAGCCAGCTCCCACAGTGTTTTGTGGTGTGGGTTAAGGCTGTGCCGGTTTTTTGAAGACGTAGAACAGATTCGGTTCGCTCACCAGATACAGCGTGCCGTCATCATCCATCGCAATGCCTTCCGCTTGCGGCACGGTTTTCTTCAAACCTTGGCGGCCACCGCTGATAGACATGGTGCTCAACGGGCGCCCATCGACATCCAGTTCCAGAATCAACCGCGACTCATCCGACAGCGCCAGCAAATGCCCGCTGCGCTCGTCGTACTGCAAACTCGACAGATCACGCACGAACATTCCCGCATCGCGCTTGGGGTTGTTGATAACGTGCACCGCGTAGGACTTTTCCGGATTGAAGTGCGGAAAGCCGTGCACTTCGTAGATCAGCATCGGATCGCGCTCTTTCGCAACGAACAGACGCTTGCCGACTGAATCATAGGCCAACCCCTCGAACCCCTTGTTGCCACTCATGTGCACACCAAGGGTCATCTGCTCGGCGTCGGCCGCATCGAGGAAGGTCGTGTCTTTTTCCAGATGAATCTTGATCAAGCGCTGCTGGCGTTCATCGGTGATGACATAGGTGTCGGCGCTGATGAATTCGACTGCCTCAGGGTCGCCGAAGCCGATCAGGGCGATGCGGCGCAGGATCTTGCCCTCCAGCGAAAGCTCGACCAATTCGGCATTCTTGTTGGTCACGGTGAACAGGCTTTTGCGCACCGGATCGAAGGTCAGTGCTGAAACATCGTCGTTCAGACCGTCGATGACCCGCGCTTCGATTTCCACCCGGTATTGATCCAAACCAATGGATTGAGTGCTCTGCGGCTGCCACAACGTATGCAGATTGAACCAGGCACGCTCGAACAGGCGCATGTATTGGCCGATCGCAATCAACGCAATCAGGGCCATCACCGACAAAAGGATAAACAGAGGTTTGGGACGGGCAAGTCGACGCATTCGGGCGGGCTCGGAGTCAAAACAGGCGGATGAAATATCACGCCCGTCTGAACTGAAGCTTAATGGCCACTTGCCTGTCAGGACAACCGCACAAATCTGCAATTGCCGTAGGGAAAGTTACTTCTGCTTTTCGAAGCGATAAAACAGGTTCGGTTCGCTGACCATGTACAGCGTGCCCGCCTCGTCCATGGTCACGCCTTCGGCGCGCGGAATGGTTTTCTTCAGGCCGTTGAAACCGCCAAGCAAGGTCATGAAACTGACCTGTTCGCCCTTCTCGTCCAGTTCCAGCAGCAGGTGCGAATCAGCGGAGAGCACCAATGTATGGCCAGTGCGCGGGTCAATCGCCAGCGCCGAAAGATTGCGGATATCCAGCTCATCACTGTCCAGCTTCTGTTTGTCGCCCTTCAGCGTCTGGCTGCCGTCACTTTTCCAGGTGAACAGCGCCGGTGGGCGCTCCTCACCCAGCAGCAGTTGCTGATTGCGCGAGTCCCAGGTGATGGCTTCGAAAGCTTTGTTCTGGTCTTTCGACGGGCCAAGGTCGTATTTCGGGAAATCGGCGATGTTCAGCTCGCGGGTGTCGGCATCGACCTTGACGATCGACAGCATGTGCTCGCGCTCATCGACGATCGCCATCAAGCCGTTTTCCATGACCGTCAGACCTTCGGGATTGCTCCAGCCCTTGAGTGGCATCTTGCGCAGGACATCGCCTTGCAAGCTCAGCTCGGCGAGGAACGGATTCTTGCCCATCACCGAAAACAGGGTTTTGGTCTGCGGGTTATAGGACAGGTCGGAAGCCTCGTCCTTTTCCATGCCCGGCAGCAATTTCGCGTCGATCACCGCGCGATAGTCCGGCAGCCAGACGCTTTCCTTCTGCTCAGTCGGGCTCTCGAAACGCTCCAGCACCCACAGGACGCCACGGTCATCCCAATGCATGGCGAACGCCAGGCCATAAGCGGCAGCAATGGCCAGCAACAGCCAGGCATACCAACGCAAAGCAAAACGGGAGCGGCGGACGGGTTTGAGCTGAGTTTGAGAGGACATCGAAGGACGCGTTCCAGAAATTCAGGCTATGGGTAATAGCACAAAGAGGCCGGCTCAGACGCCAGAATTGCGGGAATTATCCAGACAGGATGTGAAAAAAACGGCAAATGGCGGGATTGCCCTGCACGTTTGCAAGGTGGATCACATAACAAAGGTGGGAGCTAGCCCTGCTGGCGATGGCGCCAGGTCAGTCGACATCATCGTTGACCGACCTGGCGCCATCGCCAGCAGGGCTAGCTCCCACCAGGATTTGCAGTGTTGCGATCAGCGCACGCTGCTGGTGAAGCTGCTCGCGCCCGGCAGTTCGAGGACGATGTCATCGCCAACATTCAGCGGGCCGACGCCGACTGGCGTGCCGGTGAGGATCACGTCGCCGGCCTGCAGCGAGAAGCAGCCAGCCATGTGCTGGATCATCGGCACGATCGGGTTGAGCATCGCGCTGCTGTTGCCGTCCTGGCGGACTTCGCCGTTGATGGTCAGGCGAATGCCGATGTCAGTCAGATCAGCGAAAGTGCTGCCGACCACGAACGGAGCGATCACTGCCGCGCCATCGAACGATTTGGCGATTTCCCACGGCAGGCCCTTGGCTTTCAGCTCGGCCTGCTTGTCACGCAGGGTCAGATCCAGCGCCGGGGCGAAACCGGAGATCGCATCGAGCACCTCTTCACGGCTTGGCTTGGTCGACAACGGTTTGCCGATCAACACAGCGATTTCCGCTTCGTAGTGCACCGAACCGCGCTCGGTCGGAATGGCGAAACCGCCTTCCAGCTCAACCACACAACTGCCCGGCTTGATGAACAGCAACGGCTCGGTAGGCACCGGGTTGTCCAGTTCCTTGGCGTGTTCGGCGTAATTACGGCCAATGCACACGACTTTCCCGATAGGGAAGTGGATGCGCGTGCCGTCGACGTACTGGTGCTGATAGCTCATTTACCGACTCCTGCCTTCATTGATTCATCAAAGATTACAGATCAAACCGCGAAAATCTTGCCCGGGTTCATGATGCCGTTCGGGTCGAACACCGCTTTTACCGCTTTCATGTACTCGATCTCAACCGGCGAACGGCTGTAGGTCAAGTAATCGCGTTTGGTCATGCCGACACCATGTTCGGCGGAAATCGAACCGTTGTACTTCTCGACGGTTTCGAACACCCACTTGTTGACGGTCGCGCACTTGGCGAAGAACTCGTCCTTGCTCAGGTTATCCGGCTTGAGGATGTTCAAGTGCAGGTTGCCATCGCCGATGTGGCCGAACCAGACGATTTCGAAGTCCGGATAGTGTTCACCGACGATCGCGTCGATTTCCTTTAGGAACGCCGGAACTTTCGAAACCGTGACCGAGATGTCGTTCTTGTACGGCGTCCAGTGCGAGATGGTCTCGGAAATGTATTCGCGCAACTTCCACAGGTTCTGCAGCTGGGTTTCGCTCTGGCTCATCACGCCATCCAGCACCCAGCCCTGCTCGACGCAATGCTCGAAGGTTTCCAGTGCGCTGTTGGCCACTTCTTCGGTGGTCGCTTCAAACTCCAGCAGCGCATAGAACGGGCAATCGGTTTCGAACGGCGCCGGCACATCGCCACGGCCCATGACTTTGGCCAAAGCTTTATCGGAGAAGAACTCGAACGCGGTCAGGTCGAGCTTGCCCTGGAACGCGTGCAGCACCGGCATGATCGAGTCGAAATCGGCGGTGCCGAGGACCATCGCGGTAAGATTTTTCGGTGCGCGATCGAGGCGCATGGTCGCTTCGACGACGAAACCCAGCGTGCCTTCAGCGCCAATGAACAGCTGACGCAGGTCGTAACCGGTGGCGTTCTTGATCAGGTCTTTGTTCAGTTCGAGCACGTCGCCCTTGCCGGTGACGACTTTCATGCCGGCGACCCAGTTGCGGGTCATGCCGTAGCGAATCACCTTGATCCCGCCGGCATTGGTGCCGATGTTGCCGCCAATCTGGCTGGAACCTGCGGAAGCGAAGTCGACCGGGTAATACAGGCCTTTTTCTTCGGCGACGTTCTGCAGATGCTCGGTGACCACGCCCGGCTGACAAACGGCGGTGCGGTCGGTGAGGTTCACATCGAGAATCTGATTCATGTAGTCGAACGAGACGACCACTTCGCCATTCGCGGCCACCGCAGCAGCGGAAAGCCCGGTGCGCCCGCCCGATGGCACCAGGGAGACCTTGTGCGTATTGGCCCAGCGAACCACGGCCTGCACCTGCTCGATGGTCTTGGGAAACACAATGGCGCTGGGCGCCGGGGCGAAGTGCTTGGTCCAATCCTTGCCGTACGCATTCAGGGAGTCGGCATCGGTCAGGACCTTGCCAGGCTCGACCAGGGTCTTCAGTTCATCAATCAGGGCAGGATTGGTCATCGACAGAACTCTCGAACAATTCATGGTCATCCTGAGAACGCTTCACGTCGCAGGAATGAGTGTTTAGCGGGGAGGCTATGCTAGCATATCGACCCCGCAGGACAGTGCCCAAGGCCAGATCCGCGGAGACGACTTTCTTGTCGTCCGGGTCAGCGTCTGTTGACCATTTCCTGCCATTTTTCTCCGGGATACAGGTTTACGCAGATGAGCAAGACTTCTCTCGATAAGAGCAAGATCAAGTTCCTTCTTCTCGAAGGCGTCCACCAATCGGCTGTCGACGTCCTCAAGGCGGCGGGCTACACCAGCATCGAATACCTGACAGGTTCCTTGCCGGAAGCCCAGCTCAAGGAAAAGATCGCTGACGCTCACTTCATCGGCATTCGTTCGCGCACCCAACTGACCGAAGAGATCTTCGATCACGCGAAGAAACTGGTTGCGGTCGGCTGTTTCTGCATCGGCACCAACCAGGTTGACCTGAGTGCTGCCCGCGAGCGCGGTATCGCCGTGTTCAACGCGCCGTACTCCAACACCCGCTCCGTTGCCGAGCTGGTACTGGCCGAAGCGATCCTGCTGCTGCGCGGCATCCCTGAGAAAAACGCTTCCTGCCACCGTGGCGGCTGGATCAAATCCGCGGCCAACTCCTTCGAGATCCGTGGCAAGAAACTGGGCATCGTCGGCTACGGCTCGATCGGTACTCAGTTGTCGGTTCTGGCTGAAGGCCTGGGCATGCAGGTGTATTTCTACGACACCGTGACCAAGCTGCCGCTGGGCAACGCTACCCAGATCGGTAGCCTGACCGAGCTGCTGGGCATGTCCGACATCGTCACCCTGCACGTTCCGGAAACCGCTGCGACCCAGTGGATGATCGGCGAGAAGGAAATCCGCGCCATCAAAAAGGGCGGCATCCTGATCAACGCGGCGCGCGGTACCGTGGTCGAGCTGGACGCCCTGGCGGACGCGATCAAGGACAAGCACCTGATCGGCGCAGCCATCGACGTGTTCCCGGTGGAGCCACGCTCCAACGACGAAGAGTTCGAAAGCCCGCTGCGTGGCCTCGACAACGTGATCCTGACCCCGCACATCGGTGGCTCGACCGCTGAAGCGCAAGCCAACATCGGTCTGGAAGTGGCAGAAAAACTGGTCAAGTACAGCGACAACGGTACTTCGGTTTCGTCGGTAAACTTCCCGGAAGTGGCCCTGCCGGCTCACCCTGGCAAGCACCGCCTGCTGCACATCCACGAGAACATTCCGGGTGTGATGAGCGAGATCAACAAGGTCTTCGCCGAAAACGGCATCAACATCTCCGGTCAGTTCCTGCAGACCAACGAGAAGGTTGGCTACGTGGTGATCGACGTCGACGCCGAGTACTCGGACCTGGCGCAAGAGAAGCTGCAGCACATCAACGGCACTATCCGTAGCCGGGTTCTTTTCTAAGAACAGCTACAAGCCGCGAGCGACAAGTGATGTTCGCTTAGCTTTTGCTTGAAGCTCGTAGCTCGCAACTCGCCGCTGATAAAAAAAGGGAGCCCCCGAAAGGGCTCCCTTTTTTTATTCGACGTTGACGGTGATTTTCTTCGAGACGATTGGTGGGTCGAACGGCATATGGCCGCTGTCGCCAAGTTCCAGCTGCAAGGTGTGTTTGCCCGGGGCAAGCTTGATGTCAGCCTGGGTCTGCGCCTTGCCGAAGTGCATGTGGTTGGCGTCATTCGGAATCGGCGCGCCAGCGGCTGGCATCTTGTCGACGTCGATCAGCAAATGGTGGTGACCGGTGTTCTTGGTGACGTCACCGGCCGGTGCCAGTGCTACGTCCTTGGTCCCGAACTTGACGGTGAAGGTTTGCGAAACCGTGGCCCCGTCCTCGGGAGAAACGATGAACACTTCAGCACCCTTTGGCGCCGGTGTCGCCGCACTGGCCAGCACCGAAACACCCATCAGTACACCCGCCAACGCTGCACGTGACATAAAGCTTTTCATTTTCTTCTCCAGTTTTTCCGTAAAATCCGCACGGTCATGACAACTTCATGACCATTCGTTGTCGAAGGCACTCGACAACCATAGCAAAGCGAGCCTGACTCAGAGCATCGCGTTAATGATTTCAAAGGAGTGACCATGCGCTTTTTGCCTGGCCTGATCTGTCTGCTACCCCTTTTGAGCCCTTTGGCTCACGCCGAACTGATTGATGACGTCAACGACCGTGGCGAGCTGCGCATAGCCCTTGAGGCTAATACACCGCCCTTCAATTACAAGGATGACGGCGACAAACTCACGGGGTTCGAGGTTGAGCTTGGACAACTGTTGGCCAACGAGCTGGATGTTCGCGCCGACTTCATCGTCACAGACGAGGCTGACTTGCTCCAGGGCGTCGAAAGCGGCAAGTACGACGTCGCGCTCAATCACATAGCACTGACACCCGAACTCAAGGATCGTTTCGACTTCAGCGCGCCTTATGGCAAGGTCGATTCGCAGTTGCTGGCGAAGAAAGATGAACAGCCGCAGCCGATGGTCCTGGTGCAAACGTTGACTGAGGCCAAGCCAAAGGCCAGTGCGCCGGTGGAATTGGCGATCCCGTTTCAGAAGGGTAATCCCGCGTTTCAGGCCAGCCTTGCGAGCGCGATGCAGCGGATCAAGGCGGATGGGCGCCTGGCGGCGTTGTCCGAGAAGTGGCTCACCGCGCAGGCAACCGAAAATCCGAAGTGAACACAAAACCTGTGGGAGCTGGCTTGCCAGCGATAGCGGTGGATCAGTCCACACTCGTGGTGGCTGATCTAATGCCATCGCTGGCAAGCCAGCTCCCACAGTATTTTGTGGTGAATGGCTAATCGAGTTGGGCTAGGGCTTCTGCGGCTTGCGGCAGTTCCAGTTCGCTGAAAACCTGCACACCATGGCGCTTCAGCAGCGCAGCGGTGACGCCTTCGCCGGAGACCTTCACACCGCTGAACGTCCCGTCATACGTCAGTAAATTCCCGCAGGAAGGACTATTGGCTTTCAGTACAGCCACCCGAATCCCGTACTTTTGCACGAGAGCCAGCGCCTGCCGTGCACCATCCAGAAACTGCGCACTGACATCCTCGCCCTCGGTGGTAATCACCGCAGCAATGCCATCCAACACCTCAGCCCCCTGCCCGCCCGGAATCTCCGCCGCCGCCCGTGGCGTCGGCAATCCCCCAGCGACCTCGGGACACAACGGCACCACCCGTCCCTCGGCAATCCACTGTTCAAGCAGATCAAACGGCCCGCTCGCGCCACCGTCGTAACGCACGCGATGACCCAACAGGCAGCGGCTGACCAGAATCCTGTTCATCTCAGAACGGCTCGTTGCCACGTCGACGGAACCAACCGGTCAGCGACAGGCGTTCACGATTCGCCGGCAGCACTTCATGCGGCACTTCGCCGGAGAGAAACACCACCAGACAACCGCCAGCAGGCTGCACGTCATGCACGCGTTCATCGTTCAGGTACATGCGCAACTGACCGCCGTCCTCCGGCAGCCACGCGCCATTGAGGTAGACCACCACCGAGACCATGCGCTTGTCATCGTCGCGAAAGCGGTCGACGTGTCGGCGATAAAATGCGCCGGGCGGGTACAGGGCGAAATGGCATTCGAAGTCTTCAAGACCAAGGAACAGACCACGATTGAGCGCCTCGCGCAGGCTCTCCATCAGGTTCAGATAACGATCGCTGGCCTCGGCCTGGCCCGGATCAATCCACTGGATGTGGTCGCCACGAATGCCCTCGCGGATCTCTGAAAACGGCCCACGCCCCACTGCCGCTGGCGCCAGTTCACCTTCGGCCTCACGTTTACGGCACTCGGCGGCCAGCTCGCGGGTCAAACCGGCGGGCAGGAATATGTTCTGCTGCGACCAGCCGTGCTCGGCCAGGTCGTCGACAATGCGTAACAGCAGTGGGTGTTCAGAGGATATTTGCATGGCGCGCATAGTATGCCGCCGGCGAAAAATCCGACAGAGCCACGCGGCGGCTTGCTACGAATTCTCGACAAGTACCGGCACCGCACGGAGAATAGTCCGCTGCTGACAGGAGTCCCTATGCGCCGTTTGCTTTTTTCACTGTTGATGTTCTGTGTTTTGCCCGCCTGGGCGGACGGCCACGATCAGCTGTACAAGGTCGCCGGCTGGCCAGAACAACGCGCGCATTTCAACGATGCCTTGAGCGCCGCGCAGCAGCGCTATCAGAACAGCCTGCCGCCAGCAGTCTTTCAGGCGCTGGTGAACAACAGCAACCAGCGCTTCGCCCCACAGGCCGTGGATCAACGCGCCGAAGCCCAACTGCGGCAAACCCTCGCCGATCCGAAACCGGCGCTGATCTTCTTTCAATCGCCATTGGGCAAGAAAATCGTCGCCGCTGAATTGCTCGCAACCCGTCGTGATCAACTGGCGAAAAACGCCAAGGGTCTGCCGAAAATGCAGGTCAGCGACAGCCGTCTGCTGATCATCGGCCACCTCGCTCAGGCCTTGCCGGCCCGTGAAGCCGGCGCCGAAGTCAGCCTGGCGATTGCCGGTGTGGCGGCGGACAGTTTGAGTTCGATGATTCCGGGACTGCTCGGCGGTGGTCAGGCCCAAGGCATGTTGAATGGTCAGCGCCAGCGCTTGATGGATCAGATTGGCGCGGACATGAACAACACGTTGCTCTACGTTTATCGTGATTTGTCGGATGAAGAGCTGGAAGAGTTTGCGACGTTTGCCGAATCGGCTGAGGGCAAGGCTTATTACCAGGCGGCGCTGGCGGCGATTCGGGCTGGGTTGGCGGTCGGGCAGTGATCTTCAGAGCCTGATAGGCCGCCATCGCTGGCAAGCCAGCTCCCACAGTTTTCTTGGGTGTTCACAATATTCGTGATCGACACTTAACCCTGTGGGAGCTGGCTTGCCAGCGATAGGGCCCTCACCAACGCTAGAGATTCCGGCCCCTGATCCGCTTGCTCAGAAACTCGAAATACTCCTCGCGCATCTCCACCGTCTCATTCGCCAGATGATGCCGCGCCTCGGCCAGCAGCAGAATCTGCGGTCGATCGAACTTCCATTTCAACACCTGCAGATTGTGCTGCCAGTCCACCGTCATGTCCGCCTGCCCCTGAATGATCAGTGGCCGTCGCGGACTTTTTTTCGCATGCTCGACGCGGATGATCCAGCGCGACAATGCCCCGACCCATTTCGTCGGCAAGCGTCGCGGCTGTAACGGATCGGTCTGCAGAAACGGTAGGAAATCCGGATCGTTGGAATTCTCACTGAACCGTCGCGCGACACCTCGTACAAAAGGCCTGAGCAGGTAATAACTCAGTTGCGACCAGCCCCACGCCCGTGGCCGCACCAGCGGCGCGAGCAAAATCACCTGCCCCTGCGCCGGGCTGTTTTGCGCGTGGTTGAGCAAATGATCGACGACAATCGCGCCGCCGGTGCTCTGTCCAAACAAGTGCCACGGCTGCGGCAGCGCGATCGATTGCGCCTCGGCGAACAAGGCTTGCAGGACGTCCTGATATTCCGAGAAGTCGCGAATGCTCGCACGCGGCCCGCTCGACAGACCATGCCCCGGCAAATCGCAGGCGATAACGGCAAAATCCTGATCCAGCGCCCACTCGATCACATGCCGATAGAGCCCGGTGTGATCGTAATAGCCGTGCAGCAGAAACAACGTGGCCTTGACCTTCTCCGGCCACCAGCAATGGCTGACCAGTTCGTAGCCATCGACCTCGAAACGGCCCATGCCACGCCAGACATCACGCTCGGGAAAATCGGTCTGGTAAAAACGCTGATACGCCTTGGCCTCGTCCGACAACGGCTGCCACTCGGCCAAAGGCTTGAGGCTGGCGCGGATCTGATCGGGGTCGAAAATGGCAGGCATGCAGGAATTCCAAAACGGTAAACAGACTTTATCGGCCTGCGATATTCATCTGTCGTGGCAGACATGGCAAGCTAGCCCACCTTTTCGGGATCGAAAACCATGCGTTCGCCCTACCGTACCGCACTGTTTGCCAGCCTGCTCGCGCTGATCTGCGCCGGGGTGCTGTGGGCGGCGTACGACTGGTTTCAGGGGCGTTACCTGCGCGCGTTCAGCGAACACACGGCGGTGTTTTCCGGCGATCCACTGCGCCTGCCGGACGATCTCGCCGGGCCCGGGCCGATTCGTCTCGTGCACTTCTGGGACCCCGCCTGCCCGTGCAACGTCGGCAATCAACAGCACCTGACCGAGATGGTCGAGCAGTTCAGCGCCAAGGGTGTCGAGTTTTTCGCGGTGCAGAAAACCGGCAGCCACGGCCAGTTGCCCGCGACCCTCAGCAGCCTGAAAACCATCACCGTATTGCCCGGCTCCGAACAAGTTCCCGCCAGCCCGGCCGTGGCGATCTGGGATCGCAGTGGCAAACTGGCCTACTTCGGCCCGTACAGCGAAGGCCTGACCTGCAACTCCAGCAACAGCTTCATCGAACCGATTCTCAACGCCCTGACGGACGATCGCCCGGTCAACGCCACGCACACCCTGGCGGTCGGCTGTTATTGCCCGTGGCCGGTGGAAACGAAGTAAGGCATTCCGGACTTTTCAAGGACAGCGCTGCACCGGCCCAACGGTCTGTGCTAATTGTTTGCAGCCCGACGGGCGGCAATCCCGCATGCACAAGGAGTCACCATGAAGCGCGTGTTCACCGTTCTCGCCTTGCTCATCGTTGTTCTGCTCGCCGGGGTTGGCTGGTATGTCTACAGCAAACAACCGACGCGCCAGGGCCAGGTCGAGCTGCGCAACCTGCAAGGTTCGGTGACCGTACGCTATGACGAACGCGGCGTGCCGCACATTCGTGCCGAAAACGAAACCGACCTCTATCGCGCACTCGGCTACGTGCACGCCCAGGATCGCCTGTTCCAGATGGAAGCCATGCGCCGTCTTGCCCGTGGCGAATTGGCTGAAGTACTCGGGCCGAAGCTGCTCGACACCGACAAACTGTTCCGCAGCCTGCGCATCCGCGAGCGCGCCGCCAGTTATGTCGCCAGCCTCGATAAACAGTCACCGTCGTGGAAGGCCCTGCAAGCCTATCTGGATGGCATCAACCAATATCAGGACACCCACGCTGCGCCGATCGAGTTCGACGTGCTGGGCATCCCCAAACGGCCGTTCACTGCCGAAGACAGCATCAGCGTCGCCGGTTACATGGCTTACAGCTTTGCGGCGGCGTTTCGCACTGAACCGCTGTTGACCTATGTGCGCGATCAACTCGGCGCCGATTACCTCAACGTCTTCGACCTCGACTGGCAGCCCAAAGGGGTGCTGGTCAACGGTCACGCCAAGCAGGCGCCAGCGCTTGCCGCTGGCGACTGGAAAGACCTCAATGCCCTCGCCCACCTCAGCGAACAGGCGCTGATCGACAACGGCCTGCCGCAGTTTGAAGGGAGCAATGCCTGGGTCATTGCCGGCAGCCGCAGTCAGAGCGGCAAACCGCTGCTGGCCGGTGACCCGCACATTCGTTTCTCGGTGCCGTCGGTGTGGTACGAAGCGCAACTGTCGGCGCCGGGCTTCGAGTTGTATGGCCATCATCAGGCGCTGGTGCCGTTTGCGTTTCTCGGTCACAACCTCGATTTCGGCTGGAGCCTGACCATGTTCCAGAACGACGATCTGGATCTGATCGCCGAGAAGGTCAACCCGGACAACCCGAATCAGGTCTGGTATCGCAGCCAATGGACCGACATGCTCGTCACCGAACAGCAGATCAACGTGAAGGGCCAGACGCCGGTGACCCTGACCCTGCGCCAGTCGCCCCACGGCCCGATCGTCAACGATGCGCTGGGCACTGCTGCCGGGAAAACCCCGATTGCGATGTGGTGGGCCTTTCTTGAAACGCCGAACCCGATCCTCGAGGGTTTCTACCAGCTCAACCGCGCCGACACCCTGACCAAGGCCCGGGCCGCAGCGGCCAAGGTGCAGGCGCCGGGGCTGAATCTGGTTTATGCCAACGCCAAGGGTGATATCGCCTGGTGGGCCTCGGCGTTGCTGCCCAAGCGCCCGGCCGGGGTCAGACCGGAATTCATCCTCGACGGCAGCAGCAATCAAGCGGACAAGGACGGCTTCTACCCGTTCAGCGCCAACCCGCAGGAAGAGAATCCGGCGCGCGGTTACATCGTCTCGGCCAACTTCCAACCGCTGTCACCGACCGGCATGGAGATTCCCGGTTACTACAACCTCGCCGATCGTGGGCAGCAACTCAATCGCCAGCTCAGCGACAAGAGCGTGAAGTGGACCAACGAGGCCAACCAGAAACTGCAATTGGGCACCGCCACCGATCATGGCCCGCGCTTGCTGGGGCCATTGCTGCCGGTATTGCGCGAGGTGGTCAGCGATCCGGCACAGCTAAAACTGGTCGAGCAACTGGCGCAGTGGCCGGGCGACTATCCGCTGGATTCGGTCAGTGCGACGGTGTTCAACCAGTTCCTCTACGACCTCGCCGATGCGGCGATGCGAGACGAGTTGGGCAATGATTTCTTCGACACCTTGCTGTCGACGCGGGTGATCGACTCAGCGCTGCCACGGCTGGCGGCGAACGCCGATTCACCGTGGTGGGATAACCGCAACACGCCGGCCAAAGAGACTCGCGCCGATGTCGTGCGCGCGGCGTGGGCAGCGAGCATGCAGCACTTGAAGCTGACTCTCGGTGACAACCCTGCCGAGTGGAAATGGGGCGCGGCGCACACGCTGACCCATGGCCATCCGTTGGGGCAGCAGAAACCGCTGGAGCGGATTTTCAATGTCGGGCCGTTTGCGGCACCCGGCAGTCATGAAGTGCCGAACAATCTTTCAGCGAAGATCGGCCCGGCGCCGTGGCCGGTGACGTATGGGCCGTCGACGCGACGCCTGGTGGATTTTGCTGACCCGGCGCATGGGCTGACGATCAACCCGGTCGGGCAGAGTGGTGTGCCGTTTGATAGCCACTATGACGATCAAGCTGAAGCTTATGTCGACGGGATGTATGTGCAGGCGCATTTCAGCGAGGAAGAGGTGACGGCGAATACGCACGGTACGTTGAAGCTGTTGCCGATGCGGGCTGCGCAGTAGTTTTGCGCTGATTGGACTGGCCTCATCGCTGGCGAGCCAGCTCCCACAGGGTTTTGTGTCGATCACAAATCATGTGAACACCAGAGAAACCTATGGGAGCTGGCTTGCCAGCGATGAGGCCCTGAAAGCCACCAAAAGGCTTCAGAGCAGCACCGCAAAATTCAGCCGAAACTGCTGCGGCGTCACGCCTAGCCTTCGGTTAAACACCCCGCGCATATGCTGCGCATCGCGAAACCCGCACTGATACGCCACGGTCTTCAACGGCGCACTGGTGCTTTCCAGCATGACCCGCGCCGCATCCACCCGCGCCCGCTCGACGAACTCCGCCGGCGTGACTTTGGCTTCCCGGGCAAACACCCGCGAGAAATTACGCGCACTCATGTTCGCCGCATTGGCCAGATCGGCAATCGTCAGATCGCCAGTGAGATTGGCCAGCACATACAACTGCACCATCGCCACCGCCGACGTCGGCTCCGCGTGCGGCGTGAGGAACGGGCTGAACTGCGACTGACCACCGGAGCGCTGAGTAAACACTACCAAGCGCTTGGCCACGCTCAACGCCACCTCAGCGCCGTGATCACGCGCCAGCAGGTACAACGACAGATCGATCCCCGCCGTGACCCCGGCCGAGGTGTACAGCGTGCCGTCCTCGACGTACAACCGATCAGCGTCCACCTGCGTCGATGGACACAACTGCACCAACGCCTCGGCATCGTTCCAGTGCGTGGTGACGGTGCGCCCCTCCAGCAATCCGGCACGCGCGAGCATGAATGCGCCGTTGCAGATCGAACCAAAGCGCTGGGCGCGAGCGCAAGCCCCGCGCAGCCAGGTATCGAATGCGCTGCCGAAATTCATGAATGGCAATTGCGGACCACCGGCGACCAGCAGCAAGTCATAGGCGTCGAGGGCTTCACTGAAATGCCGGTGGGCATTCAAGTTCAGTCCATTGGAACAGGCCATCGGGCCGTGCTCGACACCAATCACCTCAAGTCGATAGTGATCCTCGGGCGCCAGAAAGCGATTGGCCTCGGCGAACACATCCATCGGGCCGCTGACATCCAGCGACTGCACGCCGGCGAATACGACGATGGCGACGGTTTTGGTCATGGCTTCGAGGCTCCTTTGTGGTCTCTGAGCGGAGTTGGCACGATTTGCAGGTCAATTGGCAAGGATCGCAGCCATGCGCCGATTGTTCGTTTTCAGCGCCGGGAACAGACTTTCCCCATCAGCGCCACGACGGCGTTTTCGACGAGGAAACCGTTATGAGCAGCACCATCGCCGGCATCGAAATCCCCGATAGCGCCCTCGCCCGGGCCACCACCGAGTACATCCGTGACATCGAGTCCGATCTGCTCTATCACCATTCGCGCCGGGTATTCCTGTTCGGCGCATTGAGCGGTGAACGCCAGCAACTGGCCTACGATCCAGAGTTGCTCTACGTCGGCGCGATGTTCCACGACCTCGGTCTGGTCGAAGGTCATCGCAGCGCTGACGAGCGTTTCGAAGTGGACGGCGCCAACGCGGCGGCAGCGTTTCTCAAGCCGTACGGGTTGAGCGATGACGATATCGAACAGGTCTGGCTGTCGATTGCCCTGCACACGACGCCCGGCGTGCCGAAGCATCTGCGGCCAACCGTGGCGCTGGTGACCGCTGGCGTGGAAATGGACGTACTGGGGATGGATTACGCCGCGTTCAGCACTGTGCAGCGTGAGGCGGTGGTGCATGCGCATCCGCGTGGGGAAGGTTTCAAGGAGTGCATCATCTGCGCGTTCGCCGACGGCTTGCGGCATCGCCCGCAGACCACGTTTGGCAACGTGAAGACCGATGTGCTGGTGGATCAGGAGCCGGGGTTCAAGCCGATGAACTTTGTTGAGGTCATCCGCCAATCTCCGTGGACTTCCTGACCGGCAGAAAAACCTGTGGGAGCTGGCTTGCCAGCGATGGCGTCGTCAAAACCAACTTCGTCAAAACCAACCAATGTTGAGTCGACTGTCGCTATCGCGGGCAAGCCCGCTCCCACAGGTAAAGGGGTTAACCACAAAATTGTGATCAGCCCCATCTATCGATTACGCCGCTTCCGGCGCAGGCGCCCGACGCACGTCCGGCTGTTTCCACGAATCGGCTGCGCTTTCTTCGATGGCCTGCTGGATGGCTTTCTTGCGGGCTTCTTCGGCACGGCGGCTGAAGAACCAGACCATGAAGGTCACGATCGACACCGCCAGCAGAATCAGACTCGCCACGGCGTTGATCTCGGGTTTCACGCCCAGACGCACCGCCGAGAACACTTCCATTGGCAGGGTCGTCGAACCCGGACCGGACACGAAGCTGGCCAACACCAGGTCATCCAGCGACAGCGCGAACGACATCATGCCGCCCGCCGCCAGCGATGGCGCGATCATCGGGATGGTGATCAGGAAGAACACCTTCCACGGCCGCGCACCGAGGTCCATTGCCGCTTCTTCGATCGACAGGTCCAGCTCACGCAGACGCGCCGACACCACTACCGCCACATACGCCGCACAGAACGTCGTGTGAGCGATCCAGATGGTGACGATGCCGCGCTCCTGCGGCCAGCCGATCATCTGCGCCATGGCCACGAACAGCAGCAACAGCGACAGACCGGTGATCACTTCCGGCATCACCAACGGCGCCGTTACCAAGCCGCCGAACAGCGTACGGCCCTTGAAGCGGGTGATACGGGTCAGCACGAACGCTGCCAGCGTGCCCAGCGCCACCGCAGCAACCGCGGTGTAGCAGGCGATTTCCAGCGAGCGCAACACCGAGCCCATCAGTTGCGTATTGTCGAGCAGGCCGACATACCACTTGATCGACCAGCCGCCCCACACCGTCACCAGTTTCGAGGCGTTGAACGAGTAGATCACCAGGATCAGCATCGGCAGGTAGATGAACAACAGACCGATGACCAGCATCAGGCTGGAGAAACGGATGCGCTTCATTCTTTGCCCTCCATTTCTTTGGCCTGACTGCGGTTGAACAGAATGATCGGCACAATCAGGATCGCCAGCATCACCACCGCCAGCGCGGACGCTACCGGCCAGTCACGATTGTTGAAGAACTCTTGCCAGAGCACTTTACCGATCATCAGGGTTTCCGGACCACCGAGCAGTTCCGGGATCACGAACTCGCCCACCACCGGGATAAACACCAGCATGCAGCCGGCAATGATCCCGTTCTTGGACAGCGGAATGGTGATTTTCCAGAAGCTGTTGAAGGTGCTTGAACCAAGGTCAGAAGCGGCTTCCAGCAAGCTTTGATCGTGCTTCACCAGGTTGGCGTACAGCGGCAGGATCATGAACGGCAAGTACGAGTAGACGACGCCGATGTACACCGCGAGGTTGGTGTTGAGGATCTGCAGCGGCTCGTCGATGAAGCCCATGCTCATCAGGAAACCGTTGAGCAGACCGTTGTTGCTGAGAATGCCCATCCACGCGTAGACGCGGATCAGGATCGCGGTCCAGGTCGGCATCATGATCAGCAGCACCAGCACCGTTTGCATCTCTTTGCGGGCGGTGGCGATGGCGTAGGCCATCGGATAGCCGATCAGCAGGCAGAGGATGGTGCTGATCAGCGCCATCTTCAGCGAGCCGAGGTAAGCGGCGATGTACAACTCGTCGCCCGCCAGCATCGCGTAGTTGCCCAGATTCAGCAGCAGTTGCAACTTCTGCTCGGCGTACGTGTAGATCTCGGTGTACGGCGGAATGGCCACATCGGCTTCGGCGAAGCTGATCTTCAGGACGATGAAGAACGGCAGCATGAAGAACAGGAACAGCCAGATGAACGGGACCCCGATGACCAACTGCCGGCCATTGGGGATTATTCGGTTGATACGGCGTTTGAACTTGCGCATGTTCATGAGCGAAGTACCACGCCGCTGTCGTCTTCCCACCACACGTAAACCTGATCGCCCCAGGTCGGACGCGCGCCACGGCGCTCGGCGTTGGCGACGAACGACTGCACCAGTTTGCCGCTCGGCAATTCGACGTAGAACACCGAGTGACCGCCGAGGTAGGCGATGTCATGCACCTTGCCGCTCGACCAGTTGTACTCGCAGGTCGGTTGATCGGCGGTGACCAGCAGCTTCTCCGGACGGATCGCGTAGGTGACCGATTTGTCCTGCACCGAGGTGCTGATGCCGTGGCCCACATAGATCTGCCGGTCGAGGTCTTTGCAGGTGATGGTCGCGTGGCCTTCGGCATCGTCGATCACTTCGCCTTCGAAGATGTTGACGTTGCCGATGAATTCGCAGACCAGGCGGCTGGTCGGGGTTTCGTAAATGTCGATCGGGCTGCCGATCTGCGCGATCCAGCCCAGGTGCATGATCGCGATGCGCTCGGCCATGGTCATGGCCTCTTCCTGGTCGTGCGTCACCATCACGCAGGTCACACCGACGCGCTCGATGATCTCGACCAGCTCAAGCTGCATCTGCGAACGCAGTTTCTTGTCGAGCGCACCCATCGGTTCGTCGAGCAGCAACAGCTTCGGTCGCTTGGCCAGCGAGCGAGCCAGCGCGACACGCTGACGCTGACCGCCGGACAGTTGATGCGGCTTGCGCTTGGCGTACTGGCTCATCTGCACGAGCTTGAGCATTTCGGCCACGCGGGCGTCGACTTCAGCCGCCGGAATCTTGTCCTGCTTGAGGCCGAAGGCGATGTTCTGCGCCACGGTCATGTGCGGGAACAAGGCGTACGACTGGAACATCATGTTGATCGGTCGCTCGTACGGCGGCATATCGGTGATGTCGACGCCGTCGAGGAAAATGCGCCCCTCCGTGGGCCGTTCGAACCCTGCCAGCATCCGCAGCAGGGTGGATTTGCCCGATCCCGAACCGCCGAGCAGGGCGAAGATCTCGCCCTTTTTGATTTCCAGGGACACATCGTCCACGGCAATCGTCTCGTCGAACTTCTTCGTGACCCGGTCGATTTTGACCAACACCTGTTTCGGTGTCTGGTCGCCCTCGAGGGCTTTCTTATAGGCGCCGGAGGCAACTGCCATTTACGAAACTCCCAGAAAAAAACAGTGCAGTTCGCCCCGCAAGGCGAACCCAGGATAGTGGTTGCCTTACATCCCCGACTTGACCTTGGTCCAGCTGCGGGTCATCAGGCGCTGAATGTTCGGTGGCAACTCGGTCGATACGTAGGCCTTGTCGATAACGGCCTGCGGTGGATACACCGACTCATCGGTACGGATGGATTGTTCCATCAGCTTGTCCGAACCCGGGTTGGGGTTGGCATAACCGACGTAATCACTGACCTGGGCGATCACCTCAGGTTTCAGCAGATAATTGATGAAGGCGTGCGCCTGCTTCACGTTCGACGAATCCTTCGGAATCGCCAGCATATCGAACCACAGGGCGCCGCCCTCTTTCGGCACCGAGTAGGCGATGTTCACGCCCTTCTTGGCTTCGGCTGCGCGGTTCTTCGCCTGGAAAATATCGCCGGAGAAACCGATGGCCACACAGATGTCGCCGTTGGCCAGATCACCGATGTATTTCGAGGAATGGAAGTAGGTCACGTAAGGACGCACCGCGAGCAACTTGTCGGTGGCTTTTTCGTAGTCCTTCGGATTGGTGCTGTTGGCATTCAGGCCCAGATAGTTGAGCACGGTCGGCATCATTTCATCCGCCGAATCGAGGAACGCCACGCCGCAGCTTTGCAGCTTCTTGATGTTCTCGGGCTCAAACAGCACGCCCCACGAATCGATCTTGTCGACACCCAAAACGGCCTTCACTTTATCGACGTTGTAACCGATGCCGTTGGTGCCCCACAGGTACGGCACGGCGTACAGGTTGCCCGGATCGTTCTGCTCCAGACGCTTGAGCAGCGCCGGGTCGAGATTGGCATAGTTCGGCAGCTGCGAGCGGTCGAGCTTCTGGAACGCGCCCGCCTTGATCTGTTTGCCGAGGAAGTGGTTCGACGGCACGACCACGTCGTAACCGGTGCGCCCGGCCAGCAGCTTGCCTTCCAGGGTTTCGTTGGAGTCGAACACGTCGTAGACCGGCTTGATCCCGGTGGCTTTCTGGAAGTCGGCCAGGGTGGTCTCGCCGATGTAATCGGACCAGTTATAAATATGCACCGTACCGGCGGCCTGGGCTCCGACAGCGATCGTCAGGCCGGCAGTGGCCAGCAGGGCTTTGCGCAAAGAAGAAAAAATAGGCAAGTGGAGGTCCTCTAAATTAGGTGGGCCCAAGTTGCCCCGCGCTGCATGACAGCCATGGCTGCCCGGCAACAAAACCGGCGCGCAACTTACCCTCGAAAAACCGTTCCTGCAAAACTTCCTGTCATTTAATTGATCCGCTGGCCGCCCTTACGGGAAATGACGGCCAGCGGCTGTAACTTCAAACCGGCTTATTTGCCCGATTTGATCTTGGTCCAGCTGCGGGTCATGATCCGCTGAGTCGCGGCCGGCAAGTCGGCAATCGCGTACAGCTTGGCCAGCACATCAGCCGGTGGGTAAACGCCCGGATCGCTGGTGATGTCTTTATCAACCAGTGGGGTTGCAGCGGCGTTACCGTTCGGGAAGCGCACGGCGTTGGTGATTTCCGCCATGATTTCCGGCTTCTGCAGGAAGGTCATGAACTTGTAGGCACCTTCGACGTTTTCGGCATCTTTAGGGATGGCGACCATGTCGTAGAAGCTGCCGGCACCTTCTTTCGGAATGTTGTAGCTGACTTTCACCTTGTCACCGGCTTCAGCCGCGCGGGACTTGGCCTGGTAGATGTCGCCCGAGTAACCCACGGCCACACAGATGTTGCCGTTGGCGAGGTCGGAGATGTACTTGGACGAGTGGAAGTAGGCGATCGAAGGACGGACCTTCATGATCAGCGCTTCAGCCTTGTCGATGTCTTCTTTCTTCTGGCTGTCGGTTGGCAGGCCCAGGTAGTGCAGCGCCACCGGAATCATCTCGGTTGGCGAATCAAGAAGGCTGATGCCGCAGGATTTCAGCTTGGCCGCGTTTTCCGGCTTGAAGATCAGATCCCACGAATCGACAGGCGCGTCGGCGCCCAGTGCAGCCTTGACCTTCTCGGCGTTGAAGCCGATGCCGATCGAGCCCCACATGTACGGGAAAGCGTGTTCGTTGCCCGGGTCGCTGACCGACACGGCTTTGAGCAAATCGGTGTTGAGGTTCTTCCAGTTAGGCAGCTTGGACTTGTCCAGTGTCTGGTAAACACCGGCCTTGATCTGCTTGGCGAGGAAGTTGTTCGACGGGACGACGATGTCGTAGCCGGACTTGCCTGCGAGCAGTTTGGCTTCGAGGGTTTCGTTGCTGTCGAAAACGTCGTAGACGACCTTGATGCCCGACTCGTCCTCAAACTTCTTGATGGTGTCCGGGGCGATATAGTCGGACCAGTTGTAGACGTGCAACACCTTGTCGTCCGCCTGAGCCGCAGCCGCCATGATTCCCATCAGGGACATGGCGAGCAGAGTCTTGCCAGCGAGCTTTTTGCCTAATGCCTTCATGCGTTAATGCTCCAAATTTTTCTTTTTTGAACCACTTTGTTCAGCGGCCGAACCCGGACAACTGGAACCGCGGCTAGTCTGGCAAGATCCGAGGCGGTCTTTCAAGAAAAGACCAGCCTTTTGACAGCTTTGAGCGAGAGCGCCACGGCTCCCCCGCTCAAAGCCTAGCACTTAGCCCTGCAACACACTGAGGGTCAGGTCCAGGCATTTACGTGCCTTTGTAACCAGTTCATCGATCTCCGCTTTGCTGATAACCAGCGGCGGCGCGATGATCATAGTGTCGCCCACAGCGCGCATGATCAGGCCGTTATCGAAGCAGAACTGCCGGCAGATCATGCCCACGCCCTTGCCTTCGTAACGCTTGCGAGTGGCCTTGTCCTGCACCAGTTCGATTGCACCCAGCAGACCGACCCCGCGAACTTCACCCACCAACGGGTGATCGTTCAGTTCCCGCAGACGTTTCTGCAAATACGGTGCCGTTTCGTTGTGCGCGTTCTCGATAATTTTTTCATCGCGCAGAATGCGGATGTTTTCCAGGCCCACCGCTGCCGCCACCGGGTGACCGGAGTAGGTGAAGCCGTGGTTGAAATCGCCACCCTCGTTGAGCACCGCAACCACGGTGTCGCGAACGATCAGGCCACCCATCGGGATGTAGCCGGAGGTCAGGCCTTTGGCGATGGTCATCATGTCGGGCTTGAGGTCGTAGAAATCGCTACCGAACCACTCACCGGTACGGCCGAAACCGCAGATCACTTCGTCCGCGACGAAGAGGATGTCGTACTTGGCGAGGATTTCCTTGATGCGCGGCCAGTAGCTGTCTGGCGGAATGATCACGCCGCCGGCGCCCTGGATCGGCTCGGCAATAAAGGCACCGACATTGTCGACGCCGACTTCGAGAATCTTCTCTTCCAGCTGATTGGCCGCCCAGATGCCGAATTCTTCCTGGGACATGTCGCCGCCTTCAGCGAACCAGTACGGCTGCGCGATGTGCACGATGCCCGGGATCGGCAAGTCGCCTTGTTCGTGCATATACGTCATGCCACCGAGGCTCGCGCCGGCCACGGTCGAACCGTGATAACCGTTCTTGCGGCTGATAATGACTTTCTTGTTCGGCTGGCCCTTGATCGCCCAGTAGTGGCGAACCATGCGCAGCATGGTGTCGTTGCCTTCGGAGCCGGAACCGGTGAAGAACACGTGGTTCATGCCCTCTGGCGCCACGTCAGCGATCGACTTGGCCAGTTCCAGCGCCGGCGGGTGCGCGGTCTGGAAGAACAGGTTGTAGTACGGCAGTTCGCGCATCTGTTTGGCGGCCGCATCGGCCAGCTCATCGCGACCGTAACCGATGGCCACGCACCACAGACCGGCCATGCCGTCGAGAATCTTGTTGCCTTCGCTGTCCCACAGGTAAACGCCCTTGGCGTTGGTGATGATCCGCGGGCCTTTCTCTTTCAGCTGTTTGAAGTCGCTGAACGGCGCCAGGTGGTGATCATTGCTGAGTGCTTGCCACTCGCGGGTTTGCGGGTTGTTGCTGGTCATGCCAATTCTCCTTGTTATCGGTGAAGGCGCGGCTTTTCAGGGCCGCGCCTGGCGTATCAGACGGCGAAGAGCAGGTACTCACGCTCCCAGGAACTGATCACGCGCTTGAAGTTTTCATGCTCGGCCCGTTTTACCGCGACGTAGCCAGTGATGAAGGTTTTGCCAAGGTACTTCTCGATGGTCGCGCTGTTTTCCATACGTTCCAGCGCATCTTCGATGGTCAACGGCAGGCGCAGGTTGCGGCGCTCATAACCACGGCCCACCACCGGCGCGCTCGGGTTCAACCCCTCGACCATGCCGATGTAACCGCAGAGCAGGCTCGCGGCAATCGCCAGATACGGGTTGGCGTCAGCGCCCGGCAGGCGGTTTTCCACGCGGCGGTTCTGCGGGCCGGCATCCGGTACGCGCAGGCCGACGGTGCGGTTTTCTTCGCCCCACTCGACGTTCACCGGTGCCGAGGTGTCCGGCAGGAAGCGGCGGAACGAGTTGACGTTCGGCGCGAACAACGGCAGTAATTCAGGGATCAGTTTCTGCAGACCACCAATGTGGTGCAGGAACAACTGGCTCATGGTCCCGTCTTCGTTGGAGAAGACGTTCTTGCCGGTTTCGATGTCGATGATGCTCTGGTGCAAGTGCATCGCACTGCCCGGCTCGCCCGTCATCGGCTTGGCCATAAAGGTCGCGGCGACATCGTGCTTGAGCGCGGCTTCGCGCATGGTGCGTTTGAACACCAGAATCTGGTCGGCCAGCGACAGCGCGTCGCCGTGACGGAAGTTGATTTCCATCTGCGCCGTGCCGTCTTCGTGGATCAGCGTGTCGAGATCCAGCTCTTGCAGTTCGCACCAGTCGTAGACGTCTTCGAACAGCGGATCGAATTCGTTCGCTGCTTCAATGGAGAACGACTGACGACCGATTTCCGGACGGCCCGAGCGGCCGATTGGCGGCTGCAACGGATAGTCAGGATCGTCGCTGCGCTTGGTCAGGTAGAACTCCATTTCCGGCGCCACGATCGGCTGCCAGCCTTTGTCGGCATAGAGCTTGAGGACTTTCTTGAGGACGTTGCGCGGCGACAGCTCGATCGGGTTGCCTTGCTTGTCGTAGGTATCGTGGATCACCTGCGCAGTCGGCTCGATGGCCCACGGCACCATGTACACGGCGTTCTGGTCGGGACGGCAGATCATGTCGATGTCGGCCGGGTCGAGCAGTTCGTAATAGATGTCGTCTTCGACGTAGTCGCCGGTCACGGTCTGCAATAGAACGCTCTCGGGCAGACGCATGCCTTTTTCGGCGATGAACTTGTTGGTCGGCGAAATCTTGCCACGGGTGATCCCGGTCAAGTCGGCGATCATGCATTCGACTTCTGTGATCTTGTGGTCTTTCAACCAATCGGTGAGCTGGTCGAGGTTGGTACTCATAAATGCCTCTGGGCTGAGTCTCCTGACATGATGTCAGGCAAAGTTTGACGCTTGCGCGTCGCGTTAAAGGGGGCTTGCTTGTGCGCAGTGCGGGCTTACGCCGGGCACCGCGCATAGACAATGAAAGAGGAGCTTACCTGCCCTTTACGCTGGCGTTGCATTTCCTGTGCACAGTTAAAGCGTGCAGAATCGTGAGCACGGCTTGAAAGACGGCACAGGCTTTGGGAGTGAAAGAGATCTATATTGGAAGGGGACGCCATAAACAGGATGCTTTGCTGTACGTCCAGAATATCGGACGCTGCCGTTTTGCCTGCTGCTGACGAGAACTTCGTCGACAGGCTGCGCGCCATGCAGGCTGCGCTACGGACGGATTTGTCGCCACTGATGTGATAAGCATGCAGACCGGACTGTTGCGAGCAGTCGGTGATGCCGATTAACGGCAGGCGAGACATGAAGCACCCCGGTATTATTGCTGTTATGGGTTTGATCCGAGCTTAGCCTTGTTCATTTTTTTACACAACACCCCCGTAAAAAATACAACACGGCCTGCTCAAGCCTGCGGGTGGCAAGCGTCCCAGAGACCAAAAAGCGCCCCAAAGTGCCCCATAAATGCCCTTGCAGCGCTTTTTTAGGGCAAAAAAGCCCTCGCTTGACTTCGGCAGGCCGTTCGGGTTGACTGAAACCAGAAAAGATCAATGATTGATATTTTTAACAACAAAGGTGTTGCATCATGTCGGTACCCCCGCGTGCCGTTCAGCTTAACGAAGCGAACGCGTTCCTTAAGGAACATCCTGAGGTTCTGTACGTTGACCTTCTGATTGCGGATATGAATGGTGTGGTGCGCGGCAAGCGCATTGAACGCACCAGTCTCCACAAGGTTTACGAGAAAGGCATCAACCTGCCGGCCTCCCTATTTGCTCTGGATATCAATGGTTCGACGGTGGAAAGCACCGGCCTGGGCCTGGACATCGGCGACGCCGATCGTATCTGCTATCCAATCCCCGATACCCTGTGCAACGAGCCATGGCAGAAGCGCCCGACCGCGCAACTGTTGATGACCATGCACGAACTCGAAGGCGACCCATTCTTCGCCGATCCCCGTGAAGTCCTCCGTCAAGTTGTTGCAAAGTTTGACGAGATGGGCCTGACCATCTGCGCGGCTTTCGAACTCGAGTTCTACCTGATCGACCAGGAAAACGTGAACGGCCGTCCTCAGCCGCCACGCTCGCCGATCTCTGGCAAACGCCCGCACTCGACTCAGGTTTACCTGATCGACGACCTCGACGAATACGTCGACTGCCTCCAGGACATTCTGGAAGGTGCCAAAGAGCAAGGCATCCCTGCTGACGCCATCGTCAAGGAAAGTGCCCCGGCGCAGTTCGAAGTGAACCTGCACCACGTCGCCGACCCGATCAAGGCGTGCGACTACGCGGTACTGCTCAAGCGTCTGATCAAGAACATTGCCTACGACCATGAAATGGACACCACCTTCATGGCCAAGCCGTACCCGGGCCAGGCAGGTAATGGTCTGCACGTACACATTTCGATTCTGGATAAAGAAGGCAAAAACATTTTTGCCAGCGAGGATCCCGAGCAGAACGCCGCGCTGCGTCACGCGATCGGCGGTGTGCTCGAGACCCTGCCGGCGCAGATGGCTTTCCTCTGCCCGAACGTCAACTCGTACCGTCGTTTCGGCGCACAGTTCTACGTGCCGAACTCGCCGTGCTGGGGCCTGGACAACCGCACCGTAGCGATTCGGGTACCGACCGGCTCGTCCGATGCCGTGCGTATCGAGCATCGTGTAGCCGGTGCCGACGCCAACCCGTACCTGCTGATGGCTTCGGTTCTGGCTGGCGTGCACCACGGTCTGACCAACAAGATCGAACCGGGCGCACCTGTCGAAGGCAACAGCTACGAGCAGAACGAGCAAAGCCTGCCGAACAACTTGCGCGATGCCCTGCGCGAGCTGGACGACAGCGAGGTGATGGCCAAGTACATCGATCCGAAATACATCGATATCTTCGTCGCCTGCAAGGAAAGCGAGCTGGAGGAGTTCGAACACTCCATCTCCGACCTTGAGTACAACTGGTATCTGCATACCGTTTAAGCGGTTGTAATGCCAACAAGAACGCCGTCGGCTCTCGCAGCCCACGGCGTTTTTTATGGCCGCCTGCGGCGGTTCGCCGACAAGACAACACAAGAGCCGGCTCGTACAATGCCCGCTGCCCCGCAGGAGACTTTCATGACGCGTCCCGCCCCCGTTCGCAAACCCCGTGCCCGCAGTCAGGCGCGCATCGACTCGATACTCGACGCCGCGCGCACGCTGCTGGCCGCCGAGGGCGTGGCCAGTCTGTCGATCTACAGTGTCGCCGAGCGTGCGCAGATCCCGCCCTCCTCCGTGTACCACTTCTTCGCCAGCGTCCCGGCGTTGCTCGAAGCACTGACGGCGGATGTTCACGCCGCGTTTCGCGCCTGCCTGCAAGCACCGATCGATCATGAGGCTCTGCGTGACTGGCGCGATCTGTCGCGACTGGTCGAACAGCGCATGCTGGAGATCTACGACGAAGACGCCGCAGCGCGCCAGTTGATCCTCGCTCAGCATGGTCTGACCGAAGTCACTCAGGCTGACCGCCAGCACGACATTGAGCTCGGCGACCTGATGCACAAGCTGTTCGACCATCACTTCGAGCTGCCGAGGCTGCCGGAGGATGTCGATGTATTTGCCTTGGCAATGGAGTTGGGTGACCGGGTGTATGCGCGTTCGGTGCAGCAGCACGGGCAGATCACACCGCGCATGGCCGAGGAAGGGATGCGCGTGTTTGATGCTTACGTTGGGCTGTATTTGCCGCCGTATCTACCCAAGCGCTGAGCCATGATCGTTCCCACGCTCTGCGTGGGAATGCAGCCCGTGACGCTCCGCGTCACTGGACGCGGAGCGTCCCTAGAGGCATTCCCACGCGGAGCATGGGAACGATCGAGCTGATGCAGATAACAAAAAACCCCGAAGGGCTCACGCCCTCCGGGGTTGTTTTTTACTCACCGGCTTACAACTTGGCGATCGACACCTCGGTGGATTTCACAAAGGCGATCACTTCGCTACCCACGACCAGTTCCAGCTCCTTGACCGAACGGGTGGTGATCACCGAAGTGACGATGCCCGAAGCGGTTTGCACGTCGATTTCCGACAGCACGTCGCCGAGGACGATTTCCTTGATCGAGCCTTTGAACTGGTTACGGACGTTGATGGCTTTGATAGTCATGATATTTCTCCTGAGGTCGAAATAAGCGGCAAGTGGCAAGCTTCAAGCGGCAAGCAAAAGCACAGCGCTTCTACTTGCAGCTTGTAGCTTGAAGCTCGCAGCTGCTTCATTGCGCCCAACGCAATTGCGTAGGCAGGGGTGAAACAGGTTCCGGCGCCGGCGGTTCGCCGGGCAGGGAGAGAACACGGTTAAGCACTTCGGTTTCCAGCGCCGCCAGTCTGTGCGAACCACGCACTCGCGGCCGTGGCAGTTCCACATGCAGGTCGAGGCCGACTTCGCCGTCCTCGATCAGAATCACCCGGTCGGCAATCGCCACGGATTCGCTGACGTCGTGGGTCACCAGCAACACGGTGAAGCCGTGTTGCTGCCAGAGACGTTCGATCAGTTGCTGCATTTCAATTCGCGTCAGTGCGTCCAGTGCGCCAAGGGGCTCGTCGAGCAACAGCAGGCGCGGTTGATGGATCAGCGCCCGCGCCAGCGCGACGCGTTGCTTCTGCCCACCCGACAATGCCGCCGGCCATTCGTTGGCACGGTCCGCCAGACCGACCGCGTCCAAGGCTTCGAGAGCCTTCGGGCGCCAGTTGCCTTTCAGCCCGAGGCCGACGTTGTCGATGATCTTTTTCCATGGCAGCAGACGTGCTTCCTGGAACATCAATCGGGTGTCTTCCCGCGCATCGCTGAGCGGCGCAGACCCGGCCAGCAAGTCGCCGCCAGTGGGTTGATCGAGGCCGGCGAGCAAACGCAGCAAAGTACTTTTGCCGCAGCCACTGCGCCCGACGACAGCGACGAATTGCCCCGCCGGAATATGCAGATCGATGTCACGCAGCACCTGCCGCGCACCGAAGGTTTTCTGCAGGTTGCGCACTGCCAGCGGAATCCCGCGCAGCAGGCGTGGAGGTTGTTGAGCGGTCATGCCGCACCTCCTTTGGCAACCTGATACGCCGGGTGCCAGCGCAACCAGACTCGTTCAAGTCCACGCGCTGCGAGGTCGGCGAGTTTGCCGAGTACCGCGTAAAGCAGGATCGCCAGCACCACCACGTCGGTCTGCAAGAACTCACGGGCGTTCATCGCCAGATAGCCTATGCCGGAGCTGGCAGAAATCGTTTCGGCGACGATCAGGGTCAGCCACATAAAGCCCAGCGCGAAGCGCACACCGACCAGAATCGAAGGCAACGCGCCCGGCAGAATCACCTGCCAGAACAGGCTGAAACCGCTCAAGCCATAACTGCGCGCCATCTCTACCAGCGCCGGGTCGACGTTACGGATGCCATGATAGGTGTTGAGGTAAATCGGGAACAACGTACCCAGCGCCACCAGAAAAATCTTCGCCGACTCGTCAATGCCGAACCAGAGGATCACCAGCGGAATCAGCGCCAGATGCGGCACGTTGCGGATCATCTGCACCGAGCTGTCGAGCAGGCGTTCGCCCCACTTCGACAGGCCGGTGATGAAACCCAGCACCAGACCGATGCTGCCACCGATGGTGAAACCCAGTGCCGCGCGCCAGCCGCTGATCGCCAGATGCGTCCAGATTTCGCCGCTGCGCACCAGGCTCACACCGGCTTCGATCACCGCCACCGGCGCCGGCAGAATCCGTGTCGACAACCAACCCGCCGACACCGACAACTGCCACACCGCCAGCAGCAACACCGGCAACGCCCAGGGCGCGAGGCTGTGGATGATTTTCTTCATGGCGCGCCTCAGCTCTGCGACGCGGCTTTGGGAAGAATGTCATTGGCGACCATCTCGCCGAACGGGCTGACATAACCGGCGCTTTTTGGCAGTTCCGGGCGCTCGATGTCGAGGTGCGGGAACAGCAGTTCGGCGACGCGATACGACTCTTCAAGGTGTGGATAACCAGAGAAGATGAACGTGTCGATGCCCAGATCCGCGTATTCCTTGACCCGTGCGGCCACGGTCGGGCCATCGCCGACCAGCGCCGTACCGGCACCGCCGCGCACCAGACCAACGCCAGCCCATAGGTTCGGGCTGACTTCGAGGTTGTCGCGGCTGCCACCGTGCAGTGCGGCCATGCGTTGCTGGCCGACCGAATCGAAACGCGCCAGCGAAGCCTGAGCGCGAGCGATGGTGTCGTCATCCAGATGCGAGATCAAACGATCCGCCGCTTGCCACGCTTCAGCGTTGGTTTCACGGACGATCACGTGCAGACGAATACCGAAGCGCACGGTGCGGCCAAGCTTGGCGGCTTTGGCGCGGACCTGTGCGATCTTCTCGGCCACCGCTGCTGGCGGCTCGCCCCAGGTCAGGACCATTTCCACTTGTTCAGCGGCCAAGTCTTGCGCCGCTTCCGACGAGCCACCGAAGTACAGCGGCGGACGCGGTTGCTGGATCGGCGGATATAGCAACTTCGCGCCCTTCACGCTGATGTGCTGACCGTCGTAATCGACGGTTTCGCCTTCGAGCACACGACGCCAGATGCGGGTGAACTCCACCGAAGCCTGATAGCGCTCTTCGTGGCTGAGGAACAGACCGTCGCCGGCCAATTCTTCCGGGTCGCCGCCGGTCACCAGGTTGAACAGCGCACGACCGCCGGACAGACGATCCAACGTAGCTGCCTGCCGCGCCGCGACCGTCGGGGAAATGATCCCGGGACGCAGGGCAACGAGAAACTTCAGGCGCTGGGTCACCGGGATCAGCGACGCCGCTACCAGCCACGAGTCTTCGCAGGAACGGCCAGTCGGAATCAGCACACCGCCGAAACCCAGTCGATCCGCCGCTTGCGCGACCTGTTGCAGATAACCGTGGTCGACGGCGCGAGCGCCTTCGGCGGTGCCAAGGTAATGGCCGTCGCCGTGGGTAGGCAGGAACCAGAAGATATTGAGGCTCATGGAGTGGTCTCCTTAGGAATTCGAGTTACTGGGCTTTAGCCACAGCGGCCGGTGGTGTCCAGATCACATCCTTGATGCTCAGCGGCTTGGGAATCAGCTTGAGCTGGAAGAACGTGTCAGCGATTTTCTGTTGTGCGGCGACCACTTCCGGGGTCAGGAACAGCGCCCCGTAGCCTTGGCGTTTCACCGAGGTCAGGGTGATGTCCGCCGGCAGGCCGAGCAGTGGCGCGACTTGTTGGGTCACGTCTTCAGGATTGGCTTTCGACCACTCGCCGACCGCGCGCACTTCTTCCACGAGCGTCTTGATCACCTGAGGATTTTTCTCAGCGTAAGGCTTGGTCGCGAGGTAGAACTGGTGGTTGTCGACGATGCCTTTTCCGTCGCGCAGGGTGTGCGCTTGCAGTTGTTTCTCGGCAGCGGCCTGGTACGGATCCCAGATGACCCAAGCGTCAACGCTGCCACGTTCGAACGCGGCGCGAGCATCGGCGGGCGGCAGGAATACGGTTTGAATGTCGCTGTACTTGAGGCCGGCGTCCTCCAGTGCGCGCACCAGCAAGTAGTGAACGTTGGAGCCTTTGTTCAGCGCGATCTTCTTGCCCTTCAGATCAGCCACCGATTTGATCGGCGAGTCTTTCGGCACGAGGATCGCTTCGCTGTTCGGCGCTGGCGGTTCGTAGGCAACGTAGAGCAGATCAGCGCCAGCAGCCTGGGCGAAGACCGGCGGGGTTTCGCCAGTGACACCGAAGTCAATCGAGCCGACGTTCAGGCCTTCGAGCAGTTGCGGGCCGCCGGGGAATTCAGTCCACTGCACATCGACGCCTTGGGCGGCCAGACGTTTTTCCAACGTGCCTTTGGCTTTGAGCAGCACCAGCGTGCCGTACTTCTGATAACCGATCCGCAATGTCTCGGCTTGAGCTTGAGTGATGGCGCCGAAGGTGACAGCCGCAGCAAACAGAGCGACCAGACCACGACGCAAAAATACAGTGCGCATAGCGCTCTCCTTTTTGCTGTTGGGTTTTGGCTGCACCTGCTTGGCCGTTAGCGGCGAAGTAAGGTGAGTTACATCAAATGCGGGTGTGGCTTAAATGCTCCAGCGAGCACTCAACAAACGTTCGTTCAACAAGCCCGGTTCCAGCGGCTTGGGCCGGCGGGCCATGGCGCTGACAAACTGATCCAGCGCTTCGTGCAGACGTTGCTCCAGCGCCGGAGCCAGTTGCGCGGCGGCACTGCCTTCGCCGTAAGCGATCTGGCTGTCCTCGGCGAAAATCCCCTGGAGCATTTCCTGGGCTTTCAATGCCGACAGCACGGGCTTGAGCGCGTAATCGACCACCAGCATGTGGGCGATGCTGCCGCCAGTGGCCATCGGCAAAACAATCTTGTGGTTCAGGGCGCGTTCGGGCAGCAGATCCAGCAGCGTTTTCAATGCGCCGGAGAACGACGCTTTGTAAACCGGTGTGGCGATCAGCAGGCCGTCGGCGTTTTCGATCTGTTGCAGCAGGTCGAGCACCTTCGGGCTGTCGAAGCGGGCATGGAGCAGATCTTCGGCCGGGAAATCCCGAATCTGATAACGCACCACTTCCACGCCTTGCTGCTGCAACCAACGTTGCGAGCGCTCCAGCAGCACCCCGGAACGGGAGCGCAGGCTGGGACTGCCACCGAGTGAGACAACCAGCATTGAGACGATTCCTTAAGCATTACAGGCGATTCGCGGGTTGCGATCTCGCTTCGATGGAGTGACCTTACCAGCTGATTTATATATCCATAAATCATATTTATTCATTTGGTTATACTTTTTGGAGATATAAGATTTACTTTGCTCAGGACGAAAAAAAAGGCCGTCGAAACGGCCTGAAATCCCCTGCTATATGGATGCCTCGAAAAGATCGCAGCCTTCGGCAGCTCCTACATGGACCGACATACTCTTGTAGGAGCTGCCGCAGACTGCGATCTTTTGATCTTAACGATTCGGCTGCGGCGTCAGGCGCAGGTAAGGCTTCACCGCGCGATAGCCCTTCGGAAAGCGTTGCTTGATCTCTTCCTCGTCCTTCAGCGAAGGCACGATCACCACCTCTTCACCGTCCTGCCAGTTGGCCGGAGTCGCCACCTTGTAGTTGTCGGTCAGTTGCAGCGAATCGATCACCCGCAGAATCTCGTGGAAGTTGCGCCCGGTGCTCGCCGGGTAAGTGATGGTCAGGCGCACCTTTTTGTTCGGATCGATCACGAACAGCGAGCGCACGGTCAGCGTGTCGTTGGCATTCGGATGGATCAGGTCGTACAGATCCGAAACCTTGCGATCGGCATCCGCGAGGATCGGGAAGTTGACGATGGTGTTCTGGGTTTCGTTGATGTCTTCGATCCACTTGTGGTGCGAGTCCACCGGGTCGACCGACAGCGCGATGGCCTTGACGCCGCGCTTGCTGAACTCATCCTTGAGCTTGGCGGTGAAGCCCAGCTCGGTGGTGCACACCGGGGTGAAATCCGCTGGGTGGGAAAACAGCACGCCCCAGCTATCGCCCAGCCACTCGTGAAAACGAATCTTACCGGCGCTGGAATCCTGTTCGAAATCGGGGGCGATGTCGCCGAGTCTGAGGCTCATGGTGCTGCTCCTGATGAGGTGTTCGAGACCTCAACTGTAGCTCGTGATTTGCCATCATGAAAAAGAATAAATAACTAGATATCTAGATCATAAATGAATATTAAACATCTGTTCACTGGACGCTTGGCGGCATCCCGACGAACATCGTCCGCAAGGTTCGAGAAGGCCTTGAGTTGCTGTAAAGAGGGGAATTTCGGGGAGGGCTTACGGGGGTGAGCCTGACTCGAAAACGCAAAAGCCCCGTCCGGCGCGATGCCGGACGGGGCTTTTTTTACTTCAGCGAATCGAAACGCGCTATTGCTATTACAGCAGCGGGATCGAGTAGCTGAGGATCAGACGGTTTTCGTCCTGGTCACGCTGACCGGCGATGTCGGTGCGCCACGAAGCGTTTTTCCACATGAAGCCGACGTTCTTCAACGGGCCTTCCGGGATAACGTACGCTACGGTCAAATCGCGTTCCCACTCGGAAGCGCCATTGGACGTTTGAACGCGCGTGGCACTGTAGGTGTCGACGTTGTCGCCACGCAGGTAAACCATGCCAGCGGTCAGGCCAGGCACGCCGACCTTGGCGAAGTCATAGGAGTAGCGTGCTTGCCAGGTGCGCTCGCCGGCACGGCCGAACTTCTGGATTTGCATGTCGGTGATGGTGTAGTTCGACGAACCGTCGCCCTGGTTCAGCCAAGGGAAGTCGCTGCTGCCGTTGCTGACTTGGTAACCACCACCAAAGGTGTGACCGGCAACGGTATACAGGAACAGGCCGCTGTACAGGTTGTTGTCGACTTTACCGCGACCGTTGGCGAAACCGGCGTAGCTACCACTGCTGAAGTAAGCAGGAGTGTCGCCGTTCGCGCCGTCGTCGGAGCTGTTGAAGTAACGGAAGTCAGACTTCAGCACGCCCGGACCGATAGCCCAGTTGTGAACCAGACCCAGGAAGTGTTGCTTGTAGAAATCTTCCAGATTGCCGTAGTAGTACTGGGCAGTCAGGTCTTTGGTGATTTTGTAGTCACCACCGGCGTAGATGAACTTGTTGCTGTTAACGGTGCGCGCTGCTGCGCCGCCGATAGACAGCTGTTCATTGTTGCTCGAGTTACGACCTTTGGCGTGTTCGATCTGACCGCCGATCAGGGTCAGGTCTTTGATTTCGCCAGAGGTGATCTGACCACCCTGCCAGGTTTGTGGCAGCAGACGACCGTCGTTGGTCACAATAACCGGCAGCTTTGGCTGCAAGGTGCCCAATTTCAGTTCGGTCTGGGAGATTTTGGCTTTGGCAGTCAGGCCCAGGCTGGAGAAGTTATCAACCGCTTGGCCATTGGATTCGCTAGGGAAAACGGTGCCGCCGTAGGCGCTACCAGGGGTGCCGTTAGCGTTGACGTTGCCGTTGGTGCCGCCGCCCGAATCCAGACGCACGCCCAGCAGGCCGATGGCATCAATACCGAAGCCGACGGTGCCTTGGGTGTAGCCCGAGATGAAACGCAGATCGAAGCCTTGGCCCCACTCTTCGTTGCGGCTTGGCTCGTTAACGCCGTTACGGTTGTCGGTGTTGATGTAGAAGTTACGCAGCCCCAGAGTTGCCTTGCTGTCTTCGATAAAACCGGCGGCGCCTGCCTGCTGCGCCAAAACCCCTACGGCCACAGCCAGGGCCAAGGTGGACTTGTTCATGTAAAGCTCCTCTCGTTTCTAATTTTTGTGTTCCTGGCCCCGGGTCTGATGCCCTGGGTCCTAAGATGCGCGATTAGCGCCAGACCGTGACTGACAAGTCAATCGTAACTTTGTATGTCTACGACCAAGGTCTAATCGCAGTGATTGGGTCCCTGCACAGTACTGATTTCCTGTTAACCCCAAAAAGAATTATTTCATTCTTTTTAATACCATTCGGGCATATGGCCCAGTAATGGCCACCTGCAGCGGGATACAGGATATCGGCTACTAAGCTCATTCCTAAATGGTATTTGTTAGCCTTTTTTTAGATCGATTAGCTTTGCCGTATTCAAATCACGTCAAACCCTATCCAAAAGGCGACGCCATCATGGCCAAACGCGCACTATCCAGTCAATTTGTTACAGTTTGTGTGTCAGCAATATTTTCTTTTTCGGCCCACGCGGCCAACCTCACCATCGGTTATCAAACCGGTATTGACCCGAGCAAAGTGCCCCAGGCCGACGGTGTCTACGAGAAAACCATTGGCGAGAAGATCGACTGGCGCCGCTTCAACAGTGGCCCGGAAGTTGTGACAGCCATCGCATCGGGCGACGTGCAGATCGGCAATCTCGGCTCAAGTCCGTTAGCGGCGGCAGCTTCACGCAAGCTGCCGATCGTGGCGTTTATTGTCTCAGCGCAGATCAATGCCGCCGAAGCGCTGGTCGTGCGCAATGGCAGCGGTATCAATAGCCCGCAGGATCTGGTCGGCAAGACCATCGCCACACCGTTTGTATCCACCTCGCACTACAGCCTGCTCGGTGCGCTGAAGCACTGGGGCCTGGATGCCTCGAAAGTCAAAGTGGTGAACCTGCAACCAGCGGAAATCGCAGCGGCGTGGAAACGCGGTGACATTGATGGTGCTTTTGTCTGGTCGCCAGCGTTGGGTGAAATCCGCAAGACGGGCAAGACGTTGACGGACGCCGCTCAAGTCGGCCAGTGGGGTGCGCCGACGTTCGAAGTGTGGGTTGCGCGCAAGGACTTCGCCGAGAAGCATCCTGAAGTCGTGGCCAAGTTTGCCAAGGTTACGCTGGACTCATTCGCCGATTACGCGGCGCACAAAGACAGCTGGACGGCTGACTCTGTGCCTGTGCAAAAAATCGCCAAACTGACCGGAGCCAATGCGGCCGATGTGCCGGAGTTGCTCGCCGGTTCGGCCTTCCCGGATGCCAAGGCACAACAGACCACGGCGCTGCTGGACGGCGGCACGGCGAAGGCGATTGGTGAAACGGCGAAGTTTTTGAAGGAGCAAGGCAAGGTTGAGACGGTGCTGCCGGATTATTCGCCGTACGTCAGCGCGAAGTTCATCACTGAGTAACAGATCGTTCCCAAGCTCCGCGTGGGAATGCAGCCCGGGACGCTCCGCGTCCCATCAGGACGCCGAACGCAGAGCGTCCGTTGAGGCATTCCCACGCAGAGCGTGGGAACGATCGGATGAACCGTGTCAGAGGGTCTTTTCGAAAATCTTCGAATTACGCTGATAGTTGTACAGCGACGCGCGCGCCGCTGGCAGACGCTCAACGCTGCTCGGTTCGAACCCGCGCTCGCGGAACCAGTGCGCAGTCCGCGTGGTGAGAACGAACAAGGTCTTCAAACCCTGCGCCCGTGCACGGGTTTCGATGCGCTCCAGCAGTTCATCGCCGCGACCGCCATGACGGTACTCCGGATTCACCGCCAGGCACGCCAGCTCACCGGCATCCGAGTCGGCAATCTGATACAGCGCCGCACAGGCGATGATCATGCCTTCGCGCTCGACCACGCTGAACTGCTCGATCTCACGTTCCAGCACTTCGCGCGAACGACGCACCAGAATCCCCTGCTCTTCCAGCGGACTGATCAGATCAAGCAGGCCGCCAACGTCTTCAATCGCCGCCTCGCGCACCAGTTCGAATTGCTCTTGCGCCACCAGCGTACCGCCACCGTCACGGGTGAACAGCTCGGTCAGCAGCGCGCCGTCTTCGGCGTAACTGACGATATGACTGCGCGCTACGCCGCCACGGCAAGCTTCGGCCGCAGCATCCAGCAGTTCCGCCTGATAGTTGCTGCCCAGACGCTGCAAATGCGCCGGCACTTGTTGCGGACGCAGTTCGCGCACCAGTTTGCCGTTCTCATCGATCAGGCCGAGGTCGGCGCCGAACAGCAGCAGTTTGTCTGCGCCCAGGTCGATGGCAGCGCGGGTGGCGACGTCTTCGCAGGCAAGGTTGAAGATCTCACCGGTCGGCGAGTAGCCCAGCGGCGACAGCAGCACGATGGAGCGCTCGTCAAGCAAGCGGTTGATGCCCTTGCGGTCGACCCGACGCACTTCGCCGGTATGGTGATAGTCGACGCCTTCGAGCACGCCGATCGGCCGCGCTGTGACGAGGTTGCCGCTGGCCACACGCAGACGCGAGCCCTGCATCGGCGAGGAAGCCATGTCCATCGACAGCCGCGCTTCGATAGCGATACGCAACTGGCCGACGGCGTCGATCACGCATTCCAGGGTCGCGGCATCGGTGATGCGCATGCCGTGGTGGTAATGCGGGGTCAAGCCACGCGCAGCGAGGCGGGTTTCAATTTGCGGGCGCGAACCGTGCACCAGCACCAGGCGCACGCCGAGGCTGTGCAGCAAGACAATGTCGTGGACGATGTTGCCGAAATTCGGATGCTCAACGCCGTCGCCGGGCAGCATGACGACGAAGGTGCAGTCGCGGTGGGCATTGATGTAAGGGGATGCGTGGCGAAGCCAATTGACGTATTCGGGCATGTACCTGGGCCTGTAATAAATAGCAGCCGGAAAAAGGGCGAAACGGAAAACGCACAGCGGGCTGATGGTTATCGTCGGAACAGGCTTGGCGACACGCGCGCTCTCCTCATGGATACGGGTTGGGTTGCTGGCAATTTACAGCGTTCGGTCGGGCAAAACACAATCCCTGTGGGAGCGAGCTTGCTCGCGAAAGCGGTGTATCAGGCGACATCGAGGTGTCTGAAATGGCGCTTTCGCGAGCAGGCTCGCTCCCACATGGGCGGATCATCGTTCGTCAGCAGTCAGGCAATAATGTTCAATCAGTTGCCGTAATAGATGCACGGTAGGCTGCAAACGTGACATTTCAAGGTACTCGCCGGGCTGATGCGCACAGGCGATGTCGCCAGGGCCGAGCACGATGGTTTCGCAGCCGAGGCGCTGAAGATAAGGCGCTTCGGTGCCGAACGCTACTGCTTCGGCGCTGTGACCGGTGAGCTTTTCAGCGATGCGCACCAGTTCGGCATCTTCATCCTGCTCGAACGGCGGCACTTCCGGGAACAACGGCTTGTAGTCGATCTTCACCTGATGCCGCTCGGCGACCGGGTTGAGCTTGCGCAAAATCTCCGCGCGCAGGACTTTCGGGTCCATCCCCGGCAACGGCCGCAGGTCGAATTCCAGCGAACACTGGCCGCAGATGCGGTTCGGGTTGTCACCGCCATGGATGCAACCGAAGTTCATGGTCGGTTGCGGCACGCTGAATTGCGGGTTGTTGAATTCACGCTGCCACAGCAGTCGCAAACCGCGCAGTTCGCCAATCGCGTCGTGCATCGCTTCGAGGGCGCTATGACCCAGGCGCGGATCCGACGAATGGCCGCTCTGCCCGAGGATATCGATGCGCTCCATCATGATGCCTTTGTGCATACGGATCGGCTTGAGCCCGGTCGGCTCGCCGATCACCGCAGCGCGGCCCAATGGACGCCCGGCTTCGGCCAATGCACGGGCGCCGGACATCGAGCTTTCTTCATCGCAGGTGGCGAGGATCAGCAACGGTTGCTTGAACGGCTGTTCGAGCAGTGGCAACACCGCTTCGATGATCAGCGCAAAGAAGCCTTTCATGTCGCAACTGCCGAGGCCGACCCAGCGGCCATCGACTTCGGTGAGTTTCAGCGGATCGGTCTGCCACAACGCATCGTCGTACGGCACCGTGTCGCTGTGCCCGGCCAGCACCAGGCCGCCGGGGCCGCTGCCGAAACTGGCGAGCAAGTTGAATTTGCCGGGGCTGACTTGCTGGATATCGCAGCTGAAACCCAGATCGCCCAGCCAACCGGCGAGCAAATCGATCACCGCCCGATTGGACTGATCAAGGTTCGGTTGAGTGCAGCTGACCGACGGCGCGGCAATCAGCGCAGCGAACTGGTCTTGCATGGACGGCAAAGGCATCGCTGACTCCAACTCCCGATTTGAAGTCCATCATAGAGCCATCCGGCGTCAGGAATAAACCGCCGCAGGGCGTAGGACGAATCAGTCCTGTACACTGCACGGCCTTGGCAGCCACATATTCCCCGGCTGCGCTCCCGATCCTGGATTTTCCGGCCATGCAGAAAGAAACCGAAATCAAACTCCGCGTCAGCCGCGAAACCCTCGCCGCCCTGCGCGAGCACCCGTTACTGAAAAAACGCAACAAAAGTGGCTGGGAACGCCGTGAGTTGATGAACCAGTACTTCGACACCCCCGAGCGCGATCTGGCTCAGGCCAAAGTCGCCCTGCGCCTGCGCAAGGACGGTGACGAAGTGATTCAGACCCTCAAGACCCGTGGCCAGAGCGTCGCCGGTCTGTCCGAGCGCAATGAATACGACTGGAAGTTGCCGAAAGCCAAGCTCGACGTGAAGAAGCTCGACGGCGAATGCTGGCCCGAGTCGCTGGCCGAGCTGGACAAGAAAACCCTCAAGCCGATCTTCACCACCGATTTCGTCCGCGAACGCGCCGAAATCGCCTGGGGCCGTGGCAAGAGCAAAGTGGTTATCGAAGCCGCGCTGGATCTCGGCCACGTTGTGGTCGGTAAACAGAAAGAAGAAATCTGCGAGCTGGAACTGGAACTGCGTGAAGGCGAACCTGCCGCGCTGCTGGAACTGGCTGCCGAATTGGCCGAAACCCTGGCGCTGATGCCGTGCGACATCAGCAAGGCTGAGCGCGGCTATCGTCTGTACGACGCCAACAGCTACTCGCTGAGCCTGCCGGCGCCGGAGCTGACCGCAGAAACTCAACTCGACGACGCTTTCGCCGCACTGAGCTGGCACTTGCTCGGCAGCAGTCAGCGTCTGGCTGAACAGTACCGTTTCAACGGCCACTGGCGCCTGTTGCTCGACTGGGTCGAAAACCTCGCGGAAATGCGCGCCCTGCTCAGCAGCCTCGGCCAGGCCGCACCGCGTCAGTCGACCCACGACTTGCGCGTTGCTCTGGATGCGTTGCTGGAAGACTGGCGCCCGCTGGTACAGGCCGGTATCGAAGACGAAGACGTGCGCAAAGCTGCGCCGGAGCAGTTCCTCGAAGAACTCGAAGACCCGCGCTGGGGCTTGTTCTCGCTGACCACTTCGCGCTGGTTGCTGGCGCGCACCTGGACCGCCGAGCGCAACGTGCGTGGCAACCGTCAGGGCGGCGCGCAGCTGCACAGCTGGCTGCCGCGTACCTTGGGCGAAGAAGCCACGGCCCTGCAATTGCAGCGTTATCAGCAGCAGCCAGAAGATCTGGCCGAGCAACTGCCGCGCATCGAGCGCATCCAGGTCTGGCTGCACCACGCACGTAACGTGCTGGAAATCCCGGAAATGGATCGTCTGTACGGCGAGCTGAACAAACTGGCGCAACTGGCCAACGAGCCGACGATCACTGACGAACTGCTCGACGCACGCAAGCAGCAGGCGATTGCGGTTTACCAGAATCGCGCGTGGAAAATGCTTCTGCGCATGTAACACCGCCATCGCCAGCAGGGCTGGCTCCCACAGGGCTCAGTGTTGAAATGCAGATTGTGTTTCAACACAAAAACCTGTGGGAGCTGGCTTGCCAGCGATGACGCCAGCACCATCACCGCAATACAGGCAAGCTTGTGGTGGACTTGATCTCCGACAACGCCACAATCGAATTCACTTCCTGAATCCCCGGCACCAGCGACAGCTTCTCGAAGAAGAACCGCTCATACGCTTCAATGTCCGCCGCGACAATTCGCAACAGAAAATCCACCGCGCCCATCAGCACATAACACTCCAGCACCTCCGGAAACCCGCGAATCGCTTCGGTGAACTCAGTGAAGTTCGAACGCCCGTGGGCGTTGAGTTTGATCTCGGCAAAGATCTGCGTATTCAGGCCGATCTTCTTGCGATCAAGCAAAGTCACCTGACCGCGAATGATCCCCTCCTCCTTCATCCGCTGAATCCGCCGCCAGCACGGCGATTGCGACAAGCCCACCTGCTCGGCGATCTGCGCGCTCGACAGTGAAGCGTCCTCTTGCAGGAGGGCGAGAATCTTGCGGTCGTAGCCGTCCAGCTCGCTGTGCATAGAAAAGCCTCTAATGGAATATTCTGCGAATTGATTCAGTCGATAACTCGCCAATAACGCCGATCATAGCCAAGAAATACCCAGTACCGAATGTAAAAATTCCTCCAGAAATTTTGGAGACTCGCCATGCCGCACCTCGAAGCCGTGAACAGCGCCCCCACCCGCGTCGACGTCTGGAACGTCAGCAACGCCCACTGTCTGGCGCACTACCAGATCCTCGCCGAAGCCGAGCCGGACTTGCTGGTGCGGGTGCTCAACCTGTTCGCGCTGCAGTTCCTCACGCCCGAGCAGGTCAACGTGCAGCGGATGGACGACTTGATGTCGATCGACATCGTCATGGGCGGTTGCAGTTGGCATCGCGCGCAGGTGATCGCGGAAAAACTTCGTAACCTGATCAGCGTTTGCTCGGTGGATCTGCAAAACGCCGACAGCGCTTGGAATGCACCTGCGCAAGCGGCCGGCTGACAAATCCGGCAACGGCTTCGTCGGGTAGTGGCCCAACGGTCAGCGGGGCCGCGACTATCCTTTTGCGCACTGTCGCTCAAAAGGAAGCCTGCATGTCCGCTCAATTCGCCACTCAGGACCGCTGGCTGGAACTCAACGATGTGTTGCGTGAACTGGTCGCCCAAGGCTTTATCTGCCAGGACTCGGCAGAGCAGGCGCTGAATGCCCGCCGCCGACACGCCGCCCATGGCCAGATGCACCCGCTGGAATTCATCGCCATCCAGCAGCTCGACGACCTCAGCCGTCCGGGCAAACATCTCGACCTGGAAAGCCTGACCCTGTGGCTGGCGCAGCAGGCCGGCCAGCCGTATTTGCGCATCGACCCGTTGAAAATCAACGTCGCCGCGATCACCCCGCTGATGTCCTATGCCTTCGCGCAACGGCACAAAATTCTTGCTGTGGCCGTCGATCGCGACTCGGTGACCGTGGCCAGCGCCCAGCCTTACGTCACTGGTTGGGAAGCCGACCTGACTCACGTACTCAAGCTGCCGATCAAACGCGTAGTGGCCAACCCGGCGGACATCCAGCGCTTCAGCGTCGAGTTTTTCCGCCTGGCGAAATCGGTCAGCGGCGCCAGCAGTGCCGACGCCCAGGGCGGCAACCTCGGCAACTTCGAACAACTGCTCAACCTCGGCGCCAGCGATCAGGAGCCAGATGCCAACGATGCGCACATCGTCAATATCGTCGACTGGCTGTTCCAGTACGCCTTCCAGCAACGCGCCAGCGATATCCACATCGAACCACGGCGCGAACAAGGCACGGTACGTTTTCGCATCGACGGCGTGCTGCACAACGTCTATCAATTCCCGCCGCAGGTGACCATGGCGATTGTCAGTCGCCTGAAAAGCCTCGGCCGCATGAACGTCGCCGAAAAGCGCAAACCCCAGGATGGCCGGGTCAAGACCAAGACACCGGACGGCGGCGAAGTCGAACTGCGCCTGTCGACGTTGCCCACTGCGTTCGGCGAAAAAATGGTCATGCGGATTTTCGACCCGGAAGTGCTGCTCAAGGATTTCGATCAGTTGGGCTTCAGCGCCGACGATCTGAGGCGCTGGCAGGACATGACCCGCCAGCCCAACGGCATCATTCTGGTCACCGGGCCGACCGGTTCAGGCAAGACCACCACGCTGTACACCACGCTGAAAAAACTGGCGACGCCGGAGGTCAACCTCTGCACCATCGAAGACCCGATCGAAATGGTCGAACCGGCGTTCAACCAGATGCAGGTCCAGCACAACATCGACCTCAGCTTCGCCGCCGGTGTGCGTGCGCTGATGCGGCAAGACCCGGACATCATCATGATCGGTGAGATCCGCGATCTGGAAACCGCTGAAATGGCGATTCAGGCAGCGCTGACCGGGCACTTGGTGCTGTCGACTCTGCACACCAACGACGCGCCCAGTGCGATCAGTCGCCTGCTCGAACTCGGCGTGCCGCACTACCTGATCAAAGCCACCGTACTCGGGGTCATGGCCCAGCGTCTGGTGCGCACCTTGTGTCCGCACTGCAAGGCACCGCTGACACTGGAGGAGGAAGACTGGCAAACCCTGACCCGCCCGTGGCAAGCGCCGCTGCCGGGCAATGCGCAGCGGGCCATCGGTTGCGTCGAATGTCGCGACACCGGTTATCACGGCCGCGCCGGGGTCTACGAAATCATGCAACTGAGCGACAGCCTCAAAACGTTCATCACCCCGGACACCGATCTCACGGCAATCCGCCGTCAGGCGTTCAAGGAAGGGATGCGCAGCCTGCGCCTTTCCGGCGCGCAGAAAGTCGCGGCGGGACTGACTACCGTTGAGGAAGTGTTGCGGGTGACACCGCAGAGCGAGCTGAAATAGCCCATCACGGAACTGGATGAAGGAAAAGGCAATCCAACGCCGTAGTTAACCCCCAGGAGTCATCTCATCATGCGTCTCAAACTTGCTGTCGCCACCTTGGCCTTGCTGTCCCTTCCCGTTGGTTCGGCCATGGCGGACAGCTTTTGGCGTAACGTCATTTCGTCCGGCGCCACTACCGGTTCGACTTATCTGACTTTCAAGGATCACAAGCTGATCATCGCCGCACAGGACGATGCCGGCAGTTTCGTTGCCAGTGATGGCGGTATTCGCGGGCCGTATCTGGAAGCGGCGATGCAGAAAGTCCGCGCCGACAACCCGGGCCTGCAGGCGACTGATATGGAATTGGCGAACGCGATTCTGGCGAAGAACGCGGTGGCTTCCGAGTAACAAAAATGCCGCTCAATCGAGCGGCATTTTTTTGCCCGGATTTCTGCCTCACCCAATACCCCTGTGGGAGCTAGCCCTGCTGGCGATTGCGGTGAATCAGTCGATAAAGATGTCGACTGATTCACCGCAATCGCCAGCAGGGCTAGCTCCCACATTAGATCTTTGACCATCCGAAAGTCAGCGGTAATCATCCACCGGGACACAAGCGCAGAACAGGTTGCGATCGCCGTAAACGTTGTCCACCCGCTTCACCGCTGGCCAATACTTGTGCGCCTTGGTGTGCGCATCCGGGGTGATGCCTTGCTCGATGCTGTAGGGCCGCTCCCAAACGCCGGTGACATCCGCCAGCGTATGCGGTGCGCGCCTCAAAGGATTGTCCTCCGCCGGCCAGTCGCCATTCTGCACTTGGCTGATTTCTGCGCGAATGCTCAGCATCGCGCCGATAAAACGATCCAGCTCAGCCTTCGACTCACTCTCGGTCGGCTCGACCATCAACGTGCCTGGCACCGGGAATGACATGGTCGGCGCGTGGAAGCCGTAATCCATCAGACGCTTGGCGACGTCTTCTTCACTGATCCCGGTCTGCGCCTTCAATGGCCGCAAATCCAGAATGCACTCATGCGCGACCCGCCCGTTGCGCCCGGTGTACAGCACTGGGAACGCGCCGGATAAATGCTGCGCCAGGTAATTCGCCGCAAGAATCGCCACCTCGCTGGCGTCCGCCAGTTGCGGGCCCATCATGGCGATGTACATCCAGCTGATCGGCAGAATGCTCGCACTGCCCCACGGCGCCGCGCTGACTGCCGTGTTCTGCGGTTGCGGGCCGTCAATCGGCACCACCGGGTGATTGGCCACAAACGGCGCCAGATGCGCGCGCACGCCGATCGGTCCCATGCCCGGCCCACCGCCGCCATGGGGAATGCAGAAAGTCTTGTGCAAATTCATGTGCGAGACATCGGCGCCAATGTCCGCCGGCCGCGCCAGCCCGACCTGCGCGTTGAGGTTGGCGCCGTCCATGTACACCTGACCGCCGTGCTTGTGGATAACTTCGCAGATTTCGCTGATGCCCTCCTCGTACACGCCATGGGTCGACGGATAGGTCGCCATCAGACAGGAGAGCTTCGCCCCGGCCTCGGCAGCTTTGGCCTTGAGATCTTCAAGATCAACGTTACCGGCCTCGTCGCACTCGACGATCACCACCCGCAACCCGACCATTTGCGCCGAGGCCGGGTTGGTGCCGTGGGCCGACGACGGAATCAGGCACACATCACGCCCGCCCTGCTGGCGGCTCTCGTGATACTTGCGGATCGCCAGCAACCCGGCGTATTCACCCTGCGCACCGGAGTTGGGCTGCATGCAGATCGCGTCGAACCCGGTGATTGCGCACAGCCAGCGCTCGAGTTCTTCGATCATCAGCGTGTAACCGACAGCTTGTTCACGCGGCACAAACGGATGCAGGTTGGCGAACTGCGGCCAGGTGATCGGAATCATTTCGCTGGTGGCATTGAGTTTCATGGTGCACGAGCCCAGCGGGATCATCGACTGGTTGAGCGCCAGATCCTTGTTCTCCAGCTGCTTGAGATAGCGCAGCATCTCGGTTTCGCTGTGATGGGCGTTGAAGACCGGATGGCGCAGGTACGGTGTCTTGCGCTGGAGATTTTCCGGGATGCCTGAATCCAGTGCCTCCGCATCGAGATCATCGACGGTCAACCCGTGATCTGCCCCGAGCAGCACTTCGAACAATTTAGCCACGGTACTTTCATCGCTGGTTTCATCGAGACTCAGCCCCAACAGCCCGCGACCCGAAATCCTCAGGTTGATCTGCGCCGCCTGAGCGCTTTCGATGATCGCGGTTTGCACCCCGCCGACGTCCAGCGTCAGGGTGTCGAAAAACTGCGCGTTGAGCCGTTTGATGCCGTGACGCTCCAGCCCTGCCGCCAGAATGCAGGTCAGCCGATGCACGCGCAGGGCAATACGTTTCAGACCCTCCGGCCCGTGATAGACCGCATAGAAACTGGCGATATTGGCCAGCAGCACCTGCGCCGTGCAGATGTTCGAATTGGCCTTCTCGCGGCGGATATGTTGCTCGCGGGTTTGCAGGGCCATGCGTAACGCGACGTTGCCTCGGGCGTCCTTCGACACACCGATGATCCGCCCGGGAATCGCCCGTTTGTATTCCTCGCGGCTGGCAAAGAACGCCGCATGCGGGCCGCCATACCCCATCGGCACGCCAAAACGCTGGGACGAGCCGAACACTACATCGGCGCCCAGTTCGCCCGGCGGGGTCAGCAACAGCAAACTCAATAAATCGGTCGCGACACAGGCCAAGGCCTGCTGCGCGTGCAAGTGATCAATCAACGGTCGCAGATCACGAATCTCGCCGTGAGTGTCGGGATACTGCAGCAGCGCGCCGAATACCTGGTGCTGCTTCAAGTTTTCCACAGCGTCGATGATCAGTTGAAAGCCGAAGCCTTCGGCGCGGGTCTGCACCACGGAAATGGTCTGTGGATGACAGCTCTCGTCGACGAAGAACAGATTGCTCTTCGACTTCGCCACGCGCTTGGCCAGCGCCATGGCTTCGGCAGCGGCCGTGGCTTCATCGAGCAGCGAAGCGTTGGCCAGTTCAAGGCCGGTGAGGTCGATGGTCAGTTGCTGGAAATTCAGCAGCGCTTCGAGCCGGCCCTGGGCGATCTCCGGTTGATACGGCGTGTACGCGGTGTACCAGCCGGGATTTTCCAGCACATTACGCAGAATGACGGTCGGCGTCAGGGTGCCGTGGTAGCCCATGCCGATCAGGCTGGTCCAGACCTGATTCTGCTCGGCGTAACCACGCAGCTTGGCGAGTGCGGCTTGTTCATCCAGCGCCGGCGGCAGGTCGAGTGCGCAATTGAGGCGGATGCCCGGCGGCACGGTCTGCTCGATCAGTTCGGCCCGGCTACCGAGGCCCAGGCTGTCGAGCATCGCCTGCTGCTCAGCGGCATCGGGGCCGAGGTGGCGGCGCAGGAAGGCATCGGGATCGCGTAACTGGCTCAGGGACGGCAACTGGGACATGACGGGCTCTCTCTTGGCTGGCGCTCGGCGTCAATGCAACACGGTCAAAGCAGCATAGCAGCCGATGTGGCAACCCATTTTCAGTGCACCGCATCCCCCTGTAGGAGTGAGCCTGCTCGCGATAGCGGTGTGTCAGTAGCATTAATATGTCTGAAAGAACGCTATCGCGAGCAGGCTCACTCCTACAGAGGATTTGCATCGTCCACAAAAAAGCCCCGACAGGTCGGGGCTTTGGGTAATGCTTAGAGCTTACTCGCCGATGGCAGCCTTGTAAGCGCCGGCATCCAGCAGCTTGTCCAGCTCGGCCTTGTCGCTTGGCTTGAGCTTGAAGATCCACGCGCCGTACGGGTCGGAGTTCAGCAGCTCGGGCGAGCCACCCAGCTCTTCGTTGATCGCGATGACTTCACCGCTGATCGGCGAATAGATGTCGGAAGCGGCTTTCACCGACTCGACCACACCTGCCTGATCTTCAGCGGCGAACACTTTGCCCACTTCGGTCAGCTCGACGAACACCACGTCGCCCAGCGCTTCCTGGGCGTGATCGCTGATGCCCACGGTGACGGTGCCGTCGGCTTCCAGGCGGGCCCATTCATGACTTTCGGCGAAACGCAGTTCAGCGGGGATATTGCTCATCTTCGGTGTCCTCGGTAATCAGGTCAGCGGTCATGCCCGCCAAAAAAGGTTAGATCAAAGTTTTGCCATGGCGTACGAAGGTCGGTTTGACCACGCGTACCGGGTACCACTTGCCACGGATTTCCACTTCGGCGCGGTCGGCGGTGGCCATCGGAACACGCGCCAGGGCAATCGATTTGCTTAGCGTAGGGGAGAAACTACCACTGGTGATCTCTCCTTCGCCAACATCGGCGATACGAACCACTTGATGAGCGCGCAAAACACCGCGTTCCTCCAGCACCAGACCGACCAGTTTGTGCGCAACACCGGCGGCTTTTTCCGCCTCAACGGCAGCGCGGCCGATGAACTGGCGCGAGGCCGGTTCCCAGGCGATGCTCCAGGCCATGTTCGAGGCCAGCGGCGAAACGTCCTGATGAATATCCTGACCGTAGAGGTTCATCCCGGCTTCCACCCGCAGGGTGTCGCGGGCACCGAGGCCGATCGGCGAAATGCCGGCGCCGACCAGATCGTTGAAGAACCCCGGCGCCTGATTGGCCGGCAGACAGATTTCAAGACCGTCTTCACCGGTGTAACCGGTACGGGCAATGAACCAGTCGCCGTCGGTATAGCCTTCGAACGGTTTGAGGTGCTGAATCAGCGTGGCGCGGGACTGGGTCACCAGTTCGGCAATCTTGTGCCGGGCCTGCGGGCCTTGAATGGCGAGCATCGCCAGCTCGGAGCGCTCGTGCAGTTGCACGTCGTAATCGCCGCGCTGCGCGTTCATCCAGGCCAGATCCTGATCGCGGGTCGAGGCATTGAACACCAGACGATAAGCGTCGTCGAGGCGGTAGACGATCATGTCATCGACGATGCCGCCGCGCTCATTGAGCATGGTGCTGTACAACGCACGGCCGGGGCGGTGCAGGCGGTCGACATCATTGGCCAGCAAATGCTGGAGCCAGGCTTTGGACTGAGTGCCGGTGACATCGATCACAGTCATGTGAGAAACATCGAACACTCCGCAATCGCGGCGCACTTCGTGGTGTTCCTCGACCTGCGAGCCGTAATGCAGTGGCATGTCCCAACCGCCAAAATCGACCATCTTCGCGCCGAGGGCGAGATGCAGGTCATACAGAGGCGTACGCTGTCCCATGGGTTTCTCCTTCCGGGCGTGGCGAAGGTGCGGACAGTCGCTGCACGGGTGAAAGCCTTGAAATAGAAGGCTCTCAGCCGATTCCAGCGAACAGGTCTGTCAGACTAACCGCACCGAATGCCGCGCATTGTAGCCGCATGATTCAGGACTCACTACTAAGTGTTTCGGTGCGCCGAGCGACGGATCAGGCCGATGACCGGTAACAGTCCGACCAGAACCAGGGTCAACGCCGGCAATGACGCCCGTGCCCACTCGCCTTCGCTGGTCATTTCAAAGATGCGTACGGCCAGCGTGTCCCAGCCAAACGGGCGCATCAGCAGGGTCGCGGGCATTTCCTTGAGTACATCGACGAACACCAGCAGTGCCGCACTCAGTGTGCCGGGCAGCAGCAACGGCAGATACACTTTGAAAAACAGTCGCGGCCCACTGACACCCAGGCTACGTGCTGCTTCGGGCAAAGATGGCCGTATACGCGCCAGACTGTTTTCCAGCGGGCCGTATGCGACCGCGATAAAGCGCACCAGATACGCCATCAACAAGGCCGCCAGACTGCCCAACAGTAACGGTTTGCCCGCGCCACCGAGCCAGCCTGAAAGTGGAATCACCAGTTCGCGATCCAGGTAACTGAACGCCAGCATGATCGACACCGCCAACACAGAACCCGGCAAGGCGTAACCAAGATTGGCCAGACCAACGCCGGAGTTGATCGCCGGTGTCGGCGCCAACCGCCGGGCAAAGGCCAGCAGCAACGCAACACTGACGGTGATCAGCGCCGCCATGCCGCCCAAATACAAAGTGTGCAGGATCAGCCCGGCGTAACGCTCATCCAGATCGAAACGGCCGCGCTGCCAGAACCAGACGATCAATTGCAGCAGCGGAATGACGAAGGCGCAGGCAAACACCAGACCGCACCACGTTGTCGCCGCGAAGGCCTTGAGCCCATGCAAGTGATACAGCGCTTGCACCCGAGGGCGCTCGTTGCTTGCCCGATTCGCCCCGCGCGCACGACGTTCGCCATACAGCACCAGCATCACCACCAGCAGCAACAGGCTGGCCAGTTGCGCCGCGCTCGACAGGCTGAAGAAGCCGTACCAGGTTTTGTAGATGGCAGTGGTGAAGGTGTCGAAGTTGAACACCGACACCGCGCCGAAATCGGCCAAGGTTTCCATCAGCGCCAGCGCCACGCCCGCGCCGATGGCCGGGCGCGCCATCGGCAACGCCACCCGCCAGAACGCTTGCCATGGTGACTGGCCAAGCACCCGTGCGGCTTCCATCAGGCCTTTGCCCTGAGCGAGAAACGCGGTGCGCGCCAGCAGGTAAACGTAGGGATAGAAGACCAGCACCAGCACGATGATCACCCCGCCGGTGGAGCGCACCCGAGGCAGGCGCAGGCCTGTGCCAAACCATTCACGCAGCAGGGTTTGCACCGGGCCGGCGAAGTCGAGCAAGCCAACGAAGACGAAGGCCAGGACGTACGCGGGGATGGCGAAGGGCAGCATCAGCGCCCAGTCGAGCCAGCGTCGACCGGGGAATTCGCAGAGACTGGTCAGCCAGGCCAGGCTGACGCCGAGCAGCGTCACACCGACACCAACGCCGAACACCAGCGTCAGCGTGTTGCCGAGCAGGCGCGGCATCTGGGTTTGCCACAGATGCGACCAGATTTGTTGATCGATGGTCTGCCAGGACAGCAGCAGAACGCTCAGGGGCAGCAGCACCAGCGCGGCAATGGCGAAGACGATGGGGTACCAGCGGCGTTGGGCGGGGTGGGCCAAGGAAACAGTCTCGTTCAAATGATTGTGCCCACGCTCTGCGTGGGCACACATCCTGTGACGCTCTGCGTCACGCTGTCGGCGGCACGACGCAGAGCGTCGATGGATGCATTCCCACGCAGAGCGTGGGAACGATCATCTTTTGATCTTTACAACAGCAGACTCAATTCCAACCCGCCCGATCCATCATGCGGATCGCCTCAGCCTGACGTTTACCCGCCACTTCCACCGGCAAGGTGTCAGCAACGAACTTGCCCCACGCCGCCACTTCTTCCGAGGGCGCCACCGCCGGGTTGGCCGGGAATTCCTGGTTCACGTCAGCAAAGATCTTCTGCGCTTCAGGTGTAGTCATCCACTCGACCAACGCCTTGGCCGCTTCCGGATGCGGCGCGTGCTTGGTCAGACCGATGCCCGACAGGTTCACGTGTACACCGCGATCCGCCTGGTTCGGCCAGAACAGTTTCACCGGCAGCTCCGGTTTCTGCTTGTGCAGGCGACCGTAGTAGTAAGTGTTGACGATGCCAACGTCGCACTGGCCGGCGTTGATCGCTTCGAGCACAGCGACGTCATCCGAGAACACATCGGTGGACAGGTTGTTGACCCAACCCTTGAGGATTTCCTCGGTCTTGGCCGCGCCGTGGACTTCGATCATGGTTGCGGTCAGCGACTGGTTGTAGACCTTCTTCGCCGTACGCAGGCACAGGCGCCCTTCCCAGTTCTTGTCAGCGAGTGCTTCGTAAGTGGTCAGTTCGCCCGGCTTCACCCGTTCGGTGGAGTAGGCGATGGTCCGCGCGCGCAGGCTGAGGCCAGTCCAGGCGTGGGTGGACGAGCGATATTGCAGGGGAATGTTGGCGTCGATGGTTTTTGAAGTGAACGGCTGGAGGATGCCCATTTGCTCGGCTTGCCAGAGGTTGCCGGCGTCGACGGTGAGCAGCAGGTCGGCGGTGGCGTTCTCACCTTCGGCCTTGATGCGCTGCATCAGCGGCGCTTCCTTGTCGGTGATGAATTTGATCTTCACCCCGGTCTTGGCGGTGTAGGCATCGAAGACCGGTTTGATCAGCTCATCGATGCGCGACGAGTAAACCACCACCTCATCAGCGGCCTGGGCCGTCGTGCTGCCGATCAGGGTCAGGGCCAGTGCGGTCAGAAGACGCTTGGGTGCCAACATGGGAGTGGTCTCTCGGTCGGAAAATGTGGGCCAAATGATAAGGACTCACATTTACCACCTCAATCGAACTCTTTTTGAAGGAGTTACCAGATGTTGCACAGCGTTATTTTTGTGCTGGGTTTGCCGACGCCATCGCTGGCAAGCCAGCTCCCACAAGGTTTTCGGTGTGTCCAATATTGATGTTTCACACCGACCACTGTGGGAGCGGGCTTGCCCGCGATGAGGTCAGCAGCAACAACGAAAATCTCAGGGTTTGGCCAGGGCCGGAAGGTCCCCGGTCAACCCGAGGGCTTCGCGCACAAACAATGCCTTCGCCTCCGGCATCTGCTCCACCAACTTCAACCCGGCATTCCTTAACCAGCGCACCGGCAACGGATCCGCCTGGAACAACCGCTCAAACCCTTCCATCGCCGCCATCAGTGCGAGGTTGTGCGGCATGCGCCGACGCTCGTAGCGGCTCAACACCTTCACATCGGCCAAACGCTCACCGCGTTCCGCCGCCTGCAACAGCACTTCGGCCAGCACCGCCGCATCGAGGAAACCAAGGTTCACACCCTGCCCCGCCAATGGGTGGATGGTGTGCGCCGCGTCGCCGATCAACGCGAGTCCTTCGGCGACATAACGCTTGGCATGACGCTGACGCAGCGGCACGCACAGACGCGGATCGGCACTGATCACTTCGCCGAGGCGACCTTCAAAGGCACGCTCCAGCTCACGGCAGAAATCCGCTTCCTCCAGCGCCATCAAGCGCTCGGCTTCACTCGGCGTGGTCGACCAGACGATCGAACACCAATCCTGCTGCCCGTCACGCTCCAGCGGCAGAAACGCCAGCGGCCCGTGATCGGTGAAGCGCTGCCACGCGGTCATCTGGTGCGGCTTGCTGCTGCGCACGCTGGTGACGATGGCGTGGTGCATGTAATCCCACTCGCGGGTGGCCATGCCGGTGAGACGGCGCACGGCCGAGTTGGCGCCGTCAGCGGCAATCACCAGCGGAGCGCGTAGCTGACGACCATCGGCCAGCGTCAGCAGCCAGTCATCGCCCGAACGGCGCATCTGTTCCAGCCGCGCATTGGCGAGCATGCCCAGATCGCAATCGTGCAAGCGATCGAGCAAGGCATCCTGCACCACGCGATTTTCAACGATATGGCCGAGCACTTCGGCGTGCACGCTGCTCGCCGAGAAATGAATCTGCCCGGTGCCGCTGCCGTCCCAGACGTGCATGTCGGTGTACGGGCTGCTGCGGCGTTTAGCGATGCCGTCCCAGACGCCGAGGCGTTCGAGAATCCGCTGGCTCGCCGCTGACAACGCGCTCACACGCGGCTCAAACGCGGCTTCGGCGTCGAAGGGTTTAACGCTCAGCAGGCTGCCATCGAGCAGCAGGACTTCCAGCCCGCTGTCCTGTAACGCCAACGCCAGGGCGCTGCCGACCATTCCGGCTCCGACAATCAGCAGATCTGCGCGCATTTCCATGCTTTAAGCCTGTCTCGCTTGCGGCTTGAGCCGCACGTAAAGGGTTTTCCCGACCCGCGCCACCAGATTGCCGGCGCCGTCATGAATGTCGACCTGCAACTGCGGCAGGTATTTCTCGCCATTGGCGGTCTGCCGGCGAATTTCGGCGAGCAAGGTCTCGTCGATGCTGAACCGGGCGAACACCGGGCCTTTGCCCGGCGCAATAAAATCGATGTCGGCGGCCTTGTCCCAGACGATGTATTTAGAACCAAGGTTTTCCATGAGCATCAGCATGAAGAACGGATCGACCATCGAGTACAGACTGCCGCCAAACTGCGTGCCGACGTAATTGCGGTTGTACCAGCCGAGGCCCATCGACACTTGCACGTCGCGGAAGTCATCGCTGATGTGCCGAACCCGTACACCAGCGCCGAGATACGGCGGGTAAAAGGTCATGACCCAGCGCATCAACCGCGCCTTGCCGAATTTTTTCGTCAACCACTTAAGCATCCGGACGCGTTCCCAAACCCATGGCCTGACGGGCAAACCAGCGCTTGGCCGGTGGCAACAGATCAAGACCGAGCAAACCGATGTTGCGCCCCAGCGAAACCAGCGGCTGCGTGCTGCCAAACAGGCGAGTGACCTGATCGGAGAAGCCGACGGTGAGATCCTGATCGAGACGTTGGCGCTCGCGATACGCCTGCAACGTGGCGAAGTCGCCCAGCGGTTTGTCGCTGGCCAGCAGTGCAGCGGCCAAGGCATCGGCATCGCGCAGCGAAAGGTTGAAACCTTGTCCGGCAATCGGGTGCAGGCTGTGCGCCGCGTTGCCGAGCACGGCCAGATGCGAGCGCACTTGTTCCTCGGCCTCGACCAGCGTCAGCGGATACAAATGCCGTGCGCCAACCTGTTTCAGCGTGCCGAGGCGGTAACCGAACACGCCCTGCAATTCGCTGAGGAAATCGCGCTCGCTCAAATCAGCCAAACGCTGCGCGTCCATGCCCAGTCGGGTCCAGACCAGGGCGCAGCGATTTTCCGGCAGCGGCAGCAGCGCCATCGGCCCTTCGTCAGTAAAGCGCTCGAAGGCCATGCCGTTGTGCGCTTCACTCGGGGTAATGTTGGCGATCAGCGCACTCTGATTGTAAGGACGCTTGCGCACGTTGATGCCCAACTGCTCGCGCAGCCCGGAGCGACCGCCATCGGCGAGTACCGCGAGGTCGCATTCAAAGGTGGTTTCATCGTTGAGGGTCAGGCGATAGCCATCGGGCAGCGGCTCCATGCGCGTGACTTCCGCCGGGCAGCGCCAGGTGATCACCTCTTTATCAAGGTGCTGCCACAGGCATTGGCCGAGCCAGGCGTTTTCCACCACGTAACCGAGTGCCGGCACGCCCTCTTCCATCGCCGACAAACGCGCAGTGGAGAAGCGGCCACGGTCGGAGACATGAATCTGTTTGATCGGCTCGGCGCGACGGGAGATTTCCTGCCACACGCCCAAGCGTTGATAAATCTGCCGCGAACCGAAGGACAGCGCCGACGAACGTGCGTCGTAGCTCGGCTGCCAACTGTCGCCGGGAGCGAACGGCTCGATCAGGACGATCTTCCAGCCACGGGCCTTGGCCCCGGCCTGCAAGGCCAACGCCAGACTGGCGCCGACCAGACCGCCACCGATGATTGCCAGATTGACTCGACTCATGCCGCGTGTGTCCTTGCTTGCGCCATCAGCGCTTCGATGTCGGCGACGCTTTTCGGTACGCCGGTGGTGAGGATTTCACAGCCCGTTTTGGTCACGACCACGTCGTCCTCGATGCGCACGCCAATGCCGCGCCATTTCTTCGCGACGTTTTGATTGTCCGGGGCGATGTAGATGCCCGGCTCCACGGTCAACGCCATGCCGACTTCCAGCACGCGCCATTCGCCGCCGACCTTGTACTCGCCGACGTCGTGTACATCCATGCCCAGCCAGTGACCGGCGCGGTGCATGTAAAACGCTTTATAGGCTTCGCTGGCGATCAATTCGTCGACCTCACCCTGCAGCAAACCGAGTTTCACCAACCCCGTGGTGATAACGCGAACCGTGGCTTCGTGCGCCTGATTCCAGTGCTTGTTCGGGGCGATTTCGGCGAACGCGGCTTCCTGCGAGGCCAGCACCAATTCGTAGATCGCCTTCTGCTCAGCGGAAAACTTGCCGTTGACCGGCCAGGTGCGGGTGATGTCGCTGGCGTAGCAGTCGATCTCGCAACCGGCGTCGATCAACACCAGATCGCCGTCCTTGAGCACCGCGTCATTCTGCTGGTAATGCAGGATGCAGCTGTTGCGCCCGGCGGCGACGATCGAACCGTAGGCCGGCATCTTCGCCCCGCCCTTGCGGAATTCGTAGTCGAGTTCGGCTTCAAGGCTGTACTCGTAGAGCCCGGCCCGACTCGCCTGCATCGCGCGGATGTGGGCTTGCGCCGAGATCCGTGCAGCTTCGCGCATCACCTTCACTTCTGCCGCCGATTTATACAGGCGCATGTCGTGAAGCAGATGATCCAGGGCAACGAATTCGTTCGGCGGCTGCGCGCCGAGGTGCGCCTTGGAGCGGATCACGTTGATCCAGTCCATCAGATGCCGGTCGAATTCGGGGTTGCTGCCCATCGCCGAATACACCCGGTCACGGCCTTCGATCAGGCCCGGGAGGATGTCGTCGATGTCGGTAATCGGGAAGGCGTCGTCGGCACCGAAGTCGCGGATCGCGCCTTCTTGCCCTGCACGCAAGCCGTCCCACAATTCGCGTTCGGCGTTGCGTTCACGGCAGAAAAGCACGTATTCGCCATGCTCGCGGCCGGGCATCAAAACGATGACGGCTTGCGGCTCGGGAAACCCGCTGAGGTATTGGAAATCGCTGTCCTGACGGTAGACGTGCTCGACGTCGCGGTTGCGAATAGCGACCGCGGCGGCGGGCAGGATCGCGATGCTGTTGGGTTCCATCTGCGCCATCAGGGCCTTGCGGCGACGGCTGTATTCCGCTTTCGGGATATGGGTCATGGGCAGATGGCTTTCCCTGGCACGCGATTAATGCAGCGACGGCTTGGCGGCTGGCGGCACGTCGGCTTTCTTGGTTTCCGAGAACAGCAGCAGCGGCGCGACGCGCAGGTACTCCATGACTTCCATGTAGTCGGTCTCGCCGTCTTCGGATTCTTCCAGGGCATCTTGCACTTGGGAAATGGCGGCCAGATCCTGCAGCACTTCAGTGGCTTCGGTGCTGAGCATGCTGCTGTCGCGGCAGTTCAGGCCAAACCCGCTGAGGAAGCCCTGGCACCATTCGCCCAGTGCAGCGGCGCGGTCGGCCAGTGGCGCATCATCAGTCGGCAGCAGCAGAACGACGGTGACGTCGTCGCCGGTCAGCTCGCCTTTGACCATCTCTTGCAGGCCGATCAGGGCGTTGCGGACGTTGTCCTGAATATCGCCTTCGAGCAGTTCGGCGGCGTCAATCAGCCAGCCTTCGTTATCGAAGCCGGCACCGGCGCAGCTGCGTCCGAGCAGCACGCCATGCAGTTCGGCAGGCGAGACGTTGTGGCCGCTGGAGGTCAGCAGGGTGGCAAAGGCTTGGTACGGGGAATTCGCAATGGTCATGGGCAGCTAGGCGCCAGACGGCGCTATGTCTAGAATGAAGGCCTTGTATCCTACATCGACAGACTCGCCAAGACTATTAAAGGCTGTCCGCCAGCTATCCCATCAGACAGACTCCAACTCAGTGGACACAATGGAAGACACCGACCTGCAAGCGCTGATGGCCAGACTCGAACTGCTGATTGGTCGAGTCGAGCAACTTAAGAGTCAAAACGCACTCTTACTAGCTCAGGAAAAAACCTGGCGCGAGGAACGCGCTCACCTCATTGAAAAAAACGAAATCGCCCGGCGTAAGGTCGAATCGATGATTTCGCGCCTCAAGGCCCTGGAGCAAGACTCATGAGTTCAAGCAATAGCGTCACCGTGCAGATCCTCGACAAAGAATATTCGATCATCTGCCCGCAGGAAGAACGCAGCAATCTGGTCAGCGCCGCGCGCTACCTGGATGGCAAGATGCGCGAGATCCGCAGCAGCGGCAAAGTCATCGGTGCCGACCGTATCGCCGTGATGGCCGCGCTGAACATCACCCACGACCTCTTGCACAAAGAAGAGCGCCCGGACATCCAGGCCAGCGGTTCGACCCGTGAACAGGTGCGCGACTTGCTCGATCGTGTCGATCTGGTGCTTGCCGACGATCAGACCAACACCAAGGGCTGATTCGACTGGCCGCTTGCGGTATACTCGCGGCACTCCCTGGGGTGCTTGCCAGTTGACGATGTCCCTGAGCCGATTCGCACTACCCTGGAAGTTGCACGTTGGGCTGGTGTGCATGTCCGCTAGACGGAAAGCCTTAAAGTCTACTGCATCTTCCACCTTGAACTTTCGGGTTCAAGGGCTAAGTTGACAGCGGTTCATCCGGGGAGCCTGATTCGAATCCGATGTCGGTGAAAACCGCCATCGGATTTTTTATGCGTACGTTTTCGTCCAACCTGCCGAAGCCGAACCATGACCGAACCCGCGCTGCTGCCCCGTCCGCAACTCCGCCGCCTGCTGCGCAAGGCACGCCGCTCGCTGAGCAAAAGCGAACAACGCCAGGCCGCCAAAGGCCTGTACCGGCAACTGGCGCAAGACCCGCATTTTCGCCGGGCGAAACATATCTCTCTGTACCTGCCCACCGACGGTGAAATCGATCCGCGCCTGCTGCTGCGCGAAGCACAGCGTCGGGGCAAAGCCACCTATCTGCCGGTGCTGAGTGCCTGGCCGCGAACCAAAATGGTCTTCCAACGGATTCGTCCCCGCGAGAAACTCAAACCCAATCGCTTCCGCATTCTCGAACCGCGCGCCAATCTGGCGCAGCAGCGCAAGGTCTGGGCGCTGGATCTGGTGTTGTTGCCATTGGTGGGGTTTGACGATGTCGGCGGGCGACTGGGGATGGGCGGCGGTTTCTATGATCGCAGTCTGGCGTATCTGGCGCGCCGTAAAAGCTGGCGCAAGCCGACGCTGCTGGGTCTGGCCCATGAATGTCAGAAGGTCGAACGCTTGGCGCAGGCAAGCTGGGATGTACCGTTACAGGGCACGGTCAGCGACAAGGCGTGGTATTTCGCGGGATAGGACGCCGCGCAGAACAGCGGCGTCTAAAGATCAGTTTCAGCGCTTGAACGCAGTCGACTGTTGTACTTGTTGCGCGATTTCAATCGGCGCATCGGCCTTGTTCGACCACAGGCTCTGTGCGTAACCGGTGGTCACGACGCCCAAGCCAAACAAAATTACCAAAGTCCATAGTAAATCCGGTTTGCGTTTCATCGATTGCCCCCCTCAAGGCACATCATCACGATGACAGCAGCGGTTTCCGTTCGTAGGCCGTGCAGCAGCGTCAAGCTTTAAAGGCCGGCATTTTGCGGCAACGTGAACCGCTGCGCAAACGCTGACGTCAACCGACCGTCGGTTTGTCATAAAATTGCCCGACAACCTGCCCAATGACCGTTTCAGGAGCACACGACATGGCCTATTGGCTGATGAAATCCGAACCCGACGAACTCTCGATCAAAGGTCTGGAAAAGCTCGGCAAAGCGCGCTGGGACGGGGTTCGCAACTATCAGGCGCGCAACTTTCTGCGGACGATGGCAGTGGGCGATGAGTTCTTTTTCTACCATTCCAGTTGCCCGGAGCCGGGAATCGCCGGAATCGGCAAAATAATCCAGGCGGCGTACCCGGATCCCACCGCACTGGAGCCGGAGAGTCATTACTTCGATCCCAAGGCTACCCCGGAGAAAAATGCCTGGAGTGCGATTGACGTGGAACACGTCGAGACGTTTGCGCGGGTGTTGAAGCTGGATTATCTGAAGCAGCAGGCGGCGTTGGCGGAGATGCCGTTAGTGCAGAAGGGGTCGAGGTTGTCGGTGATGCCGGTGACGGCTGAGCAATGGGCGGCGGTGCTTGCGCTCAAACCCTGATTCATTTGGCGCCTGCCAAAATGCAATCGCTGGCAAGCCAGCTCCCACAGGATTTGCGACGGAACACAATATTGTGATCGCCGCAGAACCTTGTGGGAGCTGGCTTGCCAGCGATGAGGCCGGCCCGGACAACTGAAGATTTATTGAATGATCAGGTTGTTGAACAACAAATCCTCAACCACCGGCTTGCCGGTCTCGTCATTCATCACTTGCTGAGTCTGCTTCAGCGCTTCCTGACGCAGCTTCTCTTTACCTTCGATGCTGGCCATCGCTTCAGAGGTCTGCTGGGTAAACAGCGCCACCAGTTGATTGCGAATCAACGGCTCGTTGGCCTTGACCAGTTTGGCCGATTCCTCGCCGGTGACGCGCAGCGCCACGTCAGCCTTGTAGACTTTGAGCTTCGGCGTGCCATCGAGCCCGTAATTACCCACGAACGGCGGGCTCAGGGTGATGTAGCTCACCTTTGGCGCTTCGCCTTCTTTGGCTTCTTCGGCCAGCGCTGCCACAGGCAGAGACAGGGCCAGCAACAACATGATCCACGCTTTCACAATTCGCTCCTTATCCGGTTTGCGGCCTAGCATAACGACCCGCCGCGCAAGCACAAGCTTATGGCTGACTATCAGGGCCGGGCATGCTCGTTGACCCGTTGACTGACACACCTACACTTATCGGCCATCACTCCCAAAGGAATAGCCCTGATGAAAGCCGTGCTGTGCAAAGCCTTCGGCCCTGCCGAATCGCTGGTGCTGGAAGACGTCGCCAGTCCTGTCGCGAAGAAGAACGAAATCCTCCTGGACGTGCACGCCGCCGGGGTCAACTTTCCCGACACGCTGATTATCGAGGGCAAGTACCAATTCAAGCCGCCCTTCCCGTTCTCGCCGGGTGGCGAAGCGGCGGGTGTGGTTCGCGAAGTCGGTGAAAAGGTCAGCCATCTCAAGGTCGGCGACCGGGTCATGGCTTTGACTGGCTGGGGCAGCTTCGCCGAGCAAGTCGCGGTGCCGGGCTATAACGTCCTGCCGATTCCGCCGTCGATGGACTTCAATATCGCTGCCGCTTTCAGCATGACCTACGGCACCTCAATGCACGCCCTCAAGCAACGCGCCAACCTGCAACCGGGCGAAACCCTGCTGGTGCTTGGTGCATCCGGCGGCGTCGGCCTGGCTGCCGTGGAGATCGGCAAAGCCATGGGCGCCCGCGTGATTGCCGCCGCCAGCAGCGCCGAGAAGCTCGCGGTGGCCAAGGCTGCCGGCGCCGATGAGCTGATCAACTACAGCGAATCGAACCTCAAGGACGAAATCAAACGCCTCACCGACGGCCAGGGTGCCGACGTGATTTACGATCCGGTCGGCGGCGACCTGTTCGACCAAGCCATCCGCGCCATCGCCTGGAACGGCCGCCTGCTGGTGGTCGGCTTCGCCAGCGGGCGCATCCCCGAGCTGCCGGTCAATCTCGCGTTACTCAAAGGTGCGGCGGTGCTTGGCGTGTTTTGGGGTTCTTTCGCCCAGCGCCAGCCGCAGGACAACGCGGCTAACTTTCAACAATTGTTCGGCTGGTTCGCCGAGGGCAAGTTGAAACCGCTGGTGTCGCAGGTCTATCCGCTGAGCAATGCGGCGCAGGCGATTAATGATCTTGGCCAGCGCAAGGCTGTCGGGAAGGTTGTGGTACAGGTTCGCTAATCAAAAGACGAAACGCTTCAATTGCCGGGCGCCCCGCCACATCGCCCGGCATCAGATGCTCCTGCACCTTCTCACTACGCGACTCAAGCAACTGCCCCTTGTCGTCGAAACGCAAAACAATCAGCCAGTCATAAACATCCACCGGCCATTTCGGCTGGCCGATCAGTGCCGGGCCATTGCCGCCGAATGCGCCGATGAGCTTGTTGATGTGCCCGTGGTGCCAGGCGATCAGCACGGTTTTCGCCTGATTGCTTTCGCGCAGTTGATTGACCAGTTTGTCGACGTCGTTATTGGCGAATGGCTGTTCGATCGGCAGTTGCAGGCGTTGCGCCAACGGCATCAGCGTCTGGCGGGGGCGGATGCTTTGCGGACTGTCAGCGGTGGCGATCAGGCGTTGTGGGGTGAGTGTTGCGTCACCCAGTTTCAGCGGGTCGAAATAGTCGGCGTAGGCGGCAGCGCGCTGTTGACCCTGGGCGTTTAGCTCTCGGCCCACGTCCGGTTTTTCCGCATGGCGGACGATCAGCACGGTGACATTGCGCAGCCCCGATCCGCCAGATCCCTGAGCAAAACTCAGTGCCAGAACCGAAACGGTAACGGCGACCACCATCAGTAATCGGGGCAATAACCTGCGAATCATCGGGGCCATCATTTATCTCTGCGCGATCAGTCGGTGGATTGATCGCGAGTCTAAGACACAACGCCTCGACCGCTACAAAAACGCCCCGTTCTTACAGCTGAGCGACAGGTTCGTAAAAGAACGCGCGACTTCCAACATTTTCCGCTATTTGGTCGATGCGAACCGGTGCTATTTTCGGTAACGAAACTGTAACATTCGCATCCGCAGTCAAAACAAGAAATCTGGAGCTCTTGAATGTTTGCTTTCTTTCGTCCTGCCGCACATCAGGCTCCATTGCCTGAAGAAAAAATAGACAGCACATACCGACGCCTGCGCTGGCAGATCTTCGCCGGTATTTTCATTGGCTACGCGGGTTATTACCTGCTGCGCAAAAACTTCTCGCTGGCCATGCCGTACCTGATCGACGAAGGCTACAGCCGTGGTGATCTGGGTCTGGCGATGTCGGCGATTGCCATCGCGTACGGCTTGTCGAAATTCCTCATGGGCCTGGTGTCCGACCGTTCCAACCCGCGCTTCTTCCTGCCGTTCGGCCTGCTGGTCTCGGCGGGGGTGATGTTCGTGTTCGGTTTCGCGCCTTGGGCAACGTCCAGCGTGACCATGATGTTCATCCTGTTGTTCATCAACGGCTGGGCCCAGGGCATGGGTTGGCCGCCAAGTGGCCGGACCATGGTGCACTGGTGGTCGCAGAAGGAACGCGGCGGCGTGGTGTCCGTGTGGAACGTGGCGCATAACGTCGGCGGCGGCCTGATCGGCCCGCTGTTCCTGCTCGGCATGGGCCTGTTCAACGACTGGCATGCCGCCTTCTACGTACCGGCAGCTGTGGCGCTGGGCGTAGCGGTATTCGCGTTCATCACCATGCGCGACACGCCGCAATCGGTCGGCTTGCCGCCGATCGAGAAGTACAAGAACGATTACCCGGAAGGCTACGACTCCAGCCACGAAGACGAATTCAGCGCGAAAGAGATCTTCGTTAAATACGTACTGCGCAACAAAATGCTCTGGTACATCGCCCTGGCCAACGTTTTCGTCTATCTGCTGCGCTACGGCGTGCTGGACTGGGCACCGACCTACCTGAAGGAAGCCAAGGGTTTCACCGTGGATAAAACCTCGTGGGCCTATTTCTTCTACGAGTGGGCGGGTATTCCGGGCACGCTGCTGTGCGGCTGGATGTCGGACAAGATCTTCCGTGGCAACCGTGGCCTGACCGGCATGGTGTTCATGGCGCTGGTGACCGTTGCGACGCTGGTTTACTGGCTCAATCCGGCCGGCAACCCGATAGTCGACATGATCGCCCTGCTGTCGATCGGCTTCCTGATCTATGGCCCGGTGATGCTGATCGGTCTGCAGGCGCTGGAGCTGGCGCCGAAGAAAGCTGCCGGCACGGCGGCGGGATTCACCGGCCTGTTTGGTTATCTGGGTGGTTCGGTCGCGGCCAGTGCAGCGATGGGCTACACCGTTGACCACTTCGGTTGGGATGGCGGTTTCGTCCTGCTGGTAGGCGCGTGCCTGCTGGCGATGGCCTTCCTGGCCCCGACCCTGCGACACAAGAATGTCGCCAGTCAGAGCCGTGAAGCGGTCGCTTGATCGGCCTGTGACTTACAACGCTTGAGCCGCGCCTCCAGATTTCGATCCGGCATGGCGTGGCTGCGTAGGGCGTGGGCTGTCTGCTCGACATAATCGCGAGTCGTGCCGTAACGCCCGCTGGCGCTTTCGAACACCTGGCTCAGCACGTGATCCGGCAAGTTGCCGGCATAGCTGGGCAGGTGCCGCTCCAAGACAAATCCCAAGGCCTGCACCTGGCTACCGTCGGCGAGACGGCAGTTGAGCCAGTGTGGCCGATAGGATGGCACCGGCATCTCGCGTTTCCACAAGGCGTACAGCGCCGCGTCGAGATTGTCTTCCGGCAAGCGATAAGCGAAGCCGCTGCACGAACCGCCGCGATCCAGACCAAATACCAGACCGGGCATTTCCGGTGTACCGCGATGCTCGTGCGACCACAGGTACAAGCCGCGATGGTAGCCGTGCACACGTCCGCGCACCCGCTCCACCGCCGAACACTCCGGCCGCCAGATCAGCGAACCATACGCGAACAGCCACACTGGCCCGCCCTTGTGGCGCGCCATGGTCGAATGCATGGAAGCGAGAAGTTGTTCGTGCGTCAGCTGCGGCCCAAGATCGAGCCGCGGAGGGTAATTCAAATTCAGAAAAGCGTTTTCAATGGCGCTCATGGCGAATAGCGTTCAGCTCCCCGCGGGTGAAGAATTACTTAATAGAACGCACCGCTGTAACAATAAGGCACATATGTTTTAAGGCAATTTAAGTGCCATGGCACAGTTCTTAATTGATTGCCTGATTGATATATAACCTAGCGGTATTTATGCAATTACATAAATACCGATCGGCTATATAGAGAGTTATAACGGATTCAGGAACGTGGGGCGTAGGCGAACACATCGGCGCGCATTTGATGGGCGTCCATCCCCGCTTCGACCAATGCGTCCAGCGTGCCATAAACCATGGCCGGCGAGCCGCTGGCGTAGACGTGCAAAGGCTTCAAATCGGGGAAGTCTTCACAGACCGCCTCGTGCAGCATGCCGCAGCGCCCTTCCCAGCCGCATTGATCGCTGACGACCTTGTGCAGGAACAGGTTGGGCAGCTTCAGCCATTCGTCCCAGTGTTCGATCTCATAGAAATCTTCCGGACGACGCACGCCCCAGTACAGATGCACGGGATGTTTGAAGCCATTGGCGCGGCAGTGTTCGATCAGCGCGTGAATCTGGCCCATCCCGGTGCCAGCGGCAACCAGCACCAGCGGCCCGTCAGGCAACTCGGCCAGATGGGTGTCGCCGAACGGCAGCTCGACGCGCACCATCGCGTTGCGTTGCAGCTGTTCGATCAGGCTCAGTGCACTGGCTTCGCGCGCCAGCACATGGATTTCCAGATCACGCCCACCGTGCGGTGCCGAGGCCATGGAGAACGCCGATTTCTCGCCGCTCTCGCGTTCGATCATCAAATACTGTCCAGCGTGATAACGCGGTGGCTTGCCGGCCGGCGCACGCAGACGCACGCGCCAGGTGTCGCCGCCGACGTCGCGGCATTCGATGACCTGACACGACAAGCTACGCACCGGCAGTTCTCCCAGCGCGAGCACGCCATCCCACAGCAGGATGCAGTCTTCCAGCGGCTCGGCTATGCAAGTGTAGAACTCGCCGTGGTCGTGCACCTTGCCTTCCTGGGCGACGCGGCCCTCAACCAGCAGCGCCGCACACACGTGACAATTGCCGTTGCGGCAGCTTTGCGGGCATTCGTAGCCCAGGCGCCGCGCACCATCGAGAATCCGCTCACCGGGCTGTATCTCGAGCACTGCTCCGGAGGGCTGCAGGGTTACACGCATCAATCTATTCCTAACTGATTCCAGATGGCATCGATCCGTTGGGTGACGGCGTCGTCCTTGACGATCACGCGGCCCCACTCGCGAGTGGTTTCGCCCGGCCATTTGTGGGTGGCATCGAGGCCCATTTTCGAACCCAGGCCGGAGATCGGCGAGGCGAAGTCGAGGTAGTCGATCGGCGTGTTATCGATCATCACCGTGTCGCGCTTGGGATCCATGCGCGTGGTGATGGCCCAGATCACGTCGTTCCAGTCGCGGGCGTTGATATCGTCGTCGGTGACGATAACGAATTTGGTGTACATGAACTGTCGCAAAAACGACCAGACACCGAGCATCACGCGCTTGGCATGCCCCGGATACGACTTCTTCATGGTCACAATGGCCATGCGGTACGAGCAGCCTTCCGGCGGCAGGTAGAAGTCGGTGATTTCCGGGAACTGCTTCTGCAGGATCGGCACGAACACTTCGTTCAGCGCCACGCCGAGGATCGCCGGTTCATCCGGCGGACGTCCGGTGTAGGTGCTGTGGTAGATCGGTTTGATCCGGTGGGTGATGCGCTCGACGGTGAACACCGGGAAGCTGTCGACTTCGTTGTAGTAACCGGTGTGGTCGCCGTACGGGCCTTCATCGGCCATTTCGCCCGGATGGATCACGCCTTCGAGGATGATCTCGGCGGTGGCCGGCACCTGAAGGTCGTTGCCACGGCACTTGACCAGTTCGGTACGGTTGCCGCGCAAAAGACCGGCGAAAGCGTATTCGGAGAGGCTGTCAGGCACCGGCGTCACGGCGCCGAGGATGGTCGCCGGATCCGCGCCGAGGGCCACGGACACCGGGAACGGCTGCCCCGGATGTTTCTCGCACCACTCGCGGAAGTCCAGCGCACCGCCACGGTGGCTGAGCCAGCGCATGATCACCTTGTTGCGACCGATCACTTGCTGACGGTAGATACCGAGGTTCTGGCGTTCCTTGTTCGGGCCTTTGGTGACGGTCAGGCCCCAGGTGATAAGCGGGCCGACGTCGCCGGGCCAGCAGGTCTGCACCGGCAGCATCGCCAGGTCGACGTCGTCGCCCTCAATGACCACTTCCTGGCACACCGCGTCTTTGACGACTTTCGGCGCCATCGAGATGATCTTGCGGAAGATCGGCAGCTTCGACCACGCATCTTTCAAGCCCTTCGGCGGCTCGGGTTCCTTGAGGAACGCCAGCAGCTTACCGATTTCGCGCAGCTCGCTGACTGACTCGGCGCCCATGCCCATGGCCACTCGTTCGGGGGTGCCGAACAGGTTGCCGAGCACCGGGATGTCATAGCCGGTGGGCTTTTCGAACAGCAGCGCAGGGCCTTTGGCCCGCAGCGTGCGGTCGCAAACCTCGGTCATTTCCAGCACCGGCGAGACGGGAATCTGGATGCGTTTCAACTCTCCGCGCTGCTCAAGCTGCTGCACGAAATCCCGAAGATCCTTGAATTTCATTGACGATGGCACCCTCAAAATAGGCGTACATCCTACCTGCTCTGACGGGCAAACAGCACCCGTCAGTGCCCGGCATTGCTCAGTTTTGGCTCGTGCCCAGCAAAACCGGCGCAAACAACGGGCTCAAGCGCGCGCTGCCCACGTCCGACAAGTGATCTTCGTCCTTGTATTGCGAATGGCCGTTGACCTCGATGCTGCAAACGCCACCAGCACACATCAGTGGCGTCGGGTCGATGACGTGCACGCCCGGATCCGCCGCGCTCATGGACGCAAACAGATCGCTGAGGAAATGCTGGCGAGCCAGATGCTCTTCGAGCGGACGCCCCAGGCCTTCTGCCGAGCGTCCGATCCGCGCCAGGCTGGTCAGGCGGCTGATGATGCCTTTGCGCTGCAGCGGCACCTCCTTGAACAGCCAGACTTGCACCCCCGCCTCGCGCAGCGCCGCCACCCGAGCCTTGATCGCCGCCGCCATGCGCTGTTCGGATTGAGCCGTGTCGTCATGGGCGTTGAGCAGCACCTTCCTGTCGCCATCTTCACGGCCATACACATACAGGCTCCAGTTGGACGCCAACACCACATCCTTGATCCCCAGACTGCGCACGCGCTCCATGGTTTGCTCATTGAAGTCGCGGCAGCGCGGACGCGGCTCATCGCTGAGAATCGGCGGGCAGGCACTCATGCTGTACAGCCAGGTCGGGCGCCCTTCGCGACGGGCGGTGTTTTCGATTGCCGGCAACAGGGCCGCGGCGTGGCTGTCGCCCCAGAACAAACGAGTGGCCGGGACACCTTCGCTGGCGCCAACAAGACAGGCCTTGTCCAGGGTTTTGTCCTGCGTGACCAGCATGCATTTCATCTGCCCGGCCCGCCATTCGCGTGACTGCGCATATTCGAGGGCCTTGCCGGTCAGGCGCCCGGGGACACCGTCCGCGGAACGGATGGCTGAGCCCGTGACGGCCAGCCCGAAGATGGCGATCAAACCGCCGGTCAACACCGCCCTGCGTCCGGCCAGCAGGCGTTTTTCGCGGAACGGCAACTCAACGTAGCGCAGGCTCAACCACGCCAGCGCCAGCGCCAAGGCAATCCAGCCGACCGCCTCCAGCGACTGAATGCCGTCGATGGAAATGGCATTGGCATAGACATACACCGGCCAGTGCCACAGATAGAGCGAATACGACAGCAAGCCGACCCACACCAATGCGCGCAGGCTCAACAAGCGTGCGGTCAGGCTCGGGCCTTGTGCGCCCGACCAGATCAATGCGGTTGTCCCCAGCACCGGCAACAACGCAGCCCAACCCGGAAATACGGTGCTTTTGTCAAAGCCGAACACCGCCACCAGCACTGCCGCCAGACCGGCCAGGCCGACCGCCTGATAAAGCCACGGCCGCACTGCCTGTTTCGGCGCCGGCATCACGGCGAGCATGGCTCCGCACAGCAGTTCCCAGGCCCGGGTCGGCAGCGAAAAGAACGTGAAGTCTGGTTTACGTTCGATGTAGCCGATGTTCAGGCCGAACGAGACAAGCAGCAGGGCGAACAGCATCCACCGCCAATGCCGGATGTAGCGGATCAGCACCACCATCAGCAGCGGAAAGAAGATGTAGTACTGCTCCTCCACCGCCAGCGACCAGGTGTGCAGCAGCGGTTTCAGGTCAGAGGCCGGCTGGAAATAGCCATCCTCGCGCATGAACAGGATGTTGGAGATGAACAGTGACTGATAGCGCACGGTGCGCCCCAGTTCGGAAAAGTCCTTGGCTGTCAGCAGCAACCAACCCAGCAGTAACGTCGCGATCAGGACCACTGTCAGCGCCGGAATGATGCGGCGGGCACGGCGCGCCCAGAAATCGACGAAGCTGAAACGCTGTGCGCTGATTTCCCGGAACAGGATGCTGGTGATCAGAAATCCGGAGATAACGAAAAACACGTCAACGCCGACAAAACCACCGCTGAAGGTACTGAATCCGAAATGAAACAGTACAACCGGTATAACCGCCAGAGCCCGTAATCCGTCGATATCACGGCGATTGCCAAACGTGTGCATGGAAAACCTTTTCCGTTCTGGATACAAAATATTGAGAGCGCGAAAGTTATCAGTCGCACCCATTTCAATCCAGATACAAATAATCCAAGGCAAAAAAAAGCGCCCTTTTCGGGCGCTTTTTTCGTGCGGCTTGCGTATTACTTGCGTTTCATCGACAGGAAGAACTCGTCGTTGGTCTTGGTCGTTTTCAGCTTGTCGACCAGGAACTCGATGGCAGCGACTTCGTCCATCGGGTGCAGCAGCTTGCGCAGAATCCACATGCGCTGCAGCTCGTCGTCGGCAGTCAGCAACTCTTCGCGGCGGGTGCCGGAGCGGTTGATGTTGATCGCCGGGAACACGCGCTTCTCGGCGATCTTGCGATCCAGAGGCAGTTCCATGTTGCCGGTACCCTTGAACTCTTCGTAGATCACTTCGTCCATCTTCGAGCCGGTTTCAACCAGCGCGGTGGCGATAATGGTCAGCGAGCCGCCTTCTTCGATATTACGTGCCGCACCGAAGAAACGCTTTGGCTTCTCGAGAGCGTGGGCATCGACACCACCGGTCAATACCTTGCCGGAGCTCGGGATCACGGTGTTGTAGGCACGGGCCAGACGGGTGATGGAGTCGAGCAGGATCACCACGTCTTTCTTGTGTTCGACCAGGCGCTTGGCCTTCTCGATCACCATTTCGGCAACCTGTACGTGACGGGTCGGCGGCTCGTCGAAAGTCGAGGCAACCACTTCGCCGCGCACGGTGCGCTGCATTTCGGTCACTTCTTCCGGACGCTCGTCGATCAGCAGCACGATCAGATGAACTTCAGGGTTGTTACGGGCGATGTTCGCTGCGATGTTCTGCAACATGATCGTTTTACCGGCTTTCGGCGGTGCAACGATCAGACCGCGCTGGCCTTTGCCGATCGGGGCGCACAGGTCGATCACACGACCGGTCAAGTCTTCGGTGGAACCGTTACCGGCTTCCATCTTCATGCGCACGGTCGGGAACAGCGGGGTCAGGTTCTCGAAGAGAATCTTGTTTTTCGCGTTCTCGGGACGATCGAAGTTGATCGTGTCGACCTTGAGCAGGGCGAAATACCGCTCGCCTTCCTTTGGAGGGCGGATCTTGCCAACGATGGTGTCACCGGTGCGCAAGTTGAAGCGGCGGATCTGGCTCGGCGAGACGTAGATATCGTCTGGGCCGGCAAGGTAGGAAGCGTCTGCGGAGCGCAGGAAGCCGAAGCCGTCCTGGAGAATCTCCAGCACGCCATCACCGGAGATTTCCTCGCCGCTTTTAGCGTGCTTTTTCAGCAGGGAGAAAATCACGTCCTGCTTGCGCGAACGGGCCATATTTTCTATGCCCATCTGTTCGGCCAATTCGAGCAGTTCGGTAATCGGCTTTTGCTTGAGTTCAGTCAGATTCATATAGGAATGACGTAATCATTTATGGAGGGGGGGAAATTAAGCTTTTGGCTTAATGAGGCCGCGCCGCGGAGAAGGCGACAGGATCGCGTACTTATTCGAAAAGGAGTGCGTCGGCGACGGCTAGCAGGGGGCAGTGGAGAAACCAGTGCGGGGCCGAATGTACCACCTGAGTTTCGGAGCGTCTAGCCCTGAATACGCAAAAAGCCCCGCTATTTGCGGGGCTTTTTTTCGGGCACTTTACAGCGACGCTTAGATGTTGGCGTCGAGGAAAGCAGCCAGTTGCGACTTCGACAGAGCGCCGACTTTGGTCGCAGCGACTTCACCGTTCTTGAACAGCATCAAGGTCGGGATACCACGCACGCCATGCTTGGCCGGGGTTTCCTGGTTTTCGTCGATGTTCAGTTTGGCGATGGTCAGCTTGCCTTCGTAGGTAGCTGCAATGTCGTCCAGAACTGGAGCGATCATTTTGCATGGGCCACACCATTCAGCCCAGTAATCGACCAGCACTGGACCCTCGGCTTTCAAAACTTCCTGCTCGAAGCTAGCGTCGGTGACGTGCTTGATAAGATCGCTGCTCATGGAATTCTCCAGGTTGTAAGCAAAAAAACGTGGCCCATCATAGCCGCCCTTCCCTTGTTCAGGAAGCCGCAGTTGATTGAGTCTTGCTATGGCACTCGATGAGTTTGGGTATAGCTCAAGTCACGCCGTGGCGGGGGCGATGAAGACGATTCCGGTACGCAGGGCCGCGTTGCGCACGTGTTCCTGCATGGCTTTCTGTGCCGCGCCGGAGGCCCGGCGCGCGAGGGCGCGGAGGATCTTGCGGTGTTCCTGCCAGGTTTCCATGGCACGTTCGGCGCGGATGAACGGTAGTTTCTGGCTTTCCAGAAACATCTCGGCGCTATTGGTGAGGATGCTCAACATCGCCTGATTGCCGCTGGCCAGGAGGATCCGTCGGTGAAATTCGAAGTCGAGCTTCGCTGCCGCTTCAAAGTCGCCGGCCTTCAATTGCTCGCGCATGGCCGCGACGTTGTCTTCCAGTGCATCCAGATCAAACGTACTCAAGGTCACCGCCGCCAGCCCGGCGGCAAAACCTTCCAGCGCATAGCGCAATTGAAAGATGTCCAGCGGCGAAGCCTGCGCGGCGAATGACCAGCCCGGTGCGTTTTCGCCGCGCGACAACTCCACCGGCGCCTGCACGAACACACCCTTGCCTGGCTGAATACTGACCACACCCAGCGCACTCAGCGACGACAGCGCCTCACGCAACGACGCCCGGCTCACGCCCAGTTGCAACGCCAGATCCCGCTGCGACGGCAAGGCATCGCCCGCGCCGAAGCCCTGTTCGCTGATCAGTTTGCGGATCGCTTGCAGCGCCACTTCGGGTACTGCACGGGAAATCGAGTTCATGTTTTTCAGACGCGCCAGGCCAATGTGCGGCTAGTTGTAAAGCTATTCGCCGAGTCCGGCAAGTCGTGCCCCAGCGGGGTTCGACGCGCACGACGGATGCGCCATGGCAGTGCGAAAAACAACCTGACTGTTCAGACCAGTAAGACCGAACAAAGCCGCTGAAACTGCGGCCTGCCGAGACGAACGCTGCGTATTGGCACGGCCCATGCTCTGTCCGATCGCAGATTTCACTTCCCGCCGATCCGGAGATTGTCCATGACCAAGCGTTACAGCGCCCTCCTCGCTTCCCTGTTTGCCGGCCTGCTGCTGTGCCAGGCCTCCGCCCACGCTGACGGTCTCGACGACGTGGTCAAACGCGGCACGCTGAAAGTTGCCGTGCCACAGGACTTCCCGCCGTTCGGCTCGGTTGGCCCGGACATGAAGCCTCGCGGCCTCGATATCGACACCGCAAAACTGCTGGCCGACCAGCTCAAGGTCAAACTAGAGCTGACCCCGGTCAACAGCACCAATCGCATCCCGTTCCTGACCACCGGCAAAGTCGATCTGGTGATTTCCAGCCTCGGCAAAAACGCCGAGCGCGAGAAAGTCATAGACTTCTCCCGCGCCTACGCACCGTTCTACCTCGCCGTGTTCGGCCCGCCGGATGCCGCGATCAGCAGCCTCGACGACCTCAAGGGCAAAACCATCAGCGTCACCCGTGGCGCCATCGAAGACATCGAGCTGACCAAGGTCGCCCCTGAAGGCGTGACCATCAAGCGCTTCGAAGACAACAACTCGACCATCGCCGCCTACCTCGCCGGGCAAGTCGACCTGATCGCCAGCGGCAACGTGGTGATGGTCGCGATCAGCGAAAAGAACCCGAAACGCGTGCCAGCACTGAAAGTGAAGCTCAAGGATTCGCCGGTCTACGTTGGCGTGAACAAGAACGAAGCGGCGCTGCTGGCCAAGGTCAACGACATCCTGACCACCGCCAAGGCTGACGGCGCGCTGGAAAAGAATTCGCAGATCTGGCTGAAAGAGCCGCTGCCGGCCGATCTCTGATCGACTGCGCGGGAGACTTTCATGGCTTATCAGTTCGATTTCATGCCGGTGGTGGAAAACACCGACCTGCTGCTGCGCGGAGCGCTGTTCACCCTTGAGCTGACGGCCATTGGCGCGCTGCTCGGGGTTGGCGTAGGCATCGTCGGGGCGTTGGTGCGGGCGTGGAACATCCGCCCGTTCTCGGCGATTTTCGGTGTCTACGTCGAGTTGATCCGCAACACGCCGTTTCTGGTGCAGTTGTTCTTCATCTTCTTTGGCCTGCCGTCACTCGGCGTGCAGATTTCCGAGTGGCAGGCTGCGGTGCTGGCGATGGTGATCAACCTCGGCGCCTATTCGACCGAGATTATTCGTGCCGGCATTCAGGCGATTCCCCGCGGGCAGTTGGAAGCCGCAGCAGCCTTGGCGATGACGCGTTTCGAGGCGTTCCGCCACGTGGTGTTGCTGCCAGCGCTAGGCAAGGTCTGGCCGGCGCTGAGCAGCCAGATCATCATCGTAATGCTCGGTTCGGCGGTGTGTTCGCAGATCGCCACCGAAGAGCTCAGCTTCGCGGCCAACTTCATTCAGTCGCGCAACTTCCGCGCCTTTGAAACCTACGCGCTGACCACGCTGATCTACCTGTGCATGGCGCTGCTGATTCGCCAGTTGCTCAACTGGATCGGTCGCCGCTACATCAGCAGGAGCAGCGTATGAGCGACTTCACCTTCTGGGACATCCTGCGCAACCTGCTCATAGGGCTGCAATGGACGCTGGCGCTGTCGCTGGTGGCGTTTATCGGCGGCGGGGTCGTCGGGCTGCTGATTCTGATCATGCGCATCTCGAAAAGCCCTGTGTCGAGCAGCATCGCCCGCACCTGGATCGAGCTGTTCCAAGGCACGCCGCTGTTGATGCAGCTGTTTTTGGTGTTCTTCGGCGTGGCACTGGCCGGGATTGAAATCTCGCCGTGGATGGCGGCGGCGATTGCCCTGACGTTGTTTACCAGCGCCTATCTGGCGGAGATCTGGCGCGGTTGCGTCGAGTCAATCTCCAATGGCCAGTGGGAAGCCTCGGCGAGTCTGGCGCTCAATCCGCTGGAACAATTGCGCTACGTGATCCTGCCGCAGGCGCTGCGCATTGCCGTGGCGCCGACTGTGGGTTTCTCGGTGCAAGTGGTCAAAGGCACCGCCGTCACCTCGATCATCGGCTTCACCGAGCTGACCAAAACCGGCGGCATGCTCGCCAACGCGACATTTGAACCGTTCATGGTCTACGGCCTCGTTGCCCTCGGCTACTTCCTGCTCTGCTACCCCTTGTCCCTCAGTGCGCGCTACCTGGAAAGGAGACTGCATGCCTCTGCTTAGAATTTCCGCCCTGCATAAATACTACGGCGATCACCACGTGCTCAAAGGCATCGACCTCAGCGTCGAGGAAGGCCAGGTGGTGGCGATCATCGGCCGCAGCGGCTCGGGCAAATCCACCCTGCTGCGCACGCTAAATGGTCTGGAATCGATCAACGACGGCGTGATCGAAGTCGACGGCGAATACCTCGACGCCGCCCGCGCCGACCTGCGCAGCTTGCGGCAGAAGGTCGGCATGGTCTTTCAGCAATTCAATCTGTTCCCGCACCTGACCGTCGGCGAAAACGTCATGCTCGCGCCGCAAGTGGTGCAGAAAGTGCCGAAAGCCAAAGCGGCGGAACTGGCGCGCGAGATGCTTGAACGGGTGGGTCTGGGCGAGAAGTTCGATGCTTTTCCGGATCGCTTGTCCGGCGGTCAGCAACAACGCGTGGCGATTGCCCGGGCGCTGGCGATGTCGCCGAAAGTCCTGCTCTGCGATGAGATCACTTCGGCGCTCGACCCGGAACTGGTCAATGAAGTGCTCAGCGTCGTGCGGCAACTGGCCAAGGAAGGCATGACGCTGATCATGGTCACCCACGAAATGCGCTTCGCCCGCGAGGTCGGCGACAAACTGGTGTTCATGCACCACGGCAAGGTGCATGAGGTGGGGGATCCGAAAGTGTTGTTTGCCAATCCGCAGACGGCGGAGCTGGCGAATTTTATTGGCACCGTCGAAGCGACAGCCTGAATCTGCCCCATCCTGATCGTTTCCACGCAGAGCGTGGGAACGATCAGGCTGCGGCCTCAAGACTTTCTGCGCTGAATCAACGGTTTGAACCATGCGCGTTGGCGCCAGCGTTTGATCGTGGCACGATGTCGAGGTTATCGACCGAGACCCCCTGACCATGCCGCAATCCCAAGCCAAGAATCTGTCCCTGATCGCCGCAATCGACCTGGGCTCCAACAGCTTTCACATGGTCGTGGCCAAGGCCCAGAACGGCGAAATTCGCATCCTTGAGCGCCTCGGCGAGAAGGTTCAGCTGGCGGCCGGCATCGACGATGAGCGCAAGCTCAACGAAGAATCGATGCAGCGCGGCCTCGATTGCCTCAAGCGCTTTGCTCAACTGATCAACGGCATGCCCCTCGGCGCCGTGCGCATCGTTGGCACCAACGCCCTGCGCGAAGCGCGCAACCGCCTCGAATTCATTCACCGCGCCGAAGAAATCCTCGGCCACCCGGTAGAAGTCATCTCCGGCCGTGAAGAAGCGCGCCTGATCTACCTCGGCGTCTCGCACACCCTCGCCGACACTCCGGGCAAACGCCTGGTCGCCGACATCGGTGGAGGCAGTACCGAATTCATCATCGGCCAGCGCTTCGAGCCGCTGCTGCGCGAAAGCCTGCAAATGGGCTGCGTCAGCTTCACCCAGCGCTACTTCAAAGACGGCAAGATCACCCCGGCCCGCTACGCCCAGGCGTACACGGCGGCGCGGCTGGAGATCATGAGCATCGAACACGCTCTGCATCGCCTGACCTGGGATGAAGCCATCGGCTCCTCGGGCACCATCCGCGCCATCGGCCTGGCACTGAAGGCCGGCGGCCACGGCACTGGCGAGGTCAATGCCGAGGGGCTGGCCTGGCTCAAGCGTCGCCTGTTCAAGCTTGGCGACGTCGACAAGATCGATTTTGAAGGCATCAAGCCTGACCGCCGGACCATTTTCCCGGCGGGCCTGGCGATTCTCGAGGCCATTTTCGACGCCCTCGAACTGCAACGTATGGATCACTGCGACGGCGCCCTGCGTGAAGGCGTGCTCTACGACCTGCTCGGTCGTCATCACCACGAAGACGTGCGCGAACGCACGCTGACGTCGCTGATGGAGCGTTATCACGTTGATCTGCAACAAGCGGCGCGGGTTGAGCGCAAAGCCTTGCACGCGTTCGATCAGGTCGCGGCGGACTGGGAGCTGGACGACGGCATCTGGCGCGAACTCCTCGGTTGGGCAGCGAAAGTGCACGAAGTCGGCCTCGACATCGCCCACTATCACTACCACAAGCACGGCGCTTATCTGATCGAGCATTCGGACCTCGCGGGGTTCTCCCGCGAAGACCAACAGATGCTCGCCCTATTGGTGCGTGGTCATCGCCGTAATATTCCCAAGGACAAGTTCGCCGATTTCGGTGACGACGGCGACAAGCTGATTCGCCTGTGCGTGCTGCTGCGCTTTGCGATTCTGTTCCACCACATTCGTGGCACCCAAGCGATGCCGCAGGTGGTGTTGCATGCGAAAGGCAACACCCTCGATGTGGAATTCCCGGAGAACTGGCTGGATGAAAATCAGCTGACTCAGGCGGATTTCGGCCTTGAGGCGGATTGGCTGACACGGGTGGGCATCGTCCTCACCGTGCACTGACACAGTACAAATCTCCCCCTGTAGAAGCTGCCGCAGGCTGCGATCTTTTGATCTTGTTTTTTACGATCAAGATCAAAAGATCGCAGCCTGCGGCAGCCCCTACAGGTCGGTGAATCAGGTACAAAAAAGGCGATCCGTTGGGATCGCCTTTTTTATTGGGCGGAAGGTCAGCTGCTCACTGGCAAAATCGGGCTGCCCAACCGCTCCAGCAACGTTGCCTGCGCGCTGCGCGGGTTCTGGTTGCCGGTCGGCGTGTTGCGGATGTAACGGCCATCCGACTGCAGGCTCCAGCTGTGGGTGTTGTCGGTCAGGTACAGCTCCAGCTCTTTCTTCACGCGGGTCAGCAGTTTCTTGCCTTCGACCGGGAAGCAAGTCTCGACGCGTTTGTCGAGGTTGCGCTCCATCCAGTCGGCGCTGGAGAGGAACATCTGCTCGTCGCCGCCATTGAGGAAATAGAACACTCGGGTGTGCTCGAGGAAGCGGCCGATGATCGAGCGCACATGAATGTTGTGCGAAACCCCGGCAATGCCCGGACGCAGGCAGCACATGCCGCGCACCACCAGATCGATGCGCACGCCGGACTGGCTGGCCTTGTACAGCGCGCGGATGATCTTCGGATCGGTCAGCGAGTTGAACTTGGCGATAATGTGCGCCGGTTTGCCGTCGACGGCGAACTGGGTCTCGCGCGCGATCATGTCGAGCATGCCCTTTTTCAGGGTAAACGGCGCATGCAGCAGCTTCTTCATGCGCAGGGTTTTACCCATGCCGATCAACTGGCTGAACAGTTTGCCGACGTCTTCGCACAAGGCGTCGTCGGAGGTCAGCAGGCTGTAGTCGGTGTACAGCTTGGCGTTGCCGGCGTGGTAGTTACCGGTGCCGAGGTGCGCGTAACGGACGATCTCGCCGGCTTCGCGACGCAGGATCAGCATCATCTTGGCGTGGGTCTTGAAGCCGACCACGCCGTAGATCACCACCGCACCGGCCGCTTGCAGACGGCTGGCCAGTTGCAGGTTGGACTCTTCGTCGAAGCGCGCACGCAGCTCGATGACCGCCGTCACTTCCTTGCCGTTACGCGCAGCATCGACCAGCGCATCGACGATCTCGGAGTTGGCGCCGGAACGGTACAGGGTCTGGCGCACAGCGAGAACGTGCGGGTCTTTGGCGGCCTGACGCAGCAGGTCGACCACCGGGGTGAACGACTCGAACGGGTGCAGCAAGAGGATGTCCTGCTTGCTGACCACGCTGAAAATGTTCTCGCTGTTCTGCAGCAGTTTCGGGATCTGCGGGGTGAACGGCGTGTACTGCAGCTCCGGGTGACTGTCCAGACCGGTGATGCTGAACAACCGCGTCAGGTTGACCGGGCCGTTGACCTGATACAGCTCGCTCTCGCTCAGGTTGAATTGCTTGAGCAAGTAGTCCGAGAGGTGTTTCGGACAGGTGTCAGCGACTTCCAGACGCACCGCATCGCCGTAACGACGCGAAAACAACTCGCCACGCAGGGCGCGGGCCAGATCTTCGACGTCTTCGGAGTCGAGCGCCAGGTCGGCGTTTCGGGTCAGACGGAACTGGTAGCAGCCTTTAACCTTCATGCCCTGGAACAGGTCATCGGCGTGGGCGTGGATCATCGACGACAGGAATACATAGTTGTCGCCGGGGCCGCCGACTTCTTCCGGCACCTTGATGATCCGTGGCAACAAACGCGGTGCCGGGATGATCGCCAGACCGGAGTCGCGACCGAAGGCGTCGATGCCTTCCAGCTCGACGATGAAGTTCAGGCTCTTGTTCACCAGCAGCGGGAACGGGTGCGTCGGGTCGAGGCCGATCGGGGTGATGATCGGGGCGATCTCGTCGCGGAAATAACGGCGCACCCAGGTCTTGAGCTTGACCGTCCAGTTACGGCGACGAATGAAGCGCACCTGATGCTTTTCCAGCTCCGGCAGCAGGATGTCGTTAAGGATTGCGTATTGGCGATCGACGTGACCGTGCACCAGTTCGCTGATGCGCGCCAGCGCTTGATGCGGTTGCAAGCCGTCAGCACCAGCCTGTTCACGGGCGAAGGTGATCTGTTTTTTCAGGCCGGCGACACGGATTTCAAAGAATTCGTCGAGGTTGCTGGAAAAGATCAGCAGGAACTTCAGCCGCTCCAGCAACGGATAGGACTCGTCCAGCGCCTGTTCCAGCACGCGGATGTTGAATTGCAGTTGCGAGAGCTCGCGGTGGATGTACAGGCTGCTGTCATCCAGACCCGGAATGGCAATCGCCGGCACCGCCACAGCGGTTTCGGCCACCGGCGCGGGTGGCGCTGGCTCCAGTTCCGGCGGGGTTTCAGTGATTTGCTCGACCACCGGTTGAGCTTCTTTTACGGCAACTTCAGTGAGTCCTTCGGTATTCATCGAATGTTCCTGGGAGGGCTATTTCTGCTCTCGTAACAATTGAGCGGCACGAACGGCAAAGTAAGTCAGGATGCCATCTGCACCGGCACGTTTAAAGGCGGTCAGTGATTCAAGAATCACCGCTTCGCTCAACCAGCCATTCTGGATCGCTGCCATTTGCATGGCGTATTCGCCACTGACCTGATAGACGAAGGTCGGCACTTTGAAGGCATCTTTTACCCGGAAAAGAATATCCAGATACGGCATGCCGGGTTTGACCATGACCATGTCCGCGCCTTCAGACAAGTCCGCACCGACTTCGTGCAACGCTTCGTCGCTGTTGGCCGGGTCCATCTGATAAGAGGCTTTGTTCGCTTTGCCGAGGTTCGAGGCCGAACCTACCGCATCGCGGAACGGGCCGTAGTAGGCGCTGGCGTACTTGGCCGAGTAGGCCATGATCCGCACATTGACGTGGCCGGCGATTTCCAGCGCTTCACGGATCGCCTGAATGCGACCGTCCATCATGTCCGACGGCGCGACCACTTGGGCGCCGGCTTCGGCATGGGACAAGGCCTGGCGCACCAGTGCGTCGACGGTGATGTCGTTCTGCACGTAGCCTTCTTCGTCGAGGATGCCGTCCTGCCCGTGGGTGGTGAACGGATCAAGCGCCACGTCGGTGATCACGCCCAGTTCAGGAAAACGCTCACGCAGCGCGCGGGTAGCGCGCTGGGCAATGCCGTCGGGATTCCACGCTTCGGCAGCGTCGAGGGATTTCAATTCGGCAGGAGTGACCGGGAACAGCGCCAGCGCTGGAATCCCCAATTCGACCCATTTCGCCGCTTCTTCGAGCAGCAAATCGATGCTCAAGCGCTCTACGCCGGGCATCGAGGCCACAGCTTCGCGGCGGTTTTCACCGTCAAGCACGAACACTGGCAGGATCAGATCGTCGACCGTCAGCACATTTTCCCGCACCAGCCGACGCGAAAAATCATCACGGCGATTGCGGCGCAGGCGCGTTGCAGGGAACAAACGGTTGGCTTGGGTGAAGCTCACGGCAGACTCCTGAGCCCGCGCAAACGGGCGAGCGTGACAGTTATAGACGGCCATTATGACGAACAGATTACAGTTGTGTGAGGTCCGCGACATGTAGCCGCATTCCATTCTCAGTGTAGGAATTGTTCACGTCGAGACACATTTGGACACTTTCACGAATGTGTCCGAAGGGTTAGGCTGCGCGTTCATTTCGCCAGCACCCAGACAATGCTCCAACAATTTCTGCATGACTTTGGCTACTTTGCCTTGTTCCTCGGCACGTTCTTCGAAGGCGAAACCATTCTGGTGCTCGCGGGCTTCCTCGCGTTCCGTGGATACATGGACATCAATATTGTGGTGGTCGTGGCGTTCTGCGGCAGCTATGCCGGCGATCAGCTGTGGTACTTCCTCGGCCGCAAGCACGGGCGCAAGTTGCTGGCACGCAAACCGCGCTGGCAAATGATGGGCGACCGCGCGCTGGAGCACATTCGCAAGCATCCGGACATCTGGGTGCTGAGTTTCCGCTTCGTTTATGGCTTGCGCACGGTGATGCCGGTGGCGATCGGCCTGTCAGGCTATCCGCCGGGACGCTATCTGCTGCTGAATGGCATTGGCGCAGCGATCTGGGCCACCGCCCTGGCCGCCGCCGCTTATCACTTCGGCGCGGTACTGGAAGGCATGCTCGGCAGCATCAAGAAGTACGAGTTGTGGGTACTCGGTGCGTTGCTGGTGCTGGGCGTCGGCCTCTGGATCCGCCGCCGTTTCAAGAATGCCCGTCTGGCGAAACAGGTTTACGCCGACGAGCAAGCAGCAAAGGCCTTGCAGCTGCAGCAAGCCGAACAGGCAAAAGCCGCCGACCCTAAGACGCCAGCCGAGTAACGCGCTGGCGGCTCACATGCAGCCCGCCCACACTGAGCAGGCTGTACACGAGCAGGCCCGCCCACATCACCGGGCTGGCCGGCCATAGCCCGACCAGCGGCGCCAGCCACAGCAGCGGCACGTTCAACCCCAGCCGCAACAGCTCGACCTTCAGCGCCCACGGGCGATTCTCCAGGGCCACGCCCAACGCAAACACCCCAAACGCCACCGCGCCCCAGCCGAGTAATAACGCGGCCGTCGGCAGGCTGCGTTCCAGGTTCATCAGATAACTGCCCAGCGCTATGTAGACGCAAAACTGCACGGCCACATAGCCCTGCTGACGACGCGCGAGCGGCACGTCGAATTTACGAAACCGGGCCAGATCCGGCTTGCGCATCGGGTACTTCGCCGCGACGTCCGCCGGCCGCCAACCGGTGCGCATGAACCAGATCCGCAGCTTGTCCCACGGGCGTTCGGCCCGCCGCGCGTCGTCCCACAACTGCGCATAAAACTGCAGGTTGGCCCACAACGGATTCCAGCTCGCCAATGGCGTGGTCACGCCGAAAATCACCGGTTCGTTATCGTCCTCTTCCTGAAACGTGCCGAACAGCCGATCCCAAATAATGAACACCCCGCCGTAGTTGCGATCCATGTAGAGAGCGTTCTGTGCATGGTGAGCCCGATGATTGGACGGCGTGACGAAAAACCACTCGAACCAGCCAAGCTTGGGAATGTGTTTGGTGTGCACCCAGAATTGATACAGCAGGTTAAGCGCCGCGACGCTGACAAACACCAGCAACGGCACGCCGAGCACGGCCATCGGCAGGTAGAAAATCCAGCTGAGCAAAAACCCGGTGCTGGTCTGACGCAACGCGGTGGAGAGGTTGTACTCCTCGCTTTGGTGATGCACCGAATGCGCGGCCCAGAGGATATTGCGCTCATGGCCCAAGCGGTGCAGCCAGTAGTAGCAGAAGTCGTAGAGGACGAAGGCAAACACCCAGACCCAGACGCGGTCCGCCGGCAGTCTGAGCCATGCCAGATGTTCCAGAGCAAACGCGTACGTCAGCAGCCCGACACCTTTGGTCAGCAACCCAGTGGTGGTCGACAAAACGCCGGTGCTGATGCTGTTCACCGCGTCGGCGAGGCGATAGTTACTGACCCCGCGCCAACGGTCAGCAATCAGCTCCACGGCGATCAATACGAAGAAAAATGGCACCGCAAACAGAATGAAGTCCATGACGCGCCCTGACTCAAGTCTTGAAGACTGATCCTAGGTGTAGGCGCCCATTAACCCTATGGCAACGCGCGACAATTTAGTGGACATTTAGCGCCATGAATCTGGAGAGAAAACCATGAGCAAAAAAGTTGCAGTGATCCTGTCCGGCAGTGGTGTATACGACGGCGCCGAGATCCATGAGAGCGTGATCACCCTGTTGCGCCTCGACCAACGCGGCGCCCAAGTGCAGTGCTTCGCCCCGAACATCGCACAATTGCATGTGATCAACCACCTGACCGGCGAAGAAATGCCTGAGTCGCGCAACGTGCTGGTGGAATCGGCGCGCATTGCCCGTGGCAACATCAAGGACATCCGCGAGGCCGACGTCGACGACTTCGATGCCTTGATCGTGCCAGGCGGGTTTGGCGCGGCGAAGAACCTGTCCAACTTTGCCGTCGAAGGCGCTGGCTGCACGGTGCAACCCGAAGTACTGGCGCTGGCCGAGGCGTTTGCCGAAGCAGGCAAACCGGTGGGCCTGATGTGCATCTCGCCGGCATTGGCCGCGAAGATCTACGGCCCGGGCGTAACCTGCACCATTGGCAACGATGCCGACACCGCCACGGCGATGAACAAGATGGGCGCGACCCACGAAGATTGCGCGGTGACTGAAATCATCGAAGACAAGGCGCGCAAACTGGTGACGACCCCGGCTTACATGCTCGCGCAGAACATCAGCGAAGCGGCTTCCGGGATCAACAAACTGGTCGACCGCGTGCTTGAACTGACCCACGAAAACGACGCCTGACTCCCCATATGATCGTTCCCACGCTCTGCGTGGGAACGCCGCCATTGGCGCTCCGCGCCTGCCCACTTTGGCGTTACATTTGCGGTAAGACCGGAACGCAGAGCGTCCCAAGATGCATTCCCACGCGGAGCGTGGGAACGATCATCATAAGGCTCAGGGTTTGCGGGTCAGTCGGGTGAGAATCCGGTCCAGCGCATTGGCAAACGCCTGCTTCTCGCGATCGCCGAACGGCGCGGGTCCGCCGCTCATCTGGCCTTGTTCGCGCAGGTCGGTGAACAGATTGCGCACTGCCAGCCGCTCGCCCATGTTCTGCGCATCGAACTCCTTGCCGCGCGGATCCAGCGCCGCCACGCCCTTCTTCACCAGGCGATCGGCCAGCGGAATGTCGCTGCAAATCACCAGTTCACCCGGCACCGCGTGTTCGACGAGATAATCGTCCGCCGCATCCGGCCCGCTCGGCACCACGATCAGTTTGACGATGGCCAGTCCCGGTTTGATCTGCGGCTGCCCGGCCACCAGCACCACTTCGAACTGGCGCTTGAGCGCAAACTTCACCACCAGATCCTTCGCCGCCCTTGGGCAGGCGTCGGCATCGATCCATACACGCATCATCGTTTCCTCATCCAAAAAGCATCGCGGGCAAACCACGCTCCCACAGGTTAACGCTAAACCTGTGGGAGCGCGGCTTGCCCGCGATTATGAGCCCCAGCGAATGCTGTTAAGCGACGACCCGCCGCTTCTCAGCCACCCAACTGCGCCCATACAACACAACAATCGCCAGAATCGCCACGGCCTGCGCCGTCAACGAATACGCATCGGCGTGAATCCCCAGCCAGTCGAACTCAAAAAACGCCACTGGCCGTGTGCCGAAGATGCCGGCTTCCTGCAGCGCTTTCACGCCATGCCCGGCGAACACCACCGACAACGCGCACAGCAACGCCGCGTTGATGCTGAAGAACAGCGTCAGCGGCAGTTTCGCCGAGCCACGCAAGATGACCCACGCCAGACCGACCAACAGCACCAGCGCCGTCGCGCCACCGGCAAGCACCGCGTCATGCCCGGCCGGGCCGGCCTGCAGCCACAGGGTTTCGTAGAACAGGATCACCTCGAACAACTCGCGGTACACCGAGAAGAACGCGAGGATCGCAAACCCGAAACGCCCGCCACCGCCGACCAGGCTGCTCTTGATGTAATCCTGCCAGGCGGCCGCGTGACGGCGGTCGTGCATCCACACGCCGAGCCACAGCACCATCACACTGGCGAACAGCGCGGTCGCGCCCTCCAGCAACTCACGTTGCGAGCCGCTGACATCAATGACATACGCGGCCAACGCCCACGTACCGAGGCCGGCCAACAGTGCCAATCCCCAGCCGACGTTGACACTGCGCACCGCCGATTGCTGGCCGGTATTACGCAGGAAGGCGAGAATCGCCGCCAATACCAGAATCGCTTCCAGGCCTTCGCGCAGCAAAATCAACAGCCCGGAAATGTAGCTCAGCGACCAGCTCAGGCCATCGCTGCCGAGCAGGCCGGCGGACTCTTTCAGCTTGGCTTTGGCGGTTTCAAGACGCTGCTCGGCCTGCTCGACCGGCAAACCGTCCTGCAACGACTGCCGGTACGCCATCAACGACTTCTCAGTGTCCTTGCGCACGTTGGCATCGACGTTATCCAGCGAACTCTCGACCAGTTCGAAGCCTTCCAGATACGCCGCCACCGACAGGTCGTAGGCCTGATCGTGCTCACCGGCGCGGTAGGCAGCGAGGCTCTTGTCCAGCGTCGCAGCGGTGTAGTCGAGCAACTGCGCCGGGCCACGCTTGACCTGTGGTGGCTGGGCACGCTGCGCACGGAAGGTCGCGGCGGCTGGTACACCTTCGGCGGCCTGCACCTCGGCTGGGGTCTGGCGGGCCAGATCGGCGATGTTGTAAGTCTTCTCGGATTTGGCGGCCGCCGCATCGGCGCTGAACCCGGCGATATAAGTCGCCAGATCCCAACGCTGACGATCATCGAGCTGATCGGCGAACGCCGGCATGTCGGTGCCTTCAACCCCTTGGCCGAGGGTGTTGTAGATCGCATAAAGGCTCAGATGGTCCATCCGCGCAGCGTCACGCAGATTGGCCGGCGCCGGCGTCATGCCCAGACCAGCCGGGCCGTCACCGGCACCGCTATCGCCGTGGCACACCGAGCAGTTCTGCGCGTAAAGCGGCGCGCCACGGGTCGGATCCGGGGTGATGATCGGCGCTTGGCTGACCTCGTACGTCACCGCCAGTTGCGCGCCAAGTTGCCGCGCCTGACGGGCGACTTGCGCACCGTCCTGCTTCGCGGTGATGGCATCGTGCAAAGCACTGACGCCCTGTTCCAGCGCGGCCTTTTCAGGTTTGGCCGGCATGTCCGCGATCAAGTCTTGCAGCGCTTGGGTGAACTCCAGTTGTTCACGGTATTCGGCATCGTCGACGACTGTTCCAGCCGCGACCGTCGGCGGGTAATCCGCGCTGATGTAATCCAGCAGGTGCAGCGCTTGCGGAGCGCCCTCCACGGTATCGGCTAGCAGATTGAAGCTGCTGAGCGCGCACAGCGGGAACACCAGCCAGGCCAGAAATCGGGACGAGGCAGTCATGAACAGGTCTCAAATGGAAATGCGAAGTTACATATTGTTCACTTCGCAGGCGTTTCCCTCAAGCTTTGTCGGCATTCAACGCCAACAGGCATCGAGAAACAGCCAAGCACATTGCCACCACCGATCCTTATAATGCGCGACGTCAGCCCCTTTACGCCCAAGGAAGAAGCCACCGTCATGCGTCACTGCCTGCTGTTGACTGTGCTGTTAAGTCTCGTTGTGCAACTCAATGGATGTGCCGCCTACCGCAATTACGACCTGGAAATGCAGGAGACCAACGATCAACTGATGATGGGCAACATCGAGGGCGCGCTGTTCCTGATCGAGCAGAACAACCCGTGGGAATCCAAGGATCTGCTCTATTACTTCGAAAAAGGCGCCGTCCTCAGCCTCGGCAATGCGCTGCCTGACAGTCAGATCGCCTGGCGCAGTGCCGACCAGATGATTGTCCAGCGCGAAGACACCGTGCCTTCCGCGCCCATGAAGTTCATCAATCGCTTCAATCGCGAAATGGGCGTCATGTTCGTCAATGACAAACTGCAGCGCTACGACGGTTATGACTACGAAAAGGTCATGCTCACCACGCAAATGGCCCTCAACCAATTGTCCGTCGACGACTTCGAAGGCGCCCGCACCGATATCAAGAAAACCCACGAGCGCGAAGCGTTGATCGCCCGCGAGCGCGAGCGCCAGTACGAAGCAGTCGAAGAACAGGCCAAGGCGCAAGGCATCAAGGTGCATTACAAGGATCTGCGCGGCTACCCCGTGGCCACCCTTGACGCGCCTTCGGTCATCGAACTGAAGAACGGTTATCAGAGTGCGTTCAGCCATTACCTTGCCGGGTTTGCTTATGAGGCACTGGGCGAGCGCGGTCTGGCTGCACCGGGTTATCGGCAGGCCATCGAACTGCGACCCAATGTGCCTTTTCTTGAACAGGCGTTGCGCGATCTCGACAAGCCGCCGGCGAAGGCTGATGAGAGCGACGTGTTGATCGTGGTGCAAAGCGGCCTGGCCCCCGCCCGCGCGTCGGTCAAGGTTTTGATTCCGATTCAGCTCAATGAAAGCCTGGTTATTGATGCGCCGATTTCCTTTCCAGTGATGGTGCCGGATGCCGTCACGCCGGTCTTCGACTCCATCAAGATCGATGGGCGCAAACGCCCCTTGAGCGCCATCAACAGCGTCACAGACATGGCCACACGCACCTTGCGCGACGACATGCCCGAGATCATTGAGTCGGCGAGGTTCCGCGCCAACATGGCGGCCATCGGCCAAGCCAATTACAACGCGCAAAACCCCGACAAGGCCTCACTGGTCGTGACGGCAAAAGATCCCTTCGAAGAGGCTGACACCCGCACCTGGCGCACTCTGCCCGACAAAACCCTGGTAGCGCGACTGCGCCTGAAAAAAGGCAATCACACCATCACCGTGCCCAATGCCGATGGTGCGCTGACCGTACGCATTGGTCGGGATCACCAGGTCATCAATCTGCGGGCATTCGGCAAATGGGCCTATGTCATTGGCACCGCTTACGTGGCGCCGCCAGCAACGCCAATGAGCTTGAAATAGACAGGCGCTGGCGCTTGAAGAAAACCGGCCAGACCGTCAATCTGCCGAGCATCGGCGTGCGCCCTGTGGCCCGCCTCGGAAAATCTGAAGAATGGAGTCTTTGCATGTGTTTCAAACTCATCGCCGTTGCCGCCCTCGCCCTGTTGGCCAGCGGCTGCGCAACGCCGCCACCGCCTCCGCCAGCACCGGGCAGCGCCGCGAGCAAAGTCGTGGCCATGGGTGAGCTGAAGAACATTGCGGTCGGCAACATGCGCGTGGCCCGGGAAAACGGCTTCATGACCGTTGGCGTGCAATTGAGCAACACCGACAAGCGCAACAAGACCTTCTATTACCGTTTCGCCTGGCTCGGCGCCGAAGGTTTTCCAGTCGCCGACGATGAAGTCTGGAAACCCCAATTGATCTACGGCGGACAGAACAGCTTCCTCCAGAGCATCGCACCCACTCCGAAGGCAGTGGACTTCCGTCTGGAACTGCAGACGCCTTGAACCCGACACCCCATTTCGTTCCAGAGAGCATTGCCATGTTTGCACGCGTCTCCTGCCTCGCCGTTTTCGCCTTGCTGGTCTCCGGTTGTGTCGACAACTCGCCAACCCTGGGCAGCAGCAACATCAGTTACGGCGACCCCAGAGCGGTTGAAACCGTCACCAACGAATTTGGCTCCACCGACCTGCAGATGATCGCCGAGTCGATGACCCGTTCGCTGGCCCAGTCCGGGGTGCTGCAAGGACGCCCGGTGGTGCAGGTCTATGACGTGATGAACAAGACCAGCGAGTACATCGATACCCGCGAAATCACCACCAGCATCAAGACCCAGTTGATGAAATCCGGCGTGGCCCGCTTCGCCAGCGACAACACCGCGATGCAGAGCCAGATCGATCAGCTCAAGCTGCAAAACCAGAGCGGCCTGTACAAGAAGAGCACCGTGGCCAAGACTGGCAACATGATCGCCGCGAAATACCGACTTGAAGGTTCGATCAGCTCGATCGTCAAGCGCAGCAGCGATTACAAGGACGTCTTCTACAAATTCAGCCTGCAACTGATCGATGTCGAAAGCGGTCTGGCCGAATGGATGGACGAAAAAGAAATCCGCAAAACCACGGAGCGTTGATCGATGCGCACATGGATTGGCCTGTTGACCCTGGCTTGCGCGTTCAGCGTGCAGGCGGCCCCGAAAGTTGCCGTTGCCGACCTGGCGTACGAAGAACGTGTGGAGCAATACATTCACACCATTTCGGCGCAGAGCAATCACCAGGAGAGTTATTACGGCGCCAGCGGCTCGTCGAGCTATGAGGAATACGAAACGCCCAACAGCTACATCCAGCAGACCGAGCTGCGCCGGTTCACCGGTGACATCAAGGGCGAAATCCTCCGCACGGGTATGTTTCAGCTGATTCAAGGCAAACCGTATACCGCGTCGTCCAAGGGCGATGTCTACGACGTGATCAAGCGGATCAAGGCCGGCAGCTACAAGGGCGCCGACTATGTGCTGTTCGGCACGGTGTCCGACATCGACTTCACTCAGGACATGAACGAGCTGGCGAACACCGACAGCTACTCGGCGGTGCTGGCCCTGACCCTGGTCGCGGATTTCAGCCTGATCAACACCAAGACTTACGAAATCATCTCGGCCTTCACTGCCATGGGCGAAGCACAGGACACCAAACTGGTGAACAGCCGGGACATCCATGTGTCGCTGAACCGTCCACGGGTGGTCCGTGACGTGTCCAAGGCCCTGGGTGAGGATGTCGCCGGGCAATTGAGCCAGCAGCTCGGCGGCGGCATTTACGAGCCATCCCGCGAGCCGGTTCAGCGCAACAGTCTGCCAGCAGATACGCCGCCGGTGATTCTGCGCTGAGTAAATCGCAGGTAATAAAAAAGGCGACCCACCGAGGTCGCCTTTTTTGTGTCTGCGCGATTTACGCGGCGGCTTTGCGCAACGTCGCCATAAACGCCGCCGCGCCGATGAACAGCCCGGCAAACGTGCGGTTCATGCGTTTCTGCTGCTGCGGTGTGCGCAACAGACGCAACACCTTCGAGGCCAGACCGGTGTAACCGGCCATGACAATCAGGTCGACGCAGACCATGGTCACGCCGATCACCACGTACTGAATCAGCAGCGGCGCATGCGGGTTGATGAACTGCGGCAGCACCGCAAGCATGAACACCAACGCCTTGGGGTTGCTGATGTTGACCAGAAAACCCCGGAACACCAGCGCCAGCGGCTTGCCGATCGGCCGTACCGCTGCGTCATCGCTCATGTCCATGGGCTGCGCACGCCATTGCTTGATGGCCAGATACACCAGGTAAGCGACACCGAACCATTTGATCGCGTGGAAGGCCGTGGCCGAAGCGGTGAGGATCGCGCCAACACCGGCGCCGACAATGGCGATCTGCACGGCCAGACCGATTTGCAGGCCGAGGGCGTTCCAGTAACCGCGCCAGAAACCGTATTGCAGACCGCTGGACATCGACGCAATGGCGCCAGCACCGGGGGAAAGGCTGATCACCCAGCAGGCCGCAAAAAACGCCAGCCATGTTTGAAGCTCCATCGCACACCTCGACTCATGCTGTAACAAGGCGTCAAAGCTAATGCTGTTTGGGGCCAAAAGCAAAAGATCGTGCTTGGAGATTTACTTCTCAAATCCGCTGGAAGGAAACACATCCGTCCCACGCCAACGTCTCACCGAACGCTGGAAGAACAGACTATTGGGCACCTGCACCATCGCGCTGCCAGTCCCGAGTTCTTCAGCCTCGATCAACGTGGTATAGAGCAGATTGATCGCCACCACCCGGCCTTTGACGCCCGGCTTGTCAGTGGTGTCCACCAGCTCAACGATATCGCCCAGGCGAAACGGCCCGACGGTGAAGATCAAAATCGCGCAGAGCAGGTTCGACAGCACACTCCACATCGCGAAGAACGCGACCGCCGCCACCGCGACGAAACCCGACAACGCAGTCCACAACACCGTAGCCGAAACGCCGAGGCGTTCCAGCACGAAGATCAGCGCGCTGCCCATGATCAGCCAGCGCAACACGCCGCGCAGCGGCATCAGCAACTGCGGCGGGAACGGATAGCGCTCGCCCAGACGGGTCAGGCCTTTGGCGACGAAGCGCTGGGCGAGATAACCGGCGAGCAGGATCAGCAGAATCTGCACGGTAAACCAGATCGGCTCGACCCATACCGCCGGCAGCGGCAGCTTGAACGCTTCCATCAGGACAGCGCCTCCAGCTCCGCCTGCATGCTTTCCAGCACCTCAAGGGCTTCCATCCACGCTTCTTCGAGCTCGCCTTCGCGAACCTTCAGCTTGGCTTGTTCGGCCAGCAGATCACGCAACTCGTTCTTGCGCGCCGGCTCGTAGATTTCGCTGTCGCCGAGGCTGGCATCGACCTTGGCGAGCTTCTCGTGGAGCTTGCCCAGTTCGGCTTCGAGCTTGTCGGCTTCGCGCTTGTGCGGAGCCAGTTGCTGACGCAAGGCAGCGGCAGCCTGACGCTGAGCTTTCTTGTCGGTCTTGTCCGGGTTGACCGGAGTGTTGCTGACCGGCGCGTTGCGCTGACGGTATTCCACCAGCCAGCGCGCATAGTCTTCGAGGTCGCCATCGAACTCTTCGACCTTGCCGTCAGCGACCAGGTAGAAGTTATCGGTGGTGCTCTTGAGCAAGTGCCGATCGTGAGACACCACCAACACCGCGCCGCTGAATTCCTGCAACGCCATGGTCAGCGCCAGGCGCATTTCCAGGTCGAGGTGGTTGGTCGGTTCGTCGAGCAGCAGCAGGTTCGGCCGCTCCCAGGCGATCAGCGCCAAGGCCAGACGGGCCTTTTCGCCACCGGAGAAATTCAGCACCGGTTCGTCGATGCGCGCGCCACGGAAGTCGAAACCGCCGAGGAAATCGCGCAGGGTCTGCTCGCGTTCGGTCGGGGCCAGACGCTGCAAGTGCAGCAACGGGCTGGCCTTGGCGTCCAGCGAGTCGAGCTGATGCTGAGCGAAATAACCGACCACGGTGTTCTCGCCACGGGTCAGGCGCCCGCCCAGCGGTGACAGCTCGCCGGCAAGGTTCTTGATCAGGGTCGACTTACCCGCGCCGTTCGGGCCGAGCAGGCCGATCCGCGCACCTGGGGTCAGTTGCAGCTTGACCTTCTCCAGGATGGTTTTGTCGCCGTAACCCAAACGCGCATCGGACAGGTCGATCAGCGGGCTGGAGATCTTGGTCGACTCGCGGAAGACAAAGTCGAACGGCGAATCGACGTGGGCTGCCGACAGCTCTTCCATCCGCTCCAGGGCCTTGATCCGGCTCTGCGCCTGACGGGCCTTGGTCGCTTGCGCCTTGAAGCGGGCGATGTAGCTTTCCATGTGCGCACGTTGCGCCTGCTGCTTCTCGTAGGCCTGTTGCTGCTGGGCCAGACGCTCGGCGCGGGCGCGTTCGAACGCGGTATAGCCGCCGCGATACAGGGTGATCTTGCGCTGATCGACATGCGCGACGTGGTCGACGACTTCGTCGAGGAAGTCGCGGTCGTGGGAAATCAGCAGCAAGGTGCCCGGGTAGCTTTTCAGCCACTCTTCGAGCCAGATGATCGCGTCGAGGTCCAAGTGGTTGGTCGGTTCGTCGAGCAACAACAAGTCCGACGGGCACATCAGCGCTTGCGCCAGGTTCAGACGCATCCGCCAGCCACCGGAGAAATCCCCGACCTGACGATCCATCTGTTCGTTGGTGAAACCCAGACCGGCGAGCAACTTGCGCGCTCGCGCGTCAGCCGTGTAACCGTCGGCGCTGTCGAGTTCGGAATGCAGGCGCGCCTGAGCGGCACCGTCATGCGCCGCTTCGGCGGCGGCGAGGTCACGTTGCACCTCGCGTAGACGCAGGTCGCCATCGAGCACATAGTCGACGGCAAGGCGCTCGAGCGTCTCGATTTCCTGGCGCATGTGGGCGATGCGCCAGTCAGCCGGCAAGTAGCAATCACCCGAATCGGGGTGCAGCTCACCCCGAATCAAGGCGAACAGGCTCGATTTGCCGGCGCCGTTGGCACCGATGAGGCCGGCTTTGTGGCCGGCGTGCAGGGTCAGCTCGGCGTCTTCTAGCAGACGTTGCGGGCCACGCTGTAAAGTCAGGTTCTGAAGTCGGATCATAATGGCGGCGGAGTCTACCAGCTTCGCTCACAACTGGCGCGAGTAGCACGATGTCCTCTGACCTGTGGAGCTTTTCCCTTGCCACCTACGCCCGACCGGGTGTGGAAGACGCCTGCCTGCAATTGCAGACGGCGGGCGCGAACGTGTGCCTGCTGCTCTGCGGTTTATGGCTGGAGCAACGCGGTGTGACCTGTGACGAACAGCGTGTAAAACAGCTTCAGGAGATGACCGCACCGTGGGATATCGACGTGGTACAGCCGCTGCGATCATTGCGCATGCAATGGAAGGCGCGGGCAGTCGATGATGCGGTTTTGAAAGGGATGCGCGAGCAGCTCAAATCACTCGAGCTGGAAGCTGAACGAGCGTTGCTGTCACGGCTTGAAGGCGTGGCGCAGGAATGGACGCGAAACGACGCAGGCTCGAAGACCTGGCTGGAAGGATTGGCCGGCACAGCGGCCAACCCGAACCACGACGCGCTGCAAGTGCTGCGCGTCGCGGCAACCGGCACTTAGGAAGCGCTGGTTGGGTTGTTGCTGACGCTCGACGCAGCGGCTGGCGATGGCGCAGTCGAAGGGGCCGAGGTAGTGGTGGCGGTTGCCGGTGCTGCAGGTGCGGCCGAAGGCGCTGGTGCGGCAGGCTTGGCGGCTGGCGCAGTAGCCGGTTTGGCGGCAGCTGGTTTGGCAGCGGCTGGCTTTTTCACGGCTGGTTTTGCGGCAGGTTTTGCAGCCGGCTTGGTCGCTGGTTTTGCAGCAGCAGGCTTGGCAGCGGCGGTCGCTGGTTTTGCAGCGGCGGCTGGCTTGGCAACCGGTTTGGCAGTAGTTTTTGCCGCTGGCTTGGCAGCAGGTTTAGCGGCTGTTTTGGCAGCTGGTTTGGCGGCAGCCAACTTGGCGGCTGGCTTGGCAGCAGCAGTTTTGGCAGCAGGTTTTGCCGCAGTTTTGGCAGCGGGTTTCGCGGCCGGTTTAGCGGCTGCGGTTTTCGCTGGAGCAGCTTTGGCAGCGGCTGGTTTTGCAGCGGTTTTGGCAGCTGGTTTAGCCGCTGCTTTTGCAGCCGGCTTGGCAGCAGCAGTGCGGGTTGCTGGCTTGGCGGCAGCTGATTTTGCAGCGGTGGTTTTAGCGGCTGGCTTTGCAGCGCTGGCGGCAGCTGGTTTTTTCGCTGCAGGTTTTGCTGCAGGTTTTGCAGCGGTTTTCGCAGCCGGTTTGGCAGCCGCTTTCACCGGTGCTTTTGCAGCAGGCTTGGCAGTGGTTTTTGCAGCAGGCTTGGCCGCTGCAGTTTTCGCCGCAGGTTTCGCAGCTGCTTTCTTCGCTGGTGCTGCAGCTGGTTTGGCCGAGCGAGTCGACAACACTTTGCCCACGGCTTCTTGAACGCGACCCACACCCTGGGCCAGTTTCAGGCTTTCCTGAGCGTCGCGCTTGAGTTGCAGAATGTAGCTGCGCGTATCGGACTGACGATCCTTCAACGCATCGAGCAGGTCTTCGAGTTCTTTCACTGCGCCTTTGGCTTTGGTCTGTGCCTTGGCTTTACCGGCAGCAGCTGCGTCCTGCAATTTGGTGCGGGATTTGTGCAGTTTTTCCTGCGCCTTGCCGCGTTGCTTTTCCAGTTTGGCGAGCAGTTTTTCAGCATCAGCCAAGGCTTGCGAGCAAGCGTTTTCCAAATGCTCGAGCAGGCTGCCCGAGAGTTGTTGGAGTAAGTGCAACGGAGTATTTACAGGCTTCTTGGTGGCCGACATGGTTTACCTCCTGGCTGACGTGAGTGCGGCTCATACTAGACCTCTGCAGTTACCGCCGCTAGGTCATCTTGACAGTATCGATTACGTTGCGTTGCACCGAACCGAAAATGTTCTGCGCGAAGGCAAAAGCAGTTCACCGTTGCTGACGTTCGCGCTGGCATAATCCCCCGCATCTCAGGACGGAGAGTGCCCATGTCGCGCTACCTTTTTTTATCCCTCTGCATGGTTTTTTCGGTAGCCCACGCCGACGAAAAAACCACCGCGAATGACGCTCATGATCTGGCCTACAGCCTCGGTGCAAGCCTGGGCGAACGACTGCGCCAAGAAGTCCCGCAACTGCAGATTCAGGCATTGGTCGAAGGCTTGCAGCAAGCCTATCAAGGCAAGCCGCTGGCGCTGAGCGAAGCCCGTATCGAACAGATCCTCGCTGATCATGAGTCGCAGAATGCCGAGCACTCTTCGCAACCCTCGAGCGACGCCGCGATGGAAAACGAGCAGCGTTTTCTCACCGTCGAAAAAGCCAAACCGGGCGTGAAGGAATTGGCCGACGGCATTCTGCTGACCGAGTTGGCACCGGGCACCGGCGCCAAGGCCGGCCCGGATGGAAAAGTGCAGGTGTTGTATGTCGGTCGCTTGCCGGACGGCACGGTGTTCGACCAGAACACTCAGCCGCAATGGTTCAACCTCGACAGCGTGATCGCAGGTTGGCGCACGGCGTTGCAGAACATGCCGGTGGGGGCGAAATGGCGACTGGTGATTCCATCTGACCAAGCCTATGGCGCCGACGGTGCCGGCGACTTGATCGCGCCGTTTACGCCGCTGGTGTTCGAAGTCGAGTTACGCGGCGCGACCAGTTGATCAGGCAATAAAAAACGGTGCGCTTTGGGCGCACCGTTTTTGTGTTCTGAGGAAGTGGTTCAGGCCTGAACCGGGTCTTCTTCCTTGTGTGCCGTATGCAGCACTTCAATCAGGCAATCTTCGAGCTCGAAGCGCTCGTGCAGCAGGCCGCCAAGCTCTTTGAATTTCTCGGCAACGCATTTGCCTTCATCGCACAGGTCGTTGAACGCGAGCAGTTTCTCGGTAATGACGTCGATGCGCGGATAGATCGTCTCGGCGAGTTCCAGACCACGCTTGTCGTTGAACGCCTTGGCTTCACCGGTCAGCTGTTCGTAGATCTCGAAATGCCCGGCCGACACATAATCGACCAGCACACCGCAGAACTCCTGCAAGGGCTTGCGGCTCTCGGAGAGCGATTCCGGCTGCGCACCAAGTTTGTCGTAGGCGCCGATCAGTTCTTCACGCTCCTGCAACCAGCGGTCGATCAGCAGATGAACTCCACCCCAACGTTCCTGAGCATTCTGACAACTTTCGAGCATGGCGATCTCTCTTCCCTTGTGGGTCATGCTGCTCTACACCCGCGCCCCTCTTTTGATTTTGACTTGGGGGACGGCCGGGCAGAGCGTCATCGAGCAACATAAATCCAATGACACGTGCGGGCCAGATTATGCCCGCACGCCTATGGCTTCAAGTTACGCAGGAGATAAAGTTCATACAAGTGTTTAATCCCTGATCAACGTCCGGTGCGACGCTTCGCCGCTGAGCGGTCGCTGCAGAGCGCTCCAGACCTGACGCAGCAACTGATAAACCGCGAAGATCGACATTGCGACGAAGAACAACAGGCTCCACTCCGGAATGCTCAGATCAAACAGCGTCCAGGAAATTTCCGCACAATCGGCGCTGCCCTTCAACATCCGCACGGTCGCGCACAACCACGGCAGGCTGCTGAACAGCGCTTCGGAATCCGGTGAGCAATTGGCCAGTCGGGACAAGGTATCGCCTTGCAGCAGCACCTGCTGCCAGGCCGCCGTGGTGCCACCCAGGCTCGCGCCCAGCGCACCCACCCAATAGAACGACATGCCGATTCGACCAGGGCCGTGCACCGCCGCCAGCCCACAGCACGCGACGAGCAGCGTCATGAACAGCCGCTGTACCAGGCACAGGCTGCACGGCGTCAGTCCGACCGCATATTCAAGGTAATAGGAAGCTCCCAGGGCCAGGGCCCCTGCGGTGAAAGCCATGAAAAACAAGGAGCGTGAGCAGGCCAACGACATGGCTTATCCGTAACAGTAGAGACAGACAGTTACGGTAGAGGAAAGCGTGTCAGCCTTTCAAGGCGAGGCCCTGCCGACACTTCACCAGAGGTGTAGGGAAATCCCGACAGGATAGCTAGGAATCGATGTAGCACCTTGTAGGATTTGGCGCAGGCCGCTCGACCCGGGAAATTATTCCGCCACAAAACCTGTACGAGGGAGCGTACCCCCTCGCGATTTCAGGCTTGGGCCAGCACCGGCAAAGGCGCAGCCAGCAGGCGTTCATCCAGCAGGCCGAGGCCTTCCTGGAACAATTGATTGCTGCGTTCGGTATCCCCAAGCTGGGCGAGCAGACGTGCCAGTTCCGCACAGGCTTCCGGATTGCGTTGCACCCGCAGACTGCTTTCCAGATAGTCGCGCGCCTTGCCCCACAGACTGGTTTGTAAACACAGACGCCCCAGAGTCAACAGCAAGCTCGGATCATCCGGATGCTCTTTGAGCCAGCCCTCGGCAGTTTGCAACTGACGCGCCGGATCGCTGCCGCGCACCAAGCCATACAGACGCGCCAGATGGCTGTCGTATTTGCGCTTGAGGGCGGTGCGCAAGACTTCCTCGGCCTCGACCTGAGCCCCCAGCTGACGCAACTGTTCGGCATAGGCCAACACCAGCGGGGCTTCCTGACGCTGTGCCGACGTGAGCTGCTGCCAGGCACGATTGAGCGATGGCAGACCGACCGTACCGTCCTCTTCGCGATGGGCCGCCAGCGACAGATTTTCGCCCCAGGCACGGCGTTCCAGCTCGGCCAGCTCGGCGGGTGGCAACACCTTGTCCTTGCGCAGTTCCGGCAACAGCCGAATCACCGCCGACCATTCACCACGCTGTTGATACAGACGCTGCAACTGACGCAACGTCTGCGCATTGTGCGGATGGCGCTCATGCATCGCCTGCAATGTCACCAGTGCGCCGTCGGTGTCGCCACGATCGGTTTGCAGTTGCGCATGACTCAAGGCAATCGCCAACTCGGCCTGCGGCTGACGCTCCAGTGCACGCTCAAGCAAGTGATCGCATTCTTCGTAATTGCCCTGCTCGTTGGCCGCCCGGGCAGCGCCGAGGTAGTACAGCAGCGGTTGGCGCTCGGCTTCAGCGGCGCGATACAAATGCCGCTGCGCGCTGGCCCAACGGCCCTCAGCCAGATCCAGTTGCCCATGTTCGATGGCCACCTGCACGCGACGACTGCGATTGCGCCGCGACCATGGATTGACCACGCCCGTGGAGGTCATGACCAACTCGACCAGCGCCTTGATGCCCCAGATCAGCAGCCACAGCACCGCGATGACAGCCAGCGTGGCCCAAAGGCTCGCCTCATAGCGGAAGCTCTGATAAGCGATCAGCACGTAGCCGGAATGTTGCGCCACGGCAAAGCCCAGCGCCGCCGTCGCTGCGATCACCAGAAACACGATCACATACAGGCGTTTCATGGCGTGGCCTCCTGCGCGGTGTTGGCGGCAGGTTTGGCGAAGGGTTTCACCGACTCTTCGGCGTTGACGTTGCGCCGTTCCAGATAAGCCTGCACCGCACTCAGGGTGCCGGCCAGATCGGGCGTGTTAACCGTGACCGGTTCCTTGCTCAGCTCGCCGACCTGTTCCAGCATCACTTTGCTTTGCGGGTTGTCCGGATTGAAATTGCCTTTGAGCACATCCCGCGCCTCGGCCAGCGCCTGGGTGTAGACCGGCGCCTGACCATTCAGGGCTGCCCACTGCGCCTGCTCAAGCGCCAGGCTCAGGGCCAGGCGCACCTGACTCAGGCTCTGCCCGGCCAACAGCGGTCGCACATTCTTGTCAGCGTTGAAATCGATGCGGATGTAGCGCGAAGCCTGATCCCACCACTGCGCCCAGCGACTGGCGCCATCGCCGTCAGCCGTCAGGCCCAGCAGCGATTCACCGCGATCCTTGTACTCCGGCGCCAGCTCGGTGAGGTCAATGACCTGATCGCGCAGCGCACCGAGACGCAGGAACAGACCGGTGCGATCCGGTTGTGCAGTGCTGCGCAAGGCGACGAGGGTTTTCGCCACTTGCTCGCGAGCGGCGAAGGAACCCGGATCGTTCTGTTCCCTAAGGATTTCATCCGCGCCCTGCACCAAGGCTTGCGCGCTACTGATGTCCTGCAATGCCGAAAGACGCAGGCTGGCCAGACGCAACAAGTGCTCCGCCTCGGCCAGACGCCAGTCCTTGCGGCTCGCACCGAGGACGGTTTCCAGACGTTGATTGAGGCGCTGCTGATCACCCTGAAGTTGGGAGACCAGACGCTGGCGCTCGGCCAGTTCGTCGGCACCCGGCAACTGCGCGAGGCGCTCGGTCAGCCGCTGTTCATTGAGCTTCAGGCTCTGCGCCTGATCGTTCAATGCCTGCACTTCACCGGACTGTTGTTGCGTGTTGGTTTGCAGGTGGCGCACCTGCCAGACACCCCAACCCCCGATCGCGACACCGGCAGCGCCGAGCAACAGGGCGACGATGGCCAGTCCGTTGCCTCGGCGCGGCTCTTTGGCCGGCGGTGGAGTTTCAACCTGAGTATCGATCACAGGCTGGACATCATCTTTAGGCAAGGCTGTTTCGCTCACGTATCCATCCTTTGCATTAGAAAACGGGCCGGGGATGTTCCCGCAGCGCCGTCAGCAAAGCCGCGGCACTCGCGCCGCGGCAATCCACAACTGTTTGAGCCCCGGCGGCACGTGCCAGCTCGGCGACCCTTGGGCTTGGAACAAACAACGGCAACTGCGCAATAAGCGGCCAGGCATCGCCGGCCATCTGCTGCAGGTGCTCGAAACCCTGTCCACTGCTGACCACCAGCCCGTTCAAGCGTTCCGCTTCAATCCGCCGCGACAGCTCATGTGGCGGATAGGCCGGCAAGTCACGTCGATACAATTCCAGATACTCGACACTAGCACCTCGCTCACGCAAGCGCTCGGCGAGCAACTCGCGGCCGCCCTCGCCGCGCAAAATCAACACCTGCCCGCCGGGCTGACTGACCGCTTCACGCAGACGCGGCAATTGCAGCAAGGCTTCGCTGTCATCACCGTCGACCGGGCAGTGGGCGTCGAGGCCGTGATCCAGCAGAATCTGCGCGGTCGCAGCACCGACGCTGAACCACGGCATCGTCAGCGCAGATGAACCGTCGAGCAGATCCAGTGCAATGCGCGCCGCCGGTTTGCTGACCACGATCACTGCGTGGCAACGCGACAACCGCAAAAGCGCCTGACGAATCTTCTCAGAGACCGGCAACGGAACAATGTCCAGAAGCGGCAAACAGCTACTGAAAACGCCCTGCTCGGCCAACGTATGCGCCAGCGCCGCACAGTCTTCCGCAGGGCGCGTCAGCAGCAGGCGCCAACCGGTCACTCGTGACCTGCCTCGCCGTAGACCGCTTTGAGAATGTCCGCTGCACCCTGGCGCAACAGGTCTTCGGCAACCTGCACACCGAGCGCTTCGGCCTCGGCGCGCGGTGCCCGGGCTTCGGCGCTGAGCAGCTTGCCGCCGCTCGGCTCACCGACCAGACCGCGCAACCACAACTGCTCGCCTTCGAGTACGGCGTAGCAGGCGATCGGCACTTGGCAGCCGCCATTCAGGTGCTTGTTGAGGGCACGTTCGGCCGTGACGCGCGACGTGGTATCGGCGTGATGCAGCGGTGCGAGCAAGGCGTGGATTTCAGTGTCGGCACTACGACATTCGATGCCGACCGCACCCTGGCCGCCGGCCGGCAGACTGTCGTCGACGCTGATCGCCGAAGTGATGCGCTCTTCGAAGCCGAGGCGGATCAGGCCGGCGGCTGCGAGGATGATCGCGTCGTACTCGCCGGCATCGAGCTTGGCCAGGCGGGTGTTGACGTTACCGCGCAGGAAACGGATTTGCAGATCTGGACGGCGCGTCAGCAATTGCGCCTGACGACGCAGACTCGAAGTGCCGACGATGGCGCCTGCAGGCAACGCTTCGAGGCTGGCATAGGTATTGGAGACGAAAGCATCGCGAGGGTCTTCCCGTTCGCAGATGCAGAACAGGCCAAGACCTTCAGGGAAGTCCATCGGCACGTCTTTCATCGAGTGGACGGCGATGTCGGCCTGGTTTTCCAGAAGCGCGGTTTCCAGTTCCTTGACGAACAGCCCCTTGCCGCCGATCTTCGACAGTGGCGAATCAAGCAGCTTGTCGCCGCGACTGACCATGGGTACCAGCGTCACCAGCAGGCCTGGGTGGGCCGCTTCCAGACGGGCTTTGACGTATTCGGCCTGCCAGAGGGCCAGCGCACTTTTACGGGTGGCGATGCGGATTTCGCGAGAGGACATGGATCAATCCGTACTGAATAGATACGGCGGATAATAACAGCTCAGCCAAATCCACTTTGACTTGAATCAGAGTCGGCGCGGCCTCCCTGGCCTGCAATGCCCGGTGAAAAGAATTTCGAAGCGCCGGAAAAGACCGGGTTACAGGCCCTGCATCATTTTGCGCACACCGGCGACATGCCGACGACTAACGATCAACGCATCGCCATTGAGTCCCTTGAGAAACAGCTGGAAGTGCCCCAGCGGCGTACGTTGCAGACGTTCGATGCGGTCGCGGGCGACCAGCGCATTGCGGTGGATACGCACAAAGCGTTCACCGAATTCGTCTTCGAGGGCCTTGAGCGGTTCGTCCAGAAGGACTTCGCCAGCCTCGTGGCGCAAGGTCACGTATTTGTGGTCGGCAATAAAGTAGACCACCTGATCCAGCGGGATCAGTTCGATGCCTTTACGGGTGCGGGCGCTGATGTGGCTGCGCGGGCCAGTGCCGCTTTCGGCAGCGGGACGGGTCAGGGCCGAGAGTTGCGCCCGGTTGGGACGTTCAGCCCGTTTCAGGGCGTCATGCAGATGTTCAGTTCGCACGGGTTTCACCACATAGCCCACGGCGCTGGCCTGCAGGGCTTCCACGGCAAATTCATCGGGGCTGGTGCAAAACACCACGGCGGGCGGCGTTTCTCGTTCGCACAGACGGGCAGCAACCTGCAGGCCATCGAGGCCCGGCATGCGGATATCGAGCAACACGATATCCGGTTTGTGGCTGTCGATCAGTGCCAACGCCTCCTCGCCATTCGTGGCGCTGGGCTCCAGAACTGTATAACCCTCGAGCTCGCTCACCATTCGGCTGAGGCGCTCGCGAGCCAGTGGTTCGTCATCAACGATCAGGACATTCATATTGCGCTGGATTCCTGCGTGAGTCTCGCACAAGCATAGCGTAGACAGGTGAAGTGACGTCCGTCACCGCGATCCACGCTAAGACTAGCCCGAGCGCCAAAAAGTGCCGTACGTCGGCCAGCAATATTTGCCAGTGTCCGGGTCGTACCGCTCAAAGCCCGCTGTTTCTCGCGTTTTTCACGGGGATTGCCGAAGGACAATTGCACCCACCCCCTCTTCTTATAGTCGGCGGCCAGACCTTTGCGCGATCCGCAGTCACGCCGACCCTTATGTCCTACTGTAGACGTTCGTCGGAACGATATTGCTCAATCGAAAAATATCCTTGCGCAAATCCGCGGGGGCAGCGCCGACTATGGTCGAGCCAATGAGAAAAAAACGTATCGACCGGTGTCAGCGACAGTCCGGGCAACCCTGTTATTATCCGCGCCAGCGTTTCACGCCTTTTTTCTTCAAGCCGATACGAGCGAATTCATGAGCACTGACAAGACCAATCAGTCCTGGGGCGGCCGCTTCAGTGAACCCGTCGACGCCTTCGTCGCCCGCTTCACCGCCTCCGTCACTTTCGACCAGCGCCTGTATCGCCACGACATCATGGGTTCGATTGCCCACGCCACCATGCTGGCCAAGGTCGGCGTGCTGACCGATGCCGAGCGCGACAGCATCATCGATGGCCTGAAGACCATTCAGGGCGAAATCGAGGCCGGCCAGTTCGACTGGCGCGTCGACCTCGAAGACGTGCACATGAACATCGAAGCACGCCTGACCGATCGCATTGGCGTCACCGGTAAAAAGCTGCACACCGGGCGCAGCCGCAACGACCAGGTCGCCACCGACATCCGCCTGTGGCTGCGTGACGAAATCGACCTGATCCTCGCCGAAATCACCCGCCTGCAAAAAGGCCTGCTGGAACAAGCCGAGCGCGAAGCCGCGAGCATCATGCCGGGCTTCACCCACCTGCAGACCGCACAGCCAGTGACCTTCGGGCACCACATGCTGGCCTGGTTCGAAATGCTCAGCCGCGACTACGAGCGTCTGGTCGACTGCCGCAAGCGCACCAACCGCATGCCTTTGGGTAGCGCCGCGCTGGCCGGCACCACCTACCCGATCGACCGCGCATACACCGCGCAACTGCTGGGTTTCGACGCTGTGGGTGGCAACTCGCTGGACAACGTTTCCGATCGCGACTTCGCCATCGAATTCTGCTCGGCTGCGAGCATCGCGATGATGCACTTGTCGCGTTTCTCCGAAGAGCTGGTGCTGTGGACCAGCGCGCAGTTCCAGTTCATCGATCTGCCAGATCGTTTCTGCACCGGCAGCTCGATCATGCCGCAAAAGAAAAACCCCGACGTGCCAGAGCTGGTGCGTGGCAAGACCGGCCGCGTGTTCGGTGCACTGATGGGCCTGCTGACCCTGATGAAAGGCCAGCCGCTGGCCTACAACAAGGACAACCAGGAAGACAAAGAGCCGCTGTTCGACGCCGCCGATACCCTGCGCGACTCGCTGCGCGCCTTTGCCGACATGATCCCGGCGATCAAACCGAAGCACGCGATCATGCGTGAAGCGGCGCTGCGTGGTTTCTCCACCGCGACGGATCTGGCGGACTACCTGGTACGCCGTGGCCTGCCGTTCCGTGACTGCCACGAGATCGTTGGCCACGCGGTGAAGTACGGCGTGGACACGGGCAAGGACCTGGCCGAGATGAGCCTGGAAGAACTGCGTCAGTTCAGCGACCAGATCGAGCAGGACGTGTTTGCCGTGCTGACCCTGGAAGGCTCGGTGAATGCCCGTGACCATATCGGCGGCACTGCGCCGGCGCAGGTCAAGGCAGCTGTGGTTCGCGGTCAGGCGCTGATCGCTAGCCGTTAAAAGCATCGCTGGCAAGCCAGCTCCCACAGGGTTCTTTGCTGGAACACAATTTTGGTTCGACCCAAAGACCTGTGGGAGCTGGCTTGCCAGCGATGACTGACTTCAGAACGCTAAAAAATCACTTCTTGGCCGCGATCATCGCCAAAAACGCCGGCATAGCCGCCTCCTTGTCCGCCGCAATCTTCTGCACATGCGGATTCTGCTCCAGTCGCTCCAACAGCGCCTTCGCCTGCGGCATCTCCGCCAGCAAATCAACCCCGAACAGTTTCTGCCCAACCGCACAGGCCAATGGCACGCTGTAGAGGAAGTACAAATCAGCAATGCTCAGACGGTCGCCCGCCACGTACGGGGCGAATTTGCCGTGCCGGCCCAACGCTGCAAATCCCAGCAGCAATTCGGCCTTGGTCTTTTCCTTGATGGCCTCGGGCAAGGTCACCCCGAAAAACGCTTCGCCGTAACAGGCGCGGCCCGGCAGCTCGATGTACAGCTCGATTTCCTTGGCAATCGCCAACACCTGCGCACGCTCGAACGGATCGCTCGGCAGCAGCGCTGTGCCTTTCTGGGTCTGCTCCAGATATTCAAGGATGATCGCGGTTTCGTTGATGTAACCACCATCGACGCCAAGCACCGGCACTTTGCCGCGCGGGCTGATGGCCAACGATTCCGGGGTCGGCGTCGGGTAGAACGTGACCTCTTCGAACGGCAGGCCTTTTTCCAGCAGGGCCAGTTTGACCATGTTGTAGTAGTTGCTGACTGAGAATCCGTAGAGCTTGAGCATCACATAGCCTCCAGGCCGTGCGGGGTGGGCAGTGCCTGTTTATAGATCGCCCCGGTCAATCCCGCCAGCAGCATCACGCCGCTGAATGCGGGTAAACTGGCGCCTTTCCTTGAGGAGCCTGCCATGAGCGAGCCGACAGACATCGACACTGACAACGACGAAGAAGAGTTCACCGAAGCGACGTTGATCGAAGCGATCGAGAACCAGATCGAAAGCGACAATCCGCCGGCCGCCAAAGCGACGTTCAACAAGCTGACCCTGGTCGGTGTCGAGCGTGAAGAGATTCTCAATCTGATGGCGCACGTATTGGCCTACGAGATTGACGCGATGCTCGATGAAGATCGCGCGTTCAATACCGAATGGTATGAAGCGGCGCTGCGCGCATTGCCTGAGTTGCCACCCGAAAAACAGTAAACCGCGATCCTGTAGGAGTGAGCCTGCTCGCGATAGCGTTCTGTCAGTGAAGAATACGCTGACAGGCACTCCGCTATCGCGAGCAGGCTCACTCCTACAATGTTTGTTACGCATCCATCCAGCCTTCTGCCTGGCCCGGACTACACTGGAATCCGCCTCAAGACAAAATCCCTGATCTGAGCACTGGACATGCCGCAAAAGCGGGTTCACCTTAGGGGCGCTGTCGTCCAATTCCTAGAAAGTCTGGAGTCCTTATGTCGCTTACCCCTGAGTTGGTTGCCGAACTGGAAGTCCTCGCACTCTTTCCCCTGGACAGTTCCCAGGAAGGTTTGAAAATTCATCAGACCGCTGCCCCGAAACATATTTCTGCCGCCAAACGCCTCTTTGAAAAAGACCTGACCGATCAGCCTGATGGCGGTTATCTGACCAGCCTCGGTCGCGACGCTGCACAAAATGTGCAAACCGTGCTGACCATTCTGAGAGAGCAGGAAACCGCCTGACCCCCCCTGACTTCGCCCACGGGAACTCCTGCCACGGGATTTCCGCGGGCCTGCCTGTTTGCCCGCGATAGAAATCTGACGTCAAAAAACAAAATCAGCTAAAAGTCCCGCCGCGCTAAGGCTAAACTGCCTCCCATTCCGAGACCCTCTACGTCCGAGCCTGCGAGCCGGTTTGAGCTGACATGATGCGCACCCACGAAATCCGCCCCGACCTGGACGAAGGCATTGACCGCAAGGTCCTCAGCCAACTGCGCGCGCGGTTTCTCAAACTCAATGAAGGCCGCCTCGGCCGTGCCCTGGAAGGGTTATCGACACGCCAGCAAAGCGTACTGACGCTGCTGCCGCTATTTTTCCACGTCAACCATCCACTGCTGCCGGGTTATGTCTCGGGCAGCACGCCGGCGGGGGTGTCCAATTACGAACCGGACACCGATGCACTTGCCGAAGCCCAGCGCCTGACCCGTTCGTTTTCCTACAAGCCGCGCCATGGCAGTAATCCGCCGCGACCGATTCACGGTCTGTTCCTGATGGGTAGCCTTGGCACGCTGGCGCAGGCCGATCAGAGCGACATGGACGTGTGGGTCTGCCACGCCCCAGACCTGAGCGAAAGCGAACTCGCTGAACTGAGCAAAAAATGCCAGTTGCTGGAAACCTGGGCGGCCAGCCAAGGTGCGGAAGCACATTTCTTTCTGATCGACCCGGTGCGCTTCGTCAAAGGCGAACGCGACACCCAACTGAGTTCGGAAAACTGCGGCACCACCCAGCACTATCTGCTCCTCGACGAGTTTTACCGCACCGCGATCTGGCTCGCCGGGCGCACGCCGATCTGGTGGCTGGTGCCGGTTTATGAAGAAACTACTTACGACCAGTACACCCACACGTTGCTGTCGAAACGCTTCATTCGCGCCGACGAAACGCTCGACCTCGGCCACTTGGCGACGATCCCACCGGGCGAGTTCATCGGCGCCGGTTTGTGGCAGCTGTTCAAGGGCATCGAATCACCGTACAAATCGGTACTCAAACTGCTGCTGACCGAGGTCTACGCCAGCGAACACCCGCACGTGCAGTGCCTGAGCCTGCGCTTCAAGAAAGCCGTGTTCGCCAATCAGCTCGATCTCGATGAGCTGGATCCGTACATGGTCGTGTACCGGCGCATCGAGGAATATCTGACTGCGCGCAACGAGCCGGAGCGCCTGGAACTGGTGCGCCGCGCTTTGTACCTGAAGGTCAATCGCAAGCTCACCGGCAACAGCCGCACCCAAGGCTGGCAACGTTCTCTGCTGGAACGACTGGCCGGCGAATGGCATTGGGATCAACGCCAACTCGCCCTGCTCGACAGCCGCAGCCAATGGAAAGTGCGCCAGGTCAGCGCCGAGCGCCGCGCCCTGGTCAGTGAGCTGAATTACAGCTACCGCTTCCTGACCCAGTTCGCCCGTACCGAGAAGACCGTCAGCCTGATCAACAAGCGCGATCTCAACGTCCTCGGCCGTCGTCTCTACGCTGCGTTCGAACGCAAGGCCGACAAGGTCGAGTTCATCAATCCCGGCATCGCCCCGGATCTGGCTGAAGACACGCTGACCCTGGTGCAGTCGCGCAATAAAAAGGAGCCTGGGCAAACTCAGTGGGGTCTGTATAACGGCAGCCTGACCGCGCTGGAGTGGGAACACTTCGCGCCGATCAAGCGCAGTCGCGAGTTACTCGAGTTGCTGACCTGGTGCCATCGCAACGGCGTGATCGACAGCAGCACGCGACTGGCCCTGCATCCCGGCACCAGCGATCTGAGCGAATTCGAGCTGTTCAACCTGCTCGGCAGCCTGCAACAGTGCATCGCCCTGCCCTTGGCCACAGTGGCCGAAGAGCCATTGCTGCGCGCCGCCGTGCCAAGTGAAGTGCTGATGCTGGTCAACGTCGGTGTCGACCCGCTCAAGCATCACCGCGACCTGAACATCCTGATGACCACCGAGCGCACTGACTCATTGAGCTACGCCGGTGTGCGCGAAAATCTGGTGCTGACCCTCGATCAAGTCACGCTCAACAGTTGGAACGAGGTGCTGGTCAACCGCTTCGACGGGCCGCACGCTTTGCTCGACTGCCTGCGCGACTACCTCAACAATCTGCCGCGCGGGCCGTTGCAGCCGTCGTTGAAGGTGCGTTGCTTCTGCCACAACCGCGCGCAATTCATTGCCCGCCGCGTCGAGGAAATCGTCGACACCGCGCAGAATCTGCTGCTCAGTGATTTAAACCACCGCTACCTGATTCAAGTGCAGCAGCACTATCACGTGCTGGAATTGGTGCCGGGCCAGGTCAACCACGTCGCTCTCGCCACGCTGCCGGCGTTGCTGGATTACCTCGGTGAGGAGCAGCCGCGCTACAGCCCGCTGCACCTGGACCCGATGGCGCTGGAGGAACACGATCTCGCGCTGATCCTGCCAATGGGCCAGCCGGAATGCATTCAAGTGTTTTACCGGATCACCGAGCAGCAGGCCGAGCTGTACGTGCTGGATGAATTCAATGCGTTGTGGCAGCAGCATTTGCCGTACCACGACGAGCAGAGTCTGCTGGTGCCGCTGCAGCGTTTCCTGCAATCGATCCTGTTCCGCCGCGAAGCGGTGCTGCCGATGGACGCGAGCCCGGAGGTGCGTCTAGAAACGTTGTATTACCAGTTATTGCCTTCGGGTCCGGGACGCGCACGGCGGGTCGAAGCGCGGCCAGCGCCGCAGACGCCGGTGAACAAGCCGTTCTACGACGTGCAGGCGATCGTCGGCAAAGCCGCACCGGGCGAAGTGCAGGTCACTTTGTATTGCAATCAACGGGAATTCAGCGAGCTGGAACATGGCGACCAGCTGTTCAGCGTGGTCGCCCGGGAGATCGTCGAGCAGCGCCGCGACAGCGAACGCTATCGCTGCTACATCACCGATCTGGACCTGTCGGGCCTGCTCGGTGATGGGCAGAGTTCAAGCAATCTGTATCTGCGCTACAAGGCTGACCTGGAGCGCGCCCTGAACGAGGCGCTCGAACAGGTCTGAGGCGGGATTACTCGGGGAAGGCGCCACCGTTGGCCGGCTGCGATTCGACTTCGAGCAAGGTCAGCTTGAGGGTCTTGCCACCCGGAGCCGGCCAGTCGATGTGCTGACCGACCTTCAAGCCCAGCAATGCACTGCCGACGGGCGCCAGAATCGAGATCTTGCCTTCGTCGGCGTTGGCGTCCTTGGGATAGACCAGCGTCAGGTGGTAATCCTTGCCACTGCCTTCTTCGCGGCAATGCACACGGGAATTCATGGTCACGACATCGGCGGGCACTTCATCGTGGCCGACCACGGTGTCGGCGCGGTCCAGCTCGGTTTGCAGCGCAATCACGCCCGGCGCAGCCTGATCTTTCTCGTTCAGGTTGTCGATCAGGCGCTCCAGACGTTGCACGTCCAGACGGGTAAGGGTGATGGAAGGTGCGGTCATGATCCGGGCAGACTCCTTTCTTCTGCACACAAAAAAAGCAAAACCCCGCCAAAAAAGACGGGGTTTTCACCAGGCCTCGATGGGTTGAGGCGTGTTCGGACACTATCACAGCTCAAAAAATATACAAGTCACGCCCCGCGGCACTGTTTGCGCTGCGATGCCTGCGCGCAAATTACCCGCCGCCGCTCATCGTCTGCCGAGCGCCATTCGCGAATATCTTCGACGTGGCGGAAGCAACCCAGGCAAACCTTCTGTTCATCCAGTCGGCACACGCCGCTGCACGGCGAGGGCACAGCCGGGCTGATGTTGCTGTAAAGCGGCTTCGGTGGACGAACAGGAGCGGTGTCAGTCACGGAATCACAGACCTTCGAAATCGAATTCGGCGCCGGCCTGCTGCTTGACGATGCGCTCGAGCATTTCGCCCAGCTGCTCTTCGCTCTTGTCGCACATCCAGCGCTCGCTTTCTTCGTCATAGTCGAAGTGGAAACCACCGGACACCGCCGCCAGCCACAGCTGACGCAACGGCTCCTGACGGCTGAAGATCAGCTGCGAGCCGTTTTCGAACTTGACGGTGAGGACACCGGCCGAGTTCTCCATGTCGATATCCAGGTCGCTTTCATCAAAGATGTCTTCCAGTTTTTCCTGGGTTTCATCGACCAGATCGTGGAAACGGGCTTCGGACAAACTCATTGTGGCAACCTCAAAAAATGTCTGATCAGGCTCAAGCGCCGAAAGATACGGACGCTTCCGGCCGATTGCAAAGATTAACGACCAAGCACCAATCGACGTAACGAACCTGGGCCCTGTGGGAGCGGGCTTGCCCGCGATGAGGCCGGCAAATTCAACATTGATCTCGATTGAACCACCGTAATCGCGGGCAAGCCCGCTCCCACAGGGTTCTACATGCTGGCGAACAAGCCCCGCCGGACGGGAACCCCCTCGCATAGGCAAGCTGCCGGGTGGCCGGTATACTCCGGCGCAATTAACGCATTTTCAAGGATTTCGCCATGAAGCGCCTGATCTCTTCCCTTGCTGCGCTCGTCGCGGTTGCCTGCCTTGTTTCGGCCTGCGGTCAAAAAGGCCCGCTGTACCTGCCCGATGACGACCAGGACCCGGCCGAGCAAGCCAAATCGTCGCAACAAAAGCCTGCCTCCAAGGCACACAAGCACGACGTTTACCAATAAGGGATCGCCATGGACGCTTTTAACTACCGTGGCGGGGAACTGTTCGCGGAAGGTGTGGCGCTGTCCGCCATCGCCGATCGCTTCGGCACGCCTACTTATGTTTACTCGCGCGCGCACATCGAAGCCCAATATCTGGCTTACGCCGACGCACTGGCCGGCATGCCGCACCTGGTCTGCTTTGCGGTCAAGGCCAACTCCAACCTCGGCGTACTGAATGTCCTGGCGCGTCTCGGCGCCGGTTTCGACATCGTTTCCCGTGGCGAGCTGGAACGCGTACTCGCCGCTGGCGGCAGCGCTGACAAAATCGTCTTCTCCGGTGTCGGCAAGACCCGTGACGACATGCGTCGCGCACTGGAAGTCGGCGTGCACTGCTTCAACGTCGAATCCACTGACGAGCTCGAGCGCCTGCAGGTCGTGGCTGCCGAGCTGGGCGTTCGCGCGCCGGTATCGCTGCGGGTGAACCCGGACGTCGATGCCGGCACCCACCCGTACATTTCCACCGGTCTCAAAGAGAACAAGTTCGGCATCGCCATTGCCGACGCCGAAGACGTGTACGTGCGCGCCGCGCATCTGCCGAACCTCGAAGTGGTCGGTGTCGACTGCCACATCGGTTCGCAACTGACCACGCTGCCACCGTTCCTCGATGCCCTCGACCGTCTGCTGGATCTGGTCGATCGTCTCGGCGATTGCGGTATTCACCTGCGCCACATCGATCTCGGTGGTGGTTTGGGTGTGCGTTATCGCGATGAAGAGCCGCCGTTGGCTGCCGACTACATCAAAGCCGTGCGCGAGCGTCTCAACGGTCGTGATCTGGCACTGGTGTTCGAGCCGGGCCGCTTCATCGTTGCCAACGCCGGCGTGCTGCTGACCCAGGTCGAGTACCTCAAACACACCGAGCACAAGGATTTCGCCATCGTCGACGCGGCGATGAACGACCTGATCCGCCCGGCGCTGTATCAGGCATGGATGGACGTTACCGCGGTCAAACCGCGTGACACCGCTGCGCGTAAATACGACATCGTCGGCCCGATCTGCGAAACCGGCGACTTCCTCGCCAAGGATCGCGAATTGGCTCTGGCCGAAGGCGATCTGCTGGCCGTGCATTCGGCCGGTGCCTACGGTTTTGTGATGAGTTCCAACTACAACACCCGTGGCCGTGCCGCTGAAGTGTTGGTGGATGGTGATCAGGCTTTTGAAGTGCGCCGCCGCGAAACCGTGGCCGAGCTGTTTGCCGGCGAAAGCCTGCTGCCGGAGTAACCCATGCTGCTGCGTTTTACCAAAATGCACGGCTTGGGCAATGACTTCATGGTTCTCGACCTGGTCAGCCAGCACGCGCATATTCAGCCAAAGCACGCCAAGCAATGGGGCGACCGCCACACCGGCATCGGTTTCGACCAGTTGCTGATCGTCGAGGCGCCGAGCAACCCGGACGTGGATTTCCGTTACCGGATCTTCAACTCCGACGGCTCGGAAGTTGAGCAGTGCGGCAACGGCGCGCGCTGCTTTGCGCGCTTCGTGCTCGACAAGCGCCTGACCGCCAAGCGGCAGATCCGCGTCGAGACCAAGGGCGGCATCATCGAACTGGACGTGCGTAACGACGGCCAGATCGGCGTGAACATGGGCGCTCCGCGTCTGGTGCCGGCGGACATTCCGTTCGAAGCGCCAGCGCAGGCCAGCAGCTATCAGCTGGAAGTCGACGGCACCACGGTCGAACTGGCCGCCGTGTCGATGGGCAACCCGCACGCGGTATTGCGCGTGCAGGACATCAACAGCGCACCGGTACATGAACTGGGGCCGAAAATCGAACACCATCCGCGCTTCCCAGCACGGGTCAACGTCGGTTTTCTCCAGGTCATCGACCGCAACCGCGCGCAATTGCGCGTATGGGAACGCGGCGCCGGGGAAACCCAGGCCTGCGGCACCGGCGCGTGTGCAGCGGCTGTCGCTGCGATCAGCCAGGGGTGGATGGATTCACCGCTATTGATCGACCTGCCCGGCGGGCGTCTGTCCATTGAGTGGGCAGGCCCAGGCCAACCGGTGCTGATGACCGGTCCGGCAGTGCGTGTATACGAAGGACAAGTACGTCTTTGAGTGAGCAGAAACCATGACCGATAAGCCTCAGGTACCCGCCCGACAGTCCGACGAATCAGCGTCCGAGAGCCTGGAGGCGGCAGCGGTTGCCGCATACCTCGAGGCGCACCCGGATTTCTTCGTCGAGCACGAAGAACTGCTGCCCGCCCTGCGCATTCCGCATCAGCGCGGTGACACCGTTTCGCTGGTCGAGCGGCAGATGACCATTCTGCGCGACCGCAACATCGAGATGCGTCACCGCCTCTCGCAGTTGATGGACGTCGCCCGTGACAATGATCGGCTGTTCGACAAGACCCGCCGCCTCATTCTTTCCTTGATGGATGCCTCCAGCCTGGAAGACGTGGTGATCAGCGTCGAAGACAGTTTGCGTCAGGATTTTCAGGTGCCTTTTGTCAGCCTGATCCTGCTCGGCGACAACCCGGCGCCGGTCGGTCGCTGGGTCACTCACGCGGATGCCCAAGTCGCCATCGGCGGCTTGCTCACCGAAGGCAAAAGCGTCAGCGGCAGCCTGCGCGAGCACGAACTGGATTTCCTCTTCGGCGAAGAACAGCGCAAGCAGATCGGCTCCACCGCCGTGGTCGCCGTCAGCCATCAAGGTATCCACGGCATTCTGGCAATCGCCAGCCGTGATCCGCAGCACTACAAGAGTTCGGTCGGTACGCTGTTCCTCAGCTACATCGCCGAAGTCATGGGCCGCGTGCTGCCACGGGTCAACAGCTCCCTGCGCTCGGTACGTTGACCATGGAACGACAACTGGACGCTTACTGCGAACACCTGCGCAGTGAGCGACAGGTGTCGCCGCACACACTGTCGGCCTATCGCCGCGACCTCGATAAAGTCCTCGGCTGGTGCGTCAAACAGAACATCGGCAGTTGGGCCGCGCTGGATATTCAGCGCCTGCGCAGCCTGATCGCTCGTTTGCATGCGCAAGGCCAATCCTCGCGCAGCCTCGCTCGCCTGCTCTCGGCGGTGCGCGGGCTCTATCATTATCTGAATCGCGAAGGCCTTTGCGACCATGATCCGGCGACCGGTCTGGCCCCGCCGAAAGGCGAGCGACGTCTGCCGAAAACCCTCGATACCGACCGTGCGCTGCAGCTGCTTGAAGGCGCGGTCGAGGATGATTTTCTGGCGCGGCGCGATCAGGCGATTCTGGAGTTGTTCTATTCCTCCGGACTGCGCCTTTCCGAACTGACCGGGCTCAATCTCGATCAACTCGACCTCGCCGACGGCATGGTTCAAGTACTCGGCAAAGGCAGTAAAACCCGCCTGCTGCCGGTCGGTAAAAAGGCCCGCGAAGCGATCGAACAATGGCTGCCGCTGCGCGCGATGACCAACCCAGCGGACGACGCCGTGTTCGTCAGCCAGCAAGGCCGGCGCCTTGGCCCACGAGCGATTCAGGTACGGGTCAAACTGGCCGGCGAGCGCGAACTGGGGCAGAACCTGCACCCACACATGCTGCGGCACTCCTTCGCCAGCCATTTGCTGGAATCCTCGCAGGACCTGCGCGCGGTGCAGGAATTGCTCGGCCACTCCGACATCAAGACCACGCAGATCTACACGCACCTGGACTTCCAGCACCTGGCGGCGGTCTACGACAGTGCCCATCCACGGGCCAAACGTATGAAAGGCGACGATTCATGAGCATCCAGTTGATCACCTTCGACCTCGACGACACCCTGTGGGACACCGCCCCGGTGATCGTCAGCGCCGAAGCAGTCTTGCGCGAATGGCTGAGCGAACACGCGCCGAATCTCGGCGCAGTGCCGGTGGAGCATTTGTGGGCGATTCGTGAGCGTGTACTGGCTAACGAACCGGGGCTCAAGCATCGGATCAGCGCTCTACGTCGGCGAGTTCTGTTTCATGCGATGGAAGACGCTGGATACGCCCATGGCGAAGCAACTGATTTGGCAGACAAGGGCTTTGAAGTGTTTCTGCATGCCCGGCATCAGATCGAAGTGTTCCCTGAAGTCGAGCCGGTGCTGGAGATTCTCGCCAATCATTACGCCCTTGGCGTGGTTACCAATGGCAATGCCGACGTGCGTCGGTTAGGGCTGGCGGATTACTTCAAGTTTGCGTTGTGCGCCGAAGATATCGGCATCGCCAAACCGGATGCGCGGTTGTTCCACGAAGCATTGCAGCGCGGTGGCGCCACCGCCGAAACCGCCGTGCATATCGGTGATCATCCGGGTGATGACATTGCCGGAGCGCAGCAGGCGGGGTTGCGGGCTATCTGGTTTAACCCGGCGGGTAAAGCCTGGGAAGCGGATCGCTTGCCGGATGCTGAAATCCGCAGCCTCACGGATCTGCCAGCGGTGCTCGCCCGCTGGAATACCCAACACTGACCCTGAATTTACATCACTCCCTGTGGGAGCTGGCTTGCCAGCGATGAGGCCAGCACATTCAACATCAATGTTGTCTGACAGGCCGCCATCGCTGGCAAGCCAGCTCCCACAGGGTCTGCATCGCCTTCAAATGTTTATTCCAGGCATGAAAAAGCCCGCAGCGACGGCGGGCTTTTTCAGCAAGCAAGCGGCACGCCTCAGATAGGGCGGCTGCCGTACTTGTTGTCCGGTTTCTTCGGTGGATCGGCGACCACATTGGCCTCCACTTCCTGCACTTTTCCGCCGCGCGACAGGAACTCTTCCATGGCCTTGGCCAGGGCGTCGCGTTCCTTGTTCTTGGCTTCAATGCTCGGCAACTCGTCTACCGACACCGCAGCCTTGGCTTTGCCTTTGGCAGCCGGGGCCGGCGTGTCTTCGCCGCCATCGTCGTCAGCAACGTCTTCCGCTGCTGCTTCCAGGCCTTCCTCGGCCTCGTCTTCGTCGCCTACTTCGAGGTCGTCGTTTTCCAGATCATCGTCGCTCATGTTCTACCTCATGACTTGCGAAAAGCAGATTAGTTATAGACCAGCTTTGGCAACTGTCGAAAGTCGCCGTTAAAAAATCAGTAACCATTGGTGACCAACGGTTTATGCCCCTTCACCGTGCAAGGTGGCGAGGACTTTTCGAGCACCGCCATGATCACGGTGCTCGCCCAGATAAACGCCTTGCCAGGTCCCCAGTGCCAACCGACCTGCCGAAACCGGCAGACTGATCTGACAACCAAGCACGCTGGCCTTGAAGTGCGCCGGGAGGTCGTCCAGGCCTTCGTCGTTATGCTCATAGCCGTCTGTTCCTTGTGGGATCAGACGATTGAAAAATCGTTCGAAGTCGCGACGGACCGCCGGATCGGCGTTCTCGTTGATGGTCAACGACGCCGAGGTATGCTGCAGCCACAAATGCAACAGACCAACCCGGCACTCCCTGAGTTCAGGCAGGCCGGCGAGTAACTCGTCCGTTACCAGATGAAAGCCCCGGGGCCTTGCCCGCAGGGTTATCAGAGTCTGTTGCCACATACAGTTCTCCGCACGTTCGGGGCGCATTCTAGCGCGCTCTGGGAAAAAACAAAGGCCCTAATATTCGCTCAATGATGTAAGCCATTGGCGGCAGAAAAACGCCCGTCGTAAACACGACTAAAGGCGTACGAAAAATCCTTTCAGCTGCTCTCTCAATGACAAATTCCAGACAAAAAAATGCCCGGCGAACCGGGCAAGTTTTTTGATGCGCGTACTTACAGGTTGTAGCCGCGTTCGTTGTGTTGTGCCAGATCGAGGCCGACCGACTCTTCTTCCTCGGTCACACGCAGACCCATCACGGCGTCCAGGACTTTGAGGATGATGAAGGTGACGATCGCGGTGTAGATGACAGTGAAGCCGACGCCTTTGCACTGTATCCACACTTGTGCGGCGATGTCGGTCACGGTGCCGAAGCCACCCAGCGACGGTGCAGCGAAGACGCCGGTGAGGATCGCGCCGAGGATACCGCCGATACCGTGCACGCCGAAGGCATCCAGGGAATCGTCATAACCGAGTTTGCGTTTCAGGGTGGTAGCGCAGAAGAAGCACACCACGCCTGCGGCCAGACCGATCACCAGTGCGCCCATCGGGCCCACGGTGCCGGCAGCCGGAGTGATTGCGACCAGACCGGCAACCACACCCGAGGCGATGCCCAATGCACTTGGCTTACCGTGGGTGACCCACTCGGCAAACATCCAGCCCAGCGCGGCAGCAGCGGTAGCGATCTGGGTGACCAGCATCGCCATGCCGGCGGTGCCGTTGGCCGCCGCAGCGGAGCCGGCGTTGAAGCCGAACCAGCCGACCCACAGCATCGCCGCGCCCATCAGGGTGTAACCGAGGTTGTGCGGGGCCATCGGGGTAGTCGGGAAGCCTTTGCGCTTGCCCAGTACCAGGCAGGCAATCAGACCGGCCACACCAGCGTTGATGTGCACCACGGTGCCGCCGGCGAAGTCGAGCACGCCCCAGTCCCACATCAGGCCGCCGTTGCCGGACCAGACCATGTGCGCAATCGGCGCATAAACCAGGGTGAACCAGATGCCCATGAAGATCAGCATCGCGGAGAATTTCATCCGCTCGGCGAACGCACCGACGATCAGCGCCGGGGTGATGATCGCGAAGGTCATCTGGAAGGTGATGAACACCGCCTCAGGGAACAGCGCCGCAGGGCCAGTCAGGCTCGAAGGCGTGACACCGGCGAGGAACGCCTTGCCCATGCCGCCGAAGAACGAGTTGAAGTTGACGACGCCCTGCTCCATGCCGGTGGTGTCGAACGCAATGCTGTAGCCATAAATGACCCACAGGATGCTGATCAGACCGGTAATGGCGAAGCACTGCATCATCACGGAAAGAATGTTTTTCGAGCGAACCATGCCGCCGTAGAACAGCGCCAGGCCCGGGATGGTCATGAACAGCACGAGGGCTGTCGAGGTGAGCATCCAGGCAGTGTCGCCGGAATTGAGGACTGGGGCCGCCACTTCGTCTGCCGCCATTGCAAGGCTTGGCATTACGATGGACAACAGGGCTCCTAGCCCTGCGAATTTACGCAGAGTCATATTGTTTTCTCCTGGGGCGTTGGGGTTTGTGGCGGCGTTTAAATCGCGTCGGTATCGGTTTCGCCGGTACGGATACGAATCGCCTGTTCCAGATTGACCACGAAGATCTTGCCGTCACCGATCTTGCCGGTGTTGGCCGCCTTGGTGATCGCCTCGATCACCCGATCCAGATCCTTGTCGTCGATGGCCACGTCGATTTTCACCTTGGGCAGAAAATCGACCACATACTCCGCGCCGCGATACAGCTCGGTGTGACCCTTCTGCCGGCCGAAGCCTTTGACTTCAGTAACGGTAATGCCCTGCACGCCGATTTCGGACAGCGACTCGCGCACGTCGTCCAACTTGAACGGCTTGATGATGGCAGTGACTAGCTTCATGAAACTCTCTCCCGAATTGGTGGACTTGCCCCAGGAAAACAAACCCGACTCAAGTCTAAGCGCAGTGCCTGGCTTTGTAACGCATCGTCGGCCTTACCTGCCCGACTGACGCCAGCTAACCGCTGCTGACGAAACTCCCCGCTCCGTCTGCCGCACTGCATTCGTCACAGCGACTGCATCAGTGCATGGGTCGAAGGTGACTAAGCAGAAACCTTGCCATCTCGCCAAAATCCCCTGATTTCAATCCCTTGGCCGCTGCAGCAAGCCATTGCACGCAAAAGGCCATCCGGATACGCACAATAACGGTGCGCCGCCGTCCGTCCGCTTGCGCGAAAAGCGTGCATCCCTGACCGCGTAAATGACTATAGACACTGCGTGATACACTGCCGGCCATTGTTTCCAGGACATCCACCATGCTCGCGCCCAAAGACTTCCTCGACGCCCTGAGCGGCACCGCCTCCCGCCTGTTCAACGGCGACACCCCGCTGCCAAAAGCCGAAATCGAAAGCCAGTTCAAGATGCTGCTGCAGAGTGCCTTCAGCAAACTGGACCTGGTCAGCCGTGAGGAATTTGATAGTCAGATGGTTGTGTTGGCGCGTACTCGTGCCCGGCTTGAAAGCCTTGAAGCGAAAGTTGCTGAGTTGGAAGCGAAGCTGACTGCGCCCGCTGAATAAGCCGCTCCCCCTGTAGGAGCTGCCGAAGGCTGCGATCTTTTGATCTCCAGCCCTTCAATCATCCCGGCAACGTCCTACAACCTGCACCACCGCCGTCCGATTGCGCCGAAAAGCCCAGGTTTCTAAGCTCACCCGATGCTGAATGTTCAGCAGCGGGTTTGGCGACCTGGATCGAATTTGACGCAATGCATCTAACTTCACAGAGAGGTTTTTTCTCTCAACGAGTTATGGCGGCTTTGCGTGGGAGACCTCAGGGTCTGCCGGTTTCGAATTCACCGGTTCGCCAACCCGCGCATAGCTGCCACCCTATTCGTTTGGCGACGAACAGAAGCAGTTTTCTTCACTTGAATTCGAGAACTGAACCATGGACGAAAACTACCTGACACCTAGCATCTTCACGCGCCACAAACTCCCCCTCCACGCCCTCCTCATCCAGAACCAACCCTGGTTCTGCGCCCGAGACCTGAGCCGCCTGCTGCACATCTACCTCAACGAACGCATGCTGCGAAAACTCGACCCCGACCAATACCAAACCCGCAAAACCTTGATCCACAACCAGATCGAAAACACCCTGCTGATCAGCGAATCAGGCATCTACGCCCTCCTCGTCTACCACTACTGCCCCGAATACCGAGCGTTGCGCGAATGGCTCACCCACCAAGTCATCCCCACCCTGCGCGACGCCCAACATCCCAGCACAAGCGAACGTCCACACCTGAGCCTGCTCAGTTGGCCGGACATGACGTTGAGTTTGTTGCACTGGAATAACCAGCCGTGGATACGGTTGCAGGATGTGCCACACATTGTGACGGAGCGAGAACAGGCAAACCGCACGGTTGTGAACTCATGGTGGAGAAAGGCTCTGCAATTGATCTGAATTTTTGCGCTGCAACCTCACCAACGGTCATTTCAGTGATACCACTGAAATGACCTGTTTTGTGTCTTCGTTAACTCGCCCCCTACTCCGAAATCCTCCACTCACAGAAGTAACGTCCTACAAAACGCGTCCCCCACGTCTGATTCCGCTGCCCCTCTCTGCTGGCTATCTTCTGCGACCAGATCCAAACAGATGAAAACAATGAGAAGAAAAGGCAAAGCAACGGATCTTCGTAACCAGACATTCAGATCAAACTCGCGAAAGATCGCCTACAAATTCTTTCTAAAGAACATTGCCCCGAGAATCCCAGATATTGATGCAGCAGCGGTCAAGTTTGAGCCAATTACCCCAGCAGCGATAAAGCAATACTTTCTCTGGGAGGGGCCAACAATTTTCCCTTGGGATGACGTTGCAGACTGGAAAAGTAAAGACGCGAAAGGTCTGGATTTGGCGATATGGTACAAACAGATTCTTTGCGGCATGTGCTATGCGACCCCGCGCGCAAGCTCTATCTGCTTAAAGATTATTCTGTTGGAAGGGCATCCGGACAGAGCGCACCCGCTTCGCGGCAGGATCGCGCCGATTGCTCTGCTTGTCGCTGATCACTATGCGCGAGCGCTAGGATGCAAAGAAATCGAGATTCAGGATCCTGATCCGAATGTTGTTTTTTACTACCGGAAACTGGGGTTCGAATTCGACCACACCAACCGGCTTGTCATTTCTGTGGACGGTCAATAACATCGAAATCAACAACGCAATCGCACGAGGTGCGTATGAGCCCAAAAAAGCGAAAGGCAAAGCTTCTTCAGATTGTTGAACTACATCTCGAGGCACTCCGGTTGGCTGGGGATATGTCAGCCAACCAACGGCGATTTATTGAAGTTGCTGTTACATGTGGGCCAGAGCTTGAGCCAAGCGGCCCGCTGGCCGGTAGAAGATCTTGAGTCAAAAATAAAAAGGCGTCCATAGGACGCCTTTTTTGTGTTTGGAGGAGTAGTCGCAGCGATTCTTTAGCTCCTGGCTTTGCAGCATTGGGTTCAGAATCCGACGAGCTGGCCCGTCGTCACTACTTCAGAGAAACCAGCTTTCTCTGCTGCCAAAAATGCGGGGGAGCTTTTACTGGTGCCCAGTCCCAACGAATGCGCTGTTGCAGTCCTCGAACGGGAGGATTCGTCAATGCCGGGCGAGAGTCAACGCTCCAATTCAGGCAAGCAGTGACAGCCCATCGGGTCTTGATACGTCTTGTAAACCTCTATTTCAGCACTGAAACCCGGCTCAACTACCCTTCAAAAACCCGCAGGAAGCGGCTCCCCGATTCAGCTCAAGGAATGACCATGTCCCTCGCCATCGTCCACAGCCGCGCCCAGATTGGCGTGGATGCCCCCGCTGTCACCGTCGAAGTCCATCTCGCCAACGGTCTGCCCTCGCTGACCATGGTCGGTCTGCCCGAGGCGGCAGTGAAAGAGAGCAAGGATCGCGTGCGCAGCGCGATCATCAATTCCGGCCTGCAGTTTCCGGCGCGGCGGATCACCTTGAATCTGGCGCCTGCCGATTTACCCAAGGACGGCGGGCGATTCGATCTGGCGATTGCCCTGGGAATTCTGTCGGCGAGTGTTCAGGTGCCAACGTTGACCCTCGACGATGTGGAATGCCTCGGCGAGTTGGCGTTGTCCGGCGCCGTGCGACCAGTGCGCGGTGTGTTGCCGGCGGCACTGGCAGCACGCAAGGCTGGGCGGGCGCTGCTGGTCCCGCGGGCGAATGCCGAGGAGGCGTGTCTGGCTTCGGGACTGAAGGTGTTTGCGGTGGATCATCTGCTCGAAGCGGTGGCACATTTCAATGGCCACACGCCGGTGGAGCCTTACGTGTCAGACGGCTTGATCCATGCCGCCAGACCCTATCCCGACCTCAACGAGGTTCAAGGGCAGATTGCTGCGAAGCGAGCGCTGCTGGTTGCGGCGGCAGGTGCACATAACTTGCTGTTCAGCGGGCCGCCCGGTACCGGCAAGACATTATTAGCCAGCCGCTTGCCCGGATTGCTGCCACCGCTGTCCGAGAGCGAAGCGCTTGAGGTGGCAGCGATTCAGTCGGTGGCCAGCGGCATTCCCCTCACCCATTGGCCGCAGCGGCCGTTTCGCCAACCGCACCATTCCGCGTCCGGGCCGGCGCTGGTCGGCGGCAGTTCGAAACCGCAACCCGGCGAAATCACCCTCGCCCATCACGGCGTGCTGTTTCTTGATGAGCTGCCAGAGTTTGATCGTCGGGTTCTGGAGGTGCTGCGCGAGCCGTTGGAATCCGGCCATATCGTGATTGCCCGAGCCAAGGATCGGGTCCGCTTTCCGGCGCGCTTTCAATTAGTGGCAGCGATGAATCCGTGCCCCTGTGGATATCTTGGCGAACCGAGCGGCAAGTGTTCGTGCACGCCGGACATGGTTCAGCGCTATCGCAACAAATTGTCGGGGCCATTGCTGGACCGCATCGACCTGCATCTAACAGTGGCACGCGAACCCACCGCACTCAACCCCGTGGTCAAACCCGGAGACGATAGCGCCAGCGCAGCCGTTCTGGTCGCAGAGGCACGTGAGCGCCAGCGCAAACGTCAGGGCTGTGCCAACGCATTTCTTGATCTGCCGGGTCTGAAGCGCCACTGCACGTTATCCACAGCTGATGAGAAATGGCTGGAGTCGGCGTGCGAGCGGCTGACCCTGTCCCTGCGCTCGGCACACCGCTTGCTCAAGGTCGCACGCACGCTGGCAGACCTTGAACAAGTCGATGCAATCAAACGCGAGCATGTGGCCGAGGCTCTGCAGTACCGCCCGGCTTCGCCTTAATGCACAGTCAAATCCACCAACGGCGTTTGCCGTACTTCGGTTTCCCGGCCTGCCTGAATCTCGCTGACGCGTTTCAACGCGTTATCCACCGCGCCCTTGTCTGCCAGCAGGCTGTAGCTGATCTGAAACTGTTGGCTGGCTTTCGGCGCGATGGTCGGCACCAGGTTCAACGGCCGTTGATAACGACGGTTGTAGGAAAAACTGGTCCCGGGCTCAAGACCCGTGACGTAGCCCTGCCCTTGGGTATCGGTGTTTTTCCACAGGGAAAACACCGGCAGTTGTTGAGTATTGAAGCCGACAGAGACACCCAGACTCCCCGCCTTGTTATGCAGAACAGTCAGAGTCTGACCCTTGGCATCCGCATAGGGCACGACGTTGTAAACCGTTTCGTCGTAATCCTTGGTCGGCGCGCGATACGTCTGCCAGTCGGCCAGTTCGCCCTTGGCCTTGTCGTTGAACGGCGAGACCTGTTTGACCGGCGCTGCAAACCGGGCGCCCTGCTCGAGAAACGGCGTACTGAAATTACTGTGATACAGCGCCTGATATTCCTTCGGATAATCGCCCTCGTTGGTCAGCGTGTCGTTCAGCGCGAACGTTGTGCTGCCCGGCACCGTGACCAGTTCGGTGGCCACGGAGAAGTCGACCTTCTTGAACGCCTGCTCTTTCAGTTCGCCACGCAGGCTGATGGCATACGGCGGCTTCTCGTCGATGTGCAGGGTGACCTGGCTGGCCGGGATGTTCGCGGCGCGACCGTGCAGGGTCAGCAACTCACCGTTGTCCATGCCCGGATGGCCGACCCATTCGTAACCACAGCGGGTCACCATTTCGTTGAAGCCTTCCAGCCAGCCCAGACCGCCACGGCCACCGAGCTCGATAAAGGCTGGATTGACCACTTCCTTGACGGGAGAGACCCAGCCCATGCGTACATCGCCGACCGTAGCCTGCAAGACATTCATGCCGCGAGTCGGCACCACCGAGAGCTTCATCGTGCCGTTATCGATGTCGACAATGCTCACACCTTCCTGCCGACCACCATGCAAGGTGCGCAGGGTCACGGAGAAGGCTTTATCGGTTTTGACGCCCAGTTGCTCACTGGTGAGGGTCCAGTTTTGTGCAGGCTTGTCGGTGTCGAGCAGGACATAGTCCCAAGCCATGGCCTGGGAAGCTGCCGCCATCGTGGCGAGGGCAACAGCGAGTTTGAGCGAAGTCATGAGCGTGCCTTTTATTGGATTTGTAGGTTTTTTATAGCGCTGATGAATCGTTTCAGCAAGCGTAAATAAACCAAATCCAGGCAGCTCTTTGTTGAGTGACGAATTAATCCCGAGCGAGCCGCGCAATCTTCAGCTAGCCTCGTTCGGTTTTGGCCTAACGGCTGATTGACGGCGACATCATAATGACATTAAGGTCGCCAGCTAAATGCAGGAGCAAGGCACAGGCATTTCCGCCTGTCATTGCGCAATGGAACATATGGAGTATGGATGCGCGGGGCACTACTACGTAGCGGTAAGAGCGGGTCATTCACTGCCTTGGGCGAAACAGGCCAACCGGTGTATCGGGCGGCACTGCAATTGCGCGAAGCGATTCGCCGCAAGAATCCCGACCTGGTCGATCACCTGGCTATTCCGCAGAGCGATGAACTCGGTAACCAGATCGACTGGTACAGCGGCCTCGACGGCGATGTGATCCCATGGAGCAGCGCGACCGAAGAAGAGCGCGCGCCTGCACGTCGCCAACTGGAAGCGCTGAAGACGGCACTCGAGGAGCTGAGTCTGCGTTTCCTCGGCACTGACTCGGACGAGCCGCAGCAGGGCGACAAAGCCGTGTTCGGCAAACTGCTCAAGCGCGTCATCCATTTCCCCGACGAAAACTTCGTCTACCTGGTGCAAGGCAAACCCGTGCTGACCTTCTGGGGCTTCGAGCACGCCGGCGCCGATCGCAATCGCGATCCGCTGCACTGCCTTTATCAGGTTTCGCCTGTTTTCACCTTGCCTCCCGAAACGCCAGCGCCGGTAGCGGCCCCGATCGCGCCGGTGGTTCCGGTCGTGGCGCGCCCATGGTGGCGACGCTGGTGGTGGCTGTTGCTGCTACCGTTCCTGTTGCTGCTGTTGTGGCTGTTGCTCGGTTTGCGTGGCTGCGTGCCAATTCCATTGGTGGCCGTCGACTTGCTGCCCGAGGGCGTCGTGCCCGTAGAAAGACAGGTTGAACCACTGCCCGTCGGCACCGCGACAACGCTCAATGGCGTCCCGGTGACCGGCACTGGTGCGAGCGTCGACACCGGCGCCGCCGTGCTCGACACGCAAGGCGCAGAAGCCCCGGCACTCGAAGGCGACCAAGCAGCTGCCGAGAACGCAGGCGTGACTCAGGATCCGGCGGCCGAACCCCCAGCCAATACTCCGGAAAACCCGACTGCACCGCCTGCCCCACCATCGACCGACCCAGACAAAGCCGCCGCTGCCAAAGCAGGTCCGGCGCTGAGCATTCCGCCCAATGCCGCTGACGGCGCCGCCGATTTCCTCGATGGCCAATACCGCGCTGGCGCCGGCATTCAAGACCGCCGCACCGGCAAGCCGTTGCGCCTGGAATACCAGTTCAAGGACGGCAAGGGCGAAGTGACGGTGCATCAGGCCGACGGCTCGAAATGCAGCGGCCCGGTCGCCGCCTCCATGAAGGGCGGCAGCCTCGCCATCGACAGTCAGGGCCAGGCCGTTTGCGGCGATGGCAGCACCTACGACATGCCCAAGGTCAACTGCCGCAAGGGAGCGACCACGGTCGCTGATTGCACCGGCGGTTATGGCAAAGATCAATTCCCCATGTCCATGCGGCAGATGGGCGAATAAGTACGGAATAACGCGAAATGTTGCCTGAAGTCACCCAGTTCGAAGACACCGTCACGCTCGTCAGCGACACCGGCATCCAGTTCATGGATTTCGCCCTGCGCCTGGATCCTCGCAAGGAACCGGCGGGCGAGTTCGCTCAGATGATCAGCGGGCTGGTGTGCCGGTTGATGTACAACGAAGAGAAAGACTTCTACTTCTACGAGCCGGAACCGGAAAAGATCGAGAAGGCCAAACCGGCGTTCAGCCTCGACATGAAAAGCAGCCTCGACCTGCTCAACGGCGTCTGGCTGCCGATCCCGTTTTTCCGTTTCATGCCGCCGCACCGCTTTGACGAAGGTCCGAGCAACTGGTCGCGCATGCGCCTGGTCAAACTGGACTCGCCCGACATCGACGGCAATACCCATCGCCTGACCATGGCCTTCGACAGCCGCGTGATGCCCAAGCGTGACGGCACCGCGTACCTGGCGCCAAACGAAGAAGACATCAGCTCCGGCGTCTCCTTCAAACTGGCGACCAAGGCCAGCGAAACCCGCTGGTTCCTGGCTCAGCCGTGGGTCAACGAATGGCTGCTCGAACTGTTCAACGAGGGCAACAACCATCGTTCCCGCGAAGAACTCGACATCGACATTCGCGCCAACCATCACCTGGCGCATTACCTCAACGTGCTGAGCCTGCTGGGCAAGCCGTCCACCGCGATGCAGTCGACGGCGCGGCCGAAAGTCGATATCCCGGAACTGAAAGTGGTCGCCAACGACAGCAACGGTCAACCGATCCTGGTGGATCTGGTGCTCGACGTCGGCAACTCGCGCACCTGCGGCATCCTCATCGAAAACCATGGTCAGGCCGGGTCCGGGCTCAAGCACAACTACGTGCTGGAACTGCGCGACCTGATCACCCCGGAACACACCTACAACCAGCCGTTCGAAAGCCGTGTCGAATTCGCCCAGGCGAACTTCGGCAAGGACCATTGCTCGGTCAAAAGTGGTCGGCACGATGCGTTCCAGTGGGCGACGATCGCCCGCGTCGGTAACGAGGCCGGACGTCTGGCCAGCCGCCGTCGCGGCACGGAAGGCTCGACCGGGCTGTCGAGTCCGAAGCGTTATCTGTGGGACGAAAAGGCCTATGCACCGGGCTGGCGTTTCAACTGTTCGTACGTCAAAACCGATAACGAACCCTACGCCACCGCCGCGCCGTTTTCGCACCTGATCAACGAAACCGGCGAAGCGCTTTACAGCCTTGACGAAGATGACCGTTTGCCAGTGTTCATGCCGCGCTATTCGCGCAGTTCGCTGATGACCTTCATGCTCGCCGAAGTGCTGGCGCAGGCGTTGTCGCAGATCAACAGCCCGGCCCAGCGCTCGCGTCAGGGCCACACCCGCTCGCCGCGTCAGCTCAACAGCATCACCCTGACCGTGCCGCCGGGGATGCCACAGGCTGAGCGCAGCATCCTCAACGAACGCATGCTGCAAGCCATCGGCCTGGTGTGGAAAAGCCTCGGCTGGCACGCCGGCGAAGAGGATCCACACGAAAAAGAAGGTGTCAGCCCGCGCACGCCGATCCCGAGCATTCGCGTCGAATGGGACGAAGCGTCCTGCGGCCAATTGGTCTACCTGTACACCGAGGTCAACGAGAACTTCGCCGGTCACCCGGAGGAGTTCTTCGACACCATCGCCCGGCCTGACAAGACCGATCGCGAGCGAATCACGCTGGCGACCATCGATATCGGCGGCGGCACCACCGACCTGGTCATCACCGATTACCGTCTCGACCGCGCCGGCAATACCGGCAGCGGCAGCAACGTGCACATCGTGCCCGAGCAACGTTTCCGCGACGGTTTCAAAGTGGCCGGCGACGACATTCTGCTCGACGTGATTCAGGACTTCATTCTGCCGAGCTTCGAAAAAGCCCTGCAGAACGCCGGGGTGAAAGCGCCGGACTCGTTGATGTCACGGCTGTGTGGCGATGAATCGGTCAGTGCTCAGGACGTGATCCTGCGCCAGCAACTGAACCTGCAAGTGTTCTCGCCCCTCGGCCTGGCGTTGCTCAAGGCCTACGAACACTACGACCCGCAAGTCCCCCAGGAAGTGACGCCGCAAAGCTATCGCCAGTTGCTCGGCGACCATGCGATCAGCCTGACCGTGCTCGAATACGTCAATGCTGCCGTGCGCCGCGATGTTGGTGGTCAGAGCAATTTTGATCTGTATGAAGCGCAGATCAGCTTCGATCTGCAAAAGCTTCACGCTGCGTTCCTCAACGATCAGATCAACATCACCAAGATCCTCGGTGCACTGTGTGAAGTAGTCGCGCAGTACCCGTGCGACGTCTTGCTGCTGACCGGCCGCCCTTCGCGCTTGCCGGGCATTCAGGCGTTTATCCGCAAGGTCTTGCCGCTGCCTCCGGGGCGCATTCTGGCCCTGCAGAATTACCGCACCGGCGGCTGGTACCCGTTCCACAAGAACGGCCGCATCGACGACCCGAAAAGTACCGCATCGGTCGGCGCCATGCTCTGCCTGCTGTGCGCCAATCACAGCGTGCCGAACTTCTACTTCCGCTCTTCGGCGCTGAAACCGTATTCGACGGTCAAGCACATCGGCGTGATCGACCTGAACAACGTGATCAAGGATGCCGACGTGCTGTACCGCGACATCCAGTCCGAAGACTACAAGATCAAGTTGCCGGAAATCGGCGTCGGTGATGACGCCGACACGCCGCAGCTGGAAATGCGTGGCGATCTGCGTCTGGGCTTCCGCCAGTTGGCTGCTGATCGCTGGTCGGCCTCGCCGCTGTACACCTTGCGTTTCACCAAGAGTGGTCGGGACAAGTTCTCCCGTGCGGTCGGTGAAAACGGTAGTGCGCCGTTGCTCAAGGTGCGCTTCGAGGTGAAGAGCGCCGATCAATACACGAAAAAACAGGATCTGGTCAGCGACCGCCTCTCGGTGCGGGCCATCGAATCCAACAGCAGCAACGTCAGCTTCAACCCGCGCAGCGACCTCGAGCTGGAACTCAACACCATGCTCGACGCCGGTCTGAGCGAGACCAAATACTGGCTCGACAGTGGAAGTGTGAAACGCAAATGAACGACCTGACCCCCGAGCAACGCCAGCTCTCTGCCCAATGGGCTGCGGTTTACGAAGGTGCCGGTCAGGCACTGGACTGGATTGACCAGACGCGCGTCAACGCACCGCGTCTGGACAGCGAAGCCGACAACCTGAACATCCGCCTGCATCGCGCCCGCAACCTGGCTCACAGCCTCGGTCGCGTGGCCTGCACACCGATGACCATCGGCTTTTTCGGTTTGTCCCAGGCCGGCAAGTCCTATTTGATTTCCGCTTTGGCGGCGGGTCAGAACGGCAAACTGGAGACCGATTACGGTGGCCAGCGGCTGGACTTCATCCGCCACATCAACCCGGTCGGTGGCGGCAAGGAAGCGACCGGTCTGGTGACGCGCTTCAGCCGTCGCGCCACGCCGAGCCCGGACCCGCAATTCCCGGTGGAGCTGACACTGTTCAAGGAAGTCGAGCTGGCGAAGATTCTCGCCAACTCCTGGTTCAAGGACTTCGACCTTGAGCGGATCTCCTACGAGATTGACGAAGAACGCATCCAGCGCGTGCTGAAACCGTTCGAAGGCCGCGAGAACGGGCCGCTGCAACCGGGCGTCAACGCCGACGATCTGGTGTCGCTGTGGGATTACCTGCGGGACAACTTCCGCAATTCGGTGAAGAAACTCGAACACCTGTACTGGCCGAAAGCGCTGCAACTGGCGCCACGTCTGAACTATCAGGAGCGTGCCGAGCTGTTCGCCATCCTCTGGGGCGAGCAACGCGAGCTGACCCGCGTTTATCAACAACTGGCCGGCGCGCTGCACAAGCTCGGCCTGCCCGAAACCGTGTTCGCACCGCTGAAAGCCTTGGTGACGTTCGAAAACGACACCTACAGCCAGCGCGACAGCATCATGAACGTCGACATTCTCGAGCGCTTCGGCAGCCCGGCGGATTTGCCGGTCGACGTGCGCCCGCAAGTCGGCGGACGCCTGCAAAACAGCCAGGGCATCCCGGTTGCGCAACTGGCGGCACTGACGGCGGAAATGACCTTCGGCCTGATCGAGCCGCCGGCGGACGACATCGTCAATCAGGTCGACCTGCTCGACTTTCCCGGTTATCGCGGGCGCAAGAAACTCCACGAGATTGCCGACTCCAGCGACCCGGAATCCGCGACCAAGGACAACTCGGTCTCGCAGCTGATTCTGCGCGGCAAGGTCGCTTACCTGTTCGAGCGTTACACCGACAATCAGGAAATGAATGCGCTGGTGGTCTGCACCGGCTCGACCAAGCAGAGTGACGTCAACGACGTTGGCCCGGTGCTGACACGCTGGATCGAAAAAACCCAAGGCGCCGATGCCGCCGAACGCAGCAAACGCGCGACCGGACTGATCTGGGCGCTGACCATGCTCGACCTGCGGGTGACCAACTCGCTGAGCCTGACCGCCGATCAATACGACGAGAGCTGGAACGGCATGGTCAAGCTGACCATGCTCGAACGCTTCGGCAGCCTCAGCTGGATGAACGACTGGGCCGGCACACCGTTCCAGAACACCTTCCTGGTGCGTAAACCGCGGATGGATGCGGCGTTTATCGTGCAGGACGCCAGTGGCGCCGAAACTGGCCTCAACAGTAATTATCAAAGCCGCGTCGAAGCGCTGGGCAGCAGCTTCGCCAGCAACGCGCTGGTGTGCAAACACGTCTCCAACCCGGCCAAGGCCTGGACGGAAATGCTGCGCAATGACGACGGCGGCATCAGCCATTTCAGCGGCAGTTTTACTGGTGTGGCCAATATCGAATTCAAGTTGCAGCGCATCCGCGAGCAGCTCGACGAATGCCTGGAAGGCCTGACCACTCACGGCCTCAGCACTTGGTATCATGCCGACGGTGACGGTGCGGCAGCAGCCAAGAAAGCCCAGGCGCAAATGATTTTGTCCGGCCTGGGTCGGCGCCCGGCGGTGCTCGGCGAGTTGATCGATCAGCTCGACATGAGCAGCGAAGAAGTGCGCGACCTGTACCTCAGCGGCGTCTACGAAACCGACGAAGAGCCGACCGCCAGCGATGAGCCGGTCAGCACGCCGCCGAGCCAGAGCCTGTACGGCAACGACGCCGGGTTCGATTTCGACTTCGGCGGCGACCTCGGCCAGGACAGTGCGCCCGTCAGCAGCAAAACCAGCAGCGCCGCGCCGGAACTGCAAAGCAATGAACACCGCTTTGCCAAAGCGGCGTTCAAAGCCTGGATCGCCCATTTGCGCGAACTGACCACCCGGCAAAGCCTGCTCAACCTGCTGGGTCTTGAGAAAGCCTTGCTCGAAGCGGTGGTCGATGAGTTGATCACCGCCGGCTACCGCCATGATTTGCCGGGCCAACTCAGCCGCGCCGTACTCAAGCGTGCGCAGAGCGGCGCCCGTCGCGATCAACTGGTCGAACGTCAGGTACTGGAAGTGCAGCGTGTGCTGCGCGATTTCGTCTCCTGGTTCGGCTACATCCAGAAACCGCTGAGCGAGCGCCCGAACAGCCGGGCCGGTGCCAAGGCGCCGCTGTTTTCGTTCTATGCCGACATCGGTCCGGGACAGGTTCCGGTGCTGCCGGCACAGCCGTCGAACCAGGCGCAGCTGTTTTTGGGCGACTGGCTCTCGGGCCTGGCCTACATCACGCTGGACAACGCCGGCCATGGTGCCGGTCGCGAAATCACCCCTGAACAGAACGAACGGCTGGGCCAAGTGCTCACCGCTTTCGTAGCGAGATAAGCAATGCCAATCCGTGTCGACCTGCTCGCGTTAGAGCCCAATGTCCCTGGCCGCGCCTGCCTGACCGTAAAAAAATGGACAGGCGCCGAGGAACAGCTGGAGTTTTCCATTCAGCGTAACCAGGACAGTTTCTATCTCCAGGAAGGACAAGTCTGGAGCAACAACCCGTTCTGGTTTCAGGTCTCGCGTTTCGACGTTGCCGCCAGCGGTGAAGCGCTGGAAGCCCAGGTTGGCCCGGAAGTCGTCGATCCGTTGCTGGAAGGCGGCGCCAATTCGCAATTTCGCATCGAACTGCGCGAGCAGGGGCCGGGGCATACCGACGTTGGCGTGGTTCGACCGGGCGTGGGGCTGCTGCCTTCAACGGCCGGCGGTGAAACCCGCTCGACTTACGGCGCTGCGCAACTGAGTACGCCGAAAGCTCCGGAACCCGAGATTCCCGAGCTGCCTGAGCTGGTACTGCCTGACCTCGAAGCGCCCGTCGAGCCTGAGCCGATTACCCCTGAGCCCGTCTACACCCCGCCGCCGGCGCCAGTGAAGAAGAGCAACAAAGGTTTGATTGGTCTGATCATTGTGGTGTTGTTGCTATTGGCAGCTGCCGCCGTGTTCTGGTGGATGAAGCGCACCCCGGAACCTGCCGCCCCGGCTATTGCCGCGACGCCGCCAGCCAGCGCCGACGCTGCGGCCTGCACCCTGGAAAGCATGAACAGCGTGCCCGAGCTGACGTTCGTCCAGACCTGCATCAAGGCCGCGCCCGACAGCGCCAAGCTGCTGGAGATCATCAACCAGGCCAAGGCCGGCAAACACTGCGGTGTCGCCCAGCGTCTATACGCCAACCGCGCCCAGGCCGGTGACGCCCTGATCGCCAACGCCTACGCCCATGAATACGATCCGAAGTACCTGCAAGCCAGCGATTGCTTCCCTACAGCGGACAACGCTACCGCTGCTTACTGGTACGAAACGATCCTGACGCAAGACCCGAACAATGCCGAAGCCAAGCAGCGTCTCGAGGAGTTGCAGAAGTGATGCGCACCTCCATGAACCGTTTCCTGCTCAGCGGCGCCGCGCTGCTCGCACTGTGCATTGGCTCGTTGGCCCACGCCGATGACAAACCGTTGATTCAGGCCGGTAAAAAAACCCTGTTCCAGCGTGTACTGACCACCCCGGGCTGCAAAGTCAGCCCGACGGCGGGTGGTGCGGCCGGCGACGAGCAGCCGGTGTTCAGCCGTTTCTACGTCTACGAGCGCGCTCAGGCGAGCAATGCCGAGTGGCTGAAAGTCGGCCCCGACAGTTACGGCAAAACCATCGGCTGGCTGCCTGCCAGTTGCACCACCGACTGGAAAATGCAGCTGACCCTGGCTTTCACCAATCCGGCCAACCGCGACCGACTGCTGTTTTTCAAAGAACGCGCTACGGTCGAAGGCATCCTTGATGCGCCGGACCCGGTGAGCAAAGTCGCGCCGCTGCGGGCCACACTGAAGAAAGGCCAACAGGCACCCGGCGTGCTGGCCGAAGAACCTGAATACTTCGTCGACCTGCAAAAGCAGTTCTACTTGCTGCCGGTGCTCAGCGGCGAAGAAGTCATGACCGAAGCGGGTTTCCGCACGCGCCTGCTCAATGTCGCATCGGTCAGCAAAACCGAGGCGAAAGACGCCAAAGGTGCCGCCGCTGGTGGCGCCTCCGGCGGCAAGGAAGCCGAAGACAAGGCCACCAGTCAACTGAAGGAATTCAGTGCGGCGGTGGTGTTTGTCATCGACTCGACGATTTCCATGGACCCGTACATCGACCGCACCCGCGAGGCGATCCGCAAGGTCTATCAGCAGATCGAATCGCAGAATCTCGGCAAACAAGTGAAGTTCGGCCTCGTTGCTTTCCGCTCCAGCACCGATGCGGTGCCGGGCCTGGAATACACCACGAAGATGTACGCCGACCCGACCAAGGTGAAGGACAGCGCGGACTTCCTCGCCAAGGTCGCCGACCTCAAGCAGGCCAAGGTTTCCAGCAGCAGCTTCGACGAAGATGCCTACGCCGGTGTGATGCACAGCATCGACAAGGTCGACTGGAGCCAGTTCGGCGCGCGTTACGTGGTGCTGATCACCGATGCCGGCGCCATCGAAGGCGACGACAAACTGTCGAAAACCGGTTTGAGCGCTGCCCAGGTCCGCCTCGAAGCGGCCAATCCGGGCGTGGCGATTTACACCCTGCACCTGAAAACCCCGGCGGGGATCAAAGACCACGCCAAGGCCGAAGCGCAGTACCAAAACCTCTCGACTTATCCGGGCACCAACACCTCGCTGTACTACCCGGTCAACGCGGGCGACATTCAGGAGTTCGGGCGCAAGGTCGACACCCTGGCAGCGGCCATCACCTCGCAGGTGAAAGCCGCCTACATGGGCGAAGATGCCATCGGCAGCGCGGCGAACGCCAAGCAGGATCCAGCCGAGAAGAAGATGCTCGACGATGCCGCGCTGATCGGCCACGCCATGCAACTGGCGTATCTGGGCGAGAAGACCAACAGCAAGGCGCCGCCGGTGTTCAAGGCGTGGATCACCGACCGTGACCTGATCAAGCAGAACATCCCGACCACCGACGTGCGCGTGTTGCTGACCAAATCCCAACTCAGCGATTTGAGTGATGTGATGAAGCAGATCCTCGACGCGGCCAACGAAGGCCTGATTTCGCCGACGGAAATGTTCGATCGTCTGCGCTCGGTCGCCGCGACCATGGGCGCCGATCCCAATCAGCTCAAGCAGAACAGCAATGCCAAACTGGCGGACATGGGCGTGCTCGGCGAATACCTCGAAGACCTGCCCTACCAGAGCGAAGTGTTGAACCTCGACGAGGAAACATGGAAGAGCTGGGACGGTCTGGCGCAAGAGAAATTCATCCGCACGCTCAACACCAAACTGCGCCACTACCAGCGCTACAACGCTGACGTCGACCGTTGGGTGGCATTGGCCAAGGACAGCGATGCGCGGGACAACGTTTACCCCGTGCCTCTGGAAATGATGCCCTGACGAGACGCTGATGCTCGATATCAAAAACCTGCTGGTGCGCCGTGGTGAGGGCGCACTGGCGCATCACGTGCGTCTGCCGCAATTGCAGGTCGGTGCCGGGGAAATCCTCGCCATCACCGGTGAGAGCGGCAGCGGAAAAAGCACGCTGCTCGAGGCCATCGGCCTGTTGCTGGCACCGGTCGAGCTCGAACGCTTTCGCCTGGGCAAAACAGCGGCGGCCACACAGCCGGCGCAGGACATCGCCCGGCTGCTGGCCAGCAATGACCAGCCGGGGCTGGCGGCGGTGCGTTCGCGGGATTTGGGCTTCATTCTGCAAAGTGGCGGCCTGCTGCCGTTTCTCAGTGTGCGCGACAACATCAGCCTGCCGCGGCGCTTGCTGGGCATGCCGGCGCACAGCGCTCACGTCGACCAGGCGGTCGAGGTGCTGCGCCTGCAAGGCTTGCTGGATAAAAAGCCGCAAGCCTTGTCGATCGGTGAACGCCAACGGGTCGCCTGCGTGCGCGCGATTGCCCATGAACCGCTGCTGCTGTTGGCCGACGAACCGACTGCCGCTCTCGATCCGCACAGCGCGCGACGCTTGTTCGAATTGTTGCTGAGCCTGGTGTCGAGTATGGGTTTGAGCGCCCTGGTGGTTTCCCATGATTGGGCGCTGCTCAAGGATTTCGGTTTGCCACGGCTTGGGGCCATCAGCCGTCAGGGAGAGACACTGTTTGAACCGATGGACTGAGCGCCTGCGCCTGCTGACTACGCTGGCTCTGCAAGACCTCTGGCACGACCGCAAGGTGTCGCTGTGCATCGCCGCCTCGCTGGTGGCGGTGATCGCGCCGCTGTTGCTGTTGTTCGGGCTCAAGCACGGTGTGGTCAGCCAGTTGCAGGATGAGCTGCTGCGCGACCCGCGCAATCTTGAAGTGAAGATGCTCAGCAACGGCAACTATGACAGTGCCTGGATCGAACGCTTGCGCCAGCGCCCGGAAACCGGATTTGCCCTCGGCCAGACCCGCTCGCTCAATACTCAAGCGGACTTGTTTGTCGGCCTGCAAAAGTTTGTCGAAGGCGCGGAAATCATCGCCACCGAACCCGGCGACCCGCAACTGAACCTGCCGCAATTCAACCCGGTCGGCAATCAAGTGATCCTCAGCGCCCGCGCCGCACAACGTTTGCAGGCCAAGGCTGGCGACCGTGTGCAACTGCGAGTGCTGCGTCGGCTGGAAGGTGTCAACGAGCGCGGCGAAATCAGCTTGAGCGTCCTCGCCGTGCTGGATGGCGCACGCTTCGGTCGCGCCGCCGGTTTTGTCGCGCCGCCGCTGCTGCTGGATCTCGAACGCTTTCGCGACGGCTATCAGGTCGCGGCGTTCGGCATCGCCACCGGCAAGCCGCAAGGCAATCTGCAACCGCTGTATGCGCGAGCCCGCGTGTATGCGCGTGACATCGATCAGGTCGCTCCGCTGGAACGCTGGCTCAACGAACAGCACATCGAAACCTCGAGCCGACTGGCCGACATCGACAACGTCAAAGCCATCAACCACGTACTCGGTTTGATCTTCGGCGTGATCGCCCTCGCGGCGCTGATCGGTTGCGTGGCGTCGATGGTCGGGGCGTTTCTGGCCAACATCGACCGCAAGCGCAAAAGCCTTGCGGTGCTGCGCCTGCTGGGGTTCAACCGGGCAGCGGTCGGCGGCTTCGTGATCACCCAGGCGCTGCTGCTGAGCCTCGCCGGTTATCTCGGCGGGTTGGGGTTTTACGCCATCGGCAGCCATTTGTTCGACTACTTGCTCGGCAGCAGTCAGGCCACCGGCACGTTCGTTTGCCACATCACTTTCTGGCATGGCTTCGCGGCCCTGCTTCTGACCTTTCTGGTCGCTGCACTGGTGGCCGTGGTCGGCGCCGTGCGAGCCATCAGCATCCAACCTGCGGAGAGTCTGCGTGAGCTATAAACGTTTTGGCTTGCTGTTGCCCCTGAGCCTGGGTTACCTGCTCGACGCCTCGGCGGCGGGCTGGGAAGAGAAGTATTACAACCCGATGCCCGAGGCCAGCGACGTCGTCCTGCCGATGCCGTGCGAGGGTTCGATGGTGTTTCGCAAGGTGTTCATTCCGGTCGCCGGGCCGCTCGATGACTACCCGATCAACATCGGCCAGGACGGCGCCGAGTACGGCTATGTCGAACAGACTCGGCCGACTTTCATCGCCGGCAGTTTTACCGGCGGCAAGAGCGATAAATCCCGTTACTACCTGATGGCCAAGTACGAGATGAGTCAGCTGCAATACGCCGCGCTGACCGAGGAGACCTGCCCCACCGCCGCGACCAAAATGCGCCTGCCGCAAGTTGCCGTGAGCTGGGTGCAAGCCATCGATGCCGCCGACAAGTACAACCTGTGGCTGCGCAAGAATGCTGCCGACAAGCTGCCGAAAGAAGACGGCGCGCTAGGCTTCCTGCGCTTGCCGACCGAGGTCGAGTGGGAGTTCGCCGCCCGTGGCGGACTGGAAGTCGGCGCGGCGGAATTTCGCGACACGCACTATCCGATGCCGGACGGCATCAACGCCTACGAGTGGTTCGCCGGGGCGCAATCGTCCAACGGCAAACTGCAACTGACCGGCCTGCAAAAACCAAACCCACTGGGCCTGCACGACATGCTCGGCAACGTTGACGAGATGATGTTCGAGCCGTTTCGGCTGAACAAACTCGACCGTCAGCACGGTCAGGCCGGTGGTTATGTGGTGCGCGGCGGCAACTACCTCACCGCCCAGGCCGACCTGCGCACTGCGCTGCGCAAGGAACAGCCGTACTACAACGCCGAAGGCCAGGTGAAGAACAAGACCTCTGGTCTGCGTCTGGTGATGGTCTCGCCAACCCTGACCTCGCGGGAACGCGTCGCCAGCATCGAAAGCAGCTGGAAGAAACTCGGCACTGGCAGCAAGGAAACCGAATCGGCCGATAAAGGCACGGTGCAATCGCTGAATAATCTGGCCTCGGGCGTCGAAGACAAGGCGCTCAAGGAAAAACTCCAGGCCCTGGAAAACCAGTTGCGCGCCAGCAATCAGCAGCAGGAAGAAACCCGCGATCAAGCGATTCGCGCCAGCCTCAACCTCGGTGCCTTCCTCTGCACCAAGATGCTCGATGACGGCCAGTACGTGGATTTCCTGCAGAAAAACTACAAGCTCAACTGCGAGTCCGCCGACAAGGACGCCAGTTGCGACATGCGCAAGGGCAAGCTCGACGAGCAGAAGGATCGCCTGCACAAACTCAGCCGTTACTACGCCAGCAGCCTGGTGGAATCGGCGACGCTGTACGGTCAGCCGCTGCTTGAAGCACAGGTTCCGGTGATGGAAGAAATCATCACCCGCAACAAACAGCTGCAAGACCTCAAACCTTATTTGCGCACGCACTGGGCCAATCAGAAGACCTTCCTGCAAAAGCAGAAGATCGACACCGACGCCTGGCTCAGCAGCTGCAAAACCGTATCCCAATAACAACGCACCACAACACTGTCATCAAGGAGCTTCACCATGTCGCGCAGCCTCTGGACTCGCTTCAAGCTACAAATCGCTTTCTTTGTCACCGGCAGCCTGCTGCTGACCGGTTGCGCCAACACTGGCAGCTCGATGCTCGGCGGCAGCGACGGTGCCGACCCACGCCTGACTCAGGGCAGTGACGCGCAGTTCTTCAGCAAGTCTGGTTATCAAGCCTGCGCCGTGGGTGCCGGCGTCGGCATCCTCGGTTGCGCGCTGTCCAACAGCAGCAACAAGGCTGTCTGCGCCATCGCCGCCGGTATCACCGCGTGTGGCGTGGCCATGGGCGCCAACTACTACCTGGATCAGCGTCGCAGCGAATACTCCGACACCACGACCCGTCTGGCGAAGATGAACAGCGATGTCGAGCAGGACACGCAAAACGTGGTTGCCCGTACCGCCACCGCGCAACAGGTGATCAACGACGATCAGGCACGCATCGCCCAGATCAAGAAAGACATCGCCAGCAAGAAGGTCGACAAGACCAAGGCCCAGGCGCAAATCGCCGAGATCGACCAGAACATCGCGCGTCTGCGCAAAGACCTCGGCAACATGCGCACCAAGGTCACCGAGTACACCAAAGTGGCTGACGCCGAACGTGCTCAGGGTGCCAGCGCCGAGATGAAGCAGGTCGACGTGAACATCCTGAAGATGAACGAGAAAGTCGCGGCCCTGCAGAAGGAAGTCGACGGTCTCTACAGCCAGCGCTCCGCGATCACCCTGGGCTAAGCACATGACCCTAAAACAGCTGGCGGTCCTGACCGCCATCCTGGCGTTGGGCGGATGCGCAACCAAGCCGGGCGAATGCGATTCGACCAATCGCGACAGCAGCATGCTGACCAAGATGAACTGTGACTACTCCGGGGGTTACAGCGATCAGGTCAAGCAGAAGGAGCAGGCGCTGGCCGAGTCGCGTCAGCAGAACGCGATGTTCCGACAGGTCTACCAGAACATCCAGGCCCAGCAACTGAACACCAAACTCGATCTGGCCAGCCAGCAGAAATCCCAGGCTGACCTCAACCAGTCGCTGGGCAAGTTGCTGACTTCGCTCAAGGGCCGACGCGGTAATGAAGGCTCGGTGCAGAAGCAGATTGCCGATCTCGAGCAGCAGCTCAAGGCCTCGCAGGCAGCGCCAACCGCCAAGGCTTCACCGGCGGCGCTGGCAGCCAAGCAGGAACAGCTGAAAACGTTGCAGAAGAAGGTCAATCAGTTGCAGTTCAGTCTCGGTTACGAAGAGTAACTGTTCACCCCGCAGGCCTGCCGTCGCAGGCCTGCAGCTTTTTCAGGAATCGTCGTCATGCAGCGGGTCATCAGGGATGCGCACGCCACACCGGAGGGGATGAGTGCGCTGCAGGCCAAAGTCGCCCTCATTCAGAAACACTTCCCCCCCACCACCGCGAGCCTGTTCGCCATCCCCCGGATGGGCAGCGGCGAGGTGCTGGAATGGTGGACCGAACTGGGTGGCCAGCCGACGCCCTATGCCGAGCTCAATGAGGACGCGCAGCGCCGCTTGCTGCAAACCTATGAGGTGCGCCAGACCTCCCTCGAACAACTGGCCGACGAATTGCAAAAACGCGGCCAGCCGGGTGTAGCGGATGATCTGCGCAGCCTGCTCGGCAGCCCGGAGCTGGACAAGCTCTACAGCCTCAACGGCGAGCCATTGGTAGTGCGCTGGAACCAGGGACCGCCCCGTCCGATCGTGCCGCCGGTGGTTCCGCCGGTGCCATTGGCGCCGGTAGTGCCGCCTTCGCGCCGTGGCTGGTGGATCGCCGCTGCCTTGCTGGCGCTGTTGTTGCTGCTGCTGGCGTTGTGGCTGTGGTGGTTCCTGCACCGTGAACCTGCCGTCGTCGCGGTGCCACCGGCAGCACCGATCGTGGCGCCATTGGAACAACCGGTCGCGCCAGTGCCTGAGCCCGTCGTGGAACCGGAACCTGTTCCAGAACCGGAACCAGAGCCGGTACCGGAACCCGCACCCGTTCCGCCGCCAAAACCGGTGGTCGTCGCCCCGCCGCCGCCACCGACACTGGACAACTTCGCTTGCCGTAAAAAAGCACCGAACGCGGTGGTCCCGCAATTCGTCGTGGTCCTCGATACCTCGGGCTCGATGGAGCTCAACATCAAAGCGGTGAAAGCCGACGAAGACTGGTTCTTTGGCAACAATCTCAACAAATACACCGACCCGAGCCGCACCCTGCAAATCTTCGAGAAACCGAGCCGCATGGACGTCGCTCAGGATTCGCTGGCAGGGATGATCAATGCGCTGGATCCGAAGATCGACACGCGCCTGATCACCTTCGCCGGTTGCGAAAGCACGCCTGACCAAGGCGTGTTCAAGTTCGGCGATCGTCAGCGTCTGATCAACGGGATCCGTGGCCTGGTGCCTAACCAGGGCACGCCGCTGGCCGACAGCCTGTCCAAAGCGGCCAGCACCGTTGACGGGCGCAACAATGACGCGGTGATCGTGATGTTCGTCGACGGCGAGGACGGTTGCCAGAAGGACGTTTGCGCCGTGTCCCGACGCATTGCCCAAGAGCAGCCGCGGTTGCGGGTCAACGTGGTGAACATCGGCGCCGGCGGACCTTCGCAGTGCATTGCGAAAAACACCGGAGGCCGGGTTTATTCGAGCACCAACGCGGCCGAACTGGCCAAACAGTTGAAACTGGCGAGCAAGGAAGTGTCGAGCAGCGCCAAATGTAACTGAGCTACTGAATTGAGGTGACTGCTCTCGCGAGCAGGCTCACTCCTACAAGGATTTTCGGTGATCACAAATGCTGTGAACTACCGATGCCTGTGTAGGAGTGAGCCTGCTCGCGATAGCTATTTCAGCCGCACTCAACGAAAGCGATCAACCTCGGAGCGCAAATCCGCCGCCAGCTTCTCCAGCTCTTTCGCGGTGACCGCAAGGTTCGACACCACCTCACGCTGCTCACTGTTGGCCAGGGCAATGCTCTGCAGATTGCTGCTGAGCAATGTCGCCGTGCTGCTCTGCTCCTGAGTCGCCGTGGTGATCGCGGCAAACTGCTGACCCGCCGAGCGGCTCTGCTCATCGATGCGTGCCAGCGCCGAGGCGACATTGGCGTTGCGCGACAGACCTTCCTGCATCAGCACATTGCCCTGCTCCATGGTGCTGATCGCGTTGCCGGTTTCCTGCTGAATGCTGTGAATCATGCTGGAAATTTCATCGGTCGCCTGACGGGTACGCGAAGCCAGACTGCGCACTTCATCGGCGACCACAGCAAAACCGCGACCTTGTTCACCGGCACGCGCCGCTTCAATCGCAGCGTTGAGTGCCAACAGGTTGGTCTGCTCGGCAATCGAGGTAATCACGCCGACGATGCCGCCGATTTCCTGCGAACGCTGACCGAGGGTGTTGATCACCGTGGCGGTGCTGTTCAGCGCGCCAGCGATTTGCTCCAGAGACGACGAAGCCTCTTGCATCGAGCTACGACCGATCTGCGTTTGCTGAGCATTTTCCTGGGCCAGACGCTGAGTCGCACCCATGTTGTCGGCGATGTTCAGCGAAGTGGCGCTGAACTCTTCCACCGCGCCAGCCATGCTGGTGATTTCGCCGGACTGCTGCTCCATGCCTTCGTACGCGCCACCGGACAAACCGGACAGCGCCTGCGCACGGCTGTTGACCTCTTCGGAAGAACGACGGATGTGCTCGACCATCGTCGACAGCGCCTGGCTCATCTGGTTGAACGCGCGGGACAGCTGACCGATTTCGTCGTTGCTCGTCACGTTCAGGCGCACGCTCAGATCACCGGCACCCAAGGCTTCGGCCTGACGCACCAGATCACCCAGCGGTTGCAGCTTGGAACGCAGCAGCCACATCGCCGAACCTACGGCCAACAGCATCGCCAGCAGGCTGCCGATCGCCAGTTGCGTACCGACGCTCCAGGTCACCGCGCGAATCTCGGCCTTCGGCATGCTCGCCACGACCGACCACGGGCCACCGTCGAACGGCACGGCGACGCTGTAGAAATCTTCGGCCTTGTCGCCCCAGAACTGACCTTTGCCCGGCGTCTTCGACAAACCGTTGATCACCGGTATCGCCTGATCCAGCGCCTGCACACCCGCAGGTGGGACCAGCCATTTGTTTTGCTCATCAAGCAGCGCCAGCGAGCCGGTCTGGCCGATGCGGAAGCGCTTGAGGTTGTCGAACTGGGCGTTCTGCGCGTCGGTGTAGTCGAAGCCGACGAACAGCACCGCAATCACCTTGCCGCTGCCATCACGCACCGGGGTGTATTGGGTCATGTACGAACGATCAAACAGCAAGGCGCGGCCGACGTAGCCTTGCCCCGCCATCAACTTGGCGTAGGCCGGGTGCGCGTGATCAAGCAAGGTGCCGATGGCACGGCTGCCATCCTGCTTGGTCAACGAGGTGCTGACCCGCACGAAGTCTTCGCCGCTGCGCACGAACAGTGTGGCGACGCCGGCGGTCATCTGCTTGAACTCGTCGACTTCCTTGAAGTTGTTGTTCAACACTTCGCTGCCCAGGTGCAGGCCCGGGGTCTGGGTCCCGGCGACATTCACCGGCTCATCGGCGTGAATGCTCAGGCCAGCGCTGAAGCGCTTCTCGAACAACCCGCTCAGACGCTGGGTGCTTTCACGCAGCGTGCCGTGGAACGTGCTCAGTTGGTCGGCCAGCAGCCGCGCCTCACTGGCCAAATGTTCTTCACGGGTGGCGAGGTTGGCAGTATCCAGCGAACGCAGGGCGAACACCGTACTGCCGCTGATGACAATCGCCAGTATCACAGCGAGCGCGAGGCCCAGCTGCGAGGCGATCCGAGCGCGAGGTTGAGACATGGACAGCTCCTGGCCGAGCGACGGGATCCTCCTTGATCTCGACTCGGATAATTTTCTAATAATGGGGGTGGATCGTGGATACCGGCACGACGGTTCCACATGCTCATAGTCGGCGGTGAAACCGAATACTTGAGCGCGCAACGTGGGTATGGCGCAAGGCCGCCATTGTGGCGGCTCGAACGTTTCAGCTCAAGCGCGTAACCGCCGGCAGCTCCATGGCGCGAACTTCGCCTTGCAGGAAGTCGCTGAGACGGCGCAAACGTTCACCTCCCGGACGGGTTTTTGGCCACACCAAGTAATAATTCAGTCCGCTGGCGACCGCAGTCGGCCACGGCAGACTCAGCCGACCCTGCGCGACATCCTCGGCCACCATCAGCAGATCGCCCATCGATACGCCGTAACCGCGAGCCGCCGCAATCATGCCCAGTTCCAATGTGTCGAAGACTTGTCCGCCCTTGAGCGAGACCTGATCGGACAAGCCCATGTGCTCCAGCCAACTGCGCCAGTCGCGGCGATCCGGGGTCGGGTGGAGCAGTTCGGTGGAGGCCAGCCGGGCCAGATCCCACGGCTGGTCATTGAGCAGGTTCGGCGCTCCGACCGGTATCAATTCTTCGGGAAACAACAGGCTCGCCTCCCAATCCGGCGGGAAGTGCCCGTCGCTCAACAACACCGCGCAATCGAACGGCTCATCGTTGAAGTCCACCGAATCGACGTCCATCCAGGCGCTGGTCAATTGCACTTCGTTGCCCGGCTGCAAATGACGAAAGCGACTGAGCCGCGCCAGCAGCCAGCGCATGGTCAACGTCGACGGGGCTTTCATGCGCAGGATGTCGTCTTCGGCGCGCAAGGTATTGCAGGCGCGTTCGAGGGCGGCGAAACCTTCGCGAATGCCAGGCAGCAGCAAGCGGGCCGACTCGGTGAGCTGCAAATGGCGACCGCTGCGGTGAAACAGCTTGCAGGCAAAGTGATCTTCGAGCGTACGAATATGCCGGCTCACCGCACTCTGGGTGATCGACAACTCCTCGGCTGCGCGGGTGAACGAGCTGTGCCGCGCCGCCGCTTCAAATGCGCGCAGGGCATACAACGGAGGAAGACGACGGGACATGCACAAAGCTCCTGTAGCGGGGTGCAGCGAAATTGGCGGAATCTGATCAGCATGAGTATTAATCATGCCACCCATCCTTTTTATCCCTTTGTGCAATGCCTGCCAAGCGCCGAGAATCGACGCTCTCCTGTTCCCTCCGAATCGAGTGGTGATGACCATGCAGCATCCTGTGCGTACCGAACTCTGGGCCATTCTGCGGCTGGCAGGGCCGTTGATCGCTTCACAGTTGGCGCACATGCTGATGGTGCTGACCGACACTTTGATGATGGCGCGGTTAAGCCCCGAAGCGCTGGCTGGCGGCGGGCTGGGCGCAGCAACCTATTCGTTCGTGTCGATTTTCTGCATCGGCGTGATTGCGGCGGTCGGCACGCTGGTGGCAATTCGCAAAGGTGCCGGCGACATTATTGGCGCGGCGCGGCTGACCCAGGCCGGTTTGTGGCTGGCGTGGCTGATGGCGCTGGGCGCCGGGTTACTGCTGTGGAACCTGAAGCCGGTATTGCTGCTGTTCGGCCAGACCGAAACCAACGTCAACGCTGCCGGGCAATTCCTGATCGCCCTGCCCTTCGCCCTGCCCGGCTACCTGAGCTTCATGGCCCTGCGCGGTTTCACCAGTGCGATTGGCCGGGCGACCCCGGTGATGGTCATCAGCCTGGCCGGCACGGTGGCGAACTTCCTGCTCAACTACGCGCTGATCACCGGCATGTTCGGCCTGCCGAAACTCGGGCTGATGGGCATCGGCCTGGTCACGGCGATTGTCGCCAACTGCATGGCGCTGGCATTGGCCTGGCATATCCGTCGGCATCCGGCTTATGACGCTTACCCACTGCGCGCCGGCCTGTCGCGGCCGAACCGGCAGTACTTGAAAGAGCTGTGGCGCCTCGGCCTGCCAATCGGCGGTACCTACGCGGTGGAAGTCGGGCTGTTTGCTTTCGCGGCGCTGTGCATGGGCACGATGGGCAGCACGCAGTTGGGCGCGCACCAGATTGCTCTGCAGATTGTTTCGGTGGCGTTCATGGTGCCGGCGGGGATGTCGTATGCGATCACCATGCGTGTCGGCCAGCATTACGGCGCCGGGCAACTTAGCGATGCGCGGATGTCCGGACGGGTCGGCATCGTCTTTGGCGCTGTGGTCATGCTGGGGTTTGCCATGGTGTTCTGGTTGCTGCCGAATCAATTGGTGGGGCTGTTCCTTGATCACAACAATCCGGCGTTTGCCGAAGTGATTCGCCTCGCGGTGAGCCTGCTGGCCGTGGCGGCGTGGTTCGAGTTGTTCGACGGCACGCAGACGATTGCCATGGGCTGCATTCGTGGACTCAAAGATGCGAAAACCACGTTTCTGGTCGGGCTCGGCTGCTATTGGCTGATCGGTGCGCCGGCGGCGTGGTGGATGGCGTTCCATTTGAACTGGGGGCCGACGGGCGTCTGGTGGGGATTGGCGCTGGGCCTGGCGTGCGCGGCGGTGAGCCTGACGCTGGCGTTTGAATGGAAGATGAAGCGGATGATTCGGTTGGAGCCTGCGTCATCCACGCCGTTCACAGTTCCTCAGACCGACTGAGATACCTTGTAGGAGTGAGCCTGCTCGCGATAGCGGTTTGTCAGATAATGATGAGTTGTCTGACTCTCCGCTATCGCGAGCGGGCTCACTCCTACATTGGTTATGCGTTCAGCTCACGATCTTGAGCGCTGGCTGCTGGCTTGAGCCGAAGGTGAGATATTCGACCAGCTCCGCCAACGGCAGCGGTCGGCTGATCAAGTAACCCTGCACCTGATCGCAACCAAACCCGCGCAGCAGCTCCAGTTGCTCCGGCGTCTCGACGCCCTCCGCCACCACTTCCAGATGCAGGTTGTGCGCGAGGTTGATCATCGCGTGCACCAGTTTGCGGTTCTCCTCGCGCTGCTCCATGCCACCGACGAAGCTCTTGTCGATCTTCAGCAAGGTGATCGGCAGGCTGTTGAGGTGCACGAACGACGAGAACCCGGTGCCGAAATCATCCAGCGAGAAACGCACGCCGAGGCGGCCCAGGGCATCCATGGTCTGCTTGACCAGATCGCTGCGGCGCATCACCGCAGTTTCGGTCAGTTCGAATTCCAGCCACTGCGCTTCAACACCGCGCTCAGCGATCAAGCGGCTGAGGGTCGGCAACAACTGGCTGTCCTGAAACTGGCGGAACGACAGGTTGATCGCCATGTGCAGGGCTGGCAACCCGCGCTCGCGCAACGCCTGCATGTCACGCAGGGCCCGGGAAATCACCCAGTAACCCAACGGCACAATCAAACCGCTCTGCTCGGCCAGCGGCACGAATTCGCTCGGCGGCAACAGACCACGTTCGCCATGGCGCCAGCGCACCAAGGCTTCGAGGCCGACGATCTGGCCGTCCTCAAGATTCAGCCGTGGCTGGTAGTGCAGTTCCAGCTCATCGCGACGCAAGGCCCGGCGCAGTTCGCTTTCCAGATCCGCCATGCTCCGCGCGTTGCGGTTGATGCGTTCGTTGAAGATATGAAAGGTGCAGCCCTGCGTGCTCTTGGCCTGTTGCATGGCGATGTGGGCGTGCCACATCAGCGGATCGGCGCCCGCCTGTGCACGGGCATGGGCGATGCCGAGGCTGGAGCCGATCAGCAGGCTCTCGCCATCGACCCAGTACGGTTCGGCCAAGGCTTCGGTGATGCGTTCGGCCATCCATTCGGCGCGTTGCGGCGCGCGACGGGTGTCGATCAACAAGGCGAATTCGTCGCTGCCCAGCCGCGCCAATTGATCGCCCGCCTCCAGCTGACTTTTCAGCCGTGCGACGACTTGCAGGATCAAGCGATCGCCCGCCTGATGGCCGAGGGCGTCGTTGGCGTGGCGGAAGTTGTCGAGATCGAGATGGCCGAGGGCCAGGCCACGACCGTCGTTTTCCGCGAGGCGCGCCGTGAGCAAGGTCTGGAAACCCTGGCGGTTGGCGATGCCGGTCAGCGGATCCTGTTCGGCGAGGCGTTGCAGGGTGTTTTCGAGAACGCCGCGTTCGCGCACATGGCGCAGGCAACGGCGCAGCATGCCGGCGTCGAGGGCGTCGAACACCAGCCAGTCACTGACACCAACCGGCGCGGTGTCCGGTTCGTGTTCCAGCAGCAATACCGTCGGCAGACTGCAACGGCCGGGTGCCGGTTGCAATGCCGGAATAGTCAACAATACCGCGTGGCGGTTGTCTTCGAACAAACTGCTGACCGACTCCCAGCTCGGCGCGCTGATCAGCACCGCCGCGCTCCCCATCGGAGCCAGACACTCACGCAATAACGCTGTCCACGCTGGCTCTTCGGCCAGTAGCAGCAAACGCAAGGGTTCGACAGGCGTAGACAAGCTAGCTCCCTAGACTCTGCAAAGATGTGGGCGGGGCATTATGCCGTTGCGCAGTTCAATGACCAAATGACAACGGTTATCAAAACGTTATTTTGTGTCACGAATGAGAACATTAGCCGCAAAATCACCGCGCATCCTGCGTGAAAGTAACAAAACCGGCAAATTTGAATCGCGTGGTACGTCACAAGTCGGACAGAGCAGCACAAATCTCTGAGCCTGTTAAAATGCCGGCCCATTTCGTCAACGACTCCCGAATTTTCGTATGTCCCGACTCAATCCCCGGCAGCAAGAAGCCGTGAACTACGTCGGCGGCCCTCTATTGGTGCTCGCCGGTGCTGGCTCCGGCAAGACCAGCGTGATCACGCGCAAGATCGCGCACCTGATCCAGAACTGCGGCATCCGCGCCCAGTACATCGTCGCCATGACCTTTACCAACAAGGCCGCGCGCGAGATGAAAGAGCGGGTCGGCACCCTGCTGCGCGCCGGCGAAGGTCGCGGCCTGACGGTTTGCACCTTCCACAACCTCGGTCTGAACATCATCCGTAAGGAACACGTGCGGTTGGGCTACAAACCCGGTTTCTCGATCTTTGACGAGACCGACGTCAAGTCCCTGATGACCGACATCATGCAAAAGGAATACGCAGGCGAAGACGGCGTCGACGAGATCAAGAACATGATCGGCGCCTGGAAAAACGACCTGATCCTGCCGCCTCAGGCGCTGGAGAACGCGCGTAATCCCAAGGAACAGACTGCCGCCATCGTCTACACCCACTATCAGCGCACGCTGAAAGCGTTCAACGCGGTGGACTTCGACGACCTGATCCTGCTGCCGGTAAAACTTTTCGAAGAACACGCCGATATTCTCGAAAAGTGGCAGAACAAGGTGCGCTACCTGCTCGTCGACGAATATCAGGACACCAACGCCAGCCAATACCTGCTGGTAAAAATGCTCATCGGCAAGCGCAACCAGTTCACCGTGGTAGGCGATGACGACCAGTCGATCTACGCCTGGCGCGGCGCGCGACCGGAAAACCTGATGCTGCTCAAGGACGACTATCCATCGCTGAAAGTGGTGATGCTCGAACAGAACTACCGTTCGACCAGTCGCATCCTGCGTTGCGCCAACGTGCTGATCTCGAACAACCCGCACGAATTCGAAAAGCAGCTGTGGAGTGAGATGGGCCACGGCGATGAAATCCGCGTGATCCGTTGCCGCAATGAAGACGCCGAAGCCGAGCGCGTGGCCATGGAAATCCTCAGCCTGCACTTGCGCACCGACCGCCCGTATAGCGATTTCGCGATTCTCTATCGCGGTAACTATCAGGCCAAGTTGATCGAGCTGAAGCTGCAGCACCATCAGGTGCCGTACCGCCTGAGCGGCGGCAACAGCTTCTTCGGTCGTCAGGAAGTGAAAGACCTGATGGCCTACTTCCGCCTGATCGTGAACCCGGATGACGACAACGCATTCCTGCGGGTGATCAACGTGCCGCGCCGGGAAATCGGCTCGACCACTTTGGAAAAACTCGGCAACTACGCCACCGAACGCAAGATCTCGATGTACGCCGCCACCGACGAAATCGGTCTGGGCGAGCATCTGGACAGTCGCTTCACCGATCGTCTGGGGCGCTTCAAGCGTTTCATGGACAAGGTCCGCGAGCAGTGCGCCGGCGAAGACCCGATCGCGGCACTGCGCAGCATGGTCATGGACATCGACTACGAGAACTGGCTGCGCACCAACAGCTCCAGCGACAAGGCTGCGGACTACCGGATGAGCAACGTGTGGTTCCTGATCGAGGCGTTGAAAAACACCCTCGAGAAGGACGAAGAAGGCGAAATGACCGTCGAGGATGCCATCGGCAAACTGGTCCTGCGCGACATGCTCGAACGTCAGCAGGAAGAGGAAGACGGCGCTGAAGGCGTGCAGATGATGACGCTGCATGCGTCCAAGGGGCTGGAATTCCCTTACGTGTTCATCATGGGCATGGAAGAGGAAATTCTCCCGCACCGCTCCAGCATCGAAGCCGATACCATCGAAGAAGAGCGCCGCCTGGCCTACGTGGGCATCACCCGCGCGCGCCAGACCCTGGCCTTCACCTTCGCCGCCAAGCGCAAGCAGTACGGCGAGATCATCGACTGCGCGCCGAGCCGTTTCCTCGATGAGCTGCCACCGGACGATCTAGCCTGGGAAGGCAACGACGACACACCGACCGAAGTCAAAGCCGTGCGCGGCAATAGCGCATTGGCTGATATACGCGCGATGTTAAAGCGCTAGAATTGACCACTTTTTTTACTAGACCTTCGGCGCACAAAGCGCCAAATGAGGACAGCTTCATGGAAGCATTGCACCAGAAAATCCGCGAACAAGGCATTGTGCTTTCCGACCAGGTCCTGAAGGTCGACGCCTTCCTGAACCACCAGATCGACCCGGCCCTGATGAAGCTGATCGGCGACGAATTCGCCGCGCTGTTCAAGGATTCGGGCATCACCAAGATCGTCACCATCGAAGCCTCGGGCATCGCCCCGGCGATCATGACCGGTCTGAACCTTGGCGTGCCGGTGATCTTCGCCCGCAAGCAACAGTCCCTGACCCTGACTGAAAACCTGCTGTCGGCGACCGTTTACTCGTTCACCAAGAAAACCGAAAGCACCGTCGCCATCTCCCCGCGCCACCTGACCAGCAGCGACCGCGTGCTGATCATCGACGACTTTTTGGCCAACGGTAAGGCGTCGCAAGCGCTGATCTCGATCATCAAACAGGCCGGCGCCACCGTTGCCGGTCTGGGCATCGTTATCGAGAAGTCGTTCCAGGGCGGCCGCGCCGAGCTGGACTCGCAGGGCTACCGCGTTGAGTCGCTGGCCCGGGTGAAATCGCTGACGGGTGGCGTCGTTACCTTTATCGAATAACAGCTGAAAGCCGCAAGCACACCCCAACACCTGTGGGAGCTAGCCCTGCTAGCGATGGCGTCGTGTCAGTCGACATATTCATGACTGACAGACCGCAATCGCCAGCAGGGCTGGCTCCCACACTGGGTTTTGCGGTGCGCAGTTATTGCGCGCTGGCTTTGAGGCTGGAGCGCATAGGCCCTTCATCGAGTAGGCAGCAACACCGCAATACCCCTGTGGGAGCTAGCCCTGCTAGCGATGGCGTCGTGTCAGTCGACATATTCATGACTGACAGACCGCAATCGCCAGCAGGGCTGGCTCCCACACTGGGTTTTTGCGGTGCGCAGTTATTGCGCGGTGGCTTTTAGGCTGGAGCGCATAGGCCCTTCATCGAGTAGGCAGCAACACCGCAATACCTCTGTGGGAGCTAGCCCTGCTAGCGATGGCGTCGTGTCAGTCGACATATTCATGACTGACAGACCGCAATCGCCAGCAGGGCTGGCTCCCACAGTTGGTTTTGCGGTGCGCAGTTATTGCGCGGTGGCTTTTAGGCTGGAGCGCATAGGCCCTTCATCGAGTAAGCAGCAACACCGCAATACTCCTGTGGGAGGTAGCCCTGCTGGCGATGGCGTCGTGTCAGTCGACATATTCATGACTGACAGACCGCAATCGCCAGCAGGGCTGGCTCCCACACTGGGTTTTGCGGTGCGCAGTTATTGCGCGGTGGCTTTGAGGCTGGAGCGCATAGGCCCTTCATCGAGTAAGCAGCAACACCGCAATACCCCTGTGGGAGCTAGCCCTGCTAGCGATGGCATCGTGTCAGTCGACATATTCATGACTGACAGACCGCAATCGCCAGCAGGGCTGACTCCCACACTGGGTTTTTACGGTGCGCAGTTATTGCGCGGTGGCTTTGAGGCCGGTGAGGAGCAGGCGCTGGAAGAGGTCTTCTCTCAGGCCTTCCGGGTGGGTGAGTTGCATGCGCTCAAGGTGCTCGGGGTATAGCGATGCCTCGGGGGCGTCGAGGGCGGCTTTGCCGAGTTCAAGGATTTCGGTGAGTTTGAACTTGCTCTTCAGCCAGTTCAGCGCCCGCAACAAATCCCGTTCGATCGCGGTGAAATCGCAGCCCAGCGGATACTCCGGAAACAGGTTTGGATGCCGTGCAGCAATAGCTTGCAAACGCTGTGGCGTGTTGTCGGCAAAGCGTGGGTCGAGACGGAAATCCTTTGGCAGCTTGCCGACCTTTTGCGCTTGCTCGATCAAGCCCTGCTGGAAGCGTGAGTCGCTGATATTGAGCAGCGATTCAATGACGACCGCATCTGATTTGCCGCGCAGATCGGCAATGCCGTACTCGGTGACAACGATGTCGCGCAGATGCCGTGGGATCGTGCAGTGGCCGTATTCCCACACGATGTTGGAACTGACATCGCCACCCGACTCGCGCCAGCTGCGCAGAATAAGAATCGAACGCGCATCGTGCAGTGCATGACCCTGCGCCACAAAGTTGTACTGCCCGCCGACACCGCTGAGCACTCGGCCGTCTTCCAGTTGATCCGCCACACCGGCACCGAGCAACGTCATGGTGAACACGGTGTTGATGAACCGCGCATCAAGGCGTTGCAGGCGCTTGAGTTCTTCCTGCCCGTACAGCTCGTTGATGTAGCTGATGCGGGTCATGTTGAATTCGAGGCGTTTGCTCTGCGGCAGCTCGCGCAGGCGCTCGTAGAAACTGCGCGGGCCGAGGAAGAACCCGCCGTGCACCGAGATGCCGTCAGGCTGCGCGGACTCGTCGAGGGTGCCGGCGTTGGCCTGTTCCTGGGTCGGCACATCCGGATAGACCTTGCGCCGGATGATCCCCGCATCCGCCAATACCAGCAGGCCATTGACGAACATTTCGCTGCAACCGTACAAGCCTTTTGCGAAAGGGCCAGTGCCGCCCTCACGCTCGATCAACTGCGCCCACTGACTGAGGTTGATGTCATCGAGCAACGCCTTGTAACCGGCGTTATCCGCCTGACGGGCCAGCAATGCGGCGGTCAGTGCATCGCCCATCGAACCGATACCAATCTGCAACGTGCCGCCATCGCGCACCAGCGTACTCGCGTGCACACCAATGAAATGATCCTGAAAGCCCACCGGCATGTTCGGCGTGGAAAACAGCGTGCTGCTGTCCTTTGCATCGATCAGCAGGTCGAAGGTGTCGATGTCGACTTCGGCATCGCCCGGCATGTACGGCAGATCCGTGTGCACCTGGCCGACCAGCAGAATGGTCTCGCCCGCATCGCGACGCTTGGCGATCATCGGTAACAGGTCGAGGGTGATGTCCGGGTTGCAGCTCAGGCTCAGACGGTCCGGGTGTTCACTGCTGCTGGCCAGCAGTTGCGCCACCAGGTTCAGCCCGGCAGCGTTGATGTCACGGGCGGCGTGGCTGTAGTTGCTGCTGACGTAATCCTGCTGGGCCGGCGCGCTGTTGAGCAGGCTGCCGGGCTGCATGAAGAATTGTTCGATACGGATGTTGGCGGGCAGGCTGTCGCGGTGCAGGTCGGCGAGGAAATCGAACTCCGGGTAATCACCGAAGACGCGCTCGACAAAGGGTTCGATGAAGCGCTTCTGCAAGCCATCGCCCAGTGCAGGGCGACCTAGACACAGCGCGGTGTAAATCGTCAGTTGCCGCTCGGGCAGCGCTTTGACTCGCCGGTACAGCGCGTTGACGAAGTGATTGGGCTTGCCCAACCCCAGCGGCATGCCCATGTGGATGTGCGCCGGCAAACGCGCCAGCACATCGTCCACTGCCTGTTCGATCGAACACAACTGCACCATCTGAAGCCTCCTGCCCGTTCCGTGAATAGGGGTAGACCGAGCTTGCCGGGGATTTACTTCCGAGGGAAGGCAATTAGTGCGAAAAAAAGTGAAATAGGCGAGTGCGGTGCTTGGTGCAAGCACATCCAGAAAACCTTCAACAATAACAATGAATTAACAACACCAAGAGAATCATCGCACAAGCCGACAGCTTCTTTCCTACATTGACTCGAATTTAATCACGCAGAACTTCAGGAAACCTCTGAATTGAAGTAATTTGAGTCACAGCTAGCATTAAAAACGTAACACTTCATTAGCAATCGATGCCTCCAGGCCAGACATAAATCTATAAGTATAAATTATGACGGCAAATACGAGCTCCCATTTCTTCCGCACTAAATGAATTTTATCAAACCATGAAAAGCAATCTGATACTTTGCTGCTTTGGCTTGGGCATCTCAGCTCTAACAAGCGCATCGCCTTACCTAATCGGCAATTCAATGAATTTGTATCTATCCCAAGATCGTTCATATTTATATGCACTCGCTGGTGCTTCGCTTTTTATCATCGCGACGCCTCCCTTGAAGCTAGCAGCCAACGTGTATCTACAAAAGACTGCTGCCAAGACAAGGTATATTCTGAAAAGGACGATTCTAATTCATCTGCGAAGCAAGGCATCCGCGCATACGAGAAACCCGGGTGAGCAGATCGAACTCATCGACGGCGATGTTGACGGCTCAATGTATCTATACCATTCGGTATTTTTTGACACTTCACTCAACTTCAGCATCATAATCTTCGCGCTGATTATAACGGCTCAGTATCATCCTCTTCTGGCGCTCGCCCCCCTTAGCGGCCTGCTATATGCCTCAGCTGCATATTTTATAACACGGAGAAAGAGCGACACCCTTTTTGAAGAATACGCCCAAGCAAACACCGTTATAATCGGGGCAATCTGTGCGCATGTATGCGATGCCAAACCGTACAACGACAGAGTCAAGTTGGACATCAAAAACATTGAGCGCCTCGCTTTTCGTTCAAACCTGAAGGCATCTTTTTTCGAATCAATTTCAGGAACATGTTACTTGGTAGCGATAGTTCTTTTGTTCTTGATATCTGCTCATTTAATAAGTGAAAGCGCTTTGACAACAGGCGCTATCTTTGCCTCAGCCATCTACCTTGAGCGTGTGCTCAGCCCAACAATTTCACTTATATCCATTTACTACTCAAGCAGAGAGGCCTCTTATCGCCGCAATCGAATACTGAGCTATCAACTACAGCACGGGGGGCGTTGAATTATGCTTATGTGTTTGCAAAAAAACGTGGGATTATTTTTGTTTTCAACAATATGCCTGACTTTAGCAGCTGCATGTCAGTTGCTAATACCTTCAATCGTGGCAAAGGCACTTACAGCTCTTAGTAATGGCGCTGCCAGCACTAATCTGTATTTAACTCTTACCGCTGTTTTTTTATCGAAACTCGCGGCGCAAACCTTGGGCAGTTCCATGGCGGCGCTCATGGAAACGAAATCCCGATTTCTACTCATCAATTTCATTGTGCATGATGAAAGACCTTGCCCGTTAAGCTCTCGCGTGACGATGATCAAAGAAGATGCCGAGAAAATTGCTTCAGTCCTTCATGACTCAATTCATCTGGCAGGATCTTGTATTTTGACATTTGCTACAGCCTATATCTTAATCCGTGAAAATACTTATTTTTTCATCCCGTTGATATTTATCACGACATTGACTTGTGTGCAGTTGAAATTTGCAAAACTACATATCCAGAGCCTGTATAAAGCCGAGATGATCAATGAAGACCTGTACAAGGAATCGTTAATCAGCACTTTCAGCTCACGCACAATTGATGAGCAAAGCTCTCAATCACTTATCAGCAATAGCAATGAATGTCTGAGCAACACAATACAAGCACGCTACAAATATCAAAAAGCCAACGCCATTCAGTGCTTCTGGCCGGAAATGGCTATCTCGGCCGGGACAGTATCAGTCATCATTTTTAGCGCCACTGCGACGCCGGAGTTATTCGGCGAGCGCCTTATTGCCTATCTTGGCTACGTCGGAATTTTTACCATGGCCAGCACGAGTTCGATAAGACTTGGTATAACGATGATTGGAGTAAAGGTATCCGTTGGTAGAGTATTCAGGGGGCGCCAATATGAATGATTTATTCATCCAGCAGATACGCCTGAAGCCAGACAGAGCCGCGGCTCATTTTTTACGCGGCCTTTTTCCGCTTCAATTCAATAGCAGAATTACCGTATTTATTGGAGAAAACGGTTCTGGTAAATCCACGTTGCTTGAAGCACTTGCCATAAAGTTGGGATGCAATCCAGAAGGCGGCGGGAAAAACTTCAATTTCTCGACTGAGAACACCCACTCGAAACTGCACGAAACCCTGACGCTTTCAAAAGGCTACCGAAGGGAGAAGGACGTTTTTTTCTACAGAGCAGAAACCTTCTATAACTTGAACACTGCGATCCGCAAGCTTGATGCAGAGGGGAGCTTTGATCCCGAAATAAAGACCTATTACGGCGGCGTGGATATGCATTGCATGTCGCACGGTGAAGCAATGGAGGCTCTGTTTCAAAACCGATTCAAAGCCCATGGACTGTACGTTCTCGATGAACCGGAAGCGTCGTTATCCCCATTGAGGCAATTAGTATTTATCAACCGAATAATGGAGCTAGCACGCAAAGGCGCACAGTTCATCATCGCCACTCACTCACCTCTCATTATGTCGATCCCGGGATGTGATCTGAGACAGATATCGGAAGGGCGCTCCGATCCAATAACCCCGGCAGATACTGATGCTTATGCGGTGTACAAAGCCGTGCTTAACTCTTCCGGGGCCTATATCGCGAAAACCCTGCAGTGATATCGCAGGCACAAAAAAACCGTCCGAAGACGGTTTTTTTCGTCAGAAGCGCAGCTTATTTCAGGCCGGACATCTTCTCGATTGCACCTTTGAGCTCGGCATCCGAGCAATCGGCGCAAGTGCCTTTTGGCGGCATCGAGTTGATACCGGTGATGGCTTTGGCGAGGATGCCGTCGAGGCCGCCCTGGTGATCGGCGCGTTCTTTCCAGGCTGCGGTGTCACCGATTTTCGGCGCGCCCAACAGGCCGGTGCCGTGGCAAGCGTTGCAATGTTTGGCAATCACTTCGTCCGGCGTCTTGGCTCCGCCACCGCCGCCTGCGGAGGCTGCCACTTCCATCCCTTTGCATTCCTGACCTTGAACACACACCTGGCCGACCGGCTCGAGGCGCTTGGCAATGTCGTCATTCGTCGCAGCTTGAGCGCTGACAGCCCAGAGGGCCAATACGGTTGCTGGTGCAGCCAGCATTTTCATAATTAGATTCACGCGTTCACCCTCAATGGTGGCTATTCACGCCTGCGGCCACGGTTCGCAGGCGGGCGCAAGTATAGCGGGTAGCCCGCTACACTGAAACAACCCCATGATTAAAGGGGTCTTGTTGCGCATCGGTAAAACGGTCCGGGTGCCTTCACCGTAGTGGCCTGGCGCCTCTTGGTTTAGAAATTCGCTGGCGTGGCTGCGCTGATTAGTCGCGCAGGCAAGTCGAACGGATTTCGAAAACGATGCGGCTTGGTACTTTCAAAGTAGTAGCTGTCGCCGGCTTCGAGAATAAAAGTTTCCAGACCCACCACCAGTTCCAGACGACCTTCCACCAGAATCCCGGTTTCTTCGCCTTCATGGGTGAGCATTTCTTCGCCGGTATCGGCGCCCGGCGGGTAGATTTCATTGAGGAATGCGATGGCGCGGCTGGGGTGCGCGCGGCCGACCAGTTTCATGGTCACGGCGCCGTCGGAGATGTCGATCAGCTCGTTGGCCTTGTAGACGATCTGGGTCGGTACTTCCTGCAGGATTTCTTCGGAAAAGAACTCGACCATGGACATGGGAATGCCGCCCAGTACCTTCCTCAGCGAACTGATCGAAGGGCTGACGCTGTTCTTTTCGATCATCGAAATGGTGCTGTTGGTGACGCCCGCGCGTTTGGCGAGTTCACGCTGGGAAAGCCCTTTGAGCTTGCGGATCGATTGCAGTCGTTCACCGACGTCCAAGGCGCGAGCCTCCTGATGTTGTAAGAATATTGAGCGTTATCATGGCGACAGCGTTCAGTATTTACAACACTTGGCCCCCGCAGCGGCCCTAACCCTCGGAATAGAGCCTTGGCACCCGGCGCAGGTTGCAGAAGATCTGGTACGGGATGGTGTCAGCCCACTGCGCCACTTCACTGGCGAGGATGTTTTTGCCCCACAGTTCGACGGTGGCACCGAGGCCCGCTTCCGGTACGTCCGTGAGATCGATGCAGAGCATGTCCATCGACACCCGACCAAGAATGCGGCTGCGTTTGCCGGCGACCAACACCGGCGTACCGGTCGGCGCCTGACGCGGATAACCATCGGCGTAACCCATGGCCACCACGCCGATGCGCATCGGTTTGTCGGTGATGAACTTGGCGCCATAACCCACCGGCTCGCCAGCGGGCAGTTCGCGCACGCTGATGACTTTCGATTCCAGGGTCATCACCGGTTGCAGACGATCGGCGACGGCGTTGGCTTCTTCGAACGGGGTCGCGCCGTAGAGCATGATGCCCGGACGCACCCAATCACTATGAATCTGCGGCCAGCCAAGCACGGCGGGCGAGTTGCGCAGGCTGACTTCCGCCGCCAAGCCCTGACGCGCCGCCTCAAACACGGCGACTTGCTCGGTGCTGCTCTGCGCATGCAGCTCATCGGCGCGGGCGAAGTGGCTCATCAAGACGATTTTCGCCACTTTGCCGCTGGCCAGCAGACGCTGATATGCCGCTGGATAATCCTTCGGATGCAGACCAACGCGATGCATGCCCGAATCAAGCTTCAGCCAAACAGTAATCGGTGTGCTCAGCGCGGCCTGCTCGATCGCTTCGAGTTGCCACAGCGAGTGCACCACCGTCCAGAAATCATGCTCGACGATCAGCGCCAGCTCATCGGCCTCGAAAAAACCTTCGAGCAGCAGCACCGGTGCGCGAATACCAGCAGCGCGCAGCTCCAAAGCCTCTTCGATGCAGGCCACGGCAAAACCGTCGGCCTCGGCTTCCAGCGCCTGGGCGCAACGCACCGCGCCATGGCCGTAGGCGTCCGCCTTGATCACCGCAAGCGCCTTGGCGCCGGTGACTTCGCGGGCAATTCGGTAGTTGTGGCGCAGGGCTTGAAGATCGATCAGGGCACGGGCAGGACGCATGGCGGCAGACTTCTAGGCGGTCATGGGAAGAAAAACCGGCGCCGACTGACGACGTGAACCGCCAACAGCGCCGGGAGAGGGATCTTTACATCGGTTTACGGCAGCGCGGCGACGATAGAGATTTCTACCAGAATGCTCGGCTTGGCCATTTTCGCTTCAACGGTGGCGCGGGCCGGTGCAGCGCCTTTTGGCAGCCACTGATCCCACACCGAATTCATCCCGGCGAAGTGTTCATCGATGCCGTTCAGGTAAATCGTCGCCGACAACAGGTGCTGCTTGTCGGTGCCGGCCAGATCAAGCAAACGCTCGATATTGGCGAGAACGTCGCGGGTCTGCTGTTCAATCCCGGCGTTGAAGTCATCGCCGACCTGCCCGGCCAGATACACGGTGCCGTTGTGGCTGACGATCTGACTCATGCGCTCATTAGTGAGCTGGCGCTGGATTGACATGTTTTGCGGACTCCTGAATTTTGTTGCCGTAACGGGAAATATCGAGGCCTTCGGCACTGATCTGTGGCTTTTTCTTCGCCATCAGGTCGGCCAGCAAGCGACCGGAACCGCATGCCATGGTCCAACCAAGCGTGCCGTGACCGGTGTTGAGGAACAGATTCTTGAACGGCGTGGCGCCAACGATCGGCGTGCCATCCGGGGTGGTCGGACGCAGACCGGTCCAGAAGCTCGCTTCGGCCAGATTGCCGCCCTGAGGATAAAGGTCGTTGACGATCATCTCCAGGGTTTCGCGCCGACGCGGGTTGAGCGACAGGTCAAAACCGGCGATCTCGGCCATGCCCCCGACGCGGATGCGGTTGTCGAAACGGGTGATTGCGACCTTGTAGGTCTCGTCGAGAATGGTCGACGTCGGAGCCATCGCCGGGTTGGTGATCGGCACCGTCAGCGAGTAACCCTTCAATGGATAAACCGGGGCCTTGATGCCCAGCGGCTTGAGCAATTGTGGCGAGTAGCTGCCGAGGGCCAGCACGTAGCGGTCGGCGGTTTCCAGCTTGCCGTCGATCCACACGCCGTTGATGCGATCACCGGCGTAGTCGAGTTTCTGGATGTCCTGACCGAAGCGGAATTCGACACCGAGTTTCACGGCCATTTCGGCGAGGCGCGTGGTGAACATCTGGCAGTCGCCAGTCTGGTCGTTCGGCAGACGCAGGGCACCGGCGAGGATGTCAGTGACGCCCGCCAGCGCTGGTTCGACGCGGGCAATGCCAGCGCGGTCGAGGACTTCGAACGGTACGCCGGATTCTTTCAGTACGGCGATGTCTTTCGCGGCGCCATCAAGCTGCGCCTGAGTGCGGAACAGCTGGGTCGTACCGAGGCTGCGGCCTTCGTAGGCGATGCCGGTTTCAGCGCGCAATTCGTCGAGGCAGTCGCGGCTGTACTCGGACAGACGCACCATGCGTTCCTTGTTCACCGCGTAACGGTTGGCGGTGCAGTTGCGCAGCATCTGCGCCATCCACAGGTACTGATCGATGTCGGCGGTGGCCTTGATCGCGAGAGGGGCGTGACGTTGCAGCAGCCACTTGATCGCCTTGAGCGGTACACCCGGCGCAGCCCACGGCGAGGCGTAGCCCGGCGACACTTGGCCGGCGTTGGCGAAACTGGTCTCCATGGCCGCGGCTGGCTGCCGGTCGACCACCACCACTTCAAACCCGGCACGGGCCAGATAGTAAGCACTGGCGGTACCGATGACGCCGCTACCCAAGACCATTACACGCATTTTGTATCCCTCATCGCGGCAGGGCCGCGCACGTCTGTTGTTAGAGCAATGATGCGCGCAGTGTAAAAAAGAAATGCCAGTGCTTTTCACTATATAAGCGCCTATATTTGGCGACAATTCTCGGCAAAAACCCTTTTCACGGAGGCGCATCCCCTATGCGTACCAACACTCAGACCAAACGTGAGCTGGACAAGATTGACCGCAACATCTTGCGGATCCTGCAGGCGGACGGGCGGATTTCCTTTACCGAACTGGGCGAAAAGGTCGGGCTCTCGACCACGCCGTGCACCGAGCGCGTGCGGCGTCTGGAGCGCGAAGGGATCATCATGGGCTACAACGCCCGGCTGAATCCGCAGCACTTGAAGGGTAGCTTGCTGGTGTTTGTCGAGATCAGCCTCGACTACAAATCCGGCGACACTTTCGAAGAGTTCCGCCGCGCGGTGCTGAAATTGCCGCACGTGCTGGAATGTCATCTGGTGTCAGGGGATTTCGACTATCTGGTGAAGGCGCGGATTTCCGAGATGGCCTCGTACCGCAAGCTGCTGGGCGACATTCTGCTGAAGCTGCCGCATGTGCGGGAGTCGAAGAGTTATATCGTGATGGAAGAGGTGAAAGAGAGCCTAAACCTGCCGATTCCAGATTGAGATGTGTGGCTGATGCCATCGCCAGCAGGGCTGGCTCCCACAGGTCCAGTGGTGAACACAAACAATGTGAACACCTGCAATCCCTGTGGGAGCTAGCCCTGCTAGCGATGCAGACGACTCGGTTTATCCAGCTAGACCAACACCTGCCGATTCGCCGCCATGTACTCGAATATCTGCTTCTCGACCCTTGGATGAATCAACTCCACCGGCCGCCGCTCATTCGGGCAGGGCAAGGTTTTGGTCGTACCGAACAACCGGCAGATCAGCGGCCGCTCTTCATACACCGTGCAGCCATTCGGCCCCAGATGCACACAGTTGAGCTCTTCCATCGCCGCATCCTGCTCAGCGCGGGTCTTGCGCGGCAGGCGGGCCATTTCTTCCGGCGAGGTGGTTACCGGGCCACAGCAATCGTGGCAGCCGGGCACGCACTCGAACGAGGGGATCTGCTGGCGCAAGGTGCGGACTGTCTGGCTGTTGCAGCTCATCGAAACGGTAACCGAGGTGAATTAGGCGACAATTGTGCCGCAAAAGCCGTGATCCAGACACCGCAGCCCGACCAGTGTTGCCCCCGTTCGGGCGTGCGGCTTATGCTCCGTCAAATTTTCTCGACACCCCGTCTCAGGATCACGCCCATGACTGCCCGCGCCCACTCCCCCGCGAGCCAACCTCACGTTGCCTCTTACTACGCCGCCAGCAGCCTGCCGCAGCCGGATCATCCGCTGCTGCAAGGCGAAGTGCTGGCCGACGTCTGTGTGGTTGGCGGTGGGTTTTCCGGGTTGAACACGGCGCTGGAACTGGCCGAGCGCGGGCTCAGCGTGGTGTTGCTGGAAGCGCACAAGATCGGCTGGGGCGCCAGCGGTCGTAACGGCGGACAGTTGATTCGCGGCGTCGGGCATGGCCTCGATCAGTTCGCCAACGTCGTCGGCAGCGACGGCGTGCGCGAGATGAAACTGATGGGCCTGGAAGCGGTGGAAATCGTTCGTCGGCGCGTCGAGCGCTTTCAGATTGCCTGCGACCTGACCTGGGGCTACTGCGACCTGGCCAACAAAGCTTCCGACCTCGATGGCTTTGCCGAGGACGCCGAAGAACTGCGCGGCCTCGGCTATCGCTACGAAACCCGCTTGCTGCAAGCCAGCGAGATGCACACGGTGGTCGGCTCCAAGCGCTACGTCGGCGGCTTGATCGACATGGGTTCCGGCCATCTGCATCCGCTGAATCTGGCCTTGGGCGAGGCGGCAGCGGCGCAGCAACTGGGCGTGCAACTGTTCGAGCATTCGGCGGTGACGCGTATCGACTACGGCCCGGAAGTCAAAGTCCACACCGCCCAAGGTTCGGTGCGGGCGAAGACGTTGGTGCTTGGCTGCAATGCCTATCTGAATGATCTGAATCCGCAACTCAGCGGCAAGGTTCTGCCCGCCGGCAGCTACATCATTGCCACCGAACCGTTGAGCGAAGAGCAGGCGCACAACCTGCTGCCGCAGAACATGGCGGTCTGCGACCAACGCGTCGCACTGGATTACTACCGGCTCTCGGCGGATCGTCGCTTGCTGTTCGGCGGTGCCTGCCATTATTCGGGGCGCGATCCGAAAGACATCGCTGCGTACATGCAGCCAAAAATGCTTGAGGTATTCCCGCAACTGGCCGGGGTGAAGATCGATTATCAGTGGGGCGGCATGATCGGCATCGGTGCCAACCGTTTACCGCAGATTGGTCGACTGAATGATCAACCGAATGTGTATTACGCCCAGGCTTATTCAGGCCACGGGGTGAATGCCACGCACCTGGCGGGCAAGTTGCTGGCCGAGGCGATCAGCGGGCAACACAGTGGCGGGTTTGACCTGTTTGCCAAGGTGCCGCACATCACCTTCCCGGGCGGCAAGCATTTGCGCTCGCCATTGTTGGCGTTGGGGATGTTGTGGCATCGCCTTAAAGAGTTGGTCTGATCTTTTTCCAGTGAATTTGAAGGCCCAATCGCGAGCAGGCTCACTCCTACAGTTGAAATGCGTTCCCCTGTAGGAGTGAGCCTGCTCGCGATGAGGCCCAAAACGACCATACAGATCTCAGATCCGCCAGAACGGCTTCAACCCTTCCTCCTGCGCTTGCTCACGCGTCAGCCCGACGTCCTTGAGCTGATCCGCCGTCAACGCCAGCAACGCCCTGCGCGTGTGCAGACGATGCCACAGCAGATCCCAGCGACTCAGGCCGGACGGTGCGTTGCGCATAATCTCATTGCGCGCACGATCCTTCTGCCCTGCCGCCAGTTCCTGACTGTGTAACGTCAGCCGCACATCGCTCAAGCCGTTCATTTTCGATACTCCTGTTTACTTGGGTAGCCAGAGATTCCATGATGCGCGGGCGACAAAAATCGTTACAGATTCAAAGCAACTGTATTAACTCCATACAGATTTGCCGCTCTGAAGACTGAATTGTCGATTTTTGCCGCATCTGTACTGGTTTAACGAATCATCTGCACCGAGGCAGCGCCATGACCCTCTACGTAAACCTCGCCGAATTGCTCGGCACGCGTATCGAACAAGGCTTCTATCGCCCTGGCGACCGGCTGCCGTCGGTGCGTGCCTTGAGCGTCGAACACGGGGTCAGCCTGAGCACGGTGCAGCAGGCCTATCGCATGCTCGAGGACAGTGGCCTGGCCACGCCGAAACCCAAGTCCGGCTATTTCGTCCCGGTCGGGCGCGAGCTGCCGGAGCTGCCCGCCGTCGGCCGACCGGCGCAACGGCCAGTGGAAATTTCGCAGTGGGATCAGGTGCTGGAATTGATTCGCGCGGTGCCGCGCAAGGACGTCGTGCAACTGGGGCGCGGCATGCCCGACATCAGCTCGCCGACCATGAAACCGTTGCTGCGTGGCCTCGCGCGTATCAGCCGTCGTCAGGACATGCCCGGCCTGTATTACGACAACATCCATGGCACCCTCGAACTGCGGGAACAGATCGCCCGATTGATGCTCGATTCCGGCTGCCAGCTGAGCCCCAGCGATCTGGTGGTCACCACCGGTTGCCACGAAGCGCTCTCGACCAGCATCCACGCGATCTGCGAGCCGGGCGATATCGTTGCGGTGGATTCGCCAAGCTTCCACGGCGCCATGCAGACCCTCAAAGGCCTGGGCATGAAAGCCCTGGAAATCCCCACCGACCCGCTCACCGGCATCAGCCTCGAAGCGCTGGAACTGGCGCTGGAGCAATGGCCGATCAAGGTCATCCAGCTCACTCCGAACTGCAACAACCCACTCGGCTACATCATGCCGGAGTCGCGCAAACGCGCCCTGCTCAACCTTGCGCAACGCTTCGACGTGGCGATCATCGAGGACGATGTGTATGGCGAACTGGCCTACACCTATCCGCGTCCGCGCACGATCAAATCCTTCGACGAAGACGGCCGCGTGCTGCTGTGCAGTTCGTTTTCCAAGACCCTGGCGCCCGGGCTGCGGATTGGCTGGGTTGCACCGGGTCGTTATCTGGAGCGTGTGCTGCACATGAAATACATCAGCACCGGATCCACCGCACCGCAACCGCAGATCGCCATTGCCGAATTCCTCAAATCCGGCCATTTCGAGCCGCATTTGCGGCGGATGCGCACGCAATACCAGCGCAATCGCGACATGATGATCGATTGGGTCACGCGCTACTTTCCGGCGGGCACCCGCGCCAGCCGTCCGCAGGGCAGTTTCCTGTTATGGGTGGAATTGCCGGAAGGTTTCGACACGCTGAAACTGAATCGCGAGTTGCTCGACCAAGGCGTACAGATCGCCGTCGGCAGCATTTTTTCCGCCTCGGGCAAGTACCGCAATTGCCTGCGGATGAACTACGCTGCCAAACCTACGGCGCAGGTTGAAGAAGCGGTGCGCAAGGTCGGTGAAACCGCGATCAGATTGTTGGCCGAAGCCGACTGACCTTTTTCCACAGACCAGCGTCCATATGCCGACCTTTGCCGCCAACCGGAACGATCCTACGTGAGCTTCAGACAGCCCCTATTCGCTTTGCTGTTATTCACCTCGTTCCTCAGCGGCTGCGCCAGCCTCGATGTGCCGCGCGAGCCGAGCCAGGCGTTGCCGGCGTCGAGCTCCAGTTTCGGCCGTTCGATTCAGGCGCAAGCCGCACCGTATAAAGGGCAATCCGGCTTCCGTCTGTTGTCCAACAGCACCGAATCTTTCACCGCCCGCGCCGAGTTGATCCGCCATGCGCAGGTCAGCCTCGACTTGCAGTACTACATCGTCCATGACGGCATCAGCACACGGATGCTGGTGGACGAATTGCTCAAGGCTGCCGACCGGGGCGTGCGCGTACGCATCCTGCTCGACGACACCACCAGCGACGGCCTCGACCTGATCATCGCCACGCTGGCAGCCCACCCACAGATCCAGATTCGCCTGTTCAACCCGCTGCATCTGGGCCGCAGCACCGGCGTCACGCGCGCGGCTGGACGGTTGTTCAACCTGTCGCTGCAACACCGGCGCATGCACAACAAACTGTGGCTGGCCGACAACAGCGCGGCCATCGTCGGCGGGCGCAATCTGGGCGATGAGTATTTCGACGCCGAGCCGAATCTGAATTTCACCGACATCGACATGCTCAGCGTCGGCCCGGTCGCCGAGCAGCTCGGACACAGTTTCGACCAATACTGGAACAGTGCGCTTAGCAAGCCGATCGACGAATTCCTCTCCAGCAAGCCAACCGCCAAAGACCTGCAGAACACCCGCACGCGCTTGGAAGAATCCCTGGAAGAAACCCGCAAACAGAATCACGCGCTGTATCAGCAGTTGATGACTTTCACCACCGAACCGCGCATGGACGTCTGGCGCAAAGAGCTGATCTGGGCTTGGAATCAGGCGCTGTGGGATGCACCGAGCAAGGTCTTGGCCAAGGATGAACCGGATCCGCAATTGCTGCTGACCACGCAACTGGCGCCGGAGCTGCGTGGGGTGAGTAAAGAGCTGATCATGATTTCGGCGTACTTCGTGCCGGGTCAGCCAGGCTTGGTTTACCTGACCGGACGTGCCGATGCCGGTGTCGCGGTGAGCCTGCTGACCAACTCGCTGGAGGCCACCGACGTGCCGGCGGTGCATGGCGGATATGCGCCGTATCGCAAGGCATTGCTCGAACATGGTGTGAAATTGTATGAACTGCGGCGCCAGCCTGGGGATAACTATGGCAGCGGGCCGCATGTGTTTTACAGCAAGTCGTTTCGCGGCTCGGATTCCAGTTTGCACAGCAAGGCGATGATCTTTGATCGCCAGAAGTCGTTCATCGGCTCGTTCAACTTCGACCCGCGCTCGGTGTTGTGGAACACCGAAGTCGGGGTGTTGGTGGACAGCCCGGAACTGGCCGAGCATGTGCGTGAACTGGCCTTGCAGGGCATGGCGCCAGCGCTGAGCTATGAGGCGAAGTTGCAGGAGGGCCAGATCGTCTGGGTAACCGAAGACAATGGCCAGATGCATACGCTGGCCAAGGAACCGGGGAGTTGGTGGCGCCGCTTCAATGCGTGGTTCAGCACCACCGTCGGCCTGGAACGCATGCTTTAAAAAGCAAAAGATCGCAGCCTTCGGCAGCTCCTTCAGAACGAATGCATTTCAACTGTAGGAACTGCCGAAGGCTGCGATCTTTCGATCTACGCAGCCTCGGTCACTGGGCCAAACGCGCCCTGACGCAAAAGAAGCAGAACCAACCCGAACGCCCCGATCGCCATCAACAACGGCAACGCATGCCCGTTGATCCACTGGCTTCCCGCCCCCGCTGCCAGCGGTCCGACGAGGCAGCCCACACCCCACAGCTGCGCGATATGCGCATTCGCCCGCACCAGCGCATCGTCGCGATAACGCTCGCCAATCAGGATCAGCGACAGTGTGAACAAGCCACCGGCACTCGCGCCGAACAACACCCACAGCGGCCAGATCAGCAGCGTATCGAGCAGTAGCGGAATCGCCAGGCTCGACAGCATCAGCACCACCGCGCACCCGGCAAACAGCGTGCGTCGCGACAGGTAATCGGCCAACGCACCTATCGGCAATTGCAGCAGCGCATCGCCGACCACCACGGTGCTGACCATCGCCAAAGCGATTTCAGCGGTGAAACCCTGTTGCAGGCAATACACCGGCAACAAGGTCAGGATCATCGCCTCGAACGCCGCAAACAATGAGACCGCCCATGCAATCGCTGGCAGTTCGCGGGCAAATCCCCATAGATCGCGGAACGTCACGCTGTTCGCTTCACTGCTCGGCGCACCGCTACGACCCAGCAACAGCAACGGCGACACCAACAGCAGTCCGACGCCGACCCAGAACCCGTAATCATGCTCGGTGCCCAATGCGCCCAGCAGCAACGGACCCGAGAGTTGGCTCAACGCATAACTGCTGCCATACAACGCCACCAAACGACCGCGCCAGTGCTCGACCACCAGTTGATTGATCCAGCTCTCGCCGAGGATGAACACGATGGTCAGGATCACGCCGATCATCAGGCGCAGCACCAGCCAGATCGGGTAACTCGGCAACAGCGCCAGCAAGCCAATCGACAGCGCCCCGGCCCACAGGCACAGGCGCATCAGGTTGGCCGTGCCAAAGCGCGCCGCCAGATGACTGGAAATCTTCGCGCCCAGCAACACGCCAATGGCCGGCATCGCCGCCATCACACCAATGGCGAAGGAACCGTAGCCCCAACCCTCCAGGCGCAACGAAACCAGCGGCATGCTGACCCCCAGGGCCAGGCCAACACTCAAGACAGACGCCAACACGGCGAAATACGTCGCCCAACGCATGGTCCACGCTCCTGTGGATTATTTTTATGTGCACCACAAAATCACTGTGGGAGCGAGCTTGCTCGCGAATCCGGTTTCACAGTCAGCAATTCTGCTGACTGATACACCGCTTTCGCGAGCAAGCTCGCTCCCACAGGGGATCTCTGTATGGTTCGGGAACCGGACTGAGTCAGGCTCCCTTAACGGCTTACAGCTTGATCCACGTCGCTTTCAGTTCGGTGTACTTGTCGAACGCGTGCAGCGACTTGTCGCGGCCGTTGCCCGACTGCTTGAAGCCGCCGAACGGTGCGGTCATGTCGCCGCCATCGTACTGATTGACCCACACGCTGCCGGCACGCAGGGCCTTGGCGGTCAGGTGCGCCTTGGAGATGTCCTGGGTCCACACTGCGGCGGCCAGGCCGTACGGCGTATCGTTGGCGATCTGGATGGCTTCTTCAGCGGTATCGAAAGCAATCACCGACAGCACTGGCCCGAAGATCTCTTCCTGGGCGATCTTCATCGCGTTGCTCACACCGTCGAAAATCGTTGGCTCAACGTAAGTGCCGCCGGTTTCCTGAAGGATGCGCTTGCCGCCAGCGACGAGCTTGGCGCCATCGCTGTGGCCGGATTCGATGTACGACAGCACGGTGTTCATTTGCTGGGTATCCACCAGCGCACCGACGTTGGTCGCCGGATCCAGCGGGTTGCCCGGTTTCCAGGTTTTCAGCGCCTCGATCACCATTGGCAGGAATTTGTCCTTGATCGAACGCTCGACCAGCAGACGCGAACCGGCAGTGCACACTTCGCCCTGGTTGAAGGCGATGGCACTGGCGGCGGATTCGGCTGCAGCCTGCAGATCCGGCGCATCGGCAAAGACGATGTTCGGGCTCTTGCCACCCGCTTCCAGCCAGACGCGCTTCATGTTCGACTCGCCGGAGTAGATCATCAGTTGCTTGGCGATCTTGGTCGAACCGGTGAACACCAGCGTGTCGACATCGTTGTGCAGGGCCAGCGCCTTGCCAACGGTGTGACCGTAGCCCGGCAGCACGTTGAGCACGCCTTTCGGAATACCGGCCTCAACGGCCAGTGCGGCGATGCGGATGGCGGTCAGCGGCGACTTTTCCGACGGCTTGAGGATCACCGAGTTACCGGTCGACAGCGCCGGGCCGAGTTTCCAGCAGGCCATCATCAGCGGGAAGTTCCACGGCACGATGGCGCCAACCACACCCACAGGCTCGCGAGTCACCAGACCCAGTTGATCGTGCGGTGTAGCGGCGACTTCGTCGTAGATCTTGTCGATCGCTTCACCGCTCCAGCTCAGCGCTTGCGCCGCGCCCGGAACGTCGATGTACAGCGAATCGCTGATCGGCTTGCCCATGTCGAGGGTTTCGAGCAGGGCCAGTTCTTCGGCGTGCTGCTTGAGCAGACCGGCAAAACGGATCATGGTGGCTTTGCGTTTGGTCGGTGCCAGGCGCGACCAGACGCCGGAATTGAAGGTAGCGCGGGCGTTTTCCACGGCGCGCTGGGCATCGGCGGCGTCACAGCTGGCGATCTTGCCGAGCAGACGGCCATCGACCGGGCTGATGCACTCGAAGGTTTCGCCGGAGACGGCGTCGGTGTATTCGCCATTCAGGTAGGCGCGGCCTTCGATTTTCAGGTCGCGGGCACGTTGTTCCCAGTCGGCACGAGTCAGGGTGGTCATTCGGGTGTCCTCCTCTATTGAATACGGGCGCCGCGATCTTCGCGGACGTCTTCAAGAATTCTGCCCGGCCAGCCTGCATTTCGGCCCGAGGCAACCGCCACCCTAAACCAGCGGCCGGGGTTGTTTCAATATATTTGACATAAGGTGGCCATACGGCCTTGCGGTGTTGATTTTAATCAACATAGACTTTGGCCCTTTCCAGCCAATCGCGCCGTATTCACAGGGGATAACAACAATGAACATCCAGAACGTCGTCGACATCAGCCTGACCAGCAGTGAAGCCGAACGCTATCGCCCGGACCCGGCCAAGGTCCTCAAGGGTGATCCTGAACAAGCGGTGTTTCACCAATACGAAAGCCCTTGTGGGCAAATGGGCGTTGGCGTGTGGGAAGGTGCGGTGGGTCAATGGACGGTGAATTACACCGAGCATGAATATTGCGAGATCCTGCAGGGTGTTTCGGTACTGCGTGATGGCGAGGGCAATGCCAAGACCTTGCGTGTGGGCGACCGGTTCGTGATTCCGGCAGGCTTCCGTGGCACTTGGGAAGTGCTCGAAGCGTGCCGCAAAATCTATGTGATCTTCGAACAAAAAGCCTGAGGCGGTATAACTATCTACCGCACTCGGCAGTTCTTGTCGGTTGATTATCAATCGGCATCTCGATTCACGAGGTGCCTTGATAATCACTCTGCCGCAAGGAATGCAGCATGGCCAATGCCACGACTTACACCGACGCCCAAGTACTCGACCTGATCAACTCGGTCATCGGTACGCAATACTCCGAAGCCTTGCGCCAGCAAGTGGAAGACACCACCGGACGCCCTACCCGCCCGTGGGGCAATTACGTGGCGACCTATGACTCGCGCGCTGAGCGCATCAATCTGAACGTCAACACCGATGACCGGATCATCTCGATCTATTTTGGTTAAACGTCGCTGACGTAACGTTTCTTCAGGCAACAAAAAAGGCCCGTATCGTGAGATACGGGCCTTTTTCGTAAGTCAGGAAAAATCAATTACTTGATTTTGCCTTCCTTGTACATCACGTGCTTGCGAACAACCGGATCATATTTCTTGATCTCGATTTTGTCCGGGGTAGTACGCTTGTTCTTGTCGGTAGTGTAGAAGTGACCAGTACCGGCGCTCGAGATCAAACGAATCAATTCACGCATGATTAGCTCCCTTAAATCTTGCCATCGCGGCGAAGTTCGGCGAGCACGACAGTGATGCCACGCTTGTCGATGATACGCATGCCTTTGGCAGATACGCGCAGACGCACAAAACGTTTCTCTTCTTCAACCCAGAAGCGGTGATGCTGCAGGTTCGGCAGGAAACGACGACGGGTTTTGTTGTTTGCGTGGGAAATGTTATTCCCAGTCACCGGACCCTTACCGGTAACTTGACATACTCTCGACATGCCTCAGCCCTCTAAAACCACATGCCCAACCCGGCATGGGTTGGCCGCTTAATCTCTCAGTCATTTGGCGCCAGGCGCCGCGTTTCTTTAGAGGTCTTACCGGCTACACCTACAGTGAAGGAACCGGGCCCCTAGAAAAGAGCGCTGCTTTATACCAGAAAGACTGAGGTGCAACAACTTTCCGTGTGCAATCAATCCACAAAAAGGCGTTTTTCCAGCCTGCGAACGCCTTGGATAAAGGCTGGCACAGACTTTTACCACTCGTCGCAGAAAATCACTTCTACGAAGGTTGCAGACTTTTTGCGAGGCACCGCGGTCTGAAAAACTGCCATCACTGTGCCCTTAAAATGCAAAAAGGGGATAGTCATTTGTAATCCAGCCCTCTAGGGTAGGCCTTTTCCAGACTGCACTTGCAGATGGGCCTTCGATCTGTAAAAGGAAACCGACCATGCGCCTCGCTGCCCTACCCCTGTTGCTCGCCCCGCTCCTGCTGAGCCCTCTGGCCCAGGCCGCCGCGCTGAGCGTCTGCACTGAGGCCAGCCCGGAAGGGTTCGATGTGGTGCAATACAACTCGCTGACCACCACCAACGCTTCGGCCGACGTGCTGATGAATCGTCTGGTGGACTTCGACACTGCCAGCGGCAAAGTCGTGCCGAGCCTGGCCGACAGCTGGGAAGTCAGCACCGATGGCCTGACTTACGTGTTCAAGCTGCATCCGCAGGTAAAGTTTCACACGACCGATTACTTCAAGCCGAGCCGCGAGCTGACCGCCGAAGACGTCAAGTTCAGCTTCGACCGCATGCTCGACCCGGCTAACCCGTGGCACAAGGTCGCGCAGAGCGGCTTCCCGCACGCGCAATCGATGCAGTTGCCGGCGTTGATCAAGAAGATCGACGCCCTCGATCCGCTGACCGTGCGCTTCACCCTTGATCATCCGGACTCGACGTTCCTCGCCACACTGAGCATGGGCTTCGCTTCGATCTACTCCGCCGAATACGCCGACAAACTGATGAAGGCCGGCGCGACCGACAAGCTCAACAGCCAGCCGATCGGTACCGGCCCGTTCGTGTTCAGCCGCTTCCAGAAAGACGCGGCGATCCGCTACAAGGCCAACCCGGACTACTTCGGCGGCAAACCTTCGGTCGATCCGCTGATCTTCGCCATCACCCCGGACGCCAACGTGCGCCTGCAAAAGCTGCGGCGTAACGAGTGCCAGATCGCCCTGTCGCCGAAACCACTCGACGTACAAGCGGCGCTGAAGGAGCCGACGCTGAAAGTCGAAAAGACTGACGCCTTCATGACCGCTTTCGTCGGCATCAACAGCCAGCATCCGCCGCTGGACAAGCCGGAAGTGCGTCAGGCGATCAACCTCGCCTTCGACAAGGCCAACTACATCAAAGCTGTGTTTGAAGACACCGCCGAAGCCGCCAACGGTCCTTACCCGCCGAACACCTGGAGCAACGCGAAGAACCTGCCGGGTTATCCGCACGATGTCGCCAAAGCCAAGGCGCTGTTGGCTAAGGCCGGGCTGAAGGATGGCTTCCAGACCACCATCTGGACGCGCCCTTCGGGCAGCCTGCTCAATCCGAACCCGAGCCTGGGCGCGCAGATGTTGCAATCGGATCTGGCGGAAATCGGCATTCAGGCGGAAATCCGCGTGATCGAGTGGGGCGAGCTGATTCGCCGGGCCAAGGCTGGCGAGCATGATCTGCTGTTCATGGGCTGGGCCGGCGATAACGGCGACCCGGACAACTTCCTCACGCCGCAGTTTTCCTGCGCGGCGGTCAAGTCCGGCACCAACTTCGCACGCTACTGCAATGCTGATCTGGACAAGCTGATCAGCGCCGGCAAGACCACCAGCGAACAAGGTGTGCGTACCAAGCTGTACGAGCAGGCGCAGGCGCAGATTCAGCAACAGGCGCTGTGGCTGCCGCTGGCGCACCCGACTGCCTATGCGCTGACGCGTAAAGACGTGCAAGGTTATTCGGTGAGCCCGTTTGGCCGACAGGACTATTCCAAAACCAGCGTCAATCCATAAGCGGCAAGCCGCAAGCTAGAGCTGTCCGCGCAGGGCTCTAGCTTGCCGCTTGTAGCTCGACGCTTGCCGCTGTTTTTTTACATCCAGCCACATTCCGCCATCGACAGCGGCTCGCCATCACCGACGATGAAGTGATCAAGCACCCGCACATCAATCAGCTCCAGCGCCTTCTGCAAACGCTTGGTCAGCAGTCGATCCGCCTGACTGGGGTCAGTGTTCCCCGACGGATGGTTGTGGCACAGGATCAACGCCGCGGCGTTATTGGCCAGACATCGTTTCACAATCTCTCGGGGATGCACGCTGGTGTTGTCGATGGAGCCGCGAAACAGCGTCTCGAATGTGAGTACTTGATGTTTGGAGTCGAGAAACAGGCAAGCAAATACTTCGTGCGGCTCGTGACGCAGCATTGCTTTCAGATAGTCGCGAACGACTTTAGGGCTTTCCAGGGCGGGTTTCTGCCGTGACTTCTCGGCCAGATGCCTTTTGTTCATCTCCTGAGCCGCTTGCAGTTGCGCAAACTTCGCCGGCCCGAGACCCAATTGTTTGCTGAATGCGTCCTGATCGGCCTCGAGCAGCAAACGCAGGCTGCCGAATTGAGTCAGCAGATTGCGCGCCAGATCCACAGCACTTAATCCGGGCAATCCGGTACGCAGAAAAATCGCCAATAACTCAGCGTCCGAAAGGCTCGCTGCCCCGTGCTCCAATAACCTTTCCCGCGGGCGTTCCGCCGCAGGCCAATCGCGAATACTCATACACATTCCCTGTCTGTGGGCGCCGCTGTTCCGTAGCGGTCGCTGTGATATCTTAGCCCATCTTTTTTGCGGGCGAATTCACCCTGGGGAGGGGGTTTCGCCACGTATGTCACCCACGAAATGAAAGGCAGACCTATGCAGCGGCTGTATCGGAAACGCATCGTTCTGGGCGTCGGCGGCGGCATCGCGGCCTACAAGAGCGCTGATCTGGTTCGTCGCCTGATCGACCAGGGCGCCGAAGTGCGTGTGGTCATGACCCACGGCGGCGCCGAGTTCATCACCCCGCTGACCATGCAGGCACTGTCCGGCCACCCGGTGCACCTCGACTTGCTCGACCCGGCGGCTGAAGCTGCGATGGGCCACATCGAGCTGGCCAAATGGGCCGACCTGGTGCTGATCGCCCCGGCGACCGCCGACCTGCTCGCCCGTCTTGCCCAAGGCATTGCCAACGATTTGCTGACCACGCTGGTGCTCGCCACCGACGCTGTCGTCGCGGTTGCTCCAGCGATGAACCAGGCGATGTGGCGCGACCCGGCGACCCAGGCCAACCTGCAACTCCTTGAAAGCCGTGGCCTGAAGACTTTCGGCCCGGCCTCGGGCAGCCAGGCCTGCGGCGACGTCGGCATGGGCCGGATGATGGAGGCCACCGACCTCGCACAATGCGCGGCAGACTGCTTCCAGCGTCAGGCACTGACCGGCAAACACGTCGTCATTACCGCCGGCCCGACCCAGGAAAACATCGATCCGGTGCGCTACATCACCAACCACAGCTCCGGGAAAATGGGTTTTGCCCTCGCCGAAGCAGCGGTTGAAGCCGGCGCCCGCGTTACGCTGATCAGCGGCCCGGTGCACCTGCCGACGCCGGACCGCGTCACGCGCATCGACGTGGTCAGTGCCCGCGACATGCTCGCGGCCTGTGAATCGGCGATCCCGTGCGACGTGTTTATCGCCTCGGCAGCCGTAGCGGACTACCGCCCGGAAGTCGTCGCCCCGCAAAAACTCAAGAAAGATCCTACGAGCGGTGACGGCTTTGTCCTGCAAATGGTGCGTAACCCAGACATCCTGGCCACCATCGCGACCCGTCCCGACCGTCCGTTCAGTGTCGGCTTTGCCGCCGAGACCGAACACCTGCTCGACTACGCTGCACGCAAGCTGAAGGACAAGAATCTCGATTTGATCGTCGCCAACGACGTCGCCAACCCGAGCATCGGTTTCAACAGCGAAGAAAACGCCTGCAGCGTGATTGACCGTGAGCTGCACGCCACGGTTTTCGCCCAGACCAGCAAGAGCAAGATCGCTCGCCAACTGGTCACTTTTATCGCCGAACGTCTGAACCAGGTTTAATTTACATGCACGCTTTGCAAGCCAAGATCCTCGACCCACGCATCGGCACCGAATTCCCGCTGCCGCAATACGCCACGCCAGGCTCCGCCGGCCTCGACCTGCGCGCCATGCTGGATCAGGACATTGTGATCAAGCCGGGTGAAACCGTACTGATCCCCACCGGTCTGTCGGTTTACATCGGCGACCCGAACCTCGCCGCGCTGATCCTGCCGCGCTCGGGCATGGGCCATAAGCACGGCATCGTGCTGGGCAACCTCGTTGGCCTGATCGACTCGGATTATCAAGGCCCGCTGATGGTGTCGTGCTGGAACCGTGGCCAGACCGACTTCACCATGACCGTCGGCGAACGTCTGGCGCAACTGGTGCTGGTACCGGTGGTACAGGCGCACTTCGAAATGGTCGAAGAGTTCGTCGAAACCGAACGCGGCACCGGCGGGTTTGGCCACACCGGCACCAAATAACGGAATACATCTCCTGTAGGAGCTGCCGAAGGCTGCGATCTTTTGATCTTGATCTTAAAAAACAAAGTCAAAAGATCGCAGCCTTCGGCAGCTCCTACGGGGGAAATTTGTGCAATTTGTGCGACAGGTTTTAACACCGAAAATCAAGGTTTTGCCGGGCGAAAGCCGCGCCGGGCGAGGCGTCATGGCCCTTTCATACCACGAACTCTCTGTGGAAAACGCCGTCATACCCTTCAGTTTGAGCCTGCCGTCGAACGATTCGTCGGTCTGTCCCGCCACTTTCGAGATGGAGCATTTCCGTAGATGAGCACCCCAGCCAAGATTGCCCCGAAGCTGCCCGACAGCATTTTCCGCGCCTATGACATTCGCGGCACCGTGCCGGAATTCCTCAATGCCGAAACCGCTTACTGGATCGGCCGCGCCATCGGTTCGCAGAGCCTCGCTCAAGGTGAGCCGAATGTGTCCGTCGGTCGTGACGGCCGCTTGTCCGGCCCGGAACTGGTTGCAGAGCTGATTCGCGGTATCGCCGAGAGCGGCTGCCATGTCAGCGATGTCGGTCTGGTGCCGACGCCGGCGCTGTATTACGCCGCCAACGTCCTGGCCGGCAAGTCCGGGGTCATGCTCACCGGCAGCCACAACCCGTCGAACTACAACGGCTTCAAGATCGTCATCGCCGGCGACACCCTCGCCAACGAACAAATCCAGGCCCTGCACGAGCGCCTCAAGACCAACAACTTGAGCAGCGGCAATGGCAGCGTCACCCAAGTCGAGATCCTCGACCGCTACAACACCGAAATCGACCAGGACATCAAACTGGCGCGACGCATGAAGGTTGTGGTCGACTGCGGCAACGGCGCGGCCGGCGTGATCGCCCCGCAACTGATCGAAGCGCTGAACTGCGAAGTCATCCCGCTGTTCTGCGAAGTCGACGGTAACTTCCCGAATCACCACCCGGATCCGGGCAAGCCTGAAAACCTCGTCGACCTGATCGCCAAGGTCAAGGAAACCAACGCCGACATCGGTTTGGCCTTCGACGGCGACGGCGACCGTGTCGGCGTGGTGACCAACACCGGCAGCATCGTTTACCCCGATCGTCTGCTGATGCTGTTCGCCCGTGACGTGCTGGAGCGCAACCCCGACGCGGAAATCATCTTCGACGTCAAATGCACCCGTCGCCTGGTGCCGCTGATCAAGGAATACGGTGGTCGGCCGCTAATGTGGAAGACCGGTCATTCGTTGATCAAAAAGAAAATGAAACAATCCGGTGCGCTGTTGGCCGGCGAAATGAGCGGGCACATCTTCTTCAAGGAGCGCTGGTTCGGTTTCGATGACGGTATCTACAGCGCTGCACGGCTGCTGGAGATCCTCAGCAAGGAAAAATCCACCGCGGAAGAGCTGTTTGCGACCTTCCCGAACGATATTTCTACGCCGGAAATCAATATCCATGTGACCGAAGAGAGCAAATTCAGCATCATTGATGCACTGCACGACGCACAGTGGGGCCCAGGCGCTGACCTGACCACCATCGACGGCGTGCGAGTCGATTACGCCAAAGGCTGGGGCCTGGTGCGCGCGTCCAACACCACACCGGTGCTGGTGCTGCGCTTCGAGGCCGATGACGAGGCAGAACTTGCGCGTATCAAGGACGTGTTCCACGCCCAACTGAAACGTGTTGCACCTGATCTCCAACTACCGTTCTGATCCACCGGAGCCCTGAATGACCCTCGAACGCGATGCCGCCGCCAACACTGCCAAGGTCCTGTCCGAAGCGCTGCCTTACATCCGACGTTATGTCGGCAAGACCCTGGTGATCAAATACGGCGGCAACGCGATGGAAAGCGAGGAGCTGAAAACCGGCTTCGCCCGCGACATCGTGCTGATGAAAGCCGTGGGCATCAACCCGGTGGTCGTGCACGGTGGCGGCCCGCAGATCGGTGATCTGCTCAAGCGTCTGTCGATCGAGAGCCACTTCGTCGATGGCATGCGCGTCACCGACGCCGCGACCATGGACGTGGTGGAAATGGTCCTCGGTGGCCAGGTCAACAAGAGCATCGTCAACCTGATCAACCGCCACGGCGGCAGCGCCATCGGCCTGACCGGTAAAGACGCCGAACTGATTCGTGCGAAGAAGCTCACCGTCACCCGTCAGACCCCGGAGATGACCCAGCCGGAAATCATCGACATCGGCCACGTCGGCGAAGTCATCGGTATCAACACTGACCTGCTCAACCTGCTGGTCAAAGGTGATTTCATCCCGGTGATCGCGCCTATCGGCGTCGGTGCCAACGGCGAGTCGTACAACATCAACGCTGACCTGGTGGCTGGCAAAGTCGCTGAGGCTTTGAAAGCTGAAAAGCTGATGCTGCTGACCAACATCGCTGGCCTGATGGACAAGTCGGGCACCGTGTTGACCGGCCTGAGCACCCAGCAGGTCGACGATCTGATTGCCGACGGCACGATCTACGGCGGTATGCTGCCGAAGATCCGTTGCGCGCTGGAAGCGGTTCAGGGCGGTGTGGGGAGTTCGCTGATCATCGACGGTCGCGTGCCGAACGCAATCCTGCTGGAAATCTTCACCGACACCGGTGTGGGCACGCTGATCAGCAATCGCAAGCGTCCCTGATCGCTGAAACATAAAAGATCGCAGCCTGCGGCAGCGCCTACAAAAACGAATTTCGTCTGTATGAAATTTCTGTAGGCGCCGACGAAGACTTCGATCTTTTTTGTGCGCGAGAGAAACGTCCGACGCTCATCAGCGAAGCGTCCGACATCGCGAAAGCAATAATCCTCATAGGATCTTCCCTGAATCCACAGGAGATCCTCCCCATGCAAAAAGACCACGTACCTTACGGCAGCGATGTTTCAGCAGGCACTTACGAATGTGCCGATTGCGGACACGAATACTCCAACCAGTCGAAAACCTCTCTGCCACCCTGCCCCGACTACCAACCCAGCACTCATGTGCTCAACGGCTGGAATATCTTGAGCGGCCAGGGCGATGCAGCGGCAGATCCGTACCCGGATCAGTCTTCCCAATAATCGTGGAGGACTGAATCATGCAGATCTCGTTCACGATCGACGCCGACGCTTTCGAGCAGGAACAGAAGGAACCAGTCAAAAAGACGCTGCGCATCAACGACGCCGAAATTGCTCACGCTCTTCAGCGCATCGCCAAGGCCAGCCTGACCGAATACCTGAAAATGCTGGTCGAGGGTGGCATGCCCAGCCGGGCTGACGAGGCCAAGCAGGATCGTCTGCTGTACTTGATTCAAAGCTACTTCGGGCAGACCTTGCCGACCGAATCGCAAATCTCGACGATCTTTCAGCTGACCCAGAGCCAAAGCAAAACCCTGCTGAAGAACACGGTGTCGCGCTTTCGCAATCAGCTCGATGACATCCTGCAACACAGCATGCGTGCGGTCGTGGCGTCTGCGGAATATGCGCAAACCGTGTATCTGGTGGTCATCAGCTCGGACGTGATTCGTGACGAGTTGAACATGCTGATCACGCAGAATGAGCCGACCTTCAAACCCATCACCAAACGCAAAGGCAGCGCCGGGCAGTTCGAGATCAGTGAGGATTCTCACGATTTGCTGTGCGCGACGCTCGGACTCAATGCCGTTCAGTGACATCGTCGCGGTCAGTGGCCTGCTGCTGACCCTGACTACTTTTCTGTTCAACTTGGCTTGGCCGACACTTAACCAAGCCTTGGCGCTGGATGAATTCCAATCAGGCCCGCAGAACAGAAGGCGTAGCCGGGAAAAAGTCAGGGATGCTTTTTACTGGCGAGCGCTGCCACTGACGTGCGCTTTTGCGACGTTGTTTTACGTCAATTTGCCCGCCGCCGTACGCATCTTGCGCAGCAGTGAATTCGCTCCATGGGATTTTGATGTGGATCGCACGCTGTATGTCATGGTGGTGATCGCGCTGCTGGCTTTTGCGCTGATAAACGTAGGCCTGACCGTGAAGCTGCTGAGAAAATGGCGAAAGCTGTGCTAACTGAAAACCAAAAGACCCCGCTCAGCGTGACTGAACGGGGTCTTTTTATTGCCGAAAATCCGACGTGGGAGCGAGCTTGCTCCCACAGGACTGCGATCAGACGCCAAACTGGGCGCGATACGCTTCCACGGCTGGCAGGTGCTGCTTGAGCTGCGGATCGTCAGCGAGGAATTCGAGCACCTGATTCAGCGAAACGATGCTGATCACCGGGATGCCGAAGTCGCGCTCGACTTCCTGGATCGCCGACAACTCACCGTTGCCACGCTCCTGACGGTTCAGGGCGATCAGCACGCCGGCGGCCTTGGCGCCGTCCTGGGAAGCAATGATCTGCATAACTTCGCGAATAGCGGTGCCAGCGGTGATCACGTCGTCGATGATCAGCACGTCGCCGGTCAACGGCGCGCCGACCAGGCTGCCACCTTCGCCGTGAGCCTTGGCTTCTTTGCGGTTGAAGCACCATGGCAGGTCACGGTCGTGATGCTCGGCCAGCGCAACGGCTGTGGTCGCTGCCAAAGGGATGCCTTTATAGGCAGGGCCGAACAGAACGTCGAAAGGAATGCCGCTTTCGGCGATGGCTGCGGCGTAGAAACGCCCCAGTTGCGCCAGGGCCGAGCCCGAGTTGAACAGGCCGGCATTGAAGAAGTAAGGACTGGTGCGCCCGGACTTCAGGGTGAACTCACCGAAGCGCAAAACGCCGCGATCGATGGCAAAACGAATGAAATCGCGCTGATACGCTTGCATGAAAAAAACCCCAAATACCACGGATTTAGCTAATTAGCTTGACGCCGTGTATCATACACGCACGCGATTTTTGGGGCCATTTATGCGGATCATCAGTGTGAACGTCAATGGTATTCAGGCTGCAGTCGAGCGTGGTTTGCTCAGTTGGCTGCAAGCACAGAATGCCGACGTCATCTGCCTGCAGGACACCCGTGCCTCCGCCTTTGAACTGGATGACCCAGCCTTCCAACTGGATGGCTACTTCCTTTATGCCTGCGATGCTGAAGTCCCTGCCCAAGGTGGCGTGGCTTTGTATTCGCGGTTGCAACCGAAGGCTGTCATCAGCGGTCTCGGTTTCGAGACGGCCGACCGCTACGGGCGCTACCTGCAAGCAGATTTCGACAAAGTCAGTATTGCCACCTTGCTGCTTCCTTCGGGGATGAACGGCGATGAGGACTTGAACCAGAAGTTCAAGCTCATGGACGACTTCGGCAAGTACCTGGACAAACAGCGACGCAAACGTCGCGAGTACATTTATTGTGGCTCGCTGTACGTGGCGCAGCAGAAGCTCGACATCAAGAACTGGCGCGACAGCCAGCAATCCCCGGGCTTCCTGGCGCCAGAACGCGCCTGGATGGACGAGATTGTCGGCAACATGGGTTATGTCGATGCCCTGCGCGAAGTCAGCCGTGAAGGCGACCAGTACAGCTGGTGGCCGGACAACGAACAGGCCGAGATGCTCAATCTGGGCTGGCGCTTCGACTACCAGATCCTGACGCCAGGCCTGCGACGCTTCGTGCGCAGCGCACGCCTGCCACGTCAGCCGCGGTTCTCGCAGCATGCGCCGCTGATCGTCGACTACGACTGGACGCTGACCATCTAAGCGTCATCTCGCCGTACAAAAAATGCCCGTATCGCAAGATACGGGCATTTTTCATGCGTCAGTCAAAGCAAATCCAAACCTAAACAGCCACGAAGAATGGCAGGGCCAGATACAGCTTGATCACGATGACATTGATGATGTCGATGAAGAACGCCCCGACCATCGGTACCACCAGAAACGCGATCTGCGACGGCCCGAAACGCTGCGTCACTGCCTGCATGTTGGCAATAGCGGTCGGTGTCGCGCCGAGGCCGAAACCGCAATGCCCCGCCGCCAGCACGGCTGCATCGTAATTGCTGCCCATTACCCGGAACGTCACGAAAATCGCAAACAGCGCCATGACCAGCGCCTGCACGGCCAGAATGATGAAGATCGGCAACGCCAGCGCCGCCAGATCCCACAATTTGAGCGACATCAGCGCGATTGCCAGAAACAGCGACAGGCTGACGTTGCCCAGCACCGAGACTTCACGCTCAAACACCTGATACAAGCCCAGCGCCGAAAGGCCGTTGCGCAAAACCACACCCACAAACAGCACGCAGACGAACGTCGGCAATTCGAGCGCAGTGCCTTGCAGCCAACCATTGAGCAGGCTGCCGGCCAGAAGGCTCACGGCAATCAAGGCCAGGGTTTCGATAAACGAGAAGGGTGTGATTGAGCGTTCTTTGTTCGGTTGCTCAAAACCCTTTGGCAGTCGCGGCGCCTCCTGTTGATTGCAGCCGGGCACTTCGACGCGTTTGATCAGCAAGCGTGCAACCGGGCCTCCGATCAGACCACCCAACACCAAACCAAACGTCGCGGAGGCCATCGCCAGTTCGGAAGCCGAAGCCAGACCGTACTTCTCGCTGAACACCGTGCCCCATGCGGCTCCAGTGCCGTGGCCGCCCGCCAGGGTAATGGACCCGGTCAGCAGCCCCATCAACGGGTCAAGCCCGAGCAGGGTTGCCAATCCAATACCCATCGCGTTCTGCACCACCAACAATCCGGTGACTGCCAAGAGGAATACCCCAACAATGCGCCCGCCTTTCTTCAGGCTGGCGAAGTCGGCACTCAGTCCAATGGTGGCAAAAAAGGCCAGCATCAGCGGCGTTTGCAGCGAAGTATCAAAGCGAACTTCAATATTGAACGATCGCAGAATCAACAACAGCAATGCGACTACCAGGCCACCGGCCACGGGTTCAGGAATATTGTAACTGCGCATGAAACCGACGCGTGTAACAAGTCCGCGCCCAAGTAAAAGTACCAGGGAAGCGGCCACGAGCGTTCCGTAAAAATCGAGCTGAATCATATGGATTATTCTTGGCTAGATATTCATGGGCGAATTGTTTACCTACATCCGCCCTATGAACTGGCTGATTGTCTCAACACTGATTACTGAGGAATTCAAGAGCCTTCGATGGCTTGAATATATCGAAATATTTCAGTAGCAATATTACGCGGGGGCCAACTCTACCAACCGCCTCACCTCATTGCCAAGGACATGAGCCGTCACTGGCGCACGCAGTTGTGACTAAAAATGTAATTACTGGATTTATACAGATTATTAACTACCAGTCATCGCCACCAGAGAATTCCTACATACAAAACCCAAATAATTAAGTTACGGAAATAAAAAAGCCCTGACATGTCAGGGCTTTTTTTAAATATTGCCAAATGCTATTTATTTAATCAGTCGCCAAGTAAATGGATAACGGTACGGAAAACCCTCGTTAGCCTTCACACCACCAATGATCGTCAGAATCAACGCACCGATGGCCAACAGACCAAACAGGAAGAATCCGATAATCAGCACCATCAGCAGGAAGCAGATCGCCGATGCGATGGCGACGGTGATCTGAAAGTTCAGCGCCTCTTTACCCTGCGCATCGATGAACGGGTCCATCTCGCGCTTCATCTGCCAAAGGATCAACGGCCCGATCAGCGTACCGAACGGGATCCAGATCCCCAGCAAGGCGGACAAGTGACAAAACACCGCCCATTGGCGAACCTCCTGGCTCGGTTTGGGCAGCAACTCTTGCTCACTCATCGCGTACTCCTTGCGGTTATGAACCTGCTCAGTCGGCCAGTGCAGCCTTTTGCAGTTCAAAGATCTCGTTCATGCCTTTCTTGGCCAGCTCCAGCATGGCGTTCAGGTCTTCAGGCTGGAACGGCGCGCCTTCAGCAGTACCCTGCACTTCGATGAAACCACCGGTGCTGGTCATCACCACGTTGAGGTCGGTCTCGGCAGCGGAATCTTCAAGATAGTCCAGATCCAGCACCGCCTCGCCCTGATACATGCCAACCGATACCGCGCCGATCATTTGCTTGAGCGGGTCGCCGCCTTTCAGGCCGCCGCGCTTCTTGATCACTTTCAACGCATCAACCAGCGCAACCATGGCGCCAGTGATGGACGCAGTGCGAGTACCGCCGTCAGCCTGGATCACGTCGCAATCGACATACAGGGTCACATCGCCCAGCTTGGACATGTCCAGCGCAGCGCGCAGGGAACGACCGATCAGACGCTGGATTTCCAGGGTGCGACCGCCCTGCTTGCCACGGCTGGCTTCACGCTGGTTACGCTCGCCGGTGGCACGCGGCAGCATGCCGTACTCGGCGGTCAGCCAACCCTGGCCTTGGCCCTTGAGGAAACGCGGCACGCCGTTTTCGACGCTGACGGTGCAGATGACTTTGGTATCACCGAATTCGACCAGCACCGATCCTTCGGCGTGTTTGGTGTAGTTGCGGGTAATGCGGATCGAGCGGAGCTGATCGGCAACGCGACCACTTGGACGTTTCATAGGAAATACCTGTACTGGGGACGGAAAACTGCCGAGCATTATAGAGCGCCGCACCGCGACTGGGCACTGCTTAAAAAATCCGCGCGACGACCGAAGCCCCTGAAACACGCATTACCGACGGGCTGCAGCCCTTTGTCACACCGTGTGTTTGGGCGCATTCGCCGCACTGCGCTACAATCCTGCGCCTTTGCTGCCAGTCGGCTTACATTCATTGATATCGCGCCTGCGGAACGACTGTTCCGCGCCGATCTGCATTGCGAGGTCACCGCCATGGTGCACAGCATGACCGCCTTCGCCCGCGTCGAGAAAGCCGGCGTCCAGGGCACCCTGAGCTGGGAACTGCGTTCGGTCAACAGCCGCTATCTGGAACCGCACCTGCGCTTGCCGGAGTCATTCCGCGACCTCGAAGGCGCGGTGCGTGAAGCGCTGCGTCAGGGCCTTTCGCGGGGCAAACTGGAATGCACCCTGCGTTTCACCGAAGAAAGCACCGGCAAAGCGCTGCAAGTCGATCGCGAGCGCGCCGCGCAACTGGTCGCCGCCGCCGAAACCATCGCTGGCCTGATCAAAAACCCTGCAGCATTGAACCCGCTGGAAGTGCTGGCCTGGCCCGGTGTACTGGTCGGCGATGCGACGGATCCACAGGCGTTGAACGCCGAGGCGCTGGCCCTGTTCAATCAAGGCCTGAAGGAACTGAAGGCTGGCCGCGAGCGCGAAGGCGCGGAGCTGGCCCGGTTGATCAACGAGCGCCTAACGTCGATCGAAGAAGACGTCGTGACTCTGCGTGAACTGGTGCCGCAAATGCTGGCAACCCAACGCCAGAAAGTCCTCGACCGCTTCGCCGACATGAAAGCCGAGCTGGATCCGCAGCGCCTTGAGCAGGAAATGGTCATCCTCGCGCAAAAGAGCGATGTGGCCGAAGAACTGGATCGCCTGAGCACCCATATCATCGAAGTGCGCCGGGTACTGAAATCCGGCGGTGCGGCCGGTCGTCGCCTCGACTTCCTGATGCAGGAGCTCAACCGCGAAGCCAACACACTGGGCTCCAAGGCCTTTGATCCGCGTAGCACCCAAGCCGCCGTCAACCTCAAGGTGTTGATCGAGCAGATGCGCGAACAAGTGCAGAATATTGAGTAAGGCAATCCTGACATGACCCACAGCACCGGCACCCTGTACATCATTTCCGCCCCTTCGGGCGCAGGCAAGAGCAGTCTGGTCAAGGCTTTGACCGACGCCAAACCGGAGATCCGCGTCTCTGTCTCGCACACCACCCGCGCCATGCGTCCGGGCGAAGTGGATGGCGTGAACTACAACTTCGTCTCCCGCGAAGCCTTCGTGAAGATGGGCGAGCATGGTGATTTCCTTGAGCGTGCCGAAGTGTTTGGCAATCTCTACGGCACCTCGCAAAGCCACCTGCAGCAAACCCTGGACGCCGGCCACGATCTGATTCTGGAAATCGACTGGCAAGGCGCCGAGCAAGTGCGCAAGCTGATGCCGCAGGCGCGTTCGATCTTCATCCTGCCGCCATCGCTGCAAGCCCTGCATCAGCGCCTGACCAACCGTGGCCAGGACAGTGACGAGATCATCGACGGCCGCATGCGTGAAGCCGTCAGCGAAATGAGCCACTACGTCGACTACGACTACTTGATCATCAACGACGATTTCGCTCACGCACTGGACGATCTGAAGGCGATTTTCCGCGCCAATCAACTGATTCAGAAGCGCCAGCAGCAGCTTCATGGCAAATTACTGGCCGAACTGCTCGGTTAATCAGCACTTCCCAAAATGCCTGCAAGCGCTTTACATTGGCGCTTGCAGCGCGTTGAAGGGCTTGGTTAAAAAATCAGCGCTTCCCTAATCGCTGGTGATTTTTTAAACTGTTGAGTCCGCTCGCCCAACCGGGCAGCGCGCATCTTGCATTCGCTCCGAGGAATACCATGGCCCGCGTAACCGTTGAAGACTGCCTAGAACACGTGGATAACCGCTTTGAGCTGGTCATGCTCTCTACCAAGCGTGCCCGTCAACTGGCCACCGGCGGCAAAGAGCCACTGGTCCAGTGGGAAAATGACAAGCCGACTGTTGTCGCCCTGCGTGAAATCGCTGAAGGCCTGATGAGCTACGAGTTCATCGCCGAGCAAGAAATCGTCCACGAAGATCCTGTCTTCGCTGCGTTCGAGGACGAGTCCAACGAGGCCGTTTAAGCCTATGCCTGGTCGACGTAGCACGGCGCGGGATCACAGCTTACGGCAGGAGTCATCATGCCGAGCATAGACGCCCTCGCCGATCGCTTATCGACCTACCTCGGCAACGACCAGGTCAACCTGGTCCGCCGAGCGTATTTCTACGCCGAACAAGCCCATGACGGTCAACGCCGTCGCAGCGGCGAGGCGTACGTCACGCATCCTCTTGCCGTGGCCAATATTCTTGCCGACATGCACATGGACCATCAGAGCCTGATGGCTGCGATGCTGCATGACGTGATCGAAGACACCGGTATCGCCAAGGAAGCGCTGCAAGCGCAGTTCGGTGAAACCGTGGCCGAACTGGTCGACGGGGTCAGCAAACTGACCCAGATGAATTTCGAGACCAAGGCCGAAGCCCAAGCCGAAAACTTCCAGAAAATGGCCATGGCCATGGCACGCGACATTCGCGTGATCCTGGTCAAACTCGCCGACCGCCTGCACAACATGCGCACGCTGGAAGTGCTGTCCGGCGAAAAACGCCGGCGGATCGCCAAGGAAACCCTCGAAATCTACGCGCCCATCGCCAACCGGCTGGGCATGCATGCGATCCGCATCGAATTCGAAGACCTCGGCTTCAAGGCCATGCACCCGATGCGTTCCGCGCGGATCTACCAGGCGGTCAAACGCGCCCGGGGCAACCGCAAGGAAATCGTCAACAAGATCGAAGAATCCCTCGGCCATTGCCTCGCTATCGACGGCATCCAGGGCGAAGTCAGCGGTCGTCAGAAACACCTCTACGGCATCTACAAGAAAATGCGCGGCAAGCGTCGGGCCTTCAACGAGATCATGGACGTCTATGCGTTCCGGATCATCGTCGACAAGGTCGATACCTGCTACCGCGTGCTAGGTGCTGTACATAATTTGTACAAACCGTTGCCGGGCCGCTTCAAGGATTACATCGCGATCCCCAAGGCCAACGGCTATCAGTCGCTGCACACGACATTGTTCGGCATGCATGGCGTACCGATCGAGATCCAGATCCGTACCCGCGAAATGGAAGAGATGGCCAACAACGGCATCGCTGCCCATTGGTTGTACAAATCCAGCGGTGACGAACAGCCGAAAGGCACTCACGCCCGCGCCCGTCAGTGGGTCAAAGGCGTGCTGGAAATGCAGCAACGTGCCGGCAACTCGCTGGAATTCATCGAAAGCGTGAAGATCGACCTGTTCCCGGACGAGGTCTACGTGTTCACGCCAAAAGGCCGGATCATGGAGCTGCCGAAAGGCTCCACGGCGGTCGATTTTGCCTACGCGGTGCACACCGACGTCGGCAACAGCTGCATCGCCTGTCGGATCAATCGGCGTCTCGCACCGTTGTCCGAACCGCTGCAAAGCGGCTCCACGGTCGAGATCGTCAGCGCCCCCGGTGCACGACCAAACCCGGCGTGGCTCAACTTCGTCGTTACCGGCAAGGCGCGCACGCACATTCGTCATGCGCTGAAACTGCAGCGTCGCTCGGAATCCATCAGCCTCGGCGAACGCCTGCTGAACAAAGTCCTCAACGGTTTCGACAGCGCGCTGGAGAAGATTCCGGCCGAACGCGTCAAGGCGATGCTCACCGAGTACCGCCTGGAACTGATCGAAGACTTGCTCGAAGACATTGGCCTGGGCAACCGCATGGCCTACGTGGTCGCCCGTCGCCTGCTGGGCGAAGGCGAACAACTGCCAAGTCCGGAAGGCCCGCTGGCGATTCGCGGCACCGAAGGTCTGGTGCTCAGCTACGCCAAGTGCTGCACGCCGATCCCGGGCGACCCGATTGTCGGGCACTTGTCGGCGGGCAAAGGCATGGTGGTGCACCTGGACAACTGCCGCAATATCAGCGAAATCAGGCATAACCCGGAAAAATGCATCCAGCTCTCGTGGGCCAAGGATGTCACCGGCGAATTCAACGTCGAACTGCGCGTCGAGCTGGAACACCAGCGCGGCCTGATCGCCCTGCTGGCCAGCAGCGTCAACGCAGCCGACGGCAATATCGAGAAAATCAGCATGGACGAACGCGATGGTCGCATTAGCGTTGTCCAGTTGGTGGTCAGCGTCCACGACCGTGTGCACCTGGCCCGCGTGATCAAGAAGCTGCGCGCCTTGACCGGGGTGATCCGCATCACCCGCATGCGTGCATAACTCAACCATTACAAGGAGTCATACATGACCAAGACTGTTATCACCAGCGACAAGGCCCCGGCCGCCATCGGCACTTACTCCCAAGCGATCAAGGCGGGCAACACCGTTTACATGTCGGGTCAGATTCCTCTGGACCCAAAAACCATGGAACTGGTTGAAGGCTTCGAAGCCCAGACCGTTCAGGTGTTCGAGAACCTCAAAGCCGTGGCCGAAGCCGCCGGCGGCTCGTTCAAGGACATCGTCAAACTGAACATCTTCCTCACCGACCTGAGCCATTTCGCCAAGGTCAACGAGATCATGGGCAAATACTTCGACCAGCCGTACCCGGCCCGCGCCGCCATCGGCGTTGCTGCCCTGCCAAAGGGTTCGCAGGTTGAAATGGATGCCATTCTGGTCATCGAGTGATGCGCACGGCGCGGCCTTCAACGCCGCGCCGACTGCTCAGCAAGAAAAGGTTTTGAAAGGATTCCACCATGCGCAAAGCGCTAGCTCTCCCGCTGCTCGCCATTTTCCTCGGCGGCTGCGCCAGCAACCCTGCCGATCGTGATATCAGCGGCACCTGGATCAATCAGGTGGCGATCGATGCTGCAGCCAAGGGCGGCCCCCTGCGCGAAGCGCTTCAGGCTTACGGTCCCAACCTTGAGTGGGACGTCAACACCAAGGCCAGTCAGGCTCGCTACACCAACGGTTTTGAGAACGTCGAAGGACGGCTGCTGGGTGAGAAATCCGGCGCCTGGAAAGTCGATTTCTATGGCAGCTCCGCCAGTCAGCTGAAACGCGACGGCAGCCAACTGCAGCAGGCCGCCAGCGATAACGAACCTGAGCAGCTGTTCGACCGCGCACAGATTCCGGTGCCGGAAGGTGCGCCGATTGGCGCCAGCTTCGAACGCGCGTTGTATTCGGCGTATCTGGGCGGTGACTGGAAAATCACCAGCGGCCAGGGCGAAGGCAGCACCGTGCAATTCCAGGCGGACGGCCAGGTCTCCGGTTTGCCGGGGGCTGATCGTTACGCGTTATGTCTGGCGGGCGATTGCGCATCAATGAGCAATGGCAACGACAGCATGTGGCTGCAACAGAATGGTCAGGGCAATAACTGGATCTTTGTGCGCAAGGGCAAAGAGCTGGAAATTCTCCAGGCGGTGAATGCCGCGTTGGCGGATGAACAACCGCAGTTCACCGCGGGTGAGCGCAAGTGGTTGCTCGAGAAGCAGTGACCCGCTTCTGAATTCGCAGACATCCCCTGTAGGAGTGAGCTTGCTCGCGATAGCGGTGTAACAGTCAGCACAAGTGTTGAATGTTATGGCCTCATCGCGAGCAAGCTCACTCCTACAGTTGTTTTGGGGTGTCTCGAACTCAGGATTCACCTTCAAGAATCGCGGCATAACCTTCGCGGTAGCTCGGGTACGTCGGCGTCCAGCCCAACGCTTTCACACGCGCATTGCTGCAACGCTTGCTGCCCGTGCGCCGAACGCTGGCGTCTTCCGCCCATTCGGTCACGCCCAGATACTCACGCAACCAACCGACCACTTCCGCCAACGGTGCCGGCGCATCGTCGACACCGATATAGAAATCCTCCAGCTTCACGCCCTGCCGATCTTTCTCCAGCAGAAATGCCAGCAACCCGGCGGCGTCGTCAGCATGGATCCGGTTGCCATACAGCGGCGGCTCAACCGCCACGCGATAGCCACGGCGCACCTGCGTCAGCAGCCATTCGCGGCCCGGGCCGTAAATTCCGGTCAGGCGCAGGATGCTCGCCGGAATGCCGCTGTTGAGCGCGACCTGTTCCGCTTCCAGCATCAGGCGCCCGGAATAACCCGCCGCCACCGTCTCGGACGTCTCATCAACCCACTCGCCGTCCTGCTGCCCATACACGCTGCTGCTGGACACGAAGATCAGCCGCTCTGGCACCTGCCCGTAGTCATCCAGCCAACTCAGCACATTCTGCAAACCCTGCACGTAAGCGGCGCGATAACCAGCCTCGTCGTGATCGGTGGCCGCGGCGCAATACACCAGGTAATCCACCGCTCCCACCGGCCAGGTCGCCGGGCAGTCTTCATTGAACAGGTCGCCGGCAACGCCGATGACCCCGTCAGGCAGCTTCGAAACATCCCGGCGCAAGCCGTGAACTTCCCAGCCAGCCGTCAGCAATTGCGTGGCCAGACGACTGCCGACATCACCACAACCGGCAATCAAAACAGAAGGCGCGGACATCAAAAAACTCCCATCGGAAAGGCACAGACTAGCGCCGGCAAGGGACGAGCGGCTAGCAATGTAGGAAAAAAAGATACTCTATTACTTTTGTTAACAAGAATTACTTGCAATAATGCACGCCACTTTTGTTCTCGGCCTTACGAGGCCTGGTAGAGCATCACCGTTTTTCTATCTCAGGTCCGGCCAGCATGACACGTAATCAAATCCCCGCTTCGCCAACCAAACGACCTCGCGTTTTTAGCGCGGTGGCGGCACTGTTGCTCAGCTTGATGCTGGCACCGACCGCTGCGTTCGCCGACGCTCAAGCGCCCGCCGCACCAGCCGCTGCCGAACAGCACGCCCCGGCCGCCGAGGCGCCAGCTGCTGCTCCGGCTGCCACCGATCCGGTGCAGGCAGTCGACGCTGCCGACGTGCCTGAAGTGCTCGAGGCCGACAACAGCTTGGGCATGGCACACGACCTGTCGCCGTGGGGCATGTACCAGAACGCCGACATCATCGTGAAAATCGTGATGATCGGTCTGGCCATCGCTTCCATCATCACCTGGACCATCTGGATCGCCAAAGGCTTCGAGCTGATGGGCGCCAAGCGTCGTCTGCGTGGTGAAATCGCCGCTCTGAAGAAAGCCACCACCCTGAAAGAAGCCAGCGCCACCGCCGGCAAAGAAGGCACTCTCGCCAACCTGCTGGTGCACGACGCGCTCGAAGAGATGCGCCTGTCGGTCAACAGCCGCGAGAAAGAAGGCATCAAGGAACGCGTGAGCTTCCGTCTCGAGCGCCTCGTAGCAGCCTGCGGTCGCAACATGAGCAGCGGCACCGGCGTCCTCGCAACCATCGGTTCCACCGCGCCGTTCGTCGGTCTGTTCGGTACCGTGTGGGGCATCATGAACTCCTTCATCGGCATCGCCAAAACCCAGACCACCAACCTTGCTGTCGTAGCGCCGGGTATTGCTGAAGCACTGCTGGCCACTGCACTGGGTCTGGTTGCAGCGATTCCAGCGGTTGTGATCTACAACGTGTTCGCCCGCTCGATCGCCGGTTACAAGGCACAGGTTTCCGATGCTTCGGCAGAAGTCCTGCTGCTGGTCAGCCGCGACCTCGACCACCAGCCTGAGCGCAGCTCTCAGCCGCATATGGTCAAAGTGGGGTAATCGGCCATGGGCCTGCATTTGAAAGAAGGCGCAGACGACGATCTGGCCGAGAACCACGAAATCAACGTCACGCCGTTCATCGACGTGATGCTGGTGCTGTTGATCATCTTCATGGTGGCCGCTCCGTTGGCCACCGTGGACATCAAAGTCGACCTGCCTGCCTCGACCGCCAAACCGGCGCCGCGGCCAGAAAAACCGGTGTTCCTCAGCGTCAAAGCTGATCAACGCCTGTTCCTCGGCGAAGACGAAGTGAAACCCGAAGCACTGGGCGCCACTCTCGACGCCAGAACCAAAGGCAAGAAAGACACCACCATCTTCTTCCAGGCTGACAAAGGCGTGGATTACGGTGACCTGATGAGCGTGATGGATAACCTGCGTTCCGCCGGTTACCTGAAGGTCGGTCTGGTCGGACTTGAGACGGCAGCCAAGAAATGATCACGACGCGCCATAAGCTGACGCGTTACAGCGGTAGCCTGGCCGTGGTGCTGGGCGTTCATGCGCTGGCCATCGCGCTGGCGCTGAACTGGACCGCCCGCCCGCCCATCGAGTTGCCGCCACAGGCAATGATGGTCGAGCTGGCCCCGGTTCCGGCCCCGCCACCGCCTGCTCCGCCGAAAGTCGTCACACCGCCACAGCCACCGGCTCCGGTCGAAGAGTTGCCGATTCCGAAACTGGCCGAAGCACCGAAAGCTGAAATCGCGGTGCAGAAGCCCAAGCCGAAGCCAAAGCCTAAACCGCCGAAGCCGGTCGAGAAAAAGCTGCCTGATCCACCGAAGGAAAAACCTTCCGAGGAGAAACCGGCTGATACGCAACCGACTCAGGCACCGACGGAGAAATCCGCTCAGCCTGCACCGGGTCCGTCGCCTGCGCAGATGGCGGCCAAAGCCAGCTGGCAAGGCACCCTGCTCGCGCATTTGGCCAAGTACAAAAAGTACCCGGCCAGCGCGCAGGCAAGGGGCAAGGAAGGCTTGAACCGCCTGCGCTTTGTGGTGGATGCCGAAGGTAACGTGCTGTCGTTCGAACTGGTGGGCCGCTCTGGCAACGCTGATCTGGACCGGGCTACCCTGGAAATGATCCGCCGCGCGCAACCGCTGCCCAAGCCACCGGCCGACATGCTGAACAACGGCTCGATCGAAATTGTTGCGCCGTTTGTTTACTCCCTCGAACGCCGCCGCTAAGCAACACCGCAATACCTGTGGGAGCTGGCTTGCCAGCGATAGCGGTGTGTCAGAGAAGGATTTATTAGCTGACCCACCGCAATCGCTGGCAAGCCAGCTCCCACAAGGTTCTCCGCTAGCCGAGAGAACCAAGGCAAAAAGGCACCGAAAGGTGCCTTTTGCATATCCACTCGCGGCAAACCCACATTACCCGGTGTCGCATTCCTCACTCAGTCTGATAACGTGCGTCTATCGATTGCAGCCGGTATGCTTGGCCCGCATCTTCATGGACGCTTGCTATGACCCTCACAGAATTACGCTACATCGTTACCCTCGCCCAAGAGCAGCATTTCGGCCACGCGGCCGAGAAATGCCACGTCAGCCAGCCGACCCTGTCGGTGGGCGTGAAGAAACTTGAAGACGAACTCGGTGTGCTGATTTTCGAGCGCAGCAAAAGCGCCGTGCGCGTGACCCCGGTCGGCGAAGGCATCGTCGCCCAGGCGCAGAAAGTCCTTGAGCAAGCCCAAGGCATCCGCGAACTGGCCCAGGCCGGCAAGAACCAGCTGACCGCACCGCTGAAAGTCGGCGCGATCTACACCGTCGGCCCGTACCTGTTCCCGCACCTGATCCCACAACTGCACCGGGTCGCCCCGCAGATGCCGTTGTACATCGAAGAAAACTTCACCCACGTGCTGCGCGACAAACTGCGCAACGGCGAGCTCGACGCGATCATCATCGCCCTGCCGTTCAACGAAGCCGACGTGCTGACCCTGCCGCTCTACGACGAACCGTTCTACGTCCTGATGCCGGCCCAGCACCCGTGGACGCAAAAAGAAACCATCGACGCTGGCCTGCTCAATGACAAGAGCCTGCTGCTGCTCGGCGAAGGCCACTGTTTCCGCGATCAAGTACTCGAAGCCTGCCCGACCCTGACCAAGGGCAACGATGGCGCCAAGCACACCACGGTCGAATCCAGCTCGCTGGAAACCATTCGCCATATGGTCGCCTCCGGTCTGGGCATTTCGATTCTGCCGCTGTCGGCGGTCGACAGCCATCACTACGCCCCCGGCGTGATCGAAGTGCGTCCGCTGTCGCCGCCGGTGCCGTTCCGCACCGTGGCTATCGCCTGGCGCGCGAGCTTCCCACGGCCGAAAGCCATCGAGATTCTCGCCGACTCCATTCGCCTGTGCTCGGTGGCCAAGCCAGCGGCGCCGGTTACGGCCGGTTAAGCGAGCGTCATGACTGAGCTGTCGCAAGTGTCGGTGACGGCACTCAAGGGTGTCGGCGAAGCCATGGCCGAGAAACTGGCCAAGGTCGGTCTTGAGAACCTTCAGGACGTGCTGTTCCACCTGCCGCTGCGCTATCAGGATCGCACCCGCGTGGTGCCGATCGGCCACTTGCGACCGGGGCAGGACGCCGTGGTCGAAGGCACCGTCAGCGGCGCCGACGTGGTCATGGGCCGCCGTCGCAGCCTCGTCGTGCGTTTGCAGGACGGCACCGGCGGACTCAGTCTGCGCTTCTACCATTTCAGCAACGCACAGAAAGAAGGCCTCAAGCGCGGCACGCGGGTGCGCTGCTACGGCGAAGCCCGGCCCGGCGCCTCCGGGCTGGAAATCTACCACCCGGAATACCGCGCCATTACCGGTGACGAACCGCCGCCAGTGGATGAAACCCTGACCCCGGTCTACCCGCTCACCGAAGGCCTGACGCAGCAGCGCCTGCGCCAGTTGTGTATGCAGACGCTGACCCTGCTCAAGCCCGATACGCTGCCCGACTGGCTGCCGACTGAACTGGCGCGCGACTATCAACTGGCGCCGCTGGCCGACGCGATCCGCTACCTGCACAACCCGCCCGCCGATGCCGATGTCGACGAACTCGCCCTCGGCCATCACTGGGCGCAGCATCGCCTCGCCTTCGAAGAACTGCTGACCCATCAGTTGTCGCAACAACGTCTGCGCGAAAGCATGCGTTCGTTGCGCGCGCCAGCGATGCCGAAAGCCAAGAAGCTGCCGCCGAAATACCTGGCCAACCTCGGCTTCAACCCGACCGGCGCCCAGCAACGCGTTGGCAACGAAATCGCCTACGACCTCAGTCAACACGAACCGATGCTGCGGCTGATTCAGGGCGACGTCGGCGCGGGCAAAACTGTGGTTGCTGCCCTCGCCGCGTTGCAAGCGCTGGAGGCCGGTTATCAAGTCGCGCTGATGGCGCCGACCGAGATTCTTGCCGAACAACATTTCATCACCTTCAAGCGCTGGCTCGAACCGCTGGGCATTGAAGTGGCGTGGCTGGCCGGCAAGCTCAAAGGCAAGAACCGCGTCGCCGCGCTGGAGCAGATCGCCAGCGGTACGCCGATGGTGGTCGGCACCCACGCGCTGTTCCAGGACGAAGTACAGTTCAAGAATCTGGCGCTGGTGATCATCGACGAACAGCACCGCTTCGGCGTGCAGCAGCGTCTGGCGCTGCGGCAGAAAGGCGTCGGCGGGCGCATGTGCCCGCATCAACTGATCATGACCGCCACGCCGATTCCTCGGACCTTGGCGATGAGCGCCTACGCCGACCTCGACACCTCGATCCTCGACGAACTGCCGCCGGGTCGAACCCCAGTCAACACCGTGCTGGTCACCGATACCCGCCGCGTCGAAGTCATCGAACGGGTGCGCGGTGCCTGCGCCGAGGGCCGTCAGGCCTATTGGGTGTGCACGTTGATTGAAGAGTCGGAGGAACTGACCTGTCAGGCCGCCGAAACCACGTTTGAAGACCTCACCCTCGCCCTCGGCGAGCTGAAAGTCGGGCTGATCCATGGGCGCATGAAGCCTGTCGAAAAAGCTGCGGTCATGGCCGAATTCAAGGCCGGTAACCTGCAACTGTTGGTCGCGACCACGGTGATCGAAGTCGGCGTCGACGTGCCCAACGCCAGCCTGATGATCATCGAAAACCCCGAGCGCCTCGGCCTCGCGCAACTGCACCAGTTACGCGGCCGTGTCGGCCGGGGCAGCGCCGCCAGCCATTGCGTGCTGCTCTACCATCCGCCACTGTCGCAGATCGGTCGCCAGCGCCTGGGCATCATGCGCGAGACCAACGACGGTTTCGTCATCGCCGAAAAAGACCTCGAACTGCGCGGCCCCGGGGAAATGCTCGGCACCCGCCAGACCGGCCTGCTGCAATTCAAAGTCGCCGACCTGATGCGCGACGCCGACTTGTTACCCGCCGTGCGCGACGCCGCGCAAGCCCTGCTGGAGCGCTGGCCGACCCACGTCAGCCCGTTGCTTGATCGCTGGTTGCGTCACGGGCAGCAATACGGCCAAGTGTGAGCACCGTCGCAGTTTCTGACAGATCGTTCTGACCAAGCTGGTTATACTCCTGCCATTGTTTCAAAAACGGATACAGATCATGACCGAAGCCGCCCTCGCCCCCGAATCTCCGCACGCGCCGTCTGTCATCCGGCTGCTGCTGGACAAGCTCGGGATCGCCTACGAAGAAGTGCTCGACCACCACGGCCTCAATGCATCGCGCAAGGTGCAAGCCGTGTTGCTCGATGACGCTGTCGGTGCGCTGATGGTGCTGTTTCCGCAGAGCCAGTTGCTCGATCTCAATCGCCTCGCCGAACTGACGGGCCGTCGCCTGACTGCCGTGTCGACCGAGCGCCTGCAAAAGATGCTCGGCAAACACAATCTGAGCCTGCTGCCAGGCCTGCCGGCGCTGACCAGTTCGCCGTGCCTGTATGAAGAAAGCCTGCTGCGCGAACCGAAGTTGCTGATCAACTCCGGCGAGCCGGGCCTGCTGCTGGAAATCACCAGCGAAGACTTCAAGACCATGCTGACCAAGGCCAGCGCCGCCAACTTCGGCGAAGCCCTGAGCAGCATCCGCCCGAACCTCGACCGCCCGGACGATGACCGCGAGGAAATCACCCAGGCCGTGCAAGCGTTCACCGCGCGGCGTATCCAGCAGCGTCTGGAAGCGACCATCGAGATTCCGCCGCTGGCCGAAACCGCACAAAAAATCATCAAGCTGCGCGTTGATCCGAACGCCACCATCGACGACATCACCGGCGTCGTTGAAACCGATCCGGCGCTGGCCGCGCAAGTGGTGAGCTGGGCGGCATCGCCGTACTACGCTTCGCCGGGCAAGATTCGTTCGGTGGAAGACGCGATCGTTCGCGTACTCGGCTTCGATCTGGTGATCAATCTGGCGCTGGGCCTGGCTCTCGGCAAGACCCTGAGCCTGCCCAAAGACCACCCGCAACACACCACGCCGTACTGGCAGCAGTCGATCTACACCGCCGCCGTCATTGAAGGCCTGACCCGCGCCATGCCACGCGCCCAGCGTCCGGAAGCCGGCCTGACCTACTTGGCTGGTCTGCTGCACAACTTCGGTTACCTGCTGCTGGCCCACGTGTTCCCGCCGCACTTCTCGCTGATCTGCCGCCACCTGGAGGTCAACCCGCACTTGTGCCACAGCTACATCGAGCAACACCTGCTGGGTATCAGCCGCGAACAGATCGGCTCGTGGCTGATGCGCTACTGGGACATGCCCGATGAACTGGCCACTGCCCTGCGCTTCCAGCACGACCCGAGCTACGACGGCGCCTACGCCGAATACCCGAACCTCGTCTGCCTGGCCGTACGCCTGCTGCGCAGCCGCGGCATCGGCTCCGGGCCCGACGAAGACATCCCCGACGCCCTGCTCGAGCGCGTCGGCCTGAGCCGCGACAAAGCCAACGACGTCGTCAGCAAAGTTCTCGAAGCCGAAGTCCTGCTGCGCGAACTGGCCTCGCAATTCAGCCAGGCTTAAAACAAAACAGGCCCGCTCCTCCAAGGATCACCAAAATCCCTGTGGGAGCGAGCCTGCTCGCGAAGAATCCAACTCGGTCTACCAGACCGCCCCTGATCGTTCCCACGCTCCGCGTGGGAATGCATCCCGTGACGCTCCGCGTCACCAAAGGCTCAAACCTTAGGCTTCGCCTTTCTCGGCACCAAATACTTCATCAACCCCTGAAACCACATCACCAGCGCCGGATTGCCCTTGAGCTGGATCGACTTGTCCTGAATCCCCTGCATAAACGCCAACTGCTTGTTCTTCGCCTGCATCGTCGCAAAGCCATAACCGGCATCTTTAAACGCAATCGCAAACGCCGGCTCCGCCACCACGCCAGACTTACTGGTGATGCGCTGATCCTTGACCACGAAATGCCGCGCCACTTTCCCGTCCAGCGTCTGCAGCTGAAACACCAGATCCTTGTCACCCAACTGCTGCTGGAACGCAGGATTTGTCCGGCTGGCTTTACCCATCAACAAACCCATCATCCACAGAAGAAAACGAAATTTCATGCGCACAGCCTCAAAAGGAAAATGAACGGCCGGGGCAGTGTAAGGGATTCAGACGATAACACCAGTATCTGACTCTATTGGAAGAGGATGCAGACAATTTCCCGCACGATGACCGCCAAGTCACGATTCAAGCTCGCCCATTGATCGCTCCCCCGCTCAGCGTGGGAATGCATCCCGAGACGCTCCTCGTCTCACCACTCACCTTTCCTACACCTGTTGAAACACATCCCTGTAGGAGCTAGCGAAGCCTGCGATCTTTTGATCTTAAACCCTGCAACCCAATGGGAAATTTCCTGCAAAGCGCCGGGATACCCATGAACTAGGCAGGTTGGCAGTTCGTCGATAGCCTCTGTGTGTCGCCGCAAAATCGGTGACCGGATGTGCAAGTCCGAACTCGGGGAAATCAATTAATTGCTCAGGATTTACACCGATGACCGATGAAACATTCAGCACCGAAGCAACCTCGCCCTACGAATCCCCCAATTCGAAGAAACTCCACGAAGCCGCCGAACGCGCCCTCGACCACCATTTCAAACCGCCCATCGAACCACACCCCAAACGCGAAACCGGCCTCTTCAGCCTCTCCCCCGGCACCGACGCCGAAGCCCTCATGGCCAATGCCTCCGAAGACCTTCTGTCCATCAGCGTCATCGCCTGCGACCTCGCCGACGACCTCCACGGCTCCCGCCGCTCGGTGGCACTGGCCCTAAGCCGAATGGCGGATGGAGTGCGATTGATGGTGGAAGGAACACTCGACCACATCGAAGTGCGGAGCGTGGCGGCTAAGCCGTAGCGGGATTTTTGGATAAAAAAAGAGGGACGTTAAGTCCCCTTTCCATCGACTCTCGGAAAGCCAATGGTCGTTTCAAAAGTCGTGAAACCAGCGGCATTCGAAATGCTATTTTGCTAACCAAAGAGGGCGGCTCATATCAAGCCGCCCTCTATGCTTTCGCAATTACACCTTCTTCTCAGACGACTTCAAATTGCTGGCCTGTTCGGCCACCAAATCCATCCAGCCACCGGGCTTGTCTTCATCATTAGCGGCTTTCGCCACCATACCGGCCAATGAACCGAAGTCCTTCTTACGAGCAGCTTCGGCTGCTTCAACCGCTTGATGGGCAACCAGGATTTTCTGCAGCGCAGGCGTGTTGGCAGTGGCTTCGCTCAACGGTTTTAGCGGAGGCAAGGCTGCGACCTTGGCGACCATATCGCCCGGCGCTTTAGTGAACGACCTCAGGGCATCCAGATTGCTTGCCACCGGAATCGCGATACCGGTAAGCGGGTCGAATGCGCTGATTTCCGGCAGGCCTTTCCCGGTAAGTATTGGTCGAGCAACGTTCATCAGAGGAAATGCCAGCAACATACGCGGATCGCGTTTTTTTATGCTCAAACCGATACTGGCCACTGCTATACCGATGCCGATAACACGCCCAGCCGTGGCAACCAAAGACAACTGCTTGTTTGACTCGTTATCGAAATGCACCAGACGTATACGGAAGTAATCAGTGAAAGGTTCGCGCGGCCCTATGCCAGATGTATTCATAAACCATGCGCGAGAGTCATGAACCTGATCATCAAATAGCGCAACCAAGTCTTCTTGACCCTGTCGCACTTTGTTTGGCCCGCTGAACATTTCCTTGTAACGCGCCGTGCCATTGTCATACAGGTAGTTGTACTCCTCGGCTTCATCTTCCTCGTTGATAGCGTAGACCGTGCCCCCAACCAGCATATCGATGATCGTACTGCCAATTTTCCAGTCATCCAGGATTCCCCATTCTTTCAGGTAGTCATGACGGAACTCGGCAGCCGCGCCCAAGAGCTGAACCTGATCAAGGGGTGGATCGAAAGCTTTCTCCAGACGGATGCTGTCGACCTTTGCCTGCCCCCCGACAATCTGGACATTCAATTGATATTCTTTTTCCTGCGCCTCAGTGTAAGTGGGCAACGGCTGCCCTTGCGCTGCGGCAGCAGATTCAGCGGAGCGACGCTTATAGATCGCGCTCCAGGCAGCCTGCTGGGCCTCCGGCATATCTTTGTCGACGTTCGCAAAGAAACCACGTTGTGCTAAGCCACCGGCATAACGATCAATGCGCCAACCCGTAATCAGCGCCTGCTCACGCTTGATCATTTCATCGAGAGTGCCGCCTTTGACTTGAGACTGCCATGCATTGAAACGCTTAACTAACTCGTCGGAAACGTCAAACTCTTCCAAGACCTCATCCGTCATCATGCGCCATTTTTCGTGTACCCCCTCTTGCCACGCGAATGGTGGTACTTGTAAAGGAGCACCAAATTGGAAGGCCTCAGCATAGAGATGTTGAAGTGCGACTTGAGAGAGTATGTAGGCGCTACCCGGAAGTGCTTTACCTTGGTTACCCGGAGAATAACCACCGCCTACATCCGAATGTACGCCGGGGTAAAGAAACTCAAAAGTGTTCTCACGATAGCCAGAGGCCTGATCAGAGTCACGTTGACCTTCAGCATTTTTTGGCCGACGCCGAATCGAGTCTAAAGGAAAACTGGCACGTTGCTCGTGCGCCGACACCAGATGTACGCAACGTTTCAGAAAATGACAATCGTCAGGCAAGGCAGTATTCATACATTTGGCCAACGATTCATCAGGCAAACGCATGGTGCCGTCTGCCCAACCCATATGCCCTGCCGCAAACGGCATGCTATCAGCCATACCTACGGCTGCCACTGTGTCGCAGATGCCAAGAAACTGTATGGAGATTGGCAACCCTGCAAATCTATATTCGACTTGGTCTTCTGCACCTTTTGTACGAGTGAGCGCCTGCAACCAATTGGCAAAAGTTCGCGCCTGCGCAGCACCACGCGAAAAACCATAAACATAAAGACGCATCGCGAGAATTTCTGGTTTTTCTTCCGAGTCGCGGCGTTTGGCTAAAGCTTCCTCTAGCTTTTTTATTTCTGGTCGGAGCGTGGACTCACGTTTCTTTTCACCATTCTCGAGCAAACCACCGGTAACAAAAGTAGTAAGCCCAGTAGCCATCGAATCGAGAAACGCTTGAGTTTCGGAAATTTCAAGTCGGCTCCCATCAATCGTTTGTTTCAATACATCGATTAGTCTTGTCAGACCCCAATTTATTCGATTTTCACCACCACTCGCAAACATTAATCCGCCATCACTTGGAGTATACTCACGAACATCGGGAAATACTGTTCCAACTCCAGGGCTGTAATAACGGAAGAAGCCTAGATCTTCGGTTACAGGATTCCCTCCCAAGCTCGCGTGAAAAATTCTTGCAATATTGCTACTTGATGAAGGTACCGACGAGCTATCAGCTTTGTCATTATTGTTGGTGCCGTCAAACGCGATTGTAATGTGCAGAGTTTTACAGCATGGAGGTCCACTGTAGGCAGCACCTGATGCTTCGTTTTTTTTTCGCTGTTGATTGCCGAAGTTAATCTCGTCACGCTTCTGCAAATTAATATTTTTTGTTAAATTTCCAGGATCAGTGGGTAATCGTCGCTGTTCCGGGAAAACTGGAGCAACAAGCGCCGCACTTGGAGATTTGCTTGACCCGGCATGAGTTAGTGATTCGAGCATGAAGCCGACTCCTTGATATGGAAATAAGCTTTATCTGGATAGTTTTTATTTGAAGGGGTCAAGCATGTGGTCGAAACGCGCACTTGATCACAAGGTAGAAAGTGAACTTGTAACGCACAAACCTCTTGGCCATATTTTGGAATATCCACAACGGCTTTATGATTTAAATAGTTTTGTTTTTTTTCACTCATACGTTTACGCCATGCGTCAGAGTAAGGACGCTCGGTCCAATTAGCAGACGCATGAGGATCAGGATCTGTCTGCCACTCCACTATAGCCTTAAGGCCTGGCGACCACGTTCGAGGAAGAACCCCACAGCAAACCTCAGCCGCCCCACCTAAATTTGGCCCAAGATTCGGTCCCCCCGCACCATTAACAGTAAACCGATTAATGGCGGCAGAGGTATGGTTATAGCCAGTTATTGGCGCTGACAGCATTTTTGACTCAGCTTGACAGCCACTAACTATCAAAACACCAAATATTAAAGATAGCGCGCGTGTGTAATAGGATCGTCGATAATTCAAAAACGAATGAGCTTTAGAAGACAAATGCCACCTCCAGATAAATGAACTGCGCCCTTTAAATAGCAAGGAGCCCAAAAAGAAATTAGAACTAGTAGAATTTTTCATTAAGGAGCCAAACATATCGTCGCCTCCTTTAATTGAAAGTAATCATGATCCAGATATTTCGGATGGACCGGGGTGTAGCAGGTGGTAGAAACACGGACTTTATCGCAAGGTAGAAAATGCACCTGTATTGCGCAAAATTTTTCGCCATACTTAGGAACATCGACAATTTCTTTATGATGCGTGTAATTAGCGGCATGACGAGTATAAGCATTAGACTCAATCTGGCCGTACTTATCACGTTTAATGGCCGCGCGAGGGGCCGGATCGCTTTCCCACTCAACAACAGCTTTTAATCCCGGAGTCCATGTACGAGGCAAGGTCGTACAGCAAGTCTGAGAGCTCAGCCCACCTTGATGCGGGCCAATGTTAGGCCCGCCGCCTCCATTCACTGTGAATCGGTTAATGTTGCTCGACGTGTGGTTATAGCCCGAAATCGGAGTGCCTAACATCTCGGACTGCGCCTGACAGGCACCTAAATTCATCAGAACAAATACCAACAACAAAACGTTGGTTAACTGAATCCTTTTGGGACAAAAAGACCCCCATCTATTTTTAACTTCAAAACGATTCCAGCCTAGAAAAACGTTTGATACAAACGCCAACGAGCCGCGCAAATCATTCACCCCTACCATACGCTTAGACATATACCTGACGCTCCATGCTCACCTGATTATTAACAGGACTCTCGAACAACCAGGACCTGTACTAACTGTACATATATGTTTTAAATCGCATATCAGAAAACTCCTTTCAAACCTGTCGTACCATATGCCGAGTTATAACTTCGAACATGCTGACGGCTCCTTTAAATGAAAATAGGCCTTGTAGGGATAGTTAGGATGACCCGGTGTAAAACAAGTGGTAGAAACCCGAACTTGATCACAGGGTAGAAAGTGAACTTGTAACGCACACACCTTTTCAGCGTACCTTGGAATTTCCACTATTGCTGAATGATGAGAAAAACCAGCAGAGTGGCGAACAGCAGCAGCCTTTACAATTTGACCCTGTTGATCACGTTCCAGCTTTGCATAGGGCTCTGGATCTTTATCCCACTCAACAATCGCTTTTAAATTAGGATTCCACTGAACCGGAAGTAGACCACAGCAAACTTCACCACCTCCCTGATGGGGCGGAATATGTGGACCACCGGCGCCATTGATACTGAATCGTATAATTGATGCAGACGTATGGTTATAACCAGTAACCGGCGCACTCACCATCTCCGGCCCACCACGACACCCACTCAACGCCAATACCCCCAGTAAAACCCACACACAGACCAGCCCGGAAGACATCGCCCCCCGCACCGACCCACGCGCAATCGCATTCATCAAATCAACGCCTTCGGCGGCTCATCGATCACAAACGACGAGTTCTCCACCAACCACTGCTCAATGAACGGCTCGCGTTCCTCCGGCTCTTTCAACCCCTTCTGATTCGCCGCCAATTGGCTGCGATACAAGTGCCGAATCAAACTCTCGTTACGGCTCAAGCCATAGTTTTGGGGCACTGCGCAGCGATCGACCCGGTAGGCATCTGCTTCTGTCCACGCGAGCAGGTTGGCCACTTGTGGGTGATCGAACATCACCGGGCCGGCGGCGGGTATTTGCGCGTGGCGGACGTAGTTGCCGGGCAGGCTTTGCGGTTGTTGGTCGCGGTCGAGCCAGTGCCAGGAGATAACGGCGGCGTGGAAGGCGTTGCTTTGTACCGGGGTCAGGGTTTCGGTGACCGGCAGCAACATGCGCGGGTCGTAGTAGCGCAACACGCCTTCGGAACGGCCTTGGTTCCATTGGGCTTGAAGGAAGCCGCGCAGGTGATCGGCGAGCGCTTCGAATTGCCATGGGCTGAATACAACAACGACATGTTTATTGCAGTCGACGCCGTTGATGAAGGTTTTCAGCCAGTCGCGTTGGCCGATGTCGACGCGCAGCAGCAACGGGCCGAAATCGGCGATGGCGACCTCGGGAGTGTTTTCAAACAGCTTGGCCAGTTTTGCCGCGTCGGGCTGTTCGGCGAGCTGTTGCAGCAGTGGGTAGTCGAGGCTGGTGGCGTCGACCAGCACGTCTAGATGCTGCTGTTTGAGTTGTTGGGCGTTGACCCACAACTCGTCGAGCCAGCGCGCATTGCTTGTGTTCATGAAGTCGTCCTTTATCGTGCGGCCAGGGCTTGAGCGTTACGTTTGGCCCGGGCCAGACATTCCTTGCACACCGGTGGTGGCGGCAGCGGTGCGTTCGGCAGCGCCTGCGGTGGTACTGCGCCGGCGATGTCCTTGTCGGCAGCGCCCGGCAATATCGGCGGCTTGATGCCAATGCCAGTACCCGACCCAGCCGACCCGCCAGCATTAATCTTCACCACCGGCCCAACCACCGTCACACCGCCGCCATCCAGCTTGATAAAGCTCCCACCCCCAAGAATGGTCAGCTCTGTCCCCGCCTCAATAACAATCTTGTCCCCAGCCTTGAGGTGAATCTCTTTCCCCACGCTGGTCAGTTGCGCAGTCCCCAACTTCACATGCTGGTTCTGCCCAATCGTCAGGTGATCATCCAGCTTCGCTTCAACCTTGCGGTCGGAAATCGTGGTGCGGTGTTCTTCGGCCTTGAGCTCGGTATAGGTGTTCTTCACCACCGTGTCGTGACGTTCATTGCCGACCCGAATCTTCTGATCGTGCTCAACGTTCTCATCCCAATCCCGCTGGGCATGAATGTAGATCTGCTCTGCACCCTTCTTGTCTTCGATGCGCAGTTCGTTGTACCCACCGCCACCCGGCGAGCTGAGCGTTTTGAACACGCTGCGGGTCTTGTTCGCCGGCAGTGCGTACGGCACCGGGTTTTCCTTGTGATACAGGCAGCCGGTGACCAGCGGTTGGTCGGGGTCGCCTTCGAGGAAGGTGACGAGGACTTCCATGCCGATGCGCGGGATGCTGATGGCGCCGTAGCGGTCGCCGGCCCAGGAGCTGGAGACGCGCAGCCAGCAGCTGGTTTTGTCGTCGGCGAGGCCTTCGCGGTCCCAGTGGAACTGGACTTTGATGCGGCCGTATTGGTCGCAGTGGATTTCTTCACCTTTGGGGCCGGTGACCATGGCGGTCTGGCTGCCGAGTACGCGCGGTTTCGGGTGTTCGAGGGCCGGGCGGTAGAACACGTCCCACGGGGTGGCGAGGAAAGTGTTGCGGTAGCCCTGGTGGAAGTCGTCCTTGTTGTCGGTGGTGTCGCTGGTCACGCCTTCTTCGAGGACTTGCGGTTGCTTGCCTTCGTGGAAGATTTCGGTGAGCAGCCACAGGTCGTTCCACTCGCTGCGCGGGTGGTCGGACATGGCCATGAAGTGGCCGCTGACCAGTTTGGTCTGGTCGCCGCGACCTTCGGCCTGACGGTAGTCGGCGCGGTGGCGTTCGAGGGCGCGCTGGCTGAGGAACTTGCCACGGGCGCGGTCGATGAAGCGGCCCGGGTAGTCGTAGTCTTCCAGATCCGGTTCGCTGCTATCGCTGTCAGGAGCGCCGTCGGGTTTGTACGCGGCTTCCATTTGCAGGCGCGGTTTTTCGAAGTCGTAATCGCGGCGCGTGGTGCGGCTGGTGCGGGTTTCCAGACGCAGTCTGAAACCTTTGATCACCGGTTCTTCGGCAACCATGCCGCTGCCCTGCACGTAGGCCGTTGGTTGGCCGAGGTCGGGGAACACGGTCTGATCATCGCCGAACACCAGCAGGTGCCCTTTTGGGTTGTGCTGGAAGTGATAGTGAATACCTTCCTCTTCGCACAGGCGCTGGACGAAATGCAGGTCGGTTTCGTCGTACTGCACGCAGTAGTCGCGATCCGGGCACGGCTGGCTCAGCTGGAAACTGTAAGCGTTGCCCTTGATCCCGTGTTCGTCGAGGATCAGCGCGATGATTTTCGGCGCCGACATCTGCTGGTAGATGCGCTGGTTGGTGCGGTGATGCAGGTATTGCAGCTGCGGCACCATCGACACTTTGTAGCGGGTCAGGCGCTTGCCGGCATCACCTTGGGCGACGCGGTAGATCTGGCCGTGAATGCCACTGCCCTGCGGATCGAACGCCAGAAACGCCTGCTTGTGCAGGAGCTTTTCCAGGTCCAGATCCGGGTTTTCGCTGACCAGTTCCAGGTCGAAACGATACGGCTGGCTGATGCCTTCGGTGCCGGTGAACGACAGCACTTGCAGGTCGCCGACGTAGTCTTCCACTTTGAGGCTGAAGTGGGTTTCGTTAGCTGGGTTGAACATAAAGTGCTCCCTGTTCGAATGTCATCCGTTACGCCCGAAGTCGCAGACGTTGCAGCCAGGACGAAGTGGCGCCCAAGGCGTCACGCAATTGTTGGGCAGTGATGGTGCGTGCTGCCGGGTCGAAGCTCAGCGCGGTTTGCAGCGCTGGCCAACAGTGTTTCGGTAAGTTCGCCGGGGCGTGCAACTCGCGCTCCAGGTGCTCGTCGCGGGCCTGAGTCGAGGGCAAGCGGCGAAACGGGTGTTTGCCGCCCGCCAATTCATAGATCACGCAGGCCACGCCGTACACGTCCGCGCTGGCCGACAACGGTTGGCCCTCAAGCAGTTCGGGGGCGGCGTAGCCTGGGGTCCAGGCGTTGAAGCGTTCGCGGCTCAGGTGCGGCAGGCCGGGCATGACGCCCTCCTCTGCTTGGCCGAGGCCGAAGTCGAACAGGCGCAAGCCGTCTTCGCTGAGCATGACGTTGCTCGGTTTAATGTCACCGTGCAGCACGCCGCGACCGTGGGCGTAGGCCAGCGTGTCGAGCAGCGGCAGGACGATGTCGCGCAGTTCTTGCCACGGCAGGCCGAAGGGCCGCTCGCAGAGCAATTTGTCCAGGGTCAGGCCACGCATGTATTCCATGGTGATGAAGGCCCGCTGGCAGTCGGTGTCGACTTCAAAGGTATGCGCACGCACGACGTTGTCGTGGCGCAGGCGTCGGGTCAGGGCGAACTCGCTGTAGAGTAAGGCACTGGCGTCCGGCGATTCGGCAAATTCTTCGCTGAGGATTTTCAGCGCAATGTAAGGATCGGGATCACCGAACTGTTCGTGCAGCAGATCCCGCGCCCGGTAAACGGCGCCCATGCCACCGGCCCCGAGCAGACGCTCGAGGTGGTAGCGACCGGCGAGTACATCCGGCAAAACACCGATGCTGGCCTTGGTCGGCGCCAGCAACGGCTCTGCTTTGTTTTCCTTGGCGAAGGCGAAGTAAGTCAGGTTGTTGGCCTGTTCTTCGCTCATCAGCAAGTCATCGATGGGTGATTCGATCTTGGTCATTGGCGGATCACCACGGCAGTCAGGTTGTCGCGCGCGGCGCCACGCAGGGCGCCGTCGAACAAACGTTCCAGCGCCACGTGCGGCGCGCTGAGGCTGAGGGCGGTGCCGAGGGCATCGCTGCTCAGGCCCTGATACAAACCATCGCTGCAAAGCAAAAACGCATCGCCCGGATACACCTCCAGTTCCAGCACATCCAGGGTCAGTGTTTCGGCAGCACCGACGGCTCGGGTCAAGGCTTGAGCCGCCGGGTGCGCCGCCGCTTGTTCGACGCTCATTTGCTGCTCGTCGATCAGTTGCTGTTGCAGCGAATGGTCCTTGGACAGCTGATACAACCGCTGCCCGCGCCACATATAGCAGCGGCTGTCGCCGGCCCAGATGCAGGCCGCGCGATTGCCTTCCACCAGCAGCGCCACGACGGTGCTGCCCATGATGCTGTCATGACGCCCGGCGGTGACCGTCAACTCCTGCCCCAAACGCCGGTTCAACCAGTGCAGGCACTGGCGGATGGCTTTGAGGCGTTCGTCGAAGTCCTCGTGTTGCGGCAGTTCAGCCAGGCTGGCGACGATCAACTGGCTGGCGATGTCGCCACCCTGATGACCGCCCATGCCGTCCGCGACCACCCACAGCCCCTGCTGTGGCGAGTCGAGGAAGGCATCTTCGTTGCGCGCCCGCACCTTGCCCGGGTCGGTACGCGCCGCGCTGCGCCAGGCACTGGCCACCAGCATCAGAGCTGCACCGGCATACGGAAGGTGCGCAGCACGCCCATGTCGAACGGGTTCGGTGTGCGCTGGCTGCTCAACAGGTAGTTGGCGCGCAGGCCACCCACATCGGCTTTCAGCACCAGCACGTCGCGACCGGTCAGGTACTCGGTCTGCATCAGGTCGAACAGACGGAACAGCGACCATGGGCCAGAGTTCTTCTCGATACCGATCGGGCGCCCGGCCATTTTGTCCATGACCAGACTGGTGCGACCGTCTTCAGCATCGGTCGGCCATTTGAAGGTCATCGGCAGGATCGGACCGTGGCGGTATTCCATGGTCTTGTCGCCGAACTTGAACTCGGAACGGCTGACCGCCGGATCGAGGGTGTACGGCTCCAGTTTGAACTGCACGGTCGGCTCGGCCGGGTTGATCGAGAAGAAGCTCTGACGAATCGTCAGTGCTGCCGCCATCTGATCGAGGTAGACCTTCGACACCGGCAGGCTGTGACCGTCGACGCTACGCATGCGGTAGTTGCCCGGATCGCCGCTGACGAACGGACGCATGTAGCTGTCGAAGAAGCGGTCGACGATGCCTTGAGCCTTGAAGAACTCGCGGAAGTCGCTGATCGCCACGTCGCTGGTGCTGCTGGCGCTGAATGGATAACGCTTGCTGATGGTTTTGCCATACACGCTGTACAGCTCGTTCTGATAACGACCGTTCAGGTATTGGTAGGCATCGTTGAGCACCAGACGCCACGAGTCTTCGGCCAGCACGTTGAACCACACGCTCAGTGGACGCGGCAGGCGACCCGAAGCGGCGCGCAGGTTGGTCAGCGCATCACGCTGGCCGCTCATGCGGGTTTTCGCCATTTCGAACGCGGCTTGTTCCGGCGTGCTGGAACGGGCCAGGCCGGACAGTTGCAGTTGCAGGTCGTTGAGCGCGTTGAACGCTGGCGTCAGGTCAGCGCCTGGGCCGTTGTTGTCATCAAGCAGACGATGCAGCGGTTCGAAGCGGCGTTGCAGCGACTTCTTCGCGGTGTCCGGCAGGCTCTTCGCCACGCTCAGGGCCGAAGCCTTGTCCGCCACGGCAGACGCCAGTTTGCCGACTTTACCCAGTTTGCCTTTCTGCCCTGCCAACGCATCAGCCGCATCACCGGCTTCATCCACAGGATCAGCGGCTGCCTCGAAGCGGGTGTTCTCACGCACTTCGGTCAACAGCGCCAACACCGGCGAATTAGCCGAGGTCAGGCCCGCCAGTTGCTCGGCGCCTTCACCGGCGTCGCTGATCGGCGGCAGTGCAACCTGGCCAACGGCTTCGCTCCAGTAGTTGGCGTAGTCGCGGAAGTACAGTTGCTCCAGCTCGACCATCAGGCGACGCAAGTCCATGTCGCTGATGCCCGCACCTTCGCCCAGCACCCAGTTGTCACGCAGGATATCGGTGACCAGCGTTGCGCCCTGTACCGAGAAATACTGCTGATAACCGGATTGGGTGTAGAAGCCCGGAATCACGTACTCGGTGCCGATAAACAGCGAGCCTTGCGGGCCGAGGTGTTGGCTGAAGCGATATTCCGGCAGGTTGCGCGCCTGCTCGCGGAGCATGCGGTACACCACGGTGGCCAGCGATTCGCTGCGCAATACCTGACGCGCCTGAGTGACCAGTTGATCGTTCAGCGGGTAGATAAATGGCTGCTTCAGCAAACGCTCGAGATGCGTGTTCAGACCGTTCTGCACCGCGGTGTTGCCGGTGTAGCGTTGCGACCAGTCAGCGGCGACCCAGTCCTTGAGCCACACGGCATCGCGGCGATCTTTCATGTTCAACATCAGGTACGCGCGCAGGCTGTTGAGCAGCTTTTCGCGGTCCTTCATGTTCGCGCGGATCTGCCCTTCAAGCATGGTCGCAACCCGTGGCAGCAGTTGCTTTTCAAGCTCGCGCTCGTAAGCCTCTTTGACCACTGGATTGACGTCTTCGCCCTGATACAGGCCGCCACGTTCGTGATAGGAAACGTCACCCTTTTTCGGGAACGCCTGAGTCGCGGCATAGCTGGTGTCGAGGGTTTTCAGCACGCCCATGGCGTCATCACGCGGCGTCAATGCGCTGCGCTGCTGCGTCCAGTTCTGCGCCAGAGTGCGCAGGTTTTCCAGACGCTCATAGTTCGCCGAGAAACCGCCCGCCCACAGCATGCCGAACAGCGCCAATGCCGCCAGTGCACCGACGTACAGCGCACGCTGGCCCCAATGAATGCGGCTGCGTTCGCGCTTGTCCAGACCGGCGAGATCGGCCTCAGGGAAGATCACGCGGCTGAGCAAGTGATGGATGAAACGCGAACGACCGCTGCGCAGAGTCGGCAGCACACCGGCGTTCATGCCGAGGCTGGCGCCGATGCCGGCGGTGGTCGAATCCATTTCCTGGGTCAGGTGCGGTGCGCTGGTCAGGTAGAAACCGCGCAGTTGCGTAGCACGCTGATAACGGTTGCCGGTGAACGCCATGTCGACGAACAGGCATAGACGCTCCCCGATCTGCCCGAGTTGATGCGGGAAGTCGAGGATGCGGCCACGGCGCTGCGTGTCGCGCTCGGAGTGCATGCGCATGATCACTTGGCTGTTGAGGCGACGCAGCAACTCTTCGAATTCGTTGCGCAGCACAGCCACGTCGGTGCCGACCTGATCCTTGCGGAAACTGGTGCCAAGCACTTGATCGCTTTCTTCGCGGGTCAGTTGATCGAAGAACTCGTCGAAGCCGAGCAGCTTGTCAGCCTTGCTCAAGACCAGATACACCGGCACATCGACGTGCAGTTTCTGATGCACATCCTGCAGACGACCACGTACCTGGCGCGCCAAAGTATCGATGTCCTGTTCGCTGCCGCCGAGCAGGGTTTCCACCGGAATGGTCACCAGCACGCCGTTCAGCGGACGGCCGCGACGACGTTTGCGCAGCAGCTCCAGCAAGGTCGTCCAGGCACTGCCGTCGACTTCCACATCCGGTTGCGTGGTGTAACGCCCGGCGGTGTCGATCAGCACACCGTGGTCGGCGAAGTACCAGTCGCAATGACGGGTGCCGAGGGTGTCGCGGGTCAGCTTGCGGTCGATCTTGTTGATCGGGAATTCCAGACCGGAAAAGTCCAGCAGGCTGGTCTTGCCCGAGGCCTGCGGACCGATCAGCAGATACCACGGCAAGTCGCTGCGCCAGCGTTCGCTGCGGCCGCGATACAGGCTCGAGGTTTTCAGGGTTTTCAGCGCGTCCTTGAAGCGCGCCTTCAACTCTTTCTGCTCGTCGTCGATCAGCTCTTCGCGGCGGATGCGATCCTGGCCGTCTTCGCTTTCTTCGTCGGCTTTCTTGCGGATACCGGCGCGCCAGCTGACGAAGACCATGGTCAGGCCCCAGATCAGGAACAGCACGGCGATGGTCAGCAGACGGGAAGTCGAACCTTCCCAGAACTTGTAATCATCGACTGCCAACAACGGGCCGACGAACCACACCAGCAGCGCCAAAAACAGCACTAGCAGCAGGGTCCAGACCCAGGTCTGGCGCAGGAAGGCGCCGACTTTCTTGAAAAACTTTTTCATCACACGTCCCTGTTTACGGCTGCGACTGCGGTTGGACCGCGGCTGGATCAAGCGGCTGATAAGGTTGCAGAACGGTGTCGCGCTGCTCGCCCAAGACCCAGGCGAAGCCCGAATACATCACCACCAGACAGACGAAAGTGAACAACACCACCATCCACGCCGGCACGATGCGCACCAGGTTGCGGCGCTGATCGTCGAGACCTTCCCAATGCGGCGACAACTCGCGCGGCACGTCGCCACGCAACTGACGGATCTGCCGGTACAACGCGTCGCGGATGCCTTCGAGTTCGAGCATGCCGCGAGCCTGCACGCGGTATTTGCCCTCGAAGCCGAGGGACAGGCACAGGTACATCAATTCGAGCATCGGCAGGTGCTTAACCGGGTTCTTCGACAGCCGATCGAGCAACTGGAAGAACTTCTCGCCACCGAAGGTTTCGTTGTGGAAGCTGCTGAGCAAGCTCATCTGCGACCACTCGCTTTCGTTGCCCCACGGCGTGGTCACGACGGCTTCGTCGACCACGGTGCAGAGCACGTAACGCGCAGCCATCACTTGGCTGCTCTCGGCGCCATTGTGCAGAGCGCGTACTTCAAACAACTTGAGCCCGGCGGTCAGGCGCTCGTTGAGCGCGTAGAGGTCTTCGCGGGTTTCGCTATGCTTGAGGCGCACCACTTCCGAGAGCAACTCGGACGAGGCTGCCACCAGCGAATTGAGGCTGATGTTGAACGCCTCTGCCGGACGCAGGCGCGCGGCGTAGATCATGCGTTCTTCCAGTTGCTCGAAGCGCGGTGGCGCGGCGAAGTCGGTCAGCGGACTCGACGCCGGTCCGTGGCCTTGACGATCGAGCAGGACGGTTTTGTCGTCCTGGTTGTAATCCGTTTCCTTGATCATGTCGGTCAGTTCCTGATGGCCCAGAATTTCAGTTCAAGCTCGGCAAATTCGCCGGACACGTGGAACGCGAAACCGCCGGAGCGCTCGAGTTGTGCCAGGTCTTCGGAACTGAGTTCGAGGATGAAATAGGTTTTGTTCGAATGGAACGCGATCTGCCGCGGGGCCACCGGCAACGGTTTGACCTTGATCCCCGGCAAGTGCAGGTTGACCAGTTGGCGGATGCGCTCCACCGGGCCGACCTTGAGGTGCGCCGGCAAGCGATGGCGCAGTTCTTCGGAGTCGCAGTTGGCACTGGCCGCCAGCACGAACGAGGCCGAGCCGAGCAGTTTGTGGTCGTGCAACGGCGACACGATGATGCCGTACTGACGCGCTTGCAGGATCAGTTCGATGGCGTGCTGTTCGAGCACCATCGACAGTACCTGACGAATCGCTTCCATCAGTTTGCGGAAGCTGCCGCCCTGATCGGCGTGGGAGTAGCGGCTGTCCAGACGCGGGCGTTTGCTCTCGCCGGAGAAGGTCGCCAGATCGCCGAGCATGGTCAGCAGCGTGCGGTACAACTCTTCCGGGTGCACCTGTTCCAGACCGAGGTAGTGACGCAGCAGCAGTTCGGTGCGGTTGATCAGTTGCAGCATCATGAAGTCGCCGACTTCAGCGCCGCCGACCTTGCCGTTGGAGCGAATCCGCTCGGCAATGGTGTCGCCACGGTGGCTGAGCATGCTGATGACTTCTTTCAGGCACGACAGCAGGTAGCTGGAGGCGTGAGCCTGAATGTAGGTCGGGACGAAATCCGGATCGAGGCTGATCACGCCGTCGGGCGTGGTGTCGAGCACGTCGCAGATCTTCAGCTTCACGTAGGCCTGATCGCTCTGCTGCTCGCCGAGCAACAGTTTGAAGTCCGGGCGCCCGCAGCTGACCTGGCTGGCGGAATCGTCGCCGGCGTTGGAGTCGGCGACTTCGGCGTCATACGCGGTGTAGCGCGCGAGCACGTCGGACTGCTCCGGACGACGCGACTCGATGTGGTTGCCAGTGACCAGCGGCAGCGCCAGATAGATCGGCGTGTTACCGGTGTTCGGCGGCACGTCGAGCGCCAGCGGTTCAGTGTTGCCACCGAGTTCGAACAGGCTGCCATCCGGCAGAATCCCCGAGGCTTCACTGATCACCAGTTTGCCCATGTTGAGGAACTGCAGGTCGATCTCCAGATTGAGGAAACCCCAGGTGTAGCCACCCAGCAATTGCGTGCGGGTTTTCATCTGGTGATCGTAATAGCGATCGTTGTGCTGGAAGTGCTGCGGACGCAGCAGCATGCCTTCCTGCCAAATGACTTTATGAGTATTCATGGTCAGTCATCCGCCTTGGCGAGCACTTGATTGGTGTTACGGATGCCGGCCTGGTCCAGGGTCAGATCGACTTCGGTGATTTCCAGTGGCGTGATCTGCACCGTGTGGCGCCATTGGGTTTCCGGCAAGTCGCGGTAGGCGGCGAGAACGCCGACATAGCTACTGCCCTCTTCCACCTTGAGCTTCAGCTCCACGGTTTCGCCGGGGCGCAATTCGAGTTCTTCGCTGGCCACCAGGTCCGGGTTGAGGGATTCCTTGGCGCGCTCGTAGAGGCTGAAGAAATCAGCGTTCTCGAAAGTCACCGGGTGCTTGAGTTCGAACAGACGCACCACCACTGGCGATGGGCGGCCGTTGAGATCGAGGTTCAATTGATCGCTGCCGGTCAGTTTCAGGTTGATCTTGGTCACTTTCGAGTATGGCGACAGCGACGAGCAACCGGCGAGCAACACCAGCACGGTGAGCGCAGTCAGCGTCTTGAAAAAAGCGGTCGAGCGGCGAGACATGCGCATCATCCTTGGTGGTCGGTGTGGAGGGTGGAGATCAGGCGAATCTGTTCTTCGTAGGCCTGGGCGAAGTCGCGGGCCAGCAGACGCTCGCTCCAGTCATCGTCCTGACGCAGTGCCTGGTGATAGCGGCCGAACGCTCTCCAGCGCCCGCCCGACGTGGCGATCAACGGCTTGCTATCGCGCTCGAAACGCAGGGTCAGTTGCTCCGGCGAGAAGTGCTCCAGCGTGCCGCGCACGGCGGCGCGGCTGGCGGTCAGCAGTGCAACCTGATGCGCCTGCAGATCGCGGAACGCACGGGAGATGGCTTGCTCGGCGGGCAGGTGGCCGGGCTTGCTTGGCTGCAACAGAATCTGCAGCGCTTCGCTCGGGTCGACGGCGAATTTCAGCGGATTCTTGTTGGTGCCTTGCACGGTGGTCTGCGCCAGACGCAATTCGTTTTTCAGCTCGGAACGGGTGCGCAGGCTCTGTTGCAAACCGCCGATGCTCTGACGCAGCAGACGTGCGGCGCTGAGTGCCAAGGCTTCGCGTTCGTCGTGGCTGAGGCCTTTGACGTCGACACCCAGCGCAGCGCCGAAATGATCCCAGAAACCTTCGCTTTGGCGCTCGACGGCTTTCGGTGCCGGAGCGGGCTCAGGTTCTACCGGGGCTGCGATCAGCTCCGGGACCATCAGGCTTTCCATGTCGATGCGCGCGTAGTCGGCACGCTGACGGGAGTCCTCAGGCTTGGTGTTCGGCGCCAGCAGTTCGTCGATTTCCGAATACACGCGCTCTTGCTGTTCGAGGGCATTGAGCGGGTCGAGGTCGAGGAAAGCGTCGTCCGGGATGATGCTGCCGGCGGGGCGCGGACGCCCGGCTTCACCGTCGAAAGTCGCGGGGTCGCGCACTAGCCGCGCGCGTATCTCGAAGTCACCCAGCACGTAGGTGCTGCCGTGTTCGATCCGCACCGGCTCGCCCTTGTGCAGGCGTGCGCCGCTGTCACCGTCCTGCACACCGTTGCTGCTGGTGTCGGTCAGGAAGAACGTGCCCTCGCGGTAGCTGACAATCGCGTGGTGATTGGACAAGTGACGCTTGCGGTCAGGGATGATCCAGTCGCAGTCCTCGCCCCGCCCGATCACGCCGCCGGCCTGTTTAAAGGTCTTCTGGCACAACTCGGTGGGCACGAACTGCTTGGTGTTCAGCATTTCGAAAACCAATTCCATGTTTGATGCTCCTTGCGGTCACTTACCGCGATTGACCGCTTGCGGATCACCCAACGGGCGATAGTCGTTGTCGTTGAATTTGTAATTGCCGCTACAGCCGCCAAGGCCGCATAGAACGACGAGGGTCAGCAGGACAGCGTGCCAGTGACGAACAGACATCAGAGGGTCTCCAGGTGTAGACAAAGCACAAAGCGCCGACCCTTGCGGGCGGCGCTGAAATAGTTTTTCGAGGTGAAATCGATGAGCGTTTGCCTAGCCATCGAAATCCCCCAGATTGATGTTCAGACGGCCGAGGCGGTACAGCAGCGTGCGCCGAGGCAGGCCCAGTTCGCGGGCCGCGAGGGTCTGGTTGCCGTCGTTTTTACGCAGGCAATCAAGCAACAAAGTGCGTTCGACCTGCTCCAGACGTTCGCGCAGATTCAAATGGCTGTTGTCTTCCAGCACCGGGTCCATGCGCAGGGAGAAATGCTCGGCGAGCAATTCACCGCCCTCGCACAACAGCACCGCGCGCTCGACCAACGCCTTGAGTTCGCGGACGTTGCCGGGGAAGGTGTAACCGCCCAGATGCTCCAGCGCTGCGTCTGACCAGCGCACCGGATCACGCTGCAAATACGTGCAGGTCTTTTCGGCGAAATGCTGGGCCAGTTCGAGGATGTCGCCTTCGCGCTGACGCAGCGCCGGCAGCTCGATCGGGAATTGCGCGAGGCGGTAGTACAAGTCCTCGCGGAATTTGCCTTCGCTGACCAGCGTCGACAGATCGCGGTGGGTGGCGGCGATGATGCGCACGTCGATCTTGTGCGTGTCGTTGGAACCCAGCGGACGGATCTCGCCTTCCTGCAACACGCGCAGAATCTTCGCTTGCAACGACAGCGGCATGTCGCCGATTTCGTCGAGCAACAGCGTGCCGCCATTGGCCGCGTCGAACAGCCCGGCGCGATCACGGTCGGCACCGGTGAAGGCGCCTTTGCGATAGCCGAACAGCTCGCTTTCCAGCAGGTTTTCCGGCACTGCTGCGCAGTTCTGCACGATGAACGCCTGGGAACGACGCGGGCCACAATCGTGAATGGCCCGGGCGACGACTTCCTTGCCAGTACCGGTTTCGCCACGCAGCAACACGGTGTACGGGCTGTGCAGCACTTTGCTGATCAGCGAATGGGTCTGGCGCATCGCCGCACTTTTGCCGATCAGGCCATAACCACTGATGCTCGGTACACTGCGCGCGACGGTGGCCGCTTGCGCCAGCGGCTGACGCAAGCGTTGCAGCAGGTGCAATTGACCGAGCACGAACGAGCCGAGCTGGCCGAGGGAATCAGCAAAGCCTTGCAGGTCGGTGCGACGACGGCTGGCGCACAGCAGCAGACCTTCGACAGCCTTGTTTCGATTGACCAGCGGCACGCACAGCAATGACTGCCACGGCGACGCCGCTGCCGGCAGGAAACTGGTTTCGTGCAAGCTGCCACTCAAGTCGTCGAGGCACACCACGCGGTTCTGGCACAGGGCGAATTGCAGCAGTTGTTCACCGTTGTAATCCGCCGGCAGGCTCGCCGCCTCGCGCGGTTGCAGGGCGCCGTCGAGGCATTCGGCGTTCATCCCCAGGCAGGTGTGGGTGGCGTCGAGCAGATACAGCTGCGTGAGTTCGCAACCGCTCAGCTCGGCCAGCCCGCGCACGAAGTCACCCAGCAACGCAGCACCGTCCGCCGCCCGCGACAGACTGGCGAACTGCGCCAGCAACGCTTCGGCATAGACCAGCGGCTGCGGCACCTGAGTGAACATCACGCCCACCTCAGGCGAACTCGCACGTCACGCTGGCTTCACCGTCGAGCGTGGCATGCACACGCTTGAGGCTTTCACCGGTGGCCATGGCATCGAGCAGACGATCCGCCACCAGCGGCAGCACGTGCTGGTCGAGCAGATGGTCGATCAGGCGCGCACCGCTTTCGCTTTGCGTGCAACGCTCGGACAGATGATCGACGAGGTTCTGGCACCAGCTGAAATCCAGCTGACGACGGTTGAGACGCTCGCCGAGACGACCGAGTTTGATCTCGATCAGCTCGCGCAGCACCGGGCCACCGACCGGGTAGTACGGCACCACTTTCATCCGCGCCAGCAGCGCTGGTTTGAAGTGTTTGCTGAGTACCGGGCGAATGGTTTCTTCGAGGACTTCAGCGGTCGGGCGTGCGCCGTTTTCGCAGAGGTCGCTGATCTTGTCGCTACCGAGGTTCGAGGTCATCAGGATCAACGTGTTGCGGAAGTCGATCTCGCGACCTTCGCCATCGTTGGCCACACCTTTGTCGAAGATTTGGTAGAACAGGTTGAGCACGTCCGGGTCGGCCTTCTCGACTTCATCGAGCAGCACCACCGAATACGGTTTCTGCCGCACGGCTTCGGTAAGCATGCCGCCCTCGCCGTAACCGACGTAGCCCGGTGGCGCGCCAATCAGACGGGAGACGGTGTGCTTCTCCTGAAATTCGGACATGTTGATGGTGGTGATGAAACGATCACCGCCGTACAGCAAGTCAGCCAAGGCCAATGCGGTTTCGGTTTTACCCACACCACTCGGGCCGACCAGCAGGAACACGCCAACCGGTGCGTCAGGCTTGTTCAGGCCAGCAGCGGTGGCGCGCATCGAGCGATCCAGGGCGTGCACAGCTTGTTCCTGACCACGGATCCGCGTGCGCAGGTCGGTGGCGAAGCTGGCGACTTTGGCGTTGTGTTCGCGGGCCAGTTGCGCCAATGGCACACCGGTCCAGGCGCTGATCACTTCGGCGACCAGACGCGGGCACACTTCGAAACTGACCAGACGTTCTTTGACTTGGGCCGCAGTCAGGGCGCTGTGGGTTTCGTTGAGTTGGGCTTCCAGCGCTTCGACGCTCTGGCCTTCTTCCACTTCGGCAGCGATGGTTTCGATCACCGTGCCTTCGGCGTCTTCTTCAACGCTGACGGTCGGCTCGACCGCTGCGGCTTCGCGAGCCTTGGCCAGTTGTTGACGCAATTCCAGCAGGCGCTCGGCCAGTTGCTTCTGTTCAGTCCACAGGGTTTCCAGCGCGACCATTTCGTCTTCGGCTTCGTCGAGACGGGCTTCCAATGCGCCCAGCGCTTCGTGGTCGATCAACAAACCCGCCTCGGCATCGCGACGCAGAGCCTGACGCTGACGGCCACCTTCAGCCAGTTCGCCACGCAGACGCTCAAGGCTTTCCGGGGCGGCGGCGAGGCTGATGCGCACGCGGGCGCACGCGGTGTCGAGAACGTCGACGGCTTTGTCCGGCAGTTGCCGACCGGCCAGGTAACGTGCGGACAATTCAGCTGCCGAGACCACCGCGTCATCACGCAGGTAGATGCCGTGGCTCTTCTCGTAAACCTGCGCCAGACCACGAAGGATGGTCACCGCTTCGCTGACGGTCGGTTCGTGCAGTTGCACCGGTTGGAAACGACGGGCCAGCGCCGGGTCTTTCTCGAAGTATTTCTTGTACTCGGCCCAGGTGGTCGCGGCGATGGTGCGTAGTTCGCCACGGGCCAGTGCCGGTTTCAGCAGGTTGGCCGCATCGGAGCCGCCAGCGTTGCCGCCCGCACCGATCAGGGTGTGGGCTTCGTCGATGAACAGAATGATCGGTTTCGGCGAGGCTTTGACTTCGTCGATCACGCCTTTGAGGCGACGCTCGAACTCACCTTTGACGCTGGCGCCGGCCTGCAACAAACCCATGTCCAGCGACAGCAGCTCAACACCTTTAAGCACTTGGGGCACTTCACCGGCAGCGATGCGCGAGGCCAGACCTTCGACGATGGCGGTCTTGCCGACACCGGCCTCACCGACGACGATCGGGTTGTTCTTGCGGCGACGGGCGAGGATGTCGACCATCTGGCGGATCGCGCCGTCACGGCACAGTACCGGATCGAGTTTGCCGTCGCGGGCCTGTTGGGTCAGGTTGTGGGTGAAGCGCTGCAACAGCGATTCGCCCTGCGCCGCTGGTTTGCCATTGGCCGCCGGTTGCTCCTGTTGCGACAGGGCGAACTCCTTCAGGCGATCGATATTTAGCTTGGCGAGCAGCGGCTGATAACGGCTGCCGGCGTAACGCATCGGGTTGCGCAGCAGCGCAAGGATCAGTGCGGCATCTTCAACCTGGGTCTGGCCCAGTTCGAGGTTGGCCACCAGCAGTGCGTCTTGCAGCCACTGCACCAGCTCCGGGGCGAACACCGGGTTGCGCGAGGCGCTGTGTTCAACCCGCGATTGCAGCGCGGCACTCAGTTCGCCGGCATCGACGTCGGCATCTTGCAGCGCGCGTGTGAGCAAACCGTTCGGGCGCTCCAGCAGGCCGAGCAGCAAGTCTTCGACGAGGATCTTGCTGCCGCCACGGGCCACGCAACGCTCGGCCGAACGTTCCAGATCACGACGGGTTTCGGCGTCCAGCGCCTGGATGAGTTGTTGCAGGTCTACGTTGATCATGGCTCACGTCCTTAATGAATTTTGCTGCCCAGGGTCACCACGCCGTCCGCTTTTTCGCGGCCCAGCCAACTGGTCCAACCGAGGCGACAGGCGTTCTGCTCACCGATGCGCAGTTCGCGGATTTCTTCCTGGCGCAAGACCAGGCGGATGTCGTAATCGAGCGGGTCACGCAAGGTGAACCGCACCAACGCGCAGAGCGGCTGGTAACCGAAACCGATCGGCAGGAATTCATGGAATCGCTGCCAGTCGAGTTCGGTGATGTGAATGCGGAATTTGCCGCTGCGGTCGCGCACGTGCTCGCCGAGCACCAGGTCTTCACCGAGCATGCTGTTGGCGCGGCCCAAACGATTGCGCTGCTCTTCGAGAATTTCCACGCGGCGCTCGATGCACTGCTCGATGACCAGGTCTTCGTGCTTGAAGTAGTAACGCAGCACGGCTTCGATCAACGCTGCCGAGTGCGCCCGCAAGCTGAGCAAACCGAGGTACGGCAGCAGGCGTTTCCAGTTGAGTTCCTTGGCCTTGCGAATCTCGTCGCCGCCCAGACCGATCAGGGCAAACAGTTGCGAGGAAAACGGGTCAATCGCGCCGCTCTGGAAGCTCGCGCGGTAACGATACTTGCGCCAGATCGGCAGCATCAGCCGTTGCAGGCGATGGTGGAACAGGTCGAGGAAGTTACGCGTCGGGTTGCCGTCTTCACTGTCGCCCAAGGCTTGTTCGCCATAGAACGCCGGCAACGGCGAGCCGGAACCGACCAGGCCGATCAGGTTGAAACGCATGCGCGCGCGCATCTGCCCGTGCTCTTCGAAGAACTCCACGCGATCGACGTCGCTGCGCGGAAAACCGAGGCTCGGGTTGGCCTGGAACTCGACCTGATCGTACAGATCGTCTTCGCTCAGATGCGGGTGTGCCTCGCGCAGCCGGTCGATCACCAGCAGCACGGCCTGAAACAGCGAGTACTCGCGTATTACCTTGGTCAGCCCGCTTAAAGCAGGGGCTGCAGGCCCATACGTGGTGTCCATTGGTACACCTCTCCCTGTGTGCTTTTTACCCGCAGCTCATGGAATGAATTGAGACTGGCGTAAAGCGCGAAAAACTCGTTAAGAACCGAGGCGAAAACGAACAGGTCGCCTTCGCCGATATACCCTTCCGGGTCGATGGTCAGTTCGGTGCGCAAACCGCGCACCGGCAAACCACGGTGCAAGCGGTCGACGTGGTGATGCTTGATGTGCTTGAGGCCGCCGAGCAGGCGTTTGCTGACCTTCTCCGCGTGCTGGTCGTAGTAGCGCGGCAAGTCGTAGGTTTCGAGAATCACCTTCAACGCATTGACGTCCGCCAGCGACAGATAGTTAAGCGACATGTTGCTGATCAGCTTCCACAGGAAGTCACGGTTCAGCGGCGGCGCGAAACTGGAAGTCGCTGGGGTGATGTTGCGGAAACTGAGGAACTCCGGCGTCTCTTCGCAGGCCATGCAGATGTCGCCGAGCTTGAGCTTGCGCGGCAGGTTCTGGTTGGTGCACATCAACTCAATCGACAGGGTTTCGTGGGCTTCGGTGTGGCGGATGCCAAAGCTCAGGTAGGTGTCGAGGCCGTCGTGCAACAGCGAAGAGCGCTGGCGAATGCTGTAGTGCGGACGGCTGTTGGGCACGTCGAAACTCGGGTCGTGCTCGAAGGATTCGAACGGCACGTATTCCTGATAACCGAGACCGCCGGGCTTCCAGCCAGTGACGGTTTCCACCGAGAACACGCCGCAGTTTTCCAGATCGAATTCCGCCGGCAGCAGCAGGTATTCGTCCTGCTTGCCATCGAGGCGAATCGGCAGTGCATCGTGGGCGAACAGGTTGGCAATCGGCGTGCAAAACAGCTTCACGTTATCCAGCGTCGGACGCATGCGCATGATGCCGCTCTTGCGAATATCGAAGCGCAATTCGAGGCCGCGCATCTGCTTGAGCGTGTCTTCCGGCAGCGCATTGATGATGTCCAGACCGTTGACGTCGACGAACAGGAATTTGTCCTGGAAGGCGAAGTATTCCTGCAGGTAGCGATAGCCACGGAAGGTGTTCAGCGGATACGGGATCAACGCTTCTTCTTCGGCAAAGCCCACCGGTTTGACCCGATCACCGGGAATCTTGAACGCCATCGGCTTGCCGCTAACGCCATCAATCGGTTTGCCGGCACCGTCGAGCGGGATCAGCTCGATACCTTCGAGGTTGCGCAGCAGGCTCAGGTAAAGCATCTGGCTGATGTAGCGCTCGCCGGCAAAGTGCAGGCGCAGCTTGCTCAGTTCCAGCTCACCGAGGTGGCCGTCGGCGCTCATTTCCAGACGCAGGCTGAGCAGCGAACCGTCGCCCTTCACCGAGTAATTCAGCGCGGCCAGATCCAGCGGCAGCACTTCAGTTGGATAGCAGGTGCGGAAGCGGCAACGAACGTCTTCGATCGGCTTGCTTTCAATCGGCGTATCACGCTCGACGCGCAGCGCCGGCCCGGAACGCTTGAGCGGATCGAACTGCAAGATGCTGAACGCCGGCAGCGGGCGCATGTAGTTCGGCCACAGCAATTGCATCAACGAATGGCTGAGTTCCGGCAGCTCGTCATCGAGCTTCTGGCGCAGACGCCCGGTCAGAAACGCAAAGCCTTCGAGCAACCGCTCCACATCCGGATCCCGCCCGGCCTGCCCCAGATACGGTGCCAGCGCCGGACTACGCTCGGCGAAACGGCGACCGAGTTGGCGCAGTGCGGTGAGTTCGCTTTGGTAGTAGTGGTTAAAGGACACGGGTTACCTGCCTGGTAGTGGAGCTCATTTAAAAAAACAGCAGAACGGTTCATGCGGGCTAGGAACTCCCCGCGGGCAACGTCGGCAATGACGCCCGACAGTCATGCTTCAACTTTTCTTTTTGAAAAAAAAAGGCGATCCATTAACTGGCCAGCGAATATCGCCGCAAAAGTCAGAACGCCACCCATCAATGTGTAAGCCATCGCGCGGACGGGGTAGTGAGGCAAAAAATAGTACAAAATAAGCGCAAGCATAAATGAGACAAAGAGGACTTTTAATTTCAGCTTGGGGATAAAAAAAGTTATAGCGTTCATCACCACGAAATACTGAACCATTAGATCTGGCGTCATACCGATGCCGATACCTCTCGATGTCAATCCCCCATAAATTTCGATATATACGTCGACACCGTAGTTATGCAGCGGAATATACAGAGCACACACTATCAGATGCGGAATACAGCCAATTAAGCGACGAGCTTTCATTTATTCCAAGTCCCGTACTGATCCATATCGCCTTGCGAAATGGGATTTATCAACTTCGCATTTGATACAGGCACATAAGGTGCGTCAGTAAGTTCAATTGTGTGCGGGATACCTTTATCGTATACCGTGTCTTTTTTCACAACTAACTTGCAGTTTTCTTTTGCCCACAATATCCCTCGTAAAATGATGAAGTTATCGTAAACGTCTTTCGGTCCTCGCTCTGCTCCGGTATAGGCTTTGCCGTCGCCCCAGGTCACACCCGTTTCACCAGCCAGCTTTATTGCGAGTTCTACCTGCTTTGTTTCTCGCAGATACTTTCTATAGGTGTTAACCGCAAACGGCACTTGGCCAATGCCATCAGTCCAATAGGGTTTATCCTCCATGAACACCATCAAAAACTCAGCGCCGCCCACTGCGCGGAATTTCCAGTCACCCGGCATTCCGGAGTGAAAAGTGAAGGAAAACCGGTCAACGATTGCAAAGTCGATCAACTCCTGCCAAGTAACATGTTTATAAGCCGCATTCGACTCTGTTCCGGCCTGCGTTGTCTCTGGGTTGATCCAGACAAGCTCTCTGTAATATCGGGCCAACGGTTCGAACCACTGGCCCTTTTCTGCGTACAGTTTCTCCGCGGTGATGATTCTGAATGGAGAGTCATCCTTACCCGGTTTCAAGGCGAAGAGAGGCACACCACTTTTTCGCGTAATAATCCAGGCCACCGGAAGATCAACTGCCTTAGGCTTTGTATCCTTGCTCTCAGTTGTTTCGGCAAGAACTTTTAGTGTAGTCACCTGATCCTGAGTCACAAAGGTGTAAGCGACACCATCAATGTTGATTATGGTCTCCATACTTACTAGTCCGCCGAAATGTATATAGTTACAGGTTCTGCCGTCTTTCCAGTTGAAAAACCACCTGACATGCCTGTTGACGTTGAGCCTGTTTTCTCAATCCCGCTATCAGATCGCATGGTGTAGTTTAAATTTTCAACCGTTCTTCCATCTGCGGTTTTGAATTCAAAGACACGATTGAATATTCCAGGAATGATGATCGGCTCCGGCGGCACAAATGGCGCCGGCGAATGCGAATTGCCAATAATCACCGTCCCTGATCCAGCCGTAACCTTGTTGCCATGCGTACCCACCGAATCAACCGTCGCAGCAGGTTTGCCGTTGATCAACACAGTGGTCGCCAAGCCGCCGGACATCGCACCACCACACGCCGAGGCATCGCCTTGGCGGGCGGCCGCGAGGCCGTCGAAGAACACGTCGCCGGAACCGGCGGCGATCGGGTTGGTGCCGTGGCCTGGTAGTGGGCAAGCGGTGGGGTCGGATACACGTGCCGCGGGTTTGCCAGACATCGGGGTTCTCCTTAGTTGACCTTGGCTTGATGACTGTTCATTTCTTGAGCACACACCGGAATATTCCAGCCCTCGTAACCCGTCGCTGTCGGGTAGATCGCGTGACCGTATACCCACTGCGAGCGTTCATCGGTGGTGAACTCGTTCTGCCAGAGCAGCCATTCGGATGACTTCAGCAATGTGCCGTCTTTTGCATAAACGCGGAAAAATGCTTCGCTGGCAAACAGCTTGAAAATCATTCCCGGTATGCCGACGGCCGAATACTGCGGAATGTAGGAGCGGATGAAGCACGTACCCGCATCGTTCCAGTCAGTGGAATACTCGTGAGCCAGCCGTGCCGCCGTCGTTTTCACGTAACAGGCAGCTGAAACCAGGGCAGCAGCCGTCAGGGCGAGAAATAGCAACACGCCACGCCCCCACTTCGCCAACGCACCCGGATTCACGGCGCTCCCTCGCATGGTCCTAATTCACCTTCACTTGTCCGCTGCCATCCAGGCGCGCGGAAAAACTGACCTGACGCTTGAACCCTTCAACTTCCAGCAAGCCTTCAATGCTGAAGGCCAGGCGAAGCTGATCGTGGTCACGCGGCAGGGAAATGACACGCACGTTGCTCAGGCGCGGTTCGTAGGCTTCGATGAAGCTTTCGATGGCCAGGCGGGCCTGACTCAGGGAATCGTGCAGGCTCAGGCGCATGTCATTGAGATCGGGCAACCCGTAGTCGGACAGCGTTTGCACGCTGCCGGCCCGGGTGCTGAGCATTTTGGCCAGATGGGCAGCCACAGACGCCATGGCTGAAGCCTCGAGGCTCCTGCCTTTGCGCTGTTCCGCATCGCCGTTGAGGCGTTCGAAAAGACTGCCGTATCCGTCCATGAGTCGCTCTTACTCTTTGTCCAGCTTGCCAACCAGCGACAGGGTGAAATCGGCACCCATGTACTTGAAGTGCGGACGCACGTTCAAGCTCACGCGGTACCAGCCCGGCTCGCCTTCAACGTCGCTGACGATCACTTGCGCAGCGCGCAGCGGACGACGGCCACGCACTTCGGCGCTCGGGTTTTCCTGGTCGGCAACGTACTGGCGGATCCACTTGTTCAGTTCCAGCTCGAGGTCGGTACGTTCTTTCCACGAACCGAGTTGCTCGCGCTGCAGCACTTTCAAGTAGTGAGCCAAGCGGTTGACGATCATCATGTACGGCAGTTGGGTGCCGAGCTTGTAGTTCAGCTCTGCAGCCTTGCCTTCAGCGCTGATGCCGAAGAACTTCGGCTTCTGCACCGAGCTGGCGGAGAAGAACGCCGCGTTGTCGGAGCCTTTACGCATGGTCAGGGAGATGAAGCCTTCCTCGGCCAGTTCGTATTCACGACGGTCGGAAACCAGAACTTCAGTAGGAATCTTGGTTTCGATTTCGCCCATGCTTTCGAAATGGTGCAGAGGCAGATCTTCAACCGCGCCACCGCTCTGTGGGCCGATGATGTTCGGGCACCAGCGGAATTTGGCGAAGCTGTCGGTCAGCTTGGTGCCGAACGCGTAAGCGGTATTGCCCCACAGGTAGTGCTCGTGGCTGTTGGCAACGGTTTCCTTGTACACGAACGATTTGACCGGGTTTTCTTCCGGATCGTACGGGTTACGCAGCAGGAAACGCGGCACGGTCAGGCCAACGTAGCGGGAGTCTTCCGAAGTACGGAAGCTCTGCCATTTGGCGAATTGCGGGCCTTCGAAGTGGTCTTTCAGATCTTTCAGATCCGGCAGGCCGGTGAAGCTTTCCAGACCGAAGAACTTCGGACCGGCAGCAGCGATGAACGGCGCGTGGGACATGCACGAAACGCTGGCCACGTACTGCATCAGCTTGACGTCTGGCGAGCTTGGAGACATGTAGTAGTTAGCGATGATCGCGCCCACAGGCTGACCACCAAACTGGCCGTATTCAGCGGTGTAAATGTGCTTGTAAAGGCCCGACTGCATGACTTCCGGCGAATCTTCGAAATCGTCCAGCAGGTCTTCTTTCGAGACGTTGAGGATTTCGATCTTGATGTTTTCGCGGAAGTTGGTGCGGTCGACCAGCAACTGCAGACCACGCCACGACGATTCCAGGGCCTGGAAATCCGGGTGGTGCAGGATCTCGTCCATCTGACGGCTGAGCTTGGCATCGATCTCGGCGATCATGCGGTCAACCATGGCTTTCTTGACCGGCTCACCGTTGTTCTGCGGTTTGAGCAGTTCTTCGATGAACGCCGACACACCGCGCTTGGCGATGTCGTAGGCTTCGTCGTCCGGAGTCAGACGGGTTTCGGCGATGATGCTGTCGAGAATGCTGTATTCGCCGCCGGCGGCGCTCTTCTCTTGTGCTGCGCTAGTGCTCATTGTGTTGGCTTCCTTGGCTGGAGTCTCAGGCGTCCGGGGCTGCGGCGTTCAGGCCCAGCTCACCGAGTACGCGACCGCGGGATTCGTCGTCGGCGAGCACGCCTTCGATCGCTTTACGGAACGCAGGTGCGTTACCCAGCGGGCCTTTGAGGGCCACCAGCGCATCGCGCAGTTCCATCAGTTTTTTCAGCTCAGGCACTTGCTCGACCAGGCTGGCCGGGTTGAAGTCCTTCATCGAATTGACGCGCAGTTGCACAGCCAGCTCGTCGGCCTCGCCATCTTCCTGCAGACGGTTCGGCACGCTCAGCGTCAGACCCAGTTCTTGCTTGGCCAACACTTCGTCGAAGGTCATCTTGTCGATGCTGATCGGCTTGCGATCTTCGATTTTGCGATCGTCCTTGCGGTGGGTGTAGTCACCGATTGCCAGCAGCTTCAGCGGCAGTTCAATCTCTTCCTGAGCACCGCCGGTGGCGGGTTTGAAGGTGACGTTGATGCGTTCCTTGGGGGCTACCGAGCCTTCTTTGGCCATGGCTTTTCTCCTTGCGGTTGTGGCCCTGGGGCCTATTCGAGTACCACTTCGAGATCGAGGTGGCACAGCCTGCGATAAATCTCTTCCTTGCGTTCACGTACGGCATGGTTCTGCGGCAACAACTCGCAGCAGCTATGCAGTAAATGCAGCACTTCCAATGCAAGATCGGGCTCCCAGGCGTGCAGGCCTGAGTCCTGTAATGTCTGATCGAGGGTTTCCAGTTGGTTCTTGGCCAGTTCGTATTTCTTGGCCATGAAGCACAGGCGCGCGAGGGCGAACTGCCAAAAGAAGCGTTCGCGACCGCCGTGGGCCGACTGCAAGCCTTGCTTGAGCGTCTGCACGGCAGGCTTCAGGCCTTCCTTGCGCAGCAGCGGCAGGACTTCTTCGAGGGCCTTTTCCCAGGCCGGCTGGGTTTCGACGTTTTCGCTTTCGACCTTGCGCGGCGCGCTGGCGCTTTGCAGATGCGGCATGACGTTGGCGGCGATCCACGCCCGGGTGGACGGATCGGCAAACGGCGCGCCGTCATGGAAGCGCAACTCGACGATGCCGGGCAGCCGTTGAACCAAAAGCGCGAAGTGGATTTCCACTTCGCGCATTGCCAACTCGGCGTTGAGGTTCTGGAGACATTCCCAGACCATCCTCTGGCCATCGAACCAGAACGGCGCCTTCGCCAGGCTCGCCTCCAGTTCCACCAGCAGGTCGGCGTATTTGCCCTGATCGAAACGGTCCTGATAAAGCTTGAGTTTTTCCAGCGGCAAGCCGCGCAGCACGGTGATCTGCTCGGCGTTGCGCTCGGGTACGGCGTCGATGGTCATCCACAGCAGCGTGCGGTTCAGGCGCAGGGCACGCAGGTCGGTGGCTTTCTGTTTGAGCCACCACGCACAAAGTGGACGAGCGCTTTCCTGTTGGGCGCGCAGGGCCTTATGCGCTTCTCGTTCGTTGTCGATCGGCGCGCCAGGAGTGAGCAACTGGCTCGCGGCCTGTTTGACTTGCGCCACCGCCGCACCGACCACACCGGGAGCCGGCTGATTGTCGGCAGCGCGCTGGATCATGGTCTTCAGGCGACGGGAGATCGGCAGCAGCAGCGGCGAGTCATCGCCCAAATGCTCAGCACACGCCGCTTCGAGACCGGACAGGTGCTCGGACAGCTGCCGGAACATCGGCAACTGCTCTTTGATCGCAATATTTTCGGTAATGACCTGCTCGAGACGTGGCACCAGCCAGCCAATGGCGGCGGCTCGGGTGCGGGATTTGAGCGGGTGAACGTCGGCCCAGTTGTGTTCCGACAGGTGGTGTAGCAACCCGAGGCCGGCAAGGAGGCCGGGGAAGGATTCGCGCTGGTACAGCGACCACGTCAGCCAGGCGCCGACACGCAGATCCTTGGATTGGGTACGCAGAAGATTTTCGCTGTTTTCGCGAATTTTCAGCCAGTCGATCTGCCCGCTTTCGTGCATCGACGAGGCTTTGGCCAGCTCGCTTTCCAGCGCCTCGAATTCGCTCGAGAAACGAACGTCTTCGCCCGCGAAATTCTCTTTGGAAACAGAGACTTTAGCGAGTTCGAGGTAATGGGCGGAAAGTTTGCTTGAGTAGGACATCCATGGCCTTTATTAAGGATTACAGTCAGGCGCCTATTGGAGTTGCGGCGGCGCGGGACAGTATCAAAGAGCGGTGCAACGGACTCATCCAATTGAGTTGTGCTCTTTCAAGTGGGCGCATCGTAATCACTATGATGGCCACTAGCAAGCATCTGATTAAACAACAAGACGAAGTGTTCATTGGGGTCTGTAGGAGATTGCCCTATATGCCGCAAGGGAATCCCTGAGAGTCATTTATATTCACCGCATTTCCCTGCCTCCTGCCAAAACCCTGAGCTAGAGCGCTCCGACCCACCTATTGGGCATCCTGCCTTACGCCCGTCTCTATACACGGCGGCAAGCATGACAACTCTTGAAAAAAATAGAAGTAGGAATGTTCCGAAAACTCACGGGCTTATTTGAACAATTCCGCGAAGACAATGGCGAAGCAAAAAAGTGCCATCAATTTGATGGCAAAGAATTGTATGAAACTATCAAATTACCGGAAATACTGCACATTGGTGCTAACTCAATAGTTATCGAATCAGCCACCAGCGGGCATTTCCGCCCGTTTACACAACACCTTACAATGCGGATCTTTCTGACACCTGTCGCAAACACTTCTTACATCAGCCGCAAGAAAGCTTTTATACATCTGCCGCTGGAGCCAAAGCCCACATCGAAAATACCGCGCCCTTTCTGGAGCCGGAAGGAGACTCAACACATGGAATTGAAAACGCTTTTTCTTGCCACGCTGATTTGGCTTCCCGCCACCCAAGCATCCGCGGACACCCCCTCACTGGACGGCCATTACTACCTGGTCGGCGCCATGGAAATGGGCGCTGAATTGCTGCTGCGCAAGGACGGCACCTTTGACGCGGGCGTGGCGTATGGGAGTGCCGACGGTTTTGCCAAAGGCACCTGGCAGGTGGACAAGGAAATACTGACGCTGAAAAGCGCAACGAAGCCTGCTTCCGATAACGATCTGTCTGTCCTGTTTCAGGATCTGCAATTAGCCATCGAACCCAACTGCCTGGCCGTAGACTTCGGCAATGGCAAAGCCTGCTTCCGCCGCCAATAACCAGGCTTGCAGCCACAAAAAATGGGCACCCGACCGCAATCGGTGTGCCCATTTTTTATGACGGTGTTCCCCCCGCTATCCAGGGGATCCGCCGCACTTATGGATTGACGCTGTCTTTCAACGATTTGCCTGGCTTGAACGCAACGGTGTTGCTGGCCTTGATTTTCACCGGCTCGCCGGTTTGCGGGTTTTTGCCGGTGCGAGCGCCGCGGTGGCGTTGCAGGAAGGTGCCGAAGCCTACCAGCGTCACGCTGTCCTTGCGGTGCAGAGCGCCGGTGATTTCTTCGAGAACGGCGTTGAGTACGCGGTTGGCCTGTTCTTTGGTCAGGTCTGCTTTTTCAGCGATTGCAGCGGCGAGTTCTGGTTTACGCATTAGTGAAGCCCCTTTGACGGTTTTTTGTTGTTATGTCCGTGCTGTTCTCGTTGGAACAGCGCCCAAGGCGCCGCAGGCTCTACTCTGCGGCAGACGGGAGTGAGAATGGCACGCGGACAAGGCCTGCGCCAGTCTCACTACGACCTTTGTGGGGGCAAACGCGGGGTGATTCCGACAGAACGACCGGTATTTACGCCAGCAGGGCCGGAAGCTGTTTGTTCAGCGCGAGTTTTTCCATGACGGCGGCACCGGTCAGCGCATAGCCGAGCAACTGACCGTCGGCGCTGTGGCACAGGGCCTTGATGTTGGCGCCTTGCCCTTCAACGCTCCAAACGCCTTCGCTACCGCGTGGCGGCGGCGAAACCACCAACGGGCAAACCGGGGTTTTCACGGTGATCGGCATCGGGCCGTAGCTAACGGCAGTAGGGTTTCCGGCGAGGGTTTGTGCCAGCGCTCGCGCACAGCTCATGAGGGGCATCACGTACAGCAGATTCAGCCCATCGACTTCGGCGCAGTCACCCAAGGCATAGATATTGGCGTGGGAAGTCTTCAGATGGCGATCCACCACGACGCCGCGATTGACCTGCACGCCCGCAGCGGCCGCCAGATCGATGCGTGGGCGCAGGCCAATCGCCGACACCACCACGTCGCACGGGATGACCTGACCGTCGGACAGGTGCGCTTCCAGACCGTCAGCGACTTTCTGCAGGCGGGTCAGCACCGGACCGAGGTGGAATTTCGCACCGAGACTCTCCAGCCCGGCCTGCACGGCTGCGGCAGCCGCCGGGTGCAGCAGGGTCGGCATGACTTGTTCGCACGGCGCCACCAGTTGCACTTCGTAGCCACCGAGGATGAGGTCGTTGGCGAATTCGCAGCCGATCAGGCCGGCGCCCAGCAACAGCACGCGGCGTTTGCCGGCCGCTGCCGCACGGAAACGCGCGTAGTCTTCGAGATCGTTGATCGGGAACACCAGATCGGCGCCATCGCCTTCGATCGGCACGCGTACGGTTTCCGCGCCCCAGGCGAGAATCAGGTCGCGATAGCTCACAGCTTCTTCACCGATCCACAGACGCTTGTGGCCCGCGTCGATGCCGCTGATGCGTGTGTGCGTGCGCACTTCGGCCTTCAATTGCTCGGCCATGGCGCCGGGTTCGGCCATGCTCAGGCCGTCGGCGTCCTTGTTCTTGCCGAATCCGGTGGAGAGCATCGGCTTGGAGTAAGAGCGCCCGTCATCGGCGGTGATCAACAGCAGCGGGGTTTCGCTGTCGAGTTTGCGAAACTCACGGGCCAGGTTATAGCCCGCCAGGCCAGTGCCTACGATGACGACAGGTGCGCTCATGCTTACTCCCAGAATTTGCTTAGTTGATTTCGATCATTTCGAAGTCCATCTTGCCGACGCCGCAGTCCGGGCACAGCCAGTCTTCCGGCACGTCCTGCCACAGGGTGCCCGGCGCAATGCCGTCATCCGGCCAGCCGTCGGCTTCGTTGTAGATCAGGCCGCAGACCACACATTGCCACTTTTTCATTCAGGTACTTCCTCAGGGTTCAGGCTTATTGCCGGCGCGGATGGTCGATGGGTGTTGCGCTGCCATCCGGCTCAGGGCGTTTTGTACTGATGGAGCCGGGCAGATGCAAGCCTGTTCGGCGCAATGGCGACCCGGAGCAATCAATACCGGCGCCCGCCATGTTAAGCTCGCCGCCTCATTTGCGGCCAATAATGACTCATTGTGCAACAGACAAATTCCTCCCCGGCCCCGCTCTGGCTGCCCCAAAGCCAACTGACGCCCCTCCCCGATTCGTTGACGCTGGACTGGCTGTTCGACGAAGGCTCCCTGACCCGCCGACTCACCCGTTTATCCAACGATGGCTTCAGCGTGACACCGTTGTTCGAAGGTTGGGACACCTTGCGCGCCGACGAATGCGCCGCGCTGGATCTGGCCGAAGGCAGCGAAGGCTGGGTGCGCGAAGTGTATTTGCACGGCCACGGTGAAGCTTGGGTCTTCGCCCGCAGCGTGGCCTCGCGCGCCGCCCTGCAGGGCGACGGTTTGCACATGGACGAATTGGGCAGTCGCTCGCTGGGGGAATTGCTGTTTTGCGATCAGGCGTTCCAGCGCCGCGCCATCGAAGTCTGCCACTACCCTGAAGCATGGCTGCCGCAAGCCGCCAAAGCGTCGAAACTGTGGGGACGTCGCTCCCGTTTCGACCGTGGTGCGTTGAGCGTACTGGTCGCGGAAATCTTCCTGCCGAGCCTGTGGAGCGCCGCCCGCGCCCATCCGGAGAATTGCTGATGTATCAGAGCCTGCTCAAGTCCCTGAACCGATTGAACCCGCGCGCGTGGGACTTCATTCAGTTGACCCGGATGGACAAGCCCATCGGCATCTATCTGCTGCTGTGGCCGACGCTGTGGGCGTTGTGGATTGCCGGCAAGGGCTCGCCGTCGCTGGCCAACGTGGTGATTTTCGTCCTCGGCGTGATCCTCACCCGTGCTGGTGGTTGCGTGATCAACGACTGGGCGGATCGCAAAGTTGATGGCCACGTCAAACGCACCGCGCAACGGCCATTGGCTGCCGGCAGAATCAGTTCGAAAGAAGCGCTGGTGTTCTTCGCGCTGTTGATGGGCGTGAGTTTTGTGCTGGTGCTGTGCACCAACGCGCCGACCATTTGGCTGTCGTTGGGCGGTCTGGCGCTGGCGTTCACGTATCCGTTCATGAAGCGCTACACCTATTACCCGCAAGTGGTGCTGGGTGCGGCGTTCTCGTGGGGCATGCCGATGGCGTTCACCGCCGAGACTGGCGAGCTGCCGGCGGCGGCGTGGTTGCTGTGGATCGCCAACCTGTTGTGGACGGTGGGTTACGACACGTACTACGCGATGACCGATCGCGATGACGATCTGAAGATTGGCGTGAAGTCGACGGCGATTCTGTTTGGCGAGGCAGACCGGGTGATCATCCTGAGTTTGCAGGCGCTGTCATTGGGCTGTCTGTTGCTGGCGGGGTCGAAGTTCGAGTTGGGGACGTGGTTCCATCTTGGCTTGCTGGTGGCTGCCGGGTGTTATGCGTGGCAGTTCTGGTACACGCGAGATCGCGACCGGATGCGCTGCTTCAAGGCGTTTTTGCACAATCACTGGGCCGGATTGGCGATTTTCGCCGGGATCGTGCTGGATTACGCATTGCGCTGACTGAAAAGATCGCAGCCTGCGGCAGCTCCTACAGGGCGTACACATTCCAATGTAGGAGCTGCCGCAGGCTGCGATCTTTTGCGGTTACTTGGCTTTGGCGACTTTCCAGGCGCCGTCCATTTTGCCTTCACCAGTCATGTCACCAGCCTTCTTGTCCATCACGAAGGTGTACAGCGGCATGCCTTGGTAGGCCCACTGCATCTTGCCATCGTCGCGTTTGATAACAGTCCAGTCACCCATCGACTTGTCACCCGCCGTCGCCATCAACGGCGGCCAGTTGGTAGCGCATTTGTCGTTGCACATCGACTTGCCACCTGAGTCCTTGGCGAAGGTGTACAGGGTCATGCCGTGGTGGTCAGTAAACATCCCGTCTTTTTCCATCGCAGGATCAGCAGCCAGTGCAAATCCAGGCAGAGTCAGGGCGGCAGCCATCAGCAGTGCTTTAAAGGAAACAGTCATTTGAGTCATGGAAACCTTCTTTTGTGGTTGTCAGGATTCGGACTTAGAGCTTAGTTCAGGATTTGCACAATCGCTGCCGGACGAAAATACTGTCACACGACTGCAATAATTCCGTTATCTAATGCGGCGCAAGACAGTTAAATGACAAGAGGATTAAGGCATGGTTGGCAGGAGCATTCTGATCGTCGACGACGAAGCGCCCATTCGCGAAATGATCGCCGTTGCGTTGGAAATGGCCGGCTATGACTGCCTCGAGGCAGAGAACTCGCAGCAGGCACACGCCATCATCGTCGACCGCAAGCCGGACCTGATCTTGCTCGACTGGATGCTGCCCGGCACCTCCGGTATCGAACTGGCGCGGCGTCTCAAGCGTGACGAGCTGACCGGAGACATCCCGATCATCATGCTCACCGCCAAGGGCGAAGAGGACAACAAGATCCAGGGTCTTGAAGTCGGCGCCGACGACTACATCACCAAACCGTTTTCCCCACGCGAACTGGTCGCCCGCCTCAAAGCCGTGCTGCGCCGCGCCGGTCCGACCGATGGCGAAGCGCCAATCGAAGTCGGTGGCCTGCTGCTCGACCCGATCAGCCACCGCGTGACCATCGACGGCAAACCTGCCGAGATGGGCCCGACCGAATACCGTCTGCTGCAATTCTTCATGACCCACCAGGAACGCGCCTACACCCGTGGCCAGTTGCTGGATCAGGTCTGGGGCGGCAACGTCTACGTTGAAGAGCGCACCGTCGACGTGCACATCCGCCGCCTGCGCAAGGCCCTCGGCGACGCCTACGAAAATCTGGTACAAACCGTGCGCGGCACCGGCTATCGGTTTTCCACCAAGGCATAAAACAGCAGCTGCAAGCGTCTAGCTACAGGCGGCAAGTTGAAGCCGATCCGCTTTAACTTGAAGCTTGTGGCTTGAAACTCGAAGCTGCGTTAAGGACGCCCCCGTGAATCAAAACTGGCATGGCACCCTGATTCGCCACATGCTGTTGCTGGTCACCGCTTGCCTGGTGATCGGCCTGATCACCGGCTATTACGGCTGGAGCCTTGCGGCGGGTCTGGGGATTTATCTGGCCTGGACACTGAAGCAATTGCTGCGCCTGCACGAATGGTTGCGCCAGCACCAACCCGACGAAGCGCCGCCCGATGGCTATGGCTTGTGGGGCGAAGTGTTCGACAGCATCTACCACCTGCAACGCCGCGACCAACGCGTGCGCGGACGCCTGCAAGCGGTGATTGACCGGGTGCAGGAGTCCACCGCTGCGCTGAAAGACGCGGTGATCATGCTCGACAGCGACGGCAACCTGGAATGGTGGAACCGCGCCGCTGAAACCCTGCTCGGCCTCAAGACCCCGCAGGACAGCGGCCAACCGGTGACCAACCTGGTGCGGCATCCGCGCTTCAAGGAATACTTCGAGCAGGACAGCTACGCCGAGCCGCTGGAAATCCCTTCGCCAACCAACGATCGCGTGCGCATTCAGCTGTACCTGACCCGCTACGGCAACAATGAACACTTGATGCTGGTGCGCGACGTCACACGCATCCATCAGCTGGAACAGATGCGCAAAGACTTCATCGCCAACGTCTCCCACGAATTGCGCACGCCGCTGACGGTGATCTGCGGCTATCTGGAAACCCTGCTCGACAACGTCGAAGAGGTTAATCCGCGCTGGAGCCGTGCCCTGCAACAGATGCAACAACAGGGCGGGCGCATGCAGACGCTGCTCAACGACTTGTTGTTGCTGGCCAAGCTGGAAGCCACCGATTACCCGTCGGACAACCAGCCCGTGCAGGTCGACACGCTGCTGCAATCGATCAAAAGCGATGCGCAGCAATTGTCCGGCACGAAGAACCAACGCATCACCCTCGAAGCCGACGCCGGTCTGCTGCTCAAGGGCAGCGAGGCGGAATTGCGCAGCGCGTTTTCCAATCTGGTGTTCAACGCGGTGAAGTACACCCCGGCCGAGGGCAACATCCGCATTCGCTGGTGGGGCGACGATCAGGGCGCGCACCTGAGCGTGCAGGATTCCGGGATCGGCATCGACAGCAAACACCTGCCGCGCCTGACCGAACGCTTCTACCGCGTCGACTCCAGCCGCAACTCCAACACCGGCGGCACCGGCCTTGGCCTGGCCATCGTCAAACACGTATTGCTGCGCCATCGCGCACGCATGGAGATCAGCAGTGTGCCCGGCCATGGCAGCACCTTCACCTGCCATTTCGCTCCGGCACAAGTGGCCAGCGCACGGACGATCAGCACCGCTGAGTAATCTCGCACTAGGCAATCGTCAGGTCAGCCGCTACATTGGCTGACTTGTGCCTGCCTTTCAGGCGCGACTTTTACCTCTCTTGAATCACACGGAACCCGCAAAACTCCATCATGGACCCTTCCCCTGGCTTGTCCCTCGCAACAATATTCGCCGATTTCGGCATGATCCTTTTTGCTCTGATCCTGGTTTTGCTCAACGGCTTTTTCGTTGCGGCAGAGTTCGCCATGGTCAAACTGCGCTCGACCCGGGTCGAGGCCATCGCTGAACAGAACGGCTGGCGCGGACACATCCTGCGCACCGTACACAGTCAGCTCGATGCGTACCTCTCGGCGTGTCAGCTCGGTATCACCCTCGCCTCTCTTGGCCTCGGCTGGGTCGGTGAGCCGGCCTTCGCGCACATTCTCGAGCCGCTGCTGAGCGCGGTCGGCGTGCAGTCGCCTGAGATCGTCAAAGGCGTGTCGTTCTTCACCGCGTTCTTCATCATTTCCTACCTGCACATCGTGGTCGGCGAACTGGCCCCGAAATCCTGGGCGATCCGCAAACCCGAGCTGCTGTCGCTGTGGACGGCGGTGCCGCTGTACCTGTTCTACTGGGCGATGTACCCGGCGATCTACCTGCTCAACGCCAGCGCCAACGCGATTCTGCGGATCGCCGGCCAGGGCGAACCCGGCCCGCACCACGAACACCATTACAGCCGCGAAGAACTGAAACTGATCCTGCACTCCAGCCGTGGCCAGGATCCGAGCGATCAGGGCATGCGTGTGCTGGCCTCGGCGGTGGAAATGGGCGAGCTGGAAGTGGTCGACTGGGCCAACTCCCGCGAAGACCTGATCACCTTGGAATTCAATGCGCCGCTGAAAGAAATCCTGGCGATGTTCCGTCGCCACAAGTTCAGCCGCTATCCGGTGTACGACAGCGAGCGCCAGGAGTTCGTCGGCCTGCTGCACATCAAGGATCTGCTGCTGGAACTGGCGGCGCTGGACCACATTCCCGAGTCGTTCAACCTGGCTGAACTGACCCGTCCGCTGGAGCGCGTGTCGCGCCATATGCCGCTGTCGCAGCTGCTGGAGCAGTTCCGCAAGGGCGGCTCGCACTTCGCGGTGGTCGAGGAGGCTGACGGCAACATCATCGGCTACCTGACCATGGAAGACGTACTGGAAGTGCTGGTCGGCGATATTCAGGACGAACACCGCAAGGCTGAGCGCGGGATCCTCGCTTATCAGCCGGGCAAACTGCTGGTGCGTGGTGACACGCCGCTGTTCAAGGTTGAACGCCTGCTGGGCATCGACCTCGACCACATCGAAGCGGAAACCCTCGCCGGGCTGATCTACGAAACCCTGAAACGGGTGCCGGAAGAGGAAGAAGTGCTGGAAGTCGAAGGTCTGCGCATCATCATCAAGAAGATGAAAGGGCCGAAGATTGTGCTGGCCAAGGTGTTGATGCTGGATTGAGTGTAATGCGGGAAACCGTGTTGCCTGCTAAGAGATCGTCCGATCGCGGCCCGAACCTTCGGCAGCTCCTACAGGGGATCGCATTCCAAATGTAGGAGCTGCCGAAGGTTCGGGCCGCGATCGGACGATCTTTTGCTTTTTACTGTTTGCCCAACGCAAAGTTGGGCAATGCCCCCAGCGGCTGCACGAACTGATACGGGATCGACACCAGCCCCTCCCCCGTATTGCGCTGCACCACAAAGTGCAGGTGCGGACCGCTGCTGTTGCCGGTATTACCGGACAGCGCCAACGGACTGCCCACCGCTACCCTTTGCCCTTCGCGCACGCTCACCGAGCCTTGCTTAAGGTGCAGATATACGCCCATGGTGCCGTCGTCATGCAGCACCCGCACAAAATTGCCGGACGCATCCGAACCGCGCCCGCTCTGTGAATTCTCGGTTTTCACCACCACTCCCGCCCGCGCGGCAATGATCGGCGTGCCTACCGGCATGGCGATGTCCATCGCATAACGATTCTTCGGCCCATAGTGGCTGTATTGGCCGTTGGCGCCCTGACTCAGACGGAACGGCCCGCCACGCCACGGCAGCGGATAGCGATAGCCCTGCGCGATGCCAGCGGGATCGCCGAGGGAATAGTGAAATTGCGGCGTGTAAACCAGCGGCTGCTTGCCAGACACCGCAGTCAGTAGCGCCAACCGTGTATTGCTGCGCGCGGGCAACACGCGATGGATGGTTTGCGCCGGCGCGCCGCGTACGTTGCTCAGGCCGGTGAATGCCAGAGCAATTTTGACCGGCGCATACAGATCGTTGCGCACGAACACCACGTCGGTGCCCTTCTGCTTTTTGATATCAAGGTACACCTGGCGCTCGAGGCGTTCGACCATGCGGTCCTGAAAGACGAACACCTGCGCGCCTTTGCTCGGACGGTCGCTGTAGGAAACCACTCCGTTGGCATCGGTGGATTTGTAGATGGTCATGGCCACAGCCGAGGTGCAGGCCATGAACAGACCACAGAAAAACAGCAGGCGCGCGAGCATGGGCAAGAGTCTGTCGAAAGGGAGGCCTGGAAAAGAGCCTAGCAGGTGAAGCAGACCAGGCTAGTCGACAGATGTTTCAAATTGGCAGGTGCAGGAGATGGGTGGTGCTTTTGATGGCCCCTTCGCCAGCAGGGCTGGCTCCCACATTGGAATGCATTTCAAATGTGGGAGCCAGCCCTGCTGGCGATAGCGGTCTGTCAGGCGACGAAGATCAAGCGCCCGGAACGAAGTGCTTCTGCGCCGTGCCGCGAGCGATCAGGCGGGAGATGTAGTCGAGCTTCTGCGCGTCCTGGTCGACAAAGCGGAAGGTCAGTTGCAGCCAGTCGCTGTCGGCTTTCTGCTCATGCGCGACGATGGCGTGCAGGTAGCCGTTGAGACGGGCGATTTCGGCGTTGTCGCCCTGCTCCAGATCGAGCACGGCGCTGTCGAGGATCTGCGGCAGGGTCTCGGTGCGTTTGATCACCAGCAGCGCTTCCTTGATGCTCAGGGCCTTGATCACGCATTGCTGGGTACCGCTCGGCAGACGCAATTGACCCTGACCACGACCACCGGCCGGCGCTTTCGACGCGGCTGGGGCCTGAACCGGTGGGCTGTTGAGCAAACCACGGGACGGCGCAGCGGCTGGCGCAGGTGCGGCAGCGGCGGGTTTGGCAAACGGGTTCACCGCCGCAGCAGGGGCGCCACCCACGACGGCGGGCTTGCCACCCGTCAACGCGCTGAGGGAATCGTTGCCGAACGCCGAGTTCATTTTGGTCGGCGCGCTGTTCATCAGGGTGTCGAGCTTGCCGACCTTGTTCAGCGCCTGCTTGACCTTGGTCAGCAGTTGCTCGTTGGTGAACGGCTTGCTGACGTAGCCGGAAACGCCGGCCTGAATCGCCTGTACGACGTTTTCCTTGTCGCCACGGCTGGTCACCATGACGAATGGCATGGTCTTGAGATTGTCTTGCTCGCGGCACCAGGTCAGCAGTTCAAGACCGGACATTTCCGGCATTTCCCAATCGCACAGGACCAGGTCGAACGCCTCTCTGGCCAGCATGGCCTGGGCCTTTTTGCCGTTGATGGCATCCTCGGTGCGGATCCCCGGGAAGTAATTACGCAGGCACTTTTTAACCAGGTCACGAATGAACGAAGCATCGTCCACGACCAACACACTGATCTTGCTCATCCAACACCCCTATTAAAATCCCGGCAAGCATAACGCTGGCTGATGGCACATTGCCAAAACTCTTCAGTCACGCCGGGACTTTTCGTTCGCGGGTGCTGCTTTTTAATTCGATCTGCCTTGTGAAAAGCAGAAACAAAAACGCCCGGCCAAAGGGCCGGGCGCTTTTCTCAGGCAATCTTACTTATCGTCAGCATCGCCCGGAACATTAGCGGTTTCGCCGCTTGTGCCTTCAACTTCTTCTTTCATGCGCTTGAGGCCCATGTGGCGCACGTCGGTGCCGCGCACCAGATAGATGACCAATTCGGAAATGTTGCGCGCGTGGTCACCAATCCGCTCCAGCGAACGCAGCACCCAGATGATGCTCAAGACGCGCGAGATAGAGCGCGGATCTTCCATCATGTAGGTCGCCAGTTCACGCAGCGCGGTCTTGTACTCGCGGTCGATGATCTTGTCGTACTGCGCCACCGACAACGCCAGGTCGGCGTCGAAACGGGCAAACGCGTCCAGCGCATCGCGAACCATGTTGCGCACCTGGTCGCCAATGTGACGAACCTCGACGTAACCGCGCGGAGCCTCGCCTTCTTCGCACAGCTGAATGGCGCGGCGGGCGATCTTGGTCGCTTCGTCGCCAATACGCTCCAGGTCGATCACCGACTTGGAGATGCTGATGATCAGGCGCAGGTCGGACGCTGCGGGCTGACGACGGGCGAGAATGCGCAGGCATTCTTCGTCGATGTTGCGTTCCATCTGGTTGATCTGGTCGTCGATCTCACGCACCTGCTGAGCCAGGCCGGAGTCGGCCTCGATCAGCGCGGTCACCGCGTCGTTGACCTGCTTCTCCACCAGTCCGCCCATGGCCAGGAGGTGGCTGCGCACTTCCTCAAGCTCGGCGTTGAACTGCGCAGAGATGTGATGAGTGAGGCCTTCTTTGGAAATCATGCATTCGCTCCGAAAAAGCGTTTAACCAAGAGCTGCAAGCTACACGCTGCAAGCTGAAATTTGTCTTTACGCTGAACCGCTTTGACTTGCCGCTCATAGCTTGAAGCTCGCGGCTGCTTCAATCAGCCATAACGACCGGTGATGTAGTCTTCGGTCTGCTTCTTCGCCGGATTGGTGAACAGGGTATCGGTGTCGCCGAATTCCACCAGTTTGCCCATGTACATGAACGCCGTGTAGTCGGACACCCGCGCGGCCTGCTGCATGTTGTGCGTAACGATGACGATGGTGAACTTGGACTTCAACTCGTAGATCAGCTCTTCGACTTTCAGCGTCGAGATCGGGTCGAGGGCCGAGCACGGTTCGTCGAGCAGCAGCACTTCCGGCTCAACCGCGATGGTGCGAGCGATGACCAGACGCTGTTGCTGACCACCGGACAGGCCGAGAGCCGACTCATGCAGGCGATCTTTGACTTCGTCCCACAGCGCCGCACCTTTCAACGCCCACTCGACCGCTTCGTCGAGGATGCGCTTCTTGTTGATGCCCTGGATGCGCAGGCCGTAAACGACGTTTTCGTAGATGGTCTTCGGGAACGGGTTGGGCTTCTGGAACACCATGCCGACACGACGACGCAGTTCGGCGACGTCTTCGCCCTTGCGATAGATGTTGTTGCCGTACAGGTTGATCGCGCCTTCGACGCGGCAGCCGTCAACCAGGTCGTTCATGCGGTTGAAAGTGCGCAGCAGCGTGGACTTACCGCAACCGGACGGGCCGATGAAGGCGGTCACGCGCTGTTTCGGGATGTTCATGCTGACGTCGAACAGCGCTTGTTTCTCGCCGTAGTACAGGCTCAGGCCCGGTACTTCGATGGCCACGGTTTCCTGCTCGAGATTCAGGCTCTGCTTGTCGCGGCCCAGGGCGGACATGTTGATGCCGTGGGTATGTGTTTCGTGCTGCATGGGAGGCTCCCTGTGCTAACAAAATTCGGTTTGTTGAACCGCTGGCCAAACCAACGGGTAACGCAAATTCAGTTTTCGTCGCGGTCCCTGTGGGAGCTGGCTTGCCAGCGATGGCATCACTGCGGTGTAACTGAAACACCGCGTCGTCTGCATCGCTGGCAAGCCAGCTCCCACTGGATTTGTGTTAACTGTCCAAAGCTTTGTATTTTTCACGCAGGTGGTTGCGGATATACACCGCCGACAGGTTCAACGTGGCGATCACCAGCACCAGCAACAGCGCCGTGGCGTACACCAGCGGGCGGGCCGCTTCGACGTTCGGGCTCTGGAAGCCGACGTCATAAATGTGGAAGCCCAAGTGCATGATCTTCTGGTCCAGGTGCAGGTACGGGTAGTTGCCGTCCACCGGCAGCGACGGCGCCAGTTTCACCACACCCACCAGCATCAGCGGCGCTACTTCACCGGCGGCGCGAGCCACGGCGAGGATCATGCCGGTCATCATCGCCGGGCTGGCCATCGGGATGACAATCTTCCACAAGGTTTCAGCCTTGGTCGCGCCGAGGGCCAACGAGCCTTCACGCACCGTACGCGGGATACGCGCCAGACCTTCCTCGGTCGCCACAATCACCACCGGCACCGCCAGCAGCGCCAGGGTCAGCGACGCCCAGAGCAGACCCGGTGTACCGAAAGTTGGTGCCGGCAGCGCTTCCGGGAAGAACAGACGATCGACCGAACCACCGAGCACGTAAACGAAGAAACCCAGACCGAACACGCCGTAAACGATCGCCGGCACGCCAGCGAGGTTGTTCACCGCGATACGGATGATCCGCGTCAGGGTGTTCTGTTTGGCGTATTCACGCAGGTACACCGCCGCCAGCACGCCGAACGGGGTGACGATCATCGCCATGATCAACGTCATCATCACGGTGCCGAAGATCGCCGGGAAAATCCCGCCTTCGGTGTTCGCTTCACGCGGGTCATCCGAAAGGAATTCCCAGATCTTGCCGAAGTAGAAACCAACTTTGGTGAAGGTGCTCATCGCGTTCGGCTGGTAGGCGTGAACGACTTTGCCCAGACCGATTTCGATCTCTTTGCCGTTGGCATCGCGAGCGGTCAGCGCGTCGCGGTTGAACTGCGCATGCAGATCGGCCAGACGTGCTTCGATGTCCTGATAACGCGCGTTCAGCTCGGCGCGCTCGGATTCCATGTCCGCTTGCGCAGTGGCGTCGAGCTTGCCTTCCAGTTCCAGCTTGCGACTGTGCAGACGGATGCGCTCCAGGCCTGCGTTGATCGCACCGATGTCAGTCTTTTCCAGCGACTTCAGTTGTGCCGCCAAACCGTTCACACGGTTGATCCGCGCCTGCAGCTCAGGCCAGGCAGCTTCGCCCTCGGCGATGACTTTGCCGTCCTGTTTGACGTTGACCAGGTAGCCGTAGAAGTTGCCCCACTCGCGACGCTCGATCGCCATCAATTCTGGCGGCGTGGTCTGGTTGGTCAGCCACTCGCCGACGATCCAGGTGAAGTCGTTGCCGTTCAAATCGCGGTTGCCGACCTTGATCAGCTCGCGGGTCATGAATTCCGGGCCGACGTCAGGCACCGGCAAACCGGCGCTCTTCAGACGGGCACGGGGCACTTCTTCCTTCTGTACCACTTCACCGATGACCAGGTGATTGGCCTGACCCGGTACGTCGTAGTTGGCGTGGACCAGGTCCGCCGGCCAGAAGTGACCCAGACCGCGCACGGCAATCACGGCCAGCAGGCCAATGGTCATGATGACCGCGATGGACACCGCGCCACCGCTGATCCAGACGCCCGGGGCGCCGCTCTTGAACCATCCTTTCAGGGAGTTCTGTTTCACAGACTTCTACCTTTGCTTAAAGCGACGAGTATTTCTTGCGCAGACGCTGACGAATCAGTTCTGCCAGGGTGTTCATGACGAAGGTGAACAACAGCAGCACCAGCGCCGAGAGGAACAGCACGCGGTAGTGGCTGCCGCCGACTTCCGACTCGGGCATCTCCACCGCGACGTTGGCGGCCAGGGTGCGCAGGCCTTCGAACAGGTTCATTTCCATGACCGGGGTGTTACCGGTGGCCATCAGCACGATCATGGTTTCGCCGACCGCACGGCCCATGCCGATCATCAGCGCCGAGAAGATCCCCGGGCTGGCAGTCAGGATGACCACCCGAGTCATGGTCTGCCACGGTGTGGCACCGAGCGCCAGCGAGCCGAGGGTCAGGCCACGCGGCACGCTGAACACTGCGTCTTCAGCGATCGAGTAGATGTTCGGGATGACCGCGAAGCCCATAGCCAGACCGACCACCAGTGCGTTGCGCTGGTCGTAGGTGATGCCCAGGTCGTGGGAGATCCACATGCGCATGTCGCCGCCGAAGAACCAGTTCTCCATGAACGGGCTCATGTACAGCGACAGCCAGCCCACGAACAGAATCACCGGAATCAGCAGCGCACTTTCCCAACCGTCCGGGACTTTCAGGCGGATCGATTCAGGCAGACGGCTGAAGGTGAAACCGGCGACCAGAATGCCGATCGGCAATAACATCAGCAGGCTGAAAATGCCCGGCAAATGCCCTTCTACATAAGGTGCGAGGAACAGGCCGGCGAAGAAACCGAGGATCACCGTCGGCATCGCTTCCATCAGCTCGATCACCGGTTTGACCTTGCGGCGCATGCCCGGGGCCATGAAATACGCGGTGTAGATCGCAGCGGCGACAGCCAGTGGCGCGGCCAGCAGCATCGCGTAGAAGGCGGCTTTCAGGGTGCCGAAGGTCAGCGGCGAGAGGCTCAGTTTCGGTTCGAAATCGGTGTTGGCCGCAGTCGATTGCCAGACGTATTTAGGCTCGTCGTAGTTCTCGTACCAGACCTTGCTCCACAGCGCGCTCCAGGAAACTTCCGGGTGCGGGTTGTCGAGCAGCAGCGGTTGCAGCTTGCCGCCGGCTTCGACGATCACACGGTTGGCGCGTGGCGACAGACCGAACAGGCCCTGGCCTTCAACAACCTGATCGACCAGCAAGGTGCGGTGCGCGGTGCTGTGGAACACGCCGAGCTTGCCGCTGGCATCCAGCGCGAGGAAGCCTTTGCGACGTTCTTCAGCGGTGATTTCAACGATTGGCGCGGTGCCCATCTGGAAGGTGCGGATCTGCTTCAGACGCTGCTCGCCATCGGTGTCGCGGGCCATGAACCACTGGGCCAGACCACCCTTGGAGTCACCGACGATCAGCGAGATACCGCCGACCAGTTGCGTGGTGGCAGTGACTTCGGCGTCAGCGTTTTCCAGCAGTTTGTAGCGACCATTGAGGCTCTTGTCGCGCAGGCTGAACACATCGGCCTGGGCACGACCGTTGACCACGTACAGCCACTGCTGACGCGGGTCGACGAAGATGTTTTTTACCGACTCGGTCATCTGCGGCAGATCGATACGCTTCTGCTCGTTGGTGACTTCGCCGGTCATCATGTTTTCTTCGCTGGTCAGCGACAGCACATTGAGTTGCGAACCGGTCGAACCCACCAGCATCAACGTGGTGTCGGTGGCGTTCAGGCTGACGTGTTCCAGCGCACCGCCGGCTTCGTTAAGCGCGATCGGCGCCTCGCCATACGGATACTCAATGGCCGGGCTGATGGTTTTCTTGCCATCGGGGTAGCTGACTTTATAGGTGTGACGGAACACCAGCGCCTGACCGTTGGACAGGCCCACGGCCACCAGTGGTTGGCCCGGCTGGTCTTCACCAATCGAGGTCACGGTTGTACCGGCAGGCACCGGCAGATCGACGCGCTTCAGTTCAGCGCCACTGTCGATGTCAAAGAACAATGCCTGGCCCTTGTCGGAAACGCGCATCGCCACCTGATTCTGCTCTTCGAGCGAAATCATCAGCGGCTTGCCGGCGTCCTGCATCCAGGCTGGGGTGATCGAGTCTTTCGCGGTCAGGTCGGCGCCCTGGAACAGCGGCGCAACCACGTAGGCGAGGAAGAAGAAGATCAAGGTGATGGCTGCCAGCACCGCGAGACCGCCAACGAGGACGTACCAGCGGGTGAAGCGATCCTTGAGCGCGCGAATACGGCGCTTGCGTTGCAACTCAGGCGTATTGAAATCAATGCGCTTGGGAGGATTAGTAGTCATGTGGGAATTGGCCAGATCATTCATGCGCTCACCCTAGCGATCCTGTATGACAGAAAGATGACAATGCAGTGACGCAGCAAATCCACCGCCAGCAGGGCTGGCAGAGGATCAAAAATTTGAGGTGTGGAAAAGGCCGGCCTGCAAGCAGATCCGGCCTTTTACCTGAGTCCGGCGGGGTTCACCCCGGACTCAATTTGTTACTTCTTTGCGACTTCAGCGCCGCCTTCTTGCAGACCCAGGTCAGCCAGTGCTTTTGCAGCAACCTTGGCTGGCAGTGGGATGTAGCCGTCTTTCACCACAACTTCCTGGCCCTGTTTCGACAGCACCAGTTTCACGAACTCAGCTTCCAGCGGAGCCAGAGGCTTGTTCGGAGCTTTGTTGACGTAAACGTAGAGGAAGCGCGACAGCGGGTACTTGCCGTTCAGGGCGTTTTCTTCGGTGTCTTCGATGAAGTCAGTGCCGCCCTTCTTGGCCAGAGCCACGGTTTTCACGCTAGCGGTCTTGTAACCGATGCCCGAGTAACCGATGCCGTTCAGCGAGGAGCTGATCGACTGCACAACCGACGCCGAACCTGGTTGTTCGTTGACGTTTGGCTTGTAGTCGCCTTTGCACAGGGCTTCTTCTTTGAAGTAGCCGTAGGTGCCGGATACCGAGTTACGACCAAACAGCTGAACCGGCTTGTTGGCCAGGTCACCGGTCACGCCCAGGTCGCCCCAGGTTTTAACGTCGGCTTTGGCGCCGCACAGACGGGTCGACGAGAAGATCGCATCAACCTGTTCCATGGTCAGGTGCTGGATCGGGTTGTCCTTGTGCACGAACACCGCCAGGGCGTCCACGGCAACCGGGATAGCGGTTGGCTTGTAGCCGTACTTCTGCTCGAAAGCAGCCAGTTCGGTGTCCTTCATCTTGCGGCTCATCGGGCCCAGGTTGGAGGTGCCTTCAGTCAGCGCAGGTGGCGCAGTGGCGGAGCCAGCGGCCTGAATCTGGATGTTTACGTTCGGGTATTCTTTTTTGTAGTTCTCAGCCCAGAGGGTCATGAGGTTGGCCAGGGTATCGGAGCCGACGCTGGACAGGTTGCCCGACACACCAGTGGTCTTGGTGTAGCTCGGGATAGCAGGGTCAACAGCGGCAACCGCGTTGGCAGTCGCAACGCCAGCAGCGACAAAAGTCATTGCCGCCATCAAACGCTTCAGTTTCATGCCTTACTCCTAGCAGATAGGGTGTGTTAAGTCGGGGCCAAGTATCAGCAGGCCGTGTGAACACTCTATGGCTGAAATATGACAATTGGATGAAAGGCCAGCATGTCGCGACAGATCGTTCCCACGCTCTGCGTGGGAACGCCGCCATGGACGCTCTGCGTCCGCATTTGAGAGGTGACGCGGAGCGTCACAGGATGCATTCCCACGCGGAGCGTGGGAACGATCAGGCGAAAGAGAAAATCAGCGCCCCTTCTTCCAAAGCCACGCCCCCACCAGAATTCCCATCGCGCACAGCACCGCCACATAGTAGGCAGGCCCCATCGCGCTTTCTTTCAGCAACAGGCTGACCACCATCGGCGTCAGGCCACCGAAGATCGCGTACGCCACGTTGTACGAGAACGACAGCCCGCTAAACCGCACCACCGGCGGGAACGCCTTAACCATCACATACGGCACCGCACCGATGGTGCCGACCAGAAAACCGGTTAACGCGTACAGCGGGAACAGCCAGTTCGGGTGATCGGCGAGGCTGTGATAGAAGGTCCAAGAGCTGATGAGCAAGCCCAGGCAACCGAACACAAACACGCGCCCGGCGCCAAAGCGATCCGCCAGTGCGCCGGAGATGATGCAGCCGATGCTCAGGAACACGATCGCCAGACTGTTCGACTGCAGCGACTCCGTCGGCGTGAAGTGATAGACCGTTTGCAGCACGGTCGGCGTCATCAGGATGACCACGACGATGCCAGCGGAAAGCAGCCAGGTCAGCAGCATCGAGATCGCAATCGCCCCGCGATGATCACGCAGCACGGCGCGCAGCGGGACTTCTTCAGCCAAGGCTTTACGCAGTTGCAGCTCGGCGAACACCGGGGTCTCGTGCAGCCAGCGGCGCAGGTAGACCGAGAACAGACCGAACACACCACCGAGCAGGAACGGGATCCGCCAGGCGTAATCGGAAACTTCGGCAGGCGTATAAATGCTGTTGATCGCGGTGGCGACCAGCGAACCGAGCAGAATGCCGGCGGTCAGGCCACTGGTGAGGGTGCCGCAGGCGTAACCCATATGCTTTTGCGGGACGTGTTCGGAAACGAAGACCCACGCACCCGGCACTTCCCCGCCAATCGCTGCGCCCTGGATGACGCGCATCAGTAGCAGCAGGATCGGCGCCCACATGCCGATCTGCGCGTACGTTGGTAGCAGGCCCATGATCAGGGTCGGCACGGCCATCATGAAAATGCTCAGGGTGAACATCTTCTTGCGCCCCAGCAGATCGCCGAAGTGCGCCATGACGATGCCGCCCAACGGCCGCGCAAGATAGCCGGCGGCAAAGATGCCGAAGGTCTGCATCAGGCGCAGCCACTCGGGCATGTCGGCCGGGAAGAACAACTTGCCGACCACGGTAGCGAAGAAGACGAAGATGATGAAATCGTAGAATTCCAGCGCGCCGCCAAGGGCGGACAGCGACAGAGTCTTGTAGTCATTGCGGGTCAACGGTCGTGCGGGTTGCTCGGGCTGCGCGAGGCTCGAAGGCGCTGTGGTCATGGCAAGGGCTTCTCTTATAGTCGGATCTGCCGCCACAACAACGCTGGCGGTGGCTTGGGCAGGTTCGGCACCATAGCAAATTGTTCGAAAAAGCACATAGAGGCGCGTATTTGACGGTCGAAATGAGAACCGGATGGTCGTCGCGGAGTCTACCGACCGATATACTCGCAACCTGCTCCGGTTTGTAGGGGGTTGCTGTGCGAAAACGTCGTTGGCCCGGCCTTTGCTCGGGATTAGCCGGTTTCGCAGAGTTTCTCCTTTAGTTGCCTTATGGAAAACGTGACGAACGTAGTATGTTCGGTGCTGAATCGTTTTTCCTGAAGACGGCTACCACCAGCAATACCAACAAGAGTCACGGGTCAGAGGCACCCCCGGCATGATAGAGCTCGAACAAGAAGATCCGATCCCGCAAGGCGACCTGGCCCTGCAAATCACCGCACTCCCACGCGAAACCAACGGCTTTGGCGATATTTTCGGCGGCTGGCTGGTGGCGCAGATGGATTTGGCCGGCACCGCAATGGCCAGCCGCGTGGCCGGTGGCCGTGTCGCGACCGTGGCCATCGACCGCATGGCGTTCCTCGTCCCTGTCGCTGTCGGCGCGCAATTGTCCTTTTATACCCAGACCCTGGAAATCGGCCGCAGCTCGATCCAGATGATGGTCGAAGTGTGGAGCGACGATCCGCTGTCCAGCGAGTGGCGTAAAGTGACCGAAGCGGTTTTTGTCTTCGTCGCCATCGACGGCAGCGGCCGCACTCGCTCGGTTCCGCCACGCGCGCGTTAAACCTCGCGGCCGTTTTGCGGTCGATAATCGTCCCAAGTGTCTGATCGAGAGCTGTCCCATGAACACGCCCAACGTTGAAGCAGTGAAACTGGACGAACTGAACTGCTGGCGCATCCGCCACGGTCAGGCCGAAGTGCTGGTGGCCCAGCAAGGCGCGCACATCCTCAGTTATCAGATCGATGGCCAGCCGCCGATCATCTGGCTCAACGACAAGGCCGATTTCAAGACAGGCAAGAGCATCCGCGCCGGCGTGCCGGTGTGCTGGCCGTGGTTCGGCAAGTTCGAACGCAACCCGCAGAGCGTGCAGGCCATGTACACCGGTGAGCAACCGGCACCCGCGCACGGTCTGGTGCGGGCGATGGATTGGGAGCTGGGCGGCATCGAATCAGAGGCTGACGGCATCAAGGTCGAGTTCAAACTGCCCTACCCCGAAGGTGGCTTGCCGGGCTGGCCGCATCAGGTCGATCTGACCCTGACCCTTCATTTGTCCGAGCAACTGAGCTTCAGCCTGACCAGCCATAACCGTGGCAGTTACACCGTCAGCCTGAGCCAGGCACTGCACACCTATTTCGCGGTCAGTGATGTGCGTAATGTGCACGTCGATGGCGTGGATGGCTTGAATTACATCGAGACGCTCGATGACTGGAAAACCAACAGTCAGCAAGGTGATCTGCAGTTTGCCGGTGAGACTGACCGCATCTACCTCGACGCTCCGCCGCAGCTGAGCATTGTCGATCCGGCGTGGGAGCGGCGCATCGTGCTGACCGCCACCGGCTCGCGCACGGCGGTGATCTGGAATCCGTGGATTGACCGCGCCGCTGCATTGGCCGACATGGACAACGATGGCTGGCAACGCATGCTGTGCATCGAGACGGCGAACGTGATGGATGACGTGGTCAATCTCGCACCGGGTGCTAGCCACACCATGGGCGTCAGTGTCGCCAGCAAACCGCTCTAAGCAACACCGCAAAACCAATTGTAGGAGTGAGCCTGCTCGCGATAGCGGTTTGTCAGATCCATTAAATTGGCTGACACGACGCTATCGCGAGCAGGCTCACTCCTACAGTAGTTTTGTGGCGGCCATTAGAGATCAGATTCCTGCACCACCCGCACTTTGTCCGCTTCCAGCGCATACGCCGCATCAGCCAGATCATTGCTGACCTTCTCGACCTTCAGCGTGCCGGTCACCCACAGCGGCGTGTAAATATCATCCAGCTTCAAACCCTTCGGATAACGCACCAGCACCAGTTGATTCGGCGGCGGTGGCGGTACGTGGATGCACGCGCCCGGATACGGTACGAGGAAGAACAGCGTGCTGCGGCCCTTGGCGTCGGACTCCAGCGGCACTGGATAACCACCAATGCGAATGTGCTTGTCGTTCATCGATGCCACGGTTTTGGTCGAATACATCACCGCTGGCAGACCTTTGGCCTGCTTCATCCCGCCCTTCTCGGTGAAGGTGCCGGTGGCTTCCGGGGAGTTGTGGTCGATTTCAGGCATGGCCTCGAGGGCCTTTTGATCCGACTTGGGCATCAGTTCGAGCCAGTCGGTTTCCGGCAGTTCGCCGGCGTGGGCCAAACCGCTGCCCAGGAAAAGGAGAGTCAACAGAAGACGGCGCATGAAGGTGCTCGGTATAAAAAGGAAGGAACATTGAATCGCCGAGCATTCTAGCCCTCCCGACCACTTTGGCAGAGAGGGCTTTGTCGCTTTGGATCAGTTCTTTTTGATCAGGCCGTAGATCACCAGCAACACGATTGCGCCAACCAGTGCGCCGATGAAACCTGCGCCCTCGCCCGCGTGATAGATGCCCAGAGCTTGGCCGCCGTAAGTGGCCGCCAGCGAACCGCCGATACCGAGCAGGATGGTCATGATCCAGCCCATGCTGTCATCGCCCGGTTTCAGGAACCGAGCCAGCAGGCCGACGATCAAGCCGATAAAGATGGTTCCGATAATTCCCATGGCATTTCCCTCTGAATAGTAGATATGCGAAAGCCTAGTCAGACTTTGGCATCCTGCCATGAGAGAACGGCGGCCCCTGAATGGTTCCGCCGCTGCCACATGAAACTGTTTTACTCGGCGATCAGCGCTTCGACCTTGACGATCTGCGCCTGCAGCGTGGCCATGTCGGCGCAGCGCAGGTTGGCGTGGCCGACCTTGCGCCCGGCCTTGAAGGCTTTGCCGTAGTGATGCAGATGGCAATCTTCGATGGCGATGACCTTCTCAACCGGCGGCACAACGCCGATGAAGTTGAGCATCGCGCTCTCGCCGACCTTGGCCGTCGAACCCAGCGGCAGGCCGGCAACGGCGCGCAGATGGTTTTCGAACTGGCTGCACTCGGCGCCTTCGGTGGTCCAGTGCCCGGAGTTGTGTACGCGCGGGGCGATTTCGTTGGCTTTCAAGCCACCGTCGACTTCAAAGAACTCGAACGCCATCACGCCGACATAGTCGAGCTGCTTGAGCACACGGCTCGAGTAGTCTTCGGCCAACGCCTGCAACGGGTGATCGGTGCTGGCCACCGACAGCTTGAGAATGCCGCTGTCGTGGGTGTTGTGCACCAGCGGATAGAACTTGGTTTCACCATCGCGAGCACGCACGGCGATCAGCGAGACTTCACCGGTGAACGGCACAAAGCCTTCCAGCAGGCAGGACACGCTGCCCAGTTCGGCGAAGGTATCGACAACGTCTTCCGGTTTGCGCAGGACTTTCTGGCCCTTGCCGTCGTAACCCAAGGTGCGGGTTTTCAGCACGGCCGGCAGACCGATCGAAGCCACGGCAGCATCCAGATCGGCTTGCGATTGAATGTCGGCGAAGGCCGGAGTCGGGATGCCCAGATCCTTGAACATGCTCTTTTCGAACCAGCGGTCGCGAGCGATGCGCAGGGCTTCGGCGCTCGGATAGACCGGGACGAATTGCGACAGGAATGCCACGGTTTCGGCCGGGACGCTTTCGAATTCGAAGGTCACCAGATCGACTTCATCGGCGAGTTGGCGCAGATGATCCTGATCGCCGTAATCGGCCCGCAGGTGTTCGCCGAGCGCGGCCGCACAGGCGTCCGGCGCAGGGTCGAGGAAAGCGAAGTTCATGCCCAGCGGAGTGCCCGCCAAGGCCAACATGCGACCCAACTGGCCGCCACCGATTACACCGATCTTCATCTCAACAACCTCAGGCAATACGTGGATCTGGATTGTCCAGGACGCTGTCTGTCTGCTCGGCACGGAAGGTTTTCAGTACCGCATGGAACTGTGGATGCTTGGCGCCGAGGATGCTCGCCGAGAGCAGCGCGGCGTTGATCGCGCCGGTCTTGCCGATGGCCAGGGTGGCGACCGGAATGCCGGCGGGCATCTGCACGATCGACAGCAGCGAGTCGACGCCCGAGAGCATGGCCGACTGCACCGGCACGCCCAGCACCGGCAGGTGGGTCTTGGCCGCACACATGCCTGGCAAGTGGGCTGCGCCACCGGCACCGGCGATAATCACCTCGATGCCGCGGCTTTCAGCCTCTTCGGCGTACTGGAACAGCAGATCCGGGGTGCGGTGGGCAGAAACCACCTTGACCTCGTACGGGATGCCGAGCTTTTCCAGCATATCGGCGGTGTGGCTAAGGGTGGACCAATCGGACTTGGAGCCCATGATCACGCCAACCAGTGCACTCATCGTCGCGCCTCTTCTCTCTGGAGCGCCCGCAGGCGCGTCATAAAACAACAAGCCACGCAGGTTGCGTGGCTTGATTGTACGAAAAATGGCCGGACGTGCCGGCCGAAGGCCGCGCAGTATACCGCAAAGAAAGCAATAAACAGCCCCCCGCGCGACCATCTGTCATCTGCTGCAAATGCCCGGTTTTATTGACTTGAAGGTCAGCGCAGAGACACCCCCCGATCCCTGTGGGAGCTGGCTTGCCAGCGATGGCGTTGCATCAGTAAAAAGAGAGGGTGACTGACCCTCCGCAATCGCTGGCAAGCCAGCTCCCACAGGGTTTTTCATCAACCTCAGGTTCCGGTTGTACCTTGTGCAGCACCACCTTCGAGCTTGCGCCACAACAGACGCACGTTGGCCTTGCGCACCAGCGCGCAGCGGTAGAGGCGAATCTCCAGCGGCACATGCCATTGCGGGCCACCGCACACCACCAGCTCGCCGCGAGCCAGCTCGGCGCGCACACTCAACTGCGGCACCCAGGCAATGCCGAGGCCTTCCAGCGCCATGCTCTTCAGGCTGTCGGCCATCGCGGTTTCGTAAATAGTGGTGAAGCGCAACTGACGCTGGCGCAGCAAGCCATTCACCGAACGCCCAAGAAATGCGCCTGCGCTATACGCCAGCAACGGCACACTCGCCTCGCCTTCCAGATCGAACAGCGGCTTGCCCTCGGCATCCGCCGCGCACACCGGCAGCATCTCGGTCTGACCCAAATGCAACGACGGGAAAATCTCCGGGTCCATCTGCATCGCCGCGTCCGGGTCATAGAACGCCAGCATCAGGTCGCAGCCGCCTTCACGCAGTGCATGCACCGCATCGCCGACGTTGGTTGCGACCAAGCGGGTGGCGATGTTCAATCCTTCATTACGCAACTGCGCGATCCAGCGGGGGAAGAAACCCAGTGCCAGCGAGTGAGCGGCAGCGACTTGCATCACTTCGCCCTGCCCGCCTTCCAGATGATGCAAATGACGCAGCACTTCACCGAGCTGTTCGACCACGGTGCGCGCGGTGACCAGAAACAGTTGCCCCGCCGCGGTCAGTTCGATCGGCGTGCGTGAGCGATTGACCAAGGTCAGCCCCAATGCGGCTTCCAGACTGCGGATCCGCCGACTGAAGGCAGGCTGAGTCACGAAGCGCCGTTCGGCAGCCTGCGAGAAGCTGCGGGTGGCGGCCAGAGCACTGAAGTCCTCGAGCCATTTGCTTTCCAGATTCATCACGTCCTCCCGGACACGCACCAAAACAGGTCACACGTCTGCCGCACACGCGGCGTCACACGGGCATTATGCCGAATGTGCATAGGGCAGTGCTTAACAGCATTGGCCCAAAATTTCCCACAAGCCTAGCATTCGCAGCGTTCCGGCATAGACCGGGTCCATATCGAGATGATTTCTATCATGTCCTCCGCTGCATCTTTCCGCACAGAAAACGACCTGCTTGGCGCCCTCGAAGTACCGGCTCAAGCGTATTACGGCATCCAGACCCTGCGAGCGGTGAATAACTTCCGTCTCTCCGGCGTTCCGATTTCGCATTACCCGAAACTGGTTGTCGGCCTGGCAATGGTCAAACAGGCCGCTGCTGACGCCAACCGCGAGTTGGGTCACCTGAGCGAAGCCAAGCACGCTGCCATCAGCGAAGCCTGTGCCCGATTGATCCGCGGTGATTTCCACGAAGAGTTCGTGGTCGACATGATTCAAGGTGGCGCGGGTACTTCCACCAACATGAACGCCAACGAAGTGATCGCCAACATTGCGCTCGAAGCAATGGGTCACCAGAAAGGCGAGTACCAGTTCCTGCACCCGAACGACGACGTCAACATGGCGCAGTCGACCAACGACGCTTACCCAACGGCAATCCGCCTGGGTCTGCTGCTCGGCCACGACACCCTGCTGGCCAGCCTCGACAGCCTGATTCAGGCGTTCGCGGCCAAGGGCAAAGAATTCGATCACGTCCTGAAAATGGGCCGTACCCAGCTGCAAGACGCCGTGCCGATGACCCTCGGCCAGGAATTCCGTGCATTCGCCACCACCATGGGCGAAGACCTGGCCCGTCTGAAGACGCTGGCCCCGGAACTGCTGACTGAAGTGAACCTGGGCGGCACCGCGATCGGTACCGGCATCAACGCCGACCCGCGTTATCAAGCGCTGGCTGTTCAGCGTCTGGCCCTGATCAGCGGTCAACCGCTGGTTCCAGCCGCCGACCTGATCGAAGCGACTTCCGACATGGGCGCCTTCGTGCTGTTCTCCGGCATGCTCAAGCGCACTGCGGTCAAGCTGTCGAAGATCTGCAACGACCTGCGCCTGCTGTCCAGCGGCCCACGTACCGGCATCAACGAAATCAACCTGCCAGCGCGTCAGCCAGGCAGCTCGATCATGCCCGGCAAGGTCAACCCGGTAATCCCGGAAGCCGTTAACCAGGTGGCATTCCAGGTGATCGGTAACGACCTGGCGCTGACCATGGCAGCCGAAGGCGGCCAACTGCAGCTGAACGTGATGGAGCCGCTGATCGCCTTCAAGATCTTCGACTCGATCCGCCTGCTGCAACGCGCCATGGACATGCTGCGCGAGCACTGCATCGTCGGCATCACCGCCAACGAAGCGCGCTGCCGTGAGCTGGTCGAGCACTCGATCGGTCTGGTCACCGCACTGAACCCGTACATCGGCTACAAAAACGCCACCCGTATCGCCGGCCTCGCCCTTGAAAGCGGCCGCGGCGTACTGGAACTGGTGCGCGAAGAAGGTCTGCTCGACGAAGCCATGCTCGCCGACATCCTGCGCCCGGAAAACATGATTGCTCCGCGTCTGGTTCCGCTGAAAGCCTGAACTGACACGTTACTTGTAGCACCGCTCACCAGGTCGAGGGACTAGACACCTCTCACCTTTTGAGGGCTTGGGGATTTAGTCCCCAGGCCCTTTTTTTTAACTGTTTGAAAGGACAAACGTCTTCTGTAGGAGTGAGCCTGCTCGCGATGAACGATGACGCGGTAGACCTGTTAAACCGCAGCGCCTGCATCGCGAGCAGGCTCACTCCTACAAAAGCCCGGCGCCGGTAACGTCGGGTGTTTCAAAGCCTCGTTTCGTCGCTTGCACCACTACCGTGCAGACGGGCGCGCCACTGATCGGTATAGTGCCGCCCCTCTTCGCGTGAGCGGTCGTCGGTAACGAGGCCATAACCCATGCGAAACCCGAACTAATAACAAACCCGCGAAATGGACCGGGACGAAACCTTCGCCTCACCTGTCGTGCCGCGCGCACACCGGTGTAACACGATGTTTCTTCCATCCAGCATTTGCTTACACAATAAACAGCGAGGAAAAATCCATGCTCGAAGTCATTAACGACTTCCTCTCAGGGAAAGTACTGATCGTGCTCATTGTCGGGCTCGGTAGCTACTTCACGATTCGCTCGCGTTTCGTTCAACTGCGTCATTTCTTCCACATGTTCGCGGTGTTCCGCGACAGCCTCAAAGGCAGCGCCGGGCAACTCAGCTCGTTTCAGGCCCTGATGCTCAGCCTCGCCGGCCGTGTCGGTGCAGGCAACATCGCCGGTGTCGGCATCGCTGTAACCCTCGGTGGTCCGGGTGCAGTGTTCTGGATGTGGGTGACCGCACTGGTCGGCATGTCCAGCAGCTTCTTCGAATGTACTCTGGCCCAAGTCTATAAGCGCGCCGATGGCGACGGTCTGTACCGTGGTGGCCCGGCCTACTACATCCAGCATGGCCTTAAGAAGAAAGGCATGGCGGTGGTGTTCTCGGTTCTGTTGCTGGTCACCTACGGCTTCGCCTTCATTGGTCTGCAGTCCTACACCGTGACCCACTCGCTGCAGAACGCCTTTGCCTTCGACCCACAACACACCGGGATCATCCTGGCGGTGCTGCTGGCCATCACCTTCCTCGGCGGCATCAAGCGCATCGCTTCGGTGTCCGACCTGCTGGTACCGGTCAAGACCCTGGCCTATATCGGCGTGACCCTGTACGTGATCGGCACTCAGATCGAACACGTGCCAGCCATGCTGGAAACCATCTTCAAGAGCGCCTTCGGCCTCGATCCGGCCTTTGGCGGCCTGCTCGGCAGCGCCATCGTCATGGGCGTGAAGCGTGGCGTGTTCGCCAACGAAGCGGGCCTGGGCAGTGCGCCGAACGTTGCCGCCGTGGCTGCCGTGAAGCACCCGGGCGCGCAAGGCGTGGTTCAGGCCTTCAGCGTGTTCCTCGACACCTTCGTGATCTGCACCTGCACCGCGCTGCTGATCCTGCTGTCGGGTTTCTACACGCCGGGCTTCGAAGGTGACGGCATCGTCCTCACCCAGAACTCGCTGGCCGCTGTTGTGGGTGACTGGGGCCGCATGTTCGTCAGCGTCGCGCTGTCGCTGTTCGTCTTCACCTGCATCCTCTACAACTACTACCTGGGCGAAAACAGCCTGCAGTTCCTTACCCGTAACCGCGCTGCGCTGATGGTTTTCCGTGGTTTGGTACTGGCGCTGGTGGTCTGGGGTTCGATGCAGGATCTGTCGACGGTGTTCGCCTTCGCCGACATCACCATGACCTGCCTGGCCTTCGTTAACCTGGTGGCCCTGGCCATGCTGTTCAAGGTCGGCATGCGCGTAATGCGCGACTACGACGGGCAGCGCCGCGCCGGCGTCAAACAGCCTGTGTTCGATTCGAGCAAATTTGCTGATCTGGACCTCGACCTGAAGGCCTGGCCGACCAACCCGTCTGCTGCTGCCGGCAAGACCGAAGCCGAGCCGCAAGGCGTACCTGCAGCGCAACGCTGACAGGTGAATGACGGGCGCATCCCCTGCGCCCGTCAGTTATTGTGATGCAATAACCTGTAGGAGTGAGCCTGCTCGCGATGGCGGTTCATCATTCAACATTTATGTTGGCTGAAAGACCGCTATCGCGAGCAGGCTCACTCCTACAATGTCATCTCTTGTGGAGACCTCAGATGATTGCCAATTCCTACCCCGCCGCCCAACACGTCATGGTGCTCTACACCGGTGGCACCATCGGCATGCAGGCCAGCGCCAACGGTCTGGCCCCGGCGTCCGGTTTCGAAGCGCGGATGCGCGACTATCTGCACAGCCAGCCTGAACTCGTCGTGCCGCAGTGGCGCTTCCGTGAAATGTCGCCGCTGATCGACAGCGCCAACATGACCCCGGCCTATTGGCAGCAACTGCGTGAAGCGGTGGTCGATGCCGTGGATGTGCAAGGTTGCGACAGTGTGTTGATCCTGCACGGCACCGATACGCTGGCCTACAGCGCGGCCGCCATGAGCTTCCAGTTACTCGGCCTGCACGCTCGCGTGTGCTTCACCGGCTCGATGTTGCCGGCGGGCGTCACCGACAGCGATGCCTGGAAAAACCTCAGTGGCGCGCTGGTCGCCCTCGGCCAAGGCCTGGCGCCGGGCGTGCACCTGTATTTCCACGGCGAACTGCTGGCGCCGACCCGTTGCGCGAAAGTGCGCAGCTTCGGCCGTCATCCGTTCAAGCGTCTGGAGCGTCAGGGCGGCGGTGTGAAAGCGCCTTCGATTCCAGCGTCGCTGAACTACAACCAGTCGAAGCAACTGGCCAACGTTGCCGTGCTACCGCTGTTTCCCGGCATTAGCGCTGGAGTCCTTGATGGTCTGCTCGACAGCGGCATTCAGGGTCTGGTGCTGGAGTGCTACGGCAGTGGCACCGGGCCGAGCGACAACCCTGAGTTTCTCGCCAGCCTCGGTCGCGCGCGCGATAACGGCGTAGTCGTGGTTGCGGTCACGCAGTGCCATGAAGGTGGCGTTGAGCTGGATGTGTATGAAGCGGGCAGCCGTTTGCGCGGTGTCGGCGTGTTGTCCGGTGGCGGCATGACCCGTGAAGCGGCGTTCGGCAAGTTGCATGGGTTGCTGGGGGCAGGGTTGGAAACTGCTGAAGTGCGGGGGCTGATCGAACTCGACCTCTGCGGCGAATTGATCTGAAACAACGCAATACCCTGTAGGAGTGAGCCTGCTCGCGATAGCGTTCTGTCAGGCGCCATAGAGTTTACTGACAGTCCGCTATCGCGAGCAGGCTCACTCCTACATTTTGATCTTCATACGGCATGCAACTTGCTGCGTTCCAGCCATCTCAAGGCTGGAAGATCCCATGCTCCACTCCCACCTCACCACCCTCAACGCGGTCTCGCTGATCCTCAATACCTTCAAGGCCGAGGGCCTGTCGAGCGAGGCGCTGCTGGCCGGCAGCGGCATCAGTGCGGCGGATCTGAACCGCGCCGACACGCGCATCACCACCAATCAGGAGATGCAGGTCTGCGCCAATGCGGTCGCGCTCAAGCACGATATCGGCCTGGAACTGGGCCGACGCATGCACGTGTCCTGCTACGGCATCCTCGGTTACGCCCTGCTGACCTGTGCCACCTTCGGTGACGCTTTGCGCTTGGCGATCCGTTATCCGGCGCTGTTGGGAACACTTTTCGAACTGAATCTGGAAGACGATGGCGAGCGCGTCTGGTTCGTCGCGGCGGATTATCGCGAGAGCCCGGCGATGGCGGTGTTCAATGCCGAGTTCTGCCTGGTCTCGCTGAAAGTCATTTGCGATGACCTGCTCGGCCATGCGCTGCCGCTGCTTGCCACACGCTTCGAACACGCCGCGCCGGAGTATCGCGACAGCTATGCCGAACACTTCAGCTCACCGCTGCACTTCGTCGCCAAGGACAACGCGTTCGCCTTCGCCCGCCGCTGGCTCGATCAGCCGCTGCCGTTGGCGGATGCCATTACCCACCAAGCCATGGCCGAGCGCTGCCGCAAGCAGAATCTGGAGTTCACCGGGCGTCAGGCCTGGCTCGGGCGAATCCGCCAATTGCTCAGCGCTCAGCTCAACGCCGCTCCGGGGCTGGAGGGACTGGCACAGCAGATGAACTGCTCGCCGCGCACCTTGCGCCGACACCTGAAGGACATGGGCAGCAGCTATCAGGAACTGCTCGACGAACTGCGCTTTGATCGGGCCAAGCAGATGTTGTGTGAGGATCAGTTGCCGATCTACCGCATCGCGGAAACGCTGGGTTTTAGCGAGACCGCGAGTTTTCGTCATGCTTTCGTGCGCTGGAGCGGCGTCGCCCCCAGTCAATTCCGCCCACACTAAAAGATCCTTTGTGGGAGCTGGCTTGCCAGCGATGGCGTCGGCATAGCTGCTATTGATGTCTTCTGATACTCCGCTATCGCTGGCAAGCCAGCTCCCACAGGATTTGTATTCCACGCCAAGACCTGCGCCAGCAAGGGGCGATTTGCGGTCAGAGGTTTTGGCCATATCGATCCCCTTTTGGCCTCTCCTGCCGTTTTCCAATTTGCTGCGCGCCGCAACACTGGGGGCAACCGAATCAGCCCTGCGGAGAACAACAAATGCTGACGATCTACTCAGACGATCACCACCTGCACCATGGCCGTTGCGAACTTATCGATGGCCAGCTCAAGCCGTGCTTCGAGATGCCGTCGCGCGCCGACCACGTCTTGCAACGCGTGAAGAACCAGAACCTCGGCGCGGTCGAGGAGCCGAAAGATTTCGGCCTGGAGCCCATCGCCCGCATCCACAGCCGCGATTATCTCGACTTCTTCAAAGGCGCATGGGCGCGCTGGACTGAGTTCAACACCGACGGCGATCTGCTGCCCTACACCTGGCCGGCGCGCACCTTGCGCGCAATCAAACCGACCAGCCTGCATGGTCAGCTCGGCTATTACAGCTTCGACGGCGGCGCACCGATCACCGCCGGCACCTGGCAAGCGGCGTACAGCGCAGCGCAAGTGGCCCTCACCGCCCAGGCGGAAATCCAGCGCGGCGCCCGCAGCGCCTTCGCCCTGTGCCGTCCACCGGGACACCACGCCGCCAGCGACTTGATGGGCGGCTATTGCTACCTCAACAACGCTGCCATTGCCGCGCAAGCCTTCCTCGATCAGGGTCACAAGAAGGTCGCGATCCTCGACGTCGACTATCACCACGGCAACGGCACGCAGTCGATTTTCTACGAGCGCAGTGATGTGCTGTTCACTTCGATCCACGGCCACCCGGAAGCGGAATTCCCGTTCTTCCTCGGCTACGACGATGAGCACGGCGAAGGTGCCGGTGAAGGTTTCAACTTCAACTACCCGCTGCCGGCCGGTTCCGGTTGGGACGTGTGGAGCGCGGCGCTGGATCAGGCCTGCGACGAGATCGACCGCTATGGCGCCGACATCATTGTCGTGTCGCTCGGTGTCGACACCTTCAAGGACGATCCGATCTCGCAATTCAAGCTCGACAGCCCGGATTACCTGGCGATGGGCAAGCGTATTGCCGCCCTCGGCAAGCCGACCCTGTTCGTCATGGAAGGGGGTTACGCCGTGGAAGAAATCGGCATCAACGCGGTGAACGTGCTGGAAGGTTTCGAGCAATGAAAACCCTCACGCACGTCATCGCGCCAGCCTTGTGCGCTGCACTGCTGAGCACCGCCGCCCACGCGCAAGAACGCACCCTGCGCGTCTACAACTGGTTCGACTACATCACGCCCAAGGCCCTCGAAGACTTCAAGGCGCAGAACACCCAGACCAAACTGGTCTACGACATCTTCGACACCAACGAAGCGCTGGAGGCCAAGCTGCTCACCGGCAACTCGGGTTACGACGTGGTGGTGCCGTCCAACGTGTTCCTCGCCAAGCAGATCGAGGCCGGGGTATTCCAGCCGCTGGATCGCAGCAAGCTGCCGAACTGGAATCACCTCGATCCGAAACTGATGAAGCTGATCGAAGCCAACGACCCCGGTAACAAGTTCGCCGTGCCCTACATGTACGGCACCATCCTGGTCGGCTTCAACCCGGCCAAAGTCAAAGCGGCGCTGGGCGACAATGCGCCGGTCGATAGTTGGGATCTGATCTTCAAGGAAGAAAATATCAGCAAGCTCAAGCAGTGCGGCGTCGCCCTGCTCGACTCACCATCGGAGATTCTGCCGCTGGCCCTGCAGCACCTCGGTCTCGATCCGAACAGCAAGAACCCGGCGGATTACGCCAAGGCTGAAGCGCTGTTGATGAAGATCCGCCCCTACGTGACCTACTTCCATTCGTCCAAGTACATGGCCGACATCGCCAACGGCGACATTTGCGTGGCGGTCGGTTATTCCGGCAGTTTCTCGCAAGCCGCCAACCGGGCGAAAGAAGCCAAGAACGGCGTGGTGGTCGACATGCGTCTGCCAAAAGAAGGCGCGCCGATCTGGTTCGACATGCTGGCGATTCCGAAGGGCGCGAAAAACACCGAGGACGCCTACACCTTCATCAACTACCTGCTGCAACCGCAAGTGATCGCTCCGGTCAGCGATTTTGTCGGTTACCCGAACCCGAACAAGGACGCTACCGAACTGGTCGATCCGGCGATCCGCAACAACCCCAATCTATATCCGACCGATGCGGCAATGGGCACGCTCTACACCCTGCAACCGCTGCCCCGTGATGCCGAACGGGCGCGCACCCGCGCCTGGACCAAGATCAAGTCCGGCACCTGAAGCCTCGTCTGTCAGCCAAAGGCCCGTACGCGTACGGGCCTTTTTTCATGGCATAAATAGTTACCGCCAAGCGCGGTGCGCGTCTCGATAACGTCGGTGTGGCGACTTCTTCTCCTTCACACCGAGGTATCTATCATGAGCATCAAACCGTCTTCGAATGCCCCTCCGGTCTCGACTGCGCTGGTGGAAAAAAGCGATCTGGTCAGTCAGACCAGCCATGGCCCGACCCTCAACGGCGTGGCCGCGCTGTTGCTGCAGCAAGCGCTCGAAAAACATTATCCGCAGCTGCACATCGACCCGGACAAAGCCTTTGTCGGCACGCCGCAATGGCAGGTCGCCGAGGATGACGTACAGGCAGGACCGATCACCTACGAATCCTTGACGGTCGTCCTGCTGCGACAGAGTCTGGAGGGCGGTATCGCCGATTATTTTCCCGGCGAACACTTCCTGACCCTGGAGCCGGACGCCATCGAGCCCGTGCATCTGGCCGTTGATATCGAGCGGATCGCCGAAATGCTCAATGACGGCGCGGCGCGCCTGTTCATCGAAATGCAGAAATACCAGCTGCAGTTCTGGAATGAACAGGGCCAGACATTGCCGCGCTGGCAGGAGCTGTCCAGCGCCTTGCAGAAAGCTGTGAACATCACCGCCATGCAAGGTCTGGATGACGACGAATGCGCGATGGCCCGTGAAGTCTTCACCTACCCGGATAAAACCGACCGCGAGAACTCGACCAGTCATCTGACGGATATCCACGCCGGCCTGATCGATATCGACACCGTGGAAAATGAAGTCGCCACGCATCTCGTGCTCGGTGGCGCGCTGGTTCTCCAGGCCAAGGTCGAGAAACGCGAGCTGCTGGTGATGTACACCATCGAACGGGGTTTCGAGTCATTCAGCTCGCTGCAGCAACTCGGTGACTCGCTGCCGGCCAGCCTGGAAGAACTGCTGGTCGGGCGCGACATGACCTGGCGGCTGTATCAGCCCGAGGGCAATATTTTTGATCACATGGCCTGCGCGCTGGTGAACTCGCAACTGGATGTGATCGGTGCGATGCGATCATTGCAGGCGCCCCAATGGAGCGATGAACCGCCGCCGGACGAAATCGATACCACCGACGCCACCCAACAACTGGAAGCCGCCGTTCCGCAATGGCTGCGCCAAGCCTCGGGCGCGGAGCTGCAGGACTACAGCCGTTACATCACCGGACTGGGCAAGCTCTATCGCGACCCCGAACGCCACAAGACCCGCAACGCCATCCCGGCCATCAACGTCTACGCCCAGCGCCAGATGAGCGCCGCCATCATCGCCGACAGCAGCGCCGTTGCCGCAGCGGATCTGCCTCTGGATCAGCTGCGCATCAACATCACTAACAGCTTTACCGCCGGCAACTTCACCCTGCCCAACCCGCTCGATCATCGGGTCGTTAACCTGGCCGAATTCGCCTTGGAGAACGCGGTGCCCTATCAGGCGACGATTTCGTTCGTCACCGATACCAAGGTCCCGGCCTGGCTGACCCCGGCGTTTCTCAGCCGCATCGCCGCCGAGGTCGACATTGGTCAGGCGTATCCCGCGCTGATCAAAAAACAACTGATCGATGATGCCGTGCAGGCCCAGCGGCAGAAAATCTTCTACGGCGAACAGTTGCGCTGGCTGCTGCCGCTGCTCGCACTGGAGTGCAAGGTCCGCCACTCGGGCGGTGTCGATGAACGTGGCTACCGCTATGTCTGCGACCTGCTCAGCCAGGATGCCGCCAAGCGGCAGGCCATGGTCATCTGCCCGCTCACCCTGACGCCGCAGCACCGAGTGATCAGCAGCAGCGACACCGTCAGCAATATGTTCATCATCCACTCACGTCAGGCGCCCGACGGGGTCTGCGTGCTGTACCGACCGATGATGGATCAGGCCTTGATGCAATTTCCTTCGCCGCAAAACCTGCTGTACGCGATGCATCAACCCGGCGAACTGCGTGACTCGGTGCTCGCCTGGCTGCCCGACAAAACCCTGAGTTTCGAGTACGCCCAATACGTTTTCCCGGTGGGGATTCCGTCGCCGTGGCTGGTCGCCGAGCAACTGGTCAACCCGACGCTGCGCGCAGAAAACCTCGGCGAAGTGGTCATTGAGCAGGACGCTATCAGCGATGATCTTCTGGCCGCTCTGTTCAGCTACAACGCGCAGGCCATGGCCGAACTGGCCGACCGGGAGTCACAGTCCAATGCCGAGCGGCGCTGGACGTTGCTCAAGGACAGCGGCGAGGCATTGCTGGCCGTCGCATCAAACTTTCTCAGTGGCTCAGTGGGCGCCGCGGTGTGGGTCTGGCAGACCATCGATCAGCTTCAGCAGGCGCTCGATGCCCGTGAACGCAAAGACAGCTTCAGCGAATGGACGGCCGCGTCGGATATCCTGCTGACCCTTGGCATCCTCCTCAGTCATCGCGCGGTCCAGCGCAACCGCACCCTGTCGGCCAAGCCACCGCTGAAGCGATCGCTGCCCAAAAAACCAGCAGTCCATCGCGAAGTCATCACCACCTTCGATACCGGGGCAGTGACCTCTGCATTGTCCAGCGAACACCTGTCTTCGCTGGACTCCGTCGGTGTGCTGCCACGCCGAACGCCGAGCGCACTGGGCATGTATCTGGACACCTTCAAAGTGCCTGCGCTTGATCTGCAGGACAAAGACGTGACCCAGGTCGGGGTTCAGCCTCCCTATCTCTATCACGCCAACGAAAAGAGTTACGCCAAGGTCGGTGAACGCTGGTTTCGTGTCCTTGAAACCTATCAGGGCGATGTACGAATCGTTGCCGCCGACGACATCACCAAGACCGGTCCGATGCTGACGCATAACCAGAAAGGTCAATGGTTCGTCGACTTGCGCCTGCGTCTGCGCGGCGGCGGTGGCAATGCCTTGAGCAAGATTGCGCTGGATCCCAAGGAGCTGCGCTTCAATCGACTCGACGATGCCCTGCGCTATTTCAAAAGTCAGGAGACGACCAGACAGGCGCAACTGCGCACGCGCCAAATCGCCCTGAACGAACTGCCCCAGCAAGACTTTGCCAAGGAGTCGAACGTCTACGCGGATGAGCTGGCGGTTTCGATCAAGGAGTACCGGCAGGCGCTGGAGCAGTTGCGCGAATGGCGCACCTTGGGCGGCAAGGAAAACTACCGCGAGGATTTGCTGCGCATGACCACCACGCAAGCATTGAATGTGGCGCAGTGGCTGATCATCAAGCAATCGCAATACGCCGCAGCGATCACCCTGATTCTCAACGAACATGAGACCCAGCTGTCGCGAGAGGTTTTTGTCTCGAACATCCAGGAGGCCTGCGACCTGTCGCGGGACATGGCCGACAAGCTGACCCTGGCGAACACCACCCTGAATGACCTGCAGGCCACCGGCAAAGTGGGCGTGCAAAAGCTCCTCGACATTCGCGCGCGCCTGCCAACGTTCACCGTGCTGGAGCTCAAGGCTAACGAAATCGGGCTGTCCGCCGAGCTGTGTCTGCAAAATGTCGCCGAACCCTTGTTGAGCCAGTTGCATGATCGTCTCGGCCGGGTGGGCATACGGGCAGCCATCGCCGCGCGGGGGGCGCTGGAAATGATCCACGTCAGCGGGCCGCAAAGCCTGACGCCGGCGCACATTGAAGGCTTGAGCAATCTGCTGGACACCTTCGCCGATGCCAATCAGCGCCTGCGCGAGCTGGGGCAAACCTATTCCGAACAGCTGGAAGAGGAGCCGATGACCCACTTGCAGGACCTGATCGGCGAATTCATTCAACTGACCGAGGCGCGCACCCTGGAGCTGTTGGCAGAAGTCCAAGCAGACAATGCCCGGCAGGGAACCAGTCGCGAACGCAACCTCTCAGGTTCCAGCCGCGCCACGGTGAAGGTGCGCAAAAGTCGGCCGCGCGACGCCACGAGTGCCGAGCCGGCCGCTGCCAGAGAGCTGCCGCTGACCCCGTTCACGCCGGTAATTCCCTCCCCCGCACCGCCGGCGCCTCGGCTCAAGGATCTGGAAATCATCAATGAAGCGCTGGACCTGAACATCGATGCCGACGATTTCATTGAACGCACGCGCAAGGACGCGCTGCGCCCGCGGCGACTGGCCAGTGAAATGCAGGACGTGTTCGACCAACAAGCCCTCAAACTTGGGCAATGTGCCGACAACGTCGATCAGGCCCTGCAGCGCATCAAGGACGCCAAAGGCGATGTACCGCCCGTGTCCAAACTGAGCCAAGAGCTGCGCGCCGCCGCCGTAAAAACCCGCAATCAGGGTTTGAGCACTCGCACGGCGCTGTACAAATTGCGCAAGCCAACGCAAAGCGCCTTCAAGTGGTTGAGTGAAAACGCGCGCATCGATATCCGCCGCGATGAGCGTGGACGCATACAGACCAAAGGTTTGGGCGACTACTTTCAGGAGTACCGGATCTTCGACAAATTCAATAAGGACACGCCGATGTGGGTGGCTCACTTTCATTACGAGCGCGCCACGAGCCCGACTGACGAGCCGACCGCGGCGCATTTGAAAGTCGCCGATGACTATCTGACAACGCTCACCGCGCCGCAGAAACAGGCGCTCACTGCTTTCGAACCGATTGACGGCGTCCTGCGCAAAATCACTGATCCGGCCCTGCGCCAGCTATTTCTGACCCTGGAACCCAAGTCTCCCCGCTGATCAACAGCACCAGGCTTTTTTCAGCTTCCCGAGCGCGGCGTGGATCGCCGCCTCGGGCACTGCCGCAAAGCCCAGCACCAGGCCGGCACGCTGATCCATAGATGTGGTGGAGTCCGGCAGCCAGTAACTGCTCAGCGCGTTGATTTCCACGTCCACGCTGTGCGCCTGTTCAATCAATTGCTGCTCGCGGGCCACGCTGTCCACTTTCACCGTCAGGTGCAGACCGGCGGAGACGGCGGGCAAGCTACCGACGCCGGGCAATCCCGCAGGCCAACCCTCCATCAAGGTATTGCGCCGACTGAGTGCCGCGCGACGCATACGGCGGATATGCCGCTGAAAATGCCCAGCCGCCATGAACTCCGCCATCACCGCTTGCGTACTGACTTCGGAATGCCGGACGTCGACGGCACGCCGTTGCGCAAAGGCATCGACCAACCCCGGCGGCAACACCAGGTAGCCAAGGCGCAACGCCGGGAAGGCAATCTTGCCGAAGGTGCCGACGTACAGCACCCGCCCCTGCCGATCGAGCGCCGCCAATGGCGCCAAGGGTGCGCCGCTGTAGCGGTACTCGCCGTCGTAATCGTCTTCGACGATCCAGCCTTGGGTGCGCTCGGCCCAGGCGAGCAATTCCAGACGCCGGGCCAGGCTCATCACCACCCCGGTGGGGTATTGATGAGACGGCGTGACGTACGCCACTCGACAATCGCTGAGCGCGGCCATTTCGGCGCAATCGATCCCTTCGCTGTCGACCGCGACCCCGTGCAACCGCGCACCGGCCACGGCAAACGCATGACCGGCCGCGCGATACCCCGGATTCTCGATTGCCACCCCGTCACCCGGCGCCACCAGCAGCTGTGCACAAAGGCTGATGCCCTGCTGTGCGCCACTGGTGATCACAATTTGTTCAGCGGAGCACTGCATGCCACGCGAACTGCGCAAATACGCCGCGATCATGCCGCGCAATCGGGCATCGCCCGCCGGATCGCCGTAGCACAATTGCTGAAGATCCGGTTTGCGCCAGAAAGCCGCATTCAGCTTGGCCCAAACCTCAAAAGGAAACAGATCAAACGCCGGAACGCCCACCCGAAAAGCGCGCGGCGGACCACTCGGTGGCGTGGCCAAATGATTGTTTTTGATCCGCTCGAAAGTACCGCTGTGGATAACTTTACTGGATGGAATCACAGGTAAATCCAGCCAATTTGTGGATAAGGCTGTGGGTAAGCCTGTTGACAAGCCTGTGGATACTTTTGTGGATAATTTTTTCTTCGGTGTCAGCGCCTGAGCCAATTGCGCGACATAGGTGCCATCGCCGACTTTGCCTTCGATAAACCCTTCGGCATACAACTGATCGTAGGCGCGCACTACGCTGTTGCGGGAAATGCCCAGCGCCGTAGCCAGGTCGCGGCTGGCCGGCAAACGCGTGCCACTGGCCAGACGCCCGTCGAGCACGCGCAGGCGCAACGCCTGATAAAGCTGACGGCTCAAGCCCTGGCGGCGATCAAGTTCGATCCCGGCAGGGTTGAATGGCATGGACAGCGGCGATGAATCAGGCATGACAATGGACCTATGAAATTGGTCATCAATGGCTCTTACAACAGTCCAATAGCCTGCCTACGATGCAGGCATTCGCCAAGGAAAATCTGTCCATGTACACGCCCCGCGCCTTTGCCATCGAAGAACTGTCCCAACTGCACGAACTGATCCTCGCCACCCGCCTCGCCATTCTTGTGACCCACGGCGAAAACGGTCTGCAAGCCAGCCATGTGCCAGTGCTGCTGCATTGTGAACAAGGCGAATACGGCACGCTGTACGGACACCTGGCCCGGGCCAATCCACAGTGGAAAGACCTGCGCGACGGCGCCGAAGCCATGCTGATTTTTGCCGGCGCCGACGCCTACGTCAGTCCAGGCTTTTACCCGAGCAAAGCCGAACACGGCAAAGTCGTGCCGACCTGGAACTACATCGCCGTGCACGCCTATGGCCACGCCGAAACCTTCAGCGATGGCGGGCGCCTGCTCGACATCGTCAGCACCCTCACTGACCGTCATGAAACCGGGCGCCCCCAGCCGTGGGCAGTCGCCGACGCACCCGCCGATTACATCGACGGCATGCTCAAAGCCATCGTCGGATTCGCCATTCCCATCGACCGTCTCGAAGGCAAGCGCAAACTCAGCCAGAACCGCAGCGCCGAAGACATTGCCGGCGTGCGCGAGGGCTTGGCGGCCAGCCCCGAGATCAACGACCAGACCCTCGCCCAATTGATGCGCTAAGGAAATCACCATGAGTCAGATCGACATTCGCCAGGTCAGCCCCGACGACCGCGCCGCGTGGCTGCCGCTGTGGCAGGCCTACCTGCGGTTCTACAACACCGAACTGCCGGACGCCGTGACCGACAGCACCTGGCAGCGTTTTCTCGACCCGAGCGAACCGACTCACGCCGCACTGGCGTGGGCCGACGGTAAAGCGGTGGGCATGGTGCATTACATCTATCACCGCTCGAACTGGAGCATCGAAAACTCCTGCTACCTGCAAGATTTGCTGGTCGCTCCAGAGACTCGCGGCACCGGCGTCGGCCGCCTGCTGATCGAACACGTTTACGCCACGGCCAAGGCTGACGGTTGCTGCAAAGTGCACTGGCTGACCCACGAAACCAACGCCACCGCGATCCAGCTCTACGAGCGCATCGCCGAACGCCCGGGCTTCATCCAGTTTCGCAAAGCCATTTAAGGAGACGCGTACATGACCGCTTCACTCGCTGACTGGAAAGGCGTCCCCGCCCCTACCGCTACCCTGATCGAAGGCCGCTTCATTCGCCTGGAACGTCTCGATCCGGCGCGTCACGGCGACCAGCTGTTTGCCGCCCTCGAAGGCCCCGGCGCCGACCCGAAACTCTGGGATTATTTGCCCTACGGTCCGTTCCCGGAACGCAACGTTTTCGACGCTTGGCTGAGCAACCACGCGGCCGCCAGCGACCCGTATTTCTTCAGCGTCATCGATCGCGCGACCAATCAGGTGCAAGGCATCCTCAGCCTGATGTCTATCGTCCCGGCCCAGGGCCGCATCGAAATCGGCCACGTCACCTTCGGCGCGCCGATGCAACGCTCGCCGAGAAGCACTGAAGCGGTGTACCTGCTGGCCAAGCATTCCTTCGACCTCGGCTATCGCCGCCTCGAATGGAAATGCAACAACGGCAACGCCCGCTCCAAATACGCTGCCGAACGTCTGGGCTTCAGCTTTGAAGGCGTGTTCCGCCAGCACATGGTGGTCAAAGGGCAAAATCGTGATACCGCGTGGTACTCGATTCTGGACTCGGAATGGCCAGCGATTGGTGCCGGGTTCGAGCAATGGTTGTCCGATGAGAATCAGACGCCCGACGGGCAGGTGAAAGGGTTGGTTGAGTGCCGTTCCTGATTATCTGAAAAGCAAAAGACAGTCCGAAGGCTCGGGCTGCGTTCGGACGATCTTTTGCTCTGTTTTTCACCCCAGCTTCTGCGCCAGCACCGCAATGTGTTCCGGCCCGATCCCGCAGCAACCACCCAAATGGCTGGCGCCGCGCTGCCGCCAATCAATCGCCCAGTGCAAGTAACCCGGTGGATCAAGATCCTCGCGCAAAGGATCGAGGCCATCATTGGCGGTAGCCTCTTTTGGCTGAGGCGGAAACGCATTGGCGTAAGCGCCAATATGAATCTTCGTCCCCAGACGCTCGAAGGTTTCACGTGCAGCGTCAATCGCCGCACCGATCACTTCCGGCTGACTGCAATTGAACAGCAAGGTCTCGACGCCCAACTCAGCCGCAACGGCAGCCGCTTCGGCGACTGGCTCACCGGAACGCAAACGCGGCACTTCATCGGTGTCTTCGTCCTTCAAGGTGAACGACAACCAGAACGGTTTGCCATCCTTCGGCAAACCGGCGTGGATGGCTCGCGCTTCGATGGTCGAACTCTGGGTTTCCGCCAGCCACAGATCGACGTGGGGCGCCAGACCGGTGACCAGAGGTGTCAGCAACTCGGTGACCCGTGCGGCCTCGAACAGATCCGGACGGTACGAGCCAAACAGCGGCGGCAATGACCCGGCGACACGCACTGATTTCCCCGAAGCCTGCACCGCGCGCCGCGCCAGCTCGCCGGCCAACGCCGCCAACGCCTGCCCTTCAGCGGCGAAGCGTTCCTCGCCGATGTGAAAAGGTACGACCGCGTAACTGTTGCTGGTGATTACGTTTGCACCACTGTTGATGTACGCGGCGTGCACCGCCTCAACCGCTTGCGGCGCTTCGCTCAGCGCCAGTGCCGACCATTCAGGCTGGCGAAAAGGCGCCCCGGCACGTTGCAACTCACGGCCCATGCCGCCATCAAGAATTACCGTGTTTGCTGTGCCCATATGCGTTTCACTCATATGCTTATGAAAATAACTCACTATCAGAGTCGTTCTTATAACTATTTAATACGCACCAATCGGTTAATCACAACCTATTTTTTTCAGGAAACGACTGTGAAACTGCAACCGCTACTGGCCTTGGGCCTGACGATTCTGGCTGCCTCCACCCAAGCCTTCGGCGGCGCGACGCTGGATCGCGTCGAGCAGAAAAAGGAACTGGTCGGCGTGCTGATGGAAAGCTATCCACCGTTTTCGTTTCTCAACGATCAGAACCAGCTCGACGGCTTCGACGTCGATGTCGCCAAAGCCGTGGCCGACAAACTCGGCGTCAGATTGCGCCTCGAAACGCCGTCCTGGGATGTCATCGCTGCCGGTCGCTGGAGCGGTCGCTACGACATCTGCATCTGCTCGATGACGCCGAGCAAGGCGCGCGCCGAAGTGTTCGATTTCCCGGTGGAGTATTACGCCTCGCCAGCCGTGATCGTGGTCAACGCCAAGGATGACCGGATCCACGACGCCAAGGACCTGAGCGGCAAGAAAGTCGGCCTCACCAGCGCCTCCAGTTACGAAAGTTATCTGAACAAGAACCTAGTGATCGAAGGCGCTGAAGACACGCAGTTGCACTACCCGTTCGAAGATGTGCAGATCGCGCCGTACGATACCGACAACGTCGCCTTTCAGGATTTAGGTCTGGGAGCCGGTGTGCGCCTGGATGCAATCCTCACCAACCTCGTCACCGCGCAGCCACGCCTGAATCAGGACAAACGCTTCAAGCTTGCCGGCGAGCCGTTGTATTCAGAACCGAACTCGGTGGCCATCGAAAAGGGTGACGCGCAATGGGACGCCAAGGTGCGTGAAGTATTTGCGCAACTGAAGCAGGACGGCACCCTCAGCAAGCTGTCGCAAAAATGGATCGGCGCCGATATCAGCCAATGACTTCTTTCCCGACACCTCCACAGCCACCGCAACCAGTGGCTGAATCACGCCTGCAACGGATGTTCGGTTTTCGTACGCGGCTGTACCTGACCTGGGCAGCACTGTTCTGTCTGTTCGCCGGGTTCTTTCTGAGCTTCGACCTGAAGTTCTCGATCATCCTCGACAAACTGCCCAATCTGGTCGGCCTGCACCTGGCGCCCAACGGTTTTCTGCAAGGTGCGGCGCTGACACTTTTTCTCTGTGTGTGCTCGATTGTCGCCTCGTCGCTGCTGGGCTTCATCACGGCATTGGCTCGCCTGTCGAAAAGCGCCGTGGCGTTCGGCATCGCCAGTTTTTACACCTCGTTTTTTCGCGGTACGCCACTGCTTATCCAGATCCTGCTGATCTACCTGGGCTTACCGCAACTGGGCATCGTGCCGGGTGCCATCGTCGCAGGCATCATCGCCTTGTCGTTGAACTACGGCGCCTATCTTAGCGAGATTTTTCGCGCCGGCATTCTCGGGGTCGACTATGGCCAACGCGAAGCATCGCTGGCATTGGGCATGCGCGAGACCGTGATTTTCTGGCGCATCACCCTGCCGCAAGCCATGCGCACGATCATCCCGCCGACGACCAACCAATTCATCTCGATGCTCAAGGACTCGTCACTGATTTCGGTGATGGGTGTCTGGGAAGTGATGTTTCTCGCGCAGTCATATGGGCGATCGAGCTATCGCTACATCGAAATGCTGACGACGGCTGCGATCATTTACTGGCTGATGTCGATCGGGCTGGAGTTGATTCAGGCGCGGATGGAGCGGCATTACGGCAAGGCTTATGTGCGGCGTAGCTAGGGTCATCGGTACGTTAAACGAGACATTGGGTTTTAAGTGACCTCTCGACGGACCCGCACCACGCCCATTTTCAGTCCAAACGGACGAAACACCGCATTCAACGATTTGAGCGTCTGATTGCCTTCGCCATGTTCGATATGCACCAGTGTGCGCACCGAGATTTTGCACATCTTCGCAAACTGCGTCTGGTGCAAACCGGTCACCTCCACGCGTAGGCGGCGTACGGCTTCACCGATCTCCAGTGTCCCTTGGGCCAGTGCCTCTTGAATGTTCTCGATGAGCACCGTGCGCTCGGCTACCGTCATGCTCATTGCAGATCCCACTCTTTCAAGCGTTGCTCCAGATTTTTCAGATGAATGCCTGGGTGGTTCATTGTTCTGTCTGGCAAGCCACTCGCCGTCAATATGTCGGGCAGCGCTGCCAGATGCTGGGCATCTTCACGCATGCGTTCGAATGGATCTGATGCGTCAGCCAAGCCTGCCAAAGGGTCTTTCGGATCGGCGATATCAGCCAATGTGCGGCACACGCCCCGCCAATCGACTTCTCCCGCCCTTTCCAGATCTTTTGGCCATTTGGTTGTACGGGTGACACCCTCGTCATCCATGACCATCGGGGCCAGGTCATAGATCGGTGCCAGACGAAACGAGCTTTCCTGGCGAATGATCGCGATGTTCCGACCATGGTTATCCGAATTACCGAGGATCTTGTTGATCAGATCACGACGTAAGTAATCCCTCACAAGTTCGGGAATCTGACTGGCCTGTCCTGCTTTTCGCCAGAGCCCGGCGAGCATGCGGATGACATCCATATGGTCCATCGCACTTCCCGGCGCCGTTACTTCAGCCAGCGAGTAAATCGACTCGACTGCAAAACGATTCACTTCACCGTTCGCTACTTGTCGGTCAAAGCGCTGCATCCACAAGCTCGGTTTACTCGCTTCTTCAAGTGCCAAACCTTCTACCGCGATTGTTTCAATGCCGAGTTTTTGCAGCGCCTTGTAGTAATGGAACTCGCTGCGCAGGATATCTTGATCAACCAGACTTCCTTTGTTTCTGGCGAATTTTATAAACCAATGTTGCCTGACCTCTTCATCGGCCAATACCGCATCGGGGTACAAAAGACCGGCCTTGTTTTCAGCCAACAACAGCTTTGGTGCCTCACCGCCTGCCCCTGTCGCGCCACCAATCGCCGCGCCTTGCTCATAGGCATACTCCAGAAAACGACTGTCGCGGTGAACGACATCCTCACGCTTGAATCCGATTGGCTCACGCTCATCGACCGCCTCGGCAGACTCTTTTATACGCATATTGCCAATGGGAGCTGGACTGCTCCGGCCGAGCAAATACAGATCAGCACCGATGTGCGCCGGTTTCTCCTGCCCCAGACGCGCAAGCAGAAATCTTTTGGCCGCGCCTGCGGGAGCAATGTCATAGATAAATGCGGGCGTACTGGAGCGTCGCCCTTCCCAATCCAATGGATACAATGCACTGACGGCCTTGGAAAACGGAGAACCTGTGTCTTCAATATTTTCGACTAGGTAGGACGTCTCGTAACCGAAACTGCAGCGACTTGCGAACCCTTGCTCAGGATTGTCGAACCGCAGAATCATCGCGTCGTGCCATTTTCCAGCAGTGAATATCTGTAATGTCAGGTTGTACATGTCTTAAGACCTGCATTTAAATGCATTTAAACAGGGACTTTACTACCCATAGATGCAATATAGTGCATTTCTGCTAAGGATGGAGTGGTGCAATATGCAACAAAATGCAGATAAGCCTGCATTTGGGATCCTCTGAATGCAAAATAATGCAATTCATCTTCCGACATCATTCTGTAAAAACCCCCCGCTATACAGGACGGCCCGCTTATAACAAAAAGGCCGTCCACTCATGCCCTTCTCGCCCCAGCGTCTGTCCCTCACCATTGCTTTGCTGATCTCGGCAACCGCCGCCCATGGCAAAACCGTGCAGATCGACACCGCCACCACCGCCTCGCAAACCCTTGGCGGCAGTGACACGTTGACGATTTCGGCGCCGGGCAGCATTACCAACAGCGGCAAGACAGTGAGCCTGAAAGACAGCACCAGCGGCGCCGGTGTGGTGATCGACAACGCCGGGAAAATCATTTCCAGCGGTGGCCGGGCCATCGACAGCAGTGGCGACCTGACCCAGGCACGCAACTACAAGATCTACAACCGCAGTGGCGGGCAGATTCTTGGCTCCAACGATGCGCTGCGCATCGACAGCAATTTCGTCAGCGGCACTCTGCTGATCGACAACAGCGGCATCATTCGCTCGACCACCGGCCAAGGGCTGGATCTGGATGCCCTGCGCAGCGACGGGGTGAAAACCACGATCATCAACCGCACGGGCGGGCTGATTCGCGGCGACGCCAGCGACGGTATGAAGACCGGGGCCAACGCGAGCATTACCAACTACGGCGAGATCTCCACTGGCGACTCGCACAACGCCGACGAAAAATTCGACGGCATCGATATCGACTCGGCCACTGGCGTCAGCGTGACCAACTACGGGACGATTTCCGGCGGCCGCCACGGCATCACCACCGACCTCGGCGCGAAACTGGTCAACTACGGGCAAATCACCGGGCGCAACGGTTCGGGTTTCGGCTCTGATGGCGACGGCACGGTGATCAACCACGGCACCATCACCGGCGCCTATTCCGGCTTGCAAGCGAACGGTGACGGCGATGGCGTGGACATCGACAAAATCGCCCACATCGAAAACTACGGCACCATTCAAGGCGTCGGCGCCGGTGGCGTGGACAAGGGTGGTTTTGCCAACGGCAGTGAAGGCATCGCCCTCGGCGGTGGTTATATTCTCAACGCCAATGGCGCACTGATCAGCGGCGCCGACAGCGCGATTCTGGTCGACGATGGCAGCGGCGGCTCGGGACTGGCGGCGACCACCCTGGAGAACTTCGGCACCATTCAAGGCCTCAACGGTTTCGGCGTGAAACTCGTCGGCGAGTTCGCTGACAGCGTGATCAACGGCGGTACCATCAGCGGCAGCAACGGTCTGGCGCTGGACCTGGGCGGCGGCAACGACAGCCTGACCCTGCGCCATGGCAGCCGCTTCGTTGGCATGGTCGATGGCGGCAACGGTTACGATCGTGTGGTCATGGACGATGTGGCCGGCGGCAGCTTCGGCGCCAGTCGCAACTTCGAATGGCTGGAAGTCAAACAAGGCGCATGGACGCTGACCGGCAGCGGCGATTTCAGCGACGGCGGCGCGGTGCGCAACGGCGCGACACTGATCAACCAGGGTGGCATCGCCGGCAGCCTGACCGTCGACGCGGGCGGGGTGTATGCCGGTGGCGGTTCGGTGGGCAGCCTCAACGTCAACGGCACCTTGCGCACAGACACCGGCCTTGGCCGCGCGAGTATCGTTCACGACCTGAACATGAGCAGCGCATCCACCCTCGCCTACGGCGTCAATGCCGATGGCAGCAGCGCGCCGCTGCAGGTCGGCGGCATCGCCAATCTGAACGGCGCGACCCTCGCGGTGAATCCCGGCGCCGGTACTTATCCGTGGCAGAGCCAATACACCGTGTTGCAGGCCGCGCAGGTCAACGGCACGTTCGGCAAGGTCACCAGCGATTACGCGTTTCTCACGCCGACGCTTGCCTACACGCCGACCCAGGTCGATCTCACGTATACCCGCAACGACGTCGCCTTCAATCAATTCGCGGTTACCGGCAACGGCAGCAACGCCGCCAACAGCCTCGCCGCCATGGGCAAGAACAACGCGCTGTACAACGCGTTGCTCAACACCACGCAAAGCAGCGCCGGCGCAGCGATCGAGCAACTGGCCGGCGCCAGCAACGCCAACCTGACCAGCGCCACCCTCGGCGCCAGCAGCCAGGTCGGCAGCAGCATGCTTTCGGCCATGCAACAAATGGGCGGCAGCCCGGGCCTGATGGTCGGCCTCGATCAACGCGAGACCCCGGTGCTGGCAGCCAATGGCGTGCCCTCGCAAGCGCGCAACCTGAACGACCCGAATGCTCGCGGTCGCCTCTGGCTGCAAGGCATCGGCGGCTACGGCAAGCTGGATGGCGAACACGGCAGCAGCGGTCTCGAACAACGCACCAAAGGCAGCGTGCTCGGCGCTGACTGGTCGCTGGGTTCAGCATGGCGTCTGGGCGTGCTCGGCGGCTATTCGAAAACCGATCTGGACGCGACCGGCGTCGATGGCAATGTCGAGAGCTGGCACGCCGGCGTCTACGCACTGCATCAGAATGGCCCGATCTCTCTGCGCCTCGGCGCGGCGTATAGCGGTCATCAGGGCGAAAGCAAACGCACCATCGCCTTCAATGGTTTCAGCGACCGGCCCAAAGGCGACTACGACGCCGACAGCCAGCAAGCCTTCGCCGAACTCGGTTACGCCATGGGCAGCGGCCGCCTCAGCGCCGAGCCGTTTGCCAGCCTCGGTTACCAGCGCTACCACCGCGACAGCTATAAGGAAAAGGGAGGCGCCGCCGCCCTGCAAGTCGACAGCCAGACTCAGGACAACTTCAGCAGCACCTTCGGCCTGCGCCTCGCTCACCTGAGCAGCCTCGACAACGGCATGAGCCTGACCCCGCGCATGGCCGCCGGGTGGAAACACACCTATGGCGACGTCAGCAGTTCGACGCGACAGGCGTTTGTAGTGGGTGGCACGGCGTTCAGTGTCGATGGCAGCTCGCTGGATCGTGACAGTCTGGTGCTCGAGGCTGGACTGGACGTGGGCATTTCCGCACGGCATACGCTGGGGCTCGGGTACAGCGGCGAGATCGGCAGCAATAGCCGCAATCACGGGTTGATCGGGCAGTGGCAGATGAGTTTTTGAGGATTGAACAGCCGGTCGATTCCGGGTTAGTTGTAGGAAATCACGCCGCTTGCGACGACCAAAAGACTCCCTTGCGCGTCTGAGGCGAGATTTCTACCGTACGATCCGACATCGCCTGCAACAGTGCGGGAAGCAGCCGACATCGGTTTTTTCCGCGCATCAATAGAGTCAGGGCTTCTTCCAACAGAGGCCCTGCTAAATGTCTGATCAACACAAATACCCACCCAAAAAACTCGCGCTAGCGATTGCGCTGACATTCAGTTGCGCTCCGCTCGCTTTCGCCCAGCAAGCTTCTGATCCGGCGCCTTCCGCCGAAGGGGTGGTCGTGATGCTGAGTAATTTCGTCGACGATCCCGACACTATAAAGACTCCCGCAAAAACCAAAGACATGGCCCTTCAACTCGGTGATGGAAACGACCTGGTCATTGTGTCGGGCCGGGGAAGCCTCGCTGAAGGACTGGATGGCGCGGGCGGCACCAACGTTATTCAACTCGACGCGGCGAAGAAAGGAACACTGCGGGCAACGCAGAATTTTTCCGGGCTGGAGGTCAAGCAAGGCGAATGGACACGCAGCGGCGATCGCGATTTCGAATTAGGCGTGCTGGTTCGGGCGAAAGCGTCCCTGACCAATGAGGGACACATTCAGGGGCACGCGTTGACCCAAGGAATCTTGATCAACAAGAACGCAATCGGCGGTGATGCCATTGTGTTTGCCGGCGGCGACCTCACCAACATGGGATTGATCGGCGGCAACGTCACCGTGCACGAGAACGGACATTTCGCCGGTCAGGGCGCGGTGGGAGATTTGACGGTTCACGGAAGGCTTTCGGTCGATCAGGTCTACGGCGCACCTGTGGTGAACGGCGACCTCAGCCTGTCTCGAACGGCTGTGCTGGCCTACGCGCTCGATGCTGGCGGCAAGAGTCCGACAATTGTCGTCAAGGGAACTGCGCAACTGGGCGATTCGACGCTGACCCTGGTGACCGCTGGCGAATATCCGCAAAGCAGTCGACACACGCTACTGACCGCAGAAAAGGTCGTGGGGGAATTTGGCACTGTAGAAAACAAACTCGCCTTCATGACCCCCGAGTTGCATTACGAAGAACAACAGGTCGGACTGACCTATACGCGCAACGAGGTAGGACTGGAGGACGTCGCCACGAACGATAACGCGCGCGAGATTGCGCAAAGCATTATTGATCCACTTGCCAGCCCTTCAGCACCCGTATCAAAACCCACACCGGAAGCAACAATCGCGAAACCGGAAAAAGCGGTCGCCGCCAACGCCAGCAACGCCGCGAGAGCGCCCACTCCTCAACCGCAGAAACCCGCGAACGCCGCTGTCGCAGCACTGCTCGCCAGCGACAAGAGCACAGCCCCGATCGCCCTCGACCAACTCGCCGCCGGCAGCAACGCCAACCTCGCCAAAGCTACGTTGAGCAGCGTCACACCGGTAAGCGCGAGCATGTTGTCGGCCATGCGCCAACTGGATAATCGTTCGGGTGCAGGCCATGGCGCCGGCAACTCGCCTCGCCGCGCCGCTGGCGGTGCAGATTCCGGACGAGTGTGGGTTCAGGGACTCGGTCATGGCGGCAAGGTTGATCGTGATTTCGACAGCACGTTGAAACACGCCACCCAAGGTCTGGTCATGGGCGCCGACTGGCGCTTGAACGAGCAATGGCATGTCGGCTTGCTGGGCGGTAAATCCCAGACCAGCCTCGACGCTCGTCAATACGACGGCGATCTCGACAGCTGGCACCTCGGCGCCTACGCCGTACGTCAGGACGGGCCGCTCGCCTTGCGCCTCGGTGCCACTTACGCCAGTCACGACGGCAGCGGCAAACGTCGCGTCGCCTTCAACAGCTTCAGTGATCGCCTCAAAGGTAGCTACGACGCCAATACCCAGCAGGCCTTCGCCGAACTGGGCTTCAACCTCGGTCGCAACAATGTCACGCTCGAACCGTTCGCAAGCCTTGGCTATCAACGTTATCAGCGCGACAGCTACACGGAGAAAGGCGGCGATGCGGCGCTGAAAGTCTTCGGGCAAACCCGTGACAACCTCAGCACCACGCTGGGCTTTCGCGCGGCGAAAACCGGCCACTTGAACAACGGCATGAGCCTGACACCGCGATTCAGCGCTGGCTGGAAACACCTGTACGGCGAACTCGATGGCGACACCAGTCAGCAACTGGTCAAGGGTGGGAAACGCTTCGCGGTGACGGGTGCGGAACTGGATCGAAACAGTCTGGCCGTAGACGCTGGCCTGGATCTGGGCTTATCGGCCAACCACACCCTCGGCGTAGGCCTTACCGGCGAATTCGGCACCGAGAGCCGCACCCACGGCGTGATGGGTCAATGGCGCATGGCGTTCTAACTGACACAACGCTCACTGTAGGGGCTGCCGAAGGCTGCGATCTTTTGATGTTGTTCTGGATTAATAAAAACCCAGATCAAGAGATCGCAGCCTGTGGCAGCTCCCATAGGGCAAAAATCCAGGCAAAAAAAAGGGGAGCACATGCCCCCCCGAGGTTTAAAGCGTTGGATCGCGGCCGTTATCTCAGCCTTCGATCTCGATCAGAATTTCGCCCGGATTGACTCGATCACCCTTGGCCACATGAATCGCGGTGACCTTGCCGGCAATCGCAGCCTGGACTTCGGTTTCCATCTTCATCGCTTCGGTGATCAGCACAGCCTGACCGGCCTTGACGGTGTCGCCTTCCTTGACCAGCACATCAACGATGTTGCCCGGCATGGTGGTGCTGACGTGGCCCGGTGCCGACGCTTGCTTGCGCTTGCTGCTGCCACCGCCGACGAATTCGTTGAGTGGCTCGAACACCACTTCTTCCGGCATGCCGTCGATGGACAGGTAGAAGTGACGCTTGCCTTCAGCCTTGACGCCGACACCCGTGATGTCGACGCGGTAGGTTTCACCGTGGACGTCGATGACGAACTCGGTTGGCACGCCTTCGCCACCCGCCGACGCAACGCTGCCAGCCTCTGGGATCGGCAGCAGCACTTCCGGCGTCAGGGTGCCGGCGGCACGCTCTTCGAGGAACTTGCGGCCGATGTCCGGGAACATGGCGAAGGTCAGTACATCTTCTTCCGACTCGGCCAGTGCGCCGATGTCCGCGCGCAGCTTGGTCATTTCCGGCTTGAGCAGATCGGCCGGACGCACGTCGATGACTTCTTCGCTGCCGATGGCCTGACGACGCAGTTTTTCATTCACCACGCCCGGCGCCTTGCCGTAGCCGCCTTGCAGATACAGCTTCACTTCGTTGGTGATGGTCTTGTAACGCTCGCCGGCCAGCACGTTGAAGAACGCCTGGGTGCCGACGATCTGCGACGTCGGGGTCACCAGCGGCGGGAAGCCGAGGTCTTCACGCACACGAGGGATTTCCGCGAGCACTTCGGCCATGCGGTTCAAGGCGCCCTGCTCTTTCAGCTGGTTGGCGAGGTTGGAGATCATCCCGCCCGGCACCTGGTTGACTTGTACACGCGTATCGACGGCGGTGAATTCGCTTTCGAACTGGTGGTACTTCTTGCGCACGGCGTAGAAGTACAGGCCGATCTCTTGCAGCAGTTCGAGGTTCAGGCCGGTGTCGAACTCGGTGCCCTTGAGCGCCGCGACCATCGACTCTGTGCCTGGGTGACTGGTGCCCGACGCGAAGCTGGAGATCGCGGTGTCGATGTGGTCGGCGCCGTTCTCGATGGCCTTGAGCTGGCACATGGTCGCCAGACCAGCCGTGTCGTGGGAGTGGATGAACACCGGCAACGACTGCTCGGCTTTCAGTGCACGAACCAGTTCACCGGTCGCGTACGGAGTCAGCAGACCGGCCATGTCCTTGATCGCCACCGAGTCGCAACCCATGGCCTCCATCTGTTTGGCTTGCGCCACGAACGCATCGATGGTGTGCACCGGGCTGGTGGTGTAAGCGATGGTGCCTTGGGCATGTTTGCCGGCAGCCTTCACCGCTTCGATGGCCACACGCAGGTTACGCACGTCGTTCATCGCGTCGAAGATGCGGAACACGTCAATACCATTGACGGCAGCTTTGGCAACGAAGGCTTTGACCACGTCATCGCTGTAGTGGCGATAGCCGAGCAGGTTCTGCCCACGCAGAAGCATTTGCAGACGCGTGTTAGGCAGCGCTGCACGCAGTTGGCGCAGACGCTCCCACGGGTCTTCTTTCAGAAAGCGTACGCAGGCGTCGAACGTCGCGCCGCCCCAGCATTCCAGCGACCAGTAGCCGACTTTGTCGAGCTTGTCGCAGATCGGCAGCATGTCTTCGGTGCGCATGCGGGTGGCGAGCAGCGATTGGTGAGCGTCGCGCAGGATGGTGTCAGTTACGAAGATCTTCTTAGTCATTGGTATCTCCTCATAGCGGCAAGCTTCAAGCTACGAGCTGCAAGAAAAAGCCAATCTGCTTTTACTTGCCGCTTGCAGCTAAAAGCTCGCAGCTGTTTCATTCATAGGCCTGCGTGGGCGGCGATGGCGGCGGCGATGGCCAGGGCCAGCTCTTCGGGTTTGCGCTTGATCGAGTAGTTGGTCAGTTCAGGATGGCTTTCAACGAAGCTGGTATTGAACTGGCCGCTACGGAATTCCGGGTTGCGCAGGATTTCCTGGTAGTACGCGGCGGTGGTCTTCACACCCTGCAGACGCATGTCGTCCAACGCGCGCAGGCCACGGTCCATCGCCTCTTCCCAGGTCAGCGCCCAGACCACCAGTTTCAGGCACATCGAGTCGTAGAACGGCGGAATGGTGTAGCCGGTGTAGATCGCCGTGTCGGTGCGCACGCCCGGGCCACCGGGGGCGTAATAACGGGTGATCTTGCCGAAACTCGGCAGAAAGTTGTTCTTCGGGTCTTCGGCGTTGATGCGGAACTGCAACGCGAAACCACGGTGCTGAATGTCTTCCTGTTTCACCGACAGCGGCAGGCCGGAGGCGATGCGAATCTGTTCGCGGACGATGTCGATCCCGGTGATTTCTTCGGTGATGGTGTGTTCCACCTGCACCCGGGTGTTCATCTCCATGAAGTACACCTCGCCCTCGGCGAGCAGGAACTCCACGGTGCCGGCGTTCTCGTAACCGACAGCCTTCGCCGCACGCACCGACAGGTCGCCGATGTAGGCACGCTGTTCCGGGGTCAGTTGCGGGCTCGGGGCGATTTCGATGAGCTTCTGGTTGCGACGCTGGATCGAGCAGTCACGCTCGAACAGGTGCACGACGTTGCCGAAGCTGTCGCCGAGGATCTGCGCTTCGATGTGCTTGGGATTGACGATGCATTTTTCCAGGAACACTTCGGCAGAACCGAACGCCTTGGTGGCTTCGGAAATCACCCGAGGGAAATTCTGTTCGAGTTCTTCGCGGCTGTTGCAGCGACGGATGCCGCGCCCGCCACCACCGGAGGTGGCTTTGAGCATGACCGGGTAACCAATGCGGTCGCCCTCGGCCAAGGCTTCTTCGATATCGGCGACGTTGCCTTCGGTGCCCGGCGTGACCGGCACACCGGCCTTGATCATGCTGCGGCGCGCTTCGGTCTTGTCGCCCATGCGGCGAATGACTTCTGCCGACGGGCCGATGAATTTGATTCCGCGTTCGGCGCAGATGTCTGCCAGTTCGGCGTTTTCCGAGAGGAAACCGTAACCGGGGTGCAGTGCATCACAGCCGGTTTCAACCGCCAGGTTCACCAGCTTGCGCGGGTTCAGGTAACCGGCCAGTGGCTCGGCACCGATGCTGTGGGCCTCGTCCGCACGCTTCACATGCAAGGCATGACGGTCGGCGTCGGAAAAAATCGCAACCGAGCGAATGCCCATTTCGGCGCAGGCTCGCACGATTCGTACGGCAATCTCACCACGGTTGGCGATCAGGATCTTTGTTATCACTTGGAGGTTCCCTTGAGCCGGTGGCACCACGACCTGCTAGACCCAGGTCGACGCGTGACCAAATGTTTCAATTTAGTCGCAGGTCCACACTAGCGCTCATGAGGGATTAACAAAAATGAATAAAAATTGGGTCAGCCATAAGCAAACACTTATAGTTAAACGACAAGCCCGCCGTCAGAGCCGATAAAAATGCGTAAGTCCTTGATGCGTATGACATTGCGTCAATTGCAGATTTTCAACGAAGTGTGTGATTTACGCTCTTACAGCCGTGCAGCCGAAGAAATGTCGCTGACACAACCGGCCGTCAGCCTACAGATTCGTCAGCTCGAAGAGCTGATCGGCCAGCCATTATTCGATTACGTCGGCAAAAAACTCTACATGACCGAAGCCGCTGAAGCACTTCAGCGCGCCAGTCGGGACATTTTCGGACGCCTGGAAAACCTCGATATGCAGCTCTCGGACATGCAAGGTTCGCTGCAGGGTCAGCTGAAACTGGCGGTGGAATCCAGCGCCAAATATTTCGTCCCGCACCTGTTCGCCGCGTTCAAACGTCAGCATCCGGAAGTGAATCTGCAACTGACCGTGGTCAACCGTGGCCAAGTGATCCGCCGGCTTTCCGACAACCGCGATGATCTAGTGATCATGTCGATGGTGCCGCAGGACATGGGCCTGGAATTCCTGCCGTTCCTCAACAATCCGATTGTTGCCGTGGCACGCCCGGATCACCCTTTGGCGCACATGGGCCCGCTGCGCTTGCAGGATCTTGAACCCTACACGCTGCTGATCCGCGAACCCGGGTCGGGTACGCGACTGGCTTGCGAAGAGTATTTCAAAGAGAAACGCGTGCACTTCACTCAGACCCAGGAAGTCGCCTCGGCCGAAGCGCAGCGCGAATGCGTGCAAGCGGGTCTGGGCTTGGCGCTGTTGACACGCCATGCCCTGAACCTGGAGCTGGCGACCGGTGGGCTCGTCGAGCTTCCGGTCGAGGAGTTGCCGCTGTTCCGTAGCTGGTGCCTGGTGCAAGCCAAAGCCAAACGCCTGTCACCGGTGGCCCACGCCTTCCTGGCGTTTATCCGCAGTGAGCGCGTGCAGATCAGCGCGCTAGTTGAGCGTTTCGACGGGAAGCTGCGGGTGCTGCCTGCCAATGAGTGATGTCGGGAAAGTCGCCGATCTCGGCTTGAAGCTGGCGAAGTTCGAAGCGATCTTCGATAGCGCGGCGAAACTCCATGCGGCGCTGGTCTTCTTGCTGACGGCGGGTTTTCGCTGCGCTGTTGCGTTCTTCGTAGGGCTGAGCCATTTCGAGTCTCCCAAGGCGATGACGGGAGTTTCACGATAGGCGTGGGGGATGACGGTTTGGCTGCGCGAGGATGACAGTGTGATGAAACTTGCGGTGTTTGTGAGGACGCCATCGCGGGCAAGCCCGCTCCCACAGGGTTTTCTGTCGAACACAGAATTTGTGAACACTACCTACTACTGTGGGAGCGGGCTTGTCCGCGATTAAGGTCGGAACGACCTTGCTTCAATCATCCAGCGCTTTGGCAGCTTTCGGCGACAGGCGCAAGCTACGCAGACTGCGCTTCACGCTCTTGAGGTGATTGACCAGGCTCGGCCCACGCGCCATGGCCACGCCCATCGCCAACACATCAATCACCACCAGATGCGCGATACGCGAAGTCAGCGGCGTATAGATTTCGGTGTCTTCATGCACATCGATCGCCAGATTCACGGTCGACAATTCAGCCAACGGCGTCTGGCTCGGACACAGGGTGATCAGCGACGCACCGCTCTCTCGAACAAGGTTGGCGGTGATCAGCAAATCCTTGGAACGCCCGGATTGCGAAATACAAATCGCCACATCGGTCGGTTTCAACGTCACCGCCGACATCGCCTGCATGTGCGGATCGGAATACGCCGCTGCAGTCAGCAGCAAACGGAAGAATTTGTGTTGGGCATCGGCCGCGACCGCACCCGAGGCACCGAAGCCATAGAACTCGACCCGTTGTGCCTGCGACATCAACGTCACCGCGCGCTGCAACTCAATCGGATCGAGCTTCTCGCGAACCTCCATCAACGTGTGCAACGTGGTGTCGAAAATCTTCAGGCTGTAATCGGCAACCGAGTCGTCTTCATGGATCGCGAACTGACCGAAGCTGGCACCGGCGGCCAGGCTTTGCGCCAGTTTGAGTTTGAGATCCTGAAAACCGGAGCAACCGATGGCGCGACAGAAGCGCACGATGGTCGGCTCGCTGATGCCGACGCTGTGGGCCAGGTCGGCCATGGAACTGTGCATCACGGCCGCAGGGTCAAGCAGCACGTGGTCGGCGACCTTGAGCTCCGACTTGCGTAACAGGTGACGTGACTGGGCGATGTGTTGCAGCAGATTCAAGGGGCTGGACTCTTCTTATGGGCAAGGATGTAGCACGCTTGTAGTTATACTACATGAATTGGCTTTTTGCCTGCTCAATGCGTAACTCCATGTCCCCATATCAGGCGCGATGAGCTGCATGTAGCCCTTAAAACGGTTTTTCCTGTTCGCGCAAAAGCCCGGCCAGCGTGGCAGCCTCCACCGGACGGCTGATCAGATAGCCTTGCACTTCATCGCAACGCTCGACGCGTAAAAATTCCAGCTGATCCTCACGCTCAACCCCTTCAGCCACCACCTTCAGCGACAAGCCGTGAGCCATGGCGATGATCGCGCGGGTAATTGCTGCATCCTCGCTGCCCTCGCCCAATCCGCGAATGAACGCCTGATCGATCTTCACGTAATCCACCGGAATGCGCTTGAGATAACTCAGCGACGAATAGCCGGTGCCGAAATCGTCGATGGCCAGTTTCACCCCCAGATCACGCAACTGCTGGAATGTCGCGATGATGTGTTCGACGCTGTCGAGCAACTGGCTTTCGGTCAGTTCCAGCTCAAGGTAGTGCGGCGCCAGTCCGGTTTCCTCCAGCACTTGGCGCACCAGACTGACCAGTTTGCCCTGACGCAGCTGATGCACTGAGAGATTCACCGAAACGCGGATCGGCTCCAGCCCCTGACGCTGCCATTCGCACGCCTGCCAACACGCCTGACGCAGGACGAATTCGCCGATTGGCCCGATCAACCCGGTCTCTTCGGCCAGGCCGATAAAGTCGCCCGGCGGCACCCGGCCCATGGTCGGATGATCCCAGCGCACCAGGGCTTCCGCCGCATTCAAACGCCCCGATTCCAGGCACAGCTTGGGCTGATAGAACACCTTCAGCTGTTTTTCCTCGATGGCTTTGCGCAACTGGTTTTCCAGCTGCAAGCGCTCAAGGGTGCTGGCCTGCAGACTCTCGGTGTAGAACTGGAAGTTGTTGCCGCCGAGGTGCTTGGCATGTTGCATGGCCATGTTCGATTGACTGACCAATGCGGAAATTTCCCGGGCGTTATCCGGCAGCATGCTGATGCCCATAGAGGCGCTGACCACCAATTCATGCCCTTCCACGGTGAGCGGCAAACGCAGTTTGCTCGACAGCCGCGTGGCAACACGGGCCAAGCTCGACAAGTTGCCATAGGCATCGAACAGCACCGCAAACTCATCGCCGGACAACCGCGCAATGGTGTCGGCCTCCGGTAAAGCGTTAACCAACCGGCGCGCCATTTTCTGTAGCAATTGATCCGCGACTTCATGCCCGAGGCTGTCGTTGAGCAATTTGAACCGATCGAGATTGATGTGCAGCAGCGCCAGACTGCGTCGCCCGCCCTGCCGCACCCGTTGATGCGCTTCGTGCAGACGCTCGCGGAACAGCGAGCGGTTGGCCAGCCCGGTGAGCTCGTCGTAATGCGTCAGATAACGCATGCGCTCTTCGGACTCGCGCCGCGCCGAGAGATCAGCGAAGAAGCCGACGATATGACTGACATTTCCCCGACTATCGCGCACCGCATTCAATTGCAGCCACTGCGGATACAGCTCGCCATTCTTGCGCGTCTCTACCAGTTCGCCCTGCCAACTGCCGTGCTGCTCCAGCGCGTGGCGGATCGCCACGTAATGACGGCGGGCATCACGGCTGCAAGGCAGTTCAACGACGTTGCGCCCGAGCATGTCGTCGATGTCGTAACCGGTGACACGGCTGAACGCCTGATTGATCGCGATCAGCGCATAGTCCGGGTCGAGAATCACAATGCCTTCGCTGGCCGCTTCAAACACCGTCGCCGCCAGTCGTTGCTGTTCTTCGAGGCTTTTGCTGGCACTGATGTCACGGCGAGTACCGACCATGCGGATCACACGCCCGCTGTCGCTGCGCTCTACCGCGCGGCCCCGATCCTCGATCCAGACCCAATGGCCATCGCCGTGGCGCACGCGGTATTCGATCTGGTAGTCCTCGGTGCGCCCCTTCAAATGCTCGATCAACGCGTATTTCAGCGACGGCACGTCGTCGGGATGCAGCCGTGGTTTGAGGTCACGCAGGATCGCCGTGACGTATTCCGGGGCGAGGCCGAACAGTTCCTGAATCTGCGTGTGGTGGACTTCGTCGGTTTGCAGGTTCCAGTCCCACAACCCCAACTCACTGGCCTTCAATGCCAGCGCCAGCCGCGCTTCGCTTTTGCTCAGGGCCTGATTGGCCGCGTCCAGTTCTCGGCTGCGCTGGGCGACGCGGTCTTCGAGTTCGACCTGGGCTTGACGCAATTTGCCCTCGGCACAGCGCCGGTGTTCGATTTCCTTGGCCAGTTCCTGATTGAGCTGCTCGCTGCGTGACTGGGTCTGCCGCAAGTGTTCGATCAGGTGCTGATTCTGGAAACGTCGCAGCAAGCCGCGATCGATCAGCCGATTGACCTGCCACGCGACCACGCTCAGCGAGCCGAGCAGGATCAAGCCGAGCCAGCCCCAACCGCGCGCCTGCTCGTCACCGCCCCAGAACAGATAGCCGATCGCCGGCAACAGACACGGCAAGGTAAACGACAGAAATGCCGGCAAGCTCACCGCATAGGCGACGCTGGCCGACAGGGTCGCGGCGCCGATCAGGCCGAACACCCAGGCTTGCTGCATGAAATTATCGGCGGGCACTAGCGCGATGCCGGCGCCGGCCAGGGTCAGGCCGGTCATGGTCGAGCCGAGCAGAAACATGCGGAACCAGATGGGGTGGGCCTGCCGGTCTGGGATGGCGGAGTCGAATGCCGCCACCTGAATCACCCGTAACGCCACCAGCGACAATAGCCACACCAGCCAGATGCTGACCACGAAGTAACGCTGCGGGCTCCAGAGCAGACCGGCGCAGACCAGACCGTTGATCAACATGAACAGGGTGGGCAGTAAAGAACCCTGATACAGCAGGCGCGTGCGCTCGACCGCCATTTCGGTGGTGTAGTGCTTGCGGATAACCCGGGGTTCCACAGAGGGGCCCGACAGTTCGGCGCTGAGGGTCATGGGCAACGTTCTTGTTCTTATAAGGAGGGCGTGCGCCCGAAACGTGGACGGAGCATACACAAGCCGATCCCGTTGCCAAACTGCTCCTGATCATAATTTCAGCGAAACTTTTCCGCCCTTTGCCACCTGCGAAACCCTTGGAGCGCGGCGGGCCGATGCCTGTAGCCAGTGACCGACCGGTCGTCATCGGCAGCACTTTCATCGGCTAATGCAAAGCTCGGTTTGCCCGGGCCTGCGGCGCACCCTAGAATGCCCCGATGCGCGATGATCTCTCCCTTCTGCTGAACTCCCTCAACGATGCCCAACGCCAGGCCGTAGCAGCCCCCGTTGGCCGTCAGTTGGTCCTGGCCGGTGCTGGCTCCGGTAAAACCCGAGTGCTGGTGCACCGTATCGCCTGGTTGATCCAGGTCGAAAACGCCTCGCCCCACTCCATCCTGTCGGTGACCTTCACCAACAAGGCCGCTGCCGAGATGCGTCACCGCATCGAGCAGTTGCTGGGTATCAACCCGGCCGGCATGTGGGTCGGCACCTTCCACGGCCTGGCGCACCGCTTGCTGCGGGCGCACTGGCAGGAAGCGGGCCTGAGCCAGACCTTCCAGATTCTCGACAGCGACGACCAGCAACGGCTGGTCAAGCGGGTGATCCGCGAGCTGGGTCTCGATGAGCAGCGCTGGCCGGCGCGTCAGGCGCAGTGGTTTATCAACGGGCAGAAAGACGAAGGTCTGCGTCCGCAACATATTCAGGCCAGCGGCGATCTGTATCTGGCAACCATGCGCGGCATCTACGAAGCCTACGAGGCCGCGTGTCTGCGAGCCGGCGTGATCGATTTCTCCGAACTGCTGCTGCGCGCCCTCGACTTGTGGCGCGACCATCCGGGCCTGCTGGCGCATTATCAAAAGCGCTTCCGCCATATTCTGGTGGACGAGTTCCAGGACACCAACGCTGTGCAGTACGCCTGGTTGCGCCTGCTCGGCAAGGGCGGCGACAGCCTGATGGTGGTCGGCGACGACGACCAGTCGATTTACGGCTGGCGCGGCGCGAAGATCGAAAACATTCATCAGTACTCCTCCGACTTCGCCGACTCGGTGACCATTCGTCTGGAGCAGAACTACCGCTCCACCGCCGGCATCCTCAAGGCTGCCAACGCCCTGATCGCCAACAACACCGGGCGCCTCGGCAAAGAGCTGTGGACCGATGGCGGCGACGGCGAAGCGATTAATCTGTACGCCGCGTTCAACGAACACGACGAAGCACGCTACGTTGTCGAAACCATCGAAAGCGCGCTGAAAACCGGCTTGGCGCGCAGCGATATCGCGATTCTTTACCGCTCCAACGCCCAATCGCGGGTTTTGGAAGAAGCCCTGCTGCGTGAGCGCATTCCGTACCGCATCTATGGTGGCCAGCGCTTCTTCGAACGTGCGGAAATCAAGAACGCCATGGCCTACCTGCGCTTGCTCGAAGGTCGCGGCAATGACGCGGCGCTGGAGCGGGTGATCAACGTGCCAGCTCGTGGCATCGGTGAGAAAACCGTCGAGGCGATCCGCGAGCACGCACGCCACAGCGATGTGTCGATGTGGGAAGCGATGCGCCAACTGGTCGCCAACAAAGGCCTGACCGGTCGCGCTGCCGGTGCGCTGGGCGCGTTCATCGAGCTGATCGAGAACCTCGCCGCCAAGTGCATGGAAATGCCGTTGTACCTGATGACGCAAACCGTCATCGAGCAGTCCGGCCTCATTGCCTACCACGAAGCGGAAAAAGGCGAGAAAGGCCAGGCCCGGGTAGAAAACCTTGAGGAACTGGTCAGCGCCGCACGCAACTTCGAGAACACCGAAGAAGACGAAGAACTGACGCCACTGGCGGCGTTCCTCGGCCACGCTTCGCTGGAGGCTGGTGACACTCAGGCCGACGAGCACGAAGACAGCATTCAGCTGATGACCCTGCACAGCGCCAAAGGCCTGGAATTCCCCTACGTGTTCCTCGTGGGCATGGAAGAAGGCCTGTTCCCGCACAAGATGAGCCTGGAAGAACCGGGGCGTCTTGAGGAAGAACGGCGCCTGGCCTACGTCGGCATCACCCGGGCGATGCAGAATCTGGTGATGACCTATGCGGAAACCCGACGCCTGTACGGCAGCGAAACCTACAACAAGGTTTCGCGTTTCGTACGCGAGGTGCCGAAAGGTCTGATTCAGGAAGTGCGTTTGTCGAACAGCGTCAGCCGACCATTTGGCGGCAACCAGTCGATGAGCGGCAGCAACCTGTTCAGCGGCAGCGAAATTCCGGAAACGGGTTTCAGCCTCGGTCAGACGGTTCGCCATTCGATCTTTGGCGACGGCGTGATCCTCAACTTCGAGGGCGCCGGCGCGCAGGCACGGGTGCAGGTGAATTTCAGCGAAGGCAGCAAGTGGTTGATGCTGGGTTACGCCAAGCTGGAAGCTATTTAAAGCCTGTCTTGCTTTTCTGTAGGAGTGAGCCTGCTCGCGATATCGGTTGGTCATTCACTAGATTTGTTGACTGACACTCCGTCATCGCGAGCAGGCTCACTCCTACAGGGTTCGTGGCTCTGAGCTACGAATCTCTCTGAACCAATCCCCTTTTCCTACAGCCAAAAGTACATCCGCTGATTGCCTCGCGAAGCTGAACGCAACCTGTCAGGCAAAAGCCCGAAACACTCTCTCGCTAGCCAGTAACACTTCAGCTGTGCAACATGGCGCGCGTGTCTCCACAAAACGGGAATTCCCTTTATGAAACGTTTTCTTAGCATCGCCATGGCGTTGTGCATCGGCCTGACGATGAGCCTCGACGCCAATGCCAAGCGCTTTGGTGGCGGCAAAAGCGCCGGCGCTGCGCCGTCGCACCAGACCAGCCAGATGGCTCCTTCTTCTCCAGGCGTGGGCGGTGCTGCTGCAACCGCGGGTGCTGCCGGTGCCGCAGGCGCTGCGGCCAAGGCCGGCGGTGCTTCGAAATGGCTCGGCCCTCTGGCCGGTATCGCCGCCGGTGGCCTGCTCGCGTCCATGTTCATGGGCGGCGGCTTCCAGGGCATGCAGATCTTCGACATCCTGATCATGGCCGTGATCGCGTTCGTGATCTTCCGCTTCATCGCCGCACGTCGACGCAAGCAGCAGGAGCAGTTCGCTCCGGCCGGCGCGCCGATGCAGCGTGAAGTGTTCGAGCAGAAGCCTGCTGCCATGGGTTCGATCTTCGGTGGTTCGGCTGCACCTGCTGCCGCTCGTCCGGTGATCAACGCGCCAGCCTGGTTCAACGAGCAGAGCTTCCTTGAAGCTGCACGCAGTCACTTCCAGTCGCTGCAGCAGCACTGGGATGCCAACGAAATGGACAAGATCGCCGAGTTCGTGACCCCGCAAATGCTTGAGTTCCTCAAGCGTGAACGTGCGGATCTGGGCGACGCATTCCAGTCGACCTACATCGATAACCTCCAGGTTCAACTGGATGGCGTGGATGACCGTGCCGACAAGACCATCGCCACCCTGACCTTCAACGGTGTGTCGAAGTCTTCGCGTTTCGACCAGGGCGAAGTGTTCAGCGAAAGCTGGAACATGGAACGTCCGCAGGGCGAGAACCAGCCTTGGCTGGTCGCCGGTATCCGCCAGAACGGCTGATCCCTTCGCACGTTTCACTTGCTGTAATAAAAACCCCAGCCTCGGCTGGGGTTTTCTATTTCGCGGTTGCATCTATAGCGAGCTACTGTATAAACCGGCCCATATAAACCGCGCCATTCAAGCAAGAGGATCCCGGACGTGGAAGAAATCATCGAACAACTGCGTGAAGCCAACGAACCCGTACCGGTTCCTTTGGAATTGCCTGACGAAGACCAATTGGTGGAAGTCGAAGAAGAACTCTTCATCAACATCCCGTTCGTCTTCAAAGAATTTTTGCTGACCGTCAGCGACGTGGTGTACGGCAGCCTGGAGCCGGTGACCGTCACCGACCCGCAATCGCACACCTATCTGCCGGATGTTGCGGCCAATGCCTGGGACATCGGCGTGCCGCGTGACCTGATCCCGATCTGCCAGGACGGTGAAAACTACTACTGCGTCGAAGAAGACGGCACCGTGGTGCTGTGGTCCGGCGAAGAAGAGCTGATCACCGAAGAATCCTGGGAATCGGTGTGGCACTGGGCGCGGGACGTCTGGCTGGAAAGCTGATCGGCCACACGCCCCGGCAGGTCAATGCCCCGACGACTCCTTGTGGTTGTCGAGGGTTTCCAGCAGCGCCACCTGCATCCGCGTGTGCACGCGGATGAACCAGCGCCAAAGCAGCGCCGCTACGGCGGCAGCGACCACGGCGATCAGCACCAGCAACTTGTTGGTCGGAAGAATACTGGCCGACAAGGCTGCCAACAGCAGGAAAATCACCAGCAGCGAGAGAATCGGGATCACCTCGGAGATCACCCGGCGCACTCGCTGCGTGTGCCGCCCGGCCATTTCCGGCTTCACGCCCATCTCTGCCAGCAGCATCGACAGCGCCTTGAGCTTGCGATAGGCCGCGATCAAGAACGGCAACGACACCAGCAGCGCCCCGCCCCAGATCAACGCCTTCTGCCAACTCGGATCGCTGATCCAGTCCTGCAGCCACATCGAGATGCGCTCGGCGAAATACGCGCCAGCAAAGAAGATCGCAATCACCAACGCCAGATTGACGCCGACCTGCAACAGGATCTTGCGGATGATCGACGCCAGCATCGCACCCTCGCCTTGCGGCTGAATGCTGCGCAGCCATTCGCCATACATGCCCAGCACGCGACCGAGAGGCTTGGGCACCGCCGCAGACAATTTGATCGACAGCGGGTCTGCCGCACGAATCAGATAGGGCGTCAGCAGCGTGGTAATCACCGACACGGCCACGGCGACCGGATAAAGGAAGTTACTGGTGACCTGCAAGGTCATGCCCAGCGCGGCGATGATGAAGGAAAATTCGCCAATCTGTGACAGCCCCATCCCCACGCGCAGTGAGGTGCGTCCGTCATTACCGGCGATAAACGCCCCGAGGCCGCAGGACAACATCTTGCCGAGTACCACGGCGACGGTGATCACCGCGATCGGCCACGCGTATTCGAGAAGGATCAGCGGGTCGAGCATCAGGCCGATGGCGACGAAGAAAATCGCGCTGAACAGGTCGCGAACCGGCTCGATCAGCCGTTCGATCTTTAGCAGTTGCCGCGACTCGGCCATGATTGCGCCGATCAGGAACGCGCCGAGCACCATGCTGTATTCAAGCTTGACCACCAGCAGGCAGAAGCCGAAACACAGGCCCAGCACGGTGATCAACAGCATCTCGTTGCTTTCGAATTTGGCGACGTAAGCCAGTAGACGCGGCACCAGCAGAATGCCGATGACCAGCGCGACGATCATGAACAGCGAGAGTTTGCCGACCGTGGAAAACACTTCGCCTGAGCTGACAGTGCCGCTGACGGCGATGCTCGATAGCAGCGCGATGATGCCGATGCCGAGGATGTCTTCGACGATCAGCACGCCGAAGATCAACTGCGCAAAGCGCTCGTTCTTCATCTTCAGGTCATTGAGCGCCTTGACGATAATGGTGGTCGAGGAGATCGCCAGAATCGCGCCGAGGAACAGCGAGTCCATGGTGTTCCAGTCGAACCAGCGGCCGATTTCGTAACCGATCCAGATCATCAGGACGATCTCGAGGAACGCCGCGATAAACGCTGTCGCGCCGACCTTGAACAGCTTGCGCAGGCTGAACTCCAGCCCGAGGCAGAACATCAGGAAAATCACTCCAAGCTCGGCGAGGGTCTTGATGGTTTCTTCGTCGTGAATCAGGCCGAACGGTGGCGTGTGCGGGCCGATGATGAAGCCGGCAACAATGTATCCCAGCACCACCGGTTGCTTGAAACGGTGGAACAACACGGTCACCACACCTGCGACCAACATGATCACTGCCAGGTCCTGAATAAAACTGATGGCATGCATGGCGTGGGCTCCTTGAATGACGAGGCTCGCGAGCAGACGTCTGAAAAGTCTGAGCGAGCGAAGTAAAAATCCGCTTTTCGTGTGGGAATTGCCCTTGGCGAGGGCTTTTGCAGGTTAACACCGCGACTTCCGCCTGAAAGGCGGTGCAATATATGGAAACAGATCGATCCCAGCGTGACGGCGGCCAGTCGCCCGGCGTCCCGATAACGGTGCTTTTGAAAAGCGACCAGGCACCCGCAGAGGTGCCTCCAGAAATCAGCCTTGATCCGTGAGAACGTTATGGAACCCGGAAACGCCCAGCTGTCGATGACGGTACTGATGACCCCCGACATGGCCAACTTCTCTGGCAATGTCCACGGCGGCACCCTGCTCAAATACCTCGACGAAGTGGCTTACGCCTGCGCAAGCCGTTATGCCGGCCGCTACGTGGTGACCCTGTCGGTGGATCAGGTGATTTTCCGCGAGCCGATTCATGTCGGCGAACTGGTGACTTTCCTCGCCTCGGTCAACTACACCGGCAACACCTCGATGGAAGTCGGCATCAAAGTGGTGACCGAAAACATCCGCGAACGCTCGGTGCGCCACACCAACAGCTGCTTCTTCACCATGGTCGCGGTGGATGACCAGCGCAAACCGGCCCCAGTGCCGCCGCTGCAACCGCAGAACAGCGAAGACAAACGCCGTTATATGCAGGCGCAGCAGCGCCGGCAGATTCGCCAGGAGCTGGAGAAGCGCTATCAGGAGATCAAGGGCGACGCCTGAGATCAAAAGCAAAAGATCGCAGCCTGCGGCAGCTCCTACAGGGTTTGATATTCCCATGTAGGAGCTGCCGCAGGCTGCGATCTTTTTTGAACGATAACGCGATTACAGACTGATCGACGTCGCCTCGAACTTCACCCGCGGATGCGCAATCCGATCCTGTGCCCGCACCAGCTGCAGCTCATAACTGGCGCACGCCTGAGTCTCCAGCAGCACTTCATGCACCGCCGCCGCCGTGAATTCGAAGGCCGCCACCAGGCTGTCGCCCAATAGCACCCGCGCCAAGAACAGGCCGGACGTCAGATCGCCCACACCCACTGGCTGACGCGGAAACGCCAGCAACGGACGGCGCAGATGCCAGCTACCGTCGGCTGTCACCAGCAACATCTCGAAGCCATCGGCCGGTTTGCCCGGATAATCCAGATGTTTGACCAGCACGGCTTTCGGCCCGCGCGCCAGTAATGCCCGCGCCATCGCCAGGCAATCGAACAGCGACTGCGGCTTGCGCCCGGAGAAGCTGTCCAGCTCCAACTGGTTCGGGCACATGATGTCGGCCACTGCAGCCGCTTCTTCCAGCAGGAAATCGCTGACCTCGGTCGGGACGCTGCAGCCCTTCTCCGGGTGGCCCATCACCGGATCACACAGATACAAAGCCTTTGGGTTGGCCGACTTGATGCGCTCGACACCACTGAGAATTGCCCGGCCCTGCGCCGCGCTGCCGAGATAACCGGACAGCACCGCATCGCAGTTGCCCAGCTCGCCAATCGCCGCAATGCCTTCGACCAGTTCAGGAATCTGCTGCGGCGCCAGCACTTCGCCTGCCCACTGGCCATACTGGGTGTGGTTGGAAAACTGCACAGTGTTAAGCGGCCAGACATTGACCCCGACCCGCTGCATCGGAAAAACCGCCGCGCTGTTGCCGGCGTGGCCGAACACGACGTGGGACTGAATGGCGAGCAGATGAGGCGTACGTTTCATTCGGGTCATTCCGTAAAACGATTGAAATTCAAGCCGCGCAGTATGCGACGAAACGCAGCCTGTACGACAGACCGGCGACGCAGTTAAGCTGACGCTATCTTTTGGAGTTTGATGTTGATGCTGACCCTCGAAAACATCTTTGTGCTGATACTGTTCGCCGCTGCCGGCGCGTGGCTATGGCACAACCACGGCCTGCGCGAGCGGGCGCTGGAGCGGGTCAAACAGCATTGTCTGAACGTGCGGGTCGAGTTGCTCGACGGCAACGTTGCACTGAAGAAGATCGGTTTCATCAAAGACGCCAACGGCCGCCGGCGACTGGCGCGGGTGTACAACTTCGAATTCACTGTGACCGGCGAAACCCGGCATAACGGCACCATCACCCAGTTTGGCGCGCACAGTGCGCAGATCGAACTGGCGCCCTACCCGGCCCCGTTTGACGATACGCCGCCAGTGGTTGAAGTGCACAAGCCGCGCGCCGAAGTCATTGAGCTGAGTCAGTGGCGGCAGGAACACACGAAGTGGAAGCCTTGAAAGATCAAAAGATCGCAACCTCCCGACACCCCGACAAACCCCGCTGCAGCTCATCGATGTTTTGCGCCTCGCCGAAGATCAGCTCGATCCGCGAATCCCTTCGCCACTCACTTACCTGCCAAATCAGCTCGGCGTTATCCAAAGCATTCGCAGACACCCAGCCCTGCGCGCAGTGGATAACCAGTTTCGCCCGCTGCCAATTGAGGCTGGCGAGCCAGTCAGCAATGCGCTGCGTGTTGAATATCTGCCCCGAATGCCAACGCCAACCGATACTCCAACCGCCCTCCTGCGCCTGACTCAGACAGATTGGCAACGTCGGATCGCTCCAGACCGCGGGCAATTGTCCTAATCCCTTGGGCACAGCCAAGTTATCCACAGCGCTGAGCGCTTTTGCGGCCAGTCCCGGCAGTTCGCTCAAGGGCATTTGCGCTTGCTGCGTCCAGATCAACGGCACTGGCGGCAACTGGCCGGCGATTTTCGCCCGGGCTGCATCATCAAGGTTTTCGGCCTTGTTCAACAGTAGCAAGCCAGCGGTTTCCAAGGCTTCATGTTGCGCTACCGGCAACGCTTTCCCCGCCTGAAGCACCTGAGCATCCAGCACCAGCACACACGGCTGAACCGCCAACACACCCAGCCACGGCGCCTCATTCAACTGCTTGAGCAACTGCGCCGGATGCCCCAGCCCTGACGGTTCGATGAACAGCCGATCAGGTCTCGCCTTGCGCAACAAACGCCCGAGGCCGATCTGAAACGGCGCGCCATTGACGCAACACAGGCAGCCCCCGGCCACTTCGCCCAGTGCGATACCATCCGCATCGCTGGTCAACAGCGCGGCGTCGAGGCCAATCTGGCCGAATTCGTTGATCAGCACCGCCCAGCGCTCGCCCGCTGGCCGCTGCGCCATGAGCTGGCGAATCAGACTGGTCTTGCCAGCGCCCAAAGGGCCAGCAATGACATGGGTGGGAATGTTCTGCAACATGGCCGAGAGCTTTCTTGGGAGATTCAAAGATGCGTGGGTTGGGATGGTCGTTGCTGTTGACGCTGCTGTCGAGCGAAGTGTGGGCCCAGGCTTGCGTGGTGCACAGCCAGGGCGAGCGGCTCGACGTCAAAGTCTGTCAGCAGAACCGCAATATTCCGCAGAAACTGTTCAACGACGGCTTCTGCCAGCCAACCCTGGCCGGGCAGAAAGTCGAGGTGCAATACGTCGATGAGTGCCCCAGCGGTGCGTTTGGCGTTTGCAGCAACGCGCAAGTCGCCAATATGCCTTATCGCCAGGACATCCACTATTACGGCGTGGCCACCGACACGGCGTATTTGAAACCGTATTGCGAGGGCCAGAGTCAGGGTTCGTGGCTCAAGCCTTGAGGCATCTTGGGGCGCTAGCCGAGCCAGTCGAGGGTGAGTATCAATCGACGCTCGCCAGCAGCCGGTTGTGGCGAGCGGTGAATCAGGCCGAAACCCTCATTGCCGTGCCATTTCTCGCCTTTCAGTAGGGCGACGTCACCGCTGTTGAGTTGCTGGATTTTTGCTTGCGGCTCGGCATTGGCCTGTCCCAGTTGCGTCCTGTCCATTGCGCCTTCCCTGAGCCATTGGCTGCCGACTCCGGCGTAGGTGGTGATCAGCCGTACCGGCACGTGATCGACGTGGAAAAGCGGGCACATGGCTTTATCCAGAACCCGCAGGCGCAGGCCGATCCGCTTGGCGCCCAGCAAACAGGCGAAGGCGCTGACCAGCCATTTCAGGTCGGCGACAAAGCCTTCGTAACCCTCGAGGTCACGGAAGCCTGAAGCCAGGCCGGTGAGATCGGGCTCCGCATCTTCGTTCGGCAACTCCAGGCACAACGATTCCGCCAACGGCTCGTTGAGCGACAGAAGCAATTGGGCGAAATCACTGATGTGCAACGGAAGTTGCCGCTGCCAAACGGCAAGGTTGGTGTCGTCGTCGAGAATTCGCGTCAGCGCTTTCGGCGTAGGGCCTTGATGCTGATGACGCGTGCGGTTTTGCTGCAGTTTGAGTGCGAGCATCAGGCAGCCTCTTCGTGCCAAGGGCCAAATGGATCCGGCAGCGATCGCCAACCCTCGACACCGAGGGCCATTTCCTCATCGGTCAGCAGACAGGTATCAAGTTCGGCAGAAAGCTGTAGGAAATCGATGTTCTGACCGATGAAAACCAATTCCTGACGGCAATCTCCTACGCTGGGCGTCCAGTTTTCCATGATCGCGGCGGTGCTTTCCTGATCCTGCGGCCACTGGTTCTTCGCCACGAAACGCCACCAGCGCCCGGCGAAACCATGGCGCATCAACCCGCCGGCCTGCGACCAGCTGCCAGCGTCTGTGGGCTTGCTCGCCAGCCAGAAAAAACCTTTGGAGCGCAGCAATTTTCCATTCCGCCATGGACGATCAATGAAGCTGAAGAAGCGTTGCGGGTGAAAGGGGCGGCGCGCGCGGTAGGCCGTGGAAGCGATGCCGTACTCGTCGGTTTCCGACACGTGCTCACCGCGTAACTCTTGCAGCCAGCCCGGTGCCTGGGCGGCTTTGTCGAAGTCGAAACGTCCGGTGTTGAGGATCTTCTCCAGCGGCACCTCGCCCATCACCATCGGAATGATTTCGGCTTGGGCATTGAGGCGTTTGAGGATGGCGACCAACTCTTCCCGTTCGGACTGGCTGATAAGGTCGATTTTGCTGATCAACAGCACGTCGGCGAACTCGATTTGTTCGATCAATAGGTCGGTGATCGAACGTTCATCTTCCTCGCCAAGAATCTCGCCACGGGAAGCGAGGCTCTCTGCGGCCTGGTAGCCAGGCAGGAAATTCATGCCGTCGACGACTGTGACCATGGTGTCGAGACGGGCGATGTCGGAGAGGCTTTGACCGTTTTCATCGCGGAAGGTGAAGGTTTCCGCGACGGGCAGCGGTTCGGAAATCCCGGTGGATTCGATCAGCAAATAGTCGAATCGACCCTCACGGGCGAGTTTGCTGACTTCTTCGAGCAAGTCTTCGCGTAACGTACAACAGATACAGCCGTTGCTCATCTCGACGATTTTTTCTTCTGCACGGTTCAGGCTGACATCACGCTGAACTTCGCTGCCATCGATGTTGATCTCACTCATATCATTGACGATTACCGCTACACGGAGGCCTTTGCGGTTACGTAGTACGTAATTCAAAAGTGTACTTTTTCCGGCGCCCAAAAATCCTGAAAGTACGGTGACGGGCAATTCGGCTGACATTGGATAATCCTCGTTAAAAGCGGCCGATCGGCGCTTTTGCTAGCGCCTGACGTTTATGCGCTTCTGACGAGGGTTCGCTGAAGGAAAAACGCTAAGAATCGGCCCGCTCAGGCTTGGTTCGGATTTATGTTATAGTATAACAACATTAATAAACCAGCCCTTCTCTTGTTCCGAGCGATAAACCGCAGGAAGCTGAGCCAACTCCAACCCGGAAATCGTGATGAAAACTGCGCTGAAATGCTCCCTGTTGGGCCTCGGCATGTTGATGTTCGGCGATGCCATGGCACAACTTCCGGCACTCGCAACCTGCACGCGCAGCGCCAACCTGCTCGCGTGCGCCGATGCCGATGGCAACACCTACAGCGTCAATACCATCGGCAGCACCCTTTACTTGCGCGGATTTGAAAAGAACGGCCAACGCTACTGGGCGCAAACCAACAGCCGTTTCGGTCAACTGACGTTCTTTACGGGCATCGCTTCGGACGGTGAAGCGTGGGTTGGCTATACCCGACGCGTCGGTTGGACGACCATCAACCGCTTTTCGAGCTCGGGCGGCAGCAGCGCAAAGTTCACTTGTAGCCGCATGACCGGCTGCTAGACACGCGCTTTCTGTTGTTCCTGGAGCCAAGCCAGATAACTGTCGATCGGTGGATTTTTTTCGAAATAGCGCTGCAACCCTTCGAACAGACCATTGGCCACGGCTTGTTGATGTCGCGCGGTGACCAGTCGCTGACTGTCGCGTGCGTTGGAAATGAAGCCAGTTTCCACCAGAATCGACGGCACATCTGGCGACTTCAGCACTGCAAATCCAGCTTGTTCCACGCGTTTCTGGTGCAGAGTGGTAATGCCAGCCAGACTGCCGAGCACTGTGTTGCCCAGCTGCAAACTCGCAGCGATTGTCGCGTTCATCGACATATCGAGAATCACCCCGGCGAGCATCGGATCCTTATCCTTGAGATTGAGAAGACTGGTAGCGCCGAGCAGATCCGCGCCGTTTTCTCGCTGCGCCATAAAGCGCGCCGTCGCCGAGGTAGCACCACTTTCAGACAGGCAATACACCGAGGCTCCCGAAGCCGTCAGCCGTGGCGCCGCATCGGCATGCACCGAGATGAACATGTCCGCTTTATGCTGACGGGCAATCGCCACACGCTTGCGCAAAGGCACGAAAAAGTCGTCATTGCGCACCAGTTTTACGTCGAATCCTTTCTCCTTTTTCAAGCGTTTGGCGAGTAGCTGAGCAATGGAAAGCACCACATCTTTTTCGCGCTCACCCTTCGCACCTACTGCACCTGGATCCTTTCCGCCGTGCCCCGGATCGATGACCACGATGATGTCGCGCTTGGGATGAGCGCCGATCCTGGGTGTTTCACGTGGAACCATTGAGGTTACTGGCGACGTTTTCGCACTGACTAAATCCAGAACCAACCGATGACTTTGGCCATCCTGCGGCGCCAAAAGGAAGCTGTTCAGCAGCACCGGATTGCTCAGATCGAGAACAATTCGCGTGTCTCCCGGACCGAAGGGCCCGGATCGAATCGACCGAATCACCGTGCCACTCAGTGCCAATTGACTGAAATTACTGCTCAGATTGGCACCGGACACATCAATGATCAGCCGCTCTGGAGCGCTGAGGGTGAAGGTTTTGTAGCGTACCGGCCCACTCAAATCGAACACCAATCGCAACTTTTCATCTGAGCGCCAAAGTCGTGCGCTGCGGATTTGCGTGGAGGAAGCACTGAAGGGAAGAGCAAAAGCCGCGCTGGCGAGAATCAGATTGAGCAGATGACGTCTGTGCATATGAAAACCTCTTCATGAAAAAGGCATCGTGGTTTGAATTGTTATAATGTAACATTCAAATCAATTAACACGATCGCCCCGAACATGAATTCGCTGACACTCCCGGATATCGCCGCGCAGTCCGCTCGCCAAGCCCTCCCACTTGAATGGGTGGGCATGCATGGCATTGCATTGCCTGTTTTGTTGGAAGGCCAACGTTTGACCGCCAAAGCGGATGCGGGGGTAAGTCTTGATGACGGCGAGGCGCGCGGCATTCACATGTCGCGACTTTATCTGGCCTTGGGCGCGCTCGAACAGCAGAGCCTTTCCCCTACTCTACTGCACCAAGTACTCGAACATTTTCTGGATAGCCACGACGGTTTATCCAACTGTGCCTACCTGAATATCCACACCGATCTTCTGCTGAAAAGACCTGCGTTGATCAGTCCATTGGCGGGTTGGAAATCCTATCCCGCGACCATTTCAGCCAGCCTGAAAAACAAAATGTTCCACGTGGAACTCAAAATTGAAGTGCCCTATTCCTCTACTTGTCCATGTTCCGCTGCCTTGGCGCGACAGTTGATCCAGCAACAATTCGTCGACGACTTCGCAAACAAAGCCCTTATGCATGCAGATGTTCTCGCTTGGCTTGGCTCGACCCAAGGCATCCTGGCCACTCCTCACAGCCAACGCAGCACCGCTCAGCTGCATCTACACCTCGACGAGTTCGTTGATGAATTACCCCTGAGCGTAATCATTAATGACGCGGAAGCGGCCCTCGGCACTGCCGTTCAAACCGCCGTAAAACGTGCGGATGAGCAAGCCTTCGCCCTCGCCAACGGGCAGAATCTGATGTTCTGCGAAGACGCTGCACGCCGGTTGAATCTCGCACTTCGCAGAACGCCCGGCATTAATCAATTCCACCTACGCGTGATCCACGCCGAAAGCCTGCACGCCCATGACGCCGTCGCTGAAAGCCACTGGCAGCGTGAGCAAGCATGATTCGCTGCCAATCGCTGAGCTGGGGCGCGCCCGGCCAACCACTGACCACGCCGCTAGATCTGGAATTAGAAAGCGGAAGCATGACGGCCATCATCGGCGCCAACGGCTGCGGCAAGAGCAGCCTTTTGAAAGTCATTGCAGGGCTGCAAAAACCTCTGGCAGGCAGAGTCAGTCTGAGTGTTCCACGCCAAAGCGGATTGTCATTCCTCCCCCAGCAACAGCACCTCGACCGCCAGTTCCCCATCAGTCTCGGAGAGTTGATCGCCGCCGGGTTCTGGGGACGTCGACTCTCAACCCAACTGCGTGCGCAACGCCTGAAAGACGCTCTGGAAAACTGGCACCTGAGCGGACTCGAGCACCGCCCGCTCATGGCCTTGTCCGGCGGCGAATTACAACGCGCCATGCTCGCCCGCTTGAGTCTGACCGACGCCGCGGTTCTGCTCCTCGACGAACCCCATGCCGCCCTCGATGAACTTGGCCAGCAACTGCTCTGGCAACACATTCACGCCTGGCACAACGAAGGCCGAACACTTGTAATCGTTTGCCATGACCTCGCCGCCGTACGCCATCACATCCCGCAAACCTTGCTGATTAAAAACCGCGAATGCGTGTACGGCGCCAGCGTTGAACTGATCCAGCAAACCCCTCACACGCAGGTGGCCTGATGCTCGCCGTCACCCACTTGTGGCAGCCGTTCAACGAATTTGTGTTCATGCGCCGTGCCCTGCTGGGTGGTGTGGTGTTGGCCTGCAGCACCGCGCCTTTGGGGGTGTTTTTGATCCTGCGACGGATGAGCCTGATCGGTGACGCCGTCGCCCACGGCATCCTCCCGGGCGCCGCATTGGGATTCTGGTTCGCTGGCCTGAGTCTTCCCGCACTGACACTCGGCGGTCTCGGAGCCGGATTGAGCATGGCCGGTCTTGCTGCCTGGATTACCCGCCGCACCGGTCTGCGCGAAGACGCTAGCCTTGCCGCGATCTACCCGATCTCCCTCGCTAGTGGTGTGCTGATTCTCGGTATCGCCGGCAAACGCCTCGACCTCCTTCACCTGCTGTTCGGCTCGGCATTGGCTGTCGACGGCCCGACGCTCACCGGCATGTTGTGGGTCTCGGGATTCAGCCTGATGGCCATGGCGCTGATCTACAAACCACTGCTGCTGGACACCCTCGACCCACTGTTCCTGCGAACCGTCAGCCGACTCGGCCCACTTGCCCACGGCGTATTCCTGACTTTGGTGGTGCTCAATCTGGTGATCGGTTTCCAGGCGATCGGCGCGCTGATGGTCGTCGGCCTGATGATGCTCCCCGCCGCAGCTTCGCGATTCTGGAGCCGCCGCCTGCCAATCCTGATTGGCATCGCCGCGGTCATCGGTTGCCTCTCGGTATGGTTCGGCTTGTTGCTGTCGTTCTACTACTCGCTGCCCAGCGGCCCAGCCATCGTGCTGGTCGCCGGCGTCGGCTATCTGCTGTCGGTGGTGTTCGGGCCGGTTCACGGTTTGTTACGCCGCCCGCCTTTGCTCACATCCCAATGAGGTGTTTCCCGATGCGCGCTCTACTCGTGCTGTTCAGCTTATTGCTCTCGATGTCATTGTCGGCGGCGGAAAAATTACCGGTGGTGACCAGCTTCAGCATCCTCGCCGACATGGTGCAACAGGTCGGCGGTGAGCATATCCAGATCACCAACATGGTCGGCCCCGACGCTGACGCACACACCTACGAGCCGACACCGGACGATGCCAAAGCCTTGCTTGGCGCAAAGTTGATCATCAAGAACGGTCTCGGATTCGAGCCGTGGCTGGATCGGCTGGTGACCAGCACCGAGACCAAAGCCACCGTCATCAGTGCCAGCCATGGCGTGATTCCCCGCTCGCTGGATGAGGACGGTGAGACCGTTCCCGACCCGCACGCCTGGCACAATCTGGCGAACGCCGAGTTGTACGTGGCGAACATCACCAAGGCACTGGTCGCCGCCGACCCGGCAAACAAAGCCGACTACGAGCGCAACAGCAAAACCTATCTGAAGCAGATCTACGCCCTGCTCGCCGAAGCCAAAACCAAACTCGGTTCGTTGCCACCGGGCAACCGCAAGATCGTTACCAGCCACGATGCGTTTGGTTACCTCGGTCAGGCCTACGGCATTGACTTCATGGCGCCCCAAGGTTTGTCCACCGAGCGCGAACCTTCGGCCGCGGAAGTCGCTGCGCTGATCACACAAATTCGCCAGGCCAAGGTCAAAGCGGTGTTCATGGAAAACATCAAGGACGCGCGCCTGCTCAAGCAGATTGCCGATGAAAGCGGCGCGCACATCGGCGGCACGCTGTACTCGGATGCGCTCGCCACGAATGGTCCGGCCAGCACTTTCACCGGCCTGTTCGAATACAACCTCAACACCCTTTATGACGCGCTGAGCCGACCATGATCCGCAAGAATCCTTCAGGTGATTTGCCACAGATCGCCGAGTCGGCCTACGTCGATAAAACCGCAATCATCTGCGGCAAAGTGGTGATTGGCGAGAACGTCTTCGTCGGCCCCTACGCAGTCATCCGCGCCGACGAAGTGGATGGCTCGGGCGAAATGGAACCGATCACCATCGGCGCCAATTCGAACATCCAGGACGGCGTGGTGATTCACTCCAAATCCGGCGCGGCAGTCACCATTGGCGAATTCACGTCCATCGCGCACCGCTCGATCGTGCATGGCCCGTGCGTGGTCGGCGACCGCGTGTTCATCGGTTTCAACAGCGTGTTGTTCAACTGCGTGGTCGGTGACGGCTGTGTAGTGCGGCACAACTCGGTGGTCGATGGCCGGGATTTGCCCGACGCGTTTTACGTGCCCTCCACCACCCGCATCGGCCCGAACACTGACCTCTCGCAATTCCCGCCGGTGAGTGTCAGCGCCTCGGAGTTTTCCGAAGACGTGGCGCGTACCAATGTCGATCTGGTGCGTGGCTACAAAGCCTTGCAGAACGAGTTCTGAACCATGAGCAGCGTGCTGATTCGCAACGCCAGACTGGTTAACGAGGGACGCGAGTTCGACGGCGATCTGTTGGTCAGCAACGGTCGCATCGTCAAAATTGCGCGAAGCATTGAAGGTGAAAACGCCACGGTAGAAATCGACGCCAACGGCCAATGGTTGCTGCCGGGGATGATCGATGACCAGGTGCATTTTCGTGAGCCGGGTGCGCCGGCCAAGGGCAGCATTCACACCGAGTCGCGCGCGGCAGTTGCCGGCGGCATCACCAGCTTCATGGACATGCCCAACACCAATCCCGCCACGCTGACCCTCGAAGCGCTGGCCGATAAAAAACGTCGGGCGGCGATCAACTCAGTGGCCAATTACGGCTTTCACTTTGGCGTAAGTCGGGACAACCTCGACACGGTGGCCGCGCTCAATCCGTGCGAAGTGGCTGGGGTGAAAGTGTTCATGGGCGCGTCGACCGGCAATATGTTGGTGGATGATCCGCAGATCCTCGAGCGACTGTTTGCCGAGGTGCCGACAATCCTGTTGGCCCACTGCGAACACACGCCGAGCATCGACGCCAACGCCGCCAATCTGCGCGAGCTGTTCCGTGAACGCATCCCGCCCGCCGCTCACCCACTGATTCGCAATGCCGAGGCATGTTATCGCTCCTCTTCATTGGCCGTGGAGCTCGCCAAACGTCACGGCACGCGCCTGCACGTTTTGCACCTCACCACTGCTCAAGAGCTGGCATTGTTCGAGGACAAACCGCTGGCGCAGAAACGCATCACCGCTGAAGTCTGCCTGCACCACTTGTTGTTCGATGATCGTGATTACCCAAGCCTCGGCAACCTGATCAAATGCAACCCGGCGATCAAGACTCAGAACGATCGCGATGCCCTGCGTGAAGCATTGAACAGCAATCGGCTGGATGTCATTGGCAGCGATCACGCCCCGCATACCTGGGAAGAAAAGCAGGGTCCCTATCCGCATGCACCTTCTGGGTTGCCTTTGGTGCAGCATGCGTTGCCGGCGCTGATGGAGCTGGTTGCAGACGGTGTTCTACCGATCACGACGCTGGTGGCAAAGACGAGCCATCGCGTCGCGGATCTGTTTGCGATTCCGGATCGGGGTTATTTACGTGAAGGGTATTGGGCGGATCTGGTGTTGGTGGAGCCGCAGACAATGGAAGTTGATCGGCAACCGATTCTGTCGCAGTGCGGATGGACGCCGTTTGCCGGGCGTAGCTTTCGGCATCGGGTGAGCACGACGGTTGTGTCGGGGCAGATTGCCTGGCGCGAGGGTCGGGTGAATGAGGGTTGTCGCGGGTTGGCGCTGAGGTTTATGCGCTGAATTCGAGGACGCCATCGCTAGCAGGGCTAGCTCCCACATTGGACGTTTTCCTGTGGGAGCCAGCCCTGCTGGCGAGGCATTTTAGGCGCGGGGTTTAACCGCGCCGCAATCCTGGCCGAGCCACACCGCGCGCGTCTCTAGGCTGCCCTTCTGGTTAATCCCGATGGCGTTGAACGTGCCGTTGGCCACGGTGGTGAACTCGCGGTCACTGAGGAAAGTCGCCACCCCGGTGCCCTGCGCTTTCGGGCAACTGAAGCGGAATTTCCACTGGTTGCCGGTGCGCTCGGTGATCTGCTGTTTGCAGCCCGATTGCGGATCGGCCAGCGGGATATCGTTGGTCGCCACTTGTTCAGGCGTCAGGCAGGCACGGATGCCCTTGCCGCCGATATTGATGCCGTTCTTCTCCAACGCTGCGCGCTGTTGCGGGGTCATCTGCCCTTGCAACTGACCGAGGATCGATTGCACATCCATCGGCTGGTCATCGACCTTGACGTTGCTCGATGTCATTTCCCACAGCCCCGGCTGCAGCATCTGCGCTTGCGCAATCACCGGCAATGCCAAACCCAGGCCCAGCGCCAAACTCAGCAGACGAACGTTCATCGAAAAACTCCTGATCAGTAGTGGCCGTTAGACGTCGGCCGGTTGCTTCGGTTCATGCGCCAATTAAATAGCGACATTCGCGACAGAACATGGTCTGTTAAGCATTGAATCTTCCGGAGCAAGGCTGCCCCATGGATTATTTTGGACCGCATATTTTCGGTTATCTGATTGCCCTGATACACACCCTCGGCTTGATCGCCGCCGTGCATGCGGTGCTCACCGTACGCACGGCACAAGGCTCGATCGCCTGGGCATTGTCGCTGATCTTCATTCCTTACCTCACGCTAATTCCGTACCTGGTGTTTGGCCGCAGTACCTTCGATGGTTATATCAAGTCGCGCCGCCAGGCCAACGAACAAATGCGCCAGGCCATCTCTGAACTGAACTGGCGCCCCTGGGTAGAAGAAGCCTTGGCCGCGCGGGCCTCGAACGCTTATGCGTCGTTGCGGGCCATGCCCAAACTGGGCCGCATGCCCTGCCTGGCCAACAACGAAGTGCAACTGCTGGTGAACGGCACCGCCACATTCGAGGCGATTTTCCATGCCATCGATCAGGCGAAACAAGCGGTGTTGATCCAGTTCTTCATCATCCACGATGACCGGCTCGGCCAGCGTCTGCGCGATCTGCTGCTGAAGAAAGCCGCCGAAGGCGTGACCATTCACCTGCTCTACGATCGCATTGGCAGTCATGCCCTGCCCCACAGCTACGTGCAGGCGCTGCGTGATGGCGGTATCGAGGTCAAAGCTTTTGCCACCCGCAGCGGCTGGCTCAACCGCTTTCAGGTCAACTTCCGCAACCATCGCAAGATCGTCGTGGTTGATGGCGTGGTCGGTTTTGTCGGCGGGCACAACGTCGGCGACGAATACATGGGCGAGAAACCACCGCTGGCACCGTGGCGCGATACTCACATCAAGGTGCGCGGCCCGGTCGTAGCGTGCATGCAGGAATCCTTTGCCGAAGACTGGTTCTGGGTGGCGCGCACGCTGCCGCCATTGATTCTGCCGGACGAGTACCCGGAAGACGGCGTGCTCTGCCAGTTGCTCGCCAGTGGCCCGGCAGACGCCTACGAAACCTGTTCGCTGTTTTTCGTCGAAGCGATCCATGCGGCCACCGAACGCGTGTGGATCACCAGCCCCTATTTCATCCCCGATGAAGCTGTGTTCGCCGCACTGCGACTGGCCGTGCTGCGCGGCGTGGATGTCCGTCTACTGCTGCCCTCGCGACCCGATCACCGCATCGTCTATGCCGCTTCCAGTCTTTACGCGTTTGAAGCGGTGCGCGCAGGCGTGCGGGTGTTCCGCTATGAACCCGGTTTCCTGCATCAGAAGGTGGTGTTGATCGACAGCGAAATCAGCGCGATCGGCAGCGCCAATCTGGACAACCGTTCATTCCGCTTGAATTTCGAAGTGATGCTGCTGACCGTCGACAGCGACTTTGCTGCCAGTGTGGAACAGATGCTCAATCAGGATTTCGAGCACGCCTATGAAGTGGCCAAAGAAGAAAGCCGGGAGATCCACCGCCTGCAACAAGTCGGCATGCGGATCGCCCGGCTGATTTCTCCGATTCTCTGAAGCCCTCCCGCGATTGGTGGCTTCAGCACGAATCAAGGGTTATAGATATCGTCGCGAGTCCACGGCAGTTCATGGCTGCCGTCCGGATGCGCTTTCACCGCCAGGATCTGATGCAGGTTGATCCAGCCGCGTGCAAAGGCGTAAGCACAACCGGCCAGGTACAAACGCCAGATGCGCAGCGCCTGATCCGGAACCAGTTTGCCAGCGGCTTCAAGGTTGTCCTCCAGTCGCTCGCTCCAGTGATCCAGCGTGCGTGCGTAGTGCAGGCGCAGGCTTTCGACGTCGACAATCTCCAGCCCAGCTTCGCTGATCTCTGCTGAAATCATCGACAGGTGCGGTAACTCGCCGTTGGGGAACACGTACTTCTCGATGAAATCCCCGGCACCGCGTCCTACTGGACGGCCATCGGTGTGCTTGGCGGTGATGCCGTGGTTCATCACCAGACCGCCCTCCTTCACCGCGCCGAACAGGGTTTTACAGTACTCGGCCAGATTGGCGTGGCCGACGTGTTCGAACATGCCGACGCTGACCACCTTGTCGAAGCGCCCGTCCTGGGGCAGATCACGGTAGTCGAGCAGTTGCAGTTCGATTTGGTCTTCCAGGCCCTCGGCTTTGACTCGCTCGCGCGCCAGTTCCAGTTGTTCCTTGCTCAGGGTGATACCGAAGACTTTCGCGCCGAACTCTCGCGCGGCATACCGCGCCAGACCGCCCCAACCACAACCGACATCCAGCAGATAGTCGCCCGGCTGCAAACGCAGCTTGCGGCACAAATGACGGAACTTGGCTTGTTGCGCCTGCTCCAGGGTTTCGCTGCCCGTTTCGAAATACGCGCAGGAATACGCCATGTCGCTGTCCAGCCAGAGCTGGTAGAACGCATTGGAAAGGTCGTAATGGTAGGAGATGGCTTTGGCGTCGGTTTCCTTGTCGTGCAAGGCCCTCACCGGCTGATTGTCGTCATCGTCACCGAGCAACGCGTTGCTCAATTCGTCGCAAACCCGGATGACCTCGCTGATCGAGCCCTCCAGTTCCAGCTTGCCTTCAACGAATGCCGCTCCGAGCGCATCGAGGCTTGGATGGGTGAACTGGGTGACCATCTGCGGGTCCTTGACCACGATGGTGACGCTGGGCGTCGGCCCCAGATTGAACTCATGGCCGTCCCAGAGTCGCAGGCGAAGCGGAAGCTGCAGATTCTGTAAGGCCGGTGGAAGTTGCGCGAGCATGGAAAATCCCCCTTGTTTCAGACGTCAGATCTGAGGGTAGACCATCCTAGAAAAATAGCAGGCTATCGATTTGATTAGCCGCATCTATCGTTGCAGACGCTCCAACAAGCCTTCCTGAACCCACTGTTTCAACCACGTAACAGCCTGCAGTGGCGCGTCCTCACCATAAATGACTGCTAACTCAGCACACAGTTCGGAGAAATTCCAGCCATCATTCAACAACCCATTCAACGCATTCGCCTCAGCGCTTTCCAGACTGCGGTAGTTGCACACCAACTCGTTACGCGAGATCACCCAGACCTGGGATGTTTCGAGTGCCACGCTGTGCGGGAAATCCGCTTCGTCCTTTACCGCGCGCCAGATCGCGACGCTGTTGAATTCGCACGCCAGCCATTGCAGCGAAGGCGTCGGTTTGAACTGCAAAGTCGGCCACTCTTCCGGCGCCAGTGTCGCCATCGCATTGATCGTCAGCGGCGCGCCGGCCGGGGAATCGAACGCCAGGGTGAATGCCCACTCCAGCGCTGCCAGTTCAGCCAACGGCGCACTTTGCTCGGGCACCAGATGCTCGCGGATAAATGCTTCAAAACCTTTGCCCAGCCAACGCAGGCTGTAATGCGCCGACGGGTATTGGCGGATATACGCGGTGGCGAGCAGATCGAATTCTTCATCGCCCATCCAATAATGAATGGCCGGGAAATCGTGGCTCAGCACTTCCAGCAAACGCGCCGTGTAAGCGTTGTGATAAATCGCCAAGCCCGTACCGACGTCGAGCGTCGGCCCACCGATCAGGCTGTCGGCCAAGGCGCTATCCGCCGGCGCGGCATCCAGCAGAAACGTTTCGAACGCCAGTTGCCATTCCTTCAAGCGCATTGCTGTCTCCCGGCCAGAACCGTGTCACCCAACTCGCGGGCCTTGTGCAGTTCGGCGAGCAGTTCTTCGAACGGCGGGAAGTGATCATCGCGTTCCAGCAACGTCGCCACCGGGCCGATGTGTTCCAGCGTGCGCTGGTACAGCGCCCAGACCGGATCGCTCACCGGATGGTCGTGGGTGTCGATGACGTAATCGCCGTAATCGTTGTGTCCGGCCAGATGCAGTTGACGCACTTTTTCTGTCGGCAATCCTTGAATGAACGCCCACGGATCGAAGCCGTGATTGCGCGAACTGACGTAGACATTATTAACGTCGAGCAACAACTCGCAGCCGCTCTCCCGGCTCAGGGTCGCGAGAAATTCCCATTCGGTGAACTCGTCCGACGCGGCGCGCACATAGCTGGAGACATTCTCCAACACCAGCGGCCGCTGCAACACATCCTGAACCTGGGCCACACGGCCGGCGATGTATTCGAGGCTTTCTGCGGTATAGGGCAGCGGCAACAAGTCGTGCAACTGATGGGCGTTGCCACGGCTCCAGCACAGGTGATCGGAGACCCATGCCGGTTTGACCCGATCGGCCAGTTGCTTGAGTTGTTTGAGATAGTCCGGATCGAGGGCATGCGGCCCGCCGATGGACAAGGACACGCCGTGCATTACCAGCGGATAGCGTTCGGCGATGGCATCCAGGTAATACAGAGCCTTGCCGCCCTGCACCATGAAATTTTCCGAGACCACTTCGAACCAGTCCACATCGGGCGACTGTTCGAGGATCTGCTGATAATAAGCGCTGCGCAGTCCCAGGCCGTAGCCGAGGAAAGCATGAGAAACAGGCATAAGCGACCTCCTGATAAAAAGTGGCCGCAGTGGCGTCAACCACTGCGGCGGCACTTGCCGGTCAGTTACTCGCCGACCTTGCCACCTGCTTTTTCGCAAGCCGCTTGAGTCATCGCCTTGAAGCCCTGGCCTTTGCAGGAGCCCATGCCTTTGCAGGCGTGGTCTTTGGTTTTGCAGTCGTTCTGGCCTTTGCAGCCATTCACGCCATAACAGTGAACATTGGCATCGGCAGCCATCGCGTTGGTGGCAACACCGGCAAACATCGTGGCGGCGGCCAACGCGAGAGCGGCACCAGCAGCAGCGGATTTAATGGTCATTTTTCTTATCCTCGGTAATCGTCAGGGGTGTCGGCTGGAAGGTTGTTCAGTCCCGACATAGCACTAGAGAGCGCGACCCTGACGGCGTTACACAGAGGTCAGAAATATTGCTAAATATCTTCCTTGAGCTTCAACAGCGGCTCCTGAAAGCGCAGCAGTCTCCCGGCGTTACCCAGCACCAACAACGTGCTGAGGTTGTGCAGCAGCGCGGCGATCATCGCCCCGGCGGCACCGAGCCAACCGAAGGCGGCGAACACCACGATCGCCAGCGTCCAGCCCAGACCGATGATCACGTTGACCTGCAACGTCCGGCGGCACTGACGACTGAGCCGCACACAAGTACCGAGACGGCGCAGGTCACTGCCGATCAACACGATGTCCGCCGAAGCCAGCGCGATATCGGCGCCGCCCGCGCCCATGGCCACACCGACGACGCCGGCCTTGAGTGCCAGCGAATCGTTGATGCCATCGCCCACCACCATCGGCCGGAAGCCGTTGTCGATTTCCTTGAGCACGCGATTGAGTTTGTCCTCAGGCAACGCCTGGGCTTCGACCTCGTGCAGGCCGACGTCTTTGGCCAAGGCCTGAGCGACGCTGTTGCGGTCACCGGTCAGCAGCAGTTGCCGCCCAAGACCCAGTTCACGCAACTCGCCAAGCGCGAAACGCGCCTCCGGTTTGACTGTGTCGGCCAGCAACAACCAGGCGAGAAATTCTCCCTGCAACGCCAGGCCGGCAATCGGCCCGTCGTGCTCCGGAACGGTTGTGGTGGTAATCCCGAGCTGCGTGAACAACTCAGGTCGACCCAGCGCGGCTTCGCCCTGCCCGGTCATGGCCACCACACCGAGGCCTTGGCGCTCGCGAATATCGCTGAGCGGCAGAATTTCTTCCTGACTGACCAGCCCCGCCAACGCCCGACTGACCGGGTGACTGCTCGCAGCGCCCAAGCTGGCGGCGAGTGCGATGACGGTTGATGAATTCGCGCGCGGGCTGTTGATCGACTGCAACCGCAATGTGCCGAATGTCAGGGTGCCGGTCTTGTCGACCACCAGCGACGTGAGGTCAGCCAGTTCCTCAAGAAACGCCGAGCTGCGGATCAGAATCCCGTGGCGCGCCGCCACCGCCACGCCGGCAATCGCCGTGGCCGGTGCCGACAACACCAGCGCACACGGGCACGCCGCGACCAACACCGCGAGCATCGCTTGCGCATCGTTGGTGACGAACCAGGTCACCGCCGCCAGCAACAACACCAGCACCATGTAGCTGCCAGCGTAACGCTCGAGCAAACGAGTGATCGGTGGTTTCGAACGCTCGGCGTTCTGCATCAGCGCGATGACTTTGCCGAGGGTCGACTCATCACCGGTGCGGGTCACTTCGATGCGCAGCAGGCCATCAAGGTTGATCGCGCCGCCAAACACCGTCATGCCGCCGCCCGCTTCGACGGGCACTGACTCACCGGTAATCGAAGCCGTGTCGAGACTCGCCTGACCGGACAACACCCGCCCATCTGCCGGCACCCGATCACCTGCGCGTACCTCGACGATATCGCCGGATTTCAACGTGCCGTTGTCCACTTCGATGATCGAGCCATCGGCCTGAACCTTGCGAGCGTGGCTGCGGGTCAGTTGGCCGAGCGCATGAATTGCTTCCTGCGAACCGATGACGCTGCGCTCCTCCAGCACGTGGCCGAAGATCATGATGATCGGCAGCAGCGCCGCCGTCAGCAGATCGCCGGTTGCCCAGGCACCAAGCATGGCCAAGGCAATCAGTTGGTCGGTGATGCCGTGCAGGCTCGGATAGCGCAGGCTGTACCACGCCGAGCGCATCACCGGAACGGCGACTAATAAAGAAGCAAAACCGAGCAGCAACTGACTCACACCGGTTTGTTCCGGCACCAGCCAACGCCAGATCAACCCCAGACCCAACAGGCCGAGCGCAAGCATGGCGAGTGTCAGTTGCCGAGCGGCGCGGCGTTGTTCAGCCGAGGACAACAGGCTCGGTGCGGCGGTCGTCGCAGTCATTGACTGGCTCCCTGAATGATCAGACGGGAATCGTCTTTCGGATCGACAGTGGTCACAGATCCAGCCTGCCCGAGAATCTTCGGCATGCGCTCGCGATAAAGGCGCAGGAGCATTTGTGGATCGGTGCTGCTGGCCAGACTCGACACCGTGGCGGTATCGGCCGAGGCTTTGGCCAAGCGTTCACCGGCTTGCGCGTGAGCCACCTGAATTGCACGGTCGGCTTGTTCGTTGGCAGTCTGAGTGAGTTTCTCGGCATCAGTGCGCGCGTTGGCCACGGCTTTATCGGCCTGCTGACTCGCGGTCAGTACTGCGTTGAACGCGCTGACCGCTGGATCTGGCAGGCTCGATTGCACATCGACCCGCGCCACTTCGATGCCGATGCCCTGCCCGCTCGCCTTCAACTCGGCCAAGCGTTTGTTAATGCCTTGCACCAAATCCCCGCGCAACCTTTCACGGCGTTCCGCCGCTTGATTGTCGGCGCCGATCAATTCCGGGCGAGCGACCAGAATGGTGTCCAGATCCCGTGCAGCCGTCAGTGCCACGGCGCTGCGGGTGACCAATCGATCCAGTGCTGGCAGCACATGATCGGCCTGCAGAACGAAGTCGTGAGGGTCGGTGACTTTGTAGAACACCCGCACATCCAGTTGCACCACGCCGGCGTCACCGGTCAATAAATAACCAGAACCGGCCAGCGCGTCGCTCAACGGTGTGGCGAACGAAGCGACGCGATCAGCCTTCAACGCTTCATCGCTGCGCAACAGGTTTTCCACTCGGCGTTCGATCACTCGATCCGCTGCTGGCAGCAAAACCACCCGTTCAAATGGCTGCGGCCACGCCAACAGCAGACCGGCGTTTTGCACGCGACCCAAAGCGCCGAAGTGCAAAACCACGGCGCGATTCTGCGGGTCGATCTGTCGGACGTTGGAGAACGCCCACGCCAGCGCGGCCAACACCGTTACTGCGTACAGGGCAAAAAAGGCCAAACGACCGGCTTGAACCCACGGACTGTTCAGCGCACGTGTTCCACGTGGAACTTCTTCACTCATGGCTGCGATCCGGATTTGCTGTCGAGTGTCGGCGGTCCGTCGACCAGCACGCGGAATGGTGCGGCGTCGGTGCGCAGAATCAGTTTGGTGTCCGGGGTGACGATGGTGCCGAGGGTATCCAACGAACGCAGCAAGTTATACAACTGCGGCGAACTGGCGTAGGCACGACCGTAAATCTGCGCGGCTTCAACGCGGGACTGTGCTTCGATTTCTGCGGCTTTCACCGTGGCATCGGCTTGCACAATTCGCGCATCGCGTTCGGCAGCGGAACGAATTTGCGCCGCTTCGCGTTTGCCGATCGCCGTGCGTTCGGTGGCAATTGTTTCACGCTCGGCGCGCATGCGATCGACCGTGGCAGTCAGCGTCACGGACGGCAAGGTCAAACGCTCGATGCCGACTTGCACGACGCGCACGCCATAAGTCGCGAGCAATTGCTGATCAATCTGTTGGCGCAACTGCGCTTCGAAATCGGTGATGCGCACTTGGCTGGCATCGGTATTCACCAGGTTCGCCAGATCGAAACTGCTCGCCGTGGTTTCCAGTGCCGAGCCGACAAAGGTACGAATCTGCCGCGCCGCTTCGTCTGGCTGGTTCTGCACCGCGCGCATGAAACGCTGCACGTTGTCCGGGTCACCCTGCACCTGCCACGCCACATAGGCCTGCACGATGATGCGCAAACCGTCGCGGGTGCCGACATCCTGCAAACCGCTGGACGTCGTCCGCAAACGCAAATCCACCGGGATCGCCGCTTCGAATGGCGCCGGCCAGCGCCAGCTCAAACCTGGCTCAAGCAATACCCGCGATGGATTGCCGAAACGGGTAATCACCGTGGCTTCCCCGGAGCGCACTTGCACCAGGCTCGCCGCTGCGATGGCGAACGCCACCAGCAACGCCGCCCATCCCATCCGCCGCCACGGGAAAGGCCCCGCCTCTTCCGGCGCACCGTGGTGATGATGCCCATGATGGGGATGATGTCCGCCGTGGCCGTGATCGTGGCCGCTGTGATCATGCGGTTCGTGAGTGTGCGACTGGCTCAATGGGCGACTCCTGGTTGAGCGGTGGTGCGCGCGGGCGTCGGGTCAGCCGGCAGCGTGAAGGTACGCAAGTCGATGGTCGGCGCATTGCTGCTGCCACCGAGGCGATGATCGAGTACCAGCAACTTGGCTTTGCTCAGGCCTTGGCTGAGTTGACCGAGGTATTGCTCCAGCACGAAGGCCTGACCGGCACTGGCGTAGGCTTTCTGTTCGGCGCTGAATTTCAGGTCTGCCGCTTGTGCGGTGGCACTGGTTTCGCGGGCGTTGGCGCTGGCCTGATCGCGGGCAAGGCTGGCCTGCAATTGCGCCTGATTACTGGCTTCGGCTGCTGCGCCACGCTCACGGGAGATCAACGCCTGCGCGCCGATCTGCGCAGCTTGAACACTGTGATAAGCGTTGGCGGCACCGGCCGGCGGGTGAATGGCTTCAACCACCGTGGCGAGAATTTCCACACCACTGTTGAGCTGTTGCAGATCGCCTTGCACCGCACGACCAATCTCCTCGCCCAGCCCTACCCGGTCTTCACCGAGCAAACCGTCGAGGGTGCGCGAGGCAAAGTCGTGCACCAGAATCCGGCTGGCGGTGCTACGAATCAGCGTCGGCACATCGGCACTGTTGTAGGTGGCCGCCAGCGCAGCTTGATCCGTCAGGCCAATGCGATAGACGAAGCGCACGTCCATGTTGACGATCTGAAAGCTCTGCTGATCGCCACGGCTGCTGGCGATGACTTGCGACTTGTCATTGACGTGACTGGCGTCCCACAGGCGATTGGCGGTGAATGGCGCAGGGCCTTCAGCGGGATCGGCTTGAGGTGGCGCGGGATTCTCGCCAACGCTGGTTGCCAGTTCATGCACCACACCGTTTTCGACGATCAACACGCGGCCCAGCGGCCAAGGCAAACCTGCGTGCAAACCAGGGCCGAACACCTGCACCGGTTTGCCGAAACGCTCATAAATGCCCCGGCCCTGCAGCGGAATTTCATGGATGCCGGTGAGCAACCATCCCACAGCAGCGACGAATGCCAGCACTGGTAGAAACGCGCGACGCATGTAGCTGAACGCCCAGATCTGCCGCAGATCGATGCCAAAGCGGTTGTGCAATTCATGCTGCAACGCGAGCAACGGTTGTGGCGGCCAGCGCAACATGTCGGCGACAAAACTGCGCGCCAGCAGCGTCGGTTCAAGCTGCTCGCGGCGGGGACTGAAGGTAGAAATAACGGCGCGCAATAGCAGCTCGATCGCCGCCAATCCCGGCAAGATGCCGATGAGTACCGCCACTCGGATCGGCCAAACCGCGTTTTCGCCAGCAAACAACAAACACAGCGCACCAAGCACCAGGCTGATGATCGCCACGCGAGTAAGTTGCGCCAGTGATCCCGCTTCTGGCCATTGCGCCGGGTTTTCCTGAGCGAGTTGGCGCTCCAGCACCAGCAAGCCGAACGCCAGCAGTAATGCCAACGCGGCACCCACCGTGGCGGACAATCCAACGGCAGCGGCAGGCAATGACAGGTTCCACACCTGTTCAATGCTCAGCGACACCAGCACGGCCCAACCGCCCAACCACAGCGTCGCAGCACCGATCTGGCCGAGCACGTGCAAACCGCGCTGACTGAGTCGATCCAGGAGCCGCTCGTACCAACCTTCAGGCGCAGGCTGCTCATCTTCGGCAACCATTGTCAGCGCGACAGGATTTATCGCCCGCGCCCGCCACTGCGTGACCCACCATGCCGATTGCAGCCCGGCGACCAGCACCAACAGCGCCGCGCTCAGATTGATCAGCAACGGCAACCACAACGACTGCGGCGCGAACAACCCGACAAAAAACGCCGACACCCAACCGGCACTCGCCAATCCGCCAAGGCCATAGGCCCAGCGCCGCAGCCGCCTGCCCTGCGTGGCCGCCTGTTGAAAGCGCGGCAGTCCGGTCACTTGCGCGCCCTCTACCTCCAGATCAACTTGCATATCACCCCAATGTCTTCAGCTCGCTGTGCATAGCGTTACGATATAACGAAAAGCGTGAAATATTCGTACACAATCATGGGTATTCAAAGACGCTCAACCTGTCGCTTGCCTGAAGCCTTGACCGAAATGTCCGGGAACGCACATATTACGTTCGTAATTTTTATCGACAGCTACTTTTAGCGATCCGCATCCATCAATCAGGAGCAAGCGCATGAGCAACTATGACGTAGTGATTCTGGGCGGCGGTCCCGGTGGTTATAACGCGGCGATCCGCGCCGGCCAATTGGGCCTCAAGGCCGCTTGCGTGGAGGGCCGGGCGACCCTCGGCGGCACCTGCCTGAACGTCGGTTGCATGCCGTCCAAAGCGTTGCTGCATGCCTCGGAGCTGTACGACGCGGCGATGGGTGCGGAATTCGCCAACCTCGGCATCGAGGTCAAACCGACGCTGAACCTCGCGCAAATGATGAAACAGAAAGACGAAAGCGTGACCGGCCTGACCAAAGGCATTGAGTTTCTCTTTCGCAAGAACAAGGTCGACTGGATCAAGGGCTGGGGCCACATTGATGGACCGGGCAAGGTCACGGTGACCGACGCTCAAGGCAGCAAAGTCGAGCTGACCGCCAAGGACATCATCATCGCCACCGGCTCCGAGCCCACTCCCCTGCCCGGCGTGGAGATCGACAACAAGCGCATTCTGGATTCAACCGGCGCGCTGTCGCTGAGCGAAGTGCCCAAGCATCTGGTGGTCATTGGTGCCGGCGTCATTGGCCTCGAATTAGGCTCGGTGTGGCGGCGACTGGGCGCGCAAGTGACGGTGGTGGAATACCTCGACCGCATCTGTCCCGGTGTCGATGGCGAGGCTGGCAAAACCCTGCAACGCTCGCTGAGCAAACAGGGGATCGCCTTCAAGTTGAGTTCGAAAGTCACCAGCGCAACGACTTCGGCCAACGTCGTGCAACTGAGTGTCGAGCCCGCAGCCGGTGGAACCGCTGAATTGCTCGAAGCCGATTACGTGCTGGTGGCCATCGGTCGTCGCCCTTACACCCAAGGCTTGGGCCTGGAGAACGTCGGCCTGAGCACCGACAAGCGCGGCATGCTTGCCAACAAGCAGCATCGCACCGAAGCCGCTGGCGTCTGGGTGATCGGCGACGTGACGTCCGGGCCGATGCTCGCGCACAAGGCTGAAGATGAAGCGATGGCCTGCGTCGAGCAGATCCACGGCAAGGCCGGTGAGGTCAATTACGACCTGATCCCCAACGTCATCTACACCAAACCGGAGCTGGCCAGCGTCGGCAAAACCGAAGAGCAGCTCAAGGCCGAGGGTCGCGCCTACAAGGTCGGTAAATTTCCGTTCACCGCCAACAGTCGGGCGAAGATCAACCATGAGACCGAAGGCTTTGCCAAAGTCCTAGCGGATGAGCGCACGGATGAAGTGCTCGGCGTGCATCTGGTCGGCCCGAGCGTGAGCGAGATGATTGGCGAATATTGTGTGGCGATGGAGTTCAGTGCGTCGGCGGAAGACATTGCGTTGACCTGTCACCCACATCCGACGCGCTCGGAAGCGTTGCGGCAGGCGGCGATGAATGTCGAGGGGATGGCGACGCAGATGTAGAAAATCAAAAGATCGCAGCCTTCGGCAGCTCCTACACGCAATGCGCGCCCCATGTAGGAGCTGCCGAAGGCTGCGATCTTTGCTTGTCAGGCCGGAAGATGTCCTAGAGGCAACGCCCCCGGCGTCTTCACCGTATGAATCGCGAAGTTGCTGCGAATGTCGCTCACCCCCGGCAACTTCAACAGACAGCCGCTTAGAAAACGGTCATACGCGCGCAGATCCGGCACCACCACTTGCAGCAGAAAGTCCGATTCACCCGACACCAGAAACGCTGAAATCACTTCCGGCAATGCCGTCACCGCTGTGTAAAACGCTTCGGCCTGTGCATCGTTGTGGCGCTCGACCTTGACCCCGACAAACACCGTCAGTCCCAAGCCGACTTCGTCGCGATCCAGATTGGCCTGATAGCCGCGAATCACCCCGGCCTCCTCCAGCATTCGCACGCGGCGCAAGCACGGCGACGCCGACAGGCCGATTTCATCCGCCAACTCGACGTTGCTCAACCGTCCATTGCGTTGCAGGGCGGCGAGGATTTTGCGGTCGAACGCATCCAGTTTCATATTTGGCAGATTCCGATTGTCAAAGCCATAGACAGCGCAGGTTATGCCAAATCTACCGGGTTTTGAAGCTGACTACGCAAGCACCTGCGGCCCACTCCGGCCCTAGACTGAGCGCACCGAATCGACAACGAAAGGAGCGCAATGTGGCAAGTCTCTGGCTGTTTTTTCTGGCGCTGGCGGTGGTGTTTCTGTTGCCCGGCCCAGACATGATCCTGTTGCTGCAAACCGGTGCCCGGCAGGGACGAAGCGCCGCGCTGGCGACGGCCATCGGCCTCGGGATTGCCCGGGGCTGTCATGTGGCGTTAGCGGCGTTGGGGTTGGCGGCGCTGTTCAAGGCTGCACCGTGGACGTTCGACGTGGTCAGGCTGGCCGGCGCGGCCTATCTGCTGTGGATCGGCATTCAATGCCTGCGCAGCACACTGTTGCCAGATCTGCAGGCCGGCGAAATGGCCGACAGCCACGGACAATGGCGCGAAGCGGTGCGCCGGGGTCTGTTGACCAATCTGCTCAATCCCAAAGCGTTGCTGTTCTGCTCGGTATTGCTGCCGCAATTCATCGTCAATGACGGCGCGCCGGTCCTGAGCCAATTTGCCCTGCTCGGCGCGCTGCTGGTCGGTATCGGCCTGTTGTTCGATTGCGCCTACGCCTTGACCGGCGCCGCGCTGGGCCGTTGGCTGCAACACAGTCCAACGGCGCAACGGGTGCAGCAATGGCTGTTCGGCAGCCTGTTGATCGGCTTCGCGGTGCGCCTGACCTTCGTCCAGCAGGCTTAGCCTTTGCGGGCCTTGCGTTGGCGACGGGTGATCAACAACAACGCCGCAGCGCTGACCAGCACAATCGCGCCGATCTGCACTGGCCACTTGTACGGCCGTAGCGAGGAGCGCACGGCATCGGTGACCTGGGTGACGTAGCGCTTGTCGGCGTTGGCGAAATCCGGGAACGGACATTGATGGCCAAAGTCTCCCGCCCACAATACGTAAGGCCCTTCTTTGACGTAGCGCTGATACAGCGCGCTCTGTTCTTCGAGACTGCTGTTCCAACCGACGGCATTGCACAGCACAGCGGCAAATGCCTGACTGGTATGCGGCAGATTGTCGGCGGCTCGATTGGCCAGTGCAGTGGCGACAAAGCGGTAGTGGTAACGCTGAACGGGCTGAGCCGCACTGGCCTGCTGGCGTTTGACTTCCGCTTCGGACACCAGTGGCCCGACTTTCAGCTCCGTAGCTTCCAGACTGAAATTGCCCTCGAACGTGGCGTAATCCGGAGCCATCTCGTAGCCAAGGATTTCCATGCCCCAATCACGGGCAGCCTGTGCAGCCATGAACAGAGCGCTGGCGCGTTTGGTCGGCCACCAGGCAGATTCAGCGGCCAGACGTTGCTCGCCGTAGTGTCGGGCCTTGGCTTGTAAATCAGGGTTGTCAAAGTAACCGTAGGCCTGTTCATAACGCCCCCCCCGCAGCAAACGCCGACCAAGCAGATTACGCAGGCTGGCGGCGACCGGCAGCGGCACGTAATTGTCGCGTTCCTGCTGAGTCAGCGCGGGCGGAGCCGGCACATTGTCGTCGACGTATTGCTTGAGTTCGTCGACGGTCAACACGCGCTCGGCAACCGTCGCCGCGTCGAACCAGTAAGTGCTGTTGCTGCGATACAACTGCACGAACGCTTGCAGGTATTCGCCGCGCTGCAGGGCGAGAATCGCGCTTTCACCCTCGACCCGGCATTTCGGCTGCAGGCTTTCGTAAGCCCAGTCCGGTGTACGGCGATAACCCCAATCTTCTTTCTGCGGGAAGGCTTGCGCAGCTTTCGAGTAGGCAGCGGCGGCGGCATTTTTATCGCCGTCACGCACCGCCAGTTTGGCCCGCAGCCACCACGCCAGTCCGCCGTCGCCAGCGTTTTCGAGGAAGGCCTTGGCGCTGGCGTAATCGCCCTGTTGATAACTCATCGCTGCCAGACGATCAGCGTTTTCCAGGCTGCCACGGGTGCTGTTTTGCAGCAGCTTCACCAGTTTCTTTTCGTTCGGCGGCTCGTCACCAAACGACCAGCCCTGGCGGCTGACCAAGGATGCCGTGACCAGTTGCTGCACCGATTTATGCTGGAGCAACTCGGCCAGTTCGGCCTCGGGCAACTCCGCCAGTTCATTCATCAACTGCTTGAGCGAGGTGTAACCGACCGCTGAGCCGTGCAGATTCTGCGCTTCGTACAACTCGATGGCGCCGTTCCAGTCGCCCGCCGTACGCAGCACCCGCGCCTCTTCGCCGAGACTGGCGACACCCAGTTCCAGCGGATCGCTGAAACCGTCGATGCTGAGCTGCCGGGCCTGACGGAACGCGTCACGGGACTGTTCCAGCGCCGTCACCGCAGCGCCAGCCTCGCTGCTCATGGCAAACCAGGTGCGCCCCAGCGAATACGCCGCCCAGGTGCTGCGCAACGGACGCTGATCCGCCGGCAGCGCCAGCAGCTTGTTGAAATATTCCACGGCCAGTTGATGTTCGCCGGTGGCAAACGCCACCGCACCGGCCACGTACAAGCGGATTTCCGTCGGCAGACTGGCGCCCTGCACCTCGACCTGATGCGCATCGCTCAACCCGCGCAGCTGCTTGACCAGCGCCTGTTGTTCGGCGCTCAAACCCAACTGTTCGGCCTGCTCTCGCGCCTCGGCGGCAGCGTTTTCTTCGCCATACAGATCGTTGGGATTGTGCGTCGCTGCCGTGACGTTCTTCAGTCCGACGATGGCTTTGCCGAGGCGGCTCAGTTCGAAGTTGAAGTTACCCTCCGGCAGATCGGCCAGGGTCTGCGCACGGTCATCGAGCAGGCGCATCGGGAAGTCCGGGCCGCAGGCCAGCGCCGACCCCAGCGGCAAGCAGAGGCTCAGACAGAGCAGATGGCGGGGCCAGTTACGGGTCAACATGCGAACCTCCTTGATCAATATGTGCACAGCGCGCCCAACCGATGGCGCGTTGTCCGTTCGCCGGCATTCGGCCGTCACGCAGGCGGGTGAAGGTAAGCAGATCCGGGCCTTGTTGCAATGCATAACCGGCGAGCGCGTCGGCGCCTTCACAGCCTCGCGTCTTCAAGGTGATGCGCGTTGGCCAGGCATGGTCGAGGTTGCCGGGGTTGTCGAGCTTGATGTCGTAGAGACCGTTGTGTTCGCTGAATGTCACGCCGAGCCGACTGACCAATTGTTCGCCCCGTGCCACGGCGCGCAACGTGGTCAGGCTCCAGGCGCGACGGTCATTGGCCAGCGGCAAGCGAAACCAGATCAACCCGGCCAGATGCGCCGGCGGCTCGTCTCGCAAGGTCTTGCCGAGTTGGCTCAATTGCAGCGGATCGGCGAGCAGCTCCCGACGCGCGCCGCCCCGCTCAATTTGCACTTCGCTTTCTACCAGCGGCGCCCCGCCGTCATCCGGCAATAGCGCGACGCCGTAGGCTGGCAGCGCGAGATAAAAAGGTTTATCGGTGATTCGCGCCCAGGCCTTGGCCCACTTCAACGCCTGATCAGCATCGAACAGGCCCCGGCGCGGATCGCTGACGGCGTGGACTTGCAGCACGCTGCTGTCGACGGTTTGCAGAAGTGCAGGCAGTTGCGCACTGTCGAGCCAGGCCGGCAGTGCAGTGATGCTCAGCGGAATGTTGTCTGTCAATGCCGAGCGCAGATGTTTGAGGAACTCAGCGTAGGCCGGCAGACGCGCATTGCCGGCATCGTGATCGATTTCGACGCCACTCAGCGTCAGGCCTTGCGCCTGCCAATCGGCGAGCAGCTGAAGGATTTGCGCGGTGACTTGATCCTGATCCAGCGACTTGAGCTGGCCGTCGAGACGGATCACCGCAATCAGCGGACGGCCATCGGCTTTCAATAGCGGTGCGTCTATCAGCGCCCTGCTCCATCCGGCATTCGGGAAGGCTTGCAGCGCGAGCACGCGCAGTGTCGAGAAGTCATCGTGGCTGTCGCGCAACGCCGCCTCATGGGCCGGCGTCCATTGGCGTTGCCAGATGTAGAGTTGTTGGTCGAGGGGTGGCGCGTCGTGCTGCTCGCAACCCGAGAGCAACAATCCCAAAAGCAGCCCGACAATAAAGCGCATACCTTCCCAATCCCTGACATTACAAGGCTGCAAGGTTACACAAAAACCCCGTAGGAGCTGTCGAGTGAAACGAGGCTGCGATCTTTTGATCTTGTTTTTAGAATCAAGATCAAAAGATCGCAGCGTGCCGCAGCTCCTACAGAGGTGTCGCGGGTTTACGGGCGATGATCACCTGGCTCTTCGCGACAACGGCATCCAGCGCCTGCTTGATCTGCGCGCCACGCGGCGAACTCAGCACCGCTTGCCAGGTATCGGCCCAGTGATTGAGCAAGGGGTGATCGGGGTTGCTGAAATCGACCTTGGCTTCCCAGAACAGCAGCATCCACATCGACCAATAAAACCCGTATTGACTGTGGCTGATGATCTCCAGCCCCGCGTCGCTGACCATCGCCTTGAACTGTTCTTCGCTGATGATGCGAATGTGGTTGGGCTTCTGGAAATACTCGGCGGCGGCGATGTCTTTTTGCAGATCTTCGGAGCTTGGGTGCGGCACGCTGAGCAAATACAGCGCGCCGGGTTTGCCCACGCGCACCAGCTCCGCGAGAAACTGTGCCGGATCGTCGACGTGCTCGATGACCTCGGTGGAGACCACACGCGTCGCCGTGGCATCGGCAATCGGCAGCGGATTGCAGTCGGTGACGTGGCATTCGACCTCCCGCGCCGGTGTGTCGCTGAGACGCTGGCGGGTTGCTTCGACCTTGGCGCCGTCGATGTCGGCGATGATGATCTTCGCCCCACGCATGCCGCAGAAATGCACATTGCCGCCGTCGCCGCAGCCGACATCGAGCAGCGTATCGTCGGCGCTCACCGGAAAGTCTTTGAATAGCTCGCCGGTTTCCTGATTGAACCAGCCACTGAGCATCGCATCGTGCAGGCCGAGCATGTATGGATCGGTCTTCTCGGCAGTCGCGACAGGCTGCGCGGGGGCCGGTGCAGGCGTGCCCGCCGTGAGTTTCTTCAAAAGGCTCAGCATGAGGTGGCTCCAGAGGATGGGACGGCGGTTCGCGAAGTACCGAGGCGTTTGACCAGCGCGGCACCGCGATTGCGCATGGGCATTTCGACGAAGCGGTAATTCAGTTCACTGAGCAGCACGATCAGACCGAACGCCAGCAACAGCGTGAGGATCGGGTGCCCGGCCGGGCTCGGCAGGCCGGCGGTTTGCAGGCGAAAGATCAGTTCGCGCACCAGTTGATAGGCCGGAATATGGATCAGGTAGATGCCGTAGGAGCGGCTGCCCACCCAGGCCAGCACACGCTGAACGCCACCGGCCGGCATCAGGTAATCGCGGTTGTACGAAGCAATCCACACCAGCAACGCGCTGAGCACGGCGATCACGCCGATGCGGTAATTGACGAAGGTAAAACGGTCGGTAGCCATGTAGCTCATGAGTACGCCGATCACCACCAGCGCCGCAATCCCCGCCCACGGTCGACGCAAGAACGTCGGTTGCCAGCGCTGATAGCTCGGCTGTGCGCTCCACATGGCGAGCAACACGCCGAGCGCCAGCGCATCGGTGCGCACCACCATCAGCAGCGGCGTGCGCAAGGTGAACAGTTGCACCGCGACCAGCGCCAGCAGCGCCCAGACCAGATGCTTGCGGCACAGCACAATCAGTAGCGGGAACAGCAGGTAAAACTGCTCCTCCAGCGACAGGCTCCAATAGACGAAACTGCTGCCGTATTCGTAATGAAAGAAACTGTCGGCAAAGCGGAAGTTGGCGTACTGAAAGACCCCCGCCAGTGTCGCTTGCAGGTTGGCGGACAGCGTACCGAACGCCCCGGAACGATTGACGAACAGACACGCCAGCAACATCAACGCCAGCCACAGCCACGCAGAAGGCAAGAGTCGAAAGGCCCGGCGCAGCCAGAAATTGCGCGTCTGCTGCCAGTATTCCTGGCGCGTGATGCAGCCTTGCAGCGCCGGGATCAGGCTGCGCGCAATCACAAACCCGGAGATGGCGAAGAATAGATCGACGCCCCACCAGGGCTGCGCCCAGGCATGGATTTTTTCCAGCAAGGGCACCGCGTCAGTGAACAGGCTGCCCTGCAGGTGATGGAACAGCACGCCCAGCACCGCAATGGCGCGCAGGACTTCAATGTCCATGATCCGTCTGCTGTTCATGCTTGAGGAGATTCCACGAGGGTCGCGTTGAGTTCGAGCAACTGCGCGAAGAACACCTGCAAACGCTGCTCGGCCACCGCTTGGCTGCAGAATCCTTGCAGGCTATGGACGGCTTGCGCTGACATCTGTGCGTAACGCTGCGGATGATTTTTCGCCACGTCGTAACTGGCTTGATAGGCCCGGCACAACGACGCCCAGTTGGTCACATAACGCAACGTTCGGAAGGCCTTGCGCGGGTCGTGCGGCCAGGCTGTGAGTTCGTCGGTGGACTCGATCAGGAACGCGTTTTCGGCGCTCAGGTAATCGATCATCGCCGTAGTACGTGGCGCCACCGCCGGTTTGCCGCAGGACATGAATTCCATCAGCGGCAGGCACTGGCCTTCGCCGTAGGAAGTGTTCACTACGTAGCGGGTCGCTTGCACCAGTCGCTCGTAATCGGGGTCGGCGAGATAGCCGTAGATCAACACGATGCGGCAGCGATAGGACTGGTTCTTGTACAAGTGATGGAGGATGTCGCCGAGGGCTTCCTCGGCATCGTGATGGGTGAGCTTGAGCACCAGCGTAGCGTCGTCGACGTCGCGAAAACTCACGCAGAAGGCACTGAGCATGTCTTCCCAATTCTTGCGCCCATCGCCGGGGTTGAACACCGAGGTGTACACCACGCCGTCGAGCAGCAGTTCCTGTTCGGTGATCGGTGCGGCGAAATCGATGCCTTTGCCACGGCGCAGATGTTCCGGGCCGAACGCATTCAGGTCGAGGGTTCGGCTGTCGGCGACCAGCCCCTTGATCTTCAGGCGGAACGACTGGCTCGGCATTTGCCCCTGCAACTGCGCGCCCCGTGCAGCGAAGCGATCCCACACCGGCGCAGGTACGGCGACAATCGGGTAGTCGGCGCCCATCGCCTCACGCACCGCGTTGACGGTGTAGCTGGAATGGGTGATCGCCGCGCCACAGGCCCGCAGCACGGTGCGCCAGTCGTTGCGCGGTTCACCGGCAAAGGCTTCGTTGGGGATGGTGCTGAATTCCCAGGCAAACACCGGCAACGTCGGACACGCCAGATGCACCGGGGTGCGATGCGGCGGCGAGAACGACAGAAACACACAAGGCTCGCCCCGGCTCAAACACTCCAGATACAGCGCATCGACCTCGCGCTGGGGATCAACGACTTCCACCACTCGCCCAAGACGTTCGAGCACCGGTCGGTATTCCTTGAGCACGAAGTAATAGCTGTACTCCGAACGCCCGAGATTCTGCGCGATGGTGTGCTGGTTGGTTTCCGAATGAATGATGATCAGCATGAGGCGTTGTCCGTCACTGGCGCGGCGTCGGTGGTGTTCGGTGCCAGCCCGAAAAAGTCCGCCATGCGCGTTTGCACCGGAGCAAAGGCGCAGTAATCGTGCATGCGCTGTACGGCGGCGGCCGACATCCGCTGGTAATCCTGCGGCTGTGCCTTGGCCACCCGATAGCTCTGCTCGTAGGCGTTTTTCAGCGAACCCCAGTCCGGGCGGTAACGCAGGGTGCGGTAGATGATCCGCGTGTCCTGCGGCCAGATCGTCAGCTCCTCGCTGGACTTGACCACGAACGCCACCGACTCATCAATGTAGTCTTCCATCGCCGTGTGATCCGGCGCGATCACCGGTTTGCCGCTGGACATGAATTCCATCAACGGCAGACACAACCCTTCACAGCGCGAAGCGTTGACATAGAAACTCGCGGCGTCATAGAGCTTCGCGTACTGCGCATCGTCGAGATAACCGTGCATCACCACTACCCGGCAGGCGAACGGGGTGAGTTGCGCGAGCAACGTCATCATTTCGCTGTAGTAGGACGCCAGATCGTTCTGGGTGATTTTCAATACCAGCGTCGCGTCGGGGGTTTCACGAAACGCCCAGCAGAATGCGGTGATCAGTTGATGCCAGTTCTTGCGGCCATCCTTGGGATTGAACACGGTGACGTAGATCACACCGTCGACGCGGGTTTGGACTACCGCGGTGGTGTCCGGCAGATCCAGCGGCGGTGGCTCGATGATTGGCAGCGGTTGTGGGCCACAAATGGTCGGCAGGCGTTGTTCGAGCCAGCCGTGCAGGTTCTCCGAAACCAGATCGCGCAGGCCTTCCCAATACCAGTTGTGCAGAAACTTCACGCGCGGCACTGGCTCTGCCTGCTTACGCCCCAAGTCCAGCGCCCACAGGCGCAGGTAATGCCGGGCAATCACCAGACGCCGCTTGAGCGTCAGCGGCGGCGGGCGGGCAGCTTCGAGTTCGGCAGCCAGCGCGGCCTCCTCTTCAGCCGTCAACGGCGGCGGGATCAAGGCATCGGCCGACAACCCCAGCGTGCGTGAATCGAAAATGCAGCCCTTGATCGCTAGCGTCGCGCCCGGGTTGACCGGCGCAGGTACATGCTGCTGACGAATGGCGGCGAAGTTTTCCCACAGCGGTGTCGGCAATACCAACACCGGAAAGTCTTCGCCCATGGCGCGGCGAATGGCGCGGGCGGTGTGGCTCGACAGGGTGATCACACGGCCCTGGCGGGCGAGCATCTGCGTCCAGTCCTGACGCGGATCGTTGTCCCACTGCTCATCGGGGATCGAATCGAACTCCCACGCCACCACGCAAATCGTCGGGCATTGCAGATCGACCGGGGTTTTCTGCGGTGGCGTGAAGGACAGGAACACACTGTCTTCGCCGGCGGCGAGCAGTTGTTGGTGAAGCGCATCGACTTCGGCGGTGGACGCCACCACATGCACGCGTCCAAGGCTTTCCAGCACCGGGCGATAAGCCTTGAGCACGAAGTAATAGCTGTATTCAGGACGCCCCAGGCTTTGGCTGATGGAGCTGTCGTTGACGTCCGAGTAGAGAATGAAATTCATGGCATCCCACGATGAAACTGCCGTCCTGGCAACTTCATGCTATGACGGCCAAGCCTCGGATCGAGTCGGCAATGCCGTTCTCGCCCTGGGTCCTGGAGCACGTCTTCGTTCTTGTTTTAGTGGTCGGTTTCACCCTGCGTCGCGCTCCCGAAATCAACGTCCGGGTTGCCGCGACGAGGGGCATTCTAAACACATCCGTTGAGCATTCGTGAACCGTCCGGCGAGAATAAATCGGGCTACGCTGACGAGAACTGACCGGTCACGGTTGGACCTGTTGAAATTGCCGCGCAATTGGCACAGATTGGCAACCAAACAACTACAACAATGACTTCGCCCCTCGTCCTGCCGGTTTTTTCTATCGGTCTGACAGACTTCCCCTCAAAGCCTGTGGGAAAGTGGCGCAAGTTCAAGACCAAGGGGTCGCTGTTTGAAAAAGCGTCTGTTCGTCACGGGTCTCAGTGGATTCGTGGGACAACATATTCAGTCTCGTCTGGCGTCGCCTGATTCGTCGTGGGAGCTGCTGCCTGCCGCGGCCTCCTACGACCTGACAGAGCCCGACAGCCTCATCGATGTGTGGCCACAATTGCCCGACGCCGTCATTCATCTGGCCGGGCAGACCTTCGTCCCCGAAGCCTTTCGCGATCCGGCGCGTACCCTCGAGATCAATCTGCTCGGCACCCTCAATCTGTTGCAAGCGCTCAAGGCCCGCGGCTTTCAGGGCACCTTCCTTTATGTCAGCTCGGGCGATGTCTACGGTCAGGTCGGCGAAAACGACTTGCCGATCACCGAACAACAACCGCCCTGCCCGCGCAACCCTTACGCGGTGAGCAAGCTGTCCGCCGAGTTTCTCAGCCTGCAATGGGGCCTGAGCGAAGGCTGGCCAGTGCTGGTGGCGCGGCCGTTCAATCACATCGGCACCGGGCAGAAAGACAGTTTCGTCATTGCCAGCGCTGCCCGCCAGATCAGCCGGATCAAGCAAGGTCTGCAAGCGCCGCAACTGGAGGTCGGCGACATCGACGTGACACGTGATTTTCTCGATGTCGGCGATGTCGTCTCGGCCTACTTCGCGCTGCTGGAAAAAGGCACGCCGGGGCAGGTCTACAACATTTGCTCGGGCCGCGAGCAAAGCATCCGCAGCCTGATCGAACAGCTGGGCGATCTGGCCGAGGTCGAGATGCAACTGGTTCAGGATCCAGCGCGCATGCGTCGCGCTGATCAGCGCCGCGTTTGCGGCAGCCACGCAAGACTGGCGAAAACCACAGGATGGGCGCCAGAAATCACCACACAACAATCCCTGCGGGCGATCCTGTCCGACTGGGAGATGCGAGTACGACAAGAATGACAAAAAGTGCACTGATCACAGGGATCACCGGCCAGGACGGCGCGTATCTGGCCAAGTTGCTGCTCGACAAGGGCTACAAGGTTCATGGTCTGGTCGCACGGCGCAGCAGCGATTCGCGCTGGCGCCTGCGCGAGATGGGCGTCGAAGCCGACATCGTCTACCTCGACGGTGACATGGCCGATGCCTGCTCGGTGCAGCGCGCGGTCATCAAGTCGGCACCGGACGAGGTGTATAACCTCGCCGCGCAAAGTTTTGTCGCCGCCTCCTGGGATCAACCGGTCACCACCGGCATCGTCGACGGTCTGGGCGTCACGCACCTGCTCGAAGCGATCCGCCAGTTCAGCCCGCACACGCGCTTTTACCAGGCTTCGACCAGCGAAATGTTCGGCCTGATCCAGGCTGAGCAACAGGACGAGAACACGCCGTTCTACCCGCGCAGCCCGTACGGCGTGGCCAAGCTGTACGGTCACTGGATCACCGTCAACTACCGCGAAAGCTTCAACCTGCACGCCAGCAGCGGCATTCTCTTCAACCACGAATCGCCACTGCGCGGCATCGAGTTCGTGACCCGCAAAGTTACCGACGCTGCCGCCCGCATCAAGCAGGGCAAACAGCACGAACTGGCCCTGGGCAACATCGACGCCAAACGCGACTGGGGTTTTGCCGGCGACTACGTCGAAGCCATGTGGCTGATGCTGCAACAGGACAAGCCTGACGATTTCGTGGTCGCCACCGGCGTCACCACCACGGTGCGCGAAATGTGCCGCATCGCCTTCGATCACGTCGGCCTCAACTACCGCGACTACGTGAAGATCGACCCGGCGTTTTTCCGCCCGGCTGAAGTCGAAGTGCTGCTCGGCAATCCGGCCAAGGCCCAGCGTGTGCTGGGCTGGAAGCCGAAAACCGACCTGGATACCTTGATCCGCATGATGATGGATGCGGACATGAAACGCGTCGCCAAGGAGTAGGCCATGCTGATCCCCGTGATCCTGTCCGGCGGTGCCGGCACCCGTTTGTGGCCGGTGTCCCGCGAGGGCCATCCCAAGCCGTTCATGACCCTGCCCGACGGCCAGTCGCTGCTCGGCAAGACCTACCAGCGTGCCGCCGCGTTGCTCGACGGCTGGGGCGACATTGTCACGGTGACCAACCGCGAATATTACTTCCAGAGCAAGGATCACTACTGCGCCGCCCACGTGTCGCGCCATCGCGGACACTTCCTGCTGGAGCCGACCGGGCGCAACACCGCCCCGGCCATCGCCGCCGCAGCGCTGTCATTGCAAGCGCTGCACGGGGATGACGCGATCATGGTGGTGATGCCCGCCGACCATTTGATCGTCAATCAGGAAGCGCTGAAAATCGCGGTCGAGCACGCGGTCAATCTGGCCAAGGACGGTTATCTGGTGACCTTCGGAGTGATCCCGACGGCGCCGGAAACCGGCTTCGGCTACATCGAGACCGGCGCACCGCTGAACGCCAAAGGCGCGGCGAAAGTGCAGCGTTTCGTCGAGAAGCCTGACCTGCAAACCGCCACGCATTATCTGGAGAGTGGCAACTTCCTGTGGAATTCGGGGATGTTCTGCTTCACCACAGCAACGGTGATTGCCGAGCTTCAATTGCATGCACCCGAACTGCTCGAACAGACGCGCGCCTGTATGCAAGCCAGTGCTCCGGTGGAAACCGTAGGTTGTCTGCAGCAGGAACTGTCGCCGGCGCTGTTCGCGGAAATCAGCGACATTTCCATCGACTACGCCTTGATGGAGCGTTCGGAAAAAGTCGTCGTGGTGCCCGCCGGATTCGACTGGAGCGACATCGGTTCGTGGGGCGCGGTTGCGGCGCTGGTGCCGGCCGATGCCGACAACAACCGCGCCAGCGGCGAAGCGATTTTCATCGACAGCCACAACAACTTCGTCCAGAGCGAAGGCCGCCTCGTGGCGACGGTGGGTGTGGATAACCTGATCGTGGTCGACACCGCCGATGCGGTGCTGGTGGCACATGCCGACCGGGCGCAGGATGTGCGCCGGGTGGCCAAGCAACTCAAGGACAAATCCCACGAAGCCTATCGTCTGCATCGTACGGTCAGCCGTCCGTGGGGCACCTACACCGTTCTGGAAGAAGGCCCGCGCTTCAAGATCAAGCGCATCGTGGTCAAACCCGGCGGCAAGTTGTCCCTGCAAATGCACCATCACCGCAACGAACACTGGGTGGTGGTCGAAGGCATGGCCAAGGTCACCAACAACGGCACGGGTACACACCTGGTGGCTAAGAACGAATCGACGTTCATCGCCGCCGGCCACAAGCATCGCCTGGAAAACCCCGGCGTGATCGATCTGGTGATCATCGAAGTGCAAAGCGGCGAATACCTGGGAGAGGACGACATCGTCCGCTTCGAAGACCATTACGGCAGGACGGTTTGAATGCTGCTTTCCCTGTATCGCTCGTTACGCAGTTACCGTGGATTCATCCTCGGTAGCGTGCAACGAGAGTTTCAAGCGCGGTATCGCAATTCGCTGTTCGGCGCCCTGTGGCCGATCTTCAATCCGCTGTCGATGATTGTTGTATATACGGTGATTTTCTCGCACATCATGCGTGCGCGCCTGCCGGGTGTGGACGACAGCATGGCTTACAGCGTTTACCTCTGCGCCGGCCTGCTGGCCTGGGGACTGTTCTCCGAAATCACTTTGCGCAGCCAGACGATGTTTCTCGATAACGCGAATCTGCTGAAGAAAATCAGCTTCCCGCGGATCTGTCTGCCCGTGATCGTGTTGATCAACTCCGGGATCAATTTCGCGATCATCATCGCGCTGTTTCTGGGCTTCCTGCTGGTGACGGGACGCTGGCCGGGCATGGTCCTGCTGGCGCTGCTGCCGCTGGTCGCGCTGCAAATGATGTTTTGCGCCGGACTGGGCATGGTGCTTGGTGTGCTGAATGTGTTCTTTCGCGATGTCGGTCAGCTCTTCGCGATCTGCCTGCAGTTCTGGTTCTGGCTGACGCCGATCGTTTACCCGATCACGATCCTGCCGGAATGGGTGCAACGCCTGTTGCAGCTCAATCCACTGACCAATTTGTTCAGCAGTTATCAGAACCTGTTCCTCTATGGTCAGTGGCCGGTCTGGAGTTCGCTGCTGCCGATCTTCGTCACCGGCATCGTGTTCTGTCTGATCGGACTGCGCCTGTTTCGTCAACGCGTCGGCGAAATGGTGGATGAACTCTGATGGGCCATATTCGTGTCACCGGCCTGAGCAAGGCCTACAAGCAATATCCCAACCGCTGGGCCCGCCTGGCCGAGTGGCTGATTCCCTTTTCGCCCATTCGTCATCACCAGCACTGGGTGTTGCGCGATGTCGAATTCGAGATCGCCCCCGGTGAAGCGGTGGGCATCGTCGGCGCCAACGGTGCCGGCAAAAGCACCTTGTTGAAGATGATCACCGGTACCACTCAGCCCACTGGCGGCAAGATCGAACTCGAAGGTCGGGTCGCGGCGCTGCTGGAGCTGGGCATGGGTTTTCATGCCGACTTCACCGGGCGCCAGAACGCGATCATGGCCGGGCAGTTGCTGGGCATGCAGCTCGAAGAAATCGAAGCGCTGATGCCTGATATCGAACACTTCGCCGAAATCGGTGAAGCCATCGATCACCCGGTGCGCACCTATTCCAGCGGCATGCAGATGCGCCTGGCGTTCAGCGTGGCCACCGCCCGGCGCCCGGACATTCTGATCGTCGACGAAGCGCTGTCGGTGGGCGATGCCTACTTCCAGCACAAGAGCTTCGAGCGCATCCGCAGCTTCCGCAAGGCCGGTACCACCCTGTTGATCGTGTCCCATGACCGCTCGGCGATTCAGTCGATCTGCGATTCGGCGATCCTGCTCAAGGACGGACGCATGGCCATGTACGGCAAGCCCGAAGCCGTGCTCGATTACTACAACGCCCTGATGGCCGAACGCGAAGGCCAGGTCGTGCGTCAGGAAATGCTCGCCGGGGGTGAAGTGCAGACCGTGTCCGGCACCGGCGAAGCGGCGATCCTCGGCGTGCGCATGCTCGACGAAAACGAGCGCAGCATTGACGCCGCTGAAGTCGGCCAACCGGTGGTCCTGGAAGTGCAGGTCGAAGTGCGCAAGGACATCGAGCGCCTGGTGCTCGGCTTCATCCTCAAGGATCGCCTGGGCCAGATGATGTACGGCATCAACACCCACCGACAGGGCAAAGCCCTGACCGATCTGCGCGCCGGCGAACGCTTTACCTACCGCTTCGCCTTCGTCATGGGCCTGGGCAAAGGCAACTATTCGGTGTCGCTGAGCCTGTCGCGTCTGGACTCGCACCTGGATCGCAATTTCGAGTGGCGCGATTACGGCATGGTGTTCCATGTCATCAACAATCGCCGCGAGGATTTCGTCGGCTGCTCATGGCTCAACGCCCAGACCACGATCATTCGGCAAACCGATGTCACGCCTGTCGAGCGCACGCCATGACCCGCTTGCTGGTGGAATGCACGCACGTGTTCAAGCACCCGAAGGTCAACTCGGGCATCCAGCGCGTGGTGCGCAACGTCATCAAGCAATTGCCTGCGAGTGCCGACGGCGTCGAATGCATGCCGGTGATCCTGCTCAATGGCGAACTCTATCGCGTGCAGCGGCTGGCACCGTCGGACACCCCAGTGTTCAACGCCCTGGCGACGTTCAGCGAACGCCTGCAACGCCTGGCACATCGATTCTGGCAATGGCACCAGCGCCTCGATATCAAAGTCACCTCGAAGCTGGCACGACGCGGGCTGTATGTCGCCTATCGACTGACCTCGTTCGGCGTATTCGGTTTACCGCTGCGCTTGATGGGTGCCATCAACCACACGCAACTGCTCAAACGCTGCACGCCGCTGCAACATCAGCCCGGCGATCAACTGGTGCTGCTGGATTCGTCCTGGCACTCGGATTTCTTTGCCCACGCCGAACAACTCAAACACGACGGCGTCGGCATGATCGCGGTGATTTACGACCTGATTCCGCTGACGCATCCACAGTTCTATGACACACGACTGGTGCAGGTTTTCAGCGAATGGTTCGACTGGATCACCCGCACCGCCGACGGCTACATGGCGATCTCTGCCACAGTGCGTGATCAGGTGCGTGACGAGCTGCAACGGCGCATCGGTCCGGATCAGACTGATAAACGCTGGTTCGATTTCTTTCATCTCGGCTCCGAACTTGACCTGCGCAGCAGCGAAGAAACGGTCGAGCCCCGCTTGAGCAAAATATTCGCAACATCCGAGCCGGTATTCCTGATGGTCAGCACCATCGAGCCGCGCAAAAATCACGATTATCTGCTCGACGCCTTCGAACGCGCCTGGGCCGCCGGCTCGAACGCGCGGTTGTGCATCGCCGGGCGCATCGGCTGGAAGTGCGACGCCTTGCTTGAGCGGGTGCGCAACCATCCCGAGCTGAATCAGCGCTTGTTCATGTTCAATGATCTGAGCGACACCAGCCTCGAACATGCCTATGCCCACGCCAGTGCACTGGTGTTTCCGTCGTTCGTCGAAGGCTTCGGCCTGCCACTGGTCGAAGCCATGCAACGCGGCTTGCCGGCGATGGGCAGCGACATCGCGGTGTTCCGCGAGATCGGCGGCGAGTTCATGGCGTATTTCGATTTGCAGGATCCGCAAAGCCTCGCCGATCTGATCAACGCTTTCGAAAACAGCGGCCAGTTCCCCGCCACCCGCGATGTCGCGGACTGGGACTGGATTGGTTGGCGCGAGGCCAGCGAGCAATTGGCTGAGCGCAGCGTGCGCCATGTTCTGCAAGCGCCAGCGGCGCAAGCGAGGCAGCATGCGCATTGCCCTTAACGCACGGATTCTGCAGGCACCGCGCACCGGCATCGGCCATTACGTCGCCGAACTGGTGAACGCGTTGCGCAGCGAAACCGATGTCGAGGTCACGCTGTTCCACGGCTGGGGCTGGAGTTCCGCACTGCCGGAAGCGGCCATGCCCGGTTATTCGCGCCTGACCCCACTGCTGCGGCAGATTCCCGGGGCTTATCAGGCACGGCGCTGGCTGGAGCAGAAACGTTTCGATCAGGGCTGCGCCCAGGACATCGATCTTTATCACGAGCCGAGTCTGTGGCCGCTGGCCTTCAACGGCCCGACCGTAATCACCCTGCACGACCTGACGCACCTGCATTTCCCCGACACCCAGCCGCCGGCGCGGCTCAAGGAAATCGAACGTCGCCTGGCCGCCGGTGTAGAGCAAGCGCGGCTGATCCTGACCGACTCGCAGGCCATTGCCGACGAGGCGCAAGCCTGGTTTGGTCTGCCTGCCGAGCGTTTTGTCGTGGCGCCGTTAGGCGTGGCGGCGCGCTTCCATCCGCGTGAACCACAGACCATCGACGCGGTACTCAAGGCGCATGCCGTGGAGTTCCGAGAATACTTTCTGTGTGTCGGCACCCTCGAACCGCGCAAAAACCTCGGCCTCGCTCTGCGTGCGCACGCCTTGCTGCCAGACGCCGTACGCCAGCGCTTTCCGTTGCTGATCGTCGGCATGGCGGGCTGGGAGCGCGAACAGTTCAGCGAACCCTTGCGTCAGGCCTTGGCGAGCGGGCATGTGTGTCTGCTCGGTTATCTGCCGGACGAACAAGTGGCACAACTGCTGGCCGGGGCCCGTGCGCTGATTTTTCCCTCGTTGTATGAAGGTTTTGGCCTGCCGGTGCTGGAGGCGATGGCCAGCGGCACGCCGGTGGTCATTACCCGCTCTTCAGCCATGCCGGAAGTGGCGGGGCCAGCGGGCAACTATATTGAAGCTGACGATGCAGACGGCTTGCGTGACGCGATGAGCCGACTGATCGATGATCAAGCACATTGGCAGGCATGCCGAGAAGCCGGATTGCAGCAGGCACGGCTTTTTTCCTGGGAGCGTTGTGCACAGGCTACGGCCGGTGCCTACCGCCAGGCCATGGGAGGTTGAATGCGCGTACTTCATTTCTTCAAGACTTACCTGCCTGACTCGGTCGGCGGCATCGAACAAGTGATCTTCCAGCTGTGCGAGAGCGGCGCCAAACATGGCATCGACGGCCAGGTTCTGACCCTCAGCGCCGACCCGAACCCGCCTGTGGTGCAACTCGGTCACCACGAAGTGCACCGCGCCAGACTCGACATTCAGTTCGCCTCCACCGGTTTCTCCTGGAGCGTGTTCAAGCAGTTTCGCGAAATGGCCGCTGAAGCCGACGTGGTCAACTACCACTTCCCGTGGCCGTTCATGGATCTGGTGCATTTCGCCAGTGCAATGGACAAACCGAGCGTGGTCACTTACCACTCGGACATCATTCGCCAGAAGCATCTGCTCAAACTCTATCGGCCGCTGATGAACCGCTTCCTCGCCAGTGCCGACCGCATCGTCGCGGCATCGCCGAACTACCTGCACACCAGCGATGTGCTGCAGCAGTTTCAGGACAAGACCCGGGTCATTCCGTATGGATTGAACAAGGCAGGTTATCCACAGGCCGATCGCGAGCGCATGAACCGTTGGCGCCAGCAGCTTGGGGATAAGTTTTTCCTGTTTGTCGGGGTGATGCGTTATTACAAGGGCCTGCACATTCTGCTTGAAGCCCTGAAGGACGTGGATTACCCGGTGGTGATCGTCGGCGCCGGACCGCTTGAGCAGGAACTGCATGCCCAGGCAGCAGCCCTGGGTTTACGCAACATCCATTTCCTAGGACGTCTGGGCGATGAAGACAAAGTCGCCTTGCTGCAACTGAGCTACGCGATAGTCTTCCCTTCGCACCTGCGTTCCGAAGCCTTCGGTATTTCGCTGCTTGAGGGCGCGATGTACGGCAAACCGATGATCTCCAGCGAAATCGGCACCGGCACCAGTTACATCAATATCCACAACGAAACCGGACTGGTCGTACCGCCGAGTAATCCACAGGCGTTTCGCGAAGCGATGCGCACCCTGTGGGACGATCCGGTGCGTGCTGCGGCGATGGGGGTGAAAGCGGAGGCGCGGTATCGGCAGTTATTCACCGCCGACGAAATGGGCCGCAAGTGGACGGAGTTGTATCAGGAGTTGCTCGAAGAAAAATCCCTGTCCTACGCCTGATGAGGCTTAACCACATCTCCCTGTAGGAGCTGCCGCAGGCTGCGATCTTTTGATTTTGATTCTATAAACGCAAGATCAAAAGATCGCAGCCTGCGGCAGCTCCTACAGGGGGGCTCGTTACAGGTCCAAAACCAACGGCTGGCTACTCTGCGCCGGCACCGCGCAACAAATCAGCACATGCCCGGCTTCCGGGATATCAGCCGGCACCTGTGGATAATTCACCGCACCGCTGACCAGTCGGGTCTTGCAGGTGCCGCACGACCCTCCCCGGCAACTGAACTCCGGACGTAATCCACGGCTTTCCGCCAGCTCCAGCAAACTGCCGCCATCCGGCTGCCAGCGCGCCTCTTTCGCCGAGCGTTCGAACACCACCGGCACCGACGTGGTGGCGGCGGGCGGTTGTTCGATGACGATGGCGTCCGGGTCGGCCTGACGTTTCAGGGTCGAAGGGCCAAAGGTTTCTGCATGAATCTGCGCATCGCGCACATCCAGTTCGCGCAGGATGTCGTACAGCCCCTGGGTAAAACCACCGGGACCGCAAAGGACGAAATCGAGCTGGTCGAAATCCTCGGCATCCAGCAGGTTTCTCAGCACCGCGCCGTCAATTCGGCCCGGCAGATCAAAATCCTCGCCCTCTTGCAGATCCGCTTCCGGTTGGCTGAGCAAACGCAGGACGCGTACGGAATCGCCTGACGTTTCGAGCAAACGGTCCAGCTCCTTGCGAAACGGCTGATCCGCCAGACTGCGCGAACTCTGCAGCAATAGCGTCGGACGAATCCCCCGCGTGCGTAAGCCTTGGTACACCACCTCGCGCAGCATCGATAGCAACGGCGTAATTCCCACGCCAGCGGCCAATAGCACCAGCGGGCGGTGTTCCAACGGCGCCACGGTGAAATGCCCTTGCGGCGCCCGCGCTTCCAGCACATCGCCAACGCAAATCTGCTCATGCAGATGCGATGAAATCAGGCCTTCACGCTTGACGCTGATCCGGTAGAAACCATCCGATGGCGCGCTCGACAGGCTGTAAGTGCGGATATGCACCTCGCCATCGATCGTGAAGCGCAGCGGTAAATGCTGACCGGCGAGAAACACCGGCAAACCGGCGCCATCGGCGGGCTCCAGATAGATGGAACGGATGCTGCGGCTCTCTTCCTCAATCTTCGCTACCCGCAGCGGCCGCCATTGGTTGCCCAGTGCCTGGGCCTGCAGGCGGGCGCTCGCCTCGGCCCAGTTGCCGGTCAACAGACTGGTCGGCGACATGCCGTCGAAGCGCCAGCGCAACGCCAACGCTGCCGGGCGCCGCACCAGTTGCTCCACCTCGAAAGTCCACAAGCGCTCAGCCCCTTGAAACGCTTCGATCTGCGGATCTTCGAGCAGAATCTCGGTACGCCCGCTGAGTTGCAGCACATCGCCTGTGGAAAAGTCGATGAACAACAGGCCAGCCTTGGGATTGAGCAGCAGATTGCCGAGGGTGTTGAAATGCAGATTGCCGGCGAAGTCGGGGATGGTCAGACGATTGCCTTCCACCCGTACGAAACCGGCCTGACCACCGCGATGGGAAACATCCACCGCACGCTCGCCGTCGGAATCTACGTAGCTGGCGACAAAGAACGTATCGGCGCCAGTTATCAGTGCGGTGGCCGCATCATCGAGCGCATTCAGATGTTCAGCCGGGCGCGTCTGCGGATCCGTCAGCGGCACTCTTTGAAACTGGCGCAGTTGGATGTATTGCGGGCAGTTGCCGAAGGCCTGATCCACGCTCACGTCGAAGCCCTGAGCGCTGAGATTGCCGACATGGCCGTTGAGGCGATTGCGCCGGCGGGTGTGCAACTCGATGCCGAGCAAACCGATCGGCTCGCCATTGCGCAGTTGCGCCGGGTCGTCCGCTGCGACCTGACTGGCGAAGTGCAGATGTTCGGGATCGGGCGATTGAGCAAACCCCGGTGCGCCTTCAAGCATACTGGCCCAAGGTCGCCCGTCCGCATCGACTGCGCCGTACAGCAGGAAAGGCAATTGCTGATAGAACTCACGGTGCTGGTCTGGCATCCAGGTGCGAATCACCTTACGCCCGAAAGCTTCCATGCGTTCGGCGACGCCGACATGGGCCTGTAACTGTTGCTCGCCAGCGTGCCACGGTGAACGTTCCATCACGACCTCTCCCCTGCACCGGCGGCGCAGTGTGGATTGCGGAAATCAGGCGGTGGTTTGCAGACCGGCGACGGTGCGCGGCATGCCGACAAAACCGGGCAAGGCTTCGACCCGGGCCAGCCAGGCGCGAACGTTGCCGTACTCATCCAGCGACACGTTGCCTTCCGGCGCATGAGCGATATAACTGTAGGCGGAAACGTCGGCAATGCTCGGCTCGTCGCTGGCCAGATACGCGGTTTTGCCCAATTCGACGTCCATCACCTTGAGCAGGTTGTGCGCACGGGTAATCGCCTCTTCAGCATTCAGCTGTGCGCCAAACACTGTGACCAAGCGTGCTGCAGCAGGCCCGAAAGCGATCGGCCCGGCAGCGGCGGACAACCAGCGCTGTACATGCGCTGCACCGACCGGGTCAGCAGGCAACCAACGACCGTTGCCGTATTTCTGCGCCAGGTACACCAGAATCGCGTTGGAATCGGCCAGCACCACGCCGCCGTCATCGATTGCCGGCACCTGACCGAAGCTGTTGATGGCCAGATAGGCAGGCTGCTTGTGCTCACCCTTGGCCAGATCGACGAAGATCAGCTCAGTCGGCAATTGCAGCAGGGAGAGCATCAACTCGACGCGATGAGCATGGCCGGAACGCGGGAAGTTGTAGAGTTTGATCGCTTGCATGGTCGACTCCGCTGAACAGGGGCGCCACTGCGGGGGTGAGAGCGCCGATGCAGGCCATCATCCCCCCACTGCGAAAAGAACAGAATCACCAGCAAACGCAATCGATTATTTCATCTCATGCAATAACGCTGCATTCTTCAACGCCGGATGCTCGCGCAAAGCCTCCACCGTGAAATCCACAAAGCTGCGGATCCGTGCCGGGGCCTTGCGCCCACCCTGATACACCACATGGATCGGCAGTGGCGGCAGTTCGAATTCAGCGAGGACGATTTCCAGCTCACCGCAGGCAATCTTGCTCGCCACTTGATAGGACAACACCCGGGTCAAACCCAGTCCCATACAAGCAGCGGTAATGGCTGCCTGATTGGCGGTCACGATCAGGCGCGGCTCGGGTCGCACGCTGAGCAGTTCGCCCGCGTCGAGAAACGGCCAACTGCGTTGCTGGCCAATCGCGGAGGTGGCCACCACCGGCGCTCCGGCCAATGCCAGGGGATGAACCGGCCGACCGTACTTGGCGAAGTAGTCCGGCGAACCGCAGATAACCCGTCGAACCTCGCCAACCCGAATCGCGTGCTGATTACTGTCCGCCAGGTCACCGATGCGCACCGCCACATCAATGCCCTCTTCAACCATGTTGACGATGCGATCGACCAACACCGCATTGATCGTGACATCGGGATACTGCGACAGATAGCCCGCCATCACTGGCGTCACAAACAAATCACCGAACAACACCGGCGCCGTCACCGTCAATTGCCCACGCGGCTGCGCATGACTGCCCGCAGCAGAATCCTCGGCTTCCTGCACCTCCGCGAGAATTCTCCGACAATCCTCCAGATATCGCTGCCCCGCTTCGCTCAAATGCACGCTGCGCGTGGTCCGAATCAGCAACTGCGTGCCGATGCGCAACTCTAACGCCGCCACCGCCCGGGTAACGCTGGCCGCCGACAACCCCAAACGCCGAGCGGCGGCGGAGAAGCCTTGCTCTTGGGCGACGGTGGTGAAGATGTGCATTTCCTGGAAGCGGTCCATCCATCAACTCCCTAATTCGCAGCGATCATTCGTTGATGCAAGTCCGGAAATAGAAGCTGTGCAAACCACACGGGCAACCCTGGATAAATATCTCGGGCTTTAGGCGTGGCACTTTCCACGAGTCCAAGCTGCACGAGACTTCTAAGTTGATCAGTCGCGACCCGGTCAGACAGCCCGGTGAATATCTTGAAATCCGCCCGACTCAACACGCCCTGAGTTAGCAGAATATGCAACGCCCGGGCTGATTCTGGCTTGAGTCCTGCCCTTTTAACGCGCTCATCCCAAGCAAAAATTGTATGAAGTCTTTCACGCATGTTGGAGACGTTCAGTGCCTGCTCGGTATAGCGCATCTGATCCAGACAGGTTTCCAGCATGAACCCGACAAATTCGAACAGTCCGGCTTGGGTGAGTTGGCCACGCCCATCCAGATCACCGCGACGCGATTTGTCCGCATTGGCCAAACGCGCGTAATAAGTATCCTGCTGGCGAGCAAGGCCTCGCGATAACGACCACAAGGGCGATACAAGTCCCAATTTCTGCAGTTGCAGATGGGTGATCAGCCTGCCGGTGCGACCGTTTCCATCAACGAAAGGATGCACCCAAGCTAATCGATGATGATAAGCCATGACCGCGAGCAAGCGGCTTCGTGCATCGGGCAAGCGGCCGTAGACCTGCTGCATACGATTGAGCATCGATGTTACGGATTGACTGGAGGGCGCGGCATGATTACCGACGAGAACTTCCTGGGTCGCGACATCACGAAGTTGGCCAGGTACCAATCGACTTGCGTCGCTCAAATGCAATTGGTCGCCGCTGGCCCCCTGAAACAGACGCTTATGTACCCGGGAAACAAATGCGCTGCTGAACATCGCCTCCCAAGACAGTTTATCGTGCAGTGACAGTGCTCTTTCAAAGGCTTGCTGTGTACCGATATGCGTCACCGCCAATTCAGTCAGCTCTTTGGGATTACGTCTGGGAGCTGTCGGCGCAAGCGTTACAGGCTCGGTAAATTGGCCCTCAATCAAATTGCTGTAAAAGCTGCTGGTGACTCGCAGCAATCCACCCACTCGCCGAACCATTTGCGGAGCAACTATTGCGCTAAGTTTTCCTGCCTGAAATGGCACTTGCTCTGCCAATTGCAGAATTTCACTGGGAAATGTCGGAATCAGCGGCTCCAGCCAATGATTCCCCAAGATAGCTTCAGCGCTCATTCGACCTCCAAGATTCGCGGATTTTTTCGCGGATTTCAGAGTACGCCACAACCCCCGGTTTACCTAGCTATAGGTGACGTAGGAATAGTCTTAAGTTCGAGTAGTACGCGGATTTATTTGCGGATTTTTTAAGATAAATAGCGAGAGTTTGGAGCCTAAAAAGCAACGCAGGAGCAAGAAAATTCTCGCCCCCGCGTAAGACCAATTACTCCACCGTCACCGACTTCGCCAGGTTCCGCGGCTGATCGACGTCCGTGCCTTTAAGCACTGCGACGTAATAAGACAGCAACTGCAGCGGGATCGTGTAGAGGATCGGCGAGAGGATGTCGTGGATGTGCGGCATCTGCACCACGTGGGTGCCTTCGCCGTTGGTCATCCCGGCTTTCTCGTCGGCAAACACGATCAGTTCGCCGCCACGGGCGCGGACTTCCTGCAGGTTGGATTTGAGTTTTTCCAGCAGTTCGTTGTTCGGCGCAACGGTAACCACTGGCATGTCGTTATCCACCAGCGCCAGCGGGCCGTGTTTCAGTTCGCCGGCCGGGTAGGCTTCGGCGTGGATGTAGGAGATTTCCTTGAGTTTCAAGGCGCCTTCCATCGCTACCGGGAATTGCGCGCCACGGCCGAGGAACAGCGTGTGGTTTTTCTCGGCGAACAGCTCGGCGATTTTTTCCACGGTGCTGTCCATGGCCAGTGCTTCGCCAAGGCGGGTTGGCAGGCGACGCAGTTCTTCGACCAATGTTGCTTCAACACCTTTGGCCAACGTGCCGCGAACCTGACCCAGCGACAAGGTCAGCAGCAGCAGGCCGACCAGTTGCGTGGTGAACGCTTTGGTCGAGGCCACGCCGATTTCGCGGCCGGCCTGGGTCAACAGGGTCAGGTCGGATTCACGCACCAGCGAGCTGATGCCGACGTTGCAGATCGCCAGGCTGGCGAGGAACCCCAGCTCCTTGGCGTTGCGCAGGGCGGCCAGGGTGTCGGCGGTTTCACCGGACTGCGAGATGGTCACGAACAGGGTGTCCGGCTGTACCACGACTTTGCGGTAGCGGAATTCGCTGGCAACTTCGACCTGGCACGGGATGCCGGCCAGTTCTTCCAGCCAGTAACGGGCAACCATGCCGGCGTGATAGCTGGTGCCACACGCGACGATCTGCACATTACGGACCTTGGCGAACAGCTCGGCGGCTTGTGGGCCGAAGGCTTGAACCAATACCTGATCGTTGCTCAGGCGGCCTTCGAGGGTGCGCTGGACAACGGCCGGTTGCTCGTGGATTTCCTTGAGCATGTAGTGGCGGAATTCACCTTTGTCGGCGGCTTCGGCACCGTCGGTGTATTGCACGGTTTGGCGCTCGACGACTTTGCCATCGACGTCCCAGATCTGCACGTTGTCGCGACGAATTTCGGCGATATCGCCTTCTTCAAGGTACATAAAGCGGTCGGTCACCTGACGCAGGGCCAGTTGGTCGGACGCGAGGAAGTTCTCGCCCAGGCCCAGACCGATTACCAGCGGGCTGCCACTGCGGGCGGCGACCAGACGGTCCGGTTGCTTGGCGTTGATCACGGCCAGACCGTAAGCACCGTGCAATTCCTTGACGGTCGCTTTGAGGGCGACGGTCAGGTCTGGCTGATCTTTGAGTTTGTGATTGAGCAGGTGAGCGATGACCTCGGTGTCGGTGTCCGAGGTGAACACGTAACCCAGCGACTTCAGTTGCTCACGCAGGGCTTCGTGGTTCTCGATGATGCCGTTGTGCACGACAGCGATATCGCCGGAGAAATGCGGGTGGGCGTTGCGCTCGCACGGCGCGCCGTGGGTAGCCCAACGGGTGTGGGCGATACCGAGACGACCCACCAGCGGGTGCTCGGCCAACGCGGCTTCGAGCTCGCTGACCTTGCCCGGGCGGCGCATGCGCTCAAGGGTTTCGTCGTTGGTGTACACCGCAACACCGGCGCTATCGTAGCCGCGATATTCGAGGCGCTTGAGGCCTTCGAGCAGGATGGCAGTGATGTTACGTTCTGCAACTGCGCCGACAATTCCACACATGCTTATTTCTCCTGACTGACAGCCGCGCAAATCACGGTGATACCGCGGGCCTGTATCTGATCGCGTGCATCATTGGGCAGGCGATCATCGGTAATGAGGGTATGGACACTGCTCCATGGCAGCTCCAGGTTGGGAATCTTGCGACCGATCTTGTCGGCCTCAACCATGACGATGACTTCCCGCGCCACGTCAGCCATGACCCGGCTCAAACCGAGCAGCTCATTGAAGGTCGTGGTGCCGCGTACCAGATCGATGCCATCGGCACCGATGAACAACTGGTCGAAGTCGTAAGAGCGTAGTACCTGCTCGGCAACCTGGCCCTGGAAGGATTCCGAATGCGGATCCCAGGTGCCACCGGTCATCAACAACACCGGCTCGTGCTCGAGCTCGCTCAACGCGTTGGCGACGTGCAGGGAATTGGTCATCACCACCAGACCCGGCTGTTGACCGAGTTCAGGGATCATTGCGGCGGTGGTGCTGCCGCTGTCGATGATGATGCGTGCGTGTTCGCGGATGCGTTTTACCGCCGCACGGGCGATCGCCTGTTTATATTTGGAAACGCTCTGCGCAGTTTCCGCGACCAGTTCTTGCGGCATGGTGATCGCCCCGCCGTAACGGCGCAGCAGCAGGCCATGGCTCTCAAGCGCGGCGAGATCCTTGCGAATCGTAACTTCGGAGGTTTCGAAGCGCTTGGCTAGCGCGTCCACACTGACTTCTCCCTGCTCATTGAGCAAGGCGAGGATGTTGTGGCGGCGCTGGGGCGTGTTGCGTTTCGACATGGCGACTTAAGTTTCGATTCGAAAGATAACGGAAGCAATCAAAACCTATCGGCTTTAAATCGTCAACCCATTGTCCATAAAAAAATCGCAACCACCGACAGTCTCTGTAAGAGCTGCCGAAGGCTGCGATCTTATGATCTTGAAAAGTCGCTGTGGATAACTCAGCTCTTCTTGATCTTCTCCGGCCGCTTCCAGCCATCGATATTCTTCTGCCGCGCACGACCCACCGCCAACTGGGCGTTATCCACATTCTGGGTAATGGTCGAACCTGCCGCCGTGGTTGCACCGTTAGAGATATCCACAGGCGCGACCAACGAATTGTTCGAGCCGATGAACACGTCCGCACCCAACACGGTTTTCCACTTGTTGGCGCCATCGTAGTTGCAGGTGATGGTGCCAGCGCCAATGTTGGTGCGTGCACCGATTTCGGCGTCGCCCAGATAGGTCAGGTGACCGGCCTTGGCGCCCTCGCCCATGTGCGCGTTCTTCAACTCGACAAAGTTACCCACATGCGCGCGCGCCTCGAGCACGGTGCCCGGACGCAGACGCGCAAACGGACCGGCATCGCTGCACTCACCCAGCACAGCGCCTTCGATATGGCTGTTGGCCTTGATCACCACGCCTTTGCGCAGGGTGCTGTCCTTGATCACGCAGTTCGGGCCGATCACCACGTCATCTTCGATGACCACATTGCCTTCGAGGATCACGTTGATATCGATCAGCACATCGCGACCCACGGTAACTTCGCCACGTACATCGAAGCGCGCCGGATCACGCAGCGTCACGCCTTGGGCCATTAAACGACGGCCAGCGCGCAGCTGGTAATGACGCTCCAGCTCGGACAGTTGCTTGCGATCATTGGCGCCCTGCACTTCCATTGCGTCATGCGGTTGCTCGGTGGCCACGACCAGACCATCGCTGACTGCCATTTCGATGACGTCGGTCAGGTAGTACTCGCCCTGAGCATTGTTGTTCGACAGGCGGCTCATCCAGTCAGCCAGATGATTGGCCGGCACGGCGAGGATGCCGGTGTTGCCTTCGGTGATGGCGCGCTGCGCTTCACTGGCGTCTTTGTGCTCAACGATGGCCGCGACCTTGCCGTCGGCATTGCGAACAATGCGGCCATAGCCGGTCGGGTCATCCAGCTCAACGGTGAGCAAGCCCATTTGCCCGGGCACCACTTGCTTGAGCAGACGTTGCAGGGTTTCGACTTCGATCAGTGGTACATCACCGTAAAGGATCAACACCGTGTCGGCGGTAATGAACGGAACAGCCTGAGCAGTAGCGTGACCGGTGCCGAGCTGCTTGTCCTGCAGAACGAAATTCAGGTCATCTGCTGCCAGACGTTCGCGCACCACATCGGCGCCGTGGCCGATGACGACATGGATGCGCTGTGGATCGAGTTGGCGGGCGCTGTGGATAACATGGCCCAGCATGGAATTGCCGGCAATCGGGTGCAAAACTTTCGGCAGGGCCGAACGCATACGAGTGCCTTGACCGGCCGCGAGGATAACGATTTCAAGAGACATGACTGGCTACCAATCCTGGGTGGTCAGCAACTGCGACCGGGGTTTGAATTCGGAAAAGAAAAAAGGGTAGCCGAGGCTACCCTTTTTTATCAATCGCACAACAAGCGGTTGACGGATTAACCGCCAAACTTCTTGCGGATCTGCTGGACGGTGCGCAGCTGAGCTGCAGCCTCGGCCAGACGTGCGGACGCAGCTCCGTAGTCGAAATCTGCGCTCTTCTCGTGCAGAGCAGCCTCGGCAGCCTTGAGAGCTGCTTGAGCCTGAGCTTCATCCAGGTCGGCGGCACGTTGCACGGTATCGGCAAGCACCTTGACCATGTTCGGCTGAACCTCGAGGAAACCACCGGAGATGTAGAACACCTCGGCTTCCCCGCCTTGCTTGATCAGGCGGATCGGACCTGGCTTCAGATTAGTGATCAGCGGCGCGTGACCCAGAGCGATACCAAGATCACCCAGTGCACCGTGCGCAATCACCATCTCGACCAGGCCGGAAAAGATTTCCCCTTCCGCGCTGACGATATCGCAATGGACTGTCATAGCCATCTGATTGCCTCAACCTAAATGAGCGCCCGTTGCCGGGCGCCGGGATTACAGTTTCTTGGCTTTCTCGATCGCTTCTTCGATGCCGCCAACCATGTAGAACGCTTGTTCTGGCAGGTGGTCGTAGTCACCGTTGAGGATGCCTTTGAAGCCAGCAATGGTGTCTTTCAGGGAAACGTATTTACCCGAAGCACCGGTGAAGACTTCAGCCACGAAGAACGGCTGCGACAAGAAGCGCTGGATCTTACGAGCACGGTTTACCAACTGCTTGTCGGCTTCCGACAGCTCGTCCATACCCAGGATCGCGATGATGTCCTTCAGCTCTTTGTAACGTTGCAGAACGTACTGAACGCCGCGAGCGGTGTCGTAGTGGTCCTGGCCGATTACGTTCGGGTCCAGCTGGCGCGAAGTCGAATCCAGTGGATCTACTGCTGGGTAGATACCCAGGGAAGCGATGTCACGGGACAGAACGACGGTGGCGTCCAAGTGGGCGAAGGTGGTCGCTGGCGACGGGTCGGTCAAGTCATCCGCAGGTACGTATACCGCTTGGATCGAAGTGATCGAACCTTCCTTGGTCGAAGTGATACGTTCTTGCAGAACGCCCATCTCTTCAGCCAGGGTCGGCTGGTAGCCTACTGCCGAAGGCATACGGCCCAGCAGTGCGGATACTTCAGTACCGGCCAGGGTGTAACGATAGATGTTGTCGACGAACAGCAGAACGTCGTTACCTTCGTCACGGAACTTCTCGGCCATGGTCAGGCCGGTCAGTGCTACGCGCAGACGGTTACCCGGCGGCTCGTTCATCTGACCGTAAACCAGTGCCACTTTGTCCAGAACGTTGGAGTCCTTCATCTCGTGGTAGAAGTCGTTACCCTCACGAGTACGCTCACCCACACCGGCGAACACGGAATAACCGCTGTGCTCGATGGCGATGTTACGGATCAGTTCCATCATGTTTACGGTTTTGCCTACACCGGCACCACCGAACAGACCGACTTTACCGCCCTTGGCGAACGGGCAAACCAGGTCGATAACCTTGATGCCGGTTTCCAGCAGATCGTTGCCGCCTGCTTGCTCGGCGAACGAAGGTGCTGGACGGTGAATGCCCCAGCGCTCTTCGGTGTCGATCGGGCCAGCTTCGTCGATCGGGTTACCGAGGACGTCCATGATCCGGCCCAGGGTCGCTTTACCGACCGGTACGGAGATGGCTGCGCCAGAGTCGGTAACTTCCAGACCGCGCTTCAAGCCCTCGGTGGAACCCATCGCAATGGTGCGAACCACGCCGTCGCCCAGCTGTTGCTGAACTTCCAGAGTGGTTTCAGCCGCGCTCACTACTTTCAGCGCGTTGTAGATGCTCGGTACGCTGTCGCGTGGAAATTCCACGTCGATAACGGCGCCGATGATTTGAACGATACGTCCGCTACTCATAGCTGGATCCTCTGAATATTTGAACCGTTAAACCGCGGCAGCGCCGCCGACGATTTCCGAGATCTCTTGGGTGATCGCAGCCTGACGCGCCTTGTTGTAGATCAGCTGCAAATCGCTGATCAAATCACCGGCGTTGTCGGTAGCGTTCTTCATCGCGATCATCCGCGCAGCTTGTTCAGCCGCGTTGTTCTCGACCACCGCCTGGTAGACCTGCGACTCAACGTAGCGGACCATCAAGCCGTCAAGCAGCTCTTTGGCATCCGGTTCGTAGAGATAGTCCCAGTGGTGCTTGAGATCCTGATCCGGGGTCGCCACCAGTGGAATCAACTGCTCCACGGTAGGCTGTTGCGTCATGGTGTTGATGAACTTGTTGGACACCACGGACAGGCGGTCAATACGGCCGTCCAGGTAGGCATCCAGCATCACCTTGACGCTGCCGATCAGATCATTGATCGACGGCTCTTCACCCAGGTGGCTGATAGCTGCAACGACGTTACCGCCGAAGTTGCGGAAAAAGGCCGCACCCTTGCTACCAACGACACACAGATCAATCTCGACGCCGTTTTCGCGGTTTACCGCCATGTCCTTGACCAGGGCCTTGAACAGGTTGGTATTCAAGCCGCCGCACAGACCACGGTCACTGCTCACCACGACATAACCAACACGCTTGATGGCGCGCTCGATCATGAACGGGTGGCGGTATTCCGGGTTGGCGTTGGCCAGATGCCCAATAACCTGGCGGATACGCTCCGCATAAGGACGGCTAGCAGCCATGCGCATTTGTGCCTTGCGCATTTTGCTGACCGCCACTTTTTCCATGGCGCTGGTAATCTTTTGCGTGCTTTTGATGCTCGCAATCTTACTGCGAATCTCTTTTGCGCCTGCCATGTAACACCTATCAGGTTAGCAAGCGGGAGCCTCGCGGCTCCCGCTGCGGCTTACCAGGTTTGGGTGGCCTTGAACTTCTCGATACCGGCTTTCATGCCAGCGTCGATTTCGTCATTGAAGTCACCTTTAACGTTGATCTTGGCCATCAAATCGGCGTGATCGCGGTTGAAGAAAGCAATCAGCGCTTGTTCGAAGCTGCCGATCTTGGCGATTTCAATGTCAGTCAGGAACCCACGCTCAGCGGCATACAGCGACAGCGCCATGTCAGCGATCGACATTGGTGCGTATTGCTTCTGCTTCATCAGCTCGGTAACGCGCTGACCATGCTCAAGTTGCTTACGGGTCGCTTCGTCCAGGTCAGAAGCGAACTGGGCGAATGCCGCCAGTTCACGGTACTGAGCCAGAGCGGTACGGATACCACCGGACAGCTTCTTGATGATCTTGGTCTGAGCGGCACCACCCACACGGGATACCGAAACACCGGCGTTCACTGCAGGGCGGATGCCCGAGTTGAACATGGCCGATTCCAGGAAGATCTGACCGTCGGTGATGGAAATCACGTTGGTCGGAACGAACGCGGAAACGTCGCCAGCCTGGGTTTCGATGATCGGCAGTGCGGTCAGGGAACCGGTTTTGCCGGTCACTGCGCCGTTGGTGAACTTCTCTACGTACTCTTCCGAAACGCGGGATGCGCGCTCCAGCAGACGGGAGTGGAGATAGAACACGTCGCCTGGGTAAGCTTCACGGCCTGGTGGACGGCGCAGCAGCAGGGAAATCTGGCGGTAAGCCACTGCTTGCTTGGACAGATCGTCATAAACGATCAGCGCGTCTTCACCGCGGTCGCGGAAGAATTCACCCATGGTGCAACCGGAGTACGGTGCCAGGAATTGCAGCGCAGGAGATTCCGAAGCACTGGCAGCCACGATGATCGTGTTGGCCAGGGCGCCGTTTTCTTCCAGCTTGCGAACCACGTTGGCGATGGTCGATTGCTTCTGACCGATGGCTACGTAGACGCAGAAAATGCCGCTGTCTTTCTGGTTGATGATCGCGTCGATCGCCAGAGCGGTTTTACCGATCTGACGGTCACCGATGATCAGCTCACGCTGGCCACGGCCGACAGGAATCATGGCATCGACAGCCTTGTAGCCAGTCTGTACAGGCTGGTCTACCGACTTACGCCAGATCACGCCCGGTGCAACTTTCTCGACCGCGTCGGTCTCGGTGTTGCCCAGTGGACCTTTGCCGTCAACAGGATTACCCAGTGCGTCGACTACGCGACCCAGCAGTTCCTTACCAACCGGAACTTCGAGGATGCGGCCGGTGCACTTGGCGCTCATGCCTTCAGCCAGAGACTGGTAAGCGCCCAATACAACGGCACCTACGGAGTCTTGCTCCAGGTTGAGGGCCATACCGTAGACGCCGCCCGGAAACTCGATCATCTCGCCGTACATTACGTCGGCCAGACCGTGAATCCGCACGATGCCGTCAGATACGCTGACGACAGTGCCTTCGTTACGGGCTTGGGAGGTCACATCGAGCTTGTCGATGCGGCCCTTGATAATTTCACTTATTTCGGAAGGATTGAGTTGCTGCATTGCTCTGCTGCCCCTTCAAACTCAAGATTTCAATGCTTCGGCAAGTTTCGCGATTTTTCCGCGAATCGAGCCATCGATAACCAGGTCGCCGGCGCGGATAACGACACCACCTATAAGGGCAGCATCCTCCGCAACTTGCAGGCGCACTTCCCGGTTGAGTCGTGCACTGAGAACCTTGGCGAGTTTGTCTTGCTGTTCTTGGTTCAATGCAAAAGCACTGGTCACTTCAACGTCTACCGACTTCTCTTGTTCGGCCTTGTACAGGTCGAAAAGAGCGGCAATCTCCGGCAGAAGCGGGAGACGGTCGTTTTCGGCAACGACATTGATGAAGTTCTGTGCCTTGGCATCAAACTTGTCGCCGCACACGTCAATAAACGTGGCGGCCTTTTCTGCGCTCGTCAGTCGCGGGGCCTTGAGCACGCGCTGCATGGTGTCATCTTGTGACACCGCTGCAGCCAGGCCGAGCATGGCTGACCAATTGGCCAGTTGCTGGTGGGCCTGAGCGTGCTCGAAGGCCGCCTTAGCGTAAGGTCGGGCCAACGTGGTCAGTTCTGCCATGATCGCCCTCGCTTAGATTTCAGCAGCCAGTTGGTTAACCAGCTCTGCGTGCGCGTTTTGATCGATTGTGGCACCCAGGATCTTCTCGGCGCCGCCGACAGCCAGCAAGCCCACTTGGGCACGCAGCTTGTCTTTGACACTGTTCAGTTCCTGTTCGATCTCGGCTTGAGCCTGAACCTTCACACGGTCAGCGTCGACACGGGCCTTTTCAACGGCCTCTTCGACAATCTGGTTACCGCGTTTCTTGGCTTGCTCGATGATTTCAGCTGCCTGAGCTTTCGCTTCGCGCAGTTGCTGACCCGCTTTTTCTTGGGCCAACTCCAGGTCGCGAGCTGCACGGCTGGCAGCGTCCAGACCATCAGCGATCTTCTTTTGACGTTCGTGCAGAGCAGCGATGACCGGAGGCCATACATACTTCATGCAGAACAGTACAAAAATCAGGAACGCAACGGACTGGCCAATCAGGGTCGCATTAATGTTCACGCCAACACCTCGCAGTTACGTTGTCCATCACATCAAATTACTCGGAAAATCCGAGTAATTAGCCAGCGATCTGACCAACGAACGGGTTCGCAAAGGTGAAGAACAGAGCGATACCAACACCGATCATGGTTACGGCGTCGAGCAGACCGGCAACGATGAACATTTTAACTTGCAGCATTGGAACCATTTCTGGCTGACGCGCTGCGCCTTCCAGGAACTTGCCGCCCAGCAGGCCGAAACCAATTGCGGTACCCAGTGCGCCCAGGCCGATCAACAGTGCAACAGCGATAGCGGTTAGACCAACTACAGTTTCCATCTTTCCTCCCGACTTTTACGTCGTATGGTTTAGGTTTTTTAGATTAAAGCGGTAAAACAAATCGTTTCAGGTGCCCTGTGAAGAGCCCCTTCCCGTTTGACCGGGAAGGACATCAGACTAGTCGAGACTGGTCTTAATGGTTTTCTTCGTGCGCCATCGACAGGTAGACGATGGTCAGCATCATGAAGATGAACGCCTGCAGCGTGATGATCAGGATGTGGAACACAGCCCACGCCCACTGCAGAACAACGCCCAGGCCGCTCAGCCAGAGCAGGCCGCTGCCGAACATCACAGCGATCAGAATGAACACCAGCTCGCCGGCATACATGTTGCCGAACAGACGCAGAGCCAGAGAGATCGGTTTAGCGATCAGGGTCACGAACTCCAGCAGGAAGTTCACCGGAATCAGCAGGGCCTGAACAAAGATGTTCTTGCTGCCGAACGGGTGCAGGGTCAGTTCGCCGATGAAGCCGCCGATGCCCTTGACCTTGATGCTGTAGAAAATGATCAGTGCGAAAACCGACAACGCCATGCCCAGGGTCGCGTTCGGGTCGGTAGTCGACACGGCGCGGAACGGGATGTGGTGATCACCGGTAATCAGGATGGCCAGCTGAGGAATCCAGTCGACCGGGATCAGGTCGACGGCGTTCATCAGGAACACCCAGACGAAGATGGTCAGTGCCAGCGGTGCAATCACCGGGCTACGGCCATGGAAGCTGTCTTTCACGCTGCCATCGACGAATTCGACCAATACTTCAACGAAGTTCTGCAAAGCACCCGGCTGACCCGAAGTCGCTTTCTTTGCCGCCATGCGGAAAAGAAAAACGAAGATCAGACCCAACGCGACCGACCAGCCGAGGGTATCGACGTGGAAAGCCCAGAAGCCCATTTCTTTGGCTTCTGCTGCGGTATGGGCAAAGCCCCAGCCGCCGTTAGGTAGCTGACCGAAGGTCAGGTTCTGCAAGTGGTGCTGGATATAGCCCGAAGCGGTTGTTTCTGCCATGGTTGCCTCAAACGCCCTAAGGTCTCGAAAGTCTTGTTCTCATCAGCAGGGGAGCGAACCAGCTGACCGACTGAGTCAGCACGAACACGCCGAATACTGCTATCGGCGCCAATGGCTTCACACCTGCAAACACCAGCGCAAAAAGCACTGCTGTCAAAATCAGTTTGCCTGCCTCGCCGGCATAAAAAGACCGGACGATGGACTGGGCTGCTCGGGCGCCGGAAAACCGAAATGCCTTGTGAGCGAAATAAACATTGGGCAGCAAGGCTATCAGGCCTCCGCAAAGTCCCGAGTATCCGGCAACGACTCCGTGCCATTGCCAGAGCGCCAAAGCGGCAATGAGCAAAATGACAAATTGAGCCATCAACACCGGAAAAACCGCCAGGCGATGGAACGGCAAACGGTTTGGCTTGCGGGTTTCCATCACTATTGCTCTCCAATGGTCGGCTGCCAGAATTCAATAACTTGGCATAATTTGTGCCGACAAAATGCGCGCAGAGTATAGGGGCGGTTCTGCCCCTATTCAACTGTCAGGTAGTGATTTCCGACTGCGCGCTACATGAGGAAATGTTTCAGCGGATGTGTGCGAGCACACCTTGAAGCTCATCGAGAGAGTTGTAACCGATCACCAACTGACCCTTTCCCTTCTTGCCGTGGCGAATCTGCACCGCAGAGCCTAGGCGCTCGGCCAGACGCTGTTCGAGGCGGGCGATATCCGGGTCGGGTTTGCTGGCTTCCACAGGCTCCGGTTTGCCACTCGACCACTGGCGAACCAGTGCCTCAGTTTGGCGCACGGTGAGGCCGCGTGCGACAACATGTCGCGCCCCTTCCACCTGCTGATTGTCCGGCAGACCGAGCAAAGCACGGGCATGACCCATTTCCAGGTCGCCGTGGGAGAGCATGGTCTTGATGACTTCCGGCAGTGCAATAAGCCGCAACAGGTTGGCCACGGTGACGCGGGATTTACCCACAGCCTCGGCGACCTGTTGCTGCGTCAGCTGGAATTCCTGCTGCAAACGCTGCAAGGCCACCGCTTCTTCGATCGGATTGAGGTCTTCACGTTGGATGTTCTCGATCAGCGCAATGGCGATCGCGGTTTCATCCGGTACATCACGAACCATCGCCGGGATGGTTTCCTGCCCGGCTTGCTGGCTCGCGCGCCAGCGGCGTTCACCGGCGATGATTTCAAAACGACCACCGCCAATCGGACGCACCACGATTGGCTGCATTACGCCTTGAGCCTTGATCGACGCCGCCAGTTCTTCCAGCGCCTGCGGATCCATGTCCCGGCGTGGCTGGTATTTACCGCGCTGCAGCAGGTCCAGCGGCAAGTGTTGCAATTCACGGGTGTCAGCTTGCGCCGCTTGTTCTTCCAGCGCGCTGACGGTCGGACCACTCAGCAGTGCATCCAGTCCACGTCCGAGACCTCGTTTCTTGACGGCCATGGGGATTCCTTAAGTTGCCTGAGCAGCGGCGATGCGTGAATTTTTGCGCTGACGGCGAACCATCTCGCCGGCCAGGGCCAGATAAGCCAGAGCGCCACGCGATTGCTTGTCGTAGGCCAGCGCCGGCATGCCGTAGCTCGGCGCTTCGGCCAGGCGGATGTTGCGCGGAATCACTGTGTCGTAGAGCTGCTCGCCAAAGTGTTCCTTGAGCTGCGCCGAAACGTCGTTCATCAGGCTCAGACGCGGGTCGTACATGGTCCGCAACAGACCTTCGACTTTCAGGTTCGGGTTCAGCAGTTCAGCGATGCGCTTGATGTTATCCACAAGATCGCTCAAGCCTTCGAGCGCAAAGTACTCGCACTGCATGGGGATGATTACCCCGTCTGCGGCGACCAGTGCGTTCAGCGTGAGCATCGACAGCGACGGCGGGCAGTCGATCAGAATGTAATCGTAGTTTTCACGGATCGGCGCCAGCGCGCTGCGCAGACGGCTTTCCTTCATCTGCATTTCCAGCAGCACTACTTCGGCCGCCGTCAAATCGCGGTTGGCCGGCAGCAGTTGATAACCGCCGTGCTCGGAATAGTGCATGGCCTGGGCCAGATCGCATTCGCCGATCAGCAGGTCGTAAACCGAGTTTTCCAGGCCGTGTTTATCCACACCGCTACCCATGGTGGCGTTGCCCTGTGGATCGAGATCGATCAACAGCACCCGGCGCTTGGTCGCGACCAGGGATGCTGCGAGGTTGATGCAGGTGGTGGTCTTGCCCACACCACCCTTTTGGTTCGCTATCGCGAATACCTTAGCCATTCTTGCTTGTGTTCCCAATCATGCCGTGCGGCGCAGTATCAGCAGATGGCGTTGGCCTTGGCAACCGGGTACGGCCAGGGCGTGTTCGCTATCGAGTTTGAAGTCTGCCGGCAATGCTACCAGCTCATCGGCCGGATGAACGCCCTTCATTGCCAGCCAGCGTGTATCGGCGTCGCCGAGGTGGCGAGTCCAATTGGTAAAGTTTTCCATGCTGCTGAACGCCCGGGAAATGATCCCGTTGAACGGCTCTACAGGCTGGTAGGCTTCGACACGACTGTGGATAACTTGCAGGTTATCCAGTTTGAGTTCGAGTTTGACCTGAGTCAGGAAGCGGGTTTTCTTGCCGTTGCTGTCCAGACAGGTGACTTGCGAATCCGGATAGAGGATCGCCAACGGGATTCCCGGCATGCCGCCCCCGCTGCCGACGTCGAGCCAGCGACCGTTTTCGATGAACGACATAACACTGAGACTATCGAGCAAGTGCCGCGAAACCATTTCGTCCGGATCGCGCACGGCAGTCAAGTTGTAGGCCTGGTTCCATTTGATCAACAGGGCCAGATAACCCAGCAGCAAGTCGTGCTGGGTTTCAGTGAGATTGACACCGAGCTCGCGGGCTCCTGTGGATAACTCTTCGGCGTGTTGCGAAGTGACCTTAGAACTCAAGCGCTTTGCTCCAACTGACGGCCCGCGCCGCGTTTTTTCAAATGAATCATCAACAGCGAAATCGCTGCCGGGGTCACGCCCGGGATCCGCGAAGCCTGGCCCAGCGTCTCTGGACGAGTCGCGCCGAGCTTGCTCTGGATCTCCTTGGAGAGACCGGAAATGTTGGTGTAATCGATATCCACAGGCAATTTCGTGTCTTCACTGGCGCGCAGACGGGCGATTTCGTCCTGTTGACGGTCGATGTAACCGGCGTATTTGGTCTTGATTTCAACCTGCTCAGCGACCTGTGGATCTTCGGCGCCGTTGCCCGTCACTTCGACCAGACCAGCGTAGTCGATTTCCGGACGGCTCAAGAGGTTGAGCAAGTTGTATTCGTGAGTCAGCGGTGTACCGAATTTCTCGGCAATCGCATCGCCCTGCTGCGTGTTTGGGCGAACCCAAGTGCTTTTCAAGCGCTGTTCTTCAAGTTCGATGCTTTCGCGCTTCTTGCAGAAGGCCGCCCAACGCGCGTCATCGACCAGACCGAGTTCACGACCTTTTTCGGTAAGACGCAGGTCGGCGTTGTCCTCGCGCAGGATCAGGCGGTACTCGGCACGGGAAGTGAACATGCGGTACGGCTCTTGGGTACCGAGGGTGATCAGGTCGTCGACCAATACACCGATGTAGGCTTCATCGCGACGCGGGCACCAGGCTTCTTTGCCCTTGGCGCGCAGTGCGGCGTTCGCACCAGCCAGCAAACCTTGGGCGCCAGCTTCTTCGTAACCGGTGGTGCCGTTGATTTGCCCGGCGAAGAACAGACCGCCGATGACTTTGGTTTCCAGGCTGTACTTCAGGTCACGCGGATCGAAGTAGTCGTACTCGATCGCATAACCCGGACGCACGATGTGCGCGTTTTCCATGCCGCGAATCGATTGCACGATCTGCAATTGCACGTCGAACGGCAAGCTTGTGGATATCCCGTTCGGATACAACTCATGGGTGGTCAAACCTTCCGGTTCGATAAACACCTGATGGCTTTCCTTGTCGGCAAAGCGGTGGATCTTGTCTTCGATCGACGGGCAATAACGCGGGCCGATGCCTTCGATTTCACCGGCAGCGGAATACATCGGCGAACGATCGAGGTTCGCCGCAATGATTTCGTGGGTGCGGGCGTTCGTGTGAGTAATCCAGCAGCTGACCTGGCGCGGATGCTGTTCTTTGTTGCCCATGAACGACATCACCGGGATCGGCGTATCGCCTGGTTGCTCGGTCATCACCGAGAAATCCACAGACTTGCCATCGATACGCGGCGGGGTGCCGGTTTTCAAGCGACCGACACGCAGTGGCAGTTCACGCAGACGGTGCGCCAGGGCGATCGATGGAGGATCACCGGCGCGACCGCCGGAAAAATTCTGCAAACCGATGTGGATAAGTCCACCGAGGAACGTACCGGTGGTCAACACCACGGAATCAGCGAAGAAGCGCAGACCCATTTGGGTGACCACACCACGAACTTGTTCCTGCTCGACGATCAGGTCGTCAGCGGCCTGTTGAAATATCCACAGGTTCGGTTGGTTTTCCAGAATTTCGCGGACAGCGGCTTTGTACAGAATCCGGTCAGCTTGCGCCCGGGTCGCCCGTACGGCTGGGCCTTTGCGGCTGTTCAACACGCGAAACTGGATGCCACCCAAATCGGTAGCGATGGCCATCGCGCCGCCGAGGGCATCGATTTCCTTGACCAGATGGCTTTTGCCGATGCCACCGATGGCGGGGTTGCAACTCATGGCACCGAGGGTTTCCACGTTATGCGTCAGCAACAGGGTTTTTGCCCCCATACGTGCTGAGGCCAGTGCTGCCTCGGTACCGGCATGACCGCCGCCGATGACGATCACTTCAAAACGGGAAGGGAAATCCACCACGCACCTCGTGCCTGCTTAAGTAGGTAATTCAGGAATAGTTTGAGATCAGGTTTCTGGACCTGGTCGACAAGTATAGGGACTTCGCCGTTCCTAAAGAACCCTCTGCACAAAATTTAACCAGCTGTGGAGAACTCAAGGTTAAAAGAATAAAAAAGAGAGAAATTTATAAAACCTTTGTTTTTATGTTTATTTTTACTGAGGCACCTTTCTGTGGATAGATCTCTACAAGCCTTTATATTCAATATGTACAGAGATTCAAAACCCTGTGTCCATGTGCCAATGAGGGCGTTGGATAACCGGTTTAAGCCTGTGGATTAAAGGGATGGTTATCCACAGAGGGGTTTATATGCAGTTTTCGAGCCCTGTTATCAACTGCCCTTAGTGGCAGTTATTCACAGGGCTTAATCCACAGAAAATCGATAAAACGGCGTCTTCAAGGCGCAAAAAAAATCGCCAACGAGGGTTCGCTGGCGACAAAGAAGCCGATGGAGGGAAGTGCGAGGGCTATTGTGAGAGAACGTAACAGAGGCTAATAATAGGCATTATCATTAACTCGCCCACTTTTCCTATGTCCCTACCCGCCCACACTGCTGCGATCGAGCAAATCTACGAGCAACACCATTCGTGGCTATACGGGTGGCTAACGGGAAAATTGCATGACGCCTGCGATGCGGCCGATGTAGCGCATGACACGTTTTTGAGGATTTTGGCGGCTCGCAACGCCGCGCAGATCCGCGAACCGCGCGATTATCTGGCAACCATTGCACGCGGCCTGGTCATTGATCGTTATCGAAGACAGGCCATCGAAGTCGCCTATTTGCAGACCCTGGCCGCTCGACCGGAAGCCACCGCCATCAGCGAGGAAGACAAGGCGCTGATTATCGAAACGCTGGTCGCTGTGGATAAAGCCCTGGCCGGTCTTGGCGCGCGAACGCAGCGGATATTCATGCTTTCGCAGATTGATGGCCTGACTTATCAACAGATTGCCGTCCAACAGAAGGTTTCGCTGACCACGGTGAAGAAGCACATGATCCGCGCTCTGACGGAATGTGCCTTGATCATGGCGCAGCATTGATGGCCATCGCTCCTCACCGTCAGGTGTTTGAAGCTGCCGCCAGTTGGTACGTGCAGTTTCAGGCCGAGTCGCCGACCCTCGCGGAACAGAAGGCCTGGCAGCTGTGGATAGACAGTGATCCGGCGCATCTGGCCGCATGGAATCAGATGGAGCAACTGCAGCGCCACCTCGGCACCCTGCCGCAGGATCTGAAACGTCGCGCATTGAATAACGGTCAGCATCGGCGCCAGGTGTTGAAGTTGTTGTTGCTAGCTGCGGGAACAGGTTTTGTAGGCTGGAATGTTCAGCAACACACCTCCCTGGGGAACGTCTGGGCCGACTATAAAACTGGCGTAGGTCAGCGGCGCAACATTGCTCTGGCCGATGGCAGCCAGATTCAGCTCAACACAGACACCGCGATTGATGTGTCTTTCGATGCGGCGCAGCGGCTGATTCGCCTGCGCACAGGGGAGATTCTCATTCAAACCGGCAAGCTCGGCGATCAGCGGCCATTTTTTGTTGAAACTCGCGATGGCCGAATTCAAGCATTGGGCACGCGTTTCTCCGTGCACCAGTTAGCCGGTTCTACCCGCGTGGGTGTGTTGGAGCATCAGGTTAGTGTGCAACCGGGAGAACTATCCACAGGCGCAATTATTCTGAAAGCAGGCGAAGGCGTTGACTTCGATAGTCGGCATGTCGGCTTCATTCACCCCTTCAAGTCCTCGGAGGTGGCGTGGATCAACGGCCAGTTGATCGTCCTTGATACTCGGTTGGGCGATGTGCTCGCAGAGTTGGGGCGTTATCGCCGTGGCGTCCTGCATTGTGACAGCCGTGCGCGGGATCTGCGCGTTTCCGGTACTTTGCGCCTCGATTCCACCGATGCAGTGCTGGCCAATCTTCAGGCCTCGTTGCCGATCAACGTTCGATACTTCAGCCGGTACTGGGTATCGATCAGTCATAACGTGTGAGCGAAAAACACCTGGGGAAAAATAAATCGTAAACAGGGTTATCTTTTTTTTGCCTGACCCGGCCCTACAGGTAATCGCGATAAACGCGGCTCTTTGCCACCTTCAGGGCTTATCCACACATGCGTCTTCCCACGTTTCGTCAGCGTTTTTCCCACCACTGCATTGCCTATGGCTTACTGATGAGCAGTGCTGCTTCCTGCCTGGTACTGAGCCATAACGCCTTTGCTGCGACAACAACCCAGCGTTACGCCATTGCTGCCGGTCCGCTGGACAATGCGCTGAGCCAGTTCGCCTCCGCCGCGAATGTGATTCTGTCGTTCGCGCCGCAACAGACCAGCCGCTTGCGCAGCACCGGGCTCAACGGCAATTTCACTGTCGATCAGGGATTCGCCCAACTGCTGCAAGGCTCGGGTTTGCAAGCCGTACCGCAGGCGACGGGCAGTTATATTCTCCAGGCATTGCCCAACGGCGATTCGCTCGAGTTGGCCCCGACCAACATCAACGGTCAACTGACCAACCCGATGAATCTGGATTACGCCGCCGACGTCGGGTACAAGGCGCAGAACAGCCGAATCGGTACGAAAACCAGTACACCGTTGTCGGAAACGCCGCGCTCCGTGTCAGTCGTCACCGCCCAGCGCATGAAAGATCAGAAATCTCAGACACTCACCGAGGTACTCGGCTACGTGCCGGGGATCTTCGCGCCACCATTTGCCGCTGGCGACAGTCTGGCCGGAGACCTCTTCTATATTCGCGGTTTCAACGCCACCGATTACGGCTACGGTCTATTGCGCGATGGACTACGCGTACAGGGCAACCGCTATGACACCAGCACCGAGCCGTACGGACTTGAGCGGGTAGAGATTTTCCGCGGTCCGTCTTCGCTGCTTTATGGAGAAAACGCGCCGGGCGGCCTGGTCAATCTGGTGAGCAAACGCCCGACTGCCGCACCGCAAGGTGAAGTGCAATTGGGTTATGGCTCGAACAATCGCCGGCAGATCGGCGTCGATGTCTCCGGCCCGCTCAATGACAGCGGCAATGTCCTTGGGCGAGTAGTGATGCTTGGACGCAAATCTGACACCCAGACCGATCACGTCCCGGACGACCGGATCTACATCGCACCATCCCTGACCCTGAATTTTGACGATTTCAACACCCTGACCCTGCTGGCCAACTACCAGAAGGATCACACCAACATGGAACTTGGCCTACCGGCCGCCGGGACTTTGCTGACAAACCCCAACGGCAAATTATCCAAAGGCACCATGCTCGGCGATCCGGACTGGAACACGTTCGAACGGGAAACCTGGAGTACCGGTTATGAGTTCAGTCACTCGTTCAATGACGACTGGCAGTTCCGGCAGAATTCGCGCTACATGCAGTCGCGCATTACCCGCCATGAAACCTGGCCGGGCAACCTCAACAACGCCGGGTTCGGCACGCGCCTGAACATGACCGCGTACGATCGCTTCAACAAATCAATGGTGTACTCGCTGGATAACCAACTGGAAGGCAAATTCCAGGTCGGTGGTCTGGAGAACACCGTGTTATTCGGCGCCAGCTACGACCGTACTTCGTTCAACCAGGACTGGAACGCCGGCATCGTTGGGCCGATCGATGTGTATAACCCGGTGTATCTGCGCGACCCGACGACACCGATTGCGGTGCAAAACACCCTGCTCGAACAGCAAATGAAAGGGGTTTATGCGCAGATCCAGAGCAAGTATGACCACTGGCTGTTCCTGCTCGGTGGCCGTCAGGACTGGGTCGACAGCGATTTCCGCGACAAGGTGGCCCAGTCGAGCAACATCAGTTCCGAGGACAAGAAATTCACCTATCAGGGTGGAGTGATGTACCAGTTCGACAATGGCATGACGCCGTATGTCAGCTATTCCACTTCGTTCGTGCCGGTGCAGCAGATTTCCAACGCCGGCGCGCCCCTCGATCCGATCACTAGCAGCCAATACGAAGTGGGTCTGAAATACGAACCGATCGGCTGGGATACCGCATTCACGGCATCGGTGTATGACCTGCGGAAAAAGGACGATACCTATTTCGACGCCACCACGTCGAGCTACCGCCAAGTGGGCGAAAGCCGTTCCAAGGGTGTGGAGCTCGAACTTAACAGTAACCTGACGCAGAACCTCAACGTGACGGCAGCCTATACCTACACCGACGCGCGAATTACCAAGGATGCCGCGACGTCATTGGTCAAAGGCCATCAAATGACCGGCGTGCCGCGTAATCAGGCTTCGGTCTGGGCAAAATACCGCTTTCTCGATGGCGATTTGAAAGGTCTGTACGTGGGTGGCGGTGTGCGTTACTTCGACAGTGCGTTCGCTTACACCTCGCCGTCTCTCTACGGCAAGCTCGATGCCGGCGATGTTACGTTGGTGGATGCGGCGATCGGTTATCAGATCGACACGCACTGGAGCGTCGACCTGAACGCGAAGAACCTGTTCGACAAGGAATATGTGTCTGGATGCAACGATGCCGGCCGTTGCTATTGGGGTGAAGACCGCACCCTGCTCGGTACAGTCTCTTACAACTGGTAAACGAAAAAGGGGCTGTGGATAAATTGTCCACAGCCCCTTTTTTATTTGCCGATACAGAAACTGGAAAAGATTCTTCCCAGCAAATCATCAGAGCTGAAGGCTCCGGTGATTTCCCCTAGAGAATGCTGGGCCTGACGCAAATCTTCGGCAAGCAATTCACCGGCACCCGCCAATGTCAGTTGGGCGCGACCGTGTTCCAGCGCTGCGCTGGCGTGACGTAGAGCCTCCAGATGGCGGCGGCGTGCACTGAAGCTGCTCTCCGAGGTTTGCTCATACCCCATGCAAGCCTTGAGATGGTCACGCAGCAAGTCCAGTCCATCACCGGCCGATTTGGCGCTCAGACTGATCGTCACGTGGCCGTCTTCACTGGTTTCAAGAGCAATCGCTTCGCCGGTCAGATCGGCTTTGTTGCGGATCAGGGTGACTTTTGCCGGATCCGGACGGGTTTCGAGGAACTCCGGCCACAGCGCAAACGGATCCAGCGCTTCCGGAGCGGTTGCGTCGACGACCAGCAACACTCGGTCGGCTTCACCGATGGCTTTCAATGCCCGTTCAACACCGATCTTTTCCACATGATCATCGGTATCTCGCAGCCCTGCCGTATCGACAACGTGGAGCGGCATGCCGTCGATGTGGATATGTTCGCGCAGGATATCCCGCGTAGTGCCGGCAATTTCGGTAACGATGGCCGCTTCACGTCCAGCCAACGCATTCAACAAGCTGGACTTGCCAGCATTAGGACGGCCGGCAATCACTACGGTCATGCCATCGCGCAACAACGCGCCCTGCCCGGCTTCGCGCAGCACTGTGGATAATTCATCGCGGACTTTATCCAGCATGCTCAGCACATGGCCATCGGCGAGGAAGTCGATTTCTTCTTCCGGGAAGTCGATGGCGGCTTCGACGTAGATGCGAAGGCTGATCAACTGTTCAGTCAAGTTATGCACACGCTGGGAAAACGCACCTTGCAAGGAACGCAGGGCATTGCGCGCAGCCTGTGCAGAACTGGCCTCGATCAAATCGGCAATAGCCTCGGCCTGAGCCAGGTCGAGTTTGTCGTTAAGGAAGGCCCGTTCACTGAATTCACCCGGACGGGCCAAACGGCAACCCAACTCCAGGCAACGCTTGAGCAACATATCCAGAACAATTGGGCCGCCGTGGCCCTGCAGTTCCAGAACGTCTTCGCCGGTGAATGAGTTCGGGCCCGGGAAATACAGCGCCAGACCTTCGTCCAGCACTTGCTGGTCATCACTGAAAAATGGTCCGTAATGGGCATAACGCGGTTTCAGTTCGCGACCGCTGATGGCTTTTGCCGCAACGCTGGCCAACGGCCCGGAAATACGGACGATGCCCACACCACCACGGCCTTGAGCGGTGGCGACAGCGGCGATGGTTTCACGAGGTACGCTCATTAACCGGAATCCAGACAAAAATGACAGATAGCAAAACGCCCCACTAGGGGGCGTTTTGAGTGGTTATCCACAGTGTAAATCAAGCGGCTGCTTTGGTAGCCCGTTCGATCTTACGCGTGATGTACCACTGTTGGGTGATGGACAGGCAGTTGTTCACAACCCAGTACAGCACCAGACCTGCCGGGAACCACAGGAAGAAGAAGGTGAAGATGATTGGCATCATTTTCATGACCTTCGCCTGCATCGGATCCGGAGGAGTCGGGTTCAACTGCTGCTGGATAAACATGGTTGCGCCCATGATGATCGGCAGAATGAAGAACGGATCCTTGATCGACAGGTCAGTGATCCACAGCATGAACGGCGCTTGGCGCATTTCCACGCTTTCCAGCAGAACCCAGTACAGCGAAAGGAAAACCGGCATCTGCACGAGGATTGGCAAGCAACCACCCAGCGGATTGATCTTCTCTTTCTTGTACAGCTCCATCATGGCTTGCGACATTTTCTGCCGGTCATCGCCATGTTGCTCTTTCAGAGCAGCCAGTTTCGGTGCAACGGCACGCATACGCGCCATCGATTTGTAGCTGGCAGCCGACAGAGGGAAGAAGAGCCCCTTGATCAGCATGGTCAGGAAGATGATCGACCAGCCCCAGTTACCGACAATGGCGTGGATATGTTGCAGCAACCAGAAGATTGGCTGGGCAATGAACCACAGAATGCCGTAGTCGACGGTCAGTTCCAGACCTGGGGACAACTCTTTCAGCACAGCCTGGCTTTTTGGACCGGCGTACAGCACAGCGCTGGTTTCAACTTTTGCACCTGGAGCAGCGGTCAATGTAGGACCGGTGTAACCGATGATGTAGTTGCCCTTGCTGTCTTTACGGGTCTGAACGACGTTGTTTTCGCCCTTCGCCGGAATCCATGCGGTCACGAAGTAGTGTTGCAGCCAGGCTACCCAACCACCGGTGACGGTTTCTTTCAGCTGCGCCTTGTCCATGTCCTTCATGGACACTTTCTTGTACGGCTCCGAACTTGTCCACAGGGCGGCGCCCAGGTAAGTCGCGGTGCCAGTAGCCGTTGTGGACGAAGGGTCAGCGCTGTTGTCGCGCTTCAACTGGGCAAACATTGCGCCGTTCCAGGGCTGAGCGCTCTGGTTATCCACAATGTAGGAAACGGCTACGTCATACAGGCCGCGTTTCAGGGTGAAACGCTTGATGTAATTGACGCCGTCCTTGCTGAACTTCAGGTCTACGACCAGTTGGTCCTGACCGTCAGCCAGTTGATAAGTCTTCTTCTCCGAGGAGTAGACCGGACGACCGGCCGGATTTGCGTCCGGACCATTGGTGCCGATCAGACCGCTTTGTGCCAGATAAACACGTTCGCCGCCGTTATCGAACAGCTGGAACGGAACATCAGGACGATCCTGACGACGTGGATACAAAGGCAAGGTCAGTTGAGCAACATCGCCACCTTGTGGGTCGATCGCAAGATCGAGCACGTCGGTTTTGATCTGGATCAGATCCTTGCTGGCGGCTACCGGTGTTTCGGCAGGTGCGCTGGTATCGCTAGCGGCACGCGGAATATCGTCACTGGCGGCAGCATTATTGCCAGTGGCGGTGTCCGGCAAACCGGATGTAGTCGTACTGGAAGCAACATTCTGAGTCGGCAGGGCAGCCTGACCGTAGTCCTGGTTCCATTTAAGGACCATTACGTAGGCCACGATTGCCAGGGCGACGATCAGGATCGTGCGTTTGATATCCATGATTACTCGGCCATCGAAGAAGAACGGGAGGTAGGGATAGGTGGAACCGGGTCATAACCACCGGGATTCCACGGATGACAGCGACCTAAACGACGAAAGGTCAGCCAGCCACCGCGCAGAAGGCCATGATTTTCGATGGCTTCATACGCGTAGCAGGAACAACTGGGGTAGAAACGACAGTGGCTGGCCATCAAAGGACTAATGGCATAACGATAAAACTGGATCGGAACGAGGGCCAGTTTACGCATCGGTACTGTCTACCCCTACAGTCTCGGTTTTGGCTTCTGGAACTGGCTTGCTGCGTGCCAGACGCTTCCAGAGCTTGCCGAAATGCTGAATCAATTCGGGGTTTTCTACATCGCCCAGACCTTTGCGCGCGACGATAACGATATCCCAGCCGACCAGTGAATCCTGGTGCAGACGGAATGATTCGCGCATCAAACGTTTGAGGCGATTGCGCTCAACGGAGAGCTTTACGCTCTTTTTCCCGATAACCAGCCCTAGACGGGGGTGATCGAGATCGTTGTTGCGTGCAAGGAGCAGGAGATTTTTCCCCGGAACCTTGCCGGTAGGGGAGTCAAAGACTGCCTTGAAATGCCGGGGGGTAAGCAGACGCTTTTCCCGACTGAAGTCCTGACTCACCTCCAGTACCGGATTATCAAACTGCCAGACGCGCACGACCTTTGGCGCGACGACGCGACAGGACTGCGCGGCCGTTCTTGGTAGCCATGCGAGCACGGAAACCGTGGGTACGAGCGCGTTTGATAGTGCTTGGTTGGAAAGTACGTTTCATTGTCGTGTTACCTGGTTCGTCCACAACGGGCCGGAATGGCCCCCGTTTTAAGAGACCGGGGATTCTAGAGAAAGCAAGCCTTCAGGTCAATTTCCAACCAGCGTTTCCTTATAAATAGATCTCGACGGCTTCCAGGCCGGGTCGCTTGCTCGCCATACATAAAAATAAAGAAGGGAATTATTTAAAGCTTTTCTGTAAAGCTTATAAAAGCTAGACCCGCCACCTTCTGTGGATAACTGACCTCACGCCATATTCGACAAGGTGTACAGAGAATGACAACTACAGTGGAAAACAGTGTTCAGCCTGTGCTGCGCTATCGGATAACCTGTGTGTGAAAGGTGTTGTTATCCACAGGCTGGTTATCCACTGAGTTCAACCCCCAGTTGTCCAGTGCCCTTAGTGCGGGTTATCCACAGAGCTTATTCACACACCGTTGGTCGCTTTTCCTGCGTTCAACACATTGATAAATCATGTTCTCCGAGCAACCTGCATGTGGATAAGTGGACGGCTCGCCGCTACAATGGCCGCTTGTTTTTGCCTCACCGGCTTTCAACTTAGGGGATATCC